>NZ_CP162758.1:0-2017500 GCF_054668325.1 Pseudomonas sp. S2_F07
CTGATTCGCCAGGCCATGGGCGAGGTCCTCGACGGCTTGCCGGCAGCGCCATCGCAGCTGGAAGCCATGCACCGCCTGTTGCTGCGCCATGCCTGCGACGCCGACATCACCCTCGACCTGCATTGCGATTTCGACGCTGCGATCCACATCTATGCGTTGCCGCAGCACTGGCCGCAGTGGCAATCCCTGGCGGCGCGTTTGAAGGCCGGTGTGGCGTTGTTGTGTGAAGACTCCGGCGGCAGTTCGTTCGATGAGTCCTGCTCTTCGCCATGGTTGCGCCTGGCCAGGACGTTCCCGGCGGCGGCGATTCCACCGGCCAACCTGGCGACCACCCTGGAGCTGGGCAGCATGGGCGACACTCGGGTCGACCAGGCCCAGGCCAATTGCGAGGCCATTCTCGGGTTCCTCGCCGAGCAAGGATTCATCTCCGGCACCTGGCCGGCGGCACCGGCTGAATGCTGTGAGGGCATGCCATTCGAAGGCACCCAATACCTGTTCGCCCCGCATCACGGCGTGGTCAGTTTCCTGCGTGAAGCCGGGGAATGGGTGGAGAAGGGCGATGCGCTGTTCGAGGTGGTCGACCCGTTGAACGACAAGGTCACCACCGTGCAGGCCGGCACCAGCGGTGTGCTGTTCGCCATCGACCGTGGGCGCTACACCCAGCCAGGCAGCTGGCAGGCGAAGGTCGCCGGGCGCGAGCCGATTCGGGTGGGGAAGTTGATCAACGACTGATTCAGAAATTTCGCAGGCTGTTCGGGCCTCTTCGCGGGCAAGCCCGCTCCCACAGGGTTTACGCGATTCTTGTGGGAGCGGGCTTGCTCGCGAAGGCGGCATCCGCCACGCCCGAGATGTTCCTGCCTACTGACCAGTGTTAGGCTCTTCCCCGAATCCTGCATTCAGTGAAGGAAGACCCATGTTGAAGATGCTCGCGCTGCTCACGCTCCTGCTATCCACCGCTGTCCACGCTCAAACCCCTCTGCAAACCGATTTGCCGCTCAAGTACCTGGCGCAGGCCAGCGCCGATTCGAACCATCAACCCCTGGTGATTTTCCTCCACGGTTACGGCAGTAACGAGCAGGACCTGTTCGGTATCAAGGATGACTTGCCCGCGTCCTACACCTTCGTGTCGGTGCGGGCGCCGATGGTGATGCAGGAGGGTAGTTACCAGTGGTTTCGCAAGAAGGGTGAAGGGGCCTACAACGGCGAGACCGATGATCTGAAGGCCAGCGGCCAGTTGCTGCTGGACTTCGTCGCACAGGCCACGAAGAAATATCACACCGAACCCGAGAAGGTGTTCCTGGTCGGTTTCAGCCAGGGTGCGATCATGTCCTACGAAACAGGCCTGCGCCATCCCGAGGCGTTCGGTGGGATCGCTGCGTTGAGCGGGCGGATTCTGCCGGTGCTCAAGTCCGAGCTCCAACCGGATGAAAAACGCCAGTCCCTGGCGATTTTCATCGGTCATGGCGAGCAGGACAAACGCCTGCCATTGAGCGACGGCACCGAAGCCAACAGCCTGCTGCAGAGCGTGTCACTCGAACCCGAGTTTCACGCCTACCCCGGTGTCGGTCACAGTATCAGCGCCGACGAGATACAGGACTTGAGCGCCTGGTTGCAGCGCCTCAACCCCTGAGATTCATTTTCCGCTGACGATCTGTTTGATCAGGGTTTCGTGGGCCGCCATGTCGCCTGGGCGGGAAATCACCTGGATCACCGCCATGCGAGTGCCGGATGCGGCCATCAGCGTGGTGGTGAGGGTCATGCCACCGCCCTGCGTGGCAGTGCCGTCGATCTGGCGCAGGCCCAGTCCGGTTGTACGGGTCAGCGCTTTCTCGCTGAGCTTGTTGTAGTCGGGCAGGGATTTGTGTTGCGCCGCTTCGAAATCGGCCGCGGTGCCGTCGAGGAACCCGCCGTCGTTGTCCTTGACGCTGACACCGTTGGGCAGGGTGTTTTCGGCGGCGATCACCACGGTCTTGGTGGTCTCGTTACTGTACAGGGTGCCGCTGGCACCGTCCGGGCTGGCCGGCAGCGGGTTGGCGATGAAACCCTTGGGCAGGTTGAAGGTGAACTTGCTGCCGAGCATCGAGACTTTGTGGGCGGGCGCAGCACTGGACGTGGCCTTGGCGGCCTGCGCATTCAAAGCCCCAAGGCCGGTAGCGGCGGCCAGCAGCAGGACAAGGGCTTTTTTACTCAACAATGACATCGGGATCTCCAGGGATGGGCGCGCAGTGGGGGGCGATCATCCCATGGAGGTTGCGATGCATTCCAGTGTGCTCTACTCAGCGGTCGCTGGGGCGGGCATCATCCTGGCCCGATGACCTGATGCAGCTTAGCGTTTGATGACTGCTCCCTCGGTGTCCGTCACCGGGCCAACCGGACGCGCCAGCAGGCGTTTGGTCACGCCCAGCATGGCCACCGATACCGCGACTCCCAGCACAAAAGCGTTCATTCCCATCGTTGGCAGGGCCAGCGCCAACACCAGGCAGAAGGCGGCGAACGAGTACATGCCGGTGGCGGTGGCGCGCAGCAACGCGGCGGTAAAGGCCGGGCCACGGGTTTGCTGGGAGAACACCGCCATCACGCTGCCTAATACCGGGAACACCGCCAGCAGGCCGCTCCAGCGGTCGCCAACGGTGCTGGCCAACAGCGTGACAACCAGGGTGAGCAATGCACCGGCCATCATGCGCAACAGGAGCTTGTCGGATTTCGGTGCCGGGCCACTGAGCACCGGTTGCACGGTGGGGAACAGGTACGGTGCGGCGAGCAGCGCGGTGGCGGCGGCGCACACCGAGAACACCAGGGAGGCCGGGATCAGCGACAGGACAACCGCCACCAGTGCCCAGACCGAGAGCGAGATCACCAGCGCCAGCGGCCATCCGGCCCGTTGTGCGACCTGGGCGTAGGTCACGCAGAACGCAATCATCGCGAACATGGCTGACAGCGCGGCAGTGGCCGATTGCGCGGCGAACGCCTGGCCTTGTTCGAGGGCGAGGAACAACAGGATCGGCCCGACCACCACCGGCAACCCCGACAACCAACCGGCCACGCTCGGCCCCCAGCGTTTGCCAGCCAGGGAAATCAGTAGCAGGAAGCCTGGGATCAACAGCAACTTGAGGATCAACACGCGCACGTCTCCGACCTGTGTGAGGTGGCAACGGTAGCATTGCATCGGGTGGATTGCTTTATGTGTTCGCGAGTTTTGTATACAAAATTCAAGCCCGCTGGAAATGAAAAACCCAGGCAAAAAAGAACCCGGTGCGACTTGCATCGCACCGGGTGTTTTTCCAGACAGATCACGGATCTTCGTGGGTCCCCGCGCCGTCTGTTGAACGCTGTTGGCTTACGCCCTTTCGAGCGCCAGCGCTACGCCCTGACCACCACCGATACACAGGGTGGCGAGGCCTTTTTTGGCGTCACGCTTGAGCATTTCATGCAGCAGGGTCACCAGCACGCGGCAACCCGAGGCACCGATCGGGTGACCCAGGGCAATGGCGCCGCCGTTGACGTTGACCTTGTTCAAGTCCCATTCCAGGTCCTTGGCCACCGCCAGCGATTGCGCGGCGAAGGCTTCGTTGGCTTCAATCAGCTCAAGCTGGTCGATGTTCCAGCCGGCCTTGTCCAGGCAGCGGCGGGTGGCCGACACCGGGCCGATGCCCATGATCGCCGGGTCGACACCCGCGTTGGCGTAGGCGGCGATTTTTGCAAGGACCGGCAGGCCCAGGGCCTTGGCCTTTTCGGCGCTCATCAGGATCACGGCCGCGGCACCGTCGTTCAGCGACGAAGCGTTGCCGGCGGTCACCGAGCCGTCCTTCTTGAAGGCGGCTTTGAGTTTGCCCAGGGATTCGGCGGTGGTGCCGGCCCGTGGCTGTTCGTCGGTGGCGAAGGACAGCGGATCGCCCTTGCGCTGCGGGATCAGGATCGGGGTGATTTCATCGACAAAGCGCCCGGCTTCGATGGCGGCCACGGCTTTCTGCTGCGAGGCGGCGGCGAATGCGTCCTGCTGCTCGCGAGTCAGGCTGTATTTCTCAACCAGGTTCTCGGCGGTGATGCCCATGTGGTAATCGTTGAACGCGTCCCACAGGCCATCGCTGATCATGGTGTCGACGATTTGCCCGTTGCCCATGCGCAGGCCGGTGCGGGCACCGGGCATGACGTAGTTGGCCAGGCTCATGTTTTCCTGGCCACCGGCGATGATCACCTCGGCGTCGCCGCAGCGAATCGCCTGGGCGCCCAGGTGCAATGCTTTAAGACCGGAGCCGCAGACCTTGTTCAGGGTCATGGCAGGTACGGCGAAGGGCAGGCCGGCCTTGATCGCGGCCTGGCGCGCAGGGTTTTGCCCGGCGCCGGCGGTCAGCACCTGGCCCATGATCACTTCATCGACCTGCGCAGGATCCAGGCCGGTTTGCGCCAGCAACTGACGGATCACCGCAGCGCCCAGGTCAACCGCGGACACATTGGCCAGGGATCCCTGGAAGCTGCCGATCGCGGTGCGCGTGGCGGCAACAATGACGACTTCTTGCATGGAATGATTCCTCACTGGGCAGCGAACTGCATTTCCGGCACGTGGTCCGGCACGATCAGTTTACCGGCAGTCTTGGCGACGATCTCTTCGACGCTGACACCCGGCGCACGTTCTTTGAGAATGAACGCGCCGTTTTCGATTTCCAGGTAGGCCAGGTCGGTCAGCACACGCTTGATGCACCCGGCGCCGGTCAGCGGCAGGCTGCATTGGTCCAGCAGCTTGGACTCACCATCCTTGGAGGCGTGGGTCATGATGACGATAATGTTGTCGGCGCCGGCCACCAGGTCCATCGCGCCGCCCATGCCCTTGACCAGTTTGCCGGGGATCATCCACGAGGCGATGTTGCCTTGCACGTCCACTTCAAAGGCGCCCAGCACGGTCAGGTCGACATGACCACCGCGGATCATCGCGAAGGACTCGGCGGAGGAGAAAATCGACGCGCCGGTACGGGCGGTCACGGTTTGCTTGCCGGCGTTGATCATGTCGGCATCGATGGTTTCTTCGGTAGGAAACGGACCCATGCCCAGCAGGCCGTTTTCCGACTGCAGCATGACTTCCATGCCTTCGGGGATGTAGTTGGCGACCAGGGTCGGAATGCCGATGCCCAGGTTCACGTAGAAGCCGTCCTGCATTTCGCGGGCGACGCGTTGAGCCATTTGTTCGCGGGAAAGTGCCATTGTCGTTATTCCTTCATTCGGTCCGGGGGTAGGGGATCACTTACGCACGGTGCGCTGTTCGATGCGCTTCTCGAACGTGCCGCAGATGATCCGGTCGACGTAGATGCCGGGGGTGTGGATCTGCGCCGGGTCCAGCTCGCCGGGTTCAACGATTTCTTCGACTTCGACCACGGTGATCTTGCCGGCGGTGGCGGCCAGCGGGTTGAAGTTCTGGGCGGTGTGGCGATAGATCACATTACCGAAATGGTCGGCTTTCCAGCCTTTGACGATGGCGAAGTCGCCGGTGATGGATTCTTCCATCAGGTACTTGCGGCCATGGAATTCGCGCACTTCCTTGCCTTCGGCGACCGGGGTGCCAACGCCGGTGGCGGTGAAGAAGGCCGGGATGCCGGCGCCGCCTGCGCGCATTTTTTCAGCGAGGGTGCCTTGCGGGGTCAGGGTGACTTCGATTTCGCCCTTGAGCAGTTGCTCTTCGAACAGCTTGTTTTCGCCGACGTAGGACGCCACCACTTTGCTGATCTGGCGGTCGGTCAGCAGTACGCCGAGGCCGAAACCGTCGACGCCGCAGTTGTTGGAAACCACGGTGAGATCGCGGGTGCCCTTGCGCTTGATCTCGTTGATCAGGTTTTCCGGGATCCCGCACAGGCCGAAGCCACCAGCGATCACGGTCATGCCGTCTTCAAGACCTGCCAGAGCTTCCTCGTAGGAACTCACGCGCTTGTCGAAACCTGCCATATGCACCTCTTTTATTCTTTGTGGGCGGCTGGCTAGCCGAATGGGAAGGAGTGTCTCGCTGGAGTATTCATTTGTTAAGTTGATTTTTAAGGTTAATTAATAGATAAAACTCAAGAATCTGTAGGGGCTGCCGAAGGCTGCGATCTTTTGGATCAAGATCAAAAGATCGCAGCCTTCGGCAGCTCCTACAATAGCCGGGAGAAATCGAGTATGACCGTCAAGCAGATCCGCGCCTTTCTGGCCGTGGCCCAGAGCCTGAGCTTTGCCGTGGCCTGCGAGCGCCTGCACCTGTCGCAATCGGCCTTGAGCCTGACCATTAAGGCGCTGGAGGAGGGCCTGGGCGGGCGCTTGTTCACCCGCACCACGCGCAATGTGGCGCTCACCGCCGAAGGCGAATCCCTGGTGCCGCTGGCGCGCCGGTTGATCGCCGACTGGGACAATGCCGAGGATGAGTTGCGCCAGCGCTTTACCTTGCAGCGCGGTCGCGTGACCCTGGCGGCGATGCCATCGTTCGCCGGCAACCTGCTGCCGCCGATCCTCAAGACCTTCCGCGCCCGTTATCCGAATGTCAACGTGACGGTCAATGACGTGATCAACGAGCAAGTGCTGGAAATGGTCCGGGACCGCCAGGTGGAACTGGGGGTGGCGTTCGAGCCGACCCAGAGTTCGTCGCTGCAGTTCACGCCGTTGTACATCGACCGCTTCGTCGCGGTGGTGCCCCTGGATTCGGCGCTGGCCGAACTCGATGACATCGACTGGCAGACCCTGCTCAAGGAGCCGTTCATTACCTTGCAGCGTCCGTCGACGGTGCGGGTGATGCTCGAAGAACACTTGCAGGCCCGGGGCATGAAGCTGCCGGTGGAGTTTGAAAGCCATCAACTGGCGACAGTCGGGCGCATGGTCGCCAGTGGCCTGGGCGTGAGCGCGGTGCCAGCCTTGTGTGCCGGACAGATGCGTGAGTTGGGGGCGCGTTGCATCACCTTGCGCGACCCGGTGGTGGAGCGCGCGCTGGGGGTGCTGACGTTGCCGGGGGGAGAGCTGTCGGCGGCGGCCCAGGCGTTGTTTGATGTGCTCAAAGAGGAAAACCTTGGGCAACGTTTCTCCACGAACTGATCACATTACCTGTGGGAGCGGGCTTGCTCGCGAAAGCGGTGGGTCAGGCAAAAAAGATGTTGGATGTGCCGCCCTCTTCGCGAGCAAGCCCGCTCCCACAGGGTACTGTGTTGATCAGGAAGAGAGGCGTTCGGCCAATATTGGCAACAACCGCTCGCACGACCCCTCGATCTTCAAATCCAGCATCTCATCGGCCCGGGTCTTGCCCAGGTTGATCGCAATCAGCGGCTTGCCCTGGTCCACCACCGCCCGACACAAGCGAAACGCCGAGTAGGCCATCAACGACGAGCCAATCACCAACAGCCCGGCAGCCTGTTCGACGGCGGCCATCGCCTTGGCCGCCGTGGCCTGTGCGACGTTCTCGCCAAAAAATACCACGTCCGGCTTCATCCGTTCCCCGGCGCAATGTGGGCAGCGGGGGACCTGGAAGCGTGCCTCGAAGGCCGGGTCGAGCAAGGTGTCGCCATCCGGCGCCTGCACTGCGTCGACGCCGGCCAGGTACGGGTTCTGTGTTTCCATCAGGTGCTGGATCGAGTCGCGCTCACTACGCTGACCGCAATCCAGGCACAACACCCGGTGCAGACTGCCGTGGAGTTCGATCACGTCGTGGCTGCCGGCCTGGTCGTGCAGGGTGTCAACGTTCTGGGTGATCAACCCGCTGATCTGCCGCGTGCCTTGCAAGCGGGCGAGGGTGTCGTGGGCCACGTTCGGTTGTGCCATTCGCACCCTCGGCCAGCCGAGCATCGCCCGCGCCCAATAGCGCCGCCGGGACTCCGGGGCCGAGAGAAACTCCTGGTACATCATCGGCTGCCGGCCCCGTCGCACGCCCTGGCTGTCGCGATAATCCGGGATGCCTGAGGGCGTGCTGATACCGGCCCCGGTCAGCACGGCAAACGGCTGATCCGCCATGAGCTGATGGAGGCGATCGAGTTGGTCACGGGTCTGGCGGTCGAGCATGCCGGGAAACCTGTAGGAGCGAGCCTGCTCGCGATGGAGTGTCAGTCGACATCAATATAGCTGACACACCATCGTCGGAACGCCGCCCGGAGCAAGCTCGCGCCTACAGATGACGGCGAGGATTATTTACGCGCCTCCAGAATCAGGTTGAACGGCGTTTCCGTGGCCCGGCGAAAACGAGTGAATCCGGCCTCGCTGAACACCTTGCGCAAGCGTGCTTCACCGGCCTGGGCACCGAGGCCGAGGCCAACTTCCTGGGACAGCGAGTTGGGCGTGCAGATGAAGGTCGATGCCGCGTAGAACAGGCGTCCGACCGGGTTGACGTTGTCGTCGAGCAAGTCGTTGGCGTAGGGCTCGACCAGCAGCACCGTGCCGTCGTCCTTCAGCGACTCATAGGCGTGTTTGGCCGCACCCACCGGGTCGCCCATGTCGTGCAGGCAGTCGAAGTAGCAGATCAGGTCGTAATCGCTGCCGGGGTAACTTTTCGCCGTGCCCTGGAAGAACCTGGCCCGGCTGGATACACCCCCTTCTTCGGCCCGCTGGGTGGCAACGGTGACGGACGGTGCGTGGTAGTCGAAGCCGACGAAGCGCGAATCCGGAAACGCCTGGGCCATGATCACCGTCGAGGCGCCATGGCCGCAGCCGATGTCCGCCACTTTGGCCCCGGCTTCCAGTTTGGCCACCACGCCGTCGAGGGCCGGCAACCATTCGGCGACCAGATGGGCTTTGTAGCCGGGGCGGAAGAAGCGTTCGGTGCCGCTGAACATGCACGGGTGGTGATCGCCCCAGGGCAGGGCGCCGTCGCCGCGCATGGCGCTGACCAGTTTGTCCTTGTCATGGAAAAACGACGCGACCACGCCAATCCCACCCGCCACATAAACCGGTGAGTCTTCGTTTGCCAACGCCATGGCTTGCTCTTCGGGGAGCCGGAACTGGCCGTCACGGTGTTCCATGTAGCCGGAGGCTGCATGGGCGCTGAGCCATTCGCGCAGCAGGCGGGTGTTGCAGCCGGTTTTCTCGGCAAGGGTTTCGGGGGTGATGGGCTGACTGTCGGCCATCGCCCGGTACAGGCCGAGCTCTTCGCCAAGGATGACGTTGGCGAGCATCGCCGCGCCGCCCATGTCATTCACCAGTTTGCCCATGAAATCGTTGAGTCTGGCCTCGTCCATCATGTGTGCTCCTTTAGCAGGATCACGGTCCAGAGGCATTGTCTGGCGAGGCGTTCGCCGCTGGGCGGTGGTCGTGGGGATGTACAGGGCACCAAGCGGGCCCTGTGTGCAGTAAGTTTAGTCCGGGCCTTGTAGCGCGCGGCCTGGCGCGACGAAAGCAACGTTTATTCTGCCGCTATACGACCCTGTGGGAGAGATGTATCTCACTGTGTCCCACCGGCCTTTCGATACAGTCCCGCGCAACTTCAGACCCCAGCCGAACACAGTCCAGATACACCCTTTCGATTAACTCTGTCTCATGGCGGGCACCGGCTCGCGTCCTTGAACATCTTGTGAGATCGACACCATGCAGACATCCATTCCCCCCGTAGCCAAGGCCAGCGCAGGGCTTGGCCTGCGTCGCGGTTTACTCAAAGACCTCCAGGCCGCACCGGCAGGGGATTTCGATTTTCTGGAAGTCGCGCCGGAAAACTGGATCGGCATCGGCGGTGCCCACGGCGCGGCATTGCGCGCCCTGGCCGAACGCTATCCATTGTCCTGTCACGGCTTGTCCCTGTCCCTCGGCGGGCCGTCGCCGCTGGACGTCGATTTTCTGCAGGAGGTTCGCAGCTTCCTCGATCATTACAACGTGCCGCTGTACAGCGAGCACCTGAGCTATTGCAGCGACGACGGCCACCTGTATGACCTGTTGCCGTTGCCGTTCACTGAAGAAGCGGTGCACCACGTCGCGGCGCGTATCCGTCAGGCCCAGGACATCCTTGGTCGGCGCCTGGCAGTGGAAAACGTTTCCTATTACGCCGCGCCTCAACAGGACATGGACGAGGTGACCTTCACCAATGCCGTACTGCGTGAGGCCGATTGCGACCTGTTGCTGGACGTCAATAACGTCTACGTCAATTCGATCAACCACGGTTTCGATCCGCAGGCGTTTCTGTCTGGCATCGATTCGGGCCGGGTGGTGGCGATGCACATTGCCGGGCATTTCGACGAGTCCGATTCCTTGAAGATCGACACTCACGGCGCTTCGGTCAAACCGGCGGTGTGGTCGTTGCTGGCCCAGGCCTATGCCCGGTTCGGTGTGCAACCGACCTTGTTGGAGCGGGATTTCAACTTTCCGGCGTTCGCTGAGCTGGTGGCGGAATTGCAGACCATTCGCCGCTTGCAACAGGAGGTTTGAACCGTGGAGAAGCAATCGTTGCATCAGCAGCAAAGCACCATGGGCCAATACCTGCGTGATCCCGAGCGTTTCGCGCCACCGGCCGAAATGGACGCTGCCCGGGCGCAGGTGTATCGCGATCTGGTGTTTGCCAATCTGTCGTCCTTGCTCAGTGGCACTTTTCCGGTGCTGGTGAAGATTCTGGGCAATGAGCACTGGCGTTCGCTGGTGCGGATTTTTCTGCGGGACTACCGCGCCCGCACGCCGAAGTTTGGTGAGATTGCTGAGGAGTTTGTCGGGTTTCTCGCGGCCGGGCCTCAGGCGTTGAGCGATGGGCCGTGGCCGCCGTTCATGGTGGAGCTGGCGCATTACGAGTGGGTGGAAATGGCCTTGCAACAATCCGACGCCGAGCCTCTGGTTGGCGGTGATGCCGCGTTGCTGCTGGATCGGCCCTTGGGGGTGTCGCCGTTGGCCTGGCCGTTGGCTTATGCCTGGCCGGTGCAGCAGGTGGGGCCGGATTATCAGCCGGACGTTTTACCTGCTCAGCCGACTTTGTTGCTGGTGCGTCGTGCCGAGGATTGGAGTGTGAGGTTTTCTGAGTTGAGTCCGTTGGCGTGGCGGTTGTTGCTGCGTATTCGTGAGTTTCCGGAGTTGACCGGGCATGAGCAGTTGCAAGGATTGGCGGTGGAGGCGGGGATGGTGGGGGATTCGGGGTTTCTGGTGGGTGGGTTGGCGTTGTTGCGGCAGATGCATGGGGAGGGGGTTGTTGGGGGTGTTTGATCTGCTTTGACCTTGGCGGCCTTTGGGCCGACCAGGTTCTTGGTTGATTGAGTACATATCCGTTGCTGCGGTAACGGCGGCTGGCGGTTTCGCCCTTACGGCGAGTCCCTTTGGCAAACGCCCCAAAGGAACCAAAGGTCTCGCCCCTTACGTACGGCCCCTCGCTAAGGCTCGGGGTTCCTTCGCTGCGGTATTCATCCGGGGGCATTGCCCTCCGGTCGGCTTCGCTTCGACCTACATGCAATGAGTTCGACTGCGTCGAACGGCGCTGCGCGCCCATCCCCGGATGAACACCTCCGCTCAGCCTGCCGAGGGGGCGGGTGGATCAAGATCAAGAGCTGCAGGCGAGCTAACGCTCGGCCTGATGAGTGGTGAAAAGCGTGGGTGTACGCCGATCAACTGTAGGAGCTGGCTTGCCAGCGAAGGCGGCCTGACAGCCGACCTGGTTTTGCTGCTGCACACGGTCCAATTGTGGGAGCGGGCTTGCTCGCGAAGACGGCCTGCCAGCCGACCGAAATCTTGCTGATGTACTGAGTACTTGTGGGAGCGAGCTTGCTCGCGATAGCAGTCTACCGGCGACCAGGTACCTCCCAGACGAACGACCCCGTCAACCAGGTCGGCCGGTAGGCCGCCTCGGACGCTGTTACAGTGTACGCCCCCTCGTGAGGCCGAGCGCAGGTTCTGCGCAGTGGTCAACCCGGCATGGATGCCGGGTTAGCCGCCCCCGGCCATGGATGGCCGATGGCGGCGGGCCCACGGAGCAGGACCGGAGCGAGGGAATGCCGAGCCTAGGCGAGGCACCGAATGTCAGGGGCAAGAGCCCTTGGTTACTTGGGGTCGGGCGGCGTTCCGTTTTTCCAAGTGACCCGCCGTAAGGGCGGAACCATAAGCCGCCGTTACCGCAGAAACGGATATGTACACCCTCAAAAATCCATGCCGCCTGACACAAAGCCATCGTCGGAACGCCGCCCGGACCAAGCCCGTTCCCACAGGGATCCTCAGTGGCCACAAGTCCCGAGTAAACCCGCAAACCCGAACCGAAGACATCTACACCGGCAATCGCAACTCCGCACACAACCCGCCACCCTCACGATTGCTCAAGGTCAACGACCCTCCAATCGCGACCGCCAGTTGCTGGGCGATCGCCAGCCCCAGCCCGGTGCCGCCGGTGCTGCGGTTGCGGGAATTCTCAACGCGATAGAACGGCTCCATCACTTGCTTGAGTTCCTCCTCGGCGATCCCCGGGCCACGGTCGAGGATCCTGATCGAGAGGTTGCCATCGGCCCGTTTTTCCACCTGCAATTGAGCAGCACCGGCAAACTTCAATGCGTTGTCCGTGAGGTTGACCAGCACCCGGCGCAAGGCGTGGGGGCGGGTATCGATGACGGCCGCACTCTTGCCGGTGAGCTGAACATCCTTGCCCACGTCCTGATAGTCGAACACCAGGCTGTCGAGGAACGAGTCGAGGTCGGTGCGGCGGCTTTCTTCGGTGGCGCCGTGGATGCTGCGGGCGTAGGCCACGCCTTCGCGCACCAGGTGTTCCATCTCGCCCAGGTCGTTCCACAGTTTGTCTTTCTCACTGGAGTCGTCCATGAACTCGGCGCGCAGTTTCATGCGGGTGATCGGGGTTTGCAGGTCGTGGGAGATTGCCGCGAGCAGTTGCATGCGTTCTTTCAAGTAGGCCGCGATGCGTGCCTGCATCGAGTTGAAGGCCCTGGCAGCGTGGGCGACTTCGCTCGGGCCTCTTTCGTCGAGGAGCACGGGGTGCGCGTTGGGGTCCAGGGTTTCGACGGCACCGGCGAGGCGGGTGAGGGGGCGGATGGCGATTCTCACCGCCAGCCAGGAGCACGCCAGCATCAACGCCAGTTGCCCGAGCAACACGATGGGCAGCCAGGGTGACAACGGCACCATCGCCGGGCGGACGTCGATGGTCAGCGGGCTGCCATCGGCCAGGTTCAAGTGCACTTGGAAATGTTTTTTCGGCCCGGGGATGTCGGTGAAGGTCATCGGGTAATCGTGGCCGATGGCGTCCTTGATCGAGGCAATGGCGATGGGCGCATCGGGCATGTCGGTGCGCATGGGCGTGCCCGGCGAACCCTCATTGAGCATGTAACTGTAATTGCGCCGCTCCAGTTGTTTGAGCCAGGCGGCTCGCTCATCGACGGGCAAGCGGTCGAGGATGGCAACGGAGGTGGAAACGTCGGTTTCCAGGTTGCCGAGCATGGTGTTTTTCGAGGACTCGTAGCGTTCGTAGTACTGCACACCGAAGGACAGCGCCTGGGCGAGGATCAGGCCGATCAGGAAAATCAGCGACAGCCGCGAAGCCAGGGTGCGTGGCCAATGCAGCGCCAGGGTCATGATTGATCGCCCAGGATTTCCACCGGCAGGGAAAACACATAGCCTTCGCTGCGTACGGTCTTGATGTAGGCCGGCTCGCGAGCGTCGTCGAGCAAGCGCTGGCGCAGGCGACTGACCAGCAGATCGATGGAACGGTCGAACAGGTCGGCGTCGCGGCCCTGGGTCAGGTTGAGCAATTGATCGCGGTTGAGCACCCGCTGCGGATGGTCGAGAAACACCCGCAATAATCGATATTCGGCACCGCTCAGGGCCACCATGGTGCCGTCTGTATCGAGCAGGTGACGGGCCGAGGTGTCCAGGCGCCAACGGCCGAAGGCCAACAGGCGGCTGGCTTCGGTCACCACCAGGTTCGGCGGCAGCATGCGCGTGCGTCGCAGCACCGCGTTGATCCGCGCCAGCAGTTCGCGGGCGGCGAATGGCTTGACCAGGTAGTCGTCGGCGCCCATTTCCAGGCCGAGGATGCGATCGGTTTCATCGTTGCGGGCGGTGAGCATCAGCACCGGCGTGGCCTTGTGCTTGCCGGCGCGCAATTCGCGGCAGAGCAGCAGGCCATCGTCCCCTGGCATCATGATGTCCAGCACGATCAGGTCCACTGGAGTGGTTTCCAGAAAAGCGCGCATCTGCCGTCCATCCGCCACGACCGTGGTGCGCAGACCGTTTTTCTTCAGGTAGTTGCCAACCAGTTCGCGGATTTCGCGGTCATCGTCAACGATGAGGATGTGATCAACGTGATCCATTGGGCCAAACCTCTGGTAAATGGGGAATGCCACACAGTCTATAGAGCCTGGGCGGGCTCGCCTGCCACCCTTTGTATTGCAGTGTATCTGGCTTGCCTGCGGATACACACGAAGGCAAAAAAGCCGATTTCCAGCGGTTTTGTATGCCTGTGTATCCAGGCGCCGTTCTGATACGCAGCGATTGATTCACGCCGATTCCCGACACAGACGAGATACCTCACAGGCTTTTAATGGGTTCCATCGAGGCCAGCCAGAGCGCCTCGGCCCAACGACCTGTCGAACCCTGAGGAATCCGCCATGAACACCAAGGCCATCTACGCCGCCTGCCTGTTTGCCGCCCTGAACATCTGCACCTTGTCGGCCCGTGCCGAAGCCGATGTCGCTCCCAGAACCTACACCTACGGCACCCAACTGGACATCAGGAAAGTGCTGTCGCTGACCGAGGACGCTACGCCTTCCTGCGGCGTGGTGAATGCGCAGCTGACGTACCTCGACTCCCAGTCCAGGACCCAAGTGCTGGATTACCGCAAATTCGCTGACAACTGCAACTCGCAAAACTGAGTGTCGCGCCCGACCACCGCCTGATCCATTTGAAACAGGAAGGACATCATGAACAACGTTTCCCGCTACCTGACCGCCATCGTCTTTTCCGTCGCCGGTGCGGCGGCCCATGCCAACGCCACTGTCGAGCAAAGCGCCTGCGCCGGCAACACCTGCTTCCAGCTCACGCCTGTGGCGCAGAAGGATACCCAGGGCTTGTTGGCGCAAGACGGTTCCAGCCGCACGCCGCAAGGGCAGTTGCTGGATGAGCAGACGGCTTGAGAACACCCCAATCCAATGTGGGAGCGGGCTTGCTCGCGAAGAGGCCAGTACATTCAACATTGATATCAACTGAAAGTACGTCTTCGTCGGAACGCCGCCCGGAGCAAGCCCGCTCCCACACTGGCTCTGTGTCGCCCTATAACCTGCATCAGGTGATCCCATGTTACTCATCGCTTTCCTGGGCGGCATATTGACCGTCCTCAGCCCGTGCATCCTGCCGGTCGTGCCCTTCCTGTTTGCCGGGGCCGACCGCACACGTTCCTCGATCCTGCTGACCCTCGGCGGCATGGTCCTGACCTTTGCCCTGGTCTCCAGCCTGGCCGTGGTCAGCAGCGAGTGGGTGATCCAGGCCAGCAATACCGGCCGCCACGTCGCGCTGGTGGTGATGGTGCTGTTCGCCCTGTCGCTGATTTCCGCCCGGGTCGGTGAATGGCTGGCGCGGCCCTTCGTGCTGCTGGGCAATCGCATCGACCCGAACTCGCGCAAGATGTCCCGGCCGCTGGCCTCGATCATGATCGGCGTCGCCACCGGGCTGCTCTGGGCACCCTGCGCCGGGCCGATCCTCGGGGTGATTCTCACCAGCGCCATGCTGCGAGGCGCGAACGCCGGCACCAGTCTGTTGCTGGTGGCCTATGGCGCGGGCAGTGCGCTGTCCCTGGGCACCTTGATCTTTGCCGGTCGCGGCCTGGTCAATCGCTTGAAACCGTCGATTCCGGTCACTGGCTGGTTGCGCCGTGGCGCCGGGGTTGCGGTGCTGTCCGGTGCGGCGGTGATTGCAACGGGGGCCAATGACCTGTTGCTGGCCAACACCTCCTCGCAAGGTGTCGGTAGCGTGGAGAAAGGCGTGCTGGAAACCGTGCCGAAAGTCGTCGACTACCTGGTCAGCAAGGTCAAGGCCGACAGCACCATGGACAGCGCCCAGGGCGCCATGCCCTCGCTGTCCGGCGCGGTGGACTGGCTCAACTCGCCGGCCCTGAGCAACGAGGCCGTTAAAGGCAAAGTGGTGCTGGTGGACTTCTGGACCTTCGACTGCATCAACTGCAAGCACACCCTGCCGTACGTGAAGGACTGGGCGAAGAAGTACGAAAAGGACGGGCTGGTGGTGATCGGCGTGCACTCGCCCGAATACGGCTTTGAACGCATCATCGACAACGTCAGGGCCAAGGTGAAGGAGTACGGCATCACCTACCCGGTGGCGATCGACAACAACTACGCGATCTGGCGCAACTTCGACAACCAGTACTGGCCGGCGCACTACCTGATCGATGCCAAGGGGCAGATGCGTTACACCCACTTCGGTGAGGGTAGTTATGACACTCAGGAGAAGATGATTCAGCAGTTGCTGGAGGAGGCCAAGGCAAGCGCGCCAACGGCGTAATTGGCTCGATCAATGGCTCACAGGTCTTGCCTCGTGGGCCATGATTTTTTTCTCCTGGCCGCGCCGCCACGCCGCCGGTGGCGCACCGAACTCGCGACGGAAGGCGCGGCTGAAAGCGGTATCGGTCTGGTAACCCACTTCTTCGGCGATGCGCGTCAATGAGCTGTTGCTGCTGCGTAACAGGTTGGCGGCGAGCAACATGCGCCATTGCGTCAGGTACTGCATCGGCGACACCCCCACCAGTTGCTGGAAGCGTTCGGCCAACACCGATCTTGAGGTGCTGGCGGTGCGCGCCAGTTCGTCCAGCGTCCAGGCGTGGCAGGGCTTTTTGTGCAAGGCGTTGAGGGCGGCGCCGACGATGCGGTCGCGCACGCCGGCCAGCCAGCCGGTGCGGCCTTCGCCCTGTTCGTTCATGTACAGGCGCAACACTTCGATGAACAGCACTTCGGCCAGTTTGGCCAATACCCCTTCGCCGCCAGGGCGAGGCGAGCGGGCTTCGGCGAGGGCATAACGCACGGAGGATTCCAGCCAGATACCGGCATCCGAACCGCGTACATTGACGCGCACCACGGCCGGCAAGCCCTTGAGCAACATGCCCGCCAGGCGCGTGTCGCACGCCAGGTAACCACACACCAACCGGGTGACCGCGCCACCTCCGCCATAACTCAACTGCCGAGGCCGGCGCGCGAGCACCGCATCCAGTCGCGCACCCGTGGCCGGGGGCAACCCGGGACGGGAGCACATGCGGTGGGCATCGCCCTGGGGGAAGATCACCACGTCGCCCGCACTCAGCAGCAGCGGCGGGGCATCGCCCAATTCCACGTAGCACTCACCCTCGGTGATCAGGTGAAAGATCACCACTCGTTCCGCATCGGGCTCCAGGAACGGCGCCGCCGTATCGGCGCTGGGCGACTGGTAGCACCAGGGCGCGGTGAACCGGGCGTTAATGAAGATCGCGCCGACCAGGTGCACGACGCGCAGGGTCTGTGACAGAGCGTCCATTGGGGTTTCCCCGTGGGAGGTTCCTGATTGTGAGCGCGCCTGCGCGCTACGTGGAATCTCCGGACGATCGGGCAGGGTTGGGCGACGATCGGACAGGACGCCAGCGCCCGTCAGGACGATAGTTTGTCTACGGGGTCAATACCGGCCCTGCTACCCAGAACAAGAAAAGAGAGGTTGCCATGCCGAAGTTCGTGATTGAACGCGAGATCCAGGGCGCCGGAGCATTGTCGGAAAGGGATTTGAAAGCCGCTTCGCTAAAGTCCTGCCAGGCGTTGCGTGAGTTGCCAGAGGTGCAGTGGCTGCAGAGCTATGTCACCGGTGACAAACTCTACTGCGTGTACATCTCGCCGAACGAGGAGCAGATCCGGGAGCACGCCAGGATCAGTGGTTTTCCCGCCAACCGCATTTCCCAGGTCATGAATATCATCGATCCGACGACGGCGGAGTAACCGCGACCGGACCCGACTCGTGTTTCAAACCAGAGACCGTTTCCATGAGTACACCCATTGATCTGACTGCCTTGAAAAACCGCCAGATGGCCTCCTGGGCCAGCGGTGACTACGCCGTGATCGGCACCACCCTGCAGATCGTCGGCGAGCAACTGGCCGAAGCCTGCGACCTGTTGTGCGATGAGCGCGTGCTCGACGTAGCCGCCGGTAACGGCAACGCAACCCTCGCGGCTGCCCGCCGTGGCTGCCAGGTGACGTCCACCGACTATGTCGCCGCCTTGCTCGAACGCGGCGAAGAACGGGCCCGGGCAGAACGCCTGAAGGTCTCCTTCCAGGTCGCCGATGCCGAAGCCTTGCCCTTTGCCGACGGCAGTTTTGATGCCGTGCTGTCGACCTTCGGCGTGATGTTCACGCCAGACCAGCCCAAGGCCGCCGCGGAACTGGCGCGGGTTTGTCGCCCGGGCGGGCGGATCGGCCTGGCCAACTGGACGCCGGAAGGTTTCGTCGGCCAGATGTTCAAGACCCTGGGCCAACACCTGCCACCCCCTCCGGGCGCCAATCCGCCCTCCCGCTGGGGTAGCGAAGCCTGGCTGCGCGAGCATTTCGACGAGCGTGAATTCCTGCTTCAGGTGACACGCCGCACGTTCAATTTCCGCTATCGCTCGGCGGCGCATTTCATCGACACCTTCCGCCAGTGGTACGGGCCGGTGCACAAGGCCTTCGCCGCGCTGCCCGCGGATGGCGCCAAGGCACTGGAGAGGGACCTGAGCGAGTTGATCAACCGGATGAACCGGGCGGGCGACAAGTCGCTGGTGGTGCCGAGTGAATACCTGGAGGTGGTGATTACGCGGCGTTGAGTTACCACAAGTCCAATGTGGGAGCGGGCTTGCTCGCGAAAGCGGTGTGTCAGCCACAGCATCTTCGACTGAAAGACCGCATTCGCGAGCAAGCCAGCTCCCACAGGAGTTGTGTGGTGGTCATTGCCTCTAAATCACTACGGCGCCACGGGCTTGCAGCAACTCGCGCAACACCGACCGGTGACAATGCGCTTCATCCTCGCAATAACAACCCACGGCCAGGGACGTCTGGTGGGACAGCGCGGCCAGCAGGTCCAGCATCTGACTGGCCGCGGGCTGGCTCATCTCGGCCTTGAACTTGCGCCGGAACATCTCCCAGGCCTTGGCATCCTGTGCAGCCTTGGCCTCGGCCACCAACTCGGCACTGGGCGACAGCAGCGGTTGCCAGACATCATAAAAGTCCCGACGGGCGAATTCGGTTTTCGGTACGCCGCGTGGAGGGCGGCGTACCGTGCCCAGGCGCAAGCCTTCGTCAGGCCGACGGGGTGATCCGAGTTGAACGATATGGACCGCCATGGCTACTTGAGCCCCGACTCGTCGAACCACTCCAGCGCCGTGCGCCACAGGCAGATGCCCAGGAAGTACGCCGACATCAGCAACCACAAGCCCATTACCAACGGATTGATCCGTGGATGGTTGAGCACCAGTGACAGGCTACACAGCAACCAGATGGCTGTCACCGCAATGTTGATCGGCATGAACCGGCGCACGCGAAACGGGTGCAGGAATTTCATCCGGGTCACGGTCAGCAGCGCCAGGCCGATGACCGTGGCGAAGGTGATCCACGGCGGCGGGGCGATGATGTACAGGCACAGGGCGACCACGTTCCAGGCGGCGGGGAAACCCTGGAAGTAGTTGTCGGTGCTCTTCATGTTGACGTTGCAGAAGCAGAACAGCGACGACACCAGAATCAGCGACACGCTCAGCAGCAGGGTGTAGTCCGGCAACGGAATGTAGCGGTAGATGAACAGTGCCGGGATAAACACGTACGTCAGGTAGTCGATCACCAGGTCGAGGATCGAGCCATCGAAGCTCGGCAACACCGACTGCACGTTGACCTTGCGTGCCAGCGCACCGTCCAGTCCGTCGACGATCAGGGCGACACCCAGCCACAGCAGGCAATGGGTCGGTTGGTTATCCAGCAGGGACAGGGTGGCGAGGAAAGCGGTGACCACGCCAGTGGCGGTAAAGCCATGGGCGCCCCATGCTTTGAGCCTGGCGATGTACAGGGTTGAAATCACGGGGGCGTTCTCCAGTGAATGAAGCAAGCCAGTTGTCGCCCCGCGTATGGGGGCGGTGGCAAACCGGGTCGGGTTGCAGGTATCGACCGGGTTTGCGGGAATAAGGTTCACCACCTGTGAATCTTAGCTGCGCCGCCAGGAAATACTCCGGAGCAATCCGCGGTAGCGCGGGCGGGTCAGCCCAACGGTGCTGGCACATTCGCCGGCGGGGGCTATCGTTGCCTGACTGGATAAACGCCCTTCAAGAGGACAACTGCCATGAACACCAGCGATCTGCTCGAACAATTACTGCGCGCCGGCCAGGGCTCGATGGCGCAAAAGGGGGGCGGTGGCTCGTCGGCCCAAGGCGGGCTCGGCGACCTGGGTGGATTGCTCGGCGGCTTGTTGGGTGGTGGTGCTGGTGCAGGCAGTGGCGGTGGTGGCGCTGGGTTGGGCGATTTGCTCGGTGGCTTGCTCGGTGGTGGTTCGCCGATGGGCGGTGCACCGCAAAGTCGCTCCGCTGGCGGCACTAATTATGCGGCGCTGGCGTCCCTGGGCATGATGGCGTTCCAGGCGTACCAGGCCTGGCAACGCAGTCAGGCGTCGGCGCCGCAAGAAGCGCCACGGACCGTGGACTTGCTGGCCGGCCCGGAGGCCGAGGAGCACAGCCATGGGATCCTGCGGGCATTGATCGCCGCGGCCAAGGCCGATGGCCGCATCGACGAAGCCGAGAAGCACATGATCAGCACTGAAATCGGCCGTCACACCGACGATCCGCAATTGCAGCAATGGCTGGACGACGAGGTCGCCAAGCCTCTGGACCCCAATGAAGTGGCGCAATCGGCCACCGACCCGGCCATGGCCTCGGAGATGTACCTGGCCAGTGTGATGCTGGTGGACGACCAGCAGGACGCCGAGCGCAACTATCTGGATGAACTGGCTGCGGCGTTGCAGATCGACCCGCTATTGCAATTGCATCTGGAACAGCAGGCCAAGGGTACTGCCTGAAAGGGTGCATCCGCCTTGGTAAAGCTTCGCGAGCCTGCTCGCGAAGAACGATGACTCGGTCAACCTGCGCAAACACCGGCCGTACCCCGCGCTACAAGCCCGTCCGTCCGGGCTTTTTCAACGTTGATTGAATTATTGCGCCGCTCGCTGGCTCTGCTTGATTAGAAGACGTTTGCATTCGACGTCCTGGCGTGAAGCAGGTAAGCCATGCCCCGTAACCTCGATGATTACAACCGCCTGGGTGACTTTTCGGCGACCTCCAGGGCCGCCGCCAAGCGCTCACGCCCGGGAACATCATCGCCCCTCACCGGTGCGCGCAAAGCCAGGCTACCCGAGTTGCTCAAGCCTGAGTTGGCGACGTTGGTGGAAAAAATCCCCGACGGCCCGTGGAGCTACGAAATCAAGTTCGACGGCTACCGCATCATGGCCCGCATCGACCACGGCGAGGTGAAGCTGATCACCCGCAATGGCCACGACTGGACCCACAAACTGCCGGGGCAGGCCGCGGCCCTGGCCGCGCTGGGCCTCGAATCGGCGTGGCTCGACGGTGAAATGGTGGTGATGGACGAACAGGGTGTGCCGGACTTTCAGGCGCTGCAAAACGCCTTCGAAGAGGATCGCAGCGACGGCATTCTCTACTACCTGTTCGACCTGCCGTACCTCAATGGCGTGGACCTGCGCGAGGTGTCGGTCGAAGAGCGTCGGGCCGCGCTGGCGACCGTGCTCAAGGCCAATAAAGATCCGTTGCTGCGCTTCTCCGAGTCGTTTGGCCAGGAGCCCCGGGCCTTGCTCGACAGCGCCTGCCAGATGCGCATGGAAGGGTTGATCGGCAAGCGTCTGGGTTCGCCCTATCTCTCCCGGCGCAGCAGTGACTGGATCAAGCTCAAATGCCAGCAACGGCAGGAATTCATCATCGTTGGCTTCACCGAGCCGAAAGGCTCGCGTCATGCCTTCGGGGCATTGCTGCTGGGGCTGCATGACCGCGATGGCGGCGAGTTGCGCTACGCCGGCAAGGTCGGCACCGGGTTCAACGAGGCGACCTTGCGCAGCCTCCATGAACAACTCAAGCCGTTGCAGGTGAAAAAGCCGCCTGTGGTTAACCCACCCGTCGGTTCGCAGGCCAGGGATGTGCACTGGCTCAAACCCAGGCTGCTGGCGGAAGTGGCCTTCGCTGAAATGACCAGGGACGGCTCGGTACGCCATGCCGTGTTCCATGGTCTGCGCAAGGACAAACCGGCCCGAGCCATCACCGAGGAGCGTGCGAGTACCGTGAAAACCTCCACTGAGAAAAAAACCGGCACGGCAAAGCCCGCAGCCACGCAAAAGAAAACCGCGCCTGCCCCCTCACAGATCGGTCTGGAGGACGGCAAGGTCCGCATCACTCACCCGGACCGGGTGATCGACCCCGCCAGCGGCACGACCAAACTGCAACTGGCGCAGTACTACGCCAGTGTCGCCGAGTGGATCCTGCCCGAACTCAAGGATCGTCCGGTGGCGCTGGTGCGTGCCCCGGACGGCATCGCTGGCGAGCTGTTTTTTCAGAAAAACGCCGAGCACCTGGCGATCCCCGGCATCACCATGCTGGACAAACAACTCACCGGCCAGCCGATGATGCTCATCGACAATGCCGAGGCGCTGGTTGGCGCGGTGCAGATGAGTACCGTGGAACTGCATACCTGGAATGCGACGTCTGACAAACTCGACAAGCCGGACCGTTTTGTCCTCGACCTTGACCCGGACCCGGCGCTGCCATGGAAGCGCATGGTCGAGGCCACGCAACTGACGCTGTCGGTGCTGGATGAACTGGGGCTCAAGGCGTTTCTGAAAACCAGCGGCGGCAAGGGCATTCATGTGGTAGTGCCGTTGACCCGCAAGCTCGGTTGGGACGAGGTCAAGGATTTCAGCCATGCCATTGTCAACCACATGGCCAAGCTGTTGCCCGAGCGTTTTTCGGCGGTGTCGGGACCGAAGAACCGGGTCGGACGGATCTTTATCGATTACCTGCGCAACGGCCTGGGGGCGACCACCATTTGCGCCTACGCCGTACGTACCCGCGAAGGGTTGCCGGTGTCGATGCCGATCTGGCGCGAAGAGGTGGCCGAACTCAAGGGTGCCAATCAATGGAACCTGCACAACGTGCATGAACGTCTGGCTGAAGTCGGGGATGGGCCGTGGGCGCAGATGCCCGGAACCCGACAAGCGATCAATGCCGAGATGCGCCGGCGGGTGGGGATGAAGAAGTGACCGCAAGGGTCAGGAGGGGAACCTCTGTGGCGAGGGAGCTTGCTCCCGCTCCCGACTGCGCAGCAGTCGCAAAACATGTCGTTGCCGACAGTCCAGGGGCCGCTACGCAGCCCGGCGCGAGCAAGCTCGCTCGCCACAAAGGCAGGTGTTACTTGAGGAATGCCTGGAAGTCGGTACCCAGTTTGTCGATCGCCGCCTTGAAGTCCTTGGCGGTAATCTGCTGGCTTTCGTTTTTCAGTTCGGTGCCGAACACCTTACGCACCGCTTTGGCTACGGTCTGGTTGCTCCTGGCGTCGACGAACTCGGCTTCGATGAACAGGGTGGTGTCCTGGTCACGGTGGCCGGTGGCGGCCTGGGTTGCGCCGACGACGGCCGCGATGGGAACCACTTCATACCACTTCATGCCTTCGTTCTCGGCGTTCACCCCGGTAATTGCCGCACGCATGATCAGGGGACGAGAACCCGCCGGTGCGGATGAGGTGTTGGTCACTACGCGATACTTCTGACCCAGGGTGGCCTTGGCCTTGTTGGTCATGTAGTTCTGAATGTCGGTCAGCGTTTGCTGGTTGACCCGCTCATCGGGTTTTGGCGCAGGGTAGAGCTCCAGTTTATTGAACACCACGGTGTCATAGGCATTCGGGTTCCACGAAGGGCTGACCCAACGCATCACGGTACCGCCGCTCGGCGTTTCCACTTCCTGCAGGTTGTTGTAGTTGGACAGGAAGCCTGAGTATTGCTCCTTCTCAGTCACTTTCGAGGTGCAACCGCCTAGCAGCAGACTGGCCAGCGTGGCGCCGACGAGCAGTTTTCGGGACAGATTCATAGTGGTGTTTACTCCTTGGAAGAAATCTTCGTTCTTTTGTTTACAAGACATCAAAATCGCCAGGTCATGTTTCCGCTCAAGGCTTGAATCCAGGCATTGTCGAATTGACCGGATACTCGATTGCCCGATACGGATTTGGTCTGCTCAACCGGCATGTCGCCGAGCCAGACCATGGCCCAACTGACGTTGACATCGGTGTCCTTGTCCAGAGCATAGGTGGCCCCGGTGGCAATACGCCAGGATTCGTTCATCGGCACGACTACACTGCGGTTACTGTCCGAGACGGCGCTGCTGTCGTAAGCCACGCCGAAGTTCCACAACCACTGCTCG
Organism: Pseudomonas sp. S2_F07; assembly: GCF_054668325.1. Lineage (NCBI taxonomy): Bacteria > Pseudomonadati > Pseudomonadota > Gammaproteobacteria > Pseudomonadales > Pseudomonadaceae > Pseudomonas > Pseudomonas sp. S2_F07. The sequence goes on from NZ_CP162758.1 coordinate 24,335, forward strand.
GTGGCCTGGTATTGCGTGCCAAGGGAGAGGTGCCAGGTGTCCTTGAAGCCGGCGTCGACGGTCTTCGATTGCGAGCCGAACGCCGTGGTGTCGACCTCTACGGCGATGTCGCCGAATTCCGACCAGTCCTGCCAGTTGGCCGAGGCCAGCAGTGCCCATTGTCGGTCCAGTTGCTGGAACAGGCTCAGGGTGACGGTTTGCGGCACCTTCATGTCCAGTTCGGTGTTGGTGTTGTTGACTCTGTCGAGCAGACGTCCGTCGCCCTTCACATCAAGCCGGTCCTTGAAGTCCAGGTCGACCTGGCTGGTGTAGGTCAGGCCGATGCGCGTGCCGGGTTGCGGGGCGTAGATCACACCGACGTTGGCGCCATAGCCCCAGGTGTTGTCCTGATACTTGTATTGGCCGTCAGCGCGGTCAGTGAAGCCGAAAGGGGAGCGGTCGATGGCGGTGTCGGCCTGCAACATGCCGTACATGGCCTTGACGCCGAGGCCGACCGACCACTGCTCGTTGAAGCGATACGCCACGCTCGGTACCAGTGACAAGCCGAGCAGGCTGGAGTTTTGTGCGAAGTAGCGGCCGGACCAGTCGTTGTCGTAATTGAGCGCCAGGCCGAAGTCACCATAGGAACCGAAACCGACGCTCCAGTGCTCGTCGAGTTCATGGCTGATGAAGAAGCTGGCGCCGGGCATCGGATCGAGGGCATTGCCACTGCCTGTGCCCGGGGTGTTGGTGCCGGAGTCGCGGTCGAAGCTCAGGTCGCCGTACAGCACCTGCAAGCCACCGGTGATTTGCGTGCCCGGCAGAAAACTCATGCCCGCCGGGTTGCTGGCGATGGTCGAGGGGCCTTGGGCACGGGCGGCGGCACCGGCGTTGGCCAGGCCGGCGTTATCGGTGCCGATTTCATAGAGCATGATGCCACCGGCCCAGGCTTGTTGGCAGCACAGGGCAAGAAGCGCAGAAGTGGGCAGGGCAGCTGTTTTTATTGGCATTGAAATCCCTCAGCAATTGTCCATTTCGAATACGGGTGGACTGCACAAGCCACCCGTGGATTCGGCTGTTATTTGGCCATCTCTGCCCGAGCCGCGGCGATCTTGGCTTTAACCGAGTCGAGGTTGAAGCTTGCGCCTTTTTGCATCGGCGGGAACTCGATCGCCGTTTCCGCCAGTTTGGCCACCTGTTGCTGGACGAACACGAAGCGCCAGAACTGGAACTTGAACCAGTCGAAGTACTGTTGCGAACCCTGCGCGGCCTGGTTTTCCGGCCAGCCCATGCGCTCGAACGGGTCGAGTCGAAGGTTGGTCAGGATCGGCACATCCACAGCAACTTTAGCTCCCATCCAGCCACCCGGTTGGTCGATGAAGCGATATTTGTAGTCGTCTATGCGCACTGCACCCAAGGCGCTCTCTCCAAAGTAGAAGATTTCATGGCGGTTCGACGGTCCTTTTCCGGTGATCATTGGAGTTTGATCATAGCCGTCCAGATGAACTTTGTAGGTGGTGTCGCCCAATTGTTTGCCTTTGAGCAGTTCGGCGGTAATGTTCGGGTTGCCCGCCGCCGCGACCAGGGTCGGGAACCAGTCCATGCCGGACATGATGCCGTTGGCGACCTGGTTGGCCGGTACCTTGCCCGGCCAGCGAATGATCGCCGGCACCCGGAAGCCACCTTCCATCACCGTGCCCTTGCCCATGGCAAACGGCGTCGTACCGCCATCGGGCCAGGTGAAGTTCTCGGCCCCATTATCGGTGGTGAAAATGACGATGGTGTTGTCGTCCATGCCGTCTTTTTTCAGCTTCGCCAGGACGTCGCCGACGATGTCATCGAGCTGCGCCATGCCGGCTTCCTGTTCCGACCAGCCATTTTCCGAGTTGCGCATGGCCTGGTACTTGTCGGACAGATGCGTGACGATGTGCATGCGGGTCGGGTTGAGCCAGACGAAGAAGGGTTTGTTGTCCTGTTTGGCCTTGTCGATGAACGAGAAGGCCTTGTCGCGAATTTCCTCGTCGACGGTTTTCATCCGCTCCGGATAGAGCGTGCCGGCGTCTTCGATTTTCTGCTTGCCCACCTTGCCCCAGCGTGGCATCACCGTCGTGTCATCGGTGGTGGAGGCCCAGCTGTGGACCATGTTGCGTGGGCCGACACTGTCCAGCAGCTCCTTCGGATAATTGGGGTGCGCCGGGTCTTCCATGGCATCGAGGTGGTAGAGGTAACCGAAGAATTCGTCGAAACCGTGGACGGTGGGCAGGAACTGGTTGAGGTCACCCAAGTGGTTTTTGCCGAACTGGCCGGTGGCGTAACCCATGGCCTTGAGGGCGGTCGCGATGGTCACGGCTTCGGCAGGAATGCCCACGGGCGAGCCAGCCTGGCCGACGGTGGTCATGCCTGTACGAATCGGCAGTTCGCCGGTGATGAAATTGGCGCGTCCAGCGGTGCAACTGGCTTCGGCGTAGTAATCGGTGAAACGCATGCCTTCATTCGCCAGTTGGTCGAGGTTGGGGGTTCTGCCGGCCATCATGCCCTGGTTGTAGACGCCGATATTCGACCAGCCGATATCGTCGCCCATGATCACTAGAATGTTGGGGGCCTTGTCGGCGGCCAGGGCCTGACCGGGAAACGCCATTGCAGACAGTAAAAGGGGGACTGCAAACATCGAGGAAAAGGTTGTCCGGTTCATGTCGAGCTCCTGCGCACTAGCGTGAGTACATAGAGACGAGCCCCCAACCGTCGTTGAAATGCGTTACCCCCCGCGAAGAGCGTAGGTTTGAATTTCGAAATATCCAGTAGTGAATAGTCAGAAAGTTAGTGTTTCAGGCACATTGCCGCGAAATGGCTTTCCGGCAATGGCGACGTCAGAGGGGAAGGCAGACGTTTGTGTTACCAGCGAAACATCGGCAGCGGCCGCAGCGGCGAGCGGATGAGCTGCCGGGCGGAAAGCTTGATCAGCATCGAGTGGAAACCGTGATCGGGAAAGGTCGCCTGCACGGTTTTGATGAAGCTGCGGGGCAAGCCGAAACGCACCAGGCCCAGGGATACGTCCACCAGGTCGGCCTGGCGGAAGGGTTCGACACTGTCGGCGTAGACACCGCGATACCGGCGCAGCTTGTGATGCTCAAGTATCAGCGCGCTGACTTCATCTTTCAGTTCCGGTCGTTGCCGGTTGTCGAGGTACTCGGTGGCCAGGGCGATGGACGGGGGCAGGTAGTCGAGGGTGTCATCGGTCCAGATACCCAGGTCATGAAACGCCGCCGCGATTTGTACCGCGTCCGGGGGCAGGCCTTCGGCACCACGCAGGGCACCATGGAAATTCAGCACCCGGTAAATATGGTTGCGGTAGCCCTGAAGGTCGGCCCCGATGGCCAGGGCGAACGAAGTGAGAATCTCGTCGGTGAGGGGGAGTTCGAGAAGAGGTGTCATCAGGCGTCACGCAACAGGTCGTTGGCATTGAGCAGGTCGTAGGCGATCTCCGGGCGCTTTTCCATGGCCCGGCGAATGGCGGCGGGGATGTTGGCGCGGGTCTTGCGGCACAGCCCCGGCAGTTCGCCAACCTGGATGCCGATGCCGCGCATGGTGCGCACTTCGTTGAAACCGGGGGCGATGTGCACGCGGATACCCAACTGTTCGAGCATGCGCCGTTGCAGGTGCTCCAGATCGCTCAGGCTCTGCAGGTTCTCCAGGCGCTCGATCAGGCGTTTTTCTTCGTTGCGGGTCAGAAACAGAATGCGCAGGTCCGCCCCTGGTGTTTCCAGCAGCGGGTCGCGCCCGCAGTCGCAGGCGCCGGGCGGGCAGGGTGAGCGGATCGCAGCAGTGGTGGTCATGGGGATCAATCATAGAGCGCAGTGATCGAGTTTGCCCATAGGGATTTTTGGGGGGATGCAAAGCAATGTGGGAGCGAGCTTGCTCGCGATGGCATCGTGTCAGGCAACAGTGATGTTGACTGCAAAAACGCTATCGTCGGAGCGCCGCCCGGAGCAAGCTCGCTCCCACAGGTGTTGCGGTGAAACTGCGTGACCTATTTCAGTACCAGCATCCGATAAACGCCGTCTTCGACTTCGATCCCGTGGGTGTCATGGGTGAAGCCGGGGAAGGATTTGTCGAAGGCTTCCAGTGCCTTGAGATACGCCAGCAACGGACCGTCCGCCGGCCCTGCGTTCTCACCCGGCATCAGCAGCGGGATGCCTGGTGGATACGGCACGATACCGGTCGCGGCAAGACGCCCGGCGGCTTCGTTGAGCGTCACCAGCTCGATGTCGTTGCGCACCAGTTTTTCGTAGGCCTCCACCGGGCTGAACTCGGCTTTTGGCAAGGTGCCGAAGGCCTGGGACATGTTGGCGGTGGTCTTGTGCTTCTTCATTGCGGCGAAGATTTCGTTGGCCAGATCCTTCAGGCCCATACCGGCATAACGATGCTGGTTGGCGTTGTACAGGTCGGGCAGGCACAGCTCGAGCTCGGCGTTGTCGTCGTAGTCACGCTTGAAGTCGAGCAGGGCGTTGAGCAGCGTGCCCCACTTGCCTTTGGTGATGCCGATGGAGAACAGGAACAGGATGGTGAAGTCGGTGGTTTTCTCGACCACGATACCCTGACGGCCCAGGTACGCCGTGACCACGCAAGCGGGGATCCCGGAGGCGAGCAGGTTGCCGTCGTCACCCATGCCCGGGCTGAGCACCGAGACCTTGATCGGGTCGAGCATGCAGTAGCCGTCTTCGATGTCGCCGAAGCCGTGCCAGACCGCGTTCGGGTGCAGGACCCAGCAGTTCGGGTCGGTTTTCAGCGTGGCCGGGTCGACCTCATGGAACGGCACGGTCGCTGCGCCAACCTGTACGGTCGGCGGCTGCCAGCAGGTGAAGAACCAGTCGTCCTTGCTCAGCATCTCGTTATGCATGCGCGAGAGCACCTGGCGGAAGCTGATGGCTTCTTCAATCGACTCGTTGGTGAGGATCTGCCCGCTCGGTGCCTCCATCATCGCCGAGCTGACGTCGCAGGACGCCATGATCGCGTAGTTCGGCGAGGTCGAGGCGTGCATCATGTACGACTCGTTGAAGCGCGCATGTTCGATCGGGTTACGCCCGTCACGCACGTGGATCATCGAGGCCTGGGACAGGGCGGCCAGCAGCTTGTGAGTCGACTGGGTGGCGAACACGGTCGGCCCGGACTTGTCATGATCGGCCGGGTCGCCGTGCATGGCATGGCGTCCGCTGTACAGCGGGTTGAAACGCGCATAACCGTACCAGGCTTCGTCGAAGTGCAGGCGGTCCACGCTTTCACCCAGCAGTTCTTCGACGCGGGTGACGTTGTAGGTCAGGCCGTCGTAGGTGGAGTTGGTGACAATGGCGTGCACCGGCGTCGGGTCGATGCCTTGCTTGACCAGCGGGTTGTCGGCGATGGCGGCTTTCACGCCTTCGGCGCTCAGGGTCTGCGGCAGGATCGGGCCGATGATGCCGTAGCGGTTGCGGGTCGGTACCAGGTAGGTCGGAATCGCCCCGGACAGGGTCATCGCATGCTCGGCGGACTTGTGGCAATTGCGGTCGCACAGGGCGATCTGGTTGCGCGTGACGCTGGCCATGAGGATGACGCGGTTGGACATCGACGAGCCGTTGGTCACGTAGTACGTGCGGTGGGCGCCAAAGACCTTGGCGGCATAACGTTCGCCCTGGCCGATAGGGCCGCTGTGATCGAGCAGCGAACCGAGTTCGCCCACCGAGATCGACAGGTCGGAGCGCAGCAGGTTTTCCCCGAAGAACTCGTAGAAGGCCCGACCCGCTGTGCTTTTCAGGAATGCGGTGCCGCCGGCATGGCCTGGGGTGTGCCAGGAGTATTCATAGCTGCGGGCAAACTTCACCAGCGCGCCGAACATCGGCGGCAGGGCGGCCTGGCGATAGCGCTCGATGGCCGCCAGGATGCGCCCGCTGAGGAAGCGGGAGGTGTCCTCGGGCAGCCAGATGAAGTCGTCGGCGTGCTGCATGACCAATAACGGAATGCTCGACGCGGTGGTACGGTCGCTGATCAGGAACACCGGCACGCGGGTGTTGCGCTCGCGCAGCTTGACCAGCAATTTGGTGCAGTCGGCGTGGCCTTCGCTGGTGTCCATTTCCCAACGGATCAGCACGCATTGAATGGCAGGGTCCGAGCGCAGGATCGAGGCGGCATCGGTGAGGCTTTCCGAGGCCAGTACGCTGACACCACGTCCCTCTACGTCCTGGACCAGTTGGTCCAGGGCGCGGCCAAACACCGTTCGCTTGTCCGGCGGGCTGCTGACCAGTAGCGCCAGCATGCCCAGCGAGTGTTTATATTCCGTCATGCTTGAACCTCCATAGTGGCTGTATTCAGATTGTTCACCGGCACTGGCTCGGCAGTGAGGTGCTGCGCGCTGACGGTTTGCGTCGGTACGCTGTTGTTGAGTGCTTCGAGGCGGATCAGGCGGTTGTTGACGAAGCCGAACAGGGTGTAGCCAACGATCGTGGCCACGCCGCCCAGCATCAGTGCCTGTTCACCGGAACTGTACAGTGCCAGGTAACTGTAGGCCGCCGCGATCAGGGCGATGACGTTGGTGGCCAGTGCCTTGCCTTCCGGCACGTTGGAGACTTTCTGCATGGTCATCAGTGCGGCCATGGACAGGATGTACGGCACCAGGTTGGTGACCACCGCGAGGTTGACCAGGGTGTCGAACTGCTTGCTCAGGTCGGGGCTGATGGTGAGCAGGGCCAGCGCGGTCTGTGCCGCCAGCAGCACCAGCATGCCGACAATCGGCGTTCCCGCTTTGTTGCCCTTGGCAAAGATCGGCAGGAAGTAGCCGGTGTCGGCCGAGCTTTTGTACACCTGGGCGATGGTGAACTGCCAACCCAGCAGCGAACCGATGCAGGCGAGCACCATGGCCGCCATCACGATATCGCCGACCATTGGGGTGAACATCTTGGCGAACACCAGGCCGAACGGCGCGGTGGACGTGACCAGTTCTTCGTTGCCGACGATGCCGAAGATGACGTTGGTGGAGACGATGTAGATCACCGCCGCCCCCAGGGTGCCGCCCAGCACGGCAATCGGTACGTTGCGCTCAGGGTTTTCCACCGCGTCGGTGTTGGCGCAAGCCGATTCCAGGCCGAGGAAGGCCCACAGGGTAATTGCCACCGAGGCGCCTGCCGCTTCGAACCAGCCCTTGTCGTGGGGGTTCCATCCAGCGGCGTAAACGCTGCTGTCGAACCAGAACCAGCCCACCGTGGATACCAGTACCACCGGTGCAATCACACCCCAGACCGTGACCGCGCCGATCCGGCCGGTAATGCGGGCACCGCCAAAGTTGGCGAAAGTGGTGATCCACAACAGGGCAATAGTGGCCAGGCCTACTTGCAGCGAATCAAGCTTTATCCCGAACAACACCTGGATGTAGCCGACGGCGGTAATACTGATCGCCACGTTGGCAATCAACAGCGAGAGACCGTAGGTGTAGTTGGTGATGTAGTTACCTGCTTTACCGAAGGTGTATTCGGCATAACCGCCCATGCCGCCGGTCTTGCGGCTGAGCATCCCGCATCGCGCAAAGGCGTAGGCCAGAGCGAGGGAGCCGGTGGCCGTTATCAGCCAGGAGAGGATAGAAATCGCACCGACTTCGGCGAGTTTAGTCGGTAGCAGGATAATTCCTGAGCCCAACATGTTGACGGCGGTCAACATTGTCAGTTGCCCCACACTCATTTTCTTTGCGACTGACATTCCGTTGCCTCACTTAGTTGGCGATTGAGAACCTTAGCTATAGCAAAGGTTTGAAATCCCGCAAGAAATTGACGACCCCCCATCCGGCTTTTTCATTTATTTGCAAAAAAGGCAGGATGCTGGCCCCCAAGTTTCAAAGTTATCTGCAAAATTACTTGGTTTTCAATTGGTTAGATAGGTCGAAATGCGCAAGATATGGATCGCATTAGTCCCGCTAGTAGTTGCGGGCATAGCCACTTCGGTTCAAGCAAAAGAACTGGCCGCCAAAGATCAGTACATGTGCAGTTGGGGGGCGGGCACCGCTGCAAGGGCACAGGAACTCAAGCTCTCAGGGGTTTCCTTGTATGCCGCCCGGCAGAAAATCCAGGTCTACAAGTTCGCTAAAAGCTGGATGCGCATGATGGCTCTTGGCATTACAGAGCAAACTTATGACAGTCCGTCGCGATTCAAACCGGCTGCTGTACGCCAGAGCTTTTATGAGGACTGCGTCAGGTACAAGTTGGCGCGTAAATAAAGAAGAAGCGGGCGTCGGTCGGATCGACCGCCGTGCGGGGCTGTGACGACTATATTGATTGACCATCCCAGCGACCCGATGGGGTGAAACCGGTTTTTTACAACTCAATCAGGAGGTCATCATGAGCCAGATCGATAAAGTGTTGTACACCGCCCAAACCCACACCACCGGCGGGCGTGATGGCGCGTCCCGCAGCTCCGACGGGATCCTCGACGTGAAGCTGTCGTCGCCGGGTGCGGGCGGTGGCGGAACCAACCCCGAGCAACTGTTCGCTGCCGGGTGGTCAGCCTGTTTCATCGGCGCCATGCAGGTTGCAGCCAGGGAAATGAAAGTGGCGCTGCCCAAGGATGTGGCGGTCGATGCCGAGGTTGACTTGGGCACCAATGAAGGCGGCTACCTGCTGCAGGCGCGGCTCAATGTCAGCCTGCCGGGGCTGGACCGTGAAACCGCACAGAAAATCGTCGACACCGGGCACCAGTACTGCCCGTACTCGAAAGCCACGCGCAACAACATCAATGTGGTGCTCAAGCTTGTTTAAGTTGACGTGAAAAGGTCTTGATCTAAAAAAAGATCGCAGCCTGCGGCAGCGCCTACGAAATCGGTGTAGGAGCTGCCGCAGGCTGCGATCTTTTTTTGTGTTGCGATACTACGAGAAATTCAATTCATCTTGCTGTGATCATGCATCATCGTGCCGTGATCCATGGTGTTAATCGCTTTGGCAACGGCTTCTACCTGAATCGACTCTTTCTCGCCCTTGGCGTTTTCGACGGTCAGGGTCAGTGGCACCTTGTCGCCGTCCTTGATCTGGCCTGTGAGGTTCATCAGCATGATGTGATAGCCGTTGGGATCGAAGCTCACCGGCTTGCCGGCCGGCAGAGCCACGGAGTCCACCTGCTGCATCTTCATCACGTCGTCTTTCATGCTCATTTCATGAATCTGCACCAGCTTGGCGACCGGCGTTTGCACGCTCAGCAACTTGCTGTCGCTGCTGGCGGTGACGGTCATGAAGGCGCCGCTCGACGGCTGGCCGGCCACGGTGGCGCGGACCCAGGCGTCGTCGACCCGGGTTTGTGCCGAGACCTGAAGGGCCAGGCCGACCAGGGACAGGCCCAGTGCCAGTTGCTTGCAGCGTTGCACGAAGCGGTTTTTAGCCTGCGGGGCATTCATTTCAGCAAACCTCCATCACGGTGAGCAGGTCTTCTGCGCACTCTTTGGCCGTCAGGGACGCGGACAGTCCCAGGCGCAGATTGCCCCGGGAGTCGAAGACATAGCTGGTCGCGGTATGGGAGAGGGTATAGGTATCGCCGCTTGGGACTTTCTCAAAGAACACGCCGAATTCCTTGGCGGTGGCGGCGGTTTCTTCCAGCGTGCCGTACAGGGCTTCGAAACTCGGGTCGAAAGCCTTGACGTACTTGTCGAGCAACTCTGGCGTGTCGCGTTCAGGGTCGAGGGTGATGAAGACCACCTGCAGCCTTTCGCCATCGCGGCCCATCAGTTTCTTGGCCTGTGCGGCGCGGGCCAGGGTGGTCGGGCACACGGCCGGGCACTGGGTGAAACCGAAGAACACCATCGGCATCAGGCCGCGATAGCTGCCCAGCATCCGGGTTTCGCCCTCAGGGTTCTTGAGCTTGAAGTTACGCCCCATGATCTTGTCGCTGAGGTCCTTGCCGTAGTTGAACGACAGCTTGCTGCTGTCGTCGCAACCGGCGAGCAGGCCCAGGCTCAACAGGCCCATGCCTTGCAGGACAGTCCGGCGGGTATACAAAGTACTCATGAAAAAAAGCATCCTGTTGAACAGGCTGAAATGACAGCGTGATGACTGTACAGACGAAAAAATCGCAGGGATGTTAACAAACTGTGCCGGTGCCGGAGGTGCGGATACGACCATTGGACCGGCGCACAGGCGTGACATAGTGTCGCGCTGTCAGGGTGAAAGTGCTCTTGTGGCGAGGGAGCAAGCTCCCTCGCCACAAAGGTTCAGGGCAATCTGTCGGGTCGTTTTAACGACGCAGCTTCGCGCAATGATCCTGTTGCGGTTGCGCAGCGGTGTACCACACGTAATCCGCACTCTCGGCGGTCACGGTCTTGCCCGCTTCGGCCAGGATCAGCACCGCATTCCCTTCACCGGCACCCAGATCCTTCAGGTGCAGCGGCACCCCCAGGTCCTTGCGCACGTGGAAGGCACCGGCCAGCAGCAACGCAGGCTTCGGCGCGGCCATCAGGCGCTCGGCCATGCGCCGGTCACGTTGCTGCTGCACGGCGAGCATGGCCGGCATCTGCGCTTCGGGCAGCAGGCCGCAATGGGATTCGCGGATGTCGTCCAGCAAGGTCGCCTGCACCTGTTGAGTGGTGGATGCTTGCCCCGTGAGTAGCGGGCGCTGTTTGTAGATCTGCATGATCTGCGCGCGGTCCAGGTTCGCCGCCAGCAGCGGATACGGTTGCCGCAGCGCGTAGGTGACGAGTGCGCCATAAACACTCCAGTCCCAATTGGCCTGCCAGGCCAGCGCCTTGAACGCATCGATCGGTGGCTGGCCCGCGCGGGTCGCAGCTTGCGCGGCATCGACCCCGGCCTGTTGATCTGGATTGAGCATTTCCATCAACAAACTGCCTTGTGGGCGTTGCGCCGCCAGTTCGCGCAGCAGCCACAATTGCAGGGCGTGGTGGTCCGGGTTGTCGTGCTGTTCACCGACCAATACCCGAGGTGCAACGGCCAGTCGTTCGACCAGTTGTTGCGGCGTCAACGTACGGCCCGTGGCGAGTTCGCGAATGACCCCAAGGTCGGTGTGATCACGGCCTTGCGGGGCGATCGGCGCCGGCAGTGGGGTGACCTGATGGGTTTGGCAGGCAGCCAGCAGGCTGAATGCACAGAGCAACACAAAGCGCATCGGTTTTCCTTATTGGTCTCAGCGCGCGATGATCAACGGGTGGCCACGTTCCGGGTGTTGCTGAATCAGCACTTCCAGACCATACACCGCCGCCAGCGCCTCGGTGGTCAGCACCTCTGCCGGTGGACCGTAGGCGTGGGGCAGGCCCTGTTGCAACAACAGTAGTTGATCGCAGTAACGTGCGGCCAGGTTGAGGTCGTGCAGGATCACCAGCACCGCGGCACCACGCTCGGCGAAGTCGCGCACGGCTTGCAAAATAGTGTGCTGGTGCAGTGGATCGAGCATCGATGTCGGCTCATCGAGCAGCAGGGTTTGCCCTTCGGCACCTGGCCAGAGCTGAGCGAGCACCCGCGCCAGATGCACGCGCTGGCGTTCACCGCCCGACAGGGCCAGGTAGCTGCGTCCGGCCAGATGAAGGGCATCGGCGGTCTTGAGCGCCTCGGCGACGATTTCGGTATCACGCACGCGGCCGCTGGCGTGGGGCAAGCGCCCCATGCCGACGACTTCATTGACCGAAAACGCAAAGTTCAGGCTCGAACTCTGCGGCAGCACGGCCAGGCGTTTGGCCCGTTCCTGACCCGGCCAGTCGGCGAGTGGACGCTCGTCGAGGCTGACCCTGCCTTCACTGGTCGCCAGTTCACCACACAAAGCCCCGAGCAGGGTGCTTTTGCCGGCACCGTTCGGCCCCAGCACGCCTAGCACTTCACCGGGGCGCAACTCGATATCGATGTTTGCCAGTACCGTGCGGTTGCCACGACGTACCAGCAAGTTGTTTGCCCGCAGCATCAGGAACGCCCTCGCACAAGCAGATATAGAAAGAACGGAGCGCCGATCAGTGCAGTCACGATGCCGATGGGCAGTTCGGCCGGCGCCAACAACAGGCGCGCCGCCAGATCGGCCAGCAACAACAGGCTGGCACCGGCCAGCAACGAGGCGGGCAGCAACACCCGGTGATCCGGACCCACCAGCAGGCGCATCAGATGCGGCACCACCAGACCGATAAAACCGATCAGCCCGGCCGCCGCGACGGCCGCGCCGACGCCGAGCGCCGTGCACAACACCAGCTCAAGCTTGATCCGCTCGATGTCAAAACCCAGGTGACGCGCTTCCGATTCACCCAGCAGCATGGCATTGAGCGCCGCCGCGCGACGGGGCAACCACAACGCCACGCCTACGGTGACAATCAACAGGGGCCACAAGCGTGGGTAACTGGCACCGTTGAGGCTGCCCAGGTTCCAGAACGTCAGGGTGCGCAAGGTCGCATCATCGGCCAGGTAGGTGAACAGACCGACCCCGGCACCGGCCATGGCCGTCATCGCCACACCCGCCAAGAGCAGGGTGGCGACGTCGGTCTGCCCGTTGCGGCGACCGAAGCGATACACCACTGCCGTGACGATCAAGCCGCCGGCGAAGGCGCTCACCGACAGCAGATAAGGTTCGATGGCCGGCGGCAAGCCACCGAGCAGGCTGCCGCCGACGATGGCCAGGGCGGCACCCAACGCCGCACCACCGGAGACGCCGACCAGACCCGGGTCGGCCAAGGGGTTGCGGAACAACCCCTGCATCGCCACGCCGGACAGCGCCAGTACCGAACCCACGGCGATGCCGAGCAAGCTGCGCGGCAGACGAATCTGCCCGAGGATCAACTCCGCCTGCTGCGTGTCGCCACCTTCGAGCGGCAACCCCAGCAGACGCATCCCGGCCAGCAAGGTATCTCCCGGCGGCAGGCTGACCGGCCCGAGGGCCAGGGACAGCCAGAACACCAGAACCAGCAACAACAGCAAAAAGATCAACGTCGGACGCGGCCGAAAAATGGCCGTCATGGGCTGATCCCGGCGGTCCGCGCTTTTGCGTCCGGGTAGAACGCCGTGGCACGGGCCGGCAGTGTCTTGATACGCATCGGGACTATTCCTTGGCCGATCAGAGGGGTTCGTAGCGGGTGATGATGCCATCGACGCCCGGCTTACGCACACGCCACGGTTCGGTCACGCCAGATCAGGTGTTTATGTATGGCGTTATCGATCATGAGGAGAACTTGTGATCATCAAGATTAAAATGAGTTTGTCTCACTCGCTGGCACTGTCGACAATGGCCCCATTGAACGCATTGGAGTTATTTGACATGGCTGTGGCCCATTCCCTTGGATTTCCGCGCATTGGTCGCGACCGTGAACTGAAAAAGGCGCAAGAGGCGTTCTGGAAGGGCGAACTCGACGAAGCCGGTCTGCGTACCGTGGGCCGCGACCTGCGCAAGACCCACTGGGACTTGCAGAAAAACGCCGGTATCGAGCTGCTGCCGGTTGGCGACTTCGCCTGGTACGACCAGGTCCTGACCCATTCGTTGATGTTCGGTGTGATCCCGGAGCGTTTCCGCCCGCACGATGGCAAGGCCAGCCTGCAAACCCTGTTCGGCATGGCCCGTGGTGTGAGCGACAGCTGCTGCGGCGGCGCGCACGCCCAGGAAATGACCAAGTGGTTCGACACCAACTATCACTACCTCGTCCCTGAATTCAGCGCCGATCAGCAGTTCCAGCTCGGTTGGGACCAGTTGTTCGAAGAAGTCGAAGAAGCCCGTGCACTGGGGCATAACGTCAAGCCGGTGATCATTGGCCCGCTGACTTACCTGTGGCTGGGCAAGGCCAAGGGCGCCGAATTCGACAAGCTGGAACTGCTGGATCGCCTGCTGCCGCTGTACGGCCAGATCTTCCAGCGCTTGGCGGCACAGGGTGTCGAATGGGTGCAAATCGACGAGCCGATCCTGGTGCTCGACCTGCCACAGGCCTGGAAGAACGCCTTTGAGCGGGCCTACAACCTGATTCAGCGTGACCCATTGAAGAAGCTGGTTGCCACTTACTTCGGTGGGCTGGAAGAGAACCTGGGCCTGGCCGCCAACCTGCCGGTGGATGGCCTGCACATCGATCTGGTGCGTGCGCCTGAGCAGTACCCGACCATCCTCGATCGCCTGCCGGCCTACAAAGTTCTGTCGCTGGGCGTGGTCAACGGCCGTAACGTCTGGCGCTGCGATCTGGAAAACACGTTGGCTACCTTGCAACATGCTCACGAGCGTCTGGGGGATCGCCTGTGGGTCGCGCCATCCTGTTCGCTGCTGCACAGCCCGGTTGATCTGGAGCGTGAAGACAAGCTCGATGCCGAACTGAAAAGCTGGCTGGCGTTTGCCGTGCAGAAGTGTGAAGAAGTCGCGGTGCTGGCTCAGGCTGTCAGCGAACCGGAAGCGCCGAAGGTGCTGCAAGCGCTGACTCACAGCCGCGCCGTGCAGGCCAGCCGTGCTGCGTCGCCACGCATTCATAAACCGGCCGTGCAGGCGCGGGTTGCTGCCATCACCGCCCAGGACAGCCAGCGTCATTCGCCGTTTGCCCTGCGTATCGAGAAACAGCGCGCCGGCCTTAACCTGCCCCTGTTCCCGACCACCACCATCGGTTCGTTCCCGCAAACCGCGTCGATCCGTCTGGCTCGCCAGTCGTTCAAGCAAGGCAGGCTGACCGAAGCCGAATATACCGAGGCGATGCACAGCGAGATTCGTCACGCCGTGCAAGTGCAGGAGCAGCTAGGCCTGGACGTGCTGGTGCACGGTGAAGCCGAGCGCAACGACATGGTCGAATACTTCGCCGAGCAAATCGACGGCTACGTGTTCACCCGTTTCGGCTGGGTCCAGAGCTACGGTTCGCGCTGCGTGAAACCGGCGGTGATCTACGGTGACCTGAGCCGCCCGAAAGCCATGACCGTGGAGTGGATCCGCTACGCCCAGGGCCTCACCGACAAGGTGATGAAGGGCATGCTGACCGGTCCCGTGACCATGCTGATGTGGTCGTTCCCCCGTGAAGACGTGAGCCGCGAAGTGCAGGCTCGTCAACTGGCTTTGGCCATTCGCGACGAGGTGCTGGACCTGGAAACCGCCGGGATCAAGATCGTGCAGATCGACGAGGCCGCGTTCCGCGAAGGCCTGCCGTTGCGCCAGGCGCAGTGGCAGCACTACCTGGACTGGGCGACCGAAGTGTTCCGCCTGTGCGCCTGCGGCGTGCGTGACGAAACCCAGATCCACACCCACATGTGCTACAGCGAATTCAACGATGTGATCGAGTCCATTGCCGCCATGGATGCCGACGTGATCACCATCGAAACCTCGCGTTCGGACATGGAACTGCTGGACGCGTTCGAAGCCTTTGCCTACCCCAACGAAATCGGCCCGGGCGTGTACGACATCCACTCGCCAAGGGTGCCGGACTCCACGGAAATGGCCAACCTGCTGCGCAAGGCCGCCAAGCGCATTCCCGCCGACCGCCTGTGGGTCAACCCGGACTGCGGCCTGAAGACCCGCGGCTGGCCGGAAACCGAAGCGGCGCTGGTGCACATGGTCAACGCTGCGCGCCACCTGCGTAAAGAATGGGCCTGACGCTTTAGTGGATGCGCCACTGAAACCTGTGGGAGCGGGCTTGGTCCGGGCGGCGATCCGACGAAGGCGGAGTGTCAGGCGAAATCGATGTTGAATGTGCCGGCCTCTTCGCGAGCAAGTCGGATCGCCGCACCGCCGCTCCCACAGGGATTTTCGGCGGGCACAATAACTGTGTGCGTTGTTAAAACCACTCAGCGCCGTGGCTCGGCCACCAACAGCAATGACTGCGGCACGGGGCTTTGCGGGTGCTGTGGCTCCTGCAGGCTGGCAAGAGTAAATCCCGCCATGTCCAGCGCATTCAGCCAACTGGACAAGGTACGGAAATACCACGGCATGGGCTGCCACTGCCCCTTGAACGTGGAGAATGTCTCTTCCCGCCAACCATCCTGATAATCGCCCACCGCAGCCGCCCACGGGTGCAGCGTCTGGATCACCAGCGCGCCGCCAGGGGCGAGCAGGGTGTTCATGGCGGCGAGCAGGGGGATGATGTCCTGGTGCAGCAGGGCGAAGTTGGCGCAGATCAGGTTGTAGTCGCGGCCGATGTCGACTTTCGCTTCCAACAACTGTTCATAACTCGCCAAATGCACCGGCGCAGCGCCCGCCGCCCGCGCCGCCGCCACCAGCGTCCCATCGCCATCCACGCCGACCGCCTCGATACCCCGGGCTGTCAGCGCACGCAACAACCAGCCTTCGCCGCAACCCAGGTCGAGCACACGCTCGGGCTGACGACCCAGCACCGCCAGCACGACGGCCTGGTCGGTGACCTTTTGGCGGCTTTCGATGGTGCCCGAGCGTATGGCGTCGATCCAGGCCCGGGCGTTGTGGTGCCAACTGTCGAGGAGGGTGGTTTCGGGGGCTGACATGGTCGATGTCCGGCGTGATGGGTTGGATGAAAGGATAGGGCAAGGGTTCCGATCGTCCATTCTACTGGTTTGTTTTCAGCCGGTTTTACCCGGCACCAACGACAGACTGTCCTCAGTAGTTCATCCCGTCATCGATCGCGATGCCCTTGGCGCGCATGGCCTTGATCAACCCGCTACGGGTGCCGGGCAGGTTGAGCATGGTCTTGGCCCGTAACTCTGTGACTTCTTCGGTGGTGTAGGGCTGATAGTCGGCCGGCAGACTGTCGCCCGCCATGCCGTCTTTGCGCATCAGCCAGTTGAGCAAGTCCGCCAGTTGCGCGTTGTTCAGCGCCGACTGCGACATGCCCGGCACCCGCACGAGGAATTCTCGGCCACCGGGGACTTTCAGGAAGTTGCCGACAAAGCCTTTCATCCGTGGCGTGTCGTTGGCGGCCGAACCTGTGCCGTCGCCCAGGTGGCAACCGGCGCATTGCAGCTGGTAGTTCACGCCGACGCTGTAACCGGCCTGGGCAATCGGGGTTTGCAGTGATTCATTGCCCGGCGCGTGATGCTGGTTCGGGTCGGGAATGGCCCGGGCATAGGCGAGCGGGGCGCCAAGGGCGCAGACGAGACCGAGGAGTAGCAACTTGCGCATGACTGAGCACCTTTTGCTTGTTGCGGGCGAAAGTTAAAAAAACAGCCGGACAAAATAAAAAAGCCGCCGATTGCGCGAACAACCGGCGGAAAGCGCGTTTGTTTTAAACGGCGACGCCGCGGATGACCGAAACGGTGCAGTGATAGATGTGGGATTTGGCGGCCAGGCACCAGTTCACATCGTTGTTGTTGAACGGGCGGTAGGCCGGTTCTTCACTGTCGTTGCGGGTGCAGGCGCATTGGGCGCAGCTTTGCTTACCGCAGCAGTCGTTGTACGAAATGATGTAGTCCTTGCCGTCGGCCGGGTTGCGGCAGGTGCCGATCCAGGTCACTTGCGAGGCTTCGGTGCCCGGTGGGCAGGACGTCACCGACCCGCCGCAGCAACTGCACAGAAAGCCATCGATGGAACAGTAGCGCCAGTAGTCGCAACTGTTTGGATCACCCGGGTCGCCGGCCTGCGCGGGTTCCGCGGCCAGGGCCTTGCTGGTGCGGTCCAGCGGCAGCAGCAGGGGCAGGGCGGCACCGGCCACCATCAGCGAACCCATGCGTGCCAGCAATTTACGACGCGACGTGGTGTCGGCGACACGGCGGGATGAACGCTCAAACAACAGATCCAGCAGTTTCATAAAGGTCTCCCTGCCTTATCAGTGGCTATGGCCGTGGCTGTGGTCGTGATCGTGGGTGTGCGGTTGGGCATTGAGGTACTGCTGCAGCGTGGCGTGCTTCAAGTGCTCGACTTCAAACAGGCTGTCCAGGTGCTCGCGGGAGTTGACCAGGCCTTTGGCGCGCAGGGTGCCGGCCTTGTCGATCAACGCGGCGTACGGCAGCTTGCCGATCTGGTAGGTCATACCCACTTCCGGGCCGACCACATAGGTGGTGTCTTCGAGTTTATGTTCGCGGATCAGCGCTTGCTGGGCATCCATGTCGCCGTCGCTGACGAACACCACATCGAGCGTGCCGGCCTGTTCCTTGGCGATGGACTTGATCGCCGGCAGCAGCGACTTGCAGATCGGGCAGGTCGGCGAGAGGAAGAACAGCAGTTGCGATTTCTCGCCGGCATAACCGAAGTTCACCGGACGACCGTGACGGTCGCTGGCAGTGACTTGCGGCGCGGGTTCATTGACCGCCACGCCTTTGTCGACCATCAACGCGCCGGCCGGCGCCAGGCGACCGTGCAGCACGCCAATCTGCCGCACCAGGCCCATGACGACAAATGCCACGGCCACCAGCAGCACCCAGAGCAGAACGTTGGAAACAATCAAGCCTTCCATTTCGATTACCTACCAATCAATTTGAGCAGAAGAGGGGAGTTCGCCAGCAGGCCATCGGCCGCGGCGTAGATGAGCAGCGCAACGGCGGCCGCAGCCAGGGTCACGAAGCCATCGAACAGGTTGAGGTCGCGGGCAACCGGCGCCACGCTGGCCACCAGCGCCAGTAGCACCAGCGCGCTGTTACGTGCCAGCAACACCGGGCGCAGCGGCTGTGCCTGGTCGGGGCCGGCACAACCGCAATCGATGTCGGCGCGACCGCGCCACAGGTTGATGCCGATGGCAGCGGCGTACAGCGCCAACAGGCTGGCGGCGCTCAACGCGGCATAACCACGGCTGACCGGCACCAGCAGGGCAAAGGCGATGGCCAGTTCCAGCAGCGGCACCAGCCGTGCCGTCGGGCGCACCAGCGCCTCGGGCAGCAGTTGATAGTCCGCCAGTTGCCGGGCGAAGCGGGCCGGCGCGCGCAACTTGTGGGTCGCGGCGTTGGCCAGCAACACCGCGATGGCGACGGCGCTGGCAATGATGAAGATCGGATCTGTGTGCATGGCCGAACCTCTTAGTAGCTCAGGACCTGAGTCGCGGTTTTGGCGACTTTCGGCATGCTGCCGGTGAGCTTGTTGGTCTTCAGATCGAAAATCTGCAAACCGCCTTCCACGTCGGTGCCAAGCAACAACGGCTTGTCGTCGCCAGTGGCCTGCATACTCCACACCGGAACCGGGGCTTCCAGGGTCGCCACCTTCTTGTGGGTCTTGAGGTCAAACGCCCAGATCAACGGGCTCGGGTCTTCCCACTTCAACGGTTCGTGGGCGTCGTGCATCAGCACGTACAGGCGGTCCAGTTTTGGTGCCACGGCCATCAACTGCCAGCCCCCCGGCGCCCAACCGGCTTTCTTTTCCTCGTCGGAAACCAGCGACCAGGACGGCAGGACCTTCGGCGCATCTCCAGCGAAATCCACCGGGCGTACGGTGCCGGTCGTGGTGGTGAAGTAGTAGGTATCGCCGACGTTGACCGCGCGCTCTACCAGTTTTTCCGCGTTCGGATCAAAGAACGGCGTGCGGCTGCGCGCGGTTTCCTGGCCCTGATCGTTGAGGGTCACCACCTGCAGGCTGCCGTCGCCGCACAGCGAGGCGAAGCGGCGGTTGCCGACCGGGTAGTTGAGTACGCAACCGGGGATGGCGATTTCCGTGGCAACGGCCTTGGCCTGGGTATCGACCACGGTCACCGACGTCGACGGGGTGAAGTTGTAGACGTAGACGAACTTGTCGTCGCCGCTCGGCTTGAGCGAGTAACGCTGGGTCAGCGATTCGGCGCGCTTGTTCGGGATCAGCACTTCCCAGGCCGGCGACAGGGTCGAGCTGTCCCACGCGGTGAGCACGTCGGTGCGGGTGCCGCGGGTGCCACGGGAATACCAGATGTCCGCACTGTAGAGGGTTTTCTTGTCGTGACTGAGGGTCGACGGCGCCGCGAAACCGGTCGGCACCATGCCGAGGATGCGCTTCTGGTCCGGGTCGACCACGGTCACGCGGCCCGCCACGAAGCTGTCGAACTCGACGTCGATGACAAACGCGCGGTGAGCTTCGGGTGGAAACGCCAGAACGGTCTGGCCAATCGTACCGGCGGGCAAGTCCGCGCGGGCACTGTTCAAACCGAGTACAAGCAGGCTCAGGCCTAGCGCTGACTGTACGGAGATCCTGTTTGTTCGCATAAGGGGAACTTCCTGAATTGTTGGTAACGCGGATCGCGGGTGCTTTGGCAGATTTTTACCCTTTGATTCTGCCGTGCCCCGCGATCGCGAGAATTGCCCTGCCTGCCAAGTGTTTGTGTGTCTGTGCCAGTCGTATGGAAGAGCGAAAAGATCGCAGCCTGCGGCAGCTCCTACAGGGCAATGAGGTCCCCGTAGGAGCTGCCGCAGGCTGCGATCTTTTGCTTTAGACGAGGGAAGCGAGGGGAAGGGAGAAGCTGAAAACAGCGCCGCACGGCTCCAGGTTTTGCGCCCAGATATCGCCACGGTGGCGGCCGATGATGTTCTTGCACAGCGCCAGGCCGATGCCGTTGCCGCTGACCTTGGACGAGAAGAAGCCGTCGAACAGCTTCTCTTGTGCCTGGGCCTGGATGCCGCGCCCGCTGTCTTCAATGCGCACCAGGGCCACATCGTTCTCGCGGCTGGCATGGATACGCAACAAGCGTCGTTCGGTAGGCAGGTCGGCCATTTCTTCGATGGCGTTGAACGCCAGGTTGAGGATCACCTGGCCGATCAGCACCTTCTCGCAACTCACCCGCAGCGGTTCTGAGGCGGTGACTATTTCCACGCGCACCAGGCTCGGATCGGCCCGCAGGCTGATGAAGTAGCGGGTTTCGCGCAGTAGCTCATTAAGGTCGAGCAGCTCTTCGCTCTGCTCCAGCTTGACCACGTAATCGCGCACGCTCTTGATGATCACCGAGGCGTGTTCGATCTGCCGCACGGCGCTCTGCAAGCCCCAGGCGACGCCTTGATCGGTTTCGCCGGCGTTGCCCAGGCGAATCACCGCGCCTTCAATAAAGTTGCGGGTCGCCGCCAATGGCTGGCTCAACTCGTGGGCAATCGCCACGGCCATTTCACCCATGGCGTTGTAGCGCGCCAGGTATTCGAGTTTCTGCTCGCTGACCCGCCGTGCCTCTTCGGCCTGCACCTGTTCGGTCACGTCGCGGAACAGTAGCAGGTGGCCGACCAGATCGTCCTCGATCTCGATGTAGCGGCACGTTGCGTCATGCCAGCGCCACTCGCCATCGCGGCGCTGCACTTTGTAATGCACGTTGAACGGCGCGTGCTTCGGTCTCTCCTGGGCAAGCTGGTGCAGCAGGCGCTGGCCGGATGCGTCGTCGCACCAGGCCAGGAAGTTCTTGCCCATCAGCTGGTGCACTTCGCTGTTGAGCAGGTGCGCGCCGGAGTCGCTGATAAAACCGATATCACCCTCGGGGCCGAGCACCGCCACGCCTTCGGCCAGGTCCTGCATGAAGGCCTTGAGCCGGCTCTCGAAACGCTTGAGGTCGCGCTTGACCTTGTCTTCCTTGGAAATGTCGCGGAACTGCACCATCAGCACATCGCGACCGTCCAGGTGCACCAGGGTCGCCACCGCCTCGGAAAGAATCTCCACCCCTTGCTTGGAGCGATAGCACCATTCGATGGCCCGTTGCCCGGTGCGCGCGGCGCCTTCCAGCCAGCGCAAGCCCACCGAGCGTCGGTACTTCGGGGCGTCGCGGGTCATGTCCGGGGCCTTGAGCGGCGTCAGTTCTTCCAGGGTAAAGCCCAGCGCCGCCAGGGCAGCGCCGTTGGCCCAGAGAATTTCCTTGGTGTGCGCGTCATGAAGAATGATGCACAGCGGCATGGCTTCGATCAGCGCATAAAAGTCGTTCGGTTTTGGCTGGTACATCGCACGGCCCCTGGCGGCAGAGATTTGCAGTATGGCGTTTTATACCTGCTCGCACAGCGGGATGCGCTCAGAGGTAATCGGTGGCGGGCTAGGGGTTTTCTTTAGCGGGGGGGTTGCACGCACCAATAGTTGTGCCGGGACGCGGTTTTTACACTGGACCTCAATGCAAAGGCATCCACACATCTTCTCTGTAGGAGCTGCCGAAGGCTGCGATCTTTTGATGTTGATTTGTCGGGATCAAAAGATCGCAGCCTGCGGCAGCTCCTACAGGCAGGGGAGCAGCGGAGCCTACTAACAATAATCAAAACGGAGAACTAGCCCATGCTGCGTTCAGCTGTCGCGCAACAAGACCCTGTGTCCGCCCCGGTCGTGCCAATGGTCGAGAGTCAGCTATTCCAGCAAGTGCTGGATGAGGTTCGCCAGCGTCGCGAAGAATTCGACGCCGGCTCCCACGTGCCTCGGGACATGATCGAGCGCTTCAAGCAGGTGGGCATTTTTCGCGCCGCCACGCCGAAATGCTTCGGTGGTGACGCCCTGGCACCGGTGCTGTTCCTGGAAATGATCGAGCGCATCTCCGAAGCCGACGGCTCGGCGGGCTGGGTGGCCAGCTTCGGCAGCGCCGGTGTCTACCTGGCAGCCTTGCCACGGGAAACCCTGGCTGAGCTCTACGCCGAAAGCCCTGACCTGGTATTCGCCGGCGGCCTGTTCCCCTTGCAACCGGCCGAGACCGTGGAAGGCGGGTATCAGGTCAACGGCACCTGGAAATTCGCCAGCGGCTGTAAAGGCGCAGACCTGTTGGGCGTTGGCATCGGCGCTGCCGGCGGCAAGCCGCGCACCGCTGTGTTCCGCCCGGAGCAGGTCGACATCGTCGAGAACTGGGAAGTGGTCGGCCTCAAGGGCACCGGCAGCCATGACCTGCGAGTGAGCGATAAACGCGTTGATGAGCGCTGGACGTTCATCCGTGGCGGAGCCGCGACCATCGACGAACCGCTGTTCCGCTACCCGTCGATCGCCTATGCCGCGCAAGTGCTGGCGGTGGTCAACCTCGGCCTGGCCCGTGCAGCGCTGGACGAAATCAGCCGCATGGCTGGCGGCAGCGGCAT
Source organism: Pseudomonas sp. S2_F07 (assembly GCF_054668325.1). Taxonomy (NCBI): domain Bacteria; kingdom Pseudomonadati; phylum Pseudomonadota; class Gammaproteobacteria; order Pseudomonadales; family Pseudomonadaceae; genus Pseudomonas; species Pseudomonas sp. S2_F07. Next base: position 47,122 of record NZ_CP162758.1, read on the forward strand.
CACCGGCGCGCCGAAATTGTCCGACCGCGCCTACGTGCGCATCGAGATCGCCAAGGCTGAAGCCAAGCTCAGCGCCGCCCGCGGTTTCTTCTACAACGCCACCGAACAGGTGTGGAACTCGATCCTGGCCGGCAACCCGGTCACCCCGGAGCAGACCAGCCTGTTGCGCCTGTCGGCGATTCACGTGTCCCAGGCCGGTGCCGAGGTGGTGCAGAGCGCCTACAGCCTGGCCGGCACCACCGCCATTTACCTGCGCCATCCGCTGCAACGCTACCTGCGCGACTCGATGGTGGTGACCCAGCACGCCTTCCTCAGCGAAGGCCTGTACGACGGCGCCGGCTCGGTGTTCCTCGGCGTGCCGCCGTTCCCGGGCTACATCTGAATCCCCATTACTTTTTCAAGGAATCGCACCCATGTCGCAAACCACCCAAGAACCATTGCGCGTCGTCTTCTGCATCGGCATCACCCAGAATTTTTTCGACCTGCCCACCGGCGAAGGCCTGAGCGTGTGGAAAGGCTTCAGCCAGATGATGGGTGACCTCGGCGCCATGCCCGGCATCACCGTGCTCGGCGCGATGGATGACGACCGCCTGATGGTCGGCCCATCCACCACCTCGCCCTGGACCGTGTACATCATGGCCGACGTCGACTGCCACCAGTCGGTAATCGACGCCTGCAACCTGTTCCGCACCACGCCGGTCGGCCAGTACAGCCTGTGGCGCTACGCCGGGATCGAAGCGCGCATCGGTCGCCCGCTGACCATTCCTGATGCGGCCAAGGTGTAAGCCATGAACGAGGCCTTGCTGCAGCGTCTGGCGACGCTCGAAGGGGAAAGCGCAGTGCGTCGCCTGATGGCGCGCTACATGGACCTGTGCGACGTGCCGCGGGCGGCGATTCATCTGAGTCAGTTGGCGCAACTATTCACCGAGGATGCGATCTGGGAAGGCCTCGGCACCCAGACCGCACAGACCTTCGGTCAGCACCAGGGGCGTGAAGCGGTGGCGGCGTTTGTCGGCGGTTATCTGCCGCCGTCCGACCACTTCAAGCTGAACCTGCATTACCTCACCAGCGAGTCGATCGTGGTCGACGGCAAGGCGGCGCAGGGGCAGTGGATCATGCAGCAGATCTCGACGTACGCCGATGGCCGCAACGAGTTGTTCGGCACGCGCCTGAACATCGATTTTCGTTGTGTCGACGGCGTCTGGCTGATCGCGCATTTCCGTACGCAACGGCTGTTCAACACGGAGCTGAATGCATGAGTACTTTTATCAGCGAATTCCTCCTCGGTGGCAACGGCAAGCGCGTCGCCATCAAGGATGCCATCGACATCGCCGGCCATCCGACCCGCTCGGGCAGCCGCGCCTTCGCCGATGCACCGGCGGCGACGAAAAACGCCGAAGTGGTCGATGCGATCCTCGACGCTGGCTGGCAGATCGTCGGCAAGACCAACTTGCATGAACTGGCGTTCGGCGTGACCGGCATCAACGACTGGACTGGCACACCGATCAATCCGCAAGCGCCGGATCGCGTTCCTGGCGGCTCGTCCAGCGGTTCGGCTTCGGCGGTCGCGGCAGGCCTGGCGGACATCGCCATCGGCACTGATACCGGTGGTTCGGTGCGCGTGCCGGCAGCCTGCTGCGGGATTGCCGGGCTCAAGCCGACTTATGGCCGTGTCAGCCGTGTCGGCGCCCATCCGCTGGAATCGAGCCTCGATTGCGTCGGGCCGTTCGCCAAAAGCATGGAGGACCTAATCGCTGCGATGCAGGTGATCTGCCCGGGCTTTACCGCTCAAGGGTTGCCAGGTGACGGCGCCGGGGTCGGCTTTCTCGAGGTGGCCTGCGATGCGCATCTGCAAGCAAGTCTCGGAGCCGCCGCCGACCGCGCCGGATGGCGTCGCAGCAACCTGCACCTGAGTGAATTCGAAGCGGCGTTCGCCGCCGGCCTGACCGTGATCAATTTCGAAAACTGGGCGGCGTTCGGTCACCTGACCGGCAAGGGCCTGATCGGCGCCGATGTGGAAACACGTTTGCTGGCGGCCAGCCGCACCACGCGCCAGGAACTGGCTGAGGCCGAAGCCGTGCGCACAGCGTTCACCCAACAGGTGGACGCGGCGCTGGAAGACTTTGCCGTATTGCTGCTGCCGACAATGCCGAGCCTGCCGCCGACCCTCAGCGAAGCCCGCGCCGGCAGCAAAGCCGTGGCCGGCATGACCCCGCTGGTTCGGCCTTTCAACCTCAGCGGCCACCCGGCCCTGACGGTGCCGGTGGAACTCGACTGCGGCGGGCTGAAGGTCGGCCTGCAAATCGTCGGCCGCAAGGGCCAGGACGAACTGGTCTGCGCCTTTGGTGCGCAACTGCAACAGAGCATGGCCGGTGAGCGGCCTGGCTCTAAATCAAAATCATAAAAAGAAGCCATGAGGAGAACCGCATGAGCACTCATGAATATCAGCTGATCGCATCGTCGAAAAGCCCGGAAGACCTGGTCCGACACGACCGCGTCGACGTCTCGCTGTACAACGACCCGGCGCTGTTCGAAGCCGAGCTGGACAAGATTTTCTACCGCACCTGGGTGTGGGTTGCCCACGAAAGCGAAGTGCGCAACAGCGGCGACTTCAAGACCGCCACCATCGGCCGTCGCCCGGTGATTGTCGTGCGCGACAAGAAGAACAACATCAACGTGCTGGAAAACCGTTGCCGCCACCGTGGCGCCACCGTGTGCGAGAAGCACAAGGGCAACGCCACCGGTTTCACCTGCCCGTACCACAGCTGGTCCTACGGCCTGGACGGCAAGTTGCGTGCGCTGCCGTATCCGGATGGCTACGAAGGCATCCTGGAGAAATCCGAATTGCCGCTGACCAGCCTGCGCGTCGAAAGCTACGCCGGCATGGTCTTCGCCAGCTACAACGACGAGATCGAACCGCTGGAAGACTTCCTTGGCGGCGCGAAACACTGGATGGACCTGTTCATGAAACAGGGCGCCGGTTACCCGATAAAGACTCAGGGCGAACACAAGTTCAGCTTCAAGGGCAACTGGAAGATCCAGCTGGAAAACACCACCGACGGTTACCATTTCCCGATCGTGCACAAGTCGTTCATGTCGTCGGTCGATGAAGAAACCTCGGAAATGCTCTCGTTCATGACCGACGAACAAGCCGTGACCCATTCGCTGGGCAACGGCCACAGCGTGATGGTGATGGTGCCGGAGCACGTCGATCTCGATCATGACGACGGCACCGAACAGTTGCAGGAACGCTTCGCCCATGTGACCGAAGAACTGTCGAAAACCCTGCCGGCCGATCAGGTGCGTCGCATCGTGCGCTCGCTGCACGGCGCCGGTTTCAACCTGAACCTGTTCCCCAACGTGGCGATGTCGATGTCGTTCTTCCGCGTACTGCGCCCGGTGTCGGTCAGCGAAACCGAGATCCGCCACGTGGCCCTTGGCATGGACGGCGGCCCGGAAATTGCCAACCGCGAACGCATGCGCATCCACGAACACTTCCAGGGCCCGTTCGGTTTCGGCAGCCCTGACGATGCCGAAGCCTGGGACCGCGTGCAGCGCGGCTCGTATGCCGGCGTCGATGCGCCAATCCTGGTCAACCGCGGCCTGAACCGCGAAATCACCGCTGAAAACGGCGACAAGGTCAGCCACGCCACCGACGAAGGCGGCATGCGCGGTGCCTACGACATGTGGAAAAGGATGATGAGCCAATGAGCAATCAAGACACCCTGAACGGTTTTTCCGGTCCCCTGGCCCAGGCCATCGAATTCATCTGGCGCGAAGCCGAACTGCTCGACCACAAGAACTACGCCGAGTGGGCGACCTTGTGGAGCGAAAGCGGCAAGTACATCGTGCCGATCGACCCGGACACCGAAGACTTCGAAGCGACCCTGAACTACGCCTACGACGATGCGCGCATGCGTGGCCTGCGCATCGAACGCCTGACCGCCGGCTACTCGCCGTCGGCGGTGGACGCGGCGAAAACCATCCGCACGATCTCGCGTTTCCGCCTGGTGGAAGCGGCCGGCGACATCGTCGAAGTCAATTCGGCGCAGTTGCTGTACGCCTACAAGCGCGGCGTGCACACGCCGTTCGTGGCCGACCTGAACCACCGCATTCGATTCACCGACGGCGTGCCGACCCTGGAGCGCAAAGTGGTGCGCCTGATCAACTCCACCGACAGCCTGAGCGCGCTCGGCTTCCTTTTGTGAGGGCAATATCATGAGTCGAGTAGCCCTTGTAACGGGTGCCTCGCGCGGACTGGGCGAGTGTATCGCCCGCCGTCTGCACGCGGCGGGTTATCGCGTCGGCCTGGCCGATGTGCGTCTTGATGGCGTGCAGCAACTGGCTGCCGAGCTGGATGGCAGCGGCGTTACTGCCGTGGCAATCGAGCTGGATGTGCGCAGCAAAGCCGACTTCCAGCGTGCTCGCGACCTGCTCACTGAGCAGTGGGGCGGCACCGACATTCTGGTGAACAACGCCGGCGTGTCGAAAGTCGCGGCGCTGATGGACATCACGCCGGAAGAGTTCGACGAGTCGATGGCGATCAACCTGCGCGGCACCTTTGTTGCCTGCCAGGTGTTCGGCGCGCACTTCGCCGAGCGCGGCTTCGGGCGCATCGTCAACATCGCGTCCCTGGCCGGACAGAACGGCGGCACCGCCACCGGCGCGCATTACGCGGCGGCCAAGGGCGGCGTGGCGACCCTGACCAAGGTCTTCGCCCGCGAGCTGGCGCCCCAGGGTGTGACGGTCAACAGCATCTCGCCAGGCCCGCTGGACTTGCCCGTGGTGCGCGAGACCGTGGCCCCGGAGCGACTGGAACAGATCCTGAAAATGATCCCGGCCGGCACCCTCGGTAATCCCGAGTTCATCGCCGACAGCGTGTTACTGCTGATCGCCGATAACGCGACCTCCGTGACTGGCGCGTGCCTGGACGTCAACGGCGGCTTGTTCATGCGCTGAGCGCTGGCCATGGATTTCTTGGCCGGACAAATGAACCCGTAGGAGCTGCCGAAGGCTGCGATCTTTTGATCTTGCTTCTAAAAGATCGCAGCCTTCGGCAGCTCCTACAGGGGTAGCAAGCGTGTTTAACACAAACAACAGTATTCAGGTGATGCAATGATGAAGGTGAAGATCGAAAGGATCGTCGACGAAGCGCTGGATATCCGTTCCTTTCGCCTAGTGCGCAGTGACGGCCAGCCGCTCGACACCTATGAACCGGGTGCCCACGTCGACCTGACCGGGCCGACCGGGGTGACCCGCCAGTATTCGCTGTGCAGCCCGCCACAGGATCGCCGTGCGTATCTGGTGGCGGTGAAGAAAGAAGCGCAGTCGCGCGGCGGTTCACTGGCGCTGCACGAGCAAGTGGAAGAGGGCATGGAGCTGGAAATGGGTGCGCCGCGCAACCTGTTTCGCCTCGATGAAACGGCCAGCGAACACGTGCTGTTCGCCGCCGGTATCGGCGTCACGCCGCTGCTGAGCATGGCCTACAAACTGGCGGAAAGCGGCCAGCCGTATCGTCTGCATTACTTCGCTCGTTCGGCGCAGTACGCGGCGTTTACCGAACTGTTGGCGACGAATTTCGCTGATAACGTGGAGTTCCACTACGGCGTTGAACCTGCGGATCTGGACGGCGCATTGAGCGAATGCCTGAACCGCGCCAATGCTGCGGCCCACGTCTACACCTGCGGCCCGGCGCCTTTCATGAACAAAGTGGTGGAAGTGGCGTCCCGCAGTCGCTCGGACGATGCCATTCACCTGGAACACTTCGCCGCAGACCCGGCCGCCAACAGCGCCCCGGCGGGCACCTTCGAAGTGGAACTGGCCAGTTCCGGCGTGGTGCTGCAAGTGCCGGCCAATGCCAGCCTGGTCGACGTGTTGCAGGCCCATGGTTGCGACATCGACACCGAGTGCCGCGAAGGCATCTGCGGCACCTGCATCGTCGAAGTGCTGGACGGCTTGCCGGAGCACCGCGACAACTGCCTGTCGAACAAGGAAAAGGCCTCCAACAAGCAGATCTGTGCCTGTGTATCACGGGCACTTTCCGCTCGTCTGGTACTGGACCTTTAAACCGAAAGTTCACTGGAAAGCTTGGGCCGGAGTCTGTTGAATGGGCGCCCGGCTGCCGTCGAAGGAGGAGATGGCTACAGAAATTACCGTTTTGACGAACCGCTCGATGAAGCGGTCGAAAAATAACAACAAAAACGTGAGGCTTTGCGGACATGATTACAGCATCGACGGTGCGCAACGAGGCGTTCGAAAGTTGGTTGAGCCAGGTGAACCAGGCCTGTGGGCGTTTCGATGCCCGGGCGCTGGACTCCGATTTCTATGGCGAACTGACAGAATTTCGCAGCGGCGCGATCAACCTGAGTGTGGTCGACATGGCGCACGTGCATTTGTACCGCACCAGCAAGGACGTCAGCACCAGCAGCGACGGCCACTACTACGCGGTGTTCCAGCTGCGTGGCAGCTCGCAACTGGAGCAGGGCGACAACCGCGCGCAACTGGGCTGTGGCGACATCGCCCTGATCGACGCCAGCCGTCCGAGCGACATGATCTACAACGACGATTGCCGACAGCTGTCGCTGATTTTGCCGCGCCAGGTGGTCGAGCGCGGTTCGCACTTCAATGCCGTCAACTGCGCCACGCGCATCGCGGCCGGCAGCCCCCTGGCGGCGATGGCCAGCAAGCTGGTGCTGGACACCCGCCAGCAGGACGGGCTGGAGATGCAGGAAAGCGAAGCCGTGCTCGATGCCCTGGCCAGCCTGTTGCTGCCGGGCATCAGCGCCCGCGACTGCGGTGCGGACGCCCACGAGCGGCAATTTCGCAAGATCATCGCCTTCATCGACGCGCACCTGAGCGACGAAGAACTGTGCCCCGAGCTGATTGCCCGTGAAGTCGGGATTTCCGTGCGCGGCCTGTACCGGATGTTCTCCAAGCGCGGCCTGGTGGTGGCGCAATACATCAAGCACCGCCGCCTGGACTTCTGCGCCGAAAACCTGCGCCGCGCCGATGTCGAACAGAAGCTGTCGGCGTTGTGTTATGCGTGGGGGTTTTCGGATTCGAGCTACTTTTCGTCGGCCTTCAAATCGCGCTTTGGCGTGTCACCAGGGGCTTATCGCAAGCGGTATAGCCAGATCTGAATCCGCCATTGATGTTGAATGTGCCGGCCCCTTCGCGAGCAAGCCCGCTCCCACATTGAATCTGCGGTGAACACAAAGTCTGTGTCCGGCCGAGATCAAAATGTGGGAGCGGGCTTGCCCGCGATGGCGGCCTGACGGCGAATACAGAATGATCAGTGCCGCACCGGCTCATCCACCGGCAAATGCAGCACCTCGCGCACCAGCATGGCGATGCTGCTCACGCCCATCTTCTCCTTGATCTTGGTACGGTGCACATCAACGGTCTTCACGCTGATGTTCAGCTCCCGGGCGATCACCTTGCTCGCCTTGCCATCGATCACCAGCATCAACACTTCCCGCTCACGGCTGGTCAACAGTGCCAACTTGCCTTGCAGGTTCTGACGCTGCTGCTGATCGGCCTGGGCGTGCACGGCGGTCTTCAGCGCGGCCTGGATGCGGTCGATCATCTGCTGCGGGTTGTAGGGCTTCTCGACGAAATCCAGCGCGCCGTTCTTCATCGCCGTGACCGACATCGGAATGTCGCCATGGGCCGAGACGAAAATGGTCGGCAGGGTGCTGCCGCGCTGGTTGAGGATTTCCTGCAGCTGGAAACCACTGGTTTCCGGCATGCGCACGTCGAGCACCAGGCAGGCGGGCTGCTTGGGGTCGTATTGGCTGAGGAACTCTTCGGCGCCGGCAAAGCACTGCGCCTGCACACTCACCGACTCCAGCAACCAGGCCAGTGAGGTTCGCAGGTCCTTGTCGTCGTCAACGATATAAACAATCGGTTTACGGATTTCCATCGGGGCTGCCACGAAAGTTTTCTAATTATTGTTTTCGCACGGGAGCGTGCGGCACGCATTGGCTCATCTTTCTGGAACCAGTATGCAGAATACCCACTGTGACCGGCCCTTGCGATAAAGAAACCACCTAGTCGACTAGCGGAAACCCAACCCTGCCATGGGGATCGTCAGAATAGTTGCGCCGCGCCCGCAGCCTTAGTCTTGTTCCATCACCTACGGGCCGCAAGATCGCGGCCCTCCTGAAGGAAGGGGCATCGACATGGCCGACCTGAGCCAGCAGCAAATCGACTTTCGCAACGCCATGGCGCAGCTGCCTGCCGCGGTGAACATCATCACCACCAACGGCCCCGGCGGTCGTTGCGGCATCACCGCCAGCGCCGTGTGCTCGGTGACCGACTCGCCACCTACGGTGCTGGTGTGCGTCAACCGCAACAGCGCCACCCACGACGTGTTCCGCACCAATGGCCACCTGTGCGTCAACGTGCTGTGTGGCGAGCAGGAAGAACTGGCCCGGCATTTCGCCGGCATGACCCAGGTGCCGATGGCCGAGCGCTTCGCCTGGGACCTGTGGGACGACGGCGCCGCCGACGTGCCGGTGCTGCGCGATGCCCTGGTGCAACTGGAAGGGCGGATCAGCGAGTGCAAGGAAGTGGGCTCGCATTCGGTGATGTTCGTGGAACTGACGAAGGTGGGCGTGCGCGAACCGCGTGACAGCCTGGTGTATTTCAACCGCTTGTTTCATCGTGTTGAGCATGCCAGCGCGGCTTGATTGAGACCTTCTTTTGTAGGAGCTGCCGAAGGCTGCGATCTTTTGATCTTGCTTTTCTCGATCTAACAGAAAAGCAAGATCAAAAGATCGCAGCCTTCGGCAGCTCCTACGGATTGGGTGTGTATTGGTGGGTTGTTTAACAGCTGTAGGCGTCACTTCCTGCAAGCTACAGCGCCTTGCGTCGTTGCCTACAGGTACGCCAGAATCCGCCGGCTTGTGCGCCCTGGAGACCGAAGGATGTTGAAGGTTACCCCTGATCCATCGGACAACGACGCTTGTCCCAACCCGGCCCTGCACATCATGGCCACCCCGCACAAACCCTCCACGCTGTTCACCATCAACCCCGACATCGACACCGAAACCCTGCTGGCCCACGCCTGCGAATCGCTGGCCTCGGCGAACGTCATGGCCAATGACCTGGCGGGATTCCTGGAAGGCACGCACCGCAACACCCTGCTGGGCATCGCGCAAGTGATCATGCTGGGGGAGTTGGCGGTGAATCGGGCTTTGGATCAGGTCGATCGGCCCGGCTAACCACTAAACACTGTGGGAGCGAGCTTGCTCCGGGCGGCGTTCCGACGATTGCGGAGTGTCAGTCAGTGGAGATGTTGGATGTGATGGCCTCGTCGCGAGCAAGCCCGCTCCCACAGGGGATCTGCGGTGTACACGGATTTTGTGTGCAGCAGAAATCCAAATGTGGGAGCGGGCTTGCCCGCGAAGGCGGTGTATCAGGCACTGCAAATCTCAGATACGAAAGTTCCCCTCGGCCGAAATCAGAAACCGGTGGCGAACACCACCTGGGCGTAGACGTTCTTGTCGTTGTTACCCAGTTGGGTACCACCGTCTTCGGCGCTCTTGTCCGGCTGGTAGATGCCCACCAGTGGCATCACGGTCAGGTGGTCGTTGACGTGCCATTCGGCATACAGGTCGACTTCGTGGCCATCGGTGTTGCCCAGGTTGCGGTCGATGGTGTCGTAGTTGAAGTACATTGCGCCGATGTTGAGGTTCTCCAGCGGCGAGACCTTCATCGTGACGTTCTGGATGCGCGAGTTGCTGTTGAACGGCCCGGCGTAGTTGCCCGCCACTTCACCCTGGAACCAGGTGCCGTAGCCACGGTTGAAACCGTAGAACAGGGTGTCGTAGCCTTCCGAGAAGCGGCTGTAGCGGTAGCTGGCGCTCGGTGTCCAGACTGCGTCGGAGAAGGTCCAGCCGGCTTCCAGGTACCAGGCGTCTTCGCTGGTGGTGTGAGGCTTGTCCTGCTTGGCGTATTCACCGGACAGGAACAGGTCTTTCACCCCGGCGTTGCCCGCCGCACGCAGGCTGTAGGTCTTCATGCCGTCGCGTTCGAGCTGGATCGGCGAGGCGTACTGTTCATCGATATCGGTGGTCTTGATGAAGGTCAGGCCGACGGTACCGGCCTCGGCCACGTGCTCCAGGGTGCCGACGTACATTTCGGTCTTGGCCTGGGCGCGGTTGTCGGATTTGAGCCACATCAGGTCGCTGCGCCAGCCTTCCTTGCCACCCAGACGCAATACAGCGGTTTCGTCGAAGGCCTTGCGCGCCGCCAGGTAGTAGGCACCGCCACGGTTGAATTCGCCGTCGGCCAGGCCCTTGCCCATGTTCAGCGCGTCGCCGTCGATCAGGAAGCCGTCGCCGACCACAATGTTCTGTCGGCCGAAGGACAGGTCGACGCCATCACTGCCCAGCGCGCCGAACAGATCGGCCGAGCGCCAGCCTAAGTAGGCGTCTTCGAATTTGGTGGTGCGCTCGGAGCCATCGGAGAAGCCAGCGGCATCGCCATCGCCCCAGGTGCCGGAACTGAGCATGTTCCCCGCGCCGTACGCGGTGCCCACACCGCCCAGGCCTTGATCGAAGCTCAAGCCGTATTTGATGTAGCCCTCGCGCCACGACGAGCTGCCTTCACTCAGGCGACCGGACAGGGCGTAGTTTTCCTGGCTGTGGAAAATGCCGAACACGGCTTCGAGGGTAGCGTTCAGATGGCTGTCGTCGTCGGCGTAGAGTTCATAGGCACCGGCATTGCCGGCACTGATCATCAGCGCGAGCGTCGAGAGACGAAGCAAGGGGGACTTGAGCATGGTGTGGCATCCGTTCTTGTTCTTGAGCGCAGGTTTGCGGTCTGTCCGGATACTAAGACGCGGCCATTGTTTGCCCTTTTCCCTGTTTGCCAATTAGTTGGTTGTGCATGCCAGATTGCATGGCGCGTTGCCACGACGCCGGTTCCTGGTGCGCGAAAACAGGCGCTGCGCAGCAATCGCGCACGGATGGGCATGGCCGCCGCGGTATTTCGCGGTGGCCAGCGACAGGAACGAAAAGTGCAGGACGCCTCGCAGCGACTAATGCAATGGATGAGGCTGCGATGAGCAATGCACAACAGGTCGAGCGCTTTGATCAATGGCTCGACAAGGTCAATCAGGTGTGCGGGCGCTTTGGTGCCAATGTGTTGGGGACGCAGTTTGCGGGCTCGATCGATGAGTACCGCAGCGGTGAGCTCAAGATGAGTTTTGTCGACGTGGCCCAGGCCCGACTGTTCCGCACGCAGCATGAGATCGATCAGGGCGAAGACTCGCATTATTACGCGGCGTTCCAGCTGGCCGGCGAAGCCGTGATGGAGCAGCAGGGCAGTTGCATCACTCTGTTGCCGGGGGATATCACGCTGATCGACTCCACGCGCCCAAGCAACTTTGTCTACCGCAACAACGCCCGTCAGTTGTCATTGATACTGCCCAGGGAGCGAGTGGAGCAGCAGCTGCGCTTCACCACGGTCAAACCCGCGCAACGCATTCAGGCGTCGGCGCCGATGGCGGGGCTGGCCCAGCGCCTGATCCTCGGTTCAACGGAACAAGGCCTCAGTCACACAGAAAGCGAAGCGACGCTGGACGCGGTGATCAGCCTGCTGCGTCCGGCGATGGGGGCGAGCGAGTTGGACGACTCACCCCAGGTGCGCACCTTCCGCAAGGCCTTGCGCGTTATCGATGAGCACATTGGTGACGAGGCGCTGTGCCCCGAATGGCTGGCGACCCAGGTGGGCGTCTCCGTGCGCGGCCTGTACCGGCTGTTTTCCCGACACGGCCTGGTGGTGGCGCAATACGTGAAAAACCGTCGCCTCGACCTTTGCGCCGAACAACTGCGCCATGCCCGGGGCGAGGGCAAGCTGTGTGCACTGGGCTATGAGTGGGGCTTTAACGATTCGAGCTATTTCTCTACGGCGTTCAAGGCGCGGTTTGGCGTTTCGCCGGGTGAGTATCGGAAGCGGTATACGAATTGAGTGGTCCGGTCAGGATCCCGTCACGCAATGGCAACCGATCAGCAAGGTTGCCGTCCGTCGCCTTTTTAAAAAGCTAAAATGCAAATTCAAAAAAGATACTTTGGAAAAAGAAAGAAATTTCCTACTCCGACCTACAGAAGGCCGACGCCAGCATCGTTCGCTTTGTGGTTAACGTTTATTTTGTTTTTAAAAGCTTATAAAAACTTATCGATGTAATGATGCTTTTACGATGTTGATAAGCAAAAAAATATTCCGAATGTCCTGTGCGAACCCTCCTTTTATATTGAGTGAAATCTCCTACGTGTAAAAGAAATCGTTTCTTGCGCTCTGTTTTGAAAGTTATTAAAAGCAAATGCGTCACTTGATTTTGGTGGCGTTCTCTCTAATAGCGAGTAATCAAAAATGAAATGCGAAAATTTTTGGGACGTTCCTTGTTTTGACGATGAGCTTGAATATGGCTCATCTCCGCGTATTGCCGAAGGCCTTGGGGCACAAAGTGGCAGAGGATGTGACGGTGGGTGTGGCAGGAATGCTATACCTGACCCTGCAAAGAGACTTCATGATGTTAAATATACAAAGCTACGAAATACTTTATTTTGACTCCAGTAGTGTGGAGGTTTCGAAGAGCGGCAGGTCGATAATGCGTTCACCATCTTTAGCGGTGGCTCTGGCCAAACTAAAAAACTACAAGAATGTTTCAAAGGCAGAATTTGATGAGGTGTTGTCAGAGTATGGCTTGAATCCGGAAGCGGATTACGAGCTTTTAGAGTTGAAAAAGCTCAAGTAGTCATCACCTGATTGGCTAGTACAAGTGTTGGTCTCGCAAATCTGCACTGCATAAATTGAGTGCACCTTCCGGTAGGAGCTGCCGCAGGCTGCGATCTTTTGATCTTGCTGTCGACGATATCGAGAGCATGAAGATCAAGAGATCGCAGCCTGCGGCAGCTCCCGCGCAATCTGGCACAACCGCCAACACAACTGGCACGCAGGGCAAAACCTGCGTGCCGACGACCGCCGACAATCCCTACCAACCTGCCGAAGCACCGTTGCCTCGGCATTTTTAGTGTTGGCGTTCGCCTGCCGGCGGGCGCATGGATTTTCAAGGTCGTTTTCCTATGTTCACTTCGCTGCGTGTGCCCCTGATCGGTTTGCTGTCCTTCACCCTGGTCCAGACGGTGTCCGCCGCTGAGTGTGCCCCGGACACGCGCCGTGGCGGCGAAGTGTTTGCCACCGAGTGCAGCGTCTGCCACGCGGTGACCAAGGGCACGACCGGCATGATGGGGCCGAACCTGTTCGGTGTGTATGGGCGCAAGTCCGGCTCGCTGGCGGGTTTCAGCTACTCCCAGGCGATGCGCGACAAAGACGTCGACTGGCTGGCCGAGAACATCACGCAATTGATCACCCAGCCCCAGGCCTTCGTGCCGGGTACCTACATGCCCTACATGGGCCTGGCTTCCGCCGCCGACCGCCAGGCGGTCGCGTGCTTCCTCAAAGAACAACACTGATCAGGCCGCAATTGCGCCTGAACAACTCGTCTGAATGAAAGGTGAATTATGAGCAACGTTGAAATCCTGCCCCAGGTTGCTGCATTCCTTGCACGTCGCCACGGCTGCTTCATCGATGGCCAGTGGGTGCTTGCCGAGGGCGACAGCATCGCCGTGGTCAACCCGGCCACCGGGCAAACCCTGTGCGAAACCCTGGATGCGCCGCTGGAGCTCGTCGAGCGCGCCGTGCAGTCGTCCCACAAGGCGTTCAAGTCCGGTGTGTGGTCGAGCCTGCGCCCGGCGGACCGTGAACGCATCCTGCTGAACTTCACCCGCCTGGTCGAAGAACACGCCGAAGAGCTGGCCCAGCTGGAAACCCTGAGCCAGGGCAAGTCGATCAACATGGCCCGCGCGCTGGACCTCAACGCCACCGTGGAATTCATGCGCTACATGTCCGGCTGGGCGACCAAGATCGAAGGCCAGACTTTCGATGTGTCGATCCCGCTGCCACCGGGCGCCAAGTTCACCGCGTTCACCAAGCGCGAGCCGGTCGGTGTTGTGGTCGGTATCGTGCCGTGGAACTTCCCGCTGCTGATCGCCGCCTGGAAACTGATGCCAGCCCTGGCCACCGGTTGCACGGTGATCATCAAGCCGGCCATGGAAACCCCGCTGACCGCCATGCGCCTGGCTGAACTGGCTGTGGAAGCCGGCATCCCGGCCGGCGTATTCAACGTGGTCACCGGTGGCGGCGCCTCCGTTGGCGGCGTGCTGACCGCGCATCCGTTGGTGAGCAAAGTGTCGTTCACCGGTTCCACCGCCGTGGGCAAGAGCGTCGGCGTGGCGTGCATGGAAAACATGACGCGCTTCTCCCTGGAACTGGGCGGCAAGAACCCGATGATCGTGCTCGCCGATGCCGACATCGAAAAAGCCGTGCAGGGTGCGATCCTCGGCGGCTTGCTGAACAACGGCCAGGTCTGCGCGGCGGCCTCGCGCTTCTACGTGCACCGCTCGATCCACGACCCATTCGTCGAAGCCCTGGCCGCCGCCGTCTCCTCGATGCCGATTGGCGCCGGCATGAATTGCGACGCGGCCATCAACCCGCTGGTGTCGCGCAAGCAACAACAAAGCGTGCTCAAACACATCGAACTGGCCCGCCAGCAAGGTGCGCGGGTGGTGACTGGCGGCGAGTTGCTGGAAGGCGACGGCTTCTTCGTGCAGCCGACCATCCTGGCGGACATCGACCACAGCATGGCCGTGGCCCGTGAAGAAGTGTTCGGCCCGGTATTGGGCGTGATGCCGTTCGACGACGAAGACGCCGTGATCGAACTGGCCAACGACAACCGCTACGGCTTGGCCGCCAGCCTGTGGACCAACGACCTGGGCAAAGCCATGAACCTGGTGCCACGCATCGAAGCCGGTACGGTCTGGGTCAACGCCCACGTGCTGCTCGACCCGGCGATGCCGTTCGGTGGCGTCAAGCAATCGGGTATGGGCCGTGAGTTCGGGCGTGCGGTGATCGAGGCTTACACCGAGCTCAAGTCGGTGTGTATCGCCCATTGATATACCTGTAGGAGCTGTCGAGTGCCACGAGGCTGCGATCTGTTGATCCTGGTTTAAAAATCAGATCAAAAGATCGCAGCCTTCGGCAGCTCCTACGGATTGGTGTTACGCGCCAGGTGGCGATTTCGCCAGTTCAATCCCGGCGGCCCCCAGCCGCTTGAGTATTTCAAACAGCAGCTCGCTTTTGATCGCGCCGACCGTGCGTGGGCTGCCGACATAACCGGTGATGGTCAAGGTGATGCCTTCAGGCTTCAGCTGACTGAAACGCAAAAACGGCGCGGGTTTATCCAGAATGGATTCATGCTCGGTGTAGGTGTCCATCAGCAGGTTTTGCACCAGCTCCGGGTCGATATCCAGCGGGAACATCAGTTCGAGTATCACCACGCCCTGGGCGCTGCCGCCGAGGGTGACGTTGCGCAGGTTCTGCGAAATCAGGTGGGAGTTGGGCACGATCATGATCGAACGGTCGGCCAGTTGGATTTCCGTGGCCCGCACGTTGATCCGTCGTATATCGCCTTCGACTCCGCTGATGCTGATCAGGTCGCCGACCTTCACCGGACGCTCGGTGAGCAGGATCAGGCCGGAGATGAAGTTCTTCACGATCTCCTGGAGACCGAAGCCGATGCCCACCGACAATGCACTGACAATCCAGGCCAGGTTGGTCCACTTGACCCCCAGCGACGACAGTGTGAGTAGCACCACGGATGCGTAACCGATGTTGGCAAACAGGGTGCTGAGCGAGGCGCACATGCCCGGGTCCATCTCGGTTTTTGGCAGGAACTCGTTATCCAGCCAGCGTCGGAAGGCGCGAATCAGGTAGATGCCGATCACCAGGGCGAGGACGGCATTGAGCAGGTTGTCCGGGACGATGTTCAGCTTGCGCAGCCCCTCACCACCGAGAATGGCCACGGTGCCGGTGACCAGTTGCCCGAGCGTCGTCCCCACGCCGCCGACGAACAGGGCAATGACGCCGATCAGCATCAGGATGGCGCGGCCAGCCCCGGACATGACGGTGCAGATCTGCTCCAGGCGCGGATTGCCGATGCCCAACAGCTGCTTGATCGCCTTGCCGGAGGCTTGCCGGGGCGAGAAAAGGTAGTCGCAGGTGTCCTGGTAGACCTGTGTCAGCAGGTAGAAACCGGCGCAGATGATGAATATCCAGACCAGTTCATAGGTGATGAACCGGGCCATCGTCACATAGCCGATCAGCAGGGCGAACAGGGACACCACCACGGCCGCGCCGGTGAAGGTGTAAATCAGACCGGCGAAGGTGGTGACGCCTTCGGGGGCTTCTCCGGCAACGATCAGGTCTCTGCGTGTCTTGCTGACGCGCAACAGCAGCGCACCGATCACCAGTGCCGCGACCAGTGCCACGATGCCCCGACCGAACAACACCACTTCGGCGCTCATGCCGGTGACATTGCTCATCTGCACCAGGGTCACCAGCACCAGCAGCAGGCTGGCCAGCAACCGCGGATAAGGCTCCATCGCCAGAGCCACCGGGTCGGCAATATCGGGCAGGCGCCATGAAGGATGTTTGGTGGATAACAACGCGCGGCTCAATCCGGTGATCAGCACGCAGGTATAGGCCAGCTTTTCCAGGTATTGCGCCAGGTCGGCCAGCAGCGGGGTGTAGGGCAGTTGCCGGGTCCCGGCAAAGTGCAGCAATTGCAGGGCGATGCCGGCGGTCAGTAGCGTCGCGATCACCGACGCCAGCGCAAGGGAGCTGCGCCGCAACCGGCCTGCAGGCATTCGATGAAAGCACAGCCACGCCAGGCCCCGCCCGGCGAGGTTTCGACCCACGGTCCATATGACCAGGGCCAGCAACAGCAGGGCGGCCGTGATCCCGCGTTGTCCGGGTTGCCAGGCGGCCCGGTGCGTGGCCTCGAGTTGCTCGATGAGGGCGCTGAACCGCTGACGGTCCTCGATCGGCAGAGCGAACAATGGCGACCAGAAACCCGGGTACAGGATGCTGCTGGTCTGCTGGGTCACTTCCGCTTCCAGCAGGCTGCGCCGGATGCTGGCAATCTGGGTGATCAGTTCGGCGGCACTTATTTTTAGCGCGGCCAGGGTTTTGAGTTGGCTGTCGATCTTGTCCTTTTGCTCGCCGAGGGCATCTCGTTGGGTGGTGATGGCAGACGTCACCTGTGCGTTCTCGTCAAGCGGCACTGGCCCCAGCACGTTGAGTTGCGCCTGCAATTGCGCCTGTCCAGGCAGCAGCGATGTAGACAGGCGTTCAATCTCCTGAATCAGTACTTGTACCTGGTCCTGTGAGCTTTCCAATTGGGTGTAATTGCTGGCCTGGGAAACCTGCTGCTTGAGGCTGTTGAGCTGGTTCTGCACCCCCAGCAATTCGCCGTCGGAGATGCTGATGATCGGGGCCGCGGGGGCGGGAGCGGGAGCGGGGGCAAGTGCAGGAGTCGGGGCGTCGGCCATGTCCCCCGCCAACAGCCATCCCGGGCTTGCCGCCAGAACCGCGAAGGCGACGTGAATCATTGACTTCAAGACATTGCGCATCGGCGAGCTCGACGGGTTGTTAGTCACTTAGCCAATGAGGTTAGGTCAAGACACGCACCCTAGAGCATTGTTTTGTCGGAAGGGCCCCGGCTGGTTTTTGCCTGGGTGTGACTCATGTAGCCGGTGGCTGGCCTGACAGCGTTCAGGTTAGCGAGGCGATCCCTCAGCGGGTTGCGGCGCCGTTGGCGGGTGGTTTGAGCAAAACAGATCAACCCACGGAACCATGGCCTAAGCTTGTTTGCAGGCCCCTGCTTATCGTGCACCTCGATGGGCAAGCGGCACCTATAAAAACAATGCAATCAGGAGATACCCATGTCCGCCTTGATCCGTCGTTTCAGTCGCTGCATGGCCGCCGGCTTGACCGCTGCCGTGCTTGTCGCACCAGCCTTTGCGCTGGATACCGTGAAATTCATGGCCCCGGGTTCCGTGGGCGGTGGTTACGACCAGACCGCCCGGGTGCTGGGCAAGGCCATGGTCGAGGCCAATACGGCCAAGGCCGTGACTTTCGAGAACAAGGGTGGGGCGGGCGGGACCCCGGGACTGGCGCAATTTGCCAACAGCACCAAGGGTGACCCGAACGCATTGCTGGTGGTCGGCGCGATCATGGTCGCGGGCATCGAACAGAACAAACCGCAGATCAGCCTGAAGGATGTGACGCCCATTGCCCGGCTGTTCACCGAGTACAACGTGATCGCCGTGCGCAAGGAGTCTGAATACAAGACCCTCGATGATCTGATCAAGGCCTTCAAGGCCAGTCCAACGAGCATCACCTGGGGCGGCGGCTCCAAGGGCTCGGTGGATCACATTGGCATTGCCGAGCTGGCCGGCAAGCTGGACGTGCCGGTCAACAAGGTCAACTACGTGGCCTTTGGCGGTGGTGGCGAGGTGGTTGCCCAGGCGCTGGGCGGCCAGCTCAAGGTGATCACCGGCGGTTATGCCGAGCTGGGCCAATACATCAAGACTGGTCAGTTTCGTGTCCTGGCCATCGGCGCGCCGGAGCGGGTTCCCGGCATTGATGCACCGACCCTCAAGGAAAGCGGCTATGACGTGACGATCGGCAACTGGCGCGGCGTTTATGGTGCAGCGGGCCTTACCCCGCAGCAGCGTAAAGAGGTGATAGACGCGGTCGTGGCCGCCACCAACAGCAAGATCTGGCAGGACAATATCCAGGCCAATGCCTGGACGCCCAGCGTGCTGACTGGCGATGACTTCGGCAAATTCGTCGAGGAAGAACACGTGCGGTTGCGCGCCATGCTGGTCAAGGTCGGGCTGCTTTGAGATGGCCACACAGCGCGCAGTGGTACCGACGCAATTGGCGGTCGGCATCGGCCTGATCGCCATCAGCGTCGTATTGGCGATCGGCGCCTACCGGTTTCCGCCGGAAATGGGCTTCGTGATCCTCCCGGCGTACGTCTATCCCTATGTCGTGGCGGCGTTTCTCGGTGCAGTGGGACTGCTGCTGGGGTATCAGGCGGTCAGTGGCGGTTTTCGCGAGCTGGATAATGACGCCACCACGGTGCCCGGTGGAAAAACCGGTGCGGTCTGGGTGACGACGGGGCTTGTCGGGGTGGCGCTGCTGATCAACCTGATCGGGTTTGTGCTGGCAGCCGGGTTGCTGTTCGCCTGTTCGGCGCGGGGGTTCGGCAGCCGTCATCCCCTGCGGGACCTGGCCATCGGCATTGCCTTGACCCTGCCGATCTACTGGCTGTTCAACGCCGGGCTGGGGGTTTCCCTGCCGTCGCTGATCAACATCTGGCTTTGAAAGGAGCTCGACACCGTGGACATTCTTTCAAGCCTGGCGATGGGTTTTTCCTCGGCGCTGACGCCGATCAATCTGATGTGGGGGTTCATCGGCTGCCTGCTCGGCACTGCCATCGGCGTGTTGCCGGGGATCGGTCCGGCGCTGACGGTGGCCCTGCTGTTGCCGATCACCGCCAAGGTCGATCCTACCGGCGCGCTGATCATGTTCGCCGGTATTTATTACGGCGCGCAGTTCGGTGGTTCCACCACCTCGATCCTGCTCAACACACCCGGCGAATCGTCTTCCATGGTCACGGCCCTGGAAGGCAACCTGATGGCGCGCAACGGCCGGGCCGGTCCCGCGCTGGCAACGGCGGCGATCGGCTCGTTCGTCGCCGGCACCATCGCCACGATTTTGCTGACGCTGTTTGCGCCCATTGTGGCCAGGCTGGCCCTGAACTTCGGCCCGACCGAGTATTTCGCGATCCTGGTGCTGTCGTTCACCACCGTGTCGGCGGTGCTCGGCGCTTCCATGCTGCGCGGGTTTGCCTCACTGGGCGTCGGGCTGACCATCGGTTTGATCGGCCTGGACTCGACCTCGGGCATTGCCCGCTACACATTGGGTGTTCCCGAACTGGTGGACGGCATCGAAGTAGTGCTGGTGGCGGTCGGTTTGTTCGCGGTGGGCGAGGCCTTGTACAGCCTGCTCTATCAAAAGGAATCAAACGAAGGCCGGCATCGCCTGACCTCATTGTGGATGACCCGCGCCGACTGGAAACGCTCGGTGCCTGCGTGGCTTCGGGGCACGCTGATCGGTTTTCCGTTTGGCTCGATTCCGGCCGGTGGCGCCGAGATTCCGACCTTCCTGTCCTATTCCGCCGAACGCAAACTCAGTAAGTACCCCAAGGAGTTTTCCGCCAACAAGGGCGAAGGCGCCATCGAAGGCGTGGCCGGCCCGGAAGCGGCCAACAACGCCAGCGCGACCGGGTCTCTGGTGCCGTTGCTGACCCTGGGCATCCCGACGTCCGCCACCGCGGCGATTCTGCTGGCGGCATTCCAGAACTACAACCTGCAACCGGGGCCGATGCTGTTCGAAACCTCCGCGGAACTGGTCTGGACGCTGGTGGCCTCGCTGTACATTGGCAACGTGATCCTGCTGGTGTTGAACCTGCCGCTGGTGGGGCTGTGGGTCAAACTGCTGCAAATCCCCCGGCCGTACCTGAACGCCGGCATCCTCGTATTCGCCACCATTGGCGTGTATGGCATGCGCCACTCCTCCTTCGACCTGATCCTGATGTTGGCCATTGGCTGGGGCGGGGTGCTGATGCGCCGTTTCGACTTCCCCGTCGCCCCGGTAATCGTCGGCATGCTGCTGGGGCCGATGGCGGAGAAACAATTGCGTAACGCCTTGTCCATCAGCGAGGGCGACTGGACGGTGTTCCTCACGCAACCGATCTCGGCGTTCTTCCTCGCCCTGACGCTGCTGGTGCTGGTGGTGCCCCATGTGCTGCATAAACGCGGCATCAAGTTGCATGAGGATGATTGAGTCCTGCGATGCGCAACCCCTGTGGGAGCGAGCTTGCTCGCGATGGCGGAGTGTCAGACACCTGTGATGTCGACTGTCACGCCCTCATCGCGAGCAAGCTCGCTCCCACAGGTTCTGGGGCCTACTTGGCGGACTGCGTTGTGGTTTGCGCGGTGAACCATTGCATGACGGGTGCGCAGGCTGGATGCGATGCCGCCGATGGTTGCAGGCACAACGAGTAAATCCCCCGGGTCTTCAACGGCTCACCAAACGGAATCACCAGTTCTCCCCGTTGAATCGACTCGCCCGCCAGGGTCATGTCGGTCATCGCCACGCCAAGGCCCCGGGCGGCGGCATCGAGCGCCAGTTCGTCGAGATTGAAGGGGATGTGCCGATAGTCATGCAGCGCCTTGCCGCCATGGGCTGACAGCCAGACCTGCCAGTCATGTTGATCGGAGGAACGGTGCAGCAACGCGAACCCCGACAGATCCTCCAGCGAAGCCAATGGCCGATCGGTGGTGCCCAGCCCTGGTGCACATACGGGCACCAACGCTTCTTCGAACAGGGTCAGGCAATCGGGCGCTGTGGCCGGCTCGGGCAGATAGAGAATGTAGGCGTCGCTGTCACTGGCCGGCTCGACCACTTCAGTGGCCACGGTTTCGATTGCCAGGGATACGTCCGGGTGATGCCGGTAGAACTCGTTCAACCTGGGCAACAACCAGCGCACCGCCAGTGACACGTGCATGCGAATGCGGAACGGGCGCTTTTGCGGCGCGAGCCGGTCTTCGAGGGTGCGCAACTGTTCGAGGATGCTGCGGGCGCTGGCCAGTACCTGTTCGCCCTCGGCGGTCAGCTGAAGGCTGCGGCTGCTCCTGACAAACAGCGCCACGCCAAAGTGGCCCTCCAGTTGCTGGATCTGTCGGCTCACGGCGCTTTGGGTCAGGCAGAGCTTTTGCGCCGCCTGGGTGAAGCTGCCCGACCCGGCGACCTCGACCAGGGCTTGCAAGCCCTGCAGTGAGGGCACGTGGCGAATCTTGTCCATGCGTTTTCAGAATGCCTCGATGATTTAATAACGTTGGTTGCCCGGGTTTTGAGCCTTTAGATTCTAGTCATCGCCGCCGTCCTCGAAAACCATTTATGCAAATCCTGCATGCAGTGCTTTGGATCGAGACGGTTCGCAGAACAAGAAAACGAGGTGACGCATGGAAAATATCTGTGGCTGGATTGCGCAAGCGGGGAGTTCACCCCTGCGCGAGCCGCTCAAAGGCACGCAGCAGGCCGACTGGCTGGTAATCGGTGCCGGCATCACCGGCCTCAGTGCCGCGCACGCCCTGGCGCAAATGCACCCCCAGGCACGCATCGTGGTCGTGGACCGGCAGCGGGCTGCGCAGGGGGCATCGGCGCGCAATTCCGGTTTTGTGGTGGCCCATGAGCATCCTGCCGCTGGCGAGTTGGTGGGCAGTGACGGATTCGCCGGGTATCAGGTAGATACGTCCATCGGCCGCGCGGCTGCCGACGAGGTCCGTAAGCAGATAGCCCGCCATGGCATCGAATGCGACTTCAGGGAGTCGGGCTATTTCTTCGCCGTCAGCGATCCACGCAAACTGACCCAGGTCGAGGTCAAGCTGCAGACCCTGCGTGCCGTGGGCGCCAGTGCGCAGTTTCTGCAAGGCGAGTCGTTGCTCGAGAAACTCGGCAGCCGGCACTACCGCGCCGCGATCTGGTGCGGCAACGGCAATGCGCTGCTGCAACCTGCGAAGTACGTGAGGGGCTTGCTCGATGCCCTGCCGCCGAAAGTGACGGTCTACGAGAACACCGATATCACAGGCCTTGAGCGCCTGGGTAACGGCCGGATTCGCGCCAGGGGCCAAAAAGGCTGTGTCGAGGCCAAACAGGTATTGGTCTGCCTTAACGCCTTTATCCCCCGCGCAGGCATCGAGGACAGTGGCACATTCGCGATGGAACTCAGTGCCAGCCTCACGCGCCCCCTCAGCGATCAAGAGTTTCAAACCCTGGGTGCGCCAGCGTCCTGGGGCGTGCTGTCGACCCGTCCGCTCGGGGCCACGGTGCGCCTGACCCCGGATCGCCGGGTGATGATCCGCAACACCGCGGAGTACCGCTCGAGGGATTTGTCATTGAGCGAATTGTCGACTCGCCGCCAGCACCATGTGCTGGGGTTGCAACGACGTTTCCCGATGCTCGGCGAGCAGGACATCGAATACACCTGGACCGGACATCTCAGCGCTTCGCGTTCCGGGCAACCGTATTTCGGCAAAGTCGAGGAGGGCGTGTTTGCCGTGGCCGGGTGCAATGGTTCCGGCGTGGCGCGGGGCACGCTGTGGGGCCGCTTGCTGGCGGAGCTGGCCTCGGGTCGTGAGTCGCCGCTGATGCGGTCGGTCATGCAACGGGCACAACCCGGCTGGCTGCCGCCCAAACCCTTGCTCGACATCGGTGCCATGCTGCGTATGCGCGTGGAAGCGGTCCGGGCCAGAAGCGAAATCTGAAAACACCCGTTTCACAACAAGAACAAAAGCACTTCCCATCGAAGGTGATTCAACATGCGCGTCAATACGCTTTCCCTTGTGGCCCTGATTTCGACGTTTTCCGCCGTCACCCATGCCGACGAAACCGTCAACATTTCCAACTGGAACGGCTACATCGCCGATGACACCCTGGCCAATTTCACCCGGGACACCGGGATCAAGGCGACCTACGACATCCACGACAGCAACGAAGTGCTGGAATCGAAGCTGATGACCGGCAACACCGGGTATGACGTGGTCAGCCCGTCGAACCACTTCCTGTCACGCCTGATCAAGGCCGGGGCCATCCAGAAACTCGACAGGAGCCAGTTGCCCAACTGGAAAAACCTCGACCCGGCGCTGATGAAAAAGCTTGAGGTCAACGATCCGGGCAACCAGTACGGCTACCCCTACATGTGGGGCACGGCGGGCATCGGCTACAACGTCGAGAAGATCAAGGCGATCTTCGGCAATACCGACGTCACCCGGTCCTGGAGCCTGTTCTTCGACGAAAACAACATCAAGAAGCTCAGCGAGTGTGGGGTGGCGATCATTGACAACCCGACGCAGATCCTGCCGATCACCCTCAATTACCTGGGCCTGCCACCCCACAGCCATGAGCCGGCCGACTACAAGAAAGCCGAGCAGGCGCTGCTGAAAATCCGGCCTTACGTCCAGTATTTCCACGCGTCCAAGTACATCAGCGACCTGGCCAACGGCAACGTCTGCGCGGTGATCGGTTTCAACGGCGACATCGTGCAGGCCGCCGCGAGTGCCGAGGAGGCGAAAAACGGGATCGACATTGCCTACTCGATCCCGGACGAGGGTTCCACCTTGTGGCTGGACATGGTGGTCATGCCCAAGAGCGCGCCACACGAGAAGAACGGCTACGCCTACATGAACTACCTGCTGGAGCCGAAGGTGATTGCCAACATCAGCAACAGCATCCACTACGCCAACCCCAACAGTGCGGCGGATGCCTTCGTCGACCCGGCGGTGAAGCAGGACCTGGCGATCTATCCGCCCAAGAGCGTGATGGACAAGCTGTTTACCGTCGAGGACTTGCCCGCGGCCATTGCACGGTTGAGCACGCGGTTGTGGACCAAGCTGAAAACCAATACCTGACCGATTGGTGATTCCGGTCAATCAGATGTGACACTGCACCTGTGGCGAGGGAGCTTGCTCCCGCTGGGCAGCGAAGCGGCCCCGGCTCTTCATACGAAAAGCTGGGACTGCTGCGCAGTCCAACGGGAGCAAGCTCCCTCGCCACGGTTACTCGTTTGCCTGAGTCAACGATTCATTCAGGCGTCGATGGCCGGGAAGTCGATGTCGGTCAGCACAGCATTGTTCAGGTAGTTGGTCAATGTCTGCGAAGCCACATGGGCGATCACTTCGATGATCTTGCTGTCGTCGATACCGGCGCTACGGGCAGCGGCGAGCTGCTCGACGGTCAGGTGACCACGGCTTTCGGTGATCTGGCGGGCGAGGGCGGCAATGGCGTTGAGCTCGCCGTGTCGTGCGCTGAGGATGTCCTGCTTCGACAGCCCGGCCTTGCCGGCGAACAGCGTGTGAGCCGCCAGGCAGTAGTCGCAACCGTTGACCTGCGAGGTGGCAAGGAACACCGCTTCCTTTTCCGTGGCGCTCAGGGATGTCTTGCTCAGTGCGGCTGAGTTTTGCAGATACGAGGCTAGCACCGCTGGGGCATGGGCCAGTACTTTGAAGAGATTGGGCAGAAAACCGATTTTCTTCTGCACGCCTTCCAGCAGCGGGCGGGTGGCGTCGGTGGCGTGTTCCAGGCTGATCGGGGTAATGCGGGTCATGGTGATACTCCGTGGTGTGAAGCGCGGTATGCGCTGGCTACGGAGCTGATGTTAGGGAGAGTGCCTGGTGTTTTGGGTGCGAATCGTCGAGGATATGCGACAGATCGTCCAGAACTGCTTCCGGGAGCCTGTCATGGATCGCTTGTCTACGTTGCTCACACACTTCGGCGTCAATGCCGGCACTTTTCATAGCGGTACGTTCTGCGGCACCGCCGCCTACGACGGACAACAGGCCAGCGGTCATTTGCACCTGCTTCAAGCGGGCGAGTTACTGCTCAAGATGGGCGACCAGCCGGACCTGCAACTGACCGAACCGAGCCTGATCTTTTTCCCCCGGCCCTATCGACATCGCCTGTTTGCGTCTGAGTCGTCCGGCACGCAGCTGGTGTGCGCGACCCTGGATTTCGACGGCGGTGCGGGCAATGCCCTGGCGGCGGCGCTGCCGGATTATCTGGTGCTCAAGCTCGATGAAATCCCGACCCTGGCCGGGACCCTGGAATGGCTGTTCAACGAGGCGTTCGACGGTACTTGCGGGCGCGAAGCGGTGATGGATCGTCTGTTCGAGCTGCTGGTGATTCTGTTGCTGCGGCACATCCTGAGCACCACAGGCCAGCAACCGGGCATGCTGGCCGGCCTCGCCGATGCGCGCCTGGCGCGGCCCCTGAGCCTGATGCATCAAACCCCGTCCAAGGCCTGGAGCGTGGCCGAACTCTCGGTTGCCGCCAACATGTCGCGGGCCAGTTTCGCCGAGCATTTTCGCCGGGTCGTCGGGCAGACGCCGGTGGATTACCTGGTGAGCTGGCGCATCAGCCTGGCCCAGAAACGCCTGCGCGAGGGCCGGCCGATTGCGCTGATTGCCGAGGAAGTTGGTTATGAGAGCCCCTCGGCGCTGGCCCGGGCGTTTCGGCGTAAAACCGGGCTCAGTCCCAGGGAGTGGAAAGGTAGTTGATTCACCCGAAAACCTTGTGGGAGCGAGCTTGCTCGCGATAGCGGTGTGTCAGACACCATGATGTCGACTGATACGCCCTCATCGCAAGCAAGCTCGCTCCCACAGGTCCAGCGGTGCGGCTTCTTTACGCGGGCATCAGAACTTGAACGCCTGCCGTCCCACCAACAGCCATTTGCCGTCCTGCTTTTGCCAGATCTGGAAGTTTTCGATTTCCGTCGGCACCACTTCGGTGCCTTTGAGCGCTTGCGCCGAGAAGTGGTGACGAACCAGCGCGACATCGCCGGAGACGGTTATGGTCTGGTTCTGCATCTCAAGGGTCTTGAACGCGCTTTTGCCGGTTTCGATGTCGGCGATGAAGGCCTGCTTGTCCTGGATCTTGCCGCTGGAATGCCCGTAGGTCAGGTTCTCGGCGGTCAAGGCGTTCAGTTCCGGGATGTCTTTGTGCAGCATGGCCTGGGTCAGGTGGTCGACCGCCTGGGCCACATCCTTGTCCGCGGCGGCCGGGGTGGCGGCGACGTAGCCGCTGAACAGGCACAGAAAACCGATCAGCACTTTTGCTTTTTTCATGGGTGTTTCCTTGTTGTTGTAGGGATAGCGCGATGACTGGATGAGCATTCATCAGTCATCGTACAACTTATCATGAGGCAGAGGAAAAAAGCGAACTTGCCTGGTGCCCTTGCCTCGAAGTTAAAAGGGCGATGCCCTGACTTCGAGGTAGTGCGCCATGCAGCCTGATCCGCGTATACGGTTCGACCTGACGTTGCTCATGGTGTTTGTGCTGGTGGTCGTGGCGTCGGGTTTTTCTCCCCGCAGCCGGGTGGACTGGGCGCTGGAAAACCTGCTGGTGCTATTGCTGGTGGGGACTTTGGTGGCGGTATCTCGTCGGTTCCGCTTGTCGGCGATGTCCATCACGCTGGTGTTTGCGTTTCTGTGCGTGCATGAATTGGGCGCCCATTACACCTATTCCCTGGTGCCTTACGATCACTGGTCTTCGGCATGGTTGGGCTTCAGTTTTGACCGGGCGGCAGGTACTCACCGTAATCACTACGACCGCCTGGTGCATCTGAGCTACGGGTTGCTGCTGGCTTATCCGGTGCGCGAAGTGCTGCGGCGACTGACGCCGCTGCGCGGGTTCTGGCTGTTTTTCGTGACCCTGAACATCATGCTGTCGACATCCGCCTTGTATGAACTGGTGGAGTGGGTTGGCGGTGCCTTCCTGGGCAATGACACGGCGAAGGCCTTCGTCGGCGCGCAAAACGATCCGTGGGATTCGCAAAAGGACATGGCCATCGCGGTTGCCGGGGCGTTTGTCAGCCTGTTGCCGGTGTCCTTGCGCGACAGGGTGCAAAAGCAAGCAATGACGACTGCAAGGTGATCGGTTCAGGCTTTGAAGTAGAGGTTGCCTGACAGGCCGCCTGCTCGCGATGGCATTAGACCAAACAGCGCCAGACTCAAACCTTACAGGTACTTATCCGTCACAGCCCCCTCCGAAGCACTGGACACCGTCTTCGCATACTTGGCCAACACCCCGCGCGTGTACTTGGATGGCGGCCGCACCCAACGCGACTTGCGCTCGGCCAGCACGGCATCGGAGACATCCACCGTGATCTGCCGGGTTTGCGCATCGATGATGATCCTGTCGCCATTCTCGACCAGCGCAATCGGCCCGCCTTCAAAGGCTTCCGGCGTGATATGCCCGACCACGAAACCGTGGGAACCACCGGAAAAACGCCCGTCGGTGATCAGCGCCACCTCCTTGCCGAGGCCCTTGCCCATGACCGCGGAGGTCGGCGAGAGCATTTCGCGCATGCCCGGGCCGCCCTTGGGCCCTTCGTAGCGGATCACGATGACATCGCCGGGCTGCACTTCGCCATTGAGAATGCCGGCCAGCGCACCTTCCTCGCCGTGATAGACCCGGGCCGTGCCTTCGAAACGCAGGCCTTCCTTGCCGGTGATCTTGGCCACGGCGCCGGTGGGCGAGAGGTTGCCGCGCAGAATGACCAGGTGAGAGTCCTTCTTGATCGGCTGGTCGAAAGGCCGGATCACGTCCTGGCCGGCGGGGTAGTCGGGCACGCTGGCCAGGTTTTGCGCCAGGGTCTGGCCGGTGACGGTCAGCACATCACCGTGCAGCATGCCGGCGTCGAGCATGCGCTTCATCAGCGGTTGAATGCCGCCGATGGCCACCAGTTCGCTCATCATGTATTGACCGCTGGGGCGCAGGTCGGCGACCACCGGGGAAACCTTGCCCAACTCAACGAAGTCATCCAGGGTCAGTTCGACATCCACCGCGTTGGCCATGGCCAGCAGATGCAGCACGGCGTTGGTCGAGCCGGCGAGGGCGATCACCACGCGAATGGCGTTCTCGAAGGCTTTGCGGGTCATGATGTCGCGAGGCTTGAGGTCGAGCTTGAGCAGCTCCATCACCTGCTGGCCGGCGCGGAAGCTGTCCGAAGCCTTGTCGCCGCCGATGGCGTCCTGGGAGCTGGAACCGGGCAGGCTCATGCCCAAGGCTTCAATGGCTGAGGCCATGGTGTTGGCGGTGTACATGCCGCCACAGGAACCGGGGCCGGGAATCGCCACTTCCTCGATCTGCTTGACCTGGATCTCGCTGATGTCGCCCCGCGCGTGCTGGCCCACGGCCTCGAACACGGAAATGATGTCGGTGTGGCCGGCACCCGGCTGGATGGTGCCGCCATAGACAAAGATCGACGGGCGATTGAGTCGCGCCATGCCGATCAGGCAGCCCGGCATGTTCTTGTCGCAGCCGCCGATGGTCACCAGGCCATCGAAACCCTCGCAACCGGTGACCACTTCGATGGAGTCGGCGATCACCTCGCGGGACACCAGGGAATACTTCATGCCTTCGGTGCCGTTGGCGATGCCATCGGAAATGGTGATGGTGTTGAAGATCACGCCCTTGGCCCCGGCGGCATTCGCGCCTTTTTCGGCTTCGAGCGCCAGCTTGTCGATGTGCATGTTGCAGGGCGTGACCATGGCCCAGGTCGAGGCGATGCCGATCTGCGGCTTGGTGAAGTCTGCATCGGTAAAGCCCACGGCCCGCAACATGGCGCGTGCCGGTGCGGCCTCCACGCCGTCGATCACTTGAGAGGAGTACTTGCGCAGATCGTCTTTGTCGCTCATGACTGGCTCCTGTCGCTGATGGCTGTTGCTCACACACGCGTTGGGAAAAAACAGGATGAGTATAGAAGGCCGGGCGCCCGGGCCCGGACTAACCGGTCGGGAACAGACGCGCGGGTAAGCCTTGTCGTGATATTCTTGGCGACAACTTGGTTTGACCTGTTCAGTTTGCGTGTCCTTGAGACGTGCCGACGGAATCACTGTCGCTCAAGTAGCTGAAGCCAATAAAGATAAGAAGTCAGTTCAGAAGGGACATTAAAGTGGGGTCGATGCGGTTCATCGGCCTTGTGTGCCCACCCTGCAATCCTTGAGTGCCGCACCCGTGACTGCCGTGAAATACGGGGCAGTGCGCATGAGGATGGAAGGGCGGATGGCGTTTTATCATAGGTGCTACAGATGTTTAAAAAAGTGAACACGGCCCTGCTGGGGCTGGCTTTGTCGATGGGGATGTCTGCCGTCCACGCGGAAGAAGCCAAGAAAGTCGATGTGCTGCTGATCGGTGGCGGCATCATGAGCGCGACCCTGGGTGTGTGGCTCAACGAGCTGGAACCCGGCACCTCGATGCAAATGATCGAGCGCCTCGACGGCGTCGCCCAGGAAAGCTCCAACGGCTGGAACAACGCCGGTACCGGTCACTCCGCCCTGGCCGAGCTGAACTACACCCCGGAAGACGAGAACGGCAAGGTTTCGATCCCGAAGGCCGTTGAAATCAACGAAGCGTTCCAGATCTCCCGTCAGTTCTGGGCCTGGCAGGTTCAGCAAGGCGTGCTGAAGAACCCGCGTTCGTTCATCAACTCCACGCCGCACATGAGCTTCGTGTGGGGCGATGACAACATCAAGTTCCTGAAAAAACGCTACGAAGCCCTGCAAGCGAGCCCGCTGTTCGCCGGCATGCAGTACTCCGAAGACCCGGCTGTGATCAAGCAGTGGGTACCGCTGATGATGGAAGGGCGTGACCCGAGCCAGAAAATCGCGGCCACCTGGAGCCCGCTGGGTACCGACGTAAACTTCGGCGAAATCACCCGCCAGTTCGTTGCACACCTGCAAACCACGCCGAAGTTCGACTTGAAGCTGTCCAGCGAAGTACAGGACATCACCAGGAACGAAGACGGCAGCTGGCGCGTCAGCTACAAGAACCTCAAAGACGGCAGCAAGACCGAAACCGACGCCAGGTTCGTGTTCATCGGCGCCGGCGGCGGTGCCCTGCACCTGCTGCAGAAGTCCGGCATTCCTGAAGCCAAGGAATACGCTGGCTTCCCGGTAGGCGGCTCGTTCCTGGTGACCGAGAACCCGACCATCGCCGAGCAACACCTGGCCAAGGCCTACGGCAAAGCCTCCGTTGGCGCACCGCCGATGTCGGTTCCGCACCTGGACACCCGCGTGCTGGACGGCAAGCGCGTGATCCTGTTTGGCCCGTTCGCGACCTTCAGCACCAAGTTCCTCAAAGAAGGTTCGTACCTGGACCTGCTGACCACCACGACCACCCACAACGTGTGGCCAATGACCAAGGTCGGCATCAAGGAATACCCGCTGGTGGAGTACCTGGCAGGCCAGCTGATGCTGTCTGACGAAGACCGCCTCAACGCCCTGAAGGAATACTTCCCGAACGCCAAGGCTGAAGACTGGCGCCTGTGGCAAGCCGGCCAGCGCGTGCAGATCATCAAGCGTGACGAAGCCGCCGGTGGCGTGCTGAAACTGGGCACCGAAATCGTCGCTTCCCAGGACGGCAGCATCGCCGGCCTGCTGGGCGCCTCCCCGGGCGCATCGACCGCCGCACCGATCATGCTGACCGTGCTGCAGAAAGTGTTCAAGGACAAGGTCGCGACCCCTGACTGGCAGGCAAAACTGCACCAGATCGTACCGAGCTACGGCACCCAGCTGAACGCCAGCCCTGAGAAAGTCGCTGAGGAGTGGGCCTACACCGCCAAGGTGCTGGAACTGACTCCGCCACCCGCGGTGATCGCGCCGGCTGTGAAACCAGTGACTGTCGATACGGATGCGAAGGCTCCGAAGGCTAGTGCTGCGAGTGATATGGCTCTCTAATTAGACTGCCGGATCAAAAAAAGCCCACTGAACCGGTAACGGTCAGTGGGTTTTTTTGTGGGCGACAACAAAGACATCGTTTCAAACAAAACCTCTCTATGCCGAACGTTTCGCCACCCCCTGTCATCAATTGCAAAGTCCCTGACGCTCAATGTGAAGCAGCCCGCTTGCACGTGACGATACTGGTTTGTTTTCCGAAGTCGAACCGTAAAGCGAAACCGCACTGGCACCTTCAGGCCGATGCCTCTTCACCCTGACGAGGGACTGTCAGTTGCATCTCAATAAAACAATCATAGAGAGCGCAGAATGAAGTTCAGTTTTGTAGACAATAGCCAGCCGACCCGCCGACGGGTCTTGCGCGATGCTTTCACCCTGGCTTTGGCGGCCTCGCCGTTGGCAAGCCTGGCCAGGGCAGCCGACGAGTCCGCAGCGGCCAGCGAATCCGCCGAGGAAGTGACCTTTGCCGCCGGCCCACGGCCGCTGGTGCAATACCCGCAAAAACGTCCGTTGACCCTGGTGACCACTCGGCCGCCGCATCTGGAGACGCCATTCCCCGTCTTCAATGAAGGGCCGATCACGCCCAATGACGCTTTTTTCGTGCGTTACCACCTGGCCAATTTCCCGACCAGCATCGATCCGGACAGCTACCGCCTGACGATCAAGGGTTCGGTCGACACGCCGCTGTCGCTTTCCCTTGCCGAGCTCAAGGCCCTCGCCACACCGGTAGAGGTGGTGGCCGTCAATCAGTGTTCGGGTAACAGCCGTGGCTTCTCGATGCCTCGCGTGTTCGGTGCTCAGTTGGGTAATGGCTCCATGGGTAATGCGCGGTGGGTGGGGGTACCGCTCAAGGCTGTGCTGGAAAAGGCGGGGGTAAAAGCCGAGGCCCGGCAAGTGACTTTCCGTGGGCTCGATAAACCTGTGCTGCCGAGCACGCCGGAGTTTATCAAGGCGCTGGACATCAGCCATGCCATGGACGGCGAGCCGATGATCGCCTGGTCGATGAATGGCACCGACCTGCCGTTTCTCAACGGTTACCCGATTCGTCTGGTGGTGCCAGGCTACTTCGGTACGTACTGGGTCAAGCACCTGAGTGAGATCGAAGTCCTCGACCATACCTACGACGGATTCTTCATGGCCAAGGGGTACCGGCTTCCGGATAACGAATGCTTGTGCATTGCCCCCGGCACCACGGCGGCGAAAACCCTGCCGATTTCCAAATTGCCGGTGCGCAGTTTCATCACCAGCGTTAAACACGGCGATGTATTGCCGCTGAATAAAAGCATGGTGCTCAAGGGCATTGCGTTCGACGGGGGCGTTGGGGTCAACAAGGTGGAGGTGTCGATCGACGGCGGAAAAACCTGGCGTGAATCCACGCTCGGGCAAGACCTTGGTCGTTTCTCCTTTCGTGAGTGGACACTGCCGATCACCTTTACCGGCAAGGGCGCCACGCAGTTGATGGTGCGAGCGAGCAACAGCGCTGGCGAGACACAGCCGTTACAAGCCGACTGGAACCCCGCGGGCTACCGCCGCCACGTCATCGAAACCACCCACGTGACCGTCGCCTGAGGAGGACCGCATGAAATTTGTGAAATGCATGACCGCCTTGCTGTGCGCCGCTCAGGTTTGCCTGACGACCCTGGCAGGCGCCGCGCCGCTATCGATCACGCTGCCGCCTGAAACGGCTGCGTTCAAGCCCAGCTCGATGCCTGGCTACCCGTTGGCGCAGCAGAAGTGTTCCGTCTGCCATTCGGCCGATTACATCAATTTCCAGCCGCCGGGCCTGAGCCTGGCGCAATGGACCGCCGAAGCGGGCAAGATGCAGCACGTGTATGGCGCTCCGATCAGCGACCAGGATGTGAGTGTTATTGGCGCTTACCTGGCGGTGACCTACGGCAGTGCGAAGGCCAATGATGCCGATGTTCTGGCGGCCTCGAACGCCCCGGCGCCCCAAACCCCGGCGGTGTCCGTGGCAAAAGTCGACGCCAAGGCCTTGCTGCAGAACAACGCCTGCCTGTCCTGCCACGCGATCGATCACAAAGTGCTGGGCCCCGCCTACCGCGATGTGGCGGCCAAATATGCCAGGGACCCGCAGGCAATGGACCGGATTATGTCGAGCATCCAGCACGGCGGTAGCGGGAAGTGGGGAGATGTCCCCATGCCGCCTTACGCGCAGTTGAGCCCGGACGACCTGAAAAGCCTGGCGACCTTTATCCTGCAACAGTAAGTCAGTCTAAGCCTGATGCGAAAAGCCCACTGAACCGGCGACGGTCAGTGGGCTTTTTTGTAGGCGCGGGCTTGTTCAAGGCATTGAGGAGTTGGTTGTACCGAAGCGCTTGAGAATGTCCTGGTACATCTTGGTCCGCCGGTGATTCTGGCCATAGCCGCCAGCAGCGGCGACGGTGCCGGCCTGGACGTGGTCCAGGTACTTGAATATTTTGCCGGGCGAAAGAAACACGACTTTGTAGCCAAGCCCGATCACGCGGTCTTGCAGCTCATAACCGGGCACACGGTCATCGATCTGAAAATGCAAACCGCGCTGCTTGATCAGCCTGCCATTCCATAACGTGCAAAAGCTTTTCAAGTGGGTTTCCCGGTAGGGCTTCGGGTCTTTCGAGCGCAGGCCCAGCGATTGCTTCAGGCGTCGGTAGTGGTGCTTGAACAGGCGTGAAGTGAAGCGCCACACGGTCCTTGGCAGTCCGCGGTTGAGTTGCTCGGTGCAACCGACCGCGATGACGTTTTGATCCTTGGTGCAGTAGTCCATCATCATCGCAAAGACGTTTGCATCGAAGATGAACGTGTCGGTGTGCATCAGGAACAGGTAGTCGGTATTGATTCTGGCCAGCGCCATGTCCAGCGCTTTGCCATGGGCGATGTGCCCCGGTTCTTTGGCGGGGGCATCGCGCTCGATCAGGTTGATCCAGTCCAGTGAGCGCAAATACTCGACGCTGGCGTCCGCCGAACCGTTATCGACCACCCAGACCGCAATACCTGATTTTTGTGCAGGCTCCTGCAACAGCTCCAGGCAGATCCTGGTGAGCTCGGGGGTTTTGTAATTAACCAGAACGATGCTGAACGGAGGTTTGGCGCTTGTATCGACACTGCCCATCTTCGAAATGCTCGACTACCCGAAAGTGTCGAAGACTAACGAGACAACCTTAGCCCAAGCTTAATTTCACCTGCACGACACAGACGCTGGCTATCGCTGCCTGACGCCTCGAACGAGCCCGTGCGCACCTCGCCGCTGCGGGTGTAGCGGGCGATTATCCGCCACGGGAATGACCGGCTTCATGTTCGACGAAAGTCGTATGGCGGTTGGTGCTGCCAAATGTTATTTGGCTTTTGTCTTGAAAGCGCAATTGCAAATTTGTATCATTCGTTTTCAAGTCAGCGAAGCAGGGAACGCCGCGCCAAAACAATAATAAGGTCAAGGCAATGCTCAAAATGCTTCTCGTGTACGGTCATCTGCTCGCTACGTGTATTGCCCTGGGGAGGGTGTTGCAGGCGGATCACAAGCTTTGGAGTTGGCGCAAGGAATTACTGGACCAGGCGAGGCTTGAATACCTCGATGAAACCCAGAAAATTGTCAGCCTCGCATTGCTGGCTCTATGGGCAAGCGGGCTGTTGCTGGTGCTTCAGGGTTATCTCTATGAAGGCGAGGCGTATCTGCTCAATCAGAAACTCTGGGCCAAGGTGACGGTCGTCGCGCTGTTGAGCCTCAACGGTGCACTGTTGCATCGAGTCGGCTTCCCACTGCTGCAAAAGGCTCCCTTCGTCGCACTGCGCAGTGCAGGCCGCACGCGACTCGCCCTGTTGGGGGCGCTTTCCATGAGCGGTTGGCTGTTCGCCGCTTTCCTGGGGGTGGCTCGAGCCTGGAATCACGTGTTGCCTTACCTGCATGTGATGGGCGCATTCGCCGCATTCTCGTTACTGGCTTGTTGTGTGGCACTGGCAGTCGCCGGCAGGGCGGGCAGTGTCGGTGCGCAAAAATCCTCGGTACCGGGGTAGCGCCCGACAGAGCGTATTTCATCCCTGTAAACTCGGGCTAGCTTCATTGCGCGGGAATAATTCCCGCGCATGAAATTCAGGCTTCTCCCAAGATGTTCCCGGATTGCAACGGGTATTGCGTTGGCACCGCGCTTTGTAAATTCATGGGATTATTTCCCACGCGGCTATACTGGGGTTATCTACCCAGGAATTCGCTGAATGCAATCATCCACGCTGCCCACCTCGCTCCTCAAAGCCTTGCGGCATGTCATGCAGCCGCTGGTGCGCCTGATGCTGCGCAAAGGCGTCACCTACCTGGTGTTTGCCGACCTGCTCAAGGAGGTTTTCGTCGAAGTGGCGGACCGTGAGTTTCGCCTGGGCGAGAAGGCGCCGAGCGACAGCCGCATCAGCCTGCTCACCGGTGTGCATCGCAAGGATGTACGGCGCCTGCGCAATACCGGCGATCCGGCTGCTTCCACGCTTCCGGAAAACATCACGTTCGGTGCGCAACTGGTCAACGCCTGGGCCAGCGCGCCCTTTTGCAACGACGCCGGCCAGCCACAGCCACTGCCTCGATTGGCCAGTGTCGGTGGCGACCGTTCCTTTGACGCCCTGGTGGCGAAGGTCAGCACGGATATCAGGGCACGGGTGGTGTTGGACGAGTGGCTGCGCCTGGGGATCGTGCGCCTCGACGAAAAAGAGCGCGTGCACCTTGAAGCCCAGGCCTTCGTGCCACAAAAGGGCTTCGATGAGAAAGCGGCTTACCTGGGGCATAATCTGCATGATCATGCCTGCGCTGCGGTACACAACCTGAGCAGCGAAGGCCCGGCCTTTTTTGAACGCAGTGTCCACTATGATGCATTGGCCCCAATGAGCGTCGAGGCGTTGCGCGAGGCCGTGGCCAGCGAGGGAATGCAGGCCCTGTTGAGCTTCAACCGACTCGCCGCCGAACTGGAATTCCGGGACCTGCCCAGCCTTGAGCCGCGCCAGCGCATCACGGTCGGCCTGTACTTCTACACTGAAGCTTCCGATCCCAATTCACCAAAAGCTCCTGAATCATGACCGTCAAATTGCGCCTGATTCGTGCAATCGCCCTCGTTCTGGGCCTCGGGTTTGCGATTGTGCTGCAAGCCGCCCCAGCCTGTGTCAGCCAGAATGACGTGGGCACCAGCGAAGTGCCGGTCATCCAGGCACCAGGGGGCACCGGCGGTACGGGCGCAGCGCCTGGCGGCATGGGCGGTACCGGGATCGACGCCGACAACGGTGGAGTCGGTGGTACCGGCGCACCGTTGAAAAAACGCCCTGGCGGCATTGGCGGCACCGGGGCCGTTGCAGGCGGCGTGGGGGGGACAGGCATCAGCGACGATAACGGAGGAGTCGGTGGCACCGGCATTGTCGGCACCATCACCGGGTTCGCCTCGATCTGCGTCAATGGCGTGGAAGTGCACTTCAACAACAACGTTCCTGTCAGCGAGAACGGTATCGCCAGTTCCAGTACCCGCCTGGCGATAGGCCAAGTGGTTGCCGTGCAAGCGTTCAACTCCCGGCGCGGTCTGGAGGCCGGACGCATTTCTATCCTGCACGCCTACGAAGGTCCTTTGACAGCGCTGCCGCGCGATTCCATGCCCATGCGTGTCATGGGGCAACCGGTACGTCTGGCCAAGGGTGCCCAGGTCGCTGCCGGTCTGCGCCCGGGTGATCCCGTACGGGTCAGCGGGCTGCGCGATGCTCGTGGCGAAGTGGTGGCTAGTCGCATCGATCGGGCGCCCGGCCTCAAGGAGGCCAGCGCCATCGGCCCGGTGGATCGCAGCGGCTATCTCCAGGGGCTCAAGCTCAGCAATCACCCAGGCCCGGCGCAGGAAATGCTGGTGCGCGGCCACTGGTCCGGTCGCGAGCTGGACGTGAACCAAAGCCGCCCCGATCCGAGCCTGCCTTTCATTGGCCGGGCACACAATGCGGTGATCGAGGGGCTGGTACAGGGCCGGCAGGACCGCCATCTGGTGGTGGGCGGCTTTAATGTGACGCTGGCGCACGACACCGTGTTTGTCGGTGTGCAGGCTTCGCAGCTGGGTCTGGATCGACGCGTGCGGATCAACGGCGTGTTCACCGGCGCGCGGGAGGTGCAGGCAACGCGGATCGAATTGCCTCGCGAGCGCTCCGATTCGCCCGCCAGCAACCGGCACGGACGACTCGGTTCCAGCGAGCAAGACACCGACGACTCAAGTGGCTCGGGCAACTCGAGCGGCTCAAGTGGCTCAGGAAACTCCGGAGACTCCGGAGACTCCGGCAATTCCGGCAATTCCGGCAATTCCGGCAGTTCGCGGGGTTCGGGGAACTCGGGCAGTGACAGGAGCGGCCGCTCCGAGAGTACAGGCAGTGTCATCGACGATACCCGCCACGGGGGCGGTGACAGTCATGGCGGTGGCGACAAGATAGAGCGCGTTGATGTGGACAAGTCTGGCAAGTCAGAGCGAGTCGAGAAGGTCGATCAATCCGGTAAAGTCGAGAAAGTGGAGAGGGTAGAGAGGGTAGAGAAAGTAGAGAAGGTAGAACGTCCGGAGAAAGTCGAGAAGGTTGATCGGCCAGAGAAGGTTGAGAAAGTCGATCGGCCGGAAAAAGTTGAGAAGATCGAAAAAGTTGATCGGCCAGAAAAAGTCGAGAAAGTGGAGCCAGCTGAAAAAATCGATCACTCCGGCAGGTCGGGTTAAGCAGCGCAGCCATGATGCACTTTCGTCATAAGTAACTAGTCTGGGTAAGTCACGCAACAAAACATGCGTGTGAACTTCGATGACGCCAGACACGAGGTGAACATGGATCCCAAGCGCATCCTGCTCGTCGGTTGGCTTGCCAGCCTGGCCTTGCCGGCCTTGGCCGATACCTTCACGACCTCGATCGGAACCGACTACTCCCGGGGCGACTATGGCACCGGTACTACGTCCGAAACCTGGTACGTCCCGCTGGTGGGCAGATACGAAACCGGTCCCATGACCTACAAGCTCACCGTGCCCTGGCTACGCATCACCAATCCTTCGGTCGGCCCTGGCGGCGAACCGCTGCCCGGCGGTTGCGGCAAGGTGGAAAGCGGTCTGGGCGACACCGTTGCCGGTGCCGACTATGCCGTGCTTGACGGCAGCGTTGGCGGGCTGTTCGTGGACCTGATCGGCAAGGTCAAGTTGCCCACCGCCGATGAAGACGAGTGCCTGGGCACCGGCAAAACCGACTATTCCGCCCAGGTCGATGTCGCCAAAGCCTTCGGTCCCGTGACCGGGTTCGCGACCCTGGGCTGGAAAAAGTTCGGCGACCCGTCGGGCTCCGACTTCGACAACCCGATATTCGCCGGCCTGGGCTTCGCCATGCCCGTGTTCGCGCGCACCACGGCGGGTGTGTCCTACGACTGGCGGCAAAAAGTTGTTTCCACCGGCGACGAAATCAAGGAACTCACACTCTTCCTTACGCACAAGCTCAATCAGGAGTGGAAGTTTCAGTTGTATGCCGTCAAGGGTTTTTCCGACGCCAGCCCGGACGGCGAGGCCGGACTGTTGCTCAGCCACGCTTTCTGATTCCTGCCCGTTATCCGCCGTACCGGCATACCGGGACAGTTCCTGCTGGTCAGCGGTATGACGTCATTGTCCGCTCCCGGGCATTTTGCAGTTCAGTTTTTCTTCCTGATCAGTTTATTAATGTAGTACTTCAGGCTTAAACGATCCTTGGGCCTTGGTTTGTAGTGGGTCTTGTTTCTTTGTGCCGGATCGATCGCCATGGTTCCCGCGGTATAGTAATAAAGCGCGATAGACCTGCGGGTAATGTGCTCTGGAGTCGTTAAAGGCTCCGGGTGCCCATGATTGCTGTCTTTGTCTGTGTTGAAAATGACGCAGCGATTGTAAATGGGCAGTACTTTTTTAAGGCAGTTCTTCATGCCGACATCCCAAAGTTCCAGGTTGCCGCCGTATTCCTCCTGCCAGTCTTCATTCAGATAAATGATGATATTCAGTCTGCGCTCGACATTAAGTTTTTTGTTGAGCCGGAAGTCCGAGTGTACCCCCAGGAAACCACCGCTTTTTGTTTCGTGCAGGCCACCACCGCTAAAGTAGGGGTCAGGTATCAGTCCTTCGATGCCTGTGAGCTTTTCAAGAAACTGCAACATGGGGGCCGAGTTAAACGCATTGAAAACAGTCTTCAAAAAAGGGTCACATTCGTTGGGACTGATTTGACGTTTGCGTTGACCTTTATAGCCGCGCTCGTAGAGCATTTCATTGTTGGTTGGTTCGACCGGGAAGTGCGAGCAGATGCTCGCAATCAGGTCTTCGTGCAAGAAGTTATCGATGACTATGTGCGGAAATGGCGTAGCCTGAACATAGCGGTCGGTCAACGAGGCACCAAGGGCACTGGCGGCATTTTGGTCGAAATCAAGCTCCGGGGACAGGGTGATAGGTAGTGCTTGAGTGATGGGTGCCATTACCGCTCCAGTAACTTGATATAAAGACTTGTGGGTGACTTGGAGCAATGTTGAATGCACTGCTCGTTGCGTCTGTTCGTAGCTTAATTTGTTCTGTCATCCTTGTTCAGACGCTTAAGGATGTTGTTGTACATTTTGGTTCGTCTATGAGTTTTATCATAGCCACCAGCCGCTGCAACAGTGCCGGCCTGAATGTGATCCAGATAACTGAAGATTTTACGCGGCGATATCATCTCTACGACATAACCCAGCGCGGTCATGCGGTCCTGAAGAGTATAGCCAGGCACGCGATCATCCATCGAAAAGTGCATGTTGTGCTGTTTTACAAGTTTGCAGTTCCACAATGTGCAGAAGCTTTTCAAATAGACTTCTTTGTACGGCTTTGGTTCTCTTGAACGCAATCCCATGGAGATTTTCAGGCGTCTGAAGTGATGCTTGAATAGTCGTGAGCTAAAGCGCCACGCAGTTCTCATGGTGCCGCGGTTTATTTGCTCGACACAACCGACGGCCACGACGTTTGGATTTTTCAGGCATTTATTCAGCATCATCGAAAATACATTTTTGTCGAAAACAAATGTATCGGTGTGCATCAGGAATAAATAATCGGTGTCTATTCGCTCCAAGACAAGGTCAAGTGCCTTGCCATGCGCAATATGTCCCGCTTCTGGTTCGGAAATAGAGCGCTCGATCAAGTTGATCCAGTCAAGAGTTCGTAAATACTCAGTGCTCTCGTCGGCGGAATAGTTATCAACTACCCATACTGGAACGCTGTTGCTGCCAAAATGCTGGTGTAATAAGTCCAGGCATATCTTGGTGATTTCTGGTGTTTTGTAATTTACTATAACTATGCTGAAGGCTTTGGGGCTTTCAGTCAGTAAATCAGGGTTGTTCATCGTTCAGGTGCTCAATGTTATTTTATTTGACTGTATGAATGAATGAACTTTTATACGTTTTTTGCTTGTTTGCCGCGCAAAATCTTGCATGGCCTTAGAGCACAATTTGTTAAGTCGCATTCTCATGCATAGTAACCACGGACTGCTCAGGCCCGATGGAGAGCAGTAGAAACGGACTTCATCGTATAAGGATCTGCCCTGCAGGTAAACATTTTGACTTGATTCGTTACATCAGGGGGCTGCTCAGGCCAGCCTCCCAAACAGGGCGTCATGCGCCGAATACCATGCGCCGGTTGAGCGTGGGTGGGGTTCGTTCTGCAACTCACTGCTTGTAGCCAATCTGGCGCAGCAAGTTCTTGCGCCACAGGATGTCTTCATCGCCTTCGATGTCGTTGGCACAAAAGCCATCCACTACGCCCAGGATTGCTCGCCCTTGCTGCGTTTCAGCGAGGATCACTTCGGTTGGATTGGCTGTTGCACAAAAAATACGGCATACCTCTGGAACCATTTTGATGGTGTTCAACACGTTCAACGGATAGAAACCGTCGCCCAGGAAAATGATGAAGCTATGGCCTGCGGCGATGGCTTTCGCATTCTTTTGTGCAAGTTCAATCATTGAGTTATCGGTGCCGGACCATCGCACCAGGCATTTGCCGGAGGCTTCACAAAAGGCCATGCCAAACTGGATCCCTGGCACGGTATTGACCAGCGCTTCGTGGATGTCCTCGACGGACTTGATGAAGTGCGTCTGTCCCAGAATGAAGTTCGTCACATCCGGCTTTTCGATTTTCAACGTGATGAGTTGCATTTCAAACGCCTCCTTTCACGGGTTGCCAGGAGAGCCTGGCAACAAACCAAGCATAGCCACTCATTTGCTATTGCCGCGTCCTCTTTCTGCTTTTGGCCGACTGCTCAACGCATGCCCCGGACCGGATACCCGGTCGTTGACACTTGGGCTGACAGGGCTAATCTAAGTGGTGTGGGAATATTTCCCACGCAAAGATTCCAGCTGGCTCCGAGGGATCGTACGGAAACCGCAGTGGTTCATTGTTGCTGCAGATTTATGGCCGTGCCGGTTGGCGGGCCGCTCCAATGGGCGGCCGGGAACTCACTGGACATTGCGTTCGATACGGAGGTGAAAACGCAACTCCAAACGGAGGTGCATCATGCTGCTCAAGAAATGTTTGTTGGCTCTGGCAATAGGCGGGGTCCTGTCGGCATCGACTGTCCTGGTGCCCGATTACATCAGTAGTTTCTCCAGCGTGTATGCCAAAGATGGCGGTAGCGGCGGTGGTGGTAGCGGTGGAGGCGGTGGCGGTCACGGCGGTGGCGGCGGTTCCGGCGGGGGTGGTCACGGTGGTGGCGGTGGCTCCGGTGGTGGCGGTGGTTCCGGAGGCGGCGGTCACGGTGGTGACGGCGGCGGAGGCGGCCACGGTGGCGGTGGCTCCGGTAGTGGAGGTTCTGGAGGCGGTGGTCACGGTGGCGACGGCGGCGGCCATGGAGGAGAGGGTGGCGGTCATGGTGCAACAGGCCATGACGGTGACGGTCGTGGAGGTCCGGGGCGCGGCGACGCTGACCATGGTGGTGTAGCCGGGAACAAAGGCCCGGGCAAAGCGCATGACAACGACGATGACCATGGTGGAATGGCCGGAAACAGAGGCCCAGGCAAAGCAAAAGACAAAGACGCGCGTGACAACGATGATGACAACGACGCGGATAACGCCGCAGATGCAGCCAGGGAAGCTGCAGAAGACGCCGGTGACGCTGCAAGGGAAGCCGCGGAAGACGCCAGGGACGCTGCCAGGGAAGCCGCGGAAGACAGGGGCGTTGCCAGAAATGACGCTGATGTAGCCAGAGACGCGGCCAAGGCTGATGCAGACGCAGCTCGGGACGCGGCCAAGGCTGATGCAGATGCAGCCCGGGACGCCGCCAGAGCTGAGGCGGATGCCGCCCGGGATGCCGCAAGAGCTGCTGGCGTACCGCGCGCAGATGCAGATGCAGCCAGAGACGCTGCACGTGCCGCCGCGGATGCAGCCCGTGACGCCGCCAAGGCCGACGCGGATGCTGCCAGAGACGCAGCCAAGGCCGACGCAGATGCTGCCAGGGACGCAGCCAAGGCCAAGGCGAACGTAGCCAGAGAGGCTGACAAAGCAGTCAAAGAGGCTGACAAAGCCAAGGCGAAGGCTGCCAGAGAGGATGTAGCGGATGCGCCGGATGCCCCGGACGCGCCGGATTTCGACACGGTTGAGGTAGAGAACTAGGCCCGCACGTTCGATGGCGAACACCACGGGCATACCCGTAGATTACGTCCCGGGCGTTTGAGGGACGTATCGTCAAAGCGTCGCAAGCCCTGAAGAATCACGGGGCTTGCGACTTTTTTTCGACTTCGTGTCTTTGAAATTTCCTGCCGCAATACCGCTCATTCATAGTGGTTTATGCGAAATCCCGTGCGTTGCTCCGGGTTTTTTGCACGAATCTTCACGCCTGTCGCTCGTATCATTTCTCCCGGAAACCACCGTGAGCATGGCGATGACAAAAAACACAGCGTTGTGGGACATCAGTCCACCCTTGAGTAGCGAGACACCGACCTGGCCGGGTGACACGCCCTTCCAGGAGGAGCGTGTCTGGACCTACGGTCCCGAGTGTCCGGTGAATGTCGGACGCATCACCCTGTCGCCCCATACCGGCGCCCACGTCGATGCACCGCTGCATTACAGCGCCGACGGCGCGGCGATTGGCGAGGTCGGGTTGGACGTCTATATCGGCCCTTGCCGTGTTTTGCATTGTCTGGACAGCGGCGAGCTGGTGCAGCCGGGGCAACTGGAAGGGCGTTTGCACAATGTGCCCGAGCGTGTGCTGCTGCGAACCTATCGACAGGCACCGCTGACGACCTGGGATTCGAATTTCACGGCGGTTGCCAAGGAAACCATCGACCTGCTGGCGAGCCTTGGCGTGCGCTTGATCGGCATCGATACGCCGTCACTGGACCCGCAGCAATCCAGGACCATGGACTCCCACGGCGCCGTGGCCCGCCATCACATGGCGATCCTGGAAGGCATCGTGCTGGACGAGGTCCCGGAGGGCGATTATGAACTGATCGCCTTGCCGCTGCGGTTCGCTCATCTGGATGCCAGTCCGGTCAGGGCGATTTTGCGGCCGTTGAGTACTTCACAACCCATTCATCAGATCTGAAGGGGGCGCCAGCCTGGCGCCCCCTTCGGGTGAGCGGTGTCAGGCATTACTCTCGGTGAATTTCTCGTAGTACAGCTGCACGTTGTCCAGTGCCTGTGCCAGCAGCCAGGTCTTGATCGACTCCACCATCGGCGGCGGCCCACAGACGTACATATCGACCTGGCCATCGCGCAGTTCCGCGACGTCGAAGTGTTCGGCAATGTATCCGCGCTTGCCGGTCCAGTGCGGCGACGGTTCGCTGACCACCTCGGTGTAGCGAAACCCAGGGATGCGTTGTTCATACGCCTGGATACGCGCCTGTTCGCACAAATCGGCCGCATCGCGCACGCCGTAGTACAAGTGCACGGGTTGCTCGCAGCCGCGTTCGGCGAGTTCGTCGAGCATGCCCAGCAATGCCGAAAGACCGGTGCCACCGGCCACCAGGATCAACGGCCTGGCGACGTGTCGCAGATAAAACGCCCCCAGCGGTGCCTCCAGGGCAATTTCGTCCCCCACCTGGCAGCGTTCGCGGATGTAGTTGCTCATTACGCCATCGGGAAGCAGGCGAATCAGAAACTGCAGCTCATTGCTGGCGCTCGGCCGATTGGCGA
The DNA here is from genome assembly GCF_054668325.1 of Pseudomonas sp. S2_F07. Classification (NCBI taxonomy): domain Bacteria; kingdom Pseudomonadati; phylum Pseudomonadota; class Gammaproteobacteria; order Pseudomonadales; family Pseudomonadaceae; genus Pseudomonas; species Pseudomonas sp. S2_F07. The sequence goes on from NZ_CP162758.1 coordinate 91,511, forward strand.
ACGAGTAGGAGCGCTTGTTTTCGGTTCCCGGAATCAACAGCCGGGCGTACTGTCCGGGCAGGTAATCCAGCGATTGCCCCGCATTGCCCAGGTTCAGATGCAGGATCGCCGTGCTGGCCGAGACCTGTTTGACATTGGTGACTGTTGCCCTGAGTTGATCGGGGCCGGCGGCGTTGCACAGGCTGGACGCGAAGTCGAAGTAGAACGCCGCGTCGGATTTGACCCGTGTCTGGCAGGTGAGCATTTTGCGTTGTTGCAGGTCCTGGCTGGAGAGGGCTTCCTCATCCACATAGTCCTGGCTGTAATCGCCTGATTCGCATCGCCCCTGGCAGGTTCCGCAGACACCTTCGCGGCAATCCAGAGGAATGTTGATGCCATTGCGCAAGGCAGCGTCGAGCAGGATTTCGTTGGGTTGTACGGGAAAGAACAGCGTTTTGCCGTCGGCAAAGCTGAACGCGACCTTATGGTTCATGCCCCGGTCTCCTTGGATTCACAGGTGGTAGAAGTCGAGTACCGAGTTGATGGTGTCGTTGAGCAGCAACACATGCTTGCGGGTGATCAGCCAGCTATCGGCGTGGGGCTTGAGGTGATAGGTCGCGCGGCCGAAAAACTGCTCGGCCGTGGCCAGGCGGTAGTACAGCGTATGCCAGTTCAGGCGCACCTCCAGCTCGCCATTTGCAAGCTCGCCGATTCGCACGTTGCTGATCTGATGCAGGGTGCGCGGCATCGGCGTCGAGGACGCGGACTTGCCCGTACGCAGGCGGAACACACGGTCTTCCAGGCCTGAACGGTTGGGGTAGTAGATCAGCGACATTTCGCGCTTGGGGTCACGGGTGTAGACGTGTTCGGAGTCCCATTGCGGCAAGTGGAACTCGCTGTGCCCGGCGAACAGCTGGAGGTAGGCATCCCAGTCCTGGGCGTCGCACAGTTCGGATTTACGATAGAAAAACTGTTCGATCTGGTACTGCAATTGCGCATTCATCATTGCACCTCACGGAGTTTCAGGGATTTGGCGTCCAGACCGTCCAGCAGGAATTTCTGCCAGTTGCTGTGCTGGTTGACGTACAGCCCTTCGTGGGTGAATTCGGTGCCGGTCATGGCCGGGGCAATGCCGATCGCCTCGCTGTTGGGCGTGGCGCCGCTGGCCCAGCGGTGACTGCCGCGGGATATGTCGCTCCAGCGCTCCAGGCGTGCCTGGAAACCACGCTGGGCTTCACGGAACTCCACCAGGTCATCCGGTGTGCCCAGGCCCGAGACGTTGAAGAAATCCTCGAACTGGCGAATGCGGTTTTCGCGGTCGGCGTCCGACTCGTTCTTGACCCCCAGGCACTGGCTGATGATTTCGGTCTTGTTCCACGCCACCGGGCGGATGATGCGCAATTGCGAGCTGATCTGATCGAGGAAAAACAGGCTCGGATAGATGTTCAGGTTGCGCAGGCGATGCATCATCCACTCGGCCTTTTGCTGGCCGTGTTCTTCGATCAGTCGCGGCATGATGGTCGCGTAGCCGGAGCGTACCGACGGGTTTGGCATGTCGCTGAACAGCAGGCTGTGTCCGTTATCGAACGCGAACCAGCCATCATCGGTATTGGCGTCGCCGGCGCCGAGCTTGCTGTAGTCGAGGGTGCCGCTGGCGGCGGTGCCGTTCTCGCTGTTGACCTGCTGGCGATGCTGCACCGTGGCCACGTAGTTGTAGTGCACTGTGCTGACGTGATAACCGTCGAGGCCGTTTTCGTTCTGCAGTTTCCAGTTGCCGTCGTAGGTGTACGCCGACTTGCCGGGCAGCACTTCCAGCTCACCGGTCGGCGACTGGGCGACCATCATGTCAAAGAACACTTTGGCATCGCCGAGGAAGTCTTCCAGGCTGTTGTCGGCCTGCACATCAAGGCTGATGAAGACGAATCCCTTGTAGCTCTGGATACGCGCCTTTTTCAGGCCGCGGGTAGCTTTGTCGAAGCCTTCCGGGTACTCGCCCGGCGCCTTGACCTTGACCAGGCGGCCATCGCTTTTGTAGCACCAGGCATGGAAGGGGCAGGTGAAGGTCGACTGGTTGCCCTTGCCGACGCGGGTCAGCGTCGTGCCGCGATGCTGGCAGGCGTTGATCAGTGCATTGAGCTGACCGTCACCGTCGCGGGTGATGATCATCGGCTGGCGGCCGGCGCGCAGGGTCACGAAGTCGTGGTTGTTGGCCAGCTCGCTTTCGTGGCAGGCGTAGATCCAGTTCTTCTCGAAGATCATCTCCATTTCCAGATCGAACAACTGCGGCTCGGTGAACATGTCCCGGGCGATGCGGAATACGCCTTCTACGGGGCGGAAGTCCAGGCAGCTTTCGATGAACGTTTTCCATTGCTCGACGTTTCTTTCGCCACTCATGAGGTGTACCTGTTTTTATTGGGGCTAATCGGTACGTCATTAGAGGGAGTGGGGTGTGCCTGGGTCTATCCGCTTTGTGGGCGAAGGCAGTCCGTAAAATTGGTGGGTTCCCAAAAGATCGCAGCCTTCGGCAGCTCCTACATCGGACGCGTGTAATTGTAGGAGCTGCCGCAGGCTGCGATGCTGGCGATCGCGCGCGCGCCGGGTAACAACAGCGTGTGATGGGCTGGGCAGCAACTACCCAAACCACGCACCAAGTGATAAACGGCTGCACCTGTCTGCAGCAATCAGGTACTGTTTTGCGAGGCCGCGAATGCGATTTGATAGTCGTGTTATCCACTTAATTGGCGATTGCTATCCACTGGGTCAGCGCCGTCTTCTAGTGGCTTGGAACTTGCCTTTGCAAACCGTATACGCGCCGTCAGAGCGCGCTGAAAAAAAACCTTGAGTGCACCTTGATGAGCAACAACGTCGATCCGCAATTTCGCGACATTCGTGTCGACAGTGATGACCTGGAGGCCGCCAGAAGCTGGATGTCCGGTATCTGCGGACCCCATCGGCTGGTGAGCGCGAACCCCGAGCGGATCCGCTTTCATCACAACGCCAACATGTTCAAGTCGATGGCCACCACCCTGGGCACCATCGAATACGGTACCGATGTCACCATCGATATCGAGGACGCCGAGCACTTTCGCAGCTACAGCCTGAGCTTGCCGCTGGTGGGCGAACAGGAGCTGAGCAAGGATGGCAGCGTGGTCAGGTCGGACCGCGATCAAGGGGTCATCATTTCCCCCAATGAAAACCAGCTGCTGGCGATTTCCGGTGACTGTCGCAAGGTCCAGGTGGTGATTACCCGAGTGGCGATGAGCGAGGCGCTGGAGGGGATGTTGCAACGGCCCCTGGATGCGCCGCTGCGCTTCGAGCCGGTGATGGATGCGATCGATGGGCCGTCGGCGTCGTGGTGGCGCATGGCGCGCTATTTCATCGACGAGATGGAGCGCAGCAGTGAACTCTTCGAGCAGGTGGCCTTCACCCGGGACATTGAAAGCTCGCTGATCAAAGGCTTGATCCTCGCCCAGCCGAACAACTATTCGCAGGAACTGCGGGACGCGCTGGGTGTGAAGTTGCCGCACTACCTGGTCAGGGCCCGGCAATACATCCACGACAACGCCCGGGAAGCGTTGCATCTGGAGGACATCGAAGCCGCGGCCGGCGTTTCGCGCTTCAAGTTGTTCGACGCGTTCAAGAAATACTTCGCCCTGTCGCCGATGGCCTACCTGAAAAAGTATCGCTTGAACGCCGTGCGCCAGGAGATCCTCGAGCACGGCACGGTGCGTAGTATTTCCGGGATCGCCATGGGCTGGGGCTTCATGCACCTGGGGCGTTTTTCCACCGAGTACCGCAAGCTGTTCGACGAAACCCCGAGCATGACCTTGCAACGCAACGAAGCCCGACGCCAGCAGGGACTTTGACGGGCCGCCCCGGCCTTACTTGCGTAACACCAGATCAAGCAACTGCTCGCGCTCCTTGATTTTTTGCAGGACGATTTCCGAACGTATGTCGGTGACGCCGGCGGTGCGGTTGAGGTGATTGACGATGAAATCCGAGAAGTGCTTGAGGTTGCGGGCCTGGACCCGCAACACATAGTTGCTCGCCCCGGTGATGACATACGCGGTGACCACCTCCGGCCACTGCTGAACCTTCTTGATGAAGGTCTCGTGCCAGTCCTCCACGTCCTGTCGCAACGACACATGGACGATCGCTTCCAGCTCAATGCCCAGCCGCTCGGCATTCAGCACCGCGCGATAGCCGGTGATGATTCCCTCGCTTTCCAGCAGGCGTAAACGTCGCAGGCAAGCCGAGGGTGACAGGGCGACTTTCTCTGCCAGTTCCTGATTGCTGATACGGCCATCCTGTTGCAATTGATGCAGGATCCGCAGGTCTGTCGAGTCGAGATTCATGGTTTGAATAAATCCGCGTTTATTGGCTTTAGATTCGAATATTCTGCGAAATAATTACTACATGGTCGGTTACTTTGCACGAAAATTCTTCAAAGGTTCGTTCATTATCTCTCCACCGAAAGGCAAGTGAATTGCCTGGTGCCGGTCAGTTAGGCGTTTGAACACTGCAGTCCTTGTGGGAGCGAGCTTGCTCCGGGCGGCGATCCGACGATTGCGTCGGGTCAGTCAACATTGATGTTGAACATTAAGCCCCCATCGCGAGCAAGCTCGCTCCCACAGATTTCGAGTGTTTACTGATCAATATCAGGCGAATCGCCTTTATTCAGGGCGCCTGAACCGGCTGCTGCAACCTGCCCGGATGGCGTCGCATAACAAAAAACAGGACACTCGATGACGACAAGAAACAGTTGCCTGGCGCTTGATGCCCAGGACGCTCTGGCACCCCTGCGCCAGCAGTTTGCGCTCCCCGAGGGCGTTATTTATCTCGATGGCAACTCCCTGGGCGCGCGGCCGGTCGCTGCATTGGCGCGGGCGCAAGCGGTGGTCGCCGAGGAATGGGGCAATGGCTTGATTCGCAGCTGGAACAGCGCCGGCTGGCGCGAGCTATCCGAGCGTTTGGGCAATCGCCTGGCGGGTCTGATCGGCGCGGGGGAGGGTGAAGTGGTGGTGACCGATACCACCTCGATCAACCTGTTCAAAGTGCTGAGCGCTGCCTTGCGCGTACAGGCCACCAGGTCGCCGCAGCGGCGAGTGATCGTCAGCGAATCGAGCAACTTCCCCACCGACCTGTACATCGCCGAAGGCCTCGCGCAGATGCTGCAACAGGGTTACACCCTGCGCCTGGTCGACAGTCCTGAAGCGTTGCCGCATGCGATTGACCAGAACACGGCGGTGGTCATGCTCACCCACGTCAATTACAAGACCGGCTATATGCACGACATGCAGGCCCTGACCGCGCTGACCCACGAATGTGGTGCGCTGGCCATCTGGGACCTGGCCCATTCCGCTGGCGCGGTGCCGGTTGATCTGCACCAGGCGGGTGCCGACTACGCCATCGGCTGCACCTACAAGTACCTCAATGGCGGGCCGGGCTCCCAGGCCTTTGTCTGGGTTTCGCCGCCGTTGTGCGATCTGGTGCCGCAGCCGTTGTCCGGCTGGTTCGGCCATTCACGGCAGTTCGCCATGGAGTCGCATTACGAGCCGAGCAGCGGTATCGCCCGCTACCTGTGCGGCACCCAGCCGATTACCTCATTGGCGATGGTCGAGTGCGGCCTGGATGTGTTCGCCCAGACCGACATGGCCAGCTTGCGCCGCAAATCCCTGGCCCTGACGGACCTGTTCATCGAATTGGTCGAGCAGCGTTGCGCGGCCCACGAACTGAAGTTGATCACACCCCGTGAGCACGCCAGGCGCGGCAGCCACGTCAGCTTCGAACATCCGCAAGGTTATGCGGTGATCCAGGCCCTGATCGAGCGGGGCGTGATTGGTGACTACCGTGAACCGCGCATCATGCGTTTCGGTTTCACCCCGCTGTACACGACCTTCACCGAAGTCTGGGACGCGGTACAAATCCTCGGCGAGATCCTCGACCGGAACACTTGGTCACAAGCGCAATTCCAGGTTCGCCACAGCGTGACCTGAACCCTCCGACATCCGATTCCTGCCGCAGGAGTTTCTCGGCGGCAGGGCTTCGGCCGCCGGCAATAACCAGTTCTGCAATCACAATAATAAGGAGCACGCAGAATGAAACTGTCCCTCTGGCCCGCCTTGCCGCTCGCCATCTCCAGTTGCCTTGGCCAAATGGCCTGTGCCGCCTCCGACAACGGATTTGTCGAAGACAGCAGCCTGACCCTGACTAACCGTAACTTCTATTTCTACCGCAATAACCTCAACAACCCGGGCGGGCAGAATTATCGGGATGAGTGGGCCCACGGGATCATGCTCGATTACCGCTCCGGCTACACCCAGGGAACGGTGGGTTTCGGGGTCGATGCCTACGCGCAGTTGGGCCTCAAGCTCGACAGTGGCAAGGGACGCACGGGTACGGGTTTACTGCCGGTCGATGCCGATGGTCGCCCCGAGGATGAGTACTCCGAAGCGGGTGGCGCGGTGAAGGCGCGGATTTCCCGGACCGAACTCAAGTACGGCAACCTGACCCCGCTCAACCCGGTGTTCGGCACCGGCAATGCGCGACTGTTCACCAGCAGTGCCACCGGCTTTCAACTGACCAGCAATGAACTCAAGGCGTTGCAACTGGACATCGGTCATTTCACCGCCGGCAACGACAGTAATTCGACCAATGCCAATGGCGCGCTCAAAGCGCTGTACGCCGGCGTGGAAACCCGCAGTGTCGATTATCTGGGCGGCAGCTACGCCCTGAGCGATCAACTGAGTGTCAGCCTCTACGGTTCACAGTTCACCGACATCTGGCGCCAGTACTACGGCAACGCCAACTACACCCATGCCCTTGGTGAAGGCCAGTCGCTGAACCTGGATTTCAACATCTACCGCACCAACGACAGCGGCCAGAGCCTGGCCGGCAGGATCGACAACACCACCTGGTCGCTGTCCACCGCGTACAGGTTCGGTGCCCATCGGTTGACCTTGGCGTACCAGCGGGTCGATGGCGACGAGCCGTTCGATTACCTGGGGTTCGATCAGCAACCGGGTACCTCGATTTTCCTCGCCAACTCGATTCAGGTCCTCGACTTCAACGCCCCCAACGAACGCTCCTGGCAACTGCGTTATGACCTGGACATGGCGCCTTTCGGGGTGCCGGGCCTGAGCTTCATGTCCCGCTACGTCAGTGGTGACCACATCGATGACAGCCATTATGACGGTGGCCCCAATGGCGCCTACGGACGATACGGCGATGACGGCAAGCGCTGGGAGCGCGACATCGAGGCGCGCTATGTCGTGCAGTCGGGCAAGGCCCGGGACCTTTCAATCCGCGTGCGTCAGGCCAGTGTGCGTTCCACCGCGCAGGTCGCCCGCGCCGATACCACGGACAACAACGAAGTCCGGGTGATCATCGAGTATCCACTGAGTATTTTCTGATCCGTGTCCTGCTGTGCGTGGCTGATCCCCACTGTTAAACCCACGACGTGCTCTTCAAGAAAGACAAAATCCAGAGGACATAAAAATGACCGATAACTCCGGTTTCGAAACGATATCCAAGCGTGAACACGGCCTGCGGCGTCAGTTGACGTCGGGGCAAATGAGCATGATCGCCATTGGCGGTGCAATCGGCACCGGGCTGTTCATGGGCAGCGCCTATGCCATCGGCTATGCCGGGCCGAGCGTATTGCTCAGCTATGCCATCGGCGCAATCATCACCTTGCTGCTGATGGGCTGCCTGGCGGAAATGACCGTGGCCCATTCGACCTCGGGTTCGTTCGGTGCCTACGCCGAATTTTATGTCAGCCCGCTGGCCGGGTTCCTGGTGCGCTATGCCTACTGGGCGGCGATTGTGCTGGCGGTGGGCACGGAAGTGACGGCGGTGGCGATGTACATGAAGTACTGGTTCGCCAACGTGCCGGAGTGGATATGGATCGTCTCGTTCTCCAGCGTGCTGATCGTGCTCAATGCCATCAGCGTGAAGACCTTCGGCACCTTCGAGTACTGGTTCTCGACCATCAAGATCGGCGCGATTGTCGGTTTCATCATCCTGGCGGTGTACGTGGTGTTCGGTTCCGGCAATCCGCAATACGGCGTGCACAATTACACGGCTCACGGCGGCTTTTTCCCCAATGGTCTGCAAGGGATGTGGATCGCGGTGATCGTGTCGATCTTCAGCTACCTGAGCGTGGAGATGATCGCGGTGGCGGCCGGTGAGGCAAAAGACCCGGAACAAGCGGTGAAGAAAGCCTTCCGCGGGACTATCGTGCGCCTGGTGGTGTTCTACCTGCTGACCCTGGCGTTGATGCTGGCGATCGTGCCTTGGGTCCAGGCTGGCCATGCCCAGAGTCCGTTCGTCACGGTGATGCAAGCCATCGGCATTCCCGGCGCCACCGGCGTGATGAATTTCGTGATCCTGATTGCGGCGTTGTCAGCGATGAACAGCCAGTTGTACATCACCACGCGCATGATGTTCAGCCTGTCCCGCGCCGGCTACGCGCCAAAATCCATGGGGGTATTGAGCAAGACCGGGATCCCGCTGAACGCGCTGTTGCTCTCCAGTTCGGGTATCGCCCTGGCGACCTTGCTCAACATCCTGTACCCGGAAAGTTCGTTCACCTTGATGATGGCGATCTCGATGTTCGGCGCGATCTTTACCTGGTTCATGATCTTCCTCACACACTTCTGTTTCCGTCGTTTTCACGAACGCAACGGCAACCGCAAACTGTCGTTCCGCATGCGCCTGTTTCCCTACAGCACATTGCTGGGGCTGGTGCTGATGGGGGCCGTGATGATCACGACCTACTTCACTGAAGCCTTCAAGATGACCCTGGTGTTCGGCGTGCCGTTCCTGCTGGTGCTGTCGATTGTCTACGGTGTTTTCTTCCGCAAGACCAGGGGCGTTGCGGCGCTGAGTGCGCAAGCCAGACTCTAGCCTGAGGGTCGTGCCGGGGCGGCGCACTTAATACTCGTTCTCCCATCGCCTTTATTTCCCGGGGTGTCATCCCTCGAGTTCTTCGGGGGAAACCACCCAGATGCTGCACGGCATTTTGTAAAGCAGGTGTTCCACGGTACTGCCGATCAAACGCTCCATCGCGCGATGCCCCACGCGGCCCATGACAATCACGTCGATGTCATAGGCATCGGCGAAGCTGCACAGCACCCTGGCCGGGTCGCCCATGATCATGTGCTGGTTCTGCGGCGGGATGCCGTTGCGCTCGGCCAACTCGCCGAAGGCCTCGCCCTGCATGTCGAACAGGGTCTTGGCTTTGCTTGAAGAGAAAAACGCCGAGCCATTGCTAAAGCCAAATTCGTCGGCACTGATCGAAGACAGGTCATGGGCATAGACGACATCGAGTTGGGCGTTGCAGGTGCTCGCCAGTTTCGACGCTTCGCGCAAAATCCTGTCGTTGAAACCTTCGTACTGGCCATCACGATGGAAAGGGTCGACGGCGGCAACGATCCTGCGCGGCAGTGCGTGATGCATCTGGCTGACAAAATGCAGAGGCACCGGGCACTCGCGTAGCAGATGAATATCGAGGGGGGTGAACATCAGCCGCGACAGCAGCGACTCGTGTTCCAGTTCCTTGATCAGAACAGCCATTTTGGCCTCTTCAAGATGAATCAGGATTTCCTGCAACGGGTTATTGACCCAGACCACTTCGGTCGTGACGTGCACGCCGATCTTGCGTAACGGCCGGGCCTGTTCTTCGAGCCATTGCTGGTGGCGTTCGACATAGCCCAAACGGATTTCTTCGCGCGCCTGCTCGTTCACCAGACCCGCGGTCACCAGGCCTTCCAGGTAATCAAACGCAACGATGTGCAGTGCAGCTCCCGAGGCCTTGGCCAGGGCGGCAGCCCGGTCGAAGGCCGGGCTGTTTTTCATGAGCGGTGAGACGACCAGCATGAATCTTGATGGCTCGGACATGACAAATCTCCCGTGGCGATTGCGTCTGCTCATTTGAGAGGCTGCATTCAGGCAGGAACACCTTGCCTGGATCTTGAGACGACGCACAGAGATGAGTTTGATCTTTATCAAGCAGTCGCTTGACCGGAATACGCTCCCGACGTGCGGTGGGCACGGCAGGTCCAAACACGGATTTGTTGACCATTGTCAAACCTTCGCCTGCCAGCCCGGTGCAGTCTCGGGAGCAGGGTCATGAAGGTCGCAATTACACTTTGAAGTTAAAGCATGTCTCCAGCTTTAACGGAGGTTGACGATGAACATTGATATTACCGAGCAACGGGTTCCCCATTGCTGGGTCGTGCACCTGGATGCCCTGGAAGTCAATTTCAATAGCCAGGAAGCTGCCAGTAGCTTTGTCGGCCAACTCAAGGCACGTATCGAGGCACCTCATGTCTGGCCAGTGACTGTCCGCTCGGCGGCAAGCTGTCGAACTGTCCCGGCCCGGGAACAGGAGGTTCGTTTCGACCTCGTGGAGTGACGATACCGACCACGCCTGTCCATATACCCGGGTACCGAGGTGTCCTATGTCTAATGCTCAGCATGTACTGTTGATCGCCCCCCCGACCATGACCCAGACACCGGCATTCGATCGCGCCGGCGCGTTGGCTCGCGCCATGCAATTGCCCCTGCATATCGTGGCATTCGATTATTTTCAGGCCCTGGCGGTAGCCGGTCTGTTCGCCCCCGAACAAATAAGCGCGGCCAGGGAGGGCTACCTTCAAGCCCATCGACAGTGGCTTGTGCAGCAAGCTGAAAGGTTGAGCATGCACGGCGTGAAGGTCACCAGTGAGGTCGCGTGGGTACAGGCTCCTTATGCAGAGATCGTGCATTTTGTCAGCGAGATGCCCTTGGCGCTGATCATCAAGGGTGCTCAACAGGAGTCTGCCTTGAAACGGGTGTTCTTCTCGGCGCTGGACTGGCAATTGCTGCGCGATTGTCCGGTGCCGGTGCATCTGGTGACTGACGACCGCAACCCGCAGCCGCACAACATTTTGGTCATCGTCGATGTATTGCGCAGCGAAGAGCAGGACCTGGTGTTCAACGATCGGATTGTCGCTGCCGCGAAGAAACTGGCGTCAGTCTGCGAGGCCCGGCTTGAGCTGGCGCACGTGTATGACTGGACGGCCGCGTATGTCCAGGATATGGGCTTTGGCGCGTTGCCTCTGGCCACCGGGATTTATGAAGCCCTGGGAACGGCTGAGCGCGAAGCGTTTTCAGCTTTAGCCGAGCGCCACGGGGTGCCACCGGCGTGTCGCCATTTCATTGAAGGTGCGCCGATCCCGAGTATTTGCGAATTTGCCACCGGGCACCACACGGACGTCATTGTGATGGGGACCGTGCAGCACAAAGGGTTGAGCAAGCTGCCGGGAAGTACCGCTGAGCAACTCCTGCATCGGGCACCTTGCAGCGTGCTGGCAATCAAACCGGGCAGGATGCTGCAGTCCTGAAGATCATTCGCCCCGCGACAAGCTGTTGGCCAGACTCTCGCGGGGCAACTTTTTACAGGTAAAGCCGGTGAATGACCTGCTGACTGTCATCCGGATCATTGTGTGTGTGTCGAAACCCAGGTATCGGGCCAGTTCGCGCATCGGCGCATTGCTGGAGGCGTCCACCGAGTCCATCTGGATTGATGCAAGCGTGCGGCTCAGGTCTTTTTTACGCCGGTGGCCGTGCTTTTATCTGATCTGGATCAGGAACCTGTCATGGCGGTGTTCATTCGCTTGTGTTTGATTAAAATCAAGCAGGGGGTGAGGGTTCGGACGCAGTCTTGAGCATTGCCGGTACTTCAAGACCGGAGCTGAGCCGAGGTGTGTGATGGGGCAATATCAACGTTTACTGCTGATCGCCGATCAAACCCTGCACCAGTCCCCTGCCACGTTGCGTGCCGTCGCACTGGCCAGGGCCAGCGGTGCCGCACTCGACGTGCGGGCTTTTGTCGAGCCGGTGCCGATGGTGCATTTGTGGGAGGAGAAAACCGACGATGCAGGGCAGCAACGTTATTTGCGGCGCTATCGCCGTTGGGTGGCCGATGAAGTTGAACGGTTGAGCGACCAGGGGCTGCAAGTGACGGTCGATGTGGTTTTCACGACCCACCCGTTGCTGGACATTCTGAAGACTGTCGCCGACCTCGATCCCGATCTGTTGATCAAGGATGTGACTCTGGAGCCAATGCTCAAGCGAGTATTCATCACCCCGCTCGATTGCCACCTGCTGCGCGAATGCCCGATCCCCGTGCTCCTGGTGAACCAGGCCCGCTACGGCTTGCCGCACCGTGTTGTAGCGGCAGTGGATCCGTTCGATCCTTCAACGCAAATCAGCGGCCTGAACGACACCATCATCCAGACCGCCAATGCGTTGGCCCTGCAATGTGATGCCCCCTTGCATCTGCTTTACGCCTATGACTTGTCGCCGGCTTTCAATGGTGATGCACCGCTGGTCAGTGGTGGATGGGCCGGGGACTTCATCGAGGATCTGCGTTCGTCCTTGCACCTGGCGTTTGTCAATCTGGCGGATCGCTACAACGTGCCACCGGAGCGTCGGCATTTCGTCATGGGCCCGCCGGTGCCGGCCATTCGAGAGTTTGTCGAGGCGTATCTGGCGGATGTAGTGGTGATGGGCACTGTGCATCGGGTCGGAATCGACCAGTTGATTGGCAGTAACACGGAACGGGCGCTGTACTCTGTACCAGGTAGCATTCTGGCTGTCAGGCAGTGAGCCTCATGTTCGTCAAGCGCCGATTGGCAGCACCTAGCGCAGGGGAGGGCGATTACAGCCTGCAATCAGCTGTTTAAGCCCTTCCATATCATGAATCCTGACGTCTCGACCGGACACCTCCACCAGTCCTTGATCGCGCAGATGTGCAATCCCCCGGCAAATGGTTTCCAGTCGCAGGCCCAGGTAAGAACCAATTTCCTCACGGCGCATTTTCAGCACAAAGTTGCTCGATGAATAACCTCGCAAGCTCAAGCGCTGGGACAGATTCAGCAGGAACGCCGCCAGGCGCTCATCCGAGTTCATGTTGCCCAGCATCATCAACATGTCATGATCACGCACGATTTCACGGCTGAGGATTTTGTTCAGGCTGTGCTGCAGTGAAGGCAATTCCTGGGCGAGTTTCTCCAGTTGAGAGAAGTGGACAGGACAGACTTCACTGTCCTCCAGGGCAAAAGCACTGCAAGCGTGCAACTCGTTACTGATAGCGTCCAGGCCGAGCATCTCACCGGGCATATGGAATCCGGTGGTCTGCTCGCGACCATCGATTGAAAGCACACTGGTCTTGAATGAACCAATACGAACGGCAAACAGCGAACGCAGCGGGTCGCCGGCCCGGTAGAGTGTGGCGCCTTTTTTAACCTTGACCCTTTGAACGATCAGTGTGTCCAGGCGCGCGACCTCCTGACCGGTCAGGCCAAGGGGCAGGCATAGCTCCATTACGCTACAGTTTGAACAGGCCGTCTTGAGAGAATGGACGGCCGACAGTTTGATTTCAGACATGTTCTGGTATGTCCGGTATTGATGCGTAGAGCTTAGACTCCATGGGGGCCGAGGCTGATTTTTCTCGGACATTGGCGCGACTGAATGAGTAATTGGGAATCACTTTTGTACTGCGGGTGATACTCAAGGGCGACCTGCTGCTCAAGGCGATTTATCTGCTGCTTTTCCAGTATTTCTGCATTTCGAGAAACAGAAACGAAGCCGTCCAGGTAATCAGAACAAGCCCCGTCAGCGCTTGCAGCCCCGTCAGGTATTTGAGATTGCCCACCGGCGAGATATCGCCAAAACCGATTGTCGTGTAAGTGGTGAAGGAAAAGTACACGCAGTCCATCAGTGAACCGTCGAAATTTCCCTGCAAACTGCCCCACTTTTCAGAGTGGACCATCAGGTAATAAACCAGCGCAAAACACCAGACCTCGAGTGCATGGGCCACCAGGGCACCGAACACGCCCACCACAATTCTGAAACGACTCCAAAGGTTGAGTCGGGGAAGCCAGTCGTTCAGACGCAACAGGCATTCGTAGTGAATGACGACGACTATGATGACCACCAACGTATTGATCAATGTAACTGCCAGCATGGCAGTACCTCGTTCTGACTGGTTGTCCACGACGGACCGTGAGTGCCCGCATAGTGTGTTCTACGCCAGCGCAACAAAAAAGCTTTGAGCTTTATCAACAATCCTTCTGTCGATGGCAAGTTATCTGTGCGCCAAAGGAAAGCGCACTCATGTTTGACAAATATCAGAGGAGTACAGGTTCTCACGCCAGATACTCGATCAACAGGACACGCGCAGGAAGTCGATGCCCGCCTGGAGTCCGCCGATAAAGCACCCGGCAAGTATTGAGAGATGGCATGCAGTCCGACAGGAGCCGGGATTGCAGTCGTGACCGTGAGGTGCTGCAAGTACGAGGTATATGATGCTTAAACTTAAGCGAATCTTGTTGATCGCACCCGCGGAAATGGTCCGTACTCCGGCATTTGAGCGAGCTCATGCATTGGCTTGTGCAACGGGCGCATGTTTGCACATCGTGGCGTTCGATTATGTCCCGGCGCTGGCGTTGGCCGGTTTGTTTGACCATCAAGCGATGGCCCAGGCACGAGAAGGCTATTTGCAAGTGCATCGCCAATGGCTGGAGCAGCAAGGCCGAATTCAAAAGTGCGTGGGACTGCAGGTGACCACGGAAGTGGTCTGGAGCAAATCGAGCCCGGCTCATGTGCTTGAGTATGTGAATGACTTCCACCCGGATCTGGTCATCAAGGACTTCCACTATGTATCGGCACTCGGCCGTGCGTTCCACCAGCCCGTGGACTTGCTGTTACTGCGTGATTGTCCTGCCCACCTGCACCTGGTGGCCGAGGGCAAGAACTCCACACCCTTGAAGATTCTCGCCGCCATGGATTTGTCTCATCTGGAGGAGCTGAGCCAAGGGCTGAACGACCGGATTGTCGACGTAGCCTCGACACTGGCGGCGTCATCGGGTGCCGCCTTGCATGTGCTTAGTGTCAACAGCTGGGCGGTGGTAGGCGATACGAAAATGAGCGTACCGACATTGAGCCTGGGCGGTAGCTTGAAAGAAGCGGTCATCGATGCCCAGGAGGAGGCCTTCGAGGCGCTTGCCGATCGTTATGGCATAGAAGAAGAACGACGGCATCTTCTGACCGGTCTACCCCACAAAGTGATCAGGCAATTTGCGCAACACAATGCTTTTGACTTGTTGGTCTTGGGCACTGCGTATCATCACCGCGGGGGCGACATGTTCCTGGGCAGCACTGCTGAGCAGGTGTTGACCAATGCGCAGTGCAGTTTGATGTTCGTCAAGCCCCTGGCCTGATGCTGCCAGTGGCGCCAGGTACTCACTTTTTCGCAGGTTTGCCGCTGGCAGGGATGTGCAGGTACGACATCACGCTTTCAGTCAGTTCGGTTGCCAGTTTGACCGCTTCTTTATTGCGCGCCATCACGCCGGCGACCAAGCCTTCGATCAAGGCCAGTACGGCGATGTTGGAACTGGTAAGCACCGGGTGATCGCAAGGCGCAAACAGCGTGTGCTGGGCAATGCCGGTGAGCGGCGAGGCGGGTGAGTCGGTAATTGCCAGCACCGATGCGCCGCGTTCATTGGCGAAGCGTGCCAGTTGCAGGGTGTCGAGGGAGTAGCGCGGCAGGGCGATCGCCAGCAGCACGTCCTGGTCGGTGATCGCGGCCAGACGGTAAGCGGCGTTTTCGTTGCCGCCCTCCATGCTGATGGCAGTGGCGTCCGCACAGAAGGGCATCAGGGTCGACGCGGCGAGGCCGGCGAAGTAGACACTGTTGCCAAAGCCCAGGATGTAGATTTTGCGCGCTTTGATCAGGCGAGTGACGAATGCTTCGAAGGTGTCGGCGTGGTTGTTGCTCGCCGCAGTGGCCAGGTTGCTGCTGGCGCTCTGCAGTTGTTCATGCAGGCCAAACGCGCCGCCGGGGCGATGGGCAAGTTCGTTGCGCAGCTTGTCGACCGGCGACACCATCTGCTGCAACGTTGCGACCAGCTCGGCCTTCATGCCGCTGTAGCCACCGAGGTCCAGGGCTTTGGCCAGACGGTTGACGGCGGCGGGTGAGGTCAATGTTTCGTGCGCCATCTCCTCGATGGTCAGCGTCGCGGCCTTGAGCGGGTGACGCAGGATAAAGTCCGCGACCTTGCGCAGTGACGGCGGCAGATCGGAAACGATTTCCGTCAGTTTGCGCATGACCGGCGCGGCATAGACAGTGGTGTCTTTCGATGGGGTGGGCATATCCGGCTCAACATTTCCTGAAGGTGAGAGAAGGGCTGTGCCTGATGCCCTGACAAGGTTGGCCGGAGTGTATCCGAAGCCAACCTTGTCTGGGCAGCGCCGAGCAGTGCATGGGTGGGGGGCGGCGTTACTTCAGGCTCCCGGCCAGAAACTGCCGGAGGCGTTCGGACTGCGGGTTGACCAGCACTTCACGCGGGTCGCCGCGCTCTTCGACCATGCCCTTGTGCAGGAACACCAGTTGGTTCGAAACCTCGCGGGCAAAGCCCATTTCGTGAGTCACCACCACCATGGTGCGGCCTTCCTGGGCCAGATCCTGCATGACTTTAAGCACTTCGCCGACCAGTTCGGGGTCGAGGGCCGACGTCGGCTCATCGAACAGCATCACTTGCGGTTCCATCGCCAATGCGCGGGCAATGGCCACGCGCTGCTGCTCGCCACCGGACATATGCGCCGGCCAGGCGTTCATGCGGTGCGCCACACCGACTTTGTCCAGGTAGTGCTCGGCCTTTTCCCGTGCCTCTTTCTTGCCCAGGCCCAGCACATGCACTGGCGCTTCCATGACGTTTTCCAGAGCGCTCATATGTGACCACAGGTTGAAGTGCTGAAACACCATCGATAGTTGCGAACGCATGCGTTGCAACTGTTTGGGTTCGGCCGCCTTCAGTCCGCCGAGCTTGTTGGCCACCAGCTTGAGCGGTTCGCCATTGAGTACGATATTGCCCGCATTGGGTTGCTCCAGCAGGTTGATGCAGCGCAGGAACGTACTTTTGCCAGAGCCGCTGGAACCGATGATGCTGATCACGTCACCGGCCTGTGCCTGCAGGGAAACGCCCTTGAGCACCTGATGCGCGCCGTAGCTTTTATGCAGGTCTCGAACTTCAAGTTTGTACATGGTTTGAACTCTCTGGAGTCAGTCGCTGAGCAAGCGACCCTGGCGAATGGGGGTAACGCCTGCAACCTTGGCCAGCCACAATCCAGGCTGGGCAAAGCGCAGCCGTTCGCGGGCATAGAGAATGCCGTCGGTGCTGGCGCTCACCACGCTATGGCGGTCGGTCAGCGGGTCGATGACTTCGAATAGCGGATCGCCGACCTTGACCCGGGCGCCCAGCGGTTGCAGAAAACTCACCACACCCGGGTGGGGCGCACAGGCGTACTGCGCGCCGGCGAATGGCATGGCCTGGCAATGGCTCGGCGGTGCCGCTGGCCATTCACCGCTGATCAGGCCTTGTTCGGCGAGATACCCGAGAATGGCTTGGGCACTGTCGAGGCATTGCTCGCGTTCGGTGTCTGCCATGCCCCGCAATTCGATGGTGGTGGCCGCACACGCCAGGGGAATATTGGCTTCGGGAAACAGCTCGGCCAGGCGTAACCATGCAATGGCGCAGGCTTCGTCGAAGGCACTGCCGCCCGCATCTTCGGCCAATAACGTGACCCCCGCGCCGAGGCGAGCGGCCAGTGATTGCAAGCGTGGCCAGATTTGTGGCATCGCATACATCAACATGATCGATTCGAAATCGCAGTGCAGGTCCAGCACCACATCGGCGTCACAGGCATGCTGCAGCAACAGGCGGCGCAGGCCGTCGAGTTCCGAGGTCGGTGCCGGCATGGCGACCAGGGCATCGATCATGGCGCGGCGGATGAGTGCGATGTTGGCATCGGCATCGTCGCCCAATCGGCCTTCCAGCAGTGGCGCAATGGCATCGACCAACACCGGGAAGTCGCGATTGAAATTCTTGCCGCTGGAGAACTCGAAGCGCCCCTGATGGGTGGCCTGGAACATCTGGGCGATACCGATCGGATTGGCCATGGGCACCAACTCGATCACCCCGCTCAGGCGGCCTTGGGTTTCCAGTTCCAGAAGACGGCGCTTGAGCTCGACGGCAACGCGCATCCCCGGCAATTCGTCGGCATGCAGTGACGCCTGGATGTAGGCCTTGCGCGGTCCGCTGCCAAAACGAAACAGTGACAGCGTTCGCTCGGTGCCCGAGGCACTCCACGGCAACAGGTATTGAATGTGCTCCATAGCAGCTCCTTAGTGCTTGCGCGGTGCCAGGTACGCCAGCCAGCGGCGCTCGGCCAGCTTGAACAGGCGCACCAGGATGAAGGTCAGTGCGAGGTAGATGAGGCCGGCGGTGATGAACGCCTCGAACGGTAGATAGAAGCGTGAGCTGACCGTGCGCGCGGCCCCGGTGATATCGACGAGGGTGACGATGGAGGCCAGGCTGGTGGTTTGCAGCATCATCAGCACTTCGTTGCTGTATTGCGGCAATGCCCGGCGCAAGGCCGATGGCATGAGAATGCGGCGATACAGGGTCAGGCGTGACATGCCCATGGCCCTGGCGGCTTCGATCTCGCCAGGGTGGGTGGCTTTCAGACTGCCGGCCAGCAGCTCGGCGCTATAGGCGCTGGTGTTGATCGCGAAGGCCAGGCAGGCGCAAAAGGTGGCGCTGGACAGGTAAGGCCAGAGCACGCTTTGGCGCACCGCTTCGAACTGCGCCAGGCCGTAGTAGATCAGGAACAATTGCACGAGCATCGGCGTGCCGCGAATCACGTAGGTATAGAGCCAGGCCGGGAAGTTGATCAGCGGCGATCGCGACACTCGCATCAGCGCCAGTGGCATCGCCAATACCAGACCCAGCGCCAGGGAAATGAGCAGGACTTTGAGGGTCAACAAGGCGCCATTGAAGTACAGCGGCAGGTTTTCCCAGATCAGGTTGTAGTCGAGAATCATGGGTGGCTCCCCCTCACAATTCGGCGGCTTTGATGCCGACCGAGTAGTGTTTTTCCAGATAGCGCAGCACCAGCAAGGACAGGCTGGTGAGCATCAGGTACAGCGCTGCCACCGCGAGGAAAAACGTAAATGGCTCGTGTGTGGCATCCGCTGCGTTCTTGGCTTTGAACATCATGTCCTGCAAGCCGATCACGGAGATCAGCGCAGTGGATTTGGTCAGCACCAGCCAATTGTTGGTGAACCCGGGGATGGCGAAGCGAATCATCTGCGGCACCAGGATTCGCCAGAACACCTGCGCACCGCCCATGCCATAGGCCACGCCAGCCTCGGCCTGACCCTTGGGGATCGCCATGAAGGCGCCACGAAAGGTTTCCGAGAGGTAGGCGCCAAAAATGAAGCCCATGGTGCAGACGCCGGCAATAAAGGGGTTGATGTCGATATAGCGGGTGTAACCGAGCGCCAGGGCAATTCGGTTCACCAGATCCTGGCCGCCGTAGAAGATCAGCAGGATCAGCACCAGGTCTGGAATGCCGCGAATCAGGGTGGTGTAGCTTTCCCCGAGCAGGGCCAGCCATTTGAGCGGTGACAAGCGAAAGGCCGCGCCGATCAGGCCCAGGGCAATCGCCATGGACATGGACGTCAGGGCCAGGTTTATGGTCAGCCAGGCGCCATCGAGAATGCTCGATCCGTAGCCGTGAAGCATGATGAAGTTCCTCAAGCGAGCGCCGCGAGGCGCGCAAGACAAGCCCCGACAGGTGCCTGCGCAGGGCCGGCGCAGGGCCGGCGCCGGGGCTGGGGTCAGTGGGGCAGGGGTAAGGCCTACTCGCCGTAGATATCGAACGCGAAGTACCTGGTCATCACTTGCTGGTACTTGCCATTGGCGCGAATGGCGTCAATCGCGGCACTCAGGCGCGCAACGTTGGCACTGTCGCCCTTGCGCACGGCGATCCCGGCGCCCCGGCCAAAATACTTCGGGTCGTTGATGTCGGGCCCCGTGAGTGCGAAGCCCTGGCCGGCGGGTGTCTTGATGAAGCTCTCATCGGTGTTGACGATGTCGGCGAGGGTGGCGTCCAGACGACCCGAGGCGAGATCGAGGAAGGCTTCATTCTGTGAGCCGTAGCGCACCACGACGACGCCGGCTTTTTCCAGTTGCTCGGTGGCAAAGCGATCGTAAGTCGAGGAGCGTTGCACGCCGACTTTCTTGCCCTTGAGGTCGATCAGGGGGTCATTGATCACGTTGCCGGCCTTCATCGCGAACTTGCCAGGCGTGTGGTAGTACTTTTTGCTGAAGTCCACGGACTTCATCCGGTCTTCGGTGATCGACATCGACGACAGCACGGCATCGATCTTGCGCACTTTGAGCGACGGGATCATGCCGTCGAACTCCTGAATGACCCACTCGCACTTGACCTTCATTTCTTCGCACAAGGCGTTGCCGATGTCGTAGTCGAACCCGCTGACGTTGCCTTCGGGTGTCTTGAAGGAGAAGGGCGGGTAGGCGGCTTCGATACCGATACGCAGGCTGTCTTCGTCGGCATGTGCCAGGAAACTGAAGGCGCATAGCGCCAGAGCACCTAGAAGTTCTGTCTTGTTCATATTGTTGACTCCTGGAGGGCATTTGGGGGAACGGGTGCCCGCCATCCGGGTTGGCGCGGTGGATCAGTCCTGTGATCGGCGAGGCTATAAATGACACAATAAAATTCTATATGCAAGATATCTGAAAATAATCATATCAGTTTGCGGCGTGGCGATGCTCCAATGAGTCGGGTTGAAGTGGTTGCTCAATCCATGCGTCAGTCCCTGAAGCTGTTTTTTTGAACTCGGGCTGAAAGTACTTATCCAAAAAAAATGTGGGAATGTTTCCCACGCAACGATGCCAGCTGGCTTTCAGGGATCGTGCGGATACCGCAGCAGCTCGATAATGCTGCAGATTGATGGCCGTGCCGGTTGGCCGGCTGCTCCAATGGGCGGCCGGGAACTCACTGGACATTGCGTTCGATACGGAGATGAGTACGCAACTCCATGCGGAGGTGCATCATGCTGCTCAAGAAATGTTTATTGGCTCTGGCCATCGGTGGAGTCCTGTCGGCATCGACTGTCCTGGTGCCCGACTACATCGGTAGTTTCTCCAGCGTGTATGCCAAGGATGGCGGCAGCGGTGGAGGCGGTGGAGGTCACGGTGGCGGTGGCGGTGGCGGTGGCGGTGGCGGCGCTGGAGGTGGTGGCCACGGCGGTGATGGAGGTGGTGACGGTGGAGGCGGTCACGGTGCTGGCGGTGATGGAGCCAAGGGTGGCGATCATGGCGCTGCCGGCCATGACGGTGACGGTCATGGAGGTCCGGGGCGCGGCGACGCTGACCATGGTGGTGTAGCCGGGAACAAAGGCCCGGGCAATGCCCATGACAACGACGCTGACGACGCTGATCACGATGCAGACAACGATGCCGCCGATGCAGCCCGGGACGCTGCCAAGGCTGATGCCAAGGCAGCCCGTGACGCGGCCAGAGCGACTGCGGATGCAGCCCGTGATGCGGCAAAAGCGACTGCGGATGCCGCCCGGGACGCCGCCAGGGCTGAAGCTGATGCAGCCCGGGATGCCGCAAAAGCTGCTGGCTTGGCGGACGAAGACGCAGACGCCGCCGGGGACGCTGCCCGTGCCGCTGCAGATGCAGCGAGGGACGCGGCCAAGGCCGACGCAGATGCCGCCGGGGATGCTGCCCGGGCTACCGCGGATGCCGCGAGGGACACCGCCAAAGCCGAGGCGAAGGCAGCCAGAGAGGCCGCCAAGGCCGTGGCGAAGGACGCCGGGGAAGATATGGCGGACGCCCCGGATGCCCCGGACGAGCCGGATTTCGACGCGGTCGAGGTAGAGAACTAAGCCTGCACGTTCGGCAATGAACACCGCAGGCATAGCAGTAAAGAGTCGCAAGCCCTGAAACGTCGTGGGGTTTGCGACTTTTTTCGGTTATCGGGCCTGGGGGAACATTTCTACAGTCAGATCGACCGCTGATTCACGCGCTGAGTCAGTTCCTCTGCGGACTCTTTGCGTTCCGAGTAGCGGTCTACCAGATCGGGGCGATCCCGTAGCAGCAGGGTAAATTTCACCAGTTCCTCCATGACGTCCACCACCCTGTCGTACAACGACGAGGGTTTCATGCGATTGGCGTCGTCAAACTCCAGAAAAGCCTTTGGCACGGAAGATTGATTGGGGATGGTGAACATGCGCATCCAGCGGCCCAGCACACGAAGCTGATTCACCACATTGAAGGACTGGGAACCGCCGCAGACCTGCATGACCGCGAGGGTTTTCCCCTGGGTCGGGCGAACGGCGCCCAACGCCAACGGCACCCAGTCGATTTGCGCCTTGAACACTGCAGACATGGAGCCGTGGCGCTCTGGCGAACACCAGACCTGGCCTTCGGACCATTGCATCAGTTCGAGCAGTTCCTGGACTTTCGGGTGATCGGAGGGCGCGTCGTCCGGAAGCGGCAGGCCTGATGGGTTGAAGATCCGAGTCTCGGCGCCGAAGTGTTCGAGCAACCGGGCCGCTTCCTCGACCAGCAGGCGACTGAACGACCGTGCACGAGTCGAGCCGTACAGCAGCAGGATGCGTGGCTTGTGCTGGTCGTCGCGTCCGGCGATGGGCTGGGTCAGTGACGTGTCGAGATTGGGCAGGGGATGGGTCATGGGGGCTCCGGTCAAAGCGTGCCGATGCGGTCGAGTTCCCGCTTCAGCGCATCGCGGTCAAGTTGTGCAAAAGGCAGGTCGAGCAATGCCCGGCAACGCGTTTCGATGTGCGCCAGGGTTGAGTGGAACGCCGCCGATACCGTCGCTTCATCGCCCTTGATGTCCGATGGGTCTTCCAGGCCCCAATGAGCTTTCAGCGCCGGCCCGAAGTACACGGGGCACGCCTCACCGGCGGCCTTGTCGCAGACCGTGATGACGATGTCCGGCGGGTTGGCTTCGAACGCCTCATTGCCTTTGCTGCTCAAACCGTCGATGGCGATGCCGGCCTCTTGCAACGTGCTCAGGCTGCGGGGCAACACCTGGCCCTTGGGGAAGCTGCCGGCACTGACCGCCTCAAAACCTTCGGGGGCGAGATGGTTGAACATGGCTTCGGACAGGATGCTGCGACAGCTATTGGCGGTACACATAAACAGAACGCGCATGGTGATTCCTCTTTGCAGTCGCACAGGGCTAGACGCTCAGGCGCAGGGCCAGGGCAGACAAGGTGATGAACAGGATCGGCAGGGTCAGGACCACGCCGACCTTGAAGTAGTAACCCCAGGTAATGCGGATGCCCTTGCGCTCCAGGACATGCAGCCAGAGCAGGGTGGCCAGGCTGCCGATAGGGGTGATCTTGGGGCCCAGGTCGGAACCGATGACATTGGCGTAGATCATGGCCTCGCGCACCACACCGGTGGCGTCGCTGGCCTGGATCGACAGGGCACCCACCAGCACCGTGGGCATGTTGTTCATGCCCGATGACAGCAAGGCCGTGAGCAGGCCAGTGCCGAGCGCGGCGCCCCAGATACCGAATTCGGCCAAGTAGTTCAGGGCCATGGTCATGTAGGTGGTCAGTCCGGCGTTTTTCAGCCCGTACACTACCAGGTACATGCCCAGTGAAAAGATCACGACCTGCCAGGGCGCTTCACGCAGTACCCGTCGCGTTGAAATCACATGCCCACGCGCCGCCACGGCGAACAGCATCGCGGCACAGACCGCTGAGATGGCGCTGATGGGAATGCCCAAGGGTTCCAGGGCAAACAGCCCGATCAGCAGCAGCGCCAGGACAAGCCAGCCGACGCGGAAGGTCAGGGGATCACGCACGGCGCGTCGCGGATCCATCACGTCATCGAGCGCGTAATGCCTGGGAATGTCACGCCGGAAAAACCAGTACAGCACCACGAGCGTGGTCGCCACGGCAACGAAGTTGACCGGCACCATGATGGCGGCGTATTCGCTGAAGCCCAGGTTGAAGTAGTCGGCCGAAACGATGTTGACGAGGTTGGACACCACCAGGGGCAAGCTCGCCGTGTCGGCAATGAAACCGGCCGCCATGACGAACGCCAGGGTAGAGGCTGGCGAAAAGCGCAGTGCGAGCAGTATTGAAACGACGATGGGGGTCAGGATCAGGGCGGCACCGTCGTTGGCAAACAGGGCGGATACGCCGGCCCCCAGCAGTATCGTGAAGACGAACAGGCGCCGCCCGTCACCCTTGGCCCAGCGCGCCACATGCAGTGCCGCCCACTGGAAAAACCCGGCCTCATCGAGCAGCAGACTGATGATGATGAGCGAGATGAAGGTCGCGGTGGCGTTCCAGACAATGCCCCACACCAGTGGGATATCGCCCAGCGTCACGACGCCTGCCAGCAGGGCCAGGACGGCCCCCAGGGAGGCGCTCCAGCCGACGCCCAGGCCCTTGGGTTGCCAGATGACCAACACCATGGTGAGCAGGAAAATGGTAAACGCAGTAAACATGCACAGTCTCGATGAATGAAGGGTTAGCAGCAGGCGGAAGTGTTGAGCGGACGGTCGCCCATCGCGGCAAGGCGAGTACTGTCGTTCGCAAGCCAGTCGGCGTTTGCCAGCAAGGTTGTCTCGAGAACGTCGCGAACCCACGCGGGCAGTTCGGGGTTCAGTCGGTAATACACCCACTGTCCCTGGCGGCGGTCGAGAAGCAGGCCGCAGCCGCGAAGCTGGGCAAGATGGCGGGAAATCTTGGGCTGGCTGTCGTCCAGGGCGCAGACCAGCTCACACACGCACAACTCGCCTTCACGGGTGATGAGCAAGGTGGCCCGGGCGCGGGTTTCGTCGGACAGGCATTTGAATACGGCAGCAGGATTGAGCATTGGCGTGGCTCGACACATATGGTTATTCGAATATACGATTTTCCATATGTTTTGTGCAAGCCGCTCTGACTGAGAAGGTAAGGCTCGGTCCGGCCAGGATGTTCAGGTATGGGATAGACTCGAGCCAATTCGGCACAAGACAAAGGAGAGGTGGTGAATGGAATCGTTTAGCGTACGCGAGCTGAAAATGACTGACGCTCAAGCGTTGCTGGCTTTCGAAATCCAAAACCGTGAATGGTTCGAATCCCATATCGATGCGCGCGATCCTGCTTTTTACTCGTTGCAGGGTGTCGCCGATCATATCGAAAGCTATTTGTCCGATTTTGCCATCGGCGCCTGGCACCCCTTTGTCATCGAGGATTGCAGTCAGAGAATCGTCGGTCGAGCCAATCTGAAAAGCATCGATTCATCGACGGGTTCTGCGCAGGTGGGCTATCGGATTGATCAGCGCGCATGCGGCCAGGGGCTGGCAACACTGGCGTTGAGACACCTGATCCAGGAGGCACGGATGCGCTGGGGACTGGTGCAACTGGTTGCGTATGCTTTCAGGGAGAATGCCGGTTCCAGAAAAGTTCTGGATCGGTGCGAATTCAAGCTTGAGCAACCCTCCTGTAACGACAACACCGGGGGCGAAGACCGATTCGTCCTGTCGATCAGATAACTGCCTTGAGCCGTTCTGAAGGCTTGCAGCAGGTCGCGCCTGCTACTCCTGGTCCTCAGCCACCTCTTTCCAGCTGTCATCCGGATCAAAGCGCTTCATCGCCAGAGCCAGTTTTTCACTCTCGGGCCCCAGGTCTTTCTCGAACACCTGGCCTTCATGACTGATCATGAAACTCATCACGCCGGTGTCGTTGTACTTCACCGGCCAGGCGATCAGCGCAAAGCCCCGGCTCATCTTGTCACCGATGAGGTAACTGTAGGCGCCGCCAGGTGCCGAAGGACCCTGGCCATTAAGGATGCGGAAGCGGTAGCCGTGCCACTCTTCATCGGCAATGGCTTTGCCGAACGATGGCCCCAACGGGCTGATCTGGTCGCTGTCGTCTTCGGCCCAATAGAGTCCGTCGTGCTGGCCGGGGGTGCTGAAGATTTTCTGCGCATACTCGAGTGCGCCGTCATGGTCCCGATCCACTGACGCATAGTCCATCTGGGCATCGTGATAGGCCAGCACCGATTGCACCGCGGCAAGTTCATTGCGGCCGATTTGACGTGCACGGATCTCGGCACTGCCGGCCTTCATGTCGAAGCGCCAACCGTCCGCGGCTTTGGTCATGGGGATGGGCAGTGTCCAGTTGTTGCTGCCAACCGCCAGGATGGCCTTGCGGTCGCTGGTGT
The DNA here is from genome assembly GCF_054668325.1 of Pseudomonas sp. S2_F07. Classification (NCBI taxonomy): domain Bacteria; kingdom Pseudomonadati; phylum Pseudomonadota; class Gammaproteobacteria; order Pseudomonadales; family Pseudomonadaceae; genus Pseudomonas; species Pseudomonas sp. S2_F07. Next base: position 117,604 of record NZ_CP162758.1, read on the forward strand.
TTTCAATGTGGTGTTGCTCGCGGTATTGCTGCAAAAATGCATCCACATCTTCGCGCTGCACGCCTTCGCGGGGGATGTAGCTGTGCCAGTCGCTGCCTAGCAGCTCGGTCAGGCGTACCTGGTCGGAGTGCTCCGTGCCCAGTGCCTCGACGAAGGCTTCGGCGGCCTTTTCCGGGGTTGGAAAGGCCTGCTGTGCCGTCGCCATGCACGACCACAACAAGCCGGCGGCTATAACCAGGACATGAGGGAGCAAGCCCGTGAGTCCCTTCAATCGAGGATGGTTTTTCAACGGCGGCCCCCCCTTTGACGCGCTGGTGGATTGGACGGCCGGCTGACCTGGTGACCGGCTGATCGCGAGGCACTGGGGCGTTGGGCGGATGCCTGGCTGGCCCGGCCTCGATTGGCCTGGACGTTGGCCTGGGACGGTGACCGTGCGCCGGCGAACGCATTGTTGCGGGCACTGCCGGCACTGGCGGCGGGCCGTTTGTTCGTCGCTTGCCGCGTCTGCGCGGAGCCTTCCCGGCGCTGATTCAACTGGGAACTCTGGTTCCTGGCCTGCTGGGTCTCTCTCCTGGGCTGCTGGTTCTCCCGGGTGTTTCTGGTCGTGCCCTGGCTTCTGTCCGCTGCCTTGGGCCTGTCTGCACCGGCCTGCCGTCGATCGCCGCCCGCAGTTGCGGACTGGAGTTTGCGCGTTTGATCACGGGCTTCGCGGTTGCTGGTGGCAGGTCGTTCGATACCGTGCTTGTCCATTGAGGTGCGGGCATTTTCACGGGCCTGGGCGCGTTGGGCATTGTCTCCGCGATAGGCTTCCCGCTGATTGGCACCATTGAGTTGGCGACCGTACTGTGCGCGGCTCGCATTGTCCCGATAGGGCACGCCATTGCGATGCACCGGGTTGTGCTGCCATTTGTTGTTGTTGATCCGGTTGTTGGCATTGATGTTGTTGTAGCGATTGACGTCGATGTCGACGTCGTTATTGCCCCAGTCACATTCACCCCACAAGGATCCAACGATCGCCACACCGGCGCCAAACGCGAGTCCGGCCATCAGCGCCTGACCGGGGTAATAGGCCGGTGGCGGTGGATAGTACGCGGGCGGCGATGCCGGGTAGGCCCAGGTGCCGTAGGTGGTTGTCGGGTTATAGGTGGGGACGTACACCACCTGCGGATCGGCAGGCTGAATGATGATGGTGGAGTTGCTGGCCGGGGCCGCTTCAGGGGCCGGTGCCGCGTTCGTGGTCGCCGGTGCCGACGGCGCGACATTCTGGATCGTCACGTTCTGATACTGGTTGCTCTGCAGATTGCCGGCGGCCTGTGCCTGGCGACGCAAGCGTTGGGCGCTTTCCATGAGATCGTCGGGCTGCGCCAGGAAGGCATCACCCAGGCGCTGGACCCAGACGGGGTCCTGCCCCAGCATTACCAGAACCTGCGGGAAGGCGACCAGCGCCTGCACGCTCGGATCCCGGGGCTGGTTCGCCACCTGTCTGACCGCATCGTCACCCTTGGCGTCGGGGTGCGCCTTGGACCAACTGACCGCCTCGCCGACTTCCCCGGGGTAGGTGGAGGCCATCAGCACCTGTGCAAACAGTGGGTCCGGGTAAAGCGCAATGGGCGCCAGCATCTGATCCAGCTGTTCCTGGGTAAACACCGGATCCTTGGCCACCGGGGCGGCGGGCGCTGCCGTGGTCGCGCTTGCCGGAGCGGGGGCAGCGGCGGCTGTCGGTGTGGCGGCGGTCCCATTCGTATCCAGTGCCAGGCAGGACGATCCGCTCAAGAACAGTACAGCCGACAACGCGTAAAGTAATGGATTGTGCATTGCACCCCCCATGGGGTCAGGCAGGCTTGAAGTGGGTGGACCAATCCCTGGCAGGTGAAGCCGACTTTGCAAGCCACAGAGCCTGGCCTCGACACCGCTTCCTAATGGTAGCAGTTGATTTGGAGAGTCAAGGCTGCCTGTAAAATTGCGCGTCGATCACTGGGCGCTGGCATCGCTTTCGTGTTCTTCGGCGAATGCCATGAACACATCCAGGTCCAGCACATCCAGCTTGATCTGGGCGATGAACGCCGAGAAGGCCAGGTTGGCGGCCAGCAGGCGCAGGTCGGTGGCCCAGGCAGGAAGATAGACCGGCCCCTTGAGCCAGCCGGAATCGAACAGGGGCGCCAGGCGCACGGTGTCACCCAGGCTGAGGCGCCCGGCAAACAGATGCCCCACCAGTTCCGGCCGGTTATCGCGAATTGCGATACGCAGCAGGGTGTGGACACCGAGCAAGCCGGTCAGGTAAGCGGCATCCTTGGTGAACGCCGAACCACCCCGCAGGTCGGTGCCGCGCAATACCCTTTGGGTCGAGCGGAAGGATTCCTCTTCTGTCTGCCCGGCCGCCAGAAAACCTTCGAACACCTGGATGAAGTCGGCACCCTCCAGTGCCTGCTGGACGGCGAGCACGCGCAGGGCCAGGCGACGCAGGCGGTTGATGTCCATGCTGCCGGTGAACAGTTCGGCCAGGGTGGCAATGCCTTCCTGGGTCTGGGTGGTGCGGGGCGCTCCCAGGCCCAGGCTTGTGAGGTTGGGCTGGCGCGCGCCGTTCTGTGCCGTGGCGACATGCACGAAGGCTTCGTGTTGCAACAGCTGATGCTTGTCCAGTTCCGAGAACAGCGCGCTGGCCCGCAGGCGGATGCGGCTCGATCCGGCGATAGCCTTGGCGGCCAGGTTCGGATCGAGCACGACTGTGATCTGTCCGGCGCCGAAGAAGCGGTCAAGCTCCGGTTGAATCCAGGCGGCGAACGCCTTGGCCGGGATCTCGGCCGGGCAGGGTGGAATCCGCGCACCGCCCAGCAGGGCGTCGGTGGTCTTGAGGAAGAACCGGGCCGCATCGAGCATGCTCAGTTGCAAGCGCGTGTAATAGAAATCCGGGCGCCGGTACAGCGCTGACGAATATTGGGTAAAGGCGGGAGTGCCAATGGCCCCCAGCATGTGCCCGGCCGTGGCATAGCTACGGGCGGTCATGGCCAGGTAATTCCCGGCCGGATGCCCCACATCGCAATGGCCGATAAAGGTTTCCAGGGCGGCGATGTCGGCGCTGTGGTCGCGGGGCTGCAACTCGACCCCGGGTAACTCGGCCCGCCCGCCGCGCCATTTCGCCAGGAAGTCTTCCTCGACGCCGTCCGGCCAGGACAGGGCATCCAGCACGCGGATCTTGCGGGTCAGGCCGGGCAGGGCGGCATCGAGTTCGGACAGGGCGGCGGCGCTCATGGATAGCTCCTTGAGAGACGAAGTGGCGTTACAAAAGCTTAGTCGTCGCGTGCGGTTGCGTACGTTTGCGAAGACAGGCAAGCGGCCTCAGAGCAGGCTCCACGACACCCCGAGGTACATCGCCATGCCTTCCCCCGGGGTGGAGCGTGCCGCGTCCAGCCCTTTGTCGTCGTAGCCCGGCGTGACCGTGGCGGCATAGTGCTTGTCGGTCAGGTTGCGCAGGTCCAGCCAGGTCTGCCAGTCACCCTTGGGTGCGTTGTAGCCCAGCGTCGCGCCGAATAGGGCGTAGGGATCGGCGTAGTAGCTGTTGGCGTAGTCGACCGCCACTTTGGACACCCATTGCGTGTTGACCGTGGCGAAAAAGCCTTGTGGCCAGTCGTAGCGCAGTTCGCCCTGGTAATAGTGCATCGGCAGGCCCGGCAGGCGGTTGTCGCCGAAGCGTTCATCGTCGCGGTAATGGAAGTCACTGAAGGTATAGCTCTGGCGCAGGCTCAACTGGCCGCCATCGTCGGGCGACCAGAGGGGGCTCAGCAGGCTGGCTTCCACACCCTGGTGCACGGTGGGGCTGGCGTTGAGTTCGTAGGGCGTGGTGGCGTTGGCGTCCGGCAGCACCGAAAGAAGTTCGTGGCGCACCTGGGCGTAGTACCAGGCCAGGCTCCATTGCCCCAGCGTGCTGTCCCCGCGACCGCCGATTTCCAGGGTGGTGGCGGTCTGGTTTTGCAGCGTGACCGGTTGGCGCTGGGCGCCCGTGGCGACGCCGCTGCCTGCGGGGAATCGGATGTTTGAGCTATAGATCAGCGACCACGGGTGCGGTGCCTCGACCGAGCGGCTGAGATTGCCGAACAGTTGCAGGTCCGGTGTCAGTTGGTAGCGCAGGCCCACGCGTGGGGCGTAGTCCCAGTCGTGCAGGCTGGTCTTGCCACCTTCCGGCGGGTAGGTGACATCGCTTTCACGGCGGGTGTAGATCGCGGCGAGGCCGGTGGTCAGCCACAGGTCGTCGGCGATCTCCAGGTCATTGCCGGCATGCAGGACCGTGTCCGAGCCCTGGTAGGTGAAGTTGCGAATCAGTGTGCCTGGTGCATAACCGGCGGTGTTGCCGGTGGGGATGCGCACGAACTCGCTGGCACCGGCGTTGGGCAGGTGTTTGGTCATTCGCAGGCCCAGGGTGCTTTGGCTCTCCAGCCCCCAGAGCGTGTCGCGACGCTTGTAGTCGAACGTGCCGCTGACGTCCGTGTACGCCACCTTCAGGCGGTTGGGGCCCTCGCTCAAGTCCATGGGGTAGTCGTGGTAGACAAGGCCGGTCTGGATACTCGAATCGTCATCGATGTACCAAGTGGTCTTGTTGCCGATAAAGGTGCTGCCCGGCTCGTCGCGGCGGTCATCCCGCGCCACGTAGGCCGGGTTGGCCGCCCGTGGGTCGTGTTCGATGGAGTGCTTGGTCACCCGTCCCGCGAGGTCGTTGTCGGTCTGGCGGTGGCGCAGGTAGAAGCGCGTTTGCAGGTTGGGGTTGAAGCGGTAACCGAAGTTGGCGATGACCCCCTGGCTCTCGCTGGCCGTGTGGTCCTGGTAGCCGTCGGCGTTGGCGTCGGTCATGGCCACGTAGTAATCGAAGTCACCCAGCACCTGTCCGGAGCTGACCTGACGCTGCTGATAGCCGTGACTGCCCGTTGCGTAGCGTACCTGCAACTTCGGCGCGTCGTAGCCGGTATGGCTGACATAATCGATGGCCCCGCCCAGGGCCGGGGCGCCCCGGTCGAACCCGTTGGCGCCGCGCAGCACTTCCACATGGTCGAGCCACAGCGGTTCCAGCAATTCATAGGGCGTGCCGCCGGGACCGGTCAGCGGCAGACCGTCGAGCAGGGTGTACAGCCCCGAGGCGTGGGCGCCCGGGGCACGGTTGATGCCCGACCCGCGGATCGAGATCTTCACCCCTTCGTTACCCGCCGACTGGGCATAGATCCCCGGCTGGTAAGCCAGCACATCCTGGTTGCTGGCCACGCGGCCCTGCAACGGACGGCGCATGTCGACCACGTTGGTGCCTCCGGGCACCTGGGCCAGCCGGGCCCTGGCGTCCTCGATTCCCTGGTCTTCGTCGCTCTGGTCCTCGGCGCCAATCAGCACTTGTCCCAGCTCCAGGCCCTGCGCCTCGGTCATGGCCGGACAAACAAGGGCCAGGCCCAGCAGCGCAGCGGGCAAGGAATGAGGCGAGGGCATTGGGAAAACTCCAGACGTACGGGAACGGGCAATGAACAGTGCGACGCAAGAAGGTACGAAGGGAGCACATGGCAATTTTGTTATTTTTTTTCCGCCAAGGGCTGGCGGCTATCGGTTCAGCAGCGGTGCCAGCAATGCACACATACCGCGCCAGTGCGAACCCTCCCAGTAAACCCGTTGGCAGGCGTCGCAGCGCAGGAAGTGCGAATAGAGGGCGCCGATGCGTGGCGGCACCTGCGTCCGGGCCAGTTCCAGGCTGATCTCGTGCAGCGGCAGGTTGCAATGAAGGCACAGGCTGAATGGCCGCGCACTACGCGCCAGGTCGAGGCGCTCGTACAATTCGCGCAACTGCAGCGAGGGTTTCAGGGCATGCACATAACAGCCGTGGCTGATGATTCGCCGCTTGAGCAGTTCGCGGTCGCGGGTCAGCACGATGCGTCCTTGCTGCGCAGCGATCTCGGCGATCTCGCCATCCTCGAAGCCATTGTCGTAGAGGGTGTCGAAGCCGCTCATGCGCAGCAGGCTGGCCAGCCCGCCAAGGTGCGCATCCGCGACGAAACGCAGCACCCTTAAAGGTTGCGCACGAATTTTCAGCAGGGGGCTGATGTCCAGCGCTTCGAACTTGGGATACACCGCCAGCCGGTCACTGTCGAGGATCACCCGCTCCAGGCCCACCGACTCGCCGTTGAGCAGCACCAGTTCGACCTCGGTGTGCGGCACCCCGAGCGCCTCGATCATGTGCTTGACCGTCGCCCCTTGCGCGCACTAGCAGGTGAAGGGTTGCCGCCGCCGTTCGGCCGGCAGGAAATCGTTGAGCTCATCAAAGAAGCGGAAAGTTGCACTGGTCATGTTGAACAGTATGGCAGGGCTGCGGGGTGAGCGAGGTTGGTCGGGACATCTTCTGAATCGCCCCTGGTTTTGTCTACGTTGAATGACCGTTTGCCGGATGGCCGCATTCGTCCCATGGCGCTCACGTCAGGGTGTCTAGGGACCCTGGACGTAAAACAGGTGGGCTAATAGTTATGGTGCGTCAAGATCAGCACGTGTTTTGCGAAAAGTCAGGTAGCGGGCGTCTTCCGCAGCGAAAATCTCTGGGCCAGCTCCCATGTATGCGCGCATTAGCTCATCTGCTGCGCGGTCATCTTGACCATCATCGAGCAAAACCTGTCCAGGACGCAGGTGCAAAAAAGAATTTCCAATCCCGCCAGGGCTATCTGAATCGCACTTGATTTTGTAGCTTGATGGCCCGGGAGACTCCCTGTCGCAGAGTGGTCACTTTCGACCCATTGCTGTCGGTGGCGATAGTCAAAAACAGCCAGAAGCAGCTGCTCGGGTCTACATTTAATTCCACGGTCTACAACTACCACCGTAACGGTTCACCCACAAAAGCCTCATAGCTGCACAGCTTTTGATTTTTTAGAGGACTTCCTTGCCACCGAGCTATACGACGCTCTAGGCTCGGTCTGCTCTCGAACATGCGGCATCTATCAAATAGCTCATAGGGAAAATGGCTGTGATCAAGAACGTACTGATGATCGTTGGCTTCCTCGCTTTAGCTGGTTGCGCAAACCCCTACGCCAAAAGCTACAAGTCACTTTCTGATCCGGAATATATCGCCGCCTATCGAGCCGCTCCCGCTCCTGCGGAGCCGACCCTGGCGCTCGGCACAAACCCGGTCCAAGACGTTCAGACGTACTATGAAAATAGCTTTGAAGCACTTGGGTTTAGTATGTTCAGCGACGAATTATCGACACAGCAGAAAGCAATTGAGCAAGGTCGGAAAGTTGGTGCTGATCTGGTGGTCTACTACGAACCCATTTACCAGCGCACCAACACCCAAGCTGTACCGGTATCACTTCCCACTCAGCAAACTGTGACTAGTTATGGGCAAGCGACTGCTTACAATAACTATGGAGGATCAGCCACTGCATATGGCTCCTCGTATGCAACTGTTTCTGGGCAACAATGGACTGCGATCCAAGTTAGTCGGGATAGCTATTTTCAGACCGCCACGTACTACGTCAGGACCAACCAGCCCTTAGGACTGCATTTCCGCGCACCTACTACTGCGGAAGCTCAAGCTCTTGGCACACAGCGTGCTGTTGTGATTACCTCCATTGTGCGCGGTTCTGCTGCTTATCAAGCGGATAATTCTTAAAGCTGATAATCTTTCCGTTGGCCAAATCCCTAACGCTGCCGATTTTGTACGCGCGCGCCAAGGAAAGACGGTCGATGTCATGCTTGTCCGTAATGGCAAATCCATAATAAAGAAACTAACAATACCGTAGCTCAGACCCATGTGGTGATTGCATAGGTTTACCCTCCCGTTTGCAATCGAACTGACCAGCCATTTACGCCAGATTTAACCGCCATGTATCGTGGCCATGAACGGTAGTGAACGACCCATTGCGGACGGCCAGATTTCTTGAAAGCGGACGTTCGCCCTCTTATCTCAAGTACCTGAGTCGCCGGCACCAAAACCGAGCCCGGAATCTGGTGAATTCGCGGGCTGCTCGCTGGGGCAGCCCGCATGTTTCGTAAATGAAGGGATTACTGTGCTTTGTTCTTGGCCTCCTGCGTCTTTTGATCGAGAAGCTTCTGCTCCTCGGCAGTCAGCTTCGGTTTCTCCAACTTGATGGTCAGCTTGTCGAGTTTGCCGGTGAAACGGAATGGCGGTAGATAGTCGTTGTCGTCCACCCCCATGCGGGTATCCACCCCGACGTCGAAGGTTTCGTCGACCGTCACGAGGAACGGGATGGTGTGCGGGATCGATTTGCGGTCGACTTCCTTGCCGTCCACCGACAGGACACCGGTGCCACCCTTGCCGAAACCGTGCCCGTCGTATGTGAAGTCAAACACAACGGTGTGCTTGCCGGGCGTGAGCGCATCCTGGCCTTCCCAGCGGAAGTGTTCAACGGCCAGAAGGTTGTAGGCAAAGACAGGCTTGCCCTTCACCAAGTAGAAGCCATAGCCACCGAAGCGCCCACCGAGTGTGTTGAGCATCCCCTCGGCGCCGCCCGGTGGGATTTCCACCTCGGCCGTGATGGAGTAGGACTTGTTGAGGGTGTTGGGGGCGCTGCTTTCGGGCAGCCCGGACAATTCACTCGAGTACGTAAAGACAGTCCGGCCGGCGGTCGCGTTTGGTCGCGGCGTGGTGGCGCGCTGGAGTAAGTCGTTATCCAGCGGGAACACGTTATATTTCGCCGCCTCGATCAGGAAAAGCTCCTTCATGTCGCGCAGCTTGTCGGGCATCTTCGCGGCGAGGTCATTGTTCTGCGAAAAATCCTCCGCGATGTTGTAAAGCTCCCAATTGTATCCGTTGACAACGTCGGGCATCTTGCCCAAGCCGAGAAGCCAGGGCGCCAGAGGCGGGGTCGTGGAGGCGATCCAGCCGTCGTGGTAGATGGCGCGGTTGGCAAGCATTTCAAAGTACTGAGTGGTGCGCGTGGACGGGACGTTCGCGTTCACCTTGTCCCAGGTGTAGGCCATGCTCACACCTTCGATGGGCTTCTGAGCGATACCATCCACCATCACCGGTGCCGGGATGTGCGTGGCTTCCAGGATCGTTGGAACGATGTCGATCACGTGATGGAACTGTGTGCGGATGCCACCGGCGTCCTTGATACGGTCAGGCCATGACATGACCATGCCTTGCCGGGTTCCACCGAAGTGCGACGCCACCTGTTTGGTCCATTTGAATGGTGTATCGAAGGCCCAGGACCAGGCCACCGACATATGCGGCATAGTCTTGTCCGAGCCCCAAATGTCGTAGAATTTCAATTGCTCCGCGACCGGAACATTGATGCCTTGAATTGCGGCCATATCGAACGGGGTGCCGATGGTGGAACCTTCGGCGCTGGTGCCGTTGTCGCCGTTGATGTAAATGATCAGTGTGTTGTCGAGCTTGCCCATGTCCTCCACGGCCTGGATAACACGGCCGATCTCATGATCGGTATAAGCCACGTAAGCGGCAAACACTTCTGCCTGGCGGGCAAACATTTTCTTTTCATCGGCGTTGAGCGTGTCCCACTTCGGCAGATCATCCGGCCAGGGGGTGAGTTCGGTATTCACCGGAATCACGCCGAGCCGCTGCTGGTTTGCGAAAATCTGATCGCGCAGAGCATTCCAGCCCATGTCGAACTTGCCCTTGTACTTCTCGATCCATTCCGGTGTCGGTTGATGCGGTGCATGCGTGCCACCGGGCACGTAATAGACGAAAAACGGCTTGTCAGGCGCGGCCGCATTCAATCCATCCATGTACTTGATGGCTTCGTCCGCCATGTCGGTGATGAGGTTGTAGTCAGGCTTCCCGACCCACGGTTCGATCTGGGTATGATCGCGGAAGAGAAAAGGCTTCCACTGGTCGGACTCGCCGCCCACGAATCCGTAGAAATAATCGAAGCCCATCCCGCTCGGCCATTGGTCATAGGGGCCAGCCAGGCTGTATTGGTAGCTGGGGGTGTTGTGATTCTTGCCAAACCACGATGTGGAATATCCGTTTTCCTTCAGGATCTTACCGATCGTGGCACTGTTCTTGTCAATGATCGAGTCGTAGCCCGGGAATCCGGTGGACTGCTCGGTGATCACACCAAAGCCCACGGAGTGATGGTTGCGTCCGGTGATAAGCGCTGCCCGCGTCGGCGAGCAAAGTGCGGTGGAGTGGAACTGCGTGAAGCGTAACCCGGCCTTCGCGATCCGGTCCATGGCCGGCGTGGGGATGACGCCGCCAAAGGTGCCTGTAACGCCATAACCCTGGTCATCGGTCATGATCAGCAGCACGTTGGGCGCGCCCTTGGGCGGCACCACGGTTGGTGGCCAATAGGGCTTGGACTCCTTGACGTCCATATTGATGACGCCGCCGAACGGTGCTGGTGGCGCGGGCAGATAATTCCCGTCAATGGTCGTGGTCGCACTGGGTGAACCGGGCGTGCCGTTGACTTCCTGTGTCGCTGCATTGGCGCAAGAGAGCGCAAGCAAGGCAACTGCCAGTCCGGAACTGATGCGCTGGCGCAACGATAAAGGTTTATTCCAGTGTGCAGTGGCCATGGCCAGCTCCTGTAAACCCCCGAAACCCCAAGTTCGGAGTGTAGAACCGTTTTCTTCTCTCGCCAGCCCATCTCAACGTTAACCCGAGTGGTCGTTGACTTTGGAGGAGTGGTGTCTATACCTGATCTTGATACCAGGCAGGGTCAGCAATGGCCGCAGACTGAAATCAAGAGGAACGCAAATGCTTATCCGGAAACGGCGTTTAGGTATCGCCATCGTCTGCGCCGGGATCGTGTCGGTTTGCCTGGCGTTTGTGGTGTATCAGCACATTCGTGGCCCTATGCCTTTGACGCTGGGTGATGGAAAAAATGGCCCCCTGGAAATGGTCTGGCTTCCTGCCGGAGAATTTTTGATGGGGAGCGATCATAAGCAGGCTCGTCCAAACGAGGGGCCGGCGCACAAGGTTCGACTCGACGGGTATTGGATCGACCGCTACGACGTCACCAATGCCGATTTCGCCCGTTTCATTTCTGAAACACATTACGTCACCACCGCCGAACGCAAACCCAAATGGGAAGATCTGAAAGTCCAACTGCCGCCAGGGACTCCTGAGCCGGATGACAGCGACTTGGTGCCTGGCGCATTGGTTTTTGTCGGCACAGACAGACCAATCCCGCTCAATGATTTCAGCCAGTGGTGGGCATTTGTACCGGGGGCTGACTGGCGTCACCCGCTGGGGCCAGACAGTACCATCGAGGGCAAGGAAACCCATCCTGTTGTTCAGGTTTCACGTGAAGATGTGCAGGCGTACGCAGCATGGGCGCACAAGCGCCTACTGACCGAGGCTGAATGGGAATACGCCGCAAGAGGCGGACTGGAACAAGCGAATTATGCGTGGGGGAATGACTTCTCGCCCGGAGGGGAAAAGATGGCGAATACCTGGGATGAGGTACAGCCGTTTCCCGTGACCGGAGCCAGTAACAAATTCAAAATTGGCACCAAGCCGGTAGGCAGTTACCGACCTAACGCCTACGGGCTCTACGATATGTCCGGGAATGTTTGGCAATGGGTCGCCGATTGGTATCGTGCCGACGCGTTTAGAGTTGGGCTCAAGCGTCAACCGGCGGGTGAAGCGGCTGTAAACCCGGTGGGGCCATCCGACAGCTATGACCCCGAACTTGGGGTGACGGCCAATGCACCGCAGCGTGTAATCCGAGGCGGATCTTTTCTTTGTAGCGACAGCTACTGCACGAGTTTTAGAACCAGTGCCCGGCAGGGCGCAGACCCTATGAACTCTATGTCGCATCTCGGCTTTCGCTTGGCGATGAGTAATGACCAATGGGAAAAGAACCGTTGAATACAAAATGCACGCTGGCCATGCGTGAACACACGAATGACTGCTCTTGATCGATTCTGTTGAAAAAGTCGGCTTCGGTTTCCATTGCAGAAAAGTGCGCGTCTGAGATTCAAATCTGTGTTTTGCGCAGAAGGTCCAAGACTCAGATTTGACGTAGCTGCGTGCAAAAAATGCGCTTTCACCGCTCGATGCATGGCTAGCCGGGGCGGGTCGACTGTTTTCAACAGAATCGACCCATTGCAGACGGTCAGAAGTGTCTTCCTTTGAAATGGTAGCGATCCAGGCATCCAAAACATATCGCAAGATGTCGAGATTGTAAGAGGAAACCACATACCTTGGTTAACCGGGCACATGACCCGGTTTTCCCGTTCCGTGAAACAACTGACCCGTACCCATCATCTGCTTTTTCTGAGCCATCCTGCATCGTCAATCTATCACTCGGACATTCTGCTTTCTCGATGCCAGAGTGTCGGAAAAAGCTCGTGTTCCATAGGTTCACCTGATGCCAGAGCATCTTTAAGCCCAGGAAAGTCGGGTGAGGTGGCCCAAGGTCTCGGCGCATGCCGCACATCATCGCCTATGACCCTCACTGAAAACGCGCGACGACGGTTATGCCCGCCCACGCCAGCAGAGGCATGCAAGGTCAACATGTTGAAACACACCATGTCCCCTGGCGACAACGTCCATCCCAGAATGGGAAAGTCCTCGCGATGGCTTTCAATATCCGGTAGCTCGCCCAGTGTTCCCTCGGAAAACCATTTGGCCTGGCTGTCCATGAAGGACCGGGGCATCAACCAGGGGCCTTTGTGTGAGCCAGCGATGAATTCGAGGGTCGATTCCCTGGGCACGGGGTCAACAGGAATCCAGAAACTCACGGTGTCCGAACCCGTGATGTTGTAGTAAGGCTGGTCCTGGTGCCAAGGTGTGCGTTGGCGCGTATTGGGCTCCTTTACCAGCAAGTGATCATGGTGCAGGCGCACCTGTAGGCTGTTCAGCAGGGTGGCCGCGATGGGGGCGATGGCGGAGTTGAAGATGAAGTCGCGATAGTGTGCATTCTCTTGCCAGTTACAAAAGTCCTCGAAGAACCATCCCGGATCCGTAGGGCTGCTCGCCACTTTTGCGCGAGGGCTGGGATGGGCAAGGTTGCGCTCGATACCTAGCGTCAGTTCGCTGATTTGCTGCGCAGTAAACGCATTACGGATGCACACCGCACCATCAGTTTGAAAGGCACGTACAGTCTCGTCGCTGACGGGGATGGCAAAACGAGATTCACCGCGTTGTGTCATTTCGTTCATGGGGATTGCCTCAATCGCCGTAAATATCGAAGTTGAAGTACTGCTTCGCGATCTGGTCGTATTGGCCTGATTGGCGAATTCTGGCAATGGCCGTGTTCAACTGCTCTCTGAGATCAGGCTCGTTTTTTCGGACACCGATAGCGACGCCATCGCCAATGATGCTTTTGTCGGTGATGGGCTCACCGGCGAAGGCAAAGCCCTGGCCCTGAGGCTTTTGCAGTAATCCGATGTCGGCTTGTACCGAGGCCTGGAACGATGCATCCAGGCGTCCGTTGATGAGGTCTGAAAACACCTGGTCCTGGGTTTGGTAGGAAAGGATATTGATGCCTTGGCGGCCCCATTGCGACTTGGCATAACTTTCGTGCAGCGAGCCTTGAACCACCCCGACCGACTTGCCCTTCAATGATTCTGCCGTCGGCAGCAATCCGGAGTCTTTTCTGGCAACGAGAGAAGACGGCGCGGTGTAGATCTTATGGCTGAAATCGACCTGCTGGCGACGTGGCTCGGTGGCGCTGAATGCAGACAGGATGGCGTCAAACTTTTTCGCCTTCAACGCCGGGATCATGCTGTCGAAGGGCTGCTCGACCCAAACACACTTGACCCGCAACTCGGCACAAAGGGCATTGCCCAGATCGATATCGAAACCACTCAATGAGCCATCTGGCTGCTTTTGCTCGAAAGGCGGGTAGCTAGGGTCGACGCCGAACTTGATTACCGGTTCTGCCTGAGATAACGGGGTGATGATCAGCCCGAACAGCAAGGTGATGTATTGAAGTTTGCGTAGTTGCATGATGACCTCGTTTTTATTGGTTTTCTCGTTCTGGCAGGTCTTTGCTCAAGCGTTGAGTGGCAAGAAGGCCTCAGTCAACTTGACCCAATAGCCAGCGCCCCGAATCAGGATGTCGTCATTGAAGTCGTAGCGAGGGTCGTGAGCCATGCAGCTCTTTTCACCGTCGCCATTGCCGATGATCAGATAGCTGCCAGGGCATTGCTGCAGGAAGTAGGCGAAATCCTCGCTGCCATTGAAGGGCACGATGTCGTTCATCACCTGGTCCTCACCGAGCCAGTCGATGGCCACCTTGCTGGCAAACCGGGTCATTTCTTCGTCATTTACCAGCAGAGGGTAATCGGCACTGTAGTCGATGTCGGCGGTCGCGCCGAATGCCTGCGCCTGGGCGTGAATGAGGTGTTTTATCTGGCTCTCCAGGCGGTCCCGGACGGCGTTGTTCAGTGAGCGGACGGAAATCAGCATGTGCGCGCTGTCCGGGATCACGTTGGACGCCTTGCCTGCGTTAATGGACCCGACTGTGATAACGCTCATTTCCTGAGGTGAAATGTTACGCGAGACGATTGTCTGCAAAGCCATGATGATGCTTGCGCAGACCACCACGGGGTCGACGCTCAGATGCGGCATCGCGCCATGACCGCCTTTTCCGTGAATCGTGACATTGACCTGATCGGCAGAGGCCATGAAGGGGCCGGCCCGGAACCCGAGTTTTCCGACTGGGTAGCCAGGCATGTTGTGTGCAGCGAACACTGCATCGCAGGGGAACTGTTGCAACACGCCTTCCTGAATCATTCGTCGGGCGCCGGCCAGACCTTCTTCGGCCGGCTGGAAAATCAGGCGGATGGTGCCATCGAACGGATGGCCATGGGCGAGGGCGTAGGCGGCGGCGAGGAGCATGACCGTATGCCCGTCATGGCCACACGCGTGCATCTTGCCAGGTATCCGGCTGGCATAGGGCAGCCCGGTCTTTTCCAGAATAGGCAGTGCGTCCATGTCAGCCCGTATGCCGATCACACGCGAACCGGTGCCTTTTTTCAGCGTGGCGATGACCGCGGTTTCGGCGAAGCCGCGCGTCACGTCATAACCCCACCTGATCAAACGTTCGGCTACCAGCTCACTCGTCTCGACCTCCTGATAACCGAGTTCAGGGTTGGCATGGATCTGGTGGCGCAGTTCGCGCATTTCCTGCTCAATCTCTTTTAACAGCGTGATGGATTGTGTCATTGGCAGTGTTTTTCCTTGGTGATCAAGAGGAGAAACCAATCTGTCGCAAGGGCCACAATCGACGATGGCTTACGGCATCATGCGTTTCATCAAAGTGCCTGGGCTTTTTCTGGTACGGTCTTTTGCTGAGGTTCGAAGCTCAGTTGGTGTTGGTCCGAGAGTAGTGGGCCAAGGCAGCAGCTGACAGGCAATCGAAAGTAAACAAGGCAACCCTGGGTTAACACCGGCGGACACTATGAAGTTCTATCAACTCAATGCACTCGTGGCGGTGGCCGACGCGGGCAGTATCCGCGGCGCTGCAAAAAGACTCGACACTTCGCCGGCAGCGGTCACCAAGGCCATCCAGAAGCTGGAGGCAGACACCGCCACACAATTGCTGATCCGCAATACCTCAGGGATTGTGTTTACCGAGCTCGGCAAGAAGCTGTTGATTCAGGCACGTCTGCTGGTGGCACAGATGGTCTGTGCCCGTCAGGTATTGCCTGATTGCAAGGGGGAACTGGTGGGGTGCTTGTCGGTCGCCGTGACACCCTGGTTGGCGATGACGCTCATGCCAAAAGCCGTCGTGCGTTTTCGCCAGCTGTTTCCAAAGGTACAACTTGAATTGCATGAGGGGCTTTCATCGGTCGCGTGTCCGTTGCTGCGGGATGCGAGCGTCGATCTGTTTATCGGACGGCTTGATACCCGGTCTTCCAGCACCGACCTGACCTATCTGCCGCTGTTCACGGCCGATTGTGCGGTGGTCGCCCGTCACCAACACCCGCTGTCGAACAGCAGGACCATGGAGGACCTGGCGTCGGCTGACTGGATACTGGCCTCGCAACAAGATGGAACGATTTCGACGCAGGGGCATGTGCATTTCGCCCATTCGCTCTCGATCATCTTGAGCTTGCTGCGTGAAACCGACATGTTAAGCATCTTTCCCTGGCCGCTGGTGGAGATATGTGCTCAGCGCGAAGGCTTGTGCACCTTGCCTCTGCGCGAGCCGGTCGGCAGTGCCTCGGTGGGCGCCATCAGCCGAAGCGGGCAGCCCCTGCGGCCGGCGGCCGAGCGGTTTCTGGAGTGTCTGATCGAAACCATTCACCTGGAGATGGGGCATACGCAATCTCCTTATCGGCGCATGTTGCAGACCGTCGATTTGTTGGTCTGAGAGCTGTTATTGAAACTGAGTGGAACGTTACTGGTTTCATGGTTATACGTCACTGCCTGCTCCTGGCCGTTCTCTGCCTGTGGTGACCGGCAGAAAACGACCCAAAGCTGCCGGTCAGCAAAGGCTAAAATTGACCGATTGCCGCCCCTCATCGATCGTAACGAACCACTCCCCCTCATCTTCGTCACACCACTGCCGCTTCAATCGTTCTGGAACGCCAGGTATAAGCCAACACCATCAGCAGCCCCAGAGCAGCCATCGCTGCTCCGGCCAGGGAAATCGCCGGATAACCCAGACCGGCGTTGATCACCGCTCCGCCCAGTGCTGCGCCAATCGCGTTGCCAAAATTGAAGGCGCCAATGTTCACCGCAGAGGCAAGATTGGGCGCGTCCTTCGCTGCTTCCATGACGCGCATCTGTAGCGGCGGCACCAGGGCGAAGCTGGCGATACCCCATATCAGGATGGCAACGGCGGCCGGCAGCGGCCAACGCATCAGAACGGTAAACGCCAGCAAGACGAGAATCAGCACGCTCAGCGAAACGATCAGGGTGCGATCTATCGAGCGGTCGGCGGCCTTGCCGCCCCACATGTTGCCCAGCGTCAACCCCACACCGAACAGCACCAGCATGGCGGTGATGTAGGCGGTGGACGCATGGGTCTCGCTGCTGAGGATCGGCGCGATGTAGGTGAAGACGGTAAACATTGCGCTCGATCCGACTACGGTCAGGGCCAACGCGCCCAGCACCGGACCACGCCCCAGTACCCGAATTTCGGCCATTACACCGACGCTTTGCGGCGTCTTCAGGTTAGGCAGGGCGAACCACAATGCGGCCATGGTCACCACGCCGAGGCCGGTAATTCCCCAGAAAGCGGTGCGCCAACCGAACAGTTCACCAAACCAGGCGGCCAGCGGCACACCGCCGATGGTCGCCAGGGTCAGGCCCATGAACATCGCCGCAACCGCCCCGGCACGTTTCTGCGGGGCGACCACGCTGGCGGCGACGATGGAGCCAACGCCAAAAAATGCACCATGGTTCAGTGAGGTCACCACCCTGGCGACCATGAGGCTGTAGTAACCGGTGGCCAGGGCTGACATCAGATTACCCAGGGTGAAAATCGCCATGAGCCCGATCAGCAGATAGCGCCGGGGAATCCTGCCGGTGGTCAGGGTCATCAGCGGTGCGCCGAGCAATACGCCCAGCGCATAAGCACTGACCAGCAAACCGGCGGCGGGAATGGAAACGCCCAGATCCGCAGCGATACCCGGCAACATGCCCATGGGGGCGAATTCTGTTACGCCGATGCCAAAGGCACCGATGGCGAGCGCGACAAGTGGTGGATTGATACGCATGGAAGGCTCCTTATCTATGCTGCTAATGCTACAATCCAGTCTTTTCAGGTGGTAGATAGCATTTTTGGCAATCACCTTTGCGCAGGAGGCACAAGTGGATTTCAACGGCAGGTCAGGTGAAATGAGCGTGTTCATCACCGTGGCGCAGGAAGGCAGCCTGTCGGCCGCCGCGCGTGCACTGGGCCTGACACCCTCGGCAGTCAGTCGGATCATCGCGCGTACCGAGCAACGTCTTGGCACCCGCCTGCTGTTGCGCACCACCCGAGCGATCACCTTCACTGCCGAGGGCGAAGCTTTCCTGCGCGGCGCCCGGCGTATCCTGGCCGACATGGACGAGGTCGAAGAAGCCATCGCCGACCAGGGCGTACCCGAGGGGCGATTGCGGGTCAGTGCCGCCCTTGGCCATGGGCGGCTGGCCATCGTTCCTTTGGTCGCAGCATTCAGCGCCCGTTACCCGAACATCGTCGTCGACCTCACCCTCGGCGACGAAGTGGTCGACATTCTCGGCGGGCAGGCCGACGTCGCGGTCCGCTTTGGCCATCTGCCCGACAGCCCGCTGACCGCGCGCAGGATCGGCGACACCGGCCAGGTAGTGGTGGCATCGCCCGAGTATCTGCAGAGCCACGGCATCCCCCAGGAACCGGAAGACCTGCTACAGCACAACTGCCTGCGCTTCAACTTTCGGCGTGCCGAACCCAACTGGCCGTTCATCCGCGATGGAAAAGAGTTTTCCCTGAAGGTCAGCGGCAACATCGAATGCAGCAGTGGTGAAGCGCTGGCACAACTCGCGCGAGTAGGTGCCGGCATTGCACGTATCGGTGAGTTCAGCGTGAGCGAGGATCTGCAGCGCGGCGACCTGATTCCGCTGTTGGAAGCCTGGAACCCCGGGGACCAGGAACCGATTCATGCGGTGTTCGTCGGCGGGGCGGCAATGCCGGCGCGGGTGCGATTGTTCGTGGACTTCTTGCTGGAACATCACCGGATGTAAGCGGAGGCGTAAGCTGATATTTCCGGGTACTCGTGATGTTGAAGTGACCAAAACATTTTTGGGTGCGCTATCAATAGGTGGCTTGCCTTACTGGAACAATCGCGAACTCTGGCATTGATGGGTCGTCCGCACGTCTTAAATGGCCGTCGTGAAAGACCGCTTTTGGCCGGTTTCTGCCTGTCACGATAGGCAGAAATCGACCCATAGCGGGCTTTGGCGGGCCTCTAAAGTGAATCTCTGACTATCCGCTTTTTGGCTGCTGATCACGATTGGCCGTCTAGAAGCCAGATGGTCCGTAACGGCAGCGCGTAAGTATTACGGAATTGAATCGGAGTTGCTCAGTTGCGCAAGGTGATGCTGGCTTATTGTGATCTACACTCCCTGAGCGCGTGAGTAGACGCTTCGCCACAAGAAGTATTCAAATTATTTCACCGTGACCATGAACGCTCACGGTGCCAGCTTGCTCAAAACTAACGAGGTAGAAATGAACAGGAAGTTTAACCGGGGCTGGTCAATGGCTGCGGCATTCGTCGTAGTGGGTTCAACGCTTTTTGCGGGGTGTGCGAGCAAGAACGACCCGATCACGCAGGCAGACAAGACGGATGTGACCAAAGGCGTACCCGCGCCAAGTCTGGAGCAGACCAAGGCAATCGCCGAGGAAGGCTTTATTTACGGCTTACCGCTGGTCATGAACTACGCCGTAATGCACGAATATGCTGTGGACAAGGGCGGCCCGCAATACAAGGCGCCGTTCAACCAGATCAAGAACGAGCCTCGCGTCTTCACCTACCAAGACACGGCCATCATCACTCCGAACAGCGACACCCCTTATTCGTTTGTCTGGCTGGACCTGCGCGCGGAGCCGATGGTGATCTCGGTGCCGGCAGTGGACAAGCGGCGTTACTACTCGGTGCAGATGATCGACGGCAACACTTACAACTATGGTTACATCGGCAGCCGTACCACCGGCAACGAGCCAGGCGACTACATGGTGGTCGGTCCCGACTGGAAAGGCGTGCCCCCTCCCGGTATCAAAAAAGTCTTCACCTCGACCACTCCCTTCGCCGTGAGCGCCATTCGGACTCAGCTCTACAACGCCAAGGACATGCCGAATGTCGAGAAGGTGCAAGCGGGCTACAAGGTCCAGCCGCTGTCCGCCTTCCTCCATCAACCCGCGCCACCGGCTGCGCCGAAGATTGATTTTGTCCCGGCTACGACGGAAGGCATCAAGGCCAACTTCTTCGAGTACCTGTCGGCCGCGATGGAGTATGTGCCGCCATCGGCTGACGACCAGGAGATCCGGGCCAAGCTGGCGAGCATCGGGGTGGGACCCGGTCGCACCTTCGAATTCAAGGATCTCTCGCTCGAGCACAAGGCCGTGGTCCTGCTCGGGATGAAGGCCGGTGACCAGAAGGTCGACAAGTTCCTCGCGAGTGGGACGAAGATAATCAACGGCTGGAACGTCGGCGCGTACTTCGGCGACCAAACGTTCTACAAGGCCGACTGGTTGAAGCGTGCCGGTGCCGCGAAAGGCGGTCTCTACGGCAACGATGCCGTCGAGGCGATGTATCCCAACACGCGCACCGACGGCACTGGCCAGACGCTGGATACCGGCAAGCGCAACTACACGCTGACTTTCCCGGCCGGCAAACTGCCGCCAGTCAATGCCTTCTGGTCGGTGACCATGTACGACGGCAAGAGCCAGCTGCTGATCAAAAATCCGCTCAACCGTTACCTGATCAACTCGCCGATGCTGTCGGCGATGAAGAAAAACACGGATGGTTCACTGACGCTGTACATTCAGAAAGATTCCCCCGGCAAGGCTAAGGAAGCCAACTGGTTGCCCGCGCCCGACGACACGGTCTTTCTGGTGATGCGCCTCTACTGGCCGAAGACCGCACCGCCTTCGATTCTTCCCGCCGGCGAAGGCAGCTGGCAGCCACCGGCGCTGGTGGTCTCGAAGTAGTTCGCCTCTTGCGGCCCATTGCCGACACCCGCCGTGGGCAGGTGTCGGCCAGTCCTGCGTTTTCGCCAATAGCAGCCGAACATGAAGGGCTGCTATTGGCCGGTTTCTGCCTGTCCTGACCGGCAGAATTCCACCCGATAAAGCCCGTTCACGCACGCAGCCTATGGGGTTGCCCGTAGAAGCTTTACGCAAAATTTACGGGGTCTTCAGGTTGGGTATCTAATACTGCGCGGTGTTAATTTGGAACGCTATTGTCATGTCCCTCGCAGCAATTCGGCTTATCGGCTTCATCCTGGGCATTTTTCTGATCACGCTGGCCATAAGCATGGCTATTCCCATGATCACACTGGTGGCCTATGAGCGTAGCGACGATCTGTCGGCCTTTCTCTGGTCGAGTTTGATTACCTTCATCTGTGGCCTCCTGTTGATCGTGCGGGGACGCCCGGATACTGGCCAACTTCGTCCCAGGGACATGTACTTGCTGACTACCGGAAGCTGGGTAGTCGTGTGCACCTTCGCAGCGTTACCAATGGTGTTCATTAGCCAAATCAGCTACACCGACGCATTCTTCGAAACGATGTCTGGCATCACAACCACTGGTTCGACGGTACTCACCGGTCTGGATACCTCATCTCCCGGCTTGTTGATATGGCGCTCCATGCTGCATTGGTTGGGCGGCATCGGTTTTATCGGCATGGCTGTGGCGATCCTTCCACTGTTGCGAGTAGGCGGCATGCGTCTGTTCCAGACAGAGTCCTCCGATTGGTCGGAGAAAGTGACACCGCGTTCCCATGTGGCAGCCAAGTACATTCTTTTGCTCTATCTGGGGCTTACCGGGTTTGGAGCTCTGGCGCTCTGGCTCGCTGGAATGACGCCATTTGAAGCGGTCAACCATGCAATGTCGTTAATCTCTACCGGAGGGTTCTCAACTTCGGACGCTTCCCTTGGGCATTGGACGCAACCAGCGATTCACTGGGTGGCGGTAGTCATCATGATTCTGGGCAGCCTGCCGTTCACCTTGTACGTCGCGACATTGCGGGGCAATCGGCGTGCGCTGATCAAGGACCACCAGGTCCGCGGATTCATTGGATTCTTGCTCGTCACATCGCTGGCTGTGGGTACCTGGTTATGTTTTCACAGCGATTACGGATGGTGGGATGCGTTTCGTATCGTGGCGGTCAATGTGACCTCGGTCGTCACGACCACCGGAATTGCGGTTGGCGACTACACCTTGTGGGGCAGCTTCGCTGTCTTGCTGTTTTTCTATCTGACCTTCGTCGGTGGCTGTTCCGGCTCAACGGCAGGCGGTCTTAAAATCTTCCGTTTTCAGGTGGCTGGCGCTCTACTGGTCAGCAGCTTGAAGCAGTTGATCCATCCTCGAGCGGTGATTCAGAAAAAATACAACGGCCATCCCATCGATGAGGAGATCGTGCGCTCGCTTTTGACCTTCTCGTTTTTCTTCACCATCACGATTGCCGCCATCGCTTTGGGCCTGGCTCTCATTGGGCTTGATTGGACAACCGCGTTGAGCGGTGCCGCTACGGCGGTGTGTAACGTCGGACCGGGTCTTGGCGCAATCATTGGGCCGGCCGGTAATTTCTCATCATTACCGGATGCCGCCAAATGGCTGCTCACGGTTGGAATGCTTCTAGGAAGGTTGGAAATCCTGACTGTGTTGGTACTCGTAACTCCAGTTTTCTGGAGATATTGACCCAGCTAGTCGAGGGCTGAGACTACAAGCTACATGAGGGACGAAAATCAGCTTGTCGATACTTACCTAGCGATGGTTGCGATAGCGTTCGGTCAAGGATTGCACGAGGGTGACGTAGGATTGCGTCTCGGCGTAGGGAGGCACCCCGTTGTACTCGACCACGGACGCTTCGCCGGCGTTGTAACCTGCCAAAGCCAGCACCTGGTTGCCGTTGAAGCGCTTGAGCAGCCAGGCCAGGTAGCGCACGCCGCCACGAATGTTCTGTCGTGCGTCGAACGGATCGTCCACGGCGAAGCGCTGGGCGGTGGCGGGCATCAACTGCATCAGCCCCTGGGCGCCGGCTTCGGAAATGGCGTTGGGGCGAAACGCCGATTCGGCATGTATCACTGCGCGGACCAGCGCCCTGTCGACACCATAATGACCCGAAGCGGCTTCGATCTCCCGCCGATAGGAAAGGGTGTCCAGGCGCAGTGAGGCGACCTTGAAATCCTTCGGCGCCATGCACAGATAGCAGCCCTTGATGTAATAGAGCTCAAGGACATCGACCCGTGCGGAGATACCGACGGGGCGCCGGCTCACATATTGACGAGTACCCTTGTGGATGAAGGTGAACACCCGAATCCGCACCGCGCCTGAGTCGTCGTCCCGCACAACCCGTGGCAGGGCCATTGCCTTGGCGCCGACACCGGCGCCCGCCATGCCATTGAGGCGAGTGCAACGGGCGCTGGCGATGGCTTGGCTGGTGTAGCTGATGGCGCCGTCCCCGGCTTGGCACTTGAACATGGCGCTGGCGCACAGAGGAGCGACCAGCAAGGCCAGCTCGATGCAGCCAAGAAGGCTCTTGCGAGCCCATCGCCATGTTCTGGATCTCATCACATCGCTCCGCGCCGCAGGCGCCGATCGGGCCTGGGGCACCTGGCCCGGGCGCTACCTTCGGAGGGCCCATTCTGCGTGACCCGCCTTTTGTTCTGATAGTTATACCCCTTGTAACCGGCTTTGGAACTTGCGTTGACGTATGGGGTGGCGGCGTTCCCGGGCGAGGCGCAGGCCCGAAGGTCTTCGCCACGCCGTCAGCATCGGTCAGGCGCAGGCTGCCTTCTAGGATGTGGCACATCTGGTCGTAGTCGCACTGGCATCTCGGTCTACGCACTGACCGAAAAACCGCTGCTTCCTGCGAAGACCCAGCGGTTCATCGAGTTCATACGCGACCATCTCAACAGTGCTTAATGCCTGACGACTGGATAGGGGGCATCCCGACGCAAACGAATGTCTCCTTCTGGCCGATTGCTGCCTGTTCTCAAGGCTGCCCGTCAATTCGATGGGCTATTGCAACGATTAGAACTCCTTCTCTCACGGAAGGTATCCGCCCATTTTTTGGGTGTTGTGCATAATCTCTCTTAGTGAGTCCAATAAAGCGGAAGCGGCAGGTGACAATGTAGCGTCTGCTAGTCGGGAAACACCAATTTGTTCCAGAATTAGAGGTTCAAAAGCCGGGAGGCGGATTAGTTCCTTACTGTGTGCTGGGTCAGAAATAACTGATTGTGGTAATATCCCAAGAAAATCGGTCTGTTTTAATAACCAAAGTATATTAAAGAATGATGCGGTTTCTATCGTTGCATGTGGTGGATTGATGTCATTTCGATGAAAGATATTATCGAACTGCTTCCGTAAAGTAGTTTCTATTGGGGGCAGTATCCATGCTTCGCGCGCGAGCTCTTCCAGTTTAACCTCTGTTTGCTGGGCAAGAGGGTGGTCACGGCGCGCAACGATGACGGCGTTTTCGCTAATAAGTGCCTCCTGAGCGACAACGACGCTTGAGCTGACATCGGAAAGTCTCCCAATCAAGAAGTCCAATTCGCCCGAGATGAGCCGAGGTATTAGTTCTCCGCTTACACCATCGATGATTTTGATGCGGATGCTTGGTCGGCTTGCCCAGAGTCGTGCGATGGCTGCTGGCACAAGATAACTTGACCCTGTTAACACGCTTCCTATAGCAACACGCCCGGCATGCCCTTTTCCAAGCGCGTCGATTGCTTGGGATACATGATCCAGTTGGGCAAGGATCATCCGGCTGCGCTGTACAAAGTCCCGACCAAGCTCCGTAGGCGTAACCCCCCTACGATTTCGGGTGTAGAGCTGAGCCCCTACAGCCTCTTCCAGATCCTGTAGTAGCTTGCTCGCTGTAGGCTGTGAGAGGTTCAGCGAGCGTGCGGCGTGCAAAACACTGCCATATTCAAACAACGCAATCGCCAGGCGGAAATGCCTGACTGTTGCCCATTTTTCCAACCGTTCCAGACTCATGTGGTATTCCAATATTCGATATCAGGTCTAATATATTCTAGATTTACGAATACCATAACCCCTCCTAGAATGTACCTGGCGCGCTGGGTCGTTCCAGTTAATCACTCGTGAAGTGTGCAAAAGGTCTTATTCGAATTGATGTAACGCTTCTGGTATACGGCTCCTTTTGAGCGGGGCGGCCTTTTATAAAGCTTTGGGATGTATTGCTTGTTATCAATCTGAGAGGAGTAAGTGTCGTATGGGTGTCAAAAATCTAGATACGGTGAAGAACTACTTTAAATACTGCGTGGATGGTAAGGATGTTGAGCGGGTTTCCGAGTATTTCGATGTCAATGTGGTTGTGCATCGACCGGACTGCGATGCTCCGATAGGTGGTTTGGAAAACTTTAAGCGAGCCTTGAGCGAAAATGTTCTCGAACGATATAAAACAATTGAAACTACGTTCAGCAAGGAAGTTGTCACGGATGACGTTGTTGTAGTCGCGTTGACGCACTGTGCTACTGGCTCGAATACATGGCACGGCTTTAACGTAGAAGGCAAGAGCTTGACTTGGACCGCTCTGACGTATTTTCGGTTTAACAAAGAGGGGAAAGTGATCGAGGAGATCGTTGAGCGGAACGAACTGTTTATGGCAAAGCAACTCGGAATCATCAGTTACGAGTAACTTAGTTAAATTCCAAGGGGGAATAAGTCCACCGTGGTGAAATTATACTCCCCACGGTGGTCAGGGGCCGCTGTTGGCCGATTGTTGCCTGTCATCAACGTCAACTGCCGGCCCAAAGCAGCCAGTGTGTCGTCGTGTTCGCGGGCAAGTCGGATCGCCGCCTCAACATATACAGGGGCGCGCATCGGCTGGCAGGGCGCAAGGGGAGAAAGAAGCTGAAAGTTTATTAGCGGTCAGCTGTGGATGAACGTCCAGAGATCGGTATTCAGTTTTTCGATAGCGTCTTTAAAGTCCTTGGTGGTGATTTTCTGACTTTCGTTCTCTAACGGGTTGCCGAATACCTTACGCACCACTTTGGCCATTGTTTGATTGGTTCTTGCGTCAATGAACTCGGCTTCAATGAATAGGTTAGTGTCTTGATCCCGGTGACCGGTAGCTGCCTGTGTCGCTCCGACAACGGCCGCAATCGGCATCACTTCATACCACTTCATGCCTTCGTTCGAGGCGCTGACGCCAGTGATTGCCGCACGAAGAATCAGGGGGCGTGACCTGGCTGGTGCGGCGGCGTTAGACACCCTCTGGTATTTCTGGCCCAGTACGATTTTGGCCTTCCTGGACATGAAGTCCTGCAAGTCGGCCAGCGTTTGTTGATTGACCTGTTCGTTGGGTTTGGGCGAGGGATAAAACTCCAGCGTTCTGAACGCGATGGTGTCATACGCATTCGGGTTCCACGACGGGCTCACCCAGCGCATTGCCTTCTCACCCGTGGCGGTGGTCACTTCTTGCAGGTTGTTGTAGTTGGACAGGAAGCCCGAATATTGCTCGCGTTCAGTGACTTGGGAGGTGCAACCGCTGAGTAGCAGGTATGTCAGTGCGACGCCAACAAACAGTTTACGGTCCAGGGACATGGTGGGTTCACTCCACGATTTAGTCGTGCTCAGTCAACTGAAAAATAGAAACGCCAAGTCATGTTTCCCTTCATGGCATGAATGAAGCGTTGTCGAACCGACCGGAGAATTGATTACCGTTGTGAACTGGATCTGCTGCGCCGACATGTCGCAGAGCCAGACCCAGCCCGACTGACGTTGATGTCCCCAGAGCATAGTCCGCTATCGGCGATTACATTGCTGCAATCAGTGCATTAATGTCCTGCAATTTCCCAGTCTTGTTCATCAGCAGATCAGTTCTCACACTGAGACCACTCATTTGATTACGGCTTCTGACTGATGGAGAAATGACCATGGTATCTGCGATCCGGTTTAACCAGTTCGGCAACCCTGAAGTACTGAACCTGGAGGCACTGAGCGAACAATCACCAGGCCAGGGCGAGGTATGGCTTGAGCAAGAGGCTGTGGGTGTCAACTTTCTCGACGTTACCCAGCGCAAGGGAGCGGTGCCCATTCCCTTGCCGTCCGGGCTTGGGCTGGAAGGCGCGGGGCGTGTTGCCGCTGTGGGTGCGGGTGTCAGCAACGTACGAACAGGGGATCGCGTGGCTTATGCCACCGGTCCGATCGGCTCCTACGCTTCGGCCCGGCTTTATCCGGCGGAGCGGCTGGTCAAAATTCCGGATTCGCTGTCATTTGAAGATGCCGCAGCCGTCATGTTCAAGGGCATCACTGCGCAGTACCTGTTGAAAGCCACCTATCCCGTAGGGCCCGGCACCACCATTGTGCTCTACGGTGTGGCGGGAGGGCTGGGGGAAATCATGGTGCCGTGGGCCAAGCACTTGGGTGCCACCGTGATTGGCGTAGTTTCAAAGCAGGCCAGTGTCGAGAAAGCCCTGGCGTCGGGGTGCAATGAAGTCCTGGTGTTCGATGCTGCCAGCCTGGCCTCCCAGGTCGCTCGAATCACCGACGGTAAAATGGTCGACGTCGTCTATGACCCGATAGGGCGTGTTTCTTTCCAGGCATCCCTGGATAGCTTGCGACCACGGGGGCTGATGGTGTCGTTTGGCGCTTCATCAGGTGCGCCGTCAGCCGTGGAGTTGTCGACACTCAATGCCAAAGGCTCGCTGTTCCTCACACGTCCTTCGTTGGCAGCCCATACCGCGAGTGCCTCCGAGTACCAGGAACGAGCGCAGGATGTGTTGGCGGCCATCGGTGCGGGTATTATCAAACCTTCGGTCCGGGCAAGCTACTCTCTGGCGGACGCAGCATTGGCGCATGCCGACCTGGAGTCGGGGCGTTCATCGGGGGCGATCATTCTAAAACCATGAATCTTGATGTTCTGAACAATCAGCACAGTGATGAAATCGCTGCGTTTCTGGCCGTGGCCTCGCAAGGCTCATTTGTCGGGGCTGGCCGGCTATTGCAGCGACACCCAACCGTCGTCTCGAAACGCCTCGCCGCAATGGAAAAGCGCCTTGGCGTTCGGCTCGTGGAGCGCTCCACCCGCCAGGTTCGAATTACTGAAACAGGTGCCAGGCTGGAGCAGCGCCTTCGCTCGGCCATCGAATTGATGAATGAAGCGCAGCAGCAGGCGTCCGAGGGCGCCAGCGAAATCCGCGGTACTTTGCGCCTTGCATTGCCGGCAGCCATGGGCAGGCGTTGGCTTGGCCCGATGCTGCCGGAGTTTCTCGAGGCTCATCCGCATGTCTCGATCCTCGCAGACTACAGCGAGCGTCTGGTCGACATCATCGATGAAGGTTTTGATGCGGCGATCCGAATCGGAGAGTTGGAAGACAGCCGGTTGATCGCCAGGAAACTGAGTGACCATCGCCGGATACTCTGTGCCTCGCCTGCTTACATCAGGCAACACGGCATGCCCGAAACGCCACAGGACCTGATCCGGCACAACTGCCTTCGCTTCAGCGGCCTGGCGTCTTTTCCCCAGTGGAGACTCCATCGCGGCAATGAGCTGCAGACGGTTTCTCCCAAAGGAAACCTGACGGCCAATGACAGCGAGTCATTACTGGCAGCGGCCCGCGCCGATGCCGGAATATTGGGGGCAGGTGACTGGTTGATGAGGCGCGATATTGCTGCCGGGAGGCTGTTGCAGGTCCTTCCGGACTGGCAATTGGATACCGCCGGTGGGGTCTATCTGGTCAGGCCATCGGCCAGGTTTCCGGGCGCGGTGGTTGTCGCGTTCAAACAATGGATCGAGTCAAAGTTTTCCCCTGCGCCCCCATGGGCCATTTGACCGCTTGACCTTCGGTTTCCACCTGGCCGACGCATGGCTGCCGGCCATGTGTGTTTATAAAATCAGGTGGTGACTCATTTTTTCCATTGGGTCAAAACCAATACAAGGTAGCTGCGGACCACAACCAGCCGAAGCAGAGGGTGATGGCAAAGTAGATCGCCACCATCATCAGAGGCTGATTCCACATGACACACCTCCCATAGTCGCTTCATTTACATGGGTGCCTGGTAAAACGGGCGCTCGTCGTAGGAGCAATAACTTGTCAAAACACTCCAAGGGTGAACTCCATCGCCAGTACAACGGACAACGCCAGCGTCATCACCAACGCAATAAACATCAGGCCTAACTCAGCGAGCTGCTTATAAAGGGCCATTGGTCGCTTGGTGATTCGAGCGATTGATCTATTAGTGGAAGCCATCACCCGTCCTCACGTTTGCGTGGAATACGCACCACAGGCTGGACCTGGGCAACAAGGCGATGGAACTGCATGGTGGTGTCGCTCGATTCATTTTTTCACCCCTCGCGTCATGCCTGATCCGGCGAGCCCCGCCGCCTCCGTGATGTCCGGGACGACAGCTGTTGCGGGTATCAGGGGTGGTGCAACTAATGAGCCATTTCAATAGGGCGAAGAAAAAACTCAAATGAATTAACAGGCTGATTGCGAGGTCTTCAAGCGAGAGAACGGGGAAGGGGGGAATATCCCTCAATTTTGGTGGCAAACACCTGGTCGGGTGGGTGTAGTACCCCATTTATGGAGAGAATCGCGGCCCTGTTTCACCGATCGCTTTTGCCAGGGGCTACTTGCCCCTGCGGCGAGGTGGATTTAACGGGACGGGAAGGGCCGCTTCTGTCTGGGGTTTCAACCGGTCGAAGCAACACACTGAATTGTGTTTAAAAGACCCGTGAGTTTTCGGTACCGCACATTATCCCGCGGAGAAACTCCGATACCGGGAATCACGTAACCGCTACTCAAGCAGTTGATCAATCAACACTGCGTTGGTGTAGATCAGGCTGCCGTCACTCGCTCGGTGTCCAACCAGATGGAACTGTCCGCGTTCGTGTTGCAGATAGACACGCATCTGGCAGTCGGACAAGGGGGCATATCCCTCGGGCATGATCAACTCCATCGAGTCCATATCGACATCGACCATGGCTTCACGCTCGTGGGTCTTCTGCAAGCGCTCTTCGGCCTCCTCAAGACGGAGGTGGAGAGGTCCGTCGACGTAGAAATGGACTTCCCCCATCGGGGTGGACTTTTGGGCGTTGCCGGTTTTGCACCAGCCTTCGATCGTCAGCGCACTCATGACGAAACCTCCCATTTGGATTGCTGGACTCTGTAGCTATCGTCCCTGCTCAATGCCATCACTCATGTTTGATGACTACTCAATGGCAGGGTTCGATTTTTGGCGCCGCTTCTGGCCAATCTCTGCTGTTCGTCATCAGAAATTCAGTATAGCCGGTCGCCGGGCCTCGCCTGCCAACCTCACGGTACATCCGATGGGCTCTATACTTCTTACTGACTTTGCCGCCCGGACGGGTGGCATTTGCCTGCCCTGCTTGGAAGTCAGCGGCGATGCTTTTGCATACCCAATGAACAACAGGAATAGGATGAAGAGGAAATGGTAATAGCAATTGTCCTGATACTAATCGTTATTGCATCAGTGCTATTCCACATACTTGCGCCTTGGCATGCGACACCGGCAGCTTCCAACTGGGGGTCCATAGACACCACCCTGTTCATCACGCTGATCATCAGCGGCATATTTTTCATTGCCATCACGGTATTCATGGCGATCGCGGTGATGCGGTATCGGCACAAGGAGGGTGCCAGGGCGGCCTACCAGCCAGAAAATAAAAAGCTGGAACTGTGGTTGATTATCATCACTTCGGTAGGTATCGCCGGGATGTTGGCCCCAGGCCTGGTTGTCTACAACGATTTCATCCGGGTGCCGAAAGAGGCTTACGACCTTGAAGTGGTCGCCCAGCAGTGGCAGTGGGCCTTTCGTTTTCCCGGCCAGGACGGGAAGTTGGGCAAGTCGGATATCAAGTTTGTCGACTCCGCCAATCCCCTCGGCGTTGATCCCAAGGATCCTGCGGGGCAGGACGATGTGCTTGTCATGAATAATGAAGTTCGCCTTCCGCTCGATCGGCCGGTGAAAGTCTTGTTGCGGGCTAAAGATGTCCTGCACGATTTCTATGTACCGCAAATTCGCAGCAAGATGGATATGGTGCCGGGAATGGTGTCGTACTTTTGGTTTACGCCAACTAAAACCGGAAAGTACGAAGTCCTTTGCGCTGAGTTCTGTGGCGTAGGTCATTACAACATGCGCGGCCATATGATCGTGGAAGAGCAGGGCGTCTTCGATCAATGGCTCAAAGGCCAACCGACGTTTGCGCAGACATTGACGGCAACTGCCAAACCCGGTCGAGACAGCGTGCTGGAAAAAGGCCGGCAGTTGGTCGAGCAACTCGGCTGCAAGGCCTGCCATAGCCAGGATGGCGGTGCCAGTCTCGGCCCGGGATGGAAGGGGCTGTACGGCCGTACGGAACAGCTTGCCGATGGCACCAGTGTGCAGGTCGACGAGGCCTACCTGAAAGAGTCGATTCTCGATCCGAAGGCCCGACTGGTACAGGGCTACCCGCCGGTCATGGTGGCCTATACTCTCAAGGACGATGAACTGGGTGCCGTCATCGCCCTGATCAAATCACTGGGTGCTGCGGGGAAAGACGGTGAACCTTCGACCGGCGAAGCGTCGAGCCCGGGTGAAGACCTGGTGGCGCAGGGGCAGCGGCTGGCCGGGTCGCTCGGCTGTCTGGCCTGCCATAGTGTCGATGGCAACAAGGGCGTCGGCCCCGGCTGGCAGGGCCTGTATGGCAAGACGGAAACCCTTGCCGACGATACGAGCGTAAAGGTCGATGAGGACTATCTCAAGGATTCGGTTCTTCATCCCAATGCCAAAATCGTCAAGGGCTATGCCGCCGTCATGCCAACCTTGGCTGCGAGTGACGAGGAGCTCAATGCACTGATCGCTTTCATCAAATCCAAAGCGAATGCTGACGCTGATGCGAACAACGCGCAGCCAGGGAAGTCGCCGTAAAGCAGCCAGCAATACACTGAAACTTCGGCAGGAGGATGACGTGATGGCCTATGCGGAGCAAGCCGAAACAGAAGCACTGCACGAGCCCAAAAGTTTCCTGACCAAATACATCTGGAGTCAGGACCACAAGGTCATAGCCATTCAATATTCGTTGACGGCCATCTTCGTGGGTCTTATCGCTCTGGTGTTGTCCGGCTTGATGCGCATGCAGATAGGCTTCCCCGGCAGTTTGGCGTTCATGGACGCCAGTACTTACTATCAGGCGATGACCATGCACGGCATGATCATGGTCATTTACTTGCTCACGGCCTTGTTTCTGGGGGGCTTCGGCAACTATCTGATCCCGCTGATGGTGGGCGCCCGCGACATGGTCTTCCCCTACGTCAACATGCTCAGCTACTGGTTTTACCTGGTGGCGGTAGTTGTGTTGCTCAGCAGTTTTTTTGTCCCCGGCGGCCCCACAGGTTCCGGCTGGACGCTTTATCCGCCTCAGTCCATTACCCAGGGGACACCGGGGGTCGAGTGGGGCATTGTCCTGATGCTCGTCTCACTGGCGATTTTCATTGTCGCGGCCACCATGGGCGGCTTGAACTACGTCACCACGGTGTTGCAGGCGCGCACGCACGGCATGACCCTGTTTCGCATGCCGCTCTCAGTATGGGGCATCTTCATGGCCTCGATCATGGCCTTGCTGGCCTTCCCGGCGTTATTTGTCAGTGCGGTCATGATGCTGTTCGACAAGCTGTTGGGCACCAGCTTCTTCATGCCGGCGATGATCTCGCTGGGGCAGCAGCTCGATCACCAGGGTGGCAGCCCGATATTGTTCCAGCACCTGTTCTGGTTCTTCGGCCACCCGGAGGTCTACATCGTTGCTCTTCCGGCGTTTGGCCTGGTCTCCGACTTGATCAGTACCCATGCGCGTAAAAACATCTTCGGCTACCGAATGATGGTGTGGGCCATTATTGCGATTGGCGTACTCAGCTTTGTGGTCTGGGCACACCACATGTACGTCAGCGGAATGAACCCGTACTTTGGTTTTTTCTTCGCCGTCACCACCTTGATCATCGCGGTGCCGACCGCGCTGAAAGTCTATAACTGGGTACTGACCCTGTGGCGCGGCGACATCCATTTGACCGTGCCGATGCTGTTTGCCCTGGCCTTTATCATCACCTTCCTGGTCGGCGGCCTGACCGGGTTGTTTCTCGGCAATGTGATCGTGGACATCCCGCTCTCGGACACCTATTTCGTCGTGGCCCATTTTCATATGGTCATGGGCGTTGCACCGGTACTGGTGGTGTTCGGCGGCATTTATCACTGGTTCCCGAAAGTCACCGGGCGCATGTGGAACGACACCCTGGGCAAGCTGCATTTCTGGATTACTTTTCTGGGTACCTACGCCATCTTTTTCCCCATGCACTACCTGGGATTCCAGGGCATGCCACGTCGCTACTACGCCTATGAAAACTACGCGTTCATCCCGCAGTCCGCGCAAGACTTGAATGCCTTCATTACGGTGGTCGCGTTGACTGTCGGCGTTTCCCAGTTGCTGTTCCTGTTCAACATGGCCTGGAGTGCATTCAAGGGCAAGCCGGCAGGCAGTAATCCCTGGGGTTCGGCCAGCCTGGAATGGCAAACGCCGGACACCCCGCCGAAACACGGTAACTGGGGAGAAAAATTGCCGGTCGTGCATCGCTGGGCCTATGACTACAGCGTGCCGGGGATAGAGCAGGATTTCGTGCCGCAAACGGTCTCCGCCGAGGAGCTGGAGCACATGCGGCAGTTCAGTGCCGGAACCAGGGCGGACATCAAGACATGAACAGGCTGCTATTGAGAAACGCCGGCGGCGCTGACCCCGGCGGCAGTTGGAGCCGCGACCCTGAGGGTAATCAGGCCGCCGAGGATGCCGTTAGACGGCAAACCGCAAGGGTAGGCCTGCGCTTGTTTCTGGTGGTGGTGAGTTCGTTATTCTTCCTTTTCCTGATCGCCTTTGTCGCCCGTTCTCAAATGGTCGACTGGCTACCCCTGACAGAGCCTTTGGCGCCGTTAGGCAATCTCCGGCCGCTCTGGCTGAATTCGGCTTTTCTGGTAATCAGTTGCATCGCACTGCAGTGCTCGCGCATGGCCGCCCGCAAGGCTCGGCTGGGCGCAACGGTCATTGGTTTTGCGTTGGGGGGTGTCTTTGCCATTGCCTTTCTGGCGGGGCAATTCTGGGTCTGGCAGCAATTTGTCGCCTGGGGCTACTTTGTCGCCAGCAATCCAGCCAACAGTTTCTTCTACCTGTTGACGGGCCTGCATGGGCTCCACCTGCTGGGCGGGCTGATCGCCTGGTGCTGGATCGTCGCCAGATTCTTGCGTCATGTGCCACTGGCGCAACTTGGCGCCAGCGTAGAGCTCTGTGCCATTTATTGGCATTACTTGCTGGGCCTTTGGTTCGTGCTATTCGCGCTGCTGGCCAGCACGCCGCAAACCTATGAAGCCATCGCCAGATTCTGCGGCCTGAGGTGAACAGCCATGGCATTGCACTCACAAGCCCAAGCCCAAGCCCAAGCCGAGACCAGTTTATCCAATCCGCCAGGCTCGCCCCCTGCACCGGGATGGCAGGGCATCGCCAGCGACTGGGCCTCGGATAAGGAGGCCTTCAAGCAGGTGCCCTGGGGCAAGGCGATGATGTGGATATTCCTGCTCAGCGACACGTTTATATTCACCTGTTTCCTGACCGGCTACATGTCGGTACGCATGACCATCACCAGCGCCTGGCCGAACCCCAGTGAAGTGTTCGCATTGACGATCGGTGGCAAGGAAATCCCGCTTATTCTCATTGCCATCATGACCTTTGTGCTGATCAGCAGCAGCGGCACCATGGCCATGGCCGTCAATTTCGCCTATCGCCGTAACCGCGCGAAAACCACGGCCCTGATGCTGGCGACCGCTGCCCTGGGGGTCACTTTCGTCGGCATGCAGGCATTTGAATGGAGCAAACTCATCGCAGAAGGGGTGCGCCCCTGGGGCAACCCCATGGGAGCGGCGCAATTTGGCGCCAGCTTTTTCATGATTACCGGTTTTCACGGACTGCATGTATCGATCGGCGCTCTCTATCTCAGCATTGTGGCGCTGAAAGTATGGCGCGGAGATTATGAGCGCTCCGGAAATTATCAGAACGTCGAGATAGCCGGGCTTTACTGGCACTTCGTGGATCTGGTGTGGGTATTTATTTTTGCATTCTTCTATTTATGGTAGAGGAGCACGGGTGATGGCACATGCTCAGGGTCAGCAACATCCGATCAGTTTGTACCTTAAGATCTGGGGGCTGCTGTTCGTCCTCAGCACGCTGTCGTACCTGGTCGACTATTTCCACTTCCATGGTTACCTTCGCTGGTCCCTGATTATCACGTTCATGTTGTTGAAGGCAGGATTGATTGTCTCCATCTTCATGCATATGGCATGGGAGCGCCTGGCCATGGTCTACGCCATACTGGTGCCACCCTTGTGTTTACTGGTGCTCATCGGGCTGATGGCCACCGAGGCAGACTATGTCTTCCTCAGCCGGGTCATTTTCTTTGGCCAGTAAGCAGCTGTCGGATGGCCTTGAGTCTCCTGGCTAACCCGATATCACTCGCTTGAACTGATGCCATTTGTGCTGCCAGGCCACTGTCCAGTGGGGGGCTGCAGTTCCGGTGCCGGCAATCTTCAGCTTCGGATGCTGTTTGATTACCTGGTCCAGTACCGATTCCTGATTCGGTTCAACATCCACGAAGAAGATATGTTTACCTTCTTTTACTGCCTGTTTGAAATTGCGGAAGTGAGTGTTCGGCACCTGGAACCCAAAAAAGCCGCCTTCCCAGATGCAGAAGCCCAATACAACAATGGCAAGGAAAATAAAGGGCATCCAGCCTGCGGGGGATTCGGTCCAGCCCATCCAATAGGCGCCGCCCAGGACAAGTGCCGCGAGTGGCACGCCGATCACCGCACCAATCTCACCAGAATGAACAGCATCCTGTTCCATTAGCGAACTGATCTCGTGGAGGTGATGTTCTTCTACATCAGCAACTTTTTCACTGAGTACATGGATCTGTTCGGAATTGATGCCGCTGGCTTCCAGTTCATATTCAACGTTTTCAAGATCGTTGAGATTGTCACTGATGTAATAGTGTCGATTCATGCCACACCTCCCGTTTCGGGTTTGCTGTAGACCTCCGATGTCCGGCAGCAGTCGGTAGCTGTACTGTGGGGGGGAACGTTGCACACCTCGTGCAATCTGAAAAAAAGTATAGCACTCACCATCATGCGGACCGGACGCTAGTTGATCTGCACAATGACCGGACCTTCCGTTACGATCGGTGGGTTCGAGTGAATATTCGATGCATTTTTCTGAATCCATTCACGCGCGACTTTCAGGCTCGCATCGCTGCCGGCCTTGTCCGTGCAAACAGTCACCGACGTGCCACCATCACCCGTATTCAACAGTGTGTAGCTGACGAGGCCAGGTACTGTCCGCAGGGTCGCTTCGACGTCGGCATTACGCTGTTCCAACAGCCCGAAAAGCTCCTTTGCTCCAGTACCCAGGTAGGTTCTTATAACTGCGTACATAGTCGTCTCCCTTGGGAGTGCCGCCTTGAGGCCGATCCAGATCCGTTGATGGCCGCTATCACTCAAGGTTTCAGTTCGCCCTGATTTATTAAGCTTAGCCAAACGCAGGCGACAATCGTAATGCAACGACCACCGGCCATTTTTGGCCGGAAGCTGCCTCCCACGACCGGTTGACTCATGAACGCTGCGGTTTCTGCGACAGTGTGAGCGACCACATCCAGACGCTCAAAACCGCGAGCAACAAGAAGGCGAGCACGCTTGGCCACAGCGGCATGGGATACCCATTAACGAGCACCTCGGGGCGAATGATCATGCGCCCCAGTTGTGCCAAGGCCATCAGTGCGTAGACGGTGCCGGCCACTCGCAGCCCAATGATTGGGGATTTCATGCTGTTCTCCTCGACCTGACCATGAACGTTACAGGCGAGCAAAAGCGTTGTTTTTGCCAGCCCGGCGAACGAAGCCGTGAAGGGGTGCCAACCTTGGCGTGTTCCCCTCCAGCCGTTCGGCAACCACTATCTGACCCTGGTCTTCACCAGAGGCCGGGGACCAATCTCCACCGTACTCGACGGGCATAGTCGTCATAACCCGCAAGCTCGGACCGTAACAACCGGTCTTCCCATGCGGTGCGCAAGACGAGTAACGCCGACGCCAGCGCAGCGGGCACCAGTGCCCAGAACGAGCCCAGTGCCAGGGCCATGCCAATGAACAGGAACAGTGCGGCGATGTACCCGGGGTGACGCACGAAACGGTAAGGGCCGCTATCGATCACGCGCTGATGCCGCTCGGCCTGGATGCGCACACCTGGCTCGAAGAAGGGGTTCACCGCCTGCGCCCAGCCCGTCACCGCGATGCCCGCCAGCACAGCGATGTAGCCGCCTGGCACCCACCAGGCCGGTACCTGCGACCAATGGAAACGCCCGGCATCGAGCGCCGCGACCGGCAGGACGGCAGTCATCGCCGGCAATATGAGCGCCAGTAGTGATTTGTCCCAGCTTTTCGTGCCCGGCTGAATCCGGCTGCGCGCGCGATAGATCACAGGGTTGACCCACGCCAGGACAAGGCCTGACGCGCCAAAAGCCAATATCAGAACGAACAGCAATACCCATCCAGGTCGCCAGGCGATGGTGCCGGCCGGCAGGAAGATCAACACCAGCAGCGCAAGCGGCAGGCCGATTGCATAAGTGATGGCCGTGCGCCGTGACATCGCCTTCGGCTGCCGGGGAGCTGCTGTCTTTTCCATTTTGCTAGCCATATTCGATAGGCCCGCAAATGGAGTCTAGAGTTCCCCTGACCACCGAGCGAAGGTGATTGAGGGAACTCTCATGTCCGCCACAGCACAATCCAGAGCGCGCACGCGCGCGTTCGCACGCGTCATCGGGCCTTGGCTGGTCATCGTGCCCGGCATCATCGCCGTACGGGCGCCAGACATGGGGCCACTGGCGGCCGACTTCTTCGCGAGTCCGCTCACCGTGTGGTTTGCCGGCGCTCTACTGTTGTCCGGTGGCCTGCCGATCATCGCGTTCCATCAATATTGGTCGAGCGCCGCAGCGTTTGTGATTTCCCTGTTCGGCTGGTTCCTGGCGCTTCGCGGTGTTGTACTCCTGGCCGCGCCGCAACTGATTGAACGTGGCGTGGCTGTATCGGCGAGGATGCAGTGGCTGGTGCAAATCGGCTTTGGCATCGGCGTGCTGATCGGTCTCTGGCTCACCTATGTCGGCTGGATTGCCAAGCCCGATTCATCGCCGGAGAATGGTGTTCTATGAACATGGCACGCGGTAAATCCGGAGCTCGAAAAACAGGCTCGCCAAGGTTCTCAGACCTTTCTGAGCGACGCTTGGGAAGCGTCCTGCGTAGGGGTTGACAATTACGACATGAAACGCGTACTTGATCGTTTACGTGGCTGGGCCAGAAAGCTGAAACGGCAAACCATGGTTCTCTGGTTTTGCTATCGGCATCCACAAACACCCTGGTTGCCCAAATGGATTTCGGTTTTTGTCGTGGCGTATGCGCTGAGCCCAATCGACCTCATTCCTGATTTCATTCCTGTGCTTGGATACCTGGACGACGTGATCATTTTGCCGCTTGGCATTCTGCTCGCTATTCGGCTGATGCCCACGCAGGTGTTCGAGGACTGTCAACTCAAAGCGAGTGAGTGGGAGAAAAGTCATCTCAAGCGGCCAGTGAACAGGTTTTCTGCAGTGATCGTTGTATTGGTTTGGCTCGTTGCTGCGGCTACATTGGGGGCTTACTTCCTCTGATCAGAAGCAAGTGCCCCCACCGGGCGGTCTTGTTTGAATGACTCCAGCTGGCCGATTGCTGCCTCTGATGAGGGGCAGCTACCGACCCAAAGCAGCCGGTCACGTGTCTACGAAATCAGGCGCGATTCAAAAAGCCTTGCTCTAGAATGGCCCCCAGATGAGCGTGGAACGCTTGTCTAGTATTCACTCAAAGGATGAACACGATGGGCCGCACCAACCATATCTGCCTGATGGCGATCTATAACGATTGGATGAACGTAAAGGTTTATGAGGCGGCCAGAAGTCTGACAGATGAAGAGCTGTCCGTGGATAGGAAAGCATTCTTTGGTTCTATTCTCGGGACGTTGAACCACCTGGTGGCCGGGGACACTATCTGGCTAAAGCGATTTGCCAAGCACCCGGCGAATCACTTGGCTCTGGAGCCGATTCGACAGCTCCCTGCCGCCCAAAGCCTCGACCAGTTACTGCTCTCAAATATCCGAGAACTTTCGACGCATCGCGTTTGGCTCGATCAGGTAATTGTCGAGTGGTCTCGCTCGATTACAGAGTCGGATTTAGATTACACCCTCAATTACACGAGCATGAAAGGAACCCCCGCTGACAAGAGTTTTTATGGCTTGGTCACGCATTTCTTCAACCATCAGACTCATCACCGAGGCCAAGTTACTACTTTGCTGTCACAAGGTGGTGTCGACGTAGGCGATACTGATCTGGTCCTCCTCATTCCTTCCGAGTCCCGCACATAATCTAAAAACCAGCACTAGACCGGGACTTTCATGTCATACCGGGCCGGTAAACCAGCGTGGCCATCTGAAATGACTACTGTGCCCTGAACGGACGCTAGGGGTGATCGGCTCAGTCGTCAGCGAGTGCTTCTGGCCGATTGCTGCCTGTCGCCAAGGGCTGCAATCGGCCAGAAGGAGAGCGTCAGATACGTCTGCAAAATCAAGGGTGACTCGCGACGCGTCACTCTGTCAGATGCCAGATCCGCAAGTTAAAGTATAAAGTCCGCCGTGGTCGCGCTGTTGAGACCGACTATCTGGATGGCGAACTCGGCGGCGCTGTCGGCATCGGTATTGCCGTAGAGCACGCCCGCTGAAACTTTCAACTGGCCGGCCGCACTGAAGGCTGCGGTACTGCCGATGATCGAGGTGAAGGCTTCATTGGTGGTCGTCGCCGTGTTGGCATCAAGCGTCGACAGGTCAATCTTGTCGCTGCCCCGCACGAAGTCGCTGATGACATCCCAGGTGGAGCTGATCGTCCCCATTTCCAACAACGAATTGAAGTCGAAAATATCGCTGCCAGCGCCGCCGATGAGGGTGTCCTTGCCTAGTCCGCCCGTTAACACGTTGGCTGCCGCATCGCCTTTCAGCGTATCGGCGTAGCTGGATCCGGTGAGATTTTCGATGGAGAGGAGGCGATCGACACCTGCACCGAGTGTATTCTGGGAGGCAGTCTTAATGTTCAGGTCGACCTTGACCGCAGAGGCTGCCCCCTCGTAGGTAGCCGTGTCCACGCCGCCACCCCCATTTATGGTGTCATTGCCAGCCGCACCACGCAGGACGTCATTACCAAGTCCACCACTGAGTGTATCGTCACCGTTGCCTCCATCGAGGCTGTTGTTATAGGCATTGCCCACCAGGCGATCGTTCGCGTAACCACCAATAACGTTTTCGATATTGAGAATTCGATCATCCTCGTAACGGGATGCCAGGACACGCTGCTCGCCCGTGAGGTTGAGATCGACGTTGAGCGCCAATCCCTCTGCTGCGTAGGACAGGGTATCGATGCCCTCACCGCCGTCCAGAAAGTCGTCGCCAAGACTGCTGATCAGCAAGTCATTACCGGTGCCGCCCGATAACACGTCGTCTCCCAGGCCGCCATTCAGAGTATCGTTACCGACGCCACCCTTGAGGATGTCATAGTTGTCGCCACCATCGAGCTTGTCGTCGCCAATGCCGCCCTCCAGTGTGTCGTTACCATTGCCACCGAACAAACTATCGTTACCGCTGCCACCCACCAGTAGGTCGTAACCATTGCCTCCCTCCAGGGTGTCAGCGCCGCCTTCGCCGAACAGGCGGTCGCTGGACGAGGAGCCAACGAGACGGTTGTTGCCAAGGCCACCGAACAAATCGCTTCTGTCGGTGGCGAACTGATTAGAGTTGGCCGTGCTCGTATTGAGGAGCAGGTTGGTCGTTGTCAGGTTGGCGACCGATACTCCCGTGAGCGCCAGCTCAGCCGAGTAGCCGCCGTTCCAATTTGTGATGACATCGCCACCTTTGCCGTCCACCGCCTCGACCAAGCGCTTGAGGCTATCGATATCACTGATCCCGAGCGTGCGGACATCGAGCTTGTCCTGTTCCGCGAGACTGAAATCGATGACTCGGGTCGAGTCGTAGTAATTGCTCCCCCGCTGAGCGATGAATACGTCGCTACCAGCCCCGCCGATGAGCTGATCGCTCCCAGTGCCACCGTTCAGGATATCGTTGCCACTACCGCCTTCGAGCACATCTCCATCAGCGCCACCGCTCAGGGTATCGTTGCCGGCACCACCGACCAAAAGGTCATTCCCAGCCATGCCGAAGAGGGTGTCATTGCCGCCTTCGCCAAAAAGGCGGTCGCTGGACGAGGAACCTGTAAGCCTGTCATTACCCAACCCTGCGAACAGATCGCTCCTTGAGGTTGCGGTCAGCGTATCGTCTTGGACGGTCGTATTGAGAAGCACATTGGACGCGTCCAACTCCTCGATCCCGGTGGCCCAAAGATTGTTCAGCGTGGTCGTCGAATAATAACCGTTAGTATTGATTGTAAATAAAAGCTTGTCATCGTAATTGACTTCAAACAGGCGATTAAGCGTCTCGATGTCGGAGATGCCGACCTGACGAAGATCCAGCCGATCTGCGGACACGTCAAAATCCGTGATGGTTTGCCCTATATAACTGGCTCCACGATTTATGACGAAAGTATCTGCCCCTGCGTCGCCTGTAAGGACGCTATTACTGCTAGTGCCCGCGTCCAGGATATCGTTGCCGTTGCCGCCATTCAGGGCGTCCGACCCACTGCCACCATAGATCGTATCGTTACCATCATTGCCATAAATGGTATCGTCACCCGTTCCGCCATAAATAACTTCGGCGATGTTGGCGCCATAAATAATATCATAGCCGGTGGTTCCATAGATGGTGGTCCCGGTTACCGTCCTTCCATTAACTGTTGCCATTTAGACTCTCCTTTCTTTACTGCCAAAAAAGCGGCGCTTCTGCCACAGGCTAAACTCCAAGCAGTAACTCGAGGTGCAACCCATCCTCGTACATGCTCATGTTAAACTCTTGCTTGGTTTAAAAATCGGTGCGCTATTCTCAATCCTGCTCCACTTGCGTGGTTACAATCCAAAGTCGACACTGGCGACTAGCCAAGTTCGATCAATAGTTGACTATTAGATGTATCTACGAAACCAGGGGGAATCACTACACCTGTTCACAGATGGCTGATGGCAAGTTGGGGGCGTAAGTCGACCCGACTTCCACATTGGCTTTGGAAAATAAAATGCCCCGTACGTTGGTGCCGTAGGGGCTTTTTGACGCCATTCCACTGCGCCTGACTACCCTGACCTCATTGTTCAGAATGGATCAGCAGCAATTTTTTCGGCTGTTACTCCTCATGCGGTCCCCAAGTCTGGATGATATCAAAACGATACTACTGAGAGTATGGGCTCTGTCAAGTAGGTTGCACATGGAGAA
The DNA here is from genome assembly GCF_054668325.1 of Pseudomonas sp. S2_F07. Lineage (NCBI taxonomy): Bacteria > Pseudomonadati > Pseudomonadota > Gammaproteobacteria > Pseudomonadales > Pseudomonadaceae > Pseudomonas > Pseudomonas sp. S2_F07. Next base: position 159,670 of record NZ_CP162758.1, read on the forward strand.
GAGGAAGCGTTCAGCATCGCTGATACGTACATCGGTAACCCCGATGAGCTGAATAGTGAACTCGGCGGTGTTGTCCGCGCTGTTGCCGGTCAGCGTGTTAGCCAGGCTGTTGCATCGACCGGTTGAATCCACAGCCTATAGCAGTCTGTCGTAAGCAGCTCCTTTGGCCATCAGCATTTCCTGTGAGCCGCGAGGGGGCGAAACAGCGTAACGTTCGCAGAGCCTCGCGGCAGACCTCGGTTTTTTCAGAAACGGCGCTGGGCAAGCCTTTCCAATAGCGGTGAGGTCGGGAGCACAGTGCCACGGCACTCATTCCTCAGAAGCGAGCGCGGCATCCCCCATCACCTGTCGGGTGCCAGCGGCCGTCTGGCGGCCCACCTTGAACCACGCGGCGTACAACGCCGGGACGAAGAAAATCGTCAGCAGCGTCGCCACAGTCAGGCCGCCCATGATCGCTATTGCCATCGGCCCCCAAAACACACTGCGCGTTAGCGGGATCATGGCGAGGACGGTAGCCAGCGCCGTCAGCATCACTGGACGGGCCCGGTGAATGGCAGCATCCAGAACAGCATTCCACGGCTCACGCCCTTCGGCGATCTCGATTTGCACCTGGTCGATCAGGATCACTGCGTTGCGCATGATCATGCCACCCAGTGCGATGATGCCCAGGATCGCGACGAAACCCAGCGGCGACTGGAACACCAGCAACGCCGGCACTACACCGATCAAGCCCAGCGGCGCGGTCAGCACCACCATCCACATGCGGGAGAAGTTCTGCAGTTGCAGCATCAACAGTAGAAGAATGGTGATCATCATCAGCGGGGCCACAGCCAGCAGCGCCTTGTTGGCCTTGTCACTTTCCTCCACCGCGCCGCCCACGTCGATGCGGTAGCCCGACGGCAACTTCGCTTCGATATCCTTGAGCAACGGCTGGATTTCTTGCGTCACCGATACACCTTGCTCGCCATCCTTCACGTCGGCACGCACCGTGATCGCCATGTCGCGGTTGCGGCGCCACAGTACCGGCTCTTCCAGTTCTGAGCGCACCTGTGCGATTTGCGACAGCGGCACTACCGTACCCTGGCGTGTGTAAAGGTTAATGTCTTTCAGTGTGTCGAGGTTCAAGCGTTCCTCAGGCACGGCACGGGCCACGATGTCGATCAGGTCCTCGCGCTCACGCAGCTGCGACAGGGTTGCGCCGTTCAGCACTGTCTGGGTCGCCAGCGACACGTCGGCCGGCGTGAGGCCAAGCGCGCTCGCCTTGTCCTGATCGAGCGCCACTTTCAGCGTGCGCACCGGGTCGTTCCAGTCGAGCTGAAGGTCGCGCACCTTCGGGTTGGCCCCAACCACCTTCTCCACGTCGCGGGCAATCTGGCGCACCACCTGGGTATCGGGGCCTACGACGCGGAACTGCACCGGGTAGCCGACAGGTGGCCCCAACTCGAGCCGGGTCACGCGCACCCACGCCTGTGGAAATTGTTGGTCAGCCGAGGCCACCAGCCGCGCACGTACTCGCTCGCGCGCGTCCAGATCCTTGGTCATCACAACGAACTGGGCAAAGCCCGGATTCGGCAGCTCGGGGTTGAGCGAGAGATAGAAGCGCGGTGCGCCGGCGCCGGTGTAGGCGGTATAGAAACGCACGTCCTCGTCCTTCGCCAGGATCTCCTCCATGTGCTTGACCTGCTCGGTGGTCGCGGCGAACGAGGCGCCTTCCTTGACGCGCAGGTCAATGACCAGTTCAGGACGCGAACTGTTGGGGAAGAATTGCTGCGGCACTAGCTTGATACAGGCCAGAGCAAGCACCAGGGCGCCAAACGTTGCACCGATGACCACCCAGCGGCGCTCGATGGCGGCGTCGATCAGGCGGCGCAGGCTGCGGTAGAACTTCGTGTCATACATATCACCATGCTGGTGCTTGCCCAAGTCGTTGGGCAGCATCTTGACCGCCAGGTACGGCGTAAAGATGCCGGAGCAGATCCACGAGAACAGCACCGCGGCGCCGACGATCCAGAAAATGCCGCCCGCGTACTCGCCGGTGGTGGACTTCGAGAGGCCGATCGGCAGGAAGCCCACGACGGTGATGAGTGCGCCGGTCAGGCGCGGCATGGCAGTAGACTGATAGGAGAAGGCGGCGGCCTTCACGCGGTCCATGCCGGTTTCCATCTTCGCCACCATCATCTCGATGGCGATGATGGCGTCATCCACCAGCAGTCCCAACGCTATAATCAGCGAGCCGAGCGAGATGCGCTCGAGGTTCCAGCCCATCGCCAGCATCACCAGCGCCACGCCGCCCAGCACCAGCGGCACCGTGGTTGCGACCACGAGGCCGGCGCGCCAGCCCAGGCTGGCCAGGCTCACCGCGATCACAATGATCAGCGCTTCGGCCAGCGCGTGCGCGAAGTCGTGAATAGCATCCTTCACCGTGGTGGGTTGGTCGGCCACGAGCTCCAGCTCCACGCCGTGGGGAAGTTCCGACTGGATCCCGGCGACAGCCGTGTCCATCGCCTTGCCTAGGTCCACGATGTTGCCGTCGCTGGTCATCGTGATACCGAGTATCAGCACTGGCTGGCCGTTGTGGCGCACCGTGTAGGTCGGCGGATCCTCAAAGCCACGGGTAACGGTCGCAATGTCGCCGAGCTTGATCTGCCGGCCGCCTGCGGCGATGGGCACGTTGCGGATAGCCTCTTCGCTGGCGAACTGGCCGCTTACGCGTACCATGACGCGGTCGCCGCGGGTGTCGATCTGGCCTGCGGGCAACAGGGCGTTCTGGCTCTTGAGGCTTTCGGCGATGGACAGCGGTGTAATGCCCAGTGCTGCCAGGCGTTCGTGCGAGAACTCGACGTAGACACGCTTGGCCTGCTTGCCGATGAGATCGATCTTTTTGACCATCGGCACCTTCAGCATCTGGCGCTTGATGTCTTCGGCCGCGTCCGACAGGTCGGCGTGGCCGACGCCGTCGCCCTTGATGGCGTACATCAGGCCATACACGTCGCCGTACTCGTCGTTCAGGATCGGGCCGATCACGCCGTCAGGCATCTCGAGGCTCAGGTCGTTGAGTTTCTTGCGCGCCTGGTACCAGGCCTCGCGCTGGTCAGCCTTGGAAGTTCCGCCGCGCACGGTGAGCGTCATGCCCGCGTAGCCTTGCCGTGCGTAGGTGACAACCTTCTCGAAGTTGTCGATCTGCTCGAACTTCTTCTCCATGCGATTGAGGACCTGGTCCTGCAATTGCTGGGCGGTGGCGCCCGGCCAGATGACCATGGCGGTCATGGAGGGCACGGAAAAGTTCGGATCCTCGAGTTGACCGAGCCTGGTGAAACTGAAGGCACCGGCCACCGCGACAATGAGGAGCATGAACAGGACGATGGCGCGATGGCGCAGCGCCCAGTCGGTGAGGTTGAAGTTGTTCATCGGGCGGCCTGCTGCGTGATGTTTGCGTCAATAATCTCTGTACCGGGGAGCGCGACCTTCAGGCCGGATGCCATCTTCTGGACGCCGGCGGTGACGACCAATACGCCGGCTTGCGGCCCGGAGACGAGCACCTCGTCGTTGCGGTAGCCCCACACCGCCACACGCTCCAGTTCGACGATGCCTACCGGATCCTTGCCCGCGGGCGTGACCACCCACAGCGCCGGCTGGCCGCCGTTTTGCGTCAGGGCAGTGGCTGGCACTGCCGCCACAGAGACACTTGTCATGACTCGCTCGGCCATCACCGTGGCGGTGGCGCCCAGCGGCAGCGCCTGCATTGGCTTAAGCCGCGCGCGATAGGTGCGCGTCTGCGCCGCAGCCTGCGGCGATAGCTCGCGCAGCGTGACATCGAAGACCTCGTTCGGCGCACTGGCCAACGAGGCCTTGAACTGCGCGTCCTTGAAGACGGACAACTGATCCTCGGGCACGTCGATGACGATCTCGGATTCATCCGGATTCGCAACCGAGACCACGGGTTGGCCCTCCGCCACGACCTGGCCTGCCTCGAAGCGCACAGCCGTGACAACACCGCTACGGGAGGCGCGCAGCACGGTGTATTTGAGCCGGTTGCGCGCGAGCTCAAGTTTTCGCGCCTCGGCCTCGGCGGTCGCATGCGCGGTTTGAGCATTGGTCTGCGCGCGCTCGTTGTCGGCCGCACTGACCGAGCCGTCAGCCTTCAACGCAGTCAGGCGCTGGCGGTCCGAGTCGGCCTGGCGCGTCTGCTCGACAGCAATCGTCCACTGTTGTCTCGACGCTTCCTCAGCGAGGCGGTAGTCGCTGTCGTCCAGCACAGCCAGTACGTCGCCTTCGCGCACAAACTGGCCTACCTCGACCTTGCGCTGCGCGACCTTGCCGCCTACGCGGAAGGCTTGGTCGACTTCATGCCGCGATTGCACGGTGCCCACGTATCGGCTGCTTTCGCGGGCATTGTCGTAGCTAATTTCAACGGTGCGTACCGGTCGTGGTGCCTGCACGGACGGCTGATCCGGGCTGCACGCGCAAAGCATAGCGGCGACGGCCAAAACGCCGACCGTAGTAAGGGAATTCTTCAAGACGGTTCCTCTTTGGAAAACGACAGATTCTTAGGAAAGTGGTGGCCGGTCGGCTTTGGCGGATGCGGTTGGGTTGGAGGGTTGTTCGAACACCTGCCAGCCCCCGCCCAGTGCCTTGTAGAGCTGCACGCTATCGAGCAGCAGGCGGGTGTTGCTTTCGTTGGAATTCAGGCGTGCCGCCAGGCGTGCCCGCTGCGAATCCAACAGTGGCAACAGGTCGATTTGCCCGCGGTTATACAGCGACTGGGCGCGGTTCTGTGCAGCCTCAGAGGACGCGGCGGCCAATTGCAGCGACCCCGAGCGGCGGCGTTCCTGCGCAAGCGTGACGAGGGCGTTTTCCACATCCTCGAGCGCCCGTACGATGCCGTCTTCCGCGCGCAGCAGCGCCTCTTGTTGAGCACTTTCGGCCGCTTCGTTGATCGCTTGCGTGCGCCCGGCGTTGAAGAGCGGCATCGCCAACAGGCCCGCGACGTTGGTGAAGCGCGCAGCGCCGAGATCGGCACCGTTCAGGTTGAGACCCTGGCGGCCGAAGGAAGCGCCGAGAAAGAGCTGCGGGAACCACTCAGCTTTCGCTTGCTGGCGACGAGCATTGGCGGCGTCGAGTTGTGCCATCAGCGCCAGTACGTCAGGTCGGCGTTGCAGCAACTCGGCGGGCTGGCCGGGCTTGGCCTCGGGCACGTCGATCAAATCACCGCTTGAAGGCTGGATGTTTGTGGTGTTGAAAGACTGGTCTGCGGTCAGCACTGCGATACGGTGACGTGCCACCGCCACTTGGGTTTCCAGCGGCGGAATCTGCGCCCGCGCCGACAAGGCGTCGGTCTGCGCGCGTTCGACGTCGAAAGCGGATGCCAGCCCGACCTGTTGACGTGCGGTGACCAGACGCAGCGTCTCGTCCTGCATCGCTGAGATTGCACGAAGCGTCGCGACCTGGCGCTGTGCACCGACCAGTGTGAAGTAGTTGCTGACCACGTCGCTCATCACCAGCAGGCGCACTCCACGCATGCTGTGTTCCGCGGCCAGCGCATCGGCGTCAGCCGCCGCTGCGCCGGCGCGCAGACGGCCGCTCAGGTCGAGTTCCCACGAGACGTCCAGACCCACACTGGTGGTCTTGGTATCCGGATAGCCCTGTTTCGTGGCCAAGTTGTAGCCGCTGCGGCGGTCACTGCCGGAGACGGATGCGCCGACGCTCGGGAGCAGCCAGGACTGGCTGACGGTTTCGCCGGCACGCGCCGCGCGCAGGCGCTCGGCGGCAATCTTGACGTCGCGGTTCTCGCGCGCTGCCCGGTGCACCAGATCCGTCAGCAACGGGTCGTGGTAGACCTCCCACCACGCCGCCTCGGGTTCCATTTCGGAGGCCGTGCTCGCGGCGAAGTTGCTCGGCAGGTCGACCGACGGCTTGACGACCGGCGTGGAGCAACCGGCCAGGGCGAGGGCGATCGAAGTGGCAAGGGCGGCCGCAACGGCGAGCCCGGCCGGGCGCTCGGCCCGTTTCAAGGTTGTCCGAGCGGTGTGAAGGGGCAGTGGAAAGGAAGCTGGAAGTCGCGGCATCGCATTGGACTCGTGAAGATTCGAGGTGGCATCAGCGTATGGCCCGGGGTGCGCGAAGTCGTCAGCGAAGGGTCGCCGTTCGGTCGCCATATCGAGCGCATATTCATGTGGGAGACGTCACTCGCCGTCGGCATCTGGCGTGTGCTCGCCGGCTGCCAACGCGAGGTCCGAGGCAATCGACTCCAGCAGCTCTTCGGCTGACGAAAACTCGCGCTGTCGTCCGGTGACCAGGTTTTCGAGGCGGCCCACCGGGGCCCCCGGCGCGGCGTCGCTACGCAGCTTCACTACGTACGAGCGGCGGCTCGGGTATTTGGATTCAGGGTTCAGGATCATCGCAGGCCAGGGGGCAGGAAAGTTCGACGACAGCGTAAGCGGTTCCCTGGGGCGAGTCGTAAGCGAAAGGTCAGACTTCGGTCGGGACAGTAACCCTTACCGCAGAGAAATCGCGTTGCTTCAAGCCGGCTTGGCCGCGTGAATCAGCGAGCGTGCGCGTTTCGCCAGCTCGGTTGCGTCAGTTTCGGGTGACTGGTCAACCAGCGTGGCCAATGCCTGTTGGTCCTCGGCCGTAGCGTCAGGGTGCTCGCACAGTTCGACCAGCGCTTGCATCTCCAGCCACGGTGCTTCCTGTGCGCGAGCTTCTTCAACCGCGCGCCGCACCGCAACGATGCCGGCGTCGGGCTGACCCTGTGCTCGCGAGATCGCTGCCTCCAGCAGCAATAGCTGTGGCAGGTATACGCGCTCGCCCAGTTCCTCGCCCACCCGAAATGCTTCCTGCAGCTCGACTTGCGCTGCGGTGCAATCACCTGCGAGCAGCAGTGCCTCGGCGGCGTAGCCGAGCACCTCGCTGGCACCGGAGCGCATTCCAAGCCCGGTGTGTTCTTCATAGGCCTCACGGATGCGATGGTAGCCGTCGCGCGGTGCACCGTTGCGCGCGTCGGCCCAGCCGCGCCACCAGCGGCAAGCCGTTCGCCCCAGTGCGAGCGAATACTCATCGACCAACTTCTGCATGTCGTCAGCCAGCGCGGCCACACGCGGATGGTTCCCCAGCCGCACCTCGATCAGCACCTCCTGCCAGGCAGCGACCAGCCACGTCATAGGCTGGCGAAGCGCTTGCGCGCGGGTCCAGGCTTGCTGCATATGGGCCCGGCCTTGCTCAATCAGGCCAGAACGCACGAGTTCTATGGCCAGCATACCGTGCAGCATGACCTGAGGATCGACCGCAAAGACCTCGTTCGTCCCGATGTCCAGCGGCTCGGCGATCGCGAGGGCGCGCTCCAGCCAACGGCGGGTTGTCTGCGTGCGACCCTGGAGATGGTGCACCTCGCCCTGCACGATGCACGCCACCAGCATGAGCACTGGATCGTGCGCCTCGCTCGAGAGGGCTTCGGCGCGTTCCGCCACCTCCAGCGCCAACGCATAGTCGCCGCGCAGACCGAGCAGATAGCCGAATCCGTGCAGCAGGCGACCGCGCATTGGATGCTCGGGTACATTCGTTAACAGCGTGTAGGCGCGTTCGAACGCGTTCCTGGCTTCGCTGCCGACACCAAACGTGTGGAAAGCCGACACCCCCCGCAGTGTGGCCAGGGTAATTTCGAGCGCATCGCGCTCCATCCCTTCTGGTGCCTGCCGCAGCAGGACCAATGCGCGTTCAGTGAGGCCGATGCACAAGTCCGGGCTGAAGTGCAGCAGCGCGGCTTCTGCGGCCTCGGCGTAATAGCGCAGCGCGATCATCGGCTGCCGGGCCCGGTCGAAGTGCGTCGCCAGCTCCGAGGCAGCAACCGGCACGCCGGTCATGCGCTCGCGTTCGAGGGCAGTGCCAACCTGGCGATGGAGGTGGGTGCGCAATGAGCGCGGCGTGCGGTCGTACAGTACCTGGCGGAAGAGGGCATGACGAAACGAGTAGGGTTGCTCCACCGTCTCCTCGGGTTCGGCGGCCCGCGACCGCGTGAGCCACACCTGCTCGCGCACCAGTTCCTCGCAGGTGTGGGCCACAGAAGCGAGGTCGCGTTCGAGGGCCAGCGAAACCGTCTCAACCCGGAATTCGACTCCGCATACCGCTGCCGCCGAGAGCAGCGCAAGCTGCTCCGGCCCGAGCCTGGTGATGTAGTGATCAATGATGGCCGCGAGGTTCTCGGGAACCGCCATCCCCGCCAGCCGGGCCTCGATGGTGGCGTCGTCGTCCGTGGTGTCCATCACTTCGCTGATGACTGACGACACGAACAGCGGCACACCGTCGGTGCGCTCGTGCAGGGCACGCACGAAGGCTTCATCGCGGGCCAGAGAGGCCGAACGCAGCGCGACATAGTCAGCGACCTCGGTTTCCGAGAATGGATCGAGCACCACTTCCTCGCACAGACGTTGCAGGCGCAGTTCGTGGCGCAACGAGTTGAGCGGATGATCGAGCGCCACCACCTCGGCGACGCGGAAGCTCGCCAGCCACATAAGCCGAGTGCGGCCACGTCGCCGCGCCACATAGTCGATGAGCTGGACCGTCGCCCGATCGCTCCAGTGCAGGTCTTCGGTTATCAGCAACAGCGGCCGCTGCTCGGTGTAACGGTCCAGCAGTTCACCCATTTCCCGCAACATGCGATCCGGACCGATGCCGGCAAGCTCGCGCCGCAACGCGTCTCGCTCTTGCGCGGTGCTCAGCCACGGCAGTTGCAGCAACCAGGTCGGCGCCACGGCGCGCATCAGCGTCGGCAGGGCAGGGTCGCTGCGGCACAGATCGGCCAACGCCTCCAACACCGGCAGGTACGGCTCGCCGGTGCCGTAGTGCTCCACGCAATGGCCGCGTGCGCAGGCAATGCCGCCAAGGCTGGCGAGGAAATGCTCGATTAACGTGGTCTTGCCAATCCCCGGTTCTCCGGCAAGCCAGAGCACTGCACGTTGCCCGCCGTAAGCCCGTTCCCATGCCCGCTGCAGTCTTGAAAGCTTGTCGGTGCGACCAATGAATGTCGGTAATGGATACGCTTCGGCCGCTGGCACCGTAGCGGGTGCCGACGGCATCGAAGGCGCAGGGGAGGGCGCGGCGATGAAGCGATAGCCGCGTCGCGACACAGTCTCAATGAAGCGGGGCTGCCCGGGGTCGTCGCCCAGCACCTTACGCAGATCGCTGATGGCCGTCTTCAGTACTGAATCGCTGACGAACCGATGCCCCCACACGGCATCAAGCAAGGCATCCTTGGTCACCAGCGATCCAGGTTGGCGTGCAAGTGCGCACAGCAGGGTGAAGGGCGTTGGCGCCAACGCCACGGCTTCTCCGTTACGTAACAAGCACGCGTTGGCCTCGTCGAGCTTGAACTCGACGAAGCAGAGCTGGACTGGATTCGGATGGGACTGCGGACGCGCCACGTTGGATTCCTGAAGACTAAAACATGGGTGTGCCCTCGTGAGGCATGGCACGTGGTCACTCCAATAACAACGCTGATCGACTCAGAAGCCAAGCCTCACCGGTCGGAAACTGGCCCTCGGCACAGCCCCGCATTGCCTCATCGTGGTGCGGTAATGATCCCGGAAAATAAATGACAAAAATATCAATATTGAAAAATATCTCAATATTACTTACCTTCACCCTTGCCTGACGATGAGATCTCCATGTCTCACGACTTCAATCACAACAAGGGCTCGAGATGAACAACAACAATAAAGGTACCGAACTGCCTCCCACCGCTGTCGATGTGCTGGTCGTCGGTAACGGTCCGGTAGGGGCGACAATCGCGGCGCTGCTCGGCCGCTATGGGGTAAAGACACTGGTAGTGGACAAGACCCATGAGGTCCTGCTGATGCCCCGCGCCATTGCCCTGGACAACGAGGCGCTGCGCATCCTGCAACTGGCCGGATTGTCGGAAGACGCTTTTGAGAAGATCGCTATCCCTGAAGTGAGGATGCACTCCCCGGTCCTCGGGCAATTCGGTCGGGCCAATACTGCGGGGTGCATCGACGGCCATCCCAAACTGGTGACTTTCTATCAACCCGACCTCGAACACGCGATGCGCAGCCAGGTTTCCCGGCTGAAGACAGTGACCAGTCTGGGAGGGTTCGAGCTCGAGAACCTGGTCGAGGAATCAGATTGTGTCGTCGCCACCGTACGGGGCGATGATGGCCAGGCGTTTCCCGTTCGCGCCCAATACCTGGTAGGTGTGGATGGTGCAAGCTCCAGGGTCAGGTCACTGATTGGCCAGGAATTCGAAGGGCAGACCTATGGTGAGGATTGGCTGATTGTCGATGCCAGGAACCGGCATACGTCAGCCATTGATCACGTTGAGTTTATCTGTGATCCACGGCGTCCAACGCCGCACATGCCCGCTCCCGGCGGAAGGGAGCGTTGGGAGTTCATGCTGCAACCAGGCGAATCCCGGGAGGAGCTGGAAAGCCCCGAAAGCATAGCCCGACTGATCGCGCCATGGATCAATCCGCAGGAGCTGGAAATCGAGCGAAAGGCGGTGTATCGGTTCCACGCGCGCTGCTGCAACAGATTCAGCAAGGGACGCATCTTTCTCGCGGGAGATGCAGCCCACATCACCCCCCCATTTGTCGGGCAAGGTCTCGTAGCGGGACTGCGCGATGCGGCCAATCTTGCCTGGAAACTGGCCTGGGTCCTTCGCGGCCAAGCCGCGCCTTCAGTGCTCGAAACCTATGACCTGGAGCGTCGCCCCCATGCCCAGGCGATGATCAACCTGGCGAAACTCATGGGCCGCATGGTGATGCCGAGAAACAAGGTCGCAGCTTTCTTCATTCACGGCCTGATGCGCACGCTGGCGTTGACTCCCGCTACCAGAAAGTACTTCGAGCAGTTGGACATAAAGCCAAAGAACATTTTCAAACAGGGGCTGTTCGTTCAGCATCGTCGTGGCGACAAGCTGGTTCGTGGCAGTCTGTTTCCCCAAGCCTGGGTTCGCAACATGCAACAGCAGATCCAACTGAGCGACGATGCTCTTGGAGCCAACCTGACCCTGGTTGGGTTCGGTGTTGACCCGTTGTCACTGCTGACCGCTGCCGAGGTCGTTGCCTGGGACAAAATGGGCGGTCACTTCTTGCAGATCGGACCCTGCGGCCAGCGCTCCGGCGGCGGTTGCGACTTCATCGAAGACCTGAACCATGACATCCTGCCACTGGCTGCCAAAGGCACGCTGGTTGCGGTTCGCCCCGACCGTATCATCATGCACCACGCCCCAGGCGTAGAGGCGGGCAGTCTCGTTCGAGATTGTATGGGCCTGTTGGCTAGCGCCGACGCCACAGCCGATAGCGCTTCCATTACCATAAACGAGCCCCCTCGATTAAGAGCCTGAAGATGCCTTCCCCCACTTTTCCTTCAGAAGTAACTGAGCAAGAGCCTCTCACTCGGGGCCACAAGAAGCGTGAACGCACCCGTCGCGGCCTGGTGGATGCGGCATTGCGTCTTGTCGCACGCAAGGAGGTGGGGGAGATTGCACTGCTTGATGTCGCCTCGGAAGCCGCGGTATCCAACGGCACCATCTACAACTATTTTCGAACGCGCGACGAAGTACTCGAGGCGGTTGGCATCGCCATGGCGAGTGAGTTCTCCGATGCCATTTCCGCCCTGAGTTCGGACGTGCACTGCGGTGCACGGCGGCTTTCGATAGGTGTGCGCATGTTCGTATGCCGGGCCGCCGAAGACTACGAATGGGCCAACGCACTGCTGCGCATCATCAATTTCGATCAGGCGATGCGCTCGCGTTTGGCTGACCATGTGCTGGGCGACCTGCGTGAAGGTCTGCGCGAGGGCATTTTCGCCTACGAGAACGAAGGCATTGCCCTGGACATGGTCGTATCGTGCACAACCGGAGCCATGCGCTCGGTTGTCGAAGGACGTGCAGTGGCGGAGCACGACCAGCGGGTCGCCGAGATGATTCTCCTGGCTCTGGGTGTAACACCTGCCAGGGCCAAGAGAATCGCCAGCAAACCGCTACCCTAGTACCGATGTCATCTCGGCCCGCCAAGGTTTACATGGGGCCGGTTTGACGGCCTTGCTGAGAATTATATTGAACGCGCTCGTTCAATAATTTCAGTGTGGAGAAATCCGAATCCCCTCCATAGACCTTACCGAACCCCTCATAAACCAGGTTAATACGAGGGATAAAACGCTTCGCATGGTAGTGATCGGAGCTGGTTCAGAAAAACAGGGTTGACTCATACTGAACACAGGTGTTCAATTGCTCCATGAGGTAATCCTGGAGAGAGAACCGTGGAATCCCTGAATCCAACACAGCGCCGTATTCATCAAGCTGCCTTTCGCCTGTTCGCTGAAAGAGGCACCTCACAAGTGAACATTCTCGACCTCGCCCAAGAGGCCGGAGTGGCGCGCGGAACGGTCTATAGCAACATCGACAACATGGAAAGCCTGTTCGAGGCGGTCGCCAGTCATCTCGCGAAGGAGATGCATGAGCGCGTCAACAAGAGCTTCAATTCCCTCACCGATCCGGCTCAGCGTCTTGCCAATGGCATTCGATTGTTTATTCGTCGGGCTCACGAGGACTCCCAGTGGGGGGCGTTCATCCACAAATTCGCCATGAGCAATTCTTCGTTGCGCGAAATGTTCAGCAGCCAAGCGACGACGGATCTTCTGAGCGGACTGTCCAGTGGGCGGTACACGTTTGAGAAGGCGCAATTGCTCTCTGTACTGACGCTGATATCGAGCAGCGTCCTCGGCTCGATTTTCCTGGTACTGGAAGGGCACAGAACGTGGCGCGAATCGGGCTCTGACACGGCCGAGCTGGTGCTGCGGGCATTGGGTGTATCACCAGAGGAGGCTCGTGCGCTGGCGACCACAGAGTTGCCAGCACTTCCTTCCCTCGACTGAGTTAGTTAACTGACCCAACCAGACACCCCTGATTTTCAGGGGTGCGGGGACGGCTTTGCTCTAAAAACCCGGAAAACAAGAACAATGACCCACAAAAATGAAATGCCCCGGTTAGCGACACTACAACCTGCCCGGCATCCGCAACCGACGGTGAAGGCCCGGGATCTGACTCACCTGATCTTTCAACGGCCGGACTTGAACGAGGCGGCGCGTTTCCTGACGGACTTCGGCCTGACGGTCAGTCAGCAGGACGCCGATACGCTTTACCTGCGCGCCACCGACCCCACTGCATACTGTTACCGTGTCCATCGTGCAGAACAGGCACGTTTTGTCGGCTTCGGACTGGCAGTCCAGTCGCTCAAGGACCTGGAAAAACTGGCGCGAATCCCAGGCGCGTCGTTGGTCGAGAAATCGGAACATCCAGGTGGTGGGTATTACGTCAGACTGACCGATCCTTCCGGGTTCATTGTGGAAGCTGTTTGCGACCAGACAGCAGGTAAAACGCTGGCACACCGGGCACCGCTTGCCTGGAATCTGGCGCACGAGCAACCGCGGATCAACGCCACGCAGCGTCCGCCGATTGCCCCCCCTGAAGTGCTCAGGCTTGGCCACATCGTGATCGAAGTGGCTGACTACCAGGCGACCTGTGCCTGGTATACGCAGCATTTCGGGTTTATTCCCAGCGATGTTCAAGTACTTCCCGATGGCGCCCCCATCGTCGCCTTCATGCGCCTTGATCTTGGTGAAACGCCAGCGGATCACCATACGCTCGCGATCGCGCAAGGGTTCATGGCGACCTATAGCCATAGCGCCTATGAGGTCGTCGATGCCGACGCGGTGGGCATGGGGCAGCGCGTCCTGCGAGAGCGGGGGTGGGAGCATTCATGGGGAATCGGTCGGCACATCCTGGGCAGTCAGATCTTCGATTACTGGCAAGACCCTTGGGGTGATAAGCACGAGCATTACTGCGACGGGGATATTTTTACGGCCAGGCAGCCTACAGGCATACATCCGGTGAGTCCCGAGGCAATGGCGCAGTGGGGGCAGCGCATGCCCAAGAGTTTTACAAAACCCAAGATGAGTTTGGCCAAATTGCGTGTGCTGATCCGTAACCTGCGACGCAGCCCGGACATAACCATTCGTAAGTTGATAACGCTCATGCGGATGTTTGGGTAAAGCCGCCATGTCGGGCAATGCAACAAGGTATGGCCGGCGAGACGTGCTCAAGGCCGGCGCCTTGATCGCCGGCGGCTCGTTGATCTACAGCATCGCCAGCCCACCCTCAGAACAAAACCTCAGTTCTCGTGCCGCCGAGCCCGGGACAAACGCCGCTCCAGGAGTACCTTCAATGTCTGCTGTACACGTAGTCCGCTTCGAATTTCAGAACGGTATCCACTGGGGCGTGCTACGCCAGGGCCGTATCACGGTGGTTCCCGGTGCTTTTGAAACCACCGGTGATTTCATTCGCCAGAACAGTATCGACGACCTCGCTCAATTGAAAGGTACGGAGCTTGCCGAGGGCGAAGTGAAACTGCTGTCGCCGGTGACCCGTAACCAGCAGTTCGTCTGCCAGGGCGCCAATTACCGTCAGCACATGATCGAGTCGGGCATGGACCCGGATGCGAAGAAATTCAACATGATCTTCACCAAGGCGACGAGTTGCCTGGTGGCGGCTGACAGCGACCTGATCAAGCCGCGCACTGTGCGCTTCCTCGACTACGAAATTGAATTGGGGCTGGTGATGAAACGCGCGATTACCGGCGCTGTTGCTGTCACCGACGCCAATCTGCATGAGTTCATTGCAGGCGTCGTCATCGTCAATGACTACTCGGCTCGTGACATTCAGATTCCCCAGATGCAGTTCTACAAGGGCAAGAGCTTCCGCACTTTCGGTCCGGTCGGCCCGTACCTCTGCCTACTGGATGCCACGAGCATTCATTACCTGAAGGAGCTGCAACTGCGCCTGACCGTCAACGACCAGGTGCGACAGAACGACAGCACGGCCAACCTGGTTTATGGCCCCGCTGAAACCCTTACCGAACTTTGCGCCCTGCAAGATTTCGCCGCTGGAGACTTGATCGCCACCGGTACGCCTGCCGGCTGCGCTCTGACGGTACCGTCGCCTGCCAAACAGCGCATTGCGGCCCTGATGCCAGAAGCGACCAAGTGGAAGCTTTTCCTCAAGGCGCAGGAAGGTCGGACGCAATATCTCAAGCCCGGCGACGTAGTCGAGGCGCGCATTCGCAGTGCTGATGGCGTGATCGACCTCGGCGTGCAACGCAACCGAGTCGTGGGGGAAGCCTGATGGTTGTGCAGACCCTGAGTGACATTGAAAGCCTCGAACAAGTCCCGCTGTCGGCACGTGGCCTGGCTTCCAGTACTTATGAAGCACTGCGACAGGCGGCCCGGTGCTCCCCCCAGGCACCGGCGCTCAGCTTCTTCGCCGATGCCGCGGATTTCAGGCGCACCTACAAGTGGAACTACTCCCAGCTCTTCGGGGATATCACCCGCGCAGCGAATGCCTTCGATGACCTGGGCATAAAACCGGGCGAGGTGCTTGCCTTTGTCTTGCCCAATCTTCCGGAAACCCATTTCACGATATGGGGCGGGGAGGCGGCGGGCATCGTCATGGCGATCAATCCTCTGCTCGAGGCCGGGCAGATGGCCGGCTTGCTGAATGCCGCGAAGGCATCCGTGGTGGTGACGCTCGCGCCGACGGCGGGCAGCGATCTTTGGCCCAAACTGGCTTCGCAGCTGGATCAGTTGCCTACGGTCAGGTCTGTCGTTTGGGTCAGCATGGAGCCCTATGTCGCCGAACCTGTGCGTGGGGCTCTAAAGGCCGTGGCACTGAAGGAGCGAGACTTGCACAAGGGTATCGCGATCCACGATTGGCAATCGCTGATGAATACTCAGCCGCACACACACCTCAAGAGTGGACGGCAAATCCGCCAGGATGAGTGCTCCTCCTACATCTGCACGGGCGGCACCACCGGGCTCCCCAAGATCGCCGCGCGTACCCATGGCTCGGAAGTATTCAATGCATGGGCCATGGCAGCTCATATGCAGCCACGCAGCGGTGGCCAGGTGATCTTTTGTGGCCTGCCGCTGTTTCATGTCAATGGACAACTGGTGACGGGACTGATGCCTTGGACTCAAGGCGACCATGTGATTCTCGGGACGCCTCATGGGTATCGTGGCGAGGGGGTGATCCCGCGATTCTGGGAGATGGTCGAGCACTTCGGTATCAACTTTTTTTCCGGCGTGCCAACGGTCTATGCCGCACTTCTGCAAAATGAATGTGAGGGCCGCGACCTGTCCAGCCTTCGCTATGCAATGTGTGGCGCCGCCCCCATGCCGGCTGAGCTTTTTCGGGAGTTCGAGCGCCGGACCGGGGTAAAGATCCTTGAAGGTTACGGTCTGACCGAGGGCGCCTGCGTCTCCTCGATCAATCCGCCCCATGGCGAGCGCCGCATCGGCTCCATCGGAATACGGATCGCCTACCAGAATATGCGCGCGGTCCTGCTCGATGACTCTGGAGCTTACCTGCGCGACGCTGACGTGGATGAGATCGGCCTCATCACGATCAGTGGACCGAACATCTTCAGTGGCTATCTGGAGGAACGTCATAACCAGGGCCTGTGGATCGATATCGATGGTCAACGCTGGCTGAATACGGGCGATCTGGGTCGTCAGGATGCGCAGGGTTACTTCTGGCTGACCGGACGCAAGAAAGAGTTGATCATCCGCGGCGGTCACAATATTGATCCCAAGCAAATCGAGGAGGCGCTGCAGGCGCATCCCGCCGTCGCCCTGGCCGCTGCGATCGGCAGCCCCGACGCCTATTCGGGCGAGGTGCCGGTCGCCTACGTTCAACTGCGCCCCGGGCAACATTGCAACGCCGGAGAACTTGAGTCGTTCGCTCAACTCAACATCAGCGAGCGGGCTGCAGTTCCCAAGCGCATTGAAATCCTCGAGGCGTTGCCACTGACTGCCGTGGGCAAGATATTCAAGCCCGCCTTGCAACAGCGGGAAATTGCCAAAGTAGTCCAGGAGGAAGTGGAGCGCCTGGGGCTTTTGGATATTGCTGTCGAGGTCGTGCAGGACAATCGCCGTGGGCATGTCGCCTGCGTCAGGGCAGGAACTGACCAGGAAGTCCTGGCTCCGCTCTTGGGTCGCTATAGCTTTCAAGTCGAGTGGCTTGATTGAGTTTCTGATTCACATCCGTAAGTCCAGCAGTCGTGCCCTGGCGCTGTTCGGCCAGGGCGTTTAACACAACTTCGATCAACTCCAACCGGCACTGAAAAGTGCACAGGAAGGCGAAGCCTTGCCTGCGTGCAATCAACAAAAACAATAAACAAGAGGTGGAAAATGAACTTGAATAGCCGTGTGATCCCGTGTCTCTCTGCTCAGCGAAAGTGTGCTGTCTGGATTAAGTTCACCAGTGCCATGGTACTACTCAGCGCCTCTTCTATTGCAGGTGCCAATGGCATTGCTCTAAACGAACAAAGCGCAAGCAGTGCGGGAACTGCTTATGCGGGACGGTCATCTTCCGCGTTGGACGCCAGCACCATCTTTGGAAATCCAGCGGGCTTGACCAAGTTGAAGCGTAGTGAGATTTCCGGCGGAGCCGCGGTCGTCTCGGTGAGCGACGACATTAGTGATGCACAGAGCAGTGCCTCAGGAACGAATAAAGGAGACTCGGTACCTTTGGGGGGCGTGCCCTTCGCCTATATGTCGACGCCGCTTGACGATCGTTTTTCGATGGGGCTGGGCTTCTATGCACCGAGTGGCCTGATCAATGATTACGAGGGCTCTTTCCAGGGCCGCTACCATGGTTCCTATAGCACGACAAAGGAAATAACCCTGCAGCCCACCATTGCCTATCGGATCAATGATTACGTGTCCATTGGTGGCGGGCCGACCATAAACCGTTTCAATGCAAAGCTTCAGAATTACCTGGCCACCGGCGCCCTGAACAACGGCGAGGACACACTGGTTACCATCAAAGGCGATGACACGGCACTTGGCTACAACGTCGGCATCCTGGTTGACTTTACCGAGGCTACCCGTTGGGGGATTAACTACCACTCGAAGGTGGACTATGAGCTCGAAGGGCATACTGAGGTTTCCGGCTCCCCGAGCGTTATCCCGCTGGACGGAAATTATGACAACAAGATAGACATTACTATGCCCGAATCAGTGGACACGTCCATCACCCATCATTTCAATAGTCGCTGGACGGGATACCTGGGGACCACCTGGAAACGTTGGAGCCGGATCCAGAAGGTCGAGGCAATCAACAGCGGTCTTTCCCCCCTGGGTCAGGCAGCTGGCCTGGGACGTGTGACCGAAGAAATGAACTGGCGCGACACTTGGGCCACCGCAGTTGGCGCCTCCTGGCAATTGAACCAACAATGGCTACTGCGCGCAGGCTACGCCTATGATCCGTCGCCCATCAGGAATGCCGATCGCAGCGTACGTGTCCCGGTTGGGAATCGCCAGGCCGTGACCTTGGGCGGTGCTTATTCGCCGAGTTCCGATCTGACGATAGACTTTGCTTATGGTTATCTCTGGGATTCCAAGGTTTCGGTAAAGCAGTCGAACAACTCCGGTCTTCAGCCTGAATACAGTGCCAGGTACGACAATAGTGCGAATGGCGTTTCAGTGCAGGCAACCTATCGGTACTGATCAACTCTCAATCAGCGCCAACAGCCACAGGCACCCCATTGAGGTCAGTCCAGACGGGCCGCAATCGACCCGCAGTTGAGGGTGATGAAGGTAAGAATCGGCTGAGTAGTCAGTCAGATGTGTTTTCGAAATCAGGGGCTACTCACACCGCCGCAGATTAGCTATGAACTCTCAACAGTTATGGTTTTACCGCGTGAGCCTCGTCAATGTGGGGAGCGTCCGCTGGTTTCTTCTGCGGAACTATAAAACTCACTCCCCGCAGGGGGAGGCTGACATCGTCAGAAGTCGAAGAACACCGTTTCCGCTTCGCCTTGAAGGTGAATGTCGAAGCGATAGGCCAGCTTCCCGTCAACCGTGCAGCGCCTGGCAATCAGGGATTCACGCCGATGTGGCTGTTCGATCAGATTCAAGACGGGGTCCACGGCATTCGCCTCGGATTCGTCGTCGAAATACAGCCGCGTCTGCAGGTGAATGTTGATGCCTCGGGCGAACAGCGACACATTGACATGCGCTGCCATGGGCACCCCCGAGGCATTGTTCACCGGGCCAGGCTTGACGGTTTCGATCGTCCATTCGCCGGCATCGGTAGTGGCGGTACGGCCAAAGCCGTTGAAAGGTTTTTCCAGATCGAAAGCGCTGTCGTAGTGGCCTTCGTGATTGGCCTGCCAGAGCTCCAGGAACGCGTCACGAACCAAGTGGCCGTTACCGTCATAAACGTGACCCAGCAATAGAATGTGCTCACCGGGCGCGCCAGGTTTTGCCATCACATTCCAGATTTCCTGTTCCCGCGGCGGGTTGCCGGCCGCTTCCAGCGCCAGTCCGATATGGACATAGGGGCCGGCTGTTTGCGATGGGGTTTCAGGCAGAAGTTGAACGGGCATGTGCAGGCCTCCTCAGCAGTTTTCGAAGTGGGTCTTGCGCTGGCCGCGCAGGACGATATCAAAGCGATACGCCAGGCAATCCATGGGATTGGCCATGCTCATGTCGAGCCTGGCGATCAGGCTCTGTACCGCGTCCGGATTGGCGATCGACTTGACGATCGGGCACATGGGAATCAACGGATCGCCTTCGAAATACAGCTGGGTAATCAGGCGCGTGGCAATGGACGGGCCACTGATGGAGACATGGATATGGGCGGGCCGCCAGTCGTTGGGGCCGTTGCGCCATGGGTAGGGGCCGGGTTTGACCGTACGGAAGCTGTAGTTGCCATCGCGGTCGGTCAAGGCACGGCCGACGCCACCGAAATTCGGATCGAGAGGCGCCAGGTAGCTGTCTTTTTTGTGGCGGTAACGACCACCGGCATTGGCCTGCCACATCTCCACCAAGGTGTGGGGAATCGGCTTGCCGTACTGATCGCAAACCCGGCCCGCGACGATGATGCGTTCACCGACGGGCAGGCCACCGTGATTGAAATTCAGCAGCAGGTCGTTATCGTGCCGGCCCATCTTCAGATGGGAAAAATCCGGGCCGCTGGTTTCCGAGACAGACTGGGGAATGCTCACCAGTGCCTGGCGGGGGGAGCGCAGGATCGAAGTCTTGTAGTCAGGTGTCAGGGCTTTGGGATGCCAATTACGGTCACGAATGGCGAAGCGGCTTTCATGCGCATCAGACATGTCGTTTTTCCTATTGTTATGGTTGGTCAGAGGCAAGCACTGCGATGGCAGCGACTTGCAGCCCAGTCTCCTCTTGTGCGGCCCAACCCAAAATTGAAAAAACCGACTTGTTGCATGTCCAAATGGTTATGGATATTTCCCTTCGCAATATTCTTGTCCGACCTCGCGCAGTGCCTCCACGCACCACTGGGCCGCGGGTGTCACCGGCAACACAGGATTTGTGCAGAGCCCCACGGAACCACCGGCTTCACGCATACCCAACTCCACCAGCTCACCTAGCTTCAAGTCCTGCCTGACCGCGTCAAAAGGTGCGACCCAGATGGCCTGGCTGCATTGGACGTAGCGCCGGCTCAGGGCAATCGACAGGGTTTCCAGGCGTTGGCGCGAGGGGGTGATCCCGTGCTGCACAAACAGGCTGTCGGCGAATTTGCGGATCGTCGTCCCGGCCAGCGGTAGTACCACCGGATAGTCTTCAAGGTTGTTATGCCCCGGTGGATCACTCACCACTGGATGGTCTTTACGTACCACCAGGGTCATGGATTCGCTGTAAAGGTGCTCGAACGTCAACCCGTGAATCGATGGGCTATCGGTCATCCTGCCGACCACCAGGTCCAGTTCGCCGACACGCAGTTGGGACAGCAGGTAGGCGCTCGGCCCGGTCACGACACTGACCGCCAGGGCGGGATGCCGGTCATGTAAACGGCAGACAACCTCAGGCACCAACAGGCTTTCGACGGTGGAGAGCACGCCCAGGCGTATGGCAATCGGCTCATGCACGCCGGAGCGCAAACTGTTGACCCCTTCACGCAGCGATTGCACGCTCGGCCCCGCATAACGCAAAAAGGCCACCCCGGCCTCGGTCAGCGTCGAGCCCTTTTTGCTGCGCTCGAACAGCCTGGCATCCAGCAGGGATTCCAGTTCCTTGAGCGTCTTTGAAAGCGCCGGCTGGCTGATGGCCAACTTGTCGCAGGCACGTGCCAGGCTGCCCTGGCGCGCCACCTCGAGAAAACACACCAGATGACGGAATTTGATTCGGGTGTCGATGTTCAATCTGCTGCTCCGCCTTCGTGGTATGGCATTCATTATTCCTGATGGCCGATACCGGAAAAACGTAGGTCATCGGTCGGCATTCGGCAGTTCGCAGCCCGGGATCACCCAAAGCAGACGGTTACCTCAAACCGCTTGGTAACTGTTCAGACAATCTGATCCTGAATTTAATTTACCCACCTTTCACTCTTGCTCCGAGAACTCACCAGCCTGAGTACCTCCAGATAAGAAGGGGGCTCGGGCACAATGCCGCGTTGACGTAGCAACGCGTGCAGTTGCGGTAGCCGGAAGTACGGCACGGATGCCATCAAATGATGCTCGATATGATAGTTGACCCGGATTGGCGCTACGCATGCCCGCGCGATCCAGCCGGCGTGGGTGCTGCGCGTGTTGCGCAGTACATCCGGGCCCGGCTCCAGACAGGCATGCTCTGCCATTGAACGGATGCGAATGAACAGTGGGAATGGGGTGATGTAGGCCAGCACCCAAACGCCATACAACCAGGCATTGCCACAACCCCAGAGCACGGCTAGCAGCAAGCCATTGGTGATCAGCATGCCGCTGGCGTTTTTCAGGAAACAAAGTGGATAGTCCCACCAGCGCCGCTCCTGTTGGGGCAAACGACGGATGTCGCTGGTCAACGACCACTGCAGCACGCCGGCATCCATCAGGAAACGACCCAGCAAGAACTTCAACCCGGTGACCCCCGAGAGATCGCGCAGGCATTTACGCAATATTGATGATCGAGTCGTGGGTAACCCGGCCACCAGGCACAGATCGGGGTCTTCTGCCGTGGAGGTCTTGGCGTGGTGGGTCAGGTGGTATGGACGATACTTGTGCAGTTCATTCCAGACCGGTCGCGCGCACAGCCAGTCCACCAGCACATCGTTGCACCACTTGGTCTTGAACAATGTTCCGTGGGCGGCGTCATGCTGCAAAATGCCGAAGCACAACTGACGCCCGGCAATGATGACCATGCCAATAATCAGGGCAAGGACCAGGCCCCACCAAGGCAGGACGGTGCGTGCCCACGCCAGGCTCGCAAAGGTTATGGCGACTACGGCCCAGGTAGACGCCACTGCCCAGGTGCCCCACACATCCGAACGCTCGCTGAAGGATTTGATTTCGTCGCGGCTGAGAATGTCGCTGATTTTGGTTTTGTTGCGCATATCTATCCTCGCTGGCAGGGGGCCGTTGATGGGTTAGTTGAGCGTTGGGGCTTGTTGTAGAAAGGCACGCCAAATCCGGTGGCCGCGATCGACGAAATGCCTGACGCAGGCAAAGAACTCGTCACGCAGTGCAACATCGACCAAGGGGGGTGGCAGCAAAGGGTCGAACACCACCTGGCGAATCGCTTCGCGACCAAGGTGGAAAGACTCGCGAGCGGCTTGATCCAGACCCAGTTGTTTGGCGTGTGATGACCAGTTATTTAATGTTTCGCAGTGGCGACGATAGCTGTCATTCAGCGCCATCCCATCCCACAGGCCTTGGATGCGACGGGTTTGTTCATCATCAAAACCCATGGCCTGAAAGACCAGTGCGGCAGGCTCCATTCCGAGCTCTATCAGTCGCCGCTGCAAAATTTCGACGCCGGGTTCGAGATTGTTTGGACGTACGTAGAGATCTTTTTCCAGCTCGGCGAAGCCGAGCATGTGCAGCGCGCGTTCACGCTGGCGCAATACCCTGCGGTCACTGCGCCCCAGAGCATTGCAAGCGACCATCAGATAGCCGCCAGACCAGGGACGAAGCTGTTGATCCAGATTGCGCCACTCAAACAACTGCGTTGAAAGCTCGATGGCCCGGGATCCCAGCTGATAACTGCCGCGGCCGGCGCCTTCAAGCAGCGCTTCGGTCGTCAGCCTCGCCAAGGTAACCCGGACATTATTTGCACTGATTCCAAATAGGTTACAGGCGGTGATGGCCTCCCTTACATGCAAGGGGGCGCCACTTTTTGCAACAAGCAGATCGAGCACCAGGTTTTTTGCGCACGGTTTCATAAGCCCCCAAAATTTATTACAGCAATTGTCATATTTTCGGCATGGGCATTAATATTAATCAATATGACAAAAATGCCTTTTCTGGGTAATTTGGCGCGCTGCCTGTCGTGATGGTGCTGAAGTAGCGAGCGGTAGAAGCGAAAGTCGTCCTCTGGCAACCATCCGCAAGGTCCGCATTTGGCCGAGAGCCGCCTGTCGCCACGTGCAGGAATCAGTCAGAAGAGAACGCTTGTCGCCGGTACCTGCGGCCAGATTCGGCCCAAAGACGTCCTGACGTATCAGACATAAAACTGTCGGGTCACCTCACAGCCGCAGCCGTAAGGTTTCAAACAGCGCGCGGTCTTCCTTTTTGGCCGAGCGCGCATGGCGCCGAATGACCTGTAACAGGCATTCGGTGAAGCAGACCGCCGGATTGCTCAGTGCGCCATTGCGGCGAGTCACGATGCTCAGCTGTCGGGGCTCGAACTGCTCAGTCAGCCCCAGTGATACCACACGCCCCAGAAATGGCGGGGCTGTGCTTACGATGGACGGCCCCCAGGTGCACATGTCGGCCCGCTCGACCATCATCTGCAAAATGGCCAGTGAATGAGCACGCACGATTCGATTCTCATCAATTTGCGCGCCGTGTTTCCAGAACAGTTCCTGCATCAGCCCATCGTGCCCGTCCGGCGCGTAGTTCAGGGTCCAGTTTTCTTCCAGTAACTCGTGGATCGATCGCGCATGCTGTCGGGCGTGACCTTCGCGGACCAACACCGAGGTCTGGTAATCGAGCAAGGTTTCGCAGGCGAATTCCTGACTCGATTGTGTGGGATGGAGTTGGCCAATCGCGAAGTCCATGCTGCCGTCGCGCAGCAGCGGTTGGGCAACGGCCATCAGGCTTTCGAACAGTTCCAGCTTGATTTGTGGCATACGTTCGCGAAACACCGACACGACTTCGGGCAGGAAGGTCAGGGCGACCCATGGGGTGATCCCGACGCAGAGCCGGCCTTGAGCCTTGCCACGCATGTGATCAAGCTCGGTCTGTGCGTGCTCCAGTTGCTTGATCACCAGCCGGGCGTGAGTCAGCAGCACTTTGCCGTATTCGGTGAAGTTCAGACCGCTGGCGGTTCGGGTAAACAGCGGTAGCTGCTGGCTGGTTTCCAATTCGCGCAACGCTTTGGTCACAGCGGCCTGGGAAATCTGCAGCGAACGAGCGGCCGCGCGGATACTGCCGGTTTCGGCGCTGGCAATCAGCGCCTGTAATTGATGCAGTTTCATCTGCTCACCCTGGTGACAACTCATGGTTGTCATCATAACCAAACTGCGCCTCCCCAGCCCAGCGTCCGTTCCCTAAGATCGACCCCAACAGCGCATTCGCTGCTGCACAGCCCCTGTCGAAGGAGAACACCCATGGATGCCGGCCTGGTCCTGCCTGGTATTGCCGCGATGCAAGATGAAATGATCGCGATACGCCAGAGCATTCACGCGCACCCTGAACTGGGTTTTGAAGAATTCGCCACCAGTGAACTGGTTGCAACGTGTTTGACTCAGTGGGGCTTTGAGGTCAGCACCGGGGTGGGCAAGACCGGGGTCGTTGCCACCCTGGAAAATGGCGAGGGTCGGTCCATTGGCTTGCGCGCTGACATGGATGCGTTGCCGATACAGGAAACCACCGGTTTGCCCTATGCCAGCCGGCTCGACGGTGTCATGCATGCCTGCGGTCACGACGGTCATACAGCAGTCCTGCTGGCAGCCGGTCAGTATCTGGCCCGGACACGGGCGTTCAAAGGCACCGTGCACCTGATTTTCCAACCGGCGGAAGAAGGGCTGGGCGGTGCCAGGAAAATGCTGGAGGACGGGCTGCTCGAACGGTTTCCGTGCGACGCGATCTTCGCCATGCATAACGTGCCGGGTTATCCCGTCGGGCATTTGGGTTTTTACAGCGGACCATTCATGGCGTCCGCCGACACGGTGAACATCAAAATCATCGGCAACGGTGGCCATGGCGCGGTGCCGCACAAAGCCGTCGACCCGGTGGTGGTCGCTGCCTCGATCGTGATGGCCCTGCAAAGTATCGTCTCGCGCAACGTCAACCCGCAGGAGATGGCGATTATCACGGTGGGCTCCCTGCATGCCGGGAGCGCCTCGAATGTCATCCCGTCCAGCGCCGACCTGAGCCTGAGCGTACGCGCTCTGACCCCCGGGATTCGCCACTTGCTGGAGGTCAGAATCACTGAATTGGTCAAGGGCCAGGCCGAGAGTTTTGGCGCCCGGGTCGACATCGATTACCAGCATTGCCATCCGGTGTTGATCAACGATCCCGAACAGACAGCATTTGCCCATGAAGTCGCCCGCGACTGGCTGGGAGAGGAACACCTGATCGATGACTTGCGACCGTTCACGGCCAGCGAGGACTTTGCTTTTGTCCTGGAAAAATGCCCCGGCAGCTATCTGGTGATCGGCAATGGCGAGGGAGAGGGCGGGTGCCTGCTGCACAACCCCGGCTACGACTTTAATGACGACTGCCTGCCGGTGGGCGCCAGCTATTGGGTCAAGTTGGTCGAACGTTTTCTGTGTTGAGACAGCGCATTTTCGCCCGTTGTGCCGGTAAAAAATCTGCGGCCTGAAGAGGAATAAAAATGAACAAGATGATTGCAGCCGTTTCCCTGGTGTTCCTGACGGCCTCGAGCCTGGCGGGGGCGGCCGACTGGTCTGGCAAAGTGTTGAAATTGGGGGTGGACCCGACGTATCCACCGCTGGAATACAAGAACCAGGATGGCACGCTGACCGGCTTTGGGGTCGACATCGCCGAGGCGTTGTGCGCCGAACTGAAAGCCCGATGCGTCTGGGTGGAAAGCAGTTGGGACGGGATGATCCCGGGACTGCTGGCGCGCAAGTTCGATGCGGTGGCGTCGTCGATGACCATCACACCCAAACGCCTGGAGCAGATTGCGTTTACCGACAAGGTCTCCAATGCTCCGGCACGGTTAGTGGCCAAACGTGGATCGGGATTACAGCCGACCCTCGAATCGCTCAAGGGCAAGCGCATTGGTGTGGAGCAGGGTTCGACCCAGGAGCACTACGCCAAAGCGGTTTGGGGTGCCAAAGGCGTGGACGTTCTTTCCTATCAAAATCAGGATCAGGTATACGCCGACCTGGTCGTGGGGCGACTTGATGCCTCGTTGCAGGGTGCCATTCAAGCCAGTTACGGTTTCTTGAAGACAGCGGCGGGTAAGGACTATGAATTTGCCGGTGCCACTCTGGATGCCCCGGGCTTCTTCGGCGTCGGTGATGGCCTTGGTCTGCGCAAGGAGGATGTCGCGTTGCGCGAAGACTTGAACAAAGCCCTGGCAACCATTCTCGCCAACGGTACTTACGCGCGGATCAACAACAAGTACTTCGACTTTGACGTCTACGGCGCCCGGTAACGGTGCCCGATAACGGCGCCAGGTAGCGCGTCGTCGTTAGTTTGAACAGGGCGCTCGTTCGAGCGCTCTATTGCCCCCTTCAATTCTGCCGTCGCCGGGCTCGCGACCGACCCATGGCGAACAGCCCGGACTTTAGAGTCAGGTGTCGGATTGATGAGCCGCCCAGTGTTTCATTTCTTCTGCAATGAAGTGGTTCACCAGGTCACTGTACATCTTCTCGATTGCATCAGGGCTCAGGCCCTCAGCCTCGGCCCACTCGCGTCGTGTCGCCAACATGGCCTTGAAACGCTCCGGAGCACGCACCGAAGTCACTGAGGTCTTGTACTTCGAGGCAGCCAGTACGTAGTGAAAGCGCTTGCCCAACAACTTGATGACAACCTGGTCAAGGGCATCGATTTCGCGTCGGATATCCTCCATGCCTGCACACTCTTCGGGCTGCAACTGATTGATAACGTCCATGTAGGTGACTCCGTTTGCTGAGATGTTCGTGGGTTCGGAAGAAGTAACGGCGCGCGGTCTTTCGTGAGGGCGGCTATTGAGCTGCCTGGCCACTTCATTGAGCCTGCTAGCATTGGATGTCAGCGAGCCAAACAAGGGTGGACCATGGAGACAAGAAAAGTAGCGCTGAATGAAATGGACCATCTGCGCAAATCATTAAGCCAGGCAGGGCTGCCCTTCAGTGATGTCAGCGAACCGGATCGACAGTTTTACCGGTTTGAAGTGGATGGGCAATGGGTGGCTTATGGAGGGCTCGAAGGTGCGGGTTCCGATCTGTTGCTGCGCTCGATAGTCGTTTGTGAGACGCATCGTGGGGAGGGGCTGGGTAAAGCGGTGTTGTCTGAACTGGAACGCTTGGCGCTCTCTCAAGGTGTAATCCGGTTGCACCTGCTGACCCAGGGCGCTGCTGGTTTTTTCGCTGCCAATGGGTACGAACTGCTTGGCAGGGACGAGGCACCTGAGGTGATCACCCAGACCGTTCAATTCAAGCATTTGTGCCCCGCATCGGCGAGCTATCTGCGCAAGATGCTTAACCGTCTCCCTTGTACTGATTAGTCATTGATGCGCATCGATTGAGGCTGATTCGGTAGTCAAAAAAATGCCCGGCCAATTGCCGGGCATTTTCATTTCTGCGACCCAGGTTACGGAGCTCAGTTTGCCGCTTGCGGTTGAGACTCGGTGGTCGCTCCGTTGCGGGCGATCACGGTCAGGATCGACAGCGCGGCGATCACCAGCCCCGGTGACGTTGCCAGCAGCACGCCCGTGGTGCCGGCACCGGCGGCGAGGATCTGGCCGGCGGCCGGGGGCCTGCCACCGAGCCGAGCCGGCCGATGGCCACGGCCGCGCCGACTCCGGTGGCGCGCACCGATGTCGGGTAGGAAGGGGGCGCCAATGCATACAGCACCAGCTGTGCGGCCATGACGAACAACCCGACGGCAAACCCGGCGATGGCCATTGGCACGATACCCACCGACAGGCCGACCCCGGCCAGCGCCGCCAACACCCCGGCGTACACGAACAGGACCACTTTCAGGCCGTTGCAGCGGTCCAGCATCACCCCGCCGAGCAGCGAACCAATGGCGCCGCCGATGTTGAACAGCATCTGCACCATGCCTGCCTGGGGCTTGGTGAAGCCCTGTTCCAGCAACAGTGAAGGCAGCCAGTTGAGCAGCATGTACATCACGGTCAGGGTGAAGAAGTAGCTCAACCACAAGGCCAGCGTGCAGCGTGCGCGTCCTTCGCCGAACAGCGCCTGAGCGGTAGACGAGCGTGAGCTGCTGGTCGTGATGTGTTGCTGGCGGAACGCGGTGGATTCGGGCAGCAGCAGGGCCATCAGCGGCACTACGAGCAAGGGCGTCAGACCGCCGATGATGAAGGTGGTTTGCCAGTGCTCACTGGAAAACATCGCCACCACGGCCGCCAGCGCGCCGCCCAAGGGCACGCCGCAGTACATGACGCTGATGGCGGTACCGCGATGGCGCTCGCTCACGGCCTCGGCACACAAGGCAATCAGGTTGGGCAGGGCGGCACCCAGGCCCAGGCCGGTCATGAAGCGCACCAGCAGCAGGCTGGAGTAGTTCTCGACATAGGCGGTGCAGAGCGAGAAGACACCAAACAGCAGCACGGCGCCGACGAGGATTTTCTTGCGGCCGATACGATCGGCCACCCAGCCGCCAAAAAACGCACCCGGCAGCAGGCCGATGATCCCGGCGCTGAACACCCAGCCCATCATCTTCGGGTCCAGGGCAAAGCTCTGGCGCAATCCCGCGGCAGCGGTGCCGGCAGCCTGCAGATCGAACCCCTCGATCAGCGCAACGATAAAGCACAAAGCGATTGTCAGCGTCGAGCGACGCGATGGACTGTCCATGGGTGAACCTCATTGTTGTTTTTGTTATGCAGTCGAGCCCGCCATGTGTTTGGGGTGCCGTCGCTGACCGCTGGTGATTAAGATAACAAAGATAACTAAAAAAAGAACACCGTCCTGAAAATTGTAAAAAACACAAATAAAGTGTTTAAAAACAGTCTATTAAGAATGCATTCAGATGGTTATGTGAAAATAGATAATAATATTAATGTTCGATTATCGGTCATCTGCGATTGACGGCGACCCTTGGCTGTTTCCATTCTCTGGTCGTGAAGCCGGCAGTCCCGTGCGGATCCGGCACCCACGAACAACAATAAAAAGTGGACATCGAACATGCCAAAACGCCCTATGAACAGCGGTTCCGTAGCGTCACTTCCCTGCGTCTGCAGTGTCCATCCAGGGTGGGTCGTGGCACTGCTAGGCGTCAGCGTTCTGCCCTCTGAGCTGCGGGCCGAGGGGTTTATCGAGGACAGTCACGCAAACTTGACCCTGCGCAATTACTACATGGACCGTGACTACAAGGATGGCGGGGCCAAGTCTGCTGCGCGGGAGTGGGCCCAGGGGTTCATCCTTGGCATGGAGTCGGGGTTTACCGAAGGGGTTGTGGGTTTCGGTCTGGACGTTCGCGGGTTGCTGGGGGTCAAGCTCGACTCCGCGCCGCATCGCAGCGGCACCGAGTTGTTGCCGGTGTCGGCCAGCGACAAGCGCGCGGCGGATGAATATTCACGGCTCGCCCCGACAGCCAAACTAAGATTTGCCCAATCCACGGTGAAGAGCGGCGATGTCTCGATTTTCCTGCCGTTCGCTTTCGCCAGCCCATCGCGACTGTTGCCACAGACCTTTCGCGGCACGACCCTCAGTTCCAAAGATTTCGATGGCCTGACCCTCAACACCGGCTACATCGACCGCATCAACAAGCGCGATTCCACGGACTATCAGGCCATGAGTATCGCCACGCCAAACCGGCGATTCAACGGCGCCGCCACGACCTCGCATCTGGCGTACGTGGGGGGCGATTATCAGGTCAACAAAGAACTCAGTCTGCGCGCCTACCATGCGGAGGTGGCCGAGTTGTACCAACAGGACACCCTGGCGCTGCTGCACAACCTGCCGCTCGGCGACGGTGTGTTCACCAGTGACTTGCGCAGTTTTTTCAGCCGTGAGGATGGCGCCGCCAAAGCGGGTGAGGTGGACAACCGCAACCTCTCGGCATTGTTCGGCTACCGCCTCGGCGGGCACCGTGTGAGCCTCGGCTACATGCATTCCAGCGGCGACACGGCGACGCCCTACATCTCCGGCACGGAGTTGATGGGCATGAGCGAACAGACCATGGCTTCGGATTTTCTCAACGCCAAGGAGCGCACCTGGCAAGCGATCTATGACTACGACTTCGTCGCGTCCGGGGTGCCCGGCTTGAAGGGAAGGTTGCGTTACGTGCGCGGCGACAACATTGAGCTGGCCGCCTTCAACGCCGAGGACCGCAAAGAGCGCGAATTCCAGATGGAACTGGGTTATGTGATTCAGAGCGGTCCGCTGAAAAACGTCGGGCTGTTGGCGCGCAAGGCGATCTATCGCAACGACTTCCCGAGCGGTACGGCCTTTCGTGACGAAAACCAGACCCGGTTCCAGGTGCTCTACACCTTGCCTATCTGGTAACGCCAAGTTGCTCGATGTTCCTGGCCGGCCACCCCTCGGGGGTGTGCCGGCATAACGCGTTCAGTCCTGATAAACCTTCTTGAGCAGGCGCAGCAGTTCTTCGCGTTCCCCGCCGGTCAGCGCTGACGTGGAGTCGAAATCGCTTTGCGCGGCGATTTGCTTGAGCTCCTTGAGCAAAGTTTCGCCGGTCTTGCTCAGGAAGATCCCGTAGGAGCGTTTGTCCGGCTTGCAACGCACCCGCACCGCCAGCGCGCGGCTTTCCAGTTTATTGAGCAGCGGCACCACCTGCGGCGGCTCGATGGCCAGGGCCCGGGCCAGGTCGGCCTGCATCAGCCCCGGATTCTGGTCGATGATCGCCAGGGCCGAGAACTGCGCGGGGCGCAGGTCGTGGGCTGACAGGCGACCGATCAGGTTCTGGAACAGCTTGAGTTGGGCGCGCCGCATCGCGTAGCCGATCAGGTCATCCAGTGCCGAATCCAGCGGTGCCTGCAGCTCGGCGGTGGCGGACGGGGACTCGCTCTGGTCGGCGAGGGGAGAGGGCTTGGCCATTGCGGGTGAATCCTGAAGAGGTGGAGGTTAACAAGTGTATCTAGTTTGCCGGGGTTGGCCGCTGATAGCTATGCCCGTCGTTCACAGCGATGGGGTGGAAGGATATTTGCGGGTAGATAAAAAAATGGTTAATTCGATTAATAGTTAATTGACATAACTAAGTCGCTCCTTTAATTTCCAGTCATCTTCAAGCCAAGAACAAGAGAGCATCGCCATGAGCAATTACGAAGGTCGCTGGACAACCGTCAAGGTCGAGATCGAAGAAGGCATCGCCTGGGTCATCCTCAATCGCCCGGAAAAACGCAACGCCATGAGCCCGACGCTCAACCGGGAAATGATCGATGTGCTGGAAACCCTGGAGCAGGACCCGGCGGCCGGCGTGTTGGTGCTGACCGGTGCCGGTGACGCCTGGACCGCGGGCATGGACCTCAAGGAGTACTTTCGCGAAGTGGACGCGGGCCCGGAGATCCTCCAGGAAAAAATCCGCCGCGAAGCCTCGCAATGGCAATGGAAACTGCTGCGCATGTACGCCAAGCCAACCATCGCCATGGTCAACGGCTGGTGTTTCGGTGGCGGCTTCAGTCCGCTGGTGGCCTGTGACCTGGCGATCTGCGCCGATGAAGCAACCTTCGGCCTCTCGGAAATCAACTGGGGCATCCCGCCGGGCAACCTGGTGAGCAAGGCCATGGCCGACACCGTGGGCCACCGTCAATCGCTGTACTACATCATGACCGGCAAGACCTTCGGTGGGCAGAAAGCCGCCGAGATGGGCCTGGTCAACGAAAGCGTGCCCCTGGCGCAACTGCGTGAAGTCACCGTGGATCTGGCGCGCAACCTGCTGGAGAAAAACCCGGTGGTGCTGCGTGCGGCCAAGCATGGCTTCAAGCGCTGCCGCGAGCTGACCTGGGAGCAGAACGAGGACTACCTGTACGCCAAGCTCGACCAGTCGCGCCTGCTCGACACCGAAGGTGGTCGCGAACAGGGCATGAAGCAGTTCCTCGACGACAAGAGCATCAAGCCCGGTCTGCAGGCCTACAAGCGCTGAGACTGATCGCCGGGTGCATGTCTGCCCCGGCGCTCTGTATCGCTCGACTGTATTCCCGATAAAGACAATAAAGAGGAATCACCATGCTGGACGTGCCCCTGCTGATTGGCGGCCAGTCGCTGCCTGCCCGCGACGGTCGGACCTTCGAACGCCGCAACCCGGTGACCGGTGAAGTGGTATCGCGGGTAGCCGCCGCCACCCTGGAAGATGCCGATGCCGCGGTGGCTGCGGCCCAGGCAGCGTTTCCCGCCTGGGCCGCCCTGGCGCCCAATGAACGTCGCACCCGTTTGCTCAAGGCCGCCGAGCAGTTGCAGGCGCGCAGCGACGAGTTCATTGCTGCGGCTGGCGAAACCGGGGCCATGGCCAACTGGTACGGTTTCAACGTGCGGCTGGCGGCCAACATGCTGCGTGAAGCGGCGTCGATGACCACCCAGATCAATGGCGAAGTCATCCCTTCGGATGTGCCGGGCAGTTTTGCCATGGCCCTGCGCCAACCCTGCGGTGTGGTGTTGGGCATTGCCCCGTGGAACGCCCCGGTGATTCTCGCCACCCGCGCCATCGCCATGCCGCTGGCGTGCGGCAATACCGTGGTGCTCAAGGCTTCGGAGCTGAGCCCGGCGGCACACCGCCTGATCGGCCTGGTCTTGCAGGATGCCGGATTGGGCGATGGCGTGGTCAACGTCATCAGTAATGCCCCGGCCGATGCCCCGGCGATTGTCGAGCGGCTGATCGCCAACCCGGCGGTGCGGCGGGTCAACTTCACCGGTTCGACCCATGTCGGGCGCATCGTTGGTGAGCTCTCGGCGCGTCACCTCAAACCGGCGCTGCTGGAGCTGGGCGGCAAGGCGCCGTTGCTGGTGCTCGATGATGCCGACCTGGATGCAGCGGTGGCGGCGGCAGCCTTTGGCGCGTATTTCAATCAGGGCCAGATCTGCATGTCCACTGAACGGCTGATCGTCGATGCCAAGGTTGCCGATGCCTTCGTCGCCAAACTGGCGGCCAAGGTCGAGACCTTGCGCGCCGGTGATCCTGCGGCGACGGATTCAGTGCTCGGTTCGCTGGTCGATGCCAGTGCCGGCACGCGCATCAAGTCGCTGATCGATGATGCCGTCGCCAAGGGCGCGCGGCTGGTGATTGGCGGGCAACTGGAAGGCAGCATTTTGCAGCCGACCCTGCTCGATGGTGTCAACGAGAGCATGCGCCTGTACCGCGAAGAGTCCTTCGGCCCGGTAGCGGTGTTGTTGCGTGGTGATGGCGATGAAGCGTTGTTGCGTCTGGCCAACGATTCCGAGTTCGGGTTGTCGGCGGCGATCTTCAGCCGTGATACCGGGCGTGCCCTGGCGCTGGCCCAACGGGTCGAGTCGGGCATCTGCCATATCAATGGCCCGACCGTGCACGACGAAGCGCAAATGCCCTTCGGCGGGGTCAAGTCCAGCGGCTACGGCAGCTTTGGCGGCAAGGCATCCATCGAGCATTTCACTCAGTTGCGCTGGGTCACCTTGCAGCATGGACCACGGCATTACCCGATCTGAACCGCAGAAATAACAATAAAAAAGGCTGCAGCTACCACCATGCCCATTCGTGCGGCTTGGTGGTAGCGTGCCTTGATGGAGAACAAGCACGTGAGTTCCGAATTCAGATCGCAACCCCACACCGAGGCCGGCGCGCCGCGCTACCGCCACGTGTCCATCGGTCGCGCCGCGGTCGAGGTGACAGAGCGGCAGGGCGCATTGCACATGCGTTCCCTGGAGCCATTGGCCGAGTATCCGCCGCGCCTGCTTGACCGTCTGGTGCATTGGGCCCGGGTGCGTCCCGAGCAGACTTTCATTGCCGCCCGCCAGGCCGACGGTGAGTGGCGCCGGGTCAGCTATGCCGAGATGCTCGACAGCGTTCGCGCCATTGCCCAGCGCTTACTGAGTTACGGGCTGTGCGCAGAGAAACCGTTGGTGCTGCTTTCGGGCAACGACATCGAACATTTGCAACTGGCGTTCGGTGCCCTGTACGCGGGCATTCCCTACTGCCCGGTATCGCCGGCCTATTCGCTGTTGTCCCAGGATTTCGCCAAGCTGCGTCACGTCTGCGAGCTGCTGCAGCCCGGCCTGGTGTTTGTCAGTGACGCCGCGGCCTACCAACGCGCCATCGAGGCGGTGCTGCCGGCCCAAACGCCATTGATCACCGTCCGTGGCCAAATCGCCGGGCGTAACCAGGTCAGCTTTGCCAGCCTGCTTGAGCAGCCGGGCGGGGCCGAGGCCGAAGCCGCGTTTGCCGGCACGGGGCCGGACAGCATCGCCAAGTTCCTGTTCACCTCTGGCTCGACCAAACTGCCCAAGGCGGTGATCACCACCCAGCGCATGCTGTGCTCTAACCAACAGATGCTGTTGCAGACATTTCCGGTGTTCGGCGAAGAACCGCCGGTGCTGGTGGACTGGCTGCCATGGAATCACACCTTCGGCGGCAGCCATAACGTCGGCATCGTGCTCTACAACGGTGGCAGCTTTTACCTGGACGACGGCAAGCCCACGGCGCAGGGTTTCGCGCAGACCCTGCGTAACCTCAAGGAAGTGTCGCCCACCGCCTACCTGACCGTGCCCAAGGGCTGGGAGGAACTGGCCTCGGCACTGGAGCAGGACGCGGAGTTGCGGGAGATCTTTTTCAAGCGCATCAGCCTGTTTTTCTTTGCTGCGGCCGGTCTGTCGCAAAGCGTCTGGGACCGCCTCGACCGGATCAGCGAACAGCACTGCGGCGAGCGTATCCGCATGATGGCCGGGCTCGGCATGACCGAGGCTTCACCGTCCTGCACCTTCACCACCGGGCCGTTGTCCATGGCCGGTTATGTCGGCTTGCCGGCGCCCGGTTGCGAGGTGCGCCTGGTGCCGGTGGACGGCAAGCTGGAAGGACGCTTTCGTGGGCCGCACATCATGCCCGGCTACTGGCGGTCACCGCAGCAGACGCTCGATGCGTTCGACCCGCAGGGCTTCTACTGTTCCGGCGATGCGCTCAAGCTCGCCGACCCGCGTGATCCGCAATTGGGGCTGATGTTCGACGGGCGTATCGCCGAAGATTTCAAATTGTCATCCGGCGTGTTTGTCAGCGTCGGGCCCTTGCGCAGTCGTGCGGTGCTCGAAGGTTCGCCCTATGTCCAGGACCTGGTGGTGACCGCGCCGGATCGCGAATGCCTGGGCGCGTTGGTGTTTGCGCGGATGTTCGAATGTCGACGGCTATCAGGGTTGGCGGCCAGTGCCAGTGACACCGAGGTGTTGGCCAGCGCGCCGGTGCGCGAATGGTTTGCCGGCTGGTTGCAGCGACTCAATCGCGACGCCACGGGCAATGCCAGTCGCCTGGAATGGATCGCCTTGCTCGACGAGCCGGCGTCTATCGACCGGGGTGAAATCACCGACAAGGGCTCGATCAATCAGCGTGCGGTATTGCAGTGGCGCGCGGAGCAGGTCGAGGCGCTGTATCGCGGGCTCGATCCGGCCATCCTGCGTGCCGGGGCGAAGTCGTGAGCGAAGTCCTGAACACCGGCGGGCAGTACTCGGCCTTTACCGATGCGGCGATTTTCGATGCGGTGCGCACGCCGTGGGTGGACCTCGGCGGGGCGTTGGCCGAGGTGTCGCCGATCGACCTGGGCATCAAGGTCGGGCGCGAAGTACTGGCGCGCGCGCAAGTCGATCCGCTGGCGGTCGACAGCGTGCTGGCGGGCTCCATGGCCCAGGCCAGCTTCGATGCCTACCTGCTGCCACGGCACATTGGCCTCTACAGCGGCGTGGCGCAGTCGGTACCGGCACTGGGGGTGCAGCGCATCTGCGCCACCGGTTTCGAACTGCTGCGCCAGGCCGCCAGGCAATTGGATGACGGCGTGCAATTGGCTCTGTGCGTGGCCACCGAATCGATGTCGCGCAATCCGATTGCGGCCTATACCCATCGAGGTGGCTTCCGCCTTGGCGCGCAAGTGCAGTTCAAGGATTTTCTCTGGGAAGCCTTGTACGACCCGGCCCCCGGGGTGGACATGATCACCACCGCCGACAACCTGGCGCGGCGTTATGGGCTGAGTCGCGAAGCGGTGGACGCCTACGCCTGTGCCAGTCATCAGCAGGCGTTTGCGGCACAACAAGCGGGGTGGCTGGCACCCGAGATCGTTGCCGTGGGGCATCAGGTGTTCGAACTGCAAGGCTATCAGCCACGGGGCATCCGCCTGTCACGCGGTGTCGCCACGGTGAGTCAGGACAGCCACCCACGACCCGGTGACATCGCGGCGTTGGCCCGGTTGCGCAGCGTGCACGAAGACGGGGTGCAAACCGCCGGCAACAGTTGTGCGGTGGTTGATGGCGCGGCGGCTGCCCTGGTCGGGCGCGCTTCGGCCTGTCGGGATATACCCTTGGCCTTGCTGCGGGCCAGCGCGGTGGTCGGGGTGGCGCCGGAGTTCATGGGCATCGGTCCGGCACCGGCGATTCGCCTGCTGTTGCAACGCAGCGGCCTGAACCTGGAGCAGATCGGTCGCTTTGAAATCAACGAAGCCCAGGCCGCCCAGGTCCTGGCGGTGGCTCAGGAACTGGAACTGGACCCTTCGCGTCTGAACGTCCAGGGCGGTTCGTTGGCGCTTGGCCACCCCTTGGCCGCCAGCGGCTTGCGTCTGGTGCTGACCCTGGCCCGACAACTGCGTGAGCACAATCTGCGTTACGGCGTCGCCGCGGCCTGTGTTGGCGGCGGGCAGGGCATGGCGCTATTGATAGAGAACCCGGCCTGGTGTGCTTGAGATTTCCTCGGCTGGCGGACAGCCTGTGTTGTCCGCTAATGAACGGTTCGTGAGGGTATTGATCTTGCTGCAACGGGGCGTCCAGCCCCGACGCTACTTGACCTCCTCAACTTCATAATTCACATAGCCAAACTCATTGCTGCGAACCGCCATGTATTTGCCGTTTTGCTCGAATACTGTGGCCTCGAAGGGCGTACCGCCGAGTGTTGTCACCAGATGCCCGTCCTTGATTTCATATTTGGCCGGCACGCCAAACTGGCCGTCATGCAGCAGGTTCAGGTATTCCCCTTGCGTAGGCGGCTTGCCATCGACGCTGGTGACCAGGCGTTGGCCTCCTGTTCCATAGACGATCTCGAACGTCTGGCCCGTGACGGTATTGCGCACCTTGATGGTCTTACCCACCACGTAGGCTTGCAACTGCTCGTTAGTGAGCGCTTTGGCGCCTTCGCTTTTCAGCTGGTCGATGGTTTTGCCAGCAGCGACAAGCTTGCTGTCCTCAACGGTCGGCGTGTACCAGATCGGCGAAG
Source organism: Pseudomonas sp. S2_F07 (assembly GCF_054668325.1). NCBI lineage: Bacteria > Pseudomonadati > Pseudomonadota > Gammaproteobacteria > Pseudomonadales > Pseudomonadaceae > Pseudomonas > Pseudomonas sp. S2_F07. The sequence continues at coordinate 197,202 of NZ_CP162758.1, forward strand.
TCCACGCACGCTCCTGGACGGTGGCCGAGACATCGGCCGGTGGCGGCACTTGCAACTTGGCCGCGTCATAGGTGCTCCAGCGCGGGGTCGGAATCTGGAGCACGCGGGCGTAGTAGAACGCGTGCTGGGCCGGATCGAAATCCGGATCGACCCAGACTTTTTTCAGCTCGGTGGCACCAATGGTATTGGTGTAAGTCGCCTTGGAAACATCGACCGTGGAACCCACCGGTGGGATTTTGCCGGTGGCCTGGTCCGGTTGGCGATCACCGGACCAGGCGACGTCGTAGATCTTCTCGAAGGTCTGGCCGTTTTTGGTCCAGCCCTTGATGATCTGGATTCGGTCGAGGTTGCCATCGTCGACATCCTTGACCGCCCACACCACGAAGGACGGCGCCTGTTTGCCCTGTTTTGCCGGCAAGTCGCCGCCCATGGGAACGCCCTTGGCGTAGGCCGCATGCACCCAGTCTTTTTCATTCCACAAACCGCTGTCGAAGCCCCAGCCACCAAACATGCGCACGGGGATGCGCACGCCGCTGGTGCCATAGACTTCTTTGCGCTTCATGGCATCGAAGATCGCTTCGCGGGTGTTTTCTTCGGCCCAGACACCGGCCAGACCGGAAGTGCTGGTTTGCAAGGCAATCAACCCCGAGTTCTGTTTGCCGGAAAGACGCGCCGCCGGGGTGCTGTCGGTAAAGCCGTGGGAGCCGAAGTTGTAGCTTTGGGAATAAGGAATCACCCCATTGTGCGAGTCGCTGGCGCCGACCACGCCCATTTTGTAGGGGTTGTATCCACGGGCTTGCTGCAAAGCCATGCCGTTTTGCCAGGCTTGCCTTACGTAACTGCCATTGATTTTCGACGTGCTGTTGTCGATGCCGAGCAGGAAATTCATGATTTCATAATTGGCAAATTCGTCTGTCGGCGACAGTTCGGGGTGGGTTTCCGAGGTGCCCTTTACCTGGTGAATTTCGGTGAGGGATTCATTGCGCATCCGCGTCTCGGCCCAGGCGGCATCGATGGGGCGGCCACGGTCATCTACGTCCACTGGGAACATCAGGCCGTTGCTGAGATTGGCGTTGTGGGAGATCGCCAGCACCTCGTTGCCTTTTTTGCGTTGATCGTCCATCCAGCCCCACAAATCCTCCGGTTTGTCCGAATCGAGGGCTGTGAAGGGCAGGTCCGGCACCTTCTTCGAGTCGCGAAAAAACACATTGCGGTGCATGTTTTGATTGTTGGGGGCCGAGGTCCATTCATAGGCGACAAACGTGGTGAACTTGCCGGGCTTGTAGTACTTGTCGGCGATGGCGATGCTCTGCTGCCAGATATTGCCGGCGACCTTCGGATCGATCAGCTCCTTGATCGGGTGGCTCAAGCTGCCGGCGATCCATTTGAACACCCGGTTGAAATCTTCCGGGGTTTTGACAATCAGCTTTTGCGCGATGGGCTGCTTGCTGAAGTCTGACTTCGGATCGTTGGCCAGGGCGATTACGCCCACGTATTCCGAGTGGTCGGTCACGCCATGGAAATCCAGCGGGCGACCCTTGAGTTGTACTTCAAACCCCATTGGATGCTTGATCGGCATCCCCAGTGAGAATTGGTACGTCTGCTCGGGATCGACCTGGTGGTTGCCGATCAGGTAGGCATCAATTGACCAGGAGCTGTGCGAGTGCGTCTGGCCAAAGTAAACCTCGCGATCCGGGTTGCCCTCTGCCAATGCCAGCGTGCTGACAGTAAACACGGCGCAACCGAGCAGTGTTGGTGCGGTGAAGTGTGTAGGGTTTTTCATATTCCACGTCTCCGGAATACGGCAATGACAGGGTGCAACTCAGGACAGGAAACTCGAGACTCTTTCGAAAAACCAGAAGGCAGCCAGCGTGCCCAACCCGTAAGAAGCAATTGGTCGGGCATACAGGACTGCAGGCTGTGGCAATCGACAACGCAGCAGCAGTTCGCGCAGGCTCAACACGACGGCGACGAACATCAACTGGCCGATCTCGACGCCGACATTGAAGGTGAACAGCGCCAGCGGCAGGTCGCGCTGCGGCAATCCGATTTGCGCCAGCGCACCGGCAAAACCGAAGCCATGCAACAAGCCAAAACAGAACGCCACCACCCATGGCCACTGGAGTGTGAAACTGGTTTCGTCACGGTTCTTGCGGGCGATTTCCACTGCCAGCAACAGAATGCTCAGCGCGATCGTCGCTTCCACAGGAGGGCCGGGCAGCCGCACCGCACCCAGTGTAGCGAGTGCCAGAGTGACGGAATGGGCGAGGGTGAATGCGGTGATGGTCTTCACCAGCATCCAGCCATTACTCACCAGCAACAGGAGACCGAAGACGAACAGCAGGTGATCGAAGCCTCCCAGGATGTGCTGGATGCCATGGACCAGAAATGCACCGGCCACCGAAAACGCTCCCGGCGTGGCAGCGATCTCTATCCAGGGTTGCGCAGGGTGGACGAGGGTGGTCGTCAGGCTGCCATCCAGGCGCGAGACACGCACCAACACATCGGTGATGCTCGCTTGCAGACCGATGAATTCAATACGTTGCCCGACCAGCCCTGCGGGACCGGCATCAATGACGCGACGCTCGATCAGTGAATCGTTCAGTTCGCTTTCCACGGGCTCAACGACAGTACGAATACCTTCGGCAAACCGGAGCGCAATCGGCAATCGCATGCCTGAAAGCAGCGGCGTGCGCCACAATGCGTCATAGCGCCCGACGGCCGTTTCGTTGAGTTCCAGGTAAGCAGGGCGCGACTCATGGGCCATGGCCGGCAGCCCCATGAGCCAGAGCACCAACATCAGCCAGACTGCGCGCCTCATCGCGACCGCTGCGTCTGTGTGGCGGCAATCGCACCGGAAGAAGCAGGCATCATCACTACGACCTCATAGCGTGCTTTCAGTGCATCGAAACTCGCGCGTTTCGATGCACTGCGCTGTTCGGACAACCAATCGGACTTGACCTGCCGGGCCACGGTTTCGAAGGGCGGAGGAGGTGATTTGGTCAGTGCATCAATCCACACCAGATGCCAGCCAAAACCCGACTCCACAGGCCCCGCCCACCCCCCCGGCGTTTGTTTGAACAATGAAGTGGCGAACGTTGAACCAAAGACCCGCGCCACCTGATCCCGGGATTGTTCTGTATAGGCGTTTTTGAACATGAAGGCATCGCCTTCACCACTGTTCTTGTCAGATAGCCCACTGAGTGCGGACTGAGCCTGCGCTTGCGCATCCGCGCCACGTTTGTCGAAGGCGAAAAACAAATGATGGAAGGTCAAAAGTGGCGGCGGGGCATATTGGTCCTGATGCTGGATATACCAGGCCTCAAGTACACCGGGTGCCGGTTCGCGAAGTGACGCTACATCCTCGGCGAGGAAGTCCATTTTTTGCGCCAGTCGGCGGCGAATAATAGTGTCATCTTTATCCAGGCCAAGTTTCAGCGCTTCGCGATAGAGGATTTCCTCTTTCACATATTCCTCAATCAGGCCCTGCAACTGTTGCTCCGATGCGGGTCGTTGCCATCGTGCCAGCCAGGAAATCGCGATCCGCTGAACAACTTCGGGGGTGATTTCGATGCGTTGCGGATCTTGATCAAGGGTTGAACGGTGTAAACCTCCGTACAACACAAAGAGTGCAAAGCCTGCGATCAGAAAGTGCAATAGCGGCTGGTGGAGACATCGCTTGATTAACGAAAATCGAGATTCTTTCGCTTCGCAGACGCTAGAGTTCATGACTTATTGCCCCACGCCATTCTGCGAATGGTTTTCGCAGCAGAACGGAGTATTGCTGCTGTGACGCAACTTTCCACCAAGGCTAATCACCATAAGCACTATGGCTTAGTCGCAATCGGATTAACCAATTCCCCTAGGCCGTCCAGTCTTCTGTCTATACAGTCCGGGACGGAGCGCATGTCGCCATTTTCACCCGTCAGCGCGGCTTTCGGTGCAACGGGTTGATACGGCTGCGATATGACCGCTACCCCAACGACGCCACGCTATTGAGCAAGGTCTTGACCAGTTGCGCCTGGCGCGTGGCGCCGGTCTTGGCGAACACTCCGCGCAGGTGGGCGCGCACGGTGTTGCGCGAAACTCCGAGTGCCTCGGCCGTCTCGTCGAGGGTCTGGCCGTCCATGACCAGCATGGCCACTTCGGTTTCCGTGCGGGTCAGCTGAAACAGGCTGCGCAGCAGGTCTCGGGAGGCTTGGGGCGAGTCGGCGGGATCGCGGATGAATACCACCACTGCGGGGCGTCGGGCGCTGTTGTGGGTCTGGTAGTTCATGGCAATCGGGCGCAGCAGCAAGTTCAGCGGCATCTCGCCGCTGGGCCGCGACAGGGTCAGGACTTGCAGGTCGTCGAGGCCCCGCGGGCGCTGTTTCAGCACCGCCTGGATGGCCTGCTGCAGTGTGCGGTTCTCATGGTTGGCGAAGGCACAGAGCTTGTCGTGCTTGCACTCCAGGCCGTCATGGCTGTCGAACAGGCGCTGGGCGGCACGGTTGCAGCGCATCATCCGGCCGTTCTCGTCGAGGATGGCCGTGCCCACCATCAGGCGGTCGATGGTGGCCGCGTAGAGCTGGCGTTCGGCATCCAGTTGATCCACCGCCGAGTGCAGGTCCACCGCCTGTTGCAGGTGCGGCAACAACAGGCGGATCAGGTTGAGCTGCGCCGGGGTGAAGGCTTCGCTGGCGTGGTCGCGGCAGGCGAACAGCGCGCAGTGCATGCCGGCGGCGGTGCGCATGTTGGCCACCAGCACATCGCGCAGGTCCAGGGGCTGCAGGTAGTTGCGGTAGAAATCATGGGCCAGCCAGGCCTCTGTGCCCAGCACCTGGTCGGCACTGGCCACCTGGTCCGCGGGCCAGTCGAGGAACGGGCAGATCGAATAGAAGTGCTCGCTGTAGGAGGGCTCGCCGGGCAACAGCGCGCCATGCACCGAGGCATTGACGATCAGCCCGGGGCGTTCATGGTCGGGGTTGCGCAGCACCAGGGTGAAGAAGCTGACGGCGAAGCGCTGGCGCAGGGCTTCGAGCAAACTGGCCCAGGGCGTTGGCTCCAGCGTGCCGTGGTAGACCAGCCCGAGCAGGCTGCTGAGCTCGGCAGAGGGGATGTCGATGCTGGCGTGCAGGTCCGGGCAGGTGGAAAAGGGCAGGGTCATGCGCGCCTCTTTGGCTGCGTGTTGTCATGGGCGAGTATCGACCGGGGTTACGACAGCAAAATCGTCCGTTTGGCCTAGGGGCGCAGCGCATGCCCAAGGGGCAGGCTGCGCCCGGCAGCCGTTACAGCGCCAGCAGGGCTTCGACGATGCGTTCGGCGGCGGCCTCGGCGGACTCGAACTGGGTGTCGATGTGGATGTCCGGCGCCACCGGCGGCTCGTAGGGTGAGTCGATGCCAGTGAAGTTTTTCAGCTCACCGCGCCGGGCCTTGAGGTACAGGCCCTTGGGGTCGCGCTGCTCGGCCAGGGCCAGCGGCGCATCGATGAAGATCTCGAGGAAGTTGCCGTCGCCTGCCAGACTGCGGGCCATGTCACGCTCGGCACGGAACGGCGAGATGAACGAGACCAGGGTGATCAGCCCGGCATCGAGCATCAGCCCGGCCACCTCCGAAACCCGTCGGATGTTTTCCACCCGGTCGGCTTCGGTAAAACCCAGGTCGCGGTTCAGACCGTGGCGCACGTTATCACCGTCGAGCAGGTAGGTGTGCCGGCCCAGGGCATGCAGCTTGCGTTCGACCAGGTTGGCGATGGTCGACTTGCCCGCGCCGGACAAACCGGTAAACCACAGCACTCGCGGCGATTGGCCCTTGAGCGCGGCGTGGGCCTCGCGGTTGACGTCGATGGCCTGCCAGTGCACGTTCTGCGCACGGCGCAAGGCGAAGTGCAGCATGCCGGCGCCGACCGTGCGATTACTCAGGCGGTCGATGACGATAAAGCCTCCGGTGTCGCGGTTGTCGGCATAGGCATCGAAGGCGATCGGCCGGTCCAGGTGCAGGTTGCACACGCCAATGCCATTCAGTTCCAGGGTCTTGGCCGCCAGATGCTCGAGGCTGTTCACATCGACCCGGTGCTTGAGGTTGGCGCAGCTCATGCCAACGGTGCGGTAACCGATTTTCATCAGGTACGGGCGGCCCGGCAACAGGGGCTGTTCGTCCATCCAGACCAGGGTCGCTTCGAACTGGTCGGCCACCGCCGGCGGGGCGTCGGCCAGGGCGATCACATCGCCGCGGCTGATGTCGATCTCGTCCTTGAGGGTCAGGGTCACGGCCTGGCCGCACAGGGCTTGCTGCTGCTCCCCGGCGCTGCCCAGGATACCGGTGATCTCGCTCTGCTGGCCCGAGGGCAGCACGCGGATACGCTCGCCGACGCTCACGCTGCCGGCCACGACGTTGCCGCAATAGCCACGAAAATCCAGGTTCGGCCGGTTCACCCACTGCACCGGCAAACGGAACGCCGCATTGCTCTGCCGGTCCTGCTCCAGCGGTACGTCTTCAAGGTAGGCGAGCAGACTCGGGCCCTGGTACCAGGGCGTGTTGGGGCTGGCCTGGAGCATGTTGTCACCGCGCAGTGCCGACAGCGGGATGCACTGGATATCCAGCAGGCCGATCTGCGCGGCGAAGGCGCGATACTCGGCTTCGATGCGCTCGAACAATGCCTGGGAATAGTCCACCAGGTCGAGCTTGTTGATCGCCACCACCACCTTGCGAATACCCAGCAGCGACACCAGGTAACTGTGTCGGCGGGTCTGGGTCAGCAGGCCCTGGCGGGCGTCGATGAGGATCACCGCCAGGTCGGCGGTGGACGCGCCGGTGACCATGTTGCGGGTGTACTGTTCGTGGCCGGGTGTGTCGGCGACGATGAACTTGCGCTTGTCGGTGGCAAAAAAACGGTAAGCCACATCGATGGTGATGCCTTGCTCGCGCTCGGCGCTCAGGCCGTCCACCAACAGGGCGAAATCCAGTTCGTCACCCTGGGTACCGAGCTTTTTCGAGTCGGCTTCGAGCTGGCCCAACTGGTCCTCGAACAGCACCTTGGATTCATACAGCAGGCGGCCGATCAGGGTGCTCTTGCCGTCGTCGACACTGCCACAGGTGATGAAGCGCAGCAGTTGCTTGTTCTGCTGTTGTTGCAGGTAGGGCGTCAGGTCGCCATTGCGTGCATCGGTGATCGCGTTCATCAGAAATACCCCTCTTGTTTCTTCTTCTCCATGGAGCCCGCCGAATCGCTGTCGATCAGGCGGCCCTGGCGTTCCGAGGTGCGGCTGACCAGCATTTCGCTGATGATCGCCGGCAGGTTGTCGGCGTCACTGTCGATGGCGCCGGTCAACGGGTAGCAGCCCAGGGTGCGGAAGCGCACCTTGCGCAGTTCCGGGGTTTCTCCCGGCAGCAGCGGCAAGCGCTCGTCGTCGACCATGATCAGCGTGCCGTCACGGCGCACCACCGGGCGCTCCTTGGCGAAGTACAAAGGCACGATGGGGATCTGTTCCAGGTAGATGTATTGCCAGATATCCAGCTCGGTCCAGTTCGACAGGGGGAACACCCGCAGGCTTTCACCTTTGCGCTTGCGGGTGTTGTACAGGCGCCAGAGCTCCGGGCGTTGCTGCTTGGGGTCCCAGCGGTGCTGCTCGGAGCGCAGGGAAAACACCCGCTCCTTGGCCCGCGACTTTTCTTCGTCGCGCCGGGCACCGCCGAACGCGGCATCGAAACCGTAGTGGTCCAGGGCCTGCTTCAGGCCCTGGGTCTTCCACACATCGGTGTGCACGGCCGAGCCGTGGATGAAGGGGTCGATGGCCTTTTCCACGCCTTCGGGGTTGATGTGCACCAGCAGTTCCAGGCCCAGGCGTTCGGCGGTCTGGTCGCGAAAGGCGATCATTTCGCGAAACTTCCAGGTGGTGTCCACGTGCAGCAGGGGGAAGGGCGGCTTGCCCGGGGCGAAGGCTTTCATCGCCAGGTGCAGCATGACCGCGCTGTCCTTGCCGATGGAGTAGAGCATCACCGGGTTCTCACACTCGGCCACCACTTCGCGGATGATCTGGATGCTTTCCGCTTCCAGCCATTGCAGATGAGTCAACATCGGATACCTCCTCGTGTTCTGCCGGGATGGGTGCCGGCTGAACACCACGGTAGGTAAAGCACCGCCGGTGCCTCTTCGTCTGCTCGGACGAAGAAGCGCCGGCGGTTGAAGATCACGCGACGGACGCGTACAGCGTCTCGGCACGGACCTTGAGGGCATGGGCAACGGCATCGAACCCTTGCTTGACCCAAGCGCCATGGTCGGTCATGACCTGGTCGGCGGTGGCGCCGAGGAACTGGTCGGTGGTGTGGTAGCGGCAACTGGCCGCGCCGGTGTGCTCGATGTGTTGCTCGCGACGGGCCGCGTCGGGATTGCCGGCGTTGGCATACATCTCCCAGGCGAGCAGCCGGTGGGGCTCGAAGTCCGCCAGGTACTCGATCACGTGCAGCAGTTCACCCGGGCGCCCCGGATTGGGCAGGAACAGGTTGACCGGCTCGCCGAGCACCAGGCTCGACTCGACCTTGACCGTGTAGGGGTTCCACTGCGGGTAGGCGGGCAGGTCGATGAGGATTGCCCAGACCAGTTCGGCCGGGGCGGCGATGTCCACGGTCAGCGAACGGACCAGGTTTTTTTCTGCGCTCATGGGTGGCTCCTGTGAGGATGACTGCGCGCTACGGACGGTGGCGCCAGTGAGCCCCGGGCTCAGGCGCGATCCTCACCGCTTGTACCCGTCGGCTCCTCGTCCCCCCGGACTAGATCGGGCGTTTAGTCCGCATGGACGAAGAACCGTTGCCGCGCTTCTCCCTAAGGTCGTCTACAGCGGCGGGCCCTCCGCCGGCAGAGGAGACTGACATGGCTACAGACACCCCCCAACAGGAGGTCATCAGCGGTGAGACCTGGACCCGGTTTTGCGAGCAGTTGCGCCGCAGCGGCGAACAAATACTGCGTGCCGAAGCCCCGGCCGACGAGCAGACCCGCGCCGAAGGCTTTCGCTACCTCACCCGCTTGCTGCGCATCGCCCTGGAGATGCACCCGGAATTCGCCGACCCCGACTTCCCCGGGTTCATCACCCCTTCCCATGAAACCGCCAAGATCGGCGCCGACAACCCCGACAACCTGTACCGCTATGCGCGCCTGAACGGCGAGCACGAATACCGGGTCAGCGGCCAGCGCGGCAGTGTCGCCTACCTGAGCTTCGGTTCGCAGAAGGGCGGTTACGAGACGGACGGCAAGATGATCCAGACCGGCTTTATCGACGCCGGGCAACTGCAACTGGATGCCGAGGGCAATTTCGAAATCATCCTCAGCCAGCGCCCGCCGGCCAGCGGCAACTGGCTGCCCCTTGAGCCGCAGAGCAATGCGCTGATCGTGCGCCAGACCTTTCTCGATCGCAGCAGCGAGCAACCGGCGCAACTGCGCATCGAGCGCCTGCAGGCCAGCCAGGCACCCGTGCCGCTGGATGCCGCGGGCCTGCAACAAAGCCTGCAGCGGGTCGGCAGTTTCGTCGAGAACACTGCGCGCTTGTTCGCCGACTGGGCCCAGGGTTACCAGCAGCACAGCAACCAGCTGCCGCCTGCCGACCAGGCGCTGTGCCAGTCCGTGGGCGGCGACCCCAACATCTTCTATTACCACTCCTGCTGGGCGCTGGCCGACGACGAAGCGCTATTGATCGAAGTCGATCAGGTGCCGGCCTGCGACTTCTGGAACCTGCAGATCAACAACTACTGGATGGAGTCGCTCGACTACCGCTACCACCGCATCTGCCTGAACAAGCACTCGGCACAGCTTGCGGCGGACGGCAGCCTGCGCATGGTCCTCAGCCACCGTGACCCGGGCCTGGCCAACTGGCTGGAAACCGCCGGCCATCCCCACGGCACCCTGTGCCTGCGCTGGGTCGGCGCCACGCAACCGGTTCACCCGACCACCCGCGTGGTCAAACTCAATGACCTCAAGGAGCTGGCACTATGAGCGGCAACGATTTTTCTCCGGAGCTGCTGCTGGCCGAAGCCAGCGCTCGCGCAGGTGGCCTTGAGGATTTCGGCCCGGGTGATTTTCGCCAGGGCCTGGTGGTGCTGGCTGACGCTCTGGAAAAAGAAGCACGGTTGTCGTCCCGGGGGCGTGAACTGTTGCGCGAGAAACTGCTGGCGCAACTGGTGAACCGTCTGGTGATCGAAGACCATTGTCGACGCTTCCCGGAAATCCTCGAACTGCAAATCAACGATCCGTTGGTGATCGTCGGCCTGCCACGCACCGGCACCACATTGCTGCAACGCACCCTGGCGGTGGACCCGCAGTTCAGCAAGGCACAGTGGTGGGAAACCCGCTACCCGGCACCACTGAGCGGGGAGACCCTGGAGCAACCGTTGCAGCGCCTGGGCCTGGCGCGCGCTGAAGTGGCGGCGATGATCGAGTTCCTTCCGCAGTTGCTGGCCATCCACCCACTGGACGCCGAGCAGCCCGACGAAGAGTTCATGTTGATGGAGCACTCGTTCCTCTGCGCCATGGACTCCTACGTCAACGTCCCCAGCTACACCGCCTGGCTCGACCGTCAGGACCAGACCCAAGTCTACCGTTACCTCAAGCGCACCTTGCAGTTCCTGCAATGGCAGCAGGCACGCCGTGGCATCGCCCCCGGCCGGCGTTGGTTGCTCAAGAGCCCGCAGCACCTGCATACCCTGGAGTTGTTGTTCGACGTGTTCCCCGGGGCGCAGGTGGTGCTCACTCATCGCGAACCGGCCAGGACCATTCCCTCGCTGGCCAGCTTCATCCATACCCTGTGGCAGCTGTACAGCGACCAGGCCGATGCCATCGCCGTCGGCGAGCAGTGGAACCGGCGCATGGCGCGGGCCTTGCGCCATGCCATGGCGGTGCGCGAACGCATGCCGGCCGAGCGCTTTCTCGATGTGCAGTTCGAAGACACCCTGGCCGCGCCCCAGGCAGTGGTCGAACGCATCTATCGCTTCGCCGGCCTTGAATGCACGCCAAAGGTCCGGGCGGCCATGGACCAATGGTTGTCCGCCAACGGCCGGGAAAAACGCGCTGCCCATCACTACAGTCCTGACCAGTTCGGCCTCAGCGACACGCTGCTGCAACGTGACTACGCCGAGTACCGCGCCCGGCATCTGCAAGCCTGAGCCTGTCCCAAAACAATAAGAGGATTCATCCCATGCTGCTTAAAGACAAAGTCGTGATGGTTTCGGGTATCGGCCCCGGGCTGGGTATCAAACTGGCCCTGGAGGCCGCACGGGAAGGGGCGCGGGCCGTGGCCATCGGCGCCCGCGACATGAGCCGCCTGCTTGAGGCGCAACAACGCATCAAGGCGGTCGCCGGGCATTGCCAAGTGCTGTGCGTGGCCACCGACATCACCGATGTGCAGGCCTGCAAGCGTTTCGCCGAAGCCACCCTCGAGCAATTCGGCCGTATCGATGCGTTGATCAACAGCGCCTTTTCCCATGGCGGATTCCAGGCGGTGGACGAGGCAGACAACGACCCGCTTCGCGAGGCGCTGGAGGTCAACCTGCTGGGCTCGCTGAACATGAGCCGCGCGGTGCTGGCGCCCATGCGCGCGCAGGGTGCGGGGGCGATTGTGATGATCAACACCCTGGGGGTGCGCAAGCCGTATCAGGGTGGGGCGGCCTATGCCGCGTCGAAAAGCGCCCTGGCGGCCAGCGTGCGCTACCTGGCCAGTGAGCAGGCGGCCCATGGTCTGCGGGTCAACGCCCTGGCCTGTGGCTGGATGTGGGGCGAGCCGGTGCAGGCCCTGGTACGACAAACGGCTGCCGCCCGGGGTGTCAGCGAAGAACAGGTGCGCGTCGAGTTCAGTGCCGGCATCCCTGGCGGTCGCATGCGCAGCGACGAGGAGTGCGCCCGCGCTGCGTTGTTTCTGGCATCGGACTACGCCAGTGCGATCAATGGCGCGCAGCTCGATGCCAACGGCGGCGAAGTCATGCACTGAGGAGGACGGCAGATGAACACAATCGATCACTGCGCCTTCAACGGCGATGCCGACGGTCTGTGCGCCCTGCAGCAGTTGCGCCTGGCGGGAGAACTGGGTCCGCAGGTGCACCTGGTCAGCGGGGTCAAGCGCGACATCGAACTGTTGCGCCGGGTCCAGGCCGGACCCGGCGAGCGGGTCACGGTGCTGGACGTGGCCCACGAGCAGAACCGCGAGGCCACCCGGCGCCTGCTCGACGCCGGCGTCCGGGTACGCTACTTCGACCACCACTTTGCCGGCGAACTGCCTCGGCACCCGGCATTTGAGTCCTTCATCGACACGGCTGCCCAGGTGTGCACCAGCCTGCTGGTCAACACCTGGCTGGACGGGCGTCATCACCGTTGGGCGGTGGCCGCCGCCTTTGGTGACGGCCTGGCCGGGCCGGCGCGGGCGCTGGCGAAGCAGCATGGCCTGGCCAACGATGAGGTGCAGGCCCTGGAGGAGCTAGGCCTGCTGCTCAACTACAACGCCTATGGCGACAGCCTGTCGGACCTGCACTTCGAGCCGCTGGCGCTGGCCGCCGAGTTGCTGCCTTACCACGACCCGCTGGATTTCATCCGCCACAGCACAAGCTTCACCACCCTGCGCATCGGCCACGCCGCCGACATGGCTGCTGCCGCAGGCCTTGAACCCTGGCACGAGGGCCGGGGCGCGCGGCTGTACCGCCTGCCCGAGCAACCCTGGGCGCGAAGGGTCAGTGGCGTGTTGGCCAACCAGCTGGCGGCCGGTGCACCGCGCAAGGCGATCGGCTTGCTCAGCGCCGGGGCGGACGGTGACTGGGCGTTCAGCCTGCGGGTACCGGAAGAGGCCGGGCTGGCGGCGGATGCCTTCTGCCGGCAGTTTCCAACGGGGGGAGGGCGCAAGCGTGCTGCCGGGATCAACCGTCTGGCCGACGCGCAATTGAAGGAAGTCGCCGCACGCCTGCTCGATTGCTATCGCTGAAGAAAGAGCAACGCCCCGAGCGGATCGGTCGGGGTGTTGCTTGCCACCAAGGGTCAGCGATACAAGCGCCTGAACCGCTCGATCCAATATAGCTTGAACGCAGTCTTATATTCCATAAAGGAAGTACAAAGTATTTTTATAGTGCGTTTTAATCTATTCAGTATTTTGAATCGATTGGAGCACTTGTCTGTGAACACTAAGGCGCTTTTACCTTTTGGCTTGGCATTACTGGCTACCTGCTCGACGGCGTTCGCGGGCGCCACCCTGGATCGCGTAACCGGCAGCGGGGAGCTGACCGGCGTTCTGATGGAAAGCTATCCGCCATTTTCCTTTCTCAATGAACAGAACCAACTGGACGGGTTTGACGTGGATGTCGCCAAGGCCGTTGCGCAACGGTTAGGGGTGAAGCTCAAGCTGCAGACACCGTCCTGGGATGTCATCGCTGCCGGACACTGGAACGGACGCTATGACATCTGCGTCTGCTCGATGACCCCGAGCAAGGCACGGGCCGAAGTGTTCGACTTCCCGGTCGAGTATTACCAGTCACCGGCCGTGATCGTGGTGAATGCCAAAGACAAGAACATTGCCACGGGCAAGGATCTGTCAGGTAAAAAAGTCGGTGTGATCAGTGCGTCGACCTATGAAGCCTATCTGAACAAGGATCTGGTGATCGAGGGCGCCGAGGACAAGCCGTTGAGCTATCCATTCGAAAGCGTCCAGGTCGCGCCGTACGACAACGAAACGGTAGCCTTCCAGGATCTGGCCCTGGGTACGGGCGTGCGCCTGGATGCCATGGTCACCAACCTCATCACCGCTCGCGAACGCATCGCCCAGGATCCTCGCTTCAAAATTGCCGGCGACACCCTGTATGCAGAGCCCAACGTGGTAGCGATCGAAAAGGGCGATCCGCAATGGAATGCCAAAGTCACTGAGGTCGTCACCCAGCTCAAGGCCGACGGCACATTAAGCAAGATTTCACAGAAGTGGATCGGTGCCGATATCAGCCAATGACAGCCCTCAATCCACACCCGGCCAAGGCGACTGTCGCCCCCGAGACCCAGACGCGTCGTTTCAGCCCGCTACCTGGTTTTCGCACTCGCCTGTATTTGACCTGGGCAGTGCTGTTTGCCCTGTGCGTCATGTTTTTCATGAGCTTCGATCTGAAGTTCTCGATCATTGTGCAGAAGCTGCCCAACCTGGTCGGCCTGCATTTGGGGCCTGACGGTTTCTTGCAGGGCGCCGCGCTGACACTGTTCTTGTGCTTCTGCTCGATCTGGTTTTCATTGCTCCTTGGCTTCGTGACGGCACTGGCACGCCTGTCTCGCAGTGCAGTGGCTTTCGGCATTGCCAGTTTCTATGCGTCCTTTTTTCGCGGTACTCCGCTGCTGATCCAGATCCTGCTGATCTACCTGGGGCTGCCGCAGTTGGGTGTGGTTCCGGGCGCCATCAGCGCGGGGATCATTGCGCTGTCGCTCAATTATGGTGCCTACCTCAGCGAGATTTTTCGTGCCGGCATCATGGCTGTCGCACCCGGGCAGCGCGAAGCGGCGATGGCCCTGGGGCTGAATCCGGCGGCAACATTCCTGCACGTCGTCCTGCCGCAAGCCATGCGCACGATCATTCCCCCGACAACCAGTCAGTTCATTTCAATGCTCAAGGACTCTTCGTTGATATCGGTGATGGGGGTCTGGGAAGTGATGTTCCTGGCGCAGTCGTACGGTCGCTCGTCCTACCGCTACATCGAAATGCTCACCACCGCAGCCGTTATCTATTGGCTCCTGTCCATTGGGCTGGAGTTGATTCAGAACCGTCTTGAACGCCACTACGGCAAGGGTTTCAAGCATCAGCGCTGACCCGTCCGTTTAATGACTTTTTACAGGTACTACGATGTCCGATCCGAAACCTCTGTTGTTTGCGTTATACGAGCAAGCCAGTGTTGGCTGTGGCGGCGCGCCGAGCCTCTGGACGCACCCGGCTGACGAACGACTGACCATCAATTCCCTGGGCTACTGGTCGAATCTGGCACGCATCGCCGACCAGGCTCATCTCGACATGCTGTTCTTTGGTGATGTGCTGGGCTTCTACGATGTGTTTGGCGGCAATGCCGACGCGGCCATGAAGTGGGCGGTGGAAGCACCGGCCAACGATCCGTTGATGATCATCCCGGCATTGGCCGCCGTGACGGAAAACCTCGCCTTCGGCGTCACTGTCACTACCAGTTACGAGCATCCTTTCACCCATGCCCGGCGCTTCAGCACACTGGATCACCTGACCAATGGCCGGGTCGGGTGGAACATCGTCACCTCCTACCTGACCAGCGCCGCTCGCAACTTCGGCCTGGAGCAGATGATCAGGCACGATGATCGCTATGAGCGCGCGGATGAATTTCTCGATGTGGTCTACAAGCTCTGGGAGGGCAGTTGGGCAACCGATGCCGTGGTGGCCGACAAGTCTCGCCAGGTCTATGCCAGGGGCGATCGCGTGCGACCGATCAACCATGTTGGCGAGCATTACCGGGTGGCCGGGCCGCATTTGACGTCCCCGTCACCGCAACGTACACCTTTGCTGATCCAGGCCGGTTGGTCAGGCCGTGGTCGCGAGTTTGCGGCCAAGCACGCCGAACTGATTTTCATCGCCAAGTCCAACCCGCTGGAGATTCGCCAGGGACTGGAAGATATATGGACGCAGGCCAGGGCACGGGGGCGTCACGCCGAGGATGTGAAGTCGCTGACGGTGCTGCGCATCGTCACCGCCAGGACCGAGATCGAAGCCCAGCGCAAATATGACGAGCTGCAAAGCAACTATCACTTGCAGGCGCAACTGGTGAGTTATGCCGGGGATACCGGTATCGACATCAGCCGCTACGCGGACAGCGATGCGTTGTCCACTCACACCGAAGGCATGACCTCTTATGTGATGCGTCCCGATGGCAGTGGCAAGCCCTTGACCGCCGGCGATGTCAAACAGCGCTTTGCCAACGTCACCCGGGGCAGTGACCTGATTCTGGTGGGAACGCCGCAACAAGTGGCCGACCGGATCGAAGAGCACGCCCGTATTTCCGGCACCAGCGGCTACATGCTCAACCCGCTGATCAGCCCGGGCAGCCTTGAGGACTTCGTTGAGCTGATCATTCCTGAACTGCAAAAGCGTGGTTTGTATCGCACCCGGCCACAGAGCGGTACTTTCCGTTCGCGGTTACGGGAAGATGGCGCTAGCCATTTACCGGATTCGGCCTACGGCGCCTCATTCCGCTTTGATTAAGGGTTTCAGGACGGGACATCTTGAAAAAGGGGCTCTCCAGGGACCCCTTCATTGAGCAAATATCCTGTTCAGAAGTATTTGAGCCATCCGATATCGCGACGGCGTGCCTTCAATGCCGCGAACCAGCGCACGGGTAAATACAGGGATAGAGCCAAGAACACCGCCGTCAGCCACACAGCCCAAATGCTGTCGAAACCGAAAAAAACTCCCTGGTTCAATCCGAACAGCGCCACGCCGACCAGATACAGCGCCTTGAGTGCGTAAAGGTGAAGCAAGTAGAAGAACATCGGCGCCGCACCAAAGACGGCCAATGCATTGACCCACTTGCGTTGTCGGGCCCGTTCCAGGGCACGTAGCAGTAACAGCCCCACTCCCAGCGTCAGTGAAAGAAACAGCAGGGAAGGTGGGTATTTTGTAATGTTGAAGAAGCTCATGAGGGTTTGCGTGATGCCTTCATGGGCGACCCAATGCGCCTCGCCATAACCATTGATGGCTCGCAGCGCGACAAATCCGATCAATGTCCCGGCCCCGGCAAGCAGCAGATTACGTTGACGCTGCGCGGCCAAGACCTGGCCGGCAAACCAGGGGCCGATACTGTATCCAAGGGCAATCACACCGATCCAGGGAAGCACCGGATAAGAGGTGCGCAGACGCAAGCTGTCGGAGAAATCGATCCAGCCGCGATCATGCAGAATCGCCCAAGGTATATGCATGGGCGAGCCTGCCGCGAAGTGAACATTATCCAGCAGGTTGTGCCCGGCCACGATCACCAGGCCCAGGCAGCACAGCATGGGCCTGGGTAACCAAACCAGTCCGGCCAGGGCAATCATGCAGATGCCAATGGCCCAGATCACTTGCATGTAGATTGCCGTAGGCGGGAACTGAAAAGTCCAGGCGAAATTCACCAGGGTGAACTCAAGCAGCACAAGGAACAGACCGCGCTTGAATAAAAAGGCTGACACATCGCCCTTGCCCTGGTGTTTTTGGCCATACAGGTAAGCGGAAAGCCCGGTGAGCAGTATGAAAACCGGCGCACACAAATGGGCAAGTGTGCGGCTGAAAAATAGCGCCGGCTCAGTGGATTCGATGTCCATCGGGTCTGTTACCTGACGGTGCAAAAAGAACGTTTCGCGCACGTGATCCAACAGCATCAGGAGGATTACCAATCCCCTCAGGGCATCAATGGACAGCAGGCGTTGGCTCAAGCCTGTGATGGGCGGGACATGGGTAGAAGTTGTCATCGAATATCGCAAGCAGGGAGTGGATGGCTCTGCCAGTGACAACGGGCAGCTCATGTTTATATTGGTTATAACATAACATGTTTGCCTGCTTCGTGGACATTCGCATGGGGTGGCTAAATCGGTGTCATCGTCACGTCGAGGAGGGCGAAAGCGCATCGCTCGTACCTCATCGACGTTTTTAGCCTGCGGGGCGTCGCATTAGCGACGATAGTAGCGGCGATCGTCCTCGTAACGGTACCGCATGGCCCGGTCCTGGTGGCGCTCCCAATCACGGCGGCGTTCGGCTTCCCGGCGAGCTTGTTCTCTACGCCAGTTTTCTCGATGCCAGTCGTCCCGGCGCCAATCGTCTCTACGAGAGTGCCAACGGCCGTCATGCCAGTATCGGTCGTCATGGGCAAGCAACGGCCCTGTCTGCTTGTCGGACATGCTGGCCAAGGTCGGCCAAGGGTTGCCAGCAGCCTGGACGGGAACCTGAACTGCCGCGACTTCAGGTGCCAAAACAGGGGTTGAGGTCTTCATCTGTGTGGCTGATGCCGAGCCCACTGCCGCGAACGCGAACAGGCCGAAGAGCACCATCCGTGGGTCATGGAATTTCATGAGCGAAGACAACCTCTGATTGATTTCTGGGCGTGTGGCCATCCGGCTGCGGGAATCCTGCGGGTTCTCGCCTGGCGAGTGGATGTGCCTATCCACATAGACCGATAAACAGGAAAAAGTTCTAGGGGGCCGCTGTTTAAATAGCCAACGGCATAAGGGGGCGGGATCCAGGCATTAATCCTCGAAAGTTATTGAGCGCAAATAAACGCTCGGACGCGACATCGGGCGTGTAGAATAGTTCCGTTTTAATGGAGTAAATTGTGCAATGGAGCTTGTATGAGTCACGCAGAGTCGCTACCGTCATCCCGCCCCATCCCGGTTTCGTACAATACCCAAGCAATTGATTTGGGTGAGTTATTCACCACCCTGTGGCGTCAAAAGTATCTAATCGCAGGCATAGCCTTGGCAGTCACAGCGATGGCAGCGGTCTACGCTTTTACAGCGACACCTCAATACCGGACGAAGACATTTCTTCGTCCTCCGTCTATTAAAGACCTTGACGCACTCAATCAGACTGGGGTTTACACCCTCAATCCCGAGGAATCACTCAGGCGCGTAGGTGCTGCACTTAACTCCTATGAAGTGCATAAATCCTACTTCGATAAGCACCAAGAACAATTCTCCGGTATTGACTCAGGCGACTTGAAACAGGCCTTCGAACGCTTCAACAGCGAAGCGTTCAGGGTTATTCAGCCAAGTACTAAGATCGGCGACAACCTTACAACATTCGTCGGACTGGAAATCACTTATCCG
Organism: Pseudomonas sp. S2_F07; assembly: GCF_054668325.1. Classification (NCBI taxonomy): domain Bacteria; kingdom Pseudomonadati; phylum Pseudomonadota; class Gammaproteobacteria; order Pseudomonadales; family Pseudomonadaceae; genus Pseudomonas; species Pseudomonas sp. S2_F07. The sequence continues at coordinate 215,986 of NZ_CP162758.1, forward strand.
GAAACCGTCGAAGGTCATCTCATTCTTAATGGGATCGTGCAAGAAGCCATAAAAAGCGAGCGCAAGCAGATTCAGGACGACTTGAACAGTGTGATTGACAACAGTCTCAACACCCTGGAACGCAAGATGGGCATTGCCCGCGCTAGTTATGAGGCCGATAAGGACTCAACGATTGCTAAAATCAGTGAAAGTGACGTTCTCAAGCGCGCGCAGCTGCAGGATGAGTTGCGTGCAGTTCGTACAGAGCTGCGCGACCGTCGGGAAAGTCGTATCACCCAGCTGAACGAGTCCATTCACATAGCTCGTGAGTTGGGGATCGTGAAGCCGACTACCCCTACGGCGATGGGGCAAGGTAACGGCGTAAGTCAGGGCAATGTTTTTCGTGCGGAAGTTTTCAACGAGCAGTTCCCGCTGCACTTCATGGGTACTGAAGCTCTTGGTGCCGAGCGAAATGCCCTGTTGGCACGAAAGTCTGATGACCATGCCAGCCCTCGGATCTCCGAGATCAAAAAAGAGCTTCAGCTTCTGGATCAAAATCGGCAGATTGAACGACTTAAATCGCGTAAAAACGACGATCTATTCCTCAACACGCTGGTTGATATGAGGGCAGAAAAAACACGGCTGGAACATATCAATCGCGACCTGAGTGAACTGGTTTTGGTAAAGGTTGATCAGCAGGCTATCAAGCCAAACCAACCGATCAAGCCCAATAAGTTGCTGATTCTGATTCTCGGGATATTCGGGGGCGGTGTGCTCGGCATATTCGTCGCACTGATACGCGGCATAGTACTTAACCGCTCTGCCAGCCATTACGAGTTGAGTACCGGAAAAGTACTTATAGGGCAATCAACCATACAATAAGCATTAAGGAGTCATGTCGCATAACTCCGAAGTTATGCGGCGGCTCTCTCGGGCTTGGCGGTGAAAGCATTGTGATGTCGTGTGAGTCTGTCGCAGCTGCTCAATGATCTGCAACACTCCTTCTGCTTGCACGGAATTTAGTTGTTTTGCATCGACCGGTTGAATCCACAACACAAAGCTGCCGCTTGGAGATCATCCCCGGCCGTTCACGCTCATACCTGATCCATAGCCTCGGTCATCCCCCGATCTTCACCCAGGAACCCGCCACTCTGATGGTGCCACAGCCGCGCATAGATGCCGTTCCTGGCGAGCAACTCGGTGTGGGTGCCCTGTTCGATGATGCGTCCATCGTCCATGACAACAAGTCGATCCATTGCCGCAATCGTGGACAACCGATGGGCGATGGCGATTACGGTTTTTCCCTCCATCATTTCATCGAGGCTTTCCTGAATGGCCACTTCGACTTCCGAATCCAGCGCGCTGGTCGCTTCGTCAAGTAGCAGGATAGGGGCGTTCTTGAGCATCACTCGGGCTATGGCGACGCGCTGGCGCTGGCCGCCCGAAAGCTTGATGCCGCGCTCGCCCACCAAGGTGTCGTAGCCGGTGTGCCCTTGCCGGTCGCTCAGTTGGCTGATGAACTCATCGGCCTGGGCATTGGCCGCGGCACTGCGGATTTGTGCGTCGCTTGCATCGGGTCGACCGTAGGCGATGTTGTCGCCAATGGAACGGTGCAGCAGGGAAGTATCCTGGGTGACCATGCCGATGGCGCTGCGCAGGCTGTCTTGCGTCACGTGCGCAATGTCTTGCCCGTCAATGCGAATCTGCCCGCTGTCGACGTCATAGAAGCGCAGCAGCAAGTTGATGAGTGTGGATTTGCCCGCGCCGGAGCGGCCCACCAGGCCGATTTTTTCGCCAGGACGAATGCTCAGGCTCAGGCCATCGAGCACTTGGCGTTCGCCATTGTAGTTGAAGCTCACGTTGTCGAAGGTTACCGCTCCGCCGGAGGTCACCAGGACTCCCGCGCCTGGCGCATCCTGCACCTTTGGGCCGCGGGTAAGGGTTGCCATGCCATCCTGTACGGTGCCGATGCCTTCGAACAGCGAGGCCATCTGCCACATGATCCAGTGCGACATGCCGTTGATACGCAACGCCATGGCGGTAATCGCCGCCACGGCACCTGTGCCGACTTCGCCCAGGTGCCACAGCCAAAGCGCATAACCGCCTGCTGCCATGATCAAAGCCACCACCAACGCTTGGTTGACGATCTCGAATTGGCTGACCAGGCGCATCTGGCGGAAGCCGGTCTGCTTGAAATCCTCCATGGCCGCGCGCGCGAAGTGCGCTTCACGATTGGAGTGGGAGAACAGTTTCACTGTCGTGATGTTGGTGTAGGCGTCTGAGATACGTCCGGTCATCGACGACCGCGCATGGGCTTGTTCCTGTCCGACTTTCCCCAAGCGGGGGACGAAGTAGAGCATGGCCAGCCCGAACAACACGATCCAGGCAACGAAGGGCAGCATCAGTTTCAGTGCGAAGCCGCCGGCCAGTGCGATGATCGCGATGAAGTACACCCCGATTCCGGGTGCGATCTCGATAAGGGTGAACAGCACGTCGCGCACGGCCAGTGCAGTCTGCATCACCTTGGTGGTGACCCGTCCGGAGAACTCATCGGAAAAGAACGAAAGGCTTTGCCGGAGCATCAGGCGGTGGAAGTCCCAACGCAGTCGCAACGGCAGATTGATCGCCAATATCTGGTGCTGAACCATGGTTCGCAGAGCCACCAGCCCGATGCTGGCAAGCATTACGATGCCCATGCCCCACAACACGCGACTCTCCTGCGCAGCCGCATCACCACCGGCCTGCCAGGTCGAGAGCAGGTCCACGACCTGGCCGAGGAAGGAAAACAGCCAGGCTTCGTAGATCGACACGCCGGCACTGAGCAGCGCAAACGCAAGAATATAGCCGCGGGCGCCCCGTGTGCACGCCCAAAGGAACCGAGTCAGGCCTTCGGGTGGCGGTGGTATCTCGTCGGGCGGGAAGGGGTCGAGTCTTTGTTCAAATGCGCGAAGCATGCTGGTCTCCGAAACGATCAAGTAAGGAGATTCTGCCATTTAAAGGTTACTTTGAGGGTTATATGGAGTGGCGGGTCAGCGCTTCATGATCCGATCAACTTGAAAGCCCAAAGCGCCGCCATGCCTGCCGCCAGTGTCAGGACAGTATTTCGAGTCTTCCACGCGACCCAGGCAGCAACAATGGCGGCGGGGATTTGCGGGTTGCCGAGCACGAATTCACTGTGCCCGTTGGGATACACCACGGCGGGGAGTACCAACGCCGCCAGCACACTTGCCGGTACGTAGAGCAGGGCTCGACTCAGCAGGTCGGGAATTCGCCATCGACCATAGAGCTCGACAAACGAAAGGCGCATCACAAAGGTTCCCACGCCTACTGCCAGAAACATCCCCCACAAAGCCAGGTCACTCATCGTGTCTCCTTCTCGACGCCGTCAGAGCTCATAGTGTTCAACGGGCTTCTACGAATGTTCTCGATCAATAACCCTGTAAAGACTCCACCTATCGAAGCCATTACCAATCCAAGGTTGTAGGGCATATTGACTGCCAACACAGCGATCAACCCGCCGACCGCTGCGGCCCCCAGGCTCGCCGCACTACGCAGATTGGGAACGAGAAGCGCCAGAAAAGACAAGGGAATGGCAAAGCTCAGTGACCACGACTCGGGGATACTTGCGCCCAGAAAGACCCCGGCCAATACCGAGAGCTGCCAGGTTAGCCACATGGCCACAGCAGTACCGGCATAAAAGTAATGTCCGAATCGATCTGGTTCTCCCGAGGAAAACCTTAGACTGTAGAGCGCGAAAGACTGATCGGAAAGCAGGTAGGACATTGGCCATGTCCAGCGACGGGGCAGGTGATGCAGGCGAGGTGCCAACGAAGCGCTGTACATGATAAAGCGCAAGTTGATGATCAAGGCTGTAACCACAATCGCCACCGGCAAGACACCGTTATGTAGCAGCTGGAGTGCAACCATCTGTGCGGATCCAGAGTAAAACAGCAGCGTCATGCCCATCGTCATGCCAGGCGACATTCCCATTTCGATGGCCATCACTCCGGTAACCAGCCCGAATGGAATCACTCCGGGAGTCAATGGAATGAGCGTTCGAACGCCGTGCATGAAAGCTTCCATTCCTGTTCGATACTGCATTTCGTTTCCTTTTGACCGGCGCTGCGAGGGCTTCGTGGAGTGGAGTGTAGGCGCCGCAGGAGCATGGGCAGAATCGACTTTTTTTCTGAGAAAACAGGTACTTTTTGTTATGGCAAGAATTCCCCAGCCTGATCAGGCACTCATGAAAATGCCATCGTTCAAGGCCATGCGGTCATTTGTTGCTGCCGCCAAGTACCGGGATTTCACCCGGGCCGCAGAAGCGTTGTGCTGCTCCCCGGCGTTATCAGCGCTTTGGCTTTCACAGCTGTCGGAGCAGGTCGACTGGAACGTGTGGTTCGCTTTTCAATCCCACGATCTACAGATACCAACGGCGCAAAGCCCGCATTACTGCGCGGTTAAGAGGCATTCAGTCAAGAGTCCTCAATCGCCTGTGGAAAGCCCATGCTTGTGTGCGTAGGCGTACAGATCTACGCGGTTAGTCAGGCCCAGCTTGCTGTAGATCGATGTCAAATGGTTGCGCAGCGTGTGCTCGCTGATGTGCAGTTTCTCGGCCACCAACTTGCCAGGGGCTGAGGGATCGCTGGCCAGCGATGCAATGGTTTGCTGCTCGCGGCGTGTCAGCCTGGCGATTTTGTGTTGCTCCGGATCTATATCGCGATCGGCTTTCTTGCGCGCCAGTTCAAGGAAGATACGGCTGGTCGCATTGCGGTCAATCCAGAGTTCGCCTTCATGCACTTTTTCTATGGCTTTGAGCAAAATTGAGGCGGATGCCGACTCCCGCTTATCCACCACCCCACGTGCGCCCGCCAGCACCGCACGGTCATGCAGTGCCTCGTCGCTCGACCCTGTCACTACCAGAATCCTGGCTTTGGTCCGGCTGTGCAGTTCGGCCAGCGACTCGATGCAGTCCTCGCTGTCCAGGTCCAATACCACCACATCTGGTGTGTACAGGTGCAGCGAAAGCAGGTATTGCGCCACTGACGCCGTCGAACCCGCCAGCGCCAACTTCGGTTGAGCGCTTTCCACCAGACGCTCAAGGCCCCAGGCCACGAGCGGTAGAGCGACTAACAGGACTTGAATTGGCATGCGGCTCGCTGCCTCTTTAGGCGGGTTGTGTTAGCTGATCATGATAGCAATCGTTGCAGATCCTGGCTTTTTCCATAGCGCTTCAGGCACCCCCTCCCATGACATTTGTCCCGTAAAACACTGTTTTTCCGGGTGATTGACTCCCAGAAAAAAGGGATAGAGCACTCATGTAAAACACAGTGGTCGTTTTTAGACTGCAGCCATGAAAGACGCACACCGAATTGAGCCCCGTGAACAAGTCACCCTGTCGCTGCAACTGATCGGCGGGGGCAACGGTGTCACCCGTGACATCAGCGCCTCCGGATTGTATTTCGAAACCGATAGCGAGCAGCAGGTGGGCAACTTGATTGACTTCGAGATCGAACTCGACACTCCCGGCGGCCCGATGAAATTCAAGGCGCAAGGACAAATCGTGCGCGTTGAGCAACAGGATGGTAGGGCGGGGCTGGGTGTGAAGCTGCTGGCCAGCCGGCTGGTACCGGTGGAGTGAAGTGTTCGTGGGTTGAGGAAGAATCGGCTTGTGGCTGTTAGCGGCCCACAGCGGTTTTTTTCTCAGGGTGACATTCTAGGGAGAAAAACATGGCTAGCACTACAACTACCAGCGGCGGAACCGTTACCTCGTTCTCCAGCACGCCGCAGGCGAAGGATGACGTCCTTAACACCACTGAAAATCTGCTGGGGGTCATGTATTGGGACGTCATGTCCAATGACCTCGGTGGCAACGCGAAGACACTCTGGTCACTCGACAACGCGGACAGTCTTTCTACTGCCACCAAGGTTTATGCTCCGGCCGACCTGCTGACCCAGGATACGGCGAGGGCTGAGGCGACGAGTACTGACACCAGCTTGAATGGTGCAAGGATCTGGATCACCCCGGATGGCAAGGTCGGCTACGACGCCGCTACTTTCACCACTGCTTTCAAGGCACAACTCCAGGCGCTTGCTACTGGCGAGATCCTGACGGACAGCTTTACCTATGCGATGCGTCTGGGCAACGGAACGCTCAGCTGGGCCACCGCGACAGTGCAGTTTTCGGGCGAGAATGATGGTGTGACGATCGGTCTCGGCGCGCAGGCCGGCATGGTGACCGAAGACGCCGACACCACTGCGAGCGCAACCGACTCGCTGGCGGCCAGCGGCACGATAACCTTCAATGACATCGACCTGAGCGACACGCACACGGCGACGTTCGCGCCGGCGGGGGGCAATGCCACTCAGCTTGGTACATTCATACTCTCGCCGGTAAGCGAAGCCGCGAACGCGGCCGACGGTTCGGTGCAATGGACGTACAACCTGAGCAATACGGCGGCGCAGTACCTGGCCCAGGGACAGACAGTCACCGAAACTTACCTGGTCACCATCAGCGATGGTCATGGTTCGTCGGTAACGCAGAATGTGAGCGTCACCATCACCGGCACCAACGACGCACCAACGGTGACGGCGGCAGAAATCGAAAGCGGTGCAGTGACCGAAGACGGCACCACGGTGGCCAACGGCAGCTTCGCCTTTGGCGACGTGGACCTGGCCGATGACGCCCATGTGGCCAGCGTGAGCGCGCCGGCCGGTGCGCTGGGTACGCTGGTGGCCAACGTCAGCGACGAGAGCACCGGCGACGTGGCGGGCAGCGTGGGCTGGACCTATACGCTGGACAACAGCGCGGCGCAGTACCTCGCCGAGGGCCAGACCAAGACCGAAGTGTTCACGGTGACGCTGACCGACGACTTCGGGGCGACGGTGACCAAGGACGTGACGATCACCCTGACCGGCAGCAACGACGCGCCCGTGCTCAGCTTCGCGACCGGCCATGATGCCGGCGCGGTGCAGGAGGACACCGCGCTCAGCGTGAATGGCCAGTTCAGCTCGGCCGACATCGATCACGACGCCACGGCGACCTGGACCATCAATGGCTCGCCCACAGGCACCTACGGCTCGATCGCCGTGGACACTACCGGCCAGTGGACGTACACGCTGGCCAATGGCACCGATGGTGTCGCCAGTGCGGTGCAGTCGCTGAAGGCCGGCGAAAGCCATGAGGACGTGTTTACGGTGCAGGTCAGCGACGGCCTGGGCGGCGTGGACACCCAGCTGGTGACCGTTACCATCACCGGCAGCAATGATGCGCCCGTGCTCAGCTTCGCGACCGGCCATGATGCCGGCGCGGTGCAGGAAGACAGCGCGCTCAGCGTGAATGGCCAGTTCAACTCGGCCGACATCGATCACGACGCCACGGCGACCTGGACCATCAATGGCTCGCCCACAGGCACCTACGGCTCGATCGCCGTGGACACTACCGGCCAGTGGACGTACACGCTGGCCAACGGCACCGACGGTGTCGCCAGTGCGGTGCAATCGCTGGCGGCTGGCGAGAGTCACAACGAAGTGTTCAGCGTGCAGGTCAGCGACGGCCTCGGCGGTGTCGACGCCCAACTGGTGACTATCACCGTCACCGGCAGCAACGACGCCGCCGTGCTGTCCTCGGCCAGCGTTACGCTGAGCGAAACCAATGCTCCGCTGACCACCGGCGGCAGTCTGACCATCAGCGATATCGACAGCCCGGAAAGCTTCCAGGCGCAGTCCAACACCGCCGGCAGCTACGGCCAGTTCTCCATCGGCACCGGCGGAGCCTGGACCTACGTCGCCAACTCCGCCCACAACGAGTTCGCCGCCGGCACCACCTACACCGACAGCTTCGCGGTGAGCAGTGCCGATGGCACCCTCACTTCGGTCACCGTGAATATCCTCGGCACCAATGATGCGGCCGTGCTGTCCGCCGACACCGCCAACCTCAGCGAGACCAATGCCGCCGTCGACATTTCCACCACCGGCACCCTGACCATCAGCGACGTCGACAGCGCCGCAACCTTCGTCGCGCAAACCAACACCGCCGGCAGCTACGGCCAGTTCTCCATCGGCACCGGCGGAGCCTGGACCTACGTCGCCAACTCCGCCCACAACGAGTTCGCCGCCGGTACCACCTACACCGACAGCTTCGCGGTGAGCAGTGCGGACGGCACCCTCACGTCGGTCACCGTGAATATCCTCGGCACCAACGATGCGGCCGTGCTGTCCGCCGACATCGCCAACCTCAGCGAGACCAATGCCGCCGTCGACATTTCCACCACCGGCACCCTGACCATCAGCGACGTCGACAGCGCCGCAACCTTCGTCGCGCAAACCAACACCGTCGGCAGCTACGGCCAGTTCTCCATCGGCACCGGCGGAGCCTGGACCTACGTCGCCAACTCCGCCCACAACGAGTTCGCCGCCGGTACCACCTACACCGACAGCTTCGCGGTGAGCAGTGCGGACGGCACCCTCACTTCGGTCACCGTGAATATCCTCGGCACCAACGATGCGGCCGTGCTGTCCGCCGATATCGCCAACCTCAGCGAGACCAATGCCGCCGTCGACATTTCCACCACCGGCACCCTGACCATCAGCGACGTCGACAGCGCCGCAACCTTCGTCGCGCAAACCAACACCGCCGGCAGCTACGGCCAGTTCTCCATCGGCACCGGCGGAGCCTGGACCTACGTCGCCAACTCCGCCCACAACGAGTTCGCCGCCGGCACCACCTACACCGACAGCTTCGCGGTGAGCAGTGCGGACGGCACCCTCACTTCGGTCACCGTGAATATCGCCGGCAGCAACGACTCACCGACGATCACTTCCAACGGTGGTGGTACGACGGCGTCGGTCAATGTGGCGGAGAACACCACGGCGGTCTCGACAGTGACGGCGACCGATGCTGATCTGCCGGCGCAAACACTGAGCTACTCGCTCCTGAATACGGCCGGGACGGACTTCAGCAAGTTCTCGATCAGTTCGAGCGGGGTGCTGACGTTCAACTCAGCGCCCGATTACGAGAATGCCCAGGATGTCGGTGGTACTGACGGCGACAACGCCTACGTCGTGGACGTTCAGGTGGCCGACGGCAATGGCGGAATCGATACGCAGACGATTACGGTAAACGTGCAGAACGTCGTTGAAACTCCGATTGATACAACACCGCCAGCGTCACCGACTGGGCTGACTTACAACAACTCCGGTACAAACCATAAGCTTTCAGGGAGCGCCGAAGCTAATTCATTCATTAAGGTTTACCTGGACAATGGCAATGGCGTGTTTGGCGCCGGCGACACAGAAATTGGGACCGGAACGACCAATACCGGTGGTCAATTCGCCAATATTGATTTGACTGGCAAGTTTACGGGTGCCAAGACGCTATTTGTCACGGCTATGGACGCGGCAGGCAACGTTAGTGCTGCAACAAGCATTAACCTGACTTACCCTGCGGGAGTGTCCGGAGAAGCAATAAACCTTGCGATTGCTGATCCATCGGCAGGCCTGAGCGATAGCTTTGTTGTCACAATTGCCGACGTTCCGTCAAATTGGACTCTAAACGCCGGAATCAACAACGGCGACGGCACCTGGACCGTGCAGACCAGCGATCCCGGAGCATTGACCGTGACAACACCAGGAGGCTTCGCGGGTGCTGCGGTACTCCACATCAACATGAACTGGACTAACGCCGACGGCAGTGTGGGCAGTTCCTATGTATTCAATAACGTCGAGGCCTTTGTCCCCGACACGCCGATCTTCGCCTTGTCCGCTGACGACAACCTGACCGGTTCGTCCGGTGCCGACACCTTCGTCTTCGCCCAGCCGATCGGCAACAATCAGATCTACAGTTTCGATGCCATGGCAGACAAGATCGACATGATCGGCTTCACGGGTGTCACCGGTCTTGCTGACTTGAGCATCACTAACGACGCCAATGGCAATGCACTGGTCAGCATAAGCTCCGGCCAGACGATCACCCTGAAAGGTGTCGATGCAGCGAACTTGAGCGAAGCGAACTTCCAGTTCGATGTGGACCCGATCACCAACAACGCCGGTACCCTCACCATTGCCGACGGCGCGATCATGCCGTTCGGTGGCAGCATCCATAACAGCGGCACCATCGAGCTCGGCTCCACCGGCAGCGCGACCAGCCTTGAGATTCTGTTCCGTGGCGCGACGTTGAGCGGTGGTGGGCAAGTGGTTCTGTCCGACAGCGCGCAGAACGTGATCTTTGGTGGCAGCGCGGACACGGTGCTCACCAATGCCGACAACACCCTCTCGGGTGCCGGCCAGTTGGGAGCGGGGCAGATGATGCTGGTCAACTCGGGCCTGATCCTTGCCAGCGGTATGAATGCACTGGTGATCGATACCGGCAGCAGCGCCGTCACCAACACGGGTGTGCTGCAAGCCAGCGGCAGCGGCGGACTGGTGATTGAAAGTGCGGTCATCAACAGCGGCAGCCTGTGGGCGAACGATGGCAACATCACGGTCCACGGCGACGCCAGTGGCGCGGGAAGCGCGACTATCAGCGGTTCGGCGATCCTGGAGTTCGGTGCAGCCTCCGATCAGCATGTGACGTTCGACAGCGGCGCGGCAGGCACGCTCAAGCTCGATGAGTCGACGGCGTTCAGTGGCAGCGTCAGCGGTTTTGCCGCAGGTGACAAGCTGGACTTCGGCGATGTTGCTTTCGGCGCCAATACGCAGATCACCTATGCAGCGAATGACACGGGCACCGGCGGCATGCTGAGCGTGAGCGACGGTGCGCATGTGGCGCAGGTCGCGCTGAATGGCCAATACGCGGCCGCGGGTTTGCAGGCGAACACCGAGGGCAGCGGCAGTGAGCTGGCCTACGATGCAGCGGCGGCAAGTCATACGATGCTGGGCGGCCAGGCCAACGACATTCTGGTCGGCGGTGCGGGTGACGATCTGTTTTTCGGCGGGCTGGGCAACGACACGCTCAATGGCGGCTTCGGCAACGATACCTTCATGTTTGCTGCGGCAGGCTTCGGCAACGACTCGATCCAGGACTTCGATATTGATCCGGCCGCAGGGCAGGACTTGCTCAATATCGCAGGGCTGGGGATCAGCAGCGAGACGTTCGCTGCCAACGTGAGCATTGCCGCTGACGGGGCGGACACGGTGATCGGGATCGGAGTGGACACTATTCGCCTTGTCGGTGTTAACAGTGCAGGTATCGATCAGACGGACTTTATCCTGATGACATGATGCTTTTGCTACTGGCCGCACGTTGCTATGCGGTTGCAGACCTCATCGCGAACAAATCCGCGATGGGGTTTGCGGACGGTAGAGTCCTGGTTGCGGTGGCTGTTGCAGTGGGAACTTCAGGGTGCTGGCCAGGTCAATTGGGGCCCCGTATCGCAGATGCCGAGCAGCGCCTTGGCCTGTTTTACTTCAGTGTCGTCCGAGATCAGTCGAGTTCGCCCCCCTGATGCCAACCAAGAGTTTTCTGTCGGGACTCATCCTGGCGTTCTGCGCCGTCGCGTCGCTTTGTTCGGTTGCTGCCGAGCGAAGAGCGCCCGCGCAAAGCAACAGCGCATCAACCACCCTGATCGAAACCGCCTCGCGACAGTATGAAAATGGCCAACTGGACCAGGCTGCTGCCACGCTGGAGCGTGCCCTGCATATCCAGCCGAACAATCCCGCGACCCTGCATTACCTCGGTGTGTTGCGTCTTCAGCAGGGGCAGTACCAGCAGGCCGAAACCCTGGCGGCGCGCTCGAACATGCGGGTTGGTGGCAATGTCGCGTTACGCAACCGCAACTTCCAATTGATCCAGGCGGCGCAGCAGGCCCAGGCTTCGGGTATTCCACCCAATGCCAAAGAGGACCTGGTCGCAGCACAGAAGGGGCTGCAAGAGGAGGCCCAAAGGCGCCGCGAAGCGGAATTGGCCGTTGCCGAGCAATCCACTTCCGACACTGGGCACGATGCTGGCAACTTCGCTCGCGCAGAGGCAGATCGGGTTCCGGCTGCGCCGATGGCTGGCAGAACCGGGCCCGAAGGAAAATTACAAATGGCTAATGTCGAGCCGGGGCGGGCGTACGCTGAGGTTGAGATCCCGCGCGACTATATGCCGCCTCCGGGCAAATGCCGAATCTGGTTTCCTGATCGTCCGCCGGGGCATCAGCCTGCACCCGGCAAATGCAAGAAGCTGCGACATCGGGTTCCGTCAGGAGCCTATCTGGTGCGCGGCTGAGTTCTGAGTGTCCACTTCTGGCTAGGGGGGTGTCCGTCGCGAGGGGCTGCAAACAACTGTGATCGGGATAAAGTTACCTGCCGAAAACGCTATCAAATGCGGACTGACCGATCGTCACCAATTGGATCAAGGCCAATTGACCGGTGATTGAGCTACTCGGCCTTTTTACCGGAGGTCACGAGTTCAATCGGATCCGTTATGTAGAACAAGCAGGTAGATATGCAGGGCGATGTTCAATCTGCCTGTACCGATCAACTATGATTTTTCGCTGGCGGATCACGCTGAGGGTAAACATGCGGAGCCTCGATTCTCTCCTTGAGCTTGGCAGCAAAGTCGTGAGCACTTTTTTCATGCCGAAACTGAACTCGTCTGATGCCAAAACATACAGACCAAAGAGCTTCTCTTTGACTGGATAGGTACTCGATTTTCACTGACATGATCATGTCTCCAAGGCGCGATCCAAGGGTTAAAAGTGGATTTCAGCGGTCTTGAGGCCCAAGTCTCGAAGCTCTGCGATCAGGTCATCCAGATGCCCGAAAGACTCGACTTCCTCGTTGTCATCTACCAAGAAATAACTTCTCCCGGCGTCCTTCTTGAAAAACACGATCCACTCCTTGGGGTTGGTCGGGTTTGCGATCACATGGGTGTCAAAGGTCACGCCTTCGGCGTGTTTGCATTTCACAGCTTTACGATTCATGTCAGTCACCACGCTACACGCGCTCTCAAGATTCTCTATTTGCAGTGCATGCCCGCCCAGCTCCATCTGAACTTTCTCTATAAACATTTCCAGCCGCCCGAAGCAGTGGATCAAGGGCATTTAAATTATCACTGTATGTTAATATTATGCACATGCATCCACTGAGGAGCTAGCCATGATTGCGATAGTTGAGGCATGGAAGGCGGGGTTGTTGGGGCGAGAGCATTGGCTGGGCAATATGGTGTCTGGCGTGATCGTCGGGGTCGTGGCGCTCCCTCTGGCAATGGCGTTTGCCATTGCATCTGGCGTCAAACCTGAGCAAGGCATCTACACCGCAATCATCGGTGGCCTGCTGGTTTCGCTCTTTGGGGGAAGCCGCTTGCAGATTGCCGGGCCGACAGGCGCGTTCATCGTGATTTTGGCGGGAGTCACGGCCGAGCATGGTGTTGACGGTCTGCAAATCGCCACGATGATGGCAGGTGCCATATTGTTATTGCTGGGGATGACCCGGCTCGGTGCAATCATCAAGTTTATCCCCGATCCGGTGATCGTCGGATTCACCGCAGGCATCGGCGTGATCATCTGGGTCGGACAGTGGAAAGACTTTTTCGGTTTACCGAGGATCAGTGGAGAGCATTTCCATGAAAAGCTCTGGCATTTGCTCCAGGCGCTCCCTGATCTTCATTTGGCCACGACCCTGCTGGCGGTACTTAGTCTTTTCCTGGTCATCACCGCGTCCAAAATGCCCGGACTCAAACGGGTACCTGGTCCATTAGTCGCAATGGCGGTAGCTACAGCGATACAGTCAACCTTTCATTTCGAGGGGGTAGCCACGATTGGCAGCGCATTTGGTGGCATACCTCAAGGCCTTCCAGCGTTGAGCCTGCCTGAAATCACGCTGTCTCGCGTCATCGATTTGATCGGTCCGGCGTTCACTATCGCCATGCTTGGAGCGATCGAATCACTGCTGTCGGCGATGGTGGCCGATGGCATGGCGGGCACTAAGCATGATTCCAATCAGGAGCTGATCGGTCAGGGAGTGGCTAATCTGGTCACTCCATTGTTTGGCGGTTTCGCAGCTACCGGAGCGATTGCCCGTACTGCAACCAATATCCGTAACGGCGGCACGAGCCCGCTGGCCGGCATTATGCACGCGGTCACGTTGGTGCTTATTATTCTGTTTCTGGCACCTCTGGCCTCAAACATTCCACTGTGCGCTCTGGCCGCCATTCTTTTCGTGGTCGCGTACAACATGAGCGAGTTGAAGCACTTCAAACGCATGGTCCAGCGGGCCCCTCGCGCAGACGTAGCTATTCTGCTCATCACTTTCAGTCTCACAGTGTTCAGTGACTTGGTGATCGCTGTGAATATCGGCGTCATCCTTGCGATGCTGCACTTCATGCGCCGCATGGCCTCATCTGTTGAGGTACAACAGGTAGTCGAGCATGAGCTAGAAGAAGAGTTGAGGGCCAATGGGCACACTCGCCTGCCGGCAGGCACATTGATTTATACGATTGAAGGGCCATTGTTCTTTGGCGCGGCTGAGACCTTCGAGCGAGTCTTGGCACAGACCCATACCGATCCACGTCTGCTGATTATTCGCTTGAAGCGTGTACCGTTCATGGATATCACTGGCTTGCAGGTGCTGGAGGAGGTCATTCAGCAACTGCACAAGCGCAATATCGTGGTGAAACTCTGCGAAGCGAACACGAAGGTGCTCAACAAGCTCGATAGGGTGGGTATCTTGCAAGAAATCGGCACGGAGCATTACCACGCCGACTTCAACACCGCGCTGGCTAAAGCGGTCAGCCTCGCAGAGGGTCCGTCGATCCTTTAGAGGCTTGCTGCCCGTGTCAGGTTATGACTTGGTACTGGCGGCATGCTTACTTTTGGTTGAATAGGTGGCGCCGTGGGTGTCCAGGTAGTCACGAATCAGTTGACGGACCACCTGAGAAGGCGTCAGGTCTTGTGCTGCACAGAGTTTCTCGAAGGCTTTTTTCTTGACGGGATCAATGAGCACAGTGAGGCGCGCAGTCTTGCTTTCCATGGGGTATTCAATCGCTCAAGTCGCTAGATGTTAATCAAATTGTAATTGCCTTGTCCGGTGCTGTCACTGTGCTGCTCGTTAGTTCGACTTTACTCACACGAAAAGATTTGGCTCTCACGGTGGGTGATGAGTCGGATCTGCTTCGACTCAGCGTGGATAATCCCCATCCGCAAGGAAGGGAGCAAATTTATTCCAGGCTAGCCGACTGCCTGCAACGGGTGGACTGTGGCTAGTCACGAGCGACCGGATATGGCCGCGGTCCGAAAAAGAAACCGCGGCAACCGATCAATCAGGCGGAGGGGAGCAGGCCTTTCTGTTTGGCAACATGAGTCGCCAGTGCGTCCATCAAATCCGGGGACAGGCAGTCATAGGGTTCCAGGCCGATCGAGCGCAGGCGCTCGCGAATAGCCTTCATTTGCGCTGGCGGTGTGCCGGTTTCGATGATGGAGGACACGAACGCCGCGAATCCCGGCGCCGCCCATCCGCTCTGTGGCGAAAGTTCGGTGTGGACGAAGTCCAGGCCATAAAACGCATGGTCCTTGTTCTCGATGCGCCCAAAGAGATGAGCGTGACACTGCTTGCAGGCGTGGCGCTGGATGGTGGCGGTTTCGTCGACAATTGCCAGTTTTTCGCTGTGGGCAATGACGCTGACCTTATCTCGAGGCACCACCGCGATGACGGCGAATGTCGCGTTTTGTGGTTTCCAGCATTTGCTGCATCCGCACGCGTGGTTATACAGAGTTTGTGCGTCGATCTTGACCTCGACCTTGTCGGTCGCACACAGGCATTGCAGGGTGCCACCTGTGAAATTCGCGGCGGCGGGTTGGATACCGTTGTCCAGTGCGGGGTGAAGTTGCAAGGTGCTCATGCTGGCGTCTCCGTTTCAGGGGGGCGGACAAAATTGCCTGGGGCCGTACCTCAGACCGGTAGTTCAGCGACTTCGAGACGATGGTCAGGGCAGAGGTTGCAGGCTGGTTTTGAAGGTAGTGACCACTCGGTTACGGCCTTCGTGTTTAGCGTGATACAGGCGTTGATCGGCTATACGCAGAATTGCCTCGATGGTGTCGCCATCGCGACCGGATTGCGATACGCCGATGCTCACTGTAACCACGGTTGACCGCTGCAGGCCATGAAAGGAACTGTTTGCAACGGTGTTTCGCAGACGCTCAGCGATTTCGTGCGCGCCTTCAAGTGAAGTCTGAGGTAGCAGTATCATGAATTCTTCCCCGCCCACTCGGGCTACACCGTCATACGGCCGGATCGAATCGAGGCATTTCTCCACGAAACTCTTCAGGATGTCATCGCCAACCTGATGCCCGAAGCGATCGTTGATGGACTTGAAATTATCCAGATCGAGTGCCAACACGGAGAACGGCGCACCGCCGCGTTTGGTCCGGCCAATTTCGGCTTCGACCCGCTCCATGAACCGACGCCGATTATCAGCGCCTGTCAGTGGATCGGTCGCCGCAAGGTGCCCGAGTTTTTGATTGGTGCGCTGGAGCTCCTGCAGGGCGCTCTCGGTATACGCCATCGCCTCGGCAAGACGCACCATCAACTCCTCCTGGCTGTAAATCTTCGAAAACGACCGCGTGGTGAGGAACGCTTGCACTACCCCATAGCTCAGCATGAAGAATCCACCGGCGAAGATCGCGTGGGCGAGCCACCACATATGGTTCCACGGACGTGCAAGGATGAAGGCAAGAGAGGACAGCGCGAACGCGGTGACCGAGATGATGAAAATTGTCATCAGCGGCGAACGGATACGGCGCAGTACGAGTATTGTCACGGTCAATGTGGAAAGAACGAGGGCACCACCCTCCATCGAGAGGCGCACCGCGAGATCGCTGGCGATCGGCGAATTCGCGACGTACGCCACTGCCCCGTCAACCACCAGGAACAGTCCTATCCAGGTCAACCACGGGCGGGCCTTCATTCGTTGGTCCGCGGTATCAGGTGGGCGGTGGTACGACAGCATTGCGACTAACAGCAGAATCGACATGACCAGTCGAGAGGCTGGTCCATAAAGCAGGAAGAGCCAGATATTGTGGTGTGCTTGTTCGGTGAACGCACCGTGCAACGCGTAGATCAGAACAAAGCCGAGAAATCCAAGCGTCATCCATCGCAGCAGCGGATCTCCCGATGACTGATAGCAGCGCCACGTTACGTAGGTAACAAACAAGCCTGCCAAGGTGGCTGTCGTGATCGCAACTATATGGAACAGGTGATTCTCGAATAAAAGCGTGGGGTCCTGGAAAAAGTATAAGTAACCAATCAGATAGGCCGGAACAAACGCAAATCCTGCGAGCAGCAAGTAGGCGTAAACCCTGACCATGAGGCGAACGGCTTCAGGTGGTTCGTCGGTGGCGATGAGATTGCTCATGGTTCCCTCCAATCTTGAATCCATACAGCCAACACCGGTCCGGTGTTGGCGCCGCCTGCATGCCCACGGTCACTCGTATCAATACCTAAATACGGGATGGACCGGTCTATGGCATTTCAATTATGGATAAAAATTCAACCTTCTGATCAGAGTTTTTTCAGGAAGTCCAGTAGCAGCTCATTGACCTCTGTCGCGCGCTCTTGTTGTATCCAGTGGCCGGCACCTTCGAGGATATGACACCCGCGCAGTTCCGGCAGTGTCTGCGCGAAGGCTTCGATCTGCCGCGGGGAGCTCGGAAACTTCAGCACGCCGTCGCGGCTGCCCGCAATGAACATCGACGGCTGCCGGATAATGCAACCGCGCCAAGGTGCCAGCAGTGCCCATGAGCGAGTCATGTTGCGGTACCAGTTCAAGCCGCCGCGAAATCCGCTGCGGGTGAATTCGCGGGTGTAGTAGGCAATATCCTCGAGGTTTAGCCAGTCTGGCAGGGTTTCGGGCTCGATCATCGCGCCCAGGAAGCCCTGGCCTGGCTGCAGCCTGCCGAAAACCGGCCAATCGGGCCCGTCACCCGAGCCACTGAAGTAGATGCGCCGGATCGACGACTCGACGTCCCTTTCCAGCTCGGCCTCGGCCACACCCGGCGTCTGGAAATACTGGATGTAGAAGTCGCTGATACCCCGTGAGACAAGCGCACTGAGGAGCTCCACGCGCCCCGGTGGCGAGAAGGGAACACTCATGCCGACCACGGCGCGGAACAGATCGGGTCGCATCAATGCTGCGCTCCAGGCCACCTGCGCGCCCCAGTCATGGCCAACGATCACTGCTTGCTGTTCGCCGAGTGCATTGACCAACTCGACCATGTCGCCTACCAGGTGGAGCGTGGTGTAGGCGTCGGGTTCGGCTGGCGCATCCGTGCCGCCATAGCCGCGCATGTCGGGCGCTACCGCTCTGTAGCCGGCGGCCGCCAGCGCAGCAAGCTGGTTGCGCCACGAGTACCACAGCTCCGGGAATCCGTGGCACAGCAAGACCAACGGACCGGAGCCCTGGATGGCGACCTGCATGCGGATGCCATTGATGTCGAGCAGTTCGAGGTGTGGCTCGTTCATGTGCGCTTCCTGCTATTCAAGCGATGGCCTCCAGTAACCGCGGCAGATTCGCCAGAGCCTGCTGCTTGCTGACAGAGAGCCGATGCAGCTGCGCCAGTTTCTCGGTGTCGGCCTCTTGCATGCCCCTGACCACCGCCGTCATGAAGTACAAACGCGACTGCCTGACCCAGCGGGCCAGGCCTTCATGCTCTCCCCAGCGTAGTTGGTTACCCAGGTTGACCGCCCACATTCTGATCCAGTCCGTGGGGAGGTGAGGCGGGGGGACCATTGTGCAAAACGCGTTCATTTGCGTTTGATCCTCCAGGTGGCTTTCCACATAAGCGATCAAGGCCGCGCTGAACAACGGTTGGCAGGTGCTTACCATCAACAGGTTGATCTTGCCTCCGTCGAACACCTGCATTTCAGGCAGTGACGGAATGGCGCTGGCACTGCAATCAATGTGCAGAACGCCTGGGCTCGTGGCGATGCTTCCCTGCTCGAGCACAATGCGCGTTGGCTCGATCACTCGCACCCGCCCCAGGCGCACAATGTTGTCGATGCGTCGCAGCTCACGCAGTTCCGCCTGTGTGACGGTGGCGCAGCGGTAAGCAGTGGGTTCGACGGACTTGTCCAGGCGCAGGAGCTGGCCCGCCGCCTCAAGCCTGGAGAACAGGTCCGGGATCGAGTCCGCGGCGGCGATGGCCTCGAACTGTGCCGTGAGGCCGCCGATTGTTCGTTCGAAGCCGTCGAGGCCGGGTTGCAGGTTGGCCCGGTCGATCAACCACGGATCGTTCGGCATGATCCAGCAGATTTTTTCGGGCGCAACACCGTTTTGCAGGCACCACAGGCAGGCGTCGATCCCGGTCTTGCCCGATCCCACCACGACGTAGCCAGTGTGTGGGTGCCGGATCTTCGGCAGGTCGTTCAGTGGCACGCATTGCACGCCGGGCTCCACCGTGTATCTGGGCGGGTGGGTCGAGGGCACCGCCGTCTGGGCATGGGTGGCGTCCACCACCTTTTTGTACACCCGCACCTGATGGCTTACACCGCTAACGAGGGAGGTAAACCGGTGGTCGTCAATGCGGTCGCCGGTGTAGTCGCACATGGGGAAGTAACGGACCCGACCTGACGGCAGAAACTGCTGGTTCATCACCTGATCGAAGTAGCTCACCACCTCGGCGCCGGAGGCTAGCTCATACAAGCCCTCGTTCAGTGCCGTCGTGTCTTTCGTTCCGCTGCCCAGTTCCCGTGAGTTGACGCCATAGAAGGCCGAGGGCTGGTGCAATCGGACAAAGGGGTAGGCATCATTCCAGTGCCCGCCAGGTCGACCGTGTCGATCCACCATCACGATGCGTGCATTCGTTTCCTTGAGCAGCGTATCGACGAAGGCCATGGCCGTCGCGCCAGCCCCGATGACCAGGTAGTCGGTTTCGATAGGATTTGCGTCCATAAGGTTGCACCTTCCCGGAGGCTGCCCCTCCTTAACCTCCGAAGATTAGCCACCCATGCCGCGCGCAATAGAACGAATGCTCCTCACCCACATAACCAATGGAATTAATGGCTGCAGCCTGAATGTCCATACTCAAGTGGGCATGCGCGAAGAAACATCCAGCCATGCGGCCTGGATTTCAGTTAACCGGTAGTCAATGACCGCGCGGTAGACGGACGCCCCGAAAACCGTCCCGGTGAACAACTTGAACGCATTGTCAGGTGTATTTAACGGAATGTTCCATTTAACAACTTTCTGCCTCGGGCGCACGGAAGGCCTTACTGTAGTAGCCGGACTGGTCGAAACAGCAAACCTGCTTCTTTCCGGATGCAAGCATATCGCAGGCATCACCAATTCTTTTTGCGCGCGTCTTAAGTTGCTTGGCTGAAGTAATCCAGTGAATCCAGTCTACTCGTGCGATGGTCGTCGTATTGTTCCAAACGTTACGAGCCTCGGGAGCGGCTGCCAGTGCCTCCTGAAAATCTGCCGGGATGTCAGGCTCGGGTTCCTTCTTCACAGGGGTTAGCTCGAGTGTAACGATATCCCCAACGGCCGCGCCTGCGGCCTCGAGTAACGCTCTACTTACCTGCAGCCAATGGCTCAGCTGACCATCGGGCTCAAGGGTTGCCTGGAAATGCTGTCCATTGATTGTGCCTTCAACGGTTGTCCTTCCTCGCCTCGGAAGCTGTTCACTCGCGTCTCTTGGCAGTACTACGAACGCCCACGACGTATCGTTACCAGGCTTTGCCGGACGAAGAAGCTTTGCTTCGAATCGGGATTTCACATCGATTGTTGTCATTGCAACTCCTCCAACTAATACGCCAAGCTCAGCTGCGGTCGTTACCCAGGCCGACAGACAGGTGCCGATTCCGAGGTTCAGGGACGAGCGGTAACGGCACAATGTGACACATTCGGGATAAGACAGGTCAGTGATGCGGGCCGTTGCGAACCACTTGCCACTCACGCGGGGAATCGGGCTATCCAGTGCCTGGCAATCTCTTCGCGCCGGCAGATCCACACCGCATCGTGGCATTGCACGTAATCGAGAAAACGCGCCAGCGCCATCGCACGACCTGGGTGGCCACTGATCCGCCCATGCAGGCCGATGCTCATCATCTTCGGGTGTTGCGCGCCCTCCTGCCACAACAGGTCGAAAGCGTCCTTGAGCAGCTGGAAGAAGTCTTCACCGCAGGCGAAACCATTGGGCAGCAGATAGCGGGCGTCGTTGTTGACCAGTGTGTAAGGAATCACCAGGTGAGCGGGCGAGCCTGGGAGCCAATAGGGCAGGTCATCGTTGTAGGCGTCCGAGCTATAGAGAAACCCACCTTCCTCACGCAACAGACGGCGGGTGTTCTGGCTGACCCTTCCTGTGTACCAACCCACGGGGCGCTTACCGCAGATCTGCTCGATCACGTCGAGAGTGAGGCGAATATGGCGCCGCTCCTGGTCTTCAGGCATGTCGCGATAGTCCAGCCAACGGTAGCCATGCCCGGCAATCTCATGCCCCGCAGCGCAAAGCGCCAGGCCAATGGCCGGGGTGAGTTCCAGTGCCCGGCCGACGGCGAAGGCGGTCAGCGGCAGGCCGCGGGCGCTGAACAGATCCAGAATGCGCCACACCCCCGCGCGCGATCCGTATTCGTACATGCCCTCGACGCTCAAGTCCGGTTCCCCCACACGTGGCGGGCGGCCCGGCAGCTCGTGAAGCCAGGCCTCCGACTGGGCATCGCCATTAAGGAGGCATGACTCCGCGCCTTCTTCGATATTGAGTACGAACTGGACCGCGACGCGCGCCTCACCGGGCCAACGCGGGTGGGGCGGGCAGCCGCCATATCCGATGAGGTCGCGAGCGGACATCAGCCCAGCTCGAAGGTCGTGACGCCGAACACACGTTCGTGCGCGATCGCCGGAGGAGGGCCGAGGTACATGCGTGCGCAGCCGAAAACCTCGAGCATGCCCTGTTGGTGCACGAGTGCCATCGCGGCGGGGTTATTCTCCGGGGCATCGAGAAACAGCGGGCCACCCTCGGCAAATTCCGCCAGGCGCGCATAGAGGGCATTGGCTGCCAGGGCGTCATCGGCGAACAAGGGGCCGATCTTGTAGCCTTCCCGGCAGCGCCTTACTACGCCATAGCCGTTTAGCCTGCCCGCGCGCCGGCAACCCACGGCGAGCGCATCGGCCTGGGCTATCCACCCGCTCAGGAAACTTGCGCGCGCGGCGGGAAAACAGGTGCGGTCGTAATCGACAACCTGATCGAACGGGAAGGAGGCCAACGGGACGATGTCCTGGCCGTCTACCTGCGAAGTCGTCGGGCGGGCGGTGAGATCGGCGCGAAAACGCATGTTGCGATGGGAGAAGACGAAACCACCCTTGGCGTAGTAGTCCTGCATCGCGAAGACGCCGTCCATGCCGATGCTCGCGCCTGGGCGCAGTCGGGCGAGGAGTCGCTCGCGGCGTGCGTGCCAGAGGGTATCGCCCAGGCCTTGACCGCGATATTCAGGCCGGACGATGAAAAAACCCATGAAGCCGAATTCGCCATTGTAGGAGGTGATGGCACCGCCGCCGATCAATTCGCCGCCCCGGGACGCCGCGATGAAGGCGGCAGGGTCCGTCGCCCAGAACAGCTCGGCATCGTGAAGGCCGGGATTCCAACCCTCACGGGCAGCCCAATCGACGAGCTCGTCCAGCTCGGGACGGGTCATGTTGCGTATGACCAGCTGATTCGACACCGCGAAGTTCTCCTCAGTCGCTATTGACGGTATGCCCGACCCGGGTAAAAAAGAGGGTAGCAGGGCACCACCTGTTTGCCATTGGCCTGTCTACCGACCGCTTTGACCCGGAGCATCGGAGGGTTCTTCGCGGATAAACAGCGCGAGCATGCCCAAACTGAACGGTCTTTTGTCCCAGTATCACAATATTGTGTCCTGAAAAGCTGAGTGCAAGGCGCCCTCCGAGGGCTACCTTCAAGCCGACTACTGAAAATAGATGGAGGTAGAAAGTGGATGCACTCACTGCAATGCGCGTTGGTCAATCCTGACCGCCGCCCCCCTGCTCAAGAACGTTCTGCCGGGCAACAACATGACCCTGGCCATGTAGATGCACTCCCGTGCGGGCTTTGAAGAGACTATCGCTCGCCGTCCGGCTACACGCTTGATAACAACAATAAAATAAAGACTTCGAGGAGGCTGCATGGCCTTTCATCCAATCGTCGCCGACGATGACGACGCTGGTTGCGTCAGCGTTTCGCGCCAATATGCCTGGATCGTTTTTGCACTGACGTTCGGCCTGTTGATTTCCGATTACATGTCGCGTCAGGTGCTGAACGCGGTGTTCCCGTTGCTCAAGACCGAGTGGGCGTTGAGCGACGGACAGCTCGGCCTGCTCAGTGGCATCGTTGCCCTGATGGTGGGCCTGCTGACGTTTCCCCTGTCGTTGCTGGCCGACCGTTTCGGCCGGGTCAAGAGCCTGGCGCTGATGGCGTTGCTGTGGAGCGTGGCGACCCTGGGTTGCGCGCTGGCTCAGGACTACCAGCAGATGTTCATCGCGCGCTTCATGGTCGGTGTCGGTGAGGCTGCCTACGGCAGCGTCGGCATCGCCGTGGTGATTTCGGTGTTCCCCAAACACATGCGGGCCACCCTGACCAGTGCCTTCATGGCCGGCGGATTGTTCGGCGCTGTCTTAGGGATGGCCCTGGGCGGCGCCATCGCGGCCAAGCTGGGCTGGCGCTGGTCGTTCGCCGGCATGTCGTTGTTTGGCCTGGTGCTGGCGATGCTCTATCCGCTGATCGTCAAGGAAGCGCGCATTGCGCCATCACGTGTCGCTCCAGTGGCGAACAAGGCAACGGTGGCGGTCAAGCGTCCGCTGCGCACGCTGTGGTCCAGCCGTTCGGTGGTGTCGACCTACATCGGCAGCGGCTTGCAGTTGTTCGTCGGCGGTACGGTGATGGTGTGGATTCCCAGCTACCTCAATCGCTACTACGACATGCCCACCGACAAGGCCGGTGGCATGGCGGCGGGCATCGTGTTGTGCAGCGGTGTGGGGATGATTGTGTGCGGCATGCTCAGCGACCGCCTGTGTCGGCACTCACCGGAGCGCAAGGTCAGCCTGGCCATCGGCTTCTGCCTGGGCAGTTGCCTGTTGCTGTCGACGGCCTTTGCCTTGCAGGCAGGGCCGGTGCAACTGCTGCTGATCTGCCTGGGCATGTTGATTGCCACCGGCACTACAGGCCCCAGTGGCGCGATGGTTGCCAACCTGACCCATTACTCGGTGCACGGTACGGCATTCGCCACGCTGACCCTGGCCAACAACCTGCTGGGGCTGGCGCCGGGGCCGTTCATCACCGGCCGGGTGTCGGACCTCATCGGTCTGCATGCCGCGTTTCAACTGGTGCCATTGATCAGCCTCGTCGCGGCGGCGGTGTTCTTTTATGCCAAGTGTCATTACCACAAAGACATTGCCCGCCTTCAGGGGCAGAGTGTTCCTGAGTCCATGAGCGAATTCGGGCTGGAGGTGAAACTGTGAGTCGTCGTTAACATCCCGACCTGTGCCACAAACACCGTTTTTTGCGGCGACTGTACCAGCAGTCGCCGTTTTTTTTGCCGTGTGTTCAGAATGACTTGGAGGCGGCAGCGTCCGAACCGGACTGTTTCTGCGCGCTGCGCCACACCGCCGGCGGCATGCCGAACTGGTTGATGAACCAGCGGGTAAAGGAGCTCGCCATGGAGAAGCCGAACATGTCGGCAATGTGGCTCAGCGAGTGGTTCGGGTTTTCCATATAACGCAGTACCAGGGCGCGGCGCACATCGTTGATCAGGTCGCTGAAGGCACAGCCATGGTCCTTGAGGCGACGTTGCAGGGTGCGCACGTTCATCCCCTGGTGCTGGGCGATCTGCTCAATGGTGGCGCGGCCCATGGGCA
The DNA here is from genome assembly GCF_054668325.1 of Pseudomonas sp. S2_F07. Classification (NCBI taxonomy): domain Bacteria; kingdom Pseudomonadati; phylum Pseudomonadota; class Gammaproteobacteria; order Pseudomonadales; family Pseudomonadaceae; genus Pseudomonas; species Pseudomonas sp. S2_F07. The sequence continues at coordinate 240,782 of NZ_CP162758.1, forward strand.
ACAGCAGGTAGATGGCCTTGCGCACTTCGAACAGCGTCGAGGTGGTCTCGGGGCTTTGCAGCGAGTCCAGGTAGCTCTGGGCATGACGGGCCATGGTCGGGTCGGCATCGGGGTTGATCATGTCGAGGCTGGCGACAGGGCAAACGATGCCATTGAACTCGCTGCCGAATTCCAGGTTGCAGCCGAATACGCGTCGATGCAGGTACAGGTTGTCCGGCGGCTGGTGCATGAAGTTGACGCTGTAAGGGCGCCAGTGCGAGCCGAGCAGGGCCGAGCACAGACCGAACGTCACGCCGATGGCCAGCTCCGTGGCCTGGCGACTGGGCATCGGCGACTCGGTGACCATCTCTTCACGGATGATCACCATCTTGCCGCACTCTTCAACGAAGATGGCCAGCGAGTCATTCATCAGATGACGGTAGCGCACCATCACCTGCAGCGCTTCGCGCAGGGTGCGTTGATGGCTGAGCAGCAGGCTGACCACGCCGAAGTCCGATAACTGGCGCGACTCGGCCATGCTCAGGCCGAAGGTCTGGCAACCGCTGGCGATGGCCGAATCTTCCAGCAGACGCACGGCGGCATCGATGGGAATGCGCGATTCCGGGTCTTGCAGCTGAGCCTTGTTCAGACCTGCGACTGCCATGACGTCGAGCGGGTTGAATCCCAGGTCCTGGGTAACGTCCAGGTATTTGGTCAAAACGGCGGCGCGAACAAGCGTGGGCATGCGTAGGACTTCCCTCGGCCGATGGTGACGTGAAGATGTGTTGCGCGATCGGGCGCTGTTCTGATGATGTTTGCGCTGCTCCCGGGACGATCCCGGTGGGGGACTGCAAGTAGCGCGACCAGATCCAGGATCGTATTTTTTGCATCACCATCGAATGGGTTGCTGGACCCGAATTCACGAACCGCTGGAGCCATCAAGGACCCAGGATCCTGGGCGGTCTACGTGTATCCGGTAGGTGTTGTGGCCCCCATCAACGGAGCAGGGGCCACTGACCCATAGTAGGTTGCACGAGCGCGGTGCAAGGAGCATTTCAGGACAGAATCTTCGCGTATTGGGACGCTTGCGCAAGGGTGGCGGGGTCAGAAACGTCGGGGGTGCGAGGCTCAGGCAATGTGGCTGGCCAACAGGCTTGAGTCGGCCATTAACCTGCTTTCTTATTCAGGCGACAGGGGCCCGGATGCCGTCTTGCTCGCTCGGTAGGAGACGGCCCAAGCCGAGGGTGTCTTGCCAAAACGGCTGCGGAACCAGCGTGAAAAATCACCGGCAGAGGAAAAACCGAGGAGTTCGGCGACTTCATACAATCGGCGCTTGCTGTTGGCCAGATACTCTTCGGCGAGTTCGGCGCGTACGGTATTCATGATGGTCGTGACACTCTCTCCCTCGGCTGCCAGGTGTCGGTTGAGGGTGCGTCGGTGCATTCCGAGATGCTGGGCCACGCCATCGACGGAGCACAGTCCGCTTGGCAGTAGCATCTTGACGATCTGGCGTACCCGCTGCGCCGGTTCGTCGCGCAGGTTGGCCAACTGCATGTCCAGCGATCGCTTCACCTCGCGATGCAACGCGGGGTCGGCCGTGGGAATAGGCAGGTCCAGATCATGCCGACGGCATACGATGGCATTGAATTCCTGGGAAAACTCGATGTTGGTACCCAACACGCGGTGGTGCACTTCGAGGCTGGAAGGTCGCTCGTGAGTGAAACTGACCCTTACCGGCCGGAAGGCATGGCCGCTCAGGATGCTCAACGTGCGAAGCATAATACCGGTTGCCTGTTCAATCGCCTGGCGCCAGACGCCACGATGGCCCTGCATGTTTACACCCACATGCAGCAGGGTCAGGTCGCCTGCATCCTCGAGCCACATTTGCACACCGGCGTTATGCAAGCGCGTATAGCGAAAGCACGATTGCAGCGCTGCGCGAAGTGTTGGCTCTTCGCGGATGAGCAGCGCGAGCATGCCAAAGTTGGAGAGGTGCCGGGTTTCCGCAAGCAGCAGCCCGAAGGCCTCCTGGCCGGACAGGCGGGCTGACTCCTCCAGCAGCCAGCCTACCGAATCGCTGCTGATCATGATGTTGGGATCGTCGAGGACACTGGCCGGTAGCCGGGTCATGCGCAGCATGCGAAATGGATCGAGCCCCACTGAACGGGCAACCTGCTCAAAGTCGGTAAGGCTGGCGCTTCGCGTCAAGGTATACATGCTTGGCCTCGTGTCCCAGTTTCACCAGATTGTGTCCCGGGAAGCTTAGTGCAGGACAACCGCCCAAGGCTACCTTCACGCCGACAATGACAACAAAGATGGAGGTAGATAATGGACACGCGCACCGCTACAGGTATCGGCCAGCCGCTCGCGGCAAGGGCGCAGGTGGACGCCGACGACCCCGATGCATTCAACCACTGCTTTGCCGAACTCAACGGCATTCGCATGCATTACATCGACGAGGGACAAGGGCCTCTCGTCATCCTGCTGCACGGTTTTCCTTACCTTTGGTACATGTGGCGGCGCCAGATCGCGGCACTGGCCGAGGCCGGTTATCGAGTCGTGGTCCCTGATCAGCGGGGGTTTGGCCAAACCGATCGACCCGATGCCATTGAAGCCTATGACATAAGTCAGGCCGTCGGCGACATGGTCGGCTTGATGGCGACGCTGGGCGAAACATCGGCTGTGATCATCGGGCACGACCTGGGCGCCTGGGTGGCCCAGGCGGCGGCCATGCTGCGGCCGGATCTGTTCCGTGGCCTGGTGATGCTCAATACGCCAGTGCCGCCGCGGGGCAAGGTCAAGCCGACCATAGGCTTGCAGGCAATGGCGAAGGGCAGGGTGTATCACCACCTGTATTTCCAGCAGCTCCACAAGCCGGACCGCGAGTTGGCCAGCGATCCGCGCAAGACCTTGCGCAGCGTCTTCTACTCGATCTCCGGCAGCGCTGTCGGGGCTGAACGCTGGCGCCTGTTCGTCGAACCTGGTGAACCCATTCTCAACGCGTTCACTGAGCCGAAGGGCGAGTTCCCGTCATGGCTGAGCCCACGGGCGCTCGACTACTACGTCACTGAATACACGCGCACAGGGTTTACCGGTGCCTTGAACTACTACCGCTGTCGTGACCGGAACTGGGAGATCACCGCGTTTCTCGACGGTGCGCTGGTACGCCAGCCGAGTATGTTCATTGGCGGTGCCGCCGACCCTTCGCTGGAACCGGACGAAATCCGCGCGCTCTACGAACGGCTCGACACTTATCTGCCCGGGCTGCAGAAGAAGGTCTTGCTACCCGGCGTGGGCCACAGCGCCGCGGAAGAAAGCGTCGATCAAGTCAATGAATTACTCCTGACCTTTCTCGAGCAACTGGAGCGCTAGAAACAAGTGCACTGTGCGTGGTCGCGATCACTCGCGGCCACGCACAGTGCTTACACTCGTTCAGCCGGCAACCTTGACCAGCAGATGGTCACCGAACTGCTCGCGCAGACGGTTCTTCTGGATCTTGCCCGTAGCACCCAACGCAATCGTATCGACAAAGATCACATCATCCGGCGTCCACCACTTCGCGATCTTGCCTTCATAAAATGCGAGCAGTTCTTCTCGCGTCAGTGTCGCTTGCGGCTTCCTGACGACGATCAGCAATGGGCGTTCGTCCCACTTGGCGTGTCTGGCGGCAATGCAGGCCGCCTGGGAGACTGCCGGATGGCCCATCGCAATGGTTTCCAGCTCGATGGAGCCTATCCATTCGCCGCCCGACTTGATCACATCCTTGCTGCGATCGGTGATCTGCATGAAGCCATCGACGTCGATGGTCGCTACATCGCCGGTTGGGAACCACCCTTGGCCTGCGTGCTCGAGCAGCGGCGAACTGTTCGTTTCGTTCCTGAAATAATCGCGCACCACCCAGGGTCCACGCACCAACAGCTCACCCGAGGTTGCGCCGTCCCAGGGTAATTCCATGCCATCGGCGTCAACGATCTTCATGTCGACGCCAAACACCGCCCGGCCTTGCTTGGATTGCACGACATGACGCTCTGCCGGGGACATTTCGAGGTGCCTGGCCTTCAGGGCGCCGACGGTTCCGATAGGGCTCAGCTCCGTCATCCCCCAGACGTGCAATACCGCTACGCCGTAGGTTTGCTCAAAGGTGTGCAGCATGGACGGGGGGCAGGTCGCGCCACCAATGATGCTGCGTTTCATGCTGGAGAATTGCCGGCCGGTTTTTTCCAGATGACCAAGCAAGCCTTGCCACACGGTCGGGACACCCGCGGACAGTGTCACCTGCTCGGCTTCGAGCAGTTCGAACAGCGATGCTCCATCCAGGGCCGGTCCGGGAAATACAAGTTTTGCCCCGACCATGCACGCGATGTAGGGAAGTCCCCAGGCGTTGATATGGAACATCGGCACAACGGGCAGGATCACGTCGTGCGCCGAACAATTCAGGGCATCGGGGAGCGCGGCGGCATAGGTGTGCAGCACCGACGAGCGATGACTGTACAAAACCCCTTTCGGGTTGCCCGTCGTGCCAGAGGTGTAGCAGAGCGTACTGGCGGCATCCTCGTCGAAAACCGGCCAGGCGTAGCCGGCGGATCCCTGTTGAAGGAGGTCTTCATAGCACAGCAAGTTGTCGATGCCGGCATCCTTGGGCATACGCGCCTGATCGGTCATGGCGATGAACGCCTTGACCCCATTGCAGCGCCCGGCGATGGCCTTGATCAGTGGCAGGAAGGTCAAGTCGAAGAAGATGTACTGGTCTTCGGCGTGATTGGCGATGTAGGCGACCTGGTCTTCATGCAGGCGAGGGTTGATGGTATGCACAATGGCACCCATGCCGGCAACGCCGTAGTACAACTCCAGGTGCCTATAGCCATTCCATGCCAGTGTACCGATTCGCTCGGAAGGCTTGACGCCCAGGCGGGTCAGCGCGCTGGCCAGCTGGCGCGCGCGGCGGTGGCAGTCACGGAAGGTGTAGCGATGGATATCGCCCTCCACCCGACGGGATACGATCTGCGTATCGCCGTGATGGCGGTCGGCATGTTCAATGAGTGAGGAAATCAAAAGCTGCTTTTGCATCATCAGGCCTTTCATGGCATCGCTCCGTTCGCTTGTCTGTGATCGGGGAGCGAGCAGGCGGCCAGGCCCGGGTCAGATGTCGCGTCAAGACCGCGACCCGACACAGCCTGTTTCCCTCCCCTGAATGATTGCCAACCGGCAACTGGCCCGGTCGCCCCTTGAACCAGAGGCGCCGGGTTTTCCCGTGAAATCCGGGTCAGTTGAATGCCGTCAGGTCCTTCGGCGCGATGTCATGTTGCTCGCAATAAGCCAGATAGCGTTGCAACCCGGTCTTCCAGTTCTCCAGCGCGACGATGTTGTCGTTGCCGTCAAGGAACGCGAGATCGCCCGTCACTTGAACCAGCATGAGCGAATACCCGTCCGTGGTCCCCGTGCTGACGACTTCAGGGGTGTGAGTCGACGCGGCCGTCTCGTAGACGATGCTGCCGGGGCCGGCGATCCAGTCGTGTTCCTTGTATTTCCACTGGCCTTCGATCGTGTAGACCATGACCGTGCCCGTGTGGTGGTGCTTGGGCAGTTGCATGTCCAGCGGCGCCTTCATCATGACAATCCATTCACCGCGAATCGGGTCAAGCTTGAAGTACTTCAGCAGGACGTTTTCGGCATAGGGCGTAAAGGGAATCCACGGCAGCGATTCGCCATCGATGACTGCGGTGTCGACGTGTTCGTAGAGCATAGGTATCTCCATTGTTTTTGTTTGAGGTCGAGCATTTGTGAGCGGCCAGGGCTGCCCGACTGACTCAGATGGTCGGTCGGGTGCCCTAAATTCTCCCGGAGGGAACCCGTTTGGATTAGGCAAGCGGGGTGCCCGCAAGGGTGGCGCGCAGCATCTTTCTGGGTGCATTGCCGTAGTCCGCCACCGCGTAGTGCTGGACTTGCAGGTTGTCCCACATGGCAATCGTGTTGGTTCGCCACTTCAGGCGTACCTGGTACTCCGGAATGGCAGCCTGGGACATCAGGTAGTTCATCAGGTGATGAGCCTCTGGCATGAAGTCCTGGCCGTAGCGGATATCCTCGAAGTTGAAGAAGTTCGAGAAGTGGGTCGTGAACGCGGAGTTGACGAACAAGACCTTTTCGCCGGTCTCCGGATGGGTAAGCACCACCGGGTGTTCAACGGCGGGGTTCTTCGCGGCCATCCCATGACGCTCTTCGCGTGGCAACTGGGCGCCGAAAGTCTGCTCGGCGCCATGCTTTGCATACAGACCGTCGATTCGTTGCTTGATGGCCTGCGGCAGTTTTTCGTAAGCCATCACCATGTTGGAAAACAAGGTATCGCCGCCGGCCTCCGGCCCCATCTCGCAGCGCAAAACCGCACCGCGGGGCGGCGCCGGCTTGTAGGTGACATCGGCATGCCAGAGGTTTTCGCGGCTGGCCTTTTCGACATAGCTCTTGGGTTTACCCGGATCGAGATTGCGATACAGCATCAGCAGCTTGTCCGCCTCCGGATGGCTCGGTGCCAGAGGGTGGGCTTCCAGTTCGCCGAATTGCGCGGCGAAGTGCTGTTGCTCCAGGGGGGTGATGTCCTGGTCGCGGAAGAACAGCACTTTGTGCTTCAACCACAGTGCCCTGATTTCTGCGATCAGTTCGGGGTCCTGGGCAGCGTCGGCCAGGTTGACGTTGCTGAGCTCGGCACCGATGGCGGGGGAGCAAATCTGCACCTTGATCGAATGCTGGCGCACTGACGAGCGGATAATGGCGGGTGCCGAGGCGGGAAGAGGTGAAGGAGCGTCTTGGGGTGCGGCGACTGTTGTCATTGTTGTCTCCAATCCGTGCTTGTCCGGGTGCGCTGTGCACATCCGGTATAGGTAGCGGGTCCCTGCCAGTGGGGCAGGGATGCAGGTCCAATAGTAGGTGTCCAGGGCGCAATGTCATGGGCATGGCGGGACAGTTTCTTCGCATATTGGGACGCTGGAGAGGAGGAGAACGAACAAAGTTGCTCGCGGGCTGCAGTACCCGGCCGGTCTGCATCTGACTGCGCAATTGGAGAGTCGCCTGCGCAATCGGGGAGGTTGGCGGGCAGTGCAATCGCTAGTTTAGGGTCCATTCAGCAACAAGACCTCGCTAAAGGAAGGCTTATGCAATACAGGCTTGCCATCGCCCACTGTGGGCCCTGCGCTTTTGAGTCGACTAAGGGAAACCTTTAGCCGGGTTGAAGATTTCCCCCCAGAGGATGCTGTTCATCTCGATATCGGCGCGGCGCCTGCTGACTTACCTTGGTTAGACAAGAGGCGTGTCGTCGTGGCGGACTGTTCCATTGAGCCCGCCTGGCGTTTTACCCCCATAACAACAATAGGCCTGACAATGCTCGAACCCATCGTTCTCTATATCCCTGATGCAATCCGCCTTCCTGCGCAAGAAGGCTCGGTGTTCGGCTGCCGGCATTTTTAATTTTCAGTTCGAATCTGCTCCTATAAATACAGTGCCCAGCACATACAAGTGTGGAGAAGTTAGATGTATCAGGTAAAACAATCTTGCCGTGGGCTCGGTATTGCCGGCGTGTTGGGAATGATCTGTTCACCATTGGCAGTCTATGCCGATGTTGTCGATGACAGTCACTTGAAAGTGGATACGCGCAACTTCTACTTGCACCGTAACTACACCAATAACAACGCGCCGGTTTCTGAAGTGCATAGTTGGTCTCAGGGTTTCGATGCGCAGTTTACGTCCGGTTATACCGACACGGCCCTGGCCATCGGCCTTGATGTGGATGCGCAGTACGCCGTGCGCCTGGATTCGTCGGGCAACGACGGTTCGCTGCCCTACAGCGTCCGTGACCAGCAGACGGCCGATGACTACAGTCGCGCCGGTGCAACCTTCAAGATGCGCTACAGCAAGACCGAGCTGAAGGTGGGTGACCTTCGCCCACAATTGCCGGTGGCGTACGATGACACCAGCCGGCAACTGGATACGATCTATCAAGGGGCTGTGGTCGAGTCCAGGGAAGTCGACGGGTTGACGATGACCGGTGGCCGGTTCTGGTCTGCCGTGACGCGGGAATCTTCCAACCACGAGAAACTGTACAAGTTTGGCTCCACCGATAATCTCGACAGTGACGGCCTGGATTTCGGCGGCGCAACTTACGACATTACCAAGAACCTGCAAGCCAGTTATTTCTACGGCGTGTTGCACGATATTTATCAGCAACACTATTTTGGCCTGATGCATATGGCTGACCTGGGTAATGGCTACAAACTTAAAACCGACTTGCGCTACTTCAATAACAATGAAGATGGCAATGCCTTGAACGGTGAGATCGACAACCGTTCCTACGGTGGCTTGTTCACTTTGCTCAAAGGCGCGCACATGTTTGGCCTCAGTTACCAGCGCATGCTTGGTGACAGCGTGTTCCCGACGATGAACGGTTATATCCCGCAACCTTACCTGGTGCACTGGTCGTCCCTGGGGTTTGTCCGCCCGGATGAAAAGTCCTGGGGCGCGCGCTACAGCTATGACTTTGCCGGGATGGGCATGCCGGGGCTCAAGCTCTACACCCGCTACATCAAGGGTACCAACTGGGACCGAGGCAACAACCTGAGCGACAACCAGGAAAGCGAACGCTTCCTGGGGCTCAGCTACGTGGTCCAGAGCGGAGCGCTGCAAGGCCTGGGGCTGGACCTGCGCAACATCGACGTGAAACAGAAGTACGGCTACGACTACAACGAATTCCGTGTCGCCACGACCTACACCTGGAAGTTCTGGTAAGCCCGGTCCACCCAGGGATTGACCCCATAACAATAAGAGGCCTGACCATGTTCGAACCCTTTGTCCTTTGCATCTGCCCCGCAACTTCCCAGTCGGTGTGCTGTGCACCGTCACCCGGCGCGCTGCGCGCATGAGCGGATTCCAAGAGGAGCAAACACTAGTGAATATCCAGGTCGATAACGCGGTCCTGCAGCAGCAGAAGAAGAAAACCTACATTTACGAGTGGTACGTGGTCGGCTTGTGCATGATCGCCTACATCTTTTCATTTGTGGATCGGCAGATCCTGGCGCTGATGATCGAGCCGATCAAAGCCGACCTGCAGATCAGCGACACCCAGTTCAGCTTGCTGCACGGGCTGGCCTTTTCGTTGTTCTATGCGTTCATGGGCATGCCCATCGCCTATCTGGCCGACCGCTTCTCCCGGCCGAAGATCATCGCCGTCGGCGTGGTGTTCTGGAGCCTGGCGACGGCGGCCTGCGGCCTGAGCAAGAACTTCCTGCACATGTTCCTCGCCCGCATTGGCGTTGGCGTCGGCGAAGCGGCCCTGTCGCCCTCGGCCTATTCGATGTTCAGCGACATGTTCCCCAAGGAGAAACTCGGCCGCGCCGTGGGCATCTACTCGATCGGCTCGTTCGTCGGTGGTGGCCTGGCCTTCCTGGTGGGCGGCTATGTGATCGCGATGCTCAAGGACATGAACACCATTGAGGTCGCCGTTCTCGGCGCGATGAAGGCCTGGCAGCTGGCGTTCTTCATTGTCGGCCTGCCCGGCATCGTGGTCGGCCTGTTGATCTGGCTCACCGTGCGCGATCCGGCGCGCAAAGGCCTGCAGGTCGATGCGCAGGGTCGGGCGAAGAAGGTCGCGATGAGCGATGGCTTGCGCTTCCTTGGCCGCCACCGTGCCACTTTCACCTGCCATTACCTGGGCTTTTCGTTCTACGCCATGGCCCTGTTCTGCTTGATGAGCTGGAGCCCGGCGCTGTACATCCGCAAGTTTGGCCTGTCGCCGATGGAGGCTGGCTACATGCTCGGCACCGTGCTGTTGGTGGCCAACACCGCCGGGGTGCTGTTCGGTGGATGGCTCACCGACTACCTGGCCAAGAAAGGTCATCAGGACGCTGCCATGCGCACTGGCGTCATCGGTGCCCTCGGCATGGCGGTGCCGGCCGTGCTGTTCTCGCAAGTCGATCAACTTTGGCTGTCGGTGACCCTGTTGGTGCCGGCGATGTTCTTCGCTTCGTTCCCGATGCCGGCGTCCACGGCAGCGATGCAGATCCTCGCGCCGAACCAGGTACGTGCGCAGGTATCGGCGGTGTTCCTGCTGATCAGCAACCTGCTGGGGTTGGGCCTGGGCACCACGCTGGTGGCGCTGTTGACCGACCGCTACTTCGGATCGCCTGCGGCAGTCGGCTCGTCGATGTCGCTGGTGATCGCCGGCGCCTCGGCATTGACCGTACTTCTACTGTGGCGTGGTTGCCGTCATTTCCGCGAAAGCTATGCCCGTGAGCACCCGACCCGGGCCTGATTGGTCATAGTCCACGATCGGCGCCCCGGCCTCGCTCCTGTTAAAGGGAGCGGGGCCGAGGTGCTCCAGGTCAGGAGAACCCTTGATGTTGAATGACGTACACCTGCTTGAACGGCACAGCCTGCTCAGCTCGGCCGATTACCGCGAGATCAAGGACAAGGTCAGCCAATACCTGTGCCCCCACAGCTTCAACGTGCTGTGTGACGAGCCGATCCACACCCGGCTCAACGGCGTATTCTTCGGCGATTCGGCACTGCTCGACCTGCGCTATGGCGCGCCGGTGGAGATCACCATCGGCGACATTGCCGATCAGTACCTGTTTCGCATCACCTTGCAGGGGCATTGCGAAGTGGCCCACGGGCGGCGCAGCGCGGCGATGCAGTCGGGCTACCTGAGCGTTTCCTCGCCGTTCGCGCAAAGCCGCATCGTCACCGATGGCGAGTGCCGCAACCTGATCCTGCGCGTCGACCGTGATGCCCTGGAGACGCAACTGCAACGCCTGCTTGGCCGCAGCCTGCGACAGTCGGTGATCTTTGATGTCAGCGTCGACCACCTGGGCGTCGGGGTCGTCAGCCTCTATCACACCCTGGACTACATTTGCCGGCTGTACGGCAGCGGCGTTGACGGTTCGCGCCTGGCTAGCGGCCTGTCCGAATACCTGATGCAGTTGCTGCTCACTCAGCTGCCGCACAACTACTCGGCGGATCTGTTGATCGACTCGCGCGCGCCGCTGCCGCACCACGTGAAAAAGGCCCGTGACTACATCGAGGAACACCTCGACGAACCGATCAGCCTGACGACCCTGAGCGAACTGTGTGGCGTCTCGGTGCGCACCTTGCAGAACGGCTTCAACCAGTTCCTCCAGCAGGCGCCGGTCGAGTACATCCGCGACCGTCGCCTGGCGGTGATCCACGAATCGCTCAAACAGGGCAGGGCCGGCGAGACCGTCACCGATATCCTGTTGCGTCATGGCATCAACAGCTTCGGGCATTTTTCCAGCGCCTACCGGCAGCGCTATGGTTGCCTGCCGTCGGACACCCTGCGGCGGCAAAAGCATTGAGACTCCTGCGCAATCCGTCATTCGGCTGCGCAATCGGATGAGTCCGTGGCGGTGCGGCTCGATAGGATCGAGTCTCTGACAAAAAGGAGTATCTGCATGAATATTACTGTGCTGGGTGGTGGTCACGGCTGTTACGCCGCTGCTGTCGAAATGGCTGAAAAGGGCCACCAGACCCGCCTGTGGCGTCGAGACGGCGCCGCGCTCAAGGAACTGCTGGCCATCGGCAGCCTGACCATCAAGGACTACAAGGGCACTCGCAAATTGTCCGTCGGCCAGCAGGGCGACAAGCTCTCGTTCAGCGACGACCTGGCCGAAGCCCTGGCCGACGCACAATTGGTGATCATCCCGCTGCCGTCGACCTCCCACGAAGACCTGGCCAAACATGTTGCGCCGCACCTGCACGACGGTCAGGTGGTGTTCCTGCCGCCGGGCACCTTCGGCAGCTTCGTGTTCGCCAAGGCCATGGCCGATGCGGGCAACCGCAGCAAGGTCGCCTTCGCAGAAACCGGTACGCTGCCGTACCTGGTACGCAAACACGGCGCCAGCGACCTGGTGATCAGCGGCTATGCTACCCGCCTGCCGACCGGGGTATTGCCCAGCAACCTGTCCGAGCATGCTTTCGCGGTGCTGCGTGAAGCCTACCCGAGCGTCGAGCCGATTGAAGACGCCCTGAGCGGTGCGTTGATGAACGCAGGTCCCATCATCCACCCGCCGCTGATCATGATGAACGCAGGTCCACTGGAGCATTTCGAGGCCTGGGACATTCACAACGAAGGCACCCAACCGTCAATTCGCCGCGTGACCAACCAGCTCGATGCCGAGCGCATGGCCGTGCGCGAAGCACTGACCTACGGCGCGCCGCATTTCCCGCTGTCCGACCACTACAACACCACTGAAGGCGACGAGTGGATGTACGGTCGCGGTGCCCATGGCAAGCTGACCGACAGCGGCGACTGGCGCGAAGACATCGACCTGCAGAAGCATCGCTACATGCTCGAAGACACCCGCCTGGGCCTGTCCTTCCTGGTGTCCGTCGGTCGCTGGGCCGGTGTGCCGACTCCGGTTGCGCAAGGCCTGCTGAGCATCGCCTCGGTCGTCGCTGCGCGTGATCTCTACGCCGAAGGCCGCACCCTGGAAAACCTCGGTCTGGCCACGCTGAGTCGGGCGCAGATGACCGAGCTGCTGACCAAGGGCTACAACTGATGAACGCCGCGCTGCCCCAAGTCAGCGTGGTCGGTGCCGGGCGGATGGGCGAGGGCATTGCCCTGGCATTCATCCATGCGGGCCTGCCGGTGACCCTGATCGATATCAAGGATCGCGCCGAGGATGAGCGGCACGGCTATTTCGAGCGTGTGCGCAACAACATCCACAGCGAATTGCAGATGCTGGTACGCCTTGGTGTGCTCGAAGGGCATCAGGCGGACATCGCGCTAGCCCGGTTGACGCTGCAATCCAGATCCCAAACCGCAGAGGTTTTGCGCCAGTGCGACCTGGTGTTCGAAGCGGTGCCGGAAGTCATCGCAGTCAAGCAGGAGACCTTCGCCTGGGTCAGCGAGCATGTCCCGGCCTCGACCATCATCGCCTCGACCACTTCGACTTTCCTGGTCACCGAACTGAGCGAAATGGTCAGTGAGCCCCAGCGCTTCGTGAACGCGCACTGGCTAAATCCCGCGTACCTGATGCCGTTGGTGGAAGTCAGCCGCAGCGATGCGACCTGCCCGCAGGTGGTCCAGAGGCTGCTGCAACTGCTCAAGCGCATCGGCAAGGTGCCCGTGGTGTGCAACCCGGTGGCTGGCTACATCGTGCCGCGCATCCAGGCATTGGTCATGAACGAAGCGGCACGGATGGTGGAAGAGGGCGTGGCCAGTGCAGAGGATATCGACACGGCGGTACGCGTCGGCTTTGGTTTACGTTTCTCGGTGCTAGGCCTGCTTGAGTTCATCGACTGGGGCGGCGGCGACATCCTTTACTACGCCTCGCGCTACCTGAGTGGTGCGCTGTCACCGCGCTTCGAATCGCCGCAGGTAATCGCCGACAACATGCAAAACGGCCGCAATGGCTTGCGCGATGGCCAGGGTTTCTACGACTACCGCGACATGGACGTAGACGCCTACAAGCAGCAGCGCCTTGGCGACTTTGTTCGCAAGCTGGAGTTGTCGGGGCTGACGCCTGCGTTCGATGGCGCCTTGAAACAGGCCTGAGCATCAGGGCCTGGAGGCCGGGCCCTGACACGCTTCACGCTACGATTTCCCAGTCCTACAGGCAGTACTGGCTGGTGGGCAGCACGTCGATCTTGTCGAAATCGATGAAGCGGCTGCAACTGTCCATCATCGCCGCCAGGTTGCGCTGGAATTTCGCGTCGTCGCCCGCCGCATCGAAAAAGGCCATGGGATCGGTCATGGCCGCTGGCGGAAAACATTCCTCGACGATGGCGTCGATCCGTGGGGCGCCGTGGGTCAGTGCCGACACCACCAGGTTTTGCACGTACTGGAAGTTGGCTTGCGTGTCCACGGCCACGGCCGTGTGATGGTTGCGCCAGATGTCCAGCCAGGCCTCGGGGGTCAGCCGTGGAGGGCGGGTCAGCAGGGCCAGTTGGGCAAATCCGTGGGTACGCTCACCGGGCGTTGCCGGGAACCGGGTATTGGCGATGGCGACCGACTCGCAGACCAGGTAGGCGGCCATGCGCGCGGTTGCCGCGCTGATCAATTGGTCGAACGGGCGACGGGCCGGGCCGTTGGCACTGTCCAGCCACAGTGACAGGCTGCCATCGGGCAACGGTCGGTTGTTTTCCTGGCGCAGGCCGCTGGCCGGCTGGACATCGGCATCGGCCAGGTTCAATTGCACACCTCGGGCACCGAGTGCCTGCAATTGCCCGGCGACCTCGCTGCGCAGGCGATGGGCGAAGGTATCAGGACTGACTTGGGTATCACGCCACAGCAGATAGATGACTTTTTCCATAGCTATCAAGCTCCTCGTTGCGGTTGATGGATGGGGTCGCGGTCGTGCTGTCTGGCCCATCCGGATGACCGAAAATCCCTGGCGTCATAGTCAATCAAGGTCAGCCCCGGGTAATACTTCAAACAGACTATTGACTCACAATATGAGGGCAATGACTGCGCCGCTCGACGCCGGGCAGCCATGGAAAACAGCAGCTAAGCTCTCTTGCGCCGGGGTGGCAGTGCAAGCGTTGCCCCGGGAGGTCCATTTCCGGCAAGGGAGCCACCCGCCATGAGCGCCGAACAGAGTCATTACAGCCCGCCGACCCTGCTGGTGGTCGATGACACGCCCGACAACCTGATGCTGATGACGGATTTGCTCAAGGATCGCTACCGGGTCAAGGCCGCCAATAGCGGTGAAAAGGCTTTGCGCGTACTGCAGGGCGACACCCTCCCGGACCTGATCCTGCTGGACGTGATGATGCCCGGGCTGTCCGGCCATGAAGTGGCCCGGCAGCTCAAGCGCGACCCGCGTACCCGCGACATTCCGATCATCTTCCTGACGGCCATGGCCGGCACCGAAGACGAGATCCATGGCCTGGAGCTGGGGGCCGTCGACTACATCACCAAACCGATCAGGCCGGCGCTGGTCCTGGCGCGGGTGGATACCCAGCTCAAGCTCAAGGCGGCGGCAGACTTCCTGCGCGATCACAACGACTATCTGGAGAAGGAGGTGGCGCGCCGGACCCGCGAAGTGATTGCGATCCAGGATGTGGCCATCCAGGCCATGGCTTCACTGGCCGAGACTCGCGATAACGAAACGGGCAACCATATCCGGCGGACCCAGCATTACATCAAGGTGCTGGCGGAGCATCTACGCGGTCATCCGCGCTTCAGTCACTTTCTCACCGAGGCCACCATCGCGTTATTGTTCAAGTCGGCGCCGCTGCATGACATCGGCAAGATTGGCATCCCCGACCATATCCTCCTCAAGCCGGGACGCTATACCGAGGAAGAATTCGAGATCATGAAGACCCATACAACGCTGGGGCGTGACGCCATCCAGCATGCCGAGGATCAGCTTGGCATTCGCGCCGAATTCCTCAGCCTGGCCAAGGAGATTGCCTACAGTCACCAGGAAAAATGGGACGGCAGTGGCTATCCGCAAGGGCTGGTGGGTGACGACATCCCTATCAGCGCCCGGTTGATGGCGGTGGCGGACGTCTATGACGCGTTGATCAGCCGTCGGGTCTATAAAGCGGGGATGCCCCACGCGCAAGCCGTCGAGATTATTCGTCAGGGGCGCGGCACGCACTTCGACCCCGATATCTGCGATGCCTTCCTGGATTGCCTCGAACAATTCCAGACCATTGCCGAGCGCTTCGCCGATACCGACCAGGACATGGCCGTCCAGCGGGCGGCCCTGGAGCGTCTCGGCCAGACTCCGTGAATCGGCAACTGTCCCTTTGTCAGTAATTTCATCAGGTCCACGAGGATAGTCATGGCTGGTTTGCGTACCCTGCTTGAGCGCCTCGCGCTGCTTCACAAACTGATCCTGGGTTTTTCAGCGCTGCTGCTGTTGGTGCTGGTGCTCGGCGTGCAAAGCCTGCGCACCCAGCAATCGCTGAAGCAGGACATGCAGAACCTCTATCTGCAGGAACTGGTCGGCATGGAGCACTTGCAGGAAGCACGTGTGCAATTGCCCCATATGCTGCAAGCGCTGCAACGCGCGGTGGGCACCGACAGCGCGCAGATTCGTGTCGAATCCCTGCAGCAACTGCAGGAAATCCGCGAAGGCCTGCAGCAGGCCGTGGCCCAGGCCAAAGTGACCTTAAAGCGTGCGGAGAATCTGGCGCGTCTCTCCGAGTTCGATCTGTTGCTGCAACAGTTGCAGCGTCTTGGCGACCAGGCCTTTGTACTGATCGACCAGGGCCAGCAGAACAAGGCGTTGGTGCTGCTCAATAGCAGTGAATTCCAACAACTTGCCCAGCAGGCCGACGGCCTGTTGTACGCGATCGCCCAGGTCAAGGAAGCCTCGATTCGCGACACGGCCAAGGACATTGCCGAGTTTGCCGAACACAGCACCATGCTGACCTACGTCCTGTTGTTCGGTGGCTTGTCGCTGGCATTGCTGTTGTCCTGGGTCGTCAGCCAGTCGATTCGCAATCCGCTCAACCGAGTACGGGTGGCGGTAGACCAATTGGCCGCCGGGCAGCTCGATCAACCGATTCCCCACACCGACCTTAACAACGAAACCGGTGATCTGGCGCGGGCCATCGCCAAATTGCAGACCGAGTCCCAACAACTTGAGCGTCAGCGCTGGATCAAGGCCCATACCGCTCAATTGCAGGTCGATCTGCAGCAGGCGGAAACCCCGGCCGAACTGGCGCAGGTGTTCCTGCAATGCATGGCCGGCCTGCACGGAATCTGCCAGGGGGTGCTGTACAGCGCGCAGGAGGATTCCGGCACGCTGCTGTTGATGGGGCGTTATGCCACCGATTCCGAGCGACCACCCGAGGCGCAAGTCATGTTCGGCGAGGGCCTGCTGGGGCAGTGCGCGGTGGATCGCGTGCCGCGTCAGTTTCAGTCGATGCCGGAGCAATACTGGCGTTTGCGCTCGCCCCTTGGCGAGGTCCCGGCCCGTTGCCTGCTACTGCAACCCATTGTCCGTGGCGAGCGGTTGCTGGGGGTGCTCGAACTGGCCGGGCTGGAACCCTTGGGCGAGCGTGAACTATTGCTGCTGCAGGAAGCCACCCCACGTTTGGCCGCGGCCATGGCGATTCTGGAGCGTAATCAGGCGGTCAAGACCCTGTTGGCGGAGACCCGGCGCCAGGCCAATGAAATGGCCGAACAGGCACTGCAACTTGAGCAGCAGGCCCAGGCACTGGAAAGCCAGCAATCGGCGTTGCGCGCCACCGAGGCCTGGTATCGCGGGATTATCGAAGCGGCGCCGGACGGCATGCTGGTGGTGGATGCCGAAGGACAGATCCTGCGCACCAATCGCCAACTGGACCAGCTGTTCGGCTATAACGCCGGCGAGTTGATTGGAGAGACCATCGATCGCCTGGTGCCGTTGGCCAGCAGAGGGCGCCACGAGGCGCTGCGCAAGGGCTTCATGGCCCACGGTACCACTCGCCAAATGGGGGCCAACCTGGACGATCTGCAAGGCGTGCGCAAAGACGGCAGTCTGTTCTCGGCGGAGATCAGCCTGTCGCGCTTGCCGAGCCTGGAAGGGGGCGGCGTCTGCGTGTGCGCGTCGGTGCGCGACGTGAGTGAACGGCGTCATCTGCAGGCTGCACTCAAGGCCAACGAGGCACAGTTGCGCGCGGTACTCGACAGCAGCCCGGTGGCCATGGTGATCAGGGACGTCGATGGCCGTCCGACCTACTGCAATCCGCAGTTCGACAGTTTGTTCGGGACTCGCCTGGCTGAACTCGAAGGTGCGGATCCGGCGCAGTTCTGGGTCGACCCGCAGGCACACCAGCGCTTTCTCGAAGCGGCAGCGCAAGGTGCCGTGCTGAATTTCGAGACCACCCTGCAGCGCGCCGGCGGCGAGCGCTTCGACGTACTGGTTTCGGCCGTCACGATGACGCTGGGGGAGCGGGGCATGGGGGCCAATTGGTACTTTGACATCACCGACCGCAAGACCGCCGAGGCCGAGGTGCAGCGCGCACGGGAGGCCGCCGAAGAGGCGACCCGGGCCAAGAGCAACTTCCTGGCCACCATGAGCCACGAGATCCGTACACCGATGAACGCCATCATCGGCATGAGCTACCTGGCATTGCGCACCGAGCTCAACCACCGCCAGCGTAACTACATCGAAAAAGTCCATCGCTCGGCGGAATACCTGTTGGTGATCATCAACGACATCCTCGACTTCTCCGGGATCGAGGCCGGCAAGATGCACCTGGAGCAGATTCCCTTCCACCTTGAGGCCGTGCTCGACGGCTTTGCCAGCATGATCGGCCTCAAAGCCGAGGACAAAGGCCTGGAGCTGCTGTTCAGCACCGATGCCGAGCTGCCGACCGCCTTGATCGGCGATCCGCTGCGCCTTGGCCAGGTGCTGATCAACCTGGGCAACAATGCGACGAAGTTCACCGAGCAGGGCGAGATCGTGCTCGGCGTAGAGCAGCGGGGCTCGGCGGGAGAGCAGGCGCTGTTGCATTTCTGGGTACGTGACACCGGCATCGGCATGAACGCCGAACAATGCTCGCGCCTGTTTCAACCCTTCAGCCAGGCCGACAGCACCACCACCCGCAAGTACGGAGGCACAGGGTTGGGCCTGGCCATCTCCCGCCATCTGGTGGAATTGATGGGCGGGCGCATTTGGGTAGAGAGCGAGCCGGGCCTGGGTTCCACTTTCCATTTCGAGGTGAGCCTGGGGGTGCAGCGCGACAGCCATTTGCGGCGCATGGTGACCGCCGACGAATTGCTCGGCAGCCGTGTGCTGGTGGTCGATGACAACGCCAGCGCGCGCGAGATCCTCTCCAGCATGGCCCGCAGTTTTGGCGTGGAGGTGGATGTCGCGCAAAGTGGCCGGGCCGCACTGGCCATGCTGGTGGACGCCGAAGCGAAGGTGTTGCCCTATGATCTGGTGCTGATGGATTGGCGCATGCCTGGCATGGACGGCGTGGAAACGGTGCGCCAGATGCAGGCCGCCAAACTGGTGCAAACGCCAGCGGTGATCATGGTCACGGCGTTCGGGCGCGAGGAGGCCCGCGAAGAGGCTAGTCGACAGGGTATTCAATTGCCGGTGGTACTGACCAAACCGGTGACGCCGTCTACGTTGCTTGAGGCGCTGGGCAGGGTGCTCGGCAAGACTCCCCAGGCCGATACCCGGGCCAGTGAGCGATTGGGCCAGAGCACCGGCGCCATGGCCAGCCTGCATGGCGCGCGACTGCTGTTGGTCGAAGACAATGAGCTGAACCGCGAGCTGGCCTGTGAACTGCTGGAGGGCGCCGGGATCGAATTGCGCCTGGCCGTTCACGGCGCAGAAGCGCTCGACCAACTGGAGCGCGACGCAGACTTCGACGGTGTGCTGATGGACTGCCAGATGCCGGTGATGGACGGTTATACCGCGACCCGCAAGATACGTGAGCAGCCGCGCTGGGCGAATCTGCCGGTGATCGCCATGACTGCCGACGCCATGGCGGGGGATCGTGAGCGGGCGCTGGCCTGCGGCATGAACGACCACATCTCCAAACCCTTGAACGTCGACGACATGTTCGCCACGTTGGCCAGGTGGATACATCCGCGAGCTGACCGTGGCACGATCCCGGCCGACGTTTCGCCGGTCACCACGGAGTCGGTGGCGAGCCTGCCAGCCAGCCTTCCCGGCATTGATTTGAAAGCGGGCCTGGGCACCTGCATGGGCAAGGTCGAGCTCTATCTGCGCCTGCTGCGCAAGTTTCGCTCCAGCCACCAGGCTTTTTGCGCCGAGTTCCTGGCTGCCCGAGGCCGGGGCGATCCTTCGGCGACGGTCAGGCTGGCCCATACCCTGCGCGGGACGGCGGGCAACATTGGTGCCGTTGAAGTGGCGAATGCAGCCGCCGCACTGGAACTGGCCTGCCTGAACGATGGGGCGAGCGATGGGGCGGAGCAGGACCTGGCTGACCGGCTGGTGGAAGTCGAGCGTTGCCTGACAACCGTATTGGAAGGCTTATCGGTGCTCGGCGAGCCTACAACGTCAGCAGGCTCATCAAGCGCGCCAGCGGGCAGCGAATGGCATGCACAATTGGCCCACGTCCGGTCTCTGCTGGCCGAGAGCGACACCCAGGCGCTGACGGCCTTGCTCAAACTGCAGGGGCTGGCTTCAGACCCGATGATGACCGAGCAGTTGCTTCGGGTTGTGCGGCAAGCGGAGCGCTTCGATTTCGATCAGGCGCTGGAGCTGCTGGAGAACCTGTCCTGAGGGATCAACGCAACTTCAGCGGATCGACCATCCGCGCCGCGATGGCCATGCCCACCAGGTCCGGCAGTGTGTTGGCCTGCATGCGTTTCATGACGCGCGCGCGATACAGATCAATGGTTTTTGCGCTCACGCCCAGTTGCTCCGCGATTTCGCGGGTGGTGTAACCCTGCACCAGTGGTAACAGGATATCGCGCTCGCGCGGGGTCAAGGTCAGCAAGCGCGCCTGCAAGGCTTCGTGACCCTGGTTGCCCGAACGGTTGGCGGCAC
This sequence comes from Pseudomonas sp. S2_F07, assembly GCF_054668325.1. NCBI lineage: Bacteria > Pseudomonadati > Pseudomonadota > Gammaproteobacteria > Pseudomonadales > Pseudomonadaceae > Pseudomonas > Pseudomonas sp. S2_F07. Next base: position 261,226 of record NZ_CP162758.1, read on the forward strand.
AGTTGCTGAGCGCCTGTTGCACGCTGTCCAGCAACAGCTGTTCGTTGTAGGGCTTCTCGATAAAGTCATGGGCGCCGGCCTTGAACGCACGCACCACGATCGGCACATCCGCGTGCCCGCTGACGAAGATGATCGGCAGGTTCAGTTGGCGCACACGCATTTCTTCCTGCACGTTCAACCCGCCCATACCGGGCATGCGCACGTCCAGCAGCACACAGGCATCGAGGCTTGCATCGCAGGCGTCGAGGAACGCGACGCCACTGGTAAACGGCAAGGCCTTGAGCCCGACCGACTCCAATAACCAGACCGTCGAATCGAGCATGCCCTGGTCATCATCGACCACGTACACAACGTGCTCCGTTACACCTGCCATTACCTGATTCCTATTGTTGTTTTGTTGGGCCGGCAAGCGGCAAGCGGCAACCCATCAGCAGCCCGACAGGCTGGCGCCGGGCATTCAGTTCGCCACCGAAACCTTCGATGATGCTGCGGCTCATGGACAGACCGAGCCCCAGGCCATCGGCCTTGCTGGTGTAGAACGGGGTAAATATCTGCTCCAGCTCCGGCTCGCTGACGCCCGGCCCCTGGTCTCGCACACTGATTTCCACGCAGGCGTCACTGCCATGCTCCACGGCCATCACGATTACAGAGGGTTGCCCGGGGTGTTGCTCACGGTTGGCATCGATGGCATTGCGCAACAAATTGAGCAGCACCTGTTCCAGCAACACGCGGTCGGCATAAACGGGTGGCAGATTATCCGGCAGTCGATCCTCGATTGTCACTTGGCAATTACTCGCCTCCCAGGCACACAAGCGCACGGCTTCGCGGGCGACGTCGGTCAAGTTCAGCGCCTGCATGCGACGCTGTCCCTTGCGCAAAAAGGAGCGTAGCCGCCGGATCACTTCGGAGGCGTGGGTGGCGTGATGGGTAATGCGCTCCAGGCCCTGGGTCACTCTGGCAGCGGCCTGGGGATTGGAATCCAGTGTCTGTAGATAGCGCTGGCTTGCATTCGCATAATTGACCACGGCAGCCAGCGGCTGGTTGATTTCGTGGGCGATCCCCGAGGCCAGTTCACCGAGCGTGACCAACCGTGCGGTGTGTGCCAGTTCGTCCTGATGACGGCGCTGTTGCACTTCCCGCAATTCGCGCTCGGTCATGTCGCGCGCGACCAAAGAGTAATAACGCTCGCCGCCGGCGGAACGGTGCGCCAGCAGTACCAGCGACACTGGCACCGATGTACCGCCACCCGGTGGTTGCAACCGCGCATCGGTGCTCCAGACACCATCGCGCTCGGCGCGCCTCCAGCCATCGCGTTGCAGGCGCGCAAAGTCGCCGCTGGCGAACAACGCGGCCAGGGCCGGCATGGGTTGTTGCTCACCGATCCCGAGGATGCGTCGCGCGGCCGGATTGAGGTAAGTGACCAGGCCCTCGGGAGCGATGAACAACACCGGGTCGATGTTGGCCTCGACCACTTCGGCCAGGCGTCGCTTGTTTTCCTCGGCCTGCACCCGGGCCGTGATGTCCCGGGATATGCTGACGATTTCGACCACCGCCCCAGTGTAGGTTTCGCGGATCGCCCGGCTGGCGGTTTCGAACCACAGGTAATGGCCGTCACGATGGCGGATGCGATAGGTCATGGTGTGATAGCCATCCTGCTCCAGCGCATCGCGCGCGCGCTGCACCAGGCCGGCCAGGTCCTGGCCATGAAACAGGCCCTGGGCCATTTGCCCGCGCAACTCTTCGGGCCAGTAACCGAGCAGGGTCCAGGACGCCGGTGATGCATCGATAACGCGCCCTTCGGGGGTGTGACGGGATATCAGGTCGGTGGTGTTTTCGATGATCAGCCGGTACAGCCGTCGTGCGGTGGCCGCTTCACGCTCGGCCAGCACTTGCGCCGTGGCGTCGCGGCAACGGGCGAGCACTCGGTTGTCCTGGGGATCGGGAATGAACGTCCAGATCAGGATCTGCGTTTCGAACTGAGCCTCGACACCTTCGACGGCGCGTTGCTGGTCCAGGCAGGCACGCACCAGCACCCGATGATTGACCGGTAAAAAACCCAACACATCGGTCAGCGACTTCTCGGCGAGCAGCGCCATCAGTGCCGCGTTGAACTCCAGCGGTCGACCTTGCGCATCGAGCAACAGGCTCGGTTGCGGATCGTGGCCCAGCAGCGGCGAACCACGCAGCAGGCCGTTGACGCTGCTCAGCAGCGTCGTCAATAGATCCTGAACCCAGCCCAGCCAATCGAGACTCACACCCTCGCGCACTTCCACCAGCAACAAGCCCGGCTGCCCCGACTGCAAGGCCAGATCAAATACCTGGCCATGGCTGATCGCGGCCCGGCGCAAACGTCCGGACAACCAGCAATCGAGTTGACGGACTTGAGCCAGGTCCAGGCGGCCTGCCTCGACCAGATGCTCGAAGAGCAACTGGTCACTGGCCAGCGCCGGGTCGCCAAGTCCCGGCGGTAAATGCTGGGCGGCGCCCTCATGGCTGTAGATTCGCGCATTGGGCTGCCAGCTCAGGTAAACCGCCCGCTGCACCTCAGGGCAATCCTGCAGCGCCCGACACAATGCATCGGCCCGGGCGGCCAGAGACACACCCTCGCGCTGCAGGCGCAACCAACTGTGCAATCGAACGGGCGTCTGGGTCATTGCGGGTCCACTTTCTCAGGGAAACCAAGCATATACCAGCCTTGGGGTGTTGACGGCATTGAATCGGAGCTTGATATGGTACATATACTATACGACATAGGTTTAACTTCCATATCGATGGCTGAATGTTATATAAAGTCATCCGGACTTTGAAGGTGACCCCGGCGACTACGCTGCAAGGTCAACCATAGAGCTAACAATCAGCCATCGAGTACCCGCACATGTCTATCTATGACCAAGGCCTGGGCCCTTCGGCCGTCAACCACATTGCCTTGTCTCCGCTGAGTTTCATCGAGCGCACCGCCAGCACTTATCCCGATCACCTCGCCGTCATCCACGGTTCGATTCGCCGCACCTGGGCGCAGACCTACACCCGTTGCCGACGCCTGGCCTCGGCGCTGGCCGGTCGCGGTATCGGCAAGGACGATACGGTGGCGGTGATGTTGCCCAACATCCCCGAGATGCTCGAAGTGCATTTCGGTGTGCCGATGATCGGCGCCGTGCTCAACCCGCTCAACGTTCGTCTCGATGCCGAGGCGATCGCCTTTATGCTGCAGCATGGCGAAGCCAAGGTGTTGATCACCGACCGCGAGTTCCATGATGTGATCCAGGCGGCGCTTGGCATGCTCGATCACCCGCCTTTGGTGATCGACGTCAATGACCCGGAATACGGTGAAGGTCAGGCCGCGAGCGACCTGGATTACGAAGCGTTGTTGGCCGAAGGCGACCCGGCATTCGACTGGCAATGGCCGGGCGACGAGTGGCAGGCCATTTCGCTGAATTACACGTCAGGCACCACCGGCAACCCCAAGGGCGTGGTCTACCACCATCGCGGCGCTTATCTGAGCGCATTGGGCAACCAGATGACCTGGGCCATAGGCAATCATCCGGTGTACCTCTGGACCCTGCCGATGTTCCATTGCAATGGCTGGTGCTACCCATGGACCATCACCGCCCTGGCGGGTGTGCACGTTTTCCTGCGCCGGGTCGATCCACAGAAAATCCTCACGCTGATCCGCGAGCATCAGGTCACTCACCTGTGCGGTGCGCCGATCGTGCTCAATGCACTGGTGAACATGCCCGAATCAGCGAAGGCGGCCATCGATCATCCGGTCAATGCCCTGGTCGCGGGTGCTGCGCCACCGGCCAAAGTCATCGGTGCCGTCGAAGAGATGGGCATCAAGGTCACTCACGTGTTTGGCCTGACCGAAACCTATGGCCCGGTGACGGTCTGCGCCTGGCACGCCGAATGGGATGAGTTTTCCCTGGAGGAGAGGGCGCAGATCAAGTCGCGACAGGGTGTGCGCTACCCGACGCTGGAAGGCTTGATGGTCGGCGATTGCACAACGCTGGAGCCAACCCCGCGTGACGGACAGACCATCGGTGAGATCTTCCTGCGCGGTAACACCGTCATGAAGGGTTACCTGAAGAACCCGAGCGCCACTGCCGAAGCGTTCGAAGGCGGCTGGTTCCACACCGGTGACCTGGCCGTCTGGCATCCCGACGGTTATGTCGAAATCAAGGACCGGCTCAAGGACATCATCATCTCGGGCGGCGAGAACATTTCCACCATCGAACTCGAAGGGGTGCTCTATCGTCACCCGGGTGTGCTGGAAGCAGCCGTGGTCGCCCGTCCCGATGAGAAATGGGGCGAAACGCCCTGCGCCTTCGTCACCTTGAAGGCCGATCACCAGGACGTTCGCGAGGCAGACATCATCAGTTTCTGCCGTGAGCACCTGGCCGGATTCAAGGTACCGCGCACAGTGGTCTTCACGCTCTTGCCGAAGACGTCCACCGGCAAGATCCAGAAGTACGTGTTGCGCGACCGGGCCAAGGCGCTCTAACCCGATCTGACATCGCATCCATCGAGCAGCAGGTGTTTGACCTGCTGCTACGGGTTCGTGCACGCCGAATCCGGCTGTGCCTTGCCCATGAAACAACCGTCCCAACGAGGTTTACGTTATGCCCCAATTCAAAGCCCCGCTGCGCGACATGCGCTTTGTGCTGCACGAAGTGTTCGACGCTCCGGCCATGTGGGCGCGCCTGCCGGCCTTGGCCGAGAGCATCGACACCGATACGGCTGACGCCATAATCGAGGAGGCGGCCAAAGTCACCTCGCACCTGATTGCGCCCCTCAATCGCAGCGGCGACGAAGAAGGCGCGCAGTGGCATGAGGGCCGGGTCACCACCCCCATCGGTTTCAAACAGGCTTACGCGACCTACATCGAAGGCGGTTGGGTGGGGCTGTCCGGCAACCCCGGGTTCGGTGGCATGGGCATGCCGAAAATGCTGGCCGTGCAGTTCGAAGAGATGCTCTACGGCGCCAACTCAAGTTTTGCGCTGTATAGCGCATTGAGTTCCGGTGCCTGCCTGGCGCTGGACGCCCACGCCAGCGACGCCCTGAAAAACCTCTATCTGCCACCAATGTATGAAGGCCGCTGGGCTGGCTCCATGTGCCTCACCGAGGCCCATGCCGGTACCGACCTGGGGCTGATCCGCACCCGCGCCGAACCTGAGGCTGACGGCAGCTACAGGATCACCGGCAGCAAGATTTTCATCACCGGGGGCGATCAGGACCTGACCGAGAACATCGTGCATCTGGTACTGGCCAAACTGCCGAACGCGCCTGCCGGTCCGAAAGGCATTTCGCTGTTTATCGTGCCTAAAGTCCTGGTCAATGCCGACGGCTCCCTTGGCGCGGCCAACGCGGTGAGTTGCGGCTCGATCGAACACAAGATGGGCATCAAGGCCTCGGCCACCTGCGTGATGAACTTCGACGGCGCCAGTGGCTGGCTGGTCGGTGAAGAGAACAAAGGCCTGGCGGCGATGTTCACCATGATGAATTACGAACGTCTGTCGATTGGCATTCAGGGCATCGGCTGCGCCGAGGCGTCCTACCAGAGCGCCGTCGCCTATGCTCGCGACCGCATTCAAGGTCGGGCTCCCAGCGGTGCCTTGGCCCCGGGTAAACCGGCCGACCCGATCATCGCTCACCCGGATGTGCGGCGCATGCTGCTGGGCATGAAAGCCATGACCGAAGGCGGTCGCGCGTTCGCCAGCTATGTCGGGCAACAACTGGATCTGTCGAAGTTTTCCGACGATGCCGGCGAGCGCGACAGCGCGCAGATCCTGGTTGCGCTGCTGACGCCAGTGGCCAAGGCGTTTTTTACCGACACCGGCCTGGAAAGCTGCATCAACGGCCAGCAGGTGTTCGGCGGCCATGGCTACATCCGCGAATGGGGCCAGGAACAATTGGTCCGTGATGTGCGCATTGCACAGATCTACGAAGGCACCAATGGCATCCAGGCATTGGACCTGCTCGCACGCAAAGTGCTCGCCAACGATGGCGTCGCGCTACGCCTGTTCGCCCGGGAAGTCCGCCACTTCGCCCTGCACCACGAAAGCGCCTATGGCAGCGAACTGCTGCAGGCCCTGGAGCGCCTGGAGGGCCTCAGCAACTGGTTGCTGGAGCGGGCCAAAGCCAACGCCAACGAAGTCGGCGCAGCCTCCGTGGAGTACCTGCACCTGTTCGGCTATGTCGCCTACGCCTACATGTGGTCGCGCATGGCCGCCGTGGCCCGCTCCAGACTCGACCGGGACCCGCCGTTCTACGCTGCCAAACTGGCCACCGCCGAGTTCTACTTCGCCCGCCTGCTGCCACGCACGCTGAGCCTGGAAGCCAGCATCCGTGCCGGCAGTGCGCCCCTGTACGGACTTGCTGACGAACAGTTCTGACGATTGAGTGTTGCGCGGCGCCTTCCTACGCCCTGGCCCGCGCTTTTTATTCACTGGCCCTCTCAACGTACGGCAGGAAAGCCTGATGAATATGCAAGCCAGTACAACGCAAGGTCACTTGAACTGGGACGACATGCGCTTCTTTCTCGAGGTCGCCCGTGCCCGCACCGCCAGCGGTGCAGCCCGCCGCTTGGGGGTGGACTACACCACGGTAGCGCGACGCATCCGCGCCCTGGAGCAGAGCCTGGGTGCCATGCTGTTCGAGAAATCGCGAACCGCAGGCTTCGTGCTGACCGTGGAGGGGCAGCGTCTGGTCTGCCACGCCGAAACCCTGGAAAGTACGCTGCTGGTAGCCTGCGAGCAGGTTTTCGGCACCACAGGGGGGCTCGCCGGGCACCTGCGCATCGGCTGTACCGAAGCCTTCGGATCCTGTTTCGTCGCCGCGCAGATGAGCCACTTCCTCGAGCACTACCCGCATATCTCGGCGGATATTTTGCCGGTCCCGCACTTCGTCAACCTGTCACGGCGCGAGGCGGATATCGCCATCACCCTGGAACGGCCCGAGCGCGGTCCGTACGTGTGCTCGAGGTTGTGCGATTACCGCTTGCGTGTGTATGCGACGCCGGAGTACCTGGCCAGTCATCCGCCGATTGGCTGTCGCGAGGACCTGGCCGCTCACCCGTTCGTGACCTACGTCGATGACCTGGCCTTCAGCTTCAAGCTGCTCTACCTGAACGACTTGATGCTCGGCGCGCGCAGTCGCCTGCGCAGCACCAGCGTGGTCGCCCAGTACCATGCGGCACTGGAAGGGCGCGCGCTGGCGATCCTGCCTTGCTTCCTCGCCGGTCCCGACCCGCGCCTGTGCGAGGTGCTGCCGGGTGAAGTGGAGGTCACTCGACAGTTCTGGATGTACTACTGCGAGGACCTGCGCAACCTCAAGAGGATTACCCTGGTGGCCGACTACCTGCGCACCTGCGCGCAGCTCAATCGTGCGCTGCTGATGGGCGAGTCATACAAGATGGCCTACCTGCCGTCGCCGTGAACGACTGCCGCCAGGTCTGCGGTCTCGGTTGCCCGCAATGCTCCCTGCAGAGTACTCATCACCATTTCTAGCAGCAGTTTGCGGCGAGCTCCAATGCCGGTCTTGGGCTGCCCGACCCAGGCCGGCAATTGATTGAGCAGGGAAACGATGCCGCTTACGGTCGCGCGCCGGGTGGCGCCAGCCGGTTTACCGGTGAGTTGCTCCAGGGTCTCCACCAGATGTTCCTCGTAGCGCCGGCGCAGGGCCAGAATCGAGGCTTGCTGTTCGCCGCTCAAACAATGGAGGTCGTACTCGGCCAGGCGGAAATGCGCGGCCATCCGCTCGTGGAGCCGCAGGTGCGCCTCAAGCAGGCCGTGCAGTCGTACAGTGGGGGCGGATTTGCGCCGGGTCACCAGGCTCGCGCCGTCAAGCAACGCTTCGTAGAGCTCCTCGATCAGTTCCAACAGCAGTGCTTCTTTGCTGTCGATGTGGTTGTAAAGGGAGCCGGCGGTGATCCCCAGGCCAGTGGCCAGGTCGCGCATGCTGACTCGGCTGAAACCATGCCTGGCGAACAGTTCGACAGCCTTGTGACGCGTTTCCAGGTAACGCGTGTTGCGCTCTTCGTCGACCGGCAACGCAAAAAGGTTTTTGGAGGGCTGCATGTTGCTCATCCACCTCATACGCGAAACTGTCCCAATAGCCGATTGAGCTGACCCGCCAGTTGGCCCAGTTCCTGGCTCGCCTCGTTGGACCGGTCCGCTGCCTGGGCATTTTCGTGGGCCAGAGAGGCGGCGAGGGTCACGTTCTGGTTGATGTCTTCGACCACGTGCGACTGCTCCAGGGTGGCGCTGGCGATCGAGGCGTTCAATTCAGTGACATTGCGCAGTGCGCCGAGTACCTGGTGCAAACTTTCAGCCGTTTGGTGGGCCTGCTCCACGGTTTGTCGAGCGGCCAGGCTGCTGGCATTGATGACATTCACCGCGGCTTCCGAGTTTCCGTGCAGGCGCTCGATCATGTCCTGGATTTGCGCGGTGGACTGCTGGGTGCGCTGGGCCAGCAGCCGCACTTCGTCTGCTACCACAGCGAAGCCGCGCCCCTGTTCGCCAGCGCGCGCTGCCTCGATGGCGGCGTTCAGCGCGAGCAGATTGGTCTGCTCGGCGATGGCGCGGATCACTTCCAGCACGCTGCCGATCTGAGTGCTTTCCCGGGCCAGGCTCTGGATCACCTCGACGGCCTGGCCGATGGTATCGGATAGCTGGTCGATCTGGAGCAGGCTGCTGTCGATGTTGTGCTGGCCCCGGCGTGCCTGTTCTTCGGCCTGGCGAACTTCGTTGGCCGCGTGCTCGGCGTTCCCGGCCACTTCCTGCACGGCGTAGGAGACCTCATGGATGGCGGCGGCCACCAGCTCCATCTGCTGCGATTGCTGCTGGCTGTGGTTCTGGCTATCGGCGGCGATTTCGCCGAGTGACTTCGAAGCCTGGTCGAGGCTGTCAGCGGACTGTATGGACTGGCCGATCACGCCACGCAGCTTGTTGGTGAAAACGTTGAAATGGCTGCTCAAGTCTGTCAGTTCATCGCGCCAGCGGTTATCCAGATTGCGGGTCAGGTCGGCCTCGCCGCTGGCGATGTTCTCCATGGCATCGACCACCCGCGCCAGTGGCGAGGCGATGCTGCGGGCAATCAGCAGGATCAGCGCACTGAGCAGCAGGGTGATCGTCAGCAATATGACGAAGGCCTGGATCAGCTGGCGGCGGAACTCGACTTGCACGTCGTCGATGTAGATGCCCGAGCCGACAATCCAGCCCCAGGGCTTGAACAATTCGACGTAGGAAACTTTCTCCACCGGCGCGTCGGAACCCGGCTTGGGCCAGCGGTAGTGCACCAGGCCGGCGCCATCGCGGTTGGCGGTGGCGACCATTTCGTCGAACAGCGCCTTGCCGTCCGGATCGAGTGTACCGGCCATGCGCTTGCCCTCGAGTTTGGCATTGGGGTGCATGACCATTCGCGTGTCGAGGTCTTCGAGCCAGAAGTAATCCTCACGGTCGTAGCGCAAGTCGCGCATGACCGCGATGGCCTGCTGCTGGGCCTGCTCACGACTCAGACCCTGGCCTTCCAGGCCTTGGAAGTGGCGCAGGATGCCGCTGGCGGTCTCGACCACGTGGCGGGTTTTCAGCGCCTTGGCCGTATAAAGGTCGTCATGGCTCTGCTTGAGCATCAAGCCGGCGAGAATCATCAGCATCAGGATGGATGTCAGCAAGATCAGCCACAGACGGCTGCTAATGGAAATATTGCGCAAGCCGAACATGGGCAACTCCACAACGGGCAAGACAGGGAAATGCCGGACGCGGCAGTCGCGTCCGGCGGGAGGGAGTCAGAGCGCGTAGTGGCTCAGTTCGCGGGCGATCAGCAGGCGCTGGACCTCGCTGGAGCCTTCGTAGATCTGGGTGATGCGCGCGTCGCGGTAGTAACGCTCCACCGGGTAGTCCTCCAGGTAGCCGTAGCCACCATGGATCTGCAGGGCGCTGGAGCACACGCGTTCGGCCATTTCCGAAGCGAATAGCTTGGCCTGGGAGGCCTCGGACAGGCACGGTTGCCCGGCGCTTTTCAGGCGCGCCGCATGCAGGATCAGCAGGCGGCTGGCGTTGAGTCGGGTGTGCATGTCGGCGAGCAGGTTGGACACGCTCTGGTGCTCGATGATCGGCTTGCCGAACTGGACGCGTTCGCGGGCATAGCCCAGGGCAGCCTCGAAGGCGGCGCGGGCGATGCCCAGGGCCTGGGCGGCGATGCCGATGCGGCCGCCTTCAAGGTTCGACAGGGCAATGGCCAGGCCTTTGCCGCGTTCGCCCAGCAGGTTGGCCTCGGGGATGGTGCAGTCGTTGAGGGTCACCGCGCAGGTATCGGAGGCCTTGATGCCCATCTTGTGTTCGCTGCGGTCGACCACGAACCCGGGGTTGTCAGTGGGTACCAGGAAGGCCGACAGCCCCTTTTTGCCCAGCTGCGCATCGGTGACGGCGAAGACAATGGCCAGACTGGCGCGCTTGCCGTTGCTGACGAATTGCTTGGCGCCGTTGAGTACCCATTGGCCGTCGCGCAGTTCGGCACGGGTACGCAGGTTGTGCGCTTCGGAGCCGGCCTGTGGCTCGGTCAGGCAGAAGCAGCCGATCGCTTGACCACTGACCAGCAACGGCAGCCAGCTGTCCTGTTGCGCGGGGGTGCCGTATTTCAGCAGGGGGCCGCAGCCCACCGAATTGTGGATGCTCATCAGCGCGCCGAGGGCACCGTCGCCAGCCGAGATTTCCTCGACGGCCAGGGCGTAGGCCACATAGTCGGTGTAGCTGCCGCCCCAGGTGTCCGGCACGACCATGCCCAGCAGCCCCAGCTCGCCCATCTGCGCCACCACGGCGTCATCGATCCAGCCGGCCTTCTCCCAGGCCTGGGCATGTGGCGCGACTTCGCTGCGGGCGAAGTCGCGCGCCATGTCGCGGATCATGCGTTGTTCTTCGGTCAATTCGATATCGTGCATTGCAAAGTCTCCTGCCGATCAGGCGGTGCGTACGGGCTTGCCGGAGGCGCGTTCAAAGTCGTTGAAGAAGGCCTGCACCCTGGCAGGTACCAGCTCTGCCAGGGTTGGCGGGTTCCAGCGCGGGCGCTTGTCCTTGTCGATGATCAGGGCGCGCACACCCTCCATCAGGTCGCCCTTGTCGAACCACTGGTAGTCCAGGTGCAACTCCAGAGCGAAGCACTCGGCCAGGCTCAGGTAACGACCACGGCGCAACAACTCAAGCGTCGTGGCCATCGCCAGTGGCGAGCGGCTGTCGAGCAGTTTCACCGTCTGCTCGGCCCAGTCTTGCAGCTCGGGGCGTTGTTCACGCTGCAGCGCGGTACGAATGGCCGGGACATCGGGCAAGGCGAAATATTCGTCGATCGCCAGGCGACAGGCCTTGAGCTCGGACCCGACAAGACGCTCTGTGGCCATGTCGGCAAGCAGGTCGTGCAAGTCTTCGTCGGGCGCAGCGGTCCAGTTCAGGTGGTCGAGACAGGCATCCAGTTCGGCCAGCCGTTCGCTGGGCAGGTAGTAGTCGGCAAGGTTCGCATAGAGAGCATCGGCGGCACGCACCTGGCAGCCGGTGATACCCAGGTAGGTTCCCAGTTCCCCCGGCAGGCGCGGCAGGAAATAGCTGCCACCGACATCGGGGAAAAAGCCGATGCCGACTTCCGGCATGCCCATCCGCGTGCGCTCAGTGATCACCCGCAGCGAGGCGGCCTGGGCCAGGCCCATGCCACCACCAAGGACGAAACCATCGAGCAGCGCCAGCACGGGCTTGGTGTAGCCATGCAGGTACTCGTCGAGGGCGTATTCCTCCTCGAGGAACAGCTCATGCTGGTTATCGCCGGCCTTGTAGCTGTCGTACAGCATGCGAATGTCGCCGCCGGCGCAGAAGGCCTTTTCACCGGCGCCGCGAATGGTCACGGCGACGATCTGCGGGTCCTGTTCCCAAGCCCACAGGTGCCGGCAGAGCAGGCGCACCATGGGCAGGTCCAGGGTGTTCAACGCGCTTGGCCGATTCAGTGTCAGGTGGCCGACGCGGTTGCGTACGCTGGCCAGCACCGGGGCTTGCTGCTCGCTCATGCTCAGGCTTCCCCGCGGAACAGGTTGATGATGGCGGAGAAGTCCAGGCCGCCGTTACCTTGCAGGCTGAAGGTCTGGTACAGCTGCTGGGCTACGGCACCGAGCGCCACCGGTTGACGCGCGTGCCTGGCCGCTTCGGTGGCCAGGCCCAGATCCTTGAGCATCAGGTCGCTGCCAAATCCGCCGCTGTAGCCGCGTGAGGCCGGCGCGTTTTCCAGTACGCCCGGGAACGGGTTGTTGACCTCCGAGCTCCAGCAGCGACCGCTGGAGGTATTGATGATCCCGGCCAGTACCTTGGCGTCCATCCCGAGGGATACACCCAGGGCCATGGCTTCGGCGACGCCGACCATGGAGATGCCAAGCAGCATGTTGTTGGCGATCTTGGCCACCTGGCCGTTGCCTGCCGCGCCGCAGTGCACGATGTTCTTGCCCATGGCCGAGAGGATCGGCAGGGCCTGGTCGAACACACTGTCCGGGCCGCCGACCATAAAGGTCAGGGTGCCTGCCGCGGCGCCGCCGGTGCCGCCGGAAACCGGTGCGTCGAGCATTGGGTTGCCTTGGGCAAGGGCGTACTTGGCCACCTCGCGGGTGCTCAGCGGGTCGATCGTCGAACTGTCGATCAGCAACACGCCTGGACCGATATTGGCCAGCAGGCCGTCCTTGCCGCGATAGACCTGCTTCACGTGGTCGGCGGTCGGCAGCATGGTGATGATCACCTCAACCCCGGCCTTGGCCACGGCGGCGGGCGAGTCGGCGGCGCGGGCGCCGGCCTCCACCAGGGCGGCGACTGCCTGGGGGAAGGGATCGAAGACGGTCAGGCTGTGGCCAGCCTTGAGCAGGTTGCGGGCCATTGGGCCGCCCATGTTGCCGAGGCCGAGAAATCCGATATGCATGTTGGCTACCTTTTACGATAGGGGGGCAGTGGCGCAGGAAATCCTGCACGCTTGTCGTCGGCCGACGCCGGGCGCCGGCCGGCCAAGGTCATTTCAGGGTGATGGTGGTGTTCACCGCGCCGCCGGTGTCGTCCTCGTCGAACCAGCGCTGGGTGATCGTCTTGGTCTGGGTGTAGAAGGTCACCACTTGCTTGCCATAGGGACCCAGGTCGCCCAGCTTGGAGGCGCGCGAACCGGAGAAGGAGAACAGCGGGACCGGTACCGGGATCGGCACGTTGATGCCGACCTGGCCGACGTCGATCTCTTCCTGGAAGTGACGCGCGGCAGCGCCGGAACGGGTGAACAGGGCAGTGCCGTTGCCGTTCGGGTTGGCATTGATGATCTCGATCGCCTCGTCCAGGTTGGCGGCGTGCATGACGCACAACACCGGGCCGAAGATCTCTTCGCGGTACACGGACATTTGCGCGGTGACGCCGGAGAAAATGGTCGGGCCGACGAAGTTGCCGTCCTGGTAGCCCGGCACGCTCGGGTTGCGTCCGTCCAGTTCGAGCCCGGCGCCTTCTTCGACGCCGCTGGCGATCAGGCCGTTGACGCGGTCCAGGGCGGCGCAGGAAATCACCGGGCCGATGTCGGTGCCCGGCTCGGTGCCGCCATTGATCTTGAGGGTCTTGGTCCGTTCGATCAGGTCCGGCAGCCAGGTTTGCGCTTCACCCACGAGGATCACCACCGGCAGGGCCATGCAGCGCTGGCCGGCGGCGCCGAAGGAGGCGCCCAGCAGGTTGTTGAGAGTCTGCTGTTTGTTGGCATCGGGCAGGACGATGGCGTGGTTCTTCGCGCCCATCATGCACTGCGCGCGCTTGCCGTTCTGGGTGGCGCGGTTGTAGACGTGGGTGCCGACCTTGGTCGAGCCGACGAAGGACACGGCCTTGATGTCCGGGTGGTCGCAGATCAGGTTCACCGCGTCGACGCCGCCGTGGATGACGTTGAGCACGCCCTTGGGTACACCGGCCTCCAGCGCCAGTTCCACCAGGCGCATGGTCACCAGCGGGTCCTGCTCGGACGGCTTGAGGACGAAGGTGTTGCCGGTGGCAATGGCCATCGGGAACATCCACAACGGGATCATCGCCGGGAAGTTGAACGGGGTGATGCCGGCGCACACTCCAGGGGTTGCAGCAGGGTGTAGGTGTCGACGCCGTTGGCCACGTTGTTGGCCAGTTCGCCCATCTGCAGGTTACCGATGCTGGCGGCGTGCTCGACCACTTCGAGGCCGCGGAACACGTCACCTTCGGCATCCGGCAGGGTCTTGCCTTGCTCGGCGGTCAGCAGGGCGGCCAGTTCCTTGATGTTCTCGCGGATCAGTTGCTGGTACTTGAGGAAGACACGGGCACGGGCACCGATCGGGGTCTTGCGCCAGGTCTTGAAAGCTTGTTTGGCGCTGGCAACGGCGGCGTTCATTTCCTCTGCGGTGGCGAAGGGGACGCGGGCCAGAACTTCCTGGGTAGCCGGGTTGACCACGTCGCGCCACTGGGTGCTGCGCGATTCGACGAACTCGCCGTTGATCAGAAGCTTGACGCTGGGAATGATGGAAGAGGTCATTTACGGGTCCTGTCTGCTTTCTTTAGGTCGAATGAGGCCCCTCGGCGTGGTTGGCCGAGCGGTCGGGTTTAGGTCAGGAAGGGCCGGCGTGCCGGCCCGGGGTTCAGCCCTTGAGTTGCGGGAAGTCTTCTTCGAAGTATTCCCGCGGGCCACGTGCGTCGCTCTGGCGGCGCTGCATTTCCATTTGCCGCAGTTCCACCCGGCGGATCTTTCCGGAGATGGTCTTGGGCAGCTCGTTGACAAATTCGATGCGCCGTACCCGCTTGTAGGGCGCCAGGTGCTCGCGGGCGAACGCGAAGATGCTGCCGGCCAGTTCGTGGCTGCCCTGGGCTTCATGGGCCAGGATCAGATAGGCCTTGGGCACTGCCAGGCGCACCGGGTCGGGGCTTGGCACCACGGCCACTTCCATCACCGCCGGGTGCTCGATCAGCGCGCTTTCCAGCTCGAAGGGGCTGATGCGGTAGTCGGAAGCCTTGAACACGTCGTCGGCACGGCCGACGAAGGTGATGTAGCCCTCTTCGTCGATCTGCGCGGTGTCGCCGGTGCGGTAGTAGCCGTCGCGCATCACTTCGGCGGTCTTTTCCGGGCTGTCCTCGTAGCACAGCATCAGGCCGAGCGGACGCACGTCCAGCGGCAGGGCCACCTCGCCTTCGTTGCCCGGCACGCCATCAGGGTCGAGCATGGTCACCCGGTAGCCTGGCAGCGGGCGGCCCATGGACCCCGGCTTGAGCCGCTGGCCAGGCGTGTTGCCGACCAGGGCGGTGGTTTCCGACTGACCGAAGCCGTCGCGCAGCAACAGGCCCCAGGCATGCAGGATCTGCTCGATGATCTCCGGGTTGAGCGGCTCACCGGCGCCCACCAGTTCACGCAGTTTCAAGCGCTCCTTGTAACTGGCCAGGTCTTCCTGGATCAGCATGCGCCACACGGTTGGCGGCGCGCACAGGCTGGTAACGCCGTAGCGTTCCAGCACGCCGAGCAGGGCGGGCGCGCTGAAGCGTGCGGTGTTGTGGATGAAGATGCAGGCACCGGCATTCCAGGGTGCGAAGAGGCAACTCCAGGCGTGCTTGGCCCAGCCCGGGGACGAAATGTTCAGGTGCAGGTCGCCCGGCTGCAGACCGATCCAGTACATGGTCGAGAGGTGGCCGACCGGGTAACTCTGGTGACTGTGCAGCACCATCTTCGGCTTGGAGGTGGTGCCGGAGGTGAAGTACAGCAGCATCGGGTCGGTGGCCAGCGTGCGGCCCTCGGTTTCGAACTGCTCGGAATGTTCGCTGGCGGCGCTGTGCGGGGTCCAGCCGGCGGGTGACGGACCGACGCAGATGCGGCTGCAGCCTTCACCCAGCCCGACGAACTTGTCGACATGGGCGCTACCGACCACCAGGTGGGAAACATGACCACGCTCGATGCGGTCGCGCAGGTCTTCGGGGGTCAGCAGGGCGGTGGCGGGAATGACCACGGCGCCGAGCTTGAAGGCGGCCAGCATGGTTTCCCACAGGGCCACGTCGTTACCGAGCATCAGCAGGATGCGTTCGCCGCGGCGCACGCCCAGGGCGCGCAGGTGATTGGCCACCTGGTTGGAGCGCGCGGCCAGTTGCTGGAAGCTGTAGCGTTGTTCGCTGCCGTCCTCTTCGACGATCCACAGGGCATTGGCCTGGTTGCCCTCGGCCATGGCGTCAAAGTAATCCAGCGCCCAATTGAATTCGCTCAGCTGCGGCCAGCGGAAGTCACGCACGGCGGTGGCGTAGTCGGTACGGTGGGCCAGCAGGAAGTCGCGAGCGGCCAGGAAGGGTTGGCAGTTGTTGTTCATTGCAGTCTCCCGAGACGCGCGCGAGTACCTGAAAGTGGGGAGACAACGGCAAGCAAGAATGGCTTCACGGTGGGTGCCCTGTTTATTTTTATTGGGACTGACCTGGTTCATGACCAGGCGGTTGAATCGAGTATAGGCAGGCATAAATCAAATAAGAATGCTCAAAAAGTCCCGTGCGTTGTGCAAAAAAGCACAGGCTTGCGGCATCCCCGATGCGCCAGGAATGCACAAGGCGGGCGCTGCCCGCACCGTCAAACGATGCAAGCAGCGCCCGCCTTGTGCGGGGGCTTACCAGAGCGCCAGGGTATAGCTGAGGATCAGGCGGTTCTCGTTGAGATCGTTACCGAAGTGGGCGCTGCGCACCGTAGCGTTGCGCCACTTCAGACCAACGTTTTTCAGCGGGCCGCTCTGCACTACGTAGCCGACGTCGGTGTCGCGCTCCCATTCGCGGCCGTCGGGCTTGCCGGCGCCCAGATCGATGCTGTCGCCGGACAGGTAGCGGGTCATGAAGGTCAGGCCGGGAATGCCCAGCGCCGCGAAGTTGTAGTCGTAGCGCGCCTGCCAGGAACGCTCGTCCTTGTTGGCGAAATCGTTGATCTGCACGAAGTTGACCAGGAAGGCATCGCTGCCATTGACGTAGGCAAAGCCGGTGTCGCCGCTCATGCGTTGGTAGCCCAGACCCAAGGCATGGCCGCCGAGGGAATAGGTGAACATGGCGCCAAAGGCGTTGTTGTCGATGTTGCTGTTGCCGTCGTCGGTGGAGCGGGCGTAGCGCAGGTCGCTCTTGAGCGTCTGGCCTGCGCCCAGCGGCAGCACGTGGACCAGACTGAACTGGTGCTGGTGGTAGAAGTCGTCCAGGCCGCCATAGTTGTAGCCGGTGTTCAGCCGGTCGCTCCACTGGTAGGCAAGGCCGGCGAAATTGAAGGCGTCGCTGCGGGCCTGGCCACTGACAATGCCCTTGGCGCCGGTGGTGGTGATCGACATTTTTTCGTAGTTTGAGGAGTCGCGCTGGTTGACCCGATCCACGCGCCCGGCATCGACGCTCAGGCCTTTGATCTCCTGGACGTTCAACTGGCCACCGCGAAATGTTTGTGGCAGCAGGCGCGAGTCATTGGCCAGCAGTACCGGCAACTTCGGGGTCAGGGTGCCGAGCTTGAGCACGCTGTTGGACGCTTTGAACTTGGCCGTCAGGCCCAGTTCGCCATACTCGTCCTTGGCACGCTTGGGCGGCTCGTTATCGCGTTTGAGCAGGCCGGAGCCGGAGCGATCGGGACTGGAGTCGAGCTTGACGCCGAGCTGGCCAAGGGCATCGACACCGACGCCGATCATGCCGTCGGTATAACCGGATTCGTAGCGCAGCAGGAAACCCTGGGCCCATTCTTCTTGCTTGGACTGGGCGGCATTTGCCTGGCGGAAGTCGCGGTTGAAGTAGAAGTTGCGCGTTTCCAGCCTGGCCGTGCTGTCTGCGAAGAAGTCGGCGTGAGCCTGTGCGGCGAGACCGGTGCCGGCCAGGAACAGGGTGAGGGTGGTGGGTTTCATGGGTTGCCTTTTGTTGTTTTTGTTGTCGACGAGCCGCTCCCGCGCCGTTTGGAGTTGGCGAGGGAAGGGCGCTTTTGGGGTGTCCTGCGCCGAGCGGCGCAGGTCGGGCGTAAAAAAGCGCGAAGCAAAGGAGCGGACTCGCGCTCGGGGTGTCAGCCCCGGAAAAAGCAGCGTCAGTGACTGCTGGCCATGGCAGCTCCAAGGCCGGTCTGGGCACGGACGAACTGGTCGGCATAGGCGGCGCGTTCGCGGTCGGCGCGTTCGCTGCGGTCCAGCCTGGAAGCGACCACTATGACCAGGAAGGCCAGTGGCATGGAGAACAGCGCTGGCTGGTCGTAAGGGAAGAGCGCCTGGGCATGCCCCAGTACACCGACCCACACCGACGGCGAACCGATCACCAGGGCCAGTGCGCTGATCAGGCCGGTCAGGCCGCCATAGAGGGCGCCGCGGGTGGTCAGGCCGCCCCAGTACATGGCCATGATCAGTACCGGGAAATTCGCCGAGGCGGCGATGCCGAACGTCAGGCCGACCAGGAAGGCGATGTTCTGGCCCTCGAACAGAATGCCGAGGGCAATCGCAACGATGCCCAGGCAGATGGTGGCGATGCGCGACACGCGCATTTCCTTCTTCTCGTCGGCGCAGCCCTTCTTCAATACCGACGCGTAAAGGTCATGGGAGATGGCCGAGGCACCGGCCAGGGCCAGGCCGGCCACCACGGCGAGAATGGTGGCGAAAGCCACGGCAGAGAGGAAACCGAGAAACAGGTTGCCGCCCACCGCCTTCGCCAGGTGCATGGCCACCATATTGCCGCCGCCAATCATGGCCCCGCCGATCTTGCCATCGACGTAGAACTGAGGATCCGTGCCGACGATGACGATGGCGGTATAGCCCAGGACGCAGACCACCAGGAAGAAGAAACCGATGAACACCGTGGCGAACAGTACGGATTTACGCGCCTCCTTGGCATTGGGCACAGTGAAGAAGCGCATCAGGATGTGCGGCAGGCCGGCAATGCCGAAGACCAGTCCAAGGGATAGGGACACCGCGTTGATCGGGTCGGCCAGCAAGGTGCCCGGGCCCATGATCTGCACGCCGCTGGCATGCGCGGCCACCGCCTGGGCGGCCAGGTTCTCGAAGCTGAAGTCGAAGCGACTCAGGGCCATCAGCACCAGGGTGGTGCCGCCCGCCAGGAGCAGGACCGCCTTGGTGATCTGTACCCATGTGGTGGCGAGCATGCCGCCGAAGATCACGTAGACCAGCATCAACAGTCCGACTACCACCACCGCCGTGCGGTAGTCGAGACCGAACAGCAGTTTGATCAGTTGACCGGCGCCGACCATTTGCACCACCAGATAGCAGCAGACCACGGTCAGCGATCCGAGGGCGGCGAAGCTGCGCACGCGGGTTTGATCGAGGCGGTAGGAGACGATGTCGGCGAAGGTGTAGCGCCCCAGGTTGCGCAAGCGCTCGGCCATCAGGAAGGTGACGATGGGCCAGCCGACGAAGAAGCCGATGATGTAGACGAAACCGTCGTAGCCCTTGGCGAATACCAGGCTCGACAGGCCCAGCAGAGTGGCCGCCGACATGTAGTCACCGGCGATGGCCAGGCCATTCTGGAAGCCGGTGATACCGCCACCGGCGCTATAGAAATCGGCGGCGGAACGGGTGCGTCGTGCCGCCCACCAGGTGATCAGCAGGGTGGCCAGGACGAAGACGAAAAACATGCCGATGGCGTGCAAGTTGAGTGGTTGCTTCTGCGCAATGATGGGCTCGGCATGGGCCAGTACAGGGCTGAGGGCGAGCAGGGCGGACAGGCGTTTCATGCGCGGGACTCCTGCAGGATCTGCGAACTGAGTACGTCGAAGCGGGTGTTGGCGCTGTGCACGTACCAGGCGGTGAGTAGCCAGGACAACAGGATGATCGTCACGCCGATTGGCATGCCGAGGCTGAGGTGACTGCCGTCGTACAGCGGCAGGTGCAGCCAGGCAGGGGCGAAAGCCACCACCATGATGAAGCTGTAGTAGATGGCCAGTACCGCGCCGCTCAGTGACCAGGCCAGCAGTGCACGCTGGCGCGCCAGGCGCTGGAACTTTGGGTTGGCCCTGACCAGTGCACAGGTCAGGACGTGGTTCGGATGGTCGGTCGTCATGGTGAGGCTCCGCATTTCTAGTTGTTTTTGTTGTTCGGCCTTTTGAGGGGCGTACGGGTACCCGGGCAGCGACCCGATGCGGGACGCCGCCTGAATGCTGATGTGCTGGAGTTATTGCCGCCCGGTTGACCTTGCGGTGCAGAGAGGGCGGTGCAGGAGGGCGGGCCCACGGCAGACGAGAATCGTGGCCGCGATTGCGCTGTTGCGCAGCTGCTTGTGTCCGGCGTGAAAGCCGGTTTTTATCCATGCGTTCATGCTGTCAGCCCTCGATATTTATTATTGGGGTGGGGGGCTTTCCTGGCCCGAAAACGACGCTGGCCAAGCTGGGTGAGATGCGAGTATATAAGTGCATATTTCCCATATGTATTGGCAGAAAAGCCCGATGGATATGCAAAAACGCACAACGCAGCCCCCACTGAACTGGGACGACTTGCGCTTCTTCCTCGAAGTTGCCCGTGCTCGCACCGCCAGCGGTGCGGCCCGCCGCCTGGGAGTGGACTACACCACGGTGTCACGGCGCATCCGCGCCCTGGAGCAGTGCCTGGGCGCCCTGCTGTTCGAGAAATCGCGGACTTCCGGTTTTGTCCTGACCGTGGAGGGGCAGCGTCTGGTCGGCCACGCCGAATCCCTGGAAAGTACGCTGCTGGTAGCCTGCGAGCAGGTTTTCGGCACCACGGGGGGGCTCTCCGGGCATCTGCGCATCGGCTGTACCGAAGCCTTCGGGACCTGTTTCATCACTGCGCAGATGAGTCACTTCCTCGAGCACTATCCGAATATTTCGGTGGACATTTTGCCGGTCCCGCATTTCATCAACCTGTCACGGCGCGAGGCGGACATCGCCATCACCCTGGAACGCCCCGAGCGCGGTCCCTATGTGTGCTCGCGATTGTGCGACTACCGCCTGCGCCTGTATGCGACGCCGGAGTACCTGGCCAATCATCCGCCGATCGGCTGTCGCGAGGACCTGGCCGGCCACTCGTTCGTAACCTATGTCGAGGACCTGGCCTTCAGCTTCAAGCTGCTCTACCTGAACGACCTGATGCCCGGCGCCAACAGCCGCCTGCGCAGCACCAGCGTGGTCGCCCATTACCACGCAGCCCTGGAAGGGCGGGCGCTGGCCATCCTGCCTTGCTTCCTCGCCGGCCCCGATCCCCGCCTGTGCGAAGTGCTGCCGGGTGAAGTGGAGGTCACGCGGCAGTTCTGGATGTATTACAGCGAGGACCTGCGCAAGCTGAAGCGGGTCACCCTGGTGGCCGAGTACCTGCGCGCTTGCGCGGAACTGAATCGTCCGCTGCTGATGGGCGAGTCACGTGTGATGGGCTATCTACCGTCACCTTGAGGGGCGACGCATTTCACCTCTCGCCGAAGTTTCTCGAAATGGTGCCCAACTCCGTGTGTTGATGCACGCGCACGAATGGCCAGTCCGTGCCCCCTATACAGTTTCCGGCAGTGAACGCCTCCACCTTGAGGTTGTGAGGCAAGCGAGATTGCCAGTCGAGATGGCAGTTCGTGTGCATTCGGCAATGACCTAAGCCTTGAAGCCACGCCGTTTGGCCGCGCAATGACGCGCTGAAAATCACCAGATAAGAAAAACAGATACCCGCTTAAGGATTTCCCAGAGGCGGCGCAGACAGCTGCGGCTTTAAAGTCACGGCCAGCGTTCGGCTGTCGGGCAGTCTCTGGCCTGCACCGATCTTCAGGCCGTTCGGTATCTCTACAAAAACAAGAAGGTGAAAACATGAGTCACGAGACAGTCGACATCAAGGCGTGGATCGACAACCGACCGGTTGCCGGGTACCAGTGGCTCATCATGAGCCTGTGTTTCTTTATTGTTTTATTCGATGGGCTGGATGTGGCGGTCATGGGCTTTATCGCGCCTTCACTGATTCAGGAGTGGGGGCTGTCCAAAGCGGCGTTTGGTCCGGTCATGAGTGCCGGGATGGTCGGCCTGGCCATCGGTGCCCTGACCGCTGGCCCTTACGCTGACCGTGTGGGGCGCAAGAAAGTACTGTTGTTGGCGGTGACGGGGTTCAGCGTGTTGAGCCTGGCGTGTGCGTTTGCGCGTAACCCTTATGAGCTGGCGGCCTTGCGGCTATTGACCGGTGTGGCACTGGGCGCCGCGATGCCCAACACCACCACACTGCTGGCCGAATACCTGCCGGAGCGCAATCGCTCGCTGTTCATCACCATCATGTTTACCGGCTTCAACATGGGATCGGGGCTGGGCGGCTTATTGGCAGCCTGGTTGATTCCCCTGTATGGCTGGAAATCGGTGTTGCTGGCCGGCGGGATTCTGCCAATGGTGTTGTTGCCTTTCCTCTGGTTGTTTCTGCCTGAATCCGCACGTTTCCTGGCAGCGCGCAATGCACCTGCCGCGCAGATCGCCAAAGTACTGAACAAGCTTGGGGGCAAATTCACGGCCGCCACAAACTTCACCCTTGCCGAACCCCAGGCCCAGCACAAGGCGCCGGTGCGCATGCTGTTCACCGAGCGTTATCGGGCCGGAACCCTGGCGCTCTGGCTGACCTATTTCATGGGCCTGCTGGTGATCTACCTGACCATGGGCTGGATGCCGACCCTGTTGCGTGAAGGCGGTCTGTCCATCGAACGGGCGGCCACCATCACCGGCCTGTTCCAGATCGGCGGGACAGTCGGGGCGATCGTGGTGGGCTGGATCATGGACCGACGCAATCCGAACGGCGTGATCGCCACCTCCTATGCGTTAGGTGGCGTGTTCATTCTGCTGCTGGGGGCTTTTAGCCTGGAGTCGAGCCTGCTGGCGCTTGGCGTGATCGCCGCCGGTTTCTGCATGAGCGGCGCGCAGACGGGCCTCAACGCGTTTGCCCCGGGTTATTACCCGACGGATTTCCGTGCAACGGGCGTGAGCTGGATGCTCGGCATCGGTCGTTTCGGCGGTATCTTTGGCTCTCTCATCGGTGGTGCGGTGCTCAGTCTCGGGTTGGGCCTGCCGTTGCTGTTCGCCCTGTTGAGCGTGCCTGCCTTCATCGCCGCACTGGCGATCCTGGCCAACGGTCATGCACGGCGTCGGGTCAACCGGGCCCTGCTGGCGCAATAATCTTTTTCGAACACAGGAACTCGTCATGGCACGCATCATCGGTGGCCTCGCTGTATCCCATACACCTACCATCGGCTTCGCCGTCGATCACGATAAACAGAATGAAGCGGCGTGGGCGCCGATTTTCGAAGGCTTCGAACCGATCAAGGTGTGGTTGAAGGAGCAACAGCCGGATGTGCTGTTCTACATCTTCAACGACCATGTGACGTCGTTCTTCTTCGACCACTATGGTGCGTTCTCCCTGGGCGTCGATGAGCGTTACGAGGTCGCCGACGAAGGCGGCAATCCACGCTCGCTGCCCGCAGTGGGTGGGCACGCCGCGCTGTCGCGACACATTGGGCAAAGCCTGATGGCCGATGAGTTCGACATGAGTTTCTTCCGCGACAAGCCGCTGGACCACGGGTTTTTCTCGCCGATGTCGGCGCTGTTGCCCTGTGATCCGGCGTGGCCGGTGCAAATCGTGCCTCTGCAGGTGGGGGTGTTGCAGTTCCCGATCCCCAGTGCGTTGCGCTGCTATAAATTGGGCCAGGCCCTGCGTCGCGCGATTGAAAGCTATCCCGAAGACTTGAAGGTGGCCATTGTCGCCACCGGCGGTGTGTCCCATCAGGTGCACGGCGAGCGCTGCGGCTTCAACAACCCGCAATGGGATGAGCAGTTCATCGATCTGCTGGTCAATGACCCGCTGCGCCTGACCGAGCTGACCCACGCCGAGTACGCCACTCTTGGCGGGATGGAAGGCTCGGAGGTCATCACCTGGTTGATCATGCGCGGCGCGTTGTCGGCCACGGTGAAGAATCTGCATCAGGACTATTACCTGCCATCGATGACCGGTATCGCGACCCTGTTGCTGGAAAACCAGGATCGGCAGCTGCCTGCCGACGTCAACGCACGCCACTTGCAGCATATGCAGCACCAGTTGGCCGGCATCGAAAAAATCGAGGGCACCTATCCGTTCACCCTGGAGCGCAGCGCCAAGGGTTATCGCCTGAACAAGTTCCTGCATCGCATGATCGAGCCGCAATGGCGCCAGCGGTTTCTCGAAGCGTCGCAAGCGTTGTTCGATGAAGGCGGCCTTAGCGAAGAGGAACGCGATCTGTTGCGCCGCCGTGACTGGCGCGGGCTGATCCAGTACGGCGCGATCTTCTTTGTGCTGGAGAAACTCGCGGCGGTACTCGGGATTCCGAACTTGCAGGTCTACGCCGCCATGCGTGGACAGAGCCTGGAGGAGTTCATGAAAACCCGGAACCAGCAGGTGCTCTACTCGGTGGCGGGCAAAGGCCCGCGCTGATCACCGGCGGTTAGTGCGGCGGCTCGTTCCGGGCCGCTATCCATTCTTTTTCTTCTTGATCCTGCTGTGCCCGGTGATTGCGGGCGCAGGGCATTCCTTTACCCAAAAAACCGGAAAACAATAACAATGAAAACCGCCGTTAATCATCGAATCGTCTGTTCGTTGGCAGCTATCTGCGCACTACCGCTGCAGGCGTCCGCTGCCGGCTTCATTGAAGATGCCAGCGCCAACCTGAACCTGCGCAACTTCTACATCAACCGCAACTTCACCAACCCGGCCTATCCGCAAAGCAAGGCCGAGGAGTGGACCCAGAACTTCATTCTCGACTTCCGCTCCGGCTTTACCCAAGGCCCGGTGGGCTTCGGGGTGGATGCGCTGGGGCTCTACTCGGTCAAGCTCGATGGCGGCAAGGGCACCGGCGGCACGCAGCTGTTGCCGATCCATGGCGATGGGCGTCCCGCCGATGATTTCGGTCGCCTGGCGGTGGCCGGGAAAATGAAAGCGAGCAAGACCGAACTGAAGGTCGGGGAGTGGATGCCGGTGCTGCCGATCCTGCGTTCCGACGACGGTCGTTCGTTGCCGCAGACCTTCCAGGGCGCTCAGGTGACCTCCACCGAAATCAGCGGCCTGACGCTCTACGGTGGCCAGTTCCGCCAGAACAGTCCGCGTAACGATGCGAGCATGGAAGACATGTTCATGAACGGCAAAGCGGCGTTCACCTCGGACCGTTTCAACTTCGGTGGCGGCGAATATGCCTTTAACGAAAAACGCACCCAGGTCGGTGTCTGGTACGCGGAACTCAGCGACATTTACCAGCAGCAGTATTTCAACCTGAGCCACAGCCAGCCCATCGGCGACTGGACCCTGGGCGCCAACCTCGGCTACTTCATCGGCAAGGACGACGGCAGTGCCCTGGCCGGCGACCTCGACAACAAAACCGCGTTTGCCTTGCTTTCGGCCAAATACGGCGGCAACACTTTCTATGTGGGCCTGCAGAAACTCAGTGGCGACGATGTCTGGATGCGCGTCAACGGCACCAGCGGCGGCACCCTGGCCAACGACAGCTACAACAGCAGCTACGACAATGCCCGGGAGAAATCCTGGCAAGTGCGCCACGACTACAACTTCGTCGCCCTTGGCGTCCCCGGCCTGACCCTGATGAACCGCTACATCAGCGGCGATAACGTGCACACCGGGACCATCACCGACGGCACGGAGTGGGGTCGCGAATCGGAACTGGCCTACACGGTGCAGAGCGGTCCGCTGAAAAGCCTCAACCTCAAATGGCGCAACTCGAGTATTCGCAAGAGCTTCAGCACCAATGAGTTCGATGAGAACCGGGTGATCGTCAGCTATCCGATCAGCTTGTTGTAAGCGCAGATCAAACGATCGCAGCCTGCGGCAGCTCCTACGGGGCTGCCTGTTCGCGGATCACCCGGCGAATCATGTCCATCAGGGCCAGGGCCACCGGGGAGTGCAGGCAGCCATTGCGATAAGTCAGACCGATAGCCCGGGTGGTCTGGTTCAGCTCCAGGGGCAGGATGCACAGCTCGCCCGAGGCGATCTCCTGTTCCAGTTGATGGGCGGACACGGCGGCGAGCATGTCTGAACGCAACAACAGGCCGCGGATGATTGCCATGTCGCCGCTTTCTACGACAGGCCGGGGCGGCGCAATGCCGAACCGGGTGAAACACTCATCGAGCATTTGCCGGGCGGGCGAGCCGGCGCGAGGCAGCACCCACCGGGCGACGCCCAGTTCATCGTGCGGCACGGCTGTCGAACAGAGCGGGTGACCGCGCCGCGCCAACACCACCATGTCTTCCGTGAGCAGCGCTTCGCCGACCAGGTCGCTGGCGTAGGCCTCCGGGCGCAAGGCACCAAAGACGAAATCGACATCACCGGCACGCAGCTCTGTCGCCAGTAGATCAAACGGACTTTCGTTGGTGATCACCTGGATGCCCGGGTGTTCGGCCATCATGCGCACCATGGCTTCGGGCAATATTCGGGTGCGGCCCAGGGGCAGGGCGCCGACCTGCACCACACCTTGCAAGGTGCCGCGCAGAGCGGTGATGTCGGTCTCGATATGGCGCAACTCGTTCAGCGCCCGGCGGATCGGAAAGAGGATTTCATGGCTGGCGCGGGTTGGCTGCAACCCGCGAGGCGTGCGTTCGAACAGCGGTTGGCCGCAGCGGCTTTCCATCACCTTGATGGTCGAACTGATGGCCGGCTGGCTCAGGCCGAGCAGGCTGGCGACGGTCTGCATGTGGCGGGTTTCGCAGAGTTTGACGAACACTTGCAGGCGCCGGGTCTGGAACAGATACAGCGGTTCGACCGCACGTTTATCCGCGCCATCGAGCAGTCGCGGCACACTGTCCAGCTCGGCCAGCACCCGACGTGCCCGAGGCAGCAGGCGATCGCCGAAATCGGTCAAGCGCATGCCGTTGGCGTGGCGTTCGAACAATGGCACATCGAGCCGTGCCTCCAGCTCGGAGATCGACCGGGTCACCACGGATTGAGCGCGAAACAGCGCCACGGAGGCCCTGGAAACACTCCCGTGATCGGCCACCCGGACGAAGGCGCGCACGTGCATCAGGCTGGGCAGTTCAGTGGATTCCATGGGGCACGGGCTCTGCAAAGGGGCATTTGAGCTGGACTATGCAGCTACCATTTCCGGATGGCAATAAAAAAAACGCATACCTCAAACACTTCAATGCATTACTCCTGGGGCGGGTCGCGATGCGATCCTCGTTCGAAACGCAGGAGGAGAATCCGCAATGATCGAGTCACCGAAAAACGCGCTGGTCGTCAGCGCCCACTCTGCCGATTTCGTCTGGCGCGCGGGCGGTGCCATCGCGCTGCATACGCAACAGGGTTATGCCGTGCACATCGTCTGCCTGTCCTTCGGTGAGCGCGGTGAGTCCGCCAAGCTGTGGCGAAAGGGCCAGATGAGCGAAGAAAAAGTCAAAGCCGCGCGGCGTGAAGAGGCCCAGGCCGCCGCAGATATCCTGGGGGCCAGCGTCGAGTTCTTCGACATCGGCGACTACCCGATGCGTGCCGACAAGGAAACCCTGTTTCGCCTGGCGGATGTGTTTCGTCGCGTCCAGCCCGAGTTCGTCCTCAGCCACTCGCAGAAAGACCCTTACAACTACGATCACCCGTTGGCCATGAACCTGACGCAAGAGGCGCGCATCATCGCCCAGGCCGAAGGCTACAGGCCGGGGGAGAAAATTGTCGGTGCGCCGCCGGTCTACAGCTTCGAGCCGCACCAGCCCGAGCAATGCGAATGGCGCCCCGATGTGTTGCTGGACATCACTTCGGTCTGGGACAGGAAGTATGCGGCCATCCAGTGCATGGCCGGTCAGGAACACCTCTGGGAGTACTACACGCGCGTCGCCCTGCAGCGCGGTGTGCAGGCCAAGCGCAACGTCGGCATCACCTCCAGCCGCGACATCATTTATGGCGAGGGCTACCAAAGTATCTTCCCCCGCGTCACGGAGAACCTGGCATGAGCGAGCTGATCGGAAAGACCGGCGTCGTCGTGCGCAACATCCCCAGGGCCGAGCAGGCCCTGGTCGATGAACTGGGGCGCTTCGGTGTCGCGACCATCCACGAGTCCCAGGGGCGAAAAGGCCTGCTGACGTCTGCGATCACACCGATTCAACGAGGGTCGGTCGTCAGCGGTTCGGTGGTCACGGTGCTGGTTGCACCGGGTGATAACTGGATGTTCCATGTGGCGGTGGAGCAGTGCCGCCCCGGCGATATCCTGGTGGTTGCCCCCAGCTCGCCGTGCACCGACGGTTACTTCGGCGACCTGCTTGCCACTTCGCTCAAGGCCCATGGCGTACGTGCCCTGGTGATCGACGCCGGCGTGCGCGATACCCACACCCTGCGCGAGATGGGCTTCCCGGTCTGGTCCCGCGCCATCAGCGCCCAAGGCACCATCAAGGAGACCCTCGGTTCGGTCAACCTGCCGCTGGTGTGTGGCGGTCAATTGGTCAACCCGGGCGACGTGGTGGTAGCCGATGACGATGGCGTGGTCATCGTGCGTCGCGGCGAAGTTGCACAGGTGGTCGAAGCCAGTCGCGCACGGGCCGACCTGGAGGAGCAGAAGGCCTTGCGCCTGGCCAAGGGCGAATTGGGGCTGGACATCTACAACATGCGCCAACGGCTCGCGGAAAAGGGCCTGCGCTACGTCGACAGCCTCGATGAGCTCGGAGACTGAGCATGGGCCAGACACGTATTCCTTGCCTCTTGATGCGCGGCGGGACCTCGAAAGGCGCGTACTTCCTGGCCAGCGACTTGCCTGAACAGCAAACGCTTCGCGACCGCGTGCTGCTGGCGGTCATGGGCTCGCCGGATGCGCGGCAGATCGATGGCATCGGTGGCGGCGACTCGCTGTCCAGCAAGGTGGCGATCATCAAACCCTCCACACGCACCGACGCCGATGTCGACTACCTGTTCGCCCAGGTACTGGTCGATGAGCCGCGGGTCGACTATGGCCAGAACTGCGGCAACATTCTCGCCGGTGTCGGGCCGTTCGCTATTGAGCGCGCACTGGTGACCGTGACGGGTGATGTTACCCCGGTGCGCATTTTCATGGAGAACACCGGGCAAATCGCGATTGCTCATGTACCGACACCGCATGGCGCTGTCAGCTATTCGGGCGACTCGCGGATAGACGGAGTGCCAGGATACGCAGCGCCGTTGATCGTGGCGTTCGAGGACGTCGCCGGCTCCAGTTGCGGAGCATTGCTACCCACCGGCAACGTTGTGGATCTGTTCGATGGCGTTGAAGTCACCTGCGTCGACAACGGCATGCCCGTGGTGCTGATCCGGGCCGAAGACCTCGGTCTGGGCGGCGATGAGAGTCCGGCACAACTGGATGCCGATACTGAGTTGAAGGCCCGCCTCGAATCGATCCGCCTGCAAGCCGGCCCGCGCATGAACCTGGGCGACGTGAGCCAGCGCAATGTGCCCAAGATGTGCCTGATTGCACCGGCACAAGCGGGCGGGGCACTCAGCACGCGGACGTTCATTCCGCACCGATGCCACACCAGCATCGGCGTGTTCGGAGCGGTCAGTGTGGCTGTTGCCTGCCTGATCGAGGGCAGTGTGGCGGCGAGGGTGGCGAGTGTCGTTGACGGCGAAATCAAGCAACTCTCGGTTGAACACCCAACGGGAGAGTTCACCGTAGAGTTGCGTCTGGACAATGATCGTTTGCTGAGTTGCGGCCTGATGAGAACTGCCCGATTGTTATTCGATGGGGTCGTATGTATTTCGCGGACGCTATGGCCGGGCAATCAGGGTTGTTGAACGTTTTGTTCCAGACCATCGGGCCGGCGCCGCAGATTCGATGCTCGATGTGCCCTGTACAAGCCGGGCCAGTGTGAACGCAACACCACGGCAACTGCGTTAGCGGATGCGATCATGCGAATCTCGTATCGGACCGCAAAAAGAATGCGAGGGTGGTTTCCTAGGCCTCCCTCGCATCTGTTCACGCGCAAAGCCTCAAGCACTGCCAAAAAAGATATCGGTACTCTCGACATGGGCCCCGACCACGGTGATGGTCGTTGTTTGTCCGCCAGTCTCGGCAACCGTCACGACGCCGTCTGCACCGGTGTTATCGATCGATTGGACAACGGCGTTCGGGTCGCCGTTGAGCACCAGCTTGTCTTGCACGCCTGAACCCGTATCGAAGCCGGTGACCTGGTACAGGTTTTCATTGACTGACAGATCGATGTTGAACGCATCCTGCTCACCGATCGTGCCCACCAGTGTGAAGTCGAAGGGGGCGTTGGCCGGGTCGTTGGCGAACAGGTTGGCGTCAAATGTACTGGTCGCCGAGTCCCCATCCTTGTCCGTCAGCGTCGCGCTGAACGCCAGCTGGACATCGCTGGCCAGACTCTCGCTCTGCTGAATGAACTGGATCACCGGGATCTTGATATCGCCCCGGCCCATCGTCAGCTGAACGGCGTCGATCAGTGACGCACCCGCCTTCTCGACGAGGAAGGACACCTGTCCGCCAGCCTCCGGCGTCAGGGTGTTCACCTCGACGCGGTCCGAAAACGTGCCATCGGCGTAGTAGATCCTGTAGTACAGGTCTTCGGTCGCCGTGTTGTAACCCGCCACGGAGTTGTCGATGAAGACCTTCATGCCCGTCAGCAGGGTCTCTGGATTGATCACGAAGCTTTCATCGGCGGCGCTGATGGCCGCCAGGTTATCGCCCTGGAAGACGTTGTTGCCGACGCCGATGCCGGACGTGCTGACGTTCATGGATGCAGGGTCGATGTACGACGGCAGGGGGTTGGTCTGTAGCGCGGCTTCGGTGGGGTCGGGGGCTCCGAGCCCGATGCCGCTGAGGATGTCCGCGGTCGAGGCCAGCGCCTTCGCGGAAAAGAACACGATCTCCTCGGATGTCGAAGGAATAGCCGGGTCATTCGTCTGAGGAATCAACAAGGTGCGCACCGGATCCGGGCCGCCGGCAGCGAGCGAGCCGTCGGCACTGCTGAGCACGATCGTCGAACTGAAGCCCTGCACCAGATCCAGTGCATAGTGACCATCGGCATAGGCGGTCAACGTGTAGTCGACGGTAGTATTTGCCGTTGCAGCGTTGTTGTCGAAATCACCGGTCAAGGTTCCCGTGAACTGGTACGCGCCATTGGCGTCCGGTGATGGCGTCTGCTCGGTGAGCGTGCCGGTCCCGGTCGTGGTCGTGTTGTCGGGCCTGACGAGGGTGAACTGATCATTGACCAACGAGATGTCCAGACCGGCCGCACCCAGCCCGTCGGCTCCCGTCGCCATATTCCAGAATCCGGATTGCGCCAGGACGCTACCGGTCCCGATCAGGTTGCCGAAACTGAGTGGCGGACCGTCATCCTTGAACACCAGGTTCTGCCCGATGTTCAGGGTTGCCAGGGCGCTGTCGCCGTCTGCGTCGGTCTTGATCGCGGTCAGCGTCACCAGGTTGTCCGAGGTCAAACTCCTCGAATCATCGGGATTGCTTGGGTCGGCATGCACCACGGCGCGGGCCTGGTCGAGCGTGACGCTGCCATTGGTGGCGACGCTGACCGTGAACACCAGCAGGTTATTGAGGGCTGTACGCCCTTCGACCACGGTGCCGTTGAGCGACAGGTTCACCGCCTGGCCCGAGGCCGTGTCGATCAACCCGGAGGCCCCGGCCACCACGCCCAGCGCGTAGGTCAGGGTGCCGGCCCCATCGGCGCCAAACGCCGAATTGAAGTTGGCAGCGAAGCTCTGGGTATCGTTGGTCGCCAGTACCGTCTCGTCCACCGTCAGCGTCGGCTCCACACCGGTGGTGGTGATGCTCGGTCCGTCGTCCTTGAACACCAGGTTCTGCCCGATGTTGAGGGTCGCCAAGGCACTGTCGCCCTCCTTGTCGGTGATGGTCGCGGTCAGCGTCACCAGGTTGTCCGAGGTCAGGCTCGTCGAGTCATCGGGATTGGTGGCGTCGGGATGCACCACGGCGCGGATCTGGTCGAGCGTGACGTTGCCATTGGCGGCCACGCTGACCGTGAACACCAGCAGGTCGCTGAGGGCCGTACGCCCTTCGACCACCGTGCCATTGAGTGACAGGTTCACCGCCTGGCCCGAGGCCGTGTCGATCAACCCGGAAGCCCCGGCTACCACGCCCAGCGCATAGGTCAGGGTGCCGGCACCATCGGCGCCAAATGCCGAATTGAAGTTGGCGGCAAAGCTCTGGGTGGCGTCGGTCGCCAGTACCGTTTCATCCACTGTCAGCGTCGGCTCCACGCCGGTGGTGGTGATGCTCGGGCCGTCGTCCTTGAACACCAGGTTCTGCCCGATGTTGAGGGTCGCCAGGGCGCTGTCGCCGTCCCCGTCGGTGATGGTCGCCGTCAGCGTTACCAGGTTGTCCGAGGTCAGGCTCGTCGAGTCATCGGGATTGGTGGCGTCGGCATGCACCACGGCGCGGATCTGGTCGAGCGTGACGTTGCCATTGGCGGCCACGCTGACCGTGAACACCAGCAGGTTGCCCGTGGCAGTGCGGCCTTCCACCACGCTGCCATTGAGCGACAGGTTCACCGCCTCGCCCGAGGCCGTGTCGATCAGCCCGGAAGCCCCGGTCACCACGCCCAGCGCATAGGTCAGGGTGCCGGCACCATCGGCGCCAAATGCCGAATTGAAGTTGGCGGCGAAGCTCTGGGTGGCGTCGGTCGTCAGTACCGTTTCGTCCACCGTCAGCGTCGGCTCCGTGCCGGTGGTGG
The DNA here is from genome assembly GCF_054668325.1 of Pseudomonas sp. S2_F07. NCBI lineage: Bacteria > Pseudomonadati > Pseudomonadota > Gammaproteobacteria > Pseudomonadales > Pseudomonadaceae > Pseudomonas > Pseudomonas sp. S2_F07. The sequence continues at coordinate 293,857 of NZ_CP162758.1, forward strand.
TGATGCTCGGTCCGTCGTCTTCGAAGACCATCCGGGAGCCGATTTCAGTGGTCGTAACAGAGGCTTTTACCAGCGTGAAACCACCGATATCAAAGTCGGCGTGGTCATTGCCCTTGGCATTGACGGCGGCCCCGTTCTCCACGAGCACGCGGTTGTGATCCGACGCTGTGGTGTATTCAATCTGGTAGCCGGCTTTAACGCCGGTGATGGTTGCAACGCCTGCAGCGGTAAAGCTGATGGTGATGGCCGGATCATTCACCGAACCGTCTGAATTCTCGATCACCAGCCCGGTGCTATTGTTGACGACGCGGACATTGGTGATGGCCACCGTCGCATCATTGGCATACCCATTGATGAAATTCACACCAGGTTCAGCAGCGGTGCTGAATGCGCTGACCCTTACCACGGCGCTCTTGCCGCTTTGCAATTGCACCACGTCGAAATTGGCCGATTTCGTATTGAAGACGTCGGTAAAGTCGACGTTGGCTTCAAGGTCGGCTTCGTTCTGGTCCAGGTTGGGAACGGTCACATCCTGCCTGGCACCGGTGACGAACGAAAAGCGGATGCCCTCTTGCTCCACAATCATCTGGTTGTTGGTGCCGAAGGTGGTCGGGCCGCCCGCCTGGCTGGTATTGATCGTGTCACCAGTGTTTATGTTGACGCCGCTTGACTGGTCTGCGGGGTCCTTGCCGGTGGCGATGATCGTGGGATCGGTGATCCGCAACACACCACCGTCATCGATAACGTTCGGGTTTGCCTTCGTGAACATCAGGAACAGGTTCTGACCGGAGGGCGCATTGGCCAGGCTGAACTCCAGGTCCTCACTGGTTCCGATGAAAACCTTGTCCAGCAGATTGAGCGAATCATCGGCGTTCGTCACATCGGGATGCTTGAGCGGCTGGTATTCCACGGTCCAGAGCTTGCCGCCCGTGACCGGCGAACCGGTTTCTTCAATGTAGGCCGCAAACACGATCGCGCCGGCCGGGCCCCCGGCTCGACCCAGAACGATGTTGTTGTCGTTCGTATCGGTATAGAGAAGGATGCTGGTGCCATCGAGGGTATCGAGTCCGCTGTCCAGGCCATCGAGCGGTGCGCCTGAGCTGTCGGTGAAGCTGATATCGGTAATGCTTGCGCCGGGCGCGGCGGTGATGGTGAATGCATCGCTGCCGCTGTTGTCGGCGGCACCGGTATAGCCGCTCAAGGCCGCACCCGTTGCGGTTCCGGCCCCCAGTGCGGATAAACGGGTAGTGAAGGTCGTGGGCAGGGACGCCAGCAGAATGTCGTTGTCGTCAGCGTCCCCCGCGGGGGTTGGCGTGGCGGTGCTGTTCTGCAACCCCGCCGTTTCGTCCAGCGTAACGCTCTCGCCGGTCGCCACGACGCCCAAAGTGCTGGCGGTAATCGATGTTGTCACCAATGAGCTATTGAGGTCAGTGGTGAGGGGCTGGGTAAATAGAGCGATCGGATCGTTCGTTGACGATAGATTTTTTTTGATAGTAGCCATGATTTTCTCCAAAGCAGTTGCAGACACCAAGGCCTGACCGTGGACCTTTTTCTGGTACATGCCACAACTATGGATAAACGCCGGACGATATACATCGGCCGATACTCCCAGGCGGGCTGGGAGATTCAGACTACCGGGAGGGGGAGACGGGATGACGCGAAGCAACGGAGCCGCCTATTCCGCATGTGACGACTCAGTGCTTGTAACGCAGTGCGTCCACCACTACGCCAAACGCTGAAGAATGCTCACGGCGATTGGGGTAGTAAAGGTGGTAACCGGCAAAAGGCTGGCACCAGTCTTCGAGTACCCGCACAAGGCTACCGTCGGCAAGCTCCCTGGCGACCATATCTTCTGGCAGAAACCCCAAGCCGCACCCCGCGACGGCGGCGCGCAGGATCGGCACACTGCTGTTGAAAGTCCATTGCCCTTCGACACGAGCCTTGAGTTCGTGCCCGTCCTTTTCAAAATCCCATTGCATCAGGCTCCCGTGGGTGGGCAGGCGCAAATTGATGCAATTATGTGCGGCCAAATCCCTTGGCTCTTTCGGAATTGGCCGCTGTTTGAAGTATTCGGGAGACCCCACTACCGCGATGCGCAACGAGGGGCCGATCGGCACGGCGATCATGTCCTTGGCCACCTGGTCTCCCAGGCGCACGCCTGCGTCGTAACGCTGCGCGACGATATCGGAGAGGGCGTAATCGACGGTGATTTCGATTTTGATGTCCGGGTAGTCGGGCAGCACCTTCAACAGCTTGGGCCAAAGGATGTTGTTCGCCGCATGTTCGGAAGCTGATATCCGTACGTTGCCGGCCGGGGTGTCGCGAAACTCGCTGACCGCGGCCAGTTCAAGTTCGATTTCGTCGAAGCGCGGCGCCATGGACTGATACAGCCGTTGACCGGCCTCGGTAGGGGATACGCTGCGCGTGGTCCGGGTCAGCAGGCGAACGCCGAGCCTGGTTTCGAGCGCGCGCATGGTGTGGCTCAGCGCGGACTGCGAGACGCCCAGTTGTGCGGCGGCGCGAGTGAAGCTGCCTTCGCGGGTAATGACCACGAAGGCTTGCAGATCGTTGAGGTTGGCGCGGGACATTGATGAAAGCCTCTCATGCAGAGCGCGGGATTATTCCATGTAATCAGGTTCCGCATGGATGCGCGACCCCATCGAGCTCATCACAAGGTTCTGGCGTAGAAAGGCGTCAACTTGCCGAGTGCAGCGTCCACATACTTGGGAACCCAGTAGGTTTCGATGTGAGTTGCGCCATCGATGATGAACAACTCTTTGTCCTTGGTACCGGTGGCCTTGGGGAACGCATCCTGGGTCATGTACAGGCTGTCGGCCTTGCTGCCGGCGATCATCAGCAATGGCTGATTGATCAGTTCGATCTGGTGGGTGGCGTCGAAGCGCATCAGGTCCAGCAGGCTGCTCGTGGTGTATTTGAAGGTCGAGTCAGGGTGGGCGTGCGTCTTCCAGTAGTACTCATAACCCTGGCGATACAGCTCGAACGGCAGTTTGGCGATTTGCTCGTCGGTGAGGTTGGCATCGCCCGAGTAGAGCACCTCGCCGCCGGCCGCTTCCTGGGCGCGGGCAGCGGAAGCCTGTTGCAGGCGTTGCTCGATGGTGTCCAGTTGCGAGTCGTTGTAGCCATTGCGACGCACCCGGCCAGAGTTGAACATGCTCACGGTCGCCACCGACTTGAATCGCTTGTCGGTTTGCGCCGCGGCCAATGAGTAACCACCGCCGCCGCAGATGCCGAGCAGACCCAGGCGCTTGCCGTCGACGCCGGCATACTGAGTGATGAAGTCCGCCATGCCGTGAATATCCTCGATACGGTACGCCGGCTTATCGATACTGCGCGGCTGTCCGCCACTTGCACCTTGATACGCGGCATCGGCGGTAATGGTGATGTAGCCCTGTTCAGCCAGTCGCTGGGCATACAGACCGGCGACTTGCTCTTTGACGCCGCCGTTCGGGTGCGCCACCACCACCGTCGGGTAGACCTTCTTCGCATCGTAGTTGGCCGGGGTGTAGACGTTGGCAGCGATGTCCAGGCCATTGAGCTTGTAACTGACCGGGTGGATGTTGACCTTGCCGGGCTCGTTCCTGGTGATTGCACCGTCGTAAGCCAGGGTGAACGGGTTCTTTTTGTAGTCGGCGGCACCGGCCTCGCCAGCAGACATACCGACCATGGCGGTCATCAGCGAGGCTTTCACAATGGTGTTTCTCATAAGCGTCTCCGGAGCATTGAAAGGGGGTGTTTGAAAAAGTGTTCTGTAGCCGTCAATCCAGATGTTTTTCGGTCAGGAACCCGGACACCAGGTCCGCGATCTGCACGTTGTTCAAGTCCGACATGGGGAAGTGGGTATTGCCCTTGATGCCAATCTCCGGCAAATGGATCAGCCTCACGTCACCGCCGTGCCGGTTGACGGCATCGCGCCAAAGCCGGGCCATGGTGAGGCGCGCGCGCCAACTGTCCTGGGCGGGCAGGTCGACGGCCTGCTCCGGGATGTTGTCGCCGTACAGGATCAGGATCGGAATGCGCGTAAGCGCCATGAACTGATCCATTGGCACCGCCGCGCCTTGCACCGTGTCGAAGGCGCTGGGAATCGGCGCGGGGACTTCATCCTGCGCGAAAACGAAGCTGCTGCCCGGCTCGAAAGCCACGATGGCCTTGACCTTGTTGTTCTTGATCGCCGTCAACCAGCCCGGCCCGCCACCCTGCGAGTGAGTGAACAGGATGCCGGGGCCGATTTTGTCGAACACCGCCGACACGCCATCGGAGACCACGTTCATGTCGAACGGCCCGATGTTCGGCGTCATTGCGCGGAAGAACTGATCGCGGGTTTGCGCGTCCCGGGCAACCTGCACACCTTCGAAATAGTCGGGCCACAGGCCGATGCGGAACTGGTTGAACCAGAGCTGCTCGTCCGGGACAGGCTTGACCGTTGCTTCGACCATGCTGCGCCCGGCATCGCCACGGCGCGGCTGGTCGATCAGATACACGCCGAACTGGCGACGCAGAAAGATATTCTGGAAACCTTCGCGGCCATCCGCGGTGGTTTCCCAGGTCTTGGAAAACTGGCCGGCGCCGTGCCACATGACGATGGGCAGTTTTCGCGCATCGACCGGGATCTGGTAGAAGGTGTAGGCATGGTCGCCGTGGTAGGTCTGGCCGTCTGGTGCCATGGGCTTGCGCGGATTGAACGTGCCCGGTGCGGTGGTCATCGTCCCGCCGGCGGCAAAGCTGCCTTGCTCCTGAATCACCAAGGGCGCGGCGGCATTGGCATGGCTTGCACCGGCGGCAAGCACGCTCAGCAGGGCGACGCCCAGCAGGTTTTTTCCAGTCGACATGTTCAACCTCCCGAGGCAGCAAGTGCCTGTGTCAGGGCTGTGCCTGCACGTTTGGCTGATTGTTCATCGCCGTGTGTGGCCAGTACCTCGATGACCTGGCGCAATTGCTCCACGCTCAACCCAACCCGCATGCTTGCCCGCATGTGCGAGCGCAACTGCGACTCCACCCCCGGCGTTGCGGCCAGCGCGCCGACGGTCGCCAGCTCGCGGCTTTGCCAGTCGAGGTTGTCGCGCTCGAAGATGTCGCCGAACAGATGGGTTTGCAGAAACTGGTTGATGACCGGGGCGAAATCGAACACCGGACCCTTGACCGGCCCACCCGAAATACGGGTTTGATTGGCGGTTCCTGCCGCGAGCAACGCCTCACCGGTTGCAATGGCGCGGCTGGGTTCACGTCCAGGCTCATCGTGGATGCCGCGCTGTTGGCGCGCTTGCACCACCGTCATCAGTTCATTCAATGCATTGAGACTGCGGGGGAAGCCGACATAGGCGTAGAGCTGCACCAGGATTTCCCTGGTCTCGCTGACCGTCAGGCCGGCATCCAGGCCTTGGTTCAACGCAGCGTTGAGCCTGGGCATGTCACTGGTCGCCATGAATGCTGCGATCAGAGGAATGGCCTGTTGCCGGGCCGACAGTGTTTGTGCCGCAGGTTGTGTACTGCTCATGAGTTGCGATGCCTCGGCGTTCTGTGTGGCAACACCCGACACCAACCCTAGGCCCAGACACAGGGCTATCAACGCGGGGAGGGGGCCGGTCTTGCGATGTGCGATCGGTGTGTCAGTGGTCATCGTGGAAGGCTCCATCCATTGCTCATCACTGCCTTGCGGGCAGTGTTCGGGTGAGGTTTGATCTACAACAAACAGCTACATGCCCTGCGCGGGCGATTGACCTTCGTACTGCGCATCCGAGACTTTTTCCGCCCAGGTGACAGCCTTGCCGTCCTCGGCTTCGGCGATGGCGATGTGAGTCATTGCGTTGGTGGTCGTCGCGCCATGCCAGTGACGTGTTTGCGGCGGGATCCAGACGATGTCACCCGGACGGATTTCCTGACGTGGGCCACCCTCTTGCTGCACATAACCGACGCCGGCGGTGACGATCAGCGTTTGCCCCAGCGGATGGGTGTGCCAGGCGGTGCGTGCGCCGGGTTCGAAGGTCACCGTGCCACCGCCGATGCGGGCCGGGGAGTCACCCTTGAACAGGCCATCAACCCGTACCGTACCGGTGAAGTTTTCTGCTGCGCCCTTGATTGAGGGCTGAGAGCCTGCATGGGTGACCCGGATCTCGTTGGAGGCCTGGGCGCTGGTTTCCCCGGCCATGAGGGATAAGGCCACCAGCGGGGCGATCAGGGGATTCATCAATGTTGCTCCTACACGAAGGGAGGCGTGGTTTCACCCCAAATTTCCGCATTTGATGGTCAGGCTGAACGTCAGTGATATCGGTTGGGTGCAGGACCGCTGGGGAAACAGTAAGCGAGCTAACGGATGAGCACTAGACGGGTAAATCGGCAAGGGTTCATGAGGTTTGTTCATCAATCCGGGCAAGTGCGCCATGGCACCCAACATCGCCGGAGAGTGTTTGTTTAAAGGTGTTTAAGGTTGCTTCATGCAAGCTACAAGACCTTGCGCCGTTGCCTACGGTTACGCCAGAATTCGCCGGCTTGTGCGCCTCGGGGGCCATCGGTAACTTGATTCGTGTCACTGCCCATCAGTGATCGGGTTTAGTCGCCTGGTGGTTTCACGAAGCGTATTTGCATCCAGACAGTCAGGTCATTTCATGCCTGCACTTCATGGTAGCTGTGCGCAGGGCGCCTTCGGGCGCGCCGGTTTCGTGTCTCCCCGGTCGACTAACCTGCGTACAGCTGCCACCCCCTTGTTTAGTCGCAAGTCGGTGATGGCTCCATTTTTTGGAGACAGAAATATGTTCAAGATAACGCCAAACCCACCGGACGCCGATCCGGTCACTCCACATGACCCCGGCTCAACCAGGCTCAACGAAACCGCCCTCGATTGTCACATCCCCTCGATTGCCGATATCAAAGCCACACCGCGCACACCCGGCACCTTGTTCACCGTGGACCCGCAGGCGAGTCCCGAAACCTTGATGGTCTATCTGGTCGAAACCCTCGCGTCGGTTGATGTGATGGTCCATCAGTTGGTGGATCACCTGGAGGGAGGGGAGCGCAATGCGCTGCTGGGCATTTCCAACAGCGTGATGCTGGCGCAGATCACGGCGAACCGGGTGCTGGATCAGATTGATCCGCCTGGTTGAAGGTAAAAAAGATCAAGAGATCGCAGCCTGCGGCAGCTCCTACGGGGATCGCTTAATGCGTAGGAGCTGCCGCAGGCTGCGATCTTCCGGGGTTTTACTGCAGTTCTGGAAGTAGACCCGCCAGAAGGGCGGGTCCGAAGGGGCATCACAGTTTCGGCAATTGCCCGATGCGGCCCATCATTTCGGTCACGATCTGCAAGTCCAGCAGGAACTGCTCGGTGGTCTTGAACTCGTTGTCGTTGTGACCGGTGTACTTCACGTCCGGCATGGCCAGGCCGAATTGCACGCCGTTGGGCAGTTCATGCACGGACGTGGCGCCGGCGGAGGTGCCGAACTTGTGTTCCATGCCGAGGTTTTCGCTGGCCACCGCGAGCAGGGCCTTGACCCATTCGCCCTCGGGGTTGCGGTACATCGGTTCGGCAATCGACAGGTCGAAGGCTGGCGCGATGCTGGTCTTTTTACTCCAGGCGTCCAGCTTTGCGGCGATTTCGGACTTGAGCACGTCCGGCGACTTGCCCTTCGGCACGCGCAGGTTGACCGCGAGCTTGAAGGCTTTGTCGTCCATCCCGACATAGGTCAGGGAGGTGGTCAGCGGGCCCATGAACTCATCGGCAAAACCGATCCCCAACTTGCCACCCAGGTAATCCAGCCCCCAGTTGTCGGCGGCGTAGCGGGCGGCGTCGGTGATCTGGTTGTGCTTGAGCGCGACCTTGCCGTCGAGGCCATTGATGAAGTCGAGCATCCCGGCCACCGGGTTGACGCCGGACTCGGGCTCGGAGGAGTGGGCGGACACGCCGGTGACCGTCAGCTTGACGTCCTTGCCGTCGACCTTGGCGGCGACCTCGAAATTGTCGCCGTTGCGCTTGGCATATTCGGTGCCGGCCTTTTGCAGGCTGGCGGCCAGTTCGGCGGGCTTGTCGGTCACCAGGGTCGCGACCGAAGTCGACGGTATCTGGTTGGTGGCCAGGCCGCCGGTCATCGAGGTGATTTCTGCGCCTTTGCCTTGCGCGGCGCGCTTGGCGAAGCTGGCCATGACCGTGCCGTAGCCTTTCTCGGCGATCACCACCGGGTAGCCGCCATCCAGCGCCAGGTTGTAGTTGGGCGTCGGGTTGCGTTCGAAGTAGTAGGGGATGGCGTCGCCCGTGGTCTCTTCGGTGGTGTCCACCAGCAGCTTGAAGTTGCGGGCCAGCGGCAGCTTCTCTTCCTTGATGATCTTCATGGCGTAGAGCGCCACCACGATGCCGTTCTTGTCATCCTCGGTGCCGCGGCCATACATGCGATCGCCGATCAGGGTGACCTTGAACGGATCGAGGCGGGTGCCGTCCTGCAGTACCCAGTTTTCCGGCGTTACCGGCACCACATCGGCATGGGCGTGGATGCCCACGACTTCATCGCCGCTGCCTTCGAGGGAGATCTCGTAGACGCGGTTGTCGATGTTGCGAAAGTTCAGGTTGAACGCCTGGGCCAGGCCCTTGATCTTCTCGGCAATCTTGATGAATTCGGGATTGTCGTGCTGGTCGACACCTTCCACGCGCACGGTCGGAATGGCCACCAACTCCTTCAGGGTTTCGGTGGCCGCGCTACCGTATTTCACCCGGGCATAGAGGCCAAGCAAACGATGGATTTCGTTTTGCTGTTCAGCGCTAAGCGTCTTGTTGTCGAGGAAGGCACGGATGGCTGGGCCGAGGTTGTCGGTCCTGGCGATATCGCTGTTGGCCAGGCTTGCCAGGAACTGCCTGAAATCCTTGACCGATGCATCACTGAAGGTCTTGAGGATGATCGCGCTCTGTTGCGGGGTGATATTGGCGTGGGCAGCGGTGGTGAACGACGAAAGGCTGGCGAGCATGAGGGTGGTCGCAGCCAGGTGCTTGAGGGAAAAATCCATTGCTGGGGGCATTCCTTTGCAGGCGGTTTGTAAGAAATATCTGATCAGTCGATCAGAAACTTTTCAAAACTAACACCACGAGCGTGTGAAACGGGAGCCCCTGAAGTGGGATCTGTCGCACAGAAATGCAAAAGCGGCGCAGAAATGAAAAACCGCTCTATCAATGCTTACATTCTGCCATCACCACTTTGCAGGTACTTGGCGTGCCACCGGATCGGCCGGCATAACGTATGCAATTACTCAGGGATTTCTGCCGAGCCATGTCCAGGGTGTCGCCCCAGGCGAGGCCGCCTTCGCCGACAGTGGGGAGGGCTTTTGCATAGCAGGCCGAGCCGACGCTGGAGGCTGAATAGCGAGCCGTGCTGGCTTTGCCTGAGCAGCCGGCGATCAGCGCCAGATCGACGGCGAGCAGGGATAGCAGGAGCCATGACGAGCATTGTCGCGCAGTGTGTCCCGTCATCCCGGTTCCCCTGCAGCAAGAGGCGCATTTGAGACCGTACCTGGCCGGATCAGGGCCGGGGCACACTCTTTCTCTGAGCCTATCCTTGCGGCATCGATCCTGCTGCTCCTTTCGTCCGCTTTCCTTCGTACAGCGTGTCTGGCCGTCCGAGAGCCGGGCCGAGGTCGCTACAGGCCACTGAACATGCTGATGATCACGGCATTAACCAGGTCAATGAAAAAGCCGCACACCAGCGGCACGATCAGGAAGGCCTGGTGCGCCGCACCGTACTTTTGCGTCACGGTCGACATGTTGACGATGGCCGTCGCCGTGGAACCGAGGGCAATCCCGCCGAATCCTGAAGCGATCACGCTGGCTTCGTAATTGCGCCCCATAAAGCGGAAAACCACAAAATACGTATAGGCGACCGTCAGCAGGATCTGCAGGGTCAACGCGCACAGAATGAACATCAACGCGCCGCTGAGCTGCCAGAGCTGAAGCCCCATCAGGGCCATGGTCAAGAACATGCCCAGGCAGATATCGGAGATCAGCGACAGGCCCAGGCTGGCACCGCTCCAGGTTTTCAGTCGCTGGTCACCGACAAAGGCCAGAACGAGGTGGTGAATGACGATGCCCGCGAACAGGCAGCTGACAAACTTGGGCAGGGTGATGCCGGCATCGACCAGCAGCAGGTTGAGTCCATAGCCGAGCATCAGGGTCAGGTTGAGCCACATCCACGCCCAGAGCACGTCGTAGTAGTCCAGCGCCTTGCCCGGTTGTTGCTCGAGAATGCCGACTTCCAGCTCCGCATCCCTGGACGGCGTCAGTTGATAACGGCGAATCAACTGGTTGGCGATTGGGCCACCGATGACGCAAGCGGCAATCAGGCCCACGGTGTTACTGGCGATGCCCAATTCGTGGGCGTTGCTGATGCCCAGTTTTTCGACAAAAAGCGGTGCCCAGGCCAGGGTGGTGCCCACCCCACCCGTGAGGGAAATGGAGCCCACCATCAAGCCCGCCTTGGGATCAAGCCCAAACGCCTCGGCCACACCCATGCCCAGGGCGTTCTGCAGCAGAATGAACACGGCGGCGAGCAACAGCAGGATCAGCAGCGGGCGCCCACCCTTGAGCAGTTGGCGCATGTCCGATTTCAAGCCTATGCCGGCAAAGAAATAGAGCAGCAGGGTGTCGCGAACTTGCAGATCGAATTCGATCTGGATATTCAGGCCGAAGTACAGCAAGGACGTCACCGCCGCACAGACGAAACCGCCAACTACCGACTCCGGGATGCAGTATTGACGCAGAAAGGCGTTGTGCTGGACGAGGGTCTTGCCGAGGAAAAGCAGGAGGATGGCGAGGGTAAAACTCACGAGGCCGTGAATCTGGAAGAGCTGTGAAGTCATTTAAGGCCTACCAAAAAACTGGAAAATCATTATCAGGATTCGCTCGTTCAATGTTTAGACCTGTATCAATGAATGGTCGAAACAGCCTTGCTCGTCCAGATAGCTTCCCAATCATCAGGTGCGTCTGTGCGCCAGGGGTGAGGACAGCCTAGCCTAAACGGAAAAACCCATCCGGTTTGGCACAGGCCGCCATCACGCTCCCGATGGCCAGTCAGACGGGAACTTCAGCGCTTGATCAGTGAGATCTTCGTTCCCTCGATACTGACGCCCGCCATTAATCCTTGCTGGTCGAAGATGAACGCGTAGGCGTCGTCCTTCAGCGTCGAGCTGGACAGGTTCTTCGCAACCCCTTCATCCACCACGACAACCGTTGGCCCCACACCGATTTCCCAGCCTTTGGTTTTGGCAACATAGTCCACGGCTTTATCGGTCATCAGGAAAACCGCATAGCCGTACGACTGGGCGCCGGCCTGCAGCCCCCATGAACCGCTGACGGAGTTGTAGTAGTTCTCGACTTTCGAGCCTTTCATCAGTACGCCTTCGCCATAGCTGCCGCCGAACACGAGACCGGCCTTGATGATGTTCGGGAAAACCAGCACCGCCTTGGCCTGGTGCGAGATGGTTTCGGAGAATGGATGGCTCTTGTAGAGCGTTTGCAATGCCTGTCGAGCGTCGGCATTCAGATCCTCGGCGGTGGCCGCTGCGGCATTGTTCAGTAATGCGGCCGATGCCAATGTTGCAATCGCGAGGAAGAACGAGAGGAAAAACCGTATTGATTGAGTCATTTGCGTACTCCGCTGAGGGAGCAGGGGGATGAGAGCAGCGGCAAGTGCCCGCGTCACGCAGGAACCGAACCCACTGAGGTTATCCGGCGCACCCTGAAATGTGTGAATTGCAGGCTGCGCTCCTGAATGAAGTGGGCTCTGGGCCACTGATCGTTTGCGCTGCCATCAGCTGTTATGACCACTGGGTAATGGCCGGGTTCGCTGTCAGTTCTGCTTCTTGCCGCCAGTTTCACCTTGCGAAGGGTTGAAATCGCTTCGTCCCGCGCTCAATGCAGGCAGCAAAAGGCCCGCGCAATGGCGGGCCTTCTGTTTGGGGTCAAATCCTTTTGTGTTTCCAATCTGCGCTCCATCTTGTGATCGTTTCGTGAAAAGCATGTCGTAGCAAGTGAAAAAGCCCGGTGTCGGCCAAGCTCTTTGTAGATGGGCCAAATCCTTTTGGCTGATCCCATTGTGATGGGTGGATGTGACGACGACATGACAGGGCTGACAGGAAAAGCTGATCGCTGCCAGAAACAGGCTTTCGCTCCAACGAGCTGAGGAATCGAACTGTCCATGCACTTTTATAAAGCGCCATGCACAACAACTTGCACCAGTCGGAAGCGCCGCAAAGCGCTTTCGCCCGCGCCAGCTCCAGCGTCGTGACACTCGCCCCTGGCTCAAAAACCAGTGTTTCCAGATAGTTGAAGTCACTCTGTCGCAGGCTGGCACAAAGGCTGCAAGGCTGTCATCAGGTCCACCTGGAGAGCATTCGTGTGGACAGCCCCCTCGGTCAACGACGATCGATTGGCCGAACAGGTCGTGGGCAACATCGGTGGATCAGGCATAGACGTCTGGTTTCAACACCGCCAAAGAACAGGCAAAGACGCCTGGAACCGAAAGGTTTCAGGCGTTTTTTTTTGCTTTTAAAACCGTGATTGGCTCGGGCTGGGTGCTTTCTATGAATTCCAATGTTGCCACGTTGAACAAGATGCAAACGCTGGTCGTGATCGGTAATGGCATGGTCGGACATCATTGTGTCGAACAGTTGATCGAGCGGGGAGCGCTTGAGCATTACCGGCTGCACGTCTTCAGTGAAGAGCCGATGCGCGCCTATGACCGTGTGCATCTTTCCGAGTACTTCGCAGGTCGTGATGCCGAGTCGCTGGCGCTGTCCGATGTGTCTCTCTACCAGACGCCCGGCGTTACGCTGCATCTGGGTGTGCCGGTATTGGAGATCGACCGCGTCCGTCGCCAGGTGGTCACCGCGCAAGGTGGCGTCACGTATGACAAATTGGTCCTGGCCACCGGTTCTTATCCGTTTGTTCCGCCCATCGAAGGCGCCGAAGGTGAATCGCGCCTGGTCTATCGCACCCTGGAAGACCTCGATGCCATCCGGGCTGCGGCGGCCAATGCCCGGCGCGGTGTGGTGGTCGGCGGTGGCTTGCTGGGGCTGGAAGCCGCGAACGCGTTGAAGAGCCTGGGGCTTGAAGCCCACGTGGTGGAATTCGCGCCGCGCTTGATGCCGGTACAGCTCGATGACCTCGGTGGCCAGGCGCTCAAGGCGCAGATCGAACGACTGGGCGTCGGTGTACACCTGTCCCGCGCCACTCAATCGATCAGCGCGGGCGAGCAGTACCGCTATCGCATGAATTTCGCCAATGACGAATGCCTCGAAACCGACCTGATCGTGTTTTCCGCCGGTATCCGCGCTCAAGACGCGCTGGCCCGTCAATGCGCACTGCAGATCGGTCCGCGCGGGGGCGTGGTGATCGACGACACGTGCCTGAGTTGCGACCCGAACATCTACGCCATCGGTGAGTGCGCCTCATGGAACGGCAGCCTGTTCGGCCTGGTCGCGCCGGGCTACCAGATGGCGCGCAGCGTCGCGGCCCGTCTGTGCAACGAAGTCGCCGAGCCGTTCACCGGTGCCGACATGTCGACCAAGCTCAAGCTGCTGGGGGTGGATGTCGGCTCCATCGGCGACGCCCACGGCAACACCCCGGGCGCACGCAGCTATCAATTTATCGACGAAACCAGCGCCAGCTATCGCCGTCTGGTGGTGGATGCCAGTGGCAAACACGTCCTGGGTGCAGTGCTGGTCGGTGACAACAGCTATTACGACACCTTGCTGCAATACATGCAGAACGGCATCGGCTTGCCAGCAGAACCCGCCAGCCTGATTCTGCCGTCCTCCGAAGGCGCGCCGACCCCGGGACCGGGTGCTCTGCCGGAGTCGGCCACGGTGTGTTCCTGTCATAACGTCACCAAGGGCTCCATCTGTTCGGCCATCGACGGCGGTTGCACCGACCTCGGCCAGCTCAAGTCGCAGACCAAGGCCTGTACCGGCTGCGGCGGGTGCGCCGGCCTGCTCAAGCAAGTGTTCGAGCATGAGCTGATTGCCCGTGGCGTCAGTGTCGACAAGAGCCTGTGCGAACACTTCGCCTACACCCGCCAGGAGCTTTATGCACTGGTACGGGTAGAGGGCGTGATCACCTTCGATGAACTGTTGGCCAAACATGGCCGTGGCCATACCGGTTGCGACGTCTGCAAACCGGCGGTGGGCTCGATCCTCGCCTCGTGCTGGAACCAGCCGATCATGGACACGTCGCTGGTGCCGTTGCAGGACACCAACGACACCTTCATGGCCAACATGCAGAAAAACGGCACCTACTCGGTGGTGCCACGCATCGCCGGCGGCGAGATCACGGCGGACAAGCTGATCGCGATTGGCGTGGTGGCGAAGAAATACGACCTCTACACCAAAATCACCGGCGGGCAGCGCATCGACCTGTTCGGCGCACAGTTGCATCAGTTGCCGGACATCTGGTCCGAGTTGATCGAGGCCGGTTTCGAAACCGGGCACGCCTACGGCAAATCGACCCGCACGGTGAAGTCTTGCGTCGGCAGTACCTGGTGCCGCTATGGCGTGCAGGACAGCGTGAAAATGGCCCTGACCCTCGAGGATCGCTACAAGGGGCTGCGTTCGCCGCACAAGCTCAAGTTCGCGGTCTCCGGTTGCACCCGTGAGTGCGCCGAGGCGCAGAGCAAGGACGTGGGCGTGATTGCTACCGAGAAAGGCTGGAACCTCTACGTGGCCGGTAACGGCGGCATGCGCCCGCGCCACGCCGAGTTGTTCGCCACCGACCTCGATGACGCCACCCTGATCCGTTACATCGACCGCTTCCTGATGTTCTACATCCGCACCGCCGACAAATTGCAGCGCACCTCGGTCTGGCGCGAGAGCCTGGAGGGCGGCCTGGACTACCTCAAGGACGTGATCATCAACGACAGCCTGGGGCTTGGCGCGGAGCTCGAATCGCAGATGCAACTGGTGGTCAACCGCTACGAATGCGAATGGGCCAATGCCCTCAAAGACCCGGAAAAACTCAAGCGTTTTCGCACCTTCGTCAACGATCAACGCCCGGACCCGGACATCCATTTTGTCCAGGAACGCGGTCAGCGCCGGCCGATCATGGCCTCTGAACTCCACCTTATCCCTGTCATCGAGGAGATTGCCTGATGAGCCAGTCCGATACCCAGCGAGCCTATTCCAGTTCGTCCCTGGTCAACCCCGATGCCTGGCAAGCGGTGTGCAGCCAGGAAGATCTGGTGAGTAACTCCGGCGTCGTGGTCTGGCTCGACGGTGCACAAGTGGCGCTGTTCTACCTGCCGGCTGCCGAGGGCAAGACCCTTTATGCCGTCGATAATCATGACCCGCAATCCGGGGCAAATGTCATCGGGCGCGGGTTGATCGGCAGCATCAAGGGCGACCTGGTGATTGCCTCGCCACTCTACAAACAGCATTTCCGTCTTGAGGACGGCAGTTGCCTGGAGTACCCGCAGCAGCGCCTGCGGGTCTGGCCGGTGCGCCTGAACGCAGGCCTGGTTGAGGTCGCGGTGGCCTGACCAGATGGATTTTGCCCGGGGCTGTGCCAGGTTCCGGCGGAGTCGATGATCAATGACAAACAGTATCGGAGGCTCGTATGAAAACAGCCGCACAACTGCTGAAACTCAAGGCCGTGCAGAACCGACGGGTGCATAGCATCGCGCCAGACCAGACGGTGCTTGAAGCATTGAAGATGATGGCGGAAAAAAATGTCGGTGCCCTGCCCGTCATGGAGGAGGGGCAGGTGGTCGGCGTGATCAGCGAACGCGACTATGCGCGCAAGGTCGTTCTACAGGGGCGCTCTTCGGTCGGTACGCCGGTCCGGGCCATCATGAGCGCACCCGTCGTGACAGCAGACAGTCAGCAGAGCATTGAGCGTTGCATGGCGGTGATGACCGACAGTCATCTGCGCCATCTGCCGGTGGTGCAGGGCGACCAGTTGATCGGCCTGTTGTCGATTGGTGATCTGGTCAAGGAAGCCATCGTCGAGCAGACCGAGTTGATCCGGCAACTGGAACACTACATTCGCGGACATTAAAGCGACCGGGGGCAGGTTGGGTCTGCACGCTTTAAAATCCAGGCCGGTGTAGCGAGAGGGCCTCAAGGAGGCCCTCTCGCTAATGCCTGTTGTGCTCAGTTCGCCTTTATCGGCACCGTCACGGTTTTGCCGAAGGCCGACTTGATGGTCGCCGTCGGGTTAGGCGATGGACCACTGCCGGCGGTGGTCACCGCTATGTTCCAGCGCGCGCCTGTCGGTGTCAGTGTCAGGACGGCGGCGCCAAGGTTCACCGTACCGGTGGTGGTCGTGGCCGTCGCCGTGATGGTATTGCCCGTGCCTCGGGAGGTGGTGCCGGACAGGACCCAATACCAGCGGCTGTTGCTGCGGGCGGTGACGGTGGCGCTGGTGACGATCAGGCTCTCGTTGATCGCTGCCGAGACCGCCACGGACACAGTCGCCGGTGCCGACTCCGCGTTCCTGGCATCGCTGGCCCTATAGGAAAAGGTCGCGGTGAACGGCGCGGGGACGGTGGCTGGTGGTGTGTAGGTCACGCGCAGGCCATCGGTGTTGACCACGCCCTTGCCGGAGTCCGGTTGCTCCAGGCCCACCACTTTGAGCGGCACGTTACCGTCAGGGTCGGTGTCGTTGGCCAGCACGTTGATGATCACCGGTTGACCGGTGTTACTGATGGCGCTGTCGGGGTTGGCAATCGGTTTTTGGTTATCACCGTCCTCTTGACGTCTATCGCCAGTGCGGAAGGTCGGCAGCGCAGCGGAATTGACGTAGGTGACGCCGTCCCAGCCGGGCAGGGGGGTTGGCATCAACTGGAACTGGCCGGGGTGCTCGACATCCCAGCGCAGCAGCATGGAGGTGTCCTCGTGCTGGGTGTTGTGGCAATGCTCCAGGTAAGTCCCGGCGAACTCGCGGAAGCGGATCGCAATGTCCACGTCCACCGAGCTGTCGATGCCTTCGCCGATGCGATAGACGTCCTTGCGTGCCCATTTTTCCCATTCCGGCGGCGCCTTGCCGTCACGGTTGAGGACAATGCCTTCTTCGAAGTGCACGTGCACCGGGTGGCTCCAGCCGTTGCCGCCGTTCCTGATTTTCCACACTTCCAGGGTGCCGTCGCCGGAGAACCCGGCAGGGGTCGGGCCGGTGGCCAGTTGCGGAGCGGCGCTGATGATTCGAGGGTCCATCTGGAAGCCCAGACCGCCGTCGGTCTTGATGGTCCAGGGTTCTACGTCGGTACCGTCGGAGCGACCGAAGATGAACTCGCGATGCCGCGCCGCGTTGAGCTTGGCCTGCACCGCCGGGTCGTCACGGTTGAGGGACAGCGCGATCATGCTTTTACCCACCGGCTTGCCCGGTTTGGCGGGTTCGAAGTCGGCGGGGTTCATGCTCACGTCCTGGCCGGCATAAGGCTGGACCACCATCTGCAGGAACTTGCCCACCACCGGGTCGCCGTTCTCCCATTGCAAGCCGTTACTACCCAGCTTGAGCACCGCCTTGTACTTGCCGGACAGGACATCGGCCAGGCTCAGCGGCAGACTTTCCGGACCCTTGCCGTCGTGGTGCTCCATCAGGTTGACGAAGTACAACTTGTCGCCGGTCCTGATCCCGTATTTCGAGAAGTTGACGATGATGTCGAAACGCTCGGCGATACCCATGGAGGGCAGGATGGCGTTGTGGTCCTGCAGGTCGCCGTCGGCGTCCAGGTCCATGCTGCCGTCGAATGGCACGGCGTGTTCCATTATGTTGCCGTCGTTGGCGATCATGTGGAACGGCACGCGGGTGTAAGACAGGCCGGAACCTGTCGGGCCGGGGAATTCGCCACCGGTGCCGATGATTTCACGCACCAGTGCGATCCTGAAGAAACGTGACACCGAGCCATTGAGAATGCGGAAACGATAGCTGCGCGCCCGCACATTCAGGCGCGGCTGGTACTGCCAGTTGACCAGGATCTGGTCGCCGAGAAAGCCATCGGTGTTGAACGGGTTGAACCACAGCTGGCCATTGGCGTCCCAGGCCTTGTCGGCCACAACCAAGTTCACATCGTAGTCGCGGTTGCCCCAGGGCAATACCGAGCCGCTGGGCAGGCGCAGGTTGACGCCGTCTTGCAGCGCTTCGTTGCCACGATCCAGAGCGCTCTAGTAGTTCATCATCGTGGCGTTGCCCTTGTAGACGTTCTGCGCGGTGAAATCGAGCATGTGGTCGTGGAACCAGTGGCTGCTCATGGTTTCGCGCCAGTCGCCACGGATCTTGATGCTGCCGTTGTTGCAGGTCTTCAGGCCCGGCGTGGCATCGTTGACATACAGGGTTTCGCCCGGGGCGCAGGGGAACGCCGCGCGCGGATCCTGGGCGCTGGTGTTGATGCTGTCGTAGCCGGCCAGTTGTATCGGCCAGCGATAGTCGTAGTACTGCCCCGGAAAGAAAAACGCATTGGCAAAGCCGTCGCTTTCGGCCGGGGAGTGGCCGTTGTGTTCGTGGGTGGTGAGGGTGTGCAGGCCGAAACCCATGTTGGCCGACGGATCGATCGGCAGGGCGTTGTAGTGACGCATCAGCACCGCTTGGCCGTACCGCACCATCAGCAGTTTTGGCGGGAAGGTGCCGTCGAAGGTCCAGAGCGCCTTGTGGTTCTGGATCGGCATGTTGGGGTGAAAGCGGGTGTCGATGCCTTTGGTGGTGCCCACGATGATCGGATTGTCCGAGGTCTGGTTGTACAACCCGCCAGGCCCGAACTCACCGACGGCGTAGTTGTGCAATTGCCGGCGGTCGCGCATGCCGCCGTTGAGCTTGGCGCCCGCTTGAGCGGTCTTGAAGGCGACCTGCGGGTAAAACTCGTTCCAGCGCTGGTGCGACCAGCCTTTTCCTGGCGGACGACCTTCGGCCGGCGAGCCGACCGGATGGCGGTTGAGGAAGGCTTCGATCTGCGCTTTCCAGGGGTTGCGGTCCAGCACGTTGGAAAACTGCGACGGAAACGGATACAGCCCCGGCTGGCGCATGAAGGCTTCCAGCGCTGCGGCCGAAGGGCCGCTGCGGGCGATGTTGTTCGGGTCCTAGGTGGGCGCCGGGCCGACGATCGGGACCGGGAAGGTCAGGGTGGGCGGCGGCAGTGTCGGGTCGAGTTTTTCCGTGCCGAACTCTTCGAACAGCAGCAGTTGCTGAGTGTACGGCTGGGCCCCGAACAATGGGCTGGGCTTGCCATTGGTGGGGATTTTGAAGGATGTCTGCAGGTTTGGCGGCAGCACGTTGTCGACCGTTGGCGTGGTGCGGGTACCAAAAACGCCATTGGGCAGGGCGAAGGCGCCCGTGTTGGCGGGTGGCATGGCCTCTATGGCTTCCAGCGCCGCCTTGGGGTCAGCCGGGGGATTGGTAAACGCCGAGGGGTCCGTCGGTGGTGGCGGGCCGAAATCATCCAGCGGGACGGCGTTGACGGTGGTCATGGCCAGGAACATCGCACAGGGCAGGCTTGACCTGCGCAGCAAGGCGATGGAGCTGCGTGGTGGTGTCGTGCTTTTCATTGTTCACCCCTCGCGTGATGCCCCGTCGTCTCAATAGCCGGGACGACAGCTGTTGCGGGTACCAGAAGGGTGTGCAACTAATGAGCCACTAGCCTGGGGCGAAGAAAAAATTCAATCCGATTAACAGGCTGTTTCTGAGTGGTTCAAGCCAGAGAAGGGGGGAGTGGGGGATATTCCTCAGGTTTGGTGGTAAGCGCCTGGCTGGGTGGGTGTATTGCCCCATTGATGGAGAGAGTAACGGCCCGGTTTCACCGACCGCTTTTTTGTCAGGGGCTGCTGATCTGAGGCGATATGGATTCAACCGGTCGATGCAACACACTGGATTGCGTGCAGGCACGCGTGTTGCAGATCAATAGTCGGGTCGAAGATTTCAGGGCGGGGCGCTATTGGTCGAAAAAATGCGGAAACGATCAGGGGAGTGACGGCAGGGAAAGCCAAACCCCGGAAACGACAAAGCCCTGAATAATCAGGGCTTTGTCGTATAAAGATGGCGGAGGCGATGGGATTCGAACTCATGGACCTGTTACAGTCGACGGTTTTCAAGACCGTTGCCTTAAACCACTCGGCCACACCTCCGTTTGCGTTGCGGGCGCCATAATACCTGAATGAAACACACTGTCAAACTCTCTGCATAGCTTGTTACAGAGCGTCTGTTATGATCTTTGCGACTGAACGTTTCAAACCAACAGGAGTGTCGCCATGCGCGAACAGGATTACGCAGTTAATAACAGCGTGCAGGCTGAGCAGCTAGAGGTTAGCCGCGTCCTGCGCAACACATACGGCTTGCTCGCCCTGACCCTGGCATTCAGCGGTGTGACAGCCTACGTTGCCCAGCAGATGCATGTTGGCTACCCGAACATTTTCGTGGTGCTGATCGGCTTCTACGGTCTTTTCTTCCTCACCAACAAACTCCGTGATTCGGCCTGGGGCCTGGTGTCGGCATTTGCCCTGACCGGTTTCATGGGTTTCCTGCTGGGCCCGATCCTCAACCGTTACCTGGGAATGCAGGGCGGCGCTGAAGTGGTCAGCTCGGCGTTCGCGATGACGGCGCTGGTGTTCGGCGGTCTGTCGGCCTATGTGCTGATCACCCGCAAGGACATGAGCTTCCTCGGCGGTTTCATCACGGCAGGCTTCTTCGTGCTGCTGGGTGCGACGCTGGCGAGCCTGTTCTTCCAGATCAGCGGCCTGCAACTGGCGATCAGCGCAGGTTTCGTGCTGTTCTCCTCGGTCTGCATTCTGTTCCAGACCAGCGCCATCATTCATGGCGGCGAGCGTAACTACATCATGGCCACCATCAGCCTGTATGTATCGATCTACAACCTGTTCGTCAGCCTGTTGCAGCTGTTCGGCATCATGGGCCGCGATGACTGATCGTCGGTCTTGAAGTAAAAAAACCCGCTTCGGCGGGTTTTTTTTACCTGAAATTCAAGGTCACTCCACAATGACGATGCTGCCATCGGCTTGCTGGCGGTAGATGGTGTAGGGCAGCAGCAGTGTGTCCATCGCCCCGGACACGACCACGTCGAGCAGTACTATAGCGGGGGCGGGACCATGTACCTGCGCATCCCGACCGTCTTCGAGGGCCGCGTTCAGGTAGCAGAAGTCGTAGGTCACGCCGCTGTAGATTCGTGGCACCGCGCCGCAATAACTCTTGTGGTCCTTGAGGCTTTTTGCGGCCGCTTCGTCACTGCGCACAACCGTCTGAATCGTGCCGCAACCCGCTAGCACCATTGCCACCAATAGCATTGCCTGAGTTTTCATGCCGTCAATCCTTCGCCGGAAAGCATCAATCTATTTCAGTCTGAAACAAATATCACTCACGCCATGGGCGGCAAACGGCGCTTGACCGGGGTTTTCTTGACGATTGCCGTATTGGTTTCAGCGTGGGTGTTGAGACGGTCGAGCAGGGTGTCCAGTTGTTCCATCGAGCGCACATGCAGGCGCGCAATGAAACAGTCGTCGCCGGTGACTTTGTCGCACTCGGTGAATTCGGGAATGGCCATGATTTGCCGTTCCACTTCCTGCAATTGCCCCGGTAACGGGCGAATACGCACGATGGCCTGGAGTTGATAGCCAAAGCATTTCGGGTCGATTTCAACGGTGTAGCCCTTGAGCACGCCGCGCTCTTCCAGGCGGCGCAGACGCTCGGCGACGCTGGGGGAGGACAGGCCGCTGATTTGCGCCAAGGCCTTGAGCGAGCGTCGCGAGTCTTCCATCAGTGCCGTGATCAGCACCTGGTCGATGTCATCGGTCATGGCAAAATCCTCTGTTAGGCATTTTTTCAAAATGGCCTTTATAAAAAAGGCAGATTCCGAGTTTAGCCTGCTTTTTGCTCTGGAGTAGTCCCTGGGTGCATTGGCATACTTTGGCCACAAACAGAGGAGTCTGATGATGGACAAAACCCTACGCCGCGGTTCGTTCGAAATGACGGCCGCCATGCTGATCTCCGGTACCATCGGCTGGTTCGTGCTGGTGTCCGGGCAACCGGTGCTGGACGTGGTGTTCTGGCGCTGCCTGTTCGGTGCCGGCACCTTGCTGCTGATTTGCGCAGCTTTCGGCTTTCTGCGTCCCGGCATTCTGACCCGCACTACGTTCCTGCTGGCGGTGCTCAGCGGTGTGGCGATTGTCGGCAACTGGGTGCTGTTGTTCGCGTCCTACTCCCGGGCATCAATTGCCATCGGCACCGCCGTCTATAACGTCCAGCCGTTCATGCTGGTCGGGCTGGCGGCTTTGTTTCTCAACGAAAAGATCACCGCGCAGAAACTGACCTGGCTGGGCGTTTCGTTTCTCGGGATGCTGGCGATTGTCAGCGCCCATGGCAGCCAGGGCGAGAGCGGCAGCGACTACCTGATGGGCATTGCCCTGGCGTTGGGCGCGGCGTTTCTCTATGCGATTGCCGCGTTGATCATCAAGCGTTTGACGGGTACGCCGCCGCATTTGATCGCGCTGATCCAGGTCAGCACCGGCGTGCTGTTGCTCGCGCCATTCGCGAATCTTTCGGTATTGCCGCAGGCACCGAGCGCGTGGGCCAGCCTGGTGACGCTGGGCATGGTGCACACCGGTGTGATGTACGTGTTGCTGTACGGCGCGATTCAAAAACTGCCGACCGCGCTGACGGGTGCGTTGTCCTTCATCTACCCGATCGCGGCGATTTTCGTCGACTGGTTTGCCTTCGGTCATCGCCTGGAGCCGCTGCAATGGATCGGCGTCGCGGCGATTTTGCTGGCCGCTGCCGGCATGCAACAAGGCTGGTCGCTGAAGTTTCGGCGCACGGTGACGCCGTAACCCGCGCCCCAGGCGTCAGATGTTCCAGCGCGGCGCGCTCTTGGCCAGGCGCTGGCGCATCTCGCCGACGTTGGCGGCCAGTTGTTGAGTCAGCAAGCGGTACCCGTCCAGCGTGTTATAGACCGGTGCATCGAGGCTGACGAGAGGGGCATCCACGGGGCGATTGAGCCGCTGGGCGGCGCCTGATTTCAACGCCCGGGCCATGCCGATCAATTGCACGCGAATCTGCCGATGTTCGGCTTTCAAGGCCGTTTGCATCAGCAACATCGCCTCGGGGTCATTGGTATCCGGTCGGGTATTGCCGAGGATCTCCAGGGTGCTGACGCACATGCGCAGGTTGCGCTGGAGAGCATCGAGGTCGGTCATGGAGATCTTCACTTCCTTGGACACCGAGGGCATCAGTGAGCGAAGTTGCACCATCGCCGCGTTCAGGCGGGTCATGAGCTTGAGGTGTTCGTCGGCGGTGATAGCCTGGCCGTCTATGATGCGCCCATGGATTTTCGCGCAATCACGCAGCGCATCGGCCAGGTTGTAGCGCCAGGAATAAACCGCATACAACGGCAGGGCGAAGGAAAACGCCAAGGCCAGGGCAATGCCGATCAGGATGTCCACCCCGCGCCACAAGCCATCGGTAACCGGGTTGTCGCCGTGCCCCGCGACGATGAACACGGTAATCGCCGATAGCAGTGCGGTGTAGCCACCCTTGCCGATGGCGTGATACGAGAAAAACCCGCAGACCACCGACATGGCGAAATAGGTCAGCCAGGGCATCCCGAGCCAGGCCTGTTGTGCCACCAGTACCAGGCCGACACCGGCGCCGATCAAGGTGCCGATGGCGCGCTCGGCGGCTTTCTTGCCGATGTTGCCGTGGTGCTGCAGGCCGCCGATCACCACCAGCATGGTCACCGACGCCCACTCACCGTGGGGCAGGTTGATCCCAGTGGTCAGCAGGATCGTCGCCAGCAACCCGAGCGACACCCGCACCGCGTGGATCACCCGGGCATGGCGGTAGCGCCGGTACGGGTCCAGCAACGGACGCAGCAGTCGGCGCAGCAAGGGTGGCAGTCGATGGGCTCTGGATGTACTCAGGCCGGCTCTCCTCAGAAGATGTAGTCGGTGGTCAGGAAGCTCGAACTGCGGCCGCTGATGATCTCGCTGATCAGGTCCTTGTTGGTTTCCTGGAACTTGGTGGCCACCAGGGTACGGATCGAAAACACCCGCAGCGCGTCATGGACCGACAAGGTGCCTTCGGCCGAGTTCTTGCGACCATTGAAAGGATAGGTGTCCGGGCCGCGCTGGCACTGGGCATTGAGGTTGATGCGCCCGACCTGATTGGCGAAGGTGTCCACCAGCCGGCCGACCGCCACCGGATTGGTGCCGAAGATGCTCAATTGCTGGCCGAAATCCGACTCCAGCACGTAGTCGATCACGGTATCCAGATGACGGTACGGCACGATGGGGACGACGGGGCCGAACTGTTCTTCCTGATACACCCGCATCTGCGGCGTGACCGGGTACAGCACCGCCGGGTAGAAGAACGAAGCACGAGCCTCGCCGCCGTTGGGGTTGACCACCCCGGCGCCTTTGCTCTCGGCGTCCGCCACCAGTGCATGCAGATAGTCGACCTTGCCCGATTCCGGCAGCGGTGTCAGGGCTACGCCACTTTCCCAGGGCATGCCGGGCTTGAGGTTGGCGAGCCTGGCATTGAATTTGTCGATGAAGGACTCGACCACGTCTTCATGGACAAACAGGATTTTCAGGGCGGTGCAGCGCTGGCCATTGAACGATAGTGAACCGGTCAGCGCTTCACTGACCGCGTTGTCCAGATCCACTTCCGGCAGGACGATGCCCGGGTTTTTCGCATCCAGGCCCAGCGCCGCGCGCAAGCGGTGGGGTCTCGGATGGAGTTTTTTCAAGTCACTGGCGGCCTTGTTGGTGCCAATGAAGGCAAAGATGTCGATCTTGCCGCTGGCCATCAGCGCACTGACCGTCTCGCGGCCGCTGCCGTAGATGACGTTGATCACCCCGGTCGGGAAGCTGTCGCGGAAGGCCTCCAGCAGCGGGCGAATCAGCAGCACGCCGAGCTTGGCCGGCTTGAACACCACGGTGTTGCCCATGATCAGCGCCGGGATCAGCGTGGTGAAGGTTTCGTTCAACGGATAGTTGTAAGGCCCCATGCACAGGGCCACGCCCATCGGCACGCGACGGATCTGGCCGAGGGTGTCCTGTTCCAGTTCGAAACGGCTGGAGCGGCGGTCGAGTTCCTTCAGCGCGTTGATGGTGTCGACGATGTAGTCGCAGGTACGGTCGAACTCCTTTTCCGAGTCCTTGAGGTTCTTGCCGATTTCCCACATCAGCAACTTGACCACGGCGTCGCGCTGCTCGCGCATGCGCCCGAGGAAGGTTTCGACGTGCTGGATGCGCTCGGCCACGCGCATGGTCGGCCACAATCCCTGGCCGCGGTCGTAGGCGCGGACGGCGGCGTCGAGGGCGGTCAATGCGGTCTCGGCATCGAGCAACGGCGTGCTGCCGAGGATCACTTGCTCGTCGCCATTCGGGCCTGCCAGGTACACCGGGCTGCGGACTTGGGCCAGCGGCCCGTTCCAGGTTCTGAGTTGGCCATCGACCAGGTACTCGCGCTGCTCGGTCTGGCCGTCAAGGCGGTACTTTTCCGGGATGTCGGCGGGGCTTGGGAACAGATTCTGGAGAATATTGGCTGTGGTCATGTCGCTACCCCTCTGGATTGGCTGATGCACTGATGAATCGTTTTAGCAGACCTCAGCAACGCTTGTCATGACTCATCTCAGCGTTTTTCCGCACGGCGTGATGTCTGGGGATTTGTCGGTGCTTTCCGTCATGGCCTCAGAAGCGCCCCTTGTTGGCCCCCAATGCCCTCAATGCGCCCGCGCGGGGTGCCTTAAGGTTGACTCTCCTTGATCACAACAAAAAAGGCTGCACCCGGCTGGCCGGGCAGCCAATGAGAGGACAGCCATGCGGGCAAGCCGATTAACTGAAAAGCCTAGCCTTTGTTTGGCCTTGGCGGGGTGTGTCTTTGCGGCGTTGCTGGCAGGGTGCGGCGAAGCGCCGGACAACCCGCCGACCCGCAGCGAAGCAGGCGCCGCGAGACCCGCCGACGCCGAGCTGGCGCAGGTCTACGACAACAGCTGCAGGCTGTGCCACGCCAATCCGGCGGCCGGGGCGCCGCTGACCGGTGACATCAAGGCCTGGCAACCACGGGTATTGCAGGGTGCCGACACGCTGCTCGATCACGCGATCAACGGTTACAACGGCATGCCGCCGATGGGCCTGTGCATGCAGTGTTCGCAAGAACAGTTCCTGGCGCTGATTGCCTTTATGTCCGGCCAGCAAATCCAATAACAAGAACGGCAGGGTGCAATTCATGACGATGGACCTGACACGGCGTCAGTTGTTGCAACGGGCGAGCGTCATTGGCGCCTTTACCGCGCTCGGCTCAACGCCGGCACTGGCCGAGCTGTTGCGCGCGCCACGCCTGATTCCCTGGCGCAACTGGTCGGGCGGCCAGAGTTGCCTGCCGGCGGCGCGGCTGGCGCCCAAGAATCTGGATGAGTTGACGCAGGTGGTGCGCCAGGCCCCCGGCAGGATTCGGCCGGTGGGCTCGGCGCACTCCTTCAGCGCGCTGGTGCCCACTGATGGCACCTTGCTTTCGCTGAGCTATTTCACCGGTCTGCTCGATCACGATGGGAAAACGCTGCAGGCCGAGTTCGCCGCCGGCACCCCGATGTCACGCATGGGCACGCCGCTCAAGGACATCGGCCAGGCCCTGCAAAACATGGCTGACATCGATTACCAGACCCTGGCGGGCGCGATCTCGACCTCGACCCACGGTACCGGCAAAAACTTTCAATCCTATTCGGCGCATGTCTGCGGCATGCAGTTGGTGACTGCCAGTGGCGAGGTGCTGGACTGCGACGCCAGTCGCCATCCTGAAGTGTACAGCGCAGCCCGGGTGTCCCTGGGGGCGTTGGGCGTGGCCACCAGGGTGCGCCTGCAAAACCGCCCGGCGTACCGCTTGCGGGAGCGCCAATGGATCGCCAAGACTGAAGAACTGCTGGAGGACCTGGACAAGAACACCCGGGAAAACCAGCACTGGGAAATGCTCGTGGTGACCCATTCGGACTACGCCTTGTCGATCGCCCTGAACGAAACCACCGACCCGGCCACACCGCCCGTGCCGGCGGATGAGGAGGGCGGCAACGAGTTTGTCACGCTGATCGAGAAGATCGACAAATACGCCAGCGACTTCCCGGACCTGCGCCGCACCCTGCTCAACAACCTGCGCCACCTGGCCAGTTTCGATGACCGGGTGGGGGACTCGTTCGATATCTACGCCAACGTGCGCACGGTGCGTTTCAATGAAATGGAATATTCCGTGCCGGCCGAATACGGCCCGGCCTGTTTGCGCGAGATTCTCAAACTGATACAGGACAAAGACCTGCGCACCTGGTTTCCGATCGAGTACCGGTACGTCAAGGCCGACGACATTCCACTGAGCATGTTCGAAGGCCGCGACAGCTGTTCGATCTCGGTCCATCAGCATTACCAGATGGATCATCACAACTTGTTCGCCGCCATCGAGCCGATTTTCTGGAAGTACAACGGCCGGCCGCACTGGGGCAAGTTGCACACGCTGAACGCGAAAAACCTGCAGCCGCTGTACCCGCGCTGGCAGGAATTCATCCAGGTGCGGCAGGCACTCGACCCCGGTGGCAAATTTCTCAATGCGCATCTGTCTTCCATTCTGGGGGGTGAGCTGATGGCCGTCAATCGCCGCAATTTCTTGCTTGGCAGCGCAGGCGTCGGCGCCTTGCTGGTGGGTGTCGGGGCGTGGCTGCGGCCGAGTGACCGAGGCGCGCCGTACAGCGATTACTTCCGTACGCTGAACCGCGAACTCAAGGACCACGGGCCGATGCGACCAGTGATGCTGATCGACCTTGATCGGCTGGATCACAACATCGATGTGGTGATGCAATCGGTCAAGCGCGCCGGCAAGCACCTGCGCCTGGTGGAAAAATCACTGCCGGCGCCGGGGCTCCTGGCCTACATCGCCCGGCGCGCCGGCACCCAACGCCTGATGTCGTTTCACCAGCCGTTTCTCAACCATGACGCGGTGCAGTTTGCCGAGGCCGACATTCTGTTGGGCAAGCCGCTGCCGGTGCGTTCGGCCGAGTTGTTCTATCAGTCGCACAAGGGGCCTTTCGACCCTTCGACGCAATTGCAATGGTTGCTCGATACACCGCAGCGCCTGCAGCAATACCTCGCCCTGGCCCAAGGGCTGGGCACGCGAATGCGGGTCAACATCGAACTGGATGTCGGGCTGCATCGCGGTGGCGTCAGCGACCTTGGCGTACTCGGGCAGATGCTGACGCTGATCAGCCAGCACCCGCAGCACCTGGAATTCGCCGGGTTCATGGGCTACGACCCGTTCGTGGGCATGGGCGTGCCGGGGATTCTGGGCTCGCCCGAGGAGCTGTTCGCCAAGGTGATGGTGATTTACCACCGCTGCGTCGATTTCACCCGTCGGCAATACCCCGGTTTGTGGCGCGAAGGGTTGACCCTCAATACGGCCGGCAGCCCGAGCTATCGCATGCATGAACACGAACAGCTCAGCAGCGAAGTGTCGGTGGGGACGGCGATGCTCAAGCCCACTCACTATGATTTGCCGTCACTGGCCGAGCATGTGCCGGCCGCCTACATCGCCACGCCCGTGTTGAAAAGCACCGGGGCGGTGAATATTCCGGCGCTGGATGACAAGTCCAGGCTGTTTTCCTGGTGGGACACCAATCAGCGCGAAACGTATTTCATCTATGGCGGTAACTGGATGGCGCAGTTCGAGTCGCCCGCGGGGTTGCAGAGCAATGGTGTGTATGGCCGTAGTTCGAACCAGGAAATGGTCAATGGGTCGGCGGCGGTGGGGCTGACGGTGGAGGACCAGGTGTTCTTGCGCCCGACCCAGACGGAGTCGGTGTTATTGCAGTTCGGGGATTTGCTGGCGGTTCGGGGTGGGAAGATTGTGGCTACTTGGCCGGTGTATTCCTGAAATTTGTTAGGTGACTGTTCCGACGCCTTCGCGAGCAAGCCCGCTCCCACATTTGGAATGCATTCCCCTGTGGGAGCGGGCTTGCTCCGGGCGGCGTTCCGACGAAGGCGTCATTTCAGTCAGAACGCATACGGAATACTGACTTTGGCCCAAAGCATTTCCCCTTCAGGCCGGTTTTCCACGTCGAACTCCTTGGCCCAGCGAATCTCCGCGCTGGCGTATTCGAGAAAGGTCCAGTGCAGCGCCGGGCCAATGGCAAACACCTGGCCGCGCACCCCGTCGTTCACGTCCTGGCCATTGAACTGCACGGTGTGGCCGAACTGTTTGTCGTCGGTGGTCTGCTTGAGGTAATAGCCGTTCAATCCGAGCATCAGATTGTCGGTGATCTTGAAACTGGCGGAATAGTCGAAGTGGAAAATCTGCCCTGACTTGTAGTCGGTGTCCTTGTTTTTCTCGTTGAAACTGTAGGTGGTCTTCATCGACACCTCGGTTCTGTCCGTCGGCAGCCAGGTGAAGGAGAACAAGGGTTTGTAGGTGTAGAAATTGTTGCTGGTGTTGGCCAGGCGATCAACGCTGTATTCGCCGGTCGGCACGGTGATTTCGATGGCGGCGCCGAGGGTCAGGTCTGGGCCCATGTCCCAGAGAATGATCGGTGCGACTGTGGTGTCGCCCATGCCTTCGCGGGTGTCCTGCAAGCCGAACACCGAGACTTCCTGCTTGAGCCAGGGCTGCGCGATGTAGCCACCCAGCCGGCCGCCAAACACCCGCACCGGGCTGAGGTAATCCAGGCGCGGAATGACCGCCGTGGACTCGATCTCGACGTTCGGCACCTTGCCGCCGAGGGAGCTGATATTGAGCTTCGTGGCTTTGTAGTGGTTGTAGTAGAGGTTGAAGGCAACCATGTTGTCCGGAAGGCTGTCGGGCGAAAGCGGCAACATGAAAAAGCCGTCGGTGCCGGTGCCGATGTTGTCCACGCCAGCCTCGGTGGCCAGTGCCGGTTGCAGGGCGCAGACGCCGGCCAGGCCAGTGACCAGTAGGGGAAGTGTCGTGCGGGTCGGGATCATGGGTGTTCTCATTATTATTGTTAGCGGGCTGTCCGGCATCCATACGAGGGCCGCAACATAGAAATAAGCTGTCTGCGCCCTGCAAGGCAGGGTATTGGCGGCCATTTAGGGGGACTTCTGCGGACAGCCTTTGCACCCTGTGCTAACTTCCTTCGACATAGCCGGTTACAAAAATAAGAATGCAGCTCGACCCGGAACGTATAGCCCCATGCAAATGAAAGTGACCGATCCCACCTTTGAACTGGCGCTGGTGTCGCCGTTTCTCCTGCAGACCCTGGCCGAAGTCGCCGAGCAAAAAGGCATCCACCCCGAAAGCCTGTGCCGAGGCTTGGGTTTTACCTTTGAAGACCTGCAGGACCCGGCGCAGCGAATTTCCTATCGCCAGGCCGTGGCCATGATTCAGCGCGCGCTCAAGGCCTTGCCCAATCAGGGGCTGGGCCTGTGGGTCGGCGCGCAGAATGTGCTCGGTACGCTGGGGTTGTTGGGGCATGTGTTGTCGCTGTGCAAGACCCTGCGCGATGCCTTTGAACTGGGCATTCGCCATCAACACACCTCTGGCGGCATTGTCGTGTCGAGTGTGGAGGAGGCGGGGGATCGGGTGTTTATCGACGTTGAATGCCGCTTGCCGTTCGCCGACGTGCAGTTGTTCGCGGTCGAGGAGTTTTTCGCCAGCCTGCTGGTGTACGGCCGGGCGCTGGTCGGGGCGGATTTCAAGCCGATGGCCGTGGAGTTCATGCATGCCGCGCCGGAGTATCTCGGCGAATATTCGCGCCTGCTGGGGCCGGACGTGCGTTTCGGCTGCCTGCAAAACCGCATGGTGATCGAGGCACACTGGCTGGGCGTTCACTTGCCCAATCACCATTCCCTGGCCCTGCGTCAGGCCGTGAAACTGCTCGAGCTGGAAGCCGCGCAGGTGCACCAGAAAATGGACCTGATCCAGGCCGTGGAACGGGCGATTGCCCGGGACCTGACCGAAGGCAGCCACATCGAGAAAATCGCCGGCGACCTGAACATGAGCAGCCGCACCTTGCGCCGCCGCCTCACCGAACACGCATTGACCTTTGAAGCGCTGCTGGAACAAGTGCGTCAGGCCCGCACCATGAGCCTGCTGGCCAACCCGGACATGTCCATTGAACGCATCACCGAAGAAGTCGGCTACAGCGACGTGCGCAGCTTTCGCCGGGCGTTCAAGCGCTGGACCGGCATGAGCCCGAGTGCGTTCCGCAACGAAATCCCCAGCGTGGTTTGATCTTTTGTGGCGAGTGGCTTCTGTGGCCTCTCACGGCACACAAACCCTCGTACTCCGGTTAAACTCTGTGCTCTTTTTCAAGGAGTTCATATGAGCCATTACCAGCCGGGCATTCTCGCCACCCCTGTTCCGCCTCAAGCCCGCCATATGTTCTTCGCCCTCGAATCCGCCGCGGCACTGCCGGCTGCGCTCGACAACTTGATGCAGCTGGTGGACGGGAAATCGGCTGTCGTCGGCTTCGGCGAATCCCTGGTCAAGGCACTGGAGGGGCAGATTGAAGGCCTGCGTACTTTCCCGGCTTTGGCGGGTGTCGGCGTCGACAATCCGTCGACTCAACATGCGCTCTGGTGCTGGCTGCACGGTGAAGACCGTGGCGAGTTGCTCAACCGCAGCAACGCCATCGAAGCGGCACTGGCCCCGGCGTTGCGCCTGGTGCAGATGAACGAAACTTTCCGCCACATGAATGGCCACGACCTGACCGGCTATGAAGATGGCACCGAGAACCCCCACGCCGCCGCCGCCGTGGCCGCCGCCCTGGTGGGTGAGGGCGCGGACGGTACGGTGGGTGGCAGCTTCGCCGCGATCCAGCAGTGGCAGCATGACCTGAAAGGTTTCCATGGGCTGTCGGCGGATGAAAAAGACAACATCATGGGTCGCCGCTTGAGCGATAACGAAGAGCTCGACGACGCGCCGGTTTCCGCCCACGTCAAACGCACCGCCCAGGAAAGCTTTGCGCCCGAGGCCTTCGTGGTGCGCCGTTCGATGCCGTGGATCGAAGGCGACCGCGCCGGCCTGATGTTCCTGGCCTTCGGCTTTTCCCTCGATGCCTTCGAAGCCCAACTGCGCCGCATGAGTGGCCTGGAAGACGGCATCACCGACGGTCTGTACCGCATCAGCCGTCCGATCACCGGCGGCTACTACTGGTGCCCGCCGCTCAAGGACGGTCGACTGGACCTGCGCGCATTGCGCGTCGGCTGATAAGCAAGGAGAGCCTATGAACCTGGTGCGCTGGGGCATGATCGGCTGTGGCAGTGTCGCTGAACGCAAAAGCGCGCCAGCCTTCTACAAGGCACCCGGATCGGCGTTGGTGGCGGTGATGGGCCGGCGCCTGGAAGCCGTTACCGACTACGCCGCGCGCCACGGTATCGCGCGGGTCTACACCGATGCGCAGGCGCTGATCAACGATCCCGAGGTCGACGCGGTGTACATCGCCACGCCGCCCGACAGCCATCACGCCTATGCCTTGCAGGTGGCCGCCGCCGGCAAGCATTGCTGCGTGGAAAAACCGATGGCGCTGAATGCCGGGCAAAGCCGCGAGATGCAGCAGGTGTTTGCCGATGCCGGGCTGCACTTGTTCGTGTCCTATTACCGACGTTCGTTGCCACGCTTCCGGCAAGTGCGGCAATGGCTGGAGGAAGGGCGGATCGGCGAGGTCCGGCACCTGAGCTGGACCCTCACCAAAGCCCCGTCGGCAGCGGATCGCAATGGCAGTGAAAACTGGCGTACCGATCCGGCGATTGCCGGTGGTGGCTACTTTGCGGATCTGGCCAGCCATGGCCTGGACCTGTTTCAGTACCTGCTGGGCGATATCGTCGAAGTCGCCGGGTTCACCGCACGCCAGGCCGGTATGTATGCGGCCGAAGATGCCGTCAGCGCCACCTGGCGGTTTGCCAGCGGAGCACTGGGCATGGGCTGCTGGAATTTCGTTGCGGACCGTCGCGAAGACCGGGTCGAAGTGATTGGCAGCAAAGGCCGGATCACCTTTTCAGTGTTCGATGAACACCCGGTCGAGCTGCACGCCGATGAATACCTCAGCCTGACCATCGAGCATCACGCCCACATTCAGTGGCACCACGTAATGGGCATGAATGCGCATATTCGTGGCGAGGCCCAGCACCCGGCCGTGGCCGAGCAGGCGCTGAAGACCGATTGGGTGATGGACCAGATCCTCAAGCGCCACTGATCCTTCAGACCACACACAATCCCCTGTAGGAGCTGCCGGAGGCTGCGATCTTTTGATCCTGGCTTAAAAAACAAAATCAACAGATCGCAGCCTCCGGCAGCTCCTACAGTTTTTGGTTGTGTTGCACTTCTAACCTTATGCGCATTCGGTATTTCTCAAGCCTGTCATAACCTCTCTAAGATCACGTCATAACTCGTTATAACAAGTGATCTGCCATGACCGATAACGTTCTATCCCTGAGCAGCGTCCCGTTGCACACCCAGCTGCGAGACGTGCTGCGCGCACGCATCCTCGACGGCGAATACCCGCAAGACAGCCAGATGCCTTCCGAAAGCGAGCTTGGCGCGTTGTTCAAGGTCAGTCGCATCACCGTGCGCCAGGCCTTGGGCGACCTGCAAAAGGAGGGGCTGATCTTCAAGATCCACGGCAAGGGCACCTTCGTCGCCAAGCCGAAAACCTTCCAGAACGTCAGCACCCTGCAAGGCCTGGCCGAGTCGATGACCGGTCGCGGCTATGAGGTGATCAACCGCCTGCGCAGCTTCAAGTTCATTGCCGCCGACAAGCTCGTCGCCGAGCGTTTGCAGGTGGCCGAAGGCGAGGTCGTGGCGCAGATCAAGCGTGTGCGCCTGATCAATCGCGAGCCGGTTTCCCTGGAAATCACCTACCTGCCCAAGGCCGTTGGTGAGCGCTTGGAAAAAGCCGACCTGGTCACCCGCGACATTTTCCTGATCCTGGAAAACGACTGCGGCCTGGCCCTGGGGCACGCCGACCTGGCCATCGATGCGGTGCTGGCCGACAGCGACCTGACCCAGGCGCTGAACGTTGAACCCGGCTCGCCGATCATGCGCATCGAGCGCCTGACCCATGATGTCGAGGGTCGGCCGCTGGACTTCGAACACCTTTACTACCGTGGCGATGCTTTCCAGTACCGCCTGCGGATCGACCGGCAAAAAGGGGAGCAGGCATGACGCGCAGCACGTTGGAGCAGGAATACGACATCGTTGTCATAGGCGGCGGCACCGCCGGCCCCATGGCGGCGATCAAGGCCAAGGAACGCAACCGCGACCTGCGGGTGTTGTTGATCGACAAGGCCAACGTCAAGCGCAGCGGCGCGATCAGCATGGGCATGGACGGCCTGAACAACGCGATCATTCCCGGTCACTCGACGCCTGAGCAATACACCAAGGAAATCACCATCGCCAACGACGGCATCGTCAATCAGGCCGCGGTGTACGCCTATGCCACCCACAGCTTTGAAACCCTCTCGCAACTGGACCGCTGGGGCGTGAAATTCGAGAAGGACGAAACCGGCGACTACGCGGTGAAGAAGGTTCACCACATGGGCGCTTATGTGTTGCCGATGCCGGAAGGGCACGACATCAAGAAAGTCCTCTATCGGCAGTTGAAGCGCGCGCGGGTGAGCATCACCAATCGCCTGGTCTGCACCCGATTGCTGACGGACGAAGAGGGCGCGGTCAACGGGGTGATGGGCTTTGATTGCCGCACGGCGGACTTCCATGTGATCAAGGCCAAGGCGGTGATCCTCGCCTGCGGTGCCGCCGGACGCCTGGGATTACCGTCCTCGGGCTACCTGATGGGCACCTACGAAAACCCGACCAATGCCGGCGACGGCTACTCGATGGCCTACCACGCCGGGGCCGAACTGGCGAACCTGGAATGCTTCCAGATCAACCCGCTGATCAAGGATTACAACGGCCCGGCCTGCGCCTACGTCACCGGCCCCTTGGGCGGCTACACCGCCAACAACAAGGGCGAACGCTTCATCGAGTGCGACTACTGGAGCGGGCAGATGATGTGGGAATTCCATCAGGAGCTGGAAAGCGGCAATGGTCCGGTATTCCTCAAGCTCGATCACCTGGCCGAGGAAACCATCCAGAACATCGAAGAGATCCTGCACAGCAACGAGCGTCCGAGTCGCGGCCAGTTCCACGCCAATCGCGGCACCGACTACCGCACGCAGATGATCGAGATGCACATCTCCGAGATCGGTTTTTGCAGCGGGCATTCGGCGTCGGGGGTGTGGGTCAACGAGAAGGCCGAGACCTCGGTCAAGGGCTTGTACTCGGCGGGGGACATGGCCGCCGTGCCGCACAACTACATGCTTGGCGCGTTCACCTACGGCTGGTTCGCTGGCCACAACGCGGCGGATTTTGTCGCCGGGCGCGAGTTTTCGGCGCTGGATGCGCGGCAGATCGAAACCGAAAAGCAACGGGTCTACGCACCGCTGGATCGTGAGCACGGCCTGCCACCGGCCCAGGTCGAGTACAAGCTGCGGCGCTTCGTCAATGACTACCTGCAACCGCCGAAAGTGACCAGGAAGATGCAGATCGGCCTGCAACGCTTCAGCGACATCCAGCGTGATCTCGACCAGATCAAGGCCCACAACGCCCACGAACTGATGCGCGCCATGGAAGTCAGCATGATCCGCGACTGCGCCGAAATGGCCGCCCGCGCTTCATTGTTCCGCGCCGAGAGCCGCTGGGGGCTTTACCACCACCGCGTCGATCACCCGCAACGCAACGACCGCGACTGGTTCTGCCATTGCCACCTGAAGAAAGACGAAAACGGTTTGATGAGCAGTTTCAAGAAAGCCGTCGAGCCTTACATCATCCCGCTCGATGCCGACGAGTTGCAGGCCTACGACCGGCTGCGGGTCGGCGCGGATGCCGCCTGAGCATCACCCAAGAGAGAGACCGTGAAATGGCCTATCAAGCCCAGGAAATCTTCTTCCGTTCCAACGCCCCCGTCACCATCGACGAGGACAAATGCATCGCCCACAAAGGCTGCACCGTGTGCGTCGACGTCTGCCCGATGGACCTGCTGGCGATCAACCCGGCCACGCAAAAGGCCTACATGGCGTTCGATGAATGCTGGTACTGCATGCCCTGTGAAAAGGACTGCCCGACAGGGGCTGTGAAAGTAGAGATCCCGTACCTGCTGCGCTGAAACACTATCAACTGTGGGAGCGGGCTTGCCCGCGAAGAGGCCGGCACAGCTGGCATCCCCATTGACTGACCGGACGCCTTCGCGAGCAAGCCCGCTCCCACAATGGATCGAGGCCAGACGCAAGTCCGTGTACACCGCAACACCCTGTGGGAGCGGGCTTGCTCGCGAAGAGGCCAGCCCAGACAACAAAACGCCATCCGGCACCACCGGACGCCTGATTCAAGACACCCCTCGTTTCCCACCGCGCCCTGATCGTGGCGGAGACGAACATCCAATAAATGATTCGAGGGGAAACACTCATGATGTTGCGTGCAGCTTTAGCCGGTCTGGTACTGGCTTCATTCACCCTGTCGGCCTCGGCCGAAACCATCCGCATTGCCATCGGCACCCAGGACACCACCATCAACTGCGCCGCCGGCGGATTGTTGATTCGCGAACTCGGTCTGCTGGACAAATACCTGCCCCACGATGGCCCCTACAAAGACGCCCAATACGAGGTGCAGTGGAAAAACTTCACCAGCGGCGCCCCCCTGACCAATGAGATGGTGGCCGGCAAGCTCGACTTCGGCGCCATGGCCGACTTCCCCGGCGCGTTCAACGGCGTGGCGTTCGAAACGGCGGGCAAGCACAGCCTGTTCATCAGCGTGCTGTCGGGCAGCATCAAGGGCAGTGGCAACGGCATCGTGGTGCCGAGCGCATCGGGCGTGCAGTCGCTCGCAGAGCTCAAGGGCAAGACCATTTCCGTGCCGTTCGCTTCCACCGCCCATGGCATGTTGCTGCGGGCCGTCGCGGCCCAGGGCTGGGACCCGCTCAAGGACGTGAACATCATCGCCCAGCCGCCGGAAGTCGCCGGCTCCGCGTTGCAGGCCGGCAAGATCGATGCCCATGCCGACTTCGTGCCCTTCGCCGAACTGTTCCCGAGTCGTGGTTTCGCGCGCAAGATTTATGACGGTGCCCAGGCCAACGCGCCGACCTTCCACGGTGCGCTGGTCGATCAGGCCTATGCGAAGAAGTACCCGGAAATCGTCGTCGCTTACCTGCGGGCGAGCATCGAAGCCAACCAGTTGCTGGCGGCTGAACCGGAGAAATACAGCGAGTTGATCGCCGGGGTCACCGGGGTCGATGCCGAGGTCAATTACCTGTTCCATGGCCCCCTCGGTGTGCAGACCCGCGACCTGAGCTGGAAGCCGGAATACCGTCAGGCCGTGGGCACCGCCATCGATACCCTCAAGTTGTTGAAGAAGGCCGATCGCGGGCTCGATCTCAACACCTTCATCGACGACCAATACATCCGCGCCGCCTTCAAGGCCTCGAACCTGGACTACAGCGCGCAACTGGCCAGTTACGGGCCGGCGCCGCTCAAGGCCATCGATGCCGCCAGCGGCCAAGCCATCACCGACTTCAGTCATGTGGTGGAAATCTGGGTGCGCGGCGAGCCGAAAGTTCGTCAATACGCCTCGGCGGAGTCGGCATTTACCGCGCTGACAGCGCTGAAACAGGAAGGCAAGAACATCCGCGCGGTGTACGCCCAGGCCAGCGACAGCGGGATCAAGTTGCTGGCGGATCAGGCGTGGTTTGCCACCGACGGGAAAGGACGGCTGAGCGCGTTCCTGCTCAAAGGTCAGGCCCAACAGTTCGCCACGGCCCAGGGCGGCAAGGTCTTTGACTTTACCGATGCCACTGCCCAGGCCGTGGCGGTTCGCTAACCCCCCAAACACCACGGTTCCCTGTAGGAGCTGCCGAAGGCTGCGATCTTTTGATCGTGCTCTTCGGCAATCGTGAAGCCGTCAAAGATCGCAGCCTTCGGCAGCTCCTACAGGGGTTGTGATTGCCATCGGGAAATGTGTATGTCTGGATCATTTTTACGTTGGATTCCAAGGGTCGCTTCACTGCTGCTCTGCCTGCTGTTCTGGCAACTCGCCGCCAGCCACCACTGGAACCTCGGCCTGGTGACCTTCGCCAACGTCCCGACACCCGTGGCGGTCATTGAAGCTGCCCTCGGCCTCGGCGACTCGGGCAAACTCGGTCAACACCTGGGCAGCAGCCTCGGCCGGGTGTTCGCCGGTTACCTCGCGGCGCTGATCATCGGCGTGGCCCTGGGCCTGGCCATCGGCCGCTCGAAATGGGCCGAAGATCTCTTGCTGCCGCCCCTGGAAGTGCTGCGCCCGATCCCTGCGGTGGCATGGATTCCCCTGGCGATCCTGATGTTTCCCTCCTCGGAGCTGTCGATGGTGTTCATCACCTTCACCGGCGCACTGTTCCCGATCCTGCTCAACACCGTGCACGGCGTCGAAGGCGTCGACCCACGGCTGATCGCCTCGGCGAAAAGCCTCGGGGCAGGGCGCCGGGCAATCCTGCTGGAGGTTGTTCTGCCGGGGGCCGCGCCCAGCATCATCACCGGCCTGGCCATCGGCATGGGCACCTCGTGGTTCTGCCTGGTGACGGCGGAAATGATCTCCGGCCAATTCGGCATCGGCTATTACACCTGGGAGTCCTACACCATCCAGAACTACGCCGACATCGTGGTCGGCATGTTGCTGATCGGCGTGCTCGGGATGGGCAGCAGCCTGTTGATCAAGCGTCTGGGCGGGCTGTTTACGCCCTGGCATCGACCACGAGGAAAAGCCTGATGAGCGTTTTTCAACACCTGGAAGGGCGCATCGAAATTCGCGGGCTGTCGATCAGCCTGGGCGAGGGGGCCGCGGCTTTCGAAGCGGTGCAGGGCCTCGATTGCCAGATCGAACCGGGGCAGTTCGTGTGCATTCTCGGGCCTTCCGGTTGCGGCAAGTCCACCTTGCTCGGCGCACTGGCCGGCCACCTGCAACCGCGCACCGGCACCCTGAATGTCGATGGCGCAGCGGTGGCGGGCCCATCGCCCCAGCGCGGCATGGTGTTCCAGCAGCACACGCTGTTTCCGTGGCGCACGGTGCGTGACAACGTGGCGTTCGGCTTGAAAATGCAAGGCATCGGCAAGGCCGAACGGCACAAGGCAGCGGATGAAATCCTCGCCCTGGTGGGCCTCGAAGGCTTTGCCGGGCGCTGGCCCGATCAGCTCTCCGGCGGCATGCAGCAACGGGTGGAAATCGCCCGGGTGTTGGTCAACCGTCCGCGCCTGTTGCTGATGGACGAACCCTTCGGCGCCCTCGATGCCCTGACCCGATTGAACATGCAGGAACTGCTGCTGGACATCTGGACGCGCATCCGCACCACCGTGGTGTTTGTCACCCATGACATCGACGAAGCGCTGTTCCTCGCCGATCGCCTGCTGGTCATGAGTACACGGCCCGGCCGGATCATCGAAGACTTGCGCCTGGACTTCCCCCGGCCACGCAGCACGCAACTGGTGACAAGCCCCGAATTCTCGCACCTCAAGCGCCATTGCCTCGAACTCCTGCGGCACGAAGACGGCCGGCAACTGCCGCGCCTGAACCCGCTCGGACTTCCCCCTGAAACCAAACTGCCGCGATTTGCCCTATGACCTCACTATTCGATGTAACCGATAACGACGACATTCTTGCCCTGCAGCCGCGCCTGACCGATGACGACCCCGGTGTACGCCGGATCGCGCTGATCGAACTGGCCGATCTCGAGGAACCGGACGGCCTGCTGTGGCTGATCGATCGACTGGCCGAAGACCCGATTGCGGACGTTCGCGCCGAAGCCGCACGCCTGCTGGAAGCCTGGGAGGACGAACCGGTGGTCGAAGCGCTGTGCCAGGCCCTGACGGACCCATCCCCGGCGGTGCAGGTGGCCGCAGCGCAAAGCCTCAGCCTGCTCAAGAGTGAAGCGGCGGGCCGGGTCATCCTGCCGTGGACCGGGCACGCCGACAGCGGCGTACGCATCGCCGCATTCAGGGCGTTGCGCGAGTTGCGTTGCCCCGATGCCGCCGATGCGGCGGCCCGGGCACTGATTGATGAAAGCGCCAGCGTGCGCCGTGAGGCGGTGGGCGTGCTCGGCTGGCTCAAGCAACTCGATGCCTTGCCGGCCTTGGCGCGGTTGGCCAGCGCTGACCCGGACACTGAAGTTCGGCGCGCCGCCACCGGGGCGCTGGGCCTGGCGTCTGACGCACAGGTGCTGCCGGCCCTGCGCCAGGCCTTGCGCGACGCTGCCTGGCAAGTCCGCGAAGAAGCCGCCACCACCCTGGGTAAGGTCGGCCACCTCGACGCCGGCCCGGCCCTGATCGACGCCCTGGACGACGATTACTGGCAAGTGCGCCTGCGCGCCACCCGCAGCCTCGGGCGCTTGCGTTTTGTACCGGCGCTCGAAGCGCTGATCGACACCCTCGGCCACCGCATCAGCAACCTGCGCAAGGAAGCCGCGCTGGCCCTGGGCGAATTGAACGACCCACGGGCCATTGCGCCATTGCAGGACGCACAAGACGACGGCGACCCTGAAGTGCGCAAGGCCGTGCGCATTGCTTTGAGTCAACTGCAATGAACCCGCTGGCGATTGGCAATTCCCGCAGCAAACAGCAGTTGCGACTGAACTGGCCGGATGGCCGCGAGCAACTGCTGGATCATGCCGAATTGCGCCGGCAGTGCCCGTGCTCGCAGTGCCGGGCGTTTCGGTTGCGGGGGATGGCGCCGATGGTGGATGTGCGGGTTCAGGTGATCGAGTTGCACTCGCAGGGGTATGGCCTGCAACTGGTCTTCAGCGATGGGCATGAGCGGGGGATTTATCCGTGGGCCTATCTTGCTGAACTTACCGAATGAATCGAATTCCATTCCTCATCGGGAACTGTCGCAGTCTAAGGCAGCTCCCCCGTGTGCGTT
Organism: Pseudomonas sp. S2_F07; assembly: GCF_054668325.1. NCBI lineage: Bacteria > Pseudomonadati > Pseudomonadota > Gammaproteobacteria > Pseudomonadales > Pseudomonadaceae > Pseudomonas > Pseudomonas sp. S2_F07. The sequence goes on from NZ_CP162758.1 coordinate 334,748, forward strand.
TACAGTTGCTTATGTTGCGAATACCGGTTCAGTAACGGCTCGGATAAACGCATCGTCCACAGTCTTTACGCCATACCGATGCATGAACTCACTACCATTGGCAAAGCGATTGAAGCGTTGCTGGCTAATCATGTAAAAATAATCACAGTGGTTAATTACCTCATCAACATTATGCGAGGAAACCAGAATAGCGGTGCCCTCCCTGGCGGCGCCGCGTAGGCATTGCCAAATATAGCGACGAAATTCCGGATCTACACCGGCGGTAGGTTCGTCGAGAATCACGAAGTCTGCAGAAATTGAAAGAAGAGAGAGTAAAGAACCAGCGTGTCTCTCCGTAGCTGCATAGCGATGATTTTTTGTTCCATATGTCTTGGTATCGGTCAACTATCGCAGGGCTCCACGCGCTTAGTTTTTTCAGGGTTTTATCTTGTGTCATGGGCTCGCTTGATGACAGCGCAGTCACCATTTTAAAAATGTCACGCATGCGTAGCGGCGGGGGAGTGGTGATGATTTGAGAAAGGTATAAAAACTGACTGAAGTCGTTTTTTATCAAGCCGGACTTTGCTTTTTTAAGCTCGCAGACGATATCGAAAAAAGTTGTTTTTCCAGATCCATTGGGCCCCAGAATGCCGACAATGTCACCTTGAGCAACCTCAAGAGATGCCTGGGTCAAGAGGGGCTTGTCCGTATAGGAGAAGTCAATGCTCTGCGCCGTGAATTTTTTCATCAGTATCGACTCCATACGGGATTGATTCTCAGGTGTTTGAAGGTTTTGTGCAGTACTGAAATAAATAAAAAAATTATTGCTGTCGTGATGAGTTTGTTGGATTCAAGACCTTGTTCCATTATCTGGCTTGCAAGTGTCAGTGGGTTTGCGAGGTTCAAAGTGTCGGTGATGGGGTTTGATCTGCTGGCACTCATTACGCCGAGAATCAGCATGCAGAACGAAAAAATGGAAAGCAAAGTGTTCGAGTTCTGAAAGTTGATCGGTAATAATGAGAATACAGCCCCGATCGCGCAAAACATGATAAAGCAGATGTAAAAGCGTGGTGTGATATTCAGTAGTTCATTGAGGTTGTAGTTTCCGAATGGTAATTTGGTCGTTAAGTAAAAGGTTGCGCAATAAGATATCGATATTAGCGAGTAGGCAATGAAGTGCGATAAAAGAAAAATTAGTTTCGATTCCTTGGAGTAAATAAATGATCGGGTGAATCCACTTTCCCTTCTTCCGATTATGTAAAAGGCGAATCCGAATAATGCGACACTTGAAGAGATGTAGGCATAAAACCATGCCGAAATCGTAATGTAATTGCTGGAAAAATAGTTGGGGTCTTGCCTGGTTGTTGCAAGAAAATAGAACATCGCACAAGGTGATATCATGATCCAGAAAAAAGCGATGGGTTCTTTTAATTGTTCTTTTATGAATATGGATGTTAGGGAGAAAGCTCTGGGCAGAATATTTTTAGTCATTGAGCGTCACTTTTTCAGGCTTGTTGTTTTTTATTTTTCTTTTATTTGTGGGGGCGCTTGGTATTAAGTGGTGCTGCAAGGATTAGTTGATTTTACTGTTGGACGCAAGCGAGAGGGTTTTGTGTTGTAGGGGGATTCCTGCATGTTTTTAAGATGCGTCCTGCATGATGTTAGGAACCTTAGTGGCTTGGTTTTGTTTTGGTGTGGATAGTTTCTAGCGTGGAACTGTGAAATTCCTTTTTGAAACTGTGTTTTAGTTTTCGGCAAGCAGAAATGATCTTGCTATGTTAAGTAGAATATTTCTGTAGGAGTAAATGTGCGTTTCGTACTTTTTTTATGGATTTTTATTTTCTTCAGATGCTAATTATTTTAGAAAGGCGACGAACGGTAGACCCTATTTTTTGATCGTCCGTTTTGTTCGAGTAAGGAGTGCTGGACGTTACGTTTGAACCGGCCTCCTGTAGGAGCTGCCGCAGGCTGCGATCTTTTCGCTCTGGTCTCAAGAGATCGCAGCCTCGTTTCACTCGACAGCTCCTACACGGTCCTTGCCAGGAAAAAGCCAAAAGAGTACAAATGTACTCCATGACGACTCTGACTCCCCGCCGTACCGCCATCCTGACCTTTATCCGCGATCGCATCGCCGAGCACGGTCAGCCTCCGAGCCTCGCTGAAATCAGCGAGGCGTTCGGTTTTGCCTCTCGCAGTGTGGCGCGCAAGCATGTGCTGGCGCTGACCGAAGCCGGGTTTATCGAGGTCAACCCGCATCAGGCCCGGGGCATTCGCCTGCTCGGGCAGCCGCCGCGGCCCGAGTTGCTGGACATCCCGGTGCTTGGCCGGGTGGCGGCCGGTGCGCCGATCGGGGCTGATGCCGAGGTGCACAGCCGCTTGCTGCTCGATCCGTCGATCTTCTCGCGGGTGCCGGACTACATGTTGCGGGTGCGCGGTGATTCGATGATCGAGGACGGCATTCTCGACGGCGATCTGGTGGGCGTGCACCGCAACCCCGAGGCGCTCAACGGCCAGATCGTCGTGGCGCGGCTCGACGGCGAAGTCACCATCAAGCGCTTCGAGCGGGTCGGCGATGTGGTTCGCCTGCTGCCACGCAACCCGGCCTACCAGCCGATCATTGTCGAGGCCGACCGGGACCTGGCCATCGAAGGCGTGTTCTGTGGCCTGGTGAGGCAAGGCTGATGGGCGCCGTCGTTGCGCTGGATACGCTGTTCAATGGCGGCCAGGTCTGGAAGGGCCGGCCTGCGCCACCGGCCGCCAGCCCGCAACCCACCGGGCATGCCGCGCTGGACGCCGCGTTGCCCAGCGGTGGCTGGCCGGAGGCGGCGCTGACGGAAATCCTGTTGGCCGGGCAGGGCGTGGGCGAGTTGCAACTGGTGTGGCCGACCCTGGCACGGCTGTCGGCGGCGGGCGAGCGCATCGTGCTGGTGGCGCCGCCTTATGTGCCGTACCCCCAGGCGTGGCAGGGCGCCGGGGTCGATCTGCGGCAGTTGTCGATCATCCAGGCCAGCGAGCGCGATGCACTGTGGGCCGCGGAGCAATGCCTGCGTTCGGGCAGTTGCGGCGCGGTGCTGTGCTGGCCGCACAAGGCCGATGACCGCGCCTTGCGCCGCTTGCAGGTGGCGGCGGAAACCGGCCAGACCCTGGCCTTCGCCTATCGTCCCCTCGGTGAAGCGATCAACCCTTCGCCGGCGGCCCTGCGCATTGCCATCGATGCCCGTCCGGCACAACTGCGGGTGCTCAAGTGCCGCGGCGGCCTGGCCCGTTCGGCGCCGATTGCCTTCGCCGTGGGGCATTGAGGTTGCCATGCGCTGGGTCTGCATTGTTTTCCCGCAATTGGCGCTGGACGCGGTACTGCGTCAGCGCGCCGATCCCGATGAACCCCTGGCGCTGCTGACCGGCCCGGCCCAGCGCCGGGTGCTGCAGGCCGTTAACGGCGCGGCGCGGGCGCTGGGTTTGCGTCCAGGCCAGTCCATGAGCGCGGCACAGGCCTTGAGCAAAGGTTTTGTCACGGCTGAATATGACGCTGCTGAAATCGAACACTGGCAGCGGTTTCTCGCCGCCTGGGCCTATCGCTTCAGTTCCCAGGTCAGCGTGCATTACCCCCGGGCCCTGGTGTTCGAGATCGAATCCAGCCTCGGCCTGTTCGGCGCCTGGCCGCAATTCGAAGCGCTTCTGCGCCGTGAACTCGGTGAACTGGGGTTTCGCCACCGCATCGTGGCCGCGCCCAACCCGGTGGCGGCGCGGGTGCTGGCCAACGCCTATGACGGACTGGTGGTGCCGGACGATCAAGCCTTGCAGCATCACCTGGGGCAAATGCCCGTCGACCGGGTCGGCCTCGAAGCCTCGGTCGCCACGGCCTTGTCGCGCATGGGCCTGCGCACCTTGAGCCAGGTGCAGGCGCTGCCCCGGCATAGCCTGGCCCGGCGCTTCGAGGCCCAGGTGCTCAAGCACCTGGATGCCCTCTTGGGTTTGCGGCGGTTGGCGCTGGCGTTCTACCTGCCGCCGGACCGCTTCGATGTGCGTATAGAGCTCAATTTCGATGTGCAGTCCCATCAAGCCTTGCTGTTTCCGTTGCGCCGGTTGACGGGAGACCTGTCGGCGTTCCTCTGCGGTCGCGATAGCGGCGTACAGCATTTCGACCTGCATCTGGAGCACGCCGGGTTGCCGGACACGCTCATCAAGGTCGGCCTGCTCAGTGCCGAGCGCGATCCGGCGATGCTCTTCGAACTGGCCCGGGGGCGGCTGGAGCAAGTCCAGGTCGAGGCGCCGGTGCGCGGCTTTCGCCTGCGCGCCGAGGATTTGCCGACCTTCGTGCCCCAGCATCAGGAACTGTTCGACGATCGCCCGCAGCAGTCCTTGCCCTGGGAGCAACTGCGCGAACGCCTGCGTGCACGGCTGGGGGATGACGCGGTGCATGGCTTGCGCTTCCAGGCCGATCACCGCCCCGAGTGCGCGTGGCAGGCCCGTGCCGACAGCCAGCCTTGCGCGGTGCCGGCCGCGGTGAAACGGCCGGGCTGGCTGCTGACTGAGCCGCTGGCCGTGCATCAGGGCTCGGCGCGCATCCTCATGGGGCCGGAGCGTATCGAGTCCGGCTGGTGGGACGGCGACGACGTACGCCGTGACTATTACCTGATCGAAACCCGTGCCGGCCAACAGGGCTGGGCCTACCGGGCGGTCGGTGAGGACGGCCCGCTGTGGTTGCAGGGCTGGTTCGCATGAGCAGCGACTATGCCGAACTGCACTGCCTGTCGAACTTCAGCTTCCAGCGCGGTGCCTCCAGTGCCCTCGAGCTGTTCCAGCGCGCGAAAAAGCAGGGTTATCAAGCCCTGGCGATCACCGACGAATGCACCCTGGCGGGCATCGTTCGGGCCTGGCAAGCGGCGAAGTCCGTGGAGTTGCCGCTGATCATCGGCAGTGAAATACGCATCGAGAACGGTCCGAAACTGGTGCTGCTGGTGGAGAGCCTCGAGGGCTATCAGGCGCTGTGCCGATTGATCACCCGCGCCCGGCGCCGCACGCAGAAAGGCCAGTATCAGGTGCTGCATGAAGACTTCAGCGAGCCCTTGCCGGGATTGTTGGCGTTGTGGGTGCCGGACGCTGTCGATGCCTTTGAACAGGGGCGCTGGCTCAAACAGGTCTTCGCCGAGCGCCTGTGGCTGGCGGTGCAGTTGCATCGCGGCCAGGACGATGCCCGGCGCCTGGGCGATCTGCTGACCCTGGCCAGGGAGTTGTGCATCGCGGCCGTGGCCAGTGGCGATGTGCACATGCACGCGCGCGGCCGGCGCGCCTTGCAGGACACCATGACCGCGATCCGTCATCACCTGCCGGTGGCCGATGCCGGGTTGCGCCTGCACCCCAACGGCGAGCGCCATCTGCGCAGCCTCGACGTGCTGCAAGCGCTTTATCCGCCCGACTTGCTGGCCGAAACGCTGAACATCGCCCGGCGCTGCACCTTTGATCTTGGCCAGTTGCGTTACCAGTACCCCCGCGAACTGGTGCCGCAAGGACACTCGGCTACCTCGTGGCTGCGTCATTTGACCGAGGAAGGCATCGAGTGGCGCTGGCCAAAAGGGCCGAAAAGCGAAGTGCTGGTGCAGATCGACAAGGAGCTGCAACTGATCGCGGAGCTGGGCTATGAAAGCTACTTCCTGACAGTCCACGACATCGTCCGCTTTGCCCGCCAGCAACAGATTCTTTGTCAGGGGCGCGGTTCTGCCGCCAACTCGGCAGTGTGCTTCGCCCTGGGCATCACCGAAATCGATCCGGATCGCACCACGTTGTTGTTCGAGCGCTTTCTGTCCAAGGAACGTAACGAGCCGCCGGACATAGACGTCGATTTCGAGCATGAACGCCGCGAGGAAGTCTTGCAGTACGTGTTCCAGCGTTATGGCCGGGCCCGGGCCGCATTGACGGCGGTGGTCAGCACTTACCACGCCGCCGGAGCGGTGCGCGATGTGGCCAAGGCCTTGGGCTTGCCGCCGGACCAGATCAACGCCCTGGCCGATTGTTGCGGGCACTGGAGCGATGAAACGCCTCCCGTGGAACGTCTGCGCGAGGGCGGGTTTGACCCCGAAAGCCCAGTGTTGCACCGGGTGCTGAGGCTGACGGGGCAGTTGATCGGCTTCCCCCGGCATTTGTCCCAGCACCCCGGCGGTTTCGTGATTTCCGAGCAGCCGCTGGACAGTCTGGTGCCGGTGGAAAATGCCGCCATGGCCGAGCGCACCATCATCCAGTGGGACAAGGATGATCTCGATGCGGTCGGTTTGCTCAAGGTCGATATCCTGGCGCTGGGCATGCTCAGCGCGATTCGCCGATGTTTCGATCTGCTGCGCCGGCACCGGGGGCTGGACCTGAGTCTGGCGACCATCCCGTCCGAAGATACGGCCACCTACGAAATGATCGGTCGGGCCGACACCATCGGCGTGTTCCAGATCGAATCCCGGGCGCAGATGTCGATGCTGCCGAGGCTCAGGCCGAAGACGTTTTACGACCTGGTGATCGAGGTCGCCATCGTTCGGCCGGGTCCGATCCAGGGCGGCATGGTGCATCCGTACCTTCGGCGACGGAACAAGGAAGAACCGGAGGCCTATCCGTCACCGGAGCTGGAGGTGGTGCTCAAGCGCACCCTCGGCGTTCCTCTGTTTCAGGAACAGGTGATGCAGATCGCCATCGTCGCCGCCGACTACAGCCCCGGCGAGGCCGACCAGCTACGCCGTTCCATGGCCGCGTGGAAACGCCATGGCGGGCTCGAGCCACACAAGGAACGGCTGGCCGCCGGGATGAAGAAAAACGGCTACACCGCCGAGTTCGCCGCGCAGATCTTCGAGCAGATCAAGGGCTTTGGCAGCTACGGTTTTCCCGAGTCCCACGCGGCCAGTTTTGCCTTGCTGACCTACGCCAGTTGCTGGTTGAAATGCCACGAGCCGGCGGCCTTCGCCTGTGCGCTGATCAACAGTTGGCCGATGGGGTTCTACAGCCCGGACCAGATTCTGCAGGACGTACGGCGTCATCATTTGCAGGTTCGTCCGGTGGACGTGCGCGCCAGTGACTGGGATTGCAGCCTGGAGCCGATCGCCGGTGCGCAACCGGCGATTCGCTTGGGGCTACGCATGATCAAGGGTTTTCGCGAGGACGATGCCCGGCGCATCGAGACGGCACGCTCCAAAGGCGCGTTTGCCGACATCGCCGACCTGGGCGAACGGGCGCGACTCGATGCCCGCGCCCAGGAGCAACTGGCCGATGCCGGCGCGTTGCGTGGGCTGGCCGGCGACCGGCATCGGGCACGCTGGGAAGTGGCCGGGGTACAAAAACAGCTGGCTCTGTTTGCCGGCCTGCCGAGCCAGGAAGAGGACGCGGTGTCGTTGCCCAGACCCACCGTGGGCGAGGACCTGCAAGCCGATTACGCCAGTGTCGGCACCACCCTCGGGCCGCATCCGTTGGCCCTGTTGCGCGGTGAGTTAAAGGCGCGGCGCTGCCGCAGTTCGAAGGAGTTGCTGGACGTCGAGCACGGTCGGCCCGTCAGCGTTGCCGGACTGGTTACCGGCCGACAACGCCCGGCCACCGCCAGCGGCGTGACGTTCGTTACCCTCGAGGACGAGTTCGGCAACGTCAACGTGGTGGTGTGGCGCGACCTGGCAGAGCGCCAGCGCCAGGTGTTGGTCGGCTCGCAGTTGCTCAAGGTCGATGGGCGCTGGGAGAAGGAGGGTGAGGTCCGGCATCTGATTGCCGGACGCTTGAGTGACCTGAGCCCGTTGCTCGATGGCATCAGCGTGCGCAGCCGGGATTTTCACTAACCCCGCATTTCCCTGTAGGAGCGAGCCTGCTCGCGGTTACTGAGGAGCAAATAGTGGGATCTCCAGTGGCCCGCGAGAATCAGCTATACCTCTATGAAACGAATAGCGCGCAGGATGCTCGAAACAAACGGGTGCAACTTACCGGGATAGAGCCAGCCGATGCAGTTTCTAGAGGAAAGCCACGGGTGCTCCGGGTGGAACGGCGAAATGGCCGGGCGCATTCGTGCGTTCGACTGGAGCCCGACCGAACTTGGCCCGCTCGATTCATGGTCCAGGAGCCTGAGCAGCGCGGTGCAGTTGATGCTCGCGTCCCCGCTGCCGATGGTGATGCTCTGGGGCCAGTCCGGCTACATGATCTATAACGACGCTTACTCCAAGTTTGCCGGTGGGCGTCATCCGTATCTGCTCGGTTCCGCTGTAGAGCTGGGTTGGCCGGAAGTCGCCGAATTCAATCGCCACGTGGTCGACACCTGCCTGGCGGGCGGCACCTTGTCCTATCGCAACAAAGAGCTGGTGCTGCTGCGTGACGGGGTTCCGGAAGATGTCTGGATGGACCTCTACTACAGCCCGGTGGCTGACGATGACGGGCGCCCGGCCGGGGTCATGTCCATGGTGGTGGAAACCACGGAGCGGGTGATCTCCGAGCAACGGCGACAAGTGGCTGAAGACGCCTACCGCGCCGACAACGAACGGGTACGCCTGGCGCTCAACGCTGGCGCCTTGCTCGGTTCCTTTGTCTGGGACATCAAGGCCAACGTACTGACGGGTGATGAGCGCTTCGCTCGCGCGTTCTCTTATCCGCCCGGGCAAGACCTGCAAAACCTGTCCCGGGAAATCGCTGAAAGCCGGATCCATCCGGACGACCGCAGTTGGGTCCAGGAACGAGTCACACTATCGGTTGAGACGGGCGAACCCTATAACGTCGAATACCGGATCCAGCGCCCGGATGGCAGCTACCTCTGGGTACTCGCCAGTGGTTGTTGCGAGTTCAATGAGCAGGGCGAGGCGTTTCGCTTCCCCGGCGTGCTGATCGATATCCACGAACGCAAGAATGCCGAAGAGTCCCTGCTCAAGTTCACCCGCAACCTGGAGCAGCGGGTGGCCGATGAGGTCGAGGCGCGGCTGGCGGCGGAGGAACAACTGCGCCAGTCACAGAAACTCGAAGCCATCGGTGGCCTCACCGGCGGTGTGGCCCATGACTTCAACAACCTGTTGCAAGTGATCGCCGGCAACCTGCACCTGCTGGCACGCCATGAGCCGGGTAACGCCAATGTGCAACGCCGGGTCTCGGCGTCGATCGCTGCCGTCGAGCGCGGTGCCAAGCTGTCCTCGCAATTGCTAGCATTCGCCCGTCGCCAACCGTTGTCGCCCGCGGTCTTCACATTGCGGCAGATTTTCGATGGCCTGGCGGAGCTGCTGCTGCGTGCCCTGGGTGAAACCCTTCAGGTTCACATGACGGCACCCGAAGACTCGTGGAATGTGTTCGTCGATCGCAATCAACTGGAAAACGCCATTCTCAATCTGGCGATCAATGCCCGTGACGCCCTTCAAGGCGAGGGCAGGATTGACCTGTGCGCGGAAAACATCGTCCTCGATCGCAAGTTTTGTGCCGCAAAGGGCATTGCCCCCGGGGACTATGTGCGGGTGTCCGTGACGGATACCGGTGTCGGCATGCCGCCACAGGTACTGGCCCAGGCGTTCGAGCCGTTCTTCACCACAAAGGCCGACGGGCAGGGTACCGGCCTGGGCCTGAGCATGGTGTTTGGCTTCGTCAAGCAGAGTGGCGGTCATATCGAAATCGCCAGTGAAGTGGGGCGGGGGACCCGGGTGCAGTTGTACTTCCCGCGCACCTTGCGCGCGGCACCCAGCGAAACGCCGGGCGCTGATGTGCCGCAACGGGGCGGGCACGAGCGCATCCTGGTGGTGGAGGACAATGAGGCCGTGCGGGTAGCGGCGGTGGAGTTGTTGCGAGAAGAGGGCTATCAGGTCCTTACGGCCACCAACGGTGACGTCGCCATGCAAATGTTGCTGGAAGGGCTGGCGGTGGACCTGATATTTACCGACGTGGTCATGCCCGGCCTGATCAAGAGTTCGGATCTGGCGGCCTGGGCGAAAGTGCAGGAACCACCGGTGGCCGTGTTGTTCACCTCAGGGCATACCCGCGACATCATCTCGCGCAACCACCAGCTCAGCCCCGACACCCACCTGTTGAGCAAACCCTACAATCCTGAAGCGCTCAGGCAAATGGTGCGCATGGTGCTCAACGGCTGAAACCGCTTGAGCAGACAAAGGTTTTAGCGCCTGTGGGACCGGACGACGAACGGACACCGCTGGTCTGACAGGTGGTCGACAGAACGGGCAAACCGAGGCCATTCTGATAGTTGGTGAACGCAATTGATCGCGTTTCGCTGCCGATCAACTAACGGAGGTGTTCCATGCCGGTGCCCCATGACCTTTATCAGGATCTGAAACGCTCAAAGGAAGAAATCCAGCAGAAACGCACCAAGGATCCGTTACTGGATTCACTGCTTAACAAGTATTCCCAGGCGGATGCCGAAGTGGTGAAAGCAGAGGAGGCCAAGTCCAACGATGACACCGTAAGGAAGCTCAAGGAGACACGTCTGCTGGTCAAGGACAAGATCGTCAAGCAACTTGGCGCGTCGTCCTGACCCACCAGCCTGCCACCGACGACCGGTGGCTGAACAGTTGAAATGGCACAAAAAAAATGGCACCTCGAATGCCCAGAGACCGATGTTATGGCTCTCAACGAGGTGCCTCATGACCCAGCCCGAATATCCCGATGAACTGAACGCTGTCCCATGTGGGAGCGGGCTTGCTCGCGAAGACGTCAGCACAGTCAACACCACTGGTGACTGCCCGTCCGCCATCGCGAGCAAGCTCGCTCCCACAATGGGTCCTGGGTGAGTTCAGACAGGGCGCTTGCTCATTGCAATGCCTTGCTTAACGGCAATCGCACCATGTTCCGGGCTTTCAGCGAACCGAAATACAACCAGTCCCCATATTCGCGCACCGTGGTGATGGGGGAGTAGTTGTTTTTGCTGCCATCCTGCAGGTTGGCGATCACTTTGCCCTCAAGGTCCAGGCCCAGGGCAAATCCGCGTTTTTCCACGGGCTTGGGCAATACGGTCATGGCTCGCACGATCATCTTGCGTACCAACGGATGCGGTGCCGTGGCGTCGAGCAAGGGGTTTCGGGGGGCATACAGGGCTACCCAGAAGCGGTCGCGGCCATTGAACGACAGGTTGTCCGGCAGCCCCGGCAGATTGTCGATGAACAGGTCATGGGTGCCGGCTTTCGGACCGGTGAGCCAATAACGGCTGATGCGGTAGGCACCGGTTTCATTGACCAGTACATAGGCATCGTCCGGACCCAGGGTCACGCCGTTGGCAAATTCCAGCTTATCCAGCACAACCGCCGTCTTGCCAGTCTGGAAATCGTAGCGCAGCAGTCGACCGTCGCCGCCGTGTTCGATCACGGCCTCACCGTCGTGGCCATAGCCGAAGTGGCTCGAAGCATCGCTGAAGTAAGCATAGTGACCGGGTTTGTCGATGGCCACATCGTCGATAAAACTGAAGGGAACGCCGTCGGCTTCTGTGGTCAAGGCCACCAGGCGTCCCTGGGCGTCGAGGGACAACAGACCTTTGACGGCGTCGGCGATCACCAGCAGACCATTGGGATGCCGGGCCAGGCCCAGTGGTCGGCCACCGGTATCGGCCAGGATCTTGGTGTTGTTGCCGTCCAGGCTCGTGCGGATCAGGCGACCGTCGTGCAGGCCGGTGATGAGCGCGTCGTTTTCCAGCAACAAGGCTTCCGGTCCATCGATGTTGGCGGCACCCACGCGTTCCACGTCCTTGAGCCGCTGGTTGTCGGCGTAGATTCCGCTGGTGAGAGACGGTGCAGGTTGTGGCGTCCAGGCCACTGGTCGCACCTTGGTCGGCATCAGCAGCAGGAAGGCGCCGATGACGATGATGGCAAGCAGCAGGCATTTGAAGGTTCTGCTCACGCGCCGACCCCCGTCGCCGCCAGATACTTCTGCGCCATGTCGCGCAATGCCAGCATCGACGCCGCCGATTCCCCATCGATGCGTCGCTTGAGCAGCAACCGGTTGGCAATGCGCATCGCCAGGCCGCTGAACTGATACTCCAGGGTGCGGACGAAGCGGGTGTCCTCGCCTGTGGCATCGCATTCATAGGTCACCACCAGCGACAGGCCGTGATCACCCCGGGCCTCGGCGCTCCAGCGCCGCCCGGGCAGGTATTCCGCTACCTCCCAGCGCAAGTGTCCGTCGCGCCCGCCGGCACGGATGTCTTCCTCGAAACGTGCACCGGCGTGCAACGGACCTTGTGGCCCATCGATGCGCAGCGACGACGGATGCCATTGCGGCCAAAGGGTCACGGTACTGGCGTAGGCAAGTACCTGGACCGGGGTTCCGGCAATGACAATCTGATGTTGCATGCGGGTCATGGGCGTTCTCGTCGGGTTGAGCGGCTCAGGTTCCGGCTCCCAATAGAGGGTGCCGAACAGGTAGTCCATCAGCGGGAAAACGATGTTGAAATTACGCTCCTGCATCAATTCGCGGCGGTGATGCAGTTCGTGCAACCGGCGCATCTGGCGGATCCACGGCAATCGTGTGACCAGGTTGCGCGACGGCAGGTGCTCGCAGGCATGGAACACTTCGTAAACCAGGTAACCGAGGACAAGAAGGCCGCCGACCAATCCGGCGACGTTGGTGTTGATGTGCTTGAGCAGCCACCAGAGGGGCAGGGCGAAGGCGAGGGTGTGCAGCACGATCAGCCACGCCGGAAACAGGATCACTCGCCAGTCGCGGGCGCTGTCGTAGGTCATGTGGCCGGGGGTGAAAAAGCTGTGGTGGTCGACTGCGTGACGGGCATAAAACAGCCGGGCGAAGCTCTTTTTATGATGCCCCAGGTGGCGATGCACCATGTACACGCCGAGGTTGAACAACAGTAGCGTGACGGGTACCGCCAGCCATTCCGCTGGCCGCACCTGATGTACGTTGCTCCAGAAAGCGCTGATCGCTACTGCCCCGAACACCAGGACAAACGCGCCGTGCAGCCAGGGATTGTAGAGCGGATGAATGTCGGCGCGGTAACGGCTGCGGAATCCTTCGGTGGTCTGCCTCACTGCAATCACCAGTCGTTTTTGTTATCTCTTTCAGATTAGCCGATCCCGGTGATTTGACGGAGCGAACCTTGATGACACAACGGCCATGATCCGGTGCAAACCGGTCTCAGGTCAGCGGATCCCAGCGCTGCGACCAGTCTTCGTCGGAATCGATGACCTTGCGCAGCAGGTCGAAGGCGCGTTGCAGCGTCGGCGAGTCACGATCGCGCGAGTAGACCAGATAGGTCGGGTAGTTGAATTCCGGTGCCTTGGGCACCCGTTCCAGGGCGCCGCTTTGCAGATAGCTCTGCACGACGCGGGTGCGGAAGTAGCCACTGCCGCCGTTTTCGAGAAGGTACTGCAAGCCCAGCGGGCCGAGATTGAAACTCAGCGCGGCCTTGGCTTTTTCCGGCAGCGCGGCGTCGTGCTGGCGCCGGAAATCAGCGCCCCAATCGATGTACACATAAGGATCGGGCTTGTCGACCTGGCGCACGAGAATCAGTTTTTCTTCGAGAACCTGCTCGACCTGCAAACGCGGCCAATACTCGGGCTGATACACCAGCGCGGCATCCAGAACGCCCAACTCCAGTTGCCGCAGCAGGTTTTCGCCGTCACGGATTTCCATGCGCAGGGCATGGCTGGGGATGTTCTTGCGGATTTCACCGGCCCAGCCGAGCATCAGCGGATTGCACAGGCTCACCTCGCCACCGATGTGCAGCACATCGTGAAAACCCTCGGGCAACGGCAAATCACGCCGCGCGGCTTCCCAGGTTTGCACCAGTTGATTGGCATACACCACGAACGCTTCGCCGTTGGGCGTCAGGCGGGCGCCGGCACGGTTGCGCACGAACAGGGTGCTGCCCAACTGGCTCTCGAGTTTTTGCACCCGCGCGGTGATCGCGGTCTGGGTGACATGGAGTTTTTCCGCGGCGGCAGCCAGGCTGCCATGGCGGACGATTTCGAGGAAGGTGCGGGCGAGGTCGATGTCCATGGGGTGGCCGGTGTGGGAAGTTCAGGCATTGTATGCCCCCTTGCCACAAGGTTCAGCGGCGGGCAGGCAAAAACGACGAATCCCGCCACTAAGGGCGGGATTCGTTTGCAGCAGGCACACTCCCGAAGTTCGGGAGCCAGGTGCTTACGACGGGAACAGTTCGGACAGTTTCATCGCCAGCATCATGTCGCCTTCAGCGCGCAGTTTGCCGCCCATGAACGCTTGCATGCCGTCAGTCGAACCGTCGACGATGCCTTGCAGGGTTTCGCCGTCCATCACCAGGGTAACTTGTGCGTCCGGGTTCTCGCCTTCCTGCAGTTCGCAGGTGCTGTCCTTGACGATCAGCGAGAAGTTCTTGGTGTCGTCGATGCGGAAACCGAAGACCAGGTCCAGACCGGCAGCAGCGGCTGGGTTGAACTTGGCTTTCATTGCTTGTACGGCATCAGCTACGGAGGTCATGGTTCGATCCTTTCTTGGGTAATAAGAGCTGGGTGATTACAGCCAGGGTCACAATAGTCCGGACTCAGCGAAACGTGATGAGTTCCGGGGCCTTCAACAGTTGCAGGTGCGCATGACTGTTGAAGGAAGCCAGGGACACCTCGCGACCACGAAACTTAAGCTGGTTGAGCGAGGTGTTGACGATTTGCCAGTTCAACTCAAAGGCCTGCCGGGCAGGCATTTGCGTAATCAGGTGGAGCAGGGCAGTGATGGTGCCGCCGGAGGTGAACACGGCGATTTTCTGGGTGTTGTCGGCCTGGTCGAGGATGCGATGCAAGCCGGCCTGCACCCGTTCGACAAACCCCAGCCAGCTTTCCAGGCCCGGTGTGTCGTAGGTGCCGGCCAGCCAGCGCTCGATGATCAGGGCGAAGATACGCTGGAACTCAGCGCGGTTTTGCGCAGCGTTGCGCAGGATGTCCAGGGCTTCGGGTTCGTCCGGCAGCATGGCCGGCAACAGCGCGCGGATCACCGCATCGGCGTCGAACTCGTTGAAGGCGGAGTCGGTTTCCAGCAGCGGCACCGACAGGCCCGCCGCGGTGAATTGCTCCAGCGCGCTGTTGGCCGTGTGCTGCTGGCGGCGCAGGTCGCCCGCCAGGCAGCGGTCGAAGCTGATCCCCAGTTCGGCCAGGTGGCGGCCAAGGATTTCAGCCTGACGAATGCCGGTCGGCGACAGCACGTCGTAGTCGTCCGCACCGAAGGAGGCCTGGCCATGTCGAATCAAATAGATGCTGCCCACGTCCGCGTCTTCCCGGTACGTTGAAGGTTTGGCGAGGTTATGAGGATGGCGGTGTGCTGTCAATGAAAAAACATACGCTTGTTTGAAATGCTCGTTACACGCCTGTTGCCAGAGGTTTCACGACTGGTCGCAAGGTCGGCGCATGGGTATGCTGGAGGTATCCCGCGCGCGTTCAAGCCGCGCATCGTTTGAGGAGTCCCTGTGGAGTTTTTTTCCGAGTACGCCATTTTTCTGGCCAAGACCGTGACCCTGGTGATCGCCATTCTGGTGGTCCTGGCCAGTTTCGCGGCCTTGCGCAGCAAGGGGCGGCGCAAGTCGTCGGGCCAGTTGCAGGTCAGCAAGCTCAATGACTTCTACAAAGGGCTGCGTGAGCGCCTGGAGCAGACCTTGCTCGACAAGGACCAGCTCAAGGCCCTGCGCAAGACCCAGGCTAAAACCGACAAGAAACAGAAGAAAAAGCCCGAGGCCAAGCCCCGGGTGTTCGTGCTGGATTTCAATGGCGATATCAAGGCTTCGGCCACCGAAAGCCTGCGCCACGAAATCACTGCCTTGCTGACCCTGGCCACACCGAAGGACGAAGTGGTGCTGCGCCTGGAAAGTGGCGGTGGCATGGTTCACAGCTACGGCCTGGCCTCCTCGCAACTGGCGCGTATCCGTGAGGCTGGCGTGCCCTTGACCGTGTGCATCGACAAGGTCGCGGCCAGTGGTGGCTACATGATGGCGTGCATCGGCCAGAAGATCATCAGTGCACCGTTCGCGATCCTCGGCTCGATTGGCGTGGTGGCGCAGTTGCCCAACGTCAACCGCTTGCTGAAAAAGCACGACATCGACTTCGAAGTGCTGACCGCCGGTGAATACAAGCGCACCCTGACCGTGTTTGGCGAAAACACCGAGAAGGGCCGGGAGAAGTTCCAGCAGGACCTGGACATCACCCATCAACTGTTCAAGAACTTCGTGTCGCGCTATCGCCCGCAATTGGCGATCGATGAAGTGGCCACCGGCGAAATCTGGCTCGGTGTCGCGGCGCTGGACAAACAACTGGTCGACGAACTCAAGACCAGCGATGAATACCTCGCCGAACGCGCCAGCAAGTCCGAGCTCTATCACTTGCATTACGCCGAACGCAAAAGCCTGCAGGAGCGCATCGGCATCGCCGCCAGCGGCTCGGTCGATCGCGTGCTGCTGAGCTGGTGGAGCCGTTTGACCCAGCAACGCTTCTGGTAATTCTGCGTTCAATGGGCTAATAGCAATTGTCCGCTTTTGTACCATGTACGATTAAAGGACCTTGAACGATGCCATGCAGGCAATGTTCAAGGTCTTTTTTATGGAGACTAAAAACTTAAGGGCGAAAGTGTTTATCCGGTGCTCAGAGCTGCCATGTTATATTTGGAATCCGGACTAGTCCGCGATTGATATACCAATCCAGGATCCTGCAATTATCGCCATAAGTGGCCAGCGCCTGGAGCAGAGATTCAATGTCGGCAAAGCGAGTTTTATACATGGTGCCGATGCTTTCATTTACCGGATAAACACTATCGTATTCAACCCGTATTGGAAACGCCACTGGTCCTGGCCCAAAAGGCTCATACTGAAACTGGAATCTATACATGTGGTCGAGTATAAACATCCCGGGTTCATTGAGTTGCTCTTTTAATGTAGTCGGTAGATCAGGGTATGAAGACCATGGCAGTTCGATACTGTCCATTTTACCTGGAACCTGTTTAAATCCATTTGACTTAAGGGCATCAAGCAGAGTCTCGAGACTCTTGAAACGAACATGATCAATGTTTGGCCATTCTTCGTGTTCAATATAGATGAGAGTGCTGTCAGTCTTGATGGGGACATAGACAATATTACCGCTGGCATCGCAGTATAAAATGGCGAGATAACTAAAGTTTCTTTCATTCCAAAGTATTTTGAAAGCGGAGTTGCGAGCTTCGTCGGTGATATACATCGTGCAAAATCCTTTTTGCGGTAGTTGAGTTTTCATACTCTATCGCGAAAAATAAACAACTTTGCGCGGAATATATTACCAGGATTTTCAAAGCAATATTGCGACGCTGGTTGTCTGGCCGGTCAGTTCGTTTGAGTTGGGTCCCGCTTTTTTAGCCTGCGAATGTCTGCCCGATGTCCTCCACGGCCCGGCGAAATCTCTGTAGGCAGCAGGCGACCGTTCCTGCTTTCGGCAGCGCGGCTGCTGGTTATGTTGATGCTCCAGAATAATTGCCATGGAACGCACATGAATGACCATCGGACACCGCTTCATGCCGAACATCTGCCGCTGCGCGAAACACTGGAGTCTGTGGTGAGCGCGGCTTTGCCGCAGTCTCCCGAGCAGTTCGGTGCGCAGTTGATCCAGGAAAGGTGGGGACAAGACATCGACCCGCAAAGCGCCCTGTTGGTCACCCTGGATTATCGCTACCGGGGGCATCCGCCGCAGGACGGTATCGAGCAAGGCCAGGTGGCAAACTCGCAAACCCTGGTGCAGGCGCTGCTGGCGAACTACCAGAGCGTCGCGGACGGGCGTATTGCCGAAGGTCTGTTGGACTTGTTCACACCGCCCGATGTCGGTCCGTCCATTCGTATCGTGGAGCATGTCGATGAATTCGCCGACCACGGCAATGGCAACCACCACACCTACGAAGGCATCTATCGCCGGACCACGCCTCAGGCGTATGGGCCGGCAACGCAAATTACCCTGAGGCCGGCGGCGTTCAAACAGTGGGTATGGGATCTGGATTTGCAAACCCGCTATCAGGCTTACCTTGATAGTGCCTGGCCCTCCGATAAGCGAATCCTCCAGGCGGCGCCTTTCGACCTGAGAACCTCGACCAGGGCCGCCTTTATCATGAGCGCCTGCCTGCAACATCAGGAGGGCAGCTTGAGTCAGGAGGGCCTGGCCTTGGCCATGCAGGCCGCCGGTTTGCCAGCGGAGCAGGCCTGGAGTACGTTGACTATCGATCAGATGCAGGCGCCCACCCGCATCAGCGCGCCGAACGAAGTCGGTCGGCTGACGATCTATCGCTACACATCGGACGATATCTGGTGTTACCGCCATCGTCGCAGCGGTCGGGTCTTGTTGAACATTCCCGGCAACTCCTCACCCCTGCATGAATTCGCCGACTTGCCGCATCTGCGCCAATGGATCGTGGCCCAAGGCCGGGTTGCCGCCACACGGCAAGCGCTGGTCGCGCATTTTGCCGAGGACGATCGTGAAGATGGCACTTTCCATGCGGGCGTATCGACGGCGTTGGAGGGCATGGCGGTTTACCCGAAGGAGCACTGGCTGACAAAGAACGCCGGATTCTTCAACAATGACGGTTTCTGGGACCCGCAGGACTACATCGACCTTGAGCGTGCGCCGACCGGTACCGATCCGTTCGCGCAACTGGTGCTGACCATGAAGCAGGCTTCCATGGCCAGTGTCAAAACCATCCGCAACGATGCCCAGGTCAATCGCGACAACCTGAGCGCGGTGGTGGAGCCGCTTGTGCAGTGGATCAACCGGCTGGGACCTTTGGCATTGTTCATTCCGGGAGGAGAGGGCGTCCTGGTGCTGGCGGGGCTGATCGACGCCGGTTACGGCCTCGATCAGGCCATCAACGGTAAAACACCCGGGCAGCGCTCCGAGGGGGTGACGCGTACAGTGTTCGGCCTGCTCAATGCGCTCCCGCTGGCCGGGGCGGTGGCAGCACTCAAGGGCGAAGAGAAAATCGCCGGGACGTTGCACGAGTCGGGGGAGCCGGGGAGCGAGCCACTTCCCGCAGCGCCGGACGAGCCCGTGCCCGATACGTCTGAGGTGCCCGTGCCGACACGTGTGGAACTGATGCGTGGCGTTTGCGCACCGCTTGCTGCCTTCAGTGATGAGGTATTGGCACGGATCGCCCGGATCAGCACGGTCGACGACGATATGTTGCGCCTGATGCAGACCGGTCGCCCGCTGACGCCGACGCTTGCCGACACCATCACTCGCTTCAAGCTCGATCAGGAACTTGAAGCCGTCGCCGATCCGCAAGCGCGGGCCGGATTGTTCAACGCCCGCTATCAGGCGCTCCAGCACTCGGACCAGGATTGGATTCGCCTGTTTCAGCGCGAATACAAGGGTTTGCCGAAAAGTGCGGTGGAGCAGATCCTCGACCGTTCAGGGGTCGACATCAATCGGCCCGTCGATGCTGACGAGGTGCTGCAACTGTTCAAGCGCCTGGACAGCAAGGCACGCGAGTATCAGCAGCATGTACGACTCAACCGGGCCTATGAGGGGTTGTACTTGCGTTCGGTCAGCCACCCCGATTCCGATGTCCTGGCGTTGCACTCCCAGGAACGCCTGCCCGGTTGGCCGGAAGGATTGCGCATCGAAGTGCTCGACGGGTCGATCAGTGGCCGGGTCCTGGACCGTTGCGGCCCGCTCGATTCGGCGGATTGCCGGCGCTTGATCAAGGCCGGTGATCGCTATCGGTGTGCCACGGTGGCGGCAGCCGACGGTGAAGGTACGGATCTGTTTGCGGCGCTGGTCGAACTATTGTCCGGGGAGGAACGCGCGGCGATGGCGCTAAACGCGCCCGACGCGGCCAGCCAGTTGCGCCTGCGCATTGGCGGGCACGCCTTGTCTCGTTCCGAGCTGATACTCGGCTTGAATCGAATGGATTCGCGGTTGCCCTTCGACGCCATGGGGTTGCGCGGCGGCGGCTTTCCAAACACGCCACAGGGCGCTGCGCTGGCTCACGAAATCATGCGCATGCAGGTCAAGGATCTGTATCCGGAGTTCACCGATGCCCAGGTGGACGAGTTGCTTCTGACGGCAGGTGCCCGGGCGCAAGCGCTGGTGGATCGCCTGACGCTCGAGGTGCGGCAGTTGCATGCCGATCTGCGCGACTGGGTCGACCAGACCGTGCTGGATGTCGATGACATGGATGTGGAGTTTCTGGTTGTGGGCGATGACGCCGCCGCGGGCATGAATCCCCGGCAGGTGGCGGCGCACAATGCCGAACTGCTGCAAACCGTGATCGATTCCGAGCGTGAGGTGCGAAATGAACTGGGCGAGGAGTTGATGAGCATCTGGCAAAAATGCCCGCCCGGGATCAATCGAGTCATGTCCGGCGAGGTGTGCAGCGGATACAGGCTGGACCTGGGGTACGAGGATTTCCATCGCTTGCCGACAATGAACGTTCGCTTCAATGACGTCGTCGAGCTAACGATGCAGGGCTTGCACCTTGTCGAACGCGAGAGTCTGAGCGCTTTTCTCGAAAGCTTTCCCAATCTGCACACCCTGAACCTGAAACGAGTCGATCTGCGCCGGCTTAATGCAGGCAATGTGCTGGAGGGGATATTGCCTGCACCGGTTCGGCAAATGACTCGACTCACAACGCTCAACCTGAGTTCCGCCTTTCTTCAGCTTCAGGAGAACACGGCTTCGCAGTTTCGTGATCTGCCGAGCTTGCAAACGCTGGACCTGAGTGACAACCCGTTGACTGTCCCGCCCGTGGTATTGGGGCTGAATGAGTTGCGTGTGTTGAACCTGAGAAACACCGGGATCAGTCATTGCCCGATTGGCGTCGCCGATCAGCCGTATCTCACCTCGCTCGACTTGCGAGGCAACCGGATCAGTCGGGTTCCCTACGCAATAATGATTCAGGCGATCTCCCGGGACCGGGTGAAACTGTGGGGCAATCCGCTGACGGATGAAGAGACGTTGTTGCGCCTGGTGGATCATCGCGAACGCACCGGTATCAACCTGTGGCTGAGCGAGCCGGGTACCGATTACGGCAGTGCGACACCCTGGTTGCAGGAGGGTGATGAAGGCGTGCGCGAAGCCCGGCAACAGATCTGGCAACGATTGGCCGTCAAGCCATCGGGCAGTACGTTGCTCCGGGTCATGGATGGATTGAGTTTGACCGCGGATTTCCAGGTCGGCTATCGGTCGCTGCAGGCGCGGGTGTGGCGTTTGCTGCAGGAAGCGGATGCGTCAGAAGAGCTGTGGGGTTGGTTGCGACAGTGTGTCGAAACGCGGATGGGCGATGCGCAGAATCCGTTCCGGTTGTTCGTGGTGCTGGAGGATCGAGTCCGGCTGTACCGCGATTGGGTCGCCATGGGGCGGCCGATGCCGCTGGCCGACTATCCACCGTTTTAGCCGGGAAGGTGAAACGCCTTGAACCCCGGGCCGGGGTTCAAGGCGTGACGGTCAGCGACGACGGAACAGCGGTAGCGGTTCGTCGGTAGCGGCCTGATAGGACACCGAGAAGTCCTTGAGGCCTTCAAGGGCTTCGTGCGGGTCTTTGTCGGCGCGAATGGCGAACGCGTCGAAACCACAGCGATGCATGTAGAACAACTGGTCACGCAGCACGTCGCCAATGGCCCGCAATTCGCCCTTGAAACCGTAACGGTCACGCAGCAGGCGGGCATTGGAGTAGTTGCGGCCGTCGGTGAATGCCGGGAAGTTCAGGGCAATGACCTGGAACTGAGCCACGTCTTCGCCGATTTCCTCGGCTTCTTCATCGGCGTCCAGCCAGATGCCCAGGCCGCCGTCGCGGGCCAGGAGCATGCGGCTGTGTTCGCGCCACAGTTGCAACGGAACGATGTAGTCGTCGCAGTTGGTGATTTCGTCGATGTTGAAGTCCTTGGGCAGCAGGTGCCAGGTCTCGTCGACGACCTCGTTGTTCTTAATGATTCGCTGCATAGACACGCTCCTTGAAGAGGTCGATACCAATACGCTGATAGGTGTCGATGAAGCGTTCGTCTTCGGTACGTTGTTCGATGTACACGTCGATCAGCTTTTCGATCACGTCAGGCATGGCTTCCTGGGCAAAGGACGGGCCGAGGATCTTGCCCAGGCTGGCGTCACGGCTGGCGCTGCCGCCGAGGGAAACCTGATAGAACTCTTCGCCTTTCTTGTCCACCCCCAGGATGCCGATGTGGCCGACGTGGTGGTGACCACAGGCGTTCATGCAGCCGGAGATGTTCAGATCCAGTTCGCCGATGTCGAACAGGTAGTCCAGATCGTCGAAACGACGCTGGATCGATTCGGCGATCGGGATCGACTTGGCGTTGGCCAGGGAGCAGAAATCGCCGCCCGGGCAGCAGATGATGTCGGTCAGCAGGCCGATGTTCGGCGTGGCGAAGCCTTGCTCGCGCAACTCGCCCCACATGGCGAACAGCTTGTCCTGCTCGACGTCGGCCAGGATGATGTTCTGCTCGTGGGAGGTTCGCAGTTGGCCGAAGCTGTAGCGGTCGGCCAGGTCGGCCACGGCGTCGAGCTGTTTGTCGGTGATGTCGCCCGGTGCAACGCCGGTCGGTTTCAGGGACAAGGTCACGGCCACATAGCCCGGCTTCTTGTGGGCCAGGGTGTTGCGCACGCGCCAGCGGGCGAAGCCCGGGTGCTGCTGGTCGAGTTCGGCCAGGGCGGCGCTCTGGTTGTCCAGTGCCTTGTAGTCCGGGTCGACGAAGTGCTTGGCGACGCGCTGCACTTCGGCTTCGGTCAGCGTGGTCTGGCCACCGCGCAGGTGCTCCATTTCCGCATCGACTTTCTGTGCGAAGACTTCAGGCGTCAGCGCCTTGACCAGGATCTTGATCCGCGCCTTGTACTTGTTGTCGCGACGGCCATAGCGGTTGTAGACCCGCAGGATGGCGTCGAGGTAGCTCAACAGATCTTGCCACGGCAGGAATTCATTGATGAATGCGCCCACCACCGGCGTACGGCCCAGGCCACCGCCGACCAGCACACGGAAGCCCAGTTCGCCAGCGGCGTTGTGCACCGGCTCAAGGCCGATGTCATGGACTTCGATGGCGGCACGGTCGGAAGTCGAACCGTTGACGGCGATCTTGAATTTACGCGGCAGATAGGCGAATTCCGGGTGGAACGTGGTCCACTGGCGCACGATCTCGCACCATGGGCGCGGATCGATCAGTTCGTCGGCGGCGACACCGGCAAACTGGTCGGTGGTGACGTTGCGCAGGCAGTTGCCGCTGGTCTGGATCGCGTGCATCTGCACGGTGGCCAGTTCAGCGAGAATGTCCGGAATGTCTTCCACGGCCGGCCAGTTGAACTGCACGTTCTGCCGGGTACTGATGTGGGCGTAGCCCTTGTCGTAGTCACGGGCAATTTTGGCCATCATTCGCATCTGGCGCGAAGTCAGCTGGCCGTATGGCACGGCGACTCGCAACATAGGCGCGAAACGCTGGATATAAAGGCCATTTTGCAGGCGCAGGGGGCGGAATTCTTCTTCGCTCAGCTCGCCTGCCAGATAGCGTCGGGTCTGATCACGGAACTGCTTGACGCGGTCCTCGATGATCCGCTGATCGTATTCGTCGTATACGTACATATAAGTCCTGTTCTCAGGCTTGGGCCGGTCGGAAACAGCGGCGTTTTTTTGGCTTGCTGGCGTCCGATAAAACCTCGGCAATTCTGCGCGCACGGCCGCGCACTCCCTACGGAGCCGGGGCACGATACCAGTTTGCAGTTATGCGTAAAAGTGATGTTTGAGCATATGTAAAGAACCAAATCGCCTAATGATAAACGTTGATGCAAAGACCCTGTTTGTGATGCGGGCAATCGTCGTCTTTACTCTGCTCGAGTCTTTATGCAATCACCGATAAAACCGACAAGAGGCGATGCAATGAGCAACCCAACCAAAGCACGGAAAAGCGATAGCACCGTTGATGCATGGGCAATTTTGTTCCTGATCATTCTGGTCGTGGGGACGGCGGTATTCTGGGTCAGTCATCAATAAGCGACACCGTCCGGGCCCGGTTCCGACGATTGTCTGACAAAAACCGGAAAAATCGCCGTTTTACGGACGTTCGCTGGCTATAATGCGCGGCGAATTTCCGGGGGCTCGGACGACCAATGCTGAAGTTTCTGTGTGGCGTATTACTGACGCTGGGCATGGTCTTGGGACCTTGTGCCCAGGCGGCGTCAGTGCTGTTCCTGAATCCGGGAACCCCCACCGAGGCTTTTTGGGTGAGTTATTCGCAGTTCATGCACGCCGCGGCGACTGACCTGGGGATGGACTTGCGCATCCAGTATTCCGACCGTGTCTCCGAAAACACTCTCCGCCAGGCTCGCGAAGCCCTTCAGGGCCACCATCGTCCCGACTACCTGGTGTTCGTCAACGAGCAATACATCGCCCCCGAAATCCTGCGGCTGGCCAAGGGCAGTGGGGTAAAGCTGTTCATGGTCAACAATGCCCTGACCCCGGATCAGATGAAGCTGGTCGAAGCCCGGCCTGACAAGTATCCCGATTTGCTCGGCAGCCTGGTGCCCAACGACGAGGAGGGTGGCTACCTGATGCTCAAGGAGTTGATCCGACAGCACGGCCCGGTAGCCCCCGGCCAGACCATTGAGTTGCTGGCTTTTTCCGGATTGAAGATCACCCCGTCCGCGCAATTTCGCGAGAAGGGCATGCGGCGTGCCTTGGCCGAGCACCCCGAAGTGCGTTTGCGGCAATTGGTGTACGGCGGCTGGACCCGGCAACGTGCCTGCGAGCAGGCCCGGTTGCTGTTCAAGCGCTACCCGCAGACGTCGCTGGTCTGGGCTGCAAATGACGAAATGGTGTTCGGTGTGATGCAGGCGTATGTCGAAGCGGGAGGTGTGCCGGGCAAGGGCGTGCTGTTCGGCGCGATAAACAATTCACCCGCCGCGTTGCAAGCGCTGCTGGACCATCGCCTGAGTGTCTTGCTGGGCGGGCACTTCACCCTCGGTGGCTGGGCGCTGGTGCAATTGCATGACTACGATGAAGGTGTGGACATCAGCCAGTACGGCGGCCGTGACCGGCAGATTCCGTTGTTGCAGCTGATCGATCGGACGCAGGCCAGGCGGTTGCTGGCGATGGACACCGCGCAGGACTTTGGCGTGGATTTCCACAAACTCTCGGCCAAGGGACGTCCCGCGTCCTGGCGTTATCCGTTCACCCTGCAAACCCTGATGCACTGAGTCTGATCAAACCCCGGCCAGAAGCAGCACCAGCTTGACGATGCCAAACAGCGTCAATGCAAACACCGCCGTGAACATTATCCCCAGAATCACGAAATGACTCGGCTTGCCGTGAGTGAAATCTCGGGCCCGGTTCTTCCCGCTCTGCACCCCGAATGCCGCCGCCATGACGCTGTGCAGCATTTGCCAGAAGGTCGGCGGCTTGTTGTCGGCTGGATCGGCCATAAATCCCTCGCCTGTCAGTAGGTCCTCAGAGCATAGACAATCCAGCGGCCGGTGGTGGGGCGGCCGGTCCGCGGATCGACGTATTTTGAAATCAGTCTTGAGCGGTGCGATAACTATCTACCGCAGATGCGGTTCGCTGAAATGGTGTCCTGTCGTTCCATTTTTCAGGAGCGACACTATGTCTACCCATCCTCCATCCGTGCCCCGTCAACATTTGGTTCCGGGCCGAAACAGCATTCATCGCGAACTGCTTGAACAACAGACGCCTGATTGGTTGATCGATGCCACGCCGCAGCGGCGAGCTGCCATAAAAGCGAGCGGTTCGCTCCCGCCGCAGTGGTACCAGCGAGCATCCCGCGAGCAAAAGCAGGCACTGAAAGACCTTTTCAACGACAGTTTTGTGTCCCAGGCCCGGCTCGACAAGACGATGTCGTCGCTGCCGGACGCCGAAAGCTTTGCCGAGCCGATACTGCGCAAGGCCTTGAAGGAGCAATTTGGTGTTGAGGTCGACGTCAACAAAACCCTGGTGTGCCTCAGGCGGGCGCTGGAAGTCAGCGCCCTTGAAATAGAGATCGCCTCGTTCGAGGTGATGAAACTTTCGTTGTTGCAAGCGGCATTGCACAACTTCGAAGCGTCCGAGTGTGAGGAGGGCGCTTTTCATCGCGGGTCCGGGTTTGTGATCGAGACATCGACGCCAGGCACGTTCGAGGTCGCTACCTTCAGCATGTCGGTCAGGCAGTTCCTCTCACTCTGTCGCAAGCTGGATATCGGCGCGCAGTATCAAACCCGACTGAAGGCGTTTTTCCAGCCAGCGGATGCGCAGAAGGAAACGGCATTGCGCGAGCAGTTCGTTGCCAGCCAGAAAGCGGCATTGAAGGCAGCAGCCGAACTGGCGCTGCTGAAAAAGGACATCGAGCCCGACGATTACGAAATGATTCTTTCGGTGGTTAACGGCGAAGTTCATCCCCGTCTTGGCAACAGGCCTGTCTGGTTTCGCGACCTGAGTTTGATGAAACGCAGGATGACAGGCTGCGTCGTGTTCGGCATCTGTGAACAATATCGCTATAGCAGCGATTTCATCGTTTACATTCCCCATGATCCGGAACATCCGCTCAAACGCTATACCCCTGAGCGGATGAGGGCGGAATTCAAGCGGCAATTCACAGCCCTTGGCGCATCGCCGTCGAGTGATGGCCCGACGGAGCACCAGCGGTATTTCAGCCAATTCGTCGCTTACGCCGACCGGCCTTACTATTTCAGTCAATTCACCCGTAAAGCCGCGGATGCTCCCGCCGATCCATTGCACTCCATTTGGGTGAAAGTCGCGCAGTACATTCCCGTGCTTTCTCCCGTCGCCCGCATCAAGGAGTTGCCACCTGAGCATTCGGTCAAACGTGAGCGGGTCGAAGATCCCTACCTCGATCCTGTTGACGTCACTCGCAAAGGCGCGGCCGGAATCTGGTCCGCCAACACCGATCTGTGGACTTATCTCTACGAGCAAAACCGCGCCAAGGTGATCGCCGATGCACGCAGTCATGCTGTGCCCACGGCTGACGTCGATGCAACGGTGCGGGCGAAAAAGCTCAATCACCTGCTGGAAATCGGCATGCTGGGCTTGAACATGGTGTCGATGTTCGTACCGGTGCTGGGCGAGATCATGCTGACGGTGATGGCCGGGCAATTGCTGTACGAGTCGTTCGAGGGCGCGATCGAGTGGAGTGAGGGGGATCGCACCGCGGCCAAGGCGCACCTGATCGACGTGGCGGAAAACCTGGCGCTGATCGCGGCGATGGCCGGGGCCGGCAAGGTGCTGGGCAAGCTAGTGCCACTCGCACCGGAGCCCGTGATCGAAGGGCTGGACGCCATCAAGCGTGCCGATGGCACGACTCGGCTGTGGAAACCCGACCTGAAGGCCTATGAGCGCAACGTTGAGCTGGGCGATGACATTGTCCCCAATTCTTTGGGACAGTTTCGCGCGAACCGCAGGACTTACATCCGCCAGGCGGGCAAGGTGTATGAGATCACCTTTGATTCATCAGTGAAAAAATGGCGCATCAAGCATCCGTCCGATACCGGGGCCTGGCGGCCGATTCTCGAACACAACGGCCACGGTGCCTGGCGCCATACGCTGGAGCGTCCTCTGGAGTGGGACCGTTTGACCCTGTTGCGGCGCATGGGCCATGCGACCGAGGCCCTGACGGACGAACAACTGCTCACCCTCGCCGATGCCAGCGGTGCCACTGACAATGCCTTGCGCAAGATGCACCTCGATCACCTGCCTCCGCCTCCGGGGCTGGTTGAGTTGTTGTCGGCGTTCGAGGCTGCCCCCGGTAGCTCCGAGGCGGGCAAGGGGCCGGTGGCGATGTTGCGGCGAGCTTGCCCGGGGCTGAGTGAATCCGCAGCCAACAGGGTGTTGCAGGATGCCAATGCCGAGGAGCTGGCGCGGTGGCAAACGACGCGGCGGATCCCCTTGAACATGCTTGAAGAGGGCCGCTGGTACGCACGCCAAGGGCGCGTCAACCAGGCCTTTGCCGGGTTGCATCTGGAGCGTATGGCGTCGGCGGACAGCCGATGGCTCGCCCTGCATTCCCTGGAAAAACTGCCGGGCTGGTCCGACAGCGTGCGCCTGGAAGTGCGCGACGGTCACGTCGAGGGGCCGCTGATCGATGGCATTGGCAGTCAAACTGCCGTCACGCGCAAATATGTGGTCAAGAAAGGACCGGCTTACCAGGCGTTTGATGAGCGCGGCGAGGAGCTCAACGGCATTCCTCGAAATGAAGACAATTTTTACTCGTCGATCATGCACGCCTTGCCCGACTCAGCGCGACAGGCGCTGGGTGTTCCCCATGTGGCTCAGGGCAGCCAGTTGCGCAAGGCAATCATCGACCATGCCGTTGCCCATCGTAGCGAGCTGGCACAAAGCCTGGAGACACGCACTGGCAAGCACGCGAACTTCAAGCCTCCGGTCCGGATCAACGAACGGTTGGTGGGGTACTACGCCAGCGGGCGCGGGCATGGGATCAATCCTTCGCTGGCGAGTCGGGTTCGGGATGTCTATCCGGCGCTGACCGAACAGCAGGCCAACGGATTTGTCCTGGCGCAGCTGCGTGCGGGGAAAACCGACGGGCAGATTTACG
Organism: Pseudomonas sp. S2_F07; assembly: GCF_054668325.1. NCBI lineage: Bacteria > Pseudomonadati > Pseudomonadota > Gammaproteobacteria > Pseudomonadales > Pseudomonadaceae > Pseudomonas > Pseudomonas sp. S2_F07. Next base: position 363,180 of record NZ_CP162758.1, read on the forward strand.
GTTTGTTGCAGACCCGCCTGCGCGAGTGGGAGACGCTTGAGGCTACGCTCGATCATTGGGTGGGCGAGCCATCGCCGAACGCTGCCCTGGAACTCATGTTGGGTGGCAAGGCCTCGGTCGCGCAGAGCCTCAAGCAAAGCTGGCGCAACTCGCCGTTGGCTGCAGAGCAGGCGCGCTTCACATTGCTTGAGCTGACCTGTGACCAAGCGCTTCCTTCGTTGCCTGCCGATTTCTCCCATGTGCGTGATCTGTACGTCCGGGGCCGCTGCATCACCGATGCCAATGCCGATGCACTGCTGGGCAATTTCCCCAAGTTGAGAAAACTGCGGATCAACGCCACGGGCAATCAGTTCAGCAATGTGCCCGAAATCATCGGTACGATGCCGGAGCTCACCGATCTGAGCCTGTACTCATCCGCTCCCTACGCCGCCGACATGCCGACGAGGCTGGGCGCGTTGACCAGGCTTGAGTACCTCAATGTCTATTGTTCGGCGTTTACGCCGATTGCGCTGGATGTCAGCCAGTTGCGCAATCTGCGCCTGCTGGAAGTGCTGGCACCTTCATTGTTCGAATGGCCCGCCGGGGTGCTCGAACTGCCGCGACTTGAGCGATTGAATCTCAAGGGCACCGGGATCAGGACATTGCCGGACGGCATTTTCAACGGACATGAAACACTCTGGTCCGGACTGTCGCTGGACTGGTCGAATTTCCTTCGTGAAAACTTCAGGCCGGCGTATGAGTACGCCAAAAGCCTACCCCCGCACCTTGTCGATCTCGAGGAAATGGTCAGGGACTACAGCAAGGGTGAGTTGAGACGCCTTGGCGAAGGCCTCAACGAGAATTACGAGACCTTGTTCAATCGGTTTGTCGAGCAGTGGCCGGACGCCGAGGCGAGGTACGGAGCGATCGAAGCCTTGAGTGAGCAAAACACTGTACTCAACCGCAACCTCAATGATTGGGGTGAAATGCCGATAGCGGTCAATGAAATGACAGGCCGGATATTAGCGACAAGCTCCCTGAGAGCCTGCTGGCGCAAAGGCGTATTCAAGCGTTACGGCGCTAGAGCCGATGCCTCGGTGCTCGACTTGCCTAATCTGGGGCTGAGTAGTTTTCCCGAGTTGCCGGCCGGTGCTTTCCCGGAAGTGCAAACGCTGTATTTGCGAAGCAATCAAGCGCCCGCAGCACAGATTCGCGGTTTCATCAGCGGTTTTTCCGAACTTCAAACACTCGAATTGCGTGGTTGCGGCCTGACCGAAATCCCCATCGGACCCAAAGATCTCGGAAAATTGACTCAACTGGATCTCTCCAGTAACGCGATTGTTGTCGATTCCGGGGTTCAGCAAGGTCTCGATGGGTTGAAGATGCTCGAATATCTGGACCTTGGCAGCAACCCCCTGAACACCCTGGACGTCAGCGCAATGACTCACCTCAAGGCCTTGAACCTGCGCGCGACAGAGCTGGGGGAGTGGCCGGCAGGTGCCCAGGACTTGCCGGATCTGACCTGGCTGGATTTACGCGACAGCAAAATTTCCGAGCTGCCGGGGGCGGTGCTGGAAAATGAGGTGTTGCTCAAAACCAATCTCGGCGGTTCGCCCTTGACCCCTCAGGCTGACGCAATGCTCCGGACCGCCTGGCAGCGAATAGAAGCGGCCAGAGTACTTCCAGAGGGCACCCTGCAGCGGTTCGCCCTGGAGCCGATACCGCTCGGTTTTCCGCCGTCCGAGAGTGGGTTTTCCATTGCGCAGCATTTGCTGACGCTGCCTGAGGTACCGGCGGGAGAAGGGACCGAGGTTTTCACAAGGCGTCTGCAACGTTTAAAGCCGGCACTGGCGGATGATGAGGCCTTGCAAGCGCTGGAACAGATGCGCGAGCGCGGGGTGACCGAGGTGCAAATCAGCGAGCGCCTTGCCGGTTGGGAACAGACCTTCGAAGCGCTTACGCGTCAGTTGAACGGCTGGATCTTCACACGGGGAGTACGCGACACAGGCTGGATAATATCTTCAAGCATTCGCCGGTTGGGCGCCTTGCGCATCCTCGAATGCTGGCGCCAGGGCCTGGCCGGCGTGGAGGGGGTTGCCAATGCCGTTTTGGATCTGAGCGGCCTGCAACTGGGCGATCTCCCTACGTTGCCGGGAACATTCGACCACGTTGGCAGGCTGGACCTGACCGGAGTAAAACTGACCCGAACAGGCTCCGACGGGTTCCTCGCCGCCTTTACCCGGCTCAAGACCCTGGAACTCAATGGCAATGGGCTGGAGGCAGTACCCGAGCCTGTCCAGCACATGGATAGGCTCGAGCGCCTGGAGCTGTCTTCGAACCGGCTGGACGATGCCGAACACCTGTACGACTCGTTAAGCAATCTGGAACGTCTGAACCAGCTTGACCTGAGCTACAACGAACTGGAGTCCTTCGACCTCGACGTTTTCGAAGCGCTGGTGACACTCGATCTGCGCAATAACAATCTGACGCAATGGCCTGGCGGTGTGCTGGATGCCGCCCACCTCCGGGTCCTGAACCTGAGTGGTAACGGCATCACATCGGTTCCGGCGCAGGCGCTGGATGGCAATCACAACGTCCTGATGATCGGCATCGACCTGAGTGATAACAACCTGGTGCTTGAGAGTCTCGAGCGCTTGAGGGACTACCGTGACTCGGGAGCACGGGACACCGTGCTGGGCCTGTCGCGCGATGAACTCGACGAGTTACTCGATGATGCTCAAGACCAAGGCGACAGTGACAGCATTGAGTCGGATGAAGAACTCCCTGACGTTGAGCCTGATTCCGCGCAACAGGCCCCTTGGCTGGCCAATGCGCCCCCGGAGGAACTGGCCGGTAAAAGCGAAATCTGGAATCAACTGGCGGCCGAGCCGGACAGTGCTGCGTTCTTTCATTTGCTCGAGCGACTGCAAGACACCCGGGAGTTTCGGGTGGCCAATGCCGATTTGACACGACGGGTCTGGACAGTGATGGAAGCCGCGGCCAGCAACAGCGAACTGCGGGAGGTTCTGTTCGCCAGTTCGAGTACTCATGGCACCTGTGTCGACGGGCGAATCCTCACGTTCAGCGGGCTGGAAAGCAAAGTGTTCACCCACAATGCCTTGCTCGACATTGCGCCTGGAGGCCTGAGTGTGAAGGGTCAGGCACTGCTGAAGCTGTCCAGGCAACTGTTTCGACTGGACAAGATCGATGATCTGGCGACCAAGGCCGCGGTTCGATCCGGTGGGGATGAGGCCGAGGTGCGCCTGGGTTATCGAATCGGCCTGACGGAGGGCTGGGATGACGGCCTGATCCTGCCGGGTCAGCCGAAACACATGACGTATGCGTCGGGCGTCACGCGGCAACAACTGGCGGACGCGCGCGCGGAGGTCGTCAATGCGGAGCAGTCCGACGGGTTTTACGAAGACTTGATCCAGCGCGACTATTGGGTGAGCTATCTGAAGGAGAAATACCCTGAAGAGTTCACGGCACTTGATGAAGCGGAGAATCAGGCGGGGGAGGAGGATGACGTCGATGACGCTGCCCTTTTGACTCAGATGTTCGAACAGACGGCGGCGCGCAACGCGAAGATGATCGAGTTGTCCCGCAAGGAGGTTGCGGGTAAAGAACCGCAACCAGGGACATCGGCCGGGAACAGCTGAATCAGCCGCTGGACAACCACTGTGGGAGCAAGCTCGCTCCCACAGTGGGTCACTCAGTTGTCGTAACCCAGGTTCGGCGCCAGCCAGCGTTCGGTCACGCTCAACTCCTGGCCTTTACGCGAGGTGTAGCTCTGCACCTGGTCCTTGTCGATCTTGCCCACGGCAAAGTATTGCGCCTGCGGGTGAGCGAAGTACCAGCCGCTGACCGCTGCCGCCGGGAACATCGCGTAGTGTTCGGTGAGGAACACGCCGCTGCGACCTGCGCGCATTTCCTGGGCCTCTGGGTCGAGCAAGGCGAACAGCTGGGCTTTCTCGGTGTGGTCCGGGCAGGCCGGGTACCCTGGTGCCGGACGGATGCCGCTGTACTGCTCCTTGATCAGCGCTTCGTTATCCAGCACTTCATCCTTGGCATAACCCCAGTAGTCTTTACGCACCTGCTGGTGCAGCCACTCGGCGCAGGCCTCGGCCAGGCGGTCGGCCAGGGCCTTGACCATGATTGAGTTGTAATCGTCGCCGGCGTCCTGATAGGCCTTGGCCACTTCTTCGGCGCCGATCCCCGCAGTGGTGATGAAACCACCCACGTAGTCAGTCACTTCACTGTCCTTGGGCGCGACGAAGTCGGCCAGGGAGAAGTTCGGCTTGCCGTCGGTCTTGATGATCTGCTGGCGCAAGTGATGCAGCTTGGCCATCGGCTTGCCGTCATCGCCATAGAGCTCGATGTCGTCGTCATGCACCTGGTTGGCCGGCCAGAAACCGAACACCGCGCGGGCGCTGATCAGCTTCTCGTCGATCAGTTTGGTCAGCATTTCCCGGGCATCCTTGTACAGCGAGGTGGCGGCTTCACCGACCACTTCGTCCTGGAGGATGCGCGGAAACTTGCCGGCCAGGTCCCAGGAAATGAAGAACGGCGTCCAGTCGATGTATTCGGCCAGGACGTTGAGGTCGATGTTGTCCAGCACCCGGGTACCGGTGAAGGTCGGTTTGACTGGCGTGTAGCTCGCCCAGTCGAATTGCGGCTTCTTGGCGATGGCCGCACCATAGCTCAGACGCTCAGTGCGGGCGCTGCGGTTGGCGGTGCGCTCGCGAACCTCGATGTAGTCCTGGCGGGTTTTCTCGACGAAACCGGCCTTGAGCTCCTTGGACAGCAACTGCGTCGCCACGCCCACGGCGCGGGAAGCGTCAGTGACGTAGATCACCGCATCGTTGCTGTACTTGGGTTCGATTTTCACCGCCGTGTGCGCCTTGGAGGTGGTGGCGCCACCGATCATCAACGGCAGGTGGAAGTCCTGGCGCTGCATTTCGCGGGCGACGTGGACCATCTCGTCCAGCGACGGGGTGATCAGGCCGGACAGGCCGATGATGTCGCACTTCTGTTCCTTGGCCACTTGCAGGATTTTCTCCGCCGGCACCATCACGCCGAGGTCGACGATGTCATAGCCGTTGCAGCCCAGCACCACGCCAACGATGTTCTTGCCGATGTCGTGCACGTCGCCTTTCACCGTGGCCATGAGGATCTTGCCCTTGGCTTCAGGCTTGTCGCCTTTTTCCAGTTCGATGAACGGGATCAGGTGGGCCACGGCCTGCTTCATCACGCGGGCGGATTTCACCACTTGCGGCAGGAACATTTTGCCGGCGCCGAACAGGTCGCCGACGATGTTCATGCCGGCCATCAGCGGGCCTTCGATCACTTCGATCGGGCGGGCGAAGGACTGGCGCGATTCTTCGGTGTCTTCGACGATGTGAGTGGTGATGCCCTTGACCAGGGCGTGCTCCAGGCGCTTGTTGACGTCCCAGTTGCGCCACTCTTCGGTCTCGGCTTCCTTGACGCTGCCGTCGCCCTTGTACTTGTCGGCGATGGCGAGGAGGGCGTCGGTGCCTTCCGGGGTGCGGTTGAGGATCACGTCTTCCACGGCATCACGCAGTTCCGCCGGGATCTGGTCGTAGATCTCCAGTTGCCCGGCGTTGACGATACCCATGGTCAGCCCGGAGCGGATCGCGTACAGCAGGAACACCGAGTGGATCGCCTCGCGCACCGGGTTGTTGCCACGGAACGAGAACGACACGTTGGACACGCCGCCCGAGGTCAGCGCATACGGCAGTTCGTCACGGATGTAGGCGCACGCATTAATGAAATCGACGGCGTAGTTGTTGTGTTCTTCGATACCGGTGGCGACGGCAAAGATGTTCGGGTCGAAGATGATGTCTTCCGGCGGGAAGTCCACTTCGTTGACCAGAATGTCGTAGGAACGTTTGCAGATTTCCTTCTTGCGCGCTTCGGTGTCGGCCTGGCCGGCTTCGTCGAAGGCCATCACCACCACGGCGGCGCCGTAGCGCTTGCACAGCTTGGCGTGATGGATGAACTGCTCGACGCCTTCTTTCATGCTGATCGAGTTGACGATGCCCTTGCCCTGGATGCACTTGAGACCGGCTTCGATCACTTCCCACTTGGAGGAGTCGATCATGATCGGTACGCGGGAGATGTCCGGTTCGCCGGCAATCAGATTGAGGAAGGTCACCATGGCCTTCTTCGAATCGAGCATCCCTTCGTCCATGTTGATGTCGATCACCTGGGCGCCGGCTTCAACCTGCTGCAGGGCGACTTCCAGGGCTTCGGTGTAGTTGTCTTCGCGGATCAGGCGGGCGAACTTGGCGGAACCGGTGATGTTGGTGCGCTCGCCGACGTTGACGAACAGCGAGTTGCGATCGATGGTGAACGGTTCAAGGCCCGAGAGGCGGCAGGCCTTCGGGATGTCCGGAATCTGGCGCGGGGCATAACCGGCCACGGCCTTGGCGATGGCTTCGATGTGCCCCGGCGTAGTGCCGCAGCAGCCGCCGACGATGTTCAAGAAGCCGCTCTGGGCGAACTCTTCGATGACCTTGGCGGTTTCCGACGGCAGTTCGTCGTACTCACCGAATTCGTTCGGCAGGCCGGCGTTCGGGTGCGCGGAAACGTGGGTGTTGGCCTTGTTCGACAGCTCTTCGAGGTACGGGCGCAATTCTCGGGCGCCGAGGGCGCAGTTCAGGCCGACGGAAATCGGCTTGGCGTGGGCCACGGAGTTCCAGAACGCTTCGGTGGTCTGGCCCGACAGGGTACGGCCCGAGGCGTCGGTGATGGTGCCGGAGATCATGATCGGCAATTCAATGCCCAACTCCTCGAACACGCCTTGTACGGCGAAGATCGCCGCCTTGGCGTTGAGGGTGTCGAAAATGGTTTCGATCAGGATCAGGTCGGCGCCGCCTTCGATCAGACCCTTGGTGGACTCGGTGTAGTTTTCCACCAGTTCATCGAAGGTCACGTTGCGGTAGCCGGGGTTGTTCACGTCCGGGGACAACGAGCAGGTGCGACTTGTAGGACCGAGCACGCCGGCAACGAAGCGCGGCTTGTCCGGGGTTTCCAGGGTCTTGGCGTCGGCGACCTTGCGCGCCAGGCGCGCGCCTTCTACGTTTAATTCATACGCCAGGCCTTGCATGCCGTAGTCGGCGAGGGAGATCTGGGTGGCGTTGAAGGTGTTGGTTTCGAGAATGTCGGCGCCGGCGTCCAGGTAGGCTTTTTCAATGCCGCCAATCACATCCGGGCGAGTCAGTACCAACAGGTCGTTGTTGCCTTTGACGTCGCTTGGCCAGTCAGCGAAGCGTTTGCCACGGTAATCCTGCTCTTCGAGCTTGTAGCTCTGGATCATCGTGCCCATACCGCCATCGAGAATCAGGATGCGCTCTTTGAGGGCGTGCTTGAGAGCTTGAAGGCGAACGCTGCGATCGGACATTTGGACTACTCGGTAAGGCCATGACGAAGGGCCGGGATGATAGCAAACCTGTGCGCTTTTGGAGCATGACTCGAATTTGCATGAATATCGTTCATGTTGGTAAGGATGACAGACCGGTAGAATCGCGGCGTTTTTTCAGGATTCAGGACCAGGGACATGTCGTATCGCTTCGTCATCGGCACATTGTTGTTGTGTTTAAGCTGGGGCGCTCTGGCGCAAGGCCCGGTGATTCCCACTGCCATTTCACCTGCTATTTCCTATAGCCGTGACATTCAACCGATCTTCACTGAAAAGTGCGTGGCCTGCCACGCCTGCTACGACGCCGCCTGTCAGCTCAACCTGGGCAGCGGTGAGGGCGCGGCACGTGGCGCAACCAAAGTCCCGGTCTACGACGGTGACCGTCGTCAGGCGGTTGCACCGACCCGACTGTTCTATGACGCTTCCGGCAAACAGGCCTGGCAGCAAAAGGGCTTTTATTCGGTACTCGATACCCAGGGCAGCCAGGCTGCACTGATGGCGCGGATGCTGGAGCTTGGCCACAAGACTCCGTTGCAACCCAACGCGAAGTTGCCGGAAGACATCGTCCTGGGCCTGAATCGGGAAAACATGTGTGCCATGCCCGGGGAGTTCGACGGCTATGCCGCCAGGCATCCAAAAGAGGGCATGCCGCTGGCAGTGACCGGCCTGACCGACCAGCAGTACCAGACGCTGCAACGCTGGCTGGCGGCAGGCGCGCCGATCGATCAGCTGGCGCTGGCGCCCAGCGCCAGGGAAGCCTTGCAGGTGGTGCAATGGGAAAACCTGCTCAATGCGCCGGGCGCCCGGGAAAGCCTGGTGGGGCGCTGGCTGTTCGAGCACTGGTTCCTCGCCCATCTCTACTTCAAGGACGGCGAGCCTGGGCATTTCTTCCAGTGGGTGCGTTCGCGCACCCCGACCGGCCAGCCGATTGACCTGATCAACACCCGTCGCCCGAACGATGATCCGGGCACGCAGTTCTACTATCGCTTGTGGCCGGTGCAGGGCGTGATCGTGCACAAGACCCACATCACCTATGCGCTGAGTCCGGCGAAACTGGCGCGGGTCAAGAGCCTGTTCTACAGCGGCAACTGGCAGGTCGACGCATTGCCGGGCTATGGACCGCAGAGCCGGGCCAACCCGTTTGCCACCTTCGAAGCGATTCCGGCCCAGGCGCGCTATCAGTTCATGCTCGATAACGCCGAGTACTTCGTGCGCACCTTTATCCGTGGGCCAGTGTGTCGCGGTCAGATCGCCACGGACGTGATCCGCGATAATTTCTGGGCGCTGTTCCAGGCGCCCGAGCACGACCTGTATGTCACCGATCCGAATTATCGCGGGCAAGCCACGCCGTTGCTGGCCATGCCGGGGCAGAACGATGATGTCGGCAGCGTCCTCAGCCTGTGGCACGACTACCGTGACAAGCGAAATGAATACGAAGCCTTGCGCCGGGACAGCTACGCCGATGAGCCCGCGCCAAGCTGGTCGACCCTCTGGGCCGGCAACGACAATGCGTTGCTGAGTATCTTCCGCCATTTCGACAGTGCTTCGGTGACCAAGGGCCTGATCGGCGAGGTGCCGCAAACCGTATGGCTGTTCGACTATCCGCTGCTGGAACGCACCTACTATCAATTGGCGGTGAACTTCGATGTGTTCGGCAACCTGTCCCACCAGGCCCAGACGCGCTTGTATTTCGACCTGATCCGCAACGGCGCCGAGCAGAATTTCCTGCGCCTGATGCCCGCCGATTCCCGGGATGACTACCTGGACGACTGGTATCAAAACAGTGGCAAATTCAAGATGTGGCTCGACTACGAGACCATCGATGACGACAAGCCGACCGCGCTGAAGCTGAACCCGGCTGATCCCAAGCGTGACTTTGCCAATCAGCTGCTGGCCCGATACGGCGACCTTAATGCCAGGCCCGACCCGATCAATCGCTGCGACGGCGCCTATTGTTCACGGCCGAACATCGACCCGGACCTGCAAAGTGCCGAGCAGGCGCTCAGTCGCCTGACTTCGCGTCCGGCTGCGGGGCTGAAGGTCATCGACCTGTTGCCGGAAGCCACTATGCTGCGTATCGAAACCAGCAGCGGCAAGCGTGAGGTCTACAGCCTGCTGCGTAACCGTGCCCATAGCAACGTGGCGTTTTTGCTCGGTGAATCACTGCGTTACCAACCGGGGCTCGACACCCTGACGATTTTCCCGGGTGTGCTCAGCAGCTACCCGAACTTCATGTTCAACATCCCGGCCGGGCAAGTGCCGGCGTTTGTGGATGCGATGGAAAGCGCCAAGGACACCGACAGCTTCGAGAAAATCGTCGAACGTTGGGGAGTACGTCGCAGTCATCCGCAATTCTGGTTCTATTTCCATGATCTGAGCCGCTACATCCAGGAAAACGATCCGGTGGAAGAGGGCGTGCTGGACATGAACCGCTACGAGAACCTTTGAACCACTGGGCCCTCCTGTAGGAGCTGCCGCAGGCTGCGATCTTTTGATCTAAAAAACAAATCAAGAGATCGCAGCCTGCGGCAGCTCCTACAGGGAGAGATCATCGGGATCTTTTCCCGACAAAAATACTAGGACTTTGTCCGGCGCGTTGATTGGCGTAAACTGCGCCCAAGCCTGCGAGGAGTTTCCATGACCGCTATTACCATCACTGACGCCGCCCACGATTACCTGGCTGATCTGCTCTCCAAGCAGAACACCCCGGGCATCGGCATTCGCGTCTTCATCACCCAGCCTGGCACCCAGTACGCCGAAACCTGCATTGCCTACTGCAAGCCGGGCGAAGAAAAACCCGAAGACACCGCGCTGGGGCTCAAAAGCTTCACCGCGTACATCGACCACTTCAGCGAAGCTTTCCTGGACGATGCCGTTGTCGACTACGCCACCGACCGCATGGGCGGCCAGCTGACCATCAAGGCGCCAAACGCCAAGGTACCGATGGTCAACGCCGACAGCCCGGTCAACGAGCGCATCAACTACTACCTGCAAACCGAGATCAACCCCGGGCTCGCCAGCCACGGCGGTCAGGTCAGCCTGATCGACGTGGTCGAAGACGGCATCGCCGTCCTGCAGTTCGGCGGTGGTTGCCAGGGCTGCGGCCAGGCCGATGTGACGCTGAAGGAAGGCATCGAGCGCACTTTGCTCGAGCGCATCCCTGAGCTCAAGGGTGTTCGCGACGTGACCGACCACACGCAGAAAGAAAACGCCTACTACTAAGTAAGGTGTTCGCTGCGGCATAAAAGACCGCAGCCTTCGGCAGCTCCTACAGGTGTACGCATTCTGTTGTAGGAGCTGCCGAAGGCTGCGATCTTTTGATTTTAAGGGCGGTAGAGATGCGCATGCCCCGCGCGATACAGCGACGACTCGCTGAAGTGGTCACTGCCCAGCACCCGTCCCACCAGAATCAACGCCGTACGGCGAAAGCCCTTGGCTTCAACTTTCCCGGCAATATCCTCAAGCGTGCCCACCACCCAATCCTGATCCGGCCAGCTCGCGCGGTGAACCACTGCAATCGGGCAATCGGCGCCGTAATGGGGCAGCAGTTCCTCAACGATCTTCGCCAGGTGATTGACCCCCAAGTGAATCGCCATGGTCGCGCCGTGCTGCGCCAGGCTGGAGAATTCCTCTCCGGGAGGCATGGCGGTTTTGTCGGCGTAACGCGTCAGGATCACGCTTTGCGAAATGTCCGGCAGCGTCAGTTCCGCGCCCAAGAGCGCAGCGCAAGCGGCTGTGGCCGTCACGCCAGGGACGATTTCGAACGCAATGCCCAGCTCACGCAGATAGCGAATCTGCTCGCCAATGGCGCCATACAGGCTCGGATCGCCGGAGTGCACCCGGGCCACATCCTGGCCCTTGGCGTGGGCGCTCTTGATCAGGTCGATGATCTGTTCCAGGTGCAGTTCGGCGCTGTTGACCACCTGTTCGGCACAGTGACCTTCCAGCACGGCGGCAGGCACCAGGGAGCCGGCATAAATGATCACCGGACAGCTGCGAATCAGCCGCTGGCCCTTGACGGTAATCAGTTCGGGGTCGCCGGGACCTGCGCCAATGAAGTAGACGGTCATCGTCGGTTCCTGTGGGGAAAAAAAGGGGCTGAACAGGGCTTCAGATGAAGAATGTTCATGATCAAAGGCGGAGATTATCGGTTTTTTACGCAGCGCCAGCCAATGCCAGGGTTGCCTGGGCATATTTTTGTCGTGGAATCAGCAGTTTTGCCGGGGCCTGGGCCAACTGTTCCGCCAGCGCCAGGGCGGCGCTTTCCGCCACGCCGTAGCAACCGGTGCGTTCAAAGGCTATTTGCGATTGATGACTGAGTTGCGGTTCATAAGCGGCCAGTTGTTCACTGCTGAAATACATCAGTTCCAGGCCAAGCTGCTCAGCCAGTTCGATCAGCGCAGGTTCGTCGCGCTTCAAATCGATGCTGGCCAGTGCCTTGATTGCATGCAGGGGAATTTGATGCGCGGCCAACGCCTGGTCGAGCAGCGCCCGCAACGTGCTGACAGGGCAGCCTCGCTGGCAGCCCAGGCCGACCACCAGGGTCGGCGCTGTGCTGATATCCGTCATGCGTGGTATTGACCATCGCTTTTGCGACGGAACAACCAGGCGCTGATCAGGCCCAGGGCCAGCCAGAACGCCACGTTGGTCAGTTGCGAAGCGATTTTGAACTGGGTTTCCAGCGCCTCTGGAGCGAGCATCGAATGCACTTGCGGTTGCGGTGCGCCAATCACATGGGGAACGGCGAGGATCGCCGCACCGAGGACTTTCATCAGCCAGTGACGGCTGAACACGATCAGCGCGATACCGACGGCGGTGGAGGCGGCGGTACCGATCCACCACAGTTGCCGTTGTGCCAGGTCGGCCGCGGCAGTGCCTGGCAATTCAGGCGGCAGGCCGAGGGTCGGCGCGAGCACGAAGGTCGCGTAACCGGCCAGGCCCCAGAGCAGGCCCTGCGAGGTTTTGGTCGGCGCACGCAAGGTGTACAGACCGGCCAGCATCAGGGCGAAACCGACGGCCACCACCAGGTTGCCACCGGTGGTCGACAGCACGCGCTGCCAGCCATCTTCCGGCTCCCAGGCTTGTGCATCGTGGGTGTGGGCAGCCATCGCACCGTCGGCGTGTTCATGCACTTCAACAGCGGCCGGTTCGGATTTTTCGTAGGTCTCGGCCTGCAAAATCAGCGGGGCGACCCAGAAGCTTTGCAGCAGCGTCAGCAACAGGGCGGCCAGCAACCCGGTGAAACCTGCGGTTTGCGCAATACGCTTGATCATGTCGACAGCTCTCAATGGCACGGAAACGCGGAGCTGTGGCGGGTATCGTGGGCGGCATTGTGCACCGCTTCGATGTGCGAGAAACCGGCAAAATACACAAGGCACGCGCCCAGGATCGACGCGCAGACGGCAACGGTCAGACGTTGGGTCAGGGTTGAGGTGGTGCTCGCGGCTGTGTGTTCGGCGCTGCTGATGATCGACATGGCGTTTCCCTCTGGTCTGTCAGCGGGGAATAAGAGCGCATGCAAAAACCCGCGCGACCAGGCGCGCAAGGTTTCGAACAGCGCCCGCCCACCGCGGGTTTGTTGGTTCAGTGACCGTACTGGTCACTTTGTGTTGCGGGCCGGTCTCCGGGCTCACGAGGGGCGAAGGCTTGCGCCTGAACCTGAAAACGTCACCTTCCCATGCCGCAGTGGCACAGTGGATCTGACGCTTCGCTCGCTTACCGTTGCGGGGGCAGCACCGGACTGACATGGCTTAAGAGTAAAGCACATGATTCACCGGTTTCCCGTTTCACCCTGTGAAGGGCACCCGTAACAAGGCGTGTAGGAGAGCATGGGCGGGGGTTGGGCGTCAATTGGCAAGGGTTCTCACTTGAGACTGAATGATGCTCGGCTCTTTGTAGGAGCTGCCGAAGGCTCGGGCCGCGTTCGGACGATCTTTTGATCTTGTTTTTAAAAGGGAAATCAAAGGATCGCAGCCTTCGGCAGCTCCTACAGTGATTGACCGGTCTTCCCACCATGCGTAGCCTTGCGCTTTCGAGGTTCTTCGGCATTTGCCGAAGCTAAGAAGGGAACGCGGTCGATGCCGCGGCTGCCCCCGCAACTGTGAACGGTGATGTTCGTTGCCACGCCACTGCAGGCTCAATCCATGAGGCCGGCGGGAAGGCGCAGCGAATGCCAGGCTCAAGGCCGGCACACCGTCAGCCAGGAGACCTGCCTCGTCACAGATTCTCACTTTCAACCGGGCGGGGTGATCCGGTGGCGAACTCTTCAGGCACGCGTGTCCGCGTTGCCGGTTGTCGTCCCGTATGCCCGCCACATTAGCCATAGGGCATCCGATGAAAACACTGGCCAAACTCCCCGTCACCATCGTTACCGGCTTTCTCGGCTCGGGCAAGACCACGCTGCTGCGGCACATGCTCGACAACGCCCAGGGTCGCCGCATCGCAGTGATCGTCAACGAATTTGGCGAGCTGGGCATCGACGGTGAAATCCTCAAGCAGTGCTCCATCGGTTGCACCGAAGAAGAAGCCAACGGCCGTGTCTATGAGCTGGCCAACGGCTGCCTGTGCTGCACCGTCCAGGAAGAATTCTTCCCGGTGATGCGTGAACTGGTGGCCCGTCGCGGCGATCTGGACCACATTCTCATCGAAACGTCCGGTCTGGCGCTGCCAAAGCCGCTGGTGCAGGCCTTCCAGTGGCCGGAAATCCGCAGTGCCTGCACGGTGGATGCGGTGATCACCGTGGTCGACAGCCCGGCCGTTGCCGCCGGCACCTTCGCCGCGTTCCCGGATCAGGTCGACGCCCAGCGCAAGCTCGACCCGAACCTGGACCACGAATCGCCGCTGCACGAACTGTTCGCCGACCAACTGGCCAGCGCTGACCTGGTGATCCTCAACAAAGCCGACCTCATCAATCCGGCGGACCTGGCCCGCGTGCGTCTGGAAGTCGCCGAGGAATTGCCGCCGGCGGTGAAAATCATCGAAGCCAGCAGTGGTCGCCTGCCGCTGGACGTGCTGATCGGCCTGGGAGCCGGCTCCGAAGAACACATCGACAGCCGTCACAGTCACCACGACCATCATCACGATGGAGACGATGATCATGACGACCACGATCACGACGCCTTCGATTCGATCTCCATCGAACTGCCGCAAGCCGACGAAAGCCTGCTGCTGGACGCGCTGACCCAGTTGGTGGTCCAGCACGGCATCCTGCGGGTCAAGGGTTTTGCGGCGATTCCGAACAAGCCGATGCGCCTGCTGATCCAGGGCGTGGGCACGCGTTTCGACAAGCATTTCGACCGCCAGTGGGGCGCCGAAGAAGCGCGCGTCACCCGCCTGGTGCTGATCGGCCAGGAACTGGACGCCACTGTACTCGAAGCGCAATTGCGCGCCGCGCTCAGCGTGTAAGCCATGCACCTGCTCAGGACCCAGCCCGGCGGTTTCGTGTCGGATGACAACATTGCCGACCTTGGACAAACCCCCGCCGAACTGGTGGTCCTGTGCAGCGGCGATTCCAGCCTGGCGCTGCTCGCCGAAGCGGCGCAGCAATTGCCCGACGATTACCCGAGCGTACGCTTGGCCAACCCGATGCAGGTGCAGAACCATGCCTCGGTCGATTTGTACGTCGATGAAGTGCTGCGTCACGCCAGGGTGATCCTGATTTCGCTGCACGGCGGCATCGCCTATTGGCGTTACGGCATCGAGCGCCTGGTCGAACTGTCGCAGCGTGGTGTGCAGGTGATTCTGGTGCCGGGTGATGATCGTCCGGACCCGGAGCTCAGTGACCTGAGCACCGTCGGTGCCGAGGATCGCGACCGGCTCTGGCAGTTTCTGCGCCAGGGCGGCATGGGCAACGCCCTGGATTTCTTCCGCTGCCTGGCCAACCGCTGGCTGGCCCGTGATTACACCTGGGGCGAGCCGCAAACCCTGCCGCGCACGGCGATCTACCATCCGCACAAACACCACGCTGCACTGAGCGACTGGCAAGCCGACTGGCACGCCGATCAACCGGTGGCGGCGGTGCTGTTTTACCGATCGCATTTGCAGGCGGCGAACACCGCTTTCATTGATGTTTTTTGCCAGCGCTTGCAGGCGGCGGGGTTGAATCCGTTGCCGATCGCGCTGGCCAGCCTGAAAGAGCCCGGTTGCCTTGGCGTGGTCGAGGACTGGCTGGATGAGGCCAGCGTCTCGGTGATACTGAACACCACGGGTTTCGCCCAGTCCAGCCCCGAAGCACCCCATCTGCGCCCGTTTCGCCGCAATATTGCGGTGATCCAGGCGATTTGCGCCCAGGACAACGAGCCCGGTTGGCGCGCCAGCGAACAGGGACTTGGCCCTCGTGATCTGGCGATGCATATCGCGTTGCCTGAGCTGGATGGACGCATCATCAGCCGCCCGATCAGTTTCAAGGACCTGGCATGGCGCAGTGAGCGCAGCCAGTCGGATGTTGTTTGCTACCGGCCACAACCGGAGCGCATGGATTTCGTGGCCGAGCTGGCGCGGCGCTGGGTCGATCTGGGACGGGTACCTAATGCGGAAAAACGCATTGCCTTGATTCTCGCCAATTACCCGACCCGCGATGGTCGCATCGGTAATGGCGTCGGTCTCGACACCCCGGCCGCCGCGCTGAATATCCTGCGGGCGCTGCATGCCGAAGGTTATCCGTTACCGGCCCAATTGCCCGACAGTGGCACCGCGCTGATCCAGCAGTTGCTGGGCGGTGTCAGCAACGATCTCGAGACCCTCGACCTGCGTCCGTGCCAGCAAAGCCTGGGAATGGATGACTATCTGGCGATGTTCAACGCACTGCCCGACGCCAACCGTGCGGCGGTGCTCGAACGTTGGGGCGCACCGGAAAGCGACCCGATGTGCCGCAGCGGACGGATGATGATCGCCGGCCTGCGTTTTGGCCTGACCTTCGTCGGCATTCAGCCGGCCCGGGGTTATCAGGTCGACCCGAGCGCGGTGTATCACGACCCGGACCTGGTGCCGCCCCATGGCTACCTGGCGTTCTACTTCTGGTTGCGCAACACCTATGGCGCCCACGGTGTGATCCACGTCGGCAAGCACGGCAACCTTGAATGGCTGCCGGGCAAGGGCGTCGGGCTGTCGGAA
This sequence comes from Pseudomonas sp. S2_F07, assembly GCF_054668325.1. Taxonomy (NCBI): domain Bacteria; kingdom Pseudomonadati; phylum Pseudomonadota; class Gammaproteobacteria; order Pseudomonadales; family Pseudomonadaceae; genus Pseudomonas; species Pseudomonas sp. S2_F07. The sequence goes on from NZ_CP162758.1 coordinate 379,711, forward strand.
CATTGCTGGCCAGATGCGTTGCTCGGGCCGCTGCCGAACATCTATCCGTTCATCGTCAACGACCCGGGCGAGGGCGCCCAGGCCAAGCGGCGCACCCAGGCCGTGATCATCGATCACCTGATGCCACCGCTGACCCGCGCCGAAACCTACGGCCCGCTGCGCAACCTTGAGCTGTTGGCCGACGAGTATTACGAAGCGCAGTTGCTCGATCCGCGACGTGCCCGAGAGTTGCAGCGCGACATCCTGCAACTGGTGCGCGACACCCACATCGACCGTGAACTGCAACTGGACGAACAGCTCGACAGTGATGCCGACGCGGCGATCTGGTTGCCGCAGCTCGACACTTACCTGTGCGATTTGAAGGAGTCGCAGATCCGCGACGGCCTGCATGTGTTCGGCGAATCGCCCACCGGGCGTTTGCGTATCGACACCTTGCTGGCGTTGTTACGCATTCCACGGGGCGATGGCCGGGGCGCGCAGTCGAGTTTGCTGCGGGCACTGGCCAAGGCCTTCGGACTAGGGTTCGATCCGCTCGATTGCGCCTTGGCCGAGCCGTGGACTGGGCCGCGCCCCGAGGTTCTTGTGGGTATCAGCGAAGAGACCTGGCGTACGGCGGGCGATACCCGCGAACGCCTGGAGTTGTTCGCCGCACAGTTGATTTCGGACGCTTTGAACAGCCCCTGTGGGAGCGGGCTTGCTCGCGAAAGCGGTGGGTCAATCGACATCAATGTTGAATGCTCAACCGATTCGTCGGAACACCGCCCGGAGACAAGCCCGCTCCCACAAAAGGCGGGCTGGACTGAAGTGCAAGCCATCATCGACAACCTGCGTGAGGTGGTCGCCCCGCGTCTGGACGCCTGCGGTCCGGCGGAAATGCGCGGATTGCTCGATGCCCTGAGCGGTCGCTTCGTCCCGGCCGGTCCCAGCGGCGCGCCGAGTCGTGGTCGCCTGGACGTGCTGCCCACCGGTCGCAACTTCTATTCGGTGGACGTGCGCAACCTGCCGACCACCACGGCGTGGCGTATCGGGTTCCAGTCGGCCAACCTGATCCTCGAACGGCACCTGCAAGACCATGGCGATCATTTGCGCCAGCTCGGTTTGTCGGTGTGGGGCACCGCGACCATGCGCACCGGCGGCGATGACATCGCCCAGGCCATGGCGCTGATGGGGGTGCGTCCGGTGTGGGCCACCGGCAGCCAGCGGGTCGATGATTTCGAGATTCTGCCGTTGAGTTTGCTCGACCGTCCGCGGGTGGACGTGACCTTGCGCGTGTCCGGTTTCTTCCGCGATGCCTTTGCCAATCTGATTCGCTTGTTCGACGCGGCGGTGCAAGCGGTGGCCGACCTCGATGAACCGGATGACCTCAACCCGTTGGCGGCCAAGGTACGCGCCGAACGCGCAGCCTTGCTGCAGTCAGGGCTCGATGAAGTGGCTGCGCGGCGTCAGGCCGGCTGGCGGATTTTCGGGGCCAAACCCGGTGCCTACGGCGCGGGAGTGCAGGGCGCCATCGACGGTCGCCTGTGGCAGAGCCGCGAGGACCTGGCCGAGGTCTACCTCAACTGGGGCGGCTACGCTTACGGCGGGTCCGACGAAGGCACCGCCGCCCGCGAACAGTTCAGCCAGCGCCTGAGCCAGGTACAGGCGGTGCTGCAAAACCAGGATAACCGCGAGCACGATCTGCTCGACTCCAACGATTACTACCAGTTCCAGGGCGGCATGCTCGCGGCGGTGGAAAGCCTGAAAGGCGAGGCGGCGGCCAGCTATTATGGCGACCACAGCCAGCCGGACCTGCCGAAGATTCGCACCCTGAAGGAAGAGCTGAACCGGGTGATCCGCTCCCGGGCGGCCAATCCGAAGTGGCTCGAAGGCGTCAAGCGTCACGGCTACAAAGGTGCCTTCGAGATGGCCGCGACGGTCGACAACCTGTTCGCCTTCGATGCCACGACGCAGTTGATCGACGATCACCAGTACGCGTTGCTGGCCGATGCCTATTTGCTCGACCCGGACACCCGGGATTTTGTCCGTGAACACAACCCCTATGCCTTGCGCGACATGACCGAACGCATGCTCGAGGCGCAACATCGGGGGATGTGGAAGGAGCCCGGCGAGTACCGAGAGGCGCTGGAAAATCTGTTGCTGGATATAGAAGAAGACGGCTAACACGCTTAAACCTGTGGGAGCGAGCTTGCTCGCGATAGCGGTCTATCAGGCAACATTTTTTTCGACTGAACAATTGCCATCGCGAGCAAGCTCGCTCCCACAGGGATTGGGGCGCCAGTGAGATCACCGACCATGACCGAGATAAAACAATGACCGACACCCCGCATTTCCCGCTCTCCGCCGTGGTCGGCGCCGACGATTTGAAGCTGGCCCTGTACCTGACCGCCATCGACCCGAAAATCGGCGGCGTGCTGATCGAAGGCCCGCGGGGCATGGCCAAGTCGACCCTGGCCCGTGGTCTGGCGGACCTGCTGGCCAGCGGTCAGTTCGTCACCTTGCCGCTGGGCGCCACCGAGGAACGCCTGGTCGGCACCCTCGATCTCGACGCGGCGCTGGGCGAAGGTCGCGCACAGTTTTCCCCCGGTGTACTGGCCAAGGCTGACGGTGGCGTGCTCTATGTTGACGAGGTCAACCTGTTGCCCGATCACCTCGTCGACCTGCTGCTCGATGTGGCCGCCAGCGGCACCAATCTGGTGGAGCGTGACGGTATTTCCCATCGGCATTCGGCGAAGTTCGTGCTGATTGGCACCATGAACCCGGAAGAGGGCGAACTGCGTCCGCAATTGCTGGACCGTTTCGGCTTGAATGTCGCCCTTGGTGGCCACACCGCGCCGGTCGAGCGCGGTCAGATCATCCGCCGTCGCCTGGATTTCGACAGCGATCCGCAAGGTTTCTGCGCCGAATGGGAGTCCGCGCAGGCGTCTTTGCGCGAACGTTGCCAGAACGCACGCAACGCGCTGACAAACATTGCCCTCGACGATCAGGCGCTGGCGCACATCACCGAGCGTTGCTTTGCCGCCGGCGTCGATGGTTTGCGCGCCGACCTGGTCTGGCTGCGCGCCGCCCGGGCGCATGCTGCCTGGCGTGGGGCGAACGCCATCGCCGAGGAAGATATCGACGCCGTGGCCGAGTTTGCCTTGCGCCATCGTCGTCGCGAGCATTCACCGCCGGCGCCTCAGCCATCCCAGGCTGCGCAACCCTCGGCGCCGCAGAACACCAACCCGAGCGAAGGGCAGGGCCAGTGGGGCGAATTGCCTGCCCAGGCGCTGGCGGTCGGCGCACGACGTGAAGTGCCGAGCTGGCCAAAAAAGCCCTAGGCATTCGCCTTCGCCGCGACGCGGGGGCGAATGCCAGACCCCGGGCCGGGCGGCTGGACCACGGCAAACAGGGCAAGCGTCATGCAGCCCCCAACGGCTCGGTCAACTGGCCTGGCACATTGCTCAATGGCCGACCGCGTCAGTGCGAAGACCTGTTGTTTCACCTGCGCACTCGCTCGCCCCATGAACTGTGGCTGGTAATCGTTGATGCCTCCGCATCGACCCGCCGTCATCAGGCATTGAGCGATGCCAAGGGGTTGCTGGCACAGCTGTTCGACGATGCCTATCGCCAGCGCGCCCGACTGGCTTTGCTCACGGCCAGCGGTGCAGTACCGAAGTGGCAGGTGCAGGGATTGAAGGCCTCGACCGGGTTGCGCCAGTGGCTCGAGGGTCTTGGTGCCGGTGGTGGTACGCCGTTGCTGGCGGCATTGGGCGAAGCCGGTCGATGGCTCGCCGCACGGCAAAAGCGTTTTCCGGCGGAGCAACAGCGGTTGCTGCTGGTGACCGATGGCCGGCTCAAGGACTGGTCGTTGTTGCCCGTGCTGGAGTGCCCGGGGCTGTTGATCGACATCGAGCGCGGGCCGATCCGGCTTGGGCGCAGCAGGGTGTTGGCGGCGCAGTTGCAGGCCGAGTATCGGCACATTGACGAGCTGCTTCCTGGCTGAATTCCGGGTTGCCTGGAATGGCCTCTTCGCGAGCAAGCCCGCTCCCACATTTGGAATGCGTTCCCCTGTGGGAGCGAGCTTGCTCGCGAAAGCGGTGGGTCAGTCACCATCCATTTCGGATCACTTACCCATCGCCTGCCGATACTGCCGGGTGCGCTTGCCAATGTATAACCGGTCGAGAATCAACGCCCATAGCGCCGAGACTTCAGGTCGGGTTTTGCGCCCACGGCTCAAGCGATGCAGCTGGAACTTGACCACCGCCATGCTCGCCAGCGCCACCAGGGGCTTGCGCTTCCAGCGGATTGGCGGCAGTTGCGGATGGCTGTCCTGGCCTTCGCGCCAGTGCTTGACCAAGTGCGGCTCAACGGCCAGCGCGGTGCCGATGCCGGCCATGGCAAGGCCGCTGTCGAGCACGTGTTCGACGATCGCCAAACGGCGGATCCCGCCAGTCACCATCACGGGCATGCGCGCCACGCTGGCCAGTTCACCGGCCATTTCCAGAAAGTACGCCTCCCGTGCCAGGGTCCGGCCGTCGCGCGCTTCGCCTTGCATGGCCGGTGCCTCGTAACTGCCGCCGGAGAGTTCCAGCAGGTCGATCGCTTGTTCGTTCAGCCACTGGATCACTTGCCGCGCATCCTCGGCATCGAAACCACCGCGCTGGAAATCCGCCGAATTGAGTTTTACCGACACGCAAAATTGCGGCGACACCGCCTGGCGAACTGCCTCGACAACGGACAACAGCAGGCGCGCACGGTTTTCCAGGGAGCCACCCCACTGATCGGTGCGCCGATTGGTGAGCGGCGAAAGGAACTGGCTGAGCAGGTAGCCGTGGGCGGCGTGGATCTGCACACCGGTAAAACCGGCTTTCTCGGCCAGTGCGGCGCTGCTGGCGAAGCGTCGGATCACCTCTTGGATGTCGTCCTCGGTCATGGGCTTGGGTTCGGCGAACATCTTCGAGAATTGGCCCAGATCCAGCGCAACCGCCGACGGTGCCAGGGCTTGCTGGCCGAGGTTGGCCATGGTCTGGCGGCCAGGGTGGTTGAGCTGCACCCAGAAGTGCGCACCGCCGGCCCGGCCGACGCTAGCCCACTGGCGGAAGCGCTCCAGGTGGCGCTCGTCTTCCAGTGCTACACCACCGGGGCCGGTCATGGCGCGGCGGTCGATCATCACATTACCGGTCAGCAACAAGCCGGCCTCGCCCTCGGCCCAGGCCTGATACAGGCGAAACAGCGCTTCATCGGGCACTTGCTCGGTATTGGCGAGGTTCTCTTCCATCGCGGCTTTGGCAATGCGATTGCCGATGGTCTGGCCGTTGGGCAAATTCAACGCTTGAAAGGGCGACATGCTTGACTCCTCGTAGTGATGAGCAGAGGCTAAGCTTAAAGTTAACTTTAATGTCAAGCAGGTAAACGAGGTCGCAATGAAGATTGGTGAATTGGCGCAGTTGAGCGGGTTGACCGCATCGCGAATTCGTTTTTACGAGTCTCAGGGGTTGATCCGCCAGGTCGAGCGCTCATCCAACGGTTATCGACGTTACTCGCAACAGGCGCTGCAAACCCTGCAAATCATCCAGTGCGCGCAGCAAGCGGGTTTCAGCCTGGAAGAACTCAGACAATTACTGCCGGATAATGTGACGGGCGCGTTCAAGCATGATGAGTTGATGGCCGGCCTGCACCGCAAGATCGAGCAGATCGAAGAGATGCAACGGCACCTGGCCCATAGCAAGGCGCAGTTGCTGGGCTGGATCGACACCATCCAGGCCCGGCCCGAAGGCATGAGCTGCGATGAAAATGCCGAGCGGGTGATGACGTCATTCAAGCACTAGATCATCGGGACACGGGAACCGGATTGCGCATCGGCGTACCGGCCCTGCGTGCGCCCGACGGTGAACACATTGTTCGTGGGATTTTTACTGTTGAGCGGGCAAAACAGTTTGAGTGACTGGGTAGGCAAAAGACTCAGTGTTATCGATAGTCGCAATAACGGTCTGCTCATGTCCCGGCTTTATGTAATCAGGAACGCTTTGTAAAAAGCTGATGTAACGGTCTGTCTTCCAGCGAGTTGTATCTAAACCCACGAGAAGCGGGTGCAAGGTAGCCCCAGTATAATATTCCCCAGGTGAAACAGAGAAAATGGTGGTAATGGAGGTTTTGATTGGAAAAAAGATCGCGCCGGGATAAGTGCCACATAACGGAAAGTTTGGAGTTCCCAGGGAACATTTTGACGGTGGCTCTTGACCGACTACCAGTTTGGTGGGCGGTGAGCTGATACCGTTTACAAACACCGAAAATGAAATACCCTTGCCAGGCAGGTTCTGAAGATTCAATTGAGACATCGTGAAGTTACCGTTGGCCAGCGTGGAAACCTGCTTCAAAATGGCGCCATCACTGGTTACCGCCGTTACCATGAACGGGCCAGTAGTCGTGGCCCCAACGATAGTGCCCGAGATGGAGGTGGCACTTTTTGAAAGTGGTGTCGTGACACAAACTTCAGGGCCATTCTGGCCGATGTACTTTCCATTGACCAAGCTGCTGCACTCTTCACTGACCGTGGAAACAGTCGCGTCCGGATCAACGTTACAACCTGTTAAACCCATTCCCAGCGTCGCGCAAAAAAACAAAGTTCTCGCCGTATTCATGTCTGATTCCTTTGGAGTCGAAAGTGAGATACGTGCCAGTATTTCCTCGCATACTCCGAAGCGTCTACTGTCATAGTTGACAGTGGCAATCAGGTTTGTAGGGTTTAAACTTATCGTTTCTAGATGGTGCGCCTCGCTCGGTTACCAATGAGGGCGCACTGTGCAGCGGGTGGGATAGATAACTTTATTGATGAAACGTATACCGATCTTTCCCGGTATGTTTTGACTCATACAAGGCCGCATCGGCCTTGATCAGCGCCTGGTTCAGTGTGTCCCCGTCGAGTACCCGGGCCAGGCCGATGCTGATGGTCACCGGGTGTCGAGTGGGTTGCTCGCGCACCACCCGACACAGTTCACCGGCCAGCGTCTCGACGTCTTCGCGGCGAACCCCGGCCAGGTAAATCGCGAACTCCTCGCCACCCAATCGCGCATATTCGTAGTGAGCCATCACCGACTTGATGTCCTGCGCAATGCGCTTGAGCACCTCATCGCCAATGTCGTGGCCGTAGACGTCGTTAACCTTCTTGAAGTTGTCGATGTCGATCATCGCCAGGTAGTGGTCGGTTTCCCGCGGCACGTTGTTCAATTGCAGGTTGGCGCGTGTCATGAACGAACGGCGATTGGGGATTTCGGTGAGCGTGTCGATGTAGGCCTGGTCCAGCAGCAGCTTGGACATGATGAAGTTGTAGAGCTTGGCCTTGCGCAGTGTCAGGAAGCTGTAGATGGTCAGGCCGCCGATAAATGTCGTGTAACTGAGGGCCATCACGCCCCCCAGTTCAAACTGTTCGATACCGGTGTGGTAGAAGGGGTTGAGAAACCACCAGGTCACCCATTGCGCGGCAAAGAATGACCAGCGGCTCAGCGGCAACACCGAAGCCGTGAACAGAGTGGTCGAGGCCGCCAGCAACAGCCAGGCCGGTTGGTGGTCGTTGCCCAGGCCTTCGATGAGCAGCCGCGTGCCGAAGGCAATGGTGAGCACAAACAACAGGTTGAGTTTCTGGAAGTGCCGGGCGTCGCGGATGAACAGCAGAGTGATGAGGAGAATCGCGAAGACACCGAAAAACACCAGCGAACGCCAGGTGAATGGCTGCCCGCCGATGAAACTCAGGATCAGGTCGTAAGCAATCCAGACCACGATACTGGCGATGTAGATCAGCACGCAAAAGGTGTGCAGCCGTTCGAATTCATGCTGGAGAAACTCGGCCCTGAGCTCAGTCGGCGCCGATTTTTTCAGCACTTCTTCTTCAATGGTTTTGTACATCGCCGACCTTGCCGTTGTGCTGGTTGTCGAGAATCACCTTGCCCCAGGGGCGGTAGCGCAGGGAGAAAACCGATGTCGGGTGGCAACCCGGCGAAGAGGTTTGCGGGGCCATCGCTTCGGCACGGAAGGGTTGCCCGGCAGCGCTGACTTGCCGGAAGGCTTCCCTGACAATGCCGATGGAGCAGGGCAGTGCATTGGCGTAGCCATTGCGAATCAAGGGTGGCAAGCGTCCAGTGCCGGCACCGTCCTGCCACCACACCTGGATTCCGGCGTTCGCCAATTCTCCTAGCCATTGGCCATTTACTTGCGGCGCGAGTTTGCCGACGTTGAACACACTGATGTGCAATGGCGCATCGAGTTTGGCGGAAAAGTCCTTGAGCTGGCGTTGCAACCTTTGCCGGCGATCCAGTGCTAGAAAGTGCAGGTCATCCAGTTCCATGGGCAGATACCAGCCGCTGACCGGGAGTTTCCAGTCCTTGCGCAGCTTCTGCTGCCGGGCCAGCGACTGCCCCAGTTGCGTCTGCCAGTACGTTGCCAGCCCGGCACTGTCCAGCTCATTGATGCGGTGGTAATAGGCCGGGTCCATGTACAGGCCCAGCACCAGTTTCAGGCCCTGGGCCTGGGCCTGCTTCAGGCTGCCGGCGAGCCAGCCATCGGCGCCGCCGAAGTCCGAATCGCCGTAGGCCGTCCACTGCACGATCACCGTGTGCACACCCTCGCGGGCGCTGTCCTGCCAGATCCGCTGCCATTGCGCCTGGCTCAGGTTGGCATCGACATTGAGCGGTTGATAGAAAATCCGCTCGTCGGCATGGGTCGCCGTGGTGCCCAGCAGCAGGCACAAAGTCAAAAGAAGTCGCTTCATCAGAAATTCAACTCCACGCCCAGCAGCACGCCGTTACCGCCGTCATACAGATTGCCGCCCAACGCTTGTTGATACTCGGTGCGTACTGTCAGGTGCGCGCGATAGGCGTTGTATATGTCATCGTCAAACCACCATTGCCAACGCAGGCCCAGACCGGTGCGCAGGTCCTGGCGCCAGTCGTTGCTCGGGTCCTGGCTGGCGAATTCGAGGAAACCGTACGGCATGATCGTTTGTGCGCCGTTGAACGGCAGTTTCCAGGTGTGACCTTGCTGGAAGCGCGACAGCCATTGATGGTCGCCGGCCTTGGTCCACCACGCCGCGTCGAGGTAGAGGAAGCGCTCCTCCCAATCGCTTTCATCGACCCGCCAATCGTTGCGGAATCGACCCTGATCAAGGAACGACGCCGTTGTCCGCAGCAGGTAGTCGGTGGTGGTGTGGCCATCATCGCGGTGATCCTCGGCCTGATCGGATACCTTGTCGGGGACCAGCATCTGGCCGAGGCTCAGGCCATGGTTGTCCTGGTCATCGAACTGGCTTTGTTTGTAGATCTCGCCATAGAAGTTGATGTTGGCGGTGCCCCAGGGCTTGTAGCGCAGGCCGACGCCGGTGCCCAGGGATTCGGCATAGCTCGAGCGGCCCACGCCGCCAAGCAACACGCGGCCATAGACCGACAGCGTGCTGCCGGCGCGGCTGGGTTCATCGCCCAATGCGTGGTCCCACATGGCCAGTTGGACGTTCTGCGAACTGGAGCGTCGCTGCGTGCCGGTGCTCTGGTCAGGGCGCACGAAGTCGTTGGTCGATATCCCGGCCGGCGACCAGGTACTGGCGATGGTGACTGAGTCGCGACGGGACAGGCTTTCGTGAGCACGACGCTGGCGATAGCGCCGCGCTTCCATGCTGCCATCCTCGTCATCGGCGGCCACCGGGTTCTGCTCCAGGTCGATCACGCGTTCCAGTTCCTTGCGCGCCGAGGCGCTGTCTTCGACCTCGTCATAACGCCAGGCCAGTGTTTCGCCGAGGCGATAGTCTTCCGGGAAGTCCTGGTTGGCGCGTTGCAGGTACGGGATGGAACTGGCGCGTGCTGCCTTGGTCTCGGCACCGGCCAGGCGTACGCCGTAGTCGGCACGATAACGGGGGTTGTTCGGCTCGCGGCGCACCGCTTCGGCAAGCCATTCGGTACTTTGCTGCAGGTCGCCGGCCTTTTGCGCCGTGACCGAAGCCGCGTAGTAATGCTCGGCATCCGGTACCAGCTGCAGGGCGGAACGCTGGCGTTGCAGCGCGAGCGCGTGATCGCCCCGGGCATCGGCAATCGCCGCGCCCAACGTCCACTCATTGGCGCCACGGGTACGGCTTAGTTGCCAGTAGCGTTCGGCCGTTTGCGTGTCGCCGATATTCAGGGCGCCGCGGCTGGCAGTGAGGCGGGCATTGTCGCTGAGTTCGGCGTCCGGAATGCTGCGCCAGATGGCCAGGGCACCGGCCGAGTCTCCGGACGCTTCCAGGGCGTAGGCGAGTGGCAGGCGAGTGTTCGGGTCACCCATTTTTTCGGCGGTCTGGTAGTACACCACCGCTTCGCCGGGGCGCTCGGGCATTGCACAGCGGCCGAGGGCGCGGTAGTCGCCTGCGACTTGCGGGTGATCGCCAATCGCCTGTTGAACCGCGCCACACTGGCCGTTTTCCGCCAGTTGCGCCAGCAACTGCCCGCGAGTGGCGGGGTCGACGCGGTTGAGCAACGAAACGATGCGTTGCTGTTGTGCCGCGGTTGGTGTCGATGCGGCATACAACCCCGCCAATCGTTGCAGCAGGGGCGTCGGCAGCTTGCCGCCGTGGCGGTCGAAGGCGCTTTCGAGCAATTGTTGCGCATGTTCCCGCTGGCCGGCTTTGAGCGCCAGGTAGGTCGCCTGATTCAGCGAGTTGAGGTTGCCGGTCTGCTGGTAGTGCCGCTCCCAGAATGCCGCCGCTTCGGTATCGTGATCCGATGCCTGGAGCAGTTCAGCGCGACGCTTGACCACGTCGGCGGTCTGCGGCTGGCTGGCGAGGTAGGCCATGACTTTGTCGTTGCGGCCTTCATCCCGCCAGACGTCGAGCAGCTGTTCGCGGCGTTGCGTGTCCCAGGGTTCCGGCAGACGGGTCGCTTGCAGCAGGTCGGTGGCTTGCAGGCGCTGGGCGAGGACCAGCCATGCTTGCGGATTTTCATCAGGCTGGCAACTTTTCAACTGGGTCAGCGCCGCTTGCGGATCACGACGTGACAGCCAGTCGGCGGTCTCCAGGCACGGCCGCTGCAACTCACCACTCAAGCGTTGTACCGTGGCGCTGTCGCCGGTTTGCCGTGCCAGTTCCCACAGGCGCTGGCGTTGCGCCGGATCGGCAAGATCGGCGGGCGGCAGCGATTGCATCCAGCGCTGCGCCTGCTGGACCTGGCCCATGGCAATCGCCCGGTCGACCATGGCCAGTCGGGTCTTGCGCGCGGCTTCCGCGCTTGGCGCCGTTTGCAGCAGTTGCTGCAAGGGTTGCTCGTCGAGGCGTTGCACGTAGGCGTTGGCCAGGCGTTGCCAGCTTTGGGCATCGAGTTGTTGTTTCGCGGCCAGGGGCGCCAGCTCCTTGATGGTGCTATCCCAATCGTGCAACTGCTCGGACCAGTTGGCCCGGGCCTGTTGCAGCGCTTGCTCATCACCCTTGGCTGGCAGTTGGGCCAGCCAGTCATGGGCCGAGGCCGCGCCACCGCGCTTGGCCAGGCTCGCACTGTAGGCCTGCCACAGGCGCACGCGATGCTCGATATTGCTGGAGGCGATCCATTGCTCCACCTGTTTTCTGTCTGGCGGATCCTGTTCGATCCAGGCCAGGCGCAGGTTGAGCAGGGCTTCGCTGTTGGCCGGGGTATCCTGCAGCGCTTGCACGGCGTCTTCGTAGCGTTGCTGCTTGACCAGCGATTGCACCAGCAGCGCCCGTGCTTCATCGTTTCCTGGTACTTGACCCAGCAGGTGACGCATCAGCCGTTCGACTTCCTTCCAGTTGCCGTTTTTCGCTTCGCGGTAACTGCGGTCCATATAGGGGTAACTGCGGAACTGATCGAAATCGGTCAGGGGTTCGGCTTGCACCCACGCCGGCGTGGTCAGGCAGAGCAACAGGCTACCGGCCATCAGGGTCTGGCGATGGACAGGCTTCATGCGGCCTCCCGGGCAATGCAGTAGGCAGCGTGCTGCTCACTCGCCTGATCGACCAAGGCCTGTTCGAGAATTTCCTGTGTGATCATGCCGCGTTCAATCAAGTGTTCACCTAGAGACATTTTTTCCGCATCGAAATCGATCAGTGCCTGATTGAACAGGGTTGGCGGCACCATGCCGCGTACTTGCAACAGATTGCCCAGCAACACCTGGTGATGGCTGATGCGCTCGATCAGGTCTTCGTCGTCCTGATTTTTTTCCAGCACCTCAAGCATCTGATGTACTTCTTCGCTTTGACGAGGGCTGGCGTACCAATAGCGGATCCCCAGTGTCACCCGGCCTTGCGGTGCAAGGCGGCAACGCACCTTGCGTTTCAGTTGACGGCTGATGGCTCCCAGGGACACCTGGCTCACCGGACCTTCGGAGGCCAGTACCAGGGTTTCGTTTTCCTCGCCGACCGGCAGCACGCCGTAGTGTGTGGCGATTTTGCGCGGCACCGCGTCGATCAGGCGTTTGTCGAGCTTGAACGGATTGAGTGGCGCCCATTCCAGGTCCAGTTGCTCGGCCAGGGCCTGCACCAGTTGCGTGGTGTCGATGTGCCCGCGCAGCAGCAACTCCTGACCCAGGCGTCGGCGCACCGGGTTGGTGATCGCGGCTTCGAGTTGATCTTCAGAAAGCAGGCCTTTTTCCACCAGTCGATGTCCCAGCGGGGTGCGCTGGGCCTCGGCCAGGGCCGGAAACTCATGGGTGGTCTTGTCCCAGGCGACGCGACGCGAATCGCCCATTTCCATCACCTGGCGCAAGGCCCGAAGGTTGGCGAAGAAATTGACGAAATTGCTCCACACCATCCGGGGGGCCGACAGCAGTCCTTCGCCCAGTCCGTAAAAACGGGTGACAAACCAACCGCGCTGGAATAGCCGATTGAGCAGCATGAAGCCATTGAGCCAGAGCAGGCCCGCCAACAACGTGCTGTCAGAGAGGATCGAGGGGAACCGCCAGGCGTTCGGTGCGATTACTGTGACCAGCCACATCGCCAGCAACACCACCAGCAGTATGTTCACCAGGAAGCTCAACAGGTACGCAATCAGGCCACGGCGGTCGCGCCACAGAAAATAATTGAGCAGGCCTTTGCTGCTCCAGCCCAGATTCTTGGTGCCCTGGAACACAATGCCGACGATCCAGCGCGACTTCTGCCGGATCGCGTACTGCAAGTCCCGGGGAAAGTGCTCGCGCACGCAGATCACCTGGGAAAAGGCGCGATCCATGCCGAACACCCAGGGTTGTTCCAGTGCCAGTTTCGGATCGGTTACCGAATAGCGGGCAAAGATGCACTTCATGCCTTTTTGCTTGAGGCGGAAACCGATGTCGTAGTCTTCGGTCAGGCTCTGCACGTCGAAAGCGATACCGTCACCGTCCTCGAGCAGGGCACTGATGGCCTTACGGCTGAAGCAGGTGCCGACCCCGGCGCTGGGCACTTGCCCGGTCAGTGCTTCACGCACGATGACGTCCTTGCCATGGTTTTCGGCGAACTCGTCGACGTAGTGCCCGGCGGTGAAGCCATTCCATTGCGGCGCGTAGGGATAGACCGGAATCTGGATCAGGTCCTTGGCCGGCAGCAGGTAGTTGAACAGGCGCAACTCCATCGGCGAAATCACGTCCTCGGCATCGTGCAGGATGAAGCCGGCGAACTGGATCTTTGCGTCGTTTTCAAAGCGCAGGATGGCGTCGATCACGTTGTTCAGGCAGTCGGCCTTGCTGGTCGGGCCGGGGCGTGCGCACACCACTTTGTGCACATTGGGATAATGCCGGCACACTGCATCGACGTCGGCCTGGGTCTCGGCGTCGTTGGGGTAGGTGCCGACGAAAATCTGATAGTTCTCGTAGTCGATGGTCGAGGCGGCCAGGCGCGCCATTTCACCGACCACACCGACTTCGTTCCACGCCGGCACCATGATCGCCAGGGGTTTTTCGCCGATGGAGTACAGCCGTTGCTCATCGGCGCGGTCGAATTTTTCATAGATTCGCCAGCGCCGGATCAGTTTGCGGGTCCAGTACACCAGGTCGATGAACAGGTCATCGAGCCCGAGCAGGAACATCAGCAGGGCCAGGGTAATCGCGAGGTATTTGAGTCCGAACAACACATAGGCAAAGAGGTCGACAAACACCAGGCTCATACGGCTTTACCCGCTGTACGGTGTTTGAGCCATACGCCGAGTCGATTGGCGATGCGTTCACTGGCGTGCCCGTCGCCATAAGGGCTGTGGACCCGGCTCATGCGCTCGAAAGTGGCCTCATCATCGAACAACAGGCTCGACTCATTGACGATGCGGTCGGTATCGGTGCCCACCAGCACCACCGTTCCGCCTTCGAGCGCCGTTGGCCGCTCCGTGACATCGCGCAGCACCAACAACGGCTTGCCAATGGCCGGGGCTTCCTCCTGGATGCCGCCGGAGTCGGTGAGAATGAAATAAGCGCGGTCCATCAGCCAGACGAAGTGCTGGTAATCCTGCGGCGCCACCAGATAGATATTGGGTTTGTCCGAGAGGACGCTGTAGACCGCCTTTTGCACCTGCGGATTGAGGTGCACCGGGTAGACGAATTGCACGTCGGGATAACGTTCGGCGAGGATGGCCAGGGCCTGGCAGATGTTGCGAAAACCGCCGCCGAAGTTCTCCCGGCGATGCCCGGTGATCAGCACCATGCGTCGGTTGTCGTCGAGCACGGCCAGCGGCGAATCGGCGGCCGGGTGCCAGTGGACTTCCTGTTGGTGTTTGCGCATCCATACCAGCGCGTCGATCACCGTGTTACCGGTGACTTCGATGTTGGCCTTGGACACACCTTCGCGCAGCAGGTTGTCCTGGTTGATGAGGGTCGGTGCGAAATGCAGGTCGGCGATGACGCCGGTCAGGTGTCGGTTGGCTTCCTCCGGCCAGGGTGCGCGCAAGTTGCCGGTACGCAACCCCGCCTCGACGTGGCCGATGGGTATCTGGCGATTGAAGGCGGCGAGGGCGGCAATGAAGCTGGTGGTGGTATCGCCGTGCACCAGCACGATATCCGGATGCACCCGCTCGTAGGCTTTGTCGAGATGCCCCAGCAATTGTTCGGAGAGACCGTTGAGGGTCTGGCCCTGGGTCATCACCTGCAAGTCCTCATCAACCGTCAGTTCGAACGAGTCGAGGACCTGCTTGAGCATTTCCCGGTGCTGGCCCGTGGAGCAGATGTTCAGGGTGATACCCGGCCAATTGCGCAGAACCCGTGCCAATGGGGCCATCTTGATGGCCTCCGGACGCGTACCGAAAACCATCATGACTTTAAAAGACATCAACCCTCCTGGGACCGCGCACGCCGATTACGTCGCGGCTGCTAAAACCGGTTATTTCCTGGACATAGAATAAAGCAGCCGGATGGGCGGTTGTCCAATGAAGCTGCTCTGAGTCGCGGGTTTTGCTTCGAATGGGTTCATGAGCAGCCAATTGAGAACCTGATACCCATTGCTCTGATTGAAAACAAATTCCAATCTCCCTCACATTCCCTCCACATCCTGTGGCAAACTTTCTGCTCTCTATTCCGTTGTTGCACACCTAGTTCCGGTATAGCGGAATAAACACTTCCAGTCAGGAGAAACACTCATGAGCATTACTCGTTATGGCACTGGCAGCACCGCCGCTGGCGGTCAGCCTCGTCCATTCGCCCGCGCTGTCGAAGCCGATGGCTGGCTGCACGTGTCTGGCCAGGTGCCGGCGCTGGATGGCGAGATCATTGTCGGTGGCATCGTCGAGCAGACTCACCAGGCCATGAAGAACCTGATCGCGATTCTCGAAGAGGCAGGTTTCGGCCTGGAAGACGTGGTGCGTGCCGGCGTGTGGCTGGAGGATCCACGGGATTTCACGAGTTTCAACAAGGTCTTCTCCGAGTACTTCAAGCCCGAACACGCACCAGCGCGGGCCTGCGTGCAGGCGAACATGATGGTCGACTGCAAGGTCGAGATTGACTGCATTGCGTACAAGAAGAAGGCTTGAGTCCGCGGTTGCTCTTGTAGGAGCTGCCGAAGGCTGCGATCTTCTGGCGTTTTTTGATGGGTGCAGCCAAGACAGAATCAAAAGATCGCAGCCTGCGGCAGCTCCTACGGGCGACTATGAATGGGAACCACTGAAATGACCGAAGACACCATCAAGCGCCGGGCACGCGGGCTGGACCGGGCGTTCGATATCCTCGATTTCCTCAAGGAGATCGGCCAGCCCCTGCGTCCGAATGACATCGCCAACGGCATCGTCAGCCCCAAATCCACGGTCTACGAACTGGTGGCCTCGCTGCTGGAGCGACGGATCCTGGAACCGGTGGGCAAGGACGGTCATGTCTATCTCGGTCGCCAGTTGTACTTTCTCGGGCAGGCACACCTGCGGCATTTCGACCTGACCCGCGAGGCCGATCACGCCTTGCAGGACATCGTCAGCCAGACCGGTGAAACGGCGCAGATGTGCCTGCTCAACGGGCGCAAGTACACCGTCGCGCTGATGAAGGAGGGGGAGCGGCATTTCCGCATTTCCTCGGACATCGGCGAAAACGCGCCCATCCCCTGGACCGCATCCGGGCGCCTGCTGCTGGCGCACCTGAGCGACCAGGCTATCGTCGACCTGATCGACCACGACGACTTCATCCTGCCCAATGGCGATCGCCTGGAACTTGCGCAGTTTCTCAAGGAAATCCGTCAGGCCGGTATCGATGGTTTCTTTTCCTTCGATAGCGTGGCCGATACTTTTACCCATTGCTTCGCCGCCCCGGTCAAAGACCCCGACGGCGTGGCCATCGCGACCCTGTGCATCGTCGCCCCACGGGCCGATGCCAAGAACAACTACAACGACTACCGCCGGGTGCTGATCGCAAGCGCCAGCAGCCTGGCCCGTCGCATCAACGAATAACAGCGGCTACCTGCGGCCGCGTGAACGAGGAGTTCGACCATGTCTTCTGTCCCCAATACTGCCGCCGTGGAAAAAGGCACCGCGCCCAAGGGCGCCAGCCTGGTGCGTGACGTCAGCTTGCCTGCGCTGGTACTGCACCGCGATGCGCTGGAACACAACATTCGCTGGATGCAGGCGTTCGTCAGCGACAGCGGCGCGGAACTGGCGCCCCATGGCAAAACCAGCATGACCCCGGCGTTGTTCCGTCGCCAACTGGACGCCGGTGCCTGGGGCATCACCCTGGCCAGCGCCACGCAAACCCGGGCGGCCTACGCCCATGGGGTACGCCGGGTGCTGATGGCCAACCAATTGGTCGGCACGCCGAACATGGCATTGATCGCCGACCTGCTGGCCGACCCGACGTTCGACTTCTATTGCATGGTCGATCACCCGGACAACGTCGCCGACCTCGGCGCTTATTTCGCCTCCCGTGGTGTGCGCCTGAACGTCATGATCGAATACGGTGTGGTGGGTGGACGTTGCGGTTGCCGCAGCGAGCAGCAAGTGCTGGATCTGGCCAAGGCCATCGGCGCACAACCGGCGCTGGCCCTGACCGGGATCGAAGGCTACGAAGGCGTGATCCATGGCGATCACGCGGTGACCGGCATTCGTGATTTCGCCGAGTCACTGGTGCGTCTGGCGGTGCAATTGCAGGACAGCGCAGCCTTCGCCATTGCCAAGCCGATCATCACTGCATCGGGTTCGGCCTGGTATGACCTGATTGCCGAGTCCTTTGAAGCACAGAACGCCGCCGGGCGCTTCCTCAGCGTACTGCGTCCCGGCAGCTACGTGGCTCATGACCATGGCATCTACAAGGAAGCGCAGTGTTGCGTGCTCGACCGTCGCAGCGACCTGCACGAGGGCCTGCGTCCGGCGCTGGAAGTGTGGGCGCATGTGCAGTCGCTGCCGGAGCCGGGGTTTGCGGTGATTGCCCTGGGCAAGCGCGACGTGGCCTACGACGCCGGTTTGCCGGTGCCATTGCTGCGTTACAAGGCAGGCACCGTGCCGGCCAAGGGCGATGATGTGGGCGCCTGCAAAGTGACCGCGGTGATGGACCAGCATGCGTTCATGACCGTGGCGCCGGGGGTTGATCTGCGGGTGGGCGACATCATTTCGTTTGGTACCTCGCACCCGTGCCTGACGTTCGATAAATGGCGTGTTGGCTGCCTGGTGGATGAGCAACTGAACGTTATCGAGACCATGGAAACCTGTTTCTAAGACTGAAACCCGCGGCGCGGCTTTCACGAGCAATCCCGCTCCTACAGGGTTTGTGTACACCGAAGATCCAATGTGGGAGCGGGATTGCTCGCGAAGAGGCTCTACCAGACAAAAGAGAAATCCGCGTATGAACACCATCAACACCCTGGGCCCCCATACTCCACGCATCGCCCTGATCGGCGAATGCATGATCGAGTTGCAGCATCGCGCCGACGGCAGCCTGCAACAAAGTTTCGGCGGCGACACCTTGAATACGGCGGTGTACCTGTCCCGGGAACTGGCAGAGGACGGCTGCGTGGACTACGTCACCGCCCTGGGCGATGACAGTTTCAGCGACGCGATGTGCCAGGGCTGGGCGGCGGAAAACATCGGCCTCACCATGGTTCAGCGCCTGCCCGGACGCCTGCCGGGCTTGTATTGCATCCAGACTGACGCCGCCGGTGAGCGACGTTTTCTGTACTGGCGCAATGAAGCGGCCGTCCGCGATTGCTTCACCACCCCGGCCGCCGCGCCGATCCTCGCGGCGCTGCCGGATTACGACGTGCTGTATTTCAGCGGCATCACCCTGGCGGTACTCGGCGCGCAAGGTCGGGAAAAACTGCTGGAAACCCTGATCGAAGCCCGCCAGCGCGATGCGCGGATCGTGTTCGACAACAACTACCGGCCACGGCTGTGGGCATCGGTCGAGGATGCACAAGCGGCGTATCGCTGCGTGCTGTCACACGTCGACCTGGCGTTGCTGACGGTGGAGGACGAACAGGCGTTGTTCGGTTATGCCGATTGTGACGCGGTGTTTGCCGCGTATGCGCAGATCGGTACGCCGGAAGTCGTGCTCAAGCGCGGTGCCCAGGCGTGCCTGATTCGTTGTGATGGTGAGTCATTCGAGGTGCCGGCGCAGAAGGTCGAGCGGGTGGTGGACACCACGGCGGCGGGGGATTCGTTCAGCGCGGCGTATCTGGCTTCGCGGCTCAAGGGCGGGAGTCCTGCGGACGCCGCCGAGGCCGGGCATCGGCTGGCGAGCCGGGTGATTCAGGTGCCGGGGGCGCTGATTCCGAAGTAAGAGGTGAATGGCCGCTGGCTGCGCCAACGGATCGCGAGCAAGCTCGCTCCCACAGGGATTAGTGAGTTGCAATAGATAGCAGCCACACCGACTACCTCTGTGGGAGCGAGCTTGCTCGCGATGGGGGCCGAAAGCCAACCACTCAATCCCGGTAAAACACCTGCACCAGGTGATACCCGAACTTGCTCTTGATCGGCCCATGCACCACCCGCAGGGGCTTCTTGAAGATCACCGCATCGATCACGCCGACCATCTGCCCCGGCCGCACCTCACCGAGATCGCCGCCGCGCTTGCCCGATGGGCAGGTCGAATACTTCTTGGCCAGCACATCGAACGCTTCACCCTTGGCGATACGTTGTTTGAGCTGCTCGGCTTCTTCCGAGGTTTTCACCAGAATATGGCGGGCTTGAGCTTTCATTGGCGGTACCTTGCAACGGTGGTGGCTATGTGGGTGGCAGCGGGGGCGCGCGATTATGCCTCAACTCAGTCCGGTTGACTGATCATCGTGCGAATCTTGTTGGCCAGCAGGTCGATGGAAAACGGCTTGGTCACCATGTCCATGCCTTCTTCGAGGAAACCCTGGCGCTCGGCGGCGATCTCGGCGTAACCGGTCATGAACAGCACTTTCAGTTCAGGACGATGCTGGCGGGCGATTTCCGCCAGTTGGCGGCCGTTCATGCCCGGTAAGCCGACGTCGGTCACCAGCAGGTCCACCCGCAGGTCCGACTCCAGCAGCGGCAGGGCGCCCTTGGCATCTTCGGCTTCATGGGCGCGGTAACCGAGCTCCTTGAGCAGGTCCAGCACCAGCATGCGCACCGCCGCATCGTCCTCGACCAGCATCACGGTTTCGCCGGCAATCGCCGCCGGTGCCTCGCTGATGACAGGCGACAAAACCTGTTCCGGTTCGGTTGAATGCAGGCGCGGCAGGTACAAGCGCACGCTGGTGCCCCGTCCGGGGAGGCTGAACAGGTTGACGTGGCCCCCCGTTTGCTGGGCAAAACCGTAAATCATCGACAAGCCCAGACCGGTGCCCTGGCCGATGGGCTTGGTGGTGAAGAACGGGTCGAATGCCTTGGCCAGCACCGAGGGCGTCATGCCGGTGCCGTTGTCGCTGACGGCAATCATCACGTAGTCGCCGGCCTTGACCGGTTCCAGGGTCGTGATGTCGCTGCCGTCGAGGTACACATTGGCGGTTTCAATCTGCAACTGGCCGCCATCGGGCATGGCGTCCCGGGCATTGATCACCAGGTTGAGCAAGGCGTTTTCCAGCTGGCTGACATCGGTGCTGACCCGCCAGATGTTCTCGGCCAGTTGCAGGTTGAGCTCGATGTGGTCGCCCTTGGTACGACTGAACAAGTCTACGAGCGAGTGAATCAAGTCGTTGGGGTTCAGCGGCTTGCGGTTGAGCGACTGACGTCGGGAAAACGCCAGCAGGCGATGGGTGAGGGCGGCGGCACGGTTGGCCGAGGACACGGCCGCTTCGGTGAATCGGCCGATCTCGCTGGTGCGGCCGTCGGCAATGTAGCGTTGCATCAGGTCGAGGCTGCCGATGATGCCGGTGAGCATGTTGTTGAAGTCATGGGCGATGCCGCCGGTAAGCTGGCCGACCGCTTCCATTTTCTGCGCATGGCGCAAGGCCTCTTCGGCACGCTCGCGCTCGAACATCTCGCTCTGCAAACGCTCGTTGGCCTCGGCCAATTGGCGGGTGCGGGCGGCAACCCGTTCTTCAAGGGTTTCGTTGAGGTTGCGCAGGGCTTCTTCGGTCTTTTTGCGTTCGGTTTCGTCGATCACGAAGATGTAGAAACCGTTCACCGCGCCATCCGCGCCGTGGCGTGGCAGGTAATTCATCAAGGCCTGGCGGATGCTGCCGTCGCGGTGCGGCGTGCTGATGCTGAAGCAGCAAGGCCGGCCGGACAGTGCCTCAGTGATGTACGGGGCGCGCAGTGCATAGGCTTGTTCGCCAATCACTTCAAGAATGGTTCGCCCGTAAAGCTCTTGCGGCGTCAGCCCGTACCAGTCCAGGTACGCCGCATTGTTCAGGCGAAAGCGTTCTTCACGGTCGACGTAGCTGATCAGGATCGGCATGGCGTTGATGATCAGTTGCAGCTCGGTCTGGCTCTGGCGCAGGGCCTGTTCGGTGTGTTTGCGCTCGGTCAGGTCCAGCGCCGCGCCGAGGAAACGCATCGGCCGGCCATGGTGATCCTTGTAGCAGCGTCCGCGGGCGAATACCCAGCGCATCTGGCCGTCGGTTTGCAGCAGGCGATATTCCTCGGCGTATTCGCTGCCTTGGGTGATGCAATGCTTGATGCTGCGGGCGATCAGGGCACGGTCTTCGGGGTGTACGCCGTGCAGGTACTCACTGATCGGCAACTGACTGGCCATGGCCGGGTCGATGCCGTGCAACTGGGCAAAATGCGCATCGGCGATGAAACGGTCCTCGCTGATGTCCCAGTCCCAGGTGCCGACCGCATCGGTGGCGGCAAGGGCCAGTTGCAAGCGTTCCTCGGTTTCACGCTGGGCCTTGAGGCTGGCCGCCGAGCGCTGTTCGAGTTCGAGGGCGATGCGCCGGCGTTCGTTGGTTTCAATGGCGGTGACCAGGATCCCGGCCACTTCGGCACTTTCGTCGCGGATCGGGCTGTAGGTCAGGTCGAGCCAGAAGTCCGACTCCCGGTCCCCGCGTTGCAGGGTAAAGCGCTGCTCACTGTAGGTTCGCACCTGACCTTGCAAGACGGCGTTGTAGATCGGGTCGGTAAAGTCTTGCAACTCTGGCCAGATCAGGTGCGTCGGTTGTCCGAAAGCGTGTGGATGCTTGCTCCCGGCGAGCAGGGCGAAGCCGTCATTGTAGATCTGCGTCAGTTGCGGGCCCCATAGCAACAGCATCGGCATCGGTGAGTGAATGACGATGTCCACGGCGGTTCGCAGGCTTTGTGGCCAAGTGCTGGCGGCGCCCAGCGGGCTGCTGGCCCAGTCGATTCGGGCGATCAAGGCCTGGGCATCGCTGGCGGTTGGTGTTGCGTTCATCAAAGAGTCCTGCACGTGAGTCGCTTTGGCTGACGTCTATTCTTGCACAGGTGGTTGAAGCTGGAGGATTCGTCGGCGCGAGTGGTTCAGAGACACCGATTCCACAGGGATTTGCGTGGTGCTTCAAGATTTGAGTTCGGGCCGGTCACGAAATTGCTCCAGCGCTTCGGGATTGGCCAGAGCATCAGTGTTTTTCACCTTCTGCCCATGCACCACATTGCGCACCGCCAACTCAACGACCTTGCCGCTGATGGTCCGGGGAATGTCCGTCACGGCAACAATTTTCGCCGGTACATGGCGTGGCGTGGTGTTGGCGCGAATCGTCTCGCGGATCTGCTGTCGCAGGGCTTCGTCCAGCTCGAGCCCGTCGCGCAAGCGTACGAACAGCACCACTCGCACGTCGTCCTGCCACTGCTGACCGATGGCCACGCTGTCGAGTACCTGGGGGACTTTCTCCACCTGACGATAGATTTCCGCCGTGCCGATGCGTACGCCACCGGGGTTGAGCACGGCATCGGAGCGACCGTGGATCATCATCCCGCCATGGGGCAATTGTTCGGCGTAATCCCCCTGGGCCCAGACGCCGGGGAACAGGCTGAAATAGGATTGGCGCAGTTTCTCGCCATCGGGGTCGTTCCACAGGCCAATGGGCATCGCCGGGAAATGCCGGGTGCAGACCAGTTCGCCCTTTTCACCAATCACCGGGTGGCCTTCGTCGTTCCACACTTCGACGGCCATGCCCAGGCTCTTGCCCATGATTTCGCCGCGACGCACGGGCGACATCGGGTTGCCATTGACGAAGCACGAGACGATGTCGGTGCCGCCGGACATCGAGGCCAGGCACACGTCAGCCTTGAAGTCGCGATAGACGTAGTCGTAACTCTGCGGCGACAGCGCCGAGCCGGTGCAGAGCAATGTCTTGAGGCTACCCAGGTCATGACTTTCACGGGGCTTGATACCGCTGCTTTCCAGGGTCGCGAGGTATTTGGGGCTGGTGCCGAAGACGCTGATGCATTCGTCGTCGATCAGGTCGATCAGGCGTTGCGGTTCGGGCTGGAACGGTGAGCCGTCGTACAGCACCACGGAGCTGCCTGTCGCCAGCGCCGACACTAGCCAGTTCCACATCATCCAGCCGCAGGTGGTGTAGTAGAACAGCCGTTCACCGGGGCCGAGATCGCCATGCAGACCGTGTTCCTTGACGTGTTGCAGCAACACGCCGCCGGTGCTGTGGATGATGCATTTGGGTACACCGGTGGTGCCGCTGGAGTAGAGGATGTACAGCGGATGGGCGAAAGGCACCGGGACGAAATCCGGTTCGTCGCCAGGTTCGTAGAAATCGTCCCAAAGCGTCACGTTGGCCTGGGTATGGAATTGTTCGATGTGTGCGTGTGGACGTGCGTAAGGCACGACGATCAACTGTTGCAGCGACGGCAGGCGCTGGAGGATTTCGTTGACCTTGGCGGTCTGGTCGATCTCTTTGCCGGCATAGCGGTAGCCGGCGCAGGTCACCAGCACTTTCGGTTCGATCTGGCCGAAACGGTCAACCACCCCTTGGGTGCCGAAGTCCGGCGAAGAGCAGGACCAGACGGCGCCAAGGCTGGTGGTGGCGAGCATGGCCACCAGGGTCTGCCAGGTGTTGGGCATGCAGGCGGCGACCCGGTCGCCCACAACGACGCCGGCGGCGATCAAGCCATTCTGAAAGCCGGCGACCTGTTCGGCCAGTTCAGCCCAGGTCAAATGTTCACGCTGACCGTTTTCGCCGACGGCTATCACGGCGATCGCATCATCGCGACGCTGCAGCAGGTGTTCGGCAAAGTTCAGCGTTGCGCCGGGGAACCACTGGGCGCTGGGCATCCGCGGGCCTTCGAGCAGCACGGCGTCGGGTTGCTCGTGGAAGCGGATGTCGAAGAAGTCGACGATGGCCTGCCAGAAGTCCGGCCGTTGATCGATGGACCATTGGTGCAGGGCCGGGTAGTCGTCGATCTTGAGGTGATGCCGCTGATTGATGAAGCGCCGAAAGGCCTCCATGCGGGTCTTGCCAATGCGTTTGGCGTCGGGTTGCCAGAGGATGTCGGACATGGTTTGCCTCTTTTTGTTGGCGAGTGCTGCGCACTCGATCGCGAGCAAGCTCGCTCCCACAGACACCACAGAACCTGTGGGAGCGAGCTTGCTCGCGATGAACGATAACGCGGTCTGGCAGATGATCACTGCGCCAACCACCCACCATCAACATTCCACGCCGCGCCGCGTACCTGGCTGCCGGCTTCGCTGCACAAAAACAACACCAGTTCACCCAGTTGCGGCGGTGTCACGAACTCCAGTGATGGCTGCTTTTCAGCGAGCAGATCATGCTGCGCCTGCTGCGGATCAACCCCGCTGGCGGCACGATCATCAATCTGCTTTTGCACCAGTGGCGTCAATACCCAGCCTGGGCAGATCGCGTTGCAGGTGACCTGGGTGGTCGCGGTCTCCAGCGCGACCACTTTGGTCAGGCCGATCACCCCGTGTTTGGCGGCGACATAAGCTGACTTGCCCACCGAACCGACCAGGCCATGCACCGAGGCAATGTTGATCACCCGACCCCAGCCCTTGGCACGCATGCCCGGCAGGCTCAAGCGGGTGCTGTGGAACACCGACGACAGGTTGATGGCAATGATCGAATCCCAGCGCTCCACCGGGAACTCGTCCACCGCTGCCACGTGTTGAATGCCTGCGTTGTTGACCAGAATGTCGACGCCGCCAAACTCACGTTCGGCGTAGGTGATCATGTCGGCAATTTGTGCCGGATCGCTGACATCGGCGGGGTGATGGCCGACCTTGCCGCCGAACTGTTGCACCTGGGCGATCACTTGGGAGGCATCGCCAAAGCCGTTGAGGATCAGGTTGGCCCCGGCCTTGGCCAGGCTGAGGGCGATCCCCAGGCCGATGCCGCTGGTGGAACCGGTGACCAGTGCGGTCTTGCCCGAAAGAGTCGTCATGAATACCTCACACAATGCCAGTGGCGTAGAAAGTGCCGATCACCACGAAAACCGCCAGGGTCTTGATCAGCGTAATACAGAAAATGTCTTTGTAAGCCTCGCGGTGGGTCAGCCCGGTGACCGCCAGCAGGGTGATCACCGCGCCGTTGTGCGGCAAGGTGTCCATGCCGCCGCTGGCCATCGCGGCAACCCGGTGCAGCACTTCCAGCGGAATGTTCGCCGCATGGGCGGCGCTGATGAACTGTTCGGACATCGCCGCCAGCGCGATGCTCATGCCGCCCGAGGCGGAACCGGTGATGCCGGCCAGCAGGGTCACGGTAATCGCTTCGTTGACCAGTGGGTTGGGAATGCTCTTGAGCCAGTCGGCCAGCACCAGAAAGCCCGGCAAGGATGCGATCACGGCACCGAAACCATATTCCGAGGCGGTGTTCATCGCCGCCAGCAATGCTCCGCTGACCGCACTTTTACTGCCCTCGGCGAGTTTGCTGCGAATCGCCTGGAAGCCAAACACCAGCACCATGAGGATGCCGACCAGCAAGGCTGCCTGTACCGCCCAGATCGCAGTGAGCTTGGCGATTTCCGTGGTCACCGGCGCGGCCATGCCCGGTAGCGCCAGGCTGTGGGTCTTGCCGTACACCTGGGGAATCCAGTGGGTGAACAACAGGTTCATGATGCCCACCGCCAGCAGTGGCGAGAGCGCCAGCCACGGGTTGGGCAGCTTGAGGTCGGCGGCGGTTTCCGGCTCGTTGCGCAGGTCTGAACCATAGCCTTCACCGGCACGCTGCGCCTTGTTGCGCTGGCGCTGGAGAAACAGCATGCCGGCGCAGAACACGAAGATCGTGCCGATCACCCCCAGCCACGGCGCCGCCCAGGCGGTGGTGTTGAAGAAGGTGCTGGGGATGATGTTCTGGATTTGTGGCGTACCGGGCAGGGCGTCCATGGTGAACGAGAAGGCGCCCAGGGCAATGGTCGCCGGGATCAGTCGCTTGGGGATGTTGCTCTGGCGGAACATTTCAGCGGCAAACGGGTAGACCGCGAACACCACCACAAACAACGATACGCCGCCGTAGGTCAGCAGGGCACAGACCAGCACGATCACCAGCATCGCCTGACGGGTGCCGAGCAAGCGAATGGCCGCCGCGACGATGGAGCGCGAGAAACCGGACAGTTCGATCAGCTTGCCGAACACCGCACCGAGCAGGAACACCGGGAAATACAGTTTGATGAAGCCGACCATTTTTTCCATGAACACCCCGGTGAAAGCGGGGGCGACGGCAGACGGGTCAGTCAGCAGGACAGCGCCGAGGGCGGCAATCGGGGCAAAGAGGATAACGCTGTAGCCACGGTAGGCAGCCAGCATCAGCAGCGCGAGGGCTGCCAAGGCAATGATCACACTCATGGTGTGTCTCCTGGGTTGTTATTTTTGTTGGGTGAAGCCTGGTAGGAGAGGCGTATAGCGAGTTTTGTGCCAGATGCTTAAGATGTTGAAATACAAGGATATATTTTCAATATGATGAGCTTGTCAGATGGTTTTGTCTCTGGTTTGAGACTTGCTTTGGCAGTGCTGGCCTCTTCGCGGGCAAGCTCGCTCCCACAGTTGAACGAGTTGGTCAGGAGAGCAAGGTCTCCTGTGGGAGCGGGCTTGCTCGCGAAGGACTTTCTAACAATGGAGATTAATGTCTCTTTATTGAGACTCTACGATCCCCAGCGCCACCATCTTTTTGTACAACGTCGACCGCCCAAGGCCCAATCGTGCTGCTGCATCAACCACCTTGCCCCCGCATTGCGCGAGGGTGGACTCAATCAGTTGCCGGTCAAATCGCTCTCGCGCCGCACTGAACGTCTCATGGGCGATCGGTTCGATGGTCAAGGGCGCCACGCGTTCCACCGGCGTGAACGTACCAATCGCCGCGCGGATATCCGCTGTCGTCAGGCGCAAGTCATCACTGAGCAACGCGGCCCGCTCCAGCACATTGCGCAGCTCGCGGATGTTCCCCGGCCAGGCGTGTTGGCCCAACAGTGCCAGGGCTTCGTGGTGCAGTTCATGCTGGCTGCGCAGTTCTTCGAGAATCGCTTCACTGAGCGCCGGCACGTCATCGAGGCGGTCACGCAGGGGCGGAACCTGGATCGGCAGCACGTTGAGCCGGTAGTACAAGTCGGCGCGGAATTCGCCGCGTTTGATCGCGGCCTCAAGGTCCGTTGAGGTCGCGGCGATCACCCGCACATCGCTCTGGATCACTTCGTTGGAGCCCACCGGCTCGAATTCCTTTTCCTGCAACACCCGCAGCAGTTTGCTTTGCAGGGGCAGCGGCATGTCGCCGATTTCGTCGAGGAACAGCGTGCCGCCCTGGGCGATCTGCAATTTGCCGGCGCGGCCCTTGCGGTCGGCACCGGTAAACGCGCCCGGAGCGGTGCCGAAGAATTCGGCCTCCAGCAGCGATTCGGGAATCGCCGCGCTGTTGATACTGACAAACGCCTTGTGCGCGCGGGGCGATGCGTTGTGTATCGCCTGGGCCAGCAGTTCCTTGCCGGTGCCGGTTTCGCCGAGCAGCAATACCGGCGATTCGGTGCTTGCACTGCGTCGGGCACGGCGTTTGACTTCGAGGCTGGCGGCACTGGTGCCGATGAAGTGGGCGAAGTTGTATTTGGTCTGCCGCGCCCGCAGCAGCGAGCGGGTGGAGGCCAGTTCTTCCTGCATGTTCATGTAGCGCTTGAGCATTGGCGACAGGCTGCGCAGCTCGTCGAAGAGGGCGAATCCGATGGCGCCGATCACCACGCCGACATCGTCGTGAATCGGCAGGCGCATGACCACCAGCGGCTCTTTGGGGGTGTCTTGCATGTCCAGCAGAATCGGCCGGCCGGTGCGCACCACCTCACGCAGCAGGCTGCCGGGGATCACGCTTTCACAGGGCTTGCCGATCGCGACTTCGGCCGATTGCAGGCCGAAGCGCCGGGCATAGCGCTCATTCATCCAGACGATGTTGGCATCGCGGTCGACAATCACCGTGCCCTCACTCGATTGCTCGATGATTTCGAACAACGAACGGATCGCCAGCAGGCGAACGCGCTGGTAGTCCTTGAGGCTTTCGGTGGTGTTCATCGGTATTGATCCTGATTTCTTGTTGACTGTTCCGGCCCCATCGCGGGCAAGCCCGCTCCCACAGGATATGGGGTTGCCACCGATTTTGGGTACGACAAATACCCTGTGGGAGCGGGCTTGCCCGCGATGGCTGCGACACGGTTCAACTGCGTGGCGCGATTATGCCTGCCCCAACAGCGCCGCCGCCAACAGCTCCTTGGTGTACGGATGCTGCGGTGAGTCAAACACCTCATGGCTGGCGCCGCGTTCCACCACTTTGCCGTCCTTGATCACGATCATGTCGTGGGCCAGGGCGCGCACCACAGCCAGGTCATGGCTGATGAACAGATAGGTCAGCCCGTATTTTTCCTGAAGCTGACGGAGCAGGGCGACCACTTGTTTTTGCACCGTGCGGTCCAGCGCCGAGGTCGGTTCGTCGAGCAGGATCAACGCCGGCTTGAGCACCAGCGCCCGGGCGATGGCGATGCGTTGACGCTGGCCACCGGAGAACTCGTGGGGATAACGATGGCGACTTTGCGGGTCAAGACCGACTTCGTTCAGCGCCCGGATCACTTCGGCGTTGCATTCTTCTGTGCTCAGCTGGCTGTGCACTTCCAGGCCCTCGCTGATGATCTGCGCGACCGACATTCGCGGGCTGAGGCTACCAAAGGGGTCCTGGAACACCACCTGCATCTTCTTGCGCCACGGCCGTAGCTGTTTTTGCGTCAGGCCATCCAGCGCCTGGCCCTGAAAGCGGATACCGCCTTCGGAGTCGAGCAAACGCAGGATCGCCTGGCCCAAGGTGGACTTGCCCGAACCGGATTCGCCGACGATGCCCAGGGTCTTGCCGCGCTGAATATTCAGGCTGATGCCATCGACGGCCCGCAGCCAGGTCTTGCGCTGGAACAGGCCACCACCGACGGCAAACCGCACCTGCAGGTTGTCCACCTCCAGTACGTTTTCGCGCTCGTCCCGGGGCAAGGCTTCGCCCTCGGGTTCGGCGTGCAGCAATACGCAGCTGTAAGGGTGCTTCGGCTCAGTGAAAAGGACTTCGCAAGGCGCCTGCTCGACGATTTCCCCGGCCTTCATCACGCACACGCGCTGGGCGATGCTGCGCACCAGATTGAGGTCATGACTGATCAGCAGCAGCGACATGCCCAGCCGCTGTTGCAGGGACTTGAGCAGCAGCAGGATCTTGCGTTGCACCGTCACATCCAGCGCGGTGGTCGGTTCATCGGCAATCAGCAGTTCCGGCTCGCACGCCAGGGCCATGGCGATCATCACCCGCTGGCGCTGCCCGCCGGACAATTGATGGGGATAGGCCTTGAGGCGCTCCTCGGGTTTCTGGATGCCTACCAGGTGCAGCAATTCGAGGATCCGCGCTTGCGCCGCCTTGCCCGCCAGGCCTTTGTGCACCAGCAAGGTTTCACCGATCTGTTTTTCGATGCTGTGCAGCGGGTTGAGGGAGGTCATCGGCTCCTGGAAGATCATCGCGATGCGATTGCCGCGCAGTTGTCGCAACTTGCCGGCATCGGCACCCACCAGTTCCTGGCCGCGATAGCGGATGCTGCCCGTCGTCTCGGACTCGGTTTGCGGCAGCAGTTGCAGGATCGAGTGGGCCGTCACCGACTTGCCCGAACCCGATTCGCCCACCAGCGCCAGGCATTCGCCGGGGCGGATGTCCAGGCACAGATTGCGCACCACGGTCTGGCCGCTGAAGGCCACGTTGAGGTCACGGATTTCGATCAGGTTGGTCATCTCTACATTCCGAATCAAGATCGAGGATCAAAAGCGTCGCGCAAGGCTTCGCCAATGAACACCAGTAAAGAAAGAATCAGCGCCAGGGTGAAGAACGCCGTCAGCCCCAGCCACGGCGCTTGCAGGTTCTGCTTGCCCTGGCCGATCAGTTCGCCCAGGGAAGCGCTGCCGGCAGGCATGCCGAAGCCGAGGAAGTCCAGCGCCGTCAGGGTGGAAATCGCCCCGGTGAGAATGAACGGCAAGTAGCTCAAGGTCGCGTTCATGGCGTTGGGCAGAATGTGCCGCACGATGACCTTGCGGTCGGTCAGGCCCAGCGCACGCGCGGCCTTGACGTATTCCAGGTTGCGCCCGCGCAGGAACTCGGCGCGCACCACGTCCACCAGGGCCAGCCAGGAAAACAGCGCCATGATCCCCAGCAGCCACCAGAAATTCGGCTCGACGAAGCCCGACAGGATGATCAGCAGGTACAGCACCGGCAACCCGGACCACACCTCCAGCAGACGCTGGCCGAGCAAGTCCACCCAGCCGCCGTAATAGCCTTGCAGGGCCCCGGCGGCAATGCCGATCAGGGCACTGACAAAGGTCAGCATCAAGGCAAACAGGATCGACACCCGGGCCCCGAAGATCACCCGGGCCAGAACGTCCCGCGCCTGGTCGTCGGTGCCCAGCCAATTGACGCTGGAGGGCGGGCTGGGGGCAGGTGTGTTCAGGTCGTAGTTGGGTGTGTCGTCACTGAACGGAATCGGTGGAAACAGCAACCAGCCGCCATCCTTCTTGATCAGTTTCTGCACGTAGTCGCTGCGGTAGTCGGCCTGGAACGGCAGCTGCCCACCGAACGCCTGTTCGGTGTGGCGCTTGAAGACCGGGAAGTACCATTGGCCCTGATAGCTGACCACCAGCGGTTTGTCGTTGGCGATCAGTTCGCCGCCCAAGGTCATCAGGAACAGACCGATAAACAGCCAGAGCGACCACCAGCCCCGACGGTTTTTCTTGAAACGCTCGAAGCGACGACGGGCCAGCGGTGAAAGCTTGAGCATCAGGCGTTCCTCGCGGCGAAGTCGATACGCGGGTCGACCAGGGTGTAGCAGAGGTCGCCGACCAGTTTTATCAGAAGGCCGAACAGGGTGAAGATGAACAGCGAGCCGAACACCACCGGATAGTCCCGCGATACGGCCGCTTCGTAGCTCATGCGGCCCAGGCCGTCGAGAGAGAAGATCACCTCGATCAGCAGGGAACCGGCAAAAAACACACTGATGAACGCCTGGGGAATGCCCGACACCACCAGCAGCATGGCGTTGCGGAATACGTGCCCGTAGAGCACCCGTCGTTCACTCAAGCCCTTGGCCCGGGCAGTGACCACGTACTGGCGGGTGATTTCATTGAGGAACGAGTTCTTGGTCAGGATGGTCAGTGTGGCGAAGCCGCCGATCACCAGCGAAGTCACCGGCAACACCAGGTGCCAGAAGTAGTCGGCCACCTTGCCCAGGGTCGACAGTGATTCGAAGTTGTCCGAGACCAGCCCGCGAACCGGAAACCAGTTCAGCGAAGTGCCGCCTGCAAAGACCACGATCAGAAACATCGCAAACAGGAACGCCGGCATGGCATAGCCGATGATGATCGCGGTACTGCTCCAGATGTCGAAATGGCTGCCATGGTGCACGGCCTTGCGGATGCCCAGGGGAATCGACACCAGGTAGGTGATCAGCGTCGCCCAGAGCCCGAGGGAGATGGTCACGGGCATTTTTTCGAGGATCAGGTCGGTGACGGTGGCGCCACGGAAGAAGCTCTTGCCGAAGTCCAGGCGCGCATAGCTGGTGAGCATCAGCCAGAGGCGTTCGTGTGCCGGCTTGTCGAAGCCGTACTGTTTTTCAATGTCCTTGATCAGTTGCGGATCGAGCCCTCGGCTGGACCGGGACTTGCCGCTCATGGCTTCGCCGGAACTGCCACCAACCGCGGCGCCACCAATGCCTTGCAGGTGCGCGATGGCCTGTTCGACCGGCCCGCCTGGCGCGGCCTGGACGATGACAAAGTTGACCAGGAGAATGATCACCAGCGTCGGAATGATCAGCAGCAGGCGCCGCAATATGTAAGCCCACATCAGTGCGGCCCTCCGGGTTTGCCACGGCTGATACGCTCGGCCGTCATCTGTTGGTTGGTCAATGGCGTGGTGCTCATCTCCCACCAGCTTTCGATGGCTTCGTCATTGCTCGCTTGCACGTTCGGGATACCAAAGCGGTTCCACCACACTGTCGAGGTGCCCGGCGGGTAATAGTTGGGAATCCAGTAGTAATTCCATTGCAGTACCCGGTCCAGGGCATGGGCGTAGTGCAGCATGCCGGCCTGGGTATTGGCGCGGATCAGCCCGGTGATCAGGGTGTCCACCGCCGGGTTCTTCAATACCATGTAGTTGTTGGAGCCAGGGTCGGTGGCCGCCGCCGAACCGAAGTAATTGACCAGTTCGCCCCCCGGAGAGGTGGTGACCGGGTAGCCGGTGACGATCATGTCGTAGTCGCGGCTCATCAGGCGATTGACATACTGGGACGAGTCGATGCGGCGGATGTTCAGGTCGATGCCGATCTGTTTCAACGTGCGTTTATAGGGCAGCAGCAGGCGGTCCATGCCGTTCTGGCTGACCAGGAATGTGAAGGTCAGCGGCTCGCCGTCGGCATTGACCAATTGGTCGCCATCGGGTTTCCAGCCGGCCTCTTCGAGCAAGTCCAGGGCTTGCAACTGCTTGTCGCGAATCACGCCGCTGCCGTCGGTCTTCGGCGCTTCGAACACCTGCGTGAAGACTTCGTCGGGAATCTGCCCGCGCAGCGGTTCGAGAATCGCCAGTTCACCGGCATCCGGCAGTTGCCGGGCGGCGAGGTCGGTATTGGAAAAAAAGCTCTGCTGGCGGATGTACATGTCGCGCATCATCTGCCGGTTGCTCCACTCGAAGTCCCACAGCATCACCAGCGCCTGGCGCACGCGACGGTCCTGGAACATGGGCTTTTGCAGGTTGAACACAAAACCCTGGGCCGGCTGCGGCGCCTCGGTGGCGAGGTGGGCCTTTTGCAGGCGACCGTCGCTCAGGGCCGGGCTGTCGTAGCCGATGGAATAGCCGGTGGCGGAAAATTCGCGATTGTAGTCATAGGCGCCTCCGCGCAGGACCTGGCGCGCCACGTCGGTATCGCCGAAGTACTCGATGCTGAAATGATCGAAGTTGTACAGGCCGCGACTGACCGGCAGGTCCTTGCCCCACCAGTCGGGATTGCGCTCGAAGGTGATGCTGCGTCCCGAGTCGATCTTGCCGACTTTATAGGGGCCGCTGCCCAACGGCGCTTCATAACCACCGCCACCTGCGAAATCGCGGCTCTTCCACCAGTGTTCGGGAAATACCGGCAAGGTCGCGATGTCCAGGGGCAGGGTGCGGTTTTCGTTGTTCTTGAAATCAAAGCGCACAGTCAGTGGCGATTCCACTTCGACGCCTTTGACGTCGGCGAACTGGGTGCGGTAGCGCAGGCTGCCCTGGGTCATCAGCAGGTCGAAGGTGTAGCGTACGTCTTGGGCAGTAATGGGTTTGCCATCGGCAAAACGCGCCTTGGGGTTGAGGTAAAAGCGCAGGGACAGGCCGTCCTCGGAGCGCTCCATCTTCTCGGCCACCAGGCCGTACACGGTGTAAGGCTCGTCCAGGGAGCGCTGGGCCAGCGGTGAATAGAGCAAACCGTCGACCTGTGTAACGCCGATGCCTTTGTCGATGTAGGGCAAGACATGGTCGAACTGACCGATTTCGATCGCCGAACGCCGCATCGTACCGCCCTTGGGGGCCTGCGGGTTGGTGTAGGCGAAATGACTGAAGCCGGTGGGGTATTTGGCCGGTTCGCCGTACACGGTCATTGCCTGTTGCGGTGCCGCATTCACACCCGAGGCACCCATCAGCAGGGCCACGGCCGTGAACAGCAAGGTAGGGAAAGCCAGTCGCATTGTCAGCCTTAGAGCCGGGTAGTCGATAACGACAATTTGTACGCTAGCGGCGCGTCCCTCGCCAGCCGTATTGCGCATCACAAACACAACGGCCCACCAATAGGCGGGCCGTTGTGTGAATAGCTCAGGCGTCGATCAGTCCTGACGGCTGGTCACTTCCAGCAGGTGGAAACCGAACTGGGTCTTGACCGGGCCCTGGACCACGTTGAGTGGTGCGCTGAAGACCACGGTGTCGAATTCCTTGACCATCTGGCCCGGCCCGAACGAACCCAGGTCACCGCCCTGGCGGCTGGATGGGCAAGTGGAGTTTGCCTTGGCAACTTCGGCGAAATCGGCGCCAGCCTCAATTTGGGCCTTGAGTTCGTTGCACTTGGCTTCGGAGGCAACAAGGATGTGACGGGCAGTGGCTTTAGCCATGGGAAAATACTCCTTTCAATACTCGATAAAGTGCTGAGCCTACCGGATTCAGTGAGCGATTTCTCCTCAAAGTTCCGTTCCACGGGGGATCCACGGCAGGTGGGTGCTCAAAGGCCGGCGTCCCGCAAGCGCCTGGCATGCTGGACATACAGATCAATCGGGTCGACACCCCTACGCAGTTGCCCGGTCGGTTGGCCAATGGAGTCCAGGTGATCCAGCGCATAGTCGGACCGGATAACCGTGCCCAGATGGGAGCTGAAGCGACCGACCAAACCGTCGTTCTGTTCGCTTTCCGTGACGAAATAACCGGAAAGGGCCCGGCAAAAGGCGTTGAGCGGATCGAGCGCATAGCGCCCTTGTTCGAGAACATTCGCTGGCAGCACGCCGCTCCACGAGTAGTAACGAACACCGTTGACCTGTTCGCACCCCTTGCCACCCCAGGTGGTGGGCAGCCCTTGCGGGTATTTGTCGTTGAATGCGCCTACGCCTTCGGTGGTCAGCGCATTGAGGGCGGCAATGGCGTTTCGCGGTTGATACTGATTGTCGCTCAAGGTCGCGAGGAAGTCGGCGAACAGGGTCACCACCGTCTCGGCCACATGTTCCGGCAGGCATCCCGGTGTCAATGCCTTGCGCAGGAAGTCGGCCAGTTCCGAACCATGGTTCGGCCCGCTGACGGAGGTGACCGACGCCACGCTGTGTGGCGCAATCGCTGCGGCATAACGTGCGGCCAGTGCGCCCTGGCTATGGCCTATGAGGTTGACTTTGCGTGCACCGGTTCCTTCCATTACCCGCTCGATCTGTGCGAGCAATTGGTCTCCGCGTACCTCGTTGTCATGGATGGCCGACAAGTGGGGAACGAACACCCTGACTCCGGCGTTCCTCAGTGCCTGCCTGATGTCGTGAAAGAGCTCGAACTTGCCGATTTTTTCGAAGCCGAAAAGCCCGTGGACCAGCAGTATTGGGTAACGAGTGCTTGCATTCCTTTGCATGTTCATACCTTTACGCAGAAGTTCATTGGGACTGCATGGCGCTTCACTCTAAAACACTCGAGGTTGGCGCGATGTATGAAAAGTCCGCCGAAACTTGAGGAAAACGGAATAGAACAAGTGCGAATGCTCAAGAGCAGTTGAAGCCTTAGTCGGAATAGATCGAGGACTTTTCGCGGCAATCAGGTTGCTGCTGATCAAAGACCTAC
Source organism: Pseudomonas sp. S2_F07 (assembly GCF_054668325.1). NCBI lineage: Bacteria > Pseudomonadati > Pseudomonadota > Gammaproteobacteria > Pseudomonadales > Pseudomonadaceae > Pseudomonas > Pseudomonas sp. S2_F07. The sequence goes on from NZ_CP162758.1 coordinate 415,265, forward strand.
TTTGCATGTATCGATTTTCCGAGCAGGTCGGAGTGAGAGGCCGACATCACGACTGTTCGGCATGAGGTTAAATAGCCGTACGGAGCCGGCCACCTGTCCGGTGTTTATTCCAGGGAATGGAGCGAATGAATGACTGTTTATGAACCCGACACCTTGAATCTCGCCCAGCAACCATTGCCACCGCCGATCCTTGAGCAGGCGCAAAACGGCGTTCTCAATCCCTGTGAAAAAAAAGCCGTCATCAGGGTCCGGCCTTATCCAGGCATGACCTGCGGCGACAAATTGCTATTGAATTGGGCGGGGCTGGATGCCGATGGCCTTGCCTGCAATCACCAGGTGGCGCGTTTTGTCAGTGACGACCGGGTCGGCGAGGACATTATCTTTGCCGTGGGTAGCATGCATATCGAGGCGCTTGAGGGTGGTTCACTGGAAATCGGTTACTCACTCACCAGTACCCGATTGGCCGAGCCCGTGCATTCCCGTCGATTGCAGCTCAGTGTCGGTGATGTGCAGTGCGACCTGTTGCCCGCGACGGTGAGCGATGCGGTGGGGAGAACGCTTGATCCGGATCGGGTGAAGGAAGGGGCGATCGTTACGATCAAACCCTATGCGCGCATGGCGGCGGGCGACTGGGTGTTGCTGACCTGGGCGGGTGTTTCGGTTGAAGCAAGTTTCAGTGATGCACTCAAGGTCGAGGCTTTCGCTGTGGGGGAGGAACTGTCGTTTTGGGTCAGTCCGGAGTGCATTGCGCTCAACCTGGGCTCCTCGGTGTCCGTCGACTATTGCGTCAAACAGGCGGGGCAGGGGCCTCGTTATTCTGAAGTAACGGCACTGATGGTTGGCATCCTGGAGCGGCGGCCACTGCGAGCACCCACTGTGCTGGAAGCCAACGAGGGTTGGGTGGATCTGCAAGATGCGCAGGATGGCGTGTCCGTCGTCATCGAAAACCCCAAGGCTGATAAAGGAGAACGGATTTGCCTGACATGCGACGGGGAGAAATTCAATCACTGTGACGACCGCGTAATAACCAGGGACATCGCGGGTGAGCCATTGGTGTTTATCGTTCCCTACCCGTTCTGGAGGGAACATCGAGATACTGCGATCCGTGTTTCCTGTTCAGTCGAGCGCCTTGACGGCACCCGTCAGCAATCGGGGGTGACACTGGTTCAGGTGCAGTCCCTGATGGGACATTGATTGCCATTTGCCCTCCAGTCTTTCCATGAAGGCTGGAGGGCGCACGGAGGATGCTGATTATCGGGCGTTGTTCGCCGCTCGCAGTCGGTCTGCGGCTTCAAGTAACAGTTGTTCTGTGCCTCAAATACATCCTTGAACACGGCTTGCAATCGACCATGATTCGAGTCGGATCCCGAGTCTGGTCAGGTCGCTTTTTGCCTGGGCGACCGCGTGGTCAGTGTTCCGTGGCGATGTCCTATGAGGTTGACTTTGCGTGCACCAGTTCTTTCCAGTACCCGCTCGATCTGCGTAAGCAATTGATCATCAAGTACTTCGTTGTCATAAGTGGCTGATGCGCAGGGAACGGACACCCTTGCTCCGGCGTTCCTCCGCGTCTACCTGGTGTCGTCAAAGACCTCGAACTTGCCGATTCATTCGACGCCGAAAAGTCGTGGGTCAGCAGTATTGAATAACAGGTGTTTGCATTCCTTTGCATATCGCACATCTTCGCAAACATTCGTGTGAGTGGTATTACGCCTAACTCTAAAGCCATTGACGGAAATGGGGTATACGAAAGTTTCATGAGTTTTGAAGAAGGCGGAAATCAGTAGGTACATTCGAATTTATGGACGGTCTTCGCCGAAATATCTCGACGTAATTCGTTGGGTAGAAAGTTGTAAGGCGTTAATTCCTACCACATCAATATCAATATTCCCTGTAGTACTTAGTGCTCTTCTGACATCACAAGATTTTTTTATGACGTTCAATAGGCCTCGTTCGATGTCGATTGTTGGATGGCGAACTTTCAATGGATTGATGGGAGAAGTTACACATGGCAGATGATGGATTTGTTCGAGGCGAAACTTACTACATTAAACCTACGCACATTGTTGCTGGGCGTCAGCAAACCTTCGGTCCTGGTGGTGGCGGTGGTTACAGCGGAAATAATGGTGGATGGGGGTTGCAGGACGGGCCACGTAGAGGGGAGGGAGGTCCAAGTGGAATTCGGGATGTCGCGTTGCCAAACGTTATGGCCGAGTTTATGAACGAACAAGTCTACAGTCAGCAGCAGATTGATAATGAATACAATGCACGATTCAATACACTCATCACCGATACCGCGCGTGAATTAGAGGAAAGAAAAGTCGCTGCAAAAAGCGCTCAAGTTTTAGCACCCTCAGAATCTGCTGCCGTAGACCAACAGGTCACCCTGGAATTTATTGACTCAAAAAAGAAGCAATACATATCCATTGTGCCAAATATCTACGGCCTTTATGGTCAGAGTCCATTCTTTATGATGGGGGTGCTGCCGCGTCAGAAAATGCGTGAATTTCTGAACTCCGGTAGCGCCGACTCCCAAGCTCTCATGAGCCTGTATTCCATGTTTGACAACGTCTATAAATCTGCATTGGAGCTCAAAGCGCTTTCGCTCTCGGTGGATATTCTGGCTGGCAAACTTGCCGAGCTAGCTAACAGCAGAAGCCAAGCGGAGTCGGTTGTTCCTCTAGATGGCGCCGCATGGTTCGCTGTGCAGAATCAGCGACTTAGCATTATTGGTTTGGAACTGGATATTCACGCTCAGCAACTTCCCGAGTTTCTTCAAACAGAGCTCGTTGCTGCGGCAGGTTCCCTGACTGGCATGACCCAAACTCAAGTATTGTTACATTACAAGGCGACGCTAGAGCGTATGGCTTCGACCAAAATGGCAGAGATCAGACCTGTCGTTGCACCGCCTCCATTCAAAAGAGGTGGTGTAACCATCAATTTCACAGCGGCGAACCCGAAGATCAGTTCGCCATTGAGCAAGCCTGAATTAGAGGCTCTCAATGAGTTGGTATATCTGCAAACCCACACCCCGATTGGGACAAAGTGGCTCAGCTACCACGACGCCTTGTTGAAGGCCGAATCTGCAAGACACCTGACTTCAACTTCAAGTGCCTTGGGCGGCTTGGCCGAGCGGTCGAATGAAGCTGAACAGATCCAGAGTGCAATCAAGTTTACCATGGATTTTTATAAGGAGGTGAGTGAGCGATTTGGTGTAAGAGCCGAGGCGCTGGCGAAAGAACTTTCGAAAAATGCCAAAGGGAAGACGATTCGTAATGCTGGTGAGGCAATAAAGGCTTTTGATCAGTATAAGAATGTTTTGAGCAAGAAGTTTGGAGTCAAGGACCGGGAAGCGATTGCTCGGGCTCTTGACGCTCTAGATAAAGATGTGATGTCTAAAAACCTGACGGCATTCGGTAAAGGTCTGAAGGCTATTAGTAACATCACTGATCTTTTCAGCTTGCTCGCTGAAGCGAAAACATCATCTAGGAGTGGTGATTGGGTGCCATTTTTTGTAAAAGTTGAGTCTTTAGTTGTGGGTAAGGGTGCAACCACTCTGGTAGCGTTCATGTTTGGCCTGACGGCCGCGACACCCTTGACTATTCTGGGATTTGCATTGCTAACGGCTGTGATGGGGGCATTGATTGATGATGCACTGGTGGGCAAGATCAACGACTACGTGATAAATCTCTGATGTGTAAAGGGGGTGGCAGCTTTCACCCCCTTTTTAATATCATGAATATCAAGTAAGTGCTGCCCAGTGGGATGGCGAAGACGAGGCAAAAAAATATAAAAAGTGCATTTATTCCTGTAGAGTCTCCCTTGATAAAAAAATCCTTTCTCCAGAACTCCGGTCCTGTCAGTTTGTAGGCGCTGGCGGTTGTAAAGTACCTAGAGAGTGGGTATAGCAATGTGCTGAGTAGCATAAGTGTGACAAGTTTAATGTCATGGTAAAAAAGGTTGTCATCAATATAAAAAGCAGCACTAGCTGTAATTAGGTACAGTGCGCTCAATAGTAAGTGTTTAGTGAAATATTTTTTATCCATCCTTGACCTCGTTACTGCTGATGATAATGCGCTGTGCCTGCTTGAATCGAGCTGGCGTTACTTTTTTCTTACTCTGTAGATTTGCTTCCATGCATAATCATTCAGATTTTTTTCGTCAGAACTCTTGTGCTTCAATCGTCGTCCAAAAGCATTCACGAATGCAGCATCTAAACGTTACAAATTGTACGGGGAGCGAGGAACTCAGCTTGCGCCGTAGAGGGCGCAAGGGAGCTCAACACCAGAGCGATTGTTAAGTGCGAATTTGTTTCCGCAATCTATCCGCTGCATCGCGCAACAACATTTCCGTCCCGGACCAGCCAAGGCAGCCATCCGTAACTGACACGCCATACTTCAGCGGTGAACTCAACGGCTGGCAGCCCTCGAACAAATGGCTCTCGATCATCATGCCGATCAGCGAACGATCACCTTGCAGGCGTTGTTCAAGTACATCCTGGAACACGGCTGGCTGGCGCAACGGGTCTTTGCCGCTGTTGGCGTGACTGCAATCGATCATGATTCGAGGCGGAATCCTGAGCTTGGTCAGGTCGCTGTTCACCTGGGCGACGCTGGCGCTGTCGTAGTTCGGCCCGCGATGGCCGCCGCGCAATACCAGGTGTGTGTCTGCATTGCCCGGGGTTTGAATGATCGCCGGATGTCCCTGGCTATCGACACCGAAATGGCGATGAGGATGAGCGGCGGAGCGCATGGCGTCGCTGGCGACACCGACACCGCCGTCTGTCCCGTTCTTGAACCCTACAGGCATGCCAAGCCCGCTGGCCATTTCCCGGTGGATCTGCGACTCCGTGGTCCGGGCGCCAATCGCCACCCAGCTCAACAGATCGTCGAAGTAGCCGGCGGCCATCGGTTGCAGCAGCTCAGTGGCAACGGGCAGGCCCAGGCGGAGCATTTCGCGCATCAGCTCGCGGGACAACGTCAGGCCGGCGGCCATGTCATCGCTGCCATTGAGGTGCGGGTCGTAGGCCAGGCCTTTCCAGCCAACCGTGGTGCGGGGTTTTTCGACGTAGGCACGCATCACCAGCAGCATTTCGTCGCTGACTTCGGCGGCGAGGCGGGCAAGATTACCGGCGTATTCGAGGGCTGACTTTGGATCGTGTATCGAGCAGGGGCCGACGATGATCAGCAGTCGGGAATCTTCACCGTTGAGGATCGCGCGAACCGCCTGGCGGTGGGCGGCGACTTGCCGGGTCAGGGCGTTGCCGAGGGGCAATTGCTGTTTGAGTTGCAATGAGCTGGGCAGGCGCAGGGTCAGCGCTTCATTGGCAGGGCTCATGGTGGACAGCGGCAGTGCGGAGACGGACGAGTTCATATTCAAGGCTTCCTGGGCTGGTGGCGGGTTCGTGCCCGCGCGCTCGGCCCTACTGGGGTGTTCGACAATTGGCCGGATTGGCTGCGTGTGTGTGCTTGCCACCTGTGGGTGACCGATCGGAGGCGGCAGGCTGTCCCGAGCGGAGGGTGGTAAATCGCCAGGCGGTAAAACTGTCGTAACGGTAATAAGTGGCGTAGTTCATGTTTTGAATCCTCTGAATGTCTGGTGTGTCGCTAAAAGTGTTGGGGCTGAAAAAACAAAACCCCCGGTCGGGAGGCCGACCGGGGGTTGAGAATTCTCTGGTGGCGACCCGTTTGAAGTGGGCGCCATGTGGGTATCAGGCGCGCCAGTGGCTAAACCAATACCCAAAATAAAAGCTGACCGGAGTACAACCGTCGTTCACCCGGGCAGCCGCAACCGAGCGCGGGGCGCTGGCGGTACGAAGCTGTAAGAGGGCGTTGAACATGGTCTGTCTCCGATGGATGGTCCGAGCTTACTAGAGGCCGGTACGCAGATTCAATCAGAAAATGCTATCGGCCAACGATGGCGCTTTCTATTGCTTGAGTGCCCCCACGGTTGTGACACACTTTGCGCTGCAACAACAATCCTATCGTCACAAGGACGCACATGACCCTCGCTGTGGAATTGGAATGATGGAGCGCCAATGGCGCCCGGCAACACCGGATGACCTGGAATTCGCCCGCGAACTGACCTGCAGAAGCATGCTGCGTTACTACATTGAGCATGAACTGTTGTGGCAGGACGAAGCGTTTGACGTGGCCTGGGCCGGGCGGGACAACCGTTTGATTACATCGGGCGACGGAGTGCAGGGCTATGTCAGCCTGAGTCGTGATGCCAGAGCCTTGTATATCCGCGAATTGCATATCGTCGACGCGTTTCGTGGGCAGGGCACTGGATCCTGGGTGATCGATCAGGCATCGGCTCTGGCGCGCCAGGAGCGGCGACCGGCATTGCGCCTGACGGTTTTCGAAAACAATCCGGCGCGAGCGTTGTACGAGCGCAAGGGGTTGAGGGTGGTGGGCAAGGACGAATGTTTCCTGAGGATGCAACTGGATATCCCCGGGCTGGATCGCTGCAACACGCTTGCGACAAGCCTTTCAAGATGAATTGAAACTTTTAATCTGACGCTTTCCGCTAGGTCTGCCAGAAGCTTTTTGCTAAGGTGTCTGGCAACCCAATAAGACCATATCACGAGGTGTCTGCTTGATTAGGGTGCTAGTAGTCGATGACCATGATCTCGTTCGTACAGGCATTACACGAATGCTGGCTGACATCGATGGCCTGCAAGTAGTCGGCCAGGCCGAGTCGGGTGAGGAATCCCTGATCAAGGCGCGCGAGCTGAAGCCCGATGTGGTGTTGATGGACGTCAAGATGCCGGGTATCGGCGGTCTTGAAGCCACTCGCAAATTATTGCGCAGTCACCCGGATATCAAGGTCGTCGCGGTGACTGTATGTGAAGAGGACCCGTTTCCTACACGGCTGTTGCAGGCCGGTGCGGCAGGTTACCTGACCAAGGGGGCAGGTTTGCCGGAAATGGTCCAGGCCATTCGACTGGTGTTTGCCGGGCAACGCTACATCAGCCCGCAAATTGCCCAGCAACTGGCGATCAAGTCCTTCCAGCCCACCAACGATTCGCCTTTCGATGCCTTGTCGGAGCGGGAAATCCAGATCGCGCTGATGATCGTCGGCTGCCAAAAAGTACAGATCATCTCCGACAAATTGTGCCTGTCGCCGAAAACCGTGAACACCTACCGTTACCGCATCTTCGAAAAGCTTTCGATCAGCAGTGATGTCGAGTTGACGCTGTTGGCGGTTCGTCATGGCATGGTCGACGCCAGCCTCTGAAAATGAACGACACCTTTGATCCGAGCGCCTTTCTGTCGACCGTTAGCGGGCGCCCCGGCGTGTACCGCATGTTCGACAGCGAAGCGCGGTTGCTCTACGTCGGCAAGGCGAAGAATCTCAAGAGTCGCCTGTCGAGTTACTTTCGAAAGACCGGGCTTGCCCCCAAGACCGCCGCGCTGGTAGCGCGTATCGCCCAGGTCGAGACGACGATCACCGCCAATGAAACCGAAGCCTTGCTGCTTGAGCAGACGCTGATCAAGGAATGGCGTCCGCCCTACAACATCCTGCTGCGCGACGATAAATCCTACCCCTACGTCTTTCTCTCCGACGGAGAGTTTCCGCGCCTGAGCATTCATCGCGGCGCGAAAAAGGCCAAGGGCAAATATTTCGGGCCTTATCCGAGTGCCGGCGCGATCCGCGAAAGCCTGAGCCTGCTGCAAAAGACGTTTTTCGTTCGCCAATGCGAAGACAGTTATTACAAGAACCGCACGCGCCCTTGCCTGCAATACCAGATCAAGCGTTGCAAGGCGCCCTGTGTCGGGCTGGTGGAGCCGCAGGTGTACGCCGAGGATGTCCGCCATTCGGTGATGTTTCTTGAAGGGCGCAGCAATGCACTGACTGACGAGTTGTCCGCCGGGATGGAAGAGGCGGCGATCAATCTCGAATTCGAACGGGCCGCGGAGTTGCGGGACCAGATTGCTTTACTGCGCCGGGTCCAGGATCAACAGAGCATGGAGGGCGGGACCGGGGACGTCGATGTGATTGCTGCCTTCGTCAACCCGGGTGGTGCCTGTGTTCACTTGATCAGCGTGCGGGGCGGTCGGGTACTGGGAAGCAAGAACTTCTTCCCTCAAGTCGGTATTGAAGAAGACGTTTCTGAAGTCATGGCCGCGTTTCTCGGCCAGTACTTCATCAGCAGCCCTGAACGCGACTTGCCCAGCGAGCTGATCGTCAACGTGGTCCACGATGACTTTCCCACGCTGATCGCCGCCATCGACGAATTACGCGGTCGGGAGCTGACCATCAGCCATCGCGTGCGGGGCACGCGGGCGCGCTGGCAGCAACTGGCGGTGACCAATGCCGAGCAGGCTCTGAGTGCGCGCCTGGCGAATCGTCAGCACATTACGGCGCGCTTCGATGCACTGGCCGAGGTGCTGAAGCTGGATGAGCCTCCACAGCGACTTGAGTGCTACGACATCAGTCACTCCAGCGGTGAGGCGACGGTGGCGTCGTGCGTGGTCTTCGGCCCCGAAGGTCCGATCAAGGCCGATTACCGCCGGTACAACATCGAGGGCGTTACGGCCGGCGATGATTATGCGGCGATGCATCAGGCGCTGACCCGACGCTTCAGCAAACTGAAGGACGGGGAGGGCAAGCTGCCGGATATCCTGCTGGTGGACGGCGGAAAAGGCCAGTTGTCCATGGCCCGCGACGTGCTCGATGAGCTGGCCGTGCCTGACCTGATTTTGCTGGGTGTGGCAAAAGGCGCGACGCGCAAGGCCGGTTTCGAAACCCTGTACCTGAACGACGCTGCACATGAGTTCACCTTGCGCGGCGATTCACCCGCGCTGCACCTGATCCAGCAGATTCGCGACGAAGCCCACCGGTTTGCCATTACCGGGCACCGAGCCCGACGTGGAAAAACCCGTCGGACGTCTACACTGGAAGGCGTCGCCGGCGTCGGACCCACACGTCGGCGTGATTTGTTGAAACATTTTGGTGGATTGCAGGAGCTGTCTCGTGCAAGCATCGAAGAAATTGCCAAAGCCCCCGGGATCAGTAAAAAGCTCGCAGAGTTGATTTATGCAAATCTGCACAGCGAGTAGAATGCCCCCTCACCTCGTAGCCAGTTGTGCCGATGAATATCCCTAATCTGATTACCGTTCTACGCGTTCTGCTCATACCGATCTTCATTTTGCTGTTCTACCTGCCTTACCAGTGGAGCTACATGGCCTCCGCCTCGGTCTTCGCATTCGCTGCGGCGACCGACTGGCTGGACGGGTACCTGGCGCGCCGCCTGGAACAAAGCACGCCGTTCGGGGCTTTCCTCGATCCGGTTGCCGACAAGCTGATGGTTGCGGTTGCATTGGTCCTGTTGGTGCAGGAACACGGAAACCTGTGGCTCACGCTGCCTGCCGCCGTGATCATCGGTCGCGAGATTGTCGTCTCGGCACTGCGCGAATGGATGGCCGAACTGGGCGCTCGTGCCCACGTCGCCGTATCTAACCTGGGCAAATGGAAAACCGCCGCGCAAATGCTGGCGCTGGTGATCCTGCTGGCCAATCCCAAGGATTTCAGTTTCTGGGTCTTGCTGGGCTACACCTTGTTGATGGTGTCGGCTGGCCTGACTTTGTGGTCGATGGTCCAGTACCTGCGGGCTGCCTGGCCACATCTGAAGACTGACGTTGAAAAGAAATAAAACTTTTTTGAATCAAGGGGTTGACGGGGCTTCTGGATTCTATAGAATGCGCCACACCAAGACGCGGGAATAGCTCAGTTGGTAGAGCACGACCTTGCCAAGGTCGGGGTCGCGAGTTCGAGTCTCGTTTCCCGCTCCAAGTTTGTACGCATTTGATGTCGCGCTACTGACAGCAAATGTTTTGAGGCCGAGTAGCAAAATGGTTATGCAGCGGATTGCAAATCCGCCTACGCCGGTTCGATTCCGACCTCGGCCTCCACTAATAAACAAGCTCCGTAGATCTATGATTTACGGAGCTTTTTTATTTGCAATAGCCTGCAAGATTTAGTCTTGAAAAGGGTATTTGCGAACTTGCTTCACTGGGGCGGGATGTATATATTTCCACCTCTGCTGCACAAGCGTCAGAACTGCCGGATCGTTATCTGGCAAAACCTGGACGCTTCACCGCGCTACCGCCCGAATGGCGAAACTGGTAGACGCATGGGACTTAAAATCCCCCGCTCGTAAGGGCGTGCCGGTTCGATTCCGGCTTCGGGCACCATGAATATCAAGGGCTTGCGTGAGATACCTCATGCAGGCCCTTAGTTTTTTCCGCAATCAAAAAATCCTTCCGCAATTCGCTACCGGCTTCCTCCCACGCGTCATAAAACCTGTTCCTGCCCACGCCAGTGGTCATCGTCTGTCCGGTATCACTGACGCCCATGACCGATGCCAACCTGGTTCGGGTGCTGCAATCGCAGACCCGCCTGAAAGTCGGCCTGTTGCGCTACGACACGATCGCCCAAGGCGCTGAGCAGGTGCAGGCGCGAATCGCTGAACTGAGGGCTCAAGGTGTCGGCATGGCCATCGCCGATGCCTTGCCGGACAGCGATCTGTACACCCTCGGTAGCGCCTGCGCCGATCTGCCGTTGTTGACGGGTGGTTCGGGGCTGGCCCTGGGCCTGCCGGAAAACTTCCGTCGCGCCGGCAAGTTGCGCGACCTCGACGCCTCGAAACTCCCGGTGGTGTCCGGTGGGGAAGTGGTGTTGGCCGGTAGTGCTTCGATCGCCACCAATGGGCAAGTGGCGGCCTGGCTCGAAGCTGTTCGTCCAGATTTGCGGATTGATCCGTTGGCCTGGCGGCGAGGGAGCCGGTGGTGGCGCAAGCGTTTCACCCGTTTTGGCAACCGGCGCACGCCCCTGGCGTTGACGATTGCCGGCTTCATGGTCGGGTGGCGTATTCGGCAAGGTGCTGGTGGATACCGGAATCGGTGTCGTGCTCTCCGACATGCTGCGCACCACGGGGCTGCCGGTGCTGGCCCTGTCCCATATCAATGACGCCGGTTACTGGATCTTCACCAAACTGTCAGGCCTGAACGTGGCCGACGGTCTGCGCACCTGGACGGTGATGACCACTTTGCTCGGTACCTTGGGTTTCTGTATTACCCTGCTGATCTGGCCCTTTGTCTAACCCTTTATTTCAGGAGCTACCATGCCTCGTTTTGCTGCCAATCTCAGCATGCTCTACCCGGAACATGAGTTTCTGGATCGTTTCGCCGCCGCTGCCTCTGACGGTTTCGAAGCGGTCGAATATCTGTTTCCCTACGACTACCGTGCTGAAGAACTCAAGCAATGCTTGAGCGACAACGGCCTGGTGCAGGCACTGTTCAACGCACCGCCCGGTGATTGGGCAGCGGGGGAGCGGGGCACGGTGTCGTTGCCGGGCCGGGAGAGTGAATTTCGTAGCGGTTTTGATCGTGCCCTGGACTACGCCAGCGTATTGGGCAATTCACGCATCCATGTCATGGCCGGGCTGTTGCCGTCGGAAAACGATCGCCCGCGGCATCACGGCGTGTACCTGGAGAACCTCGCCTACGCCACCACCCAGGCAGCCAAGGCAGGCGTCACCGTATTGCTCGAACCGATCAATACGCGAGACATGCCAGGCTTTTTCCTCAACCGCCAGGATCAGGCCCAGGCTATCTGCAAGGAAGTGGGCGCCAGTAACCTGAAGGTTCAGTTCGACTGCTACCACTGCCAAATCGTCGAGGGCGACCTGGCGGCCAAACTGCGTCGCGACTTCGATGGTATCGGCCATATCCAGATCGCCGGGGTGCCGGATCGGCATGAACCGGACCTGGGGGAAGTCAATTATCCTTATCTGTTCGAGCTGATCGATCAGTTGGGTTATGACGGCTGGGTAGGGTGCGAGTATCGGCCTCGTGGCAATACGTCTGCCGGCTTGCAGTGGTTGCGCGACTGGAAGGTGCGCCAGGCGCTATAGAGGAAGGCTGGCCTGCACCCGGTCCCAGGGCGCTTTCATACTCTGGGCGCAGCTGCCGTAAAATTTCGACACGTTGCTTGAAACGGGCTTTACTGGAATAAGTCGTGCGGATTATCGAGGGCTGCATGTTCTCGGCAGCCAGTACTGGCTGGATGCCGAGTGCAAAACTACAACCGTCGAGGTTGAGGAGCAGTCCTTGCCCATGTCCCGGTTCCTCTGCGCCATGCTGTTCGCACTGCTGCTCGTTGGCTGCGCAACCACGCGCTTGCCCCACGAATTCAGCGAGGCGATACCCGCCAGCGATTCGGCGTTCGGGCGTTCGATCCAGGTTCAGGCCGCCGCACACGAGGGGCGCTCGGGTTTTCGCTTGCTGCCCAACAGCAGTGAAGCATTCCGGGCGCGCGCCGAGTTGATCCGCCATGCGCAGAAATCCGTCGATCTGCAGTACTACATCGTGCATAACGGTCTGAGCACCCGGGCGCTGGTGCGTGAAATGCTGCTGGCTGCCGATCGCGGCGTACGGATACGCATCTTGCTCGATGACACGGCCAGCGACGGCCAGGAAGAAGTCATCGCTACCCTGGCGGTGCACCCGAACATCCATATCCGCGTCTTCAATCCTTTGCATCTGGGGCGCAGCACCGTGGTCACCCGAACCATGGGGCGTCTGCTTGATCTTTCCCAGCAACACCGACGCATGCACAACAAACTGTGGCTGGCCGACAACAGCGCAGCCATCGTCGGCGGACGCAACCTGGGGGACGAATATTTCGACGCCAAGCCCGATCTCAACTTCACCGACATGGACCTGCTGTGCATCGGTCCGGTCGCCGAGCAGTTGGGACACAGCTTCGATCAGTACTGGAATAGCGCCTTGAGCCAGTCGATCAGTGACTTCCTGCTCAACAAGCCGACAGCACAAGACTTGCTCGAGAGCCGTCAACGCCTGGAGCAATCGCTGCAGACCTCACGTATCGAGAGCAAGGTGTTGTACAACCATCTCATGACCTACCAGACTCAGCCGCAATTCGAGACCTGGCGCAAGCAACTGATCTGGGCCCATAACAAGGCGATGTGGGACGCTCCGAGCAAGGTCCTGGCCGACGGCGAGCCGGCACGCGCGCTATTGATGGCCACACAGCTGCGTCCTGAACTCGATGGCGTCAATAACGAGCTGATCATGATCTCGGCCTATTTCGTTCCGCAAAAGCCGGGTATGGACTATCTGCTGGGGCGTGCCGATGCCGGCGTCGATGTGCGCCTGCTGACCAACTCACTGGAAGCCACCGATGTGCCGGCTGTGCATGGCGGCTATGCACCGTATCGCAAGACTCTGCTCGAACATGGCGTGAAGCTCTATGAGCTGCGGCGCCAGCCGGACGATCCCGGCCGCAGTTCTTCGTTTGGCTTCAGTGGTGGCTCGGACTCCAGTCTGCACACCAAGGCCATGATCCTGGACAAGCAGAAAGTGTTCGTCGGCTCGTTCAATTTCGACCCGCGTTCAGTGTTCTGGAACACTGAAGTCGGAGTGCTGGTCGATAGTCCCGAACTGGCCGGCCAAGTGCGCCAGTTGGCGCTTGAGGGCATGGCGCCGGCCATGAGTTACCAGGCCCGACTGGAAAACGGCGAAGTCGTCTGGCTCACCGAGGACGACGGCCGCGAGCATACCTTGCGTAAGGAGCCCGGCAGCAAATGGCGTAGCTTCAAGGCCTGGCTCAGCGACAAGATCGGCCTGGAGAAAATGCTCTAGATCGAAACCAGGCGTACGGCCTCCGGCTGCAACACAACTAAATTCTGAGTAAGTGGAATGTTGAACTCCCGATCCAGAGGCCAACTCCTAACTCACAAGGCACTGTACACGACAACGATGTGGCGATGACCCACCAACAGTTGCATAGCCGCGAGCCCGGCGCGATATTCGAAACCAATCTTCCAGCGCGCCTGGACCGCTTGCCGTGGGGCCGCTTTCACTCCCTGCTGGTGGTCGCGCTGGGCGTCACCTGGTTGCTCGACGGTCTGGAAGTGACCCTGGCGGGCTCGGTGTCCGGCGCGCTGAAAAACAGCCCCGTCCTGCGCATGAACAACTTCGATATTGGCCTGGCCGGCGGCATCTACATCGCCGGTGCAGTGCTCGGTGCCTTGCTGTTCGGCTGGCTGACCGATCGCCTGGGGCGGCGCAAGTTGTTCTTTGTAACTTTATGGCTGTATGTAGGCGCCACGGCGGCCACGGCGTTCTCGTTCAGCCTGGAAAGCTTCCTGCTGTTTCGCTTCCTCACGGGCATGGGCATCGGCGGCGAATACACGGCGATCAATTCGACCATCCAGGAATTTACCCCGGTACGCTATCGCGGCTGGGTCGACCTGAGCATCAACGGCACATTCTGGCTAGGTGCAGCATTGGGTGCCGGCGGGGCCATCGTCCTGCTGGATCCGCACGTGGTCGGTGGTGAGCTGGGCTGGCGCCTGTGCTTCGGCATTGGTGCCGCGTTGGGCCTGGTGATCCTGGTGATGCGCCTGTGGTTGCCGGAAAGCCCGCGCTGGCTGCTGGTCCATGGTCAGCGCGATAAGGCGCGACACATCGTCGAAGGTATCGAAGCGAGTCTGCGCGAACAAGGCCACGAACTGCCGGCGGTGACCAGCAAACCATTGCGCCTGCACGCGCGGGACCATACGCCGCTGGGGGAGGTCTTCCATACCCTGTTCGTCAGATTCAGCCGCCGCGCGCTGGTGGGGATGACCCTGCTGACAGCGCAGGCGTTCTTTTACAACGCGATATTCTTCACCTATGCGCTGGTGCTCACCGATTTTTACCAGGTGCCCGCCGAACAGGTCGGTTGGTACGTATTGCCCTTGGCACTGGGCAATTTTTGCGGACCGCTGCTGCTGGGGCGCCTGTTTGACGTGGTCGGCCGACGCGTGATGATCAGCTTCACTTATGCGACGTCCGGAATGTTGCTGGCGCTCAATGGCTACGCCTTCCAGCAGGGCTGGCTGGATGTCACCCAGCAAGCCGCGGCGTGGATGGTGATCTTCTTTTTCGCTTCGGCAGCGGCCAGTTCGGCTTACCTGACGGTGGCAGAAACCTTCCCGCTGGAAATCCGTGCCTTGGCCATCGCCGTGTTCTACGCGTTCGGCACTGGCCTGGGCGGCATCATCGGGCCGACGCTGTTTGGCCAACTGATTCAGACCCAGCAGCGCGGCAGTCTGTTGATTGGTTATCTGGCAGGCGCTGCACTAATGTGTGCGGCGGCGGCGGTGCAAGCGGTTTGGGGGGTGTCTGCCGAGCGTCGAGCGCTGGAACATGTGGCCAGGCCTTTGTCCCAGGCTGAGGATTGAGTGGGGGCGACTGTCCAAAGAGCCGTTTGAGAAAGCCGGCGCAAATCCAGAGGCAATTCACTCAAAAGGGTGACGCGGTCAAGCTGGATGTCTTCTGACATTTTTGCCTGCACCTGCCTGACTCAGGCTCCTTGCAGTAAACGGAGGGTACCTGTGCCCTTATTTTCGAGGGTATTGAATGAAACAAGGACAAGTTCTGCTGTTGGCTTTGTTGATGATGTTTTTAACGGGGTGCACGACTACGCCGCCAAAAGACCAAGGCAATCTCTGCAGTATCTACCGTGAGTATCCCGACTGGTATGAGGACTCGCTGCAAATGCAGAGCGAGTATGGGACACCCCTGCATGTGGCCATGGCGATCATGAAGCAGGAAAGCAGCTACGTGGCGGACGCATTGCCGCCTCGTGACTACCTGCTATGGGTCATCCCCTGGGGGCGAGTCAGTTCGGCCTACGGTTACGCGCAGGCTCAAGACCCGGTGTGGGGTGAGTACAGGGACAATACGGGCAACGGTGGTTCGCGTGACAGTTTCGACGACGCGATCATGTTTATCGGTTGGTACACCACGGGCACCCAACGTCAGCTCGGGATCTCCAAATGGGACACCTACAATCAGTACCTGGCTTATCACGAGGGGCGAGGGGGCTTCAGCCGCGATTCCTATCGCAGTAAACCGTGGCTGATGCAGGTTGCCCAGAAAGTGCAAAAGCAGTCAGAGATTTACAACGCGCAACTAAAAGTGTGTCGCCAAGAGTTGGATGATGATCGTAGCGGGTGGTTTTAACGCATTTACGAAAAAAAATCCCCGCACCTCCTGGGGGAAGATGCGGGGCAATGTATTACACATGGTGAGGAAGGTCGGCCTCCTCAAATGCAGACTGGCTGTATTCGAAGCGTCCGTTAGAGGCACCACCTGTGAACCCCTTGGCCAACCTCCCTCGACGCATATTTAAAGCCGAGGGAGAGGAGCGAGCGAAATCAATAATTATCAAAAGCAGATCAATCAATATGGATATGGCTTCGTGGATAGCTTCTCGGTGAGGGCATCGCGAGATTAAGCCAGTTCCAAAAGAAGTCTGTTGGTGCTGCCTGGCAAGGGGTGAGGTGCATTGATCCGGCCTTCCAGTCTGTTCACGAACGCGAGGGCTTCTGCGTAGCTGCGAAATTCAACGCACCACGCGTTCATCCATACATTCCAGCCTTCCGGCTTGCTCGCTTTCTCGATTTTTATCAGCATCCTGGAATCCCTCCATGTGGTGGTTAAGCCCACATTTAAAGCCAATAGAGGGGGGTGTTTGGAAATTAATAATTATCAAAAATGGATTTACGGCGGCGGGGGATTCAGACGTTGGAGCCGTGTTTGCGATCGATTGGGCATGCTCTAAACCAAGGGTTTGCAAGCGAAAGCATTGCAAACCCTTGTATGTTTCTGCGTCATTATTTCGATCTTGATCATGGTCGCCTGATGCTTCAGGGGGCCGGGTCTGCCTTGCGGCGATCGCTGCCGGCCGGGTTGCCGGTATCGATCAGCCTTCTTTCCAGCAGTACGTTTTCCAGGGCCTGGCGGTCTGACGGGTTCATCTGATGTTCTCGCTCCTTGAGTTCCAACAGGATCGGGGTCGACCACTGGCGGTAGGTTTGTTCAGCACTACGATTGAGTGACATGGGTTCCTCCTTAATCAGGCTCCTGCCAATAAGGCGCCGCACTTCGATACGCCCAAAAACCCTAGTCGACGAAGCGGGTTCCCGCCACTGCTTTACGTCGGACTGCCATTGCCCCAGATGCCCGTAGCGGCAGTGCGCTGTACGTAGTCGCCGAAGTCGCGCGCCGGGCGTCCCAGTGCCCGCTGTACGCCATCGGCCACGGGTGTGTTGCGCCCGTCCAGCACCGTCGTGAAGAGATACAACACCAGATCGATCAACGCCGGGGGAAGCTGTTCCTGTTCCATTGCCTGTCGATAGGCATCCGGCGGCACGGGCACGAATTCGATGTTGCGACCGGTGGCGCGGGCAATCTCGGTCACGGCTTGAGCAAAGGTCAACGCCCGAGGGCCGGTCAATTCATAGAGCTGGCCAGTGTGCCCGGGTTGAGTCAGTGCGGCGACGGCACACTCGGCGATGTCTTGCGCATCGACAAAGGGCTCGGCGACCTGGCCGATGGGGAGTGCGAGTTCACCTTGCACAATGGGTTCAAGAAAGTGTGCCTCGCTGAAATTCTGGCAGAACCAACTGGCCCGTAGAATTGTCCAGTCAATCCCGCTGTCCTGTACAACGCGTTCGGCCTGTTCGGCTTCCACTTCGCCACGTCCGGATAACAAGACCAGTTTGCGGACGCCGCTTTTCACCGCCAGGTCAGTGAACGCCTGGATGGTTTCAACGGCGCCAGGAACGGCAAGATCAGGTTGAAAGGAAATGTAGACGCGATGAACGCCATCGATCACGGCGTCCCAGGTCGATCGATCTTCCCAGTCGAAGGGAGGATTGGCGTCGCGGGAGCCCCGGCGAACGGGCAGGCCGGCGGCTTCGAGGCGTTGTGCGATGCGCCGTCCGGTTTTGCCGGTGGCGCCGAGGACCAGCGTGATTGGTTGGGCAGTTTTCATCGCGTTCATCTCCATCGGTTAATGTGAGTGATGCTCATGTTAAAAAAGATGATAGATGCTCATGTTTTACCGTCAACCCGTCAGATCGAATTCCCCGACGTGTGGCATCTGTTGTTGGGCGCAGGGAGTGGCGATGCTAAGGTGAGCACATGTCACGTTTTTGATCGGGAATTCACTCGTGCGCAAAAAGCCCTCTGAAAACCTCGAACAGCCTGCTGCAGAAGCGGTTCGACGCAACCCCACGCAACAGCGCAGCCGCGATCGTCAGGAGCGGATTCTGGCCATGGCCACTCAATTGATCGCGGACAAGGGCAGCGACCAACTCAAGATGAGTGAAATCGCCGAGCGCTCCGAGATCTCGATCGGTTCCCTTTATCAATATTTTCCCGACAAGAGTTCCGTGATCCGCACGCTGGCCGAACGCTATAACGCTGAGAGCCGCCGTTGCATTGCAGAGGCAATGGCGGCCGTCGAGGACGCCCAGGGTTTGCAGGCCGCCTATTCGCAGTTGCTCGATCTGTATTACGAGATCGTGATGGCGACACCGGTGATGCGTGACATCTGGTCCGGCATGCAGGCCGACAAGCAGCTGTTGCAGCTGGAGTTGAAGGAGAGTCGGGTTGCCGGAGCGCTGCTGTCCCAAGCGATGCTTCGCGTGTATCCCGACTGTGACGAACAACAGGTCGAGGAGTCCGCGTTTTTGATCTGGCACTTGGGCGAGGCAACCATGCGCTTGGCTGTCACTTGTGCACCCGATGAGGGACGAGCACTGGTCGAGGCGTTCAAGCGTATGTCCCTGCGCGAGATCATGGAGCCCGCGCGCAGGAACATCGATTCACCGTAAAAGCCTGGCGGTCGGTTCAGTTTCCCTAAACGAAGGGTTGACCGCCAAAACCGCGGGGCAGTCGTTGCAGGCCGGCCATCGCGGTCAGTCGCTCGGTCCAGGCTGAACGCCAGTCATTGGCGGTGTGCATGGCTTTGGCTTTGCGTGCTGCGCGGCGGGCAGCGTTGCGTTCAGCCTTGCGGGCCTCTTTGTAGGCGTCGGTGTTTCGGCAGCTTCGGCATTTAACCCGATTGAGTTCGCGGGTCGATACGAGGTTGCTGCCGTGGTGACCGCAGGCCAGGTGACCGCAGGCCAGGTGCCCGCTGACTTTGAAATGAGTGACCATTGGAACGTCTCCTTCGTGACGTGTGAGCGGTTGACTCCACGTGAGCGGGGACGTTCGATTGGTTTTGCGCAACAAAAATCCCGACACCAGGCCGGGTTGTGAGAAAAGCTGGAAATCCAGCAGGCAGCCAAAGGTTCGCAGACGCACGGTCAACGATCATGCTGCCCGAATCGGGCCTGTCCTCGCGCTGCGAATCCGTGACGGATCATCTGAACCGTGGCAGAGGCGGGTCGACAGGCTTGAGAGACGACAGCGTGTGCCGGATCAGCGGCGTGTCCTTTTCGATGTCGTTCAGGCGATCACGAATTCTGAGGGCGGTAGGGTGTCCGCCTTGATGATCGACCCAGTCGGCGATTTCCTTGCAGGCGGCGGCCAGGCGGGCCTGACGGGAGTCCAGCAAGGTGAGCAGGGTGGTGATGGACTCTTTTTCGGACATGGGAGACACCTCCGTTCAAGAAACCTGTGTGTGGCAGCAAAAAGCCCGCCGGGAGCGAGCTTTCTGCCGAAAGGGTTACTGATCCTTCAGCCATTTCAGTATAGACCCGTTAAAAAAGGGTGACACCCCTCAACTTTGTCGGGCTGTCACTTGTGATTTCGCGTTCAACTGACGGCAAACACGCGCGGCGTCCTCTTCAACCTCGTAGCCATCTCCGATGAAGCCTTGGGTGCGGGTATCGGCGATGCGGTACCAGACCGCGGCATCCGGTGGCAGGTGGTCATTTTCACCGGCACGGCGGCCATGGATGATGATCTTGTTGCAACGCTTCACGACGAAAATGTCTTCCATGGCGTCTCCGCGGCGGATTCGTGTTCAGTTCAACTATAGAAGTCATTGCTGATCGTGCAAAAAATAGGCAGGTCAATTCGTCGGTTCAAGCGCTGCCAGCGTTCTCTCCAGAAAATTCGCCAGCCCGACTTCCGCGGCCGAGAGCCCCTTGCGCGCTCTCGGCCTTGGCAGTTGCGCCAAAGCCCCTAGAAGGAAACCATCTAGCACCGCCGGGTGGATATAGCACTTGCGGCACACCGCCGGGGTATTGCCCAGTTGCCTGGCAACGTCCTTGACCATCTCCACCAGGTGCCGTCGGGCGTCCATTTCAGGTTCCCAGTGACGCTTGCGCAGTATTGCCAGGGCCAGAACACTGCCGGCCCAGGTGCGGTAGTCCTTGGCGGTGAAATCGGCGCCGCTGAGCCTTTGCAAATAGCTGTTGATGTCGGATGAACTGACGGTGTGCCGGTCACCGTTTTCATCCAGATACTGAAACAGGTTCTGCCCGGGTATTTCCTGGCAGCGCCTGATGATCCGGGCCAGGCGCCGGTCCTTCACGGTGATCTGGTGTTCGACGCCACTTTTGCCGCGGAACTGGAACAGGATGGCACTGCCGTTGATCTCTACATGGCGGCTGCGCAGGGTCGTCAGGCCATAGGAGCGGTTGTCCCGGGCGTATTGGCTGTTACCGATGCGGATCAGCGTCGAGTCGAGCAGGGTAATGACAGTGGCCATGACTTTGTCGCGACTGAATCCCGGTTCCGTTAGCACGGCTTGCAATCGTTGACGCAGTTTCGGCAGGGCCAGCCCGAATTCACGCAGGCGCAAATACTTGTCGGCGTCACGCACCTCTCGCCAGTGGGGGTGATAACGGTACTGCTTGCGACCCCGGGCATCGCGCCCGGTAGCCTGCAGATGCCCGCGTGGATCGGCGCAGATCCACACCTCGGTATAGGCGGGCGGCACCGCGAGGGAGTTGAGGCGCTTGATTGCGTCGGGGTCGGTGATACGCTGGCCGGCTGGGTCGAAATAGGCGAATTTTCCGCGCAGTTTCCTGCGGGTAATGCCCGGCTGAGTGTCATCGACATAATGCAGGTCAGGTGGCAGTCCATCGGGCATGACAAGCGTCCTGGGCAAGGAGTCACGGAGCATTACAGCCATTGACCTCGCCCCGGTGCAGTCGTGCCTTCGGAGTTACGCCAGCACCGCGACCGCTTTTATTTGTGCCCAGAGTGGCTGGCCAGGATGAATGTTCAGTTGGTCACGGGAATAACGCGTGATCCGCGCAAGCAGCGGCGTGCCGGCGGCATCCAGGCGAACCAGCACGTGGGCGGCGTTGTCGGCGTTCATTTCACTGACCACGGTGACCGGCAGGCGATTGAGAATGCTGCTATGCCCGACATTGTCCAGGCTCAGGCTCACATCCCGCGCCTGGACCTTGCAGCGCAGCGCCTGGCCCACGTCCATTGGCGTATGCGGCACACGAATGTCGAGGGCGGTGTCGGGCAGTTGCAGGCTGAGCAATTGATAGTCGGCGTCATAGGCGCTGACGCGACCTTCGATCACCACACCGGCGTCATCCCCCATTGCCAACGGCAAGTCGAGGCGCGCCAGGGTCTGGCCGATCGGGCCGCTGGCCAGTGCCTTGCCGTTGCTGAGCAGCACGATATGGTCGGCCAGCCGCGCGACTTCATCCTGGGAATGGCTGACGTACAGCACCGGGATGTCGAGCTCGTCGTGCAGGCGTTGCAAGTAGGGCAGGATTTCACCTTTGCGTTGGGCATCCAGCGCCGCCAGGGGTTCGTCCATCAACAGCAGTTTCGGGCTGGTGAGCAAGGCGCGGGCGATGCCGACGCGCTGACGCTCGCCGCCCGAAAGGTGTTGCGGGTGCCGGCCCAGCAAATGACCGATGCCCAGCAATTCGGTGGCGTGGGCCATGTCGACCCGACGCTGTGGCTTGGGAATGCGCTTGAGGCCGAACTCGAGATTGGCCAGCACCGACAGATGGGGAAACAGGCTGGCTTCCTGGAACACGTAGCCCAGCGCGCGCTTGTGCGGCGCGACGAAGATCCGGTTGGCGCTGTCTTGCCAGACTTCATTGTTGACCTGGATAAAGCCTTGATCGGCCCGCTCCAGGCCGGCGATGCAGCGTAGGCAAGTGGTCTTGCCTGAACCGGAGTGGCCGTAAAGTGCCGTGACGCCACGGCCCGGCAGTTGCAGATCGACGTCCAGGGCGAAGCCCGAATAACGCAGTTTCAGACGCATTTGAATCATCGATCAGCTCCAGCCCGCTTTGGTTTTACGGCTGGAATACAGCGCCAGCAGGACGACAAACGAGAACACCAGCATCGCCCCGGCCAGCCAATGGGCCTGGGCGTATTCCATGGCTTCGACGTGGTCGTAGATCTGCACCGAGACCACGCGGGTCTTCTCGGGAATGTTGCCGCCGATCATCAGCACCACGCCGAACTCGCCGACGGTGTGGGCGAAGCCGAGAATGGCCGCGGTAATGAAACCGGGGCGGGCCAGGGGCAGGATCACACTGAAAAAGCTGTCCCAGGGATTGGCCCGCAAGGTCGCGGCCACTTCGAGCGGGCGCGTGCCAATCGCGGAAAAAGCGTTTTGCAGCGGCTGGACCACAAATGGCATCGAATACAACACCGAACCGATGACCAGCCCCGCAAAACTGAACGTGAGGGTCCCAAGGCCCAGTGACTGGGTGAGCTGTCCAAGGAACCCGTGAGGGCCGAGGGCCAGCAACAGATAGAAACCAATCACCGTCGGCGGCAGCACCAGGGGCAGGGCGACAATCGCCCCGACCGGGCCGCGCAACCAGGAGCGGGTGCGCGACAGCCATAACGCAATCGGAGTGCCGACAATCAGCAGGATGACGGTCGTCAGGGACGCCAGTTTCAGGGTCAGCCAGATGGCGGAAAGATCGGCACTCGATAGCGACATTTAGATTTCGTAACCGTAGGACTTGATGACAGCTGCCGCTTTCGGCCCCTTGAGGTAGTCAACCAGTGCCTTGGCGGCCGGGTTGTCCTTGCCCTTGTTGAGAATCACCGCATCCTGCTTGATCGGGTCGTGCAGGCTGGCGGGAACGATCCAGGCCGAACCGCTGGAGATCTTGCCGTCCTTGTAGATCTGCGACAAGGCGACAAAACCCAGCTCGGCGTTGCCGGTGGAAATGAACTGGTAGGCCTGGCTGATGTTCTGGCCTTCAACGATCTTGTCCTTGACCTTGTCGGTCAAGCCTTCTTTTGCCAGTACCTGGGTCGCCGCCAGGCCATAAGGCGCGGCTTTCGGGTTGGCGATGGACAGGTGTTGGTAGGCGTTCTTTTTCAGCACATCGCCCTTGGCATCGACGTAGCCTTCCTTGGCCGACCACAGCGCCAGGGTGCCGACCGCGTAGGTGAAGCGCGAGCCCTTGACGGAGTCGCCTTCGGCTTCAAGTTTTTTCGGGGTGCTGTCGTCTGCCGAGAGGAACACTTCGAACGGCGCACCGTTTTTGATCTGGGTGTAGAACTGGCCGGTGGCGCCAAAGGAGGCGACCAGTTTATGCCCGGTGTCTTTTTCGAAATCAGCGGCGATGGCCTGGATGGGCGCGGTGAAGTTGGCGGCGACCGCCACCTGGACTTCGTCCGCCTGGGCTGAGCCGAAGGCGAATGCGGCGAGAAGGCTCGCCAGGCAGGTCGGGGCAAAACGTGAGGCACGAATGAACATGAAACGGCTCCGTCAAAGGCAATTGCGGCAGGTTAATCGTTATGTACAAAAATATATAGCGAATTGCCTTTGAACGGAATGTGCTGGTGAAAAATTGTATACAATTTAATGGGGCAGATGCTCAGAAGCGACCTGAGAGTCTCGCCAACCCTTCTTCAGCCAGCTTTCGAGTCAGTGCCTCGCTGGTCAAATCGACGCCGAGGGTAAATGCCTGACCGGCCCAGAGGTTGCTGAAATCCGCTTCACCTTTGGCCCGCAACGGCATCAGCGCGCCACCGGCAAGGGGGAAGGCCGGGGCCTTGGCGCTCATGGGGCCCAGTTCACGCATCACCCGATTGAGGATGCCCCGGGCCGGGCGACCGGTGAACACGTTGGTGACGGCTGTCTCGCTTTCCCTGGCGGTGCGCAACGCCTTGTGATGGGACGGGCTGACCTTGGCCTCTGGGGTGAACAGGTACGCCGTACCCACCTGCACCGCCGAAGCACCGAGCATGAATGCAGCGGCGACGCCTCGGGCGTCAGCGATGCCGCCAGCGGCAATCACCGGCACTTTCACCGCATCGACGACTTGGGGCACCAGGGCGAAAGTCCCCACCTGACTGCTCAGGTCATCGCTGAGAAACATCCCGCGATGGCCCCCGGCCTCGTAGCCCATGGCAATGATTGCATCGCAACCGTGCTGCTCCAGCCACACGGCTTCTGCGACTGTGGTGGCTGAGGACAGCACCTTCGCACCCGTGGCCTTGACCCGGTCGAGCAGGGATTTTTCCGGCAAGCCAAAGTGAAAGCTCACCACTTGCGGGCGAAACGCTTCGACCACTTCGCAGGCCGCGTTATCGAACGGTGCCCGGTTGGACACCGGCGTCGGTGCATCGAAGTCGGCGCCGAGTTCCTGGTAGTAGGGTTGCAGCAGGTTTTTCCAGTCCTGTGCGCGTTGCTCATCCGCAGCAGGCGGCTGATGACAGAAGAAGTTGACGTTGATCGGGCGTCGGGTGTGTTGGCGGATGGTTTTGAGCTCTTCGCGCAGTTGATCGGTGCTGAGCATCGCCGCCGGCATCGAGCCCAGGCCGCCGGCATTGCAGGTGGCGATCACCATGGACGAGTTTGTGGCACCGGCCATCGGCCCCTGGATGATCGGCAGTTCGATCCCGAGCAGGTCAAGGATGCGGGTATCTGGCCATTGGTTCATGTGCTGTGTTCTCCGACGTTGAATCCGGGCAGGGGCGGTAGAACAGGATTTGTAACGCAACGACTGGCGCAAGGCCAGTCGTCTTTTCAGCGGGTAAGGCGTTAGCGTCGGTGGAAGCCGCCACCGCCGAAGGAGTGATACATGAACCGGGACGAGTCGTGATAACTGTTGAAGCGATCATTGCCGAAGGAGCGCGCATCGTACTCCCGGTTGAGATTCTGGACCTGAGCCGTGTTGACCGAATCGAGACGGGTTGCTCCGCCCTGGACCATCGATTGCCAGCCGCTATCGGTCCTTTTGTAAACGTTGCCATCACGGCCGGCGTACACGTTGTCGCCGACATGCGCCATGCCGCCGTCGCGATCATGGATACCGCCGTACTGGGTGGTGTTGCCGGTATTGGGGTTGTAGATGGCCCCGCGATTGGCGGTGACCTGGGTGCCGGTGCGAACGTTGCCGGCGGTCACATGCTGGCCGGCGATGGCTCCGCCGTCCGGGCCGACGGCCACACCGCTGCGGCCTGCGGCATAGTTGCCGTTGTAAACGTTGTGTACCGCGCCGCGCTGGCCTGCCGCGGCGATGCCGGTACGCGAGTTGTAGGAGGCGCCAACCTGGCCGGCCCAGCGATTGCCGGTCCAGGCGTTGTAGCCGCCGCCGTAGCGGCTGACCGAAGCGCGGTCGCCCCATTGGCGGTAGATGTTGCCGGTCGTGCCGGCCCAGCCACCGGGGCCCCAGGCAACGGCGCCACCGTGATAGCCGTAAGCGGCACCGCCCCAAGGCATTGGCGCCGGGTACAGATGCGGCCCCCAGGCGTAACCCCAACCGTAATTGCCCCACCATGGATAGGCGCCCCAGCCCCAACCCACGGCGGCCGTGCTGCCGCCCCAACTCCAGCCGAAACCGAAGCCAAACGTCCAGCCCGTCCAGGGTGTGTAGCGAATCGCCACGCCAAAGCCATAGGTCACCGGTGGGCCGTACCAGACACTGCCCACCCACGGCGTATAGGGATAACCGGTGCCATACACCACCACACCGCTGTCAGGGTCCAGCGTCGAACCCTGGTAACCCGGCGTGTAACCGACGACGACCGTATCGCCACTGGCTTCGTAGACTTTCACGTAAGTGACGTAGTGCATTGGTGAGCTGGGCGGGATCGAATAGATCACCGCCGGTACCGAAGAGGCGACCGTCCAGGGGCCTTGCACCGAGGTGGCCACGAACCAGATGCCGTTCTCCACCGCGTACCAGCTTTGTGCATCGACCATGATGATCGGCATCGGGCTGTTGACCACGTATTGCAGGGGCGTGCCCTTGATGGCCTTGAGTTGCGGCTCGCCGTCAAAGGTTGGCTTGGTCATTTTGACCTGGCTTTTCTTGATCGCCGAGGTCTGTGGAATGGTCGCTGCAATCGCCGCTTCCTTGGCCTGCGGTGTTCCGGCCACCGAGGCCTTTACGTTCTCCTTGGGGCTGTCATCGGGAATGTTGGCGAAGTCCGCCGGCAACTGGTCTGCGCCTACAAAGGTCCAGGGGCCTTTCATGTCACTGGCACGGAACCAGCGACCCGAGATCAGCACGTAGCTGTCCTGGTCACCGATCTCCTTGAAAATATGCCCGGTGGTGTTGGTCACATACAGCAGTGTGGTGTTCTGGATCGGCTGCCATTGCGGCGCGCCGTCAGTGACGATCAACTCGGTCGGCACCGTGGCGATATGGATCTGCGGAGTCGGCGGCTTGGCCAGCGTCGGTATCTTCTCCTTCGGATCGCTCTGGCCTGTCAGCAGGTCTACCTGTCGGCCCTGGATCGCAGCTTTCTTGGCCTTCTCCAGCTCGGCGGAGGGCGAGGGCAGTGGCGCATATTGTCCATCCAGATTGTCCGCTACCATCCAGCCATCGAACACGTGCAGGTAATGCTTGCCCTGTGCATCCTTGAGCAGCAACGGCCGGGTGTTGATCACTCGCTGCAGCGAGGTGCCATCAACGGGGCGATAGGCGGGTTCGCCATCGATGTACACCAGCAGCGCGGGCACCTCGGAGGAAATAATGGTCGGCGGGGTATTTTCCAGCGGCTCGCTGTTGGACTTCTGTTCGGCGGCGATGACACCGAGCGCGGCTTCGAGTTGGTCCAGGGAAATGGTTTTCGTGCGGTTCCCGGCGTCTTGCTTCACCGCGGCGACCCAGCTGTCAGCCTTGGTTGCGCTATCGGGGAAATCGGCCTTGGTGATGGTGTACTGATCGAGCGCCACCCAGCGCGTGGCCTTGTCGACCAGGGTGTGGGCGCTGAACTGCACGATGCCATAGGTGGCCTTGCCATCGGTGCTCGTGGCCTCCACGGCAGCCCGCGCGTGCAGGGTGTAACCGTCCCAGCTGTCCAGTTGCGGTTGGTAGATGGTCAATTTGGTGTCGCCGGCCGCCAGCACCTGTGGCCAGCTAGGGGCTGTCGGCGCCAGATTCCCGGGAGTTTGGGCGGGTGGCTCTGGTGTGGCCTGGACGCCGCTGAGCGGAATCATGCAGAGCATCAGTAAAACGGTGAGTAAACGCAGTTGAGGCATTGTCAGCTCCATCGACAAGACAGATTGTTGCGGCACTTCAGGGTTGCGAAAAGCATAGCTGCCGTTAATCAAAACGCCCGGCGGTTTGCCGGATTGGCTTAAAGTCGGGTACGGCAATCCATTGCCATGTGTTATTTGAAATGCTCCACCAACCGACTGATTCCATTGAGAGGCCGTAATGTTCAAAGGTATTTTGATCGACAAAGACGACAGCGGTTATCGGGCCACACTGCAAGAGATCCAGGACGATCAACTGCCCGAGGGCGATGTCACGGTGCGTGTTGCCTACAGCACGTTGAACTTCAAGGATGGCCTGGCGATCACCGGCAGCAGTCCGGTGGTGCGCAAATTCCCGATGGTGCCGGGCATCGACCTGGCCGGTGTCGTTGAAGCCAGCGGGCATCCGGACTACAAGGTTGGTGACCCGGTCCTGCTCAATGGCTGGGGTGTGGGCGAAGGGCATTGGGGGGGATTGGCGCAGAAAGCGCGCCTCAACGGTGACTGGCTGATCCCGCTACCCAAGGCGTTTACCGCGGCCCAGGCGATGGCCATCGGTACGGCGGGCTACACGGCCATGCTGTGCATCATGGCGCTTGAGCACAACGGCGTGACGCCCGAACAGGGCGAAGTTCTGGTGACCGGCGCCAACGGCGGCGTCGGCAGTTTCGCCATCGCCTTACTCAGCAGGCTCGGCTACCGGGTGGTCGCGTCCACCGGACGGACCTCGGAGCACGACTACCTGAAGCAACTGGGGGCCGGCGAAATCATCGATCGCGCCACCTTGTCCGAACCGGGCAAACCGTTGGCAAAGGAGCGCTGGGTGGCCGTGATCGACTCGGTCGGCAGCCACACCCTGGCCAACGCGTGCGCCAGCACCAAGGCCAATGGCACCGTCGCGGCCTGCGGATTGGCTCAGGGCATGGACTTTCCGGCATCCGTTGCGCCGTTCATCTTGCGCGGCGTGACCCTGGCCGGCATCAACAGCGTGACCCAGCCCAAAGCCAAGCGTGTGGCAGCCTGGAATCGCCTGGCCCGGGATCTGGACTTCAACCTGTTGCCGCTGATCAGTCACGAAATCGGCTTGAGCGAAGCCATTGAAGCCGCGCCACGCTTGCTGGCCGGGCAGTTGCGCGGGCGCGTGGTGGTGGATGTGAATCGTTGATCACTGCAACTCGCGCTCCAGCAACTGCCGTTTGCGCTCGACACCCCAGCGATAGCCCGACAGATTGCCATCGCTGCGCACCACGCGATGGCAAGGGATCGCCACCGCCAGGTTGTTTGCACCGCAGGCCTGGGCCACGGCGCGAACGGCTTTTGGTTGACCGATACGCTGGGCGACATCGGCGTAGCTGGCAGTGCTGCCCACGGGAATCTCCCGCAGCGCTTGCCAGACACGCTCCTGAAACGCCGTGCCGCGTACGTCCAGCGGCAAATCAAGGCCAATGGCCGGCGCCTCGATAAAGCCGACGACCCTGGCAATCAATTGCTCGAACTCATGATCGGCACCAATCAGATTGGCGCGGCGGAATTTGTCTTGCAGATCGCAGACCAGTTGATGCGGATCATCGCCCAGCAGGATCGCGCACACCCCGCGCTCACTCTGTGCCACCAGAATCGCGCCCAGCGAACACTGGCCGACAGCAAAACGAATGTCGTTGTTTTGACCGGCGGCGCGGTAGTCCCCGGGTTTCATTCCCAGCAACTGGTCTGCCGCTTCATAAAACCGGCTGTTGGAGTTGAAGCCGGCGTCATACAGGGCATCGGTCACCGAGCCGCCGTGTGCCAGGCGCTCGCGTACCTTGCGTGAACGATGGGCATCGGCGTAGCCCTTGGGCGTCAGGCCGGTGACGGCTTTGAATACGCGATGGAAGTGAAAGCTGCTCAGGCCCGCCGCCTCGGCCAATTCGCCCAGGGCAGGCAGCGTTTGCGCGCTTTCGATCTGGCGGCAAGCGGCGGCCACGGTGGAGGCATGTTGCGCGGCGAGTTCGCTCTGATCCTTCGTCGCGCGCTTGCTCGGACGATAACCCGCGGCCCGGGCCTGTTCGGCGCTGTCGAAGAATTCGACATTGTGGGGCTTGGGCAAGCGCGCGTGGCTGCTGGGATTGCAGTAGACGCCCGTGGTCTTCACGGCATAGACAAACTGCCCGTCAGCCTTGGGGTCGCGGGCGACCACGGCGGCCCAGCGCGGATCGTTTTCGATGGTGATCTTGGTCGATTGGGTTGTCATGGCGTCACGTCCATTGAGGGGTTGCCTGCACATTAACCATGGGGCAATTCCCACACACTCCGGCGCTTGCGGTCAAATTCGAAGTCTTTATCCGGCGGTACGGAAGGTGAAGTTGATACGTTGCTCGCCCAGTTTCGGATGATGGCCGTCCTTGATCGGCAGCACACCGTGATAACGCAGGCGATCCACGCCACCCCAGACCACGATGTCACCGTGGAACAGGGGAACGCGCTGACTTTTGTCGCCACGTGCAAAGCCGCCGAACAGGAACATCGCCGGCAAGCCCAGGGATACCGATACGATGGGGGCGGCCCAGGAATGTTCGTCCTTGTCCTGATGCAATGACATTTTTGCCCCGGGGATGTATCGGTTGATCAGGCAGGAATCCGGTGCAAAATCGGCGAAACCCGCTGCCTGCGCCGCCGCTTGCGCCAGTTGGAAAAACACTTCAGGCATCATTGGCCAGGGCCGACCGGTCTGTGGATCGTCGCGGGTATACCGATAACCGCTGCGGTCAGTGGTCCAGCCGAATGTGCCACAACTGCTCAGGGCGACCGACATGGTGAAACCGCCGGGTGTGATCATCTGCCGAAACGGTGCGGCCGCCAGCACTTCTTCCAGGGCCGGCAGCAAACGCTCCAGCCAAGGTAGGGCGAAGCCTCTGAGCACGTAGGATTGTTCGCCGATCTGCTCGTGCCTGGGCTGTTGCTCGGGCTCCGCATCGGCAAACAGATCGAAAGTCAGCGGGTTCATAGGCTCATGACGCATCGTGAAAGATGATTCCAAGGGTATGCCGTTTGCCGCTGTGCAGGCGACTCACGCCGTGACGCAAGGTCACGCGGTAGTAACCGCGAGTCCCTTTGACCGGCCGTTGATTGACCGCAAAGATCACCCCGTCACCTTGCTTCAGGCCGATGACCATGGGGCGCGACTGCATTCGCGGGCGCTGTTCAGTCAGGACAAACTCACCGCCGGTGAAGTCTTGATCCGGGTCTGACAGCAGGATCGCCACTTGCAGCGGGAAAACATGCTCACCGTATAGATCCTGATGCAAACAGTTGTAGTCCTGTGGACCGTATTGCAGCAACAAGGGTGTCGGACGGTTCTGACCAGCGGCATGGCAGCGATCGAGGAAGGCTGGATGGGTTTCAGGAAAACGCTGCGGCAAGCCCATTTGTTCATGCCAGCGATTGGCGATGGGCACCAGTCGCGGGTAGAGCGCGGTGCGCAGGCGAGCCACCAGATCCGGCAACGGGTAGTTGAAATACTTGTACTCGCCTCGGCCGAACCCGTGGCGAGCCATCACTACATGGGAGCGAAACAGTTCGGTTCGAGGGTATAACGTGCTGACTTGCCCGCAAGCCTTGTGGCTCAGCAGTGACGGGATGACGGCATAACCGTCCCGATCAAGTTGCTGCTCCAGCCGGGGCCAGTCCAGCCGGTCCAGATATTGCTCGCTCATTGCCGGGCCTCTCGTCGTTGAGGTGGCCAGTCTGCAAGGCAAGGATGAAGCTGGCACTCCGGTGCTTGCGGTCGAACTGCGAGGGGGAGGCGACGTCCATTGTCGCTCCGGACCGCTTTACAGCGCTTTGCTGACGCTGATGTCGCTGATGACGTCGCCCTGCCCATGAATGGCATCCAGCGCTGCCTTGGCCTCTTCCGGGGTGCCTTTTTCAAGCTGGGCAAACTCGAAGCGGCGCTCACCGTTGAGTTTGTATTTGATGACGTACTTGGTCGTTTGGGCCACGGTTGTATCTGCCTGTCTTGTGTTTCGGGTTCGCCGATCAGCTCAGTTTCGTGCTGGAGCGGCGAATGATTTTGATCGAGTGCGTCAGGGTGGGTTTACGCGTCACGCTGATAGCGCGGCGGTTGACGGTGTCGATCGTGATGTTCCAGAAGCCGGTGCTAGGGGCCGTGATGCGGGCCGGAAACGTGTCGAATGCACCACCGTGATAGGTGTGACGGCCGCCATTCTTGAAGCTGCGGAAGTTGGCGTCGTTCATCAAGCGGATGTTGCACATTTGGGAGCATTGAATGACGACGATGTCGTCTTCATTGAGGTGCTCGCGCTGATGGATAAATTTCATGAGGCGCCTCCAGAAGGGCTTTTTCTACAAAATCAAAACGATAGCATGGGCGATTGGCGCAGTTTATCAGCCCGAACGCCTTATTATCCCGCCGCCAGGACAATTAAAAACGCTTATTTCACATTTGATGAGCGATAAAGCAGTTTGTCTCGGAGAAAAATCGCAGTTGCGCTGTCCGAGGGTCTTTATCGGAGGTTTAGTATGAAGTGGGGTTTGTGGTTGTTGCCGATGGCACTGACGATCAGTGGTTGCGCGAACGTCTCGGACATCAACGAGTCCTTGCCGACAATGAACGTGATTTCCGGCAAGAAGCCCCATGAATACGCGCAATGCCTGAGCGAAAAACTGGCCGATAGCCGTGGCGCCTTGCAGATCCAGCCATACAAGGATGGCTTGCGCGTGATCGTGCCGCTCAAGTTTTCCGCGGGGCCGTCGGCCGTGTTTGACATTGAAGAACGCTCTGGCGGCAGCAGTATCAAGCTGCACGAGAGCATGTCCAATGTCCCGGTGCGGCCAAAGGACGTACAGAATGCTGCCAACGAGTGCATTTCCGGCTGATAGACTGTCGACCATCAGCACCGATGCCGCCCAAGCCCTGCTTGGGCGGCATCGTTATTTCTGGAGTCGAATATGAAACGAGAGCAGGTCCGGGAGCGCCACGCAGAGGGTTTGATCTCTGCCACCCATGTGATTCAGAACCCGGCGGAGCTGGGGGAATGGATCGTGTTTTTCAAGAAAAGTGCCGGGCGCAGCTATTTCCTGGTGGATGACAATGATGAAGTCGAGTCCTTCAGCCGCCTGGATGATCTGATCGAGACCGTGCGCGGGCTTGGAATCAAATTCGCCGAAATCCACATGTAGGGCGCGACACCTTACTTGCAGATCACCACGACGTTGCGGCTCTTGTAGTTGCCGACGTCGGCGCCAAGGGTCTTTTCGCTCTCCTTGAGCGCGGGGGTGCCATCGGTCCCGACGATCTTGTAGCCGGTGCCCGCGCAGGACGCATCGGCCTTTTCGTAGCACGCAGCCCAGGAGTTGGCTTCCCCGGAGCAGTCGATCGATAGACCTTGCTCTCCATTGGCCAGGTAGGTCTGTTCCGACGTTGCGCAGCCACTCAGGGCCAATACCGTCAGCAAAGGCAAAATTTTATTCATGGCTTGATCATCGTCAGGGGGGTGGGCTATGGCTGAGACAGCGCCGGTATCAAAAGGTTATAGCCAAGGGCCACTTCTTTTTCATTATTCATAAAAAAGCCCTGCTCCATGGCAGGGCCTTTCGCAACGGGCGTCGATCAGCTCTTGTCCTTGGCGCGTCGCTTGGGTTCCGGGTGCTCAAGCTCCAGCACCGAGGCCACTTCGATTGCCAGGGCTTCGGAAGGGAAAGGCCCGGCGATATTTTCACCGGCGACACTGGCCACCCACCATTGGCCGTCCTTCTCCTGATTGATCAGAAATCCGTTGACGCTTTTTACTGCCGACATCTACTTGCCTCGTTGTCTGGTTCAATCGCGCCATGATACCGCCAAACGCACCCAAGGGGTGCCGATGGGCGTATGGTGATGGGTTCCGGGCGGTAGAAACCGTGCATTTGCGCAAGTCTCTGCTATGCATAAGAGGCTGCGCAGCGACCTGCGCACCCTCGCAGGGAACTATCGGCAAGAATATTTCTCTATGTTGGCATCGGTTAGCCAGCGCGGGGGCATTGTAAGGTGCACGCCGCCTGATTAGACTGCGCCGAAACTCGTACACACAGCCCTTTCAAGGACTTATATGATCAAGAAATGCTTGTTCCCAGCAGCCGGTTACGGTACTCGCTTCCTGCCAGCGACTAAAGCCATGCCCAAAGAAATGCTGCCGGTGGTGAACAAGCCACTGATCCAGTACGGCGTCGAAGAAGCACTGGATGCCGGCTTGACCGAAATCTCCATCGTCACCGGTCGCGGCAAGCGCGCCCTGGAAGACCACTTCGACATCAGCTACGAGCTGGAAAACCAGATCAAGGGCACCGACAAGGAGAAATACCTGGTCGGCATCCGCAAGCTGCTCGACGAGTGCTCGTTCTCCTACACCCGCCAGACCGAAATGAAAGGCCTGGGCCACGCGATCCTGACCGGCCGCCCACTGATCGGCGACGAACCGTTCGCCGTGGTACTGGCGGACGACTTGTGCGTCAATCTCGAAGGCGACGGCGTACTGACCCAGATGGTCAAGCTGTACAAGCAGTTCCGCTGCTCGATCGTGGCCATCCAGGAAGTCGATCCGTCAGAGACCAACAAGTACGGCGTAATCGCCGGCGAGATGATCCGCGACGACATCTACCGCGTACACAGCATGGTTGAAAAACCAAAGCCGGAAGACGCACCGTCGAACCTGGCCATCATCGGCCGCTACATCCTGACCCCGGACATCTTCGACCTGATCGAACAGACCGAGCCAGGCAAGGGCGGTGAAATCCAGATCACCGACGCCCTGATGAAACAGGCCCAGAACGGCTGCGTGATGGCCTACAAGTTCAAGGGCAAGCGTTTCGACTGCGGCGGCGCCGAAGGCTACATCGACGCGACCAATTTCTGCTTCGAGAACTTCTACAAGACGGGCAAGGCGTACTGATCGCTTTCGACCTGACTGTATTGAAAAGCCACCTTCGGGTGGCTTTTTCATTTTCAGGCCCTATATCGACTGCAGCGCTTGCCCAACAAATGTCTGCGGGTATGCTGGTCACCTGCCGAGGAGATTGAAAATGGCCTACGATTTTGACCTTTATGTGATTGGTGCCGGTTCCGGTGGTGTGCGGGCTGCGCGGTTTGCCGCCGGGTTCGGCGCGAAAGTGGCCGTGGCCGAAAGCCGCTACCTGGGTGGGACCTGTGTGAACGTCGGCTGCGTGCCGAAAAAATTGCTGGTCTACGGTGCGCACTTCGCCGAAGACTTCGAGCAGGCTTCCGGTTTTGGCTGGAGCCTGGATGAAGCGCAGTTCGACTGGCCGACGTTGATCGCCAACAAGGACCGCGAGATCAATCGCCTCAATGGCATTTATCGCAACCTGCTGGTCAACAGCGGCGTGACCCTGCATGAAGGTCACGCGAAGATCGTCGACCCGCATCAGGTCGAGATCAATGGCGAGCGCTTCAGCGCCAAAAACATCCTGATCGCTACCGGTGGCTGGCCGCAGATTCCGGACATTGCCGGGCACGAGCATGCCATCAGTTCCAACCAGGCGTTCTTCCTCAAAGAGCTGCCCAAGCGTGTATTGGTGGTGGGCGGTGGCTACATTGCGGTCGAGTTCGCCGGGATCTTCCACGGCTTGGGCGCCAAGACCACGCTGCTGTATCGTGGCGAATTGTTCCTGCGCGGCTTCGACGGTTCCGTGCGCAAGCATTTGCAGGAAGAGTTGACCAAGCGCGGCATGGACCTGCAGTTCAATGCGGACATCGAGCGCATCGACAAGCAGGCCGATGGCAGCCTGAAAGTCACGCTCAAGGATGGTCGCCAGCTGGAAGCCGATTGCGTGTTCTACGCCACGGGGCGTCGTCCGATGCTGGACAATCTGGGCCTGGAAAACACCGGGGTCAAACTCGACAGCAAAGGCTTTGTCGAGGTCGATGAGCTGTATCAGACCGCCGAGCCGTCGATCCTGGCGCTGGGCGATGTGATCGGCCGTGTTCAGCTGACACCGGTGGCCCTGGCTGAAGGCATGGCGGTGGCGCGACGCCTGTTCAAGCCAGAGCAATATCGTCCGGTGGATTACAAGATGATCCCGACGGCGGTGTTCAGCCTGCCGAACATCGGCACTGTCGGTTTGACCGAAGAAGAGGCTCGCGAAGCCGGCCACGAGGTGCTGATCTTCGAAAGCCGCTTCCGGCCGATGAAGCTGACCCTGACCGAATGCCAGGAGCGCACGCTGATGAAGCTGGTGGTGGACGCCGGGACCGACAAGGTCCTGGGATGCCACATGGTCGGCCCGGAAGCTGGTGAAATCGTCCAGGGCCTGGCGATTGCCTTGAAGG
This sequence comes from Pseudomonas sp. S2_F07, assembly GCF_054668325.1. Lineage (NCBI taxonomy): Bacteria > Pseudomonadati > Pseudomonadota > Gammaproteobacteria > Pseudomonadales > Pseudomonadaceae > Pseudomonas > Pseudomonas sp. S2_F07. The sequence continues at coordinate 450,834 of NZ_CP162758.1, forward strand.
CCGGCGCCACCAAGCGCGACTTCGACGAAACCATCGGGGTGCACCCGACGGCCGCCGAAGAGTTCGTCACCATGCGTACGCCGGTCGCCGGTTAAGCGTCCTTCGCTGCGTCTGCCGCTGCCGCCAGGGTCGCGGCCAGACGTACGCGTTCCTCCAGATCCGCCCGGGTCTTGGCCAGATCCATTTCCAGTGACCTGTTGAGCTGCGACTGCTCATCGACGTTCTGTTTGAGTGCCTGGCTTTCCAGCAGAGCGACGCGCAGGCGTTCCTGGAGGAGGGTGCGCTCGCCGTCGACGCGGGTGGCCTGTTCCAGTAACTGATCCTGGCGGGTATTGCTTTGCTTGAGCTGTTCTTGCAGCAGGCTCAGCTCGCGCAGGGTGCCGCGGTTTTCAGTCAGCAAGCGTTCGTTGTCGCGGTGCAACTGGGTGATTTCATCCTGGCGTACCAGCGCGCTTTGTTGTGCCTGGCGCAGTTCCATCTGCAGCTGTTGCACCTGGCCTTCGTGGCGACTCATTTCCTGTTCGCGTTGTTCCTTGACCGCATTGCGGTAGTGCTCCAGGGCGTCGCGAGTGTGCAGGTGTTTTTCTTCAAGGGAGCGGATCTGCTCGTCCTTGTCCTTCAAGCGCAGTTCGAAATCGGCCAGTGCCTGGTTCATCCCGGCGTTGCGGGTCTGCTCCGTTTGCAGCAAGGCGCGGGTTTCTTGCAGGGCCTCGGATTCCTGGGTCAGCGCCAGGCTTTGAAATTCGTATTGCTGGTGCAGTTCGTTGTTGGCCTCTTGCGCTTCGCCGAGCTGGTTATCCAGCGCCTTGCGTTGTTCCTCGTACTGCGTGCGCGCCTGGTCGATGGGCTCTTGCGCCTGCTCCTTGAGTCTTTGTGCGAGGCGCGCCACCAGCGCCATCAGTTCGTCGTCGATCGGTTCTGTCGGCGCTTCGACGGGTTCGACCCTGTCATCGAGCTCCTTGAGGTAGCGATGAATCGTGGTTTTCGAGCCGGTATTGCCCATCTCGATCCGTACGGCATCGATGCTGGGGTTTTCGCCGCGGGCGAGGATCGCCAACCGAGCGGCTTGAACCACCGCTTTATTTACACCGCCGCGTGCCATGAGATCTCCCGGGTTTTGATAATGTGGTACGTACCACGTAAATACACATTGTACCATTCAATTCATAAAGTTAAATGCTGAATGCAACTGACGCGGGATATACTGGTATTACCCCGTGTGATACACCCAATACCGGTTTTTGACCCGTTAAAGCGGTATGAATTCAAGAGTTGATCCCATGACAGAGCTGGATCGTTACCTGCAAGCCGCAACGCGTGACAACACCCGGCGTAGCTATCGGGCAGCCATCGAACACTTCGAAGTGACGTGGGGCGGTTTCCTGCCAGCCACCGGCGACAGCGTGGCGCGCTACCTGGTGGCCCATGCCGGGGTGTTGTCGATCAATACGCTGAAACTGCGTTTGTCGGCATTGGCGCAGTGGCACAACAGCCAGGGTTTTGCCGACCCCACCAAGGCGCCAGTGGTTCGCAAGGTGTTCAAGGGTATTCGCGCGCTGCACCCGGCCCAGGAAAAACAAGCCGAACCCTTGCAGCTTCGGCACCTGGAACAGGTGGTCAGTTGTCTGGAGCGAGAAGTGCAAGTCGCCAGGGCCGAGGGCGACCGGCCGGGGTTGCTGCGGGCCCGGCGCGACATGGCCTTGATCCTGTTGGGCTTCTGGCGCGGCTTTCGCAGTGATGAGTTGTGTCGGCTTCAGGTGGAACACGTGCAGGCCAGCGCCGGTTCCGGCATCAGTCTCTATCTGCCGCGCAGCAAGAGTGATCGCGACAACCTTGGCAAGACCTATCAGACACCAGCCTTGCAACGCTTGTGTCCGGTGCAGGCTTATATCGACTGGATTGCCGAGGCGGCACTGGTGCGCGGGCCGGTGTTCCGAGGCATCGACCGCTGGGGGCATCTGGGCGAGGAGGGACTGCACGCCAACAGTGTGATTCCGTTATTGCGTCAGGCGTTGGCGCGGGCAGGTATCGCTGGCGAGCTCTACACCAGCCACTCCTTGCGTCGCGGTTTTGCTACCTGGGCGCATCAGAGTGGCTGGGATCTGAAGTCGCTGATGAGCTATGTGGGCTGGAAGGACATGAAGTCGGCCATGCGCTACATCGAAGCCAGTCCGTTCCTCGGCATGGCGCGCATCACGGAAAAGCCGGTGTCACCCTAGGTCATTCCAAATCAGCTTCGAGCAACACAGCCCTGCACAACAGCAGGCCCGGCCCTTCGGGTTGTGCCTTAAAGCTGGCCATGCTGCGTTGCAGGCCTTGGAAAGGGAACAACCATTCCCAGCGGCCTACGCCTTGCCTGGCCAGCTTTAAGGCGACAACGCGGAGGGGAAACTAATTGAGAACACCCCCTAGATACCGTTTTCTTCTATTAATACCGCTGGCTAATAGCGAAAGCCAATCAGCAGCATCAGGTTTGCCAATGAGCCTTCCGTTCGTCGAGTGGGTAAAGTTCTCTCCATCAACTTCTTAACCCCTGACGGAGAGTCAACGATGCCTATCATCAACAGCCAAGTTAAACCGTTCAAAGCTGACGCATTCAAAAATGGCGACTTCGTAAAAGTTTCGGACGCTGACCTCAAAGGCAAGTGGTCTGTGGTGTTCTTCTACCCGGCCGACTTCACCTTCGTCTGCCCGACCGAGCTGGAAGACCTGGCCGACAACTACGACGCATTCCAGAAGCTGGGCGTCGAGATCTACAGCGTTTCCACCGACACCCATTTCGCCCACGCTGCCTGGCACAACACTTCGCCAGCCATCGGCAAGATCCAGTACACCATGATCGGCGACCCGACCCACGCCATCTCCCGCAACTTCGACGTGCTGATCGAAGAAGCTGGCCTGGCTGACCGTGGCACTTTCGTGATCAACCCTGAAGGTCAGATCAAGATCGTTGAACTGAACGACGGCGGTGTAGGCCGTGACGCTTCCGAGCTGCTGCGCAAGATCAAGGCTGCCCAGTACGTCGCCGCTCACCCAGGCCAGGTTTGCCCGGCCAAGTGGAAGGAAGGCGAGGCCACTCTGGCGCCGTCCCTGGACCTGGTCGGCAAGATCTAAGTCTGTGACGCGCTTCATCAGGGCGCACTTGCGCACCTTCTAAGCAAGCTGCACCGCCCAATAAAAACGCCCGGGCGAGATTCGCTCGGGCGTTTTTTTGCCTCAAGAATTCAAGGAAATCGCCCGTATGTTGGACACCAATCTTAAAGCCCAGTTGAAATCGTACCTGGAACGGGTCACCCAGCCGATCGAGATCGTTGCTTCTCTCGACGACGGTGCGAAATCCCAGGAAATGCTCGAACTGTTGAAAGACGTTGCCAGTCTTTCCACCCAGATTACCTTGCTCGATAACGGCGATGATGCACGCAAGCCGTCGTTCTCGATCAATCGCCCGGGAGCCGATATCAGCCTGCGTTTCGCCGGCATCCCGATGGGCCATGAATTCACGTCCTTGGTGCTGGCCTTGCTGCAAGTCGGCGGTCACCCGTCCAAAGCCAGTGTCGAAGTGATCGAACAGATCCGCTCGCTCAAGGGCGAGTTCACCTTCGAGACTTACTTCTCGCTGTCCTGCCAGAACTGCCCGGACGTGGTCCAGGCGCTGAACCTGATGGCGGTACTGAACCCGAACGTTCGCCATGTCGCCATCGACGGCGCGCTGTTCCAGGCTGAAGTCGATGAGCGCCAGATCATGGCGGTCCCCAGCATCTACCTCAACGGTGTGAACTTCGGTCAGGGCCGCATGGGCCTGGAAGAAATTCTCGCTAAAATCGACACCAGCGGCATCGAACGCCAGGCCGAGAAAATCAGCGCCAAGGAAACCTTTGATGTGCTGGTGGTCGGCGGTGGCCCGGCCGGTGCTTCGGCGGCCATCTACGCGGCCCGTAAAGGCATTCGCACCGGCGTCGCGGCCGAACGTTTTGGTGGGCAGGTGCTGGACACCATGGCCATCGAGAACTTTATCTCGGTGCAGGAAACCGAAGGGCCGAAACTCGCCGTGGCCCTGGAAGAGCACGTCAAGCAGTACGACGTGGACATCATGAACCTGCAACGCGCAGACAAATTAATCACCGGCAAAGAAGGTGAGTTGCACGAAGTTCACTTCACCAGCGGCGCGAAGCTCAAGGCCAGGACCGTGATCCTCGCAACCGGCGCGCGGTGGCGTGAAATGAGCGTGCCGGGCGAGCAGCAATACCGCAACAAAGGCGTGGCGTACTGCCCGCACTGTGACGGCCCGCTGTTCAAGGGCAAGCGCGTGGCGGTGATTGGCGGCGGCAACTCCGGCGTCGAAGCGGCCATCGACCTGGCCGGTATCGTGTCCCACGTCACGCTGCTGGAGTTCGACGTGCAGTTGCGCGCCGATGCGGTATTGCAGCGCAAGTTGCACAGCCTGCCGAACGTTACCGTGATCACCAGTGCGCAAACCACTGAAGTCACCGGCGACGGCCAGAAGGTCAACGGCCTGCGCTACAAGGATCGTCAGAGCGACGAATTGCGCAGTGTGGAACTGGAAGGGATCTTTGTGCAGATCGGTCTGTTGCCCAACACCGATTGGCTCAAAGGCACCATCGAGTTGTCGCCCCGTGGCGAGATCATCGTCGACGCTCGCGGTGAAACCTCGGTACCGGGCGTGTTCGCCGCCGGCGACGTGACCACCGTGCCGTACAAGCAGATCGTGATTGCGCTGGGTGAGGGTGCCAAGGCTTCGTTGAGCGCCTTCGATCACTTGATCCGGACTTCTGCACCGGCATAAGCACCGGCACTGAAAATAAAAAACCCCATGATTGATCATGGGGTTTTTTATGGATCAAAAGATCGCAGCCTGCGGCAGCTCCTACACCGATCTCCGTAGGAGCTGCCGCAGGCTGCGATCTTTTGATTCTGCTTTACAGTGGTGCTGGCTGGATGATCTCGACCCAGTAGGCGTCCGGGTCCTTGATGAACGCCAGGCTCTTCATGCGGCCATCGCTCAGGCGCTTCTGGAAATCGCAGCCCAGTGCTTCAAAGCGCTCGCAGGCGGCGACGATATCCGGTACCGAGATGCAGATGTGGCCGAAACCGCGTGGGTCGGTGTTGCCATTGTGGTAGGCGAACTCCGCATCGTGCTCGGTGCCGTGGTTGTGGGTCAGTTCCAGGATGCCGGGGATCGATTTCATCCACTCGGTGCGCGCGGCGGCGTCGGCCGGGATCTGGTTCTTGTCCACCAGCGCCAGGAAATACAGGCTGAACTCGGCTTCCGGGAAGTCGCGTTTTTCCACCAGGGTAAAACCCAGGATGCGTGTGTAGAAGTCCAGGGACCTGGTGATGTCCTTGACCCGCAGCATGGTGTGGTTGAAGACAAATTTCTGCGTGGCGGCGTCCGGTTGGGCGGTGACGCCGGGGAAGGTGTTCAATTCGTGCAGGCTCATGGGCCCTCCGGGAAATATGTGGGCTAACGAATGGCGACAATGATACGCAAGGCTTCGGACATCACCAAACCCAAACAGTCGGCTATTGCCTGACAGGCGGCCTGGGCCCAGACTTTACCGCTTGATCCTTGAGTGCCCATTGCAATGATTCGATTTCGTAACCTGCTGTTCATCCTGCTGAGCGTGTTTTCGCTGGCTGGCGTTGCTCGCGCCGATGCGCCAGTAGTGACCTGGCCGGAAGGTTGGCAAGTCGAAGAAGTGCCTGAATCGGCGTCGGGGGTCAGTCGCCAGCGTGCGGTGAAAAATGATCGGGATGGATCGCCGCTCATGGTGATGGAATTGACCATGAGCCCGGTGCAAAGCGATCACCAGGTAAACCTCGAGGGCGTATTGCTGGAGATGCGCAAGTCGGTTCAAAAAGACTTCTTTCAGGGCGGGTATCAAAGTGTCTGTACGCGCATTCATTCCACTACCTTGAGTCGATTGGCCGCGCTGGAAACAACCTGCACCATCACGCAAAACGGCCGGCATGTGCTTTCGCAAACATTGGTGGCCGCAGTGGATGCCGATAAGGCCTATGTTCTTTCCTACGCAGGGCAGGCCGAGGCTTATAAGGCGAGCCAGGATGAAATAGACGCAGCCCGTAACAGCTTGAAACTTTAGTCAACGACAGTGCTTTTTCGATGCATGAAGAAAATTTTAGATATCCAAATGGATTAAGCACAAAGTTGGTGGCAGTCAGGTAATTGTGCGGTGTCCGCCCGGGGTTTTAGATGGCCCATGAAAAAGCCCTGCACGAGCAGGGCTTTTTTTGTTGCCGCGAGAGTTAGCCGCGCAGCCAGGAATCAACGGTGGCTGCACCGTACTGTTCTTTCCAGGCTTTCAGGCCGCGGTGGTTGCCGCCCTTGGTTTCAATCAGCTCGCCGGTGTGCGGGTTCTGATAAACCTTGACCACACGGGCACGGCGGGTTTTAGGTGCTGCCTGCTGCAGGCCGGATTTTGCCGGGTTAGGGTCGAGAATGGCGATGATGTCGCGCAGGCTCTTGCCATAGGTTTTCATCAAGCCCTGGAGCTTTTCTTCGAATTCGATTTCTTTCTTGAGCCCGGCATCGTTCTTCAGGGATTCCAACTGCTTGAGCTGTTCTTGAAGGGCCTTTTCGGCTGCACGAAATTCAGCGAGTCTGGACAATATCTTTACTCCAATAGTGTGTTTGGCTGATACCAACCGCAAACAAAGCTATAAGCCAAGAGCCTTGAAGCGACTCGGTGATAGTGGCTCACCTGCCAATTTAGCGCAGGCATGAAAAATTGTAGTAGTTAATTGGCCAAGAGTAAATCCTGTCTTTTTCTTCATGTAACGTCAGTAGTCTTTTGATTCAAAATGGTGCGGCTAATCGTTTGTTTTGGCGATTAAATCTGCGAGTTAATGGTCGCTTAATGCACTAATGAATTCCGCTCCGGGCATGGGTTTGCCGAACAGATAACCTTGCAGGAAGTTGACCTGATGAGCGCTCAGGTAATCACTCTGCTCGCGGGTTTCGACACCTTCGGCCACCAGGGCAAGGTCGAGTTTGACCGCCAGTTCGATGATGCTGTCAAGTAGGTGGCTAGTGAGTGTATCGATGCCGATCATGGCGACAAAACTCTGGTCGATTTTCAGGAAATCGACATTGAACTGCCTTAGGTAGCCAAGGCTCGAGTGGCCCGTGCCAAAGTCGTCGATGGCGATTTTCACGCCCAGTTCGCGGAGTTGCTCGAACAGTTGCAGGGTGATGGCCGTGGGCTCGATCAATTCGCGCTCGGTCAGTTCCAGTACCAGATGGATCGAGCCTGGTTCGAACGCATCGAGAAACTCGCGGCAATCCTTGACCAGTTCCAGATCCTGGCAATGGCTCGCGGTGATGTTGATGCCAATGTGAAACGGCTTGTTGAAGCTGGCCGATAGCGGTGCGAGCAGGGCGGCGGTTTGTCTCATCAGTGAGCGGGTCATCGGTACGATCAGCCCGGAGTGCTCGGCAAACGGAATGAACAGATCCGGACGCACCAGGCCTTCCTTTGGATGTTGCCAGCGCATCAGCACTTCAGCACCGGACCAGCTTTTGTTGTCGCCCTGCACCACGGGCTGGAAATACGGAATGAACTCTTTAGCTTCCAGTGCCCGCTGCATTTCATAGGTGGGTGACGATGAGCGCTTTTGCAGGAAGTGACTGATTGCGCCGGCAATCACGCCGAAGAAAATCAGCAGGCTGAACAGCGGCGGATATTCGCTTCTCATGTATCGCCAGGTTTCACCTTCGGGGAAACCGGCTTCCACGGCAAACGCATAGTGCCCGGAGGTCAGGCGACTTTGCGCAACGGGCAACTCAGGCGTAGCGCCGGTATGAAACTTGCCGTCGGCGGACAACCAGTTCGGGCCAACTTGCAGCAACAGCAAGGTCTTGCGGCCGATCAAACGCAGGATATTGCTCAAGTGATAACCATCGAGGGTCGTCAGCGCGCCTTTATTTCCTTCGCTCAGGCGGTACACCAGCAAGGCGGTGTTGGGCGTTACCTGATTGCCGCTCATGAGCCATAAGGCGCCCTGGGTGTAGTCACCGGGGTTGACCGTCTCCTGGTAGTCGCCGAACAGAGAGCTGCAATAGAGGTTGTTGTCCCACACCAGACTGGTGGAACGCACGAAGGGGCGGCGAGTGACCTGCTCGCGCAGGGCCAGTTTGACGTCACTGCAACTTTGCCCCGCCAGCGGCAGCAATTCACGAGCGGCCTGGGCATTGTTGTCGAGCATCAGGTCGAACTGGCGAATCGCTTCTTCGGCGGTTTGCTGGGTGTCTTGTTGGAGCGCACGCCCTGCTTGCATGTAAAGAATGGCGGCCCCCAGCAGCACCGGGAGCAAGCCACTGATCAGGGTGATCGCAATTTTTTTCTGCGACTGCGGGTTTTGGTTTTCAACGGCATTCGCGAGTCCTGTCACGAAGAAGTAAGGCTCTCAATTGATGGCGGGGCAAACGCCTCCCATGAAGAGTTCGGGTACGGGCCATGATAGTTGGCCGTTGGCGGTTATGCCGCTCAATGCAAGTCAAGGCTTTCGGCCAGCTTGATAAAGGCCAGCGTCGCGGGTGATGCCTGGCGTCGATCGAGTACCGCCAGGCCGACCTGGCGCAACACGGCCGGCGACAGCGGTTTCTTCACCCAGCGGCGGTCAATCTGATCGGGCAATGAACCTTCGGCAACCACCGTTACCCCGTCGCCACGAGCGACGACATCCAGGGTGCTGATCAACTGCGAGCAGCGATAACGGATGTTGGGCGTCAATCGGGCCGCTGTGAACAGGCGTGAAACCAGCTCCGAAGAACCGGCCTCGGTCAACACGAACGGGAAATCGCACAGGTTCTTCAGGCTCAAGCTGTCGTGATTCGCCAACGGGTGTCCAGCGGGCAGCAGCGCGACCATCTGGTCCTCAATCAACGGGACCGTGTCGAAACGCTCCTCGGGCAACACCACAAAGCCGATGTCGATCCGTCGTTCCTCCAGCCACTGGAGCACCTGGCGGTCAGGGCCTTCGTCGATATGCACCTCGATGCCGGGATGGGCGGCGCGGTACTGCTGCAGAATCAACGGCAGCAATTTGATCGACGAGGTCGGGCCGAAGGAGCCGATGCGCAGCGTGCCGCGTTTCATGCCCCGCGCATCGGCCGCTTCCTGGCGCAGGGTGTTGGCCAGGCCGAGCATCGCCCGGGCGCGCAGCAACAACTGCTGGCCAATGTCGCTCAGTTCGACCTGGGATTGATGCCGACGCAACAGTTCGACACCCAACTCCAGTTCCAGGGACTTTAACGCATGGGACACCGCCGATTGGGAAATACCCAGGCGATTGGCCGCAGCCGTGAAGCCGTGGAGTTCGGCCACCAGCGAGAAAATCTCCAGCTGAGTGAGGGTCATGAGTGTTTGCTCATTTTACGATGACTGGGTATTAGCCGAATGATACGGCATCTCTTCACTATCCGGTCCTGGAATCCATGACGATCTGTGAGCAAAGCCTGTCAAAACCCTCGGATCGGCCGGTGTATCTGAAACTGGCGGCGGTCACCATGGTGTGGGGTGGCACCTTCGTCGCCGGGCGCTATCTGGCCGGCGGCCTCAGTCCGCTACTGGCGGCCAGCCTGCGGTTTCTGCTGGCCAGCGTGGCGTTGCTGCTGTTTATACGCATGGCGCGGACACCGCTGGTCCGGCCCAGCCCCCGGCAATGGCTGCAATTGCTTTTGCTTGGCTTTTTCGGGATCTTCTTTTACAACCTGTGCTTCTTTTATGGCCTGCATTACATCAGCGCTTCACGGGCGTCCTTGATCGTGGCGCTGAACCCGGCGGTGATCGGCCTGGCTTCCTGGCTCCTGTTCAAGGAGCGCTTGAACCGGGCCAAAGTCGTCGGCATCGCGATCTGCATGACGGGCGCGAGCATGGTGATCGTCAGTCGCGACCCGCAACTACTGGCCGGCGGTGCCGGTGCCTGGCTCGGTGATCTGTTGATTTTCGGCTGTGTCCTTGGCTGGGGTGTCTACTCGCTGTTCTCCAAAGAACTGAATCACAGCCTGGGACCGGTACAAACCGTGACCTGGTCGATCCTGCTGGGCACCGGCATGCTCTTGGTCACCTGCATCGCGCGCGGTGAGGTGAGTGTCGCCGCCATCGCCCAGCTCGGTGCGCAGCAATGGTTGAGCCTTTTGTACCTGGGCGTGCTGGGTTCGGCGCTGGCGTACATCGGCTACTACGACGGCATCCGCAAGATCGGTGCGACCCGTTCCGGGGTGTTCATTGCCTTGAACCCGTTGACGGCGGTGATCCTCGGCGCGCTGCTGCTGGATGAGCCGCTGACGCTGGCCATGTGCCTGGGTGGCGGGTTGATACTGGCGGGGATTTTCCTCTGCAACAAACCCCTTGCGCGGGCATGGAAAAAGGGGATTTGATACAGAAGGCGGACAAATCGATTTACGCTGTGTAGAATCCGGTTACGCATACAATAATAATCGTCTTCTGGCAGCAGAAGCCTCGCCCGCAAGAGCCTTGGGTCGACAATGAAGATATTCGGGTTTCAACTGATCTACGGTGACTTTCTCGCCCGCAGTGTGCGGGGCATCTCCTGTGCGCCACCCACCGGTCTCAGCATTGCTTACAACTAACCTTTGTTAATTGATAAAAAAATGATGAGGCGCCGACCATGGCAGATTTATACGAAAACCCAATGGGCCTGATGGGCTTTGAATTCATCGAGCTCGCATCGCCGACCCCGAACACCCTGGAGCCGATCTTCGAGATCATGGGCTTCACCAAGGTGGCGACCCACCGTTCCAAGGACGTGCACCTGTACCGCCAGGGCGCGATCAACCTGATCCTCAACAACGAACCCCACAGCGTGGCCTCGTACTTCGCGGCCGAGCACGGTCCGTCGGTGTGCGGCATGGCGTTTCGCGTCAAGGATTCGCAAAAAGCCTACAAGCGTGCCCTGGAACTCGGCGCCCAGCCGATCCACATCGAAACCGGCCCGATGGAACTGAACCTGCCGGCGATCAAAGGCATCGGTGGTGCGCCGCTGTACCTGATCGACCGTTTCGGCGAAGGCAGCTCGATCTATGACATCGACTTCGTGTTCATCGAAGGTGTGGACCGCCATCCGGTCGGCGCCGGCCTGAAGATCATCGATCACCTGACCCACAACGTGTATCGCGGTCGCATGGCCTACTGGGCCAACTTCTACGAGAAGCTGTTCAACTTCCGCGAAATCCGCTACTTCGACATCAAGGGCGAGTACACCGGCCTGACCTCCAAGGCCATGACCGCACCCGATGGCATGATCCGCATCCCGCTGAACGAAGAGTCGTCCAAGGGCGCGGGGCAGATCGAAGAGTTCCTGATGCAGTTCAACGGCGAGGGCATCCAGCACGTTGCGTTCCTGTCCGATGACCTGATCAAGACCTGGGACCACCTGAAAAGCATCGGCATGCGCTTCATGACCGCGCCGCCGGAAACTTACTACGAAATGCTCGAAGGCCGTTTGCCGAACCACGGCGAGCCGGTGGGGGAACTGCAGGCGCGAGGCATCTTGCTGGACGGATCGTCCGATTCGGGCGACAAGCGTCTGCTGCTGCAGATCTTCTCGGAAACCCTGATGGGGCCGGTGTTCTTCGAGTTCATCCAGCGCAAGGGCGACGACGGTTTCGGCGAAGGCAACTTCAAGGCGCTGTTCGAATCCATCGAGCGTGACCAGGTGCGTCGTGGTGTTTTGTCCACGGACTAAGCCGATGTAAAAAAACCGGTCGTTGACCGGTTTTTTTGATCAAAAGATCGCAGCCTTCGGCAGCTCCTACAGGGAATGCAAACCATGTAGGAGCTGCCGAAGGCTGCGATCTTTTGCGTTAAGGCCTGCGCTGGCGTACCAGATGCTTGAACCCTTCGAACACCAGCACCAGCACCGCCATCCAGATCGGGATGTAGGTCAGCCATTCGCCGGCCTTGATGCTCTCTCCCAACAGCAACGCCACACCCAGCAGCAACACCGGTTCGACATAGCTCAACAAGCCGAACAGGCTGAACGGCAGCAGGCGACTGGCAATGATATAGACCACCAGTGCCGATGCGCTGATCACGCCGAGCATGGGGATCAACAGCGACAACCATGGGTGCTGTTCAAACACACCAAAACCTTGCGCGCCGCTCTGGACGAACCAGAACGCCACCGGCAGGGTCAATGCCATGTCCAGCCACAAGCCACCGAGGTTGTCCGCCGCCAGCCGTTTGCGCAGGACGAAGTAGGCCGGATAACCCACGCAGACCAGCAAGGTCGCCCAGGAAAACCCACCGACCTGATACACCTCGTTGACCACCCCCAGGCAGGCGAACACCACGGCAACTTTTTGCAGGTAGGACAGGCGTTCGCCGTAGGCCAGGCGACCGGTCAAGACCATGGTCAGCGGCAGCAGGAAATAGCCGAGGGATACATCAAGGCTGTAGCCGTTCAACGGCGCCCACATGAATAGCCACAATTGCACGCCGAGCAGGGCCGAGGAGGCGATCAACGCACCCATCAGTTTCGGATTGGCCATGGCGCGCCGAACGATCTCCACCACGCGTTTCCATTCCCCGGACACCACCATGAACACGGTCATGCACGGGACGGTCAGCAGCATGCGCCAACCGAAGATTTCCACGCCGCTCAAGGGGGTGAGCAGCGACGTGTAGTAATACATGACGGCAAACAGCACCGAGGCTGAAACCGATAGAGCGATACCTTTAGACAAGCTGTCCTCGCGTGATTTTGAGTGAGATTTAAACGGGCGCAGAGGATACGTGGTTTTTCAGGCGAATATTGACCGATCAATCAACCAGGACCCTGTGGGAGCGGGCTTGCTCGCGAAAGCGGTGGGTCAAACAACATTGATGTGGCTGACACTCCGCCTTCGCGAGCAAGCCCGCTCCCACATTGGTTTTCTATTTCTTCAGGTACTGCGCGGTGTACGCCCCGACACAAAATGGCTCACATCATTGAACCCCGGTGTCGACGCATGCCCCGGCGTCACCAGCGAATCGATGAACGCCTCGTCCTCGGCCGTGATCTTCACCGCCTGCGCCTTAGTGTAGGCGTCCCATTGCTCCTCCGTGCGCGGCCCGACAATGGCCGAGGTCACGGCGCTGTTGTTCAGCACCCAGGCAATCGCGAACTCGACGATGCCGACGCCACGCTGCCGGGTGTATTGCTGGATCTGCTGGGCGATGTGCAAGGACTCGACTCGCCATTCGGTTTCCAGGATGCGTTTGTCCTGGCGTCCGGCTCGGCTGCTGGCGTCCGGTTTCACATCCGGCGCGTATTTACCGCTGAGCACACCGCGCGCCAACGGGCTGTAGGGCACCACGCCCAGACCGTAGTTGTGCGCCGCCGTGATCTGCTCGGTTTCAGCCTGGCGGTTGACGATGTTGTACAGCGGCTGGCTGATCACCGGCCGGTCAACCCCCAGTTTGTCGGCCACGCGGATGACTTCGGCGATGCGCCAGCCACGGTAGTTGGACAGGCCCCAATAGCGGATTTTGCCCTGGCGAATCAAATCGCCGATGGCCGAGATCGTGACTTCCAGCGGCGTATTGTGGTCTTCGCGGTGCAGGTAATAGATGTCGAGGTAGTCGGTGCCCAAGCGCGTCAGGCTGGCATCGATGCCGTTGAACAGGTGCTTGCGACTCAAGCCGCTGCGGTTGGGGACGCCATCCACGGGACCGAAGCCGACCTTGGTGGCCAGCACCCATTCATGGCGGCGGCTGGCGATGGCTTCGCCGACGATTTCTTCGGAACGGCCGTTGGTGTAGACGTCGGCGGTGTCGATGAAGTTGATGCCCTGGTCCCAGGCCTTGTCGATGATTCGCAGGGAATCTTCGGCGCTGGTCTGTTCGCCGAACATCATGGTGCCCAGGGTCAGGGTGGACACCTGCAGACCCGAATGACCCAGCGTGCGGTAGCTCATGAGCAAATCCTTTTACCAGTGGGAAAGGCTCAATCAGATATCAAAATTGTTGGACATGGCAAACGAAAAAGATCGCAGCCTGCGGCAGCTCCTACAGGCTGTATGTCATTGCTGTGTAGGAGCTGCCGCAGGCTGCGATCTTTTGATCTTCGCTGATTAGGCGCGCAAGGTACGGGTCATGCGCAACGCCAGCAGACTGCCGCCGACAATCACACCCGCCAACAAGTACAGCGCCGCATCGGTCGAGCCGGTGCTGTCCTTGACCCAACCCACCAGGTACGGGCTGAGGAAACCGGCCATTTGCCCCATGGAGTTGATCAGCGCCAGGCCGCCAGCCGCGGCGCCCGCACTGAGCAGGGCGGTCGGCACCGGCCAGAACATCGGCAGGCCGGTGAGGGCGCCCATGGTGGCGATGGTCAGGCCGAGAATCGCGATGGCCGGGTTGGCGGCGAAGTTCACCGCGATCAGCAGCCCCAGCGCGCCCATCAGCATCGGCACCACCAGATGCCAGCGACGTTCCTGGCGCAGGTCCGCCGAACGGCCGACAATCAGCATGAACACCGCGGCCAGCAGGTACGGAATCGCACTGAGCCAGCCGATCACCAGGTTATCGCTGAAGCCCAGGTTCTTGATGATCGACGGCAGCCAGAAGTTGATCGCGTACACGCCACTCTGGATGCAGAAATAGATCAGGCCGAAGGCCCAGATCGCCGGGTTCCTGAACACCGCCAGCAGCGAATCGGTCGTGGTTTTCGGCTTGTTCGCCAGATCTTCGGCGTGGTCGGCTTCCAGCACCGAACGCTCGAACGGGGTCAGCCACTTGGCGTTGGCGTAGCTGTCGCTGAGCAGGAAGTAAGCCAGCGCACCGAGGATGATGGTGGGAATGCCTTGCAGCAGGAACATCCACTGCCAGCCCGCCAAACCACCTTGGCCGGCGGCGAAGTGGTTGAGAATCCAGCCGGAGAACGGGCTGCCGAGCAGGCCCGAGACCGGGATCGCCGACATGAACAGTGCCATGATGCGGCCACGGCGGAAGGTCGGGAACCACTGCGAGAGGTACAACACCACGCCCGGGAAGAAACCGGCTTCGGCCGCGCCGGTGAACAGGCGCAGGGTATAGAACTCGGTCGGCGTGGTGACGAACAGCAGGCAGGTCGACAGGGTGCCCCAGGTGATCATCATCAGCGCAATCCAGCGCCGTGGGCCGAATCTGGTCAACGCCAGGTTGCTTGGCACGCCGCACAGTACATAGCCGATAAAGAAGATGCCGGCGCCGAGGCCGTACACGGTTTCGCTGAACTTCAGCGCATCGAGCATCTGCAGTTTGGCAAATCCAACGTTTACCCGGTCGAGGTAGTTGAACAGGTAGCAGATGAAAATGAAGGGGATCAAGCGCAGGGTGATGCGCTTGTAGACGGCGTTTTTGTCGTCAGCGATGGCGTCGGACGCTACGGCGCTCTGTGTCATGGCGGCTCTCTCTTTATTATGATTTTTTGCGATGCAAAGGGTAACGTTGATCGCCCAGAGAGTCTCGACCACCCCCAGGGTGGCTGTCTTTGTGCCTGAGCACAGGGTTTGCAACCAAGGCCTGTGCGGGTGAACAACCCGTTCCATCACTGTCTTCAAGGATCACTTGCATGTTCGAACTCGATCACGACCTGGCCCAGGACATCGTCGACCGGGCGATGGCTATCCTGCCGTACAACGTCAACGTCATGGACAGCCAGGGCTTGATCCTGGGCAGCGGCGAGCCGGATCGGGTCAACACCCGGCATGAAGGCGCGCAACTGGTTTTGGCCAATGGCCGGGTGGTGGAGATCGATGCGCAGACGGCGATTCATCTCAAGGGCGTGCAGCCGGGCATCAACCTGCCACTGATGCTTGATCAACGCCTGATCGGTGTATTGGGCATCACCGGTGAACCCGAGCAACTGCGCACCTACGCCGAACTGGTGCGCATGACCGCCGAGATGCTGGTGGGCCAGCGCAACCAGCAGGCCGAGCAACAATGGCGGCGCCAGCGCTGCGATGATCTGCTGGCGTTGTTGCTCAGCGAAGCCGGGGATGCGCCGCGACTGGTCGATGAAGCGCAGCAGTTGGGCCTCAAGCCCCAAATGACCCGGGTGCCGTACCTGTTCGAACTGGGACTTGAGCACGCGCCAGGGCAAACCGTCGAGGCCCTCAGCGCCTGGTTGACCAGCCGCCACCCCGACAGTTGGTGCGTGAGCTCGGCCAAGACCTCGTTGCTCTGGTGCCGGCCGGCAAGCCAGACGGTGGAGAACGAGCGCTTGCTGGACAAGCTCGACGGCCTGGGCTGGAACATCCTGCGCATTGCCGTGGGCGGGCAGGCCGATGGCCTTTCGGGCTTGCGGCGCTGCTATCGCCGGGTCGGTGACTTGTTGGCCTACGGGCGCGAGGTGTTGCCGCGCTCGCGATTGCTGACGCTCAACCGCTATCGGCTGCCGGTGATGCTCTGGCGCCACCGCAACGACGACGCCCTCGACGAACTGCTCAATCCGCTGCGCAAGGTCATTGCCAAGGACAACAACGGCCAGTTGCTGGCAACCCTGCGCAGCTGGTGCGAACACGACGGCCAGAGCCAGGCCTGCGCCGATGCACTGGGCATTCACCGCAACAGCCTGCGCTACCGCATGGAGCGGATTGCCGAGCTGAGCGGGGTTGATCCGTTGCGGCTCGACGGGATGCTCGCGCTGTATCTGGGGGTGCAACTGCTGCCCCAGACAGACACCCAACCATGAATCACGCAATTCCCCTGTGGGAGCGGGCTTGCTCGCGAAGAGGCCATCACATCCAACATCAATGCTGATTGACCCACCGCTTTCGCGAGCAAGCCCGCTCCCACAAAAGGCCGGTACTTTGTGGAAATGAACAATAATCCTCAACACCGCTTGTGCAGCGGCCCGGCGTTATTGTTCCTGGCGGCTGGCAGCATGTGGGCATTGGAACTGGAGAATTCCCATGAAAATCGTGATCGCCCCCGACTCGTTCAAGGACAGCCTCAGCGCCCAAGGCGTGGCCGATGCCATTGCATTGGGATTGGCCCAGGTCTGGCCTGATGCGCAACTGATCAAATGCCCGATGGCCGACGGCGGGGAAGGGACTGTCGAGTCGATCCTGGCGGCGTGCGATGGCGAACTGCGCCGCAATGAGGTGCGCGGGCCTTTAGGGGCTACGGTGAATGCCGCTTGGGGCTGGTTGCCCGATAGCCACACCGCGATTATCGAAATGGCCGAAGCCAGCGGGTTGCAGTTGGTCCCTCTGGCTCAGCGTGATGCATGCATCAGCAGCACCTTCGGGACCGGGCAATTGATCCGCGCCGCGCTGGATGCCGGTGCGCAACGGGTGATCCTGGCGATTGGCGGCAGTGCGACCAACGACGGCGGCGCCGGTGCCATGCAGGCCCTGGGCGTGAAACTGCTCGACTTCCAGGGGCAGACGCTGTCACCGGGCGGCCTCGCCCTGGCGCAGTTGGCCCGCGTCGACTTGAGTGACATCGATCCGCGCCTGACCCAGGTGCGTTTCGACATCGCCGCCGACGTCAACAATCCGCTGTGCGGCCCCCACGGTGCCTCGACGATCTTCGGCCCGCAAAAAGGCGCCTCGCCGGTGCAGGTCGAACAGCTGGACCACGCTTTGGGGCACTTTGCCGACCATTGCGCACAGGCCTTGAACCACGACGTGCGCGACGAGCCGGGCAGTGGCGCGGCGGGCGGACTGGGGTTTGCCGCCAAGGCGTTCCTCGGTGCGCAATTCAAGGCGGGTGTTGAAGTGGTGGCCGAACTCGTGGGCCTGGCCGACGCCGTTGCGGGCGCCGACCTGGTGATCACCGGTGAAGGACGTTTCGATGCGCAAACCCTGCGCGGCAAGACGCCCTTTGGCGTGGCGCGGGTCGCCCGGGAACACGGCGTGCCGGTCATCGTCATCGCGGGCACGTTGGGCGAGGGCTATCAGGCACTGTACGAGCACGGTATCGACGCGGCGTTTGCCCTGGCGAGCGGGCCGATGACCCTGGAGCAGGCCTGTGCCGAGGCGCCGCGCTTGCTGCGTGAGCGGGCGACCGATGTGGCGCGGGTCTGGCGGATGGCCAGCCGGTAAACGTTTGAACACCCTTAAACAAGTGATGGCGAGGTGCCGTACTGCGCGATTTGAGATAGGGTTGTGGCCAGGAATACGCGCCACAGGAGAACGCCATGCGCTACTCAGCCTTGACCCAACGAATCGCCGGTGACGGAGCGGCGGCCTGGCAGATTCACGATCGAGCGCTGGCGCTGCGCGAGCAGGGTGTCGATGTCTTGCTGCTGTCGATCGGCGACCCGGATTTCGACACCCCACCACCCATCGTCCAGGCCGCGATTGGCAGTTTGCTGGCCGGCGACACGCATTACCCGGCGGTGCGCGGCAGCCAGGGCTTGCGCGACAGCATCGCCCGGCATCATCGCCAGCGCAGCGGCCAGGCAGTGGATGCGCGGCACGTGATCGTCTTCCCCGGGGCGCAGTGCGCGGTGTATTCGGTGGTGCAATGCCTGCTCGATCCGGGGGACGAAGTGCTCGTCGCCGAACCGATGTACGTGACCTACGAAGGCGTGTTCGGCGCCTGCGGGGCGAAAGTGGTGCCGGTACCGGTGCGTTCGCAGAACGGCTTTCGAGTCGATCCGGCGGATGTCGCGGCACTGATCACGCCGAACACCCGCGCGATGTTGCTCAACAGCCCGAACAACCCCTCCGGCGCCAACCTGCCGCTGACGACCTGGAAAGCGCTGGCCGAGTTGTGCATTCGCCATGACCTGTGGTTGATCAGCGATGAGGTCTACAGCGAACTGCTGTTCGAGGGCGAACACATCAGCCCCGCGAGCTTGCCGGGCATGGCCGAACGCACGGCGACGATCAATAGCCTGTCGAAGTCCCACGCCATGAGTGGCTGGCGGGTGGGGTGGGTGATCGGGCCGCAAACGCTGTGTGAACATTTGGTGAATCTGTCGTTGTGCATGCTGTTCGGCATTCCGGATTTCATCCAGAACGCCGCGCAGTTGGCGCTGGATGAAAACCTGCCGCACGTGGCGCTGATGCGTGAGGAGTATCGCCAGCGTCGCGACCTGGTGTGCGCCAGCCTGGATCTGTGCCCTGGCATCCGGGCGATTCGCCCCGATGGCGGGATGTTCGTGATGGTCGACGTGCGTCAGACCGGGTTGTCGGCCCAGCACTTTGCCGAGCGGTTGCTGGACAGCTATGGCGTGTCGGTGCTGGCCGGCGAAGCCTTCGGGCCGAGTGCGGCGGGGCATATTCGCCTCGGCCTGGTGGTGGACCGACTGAAGCTGGCGGATGCCTGCCGACGTATTTCCCTGTGTGTGACGGACTTGCTCGAGGGGCGGCGGGCCTGAGGTTTTTCACCCCGGCCTGAGCGCTGAACGTGCGATCCAACCCCGTCTGAACCTGTTCCAGCCGTGCAAAAAAAGTGCGGATACCTGTCAACTTTGACAGTATCGCGTTGCTAAAAACTGCCGTTTAATTCGCTCAAGGTCCAGTTACCGAGCAGAGCGAAGGGACAGTGCTGCGCTTACCCGATGTCTCGATCTGCCAGACAGGCTTGGTGACCATTGCGTGCGCAAAGGTCGAAGTGTTGTTCATGGGAGAACGATGTCATGGCGAGTTACGGCAGCAAGCAAATATTACCCGCATGGAGTCAACGCGAACCTGGGCGCAATGGCCCATTGGAGTTCGTCAAACCGGATGTCAGTACTGTAACGCTGCCTGGAAACCCGCCAGGCCTGTTCCCTCGGGCTTCACTGGATGCCGGAATCCTGTTGCAGGTTACAGCCTGGGCGACACTTCCACCTGATGGTGAAACGGAAACCGTGACACTTCAGATTGCGCGGGTCGGCAGTGATGAATACGAAGATGTTGCGAGTGTCGACTACACCGAAGGTACGTCCTCTTTCCCTTTGCCGATCACCCTCCCGGCTGACTTTCTGTTGAAAGATGAAAACGAGGGGGCATTCAAGATCCGTTATCAACATGTTAACTGGGTTGGGACGCCTGCCGAGTCGGAGGATGTGCCGGTCTTTATCGACAAGACCCCGCCTAACGGTACAGCGGCACCTGGCAAGATTACATTTTCAATTACGCCGCCCTTCACCGAGACCAATCTTGCCGGGTTGACGGACGTTGATGGCACCATCCCCACCTGGACCGGGGCAGCGGAAGGTGACCAGGTGGCCTTTGCCTGGATGAAGGACCGGTTGCCCGAAGACCCGGATTTAATCGTACCAATTGATGTGGTCGAGTTGGGGGCGGACCGAAAGGTGAAGTTCCCGGTTGACCTGATTCGCTTACTGGGTGACGGCGGCTTCTGTGGTGGCTATACCATTTTCGACAAGGCGGGTAACCCATCAATGCCAGGCCATCGGGAAAGCGTCCGTCAGGCATCGAGTAGTCGCTGATCAGCAAATCACAGGGGGTGTTCTGCAAATGGGCGATCAGTTCATCCGCGTTATGTGCCAGGGCAACAATCCTGAATGCTGAACCGGGTTGCGCGCACAGGGTCATCTTGGCCCCGGTCAGCACCACGGGATGGTCATCGGCGAGGATAATGCGTAGCGCGTTGTCCGGGCGGTGCCTGCACGATACGGGCGTATCGTCACAGGCACGGGGGCGGGGGAAGGCATGAAGTGTCTGGTCCGGAATCATTGGGTGTCCCTAGGGCGCGATGACACGCGGCCCCTTGGGGACGGACTGGCTCAAGGCAATTGAATCAATCCCTGTTCCAGTGCCATGACCAAGGCGATCCAGCGCGATCTCACGCCGAATTTTCGGCGAATGTTGCAAAAATGGTAATTCACACCGGCCTCGGAACAACTGACGATCTGGCCAATTTCCCAGGAAGACTTGCCCGCGGCGCTCCACTGCAAGACTTCTTTTTCCCGGGAGGTAAGCCTGATTTCTTTTGCCTGCCTACTCTCCACAGGTGGCAAATTGAGCGAGGCTGGCGATGAGCGAACTGAGGGGGTAGCGGACTGATGCATTTTGGATCTCCCATTCATCATCATTGACGGCGTGGGCGCGGCGGAATCCTCCTACTTCACAAAGGCATGGTTCGCGCGGCCGTCCTACAAAGCCCGGTGCAGGGCTGTAGGCGAGGTGTCGTTATAGCGCGAATCAACCGACTTGGAACCTGTCAGAAATTACAGGTGAGGAACTTTAATCAGGTGTTATGGAAAAGGCTGTCAGCCGAAGACTTCGGTGGTTGTAGGATGGATCTTTGAGTCATGACGTCCTGAGGAATGCGCGTTAATTTTTTGATTAGGCGAGATTTTGCGTGTTGAACACAGGCGAGTGATTACGCAGATCTCCACCGGAAAAATGCCCCCGCAAGGGGCGGATTTCGATCAACACCGATATACCCGTTCGTCGCTTGAAAACGCCGGTGGCGCGCTTCTCGACGTGAGACAGGGTTGTGGCTGGGAATCCGCGCGACGGGAGAAGGACATGCGCTGTTCAGCCTTGACCCAACGCATCGCCGGAGAAAGGGCGACGGCCTTACAGATTCAAGGTCGAGTGCTGCTATTGCGCGAACAATAGAAACCGGCCGATCGCCACTAACCGTTCTGTCAGTGGTGCTGCACCCGCAAACGGTATTTAAATGAACGCAGTCAAACCGTTGCTGGAGGCGTCTGAATGAGCGGGCATGAAAACGAATCACCCCTGCCTGGGACGGCTTATGTGGTTCCGCCGATTACCATTACCGCGTCCGCTCAGTCGACCTCGGCCATTCGCGTGATCTGGGGCTACCTGGCCGGTGGCGGGCATACCGGTTCGCGGGTGAAGTGGGGAGTGGCGGGAGGCCCCACGGAGGGCGAGTTCGATGTCCCCATCAGTTCCTTGACCTATACCGTCAGCGGGCTCAATCCGAACACGGAATATCTCATCCAGATTTTCGGGCTCAAGGGTGGTGAGGTGTCGCCAATCAGCAAGGACGCGCAAGCCAAGACCCATCCGGCGGCCGCTGTTCCGTCAAGCCCGACCAATCTCAGCGCCACACCCAGCAAAAACACCATGGCCTTGAGCTGGTCCGGACCCGCCGATGCTTCGAGCTACAAGATCAGCTACGGGCTTGCCCCCAGTGGCGCGGTGATCGGCTCCGCGACATCGGTGGCGGCGGCTCACACGGTCAGCGGCCTGAATGCCGGAACCCACTATTATTTCGATGTGCGCTCGTCCAATAATGTCGGCGATTCGGCACCGACACGTATCACCAGACAGACCTTGCAAGTGCCCGCGACGCCCGTTGGCTTGCGAGCGACGCCGACAATCTCCACGCTGGAGATTCAATGGTTTGCCGCCACGGCGGCCGACGATTATGTCATCCGTTACGGTATCGAACCCGGTGGGGCGGTCAATACGCTGACCACGCGACTACTGCGCGAGGCGCTGACCAACCTCAACAAAAATACCCTTTATTTCGTCGAAGTCAGCGCCCGCAATGCCAACGGCGAATCTTCTCCGTCGCGCATCACTCAACGAACGCTGGATGGCCCACCGTTGCCACCCAAGCCAGGCCCGTTGGTTGTGCTGGACACCTTTGATACGGTGCGTGTCAGTTGGGCCACGATCAATCAGCCTGGATACGAGGTGGCCTATGGCGTGCTCAGTCAGCACCCGCAAGTCATCGCACGATATGAAACCGAGCACCTGACCTGGCTATTGAGGCACCTGTCTCCTGATGTGACCTATTTCATCGAAGTGCGAGCTTTCAACGAGACTGGATATTCAGCACCGGCATATGCGACCGTCACCATCGGCCCGGACCGGACACAACCCAGAAACCTGAGCAATCCCGGCAGGACGTTCAACGAGGCGAGGCTGATCTGGGATGCGCCGCAGGACGCCTCTTATCTGATCGATTATGAAATCACCTGCCCGGGACGGCCGGTCGTTCGCACCAGTGTGCGTGAATACCTCGCCACGGGGTTGATAGCCGAACAGGAGTATCGGTTCACCGTTCAGCCCCGTCGGCCCGAAGGCCCCGTACCGGCCCTGTCGGCTGTGATTGGCGTGGTGACCCATGACTTCGTGCCGCCGATTCGCGTGACGGCCCTCAAGCTGACGCCCTCGACGCCTGGCAATGCACTGCTGAGCTGGAGCGCGTCGCAAGACAATGTCGGGGTCACCGGCTACGAGGTGCGGCGTAACGCAGGTAGCTGGATTTCGGTGAGCGGTACCAGTTACCCGGTTTCAGGCTTGGGGAGCTCGGACGTTTTTGACGTAAGGGCCAAAGATGCCGCAGGAAACCGTTCCTTGTCTGTAACGACGACGTTCACCAACGGCGCTGCAGCCGCGACGTCATCCTGATGGCGGTTGAAACTCGTTATGCACCGATGGGTCACATGGGGCATTCAGATCCAGACGCTTATCCACGTCGAACCCAGCAGCAAAAGCGCCATGCAACGATTGAAGCGTTGCATGGCGCGCGGCGTCCGCAGCCAGCGGCTCGAACCGGCGCCCAGCATTGCCCATGCGCCGAGGCATGGCAGGGACACCAGGAAAAACACCAACGACAGTAATGCCACCCGCAACCCACGCTGTTCGCCGCCTTCGGCGAACACACTGACCACCGCCAGCGCCATCATCCAGGTTTTCGGGTTGATCCATTGCAGGCTGGCGGCACCCCACATTCCGAGGCGGACTTCTCTGGTCTGAGTGCTGATGGCTTCGGCGGGGGTGCTGAAAATCTGCCAGGCCAGATAGCTCAGCCACCCTACACCGACCCATTGCATGACGGTTTGCAAGACCGGCCAAGCGGTCAATGTTGACCCGGCTCCGGTACCCACCAACAGCACAAGGATCGCCGCGCTGGCGCAGGCGCCGAAAATGATGGGCACGGCCGCCGCCACGCCAAACCGTGCGCTGTTGCTCAGCACCAGAATGTTGGTCGGGCCCGGTGTAATCGAGGCGACAAAGGCAAACAGCAAGAAGGGCAACAAGGTCGGGAAAGTGGACAGCATCGCAGGCAGACTCCGGTGAAGATCAGTACGTTGATCTTCACCATCGCCGGTATTACCTGTCTGGAAGATTTGAGCAGCGCTTGCGGTACAACGCCGGCGTCAGGCCGTAGGCGCGCATGAACCAGCGGCCCAGATGGCTCTGATCGGAAAAGCCCAGTGCCATCGCCACTGCTGCCGGTTGTTCGCCACGGGCCAGCATCCGCCGCGCCGTGGCCAGGCGCAATTGCACCAGATAGGCGTGGGGCGCCATGCCATAGGCAGCCTTGAACGCGCGGGTCAGGCGGAAGCGGTCGACGCCGGTGAAGGCGGCCAGTTGATCGAGGCCGATGTCGTATTGCGCGTTGGCATGCAGGTATTCCCGGGCCTTCTGCGCCACCTGTGGCAAACGCGGGTCCTGGCCATCGCGGGCGCGCCAGTGCAAGTGGCTGGTCAGGCGTTCGAGCAAACCGTCGAGGGCGGTCTGGCGGACAATCTTCAGTTCACCGCGATGCAGGGTCTCAAACGCCAGGCTGGTGGCCTGGGCCAGGCGCGCATCGCTGGCCAGGGTGGCGGCGAAGCTCAGCTGGCTGTTGTCGGGGGCATGATCGAACACGGCGCCGAGTTCGCGCTGCAACCACTGCGGGTCGAGGTACAGCATGCGGTAGGTGAAGCCGTCGGCGGTTGGCGCGTCGCCATCATGGATGTCACCGGGTTCCAGCAGAAACACCTTGCCCGGCGTGCTCTGGTGCCTGGCCCGTCGGCAATTGAATTGCTGCACCCCTTGCTCGGTGACACCCACCAGATAGCTGTCATGCCAGTGCGGGTCATAGGCATGGCCTTCGAAATGCGCGCGCAGGGTCTCGATGCCGGTGTCGGCATCCTGGGCCATGTCGATCCAGTTGTGAGCGCTCATGGGGCACCTGCGAAACGGTTTGCCGGGCTATTTAACGCCTTGACCGAGGGCCATGCCTAGAACGTTTGTGCAGTCATCAACCGAACAGGCCGGCGGCGATGTTGATCGAGAACCCGAGAATGGCGGTATTGAACAGAAAACCGATCAACGACTGCGCCAGCACGATCTTGCGCATGCCCCGCGTGGCCACGCCGACATCCGAGGTTTGCACCGCCACGCCGATGGTGAACGAGAAGTACAGGAAGTCCCAGTAGTTGGGGGTCGTCAGACCTTCGGCAAAACGCAGCGCCGGCTCCTTGCCGTCCCAGATGTAATACAGCCGGGCGTAATGCAGGCTGAAGATGACCCCGATCAGCAGCCATGAGCCGATGACGGTCAGGGCGGTGAAGCCGTAATGCAAAAGCTTGCGCGTGGTTTCCAGGTCTTTGCTGCCGGCCAGTTCGAAGGTGATGGTCGCCAGGCTGGCCAGCGCCGCAATGCATACGAGCGCCAGCACCAGCCCGGCGTTTTCGTCTTCGATTTCGGCGATGCGTTTCACGTCAGGCGCTTTCGAACGCACGGTGAGCCAAAGCATCAGCGACAGATAGATCCAGACGCCGGCATTCCAGCCGATGAGGATCTTGCTGATCGGCGAATCGGCCGGAGCCAGAAAGCCCGCCGCGATGCCCAGCAGGATGGCGGCGGACAGGCGAGGGTGGGTGCGGGGGAGGAAAGACATGGACACTCGACGGGTTGGGGCTATGCCAACACCTTAGCCCAGGTAACCACTATCTTGAAATCACCGAGATCCCTGTGGGAGCGAGCTTGCTCGCGATGAGGCCATCACTTTCAACATATTTGTTGACTGTCACGCCGCCATCGCGAGCAAGCTCGCTCCCACAGGGGTTAGTGTTTTTGTCAGGTGTTTTTATGGCGCTTGCGCACCAGCTTCATTACCACCACAAAAAACACCGGCACGAACACCACGGCCAGGGTCGCCGTGATCATCCCGCCAATCACCCCGGTGCCGATGGCCTGCTGGCTCGCCGAGCTGGCGCCGGTCGCGATCGCCAGCGGCACCACGCCTAGGATGAACGCCAGGGAGGTCATGACAATCGGCCGCAACCGCAGGCGTGCCGCTTGCAGGGTGGCGTCGATCAGGTCATGGCCTTCGTCGTACAGGCTCTTGGCGAATTCGATGATCAGGATCGCGTTCTTCGCCGACAGGCCGATGATGGTGATCAACCCGACCTTGAAGAACACGTCGTTGGGCATCCCGCGCAAGGTCACCGCCAGCACCGCACCGAGCACGCCCAGCGGCACCACCAGCAGCACCGAGGTCGGGATCGACCAGCTCTCGTACAACGCCGCCAGGCACAGGAACACGATCAACAGCGACAGCCCCAGCAGGATCGGCGCCTGGCTGCCGGACAACCGTTCCTGCAACGACAACCCGGTCCATTCCTGGCCCAGGCCCGCCGGGCCCTGTGCCACCAGCCGCTCGATCTCGGCCATGGCCTCACCGGTGCTGTGGCCCGGGGTCGGTTCACCGGAAATGCTGATCGCCGGATAGCCGTTGTAGCGGGTCAACTGCGCCGGGCCCTGGGTCCACTTGGCCTGGACGAAGGCCGCCAGGGGCACCATTTTTTCGTGGGTGTTGCGCACGTGGATCTTCAGCAGGTCTTCCACCTGGCTGCGCTGGTCGCCCTCGGCCTGCACCACCACGCGCTGCATCCGTCCCTGATTGGGGAAGTCGTTGATGTAGGCCGAGCCCACGGCCGTGGACAGCACGTTGCCGACGTCGGCGAAGGACACCCCCAGCGCGTTGGCCTGCTTGCGGTCGACCACCAGTTGCACCTGCGGTGCCTCGGCCAGGGCGCTTTCGCGCACGTTCATCAGGATCGGGCTTTTTTGCGCCGCCGCGAGTAACTCGGTGCGGGCTTCCATCAACTTCTCATGGCCGAGACCACCACGATCCTGCAGGCGGAACTCGAATCCGCTGGACGTACCCAGGCCATCCACGGGCGGCGGCAGTACGGCAAAGGTCACCGCGTCCTTGATCTGGCTGAGGGCAACGTTGGCCCGGTCGGCAATGGAGGCTGCCGAGTCTTCACTGCCGCGCTCGGACCAGTCCTTGAGCGTGCTGAACGCCAGCGCCGCGTTCTGCCCGCTGCCGGAGAAGCTGAAGCCGAGAATCACCACGCTGTCGCGAATGCCTGGCTCGCCAGCGTTGTGCGCTTCAACCTGCTCGGCCACCTGCACCGTGCGGTTCTTGCTCGCACCCGGCGGCAACTGGATGTCGGTGATGGTGTAACCCTGGTCTTCCACCGGCAGGAACGAGGAGGGCAGGCGACTGAAGGCCAGGCCCAGACCGATCAGCAGCACGCCGTAGATCAGCAAGTAGCGCCCGGTACGTTTCAACGCGTAGGCCACCCAGCCCTGGTAACGGTCGGTCAGTTGCTCGAAGCGACGGTTGAACCAGCCGAAGAACCCGGTCTTTTCATGGTGCTCGCCTTTGGCAATCGGCTTGAGCAACGTCGCGCACAGGGCCGGGGTCAAGGTCAGGGCGAGGAAGGCCGAGAACAGGATCGAGGTGGCCATCGACAGTGAGAACTGCTGGTAGATCACCCCGACCGAGCCCTGCATGAACGCCATCGGAATGAACACCGCGACCAGCACCAGGGTGATGCCGATGATGGCCCCGGTGATCTGCTGCATGGCCTTGCGCGTGGCTTCCTTGGGCGAAAGGCCTTCGGTGGCCATGATCCGCTCGACGTTCTCCACCACCACGATGGCGTCGTCGACCAGAATGCCGATGGCCAGCACCATGCCGAACATGGTCAGCACGTTGATCGAAAACCCGAGCGCCAGCATCGTCGCAAAGGTGCCCATCAACGCCACTGGCACCACCAGGGTCGGAATCAGCGTGTAGCGGATGTTCTGCAGGAACAGGAACATCACCGCGAACACCAGCAACATCGCCTCAAAGAGGGTGTAGACCACCTTGGTGATCGAAACCTTGACGAAAGGCGAGGTGTCGTACGGTATCGAATACTCGACGTTCGCCGGGAAGTAGCGCTTGAGTTCATCCATCTTCGCCCGCACCAGGGTCGCGGTATTCAGTGCGTTGGCGCCGGGCGACAGCTGCACGGCAACGGCAGTGGACGGCTTGCCGTTCAGGCGCGTGGAAAACTGGTATTCCTGGCTGCCGATCTCGACCCGCGCCACATCGCTGATGCGCACGGTCGAGCCGTCCGGGTTGGCCTTGAGGACGATGTCGGCAAACTCTTCGGGGGTCGACAACTGCCCCTTGACCAGAATGGTCGCGGTGATTTCCTGAGTGGTGCGGGTCGGCAGGTCGCCGATGCTGCCCGCCGACACCTGGGCGTTTTGCGCGACGATGGCGGTGTTGACGTCCGCCGGCGTCAGGTTGAAGGCGAGCAGTTTCCGCGGGTCGATCCAGATCCGCATCGCCCGCTCGGCGCCGTACAGCTGAGCCTTGCCGACGCCATCCAGACGCTTGACCTCATTCATCACGTTGCGCGCCAGGTAATCGCTGAGCGCCACGTCG
This sequence comes from Pseudomonas sp. S2_F07, assembly GCF_054668325.1. Taxonomy (NCBI): domain Bacteria; kingdom Pseudomonadati; phylum Pseudomonadota; class Gammaproteobacteria; order Pseudomonadales; family Pseudomonadaceae; genus Pseudomonas; species Pseudomonas sp. S2_F07. Next base: position 479,255 of record NZ_CP162758.1, read on the forward strand.
TCGAGCTTGCCGTCGCTGGACGTCAGGGTGATCAACAGCAGGAAGCCGGAGGAGACTTTCTCCACCTGCAAACCCTGCTGGATCACCGCTTGCGGCAGCCGTGATTCCACGGCTTTGAGGCGATTCTGCACATCCACCTGGGCCAGTTCCGGGTTGGTGCCCGGCTGGAAGGTGGCCTTGATGGTGGCGCTGCCCAGGCTGCTCTGGGATTCGAAATACAACAGGTGATCGGCGCCGTTGAGTTCTTCCTCGATCAGGCTGACCACGCTCTCGTCCACGGTTTGCGCCGAAGCGCCCGGGTACACGGCGTAGATTTCGATTTGTGGCGGCGCAACATCCGGGTATTGCGCCACCGGCAGTTGCGGAATGGCCAGCGCACCGGCCAGCAGGATGAACAGGGCAACCACCCAGGCGAACACCGGGCGGTCGATAAAGAACTGCGGCATAAAGAAGCGTCCTGCTTACTGACCAGTCGCCTGGGCAAGGGGAAGAGGGGTGTCGTCGATCTGCACTTTCTCGCCGGGGCGGGCGTGCTGCAGGCCCTCGATGACGATGCGGTCACCTGCCTTCAGGCCGCCGGTGACGATCCAGCGATCGTTCTGCACGGTGCCCAGTTCGACCGGTTGCTGCCCGACCCGCTGTTCGGCGTCGAGCAGCAGCACCTGGGCGATGCCGGCGCTGTCGCGCTGGATGGCCCGTTGCGGCACGCTGATGCCTTGCTGGTTGACCGCTTGTTCCAGGCGTACGCGCACGAAACTGCCGGGCAGCAAGTCGAGGTCGGGGTTGGGGAACTCGCTGCGCAGGATGATCTGGCCGGTGCCCGGGTCGACGGTGATGTCGCTGAACAGCAGTTTGCCCGGTAGCGGGTAGAGGCTGCCGTCATCCTGAATCAGCGTGGCCTTGGCCTGGTCCTGGCCGACCTGCTGCAACTGGCCGGAACGGAAGGCGCGGCGCAGTTCGTTGAGTTCGCGGGTGGACTGGGTCAGGTCGGCATGAATCGGGTTCAGTTGCTGGATCAGCGCCAGCGGCGTGGTTTCGTTCTGCCCGACCAGCGCGCCTTCGGTGACCAATGCACGGCCGATGCGCCCGGAAATCGGTGCGGTGACGGTGGCGTAACCGAGGTTCAGTTTCGCCCGCTCCACAGCGGCTTTACTGGCGGCGACTTCGGCGGCGGTCTGCCGTGCGTTGGCGCGTGCGTTGTCATACTCCTGACCGCTGATGGCCTTGTCATCGATCAACTGGGCGTAGCGTTGTTCCTGCAACCGGGCCTGGAACGCATTGGCCTCGGCCTTGCGCAGTACGGCTTCGGCGCTGTCCAGGTCGGCCTTGAACGGCGCCGGGTCGATGCGGAACAACACATCGCCCTGTTTCACGTCGCTACCTTCACGGAAGGTGCGCTGCAAGACCACGCCAGCCACGCGGGCACGCACTTCGGCCATGCGCGGCGCGGCAATCCGCCCGCTCAGTTCACTGCTGATGGTCAGTGGCCGCGCCTCGATGGTTTCGACGCGAACCGTGGCCAGCGGCGCCTGTTCCTCGGCATTCGAGGACTTGTCACACGCGGCCAGTGTCAACGCCAGTGCAATCAGGCTGAGCCTGGCAAGCAGATTTTTCGACATGTAATACCCCAATAAAGACACCCAGCATCCTACTGGGCGAAGGCGAGGGTAGCGGTGAAGCTTTGTTGGTGCTGTGTGAAATTGTGTAAGGGTTTTACTCAGGGACGAGTGAGGGCGTATATCCTTCAGTCCTTGATTTCTATTGCGCTTGATAGATTGCTATCGCGAGCAAGCTCGCTCCCACAGGGATTTGATGTGAACACAAATGTTGTGAACACCACCGGCCACTGTGGGAGCGAGCTTGCTCGCGATGGCGGCGTATCTGGCGCCACAGCACTTTCTGGAAACACCCCATGCCCAACATCCTCCTGGTCGAAGACGACACCGCCCTCGCCGAACTGATTGCCAGCTACCTGGAACGCAACGGTTATTCCGTCAGCGTGATCGGTCGCGGTGACCATGTGCGCGAACGTGCGCGGCTCAATCCGCCGGACCTGGTGATCCTCGACCTGATGCTGCCCGGCCTCGACGGCTTGCAAGTCTGTCGCCTGCTGCGCGCCGATTCGGCGACCTTGCCGATCCTGATGCTCACCGCCCGCGACGACAGCCACGACCAGGTCCTGGGCCTGGAAATGGGGGCCGACGACTACGTCACCAAACCTTGCGAGCCGCGGGTGCTGCTGGCCCGGGTGCGGACGTTGCTGCGCCGCAGCAGCCTCAGCGAACCGCAGACCGCCAACGACCGCATTCTGATGGGCAACCTGTGCATCGACTTGTCCGAGCGCACCGTGACCTGGCGCGAGCAGTTGGTGGAGCTGTCCAGCGGCGAGTACAACCTGCTGGTGGTGCTGGCCCGGCACGCCGGCGAAGTGTTGAGCCGCGACCAGATCCTGCAACGCCTGCGCGGTATCGAATTCAACGGCACCGACCGTTCGGTGGACGTGGCGATTTCCAAGCTGCGGCGCAAGTTCGACGACCACGCCGGCGAGGCGCGCAAGATCAAGACCGTGTGGGGCAAGGGTTACCTGTTCAGTCGATCCGAGTGGGAATGCTGAGCCGATGTTCAGAATCCTCTTTCGTTTGTACCTGGTGACCATCGTCTCGTTCAGCGCGGCGATCTATCTGGTGCCGGACCTGGTGGTCAAGGTGTTCCAGGAGCGCTTTGTCACCTACAACCTCGATTATTCCCGTGGGCTGCAAACGCTGATCGTCAAACAGTTCCACGGGGTCCCGGCCGAACAGTGGCCGGCCCTGGCCGCTGAAATGGACAAGGACTTCTCTCCTCTGCACATCGTGCTCAGCGGCAATGACGACAGCAGCCTGACCCCTGATGAACAGCAGCGCTTGCGCCGCGGCGAGAACATCGTGCGCGTGGGCGACTGGGGCTGGCGCACGCTGGCGGTCGCGCCGCTCAATGAGCGCACCGTGGTGCAAATGGTCGTGCCACCGGACCCGCTGGACGTCAACCTGTTGTACTGGAGCATCAACGTCCTGATCGGCGCGACCATGCTCGCGTGCCTGTTGCTGTGGCTGCGCCCGCACTGGCGTGACCTGGAACGCCTCAAGGGCGCCGCCGAACGCTTTGGCAAGGGCCACCTGGGCGAGCGCACGCAAATCTCCCCGAGTTCCAACATCGGCAGCCTGGCCAGTGTGTTCGACACCATGGCCGGCGACATCGAGAACTTGCTCAACCAACAGCGGGACTTGCTCAATGCGGTGTCTCACGAATTGCGCACGCCGCTGACGCGCCTGGATTTCGGCCTGGCGCTGGCCCTGTCCGACGACTTGCCGGCGGCCAGTCGCGAGCGCCTGCAAAGCCTGGTGGCGCACATTCGAGAACTCGATGAATTGGTGCTGGAGCTGCTGTCCTACAGCCGCCTGCAAAACCCGGCGCGGCTACCGGAGCAGGTCGAAGTCTCGCTGGATGAATTCATCGACAGCATTCTCGGCAGCGTCGACGAAGAACAGCAATCCCCGGAAATCGTCATCGACGTGCTGCTCCACGGCCAGTTCGAACGCTTCAGCCTGGACCCGCGCCTGACTGCCCGTGCCTTGCAAAACCTGCTGCGCAATGCCATGCGCTATTGCGAGAAGCGTATTCAGATCGGTGTGCAGGCCTATGCCGGCGGTTGTGAAATCTGGGTCGACGATGACGGCATCGGCATTCCGGATGACGAGCGCGAGCGGATCTTCGAACCCTTCTACCGTCTCGACCGCAGCCGCGACCGCGCCACGGGTGGTTTCGGCCTGGGACTGGCGATCAGCCGCCGCGCACTGGAAGCCCAGGGCGGGACGCTGACGGTGGAAGCCTCGCCCCTGGGCGGAGCGCGGTTTCGCTTGTGGTTGCCGGCGTCGGCCTGACGCGCTTGGCAGGCGCTGGCGCAGCGCCTGCGTTGAACCGGGGTTTCTCAGGTACTCAGGCGCTCGCGCAACGTCTTCGCCATTTCCTCCAGGTCCGCCATCGGCTGATGCCCGATCAGCATCCAGGCGTGTTCCATATCGGCCCAATACACGATGTTCAGTTCGCGTCGCTGTTCCCGGGCGAAATGGCGGCTGCCGCTGTTGGAGCGGGTGACGCACAGGGCCATGGGGCCGTGCGCCGGATCGAGGTAGGTGATCTGGGCGATGGGCGCACCGTCGTACTCGAGGATTTGCGCGCGCTTGAATTCGGCACGGGGCAGGCTCAGTTTTGCCGACGCGAGGTTGAGGCCCAGGCGCGCATCGATGGTGCGCAGTTGTGCCCGTTGCGCGGCTTCATCGCCGGGCAAGTGATCCAGGGTTTCCGGTACGTAGAGCGCCATGTAATCGGCCACCAGGCCGCGCCAGTTATGTGTCTGCCGGCTCGCTTGCCAGCCGAGGAACAAGCGGTCCGCCAATACACCGCCAGCCAACAGCCCGGCCGCGGCGGCCAGGAACCAGCGTCGACTGAGCCCGGGACGGGCGGGTGAGGGCAGCGTGGCGAGCATGGCTTGCAGGCGATCCACCGGCGCCTGTCGGGCCAGTTCATCATAGGCGTCCTTGAACGGCAGGCTGCTGCGATCCAGCCATTGCAGGCGCAGGCCGAGCATCGGGTCGGCATTGATGGCCGCGTCGATGCGCGCGCGCTGCTCGGTATCGAGTTGGTTATCGAGGTAAGCCACCAGTTGTTCGTCCGAGGGTATCGTGTTCATCAATGTTCTCCTCGGTTAGGGGTGGGCACCGTGTGCAACGGTGGGTATTCGGCCAGTTTCGCCCGAGCGGTGGCCAGGCGGCTCATGACCGTGCCGATGGGCACTTGCAGCACCTCGGCGACTTCGCGGTAGGACAAGCCTTCGACATAGGCGAGAAACACCGTTTCGCGCTGGGCCTCGGGCAACGCATCGACGCGGCGGATGACCTGTGCCGCCAGCACGTGGGTCTGGGCCACGGATTCACCATCGAACGACAAGGCCTGATCGGCGTCTACCTGACCCTGACCCTGGCGCACCCGTCGGGCGCGGACTTCATTGAGCCAGATCGAATGCAGAATGCTCAGCAGCCACCGGTCCATGCGCGTTCCCGGCACGTATTGCCCGGCCCGTTCCAGCGCCCGCACGCAGGTGGCTTGCACCAGGTCATCGGCGACATGCCGTTGCCGGGACAACAGCAGGCCGTAACGCCATAAACGCGCCAGATGCTGGTTCAGTTCCGTTCGTATTGCCTGATCGCTGGCGATGGCGACCTCCGTCCGCTCGGGTTGTCAGGTTTTCGATGAGCCGTTGATGGCTTCGGCCAGGTCCTGATACTCCTCGCATTGAGTGCTGCCACAGATGGATTCGATCTGTCGCAGTTGCTCCTGGGCAAGATCCAGCCGGCCTTTGACCACATAGGCCTCACCGAGATACTCGCGGACCTGCGCGTACTGCGGGTCGAGTTTCACCGATTGCAGGTAATAGCCGATGCCTTCGTCGGTACGTCCCAGTTTACGCGTGGCGTAGCCGCGATAGTTCAACGCTTTTGCCGTGTTTGGCTGTTTCAGCGTGTCGAGCAGGGCCAGGGCTTCTTCATAACGCCCGTCCTTGGCCAGTCGATAGGCATAGTTGGTGCGGTCTTCGTCCGGTACCAGGCTGCTGGTCTGCCGCACGCAACGCTGGGATTTGCTATCGAACACCTGGCCTTTGGGGCAGTTGGGCCTGATGGGTGCGTCGTCGTCGCCGCCACCGCCGTTGGCCAGGGCGAGGGAGCCGGACAACCCGATGGCCAGCAACAGAGGGGGCATCAGAACAGCAAAGCGAATATTCATGGGCATTGCTCCACAGGTTCACGGGGTTCGGATCAGATCGCGCCTGGCCAGGCGCAGTGCAAGGTTGATGTGATGAGAACACCGCAGCATGAACAATTATTCGTTGTGGGAGCCTTTCCTCTTCAACGCACGGGGTTGGTCTTGTTCAGCCAAGCGAGCAGGGCCTGGTGGAATTGTGCCGGTTCTTCCATCTGTGGCGCGTGGCCCATGCCAGGGAACTCGACCAGCGTGGACCGGGGAATCATCTTGGCCACTTGTTTGCCGAGGACGTCGTAGTGCCCGATCTTCGCCTTGACTTCGGGCGGGGCGATGTCATTGCCGATGGCGGTGGTGTCGGACGTACCGATCAACAGCAGGGTCGGCATCTTCAGATTGTGGAATTCGTAGTACACCGGTTGGGTGAAGATCATGTCGTAGATCAGCGCCGAGTTCCACGCGACTTGGGTATGCCCCGGGCCTTTGTTCAGGCCGGCGAGCATGTCGACCCAGCGATCGAATTCCGGCTTCCAGCGGCCGCCGTAATAGGTGGTGCGTTCGTAGTTGCGGATACCCTCGGCGCTGAGCTTGAGTTCGCGCTCGTACCATTGATCCACCGTGCGATAGGGCACGCCGAGGGCTTTCCAGTCTTCCAGGCCGATGGGGTTGACCAGCGCCAGTTGCTCGACCTGTTCGGGGTATTGCAAGGCATAGCGAGTGGCGAGCATGCCGCCGGTGGAATGCCCCAGCAGGGTGGCTTGCTGGATGCCCAGGGCCTTGAGCAATTGCTGGGTGTTCATCGCCAGTTGCTGGAAGCTGTACTGATAGTGCGCCGGTTTGCTGGAGGTGCAGAAGCCGATCTGGTCCGGGGCTATGACCCGGTAGCCAGCGTCGCTGAGGGCTTTGATCGAACTGCCCCAGGTGGCGCCGCAGAAATTCTTGCCGTGCATCAGCACCACGCTGCGACCATTGGGCTTGCCGTGGGCGGCGACATCCATGTAACCCATTTGCAGGGATTGGCCCTGGGATTCAAAGGCGAAGTGCTTGAGGGTGTAGGGGTAGTCGAAACCTTGCAACTCGGGACCGTATCCCGGTCCTTCGGCGTGGGCGATGACGGGCAGGGCGGCGGTCAGTAAAAGGCTGGGCAACCAGCAGGAGAAGGGGCGTGACATGAAAGGGCTCCATGGTAAATCCGCCGATGCTGGATCGATTCGATTAGGGCGGCATTAAACACAGGCAACCGCCGCCCTTGATGGTTCAACCCATCCAGCCCAAAGTCGCCATGGCCAGCACGCCGTAACGGGCACCCTTGGCCAGGGTGACGATCAGCAGGAAACGCCCCAGCGGCTCGCGCATGACCCCGGCGACCAGCGTCAGCGGATCGCCGATCACCGGCAGCCAACTGAGCAGCAATGACCAATGGCCATAGCGTTGGTAATGAAGCCGGGCTTTTTCCAGGTGCCGGGGGCTCACCGGAAACCAGCGTCGGTCACGGAACCGCTCGATCCCGCGCCCCAGCCACCAGTTAAGCAGCGAGCCCAGAACGTTGCCGAACGTTGCCACCGCCAGCAGTGCCCAGGGCCAGTACCGATCGCTGAGCAGCAGGCCGACCAGCACCGCTTCGGATTGCAACGGCAGCAGCGTGGCGGCACCGAATGCCGCGAAAAACAGCCCGAGGTACGCGCCCGACATCAATGGGCGGGGTAGTCCGCAACCACCACGTCAGTGCCGTCTTTTTTCAGGCCGATGACCTGATAGGCATCGCTCATGCCGTCCATTTCCATGCCGGGCGAGCCCATGGGCATGCCGGGGGCCGCGACCCCCAGCAGATCGTCGCGCTTGCTCAAGGCCAGGACCTGGTCGGCCGGGACATGACCTTCAACGAATTTGCCGTTGATCAACGCGGTGTGGCACGACGCCAGGCGCGGCGGCACGCCGTGCTGTTGCTTGAACTCGCTCATATTGGTTTCGACGTGGTCTTCGACCTTGAAGCCATTGGCCTCCAGGTGGGTGATCCATTTTTTGCAGCAACCACAATTGGCGTCGCGGTGAACCTCGATTGGAATGAGGTCGGCGGCCTGGGCCAGTGAAGACATCAACAGGGCGCTCAGGGCGATCAGGCGCAGAGGGTTTCGCATGGGATTCGTCTCGGGTAACGGGCAAAAAAACGCATTCTGACCATTTTATCCGGTCAGGCATTCAAGGAGTGTTTCCAATTACTACAAAGATCTGCCGTTCGATGATGGTAGGTCAATGCTGTCAGGCAGATGAGGGGCACATTACAAAATTGTCAGATTGAGATTCGAGGGTAAGTATCGGTGCTGATGAAATCCAACTAGCCGATATGTAAGAAAAGTCTGAAAGAACATTCGTCAGGGCGATAAGTTCAAATAAACAAGAAGTTTTACAGTATGTATCTTAATTGTATGAGAATTGTTAAGGCTCTGAATTAAAGTTTGGTTGCCTCAGTGCTTCGGCCGATACTTTTGGCCACCCAACTTGGTCAAACAAGGAGTTTTCAATGACGATCGGATATACCGGCAACTGGACCGCGAAAGCGGGTCTATTGGTTCGAGATGCCGCCAGCAGATCAAAGCCTGTTCCCCAGAGCGTCAAGGTCAGGCAGATGCTTGACCTGGTGGGCAACAATCCGGTTGAGCTGGATACAGTCAAGATGGACAAGATGAAATTGCGCAAACAGATGAAGGGTTTTGACCCCACTGATATTTCTGTCAAGTCCATGGGTGCTCTCAGTGTCATGCTGAAAGAGCGTGGCCTGATCAGCGATGTAACAGCGGTCACACTGAGCAATGCCGGTGACAAGTTCGACCGGTTTGGTATCAAGGACCCTGACGCCAAGTTCAATGCGCTGGAATATTTCGCCACGCAACTGGAGAACATTCAGAACAATAATTTGAAGGGTAACAAGTACGCCAACTACCTGGTTCCCGAGTTCAAAAAAGCGATCTATGTGCTGCAAAACCTGGAAACCTACGGCAAGAACAACGGCCCCATGGTGAGGCCAGGCAGAGTTCTCTCGGACGAGGCCTGACGCCATGTTGCACGGCCCGCCCGGTTCATCGAACGGGCCGGCAACCCTTAGCGGTCGAGCAGTTTCATGACTTCTTCCGGATAACGCAGGCCTGCGGTGGCATTGGCCGCAAAGATCGCTTCCAGCGCGTGCAGTTCTTCGCCACTCAGCGTCACCTCCAGTGCGGCCACGTTTTCTTCCAGGTATTTACGTTGCTTGGTGCCCGGAATCGGAATCAGGTAGTCACCCTGGGCCAGCACCCACGCCAGCGCCAGTTGGCCCGCCGTCACGCCTTTTTCTGCCGCCAGCGCTTGTACCTGTTGCACCAGCAGCAGGTTTTTCGCGAAGTTTTCGCCCTGGAAGCGCGGGCTGAAACGACGATAATCGTCGGCCGCGAAATCATCCGGGCTTTTCAATGCGCCGGTCAGAAACCCTCGGCCCAACGGGCTATAGGGCACAAAGGCGACGCCCAGGCGCTGGCAGGTTGCCAGGCAAGCGTTTTCTTCCTGATCACGGCTCCACAACGAATACTCACTTTGCAACGCACTGATCGGGTGAACCTTGTGCGCTCGTTCCAGGGTCGCCGCCGAGGCCTCGCTCAATCCCAGGTAACGCACCTTGCCGGCACTGACCAGTTCGGCCATGGCACCGACGGTTTCTTCGATGGCCACCTGCGGGTCGATTCGGTGTTGGTAATACAGGTCGAGGGTGTCCACGCCCAGGCGCTTCAAGCTGCCATCGATGGACTGGCGAATGTATTCCGGCCGGCCGTTGACGCCCCGGGCAGTGGGGTTGGCCGGGTCGCGGACGATCCCGAACTTGCTGGCCAGGAACACCTGGTCACGCTTGCCGGCGATGGCCTTGCCGATCAGTTCTTCATTGGTGTGCGGACCGTACATGTCGGCGGTATCGAGCAGGTTGACCCCCAGTTCCAGCGCGCGATGCAAGGTGGCCGTTGCTTCGCGGGTGTCCGTGCCGGTGGTGTAGAAGTCGGTCATGCCCATGCAGCCCAGGCCGATGGCCGATACCTGCGGACCGTTTTTTCCCAATTGACGTGTGTGCATGAAATCAGCTCCCTGTGAAGTGAATCGCCATTGTTCGCCTCGACAGAAACAAGATAAACCGGCTAAAACGGCTATCACTATTCGTAAAATCTAAATAATCAGCCGGTGGAGCCAGCAATGGACCGTTTCAACGCCATGCGCGTTTTTACCCGGATCGTCGAGTTGGGCGGCTTTGCCAAGGCCGCCGACAGCCTGCAATTGCCCCGGGCCTCGGTCACCATCCTGATCAAACAACTGGAGGCGCATCTTGGGGTGCAACTGCTGCAACGCACCACGCGGCAGATCAGCCTGACGCTCGATGGCGCGGCCTATTACCCGCGTTGCGTGCGCTTGCTGGCAGACCTGGAAGAGACCGAAGCGGTGTTCAGTGCCGCACGCCACAATCCCAAGGGCTTGTTACGGGTGGATATGCCGGCGGGCGTGGGGCGCCTGATTGTGATTCCGGCACTGCCGCAGTTCACCGCCCGCTATCCGTTGATCGAGCTGGAAATCGGCCTGAATGACCGCCCGGTGGACCTGATACGCGAAGGTGTCGATTGTGTGCTGCGCGGTGGTTCGCCGCTGGACGACTCGCTGGTGGCGCGGCCCCTGGTGGTCTTGGATCAGGTAACCTGTGCCAGCCCCGACTATCTGCAGCGGCACGCAGCGCCCCATACGCTGGATGACCTGCGCGGCCACCGGATGGTCGAGTACGTCTCCAGTAACAGTGGCAAACGCTATGGACTGGAGTTTGTCGTGGATGGCCAGGTGCGGTCGGTCGACCTGCCCAAGCAGGTGGCGGTCAACAGTGCCGATGGCTATCTGGCTGCGTGCGAGGCCGGATATGGCCTGGTGCAGACGCCGTACTATCACGTGGCGCGGCAACTGCAGGAGGGGCGTTTGTGTGAAGTACTGAGGGAAGTGCCGCCACCGGGCATGCCGATGACGGCGCTTTATCCGCCGCACCGCCAGTTGTCCCGGCGGGTGCGTGTGTTTGTCGATTGGCTGGTGGAACTGTGTGCCCAGCCGGGCAATGACTTTTACCGCAAGGATTCAGGGCATTGAGTAGTGGTTAACGAAGCTGGTAGTAACCTGGTCCGCCATGGTTGTCATAGGGTCAGGATGGCAAGCAGGGGAATCAGCAGTGTGATTCGACGCAACATTTGAAAGCCCTCATGGTTATCGCCGCAATGAAGCTAAAACTCTTCATCGGCTGTAACATGGGACCCCGCTTGTAGCGGCTTATCCCCGAAACCGGGTAAGCGCTTGGCATGCATGTCGATACAAACCGGATACAATTTCAGATTCAGGAACCCGCAATGACTCAGTCGCAACGTTTGAAATACTCGATTCTGATCTCCCTGGTGGTGCTGGGGATCATGTTTGGCCTTTCCTGGTTGCAGAATACCGGCGTCATCAGCGAAAAACTGTTCCAGTACATCGCCATTGGCGTGGCGGTGGTCGTGGTGGTCATCAATGGCGTGATGCGCCGCAAGGTCAAGCCCTGATCAGTCGATCATCGGTTGCGCAAAATGGCGGCAGCCTGGGGATGCAGGCTGTAGCTTTTGTCGGGGTTGAGGACAATCACGCCTTCGCTGCACAAGCGCTTTAGCACTTCACGCACGCTGAGAAAGGACAGGGGAATATCCAGGTCCAGCAATTGGCTGTGCACGCCGCGCACGCCAAGGCTGCGGTCGTTTTCGGCGGCCGTCAGCAGGGCGTCGATGACTTTCAGGCGGATCAGGCTGGTTCGAAGGCCAAAGCTTTTGAGCAGGATCCGGATCCGCTCGTTGCCGTGACGATCGGTACGCGGCTCGAATACGCCGACTCCCATGGAAGTACCCTTTGGCGCGTTGCTACCGTCCGTTGGCAGTTGCGAGTTGTACATTGCAAAACTCCTTTCAGAGCCTGATCAAGAAAAAAATGGGCGCTCTTACAGGACTAGACGTATGAGCAGCCCGAATCATGAAGGTTCGAATGTAGAAATTTTGTCGCCATCGCGTGATCAACCTGTCAGACCATGGGTCGTTGCACAGTAAATCCCTAAATTTTTGTGGTGAGCTTCGTCCCTACAGGGAGGCACGGCGTGCGTGGATATGCGCAACCGTGGCCATCGTTTTTTCGATCAGGAGCGAGCGTGATTATTTCCAGCCAGTTAACCAGGTTGAGCCTGGCGGGTGTGGTTCTGGGGTTGAGCCTGGGGTTGAGCCTTGCGGCAAGCGCGAGCGCTACGCCCGCGCAAACGAGCGCGGATATCCGCCGAACCGGTTTTGGCGTGCCACACATCCGCGCCGACAACGAGCGCGGGCTCGGCTACGGCATCGGCTATGCCTACGCCCAGGACAACCTGTGCCTGCTGGCCAACGAAATCACGACCGTCAACGGCGAACGTTCGCGGTACTTCGGGCCGGATCAGTTCACCGTCGAAGAGCGGGAGAACCTGGTCAGCGATGTGTTTTTCACCTGGCTGAACACCCCGCAAGCCGTCGCCGGTTTCTGGCAGGCCCAAACCCCCGAAGTGCGTGAACTGGTCGAAGGCTATGTGGCGGGGTACAACCGCTCCTTGAGCGAGCGTCGGGCCCAGGGTTTACCGCTGCAGTGTCAGGGCGATTGGGTGCGCGAGATCACCCCCTCGGATCTGGTCAAGCTGACCCGGCGCCTGTTGGTCGAAGGTGGCGTCGGCCAGTTTGCCGAAGCCCTGGCCGGTGCCACGCCACCCAACGCAGTGGCCCAGGCGTCGAGTGCACAGGTAGCGTTCCAGGTGGCCGCCACGCGGATGCAGCGCTTCGCTCTGGACCGGGGCAGCAATGCCGTCGCGGTTGGCAGCGAGCGCTCCTTCAACGGACGCGGCATGTTGCTGGCCAATCCGCACTTTCCGTGGGTGGGCGGCATGCGCTTTTATCAGATGCACCTGACCATACCCGGCAAACTGGACGTGATGGGCGCGGCGTTACCCGGTCTGCCGGTGATCAACATCGGTTTCAATCAACATCTGGCCTGGACCCACACCGTGGATTCTTCCCGGCATTTCACGCTGTATCGCCTGCAACTGGACCCCAAGGATTCGACCCGTTACCTGCTCGACGGCCAGTCCTTGCCGATGGACAAGCAGACCGTGACCGTCAACATCAGGCAGGCGGATGGGCAGGTCCGGGCGATTCCCCACGAGGTCTACAGCTCGAAATTCGGTCCGGTGGTGCAATGGCCGGGAAAACTGGATTGGGACCACCAGTACGCCTACAGCCTGCGTGACGCCAATCTGGACAACGACCGCGTTCTGCAGCAGTGGTACGCAATGAATCGCGCTGAAAGCCTCGAGGATTTCCAGGCCTCGGTGCACAAGATCCAGGGCATTCCGTGGGTCAACACCCTGGCGGCGGACGATCAGGGGCAGACGCTGTACATGAATCTGTCGGTGGTGCCTAACGTCAGCCTCGACAAGCTGGCGCAGTGCAGCGATCCGCGCGTTGGCTTGCAGATGATCATTCTCGACGGCTCCAACAGCGCCTGTGCCTGGGACATCGACCCGCAGGCGCCACAGCAGGGCATCTATGCAGCGGACAAGTTACCGCAATTGCTGCGCAAGGATTTTGTCCAGCACTCCAACGACTCGGCATGGCTGGCCAACCCGGCGCAACCGCTGACCGGCTATTCGCCGTTGATCAGCCAGGACAGCCAGCCATTGGGGCTGCGTTCACGCTTTGCCCTCGATCGTTTGAGCGCGCTGGCCAAGGCCGGCAAGGTCGGGGCAGCGGACTTGCAACGCATGGTCATGGACGATCAGGTTTATCAGGCGGATCAGGTGATGGCGGACCTGCTGCAATTCTGCGTGGCGGATCTCGGTGCCGATGCCAAAACCCTCGCGCCACTGTGCGCCAGCCTCAAGGCCTGGGACCGCAAGGCCAACCTGGGCAGCGGCCTGGGCTTTGTGCACTTCCAGAATGTCATGGAGGCTTTGGAACCAGTGCCGGACCTATGGCGCGTGGCATTCGATCCGCAGGATCCACAACATACCCCGCGCGGCTTGGCGGTTGAACGGCCACCAGTTGCACAGGCACTGCGCGACGCGATGCGGGCATCTGTCGATCAGGTCAAGGCGGCAGGCCTGAAACCCGACAGCCGTTGGGGCGATATCCAGGTGGTCAGCAGCGGCGGGCAACAGACGCCAATCCACGGCGGACCGGGTGCACTGGGGGTCTACAACGCCATCCAGAGCGTGCCGCGCAGCGATGGCAAGCGCGAGGTGGTCAGCGGTACGAGTTACCTGCAGGTGGTGACCTTCGACGAAAACGGACCGCAGGCCAAAGGGCTGCTGGCGTTCTCGTTGTCCAGCGACCCGGCGTCGAAATATTCACGGGACCAGACGCAGGCCTTTTCGAGAAAGCAATGGAGCGTGCTGCCTTTCACCGAGCAACAGATCCTGTCCGATCCGGACTATCAGGTGCAGACGATCCGTCGGCAGGATGCCAAGGTGGCCGCGCAGTAAGGAACAGAAGTTCTGCATGAACACTGAAGGCCGCACCCCGCAAGGGGTGGCGGCCTTTTCAGCTTTTCGGAGAGGTTTGCGGAATCGCGTTGACCACCAGATTGCCGTTCTGATTGCGGGTCAGGTAGACCGGCAGGACCCGCGGCAAGGATTTCACCAGGCCGTTGATCTCGTTGATGTTGTAGATGCCGCCGATATGGATCGAGCCGGTGCTGTTGTCGGCCACCATCAGCGGTTTGTCGAGGTAGCGATTGATCAAGGGCAGCGCATCGCTCAGGGACAGATCGTCGAGCACCAGTTTGCCCTGGCGCCAGGCCAGCGAGCTGTCATTGTCATAGGTCTGGCTGATGCGGGGGGTGAAGTCGCCGTGGCGATAACTGGCCTGCATCGCCGGGCTGAGGTGCAAACCGTCGCCATTCAGGTTGGCGTTGCTGCTGACCAGTACCGAACCCTCGATCAGGTTGACCTTGACCTGGTCTTCATACATCCAGACGTTGAATTGGGTGCCGGTCACGCGAATCCGGCCTTCGGCGGCCTTGACCACGAAGGGGTGACGGGTGTCATGGCTGACCCTGAAGAAGGCTTCGCCTTTTTCCAGCGTGACTTGCCGCTGATCCTTGTAGTTGCTGTACGTCAGCTCGCTGCCCAGGTTCAGTTCCACCTGGCTGCCGTCTTTCAAGGTGACCGTTCGAACATTGTCGGTCGCTTCGAAATGCTGGTACGCGTTTGGCACCCAGCCCAGATGCCAGCCGCCATAACCGGCCACCGGCAACGCCAGGGCGCAGACCGCCGCTGCGATCGCCAGGCGGCGCCACGGATTTTCCGCTTTGGGGCGAACCAGCGGCACGACGGGCTCGGGACGGGGCAGGTCGCCAGCGACATCCCAGATCTCCAGCATCGCTTCGTACTCGATGGCATGGAGCGGATGCGCGTTGCGCCATTGCTCGAACGCCTGGCGCTCTTGCTCGGTGCAGTCATTGGCGTGCAGACGCATGCACCAATGCGCAGCGGCATCGGTGATGGCGTCGTATTCGGCTTCCGAGATCGTGTGGTCGGTCATTGGCCCTTCCTGGTTTCCTGCATTCTAACCTTGGGGGGAGTCTGCGAGAACATCAGTCATGGCATTTAACTATCAATGTGTGGTTTTTTTCAACGCTTCGCCTCTGGAACATCTGCTCTCGGGTAGCAGTATCCATGGGATGCGTAAAAAAAGATCAAATCAAACACCGCGATAGCGCACAGATCCGGGGATCTGCGCGTTATTTCGCCAGGATCAGGGTGTAGGGGGCGTAGCGACCGGTACCGGGTCCAGTTGCCGGCCCATTTCGCAGATCAAAAACGCGACCGAGTCGGCATTGTGCAAAATGACATCGGTTCGGAACTTCGAGTCCCGCACGTTAAAAAAAGCTTCCCGTGCCTTAGCCATGGTCTCGCTGCCCGTCAGTTGCAGAATTTTCTTGCCGATGTGGGAAGTGCTCGGTATGGAGTCCAGGTTGACCCATAATTGCCGCCCACTGTTCCAGCGTGCGAACAGTTCGTCCTTTGGCGTTTTCATCGACAAGGCTTCTCGCTGGAAGTCCACTTGAGACTGTTTCTTTGCTGCGCCATAGCCGGTGACCGACGCGACCAGATCGCTGAACGGTAGCCTGGCCTCAAGGTAGGCGATGTCCACGGCCCCTGAAAACAAATGAGCGAACTCGTGTATCAGGGTCGCGGCCTGACTGTGGCCGTCGACATCGAAGGGCTGAGTCAGGCTGGATTTGTACCAGTCCAGTTGTTGATCGAAGAAGTTTTCCGTGAAATGCACATTGCGCTGTTGATCCTTGTCCACGACAAACGCGACAAGGTTGTCCTCCGGGTCCCGGCTTGAACCCACGATAAAACGTTGCGAGTTCATCCAGTCTTCATCGGGATCGACCAGCGCGTTGCAAATGGGAACGACGGCCTGCCTGATTTTGTCGAGCAGTGCTTTGTCGATCAGGTCAACATCAAAGAACTGTTTGAGGAAGGTATCGAGCCGTGTGCCCGGGACGAGTTCCCTGAGTTGCACCAGGTTGTGCAGGCTGTTGAACGCGTAATAGCGAGCCATGTCGATGGCCTGCACGATCATGCGGGCTTTTTCGGGATGTCTTGCGCGGATTTCCTCCATTCCCCGGGCCTCGATGTTCAGCACCTCCCTGGCAACATAGGCGTTGACATACTGATTGCGCATTTTCGAGACGGCTTTGCCGAAGTGAACTGTGTGGGCATCCGGGTCGATGACCAGTTGCTTGCCGGGTGTAGCCAGCAACACCGGGCCTTCTTGCTCGCCTTTGACCATTCGCCAGACCGCTCCGGTCTTGTTCACGCCGTACACTTTGCCGGCAATGGCGGCGAAGGTTTTCTTGCTGCCCGCTTCCAGATAGGTGCCGTCGGTGCTGCTTTTCGTCAGGTCCTTGAGTTCGGTGGTGGTTTCGAACCGTCGCAGCCGGGTACGCAGTTGCGCTGTCGACCGGACTTGCGACCAGGGTTGCGCGATCACGGCGGGGACGGCCGGTTGAGCAGCGGCTTCGCTGGTTGCCTGGGCGCTTTCGGCCCACCCTTCAAGCGACAAGCGGCCCAATGACACGATTTGTGCCGCGCCGGCAATAAACTCGCGCAAGGCGGTCGTCCAGTGATGGTCCTGTAGGGCTTCGGCTGAGTTTTTGGCGTCCTTGTAGGCCCTCCAAAGAAACTGCACATACGCGAGTTTGCCCGGCAGCAGGCCTGAAATGCGCTCTATGCCGGAGCTGAACAGATGTTTGACAGCCTCCCAGTCAGACTGAGCGGTTGCGTTTGCCTGGCTGCCGAGCATCTTCTCCAGCAGCCTGGTGTTGTCATGGAACAAGTGGGTCAGCAGGTTGCCATTGATGGGGCTGGACGCCAGGGTGATTTCGCTCGACTGGCCAACGGTGGATTTGAGCAGGTTGCGAAACACTGTTTGCTGACTGGTCGGCAGGCGACGAAGCAGCATCTCCTGCAATGGCCCCGGTGTGTTGAGCGCCGCGACAACGCTGGCCTCATTGTCGAACTCAACGAACGGTGAGCCACTGGGGTGGTAAGGGGCATAGAGGATTTGCGGGCCTGCCTTGCCTTCGCCGGGACCGATCAGGTACAGGCCCAGTGCCTTGACGGCGGCGGCACCGGTTGTCTTGATCAGTTCCAGTGGTCGGGCAATGGCGTGCGCACCTTCTACGGTAGCCCGGGCGATGGCGTCCGGCATGTCGAATACTTGTCGAAGCAAATCGAAAGCGCTGTCGGACAGCCGTTGCTGCAGTTTCAGTTCGTGTGCGTGTTGCAGCAATTGCCAGGGCAGTTGCTTGACGAAGCGCAGGATCCGTTGTTCCACGTCCGCCGCATTGTTCGACAAGTTGTCGGTGACATGTTTGGCGTAGTTCTGCGCAATTTTCAGTAATAGCAGCAACTGGCGAACAGCCGCCTGGTCCAGCCCCGCGGGCAGGGTTTGCGTGGTTGCCGACCCGACCTTGAACCCGGTGCCTTGCGTAATGTTGACGTGGTGCAAGGCGAACTCGGTGAGGCTCCGGGCAGGGCCGACCAACGCCAGGTCCGGGGTGATTTGAATTTTGTCGGGGTCCAGTGTTGTTGCCGGGAAGCGGTCGGCGAGCAACGATTTCAGTGTTTCATGCACATACGACTTGAGGGGTTTGATCCCGTGCAAATAGTCTTTGTCCTCAACAACGCTGTTGCGGTATTGCTCCAGCAGTTCAAGGTGCAGTCGCAGGTCTTGCAGCGGAGCCATTCCCAGCCAGGCGGGCAGGGATTGCTGCTGGCCGATCGCCAGGGCAATCGACCTGGCTCGTTGCAGGTTGGTGTCAAGCACCGTTGTGGTCAGGTCTTTAAGGGCTTTTTTGCGCTTTGTGTCGCTCAGCTTGAAAATGCGTACGTGTTCGCAGCGAGCCAGAAAGTGCTCGATGGATGATTGCGCGACCCGTTCCAATACAGACCCTTCGATCAGCCGCAACGGTCCCAGTGAGTAGCGTTGGTGAAGGAAGCGTTGGGCCGGGGTCAGGTTTTCCAGCAGCGCCAGGCGTTGTTGCGGTTCGAGCAGGCGTCTGTTCAGCTCCAGCCTTGCGCGACTGATGTTGTCAAAGACTTCCAGGCCCTCGGCGGGTGTCCAAAGGATTGTCCGGCCGGAATGCGAGGGGTCGAGTCCGCCACGCTCGGTCAAAAGCAGACAATGGGCCAGGGGCAGGACATCGCGCTGACCGGAGCACTCCAGTGTCAATGAGTAGGCATCGGGTCGGAAGCCGTTGAGGGCCGGACGGTTCTGCCGGTCGGCCCGGTCCGGATTGAATACCGTTTCGACAATGGCCCGATCCGCATCCCGCAGTGTCGCGCCGAGCACTCGCATATTGGCCTCGCCACGCAGGCCAACGGATAGTGCATGGGCCAGGCGGGGTTTCATGTTTTCCAGATAGACCCGTTGCAGGGCCAGAGCAGCGACCGGTTGTGCTGCGAAATCCGTCTTGAACGGTGTCTCGATGTCGTTGAAGGACTTGGCGAAAGTGGCCGCCGTGTGGGCCAGCACCGTGGAGGGATGCTGATCACCGGATAGCACGGGCCGCGTGCTCCAGCGCCCGTCGGTAGCCAGCGTCAGCAGGCGCTCGTTGATCATCGAGCGGATATCCAGCGCTTTGTCGAACAGGGCGTGGATGTCCACGGTGCCGTCACTGTGACGGAACACCTGCAGGGCATATTGCATGTTCTGCCGTTGCTTGCCGATGATCCCGTCGAAGAGCTTGGGGAAGATCTCGCCGGAAATTGCTTCCCCGGTCACATTCGGCTGGTCAAAGCCAATGAAACGCTGACGCTCGTCCAGGCTCAGCAGGCCATAGAGTTCATCCTCGTGACCGGCAGCGCTGAACTTGCTGCGCACCGTATCGCACAAGTCCTTATAGTCCTTGAGTACCTGCAGGCCTGCGGTGGGCGTGTAGAGAAACGCATTGCCGGTGCTGACCATCAGTGAGCCGGCCAGCTCCACATAATTGGCCTTGTACTCCCACAGGCGAACGGTTTCGACCGTCATTGCCTGGTTCGTCCGGCTGGCCGTAGAGATCAACGCGTGCAAATCCTGGCTTTGCTCCGGGGTGATGATCTCGGCTTCGCGCTTGAGCAGCAGTTGCACTCGCGCCTGATCGGCGATGGCCTGGCCGAAGAACTCTCGACGGGATGCGCCGTCGGCGCTCGGTGCAGCCCAGAAGCCTTCGAGCTGCCCGACCAGCAGGCTGATCAGTTGGCGCGAGATTGTCGTGACTGCGGCTTCCCACAGTGGCTGGTCGGCGTTTGCCGGGGACTTTTCCGGATGCAAAAATTCGTGGGACTGTCCGGCCGGCCAAAGCTGATGGCGATAATGCAGGAGGACGGCCTCACTCAAGGAAAGGGAGTTGACCCAGCGTCGCGCCGGATGGCTTTCGTCAGCATTCTCTGGCGTTGTTGCCTGGTAGAAGTTCACTTGGGTCTGGCTCTGATCCAGACCGGGAAAGGACGCCGCCAGCTTCTGATTCAGCAATGTGTCGAGCAGCGAGGTCAGGGACGGCAGCACTTTCAATTCGTCGAGCAGGGCCTGGTCGTTGAGTTGCTGATGGGTGGAGAGGGTCTTGCGCTGGTCTTCGAACACGTCGTCGTCGATGGGTTGAAAGTCCAACACGATTTCGCCGGCGTCCACCACGGCCTTGCGTTGAGACACCGCCATGAAGGCCAGCAGGTCGTCGTCTTCACTGGCGGCCTTGAGTTGCGTCACCAGATGGTCGGTCAGGGCCGTACGGTTGGCGAACTTTTTTATCCCGGCGTACGGGGTGTAGAGAATCAGGCCATTGTCATCGGGTGTCGCGGTCAACACAAAGCTGCCGGCCAGCACCACGGGCTCCAGCCCCGGGATTTTCAGCAGCACGTTCTTCACCAGCATGGGCGGCGTCTGCTTATCGCGCAGTGCCTGGGTGGCCAGTTCGATATGGCTGAACCATTCGAAGTCCTTTTGCGTCAGTCCATGGGTTTTGCCAAGTTCTTTCCAGCGTCCGCGCAATGTCAGCGCCTCGGGGAAAAACAGCGGAGTTACGGGTGTAGACATCGTCGAGTCTCGTTCAAGGTGCCACTCACAGGCGCCTGTGGATTGAGCTTCGACACTAAAAGCCGGTGCGCTGGCACGGGTGGTAAATAGATAACGCACGGGGCCTGGGCATTCGTGAGAGGGATATCTCTGATCGACCCAGAGCGAAAGGTTGACAGGTCGCTCGCCGCGCGTTGTTAATCGGCGGGTCTTTGTACGCTGTTGTTCCCTCCAATAATCAGTCTGGAGCTTCAGATGTCTGCGCCACACGATCACGCCTCTACCGCTGTCCCGTCCCACCTTTCATTCGATGCGCTGAGCGCTTTGCTGGAGAAGATTTTTTTGCGTCACGGCACCTCGGCCGACGTTGCCCGGGTGCTGGCGCAAAACTGCGCCGGGGCCGAACGCGACGGCGCGCACAGTCACGGGGTATTCCGGATTCCAGGTTATGTTTCGACGCTGCAAAGCGGCTGGGTCAATGGCCAGGCGGTTCCGGTGGTCGAAGATGTGGCTTCTGGGTTTGTGCGGGTCGACGCCAACAACGGTTTTGCGCAACCGGCCCTGGCGGCGGCACGCGAACTACTGGTGCAAAAGGCCCGAAGTGCCGGCATCGCGGCGCTGGCGATCCGTAACTCACACCATTTCGCGGCCTTGTGGCCGGATGTCGAACCCTTCGCCGATGAAGGCCTGGTGGCATTGAGCGTGGTCAACAGCATGACCTGCGTGGTACCCCACGGTGCCGACCGGCCGCTGTTCGGCACCAACCCGATTGCCTTCGCTGCGCCGCGGGCCGATGGCTCGCCGATTGTCTTCGACCTGGCCACCAGCGCCATTGCCCACGGCGATGTGCAAATTGCCGCCCGCGAGGGTGAGCGCTTGCCGGAAGGGATGGGCGTGGACAGCCTCGGCCAGCCGACCACGGACCCGAAGGCGATTCTCGACGGCGGTGCGTTGCTGCCTTTCGGCGGGCACAAGGGCTCGGCGTTGTCGATGATGGTTGAGTTGCTCGCGGCGGCACTGACCGGCGGCAATTTTTCCTTCGAGTTCGACTGGAAGAACCACCCTGGCGCCAAGACACCCTGGACTGGCCAATTGCTTATCGTGATCGATCCGGGCAAAGCGGCGGGGCAGAGTTTTGCCGAGCGCAGCCAGGAACTGGTGCGGCAAATGCACGGGGTCGGCCTGAAGCGTTTGCCGGGGGATCGGCGTCATCATCAGCGCGCGAAGTCGCAGGTCAATGGCATTGAACTGGATGCCCGGACGCTGGCGAATCTTCGGGAATTGGCGGGGGAGTGATCCTTTAGATACGCCGCAACCCCCTGTGGGAGCAAGCCCGCTCCCACAGGGTTCAGTGTTTGCCAGTGTTTATCGACGCCCCAACAACAATCCCACCACCAAACCAAACCCGGCGGAAATCGCCACGGTTTGCCATGGATGCCCGCCGATATAGGTTTCAGTGGCCTCGACCGCGGGCAGGGTGCGCTCGCGCACGCTGCTCACCGAATCCCTGGCCTGCTGGAGTTTCAGGGCGATCTGTCCACGAAGGGTCTCCGCTTCTTCCCCGACCAGCGAGGCGCTGCTTTTCAGCAGTTTTTCCGATTCTTCGATCAGCGTTTGAAGTTCGCTGAAGGCTTGATCCTTGATTTGATCTTCGGCGGCTTGCGCGGCGGTTTTGCGGGCCATTGAAGTACTCCTTGCAGGTAAGTGGACAGTGAACAATGGAGTCTGCCGTCGTCGGAAAAGTTGCAGCTATTTTGCCCGGGGAGGTCATCTTGCTGAAAAACCGGCGCAGGACCTTTCGTCCTACAGTGTAAGATGTCGCCTATTTTACGCAGCAGGAAATTCCCATGAGCTTCAATCTGGCCGACAAACCCCTCGCCGAGCGCGCTGCGCTTGAAGACGAGAAATCCCGTCTGTTCGAACTCTGGCAAAACAACCTGGGCAAGGCCAAGGGTGAGGCCGCGCGGTTGTTCGGCGAACGGGCCAAGCGCAAAGGCAAGTGGGCCGAATGGGTGCGCGCCGAGTTGGATGGCATGTCGCCACCGGAATACGCCAACATGGTGCGCAGTGAAGTCAATCGCCTGATGGCGGCCAACAAATAACATCGGTCGTCAGGCGAAGCTCGCGACGATCGCCTCGCGCACTTTCAATAGCACCGGGTCGAGCTGGGTGCTGGTCCGCCAGCCCAGTTCGATCGGGTAGCGCGGCAAGGCCAGGGGGCAGGGCAGCAGCGCCAGCCCGCAGAGCGTAGCGATGCTTTGGGCGGCATGGGCCGGAATGGTCGCCACCGCCCGGCTGCCTTTGAGCAAATGGGGCAACGCGGCAAAATGCGTGGTCGAGGCGCACACCCGTCGACTGAGCCCCAGCGCCGCCAAACCCTCGTCGGTAATCCCGATAAAACCGCCGGACGACACCAGAATGTGTTCGCGTGCCACAAACTCCTCAAGACCGATGCTCTGCTGACCCTCGACCAGGCTCGACGGGTCCGCCAGGCACAGATAACCACCTTCCCCCAGCACCTGACGGCTGAGCAGCCGCTCGGCAAACCCGCCCGCGCTAATCGCCAGGTCAATGCTGCGCTCCATCAACGCCTGGGCGACGATCTGGCTGTGGGTCTGGCGGAAAATCAGCCGCAGTTTCGGTGCACTACGGGCGATCTCTTCGATCAGCCGCCGGCCGTAGGCAATCTCGAAATCATCCGACATTCCCACGGTGACCGAACGACCTTCGTACTGTTGCGCAGCCGGGTCGACCATCGCCAGGCTCTGCCGGCATTTGTTCAGGGCATCGCTGACCACCGGTTTGAGCTGATTGGCCTTGAGCGAGGGGGCCAGGCCGCGTCCGGTGCGTACGAATAGCTGATCGCCATACAGCTCGCGCAAGCGACGCAAGGCCGCGCTGACGGCCGATTGCGTCACGCCCAGGCGCAAGGCGGCACGGCTGGCGCTGGACTCTTCGTGCAGCGCCTCGAAGACTTTGAGCAGGTTGAGGTCGACGTCGGTGATATTCATTTGGTTCATATCATTCAGCATTGAATCGGTCTTTATTGATGATTGCCTGGCGCCGGAGAATGAGCAACACCTGATGCGAATGGAGTTTCCAAGATGCCCAAATCAATCGTTGCGGCGCTGCAGATCGGCGCCTTGCCCGGCGGCAAGGCTGAAACCCTGGAACAGATCCTGTCCTATGAAAACGCAATCATCGAATCCGGCGCCGGGTTGGTGGTGATGCCGGAAGCGCTGCTGGGCGGTTATCCCAAGGGCGAGGGCTTTGGTACGCAATTGGGCTATCGCCTGCCGCAAGGGCGCGAAGCCTTTGCCCGCTATTTTGCCAATGCCATTGATGTACCCGGCGTGGAAACCGAGGCGCTGGCGGCGCTGTCCGCACGCACCGCAGCCAATCTGGTGATCGGCGTGATCGAGCGCGCCGGCAGCACCTTGTACTGCACCGCGCTGTACTTCGATCCGCAGGCCGGGCTGGTGGCCAAACACCGCAAGCTGATGCCCACCGGCACCGAGCGGCTGATCTGGGGCAAGGGCGATGGCTCGACCTTGCCGGTGATCGACAGCCAGGTCGGGCGCGTGGGGGCGCTGGTGTGTTGGGAAAACATGATGCCGCTGCTGCGCACGGCGATGTACGCCAAGGGTGTGGAGGTGTGGTGCGCGCCCACCGTGGACGAGCGGGATATGTGGCAGGTCAGCATGCGCCACATTGCCCATGAAGGGCGCTGCTTCGTGGTCAGCGCCTGCCAGATCCAGGCATCGCCCCAGGCCTTGGGCCTGGATATCGCCAACTGGCCGGCGGATCGGCCGTTGATTGCCGGTGGCAGTGTAATCGTAGGCCCCATGGGCGACATTCTTGCCGGACCGTTGCGCGACAGTGCCGGGCTACTCACCGCACAGATCGACACCGACGACCTGGTACGCGCCCGCTACGACTACGACGTGGTCGGCCACTACGCCCGGCCGGATGTGTTCGAGCTGACCGTGGACGAGCGGGCCAAACCCGGGGTGCGCTTCACTTCCTGATGACCTGCGGGCTTTGGCCAAAGCAGTCAGACAACTTGATAACTTTGACCATTGCCCGGTAACCCGCGCAGAGCGAGTATTTCCCTGTTGATTACGGTTCCCCCCAACCTAATAAAAAACACAGTGGGATTCTGGCAATGCGCGATTACTTGTCTGCTACTTCTCAGTTCAATTATCAGCACACCGTCGATGCCGCGCTCGCGGGCGATCTGACGGCCCTCAACGCCTGTGTCGAATGCTGTGACCGGCATGCCTTGCCGGGTCGCATCGCGCTGTTCTGGGAAGGACGCGACGGCACCGGTGCGACGTACACCTTCACCGACTTGCAGGACAAGGCCGCGCGTTTCGCCAACTACCTGCTGGCCCAGGGCGTGAAGAAAGGCGACAAGGTCGCCGGCCTGTTGCCGCGCAATATCGAACTGTTGATCACCGTGTTCGCCACCTGGCGCATTGGTGCGGTGTATCAACCGCTGTTTACCGCATTCGGCCCCAAGGCCATCGAGCACCGCCTGGGCTGCTCTGGCGCCAAAGTGGTGGTGACCGATGCAGTGAACCGGCCGAAACTCGCCGAAGTCGCCGATTGCCCGACCATCGTGACCGTCACCGGTGCCAAAGGGCAGGGCCTGGTGCATGGCGATTTCAGTTTCTGGGCCGAACTGGCCAACTACTCCGCCGACTGTGAACCGGTGCTGCTGACCGGCGAAGATCCGTTCCTGCTGATGTTCACCTCGGGCACCACCGGCCCGTCGAAAGCGTTGTCGGTGCCGCTCAAGGCCATCGTTGCATTCCAGAGCTACACCCGCGACGCGGTGGATCTGCGCCCGGAAGACGCCTTCTGGAACGTCGCCGACCCGGGTTGGGCCTACGGCATTTATTTCGGTGTCACGGGGCCGATGTCCATGGGCCATCCGATCACCTTTTACGATGGCCCGTTCACCCTCGAAAGCACCTGCCGGGTCATCAACAAGTACGGGATCAGCAACCTCACGGGCTCGCCGACGGCCTATCGCTTGCTGATTGCCGGCGGCGATGAATTCGCCAAGTCGATCAAGGGCAAGCTGCGTATCGTCAGCAGCGCCGGCGAGCCGCTGAACCCGGAAGTGATCCGCTGGTTCGCCGACAACCTCGACGTGGTCATCCACGACCACTACGGCCAGACCGAACTGGGCATGGTGCTGTGCAACCACCACGGCCTTGAGCACCCGATTCACATGGGCGCCGCCGGTTTTGCCTCGCCGGGCCACCGCATCGTGGTACTGGACGACCAGTACAAGGAGCTGGGTATCGGGCAGCCGGGCATCCTGGCGATCGACCGCAGCCAATCGCCGATGTGCTGGTTCGCCGGCTACGAAGGCGGGCCGACCAAGGCCTTTGTCGGCAACTATTACCTGAGTGGCGACACCGTCGAGTGGAACCCGGACGGCAGCATCAGCTTCGTCGGTCGCAGTGATGACGTGATCACCACCTCCGGCTACCGGGTTGGCCCGTTCGACGTGGAAAGTGCGCTGATCGAACACCCGGCCGTGGTCGAGGCCGCCGTGGTCGGCAAGCCCGATCCGGAGCGCACCGAACTGGTCAAGGCGTTCGTCGTGCTCAGCGCGCAATACCGCGCCGCCCCCGAGCTGGCCGAAGAGCTGCGCCAGCACGTGCGCAAGCGTCTGGCGACGCACTCGTACCCCCGCGAAATCGAATTTGTCAGCGAATTGCCGAAAACCCCAAGCGGCAAATTGCAGCGCTTTATCTTGCGCAACCAGGAAATCGCCAAGGCTCAAGAGGCTGCGGCGAAGAACCTTCCAGCTTGAATCCAGGGAAACAATGATGCAGATCGAGAACAAGATTTTTATCGTTACCGGTGGCGCTTCCGGCCTCGGTGCAGCGACGGCCGAGGTGCTGGTCGCCGCTGGCGCGAAAGTGATGCTGGTGGACATGAACGCCGAAGCCGTTGCGGCCCAGGCCCAGCGCCTTGGTGCGCAGAGTGTTGTCGCCGACATCAGCAACGAAGCGGCGGCCGAAGCAGCGGTTCAAGCCACGGTCAAAGCCTTCGGTGGCCTCAACGGCCTGGTCAACTGCGCCGGTATCGTGCGCGGGGAGAAGATCCTCGGCAAAAACGGCCCGCATGCGCTGTCCAGTTTCAGCCAGGTGATCAACGTCAACCTGATCGGCAGCTTCAATATGCTGCGCCTTGCGGCAGCGGCGATTGCCGAGACCGAAGCGGATGCCGACGGCGAGCGCGGCGTGATCATCAACACCGCGTCTGCGGCTGCTTACGACGGCCAGATCGGCCAGGCGGCCTACTCGGCGTCCAAGGGTGCGATTGTCAGCCTGACCTTGCCGGCGGCCCGTGAACTGGCGCGTTTCGGCATCCGTGTCATGACGATCGCCCCCGGCATTTTCGAGACGCCGATGATGGCCGGCATGACCCAGGAAGTCCGTGATTCCCTGGCCGCTGGCGTGCCATTCCCGCCGCGCTTGGGCAAACCGGGCGAGTATGCCGGGCTGGTCAAGCATATTATTGAAAACAGCATGCTCAATGGCGAGGTGATCCGTCTCGACGGAGCCTTGCGCATGGCCGCCAAGTAAGGAGGATTTGTCATGACAATGTCCAACGATCCAATTGTTATCGTCAGCGCCGTCCGCACCCCGATGGGCGGTTTCCAGGGCGAGCTGAAAAGCCTGACCGCGCCGCAACTCGGTGCGGCCGCCATCAAGGCCGCCGTCGAACGTGCCGGTGTTGCCAGTGATGCCGTCGACGAGGTGTTGTTCGGTTGCGTACTGCCGGCCGGCCTTGGCCAGGCCCCTGCGCGTCAGGCGGCGCTGGGTGCGGGGCTGGATAAATCGACTCGCTGCACCACCCTGAACAAGATGTGCGGTTCCGGCATGGAAGCGGCGATCCTGGCCCATGACATGCTGGTGGCGGGCAGTGCCGATGTGGTGGTCGCCGGTGGCATGGAAAGCATGTCCAACGCGCCTTACCTGCTGGACCGCGCCCGTGCCGGCTACCGCATGGGCCATGGCCGGGTGCAGGACTCGATGTTCCTCGACGGCCTCGAAGACGCCTACGACAAAGGCCGCCTGATGGGAACTTTCGCCGAAGAGTGCGCCGAAACCAACAGCTTCAGCCGTGAAGCCCAGGACGCCTTCGCCATTGCCTCGACCACCCGCGCGCAGCAGGCGATCAAGGACGGCAGCTTCAAGGATGAAATCGTCCCGCTGACGGTGATGGTCGGCAAAGAGCAGGTGGTGATCAGCAATGACGAGCAGCCGCCAAAAGCCCGGCTGGACAAGATCGCTTCGTTGAAACCGGCGTTCCGCGAAGGCGGTACAGTGACGGCGGCCAACTCCAGTTCGATCTCCGACGGTGCGGCGGCATTGGTGCTGATGCGCCAGTCCCAGGCACAGAAGCAAGGCCTGAAGCCGCTGGCGGTGATTCATGGCCACGCTGCGTTCGCCGACACCCCGGGCCTGTTCCCGGTGGCGCCAATCGGTGCAATCAAGAAATTGATGAAGAAAACCGGCTGGTCGCTCAATGACGTCGATCTGGTGGAAGTCAACGAAGCCTTCGCCGTGGTCGGCATGGCCGCGATGACTCATCTGGAGATCCCCCACGAGAAGCTCAATGTGCACGGCGGCGCTTGCGCCCTCGGTCACCCGATCGGGGCTTCCGGTGCGCGGATTCTGGTGACCCTGCTTTCGGCCCTGCGCCAGAAAGGCCTGAAACGCGGCGTTGCGGCGATTTGTATCGGCGGCGGTGAAGCGACGGCCATGGCCGTGGAATGCCTGTATTAAGACCTGTAGGAGCTGCCGCAGGCTGCGATCTTTTGACCTTGATTTTTTAGCGATTTCAAGACTGCCAAAAATCAAAAGATCGCAGGCTTCGCCAGCTCCTACAGGGGGCAATTTATTTTTAAGGACTTGGCATGATCCCCAATGACGACCAACAACAAATCCGCGACATGGCCCGGGATTTTGCCCAGGAACGGCTCAAACCGTTCGCCGCCGAGTGGGACCGTGAGCATCGCTTTCCCAAGGAAGCCATCGGCGAGATGGCCGGGCTGGGCTTCTTCGGCATGCTGGTGCCGGAGCAGTGGGGCGGATGCGATACCGGTTACCTGGCCTACGCCATGGCGCTGGAAGAAATCGCCGCCGGCGATGGTGCCTGTTCGACCATCATGAGCGTGCACAACTCCGTGGGCTGTGTGCCGATCCTCAACTACGGCACCGATGAGCAGAAAGAACGCTTCCTCAAACCGCTGGCCAGCGGTGCGATGCTCGGCGCTTTCGCCCTGACCGAACCCCAGGCCGGTTCCGACGCCAGCGGCCTGAAAACCCGTGCGCGCCTGGAAGGCGATCACTATGTGCTCAACGGCTGCAAGCAGTTCATCACCTCCGGGCAGAATGCCGGGGTGGTGATCGTGTTTGCGGTGACCGATCCGAGCGCGGGCAAACGCGGCATCAGCGCTTTTATCGTGCCGACCGATTCGCCGGGCTACACCGTTGCGCGGGTCGAAGACAAGCTCGGCCAGCATGCGTCCGACACCTGCCAGATCCTCTTCGAAGACGTGAAGGTGCCGGTGGCCAACCGTTTGGGCGAGGAGGGCGAAGGCTACAGGATTGCCCTGGCCAACCTTGAAGGCGGTCGCGTCGGCATCGCTTCGCAATCGGTGGGCATGGCCCGTGCCGCCTTCGAAGCGGCGCGCGACTACGCCCGTGAGCGCCAGAGCTTCGGCAAGCCGATCATCGAGCACCAGGCCGTGGCCTTTCGCCTGGCGGACATGGCGACCCAGATCGCCGTGGCGCGGCAAATGGTTCACTACGCCGCCGCCCTGCGCGACAGCGGCAAACCGGCCCTGGTCGAAGCGTCGATGGCCAAACTGTTCGCCTCGGAAATGGCCGAGAAGGTATGCTCCTCGGCGCTGCAAACCCTGGGCGGTTACGGTTACCTCAACGATTTCCCGCTGGAGCGGATCTACCGCGACGTGCGGGTCTGCCAGATCTACGAAGGCACCAGCGATATTCAGCGCATGGTCATTTCGCGCAATTTATAAGAAGGAGAGAATCTGTGAACTACGAAACGATTTTGCTGGAAACCCACGGCCGCGTTGGCCTGATCACCCTCAACCGTCCACAGGCGCTGAACGCGTTGAACGCGCAGATCGTCAGCGAACTGAACCAGGCCCTCGATGGCTTCGAGGCGGACTCGAACATCGGCTGCATCGTCCTGACCGGTTCAAAAAAAGCCTTCGCCGCCGGTGCCGACATCAAGGAAATGGCCGAGCTGACCTATCCGCAGATCTACATCGACGACCTGTTCAGCGACAGCGATCGCGTGGCCAACCGCCGCAAGCCGATCATCGCGGCGGTCAACGGTTTTGCTTTGGGCGGCGGCTGTGAGCTGGCATTGATGTGCGACTTCATTCTGGCCGGCGACAACGCCCGGTTCGGTCAGCCGGAAATCAACCTCGGTGTGTTGCCGGGCATGGGCGGCACCCAGCGCCTGACCCGTGCGGTGGGCAAGGCCAAGGCCATGGAAATGTGCCTGAGCGGTCGTCTGATCGATGCCGTGGAAGCGGAGCGTTGCGGGATTGTGGCGCGGATCGTGCCGAGTGATGAGCTGCTGGACGAAGCGCTGAAAGTCGCGGCGCTGATCGCCAAAAAGTCGTTGCCGATTGCGATGATGGTCAAGGAAAGTGTCAACCGTGCCTTTGAAGTGAGCCTGGCCGAAGGCGTGCGCTTTGAGCGCCGGGTGTTCCATGCGGCGTTTGCGACGCAGGATCAGAAGGAAGGGATGGCGGCGTTTATTGCCAAGCGTGAGGCTGAGTTCCAAGGCAAGTAATAGGGTTGCATCAAAAGATCGCAGCCTTCGGCAGCTCCTACAGGTGTATGCAAAACTCTGTAGGAGCTGCCGAAGGCTGCGATCTTTTGCTTTTACACCAGGTAGTTTTTCAGTTCGCGGGCAATCACCATCCGCTGAATCTCGCTCGACCCTTCGTAGATCTGCGTAATCCGCGCATCCCGGTAGTACTTCTCCACCGGATAGTCTTCCAGATAGCCATAGCCGCCATGAATCTGAATGGCGGACGAGCAGACCTTTTCCGCCATTTCCGAGGCAAACAGCTTGGCTTGTGATGCCTCCGACAGGCAGGGTTTGCCGGCCGTGCGCAGGCGTGCGGCGTGCAGGATCAGCAGTCGAGCGGCGTTCAACTGCATGTGCATGTCGGCCAGCAAATTGGCGATGCTCTGGTGCTCGTTGATCGTCTTGCCAAACTGCACACGATCACGGGAATAAGCCAGTGCCGCTTCGAACGCCGCGCGGGCGATGCCCAGCGCCTGGGCGGCGATGCCGATGCGGCCGCCTTCGAGGTTGGACAAGGCGATGGCCAGGCCCTTGCCGCGTTCGCCCAGCAGATTGGCTTCGGGGATGGTGCAGTTGTTCAGGGTCACCGCGCAGGTGTCGGACGCCCGGATGCCCATCTTGTGTTCAGTGCGATCAACGATAAAACCGGCAGTGTCAGTCGGTACCAGGAACGCCGAGATGCCACGTTTGCCCAGGTCCGGATCGGTCACGGCAAACACAATCGCCAGCTTGGCGCGTTTGCCGTTGCTGACGAACTGCTTGGCGCCGTTGATCACCCACTGGCCGTCGCGCAGTTCAGCGCGGGTGCGCAGGTTGTGCGCCTCGGAACCGGCCTGGGGTTCGGTCAGGCAAAAGCAGCCGATGACCTTCCCGCTGGCAAGGTCCGCCAGCCAGGTCTGTTTCTGTTCTTCGCTGCCGTAGTTCATCACCGGCCCGCAGCCCACGGAGTTGTGGATGCTCATGAAGGCGCCGGTAGCACCGTCGCCGGCGGAAATCTCTTCCACCGCCAGTGCGTAGGCCACGTAGTCGACATAGGTGCCACCCCATTCTTCGGGGACCACCATGCCCAGCAGGCCCAGTTCGCCCATCTTCGCCACCAGACCGTCATCGATCCAGCCGGCCTTTTCCCAGGCCTGGGCATGGGGTGCGATTTCGCCGCGGGCAAAATCCCGGGCCATGTCGCGGATCATGACTTGCTCTTCGCTCAATTCGATATCGTGCATGGTTCAGCTCTCGCTCTGGTCAAACTCGCTGAAGAAGCTCGCCACGTGTTCGGCGTCCAGCGCCTGGAGGGTGGGCGGGTTCCAGTGCGGTGTCTTGTCTTTGTCGATCAGCAAGGCGCGCACGCCTTCGATCAGGTCGCCGCGCTCGAACCACTGGCGGTCCAGGTGCAGCTCCAGGGCAAAACATTGTTCCAGCGGCAGCTCGCGTCCGCGACGGAGCATTTCCAGGGTCACGGCCATGGCCAGCGGCGAGCGGGTTTCCAGCAGGTTGGCGGTGGTGACGGCCCACTCATGGCTGTCGGCGACCGTTACCTGACGCAGTTGCTCCACAATACTCGGCACGTCGGCTTGGGCGAAGAAGTGGTCGATGGCCGGGCGCAAAGCCGCCAATGGTGCATCGGGCAGTTGCTGCACGGCGTATCTCGCCAGCAGGCCTTGCAGGTCCTTGAGCGGCGTGTCGTGCCATTCGAGCTGATCGAGTTTTTCGTCCAGCGTGCCCAGCTTGTCGCTTTCGAGGTACCAGTCGGCCAGCCCGCAATACAGCGCATCGGCGGCGCGAATCTGTACGCCGCTGACGCCGAGGTAAATCCCCAGTTCACCGGGGATGCGTGGCAGGAAGTAACTGCCGCCGACGTCCGGGAAGTAGCCGATGCCGACTTCCGGCATGGCCAGGCGGCTTTTCTCGGTGACCACGCGCAGGTCTGCGCCTTGCACCAGGCCCATGCCGCCGCCGAGGACAAAACCGTCCATCAGGGCCAGCACCGGTTTGCGGTAGTGGTGGATCGCGAGGTCGAGGGCGTATTCCTCGACGAAGAAATCTTCGTGCAGGGTGTCGCCGCTTTTGAAACTGTCATGCAGCGAGCGAATGTCGCCGCCGGCGCAGAAGGCTTTTTCCCCGGCACCGCGCAAGACCACGGCATGGACGTGCGGATCCTGGGCCCAGGCGTCGAGCTGGCGGTGCAGATTGCGCACCATGTCCAGGGTGAGGGCATTGAGGCCGGCGGGGCGGTTGAGGGTCAGGTGACCAATGTGGTTGCGAACCTCGGCCAGCACTTCGTTTTGCATGGCATCCATGGACTGGGTCCCGGGAGAAAAAACCTGAGCAGTCATCACTAACTCCCTGCTTTTATTGTTCTTTATCGAGATGCTCGCGCGCGAGCGATGGCGGATCGTATCAGCGCAAATTTGCCTTGTACAACCCGGATAAGTGCAGGTTGTCTGTGCATTTTTGCATGTTTGTGTCCGGTATTGTTACAGCGTAGACCAAGGCGATTTCAGGCAAACGCTGCGAGCAGATCCTCTTCGAACGCCTTCTGCGCCTCGCCGGCCACCTGCGCGCGGTGCCGGGCCAGATGAAACGCGACATCGAAACTCATGTCGCTTCGGCGCACGGCCCTGAGCAAACCCTTGTCCTCCCAGCCACGGGCGAAGTGGCTGGGCAAGTAACCGACATGCTTGCCGGAAAGGATGAAGGCGAGGGTGCCTTCGACTTGTTCCGAGCGCGCCGAACACAACTTGCCCTGGAAGGGTTCGTCGCTGCGCAGGAAACGGTAGGGGTGATCGACCCGGTCGCAGGCCTGCAGATCCTGATCATTTGGGGCCGGGTTGGTGAACAGCGGATGGCCGGGGGCGCAATACAGATGCTGGGTTTCAATGAACAACTGGCGGTAGTCAAACGCGCTTTGCACTTGCGAGAAATAGCCGATGGCCAGGTCCAGCCGCTGTTGCAGCAGCAAACGCTCCATTTCACCAGGCATGGCGCTGATCAGTTCGATGCGCACGGACTCGTCCCGCTCACGGAAGCGCCGGATCGCCTCGGCCACCCGTTGCAGCACCGATTGATCCAGGGCTTCGGACAGGCCCAAGCGCACTTCGCCGATCAAGCGCCCGGCCACGCCGTTGGATTGATGACGGAAGGTTTCGATGGACTGGAACAATCCACGGGTGGCGTTGAGCAGCTGTTCACCCTTGGGCGTGACCCTGAACCCGCCCTTGCCGCGACTGCATAGCCGATAGCCCAGGCGGGTTTCCAGTTTGGCCATTTGCTGGCTGATGCTCGACTGGCTCAACCCCAACTCGCCCTGGGCGGCGCTGAAGCCGCCGCACTCCACCACGCTGACAAACAGACGCAACAATTGCAGATCCAGATCGTGGAGTTGGCCGAGCATCAAACATTACTCCGTCATAAAGTCAGGTTAATTAACTTGATATTTTACCAATGTATCCGACGACGCATCCTGCCACCACTTCCTCTGGTCAGGTGTTCGTCATGGCTCCCATGCTCAAGCTGTGTTTACCCGCGCTGTTCCTTGCCATGGCCGCATCGGCCCAGGCCGAAGACAAGGTGGTCAATCTGTACAGTTGGGCCGATTACGTGGCCCCCGAAACCCTGCAACGGTTCGAGCAGGAGACGGGTATCCATGTGCGCTATGACACCTTCGACTCTTCGGAAGTACTGGAGACCAAGTTGCTCACCGGCGGCAGCGGTTATGACGTGGTGGTGCCGTCCTCCAGCGTACTGGCCCGGGGGCTTGCGGCCGGGGCGTTGAAACCGATTCCCCACGAAGGACTCAAGGGTTACGCCAACCTCGATCCTGACTTGCTGGAAAAACTCGCCGCTGTCGATCCGGGCAACCGTTACGGCGTGCCTTACACCTGGGGCACCCTGGGTTTGGGCATGAACGTCGAGGCGCTCAGGCAGCGCTTGCCGGATGCGCCGCTCAACAGCCTGGACCTGCTGTTCAAACCCGAGTACGCGAGCAAGTTGAAAGACTGCGGCATCGCCATTCTCGACTCGCCCCAGGAGGTAATCGGACTGGCGTTGCATTACCTGGGTAAAGATCCCTACAGCACGGACAAGAATGATCTGTCAGCCGCCGAGGCGTTGCTGCATCAGTTGCAGCCGAATGTGCTGTACGTTGCCACCGGGCGGCAGATCAGCGACCTGGCCAATGGCAGCGTGTGCCTGGCGCTGACCTACAACGGCGACGCGAGCATGGCCGCCGACCAGGCACGCAAGGCCAACAAACCCTATGAAGTCGCCTACCGGATTCCCCGGGAAGGCACCCTCGTGTGGCAGGACAACCTGGCGATTCCCAAGGACGCGCCGCACCCCGAAGCCGCCCGCGCCTTTATCGAGTTCATGTTGCGCCCCGAGTCCGTCGCGGCACTGACCAACACCTTGTTCTTCGCCACCGCCAACCAGGCCGCCACGCCGCTGGTGGATGAAGCGGTGCGCACCGATCCGGACATCTACCCGTTGGCCGACGTGCGGGAGCGGCTGTACGCCGACCGCAGCATGAACCTCAAGGACATGCGCCAGCGCACCCGCCTGTGGACCACTTTCCGTAGCCGCCAATAAGAAAAGAGAAGGAGCCTTCAATGGACGTCCCGATGCAGAACGATCAAGCCCTTACCCGTGACAGCCTTTACGGCACGGCCGCCGAAAGTACCTACGCCGGTATCACCAGTTTCATGCGCCGGCGCTACAGTCGCGACCTGCGCGGCATAGATGTGGCGGTCAGTGGCGTGCCGTTCGACACCGCGACCAGCAACCGCCCCGGCGCCCGCTTCGGACCACGGGGCATTCGTGCAGCCTCTGCCGGCATCGCCTGGGAACGCCACTGGCCGTGGACGTTTGATCCGTTCGATCACCTGGCGGTCATCGACTACGGCGATTGCGATTTCGATTACGGCTCGCCGCAGTCGACGCCGGAAATGATCGAGGCCCACGCCGAGCACATCCTCAATGCTGGCACGGCAATGCTGACCTTTGGCGGCGACCATTTCATCACCTATCCGCTGCTCAAGGCCCATGCTCGCAAGCACGGGGCGCTGTCGCTGATCCACTTCGACGCCCACAGTGACACCTGGCCGGACGAAGAGGGCAAGCGCATCGACCACGGCACCATGTTCTGGCACGCAGCCAAAGAAGGACTGGTGGATCCGTCGCGCTCGGTGCAAATCGGCTTGCGCACCACCAACGACGATCACCAGGGTTTTCAAGTGCTCGACGCGCGGCAGGTGCATCGACGTGGCTGCGAAGCGATTGTCGAGGCGATTCGGGCGCGGGTCGGCGACAACCCGGTGTACCTGACCTTCGACATCGACTGCCTCGATCCGGCGTTCGCTCCGGGCACCGGAACACCGGTGTGCGGCGGCTTGAGCACGGTTCAGGCGCTGGAGATTCTCGGTGGTCTGCGCGGGATCAACCTGGTGGGCATGGACGTGGTGGAAGTGGCCCCGGCCTATGACAGCGCGGAAATCACGTCATTGGCGGCGGCGACGCTGGCGATGGAGATGCTGTGTCTGTATGCGGCCAGACATAAGGTTGATAAGTAATACAAAACCCAATGTGGGAGCGGGCAAGTCGGATCGCCGCACCGCCGCTCCCACAATTATGATTTGTGTCAGGCCACTGGAACGATCGGCAGATCGAGGACCTGGCCACCGCTGAACCGCGCGGACGAACCGGCAATGGATTCGTGCGGCACGCCCTTGGCCACGTCACTGACGCCGTCCAGTCGCGCCAGTTGCTCGGTGCTCAACTGCACATTCAGCGCGCCCAACGTCGCATCCAACTGTTCACGGGTCCGGGAGCCGAGGATCGGAATCAGCGCCGTGGTCGAGCGCCGGGACTTTTCCCGCAACCAGGCGATGGCCACGTGGGTCGGGCTGGCGCCCAGTTCTGCGGCGACATCGATCAAGGTGTCGAGCAGGGCGGTTTCCCGGGCGCTTTTTTCGGCGTGAATCAGCACGCCGAGCTTGTTCGCGCGATTGTCGCCCTCACTGTTGCGATATTTGCCAGTCAGGAAGCCGCCACCCAGCGGCGACCACAGGGTCGCGGCCAGACCCAGTGCTTCGGCCATCGGCAGTTGTTCACGCTCGGCGCTGCGTTCGGCGAGGCTGTACTCGACCTGGATCGCAGCAATCGGCGCAAAGCCACGCACCTCGGCCAGCAGGTCGGCGCGGGCGATGCGCCACGCGGGGAAGTTCGACAGCCCGGCATAATGAATCTTGCCGGCACTGACCAGATCGTCGAAGCCGCGCAGGATCTCTTCCATCGGCGTGACACCGTCACTCATGTGCGCCCAGAACAGGTCGATATGCTCGGTCTTCAGCCGTTTGAGGCTTTCTTCGACGGCACGCACCATATTCTTGCGGCTGTTGCCAGTGTGGGAAATGCCGGCCGCCGGCGTAGTCCCCAGGGTGTATTTGGTGGCGATGACCAGGCGATCCCGTTCTGCGGCGATGAATTCGCTGAGCATGGCTTCGGACTGCCCGCCCTGATAGCCATTGGCGGTATCGATGAAGTTGCCGCCG
Organism: Pseudomonas sp. S2_F07; assembly: GCF_054668325.1. Lineage (NCBI taxonomy): Bacteria > Pseudomonadati > Pseudomonadota > Gammaproteobacteria > Pseudomonadales > Pseudomonadaceae > Pseudomonas > Pseudomonas sp. S2_F07. The sequence goes on from NZ_CP162758.1 coordinate 516,123, forward strand.
GCTTCCAGGTAGCCATCAAAAATCCGTATGGCTTCGTCACGCTCGGCGCCATGCCCCCAACCGGTACCGAAGTTACCGGCGCCCAGCGCCAGTTCGGAAACACGCAAGCCGGTTTTACGACCGAAAACTTTGTAATGCATGGGATGACTCCAGAGGGGTGACGACAAGGCTTAATAGATTACATGAAACATGTATTAAATATGATGCTGGTAATCTAATTGGTCAAGGCGCTTTTCCTCCCGGCATAAAATCGCCGATCACTGGTCGCGTTATCCGTGCGCAATGGCATACTGCCGCCCATGACTATCGATTCCCCCTTAAGCGCCTGGCAGCATGCCATCGAGCAAAAGGGCTTCGTCCAGGACGAGGCCCAGGAACATGCCGTGTGGGCCCTGCAAAAATGCCACGAGGCCTTGCACGAAGGCCGCGCGCCCATTTCCGGCGTGTACCTGTGGGGGCCGGTGGGGCGGGGCAAGACCTGGTTGATGGACCAGTTCTACCAAAGCCTGCGGGTACCGGCGCGGCGCCAGCACTTTCACCACTTCATGGGTTGGGTGCACCAGCGCTCGTTTCAACTGACCGGCACCGCCGACCCGCTCAAGGCACTGGCCCGTGAGCTGGCCGAAGAAGTGCGGGTGCTGTGTTTCGACGAACTGTTCGTCAACGACATCGGCGATGCGATCATTCTCGGGCGCCTGTTCCAGGTGATGTTCGAACAGGGCGTGGTAGTGGTCTGCACGTCCAATCTGCCGCCGGACCAGTTGTACGCCGACGGCTTCAATCGCGACCGTTTCATGCCCGCCATCGCGGCGATCAAGCAGCACATGCAGGTGATTGCGGTGGATGGTGGGGAAGACCATCGCCTGCATCCGGGGGCCGGTTCGCAACGCTACTGGGTGGCCGAGCCCGGCAGGCCTGGCGCGCTGGTTGAAGTGTTCCAGGTGTTGAGCGTCGGCCAGTCAGTATCGAGCGAATCGATCCAGGTCGGTTACCGCACCCTTGAGGTGGTCAAGGCCAGCCCGAGCGTGCTCTGGACCCGTTACGCCGCGCTGTGCGAGCAACCCTTCGCCGCCATGGATTTCATCGCCCTGTGCGATACCTACGGCGCTATTCTGTTGAGTGACGTGCCCAACCTCAGCGCACAGAAACGCGCCGGGCGCATTGCCCGGGGCACCGAGGACGGTGTCGAGCGGGTGGACGCGGGGGATCGCGAGTTGCCGCAGTTGTCGGTGCATGACGACGGTGTGCGACGGTTCATTGCCCTGGTGGACGAATGCTACGACCGCAAGGTGCCGCTGTACCTTGAAGCGCAAGTGCCCATGGCGTCACTTTACACCGAGGGTTATCTGGAATTCCCGTTCCGCCGCACCCTCAGTCGATTGCAGGAAATGCAACTGCAGCGGTTTGCCGAAGTTTGATCGGGATTTGATCGGGAGCAGCGAAGATGAATCAGCCCCTGGCGCACCATTTGCTGACCATGGCCTATCAGAACGCCTGGGCCAATCACCGACTGTCCAAGGCCTGGCGTCAGTTGAGCCCGCAGGAACTGAGCGCACCCCGGGTCAGCTTCTTCCCGACGATCCGCGCCACCCTCAACCACATCCTCACCTGTGACTGGTTTTACGTGGACGCCCTGGAGCGCGAACTGCGCGGCGACGATCCGCATCCCGATTGCCGGGTGTTTTTCAAGGAAGACGAGCCCTGCCTCATGGCAACGGATCTGGTTGGCGAACAGGCCCACGTCGACCGCCGGCTGATCGCCTATTGCGAGCAGATGCGTGACGCCGACCTCGGCAAAATCGTGACCATCGCCCGTGACACCCCGCAACACGACAGTCGCTTGCGCCTGCTGTCCCACTTGTTTGAACACCAGATCCATCACCGCGGCCAGGTTCACGCCATGCTCAGCGGCACCTCGGTCCAGCCACCGCAACTCGACGAGTTTTTCTGCGCCGGTGAGTCGCACTTGCGGGCCGAGGATTTCGCCGAGTTGGGGTGGACGGAGGCGTTGATCTGGGGCGCTTGAACGCCAAAGATTTTCTCGGTTGCGATTGTCGGTACCACGGTGCTCGCGCTATGGTCTGCCGGCACTTCAGCGTGACTGCATGCTGGGGGCTACTTCATGTGTGATCGAGGATGGAAATGGACTCCGCAGAAATTCTTGTGCTTCAGGCCAGTTACACCAATCCGGTGCATGCCGAGGCTATTTGTCTGGTGTTGAACCACTACGCCGAGGACCCGATGGGGGGCGGCCAGCCATTACCGGCCAATGTACTGGAGCAACTTCCGGCAGAGCTTGCCCGGCGTCCCCACGCTTTCAGTGTGCTGGCCTTTGTCGGTGGCGAGCCGGCCGGGCTGGTCAATTGCTTCGAGGGGTTCTCGACCTTCGCCTGCCGGCCGTTGGTCAATGTGCACGATGTGGCGGTGGTGAAAAAATTTCGCAGCCTGGGCTTGAGCCAGAAAATGCTGCAAAAGGTCGAGGATATTGCCCGTCAGCGCGGCTGCTGCAAGCTCACCCTGGAGGTGCTGGAAGGCAACGCGGTGGCCCAGGGGGCCTATGAAAAAGCCGGTTTCGCTCCCGGCATGTTCGACCCTGCCCATGGGCGGATGCTGTTCTGGACCAAGAGTCTCTGATTCGACAGGCCAAAAAAAGGGCGTCCATCAGGACGCCCGACAGTCTTGTGCGACCCAGGATCATTTTGGTCTGTAGGTTTCAGTCATTTGTGCGGTTTGATCGTCCGGAACCCGCAGTTCGGTGCTTTGGATAGGGTGGCCGAGGGCTTCTTGCTGGGCCAGTCGCAGGCTTTCGTAGTAATAGCGCATGCGTTCGGCTCCACCTTCGGCAAAAGCGCTGGTTGAGCCCAAGGCCATCAGGCCGGCGAGAATCATTGCGGTGCGTTTCATGGTTTGCCTCCCACTACAGATGTCGGATGCCTTTCGTCCATGAATCAATGAAGCAGTGTCGAAATGGCATTATCCGCCGATTCGGTTAAATGGGAATCAACTTCACCAGCATGAAAAAAGGGGCCGGAAGCGGCCCCTGAAAGGATTACTGCTGGACGACAGCCGGTGGCGTCCTGGGCTTCATCAGGCTGAAGTCGATCAACGCCCGTTGCTCACGCTCATACGGGTTGCCGATCATCAATGGCCGGGCCTTGAAGCTGTCGCTGACCAGGCTCTTGCTGCGATCGAGTTCGTCGAAGCTCAGGCCTGCCAGGTCCGCCCAGGTGTGAATCAGGTGCGAGCTGCTGTAAGGCCGCGAGAGATCACCGGCGAGGTTCCAGTCATGGGCTGCGCGCCATTTCGGCGAAGCCCAGGCCATGAACGGAATGGTGTACATCGGTGCAGTCGGCTTGTTCTCGTTGCGCCCCAGGGTGGCGTGGCCCACGGAATCGAACACGTCTTCGCCATGGTCGGACAGGTACAGCAGGAAACCGTTGGGATCGGTCCGGGCGTAGTCCTTGATCAGGCTGGACACCACGAAGTCGTTGTACAGCACGGCGTTGTCGTAGCTATTGTACGTCGGCAACTGGTCATCGCGAATACCGGCAGGTACGCCTTCGCGGTCCTGGAATTTGTCGAAGGTCGACGGGTAGCGGTACTGGTAGCTCATGTGCGTGCCGAGCAAATGCACGACGATGAGTTTGCGCGGTGCCCCGTCGGCCAGGGCCTTGTTGAACGGCTCGATCACGTCGCCATCGTACTGGGCAGCGTTCTGGTTGCGGTTGTTGTTCAGGTACACCTGCTCGTCGGCCTGTTCAGAGAAGGTCGTGAGCATGGTGTTGCGCTTGGTCATGGTCTGTTGGTTGGTGATCCAGAACGTCTTGTAACCCGCCTGTTTCATCATGCTGACCAGCGATGGCGTCGACAGGTACAGGTCGGGGTTTTCTTCATCGGCGAAGGTCAGGACCTGCTGCAGCGCCTCAATGGTATAGGGGCGCGGGGTGATGACGTTGTCGAAAACGTCCAGTTGATCCTTGAGCTTGTCCAGTTCCGGCGTGGTTGGCCGGGGATAGCCGTACAGGCTCATGCGCTGGCGATTGGTGGACTCGCCGATCACCAGTACCAGGGTAGCAGGCGTGTTGGCCATGGCGTCCTTGAGGTTGTGCAGCGGTGGAATCTTGCTGGCGCTTTCCAGCATGTCCTGCATTCCGGCCAGGGTGTCGAGGTATCGGTGATAGGCCACGGCCATCTGCCATGGCACCGCGGGTTCGATGCGGGTTTCGAACTTCTCGAAACCGGCGGCGAAACTGCCGGTGCGCTGGGTCTGCTTGATCAGCGGATAGGCGACCACGGCGAACAGGAGGGCTGTTGCCGCGACCAGCGCCTTGCCACGGGACAGGTACACCGGGCGCAGGCGTGTCCACAGGAACCAGGAAAAAGCGCTGTGGGCCAGGAACGCCGGGACCATCCACCAGGCAAAGTACTGGGTCATGTACTCGCCGGCTTCAGCCACGTTCGACTCGAACATGATGAAGATGACGCTCTGGGAAAATTCCTGCTGATAGATGAAGAAATAGCCCAGGCTCGCCATGGAGCAGGCCCACAGCACGACGCCGATCACGGCAGCCATGACACGGGTGTGCCGGGGGAACAGCAACATCGGCGCCAGCCAGATGGCGCTCATGACGAAGGCCTGGCGGAACCCGGTAAAGCCGGAGGTGCCAGTCAGCTGGATCAATAGTTGGGTAATGCCGGAAAAGTACCAGAAGAATACAAACAGCCAGACGAATCCGGCCCAATCGAAACCTGCCGCAGTGGTTTTACTGCGTTTAAACCAAGACATTCAGCGCTCCAGCCGAGAATTCACTACCACCGCCGGGACTTGGATATCGCGGACGACGAACGATGGCCGCGCGGAATCGGGCGACCTAAACGAGTAATTATCGTGGGGCAATTGTGAAAATTTTGTGAGATGCCAAAGGCGGCAGGGCGTGAGCCGGTGCGGAAGCAGTGCAGACTGCTCCCGCTTGAAAGGAGGGGGTCAGGCGAGTGGGGCGCGTTGCGTCACAGCCAGGGGCTGCGTCTGGCCGGTTTGCAGCAACAGCCGCAAGTGTGCCAGTTCCTGCTTCAACTGATCGCGTTCGTCTTTCAACTGGCGCAATTCATCGCGACGGATTGTGACGTAAAGGGTTTGTGCTGGCAGTGCGGTATGTACTGTGCCCATTGCTCACCTCGCAAATGGCGTGTCTCAACTGTAGGTACGCCTCGAAATCCGGGGCTGACCTACTATCGGCGCCAATTTTGATTTCTTTTGCCCCCAAAGGGAACTTTTTTATTTTTCATGGTCGTTGTGTCTTCGGTTTGATTCCCGACGTTAACCATCAGGATCGGGCACAATGCCCGGAAACTTCACGCCAACGCTCTGGACTAACCTCATGAGTCGCGTTGGGCTATAACCTTTGACACACTTTTATTTGTAGTAGGGAGCATCAGCACATGCAACTCGGGATTATTGGACTGGGCCGCATGGGCGGCAATATTGCGCGGCGCCTGATGCTCAACGGGCACACCACCGTTGTTTATGACCGCAATACCGCCTTTGTCGAAGCCCTGGCCACAGAGGGCTCCACCGGCGTCACCGACCTGCCAGCACTGGTCGCTGGCCTGGCCAAACCGCGTGCGGTCTGGGTCATGCTGCCGGCCGGCGCGCCGACCGAAGAAACTATCGACACCCTGAGCACCTTGCTCGAAGCCGGCGACACCATCATCGACGGCGGCAACACCTTCTATAAGGACGATATCCGCCGGGCGAAGACCCTGTCGGAAAAAGGCCTGCACTACATCGACGTCGGTACGTCCGGCGGCGTCTGGGGCCTGGAACGCGGTTACTGCATGATGATCGGCGGTGATGCCGAGACCGTTAAACGCCTCGACCCGCTGTTCGCAACCCTGGCCCCGGGCATGGGCGACATCCCGCGCACCAAGGACCGCAAGTCCGACGACGATCGTGCCGAGCGTGGTTACATTCACGCCGGTCCCGCTGGTGCCGGGCACTTCGTGAAGATGATCCACAACGGCATCGAATACGGGATGATGCAGGCGTTTGCAGAAGGCTTCGACATCCTCAAGACCAAAAACAGCGAGAGCCTGCCGCAAGACCAGCGTTTTGACCTGAACGTCGCCGATATCGCCGAAGTGTGGCGCCGTGGCAGCGTGGTGTCCTCGTGGTTGCTGGACCTGACAGCCGACGCCCTGGCCAGCGATCCGAAACTTGACGGTTTCTCCGGGTCCGTGGCCGACAGCGGTGAAGGTCAATGGACCATCGAAGCTGCCATGGAGCAAGCGGTGCCGGTGCCGGTGCTGTCGAACTCGCTGTTCTCCCGCTACCGTTCCCGTGGGCAAGGTACCTTTGGCGACAAGGTTCTCTCGGCCCAGCGCTTCGGCTTCGGCGGCCACGTGGAGACCTCGAAAAAATGACCCACGCGATCCGCAGAAAATCCAAGGCTGAACCCGCGCCGCCGACCACGCTGTTTCTGTTTGGCGCCCACGGTGACCTGGTCAAGCGTCTGTTGGTACCGGCGTTGTATAACCTCAAGCGCAACGGGTTACTCGGGGATGGACTGCGGATCATCGGCGTTGACCACAACGCCATCAGCGATGAAGGCTTTGCGCAAAAGCTCGAAGAATTCATTCGAAACGAGATGGCTGGCAAGGGTGACCACACCCTTGATCCAGCGGTCTGGTCCAGACTCGCCAAAGGCATCAGCTACGTCCAGGGCGATTTCCTGGACGACAGCACTTATCAAGCACTGGCGGCGAAAATCGCCGACAGTGGTACCGGCAATGCGGTGTTCTATCTGGCCACCGCACCGCGTTTCTTCAGTGAAGTGGCGCGTCGCCTCGGTTCGGCCGGCTTGCTGGAAGAAACCCCCGAGGCCTTCAGAAGGGTGGTGATCGAAAAACCCTTCGGCTCCGACCTGCATACGGCCGAAGCCTTGAACGCTTGCCTGCTCAAGGTGATGACGGAAAAGCAGATCTATCGCATTGACCATTACCTGGGCAAGGAGACCGTGCAGAACATCCTGGTCAGCCGGTTCTCCAATAGCCTGTTCGAAGCGTTCTGGAACAATCACTACATCGACCACGTGCAGATCACCGCCGCGGAAACCGTCGGCGTGGAAACCCGTGGCAGTTTCTACGAGCACACCGGCGCACTGCGGGACATGGTGCCCAATCACCTGTTCCAGTTGCTGGCGATGGTGGCGATGGAACCGCCCGCGGCGTTTGGTGCCGATGCGGTGCGCGGCGAGAAAGCCAAGGTCGTTGGCGCGATCCGTCCCTGGACGGTGGAGGAGGCCCGCGCCAACTCGGTGCGCGGCCAATACGCCGCGGGTGAGATCGACGGCAATGCACTGCCGGGCTACCGCGAGGAAAACAACGTCGCCCCCGACAGCAATACCGAAACCTATGTGGCCCTCAAGGTCATGATCGATAACTGGCGCTGGGTCGGCGTGCCGTTCTACCTGCGCACCGGCAAGCGCATGAGCGTGCGTGACACCGAGATCGTGATCTGTTTCAAGCCGGCGCCCTATGCACAGTTCCGCGATACTGAGGTCGATGAGCTGCAGCCGACCTATCTGCGCATTCAGATCCAGCCGAACGAAGGCATGTGGTTCGACCTGCTGGCCAAGCGTCCCGGTCAGGCCCTGAAAATGGACAACATCGAGCTGGGGTTCGCCTACAAGGACTTCTTCGAGATGCAGCCGTCCACCGGCTACGAGACCCTGATCTACGATTGCCTGACGGGCGACCAGACGCTGTTCCAGCGCGCCGACAACATCGAAAATGGTTGGCGCGCGGTGCAACCGTTCCTGGATGCCTGGCAGCAGGATTCCACCGTGCAGCAATATGCCGCCGGGGAAAACGGCCCCAAGGCCGGCGAAGAATTGCTCACCCGTGACTGCCGCGTCTGGCACCGTCTCGGATGAGCGAGCGTCAGTCTCATTGAGTCATGCAAAAAACTAATGAAATGGCTACCCCGCTGTCCCCTGTGTTCGCCCACTAAGCTTTCACAGGGGACCCCACCGGAGACCGTTGCCATGAAAAAAACAACTAATCTATTTGGATCAGTACGCCTTCCACCTGCATGCGCCCGATGATGTTTAGTATTCTGCTCAAATACCTTAGCCCGTCGGCTACGTAGCACTCAGAAATAGATGTTCACCTGCGTCGCAAGTAATTTTTGTTAGCCTCATTGTTATCTCGTGCATGATTAACAGAGGCGCTGAATAGATGTCGATCTTCGAACGAAATATTCATGGTGCGGGCCAGTGGAAAGACTGGCGCTGGCAGCAGAAGAATGCCGTGCGTGATGAACTTGCACTTCGCGTGGCATGCGGCGGCTGGAGTGAAGATATCACCGCTCATATTGAGCGAAACTTGCAAGACCGTAAGATGCAAATTACACCCTACTATATTGATCTGATCATGCGCTCGCTCGATAGCGGCCCGGTGACGGAACATCCACTGTGGAAACAGGTGGTGCCCTACTGGAATGAACATGTGCCGGGTGACTACGACGGCACTTCGGAGAATTGGGAGCTGCATCATGAGATGAAGACTCCTATCTGCCAACACAAGTACGATAATCGCGTCATCTTGCGGATGACTAATACCTGCAATGCGTATTGCCAGTTCTGCTTTGAAGCCTTGCGTACCTTGCAGGTCGATACCGAGAAAGCCAATGCCAATACCAACTCATTCCTGGAATCGGTGGAGTATGTGCGCGACAACCCTGCCATTGAAGAGGTGATTCTCAGCGGTGGCGATCCCTTGATGTTGGCTGACCGCAGGCTAGAAGAGAACCTGGCGACGTTGCGCTCAATCAGCAACGACCTGCTTATCCGTATTCATTCGCGAGCCCTAAGCTTTAACCCGTTTCGCATCACCGATGAACTGGTCGCAATGCTGGAAAAGTACAACGTCAACGCCTTTGGTGTGCATGTATGCCACCCGCTTGAACTGAGTGCTGACTTTGCCGCCGCGGTTAAACGTATTCAGAGTGTGGTGCCGATTGTCTTCTCTAACATGCCATTGTTGTGTGGAGTGAATGACGATGAAAAAACATTACATAAACTGTTTATCGATCTTTATCGCTTGGGTGTAAAACCATATTACTTGTACCACTTCATGCCGTTCTCACCGGGCGCATCGGAATACAAGGCATCAATCAGCCAGGTCATCGCCATTATGGATCGCCTTAAGCGGCGTGTATCCAACATTGCCATGCCCGAATATGTTCTACCGCACGCACAAGGCAAATTCACCGTGCCCTTGTTGGATTTTGAGAAACCTGAAAATTTACCGCATTTTGAAGTTCTCGATGGGCAGCGCCATTACCGGTTCCGTAACTGGGAAGGGCAATGGTGCAGTTGGCACGACGCGTGAATCCATTTACCGAATCAGGTAGTATCCATCATGAAACGAGATGCAATTATTTTTATTGATGTCGATGACAGTACTTCTGTTCGCTATAGTTATCGTGAGCCGCACTTTGCGGCTGCCCGCGAACAAGGTTTACTTTGTTTGACGGCGGGTGTGTTGGGGCGTCATCACCTGCAACGACTTCGGGATGATAGTGATGAAGTTTTCCTGCTTGATACGTTAAGCGAAGTATCAATTTTGAAACTGGTTGGCCAACTTGATGGGCAGTACAACATTCGCGCGATTTTCTGCCACGCAGGGCATCCGTCTGCTCAAGGGGAGGTGGGTTGTATTGTTGCACGGGCCTGTAAGCGGCTCGGCCTGGTTTACAGCTGCCCTGAGGCCATTGCCGCCTGCAATAACAAGTTCCTGATGCGTCGAGTACTGGATAAGCATGAGCTTCGCTCCGTGCCGTTCGCACTTTGCAATAATGAACAAGCCCTCAAGGAGGGTGCCGATCGAGTAGGTTATCCGCTCATTGCCAAACCCCCCTTTGGCGGTGCTTCTGTGTTTATCAAGAAGTGTTCCAGCTGGGAAGAGTTGCACAGCCATTACGCGCATTTTCTCAGTAATCACGGCACTGCCGCTTGCTCGGATTTCTATGGCTGCGCGCACACCCTACCTGACGAAAACGGGCGGCAGCACGAGAATATTCCAGGGCGCAGCATGCTGCTGGAGGGCTATATCTCAGGCATTGAAGGTAGTGTGGAATGTGCGATTGTCGGCAAGTTGATCCATCCGCTGCTGATCAACGAAAAATTGATGCTGACAGAGCGCAATGGCACCGTACTCGAAAACCTGCTGATTTCGCCACCGACGTCCTTTACTGAGGACCAGTGTGAGCAGATTCGCCAATACGCCGTGGATTGCCTGCGCGCGGTTGGCCTGACCAATGCAGTGGTGCATTTCGAGTTTCGGATGACCGATGAGGGGCCTGTGGTCATTGAGATCAACCCGCGCTTGGGTGGTCTCTACGTCAACGCAGCCTTCCGTGATCTGGCCGCCATCAATCCTTATCAGTTGTATATCTCGTTGCTGCTGGGCGGGCCGGGGATAAACGCCCAGCTCGATGCTGGAGCGCAAAAGATCGCCGACGCAGGGCAAAGCTACTCGATGTTGGCGATCTATCCGGAACACAGCGGCTATTTCAAGGGCATTGAAGGCATGCACTACCTGGATGATAACGAGTGTGTGCTGGAATATGCCCAGCAGGAAGCCGGTAGCTATATCGATGCGGATATCGAAGAGCACTACTTGCTCAAGTGCTGGACCAAGGTCGACGATGCCGAACACGCCCATGCCCTGCATGATGCGATCAGGCAAAACCTGCGTGTCATCCTCGATAACCCGGTTGCAGGATAGCGTTATGGACATCTCACAGATTTCGGCGCATTTGCGCGAGCATCACTACTGCCACGTCCGGGACTTTCGGGAGTTAATCCCGATTGAGCCGGGTGAAGAGGAGAGCTTTCGAGCGTACTGGTCAAACCTGGTGCAAGACGAGGCGTTCAAGGAGTACACCCACCGTAAACGCCGCATCCTGCGCTATCGTTTGTTGCCTTCGCGGCAGCTGCGGCTCGACAGGAATGCGGAGTTCAAATCATCCGTGACCTATGCCATCAAGTATCGCAAGGGCGTGAATCACTTGAGCTATTGCGAGGATGGCTTTATCAAGCATTCGCTCATGCAGAAACTACTGGCCACGGACCTTGCGGTGATCGGCCCGCACCTCGGAAAGCAGACTTATACGATTGATATCCACCAGTTTCGGGTCAGGGCTGATGCGCATTCCAGCAGTCCGACCACCTCGGGGATTCACCAGGATGGCTTGGACTGGGTATTTATGCACTTCATTGGCGAGTGCAATACAGTGCCGGTGGTCTCGGAGGTCTTTGCCAGTGAAACGGAGCAAAGTCGGGTATTGAACCTGGCGATGGAGCAATTTCTCGAAACCATCGTGATCAACGACCGTAGGATTTACCACCGGGCCAGCGATGTGCGCCCGCAGGCCGATTCGGCGCCGGCCTGGCGCGATTTATTGCTGGTGAACCTTCGCAGCCTGCCACCTGACGTAGAGGCACAGCTTTCATGAGCCACGATCCGCAGTTGGCGCGCTCGACCCGAAACGCGCACCTGATCATCTTTGCCAGAGGCGTTTCGGATTTTGGCGCGTTCCTCAACATGGTGGCGCTGTCCACCTACGTTTACTGGCTCAGCGAAAGCGTGGTGTTCGTCAGTATCTTCCTGGCGTGCCGCGTCATCGGCGGGATTGTCGCCAGCCTGTTTGGCATTTCGTTTTTCCGGCGCTTTGCGGGGCGTGGCGCGTTGGCCGGGCTGGATTTGGCCAGGGCGCTATTATTGACGCCCCTGCTAGTGCTGATACCGACACATCAGCTGAGCATCCTACCCTTCATCGCCTTTGGGATCGGCTTGTGCAATTCGCTGTTTGCCATTGGCCTTAACAGTCAGTTACCCACCTGGGTAGCGCTTGAACAGCGGGTGAGTACCAATGCGTGGATCACCTCTGCCGCAGCCACCGGTGCGGTCTTTGGCAGTTTGCTGTCAGGGTTGCTGATCGCAACAGGGGGATTTGAAGCGGTGTTTACCGTCAACATCGGCACCTATGTCGTGGCCGCCAGTCTGATCCTGCCGTTGCGCGCGTTGTATTCAGTAGCCATTGTTGCGCATCGGGGGCTCTCTGCTGAGTGGCACGAACTGAGGAAAGGACTGCGCGGCGCGCCAGTGCTGGCCGCCATGTTGCTGATCAGCATGCTCGATACCCTCGGTAGCGCTGCCCATAACGTCGGTTGGCCTGTGCTGTCCCAGTACATTTCGCCGGACACGGCAAAAACGGTGATGGGTTATCTGCTGGCGGTCTGGGCCTGTGGCAAGTTCGTCGGTGCGCGCCTGGCCAGTGCGGTTTTGAAAGACCGTCGCACGCAAAGCATGGAACTCTTATTCATGATAGGTGTGGCGCTGATGTCCAGCGGCTTTATTCTGACCTTTCAACAAACCGAGTTGTGGCTGGCACTGGTGTTGGTCGTGTGGGCCGGCATAGGGGATGGTTTATCTGAGGTGGCCTTGATCTCCCGCGCGCAAAGTGAGCCCGATAGCTTGCGTCTGCCGCTGTTCAGTTTATTGACACTGATTCAGATGGCCGGCTTCGGAGTGGGGATGCTGGTGGTAGGACCATTCTATTTGGCGTGGACCCCGGCCCAAGTGATTGTTTTATTCCATGGCTTACCTTTAACCGCACTGGTCGTCATGGGGCTATGGATGAAAAAACTGCCGATCGACGTTGGCGCATGGAGGAAATATTGAGTTCAACGAAGGGGATGTATTTAGTGGGTGGCCCAACTGGCGGCACACCTCAGAGAGCCAGGCATTGTATAAATGATTTGCTCTCTGGGATCAGTTCTAGTTGGGGTGAATGGTACCCCGAGCGGAAAACCATTAGGGTGTTAGATCGAGCATTTACTAGTGAGGAATCGCTCCCTCGTCTTCCGCGGCCACGAGCACCTTCCTCCCAAAGTTCGTTCCGGGGTTACAGCCAGTAACTCACCGCGTACCACCCGAGCAAGCCCATCACCAGGGTGTACGGCAACGCCATCCAGACCATTCGCCCATAGGACAGGCGCACCAGCGGGGCAATCGCCGAGGTCAGCAGGAACAGGAACGCTGCCTGGCCGTTAGGCGTCGCCACGCTCGGCAGGTTGGTGCCGGTATTGATCGCGATGGCCAGGGTTTCGAAATGTTCGCGGGTCATCTCGCCCGCCATGAACGCGCGCTTCACTTCGGTGATGTAGATGGTTGCCACGAACACGTTGTCGCTGATGGCGGACAGCAGGCCGTTGGCGATGAACAGCATGCCCGGTTGCTGGTCTGCCGGCAGCGTCAGCACCCAGTGGATCAGCGGGGCGAACAGTTGCTGGTCGTGGATCACCGCGACCACGGCGAAAAACACCACCAGCAATGAGGTGAACGGCATGGCGTCCTTGAACGCTGTGCCCAGGCGGTGCTCGTCGGTGATGCCGGTAAAGGCGGTGATCAACACGATCACCATCAAGCCGATCAAACCCACTTCGGCAATGTGGAACGCCAGCCCGGCAATCAGAATCAATGCGGCAAAGCCTTGCACCAGAAGCGCTGCGCGTTGGCGCGTGGTGCGCTCGGCATTGTCTTCGGCGGCGTAGTTGGCCAGCACCGCACGGACGTTATCCGGCAGCAGCGTGCCGTATCCGAACCAGCGCAGCTTTTCCAGCAGGACGCAGGTTGTCAGCCCGGCAACCAGTACCGGCAGTGATACCGGCGCAACCCGGGTAAAGAACTCGGTGAAGTGCCAGCCCATTTCATGGCCGATCAGCAGGTTCTGCGGTTCGCCGACCAGCGTACAAACACCGCCCAGCGCGGTGCCGACGGCGCCGTGCATCAGCAGGCTACGCAGGAAGGCGCGGAACTGTTCCAGATCGCCCTGATGCAGGGTCGGCAGATGTTGGTCGTCGCTGAACTCGCTGTCCTGGCGCGGATCGTTACCCGAGGCGACGCGGTGATACACCGAGTAAAAGCCTACGGCGGCACTGATGATCACGGCGGTCACGGTCAAGGCATCGAGGAACGCCGACAGAAAGGCCGACAGAAAGCAGAACATCAGGGCCAGCAGGGCCTTGGAGCGGACCCCGAGCAGCAGGCGCGAGAACAGGTACAGCAACAGGTCCTTCATGAAATAGATACCGGCCACCATGAACATCAGCAGCAGGATCACCGGGAAGTTATGCAGCAACTCGTCATACAGCGCCTGGGGCGTGGTCATCTTCAGCAGCAGGGCTTCAATCATCAGCAGGCCGCCGGGCATCAGCGGATAGCATTTGAGCGCCATGGCCAGGGTGAAGATGAACTCCAGCACCATCAGCCAGCCTGCAGCCACCGGGCCTGCGGTCCACAGCACCAGGGCATTGAGAATCAGAAAGCCGACGATGCAGGCCTTGTACCAACGGGGCGAGTGCCCGAGAAAGTTGTGCGCGAACGCCTGGGCCATTGAACCGGACATCGGCTGCTCCTTGTCTTGAGAAGCGCGCAACTTGCCGCAAGCGCGCCAGAAGATCAAGCGAAGGAAAAATGCCGGTGGTTATCCCTGGAATCGAGCGATGATCGCCTTGTAGTTTCCGTGCAGCGAATAGCCTCCCACGACGATGTTGCCATCGGCTTGCGCGGCGACACAGGTGGCGGTATCCAGGCTGGGGCCGAGGCGGGTACGCGTATAGCCGCTGCCTTTGCCAAAACGGCGATCGGGAAGGCCGTTGGGCAGGCATCGCCCGAGAATGAAGTCTGCTTCGACACCGCCGATGGTAGCGCCCGCCGTGAGCACACTGCCATCAGGCTGTAACTGCGCGGCGGTCCACTGGCATCCGCTGTAACCGATTTCCCGCCGCTGCGGGTGTCCTCCATTGCAATGACTGTCGGGTCGTCCGTTGCTGTGCATTTTAAATGTCAGGCAGTGCATCGGCTCGCGACTGCAGCCAAAACACAGGATTTCGCCCTCGTTTTGCTGGACCACCCGGCTGACCCGGGCGCCACGTCCTTGCGCCTTGAAGGTCATGAATCCATCCACGGCGAAACGGTCGTCGAGGCGCCCGTCCGGGTGATAGCGGGCCAGCAAGCCTTCCTCGGGGAAATTGATCGATCCTCCGACCAGGATTCGGCCATCGCGTTGTATCGTCAGGCTACCGAGCCAGGTATTCATCAGCAGGTGTCTGACCATCACGAAGCCGCGGCCATTGAACGAACAGTCCAGCGAGCCTTCGACATCCAGTCGTATCAACATACCGACGTGATCGGCCAGTTCGAAGTGATGGTTGGCCAGGATCAGGATCCGGCCGTCTTGCTGTACGGCCACATCGCAGGCTTCTGCGCCCGGCACACCGGGAGGCAGCCATTTATCGCGCATCCCCAGGGACAGATCGCCAGGCAATCGCACGACACAGCGGCCATTATCGCCAAAGCCTTGTACCAGGCGACCATCCTGATCCAGTAATGCCAGGGCCGGGAGCGTGCGGTGTGCGTTTTCGTATTGCAGGCCGGCCAGCAGGATATTGCCGTCGGGCAGGATCAGGACCTTGGTGGCCATGGCTTCGAACCCCGGTTCGAATTGCCCGATGACACTGCCTTGTTTGCCGAACGTCAGGTCTGCGCAACCATCCGCGAGCAAGCGGGCCAGGCCAAAGCGGATACCATCGGCCATGCCGACTTTTGCGGCCACCAGCAAGCGACCTTGGGCATCTATCGCAATGCCATTGGCCAGGCTGAAAAGGCTGTCGGCGAAATAGACCTGGGTTTTGCCGTTGGCGGCAAACGACGTGTCGAGGGCCCCGGCGGTGTTCCGGGTGGCGGGGTAGGCAAAAGCGGAGTGGCTTGACATGCACCGCATCTCCTTGCGAGTCGTCATGATCCAGAAGTTTGGGTGGCGACCTTATAAGGAGAATATTCAATCCCTGAATGAAGGGATGCACAACGGTAAGAACTAACAGACGGAGGGTCGCTGTGTGCCACAACAGTGTCTTTTCGAACCAATGGCGAGCCTGCAATGTATCAGGCGCAAGCGAAGTTCGAATTAAACAGTGTCAAGTAGTGTGCGTGGCCAAAAAGACCTGCGAACCAAAGACAGGAAAAGGGCGCGGATTACTCCGGAGTAATCCGCAAAACGATCAGTGCGGCATCGACCACGACTGCAGTGTGTAACCTTCCTCGCTCAATTCGGCGCGAGCCTGTTCCAGCAGTAGTTCGAGTTGCGCAGGATCGGAATAGGCGCTGCTTGGGATCTGCTTGCGGCCAATGCTGGTGCTGGTGCGGTCGATAACGGTCAGGCTGAGTTCACCGTTACCGTCTTGTGGGGCCCAGGCCACGCACTTGAAAGGTTTGAATGCGCGGTCGGCAATCAGAAGTGCTTCGTTGATACGGAGCGGGGCGTTCATAGGGTCTTCTCTCTCTATGCCCAATCAAGTGACAGGCCGACGGTTGGGCTTACCGTTCAGCTGGTTACTTGTACTGATGCCCGCAACCGGGGTTTGGGTCACACACAATCAAAAGATTTTTCCACTTTATTTCACATAATCAAGAATGAGCCTGACATTGAAAGCTGAATGAAAGGAAAGAGTCGTTAGGTGACTAACATAATCGCAACTTATAACTGGTTTTATGGCCCTCCTATAGTCAAACAGTACAAGGCCCTGTCAAATTCTTGCTAATGTTACAGTCAGGTCTGCCAAATGACTGTTTTTAATAAATTTTCGCAAATTTGGCGCCAAGGAACAGTCATGAGCGACGCGCCTGCCTTACGACGTTTGCTAGTGGTGGACCCCTGTGACGATTGCTATCGCCTGATCCCTGGGTTGCGCGATATCGGTTGGGACGTTGACAGCTGCACGCTGGAGAACGCCGCTGACCGAACCTGCGACGTGGGCTTGCTGCGCTTGCAGCCTTTTCACCTTGAGCACCCGGAGGCTGTCAAGGCGTTGATCAGCCGCAGCGGTACCGAGTGGATAGCCGTACTCAACCAGGAAGTACTGCGACTGCAAAATGTCGGCGACTTCGTCTGTGAGTGGTTTTTTGACTTTCATACCTTGCCGTTCGATGTGTCCCGGGTTCAGGTAACGCTGGGCCGGGCGTTTGGCATGGCGCGGTTGCGTGGGCAGGGTACGGTCCATGTTGACCAGCCCGAGCACGAATTGCTGGGCGACAGCAAACCTGTCCGTGAACTGCGAAAACTGTTGAGCAAACTGGCTCCGACCGAATCTCCGGTGTTGATTCGCGGTGAAAGCGGCACTGGCAAGGAACTGGTCGCACGAACCCTGCATCGTCTGTCCCAACGTCACAGCAAACCCTTTATCGCGATCAATTGTGGGGCGATCCCCGAACACTTGATCCAGTCCGAGCTGTTTGGCCATGAAAAAGGCGCATTTACCGGCGCGCACCAACGCAAGGTCGGACGGATAGAAGCCGCCAACGGTGGCACTCTGTTTCTCGACGAGATCGGTGACCTGCCGCTGGAGTTGCAGGCCAACCTGTTGCGGTTCCTCCAGGAAAAACATATCGAGCGGGTCGGCGGCAGTCAGCCGATTCCTGTGGATGTGCGGGTTCTGGCGGCGACGAACGTCGACCTTGAAGCCGCCATCGAGAAAAAACGCTTTCGCGAAGACTTGTATTACCGCTTGAACGTACTGCAAGTGGCGACTGTTCCGCTGCGCGAGCGCCATGGCGACCTGGCGGTGCTGGCCAACCACTTTTCCCATTTCTACAGCCATGAAACCGGGCGCCGCCCACGCAGTTTCAGCGACGACGCACTGATTGCCATGGGCAAGCACGACTGGCCAGGCAATGTTCGCGAACTGGCCAACCGCGTCCGTCGCGGCCTGGTGTTGGCCGAAGGCCGGCAGATTGAGGCCCGAGATCTGGGATTGATCAGTCAGCATGCAATCGCCGCACCGATGGGTACCCTCGAAGAATACAAGTCCCGGGCCGAACGCCAGGCGTTGTGCGATGTATTGAATCGCCACAGCGATAATCTGAGTGTCGCGGCCAAAGTACTGGGTGTGTCGCGTCCGACCTTCTACCGGTTGTTGCACAAGCACCAGATTCGCTGAATCCCGGTGGGAAACCCAAAACCCGTTGCAATTGCAGCGGTTTTTTGTTCGGGTCAGAAGTAGTAAGGGAGTTTCAGGCTGAACTGGAAGTCCGGGGCATCGTCCGTCATGCCGATGGACAGGTTGGGCACGATGGTCAGGTTGTCGGTGGCCGCAATGGTCATGCCGATGTTGAAGTAACCGGCGTTGGCATCGCTGGAGACCACCGACTGCCAATCCCCGCCATCTTCCTTGAGCTTGCTTTTGCGTTGCACCAGGTCAGAGACCGAGAACGACATGCTCATCTTTTCGTTCAAGGCGAACGCAATACCGGCGCCAATCTGGAAGCTGTCGCCAATGCGAACTTTGCCCGGTGTCTTGAGCGCCGGGTTGGAGCTGATGTCGTCGAAAGACTCTTCCAGGTTGTAGGTGTAGGACAGGCTGCCGAACAACACTGCCGGATCGAACGTCTTGACCAGCGAGATCCCTGGCGTGATCGACCAGACGCCATTACCGGTAGGCAAGGATTCAGGCACGGCCAGGTTTGAGTTATCGGCCACCCGAACCAGCTTGATGCCGAACGGGTCTTTGCCGGTAGGCGCCTTGACGCGCAAGGTCATCACGGCATCCGGGGTGTTGGCCGATTCGTCGAGGAATTTGTAGGCGATACCGAAGTTGACATCACCTATGGTCGGGTCTTGCTTGACGGTATCTTCGGTCGTGACGTTTGCGGAGCCGCTATTGCCGCCACCGGACTGATACGTGGACTCACGGTAGACCACCGGCACGTTCAGGTCGAACTGCCAGCGATTGTTGAAGTTGTAACGGCCGGTGAGGTCAAGCGTCCAGGTGTCGGCCTTGATCCGGTCCAGGTTGATGGCGCCCAGGAAGATCGAGTCCAGGGCGAGAAAACCGTTGAGGACCAGTTGGCGGGTATCGTATCGGGAGTAGGTTATCCCCGTTTCGACGCTGAACTTGCCACCGCCGAAGAACCCGCTGGCTTCGTCATACAGGTTCGAAACACTTTGTGCCGGTTGTGAGTCATTGGCCAGCGATTGTCCATAAGAGCTGCCGCTGCCCCCGGCGACGCCCCCCGAGGCGGTGCCGACTCCTGGATTGCCCTTGAGGTCCGCTGGGGACTTGGCCAGGCGTTTGGGTGGGGGCGAAGCGGGCTGCTCTTCGACCTGGCGGACCCGTTGTTCGAGAACCGCCAGGGCTTTTTGCTGTACTTCGTATCGTTGCTTCAACTCCAGGAGCTCTTGTTTAAGAGCCTCCAGTTCCGGGTCAGGTGCTGCCTGCAACATCGCCGCCGGGAGTAGAGCACTCAAGCATGCAACTGCTAGCAGTGATACTGATCGGTACATGGAATAAGCCGTCCATTTGTGCCTAATGGTCCAGACTCAGCGTAGTTCAATAGCCCATGGTCCGTAATGCAGCGAGTTGATTGAGGTTGCAGTCCAGTGCACCCGCACTCGGGCCATTATTGTTAAGCACTACGTTGAGCTGGGTCATGTTGTCGACCATATTGCTGCTGCCCAGTAACCGGGTGTTTTGCAGCAACCCGCCTTGGGCGACTTGTTGCACGCTTGTACCCTGATTGTTGTTGGCGGTAATGGCCATCTGAACGCCACCACTGGTCGCGGATACCACGACACTGCCTGCGGCATTGCTGCCGGTGATGGTTTGACCGGCTATCAGCGCCTGGCCCTGGCTCGGCACCAGTGCAGGGGCCGTGCTGGCCTCCTTGACGTTGATGGCGATGTTGTTGTTTGAGCTGTTGCCATCGCCTGCTGCCCTTGTGACCTGGGTAATGCCCCGGGAAGTACTCAGCGCAGCGCCCCCCGTCACGTGGCCGCTACCCGATTTGGGCGAACCGCCATGACCGGATTGCTTGATGGTTGAAACATAGAACTGGGGTTTGACCGTTGCGGCTTGAAGCTGCATCGAGGTGGAGGCTCCGATCAGGTCACCACTGGCATTGCGCCAGGTACTGCTCATGACGACACCGAAGCTGATGACCCGCCCCGGCATCACATACCGGCCACGCAACTCGGCCAGTTCCTGGTCCTTGATTTCGATGGGTCTGAACTCATCAGCAAAACCTGAAGTGTTCGCTGCCAGACAGGCTGCGACCACCCAATACGAGGTTTTCATTTGCTGCTCCCGGAGCATCCTGCTCCCTATCATCTTATTGGCGATTAAAAGAAGTCGCTCTGTATGAAACCAAAATCCATCAATTCGGCATCTTTGACCGGGTTGAAGTTATCCATCTTGTTCTTGGCTGTCAGCGGTTCCGGTGGGCTGCGTAAGGCATTGGTCTTGTCGTAACCAGGGCCGACGATGGCGAAGATAATGCCATTCCAGCCTTTGACAAAGTCATCATGGGAGTAGCGTTTGTGACCGAGTACCGGGTCGCCGATATAGACCCAGCTCTTGTCCGCCCGCTGCAACACCACGAAGTGCTTGTAGCCGCGAATTTCCATCAACACCACCACTGGAATCGTCACGGCTTCGAGTCTTTCCGGCGGGATCCTGTAGCCCCGGGCGCGCATGCCGATGCGTTCTATGTAGCGCTTCATGTCCAGCATGGAAAAACCCTGGGTACGCACAAGGTCCTGGTCTGCGGTGACCAGCATGCCTTTGATGATGTGCTCCTCATCGACGTCGAGCCAATAGGCCTGGCGCAGTATCGTTGCCAGCGCGGCGGCGCCGCAGCTGAAATCGGTTTTCTGTTCGACGATGTCGCTGAACTTGCGCTCGCGCAAACTCTGTACGTGCTTGTACACCAGCACGCCACCCGGCAGGGCGGCAACCGGCATCTGTGCAGCCTGGGTCAGGCCAGACAGGCAGAGCAGGGCGAAAAGGACAGTCTTACGCATGATCGATACGCCTTGGGACTGTGGGAAAGCCCCGTCGCCGGGGCTTTCATTGCAATCGCGATTACAGACAGGACTTGCAGCCCGCGGAGATGGACAGCGAGTTGTTTTGCTGGTTGCCCACGCCAGACGATACGTTCGCTCCGCCGTTGCCGGAGAAGTTGTTCATCGAGCCCGTTATCGAAGCGTTGTTGGTTACCGGGGGTTTCCAGCCCTCAGGCGTCATCACTTGTTGAGTGGTTACGCCCGCCAGACCGAATACACCCACGGCTACGAAATCAGTCGTGTTGCCGTTGTTGGTGACGTTCAGCCCGGACGTGCTTTGGTTGGCCGCCGCCGCCGCTTGCGCTACACGACCGCCCGCAACGGCAATCGCCAGATTGTTTTTCTGTTGGTTGAAGTCGCCGGTGGTCACGTTGATGCCGATGTTGCCGGAACCGCTGTTACCTGCGTTGTTGAGCGTTGTGTTGTTGGTGTTGGAGTGGTTCCTGGCGGCGTTGCCGGCGCTCTTCTGATTCGCACTGGAGACGGCGACCGCGGTGCCGAAGATGAAGCTTTCGTCAGCTGTGGCAAGGGCGGCGGCGTTGTCTTGCTGGTTGCCGTTACCGGCTGCAACGTTGGCGCCCATGTTGCCGTTGGAGTTGTTCAGGGAGTTATCGATTTTGGCGTCGTTCCTGGTGTCCCGGTTCAATACGCTGCTGTCACTGCTTTCCTGCGAGTCCATCACGACGGCCCCGGCGCCTGCTGTAATCTGCAGAATCTGTTCCAGCGTCGGGCCTTTGGGCTGGTGGTTGTTGCCATGCGCATTGCTCTGGCCGTTGCCTTGATCATCATCAAGACCGCCTGCTTGTGCTGCGAATGCCATCACTGCCGCCAGAGCGAAAGCCAGAGGTTTGAGAGCAGTTGTCGGGTTCATGGTGTTTCTCCGTGCTCATTAGTTGGTCAAGTGTTGGTTCGTCCTTAATCGCACTGTATCGGGGTCAGTCAGCGACCCGGATGCTCAAGGTGTTAGCCATTCGGTTCCCCACCCCGGCACTCTGGTTCACCTGGATCACTCCGCGGCTGCCGGTGAAGGCCTGGTCGCTTGTCACGACCTGGCGACTGCCGTTTGGGGTACCAGTTGCTCCCGAGTTCGGTAACAACGCCACGTTCTGTTGAGAAAGGGCACTATCGTCGATGGCTTGCGGTGCAGCGCTGATGCTGATGCGCATGGCATTGGCCATCTGGTTGTTCGCCCCGGCACCCTGGTTGACACCCAGTACGCCGTTGCCATTACTGAAGGAGGGTCCGCCAATAGTGGCCGTCGCATCCATCGACGGATTGGCGGGCGTGGTGATTTTCTGCCGGACGCTGGTGGTTGCACCGGCATTCGTACCAATGGCGATCGCGCGGACGTTGGTTTGCTGCTGCTGATCGCCTGCCGCCTGGTTGACGTTGAAGTTTCCGCGATATTGAGTAGCAGAATCCTGGAGGGTGGCGTTGTTCACCGAACTGACGCCCGGATCGGCCATCACGCCGGTGCAGCCGAACAGGGCAAGTAAAAGCAGGGACCGACTCATCTCATTGGCCTCCCGCCATTCTGCCCAGTGAGCCGAGGCCGCTGCTCATGGCGCGGTTGACGGTTCCGGAAATCGCGCTGCCACTGCCACCGCCGTGGCCGACAGACATGCCGGGCATACCATTGGGGTTGGTAACGGCGTTGATCCCTTGCAGGCCACCCAGGCTTTGTCCGTTGCTGTGGCGAAGGGCTGTTCCGGTGGAGACCCCGGCAATGTCCGCGTCGCTGAGTTCGCCGGTGACGCGGGCCGATGGGTTGGCATTGAGGGTGTTGGGGTTCGGATCTCTGCCGCCGCTGCGACCGATAGGGGTTGGGTGAATGGTGCGGTCAAGAACGATGACGCCGTTGCCTTCGGCTAGAACGTCAAAACTGAAAAGCGTGCCTGCAGCGCTCGCGATCAGCAGCAGGCACGCCAAGACTCTTTTATCGAATATCCACACGACGTTCTTACCTTCTCATGCAGGCTGGCTCTGGTCGGCTTTATGAAGGTAAGAGCGAAAGCTGTGCCGGTTTTTGATTATCTCGTTGATTCAATGGCTTATGGATATTGTCCGGATAGCTTTTGCCAAGAATGTTTCAAAGGTGAGACGAAACCCTGCGCAGGTAGCCCTTAATTGCGGGTAAACCGTTCTAAAGCAAGGGTTTCAGGGGCGTTGTATCACCGGCTTGACAAATCCGATGATCAAACGACGAGGGACGCTGAAATGGGCGGTTTGAGGCAAGGAGAGTGTTTCAGGATCGGACACTTTCCCTCGGAGCAGGGGGGATGGTGGGGGAATTACCCCGGACGCCACTCAGGCGTCGAGCAATCGGGTCACGGCATGCAGTGCCAGGGATCGGCGTTCGGCCCAATCTCCGTGCAGTACTTGAACCGGTTGTGCGTGGCGCTCCAGCCAGGCCAGGGTCTGCTCGAAAAATGCCTGGCGCTCACTCAATCGGGGCTGGCAACGCTGGCCGTCATCCGTCCATTCGACGTGTTCCGGCGACAGCAGCAAGTGCAAGTCGTAATGCCGGGCCAATAGCGCTTGCTCGATCCAGGGGGGGCAGTCGCCAAACAGGGTTTGGCTCCAGAGGACATTGCTCAGCAGGTGCGTGTCGAGGATGAGCAAAGACGGTTGTTGCGCCCGTGCTTCGTCCTCCCACGCCAATTGACCGCGGGCGATGTCCGGAATGTCGGCCAAGGTGGTGTCCCGCGGATTCTGCTCGATGAACCAACGCACATACTCGTCGACCAGAACCCCGCCGAAACGCTGTTGCAATTCGGCCGCCAACCAGCTTTTACCGCTGGATTCCGGGCCTGTGAGTACCAGCACTTTCATGCGCGCAATGCCGGATCGGCGCGCCATTGGCGCCAGCCCTGCACGGCGATAACGGCGAACAGCCCGTACAGGGTGGCGGTCAGGTACAGGTCCTTATAGATGAACAGCCCGACGAAAATCACATCCAGGGCTATCCATAGCGGCCAGCACTGGACACGTTTTTGCGCCATCCAGACCTGCGCCACCAGGCTGAATCCGGTCAGCGCCGCATCGAGCCAGGGTTGTGCTGCGTCGGTCCAGTGGGCCATGGCTGCCCCCAGTAACAGGCTGCCGAGTGCGCCGATGGCCAGGCTCAACGCCACGGAGCGTGAGTTGAGCCAACTGACTTCGCGGCCATGGGTCGTTTCGCCAGCCCGCGTCCACTGCCACCAGCCGTAAAGCTGCAAGGCGGCATAGATGACTTGCAGCAGCATGTCCGAATACAGCTTCACCTCAAAAAAGATCCAGCTATAGAGCAGCACCATGACCAGACCGATGGGCCAGCACCAGGGGTTCTGTTTGACCGTCAGCCAGACGGCAATGACACCGAGGGCGGCGGCAAACAGTTCAAGCCCGGACATGGAGGCTCCTTGGGGAAATCGAAGAGGGGACCGATTGTAACCGGATTGGCGTCGGGAATCCCGTGGCGCACGGGTGTACTTCATTGGTGCGCGATAACGCGGCAGCGCCAAGCGGACTTGTCTGATAGGATTTCGGCCCCGCGCGGGTAAACCCTGATCAGGATTGTTTTTTCACAGGATTTTGACGGTGCTGTGGTGATCCTTGACAGGCGGGGCTTCAGCTACGCTGATCGCAATTCAAGCTTTGGAAAAATACTAACGGGGCATGCCGGCGCGCATAGCCTTTTGGGGGATTGATGGATCTTTGGACCGCCTTTCAGGCATTGATTCTTGGGGTTGTAGAAGGGCTGACCGAGTTTTTGCCCATTTCCAGTACCGGCCACCAGATCATCGTGGCCGACATGCTCGGCTTCGGGGGCGAGCGGGCGATGGCGTTCAACATCATTATCCAGCTGGGTGCCATCCTGGCTGTAGTATGGGAGTTTCGACGCAAGATCTTCGACGTGGTCATCGGCCTGCCGACCCAGCCGGGCGCCCGGCGGTTTACCGCGAACCTGTTGATCGCGTTCTTGCCGGCCGTGGTGTTGGGCGTGATCTTCGCTGACCTGATCCACGAATACCTGTTCAATCCGATCACCGTGGCAGCGGCGCTGGTCGTGGGCGGGTTCATCATGTTGTGGGCCGAGCGCCGCCAGCATGAAGTCCACGCCGAAACGGTGGATGACATTACCTGGAAAGACGCCCTGAAAGTCGGCTTCGCCCAATGCCTGGCGATGATTCCGGGTACTTCGCGTTCGGGCTCGACGATCATCGGCGGGTTACTGTTCGGCCTGTCGCGCAAGACCGCTACCGAGTTCTCGTTCTTCCTGGCGATGCCGACCATGGTCGGCGCGGCGGTGTACTCGGGCTATAAATACCGTCACCTGTTTGTCCCGTCTGATTTCCCGGTGTTCGCGATCGGTTTCGTCACGGCGTTCGTCTTCGCGATGATCGCGGTCCGCGGGCTGCTCAAGTTCATCGCCAACCATAGCTATGCGGCGTTTGCCTGGTATCGCATTGTGTTCGGCCTGATCATCCTGGCGACCTGGCAGTTCGGCTGGGTCGACTGGAGCGCGGTCAAGCCGTGAGTGACTCAAGCTCGCGCAATAACCCCGGGCGCCAGCCCGGGGGACATATCCGTCATCCACGGCTGAAGTGGCTGGTGTTTGCAATCCTGTGCGCATTGCCGCTGTCGGGTTCGGTGTCGTCATGGCTGCACGGGGTGTCGCTGATTCCCCTGGCGGCCTACGGCATCGTCAGCGTCGTGACGTTTTTCCTGTACTGGAGCGACAAGCGCAAGGCCCGCGCCGAGCAATGGCGTACGCCGGAGAATGTCCTGCATGCGCTGGAACTCGCCGGAGGCTGGCCCGGTGCCTTGCTGGCCCAGCAAGCGTTCCGGCACAAAACCCGCAAAGTCTCGTACCAGTTGGTGCTCTGGATCATCGTGCTCATGCACCAGGTGTTCTGGATCGACCACCTGTTCCTCGGCGCACACCTGTTCGCCTTGTTCTGATCAACAACGCCTTATAGCAACAGGCTGACTTGAGTGCGCTTTGGCAGCCTGCTGACCACCAATTGGTGGGAACGCTGTAGCAGTCCCTGTAGTTCTTCGCTGCCGAGCGGGTAGGGCGTTTCCATGATGATCCACTGGGCGCGCGCCAGATAAGGCGCCGGATGAATCCCCGGGCGGTCGCAATGACCGAGAAACAGATCCTTGTCGACCTTGAAGGCCAGGGAGTCACCCCGCAGGCCCTGCAAGGCGAACATCTTGTTCCCGGCAATCGAAAACACCCGCACGCCGCCCCATTTATAGTCTTCGCGCGCTCCGGGCAGGCTAAGGCAGAATTTCGCGACATCCTCTTCGCTCATCCGTGCGGTTTTCATAACAATCGTTCCCCACAGGCATTGAATGACTCAACCAGATGGTCAATCCAGGCGCGTACCGCCGGCATGACTCCGCGTCGATGAGGATAGACCGCTTGCAGCCAGCCACCGGGCAACGACCAGTCGGGCAACAACTGCACCAGCGAACCGTTTGCCAGTTCCTGCTCGCAATACATCATGGGCAGCATGGTGAAGCCCAGGCCGGAGAGGGTGCTGGCCTTGCGCACGATAAAGTCATCGATGCCCAGCCGGGCCTCGAGCGCCAGTTCACAACTTTTGCCTTTTTGATCCAGCAGGCGGATGTGCACCAGGCGGTCGGCTTCCAGGGCACCGAGCACCGGCAGGCTTTTCAGATCTTCGGGATGGTTGATCTCACGGCCAAGCAGGAAGCCGGGACTGGCGACCATCAGCATCTGCGCCTGACGCAGGCGGCGAGTGACCAGCAGCGGGTCTTCGTCTCCCAGTTCCCGCACACGCAGGGCTACGTCGATGCCTTCGTTCACCAGGTCGACCCGGCGGTTGAGCAACATCACCTCCAGCTGGACTTGCGGAAACCGTTCCAGAAAGTCGCTGATCACCCCCGGCAATATTTCGTGGGCCAGCCCGACGGGGCAGGACACCCGCAAGCGTCCGCGGGGCTCGCTGGACATGCTGGCCACGGCTTCGTCGGCCATTTCCGCCTCCAGCAGCATCGCCTGGCAGTGCCTGAGGTAACGTTCACCGACGGCCGTCAGCTTCAGTTGTCGGGTGGTGCGTTGCAGTAATCGTGCGCCAAGACGTTCTTCCAGTTCGGCGATGCGCCGTGACAATCGGGACTTGGGGATGCCCAGCAAACGCCCGGCTGCGGCGAATCCCCCGGCTTCCACGACTTTGGCAAAGTAATACAGGTCGTTGAGGTCTTGCATGATGTGAATCCGATTGTTCTATCTGTGGGACGAACTATCGCATTGTTAGCGTCTAATCAGCTATTGGTTTCGTGTGTAGGATTAGTCCCATCAGATCGCCCTTGTGGGCGATCCTCACTTGGAGATCCCACATGAAATTGCTGCATATCGATTCGAGCATCCTGGGCGACAACTCGGCTTCCCGTCAGTTGAGCGGCGAAGTCGTCAAGGCCTGGCAAGCCGCCGAGCCAACCGCCGTGGTGACCTACCGTGACCTGGCCGCCGACGCCATCAGCCATTTCTCCGCCACCACCCTGGTCGCCGCCGGCACCACCGCTGAACTGCGCAACGCGGCACAACAGCACGAAGCCGAACTGAGCGCCTCGACCCTGGCCGAATTCCTGGCTGCCGATGCCGTGGTGATTGCCGCACCGATGTACAACTTCACCATCCCGACTCAACTCAAAGCCTGGATCGACCGCATCGCCGTTGCCGGCCAGACCTTCCGTTACACCGAAGCCGGCCCTGAAGGCCTGTGCGGCGGCAAGAAAGTCGTGATCGTCTCGACTTCCGGTGGCATGCACGCCGGCCAGGCGACCGGTGTTGCCCACGAAGAGTATTTGAAGGTGCTGTTCGGTTTCATCGGCATCACCGATATCGAAATCGTGCGTGCCGAAGGACTGTCTTACGGTGACGACGTACGCAACAAGGCCATGAGCGCTGCCCACGCACAAATCAGCGAGCAATTGTTCGCCGCAGCGTAAGGCTTGCGTAAAAGTAGGCAGCCGTTCAGGTAAAGCCCCAAAAACTCTGTATTCTGGTTACGCAAGTACCAGTTGCGGAGTTTTTTGTTTCTGGTCGTTTCAGGCTGTGGCCCGACTTATGCAGTCCAGGGTGTACGTCTCAAGTCCGGTAACAAGGTGGGGCATCCATGATGCGTCTTTGTGCAGCTTTACTGATTTGCCTGCTAAGCAGCCTGAATACAGTGCACGCCGCACCAGCACCGCATCCTCACTGGAGCGTCGGCTTCCATGAGATGACTTTTCTCGACCCGCTGGACCTGCAGCCGATGCGGGCCATCGCCTTCTATCCTTCCAGTGATCGGGAGCACACCAGCAAGCTTGAGGGTTACACCGTCGAAGCCGGGGAGGACACCAAGGTCGCCATCGGCCGGTTCCCGATGCTGATGCTGTCCCACGGCAACACCGGTACTCCCCTGGCCCTGCACGACCTTGCCACGTCGCTGGCGCGCAAAGGCTTTGTCGTGGTGGCGGTGATTCACCCCGGTGACAACTCCGGGGATCACAGCCGACTCGGTACTTTGAGTAACCTGTATGGCCGGCCGATCCAGATCTCCGAAGCCATTACCGCGACCTTGGGCGACCCTATGCTGTCGCCGTTCGTCAATGCCAACCAGGTAGGGGTCATCGGTTACTCGGCCGGTGGTGAGACTGCATTGATCCTGTCCGGCGCGACCCCGGACCTGGATCGTCTGCGCCGATACTGCCAGGAGCGCCCGGACGACCGCGATGCGTGCAACACCCAGGGCGAATTGATTGTCGACCGCGACGACCTGCAACCGGTGGCTGATCCTCGCGTCCACGCCTTGATGCTGATGGCGCCGTTGAGCCTGAAGTTCGGCCGCCACACCCTGGCCGATGTGCATGTGCCGGTGCTGCTCTACAGCGGCGATGGCGACAAGTTGGTGGCTGTCGACAAGAACGCCGCGGCACTGGCGCGTAAACTGCCGACCGCGCCGGACTTCAAACTGCTGGCCGGGGCAGGGCACTTCGTCTTCATGGCGCCGTGCAATGACGAGCAGATCGTGATCATGCCCGCGCTGTGCACCGATGCCGATGGCGTCGACCGGCAAGACATTCACCGCAATCTGATCGCTGAAGCCGGAAGCTTTTTCTCGCGCACCCTGGGCAGAGCAACCCGGGCCGGGATGCAGACCGCCGATCAATAGATCCCTTTGTAGGAGCTGCCGAAGGCTGCGATCTTTTGATTTTAAGATCAAAAGATCGCAGCCTTCGGCAGCTCCTACAGGGATTCAAGCCATGGCGCGGTGTTTCAACAGCAGGGTCAGCCCCAACCCCGTCACCGACAACAACGCCGCACTGAAGAAAATCCACGCATAACCCAGGTTCAACGCCACTGCGCCCATCAACGGGCCGGCGATGGCCAGCGCCAGGTCGAAAAACACAGCATAAGCACTCAGGCCTGCGCCCCGGCTGGAGTTGGGGACCTGTTTGATGGCCTCGACACCCAGCGCCGGATACACCAGGGACAGGCCAAATCCGGTCAGGCCGGCACCAATGAGCGCGTAACCGGTCGACGGTGCCAGCCACAGCAGCACCAGGCCAACGGTCTCAATGCACATGCAGGCAATGGCCGAGGTGAACCCGCCGAAACGGCTGATGGCGGAAATGAACAGCAGTCGCGACAGAATGAAACACGCGCCAAACACCGTCAGGCAGTAGGCCGCGCCGGACCAACCGCGATTGACGTAGTACAAGGTGATAAAGGTCGTCAGGGTGCCATAGCCAATGGACGCCAGGCTCAGGCTCGCGCCAAACGGCGCAATGCGTCCGAACACCGCCCAAAACGGCAAGCGTTCACCGCGCACCACCGGCACCGAGGGCTTGTTGCGAATCAACAGCAGTGCAACCAGGGCCAGCAGCGACAAGGCAATGCCCAGGCTGGCGTAACCCAGTTGTTGCACCATGACCACGCCCAGCGGCGCGCCAATGGCAATCGCCCCATAGGATGCGATGCCGTTCCAGGAAATCGACCGCGCAGTATGCTCGGCGCCCACCTGGCCCATGCACCAACTGATGGTGCCGACGCCGATCAACCCTTGGGCGATCCCCAGCAACAGGCGCCCGGCGATCAGGATCAGCAGGCTGAGCAAGGGAAAACCTTGCAACAGGGTCGACAGCCAGGTCAGCACGCCGCTGAGCACAATCCCGCACAAGCCATAGATGATTGCGCGCTTGGTACCAACGCTGTCGGACATCCGCCCGGCCATGGGGCGGCTGAGCAGGGTGGCGAGGTATTGCGAGCCGATCGTCAACCCGGCCACGATGGCGCTGAACCCGAGTTGTTCATGGACATAACCCGGCAAAACGGCAATCGGCAATCCGATGCAGAGGAAGGCAATGAAGGTATAGAAGACGATAGAGACGATCTGCAGGGTGATCGCCATGGAGCTTTGCGCAGGCACTTGCGGCACAGACATGAGGGCTCGTTCGCGGGCGGCGGTGGGAGACCTGCATCATGGCGCGGTGTCGGGATAAAAGAAAGCAGGCTAACTACTTTTGCCGTGACATTATCACTGTTCCTCATGGCCTCTTCGCGAGCAAGCCCTCTCCCACAGGGGAACGCATTCCAAATGTGGGAGCGGGCTTGCTCGCGAAGGATTCTCCACCCAGAAAATCCCACCCATGAAACGCAAAAAGCCCCGTCACATGGACGGGGCTTTTCACTTGAGGCTTGCAGCTAAAGGCTTGTAGCTACCTTTAGAACACCACACCCTGGCTGCGCAGGTAGTCGTCGTAGGTGCCGCTGAAGTCGGTCACGCCGTTAGGGCTCAACTCGATGATGCGGGTGGCCAGGGACGATACGAACTCACGGTCGTGGCTGACGAAGATCAGCGTGCCCGGGTAGTTTTCCAGCGCCAGGTTCAGCGCTTCGATCGATTCCATGTCCAGGTGGTTGGTCGGTTCGTCCATCACCAGTACGTTCGGCTTTTGCAGGATCAGCTTGCCGAACAGCATGCGGCCTTGCTCACCACCGGAGATGACCTTGACTGACTTGAGGATTTCGTCGTTGGAGAACAGCATGCGGCCCAAAGTGCCGCGAATGATCTGCTCGCCCTGAGTCCACTGGCCCATCCAGTCGAACAGGCTGACGTCGTCTTCGAAGTCATGGGCGTGGTCCTGGGCGTAGTAGCCCAGTTCCGCGCTTTCAGTCCACTTCACGGAACCGGCGTCCGGGGTCAGTTCGCCCATCAGGGTGCGCAGCAGGGTGGTCTTGCCGATACCGTTCGGGCCGATGATCGCCACACGCTCGCCGGCTTCGACGGTGAAGCTGAAGTTCTTGAACAGGGTCTTGCCGTCGAAGCCCTTGGACATCTGCTCGATGGTCACGGCCTGGCGGTGCAGCTTCTTGGTCTGTTCGAAGCGGATGAACGGGCTCACGCGGCTCGATGGCTTGACTTCGGCCAGCTGGATCTTGTCGATCTGCTTGGCGCGGGAAGTGGCCTGCTTGGCTTTCGAGGCGTTGGCCGAGAAGCGGCTGACGAAGGTTTGCAGTTCGGAGATCTGGGCTTTCTTCTTGGCGTTGTCCGACAGCAGTTGCTCGCGGGACTGGGTCGCCGCCGTCATGTACTCGTCGTAGTTGCCCGGGAACAGGCGCAGCTCGCCGTAGTCCAGGTCAGCCATGTGGGTGCAGACGCTGTTGAGGAAGTGACGGTCGTGGGAAATGATGATCATGGTGCTGTTACGCGCCTTGAGGATCGTTTCCAGCCAGCGAATGGTGTTGATGTCCAGGTGGTTGGTCGGTTCGTCGAGCAACAGCACTTCAGGATCGGAGAACAGTGCCTGGGCCAGCAATACCCGCAGTTTCCAGCCTGGAGCCACTTCGGACATCGGGCCGAAATGCTGTTCCAGGGGGATACCCAGGCCCAGCAGCAGTTCACCGGCGCGGGATTCAGCGGTGTAGCCGTCCATCTCTGCGAATTCGGTTTCCAGCTCGGCCACGGCCATGCCGTCCGCTTCGCTCATTTCCGGCAGCGAATAGATGCGGTCGCGCTCGGCCTTGACCTTCCACAGCTCTTCGTGACCCATGATCACGGTGTCGATCACGGTGAATTCTTCGTAGGCGAACTGGTCCTGGCGCAATTTACCCAGGCGCACGTTCGGCTCCAGCATGACCTGGCCGCCGGACGGCTCGAGGTCATTGCCGAGAATCTTCATGAAGGTCGACTTGCCGCAACCGTTGGCGCCGATCAGACCGTAACGGTTGCCACCGTTGAATTTGACCGAGACGTTTTCGAAGAGCGGCTTGGCGCCGAACTGCATCGTGATGTTAGCTGTAGAAATCAAAGGTTTTTCCTGCGAAGCATTCAGAGTAGCTAGGGGTGCGGCAGTACCGGTTCAGTACCCGTTCCACTGTCCGGACCCGGGGACATTCATCCCGATCGGCAGTGGAAGATCCATCTGGCATCAAGTGGACAGCAGCATGTGGCGCGCCTGGCCCGAGTCAATGTGCGCTGAAAGGGGGATTTTCCCGCTCTCAACCTGGGGGCGCGTAAAGTTTGGCGGCGATTGTACTGGTCTGGCTCTTTAAACGATAGGGCGATGAGGCCTATGCAACGCTTTGACGGTTTTTGCGGACACATTTTCACAGTTACAGGTTAACTATTGGTTACAAACTGTGGCTAAAATGCCATCTAACAGCTGAACGGTGACCAATCGGCGTAGCTGGATGGCGCCAAGGGGCCGCTGTTTCGTATTCAACCGCTGCACAAGACCCGGGGACCGGCATGCCGGTAAAGGGCGCAGTTTGTATACTTCCGACCTGTGACGATTTCCGTGAAACTGATCATTGCCGTTATTTACATTGTCTCTATTGCGTACGTCCACCTGCGTGGCCGAGTGCGCCACAAGCTGGGCCGCCAGTTGAGTGATCACTCGACGTTCCTGGCGCCGATCAACTGCTTTCTTTATCTGTTCTCGAAAATCCCCAACAAGCCGTATCTCGATCCGGCTGATTTTCCCGACCTGAGCCCCTTGCAGGCACATTGGGAAGAAATTCGCGTCGAAGGCCAGAACTTGCTTCACGCCGGCGAGATCAAGCGTTCGAACCAATACGATGACGTCGGTTTCAACTCGTTTTTCAAGACCGGCTGGAAGCGCTTTTATCTCAAGTGGTATGGCGATAGCCACCCGTCGGCCATGAAGCTCTGCCCGCGCACCACCGAACTGGTGCAGGGCATCGGCTCGATCAAGGCGGCGATGTTCGCCGAGTTGCCACCGGGCTCCAGACTGGTGCGCCACCGCGACCCGTATGCCGGTTCGTACCGTTATCATCTCGGGCTGGACACACCCAACGCCGAAGGTTGCTACATCAATGTCGATGGTCAGAACTACCATTGGCGTGATGGCGAAGCGGTGATGTTCGATGAGACCTACATTCATTACGCAGAGAACACCACGCCACACAATCGCATCATCCTGTTCTGCGACGTCGAACGGCCCATGAAGTATCGGTGGGCGGCGGCTTTCAATCGCTGGTTCAGCCGTAATGTCATGTCGGCGGCAGGTGCACCGAACGAGGACGGAGACCACACCGGCGGGCTCAACCGGCTGTTCAGCAAGGTCTACAAGGTGCGCCTGCGCGCCAAGGAACTGAAAAAGCGCAACCGCAAGCTTTACTACCTGCAGAAGTGGTCGATCTTTGCCGGGTTGCTGGCGGTCTTCATTCTTATCTGATTTTCGGTGTGGCGTACCTGGGCTTCGCGAGCCTGCTCGCGAAGAAGCCGGGACATCCAGCGGATCACTTACTGACTTTCTTCCTGGCAACCGGTTTGCTGCCCGGCTTCGGCCTGGCCGCTGCTTTACCGGCACCTTTGCTGCCGAGGCTGCGCTTGAGCAGTTCGGTCAGGTCAATGACATCCGCCGTTTTGCGCTCCTCTTCATCAGAAGCGGTTTCGACGTCTTCGATCTTGCCTTCACGGGCCTTTTTGTCCACCAGGGCCATGATCTTGTCCTCAAAGCCGTCCCGATAGTCATCCGGCGTCCACTCGGCACTCATGTCCTCCACCAGGCGCCTGGCCATGTCCCGTTCGCCCTTGGCCAGTTCGGGGCTGGTCACTTCGCTGCCCAGCGCCAGTTCATCGAGACTTCGCACCTCGGCCGGCCAGCGCAGCATCACCAGGACCAGCGCGGACTCCAAAGGCATCAGCGCGGCCAGGTGCTGGCGGGTATGCAAGACCACGCGGGCGAGGGCAACCTTGCCGGTTTTGGTCAGGGTTTCGCGCAGCAGTGCATAGACTTTGCCGCCGCGCTTGTCGGGGGCCAGGTAGTAAGGCGTGTCGATGTTCTGCAAGGGAATCTGCTTGCCGTCGACAAAGGAAAAAATGTCGATGGTCTGGGTCGAGAGTGGGTGAGCGGAACGGATCTCCTCTTCACTGAGCAGCACGTACCGGCCCTTTTCGTATTGCACGCCCTTGACGATGTGCTCCCTGGTGACCTCCTTGCCCGTGACTTTGTTGACCCGCTTGTAGCCCACCGGGTCCATGCTGCGGCTGTCGAGCCAGTCGAAATCGACGCCTCGGGAGGACGTTGCCGAGACCAGCGCCACGGGGATGTGCACCAGTCCGAAGCTGATTGCGCCTTTCCAGATTGCCCGTGCCATGGTCGTCTACTCGCAGGTGATGTTCAGGTGACCTGCGGTCCTGGGCAAAAGTTTCTGTGGGCTGCGCGCCGGCTCCCTGGCGGGATCAACCGGGGTGCAACCTCTTGCCGGGGAGTTTTTGGTTAACAAATCCGAACCTCGGGCGTAGCGTGGTATCGAAGTCCTTATCCACGCGGACGCAGAGAGGCACCCCATGAACCGATACGTGTCTGGCGCCATTGCACTGGCCTTGAGTGGCATATTGGGCCCCTTGGTCCAGGCCGACGACCCTGCTTCGTTGCAGTTGGCCCAGAACCTGCCGGGCAGCACCAGCAACAATCCTTACAACAGCCCGATCCGGCGGGCCAATCCCAACAGTATGCAAGGCACTCAACCCAGCGCCCCGGCCATTCGCGGACCCAATACCGTGCCGGTCCCGCGCCCGCCGACGCTGGACAACGGTGGCATCGGTAATCGCTATCCCGACCGGACAGCGCCCGCCAGCCCACCGAAATTCATTCCCAATCCACCCCCACGAGACACCGGCACCAGCAACCGTTGAGTGGCAGGCGTGACGTCTACCCGCTACTTTTCACCAAGTCTCATTTCCATCAGAAAAGGAATCCTGCATGTTGCGTAAAAACCTGTTGGCAACCCTCTGTGCCAGCGTACTGATTAGCGCCGGCCCTGTGCTTTCCGCGCCGGCCCAGACGATGAAAAGCGAAGACGGCACCCTTGAGGTCACCCCCGTCGTGACGGGGCTGGAGCACCCCTGGGCCCTGGCATTCCTGCCGGATAGCAAAGGCATGCTGGTGACCGAAAGGCCCGGCAATCTGCGACTGGTGACCGCCGAAGGCAAGTTGTCCGCACCGCTCAATGGCGTACCCACGGTCTGGGCCAAAGGGCAGGGTGGATTGCTCGACGTGGCACTGTCACCCGACTTCAAGCAGGACCGGATGGTCTATCTGTCCTATGCCGAAGGTGGCGGCCAGGGCGGCAAGGCCGGCACGGCGGTGGGCCGTGGCCGGCTCTCCGACGATATGACGGCACTCAAGGATTTCCAGGTGATCCTGCGTCAGGAGCCCAAGCTCTCGGTCGGCAACCATTTTGGCTCGCGGCTGGTGTTTGATCGCGACGGCTATCTGTTCGTGACCCTGGGGGAAAACAACGACCGCCCGACCGCCCAGGACCTCGACAAGCTGCAAGGCAAAGTGGTACGCATCTACCCGGATGGCACGGTGCCCAAGGACAACCCCTTTGTCGGCCAGGCCAACGTACGGCCGGAGATCTGGTCCTACGGGCAGCGTAACCCGCAAGGCGCGGCGCTCAACCCGTGGAACGGCACGCTGTGGGAAAACGAACACGGCCCTCTGGGCGGTGATGAAGTCAACATCATCGAGCGCGGCAAGAATTACGGCTGGCCGCTGGCGACCCATGGCATCAATTACTCCGGTCAACCGATTCCCGAAGCCAAGGGTGAGACCGCTGAAGGTACCGTTGCCCCGAATCATGTCTGGGAAAAATCCCCGGGCCTGAGTGGCATGGCGTTCTACGATGCCGATCGTTTCAAGGCCTGGCAGCGCAACGTGTTTATCGGAGCGCTGATCAGCCAGGAACTGATCCGCCTGGAGTTCGATGGCGACAAGGTGATCCACGAGGAGCGCTTGCTCGGGGATTTTAAAAAACGCATCCGCGATGTGCGACAGGGGCCGGACGGCTATTTGTATGTTTTGACTGATGAGGAGAACGGTGGGTTGTATAAGGTGGGTTTGAAGTTGCTGGCTGACTAAGATATCTGAAAACTTGCCATTGACTTGCCATCAACCCCCGGCTAATTTCGAACCATGACTTCCACCGTATTGCGCTGCCAGCCAAGCATTATTACCGCCATTCCTCATTTGGCGGGCTAGCTCACGACTGCAGCACCCAACCCGCCCTGGAGGCGGGTTTTTACTTTCTGTCTCCCGGGCCCCGAACAATGTCAGGAGACAACCATGAGTTTTACGACCGACCAGCAAAGCCTGCTTGGACACTACGTCAAAAAAATCCTTGCCGCGCCGGTGTATGAACTGGCCGTGCGCACGCCGTTGCAACCGGCACCTGCCTTGTCCGAAGCCTTGGGTAACCAGGTCCTGCTCAAGCGCGAAGACCTGCAACCGACCTTTTCCTTCAAAATCCGCGGCGCCTACAACAAGCTGGTGCACTTGAGCGAGGCGCAAAAGGCTCGTGGCGTGGTCACCGCTTCTGCTGGTAATCATGCCCAAGGCGTGGCCCTGGCCGCGCGGGAGTTGGGCATCAGCGCCACCATCGTCATGCCCTGCACGACGCCGCAACTGAAAGTCATCGGGGTGCGCAGTCGCGGCGCCGAGGCGGTGTTGCACGGCGAAAGCTTTCCGTTCGCACTGGCTTATGCGCTGGATTTGGCCGAGGAAACCGGTCGCACCTTTGTATCGCCCTTCGACGACCCGGAGGTGATCGCGGGGCAAGGCACGGTGGCCATGGAGATCCTGCGCCAGCATCAGGGGCCGCTTGATGCGATCTTCGTTCCGGTAGGTGGCGGCGGGCTGATCGCGGGTATCGCCGCTTACGTGAAGTACCTGCGGCCGGAAGTTCGCATCATTGGCGTCGAGTCGGAACATTCCGCGTGCCTGCAAGCGGCGATGCATGCCGGCGAACGGGCCGTGCTGCCAAGCGTAGGTACCTTCGCCGATGGGGTGGCGGTGGCGCAGATCGGCGCATACGGTTTTGAGGTTTGCCGGTTTTGCGTCGATGACGTGGTGACGGTCAGCAACGATGAGCTTTGCGCCGCGATCAAGAATATCTACGACGATACCCGCTCGATCACCGAACCTTCCGGTGCGCTCGCCGTCGCCGGGATCAAGAAATACGTCGCGCAAACCGGTGCCTTGGGGCAGACCCTGGTGGCGATCGACTCGGGTGCCAATATCAACTTCGACAGCCTGGGGCATGTGGCCGAGCGCGCCAAGAGGGGCTGCAGTATGCCGTCGTAATACTGAAGGATGAACACTGTACCTGTGGCGAGGGAGCTTGCTCCCGCTGGGGCGCGAAGCGACCCCAAAACTGCGACTGCTGCGCAGTCCAACGGAAGCAAGCTTCCTCGCCACAGGTTACTTATTGCACTTTCAATATCTCTTAAGCGAACAGCATTACACCGGATGGCCGGGTTATTCCTGAACGGCTTTCTCGACCTTGGTCGACGCCGACCAGATCCGATAGCGCACTTCGATGTCCTTGGGCACGTACAGCACGAGCGGCAGTTTGCTGTTGTAACGCAGCAGGAAGCCGTCACCGACCACCGGTACAAAACCCTGCTTGCTCGTGCCCGCCGGGCAGGCCATCAGCGTGCTCATCGGGCCAATGACTTTTTCCAGGCGATAGAACGGATAGCCCCAGCCCTCGAGGTTCTTCTCCTCGAGAATGCCACCCAGACGCGGGTTGTTGCAGTCGACGGTCATCGTCTTGCCGGCCAGGATCTCGACCTGGAAGTCGTTTTCCCGGGGCTGTGGCGCGAGGTGAATCACCTGGCGGGTAAACCCGCTTTCGGCCTTCGCAAAGGGTGCGGTGTCTTCGAGTTTGGCGGCATGCGCCACCCCGGCAAGCCCCAGTGCGAATAGCGCTGTGCAAGCGTTAACGGTCAAAGAATTCATGATGCCTCCTTGCTTGAAGTGAAGGGCGGCATTTTCACTGTCGTGCGCAGTGAATGCAAACCCGGGACATCCGGTGTGCAATATGCAGGGGCGCCAGGGTCTATAATTGTAAATTGCATGACAGGTTTTACAGGTAACTCGCCCGGACCCTTGAATTACCGATGAGCTGCACAACGAAGTTCAGGGTATGTTTTATGCTGTAGCTGTCCTTGAAGCTTGCCGGGATTTCAAATGAGCAAGCATCGGTTGTCAGGCAGTCTCACAAAGGAGGGAGTCGCCATGTTTCTTTCTGCCTTGGAAATTCGCAACATCATCGAAAGCAGTTTTCTGCCCAAGCGCTGCCAGTGCACGCTGTCACCGGATCTCTCGATGACCGTCAAGGTCTATGCAGACGGGCAAACCGATCAGCTCGATCTATTGGTCACCGGTATCGATGCCTCCGGGCTCAATGGTTGTCGGGAAATCAACGAGTTGATTGCCCAACTGCGTTCCAGGCAGCATCACGTCGAGGTCGAACCGCATTCCAGGCTGGGCAATGCACTCTAGCTTGCTGTTTCGGGTTCCACGGACACGCGCCGGGTCTGGAAGAACGCCAGGCCCAGCGCCAGTTCAAATCCGACCGCCAGTAGAATCCCCGGCCCGACATGGCCACTGAGCCATTCGGCAAAACCCAGCACGGCCAATCCCCAGCTGCCGACGACGAAGCCGAGGCTCAGGGCATTGCGGGTTGCGCAAGGGGGCGCGTTGCGAACCAGAAAAGAGAACACGCTCAACGCCCCAAACAGCACGGCGGTGCGTCGCGCGACCAATCCCACCGCGAATGAAAACTCGATGTCCCAGAACGACAACAACCATTGCGGTGTCAGGCCCCAGACCAGGCTCAGCAAAAGACATAAGGCTGCGGTAAACATCGACAGTGCGCGAAACGACAACTGCATGGCTAATCCTTGCGGGCAGAGAGGGGGGGCGCTAAAGCATAGCGCCGCAACCCTCAAAGGAATACCGCCAAGTACCAAATCAGACCTTTCAGTCAGCCCTGGTTCTCGCAAGCGTCAGAAAGTTTACGGTAGGAAATTTCTGCGAGTTTCCCCGTGTCATCGATGTACTTCATTTCGGCCTTCACCACTTTGCACTCCAGGGTGTCCGGCTCGGTCAGTGAAATCACTTTGCTGACATGCAATGGCATGCCGTAGTGATAGGGCACGGCTTGGGAGGTTGTGGTGTCAGTGGCCTGAGCCAGGCCGGCAAACGCGGCGCAGCCGAGGGCGGCGGTAACCAGCAGGGTGCGAGTGTTCATCAGGGATCTCCGGTGCGGACGGAATGTCAGTTCGATATGTCGCTGGTCGAACTTGCCGCACTGGGCGTCAGAACAGTCTGAGGGCGTGCGGTCCAGTGAAGTGTTGGATCGCACGGTTAAGCGAGGGTTAACCCGGCTGAACGCCGCCTGTCGCGGGTGCGCGATCCTGTGTATCAGTTAAGACCATCGGGGGCCTGATGGAAAGGCATCGCGAACAAGGCTGGACACAAATGCTGTGAACGACCCGCAACCCTGTGGGAGCGAGCTTGCTCGCGATGAGGACGTCAGTGTCAGTGCAAATCCAACTGCTGCCGATAAGGCAAATCCGGCCCGGTCTTGCTGCACGTCAGCGCCGCAGCCTGCACCGCGAACTTCAGCATGCTGTCGATCTGTTCGCGGCCAAGTTGCTTCACGCCCTCTATCGAGTCCAGTTGCTGTTCGGTCAACCAGGTAATCAGCGCCGCCTGAAAGGTATCGCCCGCGCCCACGGTGTCGGCGATTTTTACCGCAGACGCAGGAGTCGACCACGAGCCGTGAGCCCGGCTGAACACGCTCGCACCTTCGCCACCCCGGGTCAGGAAGACCAGCTGGCAGCGATGCTGCAACCAGCCTTCGATCATCTGTGCCGGGTCCTGGCCGGGGTACAGCAGATGCAGGTCTTCGTCGCTGACCTTGATCAGGTCGGCCAGCTCCACCAGCGTCGCGATCCGGTTACGCCACAGGTCGATGTCCGGCTGCGGGTTCAGGCGCACGTTCGGGTCGAGGCTGATCAGGCGCTTGCCGCTTTCCCGGCGCGCCAATGCCAATAGCGTGTCGGCAATCGGCTGCACCACCAGGGAAAACGAGCCAATATGCAGGCCGCGTACTTCAGGCCCGAGCGCTGGCAGGTGCTCCGGTTGCAATTGTCGATCCGCGCAGCCTTCGCCACGGAAGCTGTACTGCGGCGAACCATTGGCCCCCACGGCGACCATCGCCAGAGTGGTCGGCGCGGCAAAATCCAGCAGGTAGTCCTGGCGCACGCCTTCATCTTGCAAGACTTGCAGCAGGCGCCGGCCCAGGTAGTCGGTGGACAACCCGGCCAACAGCGCCGCGTCCACGCCCAATCGGCGCAAGCCCACCGCCACATTGAACGGCGAGCCACCGGCAATGGCCTTGAAATTCACTTTGGACGCCTGCCCACTGGCGTCGTTTTCACTGAAAAAATCGAACAGCGCTTCGCCACACACCAGGTACATAGTTTGTTCACTCTTTAATTAGGGTTGCGACTTGCTGTCGATAGCGTTCATACGCCTGCTGGCAGGCTTGTACATTGTCGGCGACGGGCGGGGTTTCACTGGCCGGGTCGAGTTTTACGCAGCGCTTGCACCATTGCGCCAGGCTGTCTTCGCGACCGTTTGCCCGGGATACGCACCAAGCCGCTTGAATTGCCGCACCCAAGGCTGCGGCCTCGCTTTGTTCGGTGCAGATCACCGGCGTATTCATGGTGTCGGCGACAATTTGCCGCCAGACCGCACTTTTTGACCCGCCGCCAATCAGCCGAATGCTGCGGCTTTGTAAGCCATTGTGGCGCAGCAGGTCCAGTCCGTAACGCAAACCGAAGGTCGTGCCCTCGACCACCGCGCGGCACAGGTTGGCCCGGGTCAGGTTGGTCATGGTCAGGCCCGACAGGCTGGCGCTGGCATGGGGCAGGGCAGGCACCCGCTCACCGTTGAAGAACGGCAGCATGCACACTCCGTCGGCACCGATCGGCGCCTGGGCAACCAGCTCGTTGAACTGATCGATGTCGAGGTCCAGCAGGTCACGAATCAGGCCGGTGGCATTGGTCAGGTTCATGGTGCAGATCAATGGCAACCAGCCGCCGCTTGAAGAGCAGAAGGTGGCGACCGCTGCATCTGCGGCAATGTTCGGCTGATCGGCATAGGCGTACACCGTGCCCGACGAGCCGAGGCTCATGGTGATTGCACCGGGCTGGATGTTGCCGGTGCCGATGGCCCCCATCATGTTGTCCCCACCACCGCTGGACACCAGTGCCTGGGGGTTGATGCCCAGGTGTTCGGCAATGCCTGGCAGAATGGTGCCGACCGCCTGGTGGGCATCGATCAATTCCGGCAACGCCGCTTGCAGGCGTCCGCTGGGGTCGATGTCACGCAACAATTGCACATCCCACTGGCGCGTACGCACATTGAAGTACCCGGTGCCCGAGGCATCGCCGTATTCGCTGCAACTGCGGCCGGTCAGCCAATGGTTGAGGTAATCGTGGGGCAGCAGGATGCGGGCGATCCGGGAGAACACCTCGGGATGCTGCTCTTTGGTCCATAACAGCTTGGATACGGTGTAGCCCGGCGCGATGACCACGCCGAGGCGCTCCAGAGAACCCTTTTCACCGCCCAAGTGGGCCAGCAGTCGGTCATTCTCCGCGGTGGTTTCGGTATCGCACCAGAGTTTCGCCGGTCGCAATACCTGCCCCTGTTCATCGAGCAGCACCAGGCCGTGTTGCTGGCCGGAGACGCCAATGCCGAGAATAGACTGGCCATCGACTTTGGCCGCGAGCAAGGCGCGGCGGGTGGCGGTGGCGAAGGCTTCCAGCCACTGTTGGGTGTCCTGTTCGCGGCGGCCATCGGGGCCGCTGATCAGGCTGTGGCTGGCGACTCCCTGGCCGAGCACATCACCACTGCCCGCGTCGAGGATGATGGCTTTGGTGCCCTGGGTGCCGCAGTCGATGCCGAGGAAGCGTTGTCGGGTTGTCATGCAAGATCCTTGGTCGTCATCTCGATACAAGTCTGGATTCAGTATCCCTGGTGCCTGTCCGGCCGCCTTCGCGAGCAAGCTCGCTCCCACAGTCGATTTGTAGTGAACACCGAATTTGTGTTCGACAGCGCTTCAGTGTGGGAGCGGGCTTGCTCGCGAAGACGGACTCAGACTCACCGCCACATTTATGCCAACACTCGTTCCAGAGTCCGCGACACCCCAACCT
This sequence comes from Pseudomonas sp. S2_F07, assembly GCF_054668325.1. Classification (NCBI taxonomy): domain Bacteria; kingdom Pseudomonadati; phylum Pseudomonadota; class Gammaproteobacteria; order Pseudomonadales; family Pseudomonadaceae; genus Pseudomonas; species Pseudomonas sp. S2_F07. The sequence continues at coordinate 558,624 of NZ_CP162758.1, forward strand.
CACGCAAACTGTTGCAGCACCACTCGAACGCCGCGACAAACTCCGGCGAGCGCGCAATGGCCGTACCAAAAATCTCCTCGACCGCCAGCAAACGCTGGGTAATCAACACATCATCGGCCACCAGCGCCTGGCAGAATGCCGCCCGTGGATCCGCAATCGCGTAGGTCTCGCCATGCTCATCCACGCCCTTGAGGTACAGCGCCCACGCCGCCACCACCAACGCCGCGCGGCGGGTCTCGCGGCCATCGGCGATCAAGCGGTTGATGGTCGGTACGGTGAATTTCGGAAACTTCGACGAGCCGTCCGAACACACCCGTTCAAGCTGGTCGGCAATCGCCTGATTGGAGAAGCGCGCCACCAGGGTGTTCTTGTACTCGGTCAGGTCGATTCCTGGCACCGCCGGCAGCTGTGGCGTCACGTCCAGATCCATGTAGGTGCGCATGTAGCGCACGAACAGCGGGTCGTTCATGGTCTCGTGGACGAAGCGGTAACCCTTGAGGAACCCCAGGTAGGTCAGCGCCAGATGACTGCCGTTGAGCAGCTTGATCTTCATTTCTTCGTAGGGCGTGACGTCGTCGGTGAATTGCACGCCGACCTTTTCCCAGGCCGGGCGACCGTTGACGAACCGGTCTTCCAGCACCCACTGCGTGAAGGGTTCGCAAACCACCGGCCAGGTATCGTCCACGCCATGCAGGTCCGCCAATTGCAGGCGATGAGGAGTGCTGGTCATCGGCGTGATGCGGTCGACCATGGCGTTGGGGAAACTGACGTTGGCGTCGATCCAGTCGCGCAACTGGCTGTCGTGCAAGGCGGCGAAGGCCAGCAGGGCCTTGCGGGTGACGGCGCCGTTGTGGGGCAGGTTATCGCAGGACATCAGGGTGAAGGCCGCTGTGCCAGTGGCGCGGCGCCTGGCCAGTGCGGCACAGAGGAAACCGAACACGGTTTTCGGTGCATCCGGGTGCGCCAGGTCATGCTGGATCTGCGGCAAGTGCGCCATGAACTCGCCGCTGCTGTCGTCGATGCAGTAACCGCCTTCGGTAATGGTCAGCGAGACGATGCGAATCTCGGGGCAGGCCAGTTTGTCGATCACCGCCTGGGCACCGTCCTCGGCCAGCAGCATGTCGCGGATGGCGCCGATTACCCGCACTTCGGTGTCGTCGCTATCGCCGAGTTCGAACAGGGTGAACAGGTAGTCCTGGTCCTTGAGATCGTCACGGGCTCGGCGGTCTTCAGCGCGCAGGCCGACACCGCAGATGGCCCAGTCCAGGCCTTCGCCGGTATTCATCAGGGCGTCGGTGTAGTACGCCTGATGGGCACGGTGGAAACCGCCGACGCCGATGTGCGCGATGCCTTGGCGGGTCTCGCCCAGGGCGTATGCGGGCAGGGCCACTTCAGGGGCGAGGCGGCTGAGGTTTTGTTTGTTCAGTTTCATCGCAGGCTCTCTGAAATCAGGCAGCAACGCGCAACGGACGGGTCAACGCCACGCCGTCGACATCGAATAAATGGCAGTGTTGCGCATCCAGATGCAGGCTCAGGGTTTCACCGTAGCGGCTGGCCAGATCGCCGCGAACACGCAGGGTCAGGGCTTCGCCGGATGCTGTGCGGACGTGGCAGAAGGTGTCGCTGCCCAGGCGTTCACTGACATCGGCGGTGACCTGCAAGGTGCAGTCGCCGGGTTTGGCCAGTTCCAGATGCTCCGGGCGAATGCCCAGTGTCACTGCACTCCCGACGCTCAGGTGCCTGCCGCTCAAGGGCAGGCTGATGCGGGTCCCGGCGTCCAGTTGCACTTCACAGCCCTTATTGTCGACGCGGGTGACCTTGCCTTTGAGGAAGCCCATTTTCGGCGTGCCCAGGAAACCGGCGACGAACAGGTTGGCCGGCTGGTGATAGAGGTCCAGTGGCGAGCCGACTTGCTCGATCTTGCCGCCATTGAGTACGACCACTTTGTCGGCCATGGTCATGGCTTCGACCTGATCGTGAGTCACGTAGATCATCGTGGCTTGCAGTTCCTTGTGCAGGCGCAACAGTTCCAGGCGCATCTGCACCCGCAGGGCGGCATCGAGGTTGGACAACGGTTCGTCGAACAGGAAGATTTTCGGGTTGCGCACGATGGCCCGGCCAATCGCCACGCGCTGGCGCTGGCCACCGGACAGTTGCTTGGGCTTGCGCTCCAGCATCGGCCCCAGTTCGAGGATGCGCGCCGCTTCACCAACCTTTTTCTCCACTTCGGTTTTCGCCACGCCGGCCAGGTCGAGGGCGAACGACATGTTCTTGCGCACGCTCATGTGCGGGTACAGGGCGTAGGTCTGGAACACCATCGCCAGGTCGCGCTTGGCCGGGCTGACTTCGGTGATGTCGCGGCCGTCGAGTTCGATGGTGCCGCCGCTGACTTCCTCCAGCCCGGCGATAAGCCGCAGCAGTGTGGATTTGCCGCAGCCCGAGGGGCCGACGAAGACCACGAACTCCTTGTCGTTCACTTCAAGGTCGATACCCTTGATGATGGAAAAGCCTTCGAAGCCTTTTTGCAGATTCTTGATTTTCAGGTTGGCCATGATGATGGGCCTCCGTTTGTTGTTTTTTTAGATCAAAAGATCGCAGCCTTCGGCAGCTCCTACACAGAGCCCCCAAGCACCGCGCCCCCCCTGTAGGAGCTGCCGCAGGCTGCGATCTTTTGCTTTTGATTCATTTCACGGCGCCGAACGACAGGCCGCGCACCAGTTGTTTCTGGCTGATCCAGCCGAAGATCAGGATCGGCGCACAGGCCAGGGTCGACACCGCTGACAACTTGGCCCAGAACAACCCTTCGGGGCTGGAGTAGGACGCGATCAATGCAGTGAGCGGCGCGGCTTTCGACGAGGTCAGGTTCAGCGACCAGAAGGCCTCGTTCCAGCACAGGATCAGCGACAGCAGTACCGTGGATGCCAGGCCGCCCTTGGCGATGGGCAGCAACACGCGGAGCATCTCCTGGGCCAGCGTTGCGCCGTCCAGTCGTGCGGCTTCGAGGATGTCCCCGGGGATGTCCTTGAAGTAGGTGTAAATCATCCAGACCACGATCGGCAGGTTGATCAGCGTGTAGATCACGATCAGCGCGATCCGCGTGTCGAGCAGGCCGAAACTCTTGGCCAGCAGATAGATCGGCATCAGCACGCCCACTGGAGGCAGCATCTTGGTCGAGAGCATCCACAGCAGCGTGCCCCTGGTGCGCCGGGTTTCATAGAACGCCATGGAGTAGGCCGCCGGCACCGCGATCAGCAGGCACAGGGCGGTGGCGCTGAAGGAAATCACCACCGAGTTCCAGGCGAAACTGAAATAGTCGCTGCGCTCGTTGATGTGCAGGTAGTTCTCCAGCGTCGGCATGAAGATGAACTGCGGCGGCGTGGCGAAGGCATCGATTTCGGTCTTGAAACTGGTCAGCACCATCCAGAAGATCGGGAAGAAAATCACGATGGCGATGGCCCAGGCCAATGTACCGAGCAGCAGGCTTTGCAAACGACGGGATTGTTGAAGAGTCATGGCAGGCCTCAGGCTTTGTCGGTCAGGTTTTTGCCGATCATCCGCACCAGGATGATCGCGGCGATGTTGGCGATGACCACGGCGATCAGGCCGCCCGCCGAGGCCATGCCGACATCGAACTGCACCAGCGCCTGGTTGTAGATCAGGTAGGCGAGGTTGGTCGAGGCGTAGCCGGGGCCGCCGTTGGTGGTGGTGAAGATTTCGGCGAACACCGAGAGCAGGAAGATGGTTTCGATCATCACCACCACCGCAATCGGCCGCGCCAGGTGCGGCAGGGTCAGGTGCCAGAAAATCGCGATGGGCCCGGCACCGTCCAGGCGCGCGGCTTCTTTCTGTTCCTGGTCGAGGGACTGCATGGCGGTCATCAGGATCAGGATCGCGAAGGGCAGCCATTGCCACGAGACAATGATGATGATCGACAGCAGCGGGTAGTGCGCCAGCCAGTCCACCGGTTGCGCGCCGAACAGCTTCCAGACGTAGGCGAGAATCCCCGATACCGGATGGAAGATCAGGTTCTTCCAGATCAGTGCGCCTACCGTGGGCATGATGAAGAACGGCGAGATCAACATCACCCGCACGATGCCGCGACCGAAAAACTCACTGGCCTCCAGCAATGCACTGATCAGCACGCCGAGCACCACACTGATCAGCAGCACGCTGCCCACCAGCAACAGGGTGTTGGTGGCGCCGGGCAGGAAGCCCGAGTCGGTGAGGAAGTAGGTGAAGTTTTCCAGGCCGACGAACTCGTTTTCGCCGGGATTGAGCAAGTTGTAGCGAATCGTCGAGAAGTAGACGGTCATACCCAGCGGTACGATCATCCACAACAGCAGCAAGGCCACCGAAGGGCTGACCAGGAACCAGCCGGGATTGAACACACGGCTTTTGTGCTGCGGCTGGGCAATGTCCATGTGAGCTTTTGCAGTTGATGTATTCATGGCGTTAAACCGATTGGGTACACATATATGTTCAGGACAGAAATCATTCCTGGCATCGACGCGGTCCCTGTGGGAGCGGGCTTGCCCGCGATGGCGATTGAGCAGCCAACATCTATGTTGAATGTGACTGCCTCATCGCGGGCAAGCCCGCTCCCACAGGGAAGGGGACTGCTTACTTGGGATAACCCGCGCGCTTCATTTCGCGTTCAGTGGTTTGCTGGGCCGCCGCCAACGCCTGGTCGACCGTGGTCTGGCCGATCAGCGCCGCCGAGAAGGATTTGCCGACTTGGGTACCAATGCCCTGGAACTCGGGAATGGTCACCAACTGGATGCCGATGTAAGGCACGGGCCTGGCGCCCGGCTTGCCCGGGTCCGCGGCCTTGAGCGATTCCAGCGTCACCTTGGCGAATGGCGCGGCGCTCATGTACGCCTCGCTGTAGGTCGAGGCGCGGGTGCCCGGCGGCACGTTGGCGATGCCGTCTTTTTGCGCGACCAGAGCGCCGTATTCCTTGGACGTGGCCCAGGCGCTGAAGGTTTTCGCCGCGTCCTTGGCCTTGGAACTGGTCGGAATGGCCAGCGCCCATGAGTACAACCACGCCGAGCCCTTGTCAGTGACCTGATGCGGCGCATAGGTGAAGCCGACGTGATCGGTGACCTTGCTCTGGGACTTGTCGGTGACGAACGATCCGGCGACGCTGGCATCGACCCAGATCGCGCATTTGCCGCTGTTGAACAACGCGAGGTTTTCATTGAAACCGTTGCTCGACGCCCCCGGCGGGCCGGATTTCTTCATGGTGTCGACATAGAAGTTCAGCGCGTTTTTCCATTCGGGACCGTTGAATTCCGGCTGCCACTTTTCATCGAACCAGCGCGCGCCATAGGCGTTGGCCACGGTGCTGATCAGCGCCATGTTCTCGCCCCAGCCAGCCTTGCCCCGCAGGCATATGCCGTACTGTTCCTGCCCGGGTTTGTTCAGTTTGGCGGCGAATTCACCAATCTGCTCCCAGGTCGGGCGCTCGGGCATGGTCAGGCCGGCATCCTTGAACAGGTCGGTGCGGTAGTAGGTGATCGAGCTTTCGGCGTAGAACGGCAGGGCGTACAGCGTGCCTTTGACCGACAGGCCTTCGCGCACCGATGGGAACACATCGTCGAGGGCATAGCTGGCCGGCAAATCCTTCATCGGCTCCAGCCAGCCCTTGGCGCCCCAGAGTGCGGCTTCGTACATGCCAATGGTCAGCACATCGAACTGTCCGCCCTGGGTGGCGATGTCGGTAGTCAGGCGCTGGCGCAGGACGTTTTCTTCGAGGACCACCCAATTGAGCTTGATGTCCGGATGCTCGGCCTCGAAGGTTTTCGAGAGTTTTTGCATGCGGATCATGTCGCTGTTGTTGACGGTGGCGATGGTCAGGGTCTGTGCGCCAAGGCTGACGCTGCTCAGGGTCATGCAGGTGAGGGCAAGCAGGGCTTTTACCGAAGGTTGCATCGTGCACTCCTTTTCTGCACCCGGCGGGAAACAGAAGGACAGTTATTGTTTTTGTGTCTTCCTGCGCAGGGAAGAATCTGTGCTGATTACATCCTTCAATGGCAGGCGAGACAAATCATCCATCGCACTTTGATCGATACTTTTTTGCACTGAGGTTTTACGGGGTAGACGCAGGGAAGGGCTTTTCAGCGAAGGAGGGGTATTGAATCCGTACAGGTTTGAGGGGGTAACGCTGTACCTGTGGGAGCGAGCAAGCCCGCTCCCACAGGGATTTGAGGTGTGACTTCAGCCCAGGTTTTGCTCGGTCAACCGCTGCACCACCAAGCGCCGGTAGTGAGAAGGCGTCATGCCCTTGAGTTGCTGGAAGCGCCGGTTGAAGTTGGAAATATTGTTGAAGCCCGATTCGAAGCAGACATCGGTCACCGGCTTGTTGCCATCGGCCAGCAACTCGCAGGACTTGCTGATGCGCAGGCGATTGACGAACTCGATGAAATTGCGCCCGGTGGCCTGCTTGAATACCCGGCTGAAATACGTCGGTTTCATGCCCAGGTGCTCGGCGACTTCCTCCAGCGTCAAGTCCCGGGCGTAATGGGCGAAGATGTAATCCACCGCGCGGTTGGTGCGATCGATGTTGTGTTCGTCGGCCAGTTGCGGGGTCGTGGCGCCAGAGAGCAATTGGTAGTCGTCGGTGGCCGCGAGCAACTCCAGCAGAATGAAAAAATTCCCGAGACGGGTCACACCGGTCGTGTCGGCGATGCGCTGCATCAGATCCATCGCCTTGGCGATGGTGTGCTTGCAGCGAAACTCGATGCCGTACTGCGCACGCTCCAGCAGCGGTGCCAGGGCCTTGAGTTCGGCGAACACCTGATAGCCGCTGTCGAACAACTCGTCGGTGAAGTTGACCAGCATGTCGCGTTTTGGCACCACTTCATCCTCGGCCACCTGACTGATCCAGTTGTGGGGCAGGTTGGGGCCGGTCAGGAACAGGGTTTGCGGATAGAAGTTGCCGATGTAGTCGCCGATGAACACCTTGCCGGAACTGGCGACGATCAGGTGCAGCTCGTATTCCTTGTGGAAATGCCAGCGCACCAACGGGCAGGGGAAACCGTGCTGGCGATAGATGATGGACAAGCCGTTGTGGTCGTCCATCAACTCGTAGGAAGGATCGGTGACTCTGGCGGTGCGGGTCATGTCAGGGCGCTTTTGTAGTTATCCCGCCCGGATCATGCCTCTTGACGCAGGGCCAGCGCTACTACCGCCGGTGCGTCTGTTCATGCAAGGCACGGCCGTAAACCGCTTTCATGCTGGTGGCACTCCAGCAATAACGGACGATGTCGGACTCGTCGAAAAAGTCGGTGCTGATGATGCTGCAACGCGTCACCCAGTTTCCCGTGGTGTTGAACCAGTCGTTGATTTGCCGCTTGATATTCCCGGGCCCACCGAGCAGCGAGTAGGTGGTCGCGGACAGTAACCAGAGGAAAGTTTCGTAAGGCGCATCTTCCAGGGTCTGCGCGATGTAGCGTTGCAGTTCGGCTGGCGCGGAGAACCTGTTGTCGCGCCATTTGTGCGGGATGCGTGGCCAGAAGTATTCGCCATCGAGTTCTGGCCCGGCGGGTGCCGCCATGATCACCCGGCGATGCTGGCTGGCGCTTTTCAGTTCTCCCACTGTTTTGAGTCCGTCGCCGGGTAGGACGGCTCGCAGCCCGAGGCGACGCACGAGCCAGTCATTGAGCCGTTGATGATCGAAAGGTTTATTGCCATCGGCCAGTTGATGGAAGTCCAGCACGATGAATTCGTCCGGGTTGCGATCGAGGAACAGCAACACCGCGTCGATCAGGTCGTCCAGGACGCGATGCGAGCGATAGCCGTTGTGATGAAAGTGGAAGCCCGATCGAGCCGCTCCGGCCCTGTAGCCCAGACGGATGTCGAAGGCGCGGGCGCCGTTGGCCAGTTGCCAGGAAAACGTGTCGTTCTGACAGGCGGTCCAGTTGCCGGTCACGACGTCGTAGTTCGGCGCTTTCTTGTCCATGCCGGCGTTATGCACGCCAGGCCAGACGATATCGGTGAGTTTGAGTTGATCGATCTCGAGGGTGTTGCTCATCCAGGTTTGCTTGTCGAGCAAACCATGCGTGTTGCGGGTCATGGCCATTCCTTGTGCGAAACACCCCCGTCCATGGGGTGTGAAGCGCTCAGGTTAACCGGTCGGGCACAGCAACGGCGGTAACTATGTATTGCACAAGAAAAGTGGGCTACTCCTGATTCAGCCGGTTCTTCGCCTCAATCCATTGCGCCATGTATTGAGTGCTCTTGTGCTGGTGATGACGCAACATGCTGCCGGTAAAGTTATCTCGTCGTATGTTTGCCAGATCCCGCTGGCAATCGACCAGCCGCTGGATCAACGCCGGGCCATGAACGGATTTGCGGTAGCGGCCGGCCAGCAGGGTTTGCCCGTGCGCCTGGGCGTCAAGCCAGCGCGTCTTGTCGTTGTGCAGTTGCACGGCATGATCGGCGAACTCCCGTGCCGAACGGGTCACTGCGCCTGGCCATGCCTCTTCGCCATGCATCGCCTCGGCACCCACTGGCGTCGTCACATTCGGTGTGCCACAGAGCATCGCATCGACAATCTTGCCCTTGATTCCCGCGCCAAAACGCAGAGGCGCCATGCAGACCCGCGCCGACGACATGACTTGCAGAGCGTCTTCTGCCCAGTTCATCACATGAAAACCTTGGGCCGGGTTATGCAGGGCCGTCGCCTTGGGTGGTGTGTAGGCACCGTAGATATGCAATTGAGCGCCGGGTATCTGCTCGCGAATCAGCGGCCAAATAGCGGTTTTCAACCAGAGCACGGCATCCCAGTTGGGCGCGTGGCGAAAGTTACCGATATGAAGAAAGTGTGCCCGGTCTTCAAAGGGTACCGGCGCACGGGTCGGAACATCGACCATCAACGGGCACCAGTGCAACAGGTTGCGCGCAAACCTGAACTGCTCGACCAGCAATTCGATTTCCACTTCGGAAACCATCAGCGTCAAATCACAACGATAGAACGAGGCGATCTCGCGCTTCGCCATATCGGTATCGGCCATGTGTTCGAACTCTTCACGCGACGCGGGGGCGAACAGATCGCTGAAGTCGTTGTTGTCGTCACTGGTCTTCAAACGCTCCTTGAGGCGTTGATGCCGGCCCTGCCTGAGGCTTTGCAGGTCGCAGCTTTCGAGTACGCGCAAGGCATCGGGGCAATGCTTCTCGACTCGCCAGCCGAACTGTTCCTCCATCATGAATTGATCGAACAGCACGATGTCCGGCGCCAGTTCGCTGATGAAAGCATCGAAACTGCTGTTGTTCAGTTCGATGGGGACTTCGCGGATACCCAACGCAGTAAGGTCTGCGCGTTGCTCGCCGAAGCCTGCCGGGCTGCTGAACGTGATGTCCCAGCCTTGTTCCAGGAAAACCTCGAGAATCTGCATGACATGCCCACTGGCCGCCGAAGAACGGGGCTCGGGCCAGACGTAACCAATGACCAGGACTTTGGTTGCGCGGGACTCAATCATGTACGGGCGTTCCTTGAAGCGAAGACAGGGCGGGGATGAAAAAGGCGCGCATTAAACCACAGCGCAGCCCAGGGTCACCCGAGAATGCTTTTGACCTTGTCGCGCAACTGATCAATGGAGAAGGGTTTGCCGATCACGTGCATGTCGACAGGGACTTCGATGCTTTCGGCATAGCCGCTGGCAAACAGGATGGGCAGGTTGGGACGTAACGTGCGGGCAAGGGTGGCCAGTTCACGTCCGTCCATGACCGGCAGGCCAACATCCGTCATCATCAGGTCAATGTGTAGGTTCACATCCTTGAGGGTCTCCAGCGCCTGTTCGCTGCCATCGGCTTCCAGCACCTTGAACTCCAGTTCCTCCAGTACATCGACGATCAGCATGCGCACGATGGCATCGTCTTCGACGACGAGGATGGTGGAGGCGTTGGCGGATGACATGGTCGAATTCCCGAAAAAGATTGGTATTGCCGGTCGCAGGAGATCACCGGCCTCTTGCATGAGTAAGTGGTGGATCCCGACAAGTTCCCAGCACGTTGGAAAAAGCTTTCACGGCGCAGGAAAGGCAAGGATAGCGCGGACACAGCGTAATTAGGACCTTGCGCGCAAACATGTCAGATAATTGGATCGATGTGCCAGTTTTGGGGCAAACTCCTTGCATCCTGACAGTTCGACAAGGCCTGCCCCATGACCTCAGCGTCCTCGGTTGATGAGCAACGATTTCGTAAACTCCTGAGCCGTAACATCAGCCTGCCGTTGGGGCTGGGTTTCATCAGCGCCGTGTTCTTCGTCTCGCTGATCAGCTATTTGTTGTCGACGATCCAGTGGGTGGAGCACACCGACCGGGTGATCAATAACGCCAATGAAGCGGTCAAGCTGACCGTGGATCTGGAAACCGGGATGCGCGGTTTCCTGCTCAGTGGCGATGAACATTTCCTCGACCCCTACGAAACCGCCAAGCCGCGCATCGCCGTGGCGCTCAACACCTTGCTCGAACTGACTGACGACAACCCGGTGCAGACCGACCGCTTGTTGCGGTTGCAGGCCTTGCAGCAGGAGTGGGCGAGCTACGCACAATCGATGATCGATTTGCAGCGCAGCAGCGGCGATTATCGCGCCGTGGTCAAGGCCGGACGCGGCAAACGCCTGACCGATGAAATTCGCAAGCAGTTCGAGGCGGTGATCGACACCGAGCAACAGTTGCGCGCATCGCGCAATGATGAAGTGCGGCGCACCACGATTATGAGCATCAGCCTCTACCTGTTGCTCATAGCCGGGGTCAGCGGGTTGCTGGCGTATGTCGGGCGTCGCGACTTGATGACCCTGTCGCAGAACTACAGCGTCAACCTTGCCGGCCAACAGGCCAGCGCCCATCGTCTGGAGCAACAGGCCTGGCTGCGCAACGGCCAGACCGAACTGGCCGAGCAGGTATTGGGGCAATTGAGCCTGGCCATGCTCGGTCGCAACATCCTGCAATTCTGTGCGCAGTACCTGGGCAGCGCCGTGGCGGCCATTTATGTGCGCGAAGACCACGGCGGCCTCAAGCGCATCGCCACCTACGGGTTTTCCCGTGAACAGGAAGAGCGTGAACAGCAGATCTACAGCGACGAAGGTATTGTCGGCCAGGTGGCGCAACAGGCACGGCTGATTCGCCTGGACGAGGTGCCGGGGGATTATTTCAAGGTCTGCTCCGGCCTCGGTGACGGCTTGCCCCGCAGTGTGCTGGTGGTGCCCACCAGCGACGACGAGCGGGTCAATGGCGTGATCGAGTTGGGCTTCCTGCGTCCACTGACCGACCGTGACGTTGAATTGCTTGAGTTGATAGCCGGCAACATCGGCACCTCGATCGAGGCGGCACGCTATCGCCAGCGTTTGCAGGAGGTGTTGGCCCAAACCCAGCAACTCAACGAAGAATTGCAGGTTCAGCAGGAAGAACTCAAGACCGCCAACGAAGAACTCGAGGAGCAGTCGCGGATTCTCAAGGAGTCCCAGGCACACCTGGAAACCCAGCAGGTGGAGCTGGAGCAGACCAACGAACAACTCGCCGAGCAGGCAGAAATACTGGCCGAACAACGCGACGCCATGGACCTGAAGAATACCGAACTCAATCAGGCCCAGATCCAGCTCGAAGAGCGCGCGGTAGAACTGCAGCGATCGAGCAAATACAAGTCCGAATTCCTCGCCAACATGTCCCACGAGTTGCGCACGCCGCTCAACAGCTCGTTGATCCTGGCCAAGCTGCTGGCGGAAAATCCGGAAGAAAACCTCACCGCCGAGCAAGTGAAGTTCGCCGAGTCGATCTACTGCGCCGGCAATGACTTGCTCCACCTGATCAACGACATTCTGGATATCTCCAAAGTCGAGGCCGGCAAGCTGGAGATCCATCCGGAGAACACCAGCGTGGCGCGTCTGGTGGATGGCCTGCGCGGCCTGTTCCAGCCATTGGCCATGGACAAGCAGCTGGATTTCCAGGTGGATATTCAGGACGGCGCACCGCTGATGCTATTCACCGACCGCCAGCGCCTGGAGCAAGTGCTCAAGAACCTGTTGTCCAACGCCGTGAAATTCACGGAAAGCGGCAGCGTCAGCCTATCCGTCGCCTCGGCGCCGAACGACGGCATCGCGTTCAGCATCGGCGATTCCGGGATCGGCATCGAGGTGGATCATCACGAAAGCATCTTCGAAGCGTTCCGTCAGGCCGATGGCACCACCAACCGGCGCTACGGCGGCACGGGGCTGGGTTTGTCGATCTCCCGAGACCTGGCGGCCTTGCTCGGCGGCTCCATCAGCGTGACCAGCACGCCGGGGCAGGGCAGTGTATTTACCCTGGTCTTGCCGCGGCAGTACGTGGAACCGGGCGAAGTGCCTGTCGAACCGATGCGAGCCGCTCCAGTGGTGGCGGCGTCGAGTGTGCCGACGCCCACGTTGTCGCCACGGGTGGCCGAAGTCGACATTCCGCGTTTCGATGACGATCGCAACAAGGGTCCGTTCACCACCCGCTGCATTCTGGTGGTGGAGGATGAGCCGAACTTTGCCCACATCCTCTACGATCTGGCCCATGAACTGGGTTATCAATGCCTGGTGGCCCATGGTGCCGATGAAGGCTACGAGCTGGCCAAGGCGTTCATCCCCGATGCGATCCTGCTGGATATGCGCCTGCCGGATCATTCCGGCCTGACCGTGCTGCAACGTTTGAAGGAGCACGCCGAAACCCGACACATTCCGGTGCATGTGATTTCAGTCGAAGACCGGGTCGAGGCGGCGATGCACATGGGTGCCATTGGCTATGCGGTCAAACCGACCAGCCGCGAGGAACTCAAGGAGGTGTTTGCACGCCTCGAGGCCAAGCTGACCCAGAAGGTCAAGCGCGTGCTGCTGGTCGAGGACGATGACTTGCAGCGCGACAGCATTGCCCGCCTGATCGGCGACGATGACATCGAGATCGCCGCCGTTGGCCTGGCGCAGGAGGCGCTGGACCTGCTGCGCACGTCGGTCTTCGATTGCATGATCATCGACCTCAAGTTGCCGGACATGCTCGGCAATGACCTGCTCAAGCGCATGTCCACCGAAGACATCTGCTCCTTTCCACCGGTCATCGTCTATACCGGGCGCAACCTGACCCGGGATGAAGAAGCCGAACTGCGCAAGTATTCGCGTTCGATCATCATCAAGGGCGCACGCTCGCCAGAGCGGTTGCTGGATGAGGTGACGCTTTTTCTGCACAAAGTCGAATCACGGTTGTCCCATGATCGACAGAAGATGCTCAAGGTTGCCCGCAGCCGCGACAAGGTCTTTGAAGGCCGCAAGGTGCTGCTGGTGGATGACGATGTGCGCAACATTTTCGCCCTCACCAGTGCGCTGGAGCATAAGGGCGCAGTCGTGGTCATTGGCCGCAATGGCCGCGAAGCGATAGAACGACTCAATGAGGTGCAAGACATCGATCTAGTGTTGATGGACGTGATGATGCCGGAAATGGATGGTTTTGAAGCCACCGTTGAAATCCGCAAGGACCCGCGCTGGCGCAAGCTGCCGATCATCGCGGTGACGGCCAAGGCCATGAAGGACGATCAGGAGCGCTGCCTGCAGGCCGGCGCCAACGATTACCTGGCCAAGCCCATTGACCTCGATCGCCTGTTTTCGCTGATCCGTGTGTGGTTACCGAAGATGGAACGGATCTAGTGGAGCGCAATTTCCCAGTGGAGCGAAACAGCGAAATCGAACTGCGGTTGTTGATCGAGGCGATCTATCTCAAATACAGCTACGATTTTCGCGATTACTCCGGCGCTTCGATCAAGCGCCGGGTCAACCATGCGTTGAGCCAGTTGGAGTGCAACACCATCTCGGCATTGCAGGATAAGGTCCTGCACGATCCCGCCGCGTTCATGCAACTGCTGCAATTGCTGACCATTCCGGTCAGCGAGATGTTTCGCGACCCCTCGCACTTCCTGGCCATCCGCAAGGAAGTGGTGCCGTTGCTGCGAACCTATCCCTCGATCAAGGTCTGGATCGCTGGATGCAGCACCGGAGAAGAGGTGTATTCAATGGCCATTCTGCTGCGCGAAGAAGGCCTGCTGGACCGCACGATCATCTATGCGACCGATATCAATCCGCGCTCGCTGGAAAAGGCCAAGCAAGGGATTTTCTCGATGGAGAACGTCCGCGCCTACACTGCTAATTACCAGCAGGCCGGTGGCCAGAGTTCGTTTGCCGACTACTATACGGCGGCCTATGGGTACGCGATTTTCGACAAGACACTGCGCGAGAACGTGACCTTCGCCGATCACAGCCTGGCGACGGACAGCGTATTCTCGGAAACTCAATTAATTTCATGCCGTAACGTATTGATTTATTTTAATAAAAAACTTCAGGATCGGGCATTCGGACTGTTTCATGAGTCCCTCTGTCATCGCGGTTTTTTGGTGCTGGGCAGTAAGGAAACCCCGGATTTCTCAGCCTTCGGCGATCAGTTCGAGCCGTTGGTCAAACAAGAACGGATTTATCGAAAAACATGAACAGTGCAAGGAAATTACCGGCGATCGAAGCGATCGTGATCGGTGCCTCCGCCGGTGGCGTCGAGGCGCTGTTGAGCATCCTCGGCCCGCTGCGCGTAGGCTTCGCACTGCCGATCATTGTCGTGCTGCACATGCCGGACGAGCGCCGCAGCCAGCTGGCGGACGTGTTTTCCCGCCGGGTTGCCCTGCCGGTGCGGGAGGCCTGCGACAAGACCCCGGTCGAGGCCGGCACGCTGTATTTCGCCGCGCCCGGTTATCACCTGTCAGTGGAGCGGGACCGCAGCTTTTCGCTGAGCCTGGAGCCTCGGTTGCATCATTCGCGACCCGCCATCGATTACCTGTTCGAATCGGCCGCCGATGCGTACGGCGCCCATCTGGCTGCAGTGTTGCTTACCGGCGCCAACCGCGATGGCGCGCGCGGCCTGGCTCAGGTCAAGCAGCGCGGTGGCATGACCATCGTGCAGGACCCGCAGGAGGCTCAGGTTGCCACCATGCCCCAGGCCGCGCTGGACATGCACCAGCCGGACCACATACTTCCTGTACGCGGCATCGGCCGTTTGCTTGTCGAGCTGGAACGAATCGCATGTTGAGTAATATCCAGGCCAAACTGCTGATCGTGGACGATCTGCCGGAGAATCTGCTGGCGCTCGAAGCGCTGATCAAGCGTGAAGACCGCATCGTGTACAAGGCGCTGTCCGCCGACGAAGCCTTGTCCCTGCTGTTGGAACACGAGTTCGCCTTGGCCATCCTCGATGTGCAGATGCCCGGCATGAATGGCTTCGAGCTGGCCGAGTTGATGCGCGGCACGGAAAAGACCAGGAACATCCCGATCGTTTTTGTCAGCGCCGCCGGGCGTGAACTGAACTATGCATTCAAGGGCTATGAAAGCGGAGCCGTGGACTTCCTGCACAAGCCGCTGGACGTCCAGGCGGTCAAGAGCAAGGTCAATGTGTTCGTCGACCTGTATCGCCAGAGCAAGGCGATGAAGGAACAAGTGCTGGCCCTTGAGCAAAGCCGCCGCGAACAGGAAGCGCTGCTCGAGCAACTGCAAAACACCCAGCTGGAACTGGAGCAGGCGGTGCGCATGCGCGATGACTTCATGTCCATCGTCGCCCATGAAGTGCGAACGCCGCTCAACGGTCTGATCCTTGAGACCCAGCTGCGCAAGATGCACCTGGCCCGGGACAACGCCGCCGCCTTCACCCTGGACAAGATGCATGCCATGGTCGACCGCGACGAGCGGCAGATCAAAAGCCTCATTCGCTTGATCGAAGACATGCTCGATGTCTCGCGCATCCGTACCGGCAAGTTGTCGATCCGGCCCAAGCGCGTTGATCTTTCGACGCTGGTTCGCGACGTGCTGCACAACTTCTCCCAGCAGATCGACGCCGCAGAGGCTTCGGTTTCGCTCGATGCCGTGCAACCGGTGATCGGAAACTGGGATGAGTTTCGTATTGAACAGGTCATTTCCAACCTGTTGACCAACGCCTTGCGCTACGGGGCCAAGAGCCCGATCGCGGTGAAGGTCTACAGTGAGGGTGGCCAGGCACTGGTGGATGTTCAGGATCAAGGGATCGGCATCAGCGAGGAAAACCAGAAGCGGATCTTCCAGCAGTTCGAGCGGGTATCGGCCAGGCACGCCGTCGCCGGACTGGGTCTGGGATTGTTTATTTCTGAGCAGATTGTGGCCGCCCATGGCGGTACTATTACCGTCCAGAGCAGGATTGGCGAAGGCGCCTTGTTTCGCGTTTGTCTGCCGCTGTAGGAAAACAGCCAGGTAAACGCAACCTCTGATCGACACCACGGTCGTATCAGCAGCAATTGACCGAACAAAGGCTTCCCATGAGCGAAGATGCACAAGATGTAGTACTCGTCGTCGAGGACGATCCCTCGATTCTGATGGTGCTGTCCGCTTATCTGTCGGGCGAGGGTTACCGCGTGTTGCAGGCCGAAAACGGCGAGCAGGCTTTCGAGATCCTGGCGAGCAAACCGCACCTGGACATGATGATCACCGACTTCCGCCTGCCCGGGGGAATCTCCGGCGTGCAGATCGCCGAGCCCGCCGTGAAGCTGCGACCGGAGCTCAAGGTGATTTTCATCAGTGGCTATGCCCAGGAAATCCGTGAGACCGACAGCCCGATCACCCGCAAGGCGCCGATCCTCGACAAACCCTTCGATCTGGATAAATTGCAGGAACTGATGCAGGACATGCTTTCCTGAGCGCTCAGGCGCTGATCATCTCCCTGACCTTCGCCGTCAACAGGTCGAAGGTAAACGGTTTGGTGATCATCTGCATGCCCGGATCAAGGAACCCGCCGCGCACTGCGGCGTGCTCGGCGTAGCCGGTGATGAACAGCACCCTGAGGTCGGGTCGCAGTTGCCGGCCGATTTCCGCCAGTTGCCGGCCATTCATGCCGGGCAGGCCGACATCGCTGATCAGCAGGTCGATGCGCTGGGCCGAGTCGAGTATCGGCACCGCGCTATCGCCATCACAGGCCTCGACGTAGGCATACCCCAGGTCGCTCAACACCGTGCTGACCAGCACCCGCACCGCCGGGTCGTCCTCGACGATCAACACCGTCTCGCCATGCTTGGCCAAAGGTGAATGTTCGACGTCCAATGGACGCTCCAGGGGCAGGTCTCCACTAAAGCGTGGCAGGAACAGGCTCACCGTGGTGCCTTCGCCCACGACGCTGTGGATGGCGACGTGACCTCCCGACTGCTTGCTGAAACCATAGATCATCGATAACCCCAGCCCGGTGCCCTGGCCGATGGGCTTGGTGGTGAAGAAGGGGTCGAAGGCGCGGTTGATGGTGCTTTGCGGCATGCCACAGCCGGTGTCGGTGACGCTGAGCACCACGTAGTCACCCGCATCGAGACTGTTCTGGCCCTGGGTGAAGTCCTCGTCAAAGTGCTGGTTCGCGGTCGAGACCAGCAGCCGTCCGCCATTGGGCATGGCATCGCGTGCATTGATCACCAGGTTGAGCAGGGCGCTTTCCAGTTGATTGGGGTCGGCTTCGGCCACCCACAGTTGCTCGTCCAGTTGCATGTCCAGGCGAATGGTTTCGTTGATGCTGCGTTGCAGCAGTTCATCCATGGAGATCACCAGACTGTTCATCTCCACGGGTTTCGAATCCAGCGACTGGCGCCGGGAAAACGCCAGCAGGCGGTGGGTCAGGCCCGCCGCGCGGTTGGCCGACGTCACCCCCAGGTCGATCAGGCTGTCGAGGTCTTCGGTTCGCCCCCGGGCCAGGCGTCGGCGCAACAACTCCAGACTGCCGATGATACCGGTCAGCATGTTGTTGAAGTCATGGGCGATGCCGCCGGTGAGCTGGCCGACGGCTTCCATTTTCTGCGACTGACGCAATGCCTCTTCGTTGTGACGCAGTTGCGCCGTGCGCTCTTCCACCTGTTGCTCAAGGGTTTCGAGGGTATTCTGCAGGCGCAATTCGCTCTGGCTCAGGTCGATCAGCCGGTCCCTGGCTTCATACTGTCGTCGCCGCCCGCGCAGGGCCGTGGTGACCAGGCTGATCAGTGTGACCGGGTGAAACGGCCGCTCAAGGAAGGTGACGTTGCCCAATTGCGGGCCGAAGCGTGATGCCAGGTCCTGTTGCGGGCCACCGTGGTGCGTCATCACCACGATCGGCAGATCCGACCAGGCGGGCTGGTGTTCGATCAGGCGGATCAGCGGTTCCAGATCGGCACCCAATAGTGCCTCGGAGGAGATCAGCAGCAGGCCGGCCCCCTGTTCCAGTTCGGCGCACAATCCTGGCAGGTCGGAGCTGATCACCCCGTGAAACCCGGCCTCGTTGAGCATCATCAGGGCGATCTGGCCATCGCGCCCTCGCGGTGCAAGGATGATTGTGCGTTCGGGCGTGGCTAGCATGGCCGTCACCGGATTTCATCCGCGAGCAACGGGTTGCTGGCCCCGAGATAGGTGGGGACGCCACGCAATACGCCCTGGAAGGCTTCCAGCGGTTCGCCGATGGTCATGCCCAGGCCGCTGATGCGGTATTCACGGATGGTCGACTCATGGCTGCCGGTACGCTTCTTGATGATCGAAATGGCCCGGCGCACCTTGCCCAGGGCTTCGAAGTAACGCAGCAGAATGACCGTATCGGCCAGGTAAGTGATGTCCACCGGCGCCTGCATATCGCCGACCAGGCCGTGCTGGGCCACCGTCATGAAGGTCGCGGCGCCTTGGCGATTGAGGTACAGCAGCAACTCGTGCATGTGCAGCACCAGGGCGTTTTCTTCCGGCATCGCCGCCTGATAGCCGTTGATGCTGTCGATCACCACAGTCTTGATATTGCCTTCGTCAACGCAGCGCCGGACCCGGTGGGAGAACTCGCCGGGGGACAGTTCAGCCGCGTCCACTTGTTCGATCAGCAAATTGCCGCTGTCTTGCAGGGCCTGCAGG
Source organism: Pseudomonas sp. S2_F07 (assembly GCF_054668325.1). Taxonomy (NCBI): domain Bacteria; kingdom Pseudomonadati; phylum Pseudomonadota; class Gammaproteobacteria; order Pseudomonadales; family Pseudomonadaceae; genus Pseudomonas; species Pseudomonas sp. S2_F07. The sequence goes on from NZ_CP162758.1 coordinate 577,531, forward strand.
TCGATGCCGATGTTCTTCATGCGCTCGAACAGCAACCCCAACTCTTCATCGAAAATGAACAGCGCGGCTTTTTCGCCCCGGGCCACGGCTGCGGCGGCGAACACCATGGAGATCAGCGATTTTCCGGTCCCTGCCGGACCGAGGATCAAGGTGCTGGAACCGGTTTCGATACCACCGCCCAGCAGCGCATCCATTTCCCGGATGCCGCTGGTCAATTGCTGACGCAGGTATTGACCGCGATGTTCGGCGGCCACCAGGCGCGGGAATACATGCACGCCGTCGCCCATGATGGTGAAGTCATGGAAGCCGCCGCGGTACTTCTGGCCACGGTACTTGACCACGCGGATGCGACGTCGCTCGGCGCCGTAGTTTGGCGTCAGTTCTTCCAGGCGAATCACGCCGTGGGCCACGCTGTGCACGGTTTTGTCGAGGGACTCGGCGGTCAGGTCATCGAGCAGCAGCACTGTGGCGTCGTAACGCACGAAATAATGCTTGATGGCCAGAATCTGCCGGCGGTAGCGCAGCGAGCTTTGCGCCAGCAGGCGAATCTCCGAAAGGCTGTCCAGGACAACGCGGGTCGGCTTGACCCGCTCGACCACTTCGAAGATCTGGCGGGTGGCTTCGCCCAGTTCCAGGTCGGAGGAGTAGAGCAGTGTCTGCTGCTGTTCGGCATTGAGCAGGCTTTCCGGGGGCGTCAGCTCGAAGATATGGACGTTCTCGTCCATCTCCCAGCCATGGGACAAGGCGCCTTGGCGCAGTTCGCGTTCGGTCTCGGACAGCGTGATGTACAACGAGCGCTCACCGACTTGCGCGCCCGCCAGCAGGAAGTGCAGCGCCACGGTGGTCTTGCCGGTGCCCGGCTCGCCCTCGAGCAAAAACACATGTCCGCGGGACAATCCGCCGTCGAGGATATCGTCCAGACCTTCGATACCGGTGGCGGCCTTGGCTTGGTTCAAATCGTCGGATAGAGACAAACAAGCGTCCTCATATGGCCAGGGTCAACGAAGCAGCCGCTGCGAAGTGCCGCAACGGGCTGCTTGTTCACTTGACCCTTGGCCAGGACGACGGTTCAACGAAATTTCAGTCGGGGTCAAAGCCCTTGTTGCAACGCCGGATCATCGGGGTTCATCTGTTCGAGTTGGGCCAACAGGATCTGCACGTTTTGCAGCTGCCCGCTTTCCTTCCAGTAATTGATCAGCAGCACCCGGGCCTTGCGATCGTTCGGATGGCGCTGAACGACTTCCTGCAACTGGTTCTGTGCCGCTTCGAGCTCATGTTCACCGTGCAACGTGGTGGCCAGGTCGTAGCGGTAATCCCGGTTGTCAGGCTCAAGCTCTACGGCCTTGGACAGGCCGAGCAGGGCGAATTCGCTTTGCTCGTGATGCAGCAGCCAGAGCCCCAGCGCGTGTTGCAGGTAGGCCGAGTTGGGTTGTGTCTGCAGTTGCCTGGCCAACAGCTGCCGGGCGGCGTCGTTCTGGCCCTGTTTATCCAGCACCTCGATTTGCAGCACCAGCGCCGGCAGGTTCTCCGGCGCCAGGCGCAGGGTGTTATCCAGCGCCTGTTGCGCTTGCTTGAGCTCGGCGTTGTGCAGGTGCAACCGGGCCAGTTGGAACTGGTTTGCGGCGCTTTGCGGCTCGCTCTTGAGCACTTGTTCCCAGGCATCGATGGCTTGTTGCAGCGGCCCGAAATACAAACCCAGTTCATCCGGGGACAACCCCAGCAGCGCGTTGATCGCCGCCAGCCGCACGCTTTGTTCGCTGTCATCGAGCAATGGCCCCAGCAGCAGACTGCGCTGGCCGTTCGGTACCAGGCCACTGATACTCCTGATCGCCGCGATACGTACTTCGGGCGACTCGTTCTGCAAGTCGGCATCCGCCAGCTTCAGGGCCACCGAGCTTGGATAGTTGGGCAGCTCGGCATGCAACCAGATACGCCGCTTGGGGGACAGGTCCGGACGGGCCAATTGCTGGTAGAGCACCCGCGCGGCACCCGGTTGACCGCCCCGGGCAGCCGCCAGCGCTTCGCTGTAGCCATGCTGGATGGCTTCGGGAACCACCGGGGTGGTATCGCGCAGGGAGAACCACACAAGGCCGATGACGAGCAGGGCAAAGACGCTGATAAACAGGAGGCGGCGGGACTTGGGCATGCAGGAATCCGGAAGCTGGCAAGCTTTTGCAAAGGCGCCAGCTTCGGTCAGGCCAGGCTTTGAGTCAAACCTTGACGACGTTCACTGACGATTCAATGGACCAGCAAGCTGCGTCGACAGCAAAACCTCTCGAGGCAGCGCGGCAGTGACTACGCTTGCTGGAGGTGTCTCGACGGGTGCTTCCATGCAAGGGTTGTTACAGTACTTCAAGGCCATTCTCAACCCCGGGCCCGGGGTGTTGCTGTTTGCCCTGCGAACCATCGCAGCCGGATTGTTGACCCTGTACCTGGCGTTTTTGTTCGACCTGGACCAGCCCAAGTGGTCGATCATGGCCGTGGTCATCATCAGCCAGCCCCTTGGCGGCATGGTGCTGGCCCGCAGCTTTGGCCAGGTGATCGGCACCACGGTGGGCGCGGCCGTGGCGGTGCTGATCATGGCGATCTTTCCCCAGGCGCCGCTGCCGTTCATCACCACCCTGGCGCTGTGGCTGGCGCTGTGCACCGCCGGTGGCACCCTGTTGCGCTATACCAGTTCCGGGGCGTTTGTCCTCAGCGGCTACACCGCCGTGGTGGTGGCCTTGCTGGCGGTGCCGGACCCGGACGGCATGTTTTTGTTGGCGGTCACCCGTGTCACCGAGACACTGCTGGCGGTTGCCTGCGTGTGCGTGGTCAGCCTGCTCACCGCCAGGCCACAAGCCGTGGCCCGGGATTACTTCGCCAGGATCGATCAAATCACCCGTTTGCTGGCCACCCACGCCAGCGCCGTCATCCGCACCGAAGAGAGCGAAGCCGAGTTCCAGCAGCGGCAAATGCAGCTGCTGGGCCAGATCAGCGGCCTGGAAGGCGTGCGCCGGCACCTGTACTTCGATGCTCCGCGCTTGCGCAGTGCCAACGGTCTGGTGCAACTGTTGGGCAACCAATTGGTGCTATTGACCGCGCGGTTGACCGCCTTGCGCCACCAGCGACTGTTATTGACCGAGCGCTGGGAGGGCGAGTTGCCTGAAGAGATTCAACGGTTGCGCGGCGAAGAACTGGCCTTTCTCGATGAACTGGCGCGGGAGGGCCGTTCGCTGTCCAGTGACAAGCGCCAGCATTTCACTTCGCTGCAACAACGCTTTGATGAGCTGGCCTACAGGGCCGAACAATTGACCGAACCGCTGCCGGCCACCTTGCGTTCGCTGGCCTGGTCGCTGCGCTGGGAGCAGGCGCGTCTGTTGCAGCAATTGGAGCAGATTCTGGAATTGAGTGATGCCATCCAGAGCGGGCGACCGGCCAGCAGCGTGTATCGCGGGCGGGAAAACCCGCTGCACCTGGACTTCACCCTGGCGACCATGAATGCCGTCCGGGCCTTTTGCGCGCTGTTGATCGCCGGCCTGATCTGGATCGAAACCGGTTGGGACGGTGCCCGAGGCGGAATGGTGCTGGTGGGGATCCTGTGTTCGCTGATGTCGACGTTTCCCCGGCCGCTGCTGGCGGTGCAAAGCTATGCCAGGGGGTTCGGGCTGGCACTGGTGGCCTCGGCGCTCCTTCAGTTCATGTTTGTGCCGATGATCAGCAATTTCGAGATGCTGGCCTTGCTGCTGGCGCCCTTGCTCTACGCGGTCGCGGTGGGGCTGGCCAGTCCAGCCACCACCGGTACCGGCATTGGCCTGGGGCTCACGACCTTTCTGTTGCTCGGCCCGTTGAACGTGGGGATTGGGCAAAACACCGCCATCCAGTGGTTTGAGTTTGCGGGTGCCTATACCTGCGCGACCGCACTGGCGTTGAGTGTCTATGCGCTGGTCTTTCCGTTCATGCCGGATTTGCGCATGCGCCGGCTCCACAAAGAGAACGGCGAGCAGGTGTATGCCTTGCTGAAAACCTCGGCGAGCGATGAACAGCAGTTTGCCTTCGAGAGCCGCATGGTTGATCGCCTGACCATGATGCTGGGGCTGCTGCCGGCGACCCGGGAGCCACAATCCCGTGAGCTGTTTCAAGTCAGCCTGGCCTGCATGGCATTGGGTATTGCCTTGAATCAGCTCAGGCAGCAGGGGCAGAACAACGCATTGCTGACTCCTGATCTGCAAAGTCGCCTGTTTTCGACAGTCCGGGAAACCGGCAGGCTGGTCGCCGGCCGGCCCGGGGTCGAAGTGGCGCAGGTGCTCGATAGCCTGCACACCCTGGGCGACGACCTGGATGCCCTGCATACCGATGTTCATGAGCACTTGTGGTCGGTGTTCCGCATGCGTGTGGCGCTGTTGATCGTGGTGTCGTTCGTCGAACGCTATCGCGGCTACTTTCAACCATCAGGCCTTGAAGGAGACCCTGTCCTTGCCCATTGATCTTGAAGTGGGCGGTGCCTATCTGCCCCCGATTGCCCAGGCGCTGCTGCTGGGCCTGCCGATTTTCCTGCTGCTGGACTGGGCGTTGCGGCGCCTCGGCGTGCTGCAGTTCATCTGGCACGAGGCGTTGTTCGAAGGCGCGCTTTACGCCTGCGTCTGCGCCACGTTGATTCTGGTGATGGGAGCTTGATGCCATGAAGAACATCCTTTCCCGACTCACGACGGTGGCGGTGGTACTGCTGGCCTTTATCCTGGGCTGGTTCGCCTGGGAGCATTACACCCGTGCGCCCTGGACCCGGGATGCGCGAGTGCGTGCCGATGTGGTGACCTTGTCCGCCGACGTATCGGGGCGAATCGTCAGCCTGGCCGTACAGGACAACCAGCATGTGAACAAAGGCCAGGCGCTGCTGGAGATCGACCCGGCGCGTTACACCCTGGCGGTGGAACATGCCAAGCGCGCGGTGGAGGTGGCGAAAGCCTCGCTCGGGCAGGCCCAGGCGGCCATCATCGCCAGCGAAGCGTTGCTCAAGCAACGTCAGAGCGAGGAGCAGCGCCGGCGCACGCTCAAGGATCGTTCGGCGATTTCCGGCGAAGAGTGGGAGAAGGCCAACACCGATGTATCGGTGGCCCAGGCCGACTTGCTGCGTAACCAGGCCAATATGGTGTTGGCCCAGGCCAACGTGCAACTGGCCATTGCGGCCTTGACCCAGTCCGAGCTCGACTTGCAGCGTACTCACGTCGTTTCACCGGTGACCGGCTATGTCACCAATCTGCTGACCCGGGAGGGTGATTACGCCTCGGCCGGCGGTCCCTTGCTGGCGCTGGTGGACAGCGAATCGTTCTATGTCAGCGGTTACTTCGAAGAAACCAAGTTGCCGCGGATCGGGGAGGGCGACCTAGTCAGGATCGAGTTGATGAGTGGCGAGACATTTGGCGGCAAAGTGCAGAGCATTGCCTTCGCCATTGCCGACCGGGAAAACCTGCCGGGCGGTCGCCTGCTGGCCAGCATCAACCCCAGTTACACCTGGATCAAACTGGCGCAACGGGTACCGGTGCGGATCGAGATAGATGCCGACTATGCGGGTAAAAACAACCTGCGGGCGGGGACCACGGCTACTGTGACCGTCGAAGAACAGCGCTAACCCTGTAGGAGCTGCCGAAGGCTGCGATCTTTTGATTTTGATCTTCGCGGGTCAAGTACACAAAAAGGTCAAAAGATCGCAGCCTTCGGCAGCTCCTACAGGGATATGTATTGTGTGCAAAAAAAGCCCCGCGACCGAATGAGACGCAGGGCAAGGAAATTGGTTGGTTGCGGCCAACCAAAGGAGCACTTTGAAACCGCATTACTTGCTGGCGACCGTCTCCGGCTGCCAGCCGCCACCGAGGGCCTTGTAGATCGCGACGATCCCTCGATACAGGTCGACTTCGGCCAGGGCCTGGGTGTCTTCGGCCGCCAGGCGTTCACGCTGGGCGTCGAGCAGCACGAGGAAATCGGCGGTGCCTTCGCGGTAGCGGATTTCCGCCAGGTCGGCGGCCGAGCGGCTGGACTCGCTCTGGCGAATCAGCGAGATCAGGCGCTGCTGGCGTTTACCGTAGTCGCTGAAAGCGTTTTCCGATTCTTCCAGGGCCAGCAACACTTGTTGCTCGTAGGTTGCCAGGGCGCCTTCGGCATCGGCATCGGCGCCGCGCAAACGGGCCTTCACACTGCCCAGGTCAAACGCCGCCCAGGTGATGCTCGGGCCCAGCGCCCAGGCGTTGGCCGCCGAGGAGCCGATCTGCGAACCGCGCCCGGCGGTAAAGCCAAGGAAGCCGCTAAGGCTGACCCGAGGAAACAGATCCGCCTTGGCCACGCCGATACGCGCCGTGGCCGATGCCAGTTGGCGTTCGGCACTGCGAATGTCCGGACGGCGTTGCAGCAGTTCACCCGGATCACCGATCGGCAAAGCCTTGGCGATCGCCGGCAGGTCTTTCGGGCTCAGGTCCACGGTCAGCTTGTCCGGACGCTCACCCAGCAGGGTGGCGATGCGGTTTTTCTGCCGGATCTGCTCGGCCTGCAGTTGCGGCACGCTGGCCTCGACCGACGCCAGTCGCGCATCGGCGCGCTCCACATCGAGTTGGTCGCCGACACCGGCATCACGCAAGCTGATGGTGATCTTGCGCGATTCCTGCTGGTTCTCCAGGTTGGCCAGGGCGATTTTCTCCCGCAGCTGCGCGCCGCGCAGTTGACCGTAAGAATCCACCAGTTCGGCAATCATGGTGACTTGCAGTTGGTACAGGTCGGCCTCGAACGCCTGTTGCTCGGCGTTGGCCGACTCCAGGTTGCGCTGGATGCGGCCGAACAGGTCGATTTCCCAGGCCATGTCCAGGCCCAGGTCATAGCGTTCGCTGTTGACCCGGTCGGTGGTCTGGCCCGGAATCTGGCCTTTGCCCAGGTCACTGCTGACGCGGCTGGTGACAGTCGGCATGGCGTCGTTGCTGACATCATCGCGGATCGCCCGTGCGGCTTTCCAGCGGGCGAAGGCGACGCGCAAATCGCGGTTGCCTTGCAGGGATTTCGTCACCAGCTGATTGAGGGTCGGATCTTCGAACTGCTGCCACCAGATGCCTTCGAAACGCGAACGGTCAAAGTTCTTCTGGCCGGCGGCGCCATCGGTGGCGGCCGTGATGTTGGCCGCCTCGGTGGTTGGCGTCTTGTAGTCCGGGCCCACGGCACAGGCACTCAGGGCCAGTACCAGCAGGCTCGGCAGGAAGGCTTTCAAACTCATCAGTGCGACTCCAGCTTCAGGGTGGCCTTGGCAGCTTTGCGCTTCTCGCCGCGCTCGACAAAGTTACGGATCAGTACGTAGAACACTGGTGTCAGCAACAAACCGAAGAAGGTCACCCCGAGCATCCCGGAGAACACCGCCACACCCATGGCATGACGCATCTCGGCACCGGCACCGCTGGAGAACACCAGCGGTACAACACCCATGATGAACGCGAAGGAGGTCATCAGGATCGGCCGCAGACGCAGGCGGCACGCTTCCAGGACCGCTGCCAGCGGGTTGAGGCCTTCCAGCTGTTTGTCCTTGGCGAACTCGACGATCAGGATCGCGTTCTTGCAGGCAAGTCCCACCAATACGATCAAGCCGATCTGGGTAAAGATGTTGTTGTCACCGCCAGAGGCGATCACTCCGGTGATGGCCGACAGCAGAGTCATCGGTACGATCAGGATCACCGCCAGTGGCAGGCTCCAGCTTTCGTACTGCGCTGCCAGTACCAGGAACGCCAGCAGCACACAGAGCGGGAACACGAACAACGCGGTGTTGCCGGACAGGATCTGCTGGTAGGTCAGGTCGGTCCATTCGTAGGTCATGCCGTTGGGCAATTCTTCCTTGAGCAGTTTCTCGATGGCTTTTTCCGCCTGGCCGGAGCTGTAGCCGGGGGCTGCCGCACCGTTGATTTCAGCGGTGATGAAGCCGTTGTAGTGCATCACGCGGTCGGGCCCCGAGGTGTCGCTGACTTTGATGAAGGTCGCCAGCGGGATCATCTCGCCCTTGTTGTTACGCACTTTCAGCTGGCCGATCTGGTCGGATTCGAGGCGGAACTGTTGCTCGGCCTGGACGTTGACCTGATAGGTGCGACCGAAGCGGTTGAAGTCGTTGGCATACAGCGAACCCAGGTAGATCTGCAGGGTGTCGAAGATGTCGCTGACGGCCACGCCGTGGGTCTTGGCTTTCTCGCGGTCGATGGCGGCATCGACCTGGGGCACGTTCACCGTGTAGCTGGTGAACAGGCCGGCCAGTTCCGGCACGTTGTGGCTCTTGTTGATGATGTTCATGGTTTCCTTGTACAGCTCTTCGTAGCCCAGGTTGCCCCGGTCTTCGATCTGCAGGCGGAAACCACCGATGGTGCCCAGGCCTTGTACCGGCGGCGGCGGGAAGATCGCCATGTAGGCTTCCTGGATGTTCGCGTACTGGCCGTTCAAGGCACCGGCAATCGCCCCTGCGGACATGCTCGGGTCTTTACGTTCGTCGAACGGCTTGAGGGTCACGAACACGATGCCGGCGTTCGGACTGTTGGTGAAACCGTTGATCGACAGGCCAGGGAAGGCCACCGCACTTTCCACGCCAGGTTGTTTAAGGGCCAGCTCGGACATGCGCTTGATCACGTCTTCGGTGCGATCCAGGCTCGAGGCATCCGGCAGTTGCGCGAAGGCCACCAGGTATTGTTTGTCCTGGCCGGGTACGAAACCGGTCGGGGTGCTGGAGAAACCGAAGAAGGTCAGGACCATCAGGCCGGCGTACAGCAGCAGGGCGATACCGCTGGAACGGATCACGCGGGCAACGGTGCCGACGTAACCATGGCTGGCCTTTTCAAAGAAGCGGTTGAACGGACGGAACAACCAGCCACCGAAAATCTTGTCCAGCACCTTGGAGAAACGGTCTTTCGGCGCGTCGTGACCCTTGAGCAAAACCGCGGCCAGTGCCGGCGACAGGGTCAGGGAGTTGAAGGCCGAAATCACTGTGGAAATCGCGATGGTCAGGGCGAACTGCTTGTAGAACTGCCCGGTCAGGCCGGAAATGAACGCCGCCGGAACAAACACCGCACACAGCACCAGCGCGGTGGCAATGATCGGGCCGGTCACTTCACGCATGGCGCGCTTGGTGGCTTCAACCGGGGTCAATCCAAGCTCGATGTTCCGTTCGACGTTCTCCACCACCACGATCGCATCGTCGACCACGATACCGATGGCCAGTACCAGGCCAAACAGCGACAGGGCATTGAGCGAGAAGCCAAACAGATGCATCACGGCAAAGGTACCGATCAGCGATACCGGCACAGCGACCAGTGGAATGATCGAGGCGCGCCAGGTTTGCAGGAACAGGATCACCACCAGTACCACGAGGATCAGCGCTTCGAAGAGGGTGTGAACCACCGCCTCGATGGAACCGCGCACGAAGATCGTCGGGTCATAGACGATGCTGAAGTCCATGCCTTCGGGGAAACTCTTCTTCAGTTCGGCCATTTTTGCCCGAACTTCGTTGGAGATTTCGATGGCGTTGGAACCCGGACGCTGGAAGATCGGGATCGCCACCGCCGGCTGGTTGTTCAGCAACGAACGCAGGGCGTACTGGCTGGAGCCCAGTTCGACGCGGGCGATGTCCTTGAGGCGAGTGATTTCACCGTTGTCGCCAGAGCGAATGATGATGTTCTCGAACTCTTCCTCGGAAACCAGACGACCCTGGGTGTTGACCGACAACTGGAAGGCCGTGGCATTCGGTGCAGGAGGCGCCCCCAGCGCACCGGCCGCGACTTGACGGTTTTGCTCGCGAATCGCGGTGACCACATCGGTCGCGGTCAGGTTGCGCGAAGCGGTCTTGTTCGGATCGAGCCACACTCGCAGCGAGTAATCGCCCATGCCGAACAGCTGCACATCACCGACACCGCCCAGGCGCGCCAGCTCATCCTTGATGTTGAGCAGGGCGTAGTTGGACAGGTACAGCATGTCGTAGCGTTTGTCCGGCGAGGTCAAGTGCACCACCATGGTCAGGTCGGGCGACGCCTTGTCCACGGTGATACCGATGCGCGTCACTTCCTCGGGAAGTTTCGGCTCGGTGCGGGTCACACGGTTCTGCACCTGCACCTGGGCGTTGTCCAGGTCGGTACCCAGGGCAAAAGTGATGGTCAGGGTGATCTTGCCGTCGGCAGTCGACTGCGAGGACATGTACAGCATGTTCTCGACGCCGGTGATGGCTTGCTCCAGGGGAGCGGCCACGGTTTCACCGATGACTTTCGGGTTGGCACCCGGGAAGTTGGCGCGGACCACCACGGTCGGCGGCACCACTTCCGGGTATTCGCTGATCGGCAGCTGGAACAGCGAGATCGCACCGGCGATCAGGATCAGCAGCGAAAGAACCGCCGCGAAGATCGGCCGCGAAATGAAGAATTGGGAAAAATTCATCGTAAAAATCCCTTAACCGCGTGGGGTCGTGGCAGCCAGTTTCACAGCCGTACCCGGCGCGACCTTGGCAGGCGCGACTTGGGGCAGGTTGCTGGCTTCCAGCGCTTGGCGTTGTTGTGCGAGTGCCGCGAGGGTTTGTTCACTGGCCATCGGAATCACTTCAGGGGTGACCGGTGAACCAGGACGTACCCGTTGCAGGCCCTTGACGATGATGGTGTCGTCCTTGTTCAAGCCGTTGCGCACGATGCGCAGGCCTTCGATCTTCGGACCCAGCTCCACCGCGCGGTAGGCGGTCTTGTTGTCGGCATCCATCACCAGCACGAACTTCTTGCCCAGGTCGGTGCCGACCGCTTCATCGTTGATCAGCATGGCGCTGTAGGTACCGCTGCCCACCAGTTTCAGGCGTGCATACAGGCCCGGCGTGTAGCTGCCGTCGCTGTTGTCGAACACGGCGCGACCACGAATGGTGCCGGTCTTCGGGTTGACCTGGTTGTCGACGAAGTTCATCACACCCTGGTGCGGGTTGCCGTCCTCATTGGACAGGCCCATGTAGACCGGGGTGGTGGCGCCGCGCTTGCCCTGGCGAGCGAGCTCGGTGTACTTGAGGAATACGCGCTCGTCGGCGTCGAAGTAGGCGTACACCTTGTCGGTGGAGACCACGCTGGTCAGCGGGGTGGTGTCGGCGGTCACCAGGTTGCCGGCGGTGATTTCGGCACGGCTGACGCGGCCGCTGATGGGAGCAGTCACGCGGGTGAAGCTCAGGTTCAGCCGCGCTAGATCAAGCTGCGCTTGCAGGGCACCGACGGCGGCGCGGGCTTCTTGGGCGGCGCTGGTGCGCGAATCGGCCAGCTCGGCGGAAATGGCGTTGCTGGTGCGCAGGCGCTCACCGCGCTGGGCTTCGTTTTCGCTGCGGGTGGCGTTGGCGCGCGATTGTGCAACCAGGGCTTCGAGGCGGCGGACCTCAGCCTGGAACGGACGCGGGTCGATCTGGAACAACAGGTCGCCTTTCTTGACCAGGGCGCCTTCAGTGAAGGCCACTTCATCGATCTGGCCGGAGACCCGTGGACGAATCTCGACGGTTTCCGGCGCTTCGAGGCGGCCGGTGAATTCGTCCCACTCGTTGACCGGTTGTTCCAGCACCTTGGCCACGCTGACCTTGGCCGCTGGCATACTGGCGGCGGTTTCCGGGGCCTTGCCGCACGCGCTGATCACCACGACGGCCAACAGAGCCAACGGGAAGCGCAAATGTTTGAGTGACTGTTCCATGGATGCATCCGCCAATGTGTTGAGATTGGCGAATGATGCGCGGCGGGTTTGTATCTCACGAATCGAATGGGGCGAAGGTAACTATCATCCGGAATGATATAAGACCCAAGCCAGCCCTCTAGCCTGCGCCTTGCGCTTGGTCGTCATCAACTGGATTGATGACAATTGTGTGTTGCTTTGGATGCAATAGTCAGTTGGTTCAACGGGCCACAACGGCCCGAACTGTGCCAATTTCGTCACCGCCAATGCCCAAACCCATCAAGCCATGACGCCTCGGATAGACCACTCTGACCGGTCTGTCCAAGGAGATGACCATGATCCGACTGACCCTGATCGAAGCCCGTGAGTTGGCCGAATCGATCCTGTTGCACAACGGTTTTAATCTGGCCCATGCACAAGCGGTGGCGGCGACGGTGATTGCTGGCGAACGTGATGGCTGTGCCTCCCACGGTTTGTACCGGATTCTGGGGTGTGTCAATTCCCTGCGGGCCGGCAAGGTGTCAGCCGATGCCGAGCCACAGGTGATCGACCAGGCGCCGTCGATTGTACGGGTGGATGCAGGCGGTGGGTTTTCGCAGTTGGCGTTTCAGGCGGGGTTGCCGTTGCTGGCGCAGAAAACTCGGGCCAACGGCATTGCGGCGTTGGCAATCAACCGCTGTGTGCATTTCTCGGCGCTGTGGGTGGAGATCGAGCAGCTGACGGCTGCCGGTCTGGTGGCACTGGCGTGTAATCCGAGCCACGCCTGGGTGGCGCCGGCCGGAGGACGACTGCCGGTGTTCGGCACCAATCCCATTGCCTTCGGTTGGCCCCGTGCGGGGCAAGATCCGTTTGTGTTCGACTTCGCCACCAGCGCGATTGCCCGTGGTGATATCGAACTGCACCGGCGTGCCGGCAAGGCGATTCCCGAGGGTTGGGGCGTCGACGCCCAAGGCCAGTCGAGCACCGACGCCAACGTGGTGCTCGACAGCGGCGCGATGCTGACGTTCGACGGGCACAAGGGTTCGGCGCTGGCGGCGATGGTGGAGTTGATTGCCGGGCCGCTGATTGGTGACCTGACCAGTGCCGAGTCATTGGCTTACGATGGAGGCAGCAAGTCGTCGCCGTACCATGGCGAATTGATCATCGCCCTGGACCCTCGGCGCTTTCTGGGGGACGCCACTGAAGAACATTTGGCCCGGGCCGAAACGTTGTTCCAGGGCATTGAAGGGCAGGGCGCACGCTTACCGTCGCAACGACGTTACGCGGCGCGGGTACGCAGCCTGGTGGAAGGCGTGCAAATTCCCGAGGCGCTGTACAACGACCTCAAGGCATTGCTCGCCTGATTGAATCAACGTGCCCGCTTCCACATTTGATTGGTGGCGATCACATATTTTGCGTAGGAGCTGCCGAAGGCTGCGATCTGTTGATCTTAAAAATCAACATCAAAAGATCGCAGCCTGCGGCAGCTCCTACAGGTATTTGTGTGGTTTTCTAGATTGAGTCGCGTTGGCTGCTGCCATCCACCAACCGTGCAATCCCCAGCGGGTTGGCGTTTTTCAAGGCGTCGGGTAGCAAGGCGTCCGGGCAATTCTGGTAGCACACCGGACGCAGGAAGCGCTCGATGGCCAGGCTGCCAACCGACGTGCCACGGGCGTCGGAAGTTGCAGGGTACGGCCCGCCATGGACCATGGCATCGCAGACCTCGACCCCGGTGGGGTAACCGTTGAACAGTACCCGGCCGACTTTTTGTTCCAGCAGTATCAGCAGGTCCGCATGGGTCTGAAGATCCGATGCTTCGCCAATCAATGTCGCAGTCAGTTGCCCGTGCAAGCTGTTCAACGCCTGCCGCAGTTCAACCTTGTCCGCCACTTCAACGACAATGGTGGTCGGCCCGAACACTTCTTCCTGCAGCAGCGGATCCCCATTGAGCAGCAGGCTGACGTCGGCCTTGAACAGTTGCGGCCGCGCCTGATTGCCCTGCTGGTCGTGGCCCGCCAGGTGCGTCACACCCGGATGCTCGAGCAAGGCCCACAGCCCTTTTTCATAGCTGCCGAGGGTGCCGGCATTGAGCATGGTTTGTGCCGGTTGTTCGGCCATCAGGTTGCTTAGTCGCGCAATGAACGCCGTCCATTCAGGGGCGCGAATGCCAATGACCAACCCCGGATTGGTGCAGAACTGCCCGCAACCCTGGACCACCGATGCCACCAGTTCACCGGCGATTTTCTCGCCGCGCGCACGCAAGGCTTCGGGTAACACCAACACTGGATTGATGCTGCTCATCTCGGCGAACACCGGGATGGGTTGTTGCCGTGCGGCGGCCATGTCGCAAAGGGCACGGCCACCTTTGAGCGAGCCGGTGAAACCGACGGCCTGAATCGCCGGGTGCTTGACCAGCGCTTCACCGACACCCGCGCCGTAGATCATGTTGAACACACCCTTGGGCATGTCGGTCTGCTCGGCGGCGCGCAGGATCGCATTGGCCACGCATTCGGCGGTTGCCATGTGCCCGCTGTGGGCCTTGAACACCACCGGGCAACCGGCGGCCAGGGCCGCTGCGGTATCGCCGCCAGCCGTCGAAAAGGCCAACGGAAAATTACTGGCGCCGAACACGGCCACCGGGCCGACGCCGATCCGGTACTGGCGCAGGTCAACCCGTGGCAGCGGCTGACGCTCCGGCAGGGCACGGTCGATGCGCGCGCTGTAGAAATCGCCCCGACGCAGGACCTGAGCGAACTGACGCATCTGGCCGCTGGTGCGGCCGCGCTCGCCCTGTATCCGGGCACTGGGCAGGGCGGTTTCACGGGTCACCAGGGCAACGAACTCGTCATCCAGGGCATCCAGTTGCGCGGCGATGGCTTCAAGGAATTGCGCCCGGCGCGTCGCCGGCAGGTTGCGAAAGGCCGGGTAGGCGGCCGCAGCGGCCTGGACGGCCGCGTCGACTTCTTGCGCGGTGGCTTGCACGAAAGAGTAGGGCAGTGCTTCGCCGGTGCTGGCGTCATGGCTGTTCAGGATGATTCCGCCGACGGCGCTGCGCGCTCCGCCGATGTAGTTGTGGCCAAGGATTTCGAGCATTGAAAATCTCCGGTCTGGAAAGATAAAGGGCAAAAGATCGCAGCCTTCGGCAGCTCCTACACTGACCGTATTCACCCGGCATTAACGGATGGACACCATTTCTGTAGGAGCTGCCGAAGGCTGCGATCTTTTGAGGCACTCAAGCCAACGAATCACCCCGGTGCGGGGTGGATGGCACGGCTGCGTCCACGGCAGCAACCCGCGCCGCCGACTCGGCATCCACCTGGCGCAATGACTTGCCACGGGTCTCGCGGGTCAGGCCGACCGCCACCACGGAAATCAGCGCGGCGCCCACCAGGTACCAGGCGATCGGAGTCGAGCTGTTGTACTTGTTGAGCAAGGTGATGGCGATCAGCGGTGCCAGGGAACCGGCGAAGATCGGCGCCACCTGGTAGCACAGGGACAGAGCGGTGTAGCGTACGTGGGTCGGGAACAGTTCAGCCATCAGCGCCGAGTAAGGCGCATAAGTCATCGATTCGATGGCCAGGCCCAGGGTAATGGCGGCCATGATCAGCCAGTTGTTGCCGGTGTCCATCATCGGGAAACCGATGAAACCCCAGAACGCTGTGAGCACCGCGCCGGTCAGGTACACCGGCTTGCGCCCGACAATGTCCGACAGATAGCCCATCAGCGGAATCAGGAAAAAGTGCACCAGGTGCGCGCCGAACATCAGCAGCAGAATTTGCGAAGTGTCCTTGTGCACCACCAGTTTCAGATAGGTAATCGAGAACGTCACCACGGTGTAGTAGAGGATGTTCTCGGCAAAGCGTGCACCGATTCCCACCAACACCGAGCGCCAGTGATGACGCAGCACCTCCACCACACCGAGCTGTTGCTGTTGGGTCTGTGCCTGACGGGCCTGGGCTTCCTTGAAGATCGGCGCGTCATCGACGCTGGTGCGAATCCAGTAACCGATCAACACCACTACCGCCGAGAACCAGAACGCCACGCGCCAGCCCCAGGCCAGGAACTGTTGCTCTGACAGGTTCGACGACAACAGCAGCAGGGCGGCCGTGGCCACCAGGTTGCCGGCCGGCACTCCGGCTTGCGGCCAACTGGCCCAGAAGCCCCGACGATTGTCCGGGCAGTGTTCGGACACCAGCAGAATCGCGCCGCCCCATTCGCCACCGAAAGCGAAGCCCTGGATCAACCGCAACAGCACCAGTAGCACCGGCGCTGCGTAACCGATCTGGTCGAAGCCAGGCAGGCAACCCATCAGGAAGGTGGTGATGCCGACCACGACCAGGCTCAGTTGCAGCAGGCGTTTGCGGCCGAATTTGTCACCGTAGTGACCGAATACCAACCCGCCCAACGGCCGGGCGAGAAAGCCGACCGCGTACAAGGCGAAGGCGGCGATGATGCCGTCGATGGGGCTGTCGGTCTGGCGGAAGAACAGCCTGCCGAAAACCAATGCCGAGGCGGTGCCGTAGAGAAAGAATTCATACCATTCGGCGACGGTGCCAGCCATGGCGGCGGCTACTACGCGTTTGAGTCCGGAGGGTGAGGTTGCGCTTTGCGTGTGTTGAGGATTCGACATGCTGACGTACCTTGTTAAGGCGCAAAAAAGCGGGCAGCCGGGCCGGGCCGGTAAAGGCCCGCCCGACAATCACTCAGAGACCGACGTCCGGCAGTTCCGGGCGGTTGGCCAGTGCCTTGGCCATGATCTGCTCGACGAATACGCGGTCGGCTTCCGGCAGGGCCAGGCGTGGCGGACGGGTCAAGGCACTGCCGCGACCGGCGATGGCTTCACACAGCTTGATGCACTGCACCAGGTCGGCACGGGCATCGAGGTGCAGGATCGGCATCAGCCATTCGTAGATCGGCATGGCTTCGGCGAAACGCCCGGCCTTGGCCAGGCGGAAGATGGTTTCGCCTTCTTTCGGGAACACGTTGGACATGCCCGAGACCCAACCTTCGGCACCCACGGCGATGCTTTCCAGCACCACGTCGTCGAGGCCGGCGAACAGCACGAAACGGTCACCGACTTCGTTGCGCACGTCGATGAAGCGGCGGGTGTCGCCGGAAGAATCCTTGAAGCACACCACGTTGTCGCAGTCGGCCAGGGAAATGAGGATGTCCGGGGTGACGTCATTCTTATAGATAGGCGGGTTGTTGTAGACCATCAGTGGCACGTCGGCGTTTTTCGCCACGTAGCGGTAATGCTCGGCGGTCTCGAACGGCTTGGAACCGTAGACCAGCGCCGGCATCAGCATCACGCCATCGACGCCGACCCGGCGTACGGCATTGGCGACCTTGGCCGCTTGTATGCTGGTGAACTCGGCCACGCCGCAAATCACCGGTACGCGACCGCGGGAGGCATCGACAGCGACTTCGGTCACGGCGATTTTCTCTTCGGCGGTCAGCGAGGTGTTCTCTCCCACCGAACCGCAGACCACCAGGCCTGAGACGCCATCGCGAATCACATTGGAAATCACCTGGTGTGTCTTATCCAGGTTGATCGTGAAGTCATCGTTGAATTGAGTGGTCACTGCAGGGAAGACGCCACTCCAGTTAATGCGCTTGCTCATTGTTGCCTCCGGTTCGTTAATTGTATTTCGTATACGATATTTAAAATGACAAATTTCGGCTAGTGCTTTTTTCAGTTTTCAGGGGTTGTTTATGCGCCGTTGGTCCGGTGTTCAGGCATGCCGCGATCAGGCGCCGGGCCAGGTATCGGACAGGCGATAGCCTTGTGGCCACGGATCGCTTGGGTCGAGCAGCAATTGATGGGTGCCGGTGATCCAGGCCCGGCCGGAAATACACGGGTAAATCGCGGCGCGGCCGGCGACTTCGGTCAACGAATCAATGCGGCAGTGGAACTCGGAGCCGATAATCGAACGGCCGATAAAGCGCTCGCCAACCTGCATCAAGCCTTTGGCCTGCAACACCGCCATGCGCGCCGAGCAACCGGTTCCGGTGGGGGAGCGGTCGATTTTGCCTGGTTGGATGACCACCGCATTGGCACCGGTGGCGATGCCGTTCTCATGGACGATGGGCGCAGCGATCTGGCAGAAGGAAATGTGCGACCACTCGGGGTTCAGCGGATGCACGAAGCCCAGTTGTTCGTTGGCCGCTCGAGTGATTTTCAGACCGACCGCCACCAGATCGGCGGCTTCATCCGGGCTGATGGAAAAACCCAGGCCTTTGGCATCGGCAATCACAAAACTGTCGCCACCATAAGCGGTATCAACCTTCAGCGAGCCGATGCCTTCGACTTCAATCCACGCATCCAGGCGATCAGCGAAGGACGGCACGTTCTTGACCTCCACTCGCTGGACCTTGCCATCGCGGCAATCGGCCACGGCTTCGATCAGGCCACCGGGCGCTTCCAGCACCAGGCGGGTTTGCGGCTCGGTCATGGGCAGGATGCCGCTGTCGAGCAATACGGTGGCGACGCACAACGAGTTGGAGCCGGACATCGGCGGGGTGTCCGCCGGTTCCATGATGATCCAGGCCATCTGCGCCCGTGGGTCCTTGGCCGGGACCAGCAGGTTGACGTGGCGGAACACGCCGCCGCGGGGTTCGTTGAGGACGAAGTTACGCAGGGTTTCGTCCCGGGCGATCCAGCGCGACTGTTCCCACACGGTGGCGCCGGGCGGCGGGGCGACACCGCCGACGATCACGTCGCCGACTTCGCCTTCGGCGTGGCAGCTGACTACATGAATGACTTTCGATGAACGCATGGTTTGCTCCTTGTTTCGCCTGTGAAGGCCTCATCGCGAGCAAGCTCGCTCCCACAGGGTTTGCGGCGTACACAGATCAGGGTGGGAGCGAGCTTGCTCGCGATGGGGACAGTGGCTATTTCACTGATTTCAGAAACTCTGCAGTCTCCGCACGCACCGGATTGCCAATCACCTGATCCGGCGAACCAATCTCATGCACCAGGCCATTGCGGAAGAACGCCACACGGTCGGACACGTCCCGGGCAAAACGGATTTCGTGGGTCACCAAGACCATGGTCATGCCGTCTTCGGCGAGCATGCGCATGGTGTCCAGCACTTCACCGACCAACTGCGGGTCGAGGGCCGAGGTGGCTTCGTCAAACAGCATGTAGTCCGGTGACATGGCCAGGGCGCGGGCGATGGCCATGCGTTGTTGCTGTCCACCGGACAGCTTGCCGGGGAAGGTCTTGAGCTTGTCGCCCAGACCGACGTGGGTCAGTTGCTTGACCGCCAGTTCTTCAGCTTCAGCCTTGCTTTTGCCCAGCACTTTGCGCGGCGCAAGCATGACGTTTTCCAGTACCGTCAGGTGCGGGAAGGCATTCCATTGCTGGAACACAATGCCGATTTTCTGCCGCAGGCGATTGAGGTCGGTGGCGCTGTGATGGACCTCGACGCCGTCAACGCGGATGTTGCCTTTCTGGATCGGTTCCAGACCGTTGATGCACATCAGCAAGGTCGATTTGCCGGAGCCGGAGCCGCCGATGATCGACACCACTTCGCCCTTGTTCACCGTCAGGTTGACGCCCTTGACCACTTCGAGGTTGCCGAAGGATTTATGTACGTTGTCGATCTCAATCATTTTCTTGCCACCTTCTTTCCAGACGAGCGCCCAGGCGTGCGACCACCAGGCTCATGACGTAGTAGATAAGGCCCGCGATGCACAGCACCAGCAACGGTTCCTGGATGCGGGTGACGATGGTTTGCGAGGCGCGCAGCAGTTCGACGATGCCGATCCACATCACCAGCGCGGTGTCTTTCATGACACCAAGTACTAGGTTCAGCCAGCCGGGGAACGCTACCCGGGTGGCCATCGGCAGGACGATCCAGCGCAAGTCCTGCAAGAAGCTCAGCCCCAGCGAACGGCTGGCCCGGCGCACGGTGAACGGCACCGCTAGCACGCCGGCTCGCACGATCTCGGTGAAGTACGCCGCCGCGTAAACCCCCAGCACAATGCAGCCGACGCTGAAGGCGCTGATGTTCAAGCCGACGATGCTTTTGAGTGAGTTGAACAGCACGAACTGGATCAGCAACGGCACGCTGCGAAACACGTCCAGCACCCAGGCCAGCGGCAGGCTGGCCCGTGGCAACAAGGCCCTCAGCAGGCCGAAGAACAACCCGGCGAAGGAGCCGAGAATGATCGACCAGAACGTCAGTTGCATCGTGACCCACGCACCGTTGAGCAGGAACATCAGGTCATTCGAGGAAAAATCGGTGAAAAACATGGACAGCTCCTCAGTAACGGAACAACCGCCAGGCCATCAGCCGGGCTGCCGCGACGATCGCCTTGGCAATCAAGTAATACAGCACCGCTGCGATGGCGAAATACTCGAAGGTGCGGAAGGTTTTGACGTTGTATTCCTGGGTCACGCCGGTCAGGTCATTGTTCAGCCCGACGATCACCCCCAGCGACGTCATCAACACCGCCCAGACCATCTGATTGGTCAGCGGGTAGAACACGATCCGCAGCAGTTGCGGGACGATGATCATGCGGTAGGCCTGGAAGGCACTCATGCCCAGGGAACGCGCCGCACGCACCTGCGTGTTCGGCACGGCCTTGAGGCCGCCGCGAAAGTTCTCCGCCAGATACCCGGCATTGTTGAAGGTAATCCCGGCCAGCAGGGCGAACCAGGAACTGACGTGCAGGTTCAGCGAGCCGAGGCCGAAGTAGAGGATGTAGATCTGGAACAGCGACGGGGTATTGCGGGCAATCGATACCCAACCGTTGCCGAACCCGCGCAGTAATGGGTGTTTGGCCTCGCGCATCACCGTCAGCGCCAGGGCGATCAGCACGCCGAAGATCATCGACAGCGCGGCGGTTTCGAAGGTGACGATGGCACCGCCGAGCATGTCCGGCAGGGCGCGCAGGGCGGCGCGCCATTGGAAGCTGTAGTCAAACATGCGCAGGGCTCTCCAGTAGGGCAGCAGGTTGTAACCAGGCCGGCAAACGTCCGCTGGCCGTTGCGGTGCAGGCCGCGTCGACGCATTCGGCAAGGCTGGCGAAGTGCACCTTGCGGCCGACCAGGCCCGGTGCGTAGTGGGCGTATTTGCCCGAGTTGGTCATCAGGGTTTTGGCCGCCAGGGGGATTACGGGTTCGCCGAGCATGCACCAGCAGGTGTCGGTGACCAGGGTCGCGCCAAACCCCTGGATCACGGCGATGTGCCCGGCCTCGCGGGCCTGCTCCAACACGGCACGGCCGCAGGTGATGGCAAGCACCACATCCGGGTGTCTTTGTCGTCCCCGGCACAGTCGCGCCAGGTGAGCGAACTCGCTGAGGGAAAAGTGCGGGTTACCCAGCGACACCACATCCACCCGGTTATCGCGAGCACTGTTGAGTGCGCGCCAACTCGACAGCAGGTCCTTCAGGCGGATCTTTTCCACGGCAATGGAAATGTCCGCATCCAGCACCTGTGCCGGGTCAATGGCCTCCGGGGTGACCCCGGCGATGTGGAACAGTGGCGCCGCAGAGGTGGTGGCGAAGGCCGCGCCAAAGGCTTTGAGGTCGTCCAGGCTCGGCTTGCGTTTTTCCAGTCCCCGCACCAGCGGCACGCGACTGCCGGCCAGGGCACCAATGTGGTAACCCAGCAGCGGGTAGAAGGCATCGTCCAGTTCACCGAGGGCAGGCAACTCGATCTGCAACCGGGCCTTGCGTTGCGTGTCCAGGTGGCAACCGATCAGCGGCGCGCGACCGGTGAGGGCGATGCAGATGTCCAGGTAATCCGGGTATTTCAGGGTGCGTGCACCGAGCACGCTGTTGGCGTAGACCACTGCGTTGGATTCGGCCCAGACGATTTGTTCGCCAGCCTTCGGTGCAGTGTCGAGCAGGTACGGGGCGCAGGTGAAACTGAGCTGTGCGCCCATCGCCATATAGGCATCGCCCAAGGCACTGGCCGGTTCACCCAGTGCCGGGTCGATCCCCAGTTCGCGCCAACGGCGCTGGTCGACGGAAATTGAATTGAGGGTGGTGGGCACTCGCACTTTTGCTCCCCATTGCACCAGTTGCCCGGCAAAGCGCAGGCTCGCAGGTCCCGTGTAAATGCAGCCGTCGATGTGTGCTTGAGTGACATCCACCAAGTGCTCGGCACCCTGCAGTTCGGCCATGCGCAGGACGATCTGCATGGCCATTTGCGCGGCCTTGCCATGCCGGCCATCGAGCAGCGCCCGATCGTGCTCGGTGAGCCTGATCGAGGCGGTGCTGTCAGTGTTTGGCAGTGGGCTGTCGAGCGCCTGCCAGGCGTCGCCCGGCAGGTGATCGAACAGGCTCAGCGTTGTATTTTCGACCCGGGCGAAGGCCTGGCCGCGCAAGGCGGCGAAGGCCTCCCGACCGATGCACAGCACCGGCAGGGAACGGGCAAAAATGGTCTGCGCCACCAGCACGCCCAAGGTCAGGATTTCGTCGGCTTCGGCCAGCACCAATGCCGCCGGTGCATGGCCGTTGCTGATCAGTTCCATCAACACACTGCTGCCGGTGCACGAGCCGCGACCACTGGGAATCGCCAGCACGCGGCCGGCCAGGTGTTGGCCGCTGAGCGGGTGATGGCGGTCGATGACTTCACCCGTGCAGGGATCGACTCCGCCCCAGAAACTCAAGCCGACATCGGCGACCAACAGGGCGCCTTGCGCGGCACCCGCCACCAGGCTGCGCCCGGTCAGAGAAATTGGCCTAGGCATGCCGGACATCTCAGTAATAGACCTGAGGCACGGTCAGGTTGGTCGGCGGGATCTCGGTGCCGACCCATTTAACGAACAGCTCCTTGTAGCGACCGGTGCGCACCTGTTGGTTGACGAACAGGTTGAGGTAGTTGAGCAGGCCGAACTCGCTGCGCTTGGCACCCAGGGACACGTAGTCGATGACGTACGGGGCGTTACCGGCGACTTTCAGGTTTTTGTATTTGCCCGACTTGAGGGTGGCCGCGGCCACGGTGTTGGTGACCACGGTGGCATCGATGTGGCCTTGGGCGACCGCTAGAAGGGTATCGCTCTGCGACTGGTAGGCTCGGAAACTGCCCGAGCCCCAGTTCTTCACGTCTTTCTCCAGGGCGATGGCCTCATAGGTGCCGCTGGTGTTGCCCACTGCTTTGCCCTTGAGGTCGTCGAAGCCGTTGATGCCGGTGTCGTCGCGGGTCAGCACCACCATCTGGAAGGCAAAGTAGGGCACGGTGAGGCCAACGGTCTTGGCGCGTTCGAGGGTGTCGGAGGTGGATGCGACGATCACGTCAGCCCGCCCGGAGACCAGTGCCGGAATGCGATCCGGGAAGGGCGTTTCCACCACTTCGGCCTCGACCCCGAGGATCTTCGCCAGGTCGCGGCAATAGTCCACATCGAAGCCGGCCGGCGAGTTGCTGGCATCGCGAAAGCCCATGGGCGGGAAGTCCAGGGTCACGGCGCAGCGCAGCTTGCCCGAACCGATGATGTCGTCGAGCTTGTCGGCCTGGGCAGTGGCGATAAAGGAGGTACTGAGAACAGCGCTGAGGGCTACGGCAAATGCGGGGTTTTTCATAGAGGCCTCGTTGATGTGAAGTGCTGTTGAATATCGTATTGGAGATTTCGTATACGATATTAACAATAGCAATCAACGTGCCTATTTCCAGTCCGATGGGTGAATTAGTTGTCAGGCCTTGGCGTAGAGGTTTTATAGCGGTGCAACCCGAGATGTGGTGACGCCAAGGTATCGGGGGCAGGTGTTACATATGGGAGCAGCGGTAGCGCGGGCGCCCCTTTAAGGAACACTGGCTGTCAAAAGATCGCAGCCTTCGGCAGCTCCTACGGGATTGGTGTACGCCCTTTAATCACGGGTGTACGCGGTCGGCGTAGGAGCTGGCGCAGCCTGCGATCTTTTGATCTTCAGCGCTGATTATCGCGATACTGACTCGGCGACAAACTGGTCAGCGCCCGAAACTGCCGGCTGAAGGCACTGTGGTCGGTGTAACCACAGCGCAAGGCAATCTCGGTGATCGGCAACCCGGTGTGCAGTAACAACCGCGAACCTTCTTCCAGGCGCGCCTTGTGAATCATTTGCCGCGGGGTGAGCTGGAACACCCGCTTGCAGTGCCGCTCCAATTGCGCCACGGAATAGCCAGCGATGGCAGTCAGTTCGGCGAGGCTGATGGAGCGGGCGAAGTGGCGACGGATATGGGCATCCACGGCGGCGAGTTTCTGGAACGCCGGATGGTTCGACTGCGGCGATTGCAGGTCGCGGGAGATACCGGCCAGGCCGACGATTCGACCCTGTTCATCCTTCAAGGCGAGTTTGTGGGTCAGGCACCAGATCGGCTGATTGCCATAATACAAATGCAACTCCAGCTGATCGGCCAGTTCGCGACCGCTGGACAGCACTCGCCGATCCTGCTCGGTGTACAGCGGACCGAAGCGTTCCGGGAAGACCATTTCGGCGGTGCGCCCCAGCAGCTCGTCCCTGTGTTTGAAACCACAACGCCGGGCCAGGGTCTGGTTGACGAAGGCGTAGCGGGCCTCGCCGTCCTTGATGAAAAACACCACGTCCGACAGGGTATCGAGCAACGGCGCGATGGGCTGAAGGCTGTTCAGCAGCGTCGGCAGATCGCAAGGTTTAAAGGTAGTGAGCGAGGGATACATGGCGCCGGGGGTCTGAGGGTGACCCCCGGGATCATAGAGGCTCGCCAGCGTGGCCGAAAGCCCTGGCGTGGTCATCACGCTGGCGGGGTATCGTCCAGGGACATCAAGGTTTCGATCCGCGCCGGGCTGAAGGGTGGGCGCGGTGCCGAGGGCTGCCAACCAAACAAATGCTGCACAGCACCGCCACACACCCGGCCCTGGCAGGCGCCCATGCCGCAGCGACTGGCGAGTTTGGCTTCGCGCCAGTCAGAGTGACCGGTCAATGCCGCGTAGGGTACGTCTTCGCAGCGGCAAACCAGGGTGTCGGGGCGGGCCAGGGACTTGAGTCGCGGGTCGAGGGCGAACGCGCTGTTCAGCGCCTTGGCGAAACCCTGCCAGCGCGCCCGGCGCGGCCACAATTGCCTGGCGGCTTGCAGATTGCCGACCGCAGCGTGGCCGGCAATCGCACCCTCCACCAAGGCCAGTTCACTGCCGCCGAACCCTGTGCATTCGCCCGCCGCATAATGATCGGCGCGGTTGCTGGCCTGCCAGGTATCCACCGCGATAGCTTGATCTTCGATGGCGCAACCCAGTGCCTGACCCAACTGGATATTGGGAATCAACCCGAATCCACAGGCCAGCCGATCACATTCCAGTTCGACGATGTTGCCTTGTTGTTGCAGGCGCACGCCTTCCACTCGGTCGGTGCCGAGCGCCGCCAGTATGTGGGTGGCGGTGCGGTAATGGTGGTCGAACAGGCTGAACGATTGCAGCCATTTGCCGGGCCAGCGCGGCAGTTGCGCGGCGAAACCGGCGACGGCGCCAAGGCTGGCTTGTTCGGCAATGCGTTGCACTTGCGCGCCATGCTGTTTGGCGGTGGCGGCACTGGCCAGTAACAGCGGGCCGCTGCCGGCGATCACCACGCGCTCGTTCTGCACCGGCAAACCGGCCTTGATCAGCGCCTGCAAACCACCGGCACCGGTGACGCCCGGCAGGGTCCAGCCGGGGAAGGGCAGCAGCAATTCACGGGCACCGGTGCACAGAATCAGTTTGTCGTAGCTGATCAACCAGCCGTGGTCGTCATCTTCCACCAGCAGTTGTTTCGCGCCGGGGTTGGCGATCACCCGGGTACCGGCGTGATGGCGGACGTTGTTGCACGACGCCAGACGCTCGCGCAGGCGCCGGGCCTGACCGGGCACGTTGGCTTGAGGTCCGTCGCGCCAGATTTGCCCGCCCGGCAGCGGGTTATCGTCGAGCATGACAATGCGGGCGCCGCTGGGGGCAGCGGCAAGGGCGGCGCTCATCCCGGCAGGGCCAGCGCCAATGATCAACAGATCAGCGTATTCATTCATGGGCGAGTCTCCACCTGCATGCCGTCACGGCACAGGGTCTGGCAAGCCAGGCGACGCCGGCCATCGATGATCACCCGGCATTCCTGGCAAATGCCCATGCCGCACAGCGGCGCACGGCGCTGACCGCTGACCGAGGTGCGCGTGCAGCCGTCACTGGCCAACGCCAGGGCAGCGGCGACGCTGGTGCCTTCGGCGACTTTCAGGGCGTGGCCGTCCAGCAACAATTCAGGCATAGACCGGTTCTCCGAGAAAACGCTGGGGCAGATAAGGTTGTGCGGCCAGTGGCGGGGTTTCGTTGAACAGTTGCGCCACCAGTAAATCGGCGGTGCCGGGGGCGGTGGTCACGCCCAATCCTTCGTGACCGACTGCCAGCCACAAGCCTTGACGTTGTGGATGTTGGCCCACCAGCGGCAAGCCGTCGGGGCTGGCGGCGCGGAAACCGGTCCAGGCACGGATGCCATTGAGCCGGGCCAGCCCCGGCATGTACTCGGCGGCACGCTTGAGCATTTTCGCGAGCATCCAGCCTTCGACTTGCGGGTCGGTGGTGCCGAATTGCCGCGAGGCGCCGATGAACAGTTGCCCGGTGGGGCGCGGCTGGATGTTGCAGGCGGTCGACGGCCCCGTGGCGTTGTGGGCACTGGTGACGTAACCCAGTTCCACCAGCGTATGGGTGACGCTGCCGGGGTAACGGTCAGTGATCAGCAGGTGGCCTTTTTTCGGCTCGATGGGCAATTCCGGGCACAGTTCGTTGGCTTGGATACCGTTGGCCAACACCACGGCATCGGCACTCAACCAGTGACCATCATCGAGGCAGACGCGGTTGCCATCGACCGCATTGACCCGTGCCCGGCGCTGGCGGATGTTCGGTGTTTCGAGCATCCATCCGGCTGTCGCCGGGGCGTATAGAATGCCGTCGCCATTGATCAGCAAACCGCCTTCCAGTCCTTCGCTCAGTTCCGGTTCGCGCTGGCGCAGGGCACTGGCGCCGATCAGTTCGCAAGCCACGCCCTGGGCCTGCAGGTTCAGGAATTTGCTGTGGGCCACCGCCATTTCTTCGGCATTCGCCGCCAGCCACAGCGTGCCGTTGCAGCGATAGGCACAGCTGTCGGGCAGGTCCGCGCCCAGTTCGCGCCAGCGCTGCAATGAATATTGACTCAGGGCCAGTTCGGCGGGGTTGTCGTCGAGTACCAGCAAGTGGCCCATGCCGGCGGCCGTGGCGCCGTGCAGGCCGGCGTCCAGCACCAGCACCTGCAAGCCGCGACGGGCCAGCGCCTGGGCACAGGCGGCGCCGATAATGCCGGCGCCGATCACGATCACATCGGCCACCTGGCCCTCGTTCATGGACGAATGCCCCAGGCGAACGGGTCGTCCTGTTCGATGATCAGGCTCGCCTCGGCACTGATGAACGCGCGACCACGAATGGTCGGCACGATGCGCTCACCCTGCAGTTCGTAGGCCCCCTCGAACTCGCTGCCGATGACGCTGGCCTGGCGCCAGATCTGCCCCGGTTGCAACTTGTCGTCGGCCGCCAGGCATGCCAGTTTGGCACTGGTGCCGGTGCCGCAGGGCGAACGGTCATAGGCTTTTCCGGGGCAGAGCACGAAGTTGCGGCTGTCGGCGTGATCGTCATCGGCGAACAACTCGACGTGATCGATCAAACCGCCGTCTTCACCGCGAATGCCTTGGGCTTCCAGGGCTTGCTGCACAGCGAAGGTGTAAGCGGTCAGCGCTTCGAGGTTGTCGCCGGCCACCCGCAGTCCATGCTCGGCGATCAGGAAAAACCAGTTGCCGCCCCAGGCGATATCACCGACCACTTGGCCGATGCCCGGCACCTGCACCGCCAGCGCCTTGCGATAACGGTAGGCCGGCACGTTGCGCACACTCACCGAATGGTCTTCGTGCAGGGTTGCCTGCACCGTGCCCACAGGCGTTTCGATGCTGTGCACACCGGGGCCGATCTTGCCCAGGTGCGCCAACGACGCCACCAGGCCGATGGTGCCGTGGCCGCACATGCCCAGATAACCGGTGTTGTTGAAGAAAATCACCCCGGCACAGGCGCCAGGGTCCACCGGCGTGCAGAGCAGGGCGCCCACCAGTACGTCACTGCCCCGTGGTTCCAGCACACAGGCGGCGCGCCATTGGTCATGCTGTTCGGCCAGTACCTTGCGCCGTTCGGCCATGCTGCCAGTGCCCAGGTCAGGAAAGCCGGCGGTCACCAGGCGGGTCGGTTCGCCGCCGGTGTGGGAGTCGATCACTGAGATGCGTTTCATGGGAGGGCCACGTCCATTCGGTTGAGTGAACGCAAGAGTGGCCCGTGCGGCGGGGTGTCGGCTTGATGGATTTAGTCTGTGTCGATGACGAAATCGGCACAGCATTCGTCGCTGTCAGTGGCTATGGGGCAGGTGCTCGAACAGGGTCGTGCAGACGCCGGCAATGTGCTCGTCCAGAAGCTTCACCGCCAGGTCCACATCCCCGGCGCGGCAGGCCGCCAGGATCTCGCGGTGTTCGTGATCGGCCCGTTCCTTACCGGCCGACAAGCTCATCTGCATGCGTAGATAACGTTCCAGCTTGTCGTTGACCGAACGGATCAGACTCACCAGAAACGGTCGCTGCGCCGGCTCGTACAGGCAGGAATGCAACTCCCAGTTGAGCTCGGCCCAGCGCCCCACGTCGTCCTCGCCGACAAACTCCTGACAGATGCGCTCGGCACGGGCGAAGGTCTCTTCGGTCATGTTCGGAATGGCCAGGCGCAGAATCTTGTCCTCCAGCAGCATCCGCACTTCGAACATCTGCGCCAGTTCCGCATCGGAAACCCGCGTGACCATCGCCCCGCGATTGCGCTGGAACATCACCAACCCTTCGGCCTCCAGCCGCTTGAGGGCTTCGCGCACCGGGATCTTGCTGACATTGAACTGGCGGGCGATGTCGTCCTGGCGGATCGGCTCATCCTCGGCAAAATGCCCGGCGACAATCGCATCGCGCAGATGGCGGGTGATGATTTCCGAAGTCGAAGGCGTGTTACCAAGGTCGGGTGCGTTGAGTTTGGGTAAGTTCACGGCGGCGGTCATTTGGAGTGAGATAGCGCTAGGGTATACGAAATTCTTTTGCTGATCTTCCCCGGTTCGACGTCGATGCACCCAGTGTCGGTCATGCAACCCGCGACAACAAAACGGGCGCCTGTAAAGGCGCCCGTTTTCATTCAGGCCTGCGTCGCCTTCTCAGAGGCTGTCCGGATCCCCGAAGAACATCTGAATCCGCGAACGCAACCAGCGTTCACCCGGATCATTATCCTGCGAACCACGCCAAGCCATGTGTAACTCGAAACTGCGCACCGGCAGCGGCGGATCTTCAGCCCGCACACCGCCCGCGGCGGTCAGTGCCTCAGCTGTGTAGTCCGGCACCGTCGCCACAATATCTGTGCCCGCGAGCAGGGTGCTCAACCCGTTGAACTGCGGCACAGCCAGCACCACATGCCGTTTGCGCCCGAGTTTTTCCAGTTCTTCGTCAATAAAGCCGCTGAGGTCGCCGGCGAATGACACCAGTGCATGGGGGCGAGCGCAGTAATCATCCAGGCTCAACGGCCCCGGCACGGTGTCGGCGCGCAACAGCTTCGGCTGGCTGCGGCGCAGTACCTTGCGCTTGGCGTTGGCCGGCAGGTCGGTGGTGTAGCTGACACCGATGGAGATCTCACCGGAAGCCAGCAGCCCCGGCATCAGGATGTAATTGACCCGACGCACCACCAACACAATCCCCGGCGACTCGGCACGCAGGCGCTTGAGCAGCATGGGCAGCAAGGCGAACTCGACGTCGTCCGAAAGGCCGATGCGGAACACGGCGGTACTTGTGGCAGGATCGAACTCGGCCGCACGGCTGACGGCGGTGGAAATCGAATCCAGTGCCGGCGAGAGCAGGGCGAAGATCTCGACCGCTCTGGCGGACGGTTCCATGCTGCGGCCGGTACGCACAAACAAAGGATCATCGAACAACCCGCGCAGGCGCGAGAGCGCCGCACTGATGGCAGGCTGGCCGAGGAACAGTTTTTCCGCAGCGCGGGTCACGCTGCGTTCGTGCATCAACGTTTCGAAAACGATCAACAGGTTCAGGTCGACACGACGCAGGTCATTACGATTCATCTGGAGTCCTGGCAGAGTCAGCAAACTTGACGTGGGCGGCCATATGAGAACAATGGCCAGCAGGAATATTACGGGGAAAGGCTGGTACTCTGCACCGGGTAATTCAGTTTTTCCTACATAGGCTGCTTCGGTTTCTTACGACATTTGACGATGTTGCCGCCGCTGCGGAATCAATGACAGGCATGTCGACTATTAATAGCCACAGATAGTGTTGGGTTGAAAGCCCAGCTAGAGTTCAAGGCATTAGAGGTTCATTTGGCGAGGTTTGCGATGTCCCGCACGATCCGTTTTCACAAGTTTGGTCCAGCCGAGGTGCTCAAATGCGAAGAGCATGCGACGGCTCTGCCTGCACCGGGCGAAGTGCAGGTGCGCGTCGAAGCGATCGGCATCAGTTGGTATGACACTCTCTGGCGCCAGAACCTGGCCCCGTCCCATGCCCGTCTGCCTTCAGGCCTTGGCCAGGAGATGGCCGGTATCGTCACCGCTGTCGGTGATGGCGTCGATGACCTGGAAGTCGGTGACAAGGTCGCCAGCTTCCCGGCCCAAAGCCCGAACGACTACCCGGTCTACGGTGAACTGATCGTTCTGCCGCGCTCGGCGGTCACCCGTTATCCGGATGTGCTCAGCCCGATTGAAGCCAGCGTGCACTACACGCCGTTGTTGATTGCCTATTTCGCCTATGCCGATCTGGCACGGGTCAAGCCCGGGCAATTCGCCCTGGTGACCGACGCCAGTCATTGCGCCGGACCTTCGTTCGTACAACTGGGCAAGGCCTTGGGTGTTCGAGTGATCGCCGCGACCAAGACCGCGGAGGAACGTGAATACCTGCTGTCGCTGGGTGCCGATAAAGTGATCGTCACCGAGGAAGAAGATCTGCTGATGCGGATCAACAAGATCACCGATAACCGCGGCGTGGACGTGGTGTTCGATGGTTTGGGCGGTCCGCAGATGTCGTTGCTGGGCGATGTGCTGGCACCTCGCGGCAGCCTGGTGCTGTACGGCCTGCAAGGTGGCAACCAGACGCCTTTCCCGGCCTGCGCAGCGTTCCAGAAAAATATTCAGTTCTTCGTCCACTGCATTGGCAACTTCACGGGCAAGCCGGAACTGGGCATCACCCAGGACCAGGCCGCACTGCAACGTGCCTTGCGCGACATCAATCAGCTGACCGCCGACCGCGTTCTGCTGCCGCTCAAGACCCGGGTCTTCCCGTTTGCCGAGTTTGTCGAAGCACACCGCTACATGGACGAATGCCCGTGTCGCGAACGGGTCGCGCTGCAGGTCGAACCGGCGTAGCACTTATCCAACAGTCCTCCCAAGAGTCCGTGCCCGCACGGACTCTTTCGTTTCAACCCCCGAAACCCGTCGATCCGCAGGCCGGTCCAGCAACTGAACTGGTTTTTGCCCGTAATCTGTAGCTTCTAATCAGCCACTAAGCCCTGATAATTGAATGATTACTTTCATCTCAAGGAATGAGTCATGGCTGGGTATCAGGCTGGAACTTTTCACTGTGCGCCATCGGTGCAAATCTGCAAATTAGTTGGTTGTTTTTTAGTTGCCAAAAAGACAGCGACAACTTTCTTCCTTATTTCTTGTATTAAGTGTCTGTGGGACCTTGTCGGACATTTCCTAGGACTCCCGTTTAAAACGAGCAAGCCCTTGCCAGCTGGGCACTCCGGTCTTTCCTTTGTCTTTAAAACGAGGGGGCGCTGCGAACGTTTCAAATAATTTCAAGAAAATTCAAGTGTTAGCATTTGGCAATAAAGTCCATGACTCCATTCGCGCCGACAGTCCAACGGGATTTGCTGTCTGCACGATATTGAACTTACGAGTATCAGGTAAATAAAGATGACCAGCATCCATGACCAAGCGATGAACTATGTCTATCAACAAGTGCTGCAGCGATTACTGGGTTTTTTCTCCCGGGCCGAACGCACTGCATTGCAATTGTTGATTCAGCGCCTGGCGGTAGCGGCCGGGGGCATGGAGCGCATTGGCGATTACAAGGTGTTGGCGATCCAGTCCGGGGCTCGTGACAACTGTTACACGCTGGCGCTGTTGCGTGCTGCGCAGTTGACCATTGCTACCCGTACACCGGCGACATTCCAGTTGCGCATCGCCTCGTTACGGTTGAACGGAGCAAACTGCGCGGCCGTGGAAAACATGCACCGGACCAACAGCGCATTGTTTGTCTATGACGATCCCCGGGTCGAGGTGTTGATGGTCGATGATCGGGAGGTATTGCCGTTCAATCATCTGACGCCGGTCTCCGACGCCGGTCGCGAGTCCGGCCGCCTGAACCTGCTGCTGATCGGCCATCGCCGGGAATGGCGCGGCGGGTTCGACCTGTGGGATGACGGTTATCTGGCCACGGGAGAGTTCTACGGACAAATCGCCCGCTGGGACGGAGGTGTCGACGCGTTGCTCATCAGTGACACGCCGCGTCAGCAGAAGCAATTCATCGAGGGTTTGAAACGTGCCGCCACCAAGGCCGGGCTGCAGTTTTCCCACACGGGCGAGGCCGGTTATGCGGGGTTGTTTGCATTGCTCGATGAACTGGGCAGCGACTGTTATCAGGGGTTCTACGCCGATTACGCCCAGGCCCCGTGGCGTCCGCAAGAGCGCTTCGAGACCTGTCGCCGTACGGCCTGCATCGACATTCACGATTTGCTGGTCAGCAACCTGGAAGAACGCTGGCCAATGCTGACTGAATTTCTCGGCTTCCAGCCCGACGAACTGTCCGCGCAGATCAGCGACAACGAGTTTGTCAGCCCGTCGATCTCGGCGCACGTCAGGGGGTTGCAAGCGTGCTACGTGCAGGGCCGCAATTACGAATCCGGCATTGCGCAATACCTGCAACGCGCCCTGGTGATGATGCGCCGCAAGCGCGTGCCCGAGCGTTTGTGCGAGCAGGCCATCGAGGTCTTCGGCAATCCGGCGACAATGACCGAACTGCGCGCCCGGGCGGCAGCCGAGGCGCAAAAGAACCTGGGCCTGAGCGAAGCACAACTGGTGTGCCTGCTGTTTTCGCCTTTTATCGATAAAGGCGCGGGGCTCGAGCCTTTTCTGCGTCAGTGCCATCCGGGCATGCTGGTGGCCATGCCCGAGTTGCACAAGGCCATGCAGGGGCACCCGGTCGCCGAACAGATCATGCAATGGATGATTGATGTCAGTGGATTACCCCTGAGCCTGATTGGCCAGCTTTACCGCATGGAGTGGACGCCCGCAGTCGATGGCGGGGCGCCAGGGGCAATCATCCAAAGGGCTGCGTCGCACAATACGCCGGACGATCCTGACGCCGGCATCACGATGGAGGATGAATGGTCAGCGGGTCACTGAGCGTGGGCGGATTTTCAGCCAGCGTGGCTGGCCTTCGCCGATGAAAGGTCCACGAGAAACGGATTTCGCCTATCAGGCGGTTTATCGATACCTGGTCAGCCTGATCAACGAGTCTGAAGGGGATTCGCGCATCCGCCTGCCGTCGCTGCGGCATCTGGCTGAGCGCCTCAATGTGTCGATTTCGACCATTCAGTACGCTTATTCGCTGCTGGAGAAAGAAGGGCGCGTCTATTCGGTGGCCAAGTCCGGCTACTACGCGTTGCCGGTGTCCTCGATCAACCTGCAGGACAGCGGCAGCGACTTGCTGGAAGCGGTCTACGTCAATGCCAGGCGCCCGGGGATGCTGGTCCTGAGCGCCGATGAACCGGCGTTGCTGCAACCGCTCGACAGTCCTTTGTTGCTGCTGGAGAGGGAGTTGCTGCGCCAGTATCCCCGCCAGCCGCAGTCGCCTTCGCAACCCTGCGGCGAACTCGAATTGCGTACCGCCCTGGCAGCACGCTACACCACGTCTCCCATGCGTTACTGGCACGCCGACGATGTCTATATCGGCGCTGACCTGCGCGGTGTACTGGAAATCCTGATCGCCGTGCTGGGCTTGAAAGACGCCACGGTGGTGGTCGAATCGCCGTGCGACTGGACGATCCTGCGTTTGTTCCAGGCCGCCTGTGTGCGGGTGATCGAATTGCCTGTGCAAGCCGATGGTGGCCTGGACCCGGAACGGTTGAAAATGCTCCTGGATACCGAGCCGGTAAGGCTGGTGCTGTTGTCATCGGCCCTCAACATGCCCCGTGGCAGCCTGGCGCCTGACGACAACAGGCAGACCATTGCCCGACTGTTGGCCGCGTACGACAGCTGGGTGCTGGAGAACGACTGTTATGGCGAACTTGGATTCGACCTGGGCGGCGTGCGCTTTCGAGACTTGCTGGACCCTGAACGGCTGATGGTGTTTTCCACGTTCGAGAAAATCATCGGGCCGGAAGCGCCCTATGGCTATCTGCTTTCAAGGCATTTGAGCGCTGATCTGCAACGGCACTTTCTGCTGCGTTCCTTCCGACTCTCGCCGATTCGCCAGAAAGCCATCGCACGCTTGTACAGCAGCGGTCGCATCGATCAACACCTGCTGGTGCTGCGGCGGCTGCTCAATGAACGCAAGAATCAACTGACCCAGTTGTTGCAGGAGCGCTTGGGTGATGCCTTGCGTTTCGTCGAGCCAGAAGGTGGTGCAACGGTCTGGGTGCGCTCTTTGCGTCGGGTCAATGTCCGTCGTGTGTTCCAGCGTCTGCTGGCGCATCAGGTGGTCATTGCACCGGGGGAGCTGTTCAGCCTCCACGGTCTGCACGGACAGCATTTTCGCCTGAGCCATACCTTCGGTGGCGATCACAACCTGGCGGCCGCGCTGGGACTGCTGGGGGATGCGCTGCGCCTGGAATCGATCGAGTGAGTGACAAAAAATAACAACCGCCACTGTGTTGGATCGATTCCATCGCCTTGCGGTCCAACTGCCAGTAAACTGCGACCCATCTCCTGAACCACTCTATTCCAGAGGTTTTGCATGACACTCAGTCCTTTTGCGGGTAAACCGGCACCGGCACAATTGTTGGTCGACATCCCGCGACTGGTAACGGCCTATTACACCGGCCAGCCTGATGCCGCGATTTCGACCCAGCGCGTTGCCTTCGGCACGTCCGGGCACCGGGGCAGCTCGTTCGACTTGAGTTTCAACGAATGGCACGTGCTGGCGATCAGTCAGGCGATCTGCCTGTACCGCGAAGCTCAAGGCATCGACGGCCCGCTGTTTGTCGGCATCGACACCCACGCGCTGTCCACGCCGGCCGGCGCCAGCGCCCTCGAAGTACTGGCGGCCAATGGCGTGACTGTAATGATCGCCGAAGGTGACGAGTACACGCCGACACCGGCCATTTCCCATGCGATTCTCTGCTACAACCGCGGACGCACCAGCGGCCTGGCCGACGGCATTGTCATCACGCCGTCCCACAACCCGCCGCAAAGCGGTGGCTATAAGTACAATCCAACCAACGGTGGCCCGGCCGATACCCACATCACCAAGTGGATCGAAGCCAAGGCCAACGAACTGCTGGCCAACAAGCTCGCTGGCGTCAAGCGCATCAGCTACGAGCAGGCACTGAAGGCCGGCACCACCCATCGCCACGATTACCTCAACACCTATGTCGCCGACCTGATCAACGTGATCGACTTCGACGCCATCCGCGACGCCAAGCTGCGCCTGGGTGTCGATCCGCTGGGTGGAGCAGGGGTGCGCTACTGGTCGGCGATTGCCGAGCATTACCGCCTGGACCTGGACGTGGTGAACAAAGAGGTCGACCCGACCTTCCGCTTCATGACTGTCGACTGGGATGGCCAGATCCGCATGGACCCATCGTCCAGCCACGCCATGCAAGGCCTGATCGGCCTGAAAGAACGCTTCGATGTGGCGTTTGCCTGCGATCCGGACCACGACCGCCATGGCATCGTCACCCCGTCCGGTGGCTTGCTGGCGCCGAACAACTACCTCGCCGTGGCCATCGACTACCTGTTCCAGAACCGTCCGCAATGGCGCGCCGATGCTGCAGTAGGTAAAACGGTGGTCAGCAGCGGCCTGATCGATCGCGTGGCCAAGCGCCTGGGTCGTCGCCTGTACGAAGTGCCGGTCGGTTTCAAATGGTTTGCCGATGGTCTGTTTGACGGTTCCCTGGGTTTCGGCGGTGAAGAAAGCGCCGGTGCCTCGTTCCTGCGCAAGGACGGCGGCGTCTGGAGCACCGACAAGGACGGTTTGATTCCGGCCTTGCTGGCCGCCGAGATGACCGCCCGCACCGGTCGCGACCCGAGCCGGGCGTACCGTGCCTTGACCGACGAACTGGGTGAGCCGTTCTCGGTACGGGTCGACGCCAAGGCCAATCCGGAGCAGAAGGCGCTGTTGAGCAAACTCTCGCCGCAACAGGTCACCTCGACCCAGCTGGCCGGCGAGCCGATCCAGAGCATCCTCAGCCACGCACCGGGCAATGACCAGGCCATTGGCGGCCTCAAGGTCATGACCGAGAACGGTTGGTTCGCGGCACGTCCGTCGGGCACGGAAGACATCTACAAGATCTACGCCGAAAGTTTTGTCAGCGACGACCACCTCAAGCAACTGGTGGCCGAGGCGCAAACGCTGGTCGATGGTGCCATTTCCGCGAAATAAACACACAACCCTGCAGCAACTAAAAAGGGGCGACCATTCACGGCCGCCCCTTTTTTTGTGCCGCCCGGCATTTACCGAATCAGGCCAGATCCACCAGAACAATCTCGCTGTCCTCGATGGCCGTCACCCGCAGCACTTGCTCATCGGCAACCGCTACACCGTCTCGAGCTTGTACACGCAAGCCATTGACTTCAATGATCCCGGTAGCCGGCACCAGGTACGCACGACGCCCCTTGTCCAGCGGGTATTCGGCAGACTCACCGGCCTTCAGATTGGCCGCTACCAGCCGGGCATCGGCGCGAATACGCAGGCTCTGGTCGTCGCCTTCCTTGCCGCTGGCCAGGGTGACAAAGCCTTCGCGGTCGCCTTTCGGGAACGGCTTGGCGCCCCAGGACGGCGCCAGGCCGGACTCGTTCGGGATGATCCAGATCTGGAAAATCCGGGTCGGCGTCGCTTCCAGGTTGTACTCGCTGTGGGCGATCCCGGTGCCGGCACTCATGACCTGGACGTCACCGGCTTCGGTGCGGCCCTTGTTGCCAAGGTTGTCCTGGTGGGTAATGGCGCCTTCGCGGACATAGGTGATGATTTCCATGTCGCGGTGCGAGTGTTGCGGGAAACCGGTGCCCGGGGCGATCACGTCGTCGTTCCAGACCCGCAGGTTGCCCCAGTTCATGCGCTTGGCATCGTAGTATTCGGCGAACGAAAAATGATGGTGGGCATCCAGCCAGCCGTGGTGAGCGCCGCCGAGGGAGTTGAAGGGTCTGAGTTCAAGCATGATCGTCTCCAGGAAAGGTTCGTCATGGGGCCAGGTGCCTGAGCCACGAAGCGAGACCGGTGAGTGATGACGGCCATCATCCAACAGGTAACAATCGATAAAAAGCGTAAAAAATGCAGCATTCCCATCGAATGGATTGATATAAAACGAGCTCGAAATTTTGTCATCCAGCTTTCACTTCATCGCATAAGCCAATGAGACATAAGCAATTGACTAGAACTCGACGGCAAATGCAGACACCATAGCGCCCAACAGCCTCACACCCTGGAGTCAGTCCGCGTGCCGCAACACACCCCAGATCTTCCGCCTGAACTTCGCCCCCTGGCCGAGATGCCGCTGATCAAGCGATTGCTCGCCCGATTCTTCGGCTACAGTCTGACCCGCCTGCACGCGCAGCATCGTGCGTCGTGGCTGCATGGCCAGGCCGACGGTTTTCGCAGCGGTCACAGCGCCGGGGTCGATTACGGCTACAAGGAAGGCAAGCTCGAAGGGCTGGAAGAGGGTCGGCAGGTCCTGCTGATCCGCGACTCGCGCTGCACTGAACACCGACCGCCGAATGTCGATGACCTGTTGTTCGACGATTGGCGCCTGCCGTTGAGCGCCGAGTTGAAGAAGCGCATGAAGGCCGATGTCGCCCGCTTGTTGCCGGCCCATGCCCAGCCCAGCGCCGCACAGTGGAAAATGATCTTCAGCGATACGCCGTCCACCTCGGTGATCGCGGGTGCCGGTGCTGGCAAATCGACCACGTTGGTGCTGCGAATCCTGCTGTTGACCCACTACCTGGGCTTTGAACTGAGTTCGATGACGGTGGTGACCTTCACCCGCGAGTCGCGCAAGGACTTCATCAACAAGCTGATCGAACTGTTTGCGCTCTGGGGCCGCGCGATCAGTTTCAAGGAGGCACGTGATCTGGTACGCACCTTTCACTCGCGGATCCTGCCGATGGTGCGCAGCCTTGCGGGTTTCGAGCGTTTGCAGGCTTTCGAGAACCTCAGCCTGCGGGCCGCACAGGGCGATGAGGAGGCCGACAGCAATCCGTTCGATCTGCGCATCAACGACGCTCAACGCCAACAGCTCAACGCCTGCTATCACCGCCTGCACAGTGTCGATGAGCGTTTTCGCGAGTTGATCAAGCCACTGTCCCGGCATGCCCTGCAACTCAAGGAACTGGAGCGCGATCACCCCGATGTGCAGAAACGCATGGGGGTTACCGAACTGGCGGCCAAACGCGATGAAGAACTGTGCGATGCCATCGAGGACCTGTGGTTTCGCGCCGGTGCCTGGCCGATCAAGGGCATTGAACCGAATCGCCAGTCGTTCGATATCAACGGTTCGACATTCCATTGCCACGGCCACATCCCGTCCCTGGATGCCTGGGTGGTGCTGGGGTTCGATCCTCGGGAAAACCCGCAGGTTACGCGACCGAACGCCAAGCTGACGGTGCGCGCAGAGTGGGCAGTAAAGCGCACCCTGTTTCAAGCTTTCTGTCGTAAGCCTTTGATATGGCTAGATAGTTACGAATCATCCAGACGTGTTCTGGCCTCGCTTGCCGGCGATGCCAGCGCCGGGCCGGGCTTCGATTACAAGGTCAAGGGCGAGCTCGCTTCCGCGCCGCTGCTCGATTGCTTTGTCGCCGCCGCCGGGTTCATCGAAAACCTCGGGCTGGATGTGCCGAGCGCGGTAGGCCAGATGAGTTTCGCCAAGGACGATCCCGACCGGTTCTTCTTCGAAGCCTTGAGCCTTTATTGGCGGGCGCTGGAAGATCACTTGCTGGATCAGAAGCCGCCGATCATGACCTACAACCGGATGTTCGCCCTGTTCAGCGAGCATTCGCCGGAGAACCTCAAGCTGCTCGGCGATGAGCTGCTGCGGCCGCTGTCGCACCTGATGATCGATGAATTCCAGGATGTCTCGCCGCAGATCGTCTCCTGGATCAGGGCCAGCCTGGCAGAGATCCGCAGTCGCGGGCCGGCCATGCACGTCGGGCGCGGCGCCCAGCGCTCCTCGCTGCTGTGTGTGGGCGATGACTGGCAGTCCATCTACGGGTGGCGCGGCAGTTCGCCGAGCTACTTCATGGAGTTCAACAAGGAGTTTCCGTCGCCGAGCACCACCAAGGTCATGCTCAGCGACAACTACCGCAGCCACCAACACATCATCGATGCCGCCGAGCACATCGTGCGTGCAGCACCGGCGATTGCCGGGAAGAAAGCCAAGGCCAGCGGCGAACCCAAGGCGTTGCTGCCGGTGAACGTCCACGATCGTGATGACCAAGGCATGGCCCAACGCCTGATGGAGCATTACCGAAAGGGCGATTCGATCTTGATGCTTTATCGAAAAAGCAGCGATAAGTTATTGATAGAAGAGCACATTCAGTCTGTAGTTAATGTTGATTCTAGCTTGCCGTATGAGGCTCGCAGGCTCAAGCAACTGACCTATCACAGTGCCAAGGGCCTCCAGGCCGATGCGGTGTTTTTGCTGGGCGATTGCCAGCACCTGACCAGCTCGCCTTACAAGAATCAGGTTTACCGCATGGCGGGCCTGGGCAAGGCAGGTGACAGCGAACCCTACGACAACGCCCAGAAGGACGAGATCCTGCGGCTGGCCTATGTAGGGATTACCCGCGCCGTCAGCCATTGCTACTGGTACGTTGACGCACAAGACACCCAGGCCGCGAACATGCCCAAGGCTTCCGACCGGATCGGCAAGGGCAAGGCGTTCTTTGTCGACCATCGGCAGGGCAAAGCTTCTACTTGAGCGATTGTTCACCCACAAAAAAGCCCACCTGACGTGGGCTTTTTTGTGGGTGTTCAGCCTTCAGGCATAACTTCTGAGGGCTTGTGGTGGTACGAAAGCTTCAAGTTCATCCTCCACCGCTTCGATTATTCGCTCTACATCCGCGGCATTCATGACGGTGGCGCACGGAATGCCGGCAATGGCGATCATGGTCTCGCCAGTGGCACGATCAAACAGACGGGCAATCATGCTGCCCGGCGCGTCCATGCTCGCCTCGAAACCCATGGGATGAAAATGCCAGCGCATCAGCTGGCAGGCGTTTGGAAACGTGACTTTGCTGAACCCTTTATTCATGTGTTGCCCACCTTCATTATCGAGCGCTTCCTTTAGCTCATGGTAGGAGGGAAGAACCTTCATTGGTTCAACCAGTGACAGGTTTTAAAAGTAGCATCCGGTTGTGAAAATATTGTGGATTTTTCAGGTCGTTTGGCGATTGCCAACGTTTTTTTTGATCCAGCTCACGCTTGTCGGCCATTTGCGGGCGCCTGCCATCATCGGTTAGTCGTTGAAGACAAAGCGCAAGTTGGGCAAGCTCGGTGTTTTTTCGTCGAGATGTTCAATGCACGCCGATGATGATGGCCCGCTGCAAACCCAGGCCACGGGCGAGACGGTCATGCGCTATCACTTGCGCTGGAAGCACCGGGATCTGGACGGCGTCATGGCGCTTTATCACCCTGAGGTCCAGTACAACGATTTCTTCCAGAACAAGCTCATGGGCCTGGCTGAATTGCGCGAGTACGTACGCAGCAGCATGCCCCGGGACCCGGATGAGGCGCTGGAGCATTCCGACCGCATTCGACTGGACGGCAATACCGCGTTCATTCAGTACCGCATCACCCTGCGCGGCGGTGAAGGGTTGGTGTCGTTCCGCGCCAGCGAAGCGATCACCGTCAAGGACGGGCTGATCTGGCGGGTCAATGAATATGCTTCATTGGTGCATGAACAACCCGGCAGTAAAACGTCCGGCAACCATCGCCCGGCGGTCAGCCGGCTCGGCCTGTCGCCGCGCCAGTTGAGCTTCATGGCCGATGACCTGCAGCAGTATTTCCAGGGTCAACAGCCATATCTGGACCCGGATCTCGATCTGCAACGGGTGGCGAAGGAGTGTGGCTACAGCCGCAACCAGATTTCCTACCTGTTGAACCAGGTGCTGGGCCAGAGCTTCTACCGCTACGTCAACCAGGCACGCCTGCAACATTTGCTTGCGGCGCTGGATGCCGCCACACCGCCAGTGCGCATCGATGAACTGGCCTTCGCTGCCGGATTCAATTCGCTGTCGGCGTTCTACAGCTGTTTCCGCCAGCATACCGGCCAGTCACCCAAGGCTTACGTCAAACAAATTTCTTTGCGTGCACGCGCGCAAGACAGCGCCTGAGCCCACGCACTAGGATCGACGCCATCGAAGTTTGAGTGGCGGAGTCTTGCATGCCGGCGTGGCGCACTATCAGTTTGTGGATGGACCAGCTCGACGAGCCGCTGTTGGCGCGTCCGGCGCTGGAGCGGGACCTGGATGTCGACGTCGCGATCATCGGCGCGGGCTACACCGGGCTCTGGACCGCGTACTACCTCAAGCAGCACAAACCAGACCTGAACATCGCCATTGTCGAAGCGCAAACCGCCGGTTTCGGCGCGTCGGGGCGCAATGGTGGCTGGCTGATGGGTAATTTGCTGGGGGAGGATCGCCTGCTGGCCAATCTCTCAGCCGAAGAACGACGTGCCTCCTACGATTTGCTGCACAGCATTCCGGATGAAGTGGAAATTGTCCTCGAACGAGAGGGGATCGACTGCGATTACCGTAAAGGCGGGGTGCTGTATTGCGCCGCACGCTATCCGGAGCAGGAGGCCAGCCTGCGTCATTACCTGGACGATCTCCACCGCCAGGGCCTCAACGACAGCCACTATCGCTGGTTGAGCCCGGAGCAACTGGCGCAACAGATCCGCGTCGCGAAACCTTACGGCGGCATCTACGCGCCGCACGTGGCGACCATCCACCCGGCCAGGCTGGTACGGGGGCTGGCCCGGGCGGTGGAGCGGCTGGGCGTCAGAATCTACGAAAACAGCCCGGTCACCCATTGGCAGTCCGGCAGCCTGCGCACGGCGAAAGCTTCGGTGCACAGTCGCTGGGTGGTGCCGGCGGTGGAAGGCTACTCCGTGACGCTGCCGCCATTGGGGCGTTACCAGATGCCGGTGCAGAGCCTGATTGTCGCGACCGAGCCATTGCCCGCGGCCACCTGGGACGAAATCGGCCTGAGTCGCGGCCAGGCGTTCAGCGAGGCCAGTCGCCAGGTCACCTACGGTCAACGCACCGCTGACAACCGACTGATTTTTGGCGCCCGTGGCGGCTACCAGTTCGCCGGCAAGCTGCGCCACGACTTCGACCTGACCGCTGACGAAATACAGCTGCGGCGCTACCTGTTCGGCGAACTGTTCCCGCAGTTGAAGAACGTGCAGATCACCCATTCCTGGGGCGGCAACCTGGGCATGTCCCGGCATTTCCAGCCGCACATGCTTTGCGACCGGGCCAACGGCATTGCCCTGTCTGGCGGTTATGGCGGGGAGGGCGTTGGCGCCAGCAACCTGGGGGGCCGCACGCTGGCTGACCTGATCCTGGGGCGCGACACCGAACTGGTGCGCCAGCCGTGGGTCATCCCCCAGCGCGGCCTCGACGCACTGCGGGCCTGGGAGCCGGAGCCAATCCGCTGGCTCGGCTACAACGCGATCATCCGCAGCTTTGTCCATGAAGACCAGACCCTGGCCAACCCGGCCACTGCGCCCTGGCGGCGCAAGCTGGCCAGCGGGGTCGCCGGTTTCATGGAAGGTTTCATGCACTAAACGCGCTTCTACATCGACAGGTATTCCCATGAGCATCACGCAGTTCAAGAACACCGCAACCCTGAAACTGGACGAATCCAATCCGGTCGCCGTGCCCCTGGGCACCACCGTGGCCGTGGCGTCGACCACCAGCGTCGAACGCGACGACGGCGTCGAGACCGGCGTCTGGGAGTGCACCCCGGGGCGCTGGCGGCGGCAGATCGTCGCCCAGGAATTCTGTCACTTCATCCAGGGCCGCTGCACCTTCACCCCGGACGGCGGCGAGCCCCTGCACATAGAAGCCGGCGACGCACTGATGTTGCCGGCCAACAGCCTGGGCATCTGGGACATCCAGCAAACCGTGCGCAAGACCTACGTGCTGATTTTTTGAGTTTTCAATTCTTTGAAATTTGAAAGCTGATCCTTTGATTGCCTGCCAACAAAAAAAACTACAGGAATCGACCCATGATCCGAAAGACACTGACCCTGGCCCCGCTGATGCTCGTGGCATCGATCAGCCAGGCCGCCGAAACCGTCAAGATCTACAACTGGTCGGATTACATCGCGCCAGACACCACGAAAAACTTCCAGAAAGAAACCGGCATCGACGTCACCTATGACGTCTATGACAGCAACGAAACCCTCGATGGCAAGTTGATGACCGGCAAATCCGGCTACGACGTGGTGTTCCCGTCCAACCACTTCATGGCCCGGCAGATTGAAGGCGGCGCGCTGAAGAAACTCGACAAGAGTCAGCTGCCGAACTGGAAGAACCTCAACCCTGTGTTGCTCAAGGCGTTGCAGACCAACGATCCGGGCAACGAGCATGGCTTCCCGTACCTGTGGGGCAGCACCGGCATCGGTTACAACATCGCCAAGGTCAAGGCCGTGCTGGGGGACAACGCCCCGGTGGACTCCTGGGACCTGATTTTCAAGCCCGAGAACATGCAGAAGTTGCAGAAGTGCGGGGTGGCCATCCTCGACAACGGTCCGGAGCTGCTACCGGCGGCGTTGAACTACCTCGGGCTGCCCCATCACAGCAAGAACCCGGAAGACTACAAGAAGGCCGAAGCCCTGCTGATGAAGGTGCGGCCGTATGTCAGCTACTTCCACTCGTCCAAGTACACCAGCGACCTGGCCAATGGCGATATCTGCGTCGCGGTCGGCTTCTCCGGTGACATCCTGCAGGCGGAGAACCGCGCCAGGGAAGCCAGGAATGGTATCGACATCGGCTATTCGATTCCCAAGGAGGGCGCCGCGATCTGGTTCGACATGGTTGCCATGCCGGTCGATGCCCCGGATGAAAAGGCCGGTTACGCCTTCATGAACTACCTGCTGCGCCCGGACGTCATGGCCGGCATCAGTAACCATGTGCATTACGCCAATGGCAATGAACAGGCCGACAGCCTCATCGACCCGGCCATCAAGAACGACACCAAGGTGTACCCAAGTCCGGAAATGATGGGCAAGCTGTTTGCCCTGGAAGCCATGCCGTTAAATATCGACCGGA
This sequence comes from Pseudomonas sp. S2_F07, assembly GCF_054668325.1. Lineage (NCBI taxonomy): Bacteria > Pseudomonadati > Pseudomonadota > Gammaproteobacteria > Pseudomonadales > Pseudomonadaceae > Pseudomonas > Pseudomonas sp. S2_F07. The sequence goes on from NZ_CP162758.1 coordinate 621,680, forward strand.
TTCGCACACGAGTGTGGAACAAGATTCGCACCGGCAGCTGAAACCTGGTCAGGCATTCGGGACAGGACGTCCCGTTGCCACCCTTATCAGCTGACCGGCTCGGCTGCGCAACTCATCTGGCCTGAGCCGGGTATCTGGAAAAACACGTCATCGCCGAGTTGCCAGAAGCTGTAGCTGCCTTTGTAGTCCTTGCCCGTGTACTGGGTTCCGGAATTGTTCGGCACCTGGTTCAAGGTCACCGAGGTGTTGGCCCATTTAAGGAGCACCACGCCCGGTTCGACCGTAAAGAAGGTCGCGGCAACCAATGCGTTAAACCCCGCGCAACGATAAGCCAACGGCCCTTCGGTGAGCCTGCTGGGGTCCTTGGTTCGCGCAATGGCCGAACCCTGGCGCAGTTGGAACGCACGCTCGGCATAACTTCGGATGACGCACGCCTTGTCTTGCGGCCCGCCACCACACTGGTTGCGTGACTCAATCCAGAATCGCTGATCAATCTCGACTTTATTCGGGCGCGGCACTGAATGGTCGTCAGAGAGTGCCAGGAGATAAAGGCGATTGAGTTCCAGATCCATGCTCGCCAGTTGGGCGTCATGACAGATAAGCCTTTCGGCGGAGGCCTGGGGATTGGCGCAATCGAAACTGGTTTTGTACGTTGGCAAGGGCCTTGGCTTTGGTTTTGCCTTTGTGGCGGCATCACACAGGCTCGCCGTCACGCACGTGCTGACGGCGAGCACAGAGGCCAGAAGTGGCATGACCATTTTCATTTCGGCGTCACCTGAGTCTTTGCGTGAAGCCCGTATTGCAACGCCTGTGTCGAAGCGCTGCACAGTCATTCGGTCGCACGGGGTCTATCGAGTGTAAAGCAGTGCTCGAAACCTGCCACATCGTGCCAGGAGAAACGTCAGTCTTCCTCACGAATCGTCGCCACTTCATCGGCCCTGACTTTCACCATCGCTCCGGAAATGTCCTCAAACTCAAAGAACCCGTCCTTGGTTTTGGTCTTCGGCATGTCCTTGGTCAGGTATTGAGTGCCGTTCTGCAGCGTCACCACCGTTGGCGTCGAGCAACCGGCCAGCGCCAGCAGGGCCGCTGCAGCCAGGGGCAAGCCCAATGTCTTGATGTCCATGATCACCTCCCGTTCGTTTAAAGCAGCGCCATCAGCCCGAGGCTGTCACTGCATCTGTATGGCGGTTGGTGCCGCCAGGGGGCAGAAAGTTCTACTGCCCGGGGAAAATTCCGTACAGCGCCGCCATTTATCCTTTTCCGATTGCGCCACGCGGCGTGGAACTGGTATCTGTATGCATAACCAGTACCCCTCGACATGGCCCATTTTCCAGTGACCGCAAATCCCCTCGACGACCCGTTCTACTACTTGAACAACTTCATGCAAGTGCTTGATTGGCTTGAGCAGCGCTTTGCCGATGTGCTGAGCGTCGACGAACTGCGTTTCATTAATCAGTTTAAGCGGTTGCCCCGTGAATCGCAGGCACTGCTGGTCAGAATGGTCATGCGCAAGGGCGTTCATTTCAGGGTGAGCAAACTGCATTACGAGGAAATCGGCGATACCGGCAGCGCCGTCGGGCCGCTGTTAGCGCTCGGTTGGGTCGATGAGCGAATGCCGTTGACGGTCGAAGCACTGTTCGAGGTGCTGCTCAAGGGTGAAATCCTCCAGGCCTTTGGCCCGGCAATCGATCAACCCAAAGGCAAGAAAGCCGATTGGTTGCCAGCGCTGTGCGAGCAGTTTCCCCAGGTAAAAAGCTTCAACGACTGGTGCCCGACCCTGGACGAGCGCCTGTTCAGCCTGACCATCATGCAATTGTGCGATCGCCTGCGCCTGATGTTTTTCGGCAACCTGTATCAGGACTGGTCGGAGTTCGTGCTGGCGGACCTCGGTATCTACACCTACGAAAAAGTCGAATTCTGCGCCGAGTCCCGTGGCTTGCGCAGCCGCGAAGACGTGGATGCCTGCGTCCTCCTGCACGCGTACCAGCAACAATTCGAAGCCGGTGAAGCGCTGGAAGAGGTGGCCGAGCGAATCAAGGGCCTGGCGCTGGATAATCCGTGGTTGCAACGCCGGCGCGGCAAGCTGTTGTTCCAGATGGCCCAGTACTGCGAACGCATCGCGGATTTCTCCATGGCCCTGAGCCTGTACCGCGAATGCGCTTATCCGGGTGCGCGGGCGCGGATCATTCGCGTGCTGGAACGCAGCGGTCAGTTTGAGCAGGCCATGGACCTGGCCGAGCAGGCCGAACAGGCACCGGAAAGCGCAGCCGAACTCCAGCAGCTGCTGCGTGTGCTGCCACGCCTGCGGCGCAAGCTCGGCGGGCCGCCCATCAAGCGGGCAGCGCCTCGGGCAATGCAGCGTCTGGACCTGCAATTGCCCAGGACAGACCCGGCGTTATCGGTGGAGTTCTACGTTCAGGCGCATCTGGGGCAAGAGTCGGCACCGGTGCACTATGTGGAAAACAGCCTGGTCAATTCACTGTTTGGCCTGCTGTGTTGGCCAGCGATCTTCGCGCCGTTGCCGGGGGCGTTTTTTCACCCATTCCAGCGCGGGCCGGTGGATCTGCTCAGCGAAGACTTCCAGGTCCGCCGGGCCGAACTGTTTCAGGCGTGCCTGGCCGAACTTGACGACGGGCGCTACCGGCAGACCATTCGCGAACGTTATGCCGCCAAGTGGGGCGTGCAGTCGCCGTTCGTGTTCTGGAGCGTGCTCAGCGAAGAGTTGCTGGAACAAGCCCTCGATTGCCTCCCGGCCGAGCACCTCAAGCACTGGTTCAACCGCCTCTTGCTGGACATCAAGGCCAATCGCGCCGGCATGCCGGACCTGATCCAGTTCTGGCCGCAGCAAAAGACCTACCGCATGATCGAAGTCAAAGGCCCGGGCGATCGCCTGCAGGACAACCAGTTGCGCTGGCTGGAATTCTGTCACGAACACCAGATGCCCATTGCCGTGTGCCATGTGCAATGGACGGAGCAGGGCGATTGAGCTACAGCATTGCGGTGCGGGCGCTGTGCGAGTTCACCGCCAAGGTCGGCGACCTCGACCTGCGCTTCACTCCGTCACCGACCGCACAGGAAGGTATCGTCGGTCACCGTACGGTGGCCTCCCGGCGCAGCGAGGGCTACCAAAGCGAAGTCGCCCTTGAGGGCCAGTATCAGACCTTGACGGTCAAGGGCAGGGCGGATGGCTATGACCCCGGGCAAAATTGCCTGGAAGAGGTCAAGACCTACCGCGGCGACTTGAGCAAGCAACCGGCCAACCACCGTCAATTGCATTGGGCCCAGGTGAAAATCTATGGCTGGTTGATGTGCCGGAAACTGGATCTGGCTCGGATCAATCTGGCTCTGGTGTACTTCGACATCGTCAGCGAAAAGGAAACCTGCCTGGTCGAGCCTTTCGACGCCATCGAGCTGCAACAATTCTTCGAGCGGCATTGCGCGCTGTTCCTGCAATGGGCCGAACAGGAAGTCGCCCATCGTGAAGGGCGCAATCTGGCCGCCCAGGGCCTGGCCTTTCCCCATGCCGGTTTTCGACCAGGGCAGCGCCATCTGGCCGAATCGGTGTTCAAGGCCGTCAGCACCGGGCGCTGCCTGATGGCCCAGGCGCCTACGGGCATCGGCAAGACCCTGGGCACCTTGTTCCCCATGCTCAAGGCCCTGGCGCCGCAGCAACTGGACAAGGTGTTCTTCCTCACGGCGAAAACCCCGGGACGGAAACTGGCCCTGGACGCCGCGCAAGTGATTCTTTCCAGCGCCAATGCGCCCCCATTGCGGGTGCTGGAGATCATCGCCCGGGACAAGGCTTGCGAGCACCCGGACAAAGCCTGCCACGGCGAGTCCTGCCCACTGGCCCGGGGTTTCTACGATCGCCTGCCCGCCGCACGGCAGGTGGCCAGTCAACTGAGCCTGTTGAACCAGAGCGCCTTGCGCGAGGTTGCCCTGGCGCACGATGTCTGCCCGTATTACCTGAGCCAGGAAATGGCGCGTTGGGCCGACGTGGTGGTTGCCGACTACAACTATTACTTCGATTTCAGCGCGTTGCTGTTCGGCCTGGCCCAGGCCAACAACTGGAAGGTCGCTGTGCTGGTCGACGAAGCCCATAACCTGGTGGAGCGGGGCCGGCAGATGTACAGCGCCAGCCTCGATCAGGCGACCTTCAACGGCGTGCGCAAAACCGCGCCCGACGTGCTGAAAAAACCGCTGCAGCGGGTCAACCGCGAGTGGAATGCCCTGCATAACGCACAAACCGGCGCCTATCAGGCCTATGACAAGGGGCCGGAAAAGCTCCTTCAGGCACTGTCATCGTGCAGCGCCAGCATCGGTGACTACCTCAACGATCACCCTCAGGGCCTGGACAGCGCACTGCAGGGGTTTTACTTCGACATGCTGCATTTTTGCCGGGTCGGCGAACTGTTCGATGAGCAGTTCCTGTTCGACATCAGCAAGCGCGACCTCGAGCGCCAGCGCAGCCTCTCGCAACTGTGCCTGCGCAATGTGGTCCCCGCCGGGTTCATCCGCCCGCGCCTGACCGCCGCGCGCAGCACGGTGCTGTTTTCCGCGACCCTCAGCCCCCGGCACTATTACGCCGATCTGCTGGGAACACCGGCGGACACCGTGTGCATCGATGTCGAGTCGCCGTTTCACGCCGATCAACTGCAGGTGCACATCGTCGACCAGATCTCCACGCGGTTCGTACATCGCCAGGCGTCTCTGGAACCAATCGTGGACTTGATCGCCAGGCAGTTCTGCGAGCGCCCCGGCAACTACCTGGCGTTTTTCAGCAGTTTCGATTATTTGCAGCAGGTGGCGCAGTTGCTGGCCGAGAAACATCCGCACATCAGTCTGTGGTCGCAGTCCCGAGGCATGGGCGAAGCGCAGCGCCAGCAGTTTCTCGAGCAGTTCCACGCCGACGGCCAGGGCGTCGGCTTTGCGGTACTGGGTGGGGCCTTCGGTGAAGGCATCGATTTGCCCGGCGCCCGGTTGATCGGCGCGTTTATCGCCACGCTGGGGCTGGCGCAGCTCAATCCGGTGAACGAGCAACTGAAACGACGCATGGCCGCGATTTTCGGTGCCGGTCATGACTACACCTATCTTTATCCTGGTGTGCAGAAGGTGGTGCAGGCTGCTGGGCGGGTGATCCGTACGCAACAGGATCAAGGGGTGGTGATGTTGATCGACGACCGTTTTGGCGAGAGCAAGGTCAGGCAGTTGCTGCCGCGTTGGTGGGCTTTCCAAAATCCCGGTATGACCCATACTCCAGTGAAACCATGAGGCGGAGGGATCAATGAGCGAAGATCGGACCGGGGTCAGTGCCATCGAAGACGGTCGTTTTCGGCTATTGATCGATGCGGTGATCGACTATGCGATCTACATGCTTGATCCGGACGGCATCGTTACCAGCTGGAACGCCGGCGCCAGGCGTTTCAAGGGCTATGAGGAGGTGGAAATCCTCGGCCAGCATTTCTCGCGTTTCTACACCGATGACGATCGCCGTGCGGGCTTGCCCCAGCGGGCACTGGACACGGCGATTCGTGAAGGGCGTTTCGAGGGGGAAGGCTGGCGGGTGCGCAAGGACGGCACGCACTTCTGGTCCCATGTGGTCATCGATCCGATCCTCGACCCGTCGGGCACATTGCTGGGTTTCGCCAAGATCACCCGGGACCTGACCGATCGCAAAATGGCCGAGGAAGTCCTCAAGCAAAGCGAGCAGCAGTTCCGCCTGCTGGTGCAGAGCGTTACCGACTACGCGATCTACATGCTTTCCCCGGACGGACGGGTGAGCAACTGGAACCCGGGCGCCCAGCGCATCAAGGGCTATTTGCCGGAAGAGGTCATTGGCCAGCATTTTTCGATGTTCTACACCCCGGAAGATCGCGATGCCTGCGAGCCACAACGGGCGCTGGACATCGCCGTTCGTGAAGGACGCTTTGAAAACAAGGGCTGGAGGGTGCGCAAGGACGGTACGCGGTTCCTCGCCCATGTGATTGTCGAACCGATCCGGGGTGACACCGGTACCTTGCTCGGTTTTGCCAAGATCACCCGGGACATCACTGAAGTCACCCAGGCGCAGCAGGCGCTCGAGCAAACCCGGGAGGCCCTGTTCCAGGCGCAGAAAATGCAGGCCATCGGTCAGCTCAGCGGCGGGATCGCCCACGACTTCAACAACCTGCTGACGGTGATCCTCGGCAATCTGGAAATCGTGCGCAAACGGGGGACGGACGATCCCAAAATAACCCGCCTGATCGACAACGCCACCCAAGGCGCCTTGCGCGGGGTTTCCCTGACCCAGCGCATGCTGGCGTTTGCCCGACGTCAGGAGCTCAAGTCGGAACCGGTGCGGATACCAGCCTTGGTGGACGGCATTTCCGGGCTCTTGCGTAGCTCCCTGGGGCCTTCGGTGAACATCGAAACATGTTTTCCCGAGGATCTTGAACCGGTGATGGCGGACGTCAATCAACTGGAACTGGCCGTGCTGAACCTGGCGACCAATGCCCGTGACGCCATGCCCCACGGCGGGACCATTACCTTCAGTGCCAGGACCGAGGAAGTACTCGACAACGGCACCTCATTCCTGGCCGCGGGGCGCTATGTCTGCCTGAACATTACCGATACCGGCGAGGGCATGGATGAAGCCACGCTGGCCTCGGCTATGGACCCGTTCTTTACCACCAAGGGCGTCGGCAAAGGCACGGGCCTGGGGTTGTCGATGGTTCACGGTTTCATTGAACAACTGGGCGGACGGTTCATCCTCAAGAGCCGCAAAGACCATGGTACGACCGCCGAACTCTGGTTGCCGGTCGCCACCCGTGGTGCGGCGGTGCAACCGGTCGCCGAAGCGGTGGCCGTGTCGGTGCCTGGCCTGTGTGTACTGGTCGTGGACGATGACAGCCTGGTGTTGACCAGCACCAGCCTGCTGCTAGAGGACCTTGGGCACCGGGTCATCAGTGCGGCTTGCGGTGCCAGGGCGCTGGAACTGTTCAGCAGTGAACCGGAGATTGACCTGGTCATAACCGACATGGCCATGCCACAGATGAGTGGTGCTCAACTGGCCAAGGCCATCAGTATCTTGCGACCGAGCGTGCCGATCATCCTCGCCACCGGTTATGCCGATCGGCTGGAAGGCTTTGCCGCGCGCCTGCCACGTTTGTCGAAACCCTATACCCAACTCCACCTGGTGGAAATCATTGCCCTGGCGATGAAGTGACACGGCGGTTGTGCCGCTCATAGCGGGCCAGCATCGGCTGGGTGCTGATGCCGTGGACCAGTATGCTCAGTGCCACCACCGACAGCGTCAGGTCGGCACACAAGGTTGCCACCGAAGGCAACAGATCGTGGTTCAAGGCGTAGAAAAGGTAGTAGAAACTCCCGATGCCGCGAATCCCGAACCAGCCGATCAACCAGCGCTGGGGGCCATTGAGCAACGAACCCCAAGGCATCAGCCAGACACTCAACGGGCGAATCACGGCGAACAGCACCAACGCGACCAGCAGCGCCCGCCAGTCCCAGTGCGAGATCAGCACAATACCGAGCAAGGTCACCAGAAACACTTCCATGGCCCGTTCCACCAGGCTGCCGAACGACAGCATGTCGCCCATCATGATCCCGGCGGCGACTTGCGTGTCTTGCAGGTGCTCCACATTGCCGAGCACGGCCGCCTCGGGTTCGACATGTTGATGACCGACCACCGCTTGAACCAGATGTTCGGCCGGTGTATGGGCACCGCCGCTGGTCTTGACCTCGGCCTGACGCAAGCCCAGGCCGGCGGCAAACACCGAGAGAAACCCGTAGCCGTCGATGGTTTCGGCTGCGACATACGCCAGTGCGATCAAGGCCAGGGCCAGGTAGTCATTGGGGGAGAACGTGCTGTCGTCATTCTTGATGCGCATGACCAATGTCAGGTGACCAATGCCGCGTCCCATCCAGAAGCCGGTCAGCAGTCCAGCGGGTACGGCCCACAACAGACGCTTGAAGAACCAGTCATCCAGGCCGCTGCCGAAGCTGCCGTTTTGCTGCAAAAACAACAGTCCCAAAATCACGAACGGGAAAGCGATGCCGTCGTTCAGTCCTGCCTCGCCCGAGAGCCCGAACCGCACCGGGTCATCATCCTTGGCGTCATTGACCTGAACCAGAGAGGCCAGGACCGGATCGGTCGGCGCCAGTATCGCCCCGATCAGCAGCGACGGCCCCCACCCCAGTCCGAAAGCGAAATGCAGCAGCAGGCAGACACCGACAATGCTCAGCACCATCACCGGTCCCGCCAGGGTGAATGCCACTCGCCATTGGCGATCACGAAGCGGTGGTCGCAGCTTGAGCCCGCAGACAAACAATGAAAACAGCACCGCGACTTCCGTCAGGTGCTCGATCCAGAAGGCCGCCTCGTCGATATCCAGCCTGAGCAAACCCAGGCCCGCCGGCCCGATGGCGATGCCCAGGACCAGGCACACCGCTGAAGTGGTGACCGGCATCCAGCGCAGGTACGACGAGGTCAGTGCCAGGGTCAGTAACACCGCGCCCAACACCGCCACCCAGGCAACGAAACTCATGGCTCAGATCTCGAAACAACCGCCAGTGCAGGGCTATAGGCTGTTGAGCATTGGAGGGCTACGTCGGTTCAATTATTACCTGTAGGAGCGAGCCTGCTCCCACAGGGGACGTTATCAGCCCTTGAGATGGCGCAAGCTGCGCTCCATCCGCGATATGCCTTCTTCCAGCAACGACCGTGGGCAGCCGAAGTTCAGGCGCACGAATTGCTTGCAGTCATCGCCAAAGTCCAGGCCCGCGCTCAAACCGACCTTGGCCTGTTCGAGGAAGAACTGTTGCGGGTTGTCCAGCCCCAGTGCCGTGCAGTCGAGCCATGCCAGGTAGGTGCTTTGCGGCAGGTTCATGGTGATGCCCGGCAGGCGGGTGCGCACGGCCTCGGCGAGGAAATCGCGGTTGCCTTGCAGGTAGACCTTCAGCTCGGCCAGCCATGGCGCGGCTTCGCTGTAGGCGACGCGGGTGGCTTCCATGCCCAGCGGGTTGACGCTGTCGACCATGCCGCAACGGGCGTGGTTGACCTTCTCACGCAGGTGGCGGTCCTGGATGATCATGAACGAGGTCTTCAGGCCGGCGATGTTGTAGGCCTTGCTCGCCGACATCAGCGTGATGGTGCGCTGGGCGACTTGCGGGCTCAGGGTCGCCATCGGAATGTGCTGGCGGCCGTCGAAGCACAACTCGGCGTGGATCTCATCGGAAATGATCCAGGCACCGTGCTCAAGGCAAATGTCGGCAATGGCTTGCAGTTCTGCGCGGGGGAAGGCCTTGCCCAGCGGGTTATGCGGGTTGCTCAGCAGCAGCGCGCCACCGCCTTGCAGCGACTGGCTCAGGGTGTCCAGCGGCGTGGTATAGGTGCCGTCGGCTTGCGCATCGAAATTCAGTTCGACCTTGTTCAGGCCCCAATGCCCGGGCGCATGGCGCAGCGGAGGGTAGTTCGGCACCTGCACCACGACATTCTGTGGCGCCTGCACCAGTGCCTTGAGCGCCATGTTGAAACCGGACTCGACGCCCGGCAGGAAAATCAGCTCCTGGGGTTCTACGCGCCAGGCGTATTTGTTCCAGAGGTCGGCGACGATCGCCTCGCGCAGGTCATCCTGGGCCACGCTGTAGCCGACCATCGGGTGTTCCAGTCGTTTTTGCAGGGCCTGGATGATCACCGGCGGTGCGGCGAAGTCCATGTCGGCGACCCACATCGGCAACACGTCGGCCGGGTAGCGGCTCCACTTGGTACTGCCGGTGTGGTGGCGGTCGAACACCTGATCAAAATCGAAAGTCATGCGTAGTCTCATGAAAGCTGGGTTGGAATGCTGACCATGATAAACGCCAAGCCCTGTGGGAGCGAGCTTGCTCCCACAGGTTGTGTGCCTTAGCTCGCATCGGGGAATCGCCCGACGGTCGGCTGTCATGGTGATTTCGACAGCATTGACTAAAGTTCAAGTGTCGGCAGCCAGGCTGCCGCGACCGTGGTTGTTCAAAAAGGCCCGGCCATGTACCGGGTTCCACCTGATCAGGAGTGCACGATGGATCTCAGCCGTCGTCAGTTCTTCAAGGTCGCCGGTATCGGCCTTGCAGGCTCTAGCCTGGGCGCGTTGGGCATGGCCCCGACGGTTGCCTTTGCCGAACAGGTGCGTCACTTCAAGCTCGCCCACACCCATGAAACCCGCAACACCTGTCCGTATTGCTCGGTCGGTTGCGGCTTGATCATGTACAGCCAGGGCGATGCGGCGAAGAATGTCGCGCAAAACATCATCCACATCGAAGGTGACGCCGACCACCCGGTCAACCGCGGCACCCTGTGCCCCAAAGGCGCGGGCCTGCTGGACTTCATTCACAGCCCCGGTCGCCTGCAATACCCGCAGGTGCGCAAACCCGGCAGCACCGAATGGACCCGCATCTCCTGGGATGAAGCCCTCGATCGCATCGCCGACCTGATGAAGGCCGACCGCGACGCCAACTTCATCGAGAAGAACGCCCAGGGCCAAACGGTGAACCGCTGGCTGACCACCGGTTTCCTCGCGGCATCGGCGGCGTCCAACGAAGCCGGCTACATCACCCACAAAGTGGTGCGCAGTCTCGGCATGCTGGGGTTCGATAACCAGGCGCGTGTCTGACACGGCCCGACGGTGGCAAGTCTTGCCCCGACGTACGGCCGTGGTGCCATGACCAATACCTGGACCGATATCGCCAATGCGAACCTGGTCCTGGTGATGGGCGGCAACGCAGCAGAAGCGCATCCGTGCGGCTTCAAATGGGTGACCGAAGCCAAGGCGCACAACAAGGCGCGGCTGATCGTGGTCGACCCGCGTTTTACCCGGACCGCCTCGGTGGCCGACTATTACGCGCCGATCCGCACCGGCACCGACATTGCCTTCATGGGCGGGCTGATCAATTACCTGCTGACCGAGGACAAGATCCAGCACGAGTACGTGCGCAACTACACCGACGTGTCGTTCATCGTCAAAGCCGGCTATGGCTTCGAGGACGGGATTTTCAGCGGCTACGACGCGGCCAAGCGTCTCTACACCGACAAGTCCGGCTGGGGCTATGAACTTGGTGAAGACGGTTTTGCCAAGGTCGACCCGACCCTGCAGGACCCACGTTGCGTCTATCAATTGATGAAGCAGCATTACAGCCGCTACACCAGGGAGCTGGCGAGCCAGATCTGCGGCATGCCGGTCGACGCCATGCAGAAAATCTGGGAGGAGATCGCCACCTGCTCGACGCCGGGCAAGACCATGACCATCCTCTATGCCCTGGGCTGGACCCAGCACTCGACTGGCGCGCAGATGATTCGCAGCGCGGCGATGGTGCAACTGCTGCTGGGCAACGTCGGTATGCCGGGCGGCGGCGTGAATGCCTTGCGCGGGCATTCCAACATCCAGGGGCTGACGGACTTGGGCTTGTTGTCCAACTCATTGCCGGGCTACCTCACGCTGCCCGGCGATGCCGATCAGGATTACAACGCCTACATCGTCAAACGCACGCAAAAACCGTTGCGCCCGGGGCAACTGTCCTACTGGCAGAACTACGGCAAATTCCACGTCAGCCTGATGAAAGCCTGGTACGGCGCCAACGCCACGGCCGAGAACAACTGGGCCTACGACTACCTGCCGAAACTGGATATTCCCCAGTACGACATCCTCAAGGTGTTCGACCTGATGGGCCAGGGCAAGGTCAACGGCTACATGTGCCAGGGCTTCAATCCCATTGCCGCATTACCCGACAAGAACCGGGTGATGGTGGCATTGGCGAAGTTGAAGTGGCTGGTGGTGATGGATCCGCTGGCCACCGAGACCTCGGAGTTCTGGCATAAGGTCGGGCCGTACAATGACGTGAACAGCGCCGACATCCAGACCGAAGTCATTCGCCTGCCCACCACCTGTTTTGCCGAAGAGGACGGTTCGCTGGTCAACAGCAGCCGCTGGTTGCAATGGCACTGGAAGGGCGCGGATGGCCCCGGCGAAGCGCGCACCGACATCCGCATCATGAGCGAGCTGTTCCTGCGCCTGCGCCAGCGCTACCAGGCCAATGGCGGCAAATACCCCGATCCGATGCTCAAGTTGTCGTGGCCGTACAAGATCCCCGAGGAACCTTCGCCGGAAGAGCTGGCCAAGGAAATCAACGGCTCCGCCACTGCTGACTTCACCGACGCCACGGGCGCGGCGATCAAGGCCAATGCGCAACTGGCCGGGTTTGGCCAGCTCAAGGATGACGGCAGCACGGCGTCCGGCTGCTGGATTTTCTGTGGCAGCTGGACCGAACTGGGCAACCAGATGGCCCGCCGCGACAACAACGACCCATACGGCATGCACCAGCATCAAGGTTGGGCCTGGGCCTGGCCGGCCAACCGGCGGATTCTCTACAACCGCGCCTCGGCGGACCTGCAAGGCAAACCGTGGGATCCGAAAAAACGCCTGGTGTGGTGGAACGGCAAAACCTGGGGCGGCACCGATGTGCCGGACTACAAGGCCGACGTGCCGCCGGAAGCGGGGATGAATCCGTTCATCATGAACCCCGAGGGCGTGGCGCGATTCTTCGCCGTCGACAAGATGAACGAAGGCCCGTTCCCCGAACACTACGAGCCATTCGAGACGCCGATCGGCATCAACCCGCTGCACCCGCAAAACAAGAAAGCCACCAGCAACCCGGCGGCACGGATCTTCGATTCGGTGTGGGATTCCCTCGGCGTGGCCAAGGATTACCCGTACGCCGCCACCAGTTACCGGCTGACCGAGCATTTCCACTTCTGGAGCAAGCATTGCAAGCTCAACGCGATTACCCAACCGGAGCAATTCGTCGAGATCGGTGAAGTGCTGGCCAAGGAAAAAGGCATCGTCGCCGGCGACCGGGTGCGGGTCAGCAGCAAGCGCGGTTTCATCGAAGCGGTGGCGGTGGTGACCAAGCGGATTCGTCCGCTGCAGGTCAACAACCAGGTGGTGCACCAGATCGGCATTCCGTTGCACTGGGGCTTCACCGGCCTCACGCGCCACGGCTACCTGACCAACACCCTGGTGCCGTTCCTCGGCGATGGCAACACCCAGACCCCGGAATCCAAGTCATTCCTGGTCAACGTGGAGAAAGTCTAAATGGCCAGCCAAGACATCATCGCCCGTTCGGCCACCACCACAGTCCCGCCTTCGGTGCGCAACCAGGAGGAAGTCGCCAAGCTGATCGACACCACCAAATGCATCGGCTGCAAGGCCTGCCAGGTCGCCTGTTCGGAATGGAACGAACTGCGTGACGAAGTCGGTCACAACCATGGCACCTACGACAACCCGCAGGACCTCACCGCCGAAACCTGGACGTTGATGCGCTTCACCGAGCACGAGACCGACGCCGGTAACCTGGAATGGTTGATCCGCAAGGATGGCTGCATGCACTGCGCCGAACCCGGTTGCCTGGCGGCATGCCCCAGCCCGGGGGCGATCATCAAGCACGCCAATGGCATCGTCGATTTCGATCAGGATCATTGCATCGGTTGCGGCTATTGCATCACCGGGTGTCCGTTCAACATTCCACGGATCTCGCAAAAGGATCACAAGGCCTACAAATGCACCTTGTGCTCGGACCGGGTCGCGGTAGGGCTGGAACCGGCCTGCGTGAAAACCTGCCCGACCGGCGCCATCGTGTTCGGTACCAAGGACGACATGAAGGAACATGCGGCCGAGCGTATCGTCGACCTCAAGAGCCGGGGCTTTGAAAACGCCGGCCTGTACGACCCCGAAGGCGTCGGCGGTACCCACGTGATGTACGTGTTGCACCACGCCGATACGCCAAGGCTGTACGCCGGCTTGCCCGATCACCCGGCGATCAGTCCGTTGGTGGGGCTGTGGAAAGGCATCAGCAAACCCCTGGCGCTGCTGGCCATGGGCGCAGCGGTGGTGGCCGGGTTCTTCCACTACGTGCGTGTCGGCCCGCAGATCGTCGAAGAGGATGAACATCCGCAGCCGCCGGACACCGCCGTGCATGAAGTCGACCCGTCGGTGCACACCTTCGATCCCCGTGGGGAGGGCAGGCCATGAGCAACAAGACGATCCTGCGCTACACCAGCAACCAGCGCACCAATCACTGGCTGGTGGCGATTCTGTTCCTCATGGCCGGGCTGTCCGGGCTGGCGCTGTTCCACCCGGCGCTGTTCTGGCTGAGCAACCTGTTCGGCGGCGGGCCATGGACACGTATCCTGCACCCGTTCATGGGCATACTGATGTTCGTGCTGTTCCTCGCACTGGTGTTGCGCTTCTGGCGCGCCAACTACTTCATCGCCAATGATCGCCTATGGCTAAGGCGCATCGACCGGGTGATGAAAAATGAGGAGGAGGGCGTCCCGCCCATCGGCAAATACAACCCCGGGCAGAAGCTGCTGTTCTGGACTTTACTGCTGTGCATGCTGGTGCTGTTGTTCAGCGGGCTGGTGATCTGGCGTGCGTACTTCAGCGAGTATTTCGGCATCACCGCGATACGCTGGGCGATGTTGCTGCATGCGCTGGCCGGTTTTGTGCTGATCCTGAGCATCATCGTGCACATCTATGCTGGCATCTGGATCAAGGGCTCGGTCAGCGCCATGTTGCACGGCAGGGTCAGCCGCGACTGGGCCAGGAAACACCACGAACTCTGGTATCGCCAAGTGACTCAAGATGAGACCCGCGACGAAGCGCCCGAGCGACCGATCACTAAAAAGGGCTGACCTTTGCCAACCATCCTGGAACCTGGAGAAATCGAAGCGGCGGCCAGTTCGCCGCCGTTTCTGTACATGCCACCGCCCAACCTGTTCAACCTGCGTGCCCAGCGCCTGGAAATGCTGGCCAAAGGGCACCCGCTGGCCGACTACCTGCGCCTGATCGCCGGGTTGTGCCGGGTGCAGCAACAGGTACTGGACGACCCGCCCTCAAGCGAACCCCTCGACCGACAACGCATCGAGTTGTGCCAGCAACATGGCTTGCCGCCGTTCGCGGCCGATAGCCTGGCGCGCGAAGACGATTGGCAGCTTTACCTCGATGCCTTGTTGCAGCGCTATAACGCACCGCCACAATCCGCGGTGGCCGATGCCGTGGACAGCTTGCGCCTGGCCGGTGCCGGGCAGCGTCGTGCCTGGGCGGTGGCACTGGTCAGCGGCCAGTATTCGCTGGTGCCGGCCGCGCTGGTGCCGTTTCTCGGTGCGGCGCTGCAAACGGCCTGGAGCCACTGGCTGTTGAGTACGCCAAACCTCTCGCTGACCGCCGGCGACAGCCTCAGCCAGTGCCCGGCCTGTGGCTCGCCGGCCATGGCCGGGGTCATCCGCCATCGCGGCAAGCACAACGGTTTGCGTTACCTGGTCTGTTCGCTGTGCGCCTGCGAGTGGCATGTGGTGCGGGTCAAGTGCGTGTATTGCGAGCAGAGCAAGGGCCTGGAATACCTCAGCCTTGAAGATGATCGCCATGCCGCCAACCAGGCGCCGTTGCGCGCCGAAGTCTGCCCTGGTTGCAACAGCTATCTGAAGTTGCTTTATCTGGAGAACGATGCGCACGCCGAAGCGTTGTCGGCCGACCTGTCCAGCCTGATGCTCGACATGCGCCTGGCCCAGGACGGTTATCAGCGTCTGGCACCCAATCTGTTGCTGGCGCCGGGAGACGAGTAACCGCAGCGTCTACACTCTGGCGCGAGGGTCATTCGTTATCAGGAGCGCCAGATGTCTGCACGCAGTGCCAGCCAACCCCTGCGTCTACCTTCCATCGACAGTCTGTTGCGCCACCCGGCGTGCCAGCCGTTGGCCGAGCGCTATGGGCGCGAGGCCTTGCTGACCACCTTGCGGTTATTGCTGGATGAATTGCGCGAAGGGGTACGACAGGGTTTGCTCGAAGCTGTTGAAGTCAGCCCTGATGTACTGGCGGGCAGGGTCGGCGAGCGACTGGCAACCCAGCATCGCAGCCATGTGCGCCGGGTGTTCAACCTCACCGGTACGGTCTTGCACACCAACCTCGGCCGGGCGCTGTTGCCAGAGGAGGCGATTGAAGCGGTGCAAATGGCCGCGCGCTATCCGCTCAACCTCGAGTTCGACCTGCATAGCGGCAAGCGCGGAGACCGCGACGACCTGATCGAAAATTTGATTCGCGAGCTGACCGGCGCCGAAGCAGTGACCGTGGTCAACAACAATGCCGCGGCGGTGCTCCTGACCCTCAACAGCCTGGGCGCGCGCAAGGAAGGGATTATCTCCCGGGGCGAACTGATTGAAATCGGCGGCGCCTTCCGCATCCCCGATATCATGGCCCGCGCCGGAGTGAAGCTGATTGAGGTCGGCACCACCAATCGCACCCATACCCGCGACTACGAGGCTGCCATCGGCCCGCGCAGCGGCTTGATCATGCGCGTGCATGCGAGCAACTACAGCATTCAAGGGTTCACCACCAGCGTGCCGACTGCCGAACTGGCGCAACTGGCCCATCTGCACGGTTTGCCTCTGCTTGAAGACCTCGGCAGCGGCAGTCTGCTGGACTTGTCCCGCTGGGGCTTGCCGCCGGAGCCGACAGTGCGCCAGGCCCTGCTCGATGGCGCGGACATCGTCACCTTCAGTGGCGACAAACTGCTCGGCGGGCCACAGGCCGGGGTGATTGTCGGCCGCAAGGAACTGATCGCCAGGATCAAGAAAAATCCCCTCAAGCGGGCGCTGCGCGTCGACAAGATGACCCTGGCCGCCCTGGAAGCGGTGCTGGGTTTGTACCGCAATCCGGACCGGTTGGCCGAGCGTTTGCCGAGCCTGCGCCTGCTGACTCGGCCACAGGCCGATATCCTCGCCCAGGCCGAGCGTTTGCGACCGTGGCTGGCCCAGGTGCTGGGTGACGGCTGGAGCGTCAGTGCCATGCCGGCGCTGGGTATGATCGGCAGCGGCAGCCAACCGGTGGCGCGGCTGGCCAGCGCCGCGCTGTGTCTGCGCCCGCTGACCTCCAAGCGCTTGCGCGGGCGTTCGCTGTTGACGCTGGAAGAGGCCTTTCGCGCCTTGCCGATTGCGGTCCTGGGGCGCATCGACGATGACGCCCTGTGGCTGGACCTGCGGCAACTGGACGACGAACCGGCATGGCTGGCGCAGCTCGATCAATTACAGGTGGAGGGCCGGGCAGGGTGATTGTCGGCACCGCAGGGCACATCGACCATGGCAAGACGGCGCTGCTCCAGGCGTTGACCGGTCAGGCGGGTGACCGTCGCCGCGAAGAGCGCGAGCGCGGCATGACCATCGACCTCGGCTACCTGTATGCCGCGCTGGAGACGGATGCGCCGCTGACCGGTTTCATCGACGTTCCGGGCCATGAGCGCTTCACCCACAACATGCTGGCCGGGGCGCAGGGCATCGATCTGGTGTTGCTGGTGGTGGCCGCCGATGACGGGGTGATGCCGCAGACCCGCGAGCACCTGGCGATTGTCCAGCTATTGGGTATCCCTCGGGCACTGGTGGCGATCAGCAAGTGCGACCGGGTCGACAGCGCCCGGGTACAGGAGGTGCGCGATCAGGTCCGCACCTTGTTGGCGCCCGGGCCGTATGCCGATGCACCGCTGATTGCGCTGTCGAGCCTGACGGGCGAGGGCATCGAAACCCTGCGCCAACAATTGCTGCAAGCCCAGCGCGGAGTGCAGCAGCGCAGCACCGAAGGTGGTTTTCGCCTGGCGATCGACCGGGCCTTCAGCGTGGCCGGGGCCGGTATCGTGGTCACCGGCACGGCGCTGTCCGGTCAGGTCGCGGTGGGCGATACCCTGCTGTTGGGGCCACAAGGCAAACCGGTGCGCGTTCGCGGCCTGCACGCGCAAAACCAGGCCGCCGGCCACGCCTTGGCCGGCCAGCGCGTGGCGTTGAACCTGAGTGCCGAACGGCTGGCCCTGGAGCATATCCATCGCGGCCATTGGTTACTCGCCGAAGCCCTGTATGCGCCCACCCAGCGCCTGGACATCGACATGCAGTTGCTAGCCACCGAACCCCGCGCCTTCGAGCACTTTCAACCGGTGCACGTACACCTCGGCACCCTGGACGTCACCGGTCGAGTCGCCTTGCTCGAAGGCGCCAGCCTGGCACCGGGTGAGCGGATGCTGGCGCAACTGCTGCTCAATACACCGGTGCATGCGGTGAAAGGCGATCCGCTGATCCTGCGCGACCAGAGTGCCCAACGCACCCTTGGCGGCGGCCGGGTGCTCGACCCGTTTGCTCCCACTCGGCAACGCCGCAGCCCCGAACGATTGGCGCAGCTGCATGCATTGGTGAACAGCGCAACGCTGGAGGATGTTTTGCCGGCATTGCTGGCCAATAGCGACACAGGGCTCGATCCACAGCGCCTGGCGCGACAGTTCAACCGACCGCGCAGCAGTTGGGTGTTGCCCGCTGACGTGCGCCTGATCGATACCCGCCAAGGCCCATTGCTGTTCAGTGCCAGCCGTTGGGAAGCCTTGAAATCGCCTTTAGTGGAGCAACTCGCGCGTTTCCATGAACTCGAACCGGACCAGATGGGCCCGGATCGGGACCGCCTGCGCCGATTCACCGGCAGTACTTTGGAACGCCCAACGTTTATCAGCCTGCTCGACGAGTTGTTGGCCAGCGGCGACATCGCCAGCAGCGGACCGTGGTTGCACCTGCCCG
The DNA here is from genome assembly GCF_054668325.1 of Pseudomonas sp. S2_F07. NCBI lineage: Bacteria > Pseudomonadati > Pseudomonadota > Gammaproteobacteria > Pseudomonadales > Pseudomonadaceae > Pseudomonas > Pseudomonas sp. S2_F07. The sequence continues at coordinate 640,311 of NZ_CP162758.1, forward strand.
GGCATCAGGTGCGCTTGAGCGAAGAGGACGAAGCCCTGTGGCTAGAATTGCAGCCGCTTTTCGAACAGGCCGGATTCGACCCGCCCTGGGTGCGTAACCTGGGGCATGACGAAGCGACCGTCCGCGCATTGCTACGCAAGATGGCGCGTCTGGGCTTGATGCACCAGGTGGTGCGCGATCTGTTTTACCCCGACAACATGATTCGCCGATTGACGGCTATGCTGTTGCAGCTGGCGGACGCCAACCCGGTGATCCAGGTGGCGGCATTTCGGGATGCGGTGGGTCTGGGGCGCAAGCGCAGCATTCAGATACTGGAGTACTTTGACCGTATCGGTCTGACACGACGCTTGGGTGATCGCCGGCAGATTCGCCTGGACAGTGCGTTGGCCCAGCACATAGAGCACTGATTCAAAGACATGATTTCAAGGAAGGCAATCGCGCCCGGTGGCGCGGCCGGGCTTCAAACCCGGTTGGGGACGGCATCCGTTCCCGGGCAGGTTCGACTCCGGCTGCCTTCCGCCACTTCCCGGTCAGAACGGCCCGAAGTCCAACGGGTACTGGATGACCACGTACACCCGGTCGATGTCGTCGCCTGCCTGGGCCGCGTTCGCCCGGTGCGACACATGGGACAATTGCAACGACAAGCCCTTCGCCGCCCCGGACTGCACGACGTAGTGCAGGTCGATGTCGCGCTCCCAGTGTTTGCCCCCATCACCCTGTTGCGGCACGAAGGTGCCGGTCGCCGGGTCGAACGGGTTGTAGGCCCCGCCTTGCGGCGCATGGGTGCCGTCGATCTGGTCGCCGGTGACGTAACGGGTCATGAACTTCAGGCCGGGTATCCCGAAGGTGGCCAGGTCCAGGTCGTAACGCGCCTGCCAGGAGCGTTCGCGGGCGCCGTTGAAGTCGGCGTATTTGATCGAGTTGGCCAGGTAGATGGAGTCGCCACCGACAAAATCGAACGGCGTATCACCGTTGATCTTCTGATAGGCCAGGGTGAAACCATGGGCGCCCAGCGTGTATCGGCCGGACAGGCTGTACGCAGTATTGTCGATGGCACCGGCCAGCGCCTGACCGGTGTCCCGGGTGTGATAGAGGTTGGCGTCGAGGAACACCTCGGACTGCTTGAAGTGCAGATTGCCGTAGTACTGATGCCAGGTGTCGGTCAGATCCGAGGCATACAGGGCGCCGCCAACCGGGCTTTGGGTAAACAGGTCGGCGCCGACAAACGAAATGCCGCCGGCCTCGGTGTTGGCGCCATAACCGAAAAAGTTGCCCTTGCCTGACGCACTGTCCTGATTCTTGAACGCCGTGAAGTGGCCGGCCTGCAGGTTCATTCCGTCGATTTCGCGGCTGTCGAACAGAAAACCGGTGGCGTACTCCGGTTGCAGGCGTTTGTCCGCGGTGTCGAACACCGGGCTTTCGACCTCCATTTCACCAAACGCCAGGGTGGTGTTCGAGGCCTTGAGCTTGATCGCGCCGCCACCGCCGGAGTAGTTACTTTCGCTACGACCGTCACTGCCCACGGGCAGTAATCCGGTCCCGGAATGGCCTTTGCCGCTATCGAGTTTCAACCCCAGAAAGGCATGGGCATCGAGGCCGAAGCCGACGGTACCCGGCGTGAAACCGGATTCAAAAGCGCTGATAAAACCTTGAGCCCATTCAGCCTTGTAGCTCTTGCCGGATGGCGAGGGCGATCGATAGTCGCTGTTCAGATAGAAGTTTCGGCTGAGCACGCCAAGGGTCGCGCCCTCGAAAAATCCTACGCTGTCTTTCGCCGATTCCTCGGCCAGTGCGTGGGTTGCCAGCAGGCAGCAGCACAGGGCAATGGCCGCCCTGGATTCTTGCGGGGAAAAGATCATCAATGGGTCACCACAGGGGCAGGGTTTTGCCGGGTACTGCCTTTGCAATGACCATGACACTGTCCTTAGGGGGGAGTGAGGACGTGATGGTTACGTAGATCGGGTCGGGAATATTGAGTCGGTGTGCTGTCTTTTGATGCCTTTTGTCCCGCCGGTCGTTGCTGGTGTCGATCGACCTGAGTGAGATCCATTACTCCTAGCAAAAATTGTGTGTTGGCGTAACCAGATTTGATTATCCCGCTCTAGTCCTACAAATTAACTTCTCTTTTGCTGATTGGTCATGTAGGAAACTTCCGAAAGTGCTAGAGGGGGATGGAGAATTAACTTCAGATGCTTCATCGTTTATAGACAGAGAGACAAAAGTTGTCGCTTGGAGTTGCGGCTTCTATGCATTGAAAGGAATTTAAGGGCTGTGGATGGCAACTCTGCGTATAGAGTTGATCGCCGTTCTGGATTCCAGTCTTATTTATCTTCGTGATGGTTGTTACAGTTGCGCGGGTGTCAGGAGGAATGATGACTGCAAGTAGTTTTCAAAACGAAGTGCCCAAGGCTCGAGTTAATATCAAGCTCGATTTGCACACGGGTGGCGCACAGAAAAAAGTCGAATTGCCGCTTAAGTTGATGGTGATGGGCGACTACAGCAACGGTAAGGAACAGCGCCCGCTGTCCGCAAGAAACAAAATGAACATTGACAAGAATAATTTCGACAGTGTTTTGTCCGAGTATTCACCAAGCCTGAAGCTGGCGGTGGAAAACACACTGGTCAATGACCACTGCGACACCTCTGTGGAATTGAGTTTCCGGGCCATGAAAGACTTTGAACCGGAACAGGTGGCGCGGCAGATTCCGCAGTTGCGCGCACTGTTGGCCATGCGCAACCTGCTGCGCGATCTCAAGTCGAACCTGCTGGACAACGCGACCTTTCGGCACGAACTGGAGCGCATCCTCAAGGATGATGCGCTGAGTGACGAACTGCGTGCCGAACTGGCTGCCCTGGCTCCAAAAGAAGTTCGTTAATTTCCCTTCGGTTCGCTTCACAGGAAAACTCTAAATGTCCGTTGAACATTCTTCCGCGCAATCGCGTGGCGATACAGTGTTGTCTGAAGAAAGCCAGGGTATATATAGCGCTTTGTTCAGTAAGATCAATCTGAATCCAGTAGAGGAGTTGGCCGGTTTCGACTCCTTTCAGGACAATGAAGCATTGTCCGAGGCCTCTGCCGATGAGCGCGTGACCGCTGCCGTCAGCGTTTTCCTGAACTTGCTCAAGCAGTCTTCACATAAAGTCGAGCGTCTGGACAAGGCGCTGCTCGATGAGCACATTGCATCGTTGGACGAGCAGATCAGTCGCCAGCTCGATGCCGTCATGCACCATCCCGACTTCCAGCGCGTCGAGTCGACCTGGCGCGGCGTGAAATCGCTGATCGACCAAACCGATTTCCGCCGCAACGTTCGCATCGAGTTGCTGGATATCAGCAAGGACCATTTGGTCCAGGACTTCGAAGACGCACCGGAAATCGCCCAGAGCGGGTTGTATTTCCATAGCTACATCCAGGAATACGACACGCCGGGTGGCGAACCTATCGCTGCAGCCATTTCCAATTACGAATTCGACCGCAGCCCTCAGGATGTTGCCTTGTTGCGCAATGTTTCCAAGGTGGCGGCCGCAGCACACATGCCGTTCATAGGTTCTGTGGGACCTGCTTTTTTCGGCAAGGAATCGATGGAAGAAGTCGCTGCGATCAAGGACATCGGCAACTACTTTGACCGCGCCGAATACATCAAGTGGAAAGCCTTTCGCGACAGTGACGATGCCCGCTACATCGGCCTGACCATGCCGCGGGTGCTCGGTCGCTTGCCCTACGGTCCTGACACCATTGCGGTGCGCAGCTTCAACTACATCGAAAGCGTCAAGGGGCCGGACCACGACAAGTACCTGTGGACCAATGCCTCGTTCGCGTTTGCCGCGAACATGGTCAAGAGCTTCATCAGCAACGGCTGGTGTGTGCAGATCCGCGGCCCACAGTCGGGTGGCGCGGTCACCGGCCTGCCGATTCATCTGTACGACCTGGGCACCGGCAATCAGGTGAAAATCCCCTCGGAGGTGATGATTCCCGAGACGCGTGAATTTGAATTCGCCAACCTCGGTTTCATTCCTTTGTCGTACTACAAGAATCGCGACTACGCGTGTTTCTTCTCAGCCAACTCCAGCCAGAAACCCGCCCTGTACGACACCGCCGACGCGACTGCCAACAGCCGTATCAACTCGCGCTTGCCGTACATTTTCCTCCTGTCGCGCATCGCTCACTACTTGAAAATGATCCAGCGCGAGAACATCGGAACCACCAAGGATCGTCGCTTGCTGGAGCTTGAGCTCAACAAGTGGATCGGTGGGCTGGTCACCGAAATGACCGACCCCGGCGACGATTTGCAGGCTTCGCACCCGCTGCGTGAGGCGAAGGTGACGGTGGAAGACATCGAGGACAACCCCGGCTTCTTCCGCGTCAAGTTGTACGCCGTGCCGCACTTTCAGGTGGAAGGCATGGACGTCAACCTGTCACTGGTTTCGCAGATGCCCAAGGCCAAAAACTGAGCCTGTTCAAACCCGGGCCATTTCGTAGGAAACGACTGTCATGAAGATCGACCGCCCCCTGTGGGCCGCGGGGGCGTTGCTGTCTCCGCAGCAATTCCAGCAGCAGGCGCGCTGGGAAGCCTGGACCAATGAGTGCCTTGCGCACCTGTCGTTGGTACATCCCTGGGGTGTACAAGCAATGGACGTTGATCTGCAGGCACTGCGCCTGGGCAAGTTAAAACTGACCCGGCTGCACTTGCGCATGGCCGACGGTACCCTGGTCGATACCGATCATGTCGATCGCCTGCCTCCTGCACTGGAGTTGGCTCGGCAGCTGCCTGATGACAGTCAGAGCGTCACGCTGTTGCTGGCCTTGCCGCTGGAACAGGGCAATGGCAACAACTGTCTGTTCGACGGGGGCAGGGCCGATCGACCAATGCGCTATCGTCAGGCTTGGCGCAAGGTTCAAGACGTGTTTGGCGATGAGGTGCAATCGATCGGGGTGCTGGAGCATGCCTTGAGCTTGCGCCTGGTCAACGATGACAACGCCGATTACCTGACTTGCCCGATTGCCCGTCTGATTCGCGACGGGCAGGGGGCCTGGATGCTCGACCCGGGCTACGTACCGCCGCTTCTCAGCTTTGCTGCTCACCCGGGTTTGCTTACCCAACTGGACAATCTGTTGACCCAGTTGGCCGCCAAGCGTCAACGGCTCATGGGCATGCGGCGCGAGAGTAATCAGCGCATGGCGGACTTTGCGGTGGCCGATGTGTCGTTGTTCTGGCTGCTAAATGCCTTGAACAGCTATCAACCCGTGTTGGCTGACCTCAAGGCGCATCCGGGGCGCCATCCCGAACAGGTCTATCTGGAACTGGCCAGGCTGGCTGGAAGCCTGCTGACCTTTTCGCTGGAACATGACATCGAGCTGATTCCTGCCTATCGGCACGAACACCTGGAAACCGTCTTCCCGCCGTTGATGAGCATGATTTCCACCTTGCTGGAAGCCAGCCTTCCGTCCCGGGTCATCGCCCTGGAGTTGCAGGAAACGGGCGCCAACCGCTGGCAAGTCAGTCTCAACGACGCTCGTTTGTGTGAGCCTGGCGGCGCGGACTTCTATCTGTCCGTGCGTTGTCGCCTGCCGGCCGCGCAGTTGCAGAGCCAGTTTCCTCGACTGTGCAAGATCGGTACGCCGGATGAGGTGGATCAATTGATCAATGCTGCACTGGACGGCGTGCCCATGCAGGCGCTCAGCCATGTGCCGGCCGCGATTCCGTTGCGCCTGGAAAATCAATACTTCGCCCTTGATCTCAATCATGCCAAGGGGCTGGCGATGCTGGCCGCGGGGGTCTGCGCATTGTATGTGCCGAGCACATTGGTCGAGGTCAGGCTTGAACTGTTTGCGGTGTTGCGCACATGAACGGAAAAACCGAAAAGCAAACCCGCTCGCCCGTGAACATCGACGTCCTGTTGCAGGACAGCTACCTGCTGGTGGTTGAACTGCGCCAGGCTGGATCAGCAAAAAACAGCCAGGGGCTGTGGTCACGTTGTGCCGACCAGATCGAATACGTTCGCCAGTCGCTTGAACAGGCCGGTTTGAGTCGGCGCAGCATCGACTACATCAGCTACGCCCAATGCGCGTTGCTCGATGAAACCGTGCTCGGCTATGCCGAGGGCAAAGATCATGCTTCCTGGGCCAGCGAACCCTTGCAGGCGAAGTTCTTCAGCCGCCACCAGGCCGGTGAGTTTCTGTATGAAGACATGCGCGAAGTGTTGCGCGAGCCCGCACCGGACCGGCAGGTGCTGACAGCATTCCAGCGGGTATTGATGCTGGGCTTTCGCGGCCGCTATCGCGAGCTGAATGACCCTGATCGCCTGCAACTGCTGGCAGCCTTGAATGCGCAGGTTCCGCCACTGCAACTCAACCATGGGTTAGCGACACAAGCGGGCATCGGCTACCGATCCGGCAGCTGGCGTTGGCAGCGTTCCCCGCTGGCCCAGGTTGTGCTGGCAGGGTTGTTGCTCACGGGGATCTGGCTGGGGCTCGATCACCTGTTGGGCGGTGTCATCGCCAACCTCCAGCCTGGCCAGGCGTGAGCCACCGATGACGTACAAACTCAATCGACTCCTCTGGCTTTGGGCCGGCGCGCTTGTCCTGGCATTGCTGGCGATCATCCCGCTGGCGGCCTGGACACGTGCAACGGCGGTTTTGTTCGTGGCGTGCGTTGCCATAGCGGTCTGGATCAGGATCGGGCGACGGGCGAAGCGTCAAGCCGGGTCACGGGTGCTGGCCGCTAACCTGACGCTGCCACCGGCGGATTATTGTCAGCCGGTGGTATTGGTCTGTGGTGATGGCCTGGACGGTCTGTTCGGCGCGGTTGCCGGTGATTCGCCAGCGTTGCGCAAGACCGGGCAAGGTTGCTACTTGCGGGTGCCAGACCTGATGCAACTGCCGGAGCTGATAGCCAGCGTATTGGCCCGTCGGCCGGCATGGGGCGGGCAGCTTACTGTCATGTTCGTTTCCAACCCGGGCGAGCATGACGACCGCGCCGTACTGGCGGGGCAGGTGCGGGCTTTTTGTCATCAGGTTGCCCTGGTTCGCAAACGCGGGATTGCATTGCCGATGTTGCTGGTCAGTTACCTGCAAGCTTCTCAGGGCGAGGGGGCCTGGTTCAGTTGGGAGGCGGGTCAGACCAGCCCCGAGGTCCGTGAGGCCGGGATGCATGCCGGCCTGGTCGATTGGCAGCAGTTGGCAGTGGACGATGTCACGCGTATGGCGCGCATGCATACCGGCGTTCAAGTGAGCAGCGTTGCGGCCTGGCTGGAGGAGGCGGTACTGCCGGACCTGGCCGCGCGTGACCGCCGCCATTCGATAGGTCCCGCAGTGGCCATCGCCATCACGCTGGTGCCGGTGTTGCCCCGGACCGTGTCGGGGAACCTCTGGCAACAATGGCTGAGCGACAAGCTGTCGCTGTCAGTCGACTGGCAGGCACAGACCGCAGGCGCGGCGCCACTGCCATTCCCTGACCCGTTGCTGCAGTTGCTGCCCATCCGTATCCAGCGAACGCCGATACGCCGGGCGGGGGTGATTGCGCTGTGGCTGTTTGTGGTCGCGACTGCGGTGGCCTTGGCCAGTTCGGCCTGGCAGAACATGTTGCTGGCGCGTCAGGTCACCGATGACCTGCGTCGCTACACCTCCATGGCGCCACCGGCCCCTTTCGACCAGACCGGGATTGTCCAGCGCGAAGCGGCATTGACGACGCTTCGCCAGCACGCCGAGCGTCTGGACAACCATTACCGTCATGGTGCTCCGCTGAAGTTGGGTTTGGGCCTGTATCGCGGCGACCGACTGCGTGCGCCGGTGCTGGCGGCGATTGCCAGTCACCGCACTCCGCCGTCAGCGCCACTCGCGGTAAAAGTCGCCAAAGCGGTACGCCTGGACAACCTGTCGCTGTTCAACAGCGGCAGCGCCGTGCTCAAGCCTGATTCGACCAAAGTGCTGATCAATGCCCTGGCGGACATCAAGGCCCAGCCGGGATGGCTGATCGTCATCGCCGGGCATACCGATGCGTCGGGCAATGACGCGCAAAACCTTCTGCTGTCCCGGGCCCGCGCGGCGTCGGTGCGGGACTGGATGCAACGCATGGGCGATCTGCCCGACAGTTGTTTTGCTGTCCAGGGCTTCGGCGCCAGGCAGCCGATCGCCAGCAATGACACCGAGGCGGGGCGCACTGCCAACCGTCGAGTCGAAATTCGCCTGATACCGGAAACGGGGGCTTGCTCGCATTCCCCAACGATACCGGGCTGACAACCCCAGTCGCGTCACGCGGCATTCATGTTCTTAGAAAAGGAGTTTCACATGGCAATTCCCATTTACCTCTGGCTGCAAGACGACGGCGGCGCGGACATCAAAGGTTCGGTGAACGTGCAAAAACGCGAGGGCAGCATTGAGGTGCTGGCCCAGGATCACAGCCTGTACATCCCCACCGACAACAACACCGGCAAGTTGACCGGTGCCCGGGTCCATGCCCCGTTTCTGTTCACCAAGGAAATCGATGCCTCCAGCCCGTACCTGTACAAGGCGGTGACCACTGGCCAGACCCTCAAGAGTGCCGAGTTCAAGTGGTATCGCATCGACGACGCAGGCCAAGAAGTCGAGTACTTCGTGACTCAACTCGAAAACGTCAAGGTGGTGAAGGTCGCGCCAAAAATGCACGACATCAAAGACCCTTCGAAGGAGAAGCACAACCACCTGGAATTGATTGAACTGCGTTACGACAAAATCACCTGGACCTACAAGGACGGCAACATCATTCACAGCGATTCCTGGAACGAACGCCAGAGCGTCTGACGCGAAAACACCAGCAGGCAGAACGCTGCCTGCTGGTTTGAGTGTGTCGGCTTGAGCGCCTGTTGGCGGACGCTCAACCCGGCACATCGAGCTTCAAGCCCACCACCGGCAATACGCCAGGAACTCAGCACAAGGACGCCCAGCATGGCCCATCACGCCACCCGTTTGCTTCGCCGCCTCAATCCTTACTGCGCCCAGGCCTTGAGCGCGGCGGCATCGTTGTGCCAAAGCCGCGCCCACGGGCAGATCAGCATCGAGCACTGGCTCCTCAAACTGCTGGAGCAGGGCGAGGGTGACCTGACGCTTATTGCGCGCCGTTACGAATGGGATATAGACGCCCTCTGGCACGGCTTGCTCGAGCATCTCGACAGCTTGCCGCGCAGCGTGCAGGGCAAGCCGCAGCTGTGCGGCAAGTTACAGCAATTGATCAAGAACGCCTGGCTACGTGCATCGCTGGACGACGACAATGACAGCCTGCGCTCGGCCCACCTGCTCGGTGCGCTGCTGGAGACCCCGACACTGCTGGCCTGTGAAGCGGCCTGGCCGATGCTCAGTCTCGGTCCGGTGCAATTGCAGCACTTGCTCCCGCTGCTGGACCAGCACTCCGAAGAACGACCGCACCTGCAACAGGAGCAGACGCTGGATCGCAAGGCGGTGATCCTCGACAACTCATCGAGTGCTCAACGGTGCGATGCATTGAGGGCGGTGCTGGACAAGTACACCCAGGACCTGACCGCCAAGGCCCGGGAGGGAGGCATCGACCCGGTGTTCGGGCGTGACGATGAAATCCGTCAGGTCATCGACATCCTCAGTCGTCGGCGCAAGAACAACCCGTTGCTGGTGGGGGAACCGGGGGTCGGCAAGACCGCGCTGGTCGAGGGCCTGGCCTTGCGCATTGCCGAGGGCAATGTGCCCGACAGCCTCAAGCCGGTCAGCGTGCGCACCCTCGATCTGGGCCTGTTGCAAGCCGGAGCCGGGGTCAAGGGCGAGTTCGAACAACGCCTGAAAAACGTCATCGAGGCCGTTCAGCAATCAGAAACTCCGGTCCTGCTGTTCATCGACGAAGCCCACACCCTGATCGGTGCCGGCAACCAGGCCGGTGGCGCCGATGCGGCAAATCTGCTCAAGCCCGCCCTGGCTCGCGGAGAATTGCGCACCATCGCGGCCACCACCTGGAGTGAGTACAAACAATACTTTGAGCGCGATGCCGCACTTGAGCGACGGTTCCAGAGGGTCAAGGTCGACGAACCGGACGATGCCAGTGCCTGCCTCATGTTGCGCGGCCTCAAAGCCCGCTACGCCAGCCACCACGGCGTGCACATCGAAGACGCGGCGGTAGAGGCGGCGGTCAGCCTGTCGCGGCGTTACCTCACCGGCCGTCAACTGCCGGACAAGGCCGTCGACCTGCTCGACACCGCCAGTGCACGGGTACGCATGAGCCTCGATTGCGAACCGCAGGTGCTGGTGCGCCTCAAAGCCCGAATGGCTGCCCTGGACCTGGAACGCCAGGCCCGGCAAGAGGATCAGCAACTGAGCGGCGACGCCACCGATCAACGGCTCGCCCTGATCGCACAGCAATACGCGCAATTTCAGCGAGAACAAATCGACCTGGTGCGGCAATACCAGAGCGAGCTCGAACTGACCCGCCAACTGCTCGACGCACGCCAGGCCGAACCACCATACATGGAACACTGCGCCCGGTTGCAGCGACAACTGAGCGAGATTCAGGGCAATCAGCCGCTGCTTTTGCTCGACGTAAACCCGCGCAGCGTGGCTGAAGTGATCGCCGACTGGACCGGCGTACCGCTGGGCAGCTTGCTCAAGGATGAACAGGCCAGCCTGCTGGAGCTGGAACAGCAACTCAGCGAGCGGGTGATTGGCCAACCCCATGCCCTCAGTGCCTTGGCCCAACGCCTGCGTGCGGCCAAGACCGGCCTGACTGACGAAAAGACGCCTTTGGGCGTGTTCCTGCTGGTGGGCACCAGCGGAGTCGGCAAGACCGAAACGGCCCTGGCCCTGGCAGACAGCCTGTTCGGTGGCGAAAAGTCACTGATCACGATCAACCTCTCTGAATACCAGGAAGCCCATACCGTCAGCCAGCTCAAGGGCTCGCCGCCCGGCTACGTCGGCTACGGGCAGGGCGGGGTGCTCACCGAGGCCGTACGCCAACGACCCTATAGCGTCGTGCTGCTCGACGAGGTGGAGAAAGCCCATCGTGACGTGCTTGACCTGTTTTACCAGGTGTTCGATCGCGGCTGCATGCGCGACGGCGAAGGCCGTGAAATCGACTTTCGCAACACCGTCATTCTCATGACCTCCAACCTGGGGAGTGATGAGTTGCAAGGTTTCTTGCAAGAACAACCCGAAGCCTCGGACAGCACCTTGCACGAACTGCTGCGGCCCATTTTGCGCGAGCATTTTCAGCCGGCCCTGTTGGCCCGCTTTCAGACGCTGATCTATCGACCGCTGCAAGCCGAGGCCCTCAAAGGCATCGTCGCCATCAAACTCGCCCAGGTCGGCAAACGCTTGCAGCGTCACTACGCACTGGACTGCCGGATCGAAGCCGCGCTCAACGACGCCCTGGTCGCCGCCTGCCTGTTGCCCGATACCGGCGCCCGCAACATCGACAGCCTGCTTGACCAGCAGATTCTGCCGGTGCTCAGCCAGCAGTTGTTGCAGCGCCAGGCCGCTGGGCAGAGCACCCATGGTGTGACCCTGGGTTACAGCGAGGAACAGGGAGTCACCCTGCAGTTCTCCAACACGCAGGATTGCGCGGCAAATACCGCCATGGAGGCCTGAACATGCTCAACGAACTGCGCACTTTCTTCGACCACAGCCGCCACACACTCTGGGTCCGAGAGGTGGATGCCCCCCTCGACGTCCTGGCCTTCCACGGCGAAGAACACCTCAGCCAGCCGTTCAGCTACTACATCGAGTTCACCTCCAGCCAGCTCGACATCGACGCCGAGCTCATGCTTGGCCAACCCGCCAGCTTCAGCCTGCACGCGCTGCCGGAAAAGGTCTCGTCGCTGATCTTCGAACCGTCCGAAGTCAAGCCGCTGCGCAGCTTGCACGGGGTAATCAGCGGCTTCAAACGCCTGTCCGGTTCCATCGACGAGGCACGCTACGAAGTCACCCTGCAACCGCGCCTGGCGCTGCTCGCGCGGGGCCGGCAATACCGGATCTACCAGCACCGGTCGGTGCCGGAAATCGTCGAGCACATCCTGCGCAGTCGCCACGATTTCAGGGGCCAGGACTTCCTCTTCCACCTGCACCGCGAATACCCCCGGCGCGAGCAGGTGATGCAATACGGCGAAAGCGACCTGGCCTTCATCGCCCGGTTGCTGGCCGAAGTCGGCATCTGGTACCGCTTCACCAGCGACGAACGCCTGAGTATCGACGTCGTCGAATTCCACGACTCCCCGCGCGCCTACCAGTTCGACGTCGAACTGCCGCTGCGTCCGCTCTGCGGGTTGAGCAGCAGCGGTGAGGACAGCGTCTGGGCCTTGCAGTCGGAACACCAGGTGGTGGAGCAGCACGTGAACATCCGCGCCTACCACCACCGTGACGCCCGCGCGCACCTCGACGGCGACATCGACCAGACGCGCGGCGCCAAGGGCACCTACGGCGAGGCCTATCACTACGCCGAACCCTACACCGCGCTCGGCGACCGCCATGCCTTCCCCGAAGACGTGCAGTGCGAAAGCGGCTACTTCTATGCGCGCCTGCGCCACGAGCGTTACCTCAACCGCCGCACCCGCCTTTGCGGCATGAGCAGCAGCGCCCGCCTGGCGCCAGGCCAGGTACTGGAAGTCACCGACGGCGCGCCCCAGGCCTTCGCGCCGCGGGCGGTGATCATCGCGCTCAAGGCCGGCGCCGCCCGCGACCGCAGTTTCGAGTGCAGCTTCCAGGCCATTCCCTACGCGCAGACGGTGTGCTTTCGCCCAGACGTACCGCCAAAACCCTTGATCGCCGGCACCGTGCCGGCCCGGGTGACCAGCGCGCAGGCAAACAACCCCTACGCCGATACCGACGCCGAGGGCCGCTACCGGGTGCAATTCCTGTTCGACCGCGACACCTGGGACGCCGGTCGCGAAAGCACCTGGCTGCGCCTGGCCCGGGCATACGCCGGCGACACCCACGGCCTGCACCTGCCGCTGATCGCCGGCACCGAAGTGGCGGTGGCCTTCGAACAGGGCGACCCCGACCGGCCCTACATCGCCCACGCCCTGCACGACAGCCAGCACCCCGACCACGTCACCATGTACAACGAAAAGCGCAACGTGCTGCGCACCCCGGCCAACAACAAACTGCGGCTGGACGATACCCGCGGGCAGGAGCACATCAAGCTCAGCACCGAACACAGCGGCAAGAGTCAGCTCAACCTCGGGCATGTGGTGGATGCCGAGCGGCAAAAACGGGGTGAGGGGTTTGAACTGCGTAGCGATGCCTGGGGGGCGATTCGGGCGGGCAAGGGGTTGTTTATCAGTGCCGATGAACAAACCAAGGCCCAAGGCCAGGTGCTGGAAATGGGCCCGGCGATCGAGCGCCTGCGCCAGGCCGGCGACCAACTGCAAACGCTGTCCGCCGATGCCTTGGCCGCCAACGCCGATCCCGCAGATGTGGCGGCGCAATTGGCGCTGATGCGCCAGCAACTCGATGAACTGAAAGCCGCGGTCCTGCTGCTCAGCGCACCCCAGGGCATCGCCCTGACCAGCGGCCAGCACCTGCAACTGGCGGCAAAAGACAACCTGATGCTCAACGCCGGCGGCGAGGCCGACCTCAGCGTGGTCAAGCGCCTGTTCATCGGCGTCGGCCAGGGCCTGAGCCTGTTCGTACGCAAGCTGGGGATCAAGCTGATCGCCAATCAGGGCCCGGTGAGGGTGCAGGCGCAGAACGACAAACTTGAACTGCTGGCGCGGCATGGGCTGGAGATCACCAGCACCGAAGATGAAATCCACATCACGGCGAAGAAGAAAATCGTCCTCAACGGCGGCGGCAGCTACCTGCGCCTGGAGACGTGTGGCATCGAGTCGGGGACGGCCGGCGATCACAAGGTCAAGGCGGCGCACTTCGAGTACAGCGGTGCGGCCAGTCAAACACTGGAAATGCCGGTGCAATCTCGATTGACCGAGCACCCAACCACGTCCTCGGACCTTTCGGACTTTTCTGCCTGATCCCTTTTGCATAACAAGGAGCGACATACAACATGGCCAGCTTGCTTGCCCGACTGTTCGGCCTGCACAGGTATTCGCAGCCGACGCTGCCTGCGGTACCCCGCGCACCCATTCTGCCGACGCCCGATACCCGGTTCGTTGCAACGCCCGCGAGCCCGGTGCCGCTGAAAAACTGGTGCCATCCGTTCAAGGACAAGCAGCGGTCCAAGGACACCCGTAACCCGCTGGAGCAGCTGACTCACCTGGCCAAGGCCGCCGGCGGTTACTACCCGGTCGGCCGCAGCGGCCTGTTCCACGGCGGCATCCATTTCGACGGGGGCACCGCCGGCACCCTGGATCAGTCCAGCGTGCGGTGCCTGGCCGACGGTGAAGTGGTGGCGTACCGCATCGACACGCACTCGCCGACTACGCGTTATTACGTTGGTCAAGTTACCGTCGACAAACCCTTCTCGCGCAATTTCGTCCTGGTGCGCCATCGCCTGCAGCCACCCAGGATTGAAGGCAGCGCGGACATACCGCCCAGCCTGACTTTCTACAGCCTGTACATGCACCTGCAGGATTGGGCGAAATACGAGAAAAACAACGCTATCGAGCGCCCGGCGTACTGGCCCGCGAGTCCGATCCTGCGGGTCCCGCAGACCGCCAAAGACATTCGCCCCGGCACGCTGGAATACGGCTTGAACGTGCGTCACCAACCTTCGCAAGGCAAGATCATTGACTTCCTGCCCCGCGGTGCAGAAGTGTCCGTCAGTGGCACGGGGGCTTACCGCCGCTTGGAAAACCGCCAGGGCCCCGCCAAGTTGATCACTGCCGAGGGCTCACTGGCGGGCTACCTCGCCGCCAGCCTCTTGCAACCCGTCGGCGGCAGCGAGTACAGCGTCACCTCGTCGGAACCGTCGGTGAATGTTCACGCGCAGCCAAGCCGAACCAGTGAGGTCCTTTTACAGCTGCTGACCGGCTCGGTCGTCACGGTCAGCGGCGAAGGGGATTTCCGCAAGCTGGAGCGCGTCCACCAATACGTGCATTTCGCCTCCCTGGAAAGCGAGCTCGCTCCGCAGGCCACGGACCGCATCATGGTGCTCGACCAGCCGGTGCCGATCCAGGCCGGCGCCTTGATCGGGCACCTCGGCCAGTATCAGGACATGCGCGCGGAGCGACCGGAGGAAGAACTGCACCTGGAAGTGTTCACCGGCGATGACGTCGATCTGTTCCTCGACGCCAGTCGGGCCTGGGCCGAGCGCCTGCCGACGAAAGAGCGCATCTGGCTGAAGCTGGTCGAGGGCACGCCGGTGGTGCCGCATGAAGAGCCGGCCACGGCCGCCCGCCTGCAGGCATCGAGTGACGCCAGCCCACGCAGCGCCGCCGACCTGCTAGTCCCCAAGAGCGTGCTCGACGGCCTGCCGCCCGAAGGCAAAATCCACGTGCCGGCGACGGAGCACCGTAAGGCCCGCAACTGGTATCGCCTGGACCGGCTGCTGCACAACGCGGACCATAACCCGCTCGACGGCTGGGTGTGCGAAGAAGTCGGCGTCACCCCGTGGCTCAGCCCGTGGTCGTGGGAAGGTTATGGCGTGATTTTCGACTACAGCACGCCGCGCCACGAAATGGCCTCGTTTTTCAGCGCCGTCGGCCGCTTCAACGATGCGCAACGCGAGCGCTTCCGGCCCCTGGCCGAGAAAAACAACCAAGGGCCGATGAAAAGCCGCCTGTACGCCATCATCGACCGCACCCGCGAGGGCAAGATCACCGCCGAAGAACTACAAGCGGCCCTGCGCCTCCCGGCGCTGGCGCAAGCCATCTCGCAGATGATCCTGCGCAAGGAAAGCGAGTGGTTTCACCAGACGCCGAAGTGGGACGCACTGGATGAACTGCTCGGCCACAGCGGCTCGACGCCGCACTGGAATTGGGAGGCGGAGAAGCAGCGGATCGAGCAGATCAGTTGGTGGGGTGAGGTGGCGCAGATCGTGGGGTTGCCGACGTGGGGGAGGCCGTATCACTTTCATCCGATAGGACTCATAACGCATTTAAGTAATTACCAGAAAAAATGTTACTGCTATCAACAGGGGTTAGTGGATAACCCCTGCAACTTAGGAGTGACGGATATAACTAAAAAACACTTTGAGTTACTTGCTGATGAGTTGGGTGTTGAAAGAGAGGTGCTACGGGCAATCGCAGTCGCAGAAACCGGAGACAAGTCGCCTTTCAGGGAATACGAAGTAGGGAAAAGGCATGCTTTGATTCTTTATGAACGCCATTATATGCGTCGACTTCTGCTCGCTTCTGGGATGTCGCAATCTGAAATTAATGCGCTGTCTATATCGGAGCCGAAAATAGTCCATGCATATGAAGCATCCTATGTGTACGGGTCGCTTGATGAGCAATATTCAAGGTTTAAACGCGCGCGTGAAATCAATCATGCTGCTGCTATAAAGTCATGTTCTTGGGGGAAATTCCAAGTCATGGGTGAATATTATCGTCATCTATATAGCAGTATTGAGGAGTTGGAGGAGGCTCAGAATTACTGTGCTTTACAGCACTTGCAGTACTTCAAGGTTTTCCTGGTGAAGGAGAAAAAACTCATGGAGCCAATGAAAAATAAGGACTGGTTGCTGATCGCGCAAAAATATAATGGTAAAGGACAAATTGGATATGATGTAAAAATACGGAGCGCTTATGACAGTCTCAAGCAAAATTGGTAAGGCTCTATTTGTTGTGATTGTTATGTTTGGGGGTGAGGTTTTTGCTGGGGATTGTAAAAGAGATCAGGGTGTATTGATTTCGCATGAGTTAAAGACAGAAGGGAATTTGATTTGTATTGCTTACAGTGATAACGACGTCGTCATATCAGTCTACCAACTGGGTGCGCTTGGGGCTCTTATGGCAAAAAACATTAAACTCTTGGATGTAGCCGATATAGCAGAGGAGTCTGTACGGCTCGAGCCGTCTGGTAGTGGGTTTAAAATATACTTGGAATATCCAAAAAATATTTATGTTGTTGGCTTTGGAGCGGATGCGGCATTTGTTTCCGAATCATTTACACAGATTAAGCTAGATGCTATTGAAGTGACCGCCCCTCCTCAACACATAAAACTTGTGTTGAATCCAGATGTGATGGCCGGGTTGAGGTTTGAGACGCTTACAGTTTCGCAGGCTTTTGATCAAGGTGCTTTACGTCTTGGGCATCCATTGAGCGTAAGGATAACAGCCAAAAAATCTAATGTTTCATTTTTACCAAATGCCCCTGGTCTTCCAACACAATACCTGGCGCGAGGTGCCAAAGTTGAGATAAGTGATTTTCGCAGTGGGTGGGTCAAAATCAGTTATCAAGCGAACGAACATCAAGTAGATGGGTGGATTCCTCTGGTAGACATATTGTGATTAGTATTATTGATGTCGTTGAAATGGGTTGTGCCTTTAACGCGGTATTGACGCAGCCCCAAAAATACGGTGGACGGCAAGATTCAAGGTGTCGTAATTGATCTTATTTGTAGGAGGGAATATGGAGCCAATTCAAGGGCATTCATCCAGAAACCTTTCGTAGAAAACAAGTTCAATGCCATTAAGGAGATAATTTCAAGCAGAAACTATTGGGTGTCTGTCCCGAATGACCACTCAACTGTGTCGGTTAATCCACAAGGCTGGGGTGTAGATCATCGTAAAAACGAATCAGGATTGCTAGATATTTACGGCTCTTTGCGTCGAATGACTGACCCGGCTCATCGTTATCAAAGCTTAAAGGAGAGATTGTGAGTATTAATTTGTTTGTTTCTATGCTGGTAGTGCCGTGCCTTGCTTTGTTTGATATGGTTGCAGTTGCGGAGGATAAAAAACCAAGTCATGAAGTTGTCTTTAAATATGATGATCCGGTGGGTGAGTTGTATTTAAAACTTACGAGAAATGTACGCACCTTGCAGGGTGATAGGTTGTTAGGAAGAGCATACGAGCGGACCGACCCGTCACTTGCATCGCAGGACGGGAATTTCGTCTATTTGAGTCAGATCGAATCAGGCTTTGTTGAGGGGTCTAATGATTCCCCAAAATACCAAGAAGTTGCCTATTGCGAGCTACTGGATGTGCGTAGCGGTTGCATCGTTGCAAGAGAAACTGGTGAGCTTTGTGGTGGGTCATTTACTTTTGATGGGGGTGGGATAACCCGTTGTATCCGGATTTTAACTTGGCTAAACAAACACCAAGCGTATTTTATTATGTCAGCGGGAAGCTGACGCCAGCGGACTCGCCTGAGTTTTCATTTGAGAATCTACTGATCTGTGATCCTCCTTCGAGCAATAATGTCGATGCCTATCGAAGTATAATAAAGAATAATGTATTTCATCTTGATGGTTTTCGGCGCGAAGCTTTCGAACGCGATTTGAAGTTGCGGTACTGATATATATGTTGAGGTTTGGTTTTTGATGGTTTTTGATGGTTTTTGATGGTTTATTTGGTTTTGTATGTTGTGGATGGTTCTTGGCTTTAAGGGGGGAGGGTGATTGATTTCCATGGCAACGCTAGGGGGTGCGTTATGCAGCACTATGTGCTGGGCAAATAAACCCGGGAAGAAGTTTCTTTATTTTCTGCTTTGTTGGGTGCCAATTGTTTATGTCAGCGCCGAAACGCAGCGGCCAAGCAATTTCAGTGGGCAGGCACAACTAAAAATGACAGATGGTGCGATTTATCGAGTGAAATTGTTGGCCGATGCGACCGCCGTGTTTTATGAAAACGACAAACACAAGGTTGGAGAAAGTGAGTTCGTTTCGCTGTTCCAGGTTTTACCCTCGAATACTGCACGCCCTGCAGGATTGTGCGGCGCAGGAAGCGAAGTCTGGCTGTATGTCTATCAAATCACTGGTGCCGATCTTGTTGAAAAAACAACGGTATTAGTAAGCAGCTGTTTGAGATCCATTTCAATGGCCAGTCAAAACACCGGAACGCCTCTGCAAGACTTTGATTTCTCTTCGGTGCAGTGGAACTCGAGTGGGTTTTCGATTGAGTGGTTCGAGAAAGTTTATGCAACTGGACGGACGTTGCAACTTTCGAAGTTTGTATTGCAGGACGGTGTGTTTTTACCGCAAGACGTATTGAGTCAAGAAACATCGAGCTAGGAATTTTCCGGTCAATGAAAAAGGGACAAGACATGAAAGGCATCGTACGCATTGGCGACAAATCCACGGGCGGAGGCACTGTACTTTCGGGTTCCACCGTCATGCGATTCAAGGGGCTCGGAGTTGCGTGCGAGGGCGACTCTGTGCGTTGCCCGGTTGCTTTCGAAAGACATCGCTACGCGTGCAGCTATGCGTTGTTTTCCTCGTTGTCAGTGGCGGAGGCGAACTAGTCCATGCCGGTCAGATTGGATCAAGTCCCTGCGCAGGCGGTGAGACCCGCACACCCTCGTGTCTGGTTTTGGATAGGCTTGCTGCCTTTGTTGTTGCTGATGGGGGCAGGGTTGGCATTGTTCTTCAGCCCGGTGCCGTTGCACCAGCAGCCAGTCGACTTCTGGGCGCTGGCCTTGGGCGTGCCGTTGGTTGGCTGGTGCGTGCTGAGTTTCGGGAAAGTGCTGCTTTACCTGGGCCAACAAAGTGCTGCCGATGGCTGGGATGAAGCCCGTGAAAAAGACATGACCCGCAGGCTTCGTAAAGGTCGACGGTCTCAGCAGGTTTTGGGGGTGAGCTATTACACCGCACTGCGGGATCCAGCGGCCGAGCCCGCGGCGCAACTCGACGCACTGCTGAGTGGAGTCGAAGCGCTGAAAACGCAACCGTTCAGGATGGGCGGTGCACCATTGAGGCACAGCCGTTTGCTTGACGACCCGGATGAAGACCTCGAAGCGGTGTTCTTGAGTGTATTGACCCAGGCGCTCGCTGACTTGGCACTAATCCTTTCACAAGCGCCTGAGGATAAGCCTCTGGCCCTGTTATTAGAGGTCGACTGCAGACTGCCCGAGGACCAATGGCGTCCAGCATGGCAAAAGGCATGGCGAGAGTCCGGCATCCGTCAATCGACGATCCCCGTCGAGGGCAGTGGATTGGCTGCGGTGGATCGCTGGCTGGATCAGCGCATTGACGATCAGGCGTTGCTGATGGTGTTGGCAGTGCAGCTCGCACCGGACCAGCCCGAAGGCACGGCAGAAGTGGCCGTTGGGCTGTTGTTCGGCAACCGGCTTACGCAGTCGGTCTTACCGCCTGTTGCCTATCTCCACCGCCCTGAACAGCAGCGCGAGCCCACCGATGCCGGTTTGCTTGGTTCCGCGCGTCAGGCCTTCGACTGGGCGCCGCTGCAAGGACACTCGATCGAACAGGCCTGGCGGGCTGGGGTAGGCGCGCCACGCCATGTCGAGAGCGTGATGCTTGACGTCCCCATGCCGGTCAAGCCGCCGCAGAACTTTTGCAACCTCGACACGTTGCTTGGACACGCGGGGAAAGCATCACCTTGGCTGGCTATTGCCGCCGCGGCGCAGACCATTGAGCGCGGCGCCGGACCACAGTTCATTTTCAGTGGCGGTGCTGCCGCCGATGGCCTTTGGAGCACGGTGTTGATGCCCGTGTCACCCCTTTTGAAATAGGAATATCGAATGCAGTTTCGACGCTCTGTAGGGTTGGGTGTGCTGGTGAGTGTGTTGTTGCTCGCTGGACTGGTCTTGAGTGTGCTGCTGTGGCGTCACCCCGAGTCGTTGGGCATTGCATCGGGTAGTGCCCGGCAAACGCTCTGGCTTTCGGTGAGCTCGGTGACCACCCTTGTCGTGATGGTGTTTCTGGGTGGCTATCAATTGTTCGGCCGGTGGATAGGGAGTGCTTCTTATCAACCGTTTGAGTCGGATGATGTGCCCCAGCCTGGGCAAATGCCTTCTGCAAATTCGACTGGCGCTCAGGACAAACAATGGTCTGACAGGATTAGAGCCTCGCTACGGGCGCGCCACGGCCCCTTCTGGCGCCAAAAAATCCGCCTCCTGCTGATCGTCGGCGAACCCGAGCAGATCGACGCCATCGCCCCCGGCTTGACCCGCGACCATTGGCTGGTTGACCAGGACACCGTGCTGCTCTGGGGCGGGAGTGTGCAAAACAAACTGGACGATGCGGTGCTTGAGCACTGTCGCGTCTTGACCCGCTGGCGTGCTCTCGACGGCGTGATCTGGGCGCTCAACACCGCGCAGAGCGCCGACGACGGGTCGATGCGTCGCGGCGTGAATCACCTGCAGGGCCTGGCGCGCACCCTGGGCTGGTCGTTGCCGCTGCACCTGTGGCAGGTCTGCGCCAGTGGGTGGAAGCAGGACCAGCGCCCGAGCCAGGCGGTCGGCTGCGCGCTGCCGTCACGCCTGAGCGCGCAGGCCCTGGAAACGTCGCTGCACAGTCTGCTTGCGCCGCTGCGCAGCGAAGGCTGGGCGCAGATGAACACGCGACCCGATCATGATTTCCTGCTGCGCTTGGCGCGGGACCTGCAGGTCGAAGGCGTGGCCCGTTGGCGCCAGGCACTGGCGCCATGGTTCGGCAGCTTCCGGCAGGATGTGGCGTTGCGTGGGCTGTGGTTCAGTCTGCCGTTGCCCGGTAAAACCCAGGGCACGGAAGAGCACTTCTGGCCCATGGACCCGGCCTGGCACGGCGTGCTCGGCGAGCAAAAACTGCCGAGCCGTCGTCTGGGTTGGAGCACGCCGCGCGTGGCTTATGGATTGGCACTGGCCGTGGCGCTGATCTGGGGCGCCGGCCTGCTGCTGTCCTTCGCCAGCAACCGCGTGCACATTGCCCAGATGCAGAGCACGTTGGTCTCTCTCGAACAGTCGCAGAGCCCCGACGAACAACTGCTGGCGTTCAACGAGTTGACCCGCGAGCTGGGGCGCCTGGACTACCGCGCCGAGCACGGCACGCCCTGGTACCTGCGCTTCGGCCTCAACCAGAACGACCCATTGCTGGCGACGCTGTGGCCGCGCTACGTCGACGCCAACCAGCGGTTGCTGCGCGACCCGGCCGTGGCCAGGCTGCAGCAGCAACTCAAGGCGCTGATCCAGTTGCCGCCGGACAGCCCCGAACGCGCCAGGCGTGCCCCGCAAGCCTACGCGCAGCTCAAGGCCTACCTGATGATGGCGCGCCCGGAAAAAGCCGACGCGGCTTTCCTCGCCAAAGTGCTGGTCGAGACCCAGGCGCAGCGCGCCGACATGACGCCGGGGCTCTGGCAGGGCCTGTCACCTGGCCTCTGGCAGTTTTATGCCGAGCAACTGGCGGCCCATCCGGCCTGGCGTATCGAGGCTGACCCGACGCTGGTGGCCCAGGCCCGTCAGGTACTGCTCGGCCAGCTTGGCCAGCGCAATGCCGAAGCCAGCCTGTACCGCCAGGTGCTCGATGCGGCGGCCAATCACTACCCGGCCCTGAGCTTGCCGCAGATGGTCGGCGACACCGACGCCCGCGCGCTGTTCGCCACCACGGCCAGCGTGCCCGGGGTGTTCACCCGCCAGGCCTGGGAGGGTCAGGTCCGCCAAGCCATCGACGAGGTGGCCGAGGCCCGCCGCGAGGAGATTGACTGGGTGCTCAGCGACAATCCCGCCAGCCTCGCCGCCGACTTGAGCCCGGAGCAACTCAAGGAACGCCTGACGCCACACTGGCCTCGCAAAGTCCCTTTGCTGCAACCGGCCGGCCTGTGCGCAAGCCACCCCGTCAGCCTGTCCCAAGGAACACCACTGGGCCATACCGGACACGATGCCAACAGCCAATTACTCCTTGGGCTTTTCACCGAGGACACCCGGGAGGCCAGAGGCTGGTTGCCCGGGGGACAGTTGCACCGTGACCTGCTGGTGTTGCTACGCGTGTATCTGGGCTGGCGCTGTACTGCGCAGTTGCAGTTGCGGCTACCGATGCGCAGCCTGCCAGCACCGGTATTGGGCCATCCGCAGGTATTGCTTGGCATGACCGGCGTATTGGCACAGGGCAGCGACGCCTGCCAGACCGCGCAACACGACACCATCACCATCAGCCTTGGTCGCTACCAGGGCCTTTCGCAGAATCCACGGAACAGAGAGGTACAGCATGTTGCGTACGCTGGGTAATTCATTGGCATGGGTGACGCTGGGCACCTTGCTCGGCGGTTGCGGGTTGACCCAGACCGTCTCGGACAGCACCGCCTCGGCGGCACGGTCCGTGTTCTACAAGCAGGTCACGACGCTGCACCTGGACTTTTCCGGTCGCGCGGCGAACAACACCGATGAAACGGACATGAGTGCATTGTCCGTTCCGACCCTGGTGCGGGTGTACCAATTGCGTGACAGCAAAGCCGTGGAGCAGGCCAGCTATGACAGCCTGCTCAGCCATGGCGACAGCAAACTCAGTGCCGATCTACTGGACGCGCATGCCGTGGTGATCAAGCCCGGCGAGGGTGCGTTACTGAACGTGCCCCTGAACAGGGACGCAAAATTCGTCACGGTGGTCGGTCTGTTCCGTCAACCGGACACCCGAATGAACACCTGGCGCCTGACCCTGGCCCGCAATGACCTTGAACCGGACCAGCCTCGGGTGATCGAGCTGGCGGACAACCGATTGACATTACGGCCATTGGCGAAGGAGTAGGTAGTGGGCGATCTCAACCCCTCGCTGTACGAAATGCTCTTGCAGAACTTCGATGGCGAACTGGAGCTGTATCGAGTCGGCGAAGAGAACCAGCAAATCCTGTCGGTGCTGGACAATCTGCAACGCATCCTCAATAGCCGCGCCGGCACGCTCAGCCACCTGCCGGACTACGGCTTGCCGGACATGGGCGTGATCCTGCAGGGATTGCCCGCCACGGCCCATGACCTGATGAAAACGATGAGGAGGACTCTGCTCAAGTACGAACCGCGTTTGGCCGCGGTCAGCATCGAGTTGTTGGCACAGGTGCTGCCGGGCCATCTGGAGTATGCCCTCGACATGCAACTCAAGGGCGGCAAACGGGTGACTTTCGGCACCACTCTGGCGCCTGAAGGCAAGGTACTCATGCGTCACCTCAAACGGCAGCGCTACCTGTCGACGCCGTGATATCGGACAGGCAAAAGGAAGGAAAGGAAATGACCGGGTTGTTTGGGCTTCATGTGCGGGCAGGTGGTGATCCACGGGACTTTGACGAGTTTGTCGCACTTCGCGATGAACTGGCCCATCTGAGCCATCCGGCGTGTCCGGACGTGGATTGGGGCCGTATACAGCAGTTGTGCCTGGCGTTGTTCCAGAAAAATGGCGCGGATCTGCAAAGCGCTGCGGCTTTTGCACTGGCGAACGGACAACGCTACGGCCTGGATGGCATCGTGCAAGGGGTGTCACTGATCGAGGCATTACTCGGCGATCGGGAGGGTGTGTGGCCCCCCTGGAGTCTGCGCGCCTGGACATTCTGGCCTGGCTATGCGGTCAACTGCAGGCCTTGATGCGGAGTGTGGACATCAGTTCGCGGAACTTGCCGGCGCTTGTCCAGTTGGGCACCGAGCTTGACCGATTGCGCGCGCGCCTGGAATGCACGGGGCTGATTGCTCCGCAAACGCTGCTGGCGATGGGTCAACAAGTCGGCAGTCTGCTGCAGCGGACGCAGGCAAGGCGCTTGTCGAGCGCACCGGGGCTGCCTTCGATCGGGGGCTACGTGCCGGAATATGTCATGCCGGTGATGATCATTCCCAGTCCACCGCTGCCCGATTTATCGGGTTCAAAACAGCGAAAAAAAATACGGAGAATCAGTCTGTGGGTGTCTGCTGTGGCCACCACCTTGATTCTGGTTGGTGGATTGTGGTGGCAGGGCTGGGTGACCATTTCGTCTACTGAGGGCAGGGCCCGCCATCTGGCCTTTATCCAGCACAAGCAGGACATCGGCGAACCCGTGCATCTGCGCAGCCTGTCACTGTTCGAGGCAGGCAGTGCCACGCTCAAGCCCGGCTCGACCAAAGTACTGATCAATGCCTTGGTCGACATCAAGGCTCAGCCAGACCTGTTGATTGTCATTACCGGGCACAGTGATGCCACGGGCAATCCTGAAGAGAACATCAGACTGTCCCAGGCCCGCGCCGCCAGCGTGCACGACTGGATGCAACGCATGGGTGATATCCCGGCCAGTTGCTTTGCCGTGCGGGGGGCTGCCGCCAGTCAACCGATTGCCAGCAATGACACCGAGGCGGGGCGGGAAGCCAACCGTCGTGTCGATATTCGTCTGGTACCGGAAAAGGGCGCCTGTCAGTCGTCGACCTGAGGTTTGCTTCGGGAGCGGATGCCGGGGAGGGGGGAGCCGATATTCCCTGTGGGAGCGAGCTTGCTCGCGATGAGGCCGACACAGCCAGCACTGATAGAGGCTGACACTCCGCCATCGCGAGCAAGCTCGATCCTACAGAGGGTTTTGTGTGACCCAAACGAAATGAGCGCCACTTGGGCGCTCATTTGTTCACGGCATCACGGATTACGAAGCGGCCAACGCCAGTGCGGTCAGCGTTTTGCTGGCTGCGTTCATCGTCGAAGTCCTTTTCACTTGGTTTTCACCACCGCCGGCGGGGTCCAGTCGCCATCGAGGGCATCGGCTTGCGGCCAGTAGGCGCGGATGTACAGCGAGAACCCGGCGCCTTTGGGCGAGGGCAGCCAGTTGCTTTCCTTGTCCTGGCCCGGTGATTCGCTTTGCACGTAGAGAGTCAGCGAGCCGTCTGGGTTGGTTTGCAGGGACTTGTTCTTGGTGCCGATGGAGTAGCGCTTGAGCTCGTTCGGCGAGAAGAAGTGCTGTTCGTTGTACAGCGTCAGCGACCAGAACCCCTTGACCGGCGGCAGCTTGCCCTTGGCGAACGTGACGCTGTAGCCGTACTGGCCGTTGAGACGCAGGCCGTTCTCATCCAGGTCCTGGTAGAAGTATTTGGTCTCTTTCTGCTGGTTCACGAAAATGTTCGAGCGCGCGACGGCGGTACGGGTGAAATAATCGGTGCCGAACGCTGCGCCGTTGCTTACCGTGCTCCAGTGATTGGGCAATTGCAGGCCGTAGTTGCGGAACTGCAACAGCGGGTCGATCACTTCTTTGTCGGCCTTTTTCGCCTCGTCGATCATCGCGGCGCGCAGTTGCGGGTCGGCCTTGGCGATGGCCGCGAGGGCGGTCATTTGTGCGTAGCGGGCGTCTTCGCCCGGTAATGGCTTGGCGTCCTTGAGCAAGGCCGGCAGTTCGTCGAAGAACTTTTCCGGCACAACCCATTTGGTTTCGGCGCTGCCTTCAGAAGCCTGGGCCGGGAATTTCGGCAACCGGGCCCAGTTGCGCTTCTTCATCTTGCCGTCGTACTGCGACAGCGGGTACATGTCGATGCCCGACAATGCCGGCTGCACGGCCAGGCGGTCAGCGGCGGTGTCGTCCTGGAATACCCGAGGAATCACGAACCCGGTGTTTGTACGCGCCCGGTACACCCGCTTGATGCCCGGCGGCACCTTGCCGTTCCAGTCCGGCCCGACCAGCAGGTAGAAACCCGGTTGGGTGTTATACATTTTACCCATCTCGGCGAAGCTGTCGGAGCGCAGGTCGACCACCTGATATACCCAGAAGCGGCCGTCGAAGTCCGGCACTTGCAGCACCACCGGCTCAAGGTCCAGGGCGATGCTGCCGGCGCCGTACACCACGTCCTGGTTCGGGCAGGCCACCAGCCGCTCGGCCGGGTCGATGTAGTCGCTGAGCATCGACAACCGATTGATCGGGGCCACCGGTACGATGCCGCCCATCAAGCCGGGCTCGGGCAAGTCCTTGAAGGCCTGGCGACGATTGAAGATGTTGGCCATCGGCCAGGCCCAGAAATACGCCTCGCGCGCCATCATGCGTACGTACGGTTCAGTTACTTTGGTACCGGCAACAGGGCCTGAGACAGGGCTGGCGGCCGGAGCGGCGACTGTGGCTTGCGCTGCGTAACCCTGCGTACTCAATAGCGCTGTGGCTGTGAGCGTACTGGCCAGAGACAAGGCGAAGAGGGCATGGCGCCGGGGCAAACGATTCATGAAGCGTCCTTACTGGCTGGCAGTCAATGGATGCAGGTGATTCGCTCTCAAGATAGCTCATCTTTACCCCGGTGCTGTTCAACGCAGGCGCGAGAACGTCAGATCGACCTCAAAGATGATCGGCATCAATCACTGCCTTGGCGAACGCCTGGGGATCTTCCTGCGGCAAGTTGTGGCCGATGCCGCCGTTGATCAGGCGGAACTGATATTTGCCGGTGAAGCGCTTGGCATAGTCTTCAGGTGCCGGGTGCGGTGCGCCGTTGGCATCGCCTTCAAGGGTAATGGTCGGTACGCTGATGGACGGTGCCGTGGCCAGTTTCTGCTCCAGCGCTTCGTATCGGCTCTCACCTTGGACCAGGCCCAGGCGCCAGCGGTAGTTGAACACGGTGATATCGACATGATCGGGGTTGTCCAGCGCCTTGGCACTGCGGTCGAAGGTGGCGTCATCGAACGCCCATTTCGGCGAAGCCAGTTGCCAGATCAATTTGGCGAAGTCGTGAGTGTTCTTCTCGTAACCGGCGCGACCACGGTCAGTGGCGAAGTAGAACTGATACCACCACTGCAATTCCGCCTTGGGTGGCAACGGGTTCTTGCCGGCGGCCTGGTTGCCGATCAGATAACCGCTGACCGAGACCAGCGCCTTGACCCGCTCCGGCCACAGCGCCGAGACAATGTCGGCCGAACGCGCACCCCAGTCATAGCCACCGAGCACCGCTTGCTTGATCTTCAGGGCATCCATGAAGTCGATGACATCACTGGCCAGTGCAGCCGGTTGGCCATTGCGCAGGGTTTTGTCGGAGAGAAAATGCGTATCGCCATAACCGCGGGCATAGGGCATCAGCACCCGATAACCCTTGGCGGCCAGCAACGGCGCGACCTCGTCATAGCTGTGGATGTCATACGGCCAGCCGTGCAGCAGGATCACCACCGGCCCGTTGGCCGGACCGGTTTCAGCGTACGCCACATCCAGCAGTCCGGCGTTGACATGCTTGAGCGGGCCGAACGGCGAGGGCGCTGCCTGGGTGGTGCCGGCAGGGGCCAACGCCGGCTGCGCGGTGGCGGCCGTTTGTGCGTGGGCCGCGCCAAGTACGCCGAACAGTGTCAGCGCGAGGATCGAAGGGCCGACCAGGTGGCGACGAGTCTTGCCGGGGTTGCTGTTGCGCAGTGCCATCTTCATGGGATCTCTCCTTTACCAGCCATGGGTCAGGGGATCCGTCCGAGCCCCTTCAAACCTTGCGAGCATTGGAGCGCGGCAACGTATCTGGCCTGTGTCCAATCGTCGGCCGGATGAAAGTTTGTGTGTCGAGGTGTCGCGCCGATACACTGTGATACCAAGTCCCAGGGCCGAGTCGGCAGCAGTCATAAGCTTGGATAGTCGAGCAGTCTGCTGATTGTCGGCGCATCAATCCACTGCATGGGAAAGTCCCCAGAGTGCCAGCAACGGCTTGTCGGTTGACCTCATGGAATGGACAGCCGATGGTGGGTTGAACACTACGCCGCCCGGCCCGGGATTCCACCAGCCAACATCTTCCCGATACCAGTAACCTTCCGATAGAACGACATAAAACTCTGCCGGAGGATGCTTGTGGTACGGATAGCAAAGTTTGGGCTCCATTACCGCCAACCCCACTGTCAAAGTTGAACATTCAAGCAGTGCGCCCTTGCCGAGAATCAGCGCATGTCGGTGCCTTTCTTCAAACGCATCATCGTCCCCTTCTGAAGCCGATCGTTTTATCCAGCGACTACTGGACAGCAGGGTCTCAAGAGCCGATAGCAGAATCTTGAAGTCCCGATCCGTTCGGGGAGCATCCGCCAATGCCCGTGCTACCGTGGGCTCCAGGCAAGCGGGCAGGGAAGTGCCCGAGAACGGAGGCAAGCCGATGTCCAGGCGCGCATTGCTCAAGGCACAAACACAGATTTCTGTATCCACGCCATCATCACTACTCCCTTGAGAATGACGGGCCAGGATTCGCAGGAGTGCCTCGCGCATCACCACTCCCTGTATCAGGAGTTCTTGTTCCGACATCTGTAAATACGACTGCATGACCGTTTACCTCTTGAACGTAACTGGCAGGTGACTTTGAAAACTCAGTGATCCATCCGTCGAGATGCCTCCTGGTTTTCTGGGCGAAGAGTTCGATTCGCAATGGCCAATGCTGAAATCGCGCCGGAAACGATTGGGTTAATTGCGAAGAAATCGTGCTGTTGCACTGACAAAAACGAGGAGGACAATCAGACCGCCCAGAGCGAACGACAAGGTGCTTAGATGGGCGACCGCCCCAATAAACACGGGACCGATCAGAATGCCCGCGTAACCCATCGAGATGACAGCGGGGATCGCTACTGCCTGTGGCATACGTTGCTGGCGGCCCACGGCGGTAAAGAGCACAGGGACAATGTTCGAGCAGCCAGCCCCGACCAGGGCATAGCCGATCAAGGACGCGGGCCAGCCATCGATTCCAAGCGACACAATCATGCCCGCGGCTGCGCAAAGCCCGCCAAGCGCAACGACGCGCACGCCGCCCAGTTTGCTGACGATGGCGTCCCCCGTCAGGCGGCCCACAGTCATCGCAGCGGCGAAGGATGCGTAGCCCAAACCGGAAATGCTCGGCTCTAACCCTCGGTTTGAGACAAGGAAGACTGCGCTCCAGTCAAGCATTGCACCTTCAGTGAGGAAGACGATGAAACAGAGCGTCCCTAAAAGCAGCACGATACCTCTGGGCACCGCGAACAATGGCCCACCCCGTTCGGTGCCATAAGTCAGCAAAGCAGGCGCAGCCTTGTAAAGCGATCCCAAAACGGTGGCAACGATACAGAGCGCCGCAATCAGTGGATCGAGCCCTAAGGTCAATAAAGCGGTCATGGCCCCGGCGCCCACTATGCCTCCGACGCTGTAAAGGCCATGGAAGCCGGACTGAAGTGCCTGCCCGCTGTTTTTCTCGACGATGACGGACTGTATGTTCATGGCGCAATCAAGCATGCCCATACTGGCACCGAAGAGAGTGACAGCGATGACCAAGCCAGGCAGCCAGGCCACGGTGCTCAACAGTGGAAGAACAGCACACAAGACAATCGTCGCCCAGATTACGACCGGTCGGCATCCATAGTGTGCAGTGAGATAGCCAGCGAAGGGCATGGCCACAATAGATCCTCCGCCAAGGCCAAGCAGCAGCAAACCCAGGCCACCATCGTCCAGGCCGGCGCGTGCTTTAACCAATGGAACCAGAGGCGCCCAAGCGGACATGAGTAAGCCTGCGATGAGGAAGGCAATGCGTGTAGACATCCGCTCGCTGTGGTTAGCCGTGGGTATCAACACCGGCGATGGAGCATTCATAATTCTCGGTAATCCTTATCGATGATGTCAGCCATCGTTTACTCGGCTTGGACAGTGCGGGTTTCGTATGTTTTTCGCGTGCACGGGTTTCAAAACTTAGCGCCTGCGCTCATACGTTGCTCTATAACTGCTTGGCGCTACGCCAAAGAAGTCACGAAAGCGCATATGGAAGTTGGCGAAACTACAGAAGCCGGTCGCAATCGCGATATCGGTGATCGGCCGATTGCTCTGCAGAATAAGCTGACGTGCTCGAGTCAAGCGCAGCTCAAGGTAGTAGCGTGTGGGCGTGGCGCCCACGAAACGGCAGAAGCGACGCTCCAATTGTCGTCGGGAAATGTTCACACATTCAGCCAACTCGTCGATCGATAGTGGCTCTTCGATGTTCTTTTGCATCAGTTCTAAAGCGAGCTTCAGGGTTTGTGGCAAGGTGGGGTCAGTGTCAACGATGACAGTCGATATCCCGGAGACTTCAGCGGTTTGATCGCAACTGAGTATTTCCTCGACAGCATGGGTCAGCGACACGCCTTGTTTAGCGGTGATGAGCTCCAGCATCATGCGTAACGAGCTGCTGGCGCCGGCGCACGTGATACGGTTTCGATCGATTACGTGCGTTCGACAAGTGACCAGGACTTTGGGGAAAACATCCTCCATCATCGCTCGCCCATCTGGATGGAAGGCACACTCGACACCGTCCATTAATTGAGCTTCCGCCAGAAAAAACGCACCATTCCACAAACCGCCCATGGTCGCGCCAAGAGATGCGAGGTTACGTAGCTTGCGCCGTAACAGTGGGTCGCTGATCAGCTTCACTCGCAAACCACCAGCGACAATGAGAACGTCGATACGATCCGGTAGTTGGGATAACTCCAGGTCCGCTGAAATGGCGATTCCCAGATCGCTCATCACAAGACGGTTCTTGATGCCGACCGTCAACACCTCAAACGCCGGTGTCTCGCTAATCAGGTTGGCGGTCACCAGCGCATCGATAGCGCCGGTGAACGACATCATCGAGAAATTGTTCAAAAGCACGAAAGCTACACGAGTCACCGCCTGCGGCTTTATTGGTTTCTGCGCCGTATAGGAGTACCCCATGTTCTTGTCTTTAAGCACGCTCTCGAATACGAATGGCATAAGTCCTCTTTGACACCTTTACCAATAGCTACGAAACCGTTTCGCAATCTAGACAGCGGTTTTTGGCGCAGACAGCAACAAATCCAAGAATGACTGGCAGTCATCGCTCTCAGGCAGTGCATCAACACTGTTCTTGATCGCATTGCTGAGCGTGGATCCCAAGCTGTCATCAGCCAGCAAATGATATTTAGCCGTGAGTTCGGCACTCGACATAGGGTTGCCGGGGTCGCCCTTGGCCGTCGCGGTTGGGCTCGTAAGACGCGTGCCGTCTTTCAGGGTAACCGTGACGCGGGAGAGGATTTCCTCAGGGAACCTGGCGGACAGGTCGGGCGCCTCGTGAAGGGTTATCTTCCCGCTGATGTTCAGGATGTCTGGCGCATGAATGGAGTCCCCGGTGACTTCGTCAGGGCCCAGCTTTCCACGAACGATCAAGGCGGCCAGCGGAAATGCGAGCGCGTACTGGGCCTCGTCCGCACTCTTCGGAAAATGCCCCTGCAGGCACACAGACTCGTGGAATGTCTCGACATCGATGGTCTCGATCAACTCTGCAGTGATGACTGGATGTGCTCGCATCAAATCGGTCATGGCCGTGAGTGCCGGTTGCGCCCAGCGACATACCGGCCATGGTTTGAAATATTGCTCGTCGATCTCCCAACGGGTTCCGATGTCCTGCCAGAAAGTGGAAATCTCCAAAGGTTCAACAGTGGCGGCTGGAGCGCCAGTGACACCGAGCTGTGCCATCAGTAATGCGTTCAGTCCGGCATACGCCCCGGCGCCGTGGGCATCGCGCAACATCGTCGGAAAGCTCACCAGGCGCATCATCGGGCACCTCGGGCCGAAGTATTCCGCGATACCCAGCGCATGACGGAATGTCGTTTCATCAAGCTTCAGCAAGCGGGCTCCGGCGCAAACGACCCCGATCCCGGAAAAGGCACCTGAAGCATGATATTCCGGGGCAGTGGCCATCAATGCCTGGCCCGCCCGCAAGGCAGTCTCGTAACCGATGCACAGTGCGCTGAGGAACTCTTCGCCGCTGATGTCTTTGCCCTGACGACGATACGCGTCTACCAATGCAACAACGGCCGGGACTACGGTCGCACCCGCATGTCCCTTGGAGGTGAAGTGACCTTCATGTGCATCCAGGCTATCAACGCAGAAACCGCCGGCATACGCGGCGCCCAATGGGTGTACGGCTCTGCCGTCGAACCAAAGGCGACTGGACAGCTTGTTGGCAGTGTAGTGGGTGTCAGCGTAGGTTTTGAGCATCACGCTGGTTTGATTATTGCGAGCTCCGGCGGCCACGCCAATGATGTCGAGCAGGCAAGTTTTGAGCAACTCGCGTGTATGTAGGGGCGCGTCCTTGTAACTGAAATTCTGGACGAATGAATACAACTGCATTTCAATATTCCCGAGTGATGAACGCCGAAACGGATAAAAAAGTTGCCCGGTGAAGGGCAACCTTTTATGCAGCTTTATAAGAAGGGACTAGTTCTTTGCGGTGGCGGTGTTTGCCGCGGCGCGAGCGTCTGCTAGCCAGCTGTCGTATTTCGCGCGATGAGCCGCGATCCATTCTTTGGCGTGCCGGGTAATGTCAGCCGCACTTTTTTCGCCATTGTGCATTTTGAGATTTTGCGCGCTTTCATCGTCGGTAGTGATCTGCATTTCAGACAGGAACTTCACCGCAGCCGGATTTTTCTCGGCGAACTCTTTATTGATGACCGCTTTGACACTGTCTACCGCGAAACCAAGGTTTTTACCATTGAAGGTAGTGTTGACATCGTTTTTGCCACCTGGAAGATCCGTACGCGGCACGGTCAGCCAGACAACATCTTTACCTTCGACCAGAACACCGGAGATCCACTGAGGCACCCAGGTGTAATAGAGAATCGGCTTGCCTTGTTTATAACGAGCGATGGTGTCAGCCATCAGGGCAAAGTAGGAGCCCTGGTTATTGGTAACGGTCTTTTCCAGGCCATAGGCGTTCATATGGTGGGCAATGATGAGCTCACATCCCCAACCAGGGTTGCAACCAGTGAGGTCAGCTTTACCGTCACCATTAGCATCGAACAGTTTGGCAATTTCCGGTTTCTGTAAATCTTCGATAGAGGTGATGTGGTGTTCATCAGCCGTTTTCTTGTCAATCATGTAGCCCTGCAACACGCCCGGCATAATGTCGCCGGTTTTCACCATCGTCTCATCGCCACCGGCCTTCTGGTAGAAAGATTTGTGCAGCTCCTCCCACAGATGTACCGAGAAATCAGCGTCACCATTGGAAATCGCTACCATCATGGTGGAGTACTCGGTTTCCTTGGGTGTCTCAACGTCGTAGCCCAATTCCTTGAGACCCGCCATCGCAATCTCTCCACGGAATCGCTCTTCGGCGATTGACGGGAAAATGGGAGTGATCGATACCCCTTTTCCGGGCAACTGCGCCGTGGCGGCCGATGCGAAAACAGGTGAAACCGCTAGTACTAAAAGCGCCACAGAATGAATGAATTTCTGTTTTATTCCGACTGTTGTGAAGTTCATTATTGTTTACCTTGGCTGGATTACTGAGTTGGCATTTCTTTTGGTTCACGACGCGCCACTGAGCGGGTTAACTTTCTTTGGGACTGACTTCTATTGTTGTAATCGCGTTTTTTCTTTTCAGGCGATAAATGACACCCGCCGGGCCGGTCTGGTACCAGTGCTCACCTTTGGTTGCTCTGTTACTGCGCTCGCCCATCGCCTGGGTCAGGCGGTCAAGGAAAATCGCCAGCAATACCAGGCCCAAGCCACCGACGGTTGCCAAGCCCATATCAAGGCGGCCAATCCCGCGAAGCACCATCATCCCCAACCCACCAACCGAAATCATTGATGCGATCACCACCATCGACAGTGACAACATCAATGCCTGATTCAAACCCGCCATGATCGTTGGTGCAGCTAAAGGAAGCTGAACCCGCCTCAGCATCTGGCGTGGGGTACATCCGAAAGCCCGGGCGGCCTCAACCTTGTCTTCCGGTACCTGGCGAATTCCCAGATTGGTGAGCCTGACCAGTGGTGCTACCGAAAAGATGATCGTGACCAGTACCCCCGGTACGTTGCCGATACCAAACAGCATCACCACGGGTACCAGATAAACAAAAGCAGGCAGTGTTTGCATTGCATCGAGCACTGGCCGCAGAAGCATCTCCAGCCGGTCACTCCGGGCACACAGGACACCCAGCGGTATGCCAATTACTGCACAGAAAAACAGTGAAGTGAGCACCAGAGCGAGGGTAATCATGGCGTCATTCCACACGCCGATCACGCCTAATAGCGTAAGAGTAACAAAGCAAAGAATACCTATTTTTTTTCCGCCTACCTGCCAACCAAAGAGTGTGGCGATAATAATGAATATTGACGGAGGAATGGCCAGTAGTCCGTACTGAATACCATTAAGTACCTGGTCGATAGGCCATCTTATCGAGCGAAATATCTCGCGGAAATTATGGACCATATAATTCAGGGCAACTTCTACCCATTGGCCCAAAGGGACGTTGATGGATTGAAACGGGTCTAGAAAACTGAATTCGTTCATGCTAATCACCTGAATGTCCGAGCCTGGCAAGCCAGCTAATAGAGACTATTAGTGTCGGCTCATTGTCTGAAGCAGTAGGCTCTTGGAGATCGTGCCTTTGAACACACCCTGGCGATCCAGGACGGCAACTGGATTAACTGCATCGGCAACGATGTGAAAGACGTCCTGCAGGAGTACATCGTCGCGCAGCGTAGGCGTGGATTGATCCGCGGCGTACGGATGCTCTGCACAAATCCTGGCAACATCGCCAGCCTTGAGGATCTTCGAGGCATCGAAACCTTTGAAGAAAGCCCTGACGTAATCGTTCACCGGGTTGCAAAGCAGTTCTTGCGGGGTACCGATCTGTACTACCCGACCACCCTCCATGATCGCAATGCGATGGCCGATGCGAATCGCCTCGTCAATGTCATGGGAGATGAAGATGATGGTGCGATGCTGTTCTGCCTGCAGGCGGATCAGTTCGCCCTGCATTTCGTGGCGAATCAACGGGTCGAGTGCCGAGAAGGCTTCGTCCATCAGCAGGATGGCTGGGTCGTTAGCCAGCGCTCGGGCCAGACCTACCCGCTGTTGCATACCGCCGGACAGTTGGTGCGGGTAACTGTAGGCGTGGCCATCGAGCCCCACCTGTTTAAGTGCCTCGAGTGCACGTTTATGCCGTTCGCTTTCCTCGACACCCGAGATTTCCAGGCCGAAAGCTACGTTGTCGATCACACTCATGTGAGGCATCAGGGCAAACGACTGAAACACCATGCTCATGTCTTTGCGACGAACGCTGAGGAGATCAGCATCCGACAGACCGGTGATTTCCTGGCCGTTGAGATGGATTGTTCCGGAGGTTGGCTCGATCAGTCGATTGAACAAGCGGACCATCGTCGACTTCCCGGAACCGGAAAGCCCCATGATGACGAAAATCTCTCCACGTTTTACGGAGAAACTGGCATCAAAAACGCCAACGACTTGACCGGTTTTGCTGAAAATTTCACTTTTATCAGCACCGCGAGCCAGCATCTCCATCGCGAGTTTTGGCTGAGCACCAAAGACTTTGTAAATGTTTTTTACCGAGAGTATCTCGTCACCAAGACTCATAACCCCTCCTGCTGCAATTACGATGTAAGACCAAGAATTCAGGTGTACGTGTCTTGATCAGTTCAGACGGTGCTTGTGGGGGCAGTCAAGCTGGGAGAAAGGTTGGGAAATAGTCATTGTGACCATCCTCTTTATTATTTGATGTTTATTATTCTTGTTTTATCAGCGCTGAATTAAGCAGTACCGTTGAGAACCAAGTTATTACCTAATAGAGTCAGCGTCTAACAACATTTCTTCCAGCCAATCAATAACGTCATGTTATCAATCATTTAATTATGTCAATTTGCGACTGCGGCAGTGCCAGTTGCGCAGACGAGTGCGGCTGGCCCTGTCTTAGGCTCTGTGTTTGAGCTACGCTCCAGTCTAGGCTCTAGGTGGAACCCTCTCGCCGATCTCGTCCCTAACGGCCTCCAAAGGGCCCCGAACCGGATATTCAATACTCTAGGTTATGGTTAAGCACATCGATCCAGACATGACGCTGCTGAAAATGCCGTCTCTGAAAGCAGTGAAGTCATTCGTAGCCGCCGCAAAATATCAGAGCTTTACGCGTGCGGCAGAAGCACTGTGCGTAACTCAAGCGGCAATCAGCCGTCAGATTCGGGAACTTGAGGCGTACCTAGGGGTGGATCTCTTCAAGAGAGTGGGGCGAGCAGTCGAGTTGACGGAAGCCGGAACCATCTTTTTTGATGCGGCACAGATATCTTTCGTCAACATTTCCCAGGCGGCGGAGCGCATTCGCACCAACAATGCAGGCAAGCGCACGTTGACGCTTTGCTGTTCTCCCGCGTTTTCAGCCCTCTGGCTCGCAGCGAAGCTGCCGGGGTTTTTTACCAAAAACGCAGATATCGACCTCAATCTGGTCACCACTCAAAACTTTTTGTCGATGGAGCCGGGTGTAACTCCGGACATCTTCATCACCAAAATGGCCAGGATTCAGGATGGCTACCGCAGTTATCCGTTGTTTCATGACGTCATCTACCCGGTGTGCACTCCTCGTTACAAAGAGGAGCACCCTGAGCTGTCCAGCCTGGAAGCACTGCGCGACGGGGTTTTGCTCAACCTCAGCCCCTATGGCAGATCCCAGGTAGCGGAGCACGTTGACTGGGGTGTTTGGCTGGCTTATCACGATGTTGATATCGAGAAACGCCCCCACGACAGCCCTCACGTTTTCAACGCGAACGACTACAACCTGGTCATCAGCATGGTGTTGACCCATCAGGGTGTAGCCCTCGGATGGAATCACCTGGTTGCAAACCTGATCGAAAACGGCACGCTGATTCGGCCGATCGAAGAGGAAGTGGTTCTCCATGAAAGTCAGCACTATCTGACATTTCGTGAAGACCGGATCAATGACGACGCGTGTTGTCGGCTACGAGACTGGATTCTCGCCCAGTTTTCCTGAGCTGTCAGGAAGGCAGGAGTACTGATTGAGCCGTGACTCGGGGTGCGGGGAGGGGAGAAGTTTGGGTATGCCGGCGGTGATCATTCGTGGTTCTCGCCACCGGCAGTTTTGCTCTTAGCCGACAGATCTTAACGGGATCGTGTCATTGAGTTGCTCAAGCATCGTTTTGCAGTACCAATCATCAAACTGACACACACCAATTTCGCTGGCCACCGACAACGGACCCGGCTCGTAAGCAGGAGAGCTGACGCCGACCTGTGCGCCTTCAACCAGGGTGCGATCCTGGTCATTGGTTGCAAGCCAAACCTTGGTCAGGCGATCGATGTCGTAGTCGACACCTTCCTGCGCATCCTTCTTGACGATCCATTTTGTAGTGACCATCGTCTCGCCCGGACCGATGGGCAGAACGCGGAAGCTCAGCGCGTGATCGCCCAGAAAGTGGTTCCAGGTCGATGGGTAGTTGAAATACAGCAGCGCACCGATGTTGGCTTCACCGGTCGTGTCCAAGCGACCGGCAACCGCGGGCTTACCATCCATTGTGTAGCTGACGGCACCGGAAAAAAGGGGGATGCGCGTCATGCGGAAGCGACCGTCTTCGTCCATGACCAATCGGCTGGGCAGGCCTGCCGCTTCGCAACGATCCCAATGCTCTTTGAGTTCAAGATCCTCATCGCCGCCGGCGCCACCCACTGATGGGTTGTCAACGAATGAGTGCATCAATTCCGGGTGAGTAAAATCGCAGTGGTAACACTCGCGGTTGTTCTCGAAAACCAGTTTCCAGTTGCCTTTCTCGATGATGTTCGACTCAAACGCGACTTTGCAGTCGTCCAGGTTATGAGGCGCAACGAAGGGCGTCAGAGACTTTCTGAATGACGAAAAGTCAGGCGCCACATCAGCGACGCACACATAGATGTACGTTTCGACGACCTCACAATGCACGGACTTCAACCCATGTTGAGACTTGTCGAAATCCTCCCCCATATTCCCGGCGAACAGCAGTCTGCCGTCCAGCTCGAAGGTCCATTTGTGGTAAGGGCACACCAGCTTGGCTACCTTGCCGCTGGCTTGCGGGCACACCTTTGAACCGCGATGACGGCAGGCGTTGTGGAAGGCCCGAATCTGTTTGTCTGCGCCGCGCACGATAGCGACAGGATAATCGCCGATTTGCAGCGACAGGTACTGACCCGACTTCTCCAGCTCAAATGTGTGCCCGGCGAAGATCCAGCTTTTGTGCCAGATCTGTTCCAGATCCTGCCTGTAAACGTCTGGATCGCTATAAAGGGCACCTGGCAGCGCATGGTCAGGCTTGCGCTGCGCAACAAGATTTGAAACTGCCGATTTAGTGCTCACGGTCAACACACTCCAAAATACCAAAGGGACGACGAAAGACCATTGTTTGCATCAATCTAGATATTGGGTAACGCCATTTCGCCGGTAAAATATCGCTGTTGTAAAGACTACGTCTGCAATCACACCCCAACAAGAAACTTTTACGCTTATCAATGCATAAACAAATGTTATCGATCGATAGCGTAGCTTTAAGATGATATTCGTAACCTATTGAATTTAATGAATAAATAATTTTCGACGCTGTGCGCTATATCGCTTTAAAGATGTCTGCGCGAGGAAGACACGCTATTGACCACTCTATTGCCCCATGCCAGTCTGGATTCAACAGCTAACGGTACTTAGTCAGTAAAACAACCTCTGGCGATCTCGTGTTTGAGTCTTGGGAACTGTCCCGTGAAAACATGGAGGTTTTTATCGCGCCTCAAGGTATCAAAGCTGACGCGTTCATTGACCTTCCACCTAACTCGCATTCGGAGCATTCATCTTGAAATTTGAAGGTATTTATACGCCAGCAGTAACTCCTTATAACTCTGATGGGGAGGTTGACTGGGATGTGTACTCCCAAGTTTTGGAGTCGCTGATTGAGGCGAAGGTGCACGGCATTATTATCGGCGGGTCGACCGGCGAGTATTATGCGCAGACGTCGGAAGAACGCACCGAGTTGGCGGCCTACGCCAAAGATGTGATCGGCACTCGGGTGCAACTGATCGTCAGCACCGGGGCGATTCGTACCGAAGATGCGGTTCAGTACGCCAAGGATGCCAAATCGATCAAAGCGGACGCCATTCTCGTCACGTCCCCGCCTTACGCGCTGCCAACCTCACAGGAAAACGCGATTCACGCGCTCACTATCGATCGCGCAGCGGACTTGCCGATCATGCTTTACAACTATCCGGGGCGCATGTGCGTTTCGATGGATGAAGAGTATTTCACGCGTGTCAGCCAATCGAAAAACGTCGTCGCCATCAAGGAAAGTTCCGGCGACATGGGTCAGGTGCATATGCTGGCCCGGCAGTTCCCCAACATCGCTTTGTCCTGCGGATGGGACGACCAGGCCCTCGAGTTTTTTGCCTGGGGCGCCCGCAGTTGGGTGTGCGCAGGCTCCAACTTCCTGCCCAGGGAACACGTAGCGCTTTATGAAGCCTGCGTGATCGAAAAGAACTTCGACAAAGGCCGTCAAATCATGTCGGCAATGATGCCGCTGATGAATGCCCTGGACGGTGGCAAGTTCGTGCAGTCGATCAAGTACGGCTGTGAAGTTGCCGGATTGAAAGTCGGTAACGTGCGCCTGCCATTGCAGCCACTTGAAGCGGACGAAAAGCAGAGTTTCGCGTCGCTCATTACTGAACTCAAACGTAACGTAGCCAACATTTCTTCGGGAGCCAGCCATGGGTGATCTTCTGAGCAAGGCCGAATATGCCGCTCTGGCCAAAGACATTTCGCTGCCATCCAAGGCGTTCATCAATGGCGCGTTCAAGCCCGCGATCTCTGGCAAAACCTTCGCCACGAACAATCCGGCGACAGGTGAGTTTTTGACTGACGTCGCCGCCTGTTCGTCCGAGGATGTCGACTTTGCGGTGAGCAATGCCAAAGAGGCCTTTGAGGATGGACGCTGGAGATCTGTTTCTCCTCGGGAGCGCAAAGCGGTTCTGTTGAAGTTTGCAAACCTGCTTGAAAACCATCAACACGAACTGGCCGTCCTCGAAAGTCTCGATAGCGGCAAACCTGTCAGTGAATGTCAGTTGGTCGACATCCCGGACACCATCCACACGATCCGCTGGCACGCAGAACTGATCGACAAGATTTATGACAACACCGCCCCGGTGGGCAGCGACGCGCTGACCATGGTGGTCCGGGAGCCGATCGGCGTGGTGGGCTGCGTATTGCCCTGGAACTTCCCGCTGCTGATGCTGGCCTGGAAAATCGGGCCGGCGCTCGCTGCGGGCTGTTCGGTCATCGTCAAACCTGCTGAACAAACCTCGCTGACCACGTTGCGTGTCGCTCAGCTGGCGTTTGAAGCCGGTATACCCGCTGGTGTCCTCAACATTGTGACCGGCACGGGCAAAGACGTCGGTGAGCCGATCGGTTTGCATCACGATGTCGACATGGTGAGCTTCACCGGCTCCACTGCGACCGGCCGCCGCTTCCTGCATTACGCCGCCGATTCGAACCTCAAGCGCATCGTCCTTGAGTGCGGCGGGAAAAACCCGGCCGTGGTGATGGACGATGCGCAAGACCTGGATCTCGTTGCTCAGCATGTCGTCAATGGCGCGTTCTGGAACATGGGTGAAAATTGCTCCGCGACCTCACGTCTGATCGTCCATGCGTCTGTTAAGGACGAACTGCTGGAGCGCATGGGCGCCTACATCCGCGAATGGAAAATGGGTGACCCACTCGATCCGGAAAACCGCGTAGGGTCGCTGGTCAGCCCAGAGCATTTCGCCAAAGTGAAGTCGTACCTTGAGCACGCCACCGCCGCAAAGCTTGAAGTTGTGTACGGCGGCGCGACGAAAGACGGTGCCTTCGTAGAGCCGACAGTGATTGACGGTGTCGATCGAGACAGTCGGCTGTTCCAGGAAGAGATCTTCGGCCCGATTCTTTCGGTCACCACCTTTCATTCGATTTCCGAAGCCATTGCCCTGGCCAATGACACGGTCTACGGCCTGGCCGCCTCGGTATACACCGCCAGTCTGCGCCGGGCGATCAAGTTGTCGCGTGAGATTCGCGCCGGCATCGTCACCGTGAACTGCTTTGGTGAGGGCGATGCTTCGACGCCATTCGGCGGCTACAAGGAGTCGGGCTTCGGTGGTCGGGACAAATCCATTTTTGCCCATGACCAGTACACCGAAATCAAAACAATCTGGATCGATGTGTCTGATCGGTCGGATGAAGAGACCGAAAAATGAGCACCCATACCATCAAGCGCCTGCCGGTAGATACTGGGGTTTCGGGTTGGGAGGCGATTTCCGCACGCACTGCGCCTGTCCGCATGCTTGATGGAAACGTGACGGCGGACTGGCTGATTATCGGTGCCGGTTTTGCCGGCTTGTCCGCCGCTCGCAGACTTTCACAGTTACACCCCGGTGACAGCATTGTTGTGGTCGATGCTCATGAAGTCGCCAAGGGGCCGGCAGGCAGGAACTCTGGCTTCATGATCGATGTGCCGCACAGTCTGTCGTCCGGGGAATACTCCGTGGCGAGTGAGTCTGCAACGGCGCTGGAAATCACGCAAAATCGTTTTGCGATTGAGTTTGCCGCGCAAGCCGCACGCGAGTACGGCATGTCCACAAACACCTTTGACCCATCAGGGAAGATCAACGCGGCCGCCACTGAGCGGGGATTGAAGCTGAACGTCAATTACGCACAGTCCCTTGAGCGCATCGGCGAAAAGTTCGAGATGTTTGATGCCGCGCAAATGCGCGAAATCACCGGGTCCACCTATTACCACGGTGGGATCTACACACCCGGCGCAGTGTTGATTCAACCCGCTCAATACATTAGGGACCTGGCAGCAGGGCTCGAAGGGAAAATCACGCTGTTCGAACGCTCTCCGATTATTGAATTGACCAAGCAGG
The DNA here is from genome assembly GCF_054668325.1 of Pseudomonas sp. S2_F07. Taxonomy (NCBI): domain Bacteria; kingdom Pseudomonadati; phylum Pseudomonadota; class Gammaproteobacteria; order Pseudomonadales; family Pseudomonadaceae; genus Pseudomonas; species Pseudomonas sp. S2_F07. Next base: position 682,642 of record NZ_CP162758.1, read on the forward strand.
GAAGCGGTTGGAGCGCTCGATCTCATAACGGGACGGTGCACGCACCCAAGGTCATCCTGGGGGTTAACGGGCACATTGAGGACTTTGGACATTATCAAGGACGCCTGTTGCACGTCTTCACTTACGCCTCCATGACGGCTGCGTACAGTGATGATGCATTCAAGAAAGACGTGCCGGGTAGAGCCAAGTGGGCATTGTTGCCAGCTGATCCAATGGGAGCGACTGTTCGTAAAATCTCTACGGACGGTCTCTCGCGTATCGTCATCCGGACAAAATTCACCTATGACCCGAGTATCCAGGTCACCCCAGAGCGTGTGGCTGCGGTTGCCAAAGAACAGCGACAGTCTCTGGATGCACGCTTTCCCGAATTGAAATCCACTGCGTTGGAGTTCAGTTGGGCCGGCCGTCTGTGTTTGAGTCGTAACAGCGCCGCTGCATTTGGCGAGATCGAAGAAAACCTGTATTCGGCTTGCTGCGAAAATGGGTTGGGAACGGTCAAGAGCACGCTGGCAGGTGTAATGGCAGCGGAATTGGCTTCGGGTATACGTTCTGATTTTCTGGATAGTTTCAGTCACGCGCCAGGACCCAGCAGGCTCCCCCCCAAATAATAACGAAGCTGGGCGTCAGTTCGGTCATTCGTTGGCATGAGTTTTGGGCCGGGCGAGAAGGTTAGCAAGTTTAAGTTGTCGGCTTTTCCTATAAAGGCCGTTTAATAAGTCACTAATAAGAACGGAACAATCCATGAAGAATATTTGGAAGGCATTCTGCGCGCTCGCGTTTGTGGGCATGATGAGTTTGCAGGCACACGCTGAAGAAAAAAACATAGTAATGGGGACCATGTCTTGGGAGGATTTGGTGCCCATTACCGGCATTACCAAGAAGGTACTTGAGAACGCTGGGTATACCGTAAAAGTCGTGGAGTTTTCCGAGTGGGGTATCGCTTACGCTGCACTCAGCAAAGGGGATATTCAGGTATTGGCCTCCCAGATTGATTACGCCGCCGCCGATTATTGGAAAAAGAACAAGAACAAAATCGAGAAGCTGTCACCGGTCTCCTTTGGTCTTTATCAGGGCATGGCAGTACCCAGTTACGTAGACATCGACTCCATCGAACAGCTGAATGCAAACGCGGACAAACTGGGGAACAGAATCATTGGCATCGAACCAGGTTCGGGTTTGATGAGTGACGCGAACAACGTGGTCAAAGCGTACGACATCAAGCTCAAGCTGGTCGAGGGCAGTACTTCGGCCATGACCGCGGCTTTAAAGTCGGCAGTCGACCGAAAAGAATGGGTGGCGGTAACCGTCTGGGATCCTTCCTGGATGACCAAGAAATTTGATCTCAAATTCTTGAAAGATCCAAAAGGGGTCTTCCCGCCGTTGCAGGGTTATTACTGGATTGGACACAAAGGCTTCGCTGAAGCCAATCCGCGTGCGCGTGAACTGATGGCCAGTGTTTATGTGCCTATCACGGACATCACCGCGATGAATGCCGAAGTCAAGGATGGCAAGACCATGGACGAGGCTATCAAGGGTTGGATTGATGGTCATACAGATCTTGTAAATCGTTGGGGAAATATCAAGAACTATTAAGTTTGGTTTGTTTGCCACTGCCGCCCTTTGATTAATTAAAAAACCAGCAAACAACTGGTTCGATGGATTGCGAAATGACAATGGCCACAATTAATTCTGACGAAGTGCTGATAGATTGCCAGTCGGTTTGGAAAATCTTCGGTAAAAATGCACCTGCAGCCATGGACGCGGTTGTCCAGCAGGGTCTTTCAAAGACCCGGATCCTGCAAAACCATGGCTGTGTGGTCGGGGTTTCCGATGTCAGTCTCCAGGTTCGCCGGGGGGAAATTTTTTGCATCATGGGTTTGTCCGGCAGTGGCAAATCCACCCTTATAAGGTTGCTGAACAAGCTGATCACCCCAAGCTCGGGGAAGGTGCTGGTCAAAGGCAAGGACGTTTCATCCTTGTCGCCGGCACAACTGCGAGAGGTGAGGGCGCGTCACATCGGTATGGTCTTTCAAAGCGTTGCCTTGCTGCCTAACCGTACGGTTCTTGAGAACACCGCGTTTGGCCTGGAAGTCCAGGGCGTGGGCAAGGCTGCACGTTACAAAGTGGCCGAGCAGGCGCTGACAAAGGTTGGATTGAGCGAGTGGACTTCACGCTATCCAGGCGAACTGTCAGGCGGCATGCAACAACGGGTCGGACTGGCGCGTGCACTCACAGCTGACCCAGAAATAATTTTGATGGATGAGCCGTTCAGCGCGCTTGATCCGCTGATTCGCCGACAGTTGCAGGATGAGTTCCGCCTGCTGACCAAGGAGCTGGGCAAGTCCGCGGTGTTTATTACACACGACCTGGACGAGGCCATCCGCATCGGTGACCGCATTGCAATCATGAAGGATGGCGCCATCATTCAGGTTGGCACCGCCGAGGAAATCGTGCTCAACCCGGCTGACGACTACGTGGCGGAATTCGTCGCCGGCATTTCCCGATTGCATCTGGTCAAGGCTCACTCGGTCATGACGTCTGTCCAGGCCTACAAGGCTGCACAGCCGACTTGCGATATTTCCCGGCTCATCCAAACCTCGCTTGACGCCGATATCGATGAGCTTATCAGCTTGACGATGAAGTCCAGGCGGGACGGGCTTGCCGTGGTCGATAACGGAACAGTGGTCGGGATCATCACGCCTCGTGATCTGCTGCGTGGCGTTCAAGGTATTCCCAACGAGTTGGCGCCCGTAGCTACGGCCAACGCGATGGAGGCGTCCGCATGAGCATGCCGGATTTTTCCAGTCAGTTCGATGCATCCATTGATACAGGACTGGAATGGCTTTCAGATAATGGCGAGTTCGTGTTCGATGCCGTCAATGCGGTGCTCAATGGCATTTACGAAGGCGTGCTGTGGTGTGTCGCCTATCCACCGCACTACGTTGTAGCGATTGTCATGGCGTGGATTGGCTGGCGTCTGGCTGGCGTTCGCTTTGCAATTCTTGCAGGTTTGGCCCTGTTGTTTTGCGACCTCATCGGCTTGTGGCCAGAGACAGTCAGCACGCTTGCCCTGGTGCTTACAGCGACTGTCCTGGCACTGGTTGTCGCCATTCCGCTGGGGGTCATTGCCGGTCTGGCGCCGGCCTTTGATCGCGTGGTTGATCCTTGTCTGGATTTGATCCAGACGATGCCGCCCTACATCTACCTGCTACCGGCCATTGCACTGCTCGGCTACGGCCCTGCCACGGCGCTGTTGGCGACTTTTATCGTCGCGCTTCCCCCTGCGCTACGACTGACCTCCCTGGGTATTCGCATGACACCCAAGGAGTTCATCGAGTTGGGAGAGGCCAGCGGTGTGACTGGAATCCAGATGTTTTTCAAGATCCGCTTACCGTTCGCCATGCCCAGCATCATGGCCGGTGTCAACCAAAGCTTGATGATGGCGTTCGGTATGGTCGTCATCGCCGGCATTGTGGGTTCGGGCGGTTTGGGCGAGGCGATTTACGGTTCCATCCGTACGTTGGATATCGCCAAGTCGATCAACGCGGCCATCGCTATCGTTATCCTGACCATGATCCTGGATCGTCTGGCGCAGAGTGCTGCACAGGCGCGGGTGAGGGCTTCCCAATGACAACGCACATTCAATTTTCTCCAGGCGATTACCTGGCTCCCGCCGTTGATTGGCTGAACACTAATTTACATGGATTGTTCAAAGGGATAAGTCAGGTCATTGAGGCGGTACTCGGTGCAGTGGAGGGGGCGCTGCTTGCTCCCCATCCGTACTTATTCATCGGTATTGTCGTCGTTGCGGCGTTCTTTTTTGCCAATAAACGAGTCGCTGTTTTCGCTGCGGTGATGTTGGCTTTCTGTTTGTTCGCTGGCCTTTGGGTCGCGTCCATCCAGACGATTGCGCTGGTCAGCGTGTCGGTCCTGATCTCTGTCGCCATCGCTTTCCCGCTGGGGGTTCTGGCCGCCCGGGTGAAGCGTGTAGATGAAGCGTTGCTGCCGATTCTGAACATCATGCAAACGGTGCCGCCCTGGGTATACCTGATCCCCGCCGTGATGCTGTTCAGCTTGGGACGGGTGCCCGCGATCATCGCAACGATTGTTTACGGCATCCCGCCGATGCTCAGATTGACGACCCTGGCCTTCAAGCAGCTGCCCAAGGATCTCCTTGAGTTGGGCCAGGCGTCCGGTGCTTCACCTAAAGACATTCTGTTCAAAATTGAACTGCCGACTGCCGCTCCCACGCTGTTGGTAGGCCTGAACCAATGTATCCTCATGTCGTTGGCGATGGTGGTGCTGGCAGGTTTGGTGGGGGCGGGCGGTCTGGGGGCTGAAGTGACTCGTGGCCTCTCGAGGATGGAGATGGGATTAGGCCTTCGAGCGGGCCTGGCCATTGTCGCTATTGCGCTGCTGTTGGATCGACTGTCACGGGGCGCGTTGCAGCGTCACTCGCCCAGTAAACTCCTTTGAAGGGGGCGGCTGAACGTCGGCGACGTTCGTCAGTGTAAACAAGCGAGGCTTAAAGTGATCGAACGACGAGACTTCAGCGGGTGTATGAAAGGTAAAAACCTGCGCTATGTGGAAGAGACCCGGAGTGAGTCGAGGGCCCATGCCCGGGCAGGATTTTTACTGCTCGAGCACTTCTCGTTGCCTGCATTTACGCAAGCGCTCGATACGATTGTCACTGCCAACCTTTTGCGTCCGGCGTTGTTCTCTTCACGAACCTTCGGGGTGCAGGATGGAGAGGTTACCAGCGACCTTGGCCTGGTCATTCGACCGGATGCGCGTTTGGACGTGGCAGCACTCAAAGACCTTGATTTGCTGGTCATATGCGGCGGCTATCGCACCGAACTCAAAGTCAATCACGAGCTGATCAGCATCCTTAAAACGGCATCGGAACTGGGTATCACCCTGGCCGGGCTGTGGAATGGGGCGTGGTTTTTGGGCGTGTCAGGTTTGCTTGAGGGATATCGTTGTGCGATTCATCCCGAACACCGACCCGCGCTCGCAGAAATTTCAAAAGTCACGCATGTCACCAGTGAAGCATTTGTCATGGATCGAGACCGGCTCACGGCTTCGAGTCCGGCGGGTGCCTATCATATGGCTCTCGAGTGGATCAAAGGGCTGCACGGCAAGGCACTTGTCGAGGGCATCGAAGACATTCTGTCTTTCGAAGAGTCGCGGTATCGGCGTATCAAACCGACACAGAACATCTCGTTGAGTGCCCCCCTCAAAGAGGTGGTCAAACTGATGGATGCCAACCTGGAAGAACCGTTGCAAATGGACCAACTTGCGGTCTATGCCGGTCGTTCCCGTCGACAAATAGAGCGCTTGTTCAAAGAGCAACTGGGTACCACGCCGCAACGGTATTACCTGGAATTGCGCATTACCGAAGCACGGCGATTACTTCAGCACACAGAGCTGTCTCAGGTTGACGTGCTGGTCGCGTGCGGCTTTGTTTCACCGAGCCATTTCAGTAAATGCTACAGCTCGTACTTCGGTTACCGGCCTTCGAGAGAAACGCGGTTGGTGAAGTAAAAACCGGGCTGTCGCAAAAAGTTAAGGGAGGAGGGCATGACCGAGTTGCGATTGAAGTGCGACCAAACAAAAAATGCTGCGCCCACCGTTACCGCTGGTGCTGGCGTCGCAAGGCCTCAACTCGGGATTTTTTTATGCCTGCTTTCAATGCTTATCTTTGCGAGCCAGGACGGACTAACCAAGGTGCTTGTCAAAGACTTCCCGGTTGCCCAACTGGTCATGGTGCGCTATTGGGTGTTTGTCGTTTTTGCCCTCGGATATGCCGCCTGCCAAGGTAGGGGCAAAGAGTCTTTTCGCAGTAAGCACCCTTGGCTCCAAATCATTCGAGCGCTGTTAGCCGTGGGTGAAACCATACTGTTTGCAGTGGGGCTACGATATTTGGGCCTGGCCGAAATGCATGCGCTCTATGCCGTATTTCCGCTGATGGCACTGGCATTGGCGGGGGCCGTGCTTGGGGAGTTCATAGGTCTGCGGCGCTGGATTGCCGCCGCCATAGGGTTCACCGGGACACTGATCATCCTTCGACCAGGCGCGGGCGTTTTTGAACTCGCGGCGCTGATTCCCCTGCTGGCTGCTTTAGCATTCGCGGTGTTCAACGTACTGACGCGCCGGATTAGCCAGCACGACGCCTTTGCTACGAACATGCTCTTTATGGCAAGTGTGGGTGCCCTGACAGTCACATTTGCGGGGCTACCCGCATGGGTTTCTCCGACTCCGGTCCAGGGCCTCTTGATGGGGATCCTGTCATTGACGGGCGTAGTCGCTCAGATTCTGTTCATTCAAGCACTGAAATACGCAACCGCTTCTACCCTGCAACCTTTCAACTATGCGCTTCTGGTGTTCGCCACTTTGATTGGTGTGATCGTCTTTGCCGAGCACCCCGACACATGGGTAGTTGTCGGAGCAGCGTTGGTTATTATCGGTGGGCTGTATGCGATTAAAGCCAAGGCGTGAACACTCCAGAGGAAGAGAATGCAGCGAAGTATGTCCCGGTTGGCAGGGCAGGTCGCCCAGGGGAACTGGCTGCTGCCGTTACGCTCCTGGCGTCACCGGAGTCCAGTTACATTACCGGTGAATTGCTGGTGGTCGATGGTGGCAATTGCCTGATAGAGAACAAAGCGCCCAAGCAATCAATACGTGCCCGTCACGAAATTTTGCAGCGGAGGAGAGTAAGTGACTCCCTCCGTTGCAAGTCAGGTTGTCAGGCTGATTCGATCAAAACGGCAGTGGCAGTTTCGCTGTGCGCCCCCCATCCACCACGAGCACTTGTCCGGTAATGAAGGCCGATGACTGCGAAGCGAGGAAAACGACTGTCCCGCCAACATCCGCCGGCAATCCGGTACGTCCGACCGGGTGAAGGCGCTGGAGTGCCTGGCGCGCCGCATGCGGATCAGCTTGAGCGGCGAGATATGCATCACTCAACTCGGAGTTTATCCACCCTGGAGCAATGGCATTGCAGCGAATGCCGTCCCGTCCGAGATCGACTGCCAAGGCTCGGGTCAGCCCATGGATGCCAGCCTTGGAGGCACAGTACGCGGCATGTTCAGGGTTGGCGCCTATCCCTTCGATCGACCCGATGTTGATGATGCTGCCACCGCCTCGCTGACGCATCTGAGGCACCAACGCCTTGCACAAGAACGCTGGTGCCCGCAGATTGACAGCCATCATGCGATCCCAGTCCTGCTCGGTCATCTCATCAATCGATTTCTCGAACATGAACCCCGCATTATTCACCAGGACATCGACTCCGCCGAGCTGCTCCCGGGCTATTTGCGCGATCAAACCTGGAGACTCCACCGAAGCGAGATCTGCCTCGACGAAATAGACCTGAGGGTGACTTTGCAAGTCGACGTCCAGTGCCTGACGCTGAGCGATCAACACAGTAGCTCCCGCCTCAAGCAATTGTTCGGTGATGCCTCGGCCAATCCCTCTGCCGCCCCCGGTCACCACTACATTTTTACCGTTGAGCATCGCTACCTCTCCTTAGCCGGACACCGGCTTGGCGCCTGTGACTTCTACCGTTTCACCGGCGATGTACCTGGCCTCGTCGGACGCCAGAAATGCGATGACATCCGCAATGTCTTCGGGCTCGGCGATACGGCCTAGTGGGACGCTCTTGTTTAGCTCTTGCACGGCTTTGTCCGGATCCAGGCCGCGACGTTCAAAGCCGCTGCGTATCATCGGGGTATTGATTTCGTGCGGGCACACGGCGTTGACACGGATACCCAAAGGGGCGCAATCGCGGCCCAGATTTTTGGTTAAAGCCGCAACGGCCCCTTTGCTTGTGCAATACGCCACGTGGGCGGGGCCTGGATAAATTCCCCAGACAGATGATGTGTTGACGATTGCGGCGCCCGGGCGATTTTTCATGTGCGGTATCGCGGCACGGCAGATGAAGAACACCGCATTCAGGTTTACGCCCATGGCGTCGAACCACATGTCGTCAGTGGTTTCCTCTATCGTGCCACGGGGAATGATGCCCGCATTGTTCAATACGATATCGATCCCCGAAAAAACATCGACGGCCGTTTGGACAATCGCTTCGCAATATTCTTTTCGGCGTAAATCGCCTGCCACATAGAGTACTTCCGCGCCCAGGTCACGAACTTTGGCTAAGATTGATTTGCAACCGGCTTCGTCAAGATCAGATAAAACAAGCTTTGCGCCTTCTCGGGCGAACAATAATGCTAACGCCTGTCCGACACCTCCGGCAGCGCCCGTAATGACCACCACTTTATTATTGAATTTCATAGGACAACCTACCTGGTAAGTTTTTGGCGGAGTCATTATTTAATTTCAATGGATCGCAGCGTCCAGCAACTTTTTTACAGGGCCAAAGATAACGTGGCGTTATCCTGAAATTTCTGACTCGATAGTTTTTCTGGTGTCGGCGAAGTCTTGATAAAAGTGTCCGCACTTTTCCAAAAAATTAATTGATTCGGGTCATTGATGGCGTGCTCTATTGATTTGGCGATTGATCGTCTCGAAAATGTACGCCCCTGTACATGCCGTGTACGCCAAAGATCCTGGGGTGTACAGTGTCGAAGAATTTTCAAATAAAGGTGCACCCGAATGTCACAGACAGGAAGGGCGAAAACCAAAGCGCAGGACGCCGGCTGGCGAGGCTCCGTCGATGGTTGGCTGGACGCCGCCTATGATGCCCTGAAGGAGTCGGGTGTTGATGCTGTGCGGGTGATGCCGCTGGCCAAACGCTTGAATTTGTCCCGTACCAGCTTTTACTGGTTCTATGAAGATCGCGAACAGCTGCTCGCGGCACTCCTGGCTCGATGGCGGGACAAGAACACCGGCGGTATGGTCAGCCAATGCGAGAGTTACGCAGAAAGTATTTCCGAAGCGATTCTCAACGTCTTCGAATGCTGGGTGAACCCTGAACTGTTCGACTCGCAGTTCGAATTTGCCGTGCGCAGTTGGGCGCTGCAATCGGACGAGGTCACTGCTGAAATCGCTTTGGCCGATGAGGCTCGGATGAATGCCCTGGCCGCGATGTTCCGACGGTTTGGCTACGACGGCGAGGGTGCCGACGTTCGGGCCAGGACGATCTACCTCACGCAGATTGGCTACATCTCCATGAAAACCAGTGAAGATATCGTCGTTAGATTTCGACGGATTCCTCAGTACGTGAGTGTGTTCACCGGCAAAGTACCTAAGCGGCGAGAGCTGGACCGCTTTTATGGAAAGTTCGGCTACGCGGAAAAAGAGCCCGGCGTTTTCGTTCCCTTGGTCGATACATTCGAGGAGTCGACTGCCGATGGAGAATAGAACTCTGGGCATCATCGGAGGTACCGGCTGGCTCGGGCGCGCAATCGCCCAGGCGCTGCTCGATAGCGGGGTCATCGGGCCTGACCGCTTATTGATCTCGAACCGCTCCGGCGTCAGTCCCTTCGAGCCAGGCGTGAGACTGCTGGCTGACAACCAGCAGTTGGTGGACCTCAGCGATATTGTCGTGCTGTCCATCCGACCGGAGCAGTTTCGTGAACTGCAGATCAACGCCCGCGGCAAGCGGGTGATTTCCCTGATGGCCGGAGTTCCGGCGGCATCCATCAGCGCGGCCACCGGTGCGGATGCAGTGGTGCGGGCCATGCCGAATGCGGCCGTGGAAATCAGGCAGTCGTTTACGCCCTGGTACTGTGCCGGAAACCTTGTTGAATGCGACCGCCAGTGGGTGCAACGACTGTTCGAGTGCGTAGGTTCAGCGGACGAAGTGCCTGATGAGGACTGTATTGATTACCTCAGCGCCTTGTCCGGGACTGGGCCGGCCTTTCCGGCAATGTTGCAAATGGCACTGACTAATCAGGCGGTGGCAGCGGGAATTCCCCTTGCCATCGCACAGCGCGCTGCACAAGGCGTGGTGGTGGGGGGCGGCCAGATGCTTGCCAGCCGCGATCCGCGGCAAATGATTGAGTCGTTGATGGCTTATCGTGGCGTGACGGCAGCAGCGCTGCAGTCGATGGCCGATCAGGGCATCGAATTCATTGTGGGGCGGGCAGTCAATGCAGGCGCTGAGGTTGCGCGGCGGGGAATGTAGCAGGGCAGGGGATAACAGTGAAGGGCCGTGAAGGGCCTTCACTGCCGAAGGCGTCATGGGAAGCTCCGTGCGTCCCTTGACCGCACCAGACGTGCCAGGGGTTCAGATTTCCTTCACCAGGCGCAAAGCGTCGTAGATGGCCGCGTGGGTGTTGCGAGCAGACACGGCGTCGCCGATCCGGAACAGTTGGAAGCGTCCTTCGGGATGAGTGACGATGTTCTGTGCCGTGCCAGCGATCAGGTCATGCTGCTCTACCGCGCCGCCATTGGTGGAGAGAGGACGCAGCTCGAAGTACAAGTCATCCAGCGGAAGCGTGCCGTGGTTGACGACCACCTGATCGACCACGCGCTGCTTGTGAACCTGTCCGTAATCGCTGCCAAAGGTTGCAACGAGCCCGCCATCACGTTTTTCCACTGTATCGACCCGGTAGGTCACGGTGAAGGTGACGTCCAGATCCTGCAGGCTGCGCATGTAGGGCACCAGGTTCATGGCCATGACTTCAGGTGCAAACGAGCGGTCAGGGGTGACGATCTCCACGGTCGCACCGCTTTGTGCGATCACCTCGGCAGCCTGCAGTGCAGCATGATCCCCCGCATCGTCGAAGATCAGTACGTTGCGACCGGGCTTGATGTCGCCGGAAATGATGTCCCAGGTTGAAACCACGAGTTCGTTGCCTTTGCTGAGCACCTCGGTATCCGGCAGGCCGCCGGTCGCGACAATAACCACGTCTGGCTCGAAGGATTGCACGGTGTCGGCTTCGGCCCAGGTATTGAAGTGAAACTTCACCCCCAGCCGTTCGCATTGTGCCATCCGCCAATCAATGATGCTGATCATCTCGCGACGACGCTCGCTCAGCGCAGTCAGACGAATTTGCCCACCAGGTTGATCAGCCGCTTCAAGCACCGTCACGTCATGGCCGCGCTCACCGGCGACCCGCGCCGCTTCCAGCCCGGCAGGGCCGGTTCCGACCACCAACACCTTGCGCTTGACCGCCGCTTTGGGAATGTCATGAGGCATGGTGGTTTCCCGCCCCGTCGCGGCGTTGTGGATGCAGTAGGCCGCGCCGCCCTGATAGATGCGATCCAGGCAATAGTTGGCGCCCACGCAAGGGCGAATGTCTTCTTCGCGCTTCTCGATGATTTTGCGCACGATGTGCGGATCGGTCATATGCGCGCGGGTCATGCCCACCATGTCCACTTTGCCCGAGGCGATCGCGTAGCGCGCGGTGGCCACGTCGGGAATCTTCGCCGCGTGGAAGGTCGGAAAGCCCGTAGACGAGCGGATCTCGCCAGCGAAGTCGAGATGGGGCGAGTTGCGCATACCCTGAATCGGGATGACATCGGTCAGCCCTGCATCCGTATCGATGTGACCGCGTACGACGTTCAGGAAGTCGACCAGTCCGCTGTCCTTGAGCATGTGAGAAACCTGCATGCCCTCGCTGGCAGTGAAGCCGCCGGGCAGTTCTTCATCACCGGTGTAGCGAACTCCCAGCAGAAAATCTTCGCCTACCCGCTGGCGGATGCCACGCAGGATGTCGAAGGTAAAGCGCATGCGGTTTTCCAGCGACCCGCCGTAAGGGCCGTCGAGGTCATTGGTCAACGGCGACCAGAATTGATCCATCAAATGCCCGTAGGCCTGAAGCTCCAGACCATCGAGACCTGCCGCCTTCATGCGCTCCGCGGCGTCTACATAGTCCTTGATGATCCGCTCAATGTCCCATTCCTCCATTTTCTTCGGGAAGGAGCGGTGCGACGCCTCGCGGCGGTGTGACGGCGACACCACCGGCAACCAATCGGCCTTGTCCCAGCGGGTACGGCGGCCCAGGTGGGTCAACTGGATCATCACTGCCGCGCCATGTTCGTGGCATTCATCGGTCAGGTCCTTCAACCATCCAACTACTTCGTCCTTGTAGGCAAGCACATTGTTGAACACCGGCGGGCTGTCTCGGGATACGGCAGCGGAACCGGCGGTCATGGTCAGGGCGACACCGGCTTTGGCGCGCTCCACGTGGTAGGCGCGATAGAGATCCTTGGGCATACCGTCCACAGGGTAGGCCGGTTCATGGGAGGTGGTCATGATCCGGTTTCTGAGGGTCAGGTTTTTGATTTTATAGGGTTGCAGCAAGGGATCGCTGGACATCGTGGTGCGCTCCAAAGTGGGCCTCATCAGGCTCGGTGACTTAAAATTAGGATAAATGTACACCTGTGTCAACGATTGGTGACACAGGTGTACATTTTGCTTGCGTGCCAAAAAAACCAGGATTAACATCCGCCCAAACAAGGACGAATGTCGCTCGTCCGCGTCTGTCATCCATTTAGAAAGGAGAGAAGCGTGACTGAGTTATTTGATATTCGTTTGGCCAGCAAACAAACTGCCTTCACTGAAATCCCGGTCATAGATATTTCGCCACTCATAAACGGCGAAAATCCGCTGCGGGTGGCAAGCCAGATAGGTGAAGCGTGCGAAAAGGTGGGGTTTTTTTATATAAAAAACCATGGTGTTTCGCAGCAACTGATAGACGAGATGTACAGGCTCACCAAACTTTTTTTCAAGCTTCCAGCCGACGAGAAGAACTCACTTAATATCGTGAACTCTGGGCTTACGCTACGTGGTTACATCCCGATGTATGCGGAAAACGTAGATCCAGCCAATACGCGCGATTTCAAAGAGTGCTTTGATTACGGCGCCCATTACGATGAAGTTTCTCCGTTTTTTGGCCCTAATCAAATGCCGGCCGGGCTGCCGCAATTCGACACGGTTGCCGAGGCTTATCATTCAGCTGTATTGGCGCTTGCGAGAACGCTCATCGGCGGCATCGCGCTGAGTCTGGATTTGCCGCAAAATTATTTTGAACAACGCCAACGCAAGCCCATCACTATTCAGCGCGTTTTGCGTTATCCGCCTCAGATAGGAAAGGTCTCCCTGGAAGAGATCGGTATTGGTGCTCACACGGATTACGGCTTCCTGACAGTCCTGTCTCAAGACACAGTTGGCGGTTTACAAGTCAAGAACCGTGCAGGGGAGTGGGTTACTGCCCCACCCGTTGAAGGCACTTTTATCGTCAACATTGGTGATCTGGTTCAAACCCTCACCAACGATCGCTACACCTCGACAATGCATCGCGTCATAAATACTAGCGGTTTAGAGCGCTATTCAATTCCTTTCTTTATTGATTTGGATTTTGATGCAATTGTTGAGCCTGTGCCAACCTGTGTGAGTGAAGCGCTACCCGCGAAGTACGAAGCGTACACTTGTGGTAAACACAAATTTAAGCGTTTCGTTGATAGCTATGCGCACCTGAAAGTCGAATAGGGAGTTTTCTATGTGCATCCTGTATATGGCCGACCCCGCCGATGCGCAGAAATGGCGAGATTGCCTGGCAACGCTCGCCCCACAACTAGAGTTCCGCCAATGGCCTGATATCGGTAACCCGGCAGGGGTGCACTACATCCTGGCTTGGGAGCCTCTAACCAACCTGGTGGAACAGTTTGGTAATCTTCGGCTTCTCTACGCTGCAGGGGCTGGAGTTGATCAGTTCGATCTGGCTCGTTTGCCTGCTAACGTGTCGCTAATAAGACTGGTAGACAGCTCGATGGCTGACATCATGGCCGAATATGTTCTGTTTGGTGTTCTTGCCTTGCATCGAGAAATCCTCGCTTACCAAGAGGACCAGCGAAGTGGTCGCTGGCAACCTCGACCAATCGTGCATGCTTCACAGCGGCGTGTTGGTGTCATGGGGGTTGGCAATCTCGGACGCGCCGCGCTTGATCGCCTTCAGCCATTAGGTTTTCAGCTCAGTGGCTGGAATCGCTCTTTGAAGGAGGTGCCAGGTGGCCACTGTTACGTCGGCCCGGACGAACTCGAGGCGTTTTTAGGGCAGTGCGATATCCTTGTGAACATGTTGCCACTGACCCCCGAAACAGACGGGATACTCAATGCTGCGAGGCTCGATTGCCTGCCTCATGGAGCTGGACTGATTAACGTGGGGCGTGGCGCCCACGTTATAGAAACGGCTTTGCTTTCAGCGTTGGATGAAGGCCGTATGGGAGGAGCCATACTGGATGTCCTGGTACAAGAACCTCCTTCTCAAGACAACCCACTTTGGAAACACCCTCGAGTGCTCCTGACCCCTCATGTTGCAAGCGATGTGCAGATTGAGGGGGGTGTGGCAGTGATAGTTGAGAATCTCCGAAGAGAGCGTGAGGGAATGCCCCTGTTGAATGTGGTTGATCGGTCTAAAGGCTATTAGTGAGGGAGGGGAAGAGTGGAAGCTCCAGTCGAATACCATCGATACTGACCTATAACTTAGCTAAACTAAACAACCATTTAGTTTAGTTATAATTTCTGGTTATTAATGAAGGAGGGGAGTTGACCAGATGATCCAGAGGCAGCTCATCCTTATTCGCTATCTTCCAAATATGTGCTGTATCTTTCAAACATACGTGTATTCGGTAACAAGCCCCGTAAATAAAGGGCTACAGCCATCTGCGGTGGCCACTCAAAGGAGTATGCAATGGCTCATTTTCCAAGCTGGATGCTTTAATGCGCTCACAATTACCTGAAAGCCGCTGAGATTCTGGATGTGCAGAACCTACCGCACGTTGCCCAGGTCGATGCGGCGATTGACATGGAAACCCTGCTCAAGAGCTTTATTTCCGTGCCTGACCAGCATCAAGGCACATCCGGCGAGATCTACAAACTCGACGTCTAGCGTTGGCCGCGGCATAAGCACGATCTATTGACGTTGTTCCATGCGATGCCCGAACCGATTCGTAGCGGCTTGGCCCTGGACAGCCAGGAAGATTCCTTCGAGAGATACCGCGACGTGTTCACCAACAGCCGGTATCCGTATGAGTCGAGCAGCTGGAAATTTTCCGATCCGGTACTGATGAGGAGCTGCGGTGGACTCTGGCCAATATGGTTGGCTATTCAAGGTGCAAGGTTCTCACGATCCGTTCGGTCCTGGATTACCTGATTGAGGTGCAGGCATGAACTGCAGCAGAGTGATCGAGGCCTGAGCCTGGCTTCAAACCTGACCACCAGGCGCTCCCAACTCCGCGTATGATATTACGCATAATGTATATTATGTTAAATGCAATATCATTTGTCGCTCATTGTTCGACAATCAACCATCCGGGGCTTGACGGCGAATTGGCTTTTGGTGTTTCCTGAAACCGGTTTCAGTGCTATCTCACGAAGCACCCGACCTTATAAATCCAATAAGAAGGTTTCAGACCGTGAACGATTTCTCCGCCGCCCAGCGCAGCCGCGTGACCATGCTCGACGTGGCCGAACACGCCAAGGTCTCCAAGGCCAGCGTTTCGCGGTTCATTGGCGATGATCGCGCCCTGCTTTCCGATGCCATTGCCCAGCGCATCGAACAGGCAATTGCCGAACTCGGCTATCGCCCGAACCAGATGGCCCGTGGCCTGAAACGCGGGCGCACTCGCCTGATCGGCATGCTGGTGGCCGATATCCGCAACCCTTATTCAATTGCCGTGATGCACGGGGTGGAAACCGCCTGCCGTCAGCACGGCTATAGCCTGGTGGTGTGCAACACCGACCGCGACGACGAGCAAGAACGCCAGCACCTGGCCCTGCTGCGCTCGTACAACATCGAAGGCTTGATCGTGAACACCCTCGGTCATCATCGTGACGAGTTGCACGAACTGCACCGGGAAATGCCCCTGGTACTGGTGGATCGCAAGGTGGAGCACCTTGAAAGCGATATGGTCGGGCTGAACAACCCGCAGGCCATCGACATGGCCCTTAACCACCTTGAAGAACGCGGTTATTGCGATGTGTTGCTGGTGACTGAGCCGCTTGATGGCACCAGTTCGCGAATTGAGCGGGTCAGCAGCTTCAAGGCACAAATCGAGCAACGCCCGGCGCTTCGCGGCACGCACATCGAAACAGGCAGCGAACTGACCGCACAATTGAAATCCTTCCTCGACACGCCTGGCCCCGGCCCGAAGACGCTGTTTTGCGCGAACGGGATTGCCGCGCTCGCCAGCACCCATGCGTTGCGTGAACTCAAGTGCAACCTGTTCGATGACGTGGGCTTGATTGCCCTCGATGACCTGGATTGGTACCCGCTGGTGGGCAGCGGCATTACCGCCCTCGCACAGCCGACCACCGAGATGGGCGCCAGTGCTTTTGAGTGCCTGCTCAAGCGGCTGCGCGGGGATGACGGGGCGGTGCGGACGCTGGATTTTTCGGCGCGGCTGATTGTGCGGGGGTCGACCCGTGGGAATTTGCGTTGAATGTTAAGGCCTGCTCGCGAAGAGGCCCCAAGTAGCACTAAAAATTTTTTTGAACAAAAATGAAACCGGTTTCAGAGGTAGAAAAACAATGAATAGACCAGCCGTTTCCATCAGCCTTTCCAGCTACGGCGCCGACCTTGTGCGTCAACGCGGCCAGGGCAGCTTCATCGAGATTCTCGCCGCCGCCGGCGCCACGCGCATTGAGTGGCGCGAAGAGTTACTGACCATCGAAGATCCCGCTCAACTGGCCGATGCCACACAAGCAGAAGGCCTGCAGAGCGTGTATTCGTCGCCCATGGAGCTATGGCTGGCCGGGCAATCCAAACCCAACGCCGAACTGATCACGGCCCTGCAACGCGCCCAGGCATTCGGCGCCAAATGGCTGAAGGTGTCGCTGGGCTATTTCACCGACAACAGCGATCTGCAAACCCTCGCCCGTGTGCTGGGCAAAAGCGCCGTGCAGTTGCTGGTGGAAAACGACCAGACCCTGCACGGCGGCCGCATTGAACCCTTCCAGCGTTTTTTCGCGGACGTCGAGCAGCACAACTTGCCGATAAAGATGACCTTCGATATCGGCAATTGGCACTGGCAGGACCAGTCTGCCGCCAGCGCCGCGCGCTTGCTCGGGCGTCACGTCGGTTACGTGCACTGCAAAGCGGTGACCCGCCGCGCCGACGGCAAGCTGGTGGCCATCCCACCCGCTGCCAGCGATTTTCAACAGTGGGAACACCTGCTGCGGCACATGGCCCAAGGCGTTATGCGGGCCGCGGAATATCCGCTGCAAGGCGATGACCTGGTGCAACTGACCACCGAGCACGTCGCTGCCCTCGCCCACCTCGGCCAATCGCAGCTGGAGAGTGCTCATGTCTGAGATCGATATTCTGTCCTTCGGCGAGACCATGGCGATGTTCGTCGCCGAACAGGCTGGCGATCTGGCCAGCGTCGGCGCTTTCCACAAACGCATTGCCGGGGCTGACAGCAACGTCGCCATTGGCCTTTCCCGACTGGGCTTCAACGTGGCATGGCTGAGCCGTGTCGGTGCCGATTCGTTGGGCCGGTTTGTGGTCGACACCCTGGAAAAACAAGGCCTGGATTGCCGCCACGTCGACATCGACACCGCCCACCCGACCGGTTTTCAACTCAAGTCCCGCACCGACGACGGCAGCGATCCGGTGGTCGAGTACTTCCGCCGTGGTTCGGCGGCCAGTCACCTGTCGCCGCACTCGATCGTGCCCGAATTGCTCAAGGCCCGACACCTGCACGCCACCGGCATTCCCCCGGCTCTGTCGGAGTCGGCGCGGCAGATGTCGTTCGAGTTGATGACCCGCATGCGCGAGGCCGGGCGCAGTGTGTCCTTCGACCCGAACCTGCGCCCGAGCCTGTGGGCCAGCGAACGACAAATGATCACCGAGATCAACCGCCTCGCCGCCCTCGCCCATTGGGTCCTGCCGGGGTTGAGCGAAGGTCGCTTGCTGAGCGGTTTCGAAGACCCGGCCGACATCGCCGCCTTCTACCTCGACCAGGGCGCCGAAGCCGTGGCGATCAAGCTTGGCCCACACGGGGCTTACTACCGCACACATCTTGATCAAGGTTTCGTGGCTGGCGTACCGGTGCAAACAGTGGTCGATACGGTGGGTGCCGGCGATGGTTTTGCCGTCGGCATGATCAGCGCGCTGTTGGAAAACCAAAGCGTTGTCGAGGCCGTGAAACGCGCCAACTGGATTGGCAGCCGTGCGGTGCAGAGTCGGGGGGATATGGAGGGGTTGCCGACCCGCGCCGAAATGGCCAGCGAATTTGAGGCCGCCATCGCGAGCAAGCTCGCTCCCACAGGGGATATGTGTCGAACCTAGATCCCTTGTGGGAGCGAGCTTGCTCGCGATGAGGCCAGTAAAGGCACCGAAGATTTAAACCGTTACCTGCTGCGACAAAAACAACAAGCTCAGGAGCACCACCATGAAAACCGCAACGCTCGCCACCCGCCGCTGGTGGTACATCATGCCCATCGTGTTCATCACCTATAGCCTGGCGTATCTGGATCGCGCCAACTATGGATTCGCCGCCGCGTCCGGCATGGCGGCGGACCTGATGATCACACCAGGGCTGTCGTCGATGCTCGGCGCGCTGTTCTTCCTCGGCTACTTTTTCTTCCAGGTACCCGGCGCGATCTACGCGCAGAAACACAGTGTGAAGAAGCTGATTTTCGTCAGTCTGATCCTCTGGGGCAGCCTGGCGACGTTGACCGGGATTGTCTCCAATGCCTACTGGCTGATCGTCATTCGCTTCATGCTTGGCGTGGTCGAAGCGGCAGTGATGCCGGCAATGCTGATCTACCTGTGCCACTGGTTCACCCGCGCCGAACGCTCGCGGGCCAACACCTTTCTGATCCTCGGCAACCCGGTGACCATGCTGTGGATGTCGGTGGTCTCGGGCTATCTGGTGCAGCATTACAGCTGGCGCTGGATGTTCATCGTCGAAGGTTTGCCAGCGGTGTTGTGGGCATTCATCTGGTGGCGTCTGGCCGATGATCGTCCATCACAAGCCAAGTGGCTCAACGATCAGGAAAAACAGGACCTGGAAAGCGCACTGGCCGCCGAACAGGTCGGCATCAAGGCCGTGAAGAACTACGCCGAAGCGTTCCGCTCACCCAAAGTGATCATCCTGGCCCTGCAGTTTTTCTGCTGGAGCATTGGCGTGTACGGTTTCGTGTTGTGGCTGCCGTCGATCCTCAAGGCCGGCGCGCAGATGGACATGGTCCAGGCCGGCTGGCTGTCGGCGCTGCCGTACCTCGCGGCCGTGATTGGCATGCTGCTGGTGTCCTGGGGTTCGGACAAGCTGCAAAAACGTAAACGTTTCGTCTGGCCGCCTCTGCTGATTGCTTCGATTGCCTTCTACGGCTCGTACGCATTGGGCGCTGAACATTTCTGGTGGTCCTACACCTTGCTGGTAATTGCCGGGGCCTGCATGTACGCGCCTTACGGGCCGTTCTTCGCAATCATTCCGGAAATCCTCCCGGCCAACGTGGCGGGTGGTGCCATGGCGTTGATCAACAGCATGGGCGCGCTGGGTTCGTTCGGCGGTTCTTATCTGGTCGGTTACCTGAACAGCTCCACCGGTTCGCCCGGCGCGTCGTACTTGTTGATGAGCGGTGCGCTGATGCTTTCGGTGGTGCTGACGATGTTCCTAAAACCCGGCGCCAGTGACCGCGAGCGGCCCACAGTAGCGCGCACCGCCACTGCACACTCTTGAATCGATGTTGAGATAACCACCATGAAAAAGCAGGTCGTTCTATACAAGAAACTCTCGTCGCCGCTAATGGCTCGCTTGCAAGAGCAGACCGAGGTAACAGTGATCGACAGCCTCGACGCCGAGGGCCTGGCGAGACTGCGTGATGCCCTGCCCCGTGCCCATGGCTTGCTCGGTGCAAGCCTGAAGCTGGATGCCGGACTGCTCGACCTGGCACCGAACCTTGAAGCCGTCGCCAGCGTGTCGGTGGGGGTCGACAACTATGACATCGATTACCTGACCGAGCGGCGCATCCTGCTGACCAATACGCCGGATGTGCTGACCGAAACCACCGCCGACACCGGTTTCGCGCTGATCCTGGCAACGGCCCGGCGGGTGGTGGAACTGGCGAACCTGGTGCGCACAGGCGGTTGGCAGCGCAATATCGGCCCCGCACATTTCGGCATCGACGTGCACGGTAAAACCCTGGGCATCATCGGCATGGGCCGCATTGGCGAGGCACTGGCCCAGCGCGGGCATTTCGGCTTCGGCATGCCAGTGATCTACCACAGCCACTCGCCCAAACCGGCGGTCGAGCAGCGCTTCGATGCGCAATACCGCAGCTTGAACGACCTGTTGCAGCAGGCGGATTTCATTTGTCTGACCTTGCCGCTGACTGCGCAAACCGAGGGGCTGATCGGCACCGATGAGTTTGCTTTGATGCGCCCGGAAAGCATCTTCATCAACATTTCCCGGGGCAAGGTGGTGGACGAAACCGCGTTAATCGACGCATTGCGCCGAGGACAGATTCGCGCGGCCGGGCTGGATGTGTTCGAGCGTGAGCCGCTGAATCCGGATTCGCCGCTGTTGCAGTTGAGTAATGTGGTGGCGACACCGCACATCGGCTCGGCGACACATGAAACACGGGAGGCGATGGCCAGGTGCGCGCTGGATAATCTGCTGGCGGCGCTGGCGGGTGAGCGGCCGGCGAATCTGGTGAACACCGGGGCATGGAAGCGTTAGCCGTTCATCAAGCCACTGCTCCCGACAAGATTGAGGCAGCGGCTCAGCGATTGGTCGCTGCCGACGCCACGTATATCTCGCTGAACTTCGACAATCCTGAATTGAAACGGATCTTGCCATGGACTTTATCCTTGGGGGCTAGCAGCACAATTGCCCCCACGATCACTTCGAAAATCCCGGCACCGACAATAACCAGGCCGGTTTCAAAGCGGGCATACAGCGCAGCACCGCAGGCACCGGCAATCAGAATCGACGCGCCCAGCGCCGCAAAACGCAGCCGTGCCAGCCCGGCGATTTCGCTTTGTCTGAACCGGGTTTGAATCAGCAGAATGAAGGATATGTCGATCAGTGGCCCGCCGAGTGCCGCAAGACTTGCGCCGACCATCATCCCCGTGAGGACGTGTTCCGGTGGCAGGTACAGCACCGCCGCACCGATGATCGCGATGCCCAGGCCGTTAACCACGGAACCGAAGGTAAACCCGTGATACAAGCGACGGATCTGCAGATTGCCCACAACAAAAATGGAGATCAGGTTCCCTGCCCCGTAAGCCCCCATGATCAGGCCGTAGGCAGCAAACCCCTGTACCCCGAATCCCTGGATATCGTATTTGACGACTGCCAGCGCCATGCCGATCGATATCCCCACACTCCAGGCAACATTGCCCAGTCCCGCACACACATACACCGCCTGCATCTGGCTGCGTCCCGCAAGACTTCTCCAACCGGCGGTAAATCCGGCACGCCGGCTTGTTGCCTTGACAGGTTGGCGCGGCAACGCCTTGCCCAACTTCATGACCGCCCACGCGGAGATCAGGAAGGTGATGCTATTCAGGGTAAATAGATGCTCGATCGGGATCAGCAGCGTAATCGCCGCTGCCAGCATTGGCCCGATCACCCGGGCGACCCGGATGATCGCATCGAACAGCGCATTGACCGATTGCAGCTGGTCCGGCGCCGCGGCAATCCACGGAAGACTGGCGCGCAGCGCCGGCTCGAACAACGAGTTGACGATCATCATGAGCATGAGCGGCACCGCCAGCATCCACAGACTCATGATGCCGAATCCCCAAGCAAGCACCGGAATCAAGGCAAGCCCGGCCCGCGCCAGGTCGGCGCCGATCATCGTGCGACGGTGGTCCCAGCGCTCAGCCCATATTCCGCCCAGCAAAGCACCTGCCAACGCGGCAGCACCGCGTAAAGCACTGAGCCAGCTTGCATCGGTTCCGGCGATCTGCACCGCCATCCAGGCGATGGCAATCGCGAAGAGTTCGTCACCGATCGAAGAAAGCGCCAACCCTCCCCACAGCAAGGCTACGGGCCGCTGAAGCAACGGCCTGAACAATTTCATATCATCAACTCCGCACAGTCACTCAACAGGTCTGAAAAAAGCCTGTCGTCTCGTTACCCGCGATCCTGAACACCCCACTCGCGAGCACTCCCCTCTCCTCCACCTCAATGCAGTCTCCGATGTGGGAAGGGCACGAACCCACTAGACTTCCGGTGGGTGAAGCACCACCTACATTTACAACCCGCATTGCCAGGCCAACGACGATGCCTTGCAGATGGCGCGCGCCTGCATTCCCCACATCGCCATCGTTCACTTATTGGACAACCTGAGAACGGAGTAACGGATGCTTTATTTTCAGCAAATGTTGGGCACCGCCGTGTTTGCCATTACCGGATTGTTAGCTATCCAAAAGGTAGGTGTCGATCTGTTCGGGGCCGTAGTGCTGGGCATCATCACTGCTATTGGTGGTGGCACCATTCGAGACCTACTGCTGGATCAACCGATTTTCTGGATTGCAGACTTCAACTACATCTGGGTCGCATTGGTTACCTCACTACTGGCATTTTTTCTCACCAATAGATTGCACAAACGCTATCAGCTATTGCTGTATCTCGATGGTTTTGCGGCCGCACTGTTCGGATTAGTCGCTACTGAGAAAGTGATGGCATTACAGCTTGGTGCACCTTTGGCAGTGATGATGGGCGTGCTGACCAGTATTGGAGGCGGCATAGCGCGTGATGTGCTAGCCGGCAGGGCCTCGTTGTTGATGTCACGTGAGATCTACGCCACGCCAGTCCTGCTGGGGTGCACCTTGTATGTCTTGCTGCGCGATACATTTCCGTCAATCCGGATCGCTGGTTGGATCGCTTTGATACTTACCTCTGGATTCAGGTTTCTCGCCATTTATAAAGGGCTCCAAATGCCAGCGATTTTCTCCACCAGGCAGAGGTAAGTCACGCGAGCTTGATGGCCCCGCCTTGGATATCGTCCCGCGCCATTCGCAAGTCATTGGCGTCTTGGTTGAGCCGATGAATCAAGTTCAGTAATCGTTGGCGCAACACCTCATCCTGGAGCTGCTCTGCAGCACGCATCACATCAAGCGCCGCTGCCTCATTGTTGGTGGCAACGGAATCGAGCAGTTTGCGCATGCTTCTTGATGGCCGATTCATCTCCAACCCTCCCTGGTTTCGGTGGTGCGAATCATATGGCCGGAATGTTTCGTTAGTGTTTCAGCTGTACGAACTGGTTTTGAATCATCGACCCTGGCTGGTTTGACACTAGCTGGAGTGACACCCCTGAGGGGACGATTACACTTGTAACAGCCCATCCGCGATGAAGCTAAGCGGCCCGCTCCAGGGCGTCCAGCAAGCCAACAAACTCCAGCGAAAGCTTATGTCGCGGGGCCAAATGGACGATGGGAACTGACATTTCGTGAGATTCGCGCATCTTGACGGAGCTGCTCAGATAGACCGGTAGCACTGGCAAACCTTCGGCCAGCAACTCATTCACGAGAGATTGGTGTAGGCCGGTATACCCGGCGAACTGGTTGACCACCACCCCTTCCACTTTCAGTGATTCATTGTGATCAAGACGTAGTTCTTCTACCTGTGCGATAACACGGTACATCGCCTGGCGAGAAAAGCTGTCGCAATCGAATGGAATCAGCAATCGATCTGCAGCCACCAGCGCGCTGAATGTGTAGAAATTCAGCGACGGAGGCGTATCGATATAGATGCGCTCATAGTCCTCGGACAGCTCTACCAGCAACTTGCGCAGCTTGTTGATCTTGAACCTGCTCTCGAGTTTTGACTGGAGGTCTGACAGTTCAGAGCTAGCAGTCACCAGGTGAAGGTTGTCGTAAAGGGTCTCGGTGATGGCCACTCGATTCCTTCTGCCTTCAAAGCCACTGGACAGTGTTTGTTTGAAGAAGTCCGCTATGCCTGCGGGAATGTGCTCGTCGGTCAAGCCCGTGAGGTAGTGAGTCGAGTTTGCCTGGGGGTCGAGATCTACCAGCAGCGTTCGGTAACCTTCGGCAGCACTCACGGCGGCAAGGTTGCAGGCAATGCTGGATTTCCCAACGCCCCCTTTCTGATTGAATATGACACGACGCATAGGGCTTGCTCATCCATGAAAAAGGCCAAAGGCCGGCTGAAGTGTGTAAGAAGTCATGTCAATTCTATGACGGCAACATTGCAGTTTTGCGACAGCGATTGGCCAAAGCTGCGCACTAGAGCATTTGACTGCCAACACAAGGTGGTAGCGATAGATTTACACGGATCAGCAATCCCCTGGGTTTGCCAATGTTAGCCGCTGCAGCAAACCTTCCACGTCAGCTAGCGCTGGAGCATGGGCTCCGGCATGGCGGCAAGATATGGATGCGCAAGCCGCTGAAAATTGCAGGCGCTCTCTCAAGTCCGCGATCCCCAACAACTCCGCAGCCAGCCAACCAGCCATACACGCGTCTCCTGCTCCAACCGTGTCCTCTACCTTCACGGCAATAGCCGGCTGATCGAGTTGGCTGTCCGGGGTGTGGAGAACCATCCCGTGTTCCCCTCGGGTAAAAAGGATCTGCGCCTGAGGATTAAGAGCGCGAAGTTCATCCATTGCCTGGTGTTCTGTCAGCCCTGGATAAACTTGCCGAAGGTCTTCGTCGGAAAGCTTGATCATGTCAGCAAGGGTGGTCATCGTAGGGAAGGTCTGCTCCCGATAATGGCTATCCATTAAATTGCGCCAGTTCGGATCATAGCTAATCCGTTTACCGGCTTCTTTGGCCTGCTGAGCAATTTTAACCAGCCTGTCTGCGAGTGGCTGTCGAGCCAAACTGATGCAGCTGAAATGATACAGCTCTGCATGGTTGATCCATCCATCGGGCATCAGATCCGGATCAAAAAACAGATCGGCATCTCCAGCAAAAAAATACCTTGGAGGACGGCTCGATGGAACGATGGCGACCAAAGGATCTCGGTCTACCCGTTGGATAAACCTCATATCCAATGCTGCCGCTTCCGACTGTGAAACTATCTCGTCACCCAGTGAATCCATGCTCACCGCCCCAGCAAAAGCGCTGCTGACACCCAAGCGACTTAGCGCTCGTGCAACGTTCCAGGGAGCACCACCCGGGTAGCCCTTCCACTGTCCAGGAGTGCCTTGGACAAGATCGGTCAAGGCTTCGCCAAACACTACTGCGCGAGGCAATACCATCGTCATTTCCTCAATTTTTTGTCGTAGGGAACTGCTGGCTGATCAGATTCGACCGGTAATCACTGACTCAATGCGTTTTGATGAAAGGCAGGGTTTGTTGAAGTTAGAGAAGTTCTCATGGCCAACCTAAAAGCAGATGTTGGCCGAACGCGCTTGAATATTAAAACCAGGTTTCCATTTGTATGCCGTATTGCCATACACCTCCGGCTTTGAAGTCCGTCATGCCAAAGGAGTCTGTGGTACTGAATCTGTCCAGATCCGAAGACCAGTTCATGAAGCTTGCGAACACTCGCAATTCGGGACGTGTAAGAAGATCTCCAACCTCGGGTTTAAATGTCGGGGCGACAGTGAATTTCCAAAAGTTACCGTCGACCGCATTACGTTGTAGATAGTCCTTCGGATCGAGGTTCATGGTTTGCCAGCTTATTTCGTAGGCCATCTCGAAATTGCTGTTGATTTTATTGGCCAAACGCACGTTCAGGGTCAGCCAGCGGTAGTCGTCACCCTTGACGTATCTATCCTTGCTCTGTTCGGCCAGCAAGCTGGGGCCGATACGCCAGTCAGGCGCAAGGGGTGTCTCACCGTAAAGTGCCAGACGCAGAGCGCGGGCATCGTCGATCAGTTCACCATCCGAGCCGACGTTCTTGACCTCAGCTCCCAGACCTTGCCCATAGAGCAGCGCCGTTTTGAAGAAGCCTTCCCTGCCGAAAAAGTTTTTCTGGTGATTGGCCAGCATGCTGTGCAAGCCGGAATCCGCAGGCGTCAAACCCGCTGCATTGGTTCGGGTAGCGAAATCGTTTTTCTTTGCGCCGATGGCATTGAACATCCACTGCCACTGACCATCCTCGAAGAACTGGTTGGAGGTCAGGATGTAGCTTTCCACATCGGCACTAAGATCGCCTTGACTGAAATCCCCGTAGTTGCGCCCGATCAAAGAGTAGTTCGAACGCCAATTCTTGTTCATCTGCATATCGTAGATTCCACCCCCGGTGCCGGCCAGATAGACAACGTCCGAGTCCAGCCAGTGGATATCGAAATTATCTCTATCGAATCGCTTGCCTGCCCACAGGGTGGCGTTCTCGAACACTGAATTGCCCTTGAATGCCGCGAGATGGTCAAGCGCTGTGAAGACCTGGCGCACGTTCAGTTTGCTTTCATCGGCCGTCCAGTCATTGGAACTTTCCACACCGTCGGCGATGGAGACCGTGAATTTGGAACGGGTGCCGTTTTGCGCATAGATCTCTTTCGACAGGTCTATACGCATGTAGGTGTCGTCTTCGTTACCGAGTCGCCCGACTGCACCACCGACTGAACCGGCAGGAGTTTCATAAGGGCCGCCACGACCACCCCCCAGCCGATCGTTGATCAGCAATCCGGAGCGGGCGTAGCCGTTGAAGCTGAACCCATCAGTGAGGTGTCCGGTACTGCCTTCTTTCTCCAGGCTTTGCTGGCGGGCCTCGAGTTTTGCCAGGCGGGTATCCAAAGCGGGCGCCGAAATTACTGCCGCAGTAGACGCGGCAGGCTGCAAGGGAGCAGTGGCGAGTTTGATCTGCTGCAATTCCCTGGCAAGTGCCTGGGTTTGCTGTTCGGCTGCGGCCGCACGCTTCTCCGCTGCGCTGGTACGGGCTTCAAACGCGGCCATGCGTTCTTCCAGAGTCGCGGCCTGAGAGGTTACCGCCGAGGTGCCGAGCACGCCTGCGAGTAGCCAGCTTGATGCTTTCTGCATGTGAATTTCCTGTTTTGTTTTTATTTTTCTGTTCCCGCGAACGGCCTTTTTTCGTCAATTGTGAATTGTCAAAATTGACGAAAAAAGGATGCCTCATCGCAAATACGCTGCTACATTTGGCGATGTTAACGTTAACTTTTCTAAAAACAAAAATAAAGAGGGCTTTATGAAACAGCTAAAATCTCTCCTCCCAGCCGCACTAGTCACCCTCTGTGCCGGATTTCCATGCCTCTCGAGCGCAGCCGACTTAACGATCTCGTGTGGTGCGGTGGGTGCGGAGTTGCAGCTCTGCAAGGAGGCTGTCGAGGCGTGGTCGAAACAGACCGGCAACAACGTCGAGGTGGTTTCCACCCCTAACTCGGCGACCGAGAGGTTGTCGTTCTATCAACAGATCCTCAGTGCGCAATCCAGCGACATCGACATCATTCAAATCGATATGGTGTGGCCAGGGATGCTGGCCAAACACTTGATGGATCTGCGCGAGGTGCTACCTGCCAACGCGACCCAAGGCTACTTCCAGGCACAGGTGGATAACGCCACGGTGAACGGACGGTTGGTGACGATGCCGTGGTTCACCGACTCGGGCCTGCTGTATTACCGCAAGGACTTGCTCGAGAAGTACAACCAGCAGGTTCCCCAGACCTGGGAGGAGATGACTGCTACCGCCAGGAATATTCAACAGGCTGAGCGCAATGCCGGGAACCCCAATGCGTGGGGTTACATCTTTCAGGGGCGCGCCTACGAGGGCCTGACGTGTAATGCCCTGGAGTGGATCAGCAGCCAACCGCAAGGCGGGCTGGTCAATCCGCAAGGCGACATCGTGGTCAACAGTCAGGCTTCAAGAGCTGCTTTGACCCTGGCGAAAAGCTGGGTGGGAGACATCTCCCCGCGTGGCGTACTCAACTACACCGAGGAAGAAGGTCGTGGCGTATTCCAGTCGGGCAATGCGCTGTTCATGCGTAACTGGCCTTATGTCTGGGCGTTAGTGCAAAGCCAGGACAGTGCGGTAAAAGACAAAGTCGGGGTCGCTCCCCTGCCCCGCGGCGGCGAGACCGGCAGCCATGCCTCCACCCTCGGTGGCTGGGGCCTGGCGGTATCGCGCTACAGCGCCCATCCCAAACTTGCCGCCGAGCTGGTGAGCTACCTGACCCGTGCCCAAGAGCAAAAACGCCGTGCCCTGATCGGCGCCTATAACCCGGTTATCGAGTCGCTGTATCAGGACCCCGAATTGCTCGCGGCCATGCCTTATTACGCTCAGCTGCACAGCATTCTCAACGATGGGGTCATGCGCCCCGCCTCCATCACTGCCGATCGCTATCCACGAGTCTCCAATGCGTTCTTCGATCGAGTGCATGGCGTGCTGGCGGGCGAGTTGCCTGTGGATCAGGCGCTGGCCGAGCTGGAAAGCGAACTCACGCGCATCAAACGCCGGAACTGGTAAGCCACAAGGAAGAAAATCGCCATGTCTGTCTCTACGACCCATGTCCCCTGTGACGAGCTTCTGCTCACCAGGGAAACGCCCGTACAACGACGCCGGGTACGCGCCGCCTGGCTGTTTCTGACACCGATGCTGTTGTGTCTGACGCTGGTGGCAGCCTGGCCGCTACTGCGTACATTCTGGTTCAGCCTGACCGACGCCAGTCTGTCGGACACCGCTGGCGGATCCTTCGTCGGCCTGAGCAATTATCTGTTTCACAACGGTTCCACCTGGTCGGGCATCCTGGTCGATCCTCAGTGGTGGAACGCGGTGCGCAACACCTTGCATTTCACCGTGGTGTCGGTGGGACTGGAAGTCGTACTGGGACTGCTGGTGGCGTTGCTGCTGAACATCAAGTTCACCGGCCGTTCCCTGGTGCGGGCGTTGATTCTGATTCCCTGGGCGATTCCGACCATTGTCTCGGCAAAGATCTGGTCATGGATGCTTAACGACCAGTTCGGCATCATCAATCACCTGATGCTGAGCCTCGGCCTGATTGACGCGCCCCTGGCCTGGACGGCCGATGCGGACCTGTCGATGTGGGCGGTGATCCTCGTCGACGTCTGGAAGACCGTGCCGTTTGTCACGCTGCTGATGCTGGCGGCCTTGCAGATGTTGCCGAGCGATTGCTACGAAGCCGCGAGGGTCGATGGCATTCATCCGCTGAAAGTGTTCTGGCGTGTCACCCTTCCCCTGCTGATGCCCGCACTGCTGGTGGCGGCAATCTTCCGCATCCTCGACTCGCTGCGGGTATTCGATGTGATCTATGTGCTGACCTCGAACTCGTCGAGCACCATGAGCATGTCGGTGTATGCCCGCCAGCACCTGGTGGAGTTCCAGGACGTCGGTTACGGCAGCGCGGCCTCGACGCTGCTGTTTCTGGTGGTTGCGGTCATCGCCATGCTTTATCTCTACCTCGGACGCCGTCAACTGGAGGTCCGGTCATGAACCTGCGCCTACTGAAAAAAGCACTGTTGCGCCTCGGGTTCTGGTGCCTGATCGGAGTATTGCTGCTGTATGCGGTTTTCCCTTTCTACTACGCCATCGTGACTTCACTGAAGCCGTCCAGCGCCTTGTTCGAGGTGAGCTACTGGATCGACAACCCCGACTTCTCCAACTACGCGGCGGTACTCCATCAAGCCTCATTCCTGCGGGCTATCGGTAATTCGCTGGTGGTGGCGCTGTGTGTGGTGACACTGGCGCTGTTCCTCAGCCTGACCGCCGCCTATGCCTTGGGCCGGGTGAAGTTCCGAGGGCGTGGCACGGTGTTGATGCTGGTTCTTGGTGTGTCGATGTTTCCCCAGGTCGCTGTGCTGTCGGGTCTGTTCGAAGTGATCCGTGCCCTGGGCCTGTACAACACGTCCTGGGCATTGATCCTGAGCTACACGATTTTCACCCTGCCCTTCACCGTCTGGGTGCTGACCACATTCATGGGGCAACTGCCACATGAACTGGAAGAAGCGGCCATCATGGATGGCGCTTCACCCTGGGTCACACTGACCCGGGTGCTGGTGCCGCTGCTCTGGCCTGCGCTGGTTACCACCGGTTTGTTGGCCTTCATCGCCGCATGGAACGAGTTCCTGTTTGCCCTGACCTTCACCCTCACCGACACGCAACGCACAGTGCCGGTGGCCATTGCCCTGATTTCCGGCGGCAGCCCCCATGAGTTGCCTTGGGGATTATTGATGGCTGCATCGGTGCTGGTCACTGTCCCACTGGTGATTCTGGTGCTGATCTTCCAGCGCCGAATAGTTTCCGGTCTCACTGCCGGCGCGTTAAAGGGTTGATGCCCAACAAAGACAAGGAACAGCATCGTGATCAAATTGAAACTGGACAACGTGAACAAACAATTGGGCGGCGCGCGGATTCTTCGCGACGTCAGCCTGGAAATCGCGGCGGGTGAATTCGTGGTGTTCGTCGGCCCTTCGGGCTGCGGCAAGTCGACCCTGCTGCGCCTGATCGCCGGACTGGATTCGATCTGCGGCGGCGACCTGCTGATCGACGGGCGTCGGGTCAACGACCTGGAGCCGCGCGAGCGTGGCGTCGGCATGGTATTTCAATCCTATGCGCTGTACCCGCACATGAGCGTCTACGACAACATCAGCTTTGGTCTCAAACTGGCCAAGACTGAAAAGAGCAGCCTGCGTGAGCGCGTGCTGAAAACAGCGCAAATCCTTCAATTGGACAAACTGCTGCAACGCAAGCCAAAAGAACTGTCTGGAGGGCAGCGCCAGCGTGTGGCAATGGGCAGAGCCATGGCGCGTGAGCCGGACATTTTGCTGTTCGATGAGCCGCTCTCCAATCTGGATGCATCCTTGAGGGTGCAGATGCGCAACGAAATCGCCCGGCTGCATGATCGACTGGGCTCGACCATGATCTACGTCACTCACGATCAAGTGGAAGCGATGACCCTGGCCGACAAAATTGTTGTGCTCAATGGCGGTCGCGTAGAGCAGGTCGGCTCACCGCGCGAACTCTATGAGCGCCCGGCGAGCCGCTTTGTCGCCGGTTTTCTCGGTTCACCCAGAATGAACTTTCTGGCGGCACGCCTGCATGCCCCGGGTGAAACCAGCCTGGTCGATACTCCCGTCCTGGGTATGACCTCCCTGCCCTTCGACAGCTCGAACCTGGCGGCGGACGCCTCACTGAGCCTGGGGATTCGCCCGGAACACGTGTCGCTCAAGGCGGCGCAGGGAACTGCCGGCGTCGTCGTGACCGGGGTCGAATACCTGGGCAGTGAAACCTATGTGCACCTCGATACAGGTCAGGACGAGCCACTGATCTGTCGTTGTGGGGTCAACGCCGGATGGCAGGTGGGCGATCAGGTCGAGCTGCAGCTGGAGTTCGGCAATCTGCACCTGTTCGACGCCGACGGCACGGCCTTGAAGCGCCACCCACACGCCATTGAAACCCTGCCGGATGGTGTCTCTCTAAGCCCGGTACGAGCACGCGCCCTATGACCTTGTCTTTGAATACCCCGAGCGATCCAATGCCTTGCACCCTTGACCTTGCGCAGCGTGCGCTGAGTGACGGCCTGTCTCGCGTCATCGAGGATTATCGACCTGGTTATCATCTTGCCCCCCAAGTGGGCTGGATGAACGACCCTAACGGGGTAGTGTACTTTCGTGGTGAATATCACGTTTTCTATCAGCATTACCCCTTCGACGCGAAATGGGGCCCGATGTATTGGGGCCACGCCAAGAGTGCTGATCTGGTCCATTGGCAGCACCTGCCCATTGCGCTGGCACCAGGCGATGACTTCGACCGTGACGGATGTTTTTCCGGTAGCGCGGTGGTGTGTGGCGATACCCTGGCACTGATCTACACCGGACACACCTGGCTGGGGGAAGTGGGTGACGAACGCTTGATCCGTCAAGTCCAGTGCCTGGCCACCAGCATCGACGGCATCCGGTTCGTCAAGCATGGCGCCGTCATCGACACCGCGCCGCAAGACACGATCATGCACTTTCGCGACCCCAAGGTGTGGCAGGAGGATGACTGCTGGTACCTGATTGCCGGTGCACGTCTGGGTGATAAACCGCTACTGCCGCTATACCGTTCCACGGATCTGCACGCCTGGGAGTTCCTTGATTATGTGTCCAGCGGCAGCGAGGGCGATGGCTATATGTGGGAGTGCCCGGATCTGTTCCGACTGAACGGGCGCGATGTGCTGCTTTACTCCCCCCAGGGCATGCAACCCCAGGGTTACGATCGGCTCAACAAATACCAGACCGGTTATCGAGTGGGCCGACTCGACAGCGAATGGCACTTCACCGGCGGGCCTTTTATCGAGTTGGATAACGGCCATGATTTCTATGCCGCGCAAACGCTATTGGCCGCCGATGGTCGGCGCCTTGTATGGGCATGGCTCGACATGTGGGAAAGCCCGATGCCGAGCCAGGCCCATCATTGGTGCGGCATGCTCGGTTTGCCGCGCGAACTTGAACTGTGCGCCGATCGCCTTTGCGTGTATCCGGCACGGGAGCTCACCGCTCTGCGCAAAGCGCCATTGCCAGGCACGTCCTGGTGGTATGAATCGGGAACCCGGTGGGTGCCGGAAGTGAATGGCGATATGCTCGAAATCCATGTGCACCTGGATTTACTCGGCTGCACCGATGGCCACCTGGGAATCGCGTTGCGCTGCAGCGACGATGACCATGAACAAACCCTGCTCTACTATGATGCGGCGTTGCGGCGTCTGGTGCTTGACCGCAGCCACTCTGGTGCGCAAGTCACAGGCCAGCGCAGCGTGTCGATAGACCCGATACAAGAGCGACTGGCACTGCGTGTGTTCCTCGATCGCTCGTCCATCGAGGTGTTCGACGAAAACGGGCACTTCAGCCTCAGCAGTCGCCTCTATCCGCGGCCCGACAGTCTGGGCGTGAAGCTGTTTGCCAGCGGAAGTGGCGGGCGTGTCTCGATTCCCAAGGCATGGCCTCTCGGCTCTGGATGGCTATGAACAGCGTCATTCGAGTCGCGAGAAGCCCGGGCCCTGTGTCATGATTCTGCGTCAACCTGACCGGTCTCATCTCGCATGACTTCAGTGAAAGATGTTGCACAGCTGGCCGGCGTGTCCCTGATGACGGTTTCTCGAGCGCTCAATAATCCGGAAAAACTGAGTCCCGAAACCCTTCAGCGGGTGCGTCGCGCCATTGATGAGCTGCAATTCGTACCGAGCCTGTCGGCGCGCAAGATGCGCGGCGACAACCTCCAGTCGCGAACCATCGGAGTGTTCGCGCTAGACACCGCGACCACTCCGTTCGCGGTCGAACTGTTGCTGTCCATCGAACAGACCGCACAGCAAGCCGGCTGGAATGTCTTCATCCTCAACCTGTTGAGCAATCCGCCCACCGACCAGAACATCGACCTGATGTTGTCGCACCGTCCCGACGGGTTGATCTTCAGCGCCATGGGGTTTCGCCAGGTGAGCATTCCCGAGCGCTTGAAGAGCAAACCCCTGGTCCTCGCCAATTGCCTGGCCGATGACAGTCACCTGGTCAGTTATGTGCCGGACGACGAATCGGGGCAGTATCGCGCCGTACATCACGCGTTGAGCCAAGGCTATCGACGCCCTCTGTGCATCAATCTGCCCAAACAGAGCCTGGCCTGGGGCCTGCGACAAAAAGGCCTGCAGCGTGCCTGTCAGGCATTCGGCCTGGCGCCTGACGCACTGCTGCAATACGACCTTTCCGATCATGATGCCTATGGTGAAACCGCAGCCATCCTCGACCGGCACATCATCGAAGGTCGTCCCCAGTTCGATGTTCTGATCTGTGGCAACGACCGCATTGCTTTTTGTGCCTATCAGCTGTTGTTGGGCCGTGGCCTGAAAATTCCCGACGATGTCGCCGTGCTCGGCTACGACAACATGATCGGTATTGCTGAGCTGTTCATCCCGCCGCTGACCACGGTGCAACTACCGTACTACGAGATCGGTCGCAAGGCTGCCCGGCACCTGATCGAGACCCTCGACGTATCGGGAACCCAGCCCGTTGATTGTCCATTGGTGGTTAGGGCATCGCTATAAGATTCAGTTAATTCGGTGATAGCGTGCCCGCTTGCTTTCGATTTGCCACTAGCCTGTCACCGACCTACTGGGCAGATCAATCGAGGCTCAAATGGCCTTGTAGTTTATTTTTGAAGCTTGAGCTCCGGGGGCGTTTTCACTAAAGAAATCGAAAAGCGCTTCGCCACATACCAGATACATAGTCGTTTGCTTCTTAAAGGTTCGCGCGCCTTCGCTAGCATCGAAGGACTCTATAGATCTCAGAAATCACCTGCATCGTTGCGTCTTCGATCGTTCCTTCATTGCGGCATAAAACCCAGCCGTGATCTGCAATCGCTCGTTCGAACGCCTTGGTACAAGCGACATGTTCTTCCAGCTTATGGATCACGGTACTGCTCAGCCCACGCCGTCGTGCCGCTGCCCTCGCCCATGAAATTTCAGGGGCGGTGACAACCCCGACATGCAGGTCGGGCACTCGCACGTTTCGATCAATGTTCAACTGTAGAATCTCTGCAAACGGGACTATCCGGCGAAACGCGGCATCAGACGGGTACCAGCGATCGATCAAGATGATGCTGCCTGGTGGCTGTTTAGCCAGCACGTGCCGGGAAATCCAGGTACGGCTATCAGCAAAGCGCTCACAAACCTCCAACTCCAAATCGCGGGTGGGATTTCTGACGAATTTGTTCACGAGGGTCATTGTTTCACCCCTATAGGGATCGCTTTTTTTCTCGCAAAGTCGGATCACTTTTTTGTTGCCTGCCCTCAGTACTTTCGTGACGGCCTCCAACAGTGTGGTTTTGCCGGCTCCCTTGGGCCCATCCAGAGAAACAAACAGCGGACGATTCATTTTTCACATAACGATTGATATACGGTTTTTTTGCCCTGTTCGTTCGCTGGAACCCTTTGGCGCAACTACGCGAATCGAGTGGAGGGTCCCTTATGAACAGAGATTGATGAACACTCTAACCCGGTTTCGGGCTAACGGGTCTCAAAACCCAGGGTTACAGCCGCTTATGAACATCGGTCATCGCCCATAAGCTAAATCATGTATGTAGCAGTAGCCCACTCTTAACGATCATCGGTGGAATTCGCGGATGGGCAATTCCATCCCCAAAAACCGCAGTTGACGCTCAAACATCAATGTCATGGGTTGTGACGCGTTTCTGTCGACCCGAAGACGTAGAACCCACTTGAATCGCCCAGGATCCTCCAGGCACCTCCCACCCAGCTTTGCGCCAACTCCTTGGCTGGTCCACTGCGACCTCGCTACCCGAGCGAGCGTCAACAAAACGTTATTTTTTCGAAACATCTCATAACCGCTAATCAGTTGGTTCTGTTTTCTTGACGCTTCCCCGATATGCGGTCGCAACTTTTGCGCTCCGTTGGGTCATAAAGCCTTAGCTGTCGATTGAATATTGGCACTACCGAGGTTTTCGCCTGATACGGAGATAAACTCATGATTTTCAATGTACAAAATTTTGGCGCCAAAGGAGATGGCATCACTGACGACACGGCGGCGATACAAAATGCAATTAATGCGGCGGCCGCTGCAGGCGGGGGGCAGGTGTACATGCCGACCGGAACTTATATCGTTTCGGGAGGTGAGGAACCCTCCGACGGCTGCCTGATGCTCAAGAGCAACGTCTACCTGTACGGCGACGGCATGGGCGCAACCACCGTCAAGGTGGCTGACGGCTCCGACACCAAGATCACCGGAGTCATCCGCTCCGCCTACGGCGAGCAAACCCACGACTTTGGCGTGAGCAACCTCACCATCGACGGCAACCGTGACAACACCACGGGCAAGATCGACGGTTGGTTCAACGGCTACATTCCAGGCGAAGCGGGCTACGACTCCAACGTCACCCTCGACAGCGTCGAGATCAAGGATTGCTCCGGGTACGGTTTCGACCCCCACGAGCAGACCGTCAACATGGTCATCAAGAACAGCGTGTCCCACGGCAACGGCCTGGACGGTTTCGTTGCCGACTTCCTCAGCGACAGCACTTTCGAAAACAACGTCGCGTACGACAACGACCGGCACGGTTTCAACATCGTTACCAGCACCCACGACTTCACGCTCACCAATAACGTTGCCTACAACAACGGCGGCACTGGCATCGTGGTG
Organism: Pseudomonas sp. S2_F07; assembly: GCF_054668325.1. Taxonomy (NCBI): domain Bacteria; kingdom Pseudomonadati; phylum Pseudomonadota; class Gammaproteobacteria; order Pseudomonadales; family Pseudomonadaceae; genus Pseudomonas; species Pseudomonas sp. S2_F07. The sequence continues at coordinate 718,569 of NZ_CP162758.1, forward strand.
CAGCGCGGCAGCGAGGACATCCCCTCCCCCAGCAACATCACCATCACCGGTGGCGAGGTGTACGGCAACGGCGCCGAAGGGGTGCTGATCAAGCTGTCCAGCGAGGTGACCGTCAGCGGCGTCGACATTCACGACAACGCCAGCGCCGGTGTGCGCATCTACGGCAGCAACCACGTCGAGATCATCGACAACACGCTCAACAACAATTCCCTGGGCAGCCCCGTCCCGGAGATCATCATCCAGTCCTACGACGACACCCTGGGCGTGTCCGGCAAGTACTTCAACGGCAGCGATAACACCATCCAGGGCAACCTCATCAGCGGCAGCGACCTGTCGACCTACGGCGTCGCGGAGCGCAATGAAGACGGCACTGATCGCAACGCCATTATTGGCAACACCATCAGTCACACCAGCAGCGGCGCCACGCTGATCTATGGCGACGGCAGCTACGTCAGCGCCACGGTGCCGATGACCATCGTGCAAGGTACGGCCGGCAACGACACCCTGCTGGGCAGCGCCGACAGCGAGATTTTCTACGGCGTTGCCGGCAACGACACCCTCAATGGCGGAGCCGGTGGCGATATTCTGGTGGGGGGTGCAGGCATCGACAAACTCACCGGCGGTACCGGCGCCGATACGTTCCGTTTCACCGCTCATTCCGACAGTTACCGCAACGCAACCACAAGCTTCGATGACACCATCACCGACTTCGACGTCACCCAGGACAAGATCGATCTCGCCGGCCTCGGCTTCACAGGACTGGGCAATGGCCGTGGCGGCACCCTGCAGGTCAGCTACAGCGCCAGCAGCGACCGCACCTACATCAAGGACTATGATGCCGATGCCAGCGGCAATCGCTTCGAACTGATTCTCTCGGGCAACCTCACCGGCACCCTGACCGCCAGCCACTTCATCTTCAATCGTGTGATCACCGGCACCGGCGCCAGCGACTCGCTGCTGGGCAGCGATTCGGCCGACACCCTGCTCGGCCTGGCGGGTAACGACAGCCTCAGTGGCGGCGCGGGCGACGACAGGCTCGACGGCGGCGCGGGTATGGACACCCTCACCGGAGGTGCCGGAGCGGACGTCTTTGTGTTCTCCAGTCGCCTGGACAGTTACCGCAACTACAACACCGGCGGTGCCAACCTTGGCGACCTGATCACCGATTTCGATATCACCGCCGACAAGATCGACCTCTCGGCCATGGGGTTCACCGGCCTGGGGGATGGCAAGAACAATACCGTGTACCTGGCACTCAACAGTACCGGTACCAAGACTTACATCAAGTCCCTGGCCGCCGACGCCGATGGCAACCGTTTCGAAGTGGCGCTGGACGGCAACTACCTCGACAAGCTGACCAGCGCCAACTTCGTCTTCGCCACGTCGGCACCGACCAACCAGGCACCGGTGCTGGCCAATCCGCTGCTGGATCAGAGCGCGACCGAAAACACCCCGTTCAGTTACGTGGTGCCAGCGACCAGCTTCACCGATCCGGACAATGACAGCCTCGGCTACACCGCCAAACTGGCCGATGGCAGCGCCCTGCCCGGCTGGCTGGTCTTCAATGCCGCCAACCTGACCTTCACCGGCACGCCGCCCAGCACCGCGTCCGGTAGTTACAACGTGCTGGTCAAGGCCACGGACCCGGCCGGAGCATCGGTCAGTGATAGCTTCACCCTTGTCGTGGCCGATGTACCCGCCAATACCATCACCGGCACCAACAACGCCGAAACCCTCAACGGCACGGCGGGTGCGGACCTGATCCTCGGCCTCGGTGGCAACGACACGATCAAGGCTGGCACCGGCGCGGACATCGTCGACGGTGGCGCCGGACGCGACTCGCTGTACGGCGGCGACGGTGCCGACACCTTCCGCTACAGCAACGTGCTCGACAGCTACCGTGACTACGACACCGGCGGTGTCTCGGCCACCGACACGATTTATGACTTCACCGCGGGCGTCGACAAGATCGATGTTTCAGGCCTGGGTATTATCGGCCTCGGCGATGGCAACAATGGCACGTTGTACATCACCCTCAACGCGGCCGGCGACAAGACCTACATCAAGTCCGCCGAAGCGGATGCCGATGGCAATCGTTTTGAAATCGCCCTCAACGGCAACTACATCAACACCCTGACCGCCAGCGACTTTGTGTTCGGCTTGAGCCCCCGGCAGGACATTCTCTACCTGCCCACCCTCGGCCAATCCAATGCGCGCCTGCTGCGCATGACCGAGGACGACGGTCAGTCCGGCACCTCGATGCTGGTCAACGACCTGGACCGCTACACCCCCTATGATGTGCGCAGCCAATTCACCGACGCCGATGGCAACGGCATCGACATCGCAGTGGGGGGCAGCACGGTCACCGGCCTGTCGACACTCAGCGCCGGGGAGCTCGAGTTGTGCTGGTGGCTGACCGACACCAACCAGCCCGGCGCGGCGTTATTGCGCGCCGTAACGCTGCTGCGAGGCCAGCTCAGCGAACTGCAATCGATCAATAACGTCACCATGGGCATCATTTGGGGCCAGGGCGAGGAAGCCGCCCAGGAGATCGGCCGCGCCACGGACAAAGCTGCAGCAGCAGCGGCGTACAAGGCCGCGACCCTGCAGGTGTTTGATTACCTGCATGCCCAGTTCGGCAACTTCAGCGTGTACTTGATGGAAACCGGTCACTACGACCAGGACGCGGCGCGGGCCCGTGGTTATTCAGAGGAAAAAATTGCCTCCATCGTCGAGGGGGCTGGTTATGTCCGCGCCGCCCAGGAAGCCATCGCCGCCGAGCGCGTCGACGTCAAGCTGGCGGTGGACTACACCGACCTCCCCTTGCGCCACGAAGTCGATCCGCTGACGTATCCCGACGACGTCTGGCACCTGCACGAGGAGTCGGCGGAGATCGTCGGCCAGCGTTTGGCCGACTACATTGCCGGTGACCTTGGCTTGCAGGGCAACCCCAACGACAACAACAGCGTGCAGGACATTTTCGACAACGCCCGGAACATGATTTCCGGTACCGACCAGGCCGATACCCTGGCGGGCAGTTCGGGCAACGACACACTGGATGGATCCCTTGGCGCCGACACCCTGACCGGTGGCAATGGCAACGATATCTATGTGGTCGACAACGCGTTGGACCGCGTGGTGGAAACCAGCACCTCGATCTCGCAGATCGATACGGTGCAGGCCTCGGTCAGCTGGACTCTGGGCGCCAATCTGGAAAACCTGGTGCTCAGCGGCGTGTCGGACATCAACGGCACCGGCAATGAACGGCACAACTTCATCACCGGCAATGCCGCCAATAACCTGCTCGACGGTGCCGCCGGAGCCGACAGCATGAGTGGCGGCGATGGCAACGACACCTACTATGTCGACAACGCCGATGACGCCGTGATCGAGACCAACAGCAATGCAGTGTCTGGAGGGAGCGACCGTGTGCACAGCGACTTGGCAGCCTATACCCTCGGCGACAACATCGAGCATCTGTATATCGATAGCACTGGCGCCGCCAATGGCACGGGCAACGCGCTGAACAACACGCTGTTCGCCGGAGCCGGTAACAACGTGCTGGACGGGCGCGATGGCACTGACACGGTGTCTTATGCGCGCGCTCTGTCCGGCGTTAACGTAAACCTCTCGACCTCGGCGCAACAAAACACCGCGGGCTCCGGGCTCGACACCTTGAAGTTCTGCGAAAACCTGACGGGAAGCGCCTACGCCGACAGTCTGTCGGGCAACAGCGCCGCGAACGTTCTGAACGGTGGTGCGGGCAACGATACGCTGGTGGGCGGTTCGGGCGATGACCGACTGATCGGCGGTGCAGGCACCGACAACCTCACCGGTGGCACTGGCGCGGATACCTTCGCGTTCAGTGCGCTGTCGGACATGGGCGTCGGGGCTTTGCGCGATGTGATCAACGGTTTCAAGAGCACCGAGGGTGATCATCTGGATTTCACCGGCCTGGACGCCAAGCCGTTGACCACCGCTGTCGACGCCTTCACCTTCATTGGCAGCAACGCTTTCGACCCGGCCAACGCCACCGGCCAACTACGCTTTGCCGATGGCGTTCTCCAGGGCAGTGTCAACGCCGACGCCACCCCGGAATTCGAAATCCAACTGGTGGGCGTCCAGGAGCTGCACGCCAGCGATTTCACAGGCTTGGGTTGAGCGCACACCCTGCGGGAGCGGGCTCGTCCTGATCGGTCAGTCAAGGGGGATACTGAACCTGTGGCGAGGGAGCTTGCTCGCGCGCCACACGGGGTCCATCTTGAACCTGGTTGCAACCCTGCGGCTCAAAGGTACCCGCGGATCATCAGCTTCCAAGAAAGACAAAGCCTGGCCAACCTCAAGTGCTGTGCACAGCCAAACAAGCGCCTGAACCGGATTTTTTCGTCTAACGTCATTGGATGCGTTTGCATGACCCACTTCCTCTGAAAAATGGAGTTCGACGATGAAAACAATCGCTTCCTGGCTGACGTTAGCGCTTTTTGGACTGGTGCTTGGCGGCTGTGCCGCGGTGGGTGCCGGGAGCGGAGGCGCTGGCGAGACGGAGATTCGCTCGGGGAAAATCGAGGAGATTACACAGACCCAGATGCAGACCAATCACGACAGCGGTGTCGGTGCCATATTGGGTGGTATCGGCGGTCTGGGCCTGGGCAGCCTGATCGGCGGGGGCACCGGCCGGGATGTGGCGATGGTCGCCGGTGCCCTCGCGGGCGCGGCAGGCGGCAACTACATCGAAAAGAAAAAATATGATCAGCCCGTGGACGCACAGCAGATCATCGTCCGCACCCAAAGCGGCGTACTGGTTCAGGTGACCCAGTCGATCAATCCGGTGCTGAGAAAAGGCATGAACGTGTATGTCGAGGGTGCCGGAAACGAAGCGCGGGTGGTGCCACAAAGCTAGCGGCAGCTACTGGACGTTGCGCAGCGGACAAGCTGCGCAACATCACCATGCCGAGCAAGTTCGGTTGACACTCAATGACTCATGCACAACCTCAGGCCAGTTGTTGGCTACCCATGGATCCATACCTCTGACACACTTAGACTTTGAGTCTTTCGCCCTCCTCGCCGATTGTTGAACGGGTTTCATGACTGAGCATGCCCAGTACCATCACGTCTCCGAAGTACCAGGCCTGGTGCTGGGGTCCGCACGTTTTGCGGATGTCGGTTTCGATCGTCATTACCACCTCGATTTGCACATTGGTTTTGTCACCGAGGGCATCCAGCGCCATCGATCCAAAGGCGAGTCGTTTCTTTTAGGACCAGGAGGTGTTGCCCTGATGCCGCCGGGTGAAATTCACGATGGCGTGTCCGAGGGCGGCGGCGCTTATACGCTCAAGACATTCCGCCTGTCCCAGGCGCTGGTCGCGAGCCTGGCCGAGGAAATCAGCGGTCATCCGAAAGAGCTTGAATTGGCCGGTGTATTGCTCGAAGACCCGGGGCTTGAAGGCAACCTGCGCGGCTTGCACGAAGCGATGCAGCAGTGCGTTGGCCCCGGCAGCCTCGCGGTGCAGACGCAATGGTTCACCCTGCTGGAACAGTTGTTGAGCCAGTCACGGGCGATCAAGCCCGAAACGATTACCGGCACCCTGTCGCCTCTGCAATGGTCTCGCGTCAGGGACTATTGTTTCAGTCACATCGATCAGCGAATCACCCTTGATGATCTCGCAGGCCTGTGCGGATTGGGCCGTTTCCCGTTTCTCAAGCAGTTCAAGCGCACGGTCGGCATGACGCCCCACGCGTGGCTGCTTCGCCTGCGTCTCGAACGGGCCTGTGGTCTGCTCTCTCGCAGCGCGCAACCCATCGTCGAGGTCGCCCACGCCGTCGGCTTCTACGATCAAAGCCATTTCAACCGCGCCTTTCGGCAGGCATTCGGCGTCGCGCCATCGCGCTACAGGACTTAGGCCTTCAGCTGTCAATTTTTTACAAGCGCAACAACCTTCCCTCTCCATAGGATGCGCCAATCCGGGCGAAACACCTTCGCCTGCGCAGCCGAGAACTGGATGATGAACGGTGAAACAAACAGACCGCCCGCGCTGGGTTTTTCAAGTGACAACATCGCCGGTGCTTCGCCGGAGGTGGTACAAGCCCTGGTCAAACACAGCACGAGCCAGGCGAGTCCCTATGGTACCGACGAGTTGACGGCGCAGGTCCAGCGCAAGTTCTGCGAAATCTTCGAACGCAACGTGGAGGTCTTTCTCGTGCCCACCGGCACCGCCGCCAACGCGCTTTGCCTGAGCGCGATGACGCCACCCTGGGGCAACATCTACTGCCATCCGGCCAGCCATATCAACAACGATGAATGCGGCGCGCCGGAGTTCTTTTCCAACGGCGCGAAGCTGGTGACCGTCGACGGCCCGGCGGCCAAGCTGGATATCGTCCGACTGCGCGAGCGCACCCGCGACAAAGTCGGCGACGTGCACACGACCCAGCCCGCTTGCGTCAGCATCACCCAGGCCACCGAAGTCGGCAGCCTCTACACCCTGGACGAAATCGCAGCCATTGGTGACGTCTGCAAGTCCTCTTCCCTGGGATTGCATATGGATGGGTCGCGCTTTGCCAACGCCCTGGTGTCGCTTGGCTGCTCCCCGGCCGAGATGACGTGGAAGGCCGGCGTGGATGCCCTGTCGTTCGGTGCCACCAAGAACGGCGCGCTGGCGGCGGAAGCCATCGTGCTGTTCAACACCTCCCTCGCCACCGAGATGAGTTACCGGCGTAAGCGCGCAGGCCATCTCTCTTCCAAGATGCGTTTTCTGTCGGCGCAGATCGATGCGTACCTGACCGACGATCTCTGGCTGCACAACGCACGCAAGGCCAACGCTGCCGCCCAGCGCCTGGCCCAGGGACTTGCTGGCCTGAGCGGGGTTGAGGTGCTCGGCGGCACCGAGGCGAACATCCTGTTCTGTCGGCTGGACTCGGCAATGATCGATGCCCTGCTAAAGGCCGGGTTCGGGTTCTACCATGATCGCTGGGGACCGAATGTCGTTCGCTTCGTCACCTCGTTCGCCACCACCGCCGAGGATGTCGACCATCTGTTGAACCAGGTGAGGCGTGCTGTAGATCGGGATCGCGAGTAACACTCGTCACCCAACACAGGGATTTGATGGTGTGCCGAGGCCGTTGCGTAGACTTCGGCGCCCAGGTACTTGGCAATCTGCACGGCCATGCTGCCCACGCCACCGGCCGCGGCATGGATCAACACTTTCTGGCGACGTTGCACGCCAGCGTGCTCGGTCAGCGCCTGCCAGGCCGTCAGGGCCGTTGCCGGGACAGCGCCGGCCTGCAAGACACTGATCGATTTTGGATTGAGCGCCAGTTTGGAAACCTGGGCAACGGCTTTGGTCGCGTAACCGCCGACGATGTCGATGAAGCCGAAACATTTGCGCTGCGAGGGCGCGGGCCCTGCGCAGCGCGGACGTATCAACGACGGCGAGCGTCGAGGCTGAAGCGACCTGCACCGAAGGCCACGACCTGCAACAGGCCACCGGCCATGGCGATGTTCTTGAAGAAGTGGATGAACTGGTTCTGATCGCCCAGTGCGTTATGGAACGCCAGCGCGGTAAACACGCTGAACACGGCCAGTACGGCGGCGACGGTACGGGTACGGTAACCGGCGATCAGTGCCAGGCCACCGCCGATCTCCGCAATGATCGCCACCGCCAGTGCCAATTGTGGAAACGGAAGGCCGACCGAACCGATGTAGCCGACCATCATTGCCGGAGCGGCGAGTTTCGAAAAACCGGAAAGGATGAAGATTACGCTGAGCAGTACGCGGCCGATCAACGAAGCTGAGGCTTGGGCCACATCAGAACGGCTCTGTTCAGAAGTGGTTGTTTGAGCGATGTTTGCAGAAGTCGTCATGGGGCAATTCCTTCGGTTGGGTGCGATTCGACTTGAACCGCCCGGGTGAAGAAATGTTGCCCTGCATCAGCTAACCTGAATAGCTGACTAATTTAGATCATTAGATTCTATAAATTAGAAAAGCCAGCCCACATATCCGGTAAAGGAGTTAAATCGTGCAATTTGCTCAGGGACATCTGGTTCGAGGAAACAGGCATGATCTCTGACCCGGGAACACCGACACTGGACCAACTGCGGGTGTTCCTGACGGTCGTGGAAGTCGGCAGTTTTGCGGCGGCCGCCAGAAAACTGCATCGCGCCACGTCGGTCGTCAGCTACTCGATCGCCAATCTTGAAATGCAGCTCGGGGTGTCGTTGTTCGATCGCCAGACGACCCGCAAACCCCAGCTCACCGATGCCGGCCGCACGGTGTTGGCCGAAGCCAGGACCATCGCCAACGGTGTTCATGGATTACGCGCCAAAGTGAAGGGCCTGCTCCAGGGGCTTGAAGCCGAAGTGCACGTGGTGCTCGATGTCATGCTGCCCCCCGAGCGCGTGGTGGACGCACTCAAATCCTTTCGCGAAGAGTTCCCGACGGTTGCCCTGCACTTGCACATGGAAGCCCTCGGCGCCGTCACTGAGCTGGTGATCAACCGAGGTGCGATCATCGGCGTCAGCGGCCCCATGAACGAGGGCATCGACGGCATCGAAAGAATAGGCGTCGGCAGTGTCGAGTTGATTCCCGTGGCGGCGCCGAATCATCCGCTGGCTTCAAGCGACGCGAACGTTCCGGGCGCCGGGCGAGAGCACACACAACTGGTGCTGTCCGATCGTTCGGTCCTGACCAGGGGCAAGGATTTCGCGGTGCTCAGTAACCGCACCTGGCGCCTGGCGGACCTGGGCGCCAAACACATGTTGCTGCGTGAGGGCATCGGCTGGGGGAACATGCCCGCGCCAATGGTCCGGGAAGATCTGGAAAGCGGCCGACTCGTGCAACTGAACATACCGGAATACAAAAGCGGGATTTACGCCTTCGACATCATTTACCGCACGGATCTGCCGCCGGGGCCGGCGGCGAGGTGGTTGATCGACCGCTTCGTTCAACAATGCCCGGTGCAGGAGACATCCCCTTGATGTCTGGAACCACAGTGCCGCTCGAGCCGCCCACAATGAAACCACGATTGGTGGCGCTGCTCGACTGATTCGCCTTCAACCGTTCGATTCAAGACTCGTCGGCAACCACCCTCACTCGGTGGCAGTCGGACGGTCCAAGTTTCTGACCGCTCGCGGAGCGTACTTCAATCGGCATCAGGGACTGGCCGAACTCATTGTCCAGCAATACCGAGCGCGTTTCTTCCCGCGCGAACATAAACCGTTCGCCCCACTGCCTCATACTGACCACCACCGGAAAGATCTCCCGTCCTTTCTCCGTAAGGACGTATTCCTTGTAGGCACTGCCATCCGACGCAGGCTGAACGTCGAACACACCGGCCTCAACCAACGTCTTCAGGCGCGATGCCAGAATGTTCTTGGCCACCCCCAGGCTTTTTTGAAATTCGCTGAATCGGCGAATGCCGTCGAACGCGTCGCGAATGATCAGCAGCGACCAACGATCCCCAATGGCTTCCAGTGTTCGTGCTACCGGGCATTCGCTGCCTTGCGGTGAAGGGTCTGCGACCATGGTGTTTACCTTTTTGGATAAGGACGGCCAGTTCAGTCGTCTGGTCTTGAGCAATGTGGTTGCAATATGAAACCTGATTCGATAACAATTGAATCAAGTTGCTAATTGAAACCAGTTTAGCGCCACGGAGGCTCACATGAAAGCAGGTACCGATTCAGCCACCCATCCTTTCGCCGCGCAGGCTTCGGGGCTTTCTGCGCAACTCACGTTTGTGTTTTCTGTCACCTGCGCGCTCGCCGTCGCCAACGTCTACTTCGCACAACCCTTGCTCGATTCAATGGCCCGGAGCCTGGATGTGGCCCCCTCAATGATCGGGTTTGTGGTGACGGCGACTCAAGTCGGTTACGCGCTGGGGTTACTGTTCATCGTCCCTTTGGGCGACTTGTTGAACCGTAAAGGGCTGATTCTGACGCAAATGCTGCTGTCTGCGATTGCACTGGCGGGAGTCGGCGCCGCACAGCAATGGCTGACCCTGTTGGGGGCCATGATCGCCGTGGGTTTGCTGGCAGTGATGGTTCAAGTGCTGGTGGCCTGCACCGCCGCGCTGGCAACGCCGGCACAACGTGGCCAGGCCGTGGGGACCGTGACCAGTGGCATTGTCCTGGGCATTCTTCTGGCGCGGTTCACCTCCGGGCTGATCGCCGATCTGGCAGGCTGGCGCGCCGTGTATTTCGTTTCCTCGGGATTGATGCTGACCCTTGCGGCGGTGTTCTGGAAAGTCTTGCCTCGCGCAGCAACGCCACGCAGTCGATACACTTACCCGGCACTCATCCGCTCGCTCTTCACGCTGTTCATGACCGAACCGGTGTTGCGAATCAGGGGGCTGTTGGCCTTGCTGATCTTTGCCGCGTTTTCCGTACTATGGACATCCATGGTGCTGCCGTTGAGCGCCCCTCCGTTGTCGCTATCACACACGGTCATCGGCCTGTTTGGCCTGGCGGGCGTCGCCGGTGCCCTGGCTGCCAGAAGATCCGGACGCTGGGCCGACCAGGGTCTGGGGCAACGGGTCACCGGCATTTCGCTGGTGATACTGACGCTGTCCTGGCTACCCATCGCCTTTGCGCAGTCTTCGCTGATCGCGCTGGTTTGCGGGGTGATTCTGCTCGACTTCGCGGTGCAAGCCGTACACGTCACCAACCAGAGCCTGATTTTCGCGACACGGCCCGACGCCCAAAGTCGCATGGTCGGCGCCTACATGTGCTTTTACTCGGTGGGCAGCGCACTGGGTGCTGCTGCCGCGACGCAGGTGTATGCGCTATGGGGCTGGACTGCCGTCTGCCTGCTGGGAGCCTCGATCAGTGCGACGGCCCTGATCTTGAGTACGCTGCCCTTCAGTAAACCCCCGCCCGCACCGAGCGCCTGACCTCAGCCTGTATGGCATAAGCCGGCGCCTCTACCGCATTGAAATCCTGCGTATACCGCTGGGCAAATCCCGACACCCCCCAATCCTGATACTGCTGCACATGTTTGAGTTCGTGAGCCCAGAGCTCGATGTCCTGTTCTGCGGATTGAGCGTCCCGGAACAGGATGATATCGATCAGCGTCACGGCACCGACATCGGGGTTTTGCAGCATGGCAGTGGCGGCGTTGAATTGGCCGTTGTCGCTTATTCTGTAGCGCGCGGTATCGAGGACGCCGGGCTCGTACCAATGCAGCAACTGCTCGCGGATGCGCGGTGGAATGGCTTGGGTGCCGGCGTTCGCAGCTTCAGCACGGGCCTGGGTCAGCCACAATGCCAGGGCAGGCGCCGCGATCTGGTAGATGCCATCAGGCACCACGTCTGGCAGGCAAATGCAGCCATCCAGGCACACTTGTTTCTCGCCAGCCGGGCAGGCATTGGTCTGGGCTGTCACATCAAGCGCCAGGCAAAGAATCAGCAGCGCCCCCAGGCGCGTGATGATGGGCGGCATTGGACTCTCCAGGTAGCGGACAGTGGTGACCTCTAGCGACCGAGCAGTGGACTGGCCAAGAGCGCCTTCAAGCTCATCGGCTTGGCAAAATGATAACCCTGGGCCTGCCCTGCCCCCATTTCACGCAGCAACTCCAGCGTCGCTTGATCTTCGACACCTTCGGCCACCACGCTCAGGTCCAGCGATTCGGCCATCCGCACAATGGCCCGGACAATCGCACGACTGCGGGGGCTGGTGGTCAGTTCGAAGATGAACGACTTGTCGATTTTCAAGCCGCTGAAACGGTATTGATGCACATAGCTCAGGGATGAAAACCCTGCACCGAAGTCATCGAGCACCACTGACATGCCGTTGTCGGCCAGTTGTTGCATGGTCTGTCGGGCAATCGCCGGTTCGGCGACCAGTGCCCCTTCGGTCAACTCCAGGCAGATTCGCGATGGCGAAACCCGGTGCTGCGCCAACAGTGCAAGCACCTCACCGGCGAATTCGGGGCGAGTCATGCTGTAGCTGGAGCAATTGACGTGCACCGGCGGCCAGTCGGCGTGTTCGGGCTGTGCGAGGATCGCGGCAATGCTGGCGAGCATGTACAGGTCCAGTCGACCGATCAGGCGCAACCCCTCGACATCCGGCAGGAACTCGCCCGGTGCGATCACCCGGCCGCCCGGCTGGTGCCAGCGGATCAGCGCTTCAAGGGCCAAGAGTTCACCGGTTTCGATGCTGACGATCGGCTGGAAATACGGCAGCAGTTCGTCGGTGCGTTTGAGCGCGTTGCGCAAGGCGCCTTCTCGCTCTACCTGGTCCGAGACTTCACGGCGCACTTCCTGGTTGAACACGGCGTAGCTGTCGCGCCCGGCACTCTTGACCCGGTACATCGCCGCATCGGCATCGCGCAGCAAGTCGGCGGGCTCGTGATGGAACTGACTGTCGGCGCTGACGATACCGATACTGCAGGACGAAAAAACTTCATGGCCATTGATGAAAAACGGCAGGTCGAATGCCACCAGGATCCGTTCGGCGATTTCAATCACCACCTCCAGCGATGCCTCGGGAGCCATCACCGAAAACTCGTCGCCCCCCAGGCGCGCCAGCATGTCGGTGTCGCGCAGGCAACCGCGTAAGCGGTGGGCGGCCTGCATCAACAGCAGATCACCAAAATGGTGGCCGAGGCTGTCGTTGACCATCTTGAAGCGGTCGAGGTCGATGAACATCACCGCCAGGTGCCCGCCTTCGCTGCCGAACCGTGACCAGGCCAGGTTGAGGCGCTGCTGCAGATAGGTGCGATTGGGTAGCCCGGTCAGCGCATCGTGGGAGTTTTCGTGCTGTAACTTGGCATTGGCGTGATCGAGTTCGCGGGTGCGGCTCTGCACCCTGGCTTCGAGCTTGAGGTTGGCGGCATGAATCGCTTCGGCGGCCGTGCGTCGCGACAACGCTGTGTCGATGTGCCGCGACACGAAGGTCAGCAGCTCCTGGTCGCGCAGGGTATAGCGCACCTGCGAGGTATAGCTTTGCACCGCCAGCACACCACGCACCACGTCGCCTTCGAACAAGGGGATGCCCAGCCAGGAGAAGGAGCGCACGGACTCATGGGCAATTTCGATTTCACCCTGCGCGGACAATCGTTCTGCCTCGCCGACATCTATCAGGCACGGGCGGCGCTGACGGATGACGTACTCGGTCAAGCCCCGGCGGCCTCGGCGTGCCGCCGGGCAAGTGGTCTGGCGTTCATCCACGTAATAGGGAAACGTCACTTCGCCGGTCCCGTCGTCAAACAGGGCAATGTAGAAGTTCTGCGCGAACAGCAGATCACCGACGATGCCATGCAGGGTCTGGAACAACTCGGCCATGTCACCCGGCTGGCTCGACAGTTCTGCAATCTGGAACAGCGCGCCTTGCAGATGTTCGGCACGCTCCCGGTCTGTGACTTCCTGGCGCAATGCGTCATTGACTGCCGAAAGCTCCAGGGTGCGACGTAACACCGTTTCTTCCAGGTCCTCCCGGTGCAGAATCCGGTCCAGCGCCATGGCCACGTGGCGTGCGACCACCAGGAACAGCGCGCGGTCTTCGGCGCTGTAGATGCGAGAAACGTCGTAGACCTGCATCGCCAGCATGCCAAACACCTCGTCCGAGGCATTTTTCAACGGCGCGCCCATCCAGAACTCGGGACGATCACCCACGCAGTGGAAACGGTTCTCGGCCTGGGCCGCAAGAATCCCGGCGGCATCGATCAGCAACGGCTGGCCCGTGGTCAACACCTGGCCGGTCAGCGACAGGCGCGAAGGGTCAAGGTATTCGTAGTTTTCGGATTCCAGGGCATCAACGTCGATGATGTCGACGTAATACGGGTAGTCGATCTTGCCAGTGTGCGGGTTATACAAGGCGAGATAGAAGTTCTCGGCGTCGATCAGGCTGGCCAGCAGCCGGTGAGCCCCCACCAGGAACTCTGAGCGGTCACGGGTCGAACTGGCCAGGTAGGTAATTTCATACAGCACACGCTGAGTGATCTGCGCACGGGCCAGGGTATTGGTCTGCAGCTCGATGCCCAGGCGCAGGGCAAGTTCAGCAAATGCCGGTTGCGTCGCATCGTCGACGGGTGCGAGCAGCCAACCCAGCTCACTTTCGCCCCTGCCGGTGGGCCAGCGGTGCAGGTTCGAAGCCAGGCAAAAGGCTTCGAACTCGTCATTCGCAACACTCGAAGGCCACGGTACCCGTGGGTCGCCCTGGCCAACCCGAAGCATCTGTTCACCGGCACGGTAAAACACCCACGCGGTGGTATGGTCCCAGTTGCGCGCCGAATCCAGCAGTTGTTCGATCCTGTCGTCGTTGCCGGCGCAAGCCATACCGACAGTATCCGGGTTCCCTGGAGGGTGAAATGCGGCAACTGCGTCATTGCTCGATTGCCGCGGGGGGCCGGTCAACGTACAAAAACTCATCAGCGCTCCCTGAGCCAAAACTGCTGAAACTCACTGGCTGATTGCATTCAATGTGCCATTTGACTTTCCGTTTAAAGCTTATGGCGGTTTTTTTCAATGAATTTGTTCAATTTAGTGCCAGGTCTGAGACGGGCTGCAAATTATTCGCTGTGTTGTCCAAACCTGGCGTCTATCACTCGAAGCTAACGTATCAGTCGTCGTTGTCATCGCGATCACGGTAGCGACGGTGATCGCGATCATAGTCACCACGATCATAGTCACGGTAATAACCCCGATCATCGTCCCCTCTGTGGTCGTAACCCCGTCGATGGTCATGATCGTGATACCGCCCGTACCGTTCTCCGTCATCCCAATGCGGGCCGCAGCCTCCCAACAAGACGGCGCTGGAAATGGCCACGATCAAGATTACTGCGCGATTCATAAAAAACGTCCTAAACGTCGGAGATATGGAAGGGTCATGGCTGCTCGAGTCTTTCATCCGGGCAGTGTTCAGCCGTAACTATGACCATTCGGTAACCCGATGATTCCGCTGAAAAATACAAACAACTGATGGCCACTCTCCCCATCGAATGCCCGCCGGGACAGCCCGGGCCTGTCATCAATAGCCAAGGGGTTGTCGTCGAATGAAAAGTGCCCCTGATACGGGAGCTATTTAATGGCAGTACTGAAAAGGTCTTTGGCGATGAGTCGACGTGAGCGTCTGCTGCGCCTGAGTCACGAGTTGCCTGGTACGCCAGGCAGGAGAATAACAATATGAAATTCGTGAAAAGTCTTCTGGCTGCTGTACCCCTCATGGCGCTGGCCATCGATGCCCAAGCCTATGTGTCGAGCCAGGAAGCCGCCCGGCTGGGTACCAGCCTGACGTGGGTGGGAGCCGAAAAGGCCGGTAATGCCGACGGTTCCATTCCGCCCTACAACGGTGGCCTGACCACCGCCCCCTCCAGCTTCAAGGCCGGCGACAGCATGCGCCCGGACCCCTTTGCGGGCGAAAAACCGCTGCTGGTGATCAACGGCAAGAACGTCGACGCGCACAAAGGCATGCTGACCGCCACCACAGTGGCCTTGGCCAAGCGCTATCCCGACTTTCGCATTGACGTCTATCCGACCCACCGCACGGCATCGCTGCCACAGGCGATCCTGGACAACAGCCGCAAGAATGCCACCAACGCCAGGTCTCTCAATGGCGGGATCGCCATCGACAATGTGATGCCCGGAGTGCCGTTCCCGATCCCGCAATCCGGCGCCGAAGCAATGTGGAATTTCCTGCTGCGCTACCAGGGCGTCAACATCCATTCCAAGTACGACTCCTGGAGCGTCGACACGGCGGGCGTACCGAGCCTGGCGGTGACCGGCGAGGCATTCATCTCCTTCCCGATCTACGAGAACCTGTCGAAGCCGTTCAACAGCTCCGACATCTACTATCAGTTGAAACTGTCCTATACCGGACCTGCCCGCCGGGCCGGCGAGTCGATCATGCTCAAGAACGCGACCAACCCGGCGCAGTTCCCTGGCCGCGCCTGGCAGTACATGCCTGCCCAGCGCCGGGTCAAACAGATTTCGATCCTGGCCTACGACACCCCCAACCCCGGTACCGCCCGCGCGCTCGAGTTGTACGACTGGACGCTGGTGGGCAAGCAGGAAATGATCGTGCCCTACAACACCTACAAACTCACCTACGCTCGCACTGCCAAGTCGCTGACCACGCCCAACTTCATTGCCCCGGACTTCGTACGCTGGGAAAAGCACCGGGTCTACGTCGTGGAAGGCAACCTCAAGCCTGGGGCCAAGCACATCTACCAGAAACGCCGCTTCTACCTCGATGAAGACACCTGGGCCGCGGTGGCCTCCGATCAGTACGACACCAGTGGCCAGCTATACCGCGGTTCCTTCGCGTTCTTCAGCCAGAGCTACGACCAGCAGGTACCGGACGCCACTCCTTTCATGACTTACGACCTGTCGAAAGGCACCTATAACATCAATGGCGTGGTGGGCCCGCATGGCGGGATCCGCTACATCGAGCCGCTATCGACGGCGCAGTGGGTACCAGAGTCCATGGCGGGTGCCGGTATCCGCTAGGTCCGTGGCGAAACAACGCACACTCATGCAGGAGCGATGAATGACAAAGCCCCCAGGTTCAGAAGAACCGGGGGCTTGAGATTTCGGGTGAGTGTTTTTTGTGAAAGGCCCCTGACGTTGCCGACTCAAATGACCGGCTGCCTGACACCTTTCGAGACGGCAGAAATTGTCCCGAAGTGATCGGTCAAATGTAGCAAGGCAGTCTGGTCATTCAAAGCCGCGAAGCGTCTTCGACCTGGAGGAAGGGTTCGACCACGTCTACGCGGTCCGACCTGAATCAGCTCTCAGAGGCGATGGTTGACTCGACACTGGTTTCTGCCAGCTTCAATCGGTCCGCTTTGCAAATGTATTTATCCTTGCTCTTCGGTGCCAGTTTGGCACTGGCCTTTTTGGCCTTAGCCTTGAACAGCTGCTTTAATTTCTTTTGACGATTCATTTTTTCTACTCGGTATGTCAGGCCTTGAATGATACCAGCTTAAGATATTGGCCCCATTGTGCCGTTACCGACCAGCGAGCAAGAACGCCCGATAAAACGCCGAAAAGCCCGCCACCCTAAAGAGAATGGCGGGCTTTTGTGTTTTTGGTTTTACGTCATTCCAGGCTTCGTGCGTGCCAGTTGCTCCCGGGCAAATGTGCCGAGGGTCTTCAACGCCTTGGCCGCCGAACGCAGGTAGAAGGCTTGCAACTGGAACACGTGCCAGCGTGCGGCATACACCTCCAGGCGGCAATTCACCCCGCAGTCAAGCGCATGCTCGGCCAACCGGGTGGCGTCAGACAACAACAGCTCATGGTCACCGACCTGGATCAACATCGGCGGCAGCCCTTGCAGGTCCACCTCAAGCGGACAGTCCATCACCTGCGTACCGGCATACCAGCCCAGCCCCTGCTCCAGCCAGCCGCGACGGATCATCGGATCCTGTTCGACCCGCGAGGCCATGGAAGCACCGCTCAGGCTTTCGTCAGCCACTGGCGACAACAGAAGCATGCCGGCGGCAAAATGCGGATGCAGATCACGCAGCTTGAGCGCCAGAGCCAACACCAGCGAGGCGCCCGCCGAATCACCGGCCAGGAAGATTCGGTCAGCGGCATACCCCTGAGCCCGTAGTGCCTGGTAGCAAGCCAGCGCATCGTCCAATGCTGCCGGGCAAGGATGTTCTGGCGCCAGGCGATAATCAGCTACCCACACCGACATCCCCGAGGTCTTGGCCAAGCGGCTGGTGATGCTCCAATGTGTATCCGGCGAGCCAAGGCAGAACGCCCCGCCATGCAGGTACAGAATGACCCCGCCGTTTTCACCCTGCTTCGGTGCGACCACTTGCACGGGAACGCCGTTTGCCTGCTGACGATAACGAATCACGCCGCCAGTGCCAGGCATCAACCTGGACAATAGGCTCACGACCTTTCTCTGTGCTGGCGCAGCCAACCCAGGCCCGATCAGAGAGCGAAACGTGGTGCGCAAAAAAAACCTCAGGAATCCGGCGCTCAACGTTTCCGCCCAGTCGCGGGATTCGCCAACGGTCGCGCCGCCTTTAAACTCGCGTGTGAAGCGGTATGCATGCAACCCGGAAAACCGCGTCAGCCAGCGATAGCTCAAGGTGAACCCAGGCCAGTTGGTGCTGTTGTTGCCAGCGTCATCCACATACCAGCTCTTGCAGCCGTTCCACACCGTGTTGACCAGGCGCTGCCGGACCTGCCCATGAAAGCGCTCATACACGCTGGAGTCGACTTCCACGGTGTTGGCGCCGTTGCCCTTCATCGCGCGCCAACAGCGCATGACGTGGGCGATCTGGCTTTCCAGCATGTAGACAATCGAGTTGTGGCCCAGGTTGGTGTTGGGCCCATACAACATGAAGAAATTGGGGAATTGCGCAACCGTCAGCCCCAGATACGCGCGGGTGCCATCGCGCCAGGCATGGTTAAGGTCCACGCCATTGCGCCCGACGATACGCATTGGCGACAGAAACTCGGTGGCCGCGAACCCCGTGCCGTAGATGATCGCATCGACTTCATGCCGCTGGCCGTCAACGGTTTCAATGCCGCTTTCAGTGACTCGCGCAATGCCGTCGGTCACCAACTCCACGTTGGACCGGCTCATGGCCTTGAGGTAATCGCTCGACAGCAGGATACGCTTGCAGCCGTATGGATAATCCGGGGTCAGTTTATTGCGCAGTACCGGGTCCGGCACTTGCCCGGACAACAGTCGACGGAACGGAATTCCCACTGCCCACTTCATCAAGCCCTTGAATCGGGTGAACGCCAGCGCCCGGGACTCGTAGCGCATGTATATCGAGGCACGGTACGCGGTCATCATCCAAGGCACGTTGCGCAGCAATGATTTGGCCCGCTCGGAGTAAGCCCGATCCGGTCGAGGCATCAGGTACGCCGGCGAGCGCTGGAACACTTTCATGTGCCCGACAGTCCCGGCAATCGCCGGCACGAACTGAATGGCCGATGCACCGGTGCCGACCACCGCCACGCGTTTGCCAGCCAGCGAATAGCCGTGGTCCCAGGTCGCCGAGTGGAATACGTGTCCCTTGAAGGTTTCCATACCCGCCAGCTTCGGGAACGCCGGGCGACTCAACTGACCGGTGCCACTGATCAACAGCGATGCACTCAGGACGCTGCCATCCTGCTGAGTCACGTGCCACAGCGAGGTGCGTTCATCAAACTCGGCGGACACCACTTCGGCGCCGAAACGAATGTGCTTGTCCAGCCCGTACTTGTCAGCGCAATGCCGCAGATAGGCATGAATCTCGGCCTGGGGCGCGAACACCCTGCTCCAGTCCGGGTTCGGCTCAAACGAAAACGAATACAAGTGCGAAGGTACGTCGCACGCGGCACCGGGGTAACTGTTGTCCCGCCAGACACCGCCGACGTCCTGTTTCTTCTCCAGGATCACAAAGTCCTTCACACCGGCCTTTTGCAAGGCAACGGCCATGCCGATACCGGCAAAACCGCTGCCGATGATGATGGCGCTCAAGGCTGTTGCCGACTGACTGCCGGTTCCAACTTCATGCAACGACATAAGATGCCTCATTGTTGTTTTCAGTGGTGGCTGTCGTTTCAGTCCGGGCGGAGGAACACACCCGCCCAATACCGCGAATAAGATCAACGGCTTTCTCGGCGATCATGATGGTCGGTGCGTTGGTGTTGCCGCCGACCAGGGTAGGCATCACCGATGCGTCGACGATTCGCAGCCCTTGCAGACCGTGTACACGAAGCTGTGCGTCGACCACGGCCAGTGGGTCATCGCCCATGCGGCAAGTGCCCACCGGGTGATAGACACTGTCGGTACGACGACGCAGTACGGTGCGGATCTGCTCGTCGGTGTCGACCCCGTCGGTGTACAGGTCGCGGGTGATCCAGTTGGCCAGGGCCGGTGCCTGCATCAAACGGCGTGTCAGTCTGAATGCCGCGACCATGTCTTCCAGGTCCTGCGGGTCCTGAAGAAACGCCGGATCAATCAGCGGGGCCGCTTGCGGGTCTTTGCTGGCCAGAGATACGGTTCCGCGACTGCGCGGACGCAACAGGCAAACGTGGCACGACAACCCATGGCCCAGGCGCAACTTGCGCGCATGGTCCTCCACCGGAGCCACGACAAAATGCAATTGAATATCCGGTTTATCCAGCCCTTCGCGCGTCTTGAGAAACGCTCCGCCCTCGGCAAAATTCGAGGTCAGCATGCCTCGACGTTCCCGGCGAAAACGGCCGGCTTCCTTGAGCATTCTGGTACTGCCTGCAAGTGAAACACCCATGGCATCCAGGCTTGAGGTCTTGTAGACGAAAACGAAGTCCGGGTGGTCTTGCAGGTTCTGCCCGACACCAGGCAAGTCCTGCAAGAGCGGGATGCCGTGGCGTTGCAGTTCCTCTTTCGGCCCCACGCCCGACAACATCAACAGTTGCGGGGTCTGGAAAGCCCCGGCGGCGAGAATGACTTCCCGCCTGGCGCGCAGGGTGCGAACCAGGCCGTTTTGCAGCACCTCGACAGCCACGGCGCGAGTGCCTTCAAATAAGATGCGTTGCACCTGGGCCCGGATTTCGACGGTCAGGTTGTTGCGCACGCCCACATACGGCAACAGATACGCCCGCGCCGCGCTGCAGCGCTCACCGTGCTTTTGCGTGACTTGATAGATGCCAACGCCTTCCTGTTCCTCACCGTTGAAGTCGTCGTTCAGCGGCAAACCGGACTCGCGGGCCGCCTCCAGAAAACGTTGCTGGAATGGATTGTCCGAACGCAAATCGCTGACCCACAACGGCCCGCCCCGCCCATGCAAGTGGTTGCCGATGCGCTCGTTGTGTTCGCTGCGACGGAAGTACGGCAAGACATCCTTGAACCCCCAACCGGTATTGCCCAGGGCGGCCCAATGGTCGTAGTCCCATTGATGACCCCGCACGTAGATCATGGCGTTGATCGCAGAGGAACCTCCCAGTGCCTTACCCCTTGGCTGGTAGCCCTTGCGCCCTTCCAGCCCCATTTGCGGGACGGTGTCGAAGGCCCAGTTATTCACCGACGTCGGCACCATTGCCACCATCGCCGCCGGGATATTGACCAGGCTGGACTGCCCGCCACCACCGGCCTCGAGCAAACAGACACTGACGTCCGGATCTTCGCTTAGCCGACCGGCAACCACGCAACCACCGGAACCGCCGCCCACTACGATGTAATCGAAGGTCTTTTTCATTGTTGTTCTCCCTTGTGCAAGGCAGTGCGAGATTTGCGGGGTTACCCGACAACACACAATTGCGCCTCCAGGTTTTCGCCAGGTGCCGCAACGGCCTTTTATTGATGGTTAAACGACGAACCGTGCGCAAAGGATGGTGACGGCCATTGATAAAGAACCGAATGCTGGAATGGGACAATTGTTTTATTATTCGGGCCAACCTTTTCGCCACAGGCACATCGGCATGAGCTTTCGGGATTTTCTGCGTGGCCCGGCCAGCGCCTTGCTGCTGGTGGAGTTCGGTGTCGAAAAAGGCTTGGAGGCCAGCGCGATATTGGCCGGTTCGGGGCTGACGGCAGCGCAACTGGCCGACCCGAATCTGGAGCTGACTGCCGATCAGGAACTGCGGGTGACCGGCAATCTGTTGCAGTTGCTCGGTCATCCTCCGGGTCTTGGTTTCGAAGTCGGTGCACGCTACCACTTCTCGACCTACGGCCTGTTCGGTTACGGCCTGATCAGCAGCGCGACCACCGGGGATGCACTAGCCCTGGCACTGAGCTTTTTGCCACTGACCTACGCATTCACCGTGGTGACCTATGAAGAGCAAGGCAGTGAAGGTGTGCTGACTTTCGCCACGCCCGGGCTGGCACCCGACCTGCGGGATTTTCTGTTGGCCCGGGACATGGCTGCGGGGGCGCTGTTGCTCAAGGAACTGGGGGGCGATGACTTTTCGCTCTCGCGTTTCACGCTGCGCGCAGGTCCCGCTCACGAGTGCGATAACGACCGTTTGTTGGGGCTGGCGCCTGCCTACGCAGCCAGCAGCAACAGCCTGGCCTTTGATCGCTCATTCCTTGCGCGCCCCTTGCCACAAGCCAACGCCGTCACAGTGGGCATGTGCGAGCAGATGTGCACACAGTTGATGCAGCGGCGGATCGCCCGTTCCGGCATGACGGCGCTGGTCCAGCACTACCTGACCAGTACCGACAACACGCCACCGGACCTGTGCGCCATGGCCCGCCTGATCCACGTCAGCACACGCACCCTCAAGCGCCGCCTGCACGATGAAGGCACCACTTTCCGTGCCTTGCTGGCCGAAGCCCGCAGCCACAGTGCCATCGAAATGCTCAACGACGAACGCCTGAGCCTCACCGAGATTGCCGAGCGACTGGGTTTCAGCGACCTGTCGAGCTTTTCCCAGGCATTCAAGCGCTGGTATGGGGTAGCACCGAGTCATTTCTCGCTGCGAAAAAGTAGCAGCGGCGTGTGCTAAATGAGGCACCCGGTCGTTAAGGGGGGCGTTTGAAGCCCGACGCGACCGGCAGCAATCGGCTCCCCCCATTCAACGTTGCTGTTCCACGATCCTGAGCCACGGCCAGCGAGCCTGATAACTTCTCGCCTTCTGATCGAACAGCTCTGGCTTGGGATTCTTTGGATTGATTCGAAGTAGTCCGTGCTCTGTGTCGGCCAGGCCGTTGGGCGCATAGACCTCGCCAGTTTCAATATCCAGGCCAATGCAGGTGCCGGCAACCAGGTAGCGGTCAATCCCGTCTTTGGCTGACTGAAGCCTTGGATAATCCCCGCCAAAGCGCTGGCCGTACCACAGGTGGACGCGAGCCTGATTCTTGATCTCAATGTTCACGTCGAGGTCCTGGAACAGACGCTGACCTGACTGGATAACCTCATTCTCAGCTTCCCACGACAGGTCATCATCGAAGTAAAAGACGTCGTAATCCTTCACACCCCACGCCGGCGGTCGCTGTGCCTGATGATTCCAGACGGCCTGGAACAGGCAACCGGCCGTGAGCAGGCATTGGTTCATACCGAGCTCAGGCAAGCGAGCGGAAATTTCTGCGTTTACCGGGTTGGCCATTGCGATCCTGAGCAGGCTTTCGGCAGTCAATGTCATCTTCATCCCTTCTGATTGATCTGATCCCTGCGACCGACAATACCCCCAACGCTTTTCAAATTTGCGAAAAAGTCGGCCTTTTCCCTCCTTGGGCCAATCTGGCGCGAATCCTGCCTCATTCAACGGCATGAAGTCGGTACTGACTATGTGGGTGACACTTTTGAAGTGAGCCACCTCAGGGCCTGCCCCGATAATCGATAGCTTACTGACGAACAGTCGAGGTCAAGCATGACGAGCGCAACTATGGAACAAGTCAGCCCGCAAACGCTGAGAAGAGTGATTGTGGCCGCCGGCATCGGCAATTTCGTCGAATGGTTCGACTTTGCCGTCTACGGCTTTCTGGCCACGACCATCGCCCAGCAATTCTTCCCCAGCGGCGATGCCAGTGCCGCGCTGCTCAAGACCTTTGCGGTATTCGCCGTGGCCTTTGCGTTTCGGCCCCTTGGCGGGATTTTCTTCGGCATGCTGGGCGACAGGATCGGCCGCAAGCGCACCCTCGCGATGACCATCCTGCTGATGGCCGGCGCCACGACCTTGATCGGACTGTTGCCCACTTATGCGGCGATCGGGGTCATGGCGCCGATTCTTCTGTCCCTGATCCGTTGCGCCCAGGGTTTTTCCGCCGGGGGAGAATACGCAGGCGCCTGTGCCTACCTGATGGAGCATGCACCGAGTGATAAACGCGCCTGGTACGGCAGCTTCATTCCGGTCTCGACATTTTCCGCCTTCGCCGCGGCCGCCGTGGTGGCGTACGCACTCGAGGCGTCATTGTCCGCCGAAGCGATGGGGAGCTGGGGCTGGCGCTTGCCGTTCCTGATTGCCGCGCCTCTGGGCCTGGTGGGGCTTTACCTGCGCTGGAAGCTCGATGAGACACCGGCATTCCAGGCAGTGACTCAGGAACATGCTGTTGCCCACTCCCCACTCAAGGAAACCTTGCGCAACCATGGTGCGGCGATCTGTTGCCTGGGCGCCTTTGTGTCACTCACGGCGCTTTCGTTTTACATGTTTACCACCTACTTCGCGACCTACCTGCAAGTCGCCGGAGGCCTGAGTCGCGCAACAGCCTTGCTGGTGTCCCTGATTGCATTGTTGTTCGCTGCGGCGATCTGCCCGCTGGCCGGGCTGTATTCGGACCGGGTCGGGCGTCGAATCACGGTGATGACGGCTTGCGCGCTGTTGATCGTGGTCGTGTATCCATCGTTCCTGATGGCCAGTTCCGGTTCGTTCGCCGCGTCCATCGTCGGCGTCATGCTCCTGGCGATTGGCGCGGTGTTGTGTGGCGTGGTCACCGCGGCCTTGCTCTCGGAAACCTTCCCTACCCGTACTCGATACACCGCCTCGGCTATCACCTACAACATGGCGTACACCCTGTTCGGCGGCACCGCGCCGCTGGTGGCAACGTGGCTGATCAGCACCACCGGCAGCAACCTGTCGCCGGCGTTCTACCTGATCGCGATTGCCTTGCTCGCATTGGCGGGTGGGCTGGCATTACCGGAGACTTCAAGGATTTCCCTGCATGACGTTGCGGCGCAGGAGAAAGCCGAGGGCGTGGGCGCATCGGCCTGAAAACACGAAACGAGCCGGCAGGCGTCATGTAAGCAGGGTTTCCATCAGCGGCCTCTGACTGCGATGCTCATTCGCGGCTCAGGGGCCACTCAAGTCGACGTCACGAGTGATTTCACATTGATATCGCCGATTTGTCATGAAATGAAAAGAAATTGTCGTCGAATGAAGGGTCGATAGCCTCCCCCGTCCATAAATTCCTCTTCAGGCCCGCGCGTTGAATCCCCCGATCTGACGCCAGGCCCGGCCGGCGCAATGCCTGGGCGCATTCCTGATTTATATGCTCAACATAATAATAATCCGAGGGGTCGCATTGTATGCGTGTGAATTTACCCGTAACCGAGCATGAAAGAGTTTTCCCCACCGAACAGCGATTGATCTCCACGACCGATCTGGACAGCCGAATCACCTACTGCAATGACGCCTTCGTTGCCATCAGCGGATTCACCTACGACGAACTGGTCGGGCAGACCCATAACCTGGTTCGACACCCCGATATGCCACCCGGGGTATTCGTGCATATGTGGCATACCATCAAGCAAGGCAAACCCTGGATGGGTATTGTGAAAAACCGCGCGAAAAATGGTGATTTCTACTGGGTCAGTGCCTACGTCACGCCCATCTATGAAAACGGACGCATGAGTGGTTACGAATCGGTCCGCTCGGTGCCCAGCCGCGACCAGGTCCGGCGGGCATCAGCGCTCTATTCCAGGATGCGGGCCGGCAAGCCGATCGTTGCGCGCAGCGCGCGGATATTCCGGCCACTCCGACAGGGATGGCCATTATTGATGGCTGGCGGAGTTTCACTGGTGGGTAGTCAGTGGCTACCTCAAACGGCGGCACAAGGGGTCCTGATCGCAAGCCTTGGTATTGCCTGGTACCTGATCGAGTCCCGAAATCGCAGGGCCATCGAGCGCACCCTGGCCGAGCATCCGAAAGCCTTTTCCGATCCGCTGGTCGCGCTCACCTACAGCGATAACCACGGCCCCCAGGGGCAATTGGACATGGCCATGCTTAGTGAGGAAGCGCGCCTGCAGACAGCCCTGAGCCGGTTGGTCGACGCCGGGGTCAATGTCAAGGCCAAGGCGGCGCAGTCATCGGAGCTTTCAGGTTCCCAGGCGCAGTCGCTGGATCGCCAGCGCAGTGAAACCGATCAGTCTGCCGCCGCCATTTCACAGATGGCCGCCACCATTCAGGAAGTCACGCAGAACGTCATCAGCACCGCACATGCCGCCTCGGAGGCTGACCAGTTGACCCGTGACGGCAGCGAGTTGGCCCGGCAAAGCCTGAGTGCCATGAAAACCATGCACGAGGCGGTCAACGAGATTGGCCAGGCGGTCAATGCATTGGCGAGCGAAACGCAATCGATCGGCAGTGTCGTGGATGTCATCACCTCCATTGCCGAGCAGACCAATCTGCTGGCGCTCAATGCGGCCATCGAGGCGGCGCGGGCCGGTGAGCAAGGACGCGGTTTTGCCGTGGTTGCCGACGAGGTGCGCTCCCTGGCCCAACGCACCCGCACCTCCACCGAACAGATCCACGGCATCATCGCTTCACTGTATGACGGTGCCGATCGCGCCGTTTCAACGGCCAATCGTGGCGAGCAGATTTCCCGCGAAAGCATGCAAAGTGTCGAGGCGGTGCAGTCGGCGTTGGTCGGCATCAGCCAGGCCGTCACCCGGATAACCGGCATGAGCCAGCAGATGGCCTCGGCATCTGAAGAGCAAAGTCACGTGGCTGAAGATATCAATCAACAGATCACCCGAATTGCCCAACTGTGTGATCACAGCGCCGGGCAGGCCAAGCAAGGCGCCGCCATCAGCCAGGACCTGGAAGTCATGGCCGATTACCTGCACAGCCTGGCCGAACGTTTCAGCCGATAGCCATTGGCGCCTGTTGACCGTCTGGCATCCGGGCAACAGGCAGGCATCGGCCGATACCCGACATATGCAGGGGGTCGTCGGCGACGCTCAGGTCGCTGCATGATTTCGCAGTTGATTGGCGCTCAACAATTGCTGGATCCGCTGGTGCAATCCCGTCATTCAATCTCTGCGTTTATCAAGGCACTGACGTCGCAGGGTAAGGTTATTGATCTCCATGCAACTGACCGAGTAATCGTCATCATTATTATTTTTGGCCTTGTCCTTGGACTTGCCGCAATTGCCATTGTCATTGCAATTGCCCTTCCCCTTTTGATCATTGCTGTTTTTCAAGCAGTTTCTGACATCACTTGCACTGCCCGCATCATCGCAATTGGAACCGGCAAAGGAGATTGATGGCAAAGCCAGGGAGAATAGGAGTGTGCACACAGTCGCTGCGACGATTCGCATGATAAAGCTCCTGAGTAGTCTGCTACTTGCCTGCAAGCAGTGCCTTGGACAGGCACTGGGTAACTGTAACAGGTCAGTTTGAGGCGGCTCGCCAACCTGCTCGATAAAGGCCGCCCGCAAGCGGCCTTTGATTCTCGACGGCATCAGGGCAATGCATAGACCCTGAACAATCTCTTCACGGTAAGGTTGCTCCCGCCCAGATACTGGTCGTAGGCCTTTTCTATGTAGCCCGAGTAGTAGGCTTCACTCAGGGCCGTATCGACCAGCAAACGGAAGTCTTCGTCATTGCGATCCACGATCATCGCCACCGGCGAGTACTCGAAGATCCGGTCCAGGATCATCAGGTTCTTGTCGGCGCCTTCCTTGGCGATTTCGTTGCGCAGCAGCATGCGTTCGGAGAAGAACGCATCGGCCTTGCCCTCGGAGACCAGTTTGACGCCTTCGTCGTTGTTGGCCACGGTCACCAGCGAGGCAATCACGTTGAGCAGGCGCATCTGTTCGCGAATCCAGTCTTCGGTCACGCCCCCTTCCAGGGTCGCGTAGGTTTGGTTGGCCAGGCCGTTGTTGATGCTGGCGCGCCAGGTCGGGCCGGCATTGGCGACCTTGCCGTTGAGCACGTTGAGCAACGGCTCGCCGGCATCGTTGCGCACCACCACCGAGAGGCCGGCGGTGTAGACCGGTATGGAGTAGCTGATCATCTTGCGCCGTTCCAGGGTAGGCGCTGTCGGCGTGCAGAGGATATCGACCTTGCCCTGGCTCACGGCACTGACCTGGTCCGAAACCGTTACCGGCTGATAGTGCACTTGCAGGTCGGGCAGGCCCAGTTCGCTCTTGAGCTTGTCGGCGATTTTCAGGCACAGGTCGATGGCATAGCCGCTGGCCTTGTCGCCCTCCTGCTTGCTGAAAGGGGCCAGGTCTGGCAGGTAGCCCAGGGTAAAGGTGTGGCTGCTGCGCACACGTTCGAGGGTATTGGCGCCAGCCACTAGCGGCAGCGTCGAGAGTGCGAAGGCGAGCAGCAGTCTGGTGGTTGTGGCAAATGGTACGTTCATGTCCGGTTTCCCCGTATGCAGATGTCTGTGCAGTCCTGTTGGCCACGCCTAAGGGTTTGCGACCCTGGCCTGGTTGGCCGCTGGCGCTTCGGTGAAGCGCTTGGCGAGGAATCCATAGAGCAGGTAGCCGACAGCGAGCACCAGGGTGCCGCCCATCACTGCATCCTTGCCGCAGGCATACAGGGCGTACAAGGAGTACGTTATGGCAATCAGCAAGACCACCAGGTTGCGCGAGTAAATGCCCGACGAGACCCCGGCCTTGTGCATGATCACCAGCAGGCCGGTCATCGCCGTTATGTAAGGGATCAGGTTGGTAACCGCCGCCAGGCTGACCAGTTTGCTGAACTGGGCGGCGGCATCGGGCGAGATGGTCGACAGGGCCATGAGGGTCTGCAGCACACCGCAGACAATCATGCCGACGACGGGCGCATTCATCGAGTTGACCTTGCTGAACAGCTTGAGGAACAGGTTCTGGTCAGCCGTCATCTTGGCCGTTTGCGCCAGGGTGAATTGCCAGCCCAGCAGCGAGCCGACACAGGCCATGACCGCCAGCGCCATGACGATATTGCCCACCATCGGGCTGAACATCGTGGCGTAGACCAACGCGAAAGGCGCCGAGGATTTGGCCAGTTCGTCATTGGGAATGATGCCCTGGATGACAGTGGTCGACAGCACATAGACCACGGCGGCACCGAGGGTGCCGAACAGGCAGGCCAGCGGCACATTGCGCTTGGGGTTTTCCACGGCATCGGTGGCCTGGGCCGCCGACTCCATGCCCAGGAAGGCCCACAGGGTCAGGGGGATGGCTTTGCCGATGGCTTCGGAAATCGGCAGGCTGTTGGGGTTCCAGGCAGCGGCCAACACATCGGACTTGAACCAGAACCAGCCGATGATGCTCAGGCCCGCGACCGGAATGATCACCCCCCACACCGTGAACGCGCCGATCTTGCCGGTGATGCCCGGGCCACCGAAGTTGGCGAAGGTGGTCAGCCAGATCAGCGAGATCGTGCCGACGCACAATGGAATGGCACCCGTGCCCAGCCAGGGAACGAAGGCGGTCATGTAGCCCACCGCCGAAATGGCCACGGCCACGTTGGCGATGGCCAGTGACAGGAAGTACAGGTAAGAGCAGAGGAAAAAACCCGACTTTGAGTGGGCTTCTTCGGTGTACGCGGACAAACCGCCGGAGCGCGGACAGAAGACTCCGCACTGGGCAAAGCAGTAGGCGATGGCCATCGAACCGATTGCCGTGAAGATCCATGACAGCAGCGAGACGGCACCCAGTTGAGCCATGTTGGTGGGCAACATGATGATGCCCGAGCCCATCATGTTGACCGTTACCAGCGTCGTGAGCCCCATCAGGCCCATTTTCTTGCTTGAATCAGCCATCGCAAACTCCTTGCCTTTTTGCAGGGTTTTGAACCTGGGGCTGGCGACGTGCAACACGCGGCCGGACAGGGGCTAATGCTTACTGCTTGACCAGATGAACGCCTCTTACCCGTGGAGCATCAGGCCTTGATCACATACCCATACGCCCGGGTACGACCGCCTTCCTGCTTCAGGTACACCCCCTGCAACTCCGGCGTAAAACCGGGCAAGCGGTTGATGCCCTTTTTCGGGAAGTGTTCCTTGCGGAACATGTACTTCTGCAACTGTCGAAGACGCCATTGACCTGCAAGATGACATCCCGCAGTTGCTTGTAGATCGCCAGGGAGCGAATGCTGCGGCCCTGAGAGGCCACCAGGAAGATCGGGATATCGAAGCCGGTGCGCTTGATGGCATCCAGCACTCCGGCGGCCAGGTCATCAATGCAGAGTAAGGCGACGGCGACATCGGTAAAGTCTGTCTGGTCGAACCGGACGACTTCACGGGTATTACGAAAACAATCCCGGACCGCATCGCTGGCAGCGATTTTCAATGCGTTCATATCCAGAATCTCTCGGTCTACTTGACGTTGAAGTTCCTGGGACGAGTACCTTCAGGGGCATCATGTCCCGGGTCCGGAGCGATTGCCCTATTGGGTATAGTCCATTTTTACAATTTGTTACCCCTTGCCGAAATTTTATCGGTCAATGCAACACCCCATCGGTTGCCTCCAACCTTTGGGGTGCTGCTCATCCAGCCATCAGGTGCGCCCGGCGGAACCTGTCACGGGCAGGTTCCCGAGCAGCTTGAGCCCGGTACTCTTCACGAACGTCTCATAGTCCATCGGCTTCTCGATTCGGGTTTCTGCGTTAGGCAGCACGTAGGCCCAGGCACGTTTGGACGATGCGTCGTACACCAGCTTGAACAGACGGGTCGGCACCCAGACCTGGTTGTCGCCGATGGTCGAGTGGCCCGGGTCAAAGAGCGGGCCGGTAAAGACAAACACGTTGCCATCGGCGCGCTTGGCAAACTTGCGGACGTCAGACTCGACCTTGCTCCAGATCTTGCGGTTGTTGGTCGGGTCTTGCGGCACCATGTTCGACAGCGCAAAGGATTGGGCCATTGCCTTGGGGCTCGGGGCATCGGCTGCCGGGGATTGATGGCCTCGGTCCACGGCCGGCTTCTGGCTGCGGTAGTCGCTCAACTCGGCGCGCCCACTCTTGGGAATGCGTGGGTCCGGGTAGAACTGATTGGTACGCTCCTCCCCTTTGGCATCCTGCAACTGGGCCGCATTCAGACGCTCGACCACCACCAGCGGGGTCTTGCTGGTTTGCGAGTACAGCACCGCGAAGTTGTCGGAACACAGCGCCAGGGGTTTCATGGAGGATGGCACTGTCGCCGTGTTGATCGGTTTCGCTGCCGGGAACAGGTCGGCGCAGCCGTCAAACGATGCCTGTTTCTGTTTGCTTGAATAGAGGTCCAGGGCCGCGTTCTGGCTGATCGAACCGGAGCGGGACGTGTGTTCATGTTGCGCGGTGGGCGGTTTGAGGAGATCCAGCAGACTGCGGGCTTGCGCCCCGGTCGAGAGCAAAACAAGGGCCGACAGCCCAACTGCAATTTTGCGTAGGTACATGGGTTAAATCTTCGAAAGGAATTGAGGGATAAACGTGCGGCGAGGCCCGATTCATGGAACCAGGTGGAGGGTGCTTCTGATTATGTGGCGGCGATCATGCTTTCGCGGTCCTTGATCAAGTTATCGATGCGGGGTGTATGGACCATGACAAGATCGGTTAGTGCAATGCCGTACTCGGCAGCCATATTATTGTGACGTGGTGGTGGATGACTTATCCAGCCCCCCTCGATACCCTTTCGCACCCGGGAACCTGACGGCAGTTCAGGCCAAACCACACTCATCCAGACGAACCAAAAATGAAATCCTCCGCAGGTTTGCTGTTGTCAGGTATCGAACTGGACCGTGCCAGTTCCATCCCCTTGTACCGCCAACTCTACTTGCAGATTCGCAAACAGATTCTCAGCGGCAGGATTCAGGGCGGCGTGCGCCTGCCCTCCACCCGGACCCTGAGCAAGGAACTGCAGCTGTCGCGAATCAGCATTCTCAATGCGTTCGATCAGCTGATTGCCGAAGGTTTCCTGACGTCGCGGACCGGGGCCGGGACCTATGTGGGGCATGAATGGGAGAGCCGCGGTATCGACGACGATGAGCACAAGCGCCAGCCCCCTCGCCTGTCCGACCTGAGCCAGTCCATGCTGTCGTTGCGCAGCGATCATTTCCGCGGTGTTTCCTATGCCGGCTGGGCGACCGGCAGCCCGACCTCGTTCCTGCCCAGTCACAGCGCCTACGATGCGTTCCCGCAATCGGTCTGGAAGCGCCTGTTGAACCGCCACCTGCACAAGCCGACCAAGGCCATGCTCGGCTATGGCGAATTGCAGGGATTGCTGGCCCTGCGCGAGGCGATTGCCGAGTACGTCTTCGATGCCCGTGGCATTGATTGCACTGCCGATCAAGTAGTCATCGTGTCCGGCGCCCAGCAAGCTTTCAACCTGCTGGGCATGCTGTTGCTCAACCCGCAGGACAGCTTCTGGATGGAGGATCCGGGGCATATCGCGGCGCGCATTGCGCTCCAGGCCCAGGGTGGCCGGGTCGTGCCGTTGCGTATCGACGAACAGGGGATCGATGTCCGGCAAGGCCTGGCTGTGTGTCCTGACGCTCGCCTGGTGTTTACCACACCTTCTCGCCAGCATCCCTTGGGCATCACCATGAGTTATGGGCGGCGCCAGGAACTCATCGACTGGGCCGCCCAGAATCAAAGCTGGATCATCGAGGACGACTGCGACAGCGAGTTTCGCTACAACGGCCGCCCCCTGCCGGCACTCTATGCCATGGACCAATGGGCCCGGGTCATCTACGCCGGGACCTTCAGCAAAGTGCTCTTCCCCTCGCTACGACTGGGTTACGTGATACTGCCGAACGCCTTGATCGAACCCTTCTGCACCCTGCGGGCGGTCATGGATCGCAGCCCGCCCACCCTGCTCCAGGCCGTCACCGCGGACTTCATGCGCGAAGGCCACTTTCTCGGCCATATTCGTCGAATGCGCGCCCTGTACCAGGCTCGCCAGCAGGCACTGGTGGAACACCTGCACAAACGCCTGGGGACTTTCTTCAGGATCACGCCAGTGGAAGCCGGTATGCACCTGATCGCCTGGTTACCCGCGCATCTCGATGACGATGCCCTGGCCAGGGAACTTGGCGAGCATGGCATTCATACCTATCCCCTGAGCGACTACTGGGTCGAACACGTCTTGCCGCCGGCGCTGCTGATCGGCTTTGCCAGCACCCCCGAGGACCAGGCTCAAGCGCGCGTCGAAGCGCTGGCCCAGGCCCTGGACAAAATGGGCTACCTGCAACCGGCCACTTGACCCAAGGCAAGTGGCCTTATGAATTAACTGATAATGGATCTATCGAGAGTTCCTGACTGGCGCGATAAAGGCTGCGCCGGTAGACCCGGTGTCTGAACCAGGAACGACTCGAATGAACAATAAGATCCAGGAACGATTCAACGCCTTGCTCAGCCATAAGGCTGTCGAGGCCGAGGCTCCGCCCCTACTGACCGAGGCACTGGCCCGCCAGTTGCTCGACCGACTGGCGCAACTGCGCCTGTTTGCCCATGCCTACCCCTTGCTGACCAACCTGACCCACGGCCGTGTCACCCCCGGCGACCTGCTGGACTTCGCCTATCGCCACGAACTGCAGGGCCTGAGCCTGCACTTGCTCGACGGTGAGGAAAACAGCCTGAGCCAAATGACAGCCGCGCAGCTTCAGGCGTTCGCTGCCAAGGCCAATGCCTTGGGGCTCGATGTGCATCTGGAAATCAGCAGCACCCTGAAAAAGGATGTCGATCAAGTGATCGCCATAGCCGGGGCGCTGGGCACCCGCAATATCCGTGTCTACTCACGCTACGAAGGGGCGCTGTCCCGGGTGATGGACGTGATCGAGTCAGACCTGCACTACCTCGCGCAACAGGCAGACGAGCACGATCTGTTCTTCGACTTCGAGCAACATGAAGAACTCAAGAGCGGCGAGATCGCGCAACTGCTTAGCCGCTTGAACCACCCTCGGCTGCACGCCCTGTTCGACTTCGGCAACATGATCAATGCCTGCGAACAGCCCCTGGCGGCACTGCGCGCCCTGGCCCCGCACATACGCCAGACCCACCTCAAGGGTGTGCGCATCGTGCCTGAGCAAAACGGCTTCGGGCATTACGGTGTGCTGCAAGGCAGTGACGAAGACGACCTGCCCAGCGCACGCATGCTGTTCGAATTGCTGATGCTCGGCGAATCAACCCCACAGGTGATCGCCTTCATTCTCGAGCAGGAAAACCACTACGTCGCCCCGGCGTTCCGCCAGCTCGACGAAGCCGCCGACCCGTTCATTGCATACCGGGAAATGAGTGAAACAGCGCTGCCGGAAGGCTTCTCGCTGGAGCGAATGCTGGCCGATGAGCATCGTTGGGCAAACAACCAGGTGGCCTACGTACGAGGCCTGCTGGCCGAGTTCCGCACCCTGGCCGAGTTGACCCTGGCCCAATGCCCTGACGCCTGAACCTGACGTGCCCATCGGCACTGCCTACCCAATCAAGCCTGGAGAACAATAATGACATCCCAAGACAAGGCCAAATGGCTCAGATTCCTGATTCTCATCCTCGGTGGTGGCACCATCTACAAGCTGGCGAATCTCAAAGACGCCTTCTACATCCCCATGCAAGAATTCATGGGGCTGTCCCACACTGAAATCGGCGTGCTGCTGAGTGCCAACGCCATCATCGCCACGGCGCTGTTCGTGGTGGGCGGCATGCTCGCCGACCGCTACGACACGCGCAAGCTGATCCCCCTGGGCCTGATCGGTACCGGCGGCCTCGGGCTCTACCTGGCGACCTTTCCGCCCTTCAGCAATCTGCTGGTGGTGTTCTGCCTGCTGGCCGTGTGTGCCGACTGCCTCTTTTGGCCTTCGCTGCTCAAAGCCATCCGCAACCTGGGCGACGATAAGGAACAGGGGCGCCTGTTCGGCCTGCTCGAAGGCGGGCGTGGCGTCATCGATACCCTGGTCGCCTTCTCTGCGCTGGGCGTCTTCGTCGCCATGGGCTCCGGTGAAAACGGTCTGAAGTCGGCGATCCTCTTCTACTCGGTCATCGACATTCTTGCCGGCACCCTGACCTGGCTGCTGCTCAAGAGCGGCAAAACCCAGTCGACCGTCAAGCCGAAGAACGGGTTGTCGAACCTGCTCGAGGCCATCAAGGTGCCGGGCATCTGGCTGGTCAGCCTCAATGTGTTCATGGTCTACATCGTGTACTGCGGCCTGACTTATTTCATTCCCTACCTCAAGGAAATGTACGAACTGCCCGTGGCCCTGGTGGGCGCCTACGGCATCATCAACCAGTACTTCCTCAAGATCCTGGGCGGCCCCGCCGGTGGCTTCATCGCCGACAAACAGTTCAAGAGTTCCAGCCGCTATCTGAAGTGGGCGTTCCTGGCGTTGTTGCCGCTGATGGGCGTCATCATGCTCATCCCGAAAAGCCCGGATTACATCTACGCAGGCATGGCGGCCACCCTCTCCTTCGCGCTGATTGTGTTTTCCATGCGCGGCGTGTTCTGGGCCCCCATGGGTGAAGTCGGCATTCCCCAGCACATCACCGGTTCAGCCTTCGGGATCGGTTGCCTGATCGGCTATGCACCCGGCATGTTTGCCTACGTCATCTATGGCGCCATCCTTGACCACTTCCCGGGTCAACAAGGCTACAACTACGTGTTCTCGTTGATGAGCGTATTGGCCATTGTCGGGTTCATGGTGTCCAGCCTGCTGTATCAAGCGGTCCGCAAGAATGCCACGATCACTGGCAAGGTCAGCGCCGCGCAAGCCTGAACATAGACAGTGAATGCAGCGCGGCGGTAACCGGAGTCTCTCGGTTACCGCCGCACGGCGTAGCCATCAAAATGCGAAAACGGCTTCCCCGGTTGGCCATTCGGTTCGCGCAGCTGTTGCCGCTGCAGGTGTTCGAATTGCCGCTCGACGTCGGCTCGTTCCACCCCGATGAGTGCATCTGGCGCAACGCCAACATGAGCCGGTGCTGGCGTGGCTGATCGAACAAATCCTGGCGGTGCGGCCAGCTTGAACTGACGCACGGCATAACGCCTTGCCTGAAATTGCACAAGGCGGGCGTCGGATCGCTATACAGTGAACTACTGTCAGTCATGGGCATGGCGCCCACAGCCAATCTCCAGATATCCATCGAATTGCAGGGTTTCCAACCGACATATCACGATGATCACGGAATCAGGCCGATGGAAAAAGATGCAAGAGCCGAATCAAAAAACCAGACGTTTACCGCGCAGGAGACTGAGTCCCCGGGCGAACCAGCCCCTGTTTGCGAAGTGGCTGGCAATGGCATCAGGCGCACTCGCATCGGGGGCCAGGCGCGCGAACTCAGTCGCTCGACCCAGTTTGTCATTGTCGCTGCAGTGATCCTGGGGCTGACCATGTTCTTCGTCGGTAATCTGGTGAGTGAACGGATAGAAAACGCCGCCGTGCACAGCGCAGCAGAAGCTGCCGCTCAGTACATGGATACGTTTCTGGAGCCCTATGTGCAGGAAATGAGCCGGGACAACGCCCTCTCGGCTGCCAGCGTCCAGTCCCTCGATCGCCTCGCGGAAAGTCGTTCGCTCAAACAGCACATTGTTTCGATCAAGATCTGGCGAGCAGATGGCACGGTGATCTACGGCACGAACAAAGCCATCACTGACCGCAAATTCCCACTCGATGAAATCACCGAGGCACTCAAGGGCAATGTGGTTACCGACCTCAAAGACCTGAAGGAGGAGGATGAGAACGAGTTCGAGCGCAAACTCAACATGCCGCTCTATGAGATCTACGCGCCCCTTCGCGACTCACGCACCGGAGATATCATTGCGGTGGGCGAGTTTTATGAAAAGGCCGATAGCCTCAAGCGCGAGATCAATCGCGTCCGGCAGCAGGTGTGGGTGGACGTAGGCACCGCGACACTGGCGATGCTGACGCTGCTCTTCTTCATCGTGCGACGCAGTGACAAGATTATCCTGCGACAGCAAGTGGCACTGCGCATGCGGTTGCAGGAGCAAACCCGCCTGCATCTCAGCAATGCCGAACTCCAGCACAAGATGGCGACGGCTACCCAGGAGTTTTCCCGGATCAACGAACTCACCTTGCGGCGCATTGGTGCAGACCTGCACGATGGGCCGGCGCAGCTGTTGACCTTGATTCTGATCCGTCTCGACGACCTGGCCGAAAACTGCTCCGCTGTCGATCAGGAGTCGCTGGAAACCATTCGTGGCGCCGCCACCGACGCATTGAGCGAGGTCCGCGATTTATCACGAGGCCTGGCGCTTCCGGAAATCAACGACCTGAGCCTGGAGGAAGAGTTGCAACTGGTGGCGCAACGGCACGAGCAACGCACTGGCACCCGGGTCACATTAACCATGGGGCGGCTACCGGAGGCCGCGCCACTGCCGCTCAAACTCTGCTTGTACCGTTTTGTGCAAGAAACCCTCAACAACGCTTTCCGTCATGCCAACGGCGAAGGCCAGGTCATCCGTGCGCAATACGTTGATGAGGTATTGAACATCAGCGTGAGGGACGGTGGTCCGGGCATGGCGCAGGACGCCATGCTGCTCGAGACATCCGGCAGAACCCGATTGGGGCTCGCCGGTTTGCGTTATCGCGTTGAATCCCTGGGCGGGTTGTTCAGCATCGACTCCAGCGCCTCGGGTACGTCGGTCAATGCACAGTTCAAGCTTTAGTCAGAGCTGCTGTGGGCATCCACTGGGGTTTTCCCCTCACCGTTGTGAAGGCGCCCGACAGCTTCACGCTCCCAATAACGCCGTAGAGCCGTGACCGCTTCGACACGATTTCGGGCGTGCAGCTTGTGCATCACGCAGCCCATGTGGTGCTTGACGGTTTTTTCGCTGATCGACAGCCTTGTCGCGACTTCCCTGTTGGTCAGACCCTTTGAAACTTCTCGAATGACCTCCTCCTCGCGGTGGGTCAAATCAAAGTTGGGCGTTTGCGCCTCGTGCTTCTTGCTGTTACTCAGCAGTTTGTTGGCAAACTCGGGGGTGATATAGGTCTCACCCTTGGCAACCGACCTGATCGCCAGGATCAGGTCCGGTCCGCTGACACCCTTCAACACATACCCGCGCGCGCCAGCATCCAGTGCCAGAAAGGCGTCATCTTCAGACTCCGAAACCGTCAGCATCAGCACCTTCACATCCGGCAGTTCAGTGGAAATGAAGCGCACCGCGGCGAACACATCCCCCGGCATATTGACGTCCATCAGCATCACGTCCGGGTACACCCTCTGGGCGATATCCCTGGCATCCTGCGCATTGGCGCCCTGCTCCACGACCTGAAGATCCGCCCGTTTTCTCAACGTATTGGCAACGCCCTCACGTAACATCGGATGATCGTCGACTATGCCGATGCGAATGGATGGACTCATGACGCGGCTCCCGAACGGATAAGCATTCGAACATTCATTGATTAATAGCAGGGAACCCGGGGGCACGCCGGTCACCAGTCGTATGTTTTCATCCGACCAACAATCGCTCCCCTGGACGTTGCACCAGGCAAAACCAGGAACAACGTCAAAAGCGACGGATTTCCAACGTCGCGCGTAACCCTCCAGGGGTGCGGTTCTCCAGTTTGACCTGCCCACCAAAGCGATCGGCAATGGCCTTGACGATGGTCAGCCCCAACCCTGCACCCTGATCATTTCCGCGGCTGTAGAAACGCTCGAAAAGCCGATCGCGATCCTGCTCGTTGATGCCCGGGCCCTCATCCTCGACAGACAGTTCGTAGCGGGTTTCCTTCTCGACCAGCCTTACAGTGATCACGCCATGCCGAGGGGAGAAATTCGCCGCATTGGTCACCAGGTTGTTCAAGGCAATATCGATCGCGGCCGGGTCGACTCTGGCAAGGATGATGTCGTCGCTGACTTCAAAAACCAGTTCCAGCCCCTTGCTCAGCAACCAGGGCGTCAACTGGACCAGGCTGTCGCGAACGGTGCTGGCCAGATCAATAGATGCAGGCGGTTCAGTCCCTGCTCCAGGCTCAATACGAGCCATCGTCAGCAATTGATTGACCAGTCGACTGGTACGGTCCACACCGGCAATCAGGAATTCCAGCGATGCGCGACGATCCTCTTCACTCCCCGCTTCCATCAGGTTTTGCGCGTGGATCCTGAGCACGGCCAGGGGTGTACGCATTTCGTGGGCGGCATCGGCGATAAAGCGTCGCTCGCGCCCCATGACTTCCTGAATTTGCGCGAGCATGCGATTGAGGGCCGCCTGCATGGGCTCAAGCTCAGTGGGTAGCGGCGTCAATTGCAGGGGTTCGAGCGAGCCGGGCTTGCGGGCCCGCAGCGTTGCAGCCATGTTGACCAGCGGCTTCAATCCCCAGCCGATGGCCAGCCAGATCATGGCGGCCAGCAACAGACTCCCCAGGATATTGGGCCACAGCGTGTGGCGTACGATCCGGTCCACCAGGTCCATTCGCACGTCGTCCCGTTCACCCACCCAGATGCGCAGGTTGTTCTGCTTGTCTTCAAGCAGGAAGGCGCGCCAAAGCCGATTGTTCAGATCGACTACATCGCTGAAGCCTGGTGTGACCGGCGGTGTGCTGAAGGACGGAGAGCTGGCCGTATGTACCAGCACTTCGTTCCTGGCGTTCCATACCTGAAACGCAATCTTCGTTTCATACGGATGCCCTTCGGCCCTGGGCGTCGCCTCGTTCAGGGCCTGGTTGAAAGCCTTGTACAGGTCCGCATGGTCCTTGCTCACCATGGGCATGCGCATGACCCCTTGCAGCAGGCGAGCGTTCTGGGCCAGATGGGCATCATAGACTTCGGCGATTTCGTGATTGCTGTCGTGCAGATTGAACACGCTGATCACGCCCAGGCCGGCGAGCATCAGGCCGATGATCAGGACCAGGGTGCGACGCCGGATCGAACTCATCGACGCTCCTCCACCAGGTACCCGATACCACGGACGGTGCGGATCAGATCGGTGGAGAACTTCTTGCGCAGGTGATGGATGTGCACTTCCAGGGTGTTGCTTTCGGCCTCTTCGTTCCAACCGTACAACAACTGCATCAGATGGTCGCGAGTCATTACCCGGCCCGGTGGCGAGAGCAACTCGTGGAGCAACTGGTACTCCTTGGGTGTCAGGGCCACCGGCTCGCCTTTGTAGCTCACTTGCTGGGTGCCGGGGTTCAGGCTGATACCGGCGTGCTCGATCAGCGATTGTCCACGCCCGGCGCTGCGCCGAAGCAACGCACGTATGCGCGCCTTCAGTTCTGCCAGGTCGAAAGGCTTGATCAGGTAGTCATCGGCGCCGGCATCCAGGCCGGCGATGCGGTCTTCGGTGGCATCGCGCGCGGTCAGGATCAACACCGGCAGGTTGGAACCGCTGTCGCGCAAGCGCCTGAGCACTTCGAGACCGTCCATGCGAGGCAGGCCAAGGTCGAGCACCGCCAGATCGAAGATTTCACTGAGCAACGAGTGCAAGGCGCTGTTGCCGTCTTGCAACCAGTCGACGGTATAACCTTCACGGCCGAGGGCCTGATGAATGCCCTCGCCGAGTGCCACGTCATCCTCTATGAGTAATAAACGCACAGGGTCTCCTGTCAGCCAAGTTTCTTGTTCACGTCCACCAACAGCGTTTCGATCTCCTTGCGGCGCCCGGCATCAGCGCTCTCGCGGCCAGGTCGAGGCGCAGCCAGCAAGGCTTTTTGCAGCGCAGCCCTGGCTTCGACATAACGCTTCTGACGGTAGAGGTGATCGCCCCAGAAGTACAGGCTGTCGATGCCGTTGGGGTTCATTTGCAATGCCAGCTTGAGCAACTGCTCGGCCTTGTCAGCGTCGCCGAAACCGATGGGCCAACCGGGTACGCGGTCATAGAGCGCCCCCAGGCTGGTATAGGCTGAGCCTTGCAGGGCCTTGGGGTCCAGGGCCAGGGCTTTTTCCAGGTCGGCCTTGGCATCCTTGACCTTGCCCAGCGCACCCAGTCCCCCCTGGGCGCCCGCCCAGCTACTGGTGACAATGCCGGACCAGATCCAGGCCTCGGCCACCGTTTGGCGTTCCTGCTTGAAGCTCGAAGCCTGGGCGGCCAGTTTTTCAAAAGCCGCGGTTCGTTGCCCCTCGGGTAACTCGTACTGAATGTGCGCCCAGCTTTGCTGGATACTGTTGAGACGCTGCTGGTCGGCAGCATCCAGCGCCCAGACACTCTGGCTCAAGGCGCCAAGCAGCAGGCAAGCGATGATCTTTTTCATGGTTCGGGATTCTCCTGGTCGGGTTTCTGGCTCAGGCGGCGGATCAGCGGCAATTGTTTGCGCAAACCACGGTCCACCAGATGGGGCAGGAGGCTGTTCAGGCGTACAAAAAAACGCTCGGGCCAGCCCAGGTACAAGTCGCGACGTTCACCGGCAATGGCATGAATCACCGCGGCCGCCACGGTTTGCGGATCGTCGACATTGGCTTTGAGCGCATCGTTCAGCGCCTGGGCCTGCGGGCTGTTCATGCTGGTACGGGTCGCTCGCGGGGCGACGTAAAGCACACTGACCCGGGTGTCTGCCAGCTCCCGGCGCAAGGCTTCGGAAAACCCGCGCAGGGCAAACTTGGTGGCGCAGTAGCTGGCGTAGCCGGGGTAGCCAATGGAGCCATAGGTCGAACCGACGTTCACCACCATGGCACTGTCGGCTTGCTTGAGCAGTGGCAACATCAGTTTTGTCAGGCACATCGGCGCGCCAATGTTCACCGCGAGCATCGAATTGATTTCACTGTCGTCCAGCTGTTCGAGCATGGCGAAATGGTTGACCCCGGCGGCATTGATCAGCAAGTTGATGCCGCCGATGCCCTGCGCCCGCGCCAATACCTCGCGGCGGTCGGTGAGCAGCGTCAGGTCCGCGCGGACCCAACTCAGGTTACCGGGATAAAGCTCAAGCAGCGGCACCAAGGGTTCCCGATGCCGAGCCACGGCCAGCACCCGGGCACCACTGGCGCACAGTGCGGTGGCGATGGCCAGGCCGATGCCGCCGCTGGCACCGGTCAACACGACGCGAGCTTCAGACAGGCGCATGCAGGCTCTCCCCGTTACGCGGCAAGCCACGAAACATATCGGTGTAGAGCCGGTACACCACTTTGGAGGCGTGAATGACGGCGGCCTGGTCGCCCGGGTCTTCAAGGCTGTTCATCAGTCGACGGTAGGTCTGCATATGTTCGATATCCAGCGAGCCGTGGGAACTGAGGTAGCTGAAAGCGCTTTCCGGCAAGTCCAGGCGTTGGCGAATACTGCCGGCGGCGTGGGTGGCCAAGGCGATGCTCGTACCTTCGAGCACGTTGACCATGCCGAACAATCCCACCGGATTGTCCCTGGCGATCAGGTCGTAGAGGAAACTGACCATCAACTCGATCGGCAATGACGGGCGCCCGTCGCGTACAGCGTCCCTGTCGCCGCCGCAGGCTTGAATGTCATCGAGTACCCATTGTTCATGGCCGTATTCGTCCTCGATGTATTCACATACCGCTTTGCGCAACCATTCCAGGCGCAACGGCAGGCGCGCACCGCAGGCCATCATCAATGGCACGGTATGGCGCACGTGGTAATAGGCCTGTGCCAGAAACGCCCGGTAACTTTCCAGACTGACTTCGCCCTGCAGCGCATCACGGATGATCGGCAGGTTGAACAGTTCATTGCGTTCTTGCTCGGTGGCTTGTTGCAGCCTGTCAAAAAAACTCATGGTGCGGATTCCTCGGAAAATGCAGATTCGGCCAATTGCCCCCGGTAGCGTTCGATGATGGCGTCACGGCGGGGCCGGCCATTGGCGGTGAGCAAGCCGTTGGTGGCAGTGAAGGGTTGGTCTAGCCGGCTCCAGTGATGGATGTGGGCGTACTCGGGCAAAGCCTCGTTGGCCTGGGCTACGGCGGCGGCCAGTTGTTCGTCGGTGCAGTCCGGGCGATGGGGCCAGAGCAGCGCATGGTTGTGAGGCATGGCCTCGCCATAGACGAAGGCCTGGGCGATGGGCCCACGCTGGGTCAATTCGGCTTCCACCCACTCGGGGTTGACGTTGCGACCGAAACTGGTGACGAACTGATGTTTCTTGCGTCCCTTGAGATAGAGAAAACCTTCGGCGTCGAACTCGCCGAGATCGCCGCTGGGCCACCACTGGGCGGTATGCGGCGGCTCTCCCAGATAGCCCTGCAAGGTTGAACCCTTGATCAGCACTTCACCGTCGTCCGCCAGGCGAATCTGCACATGGGGCAATGGCCGTCCGACACTGCCGGGGCGCTGTGCTTGCGGGCGATTGAGGCACACTACCGACGCGCACTCGGACAGCCCGTAACCTTCATAGACGGGTATGCGCACGCGTTGGGCGCGATGCAGGAGATCTTCGCTGACCCGGGCACCGCCCACGGCGGTAAAACGCAGATGCTGTGGGTCGAAAGCCTGCTGCTCGGCCGCACTGACCAGCATCAGCAACAACTGCGGCACCAGAATCAGGCTCTGGGGCGAACGGCTGGCCAGGCACCCCAACAGCTGGGTCACATCCGCACCGCTGGCGCCTTGAATCCCCAGTGCTTTCTGGCTGGGCAGGCTCAGGGTAGCGCCGGCATACAGTGCGGCGTAACAACCGATGTTTTCCAGCAAAATGGCCAGCGGCAGCAACGCCAGGTGGTGTTGCGGGTCGGTGGGCTGGCTGGCCAGGTGCAGCTCGCGAGCGACCCGCAGAATGCTGTCGGCACTCAAGCACACGCCCTTGGGCGTGCCTGTGGTACCCGAGGTGAAGGTCAACTTGGCGGTGCCTTCAGGCATTCGGTTCGGGTCATTGAAGGTACGGAGCCAGAACTCGCCGTCCTTCTGATACCCAGCCGCTTGCAGCTCGTCGTGCAGTTGCGGTTCGGCAATGACATGTTCGGCCTGGCTCTGCTCCAGGCAATGCTTGCGTTGCGCCGGACTGAAAAAAGGCGGCAAGGCCACGCAGGTCAATCCCTCGAACAACGCGGCCAGGTCCCACAGCATGGCTTCGACGCCATTGTCCAGCGCCAGGGCGACCACCCTGACCTGCTCATCGCGCAGGCGCTGCTGGCGATAAATGACCTCGGCATACAGCGTGGCGTAGTCCAGCTTCAGATGATCGCCCCACAAGGCAATGGCATTGGTTTTTTGCTCGGCATGATGACGCAGGGCCTGTTTGAAACGCTCCATTTCAGGCGA
The DNA here is from genome assembly GCF_054668325.1 of Pseudomonas sp. S2_F07. Taxonomy (NCBI): domain Bacteria; kingdom Pseudomonadati; phylum Pseudomonadota; class Gammaproteobacteria; order Pseudomonadales; family Pseudomonadaceae; genus Pseudomonas; species Pseudomonas sp. S2_F07. Next base: position 762,192 of record NZ_CP162758.1, read on the forward strand.
CATGGCAGTCCCCTTCAATGGAGGTCGGCAAGCCCAGGCGACTGAACAGGCCAGTGTTGCGCAAATGAATGAAACCGGAGCGGATATTGCCGAAATGAACCCAGGGTTTGCTTTCGTAGTAACTGCCCCAGGCATGGCGGTCCTCGCCCAGGCGCGCCGGGTCGGCAGCACACAGGGTCACGGGCTTCAAGCCAAGGCGATGAAAGCTGTTGACCAGCCCCAGGTTTCCGGTGAAAGCGACCCATTCCAACCCCCCCATGGCGAGCAGGTAGGTCATCGCGATGATGCTCATCCGTGCGCTGCCGGTGTCGCTGGCAGCCAGGTTGCCTACCTCGACGATGTCCGAGCGGCTTACGGTGTGGTCGGCCGCGGCACTGATCAGCGGATCGATCGGCTCGTCCAGATAACCTTCCAGGAACAGCGGCCCGGTGCTCGCCAGACGTACCCCGACCACCGCACAAAGCGCGCCGGACGCATCGCTCATGCCAAACAGCTCCGGCATGAAATGGCGGATATCGGCACCGTGGGCCTTACGAAAACGTTGCTGGATAAAGGCTTCGAAGGCGCCCCGTTGGGGGGCGTCCGGCAAGGCCCTGACCAGATACATCTGCTGTGCTTCGGTCAGGCCAAAGTGCAGCGGCAACTGAAGGTTCCAGTTGAAATCGGACATTGAAAAACATCTCCCCGGATCTAATGGGGAGAAGTATCAAAGGTATTTCTTAACGAAGTCTGAAGGTGACGAAACGATTGTCGCCTTGAGTGACAGTCCGTCATGACATGTCATGACGGACTTTGACCAACAAATACGAGGGGGGAAGGACGAATGGTCGAGAGGCGTGAAGCGCGGGAAATTGCCGGGGGTTTGTAGCCACTACGGACTTTTCAGGCCGGCGCGTTCGTCGCGGTCAAGTTGACTTCACCTTTACAACGTATAGGAAACACCGACCTGCACCGTTCTCGGTGCCCCTGGATAGGCGTAGACGTTGCCGAATGCGCCCTCCTCATAATCTTCGTTCGTCAGGTTCTTCACATCCAGGTTGAGCCTGACCCTGTCGTTCACTTTGTAATAGCTCAGCAGGTCGACCACGGTGTAGCTGCCCATCGAAAACGCCGTGTTGGCCGTCTGCCCTGCACGCTCATCGACGTACTTGAGCCCGGTGCCAAGCCCCAGCCCCTTGAGCGCGCCATCCTGGAACTCGTAGACATTGAGCAGGCTGAAGCTGTTCTGCGGAATGTTCATCAGCCGGGTGCCGGACTTGATGACGTTGTCCTTGGTCACTTCGGCATCGACATAGGCGTAGCCGCCAATCACCCGCCATTGCGGGGTCAGGTTGCCGGCGATGTTCAGGTCGAAACCACGGCTGCGCACCTCGCCTGCCGCCACACTGAACGTCGAGTCCACCGGATCGGTGGTGAGAACGTTGCGCTTTTCGATCTGGTAGATCGCCGCCTCGACACTCAATTGACTGTCCAGCGCTTCCCACTTGATACCCAGTTCATAGGACTTGCCCTTTTCCGGTTCGAAACCACCGCCCTGGCGACTGGCACCGGTATTGGGTTTGAACGAGCGAGCCGTATCGGCGTAGATCGCCACGGTGTCGGTGAGGTCATAGGTCACGCCAACGCGCGGGGTCACCGCATTGTCGCTGGCCTCCCAGCTTCTGCCGCCGGGCACGAAGGTTTGGTAATCATGCTCGAAGCGCTCGAAACGGGCCCCGGCCAATACTTTCAAACGTTCGGTCAAGGCCACCTGATCCTGGACGAATGCCGCGTAGGTCTTGAGATTTTCCTTGTCGTTGGTCGGGGTTCGGGTCAGGGCTGGACGCGGTTGGCCATACACCGGGTTGAAGATATCGATCGGGTAGGCACTCACCGCGCCGCTGGAGCGCTGGATGATCGACTTGTAGTCGTAATCCTCGTACTCGACACCGGTCAGCAGGGTGTGATCGAAACCGCCTGCGGTGAAATGTCCGGTGAGGTTGAGTTGGGTGTCCTTGTCCGTCCACTCCAGCTTGCGGTAGTTGAAGTTACGGCCCAGGGTGCGCCCGTCCGCGGCCACACCGTTGGCTTCGACCGCATTCCCCTCGAGGGTGCCGTCGAGCCATTGGAATCCGCCGCCCAACGTCCAGTTATCGCTCAACAAATGTTCAAACCGCAGCTGCGCCATGTTGTTGTCGTTGTGCAATTTGCCGACGTCTTTTTCGCCGAAAAAAGTATCGCGGGACGCGGTGCCAATCTGATTCGGATAGCGCGTCACGCCGCGATCGAGCGGGTGATTGTTGCGCATGAAGTCGCCTTCGAAAATTACCTTGGTGTCGTCGGTGGCCTGCCAGGACAGCACCGGGGTCACGCCGTAGCGTTCGGTTTCGACATGATCGCGAAAGGTATCACCGCCCTCGCCCACCACGTTCAGGCGATAGGCCAGGCGGCCCTCTTCGTCCAACGGACCGGAGGCGTCCAGCGTGCCACGCTTCATGCCCTGGTCATCGAGTTGGCTGCCCAGGGTCACAGTGGGCACGGACAGGGGCTGTTTGGAGATCACGTTAAAGGTGCCGCCCGGATCGCCTCGGCCATAGAGCATGGTCGCCGGCCCTCGCAGTACTTCCAGTCGCTCGATGGTGTTGGCATCGGGCATGTTCGGATAACCACGGTTGATCGGGAATCCGTTGCGATAGAACTCCCCGGTGGTAAAGCCGCGCACGGTAAAGGTGGTCAGGCCCTGGCCGCCGAAATTGTTGGCCCGCCCCACCCCGCCAGCGTAATCGAGGGCGTCCTGCAAGCGGGTGGCACTGATGTCCTCGACGACATCCCTGGTGACCACGGTGATGGACTGTGGCGTTTCGTGGATCGACGTATCGGTGCGCGTGGCGCTGGCCGAGCGCGTCGCGCGATAGCCGTCAACCGGCCCCAGGGCGGTTTCAAAGTCTGCGGTGCCAATGATGTCTGTCGCTTGCAGCTCCAGACTGGATTTATCGGTATTGGCTTGCTCCGCCCAGGAGGAAGCGGAAAACGCCTGAAGCACGCAGATAGACATCAAAGTACGACGCATCTAGGAAACCTTGTGAAAATAGCCAAACAGGACGGCATACATGCCAACAAATCGTGGCGCATGGTATACCAAACCGCCATGTTTTGATACGTATTCTCATTTGTATTTTCTGAAGGCGACCTGCGTCATTTCAAATCACCGAGGGTTCAAGCCTCCCCTGTCGAAGCCGCCGGCAAAACAATATAGGGCCCCGAAGGGCCCTTTGTATTCGGGACATCAGCCCCTGGATACCTACACTCGTGAAGTTTGTTCAAGGCCGGGAAGCAAGGGGCTGCTCGTTGCCGATGCATGGGCATGAACCACCTCCGCCCGCACCGCCTCAGGTTTTTGCTCCTCGATCCCACCATTGAGTGCCTTGTGCATCTTGACGGTGTCCAGCGCCCCGACCCATTTGGCAATCGCCATGGTGCCCACACCATTGCCGATGGTATTGGTGATTGCCCGCGCTTCCGACATGAACCGGTCGACGCCCAGCAGCAACACCATGCCCGCCACCGGTATGGTGCCCAGGGAAGACAAGGTAGCGGCCAGAATGATGAACCCGGAACCAGTGACACCGGCCGAGCCTTTGGAGGTGAACATCAGTACTGCCAGCACGATCAGTTGATCGGTCAGGGTCAGCGGCGTGTTGGTCGCCTGGGCAATGAATATCGCGGCGATGGTGTAGTAGATCGCTTGCCCGTCCGGGTTGAAGGTCAGGCCGGAGGGAATGATCATTCCGGCGACGGGTTTGGACACCCCGGCCTTCTCCATTTTGGAAATCATCTGTGGCAGCACCGACTCCGAAGAACTGGTACCCAGCACAGTGAACAATTCTTCCTTGATGAACTTCAAGAACTTCCACAGGCTGAAACCGCTGTAGCGGCAGATCGGGCCGAGGACGAAGATCACGAACACGGCACAGGTGAGATAGACGCAAGCCATCAACTTGCCCAGAGAGAACAGCGAGCCGAAGCCATACTTGCCGATCGTGAAGGCAATGGCACCAAATGCGCCGATCGGTGCCAGGCGCATAACCATGCTGACGATGCGGAACATGCCTTGCATCAGGCTATCGAGCGTATCGACGAATGCCTTGCCCCGTGGCCCTACATGCGCCAGGGCGATGCCCAGCAGAATGGAAAACAGCAGGATCTGCAGCACATTGCCCTTGGCGAAGGCATCCACGATGGTGTCAGGGATGATGTTCATGACGAAGTCCATGAACGATGCATGTTTCACCGCCGTGGTGTAGGTGGCCAGGCTGGAGGTGTCGAGGGTGGCGACGTCGATGTTCATGCCGGCACCAGGCTTGAACACATCGACCACCACCAGGCCGACCACCAGCGCCAGGGTCGAGACCACTTCGAAATAGAGCAAGGCGCGAAAGCCCACACGCCCCAGTTCCTTCATGTTTTCCATGCGGGCAATCCCTGTGACCACGGTCAGAAAGATCACCGGAGCGAGGAGCATCTTGATCAATTTGATGAAGGCATCGCCCAAGGGCTTGAGCGCAGCACCGGTTTCGGGAACGAACACGCCGACGATGGCACCGAGGATCACCGCCATCAGCACTTGCACATAGAGTTTGCCGAATATTCTTTTCATGACAGGGCCCTGATTTTTTATTGTTGTCAGGAAATGCCAGGGAGTCAGATCAACTGACCCGCCCCTTGGCGTTGTGCCGCAGTACTGCCCGGAAGCGCTGGAAAAATCAGCGGTTGATCAATGCGATGACTGCATCCGTGATCTGGCGGGTGGTGGCGTTGCCGCCAAGATCCGGGGTATGCAAACCACTTTCGGTCACCGCTTCGATCGCGGACATCAACTGTTTGGCGCTGGCGTGTTCACCGAGATGCTCGAGCATCATTGCCGCCGTCCAGAACGTCGCGATCGGGTTGGCCACACCTTTGCCGGTGATGTCGAACGCCGAGCCGTGGATCGGTTCGAACATCGACGGGAATTGGCGGGACGGGTTGAGGTTGGCGGTCGGTGCGATGCCCAGGCTGCCGGACAGTGCCGCCGCCAGGTCCGACAGTATGTCGGCGTGCAGGTTGGTGGCGACGATCACATCGAGCGTCGACGGTTTGAGCACCATGCGCGTAGTCACCGCATCGACCAGTTCCTTGTCGATCCTGACGTCCGGGAAATCCTTGGCCACTTCGTAGAAAATCTCGTCCCACAACACCATGCCATGACGCTGGGCGTTGGACTTGGTGACCATGGTCAGGTGCTTGCGCGGACGACTGCGCGCCAGTTCGAAAGCGAAACGGTGAATGCGCTCGACGCCGGCACGGGTGAATACCGAGACTTCGGTGGCAACCTCTTCCGGCAGGCCACGGTGTACCCGGCCACCGTTGCCGGAGTACTCACCTTCGGAGTTTTCCCGCACCACCACCCAGTCAATTTGATCGCCGTTGTGCAGCGGGCTTTTCACCCCCGGCAGTACCCGGGCAGGACGCACGTTGGCGTATTGGTCGAAGCCCTGGCAAATCGGCAGGCGCAAACCCCAGAGTGAAATGTGATCCGGCACATTGAGTGCGCCCACTGCACCGAAGAAGATGGCATTGAAGGTTTTCAGTTCTTCCAGGCCACCTTCGGGAATGTAGTAGCCGTTTTTCAGGTAGTTATCCGAGTTCCAGTCGAAGTGTTTGAAATCCAGCTGGAAGCCGGAGTTTTTCGACAGGGCTTGCAGCACCTCGACGCCAGCGGCAATCACTTCGACACCAATGCCATCACCTGGAACCGCTGCAATCTTGTATGCGCTCATGGTCAACTCCACTCTCGTAGGTTTCTTGTTGTGCCTGTCGAACGGGCTGTTCAATCAGGGTGTGAGCGGAGTATATGTAGTGAACAAATAGCTGTGAGTTACTCATAATCACTACATAAATAACTTTGAGTTACGAATGAACCAGACCCTGGATTTGTCGTTTTTCTACCTTTTGGCCAATAAAGGCAGTCTCGCCGCGACCGCACGGGAACTGGGTATCACGCCACCGGCGGTCAGCAAGCGTCTCACCGCGCTGGAGGCTCGACTGGGCATCCGCCTGGTCAATCGCACCACGCGCTCCATGAGCCTGACCTCGGAAGGTGAACTGCTGTTTTCCCACGCCGCTCGTATCCTGACGCAGATCGATGAGGTCGAGCAGTTGATCCACAGCAGTCGGGCCACCCCCAAAGGCCTGATTCGGGTCAACGCGTCGCTGGGTTTCGGTCGCCGATACATCGGCCCTGCCCTGGGTGCATTCTTCGCCCAGTACCCGGAGGTGGAGGTGCAGCTGGAAATCAGCGATCACCCCCTGGACCTGACGACCCATGGGTTTGACCTGGGCATCCGCTTCGGTACCCTGCCGGACGCCGCCTTCCATGCGCGCAAGATCGCGTCCAACCGGCGTCTCCTATGCGCTTCGCCGCTGTACCTGGAAAAGCACGGCGTGCCGCAACGCCTGTCGGACCTGCAGCAACACAACTGCATCTTTCTCAGGCAAAACGAAACGCCCTACGGGGTGTGGAGTTTCACCAACGGGGGGCGCACGCAAAACATCAAGGTCCGTGGCGCACTCGGCTGCAACGACGGCGAAGTGGCCCTGAATTGGGCGCTTGAAGGCTACGGCATTCTGTTGCGGGCCGAATGGGACATTGCACGATACGTGCGCAGCGGCCGCTTGCGATTAGTGCTGGAAGACCAGACCCCGACCCGCGCCGACGTTTATGCGGTGTACCCGCAACAGTTGCACCTGTCAGCCCGCGTGCGCAGCCTGATCGATTTCCTGGTCGAGCGTTTCAGACACATTGACCACCTGGATGAAACGGCAGGCCTGCACGACTGAACAGTTTGGGCCGGTAACCGCTTCGGCTAACTGCTGGCCCGCACGCCCGCACAATCGCCCCCTGTATTGGGGGATATCCCCCGTATAGGGGTGTCCATCCGGGCTTCTGATACGTCAACTTGAAGCCAGCAGACAAGGGGGGCTGCGGCGTAGAGCCACCAGTCACTCCCTGTCACTTTTGGCGGGAAATATGCATCGTTTCCATCCCGGCCCGGAATCAAAAGTTTAACCAACCGGGGCTGGAAGCAGTGGCTCGATGCCATGCATTGCCACGCTCCGAGGAACCCGTCAGAGGTGTTTGCGATGAAACTGGATGCCGGAAGGTTGATACCTGGTTCATTGTCCAAAACCAGACTGGCGTTGAGTATCTCTGCTGCCATGCTTGTGTTTGGGCTGGGCCTGTCCCAGACCCGGGCAGCCCCCCTCGACAACACCGACCCACCGCCTCCTACCGACCCATCGGCGTTCACCAATCAGCCCGCCGACCCCGAAGCCGCCTTGAGGGACTTGCTCAAGCTGCCTGCGGCAAACGTCGGCGCCTTCGACTTGCCCAATGGAGTGGTCGGTAACCGCAAGACCCCCTTGGTCGACAATGTGCTGCCACCCGATCTGCAACCCAGCTTCAATATCCCCACCAACGGTAACGCCAGCCCGGTGTTCGGAGCTCAACCGTTCACGCAGAAGCTTGAACTGTTCGAGGAATTCGGCTCGAACAAACTGAATGCGGCCGACCCGCCATCACCCGTTCCGTTTCCGGTTCCAACGCTGGGACCCGCACCAGCGCAAGATCCATTGAAGGTGGCGCGTAGCGGTCCGTCGCCGGCTGCGCTGGATACCTTTCTCAGGCAGCCCGCCTTGACGCCCTTCCCGACCGAGTTCTCCAATGTGCTGGACCGCAACCCCTGGAAGGCCCAGATCGAGGATTTCCTCAATCGCCGGGTCGATTCGCCCGCAGAAGGCCGGCCACCGGGAAAAGGCTGGTCGCACCAGCGTTTCAATGAGTTTTTCCCGCGCGAAGCCTTCAAGACTGTACAGGCCGGCGCACACGTCAACAGCGGCTTGCGTGATCGCATGCAACGGCATAACTACGCCGTGGGGGAATTTGCCCCTGGCGGGCTCTATCACAACACCAACGGCAGCCCGGTCAACGAGGGCACAACCAAGGGCATTCAAGTGCAGTTTCACCCCAACCTCCCTGTCCAGGACCACAATGCGCTGTGGACATTCGACGGCACCTTTCCGCCCAAGCTGCTCCAGGTGCGCTACGGCCAGGCGATGCTGATGCGTCATTACGATGCCTTGCCCATTGACCCGTCAGCCAACCGTGGTTTTGGCCTGCACACCATCACCACCCATGAACATAACGGCCACTCGCCCGCCGAAAGCGACGGTTTTGCCAACGCGTTCTTCTTCCCGGGCCAGTTCTACGACTATCGCTGGCCGATCCAGTTGGCCGGTTACGACAGCATCAATACCAGCGCTCAGGATCCGCGTGCGGCATTCCCCTGCGACCCCGGTGAAATCCTTTTCGTCAACGACGCCAAGCCCGGCTTCAAGACTTGCAACAACGGCACCATCAAGATCCGTGGCGACTGGCGCGAAACCATGAGCAGCCACTGGTTCCACGACCACATGCTCGATTTCACCGCGCAGAATGTCTACAAGGGCAATGCCACGATGATGAACTATTACAGTGCCGTGGACCGTGGCAACGAGGCGGTCGACGACGGGGTCAACCTGCGCTTGCCCAGCGGTTCCGCGCTGGGTTGGGGTAACCGCGACTATGACGTCAACCTGACGATCGCCGACAAGGCCTGGGACAAGGCCGGCCAGTTGTGGTTCAACCCCTTCAACACCGACGGTTTTCTCGGTGACCAGGTGTTGACCAACTGGGAGTACAAGCCCTTCCTGGACGTACGTGCCCGCCGCTACCGTTTCCGCATACTCAACGGATCGGTTTCTCGCTACTTCAAGCTGGCGGTGGTGCGTCAGGTCAATGGTAATGGTGGCGAGTTTCCTGGTCGGACCGGTTCAGGCCTGTCTTATACCCGCGTGCCGTTCCACATGATTGCCAACGACGGCAATATCATGGAGCACGCGGTGCCGTTCGATGGCAGCCTGGACCTCGACGGCGACGGCGACACACAGGACCACAATGCGATCCTACCGATACAGGGCATTTCCGAACGCTATGACATCGTCGTCGACTTCGCAAAAAACGGCATAAAGCCGGGCGACAGGATTTTCTTCGTCAACATCGAGGAGCATGAAAACGGCAAGCGTCCCAACGCTGATATTCCGTTGGCGGATGTACTCTCCGGGAAATACCTGCCCGTTGTCAGGCAGACCAGCAAAGGACCACAGTGGGTCAACGGTGACCCTGGTGTGGGCATATTCATGCAAATCAACGTCAAGCCCTACACCGGCCAGGATGTCAGCATGAACCCGGTCGACTTCGAGCCCGCCAAACCTGGCAAGCCCGAGGGCAAGTTAATGATCCCCCTGCCATTGCACCGTGATGACCCTGCCGATATCGCGCGGCTTGCCCAGGCGCGGCACCGCACCTTTATCTTTGGCCGCTCCGATGGCACGGATTTCAAGCCCTGGACGATCAAGACCGATGGCGGCGAAGGTTTCGGCATGGACCCGCGGCGGATTTCAGCCGCACCACAACTGGCCACCGGCCCGACATCGGCAGGGTTCAAGGGTGAAGGCACGCTGGAAGTCTGGAAGATCCAGAACGGCGGCAATGGCTGGAGTCACCCGGTGCATGTGCACTTCGAGGAAGGGATCATTCTCAGTCGAGGTGGCAAGACACCACCGGAATGGGAAAAAGGGGCGCGCAAGGATATCTACAATGTAGGCTCCCATCCCGAAAGCCTCGACAATGTCGAAATGGCCTTACGCATCCGTGAGTTTGCCGGTACCTACATGGAGCACTGCCACAATACACAACATGAGGACACGGCGATGCTGTTGCGCTGGGACTCCGAGCACCCGGGCCAGATCCAATTGATGCCCACGCCATTGCCCAGCTGGGACGGCGTGAAGTTCGTGAACTCGGTTGCGTTACCGACATTCCGTACCGGAGATGGCGTCGGGCCACAGGTCGAGGACGACAATAACCGGGAAGATAGCAGCGGCAGTGGTAGCAGCCGCAGTGGTAGCAGCGGCAGCGGTGTCAGCGGAGGCAAAGGCTAGCCTCGTCCATCAAACGGCTGATCATTTCAATCCCAAAGCCGCCTGTCGTCACGGGCGGTTTTGGGTCGTTTGCAACCCTTCGCGACGACCAATACCCGACATTTTTCCCCTGACAGCCGACAGATTGAAAGCACTGATTCACTTTGTGTGAAAATCCGTCATGACATGTCATGACCTCCTTAAAAAACGGACTTTACCCAACAAATACGGGGTTTAAAGGACGAATGGTCAAGAGGCGTCAAGCGCGGGGAATTCCCGGGAGTTTGCAGCCACTACAGGCTTTTCAGGCGGGCGCGTTCGTCGCGGTGAAGTGAACTTCACTTTCTCGACGTGTCACATTAGGTCCTTGTCAAGCAAACGTCAGTAGAGGTACAGCCTTATGAGCATGGCCACAATTGTCAGTGCGGTGATTTCCAGTCTCGCACCCAGTGTCTTCGACCAGAACAGCCTGCAAGAACCCGGCGCGCATGTCTCGGCCGTCGATTACCACTACGGAATGGACATCGATGTGAAACAGGTACTGCAGCGTACCGATACATCCGACAAGACCGGCGTGGTGCCGGTGACTGTTGTCTACCTGGACAGCCAGGGCGAGGTTCACAAGATCCGTTTCCTCGAATGGGGTGGAAGCCCCGCCGACCCCGCCAGCATTGCCTGATCAATCAGTCGATCGGGTTCCGGGCTTCGCCGCCCTCCCCAGAAGCGGAAGTTAAATCTCATATGCACTCAGTGCGGATGATGTTTATTGTTACCTGAAAATGGACATATTCGAATGACTAAAAGTTCATTCGCGAAACTCACTATTATCTTGCTGGCGTAATGTCACAAGATTAATTGATAACAATTGCTGGATCTAAATGGCAGTCAGCAACGGTAAACCCAATCAATCCGTGCCGAGAGCCAAGTTGATTCACTATTGAAGCCAAGAGGTCACCATGGAACTTAGTATGTTCTCTTCGTCCACCGTGGAATATGTGCGTTTGGGCGTTGTATATTTTCATCTTATCGCCTGTTGTGTGGCAATCGGGCTGGTCTTGACCAGTGACATTGCAATGGTCAAGCAACTCCTGAAGGGGGATGCGTCAGGTCACCACGATGACGCGCACATGGAAAGCCTTCAAAAAACCGTAGTGCTTGCACTTGTAGCGCTTTGGATTACGGGTATTGGCATTGTAGGGATCGATTATGCCGGCAAGGGGATGGAGTATTTTCTCAATCCAAAATTGCAAGCCAAGATCGGCATCGTTGTGCTGTTGACCTTTAACGGCTTCCTGTTGCATAGCGCTGTATTGCCGGCGCTGAAAAAAGCCGGTTCGTTACTCAAGCTTTCCTTCAGCCTGCGCATGCTGGCGCTGTTCTCCGGCGCCCTCTCTGGCGTGTCGTGGTTCTATGCCGCCATGCTGGGTGTTGGTCGTCCGCTGGCCTGGAAGTACTCGCTGGTGGAGTTGCTGGCAGCCTATCCGGTTCTCATCGTCGGTGGATTCGGGGCGATGGTACTGCTCACTGCCTGGGCAAAAAGCAAAGACACCGAAGCGCGTATGGAGCAAGGCACCAGGACAATAGGAAACGCCGCCCTGGCTGGATGGTGAAGCCAGGTTGAACACGGAAGTTCAGCTTTAGCCAATAAATTCAAATTCCGCTGCTTAGCAGTTCACAAACCTCGGCTGACAGAAGTGTGCAGCCTCAAGCCTCGCTGGCAGCACCCAAGGTGCTGCCAGCGCCGGTTTAACCAAGATCCCGCCTACACCCAATCCAGTGTGTTGAATCCGCCTCGACAGCACGGGCATTATGCTCCGTCGCCTCAGACCCTTTCGCTCATCCCGATCAATAATGCCGCGCGCCTGGAACTCGTCCGCTAACCTCGGATGAGTTGAGATAGGCGTCTATCGCTTGCCCTTCATACAAACTATGGAAAGATAAGCACCCCAAAGAACACCGCAAAGAGCAAGTATCAACTCCGGATTGAAAATGCTCTGCTCGACCGGCGCTACCAGGATTTCGCTATAAAGGCACACCGCGCCCGCGATCAACGCAATAAAGTAGCCGGTCCGGGTTCTGGTCCGGCGCAATAACAGAACCTTTTTCAGCCCCTCGTCTTTCCACTCCTGAGGGGGCATGAGTTGGATCTCCTCCAGCAGCACCACACCCCACAGCAACGCACATAACCAATAACCTATCATCATGACGTCTCCAGTTAGAACATTGGTTCAACACGAATGCAGCGTGCACTCCTCGCTCAACTTGCGGATATCGATTCCGGAGTCTTTTCTGACTTGTGAAAATGGCTGTACAAGACGCTGACAAAGACAACTCCATTGAACGGACGAAAATTTGCCGAGAGGTAAATATGCTTGATTGGTACGGTCCCCGCTATCGACGTTAGCAGGACTTCTTTGTAGTGATTCCACTACAGGCAGGCAGGACCAGGCGACGTTTCGGCGATGCCGGGCATGTGCCGCGGAGTGCTGAGGAAGCCGAGAAGGATTGAGCGGCCCGGCGGCGTCGGATGGCAGGGTGTACTAAGTCAACAGGCCGTTTTCGAGCGCATAGCGGGCCAGTTTCGCGTTGCTGTCCATCCCTGTCTTTTCCAGGATCCGTGCCCGGTACGTCGTGACGGTACTTGGGCTCAAGTGCAGTATCTGAGCGATGCGGACAATCCTCTCGCCTGAAGCGAGGAGCTTCAGTACTTCAAGCTCCCGGTCGGATAGTGCTTCGTGGGGTGCCCCGTCGCTTCTGCCGATAGCGTTGACCAGTTTTTCTGCCAGCTCAGGACTGACGTGCTTGCCGCCTGAGGCCACCTTGCGAACTGCCGTAACCAGGGTGGCTGCGGAAATATCCTTGGTGAGGTATCCCGCTGCGCCGTGCTTGATCGCGCGTAATGCATAGGCCTCGACCGAATGCATGCTCAACATCAGAACGGCGAGCTTGGGCTTCTCTGCACGCATGAGCTTGAGCAGTTGAAGGCCGGTCTTGTCGGGAAGCTGAATGTCTACCAGCGCCACGTCGAAATCCTGCTCCCGGACCAGGAGCATTGCGCCTTGTGCCGTCTCTGCTTCGCCCGTAACGTCAATCTCGCCGGCAGTCTCCAGCATGCGTCGCACGCCGCTACGCACGATGCTGTGATCATCTACCAGCAAGACTCTGATTTTGTGGTCACTCATCTGTATTTTCCATTCGGCAGTGGCCTGCAAGCCATGGAATCTGCTGCAGAGCTTGACGTTAGCAGGCACAGAGCACACTTGCACTTTTGCCTCAGGCGTTAGTGCTCACATCCCCGGACCGCGGTTGCAGTCACTTGGAACGGCCTGTTCCCGGCCAATTTCCCCAGGATCCGGGGTATTGCGCCAACCTTGCTAATATTTCGTAAGCCAACGCTCAGCTTTCAGCATGGTCAATACTGCAATGCCGGCTCCTGCACGACGCCTTGCGCTTGGCATCCATCTTGACTGGACATAGACATGGCCACAGTGACGACACCGATCGAAGCTTTCGACATGAAGACGTTGCTGGCAGCGCTGAAGGCGTTGCGCAATGGTGACTTCACCACGCGTATGCCGGAAGACTGGACCGGCATGCCGGGCAAGATCGCCGACACGCTCAACGAGATCATCGACATGGCGGCCGACACCGCCACGGAATTCGAACGCGTGGCGCGACTGATAGGCAAGCAGGGCAAGGTCGATGAGCGCATCGAACTGCCGATGATGAAAGGCTCATGGCAAAAGATCGTCAACTCGAGCAATGCACTCACCAGCGACCTCATCAGTCCGATGAACGAGATGATCCGCGTTATCGGCTCGGTTGCCGAGGGTAATCTGAGCCAGCAGGTACCACCGGTACTCGACGACCTGAAACTGCGGGGCCAGTTCCTCAAATCCGCCCGGATCGTGAACACCATGGTGACTCGACTGGGCTCCTTCGCTTCCGAGGTCACCCGCGTGGCGCGCGAAGTCGGCACTGAGGGGATACTCGGTGGTCAGGCCAATGTCAAAGGGGTGTCCGGCACATGGAAAGACCTGACCGACTCAGTCAACGACATGGCCGCCAATCTGACCACCCAGATGCGCAACATCGCTTACGTGACGACCGCGGTGGCCAAAGGCGATCTGGGCAAGACGATTACCGTCGAAGTCAGGGGTGAGATTCTCGAGCTGAAAAACACCATCAACACGATGGTCGGCCAGCTCTCGAGTTTCGCTGCGGAGGTGACCCGCGTGGCACTGGAAGTCGGTACCGAAGGCAAGTTGGGCGGCCAGGCGGAAGTGCGCGGCGTATCAGGCACCTGGCGCGACCTGACCGAGTCGGTCAACGGCATGGCGGCCAACCTGACCACCCAGGTGCGCAACCTCGCACAGGTGACGACGGCGGTGGCGCGCGGCGACCTCGGCAAGAAAATTACCGTTGAAGCCAAGGGCGAGATTCTCGAACTGAAAAACACTATCAACACGATGGTCGACCAGCTCTCCAGCTTCGCCTCTGAGGTGACACGCGTCGCGCTGGAAGTCGGTACCGAAGGCAAACTGGGCGGACAGGCCGAAGTGACTGGCGTCTCCGGTACCTGGAAGGACCTGACCAATTCGGTCAACGGCATGGCGGCCAACCTGACCACCCAGGTGCGCAACATTGCCGACGTGACGACGGCGGTGGCCAACGGCGACCTGTCGCGCAAGATCACAGCCGAAGCCAAAGGTGAAATTCTCCAACTCAAGGAAACCATCAACACAATGGTGGACCAGCTCTCGACCTTTGCCGACGAAGTGACGCGAATGGCTCGCGAAGTGGGGACTGACGGCAAGCTCGGGGGCCAGGCCAGGGTGACGGGCGTCGGTGGAACCTGGAAAGACTTGACCGACTCGGTCAACAGCATGGCGGCCAACCTGACCAATCAGGTGCGCAACATCGCCGACGTGACGACGGCGGTGGCCAAAGGCGACCTGGGGCGCAAGATTACCGTGGAGGCCAAGGGCGAAATCATGGAGCTGAAGAACACCATCAACACCATGGTGGACCAGCTCAACAGCTTTGCCGCCGAAGTGACGCGGGTGGCGCGCGAAGTCGGCACTGAAGGAAAGCTCGGGGGACAGGCACAGGTGCAAGGCGTGTCCGGCACCTGGAGGGACTTGACCGAAAACGTGAACTTCATGGCGGCCAACCTGACCAGCCAGGTGCGAGGCATCGCGAAAGTGGTGACCGCAGTAGCCAACGGCGACATGAAGAAAAAACTGACACTGGAAGCCAAGGGCGAGATCGCCGAACTGGCCGACACCATCAACGGTATGACCGATACGCTGGCGCTGTTCTCCGACCAGGTAACCTCGGTGGCGCGTGAAGTGGGCGTCGAGGGCAAGCTGGGGGGCCAGGCGAACGTGCCGGGTGCTGCCGGCACCTGGCGCGACCTGACCGACAACGTGAACGGCCTGGCGGCCAACCTGACCAATCAGGTGCGCGCAATTGCCGACGTGGCGACGGCCGTGACCAAGGGCGATCTGACTCGTTACGTGGAAGTGGAAGCAAAGGGTGAAGTGGCGGAATTGAAGGACAACGTCAACGAGATGATCCGCAACCTGCGGGAAACCACGCGGCAAAACGCGGAGCAGGACTGGCTCAAGAGCAATCTCGCGAAATTCAACCGTCTGCTGCAGGGTCAGCGCGATCTGGCGGCAGTCTCCAAGATGGTGCTGTCTGAACTGGCTCCGCTGATCAACGCCCAGCACGGTGTGTTCTACATGATGAACGAGAGCCCGCCCGATCCCGCGAAACTCAAGCTGCTGTCCGCTTATGCGTACAAGGGAAACATCAATGTGAACGATGAGTGGCGGCTCGGCGAGGGCCTTGTCGGGCAATGCGCCTACGAGAAGCGACGCATCCTGCTGACCGATGTACCCGCCAATTACGTCGCGATTTCATCGGGACTGGGTGCGGCCGCCCCGCTGAATATCATCGTGTTGCCGATCCTGTTCGAGAACAAGGTCAAGGCCGTCGTCGAAATGGCTTCGTTCACGCGCTACAGCATCATTCATCAAACCTTCCTTGATCAGCTTGCTGAATCGATTGGTATCGTACTCAACACGATCGAAGCCAATATGCGTACCGAAGAACTGCTCAAGCAGTCGCAATCGCTGGCGCAGGAGTTGCAAAAGCAACAAGAGGAATTGAGACAGACCAACGAGGAACTGGGGGACAAGGCTGGACTGCTGGCGGAACAGAAAGCCGAAGTCGAGCGCAAGAACCGCGAAGTCGAAATCACCAAGCTGTCGCTGGAGGAGAAGGCGGAGCAGCTGATGCTGACCTCGAAGTACAAGTCCGAATTCCTCTCCAGCATGTCCCATGAGCTCAGAACGCCATTGAACAGCCTGCTGATCCTGGCCCGGCAGCTCAGCGACAACGCGGAACACAATCTCACACCAAGGCAGGTCGAATATGCCAAGACCATCCGTAGCGCGGGCAAAGACCTGCTGGAACTGATCGACGAGATTCTCTATCTGTCCAAGATCGAGTCGGGTACGGTCACACTGGATCTGAATGAAGCGCTGTTCGCCAATTTGCACGACCAGATCGAACGCACCTTCCGGCCGGTCGCCGAAAGCCGGGGCCTCACCTTCACGATTGAACTGGCGCCTGCCCTGCCCCCCGTCATCTGGACCGACGAAAAGCGCCTGCTACAGGTGGTCAAGAACCTGCTGTCCAATGCCTTCAAGTTCACTGAGCAAGGCAGCGTCAAGATCAGCATCGAACCCGCTGTGTCCGGGTGGAGCGTGGATAACAGCGAGCTCAATCGTGCCGATACAGTAGTCGCATTCGTGGTCACCGACACCGGCATTGGCGTATCTGCCGGCAAGCAGAAGCTCATCTTCGAAGCGTTCCAGCAAGCAGATACCGGAACCTCACGTAAATACGGCGGCACCGGCCTCGGCCTGTCGATCAGCCGTGAGCTCGCACACCGGCTGGGTGGAGAGCTGCGGTTGATCCCCGGTGAGATCGGCCCGGGCAGTACTTTCGCGCTGTACGTACCCTTACGTACAGAGAATGCCCAGCGTCAGACGCTAGACGAGTCAGCGACTGAGACAGAGACAGTACCTGGCCAAGTCAAGCGCGACCCCATGTCAAGCCCGTCTGCACAGATACCGGACGACCGCGAGTCTGTCCAACCCGGGGACCAAGTGCTGTTGATGCTCGAGGGCGACGCCCGATTCGGCAGCATTCTGCTCGAGGCCGCGCACCAGGAGGGGTTCAGGGCTATCGTCACGACCCGTGGCGCAGATGCACTGGAGCTTGTCGAGCGCTTCAAACCCGCTGCGATCACGCTGGACCCGGGCCTGACGGACATCGATGGCTGGTCGCTGCTCGAGCAGTTGAAGCGCAATTTCGCTACACGTCACATCCCGGTCCAGATCATCTCCACCACTGACGACCACACACGCGGGCTGCGCTACGGCGCTTTCGACTATCTGCTCAAGCCGGTCACAGCCGACGAGATTCAAAATGCGCTGGTCGGCATCGTGGCATTCGCTCGGCGCAAGACCAGGAACCTTCTACTCATTGACGACAACGAAGGGAGCCGTGCCCATATCCTCGATCTACTCGGCAACACCGACGTGAAGATCGAAGCGACCGCCAGCGACACGCAAGCCTTGAAGAAACTGGCAAAGAAACGCTACGACTGCATGGCAATCAATCTCAAACTGCCCGACGCATCCGGCATCAGGTTGCTCGAGGCGTTGCAGGAAGACCGCGCCATGCGTGAATTGCCGATCGTCGTCTATGGTGCGGAGACACTGACCAAGCCGGAACGCGAGCGTTTCAGGACCCTGCTCGGCAAGGGCGTCATCAAGGCCGTTGAGTCCCCCGAGCGCATACTCGACGAAACCGCGCTGTTTCTGCACCGCGTCGTAGCCAGGCTGCCGCAGACCCAGCGCAGATTGCTGGAAAAACTCTATGAGGGTTCGGACAGCCTCGAGGGTAAAAAGGCCCTGGTGGTCGACGATGACGTGCGCAATATCTTTGCCCTGACCAGCGTGCTTGAGTGCAACAAAATGCTGGTGGCCACGGCCGAAAACGGCCGAACCGCCATAGAACTGCTGCAGCAGCAGCCCGATACCGACATTGTGCTGATGGACATCATGATGCCCGAGATGGATGGCTATGAAACCATGCGCCAGATCCGCACATTCAAGAGATTTGAAACCCTGCCCATGATTGCGCTGACGGCCAAGGCGATGATGGGTGACCGCGAAAAAGTGCATCGAGGCAGGAGCCTCGGACTATGTCAGCAAGCCGGTGGATACCGACCAGTTGCTGTCACTGATGCGCAAATGGCTCTATCGATGACTGTGTACCGCGCTCATTGCGCGCTAGCGCAAACCGAAGTGGCATAGATATGCAACAGGAACCTCCGGTATTCAATGAGAGAGCCCAGGCGCGGCACCCGCTCCCGCCTGATGGCGTGCCAGCATCTGTGTTGCTGGTGGATGACAATCCCGCCAAGCTTACGGCGCTCGCCGCGGTGATTGCGGACATGGGCCTCGATATTGCCACGGCGACCTCCGGACGCGAGGCCCTGCGCCTGCTATTGCAACGCGACTTCGCCGTCATTCTGCTCGACGTGAAAATGCCAGTGATGGACGGTTTTGAGACCGCGGCACTCATCCACGGCCGCCCGAAGTCGGCCCACACGCCCATTATCTTCGTCACAGCTGAGGCCGACACGGATTCCGAGCGTTTCCGCGGTTATACGTCCGGCGCAGTGGATTACATCTTCTCGCCGATTGTGGCCGAGGTTCTTCGCGCCAAGATCCGGGTGTTTGTCGACCTGTTCTACTTGCAGCGCAAGCTGACGATGCAGGCCGAAGAGTTGCTGCAATCGAAGCTGTTGCTGCGCGAACTGGCCTCCTATCAGGAGCACATCAAGGAAGAAGAGCGAAAGCGGATCGCACGCGACATCCATGACGAACTGGGACAGAGTCTGCTGGCTTTGCGAATCGATGTCTCCATGTTGCAGGCGCGCACCAGTACCATGCACCCCAAGCTCAACGAAAAGGCCAGTGATGCCCTGAATCACCTCGATACAGCCATCCGCAGTGTCCGCAGTATCATTAATGATCTTCGGCCCCCCGTACTCGATCTGGGATTGCAGGCAGCAATCGAGTGGCAACTTGAAGAGTTCCGGCAGCGCAGTGCGATCGATTGCAAGATGTCGGCAAAAGACGAAAACTTCCGTTGCGATCTGAATGAAAAATCCGCCACGACTCTGTTCCGTATCGTGCAGGAATCGCTGTCGAATATTGCCCGACACGCGCAAGCGACAAAGGTGCATATCGAACTTTCCAGGGAGGGTCGTTGGCTTTATCTGCGGATCAAAGACAATGGCGTAGGCATGACGGATCGCAAAAAATTGAACTCGTTCGGGCTGGTGGGAATGAAGGAGCGCATCAGCATGCTGGGCGGAGAATTGACGATCGACAGCGCGCCGGACAAAGGAACGAGATTAACGATATCGCTGCCACTCGACTGACCCGGATGGCCCTGATTCACCTTGCGTGAAAATCCGTCATGACATGTCATGACCTCCTTAAAAAACGGACTTTACCCAACAAATACGGGGTTTAAAGGACGAATGGTCAAGAGGCGTCAAGCGCGGGGAATTCCCGGGAGTTTGCAGCCACTACAGGCTTTTCAGGCGGGCGCGTTCGTCGCGGTGAAGTGAACTTCAGTTTCAAGACATGTCACATTAGGTCCCCGTCAAGCGAACTTCAGCAGAGGTACAGCCTAATGAGCATGGCCACAGTAGTAAGTGCCGTGATTTCCAGTCTCGCACCAAGCGTCTTCGACCAGAACGGCCTGCAAGAACCCGGCGCGCATGTCTCGGCCGTCGATTACCACTACGGAATGGACATCGATGTGAAACAAGTACTGCAGCGTACCGATACATCCGACAAGACCGGCGTGGTACCGGTGACTGTTGTCTATCTGGACAGTAAGGGCGAGGTACACAAGATCCGTTTCCTCGAGTGGGGCGCAAGTCCGGCCAACCCCGACAGTATTGCCTGATCCACTCGCCAATAGAGTTCCGGGCCTCGACTGCCCACCCCCAGAAGCGGAAGTTAAACCTCATACTGCGCCCAGTGCGAATGATGTTTTTTGTTACCTGAAAATGGACATGATCGAATGACTAAAAGTTCATTCGAGAAACTCACCGTTATCTTGGCGGCGTAATGTCGCAAGATTAATTAATAATAATTGCTGAATCCTGATTGCAACCAGCAACGGCAAACTCCAACTAAGCCGTGCCGAAAGCATTACTGATTCACTGAAGCCAAGAGGTCACCATGGAACTTAGTATGTTCTCTTCGTCCACCGTGGAATATGTGCGTTTGGGCGTTGTATATTTTCATCTTATCGCCTGCTGCGTGGCAATCGGGCTGGTCTTGACCAGTGACATTGCAATGGTCAAGCAACTCCTGAAGGGCGATGCCTCAAGTCACCACGATGACGCGCACATGGAAAGCCTTCAAAAAACCGTGTCGCTTGCACTTGTAGCGCTTTGGATTACGGGTATTGGCATTGTAGGGATCGACTATGCCGGCAAGGGGATGGAGTATTTTCTCAATCCAAAATTGCAAGCCAAGATCGGCATCGTTGTGCTGTTGACCTTTAACGGTTTCCTGTTGCATAGCGCTGTATTGCCGGCGCTGAAGAAAGCCGGTTCGCTACTGAATCTCTCCTTCAACCTGCGCATGCTGGCGCTGTTCTCCGGCGCCCTCTCTTGCGTGTCGTGGTTCTATGCCGCCATGTTGGGTGTCGGTCGTCCGCTGGCCTGGAAGTATTCGCTGGTGGAGTTGCTGGCAGCCTATCCGGTGCTCATCGTCGGTGGATTCGGGGCGATGGTACTGCTCACTGCCTGGGCAAAAAGCAGAGACGCGCAAGAGCGCAAGGAGCAAGGCACCTGGTCACCAGGAAACGCCGCCCTGGCTGGATGGTGAAGCCAGATTGAACCAGGAAGTTCTAGTTTTGCGAATAAATCCTGCTGTTATCTATTAACTAAATCTCACTTGAGGATACCCAAATGAAATCCATGAAAGCCCTCTTCGTAGTTGCCACTCTGACCGCCTCTTCTCTGGCGATGGCCACAGGTGGTGGTGATAAGACCTTCGCACGCATGGAGTCGGCCCGCAAAGTCTCGATGGACACCTACCAGGTAGCACAGAAACAGAAAACTGAAGGCGCTGTAGCTGAAAGCAAAGCCAAGGCAACCGATCGCGCCAAAAGCTGATCTGTGTAGCGCGCCCCCCGGTTAACTGAAATGTGCGGCCTCAAGTCTCAAATGCCAGTCTCGCAAATCCGTCCCTCACCCGCGCCCCTGCTCGAACCAGGAGAGACGGTGGTCTTGTTCGACGGTGTCTGCAAACTGTGCAATGGCTGGGTGAGGTTCTTGATTCGCCATGACCGCCAGCGGCGCCTGCGGTTGGCGGCGGTTCAGTCACCCGAGGGGCAGGCTCTGCTCGCATGGGCAGGTTTGCCCATGGATCAATTCCACACCATGGCGGTGATCCGCGACCGACGCTACTGGGAGCGTTCGCAAGCTTTTTTCGAAGTCATCGCCCAGCTTCCCCCACGCTGGCGCCCCGTGTCTCTGCTGCGCATCTTCCCTCGTAAACTTCGAGATTGGGCATACGACCGCATTGCGCTTAATCGTTATCGGCTCTTCGGAAAATACGACACCTGTCTGTTACCGGATCCTGATCATGAACAGCGTTTTTTGAAGTCTTTGCCTGAATCATCGCGCAATTAATAACGATCATCCCTTCTAAGCAAATACATATCATTCCGATACACGTCATTGACGCTACTCAGGACGAACGTCTCGATTTAAATGCCAGAGACCCGCCTGGAGGTCGACGCAGCACCGCTAAAAGTGCGCCGTATCTGGCCCGACAACTGACAGGCTGGTCGACAGGGGTACGCTCTGCGTGACGTTGGCCATCCGGGTGATTTCCACCTGCACTTGATCCTTGCCGAGCAGGTAGTCGGCCAGCTTCTGGGAGAACGGCCAGTAGTTCAGATCGGCTGTGAGGGTCAGCGGCCCGACGGCGTCGGCCGGCACCAGGAAGGAGAACTCCCCGATATCGTAGCCCTTGGGCAGAATGCGGTTGTCCGAGAGAATCTGCGTGGCATTCCAGACCTCGACGTCCAGCGGATTGCCGTCCTTGTCGCCAATGTGCACCTTGAAATTTCGCGTGTTGACCTCGGTCTTGCCGTCCTTGATCGAACCCAGGCGATAGATCTCGCGACCACTGGCATCGCGCACCCGAAAATCGATCCACATCTCCCGCCCCTCGGGAAAGCCGGTCGGCAGCTTGTGCCCGGCGCCGACGTTGGTCACTTTGACCGCTACCGAGGTGTATTGCCCGGGCGTCATGGCTGCCGGCACTTGCTCGAACTTTATGTCCCCGGCGCGCCCGAGCATGTCGCGTGCGCGTTGCGCGCCCTCCTCCTGACCGAGATGCTTGAGCATCATCGCGTTGGCCCCGCTGAACCAATGCGAAGCGACCTCCTCGCGGTCTGGCCCCATGATCGCGGCCTTGCCCGCAAAACCCGGCATGTGGCAGCTCTGGCAAGTCACATTGTTCAGGCTGTAGGTGCTCTCCTGCCATTCATCATAGGTGCGCTCCACCGCCACGCTGCTGAAGGGGTGCGTGACGTTGTGGCAGGTGCCGCAAAAATCCGAGCGGGTGTGCAGAGCGGAATAGACGGTGTCGTGATAGGGCGAAACGGCATCCCTGCGCGGGCCGAACTTGGTCGGTTTGCCGTGGGCCCGCGGGCTCAGGACATAGGCGCCGTTATCGAGGCCCGTGCGGGCACTGATGTTGTGGCAGGTCTCGCAATCGACCCCGGGCATCGGATGGTTCTTCGCACTGTCTTCAATCGAGGAGCGGTTGACTTGCGAAGTGATCTGCCCGGTCGTGAGACCGATCGGGGTATGGCAGCCGGTGCAGAAGTTATCGACCTTGCCCTCGGTGGCCGCACTCGCACGCTTGAGCAAGGCCCGATAGATGGGTTCATCCCAGGCCTGGGACATCATCGACGAGCGCCACTGCCTGTAGATCTCCGTATGACAGGCGCCACAGACCTGGGCATTGTCGAAGTCCTTCACATTCAAGACCAGGTTGCCGGTGGTATTGGCCCGATGGGGAAAGAACGGCATACCGCCAATCACATGCATGAGCCTGGAGCGTGCCGGCTCCACCCACTTATCGTTACTTTGATTGTCATTGCCCTGAGGCTCGTCGGCCGCCACCAGCGTGGCCGTCAACAGGCAAACCAGCAAGCACAACAGACGTCGCAGCGGCACTACCTTGGAGTGGATCATAACGACTTCCCCTGGACAGTTGCAGAGGATGACCGCAGCACTTCCATTGAGTCGCCAGGGGTGTCTCGTGATGCAACCCGACGGTTACATCGATCGTTCAATGGGGGTACTTGCAGCTCCACGGCGTCCCGACACCTTTCATGAACGGGATACCCTCGCTCAGCAATTACCCTGCCATTGATGTAACAAAATTTGTCGGCATACCTGAACGCCCCGCAAACATTGCTCGGAGTTTGAAATTCCCAAGCGGATGGAGACGCGAGTCTTGCCGGGGAATCGTGCCCATTAGCGGGGGGAAATCACGCCGAAATCGGGGGGATTCAGATCAAGGGTCAGTCCTGCGGTACAACCACCGCAGAACATCCGATAGCTGCATTGCCCTCCGGAGCTGGATCTCAAACTCTTCCTCCCACAGCGCAACCAGGGAGATGTATTGCGTGTAGGTCAGGCCGACGGCCATGTCGGTCGGCAGTGTCACGTTCATCTGTTGGGCGGCCAGCCCCACCGCTGCCATGTAGCAGGCCGACCATGCTCCGGCAAACAGTTGCTCGGCTTTCGGGTGCCCGCACCCACAAAAAACCCCTCACAAGGAGGGGTCTGATGTTTGAAAGGTTCAGACGGTTTCAACCGTCCTTTCCTGGATTCACGTCAGTTCAACGCAGCGCAGGAATTCCGGCAAACATCCAGGTAGATTCCTGAACCTGCGTTGCTGCGTTGCGTTTACGCGCCCACTGGGTCAGCGTCACCATCATCGCAAAGCCGAGTACGATCAACACCGGATAGGCCATCAGCAACTCGGTAAGCGAATACTTCCAGGCCAGCGGTCGACCGACACCGAGCATGGCGGCATACAACCAGGACACGCCTGACAGTGCGCCAGAGAACAGGGCAAACATACGTACATTGACTTGAAGATCAAGCAACGAACCAGCCTTCAACATTGCAGGCAATACATAGCGGTGCAACAACATGCCGTTGAACGTCAGCAACAATACAATAATAACTTTGGCTTGAAGTTTTGGATTGGCAAAATAGGTCATGCCCTTTTCAAGGTAATCAATGCCTATTACCGCGGCTCCGGTAACCCACAAGAATATCAACGCATTGGCAACAGACTTCTGCAGACTGGCCATATGTTCATTATCGTGCCCCGACGACACGCGACCTTTCAACAAGTCCTTCACCATTGCCGCATCGCTGGCAAACACCAGGCCAATAGCTACGCAGCAAGCCAACAGATGAACGTACACAACGCCTAAACGCAAAAACTCCATGGATTCTTTCTGGCCGATCAGGCCGATCATTGTATTAATATCCAAGACTACATCTCCACTTATAGCAGCAGTGCGAATTGACCATGCCCCAGGCGTGCGAATTATTGATTCGCACCTGCAAGGTCAAGTTGGCAAAGATTGAAGCAACTAAATAATTTGGTATTACAAGAGAGAGCGACTCGCCCAGCGAGTCAGTGATGACGGCATACTATCACTCCAGGTCTCAGGTAAAAAAAATCCCCATGTGCATTTCATTCAATGCAGATGAGGTATACGTCCATTTTACTAGTGAGTGCAGCGGGACCCTAAGGATCCGCCTGCTGGGAAATCAGAGCCCAGCATATCCCGATCGTTCATTTTTTGAGCACAAACATCGACAAACGGTACTATTTCCAGCACTTGTGGACACCTGCCGCTTTGGCTGAAACCCGCGTCGCTACGCAGCTGAATCGTTTTTTTCTCCACGCCGAAAATAAAACCGCTTTTGCGCTGAACTTTCGTCGCCAGACCCGACCAGTGGCACAATTTCCTACCGGTTGCCAGCACGCTCGAGTCGCCTGCAGTCTTCAGCAAACCACTTCCAATCGAGCACAAATTCAGTACTGGCAATACAGTATCCAGGATCGGAACTGCTACGCTTGAAAAGCAAAGCCGTCGGACGACTTCGGTGACGACGTGGTCTTTCTCTCGCGCAAGGAGCGTCTGTTCGCTGGTGAGCACCTACGCGAACGCCTGCCGCATTCGGTTCACGCCGAATGGAAACGACTCTTTCGCACCCACACTGAAGCGAGGTGCTTGAGAAGCTGTGCCCCAGGCTTGCTCAAGCCAGCAACTCGGTGATCCACCGGGCCTGCCGCGCGATGTCTTGCACCGCCTCCTCGGGCACGGCCTGCTGCGCTCGGGCAAAGTGGCTCAGGGTCTTTTGTTTCTGGCGCAACTTGCGCTGCCACTTGACCAGGAACGCCGGACTGCGGGCCTGCATTTGCAACGGACCGAAGTACAGTTCTTGGGCGGTGTAGATCACTGGTCCGGAGCGCTCGGCGACGATGATCTCGTAGTCGAAACGATTCTCCCGCAGCACCTCCTCGCAGAGGATGCGGTAGCCATTGTCCATCAGCCATTGGCGCAGTGGCTGCTCGCCGCCGTTGGGTTGCAGGATGAGGCGCTCCTGACCACTCAGGTACGCCTTGCCGCTGTCGAGGATGTCGCGGATGGTTTCGCCGCCCATGCCACAGACGCTGACCGCCGTGATCCCGTCTCCCGGCTCGATTGCCGCCAGGCCGTTGGCCAGGCGCACGGTGACCCGCGAGTCCAGGCCGTTCTCGCGCACGGTGCGGTTGGCCGCGTGGAACGGCGTCAACGCCACTTCGCCGGCCACCGCCGCCGCGATGGCGCCCCGGCGCATCAATGCCACAGGCAGGTAGCCATGATCCGAGCCGATATCGGCCAGGCGCGCACCGGCTGGCACCTGTGCCGCCACGCGTTCCAGGCGCATGGACAATGTCTGTTGGTTCAACTGCGGCCCCTTTCACCACGAACGTCCGGCGCCTTTGGCCGGATCGGGGCGTGATTCTGTCGAGCAATGCCGCGCATTTCAAATTTATGTGACCAGGGCCATGGCCGCCTTCACGCAATCACTCGTGCATACACCGCTCTGTCGACGTTGCCACCGGACAGAATCACCCCCACCCTTTTTCCCGACATGGCTTCACGCTCCGAGATCAGCGCTGCCAACGCCGACGCACCGGCCCCTTCGGCAAGGTTATGGGTATCGGTGTAATACACACGCATGGCTTCGGCGATCTGCTCATCGCTGACCGATACGATCCGTGCCGCACCTGCCGCGTAGACGGCAAAGGCTTCGGGAATCGGCTTGCGTACGGCCAGGCCGTCGGCAAAGGTGTTGGCCGAGGCGGTTTCGCATATCTCGCCAGCGTCAAACGACAACTGTGCAGCCGCCGCCTCCGTGGAAACCACGCCAACCACCTCTGTTTGCAGACCCAACGCATCGCGGGCGGCGATCACCCCGCAAATCCCCGAGCCACAGCCAATCGGCACATAAACGGTGTCCAGGTCCGGCGCGGCGCTGAACAGCTCAAGCGCATAGGTGGCGACGCCTTTGACCAGCTCGGTGTGAAACGGCGGAACCAGGAACAGGTCATGGGTCTGCGCCAGGCGCGCAGCCTCTTCACGGGCCTCATCGAAATCGCGGCCATACTCGACCACTTCAGCGCCAAAGCCGCGCATGGCGTTGTTTTTTTCCACCGAGTTACCTTCCGGCACGACGATCAACGCCTGCAAACCCAGCGTGCGAGCCGCCAGTGCCAGGCTTTGGCCATGGTTGCCGCGGGTAGCGCTGACAATGCCCTTCGCGCCCGGGTGTTCGCGCTTGAGCCAGTGCATGAACGTGATACCGCCGCGCACTTTGAACGCACCGGTAGGCGTGTGATTTTCGTGCTTGACCCACACCGTGCAACCCAACCGTTGAGCCAGCAAGGGCCAAGGGTACTGGGCCGTGGCGGGCATGACCTGGTAAACCAGGCGAGCTGCCTGTTCGATATCGTCGCGAGTCAGTCTGTGCATGAGTGGTCTCCTTGAGATTTTGTCCAGTCTGAACAACGGCGCGGTACCGCGGCTTTCAAAAAACCGACCTGACTTTTGTCCCCCCTCTTCACTACTATGGTGTCCATGAGTCATCGAAATCGCCCGCCGCCACCCCTGCTGTCCGAACCGGTCCGTCGTATCGAGGCCGGCCCTTGGGCAATCGAATTGCTCCCCGGCTGCGCCTACGCGACCCGCTATGTCGCGACCCGGTCGGGAATCGGCTTCGCCTTCGACAGCCAGCGAGGCCTGCACGCCATCGGCAGTGACCGAATACGCCCCTTCGATGCCGTGCCCAACGGCCTGGCGTTCGTCCCCGCTGGGTGTGACGTGCTGTCCGAGTCCCCCCGGGGCGGTGAATACCTGCGGGTGATTCGCACCGACGGTATGGCGTTGACGGGGGATCGCGCCTTCAACAATCGCATCGACCAGCAGGCCACCGCCCTCGCGTGGCGAATCCGTGCCGCGCTGTTGCACCCTTGCGTGGAGGATGATTGGGAAGCCTGGGCACTGGCGTTGTCCGAGCGGGCGACGGGTAGCGAAGCGCTGTCGACAGCCCCCCATGGCTCGATAACCGGCAGCCGGATGCGCTTGCTCGATGAATTCATTGACGCTGGCCTCGATGGCCCGTTGAGCGTGCCGGCGATGGCGAGCCTGCTTGGATTGTCCGAGGGGTATTTCATGCGGGCCTTCAAAAACGCCACCGGCAAAAGCCCCCACAGTTACCTGATCGACCGCCGCCTCGCCAGGGCCCGCGCCCTGATGCGCGATTCGACCGCCACCCTGACGCAGATTGCCTACGCCTGCGGTTTCAACTCCCAGGCGCACATGGCGACCACCTTCAAACAACGCCTTGGAGTGAGTCCGGCGCAGTTGCGTCAGTCTTTGGGGTTACGTTAGCGCCCGAAGGAGATTGCAACCATGATCGCAATCAGCGTCAGGTTTTCTTTCCCAAGTCCCAGCACAAACAGGTAAATCAGCCCGAAGAAGAACGCAATGATGTTGGCGTTGATGCTCACAGGCACGGCCTTTCAGGTGATGTTGAAAATACTGTGGAACCCAGGGAATCGAACGGTGTAGCAGCGGTCCAACACGCGGCAGGGCAATGGACACAAGATGCCCAACGTATTGCCTGCCGATCGCCATTGCCCAGGGGAGAACCCATTGTCAGCTGTATTTTTGCGTCAGGTTTTCCGGTTATCGATAGTGTTCCTTTGCACTGGCACCTCATCTTCGGTTTTCGCCTGCCCGGCCGGCCAGTCCCAGGTCTGCATGGTCGCTTGTTTTTGTGCTCCGGATTCCGAAGAGGACGCTGGATCGATCTTCGACGACATGAACCAGATGGCCGCCTCTGGATTGCAGAGCTGGATTGTGCAATCGCGCGAATCCGCGGCAACGGGCGATATCCTGCCAATCCCGCTGAATATCCGGGCCCAGCTCGAACCCTGGTATGACATTCAAGTGCTCGATTCGGCGCGCTACAAAGTCGGCGATGATGTGGAACTGAACGCCGCAAACACCATGCTGCAGAATCCCGATATACGTGCGGTCACCCTTATCGACATCATCGTGTTTCGAAATGCCGAAGATGCACTGAACGATGTCGCGCTGTGGGCCCATGAGTTGAAACACGTGCAGCAGTACCAGCAATGGGGCAATCACGAGTTTGCCACTCGCTATACCCGTGATTACGAAGCCGTCGAGGCGCCTGCCTACGAGATTCAAGCCAAGGTCTCCAATACGCTGCGAGCCAGCCAGGCTCGGGCGCAATTGCCTCGGCTTCCTTGAGTTCAAAGGAGCAAGCCTGGTCAGGTAACCATGGAGAGCCGGCACCGGCCCCTCTCACGCTGATTGTCTGCGCCAGGTGCCGGGGGATGTGCCGAACTGACGTTTGAATGCGCGACTGAACGCGGCTTCGGAGTCGTAGCCAACGGCAAAGCCGATTTGCGCCACATTGCCGCGACCTTCGCGCAGCTGTTGGGCCGCCACGTGCATGCGCCACAGCGTCAGGTATTGCATCGGTGGCTGTCCGACCAATGCCGTGAAGCGTTCGGCGAATACAGAGCGCGACATGCCTACCTCAAGCGCCAGGGCTTCTGCGGTCCAGCCTTCGGTCGGGCGAGCATGCAGTAACGCCAGTGCCCGCCCGATATGCGGATCGCGCAAACCCGCCAGCCACCCGCGCCGCTCAGCGGGAAGGCTGGCGACATACTGGCCGACGGCTTCGACGAACAGCAGTTCCGATAGCTTGGCGATGACCGTTGCCGAGCCGACGCGGCCCGCCGCGATTTCACTGACAGCGAAACGGAATGAGCTTTCGATCCAGGTGCCCGAAGCCGTCGCCCGCAGGTCCAGCTTCAATAAGGAAGGCAGCGATGAAAGCAGTGGACTGAAGGGAGTTTCCGAACCGAGGAACCCGCACAACAACTGCGTGGCCTCGCCGCCCCCGCCGTACCTGATCCGTGAAATGCCGCCGACTTCTGGCGGCTGGATGACTTCCCGGGCCGGCATGGGCGCAATGCTCAGGTCGCTGCCAAAGGAATGGGCATCGTTGCGGGGAAGCAAAACAAGTTCGCCTGCCCCTACCTCGATGGCGGCGCCACCGTCGATTTGAATTTGCATGTGCCCCGCGGCGACAAAGTGCGACGCAATGATGTGTCGAGGGGCCGCCAGGAACGGCTTGCAATCATCCGTCGAGATTCTGCCGTTGATGCACCAGGGCGCAGTGAGCTCCGCCTCGAGGAAGACCCCTCCCGACAGCCGAATCACACGCAAGACATCAGAAAGCGCATCCAACACTTGATCGCCATCCTTTCCGGAGTCCGGAGCAGGTATTCAGGCGCAACGGTCATTCACCGCCTGGACTGCGACGCCTAGATTAGCACCAACGCGGACTCAGCGATCGAGATTGTCCCCAGAGGTTCACTGGCTCCGACGTCAACCGAAATTGCCCCATACCAACTCAACCAGGGCAGCAGGAGATCCATATGAACAGCGTCGTTACCCTACCCGGCTCAGCGTCAGGCAACACCGCCCGTTATGCGCAAATGGTCAGGTCTTCGAAAAAACCGAATGGCAGATCGATCGCGATCTGCTCCAGGACCGCAGTTTCGACTTCTCGCGCAAATTCCTGCCCGACGGACTGTCACAGGTCGACCGCCTGACTTTTCTCGATGCGGCCGAGGCACGTCTGCTCAGTCAGATCCAGGGCCGGACCTACGCGTATATCTTTGGCCTGGTCGAGCGTTTCATCAGTGCCAAGATGCTCGATCAGGGTCGGGCCCATGTGTTTGACGATCAACTGGCGCTTGAAGCACTGGTGCGTTTTTCCAACGACGAGATCAAGCACCAGGAGTTGTTCCGGCGCATGGAGACGATGATGAGTTCGAAATTGCCCGCGGGATATCGTCAGGTTGCCGATCCAAACGAGGTCGCGCGCGCGGTACTCGCGGCCAGCACTTGGTCGGTACTGGCGCTGACCTGTCATATCGAACTGTTCGTACAGGCGCACTACGTGCAAAGCATCGCCCCGCGCGAGGAGCTGTGCCCGTTGTTCAAGGATGTCTTCAAATTCCACTGGAAGGATGAAAGCCGCCACGTGGTACTCGATGAACTGGAGTGGCGGGACGAGCACGTGAAACTCTCGCCAGCCGAGCGCGACCAGGCAGTGAATGACCTGATTGCGCTGGTGGCGGCCGTGGACACAATCCTGCAGGCACAAGCGGCAGCCGATGCCGACTACTTCATTGGTAATGCTTCACGATCGTTCAGTGTCGATGAGACGGCGCAAATCAAAGCCAGCGTGCTGAGCGCCTACCGCTGGCAATACATAATCTCGGGTGTACGGCATCCACACTTCGGCCGACTGCTGACGCAGATGACAACGCCGGCACAGATGTCCCGGATTCAGGCTGCACTGGCACCCATCATGAGCAATTGACCGACAGCACGCGATCGACTGCTCGTCGGTCGCGCTGGGGATAACGGGCTGATATTGATTTGTTGAGGATGGAGTATGTGCCCGTTAGTCTTCAAAACGCCCCGAGGAATCTCGATCGCGCTCGTAATGCCGGGTGAGCGCAAACGCCGGCAACCAGGCCTCACGGCGCACAGTCCAGCTCTCGTAGGTGGGCGTCAACTGGTCAGGAGCATCCAGGGATCCCAGGTTCACTTCGATTTCGTCTGCACTGCGCGAGAACACGGACGAACCGCAGTGGGGACAGAAATACCGCCCGGCGTAGTCACGGGTTTCGCCCTCGACTGTCACGGCATCCTGATGAAATATCGCGGACGCGTGGAACAGCGCCCCATGGTGCTTGCGACAGTCGAGACAGTGACAAACGCCAACCCGGAACGGGCGCCCCGATGCGACAAGACGCACCTTGCCGCACAAACAACCGCCGGCGAATCGGTCCATGGGGTGTCTCCTCCAGGCCCTCGGAAACGGCCTGTCAGCGTGGAAACAGGAGCGTCACAGCGGCGCGAAAGCCCCAGCCTTGCGGGCCGTCTTCCGGGCTGTCGAGCCAGTAGCGCGGACCGGCCTGCACCGTCAATGGTTGACCGCCGATCCTCAGCAGTTGGGTGACCGTGAGGTTGACCGGTACCGACCATTCGCGCGATTGCCAATTGTAGGTCGACTCGGTGTTCACCCCGTAGGTCGTGTACGTATGGGTGGTGTACGAGAGAAAGGGTTGCAGGAAGGTCTGGTTGACCTTTTCCTTGTCGTCCGGCGGGCTGTCGTCCAGGCCCCAGATATGGTTGGCCAGAATGCCTCGGGTCCAGCCATTGGACTGTTTCAACGCCACGGCCGTCGGGCCCAGGCCCCATTGCTCGCTGCCGAGCAACTCATCACTGCCGGTCGGTATCAGCAACGCCGGGCCACCACCGAGTATCCAGCCACTTTCCGTGGGCCTGGTCGGCGAAAAGAAAAAACTCTGGGTGATATCGCCGCTGCCGGATTTGTCCGCCGCGCCATCGGGGGCCAGGCCGTGCTGGTCGATGATCGGCAGGATGGTCCGGGAAATGAGGTTCCAGTCTTCGTTCAAGGCAAACGGCAGCACAGGCTGGATATTGGTGACGCTGTGCATGCCCTCCCCGGTCGGCCCCATCTTCTGGTCCCAGTTGTACTGCACCGGCAGGCTGTACATCGCCGCGACCGGGTTGAGGGCTTTCTTCGCCAATTCCGCCGAATCGTCGGCCTGAGCCATCGGGATGAAACCCAACGCAACGACGAGTGTCGACGCGGTACCCATCCATCCTTCTTTCAAATCCATCTCACTCACCTGTAGACGCCAAAGCCGGCATTGCAAAGGGTTAGCGTAGGCAACTGTGATCGATGTGCAATTTTTTCCGGTCGGGTATTTAACAGTTTTTGAGAGTTATTGATTCGGATTATCCCGCCGCTACGTGCAGCATTCGGCCCGCATTGACCGGCGTGCAAGCACCTGCTTTGCGTAACCGACCGGCGAGTACCAGTGCCTGGATACAAGGTGCCCGGACCAATGCCCGGGGCCAGGTCGGAACCCGAATGACAACTTTAATCACTTGAGAACCAAACACATGGGCATGTCGAACAAATGGATTGCGGGTATTGCTTTGAGCTGTGTATTTCAGGTCGGCTGTGTCTCGAAAGTCGCGCAGCAAGAGCAATACTCGGGCTTCCTGGGCAATTACCAGGGCCTGGAGGAGCAAACTACGCCGAGTGAGCAGAAAGTATTGCGCTGGGTATCGCCAGGGTTCGATCCACGCACGTATTCCACAGTAGTGTTCAGGCAGATGGAACTGTATCCATCGCCGCAGCCGACCGCGCGCGTCAGCCTGAAGACCCTGCAAGACTTGCAATTGATGGCCAGTAACAGCGTCAAGACCGCCTTTGCCCGTCGTTATGCGATCGTCCCTTATCCGCAGCTGGCGCCGACCGATTCGCGGTCACTGATCCTGCAGGCGGCGATCACCCACGTCAGCGCTAACAATGAAGGCATGCACTGGTATGAGGCCGTTCCAATCGGGGCCATTGTCGGGGCGACACAAGCCGCCACCGGGCATCGGGACCAGACCGCCGAGATGTACATCGAAGCCAACCTGATCGACGCCAAGACCGGTATGCCGGTCGCGAAGATCGTGCGCAAGGTATTCGGCGAGACCATCAAGAATGCCGAACAGCCGATTGTTGCCAATGACTTCAAGGTTGCACTCAAAGGCATGACAGACGATATGCAGGCCCTCCTCCTCAAGCGTTGACGCTCAGGCAAACCCCATCGCAAGCAGACCTGCATGGGGTTTCAATGTGATACCTTGCCGTGTTTTCCCTCTGACAAACCGTTAACCGTACCGACGCCTGACGTGAGACTCAATGATGAAAATACTGGCCAATACCTTAGCGCTCGCTACGATGTTGCTGGGCACCAGCGCCCTGGCTGCGACCGTGATTCCCCTCAAAGGTCAGACTTCCCAGACCATCCAGCAGGACACCAGTGCCTGCCAGTCCCAGGCCAACGCGCAACATCCGGTGCAAGGCACCGTGCCCTCCGGTGGTCGGGTCAAGGGCGCCGCCACCGCCGCGGTCGCCGGTGCCACGGCGGCAGAAATTCGCGGTCGCCAACATGAAAACCTCTATGACCAGATCGACGACGATACCAAGCAAGACTATCGCCAGAACCGGGCACACAGTGCCGCGGCTGCCGGTGCCGTCGTCGGGGGCTCCAGACAACGCCAGGAGCGCCGGCAGAACCTGAGTGAGAGCGAACAAAGCGTCACCGCCAACAACTCCGTCTACAACAGTTGCCTGCAACAACGTGGCTACGATGTCTTGCCCTGATCGGCGACGACGATGGCCTTGAGTGTTCGTGCCCCTGTCTTTTACCGCGCTCAAAAAAAGCCCCGGGCCCTTCAAGAAAGGACCCGGGGCAAAGCCGTAGAACGAGAGGTGAGGATCGTTTACGCCGCGACAAACAAAGCATGAGCGCGATGTGCGTCAACGCTCCTCGAGAGCCATTTAAATCGGTAACGCCTCTGGTTCAAAGCTAATAAGAATCAAAAATAATCTTTAACAAACCCGGCGCAGAAAAACACAACCATTGATTTGTATCCTGATAGTTCAGGCTGAAATTGAAACCTGTCGCAACAGCGATGTTAGTTCACTCAGGCGTGCCTGCGCGCAAGTCCACCTGCTCCAGCTTGCAGTTTTCGGATAGCGCCGTTAATCCATTCCAAGCATTATTCATGGTGTCCAAATCGAAAACCATGGATCATCCAGCAATGCTTTTTTTTTGTTTGATTGAACTGATACCACTGACAGGCCCGGCTGTTTGCCGAACCGCACGCCTCTGACACGAGCCAGTCCGGCACTGTAAATGCGACACGCAGCGCACCTTCCGCCCGACCCTCATCTTCGCTCACCTCCCAGACCAGAATGTACCGAGCCAAATCCGGCCCCTATACTCAGGCCAGCACCGCCTGAACGGAAGATTTCTATGAGCTACACCTTCAAGTTGAAAAATGGCGCCGTGGCGGTATTCGACCCCGACAACGCCATGCTTTCCATTACAACACCCCATGGAGATGTACAGAATTCCACGCTAGGTAGAGCTGAGTCGCGCCTGTTGGACCTGCTGCTCATGGAGCCAGGTGTCACTAAAACCCGCGATGAAATCATCGAGTACACCTGGAATGACCGCGTGGTTGCCTCCGGCAGTTTGAACCAGACGGTTTTCTCACTGCGCAATATTCTCAATGACAGTCGGGATCACGAGATCTTGATGACGGTTCCTCGACGAGGATATTGCTTCAACCGGCAATGTGTCGTCGATGCACAAGCAGATGTAACGACACCCCAAGAGGAAACGGCACAGCCACCCGAGGCCTTCACCGGGCAACTACCGCCACCGGGTGGTGATGAACGACTGGCGCCTTCTGGTAAAACCAGTCAATCCACTCGTATTACAAAGGCTCAGTTGATCGCTTATGTCGTTACGCTGGCAGTCGTTGCCTTTAGTATTTTTCAATTCGACTTCGACGCGCCAAAAATTGAAATTTCCAGTCTCGACAAGAGTGGACTGGTCATACACGCCGTGGGCAGCAATCTTGCCGAGGCTCAAGCGCTGATGGACCTGTCGGCCAAACAAACTGAACAGCTACCGCCAAACCTGAAGGGCCAGGTCTGGATCAACCTGTATAAAGCCAATTATTCCGTTTCGTGCATCCGCCAGGATCAAAGCACTGCAAATCTGCAATTGAACAGCAGCGAAAGAGACCTCGCCTTGATGATTCGTCAATGTCTGGAAGTCACCTTATGAAGTTTGAAATTCCGCAGGCCGTTCACTGGCCTCTTATAGGCTTGATCAATGCACTGTGCATTTTTTCCATTTTTTACTCTCCTTCGCATTACATGGAAAATATCAGCTACCAGACAAAATCCCGACAATGGCTGGAGGATCTCAACCAACTCAATACCGAAGAATACCTCACTATCGGGCATGGTCGACTCACGGGAACCACGTTGGAAAGCCTGAATGGAAAAATCCGTAATGCGACCATCTCGGCGAATATAATCGGAGAAAGCAAGACACACGTCGAGATCAAAGTCAGTAATGTCAAACTCAGCCAGGACAATGAACTTTTTGCCATTGAAAAGACCCCTGACCTGTTCTTCAGGCGTCAGTATGTCTTGCAAGAAGGCGCCATTCTTAACTACGAGTTGATTCCGACCCAGGATAAAAGCGCCGCGTGTTTTTACATCCATGAACTTGGCCGCTTGCGCTGCATGAGCCATTAATCGGCCTCAGGTAGCGACTCGACACCCACCTGGCACAGGTTCACATCAAAGAACCCTTCAAACAAAAATAACACTTATTGATTTGAATCATACGTCTCTCCTGCCAAAAATCCCTCGCCGATAATCCTTGGAATCGAGCTTGCTTGATTCTCGCCCGGGACAATGCCCTATACAGGAGAATCAAGTGAAAACCATGCATTTCCTGCGAACCCATAGAACGACGACTTTCGGATACCTGGCGGTCTTTTTTCTGTCTGCCATGCCACTTTATTCGTTGGCACACGACGAGCGCTCCGTCGAAAGCACGACCATTGAATATTATGAAATTGAAACAAGCCCGGATGACAGTCAGAAACTGTCGCATCTGAAAATCCACAGTGAGAATGAGTATCAAACGGACGAACAGAACAGTGATTCTGCTCTCCCTGCTCCACCACAAAGTGATACCGGCATGAGCTACGCCAACTGGTTCATACTACTTTGAGGAGCGTTGTATCCGCAGGGGCAAGCGCTGACTGACCTCTTCCGGCGACCTGGCAAATATGAGTTATTGACTTTGGCAGGCACAATCGAAGTGAGATTATTTACAGCCCAAGTCGTGGCAGAGATACAGCTGACATTCTGTTCTGCCTGAATAAACTGTTAATAAGGAATCGCCTC
The DNA here is from genome assembly GCF_054668325.1 of Pseudomonas sp. S2_F07. Lineage (NCBI taxonomy): Bacteria > Pseudomonadati > Pseudomonadota > Gammaproteobacteria > Pseudomonadales > Pseudomonadaceae > Pseudomonas > Pseudomonas sp. S2_F07. The sequence goes on from NZ_CP162758.1 coordinate 798,925, forward strand.
GATGCTACTGAAAAACTTCGTCACCGTGTCGTTTGGTTTATTGCTTTCCCTCAAGGCCATGGCCGACGACAAGGGCTTCTACAGTGCCAAATTGACGAGTATCGAAACCAACAAGAAGGCCCCAAGTACCGTGAAAACTGGCTATCAGGTAAAAACCGGTTATCGTATCGACGACTTTCACGCCTTTACAGCAGCTGCCATTGACCCGATGAAACCCCAATCGCAGATCTTCAGTTCGAAAATCGATCCGCGCAATGTTCAACACATGGACGACTCAGCGTTGGACAGCAAGTACGCATTTTCTGCGGAACTGGAACTGATCCGGGGCCTCTGACACCCCGTTCAAAGCCAATGGAAACGAGGTCGAGCTTACCGACAGCAAGAACGGCCAATCGCGTATCTTCTCCGTGACTGCCCGTCAGGCTTGACCCTATTCATTTAACAGATGAGCCTTCAATTTCATGAGTATCGCACCGCCCGACGAGATCTTTCATTTGTCTTCCGCCTTGCCGAGCCAACTGAATAGAACAATAGGCAATTGGGAAATGAGCCTTTTTCCGGCCGAGCATGAGGCGCGCATTCGGCAACACAAACTCTTTCACAGCCCGCAACTGCAGTGCAGTCGTCTTGAGTTCGACTCATCCGTGACCCTGGTCAGTTCTGTCCCTGCCGGATTCGTGACATTCGCCATCTCCCAGGCCCCGATTGGTCGCCCCGTCGTCAACGATCACAAACTGCGGCCTAACGAAGTCATCGTATTGCACAGCGATGAAACGGTGCATTACACCTGCGAACCGAATGAAACACTTTTCACCCTCACCACGACACTGGAGCACTATGACCGATACCGCCAAGATCACCCTGTCATAGATATCCTTGCAAACCGGACAAACCACAGCTATCAGGCTGAAAACTTTCAATTCATTCAATCGGCCATTCAAGCTATCAGTGCTTGCTGTGTCGATATCAGCGACACGGCTTCGGCTGAATGCGATGAAGCACAGCGATCTGCGATTGGAAGTGCAGTGCTTGCTTCATTGTTGCAATCGCTGACACCCGCAGGCGGTTTCAGCCGCAAAGTCCCGACTAGAAGAAAAGTGGCGATAGAAGCCATACAGTACATCCATGAAAACACAAAAAAAACACTCACTATAAAGTCGCTCGTAAGGCAACTGGAAACCACCACCCGCACCCTGCACTTTGGCTTCATTGAAACGTTCGGCATGTCGCCTATCGCCTACATCAGAAACTTGAGACTCGCCAGCGCCCGTCGCGACCTGATCAATAAAACCTGGCCCACCGTCACCGAAACCGCGATGTTCTGGAATTTTCATCATCTGGGCCGGTTTTCCAAGGCGTATCAGTTGGCTTACGGAGAGACGCCGTCGGAAACGGCCAGGCGCAACTCAGCCAGGCCCAGGAGCACGGTCTCCCCCGTTTACAATCAGGTCGCCGAGGGTAGAAATCATCGTTAACCGGTATTTATAAATGCCCCGTAAATGATGATTAATGATTTCCCTTGATTAACCACAGGTATCCAAAATTGCTTATTTGCCTACTCAAGGGAGATAAGCATGCATCATCGAATAAACACACTGCCACTCAAGCAGAAAATCGCACTGTGCATGGCCGTCTATGCAAGCGGCATCTTATTGGCCTGGGTAATTGACTGGTACTGAAGTCGTTTAATCCGCGACTGCAGGATGCACAGTGAAATAATGATACCTCGAGGTTTGTCGATGGTTGCCGCATATAAAGCGTTACTTGGAAGGCACGCAGTCACTGTCTGTCTGATTGCTGCAGCGGGTTGGGCCGCATGGCTCAGTGCTGGAGTACTGGCGGAGCCATTCATTGCACGGAAGCTGAATAACATTTATGCCGATCTGCGTGCTGCTCAAGTGGAACCCAATGCGCAGATCGACAAAGTACTGGAAACCCTCGACGATCTTGATCGTTCGGGTCAGGAATGCTCCGTCGAGCAATACTCGCAACTGGCTGACCTGGTCAAGAACCTGCGATTTGTTGATCAAGCGGCAATCCAGTTGCCCAATGGCAAGATCTGTTCCTCCTACGGACAAGAACTCCCGTCGATACTGGCCGGTAGCGAGAAACGCAAGTTCTCCGTTGGAAAGCGAACCTACTGGGTGGATGCTGGCCACAGGGTTTCCGCGGACACCGACTTTATCATTGTGTCGGAACAGTCAACCTACGTCTGGGCAAACAAGAAGATCCTGCTCGATAATCTGAAGTTTCCCGAGGACCTGCAACTGGACCTCATCGGCCCCGGCGGCGCAGTGCCCATCGCCTCCACCGGCCATACACCGCTAACGATGCACAAACCCTTCCACCTGGAAGAACTGGTTATCTCGGCAGATAAGGTCCTGATCGCCTTTGCGGGCAACCGAAATGAACTGATCGCTGTCGTTTCTCTTCCGTTGAGCTACCTGACTGGTCTCAAATTCAAATTATTCATTGGCCTTGCGTGCCTGTTTACAGCCCTGCTCTTGCTCGCAAGGTGTATTCAACGACATTACACCTCTACCGCCGTACGGCTTCGCAAAGCCCTGAAAGCCAACACGCTGGGCGTTCACTACCAGCCTATCGTCAATTTGACGACGGGCTATCTGGTGGGCGCCGAATCACTTTCCCACTGGAACGACAACGGTACCCAAGTGCCGGCCGATGTTTTCATCCCGGTGGCGGAGAAGTCTGACTTGATCCGCAAACTTACGCGCTCGGTGATTCGACAAGTGGCGCAGGATTACAGCACCTACCTTTGGGCGTGCAAGGACTTCTACATTACGGTCAATCTTTGCGCCCAGGATATTCAGGACCCGAGCTTCCCGGACTATGTGGCCAGCGTGCTGGCAACCTACAACATGCCTGTGTCCGCCATGGCCTTTGAAATCACCGAAAGGACCATGCTCGATCAGAAGCCCGCCGCCCTGCAATTGCGACGGCTTCGTGCGTGCGGACACCGCATTGCCGTGGACGACTTCGGCATCGGCTATTCCAACCTCTCGCTCCTCGATTCAGTGCCTTTCGACATTCTGAAAATAGACCGCTCGTTCATCGCAGGCGACAAGATCGCGGCCAAGGATGCCTTGTGGCGCCACATTGCCCAGTTGGCCAAATCGCTAAGGCTCAAGGTCGTGGCCGAAGGTGTGGAGACTCAGGAACAACTTCCGCATCTGGTTTCGGAAGGGGTTCTACTGGCGCAAGGCTGGTTGTTCTCCAAAGCACTGCCGATTCAAGCGTTGGCAAGACGCTACTTTCAATGTCCGGAAAACATCCCGCCCTACGACCCAAAAATATCAATCAATGACTTCTATTAACCCCTCATGGTCCCTCAAATGCTCGCCGAACCCTAACACCAGACAACCCTGTACAAGGACTCCACTCAACATGCTACTTCGAAACCTTGGCTTCGCTTCACTGCTATCGCTGCTGTCTTTTCAGGCGCTCGCTGATGACAAAGGTTTATATCTTGGAGCTGGCGTAAGCAGCATTCAGACCGACGAATCCAGACTGGATGACGACGACACCAGCTACAAGGTTTTTGCCGGGTATCGCGTCAATAGCTACCTGGCCTTCGAGGGCGCCTATGTCGACCTCGGTCAGTTCAAGGACAAGAACGTCGACTTCGATGGTAAATCGGCCCAGGCTGCCGCCCATGTCGGCTTTCCGCTGGGTGATCGGCTGCGGGTGTTCGGCAGTGTCGGCGCTCACGCCTGGGACGCCGACGGCAATGCCACCGACGACGATACCGGGGTTGACCTGACCTACGGTGTCGGCGTCGAGCTCGATGTCTTTCGCAACATCGGCCTGCGCGCCGAATACGAAGTCCTGGAGGTCGGAGAGATCGACCTGAATCAGACGACCGCATCCGCCTACATGCTTTTCTGATACCGCTGCAACTGAGCGGCCTTGCTGGTCGCTCAACGCACTCTGTGCGATGCCCCCACCTTGGCACCGGGTCCGATAACCGGTGCTCAGGTGCGTCTTTGCTCCCGCAATGCGCCCTCCCTCGCCACAGAAGTCACTGCGGTTGCAAAATTGCTAGCCGGCAACGACAAACACAATGATCGGCCCACACACCGCCAGCAACACATTGGAAATCGCATAACACACGGTAAAACCAATCACCGGGGTGTTGCTGCCGGACTGCTCGATGATCTTGTTCATCGAAGCGGCTTCGGTCTGCGCACCGGCCAGGGCGCCGAACAGGATCATCGGGGGCAGGCGCAACACATAGCGGCCGAAGTACAGCGCCACCAGCGGCGGCACAATGGTGACCACGGCGCCGGACAGCAGCAATGCCAGGCCTTGTTCCTTCATCGCGGCAAACGCCGCGGGACCGGCCAGCAAGCCGACCACCGCGCCGAACGCGGTCAGGCCGAACTCGGAAAACGCCCATTGCGCGGCGGGCGGCAACGCGCCGATTTCCGGGTGACGCGAGTTGTACCAGCCAATCACCAGCGCGGCGACCAACACCCCGCCTCCGATGCCCAGTTCCACGGGGATCATCCCGACATGGGTCGACAACAGCCCCAGCAACGAGCCCAGCACCATGCCGAGGGTGTGCACGGCGATGTCGCTCTTGTAGTTGTGCTCGCGAATCCGCCCTAACCGCTTGGCCACGGCTTCCACACTGGCGGTGCGGCCGGTCAGGGTGATCACGTCGCCTCGACGCAGCACGGTGTTGGGCAGCAAGGGCAACTCGTAGCCTTGGCGGGTGATGGTATTGATGAAGCAGCCCAGGCGCCTGGCGCTTTCCATCCGGCTTTTCGCCTGATGGATCGTCTTGCCGGCGAACTCAGGCGAGGTCACGACGATGTCCACCTCACGGGTGGGGAAAGACAAGGATTCGGCATGGTCGATTTCCGGTCCGATCCACTGGGTGAGCGTGCCCACGGCTTCGCGCAAGGCGTAGACCCCGACGATATCCCCGGCCATCAGCGTGAAAGCCTCGTCTCGCTCGAAGATTTTTCCTGCACGCACCACGCGCTCGACGGTCAGCGATTCATGCTGTTTCTCCACATCGCCAATACGCTGCCCATTCGCCGAACCATTGGCCGCCACCTGATGGGCACGCACGACGATGCGGGTGTAGGGCACGGTGATCGCGTCTTCTTCCTTGGCGATACCCAACTCCAGCTCCAGCTCCCGCGCCGACTCCCTGAGGTCCACGCCCAGCAACTTCGGGGCAATGCTACCGACGAAGACGATCAGGCCGATGGTGCCGAACAGATATGTGATCGCGTAGGCAATCGCCATGTGGCTGTTGAGTTGGGCCCCGGCCACGGTGTCGATCGACAATTGATTGATGGCGCTGGTGGCGGTGCCCATGATCGCCGTATCGGTCAGTGCACCGGCGCCGAGCCCGGCGGTGAAACCGGCGTCGAAATCGAACACCGCATTCATCAGCAGGATCGCCGCCAGCGCGGTCCCGCACAGCACCACGCTCAACACCACCAGTTTCAGCGTGCCGCGATTGAGGCTGCCGAAAAACTCCGGCCCGCTCTTGAAACCGACCGCATAGATGAACATCACGAAAAATACCGACTTCAATCCGGTCGGCACTTCGAGCCCGATCTGGCCGATCAGCAGCCCCATCAACAGCGCACCGGCCACCGAACCGAGGTGGAAACTGCCGATGTGGATGCGGCCGACGAAGACGCCCAGGGCAATGGCCAGGAACACCGCGATTTCCGGGTCAGTCCGCAGGGCGTGGAGAATGAACTCAAGCATGGTGCGAACTCCCTTTCAGGCGAAAAATCACGGTTCCTTCGGTTCTTGTGCCGGGGCTGGGTACCACTTGTCCTGGGGCACCCATTTCTCTTGTTGCGGATCGCCCAGGTAGTGCGGCGACATGATCTGCACGCCGTACTCGTTGAACACATCCTGGATGTTGGCGTGCAGCATGCTCAGCAGCACGGCGCGCGGCCGAGGCTGGCTGGGAATGGCCTGGGCCACCAGCCGGTATTCCGGGTAGAAGTCCGACAAGGCCGTCTGGAACACCTGGGCCGGCGGTACTTCGAGAATCCCCGGCGTGCGTTTCGCGGCCTCCAGCAGCATCGCCTCCACCTGTCGCCACGGCGTGTCATAGCCAATGGTCACGATAGTGTCGACCACGTAGCCGGGGCCTTGTACCACCCGCGAGTAGTTCTTGGTGACGGTGCCGGTGATCATCGAATTGGGCAGAGTCAGCACCTCGCCCAGTCCGGTGCGAATACTGGTGGTGAACATGCCCAGTTCGGTCACCGTGCCTTCGTAGTCGCCGATGCGCACGAATTCGCCGGGGCGCAAGGTTCGGGTGTAGGTCAGGATCAACCCCGCCGCCGCCTGCCCCACCACGCTGGTGGCGCCCAGGGAAATCATCAGGCCGATCAACACCGACAAGCCTTTAAAGGCATCGGTGCCGGCACCCGGCAGGTACGGATAGGCCATGGCCAGGGCAAATAGCCAGATCGCCAGGGACGTCAGGCGTTGGGTCGGTTGCAGGGTTTCATGGTTGAGCCAGCTGAGGGTGCCCGGTGCCGCCATGCGCCGCAGTATCCGCCGCATGAACGCGGTGGCGCCGCGGGCAATGAAGAAGATCGCCAGCGCCACGCCCAGCCCGGGTATGGCACCGACGATCCCTTGCAGCAGATAGCCGCCGAGTTCCAGCAGATAGTTGTTGAGGCTTTCACCCCAGGGACGGGTATAGGGAAAGCGCGACAGGACAAAGCCCAGCCACTCGTACGTCAGCAGCAACACGACGACCCAGCGCACCAGCTCCAGCAGGCGGCTGGCCAGCGGATACAGGTAATTGGCGTCGACCAGCGGCACCCGTCCGACTTTCAGGGCCTGGGTGTGCCGGTGCATCAGCTCGGGCAGTTTCTTCAGCACTCTGCGCCGCAGGTACGACATGCCGAACAGCAGCGCGATGTAAACGCCGGTGGCGATCAACGCAGCGACTACGGAGCGCAGGATCAACTGCAGGTTACGGGCTTCCCGGGTTTCGGCCACGACCTGGCGCAGCCGGTCGGCCGCGGCTTCGGCGGCCTGCTGTACCGTGTCGAATTCGGTCGCGTCGAAATCATTGGGCGAAACGATAAAGGCGCGCCGGCTGCCCAGCAGCACCATGTAGCTTTTCATGATCGGGTCGATGGAGACATTGAGATCGTCGGTGTCATCCAGCGCCTCACCGATCACCGCTTTCGCCCGTTTGACCCGCGACACCGGGGCTTCTCCGAAGATGGTCGCGCGAAACACCATGATGCTGCGGTTGGCCACTTTCAATTCAACGGGAGCATCAACCACTTTCGGCGCATCTTCGGCCCACAGTTGCACCGACCAAAACATCCCGAAAACAGTAAACATTACAGCGAGCAGCCTGCTCCGCATGTGTCGGATCCTTACGTCACGAAATTCAGATCGAGGGTACGTACCGCAGCGTAGTTCACCGATGAACGGTTGTCAGATTTGTGCTACAGGCAGTTTCCTTATCCGTCTGTTTCCTTGAAACAGCGAGCTCAAGCCCCGGAAGCTGTGCTCGTGACCGGATTCTTGAAACACTGAAGATCCCACAGGTTGAGATCTGTTCAGGCGGCCGGCGCCCGGTTCAGGGTCAGTTCAAGGATTGACCTGATAACCCTTGCCCTGCAGACAGCTGCTGTAGGCCGACGCGGTATTGGCCTGGGTGGTTTTCTGATCCGCCCGGCGTTCCTGACGCTGACGTGACCCACCGACCACCATCCCGGCGGCCGCCGTCTCCTTGGCGCGGTCCTGGCGATAGTCCTGTTTCCTGTCATCGTCGACACGATCATAAGCGTCGTCGTGCTGATTGCCGCGCACCTGGGCCCCGGCCGCACCAGCGGCAGCCCCCACAGCGGCCCCCTTGAGCCGCCCGCCGGAAGACGAGGAAGACGTCGAGGTGCCCTGGCTGGCGGCAATGCTGTTGCATTCGTTGATGTCGGCCTGGGTTTGTTGAGAACTTTGCCCTTTCATCGGCACCACCGATTGCGCCCATCCCGGGCTACTCAAAACCGACAATGCGATGCACAGACTGACCGGTGAAAACCTATTCATGATGACCTCCGACAGGCTTGCAACAATGGGCAAGCCTTGGGGCGACTGGCGGATGGCAAGCGACGTCATGCGTCGCCCTGCCGATCGGGTGGAACAACTGAAAAGTGTAGTTCAACGACCCCGCAAGGATGGACTTCCGAACAGGCGGTGGGAGTTGTGTGGGAGTGAGCCTGCTCGCTCCCACAGGTTTACTGGTGATGTTCGGTTACTCCGGCGGATCGAGCCGATCCAGCGCCCGATTGACCGCCAGTTCGCCGAGCATGATCACCTGCGCAATGCCGAGCAGCGCATTGCGGCTGGTTCCTTGCAGATGATCCACCAGGTCGGTGGCCATTACATTGGCCGACGCCAGCGATTCACAGGCATGGACCAGCAAGGTCTCGACATTGAGTTCGGGATTGACGATGAACATGGAACTGGGTTTACGCGGCGTGGCCATGATGTCGGGGCCGCGGTTGAGGTAATGATCGAGGGCGCTCTCGGCGGCTTCGTGGAGTTTTTGGGAGTCGAGGGTTTCGTACGGGGATGTCGGATCGGTGTCCGGCGGGTTGGGTGTGACTTTGAACATGGATGTAACTCCTGGATGTAGATGAGGAGCCATCAACCTTCGCTACCAAACGATGGGTGGCGGCCATACGCGGGTTGGTAGACCGGTATCCAGGAACCCGGCGCATCCGAAGATGCCCTGCGCATGGCCACCATTAAGCAGAGAAAAAACTCTGCAAAACGTGGTGCTCTGCGACTGGATAACCGGGCTACCAAACCCGATCGCTGCTGTTTTCCAGCGACCGGCAAACGATAGAACTCGGCTCCAAGGCGCACAAGCCGGCGGATTCTGGCGTAGCTGTAGGCAATGACGCAAGCCGTCGTAGCTTGCGGGAAGTAACGCTGACAGCCGCTAAACAACTCTTAAACACACCTCGATTCAGGCAACCAATACACGGCCCCTGTGGGAGCGAGCTTGCTCGCGATAGCGGACTGTCAGTCGACATCTATATTGGCTGGTAGTCAGTCATCGCGAGCAAGCTCGCTCCCACAAGGATTTGTGTGGGTACCCGGGTATCTGCGACAACGCCAATCATTGTGGGAGCAAGCTTGCTCGCGATGGCGTCAGTGCAGCCCGCGCAATTATCGCCCCTCCGACTATCAGTTCTGCTAGTACCCGCCGAAAACTATTGAGCCCAAACTCAGGCTTTCACCTCCATGAGAGTAGGAGTCGCCATGTCTTCCCCTCAAAAAGTCCTGAATTGCAGTTATCGCTATGATCCCCTGGATCGCCTCACCAGCCACAATCTGTCCGATACCCCGGAACGTCATCGCTTCTACTGCAAAAACCGCCTGGCCACCGAGATACAAGGTGCCATCGGACACTCCATAGTCCAGCAGGGTGACCTGTTGCTGGCGCAACATCAGCGCCAGAACGGAGTGCTCGACTCCACCCTGCTAGCCACGGACCTGCAACGCTCGGTGCTGAACACGCTCAAGAGCGGCCGACAACCACAACCCATCGCCTATTCCCCTTACGGCCATCGCACCGCCGAAAGCGGCTTGACCAGTTTGCTGGGGTTTAACGGTGAACGACCGGACCCGGTGACCGGGCATTATTTGTTGGGTAATGGGTATCGGGCGTTTAATCCGGTTTTGATGAGATTTAATAGTCCGGATAGCTTGAGTCCGTTTGGGAAGGGAGGGTTAAACTCCTATGCATATTGCCTTGGGGATCCAATTAACTTAGGCGACTTCAATGGTCACAACCCATTCAAATTTTTGAGAAACCTATTCAAAAATGTGTTCAAGTCAAAAACACCAAAAACAACACCCACAAACTATCACTTCACAAACAAACATAATTTCTCCGACTACTTAGGTGAAACAGCAGCCCCACTCTCACTTAATGATCTAGCTATGCGTAAAACTGAAAATATGCTTGGTGCAATACCAGGTCGTCAGATAGAAACCCTACTCGACGGTCCAAGAAGCAAAGGCGTCAATATTTGGGATGATAAAACCGGGCTGCACAATATAAAGCAGCATGTTATTCATTCCCACCCTGACACGACAATATATGAGGTAATTAGTGCAGGTTTGAGAGGTGAACTGAATGGTGTTCTGCCCCATAGAGCAAACGAACTCTCAGTGCTTATTTCCGAGGGAAAGTATGCAGCATCTCACAATCTTAGGCCCGTAGTGACGCCTAAGAAATATAATGAATTCATGATGGATCACAATAGGCAAAATGAAATTTATAGGCAGGCAGGTGTTCCTTTGCCTGATGCTTTTCTTACAAAATTTGGATCTATCACGGTGATTGAACGCGCTAAAAAGATCAGGTTTGAAGTACTTTAATAAATACCAGTAAATATTGAGGACGAAACCAAAAAGTGGGAGCGGGCTTGCCCGCGATGGCGGTGGCTCAGTCAACAGAGATGTTGAACCTGATGCCCTCATCGCGGGCAAGTCGGATCGCCGCACCGCCGCTCCCACAGGGTATGCGGTGCATATTAAGTGTTGGTGGCCAGCGGATAGAGCTTGTCATCGAACTGCGACAGCTTCGGAAATACAAGTGGTTGGTCGTCGCTCAAGTGCTGCAGCCGCTGCCCGTAATCAACCAGAAACTGCTGGCGCGCCTCTTCACTGATGTACGGCACATGCCACGCCACGAACGGCTCCAGCACATCAAAACCGACATAAGCCAAGGTCCCACGCAAGATCGGGCGCAACATGTCTTCCAGCGGCCCATGAATCGCGCCCTCGCCAAACATGTGTTCACGTCCACCCAGGGTCACGGTCACCAGTGCCTTCTTCCCGGCCAAACCACCCTGATCGTAGAATCGCTTGCCGCCATAGCAGATGCCGGACACCAGCACCCGGTCGATCCAGCCCTTGAGCATGGCCGGGGTGGAGAACCAGAAGATCGGGAAGTTGAGGATCAGCAGGTCGGCCCACAGCAGTTTGTCCAGTTCAGCCTGGATGTCCGCCGCCAGTGACTGGCTCTTCACGCCCAGGCGTTGTTCCAGGGCATAGACCAGGTATTCGGGGTTTTCCCGATTCGAGAAGTCCGCGTCGCTGGCCACCGGGTTCCAGTTCATTTTGTACAGGTCGCTGACCTGCACTTCGTGGCCCTGGGCTTCGAGGGTGGCGACAGCCTGGTCGCGCAGGGCGGCGGTGAAGGATTGCGGTTCCGGGTGGGCGTGGACGATCAGTACTTTCATTGTGGTTCCTTAGATTTGTTCCCGCGTATCGGTTGACGGTGTGGAGTAGCAACATCGTGGGTGATGAACAGTTTGAATCGCCAACCGTCACACCTGGATCGCCTTCACTTCGACGAACTCGTTCAACCCCTCCTCACCCCATTCGCGACCGTTACCCGACTGTTTGTAGCCACCGAACGGCGCCTGATAATTGAACGCCGCGCCGTTGAGGAAGCACTGGCCGGCGCGCATCTGCCGCCCCAGTTGCAAGGCGCGCTCGGCACTGCCGGCCCAGACACCGCTGGACAGGCCGAACGGCGAGTCATTGGCGATCTGGATCGCTTGCGCCTCATCGGCATAGGGGATCAGGCACAGCACCGGGCCGAAGATTTCTTCCTGGGCAATGCGCATGCGGTTGTCGACATCGGCGAACAGGGTCGGGCTGACATAGAAGCCGCGCTCGAACGCGGACGGCGTGTCACCGCCGCACAGCAGCCGTGCACCTTCCTGTTGGCCGACCTTGATGTAGTCGAGCACAGTGCGTTTCTGCCCGGCCGAACACATCGGGCCGAGGAAGCTTTGCGGGTCGAGGGGGTCGCCCATGGGCAGGCTCAGGGTTTCCGCCAGTGCCAGTTCCACGGCCTCGGCGTAACGGCTGGCCGGCAGCAGCATGCGGGTCAACGCGGTGCAGGTCTGGCCGGAGTTGATCATCACGTCCTGCACGCCGTAGCGCACCGCCGCTGCCAGGTCGGCGTCTTCGGCGATCAGCAACGGCGACTTGCCGCCCAGTTCCAGGCACACCCGCTTGACCGATGGCGCCGCCGCCTGCGCGACGCGAACGCCGGCGCCGGTGGAACCGGTAAACGACACCATGTCCACGTCCGGGTGCTTGGCCAGCGCTTCGCCGACTTTCGAACCCGGGCCGCTGACCAGGTTGAATACCCCGGCCGGCAGGCCGATGTCCTCGATCATTTGCGCCAACAGGAAGGCATGCAGCGGGGTTTCCTGGCTCGGCTTGACCACCACCGTGCAACCGGCGGCCAGTGCCGGGGCGAGTTTGCCGATCAACTGATGCAGCGGGTAGTTCCACGGGTTGATGAACGCGCAGACGCCCACCGCCTCGCGGATCACCAGCGAATTGCCGACTTCGCGCACTTCGTCCATGAGATGAGCCAGTTCGACGTATTGCTCAAGGCCGATGATCGGCCCGTCGACCTGCACCGAGCGGCACCACTGCACCGGCATGCCCAGTTCCGTGGTGATGACCGCGGCCATCTCATCGGCACGATTGCGCAGTTGCTCGGCCAGGGCACGGATATATCCGGCACGCACGCTGGACGGTGTGCGTGACCACGAAGCGAAGGCCCGGCGAGCCGCCGCCACGGCGTTTTCGACATCGAGTTCATCACCCAGCGGAACGCTACCGCAGACTTCCTCGGTGGCCGGATTGATCACCTCGGCGATGCCCTGCCCCGAAGGGGTTTGCCAGCGACCACCAATAAACAGTGTCTTGTGATTAAGCATGAACCTGGGCCTCCATCAGTTCTTGAGCACAACGGGCAATGCGCTGGCAGGCATCGCGCAGCGGTTCGGCACCGACCACCAGACCGAGGCGAATATGCCCCGCTGCGCTCGGGCCAAAGGCCTCGCCCGCCAGCACCGACACACCGTGGCGATCGAGTAGACGGTCGGCAAACGCCTGGGCGCTGAGCCCGGTCTGGCGGATATCGAGCATCACGAACATCCCGCCATCGGGTTTCAACGCCCGCACGCCGGGGCAATCGGCCAGGCTGTCGCACACCAGGTCGCGACGCTGGCGATAGGCTTCGCGCATGGCCTCGAGTTCCGGCAGGTTGCTTTCCAGGGCCACCACGGCAGCGTCCTGAATGAAGTCCGGCGAGCCGTAGAGCATGCACAACGCGAGGTTTTCCAGGTGCGCGGCCAGGGATGGCGGCGCCACCACCCAGCCGACGCGCCAGCCGGTCATGGCGTGGGATTTCGAGAGGCTGTTGAGGGTCGCGGTGCGCCCGGCCATGCCCGGCAGGCTCGCCGGGCTGACGTGTTCGCCTTCGAACAGCAGTTCGCTGTAGACCTCATCGGAAATCAGCCACAGGTCGTGGCCGATGCACAACTCAGCCAAGGCGGCCCAGGTGCTACGCGGCAGACTCGCGCCCGACGGGTTGTGCGGGCTGTTCAGTGCCAGCGCCCGGGTGCGCGGGGTGATGCGCGCGGCGACATCTTCGGGCAGCACACGGAAGCCGTTTTCCGAGCGCACGGGCACCGGCACCACCACGGCACCGCAAGCACCGAACACCGCTTCGTAGGTGACGTACATCGGTTCGGCGACGATCACCTCGTCACCCGGATTGAGCACGCATTGGGCCACGCTGAACAGCGCACATTGCGCCCCGGCCAGCACGGTGACCTGATCCGCCGAAACGGACTGGCCGCTGCGTTGATGATGACGCCTGGCAATGGCTTCACGCAGGGCACGCTTGCCGCGCACCTCGGCATAGTGAGTGTTGCCGCTGCGCAGGCTGTCGATAGCACCCTGCACGATGGGCTGTGGCGTGTCGAAATCCGGGTCGCCCACGGACAGCAGCAGAATGTCTTCGCCCTGTTCGCGCAGTGCCAGGGCGCGGTAGTGAATGTCCCACGCGGCCGCGCCGTCACCGGCGATTCGTTGAGTCAGATCGGAAAAGCGCATCGCTTCATCCCCTTAAAATGCAAATCACTGCGCACAGGCGTGCTTGAGCTCGATCAGGGTCACGCCGTTGCGCTTGAAGCCGTGGCGCAGGTCGGTTTGCAACTCGGCGAGACTTTGCGGCTGGTTAACGGTGCAACCGAACGCACGAGCGAGGGCGGCGAAATCCGGGTTGCGCGGCAGCACGCCAATGGGCTCGATATCCAGGCCGATCATGTCGTCGCGGATTTGCCCCAGGGCGTCGTTGTTCCACAGCAGCACCACCAGCGGGCTGTCCAGTTCTTCCACCGCGGTGGCCAGCTCCTGGGCGGTGTAGAGGAAACCACCGTCGCCCACCAACACCAGGCCGGGCCGCTGCGGCGCGCCGAATTTGGCGCCGATGCCGGCCGGCAAGCCGTAACCCAGGGTGCCGTAGCCAGTCGGGTGCAGCCAGCTGCGGATAGCCAGGCTGTCGAAGGCGTAGTTACCCGTATACGCAAGCTGGGTCATGTCGGTGCTGATGAAGGCGTTGTCCGGCAGCTCTGCGGCGATACGGTCGAGAATCGATTGATGGATCGACTGCAACGGGCCATGGCTGGCCTTGACCGCGTCGCGCAGGGCGGCCACCGAGGCAGTGGCGGCGCCGGCGTCGCGTACGTCGGATGGCAGGCGCTCAAGCACACCGCTGAGGGTTTGTTGTGCATCGCCGTGCAAGGCAACCGCGCACGGATAGAAGTCATTGAACTTGCGCGGGTCGATGTCGATGCGCAGCAGTTCGCCATTGAGCGGCAGGCGTTCACGCCAGAAATCGGTGTCGGCCATTTCGGTGCCGACGGCCAGCACCACGTCGGCCTCGGCGATCAGGTTCCAGCCCGGTTCCACACACAGGGATGAACCGGCGCTCAACGGTGCATCCGGTGCCAACAGGCCTTTACCGGCAACACTGGTGAACAGTGGCGCGGCCAGTCGGGTGCTGATTTCTTGCAGTTCAGAGGTGGCATTGAGCGCGCCACCACCGGCGATGATCATCGGGCGCTTGGCAGCCTTCAGTCTGGCCACGGCTTGATCGATGGCGGTGGCCGATGCCGGGCCGCGACCCGGGCGACGTACCACCTCATTGCTCCAGTCACGGGCAATCGGCGCCGACAACACGTCCAGCGGCACCGAGATGTGCACCGGGCGCGGGCGCTCGCTGTCGAACACCGCGTAGGCACGGGCGATCAGCTCCGGCAGGTCTTCGGCGGTCAGTGCCACTGCCGAGAACGCAGTAATCGGCGCGGTCATCGCCCGTTGATCCTGGCATTCGTGCAGGCTGCCCCAGCCCTTGCCCAGGCTGGCGCTGTGGTTGACGCTGGAAATCACCAGCATCGGAATCGAGTCGGCATAGGCCTGGCCGATGCCGGTGGCGGCGTTGGTCACGCCGGGGCCGGTGATGACGAAGCACACGCCGGGTTTGCCGCTGACCCGGGCATAGCCGTCGGCCATGAAACTGGCGCCCTGCTCATGGCGGGTCAGCACGTGGCGGATGCCGCTGCCGGGCAAGCCGCGATACAGTTCCAGGGTGTGCACGCCGGGGATACCGAACACGGTATCGACGCCGTAGTTGGCCAACAGACGCACCAGGGCCTGGCCACCGGTCAAGGTTTTGCTTTGCATATTCATGTCCTCACTCCTGGCCGAGGCGAATCAACGCATCGACCGCAGTTGTGCCCTGGGCACCGACCAACAATGGGTTCACATCCAGTTCCAGCAGGTGAGCGGCGTTCTCGCAGGCATAGTCGGCCACGGCGCGGATGGCGGTCACCAAGGCGTCCAGGTCAGCAGGCTCGCGACCACGGAAACCTTGCAGCAATGGCGCGCTGCGCAGGCTGAGCAAGGCATTGCGGATCGCGCCGTCGGTGGTCGGCAGCAACAGGCTGTGACTGTCCTTGAGCAACTCCACCAGAATGCCGCCGGCACCGATCACCAGCGCGAGGCCGAAATCGTTTTCACGCTTGACGCCGACAATCAGTTCAGCCAGCGGCGCTTTGGCCATGGGTTCCAGCAACAGCTGGTCGAAGGCTACGCCCGGGGCATAAGCGGCAATGCTGGCGCGCATTTTCTCCAGCGCAGCGCTCAATGCCGCGCCGTCCTTGAGGTTCAGCGCCACGGCACCGGCCTCGGTCTTGTGTGGCAGTTGAGCGCTGACCGCTTTGAGTACCAGCGGATAGCCCAATGCCTCGGCGTCCTTCAGTGCCTTGTCCGGGGTGCTCAATACGCCGTTTGGCGTCGGCAGGCCAAAGGCTTTTAACGCCTGTTTGGAGTCCCACTCATTGAGCAAGCGTCCCTCGCCTGCAAGCGCTTGCGGGCACAACGGCACCAACGCCGATTCCCCCAGCGCCAGCAAAGTCTGGCGATTGCGCTGATAACCGGCGATGCGACCCCACGCGGCCAAGCCATCTTCAACACCTTGCAAGGCCGCGACGCCTTGGGCGTGCAGACGCTCACGGGCATGGGCCGGCAGCAGCTCGGGGAAAGCCGAGGTGACGAAGCCGGTCTTGCCGTGACGTTGCAGTGCCGCGCAGTACAACTCCAGCAGCAGGTCGCATTCCTTGCGCTCGCCGGTGAACTCCGACGGGTAATCGAGCACCAGCATCGCCGCATCGGCTTCGGTGCGCAGCGCGCTGTCGAGCATGCGGTTCAAGGCTTCGCCGTCGCCCCAGATCGCCGTGGTGAAATCCAGCGGGTTGACCAGGTTGGCGTAGGTCGGCAGCACTTGTGCGAGTTCACCGACCTGCCCTGGATCGAGTTGCGGCAGGTCCAGTTCGTTGCGTTCGGCGTAGTCAGCAATCAACCCGGCGTCGCCACCGGAACAGGCCAGCGCGATCAGGCTGTTGCCTGCCGGCAGATTGCCGCAAGCCGCGGCTTTGAGAGTTTCGACAAAACTCACCGGGCCGCTGACGCGAATCACGCCGAGACGGTCGAACAGCGCGTCGTACAGCGCATCGGAGCCGGACAACGAACTGGTGTGACTCAAGGCCAGTTCGGCGCCGATCTGCGACACGCCGGTTTTCAGGGCGATGATCGGGATGCCTTTCTCCAGCGCCTTGTGCGCGGCGCGGGCAAACCCCGGCACGTTTTTCAGGCCTTCCAGGTGCAGGCCGATGGCGGTGACCCGAGGCTCGTCGAGCAACACGTCCATCAGTTCAGCGACACCCAGTTGCGCCTGATTGCCCACCGAGGCCATGTAGGCCACCGGCAGCGAGCGGTCGCTCATGGACAGGTTGTAGGCGAAGTTGCCGCTCTGGGTCAGCACCGCCACGCCCTTCTCCACCGCCTTGCCGCCATGGGCCACCGGCCACAGCGCGCAGCTGTGCAGGTAGTCGAGCAGGCCGTAGCAGTTGGGGCCGAGCAAGGCCATGTCGCCAGCGGCCTTGAGCAGTTGCTGTTGCAGGGCCTGGCCTTCGGCGCCGGTCTCGGCGAAGCCGGAGGCGTAGCAAATGGCCCCGCCCGCGCCGATGGCGGCCAGTTCGGTGACGCAAATCAGGGTCAGTTCGCGGTTGGTGGCGATGAATACCGCATCGGGCCCGCATGGCAGGTCGGCGATGTTGCGTACACACGGCACGCCTTCAAGGCTGTCGTGCTGCGGGTTGACCAGCCACATTTGCCCTTGGTAACCGCCTTCGGCACAGCGCTTGAGGGCGCGGGCCATGCTGCGGCCGCCGACGAACGCCACGTGTTGCGGCGCGAGCATGCGTTTGAGGTTGTCACGAATGGTTTTGGACATGGGAATTCTCCGGGCCGATCAGCGCAGCAGCGGCCGCAGCAGCTCGCGGGAAATGATGTGGCGCTGGATTTCCGAAGTGCCTTCCCAGATCCGTTCGATCCGCGCGTTGCGCCAGATGCGCTCCACCGGACCTTCGTCCATCAGGCCCATGCCGCCGAAGATCTGTACCGCCTCATCGGCAGTACGCCCGAGCACTTCACTGGCGAACAGCTTGGCCATGCCGGCCTCGCCATCGGTCATGGTGCCCTGGTCCATTTTCCAGGCGGTGTGCAGGGTCAGCAGTTCAGCTGCACGAATTTGTGTGGCCATGTCGGCCAACTTGAACGACACGCCCTGGTAGGTGCCGATCGGCTGGCCGAACTGCTTGCGATCCGCCGCCCATTGCAGCGACACGTCCAGTGCGCGCTGGGCCTGACCGACGCAGTTGGCCGCGACCATCACACGCCCGGCGGTCAGCCAGGCGTTGGCCACCTCCCAACCCTTGCCGACTTCGCCCAGCACTTTGCTGGCCGGCACACGGCAGTCGTCGAAGAACATTTCAAAGGTGTGGTAACCACGGTTGCTCACGCACTTCGGTCCACGGCGAATGGTCATGCCCGGGGTGTTGCGGTCGACCAGGAACGAGGTCACGGCGTTACGCTTTTTGCCGTTGTGTTCGTAGGTGTCGGTCACGGCGAAGACGATGGCGAAATCGGCATGGCCGGCGTGGCTGATGAAATGCTTGCTGCCGTTGAGAATGAAGTCGTCGCCTTCACGCACGGCGCGGGTCTTGATCGCGTTGGCGTCGGAGCCGGCGCCCGGCTCGGTCAGGGCAAAACAATCGATCTTTTCACCCTGGATGCACGGCAACAGGTAGTCGTTGATCTGGTCGCCGGTGCAGGCCATGAGGATTTTCGACGGTCGTGCGACGAACACGTGCAGCGCCCAGGACACCTTGGACAGCTCGCGTTCGATCAGCGCCTGGGACAGGTAGTCCAGGCCACCACCGCCCACTTCCTCGGGCATGTTGAAGGCGTAGAAGCCGGCGGCGATCGCCTTGCCGCGAATCTGCGCCGCCAGTTCCGGGGAGACCTCGTCGGCGCGGTCGACTTGTTCTTCATAGGGCAGCAGTTCCTTCTCGACGAAGCTGCGTACCGAGTCCACCAACATTTCTTGTTCTTGGGTCAGTTGGAAATTCATGCTGCTACCTGTTGTTCGTGTTCTGGGAGATGGAGAGGAATCAACGACCGATGAAGCGTGCCGGGCGTTTTTCCATGGCGGCGCGCAGGGCTTCGTTGCCGTCTTCACTGCGACCGCAGAGCAGGCCGGCGGCGAGCTCGGCTTGCAGTTGTTCGGCGAGGCTGCGTTCGGCGCCTTCACGCATGAGTTTTTTGGTCTGGGCGAAGGCGAAGGTCGGGCCGGCGGCCAGGCGTGCGGCCAGTTCGCTGGTGACCGTCAGCAGTTGATCGTCAGCGCAGACATCGCCGACCAGTCCGGCGTCGAGGGCACGATCGGCGCCCCACAACTCGTCAAGGAACAGCAGGCGCTTGGCCTGTTCGCTGCCAATCAAACGCGGCAAGTGCCAACTGGCGCCGGCGTCCGGCGAGTACGCCATGCTGGTGTAGCCGGCCTTGAAGCGTGCCGATTGCCCGGCGATGCGCAGGTCGCAGCACAGGGTCAGGTCCATCCCGGCGCCGACAGCGGTGCCGTTGATGGCGGCGATGGTGGGTTTTTCCAGGCTGTGCAGGCGGGTCATCAGGGCGTGGGCGGTTTCGGTCCAGCCGTAGGTCTCCAGCGCGCCCCGGGCTTCGGCATCGGCCCATTCATCGAGGTCGGCGCCGGCGCAGAAGCTGCGGCCGCTACCGGTGAGCACCACCACGCGCACCGCCGGATCGGCGTTGAAAGCGTCGAGCAGGCCATGCAGGTTTTTCAGCGTCGGAATGTCCAGCGCATTGCGCTGGGCAGTGCGATTGAGGGTGATCCAGGCAACGCCTGCTTCGACCTGGCTGAGCAGCGACGATTGAGTGGTCATGGGAATCCTCGAATTATTGTGATTGGTCTGAGGTGATGCGACTTGAGGCCATACTAAACGTGTGTTCAGTAAGGCGGCAATCGGCGGGGAGATAGGCTGTAACAAGCTCAAAAATCATGTAACACATTGGTTTTATTGAATTATTTATAGATTGGCGAGCGTAAGCCGTTGGCGCTGTTACAACTTCGAACAACTGGTGACAGGAGGCCGGTCGCAAATTTACCGAACACCGCAAACCCCTGTGGGAGCGAGCTTGCTCGCGATAGCGGTAGACCAGTCAACAGTGATGTTGAACCTGATGCCGCCATCGCGAGCAAGCTCGCTCCCACAGGGAATGTGCTGGATTGAAGGAATTACACAGTCGGCAAGCTCGGCGCCAACACGCCCTGGCGCTTGCGATGGATCAGGAAGTACGCGCCATAGCACAGGGCAATGAAGCCAAAGCCCCAATACAGCGACGGACGCTGGGTTTCATCCAGGGCCAGGAACACGAACAGCGAGCAGCACAGCGTGATGCACATCAGCGGCAGTACCGGGAACCAGGGTGCGCGGTATTTCAGGTCGCTGAGTTTGCCGCCCTCACGCAAGTACGCCTTACGGAACTTGTACTGCGCCAGCGCGATGACAATCCAGGTCACGGTGCCGGACATGCCGCTCACCGCCATCAGCACCATGAACAAGGTGTCATCAGCGACACCAGCGCGAAGCACAGGGTGATGCTCAAGGCGCGCAATGGCACGCCACGCTTGCTCAATGGCGACAGGCTTTTCGGCGCCATGCCGGTTTTCGACATCGCCCACAGGATGCGCGTCGAGGCATACAGGCCGGAGTTGCCCACCGAGAGGATCGCGGTGAGGATCACGAAGTTCATCAGGTCGGCGGCGTAGGGAATGCCGACCATGTCGAACACCTGCACGAACGGGCTTTCCATCAGCCCTGCCTGCTGCCACGGCACGATGGCCGACAGCACGATGATCGCCAGCACGTAGAAGATCAGCACGCGGAACACCACGTTGCGCACGGCCCGGGGAATGCTTTTTTCCGGCTGATCGGTTTCACCGGCGGCCACGCCCATGATCTCGCAACCCTGGAACGCGTAGACCACGGTCATCATCACCGCGAACACCGCCGACAGGCCGTTGGGGAACAACGAATCACCGATCAGGTTGCTCGCCATCGGTGCCGGTGCGCCGCTGCTCAGGGGCATCACGCCGAAGATCACCAGCACGCCGACCACGATGAAACCGAGAATCGCCGCAACCTTGATCCCCGAGAACCAGTATTCGGCTTCACCGAAAGCGCGGGTCGCCATGGCATTGATGCCGAACAGCACCACCACGAACAGCGCCGACCAATACCAGATCGGCACTGCCGGGAACCAGCGGGTCATCAGCATGCCGGCGGCGGTGAACTCCAGGCCCACGGTGGTGGCCCAACTCATCCAGTACACCCAGCCGATCATGAACCCGGTGGCCGGGCCGATGTATTTGGTGGCGTGGGTCTGGAACGAACCGGACACCGGCATCTGTACCGACAGTTCGCCCAGGCAGACCATCACCAGGTACATCAGGAAACCGGCGAACAGGTAAGCCAGGATCGCCCCCACCGGGCCGCCTTGATTGATGGTCACGCCGGAGCCCATGAACAGCCCGGTGCCGATGACGCCGCCCAACGACAGCATGAAAATGTGCCGGCTCTTGAGGGCGCGGGTCAGCTGTATGCCTTTACGATCAGTGTTTTCGTTCATGTCGGCACCTCAGCAGTCGTTGAGGTGAACAGCGCGCGACAGGACGTCACGGCGCAGGGAGGGATCAGCTTTACGGCAATTCATTATTATTATCTCCAATAAGCTTCGAAGACCGCGCTGCGGCGGTTGCGTCGATTATTGGAAAGCCATGTAAGTTCGCGTTGACCGTAAAGATCGAAGTTGTACAAAGTCGTAACAAATTTGTACGTCAGCTCTGCAACAGGCCTTTGAGAGTCTCGAGCGAGTGCTGCAATTGCTCATCGAGCGTGGGTCTCATGTGCTGGATCGCCGATTCATCGTTTGCCAGCGCCAAGGTCTCCAGCGCCCTTAACGTTGTGGCCAAGGCCCGAAAACCCAGGGAATCGCAGCTACCAGCCAGGCGGTGAGCCAATTGTGCGACCTCTGTGCAGTCGTTGGCGGCCATGGCTTCATGCAGCGCATCGCGGTGTTGCAGGATCGAGTCGCGGAGCACCGCCAGCAGGCCCTGGACCTTTTGCGCACCCAACAGGCTGCGATGGGTCTGCAACAGCGGCCAGTCCATTGCCTCATCGCTCGGCAGCGACTCGGCCACAGGCGCCTGCCCTTCCAGCACCTGGCGCAGGTTTTCCAGCTTCAAGGGCTTGGCCAGGACTCCGTCCATGCCGGCATCCAGATAACCGCGCACCAGCGCCGGTTGCACGCTGGCGGTCAGGGCGAAGATGCGCGTGTGACGGTTCGGCCCGTCGCTGCTGCGGATCTGCCGGCACAGCTCGACACCGCTGATGCCCGGCAGGTGCACGTCCAGCAGCATCAGGTCGAACACCCGAGCCGCGCAGTGTTGCAGCGCCTGATCCGCTTCTTCGGCCAGCCACACCCGGTGGCCGTCCCGTTGCAGCAAGCCCTTGACCACTTCGCGGTTGAGCGCCACATCTTCGACCACCAGGATGTTCAGTGCCGGCCCCGCCGCGCGAACCGGCGCAACCTCAGCCACGCCGCTGGCCGGTTGCAGGGACAGCTCGAACCAAAAGCAACTGCCGCGCCCCTCTTCACTGTCCACACCGATGCAGCCGCCCATCTGCTCCACCAGATGTTTGCAGATCGCCAACCCCAACCCGGTGCCACCAAAACGTTGCGCGACTTCTTCGCTGGCCTGGGTGAAACGCTCGAAAATCTTCGCCTGCATCAAAGGGGCAATGCCGATGCCGTCGTCCGTGACACTGACCCGCAGCCGCTGCCCGGTCTGTTCGCAGGTTTCGCCAAGCAGCGCCACCTCGACGCCGACTTCGCCGCCTTCGGTGAACTTGATCGCGTTGGCCAGCAGGTTGCTCAGCACCTGGCGCAGGAACTGCTCGGCGCCGTGGTGATACTCGGCAATCCGCTGATCGATGCGGCAACTGAGGATCGTGTCGTTGTTCAGCGCTCGCGGTTCCAGAAGTGTCAGCACCTCGTCGAGCAACTGGCGCAGCGAGAAATCCACCGGTTCGGGATGGCTGACGCCCTCCTCCAGCTTGGCGAAATACAGCACTTCATTGAGGATCGTCAGCAAGCCTTCGCCGGCCTTGTGCAAGGCATCCAGGCGTTTGCCGTCCTGGGCATCCAGGCGCGCGCCGCGCAGCAATTCGGCCATGCCGAGAATGCCGTTCAGTGGCGTGCGCAGTTCGTGGCTCATGGTCGCCAGGAACCGCGACTTGGCAAGGTTGGCCGCTTCCGCCTCGTCTTTGGCACGCATCAGGCTGGCGGTGCGGCGCTCGACCATTTTCAGCAGCTCGTCACGGTTGTCCTGTAAGGCCAGGCGATCGGTTTCCCGGCGCTCGATGTCCCGCAGGATCGCCCGACGCATATCGTCCAGCGCATGGGCCACGGTGTCGATTTCGTCGCTGCCACGACGCTTGTCCAGGTGCAGGGGTTCGTGCCACTCACCGGCGGCGATGCGCCGGGCAAACTCGGCCATGACTTTCAGGTGCCGGGTTACCAGTCGATAAAACAGCCCCGACAAGGCAACGGCCAGGCCGCAGAGGAACACCGCCATCCACAGCAGGCTGGTCAAACCGGTGGCGTAGAGACGCTGGTACACCGCCCCCAGATCCGTGCTGACCTCCAGCTCGCCAAGGTTGCGCAACGGGCCGGACGGCGGCTGATAGTCCAGGACAAAGCGCTCGATGCGCAGCGGGCCCGTGGGGTGCGGATTGCCCTGTACCAGGTCGAAATCGGCGCTGGTCAAGTGCACCCGCGCGACGTCGGAGAAGTCCACCAGCCCGCGCAACTGCACATTCAGCTGCTCCTGGTTCAAGTCCCAGAGACTGCGTTCCAGGCTGGCCAGGTAGCCGGCGCGGATCAGCTCCATGCGCGATTCGATGTCGCGCATTTCCCGTCGATACTCGATGTAAAGTTGCACGCTGCTGGCCAGCACGGTGAAGCACAGGCTGAACAACAGAATGAACAGCAGCAGGCGCCGCAACAGTCCACCGGGACGGGCGCGAATCATTGCGCATCCGCCGGCAGGTTGATCATGTCGCGGTAGGTCACTTCGCTTTCGTTGAGCCAGCGCTCGATGTCACCGCCGTCGACCATGCGCTGCAACTGCGCATTGATTTCGGGCATGCGAGTGGCCAAGGGCGAGCGTCGCGACACGGCAACCCGCAGATAGTCCACGCTCAATGCCTTGGGCAAGGCGACGATGTCCTGGCCGCCGGGCAGGTTTTCCACGTACAACTGGCCGGTACGCCGCTCCTGGGTGATGAAATCGATGCGCCCGCGAATCAGCTTGCCGAAGTTCTGGTGGCTGTCGGAAACCCATTCGATATTGTTGTTGCGCGCAACCATGCGATCGAACTCCACGCCATAGCTCTCGCCGAACAACAGGCCGCCACGGTAATGGGCCAGGTCGTCCAGTTGTTCGAATTTCACCGGATGCTGGCGGTTGATGAACAGCGCCACTTCTTCACGCAAGACCGGCACCGTCGAGAACAGCATGCTCTGCTCCCGTTGCGCAGTGCTGTAGGCCAGCACCACATCGACCCGGCCTTCGGCGGCGTCCAGCAGGCAGCGTTTCCAGTTGCCCAGCACCACCATCTCGACCTCGTAACCCAACCGGCCAAACAGGTTTTTCACCACGTTCGGCGCCAGGCCGCGCACCTGCTTGCCGTCGCTCCAGGACACGGGCGGGTACACCGGGTAATCGCAATAGCGAACCTTGTCCGCCGCGACCGCATGGCCGGCCAGCAGCAGCGCCAGCAGGCAAGGCCATCGCGCCATCAGCTTCAGGCCGCCACACTGGCGGTGAACAGGTAACCGGCGCCGTGAATGGTGATGATCAACTGCGGTTCGGCCGGATCGTCATGCAACTTGCGGCGCAAGCGCCCGACCAGCACGTCGATGGAGCGGTCGTTGGGCACCCATTCGCGGTTGCGGATCTGGTCCATCAACTGGTCGCGGCTGAGGGTGTGGCCGCTGTTGCGCAGGAACACGCTGAGCAACTGGTATTCGCCGTGAGTCAGCAGGGTTTCGCTGCCGGACGGATCGATCAGGCGACGGCGGTCGGTGTCCAGTGACCAGTCGGCGAACTGCTTGACCGGCTTGGCCACCGCGACGGCAGGCGCCGGCGTTTGCGCATGACGGACCCGGCGAATCAGGTTTTTCGCCCGGGACACCAGCTCCCTTGGATTGAGGGGTTTGATCACGTAGTCATCGGCGCCGCATTCGAGGCCGACGATGCGGTCGATTTCATCGTTGCGCCCGGTGATCAGGATGATTCCGACTTCCGAACGCACCCGCAGTTCACGGGTCAGGGTCAGGCCGTCCTTGCCCGGCAGGCGGATGTCGAGCATCACCAGGTCGACGCTCTGGCTGGCCAGGAAGGTTTCCGCCAGTTCCGCCGTGGCGGCGCAATGGACGTCGTAGCCTTCCTGGGACAGGTAGGCGTGCAGCAGATCGCGAATCAGCGGATCGTCATCGACGATCAATACCCGAGGAGTCATCGCTTGGTGTCCGGCATAGGCCCTGAGGCCAGTTTCTTATTAGAGTGTATTCCTGCATCGGCGCCAGAGAGTATCGATTGCTGAACGACTGATCAACAGTCGCTCGTCTGCAGGCAAAAACGCTGGCGTCCACCGGCCTGCAGACCGTCGACCCAGGCCTCGCAAATCTGGATGCCTTGCTCCGGGGTGAAGGTGCCGGGGTTCAGCCCGGACTCCAGCCACAAGCCGTCGAGCAAGGCGCTGAGGCTGATGGCGGCGAGGTCGGCGTCGAAATTTTCCCAGCCCTCTTCCCGGGCCAATTCCGCCAGCACCTTGCGCAGGATGCCGCGATACTCGCCATAGGAATGATCGTGGGCCTGGTTGATGGCCTCGGCGGTTTTCACCGCGCCCCAGAACGCCAGCCACGCATCGATCAGTTGCGGGTCGAGCAGCTCGGCGGAAAACGATCCGCGGAAAAACGCCGACAAGCGCTCCCGGGCATTCGGCGCGGCTTGCTCCATGGCGTCGCGCAGCAGGGTCATGACCCGCCCGGTGATCGCCATGTAGGCATCGGCCACCAGTTCATCCTTGCCGGAATAGTGATGGCTGATCAGCCCCACCGAGACCCCTGCCTCGGCGGATATCTTGCGGATCGACGCGCCCTGGAAGCCGTGACGCTTGAGGCACACCAGCGTCGCCTCGATCAGGTTGGCTTTGCGCAACTGCGGTTCCATGCGGGAAAAACGGGCTTCCTGGTTCATGGGCGACACGCTCCTTGGTTCAATCGTTCAGGCCTGCGCGGGTTGGCGTCGGGCTGAACGACTGTACAGCAAGAGCGGGCCATTTCTCCAGTCAGTTGCCAGTCTGGTAGACCGCGGCGCGTCCATCGCGAGCAAGTCGGATCGCGAAGGGGTCAGCTCAAACAACACAGAATCCGGATCAGTCCCGATACCTCGGAGCCACACGATCCAGCATTCGCAACAACGCCGCCCAAGCCAGTTGCATGGCATCCGGATCACTCAGTTCCCCCTCCTCCAACGGCCGCCCCGGATCATTGAACTGCCGTTCTGTATGCGCACAGACCTCGTGCGACGGCAGCACAACCTCACCGGCAGCTTGCGCGGCCAGCTGGATTTCACAGGCCTTTTCCAGGTAGTACATGCGCAAGAATGCCTGGCTCACCGTCTCGCCGACAGTCAGCAAGCCATGGTTGCGCAGCATCAATACCGATTTGTCGCCCAGGTCCGCCACCAGCCGTTGCTGCTCGCTCAGGTCCAGCGCCACACCTTCGTAATCGTGGTAAGCGACCCGGCCATAAAACTCCATGGAAATCTGGTTCACCGGCAACAACCCACACTTCAACGCCGCCACCGCACACCCGGATTTGGTGTGGGTGTGCAGCACGCATTGCGCATCTTCACGGGCGCCATGAATGGCGCTGTGAATCACGAACCCGGCCGGGTTGACCGGGTACGGCGACGGCTCTACGGCATGGCCATCAAGGTCGATCTTCACCAGGTTGGAGGCAGTGATTTCATCGAACATCAGCCCGTAGGGGTTGATCAGAAAGTGATGCTCCGGCCCCGGAATGCGCACCGAGATGTGGGTGAAGATCAGATCGGTCATGCGAAAGTGCGCAATCAAACGGTAACAGGCCGCCAGTTCCTCACGCAGGCGCTGTTCGGTGGCGCTGCGTTCAGGGGCCAGGTGGCTGGCGATGTTGTTCATGGTTGTGGTTCTCCAGGCTGATCGGCTGGGGCAGACAGTAAGGCTGGACGCTTGGACACGTCCAGCCGTCCGCATTTATTTACTGGCCCAGGCGTTGAAGCGCTCTTCGAGCTCTTCGCCATGATCGACCCAGAAACCGACGTTCATCGACAGTGCGCCCTTGAGGTTCTGCGGCGCGGTGGGCACCCATTGCGCCAGTTTGTCGTCCAGCCGTGCGGCGGCCTGGGTGTTGGTCGGGCCGTAGGGGATCTGCTGCACGTAGTTGACCTGGGCGTCCGGCTGGTTGGCGAAGGCGATAAAGCGCTTGGCCTGATCCACATGCCGGGACCCTTTGATGATCGCCCAGTAGTCCATGCCGTACAGGCTGCCGGGCCAGACCAGAGCGAGGTGGCTGCCCTTCTGCGCGGCGTCGGCGATGCGTCCGCTGTAGGTCGAGGTCATCACCACATCGCCGGCGGTCAGCCACTGCGGCGGTTGCGCGCCGGCCTCCCACCACTGGATGTAAGGCTTGAGTTCAGTGAGCTTGGCGAATGCCCGGTCCACCCCCTGCGGGGTGCCGAGCACCTTGTAGACGTCTTCGGTCTTGACCCCGTCGGCCAGCAAGGCGAATTCCAGGTTGTACACCGCGCGTTTGCGCAGCCCACGCTTGCCGGGGGTTTTCTTCACGTCCCAGAAGTCTGCCCACGAGGTCGGGGCCTGGGCCAGTTTGTCGGTGTCGTAGGCAATCGCCACGCTCCACACCAGCGCGGCGGAACCGCATTCCTGCGCCGCCTCGGGGATCAACTGGTCGGCGTGGCCCAGGCGGGTCCAGTCCAGGCGCTCGTACATGCCTTCCTCGCAGCCGCGCATCAGGTCCGGACCTTCGATCTGCACCACGTCCCAGTCGACGTTGCCGGTGTCGACCATGACTTTGATTTTGGCCATTTCTCCGTTGTATTCACTCTGGATCACCTTGCTTTGATCCACGGCGGCGAAGGGTTGAAAGAACGCCACGTCCTGGGCTTTTTGTCCGGCTCCGCCGTATCCGACCACCACCATGTCCGATGCTGCCTGAGCGCTGCCCAGGCCCATGGCCACGGACAACACCAAGGGATAAAAACCGTGCTTGAGCGTGTGCGATTTCATCAGTGGTTCCTCTTGCAGGTGCCACGGGACCCAAGGCCCGCGCAGCCCTTTTTTATTGTTGTGAGGTTTGGCCCGGGAGCGGGCTCGAGACGAAACTACTGCAAGGCGTAGTAAAAAAACAAGTTGATTTTTTACTGAAGGTAAATTTCTATAGCGCAACAATAACAACGCCGAAACCCGGCCTTTCGGCTTCAGCCTGCCAGGAGTACCCGCCCCATGCCGACCTCGACACCCGCCTTCGCGCACCTGTTCGAACCCCTGGAGATCCGTGGCAAGCGCCTGAAAAACCGCATCATGTCCAGCGGGCACGACACCTCGATGCCCACCGACAATCTGGTCAATGAGCAATTGATCGCCTATCACCGGGCGCGTGCCGAAGGCGGTGCCGGGCTGATCGTGCTGCAAGTGGCCGGCGTGCATGACAGCGCGCGCTACACCTCCCATGTGCTGATGGCCACCGACGATGCGTGCATCGAGGGCTACCGCAAACTGGCGCAAACCTGCCATGCCCACGGTACCGTGGTGTTGTCCCAGGTGTTCCATCCGGGGCGGGAGATCATGGAGTCCAGCGATGGCCTGCTGGCGGTGGCCTATTGCGCCTCGTCGGTGCCCAACGAACGCTTCCGGGTGATGCCCCGCGCGCTGGACCAGGCCATGATCGACGAGATCGTCGCCGGTTATGCCGCTGCCGCCCGCCGACTGCACCAGGCAGGCATCGATGGCGTCGAGGTCGTGGCCAGCCATGGTTACCTGCCGGCGCAGTTCATCAATCCGCGGGTCAACCGGCGGACCGATGGCTACAACGGCGGACTGGAACAGCGTTTGCGTTTCCTGCGCGAGGTAATCGCCGCTGTGCGCGCGGCGACCGACGAGCAGTTCATCATCGGCCTGCGCATTTCCGCCGACGAGCGCGACCCGGAAGGCCTGACCGAGGACGAATCCCTGGCCGCCGTGCAGTCACTGCAAGCGCAGTTCGATTACGTGCACATCGTCGCCGGCACCTCGGCTTCCCTGGGTGGCGCGGTGCATATCGTGCCACCCATGGCGATCGAAGCGGCGTACCTGGCTAAAGAAGCCGGGACGTTCAAGGCCGGTTTAAACATTCCGTTGTTCGTCACCGGGCGCATCAACCAGCCCCAGGAAGCCGAGCTGATTCTGGCTCGCGGCCAGGCCGATGTGTGCGGCATGACCCGGGCGCTGATTTGCGATCCGCAAATGCCCAACAAGACCGACACCGGCCGCGTCGAAGACGTGCGGGCGTGCATTGCCTGCAACCAGGCGTGCATCGGCCACTTCCACAAGGGCTTGCCGATTTCCTGCATCCAGCACCCGGAAACCGGGCGCGAACTGATCTTCGGCGAACGCCGACAAGCGCCACGGCGCAAACGCATCATGATCGCCGGCGGTGGCCCAGCCGGGATGAAAGCCGCCACCGTTGCGGCCCAGCGCGGCCATGAGGTGACGTTGTACGAAGCCAGTCCGCAACTGGGCGGTCAGGTGTTGCTCGCGCAGCTGCTGCCGCGGCGTAGCGAATTCGGCGGTGCCAGTACCAACCTGCAACGGGAAATGGAACTGGCCGGCGTGCGCGTGGTGCGCAATACCCGAGTCGACCGGGCACTGGTGGAACGGGAAAAACCGGACATGGTGATCGTCGCTACCGGTGCCGAGCCCTACTGGCCGGCCTTCGAGCGCGGCGGTGAGTTGCAGGTGGTGGACGCCTGGCAAGTGCTGCGCGATGAAGTACAGGTCGGCCGTTCGGTGGTGGTGGTCGACTGGCGCTGCGACTGGATCGGCCCCGGCATTGCCGAACGCCTGGTGCGCGCCGGGCACCAGGTGCAGCTGGCGGTCAACGGCACCCACTGCGGGGAAAACCTGCCGCTGTACGTGCGCGATCAACTGGCCGGCGAACTGCATAAGCTGGGCGTGCCGATCACGCCCTACGCGCGGTTGTATGGCTGCGATGACAATACGGTGTACCTGCAACACACCGCCAGTGGCGAACCGATGCTGATGGAGAACATCGATACGCTGGTGCTGTGCCAAGGCCACCAACCGGTGGATACCCTGGGTGCGGAGTTGCAAGGGCTGGTGGAGTTTCGCCGCATCGGTGACTGCCTGGCGCCGCGTACCGCCGAAGAAGCGATTTATGAAGGCCTTAAAGTCGCGTGGGAGCTTTAAGGCTGTTTATACTCCGGGGCTTTACATTCAAATGATCGCTCTCAGTAGGAGCTGCCGCAGGCTGCGATCTTTTGATTTTGCTTTTCAAAAACAAGATCAAAAGATCGCAGCCTGCGGCAGCTCCTACCAGGGTGTGGCGTAGCCCCCGGTTCGGAATTTTCCATGAGCAACAACAGCAAGACCCCGCCCGCTTCAGGCAGCGCCGAACCGCATTTTCTCGGCACGCGCATTCGCGGCCTGCGCAAGCGCCGGGGCATGACCCTGGCGGAACTGGCGCAACAGAGCGAACTCACCGCCGGCTACATCAGCCAGCTGGAACGCAACCTCGCCTACCCGTCGATTCCGGCGCTGTTCAACATTGCCCGCAGCCTCGGCGTGACCATCCAGTGGTTTTTCGCCAGTGAAGCGGTCACCGCGCCCGAAGACGATGGCGTCGTGGTACGCAAGAACAGCCGCCTGAACGTGCATTACGAAGACGGCATCGTCGACCAGTTGTTGACGCCGCAAGCCAACCGCCAACTGGAAATGCTCCACTCGCGCTTCCCGCCCGGCACCTACAGCCAGCAAAGCTACAGCCACGACGGAGAAGAAGCCGGCTACTTGCTCTCGGGGAGTTTCGAGTTGTGGGTCGGCGAGCGCCATTTCCAGCTCAATGAAGGCGACAGCTTCAGCTTTTCCAGCCAGGAACCGCACCGCTACGGCAATCCCGGCGATGTCGATGCGGTGGTGATCTGGGTGATTACGCCACCGACGTTCTAACGCCGGCTGCGACCGCTTGCCTGAGTGGAACTCGCACGCTTGAGGGTGTCGCTCGGCAGCTCGTTGAACAACGCGCGGTAGCTGCTGGAAAACCGCCCCAGATGCCAGAACGACCAATGCATCGCCACCTCGGCCACGGTGGTTTGCGTGGGTGTGCGGCTGAGCAATTCGCGGCGGGCGCTGTTGAGGCGGCGCAGGCGCAGCCACTGGGTCGGCGACATACCGGTGTAGGTCTTGAACGCATGCTGCAACTGGCGCAGTGAAACCCCCGCGACCTGAGACAGCTCCAGCAGGTTGAGGTGTTCTTCCGGGGTGTCCGCGGCCCATTCTCCTACCCGCTTCATGATCGACCGCTCCCCGGCCCGACGCTGCAGGGCCCCCTGGTCGAGGCCGACACAGGCGTTGTCGAGGATGAACAGGCAATCTTCCAGCAGTTGCTGGGTCAGCGCTTCGCGGCTCGGTGGATCGAAGGTCTGCGACAGGCGCGTCAAGGTCCCGCTGAGCCAACGGCAGAACAGCGCGTTCTGCTGGGAGTTGAGCGGTGCCATGAACAGCCCTTCGAGCCTGGCGATGTCGAGGCTGTGGCGCTTTACGAACTCCGGCCCGAACACCACGGCGATTTCCTGGTAGTTCTCCGGGGTGATCCAGATGTTGCGGCTTTCGCCATTCAACACGTACAGCGCGTTGTCGCCGCGATCGAAACAAAACGACAACGAACCCTGGGGCGCGCTGAAATTCTGTTCGACCCGGGTATTCATCGACTCTTCGTAAATCTCCACGCCCTGCAGATCCAGATAACGCACCAGGCCTGCGAAATGCCCCGGCGACATCTGCTGGTATTGCTGCACCCAACCCGGCGTGGCGCGGATTTGCTCGGCGACATCGGCGGTGTTGAACGCTTGGACCTGGAGGGAGTTGGAACCTGTCATGGGGGCGACCTTACGCACTCTTTTGGTGCGCTTTGTGCTGCTTAAAGTGGATAGATGGAACCGCAAGGCTCGCACAAGATAGTCGTCAACGCGCTACAGGGGAAGTGTCCGGCGGATGAAACCGGTCTCTCCTGGCGTTAATAAAACCAATAACGAGGTCTTTATGAATGTCCCTTTCGATCAGCTGTTCACTTGGCTGAAAGATCACAAGATTACCGAAGTCGAGTGCGTCGTCAGCGACCTGACCGGCATTGCACGCGGCAAAATTGCACCGACCAACAAGTTCCTGCATGAGCGAGGCATGCGCCTGCCGGAAAGTGTCCTTCTGCAAACGGTAACCGGGGACTTTGTCGACGACGACATCTACTACGACCTGCTCGACCCGGCCGATATCGACATGGTCTGCAAGCCAGATGCCGACGCGGTCTACGTGGTGCCATGGGCCATCGAGCCGACCGCCATCGTGATCCACGACACCTTCGACAAGTTCGGCAACCCGATCGAACTGTCGCCGCGCAACGTGCTGAAGAAAGTCCTGCAGCTGTACACCGACAAAGGCTGGCGTCCGATCGTCGCGCCGGAAATGGAGTTCTACCTGACCCAGCGCTGCGAAGACCCGGACCTGCCGCTCAAGGCGCCGATGGGCCGTTCGGGCCGCGCCGAAAGCGGTCGTCAGTCGTTCTCCATCGACGCTGCCAACGAATTCGATCCGCTGTTCGAAGACGTTTACGACTGGTGCGAACTGCAAGGCCTGGACCTCGACACGCTGATCCACGAAGACGGCCCGGCGCAGATGGAAATCAACTTCCGTCATGGCAACGCCCTGGACCTGGCGGACCAGATCACCGTGTTCAAACGCACCATGCGTGAAGCGGCGCTCAAGCACAACGTGGCGGCAACCTTCATGGCCAAGCCGGTCGGCGACGAGCCTGGCAGCGCCATGCACATTCACCAGAGCGTGGTGGACATTGCCACCGGTCAGCCGATCTTCGCCGATGCCGATGGCAACATGAGCGAACTGTTCCTGCATCACATTGGCGGCTTGCAGAAGTACATCCCGAAGGTGCTACCGATGTTCGCGCCGAACGTCAACTCGTTCCGCCGTTTCCTGCCGGACACCTCGGCACCGGTGAACGTCGAATGGGGCGAAGAAAACCGCACCGTCGGCCTGCGCGTGCCGACCTCCAGCCCCGACGCCATGCGCGTCGAGAATCGCCTGCCGGGCGCCGACGCCAACCCGTACCTGGCCATCGCCGCCAGCCTGCTGTGCGGTTACCTGGGCATGGTCGAGCGTATCGAGCCGAGCGCTGCGGTACAGGGCCGCGCCTATGAGCGTCGCAACCTGCGCCTGCCGATCACCATCGAGGACGCCCTGACCCAGATGGAAGAGTGCGACACCATCAGCCGCTACCTGGGCAACAAGTTCGTGCGGGGCTATGTCGCGGTCAAACGCGCCGAGCACGAGAACTTCAAGCGGGTGATCAGTTCGTGGGAGCGTGAGTTCCTGATGCTCAGCGTCTGAGATCTTCGCTGTCCGTAACGGCCTCATCGCGAGCAAGCTCGCTCCCACAGGGGAACGCATTTCAAATGTGGGAGCGACGGTGCGGCGACCCGACTTGCTCGCGATGAGGGCCGACAGACCACCAAAGAATCACCTGAAGAATCCAACAATTCCAAGAAGGTATCGATATGCGTCTTTTGAAATCCGTGGTCCCCGCCGCACTGGCGGTTCTGTTCAGCGCCGTTGCCCAGGCCCAGCCACAGGTCAGCGTCTACAACTGGACCGACTACATCGGCGAAACCACCCTCGCCGACTTCCAGGCCAAGACCGGGATCAAGGTGATCTACGACGTATTCGATTCCAACGAAACCCTGGAAGGCAAACTGCTTGCCGGTCGTACCGGGTATGACGTGGTGGTGCCGTCCAACCACTTCCTCGCCCGCCAGGTGAAGGCCGGTGCGTTCCTCAAGCTCGATCGCGAGCAACTGCCGAATTTCCAGAACCTAGATCCGAAACTGCTGGCGCTGCTGGAGAAAAACGATCCGGGTAACGCGCACTCGGTGCCGTACCTGTGGGGCACCAACGGCATCGGCTATAACGTCGACAAGGTCAAGGCGGTGCTGGGTATCGACAAAATCGACTCCTGGGCCGTGCTGTTCGAACCGGAAAACATCAAGAAGCTCAGCGCCTGCGGCGTGTCGATGATGGACTCGGCGGACGAAGTGTTCCCGGCGATGCTCAATTACATGGGTATGGACCCGCGCAGCGAAAACCCAGAGGACTTCAAGAAGGCCGAAGCCAAGCTGCTGCAGATCCGCCCCTACATCACCTATTTCCACTCCTCCAAGTACGTCTCGGACCTGGCCAACGGCGACATCTGCGTGGCATTCGGTTACTCGGGCGATGTGTTCCAGGCCGCCAACCGCGCCAAGGAAGCCAAGAACGGCGTGAACATCGCCTACGCCATTCCCAAGGAAGGCGCCAACCTGTGGTTCGACCTGCTGGCCATCCCCGCCGACGCCGGCAATCCGAAAGAAGCCCACGCCTTCATCAACTACCTGCTGGACCCGCAAGTGATTGCCAAGGTCAGTGAGTCGGTCGGCTACGCCAACCCGAACCCGGCCGCCAAGCAGTACATGGACCCTGAACTGGTCAGCAACCCCGAGGTTTATCCATCCCAGGAAGTCCTCGACAAACTCTACATCTCCACCACGCCGCCGCAGTCGATCATGCGCCTGATGACCCGTTCGTGGAGCAAAGTGAAGTCCAACAAATGAATCAGTACACCAAGGAACACACCCACTCCTATTACGCGGCGTCCGCCAAGGGCATGAGGCAGCGTCCCGCACTGGCCTCGGACCTGATGGCCGATGTCTGCGTGGTCGGTGCGGGTTTCACCGGCATCAACACCGCCATCGAACTGGCCCAGCGTGGGCTCTCGGTGGTCCTGCTGGAGGCCCGGCGAATTGGCTGGGGCGCCAGCGGGCGCAACGGCGGCCAGTTGATTCGTGGTATCGGCCATGACGTCAGCGGTTTCGCCAGGCACATCGGCGCCGATGGCGTGCAATACCTGGAACATGCCGGGACCGAGTCGGTGCAGGTCGTGGGCAATCGCATCCGTGAGCACGGCATCGATTGCGACCTGAGCTGGGGCTTCTGCGAACTGGCCAACACCCCGGCACAGTTCAAGGCGTTCAAGGCCGAGCAGGCGCAACTGATTGAATCCGGCTACGCCTTTGAAACCCGACTGGTCGCGCCGGAACAGATTCGTGAACAGGTGGTGAACTCCGGCGTGTACGCCGGTGGCCTGGTGGACATGGGCTCGGGGCATTTGCATCCGCTGAACCTGGTCCTTGGCGAGGCGCAGGTTGCCGAGTCCCTTGGGGTGCGGATTTTCGAGCAGAGCCCGGTGCTGGAGTTGATCCATGGCAGCACGGTCCAGGTCCGTTGCGCCGGTGGCACTGTGAGTGCAGGCACCTTGGTGCTGGCCTGCAACGCGCACCTCGAAGAATTGGAACCGAAGCTCAGCGGCAAGGTACTCCCGGCGGGCAGCTACATCATCGCCACCGAGCCCTTGTCAGAAGAGGCCGCTGCAAAACTGATCCCGCACAACATCGCGCTGTGCGACCAGAAGGTCGGCCTGGATTACTACCGGCTCTCGGCTGACCGGCGTTTGCTGTTCGGCGGAGCCTGCCATTATTCCGGGCGCGATCCTTCGGACATCAGCGCCTACATGCGCCCGCAGATGCTCAAGGTATTCCCGCAACTGGCCGATGTGCGCATCGACTATCAGTGGGGCGGCAAGATCGGCATCTCGGCCAACCGTTTCCCCCAGGTCGGGCGCCTGGGCCAGCACCCCAACGTGTTCTACGCCCAGGGCTACTCCGGTCATGGCCTGAACGTGACCCACTGGTGCGCGAAGTTGTTGGGCGAAGCGATCCATGCCGGCCACAGCAAGGGCTTCGACGTGTTCAGCGCCGTGCCGCACATGACCTTCCCCGGCGGACGCGCCCTGCGTTCACCGTTGCTGGCCCTTGGCATGTTCTGGTATCGGATGCGGGAAGTGCTGGGTTGACCACCGGGCACCTGAGGCGAGTTGTCTCTCGCTTCAGGCGTCGCGGCAGGTCAGGAGGGGTTGTGGCGACCTCAAGAGATCGCCGCGGCACTTCTATTGAGGCATCTGAATGTTAATGCCCTCCTTCTGCATTTCTTCCCGTACCGACTGGAATTTCTGGTACTTGGACAACTCGATCGGCCCGTCATAGCCCATGCTTTGCAGTTTGCGTGGCGGGTATTTGATGTAGGTCTGCATCAGCTTGTTGATCGCCTGGCTGATCGGCACCATGGTCCAGGTGCGCTCAGTGACGTTACTCATGAAGATGTCGTAGCGCTCCTGTGGATCTTGCAGCAAGTCAAAGACCTGCGGTACGACCGCCACGTACTTCGACTCCCCTTTCCAGCCCAGGTTGGTATCCACCGCCAGGCCGCCGGTCGGCACACCATTGTCGCCACGCAGGTTGAACACGGCCTTGTAGTTGCCTACGCGGGCCGCACCAGGGGACAACTCGTTTTCGGTGAAGTAGAACCACTCTTTACGTGGATCGGGACCCGTGCCGGTGATTACCGGGGTCATGTCGTAGCTGTCGAAATAGATTGGCTGACCTTCGCGATCCTTCTCCGGCAACTTGATGCCGGCCACCGAGGCGAAAGTTGCCATCAGATCGAGCCCGCCGAGAATGTCGTGGTTCTTGGCATTGGGCTTGATTTTTCCGGGCCAGGTCATGATTGCAGGGACCCGGTTACCGCCCTCGCGCACGGTGCCTTTGGTGCCACGAAATGGTGTGTAGCCGGCGTCCGGGTAAACATCCTGCCAGGCGCCGTTATCGGTGGTGTAGACCACCAGCGTATTCTTATCCAGGCCCAGCGCCTTGAGCTTGTCCATGATACGGCCGATGCGCGTATCCAGTTCGACCACCGAGTCGGCGTACTTGGACTTGGAGATCGACTTGTGAACGAACTCCGGTGCCGGCAGGTTCGGCTGGTGCACTTTCATGAAGTTGACGTTGATGAAGAACGGCTTGTCGGACTTGGCAGCGGTGTCGAGAAATTCCAGCGCGGCCTTTTCGACATAACCGTCAAAGTAGGGAATGCCGACTACACCGGGTTTGCCATCGATGACCGGCGTATCAACATACTGGCCGTTGATCTTGAACTCTTCGACGGCCTTTTCTCCCGCCTTGCCCGAGAGTGCGCCCTTGGTCACCTTGGCAAACATTTCCCGGGTTTCCGGGTCCATGTCGGGGAACCAGGTCGGGTCGGCGTAGGTGTAGGCATTGAGGTGATAGAGGCCGACGTACTTCATCACGTCATACCCCTGGGCATTGGGCAATGCATAGTCGGCTTCGCCCAGGTGCCACTTGCCGGTGAAGTAGGTCTCGTAGCCGCCGGTCTTGAGCACCGAGGCCAGCGTCCACTCGGCGGCGGGCAAACCACCGCCCTGGCCCTGGAAGGCCACGGTGGTCATGCCGCTGCGATTGGGGATACGCCCGGTCTGCATGGCCGCCCGGCCCGGGGTGCAGCTCGGCTGGGCATAAAAGGAATAAAAGGTCGTACCTTCTTGTGCCAGTTGGTCGATGCTGGGGGTTGGCATGCCACGGCCGACACCACCACCGTACGGCCCCAGATCGCCGTAGCCGGTATCGTCGGACACGATGAACAGGATATTGGGTTTTTCTGTTTGTGCAGCCTGGGCCATACCGCTGAGCGCTATCAGTAATGAACCTGCAATGTAGAACCTTGAGCGATGCGAGAGTCTATTCATGGCGACCTTCCTTTATCGGGACGGATCCTTGTGGTCGGCTACTTGTTTTCAAGTAATCCGTGACCGGACCCTGGTGAGTTACCCCAAACCATGCCCTCTGGTGAGTTCCAGGCTTTCAACTGACCAGGCAATTGGATTCCTGTATCTACTCAAGGCACCCGAGTCAGCCTAGTACGGTTATTTTCATAACGCGCAATACAGGCAGTGGAATTCTCAGTCGTTCGTCGCTTGCTTCCCATGTCATTTCGTGGGTCGAGTCATCCCCGGCGGCAGATAGTGTTCAGGTTGCGATTTTTGATTTGCTCAATTGCAAGTCACCTCTATATTGAGGGGGTGCTCTGAACTTCCTGCCTTCTGTTGAGCTTGACCCATGGCAACTACTGATCAGCTGATCATCTGCGAGCACTGCGACAGCGTGTACCAAAAAGCAACGCTCGCCAAACATCAAAAAACCCTGTGTACGCGCTGTGGCGGCGTGCTTCAGCGCTATAACGGCCTCACGGTGGAACAACGTCTTGCGTTGACCTTCACCGCATTGATGCTCTGGATATTCGCCAATTTCTATCCGGTGATGAGCATCAGCCTCAAAGGCGTGAAGAACAGCGCAACGCTCTGGGACTCGGTGCTGGCCCTGAGCATGGGGCCTATCACCTTCATCGCCATGGTGGCGGCAATCGCCATGATCATCGCGCCGATTTTCCAGTTGCTGCTGCTGATCTGGGTGCTGGGCTTCGCCCTCAGCGGGCGACGCTCGCCCGGATTCAAACTCTCCATGCGCTGGCTGGAAACCCTGAGGCCCTGGAGCATGCTCGAAGTCTGTCTGCTGGGAGCCATGGTCGCGGTGATCAAGCTCGCCGGACTGCTCGATGTGCTGCCCGGCATCGGGTTGTTTGCCCTCGCTGCGCTGAGCCTGATGATGATCCGCATCGCCGGGCGCGATATTCGCGAACTATGGGACCTTGTATGAGCACGCCTCCTTACGCCGACGAGCTCAACCTGTGCCTGTGCCACACCTGCGGCCTGGCCTGCGACATGACCTTAGAACCCCACGAATGCGAGCGATGCGGTGCACCGCTGCACCGGCGCAAAACCAATTCACTGACCCGCACCTGGGCCTACATGATCGCGGCCCTGGTGTTCTACATCCCGGCCAACCTGTTGCCGGTGATGAACACCAAGATGGTCGGCAACGGCGCCGACAGCACAATCATGAGCGGCGTGCTGGAGTTCTGGGAAGCCGGGGCCTGGGACATCGCCCTGATCATTTTCATTGCCAGTATCGCGGTGCCGGGCATCAAGTTCGTCGCCATCACATTGCTGCTGGTTACCGTGCAGCGCGACAGCGAGTGGGCACGCAAGGAGCGGTCGACGCTGTACCGCTTCGTCGAGGTCATCGGTTACTGGTCGATGCTCGATGTGATCGTGGTCGCCCTGGTGGCCTCGCTTGTTAAATTCCAGGCCCTGGCCGATATCGAACCGCGCCCGGGCATTCTGTTTTTTGGGTTGGTGGTGGTATTTACCATGTTGTCGGCAATGAGTTTCGATCCACGCTTGATTTGGGATAAAGAACGGGAAAACCCACACAATGAGGAGGTCACGGATGAAGTCACAAGCCACTGACGGGCCGCAAGCCCCCGGGCAGGCTCCGATCAAGACCCGCCGCTTCAGCGTCTCGCTGGTCTGGATCGTCCCGATCGTCGCGGTGCTGGTGGGTATTTCGCTGGTGGTTCACAGCATTTTGCAGCAAGGCCCGACCATCGTTGTCACGTTCAAGACCGGGGACGGCCTGACCGCGAACAAGACCGAGGTCAAGTACCGTAATGTCGTGATTGGTCATGTCTCCGATGTGGAACTGGCCAATGACCAGAAGAGCGTCAACGCCACCATCAAACTGGAAAAGCAGGCCGAAAGCTTTACCCGCGAAGATTCGCAGTTCTGGGTCGTGCGGCCGCGCATTGGCGCGGGCGGTGTGTCCGGCATCGATACGCTGTTGTCGGGCGATTACATCGGTGCCGATATCGGCCAGGCCAACGGCCGGGCAAAAAACTTCAAGGGCCTGGAAAACCCGCCACCCATCACCTACGGCGAGCCGGGCAAGCGTTTCACCCTGTTCACCCAGGACCTGGGGTCGCTGGATATCGGCTCTCCGGTCTACTACCGCAAGATCCCGGTGGGTCAGGTGGTGGCTTACGCGCTGGACCCGGATGGCAAGGGCGTGAACATAGAGCTGTTCATTCACGCCCCCCATGACAAGTACGTCACCGAAAACACCCGTTTCTGGAACGCCAGCGGCATTGACGTGAACGTCGGCGCCAACGGTTTCGCAGTCAAGACCGAATCCTTGTCTTCCTTGCTCGTGGGCGGCATTGCCTTCCGCGCGCCCGACTACAGCCCCAACGATAAGCCTGCTGCCGCGGAGTACGCCTACGAACTGTTCGAGGACCAACAAGCCGCCCTCGCCCCGCCAAACGGCAAGCCGCAGTACCTGGCCATGCGCTTCGACCAGGCACTGCGCGGGCTGAAGGTCGACGCCCC
Source organism: Pseudomonas sp. S2_F07 (assembly GCF_054668325.1). Classification (NCBI taxonomy): domain Bacteria; kingdom Pseudomonadati; phylum Pseudomonadota; class Gammaproteobacteria; order Pseudomonadales; family Pseudomonadaceae; genus Pseudomonas; species Pseudomonas sp. S2_F07. Next base: position 839,407 of record NZ_CP162758.1, read on the forward strand.
GGTGGAATTCCTCGGTGTGGAAATCGGCAAGGTAGTGGCAGTCAATCTGGATTACGACGAGAAAAAACGTTCCTTTCCGATCAACGTCGGCATCGTGATCTACCCGCAGCGCCTGGGCCAGGCCCACATCAAGATGCTCAAGGCGCTCAATCATGATCCTGATAACGAAGCCGCTGGCGTACGGCTGATCGGCACCTTCATCGAAAACGGCCTGCGTGCCCAGGCCCGCACCGGCAACTTCCTGACCGGCCAGTTGTACATTGCCCTGGACTTCTACCCCAAGGCCGACAAGGTTACCTTCGATGCAAACGCGCGCCCGGTCATGATTCCGACCCTTCCCGGCAGCCTCGAGCAATTGCAGGAAAAACTCGAATCCATGGTCGACAAGATCAACAAGCTGCCGATCGAGCGTATCGCCGGCAATCTCGATGGCAACCTCGTCGAATTACGCAAAGGCATGATGCAATTCAACGGCAAGATCCTGCCGGGCGTGCAATCCACCCTGTCGGATGTCAGCAAGACCCTGGAAACCGCCAATTCGACCCTGCAATCGGCCAGTTCGACCTTGGCCGAGGATTCGCCGCAACGGGAAAAACTGGGGCAGACCCTGGATGAACTGGGACGCACGTCGAGATCCTTGCGTGATCTTTCGGATTACCTGGGACGGCATCCGGAATCGCTGCTTCGCGGCCGTCCGAACAATGCCGCGCCCATGGACCTGCAAGGGCCACCGCGCAATTGAACACAGGAGCAATACCCATGGCTTTACCGCTGAAGTTCACTCTGGTCACCGCGATGTTGCTGCTCGCCGCCTGCCGCAGTGGCCCGATTCACTTCCATACCTTGACCCCGGCACATGAGGGCAATCACTCAAGGACCACCGTCGGGCTGATCCAGATCGAGATGCTCAGCGTGCCACCCCAGGTCGATCGTGCGCAGATCGTCATTCGCGAGGGCAACAGTGGCCTGGCAATCCTGGAAAACCAATGGTGGGGCGCCACCCTCGTGGACGAATTGCGCAGTGCGCTGGTCGATCAACTGAGCAACAATCCTGTACAAGGCCGATATTCGGTGCGGATCGATGTGCAGCGTTTTGACTCGGTGCCCGGCCAGTACGCCTTGATGGACGTGGAATGGCGCCTGCGCAGTGACAGCACCGGCGACACGGCACGGGTGATTTGCCGCAGCACCTTGCAAACGCCATCGGGCGCGAGCATCGATGACCTGGTGCTTGCCCAGCAAAACAACGTCAAGCGCCTGGCCGCGCTGATCAGCCAGGCAGCCACCAGACCGCAGGCGAATTGCCCCACGCCCTGAATGCCGTCTCCCCCCTGGATCTACGGCGACAAGTTCGCCGTAGATCCGTCTCTCCTTTTCCTGCTGTCATTCCCCGCGACAGGCGACCCGCAGCAACTGCCACCGTCAGATACGCCGAGGCGCACGACAAAAAGGCAACCGGGGCAACGTCATATTCTGATCGACGGCATCGTTTGATCGACGAGTCCAACCACAGTGGGCACAGTGCTGCTAATCTGAATGAAAATTACATGTATTAGCGGTTTTTTTGACGTTTTTTTCTCATTTGGATCTCTACATTTCCCGCACTTCAAAAACATGCAAATGATTCGCATTGGTTAACTGGCGTTTGAATGCGCATGACTTTCAAAAAAATGCACCAGGAGCAGCCCGCAGAATGATTCCAAAAATCCCTTCGTTCTTGAAAAAAGCCCTGCTGGCCACCGCTTTGCTGAGCGCTGGCCAGGTCTATGCCGCTGACTCTGTCGGCATCGTGGTGTACAACGCGCAACACGAAGGCCTGACCAAGGCCTGGGTCGAGGGTTTTACCCAGGAGACCGGTATCCCCGTCACCTTGCGCAACGGCGATGACACCGAGATGGGCAACCAGATCGTGCAGGAAGGCGCGGCTTCTCCGGCGGACGTATTCCTGACTGAAAACTCCCCTGCCATGGTCCTGGTCGACAACGCCGGGCTATTTGCGCCCATCGACAAAGCCACGCTGGAACAGGTTGACTCCGCCTACCGTCCAGCCCACGGCAAATGGGTCGGGATTGCCGCGCGCTCTACAGTGTTCGTCTACAACCCGAGCAAACTGCCGGAAGCCGACCTGCCGAAATCGATCATGGACCTGGCTTCGCCGAGCTGGAAGGGTCGCTGGGGTGCATCGCCCGGTGGCGCTGACTTCCAGGCCATCGTCGCGGCCATCCTCGAACAAAAGGGTGAAGCCGCCACGCTGGATTGGCTCAAGGCGATGAAAACCAACTACGCCAACTACCGCGGCAACAGTTCGGTACTCAAGGCGGTTAATGCCGGGCAGATCGACAGCGGCGTGATCTACCACTATTACAGCCTGGTGGATCAGTCCAAGACCGGCGAAAACAGCAAGAACACCGCCCTGCACTATTTCAAGCACAAAGACCCTGGCGCTTTTGTTAGCATCTCCGGCGGCGGCGTCCTCGCTTCCAGCAAACACCAGGAACAAGCCCAGGCGTTTCTCAAATACATTACCGGCAAGGATGGCCAGGCTGTCCTGAAGAACGGCAAGTCGTTTGAATACGCCGTGGGCAAAGGTGCTGCATCCAACCCTAAACTGGTGCCTCTGAATCAACTCGATGCGCCGACTGTCGATGCTTCGAAACTCGACAGTAAAAAAGCCGTGGAGCTGATGACACAGGCCGGACTGCTCTAAATTGATGCCAGAAACCCTGCCTGCGGGGGTCGCTGAGGCGACACCCGCTAATTTGCGTCGACGTTCCCGTGGAGTCTTTGCGGGACGTGGCGGTGTATGGGTGATTGGTTTGTCGGTGCTGGTTTCATTACTGGCACTGCTACCGATCGCCTACGTTATTGGCGTGTCCCTGCAGACAGGCTGGTCAACCGTTGTGGCCCTGGTGTTCCGTCCTCGGGTCGGTGAACTGCTGGTCAACACCGTGTTGCTGGTGCTGCTGACGATTCCCTTATGCGTCGCGCTGGGAGTGACGCTGGCGTGGCTCACGGAACGCACGAATCTGCCGGGACGACGCTGGTGGTCGTTGCTGGCCACCGCGCCGCTGGCGGTGCCTGCGTTTGTTCACAGCTACGCCTGGGTCAGCCTGGTGCCACCGATTCACGGCTTGTTTGCCGGAGTCCTGGTCTCGGTCATCGCCTACTTCCCGTTCCTGTATTTGCCGGTAGCGGCGACTTTGCGCCGGCTCGATCCGGCCATCGAAGACGTCGCCGAGTCCATGGGGCTCAAGCCCTGGAAAGTGTTTTTCCGCGTGGTGTTGCCGCAATTGCGCCTGGCGATCTGCGGCGGCGCCTTGTTGGTCGGCCTGCACCTGCTGGCTGAATATGGCCTGTACGCCATGATCCGCTTCGACACCTTTACCACCGCGATCTTCGATCAGTTCAAATCGACCTTCAACGGTGCGGCTGCGCACATGCTGGCCAGTGTGCTGGCGCTGTGTTGCCTGGCGATGCTGACGGCCGAATCCGCCGCCCGGGGTTCCGCGCGCTACGCTCGCGTCGGTTCGGGAAGCGCCCGGGAGCAACGGGTCGTATACCTGAAACCGGTATCCACACTGCTCTCGCTGACGCTGCAAATCGTGACCTGCGCCCTGGCCCTGGGCGTGCCCTTGATCACCCTGGGCAAGTGGCTCATCGCCGGTGGCGTGGAAGTCTGGGACATGGCCGAATTGTTGCCCGCCCTGGAGCAAACCCTGCTGCTTGGCATCGCGGGCGCGGCGCTGACCACCTGCGCGGCGATTCCGATAGCCTGGCTATCGATTCGCTACCCCGGTCGAATGCAACGGGTACTGGAAAGCTGCAACTACATCACCAGTTCCTTGCCTGGAATTATCGTGGCGCTGGCACTGGTAACCGTCACGATCCATTATGCCCGGCCGATCTACCAGACCACCTTCACCGTGCTGCTGGCGTACCTGTTGATGTTCCTGCCCCGCGCCCTGGTGAGCCTGCGCGCCGGCATTGCCCAGGCCCCGGTGGAACTGGAAAACATGGCCCGCAGCCTTGGCCGCTCGCCGGCCCGGGCACTGTGGCTGATCACCCTGCGCCTGGCCGCACCGGGGGCAGCCGCCGGCGCGGCACTGGTGTTCCTGGCGATCACCAACGAATTGACCGCCACCCTGCTGCTGGCACCCAACGGAACGCGCACCCTGGCGACCGGGTTCTGGGCCTTGACCAGCGAAATCGATTACGCAGCCGCTGCCCCCTACGCCTTATTGATGGTTGTGCTGTCACTTCCGTTGACCGGACTTCTTTATCACCAATCGAAAAAAACGGCTGGCCGATGAACACTCTTGAATTAAATGCCCTCTACAAGTCCTATGGCGCCCATTGCGCCCTTGACAACGTCAGCCTCTCGGTACCCAGCGGCAGTCGCACGGTCATCGTTGGCCCTTCCGGCTCGGGCAAGACCACGTTGCTGCGGATGATCGCCGGCTTCGAGTTCCCCGATTCCGGGCATCTTTCGCTCAATGGCCAGACCCTGGTCGACGGCACCCACGAAGTGCCGGCCCATCAACGCCTGATCGGCTACGTGCCACAGGACGGCGCATTGTTCCCGCACATGACCGTGGCCGCGAACATTGGCTTCGGCCTGGCGACCAAGGGCCCTGAAAAACAGCAGCGCGTCGCCGAACTGATGGACAGCGTGGCCCTGGACGCGAAGATGGCCGCGCGCTGGCCCCATGAATTGTCCGGTGGCCAGCAACAGCGCGTGGCCCTGGCCCGAGCCCTGGCGCAACAGCCACGACTGATGCTGCTGGACGAGCCGTTCTCGGCGCTCGATACCGGATTGCGCGCCGCGATGCGCAAGATGGTTGCGCGGCTGCTGGAGGACGCGGGTGTCACCACCATCCTGGTCACCCATGACCAGAGTGAAGCCCTGTCCTTCGCCGACCAGCTGGCGGTGATGCGTCATGGCCGACTGGTACAGTCAGGGCATCCGCTGGACCTTTACCGCTATCCCGAAGACGAACAGACCGCCTTGTTCCTGGGGGATGCCGTGGTGATGCCCGCACGCATCGAGGCCGGTTGGGCCCATTGCGACCTCGGGCGGATTCCCGTCAACAATCACCGCAACAACAACTCGGCGCAGATCATGTTGCGCCCCGAACAACTGCAATTGGCCAGCATCCTCCCCAGCGACCCGGAAGCCAGCGGTTGCCGGGCCGTGGTCACCGATCGGGACTTCAGCGGCAACACCTGCACGCTGACAGTGGAACTGCAGCCATTGACCCGCAATGAGCAATCGGGCCGATCACTGCTGGTGCGCAGTTCAGGCATGTATGCACCACCCGCCGGCAGCTCGGTGCAGGTCTCGACCATCGGCCATGCCCATGTACTGAGCGAGATGTGATCGCTCAGAGGTCGAATCGATCCACCGCCCGACGCCGCTCGTTGTCATCGCGCACATCGTAGTTGGCCGTGGTCTGGATATTGCTGTGGTGCGCCAGCTTCTGCGCAATCGACAAGTCATGCTCTTCGATCACCCGGGTGATGAATGAACGCCGGAAGTCGTGGGGCATGATTTTCACCCCGACCTGTGCGCCCCGTTGCCGTGCGATGTAGTAAATCGCGTGCTTGGTGATGCGTTCGCGGGTGATGTGACTGCCACGGCGGATGCGGTTGAACAGGAACGGGTCGTCCGACTCACCGTCCTTGAGCATCGACCGACGTAGCTCAAGCCAGGCTTCAAGCTTGGCGAAGGCCCAGGCCGGGGCGTACTTGATCAACTGTTTGTTGCCCTTGGCCGTCACCCGCAGGCTGCGCTCGGTGAAATCGACCTGGTTCAGCTCCAGGTTCACCGATTCGGATTTGCGCATTCCCGAACCGTACAGAATCCCGATGATTGCTGCGTCCCGCAGGCCTTGCGGCCGCGGATCGGCGGCGCAAACCGCCATCAGTTCCTGGATCAGCGTGCGCCTGAGATTGCGCCCCTGGGACAGCCGTGTACCGGCCATGCCCTTCACCGATCGCATCTTCAACAGATGATCCTGAGAGATCAGGCTCATGCGCCACGCTTCGTTCATCACCCCGCGCACCGCGTTGACATAGAGCGACGACGTGTTCGGTGCATAGCCATCCGAACGCAAGGTGGCCACCAGCGCAATGACGTCCTCGGGCTGCAGGTTGTGCCAGGGGATTTCCTCGATATCCTGGTCTTCGAAGCCCAGGCGGTCGGCGGCATCCTGCAGCACATAACGCATGGTCAACTGGCTGGACGGCGCCAATCGCGCCAGATACAGGGTCAGCGGATTGGTGAGGAGCGGGCGTGAATCAGTAACAGGTAAGTCAATCAAACGAAACGGCCTTGAATGTAAACAGTTCAATGAAACAACTAAGAAGTGAAATAACGATGATGTAAAAGACATTACCGCTGTAGGACTTTTCCTAGGAACTACCATAAATGTCGGAAGTCTGAACAACGGCTTAATAGCCTTCAGATAAACGATTCCCCAACCGTTTTTTCATGTTCCTTTCACAAAATCGGGCATAACCTTCTATAAACTCGACGCAACCCGAATGGACGTCCAACCTGCCGCCCGTGGCGAAAAAAGTCAACCAATGCAGATTTTTACCGCCAACCGGTAACTATTTGATTTGATGCAGGTTCTGATTTAGCGTCTAAGCTGATTTCTGGATCCCTTTAGCCTCAAAGGCTATTTACGTTTACAGCCCCTGAGGTGCCCATGAGTCAGGCGTTTCTCCCTTTCTCCCGTCCCAGTATCGGCGACGAAGAAATCGCTGCCGTAGAGCAAGTATTGCGCTCCGGATGGATCACTAGCGGACCGAAGAACCAGGCACTGGAAGAACACTTCGCCAACTACGTCGGTTGCCGACATGCCGTGGCACTTTCCTCGGCCACCGGCGGAATGCATATCACCCTGTTGGCATTGGGTGTCGGTCCCGGCGATGAAGTCATTACGCCGTCGCAGACCTGGGTTTCCACCGCCAACATGATCACCCTGCTGGGTGCCACGCCAGTGTTCGTCGATATCGACCGCGACACGCTGATGACCGACGTGGCCTCTATCGAAGCTGCGATCACGCCGCGCACCAAAGCCATCATCCCGGTGCATTACGCCGGTGCGGCATTCGATCTCGATCCGCTCTACGCCCTCGCCGACAAACACGGCATAGCCGTGATCGAAGACGCCGCCCACGCGGCAGGCACTTTCTACAAAGGTCGTCACGTCGGCTCCAAAGGCACTGCGATCTTTTCGTTCCACGCGATCAAGAACATGACCTGCGCCGAAGGCGCCATGTTCGTCAGCGACGATGATGCCTTGGCCTCACGGGTACGCATGCTCAGGTTTCACGGGCTGGGGGTTGATGCCTACGACCGCCTGACCCACGGCCGCAAGCCTCAGGCCCAAGTGGTCGAGCCCGGTTTCAAGTACAATCTGGCTGACATCAACGCGGCTATCGCGCTGGTGCAACTGGAACGCCTGGACGAGATAAATGCCAAGCGCACTTCACTGGCACAGACCTACTTGCAGCGCCTGGAAGGCTTGCCCGTGCAACCCCTGGCCGTTCCCGCCCATTCGCAAAAACACGCCTGGCACCTGTTCATCCTGCGTATCGACGCCGAGCGTTGCGGACTGGATCGAGAAGCGTTCATGAAAGCCCTCCAGGAACAGAATATAGGCACCGGCATTCACTTCATTGCAACGCACCTGCACACCTACTATCGACAACGTTACCCCAACCTGTACCTGCCCAACACCGAATGGAATTCGGCGCGGCTGTGTTCGATCCCGTTGTTCCCCGACATGACCTCCGATGATGTCGAGCGCGTCGTCGGCGCCATTGAAAACTGCATGGACAGAAGCCTTTGAGACCCTACCCAATCAACTTCGTTTCGATCGTCATTCCGGTCTACAACGAACAGGAAAGCCTGCCAGAGTTGCTTCGTCGCACCGAAGCAGCGTGTCAGCAATTGACCCATCCCTACGAGATCGTTCTGGTCGACGACGGCAGCCGCGACGACTCCGCACAGATTCTGGAAGACGCCGCCTCCCGCGAAGGCAGCCCTGTTGTGGCGGTGATCCTCAACCGTAACTACGGCCAGCATGCGGCGATCATGGCCGGTTTCGAGCAGTGCAAGGGCGATGTCGTCATCACCCTCGATGCCGACCTGCAAAACCCGCCCGAAGAAATCCCGCGACTGATCGAGCAGGCCGAACTTGGCTACGACGTCGTCGCGACGGTACGCAACAACCGCCAGGATTCGGCCCTGCGCCGTTGGCCATCGAAGCTGATCAACCTCGCCGTGCAACGTTCCACCGGTGTGGCCATGAGCGACTACGGCTGCATGCTGCGCGCCTACCGACGCACCATTGTCGACGCCATGCTCGCCTGCCGTGAACGCAGCACCTTCATTCCGATCCTGGCCAACAGCTTTGCCCGCCATACCACGGAAATCCCCGTGACCCACGCCGAGCGTGAACATGGCGATTCCAAGTACAGCCCCATGCGCCTGATCAACCTCATGTTCGACCTGGTCACCTGCATGACGACCACGCCGCTGCGACTGCTGAGCATCGTCGGCGTGGGCATGGCGGCGCTGGGCATCCTGTTCGCCATCGCCTTGATCCTGCTGCGCCTGGTGTTCGGCGCCGGTTGGGCCGGTGGCGGTACCTTCGTACTGTTTGCCGTACTGTTTGTCTTCACCGGTGGTCAATTCATCGGCATGGGCCTGCTGGGTGAATACCTGGGCCGCATGTACAGCGACGTACGCGCGCGTCCGCGCTTCTTCGTTGAAAAGGTGCTGCGCAGCCAGCCCGCCGCCCCCGCTTCCGTTGTAACTGTCGACGGCCTTACTTCCACTTCTTCAGATCAGGTTCCTTCATGAGTGCAAAAGCTGTTGTCTTCGCCTATCACGATATTGGCTGCGCCGGCATCGAATCCCTGCTCTGCTCCGGTTTCGAGATTGCGGCGGTGTTCACCCACGCCGACGATCCGAAGGAGAACGCGTTCTACGGCTCCGTCGCGCAACTGTGCGCCCGCCACGGCATTGTCGTGCATGCACCGGAAGACGCCAACCATCCGCTGTGGATCGAGCGTATCGCCAAGCTCGACCCCGACTACATTTTCTCCTTCTACTACCGCAACCTGCTGAGCGAACCACTGCTGGCCACTGCGCGCAGAGGCGCGTTCAACCTGCACGGTTCGCTGCTGCCGCGCTACCGTGGTCGCGCACCGGCCAACTGGGTGCTGGTCAACGGCGAAACCGAAACCGGCGTGACCCTGCACCGCATGGTCACGCGTGCCGATGCGGGCGCCATCGTCGCCCAACAGAAAGTCGCGATCGAACGCAGCGACACGGCGCTGAGCCTGCACGGCAAATTGCGCACGGCGGCAGCAGACCTGCTGCGCGACACCTTGCCGGCCCTGCTGCAAGGCAAGGCCACTGAAACACCGCAAGACGAATCCAAAGCCACGGTGTTTGGCCGCCGCACCCCGGCCGACGGCAAACTGGTCTGGGCCAGGCCGGCCGAAGAGCTTTTCAATCTGGTTCGCGCGGTTACCCAGCCGTACCCGGGCGCCTTCTGTGCGGTGGGCGAGCACAAGCTGATTGTCTGGAGCGCAGAAGTCGCCAAGGGCAACGAAGGCCTTGCGCCTGGTCGCGTCATCAGCGTCGACCCGCTGCGCATCGCCTGCGGTCAAGACTCGCTGATCATCAACGCCGGCCAGCGCAACGACAACGGTCTGTACCTGAGCGGCCCGCAACTGGCCAACGAACTGGGCCTGGTGGACGGTTCCGTGTTGCGCGGTGCCGAATCCGGTCGTGCGCCACGCCGCACCCGCGTGTTGATCCTCGGCGTCAATGGTTTCATCGGCAATCACTTGTCCGAGCGCCTGCTGAGCGACGACCGTTACGAAGTCTATGGCCTGGATATCGGCTCGGACGCCATTGACCGCCTGCGCAGCCACCCGCATTTCCACTTCGTCGAAGGCGACATCAGCATTCACTCCGAGTGGATCGAATACCACATCAAGAAGTGCGACGTGGTGCTGCCACTGGTGGCCATCGCCACGCCAATCGAATACACCCGTAACCCGCTGCGTGTATTCGAACTGGACTTCGAAGAGAACCTGAAGCTGGTTCGCTATTGCGTCAAGTACAACAAGCGCGTGATCTTCCCGTCGACGTCGGAAGTCTATGGCATGTGCCAGGACAACAACTTCGACGAAGACACCTCCAACCTGGTGGTCGGCCCGATCAACAAGCAACGCTGGATCTACTCGGTCTCCAAGCAACTGCTGGACCGCGTGATCTGGGCCTACGGCCAGAAGGGCCTGAACTTCACCCTGTTCCGTCCGTTCAACTGGATGGGCCCACGCCTGGACCGCCTGGATTCGGCCCGTATCGGCAGTTCCCGGGCGATTACCCAGCTGATCCTGAACCTGGTGGAAGGTACACCGATTCGCCTGTTCGACGGTGGCGAGCAGAAACGTTGCTTCACCGACATCGCCGACGGTGTGGAAGCCCTGGCACGGATCATCGACAACGACAACGATGTCTGCAATGGCCAGATCATCAACATCGGCAACCCGGACAACGAGGCCAGCATCCGTCAGTTGGGCGAAGAGCTGCTGCGTCAGTTCGAAGCTCATCCGTTGCGCGCCAACTTCCCTCCGTTCGCCGGTTTCCGCGACATCGAGAGCAAGGCGTTCTACGGCACCGGTTACCAGGACGTGTCGCACCGCAAGCCAAGCATCGCCAACGCCAAGCGCCTGCTGGACTGGACGCCAACCGTTGAGATGAGCGAAACCATCGGCAACACCCTGGACTTCTTCTTGCGCGAGGCCATGCTCGAAATCGCAGAGCGCCCTGCAGAAGAATCATGCTGATGCAGGCAGGCCTTCGGATCGATGTCGACACCTACCGGGGCACCCGTGAAGGGGTTCCCCGGTTGCTGGAAATCCTTGATGAAGCTCAGGTCAAGGCGACGTTCTTCTTCAGTGTCGGGCCGGACAACATGGGGCGCCACTTGTGGCGTCTCATTCGTCCGCAGTTTCTCTGGAAAATGCTCCGCTCCAACGCTGCCGGCCTGTATGGCTGGGACATTCTGCTGGCCGGCACCGCATGGCCCGGGAAACCGATCGGCCGCGACCTGGGGCACTTGATGCGCCAGGCCCGGGATGCCGGGCATGAGGTGGGTTTGCACGCCTGGGATCACCATGGCTGGCAGGCCAATGCCGGGCGCTGGAGCGACACACAACTGGTCGAGCAGATACGCCGTGGCGTGGACACCCTCAGCGACATTCTCGGGGAAAAGATCACCTGCTCGGCGTCCGCCGGCTGGCGTGCCGACGAGCGTGTGATCGAAGCCAAGCAGGGTTTCGGTTTTCGCTACAACAGTGATTGTCGTGGCCAGAGCCTGTTCCAGCCGCAACTGGCCAATGGTCGACTGGGCACACCGCAAATCCCGGTGAACCTGCCAACCTTCGACGAAGTGGTCGGCCCGACCGTCGCCGCCAAGGACTTCAACAGGTTCATCCTGGACCGGTTCAACCCGGAAAAGCTCAATGTCTACACTATCCATGCCGAGGTAGAAGGGATTCTGATGGCCAACGATTTCCGTCAACTGCTGAGCGATGCACATCAGCGAGACATTCGTTTTCACCCCTTGGGCAACTTGTTGCCCCGGGCCCCTGACAGTTTGCCGATCGGCCGCGTGGTACGCGGTGCGCTCGAAGGTCGCGAAGGCTGGCTGGGAGTGCAAGGCGCATGAGCAAACGCTGGGCTTTGCCGTTATTGCTGACCATGATGGCTCTGGCGTACCTGCTGCCACTGGGCAGTCACGGTTTATGGATTCCCGATGAAACCCGCTACGCCCAGATCAGCCAGGGCATGCTCCTGAGCGGCAACTGGGTGTCGCCGCATTTCATGGACGTGCGCTATTTCGAAAAACCCGCGGCCGGCTACTGGATGATTGCCATCGGTCAGGCTCTGTTCGGCCAGAACCTGTTCGGAGTGCGCTTCGCCTCGGCACTGAGCACCGCTTTGGGTGTGTTGCTGTGCTATCTGGTCGCCCGCCGGATGTGGAACGAGCCGAGCAAGAGTCTCGCCTGCGCCGTGATCTTCATGAGCTTCACCATCATTGCGGCTATGGCGGGGTACGCCAACCTCGATCCGCAATTCACCTTTTGGGTCAACCTGAGCCTGGCGGCGCTATGGTTCGCGCTCGACAGCACGAGCCGTGGGCAACGCCTGATCGCGTGGGCGGTGTTGGGCCTCGCTTGCGGCATGGGCTTCATGACCAAGGGCTTCCTGGCCTGGCTGTTGCCGGTGCTGATCGCCCTGCCCTGGATGATCTGGCAAAAACGCTGGCGTGAACTGTTGGTCTATGGCCCTGTGGCGATCGTGGTCGCCATTGTCGTCAGCCTGCCATGGGCACTGGCTGTACACGCCCAGGAGCCCGACTACTGGCGATTCTTCTTCTGGCACGAGCACATCCGCCGTTTTGCCGGGGACGATGCCCAGCATGACGCGCCATGGTGGTACTACCTACCGCTGCTGGTGGCGTTCAGCATGCCGTGGGTTGCCATGCTGCCCCCCGCGCTCAAGCAAGCCTGGCAGACCCGGCGCCAAACCAATATCGGGTTCCTGCTGCTGTGGCTGTGGATGCCGTTGTTCTTCTTCAGCCTGAGCAAGGGCAAGTTGCCGGCCTACATCCTGCCGTGCCTGCTGCCGCTGGCATTGTTGCTCGGCCATGCTCTGGCTGACCGATTGAAGCTGGAGCAAGGTCGCGCCCTGGGCATCAACGGCCTGCTGAATCTGGCTGTGGGTGTGGCCACCCTGTTGACCCTGGTTTATCTGCAACTGAAAAAACCAATTTACGATCATGAACTGCACAACCTGGTATTGGTGTTCGTCGGTTTGATCGGCTGGATCATGGCCAACCTGCTACAGGCCTTGCGCCCATTGCAGTGCTGGGCGGCCCCGGCTTTTGGCAGCCTGTTGCTCGCCGCCGTGCTGCCCGCCGGACTGCCCAACTCCGTCGTCGCCAATAAAACCCCTGACCAATTCATCCTCGATCACGCCGAGGAACTTGGCCAGAGTGCCAAATTATTGAGCAACGATCTGGGTGCCGCGTCGGCGTTGTCCTGGCGGGTGAAACGGCCGGACGTGGCTTTTTTCAACACGATAGGCGAATTGAAATATGGCCTTGCCTATCCTGACTCGCTTGAACAGCGCGTCGACTCCGATCAGGTGCAACAATGGATGCACGATGCCCGCCAGCAAGGCTCGGTGGGTGTGGTCATGCGGGTCAAGGGCGAAGAAGAGCTGCGCGAACTTGAACTGTTGCCCAAAGAGGGCAAGCGGTATGAACAAGGCAATCTGGTGATTTTGATTATTCCTCAGGCGGCACCATGAGCCTGCTATTGCTGCTGGTGGCCTGCCTGCTGACCTGCCTGGGCCAGATCGCCCAGAAATATGCGGTAGAAAGCTGGCGCGGCAAACCTTCCGGGTGGGCGGACAAACTGCGTTCGCCCTGGCTTTGGCTGGCCCTGGCCTCATTGGGCCTGGGCCTGCTGGTATGGCTGCTGGTGCTGCAACGCCTGGAAGTCGGGATTGCCTACCCGATGCTGAGCCTGAACTTCGTGCTGATCACCCTGGTGGCGCGTTTCGTGTTCCACGAAACCATCGACCGCCGCCACTGGCTCGGTGTGGCGCTGGTGATCGGCGGCGTGGCATTGCTGGGGCAACACGCATGAACCTGAGCCGCGGCATCACCTTCGCGCTGGGCAGTGTGTTGCTGGTCAGTGCCGCCCAACTGGGCATGCGCTGGAGCATGAGCCACCTGCCACAACCCGAACAATGGCTCAGCGCCCCCGTCGACCTGACAGCGGTTGCCGTGGTGCTCCTGGCCATCTTCGCCTACGCCCTGTCGATGCTCTGCTGGCTCGCCGCCCTGCGGGACCTGCCCCTGGGTCGTGCCTACTCGTTGCTGAGCATCAGCTACGCATTGGTGTACCTGCTAGCCGCCAGCCTGCCGCTGTTCAACGAAACGTTCAGCCTTGCAAAAAGCCTTGGCGTGGCCTTGGTCATCCTCGGCGTCATCACCATCAATTCTCGACCTGCTCGTGCGCCCGAATCAAGGAGTGCCCCATGAAAATCAGTGTATTTGGTAGCGGATATGTCGGCCTGGTGCAGGCAGCGGTATTGGCGGAAGTCGGCCACGATGTGGTCTGCATGGACGTTGACGAAAATAAAGTCGAACTGCTCCAACAGGGTCACGTGAGTATTTTCGAACCCGGGCTGGCCAGCCTGGTGCGCGAAGGTCTGGACGCCAGGCGGTTGCAGTTCACCAGCGACGAAAAGTTCGCGGTACAGCACGGACAAGTGTTGTTCATCGCAGTCGGCACTCCGTCCCGGGACGACGGCTCGGCGGACTTGCGCTACGTGATGTCGGTGGGCGACGCCGTGGCCCGTCATCGCGAGCAACCGGCGATCCTGGTGGAGAAATCCACTGTCCCGGTCGGCACCGGCGATGCCTTGCGTGCACACATCGATAAATGCCTGCTCAGCGCCGGGCGCGTATTGCAGTTCGATATCGTCTCCAATCCGGAATTCTTGAAAGAGGGTTCGGCCGTGGCCGACTGCCGACGCCCGGACCGTATCGTCATCGGCTGTGAACGCGAAGAAGTGCGTGACGTGATGCGTGACCTGTACTCGCCCTTCAACCGCAACCATGAGCGCATCATGTTCATGGACCTGCGCAGCGCCGAGCTGACCAAGTACGCCGCCAACTGCATGCTGGCGACCAAGATCAGCTTCATCAACCAGATCGCAGAACTGGCCGAACACCTGGGTGCCGACATCGAATCAGTACGCCTGGGCATCGGCGCCGACTCCCGCATCGGCTATCACTTCATCTACCCCGGTTGCGGCTACGGTGGCTCATGTTTCCCCAAGGACATGCGCGCCCTGATCCACAGCGCCGAGCAGGCCCATTGCTCCAGCGACCTGCTGCAAGCGGTGGAAGCCATCAACGAGCGACAGAAATACAAGCTGTTCGAGCGCATCAACGCGTTCTACAAGGGCGACTTGCATGGCAAGACGTTTGCCTTGTGGGGCCTGGCGTTCAAGCCAAATACCGACGACATGCGCGATGCGCCGAGCCGGGTGTTGCTCGAATCCTTGTGGGCCGCCGGGGCGAATGTCCGTGCGTTCGACCCGGAAGCCATGCAGGAAACCCAAAAGCTGTATCCCGATGAATCGAAGCTGATGCTCATGGGCACGCCCGAGTCGGTCCTGTCCGGTGCCGATGCACTGATCATCTGCACCGAATGGCAACAGTTCAAGGCGCCGGACTTCCAGCTGATCCAGCAGCGGCTCAACGCACCGGTGATCTTCGACGGCCGCAACCTTTACGACTCGGACCGCCTGGCACGCATCGGTTTCACCTACTTTCCGATCGGCCGGGGTGAGTCGAGCAAATTGCCGATTCCGTACCAGCAATGGTTTGCCGAGTCAGTGGTTGCCTGAACACCATGCTCCCTCACATCCGCCAACAGTCCCTCGCGCTGGGTCTGTTGGCGCTGTTGTTGTTCTGCGCCGGGATTTACCAGCAAGCGGTCATCGGTTTCGATTCGCGCTTCGTGCTGTTCGCCCAGGAGATGCTGCGCAATGGACCGTCGTTTTTTCCGACGACCTATGGCCAGCCCTACGCCGACTATTCGGGACTTTCAACGGTATTCATCTGGCTGCTTTCGCTGCCGTTCGGCCAGGTCAGCAGCCTGACCGCATGGCTGCCGAGTGCCATCGCCGCAGCGGTCATCGTCAGCTTGATGTACCGCCTGTTGGCACCCTACTCCACGCGCTGGGCGCTGTTGAGCATCGCCTTGATGCTGTTGACCAATACCTTCATCACGCAAACCCATGCCGTTTCCCTCGACCTGATGCTGGCGGCCGTCGCGTTCAGCGTTTTCTACCTTGGCTATGCCGCCGATCATTTCGCGGCGCCGCGCCGCCGGGTTCTGATCTTTGCCTTGCTGATGCTGGGCTTCTGGATTCGTGGGCCCATCGGCCTGGTCATTCCTGCGGGGATGCTCTGCAGCTGTTTTCTGCTTGATCGCCAATGGCGACGGCTGATGGTCTTCGGATTGCTGGCATCGGTACTGCTGGCGGTGTGCATTGGGCTGCTGTTGTGGCTGGCAGGCGTCAGCGGCGGCCCGGCCTTCCTGCAGGAAGTGATTCGCATGCAGTTCCTGGGACGCATGGACGGTAGCGAAGGGTCCAACGGAGCGTTGTATTACTTCACCAGCTCGATGGGCAATTACGCGCTGGCCTGGCCGTTGGCCGTGCTGACGCTTGGGGCCGCTGCGTTAACCGGTTCGAGGGAAACCGGGCCGGCATTGCGCCTGATGCATTACTGCGTGGCGGCCGGACTGATCGTAATGCTCGGCCTTTCCATTCCCCAGGCGAAAAAGGCCCGCTACCTGCTGCCGATGTTGCCCATGGCGGCAATCGTGGCGGCGTATCCGTTTTACGCGACGCAGGGTCAATGGTTTGCCTGGCTGCGGGGGTTGATGCAGGGGCTGTGGCTGCTGATCCCGGGGCTGCTGATCGCGGCATTGCTGGTGGTACGGCAAAAATTCCCCGATGGGGTGGCTCACCTCACTTCCCTGTTCATCCTGCTCGGAGTGTTGCAAGCGATCGCCCTGGCAGCGCTCAGGCAGTCCCGCTGGCGAGCTCAGATACTGGCCCTCTGCGCGGTCCTGGCACTGTGGTCGTCCTACATCCTGCAGTTCGAGCCCATTCAACGACAGCTCTACGACACCCGGACCTTCAGTCGCGAAGCTTTTGAACTCGTGCAAAAAGACCCGGCGCCGCTGGTCATGCACGGGATGGGCAAAGACGCGAAGGCCATCAAGTTCATGGTCAACATCCCGCAGGACCTGCACCCGGTTTTCACTGACTCCCCACCGGAGCTTTTAGCCCTCAAGGGCCCGGCGTGGCTGATGATGGACCGCAACACCTACCAGACACTGCAAAGCACAGCCGTTGGTGCATTGCCGCCAGTGCTGAGCGGGCGGTTCGACAAGAATGATTTCGTACTCCTGCACCTTAAGTAAATCCCGTAGCAACGATAGGGGGGCCGACTGCTAAAGTAGCGCTCACGACCGGGCTGATGCCGACCCGCTCGAATAAGGATATTCGCGCCGTGACCAGCTACTCCCCCCTCATTCGCCGCCTGCTGATCTGCTCGCTGACCATCGTCGTCAGCCGCGCCATCACCAGCCCGTTGCTCACACTGTTCGTCAGCGACAAGCTGGGCCTCAACCAGCAGGATGTTGGCTTGCTGCTCGGCATTGCAGTGTTCATCGCCACCCTGCTCTCCCTGTATGGCGGCTACATCATCGATCGCTTCGAAAAACGCCGGTTGCTGATTCTCTCGATGGCGTCCAGCGCGGTCGGCCTGGTGTTGCTGACCTTTGCTGAAAACCTCTACCTGACCACGATCACCCTGATCGTCACCGAAACCGCTTCATCGCTGTTCCTCATCGGTTCAAAAGCGATCCTCAGCGACAACCTCCCGGTGGGCCAGCGCGCCAAGGCGTTTTCCTTGAGCTATACGCTGACCAACATCGGCTACGCCGTCGGGCCGATGTTCGGTGTGCTGATTGCCGGGGCCTTTGCCAGTGCACCTTTCCTGATCGCGGCGGCCATCGCTTTTTTCAGTATTTTCCTGATGACCGGGATCGCAAAGGACCCGGCGAGTTCATCTGTCACCGGCCAGGCGCAGAGTTTCCTCAAAACCCTGATCACCCTGAAAAACGATCGCACGCTGATCATGTTCACCGCCGGTTGCCTGCTCAGCACCGTGGTGCACGGACGGTTTACCTTTTACCTGTCGCAGTACCTGCTGGTGACCAGCGACCCCCAACACACCATGGAAATCATGGCTGCCCTGCTCGCCTGCAACGCCATCAGCGTGATCCTGCTGCAATACCAGATCGGGCGTTTTCTCAAGCGTGAGCAACTGCGCCAATGGATCGTGGCCGGCACCGGCCTGTTCATCCTCGGGCTGATCGGCTTCAGCGTGGCGGACAGTCTGGTGAGCTGGTGCGTGGCGATGTTCATCTTCACCCTCGGTGAAATCATCATTTACCCGGCCGAGTTTCTGTTCGTCGACACCCTGGCGCCGGAAGATCTGCGCGGCAGCTACTACGGTGCGCAAAACCTCGCTGCCCTTGGCGGCGCGCTGAGCCCGGTGATTTGCGGCTTCATGTTGATGCACACCCCCGCGCCGACGATGTTTTATGCCTTGAGTGCACTCGCGGCCCTGGGTGGTTTGCTGTGCTACATAAGCGGCCGACGGAGAAAATTACAACAAAATTAATGCACTCAAAGCTCATTAATATGAATTTGTCAGTAACTTAATTGAACGGCACACTGTGTGCGTTCCTCCCCCAACAGTTGGAACGACTTCAAGGGCTTTCTGGGTTCCCCAGCTAAGCCCTTTTTTTACCTCGATTTTTTCTGCCGGAGTTTTCTCGGAATGCTTGCTCGCTGGTTGCCTGCCGCCATCAACACCCGCCCCACCGAATGGAGCCGCGCCGCCATCGGCATGGCCTTGGGGACACTGATGAGTGTGTGGCTCTGTAGCCAGGTGTTCGGCATCGAGGTGGCCCAGCACCTGATCGGCCCGCTGGGGGCCTCGGCGGTGCTGTTGTTTGCCGTGTCTTCGGGCGCGCTCGCCCAGCCCTGGTCGATTCTCGGCGGTTACTTGAGCGCCGGGGTGATTGCCCTGCTGGTGGCCCATGTGTTGGGACGAACCTTGGGTAGCGCTTGCCTGGCGGCGGGCATGGCGTTGATCCTGATGTGCTGGCTGCGGTGCCTGCATCCACCGGCCGGTGCATTGGCCCTGACCCTGGTGCTGGCCGATCCGGCAACCATTGCCATGGACTGGAAAGCCATTGGGCCGGTGATGCTCAGCGCGGCGACGATGCTGCTCTGCGCCCTGATCTACAACAACCTGACCCGTGTTCGTTACCCCAAGAGCGCCAGCGAACCGGTGGCCGGGATTCCTGCCGATCATCCGCCGGTCGACCGTCAGGCCATCACCGCCGAAGACCTGAAACTGGCGTTGGCCGACATGGAAGCGTTCTATGACGTCACGCCCGAAGACCTCGAACAGTTGATCCAGGCCAGCCAACTGCACGCCAAACGCCGCAGTGTGGGCGAAGTGCTCGCCCCACGACTGTAAGTCGCTGTTTTGGAGGTTCTTTTGCCGTGGCCGGGCGGTTCTGGCATCCTGCGCCTCCATTTTCTGACCCGGCCCGCCTTCTGGCACGCAAACCACCATGACCGCCTCCGAAAAAGCCCCCGCTCCACGCCACAGCGATCTGATCTACGGCCTCGATGACCGCCCGCATCTGACCGCCACCGTCTTTGCCGCCCTGCAACACGTCCTGGCGAGCTTCGTCGGCATCATCACCCCGACGCTGATCATGGGCAGCGCCCTGGGCCTGCAAAGCGAAATTCCCTACCTGATCAGCATGGCACTGTTCGTCTCCGGCCTGGGCACCTTCGTGCAGGCGCGGCGCTTCGGTCCGGTGGGCTCGGGCCTGTTGTGCCTGCAAGGCACCAGTTTCTCGTTCATCAGTGTGATTCTCAGCGCCGGCTTCATGGTCAAGGTCCGGGGTGGCGGCACCGATGAGATTCTCTCGACCATCTTCGGCGTGTGCTTCTTTGCCGCGTTCATCGAGGTGGTGTTAAGCCAGTTCATCGGCAAACTGCGCATGCTGATCACCCCGGTGGTGACCGGAACCATCATCACGCTGATGGGTTTGTCGCTGATCAAGGTGGCGATGACCGACATCGCCGGCGGCTTCGGCGCCCCGGATCTTGGGGCGGCCAGTCACCTGGCCCTGGCGGCGCTGGTGCTGGGCACCATCGTGGTGTTGAACCGGGTGGATGTGCCGTTTCTGCGCCTGGGGGCGATTGTCATCGGCCTGACCCTGGGCTACGGGGTGGCATGGCTCATGGGCCAGGTGGATTTCAACAGCCTGCCTGAAGTGCCGCTGATGAGCGTACCGGTACCCTTCAAGTACGGGTTCTCCTTCGATTGGGTGGCGTTCATTCCGGTGGCGGTGATCTTCCTGGTGTCGCCGCTGGAGGCCGCGGGCGACCTCAC
Organism: Pseudomonas sp. S2_F07; assembly: GCF_054668325.1. Taxonomy (NCBI): domain Bacteria; kingdom Pseudomonadati; phylum Pseudomonadota; class Gammaproteobacteria; order Pseudomonadales; family Pseudomonadaceae; genus Pseudomonas; species Pseudomonas sp. S2_F07. The sequence continues at coordinate 859,584 of NZ_CP162758.1, forward strand.
GGCCAACTCGATGATCTCCCGGCAACCGGTCAAGGGCCCAGTGTACATTCGCCGGATCAAGTCCGGCCTGCTCGCCGATGGCCTCAACTCGGCCATGGCCGCGGTGTTCAACAGCATGCCGATGGTGACCTTCGCCCAGAACAACGGGGTGATCCAGCTCACCGGTGTGGCCAGCCGTTACGTGGCGTTTTTCATTGCCGGATTGCTGGTGGTGCTTGGCCTGTTCCCGATGATCGGCGCGGTACTGCAACTGATGCCGAAACCGGTGCTCGGCGGCGCCGAACTGGTGATGTTCGGCACCGTCGCGGTGGCCGGGATCAAGATTCTCGCCGAGGCCGGCCTGCATCGGCGCAACATGCTGATCGTGGCGATTTCCATCGGCATGGGCCTGGGCGTGGCCGCCGTGCCGGAAGTCTTGCGTGAACTGCCCAAGGCCCTGCACAACATTTTCGAATCGCCCATCACCGTCGGCGCGCTGTGCGCTATCGTTCTTAATATCTTCCTGCCCGAAGAGTTCATCGAACTGGAAGAGGACGAATTCGATCCGGAGGCCTCCGTGCTTCAGGTGATGCAGAACCCCGATGTGACCGCCAGGGATGAACCCGCAAAGCCTGCGATGGTCGCACAGTCGAACCACTAGTCGGGCTCAAGGGCTGAGCCGCTGGCGGTTCAGTCTTTTTCAGATGAGAGCACGTCCATGCGCAGCCTCCATGCGGTCCTGATTTCCCTCCTGCTCTGTCTGGGCGCCTGCTCCTCCCTGCCCAATCGAGACCCGTTGAAAATCAACGTCGTGGGTGTCGACCCCCTGCAAGGCGAAGGCATGGAAGTGCGCTTTGCCGTGAGAATCCGCGTGCAGAACCCCAATGACTACACCCTCACCTACAGCGGCGTTGCCCTGGACCTGGACATCAATGGCCAGCCCTTCGCCTCTGGCGTCACCGATGTGCAGGGTACGATCGGACGTTTTTCCGACACCATCGTCACCGTGCCGGTCAGTGTTTCGGCGTTTTCGGTGATCCGCCAGACCTATGGCATCAGCCAGATGAAAACGCTGAACAACATGCCCTACGTCCTGCGAGGCAAGCTCTCGGGTGGGGTGTTCAACACGATGCGTTTCGTCGACAGTGGCACCCTCAATCTGCCAGGACCGACCACTGGCAGTCGTTAATGCCCGACCCAAGGAGTTGCACCGCCAATGGAAGCCACCCCCACGCTCTACACCGAGCGCCTGATCCTGCGTCCGCTGGAACTGGCGGACGCCGACGCCATACAGCAACAGTTCCCGCACTGGGAAGTGGTGCGCTACCTCAACGCCCTGGTGCCATGGCCCTATCCGGACGACGGTGCGTTGATGTACTTGCGTCACAACGCCCTGCCCGCTGTCGCCCGTGGCGAGGAGTGGCACTGGTCGATCCGCCTGAAATCGGCACCCGGGCAGTTGATCGGCAACATCAGCCTGATGAACGAGCAGGACAACAATCGCGGATTCTGGCTGGGTCCAAAGTGGCAAGGTTCGGGTCTGATGAGCGAAGCCAGCGCGGCTGTGACCGAGTACTGGTTCACCGTGCTGGGTCGCACGGTGTTGCGTGTGCCAAAAGCGGCACCCAACATTGGCTCGCGCAGACTCTCCGAACGCACGGGCATGCGCCTGATCGGCACGGATGAAGGCCGCTTTGTCGGCGGGGTCTTCCCGAAGGAAACCTGGGAAATCACCCGTGAAGAATGGTTATCGCGCCGCTGAATTCACTCGACGTCATTGAGAATCAGGCTGCGGTAATGCCCCGGGTTTGACCCCGACCACTTGCGAAACGCCTTGTAGAACGAGCTGACGTCGGCGAACCCGAGCCGTGTGGCGATTTCGCTGAAGCTGATCGCCGGCTCGGCCAGCCAGACAATCGCCAGCTCCTTGCGCACGCTGTCCTTGAGGCCTTGATAGGTTTGCCCTTCTTCGGCCAGCCGGCGGCGCAAGGTGGATGCCGACATGCACAGGCGTTGCGCCAGGGTTTCGGTTTCCGGCCAGTGTTCGGCCGGCAGGTGGCGCAGGTCGTTCTTGATGCGACTGGCGAGGCTCTGCGGGTCGCGGTATTTCACCAGAATGTTCGCCGGCGCAAGGGCCAGGAACCGCTTGAGCTCTTCGGGGCTGCGCTTGATCGGCAAGTCCAGGCAATCGGCGGAGAAAATCATCCGCGTGCGCGGCCGGTCGAATCGCAGGTTCTCGGAAAACATCACCTGATAGTCGTCGCAGAAATCCGGTTTCGAACAACGCAGTTCAATGGCCAGAATCGGAATCCGCCGCCCTGCCAGCCAGCAGGCAACGCCGTGCACGATCATCCAGTAGGTGAAATAAGTGAAGGCCCGGCGCGGGTCCTTGTCGTCCTCCAACAGGACGATTTCCGCCAGGCTTTGCTGACGCACCAATTGCGCTGGCAGCCGTTCAAGCATCAGTGACAGAAAGTCCAGGCCGCAGGTCAGTCCCGCCGCCACGTTGGGCTGGAGCATGGCCGTGCGACACAGGAAGGCGAAGCTGCCGGACTTGAGTTTGCGCGGGTCCATGCCAAAGAACTCGTCGTCCCCGCGCCGTGCCAGCAGCCGCCAGCACTTGGCATAGGTTGTGGCGGGCAAGCGTGCTTCGGTGCTGTCGAGCAACCTGGGGTCGATGCCGAGTTTGTGCAGGACTTCTGCGGTGGCGGCTCCCGGGGCGCAACTTTGCAGCAGTGCTTCACGCAGCAGTTGTGCGGAGATGGTGTCTTTTTCCGACATGGATTGCGGTTAGGCCTGTTCTTGTTCGGGTGGCGGGCATATTAGCTGAAACCGCTCGCCTGGCGCTGTTCCTGTGGGCAATGAAACCCTGTGGGAGTTGGCTACAGGGTTCCGGGTTGGCTGAAAAATCTGTGGTCGATCAATTACACCTGTAGGAGCGAGCCTGCTCGCGATGGACGTGAACGATGGCACGCGCTTTCTGGATGAACACGGTGCTCTCAGGTTCTTCGCGAGCAGGCTCGCTCCTACAGGTAATTGGCAACCTGAAAATTCAGTGCCTGCGCAACCATTCGATAAACAGCGCAAACAACTCTGACTGCGAGCCCACTTCCTCAAAGTGATGAGGCCGGAATCAGCACCGTTCCCCACAGTCCAGTCGCAACCGCGCCGCCACTGAAGATGAATTGCGGCCCTGCACCGCGCCGAATCGCCTGCGCCCCGGCAGCGACGGCTAGCCAAGGCGAAGCGCAGCCTGGATGACCCAGCATTGCATCGAGGTTGCACAATCCCGGCTTGTTGACTGACATGGGGACTTCAGCCAACACTCCTGCAATGGCGGCAGCCCTTCGCCCATCAATTCCCACTCGCCAAACCTGCTCGATTGATGTCGATTCAAGCGGCACCCAATCAAGAGCCTGGCGCGTAGCGTAAAGCAGATCATCGGCGGTGGGCTTGCGCTCCTGCTCCGGACGGTGAAGGTAGGCTATCGGCGGCAATGTGGTTTTCGTCAGACGATTGCCAAACAACAGCCCGACGGCGGCTTCCGCCGTGCCTTCAGGCTGCTGCGGCGCAAACTGCACGGCCAAAACCAACAACAACGCCCGATCACCAATACGCCGGTCCAGCCACTGGTCCAGTAAGGCCAACCCGCGACCATCGACGGGGGTTGCAGGCTGGCGAATGCCGGATTCGCGCCATGCCTGTCGCCAAACTCGGCGCCATTGCTGCTCCGGCAAACCGGTATCGACATCAAGCAACAGGGCCAACGGTTGATCATCAGGCAGCTGCGCCAAAGTCGGCGCCAGGTCGGCGAGTGTCTGCGCCCATACACTCAGCAATATTGCTTCCGGATTTTCATCTGCATCGTCAGATAAACAACAATGGCGAAGTATTGATCCATCCATCCTGGATGCTTGTGACTTCAGCGCAGTCGTCCCACTCAGCAGAGCATCCAGTTGATTTTCCGGATCATCCGCAGGTTCTCCAAGAGCAGTCTGCACGCTCACGCCCAACACCTGTTGCGAGCGACGCCCCTGACGCATCTTGCGGCTCAAGTCTTTTTCGCGAGCGTCATCCCAGCCATCCGCGGCACCATGTTCGCCGACGTGCAACAGCACTCGCCCGAATCCCAGCACGCACCAAGCCAGGAAAGGGATGCCCAAGGCCAAGGTCCAGAAATCCGAAGGTCGCTCGGGTAACGCTTCGTCACCGAACAACAGCGTCCCGACCGTTCCCAGCAAACAACAGAGCAACAACATACCAAGCCAAAATAAAAACCGAGGTCGTTGAGGGCGCTGTGCGAGAGGAGGCATTTTATCCAGTCTGATTGGCATGATTAGATTACTCTCGCTTCAATTTAGTATTTTATTTCGCCTAAATGACATGACGCGCCCGAATTGCGCACAATCAGCCTTCTATAAAGAAACTTTCGTAACCCGCTCTCCGCACCTCCGAATCATTATTGAGGCAATTTATGGATTCAATAATTTCCTCACCACGCCTGACTATTATTTCGCTAAAGCCTTCGAAACCCTCCTCCGCCACTGGAGCATCTCGCTCATGAATCGTGTACAAAAATTCATTATTTGAAAATTTAACTTCAACATCAATTCCACCCGGCAGCGGCTGAGTCTCCATAATGAAATTTCGGCCAGGGGGTATCGGTTTTTCTGGAAAAACAAATTCGATCATGTTCTTACCTATATCAAAAACTCGGTATTGAGCAAACCCTGTTGAGTTACTAAGGTTTTTAGATGCACAGACGCCTGCAATTTTATGCTCTGCCTTGCAGAAAAAAATAGTTTGCTCATCTGACGAACATATATCATTTTTCCTGGTAGTAACTGATTCCTCAGCAGCAATGGCCGTAGAAACAGACAAAAAGAAGAATACTAAGAATTTTCCCATGCCCTCATATCCCCATAAGCTTTTTTATACTGTTTAAATTTTCTTTTCGTTCATGCAGGCCATTGTGCCCACCGTTAATTATTAGCGTTGTCTTTTTTATATCATCCTCATCCGCTGCCAAATTAAAATTAGTCATTGAACAATACACAAATGCCGACTCCACTCCATATTGCAACTCATCAATTATGAGATCAGGATTCTCTACAAAATCTCTCAAGTCACTTGGGTTTGCAGCGTTGTGAATTCTAGTGTAACGCTCGTAGTTAAAGCGCCCAGTAAGTTGAATAATTCCTCTGCCACGATATTTATATCCGTCCTGCGTTTCTTCTCGCCTATTACCCATTCGATCGGCATACACATAGCTGAGTAAGTTTACCGCATTGTTAGCATAGGTATTTTCATGACTCCACAGCTTGGTCCGAAGCCGACCAAAGTCGCAGTCATCCTTTTCGGTGTTGTAATTTTTTTGACCTCCTTTGCATCCAAATATTTCACGCATTCTCTTAGGACTGAAGTTACCGTTTTCACTTTTTACTTTGAACTTGCTTTCATGACCAACTTGCGCGAGAAAATGTGCAATACGCAATGGAGTATCGATTTTATATGTAGAAGCATACATATTTAGATAAGGCAGGATTTCCTGGTGATAATTGGAGGCCCCATGCGGATCTGCTGCTCTCAGCATCTCCATGGTGATTACTTCACGCTTTTCCAAAAACAAACCCACTAACCCAATCGGATGAAAGTGATACGCACTGCCCCAAGAAGGCAACTCCACTTTCTCCGCAACCTCCCTCCACCACCCCATCTGCGCAATCCGCTGCTTCTCCGCCAGCCAGTTCAAATGCGGCGTCGAGCCGCTATGGCCGAGCAGTTCGTCCAGTGCGTCCCATATCTTCGGCTGCTGAAACCACTCGCTTTCCTTGTACAGGATCATCTGCGAAATCGACTGCGCATGAGCCGGTCGCTCAAGGGCCGCTTTCAGTTCCGTGGCCGTTAGCGTGCCGTCGGGGTTGCGACCGATGATTTCGTACAACCGGCGTTTCATCGGGCCCTTGTCGTCTTTTTCGGCAATGGCACGATAACGCTCGCGTTCTTCGTCACTGAGGCGACCGATGGCGCTGAGAAAAGACGCCAGCAGGTGTTTGGGTCTGCTGTAGTCGATGATGATGTCATAGCCTTCCCATGCCCACGGACTGACCCAAGGCGTTACGCCTGGCTCTTCACACACCCAGCCATCAAGAAGGTTGTTGTCGGCATCGTGAAGCAAGTGTTCCAGGCGATACCAGGTGCGGGCTTTGCGTGTCGGAGTCGCGGGCACTTGGATTTTTCGGTCTGTGGGCAGTTCATCGAGCAGCTTCTTAGGGATCAGCAAATCGGCCGCACTGCGCGGACTGGAATCACTCGAAGCCTGCAATAGCGCCGCCGTGATATGTCCTTCAGATGGCACCACGGGCGTGCTCATCGGGAGTTTCAGCCAGATTCTTTCTTTCTCCGGCAGGCGCGTGGCCCACTCCCGACTGGCCTCGATGAACGCCTCGACGTCATCACCACTGAACGTTTCCAGATGCAGTTTCTCGTCCGGCTGATTCGCGCCGCCGTCCTGATACAGGCCGAGATGGCCGATGAGGTCACCTGCCTTGAGTGCGACAGGCTGGTCAAGCACCACAACCTGATCTGTCGCTACCGGCTCAATGGCCCCTTCCAGCGAGTCAAATTGCACATACTGGTTGATGCGTTCGAGCTTGCGAAACTCGCCTTCGCCACTGACCGTGACCTCCGATTCAAGCGGTAAATCGAAAATTACGTTATCGGCAATCACCGGTTCGGCCCGGACGTTGACTGTCTGTTTCGACGAACTGATGCGGGTTTCTTTGCGGTCTGAGTGTTTGAGCACCTGAATAGAGAGATAGCCCTTGATAGAGCCATCGGGGTTGAGCAGTTTTGCCGGTCCCAGACTGCTCTCCAACCTGCGAAACTGTCCGGTGCCACTGATAGCCACTTCGGCGCCTCGCGGCAGAAAATCGATTAGCTGACCATTCGACTTGTTGTACACCTTCAAACCAAGCTGTTCAGGCCGGCCGGGAAAGACGTCATTCGCCGTCTGCTTGACGCGAAAGGTCGGACGCTCGGGCCAGAATCTCGGGCGAGCGAGGGTGGAATCCAGCTGGTACTTCGCCCAATCCTGCAGATGCATGTAGAGGCTATAAAAAGTCAGGCTCGGAGGAGTGTCCTGGCTGCCTTCGATCTTCGGCGGTTGAAGGTGATGGCGAACCAACACGAAGTTGCGCGAAAAGGGTTTTTCGACCGTTCGATCATTGGCGAAGTAAGCGGTTTTCGGCGAATCAGTATCGATGCGGTAGGCCACCACTTCGCCGTCGGCCAGGCAATGCACGCTGAATTGTTTCAGGGTGCCGGCGGTGCCTTTGTCGAAGTGCACGCCACCGTGCCACAGGCCACCGCGTCCGAGTGGGTAGTAGCCGGCCACCGCGTTGGCCAGGTGGGTCAATTGCCTCAGGGAGTCGCTTTTGTCCTGGAACGGATGGCACCAGCTTTCCAAGGGTCGCAGGGTATGGGGGGTGGGCTCTGCTGCCGGCGATGTGGGGAGAGGATGGGTATCAGGCACCGACGAGTTTGGAACCTGCGGTGCATCAGACCGCGAAGTAACGTCGTACTTGTGGAGTCCAAACAGTCGGGAAAGAACGCTGGCCATGTTGTATGTCGCTCCTTGTTTTGCAAAAGGGGTCAACCAGAGAGATGCGTACGTCCCAGGGGATCAAATTCATGCTCGGTCAATGCAGAGCGATGACGGCCCGACAGCTTTCTAGAAGCTGGTAAGCGTTCAAATAGGAAATGTCTACAAGGCACGTAGGATGGGTCCGGGAAGGCTGCGCGCCCGGTCCGTCAGGTTTGTACGGTCTTGTCGACTGGTTGTGGCGAGGGTTTTTTGGCGTTTGGTTTCAGCGGTTTTTGCGAGCCAGCGGCTACTTGTTTAAACGCCTTCGGGGTTACTTCACGAAAGCTACATCACCTTGCGTCGTTGCCTACGGTTACGCCAGAATCCGCCGGCTTGTGCGCCCTGGGGCCGCTCGGTAACTTGATTCGCGTCACTGATTGTCAGTGATCGGGTTTAGTCGCCCGGGCAAGGTTAAAGCGGTCGCATGAGTATCATCAGTCAGGTATCCACCTGCACTTGATGGTGGCTGTGCGCTTGGCGTCTTCGGACGCGCCGGTTTTTGCTTTCCTTGCCGGTCGACTAACTTGCGCACAGCCGCCACCCTTCGTTTAGTCGCGAGATGGTGCGGCTCTACTATTAAAGGGAAGCATTCATGATCAAACCCACACCAAATCCGCCGGACAACAATTCGGCAGCACCTTGCGAGCGCATCCCCTCAGCAGCGGACATACAGGCCACTCCGCGAAAACTCTGCAGCGTGTTTATCGCCAATCCGAAACTCGATTGCGAAACCCTGCTGGCTCATGCCTGCGAGTCACTGGCCTCGGCCAATGTCATGACGATGGATCTGGCGGACCGAACGGAAGGTTCGAGTCGTAATACTCTGTTGGGTATCGCGCAAGTCATCATGCTGGGGGAACTGGCGGTGAATCGGGCGCTGGATCGAATTGATCCGCCTGAGTAGAAGAGCAAAAAATCGCAGCCTGTGGCAGCTCCTACATGTGTCCTGTACAACCGCCATTTTGCGGGTGTACGCAAGACGTGTAGGAGCGAGCCAGCTCCTACAGGTTAATCGCATTGATCCTGTAGGAGCTCTTTTTCAGGCCTTAGAGGATGCGATAAAGCAACCGCTCGATCCGCACACGACTCACGCGCTTGAGGAACTTGGCCACGCCCGCCGGGTATTCGGCCAGGGTTTCCAGGTTCTGGAAGTGCTCGATGCGCCGGGTGTGCTGGAAGATCTCCGCCAGCTCTTTGCCACGCGGTTCCAGCAGTTCGCCATGGGGGTCATCGATCAACAAGGCGTTTTCCAGATCGAGTCGAAACGCCCGCGGGTTGAGGTTGTTGCCGGTCAGCAAGGTATAGCGCCGGTCGATCCACATGCCCTTGAGGTGATAGGTGTTGTCGCCATCTCGCCACAGGTGCAGGTTCAACTGCCCGCTGTCTATGTTGCGTTGATGACGCTTGGCAAACCGGCGCAAGCTGATTTCGTACAGGTACGGCAGCGCCGAAATGACCCGGAAGGGTTCGCTCGGCGGAATGTAGAAATCGTTGGCCGTCTTGTCGCCGACCACAATGTCGATCTTCACCCCACGGGCCAGTGCGCGGTTGATCTCGCGGATGATCGCCAGCGGCAGGTTGAAGTACGGCGTGCAAATGGTCAGTTGCTGCTGGGCGCTGGCGATCAGTTCGCAGATCACCCGGTTCAACGGATTGTTCTTGCCGACGCCAAGCAGCGGGCTGACGGACAAACCGGTCCTGTCGGTGGTGCCCTGCGTGGTGTCGTACGCCGCGTGCTTGAGGCGGCTGCGCAGGTCACCAATGTCATTGCGCAGGCTGCGGGTGGTCGGCAGGTTCGGCAGGTCGAGGCGGTGCACCGCCTTGGACGCCACCAGGCCGTGCTGCACCAGGTGCTGCATCGAATCGGCCAGTTCACGATTGTGCAACAGGTGATAGCGGTCGTAGCGGTACTTGTCGAACTTGTGCAGATAGACGTTGTTCAGGCTCGCGCCGCTGTAGATCACCCAGTCATCGATCACGAAGCCTTTAAGGTGCAACACACCGAACAGCTCGCGGGTTTGTACCGGGACGCCGTAGATCGGCACTTCGCTGGCATGGGTACGGGTCACTTCCTGATACCACGCGGAGTTTCCCGGCTGCTTGCCGGCACCGATAAGGCCGCGCTGGGCGCGCAGCCAGTCGACGACCACCACCACGTCCAGTTCCGGACGCGCCAGTTTGGCCGCGTGCAAGGCATCGAGTATTTCCTGGCCGGCTTCATCCTGTTGCAGGTACAGCGCAACGATGTAGATACGCCGGGTCGCGCTGGCAATTTTCTCCAGCAGGCAACGACGGAATTCGGCAGCGCCGGCGAGGACGCTGACGGCATCGGCCGTCAGCGGAAAACTGCGCAACTTGGGCAGCAGGGAGCGTTTGAAAAGCGACGGCATAGGGCTCGCAATGGGTCGAATCCGAAGAACCCATGAGCTTACACCATGCAAAGGTTCGGGTCTTGTTACCGTCTGTAATGACGCCATCGCGAGCAAGCTCGCTCCCACAGGGGAACGTATTTCAAATGTGGGAGCGAGCCTGCTCGCGAAGGCATTTTTACAGACAACAAAAATATCCACTTGACCAAGGAGAATGATCATTCTACTGTTGCCAGCATGAATAAAATCACTAGCAACGACACACGCGACATCATTCTGGATGTCACCGAAAAGTTGATCTACAAAAGTGGCATAGCCGCCACTGGCATGGATCTTCTGGTGAAAACCGCCGGCGTCTCCAGAAAAAGCGTCTACCGCTACTTCGCCAACAAGGACGAACTGGTTGTGGCGGCCCTGCAACGCCGCGACCAGCGCTGGATGCACTGGTACAGAGGCGCAGTCGGCCAGGCACAAACCCCGGCCGAGCGACTGCTCAACCTGTTTACCGTACTCAAGTCGTGGTTCGCCTGCGAAGGTTTCCGCGGCTGCGCCTTCATCAACACCAGCGGCGAAACCGGCGACCCGCAAGACCCGGTGCGCCTGGTCGCCAAAGAACATAAACAGAAGCTGCTCGACTACCTGTGCGAGCTGTGTACCGAACATGGCGCCGAGGATCCGCAACTGCTGGCCAGACAGCTGCTGATCCTGATCGACGGTGCCATTACCGTGGCGCTTGTAATGGGTGATCACAGTGCCGCCGATAATGCGCAATGCATGGCGCGAAAGTTATTGGACCTGTAGCAACCTGATCAAACTCGACAATTGTTTGAACTTTAACTTGATACGGAGACTTGAAATGTCTAATGCCGAAGTTCGTCCGCCATTACCCCCATTCACCCGTGAATCGGCCATTGAAAAAGTTCGCCTGGCCGAAGACGGCTGGAACTCCCGCGATCCCGAGCGTGTGTCCCTGGCCTACACCCTGGACACCCAATGGCGCAACCGCGCCGAGTTCGCCCACAACCGCGAAGAGGCCAAGGGCTTCCTGACCCGCAAATGGGCCAGGGAACTGAACTACCGGCTGATCAAGGAGCTCTGGGCATTTACCGACAATCGCATTGCCGTGCGTTATGCCTATGAATGGCACGACGACTCAGGTAACTGGTTCCGCTCCTACGGCAACGAAAACTGGGAGTTCAACGAGGACGGCCTGATGGCCCGCCGCTTCGCCTGCATCAACGACATGCCGATCAAGGAAAGCGAACGCAAGTTCCACTGGCCGCTGGGGCGTCGGCCTGACGATCATCCGGGGCTGTCGGATCTGGGCTTGTAATTCAGCTTCACGCTAAACCCTGTGGGAGCGGGCTTGCTCGCGAAAGCGGTGTGTCAGCCAACATTTATGCTGGATCTGGCGGCCTCTTCGCGAGCAAGCCCGCTCCCACATTGGTGTTGTGTTGTTAGTGTGGGTAACATGTCGCCCCTTCCCCGCAGCCCTTCCTGCACCCGCCGATTAAGCCGATCCCATGCCTTTCGAACTTAGCGTTGACCTCTCCACCCTGGCCATCCTGGCCCTTGTCGCTTTTGTTGCCGGTTTCATCGACGCCATCGCCGGTGGCGGTGGGCTGTTGACCACTCCTGCCTTGCTGACCGCCGGCCTGCCGCCGCACCTGGTGCTGGGCACCAACAAACTCAGTTCGACCTTCGGCTCGGCCATTGCCAGTTTCACCTTCTACCGCCGCAAGTTGTTCCACCCCGCGCAATGGGTCCACGCCATCGTCGGCACTCTGGTCGGCGCGCTGACCGGTGCCGTGGTCGCCCATTACCTGCCGGCGGAATGGCTGAACAAAATGCTGCCGGTGATCGTTTTCGCTTGCGGTGTCTATCTCTTGTTTGGCGGCACGCCGAAAGCGCCGCTGGATAGCAACGCACCGATCAAGAAAAAGTGGCAGTCGACCCAAGGCTTCAGCCTCGGCTTCTATGACGGCGTGGCCGGTCCCGGCACGGGTGCGTTCTGGACCGTGAGCAGCCTGCTGCTCTACCCCATCGACCTGGTGAAGGCCAGCGGCGTGGCGCGCAGCATGAACTTCGTCAGCAACGCGGCGGCACTATCGATCTTCATCTTTTCCGGTCAGGTGGATTGGGTCATCGGCCTGTGCATGGGCTCATCGTTGATGGTCGGCGCCTTCTTCGGCGCTCGCACCGCCATCAGCGGCGGCGCGAAATTCATTCGCCCGGTGTTCATCACCGTGGTGCTGGGCCTGACCGTGCGCCTAGCCTGGCAGCACTGGTTCAGCGTGGCCTAAGCGCCGCGCCACATAGACGTCGATCAGGTAACGGGCAATCGAGCGTGACGCCGGCAACGGCGGCAGCTCGTGCACGTTGAACCACTGGGCGTCCTCGATCTCGTCTTCCTGACAGACGATCTCGCCACCGGCATATTCGGCGTGAAAGCCAAGCATCATCGAGTGCGGGAACGGCCAGCACTGGCTGCCCATGTACTGGATGTTCCTGACCTCGATGCTCACCTCTTCGCGAACCTCGCGAATCAGGCAGTCCTCGGCCGATTCGCCCGGTTCGGCGAACCCCGCCAATGTGCTGTAGACACCGCTGACAAAACGCGGTGAACGTGCCAACAGCACTTCATCGCCTCGAGTCACCAGGACAATCATGCTCGGCGAAATCCGTGGGTAGCTGCGCAGATCACATGGCTGGCAATACATCGCGCGCTCGCGCGGCACCTGGGTCATGGCCTGACCGCAGTTACCGCAAAAGCGGTGCTCCCGGGCCCAGGTGCCGATCTGCGCGGCGTAACCGAGCACCTTGTACAGCGTGTGATCGCCTTCGAGCATGAACGCCCGCAGGCCTTTCCAGTTGCAACCCGGCACTTCGCTGTGGCTGCGCAACTCCAGCAGATAGACCGGCTCGCCATCGAGGTGACCGATGCCATGCTCGGCCAGAATCGACAGGTCCTGACGTTTCAGCCATTCGCGCGCGAACAGTGCGCCGTTGTCATCGAACAGAAAGCCTTCGGGGCTGCGCGCGATGGCCCAGCCGCCGGGTTGATCGGTGTCCAGTACTGCGGTGGTCCAGCGAGGAATCATGGTTAATCAATCCAGAAATTCGGGTTTCTGTTTGCTCATATGGGCGGCCATGGCCACGCGCAGATCGGTGGATTGCAACATGGCGGCGTTCCAGGTGGCGATGTATTCGAGGCCGTCATCGATGCGATGGTCACGCATGTAGCTGATCATCTCCTTGGTGCCGGTGACCGCGATCGGTGACTTGCCGGCGATTTCCCGGGCAATACCCATGACGCCGTCGAGCAGGCTGGCGCTGTCGCTGTAGACGCGATTGACCAGGCCCATGCTCCGCGCTTCATCGGCGCCAAAAGTGCGACCAGTGTAAGCCAGTTCGCGCAGCATGCCGTCACCGATGATTCGCGGCAAGCGTTGCAGCGTGCCAACGTCGGCGGCCATGCCGATGTCGATTTCCTTGATCGAAAACTGTGCGTCCTCGGCGGCATAACGCATGTCGCACGCGGCGATCAGGTCGATGGCGCCCCCCAGGCAGTAACCCTGAATGGCCGCAAGCACCGGTTTGCGGCAGTTATCGACGGCATTGAACGAAGCTTGCAGGGTGAGGATCTTGCGCCGCAACAGGCGCGCGTTGCGTCCCACGTCCTTGCCCAGTTCATTGGCCACGCCGGCCAGCATCATCAGGTCGATCCCCGAGGAGAAATGCTTGCCTGCTCCGCTGAGGACCACCACCCGCACTTCATCGGTGTCGTCGATCCACTGGAAGATCTCGACGATCTCGCTCCAGAACGCCGCGTTCATCGAGTTGATCTTCTCCGGGCGGTTGATCTGCACATGGGCGATTTTATCGACCAGTTCGACGTTGAACGCAGTGTACTGAGACATGCCAATGATCCTTTTGCGGGCAAAAATGAGGCCCGAACTATAACAAGGCATCAAGGTGGGCAGTAAGGCAGTGGTTTGGCCAAATGCGGGACTCAAAAACACGCACCACAATAGTGCATGCCTGATATATCACGTCGCACATTTATGTGACTGCCCAGTGACTTTTTGAGGCCAAAACGCAAAAAAACATGCACTTCGTCGGGGCGTTTGCACCTCGATCAGGCACGTCCGTCCCGCTACAAACCGATTGTCGAACAATTTTGCCATCTGCCCTTTACCGCTCTAAGTTCTGGCCTAGACTCACTTTCTCAAGGCGAAACCGGTCGGTCACAAAATGGAAAAATAGTCGAAACTTTTTCCAATCCCGATCGGTCCTCTGACAAGAAGGTGCGTTGCGACTGGTGCAATCTTTGCAACGGCTGATTCAACCCTTTTGCTTCGACTCGACGCATTGGGCAGCGCTTGCTCACTGATGCGCAGCGCGTTTGCGCCGGCCACGGGAAATGGCCATGAAACACCGTTTGCCAGACCTAAGAATTAGATCAACAACACGGGAGATTCATATGATCAGTACGGTTTTGGAAATACAGGGAGAGCGTGCTCATCAGGTCGGCGAATCGAGCGCCGTAACTGCCGCAAACACCCAACCCGCCAGCGTTCCAGGCACCAGGACGCTGACCCCGGCAGCCAACCAGAATCCGAACCGTAAGAAAGTCCTGTTCGTCACCTCGGAAATTGCCGACCTGGTGAAAACCGGTGGCCTGGGCGATGTTTCCGCAGCACTGCCGCGGGCCATGGCCCATCTGCACGATGTACGGGTGTTGATCCCCGGTTACCCGCAAGTGCTGCACAGCGAGAACCCCATTCATATCATCGGTGAGCTTGGCGGCCATGCTGCGTTGCCACCGTGCAAGATCGGGCGCATGGACATGCCCGATGGCCTGGTCATTTACGTGTTGATCTGCCCCGAACTCTACGAGCGCGAAGGTTCACCCTACGGCGCCAACAACGGCCGCGACTGGCCGGATAACCATATCCGTTTCGCCCGCCTGGGCCTGGCGGCGGCTGATATTGCCGCCAACCTCGCGCAGATCCACTGGTGCCCGGACCTGGTGCACGCCCACGACTGGCCCGCCGGCCTGGCCCCTGCCTACATGCACTGGCGTGGGCAGCGCACACCGACGCTTTTCACCATCCACAACCTGGCCTATCAAGGTGTGACCAGCCTGGGCTCGTGCCCCGAACTGGGCATTCCCCAACACGCGCTGCAACAGGAAGGCATGGAGTTCTACGGCAAAATGTCGTTCCTCAAGGCCGGCATGGCCTATTCGAGCCACATCACCACGGTCAGCGCGACCTACGCCCAGGAAATCACCACCCCGGATTTCGGCTGCGGCCTGGACGGTTTCCTCGCCGCCAAGACCCAGCAAGGCCTGCTCAGTGGCATCCCCAACGGCATCGATGAAAGCTGGGATTCGGCGACCGACCCGCACCTGTTCTGCCCGTTCGACATCGGCGACTGGGATGGCAAGGCCGTGAACGCCGCCCATGTCCGCGAACTGTTCGGCCTGAAAGACTCCGAAGGACCGCTGTTCGCCGTGGTTTCGCGCCTAGTTTATCAGAAAGGCCTGGACCTGACAGAGGCGGTGTCCGAGTACATCGTCAAAAATGGCGGGCAGATCGCGATCATCGGTCGCGGCGAGCCGGAAGAAGAACAGGCCATGCGTGAACTGGCCCTGCGCTTCCCCGGGCAGATCGGCGTGCGCATCGGCTTCAACGAAACCGACGCCCGGCGCATGTTTGCCGGCAGCGACTTCCTGCTGATGCCTTCGCGATACGAGCCATGCGGCCTGAGCCAGATGTACGCCCAGCGCTTCGGCTCGTTGCCGGTGGCACGCAACACCGGCGGTCTTGCCGACACCATCGAAAACGGCGTGACCGGTTTCCTGTTCGATGAATCCACGGTGCAGAGCTATCAGGAAGCCCTGAGCCGCGCGTTCAAGGTGTTCGCCTTTCCCGGCCTGCTGCACGCCATGCGCTGCCGGGCCATGACGGCGCCGTTCAACTGGTGCAAGGCGGTCGAACCCTACGCCGAGCTCTACGAACAGCTTGTGGCCAAGGCATTGGGGAAATCGCACAAACAGTAAGAGGCTTTGAAGATGCCGTTACGGACCCTTGAGACCTGGCCCCACGGCGCAATCATGCTGGACGCAGAGCACACGCGATTCGCGTTGTGGGCGCCAGATGCGTACTACGTCAGTGTCGAACTGGAAAATGGACAGTCCTTGCCGTTGCTGCCCCAGGCCGACGGCTGGTTCGTGAGCAACATCCGATGCGCGGCGGGCACGCGTTACCGCTACAGCATCGACGGCGAACTGGAAGTGCCCGACCCGGCCTCCCGCGCCCAGGCCGGCGACATCGACCGGCACAGCGTGGTGGTCGATCCGCTGGCCTATGCCTGGCAACACGCCGCCTGGCTGGGACGGCCGTGGAACGAAGCGGTGATCTACGAACTGCATGTCGGTGCGCTCGGCGGCTTCAGCGCCGTCGAGCAGCATCTGGCGCGGCTGGTCGAACTGGGCGTCACCGCGATCGAACTGATGCCTGTCGCGCAGTTTCCCGGCGAACGCAATTGGGGTTATGACGGCGTCCTGCCCTACGCGCCCCAGGCGTCATACGGCTCCCCCGAGCAGCTCAAGCACTTGATCGACACCGCCCATGGCCACGGCCTGGCGGTGATCCTCGACGTGGTCTACAACCACTTCGGCCCGGACGGCAATTACCTGCATCGTTATGCCAAGGGCTTTTTTCGCGAAGACAAACACACGCCGTGGGGCGCGGCCATCGACTTGCGCCGTCGCGAAGTACGGGACTTCTTCATCGAAAACGCCTTGATGTGGCTGCTGGAGTACCGTTTCGACGGTTTGCGCCTGGACGCGGTGCACGCCATCGAAGACCCGGATTTCATCCAGGAACTGGCACGACGGGTGCGCCAGCAGACGGGACCGGCGCGGCATGTGTGGCTGATGGTGGAGAACGAACACAACCAGGCCAGCCTGCTCGAACAGGGTTACGATGCACAGTGGAACGATGACGGCCACAACGCCCTGCATGTGTTGCTGACCGGCGAAACCGACGCCTATTACGCCGACTACGCGCAAAACCCCACCGAACAACTGGCGCGCTGCCTGAGCCAGGGCTTCGTGTTCCAGGGCCATCTCAATCGCCATGGTGTGGCGCGGGGCGAACCCAGCGGACATCTTCCGCCCAGTGCATTCATCCTGTTTTTGCAGAACCATGACCAGATCGGCAACCGGGCCTTCGGCGAGCGCCTGCATCAACTCGCCCACCCGCAAGCGCTGCGGGCCGCCACGGTGTTGCTGCTGTTGTCGCCGATGATTCCGCTGCTGTTCATGGGCGACGAATTTGCCGTCGAGCAACCCTTCCTGTTTTTCACCAGCCATCACGGTGAATTGGCCAGGCAGGTTCGCGACGGCCGGCGCAATGAGTTCGCGGAGCTCAGCGCCTTTGCCGACCCGATCCTGCGCGAACACATTCCGGACCCGAACGATCCGCAGACATTTGCAGCGTCCCGCCCAGTCCTGCCATCGACCGGCCATTGCGAGATGCACGACCTGTATCGACGACTGTTGCAGATCCGTCACCGGCACATCATCCCGCGCCTGCCGGGCGCCCGGGCACTGGGCACCGATGTGCTGGGTGAAGCCGCGGTCAGTGCAACCTGGCGCCTGGGCGATGGCAGCCAGCTGCGCATTGACCTGAACCTCAGCGCCAGCCCCGTAGTCCACACCTCACAGACCGGTGCCACGCGCTTGTTCGAATACCCGCCACAGGGCGCCGACCTGCCGGCCCCAAACACCCTTGCCCCGTATTGCGCGCTCGTCAGCCTCGCCGCCGCAGCCCCCTTTGCTACCCCGTTTGGAGAGCGTCCATGAGTGATGCGCAACTGGAAATCCTGGCCAGCCGTGCCGGTCTCGCAGTCGATTGGCTCGACGCCAACGGCCGCCCGCAAAAAGTCGCGCCGTCCGTGTTGCGCAATGTGCTGACCGGCCTTGGCCACCCGGCCGGCAGCGCCCAGGAAATCGACGCCAGCCTGCTGGAACTGCAAGAGGTGCAACAGACCCATCACTTGCCGCCATTGATCACCGCCGATGTCGGGAAGGGCCTGGACCTGGCGCGTTTTTTCGAGCCCGGGACCCCTTGCGAAATCCACCTCGAAGACGGTTCGCGGCTCGACCTGAAACTGGACGCCAACGCGGTGCTACCGGGGCTGGTACCGGTCGGCTATCAACAGGTCAGCATCGACGGACAAAGCTTCACCCTGGCCGTAGCCCCGGCCCGTTGCTACAGCGTGGCCGATGCCGTGGACAACCCCATCCCCCGTGCCTGGGGCCTGAGTGTGCAATTGTATGGATTGCGCCGCCCCGGCGATGGCGGGTTTGGTGACACCCAGGCGCTGGAGGACCTCGCCCGGGTGGCCGGCGAGCGTGGCGCCGAGGCGCTGGCGATCAGCCCGCTGCATGCGATGTTTTCCAGTGACACCCAACGCTACAGCCCCTATTCGCCGTCCAGCCGCTTATTTCTCAACAGCCTTTACTGCGCCCCGGGCACCATTCTCGGCGAACGCGCACTGCGCACCGCCATCGATGCAACCGGGCTGGCCATTGAACTCAAGGCGCTGGAAGAGCGACCGCTGATTGACTGGCCGGCCGCCGCCGAAGCCAAGCATCGGCTGTTGCAGTCGCTGTACGAAGGTTTCGTCCAGGGCGAACATCCTTTGCACGAAGACTTCAGCAGTTTTCGTCACGCCGCCGGCGAAGCGCTGGAAAACCACTGTCGCTTCGAAGCCATCCAGGAGGCGCGCGCCGCCCGGGGTGAACACCTCGACTGGCGGCAGTGGCCTGAACCCTGGCGCAATCCGCGCAGCGCCGAACTGGCGGCATTCGCCGAAGAGAATGCCGGGCGCATCGGCTTCTTCGCCTTCTGCCAGTGGCTGATCACGCGCTGCCTGGAGCGCGCGCAAACCGCCGCCCGCGCCAGCGGCATGAGTATCGGCCTGATCGCCGACCTGGCCGTTGGCGCCGATGGTGGCGGCAGCCAGGCCTGGAGCCGTCAGGACGAACTGCTCGCGTCCCTCACCGTCGGTGCGCCGCCGGACATTCTCAACCGCACGGGCCAAGGCTGGGGGATTTCCGCATTCTCCCCTGAAGGCCTGGTGCGCAATGGTTTCCGGGCCTTCATCGAAATGTTGCGGGCCAATTTCGCCCACTCCGGTGGCTTGCGCATCGATCACGTCATGGGCTTGCAGCGTCTGTGGGTAATCCCCAATGGATCGCCGCCAGCGGACGGCGCCTACCTGTATTACCCGGTGGACGATCTGCTGCGCCTGCTGACCCTGGAATCCCATCGTCACCAGGCCATCGTCCTGGGCGAAGACCTCGGCACCGTGCCGGACGGCCTGCGGGAAAAACTCATCGCCCGCTCGATGCTGGGCATGCGGGTATTGCTGTTCGAACAGGACAACACGCATTTCAAGCCGATCCTCGACTGGCCGGACAACGCCCTGGCCACCACCAGCACCCATGACCTGCCGACCCTCAACGGCTGGTGGCATGGCCGCGATATCGACTGGAACGCCCGGCTCGGCTTGCTCGATGCCAGTGGTGAAATCGAATGGCGCCAGCACCGCGAACGCGAGCGCGAAGGCCTGCGCCGGGCGTTGAGCCAGGACCCGCAGAACTTCCGTGAAGAGTCCCACGAAACCGACCAGGTGCTCGATGCCAGCGTGCGCTTCCTCGGTCATACCCGGGCCCCCTTGGTGCTGCTGCCCCTGGAAGACGCCCTTGGTGTCGAACAGCAAGCCAACCTGCCCGGCACCATCGACTCCCACCCCAACTGGTCGCGGCGCTTGCCCGGTTACAGCGAAGCCCTGCTCGACGGAGCGGATGCCGCACGACGCCTGGAGTTGCTCGCCTGTGCGCGGCTCCAGGCGGCCGAGCGTGATCGATGACCCTGGTACCGAGTCGTCTACTGCGCGCCACCTTGCGCCTGCAATTTCACAAAGGCTTCACGCTTGAAGATGCGGTGCCACTGGTGCCGTATTTCTCCCGTCTTGGCATCAGCCATGTCTACGCCTCCCCGCTGTTGCGTGCCCGCGCCGGGTCGATGCATGGTTATGACGTGGTGGACCCGACCCGGGTCAATCCGGAACTGGGCGGAGAGGCGGCGCTGCGCAGCCTGGTCAGCGCCCTGCACGAGCACAACATGGGGTTGATTCTCGACGTCGTCTCCAACCACATGGCGGTCGGCGGCGGTGACAATCCCTGGTGGCTGGATTTGCTGGAGTGGGGACGCCTGAGCCCTTACGGCGAGTTTTTCGACATCCAGTGGCATTCACCCGACCCGTTGATGGAAGGCCAGTTGCTCCTGCCGTTTCTGGGCAGCGACTACGGCGTCGCGTTGCAGGACGGCACCCTGCCCCTGCGCTTCGATGCCTGGCACGGCAGCTTCCATGTCGAGCACTACGAACATCGCTTTCCGATTTGCCCCAGCGATTACGGGGAACTGCTCAGGACCGATGCACCGCTCGATACACAGCAGGCCGAACAACTGAAAAACCTGGCCGATCGCTTCAGCACCCTGAGCTACCAGACCGACGCCCACAGCCTGGCCCTGCCGCTGAAAGCGGAACTTCGCGATCTGGTCAACGATCCGGCCCTGGCCCACGCCATCGAGCAGCACCTGAACAACTACGACTCACTGACCGGCGAAGGCTTCCGGCGCCTGCACAACCTGCTGGAACGCCAGAGCTATCGCCTCGCCAGTTGGCGCACCGCCGCCGATGACATCAACTGGCGGCGCTTCTTCGATATCAATGAACTCGGCGGACTGCGGGTCGAGCGTCCCGCCGTGTTCGAAGCCACCCACGCGAAGATTTTCCAACTGGTGGCTGAAGGGCTGATCGACGGGTTGCGCATCGACCACATCGACGGCCTCGCCGACCCGCGAGGCTATTGCCGCAAGCTGCGCCGCCGGGTCGACAGCCTGTCAGCGGGCCGGCACCTGCCCATCTATGTGGAAAAGATCCTGGGCGAAGGGGAAACCCTGCCTCGCGACTGGTCGGTGGACGGCACCACCGGCTACGAATTCATGAACCAGTTGTCACTACTGCAACAGGATCCACGGGGCGCGCAGACTCTGGCCGAACTCTGGCATCGTCACAGCGAGCGGTCCGCCGATTTCGGCCAGGAAGCTCAACTGGCCCGCCAGCAAGTCCTCAGCGGCTCCCTGGCCGGAGATTTCGAAAGCGTTGCCCAGGCCTTGCTGCAAGTGGCCCGGGACAACCTCATGACCCGCGACCTGACCCTCGGCGCCATTCGCCGGGCCTTGCAGGCGTTGATCGTGCATTTCCCGGTGTACCGCACCTACATCAGTCCCCTTGGCCGGTCGGCCCAGGGCGAGGCGTTTTTCCGTCAGGCCATGGACGGCGCCCGCCAAACCCTGGGTGAAGAGGACTGGCCGGTGCTCGACTGCCTGGCCGGATGGCTCGGCGGTGAACCCTGGCGTTCGCGCCCGGCCGGTCGCGAGCGCAAACGCTTGAAGCACGCCTGCGTACGTTTCCAGCAATTGACCTCACCGGCGGCGGCGAAAGCGGTGGAAGACACCGCGTTCTATCGTTCGGCGGTCCTGCTCTCGCGCAATGACGTTGGCTTCAACACCGAACAGTTCAGCGCACCTGTCGCCGACTTTCATCAGGCCTGTATCGAACGCCTCGACACCTTCCCGGACAATCTGCTGGCCAGCGCCACCCACGACCACAAGCGCGGTGAAGATTCACGGGCGCGGCTGGCGGTACTGAGCGAGCGCAGCAGTTGGTACGCCGACCAGATCGGCCTGTGGCGCGCCCTCGCCCGGCCCTTGCGCAACGACGATCAAATGCCATCGACGGGGGATGAACTGATTCTCTACCAGGCGATCATCGGCAGCTGGCCGCTGGCGTTGGAGATCGATCATGCGCCGGCCCTTGAGGACTACGCAAAACGCCTCTGGCAGTGGCAACGCAAGGCCCTGCGCGAAGCCAAACTGCAAAGTAGCTGGAACGCGCCCAATGACCCTTACGAGCAAGCGAGCGAAGACTTCATCCAGCGTCTGTTGCTCAGCCCCGAAGGCGAGTTGTTGCGTACGGCCCTGGCCAAGGCTGCCCGCTCGATTGCCGCCCCCGGCGCACTCAACGGATTGGCGCAAACCTTGCTGCGCATGACCGTGCCCGGTGTACCGGACTTGTATCAGGGCAACGAGTTCTGGGACTTCAGCCTGGTCGACCCGGACAACCGTCGTCCCGTGGATTACGCCAGCCGCCAGCAGGCGCTGCAGCAAGCGGTGGACCTGCCGGACTTGATGCAAAACTGGCGTGACGGGCGCATCAAACAAGCCTTGATTGCGCGCACCCTGAGCCTGCGCGCCGAGCATGCCGAGCTGTTTCGGCGTGGTACCTGCCAGGCTTTGGAAGTGGTGGGCAGCGAGGCCCATCGAGTGCTGGGATTTGTCCGTGAACGGGAGGGGAAACGCGCCATTGTGATTGTGCCGATACGTTGTGCCGATCTGCTGGAAAACGGTGCCGAACCACAGGTCCACGCGCCGCTGTGGGGCGATACCCGGGTCAAACTGCCGTTCACCGTCCCGGACGAACATCTGCAGGGACTTTTTTCCCGCATCACAGTCACAGAACACAGGGAGCTGCTGATCAGCGCCGCGCTGGGGGATTTCCCGGTCAATCTCATTTTTCAAACTGCCCACACTTGAATTCAGTTCAGGAGCATTACGATGAGTACCGACGATAAACGCATCCGCGAATTTGCCTATCAGATCTGGGAATCCGAAGGAAAACCCGAAGGCCAGGAGGCCCGTCACTGGGAAATGGCGTGCAAACTGGCGGAAGCCGAAGCCCTGGCCCCGAAAAAGCCGGTCAAGGCTGCTGCGAAAACCCCGGTCAGCAAAACGGCCAATGGCAAGGCTGGCGATGCCAAGGTCGCCGCGGCAAAAACCAAGGCCAAACCGGCGGCGGCTTCGAAGGTGATCCCGCCGGGGGAAAAGGCCGCTGAGAAAAAGCCCCGGGCTGCGCGAAAACCGCCAGCGGTTTGAATAGGCCTTGAGGCCCCTTCGCGGGCAAGTCGGACCGCCGCACCGCCGCTCACACAGTGTTTGGTGGTGTAACTGCAATCTGTGGCAACTCACAGGTCCCTGTGGGAGCGGGCTTGCTCCTACAGGTTGCCGCCGCTTTAAGGAATACCTATGACCAGTCCGAAGAAAGCCGCCGCGCCAGCCACTCGTGCCGAAACCACACGAATCCGCGAAGGCCTGCCCTTTCCACTGGGTGCCACCTGGGATGGACTGGGAGTCAACTTCGCCCTGTTTTCCGCCCACGCCACCAAGGTTGAACTGTGCCTGTTCGACGACGCCGGCGAGGTGGAACTCGAACGCATCGAACTGCCCGAATACACTGACGAGATCTACCACGGCTACCTGCCCGACGCCCATCCGGGGCTGATCTACGGCTATCGCGTCTACGGTCCATACGACCCGGCCAACGGCCATCGCTTCAACCCCAACAAACTGCTGATCGACCCCTACGCCAAACAACTGGTGGGCAAGCTGAAATGGTCCGAAGCGCTGTTCGGCTACACCATCGGCCACCCCGACGCTGACCTCAGCTTCGATAAACGGGACAGCGCGCCCTTTGTGCCCAAATGCAAGGTCATCGACCCGGCGCATACCTGGGGCCACGATCATCGGGTCAGCGTGCCGTGGGACAGGACGATCATCTATGAAACCCATGTGCGCGGCTTCAGCATGCGCCACCCCGCCGTCCCCGAAAACCTGCGCGGCACCTTTGCCGGGTTGATGGTCGATGATGTGGTGGAGCACATCCGCAAGCTCGGCGTGTCGACTGTGGAATTACTGCCGATCCACGCCTTCGTCAACGACCAGCATCTGCTGCACAAGGGCATGACCAATTACTGGGGCTACAACAGCATTGCGTTCTTCGCCCCCGATCCGCGTTACCTGGCCAGCGGCAAGATCGCCGAATTCAAGGAAATGGTCGCGCACCTGCACGAAGCCAATCTGGAGGTGATCCTCGACGTGGTCTACAACCACACCGCCGAGGGCAACGAGCAAGGCCCGACCCTGTCCATGCGCGGCATCGACAACGCGTCCTACTACCGCCTCAAGCCCGATGACAAGCGCTTCTATATCAACGATTCCGGCACCGGCAACACCCTGGACCTGAGCCACCCCTGCGTACTGCAAATGGTCACCGACTCCCTGCGCTACTGGGCCACGGAAATGCACGTGGACGGCTTCCGCTTCGACCTGGCGACCATTCTGGGGCGTTACCACGACGGTTTCGACGAGCGCCACAGTTTCCTCGTGGCCTGCCGCCAGGACCCGGTGCTGCGCCAGGTCAAACTGATCGCCGAACCCTGGGACTGCGGCCCCGGCGGTTATCAGGTCGGCAACTTTCCGCCGGGCTGGGTCGAGTGGAACGACAAGTTCCGCGACACCGTGCGCGCCTTCTGGAAAGGCGACGACGGCCAACTGGCTGACTTTGCCAGCCGCCTGACCGCTTCGGGCGATATGTTCAATCAACGTGGTCGGCGGCCATACTCATCGGTCAATTTCGTCACCGCCCACGACGGCTTCACCCTCAACGATCTGGTGTCGTACAACGACAAGCACAACGAGGCAAACGACGAAGACAATCAGGATGGCAGCAACAACAACCTGTCGTGGAACCACGGCGCCGAAGGCCCCACCGACGATCCCGAGATCAACGCGCTGCGCCATCGGCAGATGCGCAATTTCTTCGCCACCCTGCTGCTGGCCCAAGGCACGCCGATGCTGGTGGCCGGCGACGAGTTCGCCCGCACCCAGGACGGCAACAACAACGCGTACTGCCAGGACAGTGAGATCGGCTGGGTCAACTGGGACCTCAGCGAAGATGGCAAGGCCCTGCTCAAGTTCGTCAAACGCCTGATCAAGTTGCGCCTGACCTACCCGGTTCTGCGGCGCGGACGTTTTCTGGTGGGCAATTACAACGAGGATATCGGCGTCAAGGACGTGACCTGGCTGGCGCCGGACGGCACACAAATGACCACCGAACATTGGCACGATGCGCACAATCGATGCCTGGGCATGTTGCTCGATGGCCGCGCCCAGGAAACCGGCATCCGCCGCAAAGGCGTCGACGCGACGTTGATGCTGGTAGTCAACGCACATCACGACATCGTCAATTTCCGGCTGCCGGAAGTGCCTGACGGCGGTTTCTGGACATGCATGATCGACACCAACCAGCCGTCGATCCGCGGCCAGGAGCGTTTCGAGTTTGGCCACGAGTACTCGGTCACCGGACGCTCGTTGCTGCTGTTCGAGTTGCAGCATGAGGAAGAAGAGTAAAAAAGCCTACAGGCGTTTATGGCCGCAACACCGCAGAGCGGAAAAGTCATTGCGGACAGGTTCGCGACGCGACGAATAGCGTTACATGAGCAATACTCGATTCGCGGCAATCCAGGGTTTGGCTTGTCGCTCCGCTATCAACGAGCCCTCACGGGTCTGCCGGGCTGGTCCCATGCACGACTGAAGGCGACGCAGAACAAGGACGTATCGACTATGAAACCCGTTTCCCTGAGCGAAGCCAGCCTGCCATCACAGATCTGGAACAGCGCCCCGCAACTGGACAGCATTCCGGTCATCAGCACCCAGTCGCTGGTACCCACCGGCGCACGCGCGGTACTCATTGCCCCGCACCCCGGCGATGAGGTAGTGACCTGCGGCGGCCTGCTGCAGTTGCTCAGCAACCTCGGCCACCCGCTGCAATTGATCTCGATCACCGACGGCAGCGCCAGCCATCCGGGCTCTCGGCAGTGGTCGGAAAAACGCCTCAGCGTGTTTCGTCCCCAGGAAAGCGTCGAAGCCATCCGCCGGCTCGGGTTGCCGATGCACAGCCTGAAGTGGATTCGTGGCGGGTTTACCGACAACGCCCTGGTGGAGCACGAAGATCAGATCGCCCAATTCATCACGCGCTACCTGCGCCCCGGTGATGTGGTGTTCAGCACCTGGCGCGAGGACGGCAACGTCGACCACGACACCGTTGGCCGCGCCAGCGCCAGGGCGGCAGCCAATATAGGGGCAACCTACAACGACGTACCGTTCTGGGCCTGGCACTGGCCGGCACGAGACCGGGAACTGATCCCCTGGCACCGCGCCCGCAAGGTGCGCCTCGATACCTGGACCGTCGCCCGCAAGAGCCACGCCACCCATGCCTACGCCAGCCAACTGGACGGCGAACCGGCCATCGGCCTTGCGCCGTTGCTGCCCCGGCCGCTGTTGGAGCGTATCCGTTTGCCTTATGAAATCGTGTTGGTATGAACTCATCGATTATCGACCCGGTGCAGTCCATCGGACTGAACTGCCTGCCTTTGCATCAGTCGCATGCATAAGCAGCCTTGAGTCAGAGGAGTGTAAGTGGCCAGTTATCCAAAACGGCAGGCAGCCGAATCGACACCCTTGAACACGCCCCCGACGATTCATCGGCTTCGCGTGCTGACGGTCAACACCCACAAGGGTTTTACTGCACTCAACCGGCGCTTCATCCTTCCTGAGTTGCGTGAAGCGGTGCGCAGTACGTCGGCAGACCTGGTGTTTCTGCAAGAAGTCGTCGGCGAGCACGACCGCCATTCCTCCCGCTACAACGATTGGCCACAAACCTCGCAATATGAATTCCTCGCCGACAGCATGTGGAGCGACTTCGCCTATGGGCGCAACGCCGTCTATCCCGACGGTCACCATGGCAATGCCCTGCTGTCGAAATACCCGATCCGCGAGTATCGAAACCTGGATGTTTCCATTACCGGCCCGGAACGCCGTGGCTTGCTGCACTGCGTGCTGGACGTGCCGGGGCATCGCGAAGTGCATGCCATTTGCGTTCACCTCAGCCTGCTGGAAAGCCATCGACAACTGCAGTTGCAGTTGCTCTGTCAGCTCCTCGAATCCCTGCCGGATGATGCGCCGGTGATCATTGCCGGCGACTTCAACGACTGGCAGATGCAGGGCAATGCCACCCTTGCCCGCCGCGACTACTTGCACGAAGCCTTCGAACGCCACCTTGGCCGACCGGCCAAAACCTACCCCGCGCGGTTTCCCTTGCTGCGCCTCGATCGCGTCTACCTGCGCAACGCCAGCAGCCACCAGCCACAAATACTGGGAAACAAGCCGTGGACGCACCTGTCCGATCATTTGCCGCTGGCGGTGGAAGTGCACTTGTGAATCACGGCTATCAGGCGCCTGGCGCTGTGATAACGCCCCCCACCTGTTATTTCTGACAGTAGCCGCATTGAAGCGGCGCCTGCTACGTTGGTGACGCCCTGCCGATGCCGGTAAGGGCAGTCGTTCCTGGCCATTGCTGACGGCCAAAGGAACGGACGTTGATCCCATCGCGGAGGCAACCATGGAGTTATCGACAGATCTGCCCAAATACCGTTTAAGCGCCTGCCTGTTCTCGATCTGGTTATGCGCGAACTGGCCCCAGGCTGCCGACGCCGCCTGCACACTCATCCCCACCGTCGGTAACGACAACTTCGTCTGCGACAGCGCCACCAGTGGGCCGTTGACCGACCTGTCGGGCAACAACACCCTGACCTTTCCTGCCAACGGCACCGGCAGGATCAACGGTAACGTGACCTTCGGTACCGGCGCCGACACCGTGACCATTGCTTCGGGCACCGTAGCCGGCGCCGTGAATCAGGGCGACGGGGCGGATAGTTTCACGATCGGCGCCGGGCAAGTCACCGGGGCACTCAGCCAAGGCAATGGCATCGATGACTTCGTCATGTCTGGCGGAACTGTTCAGTCACTGGCCCAAGGGGATGGTCGCGATACCTTCCTGATGACCGGCGGCACCATCGTCGGCGCTTTCGAGGACGGCGACGTCGCCAGGATGACCGGTGGCTCCATCGGCCGGGTTGACATGAAGCTCGATAACAATCTCTTCGAAATGTCGGGTGGGCAGATACTTCGCAACCTGGTGACCGGTTTGGGCACCGATACCATCATCGTTTCCAGGGGGAGGATCGGTGGCAACATCAGTGTCAGCAATGGCAACGACAGCATCACGGTCACCGGCGGGGAAATCGTCGGCGAGATCCGCGCCGGCAATGGCGATGACACCCTGGTATGGGACGGCGACGGGATCATCCGCTCGCAAATCCTGCTGGAGGCCGGCAACGACAGCGCCACCCTGCGCAACCTCAGCGAAAGCACCCTCGCCCTCACCCCGAGCATCAATGGCGGCGTCGGCAATGACCTGCTGACCTTCGATCACACCACCTCGTCAGGCGCCGCCCGGTATATCAACTGGGAAACGGTCAATCTCGCTAACAGCTCGCGCTTTGATCTCGATGGCACCTTTCAATTGGGGGACAGCACCAGCGGCACGGGCGTGTTCAATCTCGATGGCAGCAGCACCCTGACGTCGGCGCAAGGCAGCATCGTGCCATTGACCGCAGGTCGGCTCGTTACCTTGAACAACAGCGGGATCATCGACCTCACTCGTGGCAACTCGCGCACCAATGACAGCCTGACGGTTGAAGGCAATTACGTGGGTAACGGTGGCCAGTTGTTGTTGCAAAGTGCCGTGGGCGATGACAGTTCTCCCAGTGACAAGCTGGTGGTCAACAACGGGACATTGACCGGCAGCACCCTGATCAGCGTCACCAACCTTGGCGGCGTGGGCGCCTTGACCCGGGAAAACGGAATCCAGCTGGTACAGGTCCAAGGCACGGCGGTCAGCGACAGCACCGCGTTCGCCCTCAAAGCCCCGGTGTCGGTTGGCGCCTTCGATTACCGCCTGTTCAAAGGCGGTATCACACCGGGCAGCGAAAACAGTTGGTATTTGCGCTCCCAGGTGGTGGCGCCGCCAGTCGTTGCCGTCGCCAACCCTGATCCCGCGCTGCCGCCGACGCTGGTGCCCATTGTGGCAGTGCCGGTGGCCGCACCGGTGGTTGTGGCCACCGCGGCTGAAGGCGTTGCAATCGTCGAAGCCCCGGTGCTACCGGCCGCCGTACCCGGCGCAGCACCAATCCCCTTGTATCGCGAGGCCGTACCTACGTGGTCGGTGGTGCCGCCAGCTGCAGCACAGTTGAGCCTTGCCGCGTTGGGCACCTTCCATGACCGTCAGGGCGATCAGAGCCTGCTGAGTGAAACCGGTGTCTTGAGCGCCGGTTGGGGCCGGGTCTACGGCAAGAACCTCGAGCAGACCTGGGCCGGCACCGTCACCCCAAGACTGGACGGCTCGCTCAACGGTTTTCAGGTCGGCAATGATCTGTTCAGCTCAGAGTGGGCGGGTGGGCAAACCCAGCGCAGCGGTTTCTTCATCGGCCACAGCCGCCTGCAAGGCGATGTCGACGGTTTCAATCAGGGCTTCGCGGGCAAGCGCTCCGGCAACGTCGAGTTGGAAGGCGACAGTCTTGGCGTTTACTGGACCCTGACCGATCGCGCCGGCGCGTATCTCGATACCGTGGCCATGTACACCCGGCTCAACGGCGACAACCGCTCCGAAAGTGGACTGAAGATCGACAATGAAGGGCACGTGACGACGTTATCGGCAGAAGTCGGATACCCGATCCCGGTGGCCGGTAACTGGGTGGTCGAACCCCAGGCACAGGCGATTTACCAGAAAGTCAGACTCGACAGCCAGGACGACGGTATTTCCCATGTCTCGTTCGATTCCGACACTGCCTGGACCGGCCGCGTCGGCGCACGCCTGAAGGGTCGCTACGAGGTCGGCGGCCGGCCGCTGGAACCTTATCTGCGGGCCAACATCTGGCACACCTTCACAGGTACCGATACGGTCACCTTTGACCATCTCGATCAGGTCGAAACCCAGCAACGAACCTCGTCCGCCGACCTGGGCATCGGCATGGTGCTGAGCGTTGCAGACTCGTTCAGCGTGTACGCCGGACTCGACTACACCAACAATATCGACAGCAACCAACAACGGAAAACCTACGGTAACCTGGGTGTACGGCTGCGCTGGTGAGGAAATACTTCAAAAGATGCTTTGACCAGGCTGGCTCCTTCGCGAGCAGGCTCGCTCCCACATTCATCCAATGTGGGAGCGAGCCTGCTCGCGAAAGGCAGCAACGCGGCTCTGGATCAGCCCTGCGGCCTTAACATCAACACCGCCAACGGCGGCAAATTCAGCACCAGCGACAACGCCTGCCCATGACTCGGCGTCTCCTCGGCCACCGCCCCGCCACTGTTGCCGTAATTGGAACCGGCATAGATGGAGGAGTCGCTGTTGAGCACCTCGTTCCACTGCCCGGAAAACGGAACCCCGACGCGATAAGCCTCACGCGGCACCGGCGTAAAGTTGGCCACCACCAGCACCGGCTCACCCTCCTTGCTCCAGCGCAACCAGGCATAAACGCTGTTGATCGCGTCATCGCCGATCAGCCACTGGAAACCCTGCGGCACATCGTCCTGCTCATGCAGCGCCGGCGCTTCGCGGTACAAGCGGTTGAGGTCGGCCACCAGTTTCTGCACACCCTGGTGCTCGGGGTATTGCAACAGGTACCAGTCCAGTTGCTGGTCATGGTTCCACTCGCGCCACTGGCCGAATTCGCAGCCCATGAACAACAGCTTCTTGCCCGGATGCGCCCACATGAAACTCAGGTAGGCCCGCAGGTTGGCGAATTTCTGCCAGCGGTCGCCGGGCATCTTGTCGATCAGTGAGTGTTTGCCATGCACCACTTCATCGTGGGAGATCGGCAGGATGAAGCGCTCGGACCACGCATACACCAGGCCGAAACTCAGCTCGTTGTGGTGATGGGCGCGGTACACCGGGTCCTGCTGGATGTAATGCAGCGAATCGTGCATCCAGCCCATGTTCCATTTGTAGGCGAAGCCCAGGCCGCCCTGTTGCGTGCCCTGGCTGACACCCGGCCATGCGGTGGATTCCTCGGCGATCACCAACGCACCGGGCGCTTCGAGTGCCACCACGTCATTGAGGTGACGCAGGAAGTCGATGGCTTCCAGGTTCTCCCGCCCGCCATGGCGGTTCGGCACCCACTCGCCGGCCTTGCGCGAGTAGTCGCGATACAGCATCGAGGCCACTGCATCGACCCGCAGGCCGTCGACATGGAAATGCTTGAGCCAGTGCAGCGCCGACGCCAGCATGTAGCCGTGCACTTCGGTGCGACCCAGATTGTAGATCAGTGTGTCCCAGTCCTGGTGGAACCCTTCCTGCGGGTTGCCATACTCGTACAGCGCCGTGCCATCGAACTGGGCCAGGCCATGGGTGTCGGTGGGAAAATGCGCCGGCACCCAATCGAGAATCACCCCGAGTTCGGCCTGGTGGCAGGCGTTGATGAACGCAGCGAACTGGTCCGGCGTGCCATAGCGCGCACTCGGCGCGAATTGCGACAGCAACTGATAACCCCACGAACCGCCGAACGGGTGCTCCATGATCGGCATCAGTTCGATGTGGGTGAAGCCCAGGTCTTTGACATAGGGAATCAGTCGCTCGGTCAGTTCCGGCCAGGTGTACTGGCGGGCCACTTCACCCAGGTCATCCAGCTCGCATTGCCACGAACCGGCGTGCAATTCGTAGATCGACAACGGTGCCGTCACCCGCTGGCGGTCACCCCGGGACATCATCCAGTCCTGGTCCTGCCAGTCGATGCTCAAGGGTGAGGCGACTTTCGAGGCGGTGTCCGGCGGCAGGCTGGTGGCCAGTGCCACGGGATCGGCCTTCAACGGCAGAATGCCATGGGCGCCGAGAATCTCGTATTTGTAGGTGTCCCCGGCTTGCAGGCGCGGGATGAACAATTCCCAGACACCGGTGGGATGACGCAGGCGCATCGGGTGCCGGCGCCCGTCCCAGACGTTGAAATCGCCGACCACCGACACCCGCCGGGCATTCGGTGCCCACACCGCGAAACGCACGCCGTCGACGCCGTCCACGGTTTTCAGTTGCGCGCCCAGGCACGCGCTGAGGTCGCGGTGATTGCCTTCGGCAAACAGGTACAAATCCATTTCGCCCAGCAATGGGCCAAAGCAGTACGGATCTTCTGCGGTTTGCTCGCCGCCGGCCCAACGGGTGCGCAGCAGGTACGCTTGCGCTCGATCGAAATGCCCGACGAACAAACCCGGTGTCTGCGTGGCCTCAAGGTGACCCAGATCCTCGCCGGAGTCCCTGGCCAGTACCTGCACACTCAGGGCGCCCGGCAGATACGCACGAATGAATTGTCCGCCGGCACCATCGGCGTGGGGGCCGAGAATGGCGAAAGGATCGATATGCTCGGCACGCACCAATGCATCGATATCCCGCGCCCTGGGTAGCAGCGCTTCTTTGTGATGACCCTGTTCCTTGTTCGAGAAACTCATGACTACTCTCCACCAAGATCGGAAAAGGGTTTAAGCCCACTCAATAATCCATATAAACCGTGCAACGGCACGGGCAACCACGCGGGGCGATTTTCCGCCTCATAAGCCACTTCATACGCCGCCTTCTCCAGGCCGAACAACGCCAGCGCGGCATCCTCGCCTTCGGGATCTTGCCATGCATGGGCAAGACTAGCTGCCGCCAGCCGATAAGCGTCGACAAATGCTTGCCGCGCCTCGCTCAAGTAGCGATCGGTGACCCGCAAGCGCGCAGCATCGGCTGCCGCGGTGTTGTCGACGCTCTGCACATTGATCGCCATCGCCGCCGCATAGTCGAAAGAGCGCAGCACGCCGCTGACATCCTTGTACGGGCTGTGTTTGCCCCGTCGTTCATGCAATGGCCGGGCCGGTTCGCCTTCAAAGTCGATCAGGTAGGCATCGCCCTTGATCACCAGCACCTGCCCCAGATGCAGGTCGCCGTGCACACGTATACGCAAGCCGCCCACGGTCTTTTTACCCATCGCTTGTACATGGCCGAGGATGGCCTTCTTGTTGTCCAGTAAACGGCCGACCAGGGTCTGGTCCGCCGGGCTCAATTGACTTTTATGTTGCTTGAGCAAGCTCAGCGCGTGCTCGATTTGCGCTGCAACATCCTTGGTCGAAGCCAGCGCCTCTTTCTGCGTGGTGACCTGGGGCATGAAGTCCGGATTGGCACTCGGCGCCGCCAGCACCTGGTGCATTTCCCCCAGGCGCTGACCGAGCATAGCGGCGAAATCTTTCAGTTCGCCGAGCGCGTTGTAATGTTGTTCCTGCTCGGACACAGCGTCGGCCAGCTCATCGCGCAGCGCCCGTTCGAGGTTGTTCTGGGTCCATTCCCAGGCGTCGCCCTGATTGCTCAGATAGCCTTGGGCGATCATCAGCAAATTGTCTTCACCCGCCCCGTCCCGGCGCACCACGGCCCCGAGCAATGGCGAAATATTGCTGAACCCGGCTGCGGTCAGGTACGCGCTCATTTCCAGTTCCGGGTGCACACCGCAGGCGACCTTGCGGATCAGCTTCAGCACCAGGCTGTTGCCGATCACCACCGAGCTGTTGGACTGCTCGGCGGACAGGTAACGTACCGGCGACTCGGCATTGAGGCCGAGTTTTTCCAGCTCCGCGGTGGACTCGAAACGAATGTCGCCATCGCTGGAGGCCAATACGGTGCCGGCCTGAATGCCCTGCAAGACGGCATGCACAAAGGTCTCCAGGCTGAAGGCATCGGTGATAAGACCGACCTGGCGTCCGCGCCGTACCCGCGACAATGCCAATTGCTGCGGCAGCGGGGTACCGACCTGATCTTCCGAGATAAAGCCGAACGGCAACTGGTAGCGACTGCTCTGGCCAGCGCTGGTGACATTGATCTCACTGAACAGCACCGGATGCTGCGGATCGCCGAACCGCACGCCATAGGCCAGGTCGACCTGTTCGATGGCGGCGTCCTTGCCCGCGAACCAACGGCGGTTCTGCAGCCAGTTGGGCAGGATGCTGTGCTCCAGCGTGGTGCGTGACGGCGCCTCCAGCAATTCCTCCATGCGCTTTTTCAGCACCAGCGTGGTGAAGTCCGGCAAGCTTTGTGCGGGCTCCACGTGCCAGCTCGGCATCTGGTTTTCCGCGGCGAGCCCAAACCAGTAGAAGCCGTAAGGCGCCAGCGTCAGGAGAAAATTCAGCTGGCCGATGGGCGGGAACGCGTTACCCCCGAGCATTTCCACCGGCACCATGCCGACATAGGCCGACAGATCCAGCTCGGCGGCTTGGGCGCTGCGCGACACGTTGGCCACGCACAGAATGACTTCGTGCTTGCCGTCCACCCCGGTGAATTCGCGGGTGTAGGCCAGAATCCGCCGATTGCTCGGCGACAGCATTTTCAACGTACCGCGCCCGAAGGCCTTGGATTGCTTGCGCACGGCGAGCAGGCGCCGGGTCCAGTTCAATAGCGAATGCGGGTCGCCAGCCTGGGTTTCGACGTTGACCGACAGGTAGCCATATTGCGGGTCCATGATCGGCGGCAGCACCAGGCTCGCCGGGTCGGCCCGGGAAAAACCGCCGTTGCGGTCGATGGACCATTGCATCGGCGTGCGCACACCGTCGCGGTCGCCGAGGTAGATGTTGTCGCCCATGCCAATCTCATCACCGTAATACAGGGTCGGCGTGCCGGGCATGGACAGCAGCAGGCTGTTGAGCAGCTCGATCCGGCGGCGGTCGCGCTCCATCAGCGGCGCCAGGCGACGGCGAATCCCCAGGTTGATCCGCGCCCGGCGGTCGGCGGCGTAGTAATTCCACAGATAGTCGCGTTCCTTGTCGGTGACCATCTCCAGGGTCAGCTCATCGTGGTTGCGCAGGAAGATTGCCCATTGGCAGTTGGCGGGTATATCCGGGGTCTGGCGCAGAATGTCGGTAATCGGGAAGCGATCTTCCTGGGCCAGCGCCATGTACATGCGCGGCATCAACGGGAAGTGAAAGGCCATGTGGCATTCGTCGCCGTTCAGGCCTTTCTTGTCGGTGTCGCCGAAGTACAACTGGGTGTCTTCCGGCCACTGATTGGCCTCGGCCAGCAGCATGCGGTCGGGGTAATTGGCGTCGATTTCCGCGCGGATCTTCTTCAGGACGTCGTGGGTTTCCGGCAGGTTCTCGTTATTGGTACCGTCGCGCTCGATCAGGTAGGGAATGGCGTCCAGGCGCAAGCCGTCGATGCCCATGTCGAGCCAGTAACGCATCACCGACAGCACCGCTTTCATCACTTGCGGGTTATCGAAATTCAGGTCCGGCTGGTGGGAGTAGAAACGGTGCCAGAAGTATTGGCCGGCGACCGGGTCCCAGGTCCAGTTGGATTTTTCGGTGTCGAGGAAAATGATGCGGGTGCCGTCGTATTTCTGATCGTCATCAGACCACACATAGAAGTCCCGCGCCGCCGATCCGGGTTTGGCCTTGCGCGCCCGCTGGAACCACGGGTGCTGGTCGGAGGTGTGGTTGATGACCAGCTCGGTGATCACCCGCAGGCCGCGCTTGTGCGCCTCGGCAATGAACCGCCTGGCATCGGCCATGGTGCCGTAGTCGCTGTGCACACCACGGTACTCGGCAATGTCATAACCGTCGTCGCGCCGTGGCGAGGGATAGAACGGCAACAGCCAGATGGTGTTGACGCCCAGGTCGGCGATGTAGTCGAGCTTGGCAATTAAACCGGGAAAGTCGCCAATCCCGTCGTTGTTGGAGTCGAAATACGATTTGACGTGGACTTGATAGATCACCGCGTCCTTGTACCAGAGCGGGTCCTTGATGAACGTGGCTGCCTTGGGTTTCTTCGCCATGTGAAACTCCTGGTGAATTCATCTTGGCCACAGGCGGAGTATCCCC
Source organism: Pseudomonas sp. S2_F07 (assembly GCF_054668325.1). Lineage (NCBI taxonomy): Bacteria > Pseudomonadati > Pseudomonadota > Gammaproteobacteria > Pseudomonadales > Pseudomonadaceae > Pseudomonas > Pseudomonas sp. S2_F07. Next base: position 895,349 of record NZ_CP162758.1, read on the forward strand.
TGTGGTGTTCTCAAGAGGCGGTAATTCTCCAAATCCCGAACGGCTGGTACGCCGGGTCGATCCGCATGAATTGCTGTTTGCCATGCCAGGTCCAGCGATGGCCATTCATCAGGTCTTCGCCATGAGTGCTGGCGTAGTCCGGCAAGCCCATTTCCCACAACGGCAACTCGAAGTTCGCCTCCTGCACGTTGTGCGGATCGAGGCTGACCGCCACCAGAATGAAATTGCTGCCGTCCAGGCTGCGTTTGCCGAAGTACAGGATGTTGTCGTTCCAGGCGTTGTAGACCTTCAGGCCCAGGTGCGTGTGCAACGCCGGGTTCTGCCGCCGGATGCGGTTGAGCTGGGCGATCTCGGCAATGATGTTGCCGGGCGCGTTGAAGTCCCTGGGGCGGATTTCGTACTTCTCGGAATCGAGGTACTCCTCCTTGCCTGGCACCGGTGCCGACTCGCACAACTCGAAACCCGAGTACATGCCCCACAGGCCCGAGCCCATGGTCGCCAGCACGGCGCGGATGAGAAACCCGGGGCGCCCGGATTCGTGGAGGAACGCCGGGTTGATGTCCGGCGTATTGACGAAAAAATTCGGCCGGTAGCATTCGCGCCACGGCGATTCGTTGAGTTCGGTGAAATAGGTCGCCAGTTCAGTCTTGGTGTTGCGCCAGGTGAAATAGGTGTAGCTCTGGGAGTAACCGACCTTGCCCAGGCGCGCCATCATGGCGGGGGTGGTAAAGGCTTCGGCGAGGAAGATCACCTCGGGGTACAGCGCCCGTACATCGGCGATCAGCCACTGCCAGAACGGCAACGGCTTGGTGTGCGGGTTATCGACGCGGAAGATCTTCACGCCCTCCTCGACCCAGCCCACCACGATATCCCGCAACTCCACCCACAAGCTCGGAATCGCCTCCGGGGCATAGAAGTCGACATTGACGATGTCCTGGTATTTCTTCGGCGGGTTTTCCGCGTACTTGATCGTGCCGTCCGGCCGCCAGTTGAACCAGCCCGGGTGTTGCTTGAGCCACGGATGGTCCTGGGAGCACTGGATGGCAAAATCCAGGGCGATTTCCAGGCCATGGGCCGCGGCGGCCGCCACCAGTCGGCGGAAGTCTTCGCGGGTACCCAATTGCGCGTGAATCGCTTCGTGCCCGCCCTCCTCGCTGCCAATCGCATAGGGGCTGCCCGGATCATCGGGGCCCGCCGTCAGGGAGTTGTTCGGACCCTTGCGGTAACTACGCCCGATCGGATGGATCGGCGGGAAATACAGCACATCGAAACCCATGTCCTGAATCATCGCCAACCGCGAATGCACGTCATTGAAGGTGCCATGGCGCTCCGGGCTGTCGGTGATCGAGCGCGGGAACAACTCGTACCAACTGGCAAACTGCGCCAGTTCTCGCTCCACATCCACCGGGTACTCCGGGCTCAGGCTCAAGTAGGCGCGATGATCGACGCGAGCCATGAGGTCGGCGCTACGCGGGTGCAAAAACAGTGCAATCTGCTCGGTTTCAAGCAGCCCTGACAGTTCATGGTGCAAGGCCGCCAGTTGCTCGCTGAGTAGCCCTTCGCTGCGTTCGGCGGCCTGCTGGACATGAATCCGCCCTTCCTGCAGTTCCAGGCTGACGGGCACCGCCGCCGCATGCTTCTTTTCCAGCTCATAACAAAAACTGGCGAATTGATCGATCCAGGCTTCGATACAGAACAGATAACGGCCCTGGCTGTTGACCCGGAACTGCCCTTGCCAGCCGTTATTGCCCAGGTCCTTCATGGCCGCGCTTTGCCAGGCGTCCCCATCTTCGGCCCGCCAGCGCACGCGAACCGCCAGCTTGTCATGCCCGTCGGCGAAGACCTTGGCCGTCACCACCACGTCCTGCCCCACCACGGACTTGACCGCGAACTGCCCGCCTTCAAGGGTCGGCATGATGTTTTCAATGACGATACGCGGCAGCAACAACGCCTGCGACAGCGGCATGTGCGGGTTGTAGCTCAACTCAGTCGGTTTTTCAGCCGTCATCGAGCCTCTCTCCTTACGCCCCATGGACGCGCTTGTGTCTGGTCGCCACCCCGCCGGGCAATCCGCCCCGGGATGAAGTCACTTAGGTTCCGAGCGACAGCCGCCGGGAAAGTTTCATCGACAATTTCCGGAATCAAGTCCTACGCGCTGCGGTCAACCAACCAGTCCACCTACTTAAGCACGACTCACGCCATGTGCCACCGGAGGCTTGAACAATGAACAATCCTTTCCCGGCTGAAACCCCCGACCCCAACATCGACAACCCGGTGATACCGCCGAGCGATCCGCAGCCGGTACCCGAACAGGATCCGCCCGAAAAGAACCCGCCGCCAAGGGAAGAACCGCCAACGACGATGCCACCGGTGATTGTGAACCCTGAATGACGACAGTTGATCGTTCCCCCATGCTGGCCGGGGGAACGATCTCATGGGTGATCCTTATCGATCAGCTTCACAATCCCCGGCATCACACTGAAAACCCCCAGCGCCAGCAGCGTACTGAGCACCGCCGTCGCCTCCCGGCCCAGTCCGGCCGCGACACCGATGGCGGCGGTCATCCACAGGCCGGCGGCGGTGGTCAGGCCTTTGACGTGGCTCTCATCGCCGTCGTGGTTTTTCAGGATGGTGCCAGCCCCCAGGAAGCCGATCCCGGCAATCACGCCCTGCACTACCCGGCTCATGGCATCGGCCTGCGAACCGGACATCTGCGGCACCAACACGAATAGCGCCGCCCCCATCGCTACCAGCATGTGGGTACGCACGCCAGCGGCCTTGCCCTGGTGTTCACGCTCGAACCCGAGAATCCCGCCCAGCACCGCAGCCATCAATAGGCGCACGGTCACTCGCGTCAGCTGCGAGGCATCGCCGATGTCGGCGAACTCGCCTTGCAGGGTCACCCAGACTTCGTGCCACCAGGCGTTCATGGGGTTGTCCTTGAGAGAGGCCATGGAGGGTGGACCGCAGCGACCACTAATCGGTTGCACAGAACGATGACCGGTGGTTGCGGCCTGAAACTATAGACTCCACTGAAAAAAGGATCCCGTCATGACTGTGCGCATCGAGAACCAGACCTGCTTTTTCACCACTGAAAATGGCGAACTCATTCGTCTGTGTCCCGACGTGACCATCGTCACCGACGGTGCCAAGGCCATGTCGGCAGTGGACATCGAAGGCGAGCGCATCTACATCACTGAAGCCGAGGCTGACGCCTTGACCGTCGCAGGCGCGGTGGATGGACGCCGGCACTTGAAAGCCACCGACAGTGGTTCGGTGATTTGATCGGGTTTGATCCGCACCTGCCGCTGCTGTTTTGCAAAGACCCCCGGGGCCGGCAGTGACGGCTGCTTCAAGTTGTCGCAGGCCGTGCAAACACGACCATCTGATCTGCTTTTTAACGCAATACCTGAGTCTGTTATGCAAACAGTTCGCCGCTCATAGTGCTCATGCCTGATGGAGGCTGATGAGCGAAAGACCATGAGCGAAAGAATCCCCGTCCGAACCGTAGAAACATTCGAGCCTTCGCGTCTTAAGATGAAGGCCAAATCCAGCGACAACCTGATCCACACCCGCAGCTTCACCGGGCTGTTCCGCAACCTGCGCATCAGCGGCGCCGGTTTTCTGTTCTTGCTGTTTTTCGGCACCGTGTGGCTGAACTGGGGCGGCCGCCAGGCAGTGCTCTGGGACCTTTCCGAAAGCAAGTTCCATATCTTCGGCGCGACCTTCTGGCCGCAGGATTTCATCCTGCTCTCGGCGCTGTTGATCATTGCCGCGTTTGGCCTGTTTGCGATTACCGTGTTCGCGGGCCGGGTCTGGTGTGGCTACACCTGCCCGCAAAGCTCGTGGACCTGGATCTTCATGTGGTGCGAGAAGATCACCGAAGGCGAACGCAACCAGCGGATCAAGTTGCAAGCCGCGCCGTGGGGCCTGAACAAACTGATGCGTCGCTCGGCCAAGCACACCTTGTGGCTGGCCATCAGCCTGCTGACCGGCCTGACCTTCGTCGGCTATTTCACGCCGATCCGGCCGTTGGCCGAAGAGCTGCTGAGCTTCCAGATGAGTGGGGTCAGCCTGTTCTGGGTGCTGTTTTTTACCGGCGCCACCTACATCAACGCCGGTTGGCTGCGTGAAGCGGTGTGCATGCACATGTGCCCCTACGCGCGGTTCCAGAGCGTGATGTTCGACAAGGACACCCTGACCATTTCCTACGACGTGGCCCGGGGCGAAAACCGTGGCCCGCGCAAACGCGAGGTGAAACCCGCCGAGGTCGGTCTGGGCGATTGCATCGATTGCCAGCTGTGCGTACAGGTCTGCCCGACCGGCATCGACATTCGCGATGGCTTGCAGATGGAATGCATCGGTTGCGCCGCGTGCATCGACGCCTGCGACTCGATCATGGACAAAATGGGCTACGCCCCAGGATTGATCAGCTACACGTCCGAGCATCAATTGCAGGGTGGCAAGACACACCTGCTGCGTCCGCGCCTGATCGGCTACACCGCCGTGCTGCTGGTGATGATTGCCGCCCTGGTGATGGCATTGGTGCAACGGCCGATGGTGTCCCTCGACGTCAGCAAGGACCGGGGCCTGTTCCGCGAGAACAGCCAGGGGCAGATCGAAAACATCTACAGTCTGAAGGTGATCAACAAGACCCAGCAGCGTCAGGACTATCAATTGAGCCTGGTGGATGCCGATGATTTCCAGTTGCAGAGCAGGACCGAATTCACCCTGGCGCCGGGGGAGATTGTCGATGTGCCGGTGTCGGTGGCGATGCTCACGGAGCGTCCGGCCAGCAGTTCGCAGAGCATCGGCTTCAAGGTGGTCGACAGCGATGAGCCCGGCGTCTACAGCGTGGCGAAGAGCCGGTTTGTTGCGCCGATGAATCGCTGAGCCTTTAAGATGCAGAGCTTTAAAGATCGCAGCCTTCGGCAGCTCCTACGCACGCAGGCCGATCCATTGCAGGAGCTGGCGAAGGCTGCGATCTTCGCGGTACGACCGTCCCTTTGTCCAAATGACACCCAACCGGGCTTTTGATGAAACGCTACGAAAAATTCGCCGACGACATCGCAGAACTGATCCGCAACGGCGTCCTGGGTCCCGGCCAGCGGGTACCGTCAGTGCGTTACGCCAGCCAGACCTACGGGGTTAGCCCGTCCACGGTGTTCCAGGCCTATTACCTGCTGGAACGTCGCGGCCTGATCCGCGCCCGCCCGCGCTCCGGCTACTTCGTCAACGCCCATGCGCCACGGCCGTTTTCCGAGCCGGTGATCAGCAATGAGGTCAACGAGTCGACGGCAGTCGACGTCAGCGAACTGGTGTTCTCGGTGCTCGACTCGATCAAGGACCCGAACACCGTGCCCTTCGGCTCGGCGTTCCCCAGCCCGACGCTGTTTCCCCTGCAACGCCTGTCCCGTTCCCTGGCCAGCGCCAGCCGCGAGATGGACCCGCGCATGGTGGTCACCGACATGTCGCCGGGCAACCCGCAGCTGCGCCGGCAAATCGCCCTGCGCTACATGGTCGGCGGGCTGATGTTGCCCATGGAAGAGTTGCTGATCACCAACGGCGCCCTCGAAGCCCTCAACCTGTGCCTGCAAGCGGTGACCCAACCTGGCGATCTGGTGGCCATCGAGGCCCCAGCGTTCTACGCCTGCCTGCAAGTGCTCGAACGCCTGAAACTAAAGGCGGTGGAAATTCCCGTACACCCACGCGATGGCATCGACCTCGGCGTGCTCGAGCAAACCCTGGAGCGCCATCCGATCAAGGCCTGCTGGTGCATGACCAGTTTCCAGAACCCCATGGGCGCGACCGTGCCCGAGGCCGAGAAACAGCAGCTTGTGGAATTGTTACGGCGCCACCAGGTGCCGCTGATCGAAGACGATGTCTACGCCGAACTGTATTACGGCCAGCAAGCACCGAAACCGGCGAAGGCCTTTGATACCGAAGGCCTGGTGATGCACTGCGGTTCGTTCGCCAAGAGCCTGGCCCCCGGCTACCGCATCGGCTGGGTCGCCGCCGGGCGTTACGCGCAGAAAATCGAACGGCTGAAACTCATGACCTCGCTGTGCGCCTCGATGCCGGCCCAGGCCGCCATCGCCGATTACCTGCAACACGGCGGCTACGACCGGCACCTGCGTAAATTGCGCCATGCCCTGGAAGACCAGCAAAGCGCCATGCTCGCCGCCATCGCCCGCTATTTCCCGGCGCAGACGCGGGTGAGCCAACCGGCGGGCGGGTACTTCTTGTGGCTTGAATTGCCGGAGCAGATGGATTCGTTGAAGTTGTTCCAGATGGCATTGGCCCAAGGCATCAGCATTGCACCGGGGCCGATCTTTTCGCCGGCGCAGCGCTTCAGGAATTGTATTCGGCTGAACTACGGCAGCCCGTGGACCGAGGAATCGGAGAAGGCGATGGAGACGTTGGGGCGGATTGTGCGGTCGTTCTGATGGTTGGATGTTGCCTGCACTATCGCCTTCGCGAGCAAGCCCGCTCCCACAAGGGTTTATCGGTGTACACAATATCTGTGAACACTGGAGATCCACTGTGGGAGCGAGCTTGCTCGCGATGAGGCCAGCGCAAACAACGCCGGTTTCAGGAGTTAACGCCCACCACCAAGATCAACAAAAGTCCCGGTCGCATAAGAAGCCTTGTCCGACAGCAACCAGACAATCGCCTCCGCCACTTCATCCGGGCGCCCGCCACGGGCCATCGGGATCGCCGACTCCAGCTTGCTGACCCGATCCGGGTCACCGCTCAAGGCATGGAAATCGGTATAGATGTACCCCGGACGCACGGCGTTGACCCGAATCCCCTCACCCGCCACTTCCTTGGACAGGCCGATGGTGAAGGTGTCCAGCGCGCCCTTGGATGCGGCGTAATCCACGTACTCGTTGGGCGATCCCAAGCGCGAGGCGACCGACGAGACGTTGACGATGCTCCCGCCCTGCCCGCCGTGCCTGGGCGACATGCGCAGGATCGCGTGCTTGGCGCAGAGGATCGGCGCCAGGACGTTGGTTTTCATGATTTTCAGAATGCGGAACTCGGACATTTCGTCGACCCGGGACTTCTGCCCGACGGTGCCGGCGTTGTTCACCAGCGCGGTGACCCGGCCCAGCTCACTGTCTACCCGATTGAACAGGGCGATGACTTCGTCTTCGATACTGACGTCGGCCCGTACCGCAATGGCTTGCGCACCGAGGGCGCGGACTTGCTCCAGCACGCCGAGTGCGGCCTGTTCGTCCGCCTGATAATTGATGCAGATCCGATAGCCCTGCGCGGCGGCCAACAGCGCGGTGGCGGCACCAATGCCGCGGCTACCGCCGGTGATGACGATGACTTTGTCCATGCGAGCTTTCCCCCCAATCAAAGCTTAAGCGGTCGGGGGCAAGAATAACTGCCATTGGCGGTTTTTGCATTGCTTCACATCAGCTGTCATGTCGGTTGTCATGTCATCGACATCTCGCGCTCGGCACTGGCTTTCAATTGCTCGACCAATTGCTCCCCGCGATGGATTTCCACCATGAATCCTGCGGCGGGCAGCGGATGCCCCAGCAGGTAACCCTGCAACGAATCACAGCCGAGTTGAGTCAGGAAGTCCTGCTGCACGCCGGTTTCCACGCCTTCGGCGACGATGCGCAACCCCAGCGCCTGGCCGAGGGCGACGATGGCCGAAACGATGGCAGCGTCGTCGCTGTCGTGCTCCAGGTCCCGGACGAAACCACGATCGATCTTCAGTTCGTTGGCTGGCAGGCGCTTGAGGTACATCAAGCTCGAATAGCCGGTACCAAAGTCATCGATGGACAGGTCAACGCCCATTTCCGACAGCTCTTGCAGCACCGTCATGCTCGCGTCGGCATCGCTCATGGCGGTGGTTTCGGTGATTTCCAGGGTCAGGCTGTTGGCCGGCAGATGGTGCGTCGCCAGCGCCTTGGCGACGCTCTGGACCAGCCCGGCATGGCAAAACTGAATGGCCGACAGGTTCACCGCGATGCGCCAGTCTGTGTAGCCCAGCACGTACCACTCGCGCATCTGGCGGCACGCTTCGTTGAGCACCCACTCGCCGATCGGAATGATCAGCCCGGTTTTTTCCGCCATTTCAATGAATTTGTCCGGCAGCAGCATCCCTTGCGTCGGGTGCTCCCAGCGCAACAAGGCCTCGGCGCCCACTGGCCGGCCATTGGCGGCGTCGAACTTGGGCTGGTAATGCAGGCTGAATTCCTGCTGCTCCACGGCATTGCGCAGGTCCTGCAACAATTGCAGCTGTTTGCGAGCGTTGCTGTTCATTGAGGCATCGAAAAAGCTGTAGCCGTTTTTACCCGCGCCTTTGGCGTGATACATCGCCGCGTCGGCATTCATCAGCAATTCATGGGCGGACTGGCCGTTACCCGGGTAAAGCGCGATGCCGACGCTGGCGGAAATGTGCAAATCATGTTCGGCAACCCGGAACGCGCGCGCGATCAGCCCGACCTGACGGGCTGCCAGGTTCAAGGCGTCGTTCTGTTCGCTCAATTGCACCAGCAACACGAACTCATCGCCGCCGATCCGCGCCAGGGTGTCCTGGCTGCGCAATTCTTCGCGCAGGCGCACGGCCACTTCGCGCAACAGCAGATCGCCCATGTGGTGGCCGAAGGCATCGTTGACCGGTTTGAAGCCGTCCAGGTCGATGAACATCAGGGCAAAGCACCCCCCGTCCTCCTGGACCCGGGACATGGCCTGATCGATTCGATCGGCGAGCAGCGTCCGGTTCGGCAACCCGGTGAGGGTGTCGTGCAGGGCCAGTTGGGTCAGCTCACGGTTGGCCTCGGTCAGCGATCGGGCCAGGCTCGCGGTGCGCGCCTCCAGGCGTGCATCGAGGATCGAGGTCAGCAAGGCAATGCTCAGCACCGCCAACGTGGTGATCAGCACCAGGTTGTCCAGGCCGTTACCGCTCAATCCATTGACCGCCGCGCCACAAAAACTGCCGTCGGCAAAGCGTGCGGCGGCCATCCCGGTGTAGTGCATGCCGACGATGGCGATACCCATGACCACGGCGGCACCGCCACGGATCAGACGGACGTGAGGCGTGTGCTGGCGCAGATGGAAAGCGATCCACAATGCCGCGCCCGAAGCACCGACCGCGATCAGCAGCGAGACGCCGAACAACGTCGGGTCGTAGTCGATGCCCGGCTGCATGCGCATGGCGGCCATGCCGGTGTAGTGCATCGCGCTGATGCCGGCCCCCATGACCAATGCGCCAAAGGCCAGCTGCCAGGCCGGCAATTGCGGCTGGCTGACCAGCCACAGCGCGAAACCGCTGGAGAGCACGCCGATCAGCAGCGACAACAGAGTGATGGCGCCGTCGTACCCAAGGTCGATCGGCAACTTGAACGCGAGCATGCCGATAAAGTGCATCGACCAGATGCCGATGCCCATGGCAACGGCTCCGCCAGCGGTCCACAAATGCACGGCGCGACCTTTGGCGGTGGCAATGCGTCCGGTCAGGTCGAGTGCGGTGTATGAGGCGAGAATCGCTACACAGAGCGAAATGATGACCAGGGTGGGGGAATAGCTGCCGATGAGCATGGAGACTTCTCGCGAATGCCCCCCTTATTGGTATTGATTCTCGCAGGGGGAAAATGCGGCGATTGTACTGATTCCAAATGAGAACGCACTCACAAAATGAGCAAAGGGCCATCAGTCCGATGAAACGCTTGTTTTAAGGTTTTACATTAACTTGTTTCAAGCTGCCGGCACCTGACAAAACCTGTGGGAGCGAGCTTGCTCGCGATAGCGGTGGGTCAGGCAACGTCCATGCTGAATGTGACGCAGCCATCGCGAGCAAGCTCGCTCCCACAGGGATTACGCTATCGGTTTTCGCTCACCTCAAGCTGCCCGTCCCAGCCACCTCCCAACGCTGCAATCAACTGCACGCTGGCTAACAAGCGGCTTTGCAGCAGATCGAGGTTGCTGCGCTCATTGTTCAGCGCCGCCGCCTGGGTCACCACCACATCGATATACGCGATCAAGCCGGCCTTGTACTGGTTCTGGGTCAGGCGCAACGATTCCCGGGCCGCATCCAGTGCCTGTTGGCGCACGACAGCTTCGTCCTGAAGCACCTTGAGCTGCACCAGGAAGTTTTCCACTTCGCGAAAGCCGTCCAGCACGGTCTGGCGATATTTGGCCACCGTTTCGTCATAGGCCGCTTCACTGCGGTCGACTTCCGCCGAGCGCTGGCCGCCGTCGAACAGGGTCATGGCCAATTGCGGTCCGACCGACCAGAAGCGGTTCGGCAGGCTGATCCAGTTGGAATAAGTGCTGCTGCTGTAACCGCCGTTCATGCTCAGGGTCAGGTCGGGGTAATAGGCGGCCTTGGCCACGCCGATGTTGGCGTTGGCGGCCATCACCGAGCGCTCGGCCGACGCGATGTCCGGGCGACGTTCCAGCAGCTGCGAAGGCAGTGCCAGCGGTACTTGCGGCAACTGCGGGATGTCCTGGCTTTCCGCCAGGCTGAATTGCGCTGGCGGCAGGCCGATCAGCACGGCAATGGCGTTCTCGAACTGGGCGCGCTGCCAGATCAGGTCGATCATATCGGCTTCGGTGCCTTTGAGCTGTGTCTGGGCCTGGGCCACCGCGTCCTTGCCCGAAACACCGGCGCGGTACTGGTTCTCGGTCATCTTCAACGAACGCCGATAAGCCTCGACCGTGTCCTGGAGCAAGCGTTTCTGGCCATCGATCACCCGCAGTTGCAGGTAATTCTGCACCAGCTCCGACTGTTGACTCAGGCGCATGGCCGCCAGGTCGGCAAAGCTTGCCTGGGCATTCGCAGTGTCGGCTTCGAGGCCTCGGCGCAGCTTGCCCCACACATCCGCTTCCCAACTGACGCCCGCCTGGGCCGAGTACGTGTCGCGAATACCGCTGGACGAACTGCTCAGGCTGGAGCTGCTGCTACCGGTGCCCTGGCTAGAACGGTTCTTGCTGACGTTCAGGTCCACCGTCGGGAAAAACGCCCCCCGTGCGCTACGCACCAAGGCCTGGGCCTGGCGGTACTGCGCCTCGGACTGGGCGACGGTCTGGTTGGCGCTGTTGAGTTTTTCGATCAGCTCGTTGAGCTGCCGGTCGCCATACAACTCCCACCACGCGCCGCGCGCCAGGGCATCGCCGGGGTTGGCCTGCCGCCAGCCCTCTGCGGCCTTGTACTGCGCAGGCTCCGCTGTTTGCGGGCGCTGGTAATCCGGGCCGACGGCGCAGGCACTGAGCATCGCCACGCACAGTGACAGGCTCAACAGGCGCGAGCCTCGGGCCGTGAGCAGCGGTGCAGCCAGGTTGAAAAGCGAACGGTCAGTCATAGCGGAGTTTCCAGAGCAGCATCGGTACGCACCCCGCGCCATTTATTGAAGCGATGGCGCAGTCTGTCGAGATAGAGGTAAACCACCGGGGTGGTGTAAAGCGTCAGCACCTGGCTGAAGATCAGCCCGCCGATGATGGTCAGGCCCAGGGGCTGGCGCATTTCCGCCCCTTCGGCGCGGCTCATCAGCAAAGGCAAGGCACCGAGGATCGCCGCCAGGGTGGTCATCAGGATTGGCCGCAAACGTTGCAGGCAGGCGCTGCGGATCGACTCCAGCGGGGCCATGCCCTGGCTTCGTTCCAGTTGCAACGCCAGGTCGATCATCAGGATCGCGTTTTTCTTCACCACGCCGATCAGCAGAAACAGCCCCAGCAACGAAATAAGGCTGAACTCGCCGCCCAGCGCGTAGATCGACAGCAAGGCACCGACCCCGGCCGACGGCAGGGTCGAGAGAATCGTCAGCGGGTGTATGTAGCTTTCATACAACACACCCAAGACCAGATACACCGCCACCAGTGCCCCCAAAATCATCCACGGCTGACTTTTTTGAGTCGCCGCGAAAGCGTCGGCTGTGCCGGCCATTTTAGCGATCACGTCTTCGGGCAGGCCGACCTTGGCAATCGCCCGCTCGATGGCGGCACCGCCCTGCTCCACGGTCACGCCTTCGGCCATGTCGAAGGCAATGCTCTCCGAGGCGAACTGGCCTTCGTGGCTGACCCGGTCGTTTTCCAGGCTGTTTTCGTAATGGGCGATGGTCGACAGCGGGATCCGCGCGCCGTCAGCGGTGATCACCTGGACCTGCTTGAGGGTGATCGGGTCCTGGGCGTATTTCGGATTGACCTCCATCACCACCTGATACTGGTTGAGGCTGTCGTAGATGGTCGATATCTGCCGCTGGCTGTAGGCGTTATTCAGCACCGCCGTGACCATGTCCATGTCGACCCCCAGGCGCTTGGCCTGGTCACGGTCGACGATCAGGGTCACTTGCCGGGCGCCGCGGCCTTCGCGCGCATCGATCGCCGTCAGCTCCGGCAAGGCCTTGAGCGCGGTGACGACTTTCGGATACCACTCGCGCAATGCCCCCAGGTCCCCGCTCTGCAGGATGTACGAGTACTGCGAGGTGGTCTGCTCGCGACCGCCACCGAATTGCAGGTCCTGGTCTGCCATGAGCATCAGTTGTGCCCCGGGGACCTTGGGCATTTCCTTGCGCAGGCGTTCGATGACCTTCTGCGCGGAAATGCTGCGCTCCTTGATCGGTTTGAGGCGCACCAGCATGAAGGCGTTGTTGGTGCCGTTGTTGCCGCCAATGAACCCGGCGACGCTTTCTACGGCCTCATCCTTCAACACCGCCCGGCGGAAAATCTCCATCTTCGGCTGCATCACACTGAACGACAGGCCGTCGTCGCCGCGCACGAAACCGATCAGCTGGCCGGTATCCTGTTGCGGCATAAATGTTTTAGGAACAACTACATACAGCGCAATGTTCACGCCGATTGTCACAAACAGACTGAGCAAGGTCAGGCGCTTGTGGCGCAGCACCCAGTCGAGGCTGGTGGCGTATTTGCCGACCATCCAGTCGTTGGCCCGCCGACTCCAGCGTTGCAGGCGGTTCTCCTGCCCCGGCGTGTGCGGCTTGAGCCAGCGGGCGCAGAGCATCGGGGTCAGGGTCAACGACACCACCAGCGAGACCACGATGGCCGCCGCCAGAGTGATGGAGAATTCGCGGAACAGGCTTTCAATGATCCCGCCCATGAACAGGATCGACAGGAAAACCGCCACCAGCGACACGTTCATCGACAGCAAGGTAAAGCCGACTTCCTGGGCACCCAGGTACGCCGCGCGCATCGGCCGCACGCCTTCGTCGATGTGCCGGGAAATGTTCTCCAGCACCACGATGGCATCGTCCACCACCAGCCCTGTGGCCAGGATCAACGCCATCAGCGACAGGTTGTTCAACGAAAAGCCGTAGAGGTACATCACGGCAAAGGTGCCGACCAGCGACACCGGCACCGCCAGGGTCGGGATCAGCGAAGCGCGGAAGTTGCCGAGGAACAGGAACACCACCAGGATCACCAGCGCCACGGCGATCAGCAGGGTCATTTCCGCCTCGTGCAGCGTGGCCTTGATCACCGGCGAGCGGTCCATGGCCAGGTTCAGCTTGACGCTGGCCGGCAGCACCGCCTGCAAAGCCGGCAACTGCGCCTTGATCTCGTTGACCGTCTCGATGATGTTGGCGCCGGCCTGCCGGTTGATCACCAGCAGCACCGCCGCGTCATCGTTGAAGAAACCGCTGTTGTAGCGGTCCTCGACGCCATCGCTGACCTTGGCCACATCCTTCAGGCGCAGGGCCGCGCCGCCGTTGTAGTGGATGATCAGCGATTCGTAGTCCTTGGCTTTTTCCAGCTGGTCGTTGGCCTGGACCTGCCACAGCCGTTGATCGTCTTCCACCGAGCCCTTGGGCCGGCGCACGTTGGCGTTGGCGATGGTGTTGCGCACATCGTCCAGCGCCACGCCGTACTGGTTCAACGACTGCGGTTCGAGTTCGATACGTACCGCCGGCAGCGAGCTGCCACCGATCTGCACCTCGCCGACGCCCTGCACCTGGGACAGGCTCTGGGACAGGATCGTCGAGGCCAGGTCATAGAGCTGACCTTTTTCCAGCACATCCGACGTCAGCGACAGCACCATGATCGGCGCCTGGGACGGGTTGACCTTCTTGTAGGTCGGCATGCTGCGCATCCCGCTCGGCAGCAGTGTGCGCGAGGCGTTGATCGCCGCCTGCACTTCCCGCGCCGCGCCATTGATGTCGCGGTCCAGGTCGAATTGCAGGATCACCCGGGTCGAACCCTGGCTGGAGCGGCTGCTCATGGTGTTGACCCCGGCAATGCTGCCGAAGGAGCGCTCCAGAGGCGTGGCCACGGTCGATGCCATCACCTCGGGGCTGGCCCCGGGCAGGCTGGCCTGGACCACGATCACCGGAAAGTCCATTTGCGGCAGAGGCGACACGGGCAGCAAACCGAAGCTCACACCGCCCAGCAGCATGATCGCCAGGCTCAGCAACATGGTCGCGACCGGGCGCTTGATGAAAGGTCCCGAAAGGTTCATCGATGATTGCCCCCCGCACCAACCCACGAGCCCTGCTGCCCCCCTGTGGGAGCGGGCTTGCTCGCGAAGAGGGCCTTGCATTCAACATTCCTGTCGACTGACCGGACGCCTTCGCGAGCAAGCCCGCTCCCACAGGTTCTGCGGGGCGTCATACCGTCGTCTCCTGAGCGTCGGCCTTGCCAAAACGACGACCGAGACGATCGAAGTACAGGTAGATCACAGGCGTGGTGAACAAGGTCAGAATCTGACTCAGCAACAGGCCGCCGACCATCACCAGACCCAGCGGCTGGCGCAGTTCCGCGCCGGAACCGGTGGCCAGCATCAACGGTACGGCACCGAACAGCGCGGCCAGGGTGGTCATCAGGATCGGCCGGAAACGCAGCAAGGCCGCCTGATAGATCGCCGTTTGCGGGTCCATGCCCTGGTTGCGCTCGGCGTCGAGGGCGAAGTCGATCATCATGATCGCGTTCTTCTTCACGATGCCGATCAGCAGAATGATGCCGATGATCGCGATCATGCCCAGGTCGTTGCCGCTCAGGATCAACGCCAGCAAGGCGCCCACCGCCGCCGACGGCAGGGTCGATAGAATGGTAATCGGGTGGATGTAGCTCTCGTAGAGCACGCCCAGCACGATGTACATGGTCACCACCGCCGCCAGAATCAGCAGCAAGGTGCTCGACAACGAAGCCTGGAACGCCTCGGCCGCGCCCTGGAACTGGGTCTGCACGCCAATCGGCATGCCGATGTCCTTCTGCACCTGCTCGATGATCTCGACCGCATGCCCCAGCGCCACGCCGGGCGCCAGGTTGAAAGACATCATCACCGCCGGGAACTGGCCGATGTGGGTGATCGCCAGTTGCGCCTGGCGCTCTTCGATGCGCGCCAGGCTGGACAGGCGCACCTGCCCGCCATCGGTGGTCTTGACGTGAATCTGCTCCAGCGCCTGCGGGCCGATCTTCTCCCCGGACTGCGATTGCAGCACCACGCGGTACTGACTGGCCTGGGTGTAGATCGTGGAAATCTGCCGCTGACCAAAGGCGTCGTACAGCGCATCGGTGATGTTCGACACCGACACCCCGACCCGCGAAGCCGCATCGCGGTCGATCACCAGGTAGACCTGCAAGCCCTTGTCCTGCAAATCGCTGGCAACGTCGGTCAATTCCGGTCGGTCGGCCAGGGCCTCGACCAGGCGCCCGCTCCACAGGCTCAGCAACTCAGAGTCCGGCGACGACATGCTGAACTGGTACTGCGTGCGGCTGACCCGGTCTTCGATGGTCAGGTCCTGCACCGGCTGCATGAACAGGCGGATACCGACCAGTTTGTCCAGCTCCGGTTGCAGCCGGGCAATCACTTGCGTGGCGCTCAGGTCGCGGTCGCGATGCGATTTGAGGTTGATCAGCAACCGGCCGCTGTTGAGGGTCGAGTTATCGCCATCAACGCCAATGTAGGAAGAGAGGCTCTCGACCGCCGGGTCGGCCAGGATCACCTTGGCCAGTTCCTGCTGGCGCTCGCTCATGGCGGCGAAGGAAATCGATTGCGGTGCTTCGGAAATGCCCTGGATGACGCCAGTGTCCTGCACCGGGAAGAAGCCCTTGGGCACCACCATGTAGAGGAATACCGTCAGCGCCAAAGTGCCGATGGCCACCATCAGGGTCAGCGGCTGGTGCTTGAGCACCCACTGCAACTTGCGTCCGTAGGCGGCGATCATCCAGTCGATGAACGCGCCGCTGGCACGGTAGAAACGGCCCTGCTCGGCTTCCTTGGGCTCACGCTTGAGCAACCGCGCGCACATCATCGGCGTCAGGGTCAGGGAAACCACCAGGGAAATCAGGATCGCCACCGCCAGGGTGATGGCGAACTCTCGGAACAAGCGCCCGACCACGTCCGCCATGAACAGCAGCGGGATCAGCACGGCGATCAGCGACAATGTCAGTGAGATCAGGGTGAAACCGATCTGCTTGGCGCCCTTTAGCGCCGCGTTCAGCGGGCTGTCGCCCTCTTCGATGAATCGGGAAATGTTCTCCAGCATGACGATCGCATCGTCCACCACGAAACCGGTGGCGATGGTCAGGGCCATCAGGGTCAGGTTGTTGACCGAGAAGCCCGCCAGGTACATCACGCCGAACGTACCGACCAGCGACAGCGGCACGGCCACCGACGGAATGATCGTGGCGCTGGCGCGACGCAGGAACAGGAAGGTGACCATGACCACCAGGGCGATGGCGATCAGCAATTCGTGTTGCACGTCCTTGACCGAGGCGCGAATGGTCTGGGTGCGGTCGGTCAGCACTATCACGTCGAGGCCGGCCGGCAGGTTGTCGGTGATGCTTGGCAGCAGGGCCTTGATCCGGTCCACTACCTCGATCACGTTGGCACCGGGTTGACGCTGGATGTTCAGCAATACGGCCTGGTTCTCGTTAGCCCACGCAGCGAGGCGCTCGTTCTCGGCGCCGTCGACGATTTCCGCCACGTCCTTGAGGCGCAACGGTGCGCCATTGGCGTAGGCCAGGATCAGGTTGGCGTAGTCCTTGGGCGACGTCAGTTGATCGTTTGCATCGAGCATCGAGACCCGGGTCGGGCCGTCGAAGTTGCCCTTGGGCTGGTTGACGTTGGAGGCGCCTATCAGGGTGCGCACGTCCGACAGGTTCAAACCATTGGCGGCCAGGGCTTCCGGATTGACCTTGATGCGCACGGCCTGGCGTTGGCCACCGGCAATGCTGACCATGCCGACGCCGCTGATCTGGGCAATCTTTTGCGCCATGCGGGTGTCGACCAGGTCATTGAGCTTGGGCAGCAACATGGTCTTTGAGGTGATGGCCAGGGTCAGCACCGGCGTATCGGCCGGGTTGACCTTGTTGTACACCGGCGGCGCCGGCAGATCCTTGGGCAACAGGTTGGTCGCGGCGTTGATCGCCGCCTGCACTTGTTGCTCGGCCACGTCCATGTTGATGTCGAGGCTGAAACGCAGGGTCAGCACCGACGCGCCACCGGAGCTGGTGGAGGCCATTTGCGTCAGGCCGGGCATCTGCCCGAACTGACGCTCAAGTGGCGCGGTCACTGCGCTGGTCATGACATCCGGGCTGGCGCCGGGGTACAGGGTCATGACGCGAATGGTCGGGTAATCGACCTGGGGCAGCGCCGACACCGGCAGCAGCCGATAGGCGATGACGCCGGCCAGGATAATGGCCAGCATGCTCAGGGTGGTGGCTACCGGGCGAAGGATGAACAGCCGCGAGAGATTCATGCGCCGCCCTTTTTCGCCTTGTCGGTGGTCGCGGGCGTTGCCGCGTTGACCGCCGACTTGCCTTGCAGGTGTTCGGTTGGCGTGGTCGGCACGTCCTGGCTGTCGTTGACCACCTCCACGTCGCTGCCGTCCTTCAGGCGGTCGGTGCCTTCCAATACGACCCGGTCGCCCGCCGACAGGCCTTCGGTGACCACGGTGTTCACGCCGTCACTGGCGCCGACTTTCAACTGACGGATCTTGACCTTCTTGTCACCGTCCATGGCATAGGCGAACGTGCCGTTGGTGCCGAACTGGATCGCGGCCGAAGGCGCCAGCACTACGTCTTTGAGGGTGTCGGCCAGCAGGCGTACATTGACGAACTGGTTGGGGAACAGCGACTGATCGCGGTTCTCGAAACGGGCCTTGAATTTCAGGGTGCCGGTGGTGACGTCGATCTGGTTGTCCAGGCTCTGCAATACGCCAGTGGCCTGCAGTTTGGTATCGCCACGATCCCAGGCTTCAGCCGACAGTTTGGCGCCGCTGCGATAACGGGCCAGCACGGTGTCCAGGCTGTTTTCCGGGAGGGTGAAGGCCACGCTGATCGGCTGGGTCTGGGTGATGATCGCCAGTGCGGTGGTGTCGTTGGCCGCGACCAGGTTGCCGACGTCCAGTTGACGCAGACCAACGCGACCGGTGATCGGTGCGCGGATCCGGGTGAATTCGAGGTTGAGCTTGGCATCGTTGACCGCCGCCTGATTGGTCTTGACCGTGCCCTGGAACTGACCGACCAGCGCTTCGGCGGTGTCCAGGGTCTGCTTGGCAATACTGTCTTCGCGGTACAGGCCGCGATAGCGCTCGACGTCGACCTGGGCGTTTTTCAGCTGCGCCTGATTCTGCAGCAAGGTGCCTTCGGCCTGGAGCAAGGCATTCTGGTAAGGGCGCGGGTCGATTTCGGCCAGCAGGTCGCCGGCCTTGACCATCTGCCCTTCTTCGAAATAGATCTTGACCAGTTCACCGCCGACGCGGCTGCGCACATTGATGGTGTTCAGCGCCGTGACTGTGCCCAGCGCCTTGAAATACAGCGGGAAATCACCCTTGACCGCTTGCGCCACGCGCACCGGTACCGGCCCGGACGCGCCACCGAATCCAGGGCGCATCCCGCCCGACCTGCCGGTATGCCCGGCGACGGCTTTCTGTCCCGCAGCCTCTTTGGGTGCAGCGCTGCCGGGCCAGAATTTCCAGCACAGGCCAGCGATGACCAACAAGACAAGCAGGCCGAACAGCCAGCGACGAGGACTACGGGAAGCGGAGGATTGCATTGAGTGATCAACCATTGGGCGCGTGGGCTTTTTTACATGAGGCTGAACGATAAGCACTGGCGTGTCTTAAGCAAAGCGCCTTTACCGGCAATTTACCTTTGGCTTACGTAGCAGGAGATTTATCCAAGACACTGAAACACAAATGAAAACGGCCTGGACAGGGCCAGGCCGTTAATAAGTGTAAAGCTACGCTTATTTCAGAACAGCAAGTGCCGCTTCATAGTTCGGCTCGTCGGCGATTTCGCCAACCAGTTCGCTGTGCAGCACGTTGTCGTTTTCGTCCAGAACCACCACGGCACGGGCGGTCAGGCCTTTGAGCGGGCCGTCGGCGATGGCCACGCCGTAGTTCTCGATGAACTCGGCACCGCGCAGGGTCGACAGGTTCTGTACGTTTTCCAGGCCTTCGGCGCCGCAGAAACGGGCCTGGGCGAACGGCAGGTCAGCGGAGATGCACAGTACGACAGTGTTGGCCACGTCGCTGGCCTTGGCGTTGAACTGGCGCACGGAAGTGGCGCAGGTCGGGGTATCGACGCTTGGGAAGATGTTCAGCACTTTGCGCTTGCCGGCAAAGTCTTTCAGG
Organism: Pseudomonas sp. S2_F07; assembly: GCF_054668325.1. NCBI lineage: Bacteria > Pseudomonadati > Pseudomonadota > Gammaproteobacteria > Pseudomonadales > Pseudomonadaceae > Pseudomonas > Pseudomonas sp. S2_F07. The sequence continues at coordinate 914,899 of NZ_CP162758.1, forward strand.
GTGACGTCGGACAGATTGCCGGCAACCAGGGAAAAGGCTGGCGCCTTGGAACCGGCTTGTGGCAGTTGGCCGTTGACTTGAACCGGATTGCCTTTAAGGGTGACTTGAGCCATGAACGGAGTCCTTCTGAACGTTGTGGTGGAGAATTTTGGCGAGGCCGAAGTTAACCATGAAATTGTCCTACGACCTATGGCCAAACATAAATTGTCATGTAACAGGGCATAAAACTGGATACAACCCACAACCCTGTGTTAACCGAACAAGCCGGCAAAAGTACAGAGTACGCCTTCGCCCGCCGCCTCCCTCGGCTCATGACGAAAGGCACAGGTCATCGGCGAAAACTTTTGTTAACACTCTGTCGAATTGCTCCACCGTCGTTCGACTATAAATCGAGCCACTCAACTGCAACGGAGACGACACCATGCGATTCATGATCATCATCAAGGCCAGCCAGGATTCCGAAGCCGGCGTCATGCCCAGCCAGGAACTGCTGACGGCCATGGGCAACTACAACGAAGAACTGGTCAAGGCCGGCATCATGCTAGCGGGCGAAGGCCTGCACCCGAGCAGTAAAGGCGCACGGGTAAAGTTTTCCGGTGGCAAACACACGGTGATCGACGGCCCCTTCATCGAAACCAAGGAACTGATCGCCGGTTTCTGGTTGTGGAAAGTGAAGTCAAAAGAAGAAGCCATCGAATGGGTCAAGCGCTGCCCCAACCCGATGCCGGGCACCGAGGCCGAGATCGAGATTCGCCAGGTGTTTGAAGCCGAAGATTTTGGTGCCGAGTTCACACCGGAACTGCGCGAGCAGGAAGAGCGGGTTTGGGAGCAGGCGAAGAAAAACTGAACCTCCCGGTGGGAGCGAGCCTGCTCGCTCCCACCGGATTCGCACCCACCCGCAAGCCTGCATCCTCCCGCTCCTTATCACCTCAAAGCGGCAACCCCTTGTTTCGTATTAACTTCTTAGTACACAAAAAACACCGAGAACCTGCACACAAAACGAAAGAATTAACCCATTCGACTGGCTAACTCATGTTTAGATGCTTAACTCTATCTGACGCGTCCTACGGCTCGTTCAGAAACGGATTACGGAGTAACGGCCAAAAACAAGGCCGAGTATCCAATGAGCCACCAGGGAATCGGGGGAATCATGTCGAAAAATATGGAGATGCGCGCCTTTCTTTTGGCGAGTCTGCACACGCCTTGCCTTTATACCCGGGCACACCCCAACACTCCGTCCAACCTGCCGCCCGCCGAAAGATGCTCGGCTGACACGCCTTTCTTTCCTGCGCTCCACTCCGTCCGGATTGAGCGCCCACGACTCCCTCAAAGTGTTCACCGCACGACTGCCGCACGAGCAGCTCAGGCCATAAGGACCAATCCATGAACGTTGCCCTTCGCGCAACCGGCTTCAGCCTGATTGCGCTGAGTACCAGCACCTGGGCCGACTTCACTGCCACCCCCGACGAAGCCCGGGCCATCGCCAAGGAAGCCTATTTGTATGGATTCCCGGTAGTAGAGATGTACAAGACGCTCTACACCCAGGCCGTGGACAAGAAGAGCCCGAACTTCAAGGCACCGTTCAACCAGATCGGCAACACCGCCAAGGCCTTCACCGCCAAGGACACCGCGTTTGTCACGCCGAACGCCGACACGCCCTACTCCTTTGTCTGGATGGATTTACGCGCCGAGCCGCTGGTACTGACCCTGCCGCCCATCGAAGAACATCGTTATTACTCGGTGCAACTGATCGACGCCTATACGCAGAACTTTGCCTACCTGGGCACCCGCAGCACCGGCAACAACGGCGGGCATTTCATGATCGCCGGACCCAACTGGCAGGGCCAGCAACCGCTGAACATCGACCGTCTGCTGCGCAGTGAAAGCAACATCGCCTATGCGCTGTATCGCACACAACTGTTCGATGAGAAGGATCTGGCCAAGGTCAAGCAGATCCAGAAGGGTTACAAGGTCGAAACCCTGAGTCATTACGACAAACAAAAGGCGCCAACCGCCGCACCGAAGATCGACTGGCCAAAACCCACGCCGACCATGAGCGAAACCCCGGACCTGTTCCGCTACCTGAACTTCATGCTGGCGTTCGCCCCGGCCCAGGACGTGGAAAAAGAGCTGCTGGCGCGCTTCGCGAAAATCGGCATTGAGGCCGGCAAGCCTTTCAACGTCAACACACTCAGCACCGAGCAGCGCAAAGCACTGGAGGACGGCATCAGCGACGCCAAGGCCGGGTTTGCCGAATTCAAGAAAACCAAGGTCGATACCCACGAGGTCAGCAGCGGTGATTTCTTCGGCACCCGCGATCACCTCAAGGGCAACTACCTGTACCGCTATGCCGGCGCCAACATGGGGATCTTCGGTAACTCCGCCGAAGAGGCGAACTACATCGGTTATTTCGTCGACAAGGATGGTAAACCGGTCGACGCCTCGAAAAATGACTACACCCTGCATTTCGACAAAGGCGCCCTGCCCCCGGCCGATGCGTTCTGGTCCCTGACCCTGTACGACGGCAAGAACAAGCTGCTGGTGGCCAACCCGCTCAATCGCTACCTGATCAACTCGCGCATGCTGCCTGACCTCAAGCTCGATGCCGATGGCGGCCTGACGCTGTACGTGCAGCACAAGGCACCGGTCAAAGACCTGCAAAGCAATTGGCTACCGGCTCCGAACGGCCCCTTCTACGGGATATTGCGGCTGTATTTGCCAAAACCGGAAGTCCGCAACGGCGAATGGAAAATGCCGCTGTTGAACCCCGTCAATCAAAAGCAATAAGTGGAGTCAGTGATGATCAGGCCTTTTGTAGTGCGCCCCCTGTTGTTGGCACTATGCATGGTCAGCGGCAGCCCGTTGGTACTGGCGGCTGAAGGTGGTGTCGGACGGCCGATTACCGGCCAGCAAGTGTTCTCCAATGCCGGGATCGTGCCGCCGGAGCCGGGCTGGGTCATGTCCCTGACCAGCATCTGGTACGACGGCGACCTCAAGGGCAGCACCCAGGTGCCTTTGGTGGGGGCCGCCAGTACCGGGCTGGACATGAAGGTGTCCTACACCATGGCCAACTTCACCCATGTCTGGGACACCGGCAAGGGTCGCTGGAACTACGCATCGGCCGTTGGCGTTCCGGTGCAGTACACCGACATCTCGGCCAACATCACCGGGCCCCGCGGCCGAACGCTGGGCTCCTCCGACTCAGGCACCCAGTTCGCCGACATGCTGGTGACGCCGATTGCCGCCGGCTATCACTTCGACGAGCTCAACCACATCGCGTTCTCGCTGCCGATCTACGTGCCCACCGGTGCCTACAACGACGACCGCCTGGCCAACCCCGGGCAGAACAACTACACCTTCATGCCGACCGTGGCGTTCACGCATCTGGATGGCAAGGGCGGCGAATTCACGCTGTCGAGCGGCCTGGAGTTCTACACCGAGAACGACGCCACCGATTATCGCAACGGCGATATCTACACCCTCGATGCGCTGTGGACCCACGGTTTTGGCAACGGCTGGAACGCCGGTATCGCCGCCGGTTACATCCAGCAGATCACCGATGACTCGGGGTCGGGTGCCGACAGCGGCTTCCGCGGACGTTCCGTGGGTGCGGGCCCGACAGTGGGCTGGACCGGCAAATTCGCCGACGCCCAGGCCAACTTCAATGCGCGCTGGGTGCCGGAGTTCGACACCAAAAACCGCCCTGAAGGCAATGGATTCAGCGTCAACATGACCCTGGCGTTTTTCTAGGAGACCCCATGAGCGCACTCAACGACCTCAATGCCCTGCAAGCCAGCATCGCCGAAGCGGTGCTCGGCCAAGACCAGGTGATCCGACAGATGCTCGTCGGCTTGCTGGCCAACGGGCACCTGCTCCTCGAAAGCCTGCCCGGCCTGGCCAAGACCCGCACGGTCAAGTCACTGGCCAGACACCTGGACGCGAAGATGAGCCGCATCCAGTTCACCCCGGACTTGCTGCCATCGGACATCACCGGCGCCGAGGTGCTGCATCAGGTCGAAGGCAAGAACGAAATCCGCTTCCAGCCAGGCCCCCTGTTCGGCAACCTGATACTCGCCGATGAAATCAACCGTGCGCCGGCCAAGGTCCAGGCGGCGTTGCTCGAAGCCATGGAAGAACGCCAGATCACCGTGGCCGGCAACAGCCATGCGCTGCCGGACCTGTTCATCGTGGTCGCCACCCAGAACCCGATCGAACAGGAAGGCACGTATCCGCTGCCGGAAGCGCAGATGGACCGCTTCCTGATGAAAGTGCTGCTCGATTACCCGAGCGCGGAAAACGAAAGCCAGGTACTGCGCCTGCTGCGCGAAGAAGAACAGGCCCTGGGCGCCAAGACCGCTGCCGTGCAGGGCTTCTCCCTGTCCCAGGACGTGGTGTTCGCCGCGCGCCGTGAAGTCAGCGCCGTGCACGTCTCCCCGGCCATCGACCGCTACCTGATCGACCTGATCAATGCCACTCGCCACCCGGCCGATTACGACGCCGACCTCGGGCGCTGGATCAGCATCGGCGCCAGCCCTCGTGGCGGCATCGGTCTGGACCGCTGTGCCCGGGCCGACGCCTGGTTGCAGGGCCAGGATTTCGTTTCTCCGGACAACGTCCGCGCCGTGGTGCACCCGGTGCTACGCCATCGTCTGCAACTGAGCTACGACGCGGTGGCCGACGGCGTGAGCGCCGATCAGGTGCTCGACCGCCTGCTCGATAAAGTGGCGATTCCAGCCTGATGTCCATGAACCGCGCCGACGGCCTGGTGTATGTCTCTCTGGCACAGTTGATGGCCCTGGAGTTCAAGGCCCGTGACCTGAGTTTTCTGGCGCGTCAGCCCCAGGGCAGCATCCTGGCCGGTAACCACGCTTCGCGTTTGCGTGGCCGGGGCCTGAACTTCGATGAACTGCGCCGCTATCAGCCGGGGGACGATTTGCGCCACCTCGACTGGCGCGCGTCCCTGCGCACCGGCAAACCGGTGGTGCGGACATTCACCGAAGAGCGTGACCGCCCGGCCCTGATCCTCGTAGACCAGCGCATGTCGATGTTCTTTGGCTCGCAACGCAGCTTCAAATCCGCCGTCGCCGCCGAACTCGGCGCCCTGGCGGCATGGATGGTGTTCAACGCCGGCGACCGCGTCGGTGGACTGGTCTTCAACGATCAACGCATCGACAGCATCGCCCCGCTGCGCAGCCGCAAACGGATCGAAGCGCTGTGCAGCCGCATCGCCCAGCAAAACCAGGCACTCAACGCCGCCAACCCGGACGCCGAAGGCGAAGACCAGCTCGACAAGGTCCTGCAGCATTGCCTGGCCGTGGCCGGTCACGATCACCTGATCTGCATCGTCAGCGACTTCGCCGGAGCCGGCGAACGCACCTTAAAACTGATGCGGCAACTGGCTGCGCACAACGATGTGATTGCCATGCAGGTATACGACCCGCTGGCGCTGAACCTGCCGAAAAACGGCCGCGTGCTGGTCACCCAGGGGCAATTACAGGTGGAGCTGGCGGTGGATCGGCAACAAGTGCATCAACCCCTCGGGGACTTTCTCGGCGGGCGGCTCAAGGACGTCGCGACCTTGCTGCGCCGCAGCCAGGTGCCGTTGATGATGTTCAGCACGGCTACACCAGCCCACGAACAACTGCGAGCCGAGCTGGGCAAGTTTACCGGAGGGCGCCGATGAACCCCGCCATCCCGAGCATCGACCAACTCAAGGAAATGGCACTGCCGGCGCCGGTCAGTTACGCACCGCAAACCTGGGGTTGGTGGGCGTTGCTGGCGCTGTTGATCGTTACGCTGGTGGTGCTTGGTGCGCGGCGCTACTGGCAATGGCGGCGCGATCGCTATCGGCGCGAGGCGTTAATGCGCCTGGAGGAACTGCAGCAGCGCAGCAATGACCTGAGTGCGTTGCGCGAGCTTCCGGAGTTGCTCAAGCGGGTCGCGATCTCTATGCCGAACGCGAAACCTGTGGGAGCGGGCTTGCTCGCGAAGGCGTCCTGTCAGTCGACATCAATATTGAATGCAATGGCCTCTTCGCGAGCAAGCTCGCTCCCACAGGGGTCTCCTGCGGCGTTGGGGAACGAAGACTGGCAGGCGTTTTTGCAGCGGCACAGTAAACAGCCCCTACCCGCCGACTTCAGCCAACAACTCTCGCTGCTGGCCTACGCCCCCGACGCAACATTGCGGGCCATGCCCACTGAACAGCGCCTGCAGCTGTTCAGTGCCTGCAAAACCTGGGTGGAGCGACATCATGTGGCAGCTTGATTACCCCTGGCTGTTGATCCTGCTGCCGCTGCCGTGGCTCGCCTATCGCTACCTGCCCGATTACCGTGAGGCGCGAAGTGCCGTGCGAGTGCCGTTTTTCGGGGCGATGAGCCGTGCTGTCGGCCAGGCACCGAGCCAGGCTGGCACCCGCAGCAACCGCTGGCTGTTGCTCCTGAACCTGCTGGTCTGGACGCTGCTGCTGGTGGCGGCGAGTCGGCCGGTGTTGGTGGAAAAACCCATCGAACGCCAGCAGCCGGTGCGCGACCTGATGTTGGCCATCGACATTTCCCAGTCGATGGAAACCACCGATTTCACCGACGCCAATGGCCAGAAAATCAATCGCCTGGCCGCGGTCAAGGAAGTGGTGCACGGGTTCATCGACAAACGTAAAGACGATCGAATCGGACTGATCGTATTCGGCACCGGTGCCTATCCACAGGCGCCGTTGACCCTGGACCACCCCAGCCTGTCACTGCTGCTGGACGACACCGGCATCGGCATGGCCGGCCCCAACACCGCCATCGGCGACGCCATCGGCCTGAGCCTGAAACTGCTGGACCAGGCCCACGAGCAGGAAAAAGTGCTGATCCTGCTTACCGACGGCAACGACACCAGCAGCGCCATCACCCCTGATCACGCGGCCGCCATGGCTGCGGCCAAAGGCGTGGTGATTCACACCATTGGCATCGGCGACCCGAATGCGGAGGGTGAAGCCAAGGTCAACCTGCAAGGCTTGCAGGACATTGCCCAGGCCACGGGCGGACGCTTCTTCCGCGCCGAAGACCGCAACGCCCTGGATCAGGTCTACAGCACCCTCGACAAACTCACCCCGCATCAGGTGAAAACCCTCAGCCATCAGCCAAAACGTGATCTGTTCTGGTGGCCGCTGGGCGCGGCCATCGCACTGCTGGCGCTATACCACCTGGGCGCCCTGTTGCTTCCACGGCTGATGCTCGCCCGTCAACGGCAGGAGGCCTGACATGGACATCAACCTCGGCGATTTCCATTTCCTGCGCCCCCTGTGGCTGTTGCTCGCGGTGTTCGGCGCATTGCTGCCGATGCTGTGGCGGCGCAACCAGGACCTGCAACGGCGCTTGCGCAGCAACATCGCCGCGCACCTGCTGCCCCATCTGCTGATCACCCCGCAGGACCGGCAACGCCTGCGTCCGGTGCATCTGGTGTGTGCGCTGCTGGTACTGGGCGCCATCGCCGCCGCCGGGCCGACCTGGGAACAGGATCGGCCGGACTTTCTGGAAAACCGTGCGCCGCTGATCATCGCCGTCGACCTCTCGCCCTCCATGGACGCCAGCGATGTTCCACCCAGTCGCCTGGAAGCGGTCAAGCACAAGCTCCACGACTTGATCCAGCGCCGCGCCGGTTCGCGCAATGCGCTGATTGCCTACGCCGGAAGTGCCCACCTGGTGTTGCCCGCCACCGACGACCCGGCGCTGCTCGATACGTTCATTCAGGCCCTGAGCACCGACTTGATCAACAAACCGGGGAAAAATGTCAGCGCGGTCATCGATCAGGCCAAGCGCCTGCTCGCCGCCGAGAAAACCCCCGGCACCCTGCTGCTGATCACCGATGGCGCCGACACCTCGGCACTGGCCGGGCTGGACAAGCAACTGGCGGACAGTGCGCTGCAAGTGCTGATATTGGCCGCTGGCAGCAGCGACGTCGGGATCATCCGCGATGCCAGCGGCCAGCCACGCACCGACAGTAACGGTCGTCCGCAACTCGGCAGTTTCGATCAGGACGCCCTCAAGCAGCTTGCCTCAACGCTGGATGCACCGCTGGGCAGCCTGACCCTCAACGATGACGATCTGGACTGGATCGAACTGCACGCCGAGCAACACTTCCAGGCAGCCAGTGACGAACAGCGCGAACTGCACTGGAAAGACGCCGGTTACTGGCTGTGCTGGCCGCTGTTGCTGATCGCCTTCTTCAGCGTGCGCAGGGGCTGGAGCCTGAACTGGATGGCCGCACTACTGCTGGCGGTGGGTTTGGGCCTGCAACCGGCGCCGGCCCAGGCCAACGCGCTGACCGATGCCTTTTTCACCCGCGACCAGCAAGGTCGCTGGGCCTTCGAACATGAGCACTACCCTCAGGCGGCGGCGCTGTTCGTCGATCCGTACTGGAAAGGCGTGGCCGCCTATAACGCGGCCGATTTCGACCTGGCACTGGCCAGCTTCGCGCGGCTCGACACACCGCAGGCGTATTTCTACCTGGGCAACATCTACGTGCGCCGCTTCAAGTTCGATCAGGCCATTGCGTCCTATACCCAAGCGCTGAAATTGCAGCCGCAATTCCCGGAAGCCACAGCCAACCTGGCCCTGGCCATAGCCTTGGAAAAGGACACTGAAAGCGCCGAGAAAAACACGCCAGAGGTCAAACCCGACGAAATCAAGATGGACAAGGCGCCGGGTAAAGGCCAAAGCAAAAAAGTGGAAACCCGGCAAGCGGCCTCGGATGAGCAATGGCTGCAGAACCTCACCACATCGCCGGCGAAATTTCTCAAGCAGAAATTCAGCTTGCAGGATCAGGCGGGGGTCAAACCATGACATACAGTCTGGTAGACCGTGTCGCGGCCTTCGTCGGATCGCCGCCCGGAGACAAGCCCGCTCCCACAGGGGGGCGGTGGTGCACACAAATCCAGTGTGGGAGCGGGCTTGCTCGCGAAAGGGCCCGATCAATCACCACAACACTCGGCGCCCTGCTCATCGGCCTGATCAGCCTCAACACATTCGCCGCCGACCCTCAACTGAAAGTCCAGGCCAGCCTGCAACCCGCCGATCCCGTCATGGTCGGCAGCCTGGTCAAGTTGCAACTCGATGTCTTCACCGACTCCTGGTTCACCAGCGCCCCCACCCTGCCCGACCTGAAACTGCCCGGCGCCTTGGTGATGCCACCGGACGGCCATGCCGAGCACATCAACCAGACCTTCGACGGTCAATCCTTCAGCGGCATGCGCTACAGCTACCTGATCACCCCGAACCTGGCCCAGGGCTTCGACATTCCGGCACTGACGGTACAAGCCACACCGGGTCAGGCCAGCCATGAACTCAGTGCCCAAAGCCTGCCCTTGCATTTCAACGCCGCACAACCTCCGGGGTTCCAGCCCGGCGAGTCGGTGCTGGTGGCCCAAGGGCTGCGGTTTACCCAGAAGACCATCCATTCGGCCACGCCGCTCAAGGTCGGCGACAGCATCACCCGGGAGCTGACCTTGCAGGCCGACGGTGCCCTGGCCATGTCACTGCCGACACCGACGCTGGACAACATCAAGGGCTTGAGCCTCTACCCGAAAGCACCGCAAATCCGCAATCTGGATGACGGTCGCGGCAACTTCAATGGCGGCCAGCGCATCGACAGCGTGACTTATCGAATCGACACCGAAGGTCACTACAGCCTGCCCTCCGTCGAACTGAAATGGTGGGATGCCAGCAGTCAGCAAACCCGCACGGCCACGGTGCCTGCCGTGACCTTCGACGCGGCGGCCAACAGCGCTTACAAGCCGGTATTTTCCATCACCGAAGACCTGAAAAAACTCGGCCAGCACAATCGCCTGCACCTTTCCGGGCACTGGTTCGGGCTATTGGCACTGGTGTTGGCGGGGGTGGCGTTCGGTTGGTTCAGTCGCCCGCTCGTACGCCGCGCACACCTCAAATGGCAAGCCCGACGCCGCGCCCGCCACACCGCCTGGCTCGAGTCCGCCGAATACGCGTGGCGGCAGATCCCGGCACAAATCGAGGGCAAACCGGCGCAACTCAGCGCCCTGTACCTGTGGACCCGGCGCAGCCGCCACGGCCTGAAACTGACCGGCCTCGGCCCGCGCCTGCAAACCTTCCTGCGCGCCTGTTATGGCCGCGAACCGGACAAAGAGCAAGCCTTGCGCCAAATCGGGGAATCCTTGTCTACGCTGCATAGTCAGGCGGGACGCAACAGAGAATCAGTCTCTTGTGCACTGCATCCGCTCAACCCCGTTTACGAGAAGGACTTTCCATGACGAATTCGACATCGCTACGCCATCATCGCGCCTTCGGTTTCCTGCTGACCCTGGCCTTGAGCCTGCCGCTGCTGGTGCAAGCGGCCGAGCCGCTACCCTCGTGGAACGACGGGCCGTCGAAAAAGCAGATCATCGAATTCGTGCAGACAGTCACCGATCAAAGCAGCAAGGACTTCGTCAAGCCCGAGGAGCGCATTGCCGTGTTCGATAACGACGGCACCTTGTGGAGCGAGCAGCCGATGTACTTCGAATTGCTGTTCGCCCTCGAGGAAGTCAAGCGTACAGCGGCGCAACACCCTGAGTGGAAAACCACCCAGCCGTTCAAGGCCGTGCTGGAAAACGATCACAAGGCCCTGGCCGCCAGTGGCCTTGAAGGCATGATGAAAATTTTCGGAGCCACCCACACCGGGATGACCACCGAAGCCTTCGATGACGACGCCAAGACCTGGCTGACCCAGGCCCGTCATCCGAAAACCGGCAAGCTGTACACCGAGATGGTCTTCCAGCCGATGCTGGAAATGCTCGACTACCTGCGCGGCAAGGACTTCAAGACCTACATCGTCTCCGGCGGGGACACCGGGTTCATGCGTGCCTTCGCCGAGAAGGTCTATGGCATTCCTCCCGAGCAGGTCATCGGCACTACATTCGTCACAACGTTTGACTACAAGGATGGCAAGGCCTCGATCCTGCGCACGCCGAAACTGGCCCACAACGACGATGGTCCGGGCAAACCGGTCAGCATCGATGCGGTGATCGGTCGTCGGCCAATCCTCGCCTTTGGCAACTCCGACGGCGACCAGCAAATGCTTCAGTGGACCGCCGCCGGTCCCGGCAAACGCTTCATGGGCCTGGTGCATCACACCGACGCCAAGCGCGAATGGGCATACGACCGGCAGTCACAGATCGGTCGCCTGGACAAAGCCCTGGACGAAGCGAACAAACGTGGCTGGACAGTCGTCGACATGGCATCCGAATGGGCCCGGATCTACCCGTTCGATGCCGCCACACCCGAGCAAGCGCAATAAAAAGAAGACGTAACGCAGGACCGCAATAAACGTTTGTCGCAGTACGCGACGCAAGTAAGCATAAGGAGCCAGTCAGATGACTCGCATACGTAAGTGGATACCGAAACTCGCCCTGGTGGCGACAACGGTCATGGCCTTTTCGGCAACCGTCGGGGCCGCTGAGAAGCCCAACATTCTGGTGATCTTCGGCGATGATATCGGCCAGACCAATATCAGCGCCTATTCGATGGGCGTGGTCGGCTACAAGACCCCAAACATCGACCGGATTGCCAAAGAAGGCATGATGTTCACCGACTACTATGCGGAGAACAGTTGCACCGCCGGCCGATCGACATTCATCACCGGACAGTCGGCGCTACGTACCGGGCTGTCGAAAGTCGGGATGCCGGGTGCCCCGGTCGGCCTGCAAAAACGCGACATCACCATTGCCCAGGCGCTGAAGTCCCAGGGCTATGCGACCGGTCAGTTCGGCAAGAACCACTTGGGCGACAAGGATGAATACCTGCCGACCAACCACGGTTTCGACGAATTCTTCGGCAACCTGTATCACCTCAACGCCGAAGAAGAACCCGAGCGTCCGTACTGGCCCAAGGACGACCCCGCATTCGTCAAGGCCTACTCGCCGCGCGGCGTGATCCACAGCTTTGCCGATGGCAAGATCGAAGACACCGGCCCGCTGAACACCAAGCGCATGGAAACCATCGACGACGAAACCACCGCCGCGGCGCAAGCGTTCATCGAGAAGCAGGCCAAGGCGGACAAGCCGTTCTTCGTCTGGATGAACACCACCCGCATGCACTTGTTCACCCACGTGCGCGAGTCGATGAAGGGCCAGAGCGGCATGCCCGGCAACGATTACGCCGACGGCATGATCGAGCACGACGGCGACGTCGGCAAACTGCTGAAAACCCTCGATGACCTGAAAATCACCGACAACACCATCGTCGTCTACACCACCGACAACGGCCCGAACCAGTTCTCCTGGCCGGACGCGGCAACCACGCCGTTCCGTAACGAGAAGAACTCCAACTGGGAAGGCGCCTACCGGGTACCGGCGATTGTGCGTTGGCCGGGCAAGATCAAGCCGGGCGAAGTGTCCAACGAGATGTTCTCGGGCATGGACTGGTTCCCGACCTTGCTGGCCGCCGCTGGCGATGCCGACGTGAAAACCAAGCTGCTCAAGGGTTGGGCACCGACTTCCGGCGGCACCAACTTCAAGGTGCATCTGGACGGTTACAACCAGTTGCCCTACCTGACCGGCCAGGCGCCCAAGGGTGAGCGCAAGGAGTTTTACTACTTCAACGATGACGGCGTGCTGGTGTCGATGCGTTTCGACAACTGGAAAGCCGTGTTCTGCGAACAGCGCGCACCCGGCGGCTTCAAGGTCTGGAGCGAACCCTTCGTATGCTTGCGCGTACCGAAGATCTTCAACCTGCGTATGGACCCGTATGAACGTGCCGACGTGGTGTCCGATCAGTATTACGACTGGCAAACCAAGAACGTCTACCTGGCGGCTGTAGCCGTCGAAAAATCGGCGACGTTCCTGCAGACCTTCATCGAGTATCCACCTAGCCAGAGACCGGCCAGCTTCAGCATCGACCAGATCCGTGCTGCGGTAGACGCCAAAATCGCTGAAAAAATGAAAGCTGCACAGTAAGACCGCTGGACCGCCGCTCGCCTTCATTGGCGAGCGGACTTATTTTCGATCTGTGACCGCATCGACTTCATTCGCGAGCAGGCTCGCTCCCACAGGGACTGCATTGCAAATGTGGGAGCGAGCCTGCTCGCGAAGGGCCGGTGCAGTCACAGGCTATTTCGAATTGGAACAAGGCAATCCGCAATGACCTCACGTGTCGCCAGCAAGTCGTCGGCCATACCTGCCCCTCAAGTCGCCTCCCCGGCGCTGTTGATCCCCGCCCTGTTGCTGTTTGTCTCCGGCGCCGCCGCGCTGGTGTATCAGGTGCTGTGGATCAAGCAACTGTCGCTGGTGGTGGGTGTCGAGGTCTATGCCATCACCACCGGGATCAGCGCTTTTTTTGCCGGGCTGGCCCTGGGCGGCTTGCTGTTCGGCCGCTGGGCGGACCGGATGCAGCAACCGGTTGTGCTCTACGCCGGGCTGGAAGTGCTGGTGGCGGTGCTCGGTGTCGGCGCGACCTTCGCCATGAGCCTGGCGGCCAGCCCCTTTGCCTGGCTGGAAGAACACGTGGGTTTGCTGGCCTGGGTGCTGCCATTCGCGCTGGTGGGCATTCCCGCGCTGTTGATGGGCGGCACCCTGCCGGTGCTGGTTCGCTCCCTGGCCACTGACCCGCAACACCTGGGCAAGGCCGGCGGGCAGCTGTACGCGGCGAACACCGCCGGGGCCATTGCCGGCACCCTGCTCGCTGCGTTCTTGCTGATTGCCACCCTCGGCGTGCGCGGCAGCGCGCTGGCCGCCGCCATGCTGAACCTGCTGGCCGCCGCAGGGGCCTTGTGGTTCCAGCGCCAGCGCGTGGCCCCCGTCGATGCCCCGGTGAAACATCACAGTGAAAAAGCCCCCGACCGCCTGGCCCTGTGGCTGTATTCCATTGCCGGTGGCGTGGCCCTGGGCTACGAAGTGGTGTGGTCGCAATCGATCGTGCAATTCATGAGCACCCGCACCTACGCCTTTGCCGTGGTGCTGGCGACTTACCTCACCGGGTTGTTCCTGGGCAGCATGCTGCTGGCCCGTCGGGTCGATCGCCTGCGCGATCCTTGGGGAGTGTTCGGTCTGCTGATTGCCGCAGCCGGCGCGATTGCCTTGCTGGAAGTAGCGTTGCTCGGACGTTGGCTGGTGATTGCACAAACCCTGGCGGAAAGCTGGGTATTGTCACTGGGCGGCAGTGAACTGGCGGGCATGAGCACGCGCTTTGCCGTGGCTGCCTTGAGCATCGTGTTTGTACCGACCCTGATGCTGGGCGCGGCGTTCCCGTTGGCCCTGCGCTTGAGCGTCGGCGGCGAACAGGTGGGGCGTAATGTCGGCGAAGTCGTCGCGTTCAATACCCTTGGCGGGATTGTCGGCGTGATGCTCTGCGGCTTTGTCCTGATCCCGATGCTGGGTCTGGTGCGAACCCTGGGACTGCTGGCGATGGTCGCCGCCGCTATCGCCTGCCTCGCCGTGCGCAAGGGCCATGGCGTGAAAAAAGGCAGGCGTCAGGCGGTGGTTGCCATTGGCCTGGTGTCGCTGGCACTTGCCGTGTTCACGCCGGTCAACAAGCTCGCAAGCCTGCTGCCGGGGGCGCGCAATGGCACGCTGACGTTCTACGAAGAAGGCCGTGGCGGCACCGTCGCCGTGGTCACCCAGGGCAAGGGCGAAAGAGCGTTCCAGCGTTTGTACATCCAGGGCGTGTCCAATACCGGCGACGCCATGCCGTCCCTGCGCTACATGCGGATCCAGGCGCTGCTGCCCCTGTTGATCCACAACGGTGAGCCGCGCTCGGCACTGGTGATCGGTTTCGGTACCGGCATCACCGCGGGCGCCCTGACCCGCTACCCCGGCCTGGAACATCGCGTGGTCGCCGAACTGCTGCCTTCGGTGGTCAAGGCGGCCCCCTTGTTCAAGGGCAATTTCAATGCCGCGGCCGATCCGGGGGTCGATGTGCGCTTGCGTGACGGTCGCCAGGAACTGCTGCGCAATCCGCAGCACTACGACCTGATCACCCTCGAGCCGCCACCCCCTTCCGCTGCCGGCGTGGTCAACCTGTACTCCCGGGACTTCTACCAACTGGCCGCCAGCCGTTTGCACAAACAAGGCCTGGTTGCCCAATGGCTGCCGCTGCCAACGCAGAACATCGACGACTCGCGCTCACTGGTGCGCAGCTTCCTCGACGTGTTCCCGTACGCGACCCTGTGGACCAGCGAATTCCACGAGATGCTGCTGGTGGGTTCGATGGAGCCGATTGAACTGGATGCGGCGAAGATCAGCGCACGCTTCCAGCAGGACAGCGTTCGCAGCGCCTTGCAGGATGTCGGCGTCGGCTCGGCCGCGGCGTTGCTTGCCACCTGGGTGACTGACCGCGCGGGGCTGGAACGCTTCGCTGGCGATGCGCAACCGGTGACGGACGATCAGCCGAAGATTGAATATGCGCCCTGGGTTCGCTCGAAAGAGATCAGCCGCGTATTGCCCGCCCTGCTCGACTTGCACCAGCCGCCAGCCGTGTTGAACGCCGACGCCGGGTTCATCGAGCGCATGAACACCCAGCAACAACGCCTGATGCAGTTCTATCGGGCGAGCCTGCATGCCTACAACGGAAATCGTGACGCCTGGGCCCGGGAGATGCGCGAGGTGATGCGCGGGGATTCCGGGAATCCGTATTACCGGTGGTTTGTCGGGGAGTGATGTGGCGCCTTGGCGGCCGCCTTCGCGAGCAAGCCCGCTCCCACAAGGTGTTGTGTCGTACTCAATTGCTGTGAACAACACCAAACCCTGTGGGAGCGGGCTTGCTCCGGGCGGCGTTCCGACGAAGAGGCCATCAGCCTCGAAACAATGTCATTTGACACACACCGGCCATCCGGCAAAGCTGCACCCAGCCTGAACGCGCCCTGACGGCAATCGCACCTGGACCATGGAAGTCGTAATGCCGAACCATAAAAATAAAGCTGCAACCCCAAACCCTGATTCGCAACCGACCCTGATCAACCGTTACCTGTTCCCTGTCACCATCGGCATCCTGCTGCTGGCTGTGGCGGGTATTGGCTGGTTTTTGCTGGACAACTCACCGACGCAGCTCAAGCCAGTCCCGGTCAGCGCCCCTGCCGTGCAACCGGCCAAACCGCAACCGGTCGCCGTCGCACCCGCGAAAATGGTCGACGAGCAACAATGCCAGGGCTGCCACGGCGAGCAGGTCAAGGACTGGCAAGGCTCCCATCACCAACTGGCGATGCAGCAAGCCAACGCGGACACTCTGCTCGGCGACTTCAACAACGTCACCTTCAAGGCCGAAAAGGAGACCACGGTGTTCTCGCGCAAAGGCGACGAATTCTGGGTCAACACGCCGGGTATCGATGGCAAGAATGCCGATTTCAAGGTGGCCTATACCTTTGGCATCGCCCCCTTGCAACAATACCTGATCGAGGTCGGCGAAGGCCGCTTGCAGGCCCTCGCCGTGGCCTGGGATACCGAGAAGCACCGCTGGTTCCACCTCTATCCGGGCCAGGGCGTGACCTTCAAGAACCCGCTGCACTGGAGTAAACCGAGCCAGAACGCCAACTTCATGTGCGTCGAGTGCCACACCACCGGTTACAAGCGCAATTTCGATGCGGCGACAAACACCTTCGACAGCCACTGGAACAGCCTCGGCGTCGGCTGCCAGGCTTGCCATGGCCCGGCGTCCAGTCACCTGGAATGGACCGCGAAGAAAACCGACCTGATCCATGCCGGGTTTGCCGTCGATCTCAAGGACAAGAACGCCACCGTCGAAAACGAAACCTGCGCCCGCTGCCACTCGCGCCGCGCGCCCCTGGACGATGGCTACACGGTCGGCAAGCGGTTGATGGACGACTACCTGCCGAGCGTCCTGACCCGCGAGTTGTACGCGCTGGACGGCAAGATCAAGGATGAAGTGTTCGAACACGGCTCCTTTGCCCAGAGCAAAATGTTCGATAAGGGCGTGCGTTGCAGCAACTGCCACAACCCCCACAGCACGCAGTTGAAAGCGCCTGGCAACGGTGTGTGCCTGCAATGCCACAACACCGCCGGCAACACCACTGTGGAGGGTGTCGATGGCAAGGGCCTGCAAGCAAAAAACTACGATTCCATCGAACACACTCGCCACACCATGGGCCAGCCGGGTTCGCAGTGCGTGGATTGCCACATGCCCGGCAAGTTCTACATGGGCAACGACTTCCGACATGACCACAGCTTCAGCATCCCCAACCCCGAACGGGCGAAAAAACTGGGGACGCCTGACGCCTGCCTGACCTGCCACCAAGGCAAGGCCGGCGACAAGGTCACCGAGCAGTTCAAGCTGTGGAACACCGCCAACGCCAGCGCGGTACAGGCCCCTCGCTACGACGAAAGCCTGTGGCTGATTCGCAACGGTCAGGCCGGCGCTGCCGAGGCCTTGTTCGAGCAATTGCAACGCAGCAACCTGCCGGCGATCCAGCGCGCGACACTGCTGGCCGAACTGCCGGCGTACCCCAGCGAACAGGCGTTGAAACTGGCCACCAAGGACCTGGGTAATCCGGCGCCGCAAGTCCGCGAGAGCGCGGTGCGAGCGATCAGCGCGTTCCTGCCGCCAGCAGAGCGTGCACCATTGCTGACCCCGTTGTTGAGCGACCCGGTGCGGGCCGTGCGCATCGCCGTCGCCCGGGACCTGCTCAGCCTGGCACGCAATGGCCTGGGCAGCGCCCAGGACAGCTGGAATGCCGCCATTGCCGAATACGAGGCGGTGCAAAAAAACCTGGCCGAGCGTGCAGAGGCCAACCTGAACCTGGCCATGCTCTATCAGGCCGATGGCCGCAGCGCCGAAGTCGAAGCTTTGCTGCGTACAGCCCTGCGGCGCGATCCGGACTTCTACCCGGCGCTGGTCACCCTGGTGCAGTGGCTGGAGGCCAACGGTCGCAGCCAGGAAGCCCATGCCCTGCTGGCGCAAAGCCTCAAGGACCACCCCGACTCAGGCCTGCTGCAACACACCCAGGGCCTGGCGCTGATTCGTGCGGGCCAGGCCGCCCAGGCCATGCCGTACCTGCGCAAGGCCGCGCAACTGGAACCACAGAGCGGACAATTCGGCTATGTGCTGGCGGTGGCCCTGCATGACAGCGGCAAGATTGACCAGGCGTGCGCAGAACTGGAACGGCTGTTGAAAGAACAACCGTCCAACCGCAATGCCCGCTTGTCGTTGATCCAGTACTACCTGGACAACGGCCAGGAGCCAAAGGCGCAGGTGCTGTTGCAGGGCTGGAAGAAAATGAACATGGGGGATCCGGCGTTGAAATGAAACCGGGCTGAAAGCGCTGTCTGATCAGTGCTTTCTATCGGCAACACTGACGTCTTCGCGGGCAAGCCCGCTCCCACAGGTTCGGTGTCGACCACAACATTTGGGTACGACACAAACCCTGTGGGAGCGAGCTTGCTCGCGATGAGGCCGGTCCATTCAACATCAATATCGCCTGACTCTCCGCCATCGCAGGCAAGCCAGCTACAGGGTCATGTGTCGTTGATCAAAGGCTCAACCGCGATCCCGGGGAATCAAACCCTGCAACTGCTGCGCCAGAAAGTTCGCATCGAAGGGAAACACATCCGGGTCCTTCAAACCGTTGGTCTTGCGCCATTGCCAGCTATTGGAAGGTGGCTGGCAAACCAGCGAGACACTGCCGAAACGCGCAGCGGTCAAACCCATCACCGCCAATGAAATCTGCCCCCCCGCCCCCATCACTTCCGGGACAAACTCCACTGCTCTGCCAGCAATCACAATGGACAGCTTCTCGGTCTTGAATGTCGATGTCTCGACAGGAACGCTAGGGCCCGAGGCGACATAGGCTTCGCGGCTCACCTCCAGCAGGTGCGGCGCCTGCACCGGCTCCAGCCATTGCCCGATCTGATCGAACAGCTCACCAATACGCGCAGCCCAATCCGCGGACTGGGACTCGAACAGTTGTTTCTTGTGCGCTTCGCTTTCTGCGTAGTGGCGCAGCATTTCACCCAGTTGCTGTACATCGTCCATTGCGGTGTTCCTTTGGTTGCAGCGGTACTACGGATATTGAGCATGGCAGAAGCGTGAAGCCGGTGTGCGACTAACAGCCAGGAGGTACGTCTGGGGTTTGCCCTGGGCGACTGACTCAACCGGCCTTGGGCGTGCGACGCAGGCGCGCCATGCTCAAGGTGTCCACCAATACGCCGTCGCGCACGGCGTAATCACGGAACAGACCCTCGGTTTCGAAGCCGAACTTGCGGTACAGGGCAATGGCCGCTTCGTTGTCGGCATACACCGACAGCTCGACACGCTGCAGATTCATCCAGTTGTCGGCGATATCCAGCGCTGTCACGAGCAGCTTCGACCCTACGCCCTTGCCCTGCCACGCCACCGCAACACCCATGCCGAAACTGCCGGCATGGCTGCGACGAATGCGTGAGAACTGCTCCAGGCCAATGTTGCCGATGACCGTCCCTTGATGCAAAGCCACCACTTTCACCAGGCGTTCGTTATCCAGCGCCAGGCGACTGCGCCAGAGTTCGGCGGACTGAAACGGCATCTGCAGGGTTTGACGGGCGATTGCCGGATCGTTGTACAGCGCCGTGATGCCTTCGATATGGGATTCGTTGAAACGTTCGAGGGTGATGACAGGTTCGGTGGTTGGCATGGTGAATCATCCTTGAAGCAGACATGGCCGTTCACTCTATAACGCTACCTTCGGCTGTGGCGAGAACCAATGTGGGAGCGCTCAGCTTTGGAACCACTCCCGGCGCTCGTTGAAGGTGTTTTCGATCAATTCGACGATCATCCGCACCTGCGCGTCGCCCCCGGAATGGGCGTTGACCGCCATCCACACCTGACGCCGCATCGGCTGGTCGAACAGGCCCGGCAAGGCAATCAGCCCGCGGTCGAAGTGGCTCATGTAGTGCGGCAGCAGGCCGATGCAGGCACTGCAACGAATCATCTCCAGCATCAGTTCCCAGGATTGCAAGTGCACCGACCCGGCCAAGCGCTGATCCACCAGTGCATTCCATGGCCTGAAGCTTTGAACCTGGCTGTCCTGCCGCCATTGCACCAGGAGAAAATCGGCCAGGTCATCCAGGCATTCCGGCCTGGATGCAACCCGGCAATAGCGCTTGGCAATGTGCGGCAGGTAATCGAGTTCTGCCAGGCGCCGGGGTTCGGTGATGGCAAAGCTCGGCCCCGGTAACGGCGATCCGCTCTCGCCCAGCCACACCACCACGTCGGCGCTGACCGCCTGCAAGGCCAACTCGCTGTCGAGGGTCATGATGTCCAGCCGCACACTGGCGTTGCGCCGCAGCAGTGCAACCAGGTCACGACCAAGAATGTCATGCAGTATCGAATCCGCCACCGCCAGGCGAATCAACGGCTGCTCGATCACCGGCAAATCGCGCTCATGGGCCAGGGCGATCAATTGTGCGTGCAAGCGCAAGCCATCGCGGCTGAGGCTGAAACCATTGTCGGAATGGCTGAACAGCGAACACTGCAGCTGCGATTCCAGCAGCACCAGTTGCCTGCGCAGGCGGGTGGCCTTGATATTGAGACTGCGGGCGGCCTGCATGAAGCAACCGCAACGGGCACTGACGGTGAAACACAGCGCCAGTTCCGGGTCGATACCCGCTGCCAGCTGGCGCCAGGACGCGTTTTTATCAATGGCTACGCGATACTCGGCAGCTCCCTGGCGGGCGCTGGTTTGCATGAATGACATCGAGGACTCCCTGTCGATCTGACACTGACAATTGCATCCTGCGGATCCTTCATGAACCTGCTGTGACAATGACTCAGGCGCTGGGTGTCTGCCGGAAGCTCACGGCCAGGCGATTCCAGCTGTTGATGGTGGTAACGGCGATGGTCAGGTCGACCATTTCGCTTTCACTGAACTGCTCCCGGGTCTGGGCATAGACATCGTCCGGCACATGGCTTTCGCAGAGCAAGGTGACCGCCTCGGTCCAGGCGAGCGCGGCTCTTTCCCGGGGATTGAAAAAGTTGCTGTCGCGCCAGACCACAAGGGAATACAGACGCCGGTCGCTTTCGCCCAGGCGCCGTGCATCCACCGAGTGCATATCGGTGCAAAAGGCACAGCCATTGAGCTGCGAAGCACGAATCTTGATCAGGTGCAGCAGCGCCTGCTCAATGCTCAGGCTGCTGCTCAAGGCCTCCATGGCAATCATGGCTTTCATCGCCTTGGGGGACGCGCTGTAGTAATCCAGTCGGGGGGTCATGGAGCGATCTCGTGCAACCCTGAAGTGATCTTCACGGTAGTCGCTGGCGCATAGGCATGACAGATCCAATCAGGCGATTTTCCCGGGGACCACCGCCGCCAGGCCAATCGACGGTTTTTCCACTGCGCAACTTCTGTACCACAAGCGGATAGGGGTAATCTTGCGCGACGCACACGCGCCTCAACAGCCCCGGAGCCTCGCCGGTATGGAACTACATGTTGTCATCAACGGCCGCAAGGACCTGGCCGGCCAGCTGTACAACCAACTGCGCAGCGCCATCGAGTCCGGTCGCCTGACTGCCGGGACGCAACTGCCGCCCAGCCGTTTGCTGGCCGAACAACTGGGTATTTCGCGCAAGACCATTTCCGATACCTACGCCCAGCTGACCTACGAAAACTTCCTCACCGGGGTGGTCGGCAAAGGCACCTACGTCAACGCACGCTCGTCCAAGGTGCAGCGTAAACGGAGCCACACCGAGCTTGGCGGCTTCGAGGTGATCGAGTCCTGGCGCAACCTGCCGGTGTTTCTGCGTCATCCGACCCTGGAAGGTTCACTACGCTACGACTTCATTGGTGGCGCCACCAGCAAGGGCCAGTTCCCCCAGGATGACTGGCGGCGCTGCACCGCTCACGCACTGCGCCAGATTGCCGGCTCCAAGGGCTTGTACAGCTTGCCCGAGGGCTTGCCGGCGCTGCGTAACGCCATTGCGCAGCACATTGCGTTCTCCCGCGGGGTCAATTGTCAGGATGAGGATGTGGTGGTGTGCAACGGCGCGCAGCAGGCGCTGGACCTGATTGCCCGGGTGCTGATCAGTCCGGGCAGCCTGGTCGCCATGGAGGACCCCGGCTACCCGCCGGCGCGCCTGCTGTTCGGCACCCACGGCGCTACGGTGATTGGTGTGCCGGTGGACGCCGAAGGCATTGTGGTGGACCGGATTCCTCGCGGCACGCGCCTGATCCATGTCACCCCGTCGCACCAGTTCCCGCTGGGCATGCCCATGAGCCAGGCGCGCAGGGAAGCGCTGCTGGCCAAGGCCCATGAGTTGGGCGCGATCATCATCGAGGACGATTACGACAGCGAGTTCCGCTATGAAGGCCGCCCCACCGATTCCCTGCAGAGCATGGATGAACGGGGGATCGTCGCGTACGTCGGGACATTCTCCAAAACCCTGTTGCCGGAACTGCGGCTCGGTTATGCCATCCTGCCGCCAGCGATCCTCGAGGCGGTGGTGCGCGCCAAACAGCTCACCGACCTGCACACCTCGACCCTGCCGCAATGGGCGCTGGCCAAGTTCATCGCCGAAGGCTGCCTGCTCAAGCACATCCGGCGCTGCCATACGGTCTATGCCGGACGCCGCGAGCGGATCCTGACGCGTATGGCGGGCGATCTTTCGCCCTGGCTGGAGGCGGTGCCGTCCACCGCCGGATTCCACATGGTGGTGATGTGCAAAGTGCCGATGGATATTGCATTGGTGATCGAACTGGCGAAAAAAGTCGAAGTCGGGCTCTATGCCATCGACAGCTTTTTCTATCAGCAAGCCCCAAGGGCCGGGCTTTTCTTCGGTTTTGGCGCCATCGAAACCCTCGACATCGACATCGCCCTGGACCGTTTGCGCGACATCCTGCAGCAGGTGGCCTGACGGATTGGCATGCGGTTTTATCCGGCGATTGGCTATTGGCGGTCCCGGGGGCCCGGCCTATCCTGCATAGGCGTTATCCCTCAATGAGCAGGATTCGTCCGGCCTGATTCAGGAGTGTGAGCAATGTCCCATGAAGTGATCAATACCGTACAGGTGCAGGCCGCCGCCGGCCGCTCGGATGAACTGGGCAAGCAATTGCAGAAGATTGTCGAAACCCTGCGTGAATTGCCCGGCTGCGAATCCTATATGGTCGACCGCTGCCCCGAGGACACCAATCGCTGGACCGTCAGCGCCCACTGGCAATCCGAAGCGGCCATGCGATCGCATTTCAATTGCCCGGAAGTCCAGGGCTTCATCAGCCTGATCGATAGCCAACTGGCCAATGCCGTGGACTTCAACAGTTTTCCGATCGTTTAATCATTTCCTGTGGTGAGGGCGCTTGCTCCCTCACCATCATTTTTTCTCCGTTGACTGATGGCTGAACGTACGGCTATAAATAAAACGGCTCGAATCGCGAATTCGGGCCTTTTTAATTTCCCGACGTAATTAACCGCAAACTCTTAAACCAAACAAAACTGTTGACCGCTAAAAAATTCGGACATCAGCCATTTAAATAAAGATTGCACAACACACAAGCCGGACAACCGGACTCTACTGCGAAACCACAAGAAACAATTACCAACCACGCCACAAATGCAACTGGCATTATTCTGGGCACCCGTACAGGGGAACACCACACCTTAAATAATGGACTATTTATGAACAAGAACGAAGAACGATCATTTACAGCCCGCGTATCCTGCAACGGCGACACCATTACTTTTCTCCAGGAAGTTCTGCGTAGTAATTTCCTCAAAGATGCAGACGTGCCAAAAAACATTCTCACGGTTCAAAGTGACTATTCGCCAAAAATCACGAAAGCGTACAACCCTATAACAAAAAGAATGGAAAACCTTGGTTTTTCTTTTGGAAATATAGACCCCTTAGTTGTGCACTTCTGGTGTTATGACGACTATTACAACATGCAAATCCTCAGCACCCCCTATAGCTACATGTATGTCAGCAAGAACGACGAAGGCTGTCTGGGTGCTTTTCCAGCCGCCGGAGGGGATACTACATCATTCAACTTGCTGGATGCCGACCACAACATCATCACGCTGGATGATTTGAGCACTGACACGCCAACGGTCTACTTGAAAGCACGCAATGCGAGAATAATCAGAAAATCAATACATGAACATCCAGAACGCCATTCCTTTTTCCACGATCGTGTGGGCGATATTGTGAAATTCAATTTGACCATACTGAAAAGGCATGCGTTCTAAACTAAGCTCGCGACACTTATCCTTGACGCATCGATTTATATTTAAGCCAATCACAAGCTCTTGAATAAAAAAAACCCCGCATCTTTCAATGCGGGGTTTTTCATTCAACGCCTGATCAGGCAGCCGGTTCCAGCTCGACGGCGACAGCGGCAGGCACTACCGCTTGACCGCTCAATGCCAGGTCCAGCAGTTCGCGGTTGGCCACCGCGTACATGGCGTAGTCAGTGCCGCTGGCGGCACGGATTTCCACCAGCATGGCACGCCAGCGCTCGATCATGCTCTCGTTCTGAGCCATCCACAGGGAGAGCCGTGCTTCCACGTCCTGGGTGCCGTCGCCCTGTTGCAGGACCGAGATGGTGATCGCACGTTGCTGCCAGTCGACATCATCGCGGAACGCTTCACGGGCCAGGGCCTGCCAGTTGTTTTCAACCGGCAGAGCGCTGATCTGCGCCAGGTACCAGGTGATGTCCAGCGCGCTGCCCACGGCGAAGTACGCCTTGGCTACGTCCGCCGGGTCCTGGCCGGTCACGTCGGAGGCCTCGATGATCGGCAACAGGGTGTACAGGTGCGAGGTGCCAGCCACCATGCGCGCCAACAGCTCCGGCACACCGGCTTCGACGTAGGCCTGATAACGCGCCTGCCAGGTTTCGCGGATCGGGCCGATCAGCAGTTCGTCGAGCTTGAGGCCCAACTCCTTCAGATGCGGACCGAAGTGCGCGACGTCACGGGCAGCGTTCTGCTCGTTGCGACGGGCACGCAGGAACCAGCGCGTAGCGCGACGGCCCAGACGCATCAGCTCGTCCATCAGCTCCAGTTGCACGTCGGCGGAGACCTGGTAGTCCAGGGCTTCGATCTGACGGAACCAGTGCGGGAGATGGAAAATGTCACGCACGATCACATAAGCGCCAGCCACGTTCGCCGGGCTCATGCCGGTCGACTCTTTGAGTCGTTGAACGAAGGTGATGCCCATATGGTTGACCAGATCGTTGGCGATCTGGGTGCTGACGATTTCACGCTTCAGGCGGTGACGACGCATCGCCGAGGAGAACTTGCTCACCAGGGTCGGCGGGAAAGCGGTTTCCATGTCGCGGGTCAGGTAGTCGTCGTCCGGCACCAGGGAGCCCAGCAACTGCTCCTTGAGGTCGATCTTGCTGTACGAGATCAGCACCGACAGCTCGGCACGGGTCAGGCCATGGCCTTCGGCGATGCGCTCGTTGATTGCATCTTCGGCCGGCAGGAACTCGATGGCGCGATCCAGCTTGCCACGGCCTTCCAGGTCATTCATCAGGCGCTTGTACTCGGCAATCCGCGGCAAGGCGCGACGGGCTGCCAGGGACAGGGCCTGAGTCTGCTTGTAGTTGTTACCCAGCACCAGACCACCGACTTCGTCGGTCATGCTCGCCAGCAACTCATTACGCTGCTTGTCGGTCATGTCGCCGGCCTGAACCACTTCGTTCAGCAGGATCTTGATGTTCACTTCGTGGTCGGAGCAATCCACGCCACCGGCGTTATCGATGAAGTCGGTGTTGGAACCGCCGCCATTGAGGCCGAACTCGACGCGACCCAGTTGGGTCATGCCCAGGTTACCGCCCTCGCCCACGACTTTGCAGCGCAGTTCGTTGCCGTTCACGCGCAGTGCATCGTTGGCCTTGTCGCCGACATCGGCGTGGCTTTCGCTGCTGGCTTTGACGTAAGTACCGATACCGCCGTTCCACAGCAGATCCACCGGTGCCTTGAGCAAGGCGTTCAGCAGTTCGGTCGGGGTCAGCTTGTCGGCCTGGATGTCGAAGCGCTCTTGCATCTGCGGGGAAATCGCGATGCTCTTGGCGCTACGCGAGAAGATGCCGCCGCCTTCGGACATGATGCTGGTGTCGTAGTCCGACCAGGCCGAACGCGGCAGGTCGAACAGGCGCTGACGCTCGGCGAAGCTCGACGCCGGCTCCGGGTTCGGATCGATGAAGATGTGCAGGTGGTTGAAGGCCGCGACCAGTTGCAGCTTGTCGGACATCAGCAAGCCGTTGCCGAACACGTCACCGGCCATATCGCCGACGCCCACAACAGTGATGTTGTCTTCCTGGACATTGATGCCGCGCTCGCGGAAGTGACGCTGTACGCCGACCCACGCGCCCTTGGCGGTGATACCCATTTTCTTGTGGTCATAACCGGCCGAACCACCGGACGCAAACGCGTCACCCAGCCAAAAGCCGTAGTCGATGGCGATGCCGTTGGCGATGTCGGAGAAGGTCGCAGTGCCCTTGTCCGCGGCCACTACCAGGTACGGGTCATCGTGGTCATGACGCACGACGTTGGCCGGCGGAACCAGCGCGCCGTCCTTCAGGTTGTCGGTGATGTCCAACAGACCCGAAATGAAGATGCGGTAGCAGGCGATGCCCTCGGCCGCGATCTCGTCACGGCTGCCGCCCAGTGGCAGGCGACGCGGCAGGAAGCCGCCCTTCGCACCCACCGGCACGATCACCGAGTTCTTCACTTGCTGGGCTTTTACCAGGCCCAGGACTTCGGTACGGAAGTCTTCTTCACGGTCGGACCAGCGCAGGCCACCACGGGCCACGTTGCCGAAGCGCAGGTGCACGCCTTCGACGCGCGGCGAGTAAACGAAGATTTCGAACTTCGGTACAGGCTTCGGCAGTTCAGGGATCAAGTGCGGGTTGAACTTGAAGCTGAAGTACGACTTGTTATGGCCGTTGGCATCGGTCTGGTAGAAGTTGGTGCGCAGGGTGGCCTTGATCAGGTCCAGGTAGCGACGCAGGATGCGGTCTTCGTTCAGTACCTGGACGTCATCCAGGGCGCTGAGGATCGCGTGTTCCAGGCGTTGCTGCTTGTCATCCAGATCGTCGCCGGTCAGCTTGCGCGCCAGGTAGAAACGGGTCTTGAACAACCGGGTCAGCTCGCGAGCGATGTCGGTGTGGTTGTTCAGGGTGCTGGCGATGTAGCCCAGGTCGAAGCCCAGACGGATCTGTTTCATGTAGCGGGCGTAGGCACGCAGCAGTGCAACGTCGCGCCATGGCAGGCCGGCGGTCAGTACCAGACGGTTGAACGCGTCGTTCTCGGCTTCGCCACGCACGATGTGGACGAAGGCGTCCTGCAGGGTGTCGTTGAGTTGCTGGATGTCGAGTTCCAGGCCTTCGGCGGCGGTGAACGCGAAATCGTGAATCCAGAACTCGCGGCCACTGTTGTGGCGCAGGCGGTACGGGAACTCACCCAGCACGCGCAGACCGAGGTTTTCCAGGATCGGCAGGACGTCGGACAGCGCCAGCGGAGTATCGGCGTGGTACAGCTTGCAGTGCAGCATGCGCTGGCCGGAGACCTGGCCCAGCGGCTGATAGAAGCTCATCACCAGCGGATTTTTTTCGTTGAGGCTCAACAAGTGCTGCATGTCGACCACAGCCGAGTGGGCTGCGAAACGCTCGCGGTAACCGGCCGGGAAGCCTTTCGGGAAATCGGCCAGCACGTTGGTGCCGTGGGCTTCACCGAAGCTTTCAACGGTCAGGGCGGCATAGTCGTCCTGCCAGCTGCGGCAGGCCTGCACCACTTCTTTTTCCAGCAGCAGCGGGTCGATGTCGAGGCGGTTTTTCGGGTCGACGCGCAGGATCAACTGCACGCGGGCCAGCACGGACTCGGAGAAGAAGGTCCAGAACTCGCAGTCCGAGGCTTTCAGGCGATCCATCAGCACTTGCTGGATCTTCTGGCGCACTTCGGTGGAATAGATGTCACGCGGCACGTAGGCCAGGCAGTAGCAGAAACGGCCGTACGGGTCTTTGCGCAGGAACACGCGAATCTTGTTGCGTTCCTGGATCTGCACGATCGACATCACGGTGCTGAACAGTTCGTCCACCGGGGTCTGGAACAGATCGTCGCGCGGCAGCACTTCGAGCACCTGTGCCAGTTCCTTACCCAGGTGAGCCTTGGCCTGGAAGCCGGAACGGTGTTCGATTTCCTCGACCTTGCGGCGGATGTACGGGATCACCCGCACGCTCTCGCCGTACACCGACGAGGTGTACAGGCCCATGAAACGGCATTCCTTGATGACCTTGCCGTTGGCGTCGATCTCGCGGATCGACACGTAGTCCGGGTAAGCCGGACGGTGTACGCGGCTTGGGTGCGCGGCCTTGGCGAACGACAGCAGGGTCGGTTCGCGCAGGTAGTTCACGGCGTAGTCTTCGATGCGCAGGTCATCGTAGGTCAGGCCGGCACGCAGCAGCTTGGTCAGGCCGAGGAAGGAATCCTTGTCGTAGACGATATGGCCGCCATCGGCTTCATCGCTGACCACGAACTCTTCATAACCGAGGAAGGTGAAGTGGTTGCCCACCAGCCATTCCAGGAAGCTCTTGATTTCATTCTTCTCGTCGCCATCGACGGCGAACTGGCTGTTGTCCAGCTTGGTCAGGATGTCCTGGACCTTGGCCTTCATCGGCTCGAAATCGCCGACGGCCACGCGGACTTCACCGAGCACCTGCTCCAGCTCTTTGCTCAACACATTGAGCTCGGCGGTGTTGGCGCAGCGGTCGATTTCCAGGTACATCAACGATTCTTGCTGAATATCGTCGCCCTGGGTGCCTTTAGGCAGGATTTCCAGCAACTCGCCCTTGCTGCCACGACGCACGCTCAGCACGGTGGTTTGCAGGGTATGGATGCTGTAGCCGCGGCGGTTCAGCTCGGTACGCACCGAGTCCACCAGGAAAGGCAGGTCGTGGTGCAGCACTTCGACCGCGGTGTGGGTCGACTGCCAGCCGTGGCGTTCGTAATCGGGGTTGTAGACGCGCACTTGCGGCTGCGCGTGATCAAAGCGCTCAAGCAGGCGCCATGCAGAAAGGGTGCAGCCAGCGAGGTCGGACAACCGACGCTGGGTCAGCTCGTCAAGGGAAATGATGCCGAAGAATTGTTCAGCGAACAGCGCCACTTGTGGCAGTGCCTGTTCACTGATGTGCTGCGCCAGTGCCGCTTGCAGTTGGTGCTGGAAGTCGGCTTTGCTGGCTGCGGTGAAGAACGCCATCTGTGGTACTCCGCTTGGGCTTGTTATTGATGGAAGCGTCGCGTGCAAAGCCCCTGTTCGGGGCTACCCGTCACCCCGTTCCTGATTCTCGGGCAGAGGAAACAGGGTGACAGGTGGGTGAAGCTGGACGAGACACTCAGGTCACATTCACCTTCCGTGAATGGGCATCTGCAAAAACGACTGGGCTGCGTGCAGCGCAATGTCTTTACGGGTGCTCATCCGTTGCGCAGCTTAACCAGTGCGGCAAGGCCCGTGCTTGCGGTGCTGCGACATATTCGGTCAACGGTACGCAGCTCAAGGCATGCGCCTCGAACAACACTAGCATTCGCACAGAAAAATGGCGGATTTCCGTCCGGTTTTACGGGACATCCGTACCAGAAATGACCAGCAACACTTTGCTCGGTCACGACACATCCCCCTGACACCCGGACGAGCAGAAATGTGCGCGGGCTGGCAGAATCGCCCTTTGCTGCGTTAACCACGCCCGTCAAGCCAGGAATTCCCCATGAAAATGAAAACCGCCCTCTTGATCGTCAACCCTTGCGACGACGAAGAAGACAACATGGCCATGCTGTGCTGCCACAGCGAACAGGGCGAAATGTTCCTGATGAGCCGCTACCCGGATGAAGACGAGCTGGAAATCACCCTCGATGGCGAACCTTCGACCCTTGATGGCGTGAAAGTTACCCTGAGCCCTTCCCTGTTGAAGATCGAAATTGCGGCTGCCGATGCCGATGTGCTGAATGGGGATGATGTGCTGGAGATCACCTTCGACCCGGACATGGTGGATTTGGCTGAAGTTGAGCTGACCTTGAAGAATATTCTTGATGGCACTGGCACCTATATCAGCCAACTCTAAATATCAGCGCACTTACTGACGCCTTCGCGAGCAAGCCCGCTCCCACATTTGATCGCATGCGTCAGTGACGACGCGGCTCTCTGTGGGAGCGGGCTTGCTCGCGAAGAGGCCCGAGAGAGCACCGCCACCTGCGACCCGAAGAAAATTCCTACAACTATTGCTAACCATTTCCCGCACTTTGCGCAAAATGCCGTTAGTCGGCGCCCCCCGCGATGGATTAAAGTAACGCCCCCAGCCCTGGCGTATTTCCTACGTCCTCGGCCACCCTTTTGCAGGAACAGTCATCGATGGAACATCGTGAAGCGCTGCTGGCGCTGCGAACCTTTCTTTCAACGCAGATTCTCGGCCAGGAAAAGCTCATCGAGCGCTTGCTCATCGCCCTGCTCGCCGACGGCCACATGCTGGTCGAGGGCGCTCCTGGCCTGGCCAAGACCAAGGCCATCAAAGAACTTGCCGAAGGCATCGAAGCCCAGTTCCACCGCATTCAGTTCACTCCCGACCTGTTGCCGGCCGACATAACCGGTACAGAAATCTACCGCCCGGAAACCGGCAGCTTCGTGTTCCAGCAAGGTCCGATCTTCCACAACCTGGTACTGGCGGACGAAATCAACCGTGCCCCGGCCAAGGTCCAGTCGGCCTTGCTCGAAGCCATGGGCGAGCGGCAAGTCAGTGTCGGGCGCAGCACCTATGAGCTGTCGCCGCTGTTCCTGGTGATGGCCACGCAGAACCCGATCGAGCAGGAAGGCACCTACCCGCTGCCGGAAGCCCAGCTCGACCGCTTCCTGATGCACGTAAAGATCGGCTTCCCCGACGCGACGGTTGAACGCAAGATCCTGCAACAGGCCCGTGGCGAAGCGCTTAACGGCGAAGCGAAGCCTGAGCGCCGGGTGACTCAACAGACGATTTTTGTCGCGCGCAAGGAAATCCTCGGTCTGTACATGGCCGATGCCGTGGAGGAATACCTGGTACAACTGGTCATGGCCACCCGAACCCCGGCCAAGTTCGATCCGGAAATGGCCGAGTGGATCGCCTACGGCGCCAGCCCCCGCGGTTCGATTGCCCTGGACCGCTGCGCCCGCGCCCACGCCTGGCTGGCCGGGCGTGACTTCGTCAGCCCGGAAGACATCCAGGCCGTGCTGTTCGACGTGCTGCGCCATCGCATCATTCTGTCCTTTGAAGCCGAAGCCGCTGGCATCGATCAGGACCGGGTGGTCCAGCGGATTCTCGACGTCGTAGCCGTCGCTTGACCTCGATGAACGCCAGCCTGCCGCCCGAGCCGGGCATCCGAGTCAGCCTCGCCGACCTGATCGAGATGCGCCATCGCGTGCGCGAAGTGCAGCTGTTTTCCACGCCGAGCCAACGCAGCCCGCTGATCGGCCTGCACCATTCCAAATTGCGCGGGCGTGGCGTCGACTTCGATCAGGTGCGGGTCTATCAGGCCGGCGACGATGTGCGCACCATTGACTGGCGTGTGACTGCGCGCACCCAGGAGCCGCACACCAAGCTGTTCCACGAAGAACGTGAGCGGCCGATTTTCATCATGGTCGAACAAAGCCGCCGGCTGTTTTTCGGCTCGGGCCTGATGTTCAAGTCAGTGCTCGCCGCCCAGGCCGCGAGCCTGATCGGCTGGGCGGCCCTGGGCCACAACGACCGGGTCGGCGGGCTGGTGTATGGCGACAATGAGCACTACGAGATCAAGCCCCGGCGCAGCAAGCAAAGCCTGCTGCAGTTGCTCAACCGGCTGGTGCGGGTCAATCAGTCGCTGACCACCGAAGGCGAGCCGGACCGTGACGCCTTTGGCATTGCCTTGCGCCGGGCGCGGGAGGTGTCGCGTCCTGGCAGCCTTGTCATTGTGATTTGCGATGAACGCGCGCTATCGGAAGGCGCCGAGCAACAGCTGAGCCTGTTATCGCGTCATTGCGACCTGCTGCTGCTACCGGTGTCCGATCCGCTGGATCATGCCCTGCCCGCCGCTGGCCTTTTACGTTTCGCCGAGCGTGGCGCGCAATTGGAACTCGATACGCTGAATTTCGACCTGCGCCAGGCTTACCGGGCCCAGGCCGAAGCACGCATCGCCCGCTGGGAACTGCTCGCACAAAAACTACGGGTGCTGATGATGCCTTTGAGCACCCAGAGCGAGATGGTCGAGCAATTGCGCGAATACCTGAACCCACAGAAACCGGGAAAAGGTCGATGAACAGCCTTGATCAACTGCAACCACTGATATCACCGCCACCGGTGGAATTCTGGCCTCCGGCACCGGGCTGGTGGTTACTGCTTCTATTGGTGCCACTGATCGGTTTGGGCCTGTGGAAGCTGCGGCACTTCATTCCACGCAAACGTCCCGTGGTACGTGCCGAGCAGCCGCTGGATCCGGTGCGCCTGGCCGCGCTGGCCGAATTGGCAATGATGCCCAAACCCTACGACGGTGCGCCGGCCGGCGCCTGGCTGCAGCAACTCAACGGTTTGCTCAAGCGCCTGTGCCGCAACCACTATCCCTACAGCCAGAGTCACACCCTCAACGGCCGCAAGTGGCTGGCGTTCCTCGATAACCGCTGCCCGGCAGCCGGGCTGACCCGCTGGATGGTGCTGGTCGAAGGCGCCTACAAACCTGAGTGCAAGCTCGACGACAAGGCCATCGCCGGCCTGACCCAGGCTGTCGACACCTGGATTCGCAAGCATGTTTGAGTTCGCCTGGCCGTGGATCTTCGCCCTGTTGCCCTTGCCGTGGCTGATGCGCATCGTATTGCCGGTGGCCGACAGTGGCGAACCGGCGCTCAAGGTCAGCTACCTCAGCGACCTGGAAGGCCTTGCCGGGCGTCGCGCCCGGGCCAACCTGCCGGCATGGCGCCAGCAGGCACCTTTCATACTGCTGTGGGTGTTGCTGCTGATCTCGGCGGCGCGCCCGCAATGGCTCGGCGAACCCCTGCCGATTGCCGCCAGTGGCCGTGACTTGCTGGTGGCGGTGGACGTTTCCGGCTCCATGGACTTCCCTGACATGCAGTGGCAGGACGAAGAAGTGAGCCGACTGGCGCTGGTCCAGCACCTGCTCGGCGATTTTCTCGAAAGCCGCGAAGGTGACCGGGTCGGCCTGATCCTGTTCGGTAGCCAGGCCTACCTTCAAGCCCCACTGACCTTCGACCGCCACACCGTACGCGTCTGGCTCGACGAAGCGCGCATCGGCATTGCCGGCAAAAACACCGCCATCGGTGATGCCATCGGCCTGGCCCTCAAGCGTCTGCGCTCGCGTCCGGCAACTAGCCGCGTGCTGATCCTGGTCACCGACGGCGCCAACAATGGCGGTGAAATCGACCCGCTCACCGCTGCGCGACTGGCGGCCAGGGAAGGGGTGAAAATCTACCCGATCGGCATCGGTGCCGATCCGGAGCAAAGTGGAACAGTCGGCTTTCTCGGCGTCAATCCGAGCCTGGACCTTGACGAACCGTCCCTCAAAGCCATCGCCGAAGCCACCGGCGGCCAGTATTTCCGCGCCCACGATGGCAAGGAACTGCAATCGATCAAGGACACCCTCGATCAACTGGAGCCCGTGGCCCAGCAACCGACCCAGGCCCGCCCGGCCCAAGCCTTGTATCACTGGCCACTGGCCCTGGCGCTGTGGTTGAGCATGCTGCTGGCACCCGTACTTTGGCCGGACAACCCCTTGCAACGCCTGTTTACCAAGGATCTGTTCCTGCAAACCCAATTGCTGCCCGACTGGCGCCAACGGCTCAAACGCCTGCGCCTGCGGAGGCGCCGATGAGCGTGCTGTGGCCCTACTGGTTCCGCCCCTGGTGGCTGTTGTTGCTGCCGGTGCTTGGCTGGTTGCTCTGGCAACTCTGGCACCGCAAGAAGCGCGCCGGGCGCTGGCAGATGATCCTGCCGCCGGCCTTTCACGCAGCGCTGCTCAGCGGTGGCAGTGGTCGCGACAGTAAACTGCCCTGGATCGCCCTCGGTCTCGCCTGGCTGTTGACTGTGCTCGCCCTGCTGGGACCGAGTTGGCAGCGTGTCGAGCAGACCAGTCAAAAGCCCGCCGACCCGCTGGTGGTGATTCTCGAACTGACCCCGGAAATGCTCGCCACCGACGTTACGCCCAACCGACTGGAACAGGCGCGACGCAAGCTGCTTGATCTGCTGCAGATTCGCAGCGACGCGCAAACCGCCATCGTCGTCTACGCCGGCAGTGCCCACACCCTGGTGCCGCTGTCGGATGATCTTTCCACCAGCCGCAATCTGCTGGATGCACTGAAACCGTCGTTGATGCCAGAGGCCGGTCATCGCGCCGATCTGGCGGTGCTCAAGGCCCTGGCGCTGCTCGACCAGGCTGCTTTGGGCGACGGGCGGATCCTGCTGATTGGCTCGTCCCTGACCGACCAGGAGCGGCTGGGCATCCGTCGCGCGCTGAGCGGTAAATCGACTCAATTGCTGATGCTCGGCATCGGCACCGCCGAAGGCTCGCCGATCACCCAGGAGGACGGCAGCTTCCTCAAGGATGAACAAGGCGCCATTCTCGTGCCGCGCCTGGACGAACCCGGCTTGAAAAACTTTACCAACGACCTGGATGGCCGCTATCGCCAGGCGCGCCTGGACGATAGCGACCTGCACGCCCTTGGCCTGCTCGACGGTCCACGCAACTTGCGCAACGACGGTCAGACCTTGCGCCTGGACACCTGGGCCGATCAGGGTTACTGGCTGCTGCTGCCACTGTTGCTGCTCGCGGCCTGCGCGGGACGTCGCGGCTGGCTGCTGTGCCTGCCGCTGCTATTGGCGCTGCCTCAACCGAGCTACGCCTTCGACCTCGCGGACCTTTGGCTGCGCCCTGATCAACAAGGCCTGCATTTACTCAAGCAGAAGCGCCCTGCGCAGGCTTCCCGACGCTTCGAAAACCATCAGTGGCAAGGCGTGGCGCTGTATGAGGCCGGCGACTACGCAGGCGCCGCCGAGCGGTTTGCCGAAGGCGACGATGCCCACGCCCACTACAATCGAGGCAATGCACTGGCCAAAAGCGGTGAGCTGGAGGCAGCCCTGGACGCTTACGAACAGGCACTGGAGCGTCAACCGGATCTGCGTCCGGCACTGACCAACAAGGCGCTGGTCGAACGTCTGCTCAAGGAGAAAAACACGCCACCCCCTCCTGAGCCAGACGCAGCCAGCAACGCCCGGCCCGAAACCGAACCGACGGAGCCACCGCCCGGTGCCGCTGCCCAGCCCTCGAGCAGCGGCGAACCGAAAACCGAGGGGCAACCGCCCCGCCCGGGTGAGGAACAACAGCCCACCAGACCGCCGAAACCGGGGACCAACGAGGTACCGGGCAGCGAACTGGGTGACGAACAACACACCACACCGCCCTTGCGCCCGGCCACCGACAGCATCGAAGGTGAACAGCGCCAGGCACTGGAGCAGTGGCTGCGACAGATCCCGGATGACCCCGGTGAACTGCTCAGGCGCAAATTCTGGTACGAACAGCAACAACATCAGGATCAGGAAGAAACTCGATGACCCGCTTCACCGTTTTATTGCTCGCGCTGCTGCATGGCCTGTTGTTCTGCACGGCTCAGGCACAGGCAGCAGAACTGGTCGCCAGTGTTGATCGCAGTCGCCTGAGCTCGGGCGAGACGGTCGAACTGACCCTGGAATCCAGCGATGTCACCCAGTTCGGCAAACCTGACCTGACAGCGCTGGAGCCGTTGTTCGAAGTGCGCGGCACACGCCAGGTCAACCAGTTGAACACCCTGAGCGGTGAAAACCAGGCCACCACCCGCTGGATCGTCACCCTCCTGCCCCGGCAAAACGGCAGCGTAGTGATTCCGTCACTGCAACTGGGCGAACTGCAGAGCCAGCCGATTACCCTGCAGGTGGTCGAGAGCGAAACACAGGACAACCCGGACAAGCGGGCCGCGGTGTTCATTGACGCCAGCCTCGATCAAACCAGCGTCTACGTGCAGGCCCAGGCGGTCCTGACCCTGCGCATCTACCATTCGGTGTCGCTGTACGACGACAGCAGCCTGCCGCCCTTGCAGATACCTGACGCACGCATCGAACAACTGGGCGAATCGCGCACCTACGAAAAGGACATCGACGGCCTGCGCCACGGCGTGATCGAAATGCGCTACGCGATCTACCCGCAACACAGTGGCGAACTGATCATTCCGGCACAGGTCTTCAACGCCGCGCTGGTCGACCCACAACCGGTACAGGACTCAGCCCAAGGGCCCAAAGCCGGCAAGCTGATGCGCGTCACCTCGGTCGAGTTGCTGTTGACGGTCAAGGCCAAACCCATCACCTATCCGGCCGATGCCCCCTGGCTGCCTGCGCGTAGCCTGACCCTGAGCGAAAGCTGGAGCCCGGAGCCGGATCACACCCAGGTCGGCGATTCGCTGACCCGCAGCCTGACAGTGAAGGCCGAAGGCTTGTCCAGCACCCAACTGCCTCCGCTGCCCGGCACCGACGTGGGCGGCCTGCGGCGCTACCCGGATCAACCGGTGCTCGGTAACCAGAACAGCGAACGTGGCCTGGTCGGCAGCCGTGAAGACCGCGAGGCCCTGGTGCCGACACGGACCGGCGCCATCGAGTTGCCCACCGTCGACGTGGTCTGGTGGAACACCTTCGAAGATCATCTGGAACACAGCAGCCTGCCCGCCCGCACGCTGCACGTGGCGGCCAATCCGAGTCTGATGGCCGACACCCCGGCCGACGCCTCACCGGTCGATGCCGGCGCCGACAGCGAAGCGCTCTGGCGCTGGAAGCTCAGTACCCTGATCCTGGCCTGCACCACCCTGCTCGGCTTCGGCCTCTGGTGGCGTGGCCGCTGGCAACCGGCGGTGGCGCGTGTCGCTCAAACCGGCCCGAGCCCGCGCACCGTTCTAGACGACCTCAAGCGCGCCTGCCAGGCCAACGATTCCCACGCCACCCGCCAGGCCCTCGACGCCTGGGCCCGCCAACAGCCGGAAACCCTGGCCGACATGGCCGCCCGCTTCGTGCCACTGTCCGACGCCCTCGACGGCCTGAACGGCGCGCTGTACAGCGAAACCGGCCAACACTGGCAAGGTGACGAGTTGTGGCGGGTGATCAAGGCGATCCCGATGGCCGAACGGGTGCAAGATCCGGTTGGTGACAGTGGGCTGCCGCCGCTTTATCCCAAGTAAACACCGACCCCCGTGGCGAGGGGGCTTGCCTGTGGCGAGGGAGCTTGCTCCCGCTCGGTCGCGCAGCGGCCGTAAATCCGGGCAACTCGGTGGGCCAGAAAAAACTTGGGGCTGCTTCGCGCCCCAACGGGAGCAAGCTCCCTCGCCACAAAACATTCCATCGCGCGACCGGGCATTTAAACCAGTAAACTCTCTCCCCTTTCGCCGCCTTCATTTTTCACGCGGCCATTACCTATTTTGTAGCGGAGTCCGCCTTGCGCTTGTTTCACACCTCCGACTGGCACCTCGGGCAGAACCTGCACGGCCAGGATCGCGATTTCGAACACGGCTGTTTTCTCGAGTGGCTGTTGCGCCAGCTGAAACTGGATCAACCGGATGTGCTGTTGATCGCCGGCGATATCTTCGACACGGTCAATCCGCCGGTCAAAGCCCAGGAACGCCTCTACGACTTCATCGTCAGCGCCCACGAACAGCAGCCGTTGCTGACCATCGTGATGATTGCCGGCAACCACGATTCCGGCTCGCGGATTGAACTGCCCGCCCCCTTGATGCGCCGCTTGCGCACTCATGCGCTGGGCCGCGTGCTGTGGCTCGACGACGGTCAACTGGACGCCGAGCGCCTGTTGCTGCCGTTGCCCGATGCCAGTGGTGAAGTCGCCGGCTGGTGCCTGGCGCTGCCATTCCTGCGTCCGGCGGAAGTCACCGGCGCGCATTTGGGCGACAACTACCTGCGCGGGATCGGCCAGGTGCACGAGTGGCTGATCGAAGCGGCCAACGCCAAGCGCCAGCCGGGTCAGGCACTGATCGCCATCAGCCACGCGCACATGGCTGGCGGCTCGGTGTCGGAAGACTCCGAGCGCAGCCTGATCATCGGCAACGCCGAAGCCCTGCCCGCCAGCCTGTTCGGGCCGAGCATCAGCTACGTGGCCCTCGGCCACTTGCACAAGCCGCAGAAGGTCAACGGCGAGGAGCGCATCCGCTATAGCGGCTCGCCGATTCCGCTGTCGTTCTCCGAGATCGGCTATCAGCACCAGATTCTCGACATCAAGCTCGACGGCGAAACCCTGCTCAGCGTCGAGCCGAAACTGATCCCCCGCGCGGTCAACCTGCAGCGCATCGGCCCGGCGCCATTGAGCGAGATCCTGCTGCAACTGGCGGACCTGCCGAACATCGACCTGTTGGCCGAGATCCAGCGCCAGCCATGGCTGGAGGTGCGGGTGCGCCTCGACGAGCCACAGCCCGACCTGCGCAATCAAGTGGAAACCGCCCTGCAAGGCAAGGCCGTGCGCCTGGTGCGCATCGCCGCCGAGTACGCCGGCAACGGCGGCCGTGACGGTGCCGACGAAGGCAGCACGCTGATCGAACTGGACCAGCTCACGCCTCAGGAACTGTTCAGCCGCGCCTGGCAGGACAACTACGGCAGCGAAGTCGACGAGCAGACCCTCAAGGACTTTGCCGAGCTGTTGCAGGACGTGCAGATGGAGAGCGAACAGCCATGAAAATCCTCGCGATCCGCCTGAAAAACCTTGCCTCCCTGGCCGGGCCGTTTGAAATCGACTTCACCGCCGAACCCCTGGCCAGTGCTGGACTATTCGCCATCACCGGCCCCACCGGCGCCGGTAAAAGCACCTTGCTCGATGCCCTGTGCCTGGCGCTGTTTGGCGCTGTGCCGCGCCTGAACAACACCGGCCGCGACGCCAAGGTGCCGGATGCCGACGGCGAAATCGCTACCGGCGACCCGCGCACCCTGCTGCGTCGCGGCACGGGCGAAGGCTATGCGGAAGTGGATTTCGTCGGTGTCGACGGCCGCCGTTACCGCGCCCGCTGGGAAGCCAATCGCGCCCGGGACAAGGCCGCCGGCAAGCTGCAAGCCAGCCGCCAGAGCTTGCGTGACATCGATCAGGATCAATTGCTCGCCAGCCAGAAAGGCGAATACAAGACTCAGCTCGAAGCCGCGCTGGGGCTGAATTTCGAACAGTTCACCCGCGCGGTGATGTTGGCGCAAAGCGAGTTCAGCGCCTTCCTCAAGGCCGACGACAATGACCGCAGCGAACTGCTGGAAAAACTCACCGACACGGCACTCTACACCCGCCTCGGCCGTCGCGCCTTCGACAAGACCAAGGAAGCCCGCGAGGCGCACAAGCTGCTGCAGGATCAGGCCAGCGGTGTGACGCCACTGTCGCCCGAAGCCCGCGCGGAACTGGACGGGCGCTTCAACCAGGCGCAGCAGCGACTCAAGACCCAACAGGCGCAGCTCAAACAACTTGAACTGCAGGACACCTGGCTCAAGGACCTGCGTCGCTTGCAGGACGAACATCTGGCCGCCAGCGAACAACTGCAATCGGCCCAGACCCACTGGGAGGCCTTGGCCAGTGAGCGCTTGAGGTTCACCCGCCTCGAACAGCTGGCCCCGCAACGGCACCAGTTCGCCCGTAAAGCCGAGGTCGATGCGCTGCTGACACCCTTGGCGACGCAAATTGCCTTGCACACGCAGCAGCATGGCGAACTCGGCGAGCGTCAGACGCAGCTTGAGCAACAGCTCAGCAGCGCGCGGATCGCCTTGAGCGAAACCCAACAACGACAAACCGACAGCACACCGTTGCTGCGTCAGGCCTTCGAAGCCCAAAGCACCCTCGCCCGCCTGGCCAAGGACACCGCCCTCAGCGCCGAAGCCAGGCAACAGGCGCAACAGGCCTGCACCCAGGGCCAGGGCACGATTCAGACCTTGCTCGATCAGCAAGCCCGTGGCGCCGCGGACTTGCAACGCATCGCCACCGAGCTGGAGCAAAGCACCCATCTGGCTCCGTTGAGCGATGCCTGGAACGCCTACCGCGATCGCCTGCAACAGTTGATGTTGATCGGCAACCGGTTGAATCAGGGCCATGCCGAACTGGCCAGCCTCGAACAAAACGCCGCGAGCACCGAACAAGCGCTCACCGGGCAGAAGCAACAACTGGAGGTACTGTTCAAGGAGGCCGGCGCCGAACCGGATGCCGTCGCCGAGCAGATCGGCATTCTGGGCAGCCTGTTGCAGGACAACCGCAAGCAACTGCGCGCCGTCGAAGACCTTGCGCGCCTGTGGGCCAGCCAGCAGGACCTGGACAAACGCGGTGCCGAGCTGCAACAACGCCAGCTCAGCGCACAGCAGGAACGTGAACGCCTGACCCAGGACGGGGTCAAGGCCAAGGCTGACCTGAGCGTTGCCGAACAGACCCTCAACGTCACGCGCGAGCTGCTGGAGCGTCAGCGTCTGGCGCGCAGTGCCAGTGTCGAAGAGCTGCGCGCGCAGTTGCAGGACGACCAGCCATGCCCGGTCTGCGGCAGCAACGAACACCCCTATCATCAGCCGGAAGCCTTGCTGCAGAGCCTCGGTCGTTTTGATGAAAGCGAACAGGCCAATGCGCAAAAGGCCGTCGACCTGCTCAAGGAAAAACTCACTGACTTGCGCGCCGAAGTCGGCGGGCTGATCGCCCAACAAAAGGAACTGCTGCAACAGCAGGAGCAACTGGCGACCCAGCAGCAAGCCCTCGCCCCGAGCCTGGAAGCGCATCCGTTGGCGACCCAACTGCTGAACCAGGATGCCGCCAAACGCGATGCCTGGCTCGTTCAGCAAAACAGTCAGCTCAACCAGAGCATCAGCCAGGACGAGCAACGGCAGAGCGCGCTGCTCACCCTGCAACAGGATGCCGCGCGCCTGACCCAGCAACTGCGTCACGCCGAAACCGCGCACCAGCAGGCGGCCCAGCACCTGAGCAATCAACAGCGCGAACTGGACAACGACCGCCAGCGCCTGGACGAAGAACTCAAGGCATTCGCCAGCCTGCTGCCGGCCGAGACCCTGCAAGCGCTGCGCGACGAACCGGCCGCGACCTTCATGCAGCTCGACCGGCAGATCGCCGAGCGACTGGCGCAACTCGAGCAACAAAAGGAAGAACTGGCCGAGCAGCAACAGCGCCAGCAAAACCTGGAGAAGGAACAGGATCGCCAGCAAAGCCGCATGCAGCAATTGCAGGCCGCCGAACAGCAATTCAGCGGGCTGGCCGAGCAGCAACAGGCGAGCCAGCACACGCTCGGGCAATTACTCGGCGAACACAGCAGCGCCGAGCATTGGCAGCAGCAACTGGAACAGGCCGTGGAACAGGCCCGCAGCGCCGAAGCCAGCACTGCGCAGACGCTGCAAAGCGTTCTCACGCAATCAGTGCAACTCGCCGCCGAACTCAAGGCCCAGCAGGAGCGCTTGCACGCACTGGAAGGCGAAGAACGCGAGCTCGCCGGCAAGATCGGTGACTGGCGCGCCCGCCATCCCGAACTGGATGACGGCGGCCTCGAAGACCTGCTGCGCGTCGACGACACTCAGGTCAGCGAACTGCGCCAGCGCTTGCAGCACAGCGAAAAAGCCATCGAACAGGCCCGCGTCCTGGTGCAGGAGCGCGACAAGCGCTTGATCGATCACCAGACGCAACACAACGGCAACCTCGACGCCGAGCAGTTGGCCAGTGCGCTGATCGACCTGCAAAACCTCGCCGCCACCAGCGAGCAACACTGCGCCGAACTGCGCGCCGAGCAGGCCGAGGACCAACGCCGGCAGAACGCCAATCAGGCCCTGGCGCAGCAGATTGCCGACGCCTACAACGAGTATCAACGCTGGGCGCGCCTCAATGCGTTGATCGGCTCCGCCACCGGCGACACCTTCCGCA
Organism: Pseudomonas sp. S2_F07; assembly: GCF_054668325.1. Taxonomy (NCBI): domain Bacteria; kingdom Pseudomonadati; phylum Pseudomonadota; class Gammaproteobacteria; order Pseudomonadales; family Pseudomonadaceae; genus Pseudomonas; species Pseudomonas sp. S2_F07. Next base: position 956,756 of record NZ_CP162758.1, read on the forward strand.
AGATCGCCCAGGCCTACAACCTTGACCTGCTGGTACACCACGCCAACGTGCAATTGCGCCAACTGGTGCGCCGCTACCGCCTCAAGCGCGGCGGCAGCATGCTCGGGTTGCTGGTGATGGACACCGAAATGGGCGACGAACTGCGTTCGGTGCATTCGCTGTCCGGTGGCGAGACCTTCCTGGTCTCGCTGGCACTGGCCCTCGGTCTGGCGTCGATGGCCTCGAGCACGCTGAAAATCGAGTCGCTGTTCATCGACGAAGGCTTCGGCAGCCTCGATCCCGAATCCCTGCAACTGGCCATGGACGCCCTCGATGGCTTGCAGGCCCAGGGCCGCAAGGTCGCGGTGATTTCCCACGTACAGGAAATGCATGAACGGATTCCGGTGCAGATTCAAGTCCAGCGCCAGGGCAACGGCCTGAGCACCCTGGAGGTGAAATGAACACCCTGTATTCCTTCCGCCGCTGCCCGTACGCCATGCGCGCACGCATGGCCCTGCGCTACTCGGGCGTGGCCGTGGACATCGTCGAAGTCAGCCTGAAGGCCAAGCCCGCCGAAATGCTCGCGCTGTCGGGCAAAGGCACGGTGCCGGTGCTGAGCGCCGATGGCCGGGTGATCGACGAAAGCCTCGACATCATGCGCTGGGCCCTGGCACAGAACGATCCCCAGGACTGGCTGCTCAAGGACGATCCTGACGCAGCGGCGCAAATCGCCCCCCTGATCGAACAGAACGATCAGGTGTTCAAGGTGCACTTGAATCGCTACAAGTACGCCGAGCGTTATCCCGAGCAGCCGATGGAGGTTTATCGCGGCGAGGGCGAGGTGTTTTTGCAAAGGCTGGAGACGTTGCTGGAGGAACGCGACTACTTGCTCGCCAACCATCCAAGCCTGGCCGATGTGGCGTTGATGCCCTTCGTGCGCCAGTTCGCCCACGTCGACCGCGACTGGTTCGCGCAGACGCCCTATCGGCGTTTGCAGGACTGGTTGCAGCGGTTTCTGGAGTCGGATTTGTTTACCGGTGTGATGCGCAAGTAAGCCACCGCACACTGTGGCGAAGGGCTTGCCCTAATGCCAGTCAGTCAAGGAGCAAAACCTGTGGGAGCGAGCTTGCTCGCGATAGCGGACTGTCAGGCAACGCAGATGTTGACTATGCGATCGTCATCGTCGGAACGCCGCCCGGAGCAAGCTCGCTCCCACAGGGGGTGTGGTGTTCGAAACGTTAACTGATCGGCATTAGGGCAAACCCCCTCACCACAAAAGCCCTTCATCGACAGCAGGCTTCAGGCCAACACCTCACACATCCCGATCGCCGAGCAATCCACCAGGAACGGCCCGAACACCACCCCTTCATTCCTGATCGGTGGATTGCCGGCCAGCATGCCCTGGGCACTGGCGTTTTCGCAATTCTGACGCGTGGCTTTCAGTCGATTCTTGTATCGCCAGACGTGTACTCTCTCCAGCTTCTTTTCAGATCAAGACGAATTCCGGGCACAGGCTCACGGGTCCGCACGATAACTCAACACTCGGTCGACCCCAAGGAAACGGGACGCCTCTGCACCAGAGTCGGCCACGAATCTAACGTCGTCCAATCAATGCCTTTTTCTAGCTCAAATCGACAGACGGGTCCGCTCATCAAAATCTGCGTCTGGATGGCCTGCTCAGCGTCAGCGGTACATCCCCACGGAACAGTGTCCAAGTCCCGTAGGAGTCCCGTCAATATGTCCTGATCAAGGCAGTCGCCGAATCGAGCGACCAAAAGGTGTTTCGCGCGGCGAAATCGCATTCCGGTGCCGACCAGTTGCGCAGCCAAGAGCGATGCGCCATGGGCCGCTATAGCAATTTCGGGGGCATGCCGCACGATCATCCCCGGCATTCCCGATAGCATTGATCCCGCCGCCGCGACTTGCCGCAAGTCATCCGCCAGGTCCGAGCGTTTGAATAGGCAGGCTGCGATCAGGTCATCGCCGACATTGAAGACGCCCCGCCCGGCGAGTTCCGAAAGCGCCTCCTTTGGCCACTTGGCCGCCAGGAAAAGGCTGGCCTGCCGGAGCGACTCATAGCGATCGGACCACAGTCCATTGTCCTCGGCCTCCTCATTCAGCCAGTGCGCATACCCGTCAATCAAGGCCCGACAATAATCGAATCCCCTGCGCAGACAACGTAACAGCAGACCGCGAACGATTCGGCTGCACGCCATCGCGGCGACCGTCGACGACATTGGCAGGGCGTGCAAGGCGACGTACTGCGCCCTGTCCTCGATCACCGCTCGATACCGTATCAGTGTGGTAAGTATCTCCTTCCATTCCAATCCGTCGAAACGTTCGGCGAAACCGTCCACGGCTTCGTTGGCGACATACGAGAAATCGTAAGAGGCGTCGAATAGCAAGCGCGTGGCGACCACAAAGTGCCAGAGATGCTCGTAATCCCAGGGATCTGATCCTTGCGCGTTGAGGCGGATGAACAGTGTCCAGGTACCCAACACTTGCTCGCGCCGGACCGTCAGTGCCGGGAACATCCAAATTTGGAATCGATCTAGAAATACCTCAAACGCCAGGATCCGCGCGATTTCGCCCCCGGAGCAATCAGGCGGCTCCGTCCACTCTACCGAGATCTGCCGCGGCGTGAACACGTAGCTCGCCTTGTGCGTTCCCATCGGAATCTGAATCTCGAGCAACTCTCGCTCGAAACGCAGAACCTTCGTCGAGCGACTGCTGAACGTCGAACAGAAGTGTTCTAGCGCTTGTACGCGCCGTGGTAGCCCCAGAGCGTCAAGCCGCAGCCCCGCCAGGGAGTATTGATGAAGGAGATTGTGGAGAACGTGCGGATTCTCGTACCGCTGCAGTGTTCCATGGGAAACCACAATGGCGTCAAACTCGAATCGCCAATTGCGGTCCTGTATCTCGAATGACTCGGGCATCTCGTCATCAGTCCATTGACGCAGCCAAATTTGAAAGCGCTGAAGCACTGCGGCATCGCGCTCAGACAGCGATCCGATGTTCAGGAATTCGATCCACCATTGCATCACTATGAGGTAGCGGCGGTAGCTGCCAGCGTCGCCCTCCTCCACCGCGCGCCATAGCAGCCCTTTCAATGAGGCGTCATACGTTTCGACCAGCGATCCTCTGATCTGCTCAGCGACGTTTTCCAGACCGGCTTCGTACAGCGCACCCCGGAGTGTCAAAAAAGTATCGTTGAGTTGCAGAGGAAGCCGCGCGGTCGTGCTGCCACCCGACACCATAGCTCTAAACAACGCTACTGACTGTCGGAATGCGTCCACTGGTTCGAGGACGGCGGGATTAACGAGAGCCTGCCGCGCAAGCAGGATCCCACTTGCGATCGGCAACTCCAAAGAGCGGATGGATACCATCGATTCGACAAACAAGCCATCTTCAAGATCGTGTGCCAGTGCATCGAGGTAGGAGACGGCGTCGTCCGGCTCATAAACCGGCAGTCGCTTACATTCCGTCCTGACGAAGGCCACGCTTTCAAGAATCAACACGGCGTTATCGCGCTGAAGCGCCTTCAAATGCACGGCAGCCGAATCGACCAGGCGCCGCAACGTTTGCGACGGTAGCCAGGACGTCGCCGCCTCACAGTCGAGCAGTGCCAGGACAATTCGAAGGTCACCACTCGCGACCAACGTGCGTGTCACGGACGACAGCGCGAACAGCGTGCGCAGTTCGCCCTGCGGCTCATTCCGTGACACCCGGAACGCACGTTCGTAGTCCCTCGCAAATTCAGTGAGCGCGCAGCATTCGCCGGCATACCCTGGATTCTTTGACCGCCAGATTGCCGCGAGCAGTGAGGGTGACTCCACTACTCCGTCGTCGCGTTGCATCCAGCTCGCCGACATCGGCTGCTCGCTACGTGCGAACAGCCGCTCCTTGACTTCACGCGCGACCGGCAAACGACGCAGCTGGGAAAGGACTTCGACGCAGTCTCGCGTCAGCTCGCCGCCAGGTGCCAGCACCTCATCGGTGAAAACAAGAGCGCAGTCGTCGGGCAACACCAACTCTCGGCGACGCTCACTCTGAATTGATCGCAGCAGCGTCGAGTCACCGAAAATGCAGGTGCCGCGGTCAAATACAACGCAGTCTGCTCCGGCTGACATGCGTCGAGTGTCCATTCTGACGCATGTAGTTTTCTGCTGGCGGAACATGATACCCGCGTGCTCCTCCGCACTGCCTTCGTCTACTAATACCACCGCCACGTCGGCCTGCTCGTGCGCGTTGAGTGCAAGATATCGGCGCCAGGCGCTCATGAGATCAGGTGCCACCAATGCGCGGCCCGAAGATTGTGCACCCAGCATCAACAAGCCGGCTTCCACGACATCGTAGCGACCGATCAATGTTTCACGGCATGCATCGGTCAACACATCACGATCGCGAAAGGCATCATCAGAATACGCCGGCCGCGCCTGCAGCAGATGCAACCGTTGCACCGTCGTCGCGCGCAGATGGCGTGCGCGCCATAACCTCAGGTCTGAGCAAGCAGGACGCAGCACCAAGGCCGTCGCCTGCGAGCCGGTATTCTGAGCGCTGGCGAAACCGAAACCGATCGTATGCGCGACGTTCATCAGTTGTGGGTTTCGCGGCATGACGGTGGTCACGGACACGAAGCCAAGTGTCGTCTCCAGGCCCCATTCGCAATCGATCGCAATGAAGTCGAACGTCTGCATCAGTTCATTACATACCGCCTCCATGTGATCAAGAACAGCTGTGTCCAGATACGGCGAATGATCGCGACCGACATCGCCACAGACATCGATCTTCAGTAGCTGTTGCACAAAGCATGGAATTGCCTCGACATGATCGTAACGCCCCGAGAGCGCAAGTTGGCGTCGTGCATGCTCGGTCGATCCACTCATGGCCACAGTGGCAATACACCGTATCAGCGCTTGTGGCTCGGGACATATCAGGCTTTCGTAGCCGCCGGCATTGACGTGATCCGTCAGGTCCTCGTTACCTGCACTACGCACGATCCAGGGCGCTGAACCACAAACGTCCTCCACGCTTCGCGCCAGCAGCGGAAAAGCCTCCTCCAAAGCGGCTGCGTAGATCGCTACCGCTTCATCCGCCTGTGCCAGGCCGCCCGCCACTGCGGTTGGCAATGGGGCAATCGGAAAGATAGGCAGGACAAGATTCCCCAGGGATTCGATCTTCCGGATGCGCAGGAGCCGATCCGCCTTGGGTCCGTAGAGTTGTTCTTCGTCTGTAGTCATGGTTTAGCACGCAAGATCCGATGATTGTGGTGGTGCGGCATGTAGCTGGGCCAGCAGTCTAAGCAGCCGATGATGAAGATTCTGATCTGCTCCACTCAGTCGCCCTAGGCGACTGGCAACTTCCGCCGCCACGATCATTCCGAGGCCGACAATTTCACTATGCGGTACACGAACCTCCGCCCCATAGGTTGGCAAGAACTTGAGTTGAAAGCTGCTCGTACAATACGTCCGCATGCAATTGACTGACTTTTTTATCGCTAATCAAGTGATAGCTTGAGGCCCTGCTCTGAAACAAGGTATGCAATAGCGCTGCTAACAAGTTGGCGCTTTTCGATACTCCCACGGCCAACACGGCTACGGGATACAACGGTATCTTGTGCGTCGTACCGAACAAAGCGTGAACACTGCGAATATAATTCGCGACCATGGCTGCTATTCCATCAAAATTTTTTATTCAATATGCAATATCTGAAAAGCACTACAAAGTCCTGGGAAGCGTACTACATCCAATCCTTACACAAACAATATTTAAAGTTTTAAATTTTCAGAGCTCAGTTTCTCTGCTACGGTAATTCAACTTGGACGAACAGAAGGCATCTCTTATCGATGGCAATTAGTTGTTATTCAGCAATTATCCAAGTGCAATGTTTGCCAGGATCGCACTACTCCCAGAGAGGGCAACTACGCGACTACAGTTGATTCGATGTAATGCGCGGATATAACTGATGATCAATTAAAAAGTGACCACACTCATGAAACCCACCTTCATTCGCCAACTTGTCATTCACACAATCTGCAATGTTATTGGCGCGCCGCCTGAAGAGGTTACGGCCCTCGACAGGGTTGAACTGAATACACGCGATTGGGAGCAGGTCTTCAGCCGGCTGGAAGCAACGCTCGACATCCAGACCGGTATGTTGACCTCGGCCGAGCGATCGTTTTCCATCTACGCGTTGACGTGTGTGCTACACACCAAGCTGACAGACGACATGATTACCTAACCGACACGTGATCGGAATCGTCGTGAGTCCTGACGCGCAACGTGACCTCATCCGGCCGGATCGCTGTTTACCGGTGTGATACGCAAGTAAGAACACCGATACTGTAGCGAGAGAGCTTCAGGCCAACACCTCACACATCCCGATCGCCGAGCAATCAACCTGGAACGGCCCGAACACCACACCTTCATTCCTGATCGGTGGATTGCCGGCCAGCATGCCCTGGGCACTGGCGTTTTCGATGTTGCGGGCAATGTTGTGATTGGCTTCGATGGCCCGTGCCACCGAGCCCGCCGAGCCCTGGCCGATCCCCAACAGGGAGGATCCGTTGGTCATGAACGCCAGGAAGGCGATGACCCAGAGTCTGTGCCCTTTCATGCGCCGACGACTCCCGCGAGTTCCGCCTGATCAACGCTCGCGTTTTGCCCACGGTGTTCAAACTGGATGCCGGGATGAGCGACCTGGATCGGCGCTTCGAAGGTGACTTGCGACTGCGCTGAAAGACTGACCACCAGCACCATGGCAAGGTAAAGACTGATCGCCACATAGGCGCCGTGTTTGGCAGAAGTGAGAATTGCGCTGGCCATGATGTTCTCCGCGGGCATGTTTCAATGCCTACAGAATCGATCAAAAAATCCTGGGTAACCACTCAGGGTTATCCATAGTGACCATCAGCTTCATTGATCATTAAGCCAGGCTATTTCAGCCTTCAATAGAACTAATCAGGGGATTCGCGGGCAGCATGCGTTATGCAGGAGCGACACCACTCTGATCGTTTTCAACACCTGCTATTCAACATCAGGCGCCTCGATCATCAGTGACTTCGCTCCTGCATAAAGGCAGGGCTAAACGTTCAGGCTTGGGTTTTGTGATCCAGCGCGGCGTAGAAGTTGGCGCTCTGTTGCAGGTATTTCTGGGTGTAGCTCTGGGTGTGGGCTTTTTTGTCGCTGATTTCAACGTTGGCGCTGGCTGGCAACGCAACGGTGGCGGAAATGGCGGAAGCGGCGATGACAGAGAAGATGTTGAAGTTCATGGCGGTATTCCTCGGATTCAGTTGGCTTGCTTGCCCGGTGGGGCCGTGAAGCAAACTTAACCCTCGAGGGTTCGTGCCTTGAAATGCTTTGTAGCAGTACCAGATATCAGCGTCATTGATAAAAGCGGGCAGGCCCCATCAACCGGGGCCTGCGGCTTATTGACGCAGCAGAAACCTGAGGTCGCTCGGGGCGTCCATCGGTAGTTTTTGCACGGTCTTGCCCAGCAGACCGGTCCTGGCGTCGCGTTCGACGACGACAATCTGGTTGCTCTTCTGATTGGCGATCAACAGGAATTTGCCGCTCGGATCGAGGCTGAATTCCCGCGGATGATCGCCCTCCACCGCCCGGCGTTGCAGTTCACTGAGGTGACCGGTCGCCGGATCGATGGCAAACACCAACAGTTGATTGGCGGTGCCACGGTTGCTGACGTAGAGGAACTTGCCGTCAGCCGAGGCATGCAACGCCGCCGCAGCCTTGTCTGAAACTGGCTGTCCGGCAGCCAGATCGACCATTTGCGTCTGTTCGAGTTGGCCTTCGTGGTAGTCGAACACCGCCACTTGCGCGCTCATTTCCATGGTCAGCCAGGCGTGTTTGCCATCGGCGCTGAACAGCAGGTGGCGCGGCCCGCTACCCGGCGGCAGCTGCACGAATGCCGGGGTGGCCGGGATCAACGGCAGTTCCGGATTGGCCCTGGGGTCGAAGCGGTAGGCAAACACCTTGTCGGCGCCCAGGTCATTGGCGAACACGTATTTGCCGTCCGGTGACGGGATGGTCGAATGCACATGGGCCGAGGCCTGGCGCTCGGGATTGACCCGGCTCGCCGGGTGGCTGCTCATCTGCACCACCGGTTTGAGCTTGCCGTCGGCCGTCACTGGCAATACCGCCAGGGTGCCGCCCGGGTCTTCGGCCACCGAGTAATTGCTGACAAACAGATGGCTGCCATCGATGCTGAGACTGGAATGGGTTGGCTCGCTGCCCAGGCTTTGCACCTGGCTGATCAGGCTCAGCGCGTGGGTCTTGGGATCAATCGCAAAACTGCTGACGCGCCCTACCGGATCGGTCTGGCCCGGGCCGTTTTCATTGACCACGAACAGGTGTCGCCGATCCTTCGACAGGGTCAGCCACGACGGGTTTTCGCTCTTGATCACTTGCAGTGGGCTGGCATCGATCTGCCCGGTGCCGCTGTCGAACACCAGGCGGTAGATGCCCTGGCTTTGACCCGCAGTGTAGGAGCCCACCAGCAGCTGATAGTCATCGGCGGATGCCACCTGGACGCCCATGGCGCCGATGCTGCCGGCCATCAACAATGGCCAGAGGTTACGCATCGCCTTGGTCGTCATCTTCGTTGTCACCGCTGACGACATCGCCCAGGCACACCAAACGGTGTTCACCCGAGTCACCGGTGATCAACCAGCTTTGCAGCGAGGTATCGAAGGTCGCGGCCTGAATCTGCGCCGGGGTGAACTCCCAGTGTTTGGCCGCACGGCCATCCATGCATTCAATGTGCAGGTTATCATCCTCGTCGAGGGCGAATTCGAAGGCATGCAGCCCGTCGATCTCCACCATTCCGCAGTGTTCGAGGGCATTGAGCAAGGTGTCGGTTGGGGCAGTCATGGCAATCAGTCTTTGAATGGGAAAGACGCAATGATAGCTCATGCACCACCTCCCCTGTAGGAGCTAGCTCGCTCCCACAGGGATTGTGACTGGCAGTTAAAGTGCCTCGCGGGACGACTGCCCATCCACCAGTCGCTGGATGCGCAATGGATTGCCGTTCTTCAGCGCATCCGGCAGCAAGCTGTCCGGGTAGTTCTGGAAGCACACCGGGCGCAGGAAACGATCGATGGCCAGTGTGCCCACCGACGTACCGCGCGCATCGGACGTTGCCGGGTAAGGCCCGCCGTGAACCATCGAATCGCAGACTTCCACGCCCGTCGGATAACCATTGAGCAGGATGCGTCCGACTTTCTGTTCCAGCAATGCCGTCAGCCCGGCGAACTGCTCGAAGTCTTCCGGCTCGCCAATGACGGTAGCGGTCAACTGGCCGTGCAGGCCGTTCAAGGCCGCCATCAACTGCGTATGATCGGCCACTTCAACCACCACCGTGGTCGGGCCGAACACTTCCTCCTGCAACACTTCATCGCCATCGAGCAGCAGGCTGACATCGGCCTTGAACAGCTGCGGTTGCGCCTGATTGCCCTGCTGCGGATTGCCGGCCAGGTGCTCGATCCCCGGATGCGCGAGCAGTTTTTGCAAGCCCTGGCCATAGCTGCTCAGGGTTCCGGCATTGAGCATGGTTTGCGCCGGCTGGTCACCCATCAACCCGGCCACTTGCTGCACAAAGGCACTGAATGGCGCTGAGCGAATGCCGATCACCAGACCCGGATTGGTGCAGAACTGGCCGCAGCCCTGGACCACCGACGCCGTGAGTTCCCGAGCAACGGTATCGGCCCGCGCCTGCAACGCCTGCGGCAAGACGATCACCGGGTTGATGCTCGACATTTCGGCGAACACCGGTATCGGTTGCGCACGGGCCGCCGCCATGTCGCACAAGGCACGACCGCCCTTGAGCGAACCGGTGAAGCCCACCGCCTGAATCGCCGGATGCTTGACCAGTGCCGCGCCAACGCCCCCGCCATGGATCATGTTGAACACGCCGGCCGGCATCCCGGTTTTCTCGGCGGCGCGGATGATCGCGTCAGCCACCCATTCAGCGGTGGCCATGTGACCGCTGTGGGCCTTGAACACCACCGGGCACCCGGCGGCCAGCGCCGAGGCGGTATCGCCGCCGGCGGTGGAGAACGCCAGCGGAAAGTTGCTGGCACCGAACACGGCCACTGGTCCCAGACCGATCCGGTATTGACGCAGGTCCGGGCGCGGCAACGGTTGACGCTCCGGCAATGCCCGGTCGATCCGTGCACCGTAGAAGTCACCGCGACGCAGCACTTTGGCAAACAGACGCATCTGCCCGCTGGTGCGTCCACGCTCGCCTTGAATCCGGCCGGCCGGCAGCGCCGTTTCGCGGCAGACCACTGCGACAAAATCATCACCGAGGGCATCCAGTTCATCGGCGATGGCCTCGAGAAACTGCGCCCGCCGCTCCGCGCTCAGGCTGCGATAGAGCGGATACGCGGCCGCCGCCGCGCTGGCCGCCGCATCGACTTCCTGCGGGGTCGCCTGATAGAAATCATGGGGCAATGCCTCACCGGTGGTGGCATCGACACTCTGCAATTTGACGCTGCCGGCGGCGCTGCGTTGGCCGCCGATGTAGTTGTGTCCAAGAATCCGGGTCATGGGTAACTCCTCAAAGTGTGCCGACGGTGCCGGGTTCAAAAGCCGCTGCGACCGGAGCGATGCCATTGATCAATGGCGCGCCGAATTCGGCCTGGGTGATCTCGAACACGTCACCCGGTTGCGTGCGAACGCCGTCGGCAAAGGACAGGGTCGCCGTGCCGAAGAAGTGAATGTGCACATCCCCCGGTCGCAGGAACTGGCTGTATTTGAAATGATGGAATTCGAGGTTGGCGAGGCTGTGGCACATGTTCGCCTCGCCACTGAGAAACTCGTTCTGCCACAGCACTTCGCCGTCCCGCAGGATGCGGCTGGTGCCCGCCAGATGCTGCGGCAGTTCGCCGACCCGCAGTTCCGGGCCATAGCTGCAGCTGCGCAGTTTCGAGTGGGCCAGGTACAGGTAGTTCTTGCGCTCCATGACGTGATCGGAGAACTCGTTGCCCACGGCGAACCCCAGGCGATACGGCTTGCCGTCCTGACCAATCACGTACAGGCCGGCGATCTCCGGCTCTTCACCGGCATCTTCGGCAAACGGTGGCAGGGGAAACGGCTGGCCGGGTCTGACGACGATGCTGCCATCGCCTTTGTAGAACCACTCCGGTTGCACACCGGCTTCATCCACTGCTGGCTTACCGCCCTCGACGCCCCACTTGAAGATGCGCATGGTGTCGGTCAGCGCGGATTCGTCGCCGCTCTGCTGATGCATCTTGTCCCGGGCCGACGCACTGCCCAGATGGGTCAGGCCCGTACCGCTGACCAGCATGTGCGCCGGGTCCGCATGGTCCAGCGGCGGCAGGATGCGCCGTTGCGTCAGCAGTTCGGCATAGTCGTGGCTGATGCCCAGCCCCAGGCTTTGCACCTGTTGCTCAAGGCTTGCGCCCGCCTCGATCGCCGCCAATGCCAGATCGCGAACGGTGCGCGCGTCCTGCACTTCACGGACCAGGCCTGCCTCGACCACGCCGACACGGCGTACGCCGTTACTCAATTCGAACTGAACCAAACGCATGAATTTTTCTCCTGTTAACAATTCTTCAAAACACCTCAGAACCAATGTGGGAGCGGGCTTGCTCGCGAAGAGGCCGTCATACCCGACATCATCGGTGACTGACACTCCGCTTTCGCGAGCAAGCCCGCTCCCACATTTGGTCGGTGTGAACCCTCAAAATCAGGTTCGGGACGCCCCACGTGCACTGGCCGCAAACTCATCGGCTGGCAGGACGTGTTTGCGTTCCAGCAGGCGATAGACGATGCCAGTCAGAATCAGGCCGAACACCATCACCCCCGACAGGAAGTACAGGCCTGACGCCAGGTTGCCGGTGTATTCCTTGAGCGCGCCGATCACGAACGGACCGATGTAGCCGCCGAGGTTGCCCACCGAGTTGATCAGCGCAATTCCCGCCGCCGCACTGGCACCGGCAAAGAAACGGCCCGGCAACGTCCAGAACACCGCCGTGCAGGAAAACAGTGCGAACGCCACCAGGCACAGCGCGGCCAGCTGCAACACCGGCACCGACAGCCAGGCACTCAGGAACAAACCGATGGCGCCCAATACATAAAGCACTGCCAGATGGCCGTAACGATCATTCAAACGGTCAGAGCTGCGCGGAATGATCAACAGACCGACGATCCCGAAAATGTAGGGCACCGAAGACACGAACCCGGTCACCAGATCGCTGCCGCCGAACTGCTTGATCAGGGTCGGCAGCCAAAGACCCAGGCCATAGATGCTCAGGGTCACCGGCAGGTAGAACAGCGCCAGCAGCAGGACGCGCTTGTCCTTGAGCGCATGCAAGGGATTGCCGTGGCGGGTCTGGCCGTAGGCTTCGAGGTCCTTTTTCAGCTCGCCGGTGAGCCAGTCTTTTTCCGCCTGGTCCATCCACTTCACTTGCTGCGGGCCGTCGGGCAACCAGCGCAACACCGGCCAGGTCAGCAGGATCGCCGGGGTGCCGATGACGATGAACAACCACTGCCAGCCGTGCAGGCCGAGCACGCCGTCCATGCCCAGCAAGCCGCCAGACACGGGGCCGGTGATCATCATGGCAATGGGTTGCGACAGGATGAACAGCCCGAGGATCTTGCCGCGATGGCGAACCGGGAACCATTGGGTGATGTAGTACAGAACGCCCGGGAAGAACCCGGCCTCGGCGGCGCCGAGCAGAAAGCGCATCACATAGAAGCTGTTCGGCCCCTGGACGAAGGCCATGCCGATGGTGATGGCGCCCCAGGTGACCATGATCCGCGCAAACCAGCGTCGTGCGCCGAAGCGGTCGAGCATCAGGTTGCTGGGGATTTCCAGCAGGAAGTAGCCAATGAAGAACAACCCTGCGCCAAGGCCGTAGGCCGCATCACCCAGGCCAATGTCGGCGCCCATGTGCAGTTTGGCGAAGCCCACCGCGGAGCGGTCCACATAGGCGATCAGGTACAGCAGGATCAGGAAAGGAATCAGTTTCAGCGTGATGCGACGGATAAGCCGCAGTTCCTGGCTCATGAGATCGGTCTCCGATTGTTGTTGTTATAGAACCTCGGGGGACGCCTCTCGCGAACAATTCGCCAGGGCCATCCCTCCGTTTGAGCGGACTATATAGTAATACTATTTACGCAACAACACTTCCAAAGCGCAGAATTTGCGCTTATGTTACGCCTCAGCTCGAACAATATAGTCATACAATAAGAGAACCGATCATGTCTGATAAGAAACCCACCCTGCGTTCCGCCCAATGGTTTGGCACCGCCGACAAGAACGGCTTCATGTACCGCAGCTGGATGAAGAATCAGGGCATCGCCGACCACCAGTTCCATGGCAAGCCGATCATCGGCATCTGCAACACCTGGTCGGAACTGACCCCGTGCAACGCGCATTTCCGCCAGATTGCCGAGCACGTCAAACGCGGTGTGATCGAGGCCGGCGGCTTCCCGGTGGAGTTTCCGGTGTTCTCCAACGGCGAATCGAACCTGCGCCCCACCGCCATGCTCACCCGCAACCTGGCGAGCATGGATGTCGAAGAAGCCATTCGCGGCAACCCGATCGATGGCGTGGTGCTGCTGACCGGCTGCGACAAAACCACCCCGGCCTTGCTGATGGGCGCCGCCAGTTGCGACGTGCCAGCCATCGTTGTCACCGGCGGGCCAATGCTCAACGGCAAGCACAAGGGCAAGGACATCGGCTCCGGCACCGTGGTCTGGCAGCTCAGCGAACAGGTCAAGGCCGGCACCATCAGCATCGACGATTTCCTCGCGGCCGAGGGCGGCATGTCCCGCTCGGCCGGCACCTGCAACACCATGGGCACGGCCTCGACCATGGCCTGCATGGCCGAAGCACTGGGTACCTCCCTGCCCCACAACGCGGCGATTCCAGCGGTAGATGCGCGCCGTTATGTGTTGGCGCACATGTCCGGCATGCGTGCCGTGGAGATGGTGCGCGAAGACTTGAAGCTATCGAAGATCCTCACCAAGGAAGCCTTCGAAAACGCCATTCGCGTCAATGCCGCCATCGGCGGTTCGACCAACGCAGTGATCCACCTGAAAGCCATTGCCGGGCGCATTGGCGTGGAGCTGGATCTGGATGACTGGACCCGTATCGGTCGCGGCATGCCGACCATCGTCGACCTGCAACCGTCCGGGCGCTTCCTGATGGAAGAGTTCTATTACGCCGGTGGCTTGCCCGCCGTGCTGCGTCGCCTCGGTGAAGCCAACCTGATCCCGAACCCGAATGCCTTGACCGTCAATGGCAAGTCCATCGGCGAGAACACCAGGGACGCGCCGATCTATGGCGAAGACGAAGTGATCCGCACCCTCGACAACCCGATCCGCGCCGACGGCGGCATCTGTGTCTTGCGCGGCAACCTGGCACCGCTGGGCGCCGTGCTAAAGCCGTCCGCCGCCACGCCCGAACTGATGCAGCATCGCGGCCGCGCAGTGGTATTCGAGAACTTCGACATGTACAAGGCGCGGATCAACGATCCGGAACTGGACGTGGATGCCAACTCGATACTGGTGATGAAGAACTGCGGGCCGAAGGGTTATCCGGGCATGGCCGAGGTCGGCAACATGGGCCTGCCGGCCAAGCTGCTGGCCCAGGGCGTGACCGACATGGTACGTATTTCCGACGCGCGCATGAGCGGCACCGCGTACGGCACTGTTGTCCTGCACGTCGCCCCGGAAGCCGCTGCCGGCGGACCGCTGGCCGCCGTGAAAGAAGGCGACTGGATCGAACTCGATTGCGCCAGCGGCCGTTTGCACCTGGACATCCCGGACGCCGAACTGGCCGCGCGCATGGCTGACCTGCAACCGCCGCAGAACCTGATCGTCGGTGGCTATCGTCAGCTCTACATCGACCACGTGCTGCAAGCGGACCAGGGCTGCGACTTCGACTTCCTGGTCGGTTGCCGCGGGGCTGAAGTGCCGCGTCATTCCCACTAAAAAAAGATCGCAGCCTCCGGCAGCTCCTACGGGATTCAGGTCAGACACATTCATTGTGGTGAACCGGATCTCTGTAGGAGCTGCCGAAGGCTGCGATCTTTTCAAGGGCTGGATCGCCTACCGTCCGCGCCTGCTATCATGCGCGACACCTATTCGCACAGGACCGCGCCGTTTCCCATGGATTACCGCAAACCCTCCGACCGCAAAAGCATGCACTCGCGCATCGTCCAGGAGCTGGGCATGCAGATCGTCTCGGGACGTTTCCTGCCGGACGACAAGCTGCCCGCCGAAGCACTGTTGTGCGAAGAATATGCGGTCAGCCGACCGGTGTTGCGTGAGGCCACCCGGGTCCTGGTCGCCAAGGGCCTGGTGTATTCCCGCCCGCGGGTCGGCACCGTGGTCAAGCCGCGCAAGGACTGGCACATGCTCGATCCGGACGTGCTGCACTGGTTGATGCAAAGCAGTCCGCAGAATCAGTTTTTCGACCTGCTGACCAGCGTGCGCAGCATCATCGAACCGGCCGCTGCCGCCCTCGCCGCGCAATTCGCCACGGAAGCGGACATTGCCTCCATCGGTGAGGCCTACCAGCGCATGGAAGCCGCGCCGACGCCGGAGGCTCTGTTGCAGCCGGACCTGGACTTCCACAGTCGCATCGCCGATGCCACGCACAACGACCTGCTGGCCAACCTGTGCAACATGCTCTCGGTGGCCATCGCCGAAGCCTTGAAGCATTCCAACCAGCGGCCGAACCTGCATGAACTGGCGCTGCCCCGGCACAAGGCGATCCTGACCGCCATCGAAAACCGCGATGCCCTAGGCGCGCGGCATGCGACGCTGGTGCAACTCGATGATGCGCGCAGTGCGCTTAATGTGGTGCTGGGTAGCGATCCTTCGTAATGGCAAAGTCAAAAGATCGCAGCCTTCGGCAGCTCCTACGTGGGATTGCCTACACCGATTAATTGTGGGTGTATTCGATCAATGTAGGAGCTGCCGAAGGCTGCGATCTTTTGATCTTCGCCCAAATAAAAAAGCCGCAACCCTGAGGTTGCGGCTTTTTCATTTCAGCATGGATCAGTGGGCAAACAACGAATTGCCCTTCTGCCCCGCCAGTTTCTCGGGCTTGATCAGGAATCGCGCCAGTGCCGGCAACAGCCACAGCGCACCGAACATGTTCCACAGCAGCATGAAGGTCAGCATCAGGCCCATGTCGGCCTGGAACTTGATGGCCGAGAAGATCCAGGTGCACACGCCGATGGCCAGGCACAGGCCGGTGAACAGCACCGCCTTACCGGTGGACTTCAGCGTCTGGTAGTACGCCTCTTGCAGCGGCAGGCCGGCACGCAGGAAGCTTTCCAGGCGACTGTAGATGTAGATGCCGTAGTCCACGCCAATCCCCACCCCGAGCGCCACGACCGGCAGGGTCGCGACTTTCACGCCGATGCCCATGAAGGCCATCAGGGCGTTGCCGAGTACCGAGGTCAGCACCAGCGGCAGCACGATGCACAATGTCGCCGCCCACGAACGGAAGGTGATCATGCACATGACCGCCACACAGATGTACACCAGGATCAGGATGGTCAGCTCGGACTTCTTGATTACCTCGTTGGTGGCCGCCTCGATCCCGGCGTTACCGGCGGCGAGGATGAACTCCAGGCCTTCCTTGTTGTTTTCCTTGGCGAACTCCTGCACCGCATGCACCGCGCGATCCAGGGTCTCGGCCTTGTGATCGTTGAGGAACACCAGCACCGGCGCCAGGGAACAGCTGTTGTTGTACAGGCCGTCGGCGCGGGCAATGGAGTTGTTCAGCACATCAGGATTGCGCGACAGGGTTTCCCATTTCAGGTTGCCCTCGTTCATGCCCTTGATCATTTGCTTGGACACGGTCACCAGGGAAATCGCCGACTGCACGCCCTCGGTGTTCTGCATCTTCCACATCAGCTCGTCGATCGGCGCCATGGCTTCATAGCGCGAGCAGCCTTCGGACTTGGTCTTGACCATCACCACCAACACATCGGAGCTGGTGGAGTAGTTGTTGATGATGAAGTTGTTGTCCTTGTTGTAGCGCGAGTCCGGACGCAGTTCCGGTGCACCCTGGTCGAGGTCGCCGATTTTCAGGTTCTGGCTGTACCACAGGCCGCCGCCAAAGGCGATCAATGCCAGCAGAATGGAAACCGGGGCAACCTTGGCGCTGGCGAAGTTCGACAGCAGGCGCCAGAACGGATGCTCGCGCACCGCGTCTTTCTTGCTGCGCTCGACCGCACGCTTGCTGATGCCGACATAGGAAATCGCCACCGGCAGCAGGATCAGGTTGGTGAACACGATCACCGCCACACCGATGGATGCGCCGATGGCCAGTTCACGGATCACACCGATATCGATGATCAACAGCGTGATGAAACCCACGGCATCGGCGAGGATCGCGATCATCCCCGGCAGGAACAATTGACGGAACGTACGGCGCGCCGCCGTGAGGGCGTTGTCCGCCTCGCTCGATTGCAGGGCGATCCCGTTGATCTTCTGTACGCCGTGGGAAATACCGATGGCGAAAATCAGGAACGGCACCAGCATCGAATAGGGGTCGAGCCCGAAGCCGAAGAAGTGCATCAAGCCCAGTTGCCAGACCACTGCCACCAGCGTCGTGCTCAACACGGCGACGGTACTGCGCAGGCAGTTGGTGAACCACAGCAGGAGGATCAGGGTGATGACGAAGGCGATGCCGAAGAACATGACCACCATCACCAGGCCATCGATCAGGTCACCGACTTTCTTGGCAAAACCGACAATGTGGATCTTCACGTTCGGGTTCTGTGCTTCGAACTTGGTGCGGATCTTGTCTTCAAGCTCGTGAGAGAACTGGCGATAGTCCAGCGCCAGCAGCTTGCCCTGGTCCTGCGGGTCCGGGTAGGACTCCAGCAATGGAATGTCGACGATGCTCGACTTGAAATCGTTGGACACCAACCGTCCGACCTGACCGGACTTGAGCACGTTGTTGCGCAGCAAGTCGAGGCTGGCCTGGGAGCCATTGTAGCTCTGCGGAATCACTTCACCGCCGGCGAAGCCCTCTTCAGTCACTTCGGTCCAGCGAATGCTCGGGCTCCACAGCGACTTGAGGCCGGAACGGTCGACACCGGAGATGTAGAACACTTCGTCGTTGATCTGACGCAAGGTCTCCATGTACTCCTTGGAGAAGATGTCGCCATCGGTGGCTTCCACCGAGATCCGCACGGTGTTGCCCAGGTTCGCCAGATCGTTGCGGTGCTCCATCATCTTCTGGATGAAGGGATGCTCCAGCGGGATCATTTTTTCGAAGCTGGTGGACGGACGGATCAGCGTCGCCTGCCAGAACAGGAAAATACTGACCAGCAGGCAGATCGTGATCACTGCCGGGCGGTTGTTGAAGATCAGGCGCTCGAGGAACGTCGCCTTGTCCTGGTGATGAGTACTCAAGGAAGTCATAGCTCCGCCTTCTTATTATTAACCCGGCTCATTTGCCCGACTCGGTGCCGCTCGGCGAGGTGACGCGAACGCCGCCCTGCCCGGCCAGAACCAGATTGCCATTGCCTGCCGCCGTCACTGCCGAAACCGAAATACGGTCCGGACGGTTGACCACCTTGAAGGTTTCGCCATTGTCGCTGCTGCGAATCACCGAGCCGCCGTTGCCGACGATCACGATGGAACCGTCGTCGAGCAGCGTACCGCCGGACAGCCCGAACTCCAGGTCGCCACGTTCAGCCTTGAGCTCGACCTGCTCCCAGTTGCTGCCAAAGTCCGTGGAACGGTAAAGGTTACCGCGCAGACCGTAGGCCAGCAGCGTATTGGGCTGCGCCGTGCCGATCACGCCGAACAGCGAGCCTTCGTACGGACCTTCGAGTTTCTCCCAGGTCTGGCCCCAGTCCGCGGAACGGAACATGCTGCCCTGCTCGCCGACGATGAACAGCCCGGCGTCCTTGACCGCAGCGATCGAATTCAGGTGGTACTGGTCTTCGTTGTCCAGGCGATCGCTGGCGTCTTCCCAATGCTTGCCACCGTCGGTGGTTTCCATCAGAGAGCCGTAGGCGCCCACGGCAAAGCCACTGTCAACGTCCTTGAACCAGACATCGAGCAGCGGCGATTCGCGTGTCAGATCTTCGAATTGCTTGGTCCAGGTCGCGCCGCCGTCCTCGCTGGCGAGGATCTGCGCGTCATGACCGACGGCCCAGCCGTGCTTGTCATCGACGAAAAACACCGACGTCAGCAGGGCCCGGGTCGGGACCTTGGCCTGGGTCCAGGTAGCGCCCTGGTCATCGGAATACAGGATGTGCCCACGATCCCCGACCGCCACCAGGCGCTTGCCGGCGTGGACGACATCGAGCATCAGGCTTTTGGCAGCCTTGGCGGATTCAATGGAATAAACAACATCGGATGCTGGCGCCGCCGCGGCCAGCGCAGGCGCCGACAGCATGGCAGAGCCCAACAGCGAGAGCGCTGTGGCCAGCAACGCGAATTTGCGTAGTGCCGGCGGGCGGCAGATACCCACACCCATGACAGGCTCACTCATAGACCTTCTCCCATTATTATTGTTAGGTCGTTCAACCTTTCTGGGCGCCGCAAGGGTGCGTGTCTGGACCGGCTGTTTCAGAGCATAGTCCTGAAACCCGCAATCCAGAGCCCCTTCGGAAGCTGGCCTATCCTATCGGTGTTTTTTCATGTCTGACAATCGACGCCACGTTATGTTTTGTTAACCGGGGGGATGGGGGGTTGTTCTGAATGGTTGGGTATCAGGTGGGGTGATTGCGGGTTTGGGGTTTGGGGTTTGGGGTACATATCCGTTGCTGCGGTTACGGCCGCTATTGGTTCCGCCCTTACGGCGGGTCACTTTCGAAAAGCGCGAAAGTAACCAAAGCGCTTTGCCCCTTACGTTCGGTGCCTCGCTTAGGCTCGGCATGCCCTCGCTCCGGTCCTGCTCCGTGGACCCGCCGCCATCGGCCATCCATGGCCGGCGGCGGCTAACCCGGCATCCATGCCGGGTTGCCCACTGCGCAGAACCTGCGCTCGGCCTCTCGAGGGGGCAAGAAGATCAAGATCAAAAGCCAAAGCGAGGCGGCCTACCGGCCGGCCTGTTTGCGGGGTTCGTTCGCCTTTGAGAGTTGAGTTGGCTGACAGGCCGTCATCGCGAGCAAGCTCGCTCCCACAGGGGACGTGGTTGTACACGGATTTTGCGCCTGACACTGGTCAACTGTGGGATCGCCGCACCGCCGCTCCCACAAAAAAGCAAAGGCAGAACAGCCCACACCGCGCCGCCTCTCACCACTCATCAGGCCGAGCGTTAGCTCGCCTGCAGCTTTTGATCTTGATCCACCCGCCCCCTCGGCAGGCTGAGCGGAGGCGTTCATCCGGGGGTGGGCGCGCAGCGCCGTTCGGCGCAGCCGAACACATCGAGAGGAGGTCGAGCGAAGCCGACCGGAGGCGATGCCCCCGGATGAATGCCGGAGCGAAGGAACCCCGAGCCCAAGCGAGGGGCCGTACGTTCGGGGCGAGCGTTTTTTGGGTTACTTTTTTAGGCGCTTGTAAAAAAAGTGACTCGCCGTCAGGGCGAAACCATAAGCCGCCGTTACCGCAGCAACGGATATGTACTCAATCAACCCACAACCCTGGTCGGCCCGAAGGCCGCCAAGGTCACGAACAGACTCAGACCAAACTCTTGCTGACCACTTCAAACACATCACTGGACAACTGCCCCGAAGCCCGAATCCGCTCCAACTCCCCCTTCATCAAAGCCTGACGAGCACTGTCGTACTTGCGCCAGCGAGTCAAAGGCGCCAACTGCCGAGAAGCAATCTGCGGATTAAAGCCATTCAACTCGATCACCAGATCCGCCAGGAAGCGATACCCCGAACCGTCGGCCGCGTGGAAGTTGATCAGGTTCTGCCCGGCAAACGCACCGACCAGCGCCCGCACCTTGTTCGGGTTCTTGATGTTGAACGCCGGGTGCTGCATCAGCGCTTTCACACGCTCCAGACCGCCCGGCAATACACTGCCGGCCTGCACGCTGAACCACTGATCCATGACCAGCGGGTTGTCCTTGAAGTGCTCGGCGAAGCTGGCCAGCGCCTTGGCCTTCTCGGCTTCAAAGGGTGAGTTGACCAGCACGGCCAGCGCGGTCAGGCGCTCGGTCATGTTGTCGCACGCATCGAACTGCTCCAGGGTTGCCGCCAGAACTTCCGGCTTGCCGCTGAGCATCAGGTAGGACAATGCGATGTTCTGCAACGCGCGGCGAGCGAAGTGCTCGGCCTCGGCCACGTACGGAGTCTGCTTCGACAACTCGCGGTTGGCCTGGTAACGCAGCCACAGGCCTTCGAACAACGCATCGGCCAATTGCTTGCGGGCAAACTCGCGGGCGGTGTGAATCGCTTCGACGTCCGCCACGTCGCTGATTTCGGTCAAGTAGGCTTCGCTTGGCAGCGAGAGCATTTCGGCGACCATGGCCTGATCCAGCGACTCGTCCGAGAGCACCGTGCGCAGCGCCGACACCAGACGCTGATCGAGTACCAGCGCTTCGCCCTTCTGCTGTTGGCCGATCAACTCTTGCAGCACCTGCACCGACAATTGCTGGCCAGCATCCCAGCGGTTGAAGCCGTCGCTGTCGTGCTGCATCAGGAACATCAACTGGTCGCGGTTGTACGGGAAGCTCAGCTTCACCGGTGCCGAGAAGCCGCGCAGCAACGACGGTAGCGGTTGTCCGGCGATGTCGACGAAGGTGAAGGTCTGCTCGGCTTCAGTCACCGAAATGACCCGCGAGGTGCCTTGGGCGGTAGCTTCACCGGACAGACGCAGGGCAATAGCCGCGCCTTTGGAATCCAGCAGGCCCAGTTCGACCGGGATCACGAACGGCAGTTTTTCAACCTTGTCCGGGGTTTGCGGACAGCTCTGGCGGAACGTCAGGCTGTAGGTTTTCGCGGCGGCGTCGTAGGACTCGGTTACCGCCAGCCGCGGTGTACCGGCCTGGCTGTACCAACGCTTGAACTGGGACAGGTCAACGCCATTGGCATCTTCCATGGCCTTGATGAAGTCATCGCAGGTCACGGCCTGGCCGTCGTGGCGTTCGAAGTACAGGTCGCTGCCTTTGCGAAAGCCTTCGGCGCCGAGCAAGGTGTGGATCATGCCGACCACTTCCGAGCCCTTTTCGTACACGGTCAGGGTGTAGAAGTTGGAAATCTCGATAAAGCTGTCCGGGCGCACGGCGTGGGCCATGGGGCCGGCGTCTTCGGCGAACTGGTGGGTGCGCAGGTACGCCACGTCCTGGATGCGCTTGACCGTGGCCGAGTTCATGTCCGAGGAGAAACCGGCATCGCGGAACACCGTGAAGCCTTCCTTGAGCGACAACTGGAACCAGTCGCGGCAGGTCACGCGGTTGCCCGACCAGTTGTGAAAGTATTCGTGGGCGACGATCGCCTCGACCCGCTGGTGCGCGGCATCGGTGGCGGTTTCAGCCTTGGCCAGCACGGCGCTGGAGTTGAAGATGTTGAGGCCCTTGTTCTCCATGGCACCCATGTTGAAGTCATTCACGGCGACGATCATGAAGATATCCAGGTCGTACTCGCGACCGTAGACCTCTTCGTCCCAGCGCATGGACTTCTTCAGGCTGTTCATGGCGTGCTGGCACTTGTCGATGTTTTCCGGCTCGACATAAATGCGCAGCGCCACATTACGCTCGCTCATGGTGGTGAAGCTGTCTTCGACGCACCACAGGTCACCGGCCACCAGCGCGAACAGGTACGCCGGCTTCTTGAACGGGTCTTCCCAGGTTGCCCAGTGCCGGCCTTCTTCACCGGGACCGGAAGCGATCGGGTTGCCGTTGGACAGCAGCACCGGATAGCTGTGTTGTTCGGCGACGACCGTGGTGGTGAAGGTGCTCATCACGTCCGGGCGGTCGAGGTAATAGGTGATCTTGCGAAAGCCTTCGGCCTCGCACTGGGTGCAGAACATCGTGCCGGACTTGTACAGGCCTTCGAGCGCAGTGTTGGTTTCCGGGTGGATCCGGACGCTGGTGTCGACCGTGAAAGTGGTGCTGGTCGGGTGCAGGGTCAGGTGATTCTCGGTCAGCTGATACTGCGCCTCTGAAAGCGCCTGGTCGGCCAGGGTGACCGACAGCAGTTCCAGCTGCTGGCCGTCCAGCACCAGCGGCGGCAGGCCCGGACCACGCTCGGGGTTGCGGCGCATCACCAGTTGCGCATGGACCAGGCTGTGGTCCTCGTACAACTCGAAGGTCAGGTGTGTTTCGTCGATCAGGTACTCGGGCGCCTGATAGTCCTTGAGGTAGATCATCTTCGGTTGTTCGGTGCGCATGCTGGAGTCCTTACTGATGCACGGCGAGCTGATAAGCCGTGTATTTACGAATGTTGATCACGCCGGTATCGAAGATCAGGTATTGGCCCTTGACCCCCATCAGCGTGCCTTCGGCAATCGGGTTCTTGTCCAGGTTGAAGCTGACGATCTTCGCCGGGTACTGCTCGACCGGGTAGCGGATTTCCAACGGTTCGACGTCGGTCACCGGCTGGATCGCTTGCAAGCCAAATCGCTGCTGCAACCCGAGCAAGCCTTCAGCGCAGCTCTCGAACAGTCGATCGCGGACTTCGGCCAGGTTCACCGCCGCCGCATCGCCCTTGAGCAAAGCACGCCAGTTGGTCTTGTCGGCCACCTGACTGCGGAACAGGTCTTCGACGAAGCCGGACTGCTGGCGGGTCGAGACGCGCATGATCGGCAAGGCCTGGCTCGCACCCTGGTCGAGCCAGCGGGTCGGCAACTGGGTGGCGCGGGTAATCCCGACTTTCACCCCCGACGAGTTGGCCAGGTACACCACGTGATCGGTCATGCAGAACTTCTCGCCCCACTCAGGTTCCCGGCAAGTGCCGGCCTCGAAGTGGCAGCGCTCCGGGCTCATGATGCACACGTCGCACTGGGCCAGCTTGGTCATGCACGGGTAGCAGTAACCCTGGCTGAAACTGGTCTTGGTCTTGCGTCCGCAATGGGTGCAGTGGATCGCCCCCAGGTATTCCAGGCGCACCGTGGTGCCGATCAACGGATTGACCGGAACCTCGGTTTCGCCCAGACGGAAAGCGTATTGCACGTTCGGCCCGTCCAGGCGCGCCGACATTTTGCTGATTGCACCGCGGCCAATCTCGATCAATGGATGGCATCCGACTTGAACAGGATATTGGGCACTTGAATCGACTTCGAGCTGCATTCCTGCGGGCCCATGTAACCGGTGCGCTGGTCCTCGGGCAGGTTCTGGATTTCCCAGGCGATCATCGCCTGCAGCGACAGCTCGCGTTGTTCGGCGGTGAGCTTGCCACCGTCGGACCATTTGCCGATTTCCACGGCCAGTTTCAGGCTCTCGTAGATATCGGGAGTGATGTTGTTGATCATTTCGTTAAAAGAGGACATTGGGTCTCCGTCTCTTTATTGCATGTTCTTAAATTAGGCGGCCAGTTTACGGCGGTTATACAAACCGCCCAACAAACCGGTGAAGCATCCGATGAGTAACCCGCTGACGTGGGCCGCGTTGGCGATTTCGCCGAAGCCGATCATCGACACCAGCCCGGACAGGCACAGCAGCAACCACACCAGCATCATCACCAGCACGCCACGCGGCAGGCGATAGGCCGGGTTCGGCGCCAGCAGCTGGAAGATCCAGCAATGCCCGAGCAGGCCGTACAGTACGCCGGACAAACCGCCGAACAGGGTCGGGCCGCTGAACAAATACTGGGCGAAGTTGGACACCAGGCTGAACAGCAAGGTCAGGCCGATCAGGTTGATACTGCCCTGGCGCGACTCGATGCGCCGCCCCAGTTCCCAGTACCACATGCCGTTCATCGCCAGGTGCAGGATGCCGAAGTGGATCAGCATCGGCGTGACCAGGCGCCACCATTGCCCCGCCGCCAGGCTGTCGGCCAGTGGCGTGAAATGGATGTACTCGCCGACCACGCGGAATTCGAGGAAGGTCAGCCAGCGCAGCGTTTCAAGGTTGTCGCCGAGCAAGGTGACCGCGCCGACGATCATGCTCAGCAGCAATACCAGCGCAGTGGCCCTGGCGTATTTCAACTGCTCGACGAAGCCCGGGCGCTTGACGGTTTGCGCCACCGGAATGTCCAGTTGCTGGTCGGGATCGCCCGCCGGAAAACGTTCGTACAACGCACGCACGTCTTCGCTGATGTTGTCCGGCACCCACAGCACCTGCTCGCCAGCTTCTTCGCTGACCCGGTGGGGCACTTGCATGCGCTTGAGCAGGGTGACGAACCCGCTCAAGTCCACCGCCAGGGGCAGACGCAATACCGCTACAGCACTCATTGCAGCACCTCCGGCCGCTCGACATCGACCCAGACGAATTTTTGCGGATCCAGGCGGGTTTCCTGATCCAGTCGGTAGGCAACCAGTTTGCCGTACAGCACCGCGCTGTAATCCAGGCAGGCCAGGTTCGGCCGGATCGGTGCCGGCTTGCCGCTGCGCCAGTAATGGCCGACGAACAACAGCGGCTCATCGATGCCGTAGCGCAGCAAACTGTTCTTTTCAGTGGACGTCAACGGGGTCCGGGCCACGGGTTCGGGCAGTGCATCCGGCTGGAACACGATATCGCCGTAGGTTTTCGGATCGTCTTCCCAGAACTTGGTCCGGAAGAACGAGCGCACCAGGCCGTCGCCGCTGGTCATGGTCAGGCCATGGGGCAAGCGCATGTCCGTACCGCGCAACAGCCGGTCGAATACGGTGCAGGCAAAAGAGCCCGACTCCGCCGACGCCTGGACAAAATGCTCGTCGACGCAACCGTTGGGGAACAATGCCCGCAGCGGCTCGATCAACCCGGCGTCCCAGCAGGCGTGGACCACGCGAAAACGCCCGGCATCGACGAACAATGGCAACTGGTAGAACCATTGCTGGAAGTCGTGCCAGTCGCCCGGATGGTTTTCGAACTGGGTCAGGGTTTCGTGCAGCAAGCGGGCATGGCGCGGCGTGTGCTCGCGCACGAACTGCTTGCCGCTGCCGGGCAACGCCGGCGTCGCCCAGCCCAGCGCATTGAACTCGTGGTTGCCCATGATGCACAGCGCCTGACTGGCCTCGACCATGTCGTGGACGATGTGCAGTGCCTCGCGAATCCGCGGGCCGCGGTCGATGATATCGCCGACGAACACCGCCATGCGCGAGGCATGCCGCCAGACGCCACCCTGTTTGTGATAACCGAGTCGGTCGAGCAAGTGCTCCAGGGTCAGGGCGCAACCGTGCACGTCACCGATCAGGTCGTAGCTACGCGCGGGATCGAGCATCAGTCGCCTCCACCCCCCAACTTGCTGCCCCAGCCGAGCTTGGTCCGGCAGACTTCGTAGTAATTGTGGTCCAGCGGGTGAATCAGCCGCAGTTTCTGGGCTTTCTTGCTGACGGTGATGGTGTCGCCCGGCGCGCAGGTGAAGTGGTTCTGCCCGTCGCACGAGACTTGCGGGTAAATCTGCATATCCTTGGACACGACGATTTTCAGCTCACTGTTGCCATCGACCACGATCGGTCTACCCGACAAGGTATGGGGGTACATCGGCACAATCACAATAGCGTCGAGCTTGGGATGCATGATCGGCCCGCCGGCGGACAACGCGTAGGCGGTGGATCCGGTCGGCGTCGCAACGATCAGGCCGTCGGCCTTCTGGCTGCAGACGAACTGTCCGTCGATGTACAGCTCGAACTCGATCATTCGCGTGGATTTGCCGGGGTGCAGCACCACATCATTGAGTGCATCGCCCTGGCCGATGGCCTCGCCGTGGCGACGGACTTCGGCCTGCAACAGGAAGCGGTTTTCCACCAGATAGTGGCCGTCCAGCACTTCGGCGACCTTGGTTTCCAGCTCATCGGGACGGATGTCGGTGAGAAAGCCCAGGCTGCCGCGGTTGATACCGAGCACCGGAATATTGTGCTTGGCCAGCGCACGGGCGGCACCGAGCAGGCTGCCGTCACCACCGACCACAATGACCATGTCGCAGACTTCGCCGAGCATCTTGCGCGACGAAGTTTGCAAGCCGTGCCCTGGCAGCACTTCGGCGATGGTGTCTTCGAGGATCACGTGCAGATGACGATCGAGCAGAAACCGTTTCAGTCGGCGGACGGTATCCAGCACCTGGGAACTGCCCAGGCGACCGATGATGCCGATATTGCGAAATTGCTCCATGGGGCTCCTGCGGGGATCTGCGTGGCGGCGAAAACCACGATTATGGGCGAAAGCCGCCCGTAGACAAAATCCTTTCAGCTTCAAGGGTGTGCCCGGGTTTCGGGCTATGCTCGCAAGATGATGCTATTTCCCGATTTGCTCCACCTGCCCCATCAGTTACGCCATCCCGAAGTGCGTGACCTGGCGTGGGTCATCCTCGCGCCGCCCATGCTGGACGATACCCCGTGGCCGCAGCGCCACCCGCTGGCCGGCAGCGACTGGGTGCAGGCTCCGGATCGGCTGGAACATTGGCTGCGGCAGCTGGACCGGGACAGTTATGGCCTGCTGCACTGGCTCGCCCAGGCCCGAACCCGACGCCTGGGCCTGTACTACGAACGCCTCTGGCAATTCGCCGTGGAGCATGCTCCAGGCATTGAACTGATTGCCGCCAACCTGCCGATTCGCCGCGAGGGGCACACCCTGGGTGAACTGGACATGCTGCTGCGCGACCGCGACGGCGTGCACCACCTGGAACTTGCGATCAAGCTCTACCTCGGCCCGCAATCCGGCGACGGACACGACACCTCCCAATGGCTGGGCCCGGGCTGCCACGACCGGCTCGACCGCAAACTGGCCCACCTGAGCCAGCATCAATTGCCGATTTCCGCGCGCCCCGAGAGCCGTGAAGTGCTGGCGGCGCTGGATATCCAGGCCTTCAGTGCGCATTTGTGGCTGGGCGGGTACTTGCTGTATCCGTGGCCCGGTCAGGCCGCCCCGCCATCGGGTGCCCATCCGCAGCATTTGCGCGGTCGCTGGTTGCATCAAAAGGATTGGCCGGCGTTGTTGGCCCAGAGTCCGCCCGGTCGCTGGCAACCCCTGCCCCGCCACGCCTGGCTGGCGCCAGCGCATTATTCGGCCGAGCACACCTGGAACCCCGGACAGATGCAGGCGTGGCTGGATGAACTGGACCCCTTGGCGCCAGCACAGTTGCTGGTGCGCCTGACCGAGAATGCCAGCGGCGACTGGGAAGAGGCTGAACGTCTGTTTTTGGTGGCGGACCTTTGGCCGAATGTGCCGGGACAGGGTTGAGTCTTGCATTGCCTGATCCGGCCTCTTCGCGAGCAAGCCCGCTCCCACATTTGGGCCCCAGTCGAACACAAGTCTTGTATCCACCGAAGATCCCTGTGGGAGCGGGCTTGCTCGCGAAGGGCCCAACCCGACCTAAAGAGATAACCACCCGGCGCTTCGCAGGACAAAGCGCCGGCCAATGACCATCAGACTTTCTTGTGCTGCTCGACCCATTGCCCATAGGCATTGATGAAACTTTGCAAGAACGGCTTGACTGATTCGGACAACTTGCCCGCCTCATCGAACGCCGAACCGGCGCCACCCAGATAGGCTTCCGGCTGCTGCATCATCGGCACATTCAGAAACACCATGGATTGACGCAGGTTGTGATTGGCACCAAACCCGCCGACGGCCCCCGGCGAAACACTGATAACGGCGCCGGGCTTGCCACTCCACGAACTCTTGCCATAAGGGCGAGAACCGACGTCAATCGCATTTTTCAACGGCGCCGGTACCGAACGGTTGTATTCCGGGGTCACGAACAACACCGCGTCGGATGAGCTCACCTGTTGTCGGAAAGTGCTGTAGGCTGCCGGCGGTGAAGCGCCATCGATGTCTTCGTTATAGAGCGGCAGATCGCCAATTTCGACGATGTTGAGCTTGAGATTGGCCGGCGCCAGCTCTATCAGGGCCCGTGCGACCTTGCGGTTGATCGATTCCTTTCTCAAGCTGCCGACCACGACGGCGATCGTATAGACGTTGCTCATAAGAGTTTCTCGACTGTCCGATAGGAAGAGCTTGTAGTTATAGATGACGATTCAAGCAGCGGGCGAGCGAAAACACCGTCCCTGACTATTTTTTTCCCGTAGGAAAACTTACCTCGCCCAAGCACGGTCTACAGTGCCGCAAATTGAGTGATTTATCTCCAGAGGTTCTAAGCAGATGGCAGCAGTACTCGTCGGTCAGTTCCATGCAAGAGACGCGCAAGGCCGTATTTATTCGGTGCACGAGTTCCAGGACTCCACCCCGGCGGTAGATGGTTCAGGCCCTGTCACCACCTACAAACTGGCCATTGGCGACCGTGTCAACAAGGTCGACGACAATGAATTCATGCTGGTGCAAACCGGCGTGACCATTACCCGCGAACCGCAAACCGTCAGCGTTTCATAACCCGTCGTTATGAGCAGAAGTCATATGCGCGGACTTGGGGTAGGATTCAGCCACTGACTCCTCCACCTGCTGAACATGGACTTCACGCATGCGCTTACGCCATATCGAAGTGATCCAGGCGCTCTTGCAGACCGGTCACCTGGGCACCGCCGCCGAATGGCTGCAGTTGCCAGTGGCCGAAGTCGAGCGTTTGCTGCGCGACGCCGAGGATCAGTTGGGTTTCATGCTGTTCGCCAGCGTGCGCGGGCGATTGCAGGCCACCCGCGAAGCACGGGAACTGCAGGTGGAAATTGCCCGGGTCTACGACGCGCTCGAACCGGTGCAGCGCCTGGCCAACAGCCTCAGGCAATACCTGGCGCCGCCGCTGCGCATCATCTGCACCCCGCCCCTGGCCAACCAATTGCTGCCACACAGTATCGCAGCCCTGCGCCGACGCCTGCCCGACGCGCCTTGCACTCTGCTGAGCCAGCCCACCCGCGACATCGTCAGAAGCCTGCTGCTGCGTGAAAGCGATCTGGGCCTGAGCCTGCATGACCCCGATCACGCCGACCTCGATTGCCAGGTGATTGCCCAAGGCAAACTCCAGCTGCTCGCCCCCCATGGCTGGCTGCAACCGAAACAGAAATACATTTCACTGCAGGATCTGGCCGGTCAATCGATGATTGGCCTGGAGGGGCACGACCCGTTGAGCCCGGCGCTGGAAAACAAACTGCATGGCTTGCGGCCTGCCCCGGTGATCCAGACCCGGGTCCAGACGCATCAGATGATGCGCAGTATGGTCGAGGCCGGCGAAGGGCTGGC
Organism: Pseudomonas sp. S2_F07; assembly: GCF_054668325.1. Taxonomy (NCBI): domain Bacteria; kingdom Pseudomonadati; phylum Pseudomonadota; class Gammaproteobacteria; order Pseudomonadales; family Pseudomonadaceae; genus Pseudomonas; species Pseudomonas sp. S2_F07. The sequence continues at coordinate 986,916 of NZ_CP162758.1, forward strand.
CATCGTCGACCCCTTCACCGCCCTCGGCGCCAAAGCCTCGGGCCTGGACGCCTGCCCGCTGGCACCAGCGATCCCGGTCAGTCTCTACGCCCTGACCCTGAAAAACGCCGAACCCTCTCCGGCGGTTCAGGCACTGTTGACCATCGTCACGGAACAAGCCGCGGCGATGCTGACGAACTGAACGGGTTTTCCAGCGGATTTTCGAACAATCGATACCAGAACAGCGCCACTTCGGCGGTGTTCGGATCGATGCCGCGATAGCGCAGGTGGTCGATCCCGCCGATCACGTAACCGCAGCGCTCATAGAGCCTGCAGGCCCCCAGGTTGTTGTTCTGGGTTTCGAGCATGATGCCCGGGAGTTTCTTCTTGCGGCTCCAGAATTGCGCCACATCCAGCAGGGCCTTGGCCACACCATGTCGCCGGGCCGGTGCGTGCACCGCCAGTTCGTCGATATGGGCAAAGCCGTTCCAGTTGGTACTGACCACCAGGTGCCCCACGGGCTGGTCATCCAGATACGCCATGAAAATCGCGCTATCGGCGGCATCGCGATAGCTGCTGAATTCCTCGGGATCGATGCCGTAGCACTTGCGATAAGGCGTGATCGGGGTGACCTGCCACTGGGCCACCGGCGCTCCTATTTGTGCCGCACCGTAGGCCGCGACTTCAAAACTGAAATCACTGCCCCAGATATAGGCGGCAAAACCTTCGTCGGCAACCCGTACCGACAACCCTGGATAATTCGGATTTATTACCGGTTGCATACTGGGAAAGGTCCTCATTCCTTGATGCAATCGACGGTGTAGCACCGTCCACTGCCCTGATCTTCATGTTGCAATCCGTGCACATCAGCGACGAACCCCGGAAAACTGCTATCAAACGTGCGGGCAAACGCCAGGTAATCGATGATCGAGCGGGTCGACTCGGTAAAACGCTCGCCCGGCATGATCAGCGGAATGCCGGGCGGGTACGGCACCAGCATCACCGCGGCGATCCGCCCGTCCAGCGCATCGATCGACACGGCTTCGACTTCACCTCGCACCAATTGATCATAGGCGTCCGCCGGCTTCATCGCGACTTCCGGCAGTACGGTGTACATGCGCTTGAGGTGCCTGGCGGTGGCATTGCTGCGATAACAGGCATGCAACTGATCACACAGATCACGCAGCCCCATGCCCTGATAGCGAGCGACATTCTCTTGCGCCACGCAGGGCAGGCAGTTGGCCAGACTGACGTTGGCGTCGTAGCTGCGCTTGAACTCCAGCAGCTCGGTGAGCAGCGTACTCCACTTGCCCTTGGTGATGCCCATGGAGAACAACACCAGGAACGAATACAGCCCGGTCTTCTCGACCACCAGGCCGCGCTCCCAAAGGAACTTGCTGACCACCGCCGCCGGAATCCCGCGCTCGCTGAGGGCGCCACCGGCGGTCAACCCCGGCATCACCAGCGTGACCTTGATCGGGTCGAGCAGCACATAATCGTCGGTCACGCCGCCAAAGCCGTGCCAGTCGGCATCGGGTTGCAGCAACCAGTCCTCGGTGACGACCCGCTCGATGCCTTGCGCCGTCGGCGGTTGCCAGATCGAGAACCACCAGTCATCCGCGGCAATGTGCTGGCGCAAATTGGCCAGCGCCCGGCGAAAACTCAGGGCTTCGTCGAACATTTCCTGCAACAGCGAACGCCCGGCCGGCCCTTCCATCATCGCCGACGCCACATCCAGCGAGGCGATGATGCCGTACTGCGGCGAGGTCGAGATGTGCATCATGAACGCTTCGTTGAAGCGATCCCGGTCCAGTTGCCGCGCACCGCCATCGCGCACGTGAATCATCGATGCCTGGCTGAAGGCCGCCAGCAACTTGTGGGTCGAATGGGTGGTGAACACCAGTGGGCTGTCCTCATCACGGGAGGTGCCCATACCGTAGCGCCCGGCAAAGAACTCATGAAACGCCGCATAGGCGTACCAGGCCTCGTCGAAGTGCAACACCTCAACGCTATTGCCCAGTTGCTGCCTGATCAGCTCGGCGTTGTAGCAGAGGCCGTCATAGGTCGAATTGGTCACCACCGCGAGCTTGACCTTCGGTGAACGGCCCTTGGTCAGCGGGCTGGCGTCGATCTTGGCCTGGATCGATTCGCGACTGAACTCACTCAGGGGAATCGGGCCGATGATCCCCAGTTCATTACGCTCCGGACACAGGTACAGCGGGATCGCGCCGGTCATGATGATCGAGTGCAGCACCGACTTGTGGCAATTGCGATCCACCAGCACCAGGTCATCGCGGGCGACCACCGAGTGCCAGACAATCTTGTTGGCCGTGGAGGTGCCATTGATCACGAAAAAGGTGTGATCGGCGCCAAAATTGCGTGCCGCGCGGGCCTCGGCTTCAGCCAGGGGACCCGTGTGATCGAGCAAGGAGCCGAGCTCCGGCACCGACACCGAAAGATCCGAGCGCAGGGTGTTTTCCCCGAAAAACTGGTGAAACGCCTGCCCGACCGGACTTTTGTGATACGCCACGCCACCGCCGTGACCGGGGGTGTGCCAGGAGTAATTGGAATCGGCCGTGTGTTGCACCAGCGCCTTGAAAAACGGCGGCAGCAAGCCATCGAGGTATTTGCGCGCGGCGCGGGCCACCTGCCGGGCGAGAAAGGGCACGGTGTCCTCAAACAGATAAAGAATGCCGCGCAACTGATTGAGCTCGGCCATGGCATCGGCGGGCGCGTTTTCCAGGGTCACCTTTTCGCCCAGGGCGAAGATCGGCAGATCCGGCGCACGCACCCGCGCCAGACCGATCAGTTCGGCCATGTTTTGTAACAAATGGGAGTGGGTACTGGCGTCCTCGGAGGCAATCAACATGCAGGACAGGCCATGGTAAGTCGATGCCACCAAACGTCCTTCGGTGTAGTCCACCGCCGAAACGACGCTGAACCCTTCCTGCTCCAGCTCCCGGGCAATCCCCCGCACGCGGTCGCCGGCGACGCTGTCGGCCTTGATGTCGCGATGGACAATCAGCACCGGGAATTTCAAGTCTTTGTACATGAGGCTCAGTGTCCCGAGGCGGCAGACCAGAGCCTGCCAATCACCTCAGGGTAGAGTGTTGCAGAGAATGTGGCGAGTGTGATGCCCATGTTCGGTCACCGCTCGCACCATTCTGTGGCAACGGAGAGCTTCCCTGTGGCGAGGGAGCTTGCTCCCGCTGGGTCGCGAAGCGGCCCCCGGCGTACTTTCAGACATACTTTGCATGCAGGTTTCACGTCGGCTTCGCCGCCGAGCGGGAGCAAGCTCCCTCGCCACAAAGAGTGCGCGTTTGAAAATGTGGGATTACGCCTGCGCTTCAGCCTCGGCCAGTTGCACCCACAACGCCGGGGCACCCGCGGATTTGCCGATGACTTCCAGGCGGGCCGCGTGGCGGGCCAGGTCGTCTTCGCTGGCGCGGATGATGCGCGTCGGCTGGCGGTTCGCCGGCAAACGGCGAATCTCGGTAGCCGAGTTGTCCGCCCCTTCACCGGAGCCATTGCCATCGGAGGCGTTGCCGGCCAGGGACAGACTGGTCTGCCCCCCGGTCATGGTCAGGTAGACGTCGGCGAGAATCTCGGAGTCGAGCAAGGCGCCGTGCAGTTCACGGCCGGAGTTGTCGACGCCATAGCGCTTGCACAGGGCATCGAGGCTGTTGCGCTGCCCCGGGTGACGTTCCCGGGCCATCATCAGGGTGTCGAGGATCGAGCAGTGCTGCGTGATGTCCGCGCGGTCCTGCTGGCCCATCAGAGCGAATTCGTTGTTGATGAAGCCAACGTCGAACGCCGCGTTATGGATGATCAGCTGCGCGCCCTTGATGAACTCGAAGAACTCTTCGGCCACCTCGGCAAAACGCGGCTTGCCCACGAGGAATTCGTTGGTGATGCCGTGGACGCCGATGGCGCCTTCGTCACTTTCGCGATCCGGTTGCAGGTACACGTGAAAGTGCCGGCCCGTCAGGCGTCGGCCGATCAACTCGACACAACCGATTTCGATAATCCGGTGGCCGTCGGTCACCGGCATGCCGGTGGTTTCGGTGTCGAGTACAACGGATCTGGTGGCCATCAGTGCTCAGCTCTCAATCGGTCAATCGTGCAAAAGCGGCGATGTTAACACGGTCCCTGTAGGAGCTGCCGCAGGCTGCGATCTTTTGAGCTGGCTTTTGATTTTCTGCGGCCTAAAAAAGATCAAGATCAAAAGATCGTCCGATCGCGGCCCGAGCCTTCGGCAGCTCCTACATGAGGTTGATCAGCCCTGCTTGTACCCACGCACTTCATCCACGCCACGGTTGGCCAACTGGTCGGCCCGTTCGTTACCGTGATGGCCAATGTGTCCGCGCACCCATTTCCAGGTGACCTTGTGGCGGTTGACCTGCTCGTCGAGCAGCTTCCACAGGTCAGCGTTTTTCACCGGTTCCTTCGCCGCGGTTTTCCAGCCGCGCTTCTTCCAGTTGTCCATCCACTCGTTGATGCCTTTCATCACGTACTGGGAGTCGGTCACCAGCAGCACCTCGCAGGGACGCTTGAGCTCTTCCAGGCCACGAATCGCGCCCATCAGTTCCATGCGGTTGTTGGTGGTGTTGGCTTCGCCGCCCCAGAGTTCCTTTTCGACGCCCTTGCATACCAGCAGTGCGCCCCAGCCGCCAGGGCCCGGGTTGCCTTTGCAGGCGCCGTCGGTGAACAGTTCTACGCTATCGCTCATGCCAATCTATCCAGGAAAATGCGCTGGCCCGCCGATCGCTGATCGACGACGCCCGAAGCCGGGACAGGCCCGGCTGCAAATGAAAAGTGTGTATTACGGTTCGATGTTGCGCCGGTTGACCTTGGCCATCGGCAACGGGATCAGCTTGCCCATCGGTTCGCGCCGCTCCTGGCGGACAGGTCGCAGGCCCACCACGATCTTGCGCGCCACCAATAAATAGAAGCCGCCGCCCGACAGTTGCCAGTCACCGGCCTTGCGCTCCCAACCGGCCAGACGGGTCTGCCACGCCGGCGACGCAAGCGGCGGACGATAGCACCCGAAGCGGCGTTTCTCCAGTGCGAAGCCCAGCAGGTTAAGCCAGTCCGCGACCCGTGACGGCGAAATGCAGCGCGCCTTGCGCAGCGCATCCTGGGCAAACACATGCCGCAGCCCCCAACTGCTCCAGGGATTGATGCCAATGATCAGCAAATGCCCGCCAGGGCGTACGCTGCTGGCCGCCTCGCGCAGCAGGCCGTGGGGCGACAGGCAGAAATCCAGGCCATGTTGCAGCACCACCACATCGGCGGCATGCTCGCTCAATGGCCAGGCCTGTTCCTCACAAACGATCTCGACCCCCGGCAACGGCGCGCCAAGGCGCACATTGCGCTGCACCTGCGGGGCCGACGGCGGGGTCTGGGCCGAGGGACCGTAATGCACCAGATAGCCACCAAAGAACCGCCCGAGCTCGTCTTCGAGCATGCGCCGCTCTTCGTCCAGCAGAAATTGCCCGAGGGGACCGGCCAGCCACTCGCGGGCCGCGCTGATCAACGCCAGCCAGTCAGGATCGGCTTGTGCGAACGCTTTATCAGTCATTGCATTCTCCAACGCGCCAGGAAGTTCTAAGATGCGCCAATGTTTTCCGCTTGGCGAATCCGACGATGATACAGATCACTGCCCTGCCCGCCTTCACCGACAACTACATCTGGTTGTTACAAGACCACGGCAGCAAGCGCTGCGCGGTCGTCGACCCGGGTGATGCCGCCCCCGTGCAAGCCTGGCTCGCGGCCAATCCGGGCTGGGTACTGAGTGATATTTTGATCACTCATCACCATCATGACCACGTCGGCGGCGTCGAACAGCTGAAAAAAGCGACGGACGCGAAAGTCTATGGTCCGGCCAGCGAAACGATCCCGGCGCGGGACGTTGCACTCAAGGACAACGACAAGGTCAGCGTGCTCGGCTGGGACTTCGACGTCCTCGCGGTCCCTGGTCACACCCTGGGGCACATCGCCTATTACCATCACGGCTTGCTGTTCTGCGGCGACACACTGTTTGCCGCCGGCTGCGGACGCTTGTTCGAAGGCACGCCACAGCAAATGTACAGCTCGCTGACACGCCTTGCCGGCTTGCCTGACGACACGCTGGTCTACTGCACCCACGAATACACCCTCGGCAACCTGAAGTTTGCAGCGGCCGTCGAACCGAACAACCCGGACACCGCCGAGCGCCTGGCCAAAGTCACCCGCCAACGGGAATCAGGGATCATGACGCTGCCCTCGACACTGGCACTGGAAAAGCTCACAAACCCGTTTTTGCGCTCTGGCGAAACATCCGTTAAAGAAAAAGCGGACGAACGGACCGGCACCGATAACTCGGCGCCCGATATGGTTTTTGCTGCGCTTCGAGCGTGGAAAGACAGGTTCTAAAGGGGCTTCTCGAGATTGCAACAATTCTGAAAGGTTGACCGCACAGGGTGCGCTTTCTAGAATCGCCCGACATTTTTGCCCGGAACTTACTTCCAGCCAATGTCGTCACCTATTCGCAAAGCCATCAGTTCAGACGCATTGACCCGCTTGGCTCAAGCCATAGCGGTGGCTGTGTCCGCCACCCTGGCGGGCTGTTCCAGCCATGCGCCGCAGACCGATGCGGCGCACGCGCAGAACATCGCCGCGCGCGCCAAGCAGAAGCCGATCTGGCTCAGCGAAAAACCCAGCCCGCAAATTCCCCAGGACGTCTGGGAGCGCATGCGCCAGGGCTTCCAGCTGCAGGACGGACTGGGCGTCAACCCGCGCATCGAGCAACAGCGCCTGTGGTTCGCCAGCAATCCATCTTTCCTCGAAAACGCTGGCGAGCGTGGCAGCCTCTACATTCACTACATCGTCGAGCGCCTTGAAGAACGCAACATGCCGCTGGAACTGGCCCTGCTGCCAGTGATTGAAAGTGCCTACAACCCGATGGCCTATTCCCGGGCCAACGCGGTGGGTCTTTGGCAGTTCATCCCATCCACCGGGCGTTACTTCAACCTGCGTCAAACCCGTTTCTATGATGGTCGTCGCGATATCACCGCGTCGACCACCGCAGCGCTGGATTACCTGACCCGCCTGCACGACATGTTCAACGGCGACTGGATGCTTGCCCTGGCGGCCTACAACGCCGGCGAAGGCACCGTCAGCCGGGCCATCGAGCGCAACGAGCGCCTCGGCCTGCCAACCGACTACTGGAACCTGCCGCTGCCCGCCGAAACCCAGGCCTACGTGCCCAAGTTGCTGGCACTGTCGCAGGTGGTGATGGCGCCGGATGCCTATGGCGTGAACCTCAACCCGATCGCCAACGAACCTTATTTCAAGGTCGTCGAAATCAACCAGCGCATGGACCTGTCCAAGGTTGCTGAAGTTGCCAACATCGACGAAGACGAACTGTTCCAGCTCAACCCGGCCTTCAAGCAACGCACCACCATCGACGGCCCGCAACACCTGCTGGTCCCGACCTCCAAGGCGCAACTGCTGACCAGCAGCCTGCAGACCATGCGCCCTGAAGAACTGATCAGCAAGAAATCGCTCAAGCCGGTCTTCGAAGGCGCCGACGCTCCCCAGGTCGCCAGCGTCAAGCGTTCCTACCGGGTCAAGCGGGGTGACAACCTGGGTTCCATCGCCAAGGCCAACAACGTCGACGTGAAGGACCTGCAACGCTGGAACAAACTGACCGGCAAGAACCTCAAGCCCGGCCAGACCCTGGTCATGCAGGACACCAGCAAGCGCAACTCCGGGCGCGTCAACACCGTGGTTGCAGCCAATACCAAGAAGCAGCAGACCAAGTACAAGGTCCAGCAAGGCGACTCGTTGTACATCGTGGCCAAGCGCTTCAACGTTGAGATGCAGCACCTCAAGCGCTGGAACCCGCGTGTCGGCCAGGCGCTCAAGCCTGGTCAGATGTTGACGGTGGCCAATCCGCATTAAAAAAACAGCCCCTCAATCCAGGGGCTTTTTCATACCTTCACAGTTTTGTGGGCAGCACAAAAACCTGTGGGGATTGTTGCTTGGCCAATACTGCGCATTAAGCCCCTGTCTTTTTCCTGTCCATACAAGCTGTTACTGTACGGTCCACAAAGCCCAAGCCGCCTGGATCGGATCCCCTATTTGAAGCGTCCCCTCCTCTTCCTGATCAGCCTGGCCTTGAGCTCCACCGCAAGCGCGACGATCAGCGAAAGCCATGGTTATGCGCAGTTCGGCACGCTCAAGTACCCGGCCCGATTTACCCACTTCGACTGGGTCAACCCGCAAGCGCCCAAGGGCGGTACGTTGCGGGTCATGGCGTTCGGCACCTTCGATACACTCAACCCCTACACCTTCAAGGGCACCAGCCCGGTCACCACACCGAGTTTCCTGCAATACGGCATCAACGAACTCAACGAGCCGCTGATGGTCGGCACCGGGCAATACGCGCCGTCGGGCGACGAGCCCGCGTCCAGCTATGGCCTGATCGCCCAGTCGGTGGAGTACAACGAGAACCGCAGTTGGGTGGTGTTCAACCTGCGTCCCGAAGCACGCTTCCATGATGGCACGCCGATCACCGCCTACGACGTCGCGTTCTCCTATCGCGTGCTGCTCAAGGAGGGCCATCCGCTGTACCGCACCAGCCTTCAGGAAGTGTCGCGGGTCGACATCCTCAACCCCCGGCGCATCCGTTTCGTGTTCAAGCGTGCCGGCAATCCGCTGCTGATCCTGCGCCTGGGTGAAATGCCAGTGCTGGCGCAGCATTACTGGAAAGGCCGCGATTTCAAGGCCACCACCTTCGAGCCGCCGCTGGGCAGCGGGCCGTATCGCATCACCTCGGTCACGCCAGGGCGGCAGATCGCCTTTGAACGGGTGAAGGATTACTGGGGCAAGGACCTGCCGGTCAATCGCGGCAAGTACAACTTCGACCGCATGGAGGTCGAGTTCTACCGCGACAGCGACGTCGCGTTCGAGGCATTCAAGGCCGGTGAATTCGATATCTATATCGAGCATCAGGCGAAGAACTGGGGCAGCGGCTACAACTTCCCCGCCATACGCCGCGGCGAGGTGATCAAGGCACAGATTCCCCATCAGATCCCGACCCAGACCCAAGGCTTGTTCATGAACAGTCGCCGTCCGGCTTTCTCGGACGCCAAGGTCCGCGAAGCCCTGGGGCTGATGTTCAACTTTGAGTGGACCAACCGCACGCTGTTCGGCGGCGCCTACCAACGCGCCATGAGCTACTACCCCAATAGCGAGTTCTCGGCCAGCGGTTTGCCGGTCGGGCATGAATGGCTGTTACTCAAGCCCTATCGCGAGCAACTGCCGGCCAGGCTCTTTACCGAACCGTTCAGCCTGCCGCAGACCGACGGCCGCAGCATCCCCCGGGAGACCTTGCGCAAGGCCCTAGGTTTGCTCGCCGAAGCCGGCTGGAAGCTCAATGGCCAGCATCTGCAAAACGCCGCAGGACAGCCGTTGCGACTGGAGCTGCTGCTGGTCAACCCGAACCTGGAACGCATCCTCCAGCCTTACGTCGAGACCCTGGCCAGTATCGGTATCGATGCGCGGCTGCGCACAGTCGACCGTGCGCAATACAAGCAGCGCCTCGACCAGTTCGATTTCGACATGATTCTGATGACCCTCAACCAGACGCTCAGCCCCGGCCTGGAACAATGGCAGTACTTTCACTCCAGCCAGGCCGGGGTCAAGGGCAGCAAGAACTTCGCCGGCATATCCAACCCGGTGGTCGACCACTTGCTCGAGCAGTTGCTGGCCGCCCGGACCCGCGATGAGCAAGTCGCCGCCGGCAAGGCCCTCGACCGCGTGCTGCTGTGGCAGCACTACATCGTTCCCAACTGGTACCTCAATTATCACCGTCTGGCGTACCGCAATCGGCTCGCCTTCGTCACCACGCCGCCCTACACCCTGGGTCTGAACGCGTGGTGGCTGAAATCTTCGGAGAAAGATCAATGAGACCCATCCGTGCCCTGCTCCTGCAGGCCAGCGGCCTGCTGTTCGCCGGGCTGGCCTGCGCAGCCCCGCAACATGCCGTGACCCTGTACAACGAGCCGCCGAAATACCCGGCCGATTTCAAACACTTCGACTACGTGAATCCGGACGCGCCCAAGGGCGGGATTTTCCGTCAAGCCGGTTTCGGTGGCTTCGACAGTCTCAACCCTTTCATCAGCAAAGGCGTGCCCGCGGACGATATCGGCAACATCTACGACACCCTGGCCAAACAAGGCCTGGACGAGCCGTTTACCGAGTACGGCTTGATCGCCCGCCTGATCGAGAAAGCTCCGGACAACGCCTGGGTGCGCTTCTACCTGCGCCCGGAGGCACGCTTCCATGACGGCCATCCGATTCGCGCCGAAGACGTGGTGTTCAGCTTCCAGATGCTGACCAAGGACGGCGCGCCGATGTACCGCGGCTACTACAACGACGTGGCCGAAGTGGTCGCCGAAGACCCGCTGACCGTACTGTTCAAGTTCAAGCACACCAACAACCGCGAGCTGCCGCTGATCCTCGGCCAGTTGCCGGTGCTGCCCAAGCACTGGTGGGCCGACCGCGACTTCAACAAGGGCAATCTGGAAATTCCGCTGGGCAGCGGCCCGTACAAGGTCAGCGAAGTGAAGGCCGGACGCTCGGTGCGTTACGAACGGGTCAAGGACTACTGGGGCAAGGACCTGCCGGTCAATCGGGGCTTCTACAACTTCGACGTGATGACCACCGATTACTACCGCGACAACACCGTGGCCCTGGAAGCACTCAAGGCCGGACAGTTCGACTACTGGCTGGAAATGACCGCGAAGAACTGGGCCAATGCCTACAACGTTGCGGCGGTCACTGAAGGACGACTGGTCAAGGAACAGATTCCCAACGGCAATCCCACCGGCATGCAAGGCTTCGTGTTCAACATGCGCCGCCCGGTGTTCCAGGATGTGCGTGTGCGCCAGGCCCTGTCACTGTTGCTGGATTTCGAATGGACCAACAAGCAACTGTTCAACGGTGCCTACGCGCGCACCCGCAGTTACTTCGAGAACTCGGAAATGGCCGCCACCGGACTGCCTGACGCCGATCAACTGGCGATCCTCGAACCGTTGCGCGCCAAGCTGGCGCCGCAAGTGTTCAACGAAGCGTTCCAGAACCCGACCACCGACGGCAGCGGCATGATCCGCGCCCAGCAACGGCAAGCCTATCAACTGTTGCAGGAGGCCGGCTGGCGCATCGTCGATGACAAGATGGTCGACGCCACCGGCAAGCCCGTGGTCATCGAGTTCCTGTTGGCCCAGACCGAATTCGAACGGGTGCTGCTGCCGTTCAAGCGTAACCTGAGCGACCTGGGCATCGACCTGGTGATCCGCCGGGTCGACGTCTCGCAGTACATCAACCGCGTGCGTTCCCGGGACTTCGACATGATCGTCGGCAGCTTCCCGCAGTCCAATTCGCCGGGTAACGAACAGCGGGAATTCTGGATGTCGGACGCCGCCGACAAGCCCGGCAGCCGCAACTCCATGGGCCTGAAGGATCCGGTGGTCGATCAACTGGTCGAGCAACTGATCAACGCCGATTCGCGCAACAGCCTGGTGGCCCACGCCCGTGCGCTGGACCGGGTGCTGCAATGGGGCTATTACGTAATACCCAACTGGCACATCAAGACCTGGCGCGTGGCGTACTGGAACCACATCGGCCATCCCAAGGTCTCGCCCAAGTACGACATCGGCACGGCCACCTGGTGGGTCAAGCCCGATATCAAGCCGGCAATAGAAGTCGAAACCACACTGCAGGCCGATCCTGCGGGCACGGAGTAATCAGATGCTGGCGTACATTTTTCGGCGACTGTTGCTGATCATTCCGACCCTGTTCGGCATTTTGCTGATCAACTTCGTGATCATCCAGGCCGCCCCGGGCGGGCCGGTGGAGCAGATGATCGCCAAGCTCGAAGGCTTCGAAGGCGCCACCAGCCGCATCGCCGGCGGGGGTGCCGAAGTCTCGGTGGCAGGCTCGGCCTATCGCGGCGCCCAAGGCCTGGACCCGGCGCTGATCAAGGAAATCGAGCACATGTACGGCTTCGACAAATCGGCGCCGGAACGCTTGTGGATCATGGTCAAGAACTATGCGTCCCTGGATTTCGGCGACAGCTTCTTCCGCGACGCCAAGGTCATCGACCTGATCAAGGAAAAGATGCCGGTGTCGATCTCTCTCGGGCTGTGGAGCACGCTGATCATGTACCTGGTGTCGATCCCGCTGGGGATCGCCAAGGCCACGCGACACGGCAGCCACTTCGACGTCTGGACCAGTTCGGCGATCATCGTCGGCTACGCGATCCCGGCGTTCCTGTTCGCCATCCTTTTGATCGTGGTATTCGCCGGTGGCAGTTATCTGGACTGGTTCCCCTTGCGCGGGCTGACCTCGAACAACTTCGATGAACTGAGCATGGGCGGCAAGATCCTCGATTACTTCTGGCACCTGGCGCTGCCGGTGACCGCGCTGGTGATCGGCAACTTCGCGACCATGACCCTGCTGACCAAGAACAGCTTCCTCGACGAAATCAACAAGCAGTACGTGATTACCGCCCGGGCCAAAGGCCTGACCAACCACCGCGTGCTGTACGGCCACGTGTTCCGCAATGCCATGCTGCTGGTGATCGCCGGATTTCCCTCGGCCTTCATCGGCATATTTTTCACCGGCTCGTTGCTGGTGGAGGTGATCTTCTCCCTCGACGGCCTCGGCCTGATGAGTTTCGAGGCAGCGATCAACCGCGATTACCCGGTGGTGTTCGGCACGCTGTTCATCTTCACCCTGCTCGGGCTGGTGGTAAAACTGATCGGCGACCTCACCTACACCTTTGTCGATCCGCGCATCGACTTCGAAAGCCGGGAGCATTGAGATGAACCTGTCCCCTCTCAATCGCCGACGCTTCGAACTGTTCAAGGCCAACAAGCGTGGCTGGTGGTCGCTGTGGCTGTTCCTGGTCCTGTTCGGCGCCAGCCTGGGCGCCGAGTTGATCGCCAACGACAAGCCGCTGGTGGTGCACTACGACAACAACTGGTACTTCCCGGCGCTCAAGCGCTACCCGGAAACCACCTTCGGCGGCGAATTTCCGCTGGAGGCCAATTACAAGAGCCCGTACATCCGCGAACTGCTCAAGGCCAAGGACGCCTGGGTGCTGTGGGCGCCGATCCCCTACAGCTACCAGAGCATCAACTACGACCTGAAAGTCCCGGCCCCGGCCCCGCCCTCGGCGGACAATCTGCTGGGCACCGACGATCAGGGCCGCGACGTGTTGGCCCGGGTGATCTACGGCTTCCGCATTTCGGTGCTGTTCGCCCTGACCCTGACCGTGTTCAGCTCGATCATCGGCGTGATCGCCGGCGCCTTGCAGGGCTTCTACGGGGGCTGGGTGGACCTGGCCGGACAGCGCTTCCTGGAGATCTGGTCCGGACTACCGGTGCTGTACCTGCTGATCATCCTTGCCAGTTTCGTGCAGCCCAACTTCTGGTGGTTGCTGGGGATCATGCTGCTGTTCTCGTGGATGAGCCTGGTGGACGTGGTGCGCGCCGAGTTCCTGCGCGGGCGCAACCTGGAATACGTGCGCGCCGCCCGCGCCCTGGGCATGCAAAACGGCGCGATCATGTTCCGCCACATTTTGCCCAACGCGATGGTCTCGACCATGACCTTCATGCCGTTCATCCTCACCGGCGCCATCGGTACACTGACCGCCCTGGACTTCCTTGGCTTCGGTTTGCCGGCGGGCAGCCCGTCTTTGGGTGAACTGGTGGCCCAGGGCAAATCCAACCTGCAGGCGCCGTGGCTGGGTATCAGCGCCTTTGCTGTGCTGGCCTTGATGTTGAGTCTGCTGGTGTTCATCGGCGAGTCCGCTCGCGATGCCTTCGACCCGAGGAAGTGAAATGAATCAGGACAATCTGATCGAAGTGCGCGACCTGTCCGTCGAATTCGTCGTCGGCAATCGCTGCCAACGGGCGGTAGAAGGCGTCAGCTTCGACATCAAGCGCGGCGAAACCCTGGCCCTGGTCGGCGAGAGCGGTTCCGGCAAGTCGGTCACCGCACACTCGATCCTGCGCCTGCTGCCCTACCCGCTCGCCCGGCATCCGTCCGGCACCATCGAATATTCCGGGCAGAACCTGCTGGACCTGAAAGAAAAAACCATCCGCCACATTCGCGGCAACCGGATTGCGATGATCTTCCAGGAGCCGATGACCTCGCTCAACCCGCTGCACTCGATCGAGAAGCAGATCAACGAGGTGCTGGGCATCCACAAGGGCCTGACCGGCAAGGTCGCGACCAAGCGCACCCTGGAACTGCTGGAGATGGTCGGCATCCCCGAGCCGCACAAGCGCCTCAAGGCCCTGCCCCACGAATTGTCCGGCGGCCAGCGCCAACGGGTGATGATCGCCATGGCCCTGGCCAACGAGCCGGAACTGCTGATTGCCGACGAGCCGACCACCGCGCTGGACGTGACCGTCCAGCTGAAAATCCTCGAATTGCTCAAGCAATTGCAGGCCCGTTTGGGCATGGCGCTGCTACTGATCAGCCATGATTTGAACCTTGTGCGAAGAATTGCGCATCGCGTATGTGTCATGCAGCAAGGTTGCATCGTCGAACAGGCATCGTGCGAAGAACTGTTCCGCGCGCCGCAGCATCCGTACACTCGGGAACTGCTGGCAGCGGAGCCCGACGGCAAGCCTGCAAGCAACGTGATCGGCCCGCCCTTGCTGGCGGTCGAAGACCTGAAAGTCTGGTTTCCGATCAAGAAAGGCCTGTTCAAGCGCACGGTGGATTACGTCAAGGCGGTCGACGGCATCAATTTCAGCCTGCCCCAGGGCCAGACCCTGGGGATCGTGGGAGAAAGCGGTTCCGGCAAATCGACCCTGGGCCTGGCGATTTTGCGGTTGATCGCCAGCAAAGGCGCCATCCGCTTTGAAGGCCAGCCGCTAGACTGCCTGACGCAGCAACAGGTACGGCCGCTGCGGCGGGAGATGCAAGTGGTGTTTCAGGACCCGTTCGGCAGCCTGAGCCCGCGGATGTGCGTGAGCCAGATCGTTGGCGAGGGCCTGCGGATCCACAAGATGGGCACCGAGGCGCAACAGGAACAAGCGATTATTGCGGCACTCAAGGAGGTAGGTCTGGATCCGGAAACCCGGCACCGCTACCCCCACGAATTTTCCGGCGGGCAACGGCAGAGAATCGCCATTGCCCGGGCATTGGTGTTAAAACCGGCGTTGATTTTGCTGGACGAGCCGACTTCGGCCCTCGACCGCACGGTACAACGCCAGGTAGTGGAGCTTTTGCGTTCACTGCAAAGCAAGTACAACCTGACGTATCTGTTTATCAGCCATGACCTGGCTGTGGTGAAAGCGCTGAGCCACCAGTTGATGGTGGTCAAGCATGGCCAAGTGGTCGAACAGGGAGACGCGCAAAGCATTTTTGCCGCCCCCCAACATCCGTATACACAGCAGTTGCTGGAAGCCGCTTTTTTGGCTCCGGCCACTGCGCAATAACCTGAAAGAGGAGCAACACATGGGTTTTCTCGCCGGTAAGCGCGTACTGATCGTCGGTGTCGCCAGCAAGCTGTCCATCGCATCCGGCATCGCTGCCGCCATGCATCGCGAGGGCGCTGAGCTTGCCTTCACTTATCAGAACGACAAACTCAAGGGTCGTGTCGAAGAGTTCGCACAAGGCTGGGGTTCGAACCCTGAGCTGTGCTTCCCGTGCGACGTGGCCAGCGATGAAGAAATCGCCAAGGTCTTCGAAGCACTGAGCAAGAAGTGGGACGGCCTGGACTGCATCGTGCACTCCGTCGGCTTCGCCCCGGGCGACCAACTGGACGGCGACTTCACCGAAGCCACCACCCGCGAAGGTTTCCGCATCGCTCACGACATCAGCGCCTACAGCTTCGTGGCCCTGGCCAAGGCCGGCCGCGAAATGATGAAAGGCCGCAACGGCAGCCTGCTGACCCTGTCGTACCTGGGCGCCGAGCGCACCATGCCGAACTACAACGTCATGGGCATGGCCAAGGCTTCCCTGGAAGCTGGCGTACGCTACCTGGCCGGCTCCCTGGGCCCGGACGGTACTCGCGTCAACTGCGTATCGGCAGGTCCGATCCGCACCCTCGCCGCTTCCGGCATCAAGAACTTCCGCAAGATGCTGGCCGCCAACGAAGCGCAAACCCCACTGCGCCGCAACGTCACCATCGAAGAAGTCGGCAACGCCGGCGCCTTCCTGTGCTCGGACCTGGCGTCCGGCATCAGCGGTGAAATCATGTACGTGGACGGTGGTTTCAACACCACGGCCATGGGCAGCATCGAAGAGTAATCTTCGGTCAGCCCATAAAAAACCCGCCTGTTTTGGCGGGTTTTTTATGGGCACCACAATCAAAAGATCGCAGCCTTCGGCAGCTCCTACAGAGATCTGTGTAGGAGCTGCCGAAGGCTGCGATCTTTTAACCTTCAGAGCAAGCAGTTCGCAAACAACCGCTGAATCGGCTGATTACGCTGGCTGTAACGCTGCAACAAGACAATCTCTCGAAAGAAGGTCAGCTCGCCCAATCGGATCACCCTGACCTTCGCCCCATGCTCAAGCCACAACCCGGCCTCCGGCAACAGGGAAACCCCCAAGCCACACTCGACCATTTTCACGATGGCCTCCAGTTCATCCAGTTCCAGCGCCACCTTTACCTCGATCTGCCGCTCCCGCAGAAACCGCGTCACCAGCCGCCCGCCGAATGAATTGCGGTCGTAGCGCACATGAGGGTGCTCGGCGAGCAGTTGCAGCGGATCACCTGGGGCAGGAGCCCGGTCTGGGCGGTGGCCACTGCGCCGACTTTCAGTTCGCCACGGTACTCGCTGACATCGTCACTGACGGCCATGCGGCTGAAGGTCTCGAGCATTTCCCTGGCCATCGGCAACGCTCGCTGCCCCGCCGCATTGAGCAGCGCCTGGCGGCCGGTGCGGTCGAACAGACGGATGCCAAGAGCCTGTTCCAGATTGCGAATCTGCGCGCTCACCGCCGACTGTGCCAGGCCGATGTGCATGCCGGCGGCGGCGAAGGTTCCGTAACGCGCCACGGCGATAAAGGTTTTCAGTTCTCGCAGCATGGCGACCTCGATTGATCGAAATAATTTGAGCTCGATGCAAAAATTATCGTCTTTCAATCAAGAATCACAGGACTAAACTCGACACATTCCCAGCCACACCGAGGTAAGCCTGATGCAACTGTCCCCTTTTCACTTGGCCATCCCGGTCTACGACTTGGCGGCCGCCCGACAATTCTATGGTTCAGTGTTTGGCCTGGAAGAAGGTCGTTCAAGCGAGCATTGGGTGGATTTCAATTTTTTCGGCCATCAACTGGTGATTCACCTGGCACCGAAAAACCCCGCGCAAGAAGCCGCGCACACCAATGCCGTGGATGGTCACGATGTACCGGTGCCGCATTTTGGCGTGGTGCTCGGGATGGCCGAGTGGGAGGTGCTGGCCGAGCGGTTGAAGTCACTGGGGACCCGCTTCGTGATCGAACCGGGGATTCGTTTTCAGGGGCTGGTGGGCGAACAGGCGACGATGTTTCTGTTTGATCCTTGCGGGAATGCGCTGGAGTTCAAGGCGTTCAAGGACATTGGGCAGTTGTTTGCCAAGTGAAAGTTGTGGTGCCTGTTCGGGCCTCTTCGCGGGCAAGCCCGCTCCCACAGGGATTGAGTGAACAATACTGGCCTGTGTGGGAGCGAGCCTGCTCGCGAAGAGGCCCGCTAATACAACACCGCCCTAACGGCTCATCACCCGCTCGGCCTCCTCAAGCAGTTCCTCGATTGAGTCATGAACAATGGGGTCATATTCGACACTGGGTAACGCTGAACCGAATGTCATAGCTGCGATGCGCCGTGGCGTTGCGCTCATCGAGCATCTCAGCGAGCCGTGCCTTGATCGCCGCAATCTCCACGGCGCTGGACCCGGTCAGCAGCGCCACGAACCGGTCGCCGTCGAGTCGGCCGACCACATCGTTTTCACGAAAGCCGATCCGCAGGACATCGGCGAACGTCCTGAGTGCGTCGTCACCTTTGTCCCGGCCATACAGATAGCAGATGAGCTTGAATTCATCGAGGCTGAAGTACAGCAGCGTCGCCGGGGTCTCCAGCTGTCGACAGACGTCCAGCCCGAGTTGGGCCAGAGCGATGAAACCATGGCGATTGGACAGCAGCGTCAACTCGTCCATGCTCGCCATCTGCACCCCTGCCAGTTCTTGTTCTGCCTGGCGAGCCAGTTCGCGCAAGCGTTCACGCTCTTGCTGTGGCGTGAGCAGCGGGTTTGCTGGTCGGCCCGATTTGCCTGTTTTGCCTGAGATCAACATCGTTCACTCCCTTGGCGGGTATGTACGTTAGAGTCGCCCATACCCACATTGACTCCCTGTAAGCGTGCCGCTGGTCAGCTACCCGCCACCGGACACGGTCCTCCCGCATCGGCCCAGCGCTTGAACCGGGTGACGAAAATATCGTGAGGAACCGGCACCGGCGCGCGATTGCCGCCGGGGTTCCAGCCCCACAGCACCAGCTTGTCGTCGCTGACGTGCTTGATCAGCGCGGCAAAATCCCGATCGCCGTTGCTGGAGCGATCCTTGATCATCGCGCACAGCCGGTCGGCGGGCAGGCCGATCCAGGCCATGCGGTGCGCGGCCGCAGGCAAACTCCAGTGCGGCGCACCCGGTGGCGCGTGAGGTCCGTAACTGGCCGGTGGATTGCTTTCGGCATGACATGTGGCACAAGGCAACCCGGCCGAGCCCTTGCCGTCCATGCCCCGCACGACATTCATGGCATGGGGAACGCCGGCATCGAATTGCAGCGGCGATTCCCCGGGAATGTGGCAGTTCTGGCAACGGGGGCTCTGGAAGACCTTCTGCACAGTATCGAACGCCTGCAAGGCCTCTCGGTCATCGGCGAACACGTGGGAGGCGTAGGCGACGAGAACGATCAGGATCACCGTCCCAAGCAACCAGTGATGTCGTTTCATCTCACACCCCCGACAGCTGCAAGGGCAGCTCCCGCAGGCGCTGCCCGGTCAAGGCAAACACCGCGTTGGCCACCGCCGGCGCCATGGGTGGCACACCGGCCTCGCCGATACCCCCGGGTTTGTCGCTGCTGGGCACGATATGCACTTCGACCACAGGCATTTCGTTGAGCCGCAGCACCTGATAGTCGTGATAGTTGGACTGCACCACCTGCCCGTCCTTGAGCGTCAGCTTGCTGTGCAAGGCGAAGCTCAGGCCAAAGGTAATGCACGACTCCATCTGCGCGGCGATGCTCTGCGGATTGACCGCAATACCGCAGTCCACCGCACAGACCACCCGGTGCACGCGGATGGCGAGGTTGTCCTGGGACACCTCGGCCACCTGGGCCACGTAGCTGCCGAACGACTCATGCACCGCCACACCCAGGGCGTGGCCGTCCGGCAGTGGCGCCGTCCAGTTGGCCTTCTCCACCGCGAGGTTCAGCACACCGAGGTGGCGCGGATGGTCCTTGAGCAAGGTGCGCCGATATTCCACCGGATCCTTGCCGGCCGCCGTGGCCAGCTCATCGATCAGCGACTCCATGACAAACGCGGTATGGGTGTGCCCCACCGAACGCAGCCACAACACGCTGATGCCGGTTTGCGGGGAGTGCAGTTCGATCTGGTGATTGGCCAGTCCTTCGAAGTAAGGGCTGTCGGCCACGCCTTCGACGGAGGTCTTGTCGATGCCGTCCTTGACCATGGTCGCTTCAAGCGAGGTCCCGGCCATGATCGACTGTCCGACCATCACATGTTTCCAGGCCAGTGGCAGACCGTCGGCGCCCACCCCGATAAGCGCATGGTGCAGGAACGCCGAGCGGTAATAGCCGCCCCGGATGTCGTCCTCCCGCGCCCACACGGTTTTCACCGGCGCACCGGCGGCCTTGGCGACATACACCGCTTCACTGACGAAATCCGACGTCGGATTGGCCCGGCGCCCGAAGCCGCCGCCGAGAAACTCGGTATGGATCACCACCTGTTCCGGTTTGAGACCGGTGATTTTCCCGGCGACTATCTGGTCCAGGGTCTGGAACTGGGTGCCGGTCCAGATTTCGCATTTGTCCTGGGTAATGCTCACCGTGCAGTTCAGCGGCTCCATCGGCGCGTGGGCCAGATACGGCACACTGTATTCAACGTCGATCCTCCTGGTCGCTTTCGCCAGCGCAGCCTGGGTATCCCCCGCCTGACCGGCGTTGGTGCCTGAGGTGGTGGCGAGTTTGCGGAAGCTTTCCAGCAGCGCCTGGCTATTGAGCCCGGCGTTCGGTCCCGGATCCCACTCGATTTTCAGCGCATCGCGCCCCAGCTTCGCCGCCCAGAAATGATCGGCAATCACCGCAATACCCGTCGGTACTTGCACCACTTTGTGCACCCCCGGAATCGCCAGCGCTTCGGCGCCCTCAAAGGATTTGACGCTGCCGCCGAAGGTGGGTGAGCGGGCGACCATCGCAGTCATCAGCCCGTCAAACTGCACGTCCATGCCGAATTTCGCACGGCCAGTGATTTTTTCCGGTGTGTCCAGACGCTTGGTGGGCTTGCCGATCAGCCACCAGTCTTTCGCGTCCTTGAGCTTGATCGAAGCCGGATCTGGCCGTGGCAACTGCCCGGCGTCATCGGCCAATTCGCCATAGGTGGCACGGTGTTCACCGGCAATAACCACCCCCGATTCGGTATGAATCTCGGATGGCGCGACACTGAAACGCTTGGCCGCCGCGTCGATCAACATCAAGCGCGCCGCCGCGCCGGCCTGGCGATAGCGGTCGAACTCCATCCAGGTGGACGTCGAGCCGCCGGTGATTTGCATCCCGCCAAAGCCTGGCAGGCCGTAGTCGGCGGCCGAGGCCGGGGAATGCTCGACGCGGATTTTCGTCCAGTCGGCGTCCAGTTCTTCAGCGATCAGCATGGTCAGGCCGGTCCAGATGCCCTGGCCCATTTCCGAGTGGCCGAGCAACACGGTGACACTGTTGTCGTTGCCAATGCGCAGGAAGGCGTTGGGCGCAAACACGTTGCCCTGGTTCTCCGCGCCCATGGCGAAACGGTGCGCACCGGGCATGGCAAACGCGACCACCAGTCCACCGCCCAGCACGGCACTGCCCTTGAGAAAACCACGACGGGATAATGCATTGATGATGTTCATGGCCACCTCAACCCAGCTCGGCGGCGCGTTTGACCGCCGCACGGATCCGCGGGTAAGTGCCGCAACGGCAGATGTTGCCGGACAGCGCCTGATCGATGTCGTTGTCGGTTGGCTTCGGAATCTTCGCCAGCAATGCCGCCGCCGACATGATCTGCCCGGACTGGCAGTAACCACACTGAACCACGTCAAGCTCCGCCCAGGCCTGTTGCACCGGGTGCGAGCCGTCCGCGGAAAGGCCTTCGATGGTGAGAATTTTTTGCCCATGGGCCACGGCCGTGGCCGGTGTGATGCACGAGCGCAGCGGCGCGCCATCGACGTGTACGGTGCAAGCCCCGCATTGGGCGATGCCACAGCCGAACTTGGTGCCGGTGAGGTGGGCAACATCGCGCAAGACCCAGAGCAGCGGCATGTCGGCGGGGACATCCAGCTCCTGATCCTGGCCATTGATGTTCAGGGTCAGCATGGCGCAGTTCCTCAGACTCAGGGTGATCTGAAGGGGCGTCGCTGCGGCCTTGTAAAACCTGCGCGCGCCTCAGGCTATCCCTTCAGCTAAGCGCAAATTTGCCGGCAGGCCGTGGCGCATCGACCACCGGTCATGAAAAAGCCGCCTCGAAAGGCGGCCCTGAAGGTCTTGGCTAGAGCCTCGGCCCCAATAAAA
Source organism: Pseudomonas sp. S2_F07 (assembly GCF_054668325.1). Taxonomy (NCBI): domain Bacteria; kingdom Pseudomonadati; phylum Pseudomonadota; class Gammaproteobacteria; order Pseudomonadales; family Pseudomonadaceae; genus Pseudomonas; species Pseudomonas sp. S2_F07. The sequence continues at coordinate 1,008,721 of NZ_CP162758.1, forward strand.
TGCCGGTGTAGCGCCAGACAAAAACACCGAAAGCGCTACACCACAGCAACGCCGACAGCGCCAGGCCATGACTGGAAAACGGCACCAACCACACTCGAAGTACACCCGCCAGCAGCAACAGGGAAAACCCCGCGACGATCGCTTTGGACGGCTGCAACAAGCGCCCGGTATGCCCCAGGCTGACCCGGGCGATCATCGCCAGAACCAGCCCGCCGATGCCGCCGACGGCCAGCGCATGGGTGGCCAGGCTTTGTTGCGGCATCCAGCCCAGGTGCCACAGCGCCATGGCCAGCGTCGCCACCGCTAGCCAGGCGTAAGCCAGGTACAGCGACCACAGCAGCGGCACGCGCCACAGGCCGCGATCATGCCAGCGCCACAATCGCAGCAGATGCAAACCGCTGATCAACGCAAACATCAGCGCCAGCCACACCCGTGGGACGTCATTCAAACCGGCGGCAAAGGACACCGCTGCCAGCATGGCGCTGATCAGCAACACCTTGCCCGGCAATGGATGGGCAGCAGGCGTTGCGGGACGGTTCAAGCCGCGCTGGATAAAAAACGGAATCACCCGTCCGCCGATCACGCTCATCAGCGCGCCCACCAGCCACAAGGCAGCCAGCACGCCATGACGTTGCAGATTGGCGTCTTCAACGGCGAGCCCCAGCAACGTCAACGCCTGACACCCGGCCAGCAGCGTCACCATCAACAGAATCGGATAATTCTCGCGTTTGCCCGCCGCCAGCAGATCGCACCCCAACGCCCACGCCAGCAACGGCAGAAACGGAACCTGCAAGGCCAGCAGCCAGGGCGCAGGTATCGGCAGGCACCAGGCCAGCCGTGCCAGCAGCCACACCAGCACCAGGCCGATCAGCGGCCAACCCTTGAGCCCTGGCCGGCCGGTCCAGTTGGGCACCGCCGTGAGCAGGAACCCGGCAATGATGGCCGTGGCAAATCCGAAAGGCATTTCATGTCGGTGCCAGGCGAGCATGCCGCCCACCGGCTGCGCACCGGGCAAGCGGCCGTACAGCCATAAGGCCCAGATCGCGATGGCGAGGGCCGCGAACCCGGCCCCCGCCAGAAAGAAGGGGCGAAAGCCCAGGCTGAAGACTGGTGCAACGGCAAGCCGACGCATCAAGCCACCACTCGAGCCGGGAACTGGCTCAGGCGATACGCGCCGAGCATACGGCTCGACCATTGAAGAACGTTCCGAGGGTTGCTGAAGAAGTTGAACATTGTGCGTACTCCTGAAGGCGTTCAGTTGCACCTTTACCTCTTCAAGTCCCGTGCCAGCTTTTTGCCCCTTTAAATCCAGGCACTTGCGCATATACGAGTCATAACGACCCACGGCAAAAATAGTCTGTTTGACTCCACTTAAAGTCATTTTGACTACCGTCACGCTACCCTGCGGCAATTTTCTCGATCTACGGTACGGCCAGACGACCAGAGGCTGACTACGCTGAAAGTCCGGAACATGCGTTACCTGCAGAGGAGCTGGCGCCATGCTACGCGTACAAAAACTCACGCCCTGCCTGTGGTTCGACGATCAGGCCGAAGAGGCGGCGAAATTCTATTGCTCGATCTTCGACCACTCGAAAATCACTGCCATCACCCATTACGGCCACGCCGGATTCGAGTTCCACGGCCGGCCCGTGGGTTCGGTCATGACCGTCAGCTTCGAGCTCGACGGGCAGAGTTTCACCGGCCTCAACGGCGGGCCTTTATTCAAGTTCAGCGAAGCGGTTTCGTTTCAGGTCAATTGCCTGACACAGGATGAAGTCGATCATTACTGGGGCAACCTGTCGGCCGGTGGCGCGCCCGAAGCCCAGCAATGCGGTTGGCTCAAGGACAAGTTCGGGCTGTCGTGGCAGATCGTCCCCGTCGCGATGATGGACATGATCAAGGACCCCGACACGAAGAAATCCCAGCGGGCCATGCAGGCGATGATGCAGATGAAAAAACTCGATATCGCCACACTGCAACGAGCCTTTGACGGCGAGAGCTAATACACTCGGGCGCTGACCTGCCGAGGAGTGAGCATGAAGCACGCCGTTGCCAAGAACGCCGACAAGGCCCCGCGCTTCTGGCGTGATGATGCCCTGCCCTTCATCGAAGCCCGCTCCATCGCCGACGGGCGCGAAGTCTGCTACACCCGGCACGCCCACGAGCACTTTTCCATCGGGGCGATCACCGCCGGGCGCAGTACTTATCTGCATGAGCAGTCGGCGTTCGAGGTCGGCGTCGGCACGGTGGTGCTGATGAACCCCGGCGACGTCCACGCCTGCAACCCGATCGAAGACCAACCCTGGTCGTACCTGATGCTGTACGTCGATACGCCATGGCTGACCGATTTGCAGCATCAGCTCGGCTTCAGCGATGACGCGGCGTTTCGCCGCTTCTCGCTGACCCACACCCGGGACGCCCAACTGTTTGCCGGCCTCGCGGGCTTGCATGAGGTGCTGGTCGATCCCCAGCAGGACGTGCTGCGCAAACACAGCGTGGCCGTGGAGTTCTTTACCGAGGTTCAGCTACGACTCAACCCGGCCAACCCGCCGCTGCGCGAACCCAATTTCAAGCTGGAACGCGCAGCCGATTACATCCGCGACCACTGCACGCAAACCCTCAGGCTCGAAGACATATGCGAGGCGGCGCAACTGTCACCGTCCTACCTGATCCGCGCCTTCAAACAGCATTACGGCATGACGCCCCACGCGTTCCTGGTGAACCGGCGCATCCAGTTCGCCCAGGATCAATTGCGCAGCGGCAAGCTGATCGCGGACGTGGCGCTGGAAGCGGGGTTTTCCGATCAGGCGCATTTTCAACGGGCCTTCAAACAGCATCTGGCGGCTACACCGGGGCAATATCGGGGGTGAAGCGTTGTATGAGTCTGTGGCCTTACAGAACCTGTGATTTGGTTGAACCTGTGGCGAGGGAGCTTGCTCCCGCTCGGCGGCAAAGCCGTCGCAAAACCGGCATGCAAGATTTGTCTGAAGGAAAGCGGGGCCGCTTCGCAGCCCAGCGGGAGCAAGCTCCCTCGCCACAAAAGCTGTAACTTCGCCACAAAACCGTGGTGACTGCCGTTACGGCAACACCAGATACACCGCACTCACCACCAGCAACAACGCCATGGCGCGATTGAACAGGCGCATACCCGCCGGGTTGTTCAGGAAGCCGCGTAAAAACGTCCCGGCATACGCCCAGCAACCGACCGACACATAACAGATCACCAGATAGATCGCGGCGAACTGCCAGACCAGGCGCGCCTCGCCATCGGCGACGAACGCGCCCATGCCGGCCACGCAGGCCAGCCAGGCCTTCGGGTTGAGCCATTGCATGATGGCGCCATACAGCATCGATGGCGACTGGGCCGACTCACTGGCCTGCACCTGCCCATTGTCGGCCGCCAGCTTGTAGGCCATGTACAACAGAAAGGCCACCCCCGCCCATTGCACCACCTGGGTCAGTGCCGGCCAGCGTTGCAACACCTCATGCAGGCCCAACCCCATCAGCACCAACAGCAAGACAAACCCCAGCGTCGCCCCGGCCACGTGACGCTGGCTGGCCCGGAAACCAAAGCGTGCGCCGGAGCTCAACGCCACAATGTTGACCGGCCCCGGCGTGATGGAAGCGACCAGCGCAAACGCCGCCATGGACATCATCAGATTCATTGCACACCTTCTTCCATCGGATTGAACAAGGCCCCCAAGGTAAAGAGCCGAGCGGCTCGCGTATTGAAGAAAACTGCCCTGCAGAGCTATGAGTAATAGCCAACGACCTTTTCAACCTTGCCCAGGGCAATACGCAGCGAGTCCATGTCCACCGAACCCAGCGCCAGGCGTATCGCGTGCGGTACATAGGCCGAAATCGCAAAGGGCTCGGCCGGCGACACCGACACCTGCTCGCGCATCAGCGCCATGGCGATCTGGTCGGCCCGGGCGTCTTCCGCCAACGGCAGCCAGATGAAGTAGGAGTTCGGGTGACTGATGGTCCTGAGCCCCGCCAGCACCTCGCGAGCCAGGGTTTGCCGGGCCCGGGCATCCGCGCGTTTTTGCGCCTCCAACTGGCTGACGGTGCCGTCGTCGAGCCAGGCCGTGGCGATGGCGGTCATCACGCCCGGGGTGTTCCAGGTGGTCGCCATGATCGTGCGCTCGAAGGCGGCGACCCATTGCGCGGGTGCGGCGATGAAACCGACGCGCAGCCCGGTGGCGACATTCTTCGACAGGCCGGACACGTACACCGTTCTCTCCGGTGCCAGCTCGGCCAGCGGTGGCGGTACGTCTTCGGCCAGGAACGCGTAGGCAGCGTCCTCGATGATCGTCAACTCATGCCGGCGCGCAATCGCTACCAACTGCTCGCGCTGATCCAGATCCATCACCCAGCCCAGCGGGTTATGCAAGGTCGGCATCGAGTACACGGCCCGTACCGATCGGCTGCGGCAGAGTTTTTCCAGGGCAGGCAAATCAGGCCCGGTATCGGTGACCGGAATCGGCAAGACTTCCAGATGCAGGGTTTCGGCCAAGGTCTTGAAACCGGGATAGGTCAACGCATCGGCGGCAATTACATCGCCGGGCTTGAGCAGCGTCATCATCGCCACCGCCAGGCCATGCTGGGCACCGCTGACGATCAACACCTGCTCGGCCGGCACGCTCAGCCCGCGGTCAAGCAGATGACGCGCGACCGAGGCCCGCTCATGCAGGCGTCCCGCGTGGGGCTGATAGCGCAGGAGCGATTCCAGGTCCCCGGACAACGCCAGCTGACGCAAGGCCGTGCGCAACAGGTCGGCCTGGCCCGGCAATGACGGGTAGTTGAAATTCAGGTCGATCATCCCCGCCGCCACCACGTGCTGCGAGATGCCCTGCCCCGGCGGCAGCGAGGTTTCCCTGACAAAGGTACCGCGCCCGGTTTCGCCGCTGACCAGGCCCATGCCCTCCAGCTCGGCATACACCCGGCTGGCGGTGACCAGCGCCAGACCGTGCTCGGTGGCCAGTTGCCGGTGAGTCGGCAGGCGCGTGCCGGGCGGCAGACGCCCGGAGCGGATGTCGGCGGCAAAGGCATCCACCAGGGTTTTGTAGCGGGATCGAGGCATGTCGAGATGTATCCATGACAATTTTTTGATTGTATCGATAGTCGCTCATAGGATGAGTTTCGTGCAATCAGACAATGAGCGTGAGCCAAATGGAACGGACTTCGAACCTGCAACACCGGACGCTGGAAAACAGCACCAGCGGCTGGATCAACGGCCTGATCGGCGTGGTGATCTTCAGCGGCTCGCTGCCGGCGACACGGGTGGCGGTGCTGGAGTTTGACCCGGTGTTCCTGACCGTCGCACGCGCGACCATCGCAGCGGTCCTGGCGCTGTGCCTGCTGTGGCTGTTCAAGGAAAAACGCCCGGCGCGCCAGCAACTGATACCGCTGCTCATCGTTGCCCTGGGCGTGGTCATCGGCTTTCCCCTGTTGACCGCGCTGGCGCTGCAATACGTGACGTCCGCGCACTCGATCGTCTTCGTCGGCCTGCTGCCCCTGGCGACAGCGGTGTTCGGCGTCCTGCGCGGCGGCGAGCGGCCACGGGCGGCGTTCTGGATTTTCTCGGTGCTGGGCAGCTTGCTGGTGGTCGGGTTTGCCCTGTCCCAGGGGCTGACCGCTTCCCCCAGGGCGACATCCTGATGCTGCTGGCCATCCTCGCCTGCGGCCTGGGTTATGCCGAAGGCGCGAAGCTGTCGCGCACCCTCGGTGGCTGGCAGGTGATCAGCTGGGCGCTGGTGCTGTCGCTGCCGGTCGTGGCGGTGCTCAGCTGGATGCGCATGCCGGCTTCGTTCAGCGGCATCAGCATGCCGGCCTGGTTCAGCCTGGCTTACGTCTCGCTGTTCAGCATGCTGATCGGTTTCGTGTTCTGGTATCGCGGCCTGGCCCAAGGGGGCATCGCCGCCGTCGGGCAATTGCAGCTGCTCCAGCCGTTTTTCGGGCTGACGCTGGCCGCCACCCTGCTGCATGAACATGTCAGCATCGGCATGCTGGGTGTCACCGTCGCCGTGATCCTCTGCGTCGCCGGGGCGAAAAAGTTCGCCAGATAGCCCTGTGTACGGTGGTTTGCGCCCATGACTGTATGGGTCTGGCCACCGCTGAGCCGTGATAAAAATAGCGCTCTTGCTACAGGAGCCCACCATGGACCTCGCCACCCTCACCCTGTTCCTGCCGGCCTGCTTCGCCCTCAACATGGCACCCGGCCCCAACAACCTGCTGTCGGTCAGTAATTCGACCCGCTATGGCTACCGCACCGCGTGTGTGGCGGGGATCGGCCGGCTACTGGCGTTCGCCGGGATGATTGCCCTGGCCTCGGCGGGGCTGGCGGTGGTATTGCAAACCTCCGAGCTGCTGTTCTACGCCATCAAGATCCTCGGCGCGGCCTACCTGTTCTACCTCGCCTGGCAATTGTGGCGCGCCGATCCGGGCGTGGAAAACGTCGTGGCCTCAGCCCCCGTGGGCACGCTGGCGCTGGCCCGGCAGGAGTTCCTGGTGGCGGCCGGCAACCCCAAGGCCATCCTGATCTTCACCGCGTTCCTGCCGCAATTCGTCGACTCGACCCACGCCATCGGGCCGCAATTCGTGGTGTTGGGCGCGCTGTTTCTGGTGCTGGAATGGATCGCCATCGGCGCCTACGCCTACATGGGCCTGCACATGCGCCGTTGGTTCGCCAGGCCGTCGGGCAAGCGGATGTTCAACCGTTGCTGTGCGGGGTTACTGTCGGCGGCAGCTTCGGTGCTTCTGATGGCCAGACGCGCCTGAAGTCGATATTTTCCCCATGTGAGCGCGCTTGCTCGCTCCCACATTGACTCGCAGTGATCAAAGGAGCGAAATTCACTGTCGATTCTCCGGTGGAGGTCGCCCATGACGCGATCTATGCTGCGCCCATGAACCTACAGAAAACGCTGCTTCCACCCCGTGCCGAGATGGTTCGCGCCATGCTCGAGCGAGACACCTCCTACGAGGGGGTGTTCTTCACGGCGGTCAAGACCACAGGCATCTTCTGCCGCCCCGGCTGCACCGCCCGCAGCCCGAAGCCTGAGAATGTCGAGTTCTTTGCCAACGCCGAACAATGCCTGGCGGCGGGCTATCGCGCCTGCCTGCGCTGCAAACCGCTGGACACCGCCGCCAGCGCGCCGGACTGGGTGCAGACACTGTTCAAATCGCTAGACGCCGACCCGGAGCAGCGCTGGACCGACGCCCAACTACTGGCCCAAGGCATCGAACCACTGAAACTGCGCCGTTGGTTCAAGCAGCATTTCGGCATGACCTTCCACGCCTGGCTGCGCGCCCGGCGCCTGGGCATGGCGTTGGGCGGGATCAGACAGGGCGACTCCATCGACGACGTCGCGTTCGATTCGGGCTACGAGTCCCTGAGCGGATTTCGCGATGCCTTCCAGAAATCGTTTCACATCACCCCGGGCCGCGCGGCCAACAGCGAGCCGCTGCTGTTCACGCGCCTGACCACGCCGCTGGGACCGATGATCGCCATGGCCGAGCGGCGTGGACTGGTGCTGCTGGAGTTTCTCGGCCAGGCATCGCTGAACCCAGCGGTCGAAGCGCTGCAAAACCGTTTCGGTTATGCCGTGGCACCGGGGCACAACGCGCATTTGCAGCAGATCGAAGAACAATTGTCCGCGTATTTCGCCGGCACGCTCACTGAGTTCAGCGTGGCCTTGCACATGCCCGGCAGCGAGTTCTCCCGCCGGGTCTGGGCCGAACTGGCGAAGATCCCCTACGGCCGGACCACCACCTACGGCGCCATCGCGGCGAGCCTGGGCAAGCCAGGTGCCAGCCGGGCGGTGGGTCTGGCCAACGGGCATAACCGCTTATCGATTGTCGTGCCCTGCCACCGGGTGATCGGCGCCGACGGCTCGTTGACCGGCTACGCTGGAGGCCAGCCACGCAAGGCGTTTCTGCTCAGGCTGGAGAACGCGGCGGTGCAGCTCACGGAGCAACTGGCGTTCTGATCCCCACGACTTTTTCAAAAGGAAGGAAACCCGATGGACAGGCTCGACAATCAATTGCACCAACTGCATCACGAGGGTTTGCTGATCCTCACCAACGTCGCCGATGCCGCCGGGGCTCGGTTGGTAGAACAACTGGGCAACAAGGCCGTAGCCACCAGCAGCGCGGCAGTGGCCTGGGTGCATGGTTATCCGGACGGCAACACCCTGCCCCTTGAGCGCCTGGTCTCGACGGTCGAGTCGATTGCCCGGGTCATTTCGGTACCGCTGACCGTGGACATCGAGGCCGGTTATTCCGATGACCCGGAACGGGTGACCCAGGTGGTTGATGCGGTGATCGCCGCCGGCGCTGTCGGGATCAACATCGAAGACGGTTCTTCGCCGCCGGAGTTGCTGGTACGCAAGATCGAAATCGCACGCCAGGTGGCCGACCGACGCAACGTGAACCTGTTTATCAATGCGCGCACCGATGTTTACCTGCGGGGCCTGGTGCCCGCCGAAGATCGCGTCGCCGAAACCCTCAGGCGCGCCGCGCTGTATCAGGCCGCCGGTGCCAATGGCCTGTTTGCCGCCGGCGTTACTGCAGAGTACGAGATCAAGGCGTTGTGCCAAGGAACCTCGCTGCCACTGAATGTGCTGGGGTTCCCCGGCCTGCCGTCCCCCGAAGCGCTTGAGGCACTCGGTGTACGCCGCCTGACCGCGGGTTCAGGCATCGCCGAATTCCTCTACGGTGCCATGGCCGGCATCGCCAAAAGCTTTCTGCAAACCGGCAAGTTCGATAGCCACGACCTGAAGGCCTTGACCTACGGCGAAGTGAACGCCCTGCTGCAACCGTCCGGGAAAGCCTGAGCCCATGGTCGATGGCTATCAGGCGGCCAGTGCGTTCCTGGCGGCCATCGATGATGACTGGCGCCGCCACATCGACGCCATCGGCCCGTGCCTGCACCAGCCGCATGCGGCACATGATCCGTATGAGTCGCTGGTGCGGGCGATTGCCTATCAGCAACTGCATGCCAAGGCTGGGGATGCGATTGTCGGCCGGTTGCTGGCGCTGTTCGGTTCGGGTTCGTTTCCCAGGCCGGAACAGATCGTCGCCACGGATTTCGACCGACTGCGCAGTTGCGGGTTTTCCGCGAGCAAGATCGCGACTATCCAGGGCATCGCACAGGCGTCGCTGGACGGCGTGGTGCCGGATTACGCCACGGCGCTGGCCATGGACGATGAAGCGCTGATCGAGCGCTTGATCACCCTGCGCGGCGTGGGTCGCTGGACCGTGGAGATGCTGCTGATCTACAGCCTGGAGCGGCCGGATATCCTGCCGGCCGATGATTTTGGTGTGCGCGAGGGTTATCGACGACTCAAGGGCCTGGAGATGCAGCCGACGCGCAAGCAGATGATCGAGATCGGGTTGGCGTGGAGTCCCTACCGGACGGTGGCCTCCTGGTATTTGTGGCGGGTGCCCAACCGTTAGACCACATCGCGGTCCCTGTAGGAGCTGCCGAAGGCTGCGATCTTTTGATCTTGATCCTGAAAAACAAAATCAAAAGATCGCAGCCTTCGGCAGCTCCTACAGGGGTCGGCTTGACCTCACAACCCCGACTTCAACCGACTGAACGCCCTGATCAACGCCCGGTTGAACGCCTTGCCATTGTCATTCTTGCTGTACAGCGAAGCCCTGACCGCCGCCGGCGGATACGTCCCCGGATCGTTGCGAATCGCCGGGTCGACCAGGGCGTCCGCCGCCGTGATCGCATTGGCGTAATGGATAGTGTCGGTGATCGGCGCGATCACTTGCGGGATCATCAGGTAGTCCATCAATGCCAGGCCGGCCTTCGGGTGCGGCGCATCCTTGGGAATGACCATGGCATCGAACCAGATCAACGTGCCCTCCTTCGGAATGCGGTACTTGAGCGAATACGGCTTGCCCGCCGCCTCGGCCTGGCCCGCCGCGATGGCCACGTTGCCGTTCCACGACATCGCCACGCAGGTGTTGCCGTTGGCCAGGTCGCTGATGTTCAGGTCGTTGTCGAAATAGCGAATGTACGGCCGAATCTTCGCCAGTTGCTGCTCGGCCAGCTTCAGGTCATCGAGGTTCTGGCGGTTGATGTCCAGGCCCATGTACTTCATGACCGCCGCAAACACTTCGTTGGGATCGTTGAGCAGGCTGACCCCGCAATCGGCGAATTTCGACACCACGGCCGGGTCGAACAGCATCGCCCAACTGTCGGTCGGCGCGTCGGGCAGCCGCTGTTTGACCGCCTGCTCCTGATAACCCACGCCCGTGGTGCCCCAGGCGTAGATCCCGGCATGGCGGTTGCCCGGATCGAACACCGCCATGTGCTGGCGGAACTCCTCGCCGACCCCGGCGAAATGCGGCAGTTGCTGCTTGTCGACCGGCTGCACCGCGCCACTCTCGATGGCCCGGGACAGATGCTGCCCCGCCGTCAGCACCAGGTCGTAGCCACTACGACCGGTCAGCAGCTTGGTCTCGACGGTTTCCAGGGAGTCGAAGTGGTCGACCACCACATGGATGCCGGTTTTCGCTTCAAAATTCTTCAAGGTGTCCGGGGCCAGGTACTCGCCCCAGATGTACAGGTTGACCACCGGTTTGGCGGTGTCGGCGGCCTGCACACACAGGGGTGCAAGCACCAGCAGTATTGCTTGAGTCAGTTTGTGCAGGCCCACGGTCACGCTCCTTTCTTGTTGGAGTGGGGGGCGGCGTACTGCGGCATGGTGATGCACGCGACGTTGCCGCCACCGAGAAGGATTTCCCGGGAGTTTTCGATGCCGACGATGCTGTGTTTCGGGAACAGCTCGGCCAGGGTCGCCAGCGCCACCTTGTCGTTGCGATCACCGAACAGCGGCACCACGATCGAACTGTTGCCGGCGTAGTAGTTGATGTACGACGCGCAGATCTTCGTCCCGGCCTGGCGGGTATGGGTGCTGTCCTGCTGGTCCAGGCCTTCGGCTTCTTCGGCGGTCCACTCCAGCACATCCGGCTGCGGCAGCTTGTGCACGATCAATTCGCGGCCGCGACTGTCGCGGGTGCTGCGCAGGATGTCGTAGGCCTCCTGATAGATTTCCCACTGCGGGTCGTCGCGGTTGTCGGTCCATTGCAGCACCACTTCACCGGGGCGCACGAAGCACGCGAGGTCGTCGACATGGCCGTCGGTTTCGTCGAACTTGCAGCCCCGTGGCAGCCAGATCACCTGCTCGGCGCCGAGGTAATCGGTCAGGCGACGGGTGACTTCGTCCTTGCCCAGGTGCTGGTTGCGATTACGGTTGAGCAGGCATTGTTCGGTGGTCAGGATGCTGCCCTGGCCGTCGCTCTGGATACCCCCAAGTTCGGCGATCAACGGCGCACGGTAGCGGTCGAAGCGTTCGATTTCGAGGATCTTGCCGGCGATCTGGTCGTCCTTGTCCCACGGGTAGTACAGGCCGCCATCGAGGCCGCCATAGGCGTTGAATTCGAAGTCGACGCCGCGCACTTCGCCGCTCTGGTCATTGACCACGAAGCACGGGCCGCTGTCGCGGAACCAGGTGTCGTTGCAGGTCATTTCCACCACGCGCACTTGCGGCGGCAGTTGGCGACGCGCAGTGGCGAACTGTGCCGCCGAGGCGCACACGGTGACCGGTTCGCTCATGGAAATGGCGGTGACGATCTGCACCCAGACTTTCTGCGCAGGCTTGGCCCCGTTGCGCCAGACGTCGGTGCGCTCCGGCCAGCCGAGCCAGCAACCGGACTTGGTTTCGAATTCGCCGGGCAGACGGAAACCGTCCTGTTTGGGAGTGGTGTCGAGCAAGCGGGCCATGGTCAAACCTCTTCAACGGGGATTGGAATGACCACAGGCTAAGGGCGTTGGCGACTGGCTCGCCAACGATGATTATTTCGGAATACTTGAATCTAACTCATCAATCGAGCAACTGATCGTTGAACCACTCCAGCATCTGCGCCACCGCCGGGCGCTCCAGCCGCAGCCGCTCGCACACCAGTGCGTATTGCCCCAGCGCAGTCATGCTCGACGTAAACGGCCGTACCAGCCGCCCACTGAGCAAATCTTCCTGGGCTGTGAGGTTGTCGCCCATGGCCACGCCCTGCCCTTGGGCCGCGGCCTCCAGTGCCAGCCCGGCGTGGGCGAAATACAGTTGCCGGTCGGGGCGCTGGTCACCGGCATGGCTGGTGAGCCACGCGGTCCAGGTCTTGCCGTCCTGGTCGTCGTGCAGCAGACAGTGGCGAGCCAGGTCCTTCGGGGTTTTCAACGTGCCCTGGTTGAACAGGCCGGGACTGCACACCGGGAAGAACTGCAACGCCGGCAGCGGCCGGACGAAATACGCGGAGCTGTCCACCGGGCCGGTGCCGTAGGTGATCGCCAGGTCGATATCTTCTCCGGGCGCCGTGGCGTCGATCGGCTGTTCGTACAGATGCAAGGTGATGTGCGGGTAGCGCGCGTAGAAATCCGTGAGCCGGCTCATCAGCCACTTTTGCGCAAGCTCGGCGGTGACCGCCAGACGCAATACCGCCAGGGATGAAGGGTCGCGCAGTTCATCGCAGGCATCGCCGATCAGTTCGAAAGCCTGCTGCAAGCTCTGCATCAGGCGCCCGGCAGCCAGGGTCGGGCGAATCTGCCGACCCTCGCGCACGAACAGCGGCACGCCGAGTTGCTCTTCGAGCTGGCGAATCTGGTGGCTGACCGCGCTGTCGGTGACGCACAACTCAGCCGCCGCCCGACCGAAATGGGCGTGGCGGGCGGCGCATTCGAAGGTTCGCAGGGCGGCCAGGGAAGGTAAACGTCGCATCAGGTCATGTCCCGGTTTCGAGGGGGACATGCTGGATTGGCTGGCGGTGGCTGTCCAGCGGGACCGCGTTATCGTTCTTCGACTTGCTCGTGAAAGGGCCAGCCCATTCACCACCAACCCACCTGCCCATCACCTTCCCTTATGGACCATGACATCCACCCGCACCCGGCGCATGTTGAACCCTCAACCGCTGGGCCGGCAAGAAGCAGGTGTTCGCGCAAACCGGTGATCAACTGAAACTGGTGGCGACCGGCGACGCGATTCTGGTGCCGGTCGAGTAGCCCTGACGGTCTAGGCTGTCCGGGGTACGTTCCAGACAGCCGGAGGCTCCCATGCAACTCGAAGGTTCCTGCCATTGCGGCGCGGTGTCGTTCAGTTTGACCAGCGTCCACCCCTACCCTTACCAGCGCTGCTACTGCTCGATCTGCCGCAAGACCCAGGGCGGCGGCGGTTATGCGATCAACCTCGGTGGCGATGCCGCCAGCCTCAAGGTTCGCGGACGCAAACACATCGCGATTTACCATGCGCGACTCAAGGAAGAAGGCGACAAGCGCGCCCACAGCAGCACCGCCGAGCGGCATTTCTGCTCGGTCTGCGGCTCGGGCCTGTGGTTGTTCAGTCCGCAGTGGCCGGAGTTGATTCACCCGTTCGCCTCGGCCATCGATACACCGTTGCCGGTGCCGCCGGAACACACGCACCTGATGCTGGGTTCGAAGGCGCCGTGGGTAGAGGTCCAGGCGCAGCCTGGAGATCTACAGTTCGATCTGTACCCCGAAGAGTCCATCGCGCAGTGGCATGAACGCTTGGGTCTGCGTTGCTGATGGCCCCTTCGACTTGCTCGCGAAGGCGTCCGCCAGAACAACACCGAATAATCAGGCCGCCGCCGGCACACCACTATGAAAACGGAATTCCACGTCCGGCGACTCGATCAGTTCCTGCTCGGCGGCGCGAACCCTGTCGATCACCTGGGCGATGTCCTTGGCGTCGCCGTACTGGTAGGCCAGTTTCAGGTAACCCTGGAAATGCCGGGCCTCGCTCTTGAGCAGACCGAAGTAGAACTTGCCCAGTTCTTCGTCCAGATGCGGCACCAGGGCTTCGAAACGCTCGCAACTGCGAGCCTCGATGAACGCCCCCACCACCAGGGTGTCCACCAGTTTCACCGGCTCGTGACTGCGTACCACCTTGCGCAGCCCCGATGCATAGCGCCCCGCGGACAACTGGCGCAGTTCGATCTTGCGCCGTTTCATCAGGCGCATGACCTGTTCGTGGTGCACCAGCTCTTCCCGGGCCAGGCGCGACATCATGTTGATCAGATCGACGTGGGAGTGATACTTGGCGATCAGGCTCAACGCGGTGCTGGCGGCCTTGAATTCGCAGTTCTTGTGGTCGATCAGCAGGGTTTCCTGATCGGCCAGCGCGGCCTGGATCCAGCCGTCGGGGGTGCGGCAGCCAAGGAACTCGTGAATTTCGGGAAGGATCATGGGGCTCACGGAAAAATAGGTTCAAAACGAAGGGCGCCGATTATACCGGCCTGCCCGCAGACCACCAGTCGCCAACCGTTGATATGCATCAAGTCCCCGAATCGCAGACAGCAACTATAGTTGTGCAACGCCGTGCTTTTTTTATTTTCAGGAGATCCCGCACATGCAAGCCATTCGCAGCATTCTGGTGGTCATCGAACCCGAGCACTCGGAAAGCCTGGCGCTCAAACGGGCCAAACTGATTGCCAGCGTGACCCAGGCACAGTTGCATCTGCTGGTGTGCGACCGCAAGCATGATCACAGTGGCATGCTGGGTGTGCTCAAGGCCGCATTAACGGAGGACGGCTACGTCGTCACCACCGAGCAGGCCTGGAACGAGAGCCTGCACGAAACCATCATTGATGTGCAGCAAGCCGAAGGCTGCGGTCTGGTGGTCAAGCAGCACTTCCCCGACAGCCCGTTGAAAAAAGCCCTGCTGACCCCAGAGGACTGGAAACTGTTGCGGTCCTGCCCGACTCCGGTGCTGCTGGTGAAAACCGCCGGTTCATGGAAAGACAAAGTGATTCTGGCAGCCGTCGACGTCGGCAACACCGATCTCGAACACCGCCACTTGCACGACACCATCATTGATCATGGCTATGACATCGCCACCCTGGCCAAGGCCCACTTGCACGTGATCAGCGCCCACCCGTCGCCCATGCTGTCGGCGGCCGACCCGACGTTTCAACTCAGCGAAACCATCCAGGCGCGCTATCGCGAACAGTGCAAGGCGTTCCAGGCGGAATTCGACATCGACGATGATCACCTGCACATCGAGGAAGGCCCGGCGGACGTGTTGATTCCGTTCATGGTGCACAAGCTGCAGGCGGCGGTGACAGTGATCGGTACCGTGGCACGTAGCGGGTTATCAGGGGCACTGATCGGCAATACGGCGGAAGTGGTGCTCGATTCGGTCGAGAGCGACGTGCTGGTGCTCAAGCCGATGGAAGTGGCGGATCATCTTGAGGAGATTACCGACAAGCATTGAGATCTTTGCTGTTTGGCCGGACGCCATCGCGAGCAAGCTCGCTCCCACAGAGGATTTGTGAACGATACAGATCCCCTGTGGGAGCGAGCTTGCTCGCGATGCTTTTAAGGGCTACCCACCAAAGGCATCTTTCAGGAACCCCGGCGCAATGTAGCGCTGGTAATGGGCTTCGGAGAGCAGGAAAAATTCCCGATCAATGGCGTCGCGCAATTCCGGCAGGTTCCACTCACGAAACTCCGGCAGCAGCACCATCCCGTAGGCTTCCAGGTTGTTGATCACCCGCGCGCCTCGCGCAATCAACTGATAGGCCCAGCAATATTCCGACTGATGGGGCACGAAGCGGATCTTGCGTTGCTCCAGCTGCATTCTGAGCAGCGCCGGATCGAAAATTTCCACCTTGGCGGCCATCACCTGCGACAGCAACTGCTCAAGACGCAGCCATACCGCGCGCTTTTCTTCCTCGTTGTAACCGTTCCAGTGGATCACTTCGTGGTGGAAACGCTTGCAGCCACGGCACACCAGGTCACCGTAAACGGTGGAGCAGAGGCCGACGCAGGGGGTCTTGATGGTCTGATTGGGCATAGATAGGCAAAAACGCGAGAAAGCAGAACAGGCCCGCATGTTAGCCCTTTGTCGGCCATTGATCACCCCTCAAAGTTCAGGGCCCATGGAGAATCGGGCTCTGCTGAGCGCCTCCACCAAAGTCCAATAAACACTGACTTACCTTTAATTTTTTTTTGCCGTAGAATCAGCCTGCCTTTTTAGGCGCCAATGTCCGTTAGAAGCTGTTTTCAAAGCGTCACGAGCACAGTCGTTCCTTCAGAGCGGTGTTGGCGAGGGGTTTTTCCAGCGGGGAAAAGCCCAACGCCAACCCTCATCAGCTCCCGTTCTGCAGGCGTAAAACTTTGAAAGCAGCTTCTGTAAGGAATTGCCGGTAATTCTGGCTAAGTGGCTCACAACGCCATGCAGCGCATGAGTACGGCAATTTCGGGATGAGCGTCCCGGACACCCATTTGGGACCACTGATGAGGGTAATAACTGTGCTTGAAGCCTACCGCAAACATATCGAAGAGCGCGCAGCACTGGGTATCGTTCCCCAGCCGCTAAACGCCGAACAAACTGCAGGCCTGGTCGAGCTGCTGAAAAATCCCCCGGCTGGCGAAGAAGCATTCCTCGTTGACCTGATCACCAATCGCGTTCCGCCTGGAGTGGACGAAGCTGCCTATGTAAAGGCCGGCTTCCTGTCCGCCATCGCCAAAGGCGAAGCCAAATCCCCCCTGATCGACAAGAAGCGCGCTGTTGAACTGCTCGGCACCATGCAGGGCGGCTACAACATCGTGACTCTGGTTAACCTGCTGGACGACGCCGAACTGGCTCCAGTAGCGGCCGAAGAACTCAAGCACACCCTGCTGATGTTCGACGCCTTCCACGACGTCGCTGAAAAAGCCAAGAACGGTAACGTTCACGCCCAAGGCGTGCTGCAATCCTGGGCTGACGGCGAGTGGTTCGTGAAGCGCCCGACCCTGGCCGACAAGATCAGCCTGCGCGTGTTCAAGGTCACCGGCGAAACCAACACCGACGACCTGTCCCCTGCGCCTGATGCCTGGTCCCGTCCAGACATCCCGCTGCACGCCCTGGCCATGCTGAAAATGGCTCGCGACGGCATCGTGCCTGACGCACAAGGCGTCACCGGTCCGATGAAGCAGATCGAAGAAATGCGCAACGCCGGCTTCCCTATCGCCTACGTCGGCGATGTGGTCGGTACCGGTTCTTCGCGTAAATCGGCGACCAACTCCGTACTGTGGTTCTTCGGCGACGACGTTCCTTACGTGCCGAACAAGCGTGCCGGCGGTTTCTGCTTCGGCAGCAAAATCGCTCCGATCTTCTACAACACCATGGAAGATGCCGGCGCACTGCCAATCGAATTCGACGTTTCCAACATGCACATGGGCGACGTGATCGACCTGTACCCGCATGCTGGCAAAGTCTGCAAGCACGGCACCGACGAAGTCCTGACCACCTTCGAAATGAAGACTCCGGTACTGTTGGACGAAGTTCGTGCTGGCGGCCGTATTCCGCTGATCATCGGCCGTGGCCTGACCGAGAAGGCTCGCACCGAGCTGGGTCTGCCACCTTCGACCCTGTTCAAGAAGCCTGAAGCTCCGGCTGAAAGCACCAAGGGTTTCACCCTGGCGCAGAAAATGGTCGGCAAGGCGTGCGGCGTAGCTGGTGTGCGTCCAGGCACCTACTGCGAACCGAAGATGACCACCGTCGGTTCCCAGGACACCACCGGTCCAATGACCCGTGACGAACTCAAAGACCTGGCGTGCCTGGGCTTCTCGACCGACCTGGTGATGCAGTCCTTCTGCCACACCGCGGCTTATCCAAAGCCGATCGACGTGACCACCCACCACACCCTGCCTGACTTCATCATGACCCGCGGCGGCGTTTCCCTGCGTCCGGGCGACGGCATCATCCACTCGTGGCTGAACCGCATGCTGCTGCCAGACACCGTCGGTACCGGTGGTGACTCCCACACCCGTTTCCCGATCGGCATCTCGTTCCCGGCCGGTTCCGGCCTGGTTGCTTTCGCCGCTGCCACCGGCGTCATGCCGCTGGACATGCCTGAGTCGATCCTGGTTCGCTTCAAAGGCGAACTGCAACCAGGCGTCACCTTGCGTGACCTGGTTCACGCCATTCCTTACTACGCGATCCAGGCTGGCCTGCTGACCGTAGAGAAGAAAGGCAAGAAGAACGCCTTCTCCGGTCGCATCCTGGAGATCGAAGGTCTGCCTAAGCTGACCGTCGAGCAAGCGTTCGAACTGTCTGACGCCTCGGCTGAACGTTCGGCTGCCGGTTGCACCATCCAGCTGTCCAAAGAGTCGATTGCCGAATACCTGCAGTCCAACATCACCCTGCTGCGCTGGATGATCGGCGAAGGCTACGGCGATGCACGTACTCTTGAACGTCGCGCTCAAGCGATGGAAGCCTGGCTGGCCAACCCTGAGCTGCTGCAAGCGGACAAAGACGCCGAATACGCTGAAATCATCGAGATCGACCTGGCCGACATCAAGGAGCCTGTGCTCTGCGCGCCAAACGACCCGGACGACGCCCGCCTGCTCTCCAGCGTTGCTGGCGAGAAGATCGACGAAGTGTTCATCGGTTCGTGCATGACCAACATCGGTCACTTCCGCGCTGCCGGTAAGCTGCTGGAACAGGTCAAGGGTCAGCTGCCAACCCGTCTGTGGCTGTCGCCGCCGACCAAGATGGACGCTCACCAACTGACCGAAGAAGGCTACTACGGCATCTACGGCAAGGCTGGCGCGCGCATGGAAATGCCGGGCTGCTCACTGTGCATGGGTAACCAGGCACGTGTAGAGCCGAACTCGACTGTGGTGTCGACTTCGACCCGTAACTTCCCGAACCGTCTGGGTGACGGCGCGAACGTCTACCTGGCTTCGGCTGAACTGGCGTCCGTGGCTTCCATCCTGGGTCGCCTGCCGACCGTCGAGGAGTACATGGAATACGCCGGCAAGATCGACAGCATGGCGGCCGATGTCTACCGCTACCTGTCCTTCGACCAGATCGCCGAGTTCCGTGAAGCTGCTGCGAACGCCAACATCCCGGTCGTTCAAGCCTAACGTAGCAACGCAATGAAAAACGCCGCCCATCGTGAGATGAGCGGCGTTTTTTTATGCCTTCAATTTGAACACCGCCCACACAGAGGGTCATGCATTCAACTGGAGGGCCTGTTGCACCGCCCCATCCACACTCAACCCACTCAGCACCACCCCACTAACCTCCGCCTGCGGCAACACCGCCAACGCCGCTTGTGCGTCGTCTTTCAGACGCGCCAGAATCAGCTGTTTGCCCCCCTGATGCACCCGCACAAAAAACTCCTGCAACGCCTCAATGCTGGTGCCATCCAGATCGGGCGATTCCTCAAGACTGAGGATCACCGTATGAACCGGCGTTTGCGAATGCCGGATCAAGTGCAAGGCACCGCCAAGAATCCGCTCGACGTTGGCAAAAAACAACGCCTCACCCGGCCGCACAATCAACACGCCCGGCACCGTTTGCGCCGTTGGATGGCGCTGCAGGTCGACAAAGTCGTGACCGCTATCGATGCGCCCCAGGATCTGGATATCCGCCGCCGACATCTGCTTGAGCATCAGCAACACACTGATCGCCACCGCCACCAGCAAACCGTCCAGCACCCCCAGCAGCAACACAGCCCCCACGGCGCAGATCACCAGCAAGCGGTCTCGGCGCCAGATGAAATAGCGTCCCAGCGGCTGCAGGCTCAAGCCCCGCCCCAGGGCATGAATGACGATGGCGGCGAGGATCGGTTCCGGGGTCAGGGCGATGTAAGGCAGCACCGTCAGGACAATGACCAGCACCACCAGCGCCGCCACGATACCGGCCAGGCGCGAAGTGGCACCGGCTGCCTCATTGGCCGACGTCGCCGAATATCCCGCGCCCGCCGGCATGCCGTGGAACAGGCCGGACAACAGGTTGGAAGCCCCCAGCGCCAGCAGGTCGCGGTTCGAGTTGACGCGGTCGCCATGCTTGAGCGCATAGGCACTGATCGAGCCATAGGATTCCGCATACAGAATCAACACCATGGCGAACGCCAATTCCCCCAGACGCAGCCAGTCGGCAAACGGCAGCACCGGCAGTTTCGGCACCTCCAGGCTCAGGTCGATCACGCCGATCAGCTTCACGCCATAGGCCGGCAGGTCCAGCCACTGTCCTGCCGCAATGCCGATCACCACCACCAACAAACCACCCGGCAAACGCCGAAACCGCGCAAACAGCCATAACAGGGCCAACGCCACGGCACCGACCACCGCTGCGGTCCGGTTCCATTGCGGCAATTGCTCCAGCAGTTGCGGCAGAAACCCCACCAGATTGGCATCGGTCAAATGCACGCCGACCACGCTGGCGACCTGCTTGAGGATGATGGTCAGCGCCAGGCCAAAGGCAAAGCCGCGCAGTACCGGCTTGGCAATGAACGAGGTCACGCCGCCGAGCTTGAACATCCCGGCCAGCAAAAAAAACACCCCGGTCACCAGCACCAGGCCGAAGGCCAGGGTCGAGCGAAGCCCGGGGTCGCCATTGGCCAGGGTGGCGGTCGCCGCAGCCAGTACGGCGGCGGAGGATGAAGTGGCCGAGACAATCGCAAAGCGGCTGGTGCCGAACAGGCCATAACACAGCAGCCCGGCAAACAAGGCGATCACCCCGGCCTGAGGCGCCAGTGCGGCGATGCTTGAATAGGCGACCGCTTCGGGCAGCAACAGGCCGGCAATCGACAAACCGGCCAACAGGTCCTGCCAGCGGTTGGGTTGCTCGGTGGGATTAGCCTTTGGGGCGTTCGACAATCCAGTGCCTCCAGGCGAAAAAAAACCGCTGCACGTATCACGTGCAGCGGCCACTGTAGCTGTCAATCCGGCACTGCGCGAGCAGGCCGGTCGATCATGCGGTCAGCGAGTAGATCAACGCCGTGATCGCCACCAGGCCCACCGCCGTCACGAAGACGTTGGATGCCTGACCGCGATAGCGTGCCATCGCCGGCACCTTGCGGATGGCGTACATCGGCATCAGGAACAGGATCGCCGCGATCACCGGGCCGCCGAGGGTTTCGATCATGCCGAGAATGCTCGGGTTCAGCGTGGCGACGATCCAGCACACCACCAGCATGAACGCGGCAGTCATGCGGTCCAGGGCCTTGGCGGACGGACGCTTGCCGCTCTTGACGATCAGGCCCTTGAGGCCTTCGCTGGCGCCGATGTAGTGCCCCAGGAACGACTTGGAAATGGCCACGAAGGCAATCAACGGCGCCGCAAAGGCGATAGTCGGGTTGCTGAAGTGGTTGGCCAGGTACGACAGGATCGACAGGTTCTGCGCCTTGGCTTCAGCCAGTTGCGCTGGCGACAGGGTCAGCACGCAACTGAAGACGAAGAACAGCACCATCACCACCATCAGCAGATGGGCGCGGGACAGGATCTGCGAGCTGCGCTCCTCGGCGTGTTCACCGTAGCGACGCTTCTGGTCCACGGCGAACGCCGAGATGATCGGCGAGTGGTTGAACGAGAACACCATCACCGGAATCGCCAGCCACAGGGTATGCAACAGCGCCGACGGCGCCGGCACGCTGCTCGCGGTGGTGAGTATGCCGCCGTTCCAGTGCGGAACCAGGTAAACCGCCAGGAACAGCAGCGCGACGATGAACGGATAGACCATCAGGCTCATGGCCTTGACGATCAACTGCTCACCACAACGCACCACCGCCAGCAGGCCGAGGATCAGCACCAGCGACAGCACGGCGCGCGGTGGCGGCATGATGTGCAGTTGATGTTCCATGAAGCTGCCGACCGTGTTGGTCAGGGCCACGCTATAGATCAGCAGGATCGGGAAAATCGCGAAGAAGTACAGCAAGGTGATCAGCGCGCCGGCCTTGATGCCGAAATGCTCTTCCACCACCTCAGTGATGTCGGCGCCTTCGCGACCGGACAGCACGAACCGGGTCAGCCCGCGGTGCGCGTAGAACGTCATCGGGAACGCCAGCAACGCCAGGATCAGCAGCGGCCAGAAGCCGCCCAGGCCTGCGTTGATCGGCAAAAACAGGGTTCCGGCACCAATCGCCGTGCCAAAAAGGCCCAGCATCCAGGTGGTGTCCTGGCGATTCCAGCTTGAAAGCGTCGCGGGTGTCGCTTCTACATAGCGTTCGTTAACGCTATTGGCCTGATCATTCATCCGGTGGGATCTCCACATTCCGGTCACTTGCCACCCGGCCAGGACGCGTCGGAATACCCGACAGGCGGCGTCCGGCCGAAACAGGGGCGGCATTCTGGGGGATTAGTGAGCAGAAGCAAAGACTTAGGTGAGGAACGGTGGTACCAGATAGACGAAAATCCTCTGTGGGATATCCCCTGTGGGAGCGAGCTTGCTCCGGGCGGCGTTCCGACGATAGCGGTGTATCAGTCGGAGAATAGGTTGCATGTGCCGCAGCCATCGCGAGCAAGCTCGCTCCCACAAGGACCTGCGGTGCAACTGCGCGTCATCGCCAAAACGCAATGCGCGCTTGATAAAGGTCTACCATCATGTATTTATAACCGACCAGCATTCCTTCCGGAGTCTTCCCATGCCACTGGTTCGCGTCGACATCAAAAAACACCGGGACCCCACCCACGCCAAACGCATAGGGCAGCTGATCTATGTCGCCATGCGCCAGACCATTGGCGTACCGGAACACGACAACTTCCAGATCCTGGCCGAACACGACAAGCAGCATTTCATCTTTGATCCCGAGTATCTGGGCATCAACCGCAGCGACAACCTGGTCGTCATCCAGATCACCCTCAACGAAGGGCGAACCCTGGAGCAGAAAAAAAACCTCTACAAAACCATCGCCGAAAGCCTTAACGCAGAGCTGGCCGTGCGCCTGGAAGACGTTTTCATTAATCTGGTGGAAGTGAAAAAAGAGAATTGGTCATTCGGCAACGGAGTTGCCCAATACGCCCTCTGATGTCCAACCTGCAAACCGAGAATGACCCATGCCCCGAGTTTCCCGCAAACAAGCCGACCTCAACCGCGAGACCATAGTCGATGCCGCCACACGGCTGTTTCGTGAACGCGGCTTGCACGGGATCAGTGTGGTCGATGTGATGGCCGCCGCGGGCCTGACCCACGGCGGTTTCTACGGGCACTTCGAATCCGGGGAAGCCCTGGCGCAAGAGGCCAGTGGCCGGGCTTTCGATCAGGCCGCGCAACGCTGGCTGGGACGGGTGGCCGAGCATGACAGCAAGGACGCCGCCCGCCGCGCCGTGGTCGAAACCTACCTGTCCAACGAAAGCCGGGACAATCCGGGCGACAGCTGCCCAGTGGTGGCGTTTGCCGGGGACATGTGCCATGAGGCCGCCGAGAGCGGATTGCGCCAAACCTATCTGCAAGGCCTGAACAACCTGCTTGATTCCCTCGGCTCGCTGCTGGACGCAGAGGACGAAGCCGGCAAACGGCAGCAGGCGCTGGTGCAGTATTCGCTGATGTTCGGCGCGCTGATGCTGTCCCGGGCCACCCGCGGCGATCCGCTGTCGGATGAAATTCTCGAAGCTGCCCGGGCCGCCCTCACGCCGTCGAAGTAAATCGCCCGCCCCCACGCAATAAAAAGATCGCAGGCTTCGCCAGATCCTACACTCAGCGCAGTGCCCTCAACGGCGCAGGAGCTGCCACGGGCCGCGATCGCTGGTGGTTGCCAAGCCACCCTGAAATCAGCAATCTCAAGTGACGTTCGAACCGATTTTTCGATGCCCAGGGAGCCAAGCATGCCCGTAACCGTTCTGGTACTGGTTGAAACCATCAATGATTACCTGCCTATCCTTGAACATCAGGGCTTTCACCTGATCCTGGCCCCGACGCCCACCGAGCGCGCCGAAGCCATCGCCCGCCACACCGGGCAGATCGACGCCGTCCTCACCCGTGGCCCTCTGGGGCTATATGCCGATGAAATCGCCGCCCTGCCCAACCTCAAGATCATCTGCGTGATCGGCGCCGGCTATGAACACGTCGACCTGCAGGCCGCGGCGAACCGGGGCATCACCGTCACCAATGGCGCCGGGGTCAACGCCTCGTCCGTCGCCGACCATGCCATGGCGCTGCTGCTGTCGCTGGTACGCGACATTCCTCGCTGTGACGCCGCCGTACGGCGCGGCGAGTGGCCGAAGATCATGCGCCCTTCCCTGGCCGGCAAACGCCTGGGCATCCTCGGCCTCGGCGCGGTCGGCATGGCGATTGCCAAACGCGCCAGCGCCGGTTTCGACATGGACATTTGCTACCACAATCGCCAGCGTCGCAGCGATGTGTCCTACACCTTGTGCTCGACCCCGACCGAACTGGCACGGGCCTCGGACTTCCTGATCGTCGCCACCCCCGGCGGCGTGGGCACCCGGCAACTGATCAATCGCCAGGTGCTGGACGCGTTGGGCCCCAACGGGTTTATCGTCAATATCGCCCGGGCCAGCGTGATTGCCACGGCCGACCTGATCGCCGCCCTGGAGCAACGCCGGATCGCCGGTGCCGCGCTGGATGTGTTCGACGCCGAGCCGAAGGTGCCGGATGCACTCAAGACCCTGAGCAACGTGATCCTCACTCCCCA
The DNA here is from genome assembly GCF_054668325.1 of Pseudomonas sp. S2_F07. Classification (NCBI taxonomy): domain Bacteria; kingdom Pseudomonadati; phylum Pseudomonadota; class Gammaproteobacteria; order Pseudomonadales; family Pseudomonadaceae; genus Pseudomonas; species Pseudomonas sp. S2_F07. Next base: position 1,033,165 of record NZ_CP162758.1, read on the forward strand.
TGTCGCCGGGCTGTCCCCGGAAGCCACCCAGGGCACCGTCGAACTGGTGGGCAAGAACCTCGTGGCATTTTTCTCCGGCCAACCGGTGCTCACACCGATCGAACTACCGTCGGCCGAGAGCCAGCTCGCCCATTGATGGCGAGTCAAACAGCTGTATCAAAAACAATGATTGGCCGGCAACACGCTCACCTATAAGAGCCGTTCGCGGTTGTAGGTGCGCAGTGTGCGCATTAGATTAGCCAATAGTTCAAGGCCTCCAGAATAAGCAGAAGGGATAAGCATGGCGCTTAACGACCAGTCCACCCGTATCCGCACCGGCGAAGAGCTCGATGCCAGCCTGATCGATCCGTATCTCAAGGCCCATATTCCGGGGCTCAGCGGCTTGCCACGGATCAGCCAGTTTCCGGGCGGCGCTTCAAACCTCACCTACTTGCTGGAATACCCCGAACAGGAATTAGTCCTGCGTCGCCCGCCCTTCGGCCACAAGGCCAAGTCGGCCCACGACATGGGCCGTGAATTCCGCATCCTCAATCAACTGCGCGACGGTTTTCCGTACTGCCCGAAAGCCTACGTGCACTGCACCGACGAATCGGTGATCGGTGCCGAGTTCTATGTCATGGAACGGGTCAACGGCATCATCCTGCGCTCAGACCTGCCGCCGGAACTGGGCCTGGACTCGGCGAAAACCGAAGCCCTGTGCAAGAGCTTCATCGACAAGTTCGTAGAGCTGCACCGCGTCGACTACAACGCCTACGGCCTGGGTGACCTGGGTAAACCCGAAGGTTACGTGGCGCGGCAAATCAAAGGCTGGAGCGATCGCTACGAAAAGGCCCTGACCCCCGATGCGCCACATTGGGACACGGTGAAGGCCTGGCTCAACGACAAGATGCCGGCCGACCATCCGACCTCCAGCATCGTGCACAACGACTACCGCTTCGACAACGTGATCCTCGACCCGAACAACCCGATGCAGATCATCGGCGTGCTCGATTGGGAACTGACCACACTGGGCGATCCACTGATGGACCTGGGCAACACCCTCGCCTACTGGATCGAAGCCGATGATCCGGCGCCGGTGCAGATGATGCGCCGCCAGCCGAGCCATGCACCGGGCATGCTGACCCGCCGCGAATTCGTCGACTACTATGCCGAACGCTCCGGCATCCGCATCGACAACTTCGACTTCTACTACACCTACGGCCTGTTCCGCCTGGCCGGCATCGTGCAGCAGATCTACTACCGCTTCTACCATGGCCAGACCCAGGACAAACGCTTCGCGCAGTTCATTCACATGAACAAGCTGCTGGAGCAGATGAGCTTGCAGGTCATTTCGAAATCCAGCCTCTGATCAGCTTCATCACAAGGCTTAATAACAAGGGAATCCCATGTCCAAGACTCAGTTGTTCGACCTCGACGGCAAGATCGCTTTCGTCTCCGGCGCCAGCCGTGGCATCGGTGAAGCCATCGCCAAACTGCTGGCCCAGCAAGGCGCCCACGTGATCGTGTCGAGCCGCAAGCTCGAAGGCTGCCAGCACGTCGCCGACGCGATCATCGCCGCCGGAGGCAAGGCCACCGCCGTTGCCTGCCATATCGGCGAAATGGAACAGATCAGCCAGGTCTTCGCCGGCATCAAGGAACAGTTCGGCCGCCTGGACATCCTGGTCAACAACGCCGCGACCAACCCGCAGTTCTGCAACGTGCTGGACACCGACCTCGGCGCCTTCCAGAAAACCGTCGACGTGAACATCCGCGGCTACTTCTTCATGTCCGTCGAAGCCGGCAAGTTGATGCGCGAAAACGGCGGCGGCAGCATCATCAACGTGGCCTCGATCAACGGCGTTTCACCGGGCATCTTCCAGGGCATCTACTCGGTGACCAAGGCGGCGGTGATCAACATGACCAAGGTGTTCGCCAAGGAATGCGCGCAGTTCGGGATTCGCTGCAATGCCTTGCTGCCGGGCCTGACCGACACCAAGTTCGCCTCGGCACTGGTGAAAAACGAAGCCATCCTGAACACCGCGCTGCAACAGATCCCGCTCAAGCGCGTGGCCGACCCGAGCGAAATGGCCGGCGCAGTGTTGTACCTGGCCAGCGATGCTTCCAGCTACACCACCGGCGTTTCGCTGAATGTGGATGGCGGTTTCCTGTCCTGATCGTCTGAACAGCACAAATCCCTGTGGGAGCGAGCCTGCTCGCTCCCACAGCGTAAAAACCCGATTTACTGCGTGACGCAACGCGTCGTGGTGGTGACTCGGGTCACCTGCCCGTCTTCAGCCCGTACATCGCCCAGGACATCGGTTTTATCCATGGCCTGGCAGGTGCGTTCAGGAGGGGGTGGAGTGACCACAGGCGGGGGTGGCGGACTGGAGCAGCCGCCGAGGATCGCCATGCACAATGCCAGCGACAAGGGTGAGATAACGCGTTTCCCAAGAGTTTTCATAGGTTGACCCGCGATAAGTGATAGACACATTTTTTGTGACAACAAAACCGGCGCGCAAAGTCCATACACCTGTCAAAAAAATAAATATCTGCGAATCACCCATAGCGCAGCCCGTGGCCAACACCCGTAAAAGCTGACAGTTCTTACATCGCCGTATCAGGCCGTTGCAAGGAATTACTGTCCAGCTCGTAACGCAGTTCTTCGATCAATGCAGTGACCGACTGCGCCGTCTGCAACGTGCTCATGTGCAGGCCACTGACCACCAGGTCCACCTGGCCCGACACCGGGTGGTAGAGCTTCACGGTCAGCGAATGGTCGCCGGTGACACTGCATTCGCAAGCCAGGGGTGAAAAACTGCGCTCGATCAGCATCCGCAGTTGCGCCTGGGTAATCATTACAGCGAGGCCTGGCGGGTTGAAGCATCGGGTAACTGGCTCATGAGGCTGTTCCTTTTGGCGGTTTACCAAGGCGGCGCCGACGACTTGAAGCCATCTGCCGCACCTCCTCAGCCTAAAAACCACCACACCGGGTCGACACATGAATTTGCACCCTGCGCTCTAGTGCATTTGCACCTTAACGCTACCCCCTGGGTCGCCATTCACTGGAGAACAGTCCCCGCTCCCTCGCCCAGACAATCGCCTCGCTGCGGCTGTGCACACCGAGCTTGGAATACACCGTCGCCACATGGTTGCGCACCGTGTTCGGCGCCAGCTTCAGGCGCGCGGCGATTTCCTTGTCGGCCCGGCCTTCGCAGATCAGCCCCAGCACATCGCGCTCCCTGGCGGTCAGGTCGGCGAAGGACACACCGGGCAGTTCCGGTGAGTTGAAGCGCTTCACGTTGGCCAGTTTTTCAATCAGCGTGCGGCTGAACCATGAGGCGTCCTTCATCACCTCCTCGATGGCCGACACCAGTTCCAGCTCGGTGCGCTTGCGCTCGGTGATGTCCATCAGCACCAGCAGATAACAGGGGATGCCCTGAATGTTCACGGTGTCCGCCGACACCGCGCAATCGATCAGCCCGGCGTCTTTCCTGCGCAGGCGCACGTCGATGCGATCCAGGCTGCCGGTTTTCTCCAATGCGGCGAACAACCGAGTGCGTGCGCCCTTGTCGTCGATGAAATCGATCTGCGCGATGTTCTCGCCCAGCACCTCTTCACCCGGATAACCGAGCGTATCGAGGAACGCCTCGTTGACGTCCAGCACCACCTGGTCACCCGCGCCACACACCAGTATTGGCACCGGAGACAGCCGAAACGCCTTGGCAAAGCGTTCTTCGCTTTGGCGCAGAGCCACTTCGGCCTTGTGTCGAGGCTCCATGTCGACGAAGGAAAACAGCATGCAGGCCTCATCGTTGAGTTCCAGCGGCTGGCCGGCGACGATGACCTGCTTGCTGCCGCCATCCGGTAGCCGCAATTCGGCCTGCATCTGCGCGATGGTCCCCCCTTCGCGCAAACATTGCTTGGCCAATGCCTTGTTTTCGGCTTGCTCCAGTACATCCAGTTCATAGGTGGATGTGCCGATCACCTGATCGCGAGAGTAGCCGGTCATTTCAAGGAAGCCGGGATTGACCTTGATGTAGCGCAGATCACTGAGGCGACAGATCACCGCTGGCGCGGGGTTGGCAGCGAAGGTTTTCTCGAAGCGCTGCTCGGCGCTGGCCCACTCGGTGACATCGTCCATGATCAGCACCAACGACTCTGGTTCGCCCTGGCTATCGGCCAGTACCAGGCTGCGCACGCGATGGACCCAGCTGTGCTCTTCTTCATCGGCCGCCGATGCCACCACCACCAGCACGTCACTAAACGTCTCGCCACGGGCCACACGGTTGATTGGATAGCTGTCGACCGGCACCAGGTGATTGTTGCGATAGTGCAGGACGAAGCGCTTGGCGTAGGCCTTGGCATCGGGCCCCAGATCGCTGACCTGCGAGACGCCGTGCATGGCCAGGGCAGCCTCATTGGCCCAGCGAATGGTCTGGTCGGGGTCGAGCAGGATCACCCCGTCGGACAGCCCGGCGATGATCTGCTGCAACTGGCGACGATTGGTTTCGGTGGTCAGGACGTCCTGGCTCATTGCGACCCCACAAGTATGGTGACCCTGTGAAGAGTACGACCTTCGAGCTTAAGGTTAGTGCAACGAACCCTGTGGGAGCGGGCTTGCCCGCTCCCACAGGAATTAGTGTTCAGTTGGAGTTTTGCAACACCAGTTCGCGCAACGTATCGAGAAACAGCTTGAGCACCGGCGAATCATCGTCCGCGCGGTACGTGGCGTACAGCGGCACCTCCGGCAACGCCGGGGTCAGGCGCCGGAACACCAGGCCCGCCGGCGCCAATTGCTCGATGGATGCCGGCAGCAACGCCACGCCGAAACCTGCCCGCACCAGGCTGAGCAAGGTTTGCACCTCGATCACCTGCTGGCGGATCTGCGGGGTGAACCCGGCCTGGATGCAGCACTGGAAGAGAAAATCGGCGAACCGCGATTGCTTCAACTCCAGGGCGACGAATGGCTCCTGAGCCAGATCCGACGGCGCCAGGGTTTCACGCTTTGCCAACGGATGATCGACCGGCATGACCACCCGGATCGGCTCGTAGATCAGCAGTTCATTGCGCAACTGCGGGTCGTCATACCCGACCCGGAACACACAGGCGTCGATGCGTTTTTCCTTGAGCGCCTTGACCTGCGCCGCCGGGGTCATCTCATGCAGGCGCCAGTTTACTTGCGGATAACGCTCGCGAAACAGGTGCAAAGCCCGAGGCAGCACCCCGACCATCACTGAGCTGATCATGCCGATTTCCAGTTCGCCCAACTGGCCACGGCCGGTCTGGCGCGTCAGGTCCAGCGCGCGGTTGAGTTGTTCGAACACCAGCGGCGCCTGTTCCTTGAGCATCTGCCCGGCGGCGGTCAACTCGACCCGGTGATGGCTGCGCTCGAACAATGGCGTGCCAAGTTCCTCCTCCAGCAGACGGATCTGCTGGCTCAGGGGTGGCTGGCAGATATGCAAGCGGGTGGCGGCCCGGCCGAAATGCAGCTCTTCAGCCAGGGCCATGAAGTACCTCAGCAAGCGCAAGTCCATGCCCGTTATCCCAGGTTCAGCGGTGTAGAGCGCTGGCGCACGCCGGTCAGGCTGAACAGGGCATTGGCAATGGCCGGGGCCACCGACGGGCTGCCCAGCTCACCGACACCACCGGGCTTGGCCGGATCGCCGTCGACCAGCAGGATGTCCACCGCCGGCATGTCCGACATGCGCGTCACCCGGTAATCATGGAAGTTGCTCTGCACCACCCTGCCTTGCTTGATGTCCATCCGATCGAACAACGCGTGGCCGAGCCCCCACATCAAGCCGCCGTAGATCTGCTCTTCAACGCCGCCGGGCGACACCGCCAGGCCGCAATCGACCACGCAGGTGAGCTTCTCGACCTTGATCACGCCGTCCTTTTGCGACAGGCGCGCGACCACCGCAATGAAACTGGTGTAACCCTGGTTCGTGGCGATTCCCAGCGCCGTGCCTTCGGGCAGCGGCTGCCCCCAGCCGGCACGCTCGGCAGCGCTTTTCAAAACAGCGACATGCCGTGGCCGGTCCTGCATGTTGGCCAGACGGAAGGCCAACGGGTCTTGCCCGGCGCCATGGGCCAGTTCATCCATGAAGCTTTCCACGGCGAACACATTGGGGATGAAGCTCACCGAGCGATACCAGCCACTGGGCACCTGGCTCTCGTGCCTGACCCACGTCAGGTCGAGGTTGGCCGGGCGATAGGCGAAATCCCAAGCGGTGATGGCTTCGGTGGTGCTGTAGTCCATTTTGTCGGGGCGCTCGAAATAGCCCGGCTCCCACTGCTCCGGCGAGGCCGGCGACACCGCGTCGAGCTGCAGCGCGGTCAAGCGACCCTGCGCATCCAGCGCACCTTTGGCCCGGTGCAGCGTGGCCGGGTGCATGAACAATGAACGCATTTCGTCTTCGCGGCTGTTCATCAGTTTCACCGGCACCCTGGCTTGCTGCGCCAGGTAGGCCACTTCGAACAACCAATACTTGGCCTCCCGCGCTCCGAAGCTGCCGCCGGACACCCGTTCGTTGATGGTGACTTTGTCCTTGGTGAACTTGCATATGACTTGCGCCGCTTCCAGCGCCGACGAAGGCACCTGAACCCCGCCCCAATAGGTGATGGCGTTGTCCTTGACCTGCGCGGTGATGCAGATTGGCTCAAGCGGGTTCTGCACCTTGTAGGGCATGCGGTAATCGGCTTCGAGCAGCTTTGCCGCATTCGGCCATTGTGCGTTCACATCACCCGCAGCCATGGCGGACACCCGTTGCGCGCCTTGGTCCGCCAGCGCCGCTACCTGGGCCTTGGCCAGTTCATCACTGTCGAAACCCGCCAGCGGCGAGTCGCTCCACTGCACCTTGAGCAATTCGCGCCCCTGATGCGCGGCCCAGTAACTATCCGCCAATACCGCCACGCCTTCGACGTTACCGCCGAGGACATCGGGACGCCCCGGCACCTTGATCACCTTACGCACGCCCGGTACCTGCAGCGCAGCCGCGCTGTCCATCGACACAACGGTCGCCCCCAGCACGGGAGCGCGCTGAATCACCGCCACCAGCATGTCCGGCAACACCACGTCGATGCTGTATTTGAAGCGCCCGCAGACCTTGGCCTGGGCATCGCGCTTGTGCCGCAGCTTGCCGATGTACCTGAACTGCGCCGGGTCCTTGAGCGTGACCTTGGCCGGTGCCGGCAGATGCGCGGCGACACCCACCAGTTCGCCATAACCGAGGCTGCGCTTGCTCGCCCCATGAACCACGCGGCCTTCTTCAGTGATGCAACTGTCGGGGCTGACTTTCCACTGTTTGGCAGCCGCCGTGATCAGCAACGCCCGGGCCGTGGCACCGGCCATGCGCAGGCGGTCGTATTCCAGCGAGACGCTGGTGCTGCCGCCGGTGGAGAAGACTTTCCAGATCGGGTGAATGTAGGTTTCGAAGAACGGATCTTCCGGCGAGATCACCTGCACGGTCATCGGATTGACGTCCAGTTCCTCGGCCACGCAGGCGGCCAGGGCCGTGTGTGTTCCAGTGCCGGAATCGTGTTTATGCACCACCAGCTTTACCGTGCCGTCGGGCAGGATACGCACCCAGGCGTTGGGTTCGAATTCACCGGCAGGTGCCGGGGCTTTCGGGTCAGTCGCGGCAAGGCTCGAAGGCAGGTAAAACGCGATGGCCAGGCCGGAAGCAACAGTCGCGGTTTGCTTGAGAAACACCCGTCGCGAAACATCCATCGGGGAGATCGTCATCACGCCTCCTTCGGCGCGTTGGCCGCGCGCTTGATCGCTTTGTTGATCCGCCCGTAAGTGCCGCAGCGGCACAGGTTGCCGGACATGGCATTGCGGATCGAATCGTCGGTCACCACGGCACCAGTGTTGAGCAACGCGGCGGCGGACATGATCTGACCCGATTGACAGTAACCGCATTGCGGCACATCTTCGGCAACCCAGGCCAGTTGCAGCGGATGCTGCTCAGTCGGCGACAAGCCTTCGATGGTGGTGATGCTGTGCCCCGCCACGGCGGCGACCGGCAGTTGGCAGGAGCGCACCGCGACGCCGTCCAGGTGTACGGTGCAGGCACCGCACAGGCCCATGCCGCAACCGAACTTGGTGCCGGTGAGTTTCAAGTGGTCACGCAGCACCCATAACAAGGGCATGGAGGGTGATGTCTCTGCCAGCTCGCGTCGTTCGCCGTTTACCGTGAATTCGATCATTGTCAGGCTCCAAGAGAGCGGCCCGTCTTTGTGCAGGCCTGGTGATCGATTATTGGAAGCCTTGGGAAAAACGGGCCAGCGACGATTTCTGCCATCCTGTGTAAGTAGGACTAACAGCATGTACAAGCGATACCCGTCGGTGCAGTCCATGAGCGCGTTCATCCAGGCGGCGCGCAGCGGCAGTTTCTCCAGCGCGGCGCGCAAACTCGACCTGACCCACAGCGCCATCAGCCAGCAGATCCGCTCGCTGGAAGACTTCATCGGCCAGCCGCTGTTCGTGCGCGAAGGCGGCGGCAGCAACCTGACCGATGCCGGGCAACTGTTCGCCAGTGTGTTGTCCGACGGCTTGGCGCAGATCGACCGGGCGCTGTCTTCGGTGAAGAACCGCAGCGTGGCCCAGCGCCTGACCCTCGACATCGACAGCGAACTGGCCCAGAGCTGGCTCAATCCGCGCCTGCCGCAGTTGCTGGACCTGTTGCCCGACCATGAGGTGGTGCTGTTGTCGATGCCACGCTCGGACCGCAGTGCATTCGAACGGGTGGACCTGGCCTTGCGCTACGGTTATGGCGACTGGGACGACTGCGAGATGACGCAGATTTGCGGGGACCGGGTGATGGCGGTGGCTTCACCGGAACTGCTGAAACGTCATGGTCTGGAGCTGCCGTTGAGTCCGGCGCAGATCCTTCAACTGCCATTGCTGGGGTATACGCGACGGTCATGGATTCCGTGGCTGGATGCGGCCGGCATGCCTCCCGTCGAACCTGCGGCGCGGGTGGTGTTCGATAACGCAGCGAACCTGATTGCCGCTGCCGAGGCCGGCGTCGGTGCAGGATTGGTGCGTGGGTTGCTGGCGGCGGATGCGTTGCGCAGCGGTCGGCTGGTGGTGCTGAACGAGGCGCAGATTGCGGCGCATTACAACCTGTATGCGGTGTGGCCGCCGGGGCAGGCCGAGCGGATGGCGCCGGTGGTTGAGGCGGTCAAGCAGTTGGCTGAAAACACATTGCTTTAGGGTCAAAAGATCGCAGCCTTCGGCAGCTCCTGCACTCGTCTCCCGTAGGAGCTGCCGAAGGCTGCGATCTTTGATTTTCCTTCCCCCATATCGAACGCATATCAACCCCTCGCCCAATTAATATTGTACGAACCCGACACCCCCTTCCAATACTTGCCCCCAAGCAGCCAGCGTCCCGAGCCGGATGCGACCAGGCGAGGGAATGCGTGATGCTTTGCGCATAGAAATGGCCGATTACCCGGGACGTGGCTGCTGTGAACCGCAAGGTTCCCTTCCCCGCTATCAGGAGATCGACTTCAATGATCATCGATATCAGCTGCTATCCCACCGATCTGGTGGACCTCGCCTGGAGGCATGACGGTGACCCGTTCACCGGCGAGCGTCTGCTGGAGATGATGGATGGCCCGTACATGGTCAACGGCAAACCTCGCCGCATCGACAAAGCCTTCATCCAGCCACCCCAGGGCAACACCATCTACACCTGGACCGACGGCGATCTGACCGGCCGCGAGTCCATCGACGCCTACATGGCCTACACGCTGAAAATGGTCCAGACCTACCCGGACCGTTTCATCGGCTGCTTCGTCTATAACCCGCGCTGCGGCGTGGAGAACGGCGTCGAGGCCATCGAGCGCTATGTCAAGGAACACGGCTTCAAGATGGTCCAGATGCAGGCCAATATGCACGCCTACCGTCCGGACCGCGCCCTGGACTGGGTGCGCCCGGCCTTCGAGAAATGCGCCGAGCTGGGCATCCCGGTCAAGCTGCACACCGGCGACGGGCCTTACAGCATCCCGTCGGAATGGGTGCCGATGATCAAGGAATTCCCCAACGTCGATTTCATCATGGCCCACTTCGGCGTGCAGACCGGCGGGGTCTACGTGTTCGAGCCGATGCAATGGGCGATGGAATTGCCCAACGTCTACTGCGAATCGGGCTGGTGCCTGCAGTCGCGGATCGTCGAGTTCGCCAAGGTCCTGCCGACCCACAAGATCCTGTTCGGAACCGATACGCCGCCGAACGAACCCGGCATGTGGCTGCGCCTGCTGGAAGTGTTGTGCCACGAACCGCCGCAGGGCCTGAACCTCGACGAGGACACCCTCGAAGAGTACCTGGGCAACAACACCGCACGGATGATCGGCCTCGAACCGACCCCGCCACCTCGTTCCGTTTGCGAAGCAGAGGCGCAGCTCAAGCGCCCCGTCACCACGCAACTGGCCAGGAGCTGAACCGATGATTATCGATACCCATCTGCACCCTACCAACCTGGTCGACGAGGCCTGGCGCCACACCGGCGAACCCTTCACCGGCGAGCGCATGCTCAAGCTGATGGACGGCCCGTACATGATCAACGGCAAGCCGCGCCGCATCGACATGGGCTTCATCCAGCCGCCACCAGGCAACACTGGTTATCGCGACGGCAACCGCCGGGGTCGTGAGGGTGTGCGTGACTACATGTCCTACGTCGCCGAACTGTGCGTGAAATACCCGGACCGCTTCATCGGCAACTTCAACTTCAACCCGCGCTGGGGACCGGAAAACGGTGCGGCGGAGCTGGAATTCCACATCAAGGAATACGGCTTCAAGATGCTCAAGCTACACGCCAACATGCACGGCTATCGCCCGGACCGGGCGCTGGACTGGTTGCGTCCGGCGATGAAGGTCTGCGCCAAGTACAACATCGTGGTGCTGATCCACACCGGGGACGGGCCGTACACCATCCCGACGATGTTCTACCCGATCATCCGCGAGTTTCCGATGGTCAATTTCATCATCGGCCACTTCGGCATCCAGACCGGCGGCAACTACTCGTTCGAAGCGTTCTGGATGGCGATGGACACGCCGAACGTCTATTGCGAATCCGGTTGGTGCTTCCAGTCGCGGATCGTCGAGTTCGCCAAGGACCTGCCGCGTAACAAGATCGTGTTCGGCACTGACTCGCCGCCGAATGAACCGGGCATGTGGCTGCGCGAACTCGAAGTGTTGTGCTCGCCTGCGCCGCAAGGCCTGGGCATCGATGAGGATCACCTTGAGGACTACTTGGGCAACAACATCGCCCGGTTGTGCGGCATCGAACCGACACCGCCGCCCAAGGACCTGATCGAGGCGGACATTCGTCTGACCACGACTTACCTCTAGCGCCTCGGAACCTGTGGGAGCGAGCTTGTTCCGGGCGGCGTTCCGACGATGACGGCGTCACATTCAACACTGACGTCAACTGACCCTCTGCTATCGCGAGCAAGCTCGCTCCCACAGGGTTCTCGCTAGCTTCAAGAGTTACTTGAACGCACAGCATTGCTTTTCACGAGGTGAAACCATGACCCTCTCGACGCTCGGCGATACCCAGGATTTTCACGATTTTCTAGACGCCTATCGCCGGCAATACCCGGACGATGTGCTCACCGTCCGGCAATCCCTTTCAGCCGACCAGGACGTCACCGCCCTGGTCGACACCCTCGCCACCCAGGGCCGCGATCCGCTGCTGATCTGCGAAAAAGTCGGCAACTTCGGCGCGCCGGTGGTCACCAACCTGTTCGCCTCCCGCACCCGCATCGCCCGGATGTTCGGCGTTGCCCCGGCGCAATTGCACGAGACTTTCCAGAAGCGCGCCAACAACCCCATCGCCCCGCGCTACGTGGAAACCGGCCCGGTGCTGGATGAAATCTTCGAAGGCGAAGCCGTGGACCTTGCGCTGCTGCCAATGCTCAAGCACTTTGACAGTGACCGCGGCCCCTATATCACCAACGCGATCATCATTGCCGAAGACCCGGTCACCGGCATTGCCAACATGAGCTATCACCGCTCGATGCGCCATGCACGGCAGACCCTCGCCACCAGCCTGCATTCACGCGGTCACCTGTGGCGCATGCTGCAAACCGCCCGGGAGCGCGGCGAAGAATTGCGCGTGGCCATGGTGGTCGGCGCGCACCCGCTGTTCATGCTGGCGGCGGCGGCACGCTTGCCGTTCGGTAGCGATGAGCGCGCGGTGGCCGGCGGCTTGTTCGGCGCGCCGCTGGAGCTGGTGAAAACCCCGCGCTACGGCATCGGCGTGCCGGCCTTTGCGGAGTTTGTCCTGGAAGGCGCCATCGATCCGACGGCCTATGCCGAAGAAGGCCCGTTCGGTGAGTTCAGCGGCTATTCCTCGGATCGTTCGACCAACAATGTGCTGCGGGTCGACACCCTGATGCGGCGCAAGGATGCCTGGCTGGTGGACGTGGTCGGTGGGCGATATGCCGAACACCTGACCCTGGCGCGGCTGCCCCGGGAAGCGGAAATGAGCGAGAAACTCAAAGCTCGCTTCCCCGCCGTCACCGCCGTGCACTACCCCAATTCCGGCACCCATTTCCACTGCTACGTCGCCCTGGACCAGAGCCGCGACGGCGAGGCGCGGCAGATCATGCTCGCCCTGCTCGGCTGGGACCCGTACCTGAAGACCGTGATCGCGGTGGACAGCGACATCGACATCGGCGACGACAGCCAGGTGCTGTGGGCGCTGGCCACGCACTTCCAGCCGCATCAGGACATCTTCGTCATCGATGGCCTGCCCGGCAGCCCGCTGGACCCGTCGTCCTCGGTCAACGGCACCACCTCGCGCATGGGCCTGGACGCCACTCGCGGCTCTGGTTTCGACGGGATCAAGGCGCAGCTGGACCAGGAAGTGGTCGAGCGTGCCCGCCAACTGCTCGCAGGCCTGCAATCATGAACCGCCAGCGCATGGTGGTCGGCATCAGCGGTGCGTCGGGCTTTATCTACGGCGTGCGCCTGCTGCAATTGCTCGCCGAGTTGAACATCGAAACCCATCTGGTCATCAGCCGCGCCGCACTGCTGACCATGGCCCACGAAACCGACTACAAACTGGCCGACGTCACCGCGCTGGCCAGCCATTACCACCGTGCCGACGACGTGGCCGCCGGGATCGCCAGCGGTTCGTTCCGTTGCCTGGGCATGGTGGTGGCGCCCTGCTCCATGCGCACCCTGGCGGAAATCGCCACCGGCACCTCTTCGGGCCTGATCGGCCGCGCCGCCGACGTCACCCTCAAGGAACGCCGCACCCTGGTGCTGATGGCCCGGGAAACCCCGCTGACCCTCGCCCACCTGCGCAACATGACGGCAATCACCGAGATGGGCGGGATCATCGCCCCGCCCGTGCCGGCCTTTTACGCCCGCCCGCAAGACCTTGCGCAAATGGTCGACCACAGCCTCGGCCGTGTCCTCGACCTGTTCGGCCTCGACGCCGGGACAGCGCGACGCTGGAGAGAACACCCAACCCCCTGTGGGAGCGAGCTTGCTCGCGATAGCGGTGGGTCAGTCCGCATCAATGCCAGCTGATATGGCCTCATCGCGAGCAAGCTCGCTCCCACAGTTGAAAGCACTCCGACCTATCGTTACCAAGGAGCATCACATGAACACCCCATTCAACGCCCCGACCCCGAACACCAAAATCCCGGTGACCATCCTCACAGGCTTCCTCGGCGCCGGCAAAACCACCCTGCTCAACTACATCCTCAAGGAAAACCACGGACGCAAGATCGCCGTGATCGAAAACGAATTCGGCGAAGTCGGCATCGACGGCGACCTGGTGCTCAGCTCCGAAACCGAAGAAATCTACGAGATGGTCAACGGCTGCGTGTGCTGCACCGCCGAGGTCCGCGAGGACCTGGTGCGCATCGTCCGCGAACTGGTGGCGCGGCCCGTGCGGCTCGACCACATCCTGATCGAAACCAGTGGCCTGGCCGACCCCTACCCGGTGGCCCAGAGCTTCTTCATCAACGACCCGATTGCCGATGAAGTGGAACTGGACGCCATCGTCACCATGGTCGATGCCAAGCACATCGCCCAGCACCTGGAAGACCTGCAACTCGACGGCGTGGACAACCAGGCGGTGGACCAGATCGTCTGCGCCGACCGCATCGTCATCAACAAGGTCGACCTGGTCAGCGCCGCCGAAGTGGCGTCCCTGAGCGACAAAATCCGGGGCCTGAATGCCACGGCGGACCTGGTGACCTCGAGCTACGCCGAGATCGATCTGTCGAAGATCCTTGGTATCGGTGCCTTCGAGTCCACGCAGAAACTCATGGAAATCGGCGCCGAACACGACCACCACGCCGATGAGCATCATCACGACCATGACGAGCCCGACCATGAGCACGACCCGAGCGTGTCGTCGGTGGGCATCGCCGTGGACGGCGCGGTCAACCTCGGTGATTTCCATCGCTGGATCACGAAACTGCGTACCGAGCAGGCCGACAACCTGTACCGCATGAAGGGCGTGCTGGCGGTGGCCGATCAAGACCAGCGCTATGTGCTGCAAGGGGTGCACAGCCTCGTCGAGTTCCGGGCCTCCACTTCATGGGGCACCGAACCGCGCTCCAGCAAGATTGTGTTCATCGGCCGCGACCTGGACCGCGCGGCCCTGAACCAGGGCTTTGCCGCCTGCCTGGCAGGCTGAAAAAAGGCATCGGAGCCGGTGGATGGCGGTTCCGGGCACACGAATGACTGATGCCAATCGGTCAAGGCAACACAGAGCCTGTGGGAGCGGGCTTGCTCGCGAAGAGGCCGTCACACTCAACATCTTCGTTGACTGACACACCGCTTTCGCGAGCCCGCTCCCACCGGGATCACTGTGAACCTGAACTCTCCGGCATCAGAACGAATACCCCTCTCTACAGCATAAAAACAGCAAGAGGTGATTCCCCATGTCGTCAGCCAATACCCCTGTAACGTCCACCATCCACCCCGTCGACCGGATTCTGCCGGTACGGCAAATGCTCACCCTCGGCCTGCAACACATGGCCGTCTCGTACATCGGCGCCATCGCCGTGCCGTTGATTGTCGCCAGCGCCTTGAAGATGTCACAGGCCGATACCGTGGTGCTGATCAGCACCACGCTGTTCTGCTCGGGCATCGCCACCCTGCTGCAAACCGTCGGTTTCTGGAAATTCGGCGTGCGCCTGCCGATCCTGCAGGGCGTGGCGTTCAGCAGCGTGGGGCCGGTGATCGCCATCGGCACCAACCCGCAAGTCGGTTTCGCCGGAGTCTGCGGCGCGGTGATCGGCGCGGGGATTTTCACCATGCTGATGGCACCCTTCGTGGGTCGACTGCGGCGCTTCTTTCCACCGGTGGTCACCGGTTGCATCGTCACCGTGATCGGCTTGCAGTTGTTCCCGATTGCCTATGAGTGGGTCGGCGGCGGGCGGCATGCCAGCGACTTCGGGGCACCGGCGTACCTGGCTGTTGCGGCAGTGGTATTGCTCAGCATCCTGCTGGTCAACCGCTACGGCAGCCCGATGCTGCGCAATATGGCGGTGCTGGTGGGCATGCTGGTGGGCGCGGCGCTGGCCTACGGGCTGGGCATGGGCAGTTTTCACAGTGTGCAGGAGTCGCCATGGCTCACCGTGCCGTACCCCTTCTACTTCGGCTTGCCGACCTTCAGCCTGATCCCCATCGCCACCATGGTGGTGGTGATGATCGTGCAGATGGTCGAGTCCATGGGGCTGTTCGTGGCCATCGGCGACATCGTCGACAAACCGGTGGAAGAAAAACAGGTGATCAACGGCCTGCGCGCCAATGGCCTGGCCAGCACCATCGCCGGGATGTTCGCGGCGTTTCCGTTCATTGCCTTCATGGAGAACGTCGGGCTGGTGATCCTCACCGGCGTGCGCAGTCGCTGGGTCGTCGCGGTCAGCGGCCTGCTGATGTGCTCGGTGGCGCTGGTGCCAAAGGCCGGCGCGATCATCGCCTCGATGCCGACCGCAGCCCTCGGCGGTGCCGGGATCGCCATGTTCGGCGTGGTCGCGGCGGCGGGGATCCAGACCCTGGCCAAGGTCGACTACGAGCGCAATCGCTACAACGTGCTGATCGTCGGCTTCACCATCGCCGCCGCCCTGGTGCCGGTGCTGGCCCCGGCCCTGTTCAAGCAACTGCCCGAGTGGTCGCAGCCGTTCCTGCACAGCAGCGTGGTCATCGCCTGCCTGGTGTCGGTGTTGCTCAACGCCACCCTCAACGGTGTCAGCGTGCCTGATGCCGCCGCCAGCAAATCCGCCACCCACAGCCTCTGACCGGAGCCGACCATGACTGAACTGCAAAACATCCTGATCAAGAACCCGCTGGCGGTAATGACCGGCCTGCGCGGCCCACGGGCCCGGGCCGGCGCCGTGGATATCCGCATCGTCAACGGTCGCATCGCCGAAATGGCCGCCGGCCTTGACGCGCAACCCGGTGAACGGGTGATCGATGCGCGCAACTCGGTGGTGTATCCGGGCTGGATCAACACCCACCATCACCTGTTCCAGAACCTGCTCAAAGCCGTGCCCGAAGGCTTGAACCAGGACCTGCAAGGCTGGCTGGCCAGCGTGCCCTACCCGCGCCTCAACCGCTTCACCCCACAATTGGCGCGGATCGCCGCACAACTGGGCATGGCCGAGTTGCTACTGTCGGGGGTGACCACCTGCGCCGATCACCATTACCTCTACCATGCCAACGGCAGCACCGAGACCGGTGACCTGCTGTTCGACATGGCCGGGGAATTCGGCCTGCGTTTCGTGCTGTGCCGGGGCGGCGCGCTGGAGTCGGCCAGCGCCCATCCGGGTTTCTCGAAGACCGCGCTGCAACCGGAAACCCTGGACCAGATGGTCGGTGACATCGAACGACTGAAATCCCGTTATCACCAGGACACCCCGGACGCCTTGCGCCGGGTGGTCGTCGCACCGACCACGCCGACTTTTTCCCTGCCGCCGACGCTGCTGCGGGAACTGGCCCACACCGCCCGGGGCCTTGGCTTGCGCCTGCACACGCACCTGTCGGAAACCCAGAACTACGTGAATTTCTGCCGCGAGAAATATAACTGCCTGCCGGTGGAGTTCGTCGCCGAACACGAATGGCTCGGCCCGGACGTGTGGTTCGCCCACGCGGTGCACCTGCAACCCGGTGAAATCCGCATGCTCGCGCAAACCGGCACCGGCATTTCCCACTGCCCGGTGAGCAATGCGCGCCTGGGTAGCGGCGTGGCACCGGTGCCGCAGATGTTCGAAGCCGGGGTGCCGATTTCCCTTGGCGTGGATGGCGTGGCGTCCAACGAATCCGGAAGCATGGTCGGTGAAGCGAACACCGCGTGGCTGATTCACCGGGCCGGGCAAGGCGCCTCGGCCACCACCGCCGAAGATGTCATCCACTGGGGCACGGCGGGTGGTGCACAGGTGCTGGGGCTGGGTGCGGTCGGCACCCTTGAAATCGGTCAGGCGGCGGACCTGGTGATCTACGGTCTGGACCATCCGCGCTTCTTCGGCTTCCACGACATTGCCGTGGCGCCCGTGGTGGCGGGCGAACCGATTGCGGTGAAGTACAGCCTGGTCGGTGGCCGGGTGGTGGTCGATAACGGCGTGATTCCGGGGCTGGATGTGCAGCGGATGCGGGCCGAGGCGTGGGATGGGGTGCGGCAGTTGATGAGCGTGGACGACTGACCCACCACCAACACAAATCCCCCTGTAGGAGCTGCCGAAGGCTGCGATCTTTTGATTTTGCTTTTTTTAAGATCAAGGTCAAAAGATCGCCGCCTTCGGCAGCTCCTACAGGATCGCGTTCATTTTCAGGAAGAGATGCCATGTCCGGCCTCAATGATCTTCTACAAGCCATCGACACCGGCGCCCAGGCCGGCGAAGAAACCATCCTCGCCACCGTGGTCAAGGTCGAAGGCTCGGCCTATCGCCGCCCCGGCGCACGAATGCTCATTCCCCTGCACGGCCGCACCGTCGGCACC
Source organism: Pseudomonas sp. S2_F07 (assembly GCF_054668325.1). Taxonomy (NCBI): domain Bacteria; kingdom Pseudomonadati; phylum Pseudomonadota; class Gammaproteobacteria; order Pseudomonadales; family Pseudomonadaceae; genus Pseudomonas; species Pseudomonas sp. S2_F07. The sequence continues at coordinate 1,051,116 of NZ_CP162758.1, forward strand.
GTCAGCGGCGGTTGCCTGGAGCAGGACCTGGCGAAAAAAGCCTGGTGGCTGACCGACTCCGGCGAACCCGTGGTGCGCCGCTACAGCACCGGCGCCACCGAGGATGAGGACGATGAGCAAAGCGCCCTGACCTTTGGCCTGGGTTGCAACGGCACGGTATTCGTCATGCTTGAACGCCTGCACGCAAAGTCGCCCTCACCTGCAATCGAACTGCTGCGCCGTGTACGTGACAGTCAACAACCGGCCGCCATGGCCACGGTGATCGCCACGTCTCGCAATGCCTCGGCGCGGGTCGGTGACCGTCTGCTGTCCGACACCGATGGCACCCTGCGCAACCTGCCATTGAAAATCGCGATTCGCCAGGACCTGCGCAAGACACTGGCGCAAAAAAATCATCGATACGCCTCTACACCGACGCCCGTGGTGAAGTCGAAGTGTTTTTCGAATACATCGCCCCGCCACCTCGTTTGGTGATCTTCGGTGCCGGCCACGACGCGCAGCCCTTGGTGCGCATGGCCAAACTGCTGAACTGGCACGTCTCGGTGATCGACAGTCGCAGCCACTTCGCTCGCCCCGAACGCTTCCCCCAGGCCGATGCGGTGATCTTCGCCAGCCTCGACAACCCGTTCGACCTGCGCCCCCTGACCGACGGCGCCGCCGTGACCGTGATGACCCACAGCTATTGCCAGGACCGGCACTGGCTCGGACAACTGTTGCAAGCCGCGCCCGCCTACCTTGGCCAACTCGGTCCGAAGGAGCGCACGGAGCGCTTGCTGGCTGAAATCGGTCCGGGCACGTGCGCCCTGTATTACCCGATGGGCCTCGACCTGGGTGGCGATGCACCGGAAAACGTGGCGCTGTCGATACTCGCGGAGATGACGGCGGTGATGAATCAACGCCAGGGCGGGATGCTCAGGCATCGGCGTAAACCGATTCACCCGGCGGATCTGTCGATCAGTGAAAAGCTTGAGGTCGTAGCGGTGGGTTGAAGATCAAAAGATCGCAGCCTGCGGCAGCTCCTACGGAGAATGCATCCCCTGTAGGAGCTGCCGCAGGCTGCGATCTTTTCAAGTTACTCGAAACAAACCGAAAAACCTCGGGCAAATGGAGCGAAAACTCTCGGCTAGTGTTCAATGATCCACTCGTTCAAAGAGGGCAACGGAATGCCTATCGCTGCAAAAGGATGCCGTCTGCGTAAAGCTCGGGTTTCCGAATCAGGGCGTATCTATCTGCTGACCGCAGTCACTCATCAACGTCGACCGGTGTTCTCAGACGTTCATTTGGGACGTCAGCTTGTCAGTCAACTGCGCAGTGCCGATGAAAGCGCCACCGTAAATTCCTTGGCCTGGGTAGTGATGCCGGACCATTTGCATTGGTTGGTCGAACTGAACCAAGGCACATTGGCCGAGCTTATGTGTCGCATCAAATCCAGAAGCAGCCGGTCGATCAATCTGATGTTGGGAGACTTAGGCCAAGTGTGGCAACGCGGCTACTACGATCGGGCACTGCGCAAAGAGGAAGACATCAAAGACGCTGCCCGCTACATCGTTATGAATCCCTTGCGCGCAGGGCTGGTGAAGCGAATTGGGGATTATCCGTTGTGGGATGCCATTTGGGTTTGAAGAATCACGATCAAAAGATCGCAGCCTGCGGCAGCTCCTACGGAGAATGCGTCCCCTGTAGGAGCTGCCGCAGGCTGCGATCTTTTGCTGATCAAGCAGCCAATGCCGCCGAAGCCGCCAGCATCGCCCGCAACAACACCGCACAACCGGCCGCGAGGTCATCCGGCGCGGCGTTTTCGATTTCGTTGTGGCTGATGCCGCCTTCGCAGGGCACGAAGATCATCCCGGCCGGGCCGAGTTCGGCGAGGAAGATTGCGTCGTGGCCTGCGCCGCTGACGATGTCCATGTGCGACAGGCCCAGGCCTTGGGCGGCGCCGCGCACGGCTTCGACGCAGCCTTTGTCGAAGTACAGCGGCGGGAAGTCGGCCGTTGGCGTGAGTTCGAAGGTCAGGCCGTGTTCTTCGCAGGTGGTTTCGATGACTTCGCGCACTTCGGCGATCATCGAGTCCAGGCGCGCCGGTTCCAGGTGCCGGAAGTCCAGGGTCATGCGCACTTCGCCGGGTATGACGTTGCGCGAGCCGGGATAGGCTTGCAGGCAACCCACGGTGCCGCAGGCATGAGGTTGGTGGCTCAGGGCGGCGCGGTTGAGCGCACCGACGATTACCGCGGCGCCGACCAGGGCGTCCTTGCGCAGGTGCATCGGGGTCGGGCCGGCGTGGGCTTCGACACCGCGCAACTTGAGGTCAAACCATTTCTGCCCGAGGGCGCCCATGACCACGCCTATGGTCTTGTGTTCGTCTTCAAGGATCGGGCCTTGCTCGATGTGAGCTTCAAAGTAGGCACCGACTTTGTGGCCGCTGACGTTGCGTGGGCCGGCATAGCCAATGGCATTCAGTGCTTCACCCACGGTCACACCCTCGGCATCGACCTTGGCCAGGGTTTCCTCGAGGGTGAATTTTTCCGCGAACACGCCGGAACCCATCATGCACGGGGCGAAGCGCGAGCCTTCCTCGTTGGTCCAGACCACCACTTCCAGCGGCGCTTCGGTTTCGATGTTCAGATCATTGAGGGTGCGCAGCACTTCGACGCCCGCCAGCACCCCGAAGCAGCCATCGAACTTGCCGCCGGTGGGCTGGGTGTCGATGTGACTGCCGGTCATCACCGGTGGCAGGTCGGGATTGCGCCCGGGACGACGGGCGAAGATATTGCCGACAGCGTCGATGCTGACGGTGCAGCCGGCCTCCTCACACCACTTGACGAAGATGTCCCGGGCCTGGCGGTCGAGGTCGGTCAGGGCCAGGCGACACACGCCGCCCTTGACCGTGGCGCCGAGCCTGGCCAGTTCCATGAGCGATTGCCACAGGCGGTCGCGGTTGATGTGCTGATGGCTGGACTGCAGAACGTCTACGGCCGCGTTCATGATGATCTCCTCAGGCTGTTCTTGTGTGTTTCTTCAGGCAATTTGTTGGTGTTTGTGCGGCCGTCTTCGCGAGCAAGCCCGCTCCCACAGGGTTCTCGGGTGTTCACAAGACCTGTGGGAGCGAGCTTGCTCGCGATGGGGCCGGTGTTCACACCGCAGATTTCGCAACAGACGGGCTGGGCCGCATCACACTCAACCCGTAATAAATAATCCCACCCAGCGCCGAACCGGTAAACCAGCCATAGCTGTAGAACCAGCTGAACGCATCGCTGCCCAGGGACAACAACGTCAGCACCACCGGCACACCAAACGCGATGAACCCGCTCCAGTTCCACGCCGGATACACGTCATCGCGATACAGGCCCGCAAGGTCCAGTTGCTGTTTCTTGATCAGGAAATAGTCCACCACCATGATCCCGGCGATCGGCCCCAGCAGGCTGGAATAGCCAAGCAACCAGTTGGAATAGACGGTTTCAAGACTGACGTCCGAGACAATCAGGCCCAGTTTTTTCAGCAGCTCATGGGCCATCAATGCCAACCCGACAAACCCGGTGAGCAATACTGCCTTGGTGCGGTTGATCGCCTTGGGCGCGATGTTCTGGAAGTCATTGGTCGGCGACACGATGTTGGCTGCGGTATTGGTCGACAGCGTGGCGATGATGATCAGCGCCATTGCCAGTGCGACCCAAACGGGGCTCTGGATATGGCCGATCAAGGTCACCGGATCGGACACCGTCACCCCCACCAGTTTCACCGACGCGGCGGTCATCACCACGCCGAGGGACGCGAACAGGAACATGGTCAGCGGCAAACCGATGATCTGCCCGACGATCTGGTCCTTCTGGCTTTTCGCGTAGCGACTGAAGTCCGGGATGTTCAGTGACAGCGTGGCCCAAAAGCCGACCATCGCCGTCAGCCCGGCGGCGAAGTAGCTGGCCACGCCGGCGCCTTCGGGACGCTTGGCCGGAATTGCCAGCAATTCGGTCATCGACACGTTGGGCATGGCCCAGACCAACAGGCCTACGCCCACCAGCACCAGTAGCGGAGCCGACAGGGTTTCCAGCCATTTGATCGACTCGGCGCCGCGAATCACCACCCACAGGTTCAGCGCCCAGAACACCATGAAGCCGATGACCTCGCCGGTGCCGCCCAGGGACTTCCAGCCCTCGAACACCGAGCCGAGGAACAGGTGAATCGCCAGCCCGCCGAACATGGTCTGGATGCCGAACCAGCCGCACGCCACCAGGGCGCGAATCAGGCACGGAATATTGGAGCCGAGCACGCCGAAGGACGAGCGCAGCAACACCGGAAAGGGAATGCCGTACTTGGTGCCGGGAAAGGCGTTAAGCGTCAGGGGAATCAGCACGATGATGTTGGCAAACAGAATCGCCAGCAGCGCTTCACCGACGGACAGGCCGAAGTACGCGGTCAGCACGCCACCGAGGGTGTAGGTCGGCACGCAGATCGCCATGCCGACCCACAGCGCGGTGATGTGCCATTTGTTCCAGGTGCGTTCGCGCACCTTGGTCGGTGCAATGTCGTGGTTGTAACGGGGACTGTCGAGGACATCGCTGCCGGCTTCAAGCTCGAACAAGCCGTCGCGCTCGGTCACTTGCGATCTGATCTGTTGCATGGCCGCTCCACTGTTCTTTTGATTATTGTTGCTCATCGGGGGCTGGCGACATCAATAAACGTGCCGTGTACCCCGAATACGCATCGGGCAGTTCCATAAACACATTGCAACCCACTGATGTTTATCAGTTTTATTCGCTGACTCGACTATTTGTCAGGCCACTCAGGCCGAATGCCAGGCAAGTTGTCGAAACAGTCAGGACTCAAACTGGTGCATTGATCTTTTTTTCAATGGCTGCGCATCAACCATAGACCATACTCAAACAGCTGATTTCACATAAGAAATCTTGACTATTTTTCGATCCTGTCAAGTGCGTCAAAATGGTGAACAGCCTCACCATTTTGGTGATTCTTAAATTTAATACTTAAATATCAATAAGTTAGTAACAGAATAAGCTTATAAAAAATATTCTTGCCGATTCGTAAAACTGCAGCTAGCGTTTAATCCTGACAGCACTGACAGGAATCAATCTGGCCGGGCTGTTTTTTAAATAGAACATCTAGAACCGGCATAAGCCGGTCATTGCCTGCGAGGAACTCGGAATGTCTCTGTTGATCCGTGGCGCCACCCTTATTACCCATGATGAAAGTTATCGCGCCGATGTGTATTGCGCAGACGGCGTGATCAAGGCCATCGGCGAAAATCTCGATGTACCCGCAGGCGCCGAAGTGCTCGACGGCAGCGGCCAATACCTGATGCCCGGCGGCATCGACCCGCACACCCACATGCAACTGCCCTTCATGGGCACAGTGGCCAGCGAAGACTTCTTCAGCGGTACGGCGGCGGGACTGGCCGGCGGTACCACCTCAATCATCGACTTCGTGATTCCCAACCCGCAGCAATCCTTGCTCGAAGCCTTCCATCAGTGGCGCGGCTGGGCCGAGAAGTCGGCGTCGGACTACGGCTTTCACGTCGCCATCACCTGGTGGAGCGAACAGGTCCGCGAGGAAATGGCCGAGCTGGTCAGCCAGCACGGCGTCAACAGCTTCAAGCATTTCATGGCCTACAAGAACGCGATCATGGCCGCCGATGACACCCTGGTGGCGAGTTTCGAACGCTGTCTGGAATTGGGCGCGGTGCCGACCGTTCACGCGGAAAACGGTGAACTGGTGTATCACCTGCAACGCAAGCTGATGGCCCAGGGCATCACCGGGCCGGAAGCGCATCCCCTGTCGCGTCCTTCCCAGGTTGAAGGCGAAGCCGCGAGCCGGGCGATCCGCATCGCCGAAACCCTGGGCACGCCGCTGTACCTGGTCCACGTCTCGACCAAGGAAGCCCTGGACGAAATCACCTACGCCCGGGGCAAGGGCCAGCCGGTCTACGGCGAAGTGCTGGCCGGGCACCTGCTGCTGGACGACAGCGTCTACCGCGATCCGGACTGGCAAACCGCCGCCGGTTACGTGATGAGCCCGCCGTTCCGTCCTCGCGGCCATCAAGAGGCGCTCTGGCATGGCCTGCAGTCGGGCAACCTGCACACCACCGCCACCGATCACTGCTGCTTCTGCGCCGAGCAAAAAGCCGCTGGCCGCGACGACTTCAGCAAGATCCCCAACGGCACCGCCGGCATCGAAGACCGCATGGCCGTGTTGTGGGAGGAAGGCGTGAACAGCGGACGCTTTTCGATGCAGCAATTCGTCGCGCTGACCTCCACCAACACAGCGAAGATCTTCAACCTCTACCCACGCAAAGGCTCGATACGCGTGGGTGCCGATGCCGACCTGGTGCTATGGGACCCGCAAGGCACGCGGACCATTTCCGCCAAGACCCACCATCAGCAGGTGGACTTCAACATCTTCGAAGGCAAGACCGTGCGCGGCGTGCCCAGCCACACCATCAGCCAGGGCCGAGTGGTCTGGGCCGACGGCGACCTGCGGGCCGAGCGTGGCGCCGGGCGCTACATCGAACGGCCGGCGTACCCGGCGGTGTTTGATTTGCTGAGCAAGCGGGCTGAGTTGCACAAGCCTGTTGCTGTGAAACGCTGAGAACGACCCATCCCTCTGTAGGAGCTGCCGAAGGCTGCGATCTTTTGACTTTGATCTAAAAAAGCAAAATCAAAAGATCGCAGCCTTCGGCAGCTCCTACGGGGGGGACTGAGCAAGATTCAAATAATGCCCATTCAGAGGCAGCACCTCAAATAACCGTGAGGCCAAAACCGTGATCAAGACCCTGGACCACCTCCCGCATCCCCAAGAGAATGCGGCCGCCCTCGCCGGCCACTTCACCGATCTGGCGCCGCCGCTCAACGAGCGCCAGGCGCACCTGGAAGCCTCGCGCTGCCTGTATTGCTACGACGCGCCCTGCGTCAATGCCTGTCCGAGCGAGATCGACATTCCCTCGTTCATCCGCAACATTGCGCAGGACAACGTGCAAGGCGCCGCGCAGAAAATCCTCTCGGCCAACATCCTCGGCGGCAGTTGCGCCCGGGTGTGTCCGACGGAGATTCTTTGCCAGCAAGCCTGCGTGCGCAACAACGCTCACGAATGCGCGCCGGTCATGATCGGCCTGTTGCAACGCTACGCCGTGGACAACGCCCACTTCAGCACGCACCCGTTCCAGCGTGCTGCCGCCACCGGCAAACGCATCGCCGTGGTCGGTGCCGGTCCGGCCGGTTTGTCCTGTGCCCACCGCAGCGCCATGCACGGGCATGACGTGGTGATCTTCGAGGCGCGGGCAAAGGCTGGCGGCCTCAACGAGTACGGGATCGCCAAATACAAACTGGTGGATGACTACGCGCAAAAGGAACTTGAGTTCCTGTTGCAGATTGGCGGGATCGAAATCCGCCACGGGCAAAAACTCGGGGACAACCTGACCCTCAGCGAACTGCACCAACAGTTCGACGCGGTGTTCCTCGGCCTCGGGCTCAATGCCAGCAAACAGCTGGGCCTGGCCCACGAAGACGCGCCCGGCCTGCTCGCCGCCACCGATTACATTCGCGAACTGCGCCAGGCCGATGACCTGAGCCAACTGCCCCTGGCCGACCACTGCATTGTCCTAGGCGCGGGCAACACCGCCATCGACATGGCGGTGCAAATGGCCCGCCTCGGTGCCCACGATGTGAATCTGGTGTATCGCCGTGGCGTCGAGGACATGGGGGCCACCCATCACGAACAGGAGATTGCCAAGGCCAATCAGGTGCGGCTGATGACCTGGGCACAACCCGAAGAAGTGCTGCTCGATGACCAGGGCCGCGTGCGCGGCATGCGTTTCGCCCGCACTCATCTGCTGGAAGGTCGCCTGCAAACCACCGGTGAAACCTTCGAACTGGCCGCCGACGCGATCTTCAAAGCCATCGGCCAGGCCTTCGACGGCAGCGCCCTCAGCGATCCGCTGGCCCGGGAACTCAAGCGTCAGGGCGAGCGCATCGAAGTCGATGAAAACCTGCGCACCAGCATCCCCGGCGTGTATGCCGGCGGTGACTGCACCAGCCTCGATCAAGACCTCACCGTGCAAGCCGTGCAGCATGGCAAGCGCGCCGCCGAGGCGATCAATGCTCAACTGATGCTCAACGTGGAGGCTGCGTAAATGGCCGATCTGTCGATTGTCTTCGCCGGCATCAAAGCACCCAATCCATTCTGGCTGGCCTCCGCGCCGCCGACCGACAAGGCCTACAACGTGGTCCGCGCCTTCGAGGCCGGCTGGGGCGGCGTGGTCTGGAAAACCCTGGGTGAGGACCCGGCGGCGGTGAACGTGTCGTCGCGCTACTCGGCGCACTTCGGGGCTAACCGGGAGGTACTGGGCTTTAACAACATCGAGTTGATCACTGACCGCTCGCTGGAGATCAACCTGCGGGAAATCACCCAGGTCAAAAAGGACTGGCCGGACCGCGCGCTGATTGTGTCCTTGATGGTGCCTTGCGTCGAAGAGTCCTGGAAACACATCCTCCCACTGGTGGAAGCCACCGGCGCCGACGGCATCGAGCTGAACTTCGGTTGCCCCCACGGCATGCCGGAGCGCGGCATGGGCGCAGCGGTCGGCCAGGTGCCGGAATACGTGGAACAGGTCACCCGCTGGTGCAAGACGTATTGCTCGTTGCCGGTGATCGTCAAGCTCACGCCGAACATCACCGACATCCGCGTCGCCGCCCGTGCCGCCCACCGAGGCGGTGCCGATGCGGTGTCGTTGATCAACACCATCAATTCGATCACCAGCGTCAACCTCGAACGCATGGTCGCCAACCCCATGGTCGGCAGCCAAAGCACCCACGGCGGTTACTGCGGCTCGGCGGTCAAGCCGATTGCCTTGAACATGGTCGCCGAAATCGCCCGCGACCCGCAGACCCAGGGCCTGCCGATCAGCGGCATCGGCGGTATCGGCAACTGGCGCGACGCCGCGGAATTCATCGCCCTGGGCAGTGGCTCGGTGCAGGTGTGCACGGCAGCGATGTTGCATGGTTTCCGGATTGTCGAAGAGATGAAGGACGGTTTGTCACGCTGGATGGACAGTCAGGGCTATGCCAGCATTTCGGAGTTTTCCGGCCGCGCGGTGGCCAACACCACAGACTGGAAGTACCTGGACATCAACTACCAGGTGATCGCGAAAATCGATCAGGAGGCGTGTATTGGTTGCGGTCGTTGCCATATCGCGTGTGAGGACACCTCGCACCAGGCCGTGGCCAGCCTCAAGCAAGCGGACGGCACCCACAAGTATCAAGTGATCGATGAGGAGTGCGTAGGCTGCAACCTGTGCCAGATCACCTGCCCGGTACAGGACTGCATCGAGATGGTGCCGGTGGAGACCGGCAAGCCGTTCCTGGACTGGAATCATGATCCGAGGAATCCGTATCACGTCGTGGTTTGAATTATAAGATCAAAAGATCGCAGCCTTCGGCAGCTCCTACAGGGGACGCATTTCTTTGTAGGAGCTGCCGAAGGCTGCGATCTTTTCTGCCTGTAAGATCTCAAGGCTCCAACCCGATCCCCCGCAAAATCACACTGGTCACCGTCTGCACCGCCTTTTCGAACTGCATGTCCGACAGCGGCTGATGATCGTTGAGAATGTTCACCTGGTGATCGAAGTCGGCGTAGTGCTGGGTCGAGGCCCAGATCATGTACAGCAGGCTCGAGGGCTCCACCGGCAAGATGCGTTTGTCGTCCACCCACTGGCGGATTTTCGCTTCCTTCATCTTGGCCCAGTCGTACAGGCTCGCATCCAGCGCTTCGCCGAGGGTCGGCGCGCCATGGATGATTTCGTTGGCCCAGACTTTCGAACCGTACGGCCGGCTGCGGGAATGGTTCATCTTGGCGCGGATGTAGCTGCTGAGCACCACACGCGGGTCATCGAACATCTCGAAGCACAGCGCGTCCTGCTTCCAGACTTCCAGCAAGTCGAACAGCACGGCGCTGTACAACTCGGTCTTGGTGCTGAAGTAGTAGTGCAGGTTGGAACGCGGCAGTTGCACTTCAGCGGCGATGTCGGCCATGGCGGTGCTGCCGAAGCCCTTTTCAGCGAAGACTTTTTCCGCCCCCAGCAGGATTTTTTCGACGTTACTGCGACGTATCTCGATCTTGTGATTGCCCATGCGGATCCCCGACCCCAACGTTGAGCAAGACTAGCATCCGCTCTAGCTCGCGGCGACAGAGTCAAACCAAACATTTCACTCCCCATCTGCCAGACAGGTCATCGTATAACTTCCGATTGACAACACTGAAGCGGCCTGTAAATAATCGCCGCCAATGTTGTACGACGACGTATGACAAACAATAAAAACAAAAAAGAAAGGGAGCGTCACAGTGAGCAAGCTCGCCCGCAATTCGTCAATCCGTAGTTCACGGCCTACCCTCACCCGTCGCCATTCTCTCAGCCTGATCGGCTGCAGCGGCCTGGCCCTCGTCCTGCCCATCACCTGCCAGGCCGAAGGTTTCACCGACGACGCCAAGGCCACGTTGAACCTGCGCAACGCCTACATCAACCGCAACTACACCAACCCGGCCTACCCCCAGGGCAAGGCTGAAGAGTGGACGCAGAACTTCATTCTCGATGCCCGCTCCGGTTTCACCCAGGGTCCTGTGGGCTTCGGTGTCGATGTGCTTGGCCTGTACTCGCAGAAGCTCGATGGCGGCAAAGGCAGCGGCGGCACCCAACTGTTGCCGATCCACGACGACGGCCGCCCCGCCGACAATTTCGGCCGGCTCGGCGTGGCGCTCAAAGGCAAGATCTCGAAAACCGAATTGAAGGTCGGTGAATGGATGCCGGTGCTGCCGATCCTGCGTTCCGACGATGGCCGCTCGCTGCCGCAGACCTTCCAGGGCGCTCAGGTGACCTCCAGCGAAATCAGCGGCCTGACGCTCTATGGCGGTCAATTCCAGAAAAACAGCCCGCGTAACGACGCGAGCATGGAAGACATGTTCATGAACGGTAAAGCGGCGTTCACTTCGGACCGTTTCAACTTCGGCGGCGGTGAATATGCGTTCAATGAAAAGCGCACGCAGGTCGGTGTCTGGTACTCGGAACTCAGTGACATTTACCAGCAGCAATACTTCAACCTGACCCACAGCCAGCCCCTGGGCGACTGGACCCTGGGCGCCAACCTCGGCTACTTCATCGGCAAGGAGGACGGCAGCGCGCTAGCCGGTGACCTCGACAACAAGACCGCGTTCGCCCTGCTCTCGGCCAAATATGGCGGCAACACCTTCTACGTCGGCCTGCAAAAACTCACCGGCGATGACGTCTGGATGCGGGTCAACGGCACCAGCGGCGGCACCCTGGCCAACGACAGCTACAACTCCAGCTATGACAACGCCCGGGAGAAATCCTGGCAGGTGCGCCACGACTACAACTTCGCAGCCCTGGGCGTCCCCGGCCTGACCCTGATGAACCGCTACATCAGCGGTGACAACGTGCACACCGGGAAAATTACCGACGGCGAGGAATGGGGCCGCGAATCGGAGCTGGCCTACACCGTGCAGAGTGGTGCGTTGAAAAACCTCAACGTGAAATGGCGTAACGCAACGATTCGCAAGAGCTTCAGCACCAACGAATTCGATGAGAACCGGATTTTCATCAGCTATCCGATCAGCCTGCTGTAACCCCCCCTGGTATTTCAGTGCGTGCGGCTTGGTTCAGCCAAAGGAAACGACCCTCCGTCATTTTCAACCAATGTCGCGTTGACAAGAGCCGGAAACCCTAATGATACTCAGCACAGTCATACGATAACCTACAACGAACCAATAACAACAACTGTTTGTCCAGGATTCCCATGACGACCACTGCAACCACCCGCCCTCCTTTCAATCGCCTGCTGCTGACCGGCGCCGCCGGTGGCCTCGGGAAAGTCCTGCGCGAAAGCCTGCGCCCCTACGCCAATGTGATTCGCCTGTCGGACATCGCCGACATTGCGCCAGCCATCGATGACCGCGAAGAAGTCGTGCCGTGTGATCTGGCCGACAAGCAAGCCGTACATCAACTGGTCGAAGGCGTGGATGCGATCCTGCACTTCGGCGGGGTGTCGACCGAGCGCTCGTTCGAAGAGATCCTCGGCGCCAACATCTGCGGCGTGTTCCACATTTACGAAGCCGCGCGCCGCCACGGTGTGAAGCGAGTGATCTTCGCCAGCTCCAACCATGTGATCGGTTTCTACAGCCAGGACGAAGTCATCGATGCCCACTCCCCTCGCCGCCCGGACAGTTACTACGGCTTATCCAAGTCCTACGGCGAAGACATGGCCACCTTCTACTTCGACCGCTATGGCATCGAGACCGTCAGCGTGCGTATCGGCTCGTCGTTCCCGGAACCGCACAACCGCCGGATGATGAGCACCTGGCTGAGCTTCGGCGACCTGACCCAACTGCTCGAGCGCGCCCTGCACACCCCGAATGTCGGCCACACCGTGGTCTATGGCATGTCCGACAACAAGGAGATCTGGTGGGACAACCGTTATGCCACGGCCCTGGGTTTTGCCCCGCAGGACAGCTCCGAAGTGTTCCGCGAAAAAGTCGAAGCCCAGCCGATGCCCGCCGCCGATGACCCGGCGCGGCTCTATCAGGGCGGCGCCTTCTGCGCAGCCGGGCCTTTCGGTGACTGAGCCTTCGCGCGTTGCTTGCCCCCCGACAAAAACCAAGGGAATGAGTTGCCATGCAAGCTGAACTGATTGTCGACGCCCGCAACGCGGTCGGTGAAAGCCCGGTCTGGGTGTCTGAGGAAAACGCGCTGTACTGGGTCGATATTCCCGCTGGCGGTTTACAGCGCTGGAGTGCCGACACCGGGCAAGTGGATGCCTGGAAAACCCCGCAGATGCTCGCTTGCATCGCCCGTCACCGGGACGGCGGCTGGGTCGCCGGCATGGAGAGCGGGTTCTTCCGCCTGCATCCGCGCCACGACGGCAGCCTCGACAGTGAACCGCTGGCCCAGGTCGAGCATGCCCGCACCGACATGCGTTTGAACGACGGCCGCTGTGACCGTCAGGGACGTTTCTGGGCCGGCAGCATGGTGCTGAACATGGGCGCCAACGCTGCCGAGGGGGCGTTGTATCGCTACAGCGCCGGGCAACCCGGGCCACTCGACGCGCGACTGAGCGGTTTCATCGTGCCCAACGGCCTGGGCTTCAGCCCGGACGGACGCACCCTGTACCTGTCCGACTCTCACCCTCAGGTCCAGCAGATCTGGGCCTTCGACTATGACATCGACACCGGTACGCCTTCGAATCGCCGCGTGTTCGTGGACATGAACCAGTATGAAGGTCGCCCCGACGGCGCAGCGGTCGACGCCGATGGCTGCTACTGGATTTGCGCCAACGACGCTGGCTTGATCCACCGTTTTACCCCCGCCGGCCGACTTGACCGTTCCCTCGCCGTACCGGTGAAAAAACCCACCATGTGCGCCTTCGGTGGCCCTCGACTGGACACGCTGTTCGTGACCTCGATCCGCCCCGGCGACGACCATGACCGGCAATCACTGGCCGGTGGCGTGTTCGCCCTCGACCCCGGAGTAAAAGGCTTACCCGAACCCCTGTTCAACGACTGACCTTCTCGAAAGAAAAGCGCTCCCGCTGCATCGCTGTGCCTTGAATAAAAAAAACAATAAAACTGGAGACACCCCCATGGACTTCAAACGCACCTTGCTCGCCGCTGCACTTCCATTAGCCTTCTCCCTCAGCAGTGCCACCCAGGCACTGGAAATCAAATTCGCCGACATCCACCCCGCCGGTTACCCGACCGTGGTGGCTGAAGAGCAACTGGGCAAAACCCTGGTGGCCGACAGCAATGGCGCGCTGACCTTCAAGATGTTCGCCGGTGGCGTGCTCGGCTCGGAAAAAGAAGTGGTCGAACAGGCCCAGGTCGGTGCCGTGCAGATGGCCCGGGTCAGCCTCGGCATCGTCGGGCCGGTGGTGCCGGACGTGAACGTGTTCAACATGCCGTTCGTGTTCCGTGACCAGGCGCATATGCGCAAGGTCATCGATGGAGCGGTGGGCGATGAAATCCTCGACAAGATCACCAACTCCGAATTCAACCTGGTCGCCCTGGCCTGGATGGACGGCGGTACGCGCAACCTCTACACCAAGAAACCGGTACGCAGCCTTGAAGACCTCAAGGGCATGAAGATCCGCGTGCAAGGCAATCCGATGTTCATCGAAACCATCAACGCCATGGGCGGCAACGGTATCGCGATGGACACCGGCGAAATCTTCAGCGCCCTGCAGACCGGCGTGATCGACGGCGCGGAAAACAACCCGCCGACCCTGCTCGAACACAACCACTACCAGAACGCCAAGTACTACAGCCTGACCGGCCACCTGATCCTGCCCGAGCCGATCGTCATGTCAAAAATCACCTGGGAAAAGCTCACCCCCGAGCAGCAGGCCCTGGTGAAGAAAACCGCCAAGGCGGCCCAGGCCCAGGAACGCACCCTGTGGGATGCGAAATCGGCCAGCAGCGAAGAGAAACTCAAGGCCGCCGGCGTCGAGTTCATCACCGTCGACAAGAAACCTTTCTACGAGGCCACCGCCTCGATCCGCGAGAAATACGGCGCGCCCTACGCCGACCTGATCAAGCGCATCGAAGCCGTTCAGTAACCCTCCCTGCATTCAAGAAAGGCCCGGCGCCGCTGACGTTGGTGTACGTCAGTGCGCGCCCGGTTACGGTGGAACCCGATGAAGAATCTGCTGCTGCGTATCAACGACAGGATTTACATGGCCTGCATCTGGATTGCCGGCCTGTCGGTCCTGGCCATTTCCCTGATGATCCCCTGGGGCGTTTTTGCCCGTTATGTGCTCGGTACCGGCTCCAGCTGGCCGGAGCCCACCGCCATCCTGCTGATGATGGTGTTCACCTTCATCGGCGCCGCCGCCAGCTACCGGTCCGGTTCGCACATGGCGGTGGCGATGCTCACCGATCGCCTTGCGCCGAACCTGCGCAAGGCCGCGGCCATTGCCGCGCAACTGTTGATGGCAACCATCTGCCTGTTCATGGCCATCTGGGGCAGCAAGCTGTGCATGTCCACCTGGAACCAGTTCATGAGCGCCCTGCCGACCCTGCGCGTGGGCATCACCTACATGCCGATTCCGATTGGCGGCGTGCTGACGCTGGTGTTTGTCCTGGAAAAACTCTTGCTCGGTGACCAGAGCAACCGTCGGGTCGTGCGTTTCGACCTCGTTGAAGAAAACGAAGGGGCTGCCTGAATGGACGCTTTTATTCTGTTGGGCAGTTTTATCGCGTTGATCCTGATCGGCATGCCGGTCGCCTACGCCCTGGGGTTTGCCGCACTGATCGGCGCGTGGTGGATCGACATCCCGTTCCAGGCCCTGATGATCCAGGTGGCCGGGGGCGTGAACAAGTTCTCCCTGCTGGCGATTCCGTTCTTCGTCCTGGCGGGCGCGATCATGGCCGAGGGCGGCATGTCCCGGCGCCTGGTGGCGTTCGCCGGGGTGCTGGTGGGCTTCGTGCGTGGCGGCTTGTCGCTGGTCAATATCATGGCCTCGACCTTCTTTGGCGCGATCTCCGGCTCCTCGGTGGCGGACACCGCCTCGGTCGGTTCGGTGCTGATTCCGGAAATGGAACGCCGTGGTTATCCCCGGGAATTCGCCACGGCAGTGACCGTCAGCGGTTCGGTGCAAGCGCTGCTGACACCGCCCAGCCACAACTCGGTGCTCTACTCCCTGGCCGCCGGCGGCACGGTGTCGATTGCCTCGCTGTTCATGGCCGGTGTGGTGCCGGGCCTGTTGATGAGCGCGTGCCTGATGGTGCTGTGCCTGATCTTCGCCAAGAAGCGCGACTACCCGAAAGGCGAAGTCATCCCGATGCGCGAAGCGCTGAAGATCTGCGGCGAAGCGTTGTGGGGCCTGATGGCGATGGTGATCATCCTCGGCGGCATCCTGTCGGGTATTTTCACCGCCACCGAGTCGGCGGCGATTGCCGTGCTGTGGTCGTTCTTCGTGACCATGTTCATCTACCGCGACTACAAATGGAGCGAACTGCCCAAACTGATGCACCGCACCGTGCGCACGATTTCGATCGTGATGATCCTGATCGGTTTCGCCGCCAGCTTCGGCTACATCATGACCCTGATGCAGATCCCGGCGAAGATCACCACGCTGTTCCTGACCCTGTCGGACAACCGCTACGTGATCCTGATGTGCATCAACGTCATGCTGCTGTTGCTCGGTACGGTCATGGACATGGCGCCGCTGATCCTGATTCTCACGCCGATCCTGATGCCGGTGATCCTCGGCATTGGCGTGGATCCGGTGCAGTTCGGCATGATCATGCTGGTGAACCTGGGCATTGGTTTGATTACACCGCCGGTGGGTGCGGTACTCTTTGTGGGGTCAGCCGTGGGTAAAGTCAGCATTGAGTCCACCGTCAAAGCCCTGCTGCCGTTCTACGGCGTGCTGTTCCTGGTGCTGTTGGCCGTGACTTACATTCCGGCACTGTCGCTGTGGTTGCCGCATTTGGTGTTGTAAACCCTTAAAAAGATCACAGCCTTCGGCAGCTCCTGCGTCGGACACGGTTTCCTGTAGGAGCTGCCGCAGGCTGCGATCTTTTCCACCATTGAACGCGAATCGATAAAACCATGAACCTTCTGCAACTCGAAGACGAGTTCACCCACCTCACCCTCGCCCCGGAACTTGGCGCCAGCCTCGTCAACTGGACCGTGCGCAGCACTGGCCAGCCGTTGTTGCGCCACGCTGATGCTCATGCCCTGAACACCGGCCAGCCCGGCAAGCTCGGCTGTTTTCCCTTGATCCCCTGGTCCAACCGTATCGCCGATGGCGGTTTCGATTGCCCCGATGGCTGGCTGGCACTGGCGCCCAACAGCCTCACCGATCCCCTGCCGATTCACGGCAGCGCCTGGCAGCAGGCGTGGGACGTGGTTTCGCGGTCGAAAAATGAAGTGCTCCTGCAACTCGACAGCACAACCCCCTTCGCTTATCGCGCCCGGCAACGTTTCCATTTGAGCGCGGGCAAGCTGAGCATCGAACTGCACGTCACGCACCTGGCTGAACACGCTGCGTGGCATGGCCTGGGACTGCATCCGTACCTGCCGCGCACACCGAACACCCGCCTACAGGCGCCCGCCCGGCATGTGTGGTGGTGCGATGGGGCAAAACTGCCGACCGAACTCGGCGCATTGCCGGTCGAGTGGGATTTCCAGCAACTCAAGGCATTGCCACAATCCCTGGTGGACAACGGTTTCTGCGAATGGAACGGCCACTGCCTGATCGAGCAAGCGGATCTTGGTTACGCGCTCGACTGCCAGGCCACCGGCAGCGACTACTACCTGCTCTACTGCCCTGTGGGCCTGGGGTTTTTCTGCATCGAACCGGTGAGCCACCCGGTCAACGCGCACCACCTGCCCGGCCGGCCAGGGTTGCGTTTGCTGGAACAGGGTCAATCCACCGAACTGGGCTTCACCCTGCAGTACCGGCCGCTTCAGGCAGATGCCCCCAACAATTGACTCAACACCGCTCGCAACTTGCCGGGCTTCACCGGTTTGTTCAGCAAGGGTGCGTTGAGTCGCTGCAACGCACGCCGACAATGGTCGGTGCGGTCGGCGGTAATGATCACCGCGGGAATGTCCTGGTGAAAATGCTCGCGCAAATGTCGCACCACATCACAGCCGACCACCCCGTGATCGAGGTGATAGTCCGCCAGAATCAGTTCCGGCGCCTGCCCGCGCAGCGCCGCCAGCGCAGCCTCTTCATCGGTGGCGACCAGGACGTCGCAGCCCCACTGCCCGAGCAACGCGCTCATGCTGTCAAGAATGCTCACTTCGTTGTCGATCACCAGTAAACGGCGGCCCGGCAGCGGGTTGCCGGTGCCCGGTTGTGGCACCGCCTGGCTCACGGGCAGCGGAACCTCGTCGGATATCGGCACCTCGATGCTGAACATCGAACCCCGCCCCGGTAACGAGTACACGCCGATCCTGTAGCCAAGGATCTTGGCGATGCGCTCGACAATCGCCAGCCCCAGGCCCACGCCCTTGCGGTCGGCGGCGCGGCCGACGTCCAGCTGGTTGAACTCGAGAAAGATCGAATCGAGCCGGTCGGCGGCGATGCCACGCCCGGTGTCCCAGACCTCCAGGCGCAACATCTCGCCCCGACGCCTTGCCGCCAGCAGGATGCTGCCTTCATCGGTGTAGCGGCAGGCATTGCTGAGGAAGTTGCGCAGGATCCGCGTCATCAGGCGCAAGTCGGTACTGATGGCGTAATCGGCCATGCGCACCCGCAGGTTCAAGCCGGCCGCCTGGGTGACAGACTGGAACTCCGACACCAGCGGCCCGAGCAGTTCGTCGAGGCGGTACAACGCAACGTCCGGTTTGACCGCGGCCTGGTCGAGCCGGGAAATGTCGAGCAGATCCGTCAGCAGGTCTTCGGCCCCTTCCAGGGCCTGGTGAGTGCGCTCCACCAGCACCTGTTCGGCTTCCGGCAATTTGCGTTCACGCAAGGTCGAGATCAGCAACCGCGCGGCGTTCAGCGGTTGCAGCAGGTCGTGGCTGGCGGCGGCGAGGTATTTGTCCTTGCTGTGATTGGCGGCCTCGGCGGCATCGCGGGCGTCGCGCAAGGCCTTGGCGATCTGTTTACGCTGGGTGATCTGCTGCTGAAGGTTACGGTTGGCCTCGAGCAATTCATCGGTGCGCGCCACGACGCGCTGCTCCAGTTCGTCATTGAGTTGCTGCAGGCGTCGCTGGGCCAGTTTGCGCTCAGTGATATCGGAGACGAACCCTTCCACCAGCCCCTCCTGGCCGGGCTTGAGCAGCAGGTTCATCAATACATCCAGGTGACTGCCGTCCTTGCGCCGCAAACGGGTTTCATAGCCGTGCAGGCTGCGCTGGTGCCGGAGGATTTCGCCAATGCTTTCCAGCTCCTGCGCGCCGTCGACGAACAGGGTGCTGCCCAGGTCAGTCAGGGAGAACAGCACCTCCTGCGGGTCCTGGTAACCGAGCATGCGTGCCAGTGCCGGGTTGGCGGCGCGCATGCCGTCGTGCAGGCTGGCCTGGAAGATGCCGTGCACCGCGTTTTCGAACAGCCACTTGTAGCGGTTACGCTCGGCTTCCAGATCATCCAGGCGCGCGGCCAGTTCCGGGTAATGACTCTTGCGCGCCGAGTGGCTGCCCAGCCCCAGCAGCCCGGCCAGGGCCCGTTGTTGCTCGTCAGAGGGCTTCGCCATAGACGACCTCGACATCACGCTGGCTGGATTCGCGCGGGTTGGTCAGGATGCACGGGTCGTGCATCGCATGCTGCGACAGGAACGGAATATCCGAGGTCCTGACGCCATGCAAACCAAGGGTTTCGTGAAAGCCGATGGCGTGCTTGAGGGCGATCAGGTGTTCGACCAGGCGCCCGCAGATCTGCCGGTGATTCAGGCCTCGGCAGTCGATGCCCAACGTCTCGGCGATCACCTTGAAGCGGTCTGGCGCCGAGTTGTAATTGAAGGCCACCACGTGCTCGACAAGGACCGCGTTGCACAGGCCGTGGGGCAGATCGAGAAAGCCGCCGAGGCTGTGGGACATGGCATGCACGGCACCAAGGATGGCGTTGGAGAACGCCAGCCCGGCCTGCATGCTGCCGAGCATGATCTTCTCGCGCAGGGCGATGTCCGTCGGGTTGGCGATCATTTGCACCAGGTTGCCATTGATCAGGCGCATCGCCTCCAGCGCATGGGGGTCGGTCAGCGGCCCGTGGCCGGTGGACACGAAGGCTTCGATGGCATGCACCAACGCGTCAATGCCGGTACAGGCCGACAGGAACGGGTCCATGCTCAGGGTGGTTTCCGGGTCGATCAGCGAAACGTCCGGTACCACCGCCTTGCTGACGATGGAGAACTTCATGCGTTCCTGCTGGTTGGAAATGATCACGAACTGCGAGACGTCCGCCGAGGTGCCGGCGGTGGTCGGAATCAGGATCAGCGGCGGGCTGGGCACGCGGATGGTGTCCACACCCTCGAAATCGAGAATGCTGCGGCCATGGGCAACGACGATACCGATGCCTTTGCCGCAGTCCATCGGGCTGCCACCACCGACGGCGACGATCACGTCGCAGTGGTTTTCCCGGTACATCTCGGCACCGAGCATTACCTCTTCGACCCGAGGGTTGGGCGAGACATCACTGTAAAGGCAATACTCGATACCCAGGGCTTGCAGGCTGGCTTCGACATCGGCGACCCAGCCAGCGGCAATCACGCCGGGATCACTGACCACCAGGACCTTGCGTGCGCCAAAGGTCTTGGCGTAATTGCCGACACTGTGCCGGCTACCGGCACCGAAGATGATTTCAGGTGAAACGAACTTACGCAGCTGGTTGAGACTCTGGCTCATTGGAAAGCCTGTTTTTATTGTTTTGGAAGGTAGAAACCACACTAAACCATCCAGCTGTGAATGCAATCAGACCAAAGAACAGCGCTGCCCGGGCTGTAACAGATCCCACAGGGGATCTGCGGCGCTAGAACTATCCGCGATAGATCAGCTGCGAAGCCTTCGCATTACGCAACGTGAGGTGTTCGATCCCCAACCCCGGTGCCTGCGCTTCCTCCCGGGCCTTGAGGATCACGCCGTGGTGCGCAGACTTGCTGCACACCGGGTCGGCATTGCTGGCATCACCCGTCAGCATGAAAGCCTGGCAGCGACACCCGCCCAGGTCCTTGTGCTTTTCATCGCAGGAGCGGCATGGCTCCTTCATCCAGTCATCGCCGCGAAAACGATTGAAGCCGAACGAGTCGTTCCAGATGTGCGAGAGGCTGTGCTCGCGCACATTGGGAAACTGCACCGGTAACTGCCGGGCGCTGTGACAAGGCAAGGCCGTGCCGTCGGGAGTGATGTCGAGAAACAGGTTGGCCCAGCCGTTCATGCAGGTCTTGGGACGCTCTTCGTAGTAGTCCGGGGTGACGAAGATCAGCTTGCACGGGTGGCCCTGGGCTTCAAGGCGTTGGCGGTACTCGTTGGTGATGCGCTCGGCACGCTGCAATTGCTCGCGGGTGGGCAACAGGCCGACGCGATTCAGTTCGGCCCAGCCATAGAACTGGCAGGTGGCCAATTCGACGAAGTCCGCTTCCAGCTCCAGGCACAGTTCGATGATCTGCGCGATCCGGTCGATGTTGTGCCGATGGGTGACGAAGTTCAGCACCATCGGATAACCCTGGGCTTTCACCGCACGGGCCATGGCGAGTTTCTGGGCGAAGGCCTTGCGCGAACCGGCGAGCATGTTGTTCACCGCCTCGTCGGCGGCCTGGAAGCTGATCTGGATATGGTCCAGCCCGGCCACCTTGAAGTCATGCACCTTCTGCTCGGTCAGGCCGATGCCGGAGGTGATCAGGTTGGTGTAGTAGCCCATGTCCCGGGCGGCCTTGATCAGTTCGGCGAGGTCCTGGCGTACCAGCGGCTCGCCACCGGAAAAGCCCAATTGCGCGGCGCCCATGTCCCGCGCTTCACGGAATACACGAATCCATTCCTCCGTGCTCAGTTCCTCGCCGTGCCGGGCAAAATCCAGCGGGTTGGAGCAATAGGGGCACTGCAGCGGACAGCGGTAGGTCAGCTCGGCGAGCAGCCACAACGGCGGTCCGGGCAGCGTCTCACTCGATCCAGAATTGCGCATGGGCCACCTCCAGAAACGCCAGCACGTCTTCGTCGATCCCCGGTACGCCGGGAAAATTCGCGCTCAATCGCTCGATGATCGCCGCCACGCTGCGCTGGCCATCCACCAGGTCGAGAATCTGTCCGGCACTGGCATTGAGCTTGATCATGCCTTCGGGGTACAGCAGCACGTGGCAGTCCTGACGGGGCTCCCATTGCAGACGAAAACCGCGACGCAAGGCCGGTGACTGTTGGCGATTGATCAGGCTCACAGGGCGATCCCCCGGTGCCAGACTTTGTTATCGGTAACCGTGTGATACGGCGGGCGCGCAAGCTCGTAGGCCATGCTCATCGCATCGAGCATGCTCCACAGCACGTCGAGCTTGAATTGCAGAATCTGCAGCATGCGTTGTTGCCCCTCGGCCGTCACGTAGTGCGCCAGGGTGACGCGCAAGCCATGCTCGACATCGCGCCGCGCCTGGCTCAGGCGCGTGCGGAAATAGTCGTAGCCAGCAGCGTCGATCCATGGGTAGTGGGTCGGCCAGGCGTCGAGTCGCGACTGATGGATCTGGGGGGCAAAGAGTTCGGTCAGCGAACTGCTGGCCGCTTCCTGCCAGCACGCGCGACGGGCGAAATTGACGTAGGCGTCCACCGCGAAACG
The DNA here is from genome assembly GCF_054668325.1 of Pseudomonas sp. S2_F07. Lineage (NCBI taxonomy): Bacteria > Pseudomonadati > Pseudomonadota > Gammaproteobacteria > Pseudomonadales > Pseudomonadaceae > Pseudomonas > Pseudomonas sp. S2_F07. The sequence continues at coordinate 1,073,390 of NZ_CP162758.1, forward strand.
CACGCCGGGCAGCACCCGTTCCTGGGAGAGGATCTGCTCGCGATCCAGCCCCACCGCTTCGCCCAGGCGTAGCCAGGCTTCGATGCCGCCCTCGCTGCCGGGGACACCATCGTGGTCGAGGATCCGTTGCAGCCATTCCCGGCGCACGTCGCGGTCCGGGCAGTTGGCGAGAATCGCGGCGTCCTTCAGGGGGATGTTGATCTGATAGTAGAAGCGATTGGCGACCCAGCCCTGGATCTGCTCGCGGCTGGCGCGGCCGGCGTACATGGCTTGGTGGAAGGGATGGTGGATGTGGTAGTAGGCGCCCTTGGCGCGCAGGGCGGCTTCGAATTCTGTGGGGGACATGGGGGTGTCAGTCATTTTGTTCTCCGGGAATTTTTGCGGTGCCCGCGCTGGCCCTATCGCGAGCAAGCTCGCTCCCACAGGTGTTCGGTGGGAACACAAATTTCATGTACTGCAGAAATCCATTGTGGGAGCGGGCTTGCTCGCGAAGGTGTCAGTCGCTACAGCACGATATCCATGCCGTCATAAGCCACTTCGATCCCCCGCCGCTCCAGCAGCGCCCGCTCGGCCGAGTCTTCATCGAGAATGGGATTGGTGTTGTTGATGTGGATCAGCACCTTGCGCTGGCGGTTGAACCCCTCCAGCACTTCAAGCATCCCGCCGGGGCCGCTTTGCGGGAGGTGCCCCATTTCGCTGCCCAGGCTCTGGCCGACTTCGCAAATACGCATCTCGTCGTCGCGCCACATTGTGCCGTCCAGCAGCAGGCAATCGGCGCGCTGCATCCAGCCCAGCACTTCATCGTCGATTCGACCAAGGCCCGGGGCATAGAACAGCGATGCGCCGTTGCGCAGGTCTTCAATGAACAAGCCAATGGTGTCGCCCGGTTGCGGATTGCCGCGATTGGGCGAATACGGCGGCGCGTTGCTCACCAGGGGAACCGCGCGAAATTGCAGATGCCCGCAGGCCGCGATGCTGAATGGCTGGCGATCGAGGCCGACCGGTTGCCAGTGCAATCCGCCGTTCCAGTGTCCGAGCATGTTGAACAACGGGAAACCGCTGCTCAGGTCCTGGTGCACGCGCTCGGTGCACCACACGTCATGCGGGCAACCTTCACGCAGGCTGAGCAAACCGGTGCAATGGTCAATCTGGCTGTCCAGCAGCACGATGCCGGCGATGGCGCTGTCACGCAGGCGCCGCGCCGGTTGCAACGGCGCAAAACTCTCGAATTGCGCGCGAATGTCCGGTGACGCGTTACACAGCACCCACTCGACACCGTCGTCACTCAGGGCAATCGACGACTGCGTACGGCGCTGTGCCCGCAGGCTGCCATTGCGCACCCCGGCGCACTGGCGGCAGTTGCAATTCCACTGGGGGAAACCACCGCCAGCGGCGGAACCGAGAACGCGGATGTGCATGGCGGATGCTCCAGAAGGCAGGCCCGGCCAACGCATCGGCTGGCCGGGTGATCAATCAACGGTTGGCGAAATACATCGTCACTTCGAAGCCAATGCGCAGATCGGTAAACGCGGGTTTAGTCCACATGGGTCATTCCTCTTCTTGTGCCCGGGTGATTCCGGTAGAGCCATTAATGCACGGGGCAACGGGTGCCCGAATGCTACTTTCGAAGGAGTTGGCGGGGTGATTTGGTAGGGGGTGTTGCACAAATTCTGTACACACCAAAAACCAAGCTCGCTCCCACAGGTTTTTCAGTGTTCTTGAGGAATCAGAAGAACCCCAGCGGATTGATGTCGTAGCTCACCAGCAGGTTTTTGGTCTGCTGATAGTGGTCAAGCATCATCTTGTGGTTTTCCCGACCGACGCCGGACTTCTTGTAGCCACCGAACGCCGCGTGCGCCGGGTACAGGTGGTAGCAGTTGGTCCACACGCGCCCGGCCTTGATCGCCCGGCCCATGCGGTAGGCGCGGTTGATGTCGCGGGTCCACAGGCCGGCACCGAGGCCGAACTCGCTGTCGTTGGCAATGGCCAGGGCTTCGGCTTCGTCCTTGAAGGTGGTGATCCCCACCACCGGGCCGAAGATTTCTTCCTGGAACACACGCATCTTGTTGTGACCCTTGAGCAGGGTCGGCTGGATGTAGTAACCGCTGGACAGGTCGCCCTCCAGACGTTCGGCCGCGCCGCCGGTGAGCAGCTCGGCGCCCTCCTCCTGGGCAATGGTCAGGTACGAGAGAATCTTGTCGTATTGCTGCTCGGACGCCTGGGCGCCGACCATGGTCTCGGTGTCCAGCGGGTTACCACGCTTGATCTTGACGATTTTCTTCATCACCTCGGCCATGAACGGCTCGTAGATCGACTCCTGGACCAGCGCCCGGGACGGGCAGGTGCAGACTTCGCCCTGGTTGAAGAACGCCAGCACCAGGCCTTCGGCGGCTTTTTCGATGAACTCGGGTTCCGCGCTCATGATGTCTTCGAAGAAAATGTTCGGCGACTTGCCGCCCAGCTCGACGGTGCTCGGGATGATGTTCTCGGCGGCGCAATGCATGATGTGCGCGCCCACCGGGGTCGAGCCGGTGAAGGCGATCTTGGCGATGCGCTTGCTGGTGGCCAGGGCCTCGCCGGCTTCGCGACCGAAGCCCTGGACGATGTTCAGCACGCCCGCCGGCAGCAGGTCGGCGATCAGCTCGGCGAAGACCATGATCGAAAGCGGTGTTTGCTCGGCAGGCTTGAGCACGATGCAGTTGCCGGCGGCCAGGGCCGGGGCGAGTTTCCAGGCGGCCATCAGCAGCGGGAAGTTCCACGGAATGATCTGCCCGACCACGCCCAGGGGTTCATGGAAGTGATAGGCCGTGGTCAGCTCGTTGATCTCCGCAGCCCCGCCTTCCTGGGCGCGGATGCAGCCGGCGAAGTAACGGAAGTGGTCGGCCGCCAGCGGCACGTCGGCGTTCAGGGTTTCGCGCACGGCCTTGCCGTTATCCCAGGTTTCGGTGACGGCCAGCACTTCCAGGTTCTGCTCGATGCGGTCGGCGATTTTCAGCAGCACCAGGGAGCGGTCCTGGGCCGAGGTTTTGCCCCAGGCGTCGGCAGCGGCATGGGCAGCGTCGAGAGCCTTGTCGATGTCGGCGGCGCTGGAGCGCGGGAATTCGGCGATCACTTCACCGTTGACCGGCGAGGTGTTGGTGAAGTACTCGCCATTGATCGGGGCAACAAACTCGCCACCGATGAAGTTGCCGTAGCGCGGCTTGAAGGTAATGACGGCGCCTGGGGTTCCGGGTTGTGCGTAGATCATGGTGGGCCTCTGTCTGGGTCGATGCCTGTCGTACTGACAGGCGATGAACCGATACTAGAGAGCCCCGCGTGCCAGACGAATGCATCGTTGGCAGGAGGGGCTCTCGTTATTTGGTCGTAGATTTCACACAAAACACTGTGGGAGCGAGCTTGCTCCGGGCGGCGTTCCGACGATGAGGCCAGCACATTCGCCATTGATGTCGACTGTCAGACCGCTATCGCGAGCAAGCTCGCTCCCACAGGTTATGTGGTGGTCCTGACGTTAATGCTTGGCGACAAGGTCCTTGGGCAACTTGAAGGTCCAGAGCATGCCGCCCTGGTTGAAGTCCTTCACCCGCTTGGCCACTTCACCGCCCCACAGCGGTACCGCGCCGCCCCAGCCGGAGAGCACCGAGACGTACTGTTCGCCGTCCATTTCCCAGGTCACGGGCGAGCCGAGCACGCCGGAACCGGTCTGGAATTCCCAGACCTTTTCGCCGGTCTTGGCGTTGAACGCCTGCAGGAAGCCTTCAGGCGTGCCGGTAAACACCAGATTGCCCTTGGTGGTCAGCACCCCGCCCCACAGCGGTGCGTAGTTCTTGTGGCGCCAGACTTCCTTGCCGGTTTTCGGATCGATGGCCCGCAACACGCCGATGTAGTCTTCGTTCAACGGTTTGATGGTGAAGCCGGCGCCGAGGAACGCCGCGCCTTTCTTGTAGGCGATGCCTTCGTTCCAGATGTCCATGCCCCACTCGTTGGACGGCACATAGAACAGCCCAGTGTCTTGGTTGTAGGCCATCGGCATCCAGTTTTTCGCGCCGAGGAACGCCGGTGCCACGAAGACCGAACTGCCCTTGACTTCCGAGCCTGGGGCACCGGGACGGCTGGCCTCGTTGTAGATCGGCCGGCCGTTCTTATCCAGGCCGGTGGCCCAGGTGATCTTGTCCACGAACGGGAAGCCGCGGATGAATTTGCCGTTGGTACGATCCAGCACGTAGAAGAAGCCGTTACGGTCGGCAGTGGCCGCCGCCTTGATCTCCTTGCCGCCTTCGCTGTAGTTGAACGACACCAGCTCGTTCACGCCGTCGTAGTCCCAACCGTCGTGGGGCGTGCTCTGGAAGTGCCACTTGATGGTGCCATCGTCCGGGTTGAGCGCCAGGCGCGATGAGGAGTAGAGGTTGTCTCCAGGGCGCAGGTGCGAGTTCCACGGTGCCGGGTTGCCGGTACCGAACAGCAGCAGGTTGGTTTCCGGGTCGTAATAGCCGCCCAGCCACGGGGCCGCGCCGCCGGTTTTCCAGAGATCGCCCGGCCAGGTCTTGCCTGCCTCGCCGCCGGAGATGCCGTTTTCCACCGCTTTGCCGTCCTTGTAGACGTAGCCCATATGGCCTTCGACCGTCGGCCGGGTCCACAGCAGATCACCGTTTTTCGGGTCGTAGGCCTCGATCTTGCCCACCACGCCAAACTCGCCACCGGCCACGCCGGTAATCAGCTTGCCGTTGATCACCAGCGGCGCGGCACTGATCGAGTAGCCTTCCTTGTGGTCGGCGACTTTCTTGCTCCACACCACCTTGCCGGTGTCCTTGTTCAGCGCCACGAGCTTGGCGTCGAGGGTGCCGAAAATCACCAGGTCACCATACAGCGCGACGCCGCGGTTGATCACGTCGCAACAAGGACGGATGTCATCGGGCAGGCGTGCATCGTATTGCCAGAGTTTCTTGCCGGTGCGCGCATCCACGGCGAACACCCGGGAATAGGAACCGGTCATGTACATCACGCCGTCCTTGACCATCGGCTGCGCTTGCTGGCCACGTTGTTTTTCACCGCCGAAGGAAAACGCCCACACCGGGCGCAGCTCCTTGACGTTGTCGACGTTGAGAATATCCAGCGGGCTGTAGCGCTGCCCTTGAACGCCGAGTCCGTTGGTCACGACTTGTTCCGGGTTCTTCGGGTCCTGGAGAATGTCCTGGTCGGAAACCCCGGCCAATGCCTGGCCGGACAACAGCATGGCACTGAGCAGCAGGCTCAAGACGAAGGGCTGGCGACGTGCGGGTTGGGTCATGACGGCTTCCTCTGCGGATTTTTGTTATGTCCGGAAAATTTTCCCGGTCTGGTGCAGATTCTTGAGCGCCGCCGCCCTGGCAACAATTGCCCGCAATGAGGAGATTGCTAGTTCCTTGGTACAGGGTGGGGGGTGATGAGCCGCGGATTTTGTGCCCGATGAAAGTCCCCCAGGGGTCTGTGTTTGCTCACTTTTGCGCGTTGGAATCCACCCGCGTCATCCGCCCACGCTCGTAGCGCGGGTACAGATGACTGACGCTGCGGATCAGTTCGTAGCGGCTCAGGTTGATCCCGGCGAAACGTTCGGGGACGGGGCTGCGGATCATCTCGGCCATGTCGCTGCCATTGGCGGCGCCGTCGCGCATCAGTTGATCGAGCCAGGTCAGGTAATCGCGCATTTGCTCGAAGGGTTGTGGGTCGCTCGCTACCGGGCCATGGCCCGGCACAACCTGCGTCCAGGGCAAGCCTTGCAGGGTCGCGATGTCCGCCAGCCACACTGCCAGCCCTGGACTGTTGGGTGTGGTCAGCGCCCGTTGATAAAACACCAGGTCCCCGGCAAACAACACGCCGGTTCGCTGGTCGAGAATAGCCAGATCCGCGCCCGTATGCCCACCCAGGCTCAGCAGACGCAGATCGTGATTCCCAAAACTTTTCACGCCGGGTGTCAGCACCTGGGTAGGCATCACCACTTCGGTGCCACGCATCCAGTCGCCGACCATCCGGTACATATTCTCGGCCATGGCATCGCCTTGCCGGTGCAACAGCTCGGTGGTGCCGGCCAAGGCGCCGATCGGCACGTCGCTGAAGGCTTGGTTGCCCAGCACATGGTCCGGGTGATGATGGGTCAGCAAGACCTCGATCACTGGCTTGTCGGTGGTGGTGGCAATGGCCTTGCGCATCGCTTCGCCGTAGCGCTTCGACGGACCGGTATCGATCACCACCACACCCCGGTCAGTGACGATGAACGCGGTGTTGACGATGTTGCCGCCGTTGGCCTTGGCAAAATTATCGGTGCTGCCTTCCAGCAGCCAGGTGTCCCGGGCGATCTGCCGGGGCTTGAGTGAGTACTCGAGATCGGCCAGGGCCGGCAGACTGACGCTCAGCACCATCAACAGGATCCAGCGCATGCCACGCTCCTTGAGGTCACGCTCCTTGGGGTCAGAGGATCGACGCATTGAACTCATTGCCACTGTTGTCCCGTATTAACAGGCGCGTTTGCCCTGCTCCTTCGATGTCGAAGGCCAGGTTGGGGTTTTCGCTGACTGCGGGAAACAGCTCCAGCCGGGCCAGCACCTGCTCGTTGTGGTCGCGCAACTCGACATGGTTGATGAAGAACTCCGGAATGCCGCTGACCATGCCATTGTCCATGGGATGGGCCACCTGCAACCGCAAACGGCTGAATTCGCCCCGGGGGTAACGGCCGCCGAACACTTCGCCGATGTGCTCTTCCCAGCCTGGTTGCGTGCGCACCACGCTCGGCGCGGTGCAGCCGCCACCCGCCGCATCAATCAGGGTCGAGCCGACATGCCACACGCCGTCGCGGGTCAACACCGCCGCGCGCAAGGGGGTGGCCTGTTCGATGCGAATGCGCAACGACAGCCAAGGCAAAACCGAATCAAGCGGCTGGAAGTCGACGATTTTCGGCAACGGGTTCAGCTCTGCCCAGGCGAGGATTTTCACCACCTCGCCCTTGAACGCCCGGGCGTCGATTTCCAGCGGCACCTGCCGGGCATCTTCGGCAAACGGCGGCGCCAGCAACTTGACCCGCTCATCGAAAACGAACGGCGCATTACCGAGGAACTGCTGCTGATAGAAATTCCACATCACCGATGGCACCGGGTCCTTACCGGGATCGATAGCGCCAGCTTGTGCCGCCAGGCTTAACCAGCAGGCCAACAGACAACTCCCTCGCCATTTCATCGCCTGCTCCTTATTGATACATCTCGGGCACGTCGTATTGCAGGCCGTAATGGCCGTAGATGGTCTTCACCGAACCCTCGCGGATCAGGCCTTCGAGCGCCTCTTCCACGGCATAGGCCAGTTGCCGGTTACTTTCGTGCACCGCCATGCCGATTTCCCAAAGTTGCTTGCCCATGTTCGGGTAGGCGTTCTCAGCCAGTGCCACTTGCGGGTCGGCCGCTTCATGGACCTGCCAGTCGATTTCGCCGCGCATGGCCATCACCGCGTCGACCTCGCCGGCCTTCATCCCGGCAAACGCCTGGGGCACGCCGGGATAGTGATGGGTCTTGCCAGCGAGCATGCCGTTGAACACCGACGTCAGGTAGAACGACGGCACGCTGTCGACTTCGACACCAATCGGGTGATGCTCGAACACCGCGACGCTGGCGACCTTGTCCAGCCGCCGGCGGTCATAGGCCACCTGCCATTGTTCGTTCTGGTACGGACCGAACATCACCACTTGGCCGTTGACCAGTTCGCCGAACTCGTTGCGCTTCTGCGCGTAGTCACGGTCGTAGGGCACGCGCATCATCAGGTCGGCCAGTTGCTGGTTGTGCAAGGCACTGGCACGCCAGATGTAATCGCGCAGGTCGTCGTCGAGCTTTTCCCCGGCCGGTGCCCAGATCAGTGTCAGGCGCACGCCGAGCGCCTTGGCCAGGGCCTCGGCGAGCTCGACATCGACACCCTGGGGCTTTCCGGCGCGTTCAAAGCTGTAGGGGGCGAAGTCCTTGTAGACCGCCACCTTAAGCTCCCCGGCGGCGATCATTTCGTCGTAGTTGCGAACCTGCGCCTGCGCCGCCTGGCAGCACAGCCACAGAGCGCCGATCAACACCGCGAGCAGGCGCATGGGTCACTCCTCGACGTGCACAGTGTCCAGATAAGTGCGCACTGCCCACAGGGCTTCCTGACTCAGGTAGTCGGCCATCTTCGGCATGTACACCCGACCGTCGCGCACCGCGCCATGGCGCACCCGTTCGGCGAACCATTCATCGCCCGACTCACCGACATCAAGCATGCGCAAGTCGGGGGCGATACCGCCGGACTTGGCTTCCAGGCCATGACAGGCCGCGCAGTTCTGGGTGTACGCAGAAGCACCGATTTCCACTGCTTTGTCATGTTCCGGGGCGGTGCGATACGGGTTCACCGCGGCCCAGCCATCGGCATCGAGTTGCACACCGGCGTCCTTGATCGGGGTCAGCCCCGGGGTGGCCACGGCCTGTGGCACCACGTTGCCGTGGGCCCAGACGGAACCTGCACTGATCAAACTGGCCAATAGCCCGGTCACGAGCAAGGCGTTGCGTCTTGTTGTCATTGTTATGCCCTCTGGATTGCACGCAAAACCTCTTGGCAGAGGCTATGGCAGCCATCTTAGAAACGGTATCGCACTCACCCCATGCTGCTTTGGTGGTCGCCACCTAGTCCCTTGGTAGTAAGGCGCTGGATGGACACCACCGGTACTTTCTGCATATTTCCTCAGCTTCACGGGCTACCTAAGCTGGCGCTACCTGTAATGGAGTGCCCTATGCGCCCGCTCATCCCTTACGCCCTGATCTACCTGCTGGCGATTGCCTGCGCCGCCGGTCTGGCCACCCAGAGCCAGGCCAGCGAAGCGCCCTTGCAGGTGCGGATCGGCTACCTGGGTTATCGCCCCGACCCCGGGCCGTTGCTGTCCAACGTCATCCCCGAGCCCACCGATGCCGGGCTGCGCGGCGCCGAACTGGCGATCACCGACAGCAACAGCACCGGGCGTTTTCTCAACCACGGCTACAACCTGGTCAGCGCCAATGTCGACAGCCCCGAGGCCTTGCTCGAAGCGGCAAAGGCGCAGCATGAACAAGGCCTGCGCCTGTTTGTGGTGAATGCCCCCGCGACCAGCCTGCGCCAATTGAGTGCAGCACTGCCCGACAGTCTGCTGTTCAACGCCGGTAGCCCCGATGACAGCCTGCGCACCACCGATTGCCTGGCGAACGTGCTGCATACCTTGCCGAGCCGGGCGATGCTCGCCGATGCGCTGGCGCAGTTTCTGGTGCTGCGCAAATGGCAGCGGGCGCTGCTGATCGTCGGCCCGACGCCCGACGATCAAGCCTATGCCGCCGCCCTGCGCCGCGGTGCCAAGCGCTTTGGCTTGCAACTGGTGGCGGAAAAACTCTGGAGCTTCGATAACGACCAACGCCGCAGCGCCCAGGCGGACATGCCGCTGTTCACCCAGACCGCCGAGTACGACGTGGTACTGGTGGCCGATGAACGCGGCGACTTCGGAGAATACGTGCCCTACCAGACCTGGTACCCGCGCCCGGTCGCCGGCACCCAGGGCCTGACCCCGGTGGGCTGGCACAAGACCGTGGAAACCTACGGCGCCGCGCAGCTGCAAAAACGCTTCGAAGCCCTGACCGGGCGCTGGATGAATGACCGTGATTTCGCGGCATGGATGGCCGTGCGCAGTATCGCCAGCGCCGTGAGCAAACTGCGCCAGGCCGAGCCGAGGGCGATCCGTACGCTGGAAATCAGCGACCAGTTGCCCCTCGACGGCTTCAAGGGCCGCAAGCTCAGCTATCGGCCGTGGAACGGCCAGTTGCGCCAGCCGATTCCCATCGTCCAGCCACGGGCGCTGGTCAGCACCTCACCCCAGGACGGCTTTCTGCACCCCTTCAACGAGATGGACAGCCTGGGCTACGACAAACCCGAGGTCAGCTGCCGTTTTCCCTGATCCGATAATCACAACAACAAGGAATCCGCCATGCGCCGCACCCTGCTCTCTTGCATCATGCTGCTCGCCGCTGGCCATGCCGTTGCCAGCACTGCCTGGGTCTCCAACGAAAAGGACAACAGCCTGAGCCTGATCGACCTGCAGACCCTGCAAGTCACCGACACCCTGCCCGTCGGCCAGCGCCCCCGCGGCCTGCTGCTGTCCCATGACAACAAACTGCTGTACATCTGCGCCAGCGACTCGGACCGGGTCCAGGTGATGGACGTGGCCACGCGCAAGATCATCAAGGAACTGCCCTCGGGCAAAGACCCCGAGCAATTCGCCCTGCATCCGAATAATCGCTGGTTGTACGTCTCCAACGAGGACGATGCGCTGGTCACGGTGATCGACACCGAGACGTCCAAGGTGCTCGGCCAGATCAACGTCGGTGTCGAACCCGAAGGCATGGCCGTCAGCCCTGACGGCAAGTGGGCGGTCAACACCAGCGAAACCACCAACATGCTGCACTGGATCGACACCAGCACCCAGACCCTGGCCGACAGCACCCTGGTCGACCAGCGCCCGCGCTTCGTCGAGTTCTCCCCCGATGGCGCCCAGCTCTGGGCCTCGGCGGAAATCGGCGGCACCGTGACCATTCTCGATGTGGCCAGCCGCACCGTGCTCAAGACCCTGAACTTCCAGATCAAGGGCGTGCACCCGGACAAGGTCCAGCCGGTCGGCATCAAGCTCAGCGCCGATGGCAAGTACGGCTTCGTCGCACTGGGCCCGGCCAATCATGTGGCGGTGATCGATGCCAAGGCCTTCGAGATTCTCGATTACCTGCTGGTGGGTCGACGAGTCTGGCAGATGGCATTCACCCCGGATCAGAAGCAACTGCTGGCCACCAACGGCGTCAGCGGCGATGTCTCGGTGATCGATGTCGACAGCCTCAAGGTCAGCAAATCGGTGAAAGTCGGACGCTACCCTTGGGGCGTAGTGGTGACGCCATGAACGCCCTTGAAGTCAGCGACCTGAGTTTCGCCTACGGCGCCCGAGAGGCCTTGCGCAAGGTGAGTTTCAGCCTGGAACCCGGGCGTTTCGCCGCGCTGTTGGGTCCCAATGGCGCGGGCAAGTCGACCCTGATTGCCCTACTCACCCGGCTCTATGATCTGCAGCACGGCGAGATCCGCGTCGGTGGCAATTCATTGCGCAGCGCGGCACGCCCGGCACTCAAGCAGTTGGGTGTAGTGTTCCAGCAAAGCACCCTGGACCTGGACCTCAGCGTCGAGCAAAACCTGCGTTATCACGCCGCATTGCATGGCCTGTCCCGGCGCCAGACCGACCTTCGGGTCGACGCCGAACTGGCCCGTCAGACCCTGACCGATCGCCGTCGCGAACGGGTGCGCGAACTCAATGGCGGCCATCGTCGCCGGGTGGAAATTGCCCGTGCCCTGTTGCATGAGCCGCGCCTGTTGCTGCTCGATGAAGCCAGTGTCGGCCTCGACCCGGCGAGTCGCCTGGCACTCAACCAGCACATCCGCAGCCTGTGTCGCGAGGAGCGCATCAGCGTGCTCTGGACCACCCACCTGCTCGACGAAGTGCAGCCCGGGGATGACTTGCTGATCCTGCATCAAGGCCGGCTGGTGGCCAGTGGGCAGGCCGATGCCCTGAGCCTGGAACACGGTGGTGACCTCGGTTCGGCCTTCACCCGCCTGACAACATCGGGAGTTGCCCAATGAACGCTTACTGGCAATGCTTTAGCGGCATCGTGCTGCGCGAGTGGCTGCGCTTTGTGCTGCAACGCACGCGGTTTCTCAGCGCCCTGGTGCGGCCGCTGCTGTGGCTACTGGTGTTCGCCGCCGGTTTTCGCGCAGCGCTGGGGATCGCGATCATCGAGCCCTACGACACCTACATCCCGTACGAGGTCTACATTATTCCCGGCCTGGCCTGCATGATCCTGCTGTTCAACGGCATGCAGGGATCACTGTCGATGGTCTACGACCGCGAGATGGGCAGCATGCGGGTGCTGCTGACCAGTCCCCTGCCCCGCACCTTTCTGCTGTGCAGCAAACTGTTGGCCACGTCGCTGATTTCGCTGTTGCAGGTGTATGCCTTCCTGGCGATTGCCTGGGTCTACGGCGTGCAGCCACCGGCCATGGGCCTGTTGCTGGCGTTGCCGGCCCTGCTGCTGGTGGCGTTGATGCTCAGCGCCTTGGGCCTGTTGCTGTCGAATGCGATCCGCCAGCTGGAGAACTTTGCCGGGGTGATGAATTTCGTGATCTTCCCGCTGTTTTTCCTGTCATCGGCGCTGTATCCGCTGTGGAAGATGCGCGAGGCCAGCGAGTGGCTGTATTGGCTGTGCGCGGTGAATCCCTTTACCCATGCGGTGGAACTGGTGCGTTTTGCCCTGTATGAACGCTTCAATCCGCTGGCGCTGGCGGTGTGCGTGGGCCTGACGCTGCTGTTCGCCCTGCTCGCCGTGCTGACCTTCAACCCGCAGCATGCTGCCTTGCGCAAAGCCAGCTAACACCACAATCCCCGGTGGGGGATCTTCATTGAACAGGGAGAATTACTACTTTAGTACTGGTTTACCTGTCTATCGTCGCATTCCCAACGCCCCCCGACTGGCATGTAATAGGTCCATAACTATAAGGACCGAACCCATGCCACGTGCCCGACGTTGCCTGTTGCGCCCTACTCTCGCCGCCCTGTCGCTGGGCCTGCTGCTGAGCACCGCGCAGGCCGACACAGCGCTGTTCTCCGCCGAGGGTTATCGCATCGGCCTGTACCGCAGCCCGACGCCCGACCAACTGCAAGGCGCAACCATCGTCGATACCCTCACCCTGCAAACCCTGCTCGGCCAAACCCCACGCCCACTGCTGATCGACGTCTACCGCCGTCAGTGGCTGCAAGGGCAATTCATCGAAGACCAGCCCCATGAAAACCTGCCCGGCAGCCATTGGCTGGCCAATACCGGGGATGGCGACCTGACGCCGCAATGGCAGGACTACTTCGCCGGCAACCTGCAAAAGCTGACCGCCGGCGACCCGACCCAACCGCTGGTCTTCTATTGCCGCTCCGACTGCTGGTTGAGCTGGAATGCGGTCAAGCGCGCAGCCACCATGGGCTATAAGACTCTGTATTGGTATCGCGATGGCCTGGACGCCTGGCAAGCGGCCAACCTGCCGGTTTCGCCTGCCCGGCCCGAACCCTTTCCCTGAGCTTTACGCGTGCGTGTTGTTGCCACACCATAATCAAAATAATGAGGTGAAAGGCCATGTACAAAATCCTGATTGCCGACGATCACCCGCTGTTTCGTGAAGCCATTCACAACGTCATCAGCGACGGTTTTGCCGGCAGCGAAGTGATGGAAACCGCCGACCTGGACAGCGCCCTGGCCCTGACCCAGGAACACGACGACCTGGACCTGATCCTGCTCGACCTGAACATGCCCGGCATGCACGGGCTCAATGGCCTGATCAACCTGCGCAACGAAGCGCCGACCATTCCGGTGGTGATTGTTTCCGCCGAGCAGGACAAACAGATCGTGCTGCAAGCCATCACCTACGGCGCGGTGGGTTTCATCACCAAATCGTCACCCCGCGCCCAGATGACCGATGCGATCCAGCAGATTCTCAATGGCAATGTCTACCTGCCCCCGGACATCATCCGCACCGCCAAAAGCAGCACCCACCGGCGGATGAACGACACCCCGAGCTTCCCGCCCGAACTGCTCCAGGCCCTGACCCGCAAGCAACTGCAAGTGCTGGAGCGCATGACCAAGGGCGAATCGAACAAGCAGATCGCCTACACCCTGGAAATCGCCGAGACCACGGTCAAGGCCCACGTCTCGGCAATCCTGCGCAAGCTCAACGTGCACAACCGGGTGCAGGCGATCCTGAGTGCCGGGGATATTGATTTCGGGTCTTATCTGCGGCGTTGAGTCAGCCAGGCCGCGGCGCCCCCTTCGCGAGCAAGCCCGCTCCCACACTGGACCTGCGTCGTACACAAAATCTGTGTTTGATGAAGATCAAATGTGGGAGCGGGCTTGCTCGCGAAGAGGCCAGCACCGACACCCAGAAAATCAAGGCCTGCCGAGCAAATGACTCATCGCCGTCTTCAGTTTCATCGGCCGCACCGGCTTGTGCATCAGGGTGTGGCCCAGCTCGCGGATCTGCTGCTTGAGCTCATTGCTGTAGTTGGCCGTGATCATCATCGCCGGGATCGGTGAGGCACGACGGGCATTGATCCGGGCCACTGCATCGACACCGTTCTGATCGTTATCCAGGTGATAGTCGGCGATCAGCAAGTCGGCTTCGGCGCGGTAGTTGTCCACTTGCCGTGCCAGGTCCTCCTCCGACAGCGCCGTCACCACCCGACACCCCCACCCCTCCAGCAAGGTGCGCATGCCGGCACAGATGGTCGCGTCATTGTCCAGCACCCATATCCTGGCACCCCGCAGGCGCTCAAGCATCGGCTCGCTCATCTGCAGCGTCGGCGGCGGTGTCGGCGCGGTGGCGCTCAAGGGTACTTCGACCGAGAACATCGAACCCCGGCCCGGCCACGAGCGCACATGAATGGGATGCCCGAGGATGCCGGCAATTTTCTCGACGATCGCCAGGCCCAGGCCCAGTCCGCGATCCTGATCCGGTCGCTGCACATCGCCGCGCTTGAATTCCTGGAAAATCTCCTCCAGGCGATGCTCGGCAATGCCCATGCCGCTGTCCCAGACTTCGATCGTCAGGCACTGATGATGCCGCCGGCAACCGAGCACCACGCGACCACTGTAGGTATAGCGAATCGCGTTGCTCAGCAGGTTGCGCAGAATCCGCGCCAGCAACTGGATGTCGCTGCGCACCAGCGCCGAACAGCCGATGAAGTGCAATTGCAGGCCTTCACTGCGCGCCACCTGGGTGTATTCGGCGGCCAGGTTGTCCAGCAGTTCACTGAGGGCAAACGGCGCGACGTCGGCCTTGATCACCCCCGCATCGAGCTTGGAAATATCCACCAGGGTGCCGAGCAGGTTCTCCACGTCTTCCAGGGAATTACTCACGTTGCGTACCAGAATCTCGCTGGACATCGGCTCTCGGCGTTCCAGCAAGGCACTGGTGAACAATCGCGCCGCATTCAGCGGTTGCAGCAGGTCGTGGCTGACGGCGGCGAGGAACTTGGTTTTCGACAGGTTGGCTTGCTCGGCTTCCTGCTTGGCTTCGCGCAAGCGTGACTCGACCAGGCGCCGCTCATCGATCTCGCGCAGCAACTGGTCGTTGAGGGTGGTCAACTCCGCCGTGCGCTCGCGTACCCGCAGCTCAAGGTTCTGATACGCCTGATGCAGCGCCTCGGCGGTGCGGCGGCGTTCGGTGATGTCGCGGATCAGCACGAAAATCCCCACCACCTCGCCACTGGCCAGACGGTTGGGCACATAGGAGCGCAGCATGTAGCGCTCCTGGTTGTTGACGTTGGTTTCGGCGAACTCGAAGGTCACGCTCTCGCCGGCCAGTGCCCTGGCCACATAGGACTCCAGGCGCTGGTAATGCTGTTCGCTGTGCACTTCACGCAGGCTCTGGCCGAGCATCACGCCGCGGGGCCAGCAGTACCACTCCTCGTAGACCTTGTTGGTGAACTCGTAGACCAGGTCGGCATTGAGGTAGGCAATCAATGCCGGTACGTGATCGGTGATCAGGCGGATCCAGTGTTCGCTTTCACTCAGCGCTTCGGCGTGCTGGTAGCGCTCGGTAATGTCGGTGAAGGTGTTGACGAAACCGCCGGTGGGCAACGGATGGGTGCGGATTTCCAGGACCCGGCCATCGTACAGGCGCTGCTCGCATTCGCGGACCGGTCGCCCGTTGCCGTCGCGACTGGCAGGGGTCAGCAGGTTCAACTCGCTGTCGGCGATCACTTCGGCAAAAGGGCGATGGGCCGCCACCGGCGCCAGGCCGCTCAATTCCAGGAAGCGCCGGTTCCACAATTCCAGGATGCCCTCGGCGCTGACCATCGCCACCCCTTGGGACAGGTTGTCGACCGCCCGTTGCAACAGGTGCGACTTCTGCGCCACCGCCTGCTCGCGGCGCATGGTTTCGCTGAGTTTGACGTCGGTAATGTCGGTGAACAGAATCACCCGCCCCCCTTCCTGGGTCGGCCGCTCGCTGACTTGCAGCCAACGCCCGTTCTGCAGACGGTAAAGCAGGTTTTCGTCGGCGTGCCCGCGAGGCTCTTCGGTGAACAGGGCGTTGTTCATCATCAGCCGCTTGACCTCGGTCAGGCGCATGCCGGCATTGATCCGCACCCGGCTGTTGCTCCAGAACGCCTTGAAGCGACTGTTGAACAGCACGATGCGCTGGTCGGCGTCGAACAGCACGAAGGCGTCGGAAATGCTTTCGATGGCATCGATCAGGTGTTGATGCGCCGTTTCCGCGCGCAGGCGGGCTTCACTGAGCAGATGATTACCGGCCTTGAGTTCGGCCATGGCCTGGTTCAGGGCATCGGTGCGTTCACGCACTTGCTCGGCCAGCACCACCGAATGCTGGAATGCCGCGTACGGATCGTTGCCGCGAGTCCCCCCGGACTCGACCCGTTCGATCAGCGCGCCATTGATGCGCTGCAGTTTATGGTTTTCCAGGCGCAGCCCGGCCAGTTCGGCCTGCAGCTCAGCGATGTCCCGGGGCACGGCCGCGGGCAATGGCAACGCCGGTGAAGGTCTGGTTGATGTGCATGCCATTGAACTGTTCTCCGTAGGTGTTGAAACCCATCACCCGTTGCTCACGCAAAAACGCGCCGATCTGATCAAGACTGCCGTCGTCTTCGAGTTCCAGACGCCGCAGGAAACAGTCGCAACCGATGGTCAGCAGCAAATCGCCCAGACGCTCCTGCAACCCCTCGAACAGGCTCTGCAGGTTCGGCAGCATCGGCCCCGGGGTCATGGCGGTGAGGACGATGCCGTTTTCCACGGCGCAGTAGAAACTCAGGCTCAGGTCCGGATGCACCTGCTGGATGGCCCGCACGTAGTACTGCTGGTTGATCCGCACCGCCAACGGGTGCGCGGCGAAAACCCGGTGATCGAGCTGCGCCACCGGCACGCCGATGTGCCGGGCGTACTCCTCGGCAGCCGGCTCGGCATTGAGTTCGAAGACCCGGCGCAAGGCGCTGTCGGCCCCGGTGACCACCAGCTTCTCGGCGCGGGGCAGCACGTGGTGGGTGGTGAACACTTCGAAATCCAGCCAGGTATTGACCAGCACCACCACGGCCGCGCCGCTGTGGAACTCGCCATCGAAGTACACATGGGTATGGGTCAGGTAGTTGTCGTCGCCGGCCGAACCGCCGAAATGCGGAATGTCGCCCAGTGCCGCGCTCAAGGCCGCCAGGACCATTTCCTCGCGGCTGGACAGGCCATCGAGCAGGGTCAGGGCAAAGCTGTTGCCCTTGATCGGCGCCAGGGTGTTGCTGCGACAGCCACTGACCAGGCGCTCGACCATTTGCTGGGCGTCGATCAGGCTGAAGTGCTCCATCTGGTCGATCAGCTCGATCGCAATGGAAAAGTGCCGGTGATCGAAACCCACCGCCGTCACGCAATTGCGCCCGTAGCCCAGGGGGGTGATTTCCCCGGCGCTGGTGCAGCCCACCAGGCGAATACCGCCGAAGCTTTGCTGCAAGGCCTGGCCCAGCGCCTGCAAGTCGTACTCGGCGGAACAGAAGAACAGCACGAACCCCAGGTGCGGATGCAACAACTGTCGTGCCAGTTCCTGCGCCACCTGCCGGGCATCGGCGGCCTGGGACATTGCACTGATGACGCCTTCGCTCTGCTGCATCCTTACCTCCCGCAGGTGCGTGTGTATGAGGCACGAGTGTACGAAGTCCGTGGGGTGCGACGAATGCTACTTGGGTAGCGGGTAGCCGCTTCGATGGGATGAGACGGTTGGCGACCCTCGCCGCGATGCGCACGGCCAGGGCCACCTCCCGGGGTTACCAGGTCAGCACCGCACCCACGGCAAAGGTGTCGGTGTCTTCGTTCTGCTCGTCGGTGTCGTGGCCGTTGATTTCGAACTGGTTGTACTCGGCCACCAGCTTGAGGTTGTCGTTCACGTCATGGAACAACGCGATGCCGCGGGTCTCGTAGTCCGCGCCGCTGCCGACCACGCCGTTGCCATCGTCATTGGTCTTGCCGTAGGACAAGGCCAGGCGGTTCTTGCCCAGTTTGTAGGAGCCCTGCATCAGGTAGCCGTCGCTGTCGACGTTGCGCAGGGTCGGCTCGCCGGCATTGTTGGTGAAAAACGGGTTGATGCCCTTGGCCTGGAAACCGGACCCGGTGAGGGACAAGCCGCCCATCTTCGCCTGCACGCCATAACCGACACCCTTGGAGGTGACGGTATCGACCGTGGAATCGGTGTTGTCCGAGGTCTGGTAGCTGCCGTTGACCCAGCTGTAGATTTTGGCACCGGCCAGGTCGAACTGATAGGTGACTTCACTCTCGGTACGCGGGTTTTCCTGGTAGGCCTTGCCCGTCGGGCTGCTGTCGTTGGTGTCCACCGGGTCCATGATGCCGACCGCCACGCGCAGACCGTCCATTACCGGGGTGCGATAGGTGATCTGCGAGGTCGGGAACGGATACGGGTAACCGGTGCCGATGTTGCCGAACGACACCCCGCCGCCATCCACCAGCCCCAACGTATCGCTGACCTGACCATAACCGGCAAGCATTTCGTCGAGCAGGATGTTGGAACGGGCGAACAGGCCGAAGTCCTTGCCGATCAGCACTTCGCCCCATTCCGGGTTGGCCACGGTGCCGAAGAACTGCCGCACATCGATGGCGGTGTCGGTGCCGTTGGTTTCGCTGTCGTTGATGGTGACCCAGAACGAGGCACGAGCACCGAGCTTGAGGTCGTCTACCTGCTTGCCCATGTTGAACCCCAGGTAGTTGGGCAAAAAGCCCATCTTGACCCGCGCCTGTCGACGGTCGAACTGATCGCCGGCGCGGTCGACATCGCTGTTCACGTAGAAGGCGTTGATGTAGCCGTCGGTGGAGAACGTGGTCTGGTCCTTGTCGTACAGCATGATGTCTGCCTCGGCCACCTGGCTCAGGCCAAGGGCAGACAGGCTGGCGATAAAGGCAGGCAGAAAACGATGCGTGACGTTCTTATTGTTGTGCATGGCGCGCTCCGAAACGGGGACTGAGTGTCGGAGGCGATTATCGAAACCTGACGAGCGGCGCCATACGCTGCCTTGGGGCTGGTTTGCAGCTGCTTTGGATGGGCCGGCGGTGCGTGAGCACCATGGCGTAAGACCGCCGGTCGGCGAGGCTCGCCACTTAGGATGTAGGCCTGTGGACCCCGGTGGCGTCCACAGGAACCGGTACCGGCTAGGCGTTGGCCCGAAACAGCATGTAGGCGGCGACCACGACGCAGATGCTGGCGAAACCGACTTGCAACGCCCGCGCCGGCACCCGGGCGCAGAGCTTGCGGCCGATGATCATGCCAACGATGCTGGAGACGATGAAGGCGATGCCCAAACCATCGATGCGCACCCCGGCATGGAAGGCGCCGATCACGCCGATCGCCGAAATCAGGCTGATCACCATCAGCGACGTGGCAACGATCCCGCGCATCTGCACATCGGTCAGTTGCTTGAAGGCCGGGACGATCAGAAAACCACCGCCCACCCCCAGCAATCCCGAGACCACGCCAGTCACGGCCCCGAGCGCGGCGAGGGTCGCGGTGCATTTGGCGGTCCAGGAAAAGCGCCCGGTCTGTTGATCGAGCATGCAGTTCTTTTGGCCCCAGTTGGCCTGACCGTGATCGCTGGGGCCCGCATCCTTGCGCTCGCGGCGCAACATCCGCCCGGCCACAACGACCATCAGCAGGCTGAACAGGATCATCAGGATTTTTTCCGGCAACTGATGGGCAAAGTAGATGCCCACCGGCGAAAACACCGCACCGAGCGCGGCGATCAGCAGCGCCGCGCGATAACGCACCAGGCCATGGCGCAAGCCGTCGATGGCGCCGACCGCTGCCGCACTGCCCACCGCGAACAACGCCACCGGAGCGGCCTGGGTCATGCTCCAGCCCAGTCCCAACACCAGGGCCGGGACCGCAAGGATACCGCCGCCG
Organism: Pseudomonas sp. S2_F07; assembly: GCF_054668325.1. Classification (NCBI taxonomy): domain Bacteria; kingdom Pseudomonadati; phylum Pseudomonadota; class Gammaproteobacteria; order Pseudomonadales; family Pseudomonadaceae; genus Pseudomonas; species Pseudomonas sp. S2_F07. Next base: position 1,093,418 of record NZ_CP162758.1, read on the forward strand.
GCGCCAGTCAAGCCGAGCACCAACCCCATCACTACACCAAACAGACTTGCCAGCAACATAGGGAGTTCTCAGTCCACCTTGGACACACGTGTCAGCCACTCGCGGCCCTTGAGCATGCCGTTCCAGTAGAACCACGGCAGCAGTGTCGCCTTCAGCCACCACGCCGAGCAGCGCGGTATCGTCGGGTCAAGGGGAAAGGTCGGCAGCAACTTGCCCGCGTACCCGAACTCGGCAAGGATCACCTTGCCCTTCTCCACCGTCAGCGGACAGGAGCCATAGCCGTCGTACTTCAGCGGCAGCGGCTGTTGCTTGCGCCAGGCCAACAGGTTTTCGGCCACCACCACGATCTGCTTGCGCGCCGCCGCGGCGGTTTTTGCATTGGTGGTGCCGCAGATATCACCCAGGGCGAAGACGCCGGGGTAACACGGATGCTGCAGGCTGTGGGGATCGACCTCACACCAGCCGGCGGCGTCGGCCAACGGGCTGCGGGCGACAAAATCCGGGGCCACCTGAGGCGGAACGACATGCAGCAGGTCAAAGGTCTTTGCCTGGCGGGTGACACTGCCATCGGCATCCCTGACGTCGAACCACGCGGTTTTCGCCGGGCCGTCGACCTTGACCAGATTCGAGTTGAACGCCAACCGGGCTTTGTACTTCTCGATGTATTTCATCAGCGGCGGGACAAAGGTCGGCACTCCGAACAGCGCCGCGCCGGCAAGATTGAACTCGACCTCGATGTTGTTCAGCACACCGGTCTTGTTCCAGTGATCGCAGGACAGGTACAGCGCCTTTTGTGGCGCGCCGGCACACTTGATCGGCATGCCCGGCTGGGTGAACAGCACCTTGCCGCCGCGCAATTTCCGCACCTGGTCCCAGGTGTAGGTCGCGTGGCGATAGCTGTAATTGGAGGTCACACCATGCTGGCCGAGGGTGTCCTCCAGGCCTTCGATTTTCTCCCAGGCCAGGCGCAGGCCGGGGCAGACCACCAGGTTTTGATAGCTGACCGTGCGCCCGTCACCGAGGGTGAGTTGGCACTTGTCGGGATCGATGCCCGTCACGGCAGCCTGCAGCCAATGGGCCCCGCGTGGCATCACCGACGCCATCGGCCGCACGGTGTTTTCCACGTTGTAGGCACCGCCGCCGACCAGCGTCCAGGCCGGTTGATAGTAGTGCCGGGAGTCGGGTTCGATCACGGTGATGTTCAGCTGCGGGCTACGCTTGAGCAGGCTGGCGACCAGGCCGATGCCTGCGGTGCCGCCGCCGATGACCACGATATCTGCACTGATGGATGGGCCCCAGTGTTGATCGTTCATTGCTTGTTCCTTTTGCTGCACGCAAGGATTTTTCTAGTCAATACACAAAACCAATGTGGGAGCGGCGGTGCGACGATTCGACTTGCTCGCGAAAGCATTGTGTCAGTAGACATAAACATTGGCTGACACACCGCCTTCGCGAGCAAGCCCGCTCCCACAGGGTTATGTTGAGTTGGCTGGCATCAGGGCTGAACCCAGCTTTTAAACACCGCCCCACAATAAAGCCCGGAGAGGGTTTTCATCACCTGGATCACTTCGTGGCTGGCGAGACCGTAAAAAATGTACTTGCCTTCACGACGGGTCGCGACCAGTCCTTCATCGCGCAGGATCCCCAATTGCTGGGACAGGGTCGGTTGGCGTACGCCGGTCATTTTTTCCAGTTCGCCTACGTTGCGTTCGCCCTGGGTCAGCTGGCACAGGATCAACAGGCGATCCTCATTGGCCAGGGCCTTGAGCAGCGCACAGGCCTTGGAGGCCGATGCGCGCAGTTGGGCGACTTCACATTCGGTCAGACTGGATTGCATTTGCAGGATGCCTTCAACGTCACTTAAGCTGCGAACATTATGTCTTTACATAAAGTGTTGCAACCCATGGCTGACTTTCCGTCGTCCGACTTTTCTACCCCTGCACAGGTTCGTGTCCATGCCCGCGCTGATTGAAGCTTTCCTCGACCCCGCCTCCTCGACCTACAGCTACGTGGTCTACGAGGCTGATGGCGGGCAGTGTGCGATTGTCGACCCGGTGCTCGACTACGACGGGGCCTCCGGGCGTACCGCGACCACCCAGGCCGACAGGATCATCGCCTTCGTTCGCGCCCGCCACTTGCAAGTGCAATGGCTGCTGGAAACCCACGCCCATGCCGATCACCTGTCCGCCGCGCCGTATCTGCGCAGGGAGCTTGGCGGCAAAATCGCCATTGGCGAATCGATCAGCAAGGTCCAGGACGTGTTCAAGGCGCTGTTCAATCTGGAGCCTTCCTTTCACGTCGACGGTTCCCAGTTCGACCACCTGTTCGCCCCCGACGAATCGTTCATGATCGGCAACCTCAAGGCGACCGCCCTGCACGTGCCTGGCCATACCCCGGCGGACATGGCTTACCTGATCGACGGTGATGTGATTCTGGTGGGCGATACGATGTTCATGCCCGACGTCGGCTCTGCCCGATGTGACTTCCCCGGTGGCAATGCCAACCAGATGTTTGCCTCGATCCGGAAACTGCTGGCCTTCCCCGCCAGCGTGCGCCTCTACGTGTGCCACGACTATCCGCCCGAGGGTCGCGTGTCCCAATGCATGACTACCGTGGGTGAACAGCGCAAAAGCAATATCCACGTGCGAGACGGCATCGACGAAAAGGCCTTTGTGCAAATGCGCACCCGGCGCGATGCGGGGTTGGGGATGCCGACACTGTTGCTGCCGGCGATCCAGGTGAATGTGCGGGCGGGGAACTTGCCGCCCGCGGAAGACAATGGTGTGACTTACTTGAAGATTCCGATCAATCAGTTGTGACTGCCGGGCAGCACCTCCTGCTTGTGCCACTGCCGGGACGCCGTGCTGTAGGTAAACGCGAGAACCTGACCGGCAGAGATGACATGTTCAAGTTCATCCGTGCCCTGGGAGTGGCCGATTCGGGTGGTATAGAGTGCATCGCACACGATCAGCACCACACTGTTGGCGGGAGCTTCCGCCGGCAAGTACACCAACGGCGCGTAATTGCCGACCGACAATGTATAGCGAATAAATTTCTCGCCGTCGCAAGGCGCCGCAATCACATGTCCGTGCTCATTCGGCGAGCATTCGCGCACCTGCAACGCCCATTGGCGCGAGCCATCAAGACACACCAGGGCAACCACCTCCCCCTTCGATAGACGGACGCCAGGCAGCGGAACATCACTGCCACGCAGATCCAGCTCACATTCGGCGTCCGCATCCGAGCAAACCAGCAACCGGTGTGGCTCTTCATCAAGAATCGGCGGCAGCGCCACTGTTTCAGTCCAGTGCGCGTCATCGATCTGCAAGATCATATGCCGGGCGCTTGGCATGCCTTGAACGCCAATACTCGTCGGGCTGGCCCGTACAACATCAGGAATGCCCAACGCTCGGCTGCGGAACTGGTTGGAAAAGATGATGTTGTCCACCAGGCGATGCCGTAACGACCAATCGCAATTGATGATGTAGTACTTCATGATCGGATGGCTGGCGGAGCCGGCAGCAAACCATGACATCAACGAGCCCGAAATATCTTTGGCGCCGTCGAATGGAAAAGTCATGCGATGGGCTTGAATTGCCCGCAACTCACCAAAGGGTTTGGTTTCATTGCCGACCCGGTCAATAAACGCTTTTAGCTCACCATTCGACGGTGTATTCGAGCCTATCCAGCGTTGATTGACGCCGTTCCAAAAAAGCGCATCCCTGGGATCAGCGTTGTATGAAATGACGACATTTTTATAGTTTGGCAACGCCCATATTTGCGACACCGTCAGATCTCGATACACAGGCGATATGATCGATTCGCCCAAATAGGACTTTATTATTCCAGCTAGTTCACGATGGGCTGCGGCCGTAAAATTCCTGAACTGATGAAAATTCAGAATCACGATCTCGCGTTTAGTGTCCCCTTCAGAGTTTTGACGAAACATGCGCACAGCATCGAGAACATCGCCCTGGACCGTTCGCCCGTTGTTTGTCGAATGAAAAATCGAATAACGCCGTGGATCACCAACCGATAGTCCCGAATAATGTTGAACCCTGAGATCCAGCACTCGAATACCGGCAGTCAATTGATGGTACGGCGCGACGTCCTGACATACCTCCAGACTAGGGACATACTTTGCTTGTTTATCGAAACCTGAATTGTGAGTACCGGGTAGAATCGCCATATGAATCGGCAAGTTGCTGACAACACCGTAAGCGCGCATCCAGTGGTTACGAATGTTATTGAAGGGTTTGCATATCCCGCCACTCCAGCTCCCGTTCGGGCACCAACCGGCGGTAATTCCAATATCGCTCTCCAGGGCAGATGGACCCGGCCCTCCGTCCAGAGCGGCCTGGATATCCATCAAATCAGTTCCACCCATGTCCTCGACAAAGGGCTCAAAAACAGGAGGAACATATTCTTTTATATTTCCGTAATCATCCAAATCATCTGGATTGACGTCCAGCGAGTAGGCCAAAGCAATTTTATCTAATACAGGCTTCATTATGTTTCACTCTAGTTAATCAATAGTGGAGAGCAAAACATAAAGAAAACCGCACCACACAAATACAAGCTCAAACTGTAGAACGGCGTTGTACAGCTGTGACTTATTGCGTCAGTAAAAGCAGTGACACCGCCAATCCTTATTTATCCAGCGTCAACCCATTGGCCGGTAACGGCAGCGCGGTCTTGTACCGCACTTGCTTGAGCGCAAAGCTCGAACGGATGTTCGCTACCCCCGGCACCTTGGTCAGAAAGTCCATCATGAAACGCTCCAGCGACTGAATGGTCGGCACCAGCACCCGGATCAGATAGTCCGGGTCGCCTGCCATCAGGTAGCACTCCATCACCTCGGGACGATCGGAAATCGCCTCTTCGAAATGCTGCAACGCCTCCTCCACCTGTTTCTCCAGGCTGACGTGAATGAACACGTTCACATGCAGCCCCAGCAGGTCGGCGTCCAGCAGCGTCACTTGCTCGCGAATCACCCCCAGTTCTTCCATGGCCTTGACCCGGTTGAAACACGGCGTCGGCGACAGGTTCACCGAACGCGCCAGGTCGGCGTTGGTGATGCGCGCGTTCTCCTGAAGGCTGTTGAGAATGCCGATATCGGTACGGTCCAGTTTGCGCATGAGATAAAAACACCTGCTTTTTATGTTTATGCAGGTTTTTTATCTGCAAATGATCTTCAGCGCAACGAAACAGAGAGAAATATTCTTCTTCGGCGGGCCTATGATTGTTGTAGGACAAGATTTCTTCTACCGAACGAAATCTGTCAGCTCACTACAAGAAATTCACAAGATCGAGCGTAGAAGCCATGACCCAAGCGTATGAACCGCTGCGCCTGCACGTCCCCGAACCCTCGGGCCGTCCCGGCTGTAAAACCGACTTCTCCTACCTGCATCTGACCGATGCCGGCACGGTGCGCAAACCCCAAATCGACGTTGAACCGGCTGACACGGCTGACCTGGCCCGTGGCCTGATTCGCGTGCTCGACGACCAGGGCAATGCCCTCGGTCCCTGGGCCGAAGGCGTCTCTAGCGAGATCCTGCGCAAGGGCATGCGTGCCATGCTCAAGACCCGCATCTACGACAACCGCATGGTGGTCGCCCAGCGTCAGAAAAAGATGTCGTTCTACATGCAGAGCCTTGGCGAAGAAGCCATCGGCAGCGCCCAGGCCCTGGCCCTGAACATCGACGACATGTGTTTCCCGACCTACCGCCAGCAAAGCATCCTGATGGCCCGCGACGTGCCGCTGGTCGGCCTGATCTGCCAGTTGCTGTCCAACGAGCGCGATCCGCTCAAGGGACGTCAGTTGCCAATCATGTACTCGGTCAAGGAGTCCGGTTTCTTCACCATCTCCGGCAACCTCGCCACCCAGTTCATCCAGGGCGTGGGCTGGGGCATGGCTTCGGCGATCAAGGGCGACACCAAAATCGCCTCGGCCTGGATCGGCGACGGCGCCACCGCCGAGTCGGACTTCCACACCGCCCTGACCTTCGCCCACGTGTACCGCGCGCCGGTGATCCTCAACGTGGTCAACAACCAGTGGGCGATCTCCACCTTCCAGGCGATTGCCGGTGGTGAAGCGACCACCTTCGCCGGGCGCGGCGTCGGTTGCGGCATTGCCTCCCTGCGGGTCGACGGCAACGATTTCTATGCGGTCTACGCCGCCTCGGCCTGGGCTGCCGAACGTGCGCGCCGTGGCCTCGGTCCGACCATGATCGAATGGGTCACCTACCGCGCCGGCCCGCACTCGACCTCCGATGATCCGTCGAAATACCGTCCCGCCGATGACTGGAGCCACTTCCCCCTGGGTGATCCGATCGCACGCCTCAAGCAGCACCTGATCAAGACCGGTCACTGGTCCGAAGAGGAGCACGCTGCGGTCAGCGCCGAGCTGGAAGCCGAAGTGATCGCCGCACAGAAAGAAGCCGAACAGTACGGCACCCTCGCCGGCGGCCAGATTCCAAGCGCCGCGACCATGTTCGAAGACGTCTACAAAGAGATGCCGGAGCACTTGAAGCGCCAGCGCCAAGAGTTGGGGATCTGACATGAACGATCACAACAACAATATCGAGCTGGAAACCGCCATGACCACGACCACCATGACCATGATCCAGGCCCTGCGCTCGGCCATGGATGTGATGCTTGAGCGTGATGACAACGTCGTGGTCTTCGGCCAGGACGTGGGCTACTTCGGCGGAGTGTTCCGCTGCACCGAAGGCCTGCAGAACAAGTACGGCACCTCCCGGGTGTTCGACGCGCCGATCTCTGAAAGCGGCATCGTCGGTGTCGCCGTGGGCATGGGCGCCTACGGCCTGCGTCCGGTGGCCGAGATCCAGTTCGCCGACTACGTCTACCCGGCCTCCGACCAGATTATTTCCGAAGCCGCCCGCCTGCGTTATCGCTCGGCCGGCGAGTTCACCGCGCCGATGACCCTGCGCATGCCTTGCGGCGGCGGCATCTACGGCGGCCAGACCCACAGCCAGAGCATCGAGGCGATGTTCACCCAGGTCTGCGGTTTGCGCACGGTGATGCCGTCCAACCCGTACGACGCCAAGGGCCTTTTGATTGCCTCCATCGAAAACGATGACCCGGTGATCTTCCTCGAGCCAAAACGCCTGTACAACGGCCCGTTCGACGGCCATCACGACCGCCCGGTAACCCCGTGGTCGAAGCACCCCGCCGCGCAAGTGCCGGATGGCTACTACACCGTGCCGCTGGACGTCGCTGCGATCACCCGTCCGGGCAAGGACGTCACCGTGCTGACCTACGGCACCACCGTGTACGTGTCGCAAGTCGCTGCTGAAGAAAGCGGCGTCGACGCCGAAGTCATCGACCTGCGCAGCCTGTGGCCGCTGGACCTGGAAACCATCGTCAAGTCGGTGAAAAAGACCGGCCGTTGCGTGGTGGTGCACGAAGCCACACGCACCTGCGGCTTCGGCGCCGAACTGGTGTCGCTGGTGCAGGAACATTGCTTCCATCACCTGGAAGCGCCGATCGAACGCGTCACCGGTTGGGACACCCCTTACCCGCACGCGCAAGAGTGGGCGTATTTCCCAGGTCCGTCCCGAGTGGGCGCGGCGTTGAAACGGGTCATGGAGGTTTGAATGGGCACGCACGTCATTAAAATGCCGGACATTGGTGAAGGCATTGCAGAAGTTGAATTGTCGGTATGGCACGTCAAGGTCGGCGACATGGTCGTCGAAGATCAGGTACTGGCCGATGTGATGACCGACAAGGCGATGGTCGATATCCCGTCGCCAGTGCATGGCAAGGTCATCGCCCTCGGCGGACAGCCGGGCGAAGTCATGGCGGTCGGCAGTGTGCTGATCAGCATTGAAGTCGAAGGCGCGGGCAACGTTAAGGAGTCGGCGCAACCGGCACCTGTTAAAGAAGCCCCGGTGGCCGCAGCCAAAGTTGAAACCGTGGTTGAAAGCAAACCGGTCGCTGCCCCATCGCCGAAAGCTGCCGTCTGCCAGGGCCCGATGGTGGCTCGCGCAGCCGATGAGCGTCCGCTGGCCTCCCCGGCCGTGCGCAAGCATGCGCTGGACCTCGGCATTCAATTGCGCCTGGTGCGTGGCACCGGCCCCGCCGGCCGCGTACTGCATGAAGACCTCGAGGCCTACCTGGCCCAGGGTCAGTCGAACGCTTCGGCACCGGTGGCGGCTGCTTACGCCCAACGTACCGATGAACAGCAGATCCCGGTGATCGGCATGCGCCGCAAGATCGCCCAGCGCATGCAGGACGCCACCCAGCGTGCCGCCCACTTCAGTTATGTCGAAGAAATCGACGTCACCGCCGTGGAAGAGCTGCGCACGCACCTCAATGAAAAACACGGTGCGACCCGTGGCAAGCTGACTTTGCTGCCGTTCCTGGTCCGCGCCATGGTCGTCGCCCTGCGCGACTTCCCGCAAATGAACGCTCGCTACGACGACGAAGCCCAGGTCATCACCCGCCTCGGCGCGGTGCATGTGGGCGTCGCTACCCAGAGCGATGTCGGCCTGATGGTACCGGTGGTACGTCATGCCGAAGCTCGCAGCCTGTGGGACAGCGCGGCGGAAATCGCTCGCCTGGCCAACGCTGCGCGCAACGGCAAGGCCAGCCGCGATGAACTGTCCGGCTCGACCATCACCCTGACCAGCCTTGGCGCCTTGGGCGGCATCGTCAGCACGCCGGTGCTGAACCTGCCGGAAGTGGCGATCGTCGGCGTGAACAAGATCGTCGAACGACCAATGGTGATCAAAGGCCAGATCGTGATCCGCAAGATGATGAACCTCTCCAGCTCCTTCGATCACCGCGTGGTCGACGGCATGGACGCGGCGCTATTCATCCAGGCCATCCGTGGCTTGCTCGAACAACCCGCGACCTTGTTTGTGGACTGATTTTTGTTGGAGAGCACCATGCAAACTTTGAACACCACGCTGCTGATCATCGGCGGCGGTCCTGGCGGTTATGTGACAGCGATCCGTGCCGGCCAGTTGGGCATCCCGACCATCCTGGTAGAAGGCCAATCCCTGGGCGGCACCTGCCTGAACATCGGCTGCATTCCGTCCAAGGCACTGATTCACGTCGCCGAGCAGTTTCACCAGACCCGGCACCACCATCAGCTTTCGCCCCTGGGCATCAGCGTTTCCGCGCCGACGCTGGACATCACCAAGAGCGTCGAATGGAAAGACGGCATCGTCGATCGCCTGACCACCGGCGTTGCCGCGCTGCTGAAAAAGAACAAGGTCCAGGTCATCCAAGGCTGGGCCAAAGTGGTTGACGGTAAAACCGTGGATGTCGGCGACACGCGCATCCAGTGCGAGCACCTGGTGCTGGCCACCGGTTCGAAAAGCGTGAACCTGCCGATGTTGCCGATTGGCGGACCGATCATCTCGTCCACCGAAGCCCTGGTGCCGACCTCCGTGCCCAAGCGCTTGATTGTGGTCGGCGGTGGCTACATCGGCCTGGAGCTGGGCATTGCCTATCGCAAGCTCGGCGCCGAGGTCAGCGTGGTGGAAGCGCAGGAACGCATCCTGCCGGCCTACGATGCCGAACTGACCCAGCCGGTGCACGACGAACTGAGAAAACTCGGCGTGAAGCTTTACTTGAAGCATAGCGTGCAAGGCTTTGATTCAAAAGAAAATACCTTGCAGATTTTGGCCCCGAACGGCGCGACCCTGAACCTGGAAACCGATCAGGTGCTGGTGGCCGTCGGTCGCAAGCCGAACACCCAGGGCTGGAACCTCGAAGCGCTGAACCTGGACATGAACGGTTCGTCGATCAAGATCGACCACCGCTGCCAGACCAGCATGCGCAACGTGTATGCCATCGGTGACCTGAGCGGCGAACCGATGCTCGCGCACCGGGCCATGGCCCAGGGCGAGATGGTCGCCGAGCTGATCAGCGGTAAATTCCGTGAGTTCAACCCGACCGCCATCGCCGCCGTGTGCTTCACCGACCCGGAACTGGTGGTGGTCGGCAAGACCCCGGACGAGGCCAATGCCGCCGGCCTGGATTGCATCGTGTCGAGCTTCCCGTTCGCCGCCAATGGCCGGGCGATGACCCTGGAGTCGAAAAGCGGCTTCGTGCGGGTGGTCGCCCGTCGGGACAATCATGTGATTGTCGGCTGGCAGGCTGTGGGCGTCGGCGTGTCGGAGTTGTCCACGGCGTTCGCGCAAAGCCTGGAGATGGGCGCGCGGCTGGAAGACATCGGCGGCACCATCCATGCGCACCCGACCCTGGGTGAGGCGGTGCAGGAAGCGGCGTTGCGCGCTCTGGGGCATGCGTTGCACCTGTAAAGATCAAAAGATCGCAGCCTTCGGCAGCTCCTACAGGTGGCCGCCGATCCCGTAGGAGCTGCCGCAGGCTGCGATCTTTTCGACGAAGAACCGGGAAGTTTAATAAGCAGGCTAATAAATCTGCTTCTCCCCCTATCGTCTGGGCTGCGATTTAGCCCAAGAATGAAGTATTGTTGTCCCCATCCAAAAAACGTCAGAAGCCTTGAACCGTTTCGACGGTTGTTCAGTGATAGAGGGTGTCATGGGTAACGAAAGCATCAATTGGGACAAGCTGGGTTTTGACTACATCAAGACCGACAAGCGCTATCTGTCGTACTTTCGCAATGGCGAGTGGGACAAAGGCACCCTGACCGAAGATAACGTGCTGCACATCAGCGAAGGCTCCACAGCCCTTCACTATGGCCAGCAATGCTTCGAGGGCATGAAGGCCTATCGTTGCAAGGACGGCTCGATCAACCTGTTCCGCCCGGACCAGAACGCCCTGCGCATGCAGCGCAGCTGCGCCCGCCTGCTGATGCCGCAGGTGGAAACCGAGCAGTTCATCGAAGCCTGCAAGGCAGTGGTGCGTGCCAACGAGCGTTTCATTCCACCGTACGGCACCGGCGGCGCGCTGTACCTGCGCCCGTTCGTGATCGGCGTGGGTGACAACATCGGCGTGCGTACCGCCCCCGAGTTCATCTTCTCGATCTTCTGCATTCCGGTCGGCGCCTACTTCAAGGGCGGCCTGACCCCGCACAACTTCCAGATTTCCAGCTACGACCGCGCCGCGCCACAAGGCACCGGAGCCGCCAAGGTCGGGGGCAACTACGCCGCCAGCCTGATGCCGGGCTCCAAGGCCAAGAAAGCCCACTTCGCCGACGCCATCTACCTGGATCCGATGACCCACACCAAGATCGAGGAAGTCGGTTCGGCCAACTTCTTCGGGATCACCCACGACAACAAGTTCGTGACCCCGAACTCGCCATCGGTACTGCCGGGCATCACCCGTCTGTCGCTGATCGAGCTGGCCAAGACCCGTCTGGGCCTGGAAGTGATCGAAGGCGACGTGTTCATCGACAAGCTCTCCGACTTCAAGGAAGCCGGTGCTTGCGGTACCGCTGCGGTGATCACGCCGATTGGCGGGATCGACTACAACGACCACCTGCACGTGTTCCACAGCGAAACCGAAGTCGGCCCGGTCACCCAGAAGCTCTACAAAGAGCTGACCGGCGTGCAAACCGGCGACATCGAAGCGCCAGCGGGCTGGATCGTCAAGGTTTGACCTGACGCCAGACGCACAAAAGCCCCCCATCGGGTGACCGATGGGGGGCTTTTTCATGAGCGTAAAAAGATCGCAGCCTGCGGCAGCTCCTACAATGGATATTTCGCAGCCCCTGTAGGAGCTGCCGCAGGCTGCGATCTTTTGCTCTTCTCCTCAATATCCAACCGCAACTCAACCCCGAACCGCCCCGCCATCTCCCTGCGCCCCAACGCCGTCAACGCCAATGCCCGACTGTCCAGATCCTGGGTCACCCACTTGCGCCTGAGCGCCGTTTGCAGCAACGCCGCCCCCAGCGACCCGCCCAGATGCGGCCGGCGCATGCTCCAGTCCAGGCACGGGCAGGCAAAACGACGGCGCAAGGTGCTCAAGTCCTGCACTTCGATCCCGAGTCCTTGAAACATTGCCGTACCGCTGTCGCTCAAGCGATAGGCCTGTTCGTCGGTTTCCTCAAGCCAGCCCGCTTCAAGCATCCGGTCATGCAACAGCACGGCCAGGGTTCCCGCCATGTGGTCGTAGCAGGTGCGGGCAAATTGCAGGCGATCCGGGGTGCGCGCCTGGAAACTTGGCGCGCTGTTCTGGCCGATCACCATCAGTGCCTCCAGGGCCTGGGCCACGCGTTTGTCCGCCAGGCTGTAATAGCGGTGACGTCCCTGAACGTGCAGCCGCACCAGTGCCAGTTCCTTGAGTTTGGCCAAGTGGGCACTGGCGGTCGACGCGCTGACTTCGGCCACCGCCGCCAGTTCGGTGCTGGTGCGGGCGTGGCCGTCCATCAGCGAGCAGAGGATTTTCGTCCGTGCCGGCTCAGCGATGGCTGCCGCCACCTGCGAGACGCCGATGTCGTGTTGTTCTGCGCTCATATTTCGCTCCCGGACGAATCAATGCCCTTTCGGACTGGAGATAGTAGCAACACTTTCCAACAACAAAAGGCTGTGCCCCATGGACCCGATCATCGCTGCAACCCATGCCGATCCTTATTCCTACTACGCACAATTGCGTGCCGAAGGTGGGCTGGCCTTTCATCCGGGGCTGAACCTGTGGGTGGCCAGCAGCGCCCGGGCGGTGGCCGCCGTGCTGGCGCATCCCGATTGCCACGTTCGCCCCGCGCACGAACCAGTCCCCAGGGCAATTGCCGACGGCATGGCCGGCCAGGTGTTCGGCCAATTGATGCGCATGAATGAAGGTGAGCGCCAACGTTGCCCACGGTCGGCGATTGCGCCGGGGCTGGAGTTGATCGATGCGCGGGAAGTCGAAGCCCTGGTTGGCGCCCGATTGATCACCGCGGATGCCGCTGGCCTGTACAATGCCATGTTTCGTGGACCGGTGTGCGTGGTGGCGGCGTTGTTGGGGTTCACCCCGGCCCAGGGCCGCGCCATCAGCGAGCTGACGGCGGATTTCGTCGCCTGCCTGTCGCCCTTGAGCAACGCGGCACAATTGACCGCCGCCCACGCTGCCGCCGAACAATTGAGCGGTTACTTCATCGAATTGCTCGACGATGCGCACAACCACAGCCAATTGCTTGCAGGTATCGGCCAGCGCTTCGCATCCGGCGCACCGCAAACCCTGATCGCCAACCTGATAGGCCTGCTCTCCCAGACCTTCGAGGCCACTGCCGGGCTCATCGGCAACGCCGTGCTGACATTGATTGAACACCCGTCGCTGCGCAGCGAATCACCCCCTGTCGAAGACCTGCTGGCCGAAGTGCAGCGCTTCGACCCGCCGGTACAGAACACCCGCCGCTTCGTCGCCGCCCCCTGCGAAATTGATGGCGTGAGGCTGAACGCCACCGACGTGATCCTGGTGCTGCTGGCCTCGGCCAATCGCGACCCGCAGCTCAACGACAACCCCGACACCTTCCTGCTCGAGCGCCCGAACCGGCGCAGCTTTACCTTCGGTGCGGGGCGCCATCAATGTCCGGGGCAACACCTGGCGTTGAGCATTGCCGGCGCCACGCTCAAGCAGCTTCTGGCGATAGGGCCGGCACTGGAGCAGCTGAAATGGCAATACCGCCCATCCACGAATGGACGGATTGCGCTGTTCAGTGATTGAGCGAAAACCGCTCAAGCCGTGCGGTATTCGACGGTCAGGTGAGACAGTTCATGGACCGGCGCCAGGCGTTCGCGAATGGTGTCGGCACTGACATTGGCCGCGGCCACAACGCTGACAATCGCGGCCCGTGCCTGGGGGCCGACCTGCCAGACATGCAGATCGCTGATGCGCACATCGTCCGATGACTCCAGCAGTTCACGGATTTCATCGGCAACGTGCTCATCCGTGACATCGAGCAACACCGCAGCGCTGTCACGCATCAATCCAACGGCCCATTTCGCGATCACGATGGCGCCCACGATGCCCATCACCGGGTCCAGCCACACCCACCCCAGATAGCGCCCGGCCAGCAATGCGGCAATCGCCAGCACCGACGTCAAGGCATCGGCCAGCACATGGACATAAGCCGAGCGCAGGTTGTTGTCGTGATGGTGATGATGGCCGTGCTCATGGCTGTGTCCGTGATCGTGGCCATGATGACCGTGGCCGCCCGCCAGCAAAAAGGCACTGGCGATGTTCACCGCCAGCCCCACCACTGCAATCACCGTCGCTTCGGTGAATGCCACGGTCGTTGGTTGAAACAGACGATAAACGGATTCACCGGCAATGCCGATCGCCACCACCCCCAGCACCATGGCCGAGGCAAATCCGGCGAGATCCCCGACCTTGCCGGTGCCGAAGCTGTAACGCGCGTTATTGGCATTGCGCCGTGCGAATCCATAGGCCGCCGCCGCGATGCCCAAGGCCCCGGCATGGGTGGCCATGTGAAAACCATCGGCCAGCAGCGCCATGGAACCGGTGAGGTAACCGGCGGCAATTTCACCAATCATCATCACGAACGTCAGCGCCACCACCCATAAGGTGCGTCGGGCGTTTTCATCATGGGATGCACCGAGAAACACATGGTCATGGGCAAAACGCGAAGCCTGGGGTGTCTGTTTCATGGGATTCAGGCCTCTATTTGGCATAGCGGCGGATGGCCAGCAACAAGTCTTCCACGCCCTGGGCGCGATCCTCATCGCTCAAGTCCGGATGGGCCACGTGCTCGCGGGCATGAGCGTCGATGAACTGCTCCAGCAAACCATTGACCGCGCCCCGGATGGCGGCGACCAGGTGCAGGGTCTTGGCACAATCGGCGTCGGACTCAAGCGCTCGCTCCACGGCTTCCACCTGCCCGGCAATCCGTCTGACCCGCTTGATCAAGTCATCCTTGTGTTCGTGAATGTGCGACATACCTATACCCCCTACCCCTATATGGCGCGTATGTTCGCCGAAAGAGCAGAACCTGGCAAGTTGGCTGGCCAACTACAAGTCAATCATCCCGCGTCAGCACTTCCAGCAGCTCGATCTCGAAAATCAGGTTCGAATTCGGCGTGATCTTGCCCATGGTGCGTTCGCCATAGGCCAGGTGCGCCGGTACCAGCAATTTGCGCTTGCCACCGACTTGCATGCCCATGATGCCCTGGTCCCAACCCTTGATGACCCGCCCGGTACCGATCACGCACTGGAAGGGTTTGCCCCGGCTGTAGGAAGAGTCGAATTCGCTGCCGTCCTCCAGCCAGCCACGGTACTGGGTAGTGATCAGTGCGCCTTTTACGGCGGCTTTTCCGTCACCCACCTGAAGATCGATTACCTGAAGCTCGTCTTTCATTGAATTCACTCGTATGCTCTCTCGCCCTCAAGGGCCTGATGGGCGCCGTTTTCCCAGATTTGCCCTTGATTGGCAACCATTGCCACCTCCCGCGCGACGTTTAAAGCTGTTTGCTGAACTAAAATAATCAACAATTACCCTACGGTTCACCGCCCTGATGGCCATCCCCGAATGATCCTGCTCTGGACCAGCGTCATCCTTGGTTCAACGACGCTTACCCTGATCGTCGCGCTGGTCTGGCGCGAACGTTCGCTGCAAAAACAACTGGCCGAATATCGCAGCATCGTCACCCGCCTCTCCGAAGGCCAGAGCATCCACCAGGACGGCGATGTCGAGCGCTTCAAACGCAGCCAGTACTTTGCCCGCATCGGCACCTGGGACTGGGATGTCGACACCGACCGATTGTATTGGTCAGATGCGATTTTCGGCATGTTCGGCTTCAAGATCGGCGAAGTGACGCCCTCCTACGCGCTGTTTTGCTCCTGCGTTCATCCAGACGACCGGCCCAGGGTTCGGGCCGGCGAAATGCGCTGCCTGGAAACCGGCGAAAACCATGACGAGGAATACCGCGTGGTCTGGCCCGACGGAACGATCCGCTGGCTGCGGGAAACCGGCAACGTGGTCAAGAACGACCACGACGAAACGATCAAGATGATGGGCGTGGTGCGCGACATCACCGAAGAAAAGGCCTCGGCCAACTACCTCAAGCACTTGGCCCATTACGACCCCTTGACCGGTCTGCCCAATCGCCTGGTGCTCGAAGAGCGCCTGTCCGAAGCCCTGGAGCTCGCGCGCACCAGTGCCACGCGGGTGGCGCTGGTGTTTGTCGACCTCAATGGTTTCAAGGCCATCAACGATCATTATGGTCATGCCGCCGGCGACCGCGTGCTGGTCACGACCGCCACACGGCTCAAGCGCATCCTGCGCGGCACCGACACCGTCGCCCGGATCGGTGGCGACGAATTCGTGGTCATCCTCCAGGACCTGCCCCAAGGCAAAAGCCTGCAAGACGAAGCGCGCACCATCTGCCAGAAAATCTTCGTCGAACTTTCCCCGCCCGTCACCATCGGCAACGACCAGCGCCACATCGGCACCAGCCTCGGCGTCGCCGTGTTCCCCGATCATGCGCCAAGCATTGACCGCTTGCTGCACATTGCCGACCTGGCGATGTATGAGGCCAAGCGCAGTGGGAACAATCAGTATCGGCTGGGCACCGAAAGCGTGGTGCGGGCACATAGCGAATAGCGTTTCGTCGACGGGTGCCTGTACCGGTAACTGCACGAGCGAGTCCACCGATACATTGATTCACTTCGCGCATCAATGCATGCCAACAATGCAATTAACATATCGATGCCTCTGCTCCACTATCCGCCCCAATAAGAACCGTGCGCCGCGTCCAGGCAGCGCATGTCATAAAAGCGGTGGAGTACTTATCGATGACAGCCTCAATCCCGCGCGGACGCTCTCGCGCCAGTGCCATTTTCCGGGTCACCTCGGGCAACTTCCTCGAACAGTTCGACTTCTTCCTTTTCGGCTTCTATGCCACGCAGATCGCTGCCGTGTTCTTTCCGGCCAGCAGCGAATTCGCCTCTCTGATGATGACCTTCGCCGTGTTCGGTGCAGGCTTTTTGATGCGTCCGTTGGGCGCCGTGGTGCTGGGCGCCTATATCGATGATGTGGGGCGACGCAAAGGGTTGATCGTGACCCTGTCGATCATGGCCAGCGGCACCATCCTGATTGTGCTGGTGCCCGGTTACGAAACCATAGGTTTGTTCGCCCCGGCCCTGGTGCTGATCGGGCGGCTGCTGCAGGGCTTTTCCGCCGGTGCGGAACTGGGCGGCGTATCGGTGTATCTCGCCGAGATCGCCACACCCGGCCACAAGGGCTTTTTCACCAGTTGGCAGTCGGGCAGCCAGCAGGTGGCGATCATTGTCGCCGCTGCCCTGGGTTACGCCTTGAACCAGTGGATGGCACCGAGTGTGATTGTCGATTGGGGCTGGCGGATTCCGTTCTTCGTCGGCTGCATGATCGTGCCGTTCATCTTCCTGCTGCGCCGCAACCTGGAGGAAACCGAAGAGTTCGCCAACCGCAAACACCGCCCGAGCATGGGTGAAGTGTTCCGCACCCTGGGGAAAAACTGGCTGACGGTGTTCGCGGGCATGATGATGGTCGCCCTGACCACCACCGCGTTCTACCTGATCACGGTGTACGCGCCGACCTTCGGTAAAACCGTGCTGCACCTGAGCACGTCCGATGCGTTGCTGGTGACATTGCTGGTGGGCGTTTCGAATTTCATCTGGCTGCCGATCGGCGGCGCACTCTCGGACCGCATCGGTCGACGCCCGGTGTTGATCGCCATGGCCCTGCTGGCCATCGCCACTACTTACCCGGTGCTGACCTATCTGGTGAACGCGCCCAGCTTCCTCCACATGCTAATGGTGCTGTTGTGGCTGTCGTTCATCTACGGCCTGTACAACGGCGCGATGATCCCTGCGCTGACGGAGATCATGCCCGTGGAAGTCCGGGTGGCCGGTTTCTCCCTTGCCTATAGCCTGGCCACGGCCGTGTTCGGCGGGTTCACCCCGGCGATGTCGACCTTGCTGATCCAGTACACCGGCGACAAGGCGGCACCGGGTTACTGGATGAGCTTTGCAGCACTTTGCGCACTGTGCGCCACGCTAATGCTCTATCGCCGCGCCTCGAATCATCTGCAACCGGTGGCGTCGTGAACCGGCCCTTCATCGAGAACATGACCATGAAAAAAATCTTCAATCTTGCCGCCCTCGCATTGGTGGCCAGCCTGGGCTTGAGCAGCATTGCCCAGGCTGAAGAGATCCGTGTGATGACCTCCGGCGGCTTCACGGCAGCCTACAAGATCCTCGGCCCGAAGTTCGCCGCCGCCACCGGCAACACACTCGACACCGCGCTCGGTCCCTCCATGGGCAAGGCCCCGGAAGCGATTCCCAATCGCCTGGCCCGGGGTGAGCAAGCCGACGTGGTGATCATGGTCGGCTACGCACTGGACGACTTGATCAAACAGGGCAAGGTCGATCCGGCTTCCCGTGTCGAACTGGCGGACTCACGCATTGGCCTGGTGGTGCGCGAAGGTGCACCGAAACCGGATATCAGCAACGTCGAGGGCCTGAAAAAGACCCTGCTTGACGCTAAATCAGTGGCCTACTCCGACAGCGCCAGCGGCGTGTACATCGAGCAGCAACTGTTCAAGCGCCTGGGGATCGAGGACCAGCTCAAGCCCAAGTCGACCATGGTGCCGAAAGTCCCCGTGGGCTCGGTGGTTGCCACTGGCGACTATCAACTGGGCTTCCAGCAGGTCAGCGAATTGTTGCCGGTGCCGGGGGTCAGTTTCGTGGCGAAGATTCCGGAGTCGGTGCAGTCGGTCACCCGGTTTGCCGCCGGCATCCCGGTAGGTGCCCGGCACCCGGCCGAAGCCAAGGCCTTGCTGCAATACATGGCCTCGGCCCAGGCTCAACCGGACGTGAAAGCGACCGGGCTGGACTCGGTCAGTCGCTGACCGACGGCTGCAGGACTTTCATTTCCACCACCAGCCGTTCCAGCTCCAATGCCGCCGGGGTCAGGGTTCGACCCCGGCGCTTGATCAGACCGACGCTGCGCATCACCTGCGGATCGGTCAACGGTACCCGCGTCAGGATCGGATGGTCCGCTGCCGGCATCGCCATCAGCGGCACCGCCGCCACGCCCAACCCGGCCTCCACC
The DNA here is from genome assembly GCF_054668325.1 of Pseudomonas sp. S2_F07. Classification (NCBI taxonomy): domain Bacteria; kingdom Pseudomonadati; phylum Pseudomonadota; class Gammaproteobacteria; order Pseudomonadales; family Pseudomonadaceae; genus Pseudomonas; species Pseudomonas sp. S2_F07. Next base: position 1,112,406 of record NZ_CP162758.1, read on the forward strand.
AGACCGATCATAGTGGTCACGTGACGGGTTTCGCAGATACTCGGCCGCTGCGGCACCACGCCGGTCAACGCCTGATCCAGCAGAAAACGGTTGCCCGAGGTTTTATCCAGCGAGATGTAATCCTGCTGATAGAACTCGTCCCAGGTGACGCTGCTTCGCCCCGCCAGTGGATGATCGCGCCGGCACGCTACGACATACCCTTCTTGCACCAGGGGCTCGAAATCCACTTCGGCTTCCAGCGTGCCCATGAAGCTCAGGCCGAAATCCGCTTCGCCATTGACCACCGCGCTCAATACGTCGTGGGCGCTGGAGTCCAGCACCTTGACCTTGATCCGCGGAAACTGCCGGTGATAATGCGCGATCACCCGTGGCATGAAGTAGTAAGCCGCCGAGGGCACGCAAGCAACCGTGACATGGCCGAGCCGGGTCGAGGCGACTTCGCTGATGCCCAGCAATGCCACGTCCAGATCGTCCAGCAGGCGCTCGACGCTGGGCATGAACCCCCGTCCGGCCTGGGTCAGGCTGACCTTGCGCGTGGTGCGCTCGAACAGCCGCACGCCGAGGGCGTCTTCAAGCTTTTCGATGCGCCGGCTCAAGGCTGGCTGGGAAATGCGCACCGTATCGGCTGCCTTGCGAAAGCTGCCCTGCTCGACCACGGCACGGAAGGCCTGCAGGTCATTGAGGTCGAAGTTGATCGCCATGGGGGACTACTCGAGAGGGACCGTTGGATTGATCAGCTAATTCTATAAATGTAACTAATTAATGCAAATTGTAACATCTAAGCCCGAGCGTTTTGCTGACGCCGAAGGGCTCAGCCTTTATTCTTGTCACCCCCGCAGTACCGAGTCCTGGAGTTTTCTCATGCCCCATGAAGGCAACCTGCTACAAGCCGCTGTCGTGTTTCTGATGGCGGCCGTGCTCATCGTTCCCTTGGCCAAGCGCCTGCAACTGGGGGCGGTTCTGGGCTATCTGTTTGCCGGGGTGATCATCGGCCCGTCGGTGCTGGGCCTGATCGACAATCCGCAAAGCGTCGCGAACATTTCCGAACTCGGCGTGGTGTTGCTGCTGTTCATCATCGGCCTGGAACTGTCGCCGCGACGCCTGTGGGTGATGCGCAAGTCAGTGTTCGGCGTGGGTCTGGCGCAAGTGTTGCTCACCGGCACGGTGATTGGCGTGGTGGCGCTGTGGCTGTTTGGCCAGCCGTTGAACACCGCGATCGTCCTGGGCCTGGGCCTGGCGCTATCGTCCACGGCGTTCGGCCTGCAAAGCCTGGCTGAACGCAAGGAACTGACCAGCCCCCACGGGCGGCTGGCATTCGCGATCCTGTTGTTTCAGGACATCGCCGCCATCCCCTTGATCGCCATGGTGCCGTTGCTTGCCGGTGGCGATCACAGCACCAGCGCCAGCGAAAACCTGAACCACGGCCTGCAAGTGCTGGCCAGCATCGCCGTGGTGGTGATCGGCGGGCGATATCTGCTGCGGCCGGTGTTTCGCGTGGTGACCAAGACCGCATTGCCTGAAGTCTCCACCGCCACGGCGTTGCTGGTGGTGATCGGCACGGCATGGCTGATGGAGCTGGTCGGCATTTCCATGGCCCTGGGCGCCTTCCTCGCCGGCCTGCTGCTGGCGGACTCCGAGTATCGCCATGAACTGGAAGCCCAGATCGAACCGTTCAAGGGCCTGTTGCTGGGGCTGTTTTTCATCAGCGTCGGCATGGGCGCAAACCTGAGCCTGTTGCTGAGCATGCCGGTGGCGGTGCTGGGCCTGACCCTGCTGCTGATCGCGATCAAACTGCCGCTGCTGTTCCTGGTCGGTCGCCTGGCCGGAGGCTTGAAAAAGGTCAGTGCGATCCGCTTGGGCATCGTGTTGGCGGCCGGTGGTGAATTTGCCTTTGTGGTGTTCAAGATCGGTCGCGACCACGGGCTGTTCGCCACCGGACTGTATGACTTGCTGGTGCTGACCATCACCCTGTCCATGGCCGTGACGCCGCTGTTGCTGCTACTTTGCGCACGCTTGGTCAGCCCGAAGGTGCAACCGGTGGAAGTGCCGGAGAAGTTCCGCGAAATCGACGCCGACGCGCCACGGGTGGTGATCGCCGGCATGGGTCGCATGGGCCAGATCGTTGCGCGGATTCTGCGCGCACAGAACATCAAGTTCGTGGCCCTCGACACCTCGGTGGAAACCATCGAACTGTCCCGCAGCTTTGGTGGCGTGCCAGTGTTCTACGGCGACCCGATGCGCCCGGAAATCCTCAACGCGGCCAAGGTCGGGGAAGCGGAGTATTTCGTGATCGCCACCGATGACCCGGACACCAACATCAAGACCGCGGAACTGGTGCGCAAGCTCTACCCGCACATGAAAATCATCGCCCGGGCCCGTAACCGCCAGCATGTACACCGGCTGATGGACGTCGGCGCCCACGCCGTGCGCGAAACCTTTTATTCGAGCCTGGAAATGAGCCGGCAAACCCTGATCGGCCTGGGGCTGACCCAGGCCCAGGCGGATGCGCGGATCAAACGCTTCAAGCAGCACGACGAAGAGGTGCTTGAAGCCCAGCATGCGGTGTATGACGACGCGGTGAAAGTGATGCAGACGGCGCAGGAAGCGCGGGTCGAACTGGCCAGGTTGTTCGAGTCGGATCAACTGCAGGAGCAAGCGGGCAAGAATTGAGGTGACTATTCGGGCCTCTTCGTCGGAACGCCGCCCGGAGCAAGCCCGCTCCCCCACTGGATCTGAGGTGCTCACAAATATTGAGTCTGGCAGAGCCCCCTTGTGGGAGCGGGCTTGCTCCGGGCGGCGTTCCGACGAAGAACGATAACGCGGTGTGATGGAATAACCACAACTTCAAAGGGACCACCATGACTGACCAACCTGCCCCCACCCTCAAGGAAATCTTCAACACCGAGCGCCTCCAGCACATCGCCAGCGAAATGACCGCGGTCTATCCGCCATTCGAGGCCGCACGCTTCCTGAAGCTGGCCCGGTCCGGCCTGGCGGATCTCAGCGTCATGCAGCGCATGGCCCGGGTCAGCGAGAGCCTGCACGCCGTACTGCCCCTGGACTACGAGGCATCGCTGCAGGTGCTGCGCGCCCTCGCACCGCGCCTGAACAGCGGCTTCGTCAGCATGTGCCTGCCGCACTACGTCGCCAGTTACGGCGCCCATGCGTTCGAGCAGTCGATGGACGCGCTGAAGTACTTCACCGCTTTTGGCTCTTCGGAGTTCGCAATCCGTCACTTTCTGCGCCGTGACCTCGAGCGTTCGCTCAAGCTGATGCATGCCTGGTCGCTGGACGACAACGAGCATGTACGGCGCCTGGCCAGCGAAGGATGCCGGCCACGCCTGCCCTGGTCATTCCGGCTGGAGACCATCCAGGCCGATCCGACACTGGCCGCGAACATCCTCGACAACCTCAAGGCCGACACCAGTCTGTACGTGCGCAAATCCGTGGCTAACCACCTCAACGACATCACCAAGGATCATCCCGATTGGGTGCTGGACCTGATCGAAGGCTGGTCGCTGGACAACCGGCACACCGCATGGATCGCCAAACACGCCCTGCGCAGCCTGATCAAACAGGGCAACCGGCGGGCACTGGCGATCATCGGCGCGGGCGGCAAGCCTGAGGTCGAGATCGTTGATGTGAAAGTCGAACCGCCGGTGATTGGCCTGGGAGAAAAGATCACATTGTCGTTTGCCGTCAAATCCACGGTAGAAAGCAGTCAACGCCTGGTGATCGACTACGCCATCGATTACGTCAAGGCCAACGGCAGCACTTCGGCGAAGGTGTTCAAGCTCAAGGCGCTGACGCTGCCTGGTAACGCCGTCGAAGCCGTCTGTCGTGGCCAGCAGATCAAGGAACTCACCACCCGCCGGCATTATGCGGGCGTTCACACCGTACACATCATGGTGAATGGTGAACGGCTGGCCAGCACGGCGTTCGAAATCACGCCTTGAAACACCGCCGACCGTAGGAGCTGCCGCAGGCTGCGATCTTTTGATTCTGATGTTTCAAGGTCAAAAAATCGCAGCCTGCGGCAGCTCCTACGGGGGATTTTCGCCGAACAACAGGGGTTGCTCCCGCTCACACAACTCCACCACATAATCCCACAACACCCGCAACCGCACCGATTTGTGCAGCTCCCGGCGGGTGCTGATCCAGTAGCTGCGCTGGATGCTTTCGTCCGGCAACAATGGCACCAGACCGGGATCGGCACTGGCCATGTAGCACGGCAGCACGGCAATCCCCAGGCCTGAGCGCGCCGCCTGCTGTTGGGCGATCACGCTGGTGCTGTGAAACACCACCCGCGGGTTGCGACAGAAGCTATTGAGGAACATCAATTCCTGGCTGAACAGCAGATCGTCGACATAGCCGATCCACGCATGGCGTCCCAGATCCTCACGAGTGCGCAACGGCGGTGAACGGTCGAGGTAGTCCTGACTGGCATAGAGCGCCAGGCGATAATCGGTGAGTTTACGGGTGACCAGCATGTCGGCGGCCGGGCGTTCGAGGTGGATGCTGATTTCCGCCTCGCGGTTGAGGATGCTGACAAAACGCGGCACCGCCACCAACTCCACCTCCAGCCCCGGATAGCGCTCGAACAAACCGTTCATGCGACTGGCCAGGAACATGATGCCCAGCCCTTCCGTTACCCCGACGCGGATCTTGCCCAACGGCGCGGTGGACTGGGTGATTTCCTCCTGGGCCAGCAGTGCCACGTTCTCCATCGCCTCGGCGTGTTTAAGCAACGCCTCGCCCGCCGGGGTCATCTCGTAACCCTGGGCATGCTGGACGAACAACGCCGTACCGAGGCTTTTTTCGATGGCCTCGATATGCCGCGCCACGGTGGCGTGGGTGGTGTTCAGGCGACGGGCAGCCGTGAGCAAACGCCCGCTGCGCTGCAATTCGAGAAAAAAACGCAGGTCATTCCAGTCGAACATGAAGCGTCCTTGTTCGTTGCCGTTCGGAACGCTGTTTAAAAACGCACAGCGGCTGCGCAAAAACTAACATTCTTTTGACGAAAGCTAACAACTAGGATGACAGACAACAAGAACAACAACACGAGGTCAGGGATGCAGACTCCCCTGGATGAATACGATTACATCGTGGTCGGTGCCGGGCCGGCCGGGTGTCTGCTGGCCAATCGACTGTCGGCTGATGCGCAGCATCGCGTGTTGCTGCTCGAGGCCGGCGGCCGCGACAACTATGCGTGGATTCACATCCCCGTGGGCTACCTGTTCTGCATCGGCAACCCGCGCACCGACTGGTGCTTCAAGACCGAAGCGCAACCGGGCCTGCAAGGCCGCGCCCTGAGCTACCCGCGCGGCAAGGTGCTGGGCGGCTGCTCCTCGATCAACGGCATGATCTACATGCGCGGCCAGGCCGGCGACTACGACCGCTGGGCCGCCGACGGCAACCCTGGCTGGAGCTGGCAAGACGTGTTGCCGCTGTTCAAACAGAGTGAAAACCACTTTGCCGGCGCCGCCGAATTCCACGGCGCCGCGGGCGAATGGCGGGTCGAACGCCAGCGCCTGTCATGGCCGATTCTCGATGCGTTTCGCAGCGCCGCCGAGCAAAGCGGCATCGCCAGCATCGATGACTTCAACCAGGGCGACAACGAAGGTTGCGGCTATTTCCAGGTCAACCAGAAGGCCGGCATCCGCTGGAACGCGTCCAAGGCCTTTCTCAAACCCATTCGCCAGCGCCCCAATCTCACCGTACTGACCGGTGTCGAAGTCGACCGCGTGTTGCTGGACAATGGCCGCGCCTCGGCGGTCAGCGCACGCTGGCAAGGCCAGGCGAGAACCTTCAAGGCGCGCAAGGAGATCGTCCTGTGTGCCGGCTCCATCGGTTCGCCCAGCATCCTGCAACGCTCCGGCATCGGCCCGCGCCCGCTGCTGGAACGGCTGGGAATCGGCGTCGCCCATGAACTACCCGGCGTCGGTGGCAACCTGCAGGATCACCTGCAACTGCGGCTGATCTACAAGCTGGAAAATGCCCGCACCCTGAACCAGATTGCCGGCAGCCTGTGGGGCAAGATGGGCATGGGCCTGCGCTACCTGTATGACCGCAGCGGCCCGCTGTCCATGGCGCCGAGCCAATTGGGCGCCTTTGCCCGCTCGGGGCCGGAGCAGACGACAGCCAACCTCGAATACCACGTACAGCCGCTGTCGCTGGAGCGCTTTGGCGAACCGCTGCATGCTTTCCCGGCGTTCACCGCATCGGTCTGCGATCTGCGTCCGCAAAGCCGTGGCCGGGTGGACATCCGCTCCGCCGACCCGCAAGAAGCCCCGCTGATTCAACCCAACTACCTCAGCCACCCGGAAGACCTGCGGGTCGCCGCCGACGCCATTCGCCTGACCCGGCGCATCGTCGCCGCCCCGGCCCTGCGCGCCTTCAAACCGGTGGAATACCTGCCCGGCGACAGCCTGCAAAGCGAGGATCAACTGCACGAAGCCGCCGCGCGGATCGGCACCACGATTTTCCACCCGGTGGGCACCTGCCGCATGGGCAATGACGCCGACGCCGTGGTCGATGCGCAACTCAAGGTCCATGGCATCCCCGGCCTGCGCATTGCCGATGCGTCGATCATGCCGCGCATCACCTCGGGCAACACCTGCTCGCCGACGTTGATGATTGCCGAGAAGGCTGCGCAGATGATCCTCAACCCTTCTGTAAACACATCAACTGTGGGAGCGGGCTTGCTCGCGAAGGCGGTGGATCATTCACATTGATGTTGAATGGCACGACGCTTTCGTCGGAACGCCGCCCGGAGCAAGCCCGCTCCCACAAGGACCGCATTAGATTCACGGACATCGAGCATCACCCCTGCAAGGAACACGCAACACCAGTGGAACAACAAAAACAATCACTGTGAGGGATACCGGTATGTCAGAGAACGTTCAAACCCTGGAGGCCGTGCGCAGCGCGGGCACCAGCCAGGAAACCCAGAAAGTCATCTTCGCCTCGTCCTTGGGGACGGTCTTCGAGTGGTACGACTTTTTCCTCTATGGCGCCCTCGCGGCGGTCATCAGCAAACAGTTTTTCGCCGGGGTCAACGACACCACGGCGTTTATCTTTGCGTTGATGGCCTTCGCCGCCGGCTTCATCGTCCGGCCGTTCGGCGCGCTGGTGTTCGGGCGGTTGGGGGACATGATCGGGCGCAAGTACACCTTCCTCGCCACCATCGTCCTCATGGGCCTGGCGACGTTCTGCGTCGGGCTGCTGCCAACCTACGCCAGCATCGGCATCGCGGCGCCGATCATCCTGGTGGTGCTGCGCATGCTCCAGGGCCTGGCCCTGGGCGGTGAATACGGTGGCGCCGCGACCTATGTCGCCGAGCACGCGCCCATCGGCAAGCGTGGCTTCCACACCAGCTGGATTCAGTCCACCGCGACCCTCGGCCTGCTGCTGTCGCTGCTGGTGGTGCTGGGTTGCCGCTACTTTACCGGCGATCAGTTCGAAGTCTGGGGCTGGCGCATTCCGTTCCTGTTTTCCATCGTGCTGCTGGGCATCTCGACCTGGATTCGCATGAGCCTGCATGAGTCGCCGGCCTTCGTGAAAATGAAAGAAGAAGGCAAGCTTTGCAAACAGCCGATTCGCGACTCCTTCGGCAAATGGGAAAACCTCAAGGTGGTGTTGATCGCCCTGTTCAGCATCAATGCCGGGCAAGCGGTGACCTTCTACGCCGCGCAATTCTATGTGCTGTTCTTCCTCACCCAGTTCCTGAAAATGGACCCGGCGGTGGCCAACGGTCTGCTGATTGTCAGCGTGACCATTGGTGCCCCGTTTTTCATCTTCTTTGGCTGGCTGTCGGACAAGGTCGGGCGTAAACCGGTGCTGATGATCGGCCTGATGCTGGCCACCGCGCTGTACTTCCCGATCTTCAAGACCCTGGCCCACTACGCCAACCCGGCCATCGACCAGGCCAGCCGCCAGGCACCGATCACCGTGATGGCCGACCCCGCCACCTGCACCTTCCAGTTCGACCCGGTGGGCAAGGCGAAATTCGACAGCCCCTGTGACAAGGTCAAGACCTTCCTGGTCAAGCAGGGCCTGCCGTACCAAAGCGCAGCGGCCCCGGCCGGCAGTGGCGTGCAGGTGAGCGTCGGTGACGTGAAGATCGACGGGTTCGACGAAGCCGCCCTGCGCGGTGCCGTGACCCTCGCCGGCTACCCGCAACAGGCGGACATGCAGCAGATCAACAAACCGATGATCGTGGCGCTGATCGTCGCACTGATCATCATCTCCGCGATGTGCTACGGCCCGCTGGCGGCGTTGATGGTCGAACTGTTCCCGACCCGCATCCGCTACACCTCGATGTCCCTGCCCTACCACATTGGCAACGGCTGGTTCGGCGGTTTCCTGCCGACCGTGTCGTTCGCGTTGGTGGTGTACACCGGGGACATCTTCTACGGGCTGTGGTACCCGGTGGTGATCACCGGGGTGAGCCTGGTGGTGGGGATGATTTGTCTGCGTGAGACGCGCAACGTCGATCTCGACAAGAACTGAAGCAATGCCTGACGACGAGGGAGCGGGCTCCCTCGTCGCGGCGATCAGCTCCAATCAAACTTCGGCATCAAGCAGTTCGAACTTCACTTGATCCGGATAGAACGCCAGGTAACCGCGGATTTGCTCCACCGACACCTTGGGGTCTTCGTAACTCCACACCGCGTTGGCGCTTTCATGCCCCGGTACCTGCAGGCTGAAATAGCTGGCATCGCCTTTGTACGGGCAATAACTGGTGTGGTCGGTGCGGGCGAAATACTTCTCGTCGATGTCCTCTCGCGGCACGTAGTACACCGGCGGGTAGTTGGCCTCCAGCAACACCAGGGCCCGCGCCGAGGCGGCCACTTGAATACCGTGAAATCTCACCAGCAGACAGCCAGGCTGCTCGGCGATGGTGATGACAGGACTAGGACCGGAGCTTTTCATGGAAAACGTTCCTCATGACGGTGATGGACCTGCAAATCGATGTGGGAGCGTGGCTGGCCCGCGATGGGCTGCGCAGCAGCCCCAAAACCTGAAACCACGATTTATCAGGTATAACCCAAGTTTTACCCTCGCGACTGCTTCGCAGCCGAACGGGAGCGACACACAAAGCTGTACATCCATACAGATAAAGATTGCTCCATCGCCCGTCAAGCGCCATTCTGTGCAGCCTTGGCACATTGATCGACGATGGTGGTTATGCGGCTGTACCTCTGTGAAAAACCTTCCCAGGCCAAAGACATCGCGGCAGTCCTCGGCGCCCGGCGCCGGGGCGATGGCTGCTGGCTGGGAACGGACGTCACGGTGACCTGGTGCATCGGCCACCTGCTGGAAACCGCACCGCCGGATGCCTACGACGCGCGCTACAAGCGCTGGGTGCTGGCGGACCTGCCGATCATTCCCGAAAAATGGAAAATGACCGTCAAGCCGCGTACCGCCAGCCAGTACAAGGCGGTCAAGCGCCTGCTCGGTGAAGCCTGCGAACTGATCATCGCCACGGACGCCGACCGCGAGGGCGAGATGATCGCCCGGGAACTGGTGGAACATTGCCGCTATCGCGGGCCGATCCGCCGGCTCTGGTTGTCGGCGCTGGACGATGCGTCCATTCGCAAGGCCCTCGCGGCGCTCAAACCGGGGAGCGAGACCTTCAGCCTCTATCACTCGGCGCTGGGGCGTTCCCGGGCCGACTGGCTGATCGGCATGAACATGAGTCGGCTGTTCACCCTGCTGGGGCGCCAGTCCGGCTATCAAGGCGTGTTGCCGGTGGGCCGGGTGCAAACGCCGACCTTGCGCCTGGTGGTGGATCGCGATCGCAGCATTGCCGACTTTGTGCCCGTCCCCTATTGGGCCATCGACGTGCAGTTACAGCACAACGGCACCGCGTTCACTGCGCAATGGCGCGCGCCGTCGCAGCTTTGCGACGATCAGGACCGCTGCCTGAACCAGGCATTGGCGCAACAAGCGGCGGCCGCCATGAGCGGCGCGGCCTGTGCGCGGGTGATCAAGCTGCGCACCGAACGGATGCGCGAAGTGGCCCCGCTGCCGTTCGACCTGGGCACCCTGCAGGAAGTCTGCTCGAAGAAGCTCGGCCTCGGCGCCCAGGAAACCCTGGACATCGCCCAGGCGCTCTACGAAACCCACAAAGTCATCACCTATCCGCGCAGTGATTGCGGCTACTTGCCCATCAGTCAACACAGCGAGGCACCGGCCATTCTGGCGGCACTGCGCCAGGCCGATCCAGCGCTGAACGCCTTGCACGATCATCTTGATCCGCAACGGCGCTCACGGGCCTGGAACGATGCCAAGGTCAGCGCCCACCACGGCATCATCCCCACCGCTGCGGCGAAGAATCTCGACAAGCTGGCGGGCAAACAGCGTGCGGTCTACACCCTGATCCGCGCCCGATACCTGGCGCAGTTCCTGCCCAATCACGAATACGATCGCACCCAGGCCGACTTCGACTGTGCCGGCGAGGCCCTGCGCGCTGTCGGCAAGCAGATCATCGAGCCGGGCTGGAAACGCGCCCTGCCCGAAGCGCTGGCTCCGGCCAAGGGGCGCGAAGCCCCGGCACCGCAGACACTGCCCAACCTGGCCGAAGGCATCGATTGCACAGTGGCCGGCGTGCAATTCAAGGACCTGTGGACGCAACCGCCAAAGCCGTTCACGGAAGGCGACCTGATCAAGGCCATGAAGAATGTCGCCAAACTGGTGAAAGACCCGCTGCTCAAGCAAAAGCTCAAGGACACCACCGGCATCGGCACCGAAGCGACCCGTGCGTCGATCATCCAGGGCCTGCTCGACCGTGGTTACCTGGTCAAGAACGGCAAGGCCCTGGCCGCCACGCCGGCCGCGTTCAGCCTGATCGACGCGGTACCGCGGGCCATCGCCGATCCGGGTACCACGGCGATCTGGGAGCAGGCCCTGGACATGGTGCAAAGCGGCGAAATGAGCCTGGAAGAGTTCGTCACCAAACAGGCCGCCTGGATGAGCAAGCAGGTCAGTCGCTGTGCCGGGCTGAGCCTGACCATCAGCGGCCCACCGCCCGGCGGCTCCGCTGCAGCCCCCTGGAAGAAAAAACGAAAAGGCGCCCCGCGTAAACCAGCAAGCGGCACCAAGCGCAGGGCAAAACCGGCAAGCAAAACCTAGACCTTACAGCGAACCCTGTGGCGAGGGAGCTTGCTCCCGTTGGGCCGCAAAGCGGCCCTTCTCTCCAACAACGTGAATGGGATTGCTGCGCCCGAACGCGGACCGGTCCAGCGGGAGCAAGCTCCCTCGCCACGGATCGTGCGACGCCGGCCATAATCAGTTGTGTCCCTTGGCCGATCAGGAGCCACTTCGAATGCCTTCGATAGAACTGCACGCCGCCCAACGCGATGAACTGGAAACCATCGAGAACCTGATGCAGTTCTACACCTACGACTTCAGCGAATGGTTGCCGCTGAAACTGGGCGAATACGGTTTGTTCAACATCCTGCCCATGCCCGACTACTGGCGAAACCCGGCCACCCGCCCCTTCCTGATCAAGGTCGACGGTGAACTGGCCGGCTTCGTCACCGTGGATAACCAGGTCCATCTACCCGGTGCCGACTACAACATCGGCTATCTGTTTGTCAGCCGACGCTTCCGTGGCCAGGGTGTCGCGCGATTTGTCGTTTCCACCCTCTTGAGTCAATTCCCCGGTCAATGGCAGATTTTCCACATCGAGGCGAACCAGCCAGCACGCCAGTTCTGGGCCGCCGTGATGCCGGGGCTCAACGTTGACGGTTTCACCTTGCATCAGCAGGTGGTTGACCGCTATCCCTGCACTTTTTACCGCTTTGAGTGTCCGTCCCTGTCGTCCTGACCGACACACCTTCGACTCCGCCTGCTAATTCCCAACAGCTTTGTCCGACAATATGTAGTGACTGAAAATATTCACTACAAAACCGTTGACGCCTCCGATTTGCCCTTGCATGATGCAGACGTCTCCCCGATCGGGAGTACAGGCAACACGTTTGAGCAAGCTCGTCTGACCGCCGAGCTGTTTTTCCCGGATACACGCTGCCCACAAGGCAGATTGAAGAAGCTGACCTGGCCTGAACGTCCAGTACAAGGGCGAGAAGACTTGGCGAGCAATCCTCATGAAGCTTGTGGCCGACCTTGAAAACGTCGGCAGTGGCCTTAAGGTTTTCGCCGCTTCTCTTCGTTGTGACGCTATTGCGTAGCAGTTATTCAACACGACTACATGCAACAGACGCAGGACCCCGCCCGATAAGGCGGCCGAACGCTGACGTCCTGGTTTCGGTGCCAGGGATCAACTAACCGATGGGCTACCTGTATTAGCGAATCAACTTTGAAAGATCACCAATTGGTCAAGGGGCTTTATGATGAATCTGAACAATCAACCAACTATCGATGAACTGGCTCGTATCTTCGCTGCAAAGAAAGACAGCCACGACAACCATATTCTCTGGATCAGCAAATGTGGCCAGGTTCATATCGACTGCCTGTCGCCGCACGCCCATGAAGCAGAGTTCGACCAGAACAACCAGAACCTGCTGGCCCGACTGAAGATGTACCGTCGCGGCCAGGGCTATGTCGGCAAGAAGGCCGCAGCCGACAAGGACTTCATCGGTAATGTTCTGCAAACCCTGAAACAGGCCTGGGCCTCGATGCAGAATCAGAACGAAGTTCGGGTGATTGACCGGTTCTACTAATTGAAATGAGTCATTACTGACTTATAGATAAACAAGGCCTGCTCCCGATAAGGAGCAGGCCTTTTTTATGCTGGAACGAAAACCGGATATGGGAGCGAGCCTGCTCCCACAGGGTTTAGCGTTTGACGCCCAGATCGACCTGGGTCATGCGGCTACGAATGGTGAACACACCATCGCCGGAGAGAATCGCACTGCGAGCAAACAGGCGCCCGCTCTCCCAGTTCGAAAGCCCCAGTTCCGGCTTGTTCAGCGCGTACTGGCCGTCGACCCAACGGGTGATGCCATTGCCGACAAAAGGCGCGTTGACCGCGTTGTAGAAACGCTCCTGGACCTCGGCACTGTCACTGATCAAAGACACCGTGAATTGCGGGCTATAACGATTGAACAAGGTAATGGCATCGTCCAGGTCGTCGACAATCTTCAGACTGACTTCCGGGGTTTCTTCCCACTCCCACTCACGACCCAATTGATCTTCCGGCAACGGCTCGGCCTGCGCTTCGCCCTGATAGCCTTCGGCGCGGTACACCTGGACCGTTGCAGCCAGCCAGTCTTGCGGCAGGCACGACTCGCTGCCTTCGACGATGTGCAGCTTGCAGCCCTGCCCCCGTGCGGCGCCGGCCTGCTTGAGCGCGCCCAAGAACAGCGGCACCAGTTCAGCGGCGCGGTCGCGGTGAATCAGGCAGACGTTCAGGGTGTTGCAGACTTTGCGGTCCAGGGAGTTGCGCACCACGGCGGCAAAGCGCGGGGCGTCGGCATCGGTGTTGGCGATCAGCCACGCACCACCGGTGCCGTGCAGGCTGACCGCCGTGCCGGCCTGCTGGGCGATGCTGCCCAACTGGCTGACGGCACGACCCGAACCACGGGCCACCGCCAATGACAGGCGCCGGTCGGCGAACATCGCCCAACCGGCGGCGTGGTTGACACTTTCCACCAGCGATACGGCACCGACCGGCAAGCCGGCGTCACTTAGTGCAGGGTTCAGTGCATGGGTGACGATCGCCTGGGCCGTGCCCAACGCATCACTGCCGATGCGCAGCACGGCGGTGTTGCCGGTGCGCAACACACCGGCCGCGTCAGCAAACACATTCGGACGGCCTTCGAAGACGAACGCGACGATGCCCAACGGCGAGACCACTTGCTCGACCTTCCAGCCATCGTGCTCGACGCAACTGATCACCTTGCCACGGCTGGCCGCCGCATCACGCCAGGCGCGCAGGCCGGCGATCATGTCGCGACGCATGCGCTCATCGGCCAGCAACCGGGTGGTCGAGCGACCGCGCGCCTTGGCCCGTTCGATGTCGGCCAGGTTGGCAGCTTCGATCAAGGCCCAGCATTCCGGGGTTTCCAGGCGTTGGGCAAACAGGTCGAAGAAAGCGCTGATCGCCTGGTCAGACACCGCCGATAGCGCGGTGAATGCCGCCTGGGCGCGCTCGATCGCGACGTTGGCCGCTTGCTGGTCCGCCACGGGGATCAGCAGCAACTCGCCACTGACCTGCTCCACCAGCAGGTGATCACCGGGCTGGAAACGTTGCGCCAGTTCGGGGCTGACGACAGTGACACGATTGCCGGCGAAAGGGATTGGCGTGCCAGCGACTAGACGTTCGAGCGCGAGGGACATGAAGCAGTATCACCATGCAGGGGGCGGCCGGAAAATGTATAGCAATTTCCCTGTGGGAGCGAGCCTGCTCGCGAAGAGGCCTTTCCATCCAACGTCCATCGCGCCTGACACTCCGCCATCGTCGGATCGCTGCCCCGGGCAGGCTCTTTCCCACTGGAGTGGCGGTTACGTATCCCAATGTATACAACCCCGCCCCAGACACACCCCGCACTCAAAACCCCGTCATAACGACACACCGCTGATACACCCCGTTGATGAAATGCGCCTGTCGATTGGCCACGCCGATCAAAGCGCTCAACTCACGGGGCATGTCGTTGCCCCACCTCCCCCGACCTGAAAGAGAGCAACGTCCATGAGCACCTCCATTTCTTCGACCGTCAAAGGCCTGCACCTGAACCTCGACCGTGCCGGCGACTGGGTTGCCCCCCTGGCGTTGCGGGTGTTCCTCGCCTGGGAATTCCTCGAGTCCGGCCTGGAAAAATACAACGGCGAGAACTGGTTCGCCGATATCCAGGCGCGCTTCCCTTTTCCGTTCGACCACCTTCCAGCGACGCTGAACTGGGAACTGTCGATGTGGGCGGAGCTGATCTTCGCCTTGACCTTGCTGGTGGGCCTGGGCACACGTTTTTCGGCGTTGAGCCTGATGGTGGTGACCCTCGTCGCAACTGCCGCCGTGCATTGGCCCGCCGACTGGCACAGCCTCAGTGAACTCGCCCAAGGCTATGCCATCAGCAACAAGGGTTACGGCAACTTCAAGCTGCCCCTGATCTACCTTGTGGCCCTCACGCCGCTGCTGCTGTCGGGCGCCGGCAAGTTCAGCATCGATGCGCTGCTGGCGCGTTTCATCTGGCGTCGCTGAAACGCAAAAAACACCAGAATGGAGCCCCTCGCGCCTTGGCCGATGGCGACGGATAATCAACTGGTTTTCATCTCACCGAGGAATTGAAGGATGCCGCTGACTCTTTATTTCCATCCGCTCTCATCGTTCTGCCACAAAGCGCTCATCGCGCTCTATGAACTGGAAATCGAGTTTGAAAAAAGGATCATCGACCTGGGAGACGAGGCTGACAGGGCCGAGCTACAAGCACTTTGGCCACTCTGCAAATTCCCGGTGATCCGCGATCACGACCGCCAACGGGACGTACCCGAGTCGAGTGTGATCATTGAGTACCTGGACCGGCTTCACCCCGGCCAGGCACATCTGATTCCGGATGATTGGGAAACCGCGCTGGAAGTCCGCCTGTGGGATCGCTTTTTCGACCTGCACGTCCAGGTGCCGATGCAGAAGATCGTCGCTGACCGAATCAATGCCGCAAACGGCGACCTGACCCGCGAACGCGCCGCGCTGTTGACGGCGTACGGCATGCTTGAACGTCAGTTGGCCGCAAACACCTGGGCAGCCAGCGCCGCATTCAGCATGGCCGATTGCGCCGCCGCCCCGGCGCTGTTCTATGCCAGTACCCTCGTGCCGTTTCCCGCCGAACATCGCCACTTGAGTGCTTATTTCGACAGGTTGACCCAAAGGCCCTCGGTCAAGCGGGTGATCGACGAGGCAAGGCCGTACTTTTCCTGGTATCCGTTTGCCGAGGCCATCCCGGAGCGCTTTCGGTAGTGGCGCCAGTGCTAGCGGGGAACGGGAGGCAAAAAACAATGAATCGACGAATAATTACCGTCGGTAGAGTGTTTTCTGATTAGGCAGGAATAAAAAATGGCAGGGGCGGCTGGATTCGAACCAACGCATGGCAGGATCAAAACCTGCTGCCTTACCGCTTGGCGACGCCCCTGTATCTGTTGCAATGAGTGCCTGGCACTCGCTTTCTTGAGTGGCAACAAGACCTGTTGCCTGCCTGCACGACTGGTTCCCTGAGGACCGCTGCAAGAGTGGGCGCAAATTTACCAACTTTTCCTTCATCTGGGAAGCCCAAACAAAAAAAATTGTTTATTAAAACAGACGCTTAGTGTCGAGCCGAATCTCGGGGTGCTATCGGCGCACATTCACCCCGAACAGCTCTGCTACGCTTTTGCTTACTCGAATTGAATCGGGAATCGTTTATGCAACACCCTTCCCTTGCCATTTGAGGGCGCCAAAAGTGAAAGGCAAATTACTGGGGGCCGCTGCAACCCTTCTGGTACTCGGGGCCGCGATTTATGGGTTGAACACCTGGGAGCACATCCAGGACCAGCGACAGGAAGCAGTCTGCAAGGCCGCCCGGGAGCATCTCAATAGCCTGGAAACCCAGGCGCGAGCCCTGGCCTCCGGGTTGTCGGTCGAAGCCTATGCCGAAGCCGAAAAAGCCGAGGCCGGCCAGTTGGTCATGGCACTCGATACCGCCAGGAATGAAGCCGAGGTCGATGCCGTCATCGACAAGCACGCCGCTGCCATCGAGGCGCAGATATCGGCCGAGGACGCTGAGGTCCAGTCCCGAGGCGAACAACCTTTCCTCGGTCAGGAACTGAAAAAGCAACGCATCCCCACCGACGTCAAACAGGAATTCAAACGCGCTGAAAAGGCCGTCGCCGACACCTGCGGATAGTGTCGACCGCCAGCTCCACGCTTGTCGCCAGCGTCCAGACTTCAGCAAAAGCAGGTTTCAAGCAGGAACAGCTGAGTGCGCCGTTGCGACGCACTCGCCTGCCACTCAGTGCGGCGCGCGCGGGATGGTCTTGAGCAGGTCTTCGGGGCTGATGTGACCGACCACGCTGCCCGGTTGCGGCAAGTTGAGGATATGGCCCTTCATCTTGCCGATGATGTGCATCTCGCAAGGCTTGCAGTCGAACTTCAGCGTCAACACTTCATCGCCGTGGATCAGCTGCATCGGCGCAACCTTGGTGCGCACGCCAGTCACGCCCTTGGCCTGTTTCGGGCACAGGTTGAAGGAGAAACGCAGGCAATGCTTGGTGATCATCACCGGCACCTCGCCGGTTTCCTCGTGGGCCTCGTAGGCCGCGTCGATCAGCTTGACGCCATGGCGGTGATAGAAGTCCCGGGCTTTCTGGTTGTAGACGTTGGCCAGGAACGACAGATGCGAATCCGGGTACACCGGCGGCGGCGTGGTCTCGGCCTTGCGGCTGCCACGCGGGTGGGCGGCGATCCGCGCCTCGGTCAAGGCTTCAATCACTTCACGGCGCAAGGCCTTGAGCTGCGAGTTCGGGATGAAGTACGCCTGCGGCGCGTCCAGCTTGATATCGATGGCGTGGTACTGCGTGGTACCCAGTTGGCCGAGCAGATCCTGCAATTGCTCCAGCGCCTGTTCCGGCTTGTTGGCGGCGCCGAACGGGCCAGCCGGGGTGACGCTGGCGCTGATGCCCTCTTCGCTGGTAGCGGTCAGTTCCAACTGGTCTTCACGCAGGCGAGCGACCCAGTTCAGGGCGATGCGACGCTCGGCTGAGGTCTTTTGCAGCGCCTGTTGCCAGTTGTGATCGAGATTGCGATTCAGCGGGTGATTGGGGCGCAGTTTGTACATCCCCTCCGGCATCTCGTTGGGCTCGACGCGATAGCGATAGCGCTTCTCGCCGTCCTCCTCGAACTCGCCCTTGGGTTCGGCGATGTTGGCGCGGAAACCCACCACTTCGCGCTTGACCAGCACGTTGAGACCGTCGCCGTTGGACAGCGGCTCGTGCGTCACGACCTGCATGTCACGCTTGGCGACTTTCTCGACCACACCCACTGGCAGACCGGTGAAGGTCGGCGAGTCAAAGGCGCCGATATCGATCTTGCGGTCAGTGACGAAGTAATCGGTGCTGCCACGGTGGAAGGTTTTTTCCGGGTCGGGCAGGAAGAAGTGCGCGGTGCGGCCGCTGGATGCGCGGGCCAGGTCCGGGCGGTCTTCGAGCACGGCGTCGAGGCGCTGGCGGTAGTAGGCGGTGATGTTTTTCACATAGCCCATGTCCTTGTAGCGGCCCTCGATCTTGAACGAACGCACGCCGGCCTCGACCAGGGCGCGGATGTTGGCGCTCTGGTTGTTGTCCTTCATCGACAGCAGGTGCTTTTCGTAAGCGATCACCCCGCCCTTTTCGTCCTTGAGGGTGTACGGCAGACGGCAGGCCTGGGAGCAGTCGCCACGGTTGGCGCTGCGCCCGGTTTGCGCGTGGGAAATGTTGCACTGACCGGAAAACGCCACGCACAACGCGCCATGGATAAAGAACTCGATGGCCGCGTCGGTTTCGTCGGCGATGGCGCGGATCTCCTGGAGATTCAGCTCGCGGGCCAGCACCAATTGTGAGAACCCGGCCTGATCGAGGAACTTCGCCCGCTCCAGGGTACGGATGTCGGTCTGGGTACTGGCATGCAGTTCGATCGGCGGAATGTCCAGTTCCATCACCCCCAGGTCCTGGACGATCAGCGCATCGACGCCAGCGTCGTACAACTGGTGGATCAGCTTGCGCGCCGGCTCCAGTTCGTTGTCGTGCAGGATGGTATTGATGGTGGTGAACACCCGGGCGTGGTAGCGACGGGCGAACTCCACCAATTGGGCGATATCGCTCACTTCGTTGCAGGCATTGTGGCGGGCGCCGAAGCTCGGGCCACCGATGTAGATGGCATCGGCGCCATGCAAGATGGCCTCGCGGGCAATGGCGACATCGCGGGCAGGGCTGAGCAATTCCAGGTGATGTTTGGGCAAAGACATAATTTTTTTAGTCAGGCTTGTCACGGTCGAGGCGTGCATTGTAGCGGCGAAACGCCTGACCGGCACCCGAATGCTGCCGGGTGGTGTTTTGGCGGAGCGGGACATGTGCCCATTTCCGGATTCAACAAATAACTACTGTGGGAGCGGGCTTGCCCGCGATTGCGCAATTTCAGTCGACATCAATGCCGACTGACACTCCGTCATCGCGGGCAAGCCCGCTCCCACAGGGGACTGCATCTATCGCGGCTATCAGCCCTTGGCCGCCATCGCCGTCACTTCCACCCGCATCCCTTCAATCGCCAGGGACGCCACGCCAACTGCGGCGCGAACCGGCCATGGCTTGGCAAAAAAACGCTTGTAGACTTCGTTGAACGCGGCGCGGTCGGCCATGTCGGTGAGGTAGATGGTCAGGTGCATCACGCGGTCCATGGAACTGCCGGCACGCTCCAGCGCGACCTTCAGCGCTTGCAGGGTGCATTCGCTTTGCAGGGTGATGTCGCCCAGTTCCAGGCTGCCGTCGGCGCGGGTGGGGATCTGGGTGGAGACCAGCACACCGGCGAAACCGACGACGTCGGAGGAAATCGAATCCGCATCGGGGTCGGGGGTAAAGGTCAGGTCGTGGTTTGCCATGGGGACTCTCTTGCTTGAAGTGATGAGGCTGGTGCCTTTGCGCGGCCAGTTTACAGGGCCATTGGCGGTCCGTCGCTAATCCAGGCCGGACGGCTGCTCGTGGCCCAGCCTCATGGCCTGCCGGCGACTGCACCGTACCGGCTGGATCGTTTCTGAGCCACGGTCGAGCCGAGCGCGGGTCATTGCAAGGGCGAGAACGTCGCGGGCAGGTAGATCGTCGAGCGCATGTCGCGCAGTTGCGGGCCGGAGTTTTCCGGCGGCCAGACGCCATCGGCGACCGCCTGGGTGCGTACTTGCAGGCGCTGTTCCAGGGTGCTCCACGGCCAGATGTGCAGATAGCGCGGCAGCGCGCCGTCGGTGGCGTAGAACGCCGCGTACACCGGCGAATATTGTTCGGCGGTCCGCGCTTCGATGGCGTTGCTCCAGCCCTCGAGGGTGGGCTGCAACCCGCTGCTGACCAGGTCATAGACGCGCAGTTCGTAGAATGGACCGTGCTGGCCCGCGCTCAAGGGTTCGAGGAAGGGAAACAGTGTGTAGTTTTCGATGCGCAGATCGGTGATCAACTCGTTGATACCAAACGCCCCGCCTCCCAGCAGGAAACGCTCGCGCTCCGCTTGCCTCAGGTGTTCGTCGGCGTAGCCGCGCAGTACGGCGATCTGGTTCAACTGACCGATTTCCGAGGCCCAGCAGCCCATCAACACCCCGCCGACTTCCGGCTTCGCCAACTCTGCCTCGATGCGTACCAGCGCATCAGTCACTGTGCGCACCCGCACGGTAAAAGTGATCAGTTCAAATAAACGCATAGCGACTCCGCCCACCGGTTTGCCAAAAGCACACAGCCTAGGGCAGCCCCCGCCAGCGGGATATTGAGACGAACCCCATCGGCAACGGCATTTGCCGCAGTGTTCTAGGTAGTTTCTTTATTGGGATTGAAAAAGCGAAGCATCAGCTACCGGCCATTATCGGCCCAGCCGATTCAAACCTGCGAATTATCGATTTGTGCAGTGGTCCGTGGACCGCGAGCATGGCGTCACTTCCAACAACAAAAACCAAGGACCCGCCATGACCGCCCGATTTCACAATCCAGTGGATACCCGCTTCGGCTGGGGCAGCCTGCAAGAGCTTGCCGCCATCACCGAACACCAGAACGTTGCCGTCGTGACCTTTCCCGAAGCCCGTGGCCTGGGGCTGGTGGATCGCCTTCAAGCGCTGCTGGGCGACCGCCTGGTCTACGTGATCGAAGATGTCCAGCCCAATCCCGATGTCGCGCAACTTCGCGCGACCTATGAACGTTTCTGGCAAGAGGCCGGCGAATGCCACGCCGTGATTGCCGTCGGTGGCGGCAGTGCGATCGACACTGCCAAGGCACTGATTGTCGGCACCGAGTCAGGTCGCTTCGATGAGCTGCTGGCCTTGCTGGCAAGCGGCAAACCCTTCGTTCCGGTTCGCAGTAAACAGCTGATCGCTGCCCCGACCACGGCGGGCACCGGCAGTGAGGTCACGCCCTGGGCGACGATCTGGGACGCGGCCAACCACAAGAAGTATTCCCTGCACCTGGACTGCACCTGGCCAAAGGTCGCGATCATCGATCCGCAACTAATGCTCACGGTACCGGCCAGCGTCACCGTTTCCACCGGGCTGGATGCACTGTCCCACGCGCTGGAGTCGATCTGGAACATCAATGCCAACCCGCTTTCCGACACCTTCGCCATCTCTGCCATCGAGGACATCCTCGAATGCCTGCCCTTGCTGCGGAGTGACCTGTCCAATCAGGAACTGCGCTCACGGATGGCCCTCGCCGCACTCAAGGCCGGCATGGCGTTCTCCAACACCAAGACTGCACTGGCCCACTCCATTTCCTATGAGATGACCTTGCGCTTCGGCCTGCCCCACGGCATCGCCTGCTCCTTCACCCTGCCACTGGTTCTGGGCCTTGCCTGGGGCCACGACGCAACGCGCGACAAGACCCTGCAACGGGTTTTCGGGCCAGACCTGGATAAAGCCCAGGCCCGTTTGCGCGCCTTCCTGCACAGCCTCGAGGTGAAAACCGAGTTCGCCGACTACGGCGTGACGGCCGAAGAGGCCCAAACCATGATCGACTTCGCCCTGCTGGGCGCACGCGGCAAGAACTTCATCGGCTCACGAGCGGCCTAGGGCTCGCCAGCCCCCCAAAGACACTACCCTGCCAGCGGCGAAACGAGCCGCGACGATTTCCTGCTGCACCTGAAAAGAGTGCACCCTGCGATGCAACTCGCAGGGACCGAACAAGAATAAGGAAAAGATCATGAATCGTGCCCAAGCCATGCCAGGTCTCGCTGTACATACCGCATCGTTTCGCGTCGCCCAGTGGCGCATGCTGCTGGCAGCCATGTTTTGCTATCTGTTTTTCTATACCGGGCGACAAACGTTCGGTTTCGCCATTCCCGGTATCCAGGCCGAGTTCGGCTTTACCAAAGAGCACCTTGGCTGGGCATCGGCCGCCATGCTCTGGGCCTACGCCATTGGCCAGGCCATCAACGGCAACCTCGCCGACAAGTTCGGTGGTCGACGCATCATGACCATGGGCGCCGTGCTGTCCTGTGGCGCCAACTGGGTGACCAGTTTCGCCAGCGGATTCGCCGGGCTGATCCTGCCCTGGGGCATCAATGGCTACTTCCAGGCATTGGGCTGGGCACCGGGCAGCCGGCTGATCTCCAACTGGTGGAGCGCGGGCGAACGCGGCAAGGTCTACGGCTTTTATGTGTTCGCGGCCGGCTGCGCGTCGGTGCTTTCCTACGTGACCTCGATCGTCGTGCTGGAGGTGATGCATCTGGAGTGGCGCTGGATCTTCCGCCTGCCCGTATTGCTCATGCTGGCGGGCGGCATCATCTTCTACCTGGTGGCCCGCGAGCGTCCGCAAGACCTGGGTTTCGAACCGCCTGCCGACACGGGCGTGGCCAACGCCGAGGACAAAAGCCATGAAGTGGCCCATGACGAAGTCGAAACCTCCGCGCAACGCTACAAAGCTGTTCTGAAAAACTTCCGCCTGATCATCGCCGCCGTGTCCCTGGGTTTCCAGAACGCCGCCCGCTACGGTTTGATCGTCTGGGTGCCGGTGCACTTCCTGGGTGCCAACTGGAAGACCGGCGACAGCATGATCGATCCGAAGTGGATCACCGTGGCCCTTCCGGTCGGCATGGCAATCGGTGCGCTGAGCAACGGCTGGATCTCGGACAAGCTGTTCGGCTCCAAACGCTACCTGGCGATCATGCTTTACATGTTCCTCGGTGCGGCGACCAGTTTGTGGATGTGGACCCTTGCCCCCCACAGCGCGACCGGTCTGGTGGCGTTGTTTCTCTGCGGCTTCTTCGTGTACGGCCCCGCCTCCAGCTTCTGGGCGCTATGCCCGGACCTGGTCGGCGCCAAACGCGCCGGCACGGCGACCGGGGTGATGAACTTCTCGTCCTACCTGTTCGCCGGCCTGGCGGAACCGCTGATCGGCAGTATGCTCGACAGTACCGGCAACACCTCGCTGATCTTCATCGTGGTCACCGCGGCCTGTCTGTGCAGCGCGTCGGTGGCGCTGTTCATCAGGCGCTGATGGCCCGGCTGGACAGATTGAATCAACGGCAGCGGCTCAGGAACAGGATCGTCTATGTACCAGTACCACAAGTGGCTACGTTCATTTCATGCCGTGGCCAAGACCGGCAGCTTCACCCTCGCCGCCGAGTATTTGAGCGTCGGCCAGCCCACGGTCAGTGAGCAGGTCAATGCCCTGGAAAAGAAGTTTTCCGTGGAGCTGTTCCATCGCCGCGGCCGCTTTATCGAAATGAGTGCCGCCGGGCACCAGCTCTACGCGATCACCCAGGGCCTGTTCGGCCAGGAGGATGAAGCCGTGCAATTGCTGCAAAGTTTCAAGCAACGCAAGACCGGCATGCTGCGCCTCGGCGCGGTGTCGCCACCGATTGCCATGAACCTGACCTACGAACTGATGCAACGGCATCCGGACATCGAGCTGGAAACCTCGTTCTCCCCGGAAAAGGAGACCCTGGATCGCCTGTTCAACTTCGATATCGACGTGGCGATCCTGGCGTTGTCCGAATTCGACCAGCGTTTTGACACGCAGCTTTACCGGCGCTATCCGATCATTGCCGTGGTGCGTGACGACCATCCCTGGGCCCGGCAGAAAGAAGTGCATGTCGAGCAGATCAGCGAAGAGAAATGGGTGCTGCGGGAAAAAAGCTCACGCACTCGTCAACTGGTGGAGGAAAGCTGCAAGCACCTGGGCGTCGCACTGAACTGCGTCATGCAGTTGAACAGCCGCGAGGCCATCGTGCATGCCATCGCCAAGGGCATCGGCATCGGTTTCGTCTCGGCGGTCGAGTACGCCGAAACCCCGGGCACCAAACCGATCACCTTCGTCAATCACCCGTTTTCCATCGACTACCACCTGTGCTGCCTGGGTATTCGCCGAAACCGGCCAATGATCGCGGAGCTGTTCGACTCGAGCCCGATACCGGCCACCTGATTTCGTCTCACCCTTGAGCAATCCATAGGCCTACTTCCTGGCGACAGGAGGGACGGCCTGCCCACAACAAAAAATGGAGAAATACCATGAACTACCAACAACCGACCCAACTGCAAGCCGTGGTCCTGGACTGGGCCGGCACCGTCGTCGATTTCGGCTCCTTCGCCCCCACGCAGATTTTCGTCGAGGCCTTTGCCGAGTTCGGCGTCGCCGTTTCGCTGGAAGAAGCGCGGGGTCCGATGGGCATGGGCAAGTGGGATCACATCCGCACCTTGTGCAATCAACCGCAGATCGCCGAACGCTACCGTGCGGTGTTTGATCGCCTGCCGACCGATGACGATGTCACCGCACTGTACGAACGGTTCATGCCGCTGCAGATCGAGAAAATTGCCCTGCACTCGGCCCTGATTCCCGGCGCGCTTAACACCATCGATGCCTTGCGCGACAAGGGCCTGAAAATCGGTTCCTGCTCCGGTTACCCGGCCGTGGTCATGGAAAAAGTGGTCGAACTGGCGCGGCACAATGGCTACGTGGCCGACCATGTGGTGGCCACCGACGAAGTGCCGAACGGCCGCCCCTACCCGGCCCAGGCCCTGGCCAACGTGATTGCCCTGGGTATCAGCGACGTCGCCGCCTGCGTCAAGGTCGACGACACCTGGCCCGGCATACTCGAAGGCCGGGCCGCCGGGATGTGGACGGTGGCGCTGACCTGCTCCGGCAATGCCCTGGGCTTGACCTACGAGCAATACAAGGCCCTGCCTTCCGACAGGCTGGACAGCGAACGGGCGCGTATCGTCAAGATGTTCGAAGGCTCCCGCCCGCACTACCTGATCGACACCATCGTCGATTTGCCGGCGGTCATCGAAGACATCAATGCGCGACTGGCGCGAGGTGAAACACCGCAAGGGTCCTGATCCGATTCAGGCATCAAGCGGCCGTCCCACGGGCGGCCGCCTCACTTGAAAAAATCACTCGGCGTCTTGCCGAACTGCTTCTTGAACATGGTCGTGAACGCGCTCGGGCTGTCGTATCCCAGCTCCCCGGCGATGTCGATGATCTTCTCCCCGACGGCTATGCGTTCCAGCGCTAACAACAGTCGCGCTTGCTGGCGCCATTGGCCGAACGTCATGCCGGTTTCCTTGCGGAACCTGCGCTGGATGGTTTTGGCGTCGAGGCTCAAGCGGGTGCTCCAGTCCGACAAGGTCGAGCCATCCCCGGGATCACGCTGCAACGCGCTACAAATCAGGTTGATACGCTGATCGGCGGGCTGTGGCAGGTTCAGGGGCAAGGTCGGCAGGATCGTCAGTTCATCCAGGATCAGCCGCAGCACCCGGGCCTCCCGCGAGTCCGGCTCACAGGCAAAGTCGAAATCGACCGAGACCTTGATCAACTCGCTCAGCAACGCCGAAACACTCACCGCCCGGGTTTCGGCGGGCAGGTTCAGGCTCGGGTCAGGGCGCACGAATACGCTGCGCATCTTGATCGCCCCCACACAGCGAATCGAGTGCACCTCACCACTGGGCATCCAGATGCCACGGCTGGGTGGCACCGTCCATTGGCTGATGGCGGTGTGCACCACCATCACGCCTTCGATGGCATAGATCAGTTGGTGCTTTTCATGGGAATGCGGAGGGATGAACCAGTTTTCCGGGTAGTCGGTCGCACTGCTGCGAACGCTCCAGCCGCCCTGGTCGATCTCCGCAAGAAATGTCTGCAATGGTTTGATCATGACGCCCTTTTTGCGATGGTCCATGCCCGAGTTGCGCGAGACGGGCGCCCTTGAGGCCCCTAGGATAACGCCGAACCCTGAAATTGGCTGCGCCTTGCGTTCGCAGTTCGCGTTATTTATCCGGAAGATCGCCCATGTCGACCACCACCCTCAGTTCACCGTCACCCACCGCTTCGGTGGCCAGCCAGGCCAGCCCGCTGGTCATGCGCGTCATCGGCGCCTGCGCGCTGGCGCACCTGATCAACGACCTGATCCAGGCCGTGCTGCCGTCGATCTATCCGATGCTCAAGGCCAGCTATGGCCTGAGCTTCACCCAGGTCGGCCTGATCACCCTGACCTTCCAGCTCACCGCTTCACTGCTGCAACCCTGGATCGGTTTCTACACCGACCGCCATCCCAAGCCGTGGCTGCTGCCGGCCGGCATGGTCTGCACCCTGATCGGTATTCTGATGCTGTCGATGGTCGGCAGCTTCCCGGCGATTCTCGTGGCCTCGGCGCTGGTAGGGGTTGGCTCGTCGACCTTTCACCCGGAGACCTCGAGGGTGGCGCGGCTGGCCTCGGGCGGTCGTTACGGCCTGGCGCAATCGACCTTTCAGGTCGGTGGCAACGCCGGTAGCGCCTTCGGCCCGTTGCTGGCCGCCGCGATCATCATTCCCTACGGCCAGGGCAACGTCGCCTGGTTCGGCCTGTTCGCGGTGTTCGCCATCCTCGTGCAATACGGCCTGAGCCGCTGGTACCGCAATCACCTGAACCTGTTCAAGCTCAAGCAAGGCAGCAAGGCCACCCACGGCCTGTCGAAACGGCGGGTGACCTTCGCCCTGGTGGTGCTGGCGCTGCTGGTGTTCTCCAAATACTTCTACATGGCCAGCTTCACCAGTTACTTCACCTTCTACCTGATCGAGAAATTCGACCTGTCGGTGGCCAGTTCGCAGCTGTACCTGTTCCTGTTTCTTGGCGCTGTCGCAGCAGGCACCTTCTTTGGCGGCCCGATCGGCGACCGGATCGGCCGCAAGCAGGTGATCTGGTTCTCCATCCTCGGCGCCGCGCCCTTCACCCTCGCCCTGCCCTACATCGACCTGTTCTGGACGGGCGTGCTGAGCATGATCATCGGCTTCATCCTCGCCTCGGCATTCTCGGCCATCGTGGTCTTCGCCCAGGAACTGGTGCCCGGCAACGTCGGCATGATCGCCGGGGTGTTCTTCGGCCTGATGTTCGGTTTCGGCGGGATCGGTGCCGCGCTGCTGGGGCACCTGGCGGATATCCATGGCATCGAATATGTCTACACCTTGTGTTCGTTCCTGCCGTTGCTGGGAATTTTGACGATCCTGTTGCCTTCGACCCGGAGTGCTCGCTGAAGGATTCAGCCGATCACTTTTGCTACCCACTCTGTAGCACTCGGTAACACCCGGCCCTGTTGCGGTGCGTCTTTTCAACGACGCGCCGCCACCCACCCTGCTCCACACGGGGCCACCCGCCATGGCGTACTTTGTGCATCCAATGGCCATCCTCTTCTGCCTGTAGCCGCCATGCGCCCCAAGGAACTGAAACTCTGGACCACCGGTGTCGCCCACCTGCTCGACCTGCCTGCCGGGCATGGACGGCTGTCGGGGTTGAGCCATTGGCTTCGGCAAATCTGCCCGGTCGATCATTTCGTGTTGTTTGTCTACGAAGGCAATCACCGGCCACTGGCGTTGTTCGATACGTTCTCGGCGGACAAGCGGGCGGTGTATGTCGACGATTATCAGTGCGGGCCTTACCTGCTCGATCCGTTCTACCTGGCTTGTACACGCGGGCAGGCGCCGGGGCTGTGGCGTTTGCGCCAGTTCGCCCCCGACCACTTCTACCTCGGCGAGTACTTCCTGACCTATTACCAGCAGACGGGTCTGGCTGAAGAAGTGGCGTTTTTCGTCGACCTCGGTGGTGGTGCCACGGCGGTGTTGTCATTGATGCGATCGAGCGCCAGCTGTGCATTCAGCCGGGACGAAATGCAACTGGTCGAGTGTGCGCAAGCGGTGGTCGAACAAGTCATCAATGAGGCCTGGCGCTTGCGTCAGGCCCAGCAACCGCGACCGGCACAGGACCTGGACTTCAAGATCCGCGAAGCCTTCGACCACTTCGGCGCGCACATCCTCACCGGGCGCGAGCAGGAAATCGTTCAACTGTTGCTGCGTGGCCACTCCAGCGCCTCGGTGGCCGAACAACTGAACATCAGCCCCGGCACGGTGAAGATTCACCGCAAGAACATCTACGCCAAGCTGGGCATTGGCAGCCAGTCGGAGTTGCTGGGGTTGTTTATTCGGGAGTTGACGGAGGATCCGTTGCAGGCTCCCGGTTTCAAGCTGCAGGCCTGATGCCCGTTGGTATACGCATATCCTTGTGGGAGCGAGCTTGCTCGCGATAGCGGCAGCACATTCAACATTGATGTGTCTGACACACCGCCATCGCGAGCAAGCTCGCTCCCACAGGTCTATTGGTGATCCGCAGATAAGCGGTTATTCAGGCGGATCGAGTTGATCCAGCACGCGGTTTACGGCCAGTTCCCCCAGCATGATCACCTGCGCAATCCCGAGCAGCGCATTGCGGCTCGTTCCTTCCAGATGATCCACCAGATCGTTGGCCATGACATTGGCCGACGCCAGCGATTCACAGGCGTGCACCAGCAAGGTTTCGGCACTGAGTTCGGGATTGACGATGAACATCGTGCTGGGTGTGCGCGGGGTGGCCATGATTGCAGGGCCGGGGTTTAGGTAATGATCGAGGGCGCGCTCGGCGGCTTCGTGGAGTTTTTTGGAGTCGAGGCTTTCGTATGGGGATGCTGGATCGGTGTCCGGCGGGTTGGGTGTGACCTTGAACATGGCAAGTCTCCGTCTACGAGTTGGAGCTGCTCCATTCGGTTCCAAGCGAAGGGGTGGCAGCTGTACGCAGGTTGGAACCCGGGGTAAACGGAACCCGGCAGACCCTAAGGTCTCCCGCGCACAGCCGCCATTACGGAGTGCACACTTGAAGGTGCGCAGCATATGTTAAGCGGCACGCCTTGTGCCGTTTACTCCTCGGGGTTCCAAGCCCGGTCGCTGAATTGGCAGCGACCCGGGAACGATAAAACCCAGCCCCAAGGCGCACAAGCCGGCGGATTCTGGCGTACCTGTAGGCAACGACGCAAGGCGTTGTAGCTTTCATGAAGTAACGCTGACAGCGATTAAACACGTATATCCAACCGAAAATTTACGCAGGCTACTCGCGTTGAATTTCTTAGGAAGCCAGAGGAAATGTCTGACGTATTTTTAAGGTTGGCGACCGGAAGCACGAGGGTTAACTTTGCAGCCCTAAACAGAGACGAGAGATTCTTCGCCTGATGCAGGCGCTCTCTCAGACATTGAGGGTGAAACGATTGCATGAGCAGGACACTAGTCGACAAAGCTAATTGCCCCAACAGCGACATTTGGCGTTATGATCGCGTCAAATGTCGCATGGAGGTATTCGGTATGCCCGCCGTCAAATCCAAAGGAAGAACAGTCGTCACGACGGAGACAAAACCTGTCACCCGAAAGCCGACTGAGGTGCTGTTACATGGCCGCGAAGGTAATACGCGCATGATGATCATCCAATACACACAAGAAGGCTTTGATCTGAGCGACGTGAGGGAGATGCTTTCTACCTCCGAACTGTACATGGAGCACGGCCTTGTTGAGCGCATCACAGGGAAGTCCGTCAGGACTGTACAACGCTTGGCAAAGGAGACAGAACCGGTGCGATTAAATCAGCAGCAAAGTACCGTCGCCTTTCAATATGCTCAGGCCTTGGAGCACGCCATCAACGTGTTCGGCAATCTACAGTTGGCTGAGAACTGGCTGAAGAAACCCTGCAAGTACCTGGAAGATCATATCCCGCTGGAACTGATCGACAACTCGCTTGGTTTCCAGGTGGTGGAGGATTATTTGACCCGGATTGAACACGGGGTTTATCAATGAATCCTTTACCGTGGGATGGGAAGTGGCACGCTTGGCGCCTTGACCGCGAGGTCTACAAGGACACGTGGAATAGTGGCTTGGGTGCTCAGCGATCCGGTGGCCGGTGGAACCCTCCCGGTCGCCGGGTTATTTACGCTTCGGCCGACCCGGCCACCGCCATTTTGGAAGTCGCAACCCACGCTGGTTTCGATACGCTCGATACGGTGCCCCACGTGCTCACGTGTTTCGAAGTACTGGATTCCAACTTCATAAAAGTTGTTCAAGCCGAAGACGTGCCAAACCCGAACTGGCTCATCCCGTCTGAGCTCTCGCCCAATCAGCAGCACTTTGCCGATGAGTTACTTTCCGAACATCCTTTCGTGCTTATCCCGTCTGCAGTTTCCCGCCATTCGTGGAACCTGCTAGTGAGTTGTGACTTGGCTGCGGATCAGTTCAAGCTTGTTTCGCAGGAGCGTTTTGGGCTGGACACTCGGTTGCTCAAATAAATGTAAGGGTGAATGCCGCCAGCCGTGTGTGATCTCTACGCCCCACACCTACTGAAAACTTGAAACGCCCCCCTCCTATCCCCCAAGGGATATATACACCGCAAAACCCCGATTGCTAGTTTGGCCCCCGACGCACTGATTCATCACTGCAAGGGAGCCCGCCTCGTGAACAACACCCCGCCAAGCGATATCGAATTCTGCAATGTGGTCAAACGCTATGGCGAGGTACAGGCCGTCAGCGGTCTGGATTTCGCGGTGCGGCGTGGCTCGTTTCATTCCTTTCTCGGTGGTTCGGGCTGTGGCAAGACCACCACCCTGCGCATGATCGCCGGCTTCGAGCAGCCCACCAGCGGCGAGGTTCGTCTGGCCGGCAAAAGCGTGGCCGGTGTGCCGGCGTTCGAGCGGCCGGTGAACATGGTGTTCCAGCATTACGCGTTGTTCCCGCATCTGACCGTGGCGCAAAACATTGCCTACGGCCTGCGTTATCGCACGCCGCGCCCGGACAAAAAGCAGCAAATGCGCATGGCCGATGAGGCGCTGGAGATGGTGCGCCTGAGCGGCTTCGGCCAGCGCAAGCCGAGTGAATTGTCCGGCGGTCAGCAACAGCGTGTCGCCCTCGCCCGCGCCTTGGTCAACAAGCCGACGGTGTTGCTGCTCGACGAGCCGCTGGCGGCGCTGGACCGCAAGCTGCGCAAGGAGATGCAATCGGAACTGCTGCGTTTGCAGCGCGAGGTCGGCATCACCTTCGTGCTGGTCACCCACGACCAGGAAGAAGCCCTGTCGATGAGCGACAGCATCAGCGTGATGCACAACGGCTCGATCATCCAGACCGCCACCCCGGAACAACTCTACGAAGCCCCGGCCAGCCGTTACGTGGCCGACTTTATCGGTGAGTCCAACCTGTTCGACGGCACTGTGCGCCAGCTCAACGGCAACTCGGTGGTACTGCGTACCGAGCAGGGTCTGGAGCTGACCAGCCCCCTCACCCCCACTGGCAAGGGCCTGAGCGCCAACGCCGCCGGTTGCATTGCGGTGCGGCCGGAGCTGATCAGCATCGCCGGAGCCAACGCCGAGATGGCCCGGGAAGTGAAGCTGCAAGGCTGCGTCGAGGACCGCATCTACCTGGGCAATTCCACCGAATACCGCGTGCGCACCCAGGCCTTCGGCGTGGTCTGCGTGCGGGTGCCGCGCCAGCAGGATCATGGCGCCAATGCATTCGAACACGGCGCGCCAGTGCGCGTCGGCTGGGATCACGCCAATGGCCTGGCCATGGCGTTGTAAATCATCGATTCGTTTCATCAACCGGATGTGGAGCGTGCTATGGACCAGAAGACTTTTATAAAAACCCTGCGCAGCTGGCAGAACGGCTCGATCAGCCGCCGCGAGTTCCTTGGCCGCACGGGCCTTGGCATCGCCGCCGCCGTGGTCGCGACCAACATGCCCGGCCTGTTGACCTCCACCGCCGAGGCCGCCGAACAGGCCAAGCTGGGGGATCGCCTGTCGCTGGCGACCTGGCCGAACTACCACAGCCAGGAAAACCTCGACACCTTCGGCAAGACCACCGGTGCCCGGGTGTCGATGAGCGTGTTCGGTTCCAACGAAGAAATGCTCGCCAAATTGCAGGCTGGCGGCAGTGGCTGGGACGTGCTGGTGCCGACCAACTACACCATCAGCACCTACGTGGGCCTGGGGCTGATCGAGCCGCTGGACCTGTCGCGCATTCCCAACTTCGATGCCTCGGCGTTCCAGCAGAAGTTCATGGCCCAGGGCACGGTGGATGGCAAGGTCTACGCGGTGCCGAAAAACTGGGGCACTACCGGCATGCTCTACGACACCGGCAAGCTGAAAAATGGCCCCGCCAGCTGGAAGGAATTCTGGGCCGCCGCCCAAGGCCCGGCCAGCGGCCGCACGATGGTCCACGACTACCAGTTGACCGCCATCGGCAACGCGCTGAAAAGCTTCGGCTACAGCTTCAACTCCCTGGACCCGAAAGAACTGGCCGACGCGGAAAAACTGCTGATCGAGGTCAAGCCGCACCTGTTCGCCATCAACTCCGACATTCAGCCATCGATGCGCAGCGGCGATGCCTGGCTGGCGATGTCCTGGACCGGGGACGCCTCGCAACTGCACCGCGACAACGCGCAAATGCAGTTCGAACTGGGCAAGGAAGGTGGCGAGTTGTGGAGCGACTTCTTCGCCATCCCCAAAAGCTCGGAGCACAAGGACGCCGCCTACGCCTTCATCAACTACTTGCTCGACCCGCAGCACAACAAGCTCGAAGTGCTAAGCCACGGTTACCCGAGTGGCGACAAGCGTGTCGACGCGCTGCTGCCGGTGGCGATGCTCGACGATCCGATCATGTACCCGGCCGCCGAGGCCCTGAGCCCGCTGGAGTTCGGTGCCGCCGCGACGCTGACCAGCCCGGCCCGCGCCGAGCTGATGGCGCGTTTCAAGTCCGCCTGATCGCCTGACCATGGCCAATGAGGAGTCACCCATGAATGCCGCCGCCCACCCGCAAACGGTGCAGTCGGGCCATGCCCTGTCGGTCGAGGTTCGCCAACGGCGCAGCCTCGGCCGGCGCATCACCCTGCTGATGCTCTTGCCTTCTACCCTGTGGTTCCTGCTGCTGTTGTTGATGCCGCTGGTGATCATCCTGGTCTTCAGTTTCGGCGAGCGCAGCGCCGTGGGCGGTTACGCCGGTGGCTTCACCCTGGCCAACTACCTGAACCTCGGTTCTCGCGGCGCGGCGTTCAGCAATACGCTGATGTTGGCGCCGCTGGGCACCCTGGTGTGCCTGGTGGCGGCCTATCCGCTGGCGTACTTCCTTGCGGTCAAGGTCACGAGGAACCGCTCGCTGTTGCTGACCCTGGTGATCGTGCCGTTCTGGACCAGTTTCCTGATCCGCACCTACGCGTGGATTTTCATCCTCAGCGGCAAGGGTATTCCGGCGCTGCTGGCCAGCCTGGGTCTCGAGGATGTGCGGCTGATCAACACGCCGTGGGCGGTGCTGATCGGCATCGTCTACGGCTACCTGCCGCTGATGGTGTTCCCGATCTACGTCAGCCTGGAAAAGCTCGACAAGCGCCTGCTCGAAGCCTCGGCGGACCTCGGCGCCAGCGCCTTCGAAAGCTTCCGTCGGATCACCCTGCCGCTGTCCGCGCCGGGGATCATCACCGGGGTGATGCTGGTGTTCATCCTGCTGATGGGCGAGTTCCTGATCCCGGCGATTCTCGGCGGCGGCAAGGTGTTCTTTGTCGGCAACGCGCTGGTCGATCTGTTCCTGCAATCGCGCAACTGGCCGTTCGGCAGTGCGCTGGCCATGACGTTGGTGGCGATGATGCTGCTGATCATCGGCGTGTACTTGAAACTGGTGGCGCGCTACGGCGGCCGCCCTGCCGACGGAGGCCTGTGACATGTGGTTGCGCAGCTATTCGACTTCGCTGTACCTGTTTCTCTACGCGCCGATTGCCTTGATCGTGCTGTTCAGCTTCAACGCCGGGCGCAGTGGCCTGGCGTTCCAGTGCTGCTCGGTGCAATGGTTCGGCACCGCGTTCGGCAACCCGTTCATCATGGAAGCCCTGGGCAACAGCGCGCTGATCGCGTTGAGTTCAGCGGTGATCGCCACGCTGTTCGGCACCCTGGCGGTGTTCGGCTTGCAGCGCTGCGGTGCCAAGGTACGCCTGCTGTTCGATGCCCTGACCTACTGCGCGATCATCGTGCCGGGCATCGTCATCGGCATCTCGACACTGATCGCCTTCATCAGCCTGTTCGACCTGATCAACCCGTTGTTGGCGAGTTGGCTGCCGACGGTGCCGAAGTTGAACATGGGGTTCTTTACGGTGATCGCCGCGCATTCGCTGTTCACCATGGCCCTGGTGATGGTGATCGTGCGCAGCCGTGTCGATTCCCTGGACAAGGCCTTGCTGGAAGCCTCGGCGGACCTCTACGCGCCACCGATGGACACCTTCTGGCGGGTGACCCTGCCGCAGATCAGTCCGGCGGTCATGGCCGGCTTCCTGCTGGCGTTCACCTTCAGCTTCGACGATTTCATCATCGCGTTCTTCGTCGCCGGTTCCGAAACGACGCTGCCGATCTACATCTTTTCCTCCATCCGCCGCGGCGTGACGCCAGAGATCAACGCCATTTCCACGGTGATCATCTGTGTGTCGCTGGCCCTGCTGTTCACTTCCCGCCATCTGCAAAATCGCCGCACCGGCGTCCAGGAGTCGCACCATGCGTGATCAGCTCTACATCAACGGCGAATGGGTCAGCCCGGACCTGGGCGGCTATCTGGACGTGATCGATCCGGCCACCGAACAAGTCTTCCACCGAGTCGCGGCGGGCACTGAAGAAGATGTCGACCATGCCGTGCGTGCGGCCCGGCGTGCCTTCGACAATGGCTGGGGCCAGACCAGTGGCACCGAGCGAGCGCAATGGCTGGAGGCGCTAGCCGATGAACTGGAAAGTAGCCAGCAGGCGCTGGCGGAACTGGAAGTCCGTGACAACGGCAAACCCTTGCCCGAAGCACAGTGGGACATTGGTGATGCGATTGGTTGCTTCCGGTACTACGCCGGTTTGGCCCGTGAGCTGGATCAGCAACAGGACCAACCGCTGGCGTTGCCGGATGAGCGCTTTCGCTGCCGCCTCCGCCACGAGCCGATTGGCGTGGCCGGGCAGATCATTCCCTGGAACTACCCGCTGCTGATGGCCGCGTGGAAGGTCGCGCCAGCCTTGGCCGCCGGGGCCACGGTGGTGTTGAAACCGTCCGAACTGACGCCGCTGACCGCCCTGGAACTGGCGGCCGCCGCCGACCGTATCGGTCTCCCCGCCGGGGTGTTGAACCTGGTCACCGGCCTCGGCGCCGACGCCGGCAGCCCGCTCACCGAGCATCCGGGAGTGGACAAACTGGCCTTCACCGGCAGCGTGCCCACCGGGGCGAAAATCATGTCGGCGGCGGCGCGGGACATCAAGAACATCAGCCTGGAACTGGGGGGCAAGTCAGCGTTCATCGTGTTCGATGACGCCGACGTCGACGCCGCCGTGGAGTGGATTCTGTTCGGGATTTTCTGGAACCAGGGTCAGGTGTGCAGCGCCACCTCACGCCTGCTGGTACAGGAAACCATCGCCCCGCGCCTGACCGAACGGCTGGTGGAAGAAACCCGCAAGATCAGCATCGGTCCCGGCATGCAGCCCGGCGTGCTGCTCGGGCCGCTGGTCAGCCAGGGCCAGTACGACAAGGTGCTCGGTTTCATCGATCAGGGCCTGGCCAGCGGCGCCCGTTTGCTCACCGGCGGACGGCGACCGGCGCATCTGGCCGAAGGGTATTTCATTGAGCCGGCAATCTTCGACGAGCCGGGGCACAGCAGCATTCTGTGGCGCGAAGAAGTGTTCGGCCCGGTGCTGTGCATCAAGCGCTTCAAGACCGAAGAGCAAGCAGTGCAAATGGCCAACGCCAGCCGCTTCGGCCTGGCCGCCGCAGTGATGAGCGCCGACTTGCAGCGCACCGCCCGGGTCGCCAACCAACTGCGCGCCGGGATCGTCTGGGTCAACTGCTCGCAACCGACCTTCGTCGAAGCCCCCTGGGGCGGGATGAAACACAGCGGCATTGGCCGGGAGCTGGGCCAGTGGGGGCTGCACAATTACCTGGAGGTCAAGCAGGTGACCGAGTACGTCAGTGACCAGCCGTGGGGGTGGTATTTGAAGTAAACAGGTCAACTGTGGCCGGCCGGGGGATTAGCGTTCACTGAAGATCAAAATTGTGGGAGCGGGCTTGCCCGCGAAAGCGGAGTGTCAGGCGACATCAATGTCGAATGTGCCGGCCTCTTCGCGGGCAAGCCCGCTCCCACAAGGATTGTGGCCAGCCGCGGGATTGGCATTCACTGACGATCAAACTGTGGGAGCAGACTTGTGACGACGGGTTATCAACGCGTAACTTGAATGGCCTGCCCTTCAAGACACGCCGGAGTTGATCCATGCGCATCGCCTTGCTGTCCGACATGCACCTGTCCGTCAATGCGATCCCCTTTCCCGCCGTGGAGGCCGATATCGTCGTGCTCGCCGGGGACATAGCACGGCCGGCCAAGGCCATCGAGTGGGCCAGAGCCTGCCCGGTTCCACTGTTGTATGTGGCGGGCAATCACGAGTTCTATGGCAGTGACCTGGTCACCACCTACGAACAATTGAACAGTCTGGCGCAAGGCACCCGGATCCACGTACTGGAACGCTCGGAGTACGTCCACGACGGCGTGCGCTTTCTCGGTTGCACCTTGTGGTCTGACTATCGCCTGCTCGACAGCCCGGATGATCGGGCGCTGGGCATCGATCTGGCGACCCGGCTGATCCGTGACTTCAGCCACATCAAGATCGCCCCCGACTTTCCGGACCTGTTCACACCGGCCATTTCCCAGCTGGTATTTTTGCAGACGGTCGCCTGGCTGCAAGACTGCTTCAGCCGCGACAGCAGCACACCCACGGTGGTGGTCTCGCATTTCGCCCCGACACGGTCGAGCATCAGCCCGACCTTTGCCGGTTCGCCGATCAACTCAAGCTTTGTCTCGGACCTCGAAGCGCGGATCAAAGACTGGCAGCCGGCACTGTGGCTGCATGGCCATACCCATGGCAGCTTTGACTATCGAGTAGGCAACACCCGGGTGGTCTGCAACCCCCGGGGCTATGCCAGGAATGGCATCAACGAAAACCCTGATTTCGACGCGGCCTTCGTGATTGACCTGCAGATCTGAGGTAATGCTGAAATCAACAGTCTCCAGGCTCGCACCCGATGGAACGCCGGCAACCCGCTACACTTTCCTCGCTGCGCCGCTGCACCAAAGCGGCCAAACCCCTGACTTCTGATCTGGAGGTATCCCATGAGCGACAGCAGCGAACTCACCACCTTTACCGGCTGGGCCGCCACGGCAGCGGGCGCGCCACTGGAACGCTACAGCTACGATCCCGGTCCGTTGGGCAACGATGAGGTGGAAGTCGCCGTGGAATATTGCGGCGTCTGCCACTCCGACCAGTCGTTGATCGACAACGATTGGGGCATCAGCCACTACCCGTTCATCCCCGGCCACGAGGTGGTCGGCCGTATCGTACGCCTGGGCGATCAGGTGCGCGGCCTGGAAATGGGGCAACGGGTGGGCATCGGCTGGTACAAGGGCAGTTGCATGCATTGCACGTCGTGCATCGAAGGCTCCCATAACCTGTGTCGCACCGTGCAACCAACCATCATCGGCAGCAACGGCGGCTTTGCCGACCGCATTCGTTCGCACTGGGCCTGGGCCCTGCCGATCCCCGCCGGGCTCGATCCGGCGATGGCCGGGCCGTTGTTCTGTGCAGGTTCCACCGTGTTCAACCCGCTGGTGGAATTCGGCATCAAGCCCACCGACCGGGTCGGCGTGGTGGGCATCGGCGGTCTTGGTCACCTGGCGCTGCGCTTCCTCAACGCCTGGGGCTGCGAAGTCACGGCGTTCACCTCATCGCTGAGCAAGCAGGACGAAGCCAAGCGCCTGGGCGCGCACAAGGTGGTCGCCTCGACCGATACCGATGCGCTCAATGCCATTGCCGGCACCCTGGATTTTCTCCTGGTCACCGCCAACGCCAACCTCGACTGGAGCGCCATGCTCGCCACCCTGCGCGGCAAGGGTCGCCTGCACTTTGTCGGCGTCGTGCCCGATGCCATCCCCATGCACGTGTTCGAACTGATTCCCCAGCAAAAAACCATGTCCGCCTCACCGGTCGGCTCGCCCGCCAACACCGCGACCATGCTTGAGTTCTGCGCACGCCACCAGATTGTGCCGCAGGTCGAGATGTTTCCCATGAGCCGGATCAACGAGGCCATCGATCATTTGCGCAGCGGCAAGGCGCGCTACCGCGTGGTGCTGGACGCCAGTCAGTGACAGGCAACTAACGAAGAGAAAGGGCCGCTTGTTCAAGCGGCCCTTTTTTGCCCTCAAGGATTAGCCACTTGCAGCGGCGGCGCCGGCATGTGCGGGTCGTTCCAGGTGAACCGATAGGCTTTGCCGGCCTCTTGCGGCAGGCATTTGCCGTTGTCGGCCTCCGCGCCCACGATCGACCAGTTCGCCCGGGAGTTTTCCCCCAGTTCACGGGCCGCTTCGGGTTTGAAGCACTGGTTCAGCACGTCATCCGGCACCAAAGCGTAGGCCTTGGGGTGTTCGCGCAAATAGAGCGCGGCCTTTTCGATGGTCGAATTGTCCATGCCGAAATGCACGATCGGCTGCCGGGCGAACAACCAGTGCCCCTCCTCCCAGTTGACCAGCACCAGATCGGCGCCCTGGGTCATGGTCGCCGCCTGGGTCATGAGCACCTGATCAACGTTGGTGCCGTCCTTGAGCGGTTCGATGAAACCACGGGCGAACCACAACGCGAACCAGGTCGCCACCAGTGCCGGGAACACCCGACGCAAACGCGGGTGACGCTTGAACCAGCGCTTGAGCAGCCACGGGACCAACGGCGCGGCGACCAGCACCAGCCCGGGCAGCGCCGGGTAGATGTACAACTTGCGCTTGCCCGTGCTGATGCAGAAGAACAGCACCACCAGCAACACCCAACCGAGTAGCACCAACACCCGGCCATCGCGCTTTTGCAACTGACGGCGCCAGGCCGGCACCAGCCATGGCAGCACCAGCACCAACGGCAGCCAATACTGCGGAATCACCTTGGTGAAGAAGTACCAGAACGGTTCGCGGTGATGCCACGCGGCGGCATACCGGCCCGCCGTCTGGCGCAGGAGAATCTCCCGCGCATAGGCCACTTCGTCTGCGCTGCCATCCAAGATGATGGACAAGGCCAGGGGCAGCAGCCAGATCGCAATCGCCGCGAGCATCAGTGCAAACCCGAGCAACCACTTGCGCGCCTCGCCGGGCATCGCCACCACACCGGGCCAGCCTTTGCGCACCCCATAGGCGTAAGGAATCAGCAACAACGCCGGCAGGAAGCCCACGCCCTTGGTGATCACGCCAATGCCCATGGCCGCACAGCCCGCGTAGAACCAGCGCCACGCGGGTCCCAGCAGCAGGTGTCGCGCCAGGCCGTACAGGCCCAGGGAGGTGAACAGAATCAGCAAGCTGTCGATCTGACCGGTGCGCAGGATGCTGTAGGTCTGGTAGGTCGCCAGGTACAGTAGCGCGGCGTTGCGCCCGGTACGCTGGGTCCACAGGCGCCGCCCCAGGTCATAGACCATCGCCGTGACCGTTACCGCCGAAAACAGCCCCGGGATATAAAGGGCGATGTTGGGCTTGCCGCTCAGCCAGGTGAAGAACGCCACCGTCCACATGAAAATCGGCGGCTTGTCGCCATAGATCTCGGCGGCCCGGTGCGGGATCAGCCACGAGCCGTTCTGCAACATCTCCAGCGCGACACCGAGGAAACGCTCTTCGTCCACATTCTGCGCCTGACGCAGGCCCATTCCCGCGCCGATCAGCAACAGGGCAAGCAGCATCAGGCCCAGGCACTCGACCCTGGGCGACAACGATCTACGCATTGCTTATTCCTTTGCGCTTCGGCTTTTGGCAATCAATTGCAGGTTGCGGAAATAGACGAGAGAGCCAAAGGCCTGGCCGACGATGAACACCGGGTCCTGGCGGTAAATGGCGTAGGCGAGCAACAAGGTGCTGCCGACGATGCTCAGGTACCAGAAGTTGGTCGGGATCACGCTGCGTTTCTTGTACTCGCTGTACAACCACTGCAAGACAAACCGCCCGGTAAAGGCAGCCTGCCCGGCAAAGCCGACCAGCAGCCAGAGGGTTTCACGGGTCAGAATCATCCTTCGAGCTCCTGGGCCTGGGTGTGCAGGCGCGTGCGTTTGATCAGCCACCAGACACCGATCAGGTCAAGAATGCCGACCAGCGCGCGGTCGAGGTTGCCGTATTTCGAGACTCCGGCCGTGCGCGGCCGATGGTTGACCGGGTGCACGATCATGCGTCCGTTATGGCGCTGGATCAGCGCCGGAATGTAGCGATGCATGTGGTCGAAGTACGGCAGGCGCAGGAATGCCGCACGCTCGATCAGCTTCAGGCCGCAACCGGTGTCCGGGGTAGCGTCCTTGAGCAGGCGCCGACGCAGGTTGTTGGCGAACCGCGAGGCGTAGCGTTTGCTCGCGGTGTCACGGCGATTGACCCGGTGCCCGGCCACCAGTTGCACGTCGACCTTGCCCGGTTCGCCACGCACCAGCGCGAGCATGCCGGGAATGTCCGCCGGGTCGTTCTGGCCGTCGCCATCGAGCGTCGCCAGCCACTGCCCGCGAGCCTCACGGGCCGCGTGATACAGCGAGGTGCTCTGTCCCAGCGACCGCTCGTGATGCAGGATGCGCAGGGTGTTCAAGCCGTCGTTGCGGATCTGCCGCAGCTCCTGCAGGGTCGCGTCGGTGCTGCCATCGTCGACCACGATGATTTCGTAAGCCTCGTCGGCCAGCGCCACACGGATCTCTTCCAGCAATGGCTTGAGGTTGTTTGATTCGTTCCTGGCGGGAATCAGTACGGATACAAAAATATCTTGGCTCATGGGGTCTCTCTCGCCCTGTTTGATTTTTCGAGATCAGAGGCGAACGCTTCAAATCCGGTAGAACTGCCGATACCACTTCACAAATGCTCTTACGCCGGTTTCCAGCGTCACCTGCGGGCTGAAGCCCACCCGCTCGGCCAGTGCCGAGACATCGGCCCAGGTCTTGACCACATCACCGGCCTGCATCGGCAGGTAGTTGCGCCGGGCCTGCAGGTCCAGGGCTGATTCCAGGCACTCGACGAAATCCAGCAACGCCACAGGCATGCCGCGACCGATGTTGAAGAGCCGGTTGACCCCGGCGACCGAGCCTTCCGGCACCGGAGGCCTTGGGCGCAGTCGGGCGATCCCTTCGACAATGTCGTCGACATAGGTGAAGTCGCGGGACATCTGCCCCTGGTTGTAGATGTCGATTGGCAAGCCTTTGAGAATGGCGTCAGTGAACTTGAACAGCGCCATGTCCGGGCGACCCCACGGGCCGTAGACGGTAAAGAAGCGCAGGCCACTGGCTTTCAGGCCATACAGATGGCAGTAACTTTCGGCCAGCAGTTCATTGGCGCGCTTGCTGGCGGCGTACAGCGAAACGGGATGTTCGACCGGGTCCTCGACACTGAACGGCAGCTTGCTGTTGGCGCCGTACACCGAACTGCTCGAGGCGTAGATCAGGTGCTCGGGGCGATGGTGCCGACAGGCTTCCAGCACATTGAGGAAGCCCACCAGATTCGATTGCCCATAGACATCCGGGTTGTCCAGCGAGAAGCGCACCCCGGCCTGGGCGGCCAGGTGTATCACCTCGGTAAAAGCGTGCTCCTGAAACAGGCTCATCAGGGCCGGCTTATCGACGATGTCCATTTTCCGGAAACGAAAACCCGGCAGCGTCTCCAGCACCTTGAGGCGTGCGTGCTTGAGTTCCACGTCGTAGTAGTCGTTGAGGTTGTCGATACCGACGACCTCCTGCCCCTCGCGGCACAAGCGCTGGACCGTATGAAAGCCGATGAAACCGGCCGCACCGGTGACCAGGACGGTCATGGGAAACGCGCCGGAGACTGCGCCGCGATCGACGCGAGGTTACTGATCCGGACCCTCGTCAACTTCATGTGTAGTCCCTGCTTATGGCGTCATTCACGCACGGTTGCGTTATGAAGCTTATAAAACAGACACATTTCAGTTTGGATAACGCCTCGCACTACCTCGGAAAAATAAAATATCTGGCCGAAAACACCCCGGTTATCTGGCCGACTCGCCACGGGGTTTGTAAAAACGGAACAAGCCGATATCCACGGTCCTGATGTATTGCCTGGCCCAGTCCGGCTTGACGGTACGGTCATGGAAATACAAGGCACCCCGGGTGCGATCCGGCAGTTCCTTGTTCAGGGCCTTGCGTGCGATTTCCTTGGCCATCGCGTAAGGCAGCTCTTCCTGGACCGAATCGGATTTGCCGTCGCACCACCAGGAGAACTGGCAACTCTTGGTCTGCGAACCCTGCTTGACCACTTTGCACACCGTGTCCGGAAAGCCCTCGTGGCCCAGGCGATTCATGACCACATTGGCCACCGCCTCCATGTCGGCGGTGTCCTTGCCCTTGGCTTCCCAGTAAATGGACCGGGCCAGGCAGGTGATCGCATCATCCAGCGGCGCGGCGCCGGCCGGGTCGACGGCCTGGACTTCGGACGGGGTAATGGCTTCTGCCTTGGGCGCCGGTGCCGGGTTGTTGCTCTCGGCGGCTTTGTGTTCCAGCACCTCGGCCTTGTTCTCGGCCTCTTGCTGCTTTTGCGCTTGATCCGCAGCGAATACCGGGCCAAGCAACGTCAGGGCGAGGCAGGTGGCGATCCAGTCGAAGCGCATGGTCGGTGTCACTCGGTGAGTGGTTCGATTGAGTCTAGTAGTGAAATGATTTCGCCCACCCCACTACACTCTGGATAAATCCGTTGTCCTGGATGGACCAACTTCGCGCATCATGGACGCAATCTGCTCAAGGGGATATTCATGGGTTTCATCTCATCCGCAATGCGCTTGACCGGTTTGTCTCTGGGCCTGGTATTCGCCGCCAACGCCATGGCGGCCGACGAAGCGCAATTGATCGAATCGATCAACGTCTACCGCAGCCAGTTGCAGCGCTGCGCCGGCCAGGTTTCATCGGAGCTTCCGCCGCTGTCGGCCGACCCGCGCCTGGTGCTGACCGCCCCGAGCATCGGTAATCTGCAGCAGGCCATGGCCACTGCCGGTTATCCCATGAAGAACGTGCAGGCCATCAGCCTGTCCGGGCCTCGCGATGCCGCCTCGGCGATGAAGGCAATCCAGGAGAGCTTTTGCCAGATCGTCCTCGACCCGCAATTCGTCGATGTCGGCGTCAGCCGCCAGGACAATCAGTGGCGCATCGTCCTGGCGCGGCCACTGCTGAGTTCGCGCCTGGGCGACTGGCAGACCGAGGGCCAGAAGCTGCTCATCGAACTCAACGCCGCACGGGCCAAACCGCGTCAATGCGGCACACAGTCGTTCAATGCGACCGCGCCGCTGGCCTGGAACGCCATACTGGGCACGGCCGCCGAAACCCACTCCCGCTCCATGGCCAACAACAACTTCTTCGACCACAAGGACCGCGA
This sequence comes from Pseudomonas sp. S2_F07, assembly GCF_054668325.1. NCBI lineage: Bacteria > Pseudomonadati > Pseudomonadota > Gammaproteobacteria > Pseudomonadales > Pseudomonadaceae > Pseudomonas > Pseudomonas sp. S2_F07. The sequence goes on from NZ_CP162758.1 coordinate 1,155,778, forward strand.
CGGCCGCACCCCGGGTGACCGCGCGGAACTGGCAGGCTACAACTTCCAGCAGATCGGCGAAAACATCGCCGCCGGGCAAGACAGCGTACGCAAGGTGGTCGAAGGCTGGCTGACCAGCCCCGGCCACTGCGCCAACCTGATGAACCCTCAGTTCAACGAATTGGGCGCGGCCTATGCGAATGATCCGAAGAGCGATGCGGGGATTTACTGGACGGCGATGTTTGGGGCTCAGTGAGAGCCATAGCCCCCGAAGCGATTGCCTTGGGGGGCTATTTGTGGTCGACGAACACGTCGAAGAGCGGAGTAACTTTACAAAAAGAAAGATCCTTCTGAAGGAAATTTCTGAAATATGAAAAACCACACATGAAGCCTTGAAATTTCAAAGCTCAATAAATATACCTACCCCTTACGACACCATTTCGAATAACAATTTCGACTTCAAAGAAAGGGCCCTATGAAAAACGCAATATCACCTACAAGAAATGAAAACTTTTCTGACTGGTATCAACAAGTGATTATCCAGTCGGAAATGGCTGAGAACTCTCCAGTTCGAGGCTGCATGGTTATCCGTCCTTGGGGGTATGGCATATGGGAGCAGATTCAACGAGAACTTGATAAGAAAATCAAAGACACAGGACATTCAAACGCATATTTTCCACTTTTGATTCCGTTATCCTTTCTTCAAAAAGAAGCCGAGCATGTTGAAGGCTTTGCCAAAGAGTGCGCAATTGTAACCCATCACCGTCTCGAAAAGTCAACGGATGGAGCGCTTATTCCCGCAGGAACACTAGAAGAACCGTTGATCATCAGGCCCACCAGTGAAACGGTCATCGGTGCATCCTTTTCACGATGGGTACAAAGCTATCGGGATCTGCCTCTACTTATCAATCAATGGGCGAACGTACTTCGCTGGGAAATGCGTCCCCGGATTTTCCTGCGCTCATCGGAGTTCCTATGGCAGGAAGGTCACACCGTTCACGCAACTCATGATGAGGCCTTGGACGAAACGCTAAAGATGTTGAACATCTACGAGCGCTTTACTACCGAGCACCTGGCCATACCCGTTATCAAGGGCGAAAAGTGCTCCTGGGAACGCTTTCCGGGCGCCGTCAGCACCTACACCATTGAAGCAATGATGCAAGACGGCAAGGCCCTGCAAGCAGGTACTTCTCATTTTTTAGGCCAGAACTTCGCACAAAGTTCAGACATCCGCTTCGTGAACAAAGAAGGGATAAAAGAACTGGCATGGACCACGTCTTGGGGAGTATCCACGCGACTGATCGGCGCGATGATAATGGCCCATGGTGACGATGACGGGCTAGTACTCCCGCCCCTCGTGGCACCGACGCAGGTCGTCATTATCCCGATCGTGCGCAACGAACAGAATGCAGATGCCATTCATGACTACTGCAAAAAACTGCAAAAGCAGATCTGCCGGAAAAAACTGAAGGGGCAAAACCTTCGGGCCAGTGTTGATTCGCGGGACATGAACAGTGGCGAAAAAAAATGGTACCACATCAAGCGTGGCGTCCCTGTCCGGGTCGAGATTGGCATAAAGGAACTGGAGCAAAATGTGGTGTCCTATTCCTGTCGAAACAACTGCAAAAACCTTCTGAAACTTGACACTGAAGTTTTCGTTAATAACATCTCGAAAACACTGGCCACCCTTCAAAAAGACATGTTAGAGGCGGCACAGAAAAAATTGTCCGACAACACCACAACGGTCACTACTCTGGACGAATTCAAAAAGCGCTTCAAACAGAACGCAAAACTTAACGCTTTTGTTCTCGCCCCCTTCAGCGAAGACAAAAAAGTTGAACAAGCCATCGGAGAGCTTGGAGTAACCGTTCGCTGTATTCCGCTAAAACAACCTGGAATCTCCGCAACCTGTTTATTCACCAGCCGAAAAACGAACACGTGGGCACTTTACGCAAAGTCATATTGATCCCTGATCACCTACAGCCCCGCTATTGCGGAGTTTTCAAATTGTACGGTATCGAGCGTGGACTCAAGGACGGCGATGATGAGCAGCGCTTTATCGGCCCTCTGGGAAAGAACTTACCTGTACCGGATCATCTGGGGCGGTTAGTAGGTTGGATCCATATTTCCCACTCTGCGGAACCGTCACAGAAAATAGCTGTCATATCCGCTCATCGTCAGATTTTTCAACTGTACGACTGACTACCAAGGAGAGGTACACATGGCTTTTGACGGTTATATTCAGATCGCTGAGATTCCTGGTGAAGCGCTGGACGAGAAATACAGCAAGTGGATTGAAATCATCGGCTATAACTTCGGCGTCAATCAAAGCACCTCCGCAACCGCCAGCTCATCAGGCGGCGCGTCATCCGGTCGCACTACCCTGACCAATTTTACCTTCACAAAATACCTGGACAGCGCCAGTTGCAAACTGATGGAAGCCAGTTGTGCAGGCCAGCATCTCAAAGAAGTGAAGCTCGTGCTCTGCCGGGCAGGCACAGACAAAATCAAGTATTACGAAGTTGTGCTGGAAGAAGTCATCATCGCTGACTACGCCCAAAGCGCGAGCTCCGGGGTGCCCATTGAAATCGTACAGCTCAACTACGGCCGCATAAAAACCACGTACATACAGCAGAAACGCAGCGATGGCGCAGCTGGCGGCAACGTGACCGGAGGATGGGACCGAATCGGCAATAAGAAATATTCGTGAGGCAAGGACATGGCCGAAGCTCGATCGTTCATCAATTCCAGAACACAGACTTTTGACTCCCTTAAAGCGAATACTGCGCTTTCTGGAAACTCAAAGGCCAAGTTCAATATCCTCAACGCCCATATCGCAGGCAACATTGTCCTCGCGGGTGAGCTTGTCATCGTTGGCGACTCCTCCACCCCATCCTGTACCAGCCAGGAAGCCTACCTGATGGCCAAAGCCAGCGAGGTGCACACTGCTTTACTGGCCAACGGCGCGGGGGCTGACGACTTTTTCCTGGAAAATTTCGAACTCCTGCAACAAATGATCTCCTCTACATCTATGGGGATTGGCGCCACGAGTGATGGCTGGAGCAAACATCTCGAATCCGTTAAAGCTACGCTTCAGGACATTGAAAAGCTTTATCGGGAACATGCGGGCTCTGGCACGATGACAAACCGTGACGCCTTCTATTCAAAAAGAACAACGCTCTTCATGAAGCTTGAGAAGCAGCTTGGCAACATAGCGTCATTCGGATCAGGTCTGCGCAATGAAGGCTCAATCAAAAGACTTCTCGGTCTTTCAACGAACAGCTATATGCATAACGGAGAAATCGCGGGTTACGCTGACAAGGTGTCTGGTGTCGCAAACGCGGCCAAATGGATCAAAAGAGGAACCTATATTGGTACTGCGCTTGAAGTAGGCTCTACCGGGCTGTCGATTCATAAAGCTTGTACGGTGGGCCGCGAGGAACAGTGCAGGAAAGCAAAGTATGTTGAAGGAAGCTCGTTAGTGGGCAGTTTGGGCGGAGCGAGTGCTGGCGGGTATCTCGGTGGTATTGCGGTCACTGGCGGTTGCGTACTGGTATTAGGTATTACAACAGGCCCCGGTGCGCTGGTCTGTGGTGTGGTTGGAGGTGCCGCTGGTGGATGGGCAGGAGGGGAAACAGGAAAATGGGCCGGTGAGCAATTTGGCGAGTTTCTATACGGCGAGGTGACAAAATGACAAGTATCCCGATAGGTTTAATTGCCGGATTGATACTGGCGCCGATGATACTGACTTGTTTCGCTGTCGCCTTCATCGCACACAAGTACGTTGACGCTATCGAAGAACGTCTACCCAATTGCTCTTTTATAAAAACCACCAGAGACGCATTTTCAGCTGGCGGCCTGGTCGGCAAGGTCATGCGCGGTGGCGCTATTGCCATGGTATTGATGATGCCCGCGCTCAGCGCTCGAAGGGGCGTTATTGATGCCAGCGAAGTGAAAGACCTTCCAAGGCACTACAAGAACCTTTTGATCATTCCGGTGATTATTTTGTTCGTTTTGTTTTTTTCCCTGATCGCACTCAGGGTTTCAGCCTACTTCATAGAGAGTCATTGAAAAGGACTGAAGAATCAAGTCCGCTTTGGAAGAAATCACAACGCCTACCCAACAAAACCCGAAGCCCTGTCATGGGCTCCGGGTTTCTTTTTTCGCAGTGAACCTCAGTGGCTACTCATCCCGGCCGCATGCATCAACATCCGCAACGCCCCCGCCACCACACCCAGGGCAACCACGCTGCCCAGCCAGATCACCACCAGCCACCCCAGGCGCTTGTACCAGCGCGCGGGGGTCGTTTGATTCGTTTCAATGGTAGCCATCGCCAATCCTCACTTTGCCGCGGAACACGTAGTAGCTCCAGACCGTGTACATCAGGATGATCGGCAGGATGAACAGTGCGCCGATCAGGATGAACAACTGGCTGGTCGGTGGTGACGCCGCTGCCCACAGGCTGATCGACGGCGGCACGATGTTCGGCCAGATGCTGAACGCCAGGCCGATGTAGCCGAGAAACACCAGCATCAGGGTGAAGGCGAACGGCCAATGGGTGTGGCGTTGGCGCAGGGTCTTGAGCAAGCCGAACATCGCCAGCAAGGCCAGCACCGCCAGGCCACCGAACACCGCCAGGTGCGCATGGGCAAACCAGCGGGTGGCGATGTCCGGATGCAGGATCGGCGTCCACACGCAGATCACGCCGATTACCGCCAACAGCAGCCAGGCCAAGGGCCGGGTGAACAGGCGCATCCGCGATTCGAGCATGCCTTCGGTCTTGACCAGCAACCAGGTGCTGCCGAGCAGCGCATAAGCGACGATCAGCCCGACACCGCAGAACAGCGGAAACGGCGCCAGCCAGTCCAGCGAACCACCGGCGAACTGGCGGTCGACCACCGGGATGCCGGCAATGTAGGCACCGATCACCACACCCTGGGAAAAGGTTGCCAGCAGCGAACCACCGATGAACGCCATGTCCCAGACATGCCGCTTTTCAGGGCTGGCCTTGAAACGAAACTCGAAGGCCACGCCGCGAAAGATCAAGCCGCACAGCATCAGGATCAGCGGCAGGTACAACGCTTCCAGAATCACCGAATAGGCCAGCGGGAACGCGCCATACAGCGCCGCGCCGCCCAGCACCAGCCAGGTCTCGTTGCCGTCCCAGACCGGTGCCACGGTGTTCATCATCACATCGCGTTCCTGCGCATCCGGGATCAGCGGAAACAGAATGCCCAACCCCAGGTCGAAGCCGTCCATGATCACGTACATCATCACGCCGAAGGCGATGATCACGCCCCAGATCAGCGATAAATCGATACCTTGAATACCCATGACTCAACTCCCTTCCTTCAATTGACGCGGGCGTCGGTTTCGAGGATTTCAGCGTCGGCGGACAGCGGCCGGCGCGGTGTGATGACCTGATCGGAATGCCCGTCGACGGCATGCCCGTGATGCGGCTGCGGCCCTTTGCCGACCAGTTTCATCATGTAGCCGATGCCCACCGTGAACACCGAGAAATAGATCACCACGAACAGCGCCAGCGAGATGCTCAACTGCGCGACACTGTGATTGGACGCGGCATCGGCGGTACGCAACAGGCCATACACCACCCACGGCTGACGCCCGACTTCGGTGGTGATCCACCCGGCCAGCATGGCGATCAGGCCACTTGGCCCCATCCACAGCATCAGGCGCAGGAACCAGCGATTGCGGTAGATGGCGCCGCTGCGGCGCAGGGCCAGGCCGAGCACGCCGGCCAGCACCATCAACATGCCCAGCCCGGCCATGACGCGGAAACTCCAGAAGACCACCGTCGCATTCGGCCGGTCCTCTTTCGGGAAGCTCTTGAGCGCCGGGATCTGCTTGTCGAGGCTGTGGGTCAGGATCAGGCTGCCCAGGTAGGGAATCTCGATGGCATATCGGGTCTTCTCGGCCTGCATGTCGGGGATGCCAAACAGCACCAGCGGCGTCGCTTCGCTGCCGTTGTTTTCCCAGTGCCCTTCGATGGCCGCGATCTTTGCCGGCTGATGTTCCAGGGTGTTCAAGCCATGAGCGTCGCCGACCACGGCCTGGATCGGCGCGACGATCAAGGCCATCCACAACGCCATCGACAGCATCTTGCGCACTTGTTTGGTGTCGTTGCCGCGCAGCAGGTGCCACGCCGCCGACGAGCCGACAAAGAACGCCGTGGCCACGAATGCGGCGATCGCCATGTGCGCCAGGCGGTACGGGAACGACGGGTTGAACACGATGGCCAGCCAGTCCAGCGGCATCACCCGACCGTCGACGATCTCGAAGCCCTGGGGCGTTTGCATCCAGCTGTTGGAGGCAAGAATCCAGAAGGTCGAAATCAGCGTGCCGATGGCGACCATGACCGTCGAGAAGAAGTGCAAGCCGCGCCCTACCCGGTTCCAGCCGAACAGCATGACCCCGAGGAAACCGGCCTCGAGGAAGAACGCCGTGAGCACTTCATAGGTCAGCAAGGGCCCGGTGATGCTGCCGGCGAAATCGGAGAAGCGGCTCCAGTTGGTGCCGAACTCGTAGGCCATGACCAGCCCCGAGACCACGCCCATGCCGAAGTTGACGGCGAAAATCTTCGACCAGAAATGGTAGAGATCGCGGTAGGTGTCGTTGTGGGTCTTCAGCCAAAGCCCTTCGAGCACCGCCAGAAAACTGGCCAGCCCGATGGTGATGGCGGGAAAGATGATGTGGAACGAAACCGTGAACGCGAATTGCATGCGCGCCAGGTCCAGTGCCTCCAGGTTAAACATGTCGATATCCTCATCGCGGCTGAAAAACGGCGGCACACGGCCGGGCCACCGTCAGGCCGGGGGGCCTGCAGCCAACACAAGTCGAAAGGGTTACGCGAGCGGCATCGGGCCGCCCCCGGTGTCAGGCGGCGGAAGTCGAAATCAGGTTGCTGGCCTTCGCCTGTTCCAGCCGGATGGCGATGAACTTGGAAGTCGGGGTGAAGGTGCGGTCACCGTAACTTTCCAGCGGCACCAGCGGGTTGGTCTCGGGGTAGTACGCCGCTGCCTGACCGGCCGGAATGTCGTAGGCGATCAGGGTGAAACCGCTGACCCGACGCTCACGCTCGTCGTCCCACAGCGCCACCAGGTCGACCTTCTGCCCCGGCTCGAAACCCAGGCGGCGAATGTCCTGCTCGTTGGCGAACACCACGTCGCGCATGCCGTATACCCCGCGATAACGGTCATCCAGGCCGTACAGCGTGGTGTTGTACTGATCGTGGGAGCGCATGGTCTGCAGGATCAGGTGCGGCTTGACCGCCAGGTTGCGCACGCCCTCGCTGATCAGGTGCTCCGGTAGCACGCTCGGGGTGAACTGGGCCTTGCCGCTGGCGGTTTTCCAGATGCGCTTGGCCGCATCATTCGGCATGTGGAAACCGCCCGGATGCAGCAAGCGCCGGTTGAAATCCTCGAAGCCGGGAATGGTGTCGGCAATCATGTTGCGGATGCGGCCGTAGTCGCCGATGGCCCAGTTCCAGTCGATCGGGTGCTTGCCCAGGGTCGCGGCGGCGATGCCGGCAATGATCGCAGGCTCGGAGCGCAGGTGTTTCGACTTCGGTTTCAGTTGCCCGTGGGAGATGTGGATCATGCTGAAGGTGTCTTCCACGGTGACGCCTTGCGGCCCTTCGGCCTGGATGTCGATGTCGGTGCGGCCCAGGCACGGCAGGATCAGCGCTTCACGACCGGTGACCAGATGGCTGCGGTTAAGCTTGGTGGCGATGTGCACGGTGAGGTCGCACTTGCGCAACGCGGCGTGGGTGCGCGGCGTGTCGGGGGTGGCCTGGGCAAAGTTGCCGCCCAGGGCGATAAACACTTTCGAACGCCCCTGCTCCATCGCGCCGATCGCCATCACGGTGTTGTGACCATGCTCGCGCGGTGGCTTGAAGGAGAAGCGCTTTTCCAGGGCATCGAGCAAATCCGCGGGCGCCAGTTCGTTGATGCCCATGGTGCGGTCGCCCTGCACGTTACTGTGACCACGCACCGGCGACAGCCCCGCGCCCGGACGGCCGACGTTGCCGCGCAGCAGCATCAGGTTGATGACTTCCTGCAGCGTCGGCACCGAGTGCGTGTGCTGGGTCAAGCCCATCGCCCAGCACATGATCACCCGCTTGGACCGGGCGTACATGCGGGCGGCGAGTTCGATGTCAGCCAGGGACATGCCCGACTGCTGCTCGATGTGCTCCCAGCTGGTGGCGTCGACTTCCCCCAGGTAGGTACCCATTCCCGAGGTGTGTTCGGCGATGAACTCGTGGTCGAACACCGGCTCGTCGCCGTTGACCTGTGCTTCGCGCTCCCACTGCAGCAGGAACTTGACCATGCCGCGCATGACCGCCATGTCGCCGCCCAGTGCCGGGCGGAAGTACGCGGTGTTGGTCGGCTCGGAGCCGTTCAGCAGCATTTCGATCGGGTGCTGTGGATGCTGGAAGCGCTCCAGCCCACGCTCCTTGAGCGGGTTGATACAGATCACCTGTGCACCGCGCTTGACCGCTTCGCGCAAGGGTTCGAGCATCCGCGGGTGGTTGGTGCCGGGGTTCTGGCCGATGACGAAGATCGCGTCGGCATGCTCCAGGTCGTCAAACACCACGGTGCCTTTGCCCACGCCGAGGCTTTCGATCATGCTCACCGCGCTGGCTTCGTGGCACATGTTCGAGCAGTCCGGAAAGTTGTTGGTGCCGTAGGCGCGGACAAACAGTTGATAGAGATAGGCGGCCTCGTTGCTGGCCCGGCCCGAGGTGTAGAACTCGGCCTGATCCGGCGATTCCAGCGCGTTGAGGTGCCGGGCGATCGTCGCGAACGCTTCGTCCCAGGTGGTTTCCACGTAACGGTCGGTGGCCGCGTCATAACGCATCGGGTGGGTCAGGCGGCCCTGATACTCCAGCCAGTAATCGCTCTGCTCGGCCAGCGCCGAGACGCTGTATTTGTTGAAGAAGGCCGGGTCGACCAAACGGCCCGTGGCTTCCCAGTTAACCGCCTTGGCGCCGTTCTCGCAGAACTTGACCATGCCGTTTTCCGGCGACTCGCCCCAGGCGCAACCGGGGCAGTCGAACCCGCCATTCTGGTTGGTCTTGAGCATGGCGCGAATGTTCTTCAGCGCGTTTTCACTGCCCAGCCAGTTTTTGGTAACAGCGATCAGCGCGCCCCAACCAGCGGCGGCACCTTTATAGGGTTTGTAGCGGTCGACTTGAGACATGGTACTTCTCCGTGACAATGCACACAGGCTTCGACCTGATTCAGGTCATTGTTCGATTTGCGGAGAAAGCATATGAATGGCGTTTAATTATTGTCTAATCGCTATTTATGACCACATTATCGAAACGCTCTATCATGGATTTTTATCGTTGTTTATCAATGACTTGAAATTACTTAAAACTCTTTAAGCCACAAAATAAAGTTCATCATAGATCCGCTCGATCAGCCGGTCATCAATAGTGATTGGACGCCCGCTGAAGTTGCTCTTAGCCTGCGTTCAACAAGTCCGTCAGTGACGGAAACCTCATACAAAAAAACGCCAAGCGAGGGTGTCATGTCAGAACGAGTCTTGATCGATGGCTTCTCCCGGCGAGTGGACTATCTGCGGATGTCGGTCACCGACCGCTGCGATTTCCGTTGCGTCTATTGCATGGCCGAGGACATGCAGTTTCTGCCGCGCCAACGGGTGCTGACCCTGGAAGAGATCTATCAACTGGCACAAAGCTTCGTGGCGCTGGGCACCCGCAAGATTCGCCTGACCGGAGGCGAGCCGCTGATCCGTCCGGGGGTGGTGCAACTGTGCGAGAAGATCGCCGCCCTGCCCGGCCTGCGTGAACTGTGCATGACCACCAACGGTTCGCAGCTGGCCAAACTGGCCGGGCCGTTGTTCGACGCCGGGGTCAAGCGCCTCAATATCAGCCTCGACTGCCTGGACCCGCAACGTTTTCGCGAACTGACCCGCACCGGTGACCTGGCGCAGGTGATCAAGGGCATCGACGCGGCCATCCAGGCCGGATTTCGCAACACCAAGCTCAATTGCGTAGTGATGAAAGGCCGTAACGACCATGAGATCAATGATCTGGTGAGCTTCGCCATCGACCGCAACCTCGACATCTCCTTCATCGAGGAAATGCCGTTGGGCACCATCGACGAGCACAGCCGCGCCGAAGCGTTTTTCGCAAGCAGCCAGGTCCGCGAACGCATCGCCGAACGCTACACTTTGATTGATTCCGCCGAGTCGACCCAGGGGCCGTCGCGCTACTGGCGCCTGGCCGAGGCGCCGCAGATTCGCCTGGGGTTCATCTCGCCCCACAGCCACAACTTTTGCGGCACCTGCAACCGGGTGCGGCTGACCGTGGAAGGACGTCTGCTGCTGTGCCTGGGCAATGAGCACTCCGTGGATCTCAAGGCTGTCCTGCGCAGCCACCCCGGACAGCCCGAGCGCCTGGAAAAAGCCATTATCGAGGCGATGAAGCTCAAGCCTTATCGACACAACTTCGAAGTGAACGACGATGTTCAGGTTGTTCGCTTCATGAACATGACGGGCGGCTGAACCCCATGATCGTAAGACCCAAACCCAACCTGATCGGCGTGCTGACGTCCCTCAAGGGTTCGATTGCCAAACGCATCGCCTGGCGCAGCCTGATGGTGACGCTGCTCGCCTCGGCCATCGTGCTTATCGAAACCTTGCACCCCAGCTACTTCTCCAAGGTCAGCGCCACGCCCTTCACGCTGCTGGGTTTGTCGCTGTCGATCTTCATGAGCTTTCGCAACAACGCCTGCTACGACCGCTGGTATGAAGCGCGCAAGGCGTGGGGCGATGTGATCGTGGACGTCCGCTCGATGATTCGTGAAACCCTGGTGATCAAGGACACCGCTGAACGCCACACGATCCTGAGCAACCTGTGCGGCTTCGCCCATGCCCTCAACGCGCGGCTGCGCCAGGAAAACGAAATGGCCGCCAGTGGCGACTGGCTGCACCCGATGCCCAAGGGCAACTCCACCGACATCAGCGGGCAGATCCTGATGCAGGTCGGTCAACAGTGTTCGGCACTCAACGAGTCCGGGGCGATCAACGACTGGCGCTACACGCTCATGGCCAACCATCTGACCAGTCTGACCCATGCCCAGGCCGTCTGTGAGCGGATCAAGAACACCCCGCTGCCCTTCCCCTACACCCTGTTGCTGCACCGCACCATCTACCTGTTCTGCATCCTCCTGCCGTTTGCCATGGCTGAACCCCTGGGTTGGCTGACACCGATATTCACGGCGATTGTCAGCTACACCTTTTTCGGCCTGGATGCGATTGCCGACGAACTGGAAGACCCCTTCGGCCGCGACGAAAACGACCTGCCCACCGATGCCATCGTGCGCAACATCGAGCGCGATGTGCTGGCGGCCCTGGGTGTGACGGAACTGCCGCCACAGCTGGAGCCGGTGGATTTTGTGTTGAACTGAGACTCAGGAAACACACAAAACCTGTGGGAGCGAGCTTGCTCGCGATAGCGGTCTGCCTGCCAACATCTCTATTGGATTTGCCGGCCTCATCGCGAGCAAGCTCGCTCCCACAGGGATTGTGGCTGGCCGTGGGGTTGGTGTTCGCTGAAGTTCAAAATTGTGGGAGCGGGCTTGCTCGCGATAGCGGTCTGCCTGCCAACATCTCTATTGGATTTGCCGGCCTCATCGCGAGCAAGCTCGCTCCCACAGATAGCGTGGTCGACCGTGGGATTGGCGTTCGCTGAAGTTCAAAATTGTGGGAGCGGGCTTGCTCGCGAAAGCGGTCTGCCTGCCAACATCTCTATCGGATTTGCCGGCCTCATCGCGAGCAAGCTCGCTCCCACAGATAGCGTGGTCGACCGTGGGATTGGCGTTCGCTGAAGTTCAAAATTGTGGGAGCGGGCTTGCTCGCGAAGGCGTCAGGTCAGTCGACATCTCTGTTGGATATACCGGCCTCATCGCGAGCAAGCTCGCTCCCACAGTTTGTTTGCGGAATTCAGAACAGTTCGCTGAAGGGTATGAACCGCGCCGTGTCGCCCATTTCCAGGGTGCAGCCTTCCGGCACTTCCACCAGTCCATCGGCCCAGCATGCCCCCAGCAAAACGCCTGAGCTCTGGTTCGGATAGAGCACCGCTTGACCGCCTTCGAGTTTCGCCCGCAGGTACTCGCGGCGGCTTCCGGGTTTGGGCCAGGCAAAGCCGACACTGACCGGGAAGCTCAAAGGCTCGACGTCTTCGACCCCCTGAATCCGCAACAGATAAGCCCGGGCCAACAGGCCGAAAGTCACCAACGCCGATGTCGGATTGCCCGGCAGGCCAATCACCGGCACGCGACCGAAGTGGCCCACGGTCAACGGCTTGCCTGGTTTGATCGAGAGTTTCCACAGCAACGGCTTGCCGCACTCGCGCAGCACCTGGCCGAGGCAGTCGGCGTCGCCGGCGGACACGCCGCCCGTGCTGAGCATCAGGTCCGCCGTGTGTTGCAGCTGTTCAAGCCTGAGTCGCGTCTGGCGTGGCTCGTCGGGGAGAATGCCGGCCTCGATGACCTCGCAACCCAACGCACTCAACCAATGGCTCAACAAGGTGCGGTTGCTGTTGTAGAGGCTGCCGGGCTTGAGTGGCGTGCCCGGCTCGACCAGTTCATCGCCGGTGGACAACAACGCCACCCGTGGTCGCCGCACGACCTGTACATGGGTGCAGCCCTGCGCCGCCGCGACCGCCAGTTCGAAGGGGCCGAGGCGCTTGCCGGCGCGCAACAGCACATCGCCGACGCGGTTCTCCTGGCCTTGCGCGCGGATGTTGCTGCCGGCGCTCAGGGGCTGCTTGAAGCGGATACATCCGCCATCCAGCACCTCGGTGTTCTCCTGCATCTCCACGCAGTTGGCACCCGGCGGAACCGGCGCGCCGGTGAAGATCCGCGCGCAGGTTCCCGGTGCCAGGGCTTCAGGGGCGTGACCGGCAAATACCTGCTGCGACACGATCAGTGGCTCCCCGCCCCAACCGTCGAGATTCAGGGCATAGCCGTCCATGGCGCTGTTCGGCCACGGCGGCAGATCGAGGGTCGCCACCAGGTCATTGGCCAACACCCGTTGCCCGGCAGCACTCAGCGGCACCGCCTCACTGTCTTCAATCCACTGCGCCTCAGCCATGGTCAGCAGCCGGTCGATGGCCTGCTCCACCGACATCAGCGGTAAAGTGCTCATCCCCGCGTCCCGCAGGCTAGCAACGGCTTGAGGTGCGGCACGAAATTGCACGGCCGGTGGCGCGCGTCGAGTTGCTCGGCGAGGATGCCTTCCCAGGCGGTGCGGCAGGCGCCCGTGGAACCCGGCAGGCAGCAGACCAGCGTGCCATTGGCCAGCCCGGCCAGGGCCCGGCTCTGCACCGTGGAGGTGCCGATGTCGAGAATCGAGATCGCCCGGAACAACTCACCGAAGCCATCGATCTGCTTATCCAGCAAACAGGCCACGGCCTCGGGCGTGCTGTCGCGGCCGGTGAAGCCGGTGCCGCCCGTGATCAGCACCACCTGGATGCCGTCGTCGGCAATCCAGTTCGCCACCTGCGCGCGGATCTTGTACAGGTCGTCCTTGAGCAGGTTGCGCTCACTGAGGGTGTGGCCGGCTTCCAGCAAGCGACTGACGAGCAGTTGGCCGGAGGTGTCATTGGCATATTCACGGGTATCGCTGACGGTCAGCACGGCAATATTCAAAGGTATAAACAATGCATCCGGTTTGACGCTCATGGGGTTCTCCGGTAGATATTGATTAAAAGACTTCCGGAGACTAATTCGACAAATAAAGCCCTGTCTAATCACTCTAACCAACCAGACTATCGAGCCGATCTATCAATATAAAAAGACCACGAACCACATCAATGATAGAGCCCATCGATAACCCCTTAGATAGTAGTGATTGGACGCCCGCCAAGGACAATGAGATCGTCTGCACCTCACGATTGCTGCCTCGCCTTGTGTCTTGCGCACCTGAGTCAATACTTACCCCCTCACTCCCCCGCCAGCAGGTGCCGTCATGGACATCAAACAACTCAAGTTCCTGATCGCCCTGGAGCAGACCCGCCACTTCGGCCAGGCGGCCGCGCGCTGCCACATCACCCAGCCCACGCTGTCGATGCGCCTGCGCAATCTGGAGGATGAACTGGACCTGGTGCTGGTCACCCGGGGCCAGCGCTTCGAGGGCTTTACCGAGGCCGGCGAACGCGTGCTGGCGTGGGCCGGGACCCTGCTGGCCGCCCACGACGGGCTCTTCGCCGAGGCCGCCGCGTGCCGGGGCCAGCTCGTCGGCAACCTGCGCCTGGGGCTGGTGCCGCTGAGCAGCTTCAACCCGGTCACCTACATCCAGGGCCTGTCCCGCAGCTTTCCCGAGCTCAAGTACAGCCTGTCGTCCTTGAGTTCCGACCAGATCATCGAGGGCCTAGGCAACAATCAGCTGGACCTGGGCGTGTGCTACCTCGATCACGTCAACCCGAGCTATTTCGAGTTTTTCGAGATCGGCGAGACCCGCGTCGGCCTGCTGTACGACAATCGCCACTTCCATTTCGACGGCACGCAAATGAGCTGGGAGGACGCCGCCGAGCTGCCGCTGGGGATGCTCAGCAACGGCATGCACTACCGCAAATCCATCGACCTGAGCTTTCGCAGCCGCGGACTGGACCCGCAGCCGATCCTCGAAAGCGATTCGACCTACCAGTTGCTGCAGGCGATCCACGAGGGTTTCTGCTGCGCGATCATGCCACTGGACAGCGGCCTGGAAGAGCCCATCGAACACCTGTCGTTCATCGAATTGCCGGATGCCAGCGTGCTCGCGCCCCTGGGTCTGGTGATGCGCAAGACCGAACCCCGCTCGGCGATTGCCGAGAAGTGTTTCGCCGAAGCACGAACGTTATTCAGCCGGACCGACTGATCAAGTTTCGGTTTTATATAAACCGAGCCGGACATGTTTGCCCGGCTTGATAGACATCACCAATCAGCACATCGGAACAAGCGATTGGACGCGTTTAAAAGTTACCCGTAGCCTGAACTTAATCCAGCGCTTCGAGGTTCTTTTCATGTTGTGCAAAGTTGAACAAGCCGATGTTCGAAGCGACACTAACGCCACCGCGCCAAAACCATCGGGTGTGAACTTTGGCGAATACGACAATGCCGCGTCAGTTTGTCAGGCGACGCCTCAACCTGATTCACGTCCCCCACCGCAACGCACCACGCATTTACAGCCCGGCATGATGCCTTCACCCGATCACCGCGCCGGCAAGCGCAGGAACCTTCCATGACAGACATTGCAGATGCATCCCCCGATGGCCTGACCCACCTCGACCGCCAGGGTCGCGCCAACATGGTCGATGTCAGCGAAAAAGCCCCCACGCAGCGCGAAGCCCAGGCCCAGGCCTGGGTGCGCATGCGCCCGGAAACCCTGAAACTGATTCAAAGCGACGGCCACCCCAAGGGCGATGTATTTGCCGTGGCGCGGATCGCCGCAATCATGGCGGCGAAGAAAACCCATGAGCTGATCCCGCTGTGCCACACCCTGCTGCTCAGTTCGATCCACGTCGAACTCAAGGCCTGCACACCGGACAGCGTGAAAATCGTCGGCACCTGCCGCGTCGAGGGCCAGACCGGGGTCGAACTCGAAGCCCTGACCGCCGTCAGCGTGGCGGCGTTGACCCTCTACGACATGTGCAAGGCGGTGGACCGCGGCATGGTCATCGACGACATCCGCCTGCTGAGCAAACAAGGTGGCCGCTCCGGTCATTTCAAGTTCGAGGACGCACAATGATCCTGATCAATTACTTCGCCCGTTACCGCGAGCAGCTCAACCTGGGCGGCGAAAAACTGCCCCTGACCGACAGCCTCAAGACCATCGAGGACGTGCGCCGACTGCTGATGGCTCGCGGTGAGCTGTGGAGCCATGTGCTGGGTGAAAACAACCTGATGTGTGCGCTGAACCAGGAGCTGTGCCATCCGGACCGGGTGATCGAGGACTATGACGAGATCGCCTTTTTTCCGCCGGTCACCGGGGGTTGAGGCATGACGGTTCGGGTCCAGCGTGAAATGTTCGACGTCGGCCGCTTGATCGACAGCCTGCAGGCGAACGATCCGGGGGTGGGTGCCGTGGTCAACTTCGTCGGCTACGTGCGCGACATCAATCAGGGTGAGGCGGTCACCGGGTTGTTTCTGGAGCACTATCCGGGCATGACCGAACGCTCGCTGCAAACAATCATCGACAACGCCAGGGCCCGATGGCCACTCCGGGCCGTGAAGATCGTGCACCGGATCGGCCCGTTGTCGGTCAGCGAGCCGATCGTGTTTGTCGGTGTCAGCAGCCCCCATCGTCAAGCGGCTTTCGAGGCCTGTGCGTTCATCATGGACTTCCTGAAAACCGACGCGCCGTTCTGGAAACGCGAAGACGTGGCGTGCGGCGCACGCTGGGTCGATGCCCGTGACAGCGACCGCTCGGCTCTCGAGCGCTGGGCAGGTACGACGCATCAGGCGGCTATGCAACGCGCCCCGGCGTAGCTACAGTCTTTGGCTCCAAGCTTTCTGCACAAGGAATTCCCGCTTGAGCCCCACGCCCTCCCCGATCACCCAACAGGATGTGCCGCAGCCCCGGTCCATCAGCCTGCGCGAAGCCTTCCTGTTCTGGCTCAAGCTTGGCTTCATCAGTTTCGGCGGGCCGGCCGGGCAGATTTCGATCATGCATCAGGAGCTGGTCGAGCGCCGGCGCTGGATCTCCGAGCGACGCTTTCTGCATGCCCTCAACTATTGCATGTTGCTGCCCGGGCCCGAGGCTCAGCAGTTGGCGACCTACATCGGCTGGCTGATGCACCGGACCTGGGGCGGTGTAATCGCTGGCGTGCTGTTTGTGTTGCCATCGCTGTTCATCCTGATTGCGCTGTCCTGGGTGTACATCGCCTTTGGCGAAGTGCCCGTGGTCGCCGGACTGTTCTACGGGATCAAGCCCGCGGTCACGGCAATCGTGGTGCAGGCAGCTCACCGGATCGGCTCGCGGGCGCTGAAGAACGGCTGGTTATGGGGCATCGCCGCCGCGTCCTTCGTAGCCATCTTCGTGCTCAATATGCCGTTTCCGTTGATCGTGCTCGGCGCAGCGGTCATCGGCTTTTTCGGCGGACGCCTGGCACCGGAAAAATTCAGGACCGGTGGCCACAGCGCGGCGAAAAAGTCCTTCGGCCCGGCCGTGATCGACGACGACACCCCAACCCCCGGACACGCCCGTTTCAGTGGCTGGAAACTGGCGCGCCTGGCCATTATCGGTGCGATCTTGTGGACGTTGCCCATGGCCCTGCTCACCGCGCTGTTCGGCTGGGAAGGCACGCTGACCCAGATGGCCTGGTTCTTCACCAAGGCCGCGCTGCTGACCTTCGGCGGCGCCTACGCGGTGCTGCCGTATGTCTACCAGGGCGCGGTCGGTCACTACGCCTGGCTGACGCCGACGCAAATGATCGACGGCCTGGCACTCGGTGAAACCACGCCAGGTCCATTGATCATGGTCGTCGCCTTCGTCGGGTTCATCGGCGCCTACGTGCTTCAGGTCTTCGGACCGGATCAAGCGTTTGTCGCCGGTGCCGTGGCCGCCACGCTGGTGACCTGGTTCACCTTCCTGCCCTCGTTCCTGTTTATCCTCGCTGGTGGACCGTTGGTGGAATCGACGCACAACGAACTCAAGTTCACCGCGCCGCTGACGGCCATTACAGCCGCCGTGGTGGGCGTGATTCTCAATCTGGCCTGTTTCTTTGGCTACCACGTGCTGTGGCCCAAAGGCTTCGAAGGAGCACTGGACTGGCCTTCGCTGCTGATCGCGATGGTGGCGGGCGTTGCATTGCTTGGATTCAAGCGCGGAGTGATCGAGGTGTTGATCGGCTGCGGGTTGATCGGCCTTGTCGTGCACCTGATGTTCTGAATCAAACATTTACACGCGGCCCAATCCTCCCTAGTATCCAGCCATCCCCGGATGGCTTGTTCCACTCGCCACCGACGATTTCCGCCGCCGGAAACCTGCGCCATGCGTACTTTGCCGTCAGAACAGCACCTGCTGAACCTCTCGAACCTGGCCACCTCGCTGCTGGCCGTGGACGGCATTGCATGAAGCGCATCGTCAACCTGCCCATGGCCCTGCGCCGCTCCAAACTGCGTCACTCCGCACGTCCGCCGGATAGCATCCTGCCCGCCTGATCGGCGAGCCCCCTCCTTCGCTATCCCGGTCCGCGTGAAGCTCAGCCATACACAGAACCTGTGGGAGCGGCGGTGCGGCGATCCGACTTGCTCGCGAAAGCGGTGTGTCATTCAGCACTGATGTCGGCTGAAAGTACGCCTTCGTCGGAACGCCGCCCGGAGCAAGCCCGCTCCCACAATGACTGCGCTCACCTGACCGGCATTGGTTTCTCCCAATTCTGCCTGGACACCGACATGACTCAACGTTGCAATTCCTACTACACCGCCACCCTCAACCAGGACACCGATTACCCGACGCTGCAAGGCCGGCACCGGGTTGACGTGGTGATCATCGGCGGCGGTTTCACCGGCGTGGCCACCGCCGTCGAGTTGGCGGAAAAAGGCCTGAAGGTCGCCATCGTCGAAAGCCACAAGATCGGCTGGGGCGCCACCGGGCGCAACGGCGGCCAGGTCACCGGCAGCCTGTCGGGCGACGAGGCCATGCGCAAACAGATGCGCCGCAGCATCGGTGATGAGGTCGACGATTTCATCTGGAACCTGCGCTGGCGCGGGCACCAGATCATCCAGCAGCGCGTGGAAAAATACGGCATCGCCTGCGACCTCAAGCACGGTCACCTGCACGCGGCGTACAAACCCGCGCACATGGTCGGCTTGCGCAAGGATTACGAAGAGGCGGTACACCGTGGCATGGGCGACGAAGTCAGCCTGCTCGACCGCAGCCAGGTGCGCGACCTGCTGCAAAGCGACCTCTACCACGGCGCGATCAAGAACACCCGCAACATGCACCTGCATCCGTTGAACCTGTGCATCGGCGAAGCCCGAGCAGCCGAAAGCCTGGGCGCGTTGATCTTCGAGAACAGCGAAGTGCTGGAGATCATCCACGGCGATGGCCTGCACAAGAGCCCGGGCGTACGCACCGCCCACGGGCAGATCGACGCCAGCCAGGTGCTGCTGGCCGGCGACGTCTACCACAAGCTGGAACCGGGCAAGCTCAAGGGCAAGATTTTCCCGGCCATGGGCGGCATCGTCACCACCGCGCCCCTGGGCGATCTGGCCGGGCAGATCAACCCCGAAGACCTGGCGGTCTACGACTGCCGTTTCGTGCTCGACTACTACCGCCTCACCGCCGACGGTCGCCTGTTGTTCGGTGGCGGCGCCAACTACAGCGGCAAGGATTCGCGGGACATCGCCGCCGAACTGCGCCCGTGCATCGAGCAGACCTTCCCGGCGCTCAAAGGCGTGGCCATCGACTACCAGTGGAGCTGCGCGATGGGCATCGTGATCAACCGCATCCCGCAACTGGGCAAGCTGTCGGACAACGTCTGGTATTGCCAGGGCTACTCCGGCCACGGCATCGCCACCACCCACATCATGGGCGAAATCATGGGCCGGGCGATCACAGGAAAACTGGAACAGTTCGACACCTTCGCCGCCTGCCAGCACATCCGCGTGCCCATGGGTGACCTGCTCGGCAACCCGATGCTCGCCGCCGGCATGTGGTACTACCAGATGCTTGAGCGATTGCGCTGAGCCATTGGTTGCACATCCAGCATTGATGTTGTTTGTGCCGCCCTCTTCGCGGGCAAGCCCGCTCCCACAGGGTTCGTTTGCCGGCCTCGATATTTGTGGTCGACATCAACCCCTGTGGGAGCGAGCAAGCTCGCTCCCACAGAGCCCCACTCAAGCCTGCACCACCTCAATCCCCAGCGCCCGATAGTCCTCGACATTGCCAGACGCCAAATGCCGTTCGGTGATCAGCGTGTGCACGCCGGTAATGGTGGTTTCCACCGGCAGCGAACGCGCGATCTGGTGCCGAACCGGCCAGGTATCATTTTTTTCGATTTTTCAAATCATTACGCCGAATTTTTTATTTTCCCGTGACCTGTTCAAGATGGCGCCGTCACTCATGTTTCGGATGGAAACCTCATGAATATCAATTTTGCTTTTGCGTGCATGATCGTGGTCTCGTTCACCATTGCGCTGGTACACGCCTGACCGGCCGGTCGCGAGGCGTCAAGATGTGCAAGGTCGCGGTAAAAGCCTGACAGATCAGGAATATGCTCTATAACCAGTGGTGACACGATTTCCGATCAGGGGAACTGGAAGGCTCTCCCGGAAGTTGATCTCTAAAAATGCAGCGGACAATTGAGTGCCCGCCAGGAGACACCACCGATGAAAGCCCTGAAAATCGCCGCCAGTGAAGGCGCATCCGCTTGTTTCCTGAACGCCCGGGAGGTGGTCCCGCTCGGTCACACCGACTTCACCGACGTCGCCGTGGCCGTGGTGTCGGTCAATGATGTGCTGGCCGGTTCCCTCGACGTCATTCAGCGCACCGGTTTTGATATACCGATCTTCCTGGTGGCGTCCCCCGGCACCAGCACCCGCCCCCGGGAAGTCTACAAACACCTCAATGACGTGCTGCTGCAAGTGAACGGCATCTTCGACCTGTCCCCCAGCAACGTCGAATACCACGGCAACCAACTGGAAACCGCCGCCAAGGCCTATGAAGAAAGCCTGCTGCCGCCGTTCTTCGACGCGCTCAAACACTACACCGAGGCGGCCAACGCCACCTTTGCCTGCCCCGGTCACCAGGGCGGCCAGTTCTTTCGCAAGCACCCGGCCGGCCGGCAGTTTTTCGACTTCTTCGGCGAGACGCTGTTTCGCGCCGACATGTGCAACGCCGACGTCAAGCTCGGCGACCTGCTGATCCACGAAGGCCCGGCGCTGCTGGCACAGAAACACGCCGCGCAGGTGTTCAACGCGGACAAGACCTACTTCGTGCTCAACGGCACCTCGGCCTCGAACAAGGTGGTGACCAACGCCCTGTTGACCCCCGGTGACCTGGTGCTGTTCGACCGCAACAACCACAAGTCCAACCACCAGGGCGCGCTGTTGCAGGCCGGTGCCACGCCGGTCTATCTGGAAACCGCGCGCAACCCTTACGGCTTCATCGGCGGCATCGACGCCCACTGTTTCGAAGAGGACTACCTGCGCGAACTGATCGCCGAAGTCGCCCCGGACAAGGCCCAGCTGCCACGGCCGTTCCGCCTGGCGATCATTCAGCTGGGCACCTACGACGGCACCGTGTACAACGCCCGGCAAGTGGTCGACCGCATCGGCCAGCTGTGTGACTACATCCTGTTCGACTCGGCGTGGGTCGGCTACGAGCAGTTCATCCCGATGATGAAGGACTGCTCGCCGCTGTTGCTCGATCTCGACGAGAACGACCCGGGCATCTTCGTCACCCAGTCGGTGCACAAGCAGCAGGCCGGTTTTTCCCAGGCCTCCCAGGTGCACAAGAAGGACCGCCACATCAAAGGCCAGGCGCGCTATTGCAACCACCACCGGCTCAACAACGCGTTCATGGCCCAGGCGTCCACCAGCCCCTTCTACCCGCTGTTCGCCTCGCTGGATGTCAACGCGCGCATTCACTCGGGTCGCAGCGGCATGCGCCTGTGGGAAGACTGTGTGAAGTTCGGCATCGAGGCGCGCAAGTTGATCCTCGAAGCCTGCACCATGGTCCGCCCGTTCGTGCCCTACACCATTGAAGGGCGCGCCTGGGAAGACTATCCGACGGAAGAAATCGCCAACGACATCCGCTTCTTCGAGTTCCACCCCAAGGACCGCTGGCACGCCTTTGCCGGCTACGCCGAGAAGCAGTACTTCATCGACCCGTGCAAGTTGCTGTTCACCACGCCGGGCATCGACCCGGTGGACGGCAGCTACACCGACTTCGGCATACACGCCGGCATCCTGGCCAACTTCCTGCGCGAGAACGGCATCGTTCCGGAAAAGTGCGACCTCAACTCGATCCTGTTCCTGCTCACGCCGGCCGAAGACTGGGCGAAGATGACCCACCTGGCCGCGCAAATCGCCCGCTTCGAACGCTTCATCAGCGATGACGCGCCGATGAGCCGGGTGCTGCCGGCGATCTACGCGCAGCACCAGGAGCGCTATCGCAACTACACCATCCGCCAGCTCTGCCAGGAAATGCACGACCTGTACCGCCATCACAACGTGCAGCAACTGCAGAAGGACATGTTCCGCAAGGAGCACTTCCCGAAAAAGGCCATGAACCCGCAGCAAGCGCAAATCGAGTACATCCGCGGCAACGTCGAACTGGTGGCGCTGGCGGAGGCCGATGGGCGTATCGCCGCCGAGGGCGCGTTGCCTTATCCGCCGGGGGTCTTGTGCGTGGTGCCGGGAGAGATCTGGGGCGGCGCGGTATTGAAGTACTTCCTGGCCCTGGAAGAGGGCATCAACCGCTTGCCCGGTTTCACGCCGGAGTTGCAAGGGGTGTACCTGAAGCAGGAAGGCGGTCGTACCCGGGCGTATGGGTATGTGATCAAGGCCTGATGGCATGCAGCAGGAGCCGGTCCGGGCCGGCTCCTGTCCAATGCATCGTTCTAGAATTTTTCCGCGATGAATTTGAACGGATAGTTCGGATCCCGATAGTTACCAGGACTTTGGCGCTTGGGCAGTTTCACCTTCGCCCGCGGTACTTCCTCATAAGGAATACTGTTGAGCACATCGCTGATAATGTTCAGTCGCGCCCGTCGCTTGTCATTCGAGTTGGCGACCCGCCACGGGGCGAAGTCTGTATCGGTGGCCTCGAACATGTCGTCCCGGGCACGGGAGTAGTCGTACCAGCGGTTATAGGACTTGAGGTCCATGGGCGACAGCTTCCAGATCTTGCGCCCGTCGGTGATACGCTCCTTGAGGCGTCGGGTCTGTTCCTCCTGGCTCACTTCAAGCCAGTACTTGATCAGGATGATTCCCGATTCCACCAGTGCCTGCTCGACGCGCGGCACCGAGGTGAGAAAATTGCGCACCTGCTCTTCGGTGCAAAAGCCCATGACCCGCTCGACTCCGGCGCGGTTGTACCAGCTGCGATCGAAGATCACCACTTCACCGGCCGCCGGCAGGTGCGGCAGATAACGCTGCACATACATCTGGCTTTTTTCCCGCTCGGTCGGCGCCGGCAGCGCCATTACCCGGAACACCCGCGGACTGACCCGCTCGGTGAGCGCCTTGATGGTTCCGCCTTTGCCGGCGCCATCGCGGCCCTCGAAGATGATGCACACCTTGGCGCCCGTGTGCTGCACCCACTCCTGCAGCTTGACCATCTCGACATGCAGCCGCGCCAGTTCCTCGAGATACACCTTGTTCCTGAGCTTGCCGCTTTCAACCGGTTTGCTTTTGCTTGCCGCCTTCTTCTTCGCCATGCCAGTTAACTCCTTCAATGCGTCACATAGCGTCCGGAGTGTCCCCGGCCGCGTTCATTCAGCGTCGACTGCGCTGATAATGTTCAACCGCCAGTTCCAGGTTCAGGAACATGCGCGCCTCGCCCAGCGCATGGCCCAGGGGGGCCTTGATGACCATCTCCCATACGCTCGGGCTCATGCCCACCAGCCACAATGAAATGCCTTTTTCCTGCAGTTGCTGTTCCGCCCCGGTGAGCATTTTCAGCGCGGTGTATTCCAGGTCGAACACACTGCGCAGGTCCAGGACCACGACCTTGGGGTTCGCCACGTCAATCAGCGGGCGGATCTTGTCGGCGATGCGCTGGGCATTGGCGAAGAACACCCGCCCTTCGGGCCTGAGCAACAGCAACCCGTCAAAGTGTTCGTCGTCTGCGTTGTCCGTGGCCTGCGGACGATAGACGTTGGTGCCGGGCTTGCGTCCCAGGACATGCACGGGCGGGTCCGAGACCTGATAGGCCAGGGCCAGCAACGAGACGATGATCGCCACGACGATCCCTTGCAGCGTGCCCAGCAGGATCACGCCGATCATGGCCACCACGGCCCAGGCAAATTCGGTACGGCGAACCGACAGGATCTCGCGAAATTCCGCCGGCTCGATCAGGCCCACCGAATACACGATCACCACGGCCGCGAGCGTGGCGTTGGGCATCAGGCCAATGAGCGGTGCCAGCAGCAGACAGGTGCCCAGTGCCAGTGCGGCGGTGACCAGTGCGGCCAGTTGCGAGCGGGCGCCGGCCAGGCGGTTCACCGCCGTCTGGGTGGTGCCGCCACCGGCGACCATGGCCCCGAGAAACGCGCCACCGATGTTGGCAACGCCCGTGGCCAGCAGTTCCCGGTTCGGTTGTGGCGCGGGCTCGTCACTGCGGGCGAACGCGCGCCCCGCCGCGATGGTTTCGGTGAAACTCATCAGCGCGATCCCCATCGCCGAGGACCACAGGGTCTCGGCCATCGACCATACCGGCAGGGTCGGCGCGGGCAACCCGATCGGCACCACGCCGACGGCGGACACACCAAAGCGCTCCAGGCCAAACAGGCTCATGCCGATGATGCCAAGCGCCACCGCAATCAAGGGTGCGGGCAGCCGGGGCGTAAATCGCTTCATGCCTACCAGCAGCAGGACCATGAACACGCCGACCGCCACGGTCGGCAGCGAGGCATGGCCGGCGCTCTGGACCGTGGCCACCAGGTTGTGCAGGAAGCCGCCTTTGTCGATGTGCGTGCCCAACAACTTGGGCAACTGGTCGAGCACGATGACCACGCCGATGCCGGCCTTGAACCCCACCAGCACCGGTTCGGAAATGAAATTGGCGACGAAACCCAGGCGCAGCAGTCCCGCGACGATGAGGATCGCGCCCACCATCAGGGCCAGCGTCGCGGAACCGGCGAGCAAGGTCGCCGTATCGCCATCGGGGCTGATCTGGCCCAGTGCGGAGCCGGCGAGAATGGCCAGGGTGGTCGTGGTGCTGACGCTAAGCGGGCGCGACGTGCCGAGCACGGCATAGATCACCATCGGCACCAGCGCCGTGTACAGCCCGACCTGCACCGGCAGGCCGGCAATGGTGGCGTACGCCAGCGCCTTGGGTATGACCACCGCCGCTGCCGTCAGCCCGGCGACCACATCGCTGCGCAGCCAGTCTGGCCGGTAGTTGCCAAGCCATTCCGGGATCAACAGGCTGCGCAAGGTTCCCCGTTGTGGAGCACCTGGAATCCGCTCTTGCGGATGGCTGCCTTGTTGATTCATCAGTCACTCCAGTGGCAAATCTTCCATGCGGATGATGAGTGGGCTCAACTGACCGCACAATCCTTTAACTGCACGCGCAACCATTGCAAACCTTCATCGGCATCAAAGCGCGTGTGCCAGCAGGCAATCAGCTCGGGCTCGGGAAATTCAAAGGGTGGGGCATGGGTCGAATACACCGGTAAATGTCCGGGTAATGGCGCTCGGTAGATTACAAATGTAGCCGGTTTGTGCGGCGATGAATGGATTCGTTGATTCAGGCTCGAAGGCGTCCATCACGTCCTCGCTGAAAGGGGAAGCCTCGTATGGACGACGTCATGAAAGCGATAAATGAGCTATACCCGCTAATTCCCCCCTTGCAGTTCTTCAACCCAGGAGTTTGGCAATGAAGCTCAGAACCTCACTGGCAGCACTCATGGTTGCGGCAAGCCTTTTCGGCTGCACCACTTCATCGACCCACGGCGTGAACGTCAACCTGGTCGCCACCCGGCAAAACGCCGGTCAGATCGGCACTGTCACCTTGACCGACTGGGACAAGAAAACCGGGCTCAGTTTCTTCATCAGCGGTGCTCCAATGGGGGTTACCCTGCCCCTGCGCCTTTACTCGTTCATCAATAACGGCACCTGCCAGCAACCCGGGTCAGTCGCCTACGCGATGAACGACACCGTCAACACCGAAGCCCAACCCGTACGCGGCTGGTCTTTTACCCGGACCGCGCCTGTGCCGTTGCAAACCCTGCTTGACGGCAAATATTCGGTGGTCGTGCGAACGGCTCCGACCGATGGCAACGTCGATATCTTTTGCGGGGATATCAAGGCAACAGAGCCGGTGAAATAGCCGCGCCCTTGCAAGCCGGCCCACGCCCGAGTACCGCTCGCGCCACCGGTTGTCCGGTGCGAGCGGTGGCGTCGGATGGACGGAAACGGGGGCGACGGCAACAACCGGTAACAAACCTGTCATTACTCACTGATAACGTCCAAGCGTTTTCCCGAATCGCATCCGCTCGATCTCCGATCGCCCCAGTTCCCTGTACCGGGGCTTTGCCCATCCGCTCAAGGTGCCACTTCAGGTGTACGCAAGCACGACGCGCAAGCAAATCATCATCAGGTCCGACGACATGAGCTGCGACGACTTTGGCGCGTTGTTCTCGAACCTGTTCGGCAACCTCTATAGCGACTCACCGCCGCCGCCGAAAAACATCATCATCGGCGGGGTCTACGGCCGGCACGAAGGTGTCAGTTTTCGTCGCATGCACTATCGCGGTGACTTCACGGTGGCTTTTCCCGCCCCCCTTGATGAAATCACCTTTGTCATCCCCACCGCCGGCAAGATCATCTTCAACCACGTCACCGAGTCGGTCGGCTTCGCGCAGACAGGCCTGGCAATCGACAAGGCCGAGGTCCACTCGACGCGCTTTGTCGACAACCACGCACAGCACGGGATTTCGATCAGCCGCCGGCTGATCACCGAGCGCCTGTCGACGCTGCTGGGTAAACCTATCCTGCAAAAGGTGCATTTCGAGCCGGTGGTGGACCTGAATGTCTTGGCCTTGCAGGGCATCCGCGCATTGATTGACCTGGCCACGGGCACCGAGTTCGACCTGCTGATCAACAGCGGT
This sequence comes from Pseudomonas sp. S2_F07, assembly GCF_054668325.1. Taxonomy (NCBI): domain Bacteria; kingdom Pseudomonadati; phylum Pseudomonadota; class Gammaproteobacteria; order Pseudomonadales; family Pseudomonadaceae; genus Pseudomonas; species Pseudomonas sp. S2_F07. The sequence goes on from NZ_CP162758.1 coordinate 1,182,572, forward strand.
TCGCTGATGCCTTCGCGTCTTCGCGAGATGCTGGTCGATGCGGTACTGGAAGCCTGGCCGCACAACTTCACCGAAGCCCTCCGGCGCCCTTCCCCATCGATTGCGCCACGGCATGTGAAGCTCGCTGTCGAGTACATTCAGGAGCACCCCGATCACCTGGCCAGCGGCACCGAGCTGGCGCAATTGACCAACGTCAGCCTGCGCGCTTTGCAGGAAGGTTTTCAGCGTTTCATGGGCACTTCGATCGTTGCCTATCAGCGTCAGGTCCGCCTGGAGCGCGCCTTTGCCGCACTGTCCCAGGAGGTATCGCCGTCGGTGACAGACGTGGCCTTGCAACAGGGTTTCAGCAATGTCGGGCGGTTTTGCCAGTATTTCCAGAGTGCCTACGGCATCAGTCCCGCAGACGTGAGAAAGGGCCTGCGAGCGCGGCCGATGGCGATCAATTGAGGGGTTAGCGGGAGCACTCGCGAAAGCGGAATGTCAGCCGCCCTCTTCGTTAGCTGTGAGTCCGCCTTCGCGAGCAAGCCCGCTCCCACACTTTGATCGGTGTCGAACACAATTCCCGCGTACGACAAAAAACCACTGTGGGAGCGGGCTTGCTCGCGAAGGCGGAGTGACATTCAACATCTACGTCGACTGACACGACCACTTCGCGAGCAGGCTCACTCCCACAGATTGCCTCAACTGATCGTCAGAACAGATAACTGGCCTTCAGCCCGCCATTGAAGCCGTGGCTATCGCCGCCACCGCTGGCGCCGACTTCTGCCCCCACGCTCCACGGACCAAGGTTGGCCATGACGTTGACGCCACCGGTGAACTGGTCACGGTTGTCGAAGGCGGCTTGCTGTTCGATGTCCAGCCCCAGCAGTTGCCCTTCGCTGTCGACCTCATGGTCACCCAACACATGCTCGTAGCCCACTTGCAGGCCCGGCACCACTTGCCAGGCACCGAGGCTGACAGGCGCAAAGGATGCGTTGAGGTTGGCCACCGCGCTCTTGCGGGTCTCGTGGATGCCGTCGACGTCCAGGGCCAGTTCGCTGCCTTTTTCCTGGAAACCCGACAGGTTGACGTGACTGATCCGCACGCCGAGGCTCGGTTCGAGGGTCACGCCATTCACCGGTACACGGTAACCGAGGGCCAGGGTCGCGCCGGTGAGGTTGCCATGGCTGTCGCCCTTGGCCGTGCCCAGACCGCCGCCCAGTTCACGCTTGCTCTCGTAATCGAGATAGCCGGCGCTGGCATCGGCATCCACAAACAGGCCGCGCTCCAGGCCGTTCGGGGCAAAGCGTGCGCCGACGCTGAAGAAGGTCAGGTCAGTATCGGCCTCGCCACCTGCGCCACCGACATTGCCGCTGCTGTAGCCAAAGCCGGCATGGGCGCTGAGCTGTTCGGAAAAGCGCTGGGTCAGGCCGATCATCATGCCCTGGCTATGCTCGTTGCTGCTGGAGGCCTGGGAGGAACCATCGGTGCCCAGATACCCCGCCAACGCTGTGCTCCACAGGCGATATTGCCCGGCCTTGAGGTCGATTCCGCTGGTGAACGGCGCGGCGGCCTGTTCGATCATCGCGCCCTGGCGCAGCAGGTAGCTGGCGGCGTCGGCGTGCACCTGACCGCCGACGGTGGACTCCACGCCCCCGAGGCTGCGGGCATCGATGGCCGACTGCAGGTAGTAGTTGTAGGCGCTGTAGGTGCCCGACAGGTTGCTGTTCTGCAGTTGCTGCAACAACTGCGCGCCGGCCGCGGCGTTGCCAGCCAGGTCCGCCGCGCCCGGCAGGCTGTTGTAGAACACCATCTTGCCGCGCAGCACGTAGATGGTTTCCTGGGACAGGCCGAGGCCTTCCTTGAGGTAGTTATCCATCGTGCCGTACTGCGCGGTCACCTCGTCCAGGCCGGCCTGCAGGTAACTGGCCTCTACACCGATCAACGGGCCATAGATGGTCCCCAGGTTCGGTGGCAACGCCGCCAGGGTCGCCCTCATACGCGCGGCGGTGTAGTCGTTGGTCGCCAGGTAGTTGCTCATGATGGTGGCATCGTCGAGCCCGGCGATGCTTTGCAGCACAGCGGCGGTCCAGCCCGTGCGGTCCTTGCCGGCGGTGCAGTGGAACACAGCCGCGCCGTCGACCGTGGCCAGCTCATTGAACAGCTGGTTGAACTCGCTGCGCATCCCAGCGTTGCGGACGAAATCCCGGTTGGTGTCCTGCATCATGGCGGTGGCTTCGGCGGCGCTGTGGAACGCGACGTTGGTGACGTTCGCGCCCGACGTGGAGCCGCCGATGATGTCGATGTTGGTGTACGTCGCACCCGCGGGCATCGTGTCGGGCGTAGCGGCGATTTCGGTTGGCGTGCGCAAGTCGTAGACCGCCTTGATGCCCAGGCCGTTGAGGGTCGCCAGATCCGCCGCCGATGGCGTCAGCGCGTTGGAGCGGTAAAACACCCCGCCCCGCATCGTGCCGTCATTGGCCGTGGTGTACGCGGTGGTGAGACCGGCGACATCGCGCAAGTTATCGATGCTCTTCAGGCGTGGTGTGTTGAGGGGGACAGTCTCGGCAGCCTGGGCGGCAGCGATGGACAGGCTCAAAACAGACAGCGAACACACAAGTCGTTGGAACACAGTGCAGCCTCATTGAAATCGCGTTGGGCTGACTAATATCTACATTGAAATGGCGCTGAACATGACAAATCGCCCGCGTACGCAAATCACTGCGCGATGTGTCCAGGTGGCTCGTTTTCTGTCCGTGTAATGCCTGTTGTGCTGGCGGGGAACAAGCTGCGCGGTGGTCGCCGATCAATTTCCAGGCATAAAAAAACCCGCCTTGCAGCGGGTTTTTTGCTTTTTTAGAAACTGATCTGTCGCCGCGAACTCAATGGGTTTTTTTCGAGGTCGACAGCCCGGCTTTACTCAAGCCTTTGGTGTTGTGCTCACCCGGCGTCGAGGCCGAAATGGCCGTGGCCTTGGCGACGCCACGAGTATCCTTGGAATGGGCGATGCCCGAGGTCGTGCTGCCATGACCGCTGTCATCGTTGCGCGCACTGCCGTAGTGGTTCCCGCTCAGGCCATGGTCGCGCACGGATTTGCCAGCATGGTCGCTGTCCAGCCCGTTGCCGCGGCCGTTACTGCCGGAGTGGCCGGTACCGGCGTGTCCGCCACCCATGCCGCCGCCGTGACCTGCGCCGTTTCCGCCACCATTACCACCGCCGTTACCGCCGCCATTTCCACCGCCGCCACCGCCGCCGTTTCCGCCGCCACCGCCACCGCCACCGCCGTCCTTCGCGTATGCGGAGCCCATGATCGACAGGCCATCAGGCAGCAAAGGGGCGGCTGCAAGCATCATGGCGCATGACATTACAGCAACGAGACTCTTGTTTTTAAAAAGCATGATTGCTTCCATAGGAGGTTGATATCGCGTTAGGTATGACGCGATATCCCTCCAACAGTTCAAGTACCACGACAAACGGCTGGAGCACTTTGAATCAGCGGGAAGACTACCTTCCACACGTCAATCAAACGCACCGTCGAGAATTTCATAGACAAGCCCGGTGGCCAGCGCAACCAGGATCAGGTCCGTGCCGACTTGCTGCCATTCGTAGCCATCATAGTGGGGCAGCCTGCCGACGAGTCGGCCATCGAGTTTTTTGGCGATACCGGGTGGAAGCGGCTTGCCTCGGGCAAGGTTCTTCTGAATACCCGGTGGCAAGTCAGGCCCTGGGCTCCAGTAGCCCGTATTCACACCAATGATCTCGAGCACGCTGCCACGGTTGATGCTCGGGCCATTGCTCCAGTCCCCGCCGCCGCCGGAATTCTTGTTCTTGTTGCCATGACCACCCTGGTTGCCCTGGCCCTTGTTGCCTTGGTTGCCATGGGTGACTTTCCCGCTACCCTGGCCATTACCGGGATCAGCCAGCGCCGTCACCGAGCCGCAGACCAGAGCCAAACAGGTAACAGCTGCAATCAATGATCGAGTCCTGAACATGATTCATTCCTTCGTCGTGGGGAATATTCCCTGAATATTTAGATGTTATAGACGAAGTTGGTTCCATCAAGTCACCAACCGCCAAACCGTCTACGCTCATCCGATCGAAGCCTTGCAGGCGTTTGCCGGAGGATGGGGCTTGTCAATTATAGGCATCTCACTGCGCTTGCTCATCACACAGCCCTGACATCCGAAAAACATGCCAGTACCAACGTGGCCGCCACTGCACTCATCAAGAACGCGTTGCGACGCTTCGACGTGAATCCACGCTTGATACGTCGCAGATACTTCAAAGCGTGGCGCTGTTTCCCGATTGTTACCTCAGCGGCGCAGTTGTCACTTCTGCGCCGCCGAACGGGCCAATAGAGTATGGCCGTCGGTGTGGAACAGGGTCGTCGACTTGTCGGCCCGCGCTTGCACCGATCCCCCCATCACGGAAGAGGTGAATCATGAGTTTCGTCAAAGTGGAAAAAAACCAGAGCAGCGCCCCGTCGGATGCCGACATGAAAAAAGCCATGTTCGAGGCGGGCGGCAAGCCGGACGAGGTCACCGGGACCAATGCCGCCCGCACCCTGACCTACACCGGCGTGGTCAATCACACGGTGTACGAGAACAAGCTGATCGAGATCGCCAAGGGCAAACGCACCAGCTGGAACTTCGTCTGGGCCGATGCCCGGGCCGCCTGAGGTCAAGGCGGGGCGGTCGATCGGCTGCCCCGCTGGCTCAGCCCCTGATACAACCCCGATACCCGCTTGTAACACCAAGACACTTAGCCGCCCTGCCCCTCGACCCTAGAGTGAAGCCGTCAATGGACTGCAGCGCCAAGCGCCAGCAGCCCATTATTTGCCCAACACACCACCAAGGAAGAGGGAAACCATGAGCAAATCAATCGCTGTCAGCCAACAGAGCCAGCAGCTTCACAATGATGTGCAAGAAGCCGTCAAGTCGATCATGGGTGCAACGCAACTGAAGGCGTCAGATTACGGCCGGGTACTGAGGTCGGCCCTGGCGGCTTCGCAAAAAACCGTCACCATCGAAATCGCCGCCGGAGACCTGACGCTGCTGAAGAAGTCCGGCTACAAGCTGTGCTTTGCCAAGAAGGTAGGTGACGCCGACTACAACGTGGTCTGGCAGTCCTATGACGCGTACCTGAGCAACAACGAGTTCAGCTGGACGCCGCAGTATCAGCTGTTCGCCTCCAACGTGTTCAAGGAAAACGTGCAAGTCAAAGTCTCGACCAACATCGTCAACATTGGCCTTGGGCAAACCTCGACACTTGATGAAAGCGGCCTGCTGAGCCCGGCGGTAACCGGTGGCCCGGACACTTCCCTGACTTTCGTGAACAACTACGCGCCGATTCATCCGGGGGTCAACCAGTTGTCCACCGGTATCGATGGCAATCAGGTCAGTACGCCAATCTACGTGGCCGTAAACCAGGTCGTCACCGGCAATACCGTGCTGACGCCGGTGGAAACCATCCTCGTGTGGTTCGAACAGAACGTACAGACCAGCACCATGTTCAGTACCTCACGCTCCAAGGCGATCGAAATCGACCTGACGTTCGATAACACCGCAGCTCGCCTTTACGAAGGCGGTCAGTGGAAAACCGTGTAACCGTCATGCCGGGGCAACCTTGCGGTTGCCCTTTCACTCCTCTTTGCCCGTCGTGGCGAAGTAGCCCGTCAGCGAGCGACAGATCGACTGCGCGAGGTCCTCCTGGGTGGCGATGCCATAGGGTCGATCACGATCGAACTGCGCCGACCAGCGAATCCGCCCCTGCGCCACATCCACCAGGCGCAATGACGCTCGCACCCGCGAAGGCTCGACCCGCACGCTGCCCTCCAGGCAATAGCTGTAACGCCCGCCACGCTTGAAGTCCGGTACCGGCTCGCTGTTGCGTGCCACCCGCATCAACACATGATTGGTCCCGGTCTGCGCCTGCTCGAACGACTCGAACAATCGGCAGCTCAACTCCTCGCACAAGCCCCGGGTAAAGTCATCGCCATCGCGGGTGAGGCAGGTAAACGGCTGGATCTGGACCACCGGATGGCGAGTGCCGACGCCCTTGGGCCGCAGCCGCTGATAGGTCAAGCGATAACACCCGGGTGGAATGCACAAACGCACCGAGTCCTGCTGGCCGTTGCCGGCGTAATGCGCTGCGAGCTTGCGCCGCAAGCGCCCCACCTGCACTCGCACCACCGGATCGTCGCCCGTGCAATACACTGCCGGGTCACGACGAAACACCGCGATGCCGATGGCGTGTTCGGTCAGCGGCGTTTTGCAAGCCTGAAGGTCGTGCTCGACCAGAAAGCGCAACAAACTGCCCATGCGCCTGGACTTGGCAAACAACGGGCTGACCAGCAACAGTGCCAGCACCCGCTCGATTTCTTCCCGATCGAGCGGCTCGGGAACCCCCGCCGCAGTCGGATCGGCCATGCTTTTGATCACCATCGCCTGCCTCCGTGCAGGTTGCCGACAGGAATGGATGTCGCACTCCGTGATAACCCTTGCAGCGTGAGCAGGAATGGGGCTCGGGCACTGCAACGACCAAGCGTAGCAGCCGTGTTGATATCGGCAGGCAATTGCGATGGTAGCAACCCGCCATCCGACGAACGTTCAATTTTGACGTCTGAATAATTTGTAGGAATTTACCCCCCGTGACGAGGGAGCTTGCTCCCGCTGGGCTGCGAAGCAGCCCTCATCCCTTGCAACTCATTTCCTCAGACACACCGCAGCGCCCGGTTTTACGGCGCCGGAGCCGCCGAGCGGGAGCAAGTTCCCTCGCCACAGGGGGCTTTTGGCGTCCTACAGGCCGGTTGCAGCCGTCGAAATCCATGCCTAATGTGCGCCGGTCGCTGACTTGAGTTGGCGATTGGGTTTCGCAGCCCTGTAGAAGAAGGAACACAGCTAAATGACAACTGTGGCAAAATTTGCCGCCGTTTCGTTTTATGGCGGCTGTGTGTGGGAGACCTTCGGGTCTGCCGGCTTGACTCTTCTCCGGTCTGCGAACCCGCACATAGCTGCCACCCATTTGTTTCGCAGCAAAAGGTGGCACTTCACGAACCTTTGAAGAGTTCTACCTTATGACAATGCAAAATCCGCCTCGCCGCTTCACCCCCATGAAACAAATCGCAACCAGCTACCCCGTCCTCCTCATCGACAGCGACGCCCCGCTGCGCGAACTCCACAACTGCGCCGCCGAACGTCTCAACGCCGTCCTGCAATACCTCAACCTCATGGCCTGCACCAGCCTCCCCGACTACGCCGAAAACGACATCAACACCGTCACCAACATTTCGCGGATTCTGCTTCAGGATGTGCGGGATGTGTTTGGGGTGATCGAGCAGCGAGGGTTTGAGGGGCCGAAGAAGCAGTGATATTTTTCAAGCACAAAAAACCCGCATTTCTGCGGGTTTTTGTTGCTCGCTCAAAATCTCACTTTTTGCTTTTCAACCGACGACCGCACTCAGACTAAAGAAATGAAACCGAGCAGCGGAAACGATATCGACTGAACTATTCAGCCATGATCGCCTGATATTCCTTCTGGTACTCAGCGTAAGGGAGCTTTTTGTCCATCAAAGCCTTCACTCGCGCTTCCTTGTACTGAGCAGGCGTCAGCATTCCAACCGGTACAGACGACTGCGAAGACGCTGAAGCCTGGTTTGGTGGTGTGATATTTCCAATGCATTGATACTTGACGATCATCTGCCCGGCGTTGCAATTACCCCAGCCATCTCTTGACTGACAATTCTGGGTTTGACCACCGAAGGGTTCTGCGCGCTCGTAACCCCACACCGCACATTTGCTGTTTGCAATCGACTCAGCCTGCTTGTAATCAACGACCGGAGTCTCGAAAGGTTTGAAGTCGTAAGCCATATCGATCGAGCCATCCGCTCGGCTCCCGCCGGTTGCGTAAAATTCTTTACGACTGGAACAACCCGTTACTACAACGGCCAACATGACCAGAAGAAGTAGCTTGCGCATGAGAAGAAATCCTTTTGAGGTGCAAGAAGCGCAATGATGGCAATACGCCTTCTCTCTGTCCACAAAAACGATTTCCGGATGGACGATCAACAACGACGGAAATTTGCGGCCAAACAATGATCGTTGAATCCCTGATCATAAACTCGCCGGTGTATTAGCAGCACATTGCTCACGACCCTCATCCGGCGCAGTTCCTGCACTGATCAGCGCCCGAGACGCACAAAAGCGGTTTTTTGAAAAACGTCTAAAAAATTCATCTCCCCCGCCGATTCATTTAGACTCGGCCGCTGGCTCATGGGGCCATGACCAAGCCCTATTACGGATATCCAAGACAGCCCGTCATGAAAAAAATAATCAGCTATTTGCGAAACAGTTACTGGAAAAGATGGATTCGCAAACACAAATGCAAAGTGGCGGGCGGTTTATTGTCACTGCACAAAAGAACGACACTGACCATTGAAGAAGGCGTGACGCTTGGGAATGTGGTCATAGAATCAAAAAAGCTGGAGATCGGCGCGCATACCTATATCCGCAGTGACTGCTTCCTTTCGGCGGTCTCCTCCATTGGCAGGTTTTGTTCCATTAGCAGCAGCTGTTTTATCGGCCAGCAAAAGAGCTCGCATCCGTTGGACTGGCTCAGTTCACATCCCTTTCAATATACCGACACGGCGCTGGTTTACGACCCGGAGGTTGCGGACATCACGATTGGGCATGACGTCTGGATCGGCCATAGCGCGATGATCCTGGAAGGCGTGACCATAGGCACCGGCGCAGTCATCGCAACCCGCGCCCTGGTTGCCCATGACGTGCCACCGTACGCCATTGTTGCCGGCACCCCGGCAAAAATTGTCAGGTATCGGCACACACCCGAGTTGATCGAGGCGCTGATCAACAGCCAGTGGTGGGATGTCGATGTCGAGGTACTCAAGACATTACCGCTCAATGATCCGCAAGCAACCTTGGCTCTGTTGGACACCCTGCAGAAAGAAAACCGCGCCGACTACCAACAGATCGATATAACCCGCAAAGGGTGCAGTGTTTCCTCTTGAGCAGCGGGAATGACCAGCGCTGCACTTCAAGATGCCAGGCCATAACCAGATTCGAGTGATAAAAAAACCCGCATCAGATGCGGGTTTTGACGGTTGGTTGCTGATGAACCCTGCCTGTAAAGCGGTTATCAGAAGTTCGCCGGTGTGTTGGCGCTGATGATTTCCGCCTCATCCGCCCCGATGTTGCGAAACCGGTGCGGCAAGGTCGTCGGGAAGTAATAGCCATCCCCGGCGTTGAGCACGCTCACCTGGCCATCCACGGTCAACTCCACGGTGCCCCGGGTCACCAACCCACACTCCTCGCCTTCGGAATGCACGATCGGCTCTTCGCCAGAGCTTGCACCCGGTGCGTATTGCTCGCGCAGCAAGCGCATCTGCCGGCTTGGCACGGACGCGCCGATCAGCAGCAGGCGCAGGCCATGGCGACCGAGGTCGGGCTGTTCGTTGGCACGGAAGACGTACTGGTGTTCGCGCGGTGGCTGATCGAAGGTGAAGAAGTCGGCCAGGGACATGGGGATGCCCTCCAGCAATTTCTTCAGGGAGCTGACGGAAGGACTGACCCGATTCTGTTCGATCAGGGAGATGGTTGCATTGGTGACGCCGCTACGCCGGGCCAGCTCGCGCTGGGACAGTTTGTAGCTTTCGCGTACTAATTTGAGTCGTGAGCCCGTGTCCATGACAGCCTTATGTGCGTGCTACTTAAGGGTAATGGGGGTGGAGTGCAGGCGCGGATCACGCCGTTTTCCGGTCCCGGAAACGTGAAAGGCGGCTATTAAATCACGTTTGTTCATAATGCTCAGCAGGTTCGATAAACGGCTGAAGAAAACAACCTGTTGGTGATATTTCTGAGTTAAGTCACAAGACCTGTGGGAGCAAGCTCGCTCCCACAGGGGATTTGGTGTTTCTGGTATTAAAAAGCCGGCGGCACCCTTTGGGGAGATGCCGCCGGCGAGGTAAAGCTTAGATGCCGAAACGGTCACGCAGCGAGTAGTACACGGCGCCCAGGGCGGTCAACGGCGCCGAGAAGGTGCGCCCGCCGATCATCGGCATGTGCGGCAGCGAGGCAAACGCATCGAAGCGCTCGGCGTCGCCACGGATCATTTCCGAGATCAGTTTGCCGGCCAGGTGCGAACAGGTCACGCCGTGGCCGCTGTAGCCCTGCATGTAGTAGGCGTTCTTCTCGATACGGCCGAATTGCGGCATGCGCGACATGGTCAGCAGGAAGTTGCCGGTCCAGCGGTAATCGATCTTCACGTCCTTCAATTGCGGGAAGGTCTTGAGGATCTTCGGGCGGATCAGTTGGTCGATGTCGTCCGGCTCGCGCGCACCGTAGACCACGCCACCACCGTACAGCAGGCGGTTGTCGGCGGTCAGGCGGTAGTAGTCGAGCAGGTAGTTGCAGTCTTCGACGCAGTAGTTGTTCTTGATCAGGCTGCGGGCCTGCTGCTGCGACAACGGCTCGGTGACGACGATCTGCGAACCGCACGGCATGCTCTTGCTGGTCACGCGGTTGTCCAGGCCCTGCGGCAGGTAGGCGTTACCGGCGATCAGCAGGTACTTGGCCTTGACCACGCCTTTTGCCGTGCGCACGGTGATGGGCTCGCCGTAGGTGATTTCCACCGCCGCCGATTGCTCGTAGATCTTGCCGCCCAGGCCGATGATGGCCGAAGCCTCGCCGAGTGCCAGGTTCAGCGGGTGAATGTGGCCGCCCTGCATGTCCAGCAGGCCGCCGACATAGGCTTCGGAACCGACTTCGCGCTTGATGTCGGCCGCGTCGAGCATTTTCAGGTTCTTGTTGCCGTAGCGTTCCCAGCTCTTCTTCTGCTCGGCCAGGCCCTTGAGTTGTTTCTTGTTCATCGCCGCGAAGATACCGCCTGGGCGGTAGTCGCACTGGATGTCGTAGTGCTGTATGCGCTGACGGATGATGTCGGCGCCTTCGAAAATCATGCTGCCGAGGATTTCGGCAGTCTTGTCGCCGTAGCGCTCTTCGATGACATCGACGTCGCGGCTGTAGGAGTTGACCAGCTGGCCGCCGTTGCGACCGCTGGCGCCGAAGCCGACCTTGGCTGCTTCGAGCACGGTCACGCTGTAGCCCGCTTCAGCGAGGAACAGGGCCGAGGACAGGCCGGTGTAGCCGGCGCCGATCACGCAGACGTCGCAGTCCACCGCCCCTTCCAGCACCGGGAAATCGCCGGTGAAGTTGCGGGTGGCGGCGTAGTAGCTGTTTACATGCTGTTGTGTTGAAGAGTTCTGTTTCATACGTTTCTCCGATGGCCGCCGACAGAGCCGGCGACCGTCGCTTTATTGTTATCAGAGCTTGATCCAGGTCGCTTTGAGTTCGGTGTACTTGTCGAACGCGTGCAGCGATTTGTCCCGACCGTTACCCGACTGCTTGAACCCGCCGAACGGCGCGGTCATGTCGCCGCCGTCGTACTGGTTGACCCAGACGCTGCCGGCACGCAGGCCACGGGCGAAGGTGTGGGCCTTGCTCAGGTTGCTGGTCCACACGCCGGCGGCCAGGCCGAAGATGCTGTCGTTGGCAATTGCCGGGGCTTCTTCAGCAGTGTCGAAGGTGATGACCGACAGCACCGGGCCGAAGATTTCTTCCCGGGCAATAGTCATGGCGTTGGTCACGCCGTCGAAAATCGTCGGTTCCACGTACTGGCCACCGGTGTCTTCGAGGGTGCGGCTGCCGCCCGCGATCAGTTCGGCGCCCTGCTCTTTGCCGATGCCGATGTAGCGCAGCACGTTGTCCAGTTGACGCTGGTCCACGACCGCGCCGACGGTGGTCGCAGGATCGAGGGCGTGGCCCGGTTTCCAGGCTTGCAGGGCTTCCACCAGCAATGGAATGAACTGCTCGCGGATCGAACGCTCCACCAGCAGGCGCGAACCGGCGGTGCAGACTTCGCCCTGGTTGAAAGCAATGGCACCGGCCGCGGCTTGTGCGGCGACGCGCAGGTCCGGCGCATCGGCGAACACCACGTTGGCGCTCTTGCCCCCGGCTTCGGCCCAGACGCGTTTCATGTTGCTTTGCCCAGCGTAGATCATCAGTTGCTTGGCGATCGCCGTGGAGCCGGTGAAGGCCAGCACGTCGACGTCCATGTGTAACGCCAGCGCCTTGCCCACGGTGTGGCCGTAGCCCGGCAGGACGTTGAACACGCCTTTGGGGATGCCGGCATCCAGCGCCAGTTGCGCGATGCGGATCGCGGTCAGCGGGGACTTTTCCGAAGGTTTGAGGATGAACGAGTTGCCCATCGCCAGGGCCGGGGCGAATTTCCAGCTGGCCATGATCAGCGGGAAGTTCCACGGCACGATGGCCGCGACCACACCGACCGCTTCGCGGGTCACCAGGCCAAGCTGATCCTGGGGCGTGGCGGCGACTTCGTCGTAGATCTTGTCGATGGCTTCGGCGGTCCAGCGGATCGCGTTGGCGGTCGCCGGAATATCGATGCTCATGGAGTCGCTGATCGGCTTGCCCATGTCGAGGGTTTCGAGCAGGGCCAGTTCTTCCTGGTTGGCCAGGATCAGATCGGCGAAACGGATCAGGATGCGCTTGCGCTCGGCCGGGGCCAGGTTGGCCCACACGCCGGATTCGAAGGTGCGACGCGCCACGGCGACCGCCGCATTGGCGTCGGCTTCGTCGGTGCCGGCGACGTTCGCCAGGAAACGACCGTCCACGGGGCTGATGCATTCGAACGTGGCGCCACTGGCGGCCGCGCAGTATTGGCCGTCAATGAATGCGCGACCTTCAATAGAGAGGGACTGGAAGCGTTGCTCCCAATCGCTGCGAGTGTTTGTCATGGTTGTGACTCGACGCAGGGGAATAGGTGATCGTCGGGCCGAATGCCCTCAATCAAAAACTTGAAACCCGATCCCTGTAGGAGCTGCCGAAGGCTGCGATCTTTTGATCTTAAAAGCAAAAGTCAAAAGATCGCAGCCTTCGGCAGCTCCTACAGGGGTAGTCACCCGCCATCAAGGGTGTGGCGGGTAGCTGCCAATCAGACCGTGTGCAAGTACCAGTTGTACTCAAGGTCCGAGATGGAGTTCTCGAACTCGGCCAGCTCGCTTTCCTTGCACGCCACGAACACGTCGATGTACATCGGGTCGATGTAGCGCGCCATGACTTCGCTGTCGTCCAGCTCGCGCAGGGCGTCGCGCAGGTTGTTCGGCAGGCTCTGCTCGTTCTGCTCGTAGCTGTTGCCTTCCACCGGGGCGCCCGGCTCGATCTGGTTGGTCAGGCCGTGGTGCACGCCCGCCAATACCGAAGCCATCAGCAGGTACGGGTTGGCATCGGCGCCCGCTACGCGGTGTTCGATGCGCACCGAGTCCGGCGAACCGGTCGGTACACGCACGGCCACGGTGCGGTTGTCGATGCCCCAGCTCGGCGAGTTCGGCACGTAGAACTGAGCGCCGAAACGACGGTACGAGTTGACGTTCGGGCAAAGGAACGCCATCTGCGCCGGCAGGGTCTCGAGCACACCGCCGATCGCGTGTCGCAGCGCGGCGTTCTGCTCGGGATCCTCGCTGGCAAAGATGTTGTTGCCTTCTTTGTCGAGAATCGAAATGTGCACGTGCAGACCGTTACCTGCCTGGCCCGGATACGGCTTGGCCATGAAGGTGGTGTCCATCTCGTGGTCGTAGGCGATGTTCTTCACCAGACGCTTGAGCAGGACGGCGTAGTCGCACGCCTTGATTGGGTCAGCCACGTGATGCAGGTTGACTTCGAATTGCGCCGGGGCGCTTTCCTTGACGATGGCGTCAGCCGGGATGCCCTGCTCTTTCGCGCCTTCGAGGATGTCTTGCAGGCAGTCGACGTATTCGTCGAGGTCGTCGATCAGGTACACCTGGGTCGACATCGGACGCTTGCCGGAAACCGGCGAACGCGGCGATTGCGGACGACCGTTCACGTTGTCCTGGTCGATCAGGTAGAACTCCAGCTCGAACGCGGCGCAGATGGTCAGGCCCAGGTCGTCGAACTTGCGCACGATATTGGCCAGTACTTCACGCGGGTCGGCGAAGAACGGCTGGCCTTCGATTTCGTGCATGGTCATCAGCAGTTGCGCGGTCGGGCGCTTCTGCCATGGCTCGATGCTGAGGGTGCCGGGGATCGGGTAGCAGATCCGGTCGGCATCGCCGATGTCCAGACCCAGGCCGGTGCTTTCCACCGTGGAACCATTGATGTCCAGAGCGAACAGAGACGCCGGCAGGTTGATGCCTTTCTCGTAAACCTTATGAAGACTGGTGCGTTCGATGCGCTTACCGCGCACCACACCGTTCATATCCGCAATCAGAAGGTCGACGTACAAAACCTCAGGATATTTCTTAAGGAATGCGTTTGCTTCGTTGAGTTGAACGGTACGCAGAGGGACCGACATGATGCACCTATTTTTTACTGTTAATTATTATGTTCACCGCCCTTTCACGAGCCCAGTCAATCCGAAAGGCAAAGTGAAGTCAATAGCGAACACCTGGCCTTTCAACGTTTATTTTCGGGCCTCTCAGGCGGACGAGAGTGCCAGATACGCCCTCAAACACGCGTAAATCCTGAAGATCGGACGTGCGGCGTTTAGAATTTTTTACATGAGAGTTGTTAATTAAAATCAACAAGGCTAAGCTCCGGAAAAGCTCGTTCAAGTGTGAAACTTCGAGGTGATAAAAATGGCATTCAAGCCATTGATCGGCGTTACTGCATGCGTCAAACAGATTGGCCTGCACCCCTACCACATCAGCGGTGACAAGTACTTGCGTGCTGTCAGCGTTGCCGCGCTGGGGCTGCCTGTCGTTATTCCTTCCTTAGGCGACCTGACCGACATCGAGGACCTGCTGCCGCAGCTCGACGGTCTGTTGCTGACCGGCTCGCCGTCGAACGTGGAACCCTTCCACTATCAAGGCCCCGACAGCGCCCCCGGCACGGATCACGATCCGGCGCGGGATGCCACCACCCTTCCGCTGATCCGCGCCGCTATTGCAGCGGGCGTGCCGGTGCTCGGCATCTGCCGTGGCTTCCAGGAAATGAACGTGGCGTTCGGCGGCAGCCTGCATCAGAAGGTCCATGAGCTCCCGGGCTTGCTCGACCATCGCGAGGCCGACCATCCGGACCTGGCCGTGCAATACGCTCCCGCTCACGGGGTGAATGTGCAGCCGGGCGGTGTGTTCGAAGCGCTGGACCTGCCTGCGGTGTTCCAGGTCAACTCGATTCACAGCCAGGGCATCGACCGCCTCGCTCCCGGCCTGCGCGCCGAAGCCGTCGCGCCCGATGGCCTGATCGAGGCGATCTCGGTCGAGCACAGCAAGGCCTTCGCCCTCGGCGTGCAATGGCACCCGGAATGGCAGGTGCTGAGCAACCCTCCTTATCTGAGTATTTTCCAGGCGTTCGGCGAAGCCTGCCGGCAACGGGCGGCTCTGCGTCACTCGAACTGACGAACTGATACCCACATTCAACGATTAACTGCCCAACGCGAGCGGGCAGGCGCTTTTGCGTGCCCCGCTCGCGAAAACAACACACTGCAATAACAACAAGTACGACCAGGCAGCCAGGATGGCGGCGCCGAATAAACCCGAGCGGTATGGGTGAGTTCGATCAGCAAACGCAAATCCCTGTGGGAGCGAGCTTGCTCGCGATAGCGATGTGTCAGGTGACATCAATGTCGATTGTGCCGGCCTCATCGCGAGCAAGCTCGCTCCCACAGGGTCTGCGTTCTGACCGAAGTCCCCGATACGGGTTTGCAATCCACTATTAAGCCGGGCCGTGTTGGCCGGGCGACTGAAACCTGTTGGGAGTTTCACATGGCAAACGCCTCCAGCATCTACAGGAAGGCTCTTGAGGGTCACCAGGCACCGAAAAAGGTGTTGGTGAAAATCGATCGCGTCACCAAGAAGTTCGACGAAACCACCGCCGTGGACGATGTGTCCCTGGAAATCCACCAGGGCGAAATCTTCGCCCTGCTCGGTGGTTCCGGTTCCGGCAAATCGACCCTGCTGCGCATGCTCGCCGGTTTCGAGCGCCCGACCGAGGGCCGGATTCTGCTCGACGGCGTCGACATCACCGACATGCCGCCGTACGAACGACCGATCAACATGATGTTCCAGTCCTACGCGCTGTTCCCGCACATGACGGTGGCGCAGAACATCGCCTTCGGCCTCAAGCAGGACCGTTTGCCAGCGGCCGAAATCGACGCCCGGGTGCAGGAGATGCTGCGCCTGGTGCACATGACCCAGTACGCCAAGCGCAAGCCGCACCAGCTGTCCGGCGGCCAGCGTCAGCGCGTGGCCCTGGCCCGTTCCCTGGCCAAGCGTCCGAAGCTGCTGCTGCTCGACGAACCGATGGGCGCCCTCGATAAAAAGCTGCGATCGCAAATGCAGCTTGAACTTGTCGAGATCATCGAGCGCGTGGGCGTGACCTGCGTGATGGTGACCCACGACCAGGAAGAAGCCATGACCATGGCCCAGCGCATCGCGATCATGCACCTGGGCTGGATCGCCCAGATCGGCAGCCCGGTGGACATTTATGAAGCACCGGTCAGCCGCATGGTCTGCGAATTCATCGGCAACGTGAACGCCTTCGACGGCACCGTGGTCGAGGACCTGGAAGGTCACGCGATCATCCACAGCCCGGACTTGGAGCAGAAGATCTACGTCGGTCATGGCGTCAGCACGTCGGTGCAGGACAAGTCGATCACCTATGCGATCCGCCCGGAAAAACTGCTGGTCAGCACCGTCAAGCCGGAGAACCGCTACAACTGGTCCGCCGGCAAGGTGCATGACATCGCCTACCTCGGTGGCCACTCGGTGTTCTACGTCGAGCTGCCCGGGGGCAAGATCGTCCAGTCGTTCATGGCCAACGCCGAACGCCGTGGTGCGCGTCCGACCTGGGACGATCAGGTCTACGTGTGGTGGGAAGACGACAGCGGCGTGGTACTGCGCGCATGAAAACCTTCAATCAGCAATTCCTGAGGTGGGTCCCCAGCGGGCGCAAGTTCGTCATCGGGATTCCGTTCATCTGGCTGTTCCTGTTCTTCATGCTGCCGTTCTTTCTGGTGATGAAGATCAGCTTCTCGGAAGCGGCCCTGGCCATTCCGCCCTACTCGGAGATCTACACCTACGCCGAGCAGAAATTCCAGCTGTTGCTCAACATCGGCAACTACACCCTGCTGGGCGAGGATGAGCTGTACCTGTCCGCCTACCTGGGGTCGTTGAAGGTGGCGTTTTTCAGCACAGTGATGTGCCTGGTGATCGGTTTCCCGATGGCCTACGCCATCACCAAGGCCAGCAAGGAAGCGCAGAACGTGCTGATGCTGCTGATCATGATGCCGACCTGGACCGCGATCCTGATTCGCGTTTATGCGTGGATGGGCATCCTCAGCAACAACGGCCTGCTCAATGGCTTCCTGATGTGGACCGGGCTGACGTCACACCCGATCGAGATCCTCAACACCAACATCGCCGTCTACATCGGCGTGGTGTATGCGTATCTGCCGTTCATGGTGCTGCCGCTGTACGCCAACCTGGTCAAGCATGACCAGAGCCTGCTGGAAGCGGCATCGGACCTGGGTTCGAGCACCTTCAACAGCTTCTGGAAAATCACCGTGCCGCTGGCCAAGAACGGCATCATCGCCGGTTGCATGCTGGTGTTCATTCCGGTGGTCGGTGAGTTCGTGATTCCGGAACTGCTGGGCGGCCCGGAAACCCTGATGATCGGCCGTGTGTTGTGGCAAGAGTTCTTCAACAACCGCGACTGGCCGGTGGCGTCCGCCCTGGCGGTGGTGATGCTGTTGATCCTGATTGTGCCGATTCTGCTGTTCAACCGCAGCCAGGCCAAAGAGATGGAGGCACGGGGATGAAACGCTTCGGATTTTCAAAGTTCATGCTGATTTTCGGCCTGTCGTTTATCTACCTGCCGATGCTGATCCTGGTGATCTACTCGTTCAACGCCTCCAAGCTGGTGACGGTGTGGGGTGGCTGGTCGTTCAAGTGGTACGCCGGTCTGCTCGACAACAGCCAGTTGATGGGCTCTGTGTTGCGCTCGCTGGAAATCGCCTGCTACACCGCGATTGCGGCAGTCGCACTCGGGACGCTGGCCGCGTTCGTCCTGACCCGCGTTACCCGCTTCAAGGGTCGCACGCTGTTCGGTGGCCTGGTCACCGCGCCGCTGGTGATGCCTGAAGTGATCACCGGTCTGTCGCTGTTGCTGCTGTTCGTGGCCATGGCGCAGTTGATCGGCTGGCCGATGGAGCGTGGCATCGTCACCATCTGGATCGCCCACACCACGTTTTGTGCCGCTTATGTGGCGGTGGTAGTCTCCGCCCGCCTTCGCGAACTGGACCTGTCCATCGAAGAAGCGGCCATGGATCTGGGTGCGAAGCCGTTCAAGGTGTTTTTCCTGATCACCATTCCGATGATCGCGCCGTCACTGGCGGCCGGCGGCATGATGTCGTTCGCCCTGTCGCTCGATGACCTGGTGCTGGCGAGCTTCGTGTCCGGCCCGGGCTCCACGACCCTGCCGATGGAAGTGTTCTCGGCGGTGCGCCTTGGGGTCAAGCCCGAGATCAACGCCGTGGCCAGCCTGATCCTGTTGGCCGTGTCGATCGTGACCTTCATGGTCTGGTACTTCAGCCGCCGCGCCGAAGCCACCCGCAAGCGCGCGATCCAGGAAGCCATGGACCAGACCGCCAGCGAATCCTGGCAGCAGCCTGAAAAGAAAATGGCGGGAGCGACAGCTTAATGTAGGAGCTGCCGCAGGCTGCGATCTTTTGATCTTGCCTTCAAAAGATCGCAGCCTCGTTGCACTCGACAGCTCCTACACAGCTCCTACACAGCGCCTACAGGATGATGGGTACCCTCCCTCGTCACAGGTTTTATGTTGATTGCAATTTTGCTTTGTGTTTTTGAATAAAAAAGAAATGGAGTTGTACCGATGAAAATGTTTGGCAGGACTCTGCTGACACTGTCCTTATTGGGCGCAATCGCCACTGGCGCCCAGGCCAATGACAAGGTTCTGCGCGTCTATAACTGGTCGGATTACATTGGCCCGGATACCGTCAAGAAGTTCGAGGACGAGACTGGCATCCAGGTGACCTACGATGTCTTCGACAGCAACGAAACCCTTGAGGCACGCCTGCTGGCAGGCAAGTCCGGCTACGACATCGTCGTGCCGTCCAACAGCTTCCTGGCCAAGCAGATCAAGGCCGGCGTCTATCAGGAACTGGACAAGACGAAGCTGTCGAACTGGAAAAACCTCAACCCGGTGCTGCTGAAAAACGCCTCCGCCAGCGATCCCGATAACGCCCACGCCATCCCGTACATGTGGGGCTCGATCGGCATCGGTTTCAACCCGCAGAAGGTCAGGGAAGTGCTCGGCGCCAACGCCCCGACCAACTCCTGGGACCTGCTGTTCAAACCGGAAAACGCCGAGAAGCTCAAAGCCTGCGGCATCAGTTTCCTCGATTCGCCGACTGAAATGATCCCGACCGCCCTGCACTACCTGGGCTACCCGGTGAACGATCAGGACAAACAGCACATCGCCGAAGCCGAGGCGCTGTTCATGAAGATTCGCCCGAACGTGGCGTACTTCCATTCCTCGAAATACATCTCCGACCTGGCCAACGGCAACATTTGCGTGGCCGTCGGTTACTCCGGCGACGTGCTGCAGGCCAAGGCCCGCGCCCAGGAAGCCGGGGACAAGGTGAAGATCGACTACAGCATCCCGAAAGAAGGCGCCGCCAGTTTCTACGACATGCTCGCCATTCCCCGCGATGCCGCCAACGTCGAGAATGCGTACCTGTTCATGAACTTCCTGATGCGCCCCGACGTGATTGCCGACATCACCAACAACATCGGCTACAGCAACGCCAACGCTGCGGCCACGCCACTGGTGGATGAAGCGATCCGCAACGATCCGGGCTCCTATCCGCCGGAAGCGGTGATGGCCACGCTCTATGCCGTGCCGGACCAGCCGATTGCCGTCCAGCGGATCATGACCCGGGGCTGGACCAAGGTGAAACTCGGCCAGTAATTCACCTGCTTTTGTAGGAGCTGCCGGAGACTGCGATCTTTTGATCTTGAGAGTTCGTGCCGAAGCAAAATCAAAAGATCGCAGCCTCCGGCAGCTCCTACGGAGTGATGTGTTCGATCAAGTACGATGTTCAAACCTTTTCCGTTCACGCAGCGCCTTACCACCGCTGCCTCTCCTGCAAGTAGAACGGCCTCACCTGGCTCCCTCGGTTCAGGTGAATTTTGGCGCCCTCGGGCGCCTTTTTTATGGTTCTTCACGCAATTCCGGGGAACACCGATACCTGTAGGAAACGGCTTGCTGGCGATGGCGGCCTCCTGGCTGGAGTATTTTATTGGTGGTGTACATATTCATTTCTGCGGTAACGGCCTCCTATGGTTCCGCTTTTACAGCGGGTTACTTGGAAAAGCGCCAAGTAACCAAACGCTTTTGCCCCTTACGTTCGGTGCCTCGCCTAGGCTCGGCATCCCCTTGCTCCGGTCCTGCTCCGTGGGCCCGCCGCGATCGGCCATCCATGGCCGTACGCGGCTAACCCGGCATCCATGCCGGGTTGCCCACTGCGCAGAACCTGCGCTCGGCCTCTCGAGGGGGCGTGCACCGCAACAGCACCGCGAGGCGAGCTAACGCTCGACCTCGTTGTATGGTGGTGTACGCGTTCCCCTGTAGGAGCTGCCGAAGGCTGCGATCTTTTGATCTTGCTTTTGCGATCGGGAAATGGTCTGCCGGCCAAGGCCTGACGCGGTGTTGCCCGGCCCGCCCGGTTCATCGAACGGGCCGGCAACCCTTAGCGGTCGAGCAGTTTCATGACTTCTTCCGGATAACGCAGGCCTGCGGTGGCATTGGCCGCAAAGATCGCTTCCAGCGCGTGCAGTTCTTCGCCACTCAGCGTCACCTCCAGTGCGGCCACGTTTTCTTCCAGGTATTTACGTTGCTTGGTGCCCGGAATCGGAATCAGGCAGTCACCCTGGGCCAACACCCACACCAGCGCCAGTTGGCCCGCCGTCACGCCTTTTTCTGCCGCCAGCGCTTGTACCTGTTGCACCAGCAGCAGGTTTTTCGCGACGTTTTCGCCCTGGAAGCGCGGGCTGAAACGACGATAATCGTCGGCCGCGAAATCATCCGGGCTTTTTATTGGGGGTCAATCAAAGGCCATTCGGCCAGCGCCCGATAACGGCCCTTGTGGGATTCGAACAGGGTGAACCGGTCGGCACGCAGGAAAAACTCCGGCGTCGTTGCGGACTCCGGTACCGGCGCCCGATAGTCCCGCGCCAGGGTCAGGTGCGGACGGTATTCCCTTGGGGCCTGCTCCAGGCCGAACGGCAACATCGCCTGTTCCAGGGCATACACCAGGCGCAGCAATGCCGGGGGCGCCTGCTGTGGCGCGAGCACCAGCGCGCCTGCCCTGCGCCACACGTCCAGCCGGTCCAGCACCACCGTCAAGCGCTCGCCCGGTGTACGGATCGCCGCCGCCGCGGTACAGACTTCGGCAATCTGCGCCACGCCCACCGCCCCCAGAAACTTCAGCGTCAGGTGAAAGTTTTCCGCCGGCACCGGCCGTCCGTTGCGCAGTTGCAATGCACTGCGCCATTGCGCTATCTCCCGGCGCTGGGCCGGGGCGCAGTTCAACGCAAAGAACAGACGCTTGAACGGCTCGCGGGATTCGTCGTTCATGCCGGGCACCTCCTGGGAAGACTGCCTGAGTGTACTCAACTCTCGAATGCCGGCCAGCGCATATGTGGCGCCGCCGAGCATGCGAGTTATAGTTTCAGCATCCCGAAAAACCGGAGGGGGCCATGCGACAGATCATCAGCAAGGAACCATGGTGGGCCAGACCGCCCGAGCCCGGCCAGGATGAACTCAAGCTGGAATGGGGCTGGCTGGTGCATTACAGCGAAGGCGAGCCGCGCTTCGAGTTCATCCGCGAGCGGCCGACGGACGACGAGATCCGCCAGCGCAAGAGTTGCAGGATCACCCCGACGCCGGAGTGATCCCGAGTGCGGCGTCAGGCCTGGAGGAGTACTTCGAACCCGCCGTAGACCATGCGCTGGCCATCGAAGGGCATCGGATTGACGTCCGGCTTCATGCGCGGATCCTGCATCATCCTGTCCATTCCGGCATTGCGAGTGGCCTTGTCCGGCCAGATGATCCAGCCGAAGGCCACGGTTTCACCGTCCTTGAGCTTCACCGACATGGGAAACGAGGTGACCTTGCCTTCCGGGACATCCTCGCCCCAGCATTCGACCACGCTCAAGGCACCGTTTTCCTTGAAGATCGAGGCGGCGATTTCGGCGTGCTTGAGGTATTGCCCGCGGTTGGCGGTGGGTACGGCAGCGATAAAACCATCGACATAAGACATGAGCATTTCTCCTTGGGTCATGGGGTGTTCTGCTGGGTAGTCGGTTGCGATGGCGTCAAATCGACAGTCCCGGCGCTCAAACCGACCGGCGGTGCAGTGCGGTCCGCCAGGCTGCCTTCGATCTGCCCTGCCATGTACAGCGTGCCGGCCATGACGCCGGTCGTCGGGTTCTGCACCAGCTTGAGCCAGGCCTTGTCGAAGGTATTGCCCAGGCTGCTGCGGATCAGCGCCTCACTGTCGGGCCGGTCGTTGGCCTGAATCAGTGCGCGAATGCCCGCCACCCCTACAGTGATCAAGCCACCGGCAAGTTTTCCGGCGGCCGCGGCCACGGCGCTGGCGGCCCCACGCGGGGCCATCTCGGCTTCCATCCGCCGGCTGGCGCGCTCGGCCACCGGCGCCATCGCGGTGTCGGTCGAACCCACGCCCCTGTCGCCGCCGGCCTTGTGGATTTTGTCGATCAGCGCGGCGTAGGCCGGCAAGGTGTTCAGCGGGTCGGTGTGCACGATCTGGTACAACGAGGCGTTCCGCGCCGGGGGTGGACCGAGGGCGATGGCCGGGATTTTCTGGATACGCCCGTTGAGCTGGGCTATCGGCACGCCGTGGCGGGTAGAGATCTTCTGCAGCTCTTCCTTGAGGATGTCGACGTAGAACGCCACTGACAGGCCCAGAATCGAATCGGGATCGACTTCCAGCGCCACCGGGGCCAGAACCTTCTCTTGATAGGCTTCGAGCAGGTAGGCCGCCAGACGTTTTTCCGATGCGTCCTGCTCGCCCTTGGCGCTGAGGGTGTACCAGCTGACCTTCATCGACAGCCATTCCTGGGTCCAGTAACTGCTGAACCATGGAATGAAATTCTGTTCGGTCAATTCATAGACCCGGGTACGCCAGTAATCCATGGCACCGCGGGAGTAGATTCGGGTCTGCTCGGTGGCCGACTGCGACGCGGCGACGATCTCCCGGTCCACTTGTTGCCAGGTGCTCGCTGAAACGATGACCGGTGCCGTTTCCACCGGCGCACGCGGCGGTGTGGCGCAGCCTGCCAACACCACCAGCACGGTAATGATCAGCGAACGCAGGTTCACGATGGCGGCTTCCTACAGTTGTCATCGAACCGGAGGTTCGGTGATTGGACAACCTCTGTTTTGAGTATAGGTGGCGGCATGTGCATGGCCGCGAAGGGGGCCGCATCATCAGCACAAAAACCACCATCACTGGCGTCGATATTCACCATCGCCGCGATTGCCTTCCGCTTGTACGCCGTCAGCGTAGGATCGATCCCAAGCCAACACGAAGCCCCGAACCGGAGGGGAACCTCATGCTGATCCATCTGCTGACCTGCCTGGCCCTGACGGCGTTCACATTGAGTGTGTTTGCCTGGTACGTCCTGAGCGAGGAACAAACATCATGATTAACACTGTCACCCTCGCCGTACGTTTCCCGGTGTTCGGCAACAATTTCTACGCGCAGGAATTCGAGTCATGTAAAGAGTTGACTCTGATGTTCGACAAAAATTTCGAGGCGTTGCTGATCCCGGCAGCCGATCATCACTTCAGCAACGAAGTGGTCGGGCTCAATGATCAGTTCCGGTTTTTGAATGACCTGCTGGTCGAGCATCTGCTGGAAGTCGAACTGGCAAAAAGCTCGGCACGTTCGTTCGGGTTCTGACAGCGACCGCCGGTCGCCCGGGCACAGACGGCACCGCTCACAATGTTCGCTGGCTATTGCCGATCCCCTTGGCAATATCGATCCCCCAATCCATCGCCGCTTCCATGTCCAGCATATGCGGCCGTGGGTCGTGGTTTTCATCGATGGCCGTACCGTCCGGCCGATAGATACCGATGAACATGCCCAACGAACCGTCTTTCAATATCTCGGCCGTGACTTTGATGTTGCATCCGTTCGATAGCGTTTCCTTGTGCTCCATATGGCGCTCGGTCATGACTGCATTGCTCCCCTGGCTGAATTCAAACCCTACTGGCCATGCTAGCTCAGCCCTCCGGAATGCGCCGATTGGCAGGACCGGAGGCCTGCCCTGACAGCGGCGCAATGCCACCTATACTGAAGACCACCTCCCCCCAGGGGATCTGCACGTCCAACAATAAAAAGCAGAGGTGGAACATGGTCTGGCAGCAAGTCTACGATCCGTTCGGTAACCCGGTGCTTTCAACGCTCATGGCGGCGGTGCCGGTAGTGGTGATGCTGGCGTCCCTGGCGTTTTTCCATGTCAAGGCGCACCTGGCGGCATTGCTCGCCCTGGCCTCGGCCTTGCTGATCGCGATCTTCGCCTTCGGCATGCCAGCGGGCATGGCCGGTTCGGCGGCGTTGTTCGGTGCGGCCAACGGCCTGCTGCCCATTGGCTGGATCGTGTTGAACATCATCTTCCTGCACCGCCTGACCACCGAGAACGGTTCGTTCAAGGTGTTGCAAGACTCCCTGGCGCGCATCACCGATGACCGGCGCCTGCAATTGCTGCTGATCGCCTTCTGCTTCGGGGCGTTTTTCGAAGGCGCGGCCGGATTCGGCACGCCGGTGGCGGTGACCGGGGCGATCCTGATCGGGCTGGGGTTTTCGCCACTTGCCGCTTCAGGGCTGGCACTGATCGCCAACACCGCCCCCGTGGCCTTCGGCGCCCTCGGCACGCCGATCATCACCCTGGCCAAGGTCACCGGGCTCGATGAAATGGAACTGTCGATGATGGTCGGCCGGCAGTTGCCGTTCTTCTCGGTGCTGGTGCCGTTCTGGCTGATCTGGGCCTTTGCCGGCTGGCGCAAGATGCTCGAAATCTGGCCGGCGATCCTGGTGGCCGGGGTCAGTTTTGCCGTACCGCAGTTCCTGGTGTCCAACTATCACGGGCCGATGCTGGTGGACGTGATCGCCGCACTGATTTCCATGGCCTGCCTGACCGGTTTCCTCAAGGTGTGGAAACCGGCCACCGTACACACGTCCGCCGCCCTGACCGGCCGGGTCGACAACTCGAAAATCGACGCCGAGCACGACGAAAAGCCAGTACCCACTGCAACCTTTGCCAATGAGGCAAAACCGGCAGTGATGCGGGCGTGGATGCCGTGGCTGATCCTGACGGTCTTCGTGTTCATCTGGGGCACCCAGGGCTTCAAGAACACCTTCGACACCCGCCCCGCCATCGACCCGCAAACCAGTGCCGCCAAGCTCGATCCACAGGGCAAGCCGATGCGCGAGGCGAATCCGCTGTTTGCGCCGGTCGTGACCTTCACCACCCTGCACTTGCAGGTCGAGAAAGTCCCGCCCGTGGTGGCCGCGCCGAAAACCGAAGAAGCGGTATACAAGTTCACCTGGTTCACCGCCACCGGCAGCGGCATTCTGCTGGCGGCGATTGTCGGCGGTTTGCTGATGGGGTACTCGATCCCGCAACTGATTCACCAGTACCTGCGCACCCTGTGGGTGGTGCGTTATTCGCTGATCACCATCGCGGCAATGCTCGCGCTGGGCTTCCTCACGCGCTACTCGGGGCTTGATGCGACCATGGGCCTGGCTTTCGCCGCGACGGGCATTTTCTACCCGATGTTCGGCACCCTGCTCGGCTGGCTCGGCGTGGCGCTGACCGGCTCGGACACGGCGTCCAACGTGCTGTTCGGCGGTTTGCAACGGGTGACGTCCGAGCAACTGGGCATCAGCCCGGTGTTGATGGCCGCCGCCAACAGTTCCGGCGGGGTCATGGGCAAGATGGTCGACGCCCAGTCGATCGTGGTCGCCTCCACCGCCACCCGCTGGTACGGCCATGAAGGGGAAATCCTGCGCTACGTGTTCTTCCACTCGATTGTGCTGGCGATCCTGGTCGGTGGCCTGGTGACGCTGCAGGCCTACGTCGCGCCGTTCAGCCACATGGTGGTGGGCGGGCGCTGAATCGACCCCTTGTGGGAGCGGGCTTGCTCGCTCCCACATGGTACGTCGTGCAGACAAACATCCCAATGGACAGTCGGCTGTATCAGGCCAATGATGAAGGTCAGTGGCCTCCTGCGAGAATCGTGAACCCATGAACATTCTCTACGATGAACGCGTTGACGGCGCCCTGCCCGATGTCGACAAACAGGCGCTGTTGCAGGCCCTGCAAACCCGCTTGCCGAATCTGCAAGTCCTGCATCAGCGCGAGGAACTCAAGCCCTACGAATGCGACGGCCTGTCGGCCTATCGCACCACGCCGATGCTGGTGGTGCTGCCCCGGCACATCGAGGAAGTCCAGGGGGTGCTGCGGGTTTGCCATGAACTGCACGTCTCCGTCGTGGCCCGTGGCGCCGGCACCGGGTTGTCCGGCGGTGCGCTGCCCCTGGAGAAAGGCGTGCTGCTGGTGATGGCGCGCTTCAACAACATCCTGCACATCGATCCCGCCGCCCGCACTGCGCGGGTACAGCCCGGCGTACGCAATCTGGCGATCTCCCAGGCGGCGGCACCCTTCGGCCTGTATTACGCGCCGGACCCATCCTCGCAAATCGCCTGCTCCATCGGCGGCAACGTCGCGGAAAATGCCGGTGGCGTGCACTGCCTGAAGTACGGCCTGACCGTGCATAACGTGCTCAAGGTCGACATCCTCACCGTCGATGGCGAGCACCTGAGCCTGGGCTCCAACGCCCTCGACGCCCCCGGTTTCGACCTGCTGGCGCTGTTCACCGGGTCCGAAGGCCTGCTCGGGGTGATCACCGAGGTCACGGTCAAGCTGCTGCCCAAGCCCCAGACCGCCAAAGTGCTGCTAGCGGCGTTCGACTCCGTGGAAAAAGCCGGGCGCGCCGTCGGTGACATCATTGCCGCCGGCATCATCCCCGGCGGCCTGGAAATGATGGACAACCTGGCCATCCGCGCCGCCGAGGACTTCATCCACGCCGGTTATCCGGTGGATGCCCAGGCCATTCTGCTGTGCGAACTCGACGGCGTTGAAGCCGATGTCTCGGATGACTGCGAGCGGGTGCGCCAGGTGCTGCAACAGGCCGGCGCCATCGAGGTGCGCCAGGCCGGGGACGAAGCCGAGCGCGTGCGTTTCTGGGCCGGGCGCAAGAATGCCTTCCCGGCGGTGGGCCGCCTCTCGCCGGACTACTACTGCATGGACGGCACCATCCCCCGTCGCGAACTGCCCGGCGTGCTGCACGCCATCGCCGAGCTCTCGAAGGAATACGGTCTGCGGGTGGCCAACGTGTTCCATGCCGGCGACGGCAACATGCATCCGCTGATCCTGTTCGATGCCAATCAACCCGGTGAACTTGATCGCGCCGAAGCCCTGGGCGGCAAGATCCTGGAGTTGTGCGTGAAAGTCGGCGGCAGCATCACCGGTGAACACGGCGTGGGCCGCGAGAAGATCAACCAGATGTGCGCGCAGTTCAACAGCGATGAGCTGACCCTGTTCCATGCCGTCAAGACCGCCTTCGACCCCGGTGGCCTGCTCAACCCCGGCAAGAACATTCCGACCCTGCACCGCTGCGCCGA
The DNA here is from genome assembly GCF_054668325.1 of Pseudomonas sp. S2_F07. Classification (NCBI taxonomy): domain Bacteria; kingdom Pseudomonadati; phylum Pseudomonadota; class Gammaproteobacteria; order Pseudomonadales; family Pseudomonadaceae; genus Pseudomonas; species Pseudomonas sp. S2_F07. The sequence goes on from NZ_CP162758.1 coordinate 1,210,391, forward strand.
ATTCGGTGCCATGCACATACACGGCGGTCAGTTGCCCTTCCCCGAGCTGGAGCGTTTCTGATGCGCAGCCCTGAAGATTTCGATGACAGCCAGTCACTGCTGGAACAGGTCAATCAGGCGCTGGAAAACGCCACGCCGTTGCGCATCCAGGGTTCCAACAGCAAAGCCTTTCTCGGGCGCACCACGGCCGGGGAAATTCTCGACACCCGTTCGCACCGGGGCATCGTCAGTTACGACCCGACTGAACTGGTGATCACCGCCCGTTGCGGCACACCGTTGTCGCAGCTGGCGCAGGTGCTGGACGCCGCGCAACAGATGCTGCCCTGCGAGCCACCGTCCTTCGGCGACGGCGCCACCGTCGGCGGCATGATCGCCTGCGGGCTGTCCGGGCCAAGGCGCCCGTGGTCCGGTTCGGTGCGGGATTTCGTGCTCGGCACGCGGGTCATCACCGGCCACGGCAAGCTGTTGCGCTTCGGTGGCGAGGTGATGAAAAACGTCGCCGGCTACGACCTGTCGCGCCTGATGGCCGGTAGTTACGGCAGCCTCGGGCTGATCACCGAAGTTTCCCTCAAAGTGCTGCCCAAACCCCGGCAAGCCTTAAGCATCAGCCTGGAAATGGACGCCGAACGGGCCTTGCTGCGCCTGGCGGAATGGGGCCAGCAGCCGTTGCCGATCAGTGCGGCCTGTCACGACGGTTCGCGCCTGCACCTGCGACTGGAGGGCGGCGAGGGATCGGTGGCGGCGGCCCATGAGCGCCTCGGTGGCGAACGTCTGGAGGCTTACTGGTGGGACGATCTCAATGAACAGCGCTTGAGTTTCTTCGATCAAGACCAACCGCTGTGGCGCCTGTCGTTGCCACACAACACGCCGCTTTTGTCGCTGCCGGGGCGCCAGTTGATCGACTGGGGCGGTGCCCAGCGCTGGCTGAAATCCGATGCCGATGCCGCGTACATCCGCCAGGTCGTCAACGAGGTCGGCGGCCATGCCACCTGCTTCAGCCACGGCCTGTCCGACAGCCCCTTCCATACGCTGCCACCGGCGCTGATGCGTTATCACTGCAACCTCAAACAACAACTCGATCCACTGGGCATCTTCAACCCCGGACGCCTGTACGCGGAGCTATGAACCATGCAGACGACCTTGAGTGAACGCGCCAGCCATCTGCCCCGCGCCGCAGAAGCCGAAAGCATCCTGCGCACCTGCGTGCACTGCGGGTTTTGCAATGCCACGTGCCCGACCTATCAATTGCTCGGCGATGAACTGGACGGACCACGGGGCCGTATCTACCTGATCAAGCAGGTGCTGGAAGGCAACGACGTCACGCAAAAGACCCAACAGCACCTGGACCGCTGCCTGTCGTGCCGCAACTGCGAAACCACCTGCCCGTCGGGCGTCGATTACCACAACCTGCTGGACATCGGCCGGGCGGTGGTCGATGCGGCGGTGCCGCGCCCGCTGGGTCAGCGCCTGTTGCGCGAGGGGTTGCGCCAGACTGTGCCGCATCCAGAGCTGTTCAAGAGTCTGGTCAATGGCGGCCAGGTGTTCCGCGCGCTGCTGCCCGGCACCCTGCAAAGCAAATTGCCGCGCAATGCATCGCCGGCCAAACAGCGCCCCGTGACCGTGCGTGAGCGTCAGGTGCTGATGCTCGAAGGTTGCGTGCAGCCCAGCCTGTCACCCAACACCAACGCCGCGGCGGCGCGGGTGCTGGACCGGTTGGGGATCAGCGTCATCGCGAGCCGCGAAGCCGGTTGCTGCGGCGCCGTGGACTACCACCTGGACGCCCAGGCCATCGGCCTCGACCGTGCCCGGCGCAACATCGACGCGTGGTGGCCGGGCATCGAAAAAGGTGCCGAGGCGATTGTGCAGACGGCCAGCGGTTGCGGCGCCTTCATCAAGGATTACGGCCACCTGCTCGCCAGCGACCCGGCCTATGCCGACAAGGCGAAAAAGGTCAGCGCGCTGGCCCGGGACCTGGTGGAGGTGTTGCGCGACGAACCGCTGGAAAAACTTGGCATCCACGCCTCGCAACGCCTGGCTTTCCATTGCCCCTGCACCTTGCAGCACGGGCAGAAACTCGGCGGTGCCGTGGAAGCGCTGCTGACCGGACTCGGTTTCAACCTGACCTCCGTCCCCGACGGCCACCTGTGCTGCGGTTCGGCGGGCACCTATTCGCTGACCCAGCCCGAACTCTCGCGACAACTGCGCGACAACAAGCTCAACGCCCTGGAAAGCGGCCATCCCGAGGTCATTGTCACGGCCAACATCGGCTGCCAGTCGCACCTCGACGGCGCGGGCCGAACCCCGGTGCGACACTGGATCGAACTGGTCGAAGCCGCCCTGCCTTAACCGAACCCTGGAGATGCCCATGAACAGCAAAGCCGTCCTGAGCCAGGCCGAAGTCGGCCAGATCATCAAAGCCGCCCGCGCCGAAGCACAGGCCAATCAATGGGCCGTGACCATAGTGGTGGTCGATGACGGCGGCCACCCGCTGGCCCTCGAACGCCTCGACGGCTGCGCCCCCGGCAGTGCCTACATCGCCACCGAAAAGGCCCGCACTTCAGCCCTCGGGCGGCGCGAATCGAAAAGCTATGAGGACATGGTCAACGCCGGGCGCTACGCTTTCCTTTCAGCCCCCTTGCTGACTTCACTTGAGGGTGGCGTGCCGATTGTTTTCGATGGCCAGGTGATTGGTGCCATCGGGGTGTCGGGCGTCAAGCCCGGGCAGGATGCGCAGGTGGCCAAGGCCGGGGCGCAGTGCCTGAAATAAGATGTCGGCATCACCATTCCCCCTGTGGGAGCGAGCTTGCTCGCGATAGCGGCAGACCAGTCGACATCGATGTTGAATGACACTCCGCCATCGCGAGCAAGCTCGCTCCCACAAGGTCCGTCCCACAGAGTCCGTGTTAAACCAGCCGAGAGGAGTTGCAGCAATGACCCGTCTAACTGCCAAAGACTTCGCCCCTGAACTGCTGGAACTCTACGACTACTACGCCCACGGCAAGATCAACCGCCGGGAGTTTCTCGATCGCGCGGCGTTGTTTACCTTCGGCGGTTTGACCGCTGGAGCCCTGCTCGCCGCGCTAAGCCCAAACTATGCGCTGGCCGAGCAAGTCGAGTTCACCGATCCGGACATCATTGCCGAATACATCACCTACCCCTCGCCCAAGGGCCACGGCCAGGTTCGCGCTTATCTGGTGCGTCCGGCCAAGGCCACCGGCAAGGTGCCGGCGGTGGTGGTCGTGCACGAAAACCGTGGGCTCAACCCCTACATCGAAGACGTGGCCCGGCGTGTGGCCAAAGCCGGGTTCATCGCCCTGGCCCCGGATGGCCTGAGTTCGGTCGGCGGTTATCCCGGCAATGACGACAAGGGCCGCGAGCTGCAGGCCAAGGTTGACCCGGAAAAGCTCATGAACGACTTTTTCGCCGCCGTCGAGTGGATGATGAAACACCCTGCCGCCACTGGCAAAGTCGGCATCACCGGGTTCTGCTACGGCGGTGGCGTGACCAACGCCGCCGCCGTGGCCTATCCGGAACTGGGGGCCGCCGTGTCGTTTTATGGCCGTCAGCCGACGGCCGAGGAAGTGCCCCGGATCAAGGCCCCGGTGATGTTGCACTATGGCGAACTGGATACGCGGATCAACGAAGGCTGGCCCGCCTATGAGACAGCGTTGAAGGCCGGGGGCAAGACCTATGAGGCCTATATCTACCCTGGCTGCAACCATGGCTTTCACAATGATTCGACACCGCGTTATGACGAGGCGGCGGCGAAGCTCGCGTGGGAGCGGACGTTGGGTTGGTTTCGCAAGTATCTGGTTTGACCAGAGGTTGAGGCCGGCAGGGCTGGCCTCATCGCGAGCAAGCTCGCTCCCACAGGGTCCGAGTCGAAGCACCTGTCTGTGAACGACTCAGGAACCTGTGGGAGCGAGCTTGCTCGCGATGGCGGCATCACTAATGGCGACTACTTCGGCTGAGCCACGGTCCGCAGATACGGCTTCAGGGTCTTGAAGCCATCCGGGTATTTCTTCTTCGCGTCTTCGTCAGACACTGAAGTCGGGATGATCACGTCTTCACCCGGCCGCCAGTTAACCGGCGTGGCAACGGTGTGCTTGGCATTGAGTTGCAGGGAATCGAGCAGACGCAGCACTTCATCGAAATTGCGCCCGGCGCTCATCGGGTAGATCAGCATGGCCTTGACCTTCTTGTCCGGGCCGACGATGAACACCGAACGCACCGTGGCGTTGTCCACCGCCGTGCGCGCGCCGCCGCTGGCATTAGGGTGAATCATGTCGTAGAGCTTGGCCACCACCAGGTTTTCGTCGCCGATCAGCGGATAGTTGACCGCCGTGCCCTGGGTCTCGGCGATGTCGCCGACCCAGCGGTTATGGTCACTGACCGGGTCGACGCTGAGGCCCAGGACCTTGGTGTTGCGCTTGTCGAATTCCGGCTTGAGTTTGGCCAGGTAACCCAGTTCGGTGGTGCACACCGGGGTGAAATCCTTGGGATGGGAAAACAGGATGGCCCAGCCATCGCCGATCCATTGGTGAAAATTGAGGGTGCCTTCAGTGGTGTCGGCGGTGAAATCCGGTGCTTCGTCGCCAATGCGGATAGCCATGTTCGATCTCCTTGCAGTGATGGACAGGGACGCCGTCAGGGCAGCGAATGCACTTCCCACGGCATGGACGCGAATCAGTATAGGAGAGGTTCGACGACTCGCCGCGACGGGTTGAACACGTCGCTAGCCCACCAGCGCAATCAATTGCTGACGCTGGGCATCGGTCAGCATCGGGCCGAAACCGGCCCGGGCATTTTCCGCCATGTAGCGCGGGTTGCCGGTGCCGGGAATCACGCAGGTCACCGCCGAATGTGACAGCAGGAACTTCAGCGCCAGTTGCGGCCAGCTCTTGACCCCGACCTGCGCCGCCCAGCCTGGCAGCGGCTTATCTTTCAGTTTGGCCAGCAAGCCGCCACCGCCAAACGGCCGGTTGCAAATCACCGCCACGCCCCGCTCGCGGCACAACGGCAGCAGGCGTTTCTCGACGCCGCGATCATCCAGGGCGTAGTTGATCTGCAAGAAATCCACTGGCTCGGCCTTGAGTACCGCTTCCACTTCTTCATAGGCCGATGCCGTGTAATGGGTGATGCCGATGTAGCGGATACGCCCTGCTTCCTTCCAGTGGCGCAGGGTCGGCAGGTGCGTCTGCCAGTCCAGCAGGTTGTGGATCTGCATCAGGTCGATCCGGTCGGTCTGCAACAGGGCGAAGGATTGTTCCATCTGCGCGATGCCTTCTTCGCGGCCCCGGGTCCACACCTTGGTGGCCAGGAAGGCCGGCGAGCGCGGCTCATGGATCGACAGCAACTCGCCTATGGTCTGTTCGGCGCGACCGTACATCGGCGAGCTGTCGATTAGCTTGCCACCCTTGTCGAACAAGGCATCCAGCACTGCGGGCAAGTCCTTGTAGGCCGGTTGCGAAGGCTCGACATCGAATCCGCGGTAAGTGCCCAAGCCTACGATCGGCAAGGACTCGTTGCTGGAAGGAATGACGCGGGTCTGCATGGTCTTGCCTCCTGTTCCCGTCGACGGCGCGGGTTGTGCCCCCGCCTGACCGAAGGTGAAGACCGCCGAAGCACCGGCAGCCAGCGTGAGTACTTCTCTACGGGTGTAACCCTCAGGATGGCTCATAAAACGTTTCTCACCAGTCGCCGGGGTCCGGGTTGTTGCGCCGACAACCCGGATAACCCGCGCCAAGGGTCGATTGACTACACTCAGAAAGCCTTGCGGCGCCAGCCACTTTCAAACCCCGAGCAGTCAATGCCGCCCACTAACGTTAGTCGAATGTCACGCACCTTGTTGTTACTCGTCGTCATCGTCGCTGCGTTGTACCTGGCGCTGTGCGTGGCGCTGTTCGTGTTCCAGCGGGCGCTGATCTACTACCCGCAACCACGCGCCGTCGGGACCGCCGGGATGCTGCTCACCCTGCCGGTCGCTGACGCGCAGGTGCTGGTTTCCATCCGACCGCACGAAGGTCCCAACGCACTGATTTATTTTGGCGGCAATGCCGAAGACGTCTCGCACAACCTGCCCGGGTTCTCTCAAGCGTTCCCTGACTACGCCCTGTACCTGCTGCATTACCGTGGTTATGGCGGCAGTTCCGGCTCGCCTTCCGAAGAGGCCATTGCCCGCGACGCCATCACTTTGTTCGACCAGGTACATGCCAGCCATCCGCATGTGGCGGTGGTCGGCCGCAGCCTGGGTTCCGGGGTGGCCGTGCGCCTGGCCAGCGAACGCCCGGCCGCGCGACTGGTGCTGATCACGCCCTACAACAGCCTCGAAGGGCTCGCCGCCCGGCAGTTTCGCTGGTTTCCGGTGCGCTGGTTGTTGAAGGACAAATACCCGTCCTGGCAGTACGCCGCCCGCATCACGGTGCCGACACTGTTGATCGCGGCCGAGCATGACGAGGTGATTCCGCGCCCGAGCACCGAACGTTTGTACACGCACTTCACCAAAGGCGTGGCGTCATTGCGGGTGATACCGGGGACGGGGCATAACTCGATCGGCGAAAGCCCTGAATACTTAAAGGCGCTGGGGGATGGGTTGTAGCAAGCAAGGTAGAACATACCTGTGACCTGTGGCGAGGGAGCTTGCTCCCTCGCCACAGACAAGCCCTTAAGTCGCCGCGCACGATTACCCGCAGTTGCGTCCGAGCGCCCCCCCGGAGCCCCCACACGAACACTGACCTTACAGATCGATCATCTGCATGTTCGCTTTGAGAAAGCCCATCAACTCGGCTGCCGCTGGCGACAGGCTGTGCCCCTTGCGGCACAGAATGCCGATCTGGCGTTCCAGCCGCGGTTCTGAAAGCGGCAGGAACGTCAGTTTCTCATTGCCCTGCGGGAACGCCAGGGACGGCAACGTGGTGATGCCAATGCCCTCTTCAAGCATCGCAATCAGCGAAATCATGTTGGAGACGAACAGCAGACTGCTGTCCAGCAACCCCGCCGCTTCCGTGCCCGCGAGCAAGCGCGAGGTGCCATTGCGCACTAACGGATAGGCTTGCAGGCTCGACCAATGCAGTGCCTCAGCCTGGGCCACCAACGGATGATCGTGGCGGCAGACCACACCCACCCGATCACTCAGGATCGGCACGAACTCAATGTTTTCGTCGGCCGCCCACACGCTACTGATCGCAAAATCCACCTGCCCCTGGACCAACAACTGCTGCACGCTGTCGGCATTGCCGTCCTGCATGCTGATCTGCATTTTCGGGTGCTCGCTGACAAACCGCGCGAGCAGATGCGGCAACAACCGACTGGCCACCGACGGCACCGTAGCGATGCTCACCTGACCGATTTCATGCCGCGCCAGCAAACTGACTTCCCGGGCGATGCGGTCGTGATGCGCCAGTAAATCCTGGAACAGCGGCAAACAGTGCTCGCCGAATGGCGTCAGTTCGGTTTTGCCGCCCTTTTCGAATAATGGCTGGCCGAGTTTCAGCTCCAGTTCGCGCACAGCCAGGGACAGCGCCGGTTGCGTGCGATAGGCCTGCCTTGCCGCGCCATGGAAGCTTTTCAACTGGGCAACCAGGACGAAATAGCGCAGTTGGGTAATCTTCAGCTCGGGAAGCACGGTAAGTTTTCCTTATCATTTCATATTTATTATTAATTTTTATTTGCAGACTAATACTCTCAAGATGGGGCCAACGCAATCGGAGGTTCCCATGGCACTGCAACCCTACAAAAACTACATCGGCGGCAACTGGTGCGAAGGCCAGGGCGTTATCGCCAACCACAGCCCTTCGGATGTTCAAGACCTCATTGGCCATTACCACCAGGCCAGCGCCGAGCAGACGCTGGATGCCATCGCCGCCGCCCGCGATGCCCAGCCGCAATGGGCCGCCAGTGGCCTGGAGCAGCGCCAGCAAGTATTGATGGCCATCGGCAACGAGTTGATGGCGCGTAAGGAAGAACTCGGCGAACTGCTCTCCCGGGAAGAAGGCAAGCCGCTGGCCGAGGGCGTCGGCGAAGTCAATCGCTCCGCGCAGTTCTTCCACTACTACGCGGCTGAAGTGCTGCGTCAGATGGGTGAGACAGCCGCCTCGGTACGTCCCGGCATCGAGATCGAAGTCCAGCGTGAACCGGTCGGCGTGATCGGCATCATCACGCCGTGGAATTTCCCCATGGCCACCGCCGCGTGGAAGATCGCCCCGGCCCTGGCCTTCGGCAACGCCGTGGTGTTCAAACCGGCAAACCTGGTACCGGCCAGTGCCTGGGCCCTGACTGAAATCATCAGCCGCCAGGCCTTGCCCGCCGGCACCTTCAACCTGGTCATGGGCAGCGGCGCGGTGGTTGGCGAAAGCCTGATCCAGTCCGCCGACATCGATGCGTTGACCTTCACCGGTTCCCTGCAGACCGGTCGCCGCGTCGCGGTCGCCACCGCCGGCAATCTGGTGCGTTGCCAACTGGAAATGGGCAGCAAGAACGCCTTGGTGGTGCTCGATGACGCCGACCTCGAAATCGCCGTGGAATGCGCGTTGAACGGCGCCTTCTTCGGTACCGGGCAAAAGTGTACGGCCTCTTCGCGATTGATCGTCTGCGACGGCATCCATGACCGCTTCGTCGAGGCGCTGGTGGCACGCATGCGTCAACTGAAGGTCGGTCATGCGCTCGGACAAGGGGTGCAGATCGGCCCGGTGGCTGAAGCCCGGCAACTGGAGCAGAACCTTCATTACCTGCAACTGGCCGAAGACGAAGGCGCAACCCTGGTCGAGGGCGGCGAACTGCTGAACCTGCAACCGGCCGGGCACTACATGCGCCCCGCCCTGTTCACCAACACCCACAACAGCATGCGCATCAATCGCGAAGAGGTTTTCGGGCCGATTGCCTGTGTGATCCGGGTCGGCGATTACGAAGAAGCCCTCGCCGTGTTGAACGACACCGAATACGGCCTCACCGCCGGGATCATCACCCAGTCGCTGCGTTATGCCAGCGACTTCAAGCGCCGTGCCCGCACCGGTTGCGTCATGGTCAACCTGCCCACCGCCGGCACCGATTACCACGTGCCGTTCGGCGGCCGCAAAGCCTCCAGCTTCGGGCCGCGCGAGCAAGGGCAGTACGCCCGCGAGTTCTACACCGTGGTCAAGACCACCTACGTGCGTCCTTGAACAGGAGATCACCATGCACGATTTATTGATGATCGACGGCCTGCAATATTCCCACTGGAACGAAGAGATCTTTCGCCAGATGCAGGCCGGTGGCCTGAGCGCGGTGCACGCCACCATCGCCTACCACGAGAACGCCAGGGAAACCCTGTCGCGCATCGGCGAATGGAACCGGCGCTTCGAAACCTGGCCCGAGCTGATTCGTCCGGTGCGCGAGGCTTCGGACATTCGCCTGGCACACCAGGAAGGCCGCGTCGGGATTTTCTTCGGATTCCAGAACTGCTCGCCGATCGAAGACGACATCAGCCTGGTGGAGGTTTTCCGCCAGCTCGGCGTACTGATCATGCAGCTCACCTACAACAACCAGAGCCTGCTGGCCAGCGGTTGCTACGAGACCGAAGACAATGGCATCAGCCGTTTCGGCCGCCAGGTGATCCGCGAGATGAACCGCGTCGGCATGCTGATCGACATGTCCCACAGCGCCGAGCGCAGCACCCTGGAAGCCATCGAGTTGTCGAGCCGGCCGGTGATCGTCTCCCACGCCAACCCGTCGAGTTTCCACGCGGCCAAACGCAACAAGTCCAACGCGGTGTTGCGCGGCATCGCCGAGTCCGGCGGTCTGCTGGGTTTCAGTACTTACCCGTTTCACCTCAAGGGCGCGTCGGGCTGCACCCTGGAATCGTTCTGCGACATGGTCGCCAGCACGGCGGAGCTGATGGGCGTCGAACACATCGGCATCGGCACCGACCTGTGCCAGCAACAACCCCTGCAAGTGCTCGAATGGATGCGCAACGGGCGCTGGAGCAAAGACAAGGATTACGGCGAAGGATCAAAGGACAACGCCAACTGGCCGGCACCGCTGCAATGGTTCCGCGACAGCCGGGATTTCCCGGTCATCGCCCAGGGCCTGCGCGACCGTGGCTTCGCCGAGGACGAGGTACGCAACATCATGGGACTCAACTGGTTGCGCCTGCTGGAAAACGCTACGACGGCGCAAGACTGACTCTTGATCGACACCGTGAGGACAGCATGAAAAATAACAACAATAGCCTCCCGTTCATCTCCCCGACCGGCGATGCACAGCCCCAGGCGCGTATTTTGGAGGCATCATGAAAACATCCGACTCCCTGCAAGCCGACGTCCAGCCACTGGACCTCGCACCGCCGAAAAAAGACATCGACTGGCCGCTGTTTTTAATCAGTGGCGGCTTCCTCGGCGCCTTCCTGATCGCGGCACTGATCAACATCGATGGCGTATCGCTGTTGGTGAATACGCTGTTCGCCTGGTCGACGAAGTTCTTTGGCTTGTACTGGCAGATCCTGATGCTGGCGACCTTCGCCATGAGCCTGTTCATCTGCTTCAGCAAATGCGGGCGGGTACGCCTGGGCGGCGTCGACCAGCGTCCCGATACCAGCACCTTCAATTGGATCGCCGTGATCATGTGCGCCCTGCTCGCCGGTGGCGGTGCGTTCTGGGCGGCAGCGGAACCGATGATGCACTTCGCCAGCCCGCCACCGTTGTTCGCCGGGGTGCAGCCTCACACCGAAGCCGCCGCACACGCTGCGCTCGCGCAATCGTTCGTGCATTGGGGCTTTCTGGCCTGGGCAGTGCTGGGCAGCCTGCTGGCCATCGTGCTGATGCATTTGCACTACGACAAAGGCTTGCCACTGGCACCGCGTACCCTGCTCTATCCGTTGTTCGGTGAGCGTGCGCTCAAGGGCCCGATCGGCACGCTGGCGGACGCCACCTCGATCATCGCCGTCGTCGCCGGGACCATCGGCCCGATCGGTTTCCTCGGCCTGCAAATCAGCAGTGCGTTGCATTCGGTCTGGGGCATTCCCAATGACCTGATGGTGCAGTCCATCACCATCGTGCTGGTCACGGTGATGTACACCATTTCCTGCCTGGTCGGCCTCGAAGGCATCCGCTTCGTCAGCGGGATCAACGTCTGGCTGATGATCGGCCTGGCGGTGTTCATGGTGCTGCTGGGGCCCACCGCTTTCATTCTCGGCGGCTTTCCCACCGCGTTCGCCTTGCACCTGGAGCAGTTCATTCCGATGACCCTGTTCCGCGCCGATCCGAAATGGCTGGACTGGTGGACGGTGTTCTACTGGGGCTGGTTCATTGGCTACGCGCCGATGGTCGCCCTGTATGTGGCGAAGATTTCCCGTGGCCGGACCATCCGTGAAGTGATCATGACCCTGTCGATCATCGCACCGCTGGTCACCATGTTCTGGTTCACCATCGTCGGTGGCGCCGGCATCGGCATGGAATTGCAGACGCCAGGCATCGTCACCGCCCACGGCGCGCAGCCCGAAGATCTGCTGCTGGGCGTGACCCAGAACCTGCCCCTGGGTGGACTGATCTCGGCGCTGTTCCTGTTCCTGAGCTTCATTTCCGTGGCCACCAACGGCGATGCGATGGCGTTCACCGTGGCGATGGCGATGTCCAGCAATGACAAGCCAAAGCCATGGTTGCGTGCCTTCTGGGCCATCGGCATGGGCCTGGCCGCGGTGGTGTTGATCACCATTGGTTCGGGCGGGGTCACGGCGCTGCAATCCTTTATCGTAATTACTGCCGTACCGGTTTCACTGCTGATCCTGCCGTCGCTCTGGGATGCTCTGCGCATCGCCCGGCAGATGGCTCGCGAACAGGCAGTCTGACGATGAACAGTTCAGGAATCGCAATGATGTCGCACACCGACACAGACACCTCTTCGGCCTTGCGGCCCACCGCCCGGGTCATGGACCTGGAGCGACTGGGCAGCCACTTTCAAAGCCGCTTGAGTTTCGTGCGCAGCAGCATGCGGCGGATGATGAACGAGCAGTGGCGCATCCAGCGCACCTGCTTCGACCTGGATGCCGAGGGCTTCGGTACGGCGATCTACCGCATCGACACCGCCAGTGCCCACTATCACTGCGTGATTTTCTCCACGTACCTGCCGCCGGAGAAGCGCAGCGACCGGGTCATCGCCGATCAGTGGGATGTCAGTTTTGTCCTGCTCGCCGGCGATGTCGATGAGCAGCAACTGGCTGACCTGCGACGCAATGTGCCGTTGCAGGAAGCCGGGCGTTTTGATTCGCGAGTGCTGGTGCTGTCGCGGGCCAACCGCAGCCTGCGCAACTTCGAACGCTTCCTCGAAGCGCTGGCCGAAGGTTGTCAGCCAGACCCGCGGCAACTGGCCGAGGTCGGCTACCTGTATCGCACCACCGCGGTGTACGGCAACGGCAAGTTCGGCATCGCCGACTTCAGTTGCCTGCAAGGCACTGCGGACTTCACACAACCCTTCAGCGCCCAGATGTTCACCGTGTATCTGTTGCGGCATTTCAGCATCGAGCAGATCGAACACATGGCCCGGGCGCGCAATCCACAGCGGGCGGTGGGCCTGGACCCTGCCCTGCAGCGTTACCTTGGGGTCGGCAATTCCACGGGGCTGGGCATGGCGCCGTTCCTGATCAATCACCCGCAACTGGTCAACCAATGGCTGTGGGCCAGGGAAACCGCACTGGCGCAGGTTGTGGCGCAAGCGGCTGACTTGCCTCATGCCCAGCGCTTTCAGGCGTTGCTGCTACGGGCCCGCCGGCACTTGCAGCAAACCAGCACCGAGGACCAACGGCAAAGCGGCATCGACCAGCAGACGCTGGCCGATCTCGAGCAATTGGCCGAGTGGTTCGCGGGCCAGTCGGTCAACGCGGGGTTGTGGTCACGCCTGCAAGCCTGGGCCGAGGTGAACGTCGGCACCGGTTGCCAGGAACTGCTGGTCAGCCTGCTGCTGGAGTTGTACCCCGAACAGGTCGATCCGCTGGCCGAGCAGATGTCGGTCAACGAGGGGTTTCGCCTGAACGCCGAGATGCCACTGGATGAGCTGTGCGATCTCATCGAGACCAAGTACCGCTGGGCGCTCGACTACGACTTGAGCGACGCCGAGGCCAACCACTTTTTCTGGTATCGCTCGGCGGAAAAGGAAGAACCACGCCTGGGCGAGCGGGCCATGGAGCCAGGCGCCGAGAAGGAAATGCAGTTGGGGATCGCGCACAACATTCAACGTTGTCATCGCGCCCTGCTGGCCTACCGCGAGCAACACCCACGGCAATTGACCGCGCACTTTCTGCTGGCGCTACCGCAGTTCAAAGGCACGGTCTGCCGCCTGCAAGGCATGGCCCGCTGCGCCTTCGGGGAAATCCGCGCCAACCTGATGGACCGCGGCATGCTGCCGATCCACTTGCTGCGCTGCAAGCTGGCGTTCTTCGGCGCCGGCAAGTTCGACCCCAAGTCCAGCCGCTGGGTGCGCATCACCTTGTTTCAGGGGGCACCGCTGGTCAGCGAGATCGGCCAGCCGTTCCCCGACGACTGGAATTTTGCCGTCATGCCTGAACTGACCAACGCTGCCGGAGCACTCTGAAATGCGTGTATCGCTCAATGAAATCCAGGTGATCTGCCGCAAGGCCTTCGAAGGCATCGGCTTTGCACCCGGTGATTGCGACGACGCCGCCGAAATGATTGCCAGGCTGCAACAGCAAGGCCTCGACGGTATCGGCGCGCTGCAAAAAGCGTTGGACTTCCTTCACGATGAAGTCGATCGCCCCATCGAAACCTGCTACGAAGACGCCACGCAACTGACCCTCGACGCCCATGGCCAGAGCGTATTGCGCTGCGCCGCCCAGGCAATCGAACTGGGGGTGAGCAAGGCCTTGCGCCGCGGCAGTGCGCTGATCCGCGTCCGCCATTGCCACAACCGCATCCTGCTGCTGGGCTACCTGGCGCGCTGTGCCGGAGAAGGCCTGAATTTTTGTGTGTACTGGCGCGATGCCCGGCAGGAGCTGGTGGCCACCTTCAGCGCCGGGAACACCCACCCGGCCTTGCGGGTATATGACCTGCCGCAACCGGCGCAGGGCGACGAGCAAAGCATCAACGTGCTGATTTCCAGACACTTCGCGCTGCTGCCACGCCTGAGTGCCGAAGACGCGGCCCCGACGCTTGAATTCAGTCAGCCGGCAGCCGCGGGCGGGCTGCAGGTCAATGATGAAGTCTGGGCCCAGTTGAAAAAGCTGGGTGAACGGGTGCTGGTGGAAAGCACCGAAGAATCCCGTCGCCGTGGAGCCGGTGAAGGCAGCGACGCCCGGTAAGCCCCTCAAACCCGTATCAGGAATCATCAATGAAACAGGCGATCAAGACCGACCTCTTTGCCTCGCGCGCGCCATTGGAATGGGCTGTTGTCGGCAACGGCACGCTGTACACCGCGCAAATCCCCATCGACCGCCAGGGCCAGGTGGTGAGCGGCGGCATCGAAGCACAAACCCGGCAGACCCTGGACAACCTGCGCCATACCCTGCAAGCCGCCGGCAGCTCGCTGGACGCGGTCACCCAGGTACTGATCTACGTCACTGACCGCAGCTACCTGGCAACCGTGAATGCGCTCTACACCGAGTACTTCCAGGCGCCCTACCCTAACCGCGCCGCCATGGTCGTGGCGGGCCTGGCCCGGGAAGAAATGCTCGTGGAGCTGGTGGTGTACGCCTGCATGGATTGATCGATTCAGGTCCGCTTGCGGGTCACTGATGTACACAAAACCTGTGGGAGCGAGGTTGCTCGCGATGGCGGTAGATCAGTCAACATCTCTGTTGCCTGAAAGGCCATCTTCGCGAGCAAGCCCGCTCCCACAAAAGTCCTACCCTTCGTCGGACATTCGGTTCCGGCTACAAACAGGTTCGCTCGCGCCGTGAACCTTGTCTCCAGACCCCGGTCATACCCGAGCGTTTTTCCTCTCCTATCGTCGTCATCTCATCCGAGTTGTCCGTCCATGCGCCAAACCGCCGTTGCCTTGCGCTTTTCTTCGCTGTGCCTGTTTTCCCTGCTCCCCGTTTATGCAAGCCCCGCCCATGCCGATGGGCAACGGCAACTGGTAGACGCCATCAACGACTATCGCGCCCATCCGCAACGCTGCGACCGGCGGCCGACGCAACGCTTATCACCCCTGACGCTCAAGTCGAACCTGGCCCTGCCTGTTGGCTATGGCGGTGGGCTGCGGGACCGGTTAAAGGCTTCCGGCTATCAGGCCACCATGGTGCGGTCGATTCGCGTGGTGGGTGCACGGGATGCCGAAGAAGCCTTCGATCTGTTCCAGGACGAGCACTGCGCCGCACTGCTCGACAACCAATACGCCGACATCGGCGTCAGCCGCGCCGGGAGTGAATGGCAAGTGGTGCTGGCACGGCCGGTGCTCGATGGGAAAACCGGCGACCCACGCAGCGCCGCACAGGCGTTGCTGGCGCAGGTCAACGCCGCCCGGGCCAGGCCGCGCATGTGCGGTCGCCAGCGGTTTGGCGCCGCGCGGCCGCTGTCCTGGAGTGCCGCCTTGGGTTCCGCAGCACAAAACCACAGCAAGGATATGGCCTACGGCAACTATTTCGCCCACCAGGCCCCCGACGGAGACATGCCCTATGACCGTGCCAAGGCCGCCGGCTACCGTGGCCGGCAGATCGGTGAAAACATCGCCGCCGGGCAAGGCTCACCCAGCAAGGCCATGGCCGGCTGGCTCGCCAGCCCCGGGCACTGCGCCAACCTGATGAACCCGATGTTCACCCAGGTCGGTGCCGCCTACGCCGCCAACGCCCGCAGCGACAACGGTGTCTACTGGACGATGCTGTTTGGCGCGCCTTGAGCCGCCGGCCGGACCCACCTCGCGGGCATTAAAAAGCCCGCACTGAGCGGGCTTTGTGGGTGGATGTAACAAGTAGGTGGCCGGTGCTGGTCTCCGGCTTACAAGGTTTATCAGGCCTCCCACAAAAGAGTCGTGAAACTGTAATGGAACTCTTCTGCTTCACACGGCATAAGGGCTGGATCCCAGCGCGGGGATCTTTCTAACCGTGTACCCTTCGGAACGCGCCCCACGTCTCCTTGCTATCCTTTTGCGCATCAGTCTGCGTCTTCACCTACAGGTTTGAGGATAGCAAAACAGGAGCGTTTTCCAACCGGGCTTTTAGACCGATTTCGACCAGCAGAAAACATGGCAGGACGGAAAAATACTATCAGTGCGCAGATGACTGTAATAGATGAATTTCGCCAGGGCAGCTGCCTTTGTGTGAGCCAGCTTGCTCGCGATGTGGCCAGCACATTCAACATTGATTTCGACTGCTCGCAAATTTTGCGTACACCCGCTAACCCTGTGGGAGCGAGCTTGCTCGCGATAGCGTCAAATCAGTCAACATCGATGTTGCCTGACACTCTCCCACAGTGATTTCGACTGCTCGCAGATTTTGCGTACACCCGCTAATCCTGTGGGAGCGAGCTTGCTCGCGATAGCGTCAAATCAGTCAACATTGATGTTGCCTGACACTCCGCATTCGCGAGCAGGGCGGATCGCCGCACCGTCGCTCCCACAAAGGTTGTACCTGTTGACCTGGCCGCTGCGCCTCACGAAGGCCGACGCACCACCCTCACCTTGCCGCTATCGCCACCACCGCAGAACAACCGCTCGCCACCATCGGACTCAAGCCCCGACACGCCCACGCCTTCGGGCATTGTCAGGCTCTGCAGCACTTCGCCCGATTGCGGATCGATGCGGCGCAATTCGCTCTCATCGCCTTCCCACGTACCGTGCCACAGCGCACCGTCCACCCAGGTCACGCCGGTGACGAAACGGTTGGATTCGATGGTGCGCAAGATCTTGCCGGTCTCGGGGTCGATCTGGTGGATCTTGCGTTCACGGTACTGGCCCACCCACAACGTCCCTTCGGCCCAGGTCAGCCCCGAATCGGTGCCTGCGCCGGGGGCAGGAATGGTTGAGAGGATACGACCGTTGCGGGGGTCGATCTTGTGGATGCGGTCTTCGGCGATCTGGAACAGGTGCTCCCCGTCAAACGCGGTGCCGGCATGGGCAGCGACATTGATCGAACCCAGCACCTTGCCGCTTTCCGGGTCCAGGGCGTTGATTTTGCTGTTGCAGGCGAACCAGACCTTTTCGCCGTCCCAGGTGACGCCGCACACGTGGTCGACATCGGCAAACGGGCCATATTCGCGAATGATTTCAGCAGTTGCTTGTTTCATCTGGCATTCCTCGACGGGGGTTGGTGGCGTTCATCCTAACCACCGGGCAGCGGCGCCGGGAGTAACAAGGTCGTCGCGAATCCCGGCACGGGCGGCGTCATCCAGCGCCGTGCGCGACCACGGCCAAACCACTGCACCTTGCCCTGCTCCGCCAGTGTATCGAGCGCCCGTTGCACCGTGCGCTGACTGGTACCCAGCGCCAGTGCCAGGGCGGAACTCGACCACGACTCGCCATCGGCGAGGCAGGCAAATACCGCGGCAAATTTTTCCTCGACCGGTTGCGCCAGTGTCACCACCTGCGTACACACTGGCGATTGCAGGGCATAACCGCGGGCCGTCGCGATGACACCAGCCAACGGCTTGAGCGCTTTACGCAACCTGCCGATTTCCACGCGAAGCCGGGCACGATGGGATTCATCCGAGAGCTTCAGGCGAAACGCCCGGGCGATCAGCACTTCCCGCGCAACGTCGCCGGGCCACGCCTCGGCCAACGCACGGGCGAGCACAAACAAAATCGGCCGCGTCGCGAGCGATACCGACATGCCACAACCGCGCACAACGTACCGGCAGGCATCCACCACCAGTGACGTTGAACAAAACAACGCTTCAACATCATCGAGCAACAGCGGCCGTACTTCACCCTGGGCAATCAGGCGTGCCGCGGGGGCATCGAGCAGATGCGCAGCGTGTTGGACCTCAGCGATCAGCGCGGCAATCCCGGCTTGACCGGCAGCCTGCCCGGCCCTGTTCAACGCCCCCCGCGCCACGTGCGATTGCAGGCGCCGAATGGCTATGCCCGCCAGCACCAGTTCATGGGTTGCCCGCAAGGCCGGCGGCAATCGGCCGGGATCGAGTCCGGTCAATAACTGCTGCGCCTCGTCGAGTTGCCCGATCAACAGCAAACGGCGAATTTGCAGGTAGCGCGCATGGGCGGCATTGACCCGGTCACCGTGGTGTTCAAGGGTGACCCGCGCCGTTTCGAGCGCCTTGACCGGCCACCCGAGCTCCCGCGAAGCCAGGGCGATTTCGGCCTCGGCCACCACACAGCGCGCCCGGGCCAGCACTTCCTTGGGCGCAAATGCCCGTTGCGCACGCTTGACCAGTGACCTGGCCCGCACCAGATCGCCCAGTTGCGCCATGGCGATACCGCGCAGGGCAAGCGCCGGCGCATCGTCACGCAAGGCCACGCGGTCCAGTGCGCCCAGCGGATTGCCCGCCGCCAGCGCCTGTGCGGCGGCCGTAATCATCGAGTCCATGGAAATCCCGCCACGCTTGTCACTCCCATCATTTGACACCCGGGTTTAGTCTAAATCACGACCTTTCACCAGGAGCGTAGAACGATGAACACCCACACAACCGCGTCCCGGGACCAATGGCTGACGGCTCGCCTGCAACTGCTCGAAGCGGAAAAGGCCCTGACCCGACGCAGCGATGAAGTGGCCAGGCAACGCCAGGCATTGCCCTGGGTTCGCCTCGACAAGACGTACCGCTTCGATACCGACAACGGCAGCGCCACCCTGGCCGAACTCTTTCAAGGGCGCTCGCAGCTGCTGGTCTACCACTTCATGTTCGGCCCCGACTACACGGCAGGCTGCCCGTCCTGCTCAGCCATCGCCGATGGCTTCGAGCCCGTCGTCGTCCACCTGGCGAACCACGACGTGACCCTGCTGGCGATATCCCGCGCACCGTTGGCGAAACTGCAGGCCTACAAGCGCCGAATGGGCTGGACCTTCCCCTGGGCCTCGGCCGCCGACAGCGACTTCACCGCCGACTTCAATGTCTATTTCACCGAAGCCCAGCAGCGCGAAGGCTTGGTCGAATACAACTACCAGCGCGGCGGCCATGCCATGGACGCCAGTGAAATACCGGAACCGGTGAAACAGTTCGCCGCGACCTGTGGCACCGATGCGCCCACCTATACCCGCGACCGGCCGGGGCTGAGTACGTTCGTGCTGGAAGACGGCGCGATCTATCACACCTACTCCACCTACGCGCGGGGTCTGGACGGATTGTGGAGCATGTACCAATGGCTCGACCGCGCGCCCAAGGGCCGCAATGAGACGGGGCCCTGGTGGCGTCGGCATGATGAGTACCGGTGAGCGCGGAGGCGGGGTCGACACTCCATGGATACGGAGCTGGCACACCAGGCAATCAGAGTGATCGGCGGTGTGTAATCACGCCGGCGGAATCGTCGCCAGCATGCCAATCAGGATGGTCAACAGCAGAAAACCGCCGAGAAAAATCGTCATCTTGGCCATGGGGCCTCCCACACAATGAATTGGCGGTACAGGGCGGCATGTGCCGCCGTACCGGAGATTTATTGTGGGCTGACGGCTGTATTCGTTACAGAGGCAGATTGCGCTGAAAAATACGGATCAGATCCGCTTTCAGGCTGTGCTTTCAAGGGTTTCCCAGGAAGCAGTTTGCGCGCGATATCCACGAAAGGCGTGACGATCAAGCCCTGCAGCGTCAGGTAACGCTCGTGATCCTGTTCGCCGGTACCGAAATGGATGGCCTCGGGTGTGGACCGGGTGACGTACAGCGTGCCGAACATCCAGTCCCACAGTGACAGGTTGATGCCGAAGTTCTTGTTGAAGTGTCGCGGTGCATCGCTGTGATGAATCTGGTGTTGCGCCGGGCTGCTCAGTACCCGCTCCAGCACCGGCCCGAAGGAAAACCAGACATGGCTGTGACGCAGGTTGGCCGCCAGGGCATTGAAGATGAATACGATGTAGGTCACGCCAAACAAGGTATAGCGGCTGATCTCCCCGCCACAGACGTACCAGAAGACACCGGCAAACGCGCCGACGCAGATGATGTCCGTGAGCTTTTCGACCACTTCTTCCAGAAAGTGCACGCGGCTGGCCGTCGCCGGCACCAGCACGGGCGCCGAATGATGGACTTTGTGGAAGGCCCACAGGTACCGCGAATGGAAAGCGCGATGGCCCCAGTAATGGCTGAAATCCTTGACCAGAAATACGCCCAGCCCATAGAGCAGGGTCAACGCCAGGTGCTCCTCCACTTGCGTACGCGCGCCCCATAGTTGGGTGAAGAACGCGATGTAGTCCGCTGAACGCAAGACGTACGGATCCACCAGACCGACGATGGGCAGCACCAGGGCAACCTTGAGGATGGCGAGTACGAAGTAGTAGCGGTAGTCCAGCAGTGCCGAGCGATGCAGGTACACCCGGCGGCCGCCGATGAACTGCCCGAATGAGCGAGCGTCGGTCAGGCCCCGGGATTCTCGGTAGCGGAACAGGCAGTAGGCGACGCCGTAAGACATGCAGAGAAAGGCTAGACCGAGTCTGCCGTTGAAGTCGAAAATGCCCAGGAACTGCCGGGTGACCGGTTCGATCACCCATTGGGATAAATAAAGATGGATTGTGGCAAGAACATCCATACCAGGCTGCCCAACGTAAATGGAAGGGCAATTGTAAATGAGAATGAGTCTTTAGTGTGTTGATTTATGACCGGCTGTCAGCCGCCCAGCGCAATGATCGCAAGGATCAGCACACCCCCCGTAGCGGCCATGATCACCCCACCCTGCCATTGCGTGGCGCCAGCGTATCTGGCGAGCATCCAGCCGGCGATGAACAGCACCACGAGCCCGATCAGGTTGGACAGGCGAATGGCGAGTGCCGTCTGATCCAGCAGTATGAACGGCACCACCAGCGGAAACGTCGAGCCCACGACCAACAGGAAAACCCCGAGGGCGCCCCTGAAGTCGTTCCAGCCCAGGCCCGCCCTGATCGGCAAGGAGGGCTGCTCGAGCAGCCGCCGGCGCAACAACTCCAGGCCCTCGCTGCCGGCCGCCGTCGCGAACTGCAACGGCAATACCTGCGCAACGAGCGCCTGGCCGGCCACGGCGTCCGCGCCATTGCGCAAGGCCATGTACAGCTTGATCCTGCGCGTGCGCTCGACCAGTGCGCGCAACAGGTACATGACCGCATCGGCCAGTCCCCAGGCGAGATTGCAGCCGAGCGCGGCAATCATCATCGTGCGTTCGGCTGCCTGGTCCGCCGTGGCCACGCTGATGGTGCCGGTGAACGTCATGGCCATCAGCAGGCCGAAGATCACCTCGGTAATGCGCTCGACAGGGTCCAGTACAGGCGCCCTTTCGAATTGACCATTGTCTGGCATGAACTCACCTCGTCGGAGTGTGCTTGCACGATATCGGTCGACGCGTCGGCCAGGCACCGGTTGCTCCGGCTGGATAGCCGCATCCCCGTCAAGTGTAGATTGAACGGCTACACTCATGCGCACACGTTATCTGCTTCAAGAGGAGTGGTTCATGCTTGATTACTTCGCCCTGGGCCTGCTGGTCTTTGTCGGGCTTGTGCTGTTTTACGGGATCATCCTGCTCCACGACATCCCCTATGAAATTGCTGTCCACCGCAACCACCCTCACCAGGATGCAATCCACGCCACCGGCTGGGTCAGCCTCTTCACCCTGCACGCGCTGTGGCCGTTCCTGTGGATCTGGGCCATGGCCTATCGAGAGGACCGGGGCTGGGGTTTCAGTGACGGACATTCACCCAAAAGTCATGTGGTTCACCTCGAACAACAGGTCGCCGAGCTGCAAGGCCGGATCGAGCGCCTGGAGGCAGCGACGGGCACGACCCAGAACCGGGTGCCAACGGACAATCTCGGCGAGGGCATTTGAGCCATGGATCTCTTACTCATTCTGACGTATGCCGCTCTGTGCGTAGCCATCTTCAAGATCTTCCGCATCCCCCTGAACAAATGGACAGTACCCACGGCGGTGCTGGGCGGAGTCGTGATTATCGGCGCGTTGATTTTCACGATGAACTACAACCACCCCTACTCCGAGGTGGCGCGTTCCTATTTCGTGTCGGTTCCGGTGATTCCCGTGGTCAGCGGCCAGGTGATCGATGTACCGGTGAAGTCCAACCAGCCCCTGGAAAAAGGCGATGTGCTGTTTCGCATCGACCCGGCGCCGTTCGAATACCGACTGAAATCCCTCAAGGCACAGCTGATTGCCGCCCAGGCCGATCGCGCGCGGATCACCGAGCTGATCAAGCGTAATTTCAGTACCCAACGGGAACTGGACATGGTGGTCGCGCGCAGCGATGACCTGAAGGCACAACTGGACAGCGCGCAGTACGAACTCGACAACACCACGGTCCGTGCGCCGAGCAAAGGCTTCGTCACCCATGTTTCGCTGCGTCCGGGCATGATGGCGACCAAGTTGCCGCTGCGCCCTTCGATGGTCTTCATTCCCGCGGAAGGGCATTACTTCTCCGCGTGGATGCGCCAGAACAGCCTGTTGCGCCTGACCGAGGGCGATGAGGCCGAGGTCGCTTTCGACGGCATTCCGGGCAAGGTGTTCGAAGGCAAGGTCAAGACCGTCGTTTCGGTGATCGCCGAAGGCCAGATCCAGCCGTCGGGCACGCTGATCGGCTTCACCGGTTCACCACCGGCCGGCCGGGTCCCGGTGATCATTGAGATCACCGACCCCGACTATGCACAGTACGCCGGCCAGATGCCGGGCGGTGCCTACGGCCAGGCGGCGTTGTACAGCCAGCATTTCCATCACATCGCGATGATGCGCAAAATCCTTCTGCGCATGGCCGCCTGGATGAACTACATCTTCCCGTTCCACTAACCCGGGCAGCATCGGCCACTGGCTCAATCCCTGGATTGGGTCAGTGGCCGGTTCAGCAAACCGGACTGATTTCGCAGGCTAAGGATCGGAGGAAGAAGGCCAGACAGTGGGTCGCACCATTGGGGTGCTGGAAGAATCGACAGGAAGGAGCGAGGCAGCGAGGGTCGGCGCTAAATAATCCAATACAGCAGCAGGCGAGAAGCAATCCAGTGAGACGCCTGGACCACCCCCCATGCCAGCAGGGCACACATCAACAGGTAGCCCGCAAGGAACCTGAACATCGCGTCCCTTTCCATGCAACCCTCCCGGCTTTACAGCCATACAAGGCGTTCAATGCCAGCGCGTAACCATTACGACGTCCGTCTCGCCCGTATAGGCTTCGATTGCCAGAATGGCTTCCAGTTCCACAGCCGTACAATTCGGGAAAAATGACCTGCCCCTGTCCGCAGGCAGGCCACTGCGGCGCTCACGTCACTTCAGATACCACCCCCAGGGTTCGCCGTTGTAGCGGGTGATCTGCTTGGTTTCCAGGTAGCTGTTGTAGCCCCACTCACCCAGTTCGCGACCAATGCCGCTTTGCTTGTAGCCGCCCCAGGGTGCCTCGACGAAGGTCGGTTGCGAGCAATTGACCCACACGATGCCTGCGCGAAAACCGCGAGCGACCCGTTCGCAACGCGGGATATCCCGGGACATGACGGCCGCCGCCAACCCGAACGGCGAGTCATTGGCCAGGCGGATCGCTTCGGCTTCGGTGTCGAAGGCCCGCAGGCACACCACCGGGCCGAAAATCTCCTCGCGCCACACGACGCTGTCCTGCGGGACATCGGCGAAAATCGCCGGCGTCAGGTAATACCCCTTTTCCAGATGACCCGGCCGCACACCGCCCGACACCAGCCGCGCCCCCTCTTGCTGACCGGCTGCAATGGCCGCCAGCACCTTGTCCAGTTGCCCCTGGCTGACCAGTGGTCCGAGCTTCACCCCTTCCTCGAAGCCCTGGCCAATCTGAATCTGCTCGGTGGCGGCAATCAAGCGCTCCAGCAACGCCGGGTACAACCCGCGTTCCACCAGCACCCGCGAAGTGGCTGAACAGACCTGGCCCTGGTTCCAGAAGATCCCGAACAGAATCCACTCCACCGCCGCCTCAATATCACTGTCGGCGAAGATCACGAAAGGCGATTTGCCGCCCAGTTCCAGGCTGATGTTTTTGATCTCGCTGGCAGCGGCCTGCATGACCTTGCGTCCGGTCGGCACGCTGCCGGTGAAGGCGATCTTGTCGACCTGCGGGTGTTCGGCCAACGGCGCTCCCGCTTCGCGTCCCCAGCCTGTGACCACATTCAGCACCCCGGCCGGCAACCCGGCCTGGTCGGCGATGCCGGCCAGTTCGAGGGCGGTCAGCGGCGTCAGTTCGGAAGGTTTGAGCACCAGGGTGCAGCCCGCCGCGAGTGCCGGGGCGACTTTCCACGCGGCCATCAGCATCGGGAAATTCCACGGGATGATCGCCGCGACCACGCCCACCGGTTCCTTGATCACCGACGAGGTGAAGCGCGCATCCGGCAAATCGATCGATTGCTCATTGGTTTGGTCCGACTGCTCGGCAAGTCCGGCATAGAAATCGAAGCACCCGGCGGTATCGGCAATGTCCCACAAGGCTTCCGGCAGCGGCTTACCGTTATCGCGCACTTCGATGGCCGCCAGTTCGTCCTGGCGAGCGCGGATGCCCTCGGCGATGTTCCTCAGCACTTGCGCCCGTCGTGCCCCGGACCAACGTGGCCAGTCACCCTCGTCAAACGCCCTGCGCGCCGCCGCCACGGCCAGATCGACGTCCTCGGCGGTCGCCGAGGCAACCCGCGCCAGAACCGACTCGTCACTCGGATCGAGGGTTTCAAAAACACCGCGCTGGACGGGTAAGACCCACTCGCCGCCGATGTACAACCGTTGATAGTCACCCATGGGACACTCCTTGATCCTGCGCTGCCGACGTTGCTGGTACAGCTGTTCGGCGACCTGCAATTGCTCGCGGTCATTGACCCCGAGCACATCGACTTCATCCACTTCCACGGCCGTCACCGTATGCCCCGCTTCGTTGGCCACCGCCACCGCGTCGGTGAGGTAGTACTCACCCTGGGCGTTGCGGTTGCCGATACGCTCCAGCAACCACAGGCAGGTGTCGGCACGCAGGCCCATGACGCCGCCGTTGCAGAAGTTGATGTCCAGCTCCTGCGGGCTGGCGTCTTTGGCTTCGCGGATGGCCCGCAGACGACCGTCCTTCACCAGCAATCGCCCATAGGGTCCCGGTTGCCGGGTATGGAAACCCGCCACCGCCACCGCTGCGCCGTCTATCAGCGCCCGACGCAAACGGTTCAGGGTCTGCGGGGTGATCAACGGCGAATCGCCAAACAGCACCAACACACAACCCTGCTCGTGAGCCTGCAGTGCAGGCCGGGCCGCCAGCAACGCATGGGCCGTGCCCAGTTGTTCGTGCTGGGTAAACACCTGCGCCGTCGGTGCCACCTGTTGCAGGTACTCGGCCACCTGCCCGCCGCCGGCGCCCACCACCACCGCCCGTTGCTCGATGCCCGCCGTCGCCACCGCCGCCAGCACATGGCCGAGCAGCGGCCGGTTGCCCACCGGGTGCAAGACCTTGGGCAGCGGCGAACGCATGCGCGTGCCCTGCCCGGCCGCGAGAATCACCGCCAGGGTCGGCCAGCCAATGTTGTCGCTCATCACGATCCTCCTGTGTGCATCACGGCTTCAGGCCGGATCGCGATAGAACACGTCGTCGGCGTAGGGATACCACCAGTCCTGGATTTTCGGCTGGTGGTCGATGATGACCATTTTCGAGCGGCGGAACGCTTCCAGCCCCTGACGCCCGAGCTCGCGCCCAAGGCCGGACATCTTCCAGCCACCGAACGGCAGCGCATCGTTGTCGATCAGCGGATTGTTGACCCAGACCATCCCCGCCTCCAGACGCTCGGCGGCCTCCATGGCTTCGGCCAGGTCAGTGGAAAACAGCGAGGCGCCAAGGCCGAACGGCGAATCGTTGGCCAAGCGCACCGCCTCGTCGAAATCGCTGACCCGGCAGATCGCCGCCACCGGGCCGAAGCACTCTTCCTGCAGAATCGCCATATCACCGGTCACGCCGGTGAGGATGGTCGGCTCATAGAACCAGCCGACGCTGTGCCCGGGTGGAATCCGCCCGCCGCACACCACTGTCGCGCCCTTGGCCACGGCGTCATCGACCAGGCGCATGACCTTGTTGCGTGCCGCCTCGCTGACCATCGGCCCGATCTCCGAGCGCTCCAGGCCATGACCGATACGCAGGGCGCGGGTGCGCTCGGCGAACTTCGCGACAAACTCGTCATGGATTTCATCGACGACGTAGAAGCGCTCGGCCGACGTGCAGATCTGCCCGCTCAAGTGGAACGCCGCCGTCACCGCCCCCGCCGCCGCCACGTCCAGTGGCGCATACCTGGAGATGATCAGCGGATCGCTGCCACCGGCCTCGATCACGCAAGGTTTCATCCGTTCGGCGCAGGCCACGGCCACCGCCTTGCCTGCGGCCACGCTGCCGGTGAAGGCCACCGCATGGGTCTGATCCGACTGCACCAGCAATTGCGCGGTGACTGCATCGCCCGGCACGCAAGACACCAGCCCCGGCAGCAACGCGGTGAAATGCTCCATGAACTTGAGGGTGCACAGGGTCGTGGCTTCCGCCGGCTTGATGATGCAGGCATTGCCCGCCGCCAGCGACGCGGCGACCGTCCAGCACATCAGCAGGATCGGAAAGTTGAACGGCATGATGTGCACGCTGACGCCGTACGGCTCGTAACGCACATGCTGGAAGGAGCCGATCTGCGTGGTGCCGGCGACCTTGCCGGCATCGTCCCGGGCCATCTCCGCGTAGTAGCGAAAGATCGGCGCGCAGTTGGCCAGTTCGCCCATGGCTTCGGGAAACGGCTTGCCCATCTCCAGGGTCATCAGGCGGGCGACTTCACGGTTGCAGGCCAGGTTCTGCTCAATGGCATTGGCCAGCTGATGCAAGCGCGCGGCGCGACTTTTCGCATCGATCAGGCGCCATTGGCGTTGCGCGGCGGTGGCGGCATCGGTGGCGGTCTGCACATCGGCTTCGCCACACACGCCGACTTGCCCGACCGGTTGCAGGGTCGCCGGGTCGAGCACTTCGCGCACACGGCCATCGGTCAGCGGCAGGAATTCAGAATTGATGAAACGCAATGCGGTGTCAGTGTTGAACGTGGCCATGGGATGATCCTTGAACCAATCGATAAGGGGTTTCACGCAACGTCGCCAGGGTCGCGGCGGGCAGCTCTTCACGCCAGTCGGGCACGTGCCGGTCGAGCCATTGGCGAAGGGGCGCAAAGGCCTCGGCGTCCAGGGCGCGGACAAACAAACCCAGGGTGCGCGGCAAATGCGCCAGGTAACCGTGCTTGCCGTCACGGCCGGCCAGGCGCACGAAAATCCCCAGCACCTTGGCGTGACGCTGGGCGGCCAGGCACCGGTAATCTTCGAGAAAACCCGGCGCATCCAGCTCCGGGCGCTGCAACAGGTAATGGCTGATCAGTGCCTCGCGCAGTGCCTCGGGCACATCGCGCCGGGCGTCTTCGAGCAGTGACATCAGGTCATAGGCCGCCGCCCCGACCAGGGCGTCCTGGAAATCCAGCAAGCCGCAGGCGGCGACACCTTCGCGGCCTTGCAACAGCATCAGGTTGTCGACGTGAAAGTCGCGCAGCACCAGGGCTTCACGGCGTTTTGCGACATCGCGACAAGTGTCGGCGAACAACGCCAGATACTCATCGCGCAGGTCTTGCGCCGCGTCCTTGCCGATCAGCAGCGGCACGTACCAGTCGATAAACAATGCGTACTCGTCCGCCAGTCGCTGCCCGTCGTAAGGCGCCAGTTCCGTGGCTGGCGCAGCGCGATGCAAGGCCACCAGCGTATCGACCGCCAGGTGATACAGCTGCGACTCCGAATGCCCGGCCAGCAGCAGCCGGGTGTAGGTGTCGTGACCGAAATCCTCGATCAACGCCAGCCCCGCCGCTTCGTCCACTTCCAGCAAGGCCGGCGCGGACAGGCCCAGCCCCTGCAACTGCCGGGCGATGCGCACGAACGGGCCGATCGGCTCACTGTCGGGGGGCGAATCCATCAGCAACAGGCCGGCGCCCTCCAGGCGGAAATAACGCCGGGTCGAAGCATCCGCCGGCAAGGCGACCAGCAAGGTCCCGGCGTGACCGGCGCGGGCCAGAAAGGCGGCGCGCAGATCTTCACGGGTTGGCAATGACGCCAGTGCATCTGTCATGGCAGTCACCGGATCATGTAGACCTTTTTGATGGTCTCGTGGACGGTGCACACACCCTTCCAGTCCTTGCCGAAGAAGGCGGCGGTGTCCGGCTTGATCTCGATCACCTCGCCGGACTCGTGGACGTACGTGCAGCGGCCTTCGAGAAAGTGGCAGAACTCGTCGCTGGTCACATGGCAGAACCACTTGCCCGGGGTGCAGATCCAGATACCGCATTCGGACTGGCCTTCGGGGCCTTTGTGCAGCACCACGCCGGAAACACGGGATTCGCCTTCGAGCATGGTCGGGATCACGCCCCAATCCTTGACGTCGGTGATGCTCAGCGGGTCGTACAGAAACGGGGTAGTCATTGTTTTTCTCCAAAAAAGTCCGTTGGCCCAATGCCGATCAGACACCGCGATCCTTGTGGGAGCGAGCTTGCTCGCGATGGCGCAATAACATTCAATATCAACGTTGACTGACCCGCCGCCATCACGAGCAAGCTCGCTCCCACAGGTTTCGCCTTTTAACCGTTCAGCATCAGGTTCAAGCCAGCATGTACACGTTGCGCAGGGTTTCGCGGACGTTGCATTCGCCCGTCCAGCCGGCCGGGAACAGCACCAGGGTGTTGGGGCGCACCTCGATCACTTCGCCGTTGTCATGACGGTACGTGGCGTGCCCCGCGATGAAGTGGCACAGCTCGTCCCGGGGAATCGACAGCCGCCAGCGCCCGGGGGTGCACACCCACAGTCCGCTTTCCGGACTGTTGTTCGGGCCCTTGAACAGCAAGCGGCCGCTGGAATGCGAGACGCCTTCGACGGCGTCGCTCTGCACGCCCCAGTCCACCAGGTCGGTGCGGCTGCTGACGGCTTCGAGGTACGGCGTGATACCCGCCGTGGTGGATGAATCAGGCATCGTTGAGCACCTTGTCGAGAATTGCAGCCGCGTCTTGCGGCCCCTTGCGCGATTGCATCTGCGCGCTGGTGCGCTGCAGGCGTTGGCGCATCGCCTCGTCGTTGAGGCACGCGTGGAGTTTTTCCGCCAGCTGTTCTTCGCTCCATTCGTAGCGGTCGAGCTTGAAGCCGTGGCCGCTTTCTTCGGCGCGCATGGCGTTGTCGTGGCCGTCCCAGACGTAGGACATGACGATCGCCGGTTTGCCGAAGAACAGGCACTCGGTGAAGCTGTTGTTGCCGCCGTGGTGGATCACCGCGTCGACCTGGGCAATCACCGATGGCTGCGGGAACCAGTTAGAAATCTGCACGTTGTCCGGCAGGTCCGGGTACTCGTCGAGGTGCTCGCCGACGTTGAACAGCGCCCGGTAAGACAGCTTGCCCACCGCCTCGATCAGACGCTTGAGCAGCTCGACATCGCCGGAACCGAGGCTGCCGAAACTGGCGTACAGCAGCGGCTTGTCGTTGTGGGCGCGAAACTGCGGAATCTCGTAGGGCGTGTCGTGGCGCACGCAACCCTGCAGGTAATGGAAGCGCTCGGCCGGCAATGGGTGGCGCCGGTCGAACTTCACCGCATCCGGGTACAGCAGCAGGTTCATGAACGGCGAGGCTTCAAAGAAGGTACCCAGCGGATACGGCTGCTCGCCATGGGCCTGGAGGAACTGGTTGAAGTCGTCGTGGATCGGCCCGACCACTTCTTCGAAACGCTGGCGGAATAGCGCGTGGCCAGCCTTGTCGTCGATGCTCATGCCCGACAGGTGCGGCGGGATATCCGGGTCTTCGATCTCGTTTTCCGAGCAGGAAATGATCCGCACCCAGGGCTTGCCGTATTGCTTGATCGCCGGGAACAGGATCACGTTGTCGACGCAGATCAGGTCGGGCTTGACCTTGTCCAGCACCGCCGGCAGGTCCTTTTGCGCCCACTTGGCGGTTTCGACGATGGCGGCCCAGCATTCCTTGACGTAGTTGTCGATCTGGTCGAGCGGCGACTTGCGGAAGTTCGGGATGTGGCCGTTGATGAAGTCCACCCAGTAGCGGGCCATCTCTTCGGCCGGCATCGGTGCCGACATGTTGACCATGTGCTCTTCAAAACCATAACCGGCGTAGACACCGCTCATGCCCGGGTCGGTGAGGAACACCGCTTTGTGCCCCAGGGCTTCACAGGCCTGGGCGATACCCACTGAGTTCAGGGCCGGGCCGTAGGCGGCTTCGGGGAAGAATGCGATCACTTTCTGTTTCATCGAGTGCTGCTCCTGCCTGGTCTTTTTATTGTTCAGCGCGTCAATACGCGGGCATGCCGGGCCTGCCAGCCCAGCCGGATGGTGGTGTCGATTGCAAAATGGGCGAATTCAAACTGTGAGGACGGCACGCGCACGATCAACGGTTTGTCGCTGAGGGGGGTCTGCACGTGCAGGTTGGTGTCGAGGCCGTGGTAGGCGATTTCGACGATCTTGCCGCTGACCTGATTGGCGCAATCGCCGCCCTGCTCCGTCAGCACTTGCAGGCGTTCGGGGCGCACCACCACGGCGACGGATTGGCCGCTCACCGAAGGCGCATCGGTTTCGACGCTCAACTCGTGGCCGCTGACCCGCACCGAGTGCGGGCCCGAGCGCACGCCTTCGAGCAGATTGCTGACGCCGATGAAGTTGGCGACAAAACGGCTGTTGGGGTTTTCGTAGAGCTCGGTCGGGCTGCCGCACTGGCAGACCTTGCCGCCATCGAGCACCGCCATGCGGTCGGACATCACCAGGGCTTCTTCCTGGTCGTGGGTGACGATGATGAAGGTGATGCCGCTCTCGTGCTGCAGGCGCTTGAGTTCCAGCTGCATCTTTTCCCGCAGCTTTTTGTCGAGGGCGCCCAAGGGCTCGTCGAGCAACAACACCCGCGGACGCTTGACCAGCGCCCGGGCCAATGCCACCCGCTGACGCTGGCCGCCGGAAAGCTGATCGGGCTTGCGCTCGGCCAGCTCACCCAGTTGCGCGGTGTTCAGCACTTCATCGACCCGGCGGCGGATTTCGGATTCCGGCAGGCGCTCCATTTCCAGGCCATAGGCGATGTTCTTGCGCACGGTCATGTTGGGGAACAGCGCGTAGGACTGGAACATCAGGTTCAGCGGGCGCTTGTTGGCCGGCAGCGGCGAGATGTCGTTGCCGTCCAGGTAGATGCAACCACCGCTGGGGGTCTCGAAACCGGCGAGCATGCGCAGCAGCGTGGTCTTGCCGCAGCCCGACGGACCGAGCAGCGCGAAGAACTCGTTCTCGCGGATGCTCAGCGACACCTCGTTGACCGCCAGGTCGTTGCCATAGGACTTGCTGACCTTATCCAGGATCAGTACCGCGGAAGAATTATTCATGGGTGCGAGGAGCCTTGTTGAGACGCTGCGAAGCCAGCAGCGCGGTGATGCTGACCAGCATCACCAGCGTCGCCAGAGCATTGATTTCCGGGGTGACGCCAAAGCGGATCATGGCGTAGATCTGCATGGGCAACGTGGTCGAGGCCTGGCCGGAGCCGGAGTTGAAAAAGGCGATGATGAATTCGTCCACCGACAGGGTGAACGAGAGCAACCCACCCGCCAGCACACCGGGGAAAATCACCGGCAGCAGTACCCGACGCAAGGTGGTGAACCAGCTCGCGCCCAGGTCGATCGAGGCTTCGAGGATCGAATAGTCAAAGTGCTTGAGCCGCGTGCGCACCACCGCGCAGACGAAGGCAATATTGAACACCGCGTGGCTGATGATGATCGAGTGCAGCCCCAGGCCGACCTTGAGCAGGTTGAAGAAACTCAACAGCGCAATCGCCAGCACGATGTCAGGGATGATCATTGGCGCCATCAGCAAGGTGTCGACCACCTGGCCTTTGTCGTTGCCCTTGCGGCGCAACTCGATACCCAGCGCCAGGAACGTGCCGAGCACGCAGGCAATCAAGGTCGCCGACAAGGCAACGATCAGGGTGTTGAGCGCCGCTGACAGAATCGCCGTGTTGTGCGCCAGTGCCGCGTACCATTTCAGCGATACGCCGCCCCAGGCGGTAGGCAATCCGGACTTGTTGAACGACAGCAGGATCAGCACCAGGATCGGTATATATAAGAAGGCGTACACCAGCCCCAGGTGCGAACCCAGCACGGTGGCGCTGACAGAACGAGACTGACTCATGAGCGCGCCCCTTCTGCACGACGGGCCACCAGGGCCTGGATGAACAACAGGATCAACATGATCGCGATCAGGAAGAAGCTCAGCGCCGCACCGAACGGCCAGTCCCGCGCCGTGAGGAATTGCGAATAAATCAGGTTGCCGACCATCTGCACCTGC
The DNA here is from genome assembly GCF_054668325.1 of Pseudomonas sp. S2_F07. Lineage (NCBI taxonomy): Bacteria > Pseudomonadati > Pseudomonadota > Gammaproteobacteria > Pseudomonadales > Pseudomonadaceae > Pseudomonas > Pseudomonas sp. S2_F07. The sequence continues at coordinate 1,242,769 of NZ_CP162758.1, forward strand.
TTGCCGCCCAGCAGGTCGGCAGTGATGAAGTTGCCGATGCTCAGCACGAACACAAACACCGCGCCCGCCGCGATACCCGGCACGCTCAGCGGCAGGATGATCCGGCGAAAGGTCATCCAGCCCGAGGCGCCGAGGTCTTTCGAGGCGTCCCACAATTCGTTGTTGATCCGCGACAGCGACGAGAAAATCGCCAGGATCACAAAGGGGATGTAGTTGTAGACCAGCCCCAGCACCACGGACGATTCGGTGTACAGCAGGCTGATGGGTTCGCCGCTGTAGCCGAGCATTTGCAATAGGCGGTTGATCAGGCCTTCGCGGTTGAGCAGGACGATCCAGGCGTAGGTGCGGATCAGGTAATTGCTCCAGAACGGCAGCATCACCAGAAACAGATACACCGCCTGACGCCGCCGTGGCGCACGGGCAATCGCATAGGCCGCCGGGTAGCCGATCAACACCGCGAACACTGTGGCCAGCCCGGCGATCTTCGCCGATTTGAGCAGGATGCCCAGGTACAGCGGATCGAACGCGCGCTGGTAGTTTTCCCAGGTGAACAACCAGTCGATGCCGCCATAGGCGCCACGTTCAACGAAGCTGTAGACCAGCACCAACAGGCACGGAATCACCAGGAACATCAGCAGCCAGCCGAAGCCGGGCGCAAGAAGCCAGGCCGACAGGCGCCTGTCAGCATGCAAAGCACTCATTAACCCTATCCTCCCGCCTCAGGACAGAGGCGGCTTGCGAGTGTGGCGAGGCATGCCGGGCATGCCTCGGATCGACGTGGCGTTAGTTCTGCGCCGCCATGATTTCGGTGACGGCGCGGGTGTAGGCCTTTTGCGTGGTGCCGCCCAGATCGCGCAATTGCTCCATTTTCAGCAGCTCGGCGGGGGCGATGGTCAGGTTGGGGTATTGCTTGAGCAAGTCAGCGGACAACCCGGCCATGGCCGCCTGGTTGGGAACTTTGTAGAGGATGTTTTCAGCGACCCAGGCGTGGTTTTCCCTGGCCAGCATGAAGTTGATGAACTTGAAGGCTTCGTCCTGGTGCTTCGAGCTTTTCAACACGACCATGGTGTCCACCCACAGGTCGGAACCTTCCTTGGGCACCACGAACTTGATCGCCGCGTTGGCCTGGGTGCCGTAGTTGCACCAGCCGTCCCAGGCGTGGGCCATCAGCGATTCGCCGGAGGCCAGCTTGGAGTAGAAGGTGGTGTCGTCGAAGGAGAGAATGCGTTTCTTGGTGGCGATCAGTTGATCGCGAACCGCGGCGATTTGCGCGGGGTCGCTGTCGTTGACCGACCAGCCCTTGGCGAGGAAACCGGCGCCGAGCATCCAGCGGTCGGTGGCGAGCATCGTCACTTTGCCCTTGAGCGCATCGCTCGGATTGAGCAGCTCGTTCCAGCTCTGTGGCGCCGGCGTCACCTTGTCGGAGCGGTAGCAGATGCCGGTAGTGCCCCAGGTGTAAGGCACGGAGAACCGGTTGCCCTGGTCATACTCCAGGTGCGTGGCTTCGGGGTAGAGGTTTTTCAGGTTGGGGACCTTGACCGGATCGATGTCCGCCAGCAGCCCCTGTTTGTGCAGGACTTCGGCGAAAGGCGAGGAGACGAACACCACGTCGTACCCTTCACCACCGGAGGCCATCAGCTTGCCCATGATTTCTTCGTTGGTGGCGTGCAGCGCCTTGTCGACGTCCACACCGCTGGCAGCCTTGAACTTCTCCAGCGCATCCGGGGCCATGTAGCCGTCCCAGATGGAAATCACCATATCTTTCGCACTTGCAGCCTGTGAAGCGATCGCCAGGGAAACGGCCAATCCCACGCACAGAAGATCATTCAGCTTGCTCATAAATACTCACCCGACGATTGTTTATTGTTGTGTTCGAAGGCAGTACGGCAAAACGAGAAACGATTGCTTGTGTTTTTTTTTAGAAATTAGGACCAGTATCAAAAGATGTCAACGCTTTTTTTACGGCCTGACGCTTCGCCGGCGCATGACATAAGATGAGCACCTGAGTCCGACAGCGGATCACAACGAGAAAACACGCTTGAGCACGACAGCCGAAAAAAAACCGCGCACCAATCACCTGGAACTGGCCCGGCGCATCCTCGAGCACACCCAGGAAAGCGGCCTGGTGGCCGGTGACCCGGTGGCCGAACAGGCCCTGGCCCGGACCTTCCAGGTCTCGCGCACGCTGATTCGCGGCGCGCTGAAAGTGCTGCTCGAAGAAAACCTGCTGAGCCATGAAGCGGGCAAGGGTTACACCCTGCTGGCCCCCCCGGCCGGCCAGACCTTCAATGCCGCCCTGCCCCAGGCCGAAGAAGAAGAACTGGCCGCCTCGGTGCTGCGCGACCGCATGGCCGGGCGCCTGGGCGACAGCATCAGCATCAGCGAACTAATGCGCCGCTACGACATCGGCCGGCCGGCGGCGCAAAAGGCCCTGCAGCAATTGAGCGAAAACCAGGCCATCGAGCGCGGCCCCGGTCAGTCCTGGCTGTTTCGCCCGTCACTGAACAGCCTGGCAGCCCTCGAAGAAAGCCTGAAATTCCGCCTGATTCTCGAACCTGAAGCGTTGCTCAGTCCCAGCTTCAACGCCGACCCGCAACGCCTGGCGCTGTTGCGCAGCGCCACCCAAAGCCTGCTCGCCCGCCCCGTGGAAGATTTCGATATCCAACAGTTTCGCGAACTGGACATCAGCTTCCACGAACTGCTGGCCCAGAGCTGCGGCAACCGCTTCATCAGCGACGCCCTGCTCCAGCATCAGGGCCTGCGGCGCCTGCCGAACCTGCTGCCCTCGGTGAGCGTGCACCGCCTGCAAGAGGCCCTGCGCGAACACCTGCAGATCATCGCGCAGATCGAACGCGGGCAGATGGAGATCGCCGCCGACCTGCTGCGCCTGCACCTGCGCCTGAGCGCCGCGCAACGCCCGCAAACCGCCAACCGTGGCATCCCGCAAAGTCATCTGTTCGGGCGTCGCTAACCGACTTGCAAAAAACATGATGATTTTTTTTTGAAAATAAGACAGCATCAAAAACACCTTCAGGAGCGGCGGGTCTGACCCGCCATGGACAGTCCCTCGCCATGCAAAAACAAAAACTGATCGCCCTGTTTCCCGAAGCCAGTTTCGGCGCGGCCTTGAACTGCATTGGTATCGCTCAGTCGCTGCGTGAACTGGGCGCCGGGCCGGTGTTCATCTGCCATGAACATTTCCAGGGGCTGTTCGCCGAATACGGTTTCGACGAATACCCGATTCCGCAAGCGAGCCCGTTGTCGGCGGCGGAACACCAGCACTACTGGGAGCGCTTCATCGAGCGCAGCATTCCCTACTTCGACCAGACCCCGCTGGCACAGATCGACAGCTACGTGGCGCCGGCCTGGGAAGCCATCATCGACACCGCGATCGAAGCGGAAAAACCCTTGCAGCAGTTGCTCGGCCGCCTCAAGCCCGACGTGATCGTGCTCGACAACGTGGTGATGTTCCCGGCCATCGCCAACGCCGGTTGCCCCTGGGTGCGAGTGGTGTCCTGCGCCGAAACCGAACTGCCGGATGCCAACGTTCCACCGTACCTGTCCGGGTGCCTGGCCAGCGACCCCCAGGCCTGCGAACGCTACACCGAGCAGTACCTGAAGGCTGTCGCACCGGCCCATGAACGCTTTTCGCAATTTCTCCTCGGCAACGGCACCGCGCCGTGCCCAGCGGGGCAGTTCCTCACTGACTCGCCATGGCTGAACCTGCTGCTGTCACCGACGCCAGTGCGCTATGAGCGCCAGCAAGCGCTGGACCCGCAGCGCTACGTGTACCTCGACGGTTGCGTACGCCGCGAAGCGCCGTACATCGTCCCGGACTTTCCACGGCACAACGACGCGCCGCTGATCTACCTCAGCTTCGGTAGCCTTGGCGCCGCCGACACCGGAATGATGAAGCGCCTGATCAGCACTATCGAAACCTTGCCGTACCGCTTCCTGGTCAACGTCGGCGCCTACCGCGACATGTACACCACCGTGCCGGACAACGTGTACCTCGACAGCTGGTTTGCCCAGCCGGCGGTGCTCAAGGAATGTCAGTTGTTCATCCACCACGGCGGCAACAACAGCTTCTGTGAAGCGCTGTATTTCGGCTTGCCGTCACTGATCATTCCCTATTGCTGGGACGGCCACGACAACGCCGCCCGCGCCGAGGAAGTCGGCGTCGGCCGCTACCTGCCGCGCTTTGCCGATCCCCTGGCCGCCCTGCCCGCCGCCCTCGAACAGCTGCTGGCCGACCAAGCGATGAAACAACGCCTCAAATCGTTCAGCGAGCGCATGCAAGCGACCCGCGGCACCGACATTGCCGCCCGCGCGATTCTTGCGCTGCCAGACCTCTAGCCAAAACAACAAAAACCGTCGGGCAACCGAACGCAATCGTCGCTGCCCGACACACCGCCGGAGTTTCAGCATGAATGTCCCATCGCGTCTCGATGCGCTTGACCGTGCCCTGCCTCACCCCTTTTGGCAGGACACCGTTACCCCACCGCCCGCCGCGCCCGCCGTCAGCGGGTCTATGCAGTTCGATCTGGTGGTGGTCGGTGGTGGCTTTACCGGATTGTGGACCGCGCTATTGGCGCGCCAACGCAACCCCGGGCTGAGCATCGCGATCATCGAGGCACGACGCTGTGGCGGTGAGGCCAGTGGGCGCAATGGTGGTTTCTGCGCGCCGAGCATTTCCCATGGCGTCTCCAACGCCCTCAAGCGCTGGCCGAATGAAGCAGAGCAACTGATCCGCCTCGGCCGGCAGAACCTCGACGAACTGGCCGCCGACCTGCAACGCTTCGGCATGCACGTCGAGTTCGAACGCCAGGGCAAGCTCAACGTCGCCAGCCAGCCGTGGCAGGTCGATGGGCTGCGCTCGATGCAGCGCAACTATGCGCGGTTCAACATCGACTGCCAGTGGCTGGAAGGCAGCGATCTGGCACACCAGCTTGATTCACCGGCGTATGCGGCCGGCCTGTTCGAGCCCAATTACGCCCTGCTCAACCCGGCGAAAATGGCCGCCGAACTGCGCCGCGTTTGCCTTGAGCAAGGCATTCAACTGTTCGAAAACAGCCCGGTCCTGCAACTGAGCGCGGACAAAGACAACCTGCGCCTGCGTACAGAAAGCGGCGAAGTGACCGCCGGAAAAATCGCCCTCGCCACCAACATCGCCCCGCCACTGCTCGGTCATCTGGCATCGAGCGTGATCCCGGTCTACGACTACTCGCTGGTCACTGAGCCGCTGAACGATGCACAACTGGCCGCCATCGGCTGGACCGGCCGCTACGGCATCGCCGACGCCGGCAATCAGTTCCACTACCTGCGCAAGACCGCCGACAACCGCATTCTCTGGGCCGGCTTTGATGCCATCTACCATTTCGGCGGGCGCCGCGACGAGGCCCTGACCCAGCGCCCGCAAAGCTTCCAGCGCCTGGCCGAACAATTCCAACAGACCTTCCCGGCCCTGGGCGATATGCGTTTCAGCCATGCCTGGGGCGGCATCATCGACACCTCCGCACGCACCACGATGTTCACCGGATGCGAGCACCAGGGCCGCGTCGCCTATGCCTTGGGCTTCACCGGGCAAGGGGTGTCCGCCAGCCGCTTCGCCGCGCTGAACATGCTCGACCTGCTGGCCGGCGAGCGCACCGAACGTACCGAACTGCTGATGACGTCCAAGGCGCCGTTCCGCTTTCCGCCCGAACCCTTGCGTTATGTAGGTGTGAAACTGGCCCAGCGTTCACTGGCGCGCGAAGACCGCGACGGTCACCGCGACCTGCTGCTCAAGACCTTCGATGCCTTTGGCATCGGTTTCGATTCCTGATCCGGAGACCACCATGTCCACAGCCCTGCCCCGGCACGTCATCGACTTCGCCAGCGACCTTGCTCCCCGTGAAACTGAAATCAACGACCCGGCCGTGGTTGACGCGCCTTACCGCAGCAAGAGTTGGCGGCACTTTGTGCAGCCCGGAAAAAACGCCGTGGCCGGCATCTGGGAGGCGGGACCGCACCGCGAGCGCTGTCAGTGCGATTACGACGAGCTGTGTCACATCCTTGAAGGCAGCGTGCGCCTGACCGATGCCGAGGGCGTCGCGCGCACGTTCGGCCCCGGTGATTCCTTCGTGGTCGCCAGCGGATTCAACGGCACCTGGGAAAACCTCACGACGGTGCGCAAGGTCTACTTCATCCTTGGCTAAACGGCCCCGACCGCTACGTCAGGCTGCTGACGTACCTGATTGCGCCCGTTGCGCTTGGCCTGGTACAGCGCATCGTCGGCGCGGGTCAGCAGGCTTTCCGGTGTGTCGCCAGTTTGCGCATGGGCCACGCCAAACGATGCGGTGATGGTGTCCAGCACCGTGTCGGTGCCCCGGGCCTTGACCCGCAGCGACTGGATTTTCAGGCGCAGGCGCTCGGCAAAAGCGCCCGCGGCCGCCATATCCGGGCAATCCTTGAGCACCACGCAGAACTCCTCGCCGCCATAACGCGCCGCGAACGCTTCTTCGGGCAGCGAATCGCGCAACACCCGGGCGACATGCTGCAGCACGCGGTCACCCAAGGGATGGCCGTACTGGTCGTTGAACTGCTTGAAGTGATCGATATCCAGCATCACCAGCGCCACACCCGTCGCCACGTTGCCCATGGCCTGTTCAAGCTGGCGGTTGAAGGTGGAGCGGTTGAGCAATTCGGTCAGGCCATCGAGGGTCGCCGCCAGTTGGGCGCGTTCGAGTTTGTCCCGCAGGCTTTTGATTTCATGCTGCGCCGACTGCAACTGGGCGAGGAAATGCTCCTGCTGCCCCTGCATCAGCCGAGTGCTTTGTTGCAGCTGGATCAGGATGCTCGGCAAGCGCTCGTCGGCGGGTTCTTCGAGCATCTGCAGGTATTGGCCAAGGCTGGCCTGGAAGTTCTGGTTGCCTTGCACGCTGCGCGACACATCGCGCTCCATGTCGTCGACCAGGTTGATCGCATCCTGCTGCCCGGAGCGGGCATCCGCCAGTTCATCGCGGATGATGTACTCGCGAAACAGCTTGGTGGCGGACTCCGGCGGAAAATAGTCAAAGTCGTTGACCACCCGGTCCAGTTGCCGGTTGAGCTCCGGCTCCTGGCCCTTGCTGTAGGTGTACCAGAGCGCGTAATGCACCGGGTTGGGCGGAATGTTGTGACGAACCATCAGCGGCACTGCCTGCTTGAGCAATGCCGCGGCCTCGCGGGAGTCTTCCGGATACAGCGCTAGAACAGTCGCTCGCGTGTCTGATTGGCTCATGGTTTCACTGTGATTGTTATCATTGGCGTTTGGCAAACTCGCTGAGCATAGCGATACGCCCGGCAAACGACCATCCCGATTTACACAATCATTTCAACCCGGTGTGCCCGAGGTATTGCACCCAGCTTTTTTGTGGGAGCGAGCCTGCTCCGGGCGGCGTTCCGACGATGGCGGTGTATCAACCAACGACGATGTTGGATTTGATGGCCTCATCGCGAGCAAGCTCGCTCCCACAGGGGCTCTGCGTTTTAACTGATCACCATCACCACTGCGCGAGGGCGGCAAAGCTTGCACCCGAGGTATTGCACCAGGCTTTTTTGTGGAAGCGAACTTGCTCGCGATGGCGGTGCATCAGTCAACGAAGATGTTGGATCTGATGGCCTCATCGCGAGCAAGCTCGCTCCCACAGGGTCCTGTGTTTTAACTGACTGCCATCACCACTGCGCGAAGGCGGCAAAGTTTGAACCCGAGGTTTTGCACCAGGCTTTTTTGTGGGAGCGAGCTTGCTCGCGATGGCGGTGCATCAGTCAACGAAGATGTTGAAGCTGATGGCCTCATCGCGAGCAAGCTCGCTCCTACAGGGGTTATGCGGTGCCTGTGTCAGCGCGCAGCCCAGGCATTGAAGCGCTGTTCAAGCTCTTCGCCATGGTCGACCCAGAACTCCGCGTCCACGGCCCGCGCACCGGCCAGGTTGGCCTCGGCGGTCGGCAGTTGCTCCTGCACGGCCTTGGGCAGCAATGGCAGGGTCTGGCGATGCACCGGCCCGTAGGGGATGGTTTCGGAGAAGACTTTTTGCGTCTGCGGCTGGCTGGCAAATGCAATGAAATTTTCCGCCAATGCCTTGTTCGGCGTGCCTTTGACCACCGCCCAGTATTCCGGGTCGTACAGGCTCTGCGGCCAGACGATGCTCAGCTTCATGCCTTCCTTCTGCGCCGAGGCGATCCGGCCGTTGTAGGCGGCGCTCATCACCACGTCCCCGGCCACCAGCCATTGCGCTGGCTGGGCGCCCGCCTCCCACCACTGGATGTTCGGCTTGATCTGGTCGAGCTTGGCAAAGGCCCGCGTCACGCCTTGCGGGGTGTTCAAGACCTTGTACACATCGTCCGCCTTGACCCCGTCGGCCAGCAAGGCGATTTCCAGGGTGTACTTGGCGCTCTTGCGCAGGCCGCGCTTGCCCGGGAAGTCGGCGACGTTCCAGAAGTCGGCCCAGGACTGCGGCGCCTTGGCCTGCTTGCTCTGGTCGTAGGCCATGACCATCGACCAGACGTAAGTGGCCACCCCGCACTCGGTCAGCGCACCGGGCACAAAGTTCGCCGAGTCACCGAAGCGTCCTTGATCGAGCTTCTCGAACAGGCCCTCCTCGCAGCCGCGCAGCAGCTCGGGGCTTTCGACTTCTACCACGTCCCAACTGGTGTGACCGGCGGAGACCATGGCCTTGATCTTCGACAGCTCGCCGTTGTACTCACCGGCGATGATGTTGCCCGCGCCACTGGCGTTGAAGGGCTGGAAATAGGCCTTATCCTGGGCCTGTTTGGTAGCACCACCGAAGGAAATCACGGTGAGGTCCTGGGGGGCCGCCCACACACTGGCACTGAGCAACGCCAGGGCAAACGGAACACTGCAACGCAAGGATCTGGACATGGATCGCTTCCTCGGGGCTTGTCGGCCCGTTGTTGTTATGGGTGTTCGGATTCACTCAAGTAAGCCGCCAGGCGATCCATCAAGCGGTCACAGGCCGCCATCTGGACAACGCTGACAAATTCATCGGGCTTGTGCCCCTGGTCCATGCTGCCGGGACCGCAGACCACCGAAGGAATGCCGGCCTGATCGAACAGCCCGCCTTCGGTGCCAAAGGCCACGGTGCTGAACGCGTCGCTGCCGCACAGTTGGGCAATCAGCCGGGCCGCCGCGCTGTCGACGGGTGTCGCAAGGCCGGGGTAGGCGGAAATTTTTTCAAAGCGGATAGCGGTATCGGTGTCCACGGCCTGCATGGCCGGCAGCAGCGTCTGCTCGGCGTAGTCCTGCAGTTCGTCAACGACCACTTGCGGGGCGAAGTCGGGCAAGGCGCGGATCTCGAAATCGAAACGGCAGTCCGCTGGTACGATGTTCAGCGCCGTACCGCCCTGGATCACCCCGACCTGCACGGTCGAGAACGCCGGATCGAAGCGCTTGTCGTGCAAAGTTGGCCGGGCCAGGGTGGCGCCGATGTCGCCCAGCCGACCGATCAGGCGCGCGGCCTGCTCGATGGCATTGACCCCGTAAGGCGCGTAGGCCGAATGGCAAGCGGCACCGCGTACGTGGCAACGCATCGCCAGCTTGCCTTTGTGGCCGAGCACCGGCTTGAGTTCGGTCGGCTCGCCGATCAGGCACAAGGCCGGAGCCGGGATGCGTTGCGGCAACACCTCCAGCAAACCGCGCACACCAAGGCAGCCGACCTCTTCGTCATAGGAAAACGCCAAATGCACCGGGCGCTTCAAAGGGCTGGAGAGAAACATCGGCACTGCCGCCAGCACCGAAGCCAGATAGCCCTTCATGTCCGCGGTGCCACGGCCGTAAAGCTTGCCATTCGCCTCGCTCAGGCTGAATGGCTCGAACGTCCAGGCCTGGCCGTCCACCGGCACCACGTCGGTGTGCCCGGACAGCACGATGCCGCCGGCCACACGCGGGCCGACCGTGGCCAACAGATTGGCCTTGGTTCGCTCGGCGTTGTAGATCAGTTCGCAATCCACGCCCAGTTCGTGCAGATAGTCACGCACGAACTCGATCAGCTCCAGGTTCGAATCGCGGCTGACCGTGGCGAACCCGATCAATCGCGCGAGCATGGCGCGGCTGCGCAACTCACTCATCGCCGGGCACTCCATAGGCGGGGGCCAGGGTCGGATTGAGGGCACGGGTCAGATAATCCTGAAGTTGCGGCTCGTAGGCCGCCCACAGCTTGCCCAGCTCGCCGATCGGGTTTTCATCCGCCCAATCCACCCGCAGGTCGACCATCGGCCAGGTCAGGTCACCGACCACCGACAGCGCCGCCGAGTGCACCGCGCCGGCTTCGCCACCGGCATCCTGCCCGGCCTGCAACGCGTTCATCAGCCGGGTGGCGAGGCAGCCTTCGCTGTTTTCGAACGCCGCGACCATGGCCTCGATCACCCCACTGTTGGCCAGCAGGTTACCGGCCGCCACGCATTGGTCACCGGCCACCGCATTATTGATGCCCAGGGCATGGTTGCCGCTGAACACCGCCGTGCGCCCATGGGCATCGACCACCGCCACCTGCCGATACTGGCTGTAGCCGTTGCGGGTCAATGAGTGGTCCAGCGCCTGGGGCGGCGCCGAGCCGCCTGCCAGTTCATCGAGGATCTGCGGACCGAGGGCCGGCAGCGTGATGTTCTGGCTCGACACCGCACCGACACCGGCACGCAGCCACGGACAGCGCGCGCCGACGGCGATGCTCGAAGAGCTGATGGCAATGCCCAGCTGACCGGTCTCGGCGCAGCGACCCACGATGGAAAAAGTCATGGCGAATTCCTTATTCAGGGATGACAGCGATCACGTCGATTTCCATCAACCACTGAGGCTGGCCGAGGGCACTGACCACCAGGCCAGTGGAAATCGGGAACACGCCCTTGAGCCACTTGCCGACCTCCTGGTACACCGGCTCGCGGTAGCGCGGGTCGATCAGGTAGGTGGTGGTCTTGACGATGTGGCTCAGGTCGCTGCCCGCCTCTTCGAGCAGTTGCTTGACGTTGCGCATGGCCTGCTCGGCCTGGGCACGCGGATCGCCGAGGCCTACCAATTGACCGTTGAAATCGGTGCCGACCTGACCACGCACATACACGGTGTTGCCGGCACGCACGGCCTGGCACAAATCGTTGTCCAGCGTCTGGTTCGGGTAGGTGTCTTTGGTGTTGAACATGCGGATGCGGGTATGAGTAGGCATTAACGAACTCCCATGAGGCTGGCTTTCTGAAGAGGTGCAGGGGCGGCTTCGGCTTGACGCTGGGTCGCATCCCGGTAGTTGAGATAGGTGTGCTGTTTAACGATGTGATCGGCGATGTGCTTGGCGTCGTGCCAGACGCCCCAGATAAACGCGGAGCCGCGACGGGACTGCCAAGGCAACCCGACGAAATACACCCCGGGCTCGGCCGACACGCCGCGCTGGTGCCGAGGCTTGCCGTTTTCCTTGAAGGCATCGACCTTCAGCCAGCTGTAGTCGGTGGAGTAGCCGGTGGCCCAGATGATGGTGGTGACGCCGGCCTTGAGCAGGTCCAGCTCCAGGATTGGATTCGTCACGCAGTCCGGGTCCGCCAGCATGGCCCGGGCTTCGGGTTCCAGCGGCAGGTCCAGGCCGTTGCGTTCGATGTAGGCGTCGGCCTTGTCGAGCAGCGCCAGGTAGTTTTCATCGCCACGCTGGATGTTGTCGGCGAGGTTATTCTCGAAACTCACCACAGCGCCGTTGAACGCCTGGGTCAGGCCGACCAGGGTCATGCCCTGGTGAGCCAGGCGGCGGAAGTCCACGGTGTGGCCGCCACGGGCACCGCTCACGGCGATGGTCACGTGCTCTTTACCGGGCTGCATGGCTTCGGCATCCCACTCGCCCAACACCCCCAGCCACCAGCAGAAATCACGGTTGCGATAGGCACGGGGCGGACGATCGTGGGCGCCCACCGACAGGTAGACCTGCTTGCCGGAACGTTGCAGTTCATCGGCGATCTGCACCCCCGAGGAACCGGCGCCCACCACCAGCACCGCGCCTTCGGCCAGTTGCTGCGGGTTGTAGTACTGGGCGGAGTGAATCTGGGTGATGCCGGCGATTTCGGGGGCAATCGGCGGGATTGCCGGACGCTGGAACGGACCGGTGGCGACCACCACATGCCGGGCCTCGATCACGCCATCAGAGGTTTCAACGGTGAAACCGGGACGGTCGATGTTACGTTCGACTTTTTTCACATCCACGCCGGTGCGGATCGGCGCGTTGAACTTCTTGGCATAGGCTTCGAAGTACGCAGCCACTTGCTCTTTACCGGCGAAGGCATCCGGGTCCAGACCGTCGAATTCCAGCCCCGGGAAACGGTCGTGCCAGGCAGGGCCGTTAGCTACCAGCGAATCCCAGCGACCGGTGCGCCAGGCTTCGGCGATACGATTGCGCTCCACTACGAGGTGAGGCACACCGAGCTTGCTCAGGTGTTCGCTCATGGCCACACCGGCCTGGCCGGCGCCAACAACAAGCGTATCAATTGCGGTTTTATCAACTGTCATGGCTGTGCACTTCTGAAAGGTGGTTTGATTCAGGTCGGTCATGGCTGCCGCCTCGATTCTGATCACTGTTGTTCTTCTGCTTCGGCTATCGGTGTCAGGGTGTTGGCCGCATTCTGTTCGGAGCCGGGAAATAGCGAAATTATGTTTTTTGTGGTCGCTGGCGAGGAAAAAGCGTCGAGGTGACCGACTGGCCGTGCAAGGTTGCGGTCGACCCGATCCCGGCCTATGGTCCAAGCGATGCATTGCCCGCGACCGGCGCGAAGACACGGCGCGGATTGCTGTCCATCCAGTGCGGATTTACGCAAGGAGTGATGACATGCCCGACAATTCCCGTCCTGCCGTGCTCGAACTGATCGGCAATACACCTCTGGTGCGCGTCAGCCGTTTCGATACCGGCCCCTGCACCCTGTTTCTCAAACTCGAATCCCAGAACCCCGGCGGCTCGATCAAGGACCGCATCGGTCTGGCCATGATCGATACCGCCGAACGCGATGGTCGCCTCAAGCCCGGCGGCACCATCGTCGAAGCCACCGCCGGCAACACCGGCCTGGGCCTGGCCCTGGTCGGTCGCGCCAAGGGCTACCGCGTGGTGCTGGTGGTGCCGGACAAGATGTCCACCGAGAAGGTCTTGCACCTCAAGGCCATGGGCGCCGAGGTGCACATCACCCGCTCCGACGTCGGCAAGGGCCATCCCGAGTACTACCAGGACGTCGCTGCGCGGCTGGCGGCGGAAATTCCCGATGCGTTCTTCGCCGACCAGTTCAACAACCCGGCCAACCCGCTGGCCCACGAATGCAGCACCGCGCCGGAGATCTGGGCGCAAACCCAGCATGATGTGGACGCCATCGTCGTCGGCGTCGGTTCGGCCGGCACCCTCACCGGCCTGACCCGCTTCTTCAAACGGGTGCAGCCGGACCTGGAAATGGTCCTGGCCGACCCGGTGGGTTCGGTGATGGCTGAATACAGCCGCGGCGGCACCCTCCCCACCCCCGGTTCCTGGGCGGTGGAAGGCATCGGCGAAGACTTCATTCCGTCGATTGCCGATCTGTCCAGCGTGCGCCACGCCTATTCGATCAGCGACGAAGAAAGTTTCGACCATGCCCGCCAGCTGCTGCGCGCCGAAGGCATTCTCGGTGGCTCGTCGACCGGCACCTTGCTGGCGGCGGCGTTGCGTTACTGCCGCGAACAGACCCAGCCGAAACGCGTGGTCAGCTTCGTCTGCGACACCGGTACGCGTTACCTGTCGAAGGTCTACAACGACCAGTGGATGAATGATCAGGGCCTGCTGCAACGCAAGCACTACGGCGACCTGCGCGACCTGATCGCGCGGCGCTTCGAGGATGGCCGGGTGATCAGCGTCGGTCCCGACGACACCCTGCTCACCGCGTTCCAGCGCATGCGCCTGGCGGACGTCTCGCAACTGCCGGTACTGGTGAAGGGGCAGCAACTGGTCGGCGTGATCGACGAGTCCGACATCCTGCTGGGTGTGCACGAAGACGTTGCGCACTTCCGCAAGACCGTGGCCAGCGCCATGACCGACAAACTGCAAACCCTGTCCCCCGGCGCTTCACTGGCTGAACTGGAGGCCGAGCTGGGCCGTGGGCTGGTGGCGATCATCCAGGATGCCTCGGGCTTCCACGGCCTGATTACCCGAACCGACATGCTCAACCATTTGCGGAGATCCCTGCCATGAGTCAACAGGACAAAAACACCCCGCCACAGGGCTTCGCCACCCGGGTGATCCACGCCGGGCAAGCGCCAGACCCATCCACCGGGGCGTTGATGCCGCCGATCTACGCCAACTCCACCTACCTGCAACAGAGCCCCGGGGTGCACAAGGGCCTGGACTACGGGCGTTCGCACAACCCGACGCGCTGGGCGCTGGAGCGCTGCGTGGCCGACCTTGAAGGCGGCACCCGGGGCTTCGCCTTCGCCTCGGGGCTGGCGACCATTTCCACGGTGCTCGAACTGCTCGACGCCGGCTCGCACATCGTCTCCGGCAACGACCTGTACGGCGGCACCTTCCGCCTGTTCGACAAGGTGCGCCAGCGCAGCGCCGGGCACCGCTTCAGCTTCGTCGACCTGACCGACCTGGCGGCGTTCGAGGCCTCCCTGCAAGACGACACTCGCATGGTCATGGTCGAGACACCGAGCAATCCGCTGTTGCGCCTCACCGACCTCGCCGCCATCGCCCGCACCTGCCGCGCGCGCGGCATCATCTGCGTGGCCGACAACACCTTCGCCAGCCCGTGGATCCAGCGCCCGCTGGAACTGGGTTTCGACATCGTGCTGCACTCGACCACCAAGTACCTCAACGGTCACTCCGACGTGATCGGCGGCATCGCCGTGGTCGGGCAGAACGCCGAACTGGCCGAGCGCCTGGGCTTCCTGCAAAACGCCGTCGGCGCCATCGCCGGCCCGTTCGATGCCTTCCTCACCCTGCGCGGCGTGAAGACCCTGGCCCTGCGCATGGAACGGCATTGCAGCAACGCACTGGACCTGGCGCAGTGGCTGGAGCGCCAACCGCAAGTCTCACGGGTCTACTACCCCGGCCTGCCGTCGCACCCGCAGCACGAACTGGCCCAACGGCAAATGCGCGGTTTCGGCGGGATGATCTCCCTCGACCTCAACAGCGACCTGGCCGGCGCCAAACGCTTCCTTGAAAGCGTGCAGATCTTCGCCCTGGCCGAAAGCCTGGGCGGCGTGGAAAGCCTGATCGAACACCCGGCGATCATGACCCACGCCACCATCCCGCCCGATACCCGCGCAGAACTGGGGATCGGTGATGGGTTGGTGCGGTTGTCGGTGGGGGTCGAGGATGTGGAGGATTTGCGGGCGGATCTGGCACAGGCGTTGGCGCGGATGTAACGCTTGCGAGAGGACCAAAGTCAAAAGATCGCAGCCTGCGGCAGCTCCTACAGAAGGTGTGCATCCCAATGTAGGAGCTGCCGCAGGCTGCGATCTTTCAAGGCTTCATCTATACGAGCCATTGCACCCATCTTCTCCATGCGCTGGAAGACCATGCTGGTCAAGTACGCAGTAGTCCCTATAATCGCGGCGTTTTCGTCTACCCTCACGAAGCGTCGTGCAGCAATCAGCTTGTGCGGGGCGCATCGACATTTTTCCGCTATTGAACCGGAGAACTTCCATGCTCAAACGTACCCTGGCATTGGCCGTCGGCCTGACCCTATCCCTTTCCACCCTGCTGGCACAGGCCGCCGACACCCTCAAGGTCAGCGCCATCCCCGACGAAGCCCCCACCGAATTGCAGCGCAAGTTCAAGCCCCTGGGCGAGTACCTGGAGAAGCAACTGGGCATGAAGGTCGAGTTCGTACCGGTGTCCGACTACCCGGCGGTGGTCGAGGCCCTGGCCACAGACCGTATCGACATGGCCTGGCTGGGCGGCTTCACCTTCGTGCAGGCGCGGCTGAAAACCGGCAATGCCATTCCATTGGTACAGCGTGAGCAGGACGCCCAGTTCACCAGCAAATTCATCACCGCCGACCCGGCCGTCAAGTCGCTGGCCGACCTCAAGGGCAAGTCGTTCGCCTTCGGTTCGGTCTCGTCGACGTCGGGCAGTTTGATGCCGCGCTATTTCATGCTGCAGGACGGCATCAAGCCTGAAACTTACTTCAGCCGTGTCGGTTACTCCGGCGCCCACGACGCCACCGTCGCCTGGGTTCAGGCTGGCAAAGTGGACGCCGGCGTGCTCAATGCCAGTGTCTGGGAAAAACTGGTCAAGGCCGGCAAGGTCGACACCGACAAGGTCAAGGTCTTCGCCACCACGCCGGCCTACTTCGACTACAACTGGACCGTGCGCGGCACCCTCGACCCGGCCCTCGCCGAGAAGATCAAGGTGGCCTTCCTCGCGCTCGACCCGGCAAAACCTGAAGACAAGGCCATTCTGGACCTGCAAGCCGCCAGCCGTTTCATCGAGACCAAGCCTGAGAACTACAAGGGCATCGAGGAAGCCGCGCGCGCTGCCGACCTGCTGAAATGACCTTGCACCTGAACCGGGTCAGCCTGACTCACGGCAACGGCGTGCGTGCGCTGCATGAGATCGACCTGCACATCGCTGCCGGTGAGCAGGTCGCGATCATCGGTCCGTCCGGCGCTGGCAAGTCGAGCCTGCTCAACGTGCTGGCCACCGCCCTGCGCCCGGACAACGGCGCGGTCGAGGTACTCGGCGAGCACGCCTGGCAGCTTGGGGCCCATCGGCGTCAGCAGCTGCGGGCGCGCATCGGCCTGGTGCACCAGGCGCCACCCCTGCCACCGCGGCAACGGGTGGTCACGGCGGTGCTGGCCGGAAAGCTGGGTCAGTGGGGTTTTGCCAAAAGCCTGCTGAGCCTGCTGCATCCGGTGGATGTTCCCGGAGCGCGGGCGGCACTGGCCAAACTGGACCTGGGAGACAAGCTGTTCGCCCAGTGCCAGCAATTGTCCGGCGGCCAACTGCAGCGCGTGGGCATTGCCCGGGTGCTGTACCAGGCGCCCGAAGTGCTGCTGGCCGATGAGCCGGTGTCGGCGATGGACCCGGTGCTGGCCGGGCACACCTTGTCGATCCTCTGCCGCCACGCCCGGGAACACAAGGTGACCCTGGTCGCCAGCCTGCATGCGGTGGACCTGGCCCTGGCGCACTTTTCACGCATCATCGGTTTGCGCGAAGGCCAGGTCCTGTTCGACCTTCCCGCCAGCGACGTCGACCACGATTTGCTCGACAAGCTCTACGCCAACGAACAATTGCTATCGCCGCCCGTTCCGGTGGCGCCCTTGAGCCTGCAGATTCCCCGATGCTGACGCGCGATACACGAGACCCGGCCACCCTGCCCCGCCTGCTGCTCAGTCTGTTGGCGCTTGCCCTGCTGTGGCCCGGTATTCATTTCAGCGAACTGGATCTGGGTGTGCTGCTCCAGGCCGACAGCCAGAGTGAGATGGGCCGGTTTGTCTCAGCCTTCTGGCCACCGGCCCATGGCGAAGAGTTCCTCCAGCTACTGTGGCAAGCCACGCTGCAAACCCTGGCCATCGCCACCGCCGGCATGGCCCTGGCCTTGATGTTGGCCGTGCCCGCCAGCTTGTTGGCCAGCCGGGCGCTGTCGTTGTCCGCCGCCTCTCGCAGCGGTCGCCCGAGCGCCTTGGGCCGACTGTTGCGCTGGCCGGTGCGCGGGCTGCTGATCTTCCTGCGCAGCGTGCCGGAAATCGTCTGGGCCTTGCTGTTCGTGCGCGCCGTCGGCCTTGGCCCGACCGCCGGGGTGCTGGCGATTGCCATCACCTACAGCGGCATGCTGGGCAAGGTCTACGCGGAAATCTTCGAGTCCGTCGACCAGCGTCCCGCCCACTCGCTGCTGCAAGCCGGCAGCGGCCGGTTGGCGGCGTTCTGCTACGGCATCCTGCCCAATGTCGCGGCGGAGTTGCTGTCGTACACCGTATATCGCTGGGAGTGCGCGATCCGCGCCTCGGTGGTGATGGGCTTCGTCGGTGCCGGCGGGCTGGGCCAGCAGATTGACTTGTCGTTGCGCATGTTCGCCGGCGGTGAAGTGGCGAGCATGTTGCTGACCTTTTTCGTCCTGGTGCTGTTCGCCGACCAAATCAGCCGCCTGTTGCGCTGGAGGTTCGCATGAATCGCCTGATCAACCTGCTACTGATCCTGTGCATTGGCGCGGCGGTCGTCGCTTCGTTCCGCTATCTGGGCATCGACCTCGGCGAACTGACGGGCAGCGGCAACCTGAAGCAGATGGGCGCCTACGTGCTGCGTTTTCTCAGCCCCGACCTGAGCGCCGGCCATCTGCAAGCCATCGGCCGTGGCGCCGTGGAAACCATGGCGATGTCGGCCCTTGGCACCCTGCTCGCAGCGGTATTTGGCCTGGTACTGGCTCTGCCGGCGGCCGGGCGTTTCGGCTGGCCGTTGCAGAGTGCGTCGCGCCTGGTGCTGAACGCCCTGCGCGCCATTCCCGAACTGGTGTGGGCCGCGCTGATGGTGCTCGCCGCCGGACTCGGCCCCAACGCCGGCACCCTGGCATTGGCGATGCACACCACCGGGGTGCTGGGTCGATTGTTCGCCGAAGCACTGGAAAACACCCCGCCGCAACCGGCCGAAGCGATCCGCTTGCAAGGCGGCAACGTCGTCTGGGCCTTTTGCTACGGCACCCTGCCCAACCTGTTTCCGCAGCTGTTGGCGTACATCCTGTACCGCTGGGAAAACAACATCCGCATGGCTAGCGTGCTCGGTTTTGTTGGTGCTGGGGGGTTGGGGCAGATGCTTTATGTGAGCCTTAGTCTGTTTCAGGAGGCTCAGGCCAGTACGGTGATTTTGGCGATGTTGGTGCTGGTGTTTGCGGTTGATGGGTTGAGTAGTTGGAGTCGGCAGCGGTGGGTTAAGGCTTGATGAGGGATTGGATGGATTTGGTCAGCTGATTGCATTCGGGCTGAGCGAGCATTTGGATGGAGTTGACTAGCGCGTTTTATGGGTATGACCGGCAGAAAACGACCCATAGCTGTCGTTGGACAGCCCCGGGGCCTCCGCCAAAAAACTGGTATTTGTGATCAGGGCCGCGAGGTTCGCTTTCGTCGTAAACAATCTCGTCGATCCAGATCGAATCTGGATTTCTCGACTTATGTTCATCAGGAACTACTTTTACTTGAGCCTGCTGCTACAGCTTCGGCGTAGAGCATTTCGACTAAAAGGAGCTTGGAAGATGAAATTCAATATGAAGGCGCCAGGTAAAAGTTTGCATCATGGCGAGTGGCGTCCCCTCAAAACGGCAGGGGTTATCTGTTCCTTGGTAGCGGCAATCGCTGTAGCCACTCAGGCTATCGCCGCAGAGACCGAGAAACCAAAACCTGCATCGGAAGCCACCAAGGCCGCTAACAATGCGCTGCTCAAGGAGCTGCCTTTCAACGACAAGACGTCCTTTGAGCTGGCGCATAAGGGGTTTATTGCGCCCCTGCCGTCGGCTGTCATTAAAGGCGCGTCAGGCAATGTGATCTGGGATCCAGCGAAGTATTCGTTCATCAAGGAGGGTGAAGAGGCTCCGGACACCACCAACCCCAGTCTCTGGCGGCAGTCGCAGCTGATCAATATTTCAGGCCTGTTCGAGGTTACCGACGGAATCTATCAGGTTCGCAACTACGACCTGTCGAACATGACCATCGTCGAGGGCAAGGATGGCATCACCGTCTTCGACCCGCTGATTTCCGCTGAAACCGCCAAGGCAGCACTCGACCTCTACTATCAACATCGACCGAAAAAGCCCGTCGTGGCGGTGATTTACACCCACAGCCATGTTGACCACTACGGTGGTGTACGCGGTGTGGTGAACGAAGACGATGTGAAAGCCGGCAAGGTGAAGATTTATGCCCCTCTTGGATTCATCGAGCATGCGGTAGCTGAAAACGTCATGGCCGGCACCGCCATGAGTCGTCGCGCCAGCTACATGTACGGCAACCTGTTGCCTCCGGCTCCGACCGGTCAGTTGGGTGCCGGCCTGGGCACCACGACATCGGCTGGCACGGTGACGCTGATCCCGCCGACCGACATCATCAAGACGACCGGCGAAACCCATGTCATTGACGGCCTGACGTACCAGTTCCTGTACGCGCCTGGCAGTGAAGCTCCTGCTGAGATGCTCTATTACATCAAGGAGAAGAAAGCGCTCAACACCGCCGAAGACTCCACCCATACCCTGCACAACACTTACTCGTTGCGTGGCGCGAAGATCCGCGAACCGTTGCCTTGGTCAAAATACCTCAACGAGGCGCTCAAGCTGTGGGGTGACGACGTCCAGGTGATGTACGCCATGCACCACTGGCCAGTCTGGGGCAATAAGGAGGTGCGCGAGCAACTGTCTTCCCAGCGCGACATGTATCGCTATATCAACGACGAAACCCTGCGGATGATCAACAAGGGTTACACCATGGTCGAGATCGCCGAGCAGTTCAAACTGCCCAAGGCGATCGCCAACAAATTCTCCAACCGCGGCTACTACGGTTCGGTAAACCACAACGTCAAAGCCACCTACGTGTTGTATCTGGGATGGTTTACCGGTAACCCGGCACAGTTGCATGAGCTGCCACCAGAGGAAGGCGGCAAGCATTATGTCGAGATGATGGGCGGCGAAGAGGCTGTCCTCAAGAAAGCCAAGGAATATTTCGACAAGGGCGAGTTCCGCTGGGTCGCCGAGGTGGTCAACCATGTGGTGTTCGCCAATCCGAGCAATCAGGCGGCGAAGAACCTGCAGGCAGACGCTCTGGAGCAATTGGGTTACCAGGCCGAAAGCGGGCCATGGCGTAACTTCTATCTCACCGGCGCCAAGGAGCTGCGAGAAGGAGTGATGAAGCTGCCGACCCCAGATACCGCCAGCCCCGATACGGTCCGGGCCATGGATCTGGACTTGTTCTTTGACTTCCTGGCCATGCGTTTGAATGGACCCAAAGCCGAAGGCAAGCGCCTATCGCTGAACTTCGATTTCACCGACCTCAAACAGAAATATTCGGTGGAAATGGAGAATGGTGTGCTCAACCACACCGAAGGTGTTGAAGCAAAAGATGCCGATGCGAAGGTGACCCTGACCCGCGACACGCTGAACAAGATCGTGTTGAAAGAGACCTCGTTGAAAGACGCACTGGCCTCGGGTGATATCAAGATAGACGGAGCGCAAGGCAAGCTGGAGGAGCTGGTGTCCTACATGGACAACTTCGACTTCTGGTTCAACATCGTGACGCCGTAACGCAATCCCTTCACGTCCCTGGAAGACGGCAGCGTGCAAACGCTGTCGTCGTTTCGGCAACTGCTCAGTCTTACTCAATTGCATTTCCCATCAACTCGGACGGAACAATATGAAAGTAGCCATATGGGTATTGGCTTTAGTGTCATTGGCAGGATGCGCGACTCCAACCATGAACGAGATGCGCCAGGAAGCGCCTCGTGAAGTACTGCACTCCAAAAAAGCGGATAAAGTCGTCGCAGATTGCGTTCAGCGGGAGTGGAAAGATCTGTTCGTTTTTGAAGGCCGGGATGGGGCAACCCAGGAATCCGGCAGCAAAGGCGGCTACACAGTAGCAACGAGCGGCTCAGCGTATTTTGTCGACATCCAGCCAGAAGCGTCCGGCTCGGTGGCCAAGTACTACGCTGCGACCTATCGCTGGATATCAAAAAAACATCTGGACGCGTTACAAAGCTGTCTCTGAATCGCCCCTGATTTCGTCAGTAATGAATGACCGATATTGGCCGTTCTCTGCCGGTCATGATTACAAAGCCTGCGGGTCAAATCCGATGCAATCGGTGGTCAAGCGGAATGCCATTTCGCGCCTGACAACCAAACCAGTACTGCCCACGCCAAAAACCCTTCCTGCATTTCAACACAGGAAGGGTTTTTTGTTTGCGGCTAATCAGTCTTTAGCCTGGCTCAACTTGGTAAACAACTCGGTCGGCACTTTCTTGCCATTGGAGGTGAACTGGTTGGTGCGGAACTTGTAAACCTCACCCTCGGACAGGAATCCATCGCCGTTGGCGTCCATCGCCTTGAATTCCGCTGTGCCCTTGGGTGCCACGGCCAGCAGTTCCTTGAGCGACACGCGGCCGTCATGATCGGCGTCGGTACGCGCAAAAGATGCATCGCCGCACTTGCCCTCACCGCACTTGCCCTCGGCCTGGGTCTTTTGCGCGCTGGCTTCGGCACCGCACTTGCCTTCGCCACACTTGCCTTCGCTGGTCTTCTCCGCGGAAGCCAGTTGATAGCCCTGAGGCAAGGCCTCGGCGGAAAACGCGGAGGACGTGAAGTTGATACCGCCGACCAGTGCAACAGCGATCAGGCCAATACGGGTTTTGTTCGACTGGATACGAGTCATGTTGATACTCCGGATCATTTGCGCGGCGGGACCGTTATTGGTCGTACCACAAGGGTTGATAAACCTGGTTGCGGGGTGCGTTGTGCACCTCGCTTTGCCAGGTCTATTTGGCCTCGGTGGTGTATCCCGGCTGTATCCGTGAAGCGCTGGTTTTGTATGGCTGTACGAAGATGTGGTGCCTTGATACACGGCGATACAACAAAAGCCTCAAGCGACTACCCTTCATTGACGACCTAGACCTTACAACTCAAGGAGCGTCAGGCATGAACGGCAAACGTATGGCAGCGGGATTGAGTCTTTTGTTCGCCCTCAGTGGTGCGTGCCTGGCGGCGCCGGGCACCATCAGGTTTCAAGGCAGCATTGTCGAGCCGGGCTGTCAGTCACGCGTGGGGACGGATGGCACATTCGGACTTTACCAATGCCCTGCCCAGAGTCGTGCGATGGGGATTGAGGCAAACAGCATCGCACCAACCGCCAGTGTGAGCGCTGTCGGTCAATCCAGCGTCAACGTAAAACTGCTCGCTGACAGTGGTCGGGAAGGCCGATATTACGATCAACGGTTTGTGTTGATGGATGACGCAGGCTTACCGATCCGTTCCGGAGACTATCTGGTTACCCTCAGCATGCCTTGATCACGGGGTGCGCGCAGAGCGTCTGCATCTGAGCAATAGCACTTGTTTAAAGAGGCTGTAGGTTATTTCCTGAGAGCTACAAGACCTTGCGTCGTTGCCTACGGTTACGCCAGAATCCGCCGGCTTGTGCGCCCTGCCCCTGGTCTCTATCGTTTCCGCGCCACTGCCCATCAGTGGTCGGGTCTGGAAACCCCGAAATGAAAATGGCGCAACTGCGCCCTTCATAACCTATGCTTGCGCGCTTTTAAGTGTGCACTCCGTTATGGCGGCTGTGCGCGGGAGACCTTCGGGTCTACCGGGTTGCCGTTTCCCCGGGTTTCCAGCCTGCGTACAGCTGCCACCTCTTCGCCTGGAAACGAACGTGGCAGCTTCAACCATGAAGCGGAGACAGCCATGTTCAAGGTCACCCCCAACCCGCCGGACACCGATCCGACATCCCCGTACGAACCCGATTCAAAAACGCTCAACGAGGCCGCCGAACGTGCGCTCGCCTTCCACTTCCCGTCGACTGCCGACATCAAAGCCACGCCGCGCAGACCTAGCCACCTGTTTACCGTTGACCCCGAAGCCACGACCGAGACCCTGGTGGTTTATCTGGTCGAAACGCTGGCCTCGGTCGATGTGATGGTGCACCAGTTGGTGGACCATCTGGATGGCGGATCGCGCAATGCCCTGCTGGGGATTTCCAACAGTGTGATGCTGGCGGAGATCACGGCGAATCGGGTGCTGGACCAAATCGACCCGCCCGAATAAACACTGAATCTGTGACTAACACTCCCCCCGTGGCGTGGGGCATTGCCCCCGCTCGGCGGCGAAGCCGTCGCAAAACCTGACTGCACCGTCTGACTGAAGAAAAGCGGGGGGCCGCTACGCGACCCAGCGGGACGGTGCAGCGTTCCGACAAGCTCCCTCGCCACAGGTTTTGTGTGTTTGATGTTGGCTGGGCCATCTCTAGTTCGGGTCCAGCAACCCGCCACTCCAGTTTCTCGACACCCGGCTACCAGTGAATTTCGCCACGCCCATGCCCTGGGGGATCAGGCGATCGCGATAGCGCGTCACCAGGCGCCCCGCTTGTTCGGCGTGCAGCACCACTTCGGTGGACGGGTCGCCCGGGCGTCCGAGAATCCGCGCAAAGCGCTGGCCTTCCTCGACGAAATCCCCCAGTTCTTTTTCGAAGATCAGCACGCCGGGTTGCGGGGCGATGATGGTTTCCATGTGGCCCATTTCCACGGCTTCGACGGGCCAGTCCGTGGGCGCCACTGATTCATCGATGACAGCGCAACCGCACAGCCAGTTGTATAGCCCTTCGGCATCCGACTCGGCAAAACGATCGCTGACATCGCCCTGCCCGCGCAGCTCCAGGGTCGCGGCCATGCGCCCCGCAGTGACTCCGTCGCGTATCCACGGGGCAATGATGGTTTCCTCGAAGGAGCCATCGCCGCCGTCATCCCAGATGATCGCCACGTCCATCTTCATCGCCGCCGCCAGTTCGCGGCCACGGGGCCAGAAGCTGCGGTGCACGTAGAGGTACGGCAAGGCCTCGTCATCGGTGTGCAGGTCGAGCATCACATCGGCCGGGGCAGCCAGTTGCACCAGTTGCTTTTGCCATTGCTGGACGCAGGTCGAAGGTCGTTCCATGGCTGCCGACTGGTCGAACGCGCGGTTGAAGTTTTGCCCGGTGGCGTCGTGATAACGGCCGAGGATCCGCCCTTGGCGAAACTGCCCGATGCCCAGCGGATTGGCCTGCGGCACCACGGTGACGTTGCCTTTGAGCCGGCCCTGGGCCTCGGCGTTTTGCAGCCGTTGCATCAGCAGGTGCAGGACCAGCATCCCGGCGATTTCATCGGCATGTACGCCGGCCTGCAGGTGTACGTTTGGCCCGCTGCCGTCGCCTGCATAGCGCCAGGCACCGACCCGCACGGCGTCACCGTTGTTGTTGCGAACACTGAACGAAATATCCTGCGGCATTGGCTTTCACTCCCGTCATGAACCTTGAAAAACGTTGTATCGCTGCTGCCGAAGCTGGTGATTGAACAGACGTTCAACTAAGCTCGGCATCGTGGAACCTCACCCAAGGACAGCCTTGTGACAACCGATGCCCCGAAAAACCGCCGCGCCGAACCCGAAGACCGTCGCGAAATGCTGGTGGCCGCCACCCTGCGCTGCCTGGGCCGCGACGGTCACGCCGGGATTTCCGTGCGGCGTATTGCTACCGAGGCCGGGGTCTCCGTGGGGTTGCTCAACCATCACTTCGGCAGCATCGAGGCACTGATCGCCGACACCTACCAGCGGCTCGCCAGCGAACTGACCACCGCCCTGCTCCAGGAAATCGAACAGGCCCAGACACCGGCGCAAAAGATCGATGCTTTCCTGGAAGGCTCGTTCTCGCCCAGGGTCATGGACCCGAAACTGCTCGGCGTGTGGGTGGTGTTCTGGAGCCTGATCCGTCACTCCGAACACGTCAGCCAGTCCCACGAAAAAAGCTACCGCGCCTACCTCGACCTGATCCGCCAGTTGCTCGACGGGCTGGCCGCCAGCGAAGGTTTCGTGATTCACGACACGCGCCTGGCCGCCATCGGCTTATCGGCGATGCTCGACGGTCTCTGGCTCGAGTGGTGCCTGAACCCCGAGACCTTCAGCGCCGCCAACGGCCTGCACATCTGCCGTTGCTGGATAAAGGGGCTGCGTCACGGAGCATTCAGCACCGACGACGTCCTGTGACGGGTGCCGGCCGAAGATCATCGCCAGGGTGCCGCTGACCGCGATCAACCCGGCGCCGATCATCAGCGACATGTCCATCAGCGTGCCCCAGATCAGGCTCGACAGGGCAAACGCCCAGATCAGCCCGGTGTATTCGAACGGCGCGAGCAAGGTCGCGGTGGCGCGGCGGAAGCTGGCGAACAACAGGAACTGACCGATGCCGCCCACCAGGCCGGCGCCGAGCATGCCCAGCCAGGCCGGCGTCGGTGATGGCGTGTGGGTCCAGGGCAAGGCGACCGCCATGCAAATCACGAACACCACGTTGGTGATCAGCATCTGCTCCAGCACCGAGGTCTGCTCGTCCACCTGACGCAGCTGAATGTAAGTGAATGCCCAACACATCGCCGCCAGCAGGGTCAGGACGATCGGCAACGGATCGGTCATGTTGTCGGGACGACAGGCAATGACCACCCCGACAAAACCGATGATCAGGCTGAACCACTGCCAGCCGCCGGCGCGCTCCTTGAGAATCACCGCCGCCAGCACCGTGACCATGATCGGCGCGGAAAAATACAGGGTGGTCATCTCGGCCAGGGTCAGGTCCCGGGCCGCCGTGTAGTACAGCACCCAGGCGACAATCGACAGCAACCCGCGCACCACCAGCAGACGCCGGCTCGGCGAGCGCCAGGCCCGCTGGATCAGGCGCAGGCGCCCCGCCAGCAGCACCGCCACGACCACCACCGCGGCGCGCCAGAACAGAATGGTAACCACCGAATAGTCGGCCACCAGCCACTTGATGACCGCATCCTGCAACGCCAGGAACGCATAGCCCAAAGTGCACAGGCCGATGCCTTGCAGCGAGCGGTCAACGGTTGGAGAACTCATCAGGCCGACCTGCGTACGGGCGTCCCGCGCCGCTCGGCAAAGGCAAACAGCGCCTCGATCAGGAACGTCAGGCAGACGTAGACGCCGGCCACCAGCAACAAGGGTTCGTACACTTGCAGGGTTTGTGCGCGGACCACGTTGGCGGCGCCGAGCAGATCGATCACGGCGATGGTCGAGGCCAGCGCCGTGGACTTGAGCAGCATCACGGTTTCCCCGGCCAGGGTCGGTAACAGCAGGCGCATCGCCCGGGGCAAGCGCACCCGCAGCAAGGACTGGCGCGCCGTCATGCCGAAGGCCGACGCCGCTTCCATTTCACCCTTGGGCACCGCCAGCAGGCCACCGCGAATCACTTCGCCAACATAAGCCCCCACCGACACCACCAGGGCAAACACGATGTACCAGTAACCATCGCGCAGGTACGGCCAGAGGAAACTGCCGCGAATCAGCGGGAACTGGGCAAACAGGCTGCCCAGGCCGTAGTAGAAAATGTAGATCTGGATCAGCAACGGCGTGCCGCGGGTGACGCTGGTGTAGAACAGGCTGACCTTGGCGATCACCTTGTTTTTCGAGATCCGCGCCAGCGCCACCAACACCGCCAGGCCATAACCCAACACACTGGCGATCAACAAAATCGTGAGGGTGGTTTGCAGCCCCCGGCCCAACAGTGCCGCGTATTCAACTATCCACGCTGGAATCATTTCATTCTCTCTGCCGGTTCAGTCAACAAGAGGCATCCAGCGACGAATGCGTCGCTCCAACCGTCCCGAAAGGTAGTTGGACACCAGAGTCACCGCGTAATACAGCGCCGCAGCCGTGAGGTAGAACAACAGATAGTGGCGCGTCGACCCCGCGCCTTGCTTGGCGGTGTATAGCAGCTCGTTGGTGCCGACCACGCTGATCAGTGCACTGTCCTTGATCAGGTTGATCCACAGGTTGGCCATCCCGGCCATGGCATAGGGCGCCATGATCGGCAGCGTGACCCGGCGGAACAGGCCGAAACCGTTAAGGCCGAACGCCTTGGCCGCTTCGATCTGGCCGAAGGGAATCGCCTGGATCGCCGCGCGGAAAATCTCCGAGGCGTAGGCGCCCTGCACCAGCCCCAGCACCACGATGGCCGCCAGCGGACCGCTGACATCGACCACGCCGTAGCCGAGATGGGTCATCAGCGAATTGAGGAGCATGGAGCCGACGTAGTACAGCAACAGAATCAGCAGCAACTCCGGAACAGCCCGGAACAAGGTGGTGTAGCCACGCATCAGCGCTGCAATCGGCTTCGGCGCGCCAAGCTTGAGGCACGCCACCACCAGCCCGATGGCCAGCCCGAGCACGAAGGCCCCGGCGGAAATCTGCAGGGTCATCCAGAGCCCCTTCAACAGCGCACTGCCCCATCCCTGCTCGGTGAAATTGATCAGATCGAACATTGCCGGCATTTCAGTCTCCAGTATGCGGTCGTGAACACACCGCCGGATCCTGTGGGAGCGAGCTTGCTCCGGGCGGCGTTCCGACGATGAGGCCATGCCAGTCAACATCAATGGTGACTGAACAACCGCTATCGCGAGCAAGCTCGCTCCCACAGGGATCTGCTTTTCCTCAGGACTTGCGTTTAGCCAGCCATCAGAACGCAGGCTTGACGCTGGTGCCGAAGTAGCTCTGGGACAGCTCGTCGTAGTCCTTGCTCGCCAGCAATTCCTGGATGGCCTTGTCCAGTTTGGCCTTGAGTTCGGTGTCGTCCTTGCGCAAACCAGCGCCAACGCCTTTGCCGAAGATCGGGTCATAAGGCACGGTACCGAGGTAGGCCAGGTCCTTGGCATCCGGGGTTTTGATGAACGCGGCCATGGCGGTGCCGTCGGCCATCATCAGGTCGATGCGCCCGGCAATCAGGTCGGCGTTGGCCGAGTCCTGGGTGTCGTAGTACTTAACGTCGGCAATTTTTTCGTAGTAGGTCTTCAGGTAGCTGGCGCTCACGGTCGAGTTCTGCACGCCGATGATCTTGCCCTTGAGGTCATCCGGGTATTTCTTCACCGATGCTTCTTTCGGGCCGACGACGGCAATCACCGAGTCGTAATAAGCCTTGCTGAAGGCGATCTGTTTTTCCCGCTCCTCGGTCACCGACATTGACGAGAAAATCACGTCGATCTTCTTCGCCAGCAACGATGGAATGATGCCGTCCCACGCCACTTCCTTGATCTCGCACTCGGCTTTCATTTCGCTGCATAGCTTGTGGATCAGGTCGACTTCAAAACCTTTCCACACGCCGTTGGCCTGTTTTTCGGTGTACGGCGGATAGGGTTCCGCTGCCACCGCGAACCTGATCGGTTGCGCCTGAGCAGCACTCATGCCGACCAGCATTACGCAGGCCGCACCGGTCAACCAGTTTGCAAAACGTCGATTTCCCATGTTGTTTTCCCGTCTTTTTATGATGAGTTAGCGAGTCTGATGAGCGTTGACGAATTGTCGGCAACGCTCGCTGCGTGGGTGTACGAACACTTCGTCCGGCGAACCGGTTTCCTCGATCAGCCCTTGATGCAAAAAGGCGACTTTGGATGAGACATCGCGTGCGAAAGCCATTTCATGAGTCACCAGGATCATGGTCCGGCCTTCTTCGGCGAGGGAGCGGATCACCC
This sequence comes from Pseudomonas sp. S2_F07, assembly GCF_054668325.1. NCBI lineage: Bacteria > Pseudomonadati > Pseudomonadota > Gammaproteobacteria > Pseudomonadales > Pseudomonadaceae > Pseudomonas > Pseudomonas sp. S2_F07. The sequence continues at coordinate 1,271,964 of NZ_CP162758.1, forward strand.
GCAGCACTTCCCCGACCAGTTCCGGGTCGAGTGCCGAGGTGGGTTCATCGAACAGCATGACCTTGGGCCGCATGGCCAGGGCCCGGGCGATGGCCACCCGTTGTTGCTGTCCCCCGGAGAGAAACGCCGGGTACTCGTTGCGCTTGGCCGCAAGACCTACGCGTTCGAGCAGGGCTTCGGCCCGCTCTGTGGCCTCCGCACGGCTTTCACGCAGGACCTGGGTCGGCGCTTCGATAAGGTTTTCCAGCACCGTGCGATGGGGCCAGAGGTTGAAGTTCTGGAACACCATGCCCAGGCTGGAACGGATGCGCACCAGCTGTTTGGCGTCCGACACCAGCGGAGCGCCGGGACGATTCTGGTTGAGGTGAATGCTTTCGCCATCGACCAGGATGCGCCCCTGGTCCGGCACTTCGAGCATGTTGATGCAGCGCAGCAAGGTACTTTTGCCCGAGCCGCTGGCACCGATCAGGGAGATCACGTCGCCCTCGCGGGCGGTCAGGGAAACGCCCTTGAGCACTTCGATATTGCCGAAGCGTTTGTGCAGGCCATCGACCTCGATCATGGTCTTGGCGGCGACCGGTTCGACGGTGGCGGTGCTGGTCACCGTGCCGATCACCGGCCGCGGCGCTTCACCGTTGAGCACCTGGACGAAGCCGCGAATGCGCTGGCAGGCCTGGGCCAGGCGCTCGTCACTCAAGGTGAACGACAGCCGTACAAACCCCTGGGCCGGCTCACCGAATGCCGCCGCATCAAGCACCGAGACACCGGCCTCGCGCAGCAGGCGCCAGGCGAACTCCAGCGAGGTCAGGCCGGTGCCGCGCACGTCCACCAGCACGAACATGCCGGCATCGGGGTTGAGCACGCTAATGCCCGGGCAATCCGCCAGGCCAGATACCACCAGGTCGCGGCGCCGACGATAGATCTCGCGCATGCCATGGGTGACGTCGTCATGGGACTGCACGGCCTTGAGCGCCGCTTCCATGACAAACCCGGGCAAGCCGTACAGCATGCTCAGCACCAGGGTTTCGACATGATTGACCAGGGCTTCATTGGCCACGACCCAGCCGATGCGCCAACCGGTCATGGCATGGGATTTGGACAGGCTGCCGATCACCACGCAGCGCTCGGCCATGCCCGGCAACGCCGCCAGGCTCAAGTGTTCACGCTCGTAGGCGAGGCTCTCATAGACCTCGTCCACCACCACCCACAGGTCATGGGCGATGGCGAGTTCGGCGATGGCTTGCAGCTCTTCGCGCCCCAGTACCACCCCGGTGGGGTTGTTCGGGTTGGAGAAGAAAATCGCCCGGGTGCGCGGGGTGATGGCCTTGGCCAGCACGGCGGCATCGAGGCGGAAACCCGAGTCCGCCGCGCAAGGCACCCGCACCAGCGTGGCGCCGGACGCCTTGAGCGTGGCTTCGTAGGTGACGTACATCGGATCGAAGGCAATCACTTCGTCGCCGGCACCGAGCAGGCACATCGAGGTGGCGAACAAGGCGTTCTGCGCACCGGCCGTGAGAATGACGTTGGACGCCTGCAGTTCGCGGTCGATCAGTTGGCTGTAGCGGCCGGCAATGGCCTCGCGCAAGGCTTGGCGACCGGCGATTTCGGTGTAGTGGGTATCGCCTTCACGCAAGGCGTGGATCGCGGCATCGGTAATGAAATCGGGGGTGGGGAAATCCGGGTCGCCGACGCTGAGGATGATCACGTCCTCGCCTTTGCGCTGTGCCGCGCTGGCCGCGTAGTGGATATCCCAGGCGGCAACGCCTTGGCCACTGATCCGTTCAACAAAGGGTGAAAACCGCATGCCAGTGCCTCGTTCGAATTGAAGAAACGCAAGCCCGCAACCAGCCGGGGGAAGGTGGCCCCCAACATAGTCCAGACTGAACACTCGTTCAATAGAAAACTCGCAAGGCTTCGCGTTCAGCGCAAACAGGTCGTTTTCACGACAGTCGCGCCGTTTTTCAGCACGGCGCAATCAAGCGACGTGAAACGATTTTGCTGATCGCGCCCAGCACCAGGGCCACGAGAATCAGCCCCGCAGCCACCGCAAACGTCAACCGCATCCCCTGCGCGATGGCCTCGGGTTGCGCCTGCAGGATATCGCCGCTGGCCGTGCCGAAGGCGAACACCGCGCCCATGACCGAGGCGCCCGTGATCAATCCGAGATTGCGCGACAAGCCGAGCAATCCGGACACCACACCACGCTGCCGCGCCTCGATTTCCAGCATGACGGCGGTATTGTTGGCCGCCTGGAACAGCGCATAACCGGCGGTAATGACAGCCAGCGGCACGATGTAGCCGGGCACACCGAACGTCATTGGCAAGGCCGGCAGGATGCAAGCGCCGGTCAACATGGCGATCAATCCAGTCGTGCAGGCTCGATACGTGCCCAAACGATCGACCCACCGGCCCGCCGGCACGCCTGCCAGCGCCGCCACCAACGGCCCCGTCGACATCACCAGCCCGACACTCGCTGCATCCAACGCCAGTGCGCCAGTGAGGTAAAACGGCCCTACCACCATGGTCGCCATGACCACGGTGGTCACCAGCATGCTCATGACCAATCCCGCGCTCATCTGCGAGTTACGGAATATCGTCAATCGAACCAGAGGCGACTCGGCCGTGTGCTCGACGAATACAAACACGCCCAGCCCGAAAACCGTCGCCAGCAACAGCGTCATGTTCAGCGGCCCCAGGGTGCCACGCCCAAGGGTCATCGCCAGTGCATAAGCCAGCAGCATCAGAACCAGCACCAGCGTGCCGGGCACATCGAAGCCCGCTCGATCCGCCCTCTTCTCACTGCGATCACTCGGCAAAAAGTAGAGCGTGAGCCCCATCGCCAAAACACCCACCGGCACATTGACCAGAAAAATTGCCTGCCACCCCAGATTGGCAATCAAAAAACCTCCAAGGGTCGGGCCGAGCGAGGTGCCAATCGCCGACATCGTGCCGAGCACGCCCATCGCGCTGCCCATTTTTTCCTTGGGCACCGCCCCGCTCACCAGCGCCATGGTCAGCGCCATCATGGTGGCCGCGCCGACGCCCTGTAAGGCCCGGGCGGCAATCAGCAGCCACAGATTGGGCGCCAGGGCGCACAGGAGCGAGGCGACGGTGAACAGCGCAATGCCGATCAGCAGCAAGCGCCGCCGCCCCAGAAGGTCGCCGAGCCGGCCGATGCTGACGATCAGCGCGGTGATGCTCAGCAAGTAGGCGAGCACCACCCACTGCACGGCCTGGAACGACGCTGAAAACGCCTCGGCCAATGTCGGTAAACCCACACGCTGGCAATGCTGGTGCCCAGGGACGACAGCAGCATGGATAACGACAGGCTGGCCAAGGCGCCCCGGATCGATATGGACTTCATTTTCTCGCGACTCCGCAAATGGTTGTCCCGAGCCTAAGCCTGGCCATAACATGGCGGAAGACGCAGCATTTGCACTGTATACATGCATATAACGCCACCTACCCACAACCCAGTGTGGGAGCGGGCTTGCTCGCGAAGAGGCCGTCAGCTTCACCATTAACGTTGGCTGACACACCGCCTTCGCGAGCAAGCCCGCTCCCACAGGAATTGATTCGATGCCCGATCTGAATCTGTTGATCACCCTGAACGTCTTGCTCGAAGAAGGCAGCGTGGCCCGCGCGGCAAAGCGTTTGCACCTGAGCCCGTCGGCCATGAGCCGGGCGCTGGCGCGGTTGCGCGAAACCACCGGCGATCCGCTGCTGGTGCGGGCCGGGCGCGGACTGGTTCCCACGCCCCGGGCGCTGGAGCTGCGTGAGCGCGTCGGCCTGTTGGTGCAGGACGCCGAAGCCGTGCTGCGCCCCGCCGAGGCACTGGACCTCAACCAACTGGTGCGCACCTTCACCCTGCGCACCAGCGATGGCTTCGTGGAAAATTTCGGACCGCCCCTGATCGCCCGCCTCCATCAGGACGCACCTGGTGTGCGCCTGAGTTTCGTGCAGAAGCTGAACAAGGACAGCACCCTGCTGCGCGAAGGTTCTGTGGACCTGGAAACCGGTGTGATCGGCGAATCCACCAGCCCGGAAGTGCGGACCCGGATGCTGTTTCGCGACCGGTTCGTGGGCGTCGTGCGCAAGGGCCATCCACTGGCTCGCGGCGAGATGACAGCGGTCCGTTATGCCGCCGCCCGGCACATCCTGGTCTCGCGCCGGGGCCACGAAAAAGGCGTCATGGACGACGCCTTGAATGAGCTGGGACTGAGGCGGGACATCGCCACCATTGTCGCCGGCTTCTCTTCGGCGATTGCATTGGCGCGGGCTTCAGATCTGGTCGCCAGCGTACCGCAGCGGCACGTCGGCAACCTGTGCCAGGGGATGCACTGCTTTGCCCTGCCGTTCCCCACGCCGGCGATCACGGTTTCGATGCTGTGGCACCCGCGCATGGATGCCGACCCGGCGCATCGCTGGCTGCGCGGTTGTGTGTGGGAGGTTTGCAGTTCGCAATGACCCGGTAGCGCGCCTACTCCTTCAGGATCAGCAGCGGCTCGCCTTTGTTCACGATGTAGGTCGCCAGCTCCGAGGCCTTGCCCTGGCCCACGTTCTTCGCCACATGGGCAACGCCTTCGGGGATGTACAACGAATCACCGGCCTTGAGCGTCACCGGTGCCCGCCCTTCCAGTTGATACTCGAAGGTGCCGCTGATCACGTGCGCCACCTCGACACCGGGGTGAGCATGTCTGGGCGACGTCACGCCCGGATCGAAGTCCACGAGCACCTGAAGGACTTCGCGGTTGGCGGCGCCCAGGTCTTCACGTACCAGGTCGGTGCGATGCAGGCCCTGCTGCCAGCTTTTCATCGCCGGGGCCGGCTGAGCTTCCTGGGCTTGAGAGAAACCCGCGAAGGTGGCGAGCCCGGCGGCGGCCAGGACCAGACCAAGCTTGCCGAGGGTGTGACGGGTGTGGGTACGCAACATTGTCTTTCCTCCAATTGAACCACGCCAGGTCGCGCCGAAAGTGGCGCGATGCCGGTGGTTCCATTGGAAGGCCGCCGTGTATCGCCCGGGTGTCGGGAAACGGCGGTTTTGTATGCCCGGGTAACGGCGGGCGTTGCGGATACCTGCGGATACAAACCCACAGCCGAGGGCATACCATCAATGACAGCTTTATGTCTGCGTACCCCCTCTCCGGCGTCCTGCCGACCGAACACCAGTCCCTTCATGCACTATTGCCCGTTGCTACGTTGAAATCTCCACGGAGAATTCGCGATGCCAAACTCTGACCTACTCCCTTCCCTGCTCGCCCTGGAAGCTGCCATCCTGGAACTGTCGAACTGGGTCGAGCAGCACGGATCGGCCGATTCTGTTGAAAAGTCGGCCATGGTTTTCACGGTAGAAAAGTACACGCTTGAGATTAAAATCTTTGCATTGAGCGGAGGACTCCCGGCTCAGATTTCGCGTAGCGGCGCGCAAAAAAAGGCATTGTCAGCGGTCCGTATGCAGGCGGTCTGGAAGAACCGACTTTTTCAACAGAATCGGCCAAAAAGCGCTCGTTCGGTCACTCGCAAGTATTCCTGACACGGGTGCTGACTCAGCTCATTGCGAATTTATTACAGATAAATGACAGGAATTACGCCCGAATGATCTAGAAATGCGACACCCGCATTGAGCTCAAACACGGGCTGATATAGAACACCTTGGCAGCATTTGCCACAGTTGTTCAATCCGTGTTCTAAGGGCTCGAATGTGAAAATAAAAACAAAGAAAATCCTAATCTCCCCCTTGTTCCTCTCTCTGCTGATGCTTCATGGGACTCCCAGCTTTGCCGAGGACGTCGCCAGCCCACCTTCAAATCTTTTAACGGCTGCCGTTGCCTGGAAGCAAACCGCCGCCGAGTTTGAAGCGCTTTATTATCAAGGGTTCAACGTAGCAAGAATGCAGCTGGATCGAGCCCTCCAGGCCCACAAAGCGGGCGACCGACCGTTAGCGATCATCAGCGATGTCGACGACACCGTGCTCAGTAGCAACAGCTATTGGGGCTATATGATCAATGCCGACAAAGAGTTTTTCGACGACGCCGCATGGGATAAATGGGTGGCCGACAATGGTCCGGTTGCCACGCCTGGCGCGGTGGATTTCTTGAACTATGCGCAATCAAAGGGTGTTGAGGTTTTTTACGTCACCAGCCGTGACCAGGGCGAAAAAACCTTCGAATACGCTTTGGCGAATCTTCGGAAAAACAATCTTCCGTTTGCCGATGATAAACACCTGACGGTTTATCGTGAAAGCTCCAACAAGGAGCCACGTCAATCAGAGATCGCCAAGGATTACGATGTCGTGGTGATGCTGGGTGACAACCTCAACGACTTCAAGCGCAAGTACTACGTTGCTGACGTTAAACAACGCAATAGCCTCATGATCGAAGATAAGGAGCAGTTCGGTCGCAAGTTCATCATCTTCCCGAACCCGACCGATGGCCACTGGCTCAAAGCGATTTTTGGCGACTCGGAACCACCGGCCACGCCGGAAAACCGCGCGAAGTTCAAGGCCGCGGCCGGCTCTACAGCCTGGCAGCTTAAGCAATAACAGGGCTAGGTCTGGTCAAGGCTTCAGGGGGCGACAACCATCGTTTCGCCCCCATAACGAGACGGGTTTTCTCACTTTTTCTCGGTCGCGACAGCCATAATCGGCCAGAAACGGCCTATCACATCGCTGTTCAGACTGATTTACACGTCAACCAAGCACCCCAGAACAGGCTGCTGAAAAAACGCGTAGCGTCCCCAAAACCCGCGTCATGCAAAAGCTTCTGCACCGCCGCCTCAGAATGTGGAGGGTCAGCTCCTTGAAGAATTTTACCAAGCTTGACCTTCACTTCATCCGGGCTGGCTCCGTGCTGCCGCCAGCGTTGCCCCCAGGCAGCGAGGAGTAACGGCTGGCTGGCATAGGCATATTGATTGCCGGCGACAATCAGCGCAGCCCCCGGTTTCAGACGAGCCCGAATGGATCGTAAAATTTGTCCTTTGGCATCATTCCCGTCGAGATGATGGAGTACACCGATCAAAGTGGCTGCGTCGTAGGACTCATCTGCCGCCAAGTCTTCAACGTGCCCCAGATGCAGGTCCGTTCTTTCGAGCACGTTGTTTACGGCTAACTGCTGTTTCGCGGTTTCAAGCATCGGCTCAGATGGATCAACTGCGGTGAAATGCCAGCCCGGCTCAAGCCTGGCCATCGCGATTATCTCCTGCGCCGTACCGCCAGCGCCGACTACCAGTATTTTTGCCGAGCCCATATTTCCAAGGCTTGCCGCGAGCATGCACGCCACCAAGTCCTGACAGGCGTCATAACCTGCCAGTGCAATTCGGCTCTGTCGTCCGTACTCATTGGCCCGTGTGTTATCGAACTTTTCAGCTGAGTTGAGTGTTAATGATTTCAAGGGCGGTTCTCCATGTCCTTGAATCAACTTAGGTCATAAACAGCGATAATAGAAATTCATTAATTTCATATATTGAATTCCTGTCGAGAATACCAAACCGCTCAGAGTTCGCCCAGGCGACAGTCCGCTTCACGCCCTGAGGAAGTCAGTCAACCTAAATCAAGGATGATGCAGACCGCTAAAAGAAAGGGTATCAACGCATATTGGAAAAAGCCTCCACACGCTGAGCGTGCGGAGGCTTTTTTCTCTCGACAATTACCCAATAGATTGGGCGATCATCCTCAAAGTCTCTTTTCGTGCAGACTCAACCGATACGATTTTGTCTCCGGCTAGAAAAGTTACCGGCCATTAGCACAATCCTGCTCCCATTCTTCGAGCATATCGTTCATCACAGGGGCTTCCTCACCTTGGCTCCTACGGAATTCTGCGACCTTACCTTCGACGCATTTATCGGGGTCTGTGCTGTTAGCAACTGGTACTGGTTGAGCTAGTCTCGGAGGTCGGTTCCCGTTGATGGCTGCTGACGACAGCTGCGCTAAAAAGGATGTAACGGTCGGTGACTTACTGAACTCGACATACATTTGATCGCCATTATCTGTAGGCTGCGCGGTATATTCGATGTCCTGAGCATATTCACGCTCTCCGGTTTTAATGCCTGCTTTGGCTCCATATGCGTCGAAATCTCCATTCGGAGAATGCGTCCAAACCCCCATGAGTAGTAAATTCATTGAGCTATCGAGGTTGTTGTGGTCCATTCCTTTTGTCGCGCGCGAGAGTGCATCTTTCGAGACATCGAAAGCTATTTTCCCGGCACAATAACTTTTGTTGATCGCAGCATCGACCTTGGTGGTACGCGTGCTTATTAATTTGGGTTTGAACTCCGACAGGATGGATTGAATTTCCGTTTCGTCTACCTTCGGCCCGCCTACCATAGGTCTAGCGTTGTCGATGAGTACTTGCCGAATCTGGCTCTTGACATCATCGCCGATAATGTTTGCTACCGTTTCGTTGTCGCAGCCAGGTGGTTTGGGACCGCACCCCGCTATGAATGCGATTGTTACTGCAATTGCACCGAATTTAAGTGGGTATCGCATGGATGTTCCTTGGCATGATTGATAAAGCTCCCCCTGCTATGTCGGTTAATTTGCATTTTTCTGAAGTGCATTTTTTCCGCAAGCCACAGTTGTCAGTTGAAATTCCTATTCTTATCTACAATCAAATGCCGTCGGAGTGAGCCGTCTAGGGATTTATAGGCATATTCGAAAACCGCTGTTCGATTGTAGTTTTTCGCGGAGGACTGCAATTGGCTTGCCGCGGACAGTTTTCAGCCTGTCACGACAGGCAGAAAACGACTGTGGATTCAACCGGCCAATAGCAGACGTTGGATCAAATCCGATCTGGCAAATTACGGACTGCTGCCTGACTTACTCAAATCTGCCTTCTGTCAAGCCTGGTTTCGCGATGTGAAAAAGGTCATCACTGTGGCGAGAACCAACAAGATAGAGCTTGCGAGAAATGTCATGCGATAACCGCTCCCGTCGAACAGCAGGCCGCCGAGGGTAGAGCCCAGAGCAATGGATAGCTGAATGACTGCCACCATCAGGCCGCCACCCGCCTCAGCATCCTTGGGTAACGCCTTGGCCAACCACGACCACCACCCCACAGGTGCTGCCGTCGCGATCAGGCCCCACAGCCCCAGCAATACAAAAGCTGCCACGACTCCGCCGCCAAGGACAATCAAGGAAAGTGCAATGGCGGCCATCAAGAGTGGAATGCAGACCAGGACGCGATACATGCCGAACTTCAGGAAAGTACCGATCAGGATGGTCCCGACAAAACCCGCCACGCCGATGACCAGCAGGATCAGCGACAACATGGAGACATCTACACCAGTAACGGTCTCCAGGAACGGGCGCAGATAGGTGAAGAGTACAAACTGCCCCATGAAAAAAGCACCCACACTCAACATGCCAAAACTGACCAATGGGCTCTTGAGCAATCGAAAGACATTGCCAGCGCCTGCTTTGCGCGGCGCCACCGTCATGGCTGGCAGGCTGATCCACTGCCAGATCAACGCGACGATCGCTACCGGAATCAGGCAGAAGAAAGCACCCCGCCAACCGATGACACTCCCCAGATAGCTTCCCAGTGGTGCGGCCACTACGGTTGCCAAAGCATTGCCGCCGTTAAAGATTGCCAGGGCCTTGGGCACGCTATGGGACGGTACCAGGCGCATGGCCATTGCCGCCGACATCGACCAGAACCCGCCTATCACCACGCCGATCAGCGCACGACCAATCATGTACACCGTATAGTTTGGCGCCAGACCGACCACCAGCCCCGACGCGCACATAATTCCTGTCAGTAGAAGTAACAGCGTCTTGCGGTCCATTGATCCCGCAAGCCTGGAAATCGAAAGGCTTGTCAGCACCGCGAAGGCGCCGGAGACGGCGATCCCATACCCGGCCAGTCCTTCACTGATCTGCAGATCCGATGCAATCGGCGTAAGCAAACTGACAGGCATGAACTCCGAAGCGATCAGAGCGAATACGCACAGTGTCATCGCAAAGATGCCACTCCAGTAAGCCGGCAGTTCCCCAGTCCCCGGCGTGCCGACAGCATCACCTGCCGGGGTGTCGAATACTTGAGCCGTCATTCAAAAACCTCTCTTCCAATAGTTGTTGGCAGAAGCACTTGCCTTTTATCCAACCACCGTCAGGTGCCGGGTAAAAAAGGCGGTGAGTTTGGTCCAGGGAATCAAGTTCACACGGTCGTACAGATCCACGTGACCCGCGCCGGGAACCCAGGCCAGTTCCTTGGGTTCGGCGGCGTGTTGGTAGGCGTCCTCGCTGAACTCTCTGGAGTGCGCCTGATCGCCAGCGATGAACAGCAGCGGACGCGGGGAAATCGTCTCGATATCGTTGAATGGATAGAAATTCACGAACCGGACTTCACTGGTCAAGGCGCGGTTTTGCGTCAGTTCCAACGTTCTGCCATGAGGGATATGGATACCGCGTGGCGTGCGATAGAAGTCCCAAAACTCGCGAGTTACCGGGTCGGTTTCCTTGCCAGGCTGCGTAGGCAGATAGTTCAGAAATTGCATTGTTCCGGTAGAAAACTCGTCGTAGCGTTGCTCGCAGGCTTTGGCGAGCATGGCCTGGCGTTGCTCGACAGTCACTGAGCGCCCCAGACCATGACGGGTGACGGCGCCCATGTCGTACATGCTGACGGTGGCCACGGCTTTCAAACGCAGATCCATCTTGGCCGCACTGATGGCAAAGCCACCGCTGCCACAGATACCCAGCACGCCGATACGCTTGCGATCGATAAAGTCCCGCGTACCCAGGTAGTCAACCGCGGCACTGAATGCGTCGGCATACATTTCGGGGGCAACCTGGTTACGAGGCAGGCCCTCACTCTCTCCCCAGAACGGCAAGTCAATCGCCAGCGTGATGAAGCCTTGTTCCGCCAGCTTTTGTGCATAGAGCATGGCGCTTTGCTCTTTGACTGCTCCCATGGGATGACCGACGATAATCGCCGGTGCTTTAACGTTTCGAGCCAGATTTTTGGGCGTTACAAGATTGCCCACGATCTGAAGATTGTATGAGTTCTTGAAGGTCACCTTCTGCACAGTGACCTTGTCGCTTTTATAAAAATTGTCGGCGCCCTCTGGCGGGCTGACCGCATTTTTCGAGTCAGCTGCGAAGGCCGACCCGCCTGCGACCGAAAGGATGCCCAGAGCCGCAATGCTGACGCCGGTGGCCTTTACGAATTCGCGCCGATCAAGCCCTGGAGGGGTCAAGGCTGCTATAGCTTCAGGGAGGGTTACAGGTGTCTCGCTCATCATCAGTACTCCATTCCAGATAGGTGACAGAGCTTGACGGATTCGAGGTACCCTGATTAGTAGGCGTAATCTTCATGTGGTTTTGAGAAAAACTCAGCAATGGCCAATACCAAAGTCAACGATCTCCAAGCTTTTCTGGCAGTGGCGCGCGATCAAAGCTTTACCAAAGCCGCCGCCAAACTGGGCATTACACCTTCTGCGCTGAGTCATACGATCCGGGCACTTGAACAAAGACTTGGGATACGTCTGCTGGCCCGCACGACACGCAATGTGTCGCCGACAGAGGCGGGAGAAAGATTGATGCGCTCGATCGCCCCGCTTTTTGATCAGATCGCTGTTGAGCTTGAAGCCTTGAGCGAATTACGGGACAAGCCCAGTGGCACGATTCGTATTTCCTGCACTGACGATCAGATTGAGTTGTGCATTCGGCCGATGCTTGCAGGTTTCTTGAAGAATTACCCGGATATCACACTGGAGTTCTACGTCGACTATGGATTCACCAACGTGGTCGAGGAGCGCTTCGATGCCGGCATTCGCATGGGTGAATCGATCAGCAAGGACATGATTGCGGTTCGCATAGGACCGGATTGGCGGTTGGCGGTGGTGGGATCTGCGGCGTATTTCGAACGCAAATCGGCACCAGCGACGCCCCATGAGTTGACGGCCCATGACTGCGTCAATATTCGACACAGGCCATCAGGGGCGATTTACGCCTGGGAGTTTGAACGAGATGGCCAGGCGTTTACGGTCAAGGCAGATGGGCAACTCGTTTTCAACAGCATCATGCATGTTCTCAATGCTGCCGTTGATGGCGTTGGTCTGGCCTACGTACCAGAGGAGTTGGTCGCACCCTATCTGGCCGACGGCCGACTCAAAGAAGTCCTCGCCGACTGGTGCCCTGTGTTTCAGGGCTACCATTTGTATTACCCCAACAGACGCCAGGCGTCTCCCGCCTTTTCTGCATTGGTGGAGGCGCTGAAATATAGAAGTTGAGCGTTCTATGTTCGACCGGTTGAATATCAAATGCGTCTGAAAAATCCAGGGTGACCCGCTCCGCGTCACCCTGCCAGATGCCAGATCCGCAAGTTAAAGTATAAAGTCCGCCGTGGTCGCGCTGTTGAGACCGACTATCTGGATGGCGAACTCGGCGGCGCTGTCGGCATCGGTATTGCCATACAGCACGCCCCCTGAAACCTTCAACTGTCCGGCCACGTTGAAAGCAGCGGTACTGCCGATGACCGAGCTGAAGGCGTCATTGGCGGTCGTCGCCGTGTTGGCATCGAGCGTCGACAGGTCGATCTTGTCGGCTCCCCGGGTGAAGTCGGTGATGATGTCCCAGGTGGAACTGGTCAGCCCCGTTTCTGCGAGGGCGTTGAAATCGAAGATGTCGTTTCCGATGCCACCGGTTAGAACATCCTTGCCTGTACTGCCGATCAAGATGTCGTTCCCGCCCCCACCCTGCAGAGTGTCATTGCCGGCGCCACCGTTCAGCAGGTTGGCTACGGTGTTGCCCGTGAGCCTGTCGTTGTAGTTGGAACCGGTGAGGTTTTCGATGCCCAGCAGGATGTCGGAGCCTGATCCACCGGTGGCCTGGGCCGTGGTCACGGCCAGGCTGGCGCTGACGGCGCTGGCGGCATAGAGGTAGGAGGCGGTGTCGACGCCGGTGCTGCCATCGAGCACGTTACTGCCGGCTCCGGAATAGAGAGTGTTGTCGAGACTGTTACCCGTCAGGGCGGCGGCCCCGGTCGTGAGGAGGCGACCGTTCTCGACATTGGCGCCCAGGGTGTAGACGCTGATAAAACTGTAGACCGTGTCGCTGCCGCCAATGCTGGCCGTCGCATTGGTTTCAATCACGACGTCGCGAATGTTGTCGACGTAATAGGTGTCAGAACCCTCACCGCCCGTCATCCTGTCAAGGTCTGCGCCGCCATTCAAAACGTCATTGCCGGCGCCACCATTGAGCAGGTTGGCGGCGGCGTTACCCGTGAGCGTGTCGTTGTAGTTTGAGCCCGTGAGGTTTTCGATGGCGATCAGGGTGTCCGAGCCTGATCCAGCGGTTGCCTGAGCCGTGGCCACAGCCAGGCTGACGGTGACTGCACTGCCGGCATAGACGTAAGAGACCGTGTCGACGCCGGTGCTGCCATTAAGGACGTTGTTACCGGCCGCGGCAAAGAGTGTGTTGTCGAGGCTATTGCCCGTGAGGGCGGCAACCCCGGTGGCGAGGAGACGACCGTTCTCGACATTGGCGCCCAGGGTGTAGGCGTCGAGATAGCTGTAGACCGTGTCGCTGCCGCCGGTGCTGGTCGTCGCATTGGTTTCAATCACGACGTCACCGGTGCTGCTGACGTAGTAGGTGTCAGAACCCTCACCGCCCGTCATCCTGTCGAGGCCTGCGCCGCCATTCAAAACGTCATTGCCGGCGCCACCATTGAGCAGGTTGGCGGCGGCGTTGCCCGTGAGCGTGTCGTTGTAGTTGGAGCCGGTGAGGTTTTCGATGGCGATCAGGGTGTCGGCGCCCGATCCGCCGGTGGCCTGGGTCGTGGTCACGGCCAGGCTGACGGTGACTGCACTGCCGGCATAGACGTAAGAGGCCGTGTCGACACCGGTGCTGCCATTGAGGACGTTGTTACCGGCCGCGGCAAACAGGGTGTTGTCGAGGCTATTGCCCGTGAGAGCGGCAACCCCGGTGGCAAGGAGGCGACCGCTCTCGACATTGACGCCGAGGGTGTAGGCGTCGAGATAGCTGTAGACCGTGTCGCTGCCGCCGGTGCTGGCCGTCGCATTGGTTTCAATCACGACGTCGTCGGCGCTGCTGACGTAGTAGGTGTCAGAACCCTCACCGCCCGTCATCCTGTCGAGGCCTGCGCCGCCATTCAAAACGTCATTGCCGGCGCCACCGTACAGCAGGTTGGCAGCGGCGTTGCCCGTGAGCGTGTCGTCGTAGTTGGAGCCGGTGAGGTTTTCGATGGCGATCAGGGTGTCTGAGCCTGATCCGCCGGTGGCCTGGGCCGTAGTCACGGCCAGGCTGACGGTAACTGCACTGCCGGCATAGACGTACGAGACCGCGTCGACGCCGGTCATGCCATTGAGGACATTGTTGCCGGTCCCGGCAAAGAGGGTGTTATTGAGGCTGTTGCCTGTGAGGGCGGCAACCCCGGTGGCGGTGAGGCGACCGTTCTCGACATTGGCGCCGAGGGTGTAGGCGTTGAGAGAACTATGGACCGTATCGCTACCACCGCTGCTGAGCGTCTCATCGGTTTCGGTAACGACGTCGCCGATGTTGTCGACATAGTAGGTGTCGTTGCCAAGTCCGCCGATCAAAGTGTCGGCACCCGACTTGCCGCTGAGGATATTGGCCCCATTATCGCCGGTCAGAATATCGTTGAAACTACTGCCGATGATGTTTTCGATACTCCACAACTGGTCGGCAAAGTCTGAGATGGCTTGCTCGACGTCGTTGATGAAGTTCCCTATGCCGGTCTCCGGAGGGGGCCTGCTGTTGAGCACAGAAATGGCACCCGTTGCATACCCAAAGCCGCTGGTCAGGTTCACGACCACGCTCGATTGGGCATTGGCATAACTGACGAAATCGTTGCCGGTGCCACCGTCGAGGGTTTCGCCGTGGTAGAACCAGAAGTCATAGCCGCTGATCAGATTGCCAGATTCATCGTATGTCGTGCCGTATTCAATCGACTCCAGCGTCGCCGAATATCCCCCTTCAGCCATCAGGGTATCGTTGCCGCCTTCTCCCTTGACAAGATCACGGCCGACATTGCCATCCAGGGTATTGTCTTGCGAGTTACCGATCAGGGTGTCGTTGAACCGGCTTCCGATCACCGCCTCGATGGCTCCCAGGGTATCCGTGCCAGAGCCACCCGTGACTTGCGTTACGGTGCCCAGATTGATGGTGACAGCAGCGCCCGCATACTCATATGAAACGGTATCGAAGCCTGTATTACCGTAGAGACTATTATTGCCGCTACCTGAGTAGAGTACGTTGTCGAGAGCGTTGCCGCCCAGATTGGAGGTTCCGGTCGAGAGAATGCGGCCACTCTCGATATTGGCACCGAGCACGTAGTTGGCGAGGGAGTTGGCGACCAGGTCAACGCCGCCTGTGCTGGTTTCGCTGACCACATCGCCGGAATTATCGACGTAATAGGTGTCGTCCCCGTCGCCGCCCTGCATCAAGTCGGCACCTGTGCCTCCATCCAGGACATCGTCGCCATCGCCGCCCTGCATGGAGTCGGCACCCGCGCCTCCGTCCAGGACATCGTCGCCACCGTAGCCCATCAGGGTATTCTTGCCGCTGTTGCCGGTCAGCCGGTTGTTCAGGTCGTTACCATCACCATTGATATTTTCGCTGCCTGTCAGCTCCAGGTTTTCCAGGGTGCTGCCCAGGGTGTAGCTGGGCAGGCTGGACTTGACCAGATCGGTACCACCGCTGTCCGGCAATATCTGGTCTTGGACTACGTGGTAGTTGTAGAGGAAGCTGTCGCTGGCGCCCCGTAGGGAGGCTATTCCCCCCTGAGCCCCAAAGGAAAACCACTCGGTGACCAAGGGGTTGCCACGGGAGTAGGAGTAGTAGGTGCCTAGACCCCAATACAGTCCGGATGATTCGGAAAAGTAGATCGCGTCGATTTGCCGTTGATTGTCCACTGGGTAATACATGGACTCCATGACGCCGGAAATCAAAAGCCCCGATACATTGGTGAATTCAGACTTCAGTACGGGGATTTTATTGAGAATGTAGGTGTCATCCCCGTTGCCGCCTTCCAGCGTGTCCAGACCTAGACCGCCGTCGAGAATGTCATCCCCCTCCAGGCCGGTAATACTGTCGGCCTCAATTGTCCCGACCAGAACATCGTTGTTCGTAGTGCCTCTTATCACGCCCATGTTTCTTCCTTTAATCACGGCAACAAGTGGCAACCCACGCGGCCGTATTGTTCGTTGTCATCAATGACGGGCGGGGTGCCAGGCATTTCATCGAAATTCGTCGAGGCCACGTAGTTCAGCACTCATTTTCATTCAGTTCGCTCATGGCCAAGGTGCTTACGCTGGTGAGTGGGGTGACCAACTCGGCTGAGCTGCCCGTATCGGTGTCGCCGTAGAGCGCCCCGCATGCAACCTGCTACTGTCCGGCCGCAAAGATAGTGGCACTCATTATATATAGCCATTTGCCATCGTGCTTGCCCGATTGTCGCCTCTCATGGGGGAATATGCCGGCAATGCATTGCCGCTATACCAGGCAAACTACTGCAGATCAGCCTGTTTGGTTTGCCGGGATTCGTTGAATCGGTATTGATGGAGGCAGAGTGGCCTTCGCCTTGGGCTAGCAGATCAAGACAGAGAAGTGGATGACATGCTTTGACGATCACGAATGACTGTTTCTGGCAGTTAGTTGCCTTTCGCGACGGGCATAAAACGCCCAAAAGGAGACAGTCAGATACGTCTGGAAAATCCAGGGTGACCCGCTCCGCGTCACCCTGCCAGATGCCAGATCCGCAAATTAAAGTATAAAGTCCGCCGTGGTCGCGCTGTTGAGACCGACTATCTGGATGGCGAATTCGGCGGCGCTGTCGGCATCGGTATTGCCATACAGCACGCCCCCTGAAACCTTCAACTGTCCGGCCGCGTTGAAAGCAGCGGTACTGCCGATGACCGAGCTGAAGGCGTCATTGGTGGTCGTCGCCGTGTTGGCATCCAGCGTCGACAGGTCGATCTTGTCGGCTCCCCGGACGAAGTCGGTGATGATGTCCCAGGTGGAGCTGGTCAGCCCCGTTTCAGCGAGGGCGTTGAAATCGAAGATGTCGCTGCCGGCGCCACCGGTGAGGACATCCTTGCCTGTACCGCCGATGAGGATGTCGTTCCCGCCCCCACCGTTCAGCAGGTTGGCGGCGGCGTTGCCCGTGAGCCTGTCGTTGTAGTTGGAACCGGTGAGGTTTTCGATGGCGATCAGGGTGTCGGAACCTGAGCCGCCGGTGGCCTGGGCCGTGGTCACGGCGAGGCTGGCGGTGATTGCGCTACCGGCATAGGCGTAGGACGCCGTGTCGGTACCGGTGCTGCCATTGAGGACGTTGTTGCCGGCGCCGGCATAAAGGGTGTTGTTGAGGCTGTTGCCCGTCAGGCCGGCGTCTCCGGTGGCGAGGAGGCGGCCACTCTCGACATTGGCGCCGAGGGTGTAGGCGCTGAGGGAACTGAAGACCGTGTCGCTGCCGCCGGTGCCGACCGTTGCATTGGTTTCAACCACGACGTCACCCGTATTGTCGACGTAGTAGAGGTCAGACCCATCGCCGCCGGTCATCCGGTCGAGGCCTGCGCCGCCATCCAGAACGTCATTGCCCGCCCCACCGTCGAGCGTATCGTTACCGCTGCCACCGTTGAGCAAGTTAGCCGCGGCGTTGCCCGTGAGTTTGTCGTTGTAGTTGGAGCCGATGAGGTTTTCGATGGCGATCAGGGTGTCGGCGCCTGAGCCGCCGGTGGCCTGGGCCGTGGTCACGGCCAGGCTGACGGTGACGGCGCTGCCGGCATAGAGGTAGGAGGCAGAGTCGACACCGGTGCCGCCATTGAGGACGTTATTACCGGTCCCGTCATAGAGGGTGTTGTTAAGGCTGTTGCCCGTGAGGGCGGCGCCCCCGGTGGCGAGGAGGCGACCGTTCTCGACATTATCACTGAGGGTGTAGGCGCCGAGAGAGCTGTAGACCATGTCGCTGCCGCCGGTGCTGGCCGTGGCATTGGTTTCCACCACGACGTCGCTAGCGTTGTCGACGTAGTAGAGGTCGGAGCCATCACCGCCCGTCATCCCGTCAGCGCCAGTGCCACCATTCAAAACGTCATTGCCCGCACCACCGTCGAGCGTATCGTTTTCGGCACCACCGCTCAGCAGGTTGGCGGCGGCGTTGCCCCTGAGCGTGTCGTTGTAGCTGGAGCCGGTGAGGTTTTCGATAGCGATCAGGGTGTCGGCGCCTGATCCGACGGTGGCCTGGGCCGTGGTCACGGCCAGGCTGACGGTGACTGCGCTGGTGGCATAGAGGTAGGAGGCGGTATCGACGCCGGTGCCACCATTGAGGACGTTGTTGCCGACCCCGGCATAGAAGGTGTTGTCGAGGCCGTTACCCGTCAGGCCGGCGATCCCGGTGGCGAGGACGCGCCCATTCTCGACATTGGCAGCGAGGGTGTAGGCGCTGAGAAAACTGTAGACCGTGTCGCTGCCGCCGGTGCTGGCCGTGGCATTGGTTTCAACCACGACGTCAGCCGCGTTGTCGACGTAGTAGATGTCGGAACCCTCATCGCCCGTCATCCTGTCGATACCTGCGGCGCCATTTAAAAAGTCATTGCCGGCACCGCCGTAGAGGTGATTGGCGGCGGCGTTGCCGGTCAGCGTGTTGGCGAGGCTGTTGCCCGTGCCTGTGAGCGCCGCGCTGCCCGTGAGGGTCAGGTTCTCCTGGTAGTTGCCGAGGGTGCGACTGACGCTGGAAACGACGGTGTCGACGCCGCCGGTGGCGGAGGTTTCGTTGACCACGTCGCTGGCATGGTCGACGTAGTAGATGTCATTGCCCAGGCCGCCGCTCATCACATCGGCGCCGGCACCGCCGTTGAGCGTATTGGCGGCGGCGTTACCGGTCAGCGTGTTGGCGAGGCCGTTACCGGTGCCATTGATCGTTGAAGTCCCTGTAAGCGTCAGGTTCTCCAGGTTGGCTCCCAGCACCCAGCTCACAGCCGACTTGACCGTGTCAGTGCCGGCACCCAGCTCTTCACGAAGTTGAATCAGGCTGTCGCCCACTGCATAAGTATCATTGCCAGTGCCCCCGGCCAACAGCATGTTACCCTGACCGTTCAGCGTGTCATCACCGCTCCCGCCAGTGACCTCCAGCCGTACCGCGGTGCCATCGGCACTGAAGCGCTGGACATAGACGCCGTCATTGACATGACTGGACTGTCCTATAGACACCCAGGTCACTGCCCAGCCACCGTCTTCCAGAGACGTGACCTTAGCGGCAACCTGATGGCCGTCAGTGGTGGTATTGACCAGCGTTTCGCCACCGACGGCTTGGCCCGCGGCGTTGTAGCGCTGGGCATAGATAGCCATCCCACTGCCATCTTGTTCGCCGCCCGATTCCCAGGTCACCACCCAGCCGCCATCAGCCAATGCCGTTACATCGGAGTGACTCTGAGACTGCGTGGCATAGTGAGGGCTGTTTATGACGAGGGTTTCACCGCCGACCGCCTGACCATTGGCGTTATAGCGCTGGAAGTAGATATCGTTACTATTGGTAGCTAGGCTGGAGGATGACCAGCTCACCAGCCAGCCACCATCGTTCAAGGCCGTGACCGCAGGAATGTACTGGACATCCAGCGTGTTGGTGTTTACCTGAGTTTCGCTGCCGACCCTGTTACCGGTTGCATCGTAACGCTGGGCATAGATATCGAAGCGGCTTTCGTCTGGGTGATTCGCATGCCAGGTCACCAGCCAGCCACCGTCCTTCAGGGCCGTCACGTCAGTGCTGTAGTGCACGATCTGATTATCGCCTGTCGTCGTGTTGACCTGGGTTTCACCCCCCACAGCGATGCCCGCTGCGTCATAGCGTTGGGCCTCGATCGTGAAGTTATTGCCAGCGACGTCCCGCGACATCCATACCACCACCCAACCACCATCACCCAGTGCTGTCACAGCCGGGCTGTTCTGGCTCTCAGTCGTGTGGGTATTGACGCGCCATGGTTCACCCACGGCTTCACCAGCCTGGTTGAAACGCCGGGCATAGATGTCGCCAGTGTCGACCTGCAGATAGGTGTACCAGGTAACCACCCAGCCACCGTCAGCCAGCCCGGCGACATCGGAGTATTCCTGATTGTATTGCGAAGGGGCGACAGCAATCTCATCGCCCAACCGCTCGCCTGCTGCACTGTAGCGTTGGATTAAAATATCGTTCCCATTGACTGGATCAGAGGACTGCAAGGACACCAGCCACCCACCGTCGGCCAGCCCGGTAATGGAGATACTGTCCTGAGTCATCGGCGTCAACGTACTGACCCGGCTTTCACCGCCCGCCTTGACGCTCAGAATCCTGTCGGCGAATTGCAGGCTTTCGATATTGCGCAGGTAATCGGTACCCTCATCGCCACCAACGACATTCAGGTCGGTGACCGTCAGTTGGCCGTTGCTCCATCCGAAGCGGTAGTCGCCGGCGTTGCCCGAATAGATAGCCGTATCCTGACCACCACCACCGCCGTCGAGAATGTCATCCCCCGCCAGCCCGGTAATGCTGTCGGCCTCACTTGTCCCCAATAGATCATCATTGCTCGTAGTGCCTGTTATCACGGCCATGTGCAATTTTTCCTTTATGCAGGGCCGCAAGTGGCAACCCACGCGGCGGTGTTGTTATTTGTCATCAGTAACAGGCGAGGTGAAGCCGCCGGGCATTGCATCGAAATTCGTCGAGGCCACGTAGGTCAGCACTCATTTTCATTCAGTTCGCTCATGGCCAAGGTGCTTGCGCCGGTGAACCGGGTGACAAACTCGGTTGTGCTGTCCGCATCGGTGTCGCCGTAGAGCGCCCGCTTGCAACCTTCCAGAGCCCGGCCGCACAGAGAGTGGCACTCAGTGTATATAGCCATTTGCCACTTCGCTTGTCCGGTCGTCGCTTCCCATCTCTTGGGCAAGCAGGCTGGGACAGAACAGTGGATGACATACTTTCCAATTTGGACTCCGGTGGCAGGACTAGCTCTCGACGGTGGTCCTTACTTTTTGGCATACGCTTGACGATCACAAATGACTGCATCAGTTGACTGCGGCCCTTCGTGACGGACAGCTATCGGCCGATTTTTTGTTTGTCGCCACCGTCAGCCTGGGTCGATTTCAGCCGATTGTGGAAGGCAGAAATCGGCCAGAAACAGCCGGTCGCAACTTGCAGAATTGCGGGGCGAAGGCTTGGCATTGGGCTGTAGCGAGAGGTGGCCGGTAAGACCGGAGAAGTTTCGCGAAAAAGATGTGAGGGCAGTAGTATCGACGGATAGACCACGATTAAACCGTAACAGCCTAAGCTGTGGTCTGCCTCTGGTTGTCATTAGAAGTGTTAATCATAGATCAGCGGTCTTCACCAACGAACCAGAGACTTTCACATGATAGCGATGAATCGAATACTTCACTCCACTACAGCCCTAGCGCTCGTGACGATCTTCAGCTTCCTGAGCGGACCGGCGCAAGCCGGCTTAGAGGAAGGCGTTACGGCCTATCAAGCCGGTGACTTGCCGCTGGCATTTAAGGAATTTAGCACCGTTGCGGACACAGGCAACGCCGATGGCCAGTTCAATGTGGCTCTAATGTACGAGCAGGGCATCGGGGTCGCCAAGGACGAAACACAAGCAATTAGTTGGTATGAAAAATCTGCGCAGCAAGGCAACTCCAACGCGCAATACAATCTCGCTGTGCTGTATGAAAACGGTCGTGGCACTGCCGTGGACTTTGCGCAGGCCAATCAGTGGTATCGCAAGGCAGCAGCGCAAGGCGATGCGCTCGCCGTCGGTAATCTGGGCATGCTTTATATGCGCGGCGATGGCGTGAAGGTGGACAAAAATCTCGGCCTAGCTCTGCTTATACAGTCGGCAACCATGGACAACTCGCCCACAAACAAAGCCAAAAGTAACATTGCAGCGACCAGGGGTTTAACCGCCAACATGATCACAACAGCCCAGACACTTTCGGATGAGCTAGGCCAAGCCAAAAATCTGCTGATACCGCTGGATCAATACTTGAAAACTACGACGACTACCTCTGGCGGCGAATCGCAATAGGCTGAAACGCGTCCTCCGGAATACAGGGGGCGCAGGTAGCAAATTACCGCCCGCCAATAAGGGGCGGACCACAATTTTGCGAAATTTCGATTTAAACGTGAATCGCCCCTATTTTTGTAGTCACTACCTAATCTCATTACGGCCGTACCACCGGCCGTTTTTGGTCGAGGCTGTGTAAAAACGTTTTAGAACAGGTTTGATGGTCAGAACCTGAATGAAAATCGCATTCCTACGCAAATTTCAGGTCCGCTGATTAACCAATCACTGGCAGATTTTACGTAGCGACGCAGACTTCAAAACAGTGCCTGCGTTTTTACACAGCCTGGGTCGTTTTCTGCCGGTCACCACAGGCAGAAAACGGCCAAAAGCAGACCATGGGCGCGCCGCTAATGCGCCAGTAATGGGCGCAAAAGTCATGTCGCTTTTCCTCCTCACCTCATGTCGCGTTTCTAGCGCGACACTCAAGCCGAACAAGGAGTTACGCATGGACAAGGAACGCTATCAGACACAATCGGCGGAAAACATTACGCCAGATGCATCGTCTACTGATAGCTGGGAAGCCAACCAGCCAGCATAGGTTTGAGGCATACCCAAGTCCGGTCAGTCCAATCATCGGCAACCAAACGCCGCGAAAGGAGCAAAGCCTATGTACTCTTCAACGTTCATCTTTGCCAAAAAGCAGTTTGATGAAGCCTTCCACCGACTCGATCAGGAAATCGCTGCAATCGCAAAATCGATCCCTGGTTACCTTGGCGAAGAAGCTTGGGAGAATCCACAGACTGGCCTCTTCTCCAATGTGTACTACTGGAGTTCTCTCGAAGCACTTCAGATATTGGTTGAGCATCCCCGTCACCTGGAGGCAAAGGCTGCCCAGGAAAATTGGCTTGCCGGTTATCAAGTCATCATCTCTGAGGTCATCAAAACCTATGGTGACTCCAAGCTTGGCGAGAAATGGCCAATCGCAACAGCTACTTAAGCATTCCATCGACCAGAATAGTCTTTCGGATGTGCGTAGAAAAACCGACAAGGAAATACGCGGATCAAAAATGGAGTTCATCTTCGACATCGTAATCAACCTGTTGGCTCATCGCATTGGCGTTTACGTGCTGGGCTTGCTTAGTGGCGTAATGCAGCTCACTTAAGGACGAACACTGTATCTGTGGCGAGGGAGCTTATTGTTTGGTCTATCTCTTAAGTGAACAGCATTACGCCTAATCAGCGGGCCTTTTTATTTAATCGATATCGTTCGTCGGAGAAAGTCCAACTCGACAGTCAATCATGTTCAGCGCTGCCGCAGCGTTGTGCCTGATATGGATCGACCAATAACTACCTGGCGGACCAGAAACCGGATAGATAAAGGTTATCTGCGGGCGAGAATCCAATGTGGGTAGCCAAGCAACTCGCCCACAAAGAATGGACCACGATCGCCAAGATTTATGGTCGCTGAATGCCCTCCGCCGATGCAGGAGCCGGAGGGCGAGCCGGGAGACTTTTTGCCGGCAATACCAACGTTACGACAACTTCTCCTATTTTAGATCGAAGCGATCCAGGTTCATCATCTTGAAGGGCAACCCTGAGGGCCGCGCAGGCTGCGGCTTTCAGGCCCTCAAAAATCCCCCTTTGGGGTTTGTATGGCTCAGTTTGGCTATGCAATGACAGCTTTATGTCAGCATTACATTCCCCCTCCCCGGCGTCCTGCCGACGAACACCAACCTCTACATGCACTATTTCCCGATGCTACGCTGAAGTCTCCACGGAGGATTCGCGATGCCAAACTCTGACCTGCTCCCATCCCTGCTGTACAAAATCAACGAAAACCAGCTCGCCTTGGAAGCGGTCATCATGGAGCTTTCGAACTGGGTCGAGCAGCGCGGCTCAGCCGACGTCGCCGACAACGTGCGCGGAGCCCTTGAAGCCATCGACAAGAACGAAGAATTCATCAAGATGACGCTCGCAGTGATGATGGCGCCAGAGTGACAGCTATCGGCCAATTGCGGACACTGCCGACAGTACACATCCGCCCTTAACAGCGAAGCATTCCTCGCCAGGCCAAAGCGATCCCTGACCACCGCATTGCCGGGCAGGGTTTACTTAGCAAAAAAGGTCACTGTATCGGAGTTTATTGTGGAATCTGTGTCTGACTGTCGGCCCCTTCGCTCGCTAGCATGGAAGCTCTCGCGGTCGAAAAACGTGATGAAATCTTCAACCAGACGCTGATACCGATCAGCGCTAAGAGGGATCGAAATGTTCGACAGTTCTGCGGTGCTCACTGTTTTCTGGGTTTATCTGGCGGGCGTAGTGATTCCGGGGCCGAACTTCGTCGCCGTTGTTCACAAGGCAGTAGCCGCAACACGTGCCGAGGCGTTGGCCTTAGTCGCCGGTATAGTGACCGTGAACCTGCTCTGGTCTGGCTGTGCGATCACAGGCCTGGGCCTTGTGTTTGCAGCCTTCCCATGGGCAGTACTGGTTATGAAGATCATGGGGGCGACGTACCTGATGTGGTTTGGCGTACGCCTGATCGTTAAAGCAGGCAAGCATCCCGCCTTACGGCCTTGTGAGGGCACGGCTGGCAGCGTCCGGAAATCTTTCTTTCAGGGTGTCGTCACCAACATCGGCAATCCTAAATCCATGGCCTTCTACGCCGCCGTCTTTTCAGCAGCAGCCCCCGCCCACCCCTCGGTCAGCACCTTCGTCTCAATGCTGGCGGTTGTGGTGGTCGTTTCGCTGACCTGGTATGGACTGGTTGCGGTGGCTTTGTCGCAACCAAGGATTTCCTCGACGTATCAGAAGGCTCGGAAAGTGATTGATCGCCTGTGCGGTGGTCTGATTCTGGGCCTAGGAGTACGACAGCTGACCTAAGTATTGAATCGACCGCGAGAGGTGAGGAAACTCCGCTATCGGCCAATAGCGGCCTGTCGAAATTGCAAAACTATTCGAGTTCGAGAGTCCGCCTTGCCAGCCACTCGGTGGTGAGCCGATCAGATAGCGACTGGCAAAGCGAGCCAATCAAATACTAGCTCATTCAAAAAAAATTGCTTGTCCAGAAAGCGCCGTGAACGGGCACCTGGTGCATGGTTATCGTGAGAATCAGATAGGACCTTGTGCGAGGCAAAATTGCTGGCATCAACACGATCGACTGACTTTTCTGGAGGTCAGCTATGGGTCGACTGCGGCCCTTCGCGACAGGCAGTAATCTGCCAAAAGCGGCCCTTGGGCGAACTATAAGTCCATCAATTTCTGCATTAACTAAAGTTCGGCTCGGTCAACACATTGAGCCCTGACTGGCGCAATCGCATGCGAAAAAGATAATCACGAAGATTTGATGTTTTTTTCAGACATTGTGCACTTTCGGGCACGCGTTCCAAGTAATCGAGCATTGGCGTCAGGATGGCGTCCGCCATGCTGTAGTCCGCCCCGCAGAAAAATTGCTGCCCGTCCAATTGCTTCGCCAGCAGCCCAAGTGTCTGGATAGCCATGGGCTCGGCGATAGCCACGGCGTCTCTATCGATTGGGCCTGACGGCTGCGCAGGTGAAACAAGCAGTAAAAGATAACGACGTATCAGTCGATCATCGGCATACATCGCCAAGGTAGCGGACCACTGATCGACCTTCACCTTCTGGGCCAAGTCAGCGGGCCTTGGAGAAGTATGCGCAAAGGCTTCATCCAAGTAGCGGCAAATGGTGGTTGTTTCAATTACGCTCCGCTCTCCATGCAGCAATACCGGGACCTTGCCAAAAGGATGCAGTGCCATGTGTTCAGGGCCGTGGAACCTGATCGTATTACCATCCACGTGCATCCCGTGTGTGTAATCCAGCGCTTTCTCTTCACAGTAAAGTTTGACACTACGTACGAAGGTGCTAAATCCAGGTCCCAGTATGTGTAATCTCATGTGTAGCTCCTTGAGGGAAGAGTCGACAATTCTGGTCGGTGTGACTTTATGTTCAAGAACATAAAGTCACGTTTTGTCATACTCCATCTCACGCTTTACTGAGGAGAATACGTATGCCCTGGCCTGTTACACAGCGCGCAACCACTCGACAGATGATTCTGGATAGCGCCGCGCGACTCTTCGCACTGGAGGGTTTCGAAAAAGTCAGTATCGACTCGATTATGGAGAGTGCAGGATTGACCCGGGGGGCCTTCTATAGTCACTTCGCATCCAAAACGGAGCTTTACACCGAAGCTATTAGAAACGCCGCCAACGCGGGGGGCGCGATACTCGAAGAGGCTGGTAAAGATGGTTTGCAGCAGGTAGTGAAAGACTATCTCCGCATGGACCATCGGGATGCAAGCCGCATGCACTGTCCGTTAGCCTTCATGGTCAATGATGCTGCTCAGCAGGACGGAGCCATCCAGGAGAGCTACACCCAAGTGCTCGCAGCTTTCATCACACGTCTAGAGTCCGGGCTGAAAACAACGACAGAGACGAATACACGCCAGCATGCTCTGCAAATTGCCGTAGGGATGATTGGTGGCTTGGCACTGGCTCGAGCTGTGGCCGATGACCAATTGGCGCAAGAGATTCTCACAGCCTGTCAACAGGGATGTTTGCAACTCGTTGAGCCATGACATGCCATAACAAACAACGAAACAACCGCGTTGGTCGTTTTCCGCCTTTCGCGACAGGCAACAATCGGCCAAAAGCAGTCCTTCAGATGCGTCTATGAAATGAGGGCTGATTCAGTTTTAAGTCAGCCAACTACTCAAGATGGCGAACAATGCTTTCGAACCTTAATGTAGTTCGCGCGCAATTGCGGGAAGCGGAACCGGTGTTGAAGCGTCTCGACCAGGAACTGGAAACGATCAATTTTGACCCTGCCGTCCCGTCCAGCGTCGAAGCAGCGACGCGTTGGGTTACGGAGACCATTGACGGTTTCTTAGTGGGGTTCAATGGCAATCCAATTCTCGGCCCATTAGCGAATCAACTTAAGGCTCAGTATGTTGAAGGCATCCTGAACCAAGTGGTGTCCGCTCAGCACACAAAGGTCAGCCAAGATAGCTAGCTATTGCCCATGAGGGTGGCGGCACTAAGTCGGGAGCGGCCCTTCGTGGCAAGCAGGGGCACCTGAAGATCACGCGTTATTTTGTATCGCCCTTGGGTGTGCAGATGGTGTGGATCTGGAACTGCACCCCTTCAAGTGATGCCTTGATCTGATCGGCTGCGTGCTGACACGCCTCCATATTCTCGTACTCAGCATGGTCGACCGCTCGAGCGGGCTGTGGGCCGCTTGTACCAAGAATGATCCAGAGAATGAAGTTCATGATGCCTCCGACACTTCAGGTAGATGTTGGAGTGTAGACGTGGACTGATGACCGCGGCATAGAGCGCATTTGGAGTCGATACTTCAACTGGAAAATGGTGAGCCTCATGTAGGACGTGTATGACGAATATTGTCGGTTATGACCGGCCGCTATAATGGGTCGTTTTCTGCCCATCGTGACAGGAAGAAATCGGCCAAGAATGGTCACCGGGATGCGCCGGGAAAACGTGTTGATTTAATGGGCATCAGGAATGACTGTGTGTGCCGACGCGATGGCTGATATCTTTCCCACACTGCAAATCGCGTCCAATCGACGCCGATCCCATCAAGGAAGATAAAAACAATGAAAATATTATTCATCGCTTCGCTAGGAATTTTATCGCTGACTCAAACATCACTATCCTTCGCGGATAATGCTAATGGAAAAAATCTCTATCTACAGCGATGCAGCATGTGCCACGGAATGGATCTCAAAGCAACAGGACCGCTGGCTAATAAAAGCAATCCGCCTACACCTGATCTAACAACGTCCGCTTTCAAAAAACGATTAACTGATTATCCGGGCGTGATTGTATCTTCGATAATACTTCGCCCAAATGGCGACTTAATTCCAAGAACCTTGCGTGAGAATGGAGTAAAGCTATCGCCGCACTCATGGAGCGTTAAGGATTTACGCGATTTAAATCAATACATGGGTGGTTTGATTTCACAAAACCGATGATCTTTGAAGTACCTGGTCCTGTGCTGTCACCTTCGATTGACATGACACCAGCGCTTGAGTCTGTCCCTTGGGGCAACCCGTAACTGCCATGGCGCTGAGGGCTCAGCAGGCCCGATTGCTCATACAAACGAATGGCTTTTGGAGTGCACCCCGACAACTTGGCAAGTTCACCTATGTACAAATGACGCTCCTCCCTGATCCAGCGCCGGCCCGCTGTTTGCTGGGTGTGACCGGATGCCGTCCTGGTGCACACGGTGTTCACGCAGAGTCGCTCAGCGGCACCGCGACAGGCAGAAAGCGGCCAATAGCGGACACTAAGAGCGTCCAAAATTAACCACTATATAATACCTTTCCCTTCCGCTATCAGGGCGACTGTCTTGGCTAATTTCAAGAGGTTCGATCCGCAAGACGCTCTTGAATGAGCGGTTACCCAGGCACGCTCGGCACATTAAGCCCGACTTTCACACGGTCCAGCGCCACGATTGTCTTGAACCAGGTAACGTTGGAATTTTCGGCAAACAATCGCCGCGCCAAAGCCTGGTATTCCTTCATGCTGCCAACGGTTAACACCAGGACGAAATCCACTTCGCCGGTGACGTAGTAGCACTGCTGAACTTCGGGCACCGCGAAGTGTGTCTTCATCGCCTCCAGCGCCTCGATGCTAGTGCGCTCTGCCATCACTTCCACAATGATCGTGATCGGCCGTCCTACGGCGGTGGGATCCACGATGGCTACGTTGCCCGTGATGACTCCCCCCTCTTCCATTCGCTTGATGCGGCGCTGAACGGCGGCCGTGGAAAGATTGACCTGCTCGGCCATAAGGCGCAGCGGCATAGTGTTGTCGCGCTGAACGAGGTCCAAGATGGCACGGTCGAATTTATCCAACGATTCAGGTGCAGCGTCGTTTTTTGCCATGGTAAACCCGTGAGAAATTTTCTCGAAAACTATCAGAAAACTGCGCCCCTTTATCTAGCCAAGAGAAATATTATCTTGCCAGCAGTCTGCGTACGCAGCCTTAATCGGGAACACACACAGGATATTATTGGCATGCTCGCACTGTTCCATCTTTCCCCTGTCCTGTTGGTTACAGCCATGCTCGTCGTGCTGCGCCGGCCGCCCGTTCACGCCGCCATTGCAGGCACTCTATTAGTCATGGTGCTCTGGCTCGCCGGCGCTGCCGACGCGTGGCGCCAAGGCAGTATGGTGGCCGCCGCTCAAGATACGGCCGTGCTGTTTGCAAGTACGGCTTTCGTGATCGTTCCAGGTCTGGTCTTCGTGATTTTTATCGAGCGCATGGGCGTCAACCTGGCGCTTAGCCAATGGGTGCGGTCACTGGGGCTTGGACGCGGCGATCAAGTAGTGTTTATCGTCCTTGGACTGGCACCGTTGCTCGAAGCGATGACCGGCTTCGGCGTGTCGTTGATCGCTACGGTGCCCCTGCTGCTCAGTCTCTTCGAACGTCGGGTCGCGCTACGAATAGCACTGACCGGCATGGCAATCATGCCCTGGGGAACGCTGGGCTTGGCATCTGTCATTGGTGCTTCGTTGGTTCACCTGGACGCACCCGCGCTGGCATCGACCTCGGCACTGACCAGCGCACCGGTTTTTTTGGCCCTCAGTGCAATCGCGCTATATCTTGCAGGCGTTCGTGACTCGCGGGAATGGAGGGCGTTGGGCGCTTGCTGGCTGCTGTTTGTGGGCGTGCTTTACAGTGCTAGTCGGTGGCTGGGGCCGGAAGTGGCCGGCGTTGCCGCGGGCCTGGTGACGGCAGCAGCGGTACTCTCTGCTGGGCTGTGGCGCCTGCGCCGCAACGATAGCGAGCGCGGCGCGGTGCAATGGCCGCGTCAGGCATGGCCGTATCTGGTGCTGATTGTCTGCATTGTCGCGTTGAAGATGGTGTGGACGATCACCTCTTGGCAGGATCACTGGGTTGTACAGGGCGCCCAGGTCACCTGGAAGCCACTCGCCTCACCAGGCCTGGCACTGGTTCTGGTGCTGATCGGGCTAGGGTTTCACACGCGCAACACACAACGCCAGACAGCACTCGACGTCAGCATGCCTGCTGCGCTGGTGGCGCGGGCGAAGCGGCCATTGTTGACCATTTTCTTCTTTCTCGCGATGTCGCAGATGATGGTGAAGGCCGGCTTCCTCGCGGGTTTGATGCAACTGCTGGCGGGCCTGTCGCCCACCGCCGCGACGTCGCTGGTTGCCATGTTTGGCGCGCTGTCAGGCTACATGACCGGGTCGAATGTTGGCGGCAATGCGATCTTCATGCCGGCCATCGCGATGTTGCCCGAATCCTCTCGCCTATTGTTGGCTGCCGTCCAAAACAGCTCGGCAGGGCATGCAGCGCTGGGCTCGCTGTCGGTTGTCATGCTGATCCTGGGACTTGCTAAAACCCAGGCCAAGGAGGAAGGCGAACTGGTAAGGTTTGGCTTCATGCTGGTCTGTCTCAATACCGCGTTAGTCGCGTTGGGCGCAGCGTTGCTGATTGGATGGTTTGGATAGCATGGTATTGGCAGATGGGCACCCCAATGAGCAACGTGCGACTTAGCGACTGCAATGACCACTATGGGTCGTTTTAAGCCGGTCACGACAGCCAAAACGGTCATTCAGATGTGTCTATGGAACTGAGGTTGGTTCAGTTTTACGAATAGAATGACCTACAGCAATCAATTTCTGTGGGGGTGCCATATGAGACGTGACAACGCGCTGATATTTAGAGTTTTGTCGTGCATTGAGTCCGGCCAGGACCCTCTAGGGTCGTCGTATTGTGAAATTCTGCAACAGCTTGAGCACGACTATGGTGTCTCAGGTGATTGTGAGCGGGTCGGCGATCTCCAAAAAAGCTTGGAATATCAGCTGGAGATCCTGGAGGATGCGGCGTTCGTGAAGAAATACTCAGCCCACTATGATTCGCCGGATAAAATTTTTTATCGTTTGATGTGGTCCGGACACGAATATCTCGACGACAGAAGAAAGGCTGGTGCTTAGTTTCGCGTAGCCTGGATGAGGATTGGTGGGCAATGCTTTTTTGGTTGCCTGCTTCAGCGACTGACCGCAATGGGTCGACTTCTGCTGGTCACGACAGGCAGAAACCGGCCAACAGCGGTCGCTCCAGAGGTGTAATAAAGTTGCACCGAGAGCATTCTTAACCTTTCTGCAGATATGTTTTTTCGCGCGATCGGGAAAAGCCGATCGGAGCCGCTTAAAGTTTTCTATCGCATCGCCGACAAATGCGTAAGACCGCCCCGTTCGCACCTATAAAATAAATTAACGCTTACAAGGAAGACAATGAGCGAATTAGCTTCTTACTTTACACACGGATTCAACTCAGATCACAACGGATGGGAAAGTTTCTTTCTGTATAGCCCGCACCTCGGAAAGTACTGGAACTACTCACTCCTCCCAAAAGACATAATTCAACTTCACGAAAGACTTCAAGAAGAAAAAAATCCGGCATTTCCAACAAACATAGTCAACTGGGACTCAGGAAATATCGGCGATAAATTCGACTCAATGATAAGCGCAATTGTTGCAATCTTCGACGTGGATGAGGTTACTAAAAAGCATGAGGAATGGAGTAATGCAAACGAGCGAGCGATAGAAACTGGAGAACTATTAGCAAAAAGAATAAACTCAGCACACAAGCCTGGCGATCACGTCGTGCTAAGCGCCCACTCACTGGGCACCATAGTATTATACCACGCAGTGCAGCATATTAGACAAGACATTACTATCTATCTATTCATGATGGCCGGCGTCCTTGAGAAACATGACTTGGAATGGCTGCTTTTCACATATAAAAACATAGCATTTACATATAATTTATACAGCTATAGCGATTACACTTTAAATGAAGTACTACCAAAGTTCGAAGCGTCAATCAGCGAGCCAATCGGAAGTAATGCCATTTCGTCGGACACCCACCTCGTTTGCGATATAAATACTGAAATAGACCACTCAGAGTACAAAACTGACACCATTAGGAAAATTTTTGTTGAATTCTCCAAGCGTGTCAACGTGGTTACGTCCTTTGAAAACCGGCAGAAATGGGTCGATTACAGCCCATCATGACCGGCTGCAATGGGTCGACTTCTGCCCTTCGTGATAGGCAGAAAACGATCCGTTGGTGGCGCTCCCCTTTAGCGACAACCACGACCCCCAAGGGCGACTAGATATGGGCATGCTCAGTGAGAAAGCCCAATCAACAGATCACACGTATCGCTCAACTCTTTGATCACAGTGCCGAACAGGCCAGGCGTGGCAATCAGCCAGGATCTCGAAGCCATGGCCGATTACCCGCACAGCCTGGCCACGCGCTTTAGCCGATAGCCTCTGGATCGCTCCTGCTGCAAGGGTAACGGAACGTAAACGCGAACGAGGGTGTCAGCTGTTTAGACACCCCCTGTTTCTTCCCTCAATCCAAATGAAGCGGTGAAGTCATGAACAATATTATTTACCTCGTTGGCGCCGTCGTGATCGTCCTGTTTATCCTGTCGTTTGTCGGCATGGTCTGATTCAGCCAGCCGAACTCAAAACAGATTGAGAGGGTGCGTTTGCCAGGAACACCCCTCAAACGGCTGCGGTGTTCAGTCCCCCGTCACTGCGACTGAATCCAATCAAGGAAACGCCGGATCGGCTGCTCCTCGCCCCTGCGTTGAACATGCACGAGATACCATCCTCCGGCCTGCATGACGTCTGTATGCATGGGTATGACCAGACTGCCCGAACGAAGATCGGAGGTTGCTGAACAGACGCTGGTATCAGGCAGTACCTGTGCTTCTTTGCCATTTCAATTGAGGGACTGAAGCGCGAAAAAAAGCCGAGTTAAGACAGACGCTTGTCTTGCGACTGACCGTTTCGGGTCGGAAGTTGCCCGTCGCTGTCGGCAGCCGCCTTTGGCGATCCCCTGCAACTCGTCGACCTCTCCTCGCGAACTTGCCAAACCTCAATTACTGTATATAAAAACAGTATTTGGCAAAGGCGCTCCCGTGGATCCCCTCGAAATCGAAGACACCGACGACTGGCTTGGCTGCCCGACACCGCTCGAAACCTGCCGGCATTCGTTGCGCATCTATGAAAACGAAGTCCAGGAACTGACCCTGCAACTGCGCCAGGCCCGGGAGAAAATTTACAAACTGGTCGAGATGCATGCAGAAGTCGCCAAAGAGCGCGACGGCCTGCGATCCGAATTGCAAAAAATCATGCCCACCCTGGACGACGTAAGCCGCCGAGCCGCCGAATTAGAGACAAAAACCAATTGGGAGCTGATGGCCAGCAATAAGCACATCACTGAACTGACCACCCAGATACGAATTCTCAAAGGGGAAAATCCGTACGCCGATCCGTTCCCCCATCAGCGTGACAACTCCCGCACGTAGGCTTGGCATGCTGCCAGCGCGATCAGTCCTTGGTCGCCGGCGTCGGTGATGGCGACAATTCGTTGAGCATGCGCTTGGTCAAGTCGGGCGCGTGTTCCTCCATGAACCACGCCGCCGGCGGCGGTACCGGCTGGCACTGCACAGCGACTGGCTGAATCCGTGGCGTCGAGAAGGACTGACAGCCGCAGATCAGCAGTAGCAAGGCGATCACGCAGGCGCGCCTGGTCTTTCTGTGCATTGGTCAAATCCTCATAGTGGGATTGGTCGCTGGCCGACAGGCGCTGCTCGAGCTCGAGGCGCTTGTCCTGATCGGTGCGGACCTGGGCTGCTGCCGCGTTGCTGATTGCGGTGAGGTCGGACTGATGCAGCAGCGCCTGCTGAGCGAGCTGCCCGCCATAGCGCCAGTCCTGCACCTTCCACACGCCACCGGCCGTGACCAGAACCAGTGCCAGCACTCCGACTAGCGCCAACTTCAGCGCAGCCGGGTTCATGGCACATCCTTGAAGAAGGCATGATGCCCGAGCGCCAGCGTCTGCTTGGCGCCTTTCACCCAAGTCGGCGGCTTGGGCATGGTGGTCGCGTAGTAGTGCGTGGCACCGCCGGTAGGATCCGACACCTTTCCATCGACCACCTGGTCAGCGGCAATCCGCGCCTGCGCGAGCTCACGAAATGGAATCTTCTTGGCGCCACTCAGGTAGGCAAAGTTGGGGTCGCTCTTGTTCCAGCAACTGAACTGGTATGGCTTCTGGCAAACGCCGGCATAGCCCTCCCCCCACCACGATTTGATCTTGCCGTCGTTCACGCGGTTGCGGATGGTCCAGGCCACGGCGATCTGGCCGGCCAGGGATTCGCCGCGGGCCTCGCCCCATAACGTGCGGGCGAGGATGTCGCGGTCTTTCTCGGAAACGGTCATCACTTTTCTCCAGGCAAAAAAATACCCGCTCAGTGGCGGGCTTTGTGTCGTAAATCTTACAACTTACATCGAAGAAAGTGGCGCAGTGCCTGCATTGAGGCTATTCGTCGACAGTCCTGCGTTTCCTTTGTATCCGGGCTGTGATGTAATCGCCGCCTTTCCGGCAGGCCAGACCTGTAATACCTAGCATGGAGTGCTGAAATGCGCGCCGCACACATACAAAATCTGACAGGACTGCGGGGATTCGCTGCCTTGTCAGTCCTGCTTCTTCACATCCGATACGGCGACCTTGCCACCCCATACGGCCCTTTCGCTTTTCTGTTTCATACCCGAGGCCTAGGGGTCGACGTGTTCTTCATTTTGTCGGGCTTCATCCTGGCCTATGTCCACGGGAAAGACTTTGGAAACAGCCTGAGACCAAAAGAAGCTATCAACTTCTGGGTGGCCAGGCTGGCGCGCATCTACCCGGTGCACCTCTTTATGCTGGTTCTCACAGCATTCATCCTGCCAATGCATAAACTGTATGAATGGTCGCCTGTTGATACTGCGTTAACGTTTTACGCGAACCTGTTCCTTTTTCATGCGTGGGGAGTAACGTCCGACCTGACGTTTAATCAACCTTCGTGGTCGATCAGCTGCGAGTGGGCCGCATACCTAACCTTTCCTTTCGTCGCCTATTTCACGCGGAAGTGGGGAAAGGTTCCCTTCGCTCTACTGCTGATTGGTCTGGCGCTGTACGCGCCCTACCTGCAGCCGAATATGCTGGCCAATGGCGTCTGGACCATCAAGTGCATCACCTACTTTGTTGCTGGGTACTGCGCCTACCAGGTGTGCCACGATCTGCCGGACTCCAAACTCTGGCGAATCACTGCAATGGCGATTGCCCCGCTGATCTTGCTGATGTTCTGGATGACCAGCATTCAGTATTACTTCGATCTGGCCTTCCCGTTCCTGGTAATCGTGATGATTGCGAGCCTGTTCCGGGCTGGGCCGATTTGGGGTTACTCCAACCCTGTATCGGTCTATCTGGGAAAAATCAGCTTCAGTTTGTACATGTGCCACATCATGGTGCTGTTTGTGGAGCGCAAGCTGTTTGGCATGATGGATCTGAAGTATGAGATTCCAATCATCTTGGCCTTCTCCATGTTCCTGTATCACTGCATTGAGGAGCCGGCGCGGAAAGTTATCCGGATGGTGGCCGAAGGTGGTAGCCGCGAGCGTCCACAGAAAAACTTCACTGACAGTTACGCGCTGCCGGCAACAGAGCCGGAACCACAGAAAGAGCACAAAGCTCTGGCGTAATAAAGAAGGCCCGCCTAATCAGCGGGCCTTCTTTCTGCACGACAAATACCTTACCAACGTATTGGCGAGCGAACCCCGGGTCTTACCGTCGCTCACCCGTTACAGATGGTCCAAGCCACGGCGATCTGGCCGACCAGAGATTCACCCCGGGCCTCGCCCCACAATGTGCGGGCGAGGATGTCGCTGTCTCTTTCGGTTACTGTCATTACTTTTCTCCGGGCAAAAAAATACCCGCGCTGGCGGGTGTCGGTCTTCAATGACGATCAAACGGGAATGGCTGGCCAATCGATGGTGATTGGATAGCCTGGCTGGTCTGGCAGGCGACTCAGCGCGACTCGGTATTTCTTCCAGGCTTTCAGTAGGGCCACCTCGCATTCCGTGGCTTCATCAATATCAACGGCGTCCTGCAGCGGCGCGATCGCCGCGTCCGCAATGGCGCGGTACCTTGAACTCTCTGCGACCACCGCAACCAGAAGCTGTTCGGCCTCGGCCTGCGTCTTCATTGCCTGGGTGATCAATTGCGTCCAGTCGATGTTCATTCCAGCTCCTCGCCCACGGCTGCTTCAGTGATCACAGGCGGCAGTGGCGCAGGGAACAGGATCTGACCATCTGGTACGTTGAGCAGAGGCTTCGGGAAGGCTTGAGCCGGACTGAAGTTCATGGGCAACGGTAGGAACAGCGTGAGTTCCAGTTCGCCTTCGTGTCTCTCAACCGGCCCGGCGAACCACATCGAGTCAATGGCGGCGGCGGGCAACGTATCGCCGTTGCCAACCGGCGAAAAATCGAAGGCTTCGCCATTGATTGTCAGCACATCGCCAGCCCGCAGCACTTCCAACCCGACGTCACGACTCTGGGGGGAAAGATTTATTTTCATCAAAACCACCTTCCTATTGCGACATACCGGCAGCTCGCAATGGATTGCGCCACCGGACCATTTCTAAAAATACCCGTGGCGCTGTGCACGGCTTTACTGTTCACCCGGGTGAACCCGCTCACATCGTTACTGGCGTTGGGCGAACCGTTGAAGTCGACGTAGTAATTTGTGTTGATGAATAATGCGGGGAACGTTGCAGCCGATGACACTGTGGCAACCGCGCCGGCGGCGACAGCAAAGTCCGGCATCGGCCCCTGACAAATCAAAGTCCCGTCCGCAAACTTCGTGTAGGTCCCGTTCGCGTTGGTCGCCGTCTCGATAATTGCGCCGGTCGGAGTACCGCCACTCTGAGAGGCGGTTCCGAGGATCGCCGCGGCGGCGAGCTTGGCCGCAGTACCCGAGTTATTCCCGGTGCCGCCCTGGGCAATGCTGAGGGGGGTGGTCAGCCCTGAGAGGGATGTGATGTCGGAGTTATCGCCCCCTCTGGCCACGATCCGCCAGGCGCTCCACACACCCGCCACCTGAAGGCGGTGGTACAGGACGTCAATGGATAGGCCCTCTGCCCACTGAGCGGCGTAGCCTGCTGCCGCGTGTGGGTCGTGCTCGATGTGATACGAGGAGGCGGTAGGGAGATTGGTGCCCCCGGACGCGAAAGTGTATCGCCCCTGCGTGGTAAGTGAGTTAGCGTTCACGCTGGAAGCCATCGGCACACCGGAAGTGCCGTTCCTGCCAAAGGCGCCAACCGTCAATAGACTGCCTGCCGTCTTATCATCCTGTCCAGTCTGCGGGATCAGTAGGAGGTTGATACGTGCTTCGGACAGGTTAATACCGCCAGTGCCCCCCTTCGCGAGCGGCAAGACCTCGTAATTGCCAGTCGTGCCCAGTGCCGCCAGCTTGGCACCCCAGGTGTTGAGGATGTCGCGCACCGTATCGGCCAGGCCTTTCTCATAGCCTTGCACGGGCATGATGGAGTAGGCAGCGCCAGATCCGGTTGTACTTTTGTAGGTTGGGGAGATTGACAGTGCGGTATCACTGGCAATGTTGGTTACTTCGTACCAACGTCCATCGGGGCCGATAAAGGCATCCCCCACACGGGCGTTGGCGATGAACGCAGTGCCGGTACCAACTACCGCGCTCGAGTTCAGCGTGACAGTGACTGTCCCGGTTTTATACCAAGCCATATTGGCTTCCTTATCCGAAAGGGAATGGGAGATTTGCTGTGGTGATGACTAGGGCTATTGGAAATCGGTCAACGGGCATGTTGTAGAAAGATACGGGCAGGCTCCATCCCTGGTTCGACGGAGTAGATTGAGTAGTTGCGGCGGAGGCCCCAAACATGAAGGAGAGCCCCCCCACCCTACCATAGGCCCCCTCCAACAAGGCATACACCTTGAAGTTGGAGGTCCCTCCAGATAGGAAGTCACCAACTGCGGCCGCTCGAGACCATGGCAAGTAAGCGGCGTACTCCACACCAGCCGTGAGCGGAATGTCGATGTACGAGTCAACTTGACCCACATAGACGATTCTACCGCTTACTGACTGAGCCTGACGAACTCGGTTGGCCCCACCCGTATAACAGGTAGAGTATCTTCCATTACCGTCCAGCGCCCCCGGTCCTGGCGCCTGATATGCAATGGCGATATTCAAGGCTGGCTGCAATGAGTTGAAGGTTATCTTGCCCGTTTCATCAAACGTCTTCAGGTAAGGCGATCCAGGAAGATTGTTCGCCATCAAGTCAAAGCAGTAAAACTTGGTATCCGTTGTGGCATTGGAATAACGAAACGTAATCGAGTTTCCGGACCTCGAGGACCCATTCAAAGTTCCAGATCCCACGATAAACACAATTGGTGACTGTGCGTTATCTACCGTGAACCCCCACAGGCCGTCTGCGAAAGTCAGTGACTGCTGAATAACTGAGGTGGTCCAGTTAGATCCGTCCGACGGGTCTAATTGAGCAGACCTCAGTGTCTTGCGAGTCCAGGCCTGCTGATACTCCATGTAACCGCTTTTTACCAGTCCATATGTAATCTTGCTGGTGTCGAACAACAGACTACCGTCCGCCTTCTTAACGACTAGGCCAGTCATCAGTAGTACCCGTAATAGATTCGTGCGTTGGCCGAGTAGAACCCCCAGTTGTTTGTCGGATAGACATACACCCAAGACAACGTGCTGCCCGTCAAGGTGACCCCCGGCAACTTACCGGTGTTCCCCATCTCAACTAACGGGACGACGATGAAGTACTGAGTCTTACCAGCTGGGGGGGCCGGGATGGTTGCGCCCCCATTCACAGCCCCCGTATCGACTGAACCTTGGGTTTGACTGATGTTCATGGTCATATCGACCATTACCCGGCCTAACGCATCCTTGATTGTTAATCCCGTCATGGCCTCGCCTCAAAGACTCATATCGATCCCCAGCACACCATTTGGGTGGTAGAACTTGATGGACGTGTTGGTGAGTTGCATCCGTGCGCCACCCGCAGTCCCGTTCAGCTCCCACGGGCCAGTTTTAGGCAAGATCCATCCCTGCGTACCTGCGATGTAGTCAGTCGACGAGAGCGATCCACCAATCTTGCCGTTGGTGATGGTGCCGTCCTGGAT
This sequence comes from Pseudomonas sp. S2_F07, assembly GCF_054668325.1. Lineage (NCBI taxonomy): Bacteria > Pseudomonadati > Pseudomonadota > Gammaproteobacteria > Pseudomonadales > Pseudomonadaceae > Pseudomonas > Pseudomonas sp. S2_F07. The sequence continues at coordinate 1,311,040 of NZ_CP162758.1, forward strand.
GAACGCCGCCCGGATAAACACCTGTCCGTTTTGCACCGCAAACGGCACCTGGATCTCGCCGCCAGCAATCGTGTTGACCAGGGCGAAGCGATCCGCCGCGATCAGGAACTGACTCTGCAGACCTGCGCCGGTGTTTTCGATTCCTAGGCCGATGCCGGCGGCAATGTACTGGCCATCGCCCGTGACCTGCATTTTCACCGACCACATGGTCGTCAGCTTGCCGCTGGTATCGGCGTAGGCCTCGGTAGTCTGCTGAATGGCAGCGGCGTTGCTGCCGATCTGCACGCTCATCTGGTCAATCTTGGTGGTCGTCACCAAGTTGTTGTTCGCCACCACCTCCTCCAGCGTGGTGATGTTCCCCTGCTTCTCGTCGATCTTGACGTCTAGGGTTGTCAGTCGCCGGGCAATTACCTCGTCGTTGGTCGCGCTGACCTTCGACTCCTCAGCGATGGCCGCCGTATTGGTCCAACCCTTGATTGCATCCGCCAGTTCGCCCTTCCCGCTGTCATCCCTGACCGAGGCCTGCAGTGCGTTGAAGGATGTGGCCTGCGCCTTGATCTGCCCATCGAGGTCAGTGATGTCATTCGTGTTGGTGCTCACTTGCAGCGCCAGGCCGTCTACCGTCTCGGACACTTGGCCGACGTTTTGCCAGTAGGTGGCATTGGGCGGCGCGGAATTGATCGGCACGGCCACCATCGCCTGGTAGAGGAAATCTCCCTGTCGGACGATGGCGAACTTGGCGTAGGTTTTGGCTGGGTCGTAGGTCTCGTCCAGAGCGTCGATCTGGTCTTGAAGTCCGGGGATCTTCTCGATTTCCTGTTGCAGGAAGTCGTTGAGCTCGGTCTCGGAGATCTTGCCCTCGAGCATGTCGAGGATAGGATCAGCCTCAGAGCTCGATTGCCCTTGCACGCCAATGCCCACTGGATACCAAGGACCGACGTTACCGATCCGATCCACCAGGCGCGCCCAGAAGTAGAGGGTCACGCCAGCAGCCAGGCCCAGCAACGAAAAATCGCTCTGCGGATAGGACAGGTCGGTGAGTTTGGTCGCCGCGGCCCGATTGGTCGTTGGTCCATACCAGAGCTCCGTGCGCTGGGTGTCTTCGGCGCCAGCCGGGAAACCCCACTTTAGGCGAATGCCAAACAGCAGCGCTGTTGCGGTCAGAGATGACACCGCCGGCGGCGAACCACTTTTCCCTTTGAGGTCGGTGAGGATCGAGTTACGCCAGATCGACGAGATGTCGAAGGCGCTCACGGCACGAACGCGGGCCACATAGGCACCAGCATAGATACCGGTAACGTCGACGCTAGTCAGCCCGGTGCGTTGCACTTTGATCCAGTTGCCGCTGTCCTTGCGCCACTCCACGTCATAGCCGACCGCGCCGGGCACCGCCGGCCAGGTGATCGTCATAGTGGCTACGGCGATGCCTTGGGATACGACTGAACTTGCCGACAGGGTGACGCTGGCCGGCGCTGGGACGACGGTAATTGGAATGACGCTGATCGGCCGTTCTTCTAGGCGGGCGCCGGTGTCGATGAAGGCGAACTTGCTCGGCTCGTACTGCAGCGCGCTGATTTCGTAGTCGCCCTCGGCCGTGCGCTTGGTCCGCAGGACGCGATAGAGCGGAATCGCCAGGTCATCGGCATCCAGCGCCCATTGCAGTTGCGGCAACGGTGGTTCGCTGTAGCTGGTGGTAACGGTCACCGCGCGACCGCTCACGCTCTGCACGGTACGACCTTCGGCACGCCCACCGGGCAAGTTGATGATCAGGCGATCACCGGCCTTGGCCTGGGTGTCACGATCGAGGGTCACCGCGCGACCGGCGACCGCCGAGATGCGCCCGCCCACCTCACGCCCCGCCAGCAGCGAGTCCGCCACCGGGATGATATGGCCCGGCAACGGGATCACACCTTCCATGCCGGTCTTGAACGACACGGTGCGGTCCTGGTTGTTGCTGAGGATCGCCCACTTGCCACGGCGCTGGGCCTCGGAAGCTCGGGTGCACCCGATGGCGCTCAGTTCGGTCGGCCGGTCACCATAACGCCGTTGCAGATCCAGATCAGCGAACGGGATGACATCGGTGTCGTAGTTGTTCGCTGGGTTGTCGTAGCTGACCAGCGCCCGAGTGTAGCGGGTCTTCGCCGAGGCGCTGCCATAGGAGAACTTGCCATCGATGACGTTGGCCCGGGTGAAGACGTAGTCGAAGTCCTGGGCGCGCGGCATATCAGCCTGCATCACCAACTGACCCTGGGCCCAGTAGGTCATGCCTCGGTAGATACCGGCGATGTCGCGCAGCAGAGACCAGGCATCGGCTTTGCCCTGCAAGTTCATGTCGCACAGAAAGCGCGGCTCGGTACCGGCCAGGCCATTCGGCACCATCTGGTCGCAGTACTGAGAAATCCGGTACAGCTCCCACTTGTCGACCATCCACGGCTTGATGCGCTTGCCCAGGCCGAAGCGGTCCTCGGTGCATACCCCGTAGGTGATCCACGCCGGGTTGTTGGTCCAGGCCGACTTCATGCTGCCATCCCAGGTGCCGGCGTAGGTGCGGGCCACCGGGTCGTAGTTGCTCGGCACCATCCAACGCCGCGCCTTGCACTTCACGGTCACGGCCGGGATGTTGGTGAACTGCTCGGCGTCGAACTCGATATAGAGCAACGCGGTGTTCGGGTAGCGCAGCTTGGCGTCGATCACCTCGGTGTAACCGGCGACCAACATGGTGTCGGCGATCTTGTTGGTGTTCTGGTTCGGCGTCAGGCGACGGACGCGGATCTGCCAGCCGGTGGTGGCGTCCGGAAGATCGACCCGGCGCGAGCGCTCGTAGCGGGTGGTGGTCTTGCCGTCGACGGCATCGACCAGCACCTGCTGATAGGCGCCGCCATCGGTGGCCACGTCGATGGCGTACTCAATGCGATAGCCGCCAACGTTGCCCTGGTCATCCTGCCGCTGCAGGGCTGGCCATGCAAAACGCAGGCGCACTGCCGACAATTGGATATTGGTAATCGAACGCACCCACGGCGCATCGCTGCGCAGTTCGATGTTCAGCGAGGTTTCGCTCTCCACGGACGGAATGCCCGGGATGTAGGTCTGATCCACCGAGCCCGGACGCCAGTCCCATTTCACGTTGGGGAAGTTGTAATTGCCACTGGCATCACGGATCGGCGTGTTGTCCAGGTAGATATCGTAATCGGTCGGAGTACCGTCGAACTCGCCCTCGCCCACGGCGATCAACAGTTTGGCCAGGTTGGTGGAGCGCAGGCTGTCGCTGGCTTCGGTCGGCGACTTCGGCTTGCTGCTGCCACCTTTCTCACCATGGATCTCGATCTGTGCTGCTGCGCCCATGCGTTCCTCCAGGCATAAAAAAACCGCCTCTTGGGCGGCCTGTGTGCTGCGTGCTGATTACGTTTTGTCTTCGGCGTTGATTGAGGCGGAAATGATCATGCCGCCCCACCGGCGCTCGCCGATGCAGATCGGCACCGGGTTGCCGCTGGCCGTGGTGTTCTTGGCGCTACCGAAGGCATAGGACGGCGCATTTTCGGGGGATGAGCTGTACGAGAGACCACCCTGCTGTGGACTGAGCATCTGAATCACGCCGCCAGCGGTTGATGCAATACCTGCGGCGTAGAGAGCAGACACTGCTGACCCAGTGAAAGCACCGAATGGGTTGAAATATGCGGCAGCAATTAACACCGCCCCCACAACTGTTTGAAGAACGCCTGCGCGCTTGCTACCAGAGATTACCGGGACGATTTTTAGAACCCGCGTTCCAGATAGATTCAGGTCAGATAGCCCTGCATTTTTCCCATTTCTGTAAATTGCAAAACACATCCCGAGCCGATCGAGTCGTTTAATCTCCTCCTGAAAGCCTGGGATCGTCGCATTGAGCGCTTTGAAAACCTCCAACCCTTGCCCGGAATCCAAGAGCAAGTGATGAACTTCGCCAAATTTATTGGCAAGCTGCCTGGTCAACTGAACCCGAGTGCGTGGTGAGTAATGCGCTACCGTTGTCGCCATACTTTTCTCCGGACAATAAAAAACCGCCAAAAGGCGGTTTAGCAAAAGGCACACTCTCTATCGTGCGCAGCTCTCAACAACGCTTGTCACCTTCGTAGAAGGGTCCTGCCATGTACGAAAGAAATGGTAGGCAACAGTTGAGCCGCTTGGAGTGGGGGTGATATCAACAACATGCCAAGGGGATTCAGGATCCGGCGCAATCACTGAATATCGCTCACCGGAGGACTGTAAACCCCCGCCGACGCTCCCACCTATTAACGATGTGGATTGCCATCCGTCACGAATACACTCAGCTACATTTTTCGCTTTTTTCTCAGAGGAAAGCGTCAATAGTGGTGCGTTTTTCCGGATATCGCTAGCAGTAGAACATCCCGCCAACAACGCTATAGCCAACGCCCCTACGATCAATTTCATGCAGGTCACTCCTGTGGGAAATGCTACACGATATCACTGAGCATCACGGTGACGCAGCACAAGGCGTGTCCGGTCGAGCCAGGGCCCGCCGAACACAATGACCTCCGATGGCCTGCCGTACAGGTGGTGCAACAGGAAAGGGCCAGGGCCGAAGGTCGCCGCATCCTCGCCGGATAGTGCTGGATCGCTGCCGAGGAAAATCCCAGCATGGTTCGGGAAAACAGTCCGCCCCACCTCCATAACGATCATGTCGCCGCGCTGTGGCTGGTCGACCCTGTAGAAGCCAGCGACCTCGTAGTTCGCTTCGTACAGGCTGGTGTTTTCTTTGCTTTCCCACCAGCCATCGGCACGCTTGAAGGCTTCGAACTCCAGCCCCCACTCCCGCTTGTACCAGTCGGCGCAGACCTGCCAGCAGTCCCAGGCACCGTGCACGAATGGCCGCTTCAATAACGGCACCTCGCCGCTCGGCATGACTGTGCGCAGGTCGCCCTCGGGCCAGCTCAGGATGTGCCACGGCAGCGCCGTCGCCTCGCACATAGCCAGGTCGCGCGGCGATGGCCGACTCGTCGCGTCCGGATGTGAATGAACCACGCCGATCACCTCGCCGATATCCTCGGCCGCGGCGTATTCCTCCGGATCGATCCGAAATTCCTCATTCGGCTCGGTGGCGACGTTCCGGCACGGGTAGTACTGCTGTTTGCGTCCGATAGCCAGCAGCAACCCGCAGCACTCTTTCGGGTACTCGGCAGCTGCGTGAGCCTGGATCGCGTTCAAAATGTACTTGCGCATGGTCAGCTCCGGGCGATCAAGGAAACGGCGGGGAACCCACCAAATGGCAGCGGGTTGCCCTCACCGAAGCGCGGAATGCAGCCCCGGCCCAGCGTTGCATCACAGGCATCGAGTTCCGGGTTATCGGTTGGCACGCCATCCTTCGTGATGTAGCCACCGGTGTAACCGCAGTTCGGTCCCCGGTAGCCGCCAGTAAGGCACCAGTGGCACAACGTTGTCGCCTGCCGGCCAACGGACTCGCCACCGACATCGCCCGGGCTGGCCAACTCCCAACTGACCGTCTCGCCGTCCTCGTTGGTCTTCTGGTCGATGTACCAGACCTCGATCGTCTCTTGGGTTGGATCTGCCGTCGGGTTGCCGGCCGGGAAGTTCACGGCATCCAGGTACGTGCCCAGCGTGTGGCGCATCGTCAGCTTGAACTCGAGCAGATCGGCGAACGCCAGGCAGAGCGCAGTGATGCGACCGCTGACGTTGCCGACGGACAGCGTGGGCCGCACGGCTGTGCCGTCGCCATTCGACTCGATACCGTCAATTTGCATCGGCCAGGCACCGTACTCATTGCCCTGCCACCAGATAGCCTTGGCCGGCAGCTGGTCGGCATTAGCGCCGGCGGCGATCAGTTCGGCCGGCGTGTGCGGGATCGAATGCCCGTGAAAGCGCAGAACGTCTGCGCCGTAGTCGCTGCCGTCCAATTCGAAGAGCAACACTTCACTGCCAGGCTCGAGCACCTGGATATCACTGATCAGCGGCATGATCGCCCCTTATGGTTGGAAGGCTCGCTCGAACGTAGCCGTGAGCTTGAAAACACCACCGCCCACCGGGGTGGGCACGGGATTTTTGCAGGTGAACAGGCCTAGTTGGCCGAGTGGTGTCGTCCACAGAAACGCCTTGGCTCCCGCGTGGCGATCGAAGAAATCCATGATCTCCAGCACCTTTACTTTCAGGCCGGTGAAGGTGATCGGGTAGGAATCCTCTTTGTTGTTGGGGCCGTCGCCGACCTGCTGCTTATAGCCGCCTCCAAACTGCGCGGTACGCACCCTGTAAGAAATCTCAGGTGAGTCACCACGTTCGGTTGGCCAGGTGAATTTCTCGATGGCCATCAGCCCCTCCCATTTGTCAAGCGCCAGATTGATCCGCCCGGCTGAAGCGCTCGGGCAATTGCCGTTTCCGCTTCGGTTTTGGCCGCCTGCTGGATGCTTTTTCCGAGCTGATTTGAGGCTTCTTGCGGTATCGCACCATTCTCCCCAGTGGTCTGCACTGAAACCGCCACAGGGAAGTTGTACGTGTTGCCACCACTACCTCCAGATATCGCGGCCAGCGCTGGCCCGCCGCCTGAAGTCAGCGGCGTGACACTACCGCCATTCGCCCCAGTCATGAGGAAGGACCGGCCGCCCTCGTTGTACAGCTCAGGCCCCAGCTCGTTGACTTCGTACAGAGAGTTGGGGGAGACAGGCCCACCTGCTGCTCGGTACCCGGAGAAGTCGACATTGTCGTAGCCCGCTTGAGTAGACCCCGCTGAGGTAGGCGGGCTCGAAGTGCCACTGCCAACAAAATAGTTGGTCGCGGCACCAACCAGACTGCTGAGCAATGCCGAACTGGCTTGCCGTGTAGCGATGCGCGCCATGTCCGCCAGAATCGACTTGGTGAAATCAGCAAACGACAACTTGCCGGTCATGGCGAAGTTGACGATGGCGTCTTCCATCGAGCTGAAGGCATTGGTGAACAGGCTTTTGGTCTGCCCGGCAACGTCACGCGCCGACTCCAGATAGTTCTGCCATGCCGACGATGCGCCAGCGCTCCAGTCGCCCTGGGCGGCGGTCATGTCGTCGTAATTGGCCTGCACTGTGTCGTGCAGATCCTGCTGAGTCGCTTTCAACGCCTTTAGTTTGGCGTTGTACTCGTCCAGGTTCATGCCGCGCGAGCCGTCGCCGTACTGGTTGGCCAACTCTAGGCGCTGCTGGTTGAAGCGGTCGTCGATTCCGTTTTGCTGATCCGTCAATGAGCGCTGCCGGTCACCCTGACCAAGACCAGATGCCGCCCGCAATCCCTGCTGCCGAAGCGTGTCGACCTGCTGCTGCAAGGCGCGGGTGTACGTGTTGACGGCCAGAGTCTGCTTACGCAGTCGCCCTTCTTCGTTGGTAGCGATGACCGCCAGTTCGCTGTCGCTGTCCTGCTGGGCCTTGACCATGCCCGATCGGGCATCCGAGATCTTTTGATCAATTTGGATGACCTGCGCAGCGGTTGTACCCTTCTTGGCCTTAGCAGCTTCAAGCGCATCAATCTCCGCCTGATAGCTTTGGGCAACTTCGTCGGCCTGCTGCTTCAACAGGCTGACCCGCTGCTCGGTGTAGCTGGCCTGGCTGATCACGCCGGCACGCTGGGAGGCTTCCAGCTCCTTGTCGGCGTTTTTGTAGTAGGCCAGCGTTTCGGCCAAGGCATTCTTCGCACTGTTGAAGCCAGTGGTGTCGACACTGCCTGCTGCGACCTTTGGATCCTTGAACTTGTCGTTGATGTTCGCCAGGTTTTTGTCGATGGCCGCTTGGTTCAGGCGCGGGTCGTTCGGTGCCACCTTGCGGATATCGTCGAGCTGCTGCTTGTATTCCTTCAGAGCCTCGGCGCGCTTTTGCTCGTTGGTCAATGACGACTTGGTGAGAGCGTCGACTTTACCCATCGCAATAACCGCAGCGCCTTGGGCTTTCGCCTGCTCACCTTGCCATTTAGCGATATCAGCCTCGGCGTCCCTCTGGTCCTCCAGCATGTTGAGCTGATTGGTATAGAGGTCGATCATCTCCTGCTTGTTCTGGAACAAGCCGATGTTGCCAGCTTGGGCCGCCGCCAAATTGCGGCGCGCCTGCTCGATGTCTGCACCAATATCTGGCCGGCCGATGTTCTTCAGATTGTCCGCGGCGCGTGCGACAGCGTTGTAGCCCTTCTCCCAGAAGTTCAGATTTTCGAGAATCTTCGGTGTGCGCTCATTGATCGCATCCGCATATTGCTCGGTGGCAAGCTTCACGGCGCCTGCATGATCGCCCTGCTCTTCAAGGGCAGCGATCTGCGAGTAAACCGATGCAGTCAGGTAGTGGTACTGCTCGTTCAGTGCAGCGGAAGCCTTGACCGGATCATCTGCCAGCTTCGAGAACTCAGCGACGGTTTCGCTCACTGCCTTTCCGGTCGCTTCCTGCATCGACACGGCAGCCTGGGTGATGCCGGTGAAACTCTCGCCCGCGATCTTGCCGTTGCCGGCCAGGAGGGCAAGAACCTCAGCAGCCAGCCCGGTTGTGCCGACAGTGGCGCCCACTTGCCGCGCCATCTCCCCCAGTTGCCCAGCACTTACACCGGCGTAGTTGCCGGTCAGGATCAGCGACTTGTTGTAGCTGCTCTGCTCTTCGCTGCCCTTGTAATAGGCGTATGCGAGCCCGCCCACTGCCGCCGTGGCCAGCGCGAGCGGTGCAAGGATTGCGAGCAGCCCCGCAGCCCCCTCTCCCGCCCCCGCACCCAACTGAGCGACCGCACGAACACCGCTACCCCAGTCCCCCGAGGACAGGGCATTCCCCAACTGCACGACGTTCTCTTGCGCCTGACGAGTACCGAGGCGAAGTTTGTCGAAACCGGTGGTGGTCTTTTCGAGCTTGGCGTAATCCTTATCGATCTTGCTCAGGGCCGAGTTGTACTGGTCCTGGCTGATGCGACCGGCGTCGAGGTGTTTCCCAAGTTGCTCAACCTGGGTGTCCAGCTTGGCCATGGCCGCCCGGGCGGGGTCGATCGCACCCAGCAGGCTGTTGAGGGCCTTCTGTTCATCCAGCGTCGACTTCGCCAATGCCACCTGCTGCTTATCCAGCTGGGCGGTGATCTTGGTGAATTCAGCTTCACCATAGGCACCGGTTTGGGTCAGCTTCGCCAGGCTGTCACGTTGTTTGGCCAGTTCCTGCGTGGAGGTCGCGCCTTTCGAAAGCGACTTCTCCAGCGCCTCCATCTCTTTCATCAGGCCGACGGCGGACTGCTCAGCGCGATCACCGGCCTTCGTCAGCTTGTCGAGATCGGTCGCAGCGTTGGCGGCATCAGCCGAATCGACCTTGATGCCGAGTTCTGCAATGTTCATCGACTCACCTTGAATAATCGCCCGCTCTCACGGGCTGTTGTCGCGGGCTTCAGCCATAATCGCGATGGCTTCCGACTCCATAACGCGGATGTCCTGAAACACACCGGGGCGATCCTTCACCGAGATGCCGACGAGCTTCATCACATTGGGCAGAACGCCGTAATCGAGACCGGTTGCGCCGCACGCGCCGGTACGCCACTGGGTGCCCATCGAATCCATGACGAGGAAAGACGGCCAGTTGTCCGGCCAGACTTCAATGGAGTCATCGATATCTGAAGGAGAAAGCCCAAACACCGAAAGGACATCGGAATCAGTGGTCTGCTCGTACAGCGCGCGTGCGACGTCGGTCAGTTTCCCAGGCGGGCCTTACCGAACGCTTCGCTATAGGCCTTCACCACGGCATCCGAGACACCGATGCAGCTCTTCACCAATGCGGTGATGGATTCGTCGCTGAGCTTGTCGGTGAAGCCCCAAGAAACAACCAGGTCCTTGATCTGCTCAACGCCCTGCTCGACTTCTGCGGCGGTGACCTCAGACAACGTCGGCTCAGTGCCCTTGAAGCGCTCGCCGATGGCTTCTGCCCTTTCCTTCCAAGCGTCGAACAGTTCAGCCAGCGCAGTGCGATCACGGTATTTGAACGTGAACGGCACCACGGCCGCCTTGCCGCCGACCTGCGGGATAGCTACGTCGACAGTGAACGTCGGCTTCGGTGCGATGGAAAACTTTGCCATGAGAATTCCTTACGACAGGTAGCGGGTAGGTTCAGCCTGCAGCGCCAAGTTGACGGTGCGGGTGAGCAGGTTGTTACGCGACACCGCCGGCTGCTTCGAGAACGAGGTGTACGCGCCGTAGAGAACGGTATCGGTACCAGGAAGGTTCATCCGTGCAGCCTGGATCTTCTTACCCGCATCTGCTGCGAGCAGCACAGCGTTGAAAGCCTGTGCCGGATCATCGGCAATGGTCAGCGCCATGCTCGCAGCAGATTTATCTGTCGGGATTTGCTTGCCTTGGTCGTCTTCGAGGAAAACCACGTCCAGGTAGTTTTGCTCTCCACCAGAGAACGCGACGTCAGTCACTTGCGGGATTTGCACCCAGGTGAGGACCTTCTTCAGGGTGCCAACACCACCGCCAGCCGGATAGACCTGGATGTCGGACGTATCGATGCCTTCGAGAGTGGTCGACGTTGCAGTGGCCATTTTTACTCGCACTACACGGTTGTTCAGGCGGCTCCAGCCAGCAGTGACCAAGACGATGTCACCTGCTGCCAATGTGCTGCCTACCACCGTGGCAACTGCTTCTGTGGCATTGGACATCGCAGTGAATGGCAGCTCGGCGGCGTAGGTGGCACCGTGCTGGATAGTCGCGCCGTTGGGGAGTTTGTAGCCCATTGGTTTTTCCTCTTTGCAGATATGACAAAACCCACTCAATGGCGGGTTTCGGGGGTGCCCAACGGGCGGATTTAGTTGGTGTCGGCTCGGTACAGAAACGAGACCGGCACCGTGTAGGTGGTGTCGTCCGGAATGCCGGGGCCGGGGTCTACCGGGCTCATGGTCACCACCGTAAGCGCGCCTTTCGTGTTTCGCTCGTACAACGGGAACAACGCGGCGATCTGGTCGGCCAGTGCGCCTGCCGCGCCGCGGTACTTGCCGGATGGCGTCACGATGCTGACCTGAAACACGCCGGTATACAGCTTGTGGTCGCCGCCGAGCGTGTTGCTTGCGGTGTCGGCGGGCAGCGTAAACGCCTTCAGGTAGGTGGTGCCGTCGACGGGCGTGTAGGTCTCGTTCTCGACTACGACTTTCAGCGGTACCGGCAAGGCTTTCGCCCAGTTGATCAGCTTAGTTTCGAAGATCGACGCGATGATTTTGTGGCTCATACCTGGTTGTTCCTGATGGCCTCCTGCACGATCTGCTGGAAGCGGGCCACGGTAATGCGGACCATACCGCCGGGTGCCTGGGTCGAATGCCCGAACTCGAGAGGGATCGCGTACGGCAGGTTGTTTATGAGGTAGGCAGTCTGGCCGGCGTTGAAGTCGCTGACTGCCGAGACCAGCGCGGCGATGGTTTCGCTTCCACTCGGGTCCACCTCGTCGAAGATGACGTTCTCGACGACATCAATCGAAAGGTGCCAATTGGCCCGGAACCGTCCGCCGACGTAGCCTTCTGGCGCAACGATATCCATGCCGTCGTTCAGCTTACGTCCTGGCTTGAGGCGGCCCGCTTTCGTCAAGTTGGCCGGATCGCTGCGCAGATCACTGTTGTGATCGTCTACGGCCTTGTTGTACTGACGGGCTACGGTGTTCTGTGCCCAAATCTCGGGATTGCCCACGGGTGACATGCGGATAACGCTACTGCCGACCTCGATGATGATCTCGCGCAGGCTCGCATCGATGGCCTCCTCGGCTTGGACCACGAACTCGGCAAGGCTCAGGGCAAAGCTGCCGGACTGGCCGGCGCCGGCGCGGCTCACGACCGCACCTGCAATTCATACAGAATTGGCGTGCCGGCCGGGTTGATCTCTTTCAGTGGAGGAACAATTGACCAGGTGCGCCCCCGGACGATGACTTTGTTCAGCAGATCAGGTACCCATGCCAGCCCTTGCGCTGCGATCTTGAGTTTTTTGTCGCCCTGCTTGATTAGGCTGTTGTTCTGAAATTCTTGGCCGGTGAAGTCGAGCAGGATGCCTTGGGCGGTCTGCTCGGTGATGGTGTCTGGTGGTGCGGTACCGGTTTCCGGATTGTACTCGCCGACAGTTGTTGCGCGGATGGTCACGGGCTGGCCGAACTCCGTGATCATCTCCAAAGCCATCACGGCCATATCGTCGTAAAAGGCCATGGTGGGCTCCAGATATGAAAAGCCCAGCGCAGTGGCTGGGCATGCATTCGATTACTCTCGATCAGGGTCCGATTTTTGCCGCTTCAAAAAACCAGCTTTCTGCAGCCAAATATCCAACATCCGATCCGCATAATCAGCAGCTTCGAGTGCTGCAGCTGCCGGGTTCAAGTCGCTTTTTGCGATAATAATTGCCCCTAAAGCTTCCTGGCTATACCGCATCCATGCTTCAAGTTTTGGCGGAAAATCTGCCATTTTAGAACTCCATTCTATTGAAGTTCGAAACGTACTCTAAGCACGGACAGCAAACAACCCGCGCCGCTGCAGGTAATCAGCAAACTGCGTGGCGCTCGGCCGGTCCGGCGCCGCCGGTAGCAGTCGGCCGCTTGTGTTCGGAATCGTTGCGTACTCGCGAGTCACCGCCCCTTCGACACGCTCCAACGTCACCGCGCCTTTGCGCTTCTCGATCGGATCAATATCGTCCTGATGGATTTCGGCAGCCAAGGCCATCTGCCCGTACTGGATCCGCGCCGGCAGGTAGTTATCGGGTTTGATCTGGTAGTCCAGTTCAACACCCCGGCGCGGCCAAGCCAGAGCCTGATCGCTGCCCGTCTTGCGCCCCTTCCAGGTCTTTCCATCCATCGCCAAGGCAGCCCGACGAAGTAGCGCTTCTTGCGCAGGAACTTCCGCCGGGATGGTCACGCCGAACTTTCCGGCGTACATGACCAGGTCCTCGGCGCTCGCGTAGCTTTCGGCGTCTGGCTTGCCGGTGCCGTCCTCGATGATGAGTGTCATGGATCAACTCGCTGGATTGAGTTTTGAACGATTGGCCGCCGGGTTACCGACAGCCTGCAGTATCACGCCTTGGGCAGATCAGCGACGAGCTTTTCCAAGGATTCTTTCGAGGCGTTGGCCCGGTAGTTCACACCAGCAGCGTCGAGCTTGGCCTTCAGGGCTTCGACGTCAACGTCTTCCGCCGCCTTCAACTCGGCGAGTTCATTGCGTAGCGTCTCATTTTCCATTGCGAGATCATCGCGCTGACCGGCCAAATCGACCATCTGAAGGCGGATGCCGTCGAGCGCCTGAAACAGACGGATTGCGAGCTCGCCGGCTTCCGGCTTTTCAATCTCGCCAGCGTCAAGCCCATCAATGACAGCGCGGACCATATCGCTTTCGATACGCAGCTTGCCGATCAGCTCTTCGAGTTCAGCCTTGGTATCACCAGCACCAATAATCAGCACCCGCGCAACGTTCTTCACCTCCACATCGACGCCGACATTCTCGTAGGCATCAACAACGTTCGGCCAGTCGCCAACCACCAACACGCTTGTCACGCCGGCTTCTGGCCGTTCGAAGTGCTCAGGGTTCCGGTAGCGCTTTTGCGGATCAAAATCCGACTTCTGAGCGGAATAGATGAGTTCCATGAATACCTCCAGGGCGACCATTGAAGGCCGCCCGCTGCGAGTAAGCCGATTAAGGCGCGGACAGGTCGATCAGGACGCCGGCAGTAACTTTGTCGCTGGTCGCGTATTTGGTCCAGTTGGCACCTGCACCGATTGCAGCCAGGTTCGGGTTAACACCACCGGTGGAGTCCTTCCAGCTGTACCCCAACAGGTCCAGGTTGAAAGTACCTTCGGCGCGGAAGCCCATCGCCAAGTTTTCCTGGTTGTCGATGTTGTACGAACGGAAGCCTGGAGCCTGGGACTCAGTGATTTTGATCGCACCTGCCTGCAGGCCGAAGATGGTTTCCGCAGGGATGGTGTCCGACACCAGGACAGGCTTGCCCATGGTGCCCGGCTGGCCACCGTAGATGACCACGCCAGCTTCTTCGTAGACCTTCTCGGTGATGGCCTGATCGACCATATCGAAGTAGGTCGCCGAATCCATGGTCCACAATGCGATGCGGCCGAAGCGGTCACCAAACTTGCGCATGCCCTTGGTCAGCGCTTTCTTGCCGTCGGTGGCAAAGCTAGCCGTAGCCACCATATTTGCGTTGGCGCCGATGGCCGCCTTCAACGCTGCCATGGCGTACTGGATGTAGCCCTCAAGCACAGCATCGGCGTAGTCCTGCCCCACCAATTCGGAGAACTCTTCAGGCGACCGAGCGCGGCGTTTGAAGGCCTCTTCAGTGGTTTCGTACGGACCGTACTTGAAAGGTACTTTTACGCCGACCATCTCGCCGGAGCCGATCTTCTGGCCGGCAACGGCAGCGACGGAGTTCACATCACGGTGAGCGATAGAACCGCCGAGTTTGTAGAACGAACGCTTGCGCAGGTCGCCTTCGATCAGTTCGTTATCGAGAATCAGCGCACCATTGGAAGAGGCATTGAAAACATCGATGACATCCTGGATGCGCTCCAGATAAGCGGTTTGGGCAAGGTCGTTGTAAACGATCATGTCCGAGGTGACGGTAGTCGCCATGGGTTACTCCATTATTTAGGCAATTTCAGGTACGCGTCCTGGCCGTTAGCGGTGATGAACTCACGCTTGGCCACAGACGTCATTTCAGAGCGTTTCAGAGCGGCCCCACCGCCATTTCCAGCACCTCCGGCCCCGCCGCCAGATGCCTTGCTACCCGCGATCAACGGCGCGAAGGCGGTATTGTTTGCAAATTCTGCTTTCAGCTCGTCCAGCGAAGATGCCGAGAGCTTGCCTTGCTTATCGAGCACGACAACCACAGGCTTCCCGTCACGCTGCTCGACACTCAGGCGGCGTTCAATGTGGGGCAGAAGAGCTTCTGCGCTACCCGGGATCGCTAGGGCAGACGCGATATCAGTAGCGGTACGGCCGACAGTCAGATCCCGGATCTGCCCACTCAGCGTTGCGCGTTCCTGCTCCAGCGAACCGTTCAGTTCAGCTTCGCGGCGGTTGTACTTCTCGGACCAGGAACGTTCGAGTTCTTCGACGTTGCCCGATTTGCGGGCCGCTTCTTCGCGATCAAGGCGAGCTTGCTCTTCAGCATCCTTGCGCGCCTTGTCGGCAGCCTTCTTCTCGTCCAGCAACTCCTGAACTTTCGACTTCAGGCCTGAAACGTCTTCGGGTTGTGGCAGACCTTCAATGCCGAGTACGAACTTGCCGTCCTTCTCGGTGTAAAGAGCGCGCACGGATTCATCGACACCGTCCAGGCTGTCCAGTTGGAACTTCAGCATTGGTTGTCTCCCAGAGACTATTTGCAGGCCCTGCCCGCAGATATGAAAAAGCCCCGTCATTGACGAGGCCTGTGTAAATCGTTGGCATAAAAAACCCCGGCGGCTGCCAGGGCTTGATTCAAAGCATGTAGGTCCGTGCGAATGGGCGGGCCTTTTGGGTGTTACATTTTTCCGTGTCAGTCGTCTTGATCTATCTGATCAAGAAAATCAACGTCATCATCATCTTCGTCAACAATTGCCTGAGCGTCTTCTTCAACCCATGACTCGTCATCATGGAATTCATGATCGAGCAGGTGGTCGTGCTCAGGCTCGGGAATATCTCGTTCTTCGCTCATGACTTACCGAAAAAAAAAATGAAAGAACGGACTGTATATGCAGATCCCCTCCCTCAGTCAACGATCACGAAACAACGACGCGTTCACGGAATAGCTTGGCGTTGTCTCCCAGAGACGAGGATGCAGGCCCTGCCTGCAGATACAAAAAAGCCCCGTCGCTGAACGAGGCCGGTGTAAAGCGCGGGTATAAGAAACCCAGCGGATGCCAGGGCTTGGAATTAGAGCATCGCGAAGTCGCGGAATTGTGTTCCGATGAATCTAATTACAGAAAGTCGAATTACCCACCTGACTGCAAGAGTGCCCGTCAGAACCGTAAACCGTATTTCCGATCCGGGTAGCACTAGAGCCGTCTGAGTTGTACATCGTATTGCCAATCTGCGTACTCGTCGCACCACTGGAGTCGTAGGTGCTGTTCCCGATGCGCGTGGACGTCGAGCCGTTTGAACCGTAGGTAGTGTTCCCTATTTGGTTATAGGAGCTGCCATCAGATCCGTACACCGTATTACCGATGCTGTTGTAGTTCGTGTTTGGCTGCCCGTAAATGTAGCCCTGAGCATTGGCGCCAGCGGCAGCAGTAACGATCAGAAGTGACGCGGCGATAAGAGGCCATTTCATGGCAGAGCTCCCTAATTGATATCAAGAAGCTATCAGATGCGCTTGACGCATACAATCAGAGCTAGACCAACAGTACCCTTTCCCGTTTCAACAAGCAGTAAACGCACTGCAGCGCCTTCGTCCCGCCATACGTCTTGTTCTTATTTGATGCCTGCCCGCTGGAACGCCAGAGGCTCAAGAGCCTTCATCTGCACAAGAGTCAGAGGTGAAAAATTGCGATCAAGCTGCAGCTCGGCGAACCGCTCGATGCTCAGACCGCCTTCACGAAACAGCTTGGCGCGGACCGGGCCGATGGCCTTGTCTTGAAACGCTGCCGGCTGCTGCTTGAGCCAGTCGTAGTAGCTAAGGTCTGCCCTCACCTGCTGGGCGCCCCCATCACCGATGGATGCGCGGGTGGCATCCTTGGCGAACATAGCACTGAAGCGTGTCACCGCCACCACCGTCGAGCGACAGTTGATGTGGATCGGAGGCCTTGGCCCCTCGGTCAGTTTAAAACGGTGCTTGTCGAGCGTCCGGCACTGACTGGTCGTCTTCGAATCCAGGGTGCTGACCCACTCCACCGCCTGCACGACGTCGGAGTTCTCTTTCAGCGTCTCCATACGCGCTTGGGTCGCGACGTGTTGCACCGCCGTCCGCACCACGGCGCCGGCATTCCGGTTCGTTGTGGCCAGGATGCCGTCGTTGTACTGGAGCGCCTTGGTCCCGCGAATGTTCTTGATGATCTGGAAGTTCGTTTGGCCTTCGAAGAAGCCCTGCCGGATCGCACCAGTGACTCGCTGCCGCTCGGTAGCTGTGAAGCCATCAATGAACGACTTGAGCAGCTTGCCGCCGTCCACACCACGCACGCTAAGCGGATTGGTGAGAATGGCAGCCCTGATTGCAGCAGCGCCTGGCACTGCGGCATCGAATGAGACGCCCACCGGCGCCGCTCGGGTCAGACTGGTCGCCTCAAACTCAGCCTCGTAGTTCGCGATATCGATCAGGTCAAGGTTCAGCTTCTCGCTGTACCGGTCGAAGATACCCAGCAGCAGGCTATCAACCTCACTCAGCAGCCGCTCCAGCCGAGCAACGGTGTAATCCGTCAGGTCGGCCCGCGTCAGCCGCTCACGGATCGAGCGATCAATCTCCTTGAGGAAAGGCCCGAACTTGGCAACCTCTCCCGACTTCAGTTGCTCAAGGAAGACGGCGTGCCGAATCGTGGCGTCAAGGATTGCCTGGTTTGCCGCCATTCGGGATTACCTCATCGTCGTCCAGGTCGGGACCGGGGTTCTCGGTTTCCAATTCGTCGCGGATCTGGTCGTCGGTCTTCTCGGGATCAATCACGCCGCGATCACGCAGGTACTGCCAGAAGTCGCCCGCCGGCAACTTGCCGCCCTGCACCGCATTGAACAGTGCAGAGAGGATCGTCGCGTCCAGAGTGATCTGGCTGAAGTCCTGATTGAGTTTGTAGAGCGTTTCGCCCGCCGCATTCACAAACTCAGCCATCCAAACCAGGCACTGGCTGTAAGCCTCGCTCACGTTGCTCACCACCAGCGACAAAACGCTATGTTCGGCGGCGCTGTCGTTGTCGGCCTGGGTCGCTGTCTTCACCGCACTACCCTGCTCGATCAGCCGGGCGCCCAGCGACACCATGTCCTCTTTCTTGGCGTCCATGGCCTCTTTGGCTACCGTGTTCGGCTGGGCTTGCCATACGCCGCATGTGCCACTGACCGGCAGTAGCCAAGGCGCACGAGAGCCGAGGAAGATGCCGTTCTTCTCCATATGGTCGCGCCACTGCTCATCGAGTCCAGCCATCCACGGCTGAGGCTGGCCCACCAGATATGCCGCCTCTTCGTAGTCAGCACTGTTGCGGTAGTGGCCGATATTGACTTCGGCCATGTCGTACAGCGGCGAATCATCGATGGTCGTGTCGTTGTTCTCGCTGCCCAGAAACTGGAACGGAATCACGCGCCAAGGCTGGCCAAGGCCACTCAGTGGGGTGAAGGGAGCGATGGTCATTGCTGTCTGGCTCGATCCCTCTTCCCACACTTCTTGCGTGTATACGCCGGCGGCATCCAGGCGTAGCACACGGTATTGGACAGCCTGCTCGCTGCCAAAGCCGTCGTCGGTGTCGACGTCTACCGTCTCGCGCAGCACGACGAGGCATAGCAGGTGCTGTCCGCCAACCTGGCGAGTCTTCCAGTTGATGATCGCCTCGGCGGGGTAGCTGGCGATGTTCGCCCGAGCTCGACCTGCTTGTTCGTCCGCCTTGCTCACGGTGCCGGCCTGGACAGCCGCGTAATCAACCAGCAGCCCGTGGCGGCCAACTTCGAGCAGATGCCCAATGACCGATTGCGACTGTTGGTAGATGCTCACGCCCTGCCCGTCGACATCCTTCGACACATAGTCGAGAGCCCCCGGAACTGTCAGCGTCGGCCAAGTGCGGAATACCGCGCCCACCAGACTGTGCTTCGTCCGCCCCGTGGCGTTGTAGAAAACAGCGCGCTTCTTGTACGCGTCGTAGCGGTCCTTGTTGTCCTGACTGGTGTCCGATGCGTTCGGCCGCGGCAGATATCGGTCGCCGGCAGCTTTGATGGTTTCCGAACCTTTGCAGGCGTCACGCACCAAGCGCCAGCGGTACTGTGCCGCGTCGTATTCGGGACGAGTAAAAGTGACGTCCGTCATCGGGCGACTCCCATTTTCATTGAGGTTACCGGCTTCACGATCGGGTACTCGCGGTGGATGAAGTAACCGCCGCCGTCGTTGGCGTGGTCGTTGCCTTGGCTCTTATCTGGCTCGCCGTTGGGCGCCCAGATCTGCTGCTCAAGACCATCGGCGTAAGTCGGGCATGTGAAGGGGTTGACCAGGTAGCGCCGTTCGCCCTGCGCATTGCAGAACATGGCATTCATGGCGTTGATCCGGTCCTTCACCGGAGGGTTGGCCGCCGGCGCGATGACAGCGAAACCGGCCTGCTTAAGCATGGCCAGGTCCGTGACGCTTGCGTTGACCGACTTCCGTGAATCGCCAGAGGCGTCCGGGTAGATCCGGATTTCACAGGTTTTCTCGAAGTCGTTGCCGTTGTGTCGCCAGTAGCGCTCCTTGATTCGTCGAATCATGTCCGGTGTGTCGTAGCCATCCATCAGCTCATCCACGGCGCGCGGCAGACCCTGATCACGTTTGACATGGGTGATGGCCGCCATCTTGCCGACGTTGAAGTCCATACCGATGAAAAGCGGTTCACCGGGCTGAACAGTGTCAACACACTGGTTCAGCTTGCGGTCGTACGCGTGGTAGATCGAGCCGGACGTCAGGTTAACGAATTGACCGTTGAGGTAAGCGCGGATCAGTTGCTCGGGATACGACTCCATCAGCGATGGAATGTAGTCGTCCGGCAGATTCAGTTCGTTGTCGAAGGTACTGGCCTGGATCAGGCCGTACATTTCCTTCAGCGCCGGCTTATCGCGCAGTTGCTTCACGAACTGAAGGAAGACGAACTTGAATCCTTCTGGCGTAGTGGTCACATCTACGCCGTTCTTCAGCCCGGGCAGGTTGTAGCGCATCCGGGCGATGATCTTGCGCCAGGCCTGCTGAGCCTTCAGCGACGTCAGCACATCCAGCTCATCGACCAGGGCGTGGCCAATCTTGAAACCGACGATTGTCTGCGGCTTCTCCATCGAGCGGCAAATCACAGTGCCGCGGTACTGCCGGCCGCTGAAAATATGAACCTCATGGTTCGCCTGGTTGATCTTGGTTTTTAGCCCCCAGTCGTAGGCAACCTCCTCCATCGTGGGATAGAAGATGTCCCGGATCTGCGGATACGTCGGCGCGAAGTAGCCAGCGTTGACGCCGGGCCACTCCATGAAGTGCTTGCTCAGTGCCGAGCATCCTACCCAGGTCTTCCCAGAGCCGAAGCCAGCAACGAATGCGCGGAACTTGTGGGGCAACAGAAGGAACTGCGACTGCGGAACGTTAAGGCTCGGCATTCGACTTCCTCGCATCCACCACATCCACCTGGATACGGGTCGGGATCGCCGGCTCGTCGTCAGGCTCGTCCTTCCGGTTGCGATTGACGTAGATGTCGCCGACTTCCTTCGCTGCCTGCTCCAATAGCTGAGCAGTCAGTGACATGTTCTTCATGTTCTCGGCTTTCTCAGCCATGCGACCAAGTGCCCGGAGTCGATACGCCCTATTGGCAATCGGGATGTCTTCCGTCTCTTCGCGGAATCGCTTGCGGGCAGAGTGAAATAGCTCCACCCACTTTGCGCCCAGGGCTCGACCGGCGAACTTTGTCGGGTCGTGTGATTCGCACTGCTGCCGGCTGACTTCAATGCCGAATTCTTTCTTGACCGACTCGACCACCTGAGATGGCGTATCAAAGCAGGCTAGAGCCTGAACGATGAAGGCTTTGACCTCGCTTCGTAGTGCTGCCATATGGTTGTCATCCGTCAAAACCTGTCAGAAATTCAGGCCGACTTGAGCAGACAGGTTCCGCAGGCCCTCGAAATGTTCAGTTTCCCCACCTCGGCAGGTTTGTTTGCAGCGTCTACCAACTCCTGCACGTCAGCACTCGCACCGTAGCGTCGGACGACACCGACGAACTCTTCAACGTCGTGTCCGCGCAGCTTCAGTTTGGGTATGCCTTCTTCGGTGAATGCTGAAGCGCCGTACTTATCTGTCGCCTGGGCGATGTGGTAGAGCTCGTGTTCGACCAGTGCGCAGAACTCAAGGTCGCTGCATTGAGCGCAGTAATCCGCTGCCAGTGTGATGATGAAAGCCGGCACTTGGCCGAACCAATCACGCATCTGCTGCTCCATCCGGAGCTTCTGCCAACCACCAGCGCGGAACGCTACCTGTTCGGCCTTGCCCAGAACTGTGCGGCCCTGCTTCTCGAAGCTGGAGGACGCCCACATGATTCGGATATCAGCATCCAGTAGATGTGCATGGTCTTCGTTGTGAATGGTGCCGGTGTCGGCAAGGATCTCGGCCTGGAGCCATTCCCATACTTCAGTGGCTGGAGTCAGGCGAATGCCGAAGTCGGAGAGCTCGGACAGGTCAAGCAGTGACGATGGAGGGTACGGCCTATCCATGGGTCACCTTGTGCTTGAAATGGTAGCGCGTAGCCGGTACGGCAGGAGTTGAGTCAATGCAGGAGGGAGAGCTATGCCGAAAGCTAATGTAGTTCCGCGCAAGCTAGGCATGATCACTGATTCATCCTGCCTGCCATGCGGCACCCTAATCTAAGTACTCGCATGAGAGGCCGGCCCTCTTAGCTTTCACCATCATGCACAGTGACCCTAACTCCCGTAGCGACAATCTCGTACTCAGTCTCAGAAATCTTTTTCACGTCACCACCAGATTGCATTTCGAAATGCTTCAGGCCTTCATGTCGAACCATGCCGTTTGGCGAGCGCTCAATGGTCTCGTCCTGATAGATGTTAATCACGTAGTGCAAGTTATCCGTGCCGACCCCAACTATTTTTCCAACATATTTATCTGCCATGTCCGAACTCCTTGCGTGGAATCTCAAAGTAGCTGGTACTGACAGATCAATCCAGAGCGTTGAACAGTTCAGCTCACCATGATGTTGGTCTGTACTTGGGCGTGCCCGTGCAAGAGAGATACGACTAGGCCCTGAGGCATACCGGCAGCCTTTGCGGCATCGATCGCCTTGGCGATGGCGCTATCCAGATCAGTGATGGCCTTGTTGATGGCTGGGCTCAGTGGCAATGCGTGATGTAGCCGAGTGACGCTGCTCATTTGTTCAGCTTCGGCTGAAGGATCACCCGGGCAACCATCACCAGAAGGCCCAGTACGCCGTAGGCTATCGGTGGCAACACGGCTTGCAGTTGCGGCATCAGCTGTTCAGCGATACCCAGGGCGGCAATGGCGCCACCCGCCTGAACGCTGTTCATGCTCAGCGCTTGTTTCCAGTTGTCGATCAGTTGCATGGGTCACTCCTGCCGCTTGGGCAATTTGAAGTCGGTAAATCGGTCAGCCAGGGCGGCAACCTTCTTCACGCCGAGAGTGCCGATGATGGCGCCCAGCGCTGCCGCCAGACTCGACGGTAGGTTGAAGTACTCGAGCAGCGGGAATGCCCCGGCCGTGATCGCACCACACAGGCAGGATTCGAGCAGGGCCTGTCGCCGCCCCCCTCCCCCGTAGATCACGCGCAAGAAGGCGATCCAACACGACAGCGCCGCGGCATAGAACATCGGGGCATGCTGGCTGAGCCAGGCCATGACGATGAGCCAG
The DNA here is from genome assembly GCF_054668325.1 of Pseudomonas sp. S2_F07. NCBI lineage: Bacteria > Pseudomonadati > Pseudomonadota > Gammaproteobacteria > Pseudomonadales > Pseudomonadaceae > Pseudomonas > Pseudomonas sp. S2_F07. The sequence goes on from NZ_CP162758.1 coordinate 1,333,517, forward strand.
GTGTCTGGTTTGTCGGGCATGTTTGGCATCCGGATTCCTCCCTTGTGGGGAGCGATAGTTGGTCCGGCAATCCACGCCTTCCTCATCCGCTCGGAGCAAAGACGGGGGCATGGGTGCCAGATACGAAAAAGCCCCGGCAAATGCCGAGGCTTTGGTTTTTCTTGACGTCTTAAGCGCGGACTTCGCACCCTGGACGCGTCGTATCGATGACCAAGTCGCCTTCGACGCGAAAGCCGATCATCCCGAACAAGAAGGAATGGTTCAGCTGACTCATGACAACATCCGTCAGGCCCACCGCACAACTGTCCTGCTGGATAGCGTTATCCATTGCTGTCTTCATGTTTGGGATGCCAGTCGGGAAGATAATTACCGGGTAGTTATCCTCTCCCGTGACGCGCTTACCCTTTACAAATTTTGAGGCATTGATGTTGTAGTTCTTGGTGCTCGCGACCGTCATGTCAGCAACACGAATAGTGCAGCCCGAGGTGGCAACAGCAGCAAAAAGAAGTGCGATGGCGGCTTTTTTCATGAGTCCCTCCTAAAATTAGGGCGGGAATATATCAATTAGCCACTATCACAAACAGAAGTTTTCCACAAAAAAGCCCAGCGGATGGCCGGGCTTCTATGTGTCAATCCCTAACGCGCAAGATCGACAGGATGGATAAATATTCCCTCATTCTCTCACTACTTGCAATAACTATTCGCTAAGCCGCACAACTTTCGATTAATCCTTCTGCATCCATGATCTCTTGCGCCGCAGTCAATGCTTCGTTGACCAAGTCATCCAGGCTCTTGCGGATCGATGAGCGCCACCGGTACCGAGTTGATTCCGGCTTGCCGTCGTTGTCCCAGTTCGTGATGTCGTACCACGCTGCCGGAAGCACTGCCGCAGATCGTTTGCCGTCGGTGCCCGCAACCTGAGGGATTGCCCAGGTCAGAATCGCGCACTCCCGGAACCGCTTCGGTGCTGGCGACTTGACCGAGTTCAGCAGCTCCAGGATGGCGCCATGCTTGCGTTCGTCATGCGTGGAGTACTTCGCAACCAGAGCTCTCCAGTGTGCAGCCGACAGCGACTTGTGCAGGCGGCCGAACACCCAGCAGTCTGTGAGGAAAGCGGCCTCCTTGCCCGCGATCTCCCCTTTCTGCTTGGCGCACTGCACCTTGGGCTCAAAGTCGCACCCACCGGCAGAGTTGATGGTTTCGGCGGCCAGCGCCCGAACTACTGCGGATACCACGTTGCGATAGGTCATGCTGCTCTCCCCTTCAGCTGTCTTGTCTTTGCCCGGTAATCGGCGGTCATCGCCTTCAGCTCTTCGACGGTGTACTTCTTGGGCTCATGAGGGCCTTCGAGCCATTCCACTTTTTCGGCGCCGATCCGCTTCACCAGCTCAATGCGGTAATTCACGACGTTCCCTGACAATTTGGTATTGCACGGCGAGCACTGCCGGTGGCAGTTGAGCGGTTCGAAGCGCAGCGCGGGGTTACTCCCAACTGTGCGGTAATGCCCCGCGTCGTACTTGCCCTGGTGGTGCCGGCCGCAACTGATGCAAGGCAGATCGGCGTCACGCTCACGCACCCAGGCGTTAAAGGCGATCTGCGTGTCCTTGAGGTGGTCAGCCCGACTCTTGAGCTTCTCCTTGCGGACCTTGATCTCCCGGCGCTCGATCTGAGCCAATGCCTTGCGCTTTTTCTCCTGCCTGCTTCTGGCGATCACAACAGCGCAATCCGGCGAGCACCAGCTCTGAAAGCTCTGCTTTGGGATGAATACGGCCCGGCACGACATGACACTGCACTTCTTCGGTCGAGGCTGTTTGGCGGCGAGACTCATGCAGCCACCTCGCCCAGCAGATCCGTGAACACCACGCCACGTTCCGTGAAGTCGGACACGATGCGGTCGGTGTAGGCGATGCCCTGGGCGCGACTGAACAACCGAGTTACCGGGAATCCGTCAGGACCGAACAGCGGGCAGCTACCCATAAGGTCCAGCTTCTCCGCATAGGACAGGTGGCGCATGGTCCGGTACCAGCCGTTGCGGAAATCGTCGTCCTCGTTCACCAGGATCTGGACGCCGAAGTGCAGCTTGCAGTACCGGCGGGCATCCTCCACGTCGCCGATCTGCGTCATCGCGGCGATGCGCTGGTACAGGGAGAACCACAGGGCGTTCTGGTCGAGCGTACGGTCCTTACCCGGGCGCAGTGACACCACCACGAACTTCTTGTCGCGAAACATCGCACTGAGCTTAGTGATGGCCTCGGAGAGCTTGGCCTGGCAGTTGACGCTGATTTTATCGGTCATCACAGGCGCTCCTTGCGAATCAATTGCTCTACCGCTTTCAGTTGGTCAGCCTTGCGCGAGGCAAGTCGTCGACGCTCTGCCCGAAAATCCCATCGGGATTGAATGTCTTTGCGGCGGCGATGTGCCTGCAGCTCATCCCTGACCTGCTGCCAACGGGCACGCAGTTTTTCGGATGGCTGAACAGGTGACCCGGTCAGCAAGCCAGCAATGACCTGGCCATCTGCGGTGATGGGCGCAATACGCAAATCAGCCAAATACTCAGTTCCGGCTTGCTGGGTGATCAGTTGCATGCGTACCGCCGACTCGATGGCTGTCACCCGCCGAGCAGGGTCGAAACCGAGGGACACGCTCCATGTCACCGGTGCTGCTTCGGCGCGAGCCGTTGTCACCAGCCGCTCGTAGGCGCTCATGAAGGCCATCCGAGCTCCGACTTTGTCGCCAAGTTTCAGAATTGGTGCGGCGGCACTCATGGCCTGCCGGACTTCTGCGGTCATCACCACTGTTTCGATTTCATCACCGGCCATCAACGCAATTGACCATGCCTCGTCCTTGCCTGGGCGGCCGTCGGCAGCCTGAACACGTTGCAGGATGTCAGCCATGGTCAGCTTGCCTTTCACCTCGAGGCGGCAGGCCTTCAGCGCACCGCGCACTACCGGCACCGGGTAGGCGCTCAGGTCTTCCGCCATGATCGCCGCAGTACCTGGGTTCATTTCCTGCCCCATGGCCTCGGCGGTGGCGATGATGGCCGCCGCCAACCCTGCTACCTGGGCGTCGTTCATTTCAGAGGTATTCATTGCGCTCTCCTGCCTGGCGCTTGGCCAAGACCATCTGGGCGGCCTGTTCCGCAGCGGAGACGTTCGCCTCGGTGCGCTCCATCTGGCGAGCCGTGGCCCCATTGATGCGTTGACCAGTCACCCACTGCGTGTGGTAGCTCTCAGCATTCGCCAGCAGTTCGTTGAGGCTGTGGCACTTGCGCAGGACGGCGGCGTCACTGGTCTTCAGGAAGTGGGCTGCGACGTGATGGGCAACATCGGCGCCGAGGCGGTCAACGAGTTGCCCGAGTTGGCCACCGACCTTGGCGTTCCACACCGGCCAGGTGTTGTAGCGCTTGCGGTAGGCCATGGCGTAGTTCGCCCAGACCTTGAAGGTTTTGCAGGACTGGTCTTTGGGGCCCGGCATGTCGGCGGGAATCTCGACCCGTGGCGCATCGGTGCGATCAACCACCAGCACCAAGTTGCGGACCGGCTTGTCCGGACCATCCTGCAAGTCCTGACTGGTATCCTGATTGGTACCCTGATGATTGGTATCCTGATTTGTCGGAGATTTTTCCGACCCTTGCTCGGATTTTTCTCCGACCTTGCTCGGATTTTTTTCCGAGGTAGATCGGATTTTTTTCCGACCTTTGTTATTCGGTGGGGTCGGATATTTTTCCGACCCATCAAGCTTCTGGTTCCACTCGACCGCCTTCTCGGTCAGGCGAAACAGCGTGATGTTCGAGGTACTGGAAAGCTCAATCAAACCGGCCTCCTCCAGGGCCTTCAACATGCGGTAAGCGGTGTCTGGCTTATCGGTGAGCAGCGGCAGCTCCTCAATGATCTTGGCCTTGCTCAGCGCGAAGAAGATCCCGTCATCAGTCTTGATTGGCTTGGTCCAACTCGGGCAGCCATAGACGAAGGCGAACAGCAGAGCTTGCTGGGAATTCAGCCCCCACTCGAGCGCCTTCACCTGGTTGATCGTGACGGTGTATTGCATGTCAGGTATTCCTGACCAAGTGAGAAAGCGCAGAAGTACGCGACACGCTTTTCGAATTCTGAAAACGTGTCGCGACATTGGAAGAGGTATTGCTTGAATTGGGCTGGCTCTGCATAATCGGGCCTCTCTAGTTTTGCGAATCAGCCGACCTTCTCCGTCGGCTTTTTTGTGTCTGAAATTCAGGCGGCCTTCAGCGATTCGCGCAGCACATGCAGCGCGTCAATGGCTTCTTGAATGGCTTTATCGCCCTGAGCTTTTTCGTGCTGACTTATGTGGTTGTCTGCGGTGGCATCGAAGATCAGTCGGCCCACGTCGCCGCACTCAGCGGTCAAATGGCACAGTGCGACGATCAAGGGTTTCGGTGCTGGACGCTTGCGCAGGACCACATCACATTCGAATTGATTGGCCAGCGAACCGAGTACGGCGAGACGCCCTTCTTCGGAGAGATGCGTAAGGACCTGGCCAAACATTTCCAGATTCATTCGGTGGGCTTCACGATTCGGGTTCGCGCAATCAAGCAAGCGCGTTTCGTTGACACCCATGCGTTTGGCCAACGCAGTACCGCCGCCCGCCTTCACTTCGCGGTGCAAAGTTCGTTCAAATTCTTCCATTGCGAAAACCTCTCTTCGTCTCGCGTGGCACACCGCCAGTAGTTCCGCGATGATCTTTTCATCAACCGATCAAGGACGCATCCATGGCCAATCAATCTGAATTACAAGGCGAGATAGCCGCCCTTTGCTGCTTGGTGGTTGCCTTGGCATCCACCCTTCCCTTGTCGTCTCAGCTCCGGCTGTGGCCTGCGTTTGAGCGGGTTGCCGGCCCTTTGCGTGATCAACTTGGCGGCGATGAGCTGCGCGGTTTTGAGCGTGCTACCGTTTCGCTTAGTTTGAAACGCAGCTAGGCGGCGCCGAGTAGGACTTTGTGAGCAAGATCAACGAGATCAGGGCGAAGGCCTGCGATAGTGATTTCGTTACTGGAGGCGTCCTGAAGACGCTCAGCAAGCTCGGCGGATGCCTTTCGGTGGCCGCCGGCGAGTTGCCATAGATGGCCAACGGTGGTTTTTGCGGCGGCAGCTACAGCCTGACGCCGATCATTCGTAGCGTTGGCCAGCCAGTCACGCAGATGGTCATTCATGGGAGCTCTCCTTACACATGGTTAAAATTTAGCTCATGGCTAATTTCAGAGCAAGGAATATTTAGCTGTGAGCATATTTAGCATTGAGCTAAACGCTGGCATGCTGGCGCGCATGGATATTTATGCGATTCGAAAACACAATCTTATTAATCTGCTCGGGAGCCAGAAGAAAGGCGCCTGCGCTGAGCGCTGGGGCATGGCTCCAGCACATCTGAGTCAGATTCTCTCGGACAAGACAGCGAAAAACTTGGGCGACGACGTAGCTCGAAGAATTGAAGGTATCGAAGGATTGCCAAGAGGCTGGTTCGATTCGCTTCCAGCTGGGGATGAAGTCGAGATATCGCCGCCTGCTGATGAGGAATCGAATTCTTCCGCTGCCGATCAGGTGAAGCTGATGCTTGCCAAGGTCAAAGGCCTTTCGGCCGATGCTCGTGATCGTATCGTCGCAGCAGCCGAAAGCGATGATGGCCGTGTTATCGAAGTTGACTACTACCGCCCTGGAGTAGTCGGTGACGAGGTGTGGATCGCACATTACGACGTCCGCGCTGCCATGGGTGGCGGCCAGATCCCTCATGACTACCCTGAGCTGCTCCAGGATGTGAGGGTAAGCCCTCAGCATCTGCGCGAGATGGGCGTCGAGTTCAAGGAGCACTTCCATCTCAAGATGGTTACGGGCTGGGGTCAGTCGATGGCGCCAACGATCAAGCATCGAGACCCGCTGCTCGTCGACATCAGTATTCGGGAATTCGTGGGGGATGGGATTTACATGTTCTCTTGGGAAGGCCACCTGTACATCAAGCGCCTCCAGTGGATTGGTGATGGTCAAATCAAGATGATTTCCGATAACGACAAGCATCCCCCGCAAACGATCAGGGCTGACGAGACCTACATCCAGGCTCGGGTGCTGCTGGTTTGGAACGCTCACCTGGTTTAACGCCAAACGGTGTAAGCAATGTTTTAACTAAGTGGGCTCTGGATGAAAGACGCGATTAAGGAAATCACCGAAGCTCTGGACCAGCAGATGGAGCTGAGTTTTTTCATGGCTCGCAAGCTGATAGAGCTCTCCCCACCCGACGAGCGAAAGCACCTGAAAAAAGAGCTGCATACCCGACTCAGCACGCTAAGGGAGCGGACCTTAAAAGCTACTTTCGCACTTGATAGCTTGGTGGGAGATGACAAGCAGCCCCGACCCTCAGTGCTGCTAACGATCAAGAATTGGTTTTCCCGCAGCTGATATCCGGCACACCGAAGTTTTCAGGAGCCCCTATGTCCCTCACCAAACCGAACCAAGACCTGAAGCGCGACCTCCAGGGTGTCGCCTCTGATCTGAAATGGTCAGCAGTTGAGCTGATGCGAATTGCTGAGCGCGCCAGCCTGGCCGGCAATGAAGCAGATGCCCAGGCACTGCTGAAGATGTGCACCGTCTTCCACGCTGATGAGGATCGGCTGACTGCCTACGCTGAGGAAGTGAAGGCTGGAACCATAACCAGAACAAAGATCGAGTGATCTTGCTCTGCCGTAATTTTTGAGTGATCACTATCGAGGGTTCACGGCATGGCGCACTCACTTCACTACCAGATAGGTCAATCCATCCGTGCCATCGAGGTTGAGGTTAGGAAACTGCTCGATTTGGTTGCAACGCTCAGAGAAGCAGGGGAAGAAGACCTGGCTGTAGCCGTCTCGACCCAGGCGAATAAGCTGCTTGGGGCTGCGGTAATGCTGAGAATTGCTATGACCTTATGAAAGCGGGAAGGATTGTGCGGGGGAAGGCTGAGCAGGTGCAAGCGGGACTTGTAGGTGTGCATTTAAACTGTGTAAACCACCTCCCCCCCAAAGTTGAAGACCAGAAGTGCTAGCAGGGAAAGCAGATGCTTAAGCGCATTACAGCAAAAGAAATTATTAAGCAGAGCGAGCAAGGGCTCTCGGTTCAGCCATTTCTGGTTAGGGCCGATGATGGTCAGTCATACTTCGTCAAGGGGCTTTCTCGAGCCTTGGGGAACGGGCTCGTATCAGAGGCCATTGCAGCAGAGCTTGGCAAGCACCTTGGCCTTCCGATCCCGCAATGGAGAGTAATGGATATCCCCCAAGGGTTGATCGACTTCAGCCTGGTAAGCGGTGTTCGGGATTTAAGCGGTGGCCCAGCATTTGCCTCTCTTCAAGTTGAAAATGCGGCCGACCTGATGTGGGCGAACCTCAACTCTCTTCCTGTGGAGCTCAAGAAAAAAATCCTCCTTTTTGATTGGTGGATTTTGAATGGCGACCGCGGGCTTGGCGAGTATGGAGGCAACGTAAACCTCATACTTGATCCCAAAGGCGAGCTGGTTGTGATCGACCACAACGTAGCTTTCGATGCAGCGCTAGCTAATGATGAGTTTCGGAAGTATCACGTTTTCCGTGATCAGCTAGGCTCATTTGACGGAAATTTACTCGCTCGTCTGGATTATTTACCACTTCTTGACGCAGCCATTGGAGACTGGGGTAGGATCACCTCCCTTCTACCGGAGGAATGGCTTTGTCGTGACCATGATCCCGACAACGAATATGAACCAACCCTTCAGCAAAGGCTTCAAATACTGGAAAGGTTCAAGGATGAGCAGTTCTGGGGGCAATTATGAATATTATCTGTAACTACTCGATTCTCAGGTTCCTCCCTTACCCGGAAACGGGTGAGTTCGTGAACATTGGGGTCGTGCTGCTCGCAAATAATGGTGAGTTCCGATACAAGATCGCCACCAAACGGCAGAGAGTGACCAGATTTTTCGAGACCTTAGAGCACAAGGTTTACCTTCGCGCCCGGAACGAGGTTGAGGACGAATTCAATCGCCTGGTTGGCTTCTTCGCGAGCCAAAAAAGTGAGATCGGCTTACTCGCCAGCACTTTCAAGCACCTTATCCATCCTCGCGAAACGATGATGCGCTTTAGCCAGCCTGGATCTATGACGACCGACAATATCGGGCAAGCCTTGGACGAACTGTTTGATCACTACGTGAATCACAGCTTTGCCAATAAGGAATACCAAGAGAAGGTCCTTGAGCGCCAGCTTGGAACGCTGCTTGCCTCATCGAACCTGAAGCAACGCTATAAAGAACAGCGTCTTGGGACTAAAGATTATGACGTCAGATTCCCTTTCGTCATGCTTGCAGATCAGGTTGCCGAGCAGGCAATTAAGCCGCTCTACTTCGGCCAGGCCGAACCCTCGAAGATTCTTGAGCACGGGGATGCATGGCTCTCAAAAGTGATGCGACTAAACAAGGCTCATCGTCTGGCAAAAGACACGCTGTTCATCGCCGAACCGCCAGCGCCTGGAAAGCCCAAGCTGCTTAAGGCATACGAGGAAGTAACTCATGCATTGGCAGAGTTCGAAGGAGTAAGGGTGATTAGCGCTCAGATCCCCAATGCCCAAAAGCTTGAAGAAATAAAGCGAGGGGTGCCTGAAACCCTGCACTAAACCAGCCCGGCCCAGCGCCGGGCTTTTCGAATCTGCGACATCCTTTTCACCAATTACTCACAGAGCAGAGCGCAGATTGACCCTGCTCCTTTGAAGAATTCCCATTTGGCCCGCCCGCATGCGGGCCATTTTTTTGGCTTTCAGAAAGGGGCGGCCTCCTCCACTTCCAGCGCATCCTCCACTTCGACCACGCGGTCCTCTTCCGAACTTGCCTCCCACTTCAGCGTCACCGACTCATCGTCGTTGAACGTCATGTCTATGCCGTCCGTATCGGATAGCAGCCCCATCACCTCCTCCCACTCCCTTTCCCCATCCGTATCCAGGCGGTGAATCGTTACCCAGCGCTGAATCTGCGCGACGGGGTGATTGATCATCGATGAGACGCGGAGGCCGAGCCTTTCAAGGCCTGTCATCTCCCTTTGCTCGAGCTTTTTTTGCTTTTGCGGCTTGGCCATCAACTACTCCTTTTTAACTGTACATATATACAGGTTTTTTTCAGAATCATAGCTCAGTGCTAAGTCGCAGGTAAAGACGACCTTTCCCACTCCTGTCGATATTCAGCTCATAACACCCATCAAAAAATATCACTTAAAGCTAAATTATTTAGCTTGGAGCTATTGACGATCTTTTAGCTAATGGCTAAATTCACCTCAAGCCAACGCAACATCGGCCAGCAGCGAAAGCCGCGCCGCTCTTTAACACTTAGGAATCTTCGCGGATCGATCCTCGGCAACGGGTACAGCGCGAAACACAAATTTCGATCTCCATGCCAGCTCTGGAACTGGCCGGGCTCCCTACAAGGGAGAACGCCAAACCATGCAAGCCAGCCGGCGAAGAACACCGAACACGAAATGTGTGACGCCGGCCAGGTGGGGAAACCGAGGCGCCGAGCATGGGGCGGAAACGGAATTTTTCATTGATGCACCTGGTTACCCGGGTGCATTGGGAAATCAACCGGAGCAATAGTCATGAGTGAACCAGCAACAGCGGTGCCTACGAAATGCACTCGCTGCGGTCAGCCAGCCGATCCTGTGATTTACAAAAACATCATCGACCAGGCGTATGACCCAGTTCGCAAGAAGAAATACGTTCGCCAGCAGAACCTGCCGTTCTGCAGCGAGGAACACGCAAACCACCACCAATGGTCTTGCGAGGGTTGAAGCATCACTTCTGCCCATTCACTGAGTGGGCAGAAGTGATGTGAGTGATGTCAGTTGTTCTCGTTTTCTTCGGCAACTCGCCGCTCTTCGGCCAGCTCCAATTTTGCCTCTTGCAACAGAGTAATCAGTTCATCGACCTCCTGCTCAGCAAAGATCAAAACGTGCTCTTCACAATCCCCCTGATCCTGCTTGATGCAAATGTTTCCGCCTGCCGAAACGTAAACCTCAGCCCCGTATCGCGGCTCAATTTTTCCAACCATGGAGTGCACCTATGCGATTTACCTACGAAGTAAAGTGTGGAATGTACATCTACAAGGGTCCGCAAGGCCACGGCGGAATCGCTTACTCGCTCGACCAAATCAACCAGCGCCTGACCAAAGCCTTTGGTGCTTCTGGCTACGAACTGGTGAGATCCTGAACAACCAGCGCCACGTCAGTCTGACGATAACTGCCCAATGCCCTGGTACTCCCCAGCACCAGGCCGCATCGGAGTGTGATCTGGTTTGCAGCTGTCACAGCAGACCGAGGATGAAGCCAGCGATCGTGCCGACTTAAGCGTTCGGTATTTGTCTCGTTGCGATGTGAACGGCGGGCTGTTGAAGAGACCGCGCCTCTGACCAGATCACACCCCGATGCGGACGATTCTGCACCGCGCAACGCGGCCCCCTGCATCAACCTTTCAACTCCAACACCACCCGCATGCACTCCCCTCCGCGCCCAACGGCAACCAGCGGAATGGATGAGTGCAGCCGGGTTTTGTTGGATCTACACCGCCACTCTGGAGGCGACCATGAACGCACTCGCAGCAGCACAGTCCCGCTGGGACAACATGATCCCTTGCGACACCTCAGCGCGTGATGAGGCCGCAGACAATTGGTCCTACAACGCTGCAGAGCAACTGGTGCTGGGTTGTGACGTTGTGATTCGTACTCGCCGGCAGACGAAGGTCATCGGGTACGCGGAGTTTCTCGGCAAGATTCAGGCGCAGCTGAATCAGCGCCAGATCGACGGCGAGGACGACGAAGACCTCTTTGCCCAACTGGTCGTCGCCGCAATCAAGGGCGGCAACGTCAGGGGCTTCGCGGAAAAGCTGCTCGGCCCGCACAACCTTCAAGACATCGCCCTGGAGCTGGTCGAGCCTTGGTTTGATCTGGCCGTGGAACAAGCCCGGGAGGATGTCGACTGATGAGCCCGCACATCCTGATCGACGAAGCGCTGGATAGCCTTGCCCATCCAGACAGCCCGCCCGGCAACAGCATTCTGGTTCAGCAGATCATCACCAACCTGATGACGGACCAGTTGATCACCCTCGAAGAATTCAGCCACTACTGCCAGCGCCTGCTGAAGCATTGCAGGCAGCGCAAGGAGTTCGCATGAGTACTGCACCGGTTAAAAGTCTGACCGACGAGTTGTTGGAAGACATCGAACGCAAAATCGCCGTGCTTGGCTTTGGCCTTCCCTTCAACGAGGTGATCGGACGCCAACGTGACGAGCTGGTAGCCAACTTGCCGCAGCGCCTGGCACCGACAATGAAGGGCCGCCGCATCGCCGTAAGGGTTCGGCCATGACCAACCACCAACGCGCCCGCCGCGCGCTCATCTGGCGCGGATCATTGCCGGTCCTTGCCCTCTTCACCTTCCTAATGCTGCTCAGCGCCCTCGCCGATCGCATCTCTCAATAACTCGAACTTCAACACGCCGCCTGCACGGCGGAAGGAATCCCCATGTCTGACAACACCAGAATCTGGGACCAGGTCGACACCACTGACCCCAGTGCAACGAAAAACTTCACCGGTATGGGCGGCTTCAAAGGCACAGCCATCAAGCCTACCTATCTCATGCGCAAGGCGACCGAGGTTTTCGGGCCCTGCGGTGAAGGCTGGGGCTGGACTGTTCTTGAGGACCGGTTCGACGAGGGTGGGCCTCTCCAAGCACCCACGAAAGAATGGCCGGAAGCACCACGTATCAACGCCAAGCTGCACACGCTGAAGATCGAACTTTGGTACCTGGGCAAGGGCGGCCAGAAGTGCACGGTGCAGCACTACGGGCACACGCCGTTCGTGCTGTTGCAGCAGGGAAAAATAATCACCGACTGGGAGGCGGCGAAAAAGTCGCTCACGGATGCCATAGGCAAATGCCTGCAGCCCCTCGGTTTTGCCGCAGACATCCACATGGGCCTGTTCGACGACGCCGCTTATGTCGAGACGGTTCGGGATGAGGTGGCACTAAACAAGGCCGAAGACCGAGTCGCCGAGGAGGATCGCCAGAAACAAGAGCGACTGGACTACATCAAGTCCGTGATCGACACCATGGCCGGCGCCCAGTCCGCTCAGGAACTGAAGAAGATACACGACGTCGCGGTACGCAAACTGACCATTCGAAAAGACACCAAGGGGGCCGAGCGCATTTCACTGGAGTGGAAGCGCATTACGGAAGCCTCTGAAAGGGAGAACGCAGCATGACCCAGCTCTACAAACTCACCGGCCAGATGGCCGAACTTCAGGCGATGGCCGACACCGACGACGAGGGCCTGAAAGAGGCCCTGCAGGACACCATGGATGCGATCCAGGGGGAGTTCGAGGTCAAGGCTGACAACATCGTCATGCTGCGCCGCAACATCGAAAGCGATATCGACGCCATCGACAAAGAAGTCGATCGGCTCAACGAGTTGAAGCGAGTGAAGAAGAATAGCGTCAGCCAGATCAGCGACTACCTGCGCCGCAACATGGAGGCCGCCGACATCAAGTCGATCAAGCGCCCCCTCTTCACCATCACCCTGGCGCTGGCACCGGAAAAGGTCATCGTCGACAAGGAAGACGAGATTCCGGATGACTTCATCGAAACAAAGACCGTGTTCGCGCCAGACAAGAAGTCGATTGCGGCGAAGCTGAAAGAAATCCGTGATCACAACGAAGCGGTGCGCAAGCGCATGGAAGCGGGCGAAGACGCCGAACACGAACTGCTCCCTGAACCGGTCTGGGCTCACTTGGAGCGCGGCGAAAGTTCCATCCGCATTAAGTGAGGACATCATGATCAGCAACCACCTCAACCTCATTGAGCAGCAGCGACAGAGCGCCGAATCAATCAACGACCGGGTCGCCCAGTACCTGGCAGCCGGTGGGCAGATCGCCCAATTGAAAAACCCGCCACGCAATCCGCTGCCACCTCCCCGCTCACAGAAAATAGACCCTGAGACAACTCTCAAGCGCCGACGCATCTCTCCGAGTCGGACCGAGCGCCAGGCGCTACGCAAAATGACGGACTCACTATGAGCAGGCGCAAGCCCAATAACATGCGTGCCCGGGTCGAGCGATCATGCAGGGCACTGCTCAGCACCAACCACGTCGCAGTGGTGAACATCGACCCATGCGGCCGCCAGGGCATGATCAACTGGAAGAGCTGCAAGAATATCCCGCCAGGCCAGCGCCTCGCCGACGCCGTCTGCGACTTTGCTCACCGCTGGACGATCTATCTCAGCGTTCAGTGCCGCGATCAGCGCGGGCACCGCTACACCAAATCGGTAGAGGTTTCGCCCCAAGGCAACTATCTGGCCGCGCACCTCGAAGACGTGATTGAGGAAACCTACAAGGACCTGGTCGCCGAGAGCAATCCGAACCATCGGATCGCTTCGGGATGGATCGCGATTCCCGCTGCAATATCACTGACTGAAGAGCAGGCCGCCCGGGTTTTCGACACCGTGGGTGTCTGGAATCAGCAGAGGGCAGCATGAGGCGTATCAACAACCAGGTGCGCCAGCGCCGACGACAGACATGGCTGGATCTACCGGCCCACGGAATTGAAGAGGCAGGCCATGGCCAAAGACAATGCGCAGATTCAGCGAGACAAGCGCGCCAAAGAGAAAGCCTTGCTGGACCGGATCGGCGCCGAGAAGCGGTCGTTGATTGTGTCGAAAGCGCTTGATGATGCCCTTCAGATCCTGGGCGAGCGCCACGGCTTCGAGGAGTGGCAGGAGACGGTGTCGACCTTCATCCTGAATCTTGCGGCGGCGCCGGCCAATGAGTCGGCTCGCTTCGCATGCATGTCGCGACCTGAAATAGTCATCACACAAAATCAGTCGCGACAGCTTGAAGAGTTCGCCAAGACTGGTATCGACCGAATTGGAAGTAGCTCACCTTTGTAACGGAGCACGCTCAGTACGCAACGGCGATCTATGTTTTTGCTTCCTGCGGGCACCATAAATATGCCACCGCCCGCATTGAACAGCCCATTTTCAATCAGCACTCTAAGATCTACTTCGCTGGCCTCATGAAAAATCCTTTCCTCGGGGTTAAAGGTATAGATGTATCGCCCTTTTTTTGACCCCAACTTGAATTTATATGGGTGGCAGATAAGACCTGCTCTGTTTATCCCTATCACGTCTTCCAGCACTTCCAGCATACGCCCCCCACGTAAAATCCGGCACTTGCTAGATATCAGTAATAGCTCACCGAAATCATAAACACCACCCTACTGTCGCATCCGGTCACGGAGCGCGGCGCCTGCATTGGAGGACACCATGAAAATAAGAGGCGAAGTCGTCCGCAAGTGGGAGTGCGGCGCTTGCAATGAACTGCATGACCATGAGTTTCAGGCTGAAAACTGCTGTGCACCTGAGATTACAGAGTTGTGGGTCTGCCCGATCTGCGATGAGGGCCATGACAAAAAAGCAGATGCCGAATCCTGCTGCCAGGATACGGACGCTTGCGTCACCTGCCCGCAATTCCTGAGAGATCACGACATTGGCTCGCTGAGTTATGAGGCAGTAAAAGTCGCCGGTCACTGCACAACTTGCACACCGAGTTTCACCATTGATCAACAGCAAGCGATTCAGGATCTGCACTACCAGCAGACAGGGAAGCGCGAACACTTGCACGACTGAGGCAAAAACATGCCCCCTCAATTCGAAAGCCCCAACGGGCTATGGCGACGACTGGGCTACGCAGTTGAGCGCGGCCCGAGCGGCGAAAGAACGATTCGCCGACCAGACGGTTCAACAGTAAGCATTGATACCGAGCACGGTCACCACACCGGTGAAGTGGCCGCGGCCAAACAAGAGCTCGCGCGCCTACCGCACGGCGAACTCGAGTGCAAAGCTGCTCAGATCGACATTTTCGCCTGACCCACGTCACCTAGCGGCCAGTAGGTTTCCAATGATCAGATTCCAACGCAGTGTTGCACCTTTTCCAATAATCAATTATTGCGGCGCGGGCTTCATCAACTGTTTCGAAAGTACCGTTAGGTTCAGGCGCGCCCCTGACCCCGTCGTCGACTTGGCAGCATAGTTCTCCGCCTGGAATCTTTCGAACAACACGACCTCGTGTGGTCCGATCGCTGTTGATGAAGCCAGAAGCCTCAAGCTCAAGAACGATTTCGACAACGTCAACCATAACAACTCTCCTTGATCCGGCTCCATGCCGGGTCGAACACAAATACCCCACTTCAACGAATCACGCCAGCCGGCGAGGATCCTGTATGGAAATTACCTATGGCTCGGTCTGTTCGGGCATTGAGGCTGCGACTATGGCCTGGCACCCGCTTGGCATGCGCGCCACCTGGTTCGCCGAAATCGAAGCCTTCCCCAGCGCCGTGCTGGCCCACCACTACCCGAACACGCCGAACCTCGGCGATATGACCAAACTCGGCGCCCAGGTGCTGACCGGCAAGATCGCCGCGCCGGACATCCTTGTCGGTGGCACCCCGTGCCAGGCCTTCAGTGTCGCCGGCATGCGCGAAGGCCTTGCCGATCCGCGCGGCGCCCTCACCATCAAATATGTGGAGCTTGCAGATGCAACTGACTATGTTCGCGCCAGCCGCCGACAGCCTCCCTGCGTCATCGTCTGGGAAAACGTCCCAGGCGTCCTCAGTGACAAAGGGAACGCCTTCGGATGCTTTCTTGGCGCGCTTGCTGGGGAAGACTGTGAACTGCAGCCTTCAGGGAAAAGATGGCCGGACGCTGGTTGTGTGTATGGACCCAAAAGAACAATCGCGTGGCGGGTCCTGGACGCCCAATATTTCGGCCTGGCCCAACGACGCCGCCGTGTGTTCGTTGTCGCGAGTGCTAGAGACGGATTCGATCCCACCGAGGTACTTTTTGAGCGAGAAAGCACTCGCAGGGATAGCCCGCCGGGACGGGAAGCGAAGTCGGCACTTCATCCTACTCTCACGGCACAAGGGGGAGGCTCTCTCGATGACCGAGAGGCATATGTACTGGAGCTCTCCGGGATTCGCAGAACGACTCCAAAAGAATGGGAATGCTGCCAAGGTTTTCCTGACAACTACACGATGATTCCTTGGCGCGGTAAGCCCGCCAGCGAATGCCCAGATGGACCGCGCTACAAGGCGATCGGTAACAGCAAGGCCGTGCAGGTGGTGCGCTGGCTAGGCTTGCGAATCCTACAGCAGCTCGATTGCAAGCCTAACACTTCGGTGGAGCATATCTAGAAAAGCGCGCCTGCTCAGTCGTGAAGCCCTGTCGGCAACTTACTTGGAGAGCGCCGCACTCTCCTTGAGCAAACGATGAACTACTCTGTGACAACTTGCACAGAGACATTGCAAATCCTCAAGACGGGTCTGATGACCAAGCGCCATTTCAGCTATCTGTACATCATGGTGATGCACCTCGATGCAGGCTTCGCCATGATCACCACCGTAAGTTTCAACCGGATCCATACGGCAACGCTCGCAAAAAAGTCGTCGGTGCACACGTAGAAACTCTGCTTTTTTTGCGCGAGACAGTCCTGGGGCACGCTCGCGCCGCAAATGAAAGATCAGCCTAGGCTGCCCCTCTGCCCACTGACGATCTTCTGCAGGTAGAGGGATCCCGGGCTGCTCATCCGCTTCACCCTTCCGAACAATTCGAAAGCCCGCCGCCTCCAGCACGTTAAAGCATGGACTGTTAACTCCAGCAGTGAAATGCCTTGGCTGCACTGCAAAACCAAATGTTTTCGAGGCGGCAAGTCCGTAGACAGCTTTCGGAGGCAGCCTGATCTGCTCATCAGTGATCAGGTCATAATCGGTAGACGGCCCGAAGCCTGGTACTTGCTTACCGCT
Organism: Pseudomonas sp. S2_F07; assembly: GCF_054668325.1. NCBI lineage: Bacteria > Pseudomonadati > Pseudomonadota > Gammaproteobacteria > Pseudomonadales > Pseudomonadaceae > Pseudomonas > Pseudomonas sp. S2_F07. The sequence goes on from NZ_CP162758.1 coordinate 1,350,355, forward strand.
GAGCAATTCCTGAACAGCCTGCCAGACATACTCGGCAGTAACTGTTCTGAGCTCCTCCGCAGGGATTCGGTCGAGGCTCCGAAGATCCTTTACCACCGGGGCACCTCCCAAGGTATCAACCAAGGTAGATTTGGCGGTGCCAGAGAAAACCTGTAAACAAATCCGGCGGGTAGAGTTGCCTCCACCTTCTTGGGATTTTTCGGCTCGTCCGACAGATTTCATTCGCGAAGAAATCAGCCTCAACGCAGCATTTGGCGAGGCGGCTCGATCAGCTTCATCGAAGATGGTTCTCTGCTCAACCGTTAGTCCTTGGACACGGCTGCTGTCAACCCAAACGCGAAGTAGAGGGATTGAAGCTGCAGAAAGACGTAACAAGAGAGCTTCGAGGCCTTGGGCATATTCGGTATTGATGGCGCTTTTGCCTTTAGTACCGCCTCGGCTGTGGAAGATAATCGTATCCCCGTCTACCTCGTAGTGGGCATCTATTGCGGTACCGTCGTTAGCAGCGACTCGGAAAACCTGACCCATCGTATTAACTCCACTCCAGCTAAGCCCAATCTAGAAGTTCTAGCAGATCTTGCGACCCGACAATCACCGGCCAACGATGCACATGGCAAGCAACGCCGTGCCCCCTCTGGCCGGTCACGAATTATCGAAGCGCTCAAAGCAGCGGACTGACTAGTCCTCACCTATTGGACTGAACCAAACAAAAAAGGCACCCGCTAAGCAGGTGCCTCTCACCGGATTAAGCAGGGGTAGGGCCCCGCTCCGGCACTTCAGTAATACCCCACTTCAACGTATCACGCCAGCCGGCGAAACACAGCTTCAGCGAGATCACCGATAGCTTATCCGCTTAATCCTTACAACACAGCCGACTTTTTATTCATGACACTTGCTATAGATTCTTTCATTGCTGGCAGCGTGATTTTATTAAAAACTACGCCATTAGTGCTTGGATCGAGATCATAAAAAAAAGATTCTAGATGTTTTTTGCCACCGTCATCCAAATAATCGATAAGGCACATCCCCATCCTACTGCTCTCTCCGACCTCATAATTAACATCTATTACAATTTCGCTACTGGAACTTATAGAAGAAATGGCGCCAACCCCCATATCTCCAAGAGGCGGGTCAAACCGGTAATGAACCGCATGCGCTATTGGCCCAGAATTAACAATACGAATTTTGGCCTTCGTAACACCAGACACATCAGTATCAGTCTCTAAAACTAACAATCTCAAATCTGCTTTATAAAGTCGATCACGCTCTTCAATTTGCAACAGACTAATCTTACGCTGCTCATCAATTTGAGCCAATGCAGCCTGCGCCATGATTGTTTGTTGCTCTACAGAATTTTTTAGTTCTGCTGCCTGTAATTGCAACGCATCAGAGCTCAGCTTTAGCTCTCGACCCTGCTGCAAATAACCTAAGATTAGCCATAAAAATGCAACTGGCCCAAACACACCAGCAGCAAGATCCCCAATTTCATTCAACTTCAGGGTTATCAAATCATCAAATCTTGCACCCATAATGGTAATAGCACCACCTATGTAGAGTGCTGTGAGATGCGCAGCCCACCACTCTAAACTGCGGTTGCTCCACCATTTTACCTGATCAACCCAGTACGTCCGTAAGCGATTCAACGAATTCTTCCTTGCAGAATTTGAGGTGTCACTTTAGCAAAAAATCAATTACAAACCAGTACACACAGTAACTCCTCCCCCTTCAAAGTCAGCCGCTATAGCGGCAAGGACGAAGTCATGCCTGAAGAAAAGATAACGTTCGTAAATGGCGAGCCGGCGAAGTGCGGCTGCCAGATGGAGTTCAGCTCCGGCGGTGGTGAGTACTCCGACGTGCTTTACGTGATGCCTTGCCCGAACCACAGCCCGAAGTCCTTTGGCCCCGTCGAAGTGAAGCGCGACAAAGACGGTTGGTGGTGGCACCCGGGCATCCCTGAACTCGATGGCGGCGAAGATCCGGCGCCGTACAGGGCCTGGGTAGCAGAACAAGGGTTAGAGGTGAAAGGCTGGCACTCGGGAGACGAAACTTACGACCTTCCTGAAGAGGATGCAGCGTGCACCGCCTGGAATCCCGAGTCACCAGGGCCCGAGTGGTTCCTGATGGGGATCTTTGATACAGAGGACGGCCCGTATGTGCAGTGGGCGCGCCGGGAGGTGACACCATGACCCAGCAACGTGAACCGATGCGGCGATCAGCAACAGACGAAGACCGAATGAACCTGCCGGAAGGCAAGACCTGCGGCAACTGCGTGCATGCCCGGCGCTGCACCATGATGTTCGGTCACATCCCGGAAGACGAGGTTTGCGACTGGGCACCGTCCCGATTCCGCGAGGCAGCTCAGCAGGCGGCGCCATGATCTTCGCCCCGCTCTACATGCTCTGGCTCATCTACAAGGGGCCGCGGCGATGAAAGCGCGCATCGAGAAGAAGCTCAGCAAGCGTCTTGTTCAACTGCATCCCACACTCTATCGGCGCGCCTGGGTAGATGACGATCGTTCAGAACTTGCCTACGAGCAGAGAACCAGCGTGAGTCACTGCCTGAGTGTCGGCGGCGGAATCGACTATTGGGGAGAAGGCCAGGATGCATACACCGTATGGGCTGATTGGAAGAGCAGTTGGCCCTGGCATGGACCGTTCGATTCGTTCCCAGAAGGCCATGAATTTGAATGTTACCCGGACACCGGCGGCTTCAGGTCTACCACAAAGAACCTGCTGAAGCTGGCCGCCGAGTGCGAGCTGACCTCCAAAGCAACAGCCTGACAACCCCATCACCACCTTCTGCCGCCGCGGGCGGCATGGAGCACACACATGGTCAGATACAAGACCGTAGAGCAGTTCTCTCGGGAGTCGGGCTATACACCCGATGCCGTCAGAACCAAAATCCGCGACGGCAAATGGCCGAAGCATCTTGTTTGGCGGAAAGCGCCTGACGGCAGAATTTTAATAGACGTAGAAGGATATTACTCATGGGTCGAGATGGGGGAGGCGTCCGCGCCGCATCTGCAAGTAGTATCGAAATCACTTTCCAATACCAGGGCGTCAGGTGCCGCGAGCGCGTCGCGCTCAAGCCCACCGCCGCTAACCTGAAAAAAGCTGAACAGCACAAGGCCGCTATCGAGTATTCGATTGCGAACGGTACTTTCGATTATGCAGCCACGTTCCCAAAGTCGAAGCGCGCCCTCACCTTCAGGCGCACCGATGCCAGCCAGACTATTGGGGATTACCTGACGGAATGGCTGGAGAGGAAAACACCGACACTCAAATCAAGCACGGTCGCATTCTATGCGACAACCATCCGCGCAATCCTCAAGCCGATGTTCGGCGACCTGCCTCTGAATGAGCTGTCGAAAAAGATCATCAGAGAAAAGATGTCGACCTACCAGGTAGTCAACAAGACCCTGATGAATGTTCAAAGCTGCTTTCGCTCTGCGCTTAACGATGCAGTTGAGGATGAAATATTGGAGAGCAATCCGCTCTCTGGGTGGGCCTACAAGAATCGTGAACAGCTCAAGGAGGAAGATGACGTTGACCCATTCACTCGCGAAGAGCAACTGGCGATATTGGCGGCAGCCAGAGGCGACACGTGGCCGCAATTGCAGTTCTCCTTCTGGACAGGACTTCGGCCGAGCGAACTGATCGCGTTGGAATGGGGGGATATCGACTGGATCGCGGGGGAGGTAAGGATCGTCAGGGCCAAGACGCGGGCTGCAAAAGAGCCAGAGTCGACCAAGACGTTAGCAGGAAGGCGCACCGTGAAATTGCTGGCTCCGGCGCGAGAAGCGCTGCTCAAGCAGAAGGAATTGACCTTCCTGGCAGGCGGCAGGGTGTTTCTCAATACAATCACTGGCGAGCCGTGGAAGCATGCCGGATACATTTACCGTGTCATCTGGATGCCGGCGATGAAGAAGTCTGGCGTCAGGTGGCGGCGACCCTACCAGAGTCGCCACACCTATGCCTCCATGATGCTATCCGCTGGCGAGAATCCAATGTGGGTAGCCAAGCAACTTGGCCACAAAGACTGGACCATGATCGCCAAGGTTTATGGTCGCTGGATGCCCTCCGCTGATGTGGGAGCCGGAGGGCGAGCCGAGGCACTTTTTGCCGGTAATGCCAGCGTTATGACAACATCTCCTCTAGACGACGCGGTTTAAGTCGAAACGGTCCAGGTTCATCACTTTGGTCCACGCAGCGACGAAGTCCTTGACGAACTTCTGTTGCGCATCGGCGGTGGCATAGAACTCGGCCAACGCACGCAACTGCGCATTGGAACCAAAGACCAGGTCAACCCGGGTCCCCGTCCACTTCACTGCACCGGTCTTGCGATCACGCCCTTCAAACTCCTGCTGGGCATCCGACACGGGCTTCCACTCCACCCCCATATCGAGCAGGTTGGTGAAGAAGTCATTGGTCAAGGCTTCCGGCCGTGAGGTGAAGACACCGTGCTTGCTCTGGCCGACATTGGCGTTCAATACCCGTAGCCCACCCAGCAATACCGTCATTTCCGGGGCGCTGAGCGTCAGCAGTTGTGCCTTGTCGATCAGCAGTTTTTCGGCCGGCACACGGTACTGTTGCTTCAGGTAATTACGGAAACCGTCGGCGATCGGTTCAAGGAAACCGAAGGAGTCGACATCGGTCTGTTCCTGGCTGGCGTCCATGCGTCCCGGCGTGAAAGGCACCGTCACACTGTGGCCGGCATTTTTCGCGGCCTGTTCCACGCCCACGCCACCGGCGAGCACGATCAGGTCGGCCAGGGAGATTTTCTTGCCGCCACTGTTGAACTCGTTCTGGATGCTTTCGAGTTTTGCCAGCACGCGGGCCAGTTGCTCTGGCTGGTTGGCCTGCCAGGACTTCTGCGGCTCCAGGCGCAAGCGCCCGCCGTTGGCACCGCCGCGTTTGTCGGAACCACGGAAAGAGGAAGCCGCCGCCCAGGCCGTGGATACCAGCTGCGAAACTGTCAGCCCCGAGGCCGCAATCTTGCCCTTGAGCACGGCGACATCGCTGTCATTGACCAGCGGATGATCGACAGCAGGGATCGGGTCTTGCCACAGCAACTCTTCGTTCGGCATTTCCGGGCCGAGGTAGCGCGAGAGCGGGCCCATGTCACGGTGAATGAGCTTGTACCAGGCGCGAGCGAAGGCATCGGCCAGTTGCTCGGGATTGGCCAGGAAACGCCGGGCAATCGGCTCGTAGATCGGGTCGAAACGCAGGGCCAGGTCCGAGGTCAGCATGGTCGGGTCACGGCGTTTGGACGGATCAAAGGCATCCGGAATGGTCCCGGCACCGGCGCCGTTCTTCGGTTTCCACTGATGGGCACCGGCCGGGCTCTTGGTCAGCTCCCAGTCGAAACCGAACAGGTTCTCCAGGTAGTTGTTGCTCCACTTGGTCGGCGTGGTGGTCCAGGTCACTTCCAGGCCGCTGGTGATGGTGTCGGCCCCTTTGCCGGTGCCGAATGTGCTCTTCCAGCCCAGGCCTTGCAGATCCAGGCCAGCGGCTTCAGGTTCTGGCCCGACGTTGTCGGCAGGCCCGGCGCCATGGGTCTTGCCGAAGGCGTGGCCACCGGCGATCAGGGCCACGGTTTCCTCATCGTTCATCGCCATGCGGCCGAAGGTTTCGCGGATGTCCTTGGCCGAAGCGACCGGGTCCGGCTGCCCTTCCGGGCCTTCCGGGTTGACGTAGATCAGGCCCATCTGCACTGCGGCGAGGGGGTTTTCCAGATTGCGGCCCTCGTCGGTCCGGCTGTCCTCGTTTCGCCCCGGCTCGGCCACGAGCGGGACGTCGCCAGGTTTCTGTGCCGGTTTGTCCTCTTTGCCGTAGCGCGTGTCACCGCCCAGCCACTTGCTTTCAGAACCCCAGTAGACGTCTTCGTCCGGTTCCCAGACATCCGGGCGGCCGCCGGAAAAACCAAAGGTCTTGAAGCCCATGGATTCCAGTGCGACGTTGCCGGTGAGGACGATCAGGTCAGCCCAGGAGATTTTGTTGCCGTACTTTTGCTTGATCGGCCAGAGCAGCCGGCGGGCCTTGTCGAGGCTGACGTTGTCCGGCCAGCTGTTGAGCGGTGCAAAGCGTTGCTGGCCGGAACCGGCGCCACCCCGGCCATCGCCGGTGCGATAGGTGCCTGCGGCGTGCCAGGACATGCGGATAAAGAGAGGGCCATAGTGACCGAAGTCCGCCGGCCACCAGTCCTGGGAATCGGTCATCAGCGCAGTCAGGTCTTTTTTCAGCGCCTGGAAGTCCAGGCTCTTGAAGGCTTCGGCGTAGTTGAAGTCGCCTCCCAGCGGGTCAGACTTGGGCGAGTGTTGACTCAGGATCTTCAGGTTCAGTTGGTTCGGCCACCAGTCGCGGTTCGTAGTGCCACCGCCAGCGGCGTGATTGAACGGGCATTTCGATTCAGTTGACATGGCATCTCCTCTTGATTTTGTTTTCAGCTAACCATCCTTAAGCGTGGATCCGGATCACCGATTGAAGAAATAGCTTTTCGGTATGGGATCCATAGCCTTGAGGCTATGACGGCCCAGTGATCAGTTGCTCCAGACCATCCATTAAAGTACCGGACGGGGAAACTGTCGCTTCATCTGGGGGAGATAGCTGATAAACAGCTCAAATCAGTCAGGAGGTTTGCAAAGCTTCCATGACCCGGGACAAAAGTGGTGGCGACGATTCGAATCGCCACGGCCCCCGAAATGTCCAGGCCGTTACTGCACCCAATAAAAAACCGGCCTGTTTCAGCCGGTTTTTTGTCTCACTCAACAGCACTTCGGTCCGGCTTTACTGCCGTAACGGGCTTCCTGGCGTTCCCGAAAGAACGCCTCGTAGTCCATCAGCGGTTTGTCCGGGTGCTTGGTCTGCATGTGCTCGACGTAGTTGTCGTAGTCGGGCATGCCGACCATCAGGCGCGCGGCCTGACCGAGGTATTTACCGAGGCGACTCAGGTCATTGAACATGATCAGGCATCCGGCAGCGCTTGATATGGCGCTTCCTTGTCCGTGCGTTCCTTGGTGCCCCAGGCAGCGATGCCGACCTTGAGTGCGAAGAACAGGATGCTGAACACCACGAACAGGAACAGCGCAGTCAGGGTCGCGTTGGTGTAGGCGTTGAAGATCACGTGCTGCATCTGGTCGATGCTCTTGGCCGGGGCCAGCACCTGACCATTGGCCAGGGCATCACTGTACTTCTTCGCCAGGGCCAGGAAGCCGATCGCCGGGTTGGCGTCGAACAGCTTGATGAAGCCTGCGGTGGTGGTGCAGATCAGCAGCCACACGGCCGGCAGCAAGGTCACCCACACATAACGCTGGCGCTTCATCTTGATCAGCACCACGGTGCCGAGCATCAGCGCGATACCGGCCAGCATCTGGTTGGAGATGCCGAACAGCGGCCACAAGGTGTTGATGCCGCCCAGTGGATCGATCACGCCCTGGTACAGCAGATAACCCCACATGGCCACGCAACCGGCGGTGGCAACCAGGTTGGCGGTCCAGGATTCGGTGCGCTTGAGCGCCGGCACGAAGGAGCCGAGCAAGTCCTGGAGCATGAAACGCCCGGCACGGGTGCCGGCATCCACGGCAGTCAGGATGAACAGCGCTTCGAACAGGATCGCGAAGTGGTACCAGAACGCCATGGTGTTCTCGCCCGGCAGGACGCTGTGCAGGATCTGCGCGATACCGACCGCCAGGGTCGGCGCACCGCCGGCACGGGCCAGGATGGTGGTTTCACCGATGTCATGGGCTACGGCTTGCAAGGCTTCCGGGGTAATGGCGAAGCCCCAGCTGCTGACGGTTTGCGCAACGGCCACCACATCACCGCCGACCACGGCCGCCGGACTGTTCATGGCGAAGTACACGCCCGGATCGATCACTGAAGCGGCAACCATGGCCATGATCGCCACGAAGGATTCCATCAGCATGCCGCCGTAACCGATGTAGCGGGCATGCCCCTCGCTGGCGAGCAGCTTGGGCGTGGTGCCGGAAGCAATCAGCGAGTGGAAACCGGAAACCGCGCCACAGGCGATGGTGATGAACAGGAACGGGAACAGACCGCCCTTCCAAACCGGACCGGTACCGTCGACGAACTGGGTCAGGGCCGGCATTCTCAGCTCGGGCATGGTCACCAGGATGCCGATGGCCAGGGCGACGATGGTGCCGATTTTCAGGAAGGTCGACAGATAGTCACGCGGTGCCAGGATCAGCCACACCGGCAGTACCGCCGCGACAAAACCGTAGCCGATCAGCATCCAGGTGATCTGGATACCGGTAAAGGTGAAGGCCTTGGCCCACACCGGATCGGCGGCAACCTGCCCGCCGAGCCAGATCGAACCCAGCAGCAACAGCACGCCGATTACCGAGATTTCGCCAATGCGACCCGGGCGGATGTAGCGCATGTAGATGCCCATGAACATCGCGATCGGAATGGTCGCCATCACCGTGAAAATCCCCCACGGACTCTCGGCCAGGGCCTTGACCACGATCAGCGCCAGCACCGCGAGGATGATGATCATGATCAGGAAGCAGCCGAACAGCGCGATGGTGCCGGGGATGCGGCCCATTTCTTCACGGACCATGTCGCCCAGGGAACGGCCGTTGCGGCGGGTAGACATGAACAGGACCATGAAGTCCTGAACGGCACCGGCCAGCACCACGCCGGCAATCAGCCACAGCGTGCCGGGCAGGTAGCCCATCTGCGCCGCCAACACCGGGCCGACCAAAGGCCCCGCGCCGGCAATGGCCGCGAAGTGGTGACCGAAAAGTACGTGCTTGTTGGTCGGAACATAGTCCAGACCATCGTTATTGAGCACAGCCGGCGTGGCCCGATTGGGGTCGAGCTGCATCACTTTATTGGCGATGAACAGGCTGTAATAGCGGTAGGCAACAAGGTAGATGGCGACGGCTGCGACTACGATCCACAGGGCGTTGATCGCTTCGCCGCGGCGCAGGGCCACGACACTCAGCGCAATCGCTCCCAGGACAGCCACGGCAAACCAGGCGAGGTGTTTAGCCAGACGGGGCATAGCGTGTCTCCTGCCGACAGCCAGTGACTGCGGCGGTAATTTTTATAATTGTGTCCGCGATGCGGAGCTGGCCCAATATCCGCGCATGCCGTCCACAAATAAATCCGCGTTACTACGTACGTGGTCTCTACGTAGTTCTACGTAGATGACACCGATCTCCTGTGGGTTGACCACCGGATCCGGGGCCATCCCCGATCAAATGTGGGAGCGAGCTTGCTCCGGGCGGCGCTCCGACGATAGCGGACTTTCAGCCACATCACTTCCGAATGTGCCTCCCTCATCGCGAGCAAGCTCGCTCCCACAGGTTTTGCACACTCCCAACCGGTCATTCCGTCCAGCAACGCTACAAGCCCAGCGCCTCTTTGGCATATGATCCCGAGCCTTCGCGCGGGCAGGAGTCAACATGCAGCTCAAACACAAGATCGTCGCCCTCGGGATTCTGCCGCTGGTGCTGGCCATTGCCGTCATCTGCGCGCTGGTGATTTCCCTCAACCGCCAACTGGGCGATCAACAGGCGCAACTGATCGAAGACAGCATTCTGGCGAGCAAGCGCGCGGAGCTGAAAAACTACGTGGAAATGGCCCAGAGCCTGATCGCGCCCCTGTACGACGACGGCCACGGCAATGCCCAAGCCCAGCAACAAGTGCTGGAAGAACTGCGCAAGCTCAGCTTCGGCATCAACGGCTACTTCTTCGTCTACGACCACGAAGGCCGCAGCCTGATGCACGCGCGCCAGTCGGAACTGGTGGGCCAATACCTGTGGGACATGAAAGACCCCCACGGCCTGCCGGTGATCCAGGCGCTGCTGCAAAGCGCGCAGTCGGGTGAAGGCTTTCAACGCTACGCCTGGAACAAGCCCTCCTCCGGCCAGGTGACCGACAAGCTCGCCTACGTGGTGATGCTCGATCGCTGGGGCTGGATGCTCGGCACCGGCATCTACCTCGAAGACGTCGAACGCGCCACCCAACAAGCCCGTGCCGAAGTGGCCATGGGCATCCGCAAGACCATGATGGCGATTGCCGTGGTCGCCCTGGTCGCGGTGCTGTTCGTGTTCGCCACCGGCATGACCCTCAACGTCAGCGAACATCGGCTGGCGGACAAGAAACTGCAGCGCCTGACCCAGCGCATCGTCAGCCTGCAGGAAGAAGAACGATCCCGGGTGTCCCGCGAGTTGCACGACGGCATCAGCCAGGTGCTGGTCTCGATCAAGTTCCAGTTCGAACTGGCCAGCCATCTGCTGGAACGCGGACAAGCCGACGACAAGGGTTTGAACGCGCTCAGAGACGCCACCGAGCGCCTGGGCGATGCCATCGGTGAAGTGCGCAGCCTCTCCCATGACCTGCGCTCCTCCTTGCTCGACACCCTCGGCCTGCCGGCGGCCATCGGCCAACTGGCCGCCGAATTCGAGCAGCGCAGCGGGTTGACCGTGACCTATGACGAAAATGAATTCGACTGCCTGCTGGTCGACGGCGCGGCGGTTTCGCTGTTCCGCATCGTCCAGGAAGGCCTGACCAATATCGAACGCCACGCGCAGGCGAAAAACGTGTCCATTACACTGCGCGGCTGCGACGAGTCCGTGCGGCTGACGGTGGTCGATGACGGTATCGGTTTCAACGTCGCCCAGGTCGAACGTCGTCAGGCCGGCATTGGCTTGCGTAACATCCGCGAACGCGTCGAACATTTTGGCGGGCGCTTCGATCTGATTTCGATGCCGGGCAGAAGCGAGCTGGACGTGCGGCTGCCAATGAAACCTGCGGTAAAACGCTGAACCCGCGCAAAACTACAAGAGTGAATATTGCGATGAACCTGCCCTCCCCGATCCGCGTCGCCCTGGTCGACGATCACTCCCTGGTCCGCGACGGCATCAAGGCACTGCTGGCCGTGATGTCGCCCCTGGAAATGGTCGGCGAAGCGGAAAACGGCGCCGAGGCCATCGAAATGGTCGGACGCTGCCAGCCCGACCTGCTGCTGGTCGACATCAGCCTGCCAGACATGAACGGCCTGGAACTGACCCGCGTGCTGCGCAGCCAGTACCCGTCGCTCAAGGTGCTGGTGCTGAGCATGTACGACAATTACGAATACGTGAGCGAGTCGGTGCGCTCCGGCGCCAGCGGCTACGTGCTGAAGAACGCCCCGTCCCGGGAAATCATCGCCGCCATCGAAGCCATCACCAGCGGCGGAACCTTCTACAGCGCCGAAATCGCCCAGCGCCTGATCGCCGACCGCAACACCGACAACGAACTGACCCCGAGGGAAAGCCAGGTCCTGTCGAAGATGGCGCAAGGCTTGAACAACAAGGAAATGGCCCGGGAACTGGACATCAGCGTGCGCACGGTGGAAACCCATCGCCTGAGCATCCGGCGCAAACTCAACATCGACAAGCCGGCAGCGCTGGTCAAGTACGCCCTGGATCACGGCCTCATCTCCCGCTGACACCTGGAACCCTGTGTTCACTGCAAAAACCTGTGGGAGCGGGCTTGCCCGCGATAGCGTAGTACCAGGCACCATCAATGTTGAATGACACACCGCCATCGTCGGAACGCCGCCCGGAGCAAGCTCGCTCCCACAGGGATTAGCGAATCATCCATTGACTGCATCAATAGTCACCATTAACTCAATGAAGTTCTCTTAAAAAATCCACGGCGTAACATCTGCTCCATACCAACCCATAAGTACCCCGGAGCACACGATCATGAAACGCCAGACCCTCCTCAGCATCGCTTTCTCGGTTTTCGCAGTTAACGCTTTTGCCGCTACCTCTGCTCAACCTGTGGTCGCTGAAGGCGGCTCGGATCGTCTGATTGAAAGCCGTGTGGCCGAGGGCGGTTCCGACCGCCTGATCGAAAACCGCGTCGCTGCGGATGGCTCCGACAAGCTGATGCAGAACCGCGTCGCTGAAGGTGGCTCCGACAAACTGCTGCAGAACCGCGTCGCATAAACAAACCGCGTCACCACAACACCCAACAAAAACCCGGCCTGATCAGCCGGGTTTTTTCATGGTTTTTTTTAAACCGGCAGATCATCCGTTATCTACCAATGATTCAGGCTTTCAAAGCTTGGCAATGGAGACCTCCGTGGACTTGACGAAGGCAATCACCTCGCTGCCCACCTTCAACTCCAGGCTGCGCACCGAACGCGTGGTAATCACGGAAGTGACGATCCCGGAGGCGGTTTGCACGTCGATTTCGGAGACCACTTCGCCTTCGAATATTTCCTTGATGACGCCCTTGAACTGGTTACGGACGTTGATCGCTTTGATGGTCATGATAAGGCTTCCTGTCTGGCGTCGAGACCATCCGCATGGATGGGCATGACCTCAAGATGCACCGCATCAGCCAACACCAAAAGGAATATATAATTACATGTTTATATCTTATGAGAATATAAAAGACGCTTCATACAACCTGAAAATCCCTCACCAACAAGAACCAAAAAGAATTAACAAATAAAAATTCAGTATTTATCGTTATAAAAATAGAAGCGTACTCTCCAGTCATCCCGTCATTCATCACCACAGTGAAGTGCCCCATGAATCCGACTGACAACCTCATCGATTTCGCCAGCTACCGCAAACGCAAACAAGCTCAGCAACGGGCACGGGCCATGTGGGAGATGTACGCACGCAACGCCGGACTACAGGCATTGCAGTGGGTTCAGGCGTCTCGGTCTACCGAGACACGTCAGGCGTGAACGCGTACGAACCCTCGCGCTTTCTGATAAGCGCGGACGAGCCTGTGCTGGATCTGAACAATCCGGAAGAGGACCCGATCTGCGAACGAGTCGGACAAAACCTGCTGCGTCTGCGCAGCAAGCGCCATCTGTCCCTTGATGCCCTGGCCCGACAGTGCGGCGTGAGCCGCGCCATGCTGGCGCAAATCGAATCGGGGCGCAGTGTGCCGTCCATCAAGGTGCTGTGCAAAATAGCCAAAGGCTTGAAGGTATCGGTGGCGGCGTTTCTGGAACATCGGGCCTTCGAAGGTGTGGCCCTATTGTCGGCGAGCCAGAGCAAACGCCTGGTCAGCGCCAACGGCGCTTTTGTCAGCCGCGCCCTGTTCCCCTTTGACGTGGCGCGCCAATCGGAATTCTACGAGCTGCGCCTGAGCGCGTTGGGAGAGGACCAGTCGCAGGGCCATGGCCCTGGTGTCCAGGAAAACCTGGTGGTGGCGCAGGGTGTCCTGGAAATCAGCGTCAACGATGAACGTTACCTGCTATCCACGGGGGACTCGATCCTGTTTTACGCCGACCAGCCCCACCGCTATCGCAACCCCGCCGACAGTGAGGCCGTGGCCTATCTTGTGGTGACCTACCCCGAACGCCTGGACTGATACCGCCTTCTTGTAGGAGCGAGCCTGCTCGCGATGGGCTCAAGGCTGACGCGTTTTTTCAGAAAACCCGCGTCATCGTTGACGTCCATCGCGAGCAGGCTCGCTCCTACAGGTACAGGTACAGTGCAGGGATCAGCAGGTGCAGCACATCAGCGGCATGCCGTTGCAGCTCATCATCATCGGCATGCTGCAGTCGTTCATCATTTTCATCATCAGGGCACAGCAGTTTTTCATCATGTCCATGTTCATGCCGGCCATCGGCATGATTTTGCACATCATGCAGTCCGCCATGAGCGTGCATTCCATCACGCACTTCATCGACGGCATCGGCATGCCCATCACCGGCATCGACATCATCATGTTCATCATCGGCATGGCCATGCTCGCCGGGGACATGCACATCATGCTCATGTTGCCGCAGTGCATCATCATCGGCATGCCGCAGTTCATCATCAACTGCATCATTTCAGCGCTGTTCCTGAACATGGCCATGTCCATGCCAGCGGCCGGCATCATCTTGCACATCATGCCGTCGTCCATCATGTCGCAGGACATGGTCGCCATCATCATCGGCATGCCCATCATCGACATCATTGGCATGTTGGCGTTCATCGGCATTTGCATCTGCATGGCATTCATCATGGTGTTGTTCCCTAAAGGACTGGATAATTGGACGAAGCTGATGGAGGCGGATTCTAGGGAATCGGCCGAGCGCGACAAGCTGGCGATCAAACAGCCAAAGTCGATGTCGCGACAGGCTTAACGAGGCAGGCAGGAGGATTATTTCTGCTGTGACGAACGATCCGATTCGATCACGGACAAGGTAAAAAACATGACGCGGATTATTCGGTTATGGATATGCAGATTGCATCTATTCAAATACCGTAAAGAAATAAACGTTCTAACCGGTGTAGCAATCTTTCCCAGCTGGTTGAGTTGAAGTTCGTCGGAACGCCGCCCGGAGCAAGCTCGATCCCGTAAAGAACACCGAATCATCCATTGACTGCGTCGATAGTCACCATTGATTCAATGAAGTTCTCTTAAAAAATCCACGGCGTAACATCTGCTCCATACCAACCCATAAGTACCCCGGAGCACATGATCATGAAACGCCAGACCCTCCTCAGCATCGCTTTCTCGGTTTTCGCAGTTAACGCTTTTGCCGCTACGTCTGCTCAACCTGTGGTCGCTGAAGGCGGCTCGGATCGTCTGATTGAAAGCCGTGTGGCAGAGGGTGGTTCCGACCGCCTGATCGAGAATCGTGTGGCCGAAGGTGGCTCTGACAAACTGCTGCAGAACCGCGTCGCTGAAGGTGGCTCTGACAAGCTCCTGCAAAACCGCGTCGCTGAAGGTGGTTCCGACAAGCTCCTGCAAAACCGCGTCGCTGAAGGCGGCTCGGATCGTCTGATCCAGAATCGCACTGCCTGAATAAATTGCTTTACTACCGCCCCACAAAAAAACCGGCCTGATCAGCCGGTTTTTTTGTAATGGTCAGCCTGGCGGAGGACTGAGATCCTCAGGCCAGAGTAGGGGCAGTCTCATCCCTGCTTGCCCGCTGAGCATCCAGCAGCACATCCAGAGTGGTGAGAAACAGGTCATGACTCATGATCCCGGTGCACAGCGTTGACAGCATCTGATTCCCGGCTGCGTCTTTTAGAGTGACCTTTTCACTCCAGGCATTTAAATCAATTGAAGCAAGGGTCGACACCGGGACTTTACGTCCTTCAACTTCCAGAAACTCGCGTGTCACAATAATCGGTTGTGTAACGACATTCAGGAAGTCCCCCGAGACTCGCTTGCGCCAGACCTGCCCGGTCGGCACATACTTGAAAGTCACTGCGCAGTCAGACTCAAGCTTGTTCATCACAACCGGCAGACACTCGCGAACATGCAACTCACGCACCAGTTGCTGGAATTCCTGAAAGCCTTTCAACGTCTCGATGACGCGATGAAATGGCTCACTTTCATTACGCCGATACGCCAGGTTGGTGATCAGGCCAGTGAATACGGTTTGCCCTGAACTGAACAGGTAAAGGTCTTCTATATCAGCAAACGCCGTATATTGTTGCTGCTTACCACTGACAGCAACAATGCCGTGTTCGTAAACCTCATAATGGGTTCCGCGCAACTTCTTCTGCCACGGATAAAGCCCGAAGAAGACCGCCGAAATGACGACCAGCAGGCCACTGACTGAATAGATCAACAACTGCGGGTTGGAACCACGACTGGTATTCGCCCCGGAACTGGCCACCGGCAGTAGGGTACCCAGGTACAACACAAATCCCGCCATACAGAACAGGCCGATTGCGAGCAACAGCAAGAAGACCAGAAAGCCTTTGCCGTGACGGAAGGTGGAGATCAGTTGACCTGTCACCGTTGAAGCGGGTGTCCTTGACGTGGTCAAACTGGCTGGTGTTGAAGTTCAGCCGGTTCGCCGCGGCGTCGTAGCGGAATTCTTCGCTGTCGATCAGCTGGCCGGTGTCGCGGCTGTGCAGTTGGCCGTTGGCTTCGTATTCGTACTTGATCTCGCCGCGCAGTTTGTCGAGGGTACGGGTCAACTCGCCGGCCGGGTCGTACTGGTGGCGGCGGTGGATCGGGTTGTAGGCGTGCTCGACCAGCAGGTCGGGCTGGATGCCGGGGTTGTGCAGGCGCGAGAGTTTTTCCGCCGGCAGGCGCGAGGCGAACTGCCAGCTCTTGCGGCCCAGGGCGTCGTAGCCGAAGCAGCTGGTGAGCGTGCCCTGGGTGCGCAGGACTTCGCGGTGCAGGTCGTCGCGCTCGATGTCGCTGATCAGTTGGCCGTCGAGGTTGAGTTGGTGCAGGTGGCCGCTGCCGTAATACAGGTGATTGAGGTGTTGGCCGGTGGGCAGCGTCAACGTGGTGAGGTTGCTCAGTGGATCGTATTCGTAGGACAAGGCGCCTTGCGCTGTCTTCTCCTGGATCAGCCTGCCGAGCAGGTCGTAGGCGAATTCGAGCGTTTCTTCGCTGACACCCAGTTGCTTACCCTGCGCGGTCGGCAGGCGCTGGATCGACAGCAGGCGATCAGCGTCGTCATACACATAATCCTGACGGGCATCGGCATTGAGTCTGGCCAGCAACCGGCCAATGCGGTCGCGCTCGAATTCGGTGCGGCGTTGTGGCCGCTCGCCGCGTTCGCCGTAGCCGGTTTCATCGACCTGGGTCAGATGTCCGCCGAGGTTGTAGCTGAAGCGCCGGGTCAGGTTGTCGATGCGTTTTTCTTCGATCAACCGGTCGCACGCATCGTAGGCGAACTGGTACGCCGCGTTGTTTTCATTGATCAGCGCGGTCAGGCGAATCGCCAGGTCGTATTCGTAGCGGATGCGCTGGCCCTTGGCGTCCTGGCGGCTGCTCGGCAGGCCACGGGCGGTGCGCAGCAGGCGCGTGGTCTGGCCTTTGCCGTCGGTGTGCGTCAGCACTTGGCCGAGGGCGTTGTAGGTGAACGATTCGGCGCTGCCGTCCGGGTGGCGGATGCGCAGCACTTCGCCGTCGGGCTTGCGCTCCAGCGTGGTGGTCTGACCCAGCGCGTCGGTGACGGCGACCAGATGCTGGCGCTCGTCGAAGCGGTAGGTGGTGTTTTTACCCGAGCAATCCTGGAAGCGCTCGACCTGGGCCAGGGTGTTCCACCACAGGTATTTGGACTTGTGGGTTGCATCGATGATGGTGTGCGGCAGGCCGTCGTCGCCGTTGAGGTATTCGGCAGTGTGACCGAGGGCGTCGACTTCGGCGATGAGGTTTCTTTTGGGGTGCGCCAGGCCCTGTAGTCGGGGTAATTCATCTGGATGTCGCAGGCCATAGTATTTTTTCAGGCGAATTTAAGCTTTGAATTTAGATTCTTTTATCAATACATCACTTCGTGATTGTGTATCTTCCAGAAATATAGAAATCCACGTATCCATCACCTCAAAAACATCTATACCCAATTCCGGCTCCATGGGTTGCTCATGCCACCAGATAACACCTTTATCATCCGCATGATTATTTATATCGACAGCTAAATAATCCCCGCCCCCATTAGAAAAAATTGTGACCCAGTTTGCTGCGAAGCTCGTTTCTTCTTCATCAATTAAATCTGCCACACATGAAAAGTCTTCGATCTTTTGAGGCCCCATTGATTGCGCGGGAAAAAAAGTGAAGCCATTGTGTACATGCAAATAGAAATCCGACAACCTACCCGCAATCAGATTGATCTTATCTGACTTCAATGGACAGCTACTTAGTGGCAACCCGCCGACATAGTAATAAAGACCACTAGCATCATGGAAGACATATAACAATTCAACTTTCTCGCCACCCAAGACAAACGTGCCGACCAAGCATGTATCTAGCAAGGACAACACCCAAGGCATTTTACCAGCAAAAGAATTCCATGCTGTGGGAAACTTAGGTTTCTCAGAAAAAACAGCACCAAACTCTTTCCACTCCGCAGGAATAATTACATTCACGGGCAATTCATTCGGCGAAAAATACACATCACGACCGACAAAAGAAGTTTTAACTTGCTCTACCACGCATTCCAATGTAATCACTTTCGACTCCTTCTAAGGCAAAAGGCTATAAATTTTTTCCTGCAGTTCAACTTCGAGCTTCGCCGCACGCTCCATCATACTACGTCTAAAGGCAGGATCAACATCCACATTTCCTTTTTTGTAGCGCGTCCATTGTTCGTATGTCTTAGCCCCCCTTGAAGTATTTGCAGTTTCGCTCAAGGGCGAAAAATTCGGCTTATGATTTAATACTTCCAGCTGATTACCAAAGGAAAGTTTGTTAAAACCATCCATTTCCGTAATTTGCTTCATGGGAACGATGTGGTCCGCATGTAAAAGGAAAAAGGGGGCAGATTTATTTACTTCAAAATAAATCTCCCCCCTTTTCCGTCGTCCCTTTTCCAGTCCCCTTTTCCCCTGTCCCCTTTTCCGTTCCTTTTCCGCTCTATCCACCAAAATCAAATAACGACTATTTTGTTTTTAAAGAAACCAACAGGCCAATGACCGGAATAATATAATCTGATTATTGTCAACCATCGATCACCAAGCCCGTAATAACTTTCGGACACATATTGCCTAAAGGCAAAACACACCCCATTTCTTGCAGCAAGGCTAAAATCATGCGGCGCACAAATGAATTTGCTCTTGTCAAGATTTTTAGTAGCGGCCATTACTGCCTTATTCGCTTTAATCCTCATGGCGACCAAGTCCGATGGTGGCTTAGGTATCTCATAAAACGGATCAGGTTGAGTTGGGGATGTGGGCAACCATTCAACACCATCATAACACCCATAAAACTCAGACTCAGATGGTTCCACGAAAACCTTTCGAACGCTTTCTATATATATATAATTATCATCTTTAGGCCCACGACCTCCCATGTTAGAAAAAAACTCAAACCCTTCTATCTTTCTACACTCCTCATCAATATCAATCATATTACAATCTCAAATCAGTTATTGTACCAAGTGGCAGAGCTTTTCTTCCTTGTTGAATCGTGCTCCTTAGAACCCCACCTGCGGCATGCGGAACTGGAATCCCAGGCAAAGAGTGATTAGGCAACGTGCCATGTGTCGGCATCAGATTCCACCACTTGTTCGCGCCACCACTTTCCAAAGGTACGATGTGATGGGGAGTTGCACCAGATGGCCATACTCTACCGGTGTTAGCTTCCCATTGTTTCATCAAATAGTTCTGACTACCCACAAATTCTTTCCGTGCCATCTGATTCTGAAACACAGTACGTCGCTGAACAACGGGTAGATTTCCTCTCAAAATTTGAGCTTGTTTGGCGGTGATTTCACCTCCAGCAGATGCGACTTTGTTCGCATCATTTACTACCCTTTCATGAAGAGACGAACATGCTAATCCTAATGGATCGATCCAACCTAAAGGGTTACTCCCATACTGATAGAGATTATCTCCGCCCAACAGCCCAATCGGATCCTGCGTAACAAACCGCCCCACCTCCGGATCGTAATACCGAAACGTGTTGTAGTGCAGCCCCGTCTCGTCATCGAAATACTGCCCCTGAAACCGCAAATTCTGCTCGATGTCATTGACCGCCAGCTTTTCAACCGCCCCCCAAGCCTTGTACGTCGCCTGCCAGACAATGCTCCCGTCCGCGTCCGTCATCTCCAGCGGCGTACCAATCTGATCAGTATGGAAGTAATAAAGCTGCTGCTCTTCACCCTCTGCCTGATCCACCCGCGCCAAGGGCGCATAACTCCCCGGCTCATACAGGTACAGACTGCTCTGCCCCGGTCGCTCCTCACGCAACATCCGCAGGCCTTGCCACAAAAAGTGCTTATGCTCGGTCTTGCCGTTGACCTCTGAAACCTTGGCAACCCGCCGCCCCAGGCTGTCGTACCGATAAGAACCGGTACTTTCCAGCTTGCCGTTGACCAGCGTCTCGGCCTTGACCAAGCGATTCTCACAGTCATAAACAAACGTCTGCAGCGTGCCCGTGCCGCTGCGTTTTTCAATCAGGTTGCCCCAGGCATCGTAGGCATATTCCTGGTCCCGCCAGCGCTTCAGGCGGTTGTCTTTGACGTGATCAAACTGGCTGGTGTTGAAGTTCAGCCGGTTCGCCGCGGCGTCGTAGCGGAATTCTTCGCTGTCGAGCAACTGGCCGGTGTCGCGGCTGTGCAGTTGGCCGTTGGCTTCGTACTCGTACTTGATCTCGCCGCGCAGTTTGTCGAGGGTACGGGTCAACTCGCCGGCCGGGTCGTACTGGTGGCGGCGGTGGATCGGGTTGTAGGCGTGCTCCACCAGCAGGTCGGGCTGGATACCGGGGTTGTGCAGGCGCGAGAGTTTTTCCGCCGGCAGGCGCGAGGCGAACTGCCAGCTCTTGCGGCCCAGGGCGTCGTAGCCGAAGCAGCTGGTGAGTGTGCCCTGGGTGCGCAGGACTTCGCGGTGCAGGTCGTCGCGCTCGATGTCGCTGATCAGCTGGCCGTCGAGGTTGAGTTGGTGTAGGTGGCCGCTGCCGTAATACAGGTGATTGAGGTGTTGGCCGGTGGGCAACGTCAGGGTGGTGAGGTTGCTCAGTGGGTCGTATTCGTAGGACAAGGCGCCTTGCGCCGTGGTCTCCTGGATCAGCCTCCCGAGCAGGTCGTAGGAGAACTCCAGCGTTTCTTCGCTGACACCAATTTGCTTGCCCTGCGCGGTCGGCAGGCGCTGGATCGACAGCAGGCGATCAGCGTCGTCATACACGTAATCCTGACGGGCATCGGCATTGAGTTTGGCCAGCAACCGGCCAATGCTATCGCGTTCGAATTCGGTGCGGCGTTGTGGCCGTTCACCGCGTTCGCCGTAGCCGGTTTCATCGACCTGGGTCAGATGCCCGCCCAGGTTGTAGCTGAAACGCCGGGTCAGGTTGTCGATGCGTTTTTCTTCGATCAACCGGTCGCACGCATCGTAGGCGAACTGGTACGCCGCGTTGTTTTCGTTGATCAGCGCCGTCAGGCGAATCGCCGGGTCGTATTCGTAGCGGATGCGCTGGCCTTTGGCGTCCTGGCGGCTGCTCGGCAATCCTCGGGCGGTGCGTAGCAGGCGCGTGGTCTGGCCTTTGCCGTCGGTATGGCTGAGCACCTGGCCGAGGGCGTTGTAGGTGAAGGACTCGGCGCTGCCGTCCGGATGATTGATGCGCAGCACTTCGCCGTCGGGTTTGCGTTCCAGCGTGGTGGTCTGGCCCAGCGCGTCGGTGACGGCGACCAGATGCTGGCGCTCGTCGAAGCGGTAGGTGGTGTTTTTACCCGAGCAATCCTGGAAGCGCTCGACCTGGGCCAGGGTGTTCCACCACAGGTATTTGGACTTGTGGGTTGCATCGATGATGGTGTGCGGCAGGCCGTCGTCGCTGTTGAGGTATTCGGTTTTATTGCCCAGGGCGTCGACTTCGGCGATCAAGTTGCCCTTGGCATCGTAGCGGGCTTGCCAGGTGCTGCCGTCCAGGAAGGTCGTTTCTGTGACCAGCGTAGTGCCGAGGTGGTACTTGTATTTGATCTTGCGACCCAGTGGGTCGGTTTCTTCAAGCAAACGCGAAAAGTCGTCGTACTTGAACCCCAACCGGTTGTCATCCGGCAGCTTGAGACCGGTCATGTTGCCGGCTTCGTCGAGGTCGATGGCGTACTGCTCACCGCCGAAGTCGCGAAAATGGATTCGTTCAATTATTAATCATTTTTAGCGTGAATTGTAAGAACGCGCTTGCACAGCATTTTTAGATTAAAGAGGAAAGTGGCTTAAGAAAACCTTAAGCCACTCTAGAGATAAAATTTTAAAGAACGGCACAAACCCCACTAGTTTTTGACTACCAATGAACAACCAAACACATCCATGAAATGCTGCGCCACCAGTACAACGGAGCGCTGCACCGTTTACATACAAACATCAGAGAGCGGTTTTTTTCCACTTATCACCACTTTTTGTTTCTTTTTTCACTATCAGCCAACCATTTCCAGTATCTTTTAGAACAAACTTATATACAGCCTTTAGCCTAGCCATCTGCTCGACAACCACAGCGTAATTTTTACCTTCTTGAACAGGCTTGTTTATTACATCCCTCTCTGGATCATAAGTCGGAGGAGACCCACAACCGAGATCTACAAGCCTAGCCCAGCTTCGCTCATCTGACACAGAAAACCTGGTTAAAACCTTCTTAAGCTCGAGTTCATACTTTTTATCACAGTCAGAGGTATTTTTTTCCGCATCGATCAGGCTCATTTGCTCATCGCGAAAAGCCGTCTCCCAATCTCGCATTTCTGACATAAAGCCTTTCAACGCCTCAACCACCGAAACTTCTTTTTCCATAACAAACTCCTACCAAGCACAACAATACAATTGCGAACAGCAGAATAAAAACCAGAAATCCTTTGCCGTGACGGAAGGTGGAGATCAGCTGACCTGTCACCGTTGAAGCGGCTGTGGATGATTGCTGCCTGAGATGAGTACTTCCCTAGTGGTTGGTTTTATAAAACATCGTAATCCAGACCGGTGTTAGTGAAAAAAGCGGAAAATGACAATCATTGTCCGCCTCGCTGTGCAGGTCATCGCGATACCTGTCACAGCTCCTCTGGCCTTCGATTTTACAGGTCGATCTCAGATTCGTCCTTTAACCCCTCAACAAAAGCGTCAAACGAACTTGCGAGCCAACGATAGGCCTTTGCATGATTGGCGGCATAACTACTATTCGAATCAAAGGAATCAGTTGCGTAAAAACACACATCACCATCAGTCAAATCCAGACAGAAAAAGTTACCACCATCGTCAGTCGCAAACGGCAGCAATGTTTTAGGTATCACATTTTTAGAGGTCATCACAGCATAACAGCCGCTTAAATATTTTGTCTCTGCAGCATCCAAAGCACCACTAGCTGCAACTGCTTTAAATTTCTTTAATCGAACAGGCTCATATTCATCACCACTATCCCACCAATCTCTATCTGCAACCCCACCACTATGAGTTAAATAAAAATTTTTAAAGCCTTCAGGCAATGTATGCCCTATCTCATCCTCCAGTAAACTGAGATCAGAGCTATTCACTTTCGGATCGGACTTCGACATTTTCAGTACACCCATCATTGTCTCCTTACTAACAAGTTGTAGAGGCAGCTTTCGGAGTCCGCCCATTCAGCCGGCGGCGTCGTAGCGGAATTCGTCGCTGTCGAGCAACTGACCGATGTCGCGGCTGTGCAGTTGGCCGTTGGCTTCGTACTCGTACTTGATCTCGCCGCGCAGTTTGTCGAGGGAGCGGGTCAACTCGCCGGCCGGGTCGTATTGGTGACGGCGGTGGATCGGGTTGTAGGTGTGCTCGACCCGCAGGTCGGGCTGGATGCCGGGGTTGTGCAGGCGCGAGGCGAACTGCCAGCTCTTGCGACCCATGGCGTCGAAGCCGAAGCATCTGAAGCGACTGAGATCAAATTCCCAGCCACTTAATTAGATAAAACTCATGGAATTTTAGCCAACTCCTTTTCAATCTTGCTTGTATTATTAATATCTCCACCTTTATCCACGTAGGCGTGCCAAGCTGGAACTGCCTTCTTGAATAGCTCGAGGCATTGAGAAGTGACATCTGATTTTTTTATAACCAAATCCATCTTCAAATTACCATCACTATCAAATGGCTCCTTATAAATAAGACCACGCACCTTAAGGAAACTCATTAGAACTGTATACCGCACAACTATCTGCCTCTGATATTCGGCGCTTTTATTTCTAGACATTAGCATCGGTATGCTGCACAAAGTAAAATCCAAATCACTCATTACCAAACTCCTATTACCTTGCACGAATCACTGTCGACACATCAGTTACTTCAATCAATTTTTTGGTACCCGGCTCGCGCACAAAAACTCCACCCGCCTCTCGAATTCTCATTTCTTTTTCCAGCTGCGCAAATTTCGAAGCGGTCAAACTTGTAATTTCTTTCGCCGTGCCGGAGCCATCAGCATTCTTAACAACAAAATCAACTCGACGCCCCTCACCGGTTAACGGGTCCTTGACTATTTTCCCCTCAGCATTACGTAGATACCTTTCGCCGAGAACATTTTTCTTACCGTAACGTTTCTCGAATATTGCTTTGGCTCTAGCCTCTCGAGCAGAGCCAGCCACTTTGTTTGGTATGCATTCCCATCCCCACGGATCAGTCCATGCAGTCGTGTTTGGAGCATAGCTGTAGAGATTGTAACCCCCAAACAATCCTATTGGATCCTGCGTTACAAACCGCCCCACCCCCGGATCGTAATACCGAAACGTGTTGTAGTGCAGCCCCGTCTCATCGTCAAAATACTGCCCCTGAAACCGCAGATTCTGCTCGACATCATTGACCGCCAGCCTTTCAACAGCCCCCCAAGCCTTGTACGTCGCCTGCCAGACAATCTGCCCTTCACGGTCAGTCATCTCCAACGGAGTACCAATCTGATCGGTATGGAAGTAATAGAGCTGCTGCTCTTCCCCCTCTGCCTGATCCACCCGGGCCAACGGCGCATAACTCCCCGGCTCATACAGGTACAGACTGCTCTGCCCCGGACGCTCCTCCCGCAGCATGCGCAGGCCTTGCCATAAGAAGTGTTTCTGCTCGGTCACGCCATTAACAACAGACTGTTTGCCAACCCGTCGCCCCAAACTGTCATACCGATACGCACCGGTACTTTCCAGCTTGCCATTAACCAACGTCTCAGCCCGCACCAAGCGATTTTCACAGTCATACACAAACGTCTGCAGCGTGCCCATGCCACTGCGCTTTTCAACCAGGTTGCCCCACGCATCGTAGGCATATTCCTGGTCCCGCCAGCGTTTAAGGCGGTTGTCCTTGACGTGATCAAACTGGCTGGTGTTGAAGTTCAGCCGGTTCGCCGCGGCGTCGTAGCGGAACTCTTCGCTGTCGATCAGCTGCCCGGTGTCGCGGCTGTGCAGTTGGCCTTTGCCGTCGGTGTGCGTCAGTACCTGGCCGAGGGCGTTGTAGGTGAATGATTCGGCGCTGCCGTCCGGATGATTGATGCGCAGCACCTCGCCGTCGGGTTTGCGTTCCAGCGTGGTGGTCTGACCCAGCGCATCAGTAACGGCGACCAGATGCTGGCGCTCGTCGAAGCGGTACGTGGTGTTTTTACCCGAGCAATCCTGGAAACGTTCGACCTGGGCCAGGGTGTTCCACCACAGGTATTTGGACTTGTGGCTGGCGTCCATGATTGCAATAGAGGAAGCGGCTGAGACAACATTGGTAGCCACTTGTTTTGCGTTAGGTTATAAAAGAGCGAGCAACAGCGAGCACTGACGCTGAGAAATTAAGGCAAAAAAACGTACTCAACCGTAAAAATAGTCAAAAAATCTTTCAAAGTTCTCTTCACCTAGTAGAGGAGAGATTTCATCATTCACTCTCGCAACAAATAATGAGCTCAATCCGTCATCATCAGAAATCTCAAAAATATTAAACTCGCCATACACAATCTCAACTAACTTCGCCAACGCAAAAACAAAATCAGCTAGCGAATCTGAAACTTTAAATGGGGCAACCGCACTACAACTTGCATAAACCGGAGTGTTCTTGACATTTGTTACTGCAATAGCTGGCTTTCCGCCACCAGAATCATCCATTATGACTACAAAAGCGTGGCCCCACTCATTGTTTAACTTGACAGCCGACTCCCCACCAACCCACTTATAGCCGACTTGACCTTTCTCAATCGAGTCAAGACTGAAAAGCTTTAACGGGGTAAATCCTGTTTCGATTTTGACATCCACCGGCTCATAATCATTGTAAAAATCCTCCAACTCAACTGAGCGACCAAGAGTTGAAGGCCACTTCGCGCCAACTTGAGCACGCGACTGAAAACCACCTGACAGGTTATATTTATTATGGACTCTCGCCAACTCAGCCGCTGCATGTCCTATACCATTCATAGCCTTCTCCAAAACGTAAATTATTAACCACAGGAACCTAACTTCGCTACATTTTTGACACGATCGATTAAGCGTCCCGCCCCTGCGTTTGTTTAATAAGGGTTGTGGATGGTCAAGAGTTTGTCCTCCGGCAGGCGCGACGCGAACTGCCAACTCCTGCGCCCATGGCGTAGGAGCTGAGGCAACTGGTGAACGCGCCCCTGAGTGCGTAGAACTTCTGCGGTGCGGGTCATAACGCTGCTGTCAGCATTTAGAGCGAAGGCATTAAAAATGCTCATCAGGATGGGCATTTTTCAAGTGCGAAAAAGCCGACTTCATCGTCATCTACACTCACCTCTAAGTCAGTCCAATCCAAAATCATCCCACGGTGCATATACATAACCTTCATCGATAGCCATAAAATTAAGACCGCTAAGCTTCCTAGACTCGAACTCTTGTTTAAATCTTGAAGAACAAACCATCTGTTTGATTTCCTCACAATAGAACAAATCATAGTCAACATTGCTTTTCATGACGAATGAATCAATACGCTCATACACAGGACCGGGAGCTCGATCTTCCTTGGGCCTCAGTAAACCGTCATCCGTCAGGTCATAAACAGATTCTTCTTGACTCAACACCCATGCTCTAGCTTTTATACAAAAAAAACTATATTTTTTCTCAGGGCTCTTTCCATCTTCCAGTATGACTTCCGCGGGAATTGTCAAAAAATCCGTCTCAAGAGACTCACACAACTCTACAAAATCAACTGAAGCCAGATAATCATTTATCAGAACATCGACTTTTAGCTCTTCAGTATCAGCCTTTACGCTGTAGGCTTTGGCGAAGCTTTTAATATCAGGACTAGCAACTGGGAGATCAAAAACAGGTAAATCTGGAGTCCATATCATCTCAAAAAAATAAGGGATATTTTCCCCATTGGCGTCACCACTCACAACATAAAACTTTTTCATAGTTAATCTCACAAAAGCCCGCCAGTCGCAGGATTGACTTTAAAGGTGCCATTTTGCAGGCCGGCCCTAGCCCAATCTTGAACATTTTTAATGCCGAGAACCAATTGAGTATCACTCAAAGATGGTGCCAATTGGCTAAGGCGCTGGAGTTTTTCCCTAACAGCAGTTGTATATACTTTATGGTTGGTCCAATGCCCGGGAAGATCTATATTTTTGACAGCTTCTTTGCCAGGGAGAAATATGCCGTTAGATGCGCCATCTCCATTGAAACCCATAGATTTCAGTCTATTAAACATAGGCTGGAACGATGGGACTTTCATCAGCTCTTCGGGAATCAAGTGGTGATTTGCCATCCCATCGCCAGATCTCGCCCCCATCGACCTTCCTAGAGCGCTGGAGCACCATCCCAGAGGGTCTATCCAAACAGTTGAGTTTATTGCATAACCATACAGATTGACCCCACCCAACAACCCAATCGGATCCTGCGTAACAAACCGCCCCACCTCCGGATCGTAATACCGAAACGTGTTGTAGTGCAGCCATGTCTCATCGTCAAAATACTGCCCTTGAAACCGCAGGTTCTGCTCGACGTCATTAACGTGTAGACGCTCAACCGCCCCCCAAGCCTTGTACGTCGCCTGCCAGACAATGCTCCCGTCCGCGTCCGTCATCTCCAGCGGCGTACCAATCTGATCGGTATGGAAGTAATAGAGCTGCTGCTCTTCCCCCTCTGCCTGATCCACCCGCGCCAACGGCGCATAACTCCCCGGCTCATACAGGTACAAACTGCTCTGCCCCGGTCGCTCCTCACGCAACATCCGCAAGCCTTGCCACAAGAAGTGCTTCTGCTCGGTCTTGCCGTTGACCTCTGAAACCTTGGCAACCCGTCGCCCCAAACTGTCATACCGATACGAACCGATACTTTCCAGCTTGCCGCTGACCAACGTCTCAGCCCGCACCAACCGATTTTCACAGTCATATCGAAACGTCTGCAGCGTGCCCATGCCACTGCGCTTTTCAACCAGGTTGCCCCACGCATCGTAGGCATATTCCTGGTCCCGCCAGCGTTTAAGGCGGTTGTCCTTGACGTGGTCAAACTGGCTGGTGTTGAAGTTCAGCCGGTTCGCCGCGGCGTCGTAGCGGAACTCTTCGCTGTCGATCAGTTGCCCGGTGTCGCGGCTATGCAACTGGCCGTTGGCTTCGTATTCGTACTTGATCTCGCCACGCAGTTTGTCGAGGGTGCGGGTCAACTCGCCAGCCGGGTCGTACTGGTGACGGCGATGGATCGGGTTGTAGGCGTGCTCCACCAGCAGGTCGGGCTGGATGCCGGGGTTGTGCAGGCGCGAGAGTTTTTCCGCCGGCAGGCGCGAGGCGAACTGCCAGCTCTTGCGGCCCATGGCGTCGTAACCGAAGCAACTGGTGAGGGTGCCCTGAGTGCGCAGGACTTCGCGGTGCAGGTCGTCGCGCTCGATGTCGCTGATCAACTGGCCGTCGAGGTTGAGTTGGTGCAGGTGGCCGCTGCCGTAATACAGGTGATTGAGGTGTTGGCCGGTGGGCAACGTCAGGGTGGTGAGGTTGCTCAGTGGGTCGTATTCGTAGGACAAGGCGCCTTGCGCCGTGGTCTCCTGGATCAGCCTCCCGAGCAGGTCGTAGGAGAACTCCAGCGTTTCTTCGCTGACACCCAGTTGCTTGCCCTGCCCGGTCGGCAGGCGCTGGATCGACAGCAGGCGATCAGCGTCGTCGTACACGTAATCCTGACGGGCATCGCCATTGAGTTTGGCCAGCAGCCGGCCAATGCTGTCGCGCTCGAATTCGGTACGACGCTGTGGTCGTTCGCCGCGTTCGCCGTAGCCGGTTTCGTCGACCTGGGTCAGATGCCCGCCGAGGTTGTAGCTGAAGCGTCGAGTCAGGTTGTCGATGCGTTTTTCTTCGATCAACCGGTCGGACGCATCGTAGGCGAACTGGTACGCCGCGTTGTTTTCGTTGATCAGCGCGGTCAGGCGAATCGCCGGGTCGTATTCGTAGCGGATGCGTTGGCCCTTGGCGTCCTGGCGGCTGCTCGGCAATCCACGGGCGGTGCGCAGCAGGCGCGTGGTCTGGCCTTTGCCGTCGGTGTGCGTCAGTACCTGGCCGAGGGCGTTGTAGGTGAATGATTCGGCGCTGCCGTCCGGATGATTGATGCGCAGCACCTCGCCGTCGGGTTTGCGTTCCAGGGTAGTGGTCTGGCCCAGCGCGTCGGTGACGGCGACCAGATGCTGACGCTCGTCGAAGCGGTAGGTGGTGTTTTTACCCGAGCAATCCTGGAAGCGTTCGACCTGGGCCAGGGTGTTCCACCACAGGTATTTGGACTTGTGGGTCGCGTCGATGATGGTGTGCGGCAGGCCGTCGTCGCTGTTGAGGTATTCGGTTTTATTGCCCAGGGCGTCGACTTCGGCGATCAAGTTGCCCTTGGCGTCGTAGCGGGTCTGCCAGGTGCTGCCGTCGAGGAAGGTCGTTTCTGTGACCAGCGTAGTGCCGAGGTGGTACTTGTATTTGATCTTGCGACCCAGTGGGTCGGTTTCTTCAAGCAAACGCGAAAAGTCGTCGTACTTGAACCCCAACCGGTTGCCATCCGGCAGCTTGAGACCGGTCATGTTGCCCGCTTCGTCGAGGTCGATGGCGTACTGCTCACCGCCGAAGTCGCGACTGGCAATCACGCGGCGATCGTCGTTGTAGTGGATCTGCAGTTCGCGCCCCAGTGCGTCAGTGGCCCACGAGGTGCGCTGCTTGAAGTCGTAGCGGTAGTGAAAGTGTTCGCCATCGCTGGTCCAGTGCTCGACCACTCGCAACTGGTCATCAATGGTTTCCCAGCGGTAATGACAGCTCAGGCCCAGGGCGTTGCTGTGGCTGGCCATCACCCCATCGGCGTAGCTGAAACGGCGCATCGAATCGCTGTTGCGATTGATCACTTCGATGAGTTGGCCGTTGTCGTCATAGCGGTACTGCACCAGGGTTTCAACCGCCAGGTTGTCGACGACGCGCTTGACGTCGGTCAGGCGCCCCAGCGGGTTGTCATAGTGCAGATGCACCCGAACACCGCCAGTGGCGCTGATGTCGGTCAACCGGCCTTCTGTCGTACGGGTGAAATGCAGGTAATGCCCAAGGGCATTTTCCAGGCGCTGCAGCGGAACATCGCTGTTGTCGTCCGGCACCTCGCCGAAGTAGAAGAACAGGTTGTCGAGGGTTTGCAGCAGGTAGTGGCCGCCTTCGGTGCGGACCAGGTGGAGCTGCTCATAGGGGTTATAGATGCGATCGCCTGGCTCCACATCCACAAAGGGCACGCTGCGCCCCTGGTTATCCGTGAGGTAGACGAAGCTGCCGCTTCTGCGCAGGCTTTGCTCCCAAGGCAAGACCCAGCCTTTGCCGAGCACGCTGTCGACGGTCAGATCGCTGGCATAGAAGCGCGACCATTCAATCGGCATGAGCCCCGGCAGCGCAAAGTCGGTTTCTCCCGACTCGAGCAGCAGCTTGCGCCCGCTGGTAAGGTCGACGGGATTGCCGCTCAAACCCCCAATTGCGCGCTCAACGGCCGGACCGATGACAAAGCGACCGGCCAGATAGCTGCCCGCCACGGCCGCTCCAAACTTCAATGCGCAAGGCCCGGCCGCCTTCAGACCTTGTGCCATGCCCAGCCTGAAGATCGGACCAATTGCGCGGCCCATCGAGGCGACAATCATCAGCACGTCGACGGTGACCCGCAGCCAGCCGGGAATTTCTTCGTCGACATCGAGATAGCGCTCAGTTCCGCCGCCAATGAACACATTGTTCGAGCCGCTGGAGATCTTCGCGCCGCAAGTGAGTTTGTCACCCTTGCGCGAAGCCGCCACATTGTTGATGAAAACGTTGGATGAGCCTTCGGCGACCATTACCGGTGCTGGGTGTTTATCACAAATACCCATGCTCAATTTTGCGTGGGCGGCATTACGGCTATTGATGAACACATCCGTCGAGCAGCCTTCGAGCTTGATCCCCCCGGCGGGCGAACTCATTGCCGACCCTATGCTTTCGCCAATCATGGGGACGAAACTGGCAGCCAGCCCTACGGCAATCCCCAGCAGAATTCCGCCGAGCCCCGCCGTGCAGATCGTGAACGCGGCAGCCGTCGCAATCGCAAGCCCGATCACTGCGCCGGCGAGAAAGCCGCCGAGCGCACTGGTGTGTTCAATTTCATCGCCCCAACGCGCAGCTTCGAACATGGGTTACTCCTGTTCGGCGCTGTCGGTGGACACCGTCTCGGCCTGGCGCGGTTTGAAACTTGCCAGCAGCTGCAGCCAATTCTGGTTTTGCGTGGCACTGAAATCAGCCTGGCTGGTGGTGGAAAACACCAGGATGCGACCGGGTTCGATTTCGAACGCTGCCTGCCGTTGGTAAACCGGTCGCCCATCGTTCATGTAGTAGGCATCCACCTGGATGCCGCAAAGCGGTTGCTCCCCGGACAGCGCTGCCGGCTTCTTGCTGAGCAAGGTATAGCCGCGCAGTTTGGCGGCAATGAGTTTTACCTGGCGCTCGATGTAAGCCTTCAGATCCTCTGCCGGCAGCATGTTGTCGCGCGACAGTGTGATGTTCAGCGGCGCAGGAATGCTGTTGCCGAGCACGAACATGTTCACCGTGCGGTCCTGAAAACCTTCCGGCAAAGTGATGGATCCTTCCTGAAGCTGATAGTCCATTGGGCGTGTGTTCCGTAAATACGTAAAAGGGGAAAATGCTTAATCAGCGCTGATGTTTTCGAGCATCGTCTCGAACTCGATCAACCAATCGGCAAGCTCTGCATGTGCGGGATTGATCATCGTCGACATGCTCAACCATTGGCGCTCGTTACCATTGCCGGGCTGGATGACTGCGCTGGTCGCTCTGCCGTGGCGACGCTCCTGTCCCGCCGTGAATATATAATCCAGGGTAATCGCCGGACTGCCTGCCAGCAGGCAATCGCTCTGCCGCACAATGGTGACGTCGGGGTGGTTTTTGCGCAGGTTCTCCACATACAACTGCACCGAGCGTTGCAGCGTCAGCCCTTCAGGTGCAGGACGTCGCTTGACACTGAACGTGACGGGATGACCATGCTTTTCGAGCGTTGTATCAATGTCGCGGAAATTGAAGCCTTGCGGCATTACCAGATTCAGCCCCGCGACTTTCAATTCATTGCGCGCCAATTGCAGCGGTAGCACCGCTACCGGCTCAGGCTCGATGACAGCGGGCGAAGCCTCGGCAGCCTCCTGTAACTGCTGTCGCGCAAGTGTCTCGGCCGCGAGCCGCTTCTCGGAAATACGGTCGTAGATACTGGTCCTGACCATGGTCTGGTTGCTCACTTGTTGATATCGACACGGTCACCGTGGACGTAGGTGTTCTTGCCAAGAATATCGATGGCGTCACCCTTTATTTCGATGCCTTCGGGCGTCAGCTTGATACTGCTGCCACCCACCTGAAGAATGATGTGCTGTTTGGCGCTGACCTGAATGAACTGGTTGTCGACCTGGATCGTCAGCGAGCCTTCCTGGACATTCATCACCGTGTCTTTCTTGATGGTTTCGGTGTGCGTGCCACCGACCGTGATCGTGCGGTTGCTGCCGACACTGTGGATCTCGTCGACCTCGATCTCGGTGTCCATGTTGCGCTCGGCATGCATGATGATCTGTTCGGCACCGGCCTTGTCTTCGAAACGGAAGAAGTTCGCCGTACCGCCGTCGCCCTTCATCGACCGCGTCAGGAACCCGCTCTGGGTCTTGTTCGCCGGCAGCGACCACGGCGGGGTGTTCTGGCTGTTGTAGAGGCTGCCCATGACCAGCGGGCGGTCGGGGTTGCCGTCGAGGAACACCACCACGACTTCATCGCCCACACGGGGAATCTGGATGCTGCCGAAGCCGCCGCTGGCACCCGCCTGGGCGACGCGGACCCAGCAGGAGCTCTTGTCGTTGTGCTCGCCCTTGCGGTCCCAGTGAAACTGCACCTTCACGCGGCCGAGTTCGTCGGTGAAGATTTCCTCCCCCGGCGGACCGACGATGATCGCGGTTTGCGGGCCGGAGATGGTCGGGCGCGGGGTGGTGAGCTGAGGGCGGAAGACGATCTTTTTGCGCACGCAGGCGAAGGTGTTGTAGTAGCTCGCCTGGTGCCCGCTGAGGTAGTTGTTGTGGCCTTCGCTTTCGACGCTCATCAGCAGGAACTGTCGATCATCGGCGGGGCCTTGGTCGTGATCGTAATGCTGCAGCAGTTCGAAGGTGTAGCCGGGTTTCATCGCACGGCAGTTACTGGCGCCATGAAAACTCTTGCCCTTGAGCTCAAGTGCTTCGACCCGCAGCCGCAGCAGCGTTTCGCCTTCGTCGTAGGTGCCGTGAGTGTACTGGCCGGGGAAGTCGTAGATTTCGAAGTCGTCGACATCGCCCTGCTTGTTCAGGCTCTTCATGGCGACCGGCAAGCGATTGGACGGCTGACGATAATCGAAGGTCTGGACCGCCATTTTCCCGGACTGCAACTGGCGATTACCGCTCCATTGCGTAATGGAGTCGGCGGTCTCGGTGACCGATGCCGTGTGGTAGCGGATCTGCGGCTGTTCAGGCAACGGCACCAGCGTGCTGGAGTCGTCGCAGATGATCATGGTGTGGCCTTCGGCGGTGTGCTCGAAGTAGTAGAACATCCCCTCTTCTTCCAGCAGGCGCTGGACAAAGTTGAAGTCCGTTTCACGGTACTGGGTGATGTAGGTGTAATGCTTGAGCGGCTTGCTCAGGCGAAACTCGTGCCGGGAAAACGCGGTGCACAAGGCAAACACCTGGGTGACCACATCTTCCACCGTGCAACCCTGGAAAATGCGCGTGTCGAAGCGGTTCTTCAGCATCGAGAACCAGGGGTTCAGCGTCGCCGTATAGCGAGCCATGCCGCCGTCGCTGCCGATGCTGGCAAACCGCGTGAGATAGCCCGCCAGGTAACGAGGCGTGGCGTCTGCCAGCTCGATTTCCAGAACCACGTGCTGACCCATCATCGACTTCAGCTCGACGTCGGAGTCCTGGCACACCAGCAGCAACTCGAAGTTGTACGCACGGGACAGACCTTCAGTTCCCTTGAAGGACTCAAGCAACAATTGCTGTTCGGGGTTGGCGAGGTTCTTGAACTTGAACAGGCGCCGATTTTGCGGGGAAAGCATTGCGGCAAGGTCCATCAACATGTGTATCTCCTTGAAAACAGTGGAAAGCTACCGCCCTCTCTCAACCACTGCACATAACGAATCAGATAAGAGGGTCAAAACCCTGTTTGCCGCAACATTGAACCAGGCGAACACTTCGCCACCCTATGTTTTCGGTCTGAGGCACGAATCATCTGCAAGTTCTGCCAGAGGCCACCTGCAAAAAATCCTTCATTTTCATCGATTTTTTTAAACACCGAATGAGATCCCTTACACGCCATTGTGCGTCAGGAACTGCGACCGCAAGGCAGTATGAAAGTGCCATTACCCGGCAAAATATTTGAGAAATTTGTCACACTTCTACAAGTTGCACTGGTTCTCGAACGCGGGAAGGAGACACCCATGTCATGCACTGTGTCAACCCGCACGCAGTGCATGCGGGCACTTCCACGCACTTCGAACTCAGTTCGGGATAATCCCTGAAAAATAATTATCGCCACGCTGGCCACCCAGAAACGCCGATATATCAAGGATGAACGGGAAGTTAGGTGCCACTGACTGGCAACTAATGCCTTATTGCCATCATTGCCGAATGTAACGCGAATAACAAAAAATGGGATCCATGTTGAAATTTTCAACTCGCCCCGCAGTCTGAAGCAGGGCTGATAGCCATCACTTTGGCAATGATGTGAAGTCGGATATTCGACAGCTCGACCGCAGCAACAAGGAAGCGCCTTTCCCCCAAGGACAGTGATGAGTAAATGGATCTTTTAGCCAACGTGCCCAGCTGGGCCGATGTCGAACGCAACCTCGACCAGAAATTCAGCGAGCTGAACCAGGGCGTCAACGACGGCTTGCAGAGCGCTCACGACAACTGGAACGGCTTCACCCGGCGTGTCAGCAATGGCGCGAGCCAGGCCTATGGCTACATGGGTGGTCACCGCATCGATGCGGTGCATCAGGCGATGACCCTCTCCTACCCGATCATCCAGATGGACCTCAAGCGCAAGTGGGCCTCGATTGAAATCGAGCAGATCCTGCCGGTGCTGCTGCAACTGGTCAAGGAAGTCTCGATGATTCTCGGCGGCAGCGTAGCGATCGGCACCGTGGCCGGCGGCGCAGCGGGGGCCTTCGCATTCGGCGTCGGCGCTGCCCCCGGAGCCGCTGCCGGGGCCGGTATCGGCTTGCAGGTCGGCAACCTGATTCTCATGGGCCTGGGCCTGTCAGCCATCGCCGAGTATTTTTACCAGGGCCTGCCCGCCTGCCTCTCGACCTTGCAGGAAGGCATCGCCACGGCCTGGCATGCCGAAGAAGGCGTCAAACCGTCCGGCCTGGACCCCAGCGGCGGTTCCGCCGCACTGGTACAGGAACGTATCGAACGCGCGGCACGACAACTGGCTCGCGGACAGGAGCAACTTGTACTGCTGTTGCTCACCGCCATCGTCACCTACCTGACCCGGGGCCAGATGAAAGCGGGCGTGATGAACAGCATGGAAAGCATCGCGACCCGCAGTGCGAAGCTTCAGGCGGAGATATCGAACAAGCAGTTGGCGGGTTGGCTGGCAAGGAATGAGCAGAAGTTGCTGGCTCGGGATGAGTTGCGGGTGAAGGAACCGGCGCCTCTTCAGAAGGCCGAGCCGGAGACAATGCGTGAGTATTACGCCAAGCAGGACCCTGACTTCGTTTCGGTGGAGGATCAGGTCAAGAAGGTCAAAACCTTCCAGACCAAGGGCTTGTCGAACGAGCAAATCGAAGGCTTCCTGAATACGCCTGACGGGGAAAAACTGCTGGGCAAACTGCAAGCGGCTGCCCCTGACGCTGATGCAACAACCATCTACTCACGGGCGTTCGACCAGGTAGCTTCCGGCTCCACCATCCCCGAAGTAAGGTTAATGGATTCGCCCCTTGTGAAAATCGTACCCGAAGGCCAAGGCGTTTCACCTTACTCGCCGTTCTTTACCACTCATGAGGAGCTACAGGCAGCCGCGAACTCCGGGAGGACACTGGCTGATTCGTTCGGATTGCCGTTGAGCAGCGAATCAACCACCTATTCGATCTACGAGATGGCACCATTGAAGCCAACCGAGGTTTTTGTCAGTAAAGTCGCCCCTACATCAGAATTGAGCGGTGCAATCCAGAGAACCGGTGAATCATTCCA
Organism: Pseudomonas sp. S2_F07; assembly: GCF_054668325.1. Classification (NCBI taxonomy): domain Bacteria; kingdom Pseudomonadati; phylum Pseudomonadota; class Gammaproteobacteria; order Pseudomonadales; family Pseudomonadaceae; genus Pseudomonas; species Pseudomonas sp. S2_F07. The sequence goes on from NZ_CP162758.1 coordinate 1,386,356, forward strand.
ATATCTGACACCTAACCGTGCCGAGTGGGGAACACCAAAATTGATCGGAACCACAGCTAACTAGAGCCTCCTATGGATATCGAAAAACTTAAAGAAAAGACCCTGAAGCTACGGGCAGCCATCGATGCATTAAAGGCAAAAGACCCTGCTGCAGCTAAATTGGATCTAGAACTGGCCCCTCTGATGGATTTGGCCGAGCGTGGTCAAATCCGCACACCTATGGAATGGCGGGATATCCCTGGACGCTATCTGTTCACTGAGGAGGGGTTGCAGCAATATGCAGAGCTTGAGCACGCTTTTGCGGAGTTTAAAATCGAACTGATCGGAGGAGAATCCCCGACGCTACGTCGACTGAAAGCCCAGATGGAAGAAAAGAAGAACAGTAATCCGAAACCTACATAAGCACATAAAATGCTGTAGCCCTTTGACTCAAGCAAGGCGTACTGCAACGCGGTAAGGATTGAATGGCTATTCAGAAAGGCGAGCGTTTCGCCAACGAAGACATTATTCCTGGCCACCGCCTTTTCGACGAAACAAATCTGAGAATGCTGGGTGATCTGAACGGCGCTTACGCGAACTTTTACATTGAGCTGATTGGTGGTCGCGACTGGTCATCGTACAAACTCATTAAATCCAGAATGCGCGAAGATAAAAACCGCCAACCACCAGATCAAGGACACGATGAAATTCAGTGACGTTTTCAAAAGCCGTGAACATATGTTTGCCTTAGGCGTCGAGGAGACTACAGGTCGCCTTTACCTGTCGATTCCAGTCAGCAACGGCATGGTCGACTACGAGGAGTATTACCAAATTGACCGGGCAAACTTCGATCTCTTCCAAACGGATCTTGATACGGCCCTGGCGTTTGCCATGAGCTGTCGCCGCAGAGAGCTGGATGACCTGCTGATTGTGCAGCCGGGGGCCAATAGAGGAACGGCTATCTAAGGCAAGCTCGTCACTCCGGACCAATGGACCGCTGTCCTCGAAATCAAAATCCTTGAACGGCTACCTCCATGTCAAAACTACTGAAGCGCTTGAAAACCTTTTTCAGACAAAAGCCCGCTCCTCCACCCGCCCCCACCGAGCAGGTTGTCGATGCAGCCACCTTGACCGAAGTGGACAAGCAACCTTCCCGAGTGGAAAGGAACCTGTCCTGGCTGCCGAGCAATCGTGAGCCAGAGGTTTTTGTACCGTTGATGCCCCCTGCCTGCCCGGACCTGACGCTAGTGGATGCCCTCCTGTTGCAGCGTTATCGGGTATTCGTCATCGCAAATGACCGGGCCGGATGGACATCAGAGGCGATGATAAACCGCGATAAAGCCAGCCAACTGGCTCGTGACTTGTACGGCAAGGGGACAGATATTGGTTATTGTCGAGGTACCGAATCCTCGTTCGAAATCTATTGGCTCATACAATGTGCGGCCATTGTTTCGCTGTTGGCCCATGGACCACAATCGGAACAATTCCTTACCTATAGAAAACATGTTGACTCCAATCGAGACTCTGCCCGGATTGGAGAGCAGGTCCGAATGTTTGATCAATACGTGGCGTCGCGCAGCAATCAAGACGTTGGTACCGAGAGGGACCGCCTCTTGAAAACGCCGACAACTGCCCTCGACTACATTGACAATGCGATCACCATCACCGCCCTGAGATACAACGGCTGTCCAGAATTCCAGATTTATTCAAGCTCGTTAATCCAGTTGCAATTCATCAAGAACGTGTTGCTGGGCGTTGAAAAAGATAAAGCCCGGTTGCACCAATTGACCATCGGCGTTTGGGCCAGCAAAGAGTTTGAAGCCGACGATCCTGAACTTGCTGGCGTACTGGGGGATGCCTTCTACATAGGCATTCAGATCGCACGCGGTCTGAAGATTCAGCTGCCTAACGGGTTGCCACCGGAAAGTCTTCCTCGCACATGAAATTGCTGCGACTTCACGGATAACGCTAAAGGTAACGTAGTGACCGAAACGTGGTACCGCGGCGACAACGGAATCCTATGGATAGCGAATCGTAAGCGTCTGGCGAACACACCGTATTAAGCGTCCGGCAAAGTCATCTACCCAGCCCCGAAAAGCCCAGACAGGGTGTGCACTTAAATTTAAGTTGGCACCAGTTCCAGGTAGTGTGTCAGCGCTACCCAGCGCTTCAGGCTGTAATCGAGGGTTTTGGCGGTTGCCGCACTGTTGGGAACGTATTGGTTCAGCCATCAATGTTGTACTGGGCTTTGTATTGAATCGCCGGGTTCACGCCGATGGCGTTCGCCACCACTTCTTTTTATTCCGATGCAGTGGCCGGCGCTGGTGATTGCGGTTGTCTGCGCAGTGGTTGCCTTGCTGAAATAAGCTTACCGACCGCTCGGCAAGGGCGGTCGCGTTTCGACTTGCTCAAGGCTTACACGGTAGGTGGTGTAAGTGTCGCCGTCTTCAAGGTAAAGGTTGCTCTGGTAATTCGAGACTGCGCCTTTGAGTTTGATGTGCAGGCCGTTGGAGACACGCTGGATTACCACGTCCTTCAAGTCAGTGTCCGAGACCAGGAAGGCCGGGGTCTTGCCGAGGAGCACCTTCATCGTCTCATTATTCCTGCCGTCGCCATTGTTGACGTAGAACCTCAGGTTTTTGGGCTCATCTGGATCCCTGGCATCTTGAACGATGTAGATCGACTGCCCCGGAATGAAGTCTTGCTTCAGGACTACCTCGGAAGGAAATTCCGGTTTGTGCAGGTACGCATAGATGAAAACGCCTACAAGGCAGAGCAAAAAGATAATCAAGAGATACTTTTTAACCCTGACTACAAGAGTTTGCAGTTCGGTCTTGTTCATGGGATTCAACTGTAATCGAAGGTGAATAGCACCAAGCCTTCAATCGGCTCTGTTTGCACCGGCCGTCCGGTAATGGTAGCCATGGCACCCGTCCCGCTCGTTCAGCTCGCCGACAAAGCCCTCGTACGGTTCCAACGGGCTGAGCATGTGCAGCACGCCCGACCACTCGGGGTTTACGGTGCTGATATCTAAGCTGAACAAAGGGTGCAGATGGTTGGCCAGTTCCAGTTGATCGGCGACAAACACGTCTTCAACAGGTGGGAACGGCAGCATGCCGGTGGGGACTTTGGTGAAGTCGGGGGTGTGATCGTCGGTCATCAGAGATTCTTCCTTGTGGGTCGCCACGGATTGAGCACTTTGGGTATCAATGGCTGTCTTGGTAAGCGCCCAGCGTGGCGCAGTGGCGACATTTGAACAGGTAGGCGGTAGGCCCATGATCCTTATCCAGGGCATTTAAGAACGCTCGCCACTGTGGACCGTCCTCCAATCCTGTTGAGTCCTGAACGGCGGCGATGGCTGCTGGGCCCAGTTCAAGCAACTCTGCATGGCCGGCCTTACCGACAAACTCGGCTGCGTCGTCGCAGTGAGTCAACCAGCACTCTTGCTGCCAGCCATTAAAACCAGGCGTGCGCTGGCTGACTTCGGCGATCTGCTCCTCGCTCAGCGTGTCTTCGCCGTCCAGGCCGATACTCTCGTCATCGACAAACGTTGCGCCCAGACGCTGGTGCGCACTCCCGTCGGCAATGCACCAAGGGCAGATGCAGTTTTCGTATTCATCAATGGCGTATACCGGGCCCACATAAATGTAGCCTCGCGCCTGATTGCAGCTCACGCAAGTGGCGTAAGAGGCTTGCACCGAACCGCTACCGACGGGATCGGGATGATAAATAAAGTGGGGCAGTGTCATGTACGCATCCTTGTTAAGTGCATGCCTTTCATTGCTCGACCCACTCTAACCATGTCTTGAATTCGAGGGCTTGCTCGGGGGTATTGAGTTGCGTAATCCAGGCGATTTCTTCCGGCACGCTTTGAGAGTCAGAGACTGCGAATACATAAATGGCGTTCTCAAACGCGCACGTCGTCAGCGGCTTCAAGGCCGCAACACAGTGTTCGAAGACGAGTGCGCGGTGACGTTCAAAATCTTCATCGGGAATCGAATCAGCCAAGTCCCACAACAGGCTCGACAGGACGTTGAAGTGTTCGCCACCGAAGGTTTCGTGGCTCCATTCAGCGGGTGACCATTTGAAATACGCCTGCTCAGCAGGTTCTTCAGCCTGCACGCGCGCCAAGTGATCAGCCGTGTTGAACGACGGCACCAGCGTCCGCGCATCCGCGTCTGAGTACAGCGCAAACCCACAGACATCGGCGGTGGGGTGCGCTTGGCGAAATTGCTCGATGGCCTTCTTGCACGCTACCTGAACATCTCGCTGAAAATGGTCGTTGATCTGGCCCGAGTCGCTCATTCAAAAAAGAACCTCATGAAACCATCCATATCCGTGCCCTCAACATCGCCGACCACTTCCCTGGCCCTGAACAGAAAGGCGGGCGGCCGCTGCCCCAGGATACGGCGTACGCGTTGTTTCATCTGATGTCGCTGTACGGCGGCATGGGCTCAATCAACGACGTTGTTCTGTATGAAAATGCAAAACCCTTGCTGGACGAAAACAACGAACTGCAAGGGCTGCTATCAGATCTTCATCAGCTTTGCGCAGGGAGCCATTGAACCCGGCGCCCCACGCTTGCCAATGCTGAAAGCCTTCAGGCCTGCTCGAATCGCTGCTGCAGCAAGTGCCGCGCAGTGCCTGCATTGAGGTAGGTGCCGATCAGTTCCGCCAATTGCTCATTCTTGAGCTTTTTGTCGTCCCGACAGAACTGAATCAACTGTAACTGGACCCAGCGCTTTTTCTTGTCGAGCTTCGCATCAGGCGAAAAGAACGAGCGCGAGGCCAACTCAGGCATCGGAGCATCGTCTTCCAGCAGCAGATTCAAGTGCAGCCCCTGGCCCATTTGCAGACCAAAATCAGCGACGTGCCGGATCGGCAGTGGTGCCTTGAGGTTGGCAAAAACGAAGTGCTCGGGCGTCAGCAACAACGCGGTCTTGTTCGCCCGCTTGAGCAAGCGCAACGAGAATGGCAGCAGGCATGCCATCAATACGACGAGCACCCCACCAGCAGCCAGTATCATCGATTTGTTACTCCCTGAAGCCTGCGGCAACAGCCACGGCAAGACCAGCAGCCCCAAGCCCAACAACATGAAAAGCGAGAAACAAATCAAGGTAATCCACCCGCGCAATCGTGCGCCTTCATGCAGTCGGACTTCCTCCGTGGCATTGCCGGCATGGCTACGCAACTCCTGCACAACCGCCGCGTCCTGCTCCACGTAGTGGCCGAGGAAGTCCTCGGTAATGCGCGCACGCAATGCCTGGGGGTCGGCGAAATAGTGATCCATCGCGGCGCAGGCTTGTGCCGCGTTGATCGGGCGGGTGCCGCGGCTGACGGCCTCTTCGACCGTGACTTGCAGGGACGCCAGCCGCTCAAGATTGGAGGGATGGGTGTCCGATGGATGCGGCAGGCTGGCTGCCATTTCCTCCTCGGGCAGGGTCAGCGGCTGCGCGGCCAATTCCTGCACGACGCTGGTTGGCAAGTCGTGGGGCGGGACGTACCCGGCACCCGGGTTGGTCGCTTGCGACACACGGGTAAATACACACTGTTGCAACAACGGGTCGATGGCCGAAATACGCACCAGCGCCGAAGCGATGGCAATGTTCCCCGCCAACTGCGCGCCCGCCGCGTCCGCCGCCAGTTCCCGCACGCGGCTCCAATGGTTCACCGCGTGATCGAAACGCTCCATGAAATACTCACCGAGCATGAAGGCCGGCCACAGCGTCGTGCGTTGCAGCACATCGCTTTGCAGCATGGTTTCGGCAATCACGCCGAGACTGCGGCCGATACCCTCGTAGATCGGTACGAAACGCAGGCTGTACTCGGTATCGGCACCGGCGAAGTGCGCCAGTTCGTGACCGATGACCGCGCCGGTTTCTGCCGAATCGAGCAAGCCCAGGTACATCATCGGCACGTGCAGGGTGCGGCCTTTGAGCGCGGTGCCTGACGGCAGCAGGTTGACGTCGCTGGAGGTGACGTAAAAGCCTTCGGTCATGCCCAGCACGATGTGCTCGGGTGCCAACGCGCCGAGTTGATCCGCCAGCTGGCGAACATAGGCCCACAACGCTGGCGCCTGTTGCGGTGTGGCCACCTGGCCCAGAACGTTCATCGGTGTGGACTGGAACATGCGCAGCATGACCGGCAGCTGCTTGCCCATCTGCCAGATCGAATACAGGAAACCGAGCATCAGCATCAACACGATGAGCATCAGCTTGAATTCACCGGCGGCCATTTTCCCCATGTGCCACAGCCCCAGGCCTTCGAAACCGAGAATGGCCGCTACCGCCGCGCCCATGGCGACAATGTGCCCCACCAGCAGATACGGCAACAGGCGACTCACTCGGCTGAAGGTGTGCAGCAATCGTTCACGGGAATGGCTCGCGCGGGCACCGGCCCAACGCAGACCCAGCAGCCCCAGCACGCCGACCAGGGAAGCCAGGAGGCCGAGGGTGATGGCACCCTTGGCCAGGTTGCTCATCACGGCAGCCACCGGTTGCAAGATGGTCAGTTCGTGCTCGGCCTGGGTAACGCGCGATAAAGCCAGGTGGACACCCATGCGTTCACCGTTGATATCGACTGTGGCCGAGCGGGAGAACGGTTTGGCAACCATCGCTTCGAGTTCGACATGCATCTCGCCCAGTTCGGCGTTGATATCAGCGAACTCCTTGATGCTCTCGGTACTGCGTTGTAACTCCCAGGCGCCAAACAAACCAAGGCAAAGCGGCAGGAGAATAAGTACGGCAATGAGTTTCAACGTTCTCATGAGACAGGGCCTCAATAGTCGCGTCGCCTTACATCCGTGGCGCGCATAAATTCCATTTAACAAAGGCCCGGAAGCCCTCACGCTATTGCACGGCCCGACATGAAAGTTATGGGGCGCAGTCGTACCTGGCGCGTTATACAGAAATATCGTCGATATGTAACGCCATAGTGCCCGAACACTCGTTCAGCAATGGAATGGACGCCTCGTATATCCCGGACACCTCGAGATGCCATCACTTCCTTGCCGGTTATATGACACTTATCCTTCAACCTTTTCCTCAGCGGATCATCAAGCGGGCATTGGGTGAACCGGTTCACCTTTTTTCAATTTTTTTCAATTAAAAATTGGATCCATTATTTGCCTGAAACCATTGAATTTATTGGGTTTCAGACACTTCCGCCATTCAGATCCGGCAAATGATGGCAACCAGACATCATTGCGACACGTAACAAAAAAAGAAAAAATCCCCGCCTCGTAGGAACTTTCCTACACATCCTGTTGCCATACACGACGTTACTGGCAACTCGATATCCATATGCCAGCATCGCACTCCCAATGATTCCTGGCAGTGTGATTTTTTGATGTGAAACATCAGCAATCACAACTCGTGAACAGACGTTCAATCGAGAAATTAGTCGCTGCGCACGTACTCCCGTGTATATCCGGGTAGTCGTCGCGCAGTGTTCAAGGACGATGTACCGATGACTCAGACGTTTTTTGATGTTGAAGCATTGATCAAGCTGCGAAGCCAGACCCGGGCCATTTCCGATGCGCTCAAGGCGCAGGCTTCGGACTACCTGGCGACCCTGGCTTTGCTGATCCGTCCGCAAGCGTTTTTCGGTGAGTACCTGCAGGGTGCGCAACGCAGCAGCGGCCGCGAAACCCAGCACCACTTCAAGGAACTCAAGGAGCTCTACGACCGCATCGGCTCGGGTGCTCCGTTCCAGCTGGTCAACGAACTCGAAGTGCCCCTCAACCTGCTCAGCACCACTCCGCAACTGTTTGCGCTGGAGTACGACAAGGTGCTGTCCCAAAGCGGCCAATCCATTCGCATCACCAGCCCCGTGCGCTGGGTGGTGGGCTTCAGTTCGTTCGACCTGGCCCGTTTTCGCACCGTCATCAAAGACCCCAATCGCAGCAGCGCCGAACTGTACCGCTTCGTGGTGCATTACCTGGTGCTGTTCTACTGCCTGAGCAAGTCGCCCGGCATCAGCCGCCTGCTCGAAGGCCTGCGTTTTCCCGTCAGTTTCGAACGCTTGAAGGAGTTCGGCGACCTGCCCTTCTGCGTCATCAGCTCGCCGGTTCGCTCGCAACTGCCCGACGAGGCGGTGATCCGCAGCAGTACCCAGATCGCCGGCAACACCAGCTTCGAAGAGCTGGTGGGTCACGCCAACATCATGGAAATGAACGATGAAATCCGTCAGCGCCTGCTGCTGACGATCGAAGGAATGTAACGCGCCCGGCCAGGCATTGGACCGACACGCAAACGACTTGCAGCGAATTGATCGCACAGGAGATCACGATGGCGAAGAAGGAAAGTACCCAGCACAAACTCGACCGCGTTCGCGCGCCTCGGGTCCATATCACCTACGACGTGGATATCGGTGACGCTCAGGAAAAGAAAGAGCTGCCCTTTGTCGTCGGTGTGCTGGGCGATTTCTCCGGCAACCCGCTGGAGCCGCTGCCGAAGCTCAAGGACCGCAAGTTCATTTTCATCGACCGCGACAACTTCAACGGCGTGCTCAAGGGTATCAAGCCGCGCCTGACCTACCGCGTCGACAACACCTTGGCCAAGAACGGCACGCAGCTGGGCGTCGAGCTCAACTTCAACGCCCTCGAAGACTTCGAACCGCAGAACGTGGTCAAGCAGGTCGAGCCGCTGCGCAAGCTGCTGGAAGTGCGCAACAAGCTGGCGGACCTGCGCAACAAGATGGGCGGCAACGACAAGCTCGAAGAGCTGCTGATGGACGTGTTGCAGAACACCGAGAAGTTGAAAACCCTGGGCAAGGAATTCGGCCGTGAAGCCGCCGTTCCAGCCACCGACGGCAAAGCGTAGGAGCCTGACGATGAACGACAAGCAAACCGTGACTCAACAGGACAGCACGCTGGTTGAAGTGGATAGCTTCACCGCGCAATCCTCGTTGCTCGACAGCATCATTTCGCAAAGCCGCGTGGCCCGCTCCGAGACCGAGCGCACCCGCACCCGCGACCTGATCGGTGAATTGGTCAACCAGATCCTGGAAGGCGAAATGACGCCGAGCAAGGACCTGATCGCCGTGCTCGATGCGCGCATCGCCGAGATCGACGCGATGCTCTCCGAGCAGATGAACGAGATCATGCACGCCAGTGAGTTCCAGCAGCTGGAAGCGTCCTGGCGCGGCCTGAAGTATCAGGTCGACCAGACCGAAACCAGTACCACGCTGAAGATCCACCTGCTCAATGCGTCGAAGAAAGACCTGGTGCGTGACCTCAAGGCCGCTTCCGAATTCGACCAGAGCGCGCTGTTCAAGAAGATCTACGAAGAAGAATACGGCACCTTCGGCGGTGCACCGTTCGGCATGCTGTTGGGTGACTACGAGTTCAACCGCAGCCCGGAAGACATGTACCTGCTCGAAGAGATTTCCCACGTCGCCGCGGCCGCCCACGCACCGTTCATCTCGGCGGCCTCGCCTGAGCTGTTCGGCTGGGATTCGTTCACCGACATGTCCGGACCACGGGACCTGGCGAAGATTTTCGACACCGTCGAATACGCCAAGTGGAAGTCGTTCCGCGCCTCCGAAGACTCCCGTTATGTCGGCCTGACCCTGCCCCACGTGCTCGGTCGCCTGCCTTACGGCCCGGATACCACGCCGGTCGAGGAATTCAACTTCGTCGAAAGCGTCGATGGCCGCGACCACAACAAATACCTGTGGATGAACGCCGCCTACGCGCTGGGCACCCGGGTCACCGATGCGTTTTCCCGTTACGGCTGGTGCGTGGCGATCCGTGGTGTCGAGGGTGGTGGCCTGGTGGAAGGTCTGCCGACCCACACGTTCAAGACCGATGACGGTGAAATCGCCCTCAAGTGCCCGACCGAAATCGCCATCACCGACCGCCGTGAAAAAGAGCTGTCGGACCTCGGTTTTATTCCGCTGGTGCACTGCAAGGGCACCGACTACGCCGCGTTCTTCGGCACCCAGTCGGCGCAGAAGCAGAAGCAGTACAACACCGACATCGCCAATGCCAACGCCCGGCTTTCCGCGCAGTTGCAGTACATCTTCGCCACCTCGCGCATCGCCCACTACATGAAGGCGATCATGCGCGACAAGATCGGCAGCTTCGCCTCGCGCAAGGACGTCGAGCTGTTCCTCAACAAGTGGCTGTCGAGCTACGTGCTGCTGGACGACACCGCGAGCCAGGAAGCCAAGGCCAAGTTCCCGTTGCGCGAAGCCCGCGCCGAGGTGTTCGAGGTGCCGGGCAAGCCGGGGGTGTACAAGGCCGTGACCTACCTGCGCCCGCACTACCAACTGGACGAGCTGACCGCTTCGTTGCGCCTGGTCGCTGAATTGCCGCAATCGACCCGCGGCTGATCGGGCACATTGCCAGGGAGGCACCATGACCAGTCAACACAAGCTGTTGCCATCACTGCTGGACCGATTGCTGGACGATCGTCCGCATCAGTCCATCGAAGCGTCATCGCAGCGCTTGTGTTCGCTGGCCGATTACAAGGCCAGCATCGTTCGCGACCTGGAAATCCTGGTCAACACCCGCCAGTCCCTGGTCGCCAACGAGCTGGACGGTTTCGTCAACCTGAGCGGCAGCATCCTCGACTACGGCATGCCGGATTTCACCAGCCGCAGCGTGCTTGATCCGAAGGATCGCCTGTTGATCCAGCGGCAACTGGAGAAAGCGATCACGGTCGGCGACCGGCGCTTTCGCAGCGTCAAAGTGCAACTGCTCGCCCAACAGACCGGCCAACGCATGCTGACCTTTCGCGTGGACGCGGTCCTGCGCCTGCAAGACGTCACCCGCCAGGTGTCCTTCGACGCGGTGCTGCAGGTCAACACCCAGGAATACAAAGTGCAGAACCTCAACTGATGCTCGACGATCTGCTGCCCTATTACGAAAAGGAACTGTCGCACCTGCGCTTTTTGGGCCAGGAGTTCGCGAGCCAGTACCCGAAAATCGCTTCGCGGTTGCTCATCGAGGGCGATAACTGCGAAGACCCGCATACCGAGCGCTTGATCGAGGCCTTCTCGTTCCTGTCAGCGCGGGTGCACAAAAAACTCGACGACGAGCTGCCGGAAATCGTCGAGTCGTTTCTCGAGGTGCTGTACCCGCATTACCTGCGCCCTACCCCGTCGATGTCGATCGTCGAATTCAATCTGGGCAAGCAGGAAAAAGTCACCGAAGCCTTCCGTGTGCCCCGGCATACCGAACTCAGCGCCAACCCGATCGATGGCGTGGTGTGTAAATTCCGCACCTGCTACCCGGTCGAGCTGTGGCCGGTGTCGGTGCAACAGGCATCGTTTATCGAGATGGAACGCTCGGCGTTCAACGGCCACAGCGCTGACCTGGTCGCGCGCCTGCGCATCGGCCTGGTGGCGACCTCCGACGTGTTGTTCGGCAAGCTGGAACTGGACAGCCTGCGGTTCTTCCTCGACGGCGAAAGCACGTTGATGCTGCAACTGTACGAACTGCTGTTCAACAACCTGGCCAAGGCCACGCTGAGCTTCGAAGATCAGGGGCGCACCCGCGAGGTCGTCTTGCCGGCCAACGCGTTGAAAGCCGTCGGTTACGGTCTGGACGAAGGCCTGGTGGACTACTCCGAGCGCTCGTTCCTCGGCTACCGCCTGCTGCACGAATACTTCACCTTCCCCGACAAATTCATGTTCTTCGACCTGTCGGGTTTTGCGCGGATTCTGGCGGGCAAGGACGTCGAGAAAGTCGAGGTCAATTTCTACTTTTCCGACTACGACCTGAGCGACCGCCTGGCGCGCCTGACGCAAAACATCGGGCGCAATAACTTCAAGCTCAATTGCACGCCGATCATCAACCTGTTCCGCCAGCAGGCCGAGCCGATCAAGTTGACCCACGCCCAGCACGAATACGCAGTGACGCCGGATGTGCGCCTGCAAGGCTCGGCCGAAGTGGTGTCCATCGATCGCGTGCGGCGCGTGCGCAAGGTCGGCGGCATCGATCAGGTCGGCACCTGCCATCCGTTTTTCGAACCCCGTGGCGATCAGGGCCCGGGCCAAAGCTTCTGGATTGCCCGGCGCCGAGCGGTACAGAGCGGCCAGCGCGATGGCTCGAACGTGTTTATCCGGGTGGTGGATCGCGAGCTGGGGTTGATGGAGGCCAACAACGATGCGTTGAGCATCCGCCTGACCTGCAGCAACCGTGACCTGCCCCTGATGTTGCCGTTCGGCGGCGAGCGCGGCGATTTCAATATCCCCGGTAACTCGGTGATCAAGGACATCCGCTGCCTGCGCAAGCCCACCGCCACCGCGCGGGTGCCCTTGGGCAACGGGGTGATCTGGCGGCTGATTTCGCACCTGTCGCTGAACCACATGTCGCTGGTGTCCCGCGGTCGCGAGGTGCTGCTGGAGCTGTTGTCGCTCTACAACTACCGCAACGTGTCGGCGATCCGCAAACAGATCAACGGCATCGTCTCGGTCAGCAGCGAACCTGTGGTCGCGCGCATCGGCCACCCGCGGCCGAACTTCGTGCGCGGCGTCGGCATCACCCTTAATTTCGATGAAAGCCAGTACACCGGCAGCGGTGTGTTTTTGTTCGGCATGGTGCTCGATCACTTCTTTGGTCAGTACTGCTCGATGAACAGCTTTACCCAATTAACCCTTCGCACCTTGCAGCGCGAAAAGAGAGTCGTCCAATGGCCACCGCGAACCGGCGATCAACCCCTGGTCTGATCGACCAGGCACGGGCTGAGCCGCACCGATTCGAGTTTTTCCAGTTGGTGCGCTTGCTTCGCCTGCATTACAGCAGAACCGGGCGCATGGACCTGCAAACCCGACCGCACGAAGACCCTTTGCGTTTTCGCTCGCAGCTGTCGCTCAACTTCCCGGCCAGTGAAGTCAGCGATTTGCAATTCGAGCGTGAAGGCAAGGTGTCCGTGGCCGGCCTGCCGCTGTCCGAGATGCAAGTCACCTTCATGGGGCTGGTCGGGCCGTCGGGCGTGTTGCCGCGTCCGTACACCGAGCTGTTGATCGAGCGGCACATCCAGTACCGGGATGACGCGGCCCATGCGTTCCTCGACATCTTTTCGCACCGCATGACCACGCTGTTCTACGAGGCCTGGCAAAAGTACAAGTTCTACATCGAGTACGAACGCAACGGCACCTCGGATTTCGACCGCTACCTGCTCAACCTGGTGGGTTTCGGCCCCGAAGCGCAGAAGCAGAAATTCGACAAACAAGGCTCGCCCCTGCGCCGTGAATTGTTCAGCTATTTCTCCGGCCTGTTCGCCCAGAAGCCACGCAACGCGTTGAACCTGGAAGTGATGCTGGCTTTCTATTTTTCGCTGCCATTCAAGGTCAAGCCGTTTGCCGGTCGCTGGCTGAAACTCGACGCCAGCCAATGCACGCAACTGGGGCGCAAGAACGCCGTGCTCGGGCAAAGCGCCGTCGCCGGCAATCGGGTCTGGGACTATCAGTCGTGCGTGCGCATCGAGATGGGCCCGCTGGAACTGGCCGACTATCAACGCTTCCAGCCAGGCACCGAGGACTACCGGAAGCTGGTGGAACTGGTGCGTTTCTATGTGGGCGCGGAACTCGATTTCCAGTTGGCGCCAAAGCTCAAACCGCAGTCCGTACCCGTCGCCCGCCTGGGTCGCCAGGGCAATCTTTCGCTGGGCCGGCTCGGCTGGCTCAAACGACCAGGCGTCGACGTGGAACCCTCCCGTTGCGCGCTCTTCCACATTCCTTTTGATGGGATCTCCCTGTGAACCTGAAGTCCCTGTTCGCCAAGCTCAACGACACCAGCCGTACCGCCACCGAAAGCGCCGCGGCACTGTGTCTGTCGGAACACCACTACGATGTCGAAATCGAGCACCTGTTGTTGCAATTGCTCGACGGCCACGACAACGACCTGCCGGCCATCCTGCGTCATTACGACGTGGTGCCTGAGCGCTTGCAGGCGCAGTTGGTGACGGCACTGGGGACGTTCAAGAAGGGCAATACGCGCACCCCGGCGCTGTCGCCGCACCTGACCCGCATGATCGAACAGGCGTGGGTCCTGGCCTCCATCGAGTTCGGCCAGGCACAGATCCGCACCGGTCATCTGTTGCAGGCTTTGCTCGATGACGACGAACTGCGCCGGGTGGTGATCGCGGGGGCGGCCGAGCTGGAGAAGATCAACGCCGACGATTTGCGCGTGAACCTCAACGCCTTGGTGGAAGGCAGCGCCGAATCGGCCCTGGCCAAACCGCTGGGCACTGCAGAAGCCGCCAACACCAGCCCGGTCAAAGGCAACGGCAAGACACCGGCCCTCGATCAGTACACCATCAACCTCACGCAAAGCGCTCGCGAAGGCCGGATCGATCCGGTACTGGGTCGCGAGTTCGAGGTGCGGCAGATGGTCGACATCCTCACCCGCCGCCGCCAGAACAACCCGATCCTCACCGGTGAGGCTGGCGTCGGCAAAACCGCCGTGGTCGAAGGCCTGGCCCTGCGCATCATCCAGGGTGACGTGCCGTCGGTGCTCAAAGGTGTCGCCATCCATACCCTGGACCTGGGCTTGTTGCAAGCCGGTGCCGGGGTGAAAGGCGAATTCGAAAACCGCCTCAAGTCAGTCATCGAAGAAACCAAGCGCAGCCTGCACCCGATCATTCTGTTCATCGACGAAGCGCACACCCTGATCGGTTCGGGCGGCCAGGCCGGGCAGAACGATGCCGCCAACCTGCTCAAGCCAGCCCTGGCTCGCGGCGAATTGCGCACCATCGCGGCGACCACCTGGGCCGAGTACAAGAAGTACTTCGAGAAAGATGCCGCCCTCGCCCGTCGCTTCCAGGTGGTGAAGGTCGAAGAGCCGGACGAAGACAAGGCGATCCACATGCTGCGCGGCCTGCTGGCCAAGATGCAGGAACATCACAAAGTCACGGTGATGGACGAAGCGCTGGTGCAGGCCGTGCGCCTGTCCAATCGCTACATCACCGGGCGCCAACTGCCGGACAAAGCCGTCAGTGTGCTGGACACCGCTTGCGCCCGGGTCGCCCTGGGGCAATCGGCACAGCCGGGGCCGCTGGAAGACTGCAAGCGCCAGATCGACAATCTGCAGGCGGAGATCTCGGTACTGCAACAGGAAGCCGCCAAAGGCAGCGACCATGCCCGCCGCCTGACCGCCCTCAACACCGAACTGCTGAGCGAACAGCAGGCCCGCGATGCCCTCGAACAGCAATGGCAACGCGAGCTGCAACTGGTGGAAAAACTCGGCGCCCTCAGCCATCCGGAAAATCAGGCACCGGATACCCAGGAGATTGCCGCGGTGCGCGCCGAACTGGCCAGCGTCCAGGGTGAGCAACCGCTGGTGCATGCCCTGGTGGATGGCGGCACCATCGGTGAAGTGATCTCCGGCTGGACCGGCATCCCGCTGGGCAAGATGCTGCGCGACGAAATCGACACCGTGCAGCGCCTGCCGGCATTGCTGGGCGAACGGGTGCTCGGCCAGGACCACGCACTGCAGGAAATCGGCAAGCGCATCAAGATTTCCCGCGCACGCATGGAAGACCCGAACAAACCGATCGGCGTGTTCCTGTTGCTCGGCCCGAGCGGCGTCGGCAAGACCGAAACCGCACTGGCGCTGGCCGACACCCTGTACGGCGGCGAGCGTAACGTCATCACCATCAACATGTCCGAGTACCAGGAAGCCCACACCGTCTCCAGTCTCAAGGGTTCGCCTCCGGGTTATGTCGGCTATGGCGAGGGCGGCGTGCTGACCGAAGCCGTGCGGCGCAAGCCTTACAGCGTGGTACTGCTCGATGAAGTGGAAAAGGCCCACCCGGACGTGCTCGAACTGTTTTTCCAGGTGTTCGACAAAGGCGTGCTGGATGACGGCGAAGGTCGCGAGATCAACTTCCGCAACACCGTGATCATCCTCACGTCCAACACCGGCACCGACCGCATCATGCAGTGGTGCCTCAATGCCCAGCCGCAACCGACGCCGGAAGATATCGTCGAAGGGCTGCGTGACGAATTGAACCAGGTGTTCAAGCCGGCCTTCCTCGGCCGCCTGACCATCGTCCCCTACTACCCGGTCAAGGACGCGATTCTGGAGCGCATCGTCGCACTCAAGCTTGCGCGCATTCGCCAGCGCTTCGAGCGTAATCATCAGGCTGTCCTGAGCTATGACGAGGCGCTGGTCAAGGCCATTGCCTCGCGCTGCACGGAAGTCGACAGCGGCGCCCGCAACATCGACAACATTCTGTCCAAGACCCTGATGCCGGAACTGGCGCAGCGGGTGCTGGAGCGCATGGCGCAGGACAAACCGATTCAGAGTTTGAACATCGAGTTGGGCAGCGACGGCGATTTCGCCTATCGCCTGAACTGATCGGGCATTTACAGGTAGTGGTCATGGACAAGAGATATTCAGGGAAGCGTCCCGCGAAAACGGCATTGGCCAAATGCCTGACGGCGGTGGCGATGATGGCGGTACTGAGCGCCTGTGGCGTCACCGACCGGGTCGGCAAGCGCGTGGACGACACGTGGGCCGGCGACATGCTGTTCGACGACAACGAGAAAGTCATCCTGACGTCCGACGGCGGTAACCAGCTCAATCCCGACGCGTCCGGCAAACCGCTTTCGGTGGTGCTGCGCGTGTACCAGCTGACGTCGCTGGAGCGCTTTGCCTCGGTGGATGCCGACTCGCTGTGGGACGACCCGCAAAAGGCTCTCGGTAATACGCTGATCGAAAACCGCGAAATCACCCTGTTGCCGGGCATGGGGCAAGTCGACAAGTGGCCGCTGAACAAGGCGGCAGGCTATGTCGGTGTCGCGGCTTTTTTCCGCACCGACGAGAACAGCCACTGGAAGGTCGCGTTTGATGCCAACTCCCTGCGCAAGGACGGCATCTGGTTCTCCTCCGACGGTCTGCGGGTGCTGGTGGACAACAACACCGTGTCCGCCGTCAGCGGTGTCGATGTCCTGGACAAACCCAAGACCCAGGAGCAACTGGCCAAGGCCACCGCCCAGCCCGACCCGTCTGCCGAACCGACACTGACCGAACGTGTTCAGGACGCCGTGGTGCAAAAGGTCCAGGACAAAGCCGTTGGCTCTGCGCAAAAAGCCGTGGACTCGAAATTGAATTCATTATTGGAAGGCGCTCAATGAGTAAGCAAAGCCGGGTGATGTGGTCCGAAGGCATGTTCCTTTTGCCACAACATTTCCAGTATCAGGATGAGTTCCACCAGCATCAGCTGGCGCAGGCGACCCTGCGCAACACGCCTTTTCACTGGGGCGTGCAGTTGCTGGAAGTGGACGAGGAAGCCCTCGCCACCGGCTCCCTGCAACTCAAGCGGCTGAAGCTGGTGTTCCCCGACGGCAGCCTGTTCGACGCACCGCAGCACGACCCGCTGCCGGCGGCTCGTGACTTGAAGGATTTGCTCAAGGGTAACGACCTGAAGGTCTACGCCGCGCTGAAGCTGCCGGAGCCCTTCGGCCTGAATTACGTCGAAGACGGCCAGGAACAAAAGACCGGGCGACGCTTTCGCAAGCAGTTCGACACCTTGCCGGACCTCAACGAAGGCGACCTGGAAAACGAAATCACCAGCCTGCGCCTGAACGTGGTGATGCTGATCGACGGCGACAACCTCGATGGCTACACCTGGTGCCCGATTGCCCGGCTGTCGCGCAACAACATCGGTGGCTTCAACCTCGACGGGCATTTTGTGCACCCGACGCTGCACCTGGGCACCCACGACACCCTGATCGGACTGGGCAAGCGTTTGCTCGGCGCCCTGCAATCCAAGAGCAAGGCGCTGTCGGGCCGTCGCCGCGAGCGCGCGGACCAGATCGCCGAGTTCGGCTCCAGTGACGTGACCCTGTTCTGGCTGTTGAACACGGTGAACCGTGCCCACCCGGCCCTGGCCCACCTGCTTGCGCATCCACGCCTGCACCCCGAGCGCTTGTATCTGTTCCTGGCCGAACTCGCCGGCGGCTTGCTGACGTTCTCGCTGGACACCCAGCTCAACGACATCCCCGAGTACGACCACCACGACCCGGCGGCCTCGCTGGTCAAGCTCGACGAAATGATTCGCGTGCTGCTCGACAACGTGGTGCCGAACCAGTGTGTGGTGATCAACCTGACCCAGACCAAACCCTCGTACTGGCAAGGGCAGTTGCACGACCCACGACTGGCGGAGGCGGACTTCTACATCTCCGTGCACGCCGACATGCCGGGGGCGAGCCTGCTGGAACTGGTGCCACGAGCGTTCAAGGTCGGCTCGCCGGAAGACATCGAAGTGGTGGTCAATAGCGCCATGCCAGGCGTGACCCTCAATCACTCGACACGCCTGCCCAATGCGATTCCGGTGCGACTGGACAATCACTACTTCTCCATCGAACCCCATGGCCGGGTGTACGAGCGAATGATGAGTGCCCAGGCCATCTCTTTCTATGCGCCCAGCGCGTTCACCAACCTCAAGCTTGAACTGATGGCGGTACTCAAATGACCGAAGCCGTACTGCAAGGCGCCGTTGCGGCCGCCCGTGAAAAACCGACCCTCAAAGATCTGGTGCAGGATTTCATCAGCATGGCGCTGATCGTGCGCAAGGGTCGCCAGGTGACTTCGGTCAGCGCCTTCGAGGCGAGCGTCGACACCTTCTTCAAGGCGCTGGAACGCGATGCCCGTGGCGCCAACTACAGCGTTGAACAGGTGAAAGACACCCAGTACGCCCTGTGTGCCTTCCTCGATGAAAGCGTGTTGCGCTCCGGGGACAACGAGTTGCGCCGGCACTTTGAATTGCAGCCGCTGCAGTTCCGCTATTTCGGCGTGCACCTGGCCGGCGAAGGTTTCTTCGAAAAAATCGATGCACTGCGTGGCGACGTCAAACAGAACCTCGACGTGCTCGAGGTTTACCACCTGTGCCTGGCCCTGGGTTTCGAAGGCAAGTTCAGCCTCGGGCAAAAGGACCAGCTGCGTTACCTGGCCAATACCCTGGGCCAGGACATCGCGCGCTTTCGCAAGACCCCCAAGGCCCTCTCGCCTGACTGGGCGTTGCCCGACCAGGTCTCGCAGATGCTGCGCCATGAGGTGCCCCTCTGGCTCTACCTGGCGCTGATTGCGCTGGTCTGCGCGGGTGTCTACCTGACGCTGGACTGGTTGCTGGGCAAAGACCTGGCCGCATTGTCCGAACAAATCAGCCAGCTGTTCAGTGCCTGAAAACAGGTCAGGTAATCGAGTCAGGAAGACATGAAGACATTATTGCGCTCGTTGAAAAGTTTTTGGTTCCTCGTTCCCGTCCTGTGGCTGGCGAGCCTGGCGGTCTGCTGGTTCGTGGCCCCGCACGTGAGCTGGCTGCGCGGTTATGCGCTGGAGGCAATGGCGATCGTCAGCGCCTTCTACCTGCTGATCATTGTGCTGCGTCAGTACAAGCGCATCCGCGCCGAGCACAACCTTGAAAACCTGGTGCAGATCGAAGTCGATCGTTCGCTCAAATCCACTGGTGAATTCCGCGATCAGCAAGTGCTGCGCGAACGCCTCAAGCATGCCATCGCCATGCTGCGCGCCGACCGTTCGGCCGGTGGCGGCGGTTCGTCGGCGCTTTACGATTTGCCGTGGTACC
The DNA here is from genome assembly GCF_054668325.1 of Pseudomonas sp. S2_F07. Taxonomy (NCBI): domain Bacteria; kingdom Pseudomonadati; phylum Pseudomonadota; class Gammaproteobacteria; order Pseudomonadales; family Pseudomonadaceae; genus Pseudomonas; species Pseudomonas sp. S2_F07. The sequence continues at coordinate 1,405,876 of NZ_CP162758.1, forward strand.
TGGTCATCGGCATGTCGGCAGCGGGCAAGACCTCGTTGCTGACCCGTTCGGGCCTGTCCGCAAGCATTGCCAGCAGCGCCAATGACACCGAAAGCGGCACCCAGCATTGCGATTGGTATTTCAGCCCCGAGGCCGTGATGATCGACACGGCCGGTCGCTACCTGCGGGACGACCCGTCGGCCAGCGAATTCGCCGCCTTCCTGCGCATGCTGAAAAAGCAGCGCAGCAAGGCCGCGGTCAACGGTCTGGTGTTGGTGGTGAGCCTGCCGGAACTGCTGGCGTGCAGCGCCGCCGAGCGCAACGAACTGGCCGCCCAACTGGTGTCGCGCATCGAGGAATACAACGATTGCCTGGACGCCAGTCCGCCGATCTACCTGATGCTGAGCAAGACCGATCAACTGCCGGGCTTCAGCCAGGCATTTGAAGGCCTGGACCTGAACGAGCGCCAGCAACCGCTGGGCATGACCTTCGGCTTGTCCGAGATCCGCAACCAGGGCTTGCGCCCGGTGCTGGATGCCAAGCTGGCCAACCTGCACGGCCATATTCGCCGTCACGTCGACGCCCAGATGATTGCCTTGGGCGCCGATGCCAACAGCGCCCTGCTGAACTTCCCGAACTATTTCGCCGAGCTGTCGGGGGTGCTGGAGCAGTTTCTCCAGCACTTCGCCGAGACCGGTCGCAGCGGTGCGCCACTGTTGCTGCGCGGGCTGTATTTCACCAGCGCCTTGCAGACCGACCAGCAGTTGAGCCAGGTGTATGAAGACGACCTGGCCGAGTCGTTTGCATTGCAAGCGGAACATGAGCAACCGCAGCCAAGCAGCGGCAAGAAAATCAGCGACCGCAGCTACTTCATCACCGATACGTTCCGTCGGGTGATCTTCCCCGACCGTGACCTGACCCTCTATCAGTCGCGCCTGGGCAAGAACACCTCCGCCAGCCCTGCCCTGCTGGGCCTGGCGGTACTGGCCGGGGTTGCGTTCATTGGCTGGCAAGGCCTGTCGTTCCAGAACAACCGCCAATGGCTGGCCACATTGCGCGGGCAACTGACCGAGCTGCAACAGTCCCCGGAGCGTGCCGGGTTGCTCGCTTCGGGCCAAGGCCTGGAACTGCTGCGCGAGCAACTCTCGGCCATCGAGAAGCACCGTGCCAAAGGCGTGCCGCTGCAACTTGGCGCAGGCCTTTATCGTGGTGATGACATCTACCGCGTCGCGCAGGCCGCCTACTTGCAGCAACTGCGTACCCAGGCGCTGGAACCGGTCACCTTGCAACTGCAATTGCAGATGCGCGCCTTCAATGAGTTCGCCAAGACCATGGATGCGCAGAACAGCTTTGTGCCTGCGTCAAACAAAGCCGACTCGCTCAAGGCCCGCGTGCAGGGCCAGAAACTGCCGGTGCGCTTGAACAACCTGCCGCGCAGTGGCGGTGATGTTGCCAGCCGCCTGACCGGTGCCGCCAAGGGTGCCGCCAACAAGGCACGGGGGGACGCGCTGACGGCACTGCGCAACCCTGCCACCGCGAGCGATGCCGCTGATTTATCGGCGACCACCGGTGGGCTTTCGCTGTCCGAGGAAATGCTCGGCCGGCTGGATGAGCGGCAAGTCGCGTCCATCATCGAGTCCTACAACGCGCTGAAGCTCTACCTGATGCTCACGCAACCGGGCACCCATCCAGACCCTGAATTCGTCGGCGCTGCATTGCCGGTGGCCTGGGCCAATACCGCCAGTGCCGACAATCCTGTCAGCACGGCGGTGATTCAGGACAACTCGCCGGTCTATGTGCAATTGCTCAAGAATGGCCAGGCACCGACCTTGTCGCGCAACGAGCAGCTCATCAGCGAAACCCGCAACAGCCTCAAGTCCTTCATGATTTCCAGCTCGCTGGTGGACCGTGAATACCTGCGCCTGCAACTCGAATCCGGCCGTCAGTTCCCGGCCGTTGGCTTGAGCGACCTGGTGCCAATGCCCGGCCGCCAGTTGCTGTACGGCACCGAAGCGGTTCCGGCGATTTTCACCCGCCAGGGCTGGGAGCAATTCGTCAAGCCAGAGCTGATCAAACTGGTGTCGGGCAACCTGCAAAACGAATCGGACTGGGTGCTCGACGGCGAAGGCGCCGACAGCATCGTGCAGAAGGCCAACTTCATCCGTGAATTCATGACGCGCTACAAGCGCGACTACACGCAAGCCTGGTACACCCTCATCGACAGCGTCGGTATTCGCCATTTCACCGACATGGCCAATGCGACCCAGCAACTGTCGCTGCTCAGCGACGTGCAGAACTCGCCGGTGAAAATCCTCCTGGCGGCGGTCAACGACAACACCCAATGGGATGTCCCTGCCCCTCGCGAAACCCTGCCAGCGGGCATCAAGCCCGATGACGGATTCTGGAGCAGCGTCACCGGGATTTTCGACGGGAAAAATGCATCGCCAAGCACGTTGACTTCACCTTTGCCAGCGGTCGACGACGGCAGCCTGGCCAAGCGCTTCGAGCCAGTGTCGCGGGTGTTTGCGGTGCAAAACGCCGAAGGCGCCGACAGCACGATCATGGACCGTTACCTCGCGGCCCTGCGCAAACTCAAGGTGCGGATGAACAATATCCAGCGCTCCCAGGACGTTGGCAAAAGCAGCAAGCAGCTAATCAGCGAAACCCTCGAAGGGCTGCCAAGTGAAGTGACCAGTGTGCGCAACTATGTCGAGACCACCGTCGACACCAGCCAGGGCGGTCTGTCCACTTCGTTGCAAGGCCTGTTCAGCTCGCCGATCCAGTTTGCCTGGGAAACCCTGCGCGACCCGGCTGGCCAGCAGATTGCCAAAGCCTGGGCACAGCAGATTGCCAAGCCGTGGGAACAGGTCATGGCGCACCGTTACCCGATTGCGCCCGGCAGCCGCAACGAAGCGTCGGTCAAGGATCTGCAGCGTTTCGTCGACCCCGAATCCGGGCTGCTGCCGAACTTCAAGCGCAACGAAATCGGCAATCTGTCCGGTGGCGAAGGCCTGGGGATGAGCAGCAACAGCAAGGCAACGCCGCTGGTCAACCCGAACATGGTCAACAGCATCGACAAGGCCAGCTCGTTGGGCCAGGTGATCGCCAGCCTGTCTGACCGCGACAACGGCTTCGAGATCATGCTCGAACCTTCCGCCAACCTGACCGACATCATCTTCACCCTCGACGGCCAGGTGCAGCACTACCGCAACGGCAAGACCAGCTGGAGCCGCTTCTCGTGGCCGGGCACGACCACCACGCCGGGTGCTCGCCTGGATGTGGTCACCCTTTCCGGCGAACGCATCACGGTGTTCGACTACCCGGGCCGTTGGGGCCTGCTGCGGATGAACGACAGCGCGCGGGTCAACGATCTGGACGGTATCCAGCAACGCTTCAGCTGGAACACCAGCAGTGGTCCGGTCAGCCTCGCCGTGCGCAACTACGGCGGCGTCAAGCTGACGGACCTGGCCAACGTCAAGGCATTGAGCGCGCTCAACGCCAAAGAAGGTCAAGCGCTGTGAGCCGCCGAACCTTGAGCCTGGGAACCGCCCAATGATCGGTTGTTTCGGCAAGGTGCCCGCGAGCCCGGACTTCGTCAGCCTGCAAGGTGCGGGCGACGACGTCTGCGAGTTCGATAGCTGGCTGCAAGGCGCGCTGGCCGCCCTGCAGCATCGCGAAGACTGGCGCGAACTGTTCGACGGGTTGCCGCTGTGCTTTTTCAGCTACCGCGCACGCAGCGGCAACTGGTTGCTGGGCGGGCTGATCAGCTCGAGGGATTCGAGTGGACGGCGCTATCCGTTTTTCATTTTCCAGACCCTCAAGGCCAGCGAAGCCGAGCCTCTGGTCAATCCGTTCACCCTCGGCGAATTGTTCAGCGGGCAGATCAGGCCGTTGCTGCACTTGGCCGTCCAGGGCGAAAGCACCTCGGTGCTGTTCGACCGCATCAAGGCCCTGCGCCCGTTGCAAGGCCAGGACTTCGAGTTGTTCCGGCGCGTGCATGACAAGTTCCTGGTGAACTTCAACCTGCGCGATATCAGCACCGCGCTCGAAGGCGCCTACCCGGAATTCGTCACCAACGCCGTGTTGACCCGGCTTCAAGCCCTCAGGCGGCACCTGGCTCATGCGACGCCCATCGGCATCGCCCTGCCCTTGCCGGCGGAACGGGGCTTGAAAAATCCGACCGCCGATCTGTGGGTCACCTGGCTGACACAAATGACCCCGGAACGTGCCGTGCCGCAGATCAGCCTGCTGGCGGACGACTTCATGCGTCCCCGGCTGATCTGTTTTGCATCGCGCCAGACCAGCGACGCCTACCGCGTGCTGACAGGCATCAGTGACCGTTCGCAGAGCTACGACGTACTGGCGTCCTTCGATGCCTTTGACGAGCACCACCGCACACACGCCTTTCCCGAAATCGACCGCCCTCTGGGTGACGTTATCGACCGTTTTGTCGATGCCCTGGATTCGAAGCCTGTATGAACAAGATCAAGTATTACTTCTTGCGCTATCAACCCTACATCCTGGGGGTGTGCTTTTTCCTCACGATCTTCGTGGTGTGGGGCCTCGGGCGTGCATTTGATTTCAGTTCGCTTAACAGCCTGCTGACCGGCATCGCTGTGTTCCTGGTGCTGTCCGCCGGTTATGTGCTGCTGCTCTATCGGGGCGTGTCCCGGCATCACAACCTCGAAGGCCTGCTGCGCGAGGATGCCGATCAGGCGGTGTTGAACGCGAGCCCGGCGGATCGCGAAGAAGTCAGCCTGTTGCGCGAGCGTCTGTTGCAGAGTATCGAGCGCTTGCACAGCAACAAGCCACGGGGCAGCAACCCCAAGGATGCGCTGTATGCCCTGCCCTGGTACCTGGTGGTCGGTCAGCCAGCAGCGGGCAAAAGCACCATGCTCTACCAGTCGGGCCTCAACTTCCCTTACGCCGAGCGTGAGGGCGTGCGAGTCGCCGGCCTGGGTGGCACCCGCAATTGCGACTGGTTCTTCAGCTCCGAAGCGGTGCTGCTGGACACCGCCGGCCGCTACATGAACAATCAGGAAGAGGCCGGCAAATGGCGCGCGTTCCTCCAACTGCTGCGCCAGCATCGCCAGCGCCGGCCGCTCAATGGCCTGATCGTCACCGTCAGCATCCACGACATCCTGCAAGCCTCGCTCGAAGATCAGGAGCGCATCGCCAAGCGCCTGCGCGAACGCATCCAGGAAACCCATGCCCTGCTGGAAGTGCGCCTGCCGGTGTACCTGGTGTTCACCAAGTGCGACCTGGTGCCGGGTTTTGCGCCCTTCTATCGCCAACTCGATGAAACCGCACGCGGCGAAGTCATGGGCAAGACTTTCTCCCACAAGGGCTATGAGCAGGCCGACTGGGGGCAGCGTTTCGGCGTCGCGATGGACGAGCTGGTCAGCTATTGGCACCAGGTGGCGAGCCAGCAGTTGGTCACTCAAGACATCCAGATCACCCGGCAGGATTCGGCGGTGTATCGGTTTCCGCTGGAACTGGCAGCCCTCAAGCCACGGCTTCAGCTGTTCGTCGATGCCCTGTTGCGCGCCAACCCTTATCAAAGTGCGGAACTGCTGCGCGGCTTCTATTTCACCAGTGCACTGGACGCAGACCAGCCGGAACTGGGCGGACACGCACGGCAAGTGACGGAGCGCTTTTCCCTGGAAGGTGATCGGGAGATCGCCAACGGTCACGCGCAGCCGCGCCCGTTGTTCATCAACAGTCTGTTCCGCAAGGTCATCATTCCCGACCAGCATCTGGTGGCGCTGTACACCACCAACCACCGCGAGCGTCGGCGCCGGGCGACCTGGATCGGCGGTGCCGCACTGGTCGCTGTGCTGCTGTGCAGCCTGTTGGGCTGGTCATACGTCAACAACAAAAACACCTTGCAAAGCCTCTCGGCAGAACTGACCCAGGCTGGCATCGACAACCGTTCTGTACCCGCTCAGTACACCGATTGGCAAACCCTCGATCGCCTGCGCTTCTGGACCGCGCACTACTACGCGCAGCATCACGACGAAGGTGTGCCGCTGCGCATGCGCCTGGGGCTCTATCAAGGCCACAAGGTAGAACCACTGGTGCGCAGCCGCTACTTCGACCGCCTGGAAAGCGTGATGCTCAAGCCCACGGCCGACAACCTGACCCGCTCGTTGTATTTGCTGACCACGCTCAAGGTCTATCAGCGCAACGCCAAAGAGTTGATGCCCGTGACCGGCGTGGACAGCGTCGAACCCAAGGCCCTGCCCAATGACAACCGGGCGCAATCCATCGCCGGTTTCGGCAAGGCAACGCTGGACACCTACGTCATGTTGTCCCGTGCACAACGGGAAAAGGCCGACCCGGCGTTCCTGAAAGCGAAAATCCCGGATTACTGGTACCCGGCGATTGCCCGTCAGGTCGGCAATGCCAGTGTCGCCGCTTCGGACTATGAGTTCGCCAGCCGTCAGATCAATTTCTACAGCGACCAGATCCACGAGCCGGACGTGCCGCGGATCCTCGACAACGCGTTCCTGATCTCCAGCTCGCGAAACTACATCAACAGCCTGCTGACCCAGTCGTTGCGCTCGATCGAAACCATCACGCTGGAGTCGGACACCCTGTTCGCTTTCGCCCGTGCGGACTTCCAGAGCCTGAAGACTGAAGGCCAGAGCCAGCTCAGCGCGATCGCCGGCAAACTGCTCAGCACCCCGAACATCGGAAAAATCATTATCGCCGGGCACGCCGACCAGCTCGGCGATCCCCAGGGCAACCTGCAGGTTTCCAAACAGCGGGCACAAACCATCAAGACCTACCTGGTGGGCAAAGGCGTACCCGGCGAGCTGGTCGAAGCCGTCGGCGAAGGCAGCAACAAGCCCTTGGTCAAGTGCGACATGCAGCAGCCAAGGGCCCTGCTGATCCGCTGCCTTGAGCCTAACCGGCGAGTAGAAATCGAAGTGCGGGCACTCAACTGAGCATGCGCGCCTTGTGAAGAAATACCGGTATCCGGGTCATCTCGACGAGAGGCCCGGGCCGGCATAAGACACCTCTGTTGATTGTTTCGAAGAGGTTAAAACGAAGGGCTGCGACCTGTTTGCAGGTGACATCCCTTTAAATGAAGGTAAGGAGAAAATAGAAATGGCATTTGACGCATACATCCAGATCGACGGCATTCCAGGTGAAGTTCTGGACGACAAACACAAGGATTGGATCGAAGTGCTGGGCTACGAGTACGGCGCAACCCAGGCGACTTCCGCGACGGCCAGCTCATCGGGCGGTGCTTCGTCGGAGCGTGTTGCGTTGAGCGACTTCAGCATCCGCAAAGCCGTGGACAAGGCTTCCGCCAAGCTGTTCGAAGCCTGCTGCAAAGGCACGCACATCGCCAAGATCCAGTTGAACGTGAACCGTGCCGGTGGTGACAAGGTCACCTACCTGACCATCAACCTGGAAGAAGTCGTGGTGTCGTCGGTCAAAGCAGTCGCCGGTGGCAGCCAGAACGGTGAAGACAAATCGGTTGGCGATCTGCCGATCGAAGAAATCAGCTTCAACTTCGCCCGCATCAAGACCACCTACACCCAGCAGAGCCGTGCCGATGGCCAGGGCGGCGGTAACGTCACCGGTGGCTGGGATCGCACCGCGAACAAGGTTTTCGCATAACACCGTTGCAATGACGGGCCGCGCACGCGGCTCGTTTTCGGCACCGTGCCTGCCCGGCGGGCGCGGTGTTCTTTTAGTCTGATCAGAGTTTCCCATGTCTGAATTTCTCAACGACCTTTCGCTGGCCGAACTGACCGCGCCCATCAATGAGGGGAGCGGCGAAGACCTGAGCTTTTCCACCTTGTTCGATCAGGTGAAAGAAGCACGGCGAGCAGACCCCGATTACCTGACCCAGGGTGACTGGCAAACCGATCTGAAGTCATCCGACTGGGATCTGACCCTCACCCTGGCAGCCCAGGGCCTGGCTCGACAGAGCAAGGACCTGATGCTCGTCGCCTGGCTCAGCGAAGCCCTGGCGCACAAGTACCATTTCACCGGTATCACCTTCGGTCTGACCCTGGCCGAACGCCTGCTGGACAATTTCTGGACCGGCCTCTTCCCTTCCCTCGAGGATGGGGTCGATGAACGCGCTGCCCGCCTGGCGTGGATGAAAACCACCCTGACGGATGTGGTGGGCGGACTGCCGATCACCCAGGGCCAACAGTACGGCCTGCTGCGTTATGACGAATCCCGGCATGTCGAAAACCTGGCGTTGCAGAACCCCCAGGCCATGCGCGCCGCCCTCGACGAAGGCAAGATCAACGCCGAGGTGTTCCAGCGTTCGGTGGTGCTGACCGACTCCGATCACCTGCGCCAGAAAGCCAGCGAAATCGCCGCCAGCCTGAAGGCCTGCCAGCAACTGCAGAGCACTGCCGACAGGCTGTTCGGCCACGACGCGCCGAGTTTTGCCGGGCTCCATGACGTGCTGTCCCGCGCCGGGCAACTGGCCGAGAAACTGCTAAAGGATCGCGGTATCGAACTGAACCCGGCCCCTGTCGCGCCCACCCCGACCGTCGCCGAAAGCGCTGGCGCACAACCTGCAGGTGCCGCAATGACCCAGACCCGGCAAGACATCCCCGTCACGCCGCTGCGCACCACTCCGCAAACCCGCGACGAAGCGTTCACCCTGCTGGCTGGCATCGCGCAGTTCTTCAAGCAGACCGAACCCCAGAGCCCCGTCCCCTACCTGATCGAACGCGCGATCAAATGGGGCAACATGCCGCTCGAGGGTTGGCTCAATGATGTGATCAAGGACAGCAATGTGGTGGACAACATTCGCGATGTGCTGGGGACCAAGGAGGCGAAGTCCTGATGAGCTATCAGCACAAACGCTGAAAAACCTGTGGCGAGGGGGCTTGCCCCCGTTGGCTGCGCAGCAGCCCAAAAAAACCGCCGCGCATCACCGTGAGCAACCCACTCTCTCAAGTGAACCGAACCTACGCAGGCGGATCAATCTGATCCAGCACCCGATTCGCCGTGATCTCCGCCAACATCACACTGTTGGAAATCCCCAGCAGCGCATTGCGCGACTCTCCATCCAGATGATCCACCAACTGGTGGACCATCACATCCACCGAGGCCAACGTCTCCACCAGGTAAACCACCAAGGTTTCGGTATCGACCTGCGGGTCGACGGCAAACAGAGTGCTGACCGTACGCGGCGTGGCTTTGATATCGGCAGTCGAGGGGAAGTGGAAATCGAGGGCGCGCTCGGCGGCTTCGTTGAGTTTGTTTGAGTCGGGTTCGTACGGGGATGCCGGATCGGTGTCCGGCGGGTTGGGGGTGACCTTGAACATTGGCTCTTCCTCATAAGAGTGAGGCTACAACCCGTTCGCTGCTAAACGATGGGGAGGCAGCTGTGCGCAGGTTAGCAGACCGATGAGCCAAGAAATCGGCGCGCCGAAGCGCCCTGCGCACAGCCACCATCAAGTGCAGGTATGGGATACCTGTTTGATAGAGACATCATGCGTCTTGACATCAACGGGCTGCTAAACCCGATCACTGATGGGCAGTGATGCGAATCAAGTTACCGAGCGGGCCCCAGGCGCACAAGCCGGCGGATTCTGGCGTAACCGTAGGCAACGGCGCAAGGTCTTGTAGCTTTCATCAAGTAAGCCTGACGACCTTTATACAGCCACGCCCCTCGAGTTTTTCAACTTGAAAAATTACAACGTGGGTGCTTGCACGGTGGCAACTACCTGATCACAGCCCGACACGAAATAACCCCTAACCGCCTGGCCGGAGTATCACGCTTGAAGCCGGTGAACAGGTGGTGAAGGTACCTTCAGCGACTCTGGATATCCCGTAGGTCACTGTAAACGGCAACCTGTAGGTGAATGGCGACGTCAAGTAAGCGTGCGGCCAAGTCATCTACCGAACTCCAGCATCAGGGGCGATGGTGTCCGCATATTTTTAAGCGGACGCGATCGCCCTTATCACCATGATTTTCATGCGCCAACGAAGCTCTTACCCCAAACCATTCAAAGCCCAGGTCGTCCAGGAATGCCTGCAACCCGGGGCGACGATTTCCAGCGTAGCCATCATCACGGCATCAGCGCCAACGTGATCCGCAAGTGGCTACCGATTTACCGGGATCAATCACCCGCAACATTGCCGGCTTTCGTTGCAGTTCCCACGCACTGTGATCCATCACGAGCCGGACAACACTCAGTGCGCTTGCGGCTGCCAGCTTCAGCGCATCGGTGAAGACGTCAGCGAGAAGCTGGACTACACGCCGGGCGTGTTCACCGTCGAACAGCACGTTCGGGGGAAATGGGCCTGCCGGCAGTGCGAAACACTGATCCAGGCGCCGGCGCCGAATTTACAGTAGTGGCCCAAGGGTACGGACTTGTCGGTACACAGCCAGGAAGCTTTTGGACGCCATTTCCTACCAAATGAATATTCGCCCTCGTAAACGCTTCGGTTATAAATGTCCAATTGAAGTCATTACAGAGGTGGCGGACATGACTCCCACTTCCGTTCAACAGCTGTGTTGCGGCCAACTCTTGCAACCGCCATGCCTCATCGAACAGCGCCGGGAAGGTCTAATGGTTGGCTCGGAAACAGGCGATAAATAACAAATCAAAAACGACTACCACATTTTTGGGAGGAAGGCATCGGTACGGTACCTGTGCCAGCGACCGATCATCCAAGATGCAAGACACCGGTAGGTCGTTTATTTTGTCAAATCAAGGAGCCTTGTCTAGCATCTGTTGGATAATCTTGTATGCCTTCGTATTCCTACTGTCGGTAATTTCAACATAGAACTTACTATAGGCTTTCGAGAGATCGTCATATTGTTGCAGATCTGTATCAGCGATACAGCCGATAGCCTGGGATATCTCGAGGTTCGAGTTTTTCCTGAATCATCTCATTTTCGGCTGCTGAAATTAAAGGTTCCATCTGTATGTACAAAGCTAGTACAGAGCGATCTGTCAACTTGTAAAATTCAAGCTTTTTACATAAATCCAGAGCTGCTTGTTTCAATAATGACGTATCCAAATGCATTCCTAATTGTCGACTTCGACAATGAGTTTTGCGGCTTTTGCTCGATGTGAGCGTGGGAAGCGAATAGCCAAGATTGGTTGTCGAGATACTGCAGGTCGTTCGTTTGCATCTACGGTGCCCGAGGCAAGATAAATGGCGATGCTGGGGGAATCGTTTCCTTTGCCAGCGATACATCATTCAAGACGCAAGATCACCGTTAGCCGCTTTTTCGAGACAGTTGGCTGATCCCAAATATCATACTGGCTGTAGCAGTCGCGGCAAGGCACGCAAACGATTCAAGCATTCTTATAATCTGCTTTTTCTTAACATCTCTTGTAACATTTTGAAGGCCTCTGAATTTCTACCATCATTCAGTTCAATAAAGAAATTATTATAGGCTTTCGAAAGATCAGAGTATTGCTCTAAATTTGACTCGACAAAGGTACGGTATCCAGGAATATCTCTCGCTTGCATTTTTTCCTTGATCATTCCACGTTCAGCTGCTGATATTAAATGTTCAAGCTGTTGATATAAGGCTAGCGCGGCCGAATCTTTGTCTTTGTAAAAATCCAATTTCTCACGAAGATCAATAGCGCTCTGTTTTAAAGCTAGAATATTCATGGCAATTCCTAATTATCGATTTCGCCGATGAGTTTAGCAGATGACCACTCATTTCTGTTAGGTACTAAATACTGCGCCGCTTCCCCAGTTCTTGTGATTTTACCTCCGAACTCTACCGTTGGCGCGACCTTACTAACAAAAACATCGGTAGGCTCGAGTGGTGTGATTTCAAAAATTGAATATCTAGCGTCTTCACTGAGGACCGGTAGGCCGAGCGAATCGGCTAAAGTTTTATCACTTCTAGCTGCAGCCTTTAACTCATCCATGGTGGTGAAAAAAGGCGAGTAGTCGGAAATTCCTTCTGCGCCCTGAGGTACGACCTTCACCAGCGGCGTTGACATACGAGTTGTTACTGGCACAGTGCTTCCTGAGGCGATCTGATTAAGAGCCCTGTTGTAAAGCGCTTCAGCAGTCAGTGTCGGGTCTGCTGCAATTAGTTTGGCTGAGTATTTCTGCCCCTCTGCGCTAAGCAAATAGTCATCGACTTGCTGGTCACTCAATCCTACTGGCTTGAATGTTTTAGCAAGCTCTCGCTGTTTTTCGACTGCCACGAATTTCGGATCCTGCTGAGCATAGAACTCACGCATCTCCTTTTCCTTCGCAAGCCTCCCCAGCGAGGTCACTCCCCTAATCTGTAGCTCCGGATGCTCCAAAAGTAGTTTTTCGTTTTTCGTGAGCCATACAGCAAACGGCTTGTTGGAAATCTCTGATCGAAGCTTGGCACTTCTCGTCGCAATACTTTCCAGGCTGTTGACCACACCCGCTTTCATCTGCCCTCGGGTGAGATAGGTGACAATTGCCGTCAGTAGCAGCAACACCAATTGCTCTTGCCCTTGGGCCAACTGTCTGGCTGCGCGTTCTTTGCGTTCCTGGATCATCGCCGCTGAACCGCCAGTCGGGTCGAGGCCTGGATTTTTCAAGCCGTCTTCCGCTTGCCACGCGGTACAGAGACCTTCAAATATCGTGGATAGGCAGGGCCCGATTCCCGCCGAGAAATAACCGGTGATGGCGTACAACCCCAGCGCTGCCATGATCAAATTACCGACCTGCAATCCGACACCGGCGCCGATTGCTGCGCCAGGCACTGCGCCAGCACCAAAGGCAAGCGAGCCAACCGCTCCACCCAGAGCTGCGCCGATCGTCACGCTACCGCCCACGATCATCACAACTTCCTACAACAGTTTGAGCAACACCGGCAGAATTTCGTTGATATTGATCGACGCCCATTTGCGGCTGATGTTCATCTGCATAATGGGGACAGATAGGGCCATCGCGTGGCGGACGTTATCGATCCGATGCCCGCCCACGTACCCGTAGGCTTGAGTGGCGCCGTTGCTGACGCGGCGGGTAAAGCCGTTCCAGCCGTCGTGGGCGCTTTGGAAGCCGTTATCAACGCCCTCATTCAACGCATTGAATTTCTGGTCGAAATTTCGTTCGATGTCGTCCCAGCTGGGCAGGTTGGTTAAAAGATCCATTTACTTGTGACGTCCTTGAAAGGAGGCGGGGCTGCCACACTTGTTGATAGCTCGGCCGGGTATGGCAGGTTGCCCATTTATGGCCGCGAATGCTCGAAAGCATTTTCAAACGGGGGCTATTTTTCTCATCGGCTTTACAAAGGGCAATGATGTCAAACAGGCATTATGGGTATTTACTTACTGTTCAAATGCTCGCAACCCCTGTGCGGCAGGGGTTCAAGGCCGTTCTGATGCGCGCGTTTTCTTTTGAATTTCCTCGAGAGGGGGAATTGGGCGGATGATCGTGATCAGCTGGTGAGCGTAATGTCGGCTGCTCTTATAAAGCGGTGTACGTAAAATGCGCATAGATGATCTGTTCGATACGCACATGCCAAAGGGTGTCCTCACGCGCCTGCCCACACAACGGGGGGGTGAAATCGAGCAGTTGCTTATACATAAGTGACAACCGGTTTAATCACGCAAGACGTGATGCCCGGGCGCATACCAATCTCATGCAGCGGCATGGTGTTTATATCGATTTCACGCTCTGGTAGTGCATCAGTTGATCTTCGATGTTGCTGTGCATGGGCCAGGCGATGGCCAACTCGATGATCATACCGCTCTGTTCCTGCTTACCAACCCGGATTACCTACGGCTGACCTGCAGCGAGGATCAAAAGCCAGGTGTCGGGCGAAAAACTATGCCCGCTCGCGATTTTTTTCGCGCAAGGCATCAACTTAACGCTGCTTCACCTCTGACCCCTTTCCTTACCCTTCTCTTCCCTCTCATGCCGGGCCTGTGCCCGGCGTAAACCCGTGCCCGCCGTTTGTCCGCTGCTGCCCACTGCGCGAACTTTTACCTGCCATCCAGCCAGAAACTCCGTTCAGGGACTTGTGCTATCGGTATTATGGTATACCATCAGACGCACAGACACCCAAAACCTCTACGGAGCAGCTCATGAGTTTCGAAATCCGCAAGATCGTCAGCTATGTCGAAGAAACCTTTATTGAAGGCGGCAAAGCCACCGATAAGCCCGTGACCATGGTCGGTCTGGCCGTGGTGATGAAAAACCCCTGGCTGGGCAACGGTTTCGTCGAAGACCTGAAACCGCAGATCCGCGCCAACTGCTCCGACCTCGGCGCGCTGATGGTCGAGCGTCTGGTGGGCATCATTGGCGGTGCCGAGAAAATCGAGGCCTACGGCAAGGCTGCGGTGGTCGGCGCCGATGGCGAAATCGAACACGCTTCGGCGGTGATCCACACCCTGCGCTTCGGTAACCACTACCGCGAAGCGGTCAAGGCCAAGAGTTACCTGAGTTTCACCAACAAGCGCGGCGGCCCGGGCACTTCGATCCAGATCCCGATGATGCACAAGGACGACGAAGGCCTTCGCTCGCACTACATCACTTTGGAAATGCAGATCGAAGATGCACCCCGTGCCGACGAAATCGTCGTGGTCCTGGGCTGCGCCGACGGCGGCCGCCTGCACCCGCGCATCGGCAACCGCTACATCGACCTGGAAGAACTGGCAGCCGAAAAAGCCCAGTAACCGGCCAGCAGAACGACAACAAGAAGGCATTGCAGGAGCGCTCCATGATTCGGCTCACCGCTGAACTCACCCCGGCTGGCACCAGTTACCTGGCGACCGGCCAAGGCCAGCCCGTGGTCTTGATCCACGGCGTGGGCCTGAACAAAGAAATGTGGGGCGGCCAGATCGTTGGCCTGGCCACGAAGTACCGCGTCATCGCCTACGACATGCTCGGCCATGGCGCCAGCCCACGCCCGGAAAGCGGTACGCCGCTGCTCGGCTATGCCGACCAATTGCTGGAGCTGCTCGACCATCTGCAATTGCCCAAGGCCACGGTGATCGGTTTTTCCATGGGCGGGCTGGTGGCGCGGGCGTTTGCCCTGCACTACCCGCAACGCCTGGAGGGCCTGGTGGTGCTCAACAGCGTGTTCAACCGCAGCGCCGAACAGCGCGCCGGGGTCATCGCCCGCACCAGCCAGGCCGCCGAACACGGGCCGGACGCCAATGCCGAAGCGGCGCTGTCGCGCTGGTTCAGCCGTGAATACCAGGCCGCGAATCCGGCGCAGATCGCCGCGATTCGCCAGACCCTGGCCGGTAATGATCCGCAGGGTTACCTGACCACTTATGAACTGTTCGCCACTCAGGACATGTACCGCGCCGACGACCTGGCCAGCATCCGGGTGCCGACGTTGATCGCCACCGGCGAACTGGACCCCGGCTCGACCCCGGAAATGGCCAGGCAACTGGCCGAACGCATTCCCGGTGCGACCGTTGCCGTGCTCGCCGAGCAACGGCATATGATGCCGGTAGAGTCGCCGCGCCTGGTCAACCAGCTGTTGCTGGAGTTTCTGCAGACCGCGCACTCCCAACAAAACCAGATCAAGGGGATCGTTGCATGACACTCGCACGCTTCCAGATGTGCATCGGCGGTGAATGGGTCGATGCCCTGTCCGGCAAGACCTTCGAAAGCCTCAACCCGGCGCTGGCCGAACCTTGGGCCGAATTGCCCGATGCCGACGAAGCCGATGTCGAGCGCGCCGTACAAGCCGCGCAAACCGCGTTCGACAGCCCGGCCTGGCGCGGTTTGACCGCCACCGCTCGTGGCAAACTGCTGCGACGCCTGGGCGACCTGATCGCCGAAAACAAAGAACAACTGGCGCAGCTGGAAAGCCGCGACAACGGCAAGCTGATCCGCGAAACCCGTGGCCAGGTTGGTTATCTGCCAGAGTTCTTCCACTACACCGCAGGCCTGGCGGACAAGCTCGAAGGCGGCACCCTGCCGCTGGACAAGCCAGATCTGTTTGCCTACACCGTGCACGAAGCCATGGGCGTGGTCGCCGCAATCATTCCGTGGAACAGCCCGCTGTACCTGACCGCGATCAAACTTGCCCCGGCCCTCGCGGCGGGCAACACCATCGTGATCAAGCCGTCGGAACACGCCTCGGCAACGATTCTTGAACTGGCGCGTCTGGCGCTGGAAGCCGGGATTCCACCGGGCGTAGTCAACGTTGTCACCGGTTACGGCCCGAGCACCGGTGCCGCCCTCACCCGCCATCCGCTGATCCGCAAGATCGCCTTCACCGGCGGCGCGGCCACGGCGCGGCATGTGGTGCGCAGCAGCGCGGAGAACTTCGCCAAGCTGTCGCTGGAACTGGGGGGCAAATCGCCGAACATCATCTTCGCCGACGCCGACCTCGACAGCGCGATCAACGGCGCCATCGCCGGGATCTACGCCGCCTCCGGGCAGAGCTGTGTGTCCGGTTCGCGCTTGCTGGTGCAGGACGAAATCTACGATGAGTTCGTCGGCCGCCTGGTGGAACGCGCCCAGCGCATCCGCATCGGCAACCCCCAGGACGACAGCAGCGAAATGGGCCCGATGGCCACCGCGCAGCAACTGGCCGTGGTCGAAGGCCTGGTGGCCGATGCCATCGCCGAAGGTGCGCGTCTGCGTCTGGGTGGCAAGCGTCCGGAGAATCTGGGCGACGGTTGGTTCTACGAGCCGACGCTGTTCGAATGCGACCGCAACTCGATGAAGATCATGCAGGAAGAAGTCTTTGGCCCGGTGGCCTCGGTCATCCGGTTCAAGGACGAAGCCGAAGCGCTGGCGATTGCCAACGACTCGCAGTTCGGCCTCGCCGCCGGCATCTGGACCCGAGATTTGGGCCGTGCCCATCGCCTGGCCCGGGACGTGCGTTCGGGGATCATCTGGGTCAACACCTACCGCGCGGTCTCGGCCATGGCGCCGATCGGCGGCTTCAAGAACAGCGGCTATGGACGCGAAAGCGGCATCGATTCGGTGCTGGCCTACACCGAGCTGAAAACGGTGTGGATCAACCTGTCCCAGGCACCGATGCCTGATCCCTTCGTGATGCGCTAGGAGTCCTGGAAAATGATCGAACCCGGCATTTACAAAGACGTCATGAGCTCGTTCCCGTCCGGGGTCACGGTGGTCACCACCCTGGACCCGGAAGGCGGCATCGTCGGCATCACCGCCAGCGCCTTCAGTGCGCTGTCGATCGATCCGGCACTGGTGCTGTTCTGCCCCAACTACGGCTCCGACACCTATCCGGTGCTGCGCGACAGCAAGCAGTTCGCGATTCACTTGCTGTCCGCCGAGCAGACCGCCGAAGCCTATGCCTTCGCCGGTAAAGGCAAGGACAAGGCCAAAGGTATCGAGTGGCACTTGAGCGATTTGGGTAACCCGATCCTCGCCAAGGCGACGGCGATCATCGAGTGCGAACTGTGGCGCGAATACGACGGCGGTGATCACGCGATCATCGTCGGCGCGGTGAAGAACCTGATCCTGCCCGCGCAACCGGTCACGCCGATGATCTACCACAAAGGCAAGCTGGGGCCGCTGCCCACCCTGGCCTGATGGTTGAACACAATCCCCCTGTGGGAGCGGGCTTGCTCCCACAGGGTCCACCACTTTACTCGGGAGCCGGCATGAGCCCAGCAGCCTCGTTACTGTTCCGCCAGCAGGCCTACATCAACGGCCAATGGCTGGACGCGCCGGATGGCGCCTGTCAGGACATCTTCAACCCGGCCACCGGTGAACTCATCGGCCGGGTGCCGAACCTCGGTGCCGAGCACGCGCGCCAGGCTATCGAGGCCGCCAACAAAGCCTGGCCGGCCTGGCGCGCACTGACCGCCAAGGAGCGCAGCAATACGCTCAAGCGCTGGCATGCCTTGATGCTGGAGAACGCCGACGCCCTGGCTGAAATCCTCACCCTCGAACAAGGCAAGCCACTGACTGAGGCCAAGGGTGAAATCCTCTATGCCGCGAGCTTCATCGAGTGGTTCGCCGAAGAGGCCAAGCGCATCTACGGCGACACCATTCCCAGCCACAAGGGTGATGCGCGCATTGTGGTCAGCAAGGAGCCGATTGGCGTCGTCGCGGCCATCACGCCGTGGAACTTCCCGGCGGCGATGATCACCCGCAAGGCCGGCCCGGCGCTGGCGGCCGGTTGCCCGTGCATCGTCAAGCCGGCCCCGGAAACGCCGTTCTCGGCGCTGGCCATGGCCGCACTGGCGGAACAGGCCGGCATTCCAGCGGGCATCTTCAACGTGGTCACTGGCGATGCCATTGCCATCGGTGGTGAGCTGACTTCAAGCCCTCTCGTGCGCAAGTTGTCGTTCACCGGCTCCACCGGGATCGGAAAATTGCTGATGGCCCAGTGCGCGCCGACCCTGAAAAAAGTCTCGCTGGAACTGGGCGGCAACGCGCCATTCATCGTCTTCGACGACGCCGATCTGGAGCGTGCCGTCGATGGCGCGCTGATCGCCAAATTCCGCAACGCCGGGCAGACCTGCGTCTGCGTCAACCGCTTCCTGGTGCAAGACGGCATCCACGACGCCTTTGTCGCGCGCCTGGCCGAGCGGGTTTCGCAGCTCAAGGTCGGCAGCGGTTTCGATGATGCCGTCACCCAAGGGCCGCTGATCAACGAGCGTGCCGTGGCCAAGGTCGAAGACCACGTGCAAGACGCACTGGCCCACGGTGCACAACTGCTGTGCGGCGGCGAGCGCCATGCATTGGGTAACGGCTTCTTCCAGCCGACCGTGCTTATCGGCGTCACCACGCAGATGAAGGTCGCACGGGATGAAACCTTTGGCCCGCTGGCCGCCGTGTTTCGCTTCAACACCGAGGCCCAGGCCGTCGAGATGGCCAACGACACCGAATTCGGCCTGGCCGCCTACTGCTACACCCGCGACCTGGGCCGCGCCTGGCGCATGAGCGAGGCACTGGAATACGGCATGGTCGGGATCAACGAAGGGCTGATTTCCACCGAAGTCGCACCGTTCGGCGGCATCAAATCTTCAGGCTTGGGCCGTGAAGGTTCCAAGTACGGCATCGAGGATTACCTGGAACTCAAATACACCTTGATGGGCGGCCTCTGAGCCCACGGGAGCGACGCAAATGAGCAACGAAAAATACGAAAAAGGCCTGAAGATCCGCACCCAGGTGCTGGGCGAGGCCTACGTCAACCGTTCCATCGAGAACGCCGACGACTTCACTCGACCGTTGCAGGAAATGGTCACCGAATATTGTTGGGGTCATGTCTGGGGTCGTGAGGGTTTGTCGCTCAAGGAGCGCAGCATGATCAACCTGGCGATGATCTCGGCCCTCAACCGGCCCCATGAACTCAAGCTGCATGTGCGCGGTGCCTTGCGTAACGGCCTGAGTCGTGAGCAAATACGCGAAATATTGCTTCAGGTCGGCATTTATTGCGGTGTCCCCGCTGCCGTAGACAGTTTCCGGCTCGCCCGTGAAGCCTTCGCCGAAGCCGATGCCGAGGCCTCCAGTTAACCCTTGGCTGTTTGATCTGACCGGGCACCCAGATTCCCGTAATCGAAGTGTTCTTTTTGCATGGACAGCCACAATCAGAGCGGACCCCATGAAACGCCTGCCACTCGACGACAGCTTCAAGGTCAATCGCAACCCCGTTACCCTGCGCGAAATCGTGCTGGATAAACTGCGAAGCGCCATCATGAACTTCCAGCTCCTGCCGGGAGACCGTCTGGTCGAACGCGATCTGTGCGATCGCCTGGGCGTCAGCCGTACTTCCGTGCGCGAAGCCTTGCGTCATCTTGAATCCGAAGGCCTGGTGGAATTCGCCGACGCCAAGGGCCCGCGTGTCGCGATCATCACCCTGGCCGATGCCGTGGACATCTACGAGCTGCGCTGCGTGCTCGAAGGGCTGATCGTTCAGCTGTTCACCCTGCGCGCCAAGGCCAAGGACATCAAGGCCCTGGAAAAAGCCCTGGAAGAAAACCGCAAGGCGTTGAAAGACGGCGAGCTGCAACAGGTCATCGACTCGGTGCAGGGTTTCTACGACGTGCTGCTCGAAGGCTCGGGCAACCATGTCGCGGCCACTCAACTGCGCCAGTTGCAGGCACGCATCAGCTACCTGCGCGCAACCTCGGTGTCCCAGGAAAACCGTCGCGGCGCCAGCAACCAGGAAATGGAACGCATGGTCGAGGCGATCAAGGGCGGTGACCCGCTGGCCGCCCACCAGGCATGCGTCGACCATGTGCGTGCAGCCGCTGCCGTGGCCCTGGACTACCTCAAGCGCAAGCAGGAAGAAACCGGCGACATCCCGGCGATCACCCAGCCCATCGCGCTGAAAGAACCGCGCATAGGTCGCTGACATGTTCAGCCCGAGCTTTTGCCCCAAGTGCGGCAGCGCAGACCTTAGGTCACAGTTGCCGCCGGGCGATACGCACGAGCGCCTGATGTGCCGCGGCTGCGGCTACATCCATTACGTCAATCCGAAGATCATTGCCGGCTGCATCATCGAGCAGGACGGCAAGTACCTGTTGTGCCAGCGCGCCATTCCACCGCGCCCCGGCACCTGGACCCTGCCGGCGGGCTTCATGGAAAGCGGTGAGACCACCGAGCAGGCGGCCTTGCGCGAAGTCTGGGAAGAAAGCGGCGTGCGTGCGGAAATCGTCTCGCCCTATTCGATCTTCAGCGTGCCGCAGATCAGCGAGGTGTACATCATCTTCCGCGCCATCGCGCTGGAGATCACCGGGCAGTACGGGCCGGAAACCCTCGACTACCAGTTCTTCGCGCCTGAGGATATTCCCTGGGACAGCATCTACTACCCGGCGATCCGGCAGATTCTTGAGCGCTATATCGAGGAGCGCCAGGCCGGGGTGTATGGCATCTACATGGGTAATGATGACAGCGGGAAGATTCACTTTATTCGCTGATGCTGCGGGTTTTGACCGTGTACATATCCGTTTCTTTGGTAACGGCCGCTTAAGGTTCCGCCCTTACGGCGGGTCACTTGGAAAAGCCTGCGCGGCCCGGCGCAAAGTAACCAAACGCTCTTGCCCCTGACATTCGGCCTCACGAGGGGGCGTGCACCGCAACAGCGCCCGAGGCGGCCTACCGGCCTGGTTCTGATGTGTGCGTGTTTCCCTGTAGGAGCTGTCGAGTGCAACGAGGCTGCGATCTTTTGATTTTTGACAATGTCGAAGGGTGCGGAAAATCAAGATCAAAAGATCGCAGCCTGCGGCAGCTCCTACAGGGGGGAATGCGTTTAGCCGAAAGAGATTGGTCGGCCATAAGGCCGCCATCGTCGGAACGCCGCCCGGACCAAGCTCGCTCCCACAGAAAAGCAAAGGCAGATCGGCGTACACAGACGCTCTTCACCACTCATCAGGCCGAGCGTTAGCTCGCCTGCAGCTCTTGACCTTGATCCACCCGCCCCCTCGGAAGGCTGAGTGGAGGTGTTCATCCGGGGACTGGCGCGCAGCGCCGTTCGACGCAGTCGAACTCATTGCATGTAGGTCGAAGCGAAGCCGACCGGAGGGCAATGCCCCCGGATGAATACCGCAGCGAAGGAACCCCGAGCCCAGGCGAGGGGCCGTACGTTCGGGGCGAGACCTTTGGTTCCTTTGGGCTGGGCCGGCACTCCGGCGTTTGCCAAAGGGACTCGCCGTAAGGGCGAAACCATAAGTCGCCGTTACCGCAGCAACGGATATGTACTCAACCAAAACTACAAACCAAGACGAAACTGCTTCGGAGTAATCCCGAACTGCTTGCGAAACGCCCGAATGAAATTACTCGGTTGCCGATACCCCAACCGCTCGGCAATCCGCTCGATCGGCTGATCCCCCGCCGTCAACCAGTGCCGCGCCATCTCCAGGCTGTCACTGCGGGTATGCTGCACCGCCGCAGTCTGCCAGTGACGCAACATACTCTGATGCAAAAACCCGTTGGCCCCGAGCAGAGGCTCATCGAGACTGGCAGCCGGCAGGCTCAGGCACGGATGTGAACCCTCCAGCACCTCGACACCAGCGCTACGCAACCATTGCCCGGCAGCCTGTTGCGGTGTCAGTTGGACCGCGATGAACACCTCGGCCGGCGCTCGCCCCAAACGTCGGGCGATGTTGCGCACCAACGTCAGGGTCGCCGCATCGAGGCCGAAAAAATGTGGCTGACGGTCAGCACTGCGCAAGTGCAAACGAGCCTGCCCGTCACCCTCCTCCAATTCCGCCACCACGTAATTGGTTACCCGCGGCAGGAAATCGGTGAAACACGCCAGGCTCGCCCGCAGGGTCGCGGCGGAGTCCAGCAGAATGTTCAACCCCCGCAGCGTAGTGGTCGCCATGCCGTTGACCAGATCGCAACCAAACGACACCCCCGCGCCCGCACGTTCGCATTCACTCCACAGGCGTTCGACCAGATGCACGGGCACATGCAGGTCCTGCCCTTCGAGCAATGACAGGCAGATGCCGGCCCGTTCCAGCAGTTGGTCCTGACACAGGCCGGACTGCCGGGCATGGCTGAGAATGGTGCGGGTGAAGGCGCTGGAAATGAACAGTTGAGGGGTCATGGCAGGTTACGGCGAGAAGACAGGCGTGTACTTATGCCAGCCTCTGTGCTATCGATCCAATGCATTAAAAGTATCCGCCGAATGCAGGAGACGCATGATGGACCTACGACAACTCCGCCACCTTGTCGCCCTGGCCGATTACCGCAACTTCGGCCGGGCCGCCGAGGCGATCAACCTCAGCCAACCCGCCTTCAGTCGCAGCATCCAGACCCTGGAGCGCGACCTCGACTGCGCGCTGGTAGAACGCAGCAGTCGCGAATTCCGCCTGACTGGCCAGGGTGAACTGGTGCTGCAACACGCCCGGCGCCTGCTCGCCGGCAGCCAGGCCTTGCACAACGAACTGACGCAATACAACGGCCTGACCGGTGGCGAGTTGCACTTCGGCTGCGGCCCGTACCCGGCCCAGGTGCTGGTGCCCGAGGCGCTGGCGGAATTCATCCAGGCGCACCCGGCGATCCGCATCAGTTTCCACCAGGGCGACTGGGAGCAACTGGCGGTCTGGCTTCGTGAGCAGCAGATCGAATTCCTGGTGGCCGACGCGCGGTACTTCACCGGCGACCCGCAATACCAGGTTCAGCTGCTGCGCCCTCGACGCGGGCGGTTCTTTTGCCGTGTCGGTCATCCCTTGGTGCAGCAGCAGAACCCGACCCTGCGCGCCCTGCTCGACTACGCGGTGGTCGGCACGCGGATACCGCCGATGATCCGCAAGATCCTCGCCGACGTGCAGGGCGAGGCGGACTTCAACCCGAGCGTGGAATGCGCGCAATTCGATGCGATCCGCCGTGTGGTGATGCGCTCCGACGCGGTAGGTATCGCCACCGTGGAGGCCTTGGCCGAACTGGTCGATCAGGGCCTGATCCACCTGCTGGAGTTTGCCGATGTGCCCAAGGACGATCCCGGCCTGCAATTGCACTACGGCATTGTCAGCCGTGCCGGGCATTCCCTGACACCGGCCGCGCTGGCGATGGTCGATGCGGTGCTGACGGTTGACCGGCGCTTGCTGGCGTCGAATTAGTCGAGCAACCAATGCCCCCTGTGGGAGCGAGCTTGCTCGCGATGGGGCCGTGTCAGTCGACATCGTTTTGAATGACACACCGCTATCGCGAGCAAGCTCGCTCCCACAGGGTTTGGCGTTGCTGTCTCCACATCATGCACGCCGCGCCAGCGCTTGCAATGCCCGGGGCTCACCGAGGGCGCGCAGCAAGCAATGCATCGCCTCCTCGCGGCTGCGCTCGAAGCGATAGCGCGACTCGATGTACAGCGCCAGTTTCAATTCCACCGGTTCGTCCAGGGGCAGCGGCACGTGTTGCAGGCCCAGCACGTTGGCGACCCGGCTTGGCAGGCTGATGCCGAACGGCTGGCGATCGGCGATCAGCTTCGCGGCCAGGGTGCTTTGGGTGCTCATCGCCACATTCCGCCTCAGGCCTTTCAAACCAAGCTGCAAGTCCACCGGGCTGAGCCCGTCGCGGCGGCTGGATACCTGGATCTGCGGCTGCTCCAGATACGCCTGCAGGGTGCGCGGCGGTTCCTTGAGCGCAGCGCCATAGGCGAACACGTAATGGTCGGCGGGCAGTGCCTGTTTGTGCAGGCCGGCAAGTCCGGCCAGCGGCTGGTCGAGGTCGATCAGGATATCCAGCTTGCCGCTGGCCAGGTCCTGCAGGGCGTCACGGCGCCGGGGCTGGAAATAACGCACCTGCCAATCGGCGTGGGGCGATTCGAGCAAGGCATCGAGCAACACCGGTTGCAGGCAGTCCAGACAACTGATGCGCAGCAGCGGATTGCTCTGCCGCGCGGCGGGAATCATGCGCAAGCCATCGCGCAATGACTCTAGCGCGGCACGCACGTAGTCAGCCAGACGATGGGCAACCAGTGTCGGCGTCACCCCCAGGCGACTCTTGATGAACAGCGGGTCGCCGCACAATTCCCGCAGGCGACGCAACGCATTGCTCATGGCCGGTTGCGACAGACACATCACCTCGGCCGCACGGGTGACGCTACGCTGCTGGTAAATCGCATCGAAGGCGAGCAACAGGTTCAAATCGAGCTGGCGTAAATCAAGCATGGTCTTGCTCCGGCAAATCGCTTAACGTCGGGCAGCCTAACCAGTGTTCCGGAACAAGCTGTGAGCCCTACATGACAAAAAGCGATCAGCCACTGCACGATCAATCGATACCCAACGCGTTCTATGCGCCGACCCTGTTGCCGGCGATCGAAGAGTTGCTGGCCCGTGGCGTGGACCGGGACAGTATCGAAGGCCTGTTTCGCCGCAGCCTGTTCGAGTTGCGCACGCCATTCATGCGCATTCCGCTGTTCATGTCGCGGCGCTTCTGGGCGTTTGCCCTGGAGCAGACCGGCGACCCGCTGATCGGCCTGGCGGCTGGCCGGCGTTTCGTTTCCACCGCCACCAACGGACTGACATACCTGTTCGACGTGGCCGCCTCACTGGACAGCGCCTGCCAGTATTTCGTGCGCTTCTTTCCGTTTTTCAACGGGCACTTCCAGGCCCGGATCGTGCGCGGCGACGACAGCGTCGAATTACGCCTGCTCGACCGTGGCAGCGTGAAAGCCAGCGCGGCGACCACCGATTACATCCTCATCAGCCTGTGCAGCATGTTGCGGCGAAAGTTCCTCGCCAGCGGCCTGGAGCGTGATCCGGTTCTGGGCGTCGGGCTGGCCGGCGCTTGCACGGCCAATGCGCAGGACCATCAACAAGCCTTTCGCGCACCGGTGCAATGGGGACAGGCGCAGCACTCGATCCGCCTCGATCCGCAGCTGTTCGTCATCCCGTTGACGCCGGGCAATCATGACCTGGAAAACACGCTGATAGAGCTGCTGGAGCAGACCCGACGCAACAGCGAACCGACCTTGCTCGAGCAAGTCTGCGACCATTTGATCGGCGACCTCGCCGGGGCCAACTGGCAGCAATTCTGTACCACCCAGCACTTGCTCGAGCGCACCGCCGCCCGACGCTTGAAGGCATTGGGCTGGAGTTTTTCAGAGTTGCTCGACGAATACCGCCGCTACCGGGCCGAAGACTTTTTGCAGGGAACGGACCTGGAGCTGGTGGAGATCTCCGACCGCCTGGGCTACAGCGATGTGCAAAGCTTCAACCGTGCCTGCCTGCGGTGGCTGGGGTGCGCGCCGGGAGCCTGGCGAACCCGGCAAGGTCAATAGAAAACCACGCCCGTGCGCCACGGGTGCCTTGGTTTTTTGCGTCCCCCCATTTTGTCGTTTGCAAGACCGGCGTACGACACTGAACACCTTTGGGAGCGAGCTTGCTCGCGATGGGGCCAGCAGGACCCGCACACTATTGAGCCCAGGGCATCAGCCCTTCACCACCACCCACGTAAAACACAAAGGCAGCTGCGCCACCTGCTGTTGATAGCGGTCATAGAGCTCTTCGCGGTTGGAGTGCGGGTATTCCCTGAAGTGACGGATCTGCAACCCTGCCGCAATGGCCGCGCTGAAGAGGTCGCCCAGGGTGTGGACGAACCAGTAGGACGGCGCGGCTGGCTGTTCGATCTTGCCTTCGTAGACGATCGGTTCGTGCTGTATGAACGGTTCGCGGCGGAAGTATGAACTGGCCAGACGAAAAGGATCGGCCGCCTCGGGGTCGAGCATTTCCAGGAACGGGTGGGTTTCGTACACCACCAGTGCGCCACCCGGCTTCAGCGTGCGCGCCACATGGTGGAAGAACTCACCGATGTCCGGCATCCAGTTCAAGACCCCGATGGTGATCAGCGCCAGGTCAAAGCGCTCCTGCAGTTCGACCGGCAAGTGGTGGATGTCCGCTTCGATGAATTGCGGCGCGTGGGGCGAGCGGGACGCCAGTTCCCGTGCCTGCCCGAGAAAGGCTTCAGACTGGTCGACGCCCACCACGCTGCGCGCCCCCAAAGCGAACAGCGACAGGCTTTCACGACCGTTGTTGCAGCCCAGTTGCACCACGTCCTTGCCTTCGACACCCGTCTGGGTCAGCAAAGCGGTCAGGGTGTCATCCAGGCAGGAGAAATCCGCGTGTTCCACGCCCTTCAACAAGGCTTGCCATTCGCTGGAGTCCTTATGGTGACGGGCGGAATCATTCCAGGCCTCGCGGTTACTGGCGATGGCTTGTTCTTTTGTCGGCAGTTCCATTGCATGCTCCAGGGTCCGGGTCGTCGATTTGACCGGCCGGAGTCTAGATCAACCTCATCCGGGCAGGTGTTGTGAACTTGTAATCCGCGCAGCATCGACGGCTGTCCACGGCGCCAGCTATAGTTAAAGACCTTGAGGGTAATGTGGTTAAACCGATCTAGCAGGTGTTGCCATGAAAAAGACCGACCTGACGCTTTTGCTCGCCGTCTGCCTGGGCGCAACCGCTGTCGTCCACGCCGACGACTTGCCCACCACCAACTACAGCAGCGAATTCAACTATTACGGCGCCGACCAACCCTTCGCGCACCCCGCACCACCGTCGATGAACATCATCCCGCCGGGCTCGTACATCCCGACCGCACCCGGGAATTTCATCCCGGTTTCCAGCGAGCACGTGTTTTCCGACTCGCGCCTGCCGACAGTGGCCGACGCCACGGTCCGGGTGTTTATCCGCTCCTACGATCCGGAGCGTGGCGTGTACGTCAACCAGGAAGTCGAGAACCCCAGTTGCATGATGTCCTGTCTGAGGGAAGGCCCGGTGTTGCAGTGAACACTAGGGGGCGTTCTCAATTAGTTTCCCCACCGCGTTGTCGCCTTAAAGCTGGCCAGGCAAGGCGTAGGCCGCTGGGAATGGTTGTTCCCTTTCCAAGGCCTGCAACGCAGCATGGCCAGCTTTAAGGCACAACCCGAAGGGCCGGGCCTGCTGTTGTGCAGGGCTGTGTTGCTCGAAGCTGATTTGGAATGACCAAACTACGCTTCTCGCGCCTTGCCCTGCACAACAGCAGACCCGGCGCGGTAGGGAAACTAATTGAGAACGCCCCCTACCACTGGCGCTTGTCCGGACGGGCGAGGCCGAGTTTTTCGATCCGGTAGCGCAACATGTCACGGCTCAGACCCAGCAGGCGTGCCGATTTGGTGACGTTCCAGTCGGTCTTGTCGAGCATCTTGCGCACCATGTCGCGCTCCACTTCCGGCAGGTTCATGGAATCACTACCGTTGAAGGACGCACGCTGTTCGCTGAAATGTGCTGGCTCGTGATGAAACATCGGTGGCTCATCCATCAGGCTCAGGCAGACGTTCAGCTGATGGGCGGCAATGGTGTCGCTTTGCGCCAGCAACACGGTTTGCTCCAGCATGTTGCGCAATTCGCGAACGTTGCCCGGCCAGCTGTAGCTGAGCAGCAAATCTTCGGCCTGGTCGCTGAAATGCAGGTTCGGCTTGCCGTAGCGTTTGCCATGTAGCGCCAGGAAGTGCCGGGCCAGCAGCAGGATATCGGCGCCACGGGCATACAGGCGCGGCACCTTGATGGAAATGATGCGCAGGCGGAAGAACAGGTCACGGCGGAATTTGCCTTGCTGGACCATCTGTTCGAGATTGCAGTTGGTGGCGCTGATCACCCGCAGATCGACCTTGCGTTCCTTTACCGAACCGACCCGGCGAATGGTCCGGTCTTCCAGCAGTTTCAGCAGCTTGGCTTGCAGCAGCAAGTCCATTTCACCGATTTCATCGAGGAACAGCGTGCCGCCGTCGGCCGCTTCCACCAGCCCCATGCGACGATCCTTGGCGTCGGTGAAGGCGCCCTTCTCGTGGCCGAACAGTTCCGATTCCACCAGATTGGACGGGATCGAAGCACAGTTGAATTCAATGAACGGGCCTTTGGCGCGCGGGCCGTCGAAGTGCAAGGCCCGGGCCACCAGTTCCTTGCCGGTGCCTGTCTCGCCTTCGACCAGTACCGGCGGCAGGTCGCTGTTGGCCATGCGCCGCTCGGCGTCGAGCAACTGGGTGATGGTGCCCTTGAGGTACGCCATCGGTGCCGATTCGCCAATCAGTGCCTGTACCCCCGACTTCTGGGCCTCGCGCTCCTGGTAAAACGACAGCGTGCGCTCCATGCGGTCGGTGGCCAGGGCCTTGTCCAGCAGCAGCTTGAGCTCTGGCAGGGCCACGGGTTTGGTGACGTAGTGAAAGGCGCCCTCTTTCATCGCCACCACGGCGTCTTCGACGTTGCCGTAGCCGGTCATCATGATCACTTTCAGATCCGGCGCGCTGATGCGCAGCTTCTGGATCAAGTCGTGACCACTCATGCCTGGCAACGAGTTGTCGGTCAGTACCACGTCAGGCGCGAAAGAACCCAATTGCTCCAGTGCATCTTCAGCCGAGTGGCAGACGGTCACCTCGAAGTCCTTGCGCTCCAGGTAAGTCTGAATATTCTCGGCGAGGATTTCGTCATCCTCGACCAGCAGAATGCTGTGCTCCATATGCCCCTCCCGTTGCCACTTTGAAATTGAGACAAACACGGGTTCCTTCCTGCTCCCGGCTGGTCAGTTCGACCGAGCCGTCAAACCGCTCCATTATTCTTTTGACCAGGGCCAGGCCCACGCCCAACCCACCTTGCTTGGTGGTGAAAAACGGCTTGAAGACCATTTGCTGCTGTTGTTTTGAGATGCCCTTGCCGGTGTCGGTCAATGTCATTCTCACGTCGCCGGACACCGAGGAATCGATCTCGATCGTCAGCACGCCGCCCTTGGGCATTGCTTCCAGTGCATTAGCAAACAGGCTATTGAGTATTTGCGTGAGCAGCACCTGCTGGCTGACGACCGGTGGCACGCTGACAGGAGAGAAACGCACCTCGACGCCCGACCGTTTGATCAGGGACTCAAAGGCACTCAGGGTGTCTTCGAGGGCCAGCACCAGATCGACCGTTTCACAGTCGTCATTCATCGGCCGCAACGACACCAGTAATTCACGGACCCAGCGCGACATGCGGTCGACCTGACTGATGATGTCGCCAATGTTTTTCTGTGCGGTCTGGCTGGCGATGTCCTGGGCCAGTTCGGCGCTGGAACGGATATTGGCCAGCGGGTTGCGCAAGCTGTGGGCCACCGCCGAGGACATCTCGCCAAGGGCGACAAAGGTCTCGTTGGCGATCAGTTGTTTCTGCTGGCTCTGCAACAGCGTCGCCGCGCGCCGCACGATCCAGAACAGCCCCAGGTAAATGGCCGCCCCGCCGATCAGCGTGGCCAGCCAGATCGCCTTGAAGCCACGCTGAATGCGCTCCACCAGATCCAGCGGTTCCTTATAGATTTCCACCATGGCAATCACTTTGCTTCGGTCGGCGTTGAACATCGGAATGTAGTTCTCGACGAACAAATACTCCGGTTCGCGCAGCAAGCGCTGCTCGGGACGCTCCTCATCGATTTCGTGGTAGCTGGTGGACACCGGCGATTTCATTTCGAAGGACTCGTCCAGTTCAAAGTCATCTTCGATGCGCACGCCAATCAAATCGGAGTTGGTCGACCAGACCACGGTGCGGTCCAGGGCGTACACCGTCGCCAGCAGGATGTCCGGCAGATGCCTCACATGGTCGAGAAACTCAGCGCGGGCGGCGGCCCGGGATACGGGGTTGACGTCGGGGTAGGCATCGTCCATGCGCGGGTCGAGCATTTCACCCATGGTCCGCCCTGGGGCAATGCCGGCATGCCGGATTTCGGCCTCGCCAATGGACTGGATGAACTGGGCGGTCAGCATCGAATCACGCTCGATACTTTCATCGACAACAAAGCGCGTGGAGATGTAACCCAACCCCAGTGCCACCACAGCGATGATCAGAAAGCTTGCCAGGGAAAACCAGCGCAGCAAGTTGAACTGCGGCCGCCAACCCTTGCGTTGTGCTACCGGAGCCTGCGGCGCAGCTACTTTTTGTTGTTCGAGTATCTGCATGGCTGTGTCCTGGGTGCCTGAAATCGAGCCTTTTCAGCCGCTTTCAGGATCAGTGTAGGTGGCATTGACTGCCTTGACCGACCCGCGTGATTTTTTTGACACTACTGCACCCGGGGCGTCTCGGGGTGCGCGACCGAATGATGTTGTTCAGGCTCCTCCTTCACACTGACCAAGGGCGCCGCTGGCGGATGCTGACGGTCGGTTTCTTCTCGCAGGAAATCGATGAGGGACTGGGCGGATTTCGCATCCAGGCGCAAGTTGGGCATCGAGATCCGGTTGTAGCGCTCGAACAGCTCCATCGCAATCGGGTCCTTTTCCTCGAGCATGCGGTCAGGTTCGCGGATCCAGCGCTTGAGCCAGGCCGGATCGCGCTGGTAGGTCACACCGATCAGGTCCGGGCCGATGCTGCGCAAGCCGATGCCCTGCCCGTCCAGCGGACCGAGGCTGTGGCAAGAGGCGCAGCGGGTGCGAAACAGCTCTTCGCCATTGCTCGGCGGGCGAATTTCCGGTGCATCGACATAGCTTTCTTCGACACTGGGCTGTTTCCAGTTATGCAGGGTATTGGCCAGTTGATCGGCC
The DNA here is from genome assembly GCF_054668325.1 of Pseudomonas sp. S2_F07. Taxonomy (NCBI): domain Bacteria; kingdom Pseudomonadati; phylum Pseudomonadota; class Gammaproteobacteria; order Pseudomonadales; family Pseudomonadaceae; genus Pseudomonas; species Pseudomonas sp. S2_F07. The sequence goes on from NZ_CP162758.1 coordinate 1,436,726, forward strand.
AGAATCCACGGGTTTTCGAACGGCGAGGCTTTCATCCAGCGACCCGTTGCCTGGTTGCCGACGATAAGACTCAGGTTGTGGTCCTTATTGCGCCCGTTATCGACGCCTTCGATGAACAGCCCCAGTTTTTTGCGCAGGTCGGTGACGTCGGCGAATTCCCCTGTGAGGAATTTCCACCCGGGCCCGACCTGGAAGCGTTGCGCATAGGCCTTGAGCACCTCGGGGGTATCGCTCAAGGGGTCGATGCTGATGGAGTAGAAGAAGATGTCCTTGCCGACCCGATCCCCCAGCAGTTTCTGCACCTGACGCAAGCGCGCGGTTTCCAGGGGGCAGGAGTCGCTGCACGAGGTGAAAATGAAGTTGATCACCACCACCTTGTCTTTGATCAAGTCATCGAAAAAATGCAGCGGCTGTCCGTCCTGGTCGGTCAGCGGGGTGTTGGGGAAATAGTCGGCCCCCCACGGAGTGACGGCTTCAACGACAGCGGATTCGCCAGTGGATGCCGGGGCAGGTGCGGGCGTCGACGTCGGCTGGCTGGCGACCAGCAGTTGGCTGGCCAGCAAACCGGTCACCAGCATCAGCACCAGGTGCATGCCCAGGGCTCGTGAGCGTGGTGAATGTATCTCTTTTTTTCCATCACCAGCCGCCTCGATGTGGTGAAGGGGGTAATGGTGGTTTTGCAAGGACCTCGCCAATCATGTGTTTTTCTATAAAAAAGTACTAACACTCCATAAAACAATGATTTATCAAAATCAATGGGCGATGACCGGGGAGATGACCGGGGATTGATACCCAATGTTGGGGGTAGTTCATCCCCGTTTTCAGGTGGCCAGAACAAATGACAGCCGCACAGTGGTGCCCTCGCCTTCACTGCTGTCGAGGCTCACCGCACCGCCAAATCGCTCCATGATCCGCTTGACCAACACCAGCCCGACGCCCAGCCCGCCCTGCTTGGTGGTGAAAAACGGCCGGAAGGCCATTGTGCGCTGTTCTTCGCTCATGCCTTTGCCGGTATCGCTCACCCTCACGCTGACGCTCTGGGCATCGCACGGTTCGATTTGGATGGTCAGGGTGCCACCCGCGTCCATGGCCTCCACCGCATTGGACAGCAGGCTGTTGAGGATCTGGGTCAGTTGCACGTGTTGGCTCAGCACCATGGGCGTCTGGTCCGGCTCGAACACCACGCTGACCACGGCCTTGCCGATCTGGTGCTCGTAAGCCATCAGGCTGTCATGCAGGGCCGCCACCAGGTTCACCGGTTCCGCCTCGTCATTGAGCGGTCGCAGGGACTGGAGCAACTCCCGCACCCATGTCGACATGCGATCGACCTGGCCAATGATGTCGTTGATGTTCCTGTGTGCCGGGCCGCTGTCGAACTCTATCGCCAACTCGGCGCTTGAACGGATGTTCGCCAAAGGATTGCGCAGACTGTGGGCGACCGCCGAGGACACCTCTCCCAGAGCCACAAAGGTTTCGTTGGTGATCAATTGCTTTTGCTGCGTCGCCAGCAGGATCGCCGCCCGCCGCACGATCCAGTACAGCCCCAGGTAAATAAGACCGCCGCCCAGGGCGGTCGCCAGCCAGATCAGCACCAGGCCGCGCTCCATGCGGTTGATCAGGTCCTGCGGTTCCTTGTAGATCTCGACCATCGCCGTGACGGTGCTGCCATCGGCGTCCAACAGGGGAATATAGTTTTCGATGAAGATGTATTTGGGGGGCTCCACAAACTTCTGCTCCATGCGGGATGTGTCCACACCGTGGAAACTGGTCGACACCGAAGTCTTGGCGTTGAAAGCACGGTCGAGGTCTTCATCGGCACGGTTGGTGATGCCCATCAAGGCCGGATTGGTCGACCAGATCACCATGCGGTCGGGGGCATAGATGTTGGCCAGGATCACGTCCGGCAAGTTTTCGATGTGGTCGAGGAATTCATCACGGGCACTGGCACGGGACAGCGGGTCGACGTCAGGAAAGTCCTTGTCTTTTCGTGGGTCGAGCAACTCGCCCATGGTCCTGACGTTGGGAATCGCCACATGCCGCACTTCGGCCGCGGCAATCGCCTGGACGAATTGCGAGGTCAACAGCGCATCGCGCTGCACGCTTTCGGTAATCACGAACCGCGTGGACACCGCCCCCAGCGCCACCGCCACCGTGCCGATCACCACCATGCTGACCAGTGAAAACCAGCGCAGCAGATTGAACGGCTCCTTGCGCGTGTTCAAGCGAACTTCGCTGTCGGTCGCAAGTACTTTGGCGATGGTGTTCATGGACACGGTTCCCGGAAACCCCCTATAGGTTTATAGCCCAGCCATGGCCGTTTGCCCGAACCTGGGGACTGCGATACCCCACCCACCCCGCAGCCCCGTCACCCCCAAAGCGGGGGACAGTTGCCCGCGCCATAACCTCCCGTACTGCCGCCAACGATTGCGCCAAGGCCTTTACTGCGGGCTTCTCACGGGCGTTTTTGCCGATTGGTATGGAAGTTGCCGATATCCCTGCCAACTGCCCCATCCCCAAGGGGCAGGTACTTCGACAGAGGGAATACCCATGCACCCGTTACTGTGCAAAACCGCGACTGCCCTGGTCATGACCGCTCTAGCCCAAGGCATGGCCCAGGCAGCGCTGTTTGCCGTAGACCCCGGACCCTACCTGCCAGCCAATGGCAATTTCGCCGCCTGGTATCAAGACAGCCACGGCCGCACCCTTGACCTATGTTTATCAAAGGCTGTCAGTTCCAGGGTTGCCAGCGCGCCAGGCGCTCCGACTTACATGTGCTCGCTGATCCCTAATCCCGGCATTTTCGATGACAATCAACCGTTGGTCTTTCCGACCAATTTCCCCGACGAAGCGTTCTGGGCCACAGGCGAAACGACCATCGTCGATGCCGCCCGAGGCATCGACCTGACCTATGTCTCGGCGCTCGAAGCAGCCTTCAGTGGCGGGGATCCACTGGAGGGTGACCAGATCAGCTTCGCCCGCATTCGTGTTCGCATCGACGTGCCCACCGCCGGCACTTACGTCATCACCCACCCCTACGGCGTCGAAGTGTTCAACGTCGACACTCCCGGCCGACGGGCGATCAACATGACCCGGGACATTGGCATCGGTGCGCCGAAAACCTACGACGGTGCGCTCAAGGGCGATGTCGGGCCGTTCCTGCGCAGCGTCAACGGTCCCTACACCGAAACCAACCCGAGCACTGGCCAGGCCGAACAATTCGTCGGTGATCCGAACCTCGCCGAAGCCGTCACCGGCAGCCCGTTCAACACCAACTACGTGCGCATCGAAGGCCCCAATGGCCTGGACTTGCGCACCAACCTCTTCGCCGTATCCGGCAAATTGTCGAAGGTGGTCCGGCCGACCCCGGTAATCGCCGAGCGCAGCACCTACTCGCGACAAGCCGGCACCAGCGCCCCGGTGGCCCAGCAGGACGTGTTCGTGCTGGCCCCGCCGCCACCGGCCACCGTGACCCTGGACAGCAACAACCCGGTACTGAACTTCACCGAAGCGAACACCACCGGCCACTGGTATGCGCAGTCGCCGAACAATCCGACGCTGCCGAGCACCTTGCAGGTGACTGCCGACAACCACCTGGCCATCGCCAGCAGCACGCCGACCATTTTGCCCATGCCGCTGACCGACCTGGTGACGATCTCACGCGCCGAGTACAGCCTGAGCACCGGGCAAATCACCATCGTGGCCTCGACCAGCGATGAAACGTCGCCTCCGGTGCTCACCGCCAGCTCCGGCACCGGTATCGCCATCGGCGCCTTGAGTGGTGACGGCGCCGTGAAAAGCCTGGCCACCGGCATCTCGCCGATTCCGCCAGCCCAGGTTCGTGTGTCGTCCTCCAATGGCGGCAGCGATACCGAAGAAGTGGTCATCGTGCAATGAACGCCCACATGCCCGGATCCTCATCAGGAGGCATCATGAACAAATGGCCACGCCTGGCGCTCAACGCCCTGGGACTGACTCTATCGCTGACCGGCAGTGCCTTCGCGCAACTCGCCGCCGTCGATCCCGGCCCTTACACCTTTGCCACCGGGAAATTCCCGATCTGGTATCAGGACACTAATTTGCTGTCGATGGAGTTGTGCCAGTCCCGCGCCGCCAGCTCGCGGGTGGCCGCCAGTGTGCCACCGGCCTACATGTGCACCCTGCTGCCGACGCCGGGTATTTTCGATGACACCCTGCCGATGGTGTTCCCGGATAACTGGCCAGACGAAGCCTTCTGGTTCCTTGCCGAGACCAGCATCCCCAACGACACCGCAGGCTATGGCATGGACGCCTATGTCGCCGGGATCGAGGCCGCGTTTGCCGGTGGCAACCCGCTCGATGGCGACCAGGTCAGCTTCGCGCGGATTCGCATGCGGGTGAACATTCCCGTTGCCGGGACCTACACCATTACCCACCCCTATGGCGTGGAAACGGTGAACGTCACCACCACCGGGCGTCGTGCGATAAACATCACCAGGGACGTCGGCATCGGTGCGCCGGGCGTTTTCAGCGGTGCGGTCAACGGTGCGATCGGGCCGTTCCTGCGCAGCGTCAACGGCCCCTACACCGAGGTGAACCCGGACTCCGGCGCCGTCGAAACCTTCGTCGGCGACCCCAACCTCACCGAAGCCGTGACCGGCAGCCCCACCAACACCAACTTCGTGCGCATCCAGGGTCCGGCCGGGACTATCCAGACCAACCTGTTCACCCTGTCCGGCAAGGTGCTCGACAACCGCGCGCAAACCGCGGTGGACATGACCCGTGCCACCTACCGCCGGATAGCCGGCACGGGCGGCAACAACACCCGGGTCGAAGTGTTTGCCAAAGCCGCCAACGGCTCGACCCTGTGCTTTCGCGAAAGCATCGCCCTGGTCCCCGGCCCGCCTGTATCGCCCTGCCAGACCAACATGGTGAGCGATAACAACGGCGTGTTCTTCGCCCAGCATCTGCTGGTCAACGGGACGGTGCCGCCGGTCGTGGTAGTCACCGCCACCGACCCCGCCGGGACCACTCGCCCGACCGCGGTGTCGAGCAAGCTCTCGGACGTGGTGAAAATCCAGACCGCCCGTTACAGCTGGAGCAACCATAGCCTGCTGATCGAGGCCACCTCCACGGACGAAGTGGTGGTACCGGACATGGTCGCCCAGGGTTACGGGCGGCTGTCGAAAACCGGAATCCTGCAGCGCCTGACGGTGACTGACCTGACCCAACCTCCTGCAACCGTGACGGTCAAGTCCGCCGCTGGCGGCAGTGACACCGAGCCCGTTGTCGTCGTGGGTACGGCGCCGGACAGCGGCCTGAACCAGCGGCCGCTTGCGGTTGCCGACGCTGGCAGCACCAGCTTCGGTGTGCCGCTCACCCTCAACGTGCTGGCCAATGACAGCGACCCGGACGGCAATACCCCGCTGAGCATTACTGCGCTGACCCAACCGGCCACCGACCAGGGCTCCGTGGCATTGAGCGGCACTACGGCGGTGGTCTACACCCCTCCCGCTGTCGTCAACGCGCCGCTGACCACGACCTTCACCTACAAGGCCCAAGACGTCAAAGGCCTGGCCTCGACGACAGCGGCAACCGTGACCATTACCGTGGCGCCTAACCGGCCTCCGGTGGCAGTCGCCGATGCCGTCACGACACTGGGTGTGGCGATTCCAATCAACGTGCTGGCCAACGACACCGACCCAGAAGGCAATGTGCCACTCGCGGTCGCCAGCGTCACTCAGCCACCGGCAAATCGCGGCACCGTCAGCAGTAACGGCACGGTGCTCACCTATACCCCACCGGCCACCATCACCACGGCCTTCACCACGACCTTCACCTACATCGCCCGGGACAGCTTCGGCGCCCAGTCGACGTCGCCGGCCACGGTCACGGTGCAGGTCTCGCCACGGCCCGCGGCGGAAATCTTCGCAGTGACCACCGCAACGGTGAGTGCCCGTTCCAATAACCGCTTCACCTGGAACTTTGCCGGCACCTCATCGGTGACCACCGGCAACACCATCACTATCAAGGTCACCACGCCGACCGGGCTCGTCACCACTGGGCACCACCACCGTACCGGTGAACGGTCGCTGGCGGTTGACGGTGAACAACACCACCACGCTCGTACCGTCGGCGAACCCGACCGCCACGATCACCTCTTCCCAAGGCTCCGTGCGGACAGTGCCGGTGATCGCCAACTGAGCCCGCGCCCCATTCGCCACGTTGGTTGATGGGGCCGGCTTGAACCCTATGGAAAACCGCGGCCTCGGGTGGGGGGCCGCGGTTTTTTGCCGGGTTTGTTCGTCTGTGAGAATTGAGTCGGTTGACAGGCCGTCATCGCGAGCAAGCTCGCTCCCACAGGGGACGCGGTTGTACACGGATTTTGCGCTCGACACTGCTCAAATAATGTGGGAGCGCCGCCCCCCCCCGCCCCCACAGAAGAGCAAAAGCAGATCGGCGTACACCCACGCTTCTAACCACTCAACAGGCCGAGCGTTAGCTCGCCTGCAGCTCTTGATCTTGATCCACCCGCCCCCTCGGCAGGCTGAGTGGAGGCGTTCATCCGGGGGTGGGCGCGCAGCGCCGTTCGGCGCAGCCGAACACATCGAGAGGAGGTCGAGCGAAGCCGACCGGAGGCGATGCCCCCGGATGAATGCCGGAGCGAAGGAACCACGAGCCCAGGCGAGGGGCCGTACGTTCGGGGCGAGCGTTTTTTGGGTTACTTTTTTTAGGCGCTTGTAAAAAAAGTGACTCGCCGTAAGGGCGAAACCACCAGCCGCCGTTAATAAGGAAACGGATATGTACTCATACCCACAACCTGATCGACGAGTCCCGTCAGCCGCCCGGCCAACGCCTTGGCCTGGCTAGCCACGTCGGTGACGGCGGTACTTTCCCACCACATCCCGCGCAACGGCGGGCCCATGGCAAACAGACGACTGGCGGGATGACCCTCGGCGTCCAGGACCGCGCCATCGACTTCTGCGGCGATGCCCAGAGCCAAGGGCCCGGGCCGGACCAGGCCACGGGCAAGCAGTTGCCGTGGCAACGGTCTCGCGACCCGGCGCCAGTCGTACTCGATACCGCTGGAATTGATCAGGGCGGCACCGCTGACCACGCAGGTCTGCGCCTCGCCGCGCCGTCGAAGGCGAATACTCACCTCGCCATTCAGCGAGGGCTCAAGGCCCTGGTAAGAGGCTGCGTGAATACGTAACCGCCCTTCTTTATACAAGCGCTCCACCAGTTCGGCGCTCAAGGGTGGCGAGCGGTGATGGTGGCTTTCCCACCACGGTCGCACATGTCGCACGAACTGCCGACGCTGTATATCCGTCGCCTGATGCCACAAGCGGCCGATGTGTGCCCGCACCGTGTCCAGTGGCGCTTGCCAGTCGATGCCCAGGGCGATGGCGTCCCGGCAGTGGCGACGCAGTTCACGCATCAACTGTCGGGGTGTGCGGATGTTTTGATCTTCAGCGAGAAAGTCCACCCAGGCCGGCGGCTGGCGGCGCACATGGGGCAGCAGGCCATGGCGGGAAAACACTTCGATCGGCCCGCGATGCCCGGCCTGCTCCAGGGACACCACGGCGTCGACCATGGTCAGGCCCGAGCCGATGATCATGACCGTCGATTGCGGATCGAGTCGCTGCATGGCTGTCACGTCCCACGGATCGAGGGCCGCCGCATTCAAGCCGCTGGAGCGGGTTTGTGGCGTACGCGCGGCGGGAAACATCCCGGTGGCCAGTACCGCAAACGCGCCCTGCACGCATCGGCCGTCGCTCAAGGTCAACCGCACGGCATCGGCATCGGCTTGCAAGTCGACCACTTCGGCCTGCACATGCTCGACCGTCGAGCCGTTCAAGGCGCCCACCGCCTGCGCTTCGGCCAGGCGTTGCCGGGCGTACAGGCCGAATACGCCCCGTGGCGGAAACAGTTCGCTGATCGGCACGTGCTGCTGATCCGACTCCGGCCAGCCGCCCGCCTCGATGTACCCGGTCAACCATTGGGTCAGGTCGTCGGCGTTGTCCGGGTCAACACTCATCCGCGCCGCGTTGCCGTTAAGGGTATGGCCCGGTTCCACCGCGCTGTAGGCTTCACCCCGCCCCAACTCGGCCCGGGGCTCGAACACCAGCACCCGGCGCCGGCCCGGCAAACGCATCAACTGCGCCGCCAGCATCGCGCCACTGAGGCCGCCGCCGACAATCAGGATATCGGCGTCATTGGTCAAGTTCTGGCCCATCGTGCACTCCCTGTTCAGATCACCACATTACGCACAAACTTCGCCGCCACCGCCCCGTCGTTGCGATAACAGTGCGGCTGGTTGCTGGCGAACATGAAGAATTCACCCGCCGCGATATTCTGCGCCTGGTCGCCGAGCATAACGGTCAGGCAACCTTCGAAGACATAAATCTGCTCGCTCCAGCCATCGGCGTCCGGTTCCGACGGATACACCTCGCCCGGCTGCAGGCACCACTCCCACTGCTCGACTTCGCGGCTGGCCTGGGCCTTGGAGAGCAACACCGCCCTGCTGCCGGGGATCGTGCCGGTCCAGGCCAGTTCGTTGATACGGCTGGGATCCCGGGCGTCGGGGGCCTGGATCAGATCACTGAAGGCGACGTCGAGGGCTTCGGCCACCCGGTCGAGGGTGGTCAGGCTGACGTTCTTTTCCCCCGCCTCGATCGCCACCAGCATGCGACGGCTGACACCGGACTTTTCGGCCAGCGCCGTCTGGCTCAGTTCGGCGGCATGACGCAAACGACGGACGTTTTGACTGACGTGCTGGAGGACCGATGCCCGTTGGGTAGAATCTTTGTGCACTATATTGCTCACTGAGTGGGGTTGGGCAGTATACTGCGCAACATACGACGCATTGTGCGTCCCCCTCCAGTAGCGTGCAAGGTCATGACGTCGGTGAACTCCCCAATGGCTTCCTCCCGTTTTACAAGGTTCAGCAAGGCCGAATGCGTGCTGGTGCTGATCACCATGGTCTGGGGCGGTACCTTCCTGCTGGTGCAGCATGCGATGACCGTCAGCGGCCCGATGTTTTTCGTCGGCCTGCGCTTTGCCGCCGCCGCAAGCATCGTCGCCCTGTTTTCCTGGCGTCACCTGCGCGAGCTGACCCTGCTCGAACTCAAGGCCGGGGCGTTTATCGGCGTGGCCATCATGCTCGGCTACGGCTTGCAGACGGTCGGGTTGCAGAGCATTCCCAGCAGCCAATCGGCATTCATTACCGCGCTGTACGTCCCGTTTGTGCCGTTGCTGCAATGGCTGGTGCTGGGACGGCGTCCGGGGTTGATGCCAAGCATCGGCATCATGCTGGCCTTTACCGGGTTGATGCTGTTGTCCGGGCCGTCCGGTGCGTCTTTCAACTTCAGCCCCGGTGAAATCGCCACTTTGATCAGTGCCGTGGCCATTGCGGCCGAGATCATCCTGATCAGCACCTATGCCGGCCAGGTCGATGTGCGCCGGGTGACGGTGGTGCAACTGGCGGTCACTTCGGTGCTGTCGTTCCTGATGGTGGTGCCGACCAACGAAGCGATACCGGACTTCTCCTGGTTGCTGTTGTGCAGCGCGCTGGGCCTGGGGGCGGCGAGCGCGGCGATTCAGGTGGCGATGAACTGGGCACAGAAAAGTGTGTCACCGACCCGCGCCACGCTGATCTATGCCGGCGAGCCGGTGTGGGCCGGGATTGTCGGGCGCATTGCCGGGGAACGCTTGCCGGCCATTGCCCTGGTCGGGGCCGGGTTGATTGTAGCGGCGGTGATAGTCAGTGAGTTGAGGACCAAGGGTAAGGCTACGGCGGTTGATGAAGTGCTGGAAAGCGAAAGCGGCAACTGAAGCATTAAAGATCAAAAGATCGCAGCCTGCGGCAGCTCCTACATTGAAATGCGTACTTTGTAGGAGCTGCCGCAGGCTGCGATCTTTTTTGCCTCCCAATGAAACAATGTTAAACAGGGCATTTCCGTCTACCGTGTAGGATTCTGCGACAGCTTGGCGTTTGGTGATCCGGGAGCTGGCACGTATGATGCTTCACAAACTTCCGCAGATTAGAAGCCTATGTCCCTGATAGTTCTACTGCTTCTGCCTTTCATAGGCAGCTGTTTGGCGGCCGTGCTGCCGCACAATGCCCGTAACGCCGAATCCCTGCTGGCTGGCCTGATCGCCCTGATCGGCACCGTTCAGGTCGCCTTCCTGTACCCGCAGATCGCCGATGGCGGCGTCATTCGCGAAGAGTTTTCATGGCTGCCCAGCCTGGGCCTGGACTTCGTCCTGCGCATGGACGGTTTCGCCTGGCTGTTCTCCATGCTGGTGCTGGGCATCGGCACCCTGGTTTCGCTGTACGCCCGCTACTACATGTCGCCGAACGATCCGGTGCCGCGATTCTTCGCGTTTTTCCTGGCCTTCATGGGCGCCATGCTTGGCCTGGTGATTTCCGGCAACCTGATCCAGATCGTGTTTTTCTGGGAGCTGACCAGCCTCTTCTCGTTCCTGTTGATCGGCTACTGGCACCATCGCGCCGATGCCCGGCGCGGCGCCTACATGGCGTTGATGGTGACCGGTGCGGGCGGTTTGTGCCTGCTGGCGGGGGTCATGCTGCTTGGCCATGTGGTCGGCAGCTATGACCTGGACAAGGTCCTGGCCGCCGGCGACCTTATTCGCGCCCATGCCCTCTACCCGATCCTGTTGCCCCTGATCCTGATCGGCGCCCTGACCAAAAGTGCGCAATTTCCCTTTCACTTCTGGCTGCCCCACGCCATGGCCGCGCCGACGCCCGTGTCGGCGTATTTGCACTCGGCGACCATGGTCAAGGCCGGGGTCTTTCTGCTTGCACGGCTATGGCCTTCGCTATCGGGCAGTGAAGAATGGTTCTACATCGTCAGCGGCGCCGGTGCCTGCACCCTGTTGCTCGGGGCGTACTGCGCGATGTTCCAGAACGACCTCAAGGGACTGCTGGCCTACTCGACCATCAGCCATCTGGGCCTGATCACCCTGTTGCTGGGCTTGAACAGCCCGCTGGCCGCCGTCGCCGCGGTGTTCCACATCCTCAACCATGCGACGTTCAAGGCCTCGCTGTTCATGGCTGCCGGCATCATCGACCACGAAAGCGGCACCCGCGATATCCGCAAACTCAGCGGCCTGTACAAGCTGATGCCGTTTACCGCCACCCTGGCCATGGTCGCCAGCGCCTCGATGGCCGGTGTACCGTTGCTCAACGGCTTCCTTTCCAAAGAGATGTTCTTCGCCGAAACCGTGTTCATCAATGCCACGCGCTGGGTCGAACTGAGCCTGCCGATCGTGGCAACCATTGCCGGCACCTTCAGCGTGGCCTACTCCCTGCGTTTCACCGTGGATGTGTTCTTCGGTCCGCCCGCGACCGACCTGCCCCACACGCCTCACGAGCCACCGCGCTGGATGCGCGCACCGGTCGAGTTGCTGGTATTCACTTGCCTGCTGGTGGGGATCTTCCCGGCCCAGATAGTCGGCCCGCTGCTCGCGGCGGCGGCGCAACCGGTGGTTGGCGGCACGCTGCCCGAGTACAGCCTGGCCATCTGGCACGGCCTGAACGCGCCGATGATCATGAGCCTGATCGCCTTGTCCTGCGGCTCCGTGCTTTACCTGCTGCTGCGCAATCAATTCAAGCGCGGGCGCTTCGGTCGGCCGCCCGTCATCGGTCGCCTGGACGGCAAGCACCTGTTCGAATACGCGCTGGTCGCCATCATGCGCCTGGCCCGTCGCCTGGAACCGCGAATTGGCACCCGGCGCCTGCAAATGCAGTTGTTCCTGGTGGTGCTCGCCGCCGTGCTGGCCGGGTTGATTCCCATGCTCCACAGCAGCCTTCACTGGGGTGACCGGCCGAAAATCCCCGGGTCGATCGTGTTCGTTACCTTGTGGTTGCTGGCCATCGCCTGCGCCCTTGGTGCGGCTTATCAGGCCAAGTATCACCGTCTCGCCGCCCTGACCATGGTCAGCGTCTGCGGCCTGATGACTTGCGTCACCTTCGTCTGGTTTTCCGCGCCGGACCTGGCCCTGACCCAACTGGCGGTCGAAGTGGTGACCACGGTGCTGATCCTGCTGGGCCTGCGCTGGCTGCCACGACGGATCGAGGAGGTCTCGCCGTTGCCGGGCAGCCTGCGTCGGGCGCGGGTACGGCGTATCCGCGACTTGCTGCTGTCGACCTCGGTCGGTATCGGCATGGCATTGCTGGCCTACGCCATGCTGACCCGCCAGACCCCCAACGACATTTCCTCTTTCTACCTCAGTCGCGCCTTGCCTGAAGGCGGCGGCAGCAACGTGGTCAACGTGATGCTTGTGGACTTCCGTGGTTTCGACACCCTCGGTGAAATCACCGTACTGGTGGCCGTGGCCCTGACCGTGTATGCACTGCTACGCCGTTTCCGTCCGCCGAAAGAAAGCCTGCAACTGCCGGCCCAGCAGCGCTTGCTCGCGCCGGATGTGGTCACCGACCTGGTCAACCCGCGTCACGCCAGCGACACCGCGCTCGGCTTCATGATGGTGCCGGCGGTGCTGGTGCGCCTGCTGTTGCCGGTGGCGCTGGTGGTGTCGTTCTACCTGTTCATGCGTGGGCACAATCAACCGGGCGGTGGCTTTGTCGCCGGGCTGGTGATGTCGGTGGCGTTCATCCTGCAATACATGGTCGCCGGCACGCAGTGGGTCGAGGCGCAAATGAGCCTGCGGCCACTGCGCTGGATGGGCACCGGACTGATGATTGCCACGGCCACGGGCCTGGGCGCGATGGTCGTCGGCTATCCGTTCCTGACCACTCATACCTGGCATTTCTCATTGCCGCTGCTGGGTGACATTCACCTGGCCAGCGCGCTGTTCTTCGACATCGGTGTGTACGGCGTGGTGGTCGGCTCGACCCTGTTGATCCTCACCGCCCTCGCCCACCAATCGGTGCGCGGCCACAAAACCGCCGCCCAGCCCAGATCCGTTGCCGCCAAAGGAGCCGTCTGATGGAAGAAGTCATCGCAATCGCCATCGGCGTACTGGCCGCGTCCGGCGTCTGGCTGATCCTGCGCCCACGGACGTTCCAGGTGGTCATGGGCCTGTGCCTGCTGTCCTACGGCGTCAATCTGTTCATCTTCAGCATGGGCAGCCTGTTCATCGGCAAGGAGCCGATCATCAAGGACGGCGTGCCGCAGGACCTGTTGCACTACACCGACCCGTTGCCGCAGGCGCTGGTGCTGACGGCGATCGTCATCAGCTTCGCCATGACCGCGCTGTTCCTGGTGGTGCTGCTGGCCTCCCGGGGCCTGACCGGCACCGACCATGTGGATGGCCGGGAGCCCAGGGAATGATGGCGATGACTCACCTGATCGTCGCGCCCATCCTGCTGCCACTGCTGACCGCCGCGATCATGCTGATGCTCGGCGAGAAGCACCGGCCGCTCAAGGCGAAGATCAATCTGTTCTCCAGCCTGCTCGGCCTGGGCATTGCCGTGGCGTTGCTGCAATGGACGCAGACCACCGGCGTGCCCGGCTCCATCGGTGTGTACCTGCCGAGCAACTGGCAAGTGCCGTTCGGCCTGGTGCTGGTGGTCGATCGCCTGTCGGCGCTGATGCTGGTGCTGACCGGCATCATCGGTGTCAGTGCCCTGCTGTTCGCCATGGCACGCTGGGACAGCGCAGGTTCGAGTTTTCACGCGCTGTTCCAGATCCAGTTGATGGGCCTTTACGGCGCGTTCCTCACTGCTGACCTGTTCAACCTGTTCGTGTTCTTCGAGGTGCTGCTGGCCGCGTCCTATGGGTTGATGCTCCACGGTTCGGGCCGGGCGCGGGTGTCGTCGGGGTTACATTACATCTCGATCAACCTGCTGGCCTCGTCGCTGTTCCTGATTGGCGCGGCGCTGATCTATGGGGTCACCGGCACCCTGAACATGGCTGACCTGGCGGTAAAAATCCCGCTGGTGTCCGAAGCTGATCGCGGCTTGCTTCACGCGGGCGCGGGGATCCTGGCCATCGCGTTCCTGGCCAAGGCCGGCATGTGGCCGCTGAACTTCTGGCTGGTGCCGGCCTATTCCTCGGCCAGCGCGCCGGTGGCGGCGATGTTCGCGATCATGACCAAGGTCGGCGTGTACACCTTGCTGCGCCTGTGGACGCTGCTGTTTTCCGCCCAGGCCGGGGCCTCGGCGTTCTTTGGCGGCGACTGGCTGATCTACGGCGGCATGGCGACCATCGTCTGCGCCGCCATTGCGATCCTCGCCGCGCAGCGACTGGAGCGCATGGCCAGCCTGAGCATCCTGGTGTCGGCGGGCATTCTGTTGTCGACCATCGGTTTCGCCCAGCCGAACCTGGTTGGCGCGGCGCTGTTCTACCTGTTCAGTTCCACCCTGGCGTTGAGCGCCCTGTTCCTGCTGGCCGAACTGATCGAGCGCTCACGCTCGGCCAACGAAATCCTGCTCGAAGATGAAGCCGAACTGCTGCCCCGTCCCCTGGAATCCCTGCACCCGCCCAAAGGCACCAACCTCGACGACGACCAGAAAGCCGTGGTCGGCCAGGTGATTCCCTGGACCATGGCGTTTCTCGGCCTGAGCTTCATCGCCTGCGCCTTGCTGATCATCGGCATGCCGCCGCTCTCGGGCTTTATCGGCAAACTCGGGTTGATCGGCGCCCTGCTCAATCCCCTGGGCCTGGGTAACAGCGGCGACGTACCGGTTTCCAAGGGCGCCTGGGGCCTGTTGGTGTTGTTGATTGTGTCGGGGCTGGCGTCGCTGATCGCATTCTCGCGCCTGGGCATCCAGCGTTTCTGGACGCCAGCGGAACGACCATCGCCCCTGCTGCGACGCCTGGAATGCGTGCCGATCTTCGCCCTGCTGGGCTTGAGCATTGCACTGACCTTCAAAGCCGATCCGCTGCTGCGTTACACCCAGGCCGCCGCCGATGCCTTGTACAACCCGCAGCAATACGTGATGGCGGTGCTCGACACACGCGTTGTACCGAGCCCGTCGGCCGTGGCCCCGCAGGAGGTACAGCCATGAAGCGCCTGTTTCCGGCACCCTTGCTGTCGCTGGCCCTGTGGCTGCTGTGGCTGTTGCTGAACCTGTCGATCAGCCCCGGCAACCTGCTGCTGGGTGCCGCGCTGGGCTTCTGTGCGCCACTGATGATGCGCAGGCTGCGTCCGCTGCCGGTGCGCATCCGTCGTCCCATGGTAATCCTGCGGTTGATCCTGCTGGTCGGGCGCGATGTGCTGGTGTCCAACCTCGCCGTGGCCTGGAGCGTGCTCAATGCCAGTCGCCGCCCGCCCCGCTCGCAATTCATCAAGGTGCCGCTGGACTTGCGTAACGCCAACGGCCTGGCCGCGCTGTCGATGATCACTACGGTGGTACCCGGTACGGTCTGGTCGGAACTGGCGCTGGACCGCAGCATTCTGCTGTTGCACGTCTTCGACCTGGACGACGAGGTGCTGTTCATCCAGCACTTCAAGACGACCTACGAACGTCCGTTGATGGAGATCTTCGAATGAGCCCCTTGCTGTCGAACGCGATCCTGTTGAGCCTGTTCTTCTTTTCCCTGGCGATGATCCTGACCCTGATCCGCCTGTTCAAGGGGCCGTCGGCCCAGGATCGGGTCCTGGCGCTGGACTACCTGTACATCGTCGCGATGCTGATGATGCTCGCGCTGGGCATTCGCTATGCCAGTGACACCTACTTCGAGGCGGCGTTGCTGATCGCCCTGTTCGGTTTCGTCGGCTCGTTCGCCCTGGCGAAATTCCTGCTGCGTGGCGAGGTGATCGAATGAATATGCCATTGTCGTTGTGGGTGGAGATCCCGGTGGCGATCCTGCTGGTACTCGGCAGCCTGTTTACTTTGATCGGCGCCACGGGCCTGCTGCGCATGAAAGACTACTTCCAGCGCATGCACCCACCCGCCCTGGCCTCGACGCTCGGGACCTGGTGCGTGGCGCTGGCTTCGATCATCTATTTTTCGGCACTCAAGTCCGCGCCGGTATTGCACGCCTGGCTGATTCCGATCCTGCTGGCGATTACCGTGCCGGTGACGACCTTGCTGCTGGCCCGGGCGGCGCTGTTTCGCAAACGCATGGCCGGGGATGATGTACCGGCCGAAGTGAGCAGCCGGCGGAGTGAGAGCGGTAGTTAAACCAAAATTTTGTATTGACTGGACCGGCCTCTTCGCGGGCAAGCCCGCTCCCACAGGGTTCAGCGCAATCCCTGTGGGAGCGGGCTTGCTCGCGAAGGCTATAGACCAGCCAACACAGCAAGACCGGTCTGTCTCAAATCCAGGCCACCGCCAACAACCCCGCCCCCAGCACCACACACAATGGCGAGTAAACCCAGGTGTCGAGCCGGGCGAACCTCGATCCTTTGACCTCTTTGAAAAAACCCACCAGTTCCGAATCGCCAATGGCCCGGGCAAACAGCAAAATCGCGATCGCGCTGATCACCCACTGCAACGACCAGTGATGCAAGGGTGGCAGGCACCAACCCACCCGCAAGCACACCAGCACGGCAATCAACAGCAACAACCCGGCCACCACGAGGGTGATCCAGCCTCGCGGCTTGAACGCTGGCCTCAGTTGCGCAGTGCCCTCCAGCGGTACTTGCGGGACCGCCGCCACCGCCGCCCACTCGCCACCCAACGCCCAATACACATGCACCAGACTGATCACGGCGAAGATCGTCACCAGCGACTGAGCCAACAACAGGGTCATGGTTCAGAGATCCTTGAAAGGGATATGAACAGAACATTGTAGGAGCTGCCGCCAGCTGCGATGTTTTGATTTTGCTTTTTTTAGACAAGATCAAAACATCGCAGCCTGCGCCAGCTCCTACAGGGTGGCGGAGACGTTATCCGCCACGTCCTTGGGCAGCCAGGCCCGCCAGACGTCCGGATGAGCCTTCATGAACGCCTGCGCTGCCTGACGCGGTGGCGTATGTTTCTCGCTCATCTCGGCCAGTGCTTTGTTCAAGGGATCGATCGGAAAGTCGACTTTGGCAAAGAACTCGGCAATCTGCGGATATTGCTTCTGGAAGGGGGTGGACACACCGATCGACAGCTTGGAGGCCAAAGAACGAGTCGGCCGTGGATTGGGGTTGTCGGCGTCGGTCAGGGTCTTCCAGGCTTCGGCGTCGAACGGCGGCTCTTCGAGTTGAATCAGCTTGAAGCGGCCGAGCAACGGCGTGGGCGACCAGTAGTAAAACAGCACCGGCTTGCCACGATGAATTGACGAACTGATCTCGGCATCCAGAGCCGCCCCCGAACCGCTGCGGAAGTTCACGTAGCTGTCGTCCAGCCCGTAGGCCTTGAGCTTCTGTTTGTTGACCACTTCCGAGGTCCAGCCGATGGGACTGTTGAGGAATCGTCCCTTGGTCGGCGCTTCCGGGTCCTTGAACACGTCTTTGTATTTTGGCAGGTCACTGACGCTGCGCAGGTCCGGTGCCAGCGGCTTGATGCCCTTGGCCGGGTCGCCCTTGATCACATACTCCGGCACCCACCAGCCTTCGGTAGCGCCCTTGACCGTGTCGCCGAGGCTGACGACCTTGCCTTCGGCTTCCGCCTTGACCCACACCGGGCTGCGACCGGCCCACTCCTCGCCAATGACCTGGATGTCATTGTTGGCCAGCGCGGTTTCCAGGGTGATGGTGGTGCCCGGCAAGGTGTCGGTCGGCAGCCCGTAGCCCTTCTCGACAATGATGCGCAGGACATCGGTAATCAGGCTGCCGCTTTCCCAGTTCAGGTCGGCGAAGTGGATCGGCGTCTGGGCGGCAGACACCGGGACGGGTGTCGCCAGCAAACCGAAAGTGGCCAGGACCGCAGCCAGCAACTGTCGAAATCCGTTCATGCTTTTGCACCTCGTGCTGTTCACAGCAATAGCAGGATGGCCTGGCAGTAGACCGCGAAGCCTCTGAATACTCAGTCCAATGACTGTAGTAGAGGTTCCTGCTTTCGAGGTGCGTGGATCAGTTTTCGCCAGTGTCCTGCAAACGCATCAGTTCTCGTCTGACCATGCTGGCGTATGGCGCCGGTTGCAGTTGGTAAAGCTGTGACGCCACCCAGTTCAGCCAGGCTCCTTGCAGAATGGTCTTCTGCCCGAACAGCCGCCGCGCTTCGTCTTGAGCGCTGGCCAGGTTCTGCTCGTGGAAATCGGCGCGGGTCAGGGTCATCACTCGCTGGCCTTGAAGGTCACCAGCTCGCCTTTGCGCCACTTGGCCGCTTTGGCCGTCACGGCCTTGAGGGTCTTGGTCAGGCCTTCCTGCAACTGTTGATGGGCGGCGAACACCATCACCACGCTGTGACCTTCCTTGAACACGATTCCCTGACCGTCGGCCGTCGTCACGAAGGCGTAGTCGCCTATTCCGTAAACCGTCAGCTTGATGTCGCGGAACTTGATGTCCAGCTTGCCGCCTTCGCGACTGGGCAGCACGGACGCGCTGAAATGGTCGCCGACCTTGAGCTTGAGTCCGGGCTTGTCGTCCACCACCAGGGCTGATTCGGTGTCGATTTCGGCAATGTAGATGCCTTCGGCGTTCTGTTCGGTGATGTAAACGAAACGAGACTGAAACTGCTTGACCAGCTTTGCGCGCAAATCACCCAGCACAAACAAGGCATGCATATCGAGATTACTTACTGCCAAGGAAACATCCCCACATCTGAATAATGGTGCCGTGCGCGAAAAATGAACGCACAGCCAAAAAAGCGGCAATGCCGAAGGTGTAGCCAAAGAACCCGGGTTGAGAGTCCTGAATGAGCAGTGCACTCATTCATCACGAAGCTTGAGAAGACTACTGGAACGTCACTCGCGTCGTCCTGACTGGTGTTCGCCACAGACTGAAGGAAAACGCCCTTCCTGCTGCCGGAAAATTATGGACTATCAACTTCGGGGAAAAATCTCATCAAGAAAAAAACTTTTCCTACATATCGTCCGCAAAAAATTGCTTTAGATAAACATCATTCACCCACCAGTAGGGGTGATTCTAGAGCAGCGATGCTCTTGGAGACTAGCCAAAACGACGTACATACGTCGGTAAAACAATGAAAAGGACTTCATATGTGCACGCTGACACACTTTGCCTATCCCTTGGTGCCTGATTCGGAAACAGCACCGGCCCCGCACCCGACAAGGCTCGCCCTACATGAACCAGCTCCCGATGCCTCGGCCCGCCCACGATTTCAAGTGGTTATGGCGGGCATTGCCTTCTTTCACATCAAGGATATTTCTACAGGCAGTGTAAGAGGTTTCCGAGCCAATCATAACGAAGCCTGTGCCCTCGCCCGGCTCCTCGAATCACACGGTTGACAGGCCCACCGCGCTCGCCTCTATCGACGTTTCGTCTGCCCGCCGACTTATCTCAGCCGTCGACGGGCAACTGCTGCCATACTGCCCGCCCAATAAAACGGATCCGCAGAAAATCGGGTTGCGTTGACAACAACAATGTTTTTCCAAGGGAAGTCTGCAACGTGACGGAATTTGATATCGGCGAGTTTTTCATCCGGGGTGAAGCCAGAGAAGTCGAGGGTGAATTCCAGGCCGTGATTGTCATGCGCGCCAAACCACCGCTCAAGACCGTGACCTATCACCAGGTCGAAAAGGATCGCTGGTTCAAAACCCCGGATGTCGCCGCCATGGCGGCCCAGGAATCGGCCCGGGAACTCAAGGCCGCGGTCGATGCGGGCGCATTGAAAGCCTGATGATCGGGTTGGCGGTCTATGCTCATGGTTGCACTTGAACATCGTGATCGAACTCCACCGCTGCGGCGCCCTCGAATCCTGGGTGCGCCTCGTCCCTCGACCCGACTGATGACCTGCAAGGAGATGAAGATGGAATCACCGACCCATGACTTGAAAGGCCTGTTCGACCAGCTTGGCCTGGACTCCAGCCAGAAAGCGATCGACGACTTCATTGCCGGCCATTTCCTGCCTGACGACAAGAAACTCATCGACGCCGACTTCTGGTCACCGCAACAGGCCGGCTTCCTCAAGGAACAACTTCGCGAAGACGCAGACTGGGCGCGGGTGGTCGACGACCTGAACCTGCGCATGCACCAGACCCACTGACAACCTCAATGCAGGCTGCCAGGACTTTCGGCGTTCAATTGTGCCAGCCAGGCGGCCCTGCACTCCTCCGCTTCGTCGCGACTGGAGTACGCCGTGCCCCGGCGCTCGCCATTGAGTAACACGACCCAGCAAACCTTGCGTCCCATGGAGCGAAGGTTGGCAGGTACCCCGCTGCCGATCATGACCGCGACATCAACTTTGCCTTGCATGCTGCCCCCCTCCGAACTTAATTAGCAACCTAATTAGTAGGCATGTTAATTAGTTTTCCGGCGAGGAAACAGCAACACCCTGCACAGGTTAATTGCAGAATTCGTAACAGTCGCCCGGCAGCCTTGTTTTTTAGCGCGGCTTTTCCGGCTTGTAGCCCAGGCGTAAACCACCCCAATGCCGGCCCTTGAGCATGATCGGTACCGAAAGATCGTGCATCAACTCGCCGGTATCACGGGTATAGGTTTGCAGTAGCACGGCCTTCTGATGGCTGCCACAGCGGATCCCGGTGCGGTCAGCGAACTTGCGTTTGGTCCGGTTCTGCAAGGCATCGACCTGCGCATCTCCCGTCAACGGCTGGCTGAACAGCTTGTTGTGGGTCGGCACATACCCCTGTTGGGTGCAGGCGATGGCGAACACCAATCCTTCATGACGCGGTAACAACGGCTCTTGAATCGCTGGCAATACCTGATCGGTGTAGCGGTCGAAACGTGTCTGGTACTTGGTCGGGCTGGTATTGGGGATGACCTGGTAATTGCGGTCGAACAGATCGTCGATGCTGATTCGACCGGCATCGATATCCGCTTCGAAACGCGCTGCAATCTGGCTCGCGGCTTCCCGGGCCAGGTCATAGATGCGCTGGTGATAGTCATCCAGCCCCACTTCGGCAAGACGCTCGCTGATGGTTTCGGCTTGCCCTTCCATTTGCACCGCCGCCTGGGCCAGGCGCTGTGTCTGCTGGTCGCTGACCACCAGATCGCTGCGCATCTGTCCGATGGCGTGAAACAGACTGTCGAGTTGCAAACGGTTGATGTCTGCCCCTTGGGCGATTTCCCCGACCTGGGACTCGACGCTGGCCGCCAGTCGGGCAATGTTCTCCAGGTGCTGGCCCGTGCGCTCGACCTGCTCGACGCCGGAGTCAAGGTCGCTGGACAGTTGGCGGATCTGCTCCACCACCTGCGCCGTGCGATGCTGGATGTCGGCCACCATTTCGCCCACCTCCCCCGTAGCGGTCGCCGTGCGTGCGGCGAGCCCGCGTACCTCGTCGGCCACCACGGCAAACCCGCGACCGTGCTCCCCCGCCCGCGCCGCTTCTATCGCGGCGTTCAACGCCAACAGATTGGTCTGGCTGGCGATGGACTGAATCACCAGGGTCACCCTCTGGATATCATCGCTGCGCAGGCTCAAGGCTTCGATCAGTTCACGACTGTTGCTGGCGCGCTGGCTGAGCTGATGCATGCGCGCGATGGACTCGATCAATTCCGTACGCCCGACCACTCCGCTTTGATGCGCCTCGCTGGCGGCACTGAGCGCCTGGCGACTGAGGGTCGAGGTGGCCTGTTCGGTGGTGATCATGACCTCGGCATTGCTGACGATCTGTGCCGCCGCCGTGAGCTGCGATTGCAGTTTGTCCGCCAGTTGCCGAACCGAAAACGCCACGCCGGCGGCCGACAGTGCGTTATGGCTGGTGGTGCAGGAAAGATCGCGAGCCAACTCGCCGATGGCATCGCGGTTGGCGGGGGCAGCAGCCTCAGGGGTCGCGCGCGCGCGCAGGCGAGGCAGCCAGACAATCAATATGGCCAGGGGCAGGCCAAGGTAGAGCGACCATCCGCCCAGCGTCATGCCACATAACAACAGCATCAGGGCGATGCTTTGCAGCGTTGGCGTCAGCCAGCGGTTTTTCGGCAACAGCACGGGTGCGGGCACTGCCGCAACCAGAGACCCGTCTCTTGTCATCATCGTCACCCCGTAAAGCTTCTAATTGTTGTCTTCGCATTAAACGCCACCATAAAGCCATTATCCATGAGCCTTTAGTCGCGAACGTTGCAGCAGATCAATAGAAGAACCGGGAAATCGAAGACGGCAGAAAACGAAGATCGCAGCCTGCAACAGCGCCCAACTTCAATTGCGTAGGAGCTGCCGCAGGCTGCGATCTTTTCAAGGCAGCCCGGATCAAAGGGGCTGCCTCGCAGAATCAGGCCTGACGCTGGTGCTTGTCGATTTGCTCGTGACGTTCCTGAGCTTCGATGCAGTACTTGGTGGTCGGGCTGATCAGCAGGCGCTTGAGGCCAATCGCCTCGCCGCTGTCGTCGCACCAGCCGAAGCTGTCTTCCTTGATGCGCTCAAGGGCTTGTTCCAACTGAGGCAGCATGCGCTGGTCGCGATCGATCGCATTCACCAGCCAGGTGCGTTCTTCTTCGACCGAGGCCGCGTCTGCCGGATCGGCCGGGGTGTCCAGGCTTTCGATGGCGATGCGGTTCTGCTCGATGCGCTCATGGGTTTCGACTTTCATGTTCTGCAACAGCTCGGAGAAAAAAGCATGTTGCTCGGCATTCATGTAGTCATCCGCCGGCATGGCCAGCAACTTGTCCTTTGTCATTGATATCTCTATAAAAAAACGTGCATTAAGGCGAATAAGGGAGCGTTCCGGCAGACCTGGGCAGGCCATCGGAAAGGCGCCGTTTGTTCCAAGCGCCACCCGGCACTCAATTTACGAGGGGCGGCAGTCTACGGCCGACTTGAGGCCTCAGCAACCGAAAAGACTGCGAATTTGTCCGACAAAGCCCTGAAAATGCTCTAAGGCAGGCTTTGAGGCGGTAATCGGAGTGCGTTTATAGCAAGAAATTCAATCGAGCGGCTGTATATAGAAGACAAACGGCTGGCACCGGGCATTATTCACGGTCATTTGCAGGGCCGCGAACCTCAGCTAAGGTTGTCCCTCCCGAAATGGCCATATAAAGGAAAGGACCATGAAGCTGATCGGTATGCTGGACTCGCCCTATGTCAGGCGCGCCGCCATTTCTGCCAAATGCCTGGGAATCGCGCTGGAACACCGACCGGTCTCGGTGTTCCGCCACTTCGAACAATTCCAGCAGATCAACCCGGTGGTCAAGGCGCCCACCCTGGTGCTGGATGACGGTGAGGTGTTGATAGACTCGACACTGATCATCGACTATCTGGAAACCCTGGCCGGCAACAGCCTGATGCCCGTCGAACCGGGTCAGCGCCTGCGCGCGTTGCGCCTGATCGGCCTGGCCCTGGCCGCCAGCGAAAAATCCGTTCAGCTTTACTACGAGCGCAACCTGCGGCCTGAGGATATTCAATTCGAGCCCTGGGTGCAGCGGGTCGAAGGACAACTGACGGCAGCCTATTCGGCGCTGGAGCGGGAGCTGGAAAAGCAGCCGCTGAAGACTGACGGTGCGATTGGGCAGGACGGCATCACCCTGGCAGTGGCCTGGAGCTTCACCAACCTGGTGGTGCCGGACCAGGTGAGTGCGGCGCGGTTTCCGCGGATCGCCGCATTCACGACGTATGCCGAGGGGCTTGAGGTGTTTGTCAGTACGCCGATTGACTGACGGATTCACTTTGCCTGTTCTGCCGTCATCGCGAGCAAGCTCGCTCCCACAGTAATTTTCGTCGTACGCGAGCTTTGTGTTCGACAACAATCCGTTGTGGGAGCGAGCTTGCTCGCGATGGCGTCGTGTCAGTCAACACATGAATTGCCTGTCAGCCCGCTATCGCGGGCTAGATGAAAGTTAATTTATTAAGTCGCGGGCAATTCTTGGCAAAATGCTCGCAACTTCGTATTGAACTGCTTATCAGGCCAGCCCTATGACCCGCATCTTGACCATCGAAGACGACGCCGTGACCGCCCGGGAAATTGTCGCTGAACTGAGTAGCCACGGCCTCGACGTCGACTGGGTCGACAATGGCCGCGAAGGGCTGGAACGTGCGGTCAACGGCAACTATGACCTGATCACCCTCGACCGCATGTTGCCCGAGCTCGATGGCCTGGCGATTGTCACCACGCTGCGGACCATGGGCGTGGCCACGCCGATCCTGATGATCAGCGCACTGTCCGACGTCGATGAGCGCGTACGCGGCCTGCGCGCCGGCGGCGACGACTACCTGACCAAACCCTTCGCCACCGATGAAATGGCCGCCCGGGTCGAAGTCCTGCTGCGTCGGCAGAACACCGTGACCGCCCAGGCCACCACGCTGCGGGTGGCGGATCTGGAGCTGAACCTGATCAGCCACGAAGCCAGCCGCGACGGTCAACTGCTGACGCTATTGCCCACCGAATACAAACTGCTGGAATTCCTGATGCGCAATACCGGGCAAATCCTCTCGCGGATGATGATTTTCGAAGAGGTCTGGGGTTACCACTTCGACCCCGGCACCAACCTGATCGACGTCCACATCGGCCGTCTGCGCAAAAAGATCGACCCGCCTGGCAATGCCCCACTGATTCGGACCGTGCGAGGCTCGGGTTATGTCATTGCCGAACCCGTCTAAAGGCTGGCGTTCTTCCAGCAGCCGTCTGCTGGCGCTCTACAGTTCGCTGTTCGTGATCTGGAGCGGGATCCTCATGGGGGTCATGTACTACGAGGTTTCCGCTTACCTGGACAACCTGGCCAAGCATTCGCTGATGCAACGCCAGCACCTGTTTTCGCGCTTCTCCGGCGAGCAACTGGTGGACGCCCTCGCCGTGAGTATGACCTTCGACATCCGCGGCATCGACGCCTACGGCCTGTTCGATGCTCAACACCGCTACCTCAGCGGCGCCTTGCGCTACATTCCGGACGGCTTGCCGCTCGATGGCAAGATCCACATGCTGCTCGATTGCGATGCCTCCGACGACAGCGACGAACAGACGCTGCCCGCCGACAGTTGCGACGCCGTGGCGACCCGCACCCTCGACGGCCGCTGGCTGGTGCTGGTACGCGACAACGGATCGTTGTTCGCCGTGACCCGGATCATCCTTCACGCCTTGTTCTGGGGTATGACCCTGACCATCGTGCCGGGCATCGTTGGCTGGTATTTGCTGCGCCGCCGGCCGTTGCGGCGCATTCGCGGGATTCAGGCCAGTGCCGAAGCCATTGTCGCCGGCGACCTGAGCCGGCGCTTGCCACTGTCCAATCGGCGTGACGAACTGGACATGCTCGCCGCCATCGTCAACGCCATGCTCGAACGCATCGAGCGCTTGATGAACGAGGTCAAGGGCGTGTGCGACAACATCGCCCATGACCTGCGCACGCCCCTGACCCGTCTGCGCGCGCAGCTATACCGCATGCAACAGCAAGCCGGCGAAGGCTCGCCGCAGGCCATGCAACTGGACCTGGTACTGGCCGAGGCCGATACGCTGATGGCGCGTTTCCGTGGCTTGCTGAGGATCTCCGAACTGGAAGACCGCCAGCGTCGCTCCGGATTCGTGCAAGTGGACCCGGTGGCGCTGCTGCAAGAACTGCATGAGTTCTACCTGCCCCTGGCGGAAGACGACGACCTGGTGTTCCAGTTGCACCTGCCCGCGTCATTGCCGCCCCTCCATGGCGACCGCGCACTGATGTTCGAAGCGGTGGCGAACCTGCTCAGTAACTCGATCAAATTCACCCCGCCCGGCGGCGCGGTGATCCTGCGCGGGGTCAATGACGGCGGGCACACACGAATCGAAGTGCTCGACTCCGGCCCGGGCATTCCCGAGGCGGAACGTGAAGCGGTGTTCCAGCGTTTCTATCGCGCCGAAGCGGGCAATCACAAAAGCGGCTTCGGGCTGGGGCTGTCCATCGTCGCGGCGATTGTCAGCCTGCACGGGTTTACCCTGGAGGTGGGCAATAGCGAACTGGGTGGCGCGCGGCTGGTGCTTGATTGTCGGGAGAGTCTGATTCCGCAGGCCTGATAAAAATCTGCCTGAGCGGACACAGTACCTGTGGGAGCGAGCTTGCTCGCTCCCACAGGGGCAAGCGCTCGACTACCACCGCGCCATCGCCGGTTTCCAGCCGGCGTACCCGCCCACCTTCACTGAGCTCGCTCTTGGGAATGAACGGAATCCAGTCCGGCAGCGAGTTGAAACCGCCAATCAATTGCCAGACCTGATCGGCCGATGCCGGGACCTCGATCGTTGATGATGCAGTTGCCAGGTCGGGGGCTCTCTCAAAGTTTTTGGGGCTCAGATGGCCAGGCTGTCGACGACACCGCCGTCGACCCGCAAGGCGGCACCGGTGGTGGCCGAGGATAACGGCGAAGCGATGTAGGCCACCAGATTGGCGACTTCCTCGACATCCGCCACGCGCTGGATGATCGATGTCGGCCGGGCCTTGCGCACGAACGCATCGGCTTCGTCCCGGGCGCTGCGTCCGGACTCGGCCGTGGCGTCCTTGAGCATGTCTTCCAGGCCATTGGTAAAGGTCGGGCCGGGCAGGATCGCATTGACCGTCACGCCGGTGCCGGCCAGGCGTTTGGCCAGGCCATGGGACACCGCCAGGTTGGCGCTTTTGGTCACGCCATAGTTGATCATGTCCGCCGGGGTCGCCACGCCGGATTCCGAAGACAGGAAGATCACCCGCCCCCAGCCCTGCTTGACCATGTCCGGCGTGTAATGCCGGGACAGGCGCACGCCGGAGATCACGTTGACCTCGTAGAAGCGCGTCCACTCACTGTCCGGGGCGTCGAAGAAATCCACGGTGTTGAAGATCCCGAGGTTGTTCACCAGGATGTCCGCCCGCGGTTCGGCGACGAACAGTTTTTCGGCGCCCTGAACGGTGCCGAGGTCAGCGGTCACCCCACGCAATTGCGCAGCAGGAAAACGCTGGCGAATGCTCGCCATTGCCTGCTCGACCTTGGCCGTGTCGCGGCCGACCACCACCACGGTGGCGCCAGCCTCGGCCAGTGCCTTGCTGATGCCCAGGCCGATGCCGGCAGTGCTGCCGCTGACAATTGCGAGTTTTCCGCTCAAATCAATTTTCATGTTCAAGCTCCAGCAAAGGGTAAGGCAGTACGCTCGGACACAGCGCGAAAAGGTCGGAAAGAGTGTAGCCGCCGCTCGGAACAAGGGGCAGTTCACTCGTCTCGAAGGGTGTTTTACGGCTGTCAGAGCTACTTCATGAAAGCTACGGTCGCTTGCGCCGTTGCTTACGTGTACGCCAGAGTCCGCCGACTTGTGCGCACTCAGTACCGAATCGAGCCGCAATGCCCTGCTGGGCATTGTGCAGGTAATCATGCTGGATGAACTGGCGGTGAACCGGGCACTGGATCAGCTTGATTCGCCTCAGTAGCTTGGCCTGCACCCTCGCCATTGTGCTGTGAAAGCGGTCAATGGTCTGCAACGGAACTCAACGATAGCGATCCGGCAAAACACTCGTCGCACTGGAAAATTGCACAGCACATGGCGGCGCCACTATCGGGGCATTGATCGCCTGCAGGAACACCGGCTCGGAGTCGCGCAGGTACACCGGCATGTCGGTCACCGGTGGCATGGCCGGAATCTCGAAGTACATCTGCACCACCCAGCCACGGTGATAGCTGGCGTGGTTGACCACGTGCATCAGCATCGCGCCGGCGCTCATGGTGCCGCTTTCACCCGAGACAAAGGTGAATTCCAGGGGCTTGTCCAGGGAGGCATCGGTTTGCCGGGCGCTCCAGTCGCAGTACCAGCGATCGATGGCTTTTTGCGCCATGCGCAGTTCGGACAGGTCGGCATGCAGCAGGTCGTGCGAGGTCTTGAAGCCATGTCCCCGGCCTTCGAGGTGCGCCTGCCAGATGCAATCGACCACGTAGACGTGATTAAGGATGCCGATCATGTTTTTGAACACCGACACCCGTTCTTTTTTGACTTCGCCCGGAGGGAGCGCCGCGAGGCTGTCAAAGAGGCGCTGATTGGCCCAGCGTTTGTAATCGGCCAGCAGGCAGGCAGTGCGTACGGTGATCATCAGAGTTCTCCGATGGCGGTAAGCGCACCCCCTAGCATAGACCCGATGGCCGCCCGGCAGTGCCAGCCCTGATCATCGGTCGTCCAGGCGTTTCACCACGTGTTCGGCGAGTGCCAGGCAACTGGTCAGCCCCGGTGATTCGATGCCGAACAGATTGACCAGCCCCGGCACCCCATGTTCGGCGCGAGCGCTGATGAGAAAGTCGGCAGCCGGCTCAGTCGGCCCGCTGATTTTCGGGCGAATGCCGCTGTAGGCCGGTTGCAGGCTGTTGTCCGGCAAACCCGGCCAATAGCGGCGGATCGCCTGATAGAAGCCCTCGGCCCTGTGAGGCTCGACGCGGTAATCGATGTGCTCGACCCATTCGACATCCGGGCCGAAGCGCGCCTGCCCGCCAAGGTCCAGGGTCATGTGCACACCCAGTCCGGCGCTCTCCGGGGCCGGATACACGAGGTGGAGAAACGGCGCCCGGCCACTGAAGCTGAAATAACTGCCCTTGCACAGATACGCCCGGGGAATGAATTGCCCAGGCAGCCCGACGATGCTGCTCGCCACCTCGGGAGCGGACAGCCCCGCGCAGTTGATCAATTCGCGGCAGCACAGCGTCATGGGTTGGTTGCCGCCCATGTGCAGCTCGAAACCCCGTTCGATGCAACGGGCCGACAGCAACGGCGTGTGCAAGGCCAGCGTGGCGCCGAGCCTCTGGGCATCGCCCTGGAGCGCCAGCATCAGCCCGTGGGAGTCGACGATGCCGGTCGACGGCGACCACAGCGCCGCGACGCAGGACAACGCCGGTTCAAGCTCCCGGGCCTGCGGGCCATCGAGCCATTGCAGGTCATCGACACCATTGACACGCCCCTGCTGCAACAGACGCTGCAAAGCCGCGCGCTGCTGCTCGTCGGTGGCCACGATCAGCTTGCCCACGCGCCGGTAATCGACACCGTGCTCATCGCAATAGGCGTAGAGACGCTGCTTGCCCTCCACGCACAACCGCGCCTTGAGGCTGCCGCCCGGGTAATAGATGCCGGCGTGAATCACTTCCGAGTTACGCGAACTGATGCCCGTGCCGATACCCCCTCCGGCCTCTACCACCAGCACTTCCCGCCCGCTCCTGGCCAGCGCCCTGGCCACCGCCAGCCCGACCACGCCGGCCCCGACTACCACGCTTTGAATATCGACGTTCAACGACCTTGCCTCCCTCTCAGCCCGTTCCTCGCTAATGCCAGGGAACTCTCGGCGACCGTCACGCATCCTAAACTATGTGGTACTTCCCTTATGCTTCATGCTGTCGGAGGACACCGTCATGCGCCGGATGTTTATCATTTCTTCCCTGGTACTTTGTTTACCCTTCGGCTCGGCTCTAGCCAAAGTGGATGCGGGTGACGTCGCCACTTCCGCCGGGGTTTCCGCTTCGCTGTACTCAACGTTCAAAGACCACAAACTGATGATTCCCGCCCGGGATGACGCTTCCAGCTTCGTCGCCAGTGGCGGTGCGATTCGTGGTGCCTATCTGGAGGCGGTGTTGAAAAAAATCCGTCAGGACAATCCCGCCCTCAACAACGCAAGCGACGAAGACCTGGCCCGCGCCATTCTCGTCCAGGAGGGCGTTGCCACCGATCACTGAAGATCGTCATCGCCAGCGGTGGGGCTTGTGACACCGGGATAGCGTTTCCAGCCCTACCTGGCGTGCGTGCCAGTGGACAAACGTGCCCACCCGGCCACGAGTTGCGCGTTGATACTCACCCCGCCGCACACCACGATCACCACGTCATTGGCATCGGCAATCGCCGGGTGATCCAGGTAGGCAATCGCCAACGAAACCCCGCACGCCGGTTCGACCAGCTGACGCAAATCATTGGCGTAACGCACCACGCCCATGATCGCCTCATCATCGCTGAGCACCACGCACTCATGGGAAAAATCGCCGATGTGCCTGACCGGCCAGGCGGCCACTTGCGCGGCGCCCAGGGACGTGGCGACCGTGTCGATTTTCGCCAGTTTGACCGGGTGCCCGGCCGCCACCGCCGCGGCGAACGACGCCGCGCCTTCCGTTTCGCAGGCTACGATGCGGCAATCGGTGTGCCGATGACGAATCAGGCCGGTGAGCAGCCCCGCCAGCAAGCCACCACCGCCCACCGATGTCACCAGCACATCCACTGGCGGGCAGTCTTCAAGGATTTCATCGACCATGGTGCTGTGCCCTTCCCACAACAGCGGGTGGTCGAAGGCCGGCACAAATTCACTGCGTGGGTCCTGGGCGAGTTCCCGGGCCCGTTGATTGGCTTCGTCCCAGACCTTGCCGTGGACGATCACCTCGGCGCCGGTATTGCTGATCCGCGCCCGGGTGCTTTGCGCGGTGGTATTCGGCACCACGATGCATGCCTTGAGCCCCAGGCATGCAGCGGCCATGGCCGTGGCCAGTCCCGCGTTACCGCCGGAGGGACAGACCACCTTGCGCTTGCCCTGCTGCGCCGCCCGGCTGCACAGCAAGCCGATGCCGCGTATTTTGAACGAGCCGCCAGGTTGCAGGTTTTCCAGTTTCAGCCAGATTCGGCGGGTCGGGGTCGAGAGGCCAGGGTGCAGGATCAAAGGCGTGCGGATGTGAAGCATATAGGCTCCTGTTTCACGCCACCGGCTCGCCGAACAGATCAACGAGCCAGCGGTGAACGGTCCTCTCATGCAAGTTTAGTTCACGCGGCCTCGGGGCGACCGTCTCAGCGGCCTGGCGCAGGTGCAGGCCGCGATCTTTTACCCATGGAAACTCGAAGGCCAATGAACGATCAAAAGATCGCAGCCTACGGCAGCTCCTACGTAAGCCAATTCGTGGAGGCACCATGAAAATCTCGGTCAAACTGGCGTTTTTCGCCGTCGTCAGCACCCTCGCCTACCTCACCCTGGCGATCTGGGGGCTGGGTGGTTTCGCAGCCTTTTTCAGCCACGGCTCACTGGTTGTCGTTGCCCTGGCCACCCTGATCATGGCCGTCGCATCACTGTTCACCGAGGTCAACCTGAGTTCAGGGGAACGCGAAGACCGGGACAACCGCTGGGTCATCCCGGCCTTCGGCGTGATCGGGTTGCTGAGCGGTTTTCTGCCGGCCTATACCGACCGCATCGATTTCTGGACCTTTGGCGGCGAAGGCGTGCGCTGGCTCGGCGCACTGTTGTTCATCGTCGGCGGCGCGCTGCGGTTGTGGCCGGTGTTTGTGCTGGGCAAGCGCTTCAGTGGGCTGGTGGCCATTCAGCCGGGGCACCGACTGGTCACCGAGGGGATCTACCGCAACCTGCGCAACCCCAGTTATCTGGGGATGATGGTCATCGGCATGGGTTGGGCGCTGGCCTTTCGTTCGGGGGTCGGGCTGATATTGGTGGCGCTGACGCTGATCCCGCTGATCGCGCGCATTCACTCGGAAGAAGCCTTGCTCAGGGCGCAGTTCGGCAGTGAGTACGAGGCCTATTGCGCCCGCAGCTGGCGGTTGATCCCTAAAATTTACTGAAGCGTCGATCACAAAAAGTGCAGGCAACACATTAAAAGTGTGGGAGCGGGCTTGCTCGCTCCCACAGGGGAATGTTTCGTTCACAAAAGCTGCAAACGAATCAGACCGCCGGCATCCACGCTCGCGACAACCATGTCATAACCCGCCAACGTCCCATGCAACGTCTCGATCGGCTGCTCATGGGTCGCCGTGACAATCATCAAGTCCGCCCCCGCCGCCTCGGCCGCCAGAATCCCCACGCTAGCGTCTTCAAAAACCAGGCACTGCCCAGGCTCGACACCCAGGCGCCGGGCCGCGAGGCGGTAACCGGCGGGGTCCGGTTTGCCGGCGGTCACATCCTCGGCGGTGATCATGACGGCAGGCTCGGGAATCCCTGCCGCCGCCAACCGCCGCAACGCCAGTTCCCGAGGGGCGGAAGTGACGATCGCCCACTGGCTGAGGGGCAAGGACCGCAAGAATTTCGCCGCGCCTGCCACTTCCAATACCCCGTCGACGTCGACGATTTCCGCTTCGGTAATCCAGGCGGCTTCGACCTCGGCATCCACACCGGGCAAGCCCAGGCGCCTGATGGTGTCGATGGCGCGGGCACCGTGAATGGTCGGCAGGAAGGTCTCGACATCGACACCATGGCGCACGGCCCAGGTGGTCCAGACCCGCTCGGCGGCGGCGATGGACGTCAGGACGGTGCCGTCCATGTCGAACAGAAAGGCACGGTAGGTCGAGTTGAAAACAGAGTGATCGGACAAGGAAAGGAGCCTCGCAGGTGCCGGACGGATTTGCCCGGCAATGTAGCATCTGCGCGCAGGTCAGTTGAGTCGTTTGGACTTGAAGGTCTGGCCCACGCAATCGAGCAACCCGCCAATCATCCAGGGTTTCTTGATGAAAGAGACCTCGTGCCGCACGCCTGCGCTTTCAGGGGTTTCGAAACCGGACATGATCATGATCGGCTTCTCCGGCCACCGATCACCGAACTGGTTGGCCAGGTCCGCGCCGTTGAGCCTGCCGGGCATGGTGATGTCTGTCAGCAGCATGTGCACTTGCGGCGCATGCTGCTCCAGATAGATCGCTGCCGCGTCCGCACTGATTTGCGGTTCGACGACAAAACCTTCCTCCTGAAGAATCTCGCAGAGAAACTCCAGGATCAGTGGGTCGTCCTCAACCACCAGAATCAACCCGCCAGGAAGATCCCCACCCGCCGTCGGTACTCGACTCATGACCGTGCCGCTCCCTGATTGCCTCAATGATTTCGCGGGTACTAATCCGCCACCTAAAAGGTATGAGCAGCGGACTCGACGGAAATTCATTTTTGATACAGCGGATCGACAATAGGAAAAACCACAGGGTTTGTGTTGCCTTTGATTATTGCGACATGGCGTCTTTGCTCATGCCGTCCCTGGACATGGCGTCTTTTTTCATCGCGTCCTTGGACATTGCATCCTTGGACATACTGTCTTTGGACATTGCGTCCCTGGACATCGAATCGGTCTTCTTCATTGCATCCTTGGACATGGCGTCCTTGGACATCGAATCCTTGCTCATGTTGTCGTTGCTCATGGTGTCAGCAGCGAACACAGAGGCGGCACCAACGGCCAGGCACATGGACAGAACAACAGTGGTCAACTTTTTCATGATTAAACTCCTTGGAGCGTGGGTTGTGGGGTGTGAAATAGCCAGGCACCCGTCAGCTGCCACCGAACCAGTTGTAGCCCTGGTCTTCCCAGTAGCCGCCGCTGTAGGTATTGCTGACGAAAATCGCCTGAATGTGTTTGGGGTTCTTGTAGCCAAGCTTGGTGGGCATGCGCAGCTTCATCGGGAAGCCGTATTCTCGCGGCAGCACTGCGCCGTCCCAAGTCAGTGCCAGCAGGGTCTGCGCGTGCAGCGCGGTGGCCATGTCGATGCTGGTGTAGTAGTCGTCGGCGCATTTGAAACCGACATATTTGGCGTCGGTGTCGGCGCCGATGCGCTTGAGGAAATCGCTGAAGCGCACGCCACCCCAACGCCCGATCGCGCTCCAGCCTTCGACACAAATGTGCCGGGTGATCTGCTCGGTCTGGGCCATGGCCCGCAGTTCTTCGAGGCGCCAGCTGCGCTTGTCGGCGACCAGGCCGGTGACTTCCAGGCGATAGTCCTCCTCATGCACCGTCGGCGCCTCGTCGATGCCGTAGAAGGCATTGAAGGGAAACGGCCGGGTGATCATCGATTCGGGATAGGTGGGCGCCATCGCGTTGGGGTTGAACAGCCAGCCCTGCACCCGGTCGTTGAAGCGCGACATGGTTGAAAGCGCGGTCTCGACGCTGTCGTTGTCGGTGATATTGCAACCGGACAACATCGCTACGCCGCCTAGGGTCAGGCCGCGCAACAGGAACGAGCGGCGCGAGTGGTCTTCGATCTGCGGGGCGAGGATCTTGCGGGCGTCGGTGAGGATCGACGCCTCGTCCAGTCCGGGTACCTGAATGCGCTTTTTCATACCTGCTCCTTGCGGCCGACGATCATGGCCAACAGCGTTTTCGGAACCAGTGCGACCATCACCAGATGCACCGCCACAAAGGCCACCAACAGAGCCATGGCGAAGAAGTGCACACGGCGTGCGCCTTCGTATCCCCACAGCAACTCACGCAACAGCGGGAACTGCACCGACTTCCACAGCACCAGCCCGGAGAACACCAGCAGGAGGATGTCGACCATCACGAACAGGTACGCAACACGCTGCACCTGGTTGTAATGTGAGAGGTCGGCATGGCTCAGTTTTCCGCGTAATGCGGCCCCGAGGTCATGCAGCACAGCTTTGGGCGAGACCGGGAAGAAACGCCGCTTCAGGCGTCCGCTGAACAGGTTGAATGCCAGGTAGATCAAGCCGTTGATCGCCAGGAACCACATCGCCGCGAAATGCCATTGCAGCGCACCACCCAGCCAGCCGCCGAGGGTGATCGACTTGGGAAAGCTGAAGTCGTAGATCGGCGAGGCGTTGTAGATGCGCCAGCCGCTGGTGACCATTACCAGCACCGCCAGGGCGTTGAGCCAATGGGTCAGGCGTAGCCAGCGTGGATGAGTGGACTTGGGTGAAGCAGTGGTCTGCGACATGTCCGGCTCCGGATTGTTGTTGTTCGTTGGGGCCGAGTATGGGAGCCGGAAGATCGCCAAATCCTCACGTAAAGTTAAATTAAACGTGATAACTCGCATCCGAATGCCCCCCCGCTCCCACAAGGTTTTGTGTGGTCCGCCCATTGCGCAATTATGGTTAAATGCCGCCCCCACAAATGATCGACACGACCCGATGAACCCTGAAGCCCTCGCCACCCTCAACCAGCACCTGCTGACCGCCCTGGCAGCCGCCCCCGCGGAAACCCGCCGCCTGTTTCACGGCCGTGGCCGCTGCTGGCCGGGGCTGGAGCAAGTGACCGTGGACTGGTTGCAGGGCGTGGTGCTGGTGGCGCTGTTCAAGGAGCCGGAAGCGGCGCAACTGGAAGACCTGAAGCAGGTGCTGATGGCGATCACCCAGTCTGAGCAGTGGGCAAAATCCGGCGCCCATACCCTGTTGCTGCAACACCGCTACCTGCTGCAAAGCACCACCGAGTGGCTGCTCGGGGACGTCATCGAGGAAATGACCATCACCGAAGGCGGGTTGAAGTACCGGGTAGATTTGGGCCGCAAGCAGAACACCGGGCTGTTCCTCGACATGCGCTACGGCCGCGATTGGGTCCGCGCCAATGCCGAGGGCAAGCGGGTATTGAACCTGTTCGCCTACACCTGCGGTTTCTCGGTGGCGGCCATCGAAGGCGGTGCGAGCCACGTGGTCAACCTCGACATGTCGAGCCCGGCCTTGAACCGTGGCCGCGACAACCACCGGCTCAACGGCCACGACATGAGCAAGGTCGGTTTCCTCGGCCACGACCTGTTCAAATCCTGGGGCAAGGTGATCGGCAAGGGGCCGTACGACCTGGTGATCATCGACCCGCCGTCGTTCCAGAAAGGCAGCTTCCTGCTGACCAAGGACTACCAGCGCGTACTGCGTCGGTTGCCGGAATTGCTCAGCCCTCAAGGTACCGTGCTGGCGTGCATGAACGACCCGGCGTTTGGCGCCGACTTCCTGATCGAGGGCGTGACCCGCGAAGCGC
Source organism: Pseudomonas sp. S2_F07 (assembly GCF_054668325.1). Classification (NCBI taxonomy): domain Bacteria; kingdom Pseudomonadati; phylum Pseudomonadota; class Gammaproteobacteria; order Pseudomonadales; family Pseudomonadaceae; genus Pseudomonas; species Pseudomonas sp. S2_F07. The sequence continues at coordinate 1,472,250 of NZ_CP162758.1, forward strand.
CGAGCCTGCGGTTTGAGCAGCGTCTGGAGAACCCGCCGGAGTTTCCGGATGCTGATGTGGAGTGTGGGTTGAAGGCGTTGGTGTTCAAGCTGCAGAGCTGAAAGATCGCAGCCTGCGGCAGCTCCTACGGGCCTGTGCATTCCCCTGTAGGAGCTGGCGAAGCCTGCGATCTTTTTGACTTGGATCTCAACGCGGCCGCAACACCAGCGCAAACAACTCGCCATGCCCGTTCACGTTGAGCTTGTGATAGAGATTGCGCCGATGCACCTTCACCGTTTCCGGGGAGATGCCCATTTGCTGGGCGATGGCCTTGCTGGAGAAGCCCTGGAGAATCAGGCGCGCGGTTTCGATTTCCCGCAGGGTCAGGCGTGCGTCGAAGCGATCGAGCAAGGTCGCCAGATCGCCGGCCGGTAGTTCGGCGGCCGGCCCTTCCGGTGGCAGCAAATCCAGGTGTCGGCGCATCGCCGCCAGCACCCAGTCACGCACGCACAGCAGGCGGCCCTGCTCTTCGAGGCTGAAGCGTGTCGCACGCCCCAGGGACAGGCCAAGCACGGCACCATCGACGTTGACCATGAACTGCAACTCGTCGCCACCGACTACGGTGCTGAAGTAACTCAGGTAGTACTCGCTGTGCTGGAACTGGTCGGGGGCCACCGATTCGAGGCTGTGCAAACCGTCGGCGATCCCCGCACAGGCGGCTTGATAGAACGGGTCGAGCAGGTACATGCCGGCGCGGTAGTCCGCCAGTTCTTCATGTTCTTCGGTGGTGCCCTTGGCATCGAAGTCAATCAGCAGGCGCGGCACATGCCCCGGGCGCATCAGCGCCACCAGCGCGTTATCCAGCGGCACCAGCAAGCGCAGGGTATCGACCAGCGCGCGCCAGAAGCCGTCCCGCCCCACCGCCGTGAAGACCCGCGCCAGCCCCTGGTGCACCGGTAACTCTTTCAACAACGCGTCCACGCACTACCCCTTTTGAGTAACCCATGATGGGAATGGGTGAAAGCCACCCCGGTCGATACGCTGCAAACTCCTGATTACCACCGGCCGCAACAGGCCAGGAGTGCCGCATCATGAGTCGTCACCGCTTGTATTTCAATCTGGGGTTTGGCGCCTGTCTGGCGGTTTCGCTGTCGGCTTTTGCGGTCGAAGCCCCGACGGTGCACGTGTACAACTGGTACGACTACATCGGCCCGACCACCTTGCAGGACTTCAAGCGTGACACCGGGATTGCGCCGGTCTACGACACCTTCGACAGCGCCGAAGTGCTGGAAGGCAAGTTGCTCACCAGCCGCAGCGGCTACGACGTGGTGGTGGCCAGCAACTTCAGCTTGCCCACGCTGATCAAGGCCGGCGCCCTCGCCCCTCTGCCCCGTGCGCAGATGCCGGACTTCAAGAACATGGACACCGAACTGCTGGCGAAACTGGCCAACAACGATCCGGGCAACCAGTACGCCGTACCCTATCTGTGGGGCACCAACGGCATCGGCTACAACATCGACAAAGTCCGCGCAGCCCTGGGTGACAAGGCGCCGGTGGATTCCTGGGACCTGGTGTTCAAGGAAGAGAACCTGGCCAAGCTCGGCGAATGCGGCGTGGCCATGCTCGACTCGCCGTCGGAGATGCTGCCGGTCGCCCTGCACTACCTCGGCCTGCCGCCCAACAGTACCAACCCCGAGGACTACAAGAAGGCCGAAGCACTGCTGCTGAAACTGCGCCCGCACATTGCCTACTTCAACTCATCGAAATTCATCAGCGACCTGTCCAACGGCAACATCTGCGTGGCGGTGGGCTGGTCCGGCGCGATGCTCGAAGCCAAGAGCACCGCCGAACAGGCCGGCAACGGCGTGAAGATCGCCTACAGCCTGCCCAAGGAAGGCGCGCCGGTGTGGTTCGACACCCTGGTGTTGCTCAAGGACGCACCGCACCCGGAACAAGGCATGGCCTTCATCGACTACCTGATGCGCGCCGAGGTCATCGCCCCGGTCAGCGACCACCTCAACTACCCCAACGGCAACCGCAGCGCGACCACACTGGTGGCCGAGGCAACCCGCAGCAACCCGGCCGTCTATCCGCCCGCCGAAGCCATGGCCACCTTGTTCACCCTCCAACCCCTGCCGCCGGCTACAGAGCGCGTGCGCACGCGGATCTGGAGCAAGGTCAAGAACGGTCAGTAGGAGCTGCCGAAGGCTGCGATCTTTTGATCTTGAAAGATTGCGGATCGACAAAAACAAAAAATCAAAAGATCGCAGCCTTCGGCAGCTCCTACAGGTGTTGACCGCATTTTTCTGCCAAAAATTGAAAATGAGAAAACCCATGAAACCACGCGCCCGCGACCTCAACATCCAGTTCGGCCAACTGCAACCCGGTCCGCTCAATGCCATCACCGACGTCCCTGGCGTACGGGTCGGCCACAGCGATGTACGAGGCCGCACCGTCAATGGCCGCGACATCCTCACCGGCGTCACCGTCATCGAACCCCGCGCCGGTTCCACCAGCCAGCAACCCTGCTTTGCCGGTGTGCATGTGCTCAACGGCAATGGCGATGCCACGGGGCTGGAGTGGATTCGCGAGGCCGGCTTGCTGACCAGCCCCATCGCCTTCACCAACACCCACAGCCTGGGCGTGGTGCGCGACGCACTGATCGTGCTCGACCGCGAGCAGCAACCGGATGACGGGCGCCTGTACTGGAACATGCCGGTGGTGCTGGAAACCTTCGATGGCTTGCTCAACGACATCAACGGCTTTCACGTCAAGCCGGAACACGTGGCCCAGGCCGTGCATTCGGCGGTGGGCGGCCCGGTGGCCGAAGGCAATGTCGGCGGTGGCAGCGGCATGATCTGCCACGAATTCAAAGGCGGTATCGGCACCGCGTCGCGCCGCTTGAACAGCGCCCAGGGCGGCTGGACAGTCGGCGCAATTGTCCAGGCCAACCATGGTATTCGCAATGAATTGCGCGTCGATGGCTACCCGGTCGGGCGCTACATGGAACAGGTCGATTCGCCATTCCTCAAGGCCTCGCTGCCCCATCCGGGCATGGGTTCGATCGTGGTCTGCCTGGCCACCGATGCGCCGTTGTTGCCACATCAGTGCACCCGTCTGGCTCAACGCGCCAGCCTCGGCCTGGCCCGCACCGGCGGCGGCAATGAAGACCACAGCGGCGACATCTTCATCGCCTTCGCCACCGGTAACGATCACGTGCCACCGGCCGCCTACGAGAGCAAGAAAGCGTCGACCACTCACAACCTGAGCATGGTCAACAACGACCACATCAGCGAGCTGTTCCTGGCCGCCACCGAAGCCGTGGAAGAAGCCATCATCAATGCCCTGCTCGCCGCCAAAACGGCCGAAGGCAACGGACATGGGGTGCAAGGGCTGGATGCCGAGACCTTGCTCAAGGCATTGCGCCGCGCCGGCTGGCCGGGGGACACGACTAGCGGTACTTGAGTAAAACACTAGGTCTTTTTAGGATGAACTTACGCAGCCGCCTGTTTGTGCAAGCCGCTGCGTAGGTGGTGAGTGCACTGAACCCCTACCAAGCTCACCGCTTGTTTCACGCGCATCTTGAGCCTCACGGCTCCACTTCCTCCCCATCAAGAGCTTTGAGGCTCTTTTTTAACCTCCGAAAACCATCTTCCTATCAATACATCTCCAATGTGGGAGCGGGCTTGCTCGCGAAGGCGTCGTGCCAGTCGCCATGAATGTTGGCTGACACACCGCTTTCGCGAGCAAGCCCGTTCCTACAGGGGAAAGTCATTGTGTTTCGGTGGTGCACAACGACCGCCACGCCGCCTCCGCCAGCATGTCCCGATAGGCCTTCGGGCTGCCCTTGACCCGGCCCGACAACCAGGCGCGGCAGTAACTGTCTGCCTGGCCGACGATCAGCGACGGGATCAGCTCCGCCGGAAAACGCCCCAGCTCATTACCCTGCGCGCCCAGCCACTCCAGCAACTGCTTGTTGCGCGTCTTGTTGCGGGAAGCGAGTTCGTCCTTGAACGGCCCCTTGGTGACGGCAAACCGTGCGTGGTACTGGAACCGCGCCCACTCCGGCTGGCTATCGACCCAGTCCACATAGCTGTGCACCAGCGCATGCACCCCGGCTTGAGCGGTGTGTGCGTCAGCCAGGTAGCTGTCACGCAAGCGGGCCTGATCATCGAGGGCAGTAAAAAACAGCGCCGCCACCAGGCCTTCCTTGTTGCCGAAATGGTGATAGATCGCGCCGACGCTGGTATCGCATTCGGCGCGGATCATTTCGATGGTGGTGGCCTCGATCCCCTGTTCGTTGAACAGGCCCAGGGCCTTTCTGAAGATGTCGCGCTTGAGTTCGGCGCGTCGTCCGGGGTAGCAGCGTTCGAGCAGATCGGCGGTTTCCATGCGCAAGGACAGTCCGGAAGAGTCATGGGTGGAGGCTGGCGGTGGCCAGCAAACAAGTGGCGCTAGGTTGACAGATTTCCCTTCGACAGAATACTGTTCCGTCACAGAACATTCTTCTGTTAAAGAATATTATTCTGCAACCGTCATCCTCAAGAGGCAAAAAAATGAGTCAGTTCCTCAGCATGTTCAACAGCGCAGGCCCGCAAGCATTCAGCAAAATGGCCTGCCAGGTGGCGCCCTACTTCTCCACCATCAACCCGTTGGTCAAGGATTTGCGCAAAGGCAGCGCCACCGTTCACGTGCCGTTTGCCCGGGAGATCACCAATCATTTGGGTACGGTGCATGCGATTGCCATGTGCAACGCCGCCGAACTGGCCGCCGGGATGATGACCGACGTTTCCATTCCCGCCGGCGCACGCTGGATTCCCAAAGGCATGACCGTGGAATACCTGGCCAAGGCCAAGAGCGATGTGACGGCGGTGGCCGAAGGGGAGACGGTGGACTGGACCACCGAAGGCGACAAGATCGTGCCGGTGGATATTCACGACGCCGAGGGCAAGAAGGTGTTCACGGCGCGGATAACCATGAATGTGAAGCTGGCCTAAACGCTGACCGCGGTTAAATGTGGGAGCGGGCTTGCTCGCTCCCACAGGGGGATTTGTGGTGTTTAGGAGAGTACGGTCAGACCAGGCGCAATCGAGGTCCGCTAGCCGGCACCGCATCGTCCCCCAACCGCCCACGCACAAATTCATTGGCCTTGCGCGTCAACTGGTCCAGATGCCGGTCGCGTTGTTTTTCCGCGTCGGTCATGGCCCGCTTGCCATGCTTTTGCAGCAGGTAGGTATGAATCTGTCGCACCTCCAGCGAACTGTAGATCGACGCCACATCCAGCAGTGCCATCAAGCCATCGGTGGCGTGGTCGCGGGTGTTCATCAACACTTGGGTCGCACGCACGCCCACCACCTCAAAACCCATCGCCTCGAAATACGGCACCTTGGCCACCGCACAGGTCAGCTCGGCATGGGGATAGCGACCGACCACTTCCCGCAGCATCCGCCGGGCCACGCCCTGGCGCCGATACTCGGCCTGCACCGCCATGTACGCCACGCCGCAGGCCTCGGGGTCACCCTGCACCGGCAGGTACAGCACAAAGCCCGTCACCGTTTGCGGATCGTCTTCGTCGGTGGCGACAATCAACTCCACGGCAATGCCTTTTTCACCGTTCAGCGCCTCCAGATACAGGTGCACCTCATAGCCGATCGCGTATTGGTAGAGGTTGTACAGCAGGTTGCTGGGCGGGATCGCGACCATGCTGATGTCGGTCAGGTTGTCGACCACCATCTGCAGGATCTGGCTATTGATGTGCTCGGGGCACGGGGTCTTGAAGTGGCTGATCAGGGGCATTGCGGTGACAGGCTCCGGGAGGCGAGGACCGCCTATCATAGCGCGCCTGGCACCTGTGGTCCGAAGGGTGATGGACAGACATCCCCCATTGACGGCCCATGCGCATCGCCGGCGGACGCCTGGCTGCGTTTTCGAGGCTGACAACAGTGACTCCGGCACACATTGTGCTGGATGAACGTGCCTCTTCGCGATCAGGCCCGCTCCCTCAGGGGACTGCGGTTTTGCCCACTCCTCGATCTTCTGTGGGAGCTCGCCTGCTCGTGAAAGCGCCCACCACCACTCCGGACCGGGGTATGAGTGGGGGGAAATGGGTGGGTCAAAGCCCCCAACTTTGAGGATTCCCACCCATTGCATCTTTAGGACCAAAGTCCAAAACGCCAGTCTTTTGATATCAAACAGTTTTTTGTCTTCCCCCGGGCCTCCCGGAGATTGGCGCACCTCTTGCAGCGAGCCAATGGCCAACATCAGCCACACCGGCGCGCCCCCGAGGGGAACAACATGAAAAAAATGCCTGACCTCAAACCGCTCGGCTTTCTCAGCAAACCGGGCATCGCCGCTGTGATGCTGATCAACTTCAGCCTCGGCACTGTCAACGCTGCGCCGCTTGACGATGTCAGCCCGCCGCCGCCAACAGATCCTTCGGCGTATACCAACCCGCCGACCGACCCCCAGGCCGCGCTGGATGCCATAGAGGCCATGTCTCCCACCAACCAGGGCTCCTACGCCCTGCCCAATGGTGTGTACGGCACCCGCACCACGCCAACGACCGACAACGTGCTGCCGCCAGCCCTGCAGACATCCTTCAAAATCCCCACCAATGGCAAGCCCAGCCCATTGTTCGGGGCCCAGCCGTACACTCAGCAACTGCTGCTGTTCGAAGAGTTCGGTACGGAAAAACTCGACCCGACACTGCCGCCGCCCACCCTGACCTTCCCGGTGCCGATCGTCGGCCCGGCGCCCACCCAGGACCCGAACAACATCGCCCGCAGCGGCCCTTCGGCCGCTGCGCTGGAAGCCTTCATGCGCCAGCCGGGGCTGTACCCGTTTCCGTCGCAGTATTCCAACGTGCTGGACCGCAACCCGTGGAAAGCGCAGATCGAAGCCTTCCTCAACCGCCATCCGGTCGGCTCGCCGGCCGAAGGTCGTCCGCCAGGAAAAGGCTGGTCGCACCAGCGCTGGAACGAGTTCTACCCACAGGTCGCCTTCAAGACCACTCAAGCGGGCGCCAAGCTCAACGGCGGCATGCGCGACCGCCGGCAGTTGCACAACTACGCCGTCGGTGAGTTCGGGCCTGGCGGGCTCTACAACCAGACCTCGGACACCCCGATCATAACGGGCACCACCAAAGGCATCGACACCCGCTTTCACCCCAACATGCCGATTCAGAACCACAAGGCGCTCTGGACCTTCGACGGCACCTTCCCGCCAAAACTGCTGATGGTGCGGTACGGCCAACCGGTGCTGATGCGTCACTACAACGCCCTGCCGATCGATCCGTCGGCCAACATGGGTTTCGGCCTGCACACACTCAGCACCCATGAACACAATGGCCACTCCCCGGCCGAAAGCGATGGCTATTCCAATGCGTTTTTCTTTCCGGGGCAGTACTACGACTATCGCTGGCCGATCCAGTTGGCCGGTTACGACACCATCAACACCAGCGCCCAGGATCCGCGCGCGGCGTTCCCCTGCGCCCCCGGTGAAACCCTGTATGTCAACGATGCCACGCCGGGCCTCAAGACCTGCAACAACGGCAGCATCAAGATCCGTGGCGACTGGCGCGAAACCATGAGCACTCACTGGTTCCACGACCACATGCTCGATTTCACCGCGCAGAACGTCTACAAGGGCAACGCGGTGATGATGAATTACTACAGCGCCATGGATCGTGGCAACGAAGCACTGCAAGACGGCGTCAACCTGCGCCTGCCCAGCGGTTCGGCGTTGCCCTGGGGCAACCGCGACTATGACGTCAACCTGATGCTGGCCGACAAGGCCTGGGACGCCAATGGCCAGCTGTGGTTCAACCCGTTCAACACCGATGGCTTTCTCGGCGATCAACTCCTGGTCAACTGGCAGTACCAGCCACGCCTGAACGTGCGGGCACGCAGCTATCGCTTCCGCATTCTCAATGGCTCGGTGTCGCGCTACTTCAGGATCGCGCTGGTGCGTGAAGTCGTCGGCACCGGTGGCGAATATCCTGGCCCGGTCGGTTCCGGCTTGTCCTACACCCGCGTGCCGTTCCACATGATCGCCAACGACGGCAACATAATGGAACACGCCGTGCCATTCGACGGCAGCATGGACCTGGATGCTGACGGCGACCTGCAGGACCACAACGCCATTCTGCCCACCATGGGCATCGCCGAGCGTTACGACATCATCGTCAACTTCGCGAAAAACGGGATCAGCACCGGCGACAAGTTGTACTTCGTCAACCTGATGGAGCACCACGACGGCAAGGGTCCGGAAAGTCTGCCGCTGAGCCTGGCCGATGTCCTGTCCGGCAAGTACAAGGCGGTGCTCAAGCTCGGTAGCAACGGACTGCAATGGGACGCCGGCGACCCGGTGGTGGGCAAGTTCCTGCAGATGGTAGTCCAGCCTTATGCCGGCCAGGACGTGAGCATGAACCCCGCCGACTACGAACCCGCCAAACCGGGCAAGCCGATGGGTAAAACCATGCTGCCGCTGACCCTCAACCGTGACGACCCGACGGTGCAGGCCAGACTGAAACTGGCACGGCATCGCGAGTTCACCTTTGGCCGCTCCGACGGCACCGACGACGAACCCTGGACCATCAAGACCGACGGCGGTCTGGGCTACCAGATGGACCCCCGAATCATCAGCGCCGCTCCGCAACTGGCCAATGGCCCGACCGCTGCCGGCTTCTCCGGCGACGGCACCCTGGAAGTGTGGAAAATCAGGAACGGCGGCAACGGCTGGAACCACCCGGTGCACGTGCACTTCGAAGAAGGCATCGTCCTCCACCGCGACGGCAAGGCCCCACCGGAATGGGAAAAATGGGCGCGCAAGGACGTCTATCGCATCGGCGAGGGCATCGACAGCTCGGTGGACGTGGAAATGGCGATCCGCTTCCGGGAATTCGCCGGGACCTACATGGAGCACTGCCACAATACCCAGCACGAGGACACCTCCATGCTGCTGCGCTGGGATGTCGAGAACCCTGGCCAGTTCCAGTTGATGCCAACCCCCCTGCCCGGCTGGGACGGCGTCAACTACGTCAACTCCGCCGCGCTGCCGACCTTCCGCACTGGCGATACCCGTGTCGAGGACGCCGCTAACCAAAAACCGGTCGCTAACCCCGACAGCGCCATCAGTAACACCGGCCAACCGGTGATCATCAACGTGCTGGCCAACGACACCGACCCTGACGGGAACGTGCCGCTCAAAGTGGTGGGCCTGGAGCAACCGGACTCCGGCAAGGGCGTGGTCAGCACCGATGGCCTGCGCGTGACCTACACACCACCGGCCACGATCCCCGCACCGTTCACCGCGACCTTTTCCTATAGGGCCAGCGATGCCAAGGACGCGGAGTCGGCACCGGCGACGGTGTCCGTGGCAGTCTCGGCAGCGATCAACGAGAGTCTGATCGTCACCAGCGCCACCGTCACCGCCCGCAGCAACAGCCGCTGGTATTGGGTCCTGTCCGGCACCACTTCCCGTGGCACGGGCAATACCATCACGGCAACGGCCACGACCACCACCGGTACGGTGAACCTTGGCGCCGCCGTCCTGACGCCTACGGCCACAGGCGCGCGCTGGAACATAGCGGTGACCACCGCCGGCAGTGGCCCGTCGCCTGGCGCGACGGCAACCATCAAGTCGGCCTCCGGCAAAACCGTGACGGTGCCGATAAAGGCGAACTAGAGCGGTTTGATCGACGCCCGGTCCATGCAATTTGGATCGGGCGTTTTTCTTTGTACAGCGCCCACCATTGAATCGGCGTCGTACTCAGATTTTGCATTCACCAAAGATCAAATGTGTGCGAGCCTGCTCGCGATGGCGCAGTGTCAGGCAACATAGAATCTCCCACAACAGGAGTGTCGTTGACCGCAAGTTAACGTTCGGCCCGACTCACCGCTGCGGCGCCACCATCCGGAAGCGGATATTGATCTCGTTGGACACCACACTGTCCGCCCACTCGCCCTCACCTATCTTGAAGTCGTCACGCTTGAGCACCAGTTGGCCCTCGAAGATACCGATGGCGCTCTGCGATTTCAGCAGCACCGGTACACTCACTTCCCGAGTGAGTCCCCGCAGGGAAAGCGTGCCGGTGATGGTGTAGCGGTTATTGCCCTGGGCCTTGATGGACGTCGACTCGAAGGTAGCCACCGGATATGTCGCGGTGTCGAACCACGCCGGCTTTTGCAGCTCGGTGTTGGCGTCGCTGCTGCCGGCATCGATGCTTTTCAGGTCGATGGTCAGCACGGCATGGGCGGCGCCGGGGTTATCGGTGTCGAAGTCGAGTTTGGCCTTGAACTTACCAAAGGTGCCGTAGGCTTTCGACCCCATCTGCACATAGGTGAAGCTCAAGGTGCTGGCCCTGGCGTTCACATCCTTGTACTCCACGGCTTGCGCAAACGGCACCAGGCCGAACACCAACATGCCGGCCAGAGCGACGCAATGCGCGGATCGAAGATTCATGGCACTCTCCGGGAGGGTTCCCGTCTTGAGTTGGCGTGCCGCACAGGTCGGGTGGCACCAGATGGACTAAAGCAAACAACCGGCGTTTATTCCACCTCACCCGTTGATTTACCACCACCTGCCCCGCACTCCCCGCGTTGCCATGCCCTGTGCAACAGGTCGATCACCTCGGCATCCGAGGTCTGGGCAAAGTCCATGTACCAATGGCCAATCGAGGTGAACCACTCGGGCATCAGCGGGCAGATCAACTCATCCACCTCGCTGCGCAACGCCTGCACCGTTTCGATCGGCGCCACCGGCACCGCCACCACGATGCGCGATGGCGCCTGCGCCCGCAGCGCCTGGATCGCCGCCATCATCGAGGCGCCGGTGGCCAGGCCGTCGTCGATCAGGATCACCACCTGATCCTTGAGCTGCACCGCCGGCCGCTTGCCCCGATAGACCTGCTCGCGGCGCAATAGCTCGCGGCTTTCCCGTTCGACCACGGCGTCGAATGCAGCCTTGGCAATCGGATGCACCCGCAGCGCTTCTTCATTACGAATCTGGATACCGCCGCTGGCAATCGCGCCCATGGCGTACTCCGGGTGGGACGGCACGCCGAGCTTGCGCACCAGCATCAGGTCCAGGCGAACCTTCAGCGCCGTGGCCACCTCATAAGCCACCGGCACGCCGCCACGGGGCAAGGCCAGAACGATGACGTCGGAACGATTGGCGTAAGGCAGCAACGGTTCAATCAAACGCCGCCCGGCTGCCGGGCGGTCTTGCAGGATGGAATGGGACAAGGGGCTCATTTGAAACCTCCCCAGGCGATTGCGCCTGCGAACTTCAGCCATACCTGCCTTTTGTGGCGAGCGAGCTTGCTCGCGCTGGGCTACGCAGCGCGAGCAAGCTCGCTCGCCACAAACCTGGTCCAAAGCATTATCCGCTCCTTTACCCCGCCTATACCAACCGCTCAATCTTCTGATGCTGCCACACCAGTTTGTAATACAGCGTCTGCAACACCAGCATTCCCAGATACGCCACCGGAAACGCCATCCACACCCCTTGCAGCCCGAACTTCGCATCCAGCAGATACGCCGCCGGCAACTGCACACCCACCACGCACACAATGGAAATCGCCACCGGCACCATCACCGTGCCGCTGGCGCGCATGATGCCGCCGATGATCGCCTGGAAACCAAACACCAACAGGCTCCAGAGCATGATGTGCAACAGGTGCTCAGCCATGTTGAGCGTCGCCTCTTCGGTGAGGAACGACGCCAGCAACCAGCTCGACAACAAGTACCCGAGCACCACCAGGCCACCGGTCAAACACACGTTGATCATCAGTCCAGTCTTCAAAATCGGCCCGATACGCTCAATGCGCCCCGCCCCAATCGCCTGCGCTCCAAGGATCGACGCCGTGATCGCAATCGACAGCGCCGGGAACTGCACGTAATTGACGATCTGCGTCACCGCGCCATACGCCGCCGTCGCCTGGGACCCGTGCTGGTTCACCAGCGCCAGAATCACCAGCTCCGACAGCGACAACACCACCATCTGCAACCCGGTGGGCAAACCGATGCGTAGCACCTTGCCGAGAATCGCCATGTCCAGCTTCATCGCCGCGAAGAACTCACGGTCCGGCGCCAGCGGATGGCCCTTGCCAAGCAAGCGCCACGCCAGCAGCCCCATCGCCACCAGGTTACCCACCAGCCCGGCAATCGCCGCACTCTGAATCCCCATCGGCGCAAAACCCAACCACCCGCGAATCAACGCCGGCGTCAGCGCCAGCCCGACACAGGTGGACACCACCAGCGCCAGCAACGGCGACAAGGTATCGCTCACCCCGCGCAGCAACTGGGTGAACAACACAAACACCAACAGCGACGGCATGATCCACAACATCACATGGGCATACGCCACCGCATCGTCCAGCACATCCGCCGGCGTCCCCAACCCCACCAACGCCGACCGCGCAAACACACTCCCCACCACCGCCGCCACCAACCCGATCAACACCCCCAACAACAACGTCGCCCCGGCAATCGCCTTCACCAGATGCATCTCCCGCGCCCCCCACGCCTGCCCGATCAACACCCCGGCGCCCGCGCCAAGGCCGATGACCAGGGCAATGAAAAAGAACACGATGGGGAACATCCCCGATACCGCCGCCAGCGCCTGGGTGCCAAGCATCTGGCCGATGTAGATGCTGTTGACCGTGCCGGACATGGATTGCAGGAAGTTCGACAGGACCATCGGGGCGAGGAAAAACAGGTAGGTTTTCCAGAGGGGGCGTTGGGGGTTCGGGGTTTGCATTCGGGAAGGTCCATTTCGACGGCGAGAGCAATGAGTAAGGATAGCGTGGGTGGCTGAATCCAAGGGGCCGTGAACATCTCAGGTCTGTGTTTATATTTCCAGCGACCTGAGGTGAAAGGTCTGAAGTTTCATCGTCGCGGGTCCTACATAAAGCTCGGAATGTCTCACCTTCCCGCGCTGATCTTATACGGCTTATAGTCGGCGCCGTCGCCCAGATGGCGATTCGGGTTTGGCGACCTGACAACAGAGAATGACCGACTGACGGCCTTGAGCCCATCTAAAAGAGATCATTCAAAATGAATCGATATATGCCTCTCACCGGAATCGACCTGGTTCCGGCTTCCCTGCTCATCGACACCCAAGCGCCACTCGACGTCCTGCAAGCCATGGCGGATTACCGTATCCGTACGGTCACGCAGGTGCTGGAAAACATTGCCTACCGATCTGAACTCGGTTGCGACACTGTAGTGCTGGAGGACTTTGCCAAGCTGCTGGTCATTCCGTTGCGCGATGGGTGTGATTTGATGGATGTGATTGGGCGGCGGTTGCGGGTGCAGGCGGCGGAGTAAAGAAAAACGGGTGCTCTCGCGCCCGTTTTATTGCTACTCCAGAAAGAGGTTGCTCCTCAGCTTGATTCGAGGCTGCGAAAAACCGATCAGGCGAAGATACTCAATATGCCCGTAACAAAGAGAAGAGCCGCTGCGGCAGCGGCTCAACCTGGGAAGCCTTCGATGATTTAAACGACTGGACAAGGGAACTGGACGGCCACGAAATGATGGCTACGGTCACCGCTCTCTGGCACCTGCGCTCAGGTACTTGGTGCTGTCAGTCAAAGGTATATTTGCCTTCGAGCATGAATGCCGGCTCTCTCCAGTTGGGTCCTCTCACTACTATGCACCCATTATTTTTTATAAAACCGGCATCACACATTTTCTTGACAAGGTTCAATAGCCCTATGTTGTTCTCCACATGCGCCCAGTTAGCCCGATTATAAAGACCATCAAGCCGAGGAAAGGAGATGCCCAATTCATTTTTGGTAAGAAATAGAATTACCTCTTCAGGCTTCTCGTTTAGTACGATGTTTTTTATGACGTTCATCGTTTTATTCCTCCAATTTGCTTGGACTCTCTGTCCGTTTGTTTGTTGTCTGCCTCTATAGCCTCGGGCGTGTAGAGTAATTCAAAATCATCTTTTAGCTTGTAGTCTTCCAGCGTCGCGGCGTGAGTATTGTTCCAAATAACACCGTCGTCATTCGGGTTTACACCGTCAACCACACCTAATGCTCTGAAACGTTCCAGCTCTCTGAGTTCATGAGTATAGAAGCGTTTGTCAGCATCTGTGATTACCAATTCACCCAGCAGAATTTTTTTCAAGCGAAAAATCATAATGGCATTGGCGTCCGAAGGACCAAAGCGTCCAGTATGTAATTTTACCAGGTCAATACCCGCCTGGATCACGGAAGCACTTGTCCAATCGAGATCGAGTATTGGCCCCCCGGCTTTGGCGGGATTGAAAAGTCGACCGCTGTATTTTCCCCTTGTGGTTGCTCCTTCATAAGGACTATTAAACACAACGTAGATTGGCGGTAGACCGCTTTCAATCGGAAAGCAGTAAATGCAATCCCTGAAATCAGGCAATTCGACCGCGGGCAAGGTTTCAGGCTGCACAAGCAATGGCGACAGCGTAACTCCAGTGTAAGTCGGTACTTGCGCAGGTCGGGCAGGCGAAGTTGTCGAACCGTTTCCCAAGTGAATAATTGGAAAACTGAGGATAATGGGCGGTGTATCGTTTGACGTGAAACTGTAGCTGCTGGTCGTTGGATCGAATGCCAATGCTCGTACTGGCACTTTTTCCGAGACGCTCCCTCCAGCCGGGGTTGCAACGAGTGTGTATTGGTTAAGGTCGCCATAAATCCGATAAGGAAGGTCAATGGTTCCTTCGGCAGCGGCGATTTCATTCAGGTTTGACGGCAGCTTTGGTAAAAAAGTGGTACCGGGTAGTTTGAGAGCTGTTTGAGGAAAGCGTTCGCCGTTAGCAAGAGCAGGTGAATAGAACAAGGCTCCGATCCCAACAGCAGTGGCCCGACTGATTAGTGCTTCCCCCAACCCTGCCAATAACCTAATGCCTCCCTGGATTCGCGCCCCGAAGGTCCAACCGTCGGCGAAATGGATGGCAATGGCACCCGCCACGGTTCCTGCCTCTTCGCCATGACCAATGGGCAACCTGTAGGTGTAGGCGACTTCGCCCCTTGCCAAGGCGCGATGGATTTCAGCGTCTGCAGTTGCGGAAGCGTCCTCCAAAATGCGAACGGCCTCGATAAGGATTCGTTTAACGTAGGCGGCAGTTAGCGACAACAGGAATTCTTCATAAAAACTTAGTCGTACTTCATCATCTCTGTCTGACTCCACATCACTTGCAAAAAACTCGGCAATTGTTTCTCTGTCTAGCGACAATGCGTCCACGCCAATATGCAATATTGCATCGTGCCAACTTCCGTGCATTGTGACCCTTTGCAAAAGCTCAACGATGATCACTTTCTTTTTTAAGGCAGCTTCCAGCGCATTTAACTCTTGGGAGTCAATGCCTGCGGCCATGCGCTTCTCTAGATAATCTCGAATATTCGGTGCACCACCCGAAAAAACATTCGTTATCTGATCGTGCGCCGAAAGAAATATCGCCACTAATTGTTGGTATTCGTTTCTGGTTTTTTTGACGCCCTCAATACTATGCGGCGTAGTAACCGCCGGGACATTCCCATCCCAAAACAAAACACTATCGAAGCTTGAAGGAAAAACTGAGGCTTGCGCAGCTTGAACCGGCA
The DNA here is from genome assembly GCF_054668325.1 of Pseudomonas sp. S2_F07. NCBI lineage: Bacteria > Pseudomonadati > Pseudomonadota > Gammaproteobacteria > Pseudomonadales > Pseudomonadaceae > Pseudomonas > Pseudomonas sp. S2_F07. The sequence continues at coordinate 1,487,809 of NZ_CP162758.1, forward strand.
GAGACCCAGACGTTATTGAAGGTGAATAATGAGTAACTGGTTTTTGCATACAGCACTCCATGCAACAATATTAATTCCATTAAATAGACAGAACAAAAGTTATGCCGCAACAACGTAGCAATTTCAATACTTCAATATTTACTGTATGCATCGCGCGAAAAATAGCATTAGGCCCAAACAACCTCTGCGGCTTCCAGCAAAATCCTCACAGTTGGCCATTCCGTTACACGATGTGTTGTGACTTGATAGATGTGATTGGGCGGCGGTTACGGGCGCAGGCTTCTGAGTAAAGGAAAACGGGCATCAAAGGTGCCCGTTTTTTTGTCTGACGAGAAAAGTGGTTTACTTGTTCTGAGGCCCGATCCTAGCGAAGCGCGCCAGGTTTTATCTTTTTTCCGTCGGTTTGACGCTTGGATACCTTATGGAGATGAACCGTACAAAGCAGTTAGTCCGTGGATCAACTCAACACAACAATCCTCTTGAGCTCCTCATCCATGTGCTGGAGGCATCCCTCGAATTGATTTCGCTTCCTGAGAATGACTTCTGCTGGTGTTTTTGGGCTGACAGCGATGAAGCAAAAGCAGAGCTGGAGGGATTGATCAACTCGCTTAGAGGCGGAGTGCTGCCCGCAAGAACCCACTTTGCTGTACTTTTTGCGCCAACAGGTCCGCTGCAAGAGCTCAGTCTCAGTAGTGGGTGGGCGGAAACCTTTTTGAAAGTCGCCAGTAAATATGACGAGGCAGAGGCACGGTTGTGGTGAGGGAATGATGCCGGCTTGGCGTGTGCCAGAATCGTAATACCAAGCACTTCCAATGATGGCACCGGGTCGTTTTCAGGCCTTCGGGGCAGGCAACAACTGGCCAGAAACAGCCTGTCATGACCGGCAGAGAACGGCCCAGAGTGTGTAAAAACACTGAGCCAAAATTGAAGTCTGAGCCTCTATGCCAAACCTGAGATTTATCGGCTGTTTGGCAGACCTGGATTTTGCGTAGAAACGCGATTTTCAGTTCTACTTGGGACACCAGTCGCGCTGAAAACCGCTTTTACACACTGTGGGCCAGAAGCGGTCGGTCGCTCAAAACACTTAAAAACCACTGATTGCTAACGTAATCAGGATCCGAAAATTGCTCACTCGGTCGAAGGGACGGATGCTTTGCTACCCAAGCGGATTAGTTCATTGGAGAAACACAGGCCGACGATGATCAGTGCCGCTCCCGCGTACAGGCTTTCGCGCGGTATTTCGTTGAGCGCCACAAACGCCAGCAGCGCGGCGAACAGTGGCTCGGTCAGCTCCAACGCTTGCACTTGGGATGGCTTGAGATACTCGATGGCCTTGGTGGTGCAGAAGAAGCCCAGGATTGTCGGCAGCGTGGCCAGCGCCAGCAGCGCGGCGATCGCCAGCGGCGACAGCTCGCCCATCGCGAAACCATCGGCCGCAGCCGGCATCAGCAAGTACAGGCTGCCAAAGAACAACAATTGTCGGGTGAAGTGCAGCCCCCCGACACTCCCATACGCTTCATGGCAACCGAAAAGGCCCCATAGCCGGAGCCGGCCATGGAGGCGAGTGCAGCACCTTGCAGGGTAAAGCCCTGCTGCAGGTCGCCGCCGAAGATCACCGAGATCCCGGCGATAGCCAGTGCAGCACCAACGGTAGCGTTCGCGGTGATGGCATCCTTGAGGAAAATACGCCCCAGAATGATCGAGGAAATTGAGGCACTGGCCATCAGCACCACCACCACACCTGCCGCAGCGTAGTGTCGATAGGCGGACGTTTCAAAATGGAACAGCACAAAGATGCCAAGGAATGCGCAGATAGCCGCCTGAGTCCATTTGGTCGACGCCGCCGGGCGCTTGAGGAAAAACAACAGGATCGAGAGAAGCACGCAACCCAGTACGGTCTTGATGACAGCGACACTGCTAGCGGTGAAACCATTACTCATGAGTATTTTGCTGAGTACACCGATCGTTGCGTTCAGTGCCGCAGCGGAGAGTGCAAATATGACGCCTTTGCTGAAAGTAGATTGCATGGATGACGATCCCTGTCGCTGAAGTGTCGTTCGATAGAATGCCGCCCTGTATCGACGGCGCAAAGTTTGAAGATACGAAGATCCCACCAACCCCAGTATTTATTGTGGCATAAGCACTGGATCGCCCAGTAGGATGCTATTCGCCTTCTTTTCGCCGCCAAGGGAGAAGTCAGAGGGTCTGGCCCTTGCCTATGCAATATGAGTTGACGAACGTTGCAGTGTGCTGCAAAGACTGACGTATATCCGGTTTGGCTATTCCATGTCTGTTGGCAAATTGCTCGACCGCCGCTGTATCAAAACGAGTGGTCTGGATAAAGTCCAAGGCTTCGGGTTTTGTATTCAAAAACCACGCGACGGGAGGAATACTCAGTAGCAACTTCAGCAATCGGAGTGAAATGTGATGCTTGGGAGACTTTAAGCCCAAAGGGTGTGCCACCTGTATCAGGAGTTCTCGCAAGTTTGGAGTTTGGTCATCCAGCGCCAGCAGTTCCTGGCCCACCATGGCAGGATCAAAAGCACAAACTGCCACCAGTTCAACCAGGTAATCCACGGTGACCAGTGGCAGCCAGTGCTCGGCGGTACCGGGCACTGCAGTCAGCTTTCCCTGCACAAGGTTGCGTATCAGCTCCACCAGCGGCTGACCGTCAAGGATATGCCCCGTGCGGCTATGACCACAGACAGTCGCAGGGTGGACAACGGTAATCTCCCCGCCCTTGGCGGCCATGACCTCCAGGGTCGCAAAATGCGCCTCCAGCTTGCTTCCCTCGTAACCACCGACATGTCGGTAGACGGCAGGCCAATTCGTCAACTGCGGATGACGAGGATCAATTCCGATGCGTTGCAGATGTTCATGATTTTTCAGCATGTAGCCGCCGATCATCACTAAACGGTTTTTTTGCTCAGCCGCCAACAGCGCCACGCGCTTTGCCCCTTCCACATTCACCGCACGAGAATGCTCCACTGAAAGCCCCCATGCGAAGTGGGCGCCCAGGTGGAATATGACTCTGGCGTGCCTTAGCACTTCTCTGTCAGCAAGACTCAGCCCGAGGTTGTCCCGTTCCAGATCGCCAGCTACGGCAAATACCCGGGTTGCGCACCCTCCCAAATTATCGACTTGCTCGCGCAGTGCAGCTAGTCGCTCTGGGCAACGCATCAACACCCGAATGGTGTGACCTTTTGCACTCAGGCACGCCACCAAATGTTGACCGACGAAGCCGGTACCCCCCGTGACAAAGCACTCCACGCTCATTTCCCTGCTCCTTGTTTAAGGTGAAAAATCAAGCGTAAACTATCGACCCAACTCTATAGTCAAGCGGTGTTTTAATGAAAATCGGCGAACTCGAGGCCCGCAGCGGCGCCAGCCGCCATACGCTCCGTTACTACGAGCAAATCGGCCTGATCTCACCGCTGCGGCAAACTAACAACTATCGCGTTTACACAGTGCAAACTCTGCAGGATCTGGACTTTATCCAGCGCGCGCAAAGCATGGGGTTTTCCCTGGGGGAAATAGGCGAGATTCTGGATGCGCAGCGGAACAAGCTGATCGATTGTGCTGACGGCGCGAAGCTAATTGAAAAGAAGATGGCAGAAATCAAACAGAAAATCGCCAACCTCCAAAGCATTTATCGGTATCTGGATGAAGAGCGTGCAACCCTCGAAGCCAGTGCTGCCAAGCAACTTGAGCTTCAGCAACTGAGCAACTCTTCCAACTGAACTGTCAGCATCTGGGAAACGGAAGCTGCAGCCTGCCTCCAGTTTCAAGCCCATCGCTTACGCATTTTCTATTAGTGGGTTTTCCATTGAGCATGATCAGCACCACCTATCGCTCGGTCCTGCCTCCATTTCAATGTTTCACGCTTCTGTATAAACCGTCATTCCCGCCCCTGATTTTCTGCGGCAATGACTTGAGGCGAATTGCTACTGATGAGCTATGGTGACTTGGTAAACCACGCTCTGGGCAGATCATCCATGAACACGTACGCCACTCTGTTCTTCGGCATGTTCACCACCCTTTTGGCAATCATCAATCCACTTGAGGCCATTCCGGTATTCTTGGGCCTGCTGCAAGACAAAGACGCCGCCGAGCGGCGCCAGGTGGCACGCAAGGCCTGCCTTTACGCGCTGGCGCTGATGTTTTTCTTTCTGATCTTCGGCAACCTGCTGCTGCGTCTGTTCGAGGTTCCCCTGAGTATGATCCGGGTGGTCGGCGGGGTGATCCTCATGCGTATCGGCTTCGAGCTTTTCGCCCCCTCGCCAAACAGCAGCCTGATTCCAGGCAGTAGCAAGGGTAACCAGGACGTATCCTTCATCCCCATGGCCATGCCGATCATGTTCGGCCCTGGCGCCATTGCCACGGTGATCGGCCTGACCAGTACCATCAAGGATTCCGACCGCGCCATACTGTCCTTCGCGGTAGTAGCATTGGCGATCTTCGCCACCATGTTTACCACCTACCTGTCTCTGGCTTACGCCAATGACATCCTCAAAAAGATTGGTCCGCAAGGCATTGACGCGGCGACACGCATTGTCGGCTTCTTCGTTTCGGCAATGGGCGTGGGCCTGATCTTCCACGGCACGGTGGAGTTTCTCCAGTCGTACGGAGTCCTGCTCAACGGGGTAACAAAGTAGGGCTTTTGATTTTATTTCAGCTGTATGCCGATCCGATCGATATGAGTGAAATACCCCCCCGCCATGAACTCGCACTGCTTAGTTGATAAAGACTGACTTTTTCAAGCAAACCATAGCGTATTAATGAGCTATACCCAATATTCCCCTATGCACTTCTTCCACTATTGGAGGTGTCAATGAAACCCAGTACTGCCCTGCCAGCGCTACTGATCATGGCAAGTCTCTTCGGCTGCAGCAGTTCATCGAACCATTCGATGAACCTTCCTTTGGCGGCTACCCACAATAATCCTGGCCAGATCGCCAGCACCACGTTGACCAGTGTCGGCAATCAAACCAATTTTGACTTCGACATCACAGGTGTTCCAACCGGAACCCTGCTGCCCCCTCGCCTGTACACGTTCATCCATAAAGGTAGCTGCCAACAACCCGGGGCTGTCGCCTTCGCCATGAACGATAAGGTCAATACCAAAAGCACCGCTGGAACCAACGGTTGGACCTTCTACCGAAGCGCGCCCATAGCCATGAAAGACCTGCTTGCCGGCACGTACTCCATCGTCGTACGTACGGCACCCGAGGATGGCAATAGCGATATTTTCTGCGGCGATATTGCGCAAGCAACTCGCTGAAACGGCCACAGTGATTGGTGAGTCGAGAACTTTAGGCTGAATACCATTAGGCATGGGCGGCCCGACTGCGCGATCAAATAATAGTTGTGACATGGCCCTCTAAAAAATCGCAGTTGCCACGTTCAACTTCCGAATCCGCACTAGACTCTGCCGTGGGCCTTAATCCGTGCGTAGTCATGCAAAAAGTAGGAAATGATTCTGTATGCAGTACCTAGGCTAATTACTCGATGGTCAATGCACCAAAGGACAATATTGAGGTGCACTCATCACCCGGTTGCTGACACCATGAAAAAACAAGGAATATTGGTATGGAAAAGTTGTCGGATCGTTTTAGGCTTTCTATCGTGTTTGCTGCACTTTTGTCATTGAATGGGGTTGCCCAAGCCGCCCAGACGGACAAGACGAACATCCTGTTCATTGTCTCCGATGACACCGGCTACGGCGATCTGGGGCCGTACGGTGGTGGTGTCGGCCGTGGCATGCCAACCCCCAGCATCGACCAACTGGCACAAGAAGGTACGACCTTTTATTCCTTTTATGCCCAGCCGAGCTGCACCCCGGGCCGGGCGGCCATGCAGACCGGGCGTATCCCCAATCGCAGCGGCATGACCACCGTGGCCTTCCAGGGCCAGGGCGGTGGTTTGCCCGCCGCCGAGTGGACGCTGGCCTCGGTGCTCAAGACCGGCGGCTACGAGACCTACTTCACCGGCAAGTGGCACCTGGGCGAAGCCGACTATGCATTGCCCAATGCCCAGGGGTATGACGTGATGAAGTACGTCGGCCTCTATCACCTCAATGCCTACACCTACGCCGACCCGACCTGGTTCCCCGACATGGACCCGGAAACCCGGGAAATGTTTGCCAAGGTGACCAAGGGCGCACTCTCGGGCAAGGCGGGAGAAAAGGCCGTCGAAGAGTTCAAGATCAACGGCCAGTATGTTGATACGCCGGTCATCGATGGCAAACCCGGTGTAGTCGGCATTCCCTACTTTGACGGTTATGTCGAAAAGGCCGCGCTGGAATTTCTCGACACCGCTGCCAAGTCCGACAAGCCGTTCTTCATCAACGTCAACTTCATGAAAGTGCACCAGCCGAACCTGCCGGCACCGGAGTTCGTTCACAAGTCGATCTCCAAGTCCAAGTACGCCGACTCGGTGGTCGAACTGGATACGCGCATCGGCCATATCATGGACAAGCTCAAGGCGCTGGGCCTGGATAAGAATACGCTGGTGGTCTACACCACCGATAACGGCGCCTGGCAGGATGTTTACCCGGACGCCGGCTACACACCATTTCGTGGCACCAAAGGCACCGTGCGCGAGGGCGGTAACCGGGTCCCTGCAATCATGACCTGGCCCGGAAAAATCAAGCCCAATGCCAAGAACCACGACATTCTCGGCGGGCTCGATCTGATGGCAACTTTCGCCTCGGTGGCCGGCATCAAGTTGCCGGAGAAGGATCGCGAAGGTCAGCCAATCTATTTCGACAGCTACGACATGACCCCGGTAATCACCGGCACGGGTCCCGATCCACGTAAAGAGTGGTTCTACTTCACCGAAAACGAGTTGTCCCCTGGTGCGGCCCGCGTAGGCAACTACAAGGCCGTGTTCAACCTGCGTGGCGACAATGGTGTGCCGACCGGCGGCCTGGCGGTGGATACCAACCTGGGCTGGAAAGGGGAGTCGAAGTACGTGGCGGTCGTACCGCAGGTCTTTGACTTGCTGCAAGATCCACAGGAGCGCTACGACATCTTCATGAGTAACGTCACTGAGCGCACCTGGACCATGGTGCCGATCAGCCAGGCGATCAACAAGCTGATGCAGACCTACATCAAGTACCCGCCACGCAAACTGCAAAGCATGGGCTATGACGGGCCGATCGAGTTGTCCAAGTATCAGAAATTCCAGTCGGTACGTGAAGTCCTGCAGAAAGAGGGGATCAGCCTGCCGATGCCTGCGGGCAACTAGTCAACTAGTCAAAGAGTGGCGGCCCGGTTCAGGCCGCCACTGGGTGGTCTGATGTTTATGAACTCCCGCCAAGTCACTCGTTCCCTTGGCCTCTGCTGGGGGAAGTGACGATTGTTTATACAGCCTAAAGAGTCGCGATTGCAGCCATCTCATGACCTGTTCGGAGCGAACGCTACTTTGGAAACAACAACGTAACCGCCACCCCAATATTGTTCATTCGACTTGAGAAGGTGGGTTAGGCAGAACTTCGAGGACCGGCTTGATGTGAAGGGCGACGGACGTCTGCTCGACAGAGTCAACAACACCAACACCGAACTGGACATGAAGGTGCCGCAAACCGTCACCCTGAGCCTGTTCCAGCAACTGGACCGACAATGGGCACTGCTGGCCTCGGCCAACTGGCAGGACTGGTCGGAATTCGGCGACATCGCCGTAGAGGTCGACACCACGGCGTTCGGATCGCAATCGAAGACCGTCGACGCCGGCTTCAAGGACACCTGGCACCTCTCCCTTGGCACGCAATACCAGGCCACCGAGCAGTGGTTGTGGAACTTCGGCGTGGCCTACGACAGCAGCGCCGTCTCGGACAGTAACCGCAGTGTAGTCGTGCCGATGAACGAATCCTGGCGTATTGCCACCGGGGCCACCTATGCTCTGGACAAGGACACCGATGTCAACGTCAGTTGGGCCATGGTCTGGCTCGGCGACATGCCGGTTGAGCAGACCAAATCCGTATCGGGCAATCGAGTATCCGGTCAATTAGACAATGCCTGGATTCAAGCCTTGAGCGGAAACATGACCTGGCGATTTTGATGTCTTGTAAACAAAAGAACGAAGATTTCTTCCAAGGAGTAAACACCACTATGAATCTGTCCCGAAAACTGCTCGTCGGCGCCACGCTGGCCAGTCTGCTGCTAGGCGGTTGCACCTCGAAAGTGACTGAGAAGGAGCAATACTCAGGCTTCCTGTCCAACTACAACAACCTGCAGGAAGTCGAAACGCCGAGCGGCGGTACCACGATGCGCTGGGTCAGCCCTTCGTGGAACCCGAATGCCTATGACACCGTGGTGTTCAATAAACTGGAGCTCTACCCTGCGCCAAAACCCGATGAGCGGGTCAACCAGCAAACGCTGACGGATATTCAGAACTACATGACCAACAAGGCCAAGGCCACCCTGGGTCAGAAGTATCGCGTAGTGACCAACACCTCATCCGCACCGGCGGGTTCGCGCCCCCTGATCATGCGTGCGGCAATTACCGGAGTGAACGCCGAGAACGAAGGCATGAAGTGGTATGAAGTGGTTCCCATCGCGGCCGTCGTCGGCGCAACCCAGGCCGCCACCGGCCACCGTGACCAGGACACCACCCTGTTCATCGAAGCCGAGTTCGTCGACGCCAGGAGCAACCAGACCGTGGCCAAAGTGGTGCGCAAGGTGTTCGGCACCGAACTGAAAAACGAAAGCCAGCAGATTACCGCCAAGGACTTCAAGGCGGCGATCGACAAACTGAACGCCGATCTCTGGGCATTCATTCGCAGTTGAGCCTTGGAGTTACCGCCGGCAGACGTTGGCGGTTCGATAATCCTCACGCAAAGGAACGCTGACATGCATCTCTATTCATCGCTGCAATTTTCAAGATTGCAAAGACCGTTACTTTTCGCAGCGCTCATCGCCATTGCGCTTGCATTAAGCGCTTGTGCATCCGTGGACGCGCAGACGACTGCTTACGTCGGAGTCGAGCATCCCGCACCGACCTTGCCCAGTGAAGTACAGGTGTTACGTACAGAACCGACGCGTCCCAATGTGCGGCTGGGAGAAATCCTGATCGATGCCACAGTCGACCCCGCACCGCCCATTACTGAGGTCGAACAAAAGTTACGTGAAGAAGCCGCCAAACTTGGCGCAGACGCGGTAGTCGTCGTCTACGATCACATTCAGCCGGTCGCCGCCTATGTGACAGGCCCACTTTGGAACCGTGATATTGAAACGATCCAGGGACGTAAGCTGAAAGGCATTGCCATCAAATACCAATAACAACGAGGTGCACAGCAATGAAAGCTATTTTGTCCTGGCTGACGGTTACGTTGGTGACTGTGCTGATCAGTGCTTGTTCCGCCGTAGGATCGACCGATGGCGGCGCCGGTGAAATCGAGATTCGCTCAGGGAAGATCGAGCAGATCTCGCTAACGCAGATGCAGACCAATCACGACTCCGGTGTCGGCGCTGTACTCGGTGGCCTCGGCGGCCTGGGAATCGGCAGCCTGATCGGTCATGGCACCGGACGTGATGTCGCCATGGTTGCCGGGGCTCTCGCCGGTGCGGTTGGCGGTAATTACGCAGAGAAGAAAAAATATGACCAACCGATAGAGGCGCAACAGATCATCGTGCGGGTAAACAGTGGCGTGCTGGTATCAATTACCCAGCCGATCAATCCATCACTGAATAAAGGCATGAAGGTGTATATCCAAGGCTCAGGCAATGATGCCCGAGTCCTACCGCAGGGCGGTTAGATTCACTTGAATCTTTAGGGTTGTGATGTCAAGGCCCGGAGTGCAGCATTCATCTGCACCAGCAACAGCCAGCTTTGTGTGCTGCTTGCGAGCCAAACAACAGGCTCTGGTACTGAAGCATGATCTTCATCGCGCTGCACATAAGCACCAGCCAAGTGAATAGCCCTGGGTTAAAGACACTCGATGCCAGTTTCTGGCCGATTTCTATCGGCCCCACTGGCAGCTTCACGCCCTCCGCGACAGGCAACAATCGCCCATATACGGACGGTCAAACGCTTACTTTTCTCGAAGGCTACAAAGGCTGGACTGCAGCGCTCCGGGTACCGGCGAACGCACTCGTGCCAAGCCAGCGCCACAAGTTTTCCGCATCCCGCACAGCCCCGTCTACACGCAGCTCTCGCGACTGAAGAACCTCCCTTGGTGTGCGGTCGCCGGTCCACACCTCGGTCAGCGCGCGCACGCTAGAGTCCACGACGAGCGTGAGTTCGCGTCCGGGGTCGTCGCGGCACAAATCTGCCACACCATGTTCGACCACAAGCCACCACTCTTGCTCGCCGGACCGCGCGTCGCGGAACTTGAAGTGGATGACCACCGACCGGGACGGGAACATCTCGATGCGCGCGAACCGGCGCACGTCCCACATGAGCAGGCCCGCGTCGAGTTCGTTATCGCGAAGGCGACTGCCGATCCAGCGCGCGCCCCAATGCCCTAGCGCCATGATGATGGGGCGCAATTCCTCGCCTGCCTCGGTCAGGCTGTACTCCCAGACTTTGCCTGCGGCCGTGCGATGTATGACACCGATATCTTCCAGGTGGCGCAACCGCTGTGTCAGCAAGCTGGTGGACATCCGTGGTACGCCACGGTGCAGTTCGTTGAAGCGCTTACTGCCGCATAGCAGCTCGCGCACGACCAAAGGCGTCCAGCGCTCGCACAGTGCTTGCGCACCGCGCGCAACAGTGCAGAACTGACCGTAGCTTTCATCCATCGCCTGTACTCCGCAACTACAACGCTTCAGATTCTGAACTAGTCTTGCGACTTCGCCACGTGCACGCTCAAACCTCCGAAAGCCACCGCCTCAGGAGAACGCCATGACCAAGATAGCCATCATTCAGCGGCCGCCAGTGCTGCTCGATCGCAGCGCGACGATCGCCCGAGCCGTGCAATCGGTCGCTGAGGCCGCGGCGGCGGGAGCCTCGTTGATTGTTTTACCCGAATCGTTCATTCCAGGTTACCCGTCGTGGATCTGGCGGCTGGCGGCGGGAAAAGACGGGGCTGTCATGGGCCAGTTGCACACGCGCCTACTGGCCAACGCCGTCGATATCGCGAACGGTGACCTGAACGATTTGTGCGAGGTCGCCTGCGCCAACGCCGTGACAATCGTATGCGGCATCAATGAATGCGAGCGGCGTAATGGAGGTGGCACGCTCTACAACAGCGTAGTCGTTATCGGTACCAACGGCGAAGTGCTCAACCGGCATCGCAAGCTGATGCCAACGAACCCCGAGCGCATGGTCCATGGTTTCGGTGATGCGTCAGGGTTGCGTACGGTCGATACACCCGTCGGCCGCATTGGTACGCTCATCTGCTGGGAAAACTACATGCCTCTGGCGCGCTATTCATTGTATGCCCAAGGGGTGGAAATCTACGTCGCGCCCACGTACGACACCGGCGAAGGCTGGATCAGCACGATGCGTCACATTGCACTCGAAGGTCGATGCTGGGTGCTCGGCAGTGGCACCTCGCTGCGCGGCAGCGACATTCCCGATGACTTTCCGGCTCGCCTGCAACTGTTTCCCGATCCGCAAGAGTGGATCAACGACGGCGACTCGGTGGTGGTCAACCCTCAAGGCCGGATCACAGCCGGTCCACTGCACCGAGAGGCAGGCATTCTGTATGCGGACATCGACGTCTCACTCGTGGCGCCAGCGCGGCGGGCGCTCGACGTCACCGGGCACTATGCGCGCCCTGACATTTTCGAGCTGCAGGTACGACGCACGCCGGCGACAGCGGTGCGCTACATCGACGAGTGAAGCGAACCAACGCTCAGGCGATCCATCCCAACTTCGGCGGTATGGGTAACAACTGATGAAGGAGTCATTCCATGAGCATTCAAAAGTCTTACAAAGGCAGTTGTTTTTGCGGCGCAGTCGAGTTCACCGTCAGCGGTGAGCCAGCCGCAATGGGCTATTGCCATTGCCAGTCGTGTCGACATTGGTCGGCAGCGCCGGTCAATGCCTTCACGCTGTGGAAACCCGAGGCGGTGCAAGTGACTCGGGGGGCGGACAACATTGGCACCTACAACAAGACACCGCAGAGTTATCGCAAATGGTGCAAGACTTGCGGCGGGCACATCTTCACCGAACACCCAGGGATGGGGCTCATCGACGTGTATGCCGCTGTCATCCCGGATCTCGCGTATTCGCCAGGCGTTCACGTCCACTATCAGGAGGCCAGGCTGCGCATCAAAGACGGGTTGCCCAAGCTGAAGGATGTCCCCTGCGAATTAGGGGGATCGGGCGTCAGCGTGGACGAATAGCACGGGCAACGATTGATGTGATCGGGCGGCGGTTGCGGGCGCAAGTGGCGCCGGGTCTATTCTGAGCGCGTCGAGAATGTGCGCTCCAGTCGCCTGCGACAGTGTCGCATGCCTTTGGCGATCTGCTTTTCGATGGTGCCTTCCTTGATATCCAGTTGCATGGCGATCTCACGCATGGTGAATCCCTCGCAACGGGAGAGCAGAAACACTGCGCGGTATTTCTCCGGCAGATCGTCTAGTGCATTGGACAGTATTTCCAGCTCCTGACGAATACCGGCAGCCTTGTCCGGGGATGACAACGGGCACTCGATCGCCTCCGCCAACTCGCTTTCGCCGAAGTAACGACCATGGGTCGTGTCCTGTCGTTGCTTGTCCAGCAACAGATTGGTTGCCGTGCGATAGAGGTAGGCCAGCGGGTTGTCCGGCTGCTTTGTCGAGTGCCTGGCAGCGCGCAGCCAAGTCTCTTGAACGATGTCCGACGCAATGAACGATGAACCCGCTCTGCGCTGGATATAGGCCTTGAGCTCCTCATAGTGGATCTCTACCAGCCGGGTCAGTGTTGGAGATTTACAGGAGGCCATCAGCGGGAAGCGATCTTGTCAGGGGATGTGCCGGACGCTATCACATTTGATATGTAATCTCAAATGCGTATAAATCACATTTCACACTTGTTAACACTTGCGTATGATAGTTATTCTCAATAAAACCAGATCATATGTGAGTCCGCATGTCCGCCCTAGCTCTCCTGTGTGCACAAAACTCCGTTACCCCGCGCTCGCCCCCTGGCACTCCGGCCTCTGGCCCTCGCCGTGCACATGCTTGCAGTCGGTATCACTGTCGCTGCTCCATCTCTACAGGCGGCGCAACAGACTGATCAGGCCGAGGCTGGAAGCTCTTTGACCTTGGCGCCCATCGCTATCACGGAGACAGCCACTCAAGAGCGAATCGGCGTCACTGAAGATACCCACTCCTACACCACTGATGCAGCGCGCACGGCCACACCGTTGAGCATGTCGCTGCGCGAAACCCCGCAGTCGGTCAGTGTCGTCACCCAGCAACGCATTCAGGACCAGGATCTGCGTACGATCCTCGACGTGGTCAACAATGCCACGGGTGTGTCGGTCAACCGCTACGAGACCAGCCGGGCACAGTTCAACGCCCGCGGTTTTGAGCTCAACTCGCTGATGATCGACGGTGTACCGACCATCTTCGAGCAGCCGTGGAGTTCGGGGGAGATTTTCAGCAGCCTGGCCATGTACGACCGCGTTGAAGTGGTCCGTGGCGCCAACGGCTTGATGACCGGTGCGGGCGACCCTTCCGCGTCCCTCAACATGGTACGCAAGCGCGCCTACAGCACTGACCTCAAGGGTTCGGTAGAACTGAGCGCCGGCACATGGGACACCTATGGCGTCGAGGCCGATGTGTCCACGGCGTTGAACGAGGAAGGCACCATTCGTGCGCGGCTGGTCGGGGAGACCAACGAGGGCGATACCTGGATCGACATGAACGCCAACAAGCGCCAGACCCTCTACGGCACGATGGACATCGACCTGACGCCCGACACCACGCTGTGGTTCGGCTTGAGCCACCAGGAAAACAACGCCGATTCGCCGATGTGGGGCGGCCTGCCGGTCTGGTACGCAGACGGCAGCCGGACAAACTGGAGCCGTTCGAAGACAACCTCCGCCAAATGGAGCAAGTGGGACACCACCTACGACACCTATTTCGTCAATCTCGATCACACCTTCGCCAACGACTGGCAAGTCAACCTCAGCTACAACCGTGGCGAGCGAACCGGCGACTCTTCCCTGCTGTACCTCTCTGGCAATCCAGGCCAGAACGGTAGTGCCGGTATGTCTTCGTTCCCGGCGACCTACAAGACCAAGACCACCCAGGACGACTACGGCATCCGCTTCAATGGCCCGTTCTCGCTGCTGGGCCGCGAGCATGAAGCGGCCTTTGGTTATGTGGACAGCAAGCAGAAATTCGATGCCGATGCACTCAACGCGCAAACCGGCTTTGACGGTGTTGCCAACTTCGATGCCTACAACGGCGATTTCCCGGAACCGGTCTGGGGCCCGCGGACAGACTACGGCTACAGCGAGACCCGGCAGAAAGGGCTCTACGCAGCGACCCGTTTGAACGTGACCGACGACCTGAAAGTGATTCTTGGCGCGCGTGAGAGCTGGTACGAAAAGACCAGCGATGACATCTACTCGGAGGTGAGCAAGATCGACGTCGATCACGAACTGACCCCTTATGCGGGCATCGTCTACGACCTCACCGACAACCTTTCGGCCTATGCCAGCTACACGGAAATCTTCCTGCCGCAGTCGGTACGCGACAGCAGTGGCCAGCAATTGGAGCCCATCGTTGGCGAGAGCAGTGAAATCGGTTTGAAGGGTGAGTACTTCGGTGGCCGCCTGAACGCCTGCGCTGCGATTTTCCAGATCAAGCAGGATAACCTGGGCCAAAGCACCGGCGTGCTGATCGATCCTTCGAACCCCGCCGGCGGTTATGCCTACGAGGCCAGTGAAGGCGCAACCAGCAAGGGCTTCGAGCTGGAAGTGTCCGGCGAACTCGCGACCGACTGGAATGCAACAGTGGGTTACACCCAGTTCACCGCCGAAGATGCCAAGGGCAACGACGTAAACACCCTGTATCCGACCAAGCTGCTGCGTACCTTTACCACCTACCGCCTGCCCGGTGTTTTCAACAGGCTGACCATCGGCGGCGGGGTCAACTGGCAGGACTCGATCTACACCTACGCCACCAACCCGGCAGGCAACTCCGAGAAGATCCAGCAGGATGCCTATGCCCTGGTCAACCTGATGGCTCGCTACGAGATCACCGAAAACCTTTCGGCGCAGGTGAATGCTGACAACGTCACCGACGAGAAGTACTTCGACATCTTCGATGCCTATGGTGCCCTGACGTACGGTGCACCACGCAGTATCACAGCTTCAGCGAAGTATCGCTTCTAAGGCACCAGGCGGGTCGGCGCAGTTCACTGCTGCGCCCAGTGACACGACGAAAACTCAAGCTCGCACCAGATTGGCCAGCAACACCGAACCTTCCAACGCCTGGCGATTTGACTGCGAGCAAGTCATCAGCCATCCATCACAGTATTTTCACATCCATTGGAATACGGTGGATCCAGCTCCTTTTGTGTTTTCCAGCCCGCACTCCCCATCGCGGGCTTTTTTTTCTACTCGATTCGTATGAAACAACAGGACGACCCCGGCCATCGGCGCAAGGACAAGAGACTAGAACAGTCGGACGACTATGGCGGCGACAAGATTGCCAGTGCCAGGGCGGCACCGATGCTGAACGGCACCACAGCAGAGCGGATCGCGTTCGGAGCGGGAATACGCATCTCTTCGGCAAACGCTGCAACGTCGCGGTGCAATTGTTCAATGCTGGATTGATTCGTATGTTGTGTGGGCATGCTGCTACTTCCTGTGCGGGTCACGAGTCGTGTCTGCCGTGGCGAGTTGGAATAGCGGGTCACTCCTGCCAAAGTTGTAGGCAGAATCCGAGAATCGCGTAAGGGGTCTATCAACGGGGCCGAAAAAGAAAAGCCGGTCGTTCGCAACACCTTCCCCAAGTGCCAAACGACCCTGCCCACAGTCGATTGGCTAAACTTCATGAGTAAACCACTTCGCGCAACCCTGAACGTCAGGAGGCGAACATGAGCAAGCAACCTCAACCCCAAAGCCGCTCCAACCCCCAGCCCAGATCCCGTCCGTTGGTGCCGAACCTGCCGAGCAAAACCGGCAACAAGTCCGGCGGCTTGCGCGGTAACTATCCGCCGAAGAAGTCGTAATGGCCTCTGGTGTACGACAGGCTTTGCAATAGAGCCTGTCGTACTCCCCGTCACTTCAGCATTACTTGCCTCTATATCGGACATTGTTTTGTGCAAGCGACGTCGTCCCGGCCAAGAGTGATGGCCAAGGGCTACGCCCTCCACGGTTTCTCGACCATGCCACCAACCGATTCCATCCCTGACTCTGAAAATGTCTGCTCCTTTAACGCACCCAAGCTTTCGCGAAGTCCCGTGTTGCCATGAACCCTGCTTTTTTCTGGCTCATTTACATGGAGTAAGCGTACATGCCCTTCCCCACTCGTTTCCTCGACCCCTACCGCAAAGCCGACCGCATCATGCTGGGCCTGATCTGGCTGATGTTCGCTTTCGCTATCGGCCTGGCGTTCTGGCACGACACCTTCAAGCAGGCGCTGCTGGTGGGGGGTGGCACCAGTGTGTTGTTGACGCTGTTGTATCGCGCCATCGGCGGAACGCGGTTGATGCGTTGTTTGCTGGGCGTTGGGTTGATGGTGATGGAGACGGTCGCGCTGCTCTATCTGGCGCTGCACAGCCAGGCCGATGCGGTGGAGAGCCAGGACATGCTGGACAAGATGCTCGCCACCACGTCCCAGTTCACCGCTGGTGCCGGCCAGGGTGACAAGGTGCTGGCCGGGCAGGCGCAGCAGATCGGTACGGTGCTGGAGGTGATCAGCAGCATTGCCGAGCAGACCAACTTGCTGGCGCTCAACGCGGCGATTGAAGCGGCGCGTGCCGGCGAGCAAGGACACTGGCGCTGAGTAGTCGGCGCTTGCCGCCGATTGCGACTCGGCTGGATGCGTTGGGGCGCACGTTTCATCAGTGATGCGGCCGTGGGCGCGGCGTTTGTTTCCAATGGGAAAACGGCGAGACTACAGCAAGGTATCCGTCCGGAAAGTGCACCCGCGATCATTGCGCTAATCACCCAGGGCAGCTTGCCACGCAATGAAATCAAGACGTTCACCGGTCTGACGCCGCGACCGGCAATCGACGAATTATCCAGGCTTATAAAAGTCGGCCTGGTAGAAAGCCGAAATCCAAAATCCAGAATCGTGCCCCCCGGCCTGCCCGCCTGGTTTGCCCAGGATATCTTTCCAGACCTGCATCGACGATTTCAGAAAAACAAAGCCTCAGCCAGATCGCTGCCCTATTGTATTGGCACGACAAGCCCATCCGTCGCACCAATATTGCTCTACAGACTCAATAAATCTACATTTGAATCTATAGATACAAAAAAGGACGCGAACATGGCCATACCCATCCAAGCCCAATCCTTCACAAAAAACCAATGCGTCACCGGCCTGCGTGCCGCCGTGAGCATTCTGGAAAAGTGGAAAGCCACCAGCGACCAGGCCTGTCGCATCCTGCGTATTTCCCGCAGTACCTATACCCGCGCCCGGCAGCGTGACCCGGATTGGGCGGTGGCGCTGGATGCGGACCAGATGCAGCGCATCAGCTTCGTGCTGAACATGCACGCGACGTTGCGGCTGGTATTCGATAACCCGAACAACGTGTACGGCTTTGCTTCGATGGCCAATGACAACGAGTTTTTCAACGGGCGTTCGCCGCTGGAGATCATGGCCCAGGGCGACATGATTTCGCTGTATGAAACCTTCCGCCGCATCGACATGCTGCGGGGTGCGCAATGGTGATGGCGAGCGAGCTGGCGGTGTTTGCCGGTCAGTCGTTGCAGGCTTATCGCCTGGTCAATTCGAAGTTTCCGCCCATTGCGTTGTTTGATGATGTGGCGGACGCGGATGAATTTGAGCTGTTGTTCGAAATTCAGGCGTTGACCAATCCGCGGTTGAAGAATGAAGTGGGTCAGCTGGAGTTGATTGCACGCAGCGAGATTCCGTTCGGCATTCCCGGCTGCTCCTACGCCATCGCGCCCTTTACCCATGTCAACCCGGCGGGTTCGCGTTTCAGTGACGGCCGCTTTGGGGTGTTGTACCTGGCGGATTCGATGGAAGCGGCGCTGGCCGAGGTGCGGCATCACCAGGCGCTGTATTGGTCGAGGGTGCCGAGCCTGAACTATGAGCGCTTTGTGTTTCGTGGGTTGGCTTGTGCTTTTGGCGATGCCGGGATGAAGGACGCCGCGAGCCTGCCGGTGAACGATCCGGTGTATGCGCCGGACGACTACAGCCATTCCCGTGTGCTGGGGCGCGCGGTGCGGGACGCCGGTTGTCCCGGGTTGCGTTATCACTCGGTGCGGATGCCGGGCAGTCATTGCTGGGCGCTGATGACGCCTAGGCCGGTTTCGTCGATTGTGCAGGCGGCGCATTACGAGATGGTCTGGAATGGGCAGATCACCAGCGTGAGCCAGATCAGCGAAGCTTGATTGCCTCGCCACAAAAAGAGTTGCTTAAACAGGCGGTGTTCGATCCATTGACCGCATCGATAGTCACCATCATTTCAATGAAGTTCTCTTAAAAAATCTCCGGCGTAACATCTGCTCCATACCAACCCATAAGCACCCCGGAGCACACGATCATGAAACGCCAGACCCTCCTCAGCATCGCTTTCTCGGTTTTCGCAGTTAACGCTTTCGCCGCAAACTCCGCTCAACCTGTGGTCGCTGAAGGCGGCTCGGATCGTCTGATTGAAAGCCGTGTGGCCGAGGGTGGTTCCGATCGCCTGATCGAGAATCGCGTGGCTGAAGGTGGTTCAGATCGTCTGCTGGAAAAACGCGTCGCTGAAGGCGGTTCCGACAAACTGCTGGAAAACCGCGTTGCCGAAGGCGGTTCCGACAAACTGCTGGAAAACCGCGTCGCCGAAGGCGGTTCCGACAAACTGCTGCAGAACCGCGTTGCCGAAGGCGGTTCGGATCGTCTGATCGAAAGCCGCGCTGTCTGAATGCAGTGCTTGACCGCAGGACTCAACGAAAAGCCCGGCCTCAACAGCCGGGCTTTTTCGTGGTTCACTGTTTGATCGGTGTTACGAGCACCTTTTCCTCAGTGTCGAGGACGAACACCGCCAACAGGCGTGCAGGTTGGGTGTCGCTGGCGTTGGCGCTGACCAGGTGCACGGAACCCGGTTCCTCTACAAAATTTTCGCCGACCTTGTAGATCTTTTCCGGTTCGCCTTTGACCTCGATGCGAAACGAGCCCTCCAGCACCGTTGCATAAATGAAGGCCGTTTTCGGATGGGTGTGGGCTGGCGACGCGGCACCCGGCCCATACTCGACGACCACGCCCCTCATACTCTTGCCGGGGATGTTGGGAATGGGACGGTCGAACACCACCGTCACCTTACCGGGGGGCGGTTCGGCGGCCGATGCGGCGCTGATCGAGAGCGCAGCGAATGCAGCGGCCATCAGCAATCGGGTAACCATGGGACTTCTCCTGGATTGGTAGGGAAATGTGAGGGTGCGATTCGTTACTGCGCTGTCGACCGGGCCAGCCAGTCGTCGAAGCGGATCGCCCCCAGGCGTGCGTTCTTGCCGGTGACCAGCGATTGATCGTCGAGCACGGCGCCGAAGTAACGTGCATGCACGTCCGGCACGACCTTGCGGTTGTCCCGGGTCGCCCGCAGAAAGCGCCGGGCCAGTTCGTCGATCGGCATGGTTTCCGGGCCGCCGACTTCAACGGTGCCATTGAGCGGTGCAGCCAGCACGACATCGGCCAGCACCGCTACCACGTCGTCGGACGCTATCGGCTGGATCAGAGCCGGCGAAGCATGAATTTCCTCGCCAACGGCGAACGACTGGACAATGCCGCCGGCAAACTCGGAGAACTGCGTGGCACGCACAATGGTGTAAGGCATGCCGGACGCCTTGATAAGGGCTTCCTGCGCGACCTTGGCCCGGAAATAACCGGTATCGGGAAGCCGCTCACTCCCGACAATCGACAGGGCAACATGATGACGAACCCCGGCGGCGGCTTCGGCGGCCAGCAGGTTCCGGCTCGACGTTTCAAAGAAATCGAGAACAGCCTGGTCCTCCCACGACGGCGCGTTCGCTACGTCGACCACCACATCGGCACCGTCCATCGCTGCGGCCAGGCCTTCGCGGGTGATGCTGTTCACGCCCGTGCTTGGGCTCGCGGCGAGCGCGTCATGGCCGCGCTCGCGCAGGGTGTTCACAAGTTTCGATCCGATGAGGCCGGAGCCTCCGATGACGACGATCTTCATGACTGTTCTCCACTTGTCGACTGCAACCATTGCGTCGGTGTAGAGAGATTGCCTGCGCGCACCAGGCAAGTCCTTGCGCCAGGCTTGGGTTTGTCTTGGCGTATGCTTGAATTTATGTCCAAAGCCGATGGTGTTCATCCAGCCGCCCTTGCCGCAGACGGTGCAGCGGGTGCCGAGCTGCCGTATCATCTGCCTCTGTTACCAACCGCCAGCCGCCTGGGACAAGGAGTTGAGGGCGATTCGCCAGGGGATGCTCGACTTGCCATTCACGTTTGAAGACTACTTGCTCGATCAGGAGCGCCGGGAGCTGACCCTGCGCGGGCAGGTCGTGGCCGTCGGACCGCAGGTCTTCGATCTGTTGCTGCTGTTCGTCAACAATCCCGATCGCGTCGTCAGCAAAGACGAATTGCTCAAGGCAGTGTGGGGCGACCGGATCGTTTCGGAATCGACGATCACCAGCCACATCAATGCGGTGCGCAAGGCCATTGGTGATACCGGCGAGGAGCAGCGCCTGGTACGCACCGTCCCCCGCAAGGGCTACCGCTTCGTTGGCCGGATCAACGGCGACTTGACCGGGGAAGCGCGACAGCCTGACATCGATGAACGCTCGACCGCTACCCCGAAGCAAATCCCCTCCCCCGCGCTCGTCCTGCCGGACAAACCCTCGATCACCGTCCTGCCCTTCCAGAACCTGAGCGGCGATCCGGAGCAGGAGTATTTCGCCGATGGCGTGGTGGAGGACATCATCGCCGCCCTGTCGCGGATCCGCTGGCTGTTCGTCATCGCTCGCAATTCGAGCTTCACCTACAAGGGCCAGACCGTGGACGCCCGGGGCGTCGGCCAGGCGTTGGGCGTGCGCTACGTGCTCGAAGGCAGCGTGCGCAAGTGCGGGAACAGGCTACGCATTACCGGGCAACTGATCGATGCGACAAGCGGGACGCACATCTGGGCGGAGCGCTTCGAAGGCCTGCTCGACGACATCTTCGAGCTGCAGGACCAAATCACCGAAAGCGTCGTCGGAGCCATCGCGCCGCAACTGGAACGGGCAGAAATCGAACGCGCCAAACGCAAGCCGACAGAAAGCCTGGACGCCTACGACTACTACCTGCGCGGGATGGCAAAACTGCACAGCGGCAGTCGGGAAGCCATCGAGCAAGCGCTGCCGATGTTCTACCAGGCCATCGAACTCGATACGGAGTTTGCTTCGGCCTATGGCATGGCCGCCTGGTGCCACTTCTGGCGCAAGCTCAATGGCTGGATGGCCGATCGGCCTGCAGAAATCGCCGAGGGCATACGGCTGGCGCGTCTGGCGGTGACCCTCGGCCGCGACGATGCCGTTGCGTTGACCCGGGGCGGACATGCGCTTGCTCATCTCGCCGGCGAAGTCGACGCCGGCATTGCACTGCTCGATCGGGCACGCCTGCTCAACCCCAACCTCGCCCCCGCCTGGTTCCTGGGCGGTATCCTGCGGGCGCTGCACGGCGAAACAGACACCGCCATCGAAAATTTGAACCATGCCGTTCGCTTGAGCCCGCTGGACCCGGAAATGTTCAGGATGCAGGTCGGGATGGCGCTCGCGCATTTCTTCGCCGGGCACTTCGATGCCGCTGCGGACTGGGCGGAAAAAGCGCTGGGCAACCTGCCCGGTCTGCTGATCGCGGCAGCGCTGGTGGCGGCCAGTCATGCGCTCGGCGGTCGAACGGAAAAAGCCAATCTGGCGATGCAGCGTCTGCAAAAGCTGGATCCTTCTTTGCGTCTGTGCACCCTCAAGGGCTGGCTGCCCATTCAACGGCCTGAGGATTTCGCCCGTTTCGTCGATGGACTGCGGCTGGCCGGGTTGCCGGAATGATGGGGCGCTGAACACGACTTTCACCCGGCAAAACTTGCACTTTGCAAGGGTAGGCTAAGCTTTGAACAACTCGTTGCTCACGATGCTCGGTTCTGCAGGTTTTGGGTTTTTCTGGAGAGCGTCTGCAACAGCTATCCCAGACTGGCCCCAACCTTTCACGCAGGATTGCCGTGATGACAGAGCCCCTCCTCAGCTTTGATGCACTCAAGCGCGCCGCTGCCGCCGGCGAAATCGATACCGTGCTGGTTTGCATGGTCGACATGCAGGGACGCCTGGTCGGCAAGCGCTTCCAGGTCGAGTTTTTCATCGACAGCGGCCACGAAGAAACCCACTGCTGCAACTACCTGCTGGCCGACGACATCGACATGGAACCGGTGCCGGGTTACGCCGCAGCCAGTTGGAGCAAGGGCTACGGCGACTTCGTGCTCAAGCCCGACATGTCCACCCTGCGGCGCGTACCCTGGCTTGAATGCACGGCGCTGGTGCTGTGCGACGTGCTCGATCATCACCATCGCCAGGACCTGCCCCACAGCCCTCGGGCGATTCTGAAAAAGCAGGTCGAGCGCCTGCGCGAGCGCGGCTATACCGGCATGTTTGCCTCGGAACTCGAGTTCTATCTGTTCGATGAGAGCTACGAGGCGATCCACAAGCGCAACTATCACAAGCCGAAAACCGCCGGCCATTACATCGAGGACTACAACATCCTGCAGACCACCCGCGAGGAGCCGGTGCTGCGGGCGATCCGCAAGCACTTGCAGGCCTCGGGCATTCCCGTGGAAAACTCCAAGGGGGAATGGGGCCCGGGGCAGGAAGAGATCAACATTCGCTACGCCGACGCCATGACCATGGCCGACCACCACGTCATCATCAAGCACGCCTGCAAAGAGATCGCGCAGTTGCAGGGCAAGGCGATCACCTTCATGGCCAAGTGGCGCTACGACGCCGCCGGTTCCAGCAGTCACATCCATAATTCGCTGTGGGACAAGAACGCCAAAAAGCCGCTGTTCTTCGACGCGAAAGCCGAGTTCGGCATGTCGAAACTGATGCGGGCCTGGGTCGCCGGGCAGCTCAAGTACGCCAACGACATCACCTGTTTTCTTGCGCCCTACATCAACTCCTACAAGCGCTTCCAGGCTGGCACGTTTGCACCGACACGGGCGGTCTGGAGCCGCGACAATCGCACCGCCGGCTTTCGCCTGTGTGCCGAAGGCAGCAAGGCCATCCGCATCGAATGCCGCATCGGCGGTGCCGACCTCAACCCCTATCTGGCCTTCGCCGCGCTGATCGCGGCGGGCTTGAAGGGTATCGACGAGAAGCTCGATCTTGCGCCGCCGTTCGAAGGCGACGCCTACCTCGACGAGCATTTGCCGGAGGTGTCCAAGACCCTGCGCGAGGCGAGCGCCGCCCTCAAGGCCTCAAGCATGTTGCGCGAGGCATTCGGTGATGAGGTTGTCGACCATTACGTGCACACCGCCGAGTGGGAGCAGAAGGAGTACGACCGGCGAATTACCGACTGGGAATTGCAGCGCGGTTTCGAGCGCTACTGAGAACATCATGACTGAGAAGGTGCAACTGATCTCACCGGTCGATGGCCGGGTGTACGTTGAACGCGATCTTGCCGATGCGGCGCAGATTGAGCAGGCGCTGACGGCGGCTGCCAGCGCACAAGTCTCATGGCAACGCCGATCACTGAGCGAACGCGCGGTTTATTGCAGCGCCGCGGTGGACGCGATGCTATCGATGGAGGCCGACATCGTCCCGGAACTGGCCTGGCAGATGGGCCGCCCGGTGCGTTACGGCGCCGGCGAACTGCGCGGTTTTGCCGAACGCGCCCGACACATGATCGCCATCGCACCACAGGCCCTGGCCGCAATAGAGCCGGAACCCAAGGCGGGTTTCCAGCGCTATATCAAACGCGAGCCGCTGGGTACGGTGCTGGTGGTCGCCCCATGGAATTACCCTTATCTGACGGCGGTGAACACGATCATCCCGGCACTGATGGCCGGCAACAGTGTAATCCTCAAGCACGCGTCGCAAACCCTGCTGGTGGGCGAGCGTTTCGCCGAGGCCATGCGTCGCGCAAAACTGCCCGAGGGGTTGTTCCAGAATCTGCTGCTCAACCATGTGTCGACCGGGGCGATCCTTGCTTGCGGGCGCGTGCAGCAAGTGAACTTCACTGGTTCCGTAGAGGCTGGCAAGGTCATGGAAAGCGCCGCCAGCGGACAGTTTCTCGGCATGGGCCTGGAGCTCGGCGGAAAAGACCCGGCCTATGTCCGGGCAGACGCCAACCTTGAGTATGCGGTGGAAAATCTGGTGGACGGCAGTTTCTTCAATTCCGGGCAAAGTTGCTGCGCCGTGGAGCGCATCTACGTCGACCAGAAAATCTACCCGGTGTTTGTCGAGCGCTTCGCCGAACTGACCCGCCAGTACGTGCTGGGCAACCCGCTGGACGAAGCCACCACCCTCGGTCCGCTGGTGACACCGGGCGCCGCCTTCTTCGTGCGTGGCCAGATCGCCGAAGCGCTGGCCCAGGGCGCCAAAGCGCTGATTGATCCGAAGTCCTTTCCCGCCGACGTACCGGGCAGCGCCTATCTCGCACCGCAAGTGCTGGTGGACGTGAACCATCAAATGTCGGTCATGCGCGACGAAAGCTTTGGCCCGGTGGTCGGCATCATGCCGGTGGCCAGCGATGAAGAAGCCATCGCCTTGATGAACGACAGTGAGTTCGGGCTCAGCGCTTCCATCTGGACCCGGGACCTCGCCGCGGCCGAACGCCTGGGCAACGAGATCGCCACCGGCACGGTGTTCATGAACCGCTGCGATTACCTGGACCCGGCACTGGCCTGGACCGGCGTGAAGAACAGCGGGCGCGGCGTCACCCTGTCGCCATTGGGCTACGAGCACCTGACCCGGGCCAAATCCTTTCATCTGCGTCACGAGGTGTAGACCATGAACCTGTCAGGAAACTGGAACTACCCCACAAGCGTTCGTTTCGGTGTGGGGCGCATCGCCGAACTGGCCGAGGTCTGTCGCAGCCAGGGTATCCAGCGCCCCTTGCTGGTGACCGACAGCGGCCTGGCGCGCGCGCCGATCACCACGGCGGCGCTGGACGCATTGCGCGCCGCCGGTCTTGGCGTGGCGCTGTTTTGCGACCTCAAGCCCAACCCGGTGGAAGCCAACCTGGCCGGCGGGCTCGACGCCTGGCGTGCCGGCCAGCACGATGGCGCGATCGCTTTCGGCGGCGGCAGTGGCCTGGACATGGGCAAGCTCATTGCCTTCATGAGCGGCCAGACCCGCCCGGTCTGGGACTTCGAAGACATCGGCGACTACTGGACCCGCGCCGACGACAGCCGCATCGCCCCGGTCATTGCCGTGCCGACCACGGCGGGAACCGGTTCCGAAGTCGGTCGTGCGGCGGTGATCATCGACGAGCGCACCCACACCAAACGCATCATCTTCCACCCGAAAATGATGCCGCGGGTGGTGATCAGCGACCCGGCCCTCACCGTCGGCATGCCGGCCAAGATCACTGCTGGCACCGGCATGGACGCGTTGTCCCATTGCCTGGAAGCGTACTGCGCCCCCGGCTTTCACCCCCTGGCCGATGGCATTGCCGTGGAAGGCATGCGCCTGGTGGCCAACTCACTGGTGAAGGCGGTACACACGCCATCGGACCTTGAAGCCCGCGCGCAAATGCTCGCGGCGGCGGCCATGGGCGCCACGGCATTCCAGAAAGGCCTGGGCGGGATGCATGCACTTTCCCATCCGGTGGGTGCGCTGTACGACACCCATCACGGCATGACCAATGCCACCTTCATGCCCTATGTGCTGCAGTTCAATCGCTCGGCCATCGAGGAGCGCATCACCCGCCTGGCGGCGTACCTGCGCCTGCCCTCCCCGGGGTTCGACAGTTTCCTGGCCTTCGTCCTCAAACTGCGCAAGGACATCGGCGTGCCCCATACCCTGTTTGAACTGGGCGTGGATGACCGGCAGGCCGACCTGATCGCCGACATGGCGATTGTCGACCCTTCCGCCGGTGGCAACCCGCTGCCGTTGACCCGGGACGGCGTGGCAAAGATTTTCGACGCGGCGTTTCACGGCCGTCTGTAGAGCAGTCGCCTGGCCGGCACTGCGCATGGACAGGTGTGATCCGATAGCGACAGGAGCAGTACGACAAGGGGTTGAAGCCAGCCCATCCGGCCCGCCGGATGGTTGCGTATGAACACCTGAAGGGGCACACATCATGAACCCAGCAAGCCAGCCGGGCACCGAAACACACGACGATGACGTCAAGGTGCTGCACAGCATGGGCTATGCCCAGCAACTCTCACGACGAATGGGGGTTTTCTCCAACTTCGCCATCTCCTTTTCGATCATCTGCATCCTCTCAGGTGGCATCAACTCCCTGGCCCAGGGCACCTCGGGCGCGGGGGGAATATCCATCGGCATCGGCTGGCCGATCGGCTGCCTGATCTCCGGGGTATTCGCCATGGCCATGGCACAGATCTCCTCGGCCTACCCCACCGCTGGCGGCCTGTACCACTGGGGCTCGATCCTCGGTAATCGCTTCACTGGCTGGCTGACCGCGTGGTTCAACCTGCTGGGGCTGGTCACGGTGCTGGGCGCGATCAACGTCGGCACCTATTATTTCTTTTTCGGTGCCTTCGGACCGGCACTGGGCATGGAGGACACGACCACGGTCCGGGTGATTTTCCTGGCGATCCTCACCGGCCTGCAGGCCTTGTGCAACCACTTGGGCATCGGCCTGACGGCCGGGCTCACCGACTTTTCCGGCTACCTGATCTTCGGCACGGCGCTGGCCCTGACCATCGTCTGCCTGATGTCGGCACCCAGCTATGAATTCGCCCGGCTGTGGACCTTCGGCAACTACTCCGGCGAGGCGGGGGGCGGCGTCTGGCCGCAGGTCTCCAACGGCTGGGTGTTCATGCTCGGCCTGCTGTTGCCGATCTACACCATCACCGGCTATGACGCCTCCGCGCACACTTCCGAGGAAACCCGCAACGCGGCCATGTCGGTGCCGCGCGGCATGGTCATGTCGGTGGTCTGGTCGTTGCTGTTCGGCTGGCTGATGCTCAGCGCGTTCGTGCTGATGCTGCCGAACATGGACGAGGCGGCCAAGCAAGGCTGGAACGTGTTTTTCTGGGCCATGAACACCCAGGTCAACCCGACCTTGAAACTGGTGCTTTACGTGGCGATCTTCGTCTCGCAGGTGCTCTGCGGGCTGGCCACCGTCACTTCGGTTTCACGGATGATCTTCGCGTTCTCCCGGGACGGCGGCCTGCCCTGCTCAAAAGCGCTGTCGTCGGTCTCATCGACCCATCGCAGCCCGGTCGCGGCCATCTGGACAGGTGCCACCCTCGCGGTGTTGTTCGACTGGGGATCGTCGGTGATCTCGATCGGGGCAACGCCGGTCTATACGATCGTGGTGTCGTGCACGGTGATCTTCCTGTTCTTCTCCTTCGCCATTCCCATCGTGCTCGGCCTGTTTACCTATGGGACCTCGAAGTGGCCGACCATGGGGCCGTGGAACATGGGGCGTTTCTGGTACTCGGTATTCGCCATTCTCTCGATCCTGTCGATGATCATCATTTTCGTCATCGGCATCCAGCCACCGAACGATTGGGCGCTGTACATCACCATCGGCTTCCTGGTGCTGACGGCCATCGTCTGGTTCGGCTTTGAAGCCCGGCGCTTCCAGGGGCCGCCGGTGGGCGACATGATCGTCAAGCGCCAGGCTGAAATTGCTGCGGCGGAGGCGGCGTTGGACCGAAAATAGAGCAAGCAATGAGTAACCTGTAGGAGCGGGCTTGCCCGCGAAAGCGGCGTGTCAGGCGACATTGATGCTGAACGTGCCGGCCCCTTCGCGGGCAAGCCCGCTCCCACAAGGATTTCAGTGTTCAAACCCTTAACTGATTGGCATTAGCCCGATCTACCGGGCTTTTTTGTATGGCGATGATTTATCCTGCGCCTCCCCAATTTCACCCCGGAGACACCTGTGCCCGCCCTCACCGCCCGCGAGGTTTACCAGCCGTTGCGCGATGCCGCCCAGGGCATTTGCACCTTCCAGCGAATCGACGACGTCTGCGAGTCTGGCCATGTACGGGTCGACATCGACGGCTGGCAACTGACACTGGAGGTCGACGCCGGCCACTTGCGCCACTGCCTGCATGGCCAAAGCCCCGATGGCCGTGAATATGTGTTCGACAACGGGCAACGCTTCGGCACCGATCCGGTGAGTTTGCTCAGCACCTGGGAGCTGGCGCAGATTGAACGGTTGCTGGCCTGAATCCTTTGCAACCTGTCGTTCCCTGGCCGCACTTGTGATAAACAAGCCGGAGTGTTTTTCGCGTCCAAGGAGGTTCTGCCCATGCCCCGTTCCCCACGCCTGCCGCACTGGCTGGCCTGCGCCCTGCTCGGTTTGTTCGCTGGCGGCGTCCAGGCCGGCACGACGCCCCCGCCGCCCGACGCCTTGCAACCCTTGCTGGCGACGATGAATGAGCGGTTGTACATCAGCGAACTGGTGGCGCTGACCAAGTGGGACAGCGGCAAACCCGTCCAGGACAACGCCCGGGAAGCGCAAGTCATCGCCAACGCCAGGAAGCAGGCGGCCCAGCGCCAGCTCGACCCCGACGATGTCGCCGACCTGATCGCCGCCCAGATCGAAGCCAGCAAACTGGTGCAATACGGTCGAATTGCGCAATGGCAAGCGGCGCACAAGGCACCGGACACGCCACGGCCGGACCTGGGCAACGATATCCGTCCTCAACTCGACACCCTGCAAAGCCAGCTGCTCACGCAGTACGCCGCATTCCTGCCCTACCGCAAAGACCCGAACTGCCCGCAATGGCTGGCCACCGAACGCTCCGCGCTGATCAAGGATTACCTGCATGGCCAGGCGATGATTCGTGCGACCGGAGAGCTATGTGTTGCGGGGCGATAACGTCAAATGAGCCACACTGAAACCCTCGCCAAAGTCCTCCTCGGCCCGTTGTTGCTGGCGCAGGGTCTATACACGCGGCGCGTGACGCCCAAGTTGCCGGAGGCCGAAGGTGAACGCCACGGCGAATCCGGCAGCGGCGATGTTCTGCGCTTGTTGATTGTCGGCGACAGCGCCGCTGCAGGCGTCGGTGCGGCGACTCAAGGTGAAGCTCTCAGCGGGCGGCTGGTGGAGCGCCTGGCCGATGGTTACCAGGTGGCCTGGAAACTCTGGGCGCGCACAGGTCTGGATTCCCAAGGGTTGCTGGAGCTGCTCGAACAGCATGCACCCGAGCCGTTCGATGTGGCGCTGTTGTCGATTGGCGTCAACGATGTCACCAGCTCACTCACCCTGGATCAGTGGCTCGCCCGGCAACAGCGCTTGATGGCGCTGCTGTGCGACAGGTTCGCGGTGAGGCAGATTGTGGTGACGCCACTTCCGCCGATGCATTTGTTCCCCGCGCTGCCGCAACCCTTGCGCTGGTTCCTGGGATTCAGGGCGCGGCGTTTCAATGCACATTTGGCGGATCTGGCCGCACACCTGGATCAATGTACGATGCTGACGACCCCGCTGGCGCCCGAACCGGGCTTGATGGCCAGTGATGGTTTTCATCCGGGGCCGATGCTCTACCGTCAATGGGCCGACGATGCCGCCTGGGTCATCGACCAACGCTTTCGCAGCACAACAATAAAAAACAGGAGTTGAAGATGTCCGAGCTGAACCTGAACCACAACGTCGCAGCATCCCTGAAGCAGTGGCACGCAATGATCGGCAACCGCGACTTGAGCGGCTTGCCGGAACTGCTCGATCCACAGGCGGTGTTCCGTTCACCGATGGCGCACACGCCATATCCGGGGGCGCCGGTGGTGTCGATGATCCTCAATACGGTCATGAACGTGTTCGAGGACTTTGCCTATCACCGCGAACTGGCGTCGGCGGATGGCTTGAACGTGATTCTCGAATTCAGCGCCGGGGTCGGCGGGAAAGAGCTCAAGGGCATCGACATGATCCGCTTCAACGAACAGGGCAAGATTGTCGAGTTTGAAGTGATGGTACGGCCGCTCAGTGGCTTGCAGGCGTTGGGTGAAGAAATGGGGCGGCGGTTGGGGGCTTATCTGAAGGCCAGCAAGGCCTGATTTCCTGATTCACCAACAACCCCTGTGGGAGCGAGCTTGCTCGCGATAGCGGTGGGTCAGTGAACAATATATTGACTGACACTCCGCCATCGCGAACAAGCTCGCTCCCACAGGTTTTGTGTTTAGCCTGAAATCAGGGGCAATCCGTTAGACCATCGGCTGATGACTGGTCACGCAATGAATCCCGCCACCACCGGCGGAGATCGCATCGATGTCGAGTTGCACCACCTTGCGGTCCGGGTAGAGTTCAGACAGCAGGTCGAAGGCTTTGGCATCGGCTTCTTCGTCACCGAATTGCGCAGCGATGATCGCGCCGTTGATCACGAAGTAGTTGATGTAGCCCGCGGCGAAGTCCTTATTGTCTTTGCTGAACCGGCTGTTGCGCGGGTTGAGCGGCGGCGACACGGTATGCACCTGCAACTTGCGGCCATCGGCATCGGTGGCGTTTTCGAGGATCTGCAGGTGGGCGCGAGTGACCTTGTAGTCGTAGGACTCGGGGTCGTTGTCGAGGTTGGCGATGACCACGCCGGGCTTGACGAAGCGCGCATAGAAGTCGACGTGGGCGTCTGTGATGTCCTTGCCCTTGATGCCCGGCAGCCAGATGATTTTGCGCAGCCCCAGGCGTTCTTTCAGTTCTGCCTCGACCTCGGCCTTGGTCCAGTCGGGATTGCGATTGCGGTTGATCCAGCTGCTTTCGGTCATGATCCCGGTGCCGTGGCCATCCACTTCGATGCCTCCGCCCTCGCCCACCAGTTCGCTGCGCAGGTAATCCGCCTTGGCGTTTTCCGCGACCTGGGCGGCCAGTTGCGCATCGTCCGCATGCTGCTGTTTGTTGCCCCAGCCGTTGAAGTTGAAGTCCACCGCACCAAGGCCGCCGTTGCCATCGACGACAAAATTGGCGCCGATGTCGCGCATCCAGATGTCATCCAGTTCGGTGATCACGAAGGTGGTGTTGTGGCTGCCGCATTTGGCTTCGGCCAGGCGCCGTTCGCTCTGGCGACAGAACACCGTGACTGGCTCGTATTCGGCAATGCTGCGGGCGATCCGGCCAAGGGCGTCTTGCACGTGGGGCGTGAAGTCCTCCCAGATCGCGGCCTGTGCACCGAAGGCGATGAAAGCCCGCTGGTGTTTGTCCCCTTCATCGGGCATGTACCCATTGCCTTTGTCGGCCGCTCGCACCGGCAGGCCGGCAAAGCCCAATCCCATGGACGCCACCGCGCCCAGCCCGGCGGCGACCGATACCTGCTTGATGAATGTTCGACGTGTCGGCATATGTTTTCCTGAAATCGAGGTTTGGCCGGCCTTCGGGCCGGCCGGTGATCAGTTAACGGTAGCGGTCTTGAATTTGGTCCAGGTGCGCATGCGTGCCCGCATGTCGGCCTGGGGAATGTCCTTGCCGGGAATCAGCCGTGCGTAAGTGGCTTCATCAAGGTAGATGTCCGGGTTGTTGCGCATCGCGGCATCGACGTCCGGGCGTGCCTTGGCGTTGGAGGTCGGGTAGCCGGTGAAGTTGCTGATGGCCGCCATGTTCTGCGGGCGCATCACGAAGTTGATGAACGCGTAGGCGTATTCCGGGTGCCGGGCGTCGACGGGAATGGCCATGGTGTCCATCCACACCGTGGTGCCTTCGCGGGGGATGCGGTAGTGGAAGGTGGTTTTCTTGCCGGCGCTGTCCGACGCGCGCTGCGCCTGGGTCATGTCGCCGCTGTAGCCCAGGGACATGCACAGGTTGCCGTTGACCAGGTCGGTCACCGGTTGCGACTGGAACTTGCGAATGTGCGGCCGCAACTTCATCAGCAAGTCACTGGCCGCCGCCAGGTCCGCCGGTTTGGCGCTGCGCGGGTCGCGACCGAGGTAGTTGAGCACCACCGCCAGTACTTCGTCCGGTGAGTCGATCATCGAGATGCCGCAGTCGGCGAATTTCGCCGCCAGCTCCGGTTTGAACAGCATGTCCAGGCTATTGACCGGCGCGTCCGGCGCACGCTGGGTGATCTGCTCGGCGTTGTAGGTAAGACCGATGGTGCCCCAGGTGTACGGCACCGTCGCTTTGCTCGAATATTCATAACGCGAGCGCAGTTTCTGTAACCCGGGCTCAATATCAGCCATCGCAGCAATTTTTGACTGATCCAGCGGTTGCAGGCTGCCGGCACGCATCAAGCGTTCAGCCACGGTGTCTCCGGGGAAGATCAGGTCGTAACCGCTGCCGCCAGCCAGCATCTTGGCCTCAAGGGTTTCACTGCCTTCCATGACGTCGTAGATCACCTTGATCCCGGTTTCGGCGGTGAACTTGCTCAGGGTGTCCTCGGCGAAATAATCGGCCCAGTTGTACAGCCGCAGGGTTTTCTCCTCGGCGTGCAGAGCAGGCACCGCACAGCTCAGCGCCAGCCCCATGGCCAGGCTCAGCTTGTTGATAGTGTTCATGTCACACCCCTTGGGTTGCCCAGCGTGAATGGATCTGACGACCGTCCTGGGTCAACAAGGCGCCGTACATGTCCGGACGGCGGTCGCGGTAGATGCCCCAGGTCAGGCGGTCTTCGCGCATGGCCGCCAGGTCCAGGCTGTGAACCAGCACGCCGGTGCTGTCGCGGTCGGCTTCGGCGAGCAACTTGCCCTTGTGGTTGCAGATGAACGACGAGCCGTAGAAGTTCATTTGCAGGGTCGGGTCGGTGGTCGCCGCTTCCCGGCCGACACGGTTGGCCGCCACCACCGGCAGCAGGTTGGCGGCAGCGTGACCGCGCATGGTCATCTGCCAGTGATCCCGGGAATCGAGAGTGGCGCAGCCCGGTTCGGAGCCGATGGCGGTCGGGAACAGCAGCACTTCAGCGTCCATCAAGGCCAGGCAGCGCGCGGTTTCCGGGAACCACTGGTCCCAGCAGATGCCCAGGCCGATGCGCCCGAACGCGGTGTCCCAGACCCGGAAACCGCTGTCGCCGGGGCTGAAGTATTCCTTCTCCTGATAGCCGATGGCGTTGGGGATGTGGGTCTTGCGGTACACGCCCAACAGGCGCCCGTCGGCGTCGGCCACGCTCAATGAATTGAAGTAGGCGTTGCCGGCCTTCTCGTACCAACTCAGCGGCAGCACCACGCCCAACTCTTTGGCCAATGCAGCAAAGCGCTGGAGCACATGGCTGTCGCGATACTCCTCGGCCAGCGCCAGGTGTTTGTGGTGTTGCTCGATGCAGAAGTACGGCGTGGCAAAAAGCTCCTGCAACAGGATGACCTGCGCGCCCTTGGCCGCGGCCTCGCGGACCAGTTGCTCGGCCTGGTCGAGGTTGTGTTTCAGGTCCCAGGTGCAGGGCATCTGGGTGGTGGCGATGGTCAGCAGAGTCATGGCATCAACCCCGCACCGGCCAGACCGGCTGTTGCTGGGTGATGCAATGCACACCGCCGCCGCCATGGGCTAGATGGTTGATCCGCACCGGCACCACTTCGCGTCCGGGGAACGCCTGCGCCAGAACTTCGGCCGCGACCTTGTCGGCATCGATACCATAGGCCGGCATGATGATCGCACCGTTGGCGATGTAGAAATTGGTGTAGGAGGCGCAGAACACTTCGGCCTCAGTGTCCACCGCATCGGAGGCTTCATAGAGTTCGATCAGCTCGAACTTGCGGCCCTGGGCATCGGTGGCCAACTCAAGGGCGCGACGGTTTTCCCGTGCGACTGCGGCGTACACAGAGCTCTGGTCGTGGGTGGCGTCCACCAGCAACACGCCGGGGCGGGCAAAGGCGCACACACCGTCGACGTGGCCATCGGTCATGTCGCCGGTCACGTAGTCCGGATCGCCCGGCAGCCAGATGGTTTTCTTCACGCCCAGCAGGCGGCTGAAGATCTCTTCGATCTCGGCCTTGCTCACGCCCGGGTTGCGGTTGGGGTTGAGCAACACCGATTCGGTGGTGATAAGCGTGCCCTCGCCGTCCACGTGAATGGCGCCACCCTCGTTGCTCAGCGCCGTGCCGAAACACTCCAGCCCCAAACGATTGAGCGCGCGGCGGGCCAGGCTTTCGTCCAGATCGTGGGCCGACTTGCCGCCCCACGCATTGAAGCGCCAGCTCACACCGGCCAGGCCTTGCTGCGGGTGGCAAACGAAGCTCGGGCCGGAATCGCGGCACCAGCTGTCGTTGACCGCCAGTTCGATCAATTCGATATTCGGCCCGCACAAGGCCTTGGCGCTGGCGACGGCTGACGGATCGACCACCAGCTTCACCGGCTCGAAGCGGGCGATGGCGTTGGCCACCCGGGCGAAGTCTTCTTGAACCTGTGGCAGTGTCACCCGCCAGCCTGACTCCCACAGGGTCTTGTTGTGCGGCCAGACCATCCAGGTGGCGGCGTGGGCGACCCACTCGGCCGGCATCGTCCAACCGCTGTTTTGAATTACGTTCTGCTGCATGACAAGCACCTCTGAGTTAAGTCATTGTGTTCAATGAAAACGGCCTTGGCGGTCTTGGCATGCATGCTACGGCTGGAAAAACGGGCAAACAAACGATGGATTTTGCAGACAACTGATTAGAGGAACTTATCGATATGCTCAAACACTGGCCGCCCCTGAGCACCTTGCGCGGCTTCGAAGCCGCCGCCCGGCTGGGCAGTTTTCACAAGGCCGCCGATGAGTTGCACCTCACCCAATCGGCGATCAGCCAGCAGATCCGCAGCCTTGAGGCCTACCTGGAACAACCGCTGTTCCATCGCAGCGGGCGCAGCGTCAGCCTGACCGATGCCGGGCACGACTTGCTCAGCACCACCCAGGCGTTGTTGCAGCAACTGGCGGTGGGCATTCGCCGGTTGGGGCAATACCAGAAACCCAATCAACTGGTGCTCAACACCACCCCGGCGTTTGCCCGGCACTGGTTGTTGCCGCGTCTGGGGGATTTTCGTCGCCAGCATCCGCAGGTCGATCTGTGGATTTTCAGCACCGATGAGGTGCCAGACATGGCCAGCCAGACCATCGACCTGGCGGTGCGCGACGACATCGGTTCCCAGGCCGAATGCAGTTTCAGGGTGCTGCACGCCGACCGCCTCTACCCGGCGTGTCACCCGAGCCTGTTGGCCGTGCCGGTGGAGCAGCGCACTACCCTGCATGGCGAGCGGGAAATGGATTGGAGCCACTGGGCGGTGGAATCGGGCATTGATGTGGGGCAGATGGATCAGGGGCTGAATTTTTCCGATCCGGGTTTGCTGCTGGACGCGGCCTGCACAGGGCTGGGCATTGCGCTGGTGAGTCAGTTGCTGAGTCGGCAGGCGCGGGCCACCGGGCTGTTGCAGCCGATGGTGGAGCAAACCATCCGCGGCCCGAACTGGGCGCTGCTGACCCACCGTGACAGCGAAAACATCACGATGGCGCGGACCTTCACCCAGTGGCTGGTAGACAACCTGGCGGCCGAGCAGCAGCCCACGGCCTGATCATTGCGCCGGGAAGGTTTGCAGGTAGGCCAGCAGGTCTTCGATTTTTTCCGGATCACTCAGGCCCCAGAAAATCATGCGGGTGCCGGGGACGACTTTCTTCGGCGCTTCGAGGTAGGCGATCAGGGTTTCGCGGTCCCAGACAAGGTTGGCGGATTTCATCGCGTCGGAATACACGTAGTCCGTGGTGACGGCGGAGTGGCGACCGATCACGCCATTGAGTTGCGGGCCGAAGAAGGCGCGAGCCGATTCACCGATCTGATGGCAGCCGCTGCAGAGGCGCTTGTACACTTTCTCCCCGGCCTGGACATCGCCCGCAGCAAGGGTGGGAGTGCTGAGCAGGACTGCGGTGAGCGCCAGGGCGAGGGTCGGGGCGGCGATTTTGTTCATGCTGCGTTTCCAGTCTGCGAGTGCTCGCTATTGGAACATGGATTTTCAGCATCCTGATGAATGTCCATCAAGCTGTCATCGAATCGTCATGAACCGGACGCCATACTCAGGTCATCCAATGCGTGCTTTATCTTTCTGCTGCCAGTCCCGGCAGCTTTTTTTTGCCTGAAATTCTGCTTACAGACACTCCTGCGCCGCACGCTCGAAAAAACAGTGCGCATGTATCAGGTCCTGAATAGAAATCCACGGTGGATCGGCTTGCCCGCCGCTCAATGGGCGTCGGGCTGATTAATTGGTTGTTGCGGTTAATCCGGCAGTCACCAGCGCCTTCAACGACGCATCGAACTGTTTCAGCGCGGTCAGTTGCAGGTCGCGTTGCTGTTCGATTTGCGCCGCGATTTCGGGCGCTGTCTTGTCATGCACCCACACCGACGGCAGTTGTTTTTCCACCGTGCCTTCGGCCTTGCCGATGTACTGCAGGTTGGCGTCGTAGAACCGCGCAGCGAAACGCGCCTCGACCCGGTCGTTACGCTGGGTCAGCAACTGGTTATGGGTATCGAGCATCACCACCACATCGGGATGGGCTTGCACCAGGGCATCAAGGTTGTCGTAGACAGTCACCGACACAAAGGTGTTGTGCAGCGAACTCATCAGCCAGTCAATGGCCAGGTCCGGATCGGAGCTGTTGACGAACGCCTGGCGAATCCGCGCATCCAGTGCGTTTTTCGCACCGTTGACGGCCACCGAGTGGTATTGCTCAAGGTATTGCAGGTTTTCCACGGTGTTTTCGCTGTAGAGCACCCCGACCGTTTGCCCGTATTGCAAGCCGCCCTGGCCAGCGGTGATGGGCGGCAGATGGCAGGTGCGTGCGTCTTCGGCAAAGGCCGATGCGGTGGATACGACACTGCCCAGCAACAGGGCAATCACAGCCAGTCGGGTCAAGATTTTCATCGCGCAGGTTCCTTGAGCAGCGTGTTC
Source organism: Pseudomonas sp. S2_F07 (assembly GCF_054668325.1). Taxonomy (NCBI): domain Bacteria; kingdom Pseudomonadati; phylum Pseudomonadota; class Gammaproteobacteria; order Pseudomonadales; family Pseudomonadaceae; genus Pseudomonas; species Pseudomonas sp. S2_F07. The sequence continues at coordinate 1,524,819 of NZ_CP162758.1, forward strand.
AATGCCGGCAATTTTCCGCCTTTGCGCAAAAAACAGAACTTGCGATTCTTGATGGTGACTATTGACTGAACCAATAGTGCGGCGACGCCGCCTACTCTCTGGCGCAAAATTACCGGTCTATGTCGAACAAGCGGCTGTGCCGGGCGCCCAGGGTTGATTACAGTGGCGACTGCCCTCAAAACCTGATCAAGGAACGAAACAATGGTGACCTGCTACCTCAAATACGTGCTCGATCCCTACCAGCTCGAAGCGTTCGAGCACTACGGCAAGCTGTGGATTCCCCTGGTGGAAAAGTTCGGCGGCCAGCACCACGGCTACTTTTTGCCGTCGGAGGGTGCCAACAACATCGCCCTGGCGTTGTTCACCTTCCCCAGCCTGGCGGCGTACGAGCATTACCGGCAGCAGTCGATGAACGATCCAGAGTGCATCGCGGCGTTCAAGTATGCCGAAGAGAAGAAATTCATCCTCAGCTACGAACGTTCGTTCATGCGGCCGGTGTTTGGCTGACTGGATCGCTGAGTCAGTCTTTTTTCAGATCCAGGCAATAGGTGTAGTAACCGGGGTCGCGCACCCAGCCCAGGGATTCATACAGGTGCTGGGCGGTGAGGTTGTCGGTGGCGGTTTCCAGGGTCATGCCTTTGCCGCCGGCCAGCTTCGCAAAATCCCGGGCGGTGTTCATCAGCAAGGTACCGGCACCTTTGCCCCGGGCGGCGGGCGTGGTGAACAGATCACCGAGCAGCCAGGTACGATGGGCGTCGATCGAGGAAAAGGTCGGGAACAGCTGGACGAAGCCGAGGTTTTCACCGTCGCTGTCCTGGGCCAGAAATATCACCGATTCATCCCGGGCAAGGCGCTCGGCGATGAAGGCGCGTGATTGCGCAAGGTTTGACGGCTGCTTGTAGAACATCCGGTAGGCGTCAAACAAAGGGGCGATCTGATCGATGTGCGATGTGTCGGCGCGCAGGGCCTGAATAGCCATGAGGGTGCTCCATTGCGGTCTCAAGGAGTTACAGACTAGCAATGGAGGTGAAGCCGAGAGGGACTTTTTTCAAAGTAAGTTTCAAAGCAAGATCAAAAGATCGCAGCCTGCGGCAGCTCCTACATTGGAATGAGTTTCCCGTAGGAGCTGCCGCAGGCTGCGATCTTTGCTTTTGGATCAGACCCGCACGTTACGCCCCGGCAACGAAGTACGCTGGCTGCTTTCCCAGCCCTCCACCAGCCCCACCGGCACATCCGCTGACGGCAACATCTGTGCGCCACGCACCAGATCCGAGGCCCGCTCGGCGAGCATGATGGTCGGCGCATTGAGGTTGCCGTTCGGCTCGGTCGGGAACACCGACGAATCGATCACTCGCAGACCGGCGATGCCGCGCACGCGCAATTCGGAATCGACCACCGCCATGTCGTCCTCGCCCATGCGGCACGAACCGCACGGGTGGTAGGTGCTTTCCAGGTTGTCGCGCACGAAGGCGTCGAGGTCTTCATCGCTGGTCACCTGGGCACCCGGGGCGATTTCGCCGTCGCGGAAGCGGTCCATGGCTTTCTGGCCGATGATCTCGCGGGTCAGGCGAATGCAGCGACGGAAGCCCTCACGGTCCTCTTCCCGCTCCAGATAGTTGAAGCGGATTTCCGGATGCTCGTACGGATCGGCTGAGCGAACCCGCACATAACCACGACTTTTCGGCTTGTTCGGCCCGGTCAGCACCATGAAGCCATGGCCCTTGATCGGTTTGTTGCCGTCGTAGCGCATCGCCGCCGGCAGGAAGTGGAACTGGATGTCCGGCCAGCGCAGGCCCTTCTCGGAGCGGATGAAGCCACCGGCCTCGAAGTGGTTGGTGGCGCCCAGGCCGTCCTTGAACAGCAGCCAGCGCAGACCGATCATCAGCTTGCTCAGCGGGTCCATCTTGTTGTTGAGGGTCACCGGTTCCTTGCAGCCGAACTGTATGTACACCTCGGCGTGATCCTGCAGGTTCTCCCCTACTCCCGGCAGGTCATGGCGTACGCCGATCCCGGCCTTGCGCAGGACGTCCGCCGGGCCGATGCCCGAGCGTTGCAGCAGGTGCGGCGAGCCGATTGGCCCCGACGAGATCAGCACTTCGCGGTTGCAATACACCTGGTGGGTCTGGCCACCATGGTCATACATGACCCCCACCGCCCGCTTGCCTTCAAGAATGATCTGGCGGGTCATCGCATGGGTAATCACCGTCAGGTTCGGACGACCCATGGCCGGGCGCAGATAGGCGTTGGCCGTGGAGCAGCGCACACCGTTCTTCACGGTCATGTGCATCGCGCCGAAACCTTCCTGCATGTAGCCGTTGCAGTCTTCGGTCTTGATGTAGCCCGCTTCCGCGCCGGCTTCGACCCAGGCACCGTACAGCGGGTTTTTCATGTGGTTGCCGTTGGTGGTGTGCAGCGGCCCGGTCTGCCCGCGATAGCTGTCGCCACCCGACTCGTAGCTCTCGGCGCGCTTGAAGTACGGCAGGCAGTTGCGATAGCCCCAACCTTCGGCACCCAGGGATTCCCACTCGTCAAAGTCCAGCGCATGGCCACGAATGTACACCAGGCCGTTGATCGACGAGGAGCCGCCCAGCACCTTGCCCCGTGGGCAGTGAATGCGTCGGCCGTTAAGGTGGGTCTCCGGCTCGGTTTCGTAGCGCCAGTTGTACTTCTTGGTGTTCATCGGGATCGAGAATGCGCTCGGCATCTGAATCACTACGCTCTTGTCACTGCCGCCGAATTCCAGGACCAGCACCGAGGTGGCCGGGTCTTCGCTCAGGCGGTTGGCCAACACACAACCCGCCGAGCCTGCGCCAATGATGATGTAGTCGTATTTTTGTGTAGCCATTTTTTGCGTGGTCATTCTTTGTGTGGTCATAGTTATCTCCCGACCGTCGATTCAGTGAATACCCGCGGTGGCTGCTGTTTGTGGGTCAGCGTGTCGCCGGTGGTGTATTGCGGGGAGTTTTTTTCGATCTGCTGGATCACCGCCTCTTCGCGTTTCAGATCGATCGAGCGGCTCAGCCAGTAGTACGCCACGCCCGACACGATCAGCCCGACCAGCCAGGCGATGTCGATGCTGCCCAGTGCCTTGGCGAGCGGGCCGACATACACCTCGCGCTGTTCAACGCCGTCGAAGATGTAGAAGAACGGGATCATCGAGATAAAGCCGATGGCATAGGCGGCGATACCGCGCAGTCCCCAGCTGCCGTAGATGTTGCCGTGGGGCATGAAGAAGTGCGGGATGGCGTAGCGGCCTTTGCGCACGAAGAAGTAGTCGGTGAGGTTGACCGAGGTCCAGGGCACCAGGAAGTACAGCATCACCACCAGGTAGATCCCCAGCACCGACAAGCCTTTGCCGGAACTCTGGATGCTCAGGGCCACGCCCAGTTGCAGCAGGATCACGAAGCCGATGGCCAGGATGCGTGCCTTGCGGGTGGGTTCGATGTGCTTGATCGAGTCGACACAGGTCAACGTGGTCAGCTTGGCGCTGTAGATGTTCATCGCGATCACCGGCAGGAACGCCAGGATGGTGACCACCACCACCGCCGTGCCCACCAGTGGCGACACGGTGTTGCCGACTTGTCCGAGGGCCACCAGCACGTCAGTGGTGTGCAGGTGATCGGCCAGCCAGCCACCGACGGAAATCATCCATGCACCGGACAGAGAAGCTCCGAGGAACACCACGGCGATCAGCTTGCCGCTGGAGGTGTTTTTCGGCAGGTAGCGCGAGTAGTCCGACACATAAGGCGCATAGGCGATGTTGTAGCTCGCGGCCGCCGCAAACTGCGCGATGAAACCGGTCCAGTTGAAACCCAGCGGCTCACGGGCCACTTCGCCCTCCGCGAGTGCCGGCAGCACCGCATCCGGCACCCAGCCCATCACCACCGCCATGGTCACCAGGCCATACAGCGGCAACGACAGGTACAGCGCCCATTTGAAGCTGCGGTGCATCCAGTCATGGCCGAGAATCGCCAGCACCGCCGCCGGTATGGTCACCGCCACCGCGATCACTGCGGGGCTGAACCCGAACAGCGTGTGCAGCCCCTGCATCATCAACACCAGGTTGACGATGTTGAAGCCGGCGAACACGAACAGCGTCGCCAGCAACACCAGGATCACCCCGCGATAACCGAACTGCGCGCGGGACTGGATCATCTGCGGCAGGCCAAGGTGCGGGCCCTGGGAGCCGTGAAAGGCCATGAACAATGTGCCGAACATGATGCCCAGCGTGCCGGCCAGCGTGGTCCAGAGCGCGGTCAGGCCGACGCTTGGGCCAACGAAGCCGATGGTCATGGTGAAGAAGGTGAAGTTGCCGAGGAACCAGAACGGGCCCTGACTGGCCAGCTTGTCGGTGCGCTCGTTCTCGGGGATGAAGTCAATCGAATGCCCCTCGACGACGGATTTTTCGTCGAGGCTCGACACGCTCGGGGCGGACTTGGCGTTAGTGTTCATGATGGACTCTTATTGTTGGAAGATCATGACGAGATAACCGCGTTCTTTCGGGTGAACGACTCCCACAGGGATTGAGTCAGTTGCCCGTGCCTACCTGGCGTTGTTGCTGGAATCGAAAACCTGTGGGAGCGAGCTTGCTCGCGATGGGGGCGTGACATGCAACATTGATGTTGGCTGACAGTCCGCTATCGCGAGCAAGCTCGCTCCCACAGGGATTGCATTGTTCCTTGTTTTATCTGATCAGCATCAGCTTGGCAGCGTGATCCACACCGCCTTGGTTTCGAGCAGGTAATCGAGCTGCTCGGCGCCCAGGTCCTTGCCGAATCCGGACTGTTTGTAGCCACCGAACGGCATCGACGGATCGAGGGTGCCGTGGGCGTTGACGTAGACCGAGCCTGCCTTCAAGCGTGGGATCAGGCTGTGCACCTTGCCCAGGTCGTTGGAATACAGTGCCGCAGCCAGGCCGTAAGGCGAGTCGTTGGCCAGGGCCAGTGCGTCTTCCTCGTCATCGAACGGTGCGGTGACCAGCACCGGGCCGAAGATTTCTTCCTGGACGATGCGCATGTCATTGCGGCAGTTGGCGAAGATGGTCGGCTCGACGAAGAAGCCAGGGCCATCGATCGGTTGGCCGCCGTAGACCAGTTCGGCGCCTTCGGCCTTGCCGGTTTCGATGTACTCGGTCACGCGCTGCTTTTGCAGGGCCGAAACCAGTGGGCCGATGAAGCAGTCCGGATCCAGGCCCGGGGCCATTTTCAGGGTGCGCGTGTAGGCGATCAACTCACGCAGGAATTCGTCGTAGACACTGCTATGAATATAGGCCCGTGTACCGGCGTCGCATACCTGCCCGGAGTTGAAAAACACCCCGTTGGCGACCGCTTGGGCGGCGGCCGGGATGTCGGCGTCGGCGCAGACGATGACCGGTGATTTACCACCGAGTTCGAGGGTCAGGCGCTTCATGTCATCCAGCGCTGCGCGGCCGACAGTCTGGCCGACCGGGGTCGAACCGGTGAAGGTCAGTTTGTCGATGCCGGGGTGGGTGGCCATGGCCGCACCGACCACACTGCCGCGCCCGGTGACGATGTTGATCACGCCATCCGGAATGCCCGCTTCCTGCACCAGTTCAGCAAAACGCAGGGCCGACAACGAAGTCAGTTCGGCGGGCTTGACCACCACGGTGCAACCGGTCGCCAGCGCCGCGCCGAGCTTCCAGGCCATGGTTTGCAGCGGGAAGTTCCATGGCACGATGGCACCGACTACGCCGACCGCTTCCTTGCGGGTATAGGCCAGGTAATTGCCAGGCAGCGAGGGTTCGACGGTACGGCCGTGCAGCTTGGTGGCCCAGCCGGCGAAGTAACGCAAGGTATCAACGGTGCCCTGGATGTCCACGTCCTTGGCGAAGGCTACCGATTTGCCCATGTCGATCGATTCGATTTCCGCGAGCTCCGCGGCGTTCTGTTCGATCAGGTCGGCCAGGCGTTGCATCATGCGCTCGCGCTCGGCCGGTTTGGCCTGACGCCAGGCGCCGCCGTCGAACTGCGCGCGGGCGGCTTGCACGGCGCGGTCCAGGTCATCGGTGGTGCCCATGGGAATGCGGGTGATCAGGCCTTCGGTCGAGGGTTCGATCACATCGGAAGTCTGGCCGTCGCTGGCTTCGACCCAGGCGCCGCCGATGAACATTTTCTGGACCTTGCTGAGGAAGGTCTGGGTGGCTTCGCTGACGCCGTATTTTTGCAGGTAACTTTTGACGATCGTGTCCATTTTTGTTCTCTCTGCCCGGCAGTCAGAGCCTGCCGGGTCACTGGTTTCGATGATCAGGCTGATGCGGCTTCGCTCTCGGCGGCTGCCCGCACCTTGCCACGCTCGTGGAAGATGAAACCGATGCTGTTGAGCAGCAGTTGCGCGGCCAGGATCGAGGTCATGCCGGTCGGGTCGTAGACCGGTGCCACTTCCACCAGGTCCATGCCGACGATGTTGCCTTTGCTGCGCTTGGCCAGGGCCTGGATGATTTCCAGCACTTCGTAGTAGAGGAAGCCGCCGTGGCTCGGGGTGCCGGTGCCGGGGGCGATGGACGGGTCAAAACCGTCGATGTCGATAGTGATGTAGTAGTTGATGTCCTGCGGGATCAGCGCCAGCACACCCTCGACGCCAAGGCGACGCACATCACGCACCGAGAGGATTTTCGAGCCGGCTTCATGGGCTGCTTCGTAGTCGTCGCGGTTGGACGACGAGACGTTGCGGATACCCATCTGGGTCATGCCGACAATGTGGTTCATTTCCGAGGCGCGGCGCAGCGGGTTGCCATGGCCGTAGCGCACACCGTGGCGTTCGTCGACGAAGTCCAGGTGCGCATCGAAGTGGATGATGTGGATCGGGCCGCGGCCTTCGAAGGCCTTGATCACTGGCGCGTGCACCGAGTGGTCGCCGCCGAGCACCACCGGCATCACGCCAGCATCGAGGATCTTGCGCACGGCGTATTCGGTGTTCTTGTTGCTGGTGACCATGTCGGTGTGAACGATGTCGGCATCACCGACGTCGACCATGCGCACGTCCGATGCGGTGAGGTACATCACGTCATCTTCGTGGTCGTAGGCGCCGGCGTGGCCGAAGGAAAACAGCGTCGATGCTTCGCGAATCCCGCGTGGTCCGAAGCGTGCGCCGGAGCGCCACTGGGTGCCCATGTCGTTGGGCACGCCGAGCACCGCGACGTCGGCATCCAGTGCATCCCAATCGGTGCACACCGGGGATTTGCCAAAGGTGCAATGACCCACGAATGGCAGGTTCAGGCGACCGGATTCATAACCGTTGTTCGACATTTCTAGCCTCTCCACTTCTTGTTATCGGCTTGGCGGACTGCAAGGCGACCGCCGTTGGAAAGACTATGGGCGCAGGTTTTCGTGGAAAAAATGCTAAACATCAGATACTCATATCGGTATTCCCGATGCATCCCCATGCCGGAGGCCCAAGATGATCCAGCTGCACGATGTCGACCTGAAACTGCTCAGGGTGTTTGCCACGATTGTCCGCTGCGGCGGCTTCTCGGCAGCGCAGGCGGCGCTCAATGCCGGGCAGTCGACCATCAGCGAACAAATGACCCATCTGGAAACCCGCCTCGGGGTCAAACTCTGCCAGCGTGGGCGCAGCGGCTTCCGCCTGACCGAACAAGGGGTGGCGATCCATGAAGCCACCCAGCGCCTGTTGTCGGCGGTGGAGAACTTCTGCATGGACGCCGACGTGCTCAAGCAGCACATCAGCGGCAAGCTCAACCTGGGGATCATCGACACCACGATCACCGACCCGGATTCGCCGATTCCGCGCACCACCCAGCGCTTCGTTTCACGGGGTCATGACGTACACCTGAACGTGTACGTCGGCACCCCGGCGGAACTCGAAGAACGGGTGCTCGACGGCCGCCTGCACCTGGCCATCGGGCACTTCCCGATCCATGTGCCGGGCCTGCTGCAATCACCGCTGTACCAGGAAGCCCTGGGTTTGTATTGCGGCCGGCGCCACCCTTTGTACGGCAGCCACGCCGAAGGTGAGGAGCTGCTCGAAGAAGTCGCTGCGGGGCGCATCGTCGTGCGCGGCTACATGCAGCAATACGACCTCGAACACCTGGGCGTCAGCAAGGCGGCCGCCACCGTGGACAACATCGAAGCCACGGCGATCCTGATCATTTCCGGCGCCTACCTGGGCTTCCTGCCTGAGCACTTCGCCGCCCAATGGGTCAAGAGCGGCGAGATGCACCAGTTGGCCCCCGGGAGTCTGCGCCTGAAATCGCCTTTCGACGTAATCACCCGACGCGGCACGGCACCGCCACCGATCCTGCAAGCGTTCCTCGAGGACCTGGCCGCCAGCGCCCGTAAAACCGGCCAGCCGTGATGTGACGCTCGCCAAATTCAAATTTTGCCGGGCATACTGATTCGGTTCGTCAACCTTGCAGGCCCGTCATGCGCATCCACGTCACCTTCATCGACCGCGTCGGCATCACCCAGGAAGTGCTGGCCCTGCTCGGTGGTCGCAGTTTCAACCTCGACGCCGTGGAGATGGTGCCGCCGAACGTCTACATCGACGCCCCGACCCTCGGCGCCGAAGTGCTCGAAGAACTGCGCGAGGCGCTTTTCGACGTGCGCGGCGTGCAAGCGGTGACCATGGTCGACATCCTTCCGGGGCAACGCCGGCGCCTGCAACTGGACGCGTTGCTGGCCGCCAGTTCCGACCCGGTGCTGGCGGTGGATGATCGAGGCCATGTGCTGCTGGCCAACCCGGCGCTGATCGCCCTCTGCGGCCGCGAACCGGCCGGTGAATCCCTGACCGCACTGTTCGACGATGCCGATTTGCAACGCACCTTGATCGCTCAGCATTTCCGCCTGCCGATGCACGAGGTCAGCCTCGGCGGCCAGACGCTGCTGCTCGACGCGATGCCGATCACCGACGCCGGCGCCCTGCTCACCCTGTATCAACCCAATCGCATCGGTGAACGCCTGTCGGCACTGCACCATGACCATGCCGAAGGCTTCGATGCGCTGCTCGGCGAATCGCCGCCGATCCGTGCACTCAAGGCCCGCGCCCAACGAGTGGCGGCCCTCGATGCGCCGCTGCTGATCCAGGGCGAAACCGGCACCGGCAAGGAACTGGTGGCCCGTGCCTGCCATGCCATCAGCCCACGGCACGATGCGCCGTTTCTGGCCCTGAACTGCGCGGCACTGCCAGAGAGCCTCGCCGAAAGCGAGCTGTTCGGCTATGCCCCCGGCGCCTTCACCGGCGCGCAACGGGGCGGCAAGCTCGGCCTGCTGGAACTGGCGGATCAGGGCACGGTGTTCCTCGATGAAGTGGGGGAAATGTCGCCCTATCTGCAAGCCAAGTTGCTGCGTTTCCTGAGCGATGGTTGCTTCCGCCGGGTCGGTGGCGACAAAGAGGTCCGGGTCAATGTGCGGGTGCTCAGTGCGACCCACCGCGACCTGGAAAAAATGGTCGCCGAAGGGCGTTTTCGCGAAGACCTGTTCTACCGCCTCAACGTGCTCAACCTGCAAGTACCGCCGCTGCGCGAACGCGGTCACGACATCCTGTTGATGGCCAATCACTTCATGCAACAGGCCTGCGCGCAGATCCAGCGACCGGTGTGTCGTTTGGCACCGAGCACCTTCAGCGCCCTGCTCGGCAACCGCTGGCCGGGCAACGTGCGGCAATTGCAGAACGTGATCTTTCGCGCGGCGGCGATTTGCGAAAATCCGCTGGTGGACATCGATGACCTCGACATTGCGCGCACGGCGGTAGAGCGGCAAAACGACGGCGAAGTCGGCAGCCTGGAAGAAGCGGTTGGCGACTTTGAGAAGAACCTGCTGGAACAGCTGTATCGCAGCTATCCGTCCAGCCGGTTGCTGGCGGCGCGGTTGCAGACGTCCCATAGCGCGATTGCGATTCGCTTGCGCAAATACGGGATTCCCGCCAAGCCCTGAGTGATCTGTCGGAACACATTGTCACCGACAACACATTCCCCTGTGGGAGCGAGCTTGCTCGCGATGAGGGAGTGTCAGTCGATATCAATGTGACTGTCATACCGCTATCGTCGGAACGCCGCCCGGAGCAAGCTCGCTCCCACAGGGGACCAGTGTTGTTGCTGAATTCCTCGTCTGCAAATCGATACAGCGTAGCGAAATCAAGACAATCCCTTCCACGCCAGCAATCACGGCGCTTGCCTCCAAGGGCATACTTGCTTGTATTGAATTCAATACGGGTGAGATATCACAAACACTACACAAACAACTCAAGCCATTGATTTAAAACAATTAATCAACCTTGGCACCACCCTTGCTATCACTCCTGCAACCCGCTCGTCACCCCGCCACGAGCCTTAAAACAATAAGGAGTTGATATGAGCCAATTGCGTTTTACCGTCGATCACGAATGGTTGCGCCTTGAGAGCAATGGCCTGGTCACCGTCGGCATCACGGCGTTTGCCCAGCAGGCGCTAGGGGATGTGGTGTTCGTTCAGGTGCCTGAACTGGGCGCCTTCGATGCAGGCGCTGAAGTGTCGGTGCTGGAATCGGTGAAAGCCGCCAGCAGTATCGGCATGCCGCTGGACGGCGAAGTGGTCGAGATTAACGCGACGCTGGAGAGCACCCCGGAACTGGTCAACGAAGATCCATTGGGCGAAGGCTGGTTCTTTCGCTTCAAACCGGTCGATGCCCTGGCGCTGAGCGATCTGCTGGATCAAGACGCCTATGAACGACTGACCGCAGAACACGCCGACGCTTGAAGCCATCCCGGGCATTTCCCGAATCCGCAAAAGGACCACACCATGTTCAGCAAACACGACCAGATCAAAGGCTATGACGACGAACTGCTGGCGGCGATGAACGCCGAGGATGCGCGGCAGGAACACCATATCGAACTGATCGCCTCGGAAAACTACACCAGCCAGCGGGTGATGGAGGCACAAGGCAGCGGCCTGACCAACAAGTACGCCGAAGGGTATCCGGGCAAGCGTTACTACGGCGGCTGCGAGCACGTCGATGTGGTCGAGCAACTGGCCATCGACCGCGCCAAACAACTGTTCGGCGCCGACTATGCCAACGTCCAGCCGCACTCCGGCAGCCAGGCCAACGCCGCGGTTTATCTGGCATTGCTGCAAGCCGGCGACACCGTGCTGGGCATGAGCCTGGCCCACGGCGGTCACCTGACCCACGGCGCCAAGGTGAGTTTTTCCGGCAAGCTGTACAACGCCGTGCAGTACGGCATCGACACTACCACGGGCCTGATCGATTACGACGAAGTCGAGCGCCTGGCGGTCGAGCACAAGCCGAAGATGATCATCGCCGGGTTCTCGGCCTATTCGAAGACCCTGGATTTCCCGCGTTTCCGCCAGATCGCCGATAAGGTCGGTGCGTACTTCTTCGTCGACATGGCCCACGTCGCCGGGCTGGTGGCAACCGGTCTGTACCCCAATCCCCTGCCCTACGCCGACGTGGTCACCACGACCACCCACAAGACCCTGCGCGGCCCCCGTGGCGGCCTGATTCTGGCCAAGGCCAATGCGGAGCTTGAGAAAAAATTCAACGCCGCGGTATTCCCCGGCGGCCAGGGCGGCCCGCTGATGCACGTGATCGCCGCCAAGGCCGTGTGCTTCAAGGAAGCGCTGGAGCCCGGCTTCAAGACCTATCAGGCGCAAGTGATCCGCAACGCCCAGGCGATGGCGCAGGTGTTTATCGAGCGCGGTTATGACGTGGTGTCCGGCGGTACCGACAACCATCTGTTCCTGGTCAGCCTGATCCGCCAGGGCCTGACCGGCAAGGACGCCGACGCCGCCCTCGGTCGCGCCGGCATCACCGTGAACAAGAACGCCGTGCCCAACGATCCGCAATCGCCGTTCGTGACCTCGGGCTTGCGCATCGGCACGCCGGCAATCACCAGCCGTGGCTTCAAGGAAGCGCAGAGCACTGCGTTGGCCGGCTGGATCTGCGACATCCTCGATCACCTTGGCGATGCCGATATCGAGGCCAATGTCGCCCGGCAGGCGGCCGCCCTGTGTGCCGACTTCCCGGTCTACCGCGACTGATTGCACCACACAAAAACCCTGTGGAAAAAACCCTGTGGGAGCGAGCTTGCTCGCGATGAGGCCATTACATTCAGCATTGATGTTGAATGAAAGTCCGCCATCGCGAGCAAGCTCGCTCCCACAGGGTCTGCTCCCTGCTGCACAAGGAAAGCATCATGAATGCCATTGTCGAATCGACCGGCAAGAGCCCGGCGAAAGTGGAAATCGGCACTAAGCTGCGCGGCGCGCAAAAGGTCGCACGGATTCCGGTGAAGATCATTCCCACGGATGAGTTCCCGCGCAAACCCGACTGGATTCGCGTGCGCATGCCGATCTCTCCCGAGGTCGACCGGATCAAGCAACTGCTGCGCAAGCACAAGCTGCACAGCGTCTGCGAAGAAGCCTCATGCCCGAACCTCGGTGAATGTTTCTCCGGTGGCACCGCGACCTTCATGATCATGGGCGACATCTGCACCCGCCGCTGCCCGTTCTGCGATGTCGGCCATGGCCGGCCCAAGCCGCTGGACGTCAACGAGCCGATGAACCTGGCCGTGGCCATCGCCGAGCTGCGCCTGAAGTACGTGGTGATCACCTCGGTGGACCGCGACGATTTGCGCGACGGTGGTGCCCGACACTTTGTCGATTGCCTGCGGGAAATCCGCAAGCTGTCCCCCGGCATTCAACTGGAAACCCTGGTGCCGGATTATCGCGGACGCATGGACGTGGCCCTGGCGATCACCGCCAGTGAGCCCCCGGACGTATTCAACCACAACCTGGAAACCGTACCGCGCCTGTACAAGGCCGCGCGGCCGGGTTCGGACTTCGAGTGGTCGCTGGACCTGCTGCAGAAATTCAAGCAAGCGGTGCCCCATGTGCCGACCAAATCCGGCCTGATGCTGGGTCTGGGCGAGACCGACGAAGAAGTCATCGAGGTCATGCAGCGCATGCGCGAGCACGAGATCGACATGCTGACCCTCGGCCAATACCTGCAACCCTCGCGCAGTCACTTGCCGGTGCAGCGCTTCGTGCACCCGGACACCTTTGCCTGGTTCGCCGAGGAAGGCACGCGCATGGGCTTCAAGAACGTGGCGTCCGGGCCGCTGGTGCGTTCGTCCTATCACGCCGATCAACAACTTCATGGAGGTACGGACGGTTTCAAGCCATGATGCAATGACTGGTCATGCATGGAGCCGCTTCCGATGTTTCGTTCACCCTGTCTGTTGTTGCTGTGCCTGAGCCTTGCCACGTCGTGCATGGCCGACGAATCGAAACCCGGGCACATGGTGTATGTGCGCAGTGTCGACCCGGGCATCGAGCAGGACATCCGCTACGCCAGCGCGCACAACTTCACCGGGCACCCGCTCGACGGTTACCAGGCAGCGGAATGCCTGCTGTCGGCGGATGCTGCGAAGGCGTTAGCCAGAGTGCAAAGCTCGCTGAAAGCCGAAGGCTACGGCTTGAAGGTATTCGATTGTTATCGCCCGACCCGCGCGGTGGCGGACATGGGCCGCTTCGCCAGCGAACCTGGCGACTCGCTCAAGACCGAGTTCTACCCCCGGGTCGACAAGCAGGACTTCTGGCGCCTGGGGTATGTGGCCCGGGTGTCCAATCATTCCCGGGGAAACACCGTCGACCTGACCCTGACCGGCCCCGAGGCCCTGCCCGCCGACACCTGGACGCCTTCGGCCACGCCGGTGGATTGCACCGCCCCTTACGGCCAGCGCTGGCACGACGGCGCCCTCGACATGGGCACCGGTTTCGATTGCTTCGATGAGCGGGCGCACACCGACTCGGCGCTGATCAACGCCACGGCCAAAGCCAATCGCCAGCGCCTGACCAGTGCCATGGCCAAGGAAGGCTTTGTGGGTTATTCGGCCGAGTGGTGGCACTTCACGTACAGCGGGAATCCGCCGAAGCCGGACGTCATGGACTTCCCCATCACGCCGCTTGCACCATGAACATTCTGCTCAAGGCTCTGTCGGTGGCGCTGTTTCCGCTGGCCGCAATGGCTCAGGGACTCGACGGCAGCGACCAACTGATCGTGGTCACCAGTAAAAGCTGGGATGACATCCAGGGCACTGCCCAGCGCTATGAGCGGCACGGGCAAACCTTCCGGAAATTCGAAGCGCCCTTTGCAGTCGTTCTCGGCAAGAACGGCATGGGCTGGGGCAAGGGGCTGCTCGATATCGAGCAACCTGAAGGACCGGTAAAACAGGAAGGCGATGGCAAGGCGCCGGCTGGGATGTTCAAGCTGGGCACGGCGTTCGGCTACGCGCCTTCGGCCGACACCCGCCTGCCTTATCTAGCGTTGACGCCGACCATCGAATGCGTGGATGACAGCCAGTCCACGCGTTACAACGAACTGGTCGACGGAGCAGTGGTCGATAAAGGCTGGAACAGCTCCGAACGGATGCGCCGCTCGGATGAGTTGTACCGCCAAGGCATCGTCATCCAGCACAACACTCCGGCCACGCCCGCTGCCGGCTCATGCATTTTCTTCCATATCTGGCGCGGCCCCAGTGCACCGACCCGTGGTTGTACAGCCATGGATCCGGCGAACATCGCGCAACTGTTCGACTGGCTGGACCCGGGCAAATCCCCGGTGCTGGTGCAACTGCCCGAAGCGCAGTACGAACAGTTGCGTGAGCACTGGAAACTACCAAAGCGCTAGTCAACTCGCCACAAGAGCTCATCGTTCTCTCTGATTAACCCCGCTCAACCGCCACCGCACTCATCGACGGCTTGGCCAGCGCGTAATAGATCACCCCCGGCACCAGCAGCCCGACGATCCAGGAAATATCCACGCCGCCCAGTTGCGCAACCATTGGCCCGGAGTAGAAATGGGTGTCGACAAAGGGCAACTGGATCAACACGCCGATCACATAGACGCTGATCCCCAGCACGTTCCAGCGACCGTAGCGCCCGTTCGGATCGGACAGCGCCGGGATGTCGTAACGCTCCTTGTTGATGAAGTAGTAATCCACCAGGTTGATCGCGCTCCACGGGGTGAAGAACGTCAGCAAAAACAGGATGAAGTACTTGAACGAGTTGAGGAACGAGTACTGCCCCAGCAATGCCAGCGCGGTGGACGCCGCGACGATCAGCAGCACAAACAGCATGCGCTGGCGGGCGGTGATTTCCAGGCGACGACGAAAGCCGCTGATGATGGTGGCGATGCACATGAAACTGCCGTAGGCGTTGAGGGTGGACACCGTGACCTTGCCGAACACAATGCTCAGGTACAACAAGGACGCGATCACACCGCTACTGCCCAGGCCGACAATGGTCGCCACTTCGTGCCCACGGAAACTGGCCCCGGCCAGTGCGGCGGCGAACACCCCCAGCACCATCGAAGTCTGGGCCCCCAGCACTGTGCCGAGGCCCACGGCGGTGAAGGTTTTCCAGGATGAGGTCTTGCTCGGCAGGTAGCGCGAATAGTCCGCCACGTAGGGGCCGAAGGCGATCTGCCAGGACGCCGAGAGCGAAACCGCCAGCAGGAAGGTGCTCCAGCCGAAATGACGATTGTCGAGCAGCAGGCCGATGTCGTTGAGGGTCATCAACCGGGTGAACAGGTAGGCGAAGGCGATGATGCCCAGCACGCTGGCCACTCGCCCGACCAGGTGAATCACCCGATAGCCGAAGATCGTCAGGAACGCGATGCTCGCCGCGAAGATCAGGATGCCGGTGCTGTCGCTGACACTGATCAATTGCGCGATCGCCTGCCCCGACAGCACCGCGCCGGTGGCGCTGAAACCGAGGTACATCAGGCACACCAAAACAATCGGGATCGCCGCGCCATACATCCCGAACTGCACGCGGCTGGAGATCATCTGCGGTAAGCCGAGCTTCGGCCCTTGCGCCGCGTGCAGCGCCACCACGGCACCACCGAGCACTTGCCCGATCAGCAGGCCGATCAGCGACCAGAACACATCGCCGCCCAGCACCACGGCCAGGGCGCCGGTGACGATGGCGGTGATTTGCAGGTTGGCGCCGAGCCACAGGGTGAACTGGCTGTAGAGACTGCCGTGTCGCTCAGCCTCGGGAATGAAATCAATCGAGCGGGTCTCGATCAGGGGACTGCGTTGCGCACTCATGACGGTGTTTCCTTTGTGGAACTGTTTTTGTTGTCAGGGACGGAATTTAAAAGGTCTTGGTTGCGCTGGCTACAACTGTCGCCGAACAGAGGTCGTCATAGCCGTACCAACTGCTGCACTCGCTTTTCGACAGGTCGGTGTCGACGTAGCTCAGCCCCCAGGTGACGCCGACGAAGTCGCGGGTCAGCTTGGCTTCCCACTCGTAGTAAGACTCACGGCTATCGCCATTGGCGGACCAGAACGCGGGGTCGTTCACATCGTTGCGCCCAAAGCGCAAATCCAGGCCGACTTCGGCCGGCAAATCGATTTTGTAACCCACGTAGGTGTAAAGGGTGTCCTGGTCCTCGCCGAAGAAGTTCGGCGTGTCCTTGGAGTAATAGGCACCCAGCTTCACACCGTACAGGTCGAGAACGGCATACGCCTCGCTGAGGTTGAATTCGGAATTTTTCGGGTAGTCGTACTTGATGTAGCCCAGGTCCAGGCTGATGGCGTCCGTGGCCTGCCAGTAGTAACCGGCGTAGTACTCACGCTCCTGGCGGGTGTCGAAGCCGCCGCCGAAATCGACGTTGGAGGTCCAGGCGCCGATGTACAGGCCGCTGCTGTGCAGCAGCGTTGCTCCGCCCTGCACCGCCGGATCGCCCAGGGTCTGCGAGATCCCCCGGGTGCGGTAGTCGCTGACGACGCCCAGGGTCATCTCCAGGCTGAAATCATCGTTGAGGGCCAGGGCCTGGCTGGTCAGGGGGGCCAGTGCGAGTGCTGCGAGGGTCAATGCTGAAAGTGCGTTCATACAGTTCTCTTGTTGTTATGGCGTACGGGGAATTTCAGGCATGGCGATGCCAGGCCCCTCGCTCTACGAGGGGCTGGCAGTTTTTGCGGTGTTGGGTGTACGCAGGTCAGGATGCGGGGGCGTAGACCTGCTTGCCGGCGAAGAACGTGTTCAGGACTTTGGTTTCGAACAGGTCGTCATCGCTGACCTTGAACACGTCGCGGTCGAGGATGATCAGGTCGGCCTGCTTGCCCGGTGCCAGCGAACCGATCTGCTGCTCCAGGCGCAGGGTTTTCGCCGCGTTGATGGTGTAGGCATAGAACATGGTCTGGCGGTCGATGCTTTCCTTGGCATTGAGTACGCCCAACGGACCTTTGCGTGTACTGGCCTGGGCAATGGCGTTGAACGGATTGGCGCTCGACACCGGCCAGTCGCTACCACCGGCAATCGTCGCGCCGGCGTTATGCAGGGACCGCGCGGGATACTGGTAACCGTAGGCAAAGGCGCTGATGTAAGGCTTGACCAGTTCGACGGTGTAGGACTCACCGGTGGCCCACAGCAGTTGCATCGAAGCGATCACGCCCAGTTCCTTGAAGCGTGGAAACTCCTTGGGATTGACCAGTTGCAGGTGCGCGACGCTGTGGGGTACAGGCGTCGGGCTGAGCTTGCGCGCATACGCCACGCCATTGAGCGCTTCACGCACCGCCCGGTCGCCGACGGCGTGCATGTGCACGATCCAGCCGCGTTTTTCCGCCGCCACCACCAGCTCGCCAAAGTGCGCCGGGTCGGTCAGCAACTGACCATTTTTATGGCTGTTCTTGAACGGCACGATAACCGCTGCGGTTTGCCCCGGGAATTCAAGAATGCCGTCGACAAACACCTTGATGCCGGGGAACGTCAGGTTAGGCACGCCCTCGAACTGCTTCATCACCGTGGCGATCACTTCCAGGTCGGCAGGTTTGCTCTTCGGATTGGTGACCATCAACGCGGCGACGTGGGCGCTGAGTTCGCCGTTCTGCGCCAGCTCCTTGTACAGCGGCAGCACGCCGACACTTTCGGCGGTGGCATGGAAATCGAACAGCGAATCTTCGCCGCCGCCGTTCGCCGCAGCGTCCATCCAGGCAGTGACGCCGAATTGGTTGTTGATCTTCACCGCCTCGCGAGCGGCCTTGAGCATCGCCTCCGGAGTAGGCGCCGGAATCCCGTTGCGCACCACATCCCAACGGGATTCGGCGAAGTAGCCGTTCGGCGTGAAGTCCGCTTCATGGCCGACGAAGCTGCGTTCTTTCTCCGGCAGGCTCTTGACCAGCGCCGCGTCGATGTTCAGGCGCTTGAGCATCGCATTGTTAGCCCAACCGGTGTGGCCGTCGATGCCGCTGAAGACGATGGGCTGATCAGCCCAACGCCCCTGGTTGAACACCTTGCCCAGTTCACGGCTCTTCTCCCAGTAGGCCGAACTGACCCCGGCCACGCTGATCACATCACCGGAACGGGCACGTCCGGCCTTGTCCTCTTCGATCAACCACTGCTCCAGTTCCGGCAAGGGTTTGACCTCGTCCAGCAGGTTGGCCTTCATGCTGTCGAAAGCGCCCGAGACCGGGTGGCTGTGGGTGTCGATCATGCCCGGCATCAACACTTTGCCCGCCAGGTCGATGCGCTGGGTCTTGGCATCGGCCAGGGCATTGATTTCGGCATCGCTGCCCACTTTCAGAATCTTGCCGTCTTGCACCGCAACAGCCTGCACCAGTGCCTGGCCGGGTTCGGCGGTAAAGACCTTGCCGTTGAACAACACCAGGTCAGCGGCGGCCATGGCCTGCACCGACGACAAGGCCAGCGCGGCGGCCAACAGGTTTGGAATCAATCGCATTGGAACGCTCTCTAGTTTTTATGGGGCGGATCGGGAAGTGACCGCTTGGGAAACCACGTGTGGCGCAAGCCCCAGGAACGGCGCCTTGGCCCACACGACCTTGCCGCCGACCAGCGTCAGCAGCACGTCATTGCGGCCCAGTTCCTCCTCGGGCACCTGCATGAAGTTCTTGTCGAGCACGATCAGGTCAGCGAACTTGCCGACTTCAACCGAACCCAGCACCGCGTCCAGCTTCAGCTGTTCGGCGGAGTTGAGGGTGATGCTGCGCAGCGCCTCGGCTCGCGACAGCGCCGGATCGGTGTTGAGTCGCCCCGCATATTTGGGGCCATAGCTGTGCGGATTGGTCGGGTCGCCGGAACGGGTGACACCGACTTTCAGCGCCAGGAACTCATCGAGGGGATCGACCGGCCAATCGCTGCCAAACGCCACGCGACCACCGGCATGGGCGATGCTGCCCGAGGGCTCCATGCGCGCAAATCGCTCGGCGCCAAGGTGGTCACTGGTGCCGTCGACCGTGGACGGTGCCTGCTGTGTCCACTGGAACGACATGGTGGCCGTGACGTCCAGTGCCTTGAAGCGTGAATAGTCGGCAGGGTCGACCGACTCGGCGTGTGCGATGGCCGGGCGGAAATCAGTAACTGGCAGTTCCTTGCGCACGTAGGCCACGCTGTCCAGTGCATCGCGCACCGCGCGCTCGCCGGTGGCATGCAGGTGCGGATCGAAACCGGCCTTGACCGCTTGCAGCAACAACGGATTGAGCACTTGCGGCGGGAAGTACAGTTCGCCCAGGTTCTTGCCCGGCGTCCACTTCGGCGCCTTGTCGGTGCCGCTATTGTGCAGGTACGGGGTCAACATGGCGCCGGTGTCCGCCGGGGCATTGATGATGCCGTCCATGAACAGTTTGACGTGGCGCATGTTCACGCCCGGCGCGACATGCACTTCGCCCTGATCGTAGGTGCTGGCCAGGGCCTTGGCCTCGGCGATGGTTTTCACCGGGTCGGCGGCAGCGGCGGCCGGGTCCAGCTTGATCGCCAGCAAGGCCCGGGCGGTCAGCTCGCCGGACTTTTGCAGGCTGGTGAAGGCTTTGCCGTTTTCCGGGCCGGACAGCGCATCCATGAAACTGGTGATGCCTTGCTGGCGCATGGCGTCGAGGGCTGCGCGAACCTGATTGAGTTTTTCCGCGTCGGTTGCAGGCGGCACCACGGCGGCCAACGATTCGGCGGCGCCGTCTTCACAGATGCCGTTCGGGTTGCCGGCGCTGTCGCGTCGGTATTTGCCGTCTTCGGGGTCGGCGGTGTTCTTGTTGATGCCGGCCAGCTCCAGGCCGCGAGAGTTGGTCAGCACGGTGTGGAAGTCGGTGGAGCGCACCTGGATCGGACGCTTGGTCTTGAGCGCGTCCAGGGTCGATTTGTCGGCATCGCCGTCGAGCCCGGTCATGCCCATGCGGTCCCAGCTGCCGACTTCCAGCCAGACATCCGGGCCCTTGTCCTTGTCGGCATCGAGGCAGGCCTGGATGCTCGCCTGAAACTGCGCGCGGGTCATGGTCTGGTATTTCAGGTCGCACAAGGTCATGGCGCGACCGCCATCTCCCGGGTGCATGTGCGCATCGACGAAGCCCGGCATCAGCATGCGCCCGGCCAGGTCGATCAGTTGTGTCTGCTTGCCGATGTAAGCGTCGACCCCGGCATCGCTGCCGACATAGACGATCTTGCCGCCCGAAATGGCAATGGCCTGCTGCACCGAATTCTGGCCATCGACGGTGTAGACGTAGCCATTGCGCATGACCGTGTCGGCGGGTGTCGCCGCCAACGCCATGCCGGAAAATGCCGTCGTCGCCGCAACGGCGACAAAAAGCCTGGAAAGTCTCAAATGCCTCACCCCTGTTCTTATTGTTTTGAAGCGGCCCGAAGCGACTGCGCCGGCCCCTGATAGACAGGGCCTACCCTATAGGGCGCAGCGTTCGAATGGACCTCTGCAAATGAGGAGGGGTAAGGCAAATAATTGAAACGACTGGGATTAATCCCGGCGCACGGACTCCGCCAGCGCACCCG
The DNA here is from genome assembly GCF_054668325.1 of Pseudomonas sp. S2_F07. Lineage (NCBI taxonomy): Bacteria > Pseudomonadati > Pseudomonadota > Gammaproteobacteria > Pseudomonadales > Pseudomonadaceae > Pseudomonas > Pseudomonas sp. S2_F07. Next base: position 1,545,583 of record NZ_CP162758.1, read on the forward strand.
GTGAACGCAGCGCCGAGCCCAGTTCCACCTTGCTTTTCACACCCAGCTGCAAGTAGCAATTGCGCAAATAAGTGCGCACGGTCGCGGGGCTCAGGGCGAGCATTTTGGCGATTTCCTTGTAGGAGTGCCCGGCGGCGAACAGCATCGCTGCCGTGCGCTCCCGTGGCGCCAAACCGTCCCCACCCGACGGTGCTTCAAGGGACAGGATGACGTGTCCGGCGTTGGGGCTCAGGGTCAGGGCGCAGCGGCCCAGGCGGATCACGCAGGGCGCCTTCGCCAGTTGCGCGATCACCTCGCCCGGCAGCATTGAACCGCTCCAGCCGGGTAATTCCCGTTGAATGGCGGCGCACAACCTGGCGCCCACATACAACAGGCTGCCGTCCATGCGCGCGACGCCAAAATCACTCGCGCCGTTTTCGCTATCGAAGCGAATCATGTCCTGCACCTGGAACCGCCACAGCTGGAACAGGTGATCGCAGAACGCCGAAAACAGCTCGGCTTCATGCTCCTCGAATGCCTGTTCATGCTGGCCACGGTAGAGGCAGACGAAAAACATCAAGCCGCTTTCGGGCAGCTCATAGGTGATGCTCATCAAGTGGTAGAGATCGTAGCGCCGGGCGAAATCGTTGACGGCTTCGCACGGGTCGTTGAAACCGTTGTCGCGCACCACCTCACCGGGACGATTGAGCGTGGCGTGGGAGAACTGGTCGTTTGCCGCCACCGGATGCCATTCGGCGGCAAAGGATTCGGGGAGATTGATGCTGCCGTGCATCCAGCTCTGAGGGGGGACATCAGGGCCTGGCGTCGACATCTCCCCCCACCAGGCAGACGCGAAGGGCACCAGTTGAGCGAATGCCTGCAGGCCATCGGCGATGAATCGCGACGCCCCGCTCTCCCGCGCCAGCCGGCCAAGGTGCAATACGCAATGATTGAACGCCTTGAGCGTGACCATCGTCGCGTCACCGTCGACTTTATTTCCCTCCCCCATCATTGCGATCCCGTTCACTGCATGGCTTTTCGTTTCGACGATGCCATGGCCCGTGATGGGCGTCCAGCACGCAATGACATCAATGCTTACAAGGTGCTGTGCAGCCCGTACAGCTGCGGCCGGCGGTCCTTGTGCAGATCATTGCGCGCGCTGATGCGCTTGTTGCGCGCTTCGGTAAGGTTCAGCGTGGCCAGCAACATCTGCTCGCCGCCCTGCTCCGCGGGCCCGGCCAACGGGTAGCCGTCGGCGTCGACGATGACCGAACCCTGGACCCAGCCGACCCCGCGCTCATGGCCATAGCGATCACAGGCGGCGATGAACATGCGGTTGACCGAGGCATTGGCCTGCACCCGCAGCACTTCGGCCGGGCGCTCGGTCTGCGGCCGCGGACCGTCGGGCCAGTTGACCGGCGCACACAGCAGATCGGCCCCGGCCAGCGCCGGTAGACGCACCCACTCGGGGAATTCCAGGTCGTAGCAAATCAGCATGCCCAACCGTCCATGCAGCGTTTCGACCACCGGCGGTGGCGCATCGCCAGCCGTGAAGATGTCCTTCTCGGCATCCCACAGATGGGCCTTGCGATACACCGCGCGCAGGCCATTGGCGTCGATCATCGCCGCGCTGTTGGCCAGTTCGTCGCCGGGCAGGCGCTCGCAAAAACCGCCGACGATCACCAGGTTCAGCTCACGGGCCAGGGCCTGCCACAGTTGCAAGGTCGGGCCATCTGTTGTTTCCGCCAGCGACAGCGCCTCAAAGCGGTCGGCAAACAGATAGCCGCTCTGCACCAGCTCGGGCAGCACCACGACCTGGGCGCCCTGTAAGGCTGCCTGGCGAATCGCGCGTTCGGTGAGCGTGCGGTTATAGGCCAGGTCGCCGATTTTCGGTGCCAGTTGGCAGCAGGCGACCACGGTATTTTTTGCGCTGTTCAACGCCCTGCCTCCGCAGATGAATGGGTCATGGCGACAATGTCGCTCTCGCTGAGCGCATCGATCACCCGGCGTTCGGCGGCCAGATCAATCGAGCGGCTGAGCAGGTAGTAGGTCAGCCCCGAAACCACCAGGCCTACCAGCCAGGCGATGTCCACGCCTTCCAGCACTCGCGCTAGCGGGCCGACGAACACCTCTTTGCCGGCGGCGGCATCGTAGATGTAGAAGAACGGCACCATCGCGGCGAAGCCGATCAGGTACGAGACGATGCCGCGAAATTGCCAGGCGCCGTAGATGCCGTTTGGCGTGAAGAAATGCGGTATCGCATAACGGCCCTTGCGCACGAAGAAGTAGTCCACCAGGTTGACGGCGGTCCACGGCACGAGGAAGTACAGCAACAACACCAGGAAGGTGTTCAACAGCGCGATGCCGTCACCTTTGATCGACAGCACGCAGGTCAACAGAATCACGCTGATCACACTGATCGACAGCACGCGGGCGCGGGGTGTCGGGGTGATTTTCCTGATCGAGTCGACACCGGTCAGCAGCGTCAGCATGGCGCTGTAGGTGTTGAGGGCGATGATCGGCAGGAAGCCCGCCACCGAGACGATCACCAGCAGATTGCCCAGCCCCGGCACCATCGAGGAGCCGACCTGGTTCAACGCCACCAGTGCATCCGCTGCTTTGAGCTCCTGGGCCAGCCAGGCGCCGAGGCCGATCATCCAGCTGCCGGACAACGAGGCACCGATGAACACCGCCGCGATCAGTTTTGCCCGGCTGGTGTTTTTCGGCAGGTAGCGGGAATAGTCAGACACGTAGGGGGCATAGGAAATGTTGTAGCTGGCACCGATGGCGAACAGCGTGGCGAAGGCCACCCAGTTGAAGCCCAGGTCGGTCGCCGGCGTGACGCCTTCCTGGCCCGCGCCGAACATCAGGGCGATGGTCACCAGTGCATACAGCGGCAAGGTCGCCAGCAAGGCCCACTTGAAGGCCTTGTGCATCAGGTCGTGGCCGTAGATCGACAACAATGCGCCGATCAGCACCACAGCAACGGCGACGAGGGTCGGGTCAATGCCGAACACATGCTCCAGGCCATTCATGATCAGCGAGATGTTCACCACGTTGAAACCGACGAACACAAACATCGTCGCCATCAACGCCAGGATCACCCCGCGATAGCCGAACTGGGCGCGGGACTGGATCATCTGCGGCAGGCCCATTTCCGGGCCCTGGGAGCCGTGGAACGCCATGAAAATGGTGCCGAACATAATGCCCAGGGCACCGGCCAGCATGGTCCACAGTGCCGACAAGCCGAGGCTCGGGCCGACAAAACCTATGGAGATGGTGAAGAAGTGGAAATTGCCCAGGAACCAGAAAGGCCCCTGACTGCTGAGTTTGGCGTGACGTTCGTTTTCCGGGATGTAGTCGATGGAGTGGCCTTCGATGGCCAACCCGCCGCTCGCCTCGGTGGCGTGCGCAGACACTGGGGAACCTGACATACGATTGTTCCTATGCTGTTGTTTGTTGTTTTTGTGGGTACAGCGCTCGCTACGACGTCCAGTTCAGGTGAAACTCCAGAAAAAGCTGACGATGACGCTGGTTTCACGGCAATGTAGGGCGTGAGTCCGGGCAATAAAATATCGCAGGCACACTGTTCACATAGATCAGCATCTATGTAAGCGAGAATCGGGAGCCCCCCATGCTGGGAACTGTAACGGAGCTGGATCTGCGCCTGATCCGGGTATTTCTGACCGTCGTCGAAGCGGGCGGCATCTCGGCGGCGCAAACCGCCCTCAACACCACGCAACCCACGATCAGCGCGCAGCTGGCAACGCTCGAAGCCCGGGTTGGTTTCCGCTTGTGCGAACGCGGGCGCGGCGGGTTTTCGGTAACGCCCAAAGGCACTCAGTTCATCGACGCGGCCCGGCGCTTGCTGGCGGCGGCCGAAGGCTTTCGGGTCGAGGTGCAGCACATCAACCGCAAAGTCTCGGGCAGCATCAACATCGGCCTGCTGGGGCAAATCGATCCGGTGGCGAACAGGAAAATCGGCCAGGCCATTGCCCGTTTGCGGGCACGGCACGAGGGCTTGTACTTCCATTTCACCGAGCTGTCATCGTCGCTGCTGGAAGAAAAAATCATCAACGGCCATATCGACCTGGCCATCGGTTACTTCTGGCATCGCTTGCCCAGCATCGATTATTTCCCGCTGTTCCCGGAAACCCAGATTGCCTACTGCGCGCCCTCGCACCCGCTGTTCGGGCAAGTCGGCGCGCTGACCCGCGACGATGTCAGCGGGTTCGACTGGGTCTGGCCGAGCCATCCCCTGCCGGAAATGCCGGCCCCCACGTCCATCGAACGCCTGACCGTGCTCACCGACAGCATGGACGGCGCAGCCCTGCTGATCCTGTCCGGCCAGCACCTGGGGTTTCTGCCGCAGCACTACGCGACCCGCCATGAACAGCTGGGGCAGCTACACCCGCTGAACCCGGACCTGTTGCGCTATGAAGTCAGCTTTCACGCGGCGGTGCGGCATTCGGCGCGGCAGCGGGATCTGGTGAGCGCGTTTCTGAATGAGCTGATCGAGATTTTCGGAGCGGTGTAAGTCCTTTGGGAGCGAGTTTGCTCGCGATGGCGGTGGGTCAATCAATATCAATGCTGGCTGTAATGACGTCATCGCGAGCAAGCTCGCTCCCACAGGGGTTAGTGGGTGTACGCGAAATTCTGCCAGCGACCGAAATTACTGTGGGAGCGAGCTTGCTCGCGATAGCGGTGGGTCAATCAATATCAATGCTGGCTGTAATGACGTCATCGCGAGCAAGCTCGCTCCCACAGGGGTTAGTGGGTGTACACGAAATCTGCCAGCGACCGAAATTACTGTGGGAGCGAGCTTGCTCGCGATGGCGGTGGGTCAATCAATATCAATGCTGGCTGTAATGACGTCATCGCGAGCAAGCTCGCTCCCACAGGGGTTAGTGGGTGTACGCGAAATCTGCCAGCGACCGAAATTACTGTGGGAGCGAGCTTGCTCGCGATGGCGGTGGGTCAATCAATATCAATGCTGGCTGTAATGACGTCATCGCGAGCAAGCTCGCTCCCACAGGGGTTAGTGGGTGTACACGAAATCTGCCAGCGACCGAAATTACTGTGGGAGCGAGCTTGCTCGCGATAGCGGTGGGTCAATCAATATCAATGCTGGCTGTAATGACGTCATCGCGAGCAAGCTCGCTCCCACAGGGGTTAGTGGGTGTACGCGAAATTCTGCCAGCGACCGGAATTACTGTGGGAGCGAGCTTGCTCGCGATGGCGGTGGGTCAATCAATATCAATGCTGGCTGTAATGACGTCATCGCGAGCAAGCTCGCTCCCACAGGGGTTAGTGGGTGTACACGAAATCTGCCAGCGACCGAAATTACTGTGGGAGCGAGCTTGCTCGCGATGGCGGTGGGTCAATCAATATCAATGCTGGCTGTAATGACGTCATCGCGAGCAAGCTCGCTCCCACAGGGGTTAGTGGGTGTACGCGAAATCTGCCAGCGACCGAAATTACTGTGGGAGCGAGCTTGCTCGCGATGGCGGTGGGTCAATCAATATCAATGCTGGCTGTAATGACGTCATCGCGAGCAAGCTCGCTCCCACAGGGGTTAGTGGGTGTACACGAAATCTGCCAGCGACCGGAATTACTGTGGGAGCGAGCTTGCTCGCGATGGCGGTGGGTCAATCAATATCAATGCTGGCTGTAATGACGTCATCGCGAGCAAGCTCGCTCCCACAGGGGTTAGTGGGTGTACACGAAATCTGCCAGCGACCGAAATTACTGTGGGAGCGAGCTTGCTCGCGATGGCGGTGGGTCAATCAATATCAATGCTGGCTGTAATGACGTCATCGCGAGCAAGCTCGCTCCCACAGGGGTTAGTGGGTGTACACGAAATCTGCCAGCGACCGAAATTACTGTGGGAGCGAGCTTGCTCGCGATGGCGGTGGGTCAATCAATATCAATGCTGGCTGTAATGACGTCATCGCGAGCAAGCTCGCTCCCACAGGGGTTAGTGGGTGTACGCGAAATCTGCCAGCGACCGAAATTACTGTGGGAGCGAGCTTGCTCGCGATGGCGGTGGGTCAATCAATATCAATGCTGGCTGTAATGACGTCATCGCGAGCAAGCTCGCTCCCACAGGGGTTAGTGGGTGTACACGAAATCTGCCAGCGACCGAAATTACTGTGGGAGCGAGCTTGCTCGCGATGGCGGTGGGTCAATCAATATCAATGCTGGCTGTAATGACGTCATCGCGAGCAAGCTCGCTCCCACAGGGGTTAGTGGGTGTACGCGAAATCTGCCAGCGACCGAAATTACTGTGGGAGCGAGCTTGCTCGCGATGGCGGTGGGTCAATCAATATCAATGCTGGCTGTAATGACGTCATCGCGAGCAAGCTCGCTCCCACAGGGGTTAGTGGGTGTACGCAACATCTGCGAACAACCGGGATTACTGTGGGAGCGAGCTTGCTCGCGATAGCGGTAAGTCAGCCAGCATCAATGTTGAATGTGCTGGCATCATCGCGAGCAGGCTCGCTCCCACAGGGAAACAGGGTGGGTTCAGAAGTGGATGTCCTTGGCCGGGACCACATCGATCCGCGCCACGGAACCGGTGAGGTGCGCCAGGTCCTTGTTGTGCTCGGCGATGATGTCTTCGGCGGTCAGGTTGCCGTTGTCGACGGTGGAATGCGCGTCGCCCGCCAGCACCACGTCGTAACCCAGTTTCAGGGCCTGGCGCACGGTGGCGTTGACGCAATAGTCGGTCTGCAGGCCACAGATGACCAGGCGCTCGAAGTCCTCCTTCGGCAACAGTTTTTGCAGGTTGGTCTGGTAGAACGAATCCCCGGTGGTCTTGCGTACGCGGTGGTCCTTGGGCGTGGTTTCCAGCCCGTCGGCCAGTTGCCAGCCGGCAGCCTCATGCGCCAGCGGGCTGCCCGCTTCTTCGTGCTGGATCAGCACCACGGGCACGCCCGCCTTGCGCGCCCGGGCAGAAAGGTCGTTGATGGTGTTGATGACCCGTCCAATCTCGAAGCACTCGTATTCACCGGAACACAAAGCCTGTTGGACGTCGATGATTAACAACGCAGTGGTCATGATTTCCTTCCTTGAATTGTCGATGGATCAGGGGACGAACATAAGCCCGTCCCCCTCCGGACACAACCCTCAATAACCCAGCGACAACCCGGTGTTACGCCGTGGGTCGTTCGCCCCGTAGAAACGGTTCTTGCCTACCGGCTTGCCACCCAGGGACGGCGCGCCGACCAGGATCGCCGCCAAGTGGTTGGCATCCTGTGGACCGGCGAACTTGTGGCCCCAGCTCTCGAGGATTTTCACCGTGTCCGGGCTGGTGGTGAAGGCTTCCAGGTTGGTTTCCTCCGGTAGCCACTGCTGGTGGAAACGCGGCGCATCCACCGCTTCCTGGATGTTCATGCCGTAGTCGATCACGTTGAGCATGGTCAACAAGGTCGCGGTAATGATGCGGCTGCCACCCGGAGTGCCGACCACCATCACCACTTTGCCGTCCTTGGTGACGATGGTCGGGCTCATGGACGACAGCGGCGCCTTGCCGGGCGCGATGGCGTTGGCCTCGCCCTGCACCAGGCCGTACATGTTCGGTACGCCGATCTTCGAGGTGAAGTCGTCCATTTCATCGTTGAGGATGACTCCGGTCTTGCTCGCCATCACGCCGGCACCGAACCAGTCGTTGAGGGTGTAGGTCACCGACACCGCGTTGCCCCACTTGTCGACGATGGAGTAATGGGTGGTGTTGTTGCCTTCATGGGGCGCTACACCGGGCTTGAGTTCGCTGGATATCGCGGCTTTTTGTGGCTTGATCGCGTCGCGCAGCTTGGTCGCGTAGTTTTTATCCAGCAGGTGGGCAATCGGGTTCTTCACGAAGTCCGGGTCGCCCAGGTAGCTGTTGCGGTCCACATAGGCGTGGCGCATCGCCTCGATCTGATAGTGCATGCCCTGGGCCGAGTGGTAGCCCAGGTCCTTCATCGGATAGCCTTCGAGGATGTTCATGATCTCGCAGATCACCACGCCGCCGGAGCTCGGTGGCGGTGCGGAAACCACGTGGTAGCCACGGTAGTCACACTCGATGGGCGCCAGTTCACGGGTCTTGTATTTGTCGAGGTCGGCCTGGGTGATGATGCCCTTGTTGGCCTGGCTAGAGGTGACGATGGCGTCCGCCACCCAACCTTTATAGAAACCGTCGGCGCCTTTCTCGGAGATCTCCCGCAAGGTCTTGCTCAGGTCCTTTTGCACCAGTTTCTGGCCGACCTGCATCGGCTCGCCTTTGCTCAGGAAGATCGCGCCGGAATCCTTGATGTCCTTCTTGAACATGTCGGTGGCGTAGTCCAGCAGATCGACATCCCCCTGCTCCAGCACGAAACCGTCTTCGGCCAGCTTGATGGCCGGGGCGATGATTTCCTTGCGCGGCTTGGTGCCGTACTTGGACAGCGCCAGTTCCATGCCCGACACGGTGCCTGGCACGCCCACGGCCAGGTGGCCACGGGTACTCAGGTCGGGAACGACGTTGCCCTCCTTGTCCAGGTACATGTTGGCGGTAGCGGCCAGCGGCGCTTTTTCACGGAAGTCGAGGAAGGTCTTGCGCCCGTCCGCCAGTTGAATGGTCATGAAACCACCGCCGCCGAGGTTGCCTGCCGCGGGGTAAACCACCGCCAGCGCATAGCCGACCGCGACCGCCGCATCCACGGCGTTGCCGCCGTTCTTGAGCACATCCACGCCCACATGGCTGGCCAGGTGCTGGGCCGTGACCACCATGCCGTTTTCCCCGGTAGCCGGGGCCACCGAGGCGGCATGGGCGGTCAGGCAGCTGAGCGCCAACGAGGTCGCAATCAGCGATTTGGCAAAAGGTTCGTACTTCATGAGTCGGTCTCTTCTTGTCATTAAACAGGGGAACGTTTCAAAAGCCGTAGCCAAGTATGGTCGGGATTACGTATTGCGCCTCCCCGTCGAGGCAGTATCCTTAACACCTGTTCAGCAATTTTGCGCGAGCCCTGGCATGACCTATACCTGCACCACCGTGGATTCACCCGTGGGCCAGTTGAAGCTGGTCGCGAACGGTTCACGACTGGCGGCCATCCTCTGGGAAAACGACAAACCCGGGCGGGTGCGCCTGGGGCCGATGAGCGAAGCGCCGGACAACCCGATCCTGGTGCGCACGGCTGCGCAGTTGCGCGAGTATTTTTCCGGCAGTCGCGATCGCTTCGAACTGGAGCTGGATTTTGCCGGTACGCAATTCCAGAAGAAGGTCTGGGCGGCGCTGCTGACCATCCCGTTCGGCGAGACCCGCAGCTACAGCCAGATCGCCGAACAGATCGGCAACCCGGCGGCGGTCAGGGCAGTGGGTGCGGCGAATGGCAGGAACCCGATTTCGATCGTGGCGCCCTGTCATCGGGTGATAGGCGCGTCGGGCAAGCTCACCGGGTTTGCCGGCGGGCTTGAGGCGAAGGCGTTGTTGCTCACACTTGAAGGTGGGCAAAGGCCTGGCACCGCACGGTTCCCAGGCTTTTGATCTTGTAGGAGCTGCCGCAGGCTGCGATCTTTTGACTGTGCTTTTCAAAAGCAAGATCAAAAGATCGCAGCCTACGGCAGCTCCTACGGGAGATTGCGTTTAATTGAAGAGGTTTTTCATCGCCGCATACTGCAACAACATGATGGTCTTTGCATCGCAGATTTCGCCGCGGTAAAACGCTTCGAGCGCGTCGTCGAACGCCCACTCCAGCACTTCCAGTTCTTCGGTTTCCGACTCCAGGCCGCCACCGTCGCTGACTTTCGACTTCGCATCGTATTCGGCAATGAAGAAGTGCAGTTTTTCCGTCACCGACCCGGGGCTCATGTATGCCTCGAAGACCTTCTGCACATGGTGCACGAGGTAACCCGTCTCTTCCTCGGCCTCATCGCGGATGCGGTCTTCAGGCGCCGCGCCTTCCAGCAGGCCCGCCGCGACTTCGATCAACAGCCCATCGTGACCGTTGACGAACACCGGCAAGCGAAATTGCCGGGTCAGTACCACGGTTTTATTTTCGCGGTTGTACAGGAGAATCGCCGCGCCATTGCCTCGGTCGTAGACCTCGCGGACCTGGCGTTGCCATTCGCCGTTGTTGCGTTGGTAATCGAAGGTGATTTTCTTGAGCAGGTACCAGTCGTGGGACAACACCTGAGACTCCAGGATATTGACCCGCTCGGCCGTGTTCGACATGACAACGCGTCCTGTTATTTGTCTGAGGGTCCACATGTTAAGTGAAAACGCACAGCCTTTCCCCCTCAGTCAAGTTGCGCCTTGTACTCCTTCTCGTATTGTCCGGCCAACGACTCTTTCTGTTTGTCGTCGAGCAGTTTGCCAGCCATCTGGAAGAACTTCTGCTCTTCTTCCTCAAGGTGGTGATGCACCTTCTCCGAGAGTTTCTTCGCGGTCACGAGCCAAGCCGGACTGGACATCTCGGTGTCATCCAGCGCCTCCATCATTTCGTCCATTTCGTGATGTTCGGCGATGCCATGACGACTGAGGTCGACACCGTTGTCGAACTCCATCAACGGGATGTAGAAATACCGCTCTTCGGCCGTGGCGTGAGCTTGCAATTCAGACTTGAGTTGCTTGTAGGCCTCGACGCGTTCGGGGCTGTCGCCGCTGGTGTGGATCAGGGCTTTGGCGTAAGTACGTTGACGTTCATGGCTTTCGCGCAGGGCTTCGAAGATATTCACGGCGTGTCCTCATCGGTCGCACTCTGGAATGACGCGTACTAATGAGTGACATCTGCGCGCAGGCGACGGTTCAACCTGCTTTGTGCTGATGGAACATTGGCGGCGACCACGCTAGGCTGCGGTTTCACTGCCATAAGGATATAGCCATGAACCTGCGTATCGAATTGTCGCAAAACCCCACGGATGAACAACGCCAGGCCATCCTCAAACCCTTGCGCGCCTACAATGGCTCGAAGGCCGAAGGTAACGTGCCCGAGCACATCGCCTTGCTGGTGCGCGACGACAACGACGAGATCCTCGGTGGCCTGCATGGCCGATTGTTTTACCAGTGGCTGTACATCGACTTGCTGGTGGTGCCGGAACAGGCGCGGGGACAGGGCCTGGGTTCGAAACTGATGCAGATGGCCGAAGACCTGGCGCGGGAACGGCGTTGCGTCGGGCTGTGGCTCGACACCTTTGAATTCCAGGCGCCTGGGTTCTACAAGAAATGCGGCTACAGCGAGATCGGGCACATTGCCGATTACCCGCCAGGCCACAAGCACTTCTTCTTCCAGAAGCGCCTGAGCTACTGATCAAAACAAAAACCAATGTGGGAGCGGCGGCGCGGCGATCCGGCTTGCTCGCGAAAGCGGTGGGTCAGTCGACATCAATACTGACTGACCAGCCGCCTTCGCGAGCAAGCCCGCTCCCACAAGGGACTTGCGTTAGCCTTCAAATCACAGGCAAGTCGCCAACGCCGCCAACCGGCGCTTGGCCACGAAATCGTCTTTCTGTGCGTAGTAGTTCAACACCGTGCCCGAGGCATCGGTGGTCACATCGACAAAGGACTCCGCCGAACGGGTGTAAACGGTCGTGCCGCCCTTCTCCCCCGGTTGCAGATAGGCAGCGGCATCGACGCCGAACACGGCTTCGTCCTGCCAGGAAAACTGCACGCACTGGGCGACGTCTTTTCCCGGTTTTTCCGAGTTCAGGGTCTTGTACGGGGCCTTGGTGCGGGCCTCGTTCATTGCCGAGCCGGCGCATCCGGCCAGCAACGTCACGGCCAGCGCCACCATCAGAATTCGCATTGCATTCACTCATCGGGAAAAAGCGGACTTTATCACCCCGGCAGCCCGTATCGTTCTGCTTTACTGCATTTATACCGCGACAGCGCGCAACGATTCGCGCACCCTGTCGCGCCAATAACGCTCCATCGCACCCCTGACTGGAAACCTGATGACACCTAATGCCGAGTTCTACAAACCGAGCACTGAATATGCTGACAAGCTGATCAGCCAGATCGGTCAGACGCCTTCCTGGATTGCCAAGCGAATCGGCGTCACCGACAAGCGGATTCGCTACATCCTCGATGGCGAAAGAACCGTCAAAGGCGAAACCACGCCGATCCAGATGACCTACACCGAACAGTTTGCCCTCGAATGCCTGGCGGCAGCGGCCAAGGCTGGCAAGAAGCAATCCTCGTAATCCGTTCTCAAGGAGCGACCATGGCGGCAACCGAACTGCAGCATGAGCAAGCACTCAAGAGGTTTCTCGATGAGCGCCCCGAGTTGCGCGAAGAACTCGACCACCTCAACCCGCTGTTGGCTCAGGCCAAGGGTGAAACGGCGGCTCAGTATCGCGAGGAACGGCTGCACGAAGCGTTTGAAGCCGAAGCAGAACGCCAGCAGTTGTTCGCCTGGGAACTGACGTTGCAGTTAACCACCACCACACCCCAGGAGTACGAAGCGCAGCGCCTGGAAGTGCACCGGGAAGTAGCGGAAATGGCCGGCATGGACTGGCTGGAATATTGCGAGTTGAATGGGATAAAACCCTAAGCACTGTTCAAGGATACCGTCCCCGATGCTACCCAACACCGCCAGGACCCACGCCAGCCCCGGTCACTTGCACACGCAGAAATGGCGCGGACGCATAGGCCTGAGCCTGGTGGCCATGCTCTCGGTGCTCGCCGGCATGACCGACGCCATCGGCTTCATGGCCAGCGGCGACTTCGTCTCGTTCATGAGTGGCAATACCACCCGGATGGCGGTCGCCATCAGTGCTGGCGACCTTGGGTTGACCCTGCGCCTGATGATCCTCGTCGCCACCTTCATCGTCGGTAACGCGCTGGGCATTATCGTCAGCCGCCTAGGCAGACGCCGGGCCCTGCCCTTGTTGCTGTGCATTACCGCCCTGCTGTGCGCCGCCGCAGCCTGGCCTTATGACGAGCAACTGCCGGCCCTGCTGGCGGCGATCATCGCAATGGGCATGCTCAACGCCGCGGTGGAAGAAGTGAACGGCCTGCCGGTTGGCCTGACTTACGTCACCGGCGCCCTGTCGCGTTTCGGCCGCGGGCTGGGCCGCTGGATGCTCGGCGAGCGCCGTAACGGCTGGCGCGTGCAACTGATCCCCTGGACCGGCATGTTCGCCGGCGCGGTACTCGGTGCCGTGCTGGAACATCACCTGGGGCTCAAGGCGTTGTATGCCAGCGGCCTGCTGGCTGCCGGGCTCGCGGTGTTGTCGTTGAAGATCCCGCGGCGCTGGCAGTTGGGGTATATGCCGCGCTGAGCTTGGCGGTGCCTATGCGGCCCTCATCGCGAGCAAGCTCGCTCCCACAGGGGATCGGTGTCGAATACAAAATTGAAATCCACCACGAAACAATTGTGGGAGCGAGCTTGCTCGCGATGGGGCCAGAATAGACAACATCGATTTAGCTGCCCCGCCGATAAAGCTTTATCATGGCCGCAGTTTCGCTGATCGAGTGCACCATGAAGTTCGCCATCGCCGTATTTTCCGCCGCCCATGCGCCCTCCTCGCGCCGCGCCCTGTTGTTCGCCCAAGCCGCGCTGGCCGGCGGGCACGAGATTGTCCGGCTGTTTTTCTATCAGGACGGCGTCTACAACGCGTCCGCCAGCGTGGTCACGCCCCAGGATGAATTGGACTTGCCCAGGCAATGGCACGCCTTTGTCAGCGACCATCAACTCGATGGCGTGGTATGCATCGCCGCTGCCCTGCGTCGTGGCGTGTTGAACGAGGAAGAAGCCCGGCGCTATCAGCGCGAGGCGGTTGCCGTCGGCGCGCCGTGGGAATTGTCCGGCCTCGGCCAGTTGCATGACGCCGCGCAGGATGCCGACCGTCTGATCTGTTTCGGAGGCGCATGACATGGCCAAATCCATATTGATCATCAGCCGCCAGTCGCCCTGGTCCGGCCCGGGCGCGCGGGAAGCGCTGGATATCGTGCTGGCCGGGGGCGCCTTCGACCTGCCGATCGGCCTGCTGTTTCTCGATGACGGCGTGTTCCAGCTGGCCGTCAGCCAGGACGCCAAGGCCCTGCAACAGAAAGACCTGAGCGCCAACCTGCAAGCCCTGCCGATGTTCGGTGTCGAGGAATTGTTTGCCTGCGGCGACAGCATTACCCAGCGCGGCCTGGACCCGAGCGGCCTGTCACTGCAAGAAGCCCAGGTGTTGGCCGCCCACGAAATCACCGCCCTCATTGACCGTTACGACCAGGTGATCACCCTCTGATGTCGACTTTGCATGTGTTGTCTCATTCCCCGTTCGGCGACGAACGCCTGACCAGTTGCCTGCGCGTGATCGGCGCCAACGACGGGTTGCTGTTGTCCGGTGATGCCGCCTACGCGTTGCAGCCAGGCACCGCGCCGTTCACGGCGCTCAGCGCACGCGGCCTGAAGCTGTTCGTGCTGGCTGAAGATGCCCAGGCCCGTGCGCTTGCGGTTCCAGACTGGGCCAAAGCTATCGATTACCCGGCCTTCGTCGAACTGTCGATCCACTACGACAAGGTCAACAGTTGGCTATGAATGCATTGACGGTCGGCGCCCGCGCCATCGAACTGGACAAGGACGGTTTCCTGGTCGAACTGAGTGACTGGTCCGCCGACGTGGCCAGTGCCCTGGCGGCGGCCGAAGACATCGAGTTGACGCCCGAACACTGGGAAGTCCTCGAACTGCTGCGCAGTTTCTACGCCGAATTCCAGCTGTCACCGGCCACCCGCCCGTTGATCAAGTACACCGCCCTGAAACTCGGCCCGGAAAAAGGCAACAGCCTGCACCTGAACCGACTGTTCAAAGGCACTCCCGCCAAACTCGCCGCGAAACTGGCGGGCCTGCCCAAACCGACGAATTGCTTATGACCGACTACCCAGCACTGACACTCGAAACGCCCGCCGAGCACCCGTTCGCCCAGTTCGTGCGGATCCTTGGCAAAGGCAAGCGCGGCGCCCGTGACCTGACCCGGGTCGAGGCCCGCGAGGCCATGGGCCTGGTGCTCGATGAAAAAGTCGAGGAGACCCAGCTCGGCGCATTCCTGATGTTGTTGCGACACAAGGAAGAAAGCGCGCAAGAGATGGCGGGCTTCAGCGAAGCCTTGCGCGAACGCCTGAATCCTCCGGCGCTGGCGGTGGATCTGGACTGGCCGACCTATGCCGGCAAGAAGCGGCACCTGCCGTGGTATCTGCTGGCAGCCAAGTGCCTGGCGCAAAACGGCGTGCGGATTTTCATGCACGGCGGCGGCGCCCACACGGCCGGTCGCTTGTACAGCGAGCAACTGCTGGGCGAATTGAACATCCCGCTGTGCCGCAACTGGCAACAGGTGGGTTCGGCACTGGATAACGGCGGCCTGGCCTTCATGCCTTTGATGGACTGGGCGCCACAGCTGCAACGGATGATCGACCTGCGCAACACCCTGGGCCTACGCTCGCCGATCCACTCCCTGGCGCGGATTCTCAATCCGCTGGGCGCCCGCTGCGGCCTGCAGAGCATTTTCCACCCGGGTTACCAGGCCGTGCATCGCGATGCCAGTGGCCTGCTGGGTGACACTGCCATCGTCGTCAAAGGCGATGGCGGCGAGATCGAGATCAACCCGGACGCCGACAGTCACCTGTATGGCACCACCGGGGGCGAGAGCTGGGACGAGGAATGGCCGCAGTTGTCGGCGCAGCGTCACGTCAAGCCTGCCTCGCTTGATCCTGAACATTTGAAAGCGGTCTGGCGTGGCGATGTGGTCGACAGCTACCCGCAAATGGCCCTGATCTCGACCATGGCCTTGGCCCTGCGCGGCCTGGGACAGAGCCGCGAACAGGCCTTCGAAACCGCTGAAAAATACTGGGCGGCGCGGGACAAATCGATTTAATCGATCATTCGCGCCCGATCTTTGCGCTTTTTGTTCGAACTCATCGGAATAGACTCGACTCCATCGATTATGGGTTTCAGGAGTCTTGAACATGGGTTTATTAGTGGATGGCCGCTGGCAGGACAAGTGGTACGAAAGCAGCAAGGACGGTGCGTTCCAGCGTGAACAGGCGCAGCGTCGCAACTGGTTGACCGCAGACGGCAAGCCGGGACCGACCGGCGTCGGCGGTTTTGCGGCCGAGCCCGGGCGCTATCACCTGTACGTGTCCCTGGCCTGCCCGTGGGCTCATCGCACTTTAATCCTGCGCAAACTCAAAGGCCTGGAAAACCTGATCGACGTTTCGGTGGTCAGTTGGTTGATGCTGGAAAACGGCTGGACTTTCGACCAGACCCTCGGTTCGACCGGCGACAGGCTCGATCACTTCGACTTCATGCACCAGCGCTATACCGCCGACACCGCCGACTACACCGGCCGCGTCACCGTACCGGTACTGTGGGACAAACAGCACAAGCGCATCGTCAACAATGAATCATCGGAAATCATCCGCATGTTCAATGGCGCCTTCGACGATCTGACCGGTAACGACCTGGACTTCTACCCGGCGCCGCTGCGCGGCGAGATCGATGCGTTGAACGAGCGGATCTACCCGGCCGTCAATAATGGCGTGTACCGCGCCGGGTTTGCCACCTCGCAGCAGGCTTATGAACAAGCCTTCGATGAAGTGTTTGCCGAGCTCAATCATCTGGAACAGTTACTGAGTGCCAACCGCTACCTGGCTGGCGAGTACCTGACCGAAGCGGACATCCGCC
Organism: Pseudomonas sp. S2_F07; assembly: GCF_054668325.1. Lineage (NCBI taxonomy): Bacteria > Pseudomonadati > Pseudomonadota > Gammaproteobacteria > Pseudomonadales > Pseudomonadaceae > Pseudomonas > Pseudomonas sp. S2_F07. Next base: position 1,562,190 of record NZ_CP162758.1, read on the forward strand.
TGTTCACCACGCTGATTCGCTTCGATGCGGTGTACTACGGGCACTTCAAGTGCAACCTGCGGCGGATCGCGGATTATCCGAACCTGTCGAACTGGCTGCGGGAGATTTATCAGTGGCCGGGAATCGCCGAGACGGTGGACTTCACCCACATCAAGAACCACTACTACGCCAGCCACCGCACCATCAACCCGACGGGTGTGGTGCCCAAAGGTCCGGCGCAGGACTTCACCGCGCCCCATGATCGGGAGCGGTTGAGCGGGAAAGGGGTTTGGAAAAAGCGTTAAAAAGCAAAAGATCGTCCGAACGCGGCCCGAACCTTCGGCAGCTCCTACAGGGTGTACACCTTACCTCTGTAGGAGCTGCCGAAGGCTGCGATCTTTTTGCAACAGCCAACGCAGTAATCAGACCTGCCCCTGAGCCCCTTCAAACCACGCCAGTTTCTCGCGCAGTTGCACCACTTCACCGACGATCACCAAGGTCGGCGCATGCACTTCATGCTCCGCCACCAGTCGTGGCAGGTCCGCCAGGGTGCCGGTAAACACTCGCTGGTTGACTGTGGTGCCCTGCTGGATCAGTGCCGCCGGGGTATCGGCGGCGCGACCATGCTTGATCAACTGCTCGCAGATGATCGGCAAGCCCACCAGGCCCATGTAGAACACCAGGGTCTGTGCCGGGGCCACCAGATCGGCCCATGGCAAATCGCTGGAGCCGTCCTTGAGGTGGCCGGTGATGAAGCGCACCGACTGCGCATAATCGCGGTGGGTCAGCGGAATCCCGGCATAGGCCGCGCAACCACTGGCCGCCGTGATACCCGGCACGACCTGGAACGGGATGCCATGGGCCGCCAGTTCTTCGATCTCCTCACCACCACGACCGAAGATGAACGGATCGCCGCCCTTCAACCGCACCACGCGCTTGCCTTGCTTGGCCAGGTCCACCAATTGCTGGTTGATCTGGTCCTGCGGCACCGCGTGATCGGCTCGGCGCTTGCCGACGTAGACCCGCTCGGCGTCGCGACGGCACAGTTCGAGAATCGCCGGTGCGACCAAACGGTCGTACAGCACTACGTCGGCTTGCTGCATCAGACGCAATGCCTTGAACGTCAGCAGATCGGGATCACCCGGACCGGCGCCCACCAGATAGACCTCACCGGTCGCCACTGGCGCTTCGCCATCGATTTTCGCCTGGAGCAAGCGCTCGGCTTCGCCGCCCTGCCCGGCCAATTGCCGGTCGGCAATAGGTCCCTGGAAAACATCTTCCCAGAACGCCCGACGCTGCTGCACATCCGGAAACAGGCCTTTGACCTGATGACGGAATCGCGCCGCAAGCCCGGCCAGGTGACCGTAGGTGGAAGGAATCCAGGTTTCGATCTTGGCGCGGATCAAACGCGCCAGCACCGGTGCATCGCCGCCGCTGGACACGGCAATGATCAACGGAGAACGGTCGACAATGGCCGGGAAGATCACGCTGCACAGGGCTGGCGCGTCTACCACGTTGACCGGCACGCAACGCCGATGGGCGTCGGCGGAGACTTGTGCGTTCAGCGTTTCGTCGTCGGTGGCGGCAATGATCAGCCCGCAACCGTCCAGATCCGCCTCGGCGTAGCCACGTAGCAGGCACTCGCCACCGCTGCCGGTAACCAGCTCGCGCAATTGCGCTTCGATTTCAGGTGCAACCACCCGCAGCAGCGCACCGGCATCGGCCAGCAGGCGGGACTTGCGCAAGGCAATCTCCCCGCCGCCGACGACCAACACACGACTGCCGCGCAGGTTATGGAACAGCGGCAGATAGTTCATTTAGCCGATGACCTCGAGGCCACCCATGTACGGCTTGAGGACTTCAGGCACGCGGATCGAACCGTCGGCCTGCTGATAGTTCTCGAGCACCGCCACCAGGGTACGGCCGACTGCCAGGCCGGAGCCGTTCAGGGTGTGTACCAGTTCAGGCTTGCCGGTTTCCGGGTTGCGGAAACGCGCCTGCATGCGGCGGGCCTGGAAGTCGCCACAGTTGGAGCACGACGAAATTTCGCGGTATTTGTCCTGGCTCGGGATCCACACTTCCAGGTCGTAAGTCTTGACCGCGCTGAAGCCCATGTCGCCGGTGCACAAGGCCAGGGTGCGGTAAGGCAGTTCCAGCAGTTGCAGGACCTTCTCGGCGTTGGCAGTCAGCCCTTCCAGCGCTGCCATCGACTGCGACGGCTCGACGATCTGCACCATCTCGACTTTATCGAACTGGTGCTGGCGGATCATGCCGCGGGTGTCGCGACCCGACGCGCCGGCTTCGCTACGGAAGCACGGGGTGTGGGCGACAAACTTGATCGGCAGCAGTTTCGAGTCGACGATTTCGCCGGCGACGATGTTGGTCAGCGACACTTCGGCGGTCGGGATCAGGTACAGGTCGGCTTCGCCTTCGCGCGCGATCTTGAACAGGTCTTCTTCGAACTTCGGCAACTGGCCGGTGCCTTGCAACGCCGGGGCCTGGACCAGATAAGGCGTGTAGGCCTCTTCGTAGCCGTGCTCGGTGACGTGCAGGTTGATCATGAATTGCGCCAGGGCGCGATGCAGACGGGCGATCGGGCCGCGCAGCAGGGCGAAACGGGCGCCGGACAGCTTGGCGGCGGTTTCGAAGTCCAGCCAGCCGAACTTCTCGCCCAGGGCGACGTGGTCCTGAACCGGGAAATCGAAGGCCGTCGGGGTACCCCAGCGACGCACTTCGACGTTGCCGTCTTCGTCTTCGCCGACCGGTACCGATTCGTGCGGCAGGTTGGGGATACCTAGCAGGATCGAGTCCAGATCGGTCTGGATCGCGTCCAGTTCGACTTTACCGGCGCTCAATTCGCCCGCCATGCGCTCGACGTCCGCCATCAGCGGCGCGATGTCTTCACCGCGCTGCTTGGCCTGACCGATGGATTTGGAGCGCGCATTACGTTCAGCCTGCAGTGCTTCGGTGCGGGTCTGGACGGTCTTGCGCTGTTCTTCCAGCGCTTCGATGCGCGCAACATCCAGGGTATAGCCACGGGATGCCAGGCGGTCCGCTACGTCCTGAAGGTTGCTACGTAACAGTTTGGAATCGAGCATGTCGGTTTCTCGTTTATCAAAGTTTGGTCAAGGACAGGCCGGCCCAGGTGGCAAGCAGCCCGCCGAATACGCTGAGCGCCGCATAGCCCAGGGCCAGCGGCACTTGCCCGCTTTCCAGCAGGCGCACCGTATCCAGTGAAAAGGATGAAAAAGTTGTCAGCCCCCCGAGGAAGCCAACGATCAACCCGGCACGCACCTCGATGGGCACCTCCGGGCGGATCAAAAACAGACCGTATAGAACGCCGATCAGCAAACAGCCCACGATATTAACGGCCAGCGTCGCTGTATAGAAGTGCCGCGGCCAATTCGCGTTGATCCAGTTGCCGGTGGCGAAGCGCAACAACGTGCCGGCCATCCCGCCGACGGAAACCGCAACGATCAAGGGAAGCACTATTTTCTCCGCTGCCTTGGGCTTAAACGGTCGAGTTTCGCCAGGTGATTGAGTTTTTCGCCGATCTTCAACTCCAGGCCACGGGGCACGGGCTGATAGAACGGGATTGGGTCGAGTTCTTCCGGGAAATAGTCTTCGCCAGCGGCATAGGCGTCCGGCTCATCATGGGCATAACGGTATTCATCGCCGTAGCCCAGTTGTTTCATAAGTTTGGTCGGCGCGTTACGCAGGTGCAGCGGCACTTCCAGAGAACCGTGCTCGGCGGCGGCGCGCAATGCGGTCTTGAAGCCCATGTAGACCGCATTGCTCTTTGGCGCACAAGCCAGGTAGGTGATGGCCTGGGCCACCGCCAGTTCGCCTTCGGGGCTGCCGAGGCGCTCCTGCACCTCCCAGGCCGCCAGGCACAGGCTCAGGGCGCGGGGGTCGGCATTGCCGATGTCTTCGCTGGCCATGCGCACCACGCGCCGGGCGAGGTAGAGGGGGTCGCAACCGCCGTCGATCATCCGTGCAAACCAATACAAGGCGCCGTCAGGGTTGGAGCCGCGCACCGATTTATGCAGCGCGGATATCTGGTCGTAGAACGCTTCGCCGCCCTTGTCGAACCGCCGGCGGGTATCGCCGAGCAGGCTTTGCAGGAGATCGGTGCCGATCTCGCTGTTGTCTTCCGCCAGGTCCGAGGCGTTTTCCAGCAGGTTGAGCAGGCGCCGGCCATCACCATCGGCGGCCGACAGCAGCATCTGGAAGCCTTCGTCGCTGAGGGTCAGGTTGCGCTTGCCCAGGCCACGCTCTTCGGTCAGCGCGCGCTGCACCAGTTTGCGCAGGGCCGCTTCGTCGAGGCTTTTGAGCACGTAGACCCGCGCCCGTGACAGCAAGGCGTTGTTGAGTTCGAAGGAGGGGTTTTCCGTGGTCGCGCCGATGAAAATCAGCGTGCCGTCCTCGACATAGGGCAGGAACGCATCCTGCTGGGATTTGTTGAAGCGATGCACCTCGTCGACGAACAGGATGGTGCGGCGCCCGTACTGCGCGGCCTGCTGCTTGGCGATTTCCACCGACTGGCGGATCTCCTTGACCCCGGCCAGCACCGCCGAGACCGTTTCGAAGTGCGCATCCGAGACTTCCGCGAGCAATCGCGCCAGGGTGGTTTTGCCCACGCCCGGCGGTCCCCAGAAAATCATCGAATGCAGGGCACCCTGCTCCAGCGCTTCGCGCAGGGGTTTGCCGCGAGCGAGCACGTGTTCCTGACCGACGTACTCGTCCAGATTGGCCGCACGCAGGCGGGCGGCCAAGGGCTGGGCGATGGGGGCGCTGCGAAACAGATCCATGGTTACCTAAAAAACCTCACTGCCTATCAGCCAAATCATTAAACACCGCAAGCCCCTGTGGGAGCGAGCTTGCTCCGGGCGGCGTTCCGACGATAGCGTCAGGTCAGTCGACATTGCTGTTGAATGTTATGCCGCCATCGCGAGCAAGCTCGCTCCCACAGGTTATCTGTCTTATTCCTGAATTACGTCAGCCCCTTTCGGGATATCGAACTTGAACTTGGACGCCGGGATCGGCTCGTTGGCCTTCACCCCGGTGAACAGGATATTGGTGCGCTGACCAACGCTGTCGATCAGTTGCATATCATTGACCAGGCCATTGCGGAACGACAGGCGCAGGCTGTCGAACAGGGTGTCCTTGGTTTTCGGCTTGAGAGTGAAGTCGATCACCCCACCGGCTTCCTTGGCGCTGATGTCGAAGCTCTGGCTGATCTTGGACACGTCACCGGACAACAGCAAGGCCGGGGTCTGGGTCAGGCGCTGGTCGAGGTTCTTGATGGTGGCCTGTTCCAGGTCCGGGTCCCACAGGGTGACTTTCTTGCCATCGGAGATCATGGTCTGTTCGGCTGGCGCATCGGTGTGCCAGTAGAACAGGCCAGGACGCTGCAGCGACATCTCGCCAGCAGTTTCCTGCAACTGGGTGCCGGTGCCATCGAGGGTCAGTTGCGAGAAACGTGCGGTCAGGGTCTGGGATTTTTCCAGCAGTTGGGTCAGGCGCGCCACGTCCTTGTCATCGGCGTTAGCCTGGAGCGTGGTCAAGGCCAGTACCGGCAGCAACAGCATGCGGATCAGACGCATGGGAGTCCTCATAACATTCGTGGGAGTGCGGGCGGCGCCAAAGGCACCACCCTTTTCATACTCGGGTCAGTCGCGCACCGGGCCCGGGGCCAGGACTTCACGCGAACCGTTGGTGTTCATGGACGTCACGACCCCGGCCATTTCCATGGCTTCGATCATGCGCGCGGCGCGGTTGTAGCCGATCTTCAGTTTGCGCTGAACCGCGGAAATGGAGGCGCGACGGCTTTCCAGCACGAACTGCACGGCTTCGTCGTACAGCGCATCGGCCTCGGGATCGTCACCGTCGCCGCCACCACTGCTGCCTTCAAAGCCGCTGCCCGCCTCTTCGACGCCATTGAGGATGTCGTCGTTGTATTCCGGCGCGCCCCGCAGCTTCCAGGCTTCCACCACGCGGTGAACCTCATCGTCGGACACGAAAGCACCGTGAACACGAATCGGCAGGCTGGTGCCCGGTGGCATGTAGAGCATGTCACCGTGGCCGAGCAGTTGTTCGGCGCCGCCCTGGTCGATGATGGTCCGCGAGTCGATCTTGCTCGATACCTGGAACGCCATGCGGGTCGGGATGTTGGCCTTGATCAGACCGGTGATCACATCCACCGACGGACGCTGGGTCGCCAGGATCAAGTGGATACCGGCCGCACGCGCCTTTTGCGCGATACGGGCAATCAGTTCTTCAACCTTCTTGCCGACGATCATCATCATGTCGGCAAATTCGTCGACCACCACCACGATGGTCGGCAGCTTGCTCAGCAGCGGCGCTTCGTCGTGGATGCTTTCGCGCTTGTACAGCGGATCGCTCAACGGCTCGCCGGCGTCCTGGGCTTCCTTGACCTTGGCGTTGAAGCCCGACAGGTTTCGCACCCCCATCTTGGCCATCAGCTTGTAGCGTCGCTCCATCTCGGCAACGCTCCAGCGCAGGGCGTTGGCGGCGTCCTTCATGTCGGTGACCACCGGGCACAGCAGGTGCGGAATGCCTTCGTAGATCGACAGCTCAAGCATTTTCGGGTCGATCATGATCAGCTTGGCGTCTTCCGGGCCGGACTTGAACAGGATCGACAGGATCATCGCGTTCACACCCACCGACTTACCGGAACCGGTGGTACCGGCCACCAGCAGGTGCGGCATCTTCGCCAGGTCAGTGATCACCGGCTTGCCGCCGATGTCGTGGCCCAGGGCCAGGGTGACCGGGGATTTGAAGTTGTCGTACTCGGGGGTCGACAACACCTCGGAGAAACGCACGATCTGCCGGTCTTCGTTGGGAATCTCGATACCGACCGTGGTCTTGCCCGGAATCACTTCCACCACGCGCACGCTGGTCACGGCCAGGGAGCGGGCAAGGTCTTTGGCCAGGTTTGAAATACGGCTGACCTTGACCCCGGCCGCCGGCTGGATCTCGTAACGGGTGATCACCGGGCCCGGGTGAATCGAATCCACCGTGACTTCGACGCCGAATTCCTTGAGCTTGATTTCCAGCAGGTGGCCAACCGCAGCCAGGGATTCAGGCGAGTAATTGAGCTGTTTCTTTTCCGCCGGGTCGAGAATCGAGATCGGCGGCAAGGTGCCTTCCACGGCGCTGTCGACGAACAGCGGCGCCTGCTTCTCTTTCTCGACGCGCTTGCTCGGCGCGGCGGGCTTTGGCGGCGCGGGCGCAATCACCGGCGGCACCTGCTTCTCACGCTCGGACATGTGCTTGCTCAGGGCTTGCTCACGTTCGATCAGGCGTTCCTTGACCTTGGCCTGCTCGCGCTTGTCGGTGACGGTCGGCGCGACCACTTCATCCATACGATCATCGACTTCACGCAACCGGGCAACCAGTTGTTTGCGCTCGGTACGGGCAGCCCACCAGCGATTGGCGGCGCCCTGGAACAGCTCGAACAGGTCGAGGGTGATTTTGCCGGTGATGTCCATCACCTTGAACCACGACAGATCGGTAAACACAGTCAGGCCGAACAGGAACAAGGCAATGAACAACAGCGTGCTGCCCTGGATATTCAGGGCGTTCCCGGCCAGTTCGCCGAGGCTTTCCCCCAGCGCGCCACCCGCACCGGCCGGCAGACCGGTCGCGGCATGAAAATGGATATGGGCCAGCGCGGCCCCCGACAGCACCAGGAACACCAGGCCGATCAGGCGCCAGGAGAACAGCCAACCGCTCCACTGCCACGGTTCGTGACGCTGGCGGAAGATCTGGTACGCCTTGACGGCCAGCAGCAACGGGAAGATGTAGGCGAAGTAACCCAGCACCATGAACAGGATATCGGCGCTGTAGGAGCCCGCTGGCCCGCCGAAGTTCTGCACATCGTCGATCTTGCTGTTATGACTCCAGCCCGGATCGTCCTTGCCGTAGGTCAACAAGGCCATCATCAAGAACAGGCACAAGGCACCGATGGCGATCAGCGCACCTTCCTTGAGTCGGTAGTGCAAGTGCTGGCGCCAGAGCGGTACGACGGCTGGTTTAGGTGCTGCGGTGGATTTCTTCAAAACGCTTCTTTTCCTGCGCCATGGGCGCGTCCATCTGGTGAATGTCTATAAAAACCGCGAAAAAACTGCCCAATCCAGGCAGGTAAAAAAGTTAACACGCGTTACCGGGACTACTTTTAACACTGCGCCCCGGTTTTTATAAACATGGCGCGCACTGAATATATGTAACACGCAGGGCATTGTACGGGTTTGTACGCACGACGCCATGCTTGAGACCCTTGGGTGTAGCATAGTCAAAAGCATATGACATGCTGTTCAATTTGAGCATGCATTCTCTTTTGTGACAAAGGCTTATGAGGTGTTTTTATGAGCGAAGCGAAGCATTCACGCCTGATCATCCTGGGCTCCGGCCCCGCCGGTTACAGCGCGGCCGTGTATGCCGCCCGCGCCAACCTCAAGCCCGTTGTCATTACCGGCATCCAGGCGGGTGGCCAGCTCACCACCACCGTCGAAGTGGATAACTGGCCAGGGGACGTTGAAGGCCTGACCGGGCCGGTGCTGATGGATCGCATGCAAAAACACGCCGAACGCTTTGCCACCGAGATCGTTTACGACCACATCCATACCGCCAAGTTGCAACAACGGCCGTTCGAGCTGATTGGCGATGGCGGAACCTACACCTGCGACGCACTGATCATTGCCACCGGCGCCAGCGCGCAATACCTGGGTCTGCCGTCGGAGGAAGCGTTTGCCGGCAAAGGAGTGTCGGCGTGCGCGACCTGTGATGGATTTTTCTATCGCAATCAGGTGGTTGCGGTGGTCGGCGGCGGCAATACGGCGGTCGAGGAAGCCTTGTACCTGTCGAACATCGCCAAGGAAGTGCACCTGATCCATCGGCGCGACAAGCTGCGCTCGGAGAAGATCCTCCAGGACAAACTCTTCGAAAAAGCCGCCAATGGCAATGTCCGCCTGCACTGGAACCAGAACCTGGACGAAGTGCTCGGCAATGCCAGCGGCGTGACCGGCGCCCGCCTGCGGGACAGCCACACCGGTGAAACCAAGGAGCTGACATTGGCCGGGGTGTTTATCGCCATCGGCCACAAACCCAACACCGACCTGTTCGCGGGCCAGCTGGAAATGCGCGACGGATATCTGCAGGTCAAGGGTGGCAGCGAAGGCGATGCCACCGCTACGGCGATTGCAGGGGTGTTTGCCGCCGGCGACGTGGCCGACCACGTTTATCGCCAGGCCGTTACATCTGCCGGGGCCGGTTGCATGGCGGCGCTGGACGCTGAAAAATACCTCGACGACATTCCAACCGTTTAAAGGCAAACTTTATGGCGGGCCAACACCCGCCACTGCCCTCCCCTTCTGCAAGCCTGGATGCCATGCTGACTTGGTTACAACGCAACACCTTGCATTTCCCACCGCTGGAAAAGGCCATGCGCGACCCCAACGGGCTTCTGGCTGCCGGTGGTGATCTGTCTGCCGATCGGCTGATCTCGGCTTATCGCCACGGCTGCTTCCCATGGTTTTCCGAAGGCCAGCCGATCCTCTGGTGGTCGCCGGACCCGCGTACCGTGCTGTTTCCCGACGAATTGCACATCTCGCGCAGTCTGAACAAACTGCTGCGCCAGCAACGCTATCAAGTGACCTTTGACCAGGACTTCGCTGCCGTCATCCGCGCCTGTGCAGCCCCCGGGAGTACGCTGACGGCACGTGGATTACCGAGGCCATGCAGGACGCCTACATCGAGCTGCACAGGCGTGGACACGCGCACTCGGTGGAAGTGTGGGACGGGGACGAACTCGTGGGCGGGCTCTACGGCCTGGCAATGGGCCAGCTGTTTTTCGGCGAATCCATGTTCAGCCTCGCCGACAACGCCTCGAAATTCGGCTTTGCCACACTGGTGCGGCATCTGAAAGACTCGGGTTTTGTACTGATCGATTGCCAGATGCCCACCGACCACCTGCACAGCCTGGGCGCACGCGCCATTCCTCGCCGTGAATTTGCCAGCTATCTGGCCAGGCACCTGGACCAAGCCAACACCGCCACCTGGGTTTGCTGAGCGACTTTCTCCCGTGTGGCTTACACTTATTCAAAAGCATTATCCCGAGGGTTGATCATGACCGAGTTGGCGCGTTTGAAGTTCTATGCCACTCAGCCGCACTCTTGCAGTTATCTGCCCGAGGAGCAGGCCACAACCCTGTTTCTCGACCCTAGTCAGCCCATGGATGTGCATGTCTATGCAGACCTGTCGGAAATGGGGTTTCGTCGCAGTGGCGATCATCTCTATCGGCCGCATTGCCAGAATTGCAATGCCTGCGTTCCGGCGCGCATTCCCGTGGGGCAGTTCACGCCCAACCGGCAACAGAAACGCATCTTCAAGCGCAACGTGGATTTGCAGGTGCGTCCGGCCAGGCCCGGCTTCAATGAAGAGTACTTCGACCTTTACCAGCGCTATATCGAACAGCGTCACGCCGATGGCGACATGTATCCGCCGAGTCGCGACCAGTTCTCGACATTCCTGGTGCGGGACCTGCCGTTTTCCCGATTTTACGAGTTCCGCCTGAACGGCCAGCTTCTGGCCGTCGCCGTCACCGATTTACTGCCGAACGGTCTTTCGGCGGTCTACACCTTCTACGAACCGGCCGAAGAGCGCCGCAGCCTTGGGCGCTATGCAATCCTCTGGCAAATCGCCGAGGCCAGGCGGCTGGGGCTGGATGCGGTCTACCTCGGCTACTGGATCAAAAACTGCAAAAAAATGAACTACAAGACTCAATATCGCCCTATTGAGTTGCTGATTAATCAGCGCTGGGTGGTTCTAAACTAGAGCCGGCCCTAAACCCCTTGGCTTAAACCCCACTTTTCGGGCACAATGCACGCCGCTTTTGCCTGGCGCAGTTGCACCGGGCCATTCATTGGACACCGAGGGCTTTACTGCATGTCGAAAGAAGACAGCTTCGAAATGGAAGGCACTGTCGTCGACACCCTGCCCAACACCATGTTTCGTGTGGAGTTGGAAAATGGGCACGTCGTAACCGCGCACATCTCCGGCAAGATGCGCAAGAACTACATCCGTATTCTTACCGGCGACAAAGTGCGCGTAGAGCTGACTCCCTATGACTTGAGCAAAGGGCGCATCACTTACCGCGCCCGTTAATCAAGTCAATACAAGACGCCCGGCTCATGCCGGGCGTTTTTGTTTGCCTGCGATTTAGCTGCCGCACGCTGCCCTTGTAGGAGCTGCCGAAGGCTGCGATCTTTTGATCTTAAAAACAAAATCAAAAGATCGCAGCCTTCGGCAGCTCCTACAGACAGCAAAAAGGCGCCAATTGGCGCCTTTTTGCTTTATTGCGGTTTAACGTCAGGCCATCTCGGCCGTGGTCTCGAACTCGAAGGTCAGCTCACCATCCTTGATGTCGATGTGTACCACACCGCCATGCTCGGCCAGTTCGCCAAAGAGAATCTCCTCCGCCAGCGGACGCTTGATCTTGTCCTGGATCAGGCGAGCCATTGGGCGAGCCCCCATCGCCGCGTCATAGCCACCTTCGGCCAGCCAGTTGCGGGCTGCATCGGTGACCTCCAGCAACACACGCTTGTCTTCCAGTTGCGCCTGAAGCTCGGTAAGGAACTTGTCCACCACGCTCTTGATGACCTCATGACTGAGGCGACCAAACTGGATGATGGTGTCCAGACGGTTGCGGAATTCCGGCGTGAAGCTCTTCTTGATCACTTCCATCGCATCGGACGAGTGATCCTGATAGGTGAAACCGATCGAAGCGCGGGCTGCGGTCTCGGCACCGGCGTTGGTCGTCATGATGACGATCACGTTGCGGAAATCCGCCTTGCGCCCGTTGTTATCGGTCAGCGTACCGTGGTCCATGACCTGCAGCAGCAGGTTGAAGACTTCCGGATGCGCCTTCTCGATCTCATCGAGCAACAGCACGCAGTGTGGCTGCTTGGTGATGGCTTCGGTCAGCAGACCGCCCTGATCGAACCCGACATAGCCTGGAGGCGCACCGATCAGACGCGATACGGTGTGGCGCTCCATGTACTCGGACATGTCGAAACGAATCAGCTCGACACCCAGGGCCTTGGCCAACTGACGCGCCGCTTCGGTTTTACCGACACCGGTAGGCCCTGCGAACAGGAACGAACCGACAGGCTTGTCAGGGGACTTGAGGCCGGCACGGGACAGCTTGATCGCGGTAGCCAGCGAGTCGATCGCGGCGTCCTGACCGAACACGGTCAACTTCAGGTCACGCTCGAGGTTACGCAGCAGTTCCTTGTCGGAGCTGGTGACGTGTTTTGGCGGAATCCGCGCGATTTTCGCGACGATATCCTCGACTTGCGGCACTTCGATGCGCTTCACACGCTTCTCGACCGGTTGCAGGCGCTGGTAGGCACCCGCCTCGTCGATGACGTCGATGGCCTTGTCCGGCATGTGACGGTCATTGATGTAGCGCGAAGCCAGTTCGGCAGCCGCGCGCAGGGCTTCATCACTGTATTCGATATTGTGATGGCTTTCGAAACGCCCTTTCAGGCCACGCAGAATGCCAATGGTGTCTTCCACCGAAGGCTCCGACACATCGACCTTCTGGAAGCGCCGGGCCAAGGCACGGTCCTTCTCGAAGATGCCGCGGAATTCCTGGAAGGTGGTCGAACCGATGCAACGGATATCACCGGACGACAGCAGCGGCTTGAGCAGGTTCGAGGCATCCATGACGCCACCGGACGCGGCACCCGCACCAATGATGGTGTGGATCTCGTCGATGAACAGGATCGCCTGCGGACGTTTTTTCAGTTCATTGAGCAACGCCTTGAAGCGCTTCTCGAAATCGCCACGGTACTTGGTACCGGCCAGCAAGGCACCCAGGTCGAGGGAGTAAACCACACTGTTGGCCAGCAGGTCCGGCACCTGGTTGTCGACAATGCGCTTGGCCAGGCCTTCGGCAATCGCGGTTTTACCCACGCCCGCCTCGCCCACCAGCAGCGGATTGTTCTTGCGGCGACGCGCCAGGATCTGCGCGACACGCTCGACTTCCAGCTCACGACCTACCAACGGATCGATGCGACCCTGGCGCGCGAGTTCGTTGAGGTTGCTGGCATAAGCATCCAGGGGATTGCCCGAGGAAGAAGACTCACCGCCCTCGTCGTCCTGCATATCTTGCTCACCTTCAGAGTGATCGCCATGCCCCGGCACCTTGGAAATGCCATGGGCAATGTAGTTGACGACATCTATACGGGCAACGCTCTGCTGTTTCAGCAGGAACACCGCCTGACTCTCTTGCTCACTGAAGATCGCGACCAGCACATTGGCACCAGTCACTTCGCGTTTGCCCGAGCTCTGTACGTGAAACACAGCACGTTGCAGTACACGCTGGAAGCCCAGGGTTGGCTGGGTTTCGCGATCCTCGTCATGCACGGGAATCAATGGCGTGGTGGAGTCGATGAACTCCTGCAGGTCATGCTTGAGTTTGTCGAGGTTTGCGCCGCACGCACGCAGAACGGTGGCGGCAGCCTCATTGTCCAATAGGGCCAGCAAGAGGTGTTCGACAGTCATGAACTCATGACGCTTCGAACGAGCTTCCTTGAAGGCAAGATTGAGGGTGACTTCGAGCTCGCGGTTTAACATAGCTTCACCTCATACCCAAGTGGTCGGCGATTAACCGTCCTTCTCGATTTCACAGAGTAGCGGATGCTGGCTTTCCCTGGCGTACTGGTTGACCTGCATGGCCTTGGTCTCGGCGATGTCGCGGGTAAACACTCCACATACTGCCCGTCCTTCTGTATGGACGGCCAGCATGACCTTGGTCGCCAGCTCGCGATTCAGGTTAAAAAACACCTCGAGCACTTCGACGACGAAATCCATCGGTGTGTAGTCATCATTGAACAAAACCACCTTGTACATCGGCGGCGCCTGTAGTGCAGGCTTTGCCTCCTGAACAGCAATGCCTGCGGAATCGTCGTCGTGTGCCCCCGGCTGATCTTTTTGAAGAACCGGGCGATCCTGATTGAATGTTAGTCGAATCTGGCTGATTGCATGCATGGAAAGAAAGGTTCGTCAGTTGTTCAAATACAGTGGTGGGGGCGGCTATCAGCGATTTCAACTCCGACTGCCGGGTCAGCTTGACTATCGGCAAAAGGGTGTTACAACCAATAGAGCCCACAGTGGGTAAAAAAGGTCCGCGGAGTCAATCTTATTTACAGATTCGACTGCGGATGTACTGGATGATACTCCAGTGATGGAGTCTGTTGCAGAGGGAGTTGGGTATGGCTGTCGGCAAGGTGAAGTGGTTCAACAATGCCAAGGGTTACGGATTCATCAACGAGGAAGGCAAGACAGAAGATCTGTTTGCCCACTACTCAGCCATTAAAATGGATGGTTATAAAACCCTGAAAGCCGGGCAAGCTGTCGTATTCGATATCATCCAGGGCCCCAAGGGCCTGCACGCGGTCAACATCGGGAACCCGGCGGACGCTTCAAAAGCGACGGCATCCACCCCGCAACAGACCGTTACAGTGTAAGCCCACACCGTCATTGCGACATAAAAAAACCGCCTGGTTCAATCTCTCGAATCAGGCGGTTTTTTGTGTGCCAGCGTTTTCTTACATGTGCGAGATCAGCGCATCGCCGAAGCCGGAAGACGACACCAACTTGGCACCTTCCATCAGGCGCTCGAAGTCATAGGTCACGGTCTTGGCGGAAATCGCGCCGTTGGTGCCCTTGATGATCAGGTCGGCCGCTTCGGTCCAGCCCATGTGGCGCAGCATCATTTCAGCGGACAGGATCAGCGAACCCGGGTTGACCTGGTCCTTGCCTGCGTACTTCGGCGCAGTACCGTGGGTGGCTTCGAACATGGCCACGGTGTCGGACAGGTTGGCACCCGGCGCGATACCGATACCGCCCACTTCCGCCGCCAGGGCGTCGGAGAGGTAGTCGCCGTTCAGGTTCAGGGTCGCGATCACATCGTACTCGGCCGGGCGCAACAGGATCTGCTGGAGCATGGCGTCGGCGATGGCATCCTTGACGATGACGTTCTTGCCGGTTTTCGGGTTCTTGAACTGCATCCACGGACCGCCGTCGAGCAGGGTCGCGCCGAACTCTTCAGCCGCCACTTCGTAGGCCCATTCCTTGAAGGCACCTTCGGTGAACTTCATGATGTTGCCTTTGTGCACGATGGTCAGCGAATCGCGATCATTATCGACCACATATTGCAGGGCCTTGCGTGCCAGACGCTTGGTGCCTTGCAGGGACACCGGCTTGACGCCGATACCGCAGTTCTCGTCGAAACGGATCTTGGTAACGCCCATTTCTTCTTTCAGGAACTTGATGACCTTGGTGGCTTCCGGCGTACCGGCCTTCCACTCGATGCCCGCGTAGATGTCTTCGGAGTTCTCGCGGAAAATGGTCATGTCGACATCGCCAGGCTTTTTCACCGGGCTAGGCACGCCTTCGAACCAGCGCACCGGGCGCAGGCAGACGTACAGGTCGAGTTGCTGGCGCAGGGCCACGTTCAGGGAACGGATGCCGCCACCGACCGGAGTGGTCAGCGGGCCCTTGATGGAAACCACGTAATCCTTGACCGCGTCCAGGGTTTCCTGAGGCAGCCAGGTGTCCTGATCGTAAACCTGAGTCGCTTTCTCCCCGGCGTACACCTCCATCCAGGAAATCTTGCGCTCGCCGCCGTAAGCCTTCTTAACGGCAGCATCGACAACCTTGATCATGACCGGGCTGATGTCGACGCCAATGCCGTCGCCTTCGATGAAGGGGATGATCGGGTTATTAGGAACATTGAGAGAATGGTCTGCATTGACGGTGATTTTGTCGCCGACGGCTGGAACCTGAATCTTCTTGTAACCCATGCTGAACTCCATTGATTGGATTGAACATCTGGCTTGGTTCGAGCGTAACCCAGTTGAATCGGCGCGCAAACCCTATGTTCCATCGATCTGGCGCAAAGCCTTGCAACTCGTGCGCTACAAGCCTGAAAGCAAAGGGAAAAGCGCCAAAACCAAGCACGACGTGTGACCTTACGCCCTGCTCGCCCCTGCTCGCCCCTGCGACCTTTAGACCAATGGACGACATTCGTTGCATATGAACCATCGGCAGATTGCCAGCTACCTATGTATAATGCCGCCCGCTGACCACAGGGTCACGACGGCTGAAGTGCTCTACGACGAGACTTTCCGCCCGGCAAGCCGGCCTGTTATCGCAGTCCGGCTACTTGACGCCCTACTGATGCACCCAACATCACAGCAACGAAACCTCGATATTCGGCTCATGGATGACTTTGAACGAACGCGCTTACCCGGCGCCCTCGAGTTTCTGCGCACGCTTTAGCAAAGAAGAGAGAGTTAATCCGAATATGCCCACCCGCTCGAAGATCATCTATACCTTCACCGACGAAGCTCCTGCCCTCGCCACCTATTCACTGTTGCCTATCGTAGAGGCGTTCACCGCCTCGGCTGATATCGCCGTTGAAACCCGCGATATCTCTCTTGCAGGGCGCATCCTGGCCAGCTTCCCCGAGCAACTGGGTGACAAAGCCGTAGCCGACCACCTCGCCGAACTGGGCGCCCTGGCCGTTACGCCTGAAGCCAACATCATCAAGCTACCGAACATCAGCGCTTCGGTTCCACAACTGCAAGCCGCGATCAAAGAGCTGCAAGCCCAGGGCTATGCACTTCCGGACTACCCCGAGACCGTCACCAGCGACGCCGACAAAGTAGCCAAGGCGCGTTACGACAAGATCAAGGGCAGCGCCGTGAACCCGGTCCTGCGTGAAGGCAACTCCGACCGCCGCGCTCCGTTGTCGGTCAAGAACTACGCACGCAAGCACCCGCACAAAATGGGCGCGTGGGCCAAGGACTCCAAGTCCCACATCGCGCACATGGGCACCGGCGATTTCTACGGCAGCGAAAAAGCCGCCCTGATCGACGCCGCTGACGCCGTGAAAATCGAACTGATCGCTCAAGACGGCACTGCTACCGTCCTGAAAGAAAAGACCAGCGTACAAGCCGGTGAGATCCTCGATTGCGCGGTACTGAGCAAAAACGCCCTGCGCAGCTTCATCGCGGCCGAAATCGAAGACGCCAAGGCACAAGGCGTGCTGCTGTCGGTTCACCTGAAAGCCACCATGATGAAGGTCTCCGACCCGATCATGTTCGGCCAGATCGTTGCCGAGTTCTATAAAGACGCACTGGCCAAGCACGCTGACGTGTTGGCACAGATCGGCTTCAACCTGAACAACGGCATCGGCGACCTGTACGCTCGCATCAAGGCCCTGCCTGCTGAACAGCAAGCGGCCATCGAAGCTGACATCCAGGCGGTCTACGCCGTTCGCCCTTCCCTGGCGATGGTCAACTCCGACAAAGGCATCACCAACCTGCACGTGCCGAGCGACGTGATCGTCGACGCCTCGATGCCTGCGATGATCCGTGACTCCGGCAAGATGTGGGGCACCGACGGCCAGTTGCACGACACCAAGGCCGTGATCCCGGATCGCTGCTACGCCACCATCTACCAGGCCGTGATCGAAGATTGCAAAGCCAACGGTGCGTTCGATCCGACCACCATGGGCAGTGTGCCGAACGTTGGCCTGATGGCGAAGAAAGCCGAAGAGTACGGCTCCCACGACAAGACTTTCCAGATCAAGGCTGACGGCGTTGTTCGCGTCACCGACGGCAAGGGCAACCTGCTGATGGAACAGGCTGTTGAAGCCGGCGACATCTTCCGCATGTGCCAGACCAAAGACGCGCCGATCCAGGACTGGGTCAAACTGGCCGTCAACCGTGCTCGCGCAAGCGCGACCCCGGCGATCTTCTGGCTGGACCCGATGCGCGCCCACGACGGCGTAGTGATCGAGAAGGTTCAGGCTTACCTGAAGGATCACGACACTGCCGGCCTGGACATCCAGATCATGGCGCCGGTCGACGCAATGAAGTACACCCTGCAGCGCACCCGCGCCGGCAAGGACACCATCTCGGTGACCGGCAACGTACTGCGCGACTACCTGACCGACCTGTTCCCGATCATGGAACTGGGCACCAGCGCCAAGATGCTGTCGATCGTGCCGCTGATGAACGGCGGTGGCCTGTTCGAAACCGGCGCTGGCGGTTCGGCTCCGAAGCACGTTCAGCAGCTGCTGGAAGAGAACTTCCTGCGCTGGGATTCGCTGGGTGAATTCCTGGCCCTGGCCGCGTCCCTGGAACACCTGGGCGTGACCTACAACAATCCAAAGGCGCTGGTCCTGGCCAAGACCCTGGACCAGGCCACCGGCCAGTTCCTGGACAACAACAAGTCGCCATCGCGCAAAGTCGGCAACATCGACAACCGCGGCAGCCACTTCTACCTGGCGCTGTACTGGGCCCAGGCCCTGGCTGCCCAGACCGAAGACGCTGCACTGCAAGCGCAGTTCGCGACCCTGGCCAAGACCCTGACCGAGAACGAGGCGACCATCGTTGCCGAACTCAACGCCGTCCAGGGCAAGCCAGTGGACATCGGCGGCTACTACCACGCCGACGCCGAGCTGATCAGCAAGGCCATGCGCCCAAGCGCTACCTTCAACGCGGCAGTTGCTGCGCTGGTTTAAGGTTGTAAGGGAACACCACAAACCCCGGCCCTGTGCCGGGGTTTGTGTTTCTGGCGAAGATCAAAAGATCGCAGCCTTCGGCAGCTCCTACACCGATCCTTGTAGGAGCTGCCGAAGGCTGCGATCTTGGCAATTTCGAATACACCGAAGACCTTACCGAGGAAAACCCATGGACTGGAAACCCCACATCACCGTCGCCACCATCGTCGAGGACAACGGCCGCTTCCTGATGGTCGAAGAACACAAGGCCGGTCGCAACGTGCTCAACCAGCCTGCAGGTCATCTGGACCCGAACGAGACCCTGATTGAAGCCGCCGTGCGCGAAACCCTCGAGGAAACCGGCTGGGACGTCGAGCCCACCGGCGTGCTGGGGATTTATCTGTATACCGCCCCGAGCAACGGCGTGACCTACCAGCGGGTCTGCTTTATCGCCAAACCACTGAAACACCACCCGGATTATCAACTGGACGACGGCATCGTCGGCGCCAAGTGGTTGACCCGCGAGGAATTAATCGAGCAACGCGACAACTGGCGCAGCGAGCTGATCATCCGTTGCATCGACGACTATCTGGCAGGCCAACACTTCGACCTCGAATTGATCCGACCTTCTCTTTAGCCATGCAGGCCCGAGCCTGATAGAATCGCGTCCTTTTTCAAGACACTCATTGAATCCCTATGCGTGATCCAGCCCCTTCTGACACACAAAAGAAGCGCGTCATTGTCGGCATGTCCGGCGGCGTGGACTCTTCCGTTTCCGCCCTCCTGCTGATCGAGCAAGGCTATGAGGTGGAAGGCCTGTTCATGAAGAACTGGGAAGAAGACGATGGAACGGAATATTGCACCGCCATGGATGACCTGGCGGACGCCCAGGCCGTGTGCGACAAGATTGGCATCAAGCTGCACACCGCCAACTTCGCCGCCGAGTACTGGGACAACGTGTTCGAGCATTTCCTGGCCGAATACAAGGCCGGACGCACGCCGAACCCGGACATCCTGTGCAACCGCGAAATCAAGTTCAAGGCGTTCCTCGACTACGCCATGGTGCTTGGCGCCGACCTGATCGCCACCGGCCACTACGTGCGTCGCCGCGACATCGATGGCCGCACCGAACTGCTCAAGGGCCTGGACCCGAACAAGGACCAGAGCTACTTCCTGCACGCCGTCGGCGGTGAACAGATCGCCAAGACCCTGTTCCCGGTCGGCGAACTGGAAAAACCACAAGTGCGCGCCATTGCCGAGAAATACGAGCTGGCGACCGCGAAGAAAAAGGACTCCACCGGGATCTGCTTTATCGGCGAACGCCGCTTCAGCGACTTCCTCAAGCAGTACCTGCCGGCGCAACCGGGCGAGATCAAAACCACCGAAGGTGAAATCATCGGCCGCCACCACGGCCTGATGTACCACACCATCGGTCAGCGTCAGGGCCTGGGTATTGGCGGCCTGAAAGACGCCAGCGATGAGCCGTGGTACGTGCTGATCAAGGACCTGGAACACAACGAGCTGATCGTTGGCCAGGGCAATGATCACCCGTGGCTGTTCTCCCGCGCCCTGCTCGCTTCCGATATCTACTGGGTCAACCCGGTCGACCTGAGCCAGCCACGCAAGCTGACCGCCAAGGTTCGTTATCGCCAGAGCGACCAGCCGTGCACCCTGGAAAAAACCGCCACCGGTTATCGCGCGACCTTCGATGATCCGCAGCGCGCGGTCACCCCAGGCCAGTCCGTGGTGTTCTACGACGGTGAAATCTGCCTCGGCGGCGGCGTGATTGAAGTAGCCGAGCCGTGGACGAGCAAGGGCCAGGCCCTATGAACCCGATTCAGGAGCAACTGACGGCACTGGGCGGCGTGTTTCTCGCCGCGGTGCTGGTGGACAGGATCGCCAAGACCGGCCAGACCAACGAAGCCGGCCTGACCTGCATGCTCGGCAGCCTGCTGATCCGCGACCCCAAGGACACCCTGGAAGTCTACGGCGGCGACGACATCAACCTGCGTGAAGGTTACCGCGCACTGATCGGCGCCCTCGAACGCGACCCAAGTGCCCTGCAGCGCGAGCCATTGCGTTATGCCCTGGCCATGCTCGGCCTTGAGCGCCAGCTGGCCAAGCGCAACGACATGCTCGACGTGATCGGCAAGCGCCTGCCGCAGATCCAGTCCCAGGTCGAACACTTCGGCCCGGCCCACGAAAACGTGGTCGCCGCCTGCGGCGCGCTGTATCAGGACACCCTGAGCACCCTGCGCCAACGCATCCAGGTGCACGGCGACATGCGCAACCTGCAACAACCGAGCAATGCCTCGAAAATTCGTGCCCTGCTGCTGGCAGGCATTCGTTCGGCGCGCCTTTGGCGGCAATTGGGCGGTCATCGCTGGCAGCTGGTGATCAGTCGCCGCAAATTGCTCAAAGAGCTTTACCCCTTGATGCGTAACGAATAACCCGCATCGACAGATACGAACTCAGCAATACGCGTAATACGCCGGTCAGTTGGCGACGGACCGGCGGATTTTTTCATGTATGATACGCGCCCCATTTCGTTGCCCGACTGTCCGAGAACACCCCATGCAGCTTTCTTCGCTCACTGCGGTTTCCCCTGTTGACGGCCGCTACGCCGGCAAAACCCAGGCCCTGCGCCCAATTTTCAGCGAGTACGGCCTGATCCGTGCCCGCGTCCTGGTTGAAGTGCGCTGGCTCCAGCGCCTGGCCGCTCACCCTGCCATCAGTGAAGTGCCGGCGTTCTCCGCCGAAGCCAACGCTGTGCTCAACACCCTGGCGGAAAACTTCTCTCTGGAGCACGCCGAGCGCGTCAAAGAGATCGAGCGCACCACCAACCACGACGTCAAGGCCATCGAATACCTGCTCAAAGAGCAAGCGGCCAAGCTGCCGGAACTGGCCAAGGTCAGCGAGTTCATCCACTTTGCCTGCACCAGCGAGGACATCAACAACCTGTCCCACGCCCTGATGCTGCGCGAAGGCCGCGATGACGTGATGCTGCCGCTGATGCGCCAGACCGCCAACGCCATCCGCGAACTGGCGATCCGCTTCGCCGACGTGCCGATGCTGTCGCGCACCCACGGTCAGCCGGCCTCGCCGACCACCCTGGGCAAAGAACTGGCGAACGTGGTTTACCGCCTGGAGCGCCAGATCGCTCAAGTCGCTGCCGTTCCGCTGCTGGGCAAGATCAACGGCGCCGTCGGCAACTACAACGCCCACCTGTCGGCCTACCCTGAGATCGACTGGGAAGCCAACGCCCGCGCCTTCATCGAAGACGAATTGGGCCTGGGCTTCAACCCGTACACCACGCAGATCGAACCGCACGACTACATTGCCGAGCTGTTCGACGCGATCGCCCGTTTCAACACCATCCTGATCGACTTCGACCGCGACATCTGGGGCTACATCTCCCTGGGTTATTTCAAACAGCGCACCATCGCTGGCGAAATCGGTTCGTCGACCATGCCACACAAGGTCAACCCGATCGACTTCGAAAACTCCGAAGGCAATCTGGGTATCGCCAACGCGCTGTTCCAGCACCTGGCGAGCAAGCTGCCGATCTCCCGCTGGCAGCGCGACCTGACCGACTCCACCGTACTGCGCAACCTCGGTGTCGGCTTCGCCCACAGCGTGATCGCGTACGAAGCCAGCCTCAAGGGCATCAGCAAGCTTGAGCTCAACGAGCAGAAGATTGCCGCTGACCTGGACGCCTGCTGGGAAGTATTGGCCGAGCCGATCCAGACCGTGATGCGTCGCTACAACATCGAAAACCCGTACGAAAAGCTGAAAGAACTGACCCGCGGCAAGGGCATCAGCCCAGAAGCGCTGCAGACTTTCATCGACGGCCTGGACATGCCAGCCGCCGCCAAGGCCGAGTTGAAATTGCTCACCCCGGCCAACTACATCGGCAACGCTGTAGAACAAGCCAAGCGCATCTGATCGACCGCTAGACCCTTTATAAGACGCCCGGCCGCGCCGGGCGTTTTTATTCCCGTCTGAAAAGTGCATTTTTTCAATAGGTTACACATGAATCCTGATATTCCTCTTCAACTTCTGGGCGGCATCACGGCACGGGAATTCCTGCGCGACTACTGGCAGAAAAAGCCGCTGCTGATCCGTCAGGCCATTCCTGATTTCGAAAGCCCGATCGACGCCGACGAACTGGCCGGCCTGGCGCTGGAAGAAGAAGTCGAATCGCGACTGATCATCGAGAATGGCGAGCGTCCGTGGGAACTGCGTCGCGGCCCGTTCGCCGAAGATGAATTCAGCAAGCTGCCTGAAACTGACTGGACCCTGCTGGTTCAAGCCGTGGATCAGTTCGTCCCGGAAGTCAGCGAACTGCTGGAAAATTTCCGCTTTCTGCCAAGCTGGCGCATCGACGACGTGATGATCAGCTACGCCGCACCGGGTGGCAGCGTCGGTCCGCACTTCGACAACTACGACGTGTTCCTGCTGCAAGGCCACGGCAAGCGCAACTGGAAGATCGGCCAGATGTGCAACACCGAGAGCCCGATGCTGGCCCACGCCGACCTGCGCATCCTCTCCGAATTCGAAGCCACCGATGAATGGGTGCTGGAACCGGGCGACATGCTCTACCTGCCACCGCGCCTGGCCCATTGCGGCGTTGCCGTTGATGAATGCATGACCTACTCGGTCGGCTTCCGCGCACCGAGCGCCGCTGAAGTGCTGACCCACTTCACCGACTTCCTCAGCCAGTTCCTGTCGGACGAAGAACGCTACACCGACGCCGACGCCTTGCCGACTGCCGACCCTCACCAGATCCAGCGTGACGCACTCGACCGCCTCAAAGGCTTGCTGGCCGAGCACATGAGCGACGAGCGCCTGCTGCTGACCTGGTTCGGCCAGTTCATGACCGAGCCACGCTACCCGGAACTGGTGGTGGGCCCGGAAGAGGTCGAAGAAGAAGACTTCATGTCCGCCCTGGAACAAGGCGCGATCCTGATTCGCAACCCGAGCGCACGCCTGGCGTGGTCTGAAGTCGATGACGACCTGCTGCTGTTCGCCAGCGGCCAGAGCCGTTACCTGCCGGGCAAACTGCGCGAACTGCTGAAGATGATCTGCGCCGCCGACGCGCTGCACGCCGACAACCTTGGCGACTGGCTAAGCGACGAAGACGGTCGTGGCCTGCTGTGCGAACTGGTCAAGCAAGGAAGCCTGGGGTTTGCCGATGAATAAGATTCACGTACGTGTCGCAGACTGGCAAAAGGACAACGCCGAGATCCGGCGCATTCGTGAGACGGTTTTCGTTGCCGAGCAATCCGTTCCGCCAGAACTGGAATGGGACGCCGATGACATTGATGCAGTGCATTTCCTCGCTTACGAAGGCGACTTTCCAATCGGCACCGCCCGCCTGCTGCCCGACGGCCACGTCGGCCGGGTGTCGGTACTCAAGGACTGGCGCGGCCTGAAAGTCGGTGATGCACTGATGCAAGCGGTCATCGCAGAGGCCGAAGAGCGCGGACTCAAGCAGCAGATGCTCAGCGCTCAGGTACAAGCCACGGCATTCTATGAGCGCCTGGGCTTTCACCTGGTCAGTGAGGAGTTCCTTGAAGCCGGGATTCCGCATGTGGACATGGTCCGCCATTCGGCCTGAGAGGTGCCCCTTTCGCGAGCAAGCCCGCTCCCACAAGGTTCACGCTAAACCTGTGGGAGCGGGCTTGCTCCGGGCGGCGTTCCGACGAAGAGGCCAGAAAGCACGCCACAAAACGCCCCGACATCGCACGATGCCGGGGCGTTTTGCTGTCTACGATTCAACTAGCGCCACGCCAGGCCGACAAACTGGCAATATCAAGCTTCAGAACGCGGAGATAACGGACATGTCCCTACGCACCCTGCTCACCACCTTGCTGCTCGGTTGCAGTTTTTCGGTGATGGCAGCCACAGAAATTGTGCCCCTCAAGTACCACACCAGCGCCGACCTGCTGCCGGTGGCGCAGGACTTCATCGGCAAGGACGGACAGGTCAGCGCCTACGGCAATCAACTCATCGTCAACGCCGATCAGCGCAAGATCGACGAACTTAAAGCCCTTCTTTCGCAACTCGACACCGCACCCAAGCGCCTGCTGATCACCGTCGACACCAGCGACAACAACTTCCAGGGTGACCAGGGTCATTCGGTGAACGGCGCCAAGCCAAGCCAGGCCCACATCATCAACTACAGCACCGACAGCCGCGACGGCGGCATCCAGCAAGTGCAGGCCAGCGAAGGCGCACCGGCGCTGATCCAGGTCGGCCAGAGCGTGCCGCTGACCAGTTCGCAGACCGACTCCTACGGCGACCTGCGCAGCCAGACCGAATACCGCAACGTCACCCAGGGCTTCTACGTCACGGCAAACGTCACCGGCGACATCGTTCACCTGTCGATCAGCACCAACCGTGACCGCATGAGCCAGGAACGTCCTGATGTAGTGAACGTACAAAGCACCGACACAACCGTCACCGGCCACCTCGGTGAATGGATCCTGCTGGCCGGGGTCAACGGCCAGACCCAGGCCGACAAACAGGGCCAGACCCGCAGCTACTCGACCCAGAGCCGCAACGACATGACATTGCGGGTGAAAGTCGACACCCTGGACTAAAGCACCAAAAACTGACTGACGAGTCGTATTAGACCAAAGATGTAGTGCCTGAAAAAAAGCACTACAAAACGTTTGACGAGCCAAAAAAGCAAAGGCATGATGGCCTCGCTCCCGCTAATCAGAGGCCCTGGCAAGGGCCTTCGAGGCGATGTTCGCACCTACCCCGCGAACCGCTTCGTGTCTGTACCGCCCACAAGGTGTGTTTGACGAGGTTGTCGACTGGAACGAAGTTGTCCCGAGGGACGGAAGCGTAATAGGTAACCCGGCACCACACTGATGTTCGCACCAAGGCCCACGACGCCCGAATGCGCCCGCAGTCCGCCTTTACCTGCTCACTTCCCCTCGAGCCGATCGTTCATCCCGTCGCCCTCCCCGCCGAACCCGACTTGACCGCTTAAGCTTCTGGTCAGCGAGCGCAGGAATTTTCCACCGCAGAACAACTTTTCATAAAGACGCGACGAGGTTTATCTCCCATGGCACTGACACGCGAACAGCAAATTGCAGCCCTCGAAAAAGACTGGGCTGAAAACCCGCGCTGGAAAGGCGTGACACGCACTTACTCCGCTGCTGACGTCGTCCGCCTGCGTGGCTCGGTTCAACCTGAGCACACCTTTGCAAAAATGGGCGCCGAGAAGCTGTGGAACCTGGTGACCCAGGGTGCCAAGCCAGCCTTCCGTCCTGAGAAAGATTTCGTCAACTGCATGGGCGCCCTGACCGGCGGCCAGGCTGTACAACAAGTCAAGGCCGGCATCCAGGCGATCTACCTGTCTGGCTGGCAAGTGGCTGCGGACAACAACTCCGCCGAATCGATGTACCCGGACCAGTCGCTGTACCCGGTGGACTCGGTTCCAACCGTGGTCAAGCGCATCAACAACTCGTTCCGTCGTGCCGACCAGATCCAGTGGAAAGCCGGCAAGAACCCGGGCGACGACGGCTACATCGACTACTTCGCGCCAATCGTTGCTGACGCCGAAGCCGGTTTCGGCGGCGTACTGAACGCTTACGAGCTGATGAAGAGCATGATCGAAGCAGGCGCCGCCGGCGTTCACTTCGAAGACCAACTGGCTTCCGTGAAAAAATGCGGCCACATGGGCGGCAAGGTACTGGTTCCTACCCAGGAAGCCGTACAGAAGCTGACCGCTGCCCGCCTGGCTGCTGACGTTGCCGGTACTCCGACCATCATCCTGGCCCGTACCGACGCTAACGCAGCTGACCTGCTGACTTCGGACTGCGACCCGTACGACCAGCCATTCGTGACTGGCGAACGTACCCAGGAAGGCTTCTACAAAGTGCGCGCCGGTCTGGACCAGGCCATCGCTCGCGGCCTGGCCTACGCTCCGTACGCCGACCTGATCTGGTGCGAAACCGCCAAGCCGGACCTGGACGAAGCTCGTCGCTTCGCCGAAGCGATCAAGAAGGAATACCCGGACCAACTGCTGTCGTACAACTGCTCGCCTTCCTTCAACTGGAAGAAAAACCTGGACGACGCGACCATCGCCAAGTTCCAGCGCGAACTGTCCGCCATGGGTTACAAGCACCAGTTCATCACCCTGGCCGGCATTCACAACATGTGGCACAGCATGTTCAACCTGGCGCACGACTACGCCCGCAACGACATGACTGCCTACGTGAAGCTGCAAGAGCAGGAATTCGCTGACGCTTCGAAGGGCTACACCTTCGTGGCTCACCAGCAGGAAGTGGGCACCGGCTACTTCGACGACATGACCACCGTGATCCAGGGTGGCTCGTCCTCGGTAACCGCACTGACCGGTTCGACCGAAGAAGAACAGTTCCACTGATCTGCTTCGCCTGAGTCAACGGCCGTTGCGGACTGATTAGAAACCGCAACGCCGCCCATCTGACGCCCCGACTGGTTCGGGGCGTTTTTTTGTGCGCGTTTTCCCAAACACCGCCACCCCCTGTAGGAGCTGACGAGTGAAACGAGGCTGCGATCTTTCAAAGGCAAGATCAAAAGATCGCAGCCTCGTTTCACTCGTCAGCTCCTACAGTAACGCGCATATAAGGCAACTTTCTGCGCACTTGCGGAATAAACAGTTTAAAAACCACCACAAACAATATTGATTATCATTTAGCATCAACTATGTTCGTTACATTCCCTACAAAACATAATTGACGAAATGCCGGCTAATGCCCACGGGCCAAGGGCCACAGGGCTTTTGAGGCTCGCTATGTCCTTATTCCTATAATAAATTTCGCTATAGGAATTTTACTTGCCGGGTGTTTAGCCATAAAATCAGCGGGATTGATTGCTGCGACATATCGTCACTGCTTTTGTTTCTTTTCAAGCTCAGAGACCTTTGCTCTCTGTTAAGGATTACCAGCATGCCCGAAGCGACAGGACTCATGGCCCATAACTGGGGCTTTGCCATTTTCCTTCTAGGCGTCGTCGGCCTCTGTGCCTTCATGCTGGGCGTCTCCAGCCTCCTCGGGTCAAAAGCCTGGGGCCGCAGCAAAAACGAACCGTTCGAGTCCGGCATGCTACCTACAGGTGGCGCCCGCTTGCGGCTCTCAGCCAAATTCTATCTGGTCGCGATGTTGTTCGTGATCTTCGATATTGAAGCCCTCTTTCTCTTTGCATGGTCTGTGTCCGTCCGCGAAAGCGGCTGGACCGGATTCGTCGAAGCTCTCGTTTTCATAGCAATTCTGTTGGCAGGTCTTGTCTACCTATTCCGAGTGGGCGCCCTTGACTGGGCTCCGGAAGCTCGGCGCAAGCGGCAAGCGAAGCTGAAACAATGAGGCTTTGGCAATGCAATACAATCTCACCAGGATCGACCCCGATGCTCCTAACGAGCAGTATCCGATTGGCCAGCGGGAAACCGTTTCCGATCCGTTAGAAGATCAAGTCCACAAAAACATTTTCATGGGCAAGCTCGAAGACGTGCTTAACGGCACGATCAACTGGGGGCGCAAGAACTCCCTGTGGCCGTATAACTTCGGTCTTTCGTGCTGCTACGTGGAAATGACCACCGCCTTCACGGCGCCCCACGACATCGCGCGCTTTGGCGCCGAGGTTATCCGGGCATCGCCGCGCCAGGCGGATTTCATGGTTATCGCCGGTACCTGCTTCATCAAGATGGCGCCGATCATTCAGCGTCTCTACGAGCAAATGCTCGAACCTAAATGGGTCATTTCCATGGGTTCGTGCGCCAACTCCGGTGGCATGTACGACATCTACTCCGTCGTTCAAGGGGTGGACAAGTTCCTGCCCGTGGACGTCTACGTGCCTGGCTGCCCGCCCCGCCCTGAGGCTTTCCTGCAAGGCTTGATGCTGTTGCAGGAGTCGATTGGCCAGGAGCGTCGTCCACTTTCCTGGGTCGTTGGTGATCAAGGCGTGTATCGCGCCGAGATGCCTTCCGAAAAGGAAAAGCGCCGCGAACAGCGTATTCAGGTAACCAACCTGCGCAGCCCCGACGAAGTCTGATCCAGACCTGCTTCTTTAATAGAACAAGAACCTGGCTTCATTCTTTACGTTGACCGAAAGCGATAAAATAACCATGACTACAGGCAGTGCTCTGTACATCCCGCCTTACAAGGCAGACGACCAGGATGTGGTCGTCGAACTGAACAACCGTTTTGGCCCGGAGGCGTTCACCGCCCAGCCGACCCGCACCGGCATGCCGGTGCTTTGGGTTGCCCGCGCCAAACTCGTCGAAGTCCTGGGCTTCCTGCGTAACCTGCCCAAGCCATACGTCATGCTCTATGACCTGCACGGCGTGGACGAGCGTCTGCGCACCAAGCGTCAAGGGCTGCCGAACGGCGCCGACTTCTCCGTGTTCTATCACTTGATGTCGATCGAACGTAATAGTGACGTAATGATCAAGGTCGCCTTGTCCGAGAGCGACCTCAGCTTGCCGACCGTCACCAGCATCTGGCCGAACGCCAACTGGTACGAGCGTGAAGTCTGGGACATGTTCGGCATCGACTTCAAAGGTCACCCTCACCTGTCGCGCATCATGATGCCGCCGACCTGGGAAGGTCACCCGCTGCGCAAGGACTTCCCGGCCCGTGCCACCGAGTTCGACCCGTTCACCCTGAACCTGGCCAAGCAGCAACTCGAGGAAGAGTCCGCGCGCTTCAAGCCGGAAGACTGGGGCATGAAGCGTTCCGGCCCGAACGAGGACTACATGTTCCTCAACCTCGGCCCGAACCACCCGTCCGCGCACGGTGCGTTCCGTATCATCCTGCAGCTGGACGGTGAAGAAATCGTCGACTGCGTACCGGACGTCGGTTACCACCATCGTGGTGCCGAGAAGATGGCCGAGCGTCAGTCCTGGCACAGCTTCATCCCGTACACCGACCGTATCGACTACCTCGGCGGCGTGATGAACAACCTGCCGTACGTGCTCTCGGTCGAGAAGCTGGCCGGCATCAAGGTGCCGGAGAAGGTCGACGTCATCCGCATCATGATGGCCGAGTTCTTCCGGATCACCAGCCACCTGCTGTTCCTGGGTACCTACATCCAGGACGTCGGCGCCATGACCCCGGTGTTCTTCACCTTCACCGACCGCCAGAAGGCGTACACGGTGATCGAGGCCATTACCGGTTTCCGCCTGCACCCGGCCTGGTACCGCATCGGTGGCGTCGCCCACGACCTGCCGCGGGGCTGGGAAAAACTGGTTAAAGACTTCGTCGAGTGGATGCCCAAGCGTCTGGACGAATATCAGAAAGCCGCACTGGACAACAGCATCCTGCGTGGCCGGACCATCGGCGTTGCCGCCTACAACACCAAAGAGGCCCTGGAATGGGGCGTCACCGGTGCCGGCCTGCGTTCGACCGGCTGCGATTTCGACCTGCGTAAAGCGCGTCCGTACTCGGGCTACGAGAACTTCGAATTCGAAGTGCCGCTGGCCGCCAATGGCGATGCCTACGACCGCTGCATCGTGCGTGTCGAGGAGATGCGCCAGAGCATCAAGATCATCGACCAGTGCCTGCGCAACATGCCGGAAGGCCCGTACAAGGCGGATCACCCGCTGACCACGCCGCCACCGAAAGAGCGCACCCTGCAGCACATCGAAACCTTGATCACGCACTTCCTGCAAGTATCGTGGGGCCCGGTCATGCCGGCCAACGAATCCTTCCAGATGATCGAAGCGACCAAGGGCATCAACAGTTATTACCTGACGAGCGATGGCGGCACCATGAGCTACCGCACCCGGATTCGTACCCCAAGCTTCCCGCACCTGCAGCAGATCCCTTCGGTGATCAAAGGCAGCATGGTCGCGGACTTGATTGCGTACCTGGGTAGTATCGATTTCGTTATGGCCGACGTGGACCGCTAAGCATGAACAGCACGCTTATCCAGACAGACCGTTTCACCTTGAGTGAAACCGAGCGCTCGGCCATCGAGCACGAGCTGCATCACTACGAAGACCCGCGCGCGGCGTCGATCGAAGCCCTGAAGATCGTCCAGAAGGAACGTGGCTGGGTGCCGGACGGCGCCTTGTACGCCATCGGCGAGATCCTCGGCATCCCGGCCAGCGACGTTGAAGGCGTGGCTACTTTCTATAGCCAGATCTTCCGTCAGCCGGTTGGCCGTCACATCATTCGCGTCTGCGACAGCATGGTCTGCTACATCGGCGGCCACGAGTCCGTGGTCAGCGAAATCCAGAGCAAGCTGGGCATCGGCCTGGGTCAGACCACCGCCGACGGTCGTTTCACCCTGCTGCCGGTCTGCTGCCTCGGCAACTGCGACAAGGCGCCGGCGTTGATGATCGACGACGACACTTTCGGTGATGTGCAGCCAGCAGGCGTTGCCAATTTGCTCGAGGGCTACGTATGACCCTGACTTCTTTCGGTCCGGCCAACCTCATCAAGCGTTCGGCCGAGACTCACCCGCTGACCTGGCGCCTGCGTGACGACGGCGAAGCCGTATGGCTCGACGAGTACCAGGCCAAGAACGGTTACGCCGCTGCGCGCAAGGCCTTCGCCGACATGGCCCAGGACGACATCGTCCAGACCGTGAAAGACTCCGGCCTCAAGGGTCGCGGCGGTGCTGGCTTCCCCACTGGTGTTAAGTGGGGCCTGATGCCAAAGGACGAATCCATCAACATCCGCTACCTGCTGTGCAACGCGGATGAAATGGAGCCCAACACCTGGAAAGACCGCATGCTGATGGAGCAACTGCCCCATCTGCTGATCGAAGGCATGCTGATCAGTGCCCGCGCGCTGAAAACCTACCGTGGCTACATCTTCCTGCGTGGCGAGTACACCACCGCCGCCAAGCACCTCAACCGTGCCGTGGAAGAAGCCAAGGCAGCCGGCCTGCTGGGCAAGAACATCCTGGGCTCGGGTTTTGATTTCGAGCTGTTCGTCCACACCGGCGCCGGGCGTTACATCTGCGGTGAAGAAACCGCGCTGATCAACTCCCTCGAAGGCCGCCGCGCCAACCCGCGCTCCAAGCCGCCCTTCCCTGCCGCCGTTGGCGTATGGGGCAAGCCGACTTGCGTGAACAACGTCGAGACCCTGTGCAACGTGCCGGCGATCATCGCTGACGGCGTGGACTGGTACAAATCGTTGGCCCGCGAAGGCAGCGAAGACATGGGCACCAAGCTCATGGGCTTCTCCGGCAAGGTCAAGAACCCTGGCCTGTGGGAACTGCCGTTCGGCGTTACCGGTCGCGAGCTATTCGAAGACTACGCCGGCGGCATGCGCGACGGTTACAAGCTCAAGTGCTGGCAGCCTGGCGGCGCCGGTACCGGCTTCCTGTTGCCGGAACACCTGGACGCACAAATGTATGCCGGCGGCATCGCCAAAGTGGGCACCCGCATGGGTACCGGCCTGGCCATGGCGGTGGACGACAGCGTCAACATGGTGTCCCTGCTGCGCAACATGGAGCAGTTCTTCGCCCGCGAGTCCTGTGGCTTCTGCACCCCGTGCCGCGATGGCTTGCCATGGAGCGTCAAGCTCCTGATGGCCATCGAGAGCGGTGAAGGCCAGCCAGGCGACATCGAGACCCTGCTGGGTCTGGTCGGCTTCCTCGGCCCAGGCAAGACCTTCTGTGCTCACGCACCGGGCGCCGTGGAGCCGTTGGGCAGCGCAATCAAATACTTCCGTCCAGAGTTCGAAGCCGGTATCGCGCCTGTCAGCGCCGCCGTCCCGCCCCTGGCAAGGCCGATCGTAGTCGGCGCGTAAACGCTTAAAAAAGCGAAGGGTCCGTGCCCTTCGCTTTTCGTGTGATGACGCCTTTAACGGCTGTGTTGATTCACGCGGATAACAAGATTCCATTAGCCACGCCCGCTGACACCGGGCCAACGAAGAACTTTGAACCATGGCCACTATCCACGTAGACGGCAAAGCGCTCGAAGTCGATGGGGCAGACAACCTGTTACAGGCATGTCTGTCTCTGGGCCTCGATATTCCGTATTTCTGCTGGCACCCTGCCCTCGGCAGCGTTGGCGCTTGTCGCCAGTGCGCGGTCAAGCAGTACACCGACGAGAACGACACCCGTGGTCGTATCGTCATGTCCTGCATGACCCCTGCCACCGACAACACCTGGATCTCCATCGAAGATGAAGAATCCAAGGCCTTCCGCGCCAGTGTTGTTGAATGGTTGATGACCAACCACCCCCACGACTGCCCGGTCTGTGAGGAAGGCGGTCACTGCCACCTGCAAGACATGACGGTAATGACCGGCCACAACGAGCGCCGTTACCGCTTCACCAAGCGTACCCACCAGAACCAGCAACTGGGCCCGTTCATTTCCCACGAGATGAACCGCTGCATCGCTTGCTACCGCTGCGTGCGCTTCTATAAAGACTACGCTGGCGGCACCGACCTCGGTGTGTTTGGCGCCCACGACAACGTGTACTTCGGACGTGTAGAAGACGGCACCCTGGAAAGCGAGTTCTCCGGCAACCTCACCGAGGTCTGCCCGACCGGTGTGTTCACCGACAAGACTCACTCCGAGCGCTACAACCGCAAGTGGGACATGCAGTTCTCGCCGAGCATCTGCCATGGCTGCTCCAGCGGTTGCAACATCTCCCCGGGCGAACGTTACGGCGAACTGCGTCGTATCGAAAACCGTTTCAACGGTTCGGTGAACCAGTACTTCCTGTGCGACCGTGGCCGTTTCGGCTATGGCTACGTCAACCGCGAAGACCGCCCACGCCAGCCGCTGCTGGCCAACGGCACCAAGCTGAGCCTCGACGAAGCGCTGGATAAAGCCGCCGACCTGCTGCGCGGTCGCAACATCGTCGGTATCGGTTCGCCACGTGCCAGCCTCGAAAGCAACTACGCGTTGCGCGAACTGGTCGGCGCCGAGCACTTCTACTCGGGTATCGAAGCTGCCGAGCTGGAGCGCATCCGCCTGGTCCTGCAAGTGCTCAAAGACAGCCCGCTGCCAGTGCCGAACATGCGCGACATCGAAGACCACGACGCCGTGTTCGTCCTCGGTGAAGACCTGACCCAGACGGCTGCGCGCATGGCCCTGTCCCTGCGTCAATCGGTCAAGGGCAAGGCCGAAGACATGGCCGACGCCATGCGCGTCCAGCCTTGGCTCGACGCCGCCGTGAAGAACATCGGTCAGCACGCGCTGAACCCGCTGTTCATCGCCAGCCTGGCTGAAACCAAGCTCGACGACATCGCCGAAGAGTGCGTCCACGCCGCTCCAGACGACCTGGCCCGCATCGGTTTCGCCGTGGCTCACGCCCTCGACGCCAGCGCTCCGGCCGTTGAAGGCCTGGACGCTGAAGCCCTCGAACTGGCCAAGCGCATCGCCGACGCCCTGCTCGCAGCCAAGCGTCCGCTGATCATCGCCGGCACTTCCCTGGGCTCCAAAGCCCTGATCGAAGCCGCCGCGAACATCGCCAAAGCCTTGAAGCTGCGCGAGAAGAACGGTTCCATCAGCCTGATCGTGCCAGAGGCCAACAGCCTCGGCCTGGCCATGCTCGGTGGCGAATCGGTTGACGCCGCGCTGCAAGCGGTGATCGATGGTAAAGCCGACGCCATCGTCGTGCTGGAAAACGATCTGTACACCCGTACCGACAAGGCCAAGGTCGATGCTGCCCTGACCGCCGCCAAAGTGCTGATCGTGGCCGACCATCAGAAGACTGCCACCAGCGATCGCGCGCACCTGGTTCTGCCAGCCGCCAGCTTCGCTGAAGGCGACGGTACCCTGGTCAGCCAGGAAGGCCGCGCCCAGCGCTTCTTCCAGGTCTTCGATCCGAAGTACATGGACGCGAGCATCCTGGTTCACGAAGGCTGGCGCTGGCTGCATGCCCTGCGCGCAACCCTGTTGAACCAGCCGATCGACTGGACCCAACTGGACCACGCCACCGCCGCCGTCGCTTCCAGCACCTCGATCCTGAACCGCATCGTCGATGCCGCGCCGTCCGCCGCGTTCCGCATCAAGGGCATGAAACTGGCCCGTGAACCGTTGCGTTACTCCGGTCGTACCGCCATGCGTGCCGACATCAACGTGCACGAACCGCGTACTCCGCAAGACAACGACACCGCGTTCAACTTCTCGATGGAAGGTTACTCGGGCTCGGTCGAACCGCGTCAGCAAGTGCCATTCGCCTGGTCTCCGGGCTGGAACTCGCCGCAAGCCTGGAACAAGTTCCAGGACGAAGTCGGTGGTCACATCCGCGCTGGCGACCCGGGCACCCGCCTGATCGAAAGCACCGGTGACTCGCTGAACTGGTTCGCCAGCGCTCCGCGTGCGTTCAACCCAGCTCCTGGTACCTGGCAGGCCGTGCCGTTCTTCCATCTGTTCGGCAGCGAAGAGAACTCTTCGAAAGCCGCTCCGGTTCAGGAACGCATTCCGGCTGCTTATGTTGCACTGGCCAAGTCCGAAGCCGACCGCCTGGGCGTCAACGACGGTGCCATGCTGAGCCTGAACGTGGCTGGCCAGACCCTGCGTCTGCCGCTGCGTATCAACGAAGAGCTGGGCGCTGGCCTGGTGGCACTGCCTGCGGGCATCGCCGGCATTCCGCCAGCAATTTTCGGTAAATCCGTTGACGGTCTGCAGGAGGCAGCTCAATGACCTTGTTCACTCCTGAAGTGATCGATGTGATCATCGCGGTCCTCAAGGCCGTGGTGATTCTGCTCGCCGTGGTGGTTTGCGGCGCACTGCTGAGCTGGGTCGAGCGTCGTTTGCTCGCCCTCTGGCAGGACCGTTACGGTCCGAACCGCGTCGGTCCGTTCGGCGCGTTCCAGATCGCCGCCGACATGATCAAGATGTTCTTCAAGGAAGACTGGACGCCTCCATTCGCCGACAAGATGATCTTCACCCTGGCACCAGTCGTGGCCATGAGCGCCCTGCTGATTGCCTTCGCGATCATCCCGATCACCCCGACCTGGGGCGTGGCGGACATCAACATCGGCATCCTGTTCTTCTTCGCCATGGCTGGCCTGTCGGTCTACGCGGTACTGTTCGCCGGCTGGTCGAGCAACAACAAGTTCGCCCTGCTGGGCAGCTTGCGTGCCTCGGCGCAGACCGTGTCGTACGAAGTGTTCATGGGCCTGTCGCTGATGGGCATCGTGATCCAGGTCGGCTCGTTCAACATGCGCGACATCGTTGAATATCAAGCGCAGAACCTGTGGTTCATCATTCCACAGATCTTCGGTTTCCTGACCTTCTTCATCGCTGGCGTGGCCGTGACTCACCGTCACCCGTTCGACCAGCCGGAAGCGGAACAGGAACTGGCTGACGGTTACCACATTGAATACGCCGGCATGAAATGGGGCATGTTCTTCGTCGGCGAGTACATCGGCATCGTGCTGATCTCGGCGCTGCTGGTGACCTTGTTCTTCGGTGGCTGGCACGGTCCGTTCGGCATCCTGCCGCAGATCCCGTTCATCTGGTTCGCACTGAAAACCGCGTTCTTCATCATGATCTTCATTCTGTTGCGCGCCTCGATTCCGCGCCCACGGTATGACCAAGTGATGGATTTCAGCTGGAAGTTCTGCTTGCCGCTGACCCTCGTCAACATGCTGGTGACCGCTGCGATCGTGTTGCTCAACACGCCCGCCGTCGCGGCTCAGTGAGGATAGAGAATCATGAAGTACATATTTGACATCGTGCATGGCTTCTACACCCAGCTTCGCAGCCTGGTGATGATTTTCGGCCACGCCTTCCGCAAGCGCGACACGCTGCAGTACCCGGAAGAACCGGTCTACCTGCCGCCGCGCTACCGTGGACGTATCGTCCTGACCCGCGACCCCGACGGTGAAGAGCGATGTGTAGCCTGCAACCTGTGCGCCGTGGCGTGCCCGGTCGGTTGCATCTCGCTGCAGAAAGCTGAAACCGAAGACGGTCGCTGGTACCCGGACTTCTTCCGCATCAACTTCTCGCGCTGCATTTTCTGCGGCCTCTGCGAGGAAGCCTGCCCGACCACCGCGATCCAGCTGACACCGGATTTCGAAATGGCCGAGTTCAAACGTCAGGACCTGGTTTACGAGAAAGAAGATCTGCTGATCTCCGGCCCCGGCAAAAACCCTGATTACAACTTCTATCGTGTTGCAGGTATGGCGATTGCCGGGAAGCCGAAAGGCTCCGCGCAGAATGAAGCCCAGCCGATCAACGTGAAGAGCTTGCTGCCTTAAGGAAGAAAGATGGAATTCGCTTTCTATTTCGCATCGGGTATCGCTGTGGTGTCCACGCTTCGCGTGATCACCAACACCAACCCTGTGCATGCCCTGCTCTACCTGATCATTTCGCTGATCGCCGTGGCCATGACGTTCTTCGCCCTCGGCGCACCGTTTGCCGGTGTCCTGGAAGTGATCGCCTACGCTGGCGCCATCATGGTGCTGTTCGTGTTCGTGGTGATGATGCTGAACCTGGGCCCGGCCTCGGTTCAGCAAGAGCGCGTCTGGCTCAAGCCCGGTATCTGGGGCGGCCCGGTCCTCCTCGCCGCGCTGCTGCTGGTGGAACTGCTGTACGTGCTGTTCTCCCACCAGACCGGTGAAGCCATCGGCCACACCACCGTAGACGCCAAGGCCGTAGGCATCAGTCTGTTCGGTCCTTACCTGCTGGTGGTCGAACTCGCCTCGATGCTGCTGCTCGCCGCAGCTGTCACGGCGTTCCACTTGGGCCGCAACGAAGCCAAGGAGCAATGACGATGCCTGCTATCCCCATGGAGCATGGTCTGGCGGTCGCCGGCATCCTGTTCTGCCTCGGTCTGGTCGGCCTGATGGTCCGCCGCAACATCCTTTTCGTGCTGATGAGCCTGGAGGTCATGATGAATGCCTCCGCGCTGGCGTTCATCGTTGCCGGTAGCCGCTGGGCGCAGCCGGATGGACAGATCATGTTCATCCTGGTGATCAGCCTCGCAGCCGCCGAGGCCAGTATTGGCCTGGCGATCCTGCTGCAACTGTATCGCCGCTTCCACACGCTCGATATCGACGCTGCCAGTGAGATGCGCGGATGAACCTACTCTTTCTGACTTTCGTATTCCCTCTCATTGGTTTCCTGCTGCTGTCGTTCTCACGCGGCCGCATTTCGGAAAACCTGGCCGCGCTGATCGGCGTGGGCTCCATCGGTCTGTCTGCGATCGTTACCGCCTACGTGATCTGGCAATTCAACGTCGCCCCGCCGGAAGGCGGCCACTACACCCAGGTGTTGTGGCAGTGGATGGCGGTGGAAGGCTTCACGCCGAACTTCGCCCTGTATCTGGACGGCCTGTCGCTGACCATGCTCGGTGTGGTCGTCGGCGTCGGCTTCCTGATCCACCTGTTCGCGTCCTGGTACATGCGCGGTGAAGACGGCTACTCGCGCTTCTTCGCCTACACCAACCTGTTTATCGCCAGCATGCTGTTCCTGGTGCTGGGCGATAACCTGTTGTTCCTGTACTTCGGCTGGGAAGGCGTGGGCCTGTGCTCGTACCTGTTGATCGGTTTCTACTACAGCAACCGCAACAACGGTAACGCCGCACTCAAGGCCTTCATCGTGACCCGTATCGGTGATGTGTTCATGGCCATCGGCCTGTTCATTCTGTTTGCCCAACTGGGCACGCTGAACGTTCAGGAACTGCTGGTGCTGGCTCCACAGAAATTCCAGTCCGGCGACTTCTGGATGGTCATGGCCACCCTGATGCTGCTCGGTGGCGCTGTCGGTAAATCCGCGCAGTTGCCGCTGCAAACCTGGCTGGCGGACGCGATGGCCGGCCCGACTCCGGTTTCGGCACTGATCCACGCTGCAACCATGGTGACCGCGGGCGTCTACCTGATCGCCCGTACCCACGGCTTGTTCACCCTGGCGCCGGAAATCCTGCACCTGGTGGGCATCGTTGGCGGTGTGACTCTGGTTCTCGCAGGTTTCGCAGCCCTGGTCCAGACCGACATCAAGCGTATCCTCGCCTATTCGACCATGAGCCAGATCGGCTACATGTTCCTGGCCCTGGGCGTTGGTGCCTGGGACGGCGCGATCTTCCACCTGATGACCCACGCCTTCTTCAAGGCCCTGCTGTTCCTTGCGTCCGGTGCGGTGATCGTTGCCTGCCACCACGAGCAGAACATCTTCAAGATGGGTGGTCTGTGGAAGAAACTGCCACTGGCCTACGCCAGCTTCATCGTCGGCGGCGCGGCCCTGGCGGCCTTGCCACTGGTAACCGCAGGCTTCTACTCCAAGGACGAAATCCTCTGGGAAGCCTTCGCCAGCGGCAACAACGGTCTGCTCTACGCCGGTCTGGTCGGTGCGTTCATGACTTCGCTGTACACCTTCCGCCTGATCTTCATCGCGTTCCACGGTGAAGTGAAGACCGAAGCCCACGCCGGTCATGGCATTGCGCACTGGCTGCCACTGTCGGTGCTGATCGTATTGTCGACCTTCATCGGCGCGATGATCGTTCCACCGCTGCACGGCGTGCTGCCGCAAAGCGTCGGCCATGCCGGCGGCGAAGCCAAGCACAGCCTGGAAATCGCCTCGGGCGCCATCGCCCTGGCCGGTATCCTGCTGGCCGCGCTGCTGTTCCTCGGCAAGCGTCGCTTCGTCACCGCCGTCGCCAACAGCGGCATCGGCCGTTTCCTCTCGGCCTGGTGGTTCGCTGCCTGGGGCTTCGACTGGATCTACGACAAACTGTTCGTCAAGCCGTACCTGGCGATCAGCCACATCCTGCGCAAAGACCCGCTCGACCAGACCATCGGTCTGATCCCGCGCATGGCCAAAGGCGGTCACACCGCCCTGAGCCGTACCGAGACCGGTCAACTGCGTTGGTACGCCGCCTCGATGGCTGCTGGTGCCGTGCTGGTAATCGGCGCCGTCGTGCTGGTAGCGGTCTGATATGAACCTTGCGAATTTGCGAAAGGAAACGAACCCGTCATGATTCTGCCTTGGCTAATCCTGATCCCCTTCATCGGCGGCCTGCTGTGCTGGATGGGTGAGCGCTTCGGCGCCACCCTCCCCCGCTGGATTGCGCTGATCACCATGTCCCTGTTGCTCTCCCTCGGCCTCTGGCTGTGGGCCAACGGTGATTATTCATTTGCACCAAAGCCTGGCGCCGATCCGACTTGGGCGCTTGAGTTCAAGCAAGTCTGGATCCAGCGCTTCGGCATCAACGTGCACCTGGCCCTCGACGGCCTGTCGCTGTTGATGATCATGCTGACCGGTCTGCTGGGTGTGCTCTCGGTACTCTGCTCGTGGAAAGAAATCCAGCGTCACGTGGGCTTCTTCCACCTGAACCTGATGTGGATCCTGGGCGGTGTCGTCGGCGTGTTCCTCGCCCTCGACCTGTTCATGTTCTTCTTCTTCTGGGAAATGATGCTGGTGCCGATGTACTTCCTCATCGCGCTCTGGGGTCACAGTTCTTCGGACGGCAAGAAAACCCGGATCTACGCGGCGACCAAGTTCTTCATCTTCACTCAGGCTTCCGGCCTGATCATGCTGGTGGCGATCCTGGGCCTGGTACTGGTCAACTTCAACGACACCGGCGTGATTACCTTCAACTACGCCGACCTGTTGAAGACCAAGATGTCGATGACCACCGAGTACATCCTGATGCTCGGCTTCTTCATCGCCTTCGCGGTCAAGCTGCCGGTCGTGCCGTTCCACTCCTGGTTGCCTGATGCTCACGCCCAGGCGCCGACCGCAGGTTCCGTCGACCTCGCCGGTATCTTGCTGAAGACCGCTGCCTACGGCCTGCTGCGCTTCGCCCTGCCGCTGTTCCCGAATGCTTCGGCCGAGTTCGCGCCGTTTGCGATGGCCCTGGGCCTGATCGGGATCTTCTACGGTGCGTTCCTGGCGTTCGCGCAAACCGACATCAAGCGTCTGATTGCCTTCTCGTCCGTTTCCCACATGGGCTTCGTACTGATCGGCATCTACTCCGGCAGCCAACTGGCGCTGCAGGGCGCGGTGATGCAGATGCTGGCTCACGGTCTGTCGGCCGCGGCACTCTTTATCCTCTCCGGTCAGCTGTACGAGCGCACCCACACCCGCGACATGCGTGAAATGGGTGGCCTGTGGTCGAAGATCGCTTACCTGCCGGCCCTCAGCCTGTTCTTTGCAGCGGCATCCCTGGGCTTGCCGGGTACCGGTAACTTCGTCGGAGAGTTCCTGATCCTGATCGGCACCTTCCCGATCGCCCCATGGGTGACCATCATCGCGACGTCCGGCCTGGTGTTCGGTTCGGTCTACTCGCTGATCATGATCCACCGTGCGTACTTCGGCCCGGCCAAATCGGACGCGGTGCTGCATGGCATGGACGGTCGCGAAATGATCATGGTGGTCGGTCTGGCCGCACTGCTGATCTACATCGGCGTGTACCCACAACCGTTCCTCGATACCTCTGCCGCGACGATGCATGGCGTGCAGCAGTGGCTCGGCACCGCCTTCACTCAACTCGCTTCGGCCCGGTAAGAGCGCTATGGAATTCACGACCCAACACTTTATCGCGCTAGCGCCGCTGTTGATCACCAGCGCCACGATCATCGTGGTGATGCTGGCGATCGCCTGGCGCCGCAACCACTCGCAGACCTTCCTGATTTCCGTGGCGGGTTTGAACCTGGCACTGTTGTCGATCCTGCCTGCCTTGAAAGTCGCGCCCCTGGCCGTGACGCCCTTGCTGCAGATCGACAGCTTCGCCTGTCTGTACATGGCGCTGATCCTGGTCGCCACCCTCGCCTGTGTCACCCTCGCCCACGCCTACCTCGGCGATGGCGGCACGGGTTACCCGGGCAACCGTGAAGAACTGTACCTGCTGATCCTGATGGCCGCCGCCGGTGGCCTGGTTCTGGTCAGCGCGCAGCACCTGGCCGGGTTGTTCATCGGTCTGGAACTGCTGTCGGTGCCGGTCTACGGTCTGGTGGCTTATGCCTTCTTCAACAAGCGCTCGCTGGAAGCCGGCATCAAGTACATGGTGCTGTCGGCGGCCGGTTCCGCGTTCCTGTTGTTCGGCATGGCCCTGCTCTACGCTGACTCCGGCTCCCTGAGCTTCGTCGGCATCGGTCAGGCACTGGCGGCTACCGGCCTGCCAAGCTCGCTGGCACAACTGGGCCTGGGCATGATGCTGATCGGCCTGGCGTTCAAGCTGTCGCTGGTGCCGTTCCACCTCTGGACTCCGGACGTTTACGAGGGTGCTCCGGCGCCGGTCGCAGCGTTCCTGGCGACCGCTTCCAAAGTGGCTGTGTTCGCCGTGATGGTGCGTCTGTTCCAGATCTCGCCAGCGGCGAGCAGCGGTGTCCTGAGCGACGTGCTGACCATCATTGCCATCGCGTCGATCCTGTTCGGTAACCTGCTGGCACTGACCCAGAGCAACCTCAAGCGTCTGCTGGGTTACTCGTCCATCGCCCACTTCGGTTACCTGCTGATCGCCCTGGTGGCGAGCAAGGGCCTGGCCGTGGAAGCCATCGGCGTGTACCTGGTCACCTACGTGATCACCAGCCTCGGTGCTTTCGGTGTGATCACCCTGATGTCCTCGCCGTACAAAGGCCGTGACGCGGACGCCCTGTACGAATACCGCGGCCTGTTCTGGCGCCGTCCGTACCTGACCGCTGTCCTGACCGTGATGATGCTGTCCCTGGCCGGTATCCCGCTGACCGCGGGCTTCATCGGCAAGTTCTACATCATCGCCACCGGTGTCGAGTCCCATCAGTGGTGGCTGGTCGGCTCGCTGGTACTGGGCAGCGCCATTGGCGTCTTCTACTACCTGCGCGTGATGGTCACCCTGTACCTGATCGAACCGAACCTGCGTCGCGTCGATGCGCAACTGCACTGGGAACAGAAGGCAGGTGGCGTGATGCTGCTGGCTATCGCCCTGGTCGCGTTCTTCCTCGGCGTCTACCCACAACCGCTGCTGAACCTGGTTCAGCAATCGGGCCTGGTGGGTTGATCGCTTAAGCGACACTCGGTAGAAAACACAAACGGCACCTTCGGGTGCCGTTTGCATTGGCGCCTGTAAAATAGTTCAGAGCCTCCCCTGCCGTCGGATGTGTGAGAGTTTTTCGATCGCTATAGGAAAACTCACCATACGCACCAGCCGAAAACCGGCCAGTTTCTCCCAGCGTCATTTTTGATCCACCTCTTTCTGAAAGATCCGACACACAACGACTACAAAACCTGGAAAGCGGCGCCCGGATATACCGGGAATCCGAATATATAAGTATCCACTTTCGTTTATCCGCCCCCACGCAAGCCCCTGCCTCTCTGCATTCAACTCTTGAAATGCGGCGACATCTATTGGAAAACAAATAACAAACCAAAATTGATGTGTACATATTTCATCGGCGCCGACAGCCAAGAACTGCAACATCTGCACACTTTTGACCCAAATACCCCTTTGATTATAGATTCGACTCGTGCTGAAAAAAGCACACTCCATTTCTAATCAAAGGAAACTTCCCAATGGGTTATATGGTCAGCGGCTGGAATGCCAACAAAATCACGGATATCGAGCAACAGGAAACACCTACGCCTGAGCAGATCGAAGCATTGCAATTGACCGAAGCTGAATTGGCGGAACTTGTAGAACAAGACGTCGAGTAACAATACGAACGGGGGACAGGTTCCCCCGTTCTCACGAGGAAAAACAATGGACAGGACAAGGATTGCCGAACGGGAACTGTCAGCGGACGAGGCACAAAAGCGCATTCTCGCCGAACTGCGCTTTTTGGGGCTCGAACCCAGCATCCGCACACTAGGACGTAAAGTTGTCTCGGTGTTGGCCAGTCTCGGTAGCAACACGCATGAACCAATCTGTGGCGCCGGCAAAGGCTATCCGGACCAGGCTCGGATCGGCGCACTCTATGAAGCCCTCGAGCACTATTGGACGGAAGATCTGAGCGCTAAAGACATTCACTTTGCAACTGCGCAATACTTTACAGAAACAAAGCTTTTTAACGATGACTCAGTACTGCAGCTTGTTTGCGACCAAAAAGACACCTGGATCGCTTGCCGAACTTATAAATGCCCCTTGCAAGACACTCACTTTCACTACCCGATAGCACTGACTCTGCCAGGTTATCCAGAGCGGGCATTTGAACAGGACAATGCCAACTATTGTGCCCTGCGCCGATATTCAAGTAACAGTGGTACGGCGATCGGAGCGAGTTACAACGAAGCATTACTCCATGCCACCAACGAATGCATTGAACGGGATGCCGTTTCTTTATTTTTGCTGAACCACTTTTACTATGAAAATCATCCACCTCTGCGACGGGTTGCACGCCTGCGTCAAAGCGATATCCTCGGCCGTTTGTGGACCGATGCCGAAAGGGAGATTGGCGCAGAAATCGTGTTGCTGGAAATCAGCAATGAATTCCAGGCACGAACATTCCTGGCTTTCCCAGCAACGCCAGACACCCACATCAGCCTGTACGGTACGGGTTGTTCCCTTGACCCACGGCATGGTG
This sequence comes from Pseudomonas sp. S2_F07, assembly GCF_054668325.1. Lineage (NCBI taxonomy): Bacteria > Pseudomonadati > Pseudomonadota > Gammaproteobacteria > Pseudomonadales > Pseudomonadaceae > Pseudomonas > Pseudomonas sp. S2_F07. The sequence continues at coordinate 1,606,176 of NZ_CP162758.1, forward strand.
CCTGGCGTGCGCTGACCGAACTGGTACAACTGCATCACGCCGTGTCGCAGTCGCAGTCGCAATATCGGCAACACCTGATCAATGCACAGCGACATTTACAGCGCTTTCCCCGTCTGTTGCGCTGCTCGCAGTTCCATACCCCGTCGCTACTGTCTCCCCAACATAGCGTGGTGCTGCCCGACGCGTGGGATGAACGACCATTGACCGAGCAAATCGACCAGTTGCTGCAAGACCTGCAACGTCACGGACGGACATTAGGTGTAACTACTCTTCATCAAACAGCTTTGGGCACCACACTGGTCAACGTAGTCATTCCCGGTCTGGAGCGCTTTTTCATTGTTTCCAGCGGCAATGTTGTTATCCCCCAGTCCCGGGGTCGACGCCTGGAAAAAAACCGGCAGGCGACATGCGCATGAATACTCCAACGGTGGTTACTCCCGACCGAGAGGTGGCATTGGCTCAAGGCCTGGCCAGGCACGTCATCCAATCCGGTACCATGGGTTGCTACGTCGAGCCTGCGGGCGCCAGCCTGAATCATCTATTTTTTCTACGAGTGAAAGGTCGTGACTGGGTTGGCCGAAAGACCCTGCAACGTGACGCACACCAGCGGTTGCACCTGAGCAGTGTGCTCACCCCTTTCATGTTGCTTGGGCCTCTCGTCCAGTGGCAGTGGAGTAACGAAGGTGTATCAATTTACTTTCGAACAGCGACCCTGGCTGAAAAAACCAAGGCCTTCGACACCGCACTGGCGCTATCTGATAGCGAGGTTAACTTCCCGTTTCCGTTATGTGACGACTCGAATCAGGAAGCGGTCTGTCCTGACGAGTTCTGGCAGTGCAACGAGGTCCTCGCCACACAACTGAACGCAGACGAAGCGCATTTTCGCGACCATTGCGTCCAACTGCTCAAGACAATGCCAATGAAGGGGCAAGTAATTTACGACCCGGCCTGCTCCACCGGCGAGTTCATATCCCATCTGGCCCGGGAACTCACCGACTATCGCTTTCTGGCATCCGATCGCTCGGCCTCGATGATTGCGTATGCAAAAAACCGCCACGTGACATCGCCAGTCGAATTTCGCCTGCTCGACTCCAGCGACGCCGCCATTTGCGGCATTCAATGCGACGTCCTTATCCTTCGATTTCTTAATGCCGAAGTTCTGACCCGCAGCGACGCTCACACCGCTTTCCGCTCCCTGGTGCACTGCGTAAAGCCCGGCGGCAACCTCCTGATCTTCGGTCATACCCCTGTTCTGATTCCTGTACCCTGGCTGGCCCAGCAGTACCACCTGCATTTGTTGTCCAGCGTGGCGGCACGCTCCGGCCAGACAGAACTGTTCCAGTTCTATCGTTTGCTGGTCCCGACTTCATGACCGGCACTCTCCAAACAAACGGATACTACCCAACCGGCGACGGCCATCAACTGTATTGGGAGCGTCACGGAACACCGGGAGCCGAACCGGTATTTTTCCTCCACGGCGGCCCAGGCGGTCGCTGCCGGCATGAACACCTTGAGTTTTTCGACCTGGAGTGCTTCGACGTCGTTCTCTTCGATCAACGCGGGTGTGGACGCTCCCTCCCCCATGGCGAGCTCCGCGATAACACCTGCGGACTGTCAGTAGAAGACATCGATGGGTTACGTCAGCATCTGGACTTCGAAAAAATCAGTCTGCTGGGGGTTTCCTGGGGCAGCTGGCTGGCAATTCAGTACCAGCAGCGCTATCGCGACACCCTGCTGAAAACCACACTGGTCTCGGTTTTCGTGCCTTTCGCCGATAATGTCAGTGCCTACGAACAAATGCTTAACCACGGACTGTCGACACTCACTGGCTGCCATGCAAGCCATTCCCTACGCGACATCTTCCGGATACTCTGCGAGGGCTGTCCGCTACAGCAGCGCCACGCGGCCATTCAATGGTTACAAGCCCTTTTGCAACAGACAGGACAATCCATTGGCCGGAACACCCTTGAGGATTTCGTCGACGACGAAGCCATTCGCGCCATACGCCTGGAGCTGCATTACCACATGCAGCAATACTGCTTCACACCAGCCAACGAAGAGTTGACCCTGGATAGAAACACTTTGCTGATGCAGGGAGTCAGGGACGCCTTCGGCATGGCCAGTGTGCGCTGGCTACGACAGCGTTTGAATCTTGATTGCCGACTGCTGTATGCCGGGCACAACGCGTTCGCCCCCCCCATGCTCAAGGCTGTGCGATATGCGCTCAAGCGTGTTGCCCGAGACTGAATCAGCGGTAGCCGAACAGTCTGCCCGGAGGACTCGATCTCTTGAGCTTTGTCTGGATCAAGAGATACCACCAAAAGACGGCACCTTCGGGTGCCGTTTTTGCGTTTGGGGGATTTTGCCTTGCCTTACTGAGTCCGCCTGCCCACATGACGAAATTGTAATTCCCCCATCACCTTGGCGTTATCCGCAGCTTGCAACGATGTCACTCGGCGACCATGCCGGCGGGCCTTCTCCGTCGAACAATAAAACCCACGCCGACGCACGTTCCCGTTCTGCCGAACCCCAGGAGTGATAAATGGTTAACAATTTAAAAATGTCGATGGCCGCTTTAGCGGTGGCGGTCGTCTCCGGACCGTCCATGGTGTTTGCGCAAGATAAGGCCGAGGGCTTTATCGAGGGCAGCAGCCTGACGGTGCTCAACCGCAACTTCTACTTCAATCGTGATTACCGCAAAGGCCAGTCCAGCCCCACCGGCAATGGATACTCCGAAACCTGGGCGCACGCGATCATCAGCAAATTCGAATCCGGGTACACCCAAGGCACCGTCGGGGTGGGCGTCGATGCATTTGCGATGATCGGCGTGAAACTCGATACCGGCGACGGTCGCAACGGTGGCCGAAGCTCCTTCGACATGCTGCCAGTCAATAGTGACGGCGAGGCGCAGGGCGAATACACCAAGATCGGTGGCGCCGCCAAAGTGCGCGCCTTCGACACGGAGATAAAAGTCGGCGATGTGTTCCCGTCCACCCCGGTCGTCGCAGCGGGAGATTCCAGGCTGTTGCCCGAAAGCTTCCAGGGCATCACCGCGACCAACAGCAGCATCGACGGGTTGACGGTACAGGGTGGACGCCTGCACGCGATGAGCCAGCCGGTTTCCAGCGACATGAACGAGAATTTCGAGACCTTCTATGGCGGCCCGGTCAATTCACCCTGGATCGCCTACTTTGGCGGCGACTATGAACTGAACAAAAACCTCAGCTTCAGCCTGTACTCCAGCCGCCTCAAGGATGTCTGGAATCAGTACTACGCAGGTACCGCATGGACTTACCCGCTGACGGACGACCTGTCGCTGTTTGGTGGTCTGAACTATTACAAGGCGGTAGACGAAGGGAAACAACTACTCGGCGAGTTCGACAACAATATCTGGAGCGGTCGGGTGGGTGTAAAACTGGGAGCGCACTCCATTGCGCTGTCGCACCAGCAAAACAACGGCAACGACGACTTCGATTATCTGCGTCAGTCCGATTCGATCTTCCTCGACAACTCCATCCAGTACAGCGATTTCAACGCGCCCAAGGAGCGCTCCTGGATGGCGCGCTACGACCTCGACATGACCACCTACGGCGTTCCGGGCCTGTCGTTCATGACCCGTTACGCCCGTGGCAGCGAAGCCGACTATTCCAACGCCAACTCGGTGTACATGCGCCGCGATGCCGATGGCAACCCTTTGACCGATCAGAAACGTTGGGAGCGCGACATCGAAGTCAAATACGTGGTGCAGACCGGCTCGCTGAAAGATCTGTCGCTGCGCCTGCGCCAGGCCACTACCCGCGCCACAGCGTTCGAATCGGACCTGGATGAAGTCCGGCTGATTGTCGAGTATCCGTTGGCCGTTCTCTAACCTGGCACTGCCCCTATTCACCTTTAGAAGCTCCTTGCTCCTTTGGTAAAAGGTGAATCTTTTGGCGTCCTTCGGGACGCCTTTTTTTGGTTCTTCACGCAATTCCGGGGAACACCGATACCTGTAGGAGACGGCTTGCTGGCGATGGCGGCCTCCTGGCTGGAGTATTTTATTGGTGGTGTACATATCCATTTCTGCGGTAACGGCCTCCTATGGTTCCGCTTTTACAGCGGGTTACCTGGAAAAGCGCCAAGTAACCAAACGCTTTTGCCCACTGCGCAGAACCTGCGCTCGGCCTCTCGAGGGGCGTGCACCGCAACAGCACCGCGAGGCGAGCTAACGCTCGACCTCGTTGTATGGTGGTGTACGCGTTCCCCTGTAGGAGCTGCCGAAGGCTGCGATCTTTTGATCTTGCTTTTGCGATCGGGAAATGGTCTGCCGGCCAAGGCCTGACGCGGTGTTGCACGGCCCGCCCGGTTCATCGAACGGGCCGGCAACCCTTAGCGGTCGAGCAGTTTCATGACTTCTTCCGGAAACGCAGGCCTGCGGTGGCATTGGCCGCAAAGATCGCTTCCAGCGTGTGCAGTTCTTCGCCACTCAGCGTCACCTCCAGTGCGGCCACGTTTTCTTCCAGGTATTTACGTTGCTTGGTGCCCGGAATCGGAATCAGGCAGTCACCCTGGGCCAGCACCCACGCCAGCGCCAGTTGGCCCGCCGTCACGCCTTTTTCTGCCGCCAGCGCTTGTACCTGTTGCACCAGCAGCAGGTTTTTCGCGAAGTTTTCGCCCTGGAAGCGCGGGCTGAAACGACGATAATCGTCGGCCGCGAAATCATCCGGGCTTTTTTCCTGAAATAAACAATGTGCACCTGCATCGAACAGGATGTCATCCACCCTGTTTACGACACTCCCCCGCCTCCAGATACCTGAGTGTCTTGAGTTGCCCCCGGGAATCTTCAAAAGTCATCGCAGCCGGAACCACGGTACACCCCTTCGCAGGTCGCACAACGCTCACGACTTTCACCACATCCAGGGTCATGCCGTATCGATAGTCTTCCACCACCGGCGCCGGTTTGCCCAGGTTGGCCGCGTACTGCTCCATGGCTTGAGCGTTTGCACTGAACATTTTCTCGAATGTCCTGTCCCCGCCACCTTCCGCCAGCACATTCATCGACATCGTCGTCACCCCGAGAAACGCAATCAACTGACTTGCTTTCATAGCCATCTCCTTCAAAAAATCCATAAAAAAGCCCGCCATCGACCTGCGATGACGGGCTTGCTCAAGTGCGACACGCTTACAGGTCGTTAGCCCTGTCGCCCTTTTCCTCATTCACTACGACGGGATCACGTGACTGCTCTTTGGCAACAAACAGCTCCATCGAACGGCCATTGGCGGCCATCATTCTTTCGAAGGTTCTGTCGCCACCACCTTCCGCCATCACCAGAGAAGACATCATCAATGCCGCCGCGAACGCACCCAGTTGTACCCGTTTCATGTTTGATTCCTCGTTTGATTAACTGATGGGATCAAGGTAACAATCCGAACCTTTCGTGACGGTGGCGCCGAAATTACATATCCGTCATGTGCGAGCTGTTCTTCGGATCGGGATACAAAAAACCGTGGGAGCTCGCTCCCACAGGGGATATCTATTCAACGGGTGTCACTTCCTCTTCACGTCGATGCGCCAGCTGATACAGCGCAGGCAATATCAGCAGCGTCAGGATGGTCGAAGACAAAATCCCGCCAATCACCACCGTCGCCAGTGGCCGCTGTACTTCCGCCCCGGTGCCAGTCGCCAGCGCCATCGGAATGAAGCCCAGGGACGCCACCAGCGCCGTCATCAACACCGGCCGCAGTCGTGTCAGCGCGCCTTCGTTGATCGCGTCAAAGAGTGAGCGCCCCTCCTCGCGCAGGTTGCGGATAAACGCGATCATCACCAGACCGTTGAGTACCGCCACCCCGGACAGCGCGATGAACCCGACGCCCGCCGAGATCGACAGCGGAATGTCCCGAAGCCACAGCGCTATGACGCCGCCGGTCAACGCGAAAGGAATCCCGGTGAACACCAGCAAGCCGTCCTTGAGGTTGTTGAACATCATGAACAACAGACCAAACACCAGCAGCAATGCCACCGGTATCACGATCCGCAAACGCTTGGCCGCCGACTGCAACTGCTCGAATTGCCCGCCCCAACTGGTCCAGTAACCGGCCGGGGTCTGCACATTCCGTTCGATCACCTCACCTGCTTCCTGGACGAACGAACCGATATCCCGCCCGCGCACGTTGGCGCTGACTATCACCAGCCGTTTACCGTTTTCGCGGCTGACCTGATTCGGCCCCAACACCAGATCGAGACTGGCGACGTCCTTGAGCGCGATGAAACCGATCTGGTTGGCAGCAGCGTTGAGCGGTGCCGGCACTGGAATCAGCAGCGTCGAAAGACCGTCGATGTCCTTGCGCATGGCATCGGACAAACGCACCACCATGTCGAAACGCCGGTCACCTTCGTACAACGTGCCCGCCTGTCGCCCACCGACCGCCACCGCGATGGTGTCTTGCACATCGCCGGCGTTGAGCCCGTAACGCGCGGCCTTGTCACGGTCGATGTTGATGGTCAGCACTGGCAACCCGGTCGTTTGCTCGACCTTCACCTCCGATGCCCCCTCTACCTTCTGCATGGCCGCGGCAATCTTCGTCGCCGTAGCATTGAGCACCGCCATGTCATCCCCGAATACCTTCACCGCCACGTCGCTGCGCACGCCGGAGATCAGTTCGTTGAAGCGCAACTGGATCGGTTGCGACAGCTCATAGTTACTGCCCGGCAGCGTCGCGGCAGCTTGTTGCAGTTCGGCCATCAGGGTTTCGCGGGACTTGCCCGGGTCCGGCCACTGGTCTTTTGGCTTGAGCATCACGTAGCTGTCGGAGATGTTTGGCGGCATCGGATCGGAGGCAATTTCGGCGGTGCCGGTGCGGGCGAACACCCGCTCGACTTCCGGCACTTTTGCAAGGATCAGGGTTTCCAGACGCTGCTGCATGTCCACCGATTGCGTAAGGCTCGTGCCAGGCACGCGCAAGGCTTGCAGGGCAAAATCGCCTTCGCTGAGGCTCGGTACAAACTCGCTGCCCATGCGGCTGGTCAGCACGCCGCTGAGTACAATCACGCCCAGTGCCGCACCCACCGCCACGGCGCGATGGGACATCACCCAGGCCAGTGTCGGCGCATAAACCTGCCGCGCGCCGCGCATGACCGCGCCCTCTTCTTCCTTGACCTTGCCGGTGACAAACAGCGCGATCGCGGCCGGGACAAAGGTCACCGACAACAGCATGGCGCCGAGCAACGCGATGACCACGGTGAACGCCATCGGATGGAACATTTTCCCTTCGACGCCGCTCAAGGCGAAGATCGGCAGGTACACGACCATGATGATCAACTGCCCGAAAATCAGCGGTCGACGCGCCTCCCTGGCCGCCGCGAACACTTCATGGAAACGCTCGGATCGCGTCAGCAAACGCCCGTGATGTTGCTGTGCATGGGCCAGTCGGCGCAGGGTGTTTTCGACGATCACCACCGCGCCGTCGACGATGATGCCGAAGTCCAGGGCGCCGAGGCTCATCAGGTTGGCGCTGACTTTGTTGCTGAACATCCCGGTGAAGGTGAACAGCATCGACAGCGGAATCACCATCGCGGTAATCAGCGCCGCACGGATGTTGCCCAGGAACAGGAACAGAATCGCGATCACCAGAATCGCGCCTTCGACCAGGTTTTTCTTCACCGTGGCGATGGCTTTGTCGACCAAATGCGTGCGGTCGTACACCGGGACGGCAATCACGCCTTCGGGCAAGGAGCGGTTGATCTGCTCCAGCTTGCTGGCGACGGCTTGCGACACGGTACGGCTGTTTTCGCCGATCAACATGAACACCGTGCCGAGCACCACCTCGCGACCGTTTTCGGTGGCAGCACCGGTGCGCAGTTCACGGCCAATGTCCACGGTCGCGACATTGCGGACCCGGATCGGCGTGCCATCGACATTGGCCATGACGATGTTGGCAATGTCCTCGGTGCTCGCGACTTGCCCCGGCGCGCGAATCAGCAACTGCTCGCCGCTGCGCTCGATGTAACCGGCGCCGACATTGGCATTGTTGCGTTCCAGCGCCTTGACCAGATCAGCCAGGGTCAACTTGTACGCCGCCAGCCGTTTCGGGTCGGGCGCGATCTGGTATTCCTTGGCGAAACCGCCAATGGTGTTGATCTCGGCCACACCGGGGACGTTGCGCAACTGCGGCTTGATAATCCAGTCCTGAATGACGCGCAGATCTGTCGGTGTGTAGGGCGTGCCATCGTCCTTGAGTGCCCCATCCTGCGCCTCCACCGTCCACAGAAAAATCTCGCCGAGGCCGGTGGAAATCGGCCCCATCACCGCTTCCGCACCTTCGGGCAACTGCTCCCCGGCAATCTGCAAACGCTCGTTGACCAGTTGGCGGGCGAAGAACAGATCAGTACCGTCCTTGAAAATCACCGTGACCTGCGACAGCCCCGAACGCGATAGCGAACGGGTCTGCTCCAACGCCGGTAAACCGGCCATGGCGGTTTCAATCGGGAAGGTGATGCGCTGCTCGGTTTCCAGCGGCGAGAACCCGGCGGCGCCGGTATTGATTTGCACCTGGACGTTGGTGATGTCGGGCACTGCGTCGATCGGCAATTTTTGATAGCTGGCGATACCGACGCCGGCCATGAGCAGAACGGCGAGCAGCACGATGATGCGCTGCTCGATGGCAAACTGGATCAGGCGTTCGAACATGAGAACTTTCTCGTCGAGGGGCGGATCGGTGGGCTTTACTGGAAGGCGCTAGTGAGCGTGCTCGGCCGAGGCTTTGCCCATTTCCGATTTGAGAACAAAGCTGCCGGCAGCCGCGACTTGCACGCCCTGCCCCAACCCTTGGGTGACTTCCACCAAACCTGCCGCGCGGCTTCCCAGCTCCACCGTTTGCGCCTTGAAGCCATCGTCGGTCCGCACGAACACCGTGGGTTTGTCCTCGATGGTCTGGATGGCGGTTTCCGGTACGGCGACTTTCGCCTGTCGGCTGTCGGTGACGACCAGTGCAGTGACAAACAGGCCCGGACGCCAGGAGCCTTGCGGGTTTTCCAACGTGACGCGAACGGTGGCGGTGCGGGTCTGTTCGCCGAGCAGACTGCCGACGTAGGCCACGGTGCCGGCAACCTCGGCGTTCAATTCCGGAGCGCTGACGGTAACGGATTTGCCCACTTGCACCTTGTCCAGTTCCTTGGGCGAAACGCCGAAAGTCACCCAGACTCGCGACAGATCCGAAAGCGTAAAAGCCGCGGTGGTTTCATCGACCACCTCCCCGGGTGTCAGGTGTTTTTCCACCACGACACCGTCGAACGGCGCGCGCAATTCGTAGCGATTACCGCCGGTGGCAACCACGCTGCCGCTGAGTACACTGATTTTTTGCCGGGCGTTAGTCAGGGCAATTTCAGCTTCTTCCAACGCTTGGCGCGCCTGAAGCAGATCCTGCTCGGCAGAGATTTTGTCCTGCCACAGTTTCTTCTCGCGCTCGTAGGTGGTGCGAGCCAACGCCAGGCGCCGTTGCGCGGCGGCCTGTTCGCTGCGCTGATCGGAGACCTGCTGACTGGTGATCACAGCCAACAGCTGACCCTTCTTCACGGATTGCCCGAGATTGACCAATACCGACTCGACAACACCAGGAACGCGCGGCACCACGTGAGCCGTGCGATCCTCGTCGAAGCGCACTTCGCCGGGGAACGGCAAGCCGAGGCTGATGTTCTGCGCCCGCGCCTGCACCAGTTGAATGCCGGCTGCGGCGATCTGTTCGGCGCTCAACGCCAGATGTCCCTCTTCGCCTTCAGCAAGTCCACCGTCGGCGGCTGCGCCCTCTTCGGCGTGATCGGCGTGTTCCGCCGCTTCATCGGCGTGGACGTCGATGGCTGAATTGCCCGGCCACATCGAGCCGATTCCGACGCCCAGCGCCATAGTCGCCAGCGCGACAACGATCAGTTTTTTATCCATGCAAACTCCTCTGCGCCGTGTCGTCGCGCAGTAATCAAAAAAATGAAATTCAAGGGCTGGCGGCAAGGTCGCCGAAGATACGTTCGATGCGTACCCGGGCGTCTGTCGCTTCGCTGACCGCCTGGATGTATTGGCTGCGGGCGCTGATCAGCGTGCGCTGGGCGTCGAGCACGTCGAGAAAGCCGAACTTGCCCATTTCGAATCCACGGGTGGCGCTGTCGACCGCACTTTGTGCGGCGGGCAGAATTGTCTGGTTGAACGCTTTGAGTTCGCCATTGGCGGTCTGCCATTGCTCGAGGGTGGTCCGGATTTCCGTGCGCAGGCGCAGCTCCGTGGCGTTACGCAGATCCCGCGCCTGATCGCTGCGACGCGCGGCCGCCAGCACGTTGCCCTGGTTGCGGTTGAACAGCGGAATCGGCATCGAAAGCCCGACCACGTTGACTCGCTCGCGGTCCGTTTCGCTGTACTGGCTGCCGATGCTCACCGTCAGATCGGGGATGCGTTGCGACTTCTCCAGCGCCAGCGATGCTTCGCGCTGATCGATCTGCAACTTGGCCAGGCGCATTTCAGGGGTTTCATTCAGGCGCTCGATTAATCGGGTCGGCGGTGGCGCGCCGGGCATGCTTTGCGTCATGGCTTGCACGACGGTCGATGTCGGCAACGGTGCGCCCATGACCTGCGCCAATTGCTGATACGCATTGGCCTGATCGCGTTCCGCGCGGCTCAGTTCCAGGCGCACTTCGGAGAGTTGCACTTGCGCCCGAGTGCCCTCGACCGGCGATGATTTACCGGCCTCGATCCGCCCTTGGGCCACGCGCAAACCGTGCTCGGCGAGTTGCAGCGATTGACGGGACAACTGCAAGCGTTGCTGCGCCGTTTGAGCGCTGTTGAACGCTTGAATCACATCGGCGCGCAGGGCATTGCGCTTGCGCTCCAACTCGATTCCGGCGGCGTCCTGCGCGCGGCTGGCAACATCGATTCGTGCGCCGCGTTTGCCGCCCAGTTCGATCGGCTGGCTGAGCATCACTGTGGTCGTGCGTGAATCGCGGCGAGTGTCTTCCGCCTCCCATGACACCTCGGGGTTGGGGATAAGCCCGGCCTGCTTGCGGTCGCCTTCGGAGATACCGATTTCCCATTGCGCTGCCGCGAGCTCGGGGTTGCCGGCAAATGCTGTTTGCAGGGCTTGCTCAAGGGTCAGTGTCGATGCTTGCGCAAGATCCGCGCCCGCCAGCAGTAAAAAGCAGCTGGCGGTCACCGCCCTTGCCATTCTTTTCAGGCGTGATCGCGCCGTCAGTTCTCTTAAACCGGGCAATGGAAGACTTCCTTTTTAAATCAAGAATTCCATCACGGTAGAGTTTTTAACTTATCGACAAGGTGACTGAGAGATTACAAATCCGTTATCCACGGTTTATGGAAGTTGTTTTGCTCTAGGATGCGAAGTGTTCACCTTGATATAGAAACACATGGAAACAAATACAAGGGCATTATCCAAAAAACAGTACTTGTCTCCGTTCACCTCTCATGAATCGGGTGAGTATTTTGGCCTCGCGCGCTGCGTCAGGGTGTCGCAGAGGGCCGATTTCAGGGCTCGAGACTCAGTCAACAATTGACTCTGTAGCCACTACAACCTTTACCTTGCGCCCCCACAACCAGTGAAACCCTCACTAGGAAATCTGAAACTCACAACACCGCCTGTCAATAACCCGTCTGGAAGCCCTATCAAAAACAACAACTTTTCTCGACCGACTTAGTTACTTAACCATTAAATACAAGTGGTGATTAATCATGCGAATCCTTGTCGTCGAGGACGAGCTTAAAGCTGCCGAATACTTGCATCAGGGCCTGACGGAAAGTGGTTATGTCGTTGACCACGCAGCCACCGGTGCCGATGGATTGCATCTGGCGCAACAACAGGCATATGACCTGGTGATCCTGGACGTGAATCTGCCGAAACTGGATGGCTGGGACGTGCTGGAGCAACTGCGCCGCACGCACTCCACCCGGGTGATGATGCTCACCGCTCGCGGTCGTCTGGCCGACAGGGTTCGTGGTCTCGACCTGGGTGCCGATGACTACCTGGTCAAGCCCTTCGAGTTTCCCGAACTGCTCGCACGGGTACGCACACTGATGCGCCGCAGCGAAAACATCCCGGTACCGCAGGTTCTGAAAGTCGCCGATCTGGAACTTGATCCGGGTCGCCACCGCGCCTTTCGTGGCGAGCAACGCATCGACCTGACCACCAAGGAGTTCGCCCTGCTGCATCTGCTGATGCGTCAGTCCGGCGAAGTGCTGACCCGCACGCAGATCATTTCACTGGTGTGGGACATGAATTTCGACTGCGACACCAACGTGGTGGAAGTGTCGATACGGCGTCTGCGGGCGAAAATCGACGATCCGTTCGACAGCAAGCTGATCCACACCATGCGTGGTGTCGGTTACGTCCTGGAGGCTCGGGAATGAAGCCGGCAAGCCTGTCGCTACGGCTGGGGCTGACCATGAGTATTCTTGGAGCACTGTTGGTGATGTTCCTCGCTGTACTGGCCTACTTCGCCCTGACCCATGAGCTCAATACGCTGTCCCGGGACAGTCTGGCCAGCAAGATGGAGCAGATTGAACACAGCCTGTCGCTGTACACCGACCCCGGTGAAATCAGTTCGAAGCCGCATATTCTGCTCGATCAGGTCATGGGACACGACAACCTGACGCTGACCATTTACGACCGAAGCAACCAGCGTTCCCCGCTGCTGAAGTCCGGCACCGGCATGGTCGATCCGCGCCCTGAACTCAAAGCGTTGCGAGCGACTGTCGACCAGTTGACCTACAGCGACAGCACCGACGCTGAAGGCGCGAAATATCTCACCCTCTCAAAGCTGATTCGCCTCAAGAATGGCACCAGTGTCCCGGTGTTGCTGTCGATGGACAATGCCCACGATCAGGCATTGCTCAGTGCCTATCTGCGCTCGACGCTGATGGCGTTGCCTTTGCTGCTGATCTTCATTGGCTTGAGTGCCTGGGCGGCGGTGCAACGAGGCCTGGCTCCAATGCGCGAGTTTCGCAAAGTGGCGGCGATGGTTTCGACCCAGGATCTTGATCATCGACTGTCGGTGGTGAATATGCCGCAGGAGTTGAGCGAACTGGCGCAAGGCATCAACTTCATGCTGCATCGCCTCGACAACGGTGTGCAGCAGCTATCGCAGTTCTCCGATGACCTGGCCCATGAACTGCGCACGCCGATCAACAATTTGATGGGCAAGGCGCAGGTGACACTGTCCCGTGAGCGTACGAGCGAGGAATACAAAGATGTATTGGTGTCGTGCATTGAAGAGCTGGAGCGTGTCGCACGGATCGTCCGCGACATGCTGTTTCTGGCGCAGGTCAGTCATCCCGCGGCGCTCGCTCCTTTCGAGTTGATCGAGTTGGAGGATGAAGCGCTGAAAGTCGCCGATCTGTTTTCCCTGTCGGCGCAGGAAAAGCGCATCAATCTGAGTGTGGTCGGCAGCGCTCGGGTGCTGGGCGACCGGCTGATGATTCAACGGGCGATTTCCAATCTGCTGTCTAACGCGCTGCGCCACTGTCCCGCCGGGGAAACCGTCTCGCTGCTGATTGAACAAGGGACATCAAACGTTTCGCTGCTGGTCAGCAACCCCGGCGCGGGCATCGAAGCGCACCATTTGCCGTACCTGTTCGAGCGTTTTTACCGGGTCGACAGCAGCCGCTCCCGCGCGCAGGGCAGTACCGGACTGGGGCTGGCGATTGTGCGCTCGATCATGAGCCTGCATCAGGGCGTGGCACAGGTGCAGAGTTTGCCGGGAACGATGACGGTGTTTCGACTGGGCTTTCCAAAAGTCGACGAATAGTTGCTCATCGGGGAGTGAGGTGCCCGCGATGACGGAGGAACAGGCAGCAACAAAAACGGCACCTTCCGGTGCCGTTCGCCTTTTACAGTCCAATCACTTTACTTACGCGCCGCCTCCCACGATTTCAGCAGCTCGCTGTAGCTCACGGTCTCGCCTTTAGGCTTCTCGTTCGCCAGTTTCGGTTTCGGTGCGCCCGGCTGGTCGAACCAGTATTGCGCGTCGCGCTCGGGGTTCATTTTCGGGGCGCAGGTGGCTTGTGCCTTCGAGCGTTCCAGACGGGTCATGATTGCATCCTGATCCTTGGCCAGGCCGTCCAGCGCTTCTTGCGGGGTTTTCTCGCCGCTGGCGGCTTCGGCGATATGGCTCCACCACAACTGCGCCAGGCGAGGATAATCAGGCACGTTGGTCCCGGTCGGGGTCCATTGCACGCGGGCCGGGCTGCGGTAGAACTCCACCAGGCCACCGAGTTTCGGCGCCAGGTCGGTCATGGCTTGCGAGTTGATGTCCGATTCGCGGATCGGCGTCAGGCCGACGATGGTTTTCTTCAGCGACACAGTTTTCGAGGTCACGAACTGCGCATACAGCCACGCAGCCAGTTTCTGTTTCTCAGGCGTCGACTTCATGAACGTCCACGAACCCACGTCCTGATACCCCAGCTTCATCCCCTCCTCCCAGTACGGTCCGCGTGGAGACGGCGCCATGCGCCATTTCGGTGTGCCGTCGGCGTTCATCACTGCGAGACCCGGCTTGGTCATGTCGGCGGTAAACGCGGTGTACCAGAAGATCTGCTGGGCGATGTTGCCTTGGGACGGCACGGGACCTGATTCGGAAAAGGTCATGCCCGCCGCTTCCGGTGGCGCGTATTTCTTCATCCAGTCCACGTACTTGGTGGTGGCGAACACGGCCGCCGGACCGTTGGTGTCGCCGCCACGGGTCACGCTGGAGCCCACAGGGTGGCAATCCTCGACGCGGATACCCCACTCGTCCACCGGCAAACCGTTCGGCAAGCCCTTGTCACCGCCACCGGCCATGGAGAACCAGGCATCGGTGAAGCGCCAGCCCAGGGACGGGTCTTTCTTGCCATAGTCCATGTGCCCATAAACGCGCTTGCCGTCGATTTCCTTGACGTCTTCGCTGAAGAATTTGGCGATGTCTTCATAGGCCGACCAGTTCACCGGTACGCCGAGTTCGTAGCCGTACTTTTCCTTGAACTTGGCCTTCAGGTCCGCGCGTTCGAACCAGTCGGCGCGGAACCAGTACAGGTTGGCGAACTGCTGATCGGGCAACTGGTAGATCTTGCCGTCCGGCGCAGTGGTGAAGGAGATGCCGATGAAGTCCTTGATATCGAGGGTCGGCGAGGTGAAATTCTTGCCCTCGTTGGCCATGAGGTCGGTGATCGATTCGGTCTTGCCGTAGCGGAAGTGCGTACCGATCAGGTCCGAGTCGTTGACCCAGCCGTCATAGATGTTCTTGTCCGACTGCATCTGGGTCTGCAGCTTTTCCACCACGTCGCCTTCCTGCAGCAGGTCGTGGGTCAGCTTGATCCCGGTGATCTCGGTGAAGGCCTTGGCCAGCACCTTGGACTCGTACTCGTGGGTAGCGATGGTTTCCGACACCACCTTGATGCTCATCCCGCGAAACGGCTCGGCCGCCTTGATGAACCACTGCAGCTCTTCGAGTTGCTGATCGGCCGTGAGTGTGGATGGCTTGAATTCAGCGCCGATCCATTTCTTCGCGGCGTCTTCATAGGCATCGGCCCAGGCAGACGCGCTCAAACCGCTGAGTGCCAGCATGGCTGCCAATGAAATGCTATGTCGCAGCTTATTGTTTTTGTCGAACATAGAGACCTCCTGTTTAAGTTTCGGAGCAACATTGCCGAGCGATTCGACTAGCCCCAACGCATCACAGCCAACAGCCACACCAGGGACATCGCGAAGGCGACCCAGATGCTCCAGTCGGTGACGCCGATTACCAGCAAATGCAGGTAGGCGCTGCCGAGAAGACCGATGAACAACCGATCGCCACGGGTGGTGGCAATCGGTAGAAAACCTCGCCGAAGCACACTCGGCGAACGCAATTCCCAGGTGGTCATGCCCACCAGGATCAAGCCGATGACACCAAAAAATGCCGCCGTGGGGACGGTCCAACTCATCCATTCCATCATCAGTTCCTCATACCCGGCCCAAGGCAAAGCCCTTGGCCACGTGGTTGCGAACAAACCAGATCACCAGCATGCCCGGCAGGATGGTCAACACCCCCGCCGCCGCCAGCACGCCCCAGTCAATGCCGGATGCCGAGACGGTACGGGTCATCACCGCTGCGATCGGTTTGGCGTTCACCGAAGTGAGGGTTCGCGCCAGCAGCAGTTCGACCCAGGAAAACATGAAGCAGAAGAACGCCGTGACGCCGATGCCGGAGCCGATCAGCGGGATGAAAATCTTCACGAAGAACTTGGGAAAGCTGTAGCCATCGATGTAGGCGGTTTCGTCGATTTCCTTGGGCACGCCGGACATGAAGCCTTCGAGAATCCACACCGCCAGCGGCACGTTGAACAGGCAGTGGGCCAGGGCCACGGCGATATGGGTGTCGAACAGCCCGATCGAGGAATACAGCTGGAAGAACGGCAAAAGAAACACCGCCGGTGGCGCCATGCGGTTGGTCAGCAGCCAGAAGAACAGGTGCTTGTCGCCGAGGAAGCGATAACGCGAGAACGCATAGGCCGCCGGCAAGGCCACGGTCAGGGAAATGATCGTGTTCAGGCTCACGTAGTACGCCGAGTTGATGTAGCCGGTGTACCAGCTCGGATCGGTGAAGATCACCTTGTAGTTCGCCAGTGTGAAGTCCTGTGGGAAAAGTGTCAGGCCGCCGAGGATTTCGCCGTTGCTCTTGAACGACATGTTCAACAGCCAGTAGATCGGCACCAGCAGGAACAGGATGTAGAGCAGCAGTGGGATCAGCTTTCTCTTGCTCATGGCGGGCCTCAGCGGTTGGCGTCGGAGTGAGTCATGGCGGTGTAGAACAGCCAGGACACCAACAGGATGATCAGGAAGTACACCAGCGAGAATGCGGCGGCCGGACCGAGGTCGAACTGCCCGATCGCCATTTGCGTCAGGGTCTGGCTCAAGAAGGTCGTGGAATTGCCCGGACCGCCACCCGTGAGCACGAACGGCTCGGTGTAGATCATGAAGCTGTCCATGAAGCGCAGCATCACGGCGATCAGCAGCACACTCTTGAGCTTGGGCAGCTGGATATGCCGGAACACCGCCCAGGCCGAAGCCCGGTCGATCCGTGCCGCCTGGTAATACACATCCGGAATCGCCCGCAGTCCGGAGAAGCACAGCAGCGCCACCAGCGAGGTCCAGTGCCAGACGTCCATCACCAGCACGGTGACCCAGGCGTCCATGGTGTTCGCCGCATAGTTGTAGCTGATACCCATGGCCTTGAGACTCGCCCCCAGCAGACCGATATCGGCCCGGCCGAAGATCTGCCAGATGGTGCCGACCACGTTCCACGGGATCAGCAACGGAATCGCCAGGATGATCAGCACCACTGACGACCAGCGCCCCTTTGTCGGCATGGTCAGGGCAATCGCAATCCCCAGGGGGATTTCGATCAACAACACGCAGGCCGAGTAGATGAACTGGCGCAGCAACGAGTCGTGCAGGCGCGGATCAAGCAGCACCTGCTTGTACCAGTCGGCGCCGACGAAGTAGCGGCTGGACTGATCGAAAATGTCCTGCACCGAGTAGTTGACCACGGTCATCATCGGGATCACCGCACTGAACGCCACCAGCAGGAACACGGGCAGCACCAGCCACCAGGCCTTGTTGTTGTGCACCTTGTTCATGGCTGCGCCTCTTGGTTGGCATTGGCTTCGAGCAGGAATTCATCGGCGTAGACCATCAGCCATTGCGCCGGAAAGCTGATGTAGGCCGTGCCTTGCGGCACAGGTTTGTCTTCGGCCAGGCGCACTTTCAGCGGCGCGCCATCGAGATCGAGGGTCATGATCTTGTAGGTGCCCAAGTCTTCGACGTGCACGACCTGTGCCCGCAGCGCGTCATCAAAGGCTTCGTCCCACACATGGACGAACTCCGGACGAATGCCGACCTTCAGGGTTTTCCACCCGGACTCGGCAATACGTTGCTGCATCGCTTCCGACAGCGGCAGGTGCGTGGAGGCAAAACCGACACCGCCCGGTTGCGGCTGCACCTCGATCAGGTTCATCCCGGGGCTGCCGATGAAGTAGCCGACAAAGGTGTGGCTCGGGCGCTCGAACAATTCCCTTGGCGTGCCGAACTGCACGATCTGGCCGCCGTACATCACCGCAATCTTGTCGGCGAAGGTCGAGGCCTCCAGCTGATCGTGGGTGACGTAGACCATGGTGATGTTGAACTGCTCGTGGATCTGCTTGAGCTTGCGCCGCAGTTTCCACTTCAGGTGCGGGTCGATCACTGTCAGCGGCTCGTCGAAGAGGATCGCCGACACGTCGTCACGCACCAGCCCGCGGCCCATGGAGACTTTCTGTTTTTCGTCGGCGGTGAGGTTGCGGGCCTTTTTGCTCAGCAGGTTCTGCAGGTCGAGGACTTCGGCGATTTCCTGCACCTTGCTATGAACCCCGGCCTCGGCCATGCCCTGATTACGCAGCGGGAAGGCCAGGTTGTCGAACACCGTCATGGTGTCGTAGACCACCGGGAACTGGAAAACCTGGGCGATGTTGCGCTTTTCCGGGGTCAGGTTGTTGACCGCTTTGCCGTCAAACAGCACATGGCCCTGGGACGGGCTGAGCAGCCCGGAAATGATGTTGAGCAAGGTTGATTTACCGCAGCCCGACGGACCGAGCAAGGCATAGGCGCCGCCCTGCTCCCAGATGTGGTCCATCTCGCGGATCGCGTAGTCCTCCGGTCCCGCCGGGGTCTTGGTGTAGCTGTGGGCGAGGTTCTGCAAACGGATTTCGGCCATCAGGCAACCCTCGTGACACGCCGGCCCGGCGCCTGGACCAGCCGCCCCTGCGTATCGAACACAAACAGTTTATGGGTCGGGATGTAGATGCGGATCGGCGCATCGACGTCGTATTCGTGGACACCCGGCAAGTGCAGCACCAGCAGGAAGTGTTCGTTGCGCACATGCAGGAAGGTTTCCGAGCCGCTGATTTCCGCGACTTCGACGGTCACCGCCAATTCGAGGTCGTCGTCGTTGCTCGGCACCAGCGAGATATGGCTGGGGCGCACGCCGAAACGGAACTCGCCCTCACCCACCGGGCGCAGATCGACGTTCAGCGGGAAGTGCACGAAGTTGGCGAAACTCACTTCGTTGCCGGCAATGCGTCCCGGCATCAGGTTGATCGGCGGCTCGGAGAACAGCTCCGCCGCCAGCACCGTTTGCGGCTGGTGGTAGACCGAGGCGGACTGGCCGCTCTGGATCACCCGGCCTTCGTGAAGAATGGTGGTGGTGCCGCCCAGGGCCAGGGCTTCATTGGGCTCGGTGGTGGCGTAGATCGCGATGGTATGGCGCGCCTTGAACAGCTCGCGCATTTCCTGGCGCAGCTCTTCGCGCAACTTGTAGTCGAGGTTCACCAGCGGCTCGTCGAACAGGATCAGTTCGGCGTCCTTGACCAGCGCCCGGGCCATGGCCGTGCGTTGTTGCTGACCGCCGGAAAGCTCCAGCGGATAGCGCTTGAGAAACTTCTCGATGCGCAGCATCTTCGCGGTTTCCAGCACCTTGTTCTGGATCAGCTCGCTGGATACACCGGCCTGACGCAGCGGCGAGGCGATGTTGTCGAACACCGTCATGGTCGGGTAGTTGATGAACTGCTGATAGACCATCGACACATTGCGCAAGCGCACGGGGCGTTGGGTGACGTCGACGCCGTTCATCAGGATGCGACCGCTGTCGGGCTTGTCCAGGCCGGCCATCAGGCGCATCAGGCTGGTCTTGCCGGACAAGGTGCGTCCCAGCAAAACGTTGAAGGAACCGGGTTCAAAACTCAGGTTGGCATCGTCGATCCAGGTCTGGCCCTCGACGGTGCGGCTGACGTGCTCCAGGGTGAGTGACATGGCTCGGCCTTTTTATTATTGGAGTCAAGCGACCGGAGCTCTAAAGCGACATCCGTGCCAAAAAACTCAAGCTATTGATTGCGCTTGAAATTCCCGAAGATGACGGCAAAACCGCGTTCGATGCTGAACACAAATGAACAATCACAAATGAACAATTGAACAGTTCACCGATTGACAATGAACAATAGTGAACAACACTCTATGGACTGTTCACGACCCCTGTAGGAGCTGCCGCAGGCTGCGATCTTTTGATTTTGTTTTTTAAGATCAAAAGATCGCAGCCTGCGGCAGCTCCTACAGGGGATCGCATGCACCATAAAAACAATAAAAATGCTGATTCAGAGGCTGACTGTCATGGCCGTACCTGCCACCGCGCTATCCCACGACGCCATCATCCAGGACTCCTGGTCCCGCTGCCGCGCGTTCGGCCTCGATCACCAGAGCACCCCGGCGTTCGACCAGTTGCCGGCTGAAGGCATCGCGCAGTTGCTGGAGAGCCAGCACTCACTGGTGCAAACCACCCATCAGGAAGTGCTGCCCTACTACGAGAACATCCTGAGCAATTCCAATTGCCTGATCATGCTCGCCGACCATCAGGGCCAGGTGCTGACGTCCTGGGGCACCCAGCGCTTTATCGAACCGAAACTGGCCCGGGGTTTCAGCGCCGGCGCCAGCTGGATGGAGCGCTGCACCGGCACCAACGCCATCGGTACCGCCCTGGCCTGCGAACAAGCGGTGCACATCGAACATGACGAACATTTCCTCAAGGCCAACCGCTTCATGACCGGTTCCGCCGCGCCGATTTTCGATGCCGAGCGCAAGGTGATCGCGGTGCTGGACGTTTCCAGCGACAGCTACCTGCCGCCCTCCCACACCCTGGGCATGGTCAAGATGATGAGCCAGACCGTGGAAAACCGGCTGATCCTCAACCTGTTCCATGGCCAGCATTTCCAGCTGACGTTCAACACCGGGCTAAACAACCTCGACAGCCAATGGGCGGGCTTGCTGATATTCGATGAGACCGGACAGGTGCTGTCGGCCAACCGCCGGGCCGACAATCTGCTGGGCATCAGCCTGTCGCGGGTCAGTGTCGAAAGCCTGTTCAAGGTCTCGCTGCTGGAATTGCTGAACCAGCCCGACGGCCTGCCCTTCGCCCTGCAAACCTCGGGACGCAATCGCTTCCAGTGCCTGTTGAAGCGGCCGAAACAGGCATCGATTCAACCCCGAGTATTCGCGGAGCCGGTTGTAGCCGCACCCGCTTCCATCAGCCTCAACACCCTGCATTTCGGCGACAGTCGCGTGGAAAAAGCCGTGCGTCAGGCCGAGCGCTTGCTGGAAAAAGACATTCCCTTGCTGATCCACGGTGAAACCGGGGTCGGCAAGGAAGTGTTCGTCAAAGCCCTGCATCAGGCCAGCTCGCGCAGCAAACAAGCGTTCATTGCCGTCAACTGTGCAGCGATTCCCGCCGAACTGGTGGAGTCCGAGTTGTTCGGTTATGAGAAAGGCGCATTCACCGGCGCCAACCAGAAAGGCAGCATCGGGCTGATTCGAAAGGCTGACAAGGGCACGCTGTTCCTTGATGAAATCGGTGACATGCCACTGCCAACGCAAGCGCGCCTGTTGCGGGTGTTGCAGGAGCGTTGCGTGCAGCCGGTGGGCAGCAGCGAGTTGTTCCCTGTGGACTTGCGCATCATTTCCGCGACCAATCGCTCGTTGCGCGAACAGGTACAACTGGGGCGGTTTCGTGAAGACCTGTATTACCGCATCGGTGGCCTGACCCTGGAACTGCCACCATTAAGAGAACGCAGCGACAAAGAAGCGCTTTTTAAACGCCTGTGGGAACAGCATCGCGAACCCAGCCAATGGGCTGGACTGAGCCGCGAGGTATTGGAGTTGTTCGACCGCCACCCGTGGCCGGGGAACTTGCGCCAGGTCGGCAGCGTGATGCAGGTGGCGCTGGCGATGGCCGAGGAACAGCCGATAAGGCCGGAGCATTTGCCGGATGATTTTTTTGTCGATCTGGAGATGGAGCCGGTCGATACGCCGGAACCGTTGGCCGTGGATCTGAATGATGCCGAGGATTTGAATCGGCAGTTGCAGGCGGCGGGGGGGAATATTTCGTATCTGGCCCGGCGGTTGGGGGTTAGTCGCAATACCCTTTACAAGCGGTTGCGCCAGTTGGAAGGTTGAAAGCGAAGATCAAAAGATCGCAGCCTTCGGCAGCTCCTACATTGGTACGATGCACTCCCTGTAGGAGCTGCCGAAGGCTGCGATCTCTTGACTTTAAAAAAACAAAAACCCGCACAAGGCGGGTTTTGTTTTACAGCGGATCAAGCAATCAGTCAGCCAGACGCCAGGTCGTGCCGCCCTTGCCGTCTTCCAGCACCACGCCCATGGCGGTGAGCTGGTCGCGGATGCGGTCGGATTCGGCCCAGTCTTTACCGGCACGCGCCGCCAGGCGCGCAGCAATCAGCGCCTCGACTTCAGCTGCGTCCACGCGCCCTTCGGCGCCGGCTTGCAGGAAGTCATCGGCTTCCAGCTGCAACACACCCAGCACACTGGCCAGTTCTTTCAAACGGGCTGCCAGACCGGCCGCTGCGTTGAGATCGCTCTCACGCAGGCGGTTGATCTCGCGGACCATCTCGAACAGCACCGCACAGGCTTCCGGCGTGCCGAAGTCGTCGTTCATCACCTGGGTGAAGCGCTCGACGAACGCTTCGCCGCCAGCCGGCGCCACGCTCGGCAGGCCCTTCAACGCATGGTAGAAACGCTCCAGGGCGCCCTTGGCGTCCTTGAGGTTGTCTTCCGAATAGTTGATCGCGCTGCGGTAGTGGCTCGACACCAGCAGATAACGCACGACTTCCGGGTGGTACTTGTCGAGCACGTCGCGAATGGTGAAGAAGTTGTTCAAGGACTTGGACATCTTCTCGCCATTGATGCGAATCATGCCGCAATGCATCCACGCGTTGGCGTAGGTCTTGCCGGTGGCCGCTTCGCTCTGGGCGATTTCGTTTTCGTGGTGCGGGAACTCAAGG
The DNA here is from genome assembly GCF_054668325.1 of Pseudomonas sp. S2_F07. NCBI lineage: Bacteria > Pseudomonadati > Pseudomonadota > Gammaproteobacteria > Pseudomonadales > Pseudomonadaceae > Pseudomonas > Pseudomonas sp. S2_F07. The sequence continues at coordinate 1,629,035 of NZ_CP162758.1, forward strand.
TCGCTGCCGCCACCATGAATGTCGAAAGTCTCGCCCAGGCAGCAGGTGGACATCACCGAGCACTCGATGTGCCAGCCCGGACGCCCGGCGCCCCATGGCGATTCCCAGCTCGGCTCGCCCGGCTTGGTGGCTTTCCACAGCACGAAGTCCAGCGGGTCCTGCTTGGACTCGTCGACTTCGATCCGTGCGCCAATGCGCAAGTCTTCGATCTTCTTGCGCGACAGCTTGCCGTAACCCATGAACTTGGCGACGCGGTAGTACACGTCGCCATTGCCCGGGGCGTAGGCATAACCCTTGTCGATCAGGGTCTGGATCATGCTCAGCATGCCCGGAATGTGATCCGTGGCACGTGGTTCCATGTCCGGCTTGAGGATGTTGAGGCGCGCCTCGTCCTCATGCATCGCGGTGATCATGCGTTCGGTCAGCGCGTCGAACGGCTCGCCGTTCTCCTTCGCACGATTGATGATCTTGTCTTCAATGTCGGTGATGTTGCGCACATAAGTCAGGTTGTAACCGCTGAACCGCAACCAGCGGGTCACCAGGTCGAACGCGACCATGCTGCGGCCATGACCAATGTGGCAGTAGTCGTACACGGTCATGCCGCACACGTACATGCGCACATTGTTGCCATCGAGCGGCTTGAAGACTTCTTTGCTCTTGGTGAGCGTGTTGTAGATCGTTAGCACGTTAGTTCCTTGACGCTAAATCACTGGCCCCACGAATCACGCAGGGTCACGGTACGGTTGAATACCGGCTGACCTGGTTTCGAGTCCTTCAAATCAGCAACGAAGTAACCTTCGCGCTCGAACTGGAAACGGTCTTCCGGCTGTGCATTGCCCAACGAGGGTTCAGCACGACAACCGGTGAGTACCTGCAGCGAATCAGGGTTGATGTTGTCCAGGAAACTGGCGCTGTCTTCGGCCTTCTCTGGGTTGGCCGAACGGAACAGACGATCGTACAGACGCACTTCGCACTCGACGCTGGCCGCGGCCGGTACCCAGTGAACCACGCCTTTGACCTTGCGACCTTCCGGGTTCTTGCCCAGGGTGTCCGGATCGTACGAGCAGCGTAGTTCGACGATGTTGCCATCGGCGTCCTTGATCGCTTCGTCGGCACGGATCACGTAGCTGCCGCGCAGGCGCACTTCACCGGCCGGTTCCAGGCGCTTGTAGCCCTTCGGCGGCTCTTCCATGAAGTCTTCACGGTCGATGTAGATTTCGCGAGCGAACGGCAGGACGCGCACGCCCATGTCTTCTTTCGGGTGGCACGGCAGTTCGAGGTTCTCGACCTGGCCTTCCGGGTAGTTGGTGATCACGACTTTCAACGGACGCAGCACGCACATGGCGCGCGGGGCGCTGTGGTCGAGGTCGTCACGGATGCTGAATTCGAGCATGCCGAAGTCCACCACGCCGTCGGAACGGTTGGTGCCGATCATTTCGCAGAAGTTGCGGATCGATTTCGGCGTGTAGCCACGGCGGCGGAAACCCGACAGCGTGGACATGCGCGGGTCGTCCCAACCGTTGACGTGCTTTTCATCGACCAACTGCTTGAGCTTGCGCTTGCTGGTGATGGTGTAGTTCAGGTTCAGGCGGCTGAACTCGTACTGGCGCGGGTTGGCCGGCACCGGCAGATGCTCGAGGAACCACTCGTACAGCGGACGGTGGCTTTCGAACTCCAGGGTGCAGATCGAGTGAGTGATGCCTTCGATGGCGTCCGACTGACCGTGGGTGAAGTCGTAGTTCGGGTAGATGCACCACTTGTCACCGGTCTGGTGGTGGTGCGCGTGACGGATGCGATACATGATCGGGTCACGCAGGTTCATGTTCGGCGAGGCCATGTCGATCTTGGCCCGCAGCACCCGCGCACCGTCCTTGAACTCGCCGGCTTTCATGCGGGCGAACAGGTCCAGGTTCTCTTCGACGCTGCGCTCGCGGAACGGGCTGTTCTTGCCCGGCTCGGTCAGGCTGCCACGGTATTCCTTGGCTTGCTCAGGGGTCAGGTCGTCGACGTAGGCATTGCCGGATTTGATCAGCTCCACCGCCCAGTCATGCAACTGGTCGAAATACTGCGAGGCGTAGCGCACTTCGCCGGACCATTCGAAGCCCAGCCATTTGACGTCGCTTTCGATCGCGTCGATGTATTCCTGGTCTTCCTTGGCCGGGTTGGTGTCGTCGAAACGCAGGTGCGTGACGCCGCCGAACTCCTGGGCCAGGCCGAAGTTCACGCAGATCGACTTGGCGTGGCCGATGTGCAGGTAGCCGTTGGGTTCAGGCGGGAAACGGGTGACGATCTGCGTGTGCTTGCCCGAGTCCAGGTCTGCCTGGATGATCGGCCGCAGGAAGTTGACCGGCACGGCAGGGCCGGTCTTGGCATTCGAGGTAGGGTCGACAGTGGGCTTGCTCATAGGATCCTTGAACGTACAAGTGCGTGGCCGTAATGAAGGCCGGACAAAACAAAGCCGCTATCATAGCCGATGCCGTCAAGTACCTGACAGAGCGCACTCTGTAAACCGTCGCATTTAATAGGCCGTAAATGAAAAAACAGCCTCGAAATTCGCGCCTGTCACGCTAAACTGCGCACCTTGGCCGAGACAGGCTGAACCGGTTGCGGGATGGAACCTCCCAAAACCACGAATTCATAAAGTATGCTTCTCCCTAAAAGAGTGTTGATCATGACCCAAGTCAAACTGACTACCAACCACGGCGACATCGTCCTCGAACTGAACGCCGAGAAGGCCCCGATCACCGTGGCCAACTTCGTCGAGTACGTTAAAGCCGGTCACTACGAAAACACCGTTTTCCACCGTGTCATCGGTAACTTCATGATCCAGGGCGGCGGTTTCGAGCCAGGCATGAAAGAAAAGAAAGACAAGCGCCCAAGCATCCAGAACGAAGCTGACAACGGTCTTTCCAACGACAAGTACACCGTCGCCATGGCCCGCACCATGGAGCCGCATTCGGCTTCCGCACAGTTCTTCATCAACGTGGCCGACAACAGCTTCCTGAACCACAGCGGCAAGAACGTTCAGGGCTGGGGCTACGCGGTATTCGGTAAAGTGACCGCAGGCACCGACGTTGTCGACAAGATCAAAGGCGTGGCCACCACTTCCAAGTCCGGCCACCAGGACGTACCAGCAGACGACGTGATCATCGAGAAAGCCGAGATCATTGAGTGATATTGCTGATTTCAGATTTACATCTGGAAGAGGAGCGCCCGGACATTACCCGGGCGTTTCTGGATTTGCTCGCCGGACGCGCCCGCTCGGCGAGTGCGTTGTACATTCTGGGCGACTTCTTCGAGGTGTGGATTGGCGACGACGCCATGACACCCTTCCAGCGCTCCATCTGCCAGGCCCTGCGCGAGTTAAGCGACAGCGGCACGGCCATTTTCCTGATGCACGGCAATCGCGACTTCATGCTCGGCAAGGCCTTCTGCAAAGCAGCCGGCTGCACCTTGCTGAAAGATCCGAGTGTCGTGCAGTTCAACGGCGAGCCGGTGCTGCTGATGCACGGCGACAGCCTCTGCACCCGCGACGAAGCCTATATGAAGCTGCGTCGCTACCTGCGCAACCCGATTACCCTGTTCATCCTGCGGCATCTGCCGCTGCGCACCCGGCACAAGCTGGCGCGCAAGCTGCGCAGTGAAAGCCGCGCGCAAACGCGGATGAAGGCCAACGACATTGTCGATGTCACGCCCGAAGAGATTCCGCGGATCATGCAGGAATACGGCGTGAAGACCTTGATCCACGGGCACACCCACCGTCCCGCGATTCACAAGTTGCAGCTTGGCGAGCAAGCGGCCAGGCGCATTGTGCTGGGGGATTGGGATCGTCAAGGGTGGGCGTTGCAGGTGGATGAGCAAGGGTTTGCGCTGGCGCCGTTTGATTTCGCAGCGCCTTAAAGATCAAAAGATCGCAGCCTTCGGCAGCTCCTACAGAGTGTACACATGCCTCTGTAGGAGCTGCCGAAGGCTGCGATCTTGGCTAGTCAGTGCCCTGCCGAAGCAGGCCCCGCCTTGGCAGTAAACGGCGGCTTGGCTAGCCACACAATCAGTATCAAACCCATGAACATCCAGCCCAACAGGGTGAAGTAGTCCACCGTGGACATGATGTACGCCTGACTGATCACAGTCTGCTCCAGCTGCGTGTAGGCCTTGGCCCCTGCCCCGCCCAGGTTGGTCAATGCTTCGCGAGTCGCCGGATCGAACGGGGTGATGCTTTCGGTCAGGTAGGCGTGATGCTGATCAGCCCGTCGAATCCAGATCCAGGTCGTCAGCGACGCCGCAAAACTGCCGCCCAAGGTCCGCAAAAACGTCGCCAGGCCGGAGCCGTCGGCAATCTGGCTCGGCGGCAGGTCCGAGAGCAGGATGGTCAGGGTCGGCATGAAGAACAGCGCCACGCCGATCCCCATGAACAACTGCACCAGTGCGATGTGCTGGAAGTCCACTTCATTGGTGAAGCCGGCGCGCATGAAACAGCTCAGGCCGATGGCCAGGAACGCCCCGCCCGCCAGCAGGCGCATGTCGAATTTCGGTGCGTATTTGCCGACAAACGGCGCCAGCAGCACCGGCAGGATCCCCAGCGGCGCCACCGCAAAACCGGCCCAGGTTGCGGTGTAGCCCAGCCGCGTTTGCAGCCACTGCGGCAGAATCAGGTTGATCCCGAAAAACCCGGCATAGCCCAGGATCAGTACGATGGTGCCGTAGCGGAAGTTGCGATGGGCAAACAGGCGCAGGTTGACCACCGGGTGTTCGTCGGTCATTTCCCAGATCACGAAAAACGCCAGGGCCACCACCGAAATCACCGAGCCGATCACGATGAAGCTGGATTCGAACCAATCGGCATCGTTGCCCTTGTCGAGCACGATCTGCAGCGCCCCGACGCCAATGATCAGTGCGATCAGACCGACGTAATCCATCGGCTGGCGGCTGGTGACCACCGGGCGCTTTTTCATCTGCTGGGTCACTACCCATGCCGCGAACAGGCCGATCGGCACGTTGATGAAGAAAATCCATGGCCAGCTGTAGCTGTCGGTGATCCAGCCGCCGAGGATCGGCCCGGCAATCGGCGCGACCACCGTGACCATCGCCAGCAGCGCCAGCGCCAGCCCCCGCTTCGCCGGGGGGTAAACCGCAATCAGCAGGGTCTGGGTCATCGGGTACAGCGGCCCGGCCACTACCCCTTGCAGTACCCGGAAGCCCACCAGTTCCGGCATCGAGGTGGAAATCCCGCACAGGAACGAAGCCAGCACGAACAGCAGTGTCGACCAGACAAACAGCTTCACCTCGCCGAAACGCCGACTGAGCCAACCGGTCAGCGGCAAGGCGATGGCGTTGCTCACGGCGAACGAGGTGATGACCCAGGTGCCCTGCTCCGAGCTCACGCCCAGGTTGCCGGAAATCGTCGGTAGCGCCACGTTGGCAATGGTGGTGTCGAGCACTTGCATGAAGGTCGCCAGCGACAGGCCGATGGTGCTGAGCAACAGGCTGGGCGGTGTGAAAGACGCGTTATTGCTCATCGCGAATCCTTTGGAGCTGATCTGGCGCTGTGCCTGTTACAGACGCAGCTAACCCTGTGGGAGCGGGGTTGCCCGCGAAGAGGTCGGCACACTCGACATGGATGTCGCCTGACGCTCCGCCTTCGCGAGCAAGCCCGCTCCCACAGGGTCGATGTAATGGCATATCAGCGTTGCGCGGTCTTGCTGACCGCTGCGCTGTTGTCGTGGATCAGCTGGGTGATCATCGCATCGGCCTCGGCCAACTGACGGTCGTAGACATTGGTGCTGAACGAAGCCTTTTGCGGCGGCTGTTGCGCCAGCACTGGCCCGCTCTGGTCGTGCAGGTCCACATCGACCATGGTCGACAGACCGACCCGCAACGGGTGTTTGGCCAGCTCCTCAGCGTTGACGTGGACCCGCACCGGCACGCGCTGCACGATCTTGATCCAGTTGCCGGTGGCGTTCTGCGCCGGCAGCAGGGCAAAGGCGCTGCCGGTCCCGGCGCCGAGGCTGTCGATGGTGCCGCTGTATTTCACGCTACTGCCGTACAGGTCAGTCTCGATCTCCACTGGCTGGCCGATGCGCATGTCGCGCAGCTGGGTTTCCTTGAAGTTGGCGTCGATCCACAGCTGATCCAGGGGAATCACCGCCATCAGCGCGGTACCCGGTTGTACACGCTGACCAAGCTGTACAGAACGCTTGGCCACGTAACCGGTGACCGGTGCAATCAGGACGCTGCGCGAGTTGTTCAGATAGGCCTGACGCAGTTGCGCGGCGGCGGCCATCACGTCCGGGTGCGATGAAACCACGGTGTCATCGACCAGCGCACTGGTGGTCTTGAGCTTCTGTTCGGCATTGGCCAGGGCGTTTTTCGCCGAGGTCAGGTCATCGCGGGCGTGGGACAGCTCTTCCTGGGAAATTGCCCCGCCGGCGGCGAGATTCTTGCGCCGGCTGAAGTTGTCCTGGGCCTTTTGCACTTCGGCTTTCTGGGCGTTGACCTGGGCCTTCATGCCATCCACATCACTGTACAAGCCACGCACTTGGCGCACGGTACGCGCCAGGTTGGCCTGGGCATTTTGCAGACCGATTTCGGCGTCGTTCGGGTCGAAGTTCACTAGCACCTGGCCTTCATGGACCAGATCGCCGTCATCGGCGCCGATGCTGACCACGGTGCCAGTGACCAGCGGGGTGATTTCCACCACGTTGCCGTTCACATAGGCGTCGTCGGTGCTTTCGCTCCAGCGCCCGTAGAACTCGTGGTAGGCCCAGACGCCCGCGCCACCGAGCACGACGGCGGCGGCCAGGACCAGCAGCATGAACTTGCGCTTTCCCGAATTGGGGTTGCCCTGGGTGTTTTCAGGAGGTTGGGTCGTATCGGCAGTGGCCATGACAAGTTCCTTGAATTAGTGGGTCAACGTGGCTGGCGTGGCGCTGGCCGAGGCGATGGCCTCAGGCTGGAAACCGCCGCCCAGCGCCTGCATCAGTTGGATCGACAGGTCAATCTGCTCGGCATTCAGGTTGGCCAGCTGGCGCTGGGCCTGGAGCAATTGCTGCTCGATGCTGAGCACGTCCAGGTAGTTGCCGATGCCGGAACCGTAACGCTGGACCACGGTGTTGTAGGAATCCTGGGCTATGTCGGTGGCGTGCCGCTGGGCAGCGATCTGCCGGCCGATATCACGCAACTGGTTGATGCTGTCACTGACATCCCCCAGCGCCTTGACCAGGCTTTTGTTGTACTGCGCCACGGCGAGGTCGTAATCGGCGTCGCGCGAATCGAGGTCGGCACGCAGACGGCCACCGTCGAAGATCGGCACCGAGATCGTCGGTGCAATGTTGAAGAAACGACTGGCCGAACCAAACATCGCATCGCCCAGCAAGGATTCGGCACCGGCAGCGGCGCTGAGGTTCAGGTTGGGATAGAACCGGGTCTTGCCGGCGTCGATGCTTTTGCTCGCCGCTTCGACGCGCCAGCGCGCGGCCACCAGGTCCGGGCGGCGCCCGAGCAACTCGGCCGGCAGCACCGAAGGTAGCGCTACCGCACCCGGCTGAAGAATGTTCGGGCGGGCAATTTCATTGCCGCGGTCCGGGCCTTTGCCGAGCAGAACGGCCAGGGCGATTTTCGCGCTGTTCAAGCGCTTTTCGGCGTCGATCAGGTTGGCCTGGGAAGTGGCTTCCAGGCTTTCGGTCTGCTGGAACTGGTACTGGCTGTCGATCCCGGCAGTCAGGCGTCGCTGGCTCAGGTCGAGCATTTGCCGGGTGCGCTTGAGGTCTTCGCTGGACAGGTCATAGACGATGTGTGCCTGGCCAAGATCGCTATAGGCCCGGGCGACATCGGCGGCCAGGGTCAGTTGCGCAGCCTGCTGGTCGACTTCGGCGGCGCGGGCCTGGCCGAGGGCCGCTTCCCAGGCATCGCGCTGACCGCCCCACAGGTCGAAGTTGTAGTTGAAGCTGGTGCTGATGTTGCGCACGGTGGCGTACGCGTCACCCTGCCCGAGCGGATCCTGGTCCCGGGCCAGGCGTGAGCGACTGACACCGGCGCTGGCATCCAGGGTCGGCATCCGCTCGGCGTCGGCGGCGGAAGCGGCAGCGCTGGCCTGATGGGCACGGGCGTCGGCGATCTGCATGTCCGGGCTGTCGCGCAAGGCCTCGCGGATCAGGCCGTCGAGTTGCGGGTCGCCGAGGCTTTTCCACCAGTCGCTTTTCGGCCAGGCCGCGGGTGACAACGTCACACCGCTGAGGGACTGCCCGGCCTTGAGGGTCTTCGCGTCAAGGCTGACACCTTCGGTTTTCAGGCCGCTGTAACTGGCGCAACCGGCGACGCTCATGGCCAACAGCACCAGGCTCAGGCCGGTACGCAAGGGGTTACTGCTCATTTGTCACCTACCCGCAGCAGGGTGATCGCGTCACCGGCTGCCACCAGAATTTTCTTCAGGATCAGCTCCAGGGTTTTCAGTTCGTCCGGAGTGATGGCGCCGGCCAGTTCATTCATGGCTTCGGCGCCGATGTTCGGCAGGCGGTCGGCCAGCTTCTGCCCTTCTTCGGTCAGTACCAACTGCACCTGACGACGATCCGCCTCGGAGCGTTGCCGGGCAAGGAAACCTTTCTGTTCCAGACGATCGAGCATGCGCGTCATCGAGCCGCTGTCCAGGGACAGGTGACGGCACAACTCGCCCGGCGAATCGACGCCGAACTGGGCGATGATGATCAACACTTTGAACTGCGCGGCGGTGATGCCGTGGGGTTCCATGTGGGTGTCGATGATCCGGTCCTTGAGCAGCGCGGCGCGTCCGAGCAACAAACCGAGATGGCAATTCTGGAAATCGTCTGGAGAGAAATGTTTCATCTGACCACCAATTAGCTGCCTAGGCAGTGAATGTATGTCGAGATATTACTGCCTAAGCAGCGAATGTCAACGCAATAGTTAGGAAGCTTTGTATTTAGTTGACTAAAGGCATCGGATATAAGCAAAAAGATCGCAGCCTTCGGCAGCTCCTACAGGTGTACACAAAACCCTATAGGAGCTGCCGAAGGCTGCGATCTTTTGATTTTGAAGGGACTAGAAATCCCGCTTGTAGAAGATATCCAGCGAACTGGCCACGCCACCCGCGGCTTCGAGGTAGACCTTCTTGCTCAGCTTGTAGCGCAAGGCAATGGTGTTGGCCGGTTCGAACACGCCGACACCGTAGCGCAGGCTGAGCTTTTCGGAAATATTGCCACTGGCCACCACGCTGGTGGCGTCGCCACTGCCCTGGGTGTCGAGCTGGAAGTCCTGGATGCCCAGGTTCTTGGCGATGCCGCTGGTCACCCCGGAGCTGCCCATCAAGCCCAACCCGAGAGCCGCCTGGGCGAGCATGTTGTTGTCTTCGCCATTGCTGCTCAGCGGACGCCCGAGCACCAGATAGGACAGGGCCTGCTCCTGACTCATGGCCGGCTCGGAGAAGATCTGCGTGGTCGGCTGTTCGGCGCTGCCACTCAAACGAATGCCGGCGATGATGTCGTCGGTCTTGCGAATGGCCTCGATGTCCAGGTACGGCTGATCGATGGGCCCGGCAAACAGCAAGCGCGCCCGGCGCACCGAAAGCCGCTGGCCGTAGGCGCGATATCGGCCGTCGTTAAGCCACAGTTCGCCGCGGGTGTCCATGTTGTCGCCGATGTGCACATGCCCCTGGACATTTGCGGTCAGGCCAAATCCTGCAAAGCTCAGCTTGTCCTCGCCGACCAGCACTTCGATGTCCATCTTCATTGCCAGCGGTGCTTTGCCCTCCTCGGTCTGCTGACCGATGATCACCGTGTCATCGGAAACCTTGACCGTCGACGGCGGCAACTCGCGAATGGTGATGTCGCCCCCGGGCACCAGCACTTTGCCGGCGATGGCCAGTTCGTCGCCCTTCATCGAGATCTTCAGGTCCGGTGCCACTTCCAGCTTGGCGTAAGGCTCGACGGTGACCGGCAGTTGCGCCCCCTTGAGCGCCAGGTCCACCACCAGCGCCTGGCCCCAGGCGATGTTGCCATTCAGGCTGCCCTGCCCGGCCTTGCCGCTGTTCCAGCCACCGTTCAATTGCACGCTTTCACCGGCGATGAGCGCTTGAACGTGCAGGTTTTTCAGCTCCATCGGCAATTCAGGCCCGGAGATCTGACCGTCGCTGAGTTGCAGACTGCCATTGACCTGCGGCGCCAGCAGCCCACCGGAAATCGTGCCGCTGCCATTCAAGCGCCCGGTCAGTTTCTCGACCATCGGCACGAACGGTCGCGCCACCGACAGGTCCAGCCCGCTCAAACGGAACGAGCCGCTCAACGGCTTGTTCTTTGGCAGCGGATTGAGCTGCGCTTGCACCATCAGTTCGCCGAGTTTGCCGCCGACGAAGTTGAGCTCGCTGTCGATGCGCTTGGGCGTGAGTTTGCTGGTGAGTTTCAGGGTCTGGTACGGGAAGTCCAGCCACTGGTCCTTGTCCTTGATGCGCAATGTGCCGCCGCCGGCATCGACGCTGACCTGGCCGTTCGGGCCACTGGCCGGCAGGTCCAGTTGCAGGTCGGCATTGAGCCGGCCCTGCCAGGCGAAATCCTTCGGCAACCACTGCGCGAGACTGTCGATCGGGAATTGCTTGAGGTGATAACGCAACTTTGGCTCGGGCATCAGGCGCGAGTCTTCACCGCACAGGCTGGCCTGGCCGGATGCCCAGCAATGGGCTCCAAAGCTGATCTTGCCGTCCGCCAGGCGTTCGAGTTTCGCCGGCCCTTGCAGCTTCCAGTCCTGGCCACCGGCCTGGATATCACCACTGGCCAGGCGCCCGCGCCAGTTGCCTTTGTCCAGCGCACCGTCCAGCCCCAGCGCCAGTTTCAGCTTCGGCCCTTGCAGGTCGAGGCTCAGCTTCTGGTTCTTGATGTCGCCCTGGCCGCTGGCGGTCAGGGTTCCCAGTGCAGTGTCGCCGGCCTGGATGCCGCTGCCCTTGAGGCCGATTTTCGCCCGTTGCGCACTGTCCAGCGTGGCGTCCAGGTTAAGGCTTTGCAGGCGATTGTCCTGGAAAACCAGTTGCGAGCCTTGCAGGTCAAGCTTGCCTTGGGGCGCCTTGAGCGTGCCGGCGACATCCACGCGGCCATTGAGCTGGCCGCGCAGTTGCGGCCAGAGCTGGGCCAGGCGCGGTAGCTTGAGATCGATCTGGCCGGCGAGTTTCTGTTGCAGGCTGCCTTTGCCGCTGATGCTGTTGTCGCCGAGGCGAACTTGCAGGGTATTGAGGTTCCATTGCTCGCCACGGCCGTCGGCCTTGGCCTGGATCACCGCTGGCTGACCGCGCAGCTTGCCCTTGAGATCCAGGTCGGCATTGAGGCTGAGCGTTTCGTTTTTCAGCTCGCCCGTGCTGCGCAACGGCCCGGCCAGTGTGCCTGGCAGCTCCGCAACCCAGTACGCAGGGTTGATCGCCGACAGATCCAGCGCGGTGTCCCAGGCAATGCCATCGGCGAATTGCAGGTTCAGGTGCCCCTCAGCCTTGCCCTGCCCGGCCTGGAGTTGAATCTGTTGCAGGTAGATTTTCGTCAGGTCGCCCGCGAACGGGCTGGCCAGGGTGAAGGCGCCGGCCGGACCGTCCGCCGCGGCGACGAAATGCCCGAGGTACTTGCCGTCGGTGTAAGAGACTTCGCCGGTGAACGTGCGAAGCGCAACTTGCGGTTCGTCGATAAGCGGATAGAGCCTGTGCCACGGGAAATCCAGCCAGTCGATCTTCGCCTCGGCGCTCAGGCCCTTGCTCCAATCCACAAGCCCTGTGAGCTTGAGGCTTTGCTTGTCGTTGGCGGTCAGGTCCAGCGCGGCAATCTGCGCGCCCTTGGCGTCAACCTTGCCTTGCAGCGCCAGGGCGACTGGCCCTTGTTCGGCGGGCAGCGTGGCTTTGCCGAGCAGCGCGTAGCCGTTCTTCAGGTCACCAGCGCCGGTGAGTTCCAGCTGATTGAGTTGCAGGGTATCCGGCAGATCGGCACTGGGCTTGAAGCCATCGGCGGTGATCCGCACCTTGGCCGGCAGGTTTTCCACCAGTGGTTGCAGTTCGCCGGTCAGTTGCCCGTTGAGGTAACCGCTGCTGTCGGCTTTCAGGTTCAGGGTCTTGAGCAGGTCGCCATCGACTTTCAGCGCCAGCGCCAGGGGTTCTGGCGTCGACAACAGCGTCAGTTTGCCGGAGGCGCTGAGGGGCCAGTTGCCGGAGGGTTGCAGCAGTCCGGACAGGTTCAGGCTCAGGTCATCGCGCTGTATCGACACCGCGTCGATCTTCAAGCCGGCCGCCGTCCAGTGCGCCGCCAGTTGCAAACCCTTGAGTTCTTCGCTGCCGTTGAACAACAGGCTGCCGACCTTGATTTCCCCCAGTTCGAGGGCCAACGGTAACTTGAGTTCCGGGAGCGTTATCGGGCCGCTGTCTGGCTCTTCGGCACCCGGCGGGAACGTCAGGCTGACCTGATCGGCCTGCAACTGCTCGATGCACAGGGTCATTCGCGTCAGGCACAACGGCGACCAGGCGAAAATCACTTTGCTCAGCTCAACCTGGTTGCTGTCCTGCTGCCACAGCACCCGATCGGCACTCCACTGCCCGCCCAACCGGCCCTGGAAGTTGTCCAGGGTCAAGCCCGGCACGAAGCCCAACGCCCAGCGGCTGCCCGTCGCCGTGCCCAGCACCGTGGCCAGCGTCAGGACAACCACTGCCACCAGCGCAGCCATTGTCAGCAGTGTTGCTTTCAAACCACGCTTCACAGCTCAGGCCCCATGGAAAAGTGCAGTCGAATGCCGCCATCGTCGTCCAGCGCGTGGGCCAGGTCGAGGCGGATCGGCCCCACCGGCGATACCCAGCGCACGCCGATACCGACCCCGGTCTTGAGGTTCGGCAGTTCGAGTGTGTTGAAGGCATTGCCCTGATCGACAAAGGTCGCGACCCGCCATTTTTCGGCGACGGAATACTGATATTCGGCACTGGCGGCGACCATGTAGCGACCACCGATGCGGTCGCCGTCGGAGTTTTCCGGGGACAGGCTCTGATAATCGTAGCCACGCACGCTCTGGTCACCACCGGCGAAGAAGCGCAACGATGGCGGTACCGATTTGAAGCCGTTGGTGGCACTGCCGCCGACCTGCACCCGCCCGAGGAAGCGGTGTTTATCGAACACCGTGGTCAAGCCTTTGACCAATGCCGTGCCGTAGAGCAGGTTGCTGTCGGAACCCAAACCTTCCTTGGCCACTTTGGATTCGAATTGCAGGCGATAGCCGTTGTGCGGGTCGATGCGGTTGTCGCTTTTGAGGTACGAATAGCTCACACCGGGCATCAGCAAGGTACTGAGTCCCGAGTCGTCGCCCAGTTGGTAATCCTCGCGCTGCCACTTCAGCGATACCACCCGTTGCCAGCCGCTGGGCAACTTGCTGTGCCACTCGGGACCGAGGGTCAGCAGCTTGCTGTGGCTTTCCTTATCGGCGATGTCTTCATTCTGGTAGCCACCGGCAAAACGCAGTTTGTCGGTCAGGGGCGGGTCCAGCGGAATGTCGTAGAACAGCCCGACGTTTTGCCGAGGTGCCGAGACTTCGGTTTCCCAGCCATAACTGTGCCCTTGCGCGTTGACCCAGTGCCGGGTCCAGTTGGCCTTGGCCCGTGGACCGACGTCGGTGGAAAAGCCAAGGCCCAGGCCCATGGTCCGCGGTTTGCGGGTTTCGAGCTTGACGTCCACCGGGATTGCTTCGTCCCTGGACGCCGTGGGTGCCGCGTCCACGCGAACGCCTTCGAAGTAGCCGCTCGATTGCAGGTTCTGATTGAGTTCGGCGATCAGTTCCGAGTCATACGGCGTGCCGGTCTTGAACGGCACCATGCGTTGCAGCAGGTCGTCATCGAACGGTGTATCGCCCTCGAAACTGACCTTGCCCAGGGTATAGCGCGGACCGCTTTCATAGATCAGTTCGATATCGGCGACGCCGGCACGGGGGTCGACCGACAGTTTTGAACGGGTGAACCGGCCGCTGAAAAAACCATAGCGCGAAGCCTGATTCTGGATCAGACGCTTGGCGTCCTCGTAATGCCCATGGTTGAGCACGGCACCGGGCTTGAGCGTGTCGCCCTTGGGGATTCGAAAGGCCTTGAGGGAAGCTGCCGGACCGTCGACACGCACCGTGACGTTGCGCAAGTGCACCGGCTCGCCGGGGTCGACCGTAAGCACCAGGCGCGGCTTTTCGCCGCCCTTCACTTCGCTGTCGATGTGCGGCTGGTAATAACCCAAGGCCTGGGCGGCCTTGCGCGCCTGCTCTTCGGCGCCACGGCTGAAGCGCAGCAACGCTTCTTCATCGCGATCGCCGAGGTTGCCGATATAGCCTTCGATATTGGCCTTCAGCTCATCATTGGACGGTTTGATCCGCACATCCAATTCACTTTGTGCCAGCGCTGCGCAGCTGGTCATCAGCATCAGCACACCACTGGTAATTCTTCCTGGAAACTTCATAGGCGCGGATGCTATCACGAGCTTGAGAGCGTGATAGAGCCTGACTTACCCGGAAAGTTCGCCGATCAAGCGGTTGCAGTATGTAACACCTGGGGATTGGGGTGAAAAAACACGTGCTCGCGAATCGGTCCTACGGCAACTTCACCAATCTCCTGATAGCCCTGGCGCTTATAGAACTCCAGGTAGCGAGGGTTCCCGGTATCGAGGATCACGCCCTGTGAGTTTTCATCCACGGCGCACCAGTTGTGCACGGCTTGCAACAGTTGTTCGCCGAAGTGTTTGCCCTGGAACTGTGGATGAACCCCCAGCAACGGCAGGACGTGCACCGATTCGTTCGGCACGCAGGCCTCCACGGCAGCGTGATATTCGAGGTAGCGACGGGTGCAGCGAAATCCCGTGCTGAGCACCATGCGCAGGCGCCAGGCCCAACTTTCGGTGACGCCGAGACGACGTTGCGGCGGTGCGATCAGGGCGATGCCGATCAGGCGGTCGTTGACCAGCAGGCCGATGGCCGGCAGGTCCTGGAGAAAGTGCTGGCTCACCAGTTCGCGCACGGTGGCGCGAACCCGCTGTTCATAGCCGGGGCGCTCGGCTTCGAACAGATAGCCGAAGGTCGGCTCGTGTCGATAAGCCTGGTACAGCAGCGAACGCGCTTCGCGGGCGTAACCGCTGTCGAGCATGTGAATATCGGCGATGGCGGTCGAGGTTTCGGGCATGACGGTTGATCTCCCCAGCACAGCTCGGGCGGCTGCGCTCTTGTTGTTACGAGCCTGTCGGTGCTGACACAGTTCCTTACAGATCCGAAATGAGTGTAGGCAATGTAATCGCCTTCGTCGGAACGCCGCCCGGAGCAAGCCCGCTCCCACAGGTGATGAGCCGGCCTTGCTTTTGTGGGAGCGGGCTTGCTCGCGAAAGGGCCATCACTGCCCATACACAACTGACAGGCACAGCCGAATCCCCTCACCCCACACTGGCCCGATTCCCACATGTCAGCTAGCATCGCCCTTTTGCCAGGACTGCCGACCATGAAGATCGTTTCCTTCAACATCAACGGGCTGCGTGCCCGTCCCCATCAGCTGGCGGCGCTGATCGAAAAGCACCAGCCCGATGTGATCGGCTTGCAGGAAACCAAGGTCCACGACGAACAGTTCCCGCTGGCCGAGGTGCAGGCCCTGGGTTATCACGTGTATTTCCACGGGCAAAAAGGCCATTACGGCGTCGCCCTGCTCTCGCGCCAGGAGCCCCTGGCCCTGCATAAAGGTTTTGCCACCGATGAAGAAGACGCCCAGCGGCGCTTCATCTGGGGCACCTTCGCCGACGCCAACGGTGTGCCGGTGACCATCATGAACGGTTATTTCCCACAGGGCGAAAGCCGCGACCACCCGACCAAGTTCCCGGCCAAGGAGCGCTTCTACGGCGACTTGCAGCAATTGCTGGAAAGCCAGTTCAAGAACGACCAGCCGCTGGTGGTGATGGGCGATGTGAACATTTCCCCGGAAGACTGCGACATCGGCATCGGTCCGGACAATATGAAGCGCTGGCTGAAAACCGGCAAATGCAGCTTCCTGCCGGAAGAGCGCGAGTGGATGGCCCGCCTGAAGAACTGGGGCCTGGTGGACAGTTTCCGTCACCTGAACCCGGACGTGAGCGACACCTTCAGCTGGTTCGACTATCGCAGCCGTGGCTTCGAAGACGAGCCCAAGCGCGGCCTGCGCATCGACCTGATCCTCGCCTCCCACGGCTTGCTGCCACGGGTGAAGGCCGCCGGTGTGGACTACGAACTGCGTGGCATGGAAAAACCTTCGGACCATGCGCCGATCTGGCTTGAATTGAGCTAAAAAACACAAGATCGCAGCCTGCGGCAGCTCCTACATATGCCCGTAGGAGCTGCCGCAGGCTGCGATCTTTTGACTGTCATCTTTCGGAAACCTTACTGACTTAATCTCCCGACACCTCCTTTGGTTATGTAAGGTGCCGGCATGATGCTGCGCGTGTTGTTCTTGATGATGCTGTGCACAGGCTTGTCGCAAGCGGCCTCGGCCGGCGACTTGCCGACACCCGAACACGGCACGGTGCTGCGGATTCAGGGTTCCAACACCATCGGCGCGGCATTGGGACCGGCGCTGGTCGAGGGCCTGCTCAGTGAACAGGGCCTGCGCAAGATCCATCGGGAAACCCCGAACGCCGCCAACGAACTGCGCATCGTTGGCGAAACCGTTCAGGGCCGTCGGATCGTGGTGGAAGTGGCGGCCCACGGTTCAAGTACCGGTTTCACCGCACTAAAAACAGCCAGCGCCGATCTGGCCGCCTCGTCGCGCCCGATCAAGGACAGCGAACTGGCCAGCCTGCAATCCCTCGGCGACCTGAAAAGCCCGAGCGCCGAACAGGTCATCGCCATCGATGGCCTGGCGATCATCCTTCACCCGGACAATCCGCTGAACCAACTCGACACCGTGCAACTGGCGCGCATTTTCAGTGGCGAGGTGAAGTCCTGGGAAGACATCGGCGGTCGCGGCGGGCCGATTCATCTGTACGCGCGGGATGATCAGTCCGGGACCTACGACACCTTCAAGGAACTGGTCCTTAGCGGCCGTGGGAAAACCCTCGGCAGCGCGGCGAAACGCTTCGAGTCCAGCGAGCAACTGTCCGATGCGGTCAGCGCAGACCCGCAAGGCATCGGTTTTATCGGCTTGCCCTACGTGCGCCAAGCCAAGGCCGTGGCCATTATCGACGGTCAATCACAAGCCATGCCGCCGCTCAACAGCCTGATTGCCACCGAAGATTATCCGCTGTCCCGTCGGTTGTTCTTTTACCTGCCACCGACGGAAAAAAATCCCTGGGCCCAAGCGCTGGTGGCCTATGCCCAAAGCAGCAAAGGGCAAGCGATTGTCGCCGCCAACGGCTTTATTGCCCAGACCGTCCAGGCCATGGCCGTTACCCCCAATGCGTTGATGCCCGAGGGATACCAGTCCCTCAGTCGTCATGCCCAACGGTTGTCGGTGAATTTTCGCTTCGAAGAAGGCAGTGCCAGCCTGGACAACAAAGCGCGGCAAGACCTGACGCGAGTGCTCGACTATATAAAGCAGCAAGACAAAATGTCCGGGCAAGTGACACTGGTGGGTTTTGGCGATGCCAAGAGCGACCCGACGCGCGCCGATCTGCTCTCGAAGCTGCGGGCCATGGCGGTACGACGGGAGTTGGTGAAGAGCGGCGTGGTGTTTCGCGAAATTCGCGGATTCGGTGCCGAAATGCCGGTGGCGGCCAATAGCGCCGATGAGGGAAGGATCAAGAATCGGCGGGTTGAGGTTTGGGTGTATTGAAAAGATCGCAGCCTTCGGCAGCTCCTACAGATGTACGCATATCCTGTAGGAGTTGCCGAAGGCTGCGAACTTTTAGCTTTTCTTAATTCCCGCTGCGCATCATCTCCTTCGGCACATATTTGCCGATTTCGAACTTGCCGATCGCCGCACGGTGCACTTCGTCCGGGCCGTCGGCCAGGCGCAGGGTGCGCTGCATCGCGTACATGTAGGCCAGCGGGAAATCGTTTGAAACCCCTGCCCCGCCATGGATCTGGATCGCCCGGTCGATCACCCGCAGCGCCACGTTCGGCGCGACGACCTTGATCTGCGCGATCTCGCTTTTCGCCACTTTGTTGCCGACAGTGTCCATCATATACGCCGCTTTCAACGTCAGCAGACGTGCCATGTCGATTTCCATCCGCGAGTCGGCGATCTTGTCGATGTTGCCGCCCAAACGTGCCAGAGGCTTGCCGAACGCAGTACGGCTCACCGAGCGCTTGCACATCAGTTCCAGTGCGCGCTCGGCCATGCCGATCGAACGCATGCAGTGGTGAATCCGGCCAGGGCCAAGGCGACCTTGTGCGATTTCGAAGCCGCGTCCTTCGCCCAACAGGACGTTTTCGTACGGCACCCGCACGTTTTCGAAATGTACTTCAGCGTGACCATGAGGCGCATCGTCGTATCCGAACACCGGCAGCGGACGCACGATCTTCACGCCTGGCGCATCCACCGGCACCAGAATCATCGAGTGCTGGGCATGGCGCGGTGCGTCGGGATTGCTCAGGCCCATGAAGATCAGGATCTTGCAGCGCGGGTCGCAAGCACCTGACGTCCACCATTTTTTGCCGTTGATCACCCACTCGTCGCCATCGCGCACGGCACGGGCGGCCATGTTAGTGGCGTCGGAGGACGCTACGTCCGGTTCGGTCATGGCGAACGCCGAGCGGATCTCGCCGCGCAGCAAGGGTTCGAGCCAGCGCTGTTTCTGCTCTTCGTTGGCGTAACGCACCAGCACTTCCATGTTGCCGGTGTCGGGTGCCGAGCAGTTGAACGGCTCTGGCCCGAGCAGCGAACGGCCCATGATTTCCGCCAATGGCGCGTATTCGAGGTTGGTCAGGCCGGCACCAAGCTCGGACTCAGGCAGAAACAAATTCCACAGGCCCTCGGCCTTGGCCTTGAGTTTGAGTTCTTCCATGATCGCGGTCGGCTGCCAGCGATCGCCCTCGGCGACCTGGCGCTCGAACACGGCTTCGGCGGGATAGACGTAGGTGTCCATGAACGCTGTTACGCGCTCACGCAGTTCCTGAACCTTGGGCGAATAAGCGAAATCCATGAGCGAGATACCTTCTTGGGGGAGGTTGTTTAGGTCATGTATCGATGCTAGAACAGCGTTGATAATTTACCTAGCCTATTCTCGGCGTGTATAAACATTCATCACCGATATATGATCGACTGATCGTCACGGTCAGTCCGCCCACACAATAAGAGAGCCGCGTAATGAATCTGAGCAAGGTCGATCTCAACCTTTTCATCGTCTTCGACGCGATCTACACCGAAGCCAACCTGACCCGTGCCGGGCAGATTGTGGGCATTACCCAGCCAGCGGTGTCGAACGCTCTGGCCCGGTTGCGCGAGACCTTCAACGACCCGTTGTTCGTGCGCACCGCCCAGGGCATGGTGCCCACACCCATGGCGCAGAACATCATCGGCCCGGTGCGCAACGCGCTCTCGCTGCTGCGCGTGTCGGTGCAGGAAAGCCGTATTTTCAACCCGCAGCAAGCGGTCAAGACCTATCGCATCAGCATGACCGACCTCACCGAAGCGGTGATCCTGCCGCCGCTGTTCCAGCGCCTGCGCCGCCTGGCGCCAGCGGTGATCATCGAAAGTTTCCTGTCCAAACGCCGGGAAACCACCAAGGAGCTGGCGGCCGGTCGCCTCGACTTTGCGGTGGATGCGCCGCTCAACACCGACCCGCAGGTGCGTCACGTCAAGTTGATGGAGGACCGCTACGTGTGTGCCATGCGCAAGGGGCATCCGCTGGCGGGCAAGGAGAAACTCACGCTGGATGATTACCTGGGCCTGACCCACATCCATATTTCCAGCCGCCGCAGCGGCCTCGGCTATGTCGACCTGGCGCTGGGCAAGATGGGCATCCAGCGCAAGATCGCCCTGCGCTCCCAGCATTACCTGATGGCATCACAGGTGATGCAGCAGACCGATATGGTCATGACCGTGCCGGAACGCTTTGCCCGCCGTAACGATCTGCACGCCTTTAATCTGCCGGTCAACGACGTGCCGCCGGTGGAAACCCACCTCTACTGGCACGAAAGCACCGACCAGGACCCGGCAAACCGCTGGATGCGCGAGCAGATGATCGAGTTGTGCCAGCAGGTGACGGCGCAGGAGAAAAAGCTCGACACTAAAACGGTGTAAAGCCGTTCAAAAGATCGCAGCCTGCGGCAGCTCCTACATGGATATGCATTTTCCTGTAGGAGCTGCCGCAGGCTGCGATCCTTTTTCGCCCCTTGACGTAAACGTCAACCTGACATTAGCTTAGCGCCATGACCTTTTGCGAGCGCGCCCATGAGCAGCCAGACCTACAGCATTTCCGACCTCGCCCGCGAGCTCGACATCACCACCCGCGCCATTCGCTTTTATGAAGAGCAAGGCCTGCTCAGCCCCGAGCGCCGTGGCCAGGAACGCATTTACTCGCCCCGCGACAAGGTCAGCCTGAAGCTGATCCTGCGGGGCAAGCGCATCGGTTTCTCGCTGGCGGAATGCCGCGAACTGATCGAACTCTACGACCCGTCCAGCGGTAACACCAAGCAACTGCACAGCATGCTGGCGAAAATCAGCGAGCGCAGGGAGCAGCTTGAACAGCAAATGCTCGACATCGAACAGATGAAACTCGAGCTTGATACCGCTGAAGAACGCTGCGTGCAGGCGTTGGAGCAGACGCTCAAAAGCCAGGAATCGGTTCAGTAACCCGACACAATTCCCTGTGGGAGCGGGCTTGCTCGCGAAAACGGTTTGTCATTCAACACTGATGTCGACTGACCCGGCGCCTTCGCGAGCAAGCCCGCTCCCACATTAGATTCCCACTCACCATGACTACAGGTGAATCTCTTATGTCCCTCCCCACCCACGTACGCATTGTCGAAGTCGGCCCACGCGACGGCCTGCAAAATGAAGCCCAACCCATCAGTGTTACCGACAAGGTGCAACTGGTCGATGCGCTGACCGCAGCCGGGCTCGGCTATATAGAAGTCGGCAGTTTCGTTTCGCCCAAGTGGGTGCCGCAGATGGCCGGCTCCGCCGAGGTCTTCGCGCAGATCCAGCGCAAACCGGGCGTGGTCTACGGTGCGCTCGCCCCCAACCTGCGCGGCTTCGAAGATGCCCTCGCCGCCGGGGTCAAGGAAGTCGCAGTGTTCGCGGCGGCGTCCGAGGCGTTTTCCCGGCGCAACATCAATTGCTCGATCAGCGAAAGCCTGGAGCGTTTCGGGCCGATCATGGACGCCGCCAGACAACATGGCGTAACCGTGCGCGGGTATGTGTCCTGTGTGCTGGGCTGCCCCTATGAAGGTAGCGTCGCCCCGGAGCAGGTCGCCGTGGTCGCCCGCGAGTTGTATGCCATGGGCTGCTATGAGGTCTCGCTGGGGGACACCATCGGCACCGGCACCGCTGGCGCAACCCGCAGGATGTTTGAAGTGGTATCGAAAGATGTGCCCCGGGAGAAACTCGCAGGGCACTTCCACGACACCTACGGCCAGGCTGTGGCCAACATCTATGCCAGCCTGCTGGAAGGCATCTCGGTGTTCGACAGTTCCATCGCCGGTCTCGGCGGTTGCCCCTACGCCAGGGGCGCCAGCGGTAACGTCGCCACCGAAGACGTGGTTTACCTGCTCAACGGCCTGGGCATCGACAGCGGAATCGACCTCGACGCCTTGATGCTCGCCGGTCAGCAGATTTGCACGGTCCTGGGTCGCCCTACCGGTTCCCGCGTGGCCAAGGCTCGCAGCGCACAGTGAGTACGCTGTGTGTGTCCGGGTGTTACCGCTGTGTCCGAAACGTGGGCGCAAGCGAGTAACACGGAAACAAATTGTAGGGTTTTGCCTGAGGCGAAAAACCCTACAATTTTCCAAGCCATTGATTTTAAAGGCTTTTAAAAAGCTGGCATGCCTCCTGCTATATCTATCGCATAACAAGAATAAAAAAATTGCGGCAAACCTAATAAAAACAAGACGTAACGACTCTGACATAACAAAAACAACACGGCAGAGACGCAGCTAACAGATTTTTTTGGAGAAGATGTGCTTTTCAGGGTGCTTTTCGGAGTTACCCGCAACCGGACAGAGAATAATAAAACTACCTTCAGGTAGCTCCCGTACTGGTTGGATCGCTCAGCGAGAAAGTAGATCAGCGCTCAAAAAAATACGTTTGCTCTTGATCCCGAATGGGGATCGCCAAAAACAGCGGTAAAGGGCAACGGTTGCCAAAAACAAAAACAGACCGACCCTCAATAATAAAAAAAGAGCACGCGCAACGAAAATTAAAGGGGAGCTTCGGCTCCCCTTTGTGCTGTCTGGCATTTGAGATCTCCAAGAGAATCACAACCTTGTAGGAGCTGGCGCAGCCTGCGATCTTTTGATCTTGACCTTCGCCAACCCTAAAAGATCGCAGCCTTCGGCAGCTCCTACCGTATCGCTTTGAGCTCCTCGATACTGATCTCGCGCATCCTGAATTTCTGGATCTTGCCGGTCACCGTCATCGGAAATTCCTCGACGAACTTGAAGTAGCGCGGCGTCTTGAAGTGCGCAATGCGCTCCTTGCACCAGGCTTGCAGCTCTTGCTCGGTGGCGCTGTGGCCGGGGTGGAACTTGATCCAGGCGACGATCTCTTCGCCGTAGCGCGAGCAAGGAATGCCAATCACCTGCACGTCGGCAACGGCCGGGTGAGTGAAGAAAAACTCTTCCAGCTCCCGTGGGTAGATGTTCTCACCGCCACGGATGATCATGTCTTTGTTGCGCCCGGCAATGCACACGTAACCCTCGTCGTTCATGCTTGCCAGGTCACCGGTGTGCATCCACCCTGCCTGATCGATGGCGTCTGCCGTGCCTTCGGGGTTGTTCCAGTAACCGAGCATCACGCTGTAACCGCGGGTGCACAGCTCGCCGATGGTGCCACGTGGCACCAGGTTGCCCGCTTCGTCGATGATCTTGCTTTCCAGTTGCGGCTGGGTGCGGCCGACGGTGGTCACGCGCAGTTCCAGATCGTCTGAAGGACCGGTCTGCAGCGACACCGGACTGGTTTCCGTCATGCCGTAGGCAATCTGCACTTCGCTCATGTGCATTTCGCTGATGACCCGGCGCATCACCTCGATAGGACAGGTCGCACCCGCCATGATCCCGGTGCGCAGGCTCGACAGGTCGAACTGGGCACGTTGCGGTTGGTCAAGCATGGCGATGAACATGGTCGGTACGCCGTACAGCGCGGTGGCTTTTTCTTCGGCCACGGCGCCGAGGGTCAGCAACGGATCGAACGCGTCGTTCGGGTAAATCATCGTACTGCCATGGGTGATGCAGCCGAGGTTACCCATGACCATGCCGAAGCAGTGATACAGCGGCACCGGGATCACCAGGCGATCCGCGGCGGTCAGGCCCAGGCTTTCGCCGACCATGTAACCGTTGTTGAGAATGTTGTAGTGACTGAGGGTCGCGCCCTTGGGAAAACCGGTGGTGCCGGAGGTGTACTGGATATTGACCGGCTGATCGAAATGCAGGCTGTCCTGGCGTTCATGCAGTTGCTCGACCGTCACGCTGCCCGCCAGATCGGCCAGTTGCGACCATGGCAGGAACCCCGACGGCGGCTGTGCATCCAGGCTGATGACGCCACGCAACTCCGGCAACCGCCCGCTCTGTAACTTGCCGATGGATTGCTCCGCCAACTCCGGCACCAGGCCTTGCAGCATCGAGTGATAGTCCGAGGACTTGAAGGCCCCGGCACATACCAGCCATTGGCAGCCGGACTGCTTCAACACGTATTCGAGTTCGGAACTGCGATACGCCGGGTTGATGTTGACCAGGATCACGCCGATTTTCGCGGTGGCAACCTGGCTGATGCACCACTGTGCACAGTTCGGCGCCCAGATGCCGAGGCGGTCCCCGGCTTGCAGCCCCAGCGCCAGCAATGCTCTGGCGTGCAGGTCCGCGGCCTCGGCCAATTGCCGCCAGGTGTAACGCAGCTGCTGATGGCGCACCACCAGCGCCTCCCCGTCCGGGTACTGCGCAACCGTGTTGTCGAATGCCTGGCCGATGGTCATCGCCAGCAAGGCTTTGTCCTGGGAACCACGGGTGTAACTGCGTTGCGGGCTTGCACTGGGTTGATCCATGACGACCCCTATTGTCTTTATTTATGGGCTACCGGCGGTCCCACAGGGTAGGTCCGCGTTCTATCTTGAACTGGCTCTACTCTCGCTCAAGTTGACGTTAACGTAAAGGGTGATTGACAGCCATTCGTCACAGGCTTACGTTAACGTAAAGGTGAGAACCAAATCACGGCCCTCCCCGCCCTACAAAAAAAGCCAAAAGGTGACCCATGAGCTATCCATCCCTGAACTTTGCCCTCGGTGAAACCATCGACATGCTGCGCGATCAGGTTCAGTCCTTCGTCGCCAAAGAGATCGCCCCGCGCGCCGCTCAGATCGACATCGACAACCTGTTCCCCGCCGACCTGTGGCGCAAATTCGGCGACATGGGCCTGCTGGGCATTACCGTGCCGGAAGAGTACGGCGGTGCCGGCCTGGGTTACCTGGCCCACGTGGTGGCGATGGAAGAAATCAGCCGTGGCTCGGCCTCGGTGGCCCTGTCCTATGGCGCGCACTCCAACCTGTGCGTCAACCAGATCAACCGCAACGGCAACCACGAACAGAAAGCCAAATACCTGCCCAAGCTGATCAGCGGCGAGCACATCGGCGCCCTGGCCATGAGCGAGCCAAATGCCGGTTCCGACGTGGTGTCGATGAAACTGCGCGCCGACAAACGCGGCGACAAGTACGTGCTCAACGGCAGCAAGACCTGGATCACCAACGGTCCGGACGCCAACACCTACGTGATCTACGCCAAGACCGACCTGGAAAAGGGCCCCCACGGCATCACCGCCTTCATCGTCGAACGCGACTGGAAAGGCTTCAGCCGCAGCAACAAGTTCGACAAGCTCGGCATGCGCGGTTCGAACACCTGCGAGCTGTTCTTCGATGACGTCGAAGTGCCGGAAGAAAACATCCTCGGCGTGCTCAACGGCGGCGTGAAGGTGCTGATGAGCGGCCTCGATTACGAGCGCGTTGTACTGTCCGGCGGCCCGACCGGGATCATGCAGGCCTGCATGGATCTGATCGTGCCGTACATCCACGACCGCAAGCAGTTCGGCCAAAGCATCGGCGAATTCCAGCTGATCCAGGGCAAGGTCGCCGACATGTACACCCAGCTCAACGCCAGCCGCGCCTACCTGTACGCCGTGGCCCAGGCCTGCGAGCGCGGCGAAACCACCCGCAAGGACGCCGCCGGCGTGATCCTCTACAGCGCCGAACGCGCCACGCAAATGGCCCTCGACGCGATCCAGATTCTCGGTGGCAACGGCTACATCAATGAATTCCCGGCCGGTCGCCTGTTGCGTGACGCCAAGCTGTACGAAATCGGCGCGGGCACCAGTGAGATCCGTCGCATGCTGATCGGTCGCGAACTGTTCAACGAAACCCGCTAAACGGAGCTGTCCATGGCTATCCTGCATACCCAGCTCAACCCTCGTTCAGCGGAGTTCGCCACCAACAGCGCGGCGATGCTCAAGCAGGTCGACGCGTTGCACACCCTGCTCGCCCAAGTGGCGCAAGGTGGCGGCCCGAAGGCTCAGGAACGCCACACCTCGCGGGGCAAACTGCTGCCCCGCGAGCGCATCAACCGCCTGCTCGATCCGGGTTCGCCGTTTCTGGAGATCAGCCAACTGGCGGCGTACGAGGTGTATGGCGAAGACGTCCCCGCCGCTGGCGTGATTGCCGGGATCGGCCGTGTGGAAGGCGTCGAATGCATGATCGTCGCCAACGACGCCACGGTCAAAGGTGGCTCGTATTACCCGTTGACGGTGAAAAAACACCTGCGCGCCCAGACCATCGCCCAACAGAACCGCCTGCCGTGCATCTACCTGGTGGACTCTGGCGGCGCCAACCTGCCGCGCCAGGATGAAGTGTTCCCGGACCGCGAGCACTTCGGGCGGATCTTCTTCAACCAGGCCAACATGAGCGCCATGGGCATTCCGCAGATTGCCGTGGTCATGGGCTCCTGCACTGCTGGCGGCGCCTATGTCCCGGCGATGGCCGACGAAGCGATCATGGTCCGCGAGCAAGCGACGATCTTCCTCGCCGGTCCGCCGCTGGTGAAAGCCGCGACCGGTGAAGTGGTCAGTGCCGAAGACCTCGGCGGGGCCGATGTGCACTGCAAGATTTCCGGGGTGGCCGACCATTATGCCGAGAGCGATGAACACGCCCTGGCCCTGGCCCGCCGCAGCGTCGCCAACCTCAACTGGCGCAAGCAAGGTGAGGTTCAGCAACGCACACCCATCGCCCCGCTCTACAGCAGCGACGAGTTGTACGGCGTGGTCCCGGCCGATGCCAAGCAACCGTTCGACGTGCGCGAAGTGATTGCGCGGCTGGTGGATGGTTCGGTGTTCGACGAATTCAAGGCGCTGTTCGGGACAACCCTGGTCTGCGGTTTTGCCTACCTGCACGGTTACCCGATCGCGATCCTCGCCAACAACGGCATCCTGTTCGCTGAAGCGGCGCAGAAAGGCGCGCACTTCATCGAACTGGCTTGCCAGCGCGGCATCCCGCTGCTGTTCCTGCAGAACATCACTGGCTTCATGGTCGGCCAGAAGTACGAGGCCGGCGGCATCGCCAAGCACGGCGCGAAACTGGTGACCGCTGTGGCCTGCGCCAAGGTGCCGAAGTTCACCGTGATCATCGGCGGCAGTTTCGGCGCCGGTAACTACGGCATGTGCGGCCGCGCCTACGATCCGCGCTTCTTGTGGATGTGGCCGAATGCGCGCATCGGCGTGATGGGTGCCGAACAGGCGGCCGGCGTGCTGGTGCAGGTCAAACGCGAGCAGGCCGAACGCAGCGGCCAGGGTTTCAGCGCCGAGCAGGAAGCCGAGATCAAGCAACCGATCCTCGACCAGTACGAAGAACAGGGTCACCCCTACTATTCCAGCGCACGCCTGTGGGACGACGGTGTCATCGACCCGGCCCAGACCCGCGACGTACTGGCCCTGGCCTTGTCCGCGTCGTTGAACGCGCCAATCGAACCGAGCCGCTTCGGCGTGTTCCGGATGTGATTTTCTGTGGGAGCGGGCTTGCTCGCGAAGGATTCGCCGCGGTTCATCTGATGCACCGCGTTATCGTTCTTCGCGAGCAAGCCCGCTCCCACAAGGACCGTGGAGACGGACGAATATGAGCGACTTCAACACCCTCGAACTGCTGACCGACCCCCGTGGTTTTGCCACGCTGTGGCTCAGCCGCGAAGAAAAGAACAACGCCTTCAACGCCGAAATGATCCGCGAACTGATCCTCGCCCTCGACAAAGTCGCGAGCGATGCCAGCCTGCGGTTCCTGATCGTGCGCGGTCGCGGCAAGCATTTCAGCGCCGGCGCTGACCTGGCCTGGATGCAGCAATCGGCCGAGCTCGATTACGCCACCAACCTCGATGACGCCCGGGAACTGGCGGAGTTGATGTACAACCTGGCCAAACTGAAAATTCCGACCCTGGCGGTGGTACAAGGCGCAGCCTTTGGTGGCGCGCTGGGCCTGATCAGTTGCTGCGACATGGCCATCGGTGCCGATGACGCGCAGTTCTGCCTGTCGGAAGTGCGCATCGGCCTGGCGCCGGCGGTGATCAGCCCGTTCGTGGTGCAAGCCATTGGCGAGCGCGCGACCCGTCGCTATGCCTTGACCGCCGAGCGCTTCGGCGGGCAACGGGCCCGGGAAATCGGCTTGTTGTCAGAGAGCTATGCAAGTGCCGAGCTGGAACAGAAAGTCGAACAGTGGATCGACAACCTGCTGCTCAACAGTCCGGCCGCAATGCGCGCCAGCAAGGACCTGTTGCGTGAAGTCGGCGACGGCTCACTGACCCCGGCGTTGCGCCGCTACACCGAAAACGCCATCGCCCGCATCCGCGTCAGCCCCGAAGGCCAGGAAGGCCTGCGCGCCTTCCTGCAAAAACGTCCGCCGAGCTGGCAAGCCGAAACCACCAAGGAGCCCCGTTGATGAGCGCACCTGTCCTCACCACCCTGCTGGTGGCCAACCGTGGCGAAATCGCTTGCCGGGTAATGCGTACCGCCAAGGCCCTGGGCCTGACTACCGTGGCCGTGCACAGCGCAACCGACCGTGACGCCCGGCACAGCCGCGAAGCCGACATTCGGGTCGACCTGGGTGGCAGCAAAGCCGCCGACAGTTATCTGCAGATCGACAAACTGATCGCCGCCGCCAAGGCCAGCGGTGCCCAGGCGATTCACCCCGGCTACGGTTTTTTGTCGGAGAACGCCGGGTTCGCCCGCGCCATCGAAAACGCCGGCCTGATATTCCTCGGCCCGCCCGCCTCGGCCATCGACGCCATGGGCAGCAAGTCTGCCGCCAAAGCCTTGATGGAAACCGCTGGCGTGCCACTGGTGCCCGGTTATCACGGTGAAGCCCAGGACCTGGAAACCTTCCGCGCCGCCTGCGAGCGCATCGGCTACCCGGTGCTGCTCAAGGCCACCGCGGGTGGCGGTGGCAAAGGCATGAAAGTGGTCGAGGACGTCAGCCAACTGGCCGAAGCCCTGGCCTCGGCCCAGCGTGAGGCGCAATCGTCGTTCGGCGATTCGCGGATGCTGGTGGAGAAATACCTGCTCAAGCCGCGTCACGTGGAAATACAGGTGTTCGCCGACCAGCACGGCCACTGCCTGTACCTCAACGAACGTGACTGCTCGATTCAGCGCCGCCACCAGAAAGTCGTCGAAGAAGCCCCGGCGCCAGGCCTGAGCCCGGAGTTGCGCCGGGCCATGGGTGAAGCCGCCGTGCGTTCGGCGCAAGCCATCGGTTATGTCGGTGCCGGCACCGTGGAGTTTTTGCTGGATGCGCGCGGCGAGTTCTTCTTCATGGAGATGAACACCCGCCTGCAAGTCGAACACCCGGTCACCGAAGCCATCACCGGCCTCGATCTGGTGGCCTGGCAGATTCGCGTGGCACGGGGCGAAGCCTTGCCGATGACTCAGGATCAGGTGCCGCTGGTGGGCCACGCGATCGAAGTGCGGCTGTATGCCGAAGACCCCGGCAATGATTTCCTGCCGGCGACCGGTCGCCTGGAACTGTATCGCGAATCAGCCCAGGGGCCGGGGCGCCGAGTGGACAGCGGTGTTGAAGAAGGCGACGAGATCTCGCCGTTCTACGACCCGATGCTCGGCAAGTTGATTGCCTGGGGCGAAGACCGTGAACAGGCACGTTTGCGCCTGCTTGGCATGCTCGATGAATTCGCCATCGGCGGGCTGAAGACCAACATCAATTTCCTGCGGCGCATCATCGGTCACCCGGCATTTGCTGCTGCCGAACTGGATACCGGCTTCATTCCGCGCTATCAGGAGCAGTTGCTGCCGGCCCCTGCGGAACTCAGCGACGATTTCTGGCAGGCCGCCGCCCAGGCGTTTGCCCAGAGCCAGCCGCCTGCCACCCGCGCCGACGACCCGAGTTCGCCATGGGCGGCGGGTAACGGCCTGCGGGCTGGTTTGCCGCGAGAAATCACCCTTCACCTGAGCTGTGAAGGCCAGGACCGGGCCCTGACGCTGGGCGACATCAATGCCCACAACGCTCTGCTCAAGGGCGAGCATCTGCTGACCGAGCAGGCGGGTGTGCGACGTCAACACCGCGCAATACGCCGTGGCGAACAGGTGTATTTGCAGTGGGATGGCGAATTGCGTCGCATCGAGGCTTACGACCCGATCAGCGCCGTCGAGGCCAGCCACAGCCATCAGGGCGGGCTGACCGCCCCCATGAACGGCAGCATCGTCCGTGTCTTGGTGGAGGCCGGGCAATCGGTCGAGGCCGGGGCGCAACTGGTGGTACTGGAAGCGATGAAGATGGAGCACAGCATCCGCGCGCCCCACGCCGGGGTGATCAAGGCGCTGTATTGCCAGGAAGGCGAAATGGTCAGCGAAGGCAGTGCACTGGTCGAACTGGAAGAAGCATGAAATGAAGATCGGTCCTACGCACCGCGAGGACCGATCTGATCAGAACCTGGCTGTTGCCTGAACCACTACGCCGATGATTCGACATTCTTCGGTGTACAAGGCTTTCGGATACGTCGGATTGAGCGGGACCAGATAACGCTGCCCGCCCTCTTCGATGAGCTTGCGGAACGTGGCTTCGGTGCTGTCCGGCCACTGGGCAATGACCAGTTTGCCAGGCTCGGCTTCCACGGCCGGGTCCACCAGGATCAGCATGCCTTCCGGGATGCTCATGCCATTGGGTGCGGTCATCGCATCGCCTGCCACTCTCAACCAGAATGCCGGCCCCCGGGCGTGGTAATCGGACAGTTCAAAGTGTCCTTTTCCGTACGCCGGGACCTCGCCGTCGCGCACTACGGCAGGTTCTCGCCAGTCACTGACCGGGTAGCGAAAGTACGGATTGTACTTCTGTGTCAGGGGAATTTCGTCGTCCGTTGACGCCTGCGGCTCCCGGATCACCAGCGCCACCTCGAGAAACTCAAGGCCCAGCGCCCGCAGCACACGGTTCATGTCGTCGATGCCGGGTTCACGACGTTTATTGAGCCAGTGGCCGATACCGCCCTGGGACATCCCGAGGCGCTCGGCGAGTATCTCTTGAGTGATTTTGAGTTCACTCATCTTGGCCTTGACCAATTCAATCCATTTATCCATGTGCGGCACGATACGTGGGCGACTCCAGCCATCAAAACACAAAATGTAGTATTTAAATTGTCGTCACAAATACAGTTCGTATTAGGATCGATCCACGGATCTGAATCTAACACGGAGCTTGCCATCGCCATGAACCAACCCACCAATGACCGCCCGGACATGCAAATCGACAATACCTTCACCTCGCCCCTGGACTCTGCGGCGGCACAACGCGCGCTGGACTATTACTTGAAACCAGCTATTTCGGAGGAAGTGACCGAGCCGCGCTTTTTTGATGTGAATCGCAATATCAGCGGCGAAGAGGCGCTGGTCCATGCCCTGGACCTGTTGCGCTGTGCTGCCGCCACCGCGTACGAGTCCGCCAGTCACCTGCAAGGTGCAAGCCGCGACCTGGCGTTTTCGACGGTGCACATGATCGACATGGCCAAGGCGATGGTCGATCGATCGCTGGAGAAGTATGAAAACGGTTGAGGCGAGAAGGCGAATCGAGAGGACAGGAAAGAATTTTCCTGTCGCGCAGGTGAAAACGCTTGACCTGCAAACGAGAATGATTATTATTGCATCAACTGATCGCGAGATCAGTCGATGGACCAGGTGACCTTAGGTCGGTCTCCTGGACTATCTCCTCATCAGGCTAATCACGGTTTTTGACCCGGCTTTTTGCCGGGTCTTTTTTTGCCAGTTTTTCCTGGCTTTGGCTTCAGGCTAATGAAGTCTTTGGGTACCGCAAATTCGATGGCGCGGATGATATCAAAAGAATTCCAGTTGGCAAGAGAAGCCCGGCATCATTGGTTCAAACCAGCGACAGATAGCACTTGAGAATCAGTCGCACAGTCTCTAAGCTGCGGCGGCGTCAAGGAGGACGCCCCCACCCTCACACCCCGCAATTCCCCTCGGTTTCACCCCACTCTTGCGTGTAAAGTAGCCACCATAAAAATCATATTCAGGACCCGATTATGGCCGTGGCTAAATCCTCTTTCGACATCAGTGCCAACTTCGACAGCGGCAACATCCAGGTGATCGACGTCAGCGATCCACTCAGGCCCCTGCTGGCGATCCGCCCCGATACCAAAAGCAACCATTTCCAATGGTTCCACTTCAAGGCCAGCGGCCTGCATGTCGGCCAGGAGCACTGGTTTCGCCTGAACAATGCCAGCCAATCCTCCTACAACAAGGCCTGGACCGGCTATCAAGCGGTGGCGTCCTACGATCACATCAACTGGTTCCGCATACCCACCATCTTCGAAGGCGACTGCCTGCGCTTCAGCCTCGAAGCCGAGCAGACCCATGCCTGGTTCGCCTACTTCGAACCCTACAGCCGTGGTCGCCACGACTGGCTGATCGAGCAGGCGCTGACCAAGGCCGGTACCGAACTGCTGGCCACCGGCAAGAGTGTCGAAGGTCGCGACATCCAGTTACTGCGCAAAGGCACCGGCGCCGAAGGCCAGCGCAAAGTGTGGATCATCGCCCAGCAACATCCGGGCGAACACATGGCCGAGTGGTTCATGGAAGGCGTGATTGAACGCCTGGAAAAGCACGACGACCCGGTGCTGAACAAGCTGCTGGCCAGCGCCGACCTGTACCTGGTGCCAAACATGAACCCGGATGGTGCTTTCCACGGTCACCTGCGCACCAACGCCATGGGCCAGGACCTGAACCGCGCCTGGCAGAACGCCAGCCAGGAAATCAGCCCGGAAGTCTTTTTCGTACAGCAGCAGATGGAAAAGTATGGCGTCGATATGTTCCTCGACGTGCACGGTGACGAGGAAATCCCTCACGTGTTCACCGCCGCTTGCGAAGGCAATCCGGGTTACACACCCCGGATCGAAAAACTCGAAGAACACTTCCGCAACCATTTGAAGCACACCACCAAGGACTTCCAGACCAGGCACGGCTACATCCGCGACGAACCGGGCCAGGCCAACATGACACTGGCCTGCAACAGTGTGGGGCAGAAGTACGACTGCCTGTCATTGACCCTGGAAATGCCGTTCAAGGACCACGACGATCATCCGAATCCGTTGACGGGCTGGTCGGGCAAGCGCTCGAAGCAGCTGGGCAAGGATGTACTCACCACCATTGCGGATATGGTCGACACCTTGCGTTGATTGCCCTTTAAGATGAAAAGATCGCAGCCTGCGGCAGCTCCTACATTGGAATGCGTTTCCCTGTAGGAGCTGCCGCAGGCTGCGATCTTTTTTTCCCGGCTATTATCCGCGATCCTTGCCCCGCAACATGCTGTCCAGCACCTCATCACGACGCACCCAGCCGTGAAACAGCGCGGCCGCCAGATGCAGCAACACCGTCAGAAACAACAGATACGCCAGATACCCATGGGCCTTGCGCAAGAACGCAAACACCTGTGCATTGGCCGGCACAATCGATGGCAGCTGCAACGAGCTGCTGAGCATCACTGGCTCGCCCGATGCCGAAATCATCGCCCAGCCCAGCAGCGGCAAGATCAGCATCAACGCATACAACAAGACATGCGAAGCCTTGGCCGCGAGTACTTGCACACCCGGCAGATCCGCCGGCAATGGTGGTTGCGTGGTGGAGAAGCGCACCACCAGCCGCACGATCACCAGCAGCAAGATCGCGACGCCCAGGGGTTTGTGCAGATGAATCAGCCATTCATGCCGCTCGGAGACCGAGGCAACCATGCCCGCGCCGATAAACAGCATGGCGATAATCATCAGCGCCATCAGCCAGTGCAGCAGACGTGCCAATGGAGCGAAGTGGTTGGATTGAGTGCTCATTGCTGGGCCTCCTGTTTGGCGGCGGGCAACTGGCTGACTTCGCTGGTGCGACGCAGGTAGGAATTGGCGTAACCGGCTGAGCGAGCGGCGAGCAATGGGTCGTCGGACCCTTCGATGCCAGCGGGCAATACCAATGGGTCGTAGTTGATGTCTCGGCATTCGCCATTGAGTTGCGGCTGGGTTTTTTCCAGCACCAGGGTGCCCGCGTTCAGCACCTTGCGCCCTTCGGGCCAGGCTTTGCTCGCATCGTTCACTGGATCGCCGGGATTGGCCAGGATGATGTTCAACTGCCAACGCAACGGTCCTGCGGCTATACGCTGAACCAGGTCTTTCTCCAGGAAGTCACTCCCCTGCGGCGCCGTAGCCCCCGGCGCATCTTGAGCCACCGGCACCATGCTCCAGCGCACGGCCTGGCGTTGTCCGGTGGCGCTCACCAGATAAAACGCGTTGACGCTGTTATAGGTCTCCGTGACGTAACTGGCTGACGGCTTGGCGGTCTTGATCCAGGCCAAGAACGGTGCGGCTTCCGGATGCGCACCGAAAAACGCGGGAACCGCGGTCGGGTTCGGCTTGCCGGTAGCCGGGTCCGGCGACTGCGCCTGCTGCAATTGATAGAACGCCTCGGGCGTGCCCACCGGGAACACCGGCATGCTGTTCATCCCGGTGCGCCACTGCTGGCCGTTGGCCTGGGTGAAGCGCAAGGCCATGCTGCGGATCGGCACGGCACTGTCCGGCGCGTAAGGGTTGCCGGCCGGCAAAGCGAAACGCCCGACCACCGGCGTCCGCGCTTCGTTGAACACCTGGGCAGTGGAAAAGCTGCGGGCCTCGCCGCTACTCTCGAAATACCCGATCACGCACACGCCCTTGGAATGGTTGCGACGGAAACCCGGATGCACGCCATTGTTGGTTTCCAGCACGTTGATCAGTTTCTTCGGGGTCAGGCGCTGTGGGTCAAAGGTGCCGTTGACGTAGGCGAAAGCCCCAGCCACGGCGGCAACGACCACGGCAATGCCGGCCAGACGCATCGTCAGGCTCGCCGCACTCAAGGGTGGCCGGATTGGCGGTGATGATCGATCTACCATGAAAGACTCCAGGGCCATCGGCCACAAGTAAGAAGAATCAAGCAGACGAACCCCGCGCAGGTTTATTCCCACGCGCGGTTTTTATTTTTTCTGACGTGGAATAACCTCGAATGCCGGGCGTCTTCCTGGTCCACAGTCCAGCGTAGTGACTAGCCAGAACTTCATGAACGATATCGACGAACAACTCAGAGAAATCATTCCCGGAATGCGGCGGTTTGCCGTGTCATTGACACGCAACACCAGCAGCGCTGACGACCTGGTGCAGGCGAGCCTGGAGCGGGCGCTGTCGAGTTGGGCTGGCAAACGCGCCGAGGGCGACTTGCGCGCCTGGCTGTTCTCGATTCTCTATCGACAGTTTCTCGATGCGCACCGCCGCTCCCGGCGCTATGCGCGCATGCTCGATTTCTTCACCGGGCGTGACGATGCCCAGCCCTCGGTGGAGCGCACCGTGATTGCCCAATCGACCCTCAACGCCTTCGACCGACTGCCCACCGAGCAACGCGCGCTGCTGCTCTGGGTATCGGTGGAAGGCTTGAGTTACAAAGAGGTCGCCGAGATTCTCGACGTCCCCACCGGCACCGTGATGTCCCGCCTGTCTCGGGCTCGCCAGGCCCTGCGCCAACTCAGCGATGGCGAAATCAACCGCCCTTCCCTGCGGAGACTCAAATGATCAGCTTGCCCCCCAGCGAACGAGACCTGCACGCCTACGTCGACCACCAACTGAGCGACGTCGACCGACGCCTGGTGGAGGCTTTTCTGGCCACTGACCCGCAGGTGGCCGCGCAAGTGCGCGCCTGGCAACAGGATGCCCAGACACTGCGCGCAGCCCTGAGCGGTACCTTGCAACAACCCTCGAACCCGGACCTGGATCCGGCGGTGATTCGCCAGCGCCTCAAACGCCAATCCCGTCGGAACCTGGCCAGTGCCGCGCTGTTGCTCATCGCCGTCAGCGTCGGTGGTTTCAGCGGTTGGCAAGCGCGGGAGATGACGCTCGCGAATCCCCAGCTGCCAATGACCGATGCCCTGCAGGCCTATCGCCTGATTGCCCAGCAAGGCCTCCTGCCGGCGGATTACAAAGTCGGCGACGACGGCGACATGCAGGGGTGGCTCGACCGCTACTTCACCCAGGCCAATCGCCTGCCCGACCTCTCTGGTGCCGGGTTCAAGCCGGCCAGCGGACGCTTGCTGAGTACCGAGCAAGGCCCTGCGGCGATGGTGGTCTACGAGAACCAGGACGGGCAGAAAATCAGTTTCTATGTGCGCCCGCCAGGGCCGAAAAACTTCCTGCTGCCCAGGGGCAGTCGCAGTGATGGCGAATTGCAGGCCGAGTACTGGTCGGGAAGTGGCTACAACTATGCGATGGTCAGCCCGGCGGATACGGCGGCGGCGCGGTTGCTCAACCAGACCGCTCAATTCTGATCACACCACCGCTCCCACAGGGTTTGCGGCGTTCCTTTGGAACCCCGTGACGGTGGCCCACCAATGCCGACACCGCTGGAAGCAGATTCCCTGCTCTGGTTACACTATGGCGCCGCAACACAAAGAGCCTGCCCGCACACCAGAGGTGATATCCCAGTGGCCGTTCGCCCGCCCAACCGTTCGCCAATCAAATCGCGCTGGCAAACGTTGCGTCGCCTTCTCGGCAAGGTACCGGCTGCCGGCAGCGGCGCGGCAGGCCAAGTCATCCACGACTACTTTCGCCATCAGGCCCATGCCCAGGGCTACACCCTCAGTCACAGCCAACAGCGGGTGATCGACTGCATGGCCCGGCATGCCTGCCTGCTGATGGGCACTGCGGCCAAACCCCTTCCGGGCCTTTACCTGCATGGTGCCGTGGGGCGCGGCAAAAGCTGGTTGCTCGACGGGTTTTTCCGGGCCATTCCCCTTGCGCGGAAACAACGCCTGCACTTCCATCAGTTTTTCGCTCAACTGCACCAGGGCATGTTCAAGCACCGCGAACAGGCCGACGCCCTGGCGATCACCCTCGATGAACTGCTCAGCAATTGCCAGGTGCTGTGTTTCGACGAGTTCCATGTGCATGACATCGGCGATGCGATGCTCATCACCCGGTTGTTCAAGGCACTGTTCCAGCGCGGCATCCTGTTGCTGGTCACCTCCAATTACCCACCCGAAGGCCTGCTGCCCAATCCGCTGTACCACGCACGCTTCAAACCGGTGATCGACCTGATCAATGCGCGCATGCAGGTGATGGAAGTCGGCGGGCCCCACGACTATCGCAGCCAGGCCCGACACCATGCGCATCAATTGTTCACTCAAGGTCACTACGTCTGGCCGGCGAGCGTGGCGCAACGACAATCGCTGAACCTGCCCATGCGCAATGCCCCGCCTGTTTCGTTGCCGGTGGGTACCCGGCATTTGCGAGCGCATTTGTGCGAAGGGCGCGGCATCGGTTTTACCTTCACCGAGTTGTGCGATCAGCCCACGGCGGTGATGGATTATCTGGAACTGTGCCGCCAGTTCGACCGCTGGATCATCGATGAACTGCCACTGCTGGGCGATTGCACGATTGCCGCCCAGCAGCGGTTTATCAATCTCATCGACGTGCTGTACGACCAGGACAAGCACCTGACGTTGCTCGGGCAGCACTCATTGCGCGAAAGCCTGGGTGGCGATGCCATTGATCTGGCACGCACCCGCAGCCGATTGGGGCAACTGGTCGAAGTCAGCGAACCGGTCTGATCGATGTTTTTTTGTTGCATTGACTGCCCCTTTCGCGAGCGGGCTCGCTCCCATATCTTTCCCGGTATCATGTCGCCCATTTCCAGGGCCCCGCGCCCTCCCTTTGGTTAATGGCGAATCTGTTCATGCACACCCTTGCTCAATTGCGCGCCGGCGAGTTGTCGGGCATCACGCGGCTGGATCTGGCCGAAGGCCTGACCGAGTTTCCCCGGGAGATCTTCGATCTGGCGGATTCGCTGGAAGTGCTCAACCTCAGCGGCAATGCCCTGAGCGCGCTGCCAGAGGATTTGCATCGCCTGACCCGTTTGCGCGTGCTGTTCTGCTCCGATAACCGTTTCACCGAGTTGCCGGCCTGTATTGGCCAATGCGCCGCACTGACGATGATCGGCTTCAAGGCCAACCGCATCGCCCACGTGCCCGCAGCGGCACTGCCACCGCTGCTGCGCTGGCTGATCCTGACCGACAACTGCATCGAGACGCTGCCGAGCGAGTTGGGAGAGCGGCCATACCTGCAAAAACTCATGCTTGCCGGTAACCGCCTGCGGGGGTTGCCGGAGTCGATGCACAATTGTCATCGGCTGGAGCTGATCCGCATAGCCGCCAACCAGTTCACCGACTTGCCACAATGGCTACTGACGCTGCCGAGCCTGACCTGGCTGGCCTATGCCGGTAACCCGCTGGAAACCGAAGCCGATGCCGCCGCCCTCGACGCCACACCGCGCATTGACTGGTCGGCATTGCACCTGGAAAAAAAGCTCGGCGAAGGGGCGTCCGGGGTGATCCATCAGGCCGTCTGGCAACCGGCCGACCAACCGTCCACGCCAGTTGCGGTGAAGCTCTACAAGGGCGAAATGACCAGCGATGGCTCGCCCCTGCACGAGATGAACGCCTGCATCACCGCCGGGTTGCATTCGAACCTGATTCGCGTCGAAGGGCGGATTGTCGATCACCCGCAACAAACCGCCGGGTTGGTCATGCAGTTGATCCCGCCGAGTTTTCGCAACCTCGCCAGCCTGCCGAGCCTGGCGTCGTGCAGCCGCGACATCTACCCCGACGACCTGCGCTTGAGTGCCGCGGTGGCGCTGCGCATTGCCTCGGGCATTGCCTCGGTGGCCGAACACCTGCACGGCCATGGCATCACCCACGGCGATCTCTACGGGCACAATATCCTGTGGAATGAGCAGGGTGACTGCTTGCTGGGGGACTTTGGCGCGGCGTCGTTCCACGAAATTTCCGACAGTCTGGAAAGCCGTGCCTTGCAACGGATCGAAGTGCGGGCGTTCGGGGTGTTGCTGGGGGAATTGCTCGCGCGAATCGACTCGGGGTTGAGCGATGAACTGCGTGGAGTGCTGGAGGATCTGGAGCGGCGTTGCTGTCAGCCGCAAGTGCTGACGCGGCCGGGGTTCAGCGAAGTCGTGCGGCAATTGGAAAGTCTGTGACCGCTGCGCGGTCAATCGCGAGCAAGCCCGCTCCCACAGTTGATCGAGTTGCCCGGCCAGGCGCGATCTAATGTGGGAGCGGGCTTGCTCGCGAAGACGGTGTCACTGGCAAATCAGGTCAACCCGCCAACCCGACAAACATATCCTGCACGTCGTCATGGTTATCGAGGCCTTCGAGGAACGCTTCGACTTCCGCCATCTGCTCATCGCTCAGGCCGGTGACCGGGTTTTTCGGCTGGTAGCCCAGTTTGGCCGACAGCACGGTAAAGCCTTGTTCCGGCAGGGCTTTCTGTACCGCGTCGAGGTCGGTTGGCTCGGTCAGGAACAGGGTTGCACCCTCTTCACCCGGCTCGAAATCCTGTGCACCGGCTTCGATGGCGGCCATCTCCGGATCGGCGTCCGGGGTGTCCGGCGACGCTTCGATCATGCCGACATGGTTGAAGTCCCAGGCCACCGAACCGGAAGCCCCCAGTTGGCCCTTGCGGAACGCCACGCGGATCTCGGCGACGGTGCGGTTGATGTTGTCGGTCACGCACTCAACGATCAA
This sequence comes from Pseudomonas sp. S2_F07, assembly GCF_054668325.1. Taxonomy (NCBI): domain Bacteria; kingdom Pseudomonadati; phylum Pseudomonadota; class Gammaproteobacteria; order Pseudomonadales; family Pseudomonadaceae; genus Pseudomonas; species Pseudomonas sp. S2_F07. The sequence goes on from NZ_CP162758.1 coordinate 1,668,253, forward strand.
CGGTACCTGATGCGGGGCGAACCCTTCATAGGTCACGCGATGGTACTGCACGGTTTCGCCCAGCAGGCCCGCGCCTTTCTTGATGGCGCGATCCAGTGTTTCCTTGGGCATCGAAGCTTTCTTGGCCTGTTCAACCACCAGGCGCAAGTGCGCGTTGGTAGCAATATCAGCGCCGTTACGCGCAGCAATGGTGATTTCCTTTACCAGTTTGCCGAAGATCTTGCCCTTGGCATTAGCTGCCGCTTCTTTGTGTTTAACCTTCCACTGTGCGCCCATTTCTCACTCTCTTATCTGTGGCATCTGTGGCGCCGAGACATCTAATGGCCGACGCTTTGCGCAAGTTTATACGGCCTAAAGTTGGCAATCGACCAAAAAATCCCGACTTGCATCGACATCTTCACCAGCGGTTGTAGGGCGATTCGGAAATGTCGCTTTATCGTGCCCGCAATGCGCCGGGGTTTCGTACGCTTTGCACCCTACTCCACGGCGGTAGCGCGTTCGATGCACAACGACAAGGAAAGTCCCACTACCCTCACGCTTCTCGACGACGACCTGAGCTTCCAGGTGGTCCGGTTCAGTGGTCATGAAGCACTCAACCAACCCTATCGATTCGACATCGAGGTGATCGGGCTGGCACCGGCCCTGAACCTTGAACGATTACTGCACCAACCGGCGTTCCTCGAGTTCGGCCACGATCAAGGCATTCATGGTCTGCTGTACAGCGTCAGTTGTGAATATCGAAGCGGGCAGCGGGTCGCTTACAAACTGGTGCTGGTGCCAAGTGTCCAGGCGCTGGATCAGCAACGGCGCCGACGTATTTTCCAGCGCGCCAGCGTACCCATGATCCTGCGCCAGTTGCTCGATGAACATGGGCTGCCTGCCGGCAGCTATCACTTTGAACTGGCAACCGGACACTATCCCCTGCGACCTTTTTGCATTCAGTACGAAGAAACCGACCTGGCGTTTCTGCAACGGCTGTGCGAAGAAGAAGGCATCCACTATCACTTCGAGCATCAACGCGACGGCCACGTGCTGGTTCTGGCCGATGACAGCCTGAGTTTCCCCCAGGCCCCCCTGCTCATGTCGATGAGCCGCGACGCCCTCGACGAACACCAGGAACCCGTGATCAGCGAACTGTTCCAACGCCATGACGCCCCGCTCTCCCCTGTGCGTCCAGGCGCCAGGAATCCGGGTGCAGCGGACATCAGCGAAGGCGCAGCCAATCACTCGTTCGTCACGGCACGGCATTGTCCCGCTGGCGAACAACAACATCGCGACCAGCTCAGCCGTCGACAACTGGAACGCCTGCGCTGCCGACACCTGCAGGTCCACGGTCAAAGTAACCAGAGGGCATTACGCAGTGGCCGGATCCTGCAGGTGGCCGAGCATCCGCTGGCGAATTTCAATGATCAATGGCTGGTTATCGAAATCCGCCATCAGGGTCGTCATTCATCCATTCTGCTCGATGACACACCCGACATGGCCCCGGGTTACCGCAATCAATTCAGCGCCATCCCCTGGTCGACGGTGTTCAGGCCCGCACTCAAACAACCCAGGCCGAATATCCCCGGGTATCAGCCTGGCCAGGTGTGCGGCCCGATCGGGCGACCGGCGACAGTGGACGAGGATGGCAGGGTTCAGGTGAACCTCTGGCCCGCCACACCATCAGCCGCAGAGGGGTCCGACGGCCTGTGGCTACCACTGGCGCTGACCACCGCCGAGGAATGGATCGATCCGGCCCGTTTGCCCGTGGCTGGCAGCGAAGTACTGGTGGTTTTTCTCGACAGTGACCCGGATCGCCCAGTGCTTTGTACGGCCATGGGCCCTCGGCCACAACCTCACCGCCCTCGCCCGCGCGAGCCTCGTGGCGATACCCGCCTGCTGTTCGACTGGCTGCTCTCCCGCTCGGATCTTGCGCCCTGATGCTCAGCCCTTGTCAGCCTTGCCGGCGGCGGCGGCGAACTTCGCCAGGCGCACGTCCAGATGCCGTGGTCGACGCCCGTGATCCTCCGCGCGTTCCTTGCGGCGGATGGCGTTGCGCACCATCAGCGAGCCGATGTAGCGAATCGGCTCCGGCGGGAAAAACCCCAACGGTCCGTTGACCAGCGGCGAACGGGTCCAGGGGTTGTCCAGGCCCTGGACCATCGACGCCAGAATCTGCCCACCCATATGGCAGGGTCCGACACCGCTGCCGGAATAGCCGAAACCGTAGAACACGTTGCCACTGGCGCTCATCTGCCCGAAAAACGGCAGCCCGGTCACCGAGCGGTCCGACGGACCATTCCAGGTCGCTTCGACCTTGACCTCGGCAAACGCCGGGAAGAAATCCGCCAGGCTGTTCTGCAGCAAACCGGCGTAAGGCGAAGGCTGGTCGAACACTGGCAGCATGCGTCCGCCATAAGCGAAGGTATTGCCGCCCTTGCCCAGCATGATCCGGCCGTCCGGGGTGTTGTGGTAGTAGTGCACGAAGATCCGCGAATCGAGCACCGTGACGCCGCTGGTCAAGCCGATTTCGTCGAGCAAATCCGGCCGTGGTTCGGTGATCAGCATGTCGCTGGAAACGATCGCCACGCTGCGTTCGAACTGCGGGAACGCCCGGGCCATCCAGGCGTTCATCGCCAGCACCACGCGGTCGGCGCGAACAGTGCCACCAGGGGTTTGAATGCCCGCCGGCCTACCTTCCTCCAGCCCGGTCATCGCGGTGTTTTCATGAATCTTCACCCCGAGTTGCAGGGCTACCCGGCGCAAGCCACGCACCAGTTTGCCCGGCTGCACACTGGCCGCTGCCGGAGAAAACCAGCCTTCCAGGTGTTTGATGGAGCCCGCCATGCGCTGCACATCGGCCACCGGCCGCTGGCTGAATGAGTTGATGCCGTTGCGCTCCAGCGCCGCGATCACAGCGTCAGTCGAGCCAATTTGAGCGCGGTTGGTCGCGGTGTAGAGCGTACCGTCGAGACGGTAATCGGCGTCCACCCGATACTGTTCGCAGAAGGCGCCAATGGCATGGATGCTGCGCTCGGACTCCTTGACCAGACGTACGGCTTCTTCAACGCCAAACAAACGCTCAAGGGTGAAATACTTGGCCGACCACGACAACGCACAACCGCCATTGCGTCCACTGGCCCCGGCACCGCAGATGTCCGCTTCGATCAGCAACACGTCCAGCTCGGGGTTCTGCTCCTTGAGCATGATCGCGGTCCACAACCCGGTGTAACCACCGCCGACGATACAGACATCGGCGCGGGTGTCGCCTTCCAGTGGCGGACAGGTTTCGGATGCATCAGCCTTCAAGGCCTGGTCCAGCCAAAAGGGTCTCATGGGGTCAATCTCCGGTCAGTGGCCCACACGCCGGCCTGCCGCAGGTGCAGCAGGCGACGAGGGACAGGATTCAGGTACGCAGGGGTTTGATGGTGATCGCCTGGTTGGGCACGTAGGCGAAATGAGTGCCCAGGCCACCGGGGCGGCTGTTCCAGTGCGGGATCAACACCAGCGCCGAGAACATGGCGCAGCCGGCGAAAACGATGAACACGGTAACGGTGTCGAAGTAGCCCGGCAGCAGCCCGCCGAGAATCGCCCCGACCGAGCCGCAGCCGTTGACGAATCCGGCTGCCGTGGCGCCGGCCTTGGCAGTGCCGAAGTCGATAGCGGCCGCGCCGCTGATCATCGAGTCCGGCCCGTAGAGGGTCAGGCCCATGACGAACAGCAGTGCCACCACCAGCAGCACGCTGCCGGTATGCAGGGCGCCCATGAAAAACGCCAGGGACACCGTCAGCGCCAACAGGCTGATCACGCAGGCCGGCATGCGCCGGGCGCCGAACAGTTTGTCCGAGGCCAGGCCAATCAGGATCGGCCCGAGCAACCCGGCCAGTTCAAACGCGGTCGGTATGATCGCCGCGCCGACCTTGCCCACTGAAGGCATCTGTTCGAAGACGATCACCGGCCCCCACAGCAGAATCGCGTAGCGCGCCGGCTTGAGCATGAAGTACGCCAACCCCAACACCAGCACTGTGCGGTTGCGCAGGATTTCCTTCAAAGGCTCCCACATGCTGATTTTACTTTGCGCGTCAGCCTCTTCGGCGGTCAGCTCGGGTTCCGGCTCCACCGCCGGCAAGCCGACGTCTTCCGGTTTGTTGCGTTGGAAAATAAAAAACAGCACGGCGACCAGCCCAACCACCGCCGCACTGGAAATGAACGCCGCATGCCAGCTGCCGATGAGCGTGTACGCCCACCAACCGGCAAACGGCGAGGCTACCAGACCACCAAAGGCGTAGCAGGAACTCCATAGGCCCAATACCCGTCCGCGTTGCTCGGAGGGAAAGAAGCTGCCGAGGTTCTTGCACAGCCCCGACCAACCGGTGGACTGCGCCAGGCCTTGTATCAGCATGCAGGTAGCGAAAATCGGTAGCGTTGCAAAGTTGCCCATCACCAGCGCCGCAGCGGCGGAAATCACCAACCCGCCGAGCACCACCACCCGCGGCCCGAAGCGGTCGGCCAGGATGCCCCAGGTGAATTGGCCGAAGGCGTAGGCCGTCAGGTAGATGGCGTCGAGGTTGGCCATGGCCATTTTGTCGAGCATGAAGGTCGGGTCTTCGCCAATACCGAGCTTGGCGACCGAGAAGGCTTTGCGGGTGAAGTAGAAGGCGGCGTAGGCGAGCCAGGTGATCGCGAAGATCTGCACGCGCCAACGCTTGATGGTGCCGATGTGCTTGTTCATTGTGGTTCTGACCTCAGGGTGTGAGTGTGCCGGCAGAATTGGAAGAAAACGCCTGTGTTTTTATTGTTGAGCACTGCGATATCGCCCTGTCCCTACGGCGGATACCGGTCAGATGAGTCCTGTAGTTGCACGCACAGGCTCATGGCTCCCGCTGCTGTTCGACTGACCAGTCACCGGGGCTGAGGTGGATAAAAACAATTACTGATTAATAAGTGAAATCGATTTATCGTATTTCAAATATAAGGTCAGCTTGTTACTGGAGATTCCCATGTCGGTGTCCCACGCCCAGCTCAAAGCTTTCCACGCCGTGGCGGTGCATGGAAGCTTCACCAAGGCCGCCGAGCGCTTGTTTCTGACGCAACCGGCGATTTCCGACCAAGTGCGCAAACTCGAAGAGCGCTACGGGGTTTTGCTGTTTCACCGCAACAAGCGCTCGGTGCGCCTGACCGATCTGGGCGAGCGGCTGCTGAGCGTTACCCAGCGGCTTTTCGTGATTGAGGCGGAAGCCCAGGAACTGCTCCAGGACTCCCAGGCCTTGCAGACCGGCAGCCTGATTCTGGCGGTGGATGCACCGGTCCACGTGCTGCCGCAGATCGCCCGATTCTGCGAACGCTACCCCGGGATCAGCGTGAAGATCGAAACCGGCAACACCGATGAGTCGCTGTTCCGACTGTTCAACTATCAGGCCGACCTGGCGTTGCTGGGCCGTGACGTCAGCGATGAACGCCTGATCTCCCTGCCCCTGCGTAACGACCCGATGGTGGCGTTCGTGTCGCGCAATCATCCGTGGGCCGAGCGCGAATCCATCACCCTTGCCGACCTCGACGACACACCGCTGGTGTTGCGGGAAGTCGGTTCGGTGACCCGGCAGACGCTGGAGGAGGAAATGGCCGGTGCCGGGTTCCGCATCCGCCCGGCAATTCAGGTTGAAGGTCGCGAGGCAGCGCGGGAGGCGGTGGTTGTGGGGATTGGGGTGGGGGTGGTGTCGGCTGCCGAGTTTGGCGCGGATTCGCGGGTGTGTGCGTTGCCGATTATCGATTGCAAACGACGGTTGACTGAAACCCTGGTGTGTTTGCGCGAACAGAGTTCGCGGCGGGTGGTGGCGACTTTTCTGGAGATGGTGCGGGAGAGCCTTAACTGACCGCATCCCCCCGTAGGAGCTGCCGAAGGCTGCGATCTTTTGATCTTGTTTTTAAAAGCGAAGATCAAAAGATCGCAGCCTTCGGCAGCTCCTACACCGGTGCCAACCCAAAAAACGCCTGTATCAGTCGCAAATCCCGCCGCCGCTCCATACACCCCATCATGTGCCGATTCACCAGCCCCTCGCCGATGATCGGTACCGCCGCCACCCGTGGATCGTGACTGACCTCCACCGACGACACCACCCCCACACCCAGTTCGGCGGCCACCGCCTCGGTCACCGCTTCGCGACTGTCCAGTTCCAGCAGCACCCGTGGATTGACCTTGGCCTGGGCGCATGCCTCATCGAAGGTGCGCCGGGTAATCGAACTCGGTTCGCGCAGCACCATGATCACCTGATCCAGTTCCTTGAGCTGCACGCCTTTGGTCTTCTGCGCCCAAGGATGCCCATCGGGCACCAGCGCGCAAATCCGTGATTCATTCAGCGCCTGCAGATGCAGGCCCTTGCGCGGCTCGACCTCGGTCAGCACCGCCACGTCGGCATGTTCGGACAGCAGCGCCGCCAGGGTTTCCTGGGCGTTGCCCAGGCGCAGGTTCACCGTGATCCCCGGATAGCGTGCACGCAGGCTGGCGAGCATCGGCATGACCATGTGCGGGCCGTCCGCCGCCACTTCCAGGCGCCCGGTCAGCAATTGCCGGTTGGCTTCGAGCATTACCTGCGCCTCTTCGGCCAAGCCGAACATCGCCCGGGTGATTGCCGCCAGTTTGGTGCCCTCCTCCGTCAGTTCCACGCGGCGGGCGGTGCGGCGCAGCAGGGTGATCTGGTAGTGCTCCTCCAGGGCCTTGATGTGCCCGGTGACGGCCGGCTGGCTGATGAACAGCCGCGCCGCCGCCCGGGTAAAGCTGCCTTCCCGGGCCACGGCATCGAAGGCGCGGAGCTGGAACAGGTTCATGAATAACCCTCACTGATGGTTGGCATAACAACAAACAATTTGATTGATAACACGGCAAATTGCAATTTAGGCACCAACGCTTCATCCCATCGATTGCGAGGACACGAGAATGAGTACTGCCGAACCCATCCTGCTCACCCCCGGCCCGTTGACCACGTCGGCCCGCACCCGTCAGGCAATGATGGTTGACTGGGGATCATGGGATGACCGCTTCAATCAACTGACCGCCAGCCTCTGCGAGCAACTGCTGGCCATCATCAACGGCGCCGCCACCCACCACTGCGTGCCCCTGCAAGGCAGCGGCACCTTCGCGGTCGAGGCGGCGATCGGCACGCTGGTGCCTCGGGACGGCAAGATTCTGGTATTGATCAACGGCGCCTACGGCAAGCGCCTGGCGAAAATCTGCGAAGTGCTGGGGCGCTCGTTCAGCACTTTCGAAACCGCCGAGGACGAACCGACCACCGCCACCGACGTCGACCGCCTGCTTCGTGCCGATCAAGACATTACCCATGTCGCCCTGATTCACTGCGAAACCAGCACCGGCATCCTCAATCCGCTGCCAGAGATCGCCCAGGTCATTGCGCAACACGGTAAGCGCCTGATCATCGACGCCATGAGCTCCTTCGGCGCCCTGCCAGTGGATGCGCAACAAGTGCCGTTCGACGCACTGATCGCCGCCTCGGGCAAATGCCTGGAAGGCGTGCCGGGCATGGGTTTTGTCTTCGCTCGCAAAGAGTCCCTGGCCAACGCCGTCGGTAACTCGCATTCGCTGGCGATGGACCTGCAGGACCAGCACGCCTACATGGCCAAGACCGGCCAGTGGCGCTTTACCCCGCCGACCCATGTGGTCGCGGCGCTGCACGAAGCCCTTCTGCAATACAACGAAGAAGGCGGCTTGCCGGCGCGGCACGAACGCTACGCCGCCAACTGCCAGGCATTGATGGAAGAGATGGGCAGACTGGGGCTGCGCAGCTTCCTGCCGGCGGCTATCCAGGCGCCGATCATCGCCACCTTCCACGCCCCGAAAGATCCACGCTACGCATTCAAGGAGTTCTACGAGCGGGTCAAGGCCAAGGGTTACATCCTCTACCCCGGCAAACTGACCCAGGTCGAAACCTTCCGCGTCGGCTGCATCGGCCATGTCCAGCCAGCCGAAATGCGCGAAGCCGTGGCGGCGATTGCTGAAGTGTTGCGCGAGATGGAAGTGTTAGAGATCTAACCCACACCACATTCCCCTGTGGGAGCGAGCTTGCTCGCGATGGGGCCCGATCAGTCAGCACCTTGGTTGAATGGAAGACCGCCATCGCGAGCAAGCTCGCTCCCACAGTAAAAGCGGCTCTCCAATCGTCAGTTTTCTACAGGAAATTAATTGCCATGAACTACTCCAACCCAAGCAAACTGCAAGCCGCCATCCTCGACTGGGCCGGCACCGTGGTCGACTTCGGCTCCTTCGCCCCGACGCAGATTTTCGTCGAAGCCTTCGCCGAATTCGACGTCCAGGTGTCCATCGAAGAGGCCCGTGGCCCGATGGGCATGGGCAAGTGGGACCACATCCGCACCCTGTGCGATCTGCCGGAGGTTGCCGAGCGCTATCGCAAAGTGTTCGGCCGCACGCCGACCGACGATGACGTGACCGCCATCTACCAACGCTTCATGCCGCTGCAGATCGAAAAAATCGCCGAACACTCGGCGCTGATTCCCGGAGCGCTGGAGACCATCGCCAACCTGCGCCAGCAAGGGATCAAGATCGGCTCCTGCTCCGGCTACCCGAAACAGGTCATGGACAAAGTGGTTGAACTGGCTGCCACCAACGGCTACGTGGCCGATCACGTGGTTGCCACCGATGAAGTCCCGAATGGTCGTCCATGGCCCGCCCAGGCGCTGGCCAACGTCATTGCCCTGGGCATCGACGATGTCGCCGCGTGCGTGAAGATCGATGACACGGTGCCGGGCATTCTCGAGGGGCGCCGCGCCGGCATGTGGACCGTGGCGCTGATCTGCTCGGGCAACGCCCTGGGCCTGGACTACGAAGGTTATCGCGCCTTGGGCTGCGACCAACTGGACGGCGAGCGCAAGCGCATCCACGCAATGTTCGAAGGCTCGCGTCCGCACTACATGATCGATACCATCACCGATCTGCCGCAAGTGATCGCCGACATCAACAAGCGCCTGGCCAACGGCGAAATGCCTCAGTCGAGCTGATAAGTCCCCGCATTGCCCCTGTGGGAGCGAGCCTGCTCCCACAGGTTTCTTCTGTGCATTACCCAAACCAGAGCATCCAGCGACCAATCGCCTCAGGCAAACCCGGTGAAACAGGATTACAGTTAGAGCACACCGTCGGATAAGAGCGGTGGCTTTAAACCGGACCTCTGAGGAACACCGTATGCCGTGGAAAAACTCCGAATCGCGCTACAGCACCGTATCGATCGCGCTGCATTGGTTGATGCTGGTCCTGCTGGTGCTGGTTTACGCCTGTATCGAGTTTCGCGGGCTCTTTCCCAAGGGCAGTGGCGGGCGCACGCTGATCGTCGAAACACACTTCATGCTCGGCCTGACCGTATTCGTTCTGGTCTGGGTGCGATTGTTCGCACGCAGCCTCGGCCCGGCGCCGCAGATCTTCCCGGCCTCGGCGCACTGGCAAACGACGCTGGCCAGGCTGATGCACTGGGCGCTGTACATTTTCATGATCGTCACGCCGATTCTCGGCTGGCTGGTCACCAGCGCCAAAGGCAATCAGGTGATGTTCTACGGTGTCGACCTGCCGATGCTGGTAGCGGAAAACAAGGACCTGGCCAAAGAGCTCCAGGGTTGGCACGAGCTCGGCGGCACTATCGGCTACTGGCTGATCGGCCTGCATGCCGTGGCCGGGCTGTATCACCATTATGTGGTGGGCGATAACACCTTGCTGCGGATGATGCCCAAGCGCGTGAACCGCGACTCCTGAGACCAATGAATTGCAGTGTGGGAGCGAGCCTGCTCGCGATGAGGGTGTTGCATTCGGCGCATTTGTCGACTGACCCACCGCCATCGTCGGAACGCCGCCCGGAGCAAGCTCGCTCCCACATTGGTTTGCGGTGCGTTTCAGGCTTGTGAGTCAAATCCCCGCCGCCCCTGCAAGCCGCCCGTGTGGACAAAGATCAGTCGTGTGCCCCGGGCGAACTTGCCCGCCTCGACTTGTTGCTTGAGGGCCATGAGTGCCTTGCCGGTGTACAGCGGCTCCAATGGAATACTCCCGGCCTGCTCTGTCTTTTCGATAAAGTCGAGCAGCAGCGGATCCACCTTGGCGAAGCCGCCGCGACTTGCATCGATCAGTTCATACCTCGCATTGACTACACCGGCTTCCTGCACGATCCGCTCGACCATCTGCGCCACCCCATGATCGTCAGGCACCGCCAGGGCACCGTACACCGGATGATCCCCCGCTTCGGCCAGTACCAGGCCGGCCAGGGTCGTGCCGGTGCCGCAGGCCAGCCACCAGCCGTCATGGTCGCTCCAGCCCAAGCCCGGCAATTGCGCGCAAACAGTGGCCCGCAACTGCATGCAACCCAAGGCACCAGGCAAACCGCCTCCCCCTTCAGGCACCGGATGCAACCTCGGGTAGCGGGTTTGCCAGGGTTGCCAGAAACCCGCTTCATGCCTTGCCCGATAGCCTGCATACCCCAGCCAGTGCAACTGCATGCCGAACGCCTGCAAGTCCTTGACCGTCGGGGTTTGCTGAGGATGCCCGCGCAACAGGCCGACGGTGGCAAAGCCGAAACGCTTGCCCGCCGCCGCCAACGCGTGGAGGTGATTGGAGTGCGCGCCACCGAGACTGATGATGCCTTCGGCCCCCAGGCGGTCAGCAGTTTTCAGGTGTTCGATGAGCTTGAACCATTTGTTGCCGCTGATCAGCGGGTCGATCTGGTCCAGCCGCAGGACCGCCACTTCGATGCCGGCTCGAGTGAGCCAGTCGAGGTGAAGGGGGTCGAGGGGGGCTTGAAGAAACCAATTGTCTGGAGGAGAAAGCATGATGCCGGATCTATGGAAAGATCCGGCATCTTAACAGCCGACTTGTGCTGTGAACCCGAACGATGTGCGTTACAACTGCGCCGCCAAACGCGAACCCTGATTGATCGCCCGCTTGGCATCCAGCTCTGCCGCGACATCCGCGCCGCCGATCAGGTGCACGCTCTGCCCCGCCGACACCAGGCCGTCATGCAACTCGCGCAGCGGGTCCTGCCCGGCGCAAATCACGATGTTGTCCACTGGCAACAGCTGCGGCTCGCCGGTTTCGCCGATGCGGATGTGCAGGCCTTCGTCGTCGATCTTCAGGTATTCGACGCTGTTGAGCATCTGCACCTGCTTGTTCTTCAGACCGGTGCGATGAATCCAGCCGGTGGTCTTGCCCAGGCCGTCGCCGACCTTGGATTTCTTGCGTTGCAGCAGGTATACCTCGCGGGCCGGCGCATGGGGCGCGGCCTTGATACCGGCGACACCGCCGCGCGCTTCAAGGTGTGTATCGATACCCCATTCTTTCCAGAACGCGGCACGATCCTGACTGGTCGCTACGCCTTCATGGACGAGGAATTCCGAGACGTCAAAACCGATACCACCGGCGCCAATCACCGCGACGCGCTTGCCGACCGGTTTGCGCGCCAGGATCACGTCCAGGTAGCTCAGCACCTTGGCGTTTTCCACCCCCGGAATGGCCGGCAGGCGCGGCGCAATGCCGGTGGCCAGAATGATCTCGTCGTAGCCGCCCTCGACCAGCCCGGCCACATCGACGCGGGTGTTCAGGCACACCTCGACGTTGGTGGTCTGCAACTTGCGGTTGAAGTAGCGAATGGTCTCAAAGAACTCTTCCTTGCCCGGAACACGCTTGGCGATGTTGAACTGACCACCGATTTCGCTGGCCGAATCGAACAGCGTCACTTGATGGCCACGCTCGGCGGCCACGGTCGCGGCGGACAAACCGGCCGGGCCGGCACCGACCACGGCGATTTTCTTCAGTTGCTGCACCGGCAGGTAATTGAGCTCGGTTTCATGGCAGGCACGCGGGTTGACCAGGCAACTGGTCAGCTTGCCGCCGAAGGTGTGGTCGAGGCAGGCCTGGTTGCAACCGATGCAGGTGTTGATTTCATCGGCGCGACCTTCAGCGGCCTTGTTGACGAAATCCGGGTCGGCGAGGAACGGCCGCGCCATGGACACCATGTCGGCATCGCCCTCGGCCAGGATCTGCTCGGCGACTTCAGGGGTGTTGATACGGTTGGTGGTGATCAGCGGAATATTGACCGAACCACGCAGCTTGGCCGTGACCTTGCTGAAGGCCGCGCGCGGCACTTTGGTTGCGATGGTCGGAATCCGCGCTTCGTGCCAGCCGATACCGGTGTTGATGATGGTCGCGCCGGCCTGTTCGATGGCCTTGGCCAACTGCACGATCTCCTCCCAGGTGCTGCCGCCTTCGACCAGGTCGAGCATCGACAGGCGGAAGATGATGATGAAGTTCGGGCCTACCGCTTCACGAACGCGACGAACGATCTCCACCGGCAGACGCATGCGGTTTTCATAGCTGCCACCCCAGCGGTCGGTACGGTGGTTGGTGTGCGCGGCGAGGAACTGGTTAATGAAATAACCTTCGGAACCCATGATTTCCACGCCGTCGTACTCGGCGGTTTGCGCCAGTACCGAGCAGGTGACGAAATCGCTGATCTGCTTCTCGATGCCTTCCTCGTCCAGCTCCTTGGGCTTGAACGGGTTGATCGGCGCCTGGATCGCGCTAGGGGCAACCTGTTTCGGGCTATAGGCATAACGACCGGCATGGAGGATCTGCATGCAGATCTTGCCTCCCGCGTCATGTACGGCACGGGTGACGATACGGTGCTTGAGCGCCTCTTCCTCTGTCGTCAGCTTGGCCGCGCCGGAATACACGCCACCCTCTTCGTTCGGGCCGATACCGCCGGTGACCATCAGGCCGACACCGCCACGGGCACGCTCGGCAAAGTAAGCCGCCATGCGCTCGAAGCCACCCGGTTTCTCTTCCAGGCCCGTGTGCATCGACCCCATCAGGGTGCGATTGCGCAGCGTGGTGAAACCCAGGTCCAGCGGAGCCAGCAGGTGCGGGTATTGAGCGGCGGTCATCGGTAACTCCACATCGAGCGATCACGGAAAGTGCAGGAGCTCTACGGCCCCCGTCAGTCATGTTCGACAGACTAAGAGTCACGCCACCATCCCTCAATGACCGTAACTGACAAATTATTGATCGAAATGAGCAGAAGCTTTGGGCGGCCGGGAATGATTCAAAACAAAAACGACCTTGCGGTGCAGGTCCGGATTGAAACCTGCACCCTGAAGGCCGCCTTTCGGGCTCTGGACAAGTCCGCAAGATTTACGCGAAGAACCGGCTTAGCATGCGCTTGCTACTGCCCGCGCCGGCGCAACGCAGACGTCCTGTTGTTTCGCTCGCTGGGTCAACACCAGCATCGTCAGGAACCCGAGCGCAATCAGTACCGGATAGGCCATCAACAGTTCGGAAAGGGAATACTTCCAGGCCAAGGGACGACCGACACCCAGCATGGCGGCATACATCCAGGACACCGCCGACAACGAACCGCAGGCCAACGCCAGCATTCGTGCACTGAATCGGAGATTGAGCAAGGAGCCTGCCTTTTGCAGGGCCGGCAGTACCAGGCGATGCAACAAGATGCCGTTGTAAGTCAACAACGCCACAATAATGACTTTGGCTTGAAGTTTTGGATTCATGAAGTACTCGACACCTTTTTCCAGGTAATCGATACCGACGACAGCGATGCCCGTTACCCACAGCGCTATTAGTGAAACGATGACAGATCTTTGAAGACTTTCCATGTGAGCATTATCATGCTCAGTTAATACTTTCCGTTTTAAAAGATCCCTGACCATCGCGACATCACTGGTCAACACCAGCCCGATGGCCACACAACACGCCACCAAATGAACATAAATAACCCCCAGACGCAAAAATTCCAGGAATTCCTTATTTTCCAGCAGACTCATAATGGTATTTATCGCCACGGTATTTTCTCCACCTTATTCGAGAGTACGGATCGACTACTTGACAGAATCTTTAATTATTAAAAACTCTGTACGACCTTACTTCTAAAAGATAAGCCAAATCATGGACTCGGCACTCTCAACCTCATTGATTCACCTGGCGAATCAATGACCGGTTGATTTATCGCCTCCCTGAGTTTCAGATAAAAACCCCCAGTGGCATTCACTGCACTTGAGATTCTATTTCCACTTCTTTTTTTCAATCGCGGGGGCAGGTCATGGCTGACGTGCTCAAGGATCAGAGGCCACAGACGCTACAATGTTCATTTTCCGCACAAGCCACCGACAAACGGTGCGTAGCGCAAGTTCGCCTGAAGCGACAGCAATGAGTCAACTTCCCCGCTATTGCCCACAGCAACTGGCCTGCTTGCCTGGATGCACTTCGAGCATTGCATATTGGATCCGCTAGTTGTTATACATCCCATAAGTCTCGCAATAGCGAGTAACTCTCATCCAAGGCAAACTCCAACGACGGACTTCACGGTGATCCAGCCACCCTTTCAGGCAGACAGCAATACAGGATCAACTGAAAGGAGCAGGATATTAATAGCAAATTAGTCGTCAGCGAATGAAACTGCACGCAGTCAAACCCTATCGGATGGCAAGTACCTTGAAACGGCATACCCGCTAATTGTGGTCTCGCTCAAAATCCGAAGTAGATAAATGCCGTAGCGGCCACGACACCCCATGCGACCAACGCCATTACCGTTGAATTTTGCGTTGACCGGGATTTGTCCAGGCGCCGCAAGCCGAACTTCGAAAAGCCGACCTGTTCATAACAGCAATACATGATCGCCCGGTAGGTATATCGCAGGCCCACCAACAGAAACAGGGTAATCAGGCCAAGGACAAGTCCATGCCTGATAGCCGGTTCAACCAATTCCACAAGGTGATCCTGTTCGCAAGCAACGCTATCGACTTCCACAAGGGTTATTTGCCGGTAGTCCGCCGAAGACCGCTTTTGGCCAATCTGGATCACCGCCTGTTGCTCCAGATCCAGCGCCTGATACTTCCAGAGCGTTGATGACCCTTCTCGACAGAACGTAAAAGCAGCAGGACTTGAGATGGCGACAATACAAGCGTCGTTGATATCCAGTTTTTTCAGCGTTTCCGTGGCTGACCTGGTGAAATCCAGGTCGAACACCGGATTAACACCGGTAGCAAAAGCCGCGACCGAAACCAATAGACTGCTCAAGAGGCAGATGGCTGAAATGTTCAAGGCCGGGTTTCCCTTTTTCAATTGATTCTTTGATTTCGCAGTTCGGTTCCAACCTGCCGCCTTGATGAGTTCCAGTACGCTGCTGGCACCCCGATAGCTAATGGGCAATTGAGTGGATGGAGAAAGGGAGGGCATCCATTGCCCTCCCCTCCGTGGTCCACGCTCCCTGCGACAGTCCTTGCCAGGACCTCAAGAGGCCAGAATGAAGTCTGTGGCCGAAACGGTGTTTGGATCACCCACACCTACCAGGGTGATGGAACCCGCACCGAAGTTGAGCAACGTATCCGCACCGAGATCAACGACATTGACACTGCTGCCAAAGGTCGCCGCCGTGATGTTGAGCGCGGCGAAGTTGAGCAGATCCTGGCCTCCCGCCGCGTCGGTATCGAAGCCGAGGATCCGGTCATTGCCGAAGCCCGCGGCGAACACGAAGATATCGTCGCCACTGGCGGCATTCATCGTGTCGTTGCCCGCACCGCCCGCAACACTATCGTTGCCGGCACCACCATCGAGGTTGTCGTTGCCCAGGCCGCCCAACAATGTGTCGTTGCCGCCGGCGCCGTTGAGGGTGTCATTGCCCACCCCACCGGTCATGACGTTGTTCGACGCGTTGCCGGTGCCGACGAAGTTGCCGACTCCGGTGAAGAGCAGGTGCTCGGCATTGGCGCCCAGTGTGTAACTGGCCAGCGAGGTCTGTACGGAGTCCTCACCGCTGCCCGCCAACTCGACAACCGCGTCCGCGGCTGAATCGACGCGGTAGGTATCGTTGCCGATGCCGCCTTCCATCCGGTCAGCCCCCGCATCGCCACTGAGGACGTCATTGCCCAGGCCACCCAGCAAGGTGTCGTTGCCGCCAGCGCCGTTGAGGGTGTCATTACCCACCCCACCGGTCATGGTGTTGTTCGACGCGTTGCCGGTGCCGACGAAATTGCCAACGCCGGTGGAGAGCAGGTGCTCGACATTGATGCCCAGTGTGTAGCTGGCCAATGTCGTCTGCACGGAATCGGCACCTTCACCCGCCACCTCGACCACCAGGTCCCCGGCGGAATCGACGCGGAAGGTATCGTTGCCGGTTCCACCGACCATCCGGTCATTACCCGTGCCGCCCGTGAGGACGTCGTTGCCGGCGCCACCCAGCAAGGTGTCGTTGCCGCCAGCGCCGTTGAGGCTGTCATTACCCGCCCCACCGGTGATGACGTTGTTCAACGCGTTGCCGGTACCGGTGAAGTTGCCGGTTCCGGTGAAGAGCAGATGCTCGACATTGGCGCCCAGCGTGTAACTGGCCAGCGTGGTCTGTACCGAGTCGGCCCCCTCACCCGCCGTCTCGACCACCAGGTCCCCGGCGGAATCGACGCGGTAGGTATCGTTGCCGGCTCCACCGGCCATCCGGTCATTACCCGCACCGCCAGTGAGGACGTCATTGCCCAGGCCACCCAGCAGGTTGTCGTTGCCATCACCGCCGTTGAGGGTGTCATTGCCCACCCCACCGGTGATGACGTTGTTCAACGCGTTGCCGGTGCCGACAAAGTTGCCGACTCCGAGGTAGAGCAGATGCTCGACATTGGCGCCCAGTGTGAAACTGGCCAGCGAGGTCTGTACGGAATCCTCACCTTCACCCGTCAACTCGACCAGCAGGTCGCCGGCTGAATCGACGCGGTAGGTATCGTTGCCGGTTCCGCCCAGCATCAGGTCGTTACCCGCACCGCCATTGAGGAAGTCGTTGCCGGCGTCACCATTGATGAAGTCGTTGCCGTCCCCACCACTCAGATTGTCGTCGCCGACGCCACCAAACAACTGGTCGACACCACCCAGGCCAATGAGCGTATCGTTCCCGCCCAGACCAAACAGCACATCGCTACCCGCGGTACCGATGAGGATGTTTGCCAAGGCATCGCCCGTTTGCACCGCACCCAGCAGTACTACCAGTGCCGTCGCTGCGGAGGTCACTGACTCCAGCGTACCGAAGCCATCGGTGTAGCGCGCGATCACCCGAATTTGCTGGTTGACTTGCGCCGCACCAGGGGTGAACGTCGCGGCGGTCGCGCCGACGATATTGGTGAAGGTAGTCCCGGTACCTTGCTGCCATTGGTAGCTGAATGTGCCCACCCCGTCCAGATCGGCAATCCCTGCCGTCAGCGCGGTCAGCACCTGACCTTGAGTCGGTGTCGTATCGCTGACCAGCAACGCGCCTGTCGGTGCGTCGTTGACATTGCCCACCGGTGCCGTGGCGTCGGACGCAACGCTTTCGGCGGTACCGAAGTCATCCACGTAACTGACCACCACGCGCACCTGATCGCCGACCTGAGCCTGGCCAAGTGTGAACGTACTGGCGGTGGCTCCGGCAATGTCGACGAAGGTAACCCCGTTGGTCTCCTGCCACTGGAAGGTGAACTGCGGATTGCTTAGGCCATCGACGTCGACAATGGTCGACAGGTCGGCGGTCAACACCTGGTTCTGCACCGCAAGCCCGAGGATGCCCGGCCCTGCAGTCGGTGCGGTGTTACCCGCCGAGTCGACGATCTCCAGCGTACTATTGCCATCCTGATACACCGCGCGAACGCGGATGTTCAGACCGGCGACATCATCCGCCACCCGATAGGTGGTGCCCGTCACCCGCGATGCCTCGCCGGCGGCGATAATGGTGATGTCTTCATAGATGCCCGAGCCGGCAATGGTTTCGACCTGCCAGTAGTAAGACACGGGACCGGTAACCACGCCGGTAGGATTGGCCGCACTGACACTGTCCGCGTCGCGTATCGACTGACTGCTGACGCGCAGCAGTTGGCCGGCGACAGGAGTATCTTCGCGCGCACCGGTGGTGGCATCGAGGATCGCCAGACGCCCCACAGGAGCACTGTTCAAGGCGGTGCCAACACCGGAGGCCTGCGCCTGGTCAGCGAACTGCAGACGCTCGATGCCTGTCAGGCGATCGACGCCATCACGCCCGGCCACCAGGTCGGTCACGATGACGGCGTTGCCCTCGACAGCGATGCTGTACTCCGACGCATTACCGGAGAACACCGCGGTGTCGAAGTTGTCAGTGCCGGTCAGGATCTCCCGCACGATGACAAGCTGGCCCGGGTTGTAAGTACCGTTCAACATCGCCTGGACCATCGGCCCCATGCTGTCGAACGTGGCGATTTCCGCGCCAGTGCCATCAGCGTTTGCCCGTACGCTGATGCGCACGTTCAGCCACTTGTCACCGTCGATGATGTCGTCACCACCGCGACCTTCAATGAGATCGCTGCCGCTGCCACCGAGGATGATGTTACCGCCGTCGAAGAACGTCGCTCCGACTGGCAGCAGACCCGCCAGACCATTGATCAGGCTGATGTTGGTCAGCACACTGCCGGTTGCACCCGCGGTGGGTAGCGAGGTCGCATCTTCGCTATCACCGCGCAGGAAGTCACCGTGGGACGAACCCGACAGACCTTCCATGATGTCGAAGCGCACCAGCGCCGAAGCCCCCGAACCTGGCTGCGGTGGCACATCGAAGAAGCGGTCGCTGTAATCGACACTCACACCTTGGGCGAGATCCTTGAAGGTCGCCCAGTCATAGCCCGAGCCGCCGATATAGCGGTCACCCATGCCGAGACTGCCGACCATGATGTCGTCGCCGCCTTCGCCGTTGAACTTATCGTTCTCGTTACCACCGACGAATACATCGTGGCCAATGACCGGGTCGTTGCCCAGCGGATCGAAGTTGTCGCCAGGCGCACCGTCCGAGGTACCCTTCTCGATCCAGTCGTCGCCTTCGTTACCCATGTCCTGTTCGTTGGCTTTGCTGCCCAGGATGAAGTCATTGCCCTGGCCACCAATGGCCTCGGAGGCGTCCTCACCGGTAATGATGAAGTCGCTGCCGAACCCGCCAATGATCAGGTTGACGCCGTTGCCACCGTGCAGCACGTCGTTGCCGTCGCCACCCTGGAGGTTATCGTCGCCGCCGGTGTCGGTGATGATGTCGTCGCCGTCACCACCGCGCAGCTGGTCGTTGCCGTCACCGCCGTCGATACGATCGTTGCCGCCATCACCCCAGACCGTGTCATCGCCTTCACTGGAGATGAGGATGTCTGCGTTGTCCGTGCCACCCAGCACGATGTGCTCGGCACCGTTGTAGCGGATGTAGTTGGTGTCCGCCCCCACGGTCAGCGGGTTGTCGCGGAACACCACCTGCTCGCCGTTCGGGCCGAGCGGGTCGGCGGTGAGCAGGCCTTCGTTGAATTGCCTGCCCTGATCCACTTCCAGATAGAACCCCGGATCCGAGAACACCAGGCCCGGCAAGTGAGTGGCCGAAGTGTTGGCCATGATCAGCTTGGCGAACGAGTTGCTTTCAAGTTCGGCATTCATCGACAGGCCAGAGGTACGCTCCAGGTAGTAGAAGCGATCGCCGTCCTGCAGTTTTTCCAACTGGTTCTCGAACACGAAGTTGAAGGTCGAGCCGAGCATGCCGCCGAACGGGGTTTTCGCTTCGGCCAGGCCACCGATCCAGAGGTCGATGGCATCGACGCCAGTGACCGTCACACCCCTGAGGTCGTCGGCAGTGCCCACCACGCCATCCGTGCCGGCCAGCGTTACGTTGGCATAGGCACCCGTGCTGTTGAGGAAGTCCAGGCGATCAGCCGGTGCACCCACACCACCGAAGACCAGCGCCAGGGCTGCCGCGCGCTTGCCATCCAGTGTGGTCGCCGCCGTGATCGTGTCATGCGTGCCATAGGCCGCGATGAAGTTGATCAACGACTCCGGATGTTTGAGGTACTGCACCAGATCGACCCAACTGGTGTACGGCTTGAGTTGGGTATCACCGGTTTGGCTGTAGATGTCGCGGCGGATCGCATTGAGTGAGGGAATCCCCACGTCGCGGCCACGGGCGATGTTGAGCGCCGGCAGGTCGAGCGGCAGGCCGAGCAGGTTATTGCGCAGCGCCTCGGTGACGAACTCGTCGATTTCGTTACCGGCTTGCCGAGTCACCCCACGTATGATCGCACTGGTTGCGTCCTCAGGTGATACGCCGCTGGCGGCGTACGCCAGAGGGTTGAGGAACGCCGCGATCAAGCCCATTTGCTGATCGGGATTAGCGCTGGCCGGATCGCCTATCACGTTGAAGTCGATGTCGTAGCGATCGACGGTCTCGGTCAGCATCGAGTGGCCAAACCGATATACGGTATGGGCGAACTCGGCGACGATCGAGGCATCGAGGTCGACGTCGTAGACCTGGGTCGGTGCGAAGAACAGGTCGACTCTAGGCTGGATGGTCCGCGCAAACTCCTCGAACACCAGGTGCTGATACTGCATTTCGGTGCCGAACTTGGCCGCCTGGAACAAGCGCTCGCCATTCCACTGCAGCGCATCGAACTCGGCCTGGGTGGTTGGCAATGCGGCCACCGGATTGAGCAGCCACTCGTTGAGGAAGGTCACGTCACCCGAGTCGAGCACGGTGTCCTTGGTCTGCTGGACCAGGCGGTTGTGCTCGGAGTGGAAGATCGCATGCACCGCGGTCAGGCCGATGTTCTCGTTGACCCGGCCGTCGCCGGCGATGTAGTGGGCGTCGAGCAGTTCATTGTCATAGGTCAGGTTGTTGCCGCCCGGGCCTACGGGTTGCGCATTACCGACAGCGGTGTCGGCATCCGCCAGCAGAACCCCGCCGACGATTACCGGTGTTGCATTGTGGGCGATATCGACGAGGAACTGGTGACCGGTGCGCACAGCATTGGTCAGGTCAAGGGGAGCAAGCGGATTGCCTTCGACAAGGACGTCATCCGCCGTGCCACCAAGACCGTCAGCCCCACTCATCACCACCATCGGAAAGCCGTTCGGCCCCTTGATGAAATTGCCATAGGCGTCAGTCGCCAACAGCGGGGCATTATCGACATCGGCATCGGTAAGGTTGATACCCAGGATGTCGCGGGCTTGCGCCTTGACCACCTTCCAGGTCGCCATGCCACCGATTTCGACGTCGTCCGCGGTACCAAACGAGCCATCCGCACCCAGGTCACGGTTGGTGATCAACCGGCCTGTCGCTACGGGGCCGCTGGCGGTAAGTTCATAACCGCGCAGGAACACCTGGTGCGACGGGTGCGAACTGTAGGTCTGGTTCTGGTCCACGAACGGCGTGGTGGAGTTGGTGTGCTCATGGATGTCGTCGGCCGTGCCAAGAATGCCATCCGCCCCTGGCTGGTTGGTTGCACGGGTCAGGACCATGAAGTTGGTCGGGCTACCTGGAACAAAGAGTGGATCATCCGGCTGAAGCGGAATGAAGACGGTACCCGAACCACCTTTGGTGACCAGGTCCAGACCATGATCGAAGAACTGCCCGAAGAAGGTCATCCAGGCGTTGAACGGCGCGGACAATCCCGCATCCGCCGCAGTGTTTTCGAACAGGTACACATCATGGTCATCGGCGGTACCGAACTGACCATCCAGCCCGGGGCTGGCGACAATCTGTACGCCATCCTTGAGCACGTCGTCATTCCCCACGGCGCCGAAGTTGAGCACACCGTCCAGGCCCGGATTGAAAGCCGTGGCATAGGCCGCCGGGTTGTTCGACGTCTGGTCGACGATCAGGTTACTGATGGTGCGCGGCTGCGAGTCAATCACAAGACCGCTGTTCTGCGTATACGACGTTCCCTGTTCCGCCGGATTGAAGACCGGATCGCTTATGCGCGGAAAGAGGTTATCGGCGGCACCAAACTCGGTGTTGTTGTTGCCGTTGAGGTTCATCAGGTTGTTGTTCGACCCGTCGACCGCACGCAGGCCCAGCGGCGCGCGAATATTCGGGATCAGCGAGAGGATGTCCTGACCGGCCGCTTCCGCCTCGGCAATCTTGATCTGGTCAAGAATGAAGTTGAGGTCGGAACGGACCATGTGCAGGCCCGCGCCACCCGCGGTGGCATCGACTACAGGTACCAGCGGCGTTGGCGTGACCGGTGCACCGGCGGCGATGGCAGCCGTCGGCGTGGAGAACAGGATCTCCGTGGTGCCGTGACCGTCCTGATAGATCGCCTTGACCCGCAACGACAACCCGGCAAGGTCAGGAGAGACCTTGAACGCGGTACCGTCGGCGCTTTGGAACGCCAGGTCGCCAGCTGGCAACAGGATGATGTCCTCGAATACGCCGCTGCCTGGAGTGGCTTCGAACTGCCAGATGTAGGACACAGAGGAGTTGGTGATCAACCCCTGCGGATTACCCGCCGCGATATTGTCGGCATCGGTCACCCCGGCCACGCTGACCGTCAGCGTATCGCCCACGGTGAGTTCGCCGCCGTTACCATCCGCGACAGTCGGACTGCCATCCGGTTGGGCATTGAGCCCCGCCACCAGCACTTGCTGGTTATCGGCAAACTGCAGGCGTTCGATATGCAGCAGGGTGTCGATGCCGTCGCGACCCGCTACGGTATCGGCCACTGTCCAGACATCGTCCGTCACATCGGCGGTGCCACGGTCGTCGACAGTCACCGCATATTCGGCCTCGAGGCCGGAGTAAATGGCGGTATCGAAGGCCGCCCCGCCAGTCGAGGTGCCGGGCATGATTTCCCGCACGGCCTTGAGCTGACCAGGGTTGAAGGTGCCATCCAGCATGAGCGGGATCATATCGACCATGCTGTCGAAGGAGGCGATCTCGGGGCCGGTATGGTTGATGTCAGCCGCGTCATAAACGGCAATCCTGACGTTGATCCATTTGTCGCCATCGATCAGGTCATCGCCACCGCGACCTTCGATCAGGTCACTGCCATCACCGCCGAGGATGATGTTGCCGGTGGCAAAACCGGTGACCGGCAAACCGGCATCGGCCAGGAACTGGTCCAGTCCGCGGATCAACGCGACATTGGTCAGCGCACCGCCCGTGGCACCACCGTGGTTGACGATAGTGACTGCATCGACATCATCGCCCTTGAGCACATCGCCGAAACTCGAACCGGACAAGCCTTCGACCTCGGCAAAACGGTCAAGAATCGAGGCAGGTGAGGCACCGACCGGATTGAAGACCCCGGCGTTCTGGTTTGGTGCATTGCCGTGTGGCTGCGCCAGCGCGGCCAGGCTCAGGTCAACGGTCACGCCGATCCTGTCATTCTTGTAGGTCACCCAGTCGAAACCGGACATGCCGTCCATCTTGTCCTGGGCATCGCTGCCGACAAAGATGTCGTCGCCACCCTCGCCGATCATTTCGTCAAAACCGCCACCACCGATGAAGATGTCGTTGCCGATCACATCGTCAGTGAGCAGTGGCGCGAAGTTATCGCCTGGCGCACCGTCCTGGGTGCCCTTCTCGATCCAGTCGTCACCTGCGTTACCGGTAGGTGGCAGGTTGGTCTTGGCACCGAGGATGAAGTCGTCTCCCTGGCCACCGAAGGTGGTGGTGATGTCTTCCGTGGTGACGATGAAGTCCTGGCCATCGCCGCCCAGGATCAGGTTGCCTGCAACCAGCATGCTGCCGGCCACGATCACATCGTTACCGGCATTGCCTTCCAGACGGTTGTCACCGAACGAGTCGGTGATGATGTCATCACCCGCTCCGCCCAGCACCGCATCGTTCCCGGCACCACCTTCGAGGCGATCATTGCCGGCGTCGCCGTAAAGGGTGTCATCGCCGTCACCGGAAATAAGGATGTCATTGCCGGCAGTGCCGCCCAGGACAACATGGTCTTCACCGGTGTAGTGCAGATAATTGGTGTCCGGCCCCACGGTATCGGGGTTGTCGCGAATCACCAGCGACACGACTTCCACACCGTTGATCATGATGCCGCCGGTCGGATCGTCTCGGCCGCCCACGCCAAGGCCGGTGAACTGAGTGGCCTGATCCACCTCGAGGGTGAACGTCGGCGTCAGGAACACGGTGTTCGACAAGTGGGTGACATCGGTGTTGAGCATGATCAGCTTGGCAAAGGAGTTGTTTTCCAACTCGGTGCCGAAGTTCAGGCCCGCGGTACGCGACAGGTAGTAGAAGCGGTCGCCGTTCTGCAACGCCTCCATCTGGGTTTCAAACACGAAGTTGAAGGTCGAGCCGAGCATGCCGCCGAACGGCATTTTCTGCTCGGCGAGGCCACCGACCCAGAAGTCGATGTCGTCGACGCCCGTGACCGTCACACCTGTCACGTCATCGGCAGTACCCAGTACCCCATCCGCACCGGCCGTCGTTACGTTGGCGTAGGCACCGGTGCTGTTGAGGAAGTCCAGGCGGTCAGCCGGCGAACCCACGCCACCCAATACCAGCGCCAGGGCTGCAGCGCGTTTGTCTGCCAGTGTGAGCGCCGCCGTGATCGTGCTATGGGTACCATAGGCCGCGATGAAGTTGACCAGTGACTCGGGGTGCTTGAGGCTGTCTGCCAGGTCAGCCCAACTGATGTACGGCTTGAGTTGGCTGTCTCCGGTTGATTCGTAGAACTCCCGGCGCGCCTCATTCAACGTGGGGATACCCGTGTCGCGACCACGTGCCAGGTTCAGGGCCGGCAAATCGAGCGGCAGACCGAGCAGGTTGTTGCGCAACGCTTCGGTGACGAACTCATCGATCTCGTTACCGACCTGGCGGGTCACACCGCGAATGATTGCCCCTGCCGCCTGATCCGCAGTCAACCCGCTGCTGGCGAACGCCAGCGGGTTTAGGAAGGCCGCGATCAGCCCCATTTGCGAGTCCGGGTTGGTGGGGTCAGTGAGCAGCGGATTGAACGCAGGATCGAAGCGATCGACGGTCTCGGTCAACATCGAGTGACCGAAGCGGTATACCACGTGGGCGAACTCGGCGAGGATGGCCGGGTTGATCGAGGTGTCATAACCGTTGGGCGCAAGGAATCCGTCGATCTGTGGCTGAACGGTCCGCGCGAACTCCTCGAACACCAGGTGCTGGTATTGCATCTCGGTACCGAACTTGGCGGCCTGGAACAGGCGTTCGCCGTCCCATACCAACGCCGCAATCTCGGCAGGTGTAGTCGGTATTGCAGCCACGTCGTCCGCCAGCCACTCATTGAGGAAAACCAGGTCGCCGGAGGCAAGGATGGTGTCCTTCGATTGCTGGACCAGGCGGTTGTGCTCGGAGTGGAACACATGGTGCACGGTGGTCAGGCCAATGTTTTCGTTCACCCGGCCATCGCCGGCAATGTAGTGGGCGTCAAGCAGTTCATTGTCATAGGTCAGGTTATTGCCGAGCCCGTCAACAGGCTGCGCATTGCCGACAGTCGTGTCGGCATCCGCTTGCAGAACCCCGCCGACGACTACCGGCGCGGCGTTGTGGGCGATGTCGTCGAGGAAGGCATGCCCGGTACTCACGGCACTGGCCAGGCTGATAGGAGCGGCCCGGTTGCCTTCGACCAATTGAGTGACGTCGTCCGCTGTCCCGGCGACGCCATCAGCGCCATTACTGATGCGAATCACCACCTGCGGCATGCCGTTAGGCCCGCGGATGAAGTTGCCGTATGCATCGGTTGCCAGCAATGGCACGTTGTGTACGTCAGCGTCAGTCAGGTCAATGCCGAGAATGTCACGGGCCTGCGCCTTGACCACCTTCCAGGTCGCCATGCCGCCGTTTTCGCTGGCGCCATCATCGGCGGTGCCGAACAGGCCATCGGCGCCGAGGTCGCGGTTGGTGATCAAGCGCCCCGTTGCAACAGGTTCGCCTGCCGCATTGAGGACATACTCACGCAGAAACACCTGATGCGACGGGTGCGAGCTGTAGGTCTGGCTCTGGTCGACGAACGGCGAGGTGGTGTTGGTCTGGCCATCATCGGCCGTGCCGACTACGCCGTCCGCGCCGGCGGTACGTACTGCACGTGACAGCACCATGAAGTTGGTCGGGCTGCCCGGTACGAACAACGGATCGTCCGGCTGCAGCGGAACAAACACGACGTCGGTAGCGCTCTTGGTGACCAGGTCGAGACCGTGGTCGAAGAACTGGCCGAAGAAGGTCATCCACGAGTTGAAGCTGGCGGTCAGGCCGACGTCCGGCGAGACGTTGGGCATGAAGAACACGTCCTTGTCATCGGCCGTGCCGAACACGCCATCCAGCCCGGGGCTGGTGACTATCTGTACGCCATCCTTGAGTACGTCGTCATTACCCACCGTGCCGAAGTTGAGCACACCGTCCAGGCCCGGGTCGAACGCCGAGGCGTAGGCCGCCGGGTTGTTGGCGGTCTGATCGACGACCAGGTTACTGATAATCCGTGGCTGCGGGTCGGTCACCGTCCCTGGCGCGGCGTATGCGTCCAGAAACGAGGGATCAAGCAGGCGCGGGAAGGCACCGTCCGCGGCACCAAAATCACTCTGGCCGGTGACCAGGTTGTTGAAACTGCCATCGACGGTACGCAGGCCGAATGGCACCTGGGTGTTGGGAAGCAAATCAATGAGGCTGGCGCCGTCGGCGTTCGCTTCTGCGATAAAGATTTGCTTGAGGATGAACTCCAGGTCCGACTTGCTGAAATTGGCCATTTTGAATTGCCCTCGATATGTCTGGGTAAAGGCACGGGACGAGAAAACCCTCCCGCGCCAAGTCAAGTGCTGGCTTGCGCAGTTTGTTGGTTATGTTTTTTTGCGAGAGCTGGCGTTACCCGGGACCCGGGATTCGCGCCTGGAATTCGCGATATGAATTGCTCGCCGGGCGATCAGGCAGAGCGGATTCGAGCCCTGGGCGGGCCATGGAATCTGGAAGTGAAGGCAAACGTCCTGGAAAGCCCCTTCCCTCTGCAAAAGAACGAAATGATCGACATGATTCTGCTCCTCTCGGGAAAAACACCGCGCCTTGCGCTGCCAAAGCAATGGCAGGCTTCAGGCGGGCGGGCCCCCCGATAACTAAGACTAAAGTTCCATAGCAAATCTTTGTCAATATTACGTCGTTAAAACAGACGACTGGTGGTAGGCATCCCAAGTAGCTGTTTTTAAAAGACATATAGAAAGTTGTGTGCTGGTATAGAGCGAAATGTTATTTCGGACTGTTTAACCGCCACCTACGCTGCTGCATAAGGGAGCAACGCAGCGATTTCGGAAGACTCGCCATCCACAGAGCGACCAGCCTGCGTGTCCAAAAGCTGTTTACAGGGCTACATTTACTGTTAGCTGTTGCGCCTCAGGGGCAATCGGCTTTTCGCAGTGGGAGGATCAACATGCCCAAGCAGTCGAGCATCCGTTCCGAACTGGCCGACGCGCTCTTTCGCATGCGCCGCAGTTTTTATTCGCTGGCAGCGTTCAGCGGCGTCATAAACGTCATGATGTTGACGCCAGCTATTTATATGCTGCAGGTCTACGATCGAGCCCTTGTCAGTCGCAACGTCACGACGCTGGCGATGTTGACGGTTCTGGTGGTGGGTCTGTTCCTGCTGATGTCCACACTGGAGATGGTTCGCACCCGCGTGCTGATCCGGGTCGGCAACTGCCTGGACATGGACCTCAACCGACGCATTTTCACCGCGGCATTCGAGCGCAACCTGAGCCGCGCCGGAGGTAACCCGGCCCAGGCCCTGCAAGACCTCGCCCAGGTTCGTCAGTTCGTCACCGGTAACTCCCTGTTCGCGTTTTTCGATGCACCGTGGACGCCGATCTACCTGCTGGTCGCCTATCTGATTCACCCGATACTCGGACTGATCACGCTGATCGGCTCACTGATTCTGATGGGCCTGGCCTGGCTCACTGAAAAGGCGACGCAGAAGCCGCTGGCCGAAGCCAATCAGGCCTCCCTCTCCTCCGCCCAATATGCCAACAACAACCTGCGCAACGCCGAGGTCATCGAGGCCATGGGCATGCTGCCGTCGATCAGCAAGCGCTGGTTCCAAAGTCATTTGCGCATTCTGGAAATGCAGACCCTGGCCTCCGACCGCGCCGCCTTTATCAGCAGCACCGGGCGCTTCGTGCGGATCACTTTGCAGTCTTTGATCCTCGGCGCCGGCGCGCTGCTGGCGATCGAAGGCAAGATCACCCCGGGGATGATGATTGCCTGCTCGATCCTCACCGGCCGCGCACTGGGTCCGGTGGAACAGGTCATCGCATCGTGGAAACAACTGCTCGGTTGCCGTACGGCCTGGGGCCGGCTCAACGAGATGCTGCACGACTATCCGCGCCGGCCACCGAGCATGTCGCTGCAGCGGCCAATGGGCATGCTGGCGGTAGAGAATGTGTATGCCGGAGCCCCGGGTACCAACAACACGATTCTGCGCGGGGTGAGCTTCAGCCTTGTCCCCGGCGAAAGCCTTGGCATCATCGGCCCATCCGCCTCGGGCAAGTCCACCCTCGCCCGCCTGCTGGTTGGCGTCTGGCCGGCCCAAGCCGGCAAGGTGCGCCTGGACGGCGCAGACATATTCAACTGGAACAAGGGCGAACTTGGCCCCTGGCTCGGCTACCTGCCACAGGACGTGGAGCTGTTCGAGGGCAATATCGCCGACAACATTGCGCGCTTTGGTGAAGTGGACAGCGAAGCAGTGATCCGCGCCGCCAAGATCACTGGTGTACACGAGATGATCCTGCGTTTTCCGCAGGGCTATGACACCCGCCTGGGCACCGATGGCAGCCCGCTATCCGGTGGCCAGAAGCAGCGCATCGCCTTGGCCCGGGCGTTGTATGGCGAGCCCAATCTGATCGTGCTGGACGAGCCGAACGCCAACCTCGACGACGTCGGCGAAAAGGCCTTGGTCGATGCCCTGGCCGAACTCAAGGGCCGTGGCGCCACCGTCATTCTGATTTCTCACCGTCCCAACGTACTCTGCGCCGTCGACAAGGTGCTGATGCTGCGTGACGGCGGCGTGCAGATGCTCGGTACGCGCGATGAAGTATTCGCAGCGCTGCGCAAGGCCAGTGTGATCCCTGCAGGCGCGTCGACTCCGCTGGCCTCCGTCAAAGCACGGGAGTGACCGATCATGCAAATGAGCCAACATACCGACATGATTACAGCCGATTCCAGGAGCATGGTAGACCTGGACGTCGGCAAACCCGCGCGCTGGGGCGTGTGGCTAGTGCTCGCCGGCTTCGGCGGCTTTCTCCTGTGGTCATGGCTGGCGCCGCTGGATGCCGGCGTGGTAGCGACAGGCACGGTCAAGGTCACCAGCAATCGCAAAGCCGTGCAGCATCTGAGCGGCGGCACCGTGGAAGCCATCCTCGTTCGCGAAGGCGATCTAGTGACAAAAGGCCAGGAGGTAGTCCGCCTCGACTCGTTGCGTGCCCTTGCCGAACAGGGAGCGGTCAGCGCCCAGTACATCGTCAGCAAGACGGTGGAAAACCGTCTGGAAGCGGAGCGTGACAACCGCGACGTGGTGAACTTTGATCCTGAACTGCTAAAGCGCTTCAAGGATGACCACCGCCTGGAAGCCGCCATGGACCTGCAACAGCGCCTGCTCGACACCCGGCGCGCCGGTCTCGCGGGTGAGATCAGCATCCTGCAGGAGAACCTGGCGGCGTCGGCCGTGCAGCTCAAGGGCCTGCAGCAAGTCTATAGTGCCCGCGCCTCGCAAATCAGTTTCCTCAACCAGGAACTGCAAGGCACCCGCGTGCTGACCGCCGAAGGCTATGTACCGCGCAACCGCCTGCTTGAGCTGGAGCGCAGCAACGCCGACCTTTCCGCCGGCCAGGCCGAGAACCTCAACAACATCGCCCGGGTGCGTAGCCAGACCACCGAAATCAAGCTGCGCATCCTGCAGCGCCAGCACGATTACCTGAAAGAAGTCGAATCGCAGTTGACGGAAACCGCCAAGGAAAACACCACCCTGGCCGATCGCTTGCGCGCACTTGACTATGAAGTGACCCACACGGTGATTCGGTCACCGATCGATGGCATGGTCCAGGCCTTGAGCATCGCCACCGTCGGCGGGATCATTCAGCCCGGCTTCAAGATCATGGAAATCGTTCCGCTCAACGAACCGTTGCAGGTCGACGCGATGATTCCCGTGCAGGCCATCGACAAGATGGTCCCCGGACTGCCCGTGGACATTTCCTTCCCGGCCTTCAACCATGCCAAGACACCAAACATACCCGGCCGAGTGATGACCATCTCCGCCGACCGCCTGATGGACGAGGAAAGCAAGCAGCCGTTCTATCTGGCCCAGGTGGAAGTCACCCCCGATGGCATGGGCCTGCTTGGCACCAATCACATTCGCCCTGGCATGCCTGCCAGCGTCACCATCAAGACAGGCGAACGCAATATGTTGAGCTATCTTCTTAAACCAATGCTCGAACGTGTGGACAGCTCATTCAAGGAACAATGAAATGGACCGTCATTGCCTGCTCTTCTGCCTGATGGGGTTGGCCTTGCCGGCCGACGCCATGGACCTCAAGCAAGCCTGGGATCTGTTGCAGTTCCAGGGCCCCATCTACCAGGCCTCCGTGCATGAAAAAGAGGCCGGCCAGGAGAACCGCGCCATCGGCAAGGCCGGCCTGTTACCGCAGATCAATGCCTCGGCCTACAACAACAAGGTCAATGGCTCCCAAAGCCAGAACAACATCGACAGAGATCTCCATTACGACTCAAAGGGCGCTAACGTGCGCCTGCGCCAACCACTGTTCAACAAACAGAAAATGGCCGAGTACCGCCAGGGTCAGCAGCGTGCCGACTACAGTAACGCGGTATTCGATGCCAAGAGCCAGGACGCCGCAGTGCGCCTGGCCGAAAGCTATTTCGATGTGCTCCTGGCCAGCGAAACCATCACCCTGGCAAAGTCCAAGCTGAGCGCCTTCGACGAACAACTCGCCTCGGCGAAACGGCGCCTGGAACTGGGGGCCGGCACCGTCACCGACGTCGACGAATCGACCGCTCGCCGCGACCTCGCCGAAGCCGAACTGATCGAAGCACAAGACAACCTGGTCAACGCGCGCCGCAAGCTCGAGGAATACATCGGTGAAACCCCCGAATCGCTGACCACCTTGCGTCCGAGTTTCGATACACCACCGCTGGTACCAGGCAACCTTCAGGACTGGTTGGTCAAAGCCCAGGTCGATAGCCCACTGATCCATGCGCGCCGCTATAGCCGCGACCTCGCCGAAGAGGAGGTCAAGCGTGCCAGTGCCGGCCACTGGCCAACCCTGGATTTCATCGCCGGCTACACCGCGGGTGAGAGCCAATCACTCTCCGAGTTGAATCAACGTAACCACTACGGCTCGATCGGGCTGGAAGTCAATATCCCGCTGT
The DNA here is from genome assembly GCF_054668325.1 of Pseudomonas sp. S2_F07. Taxonomy (NCBI): domain Bacteria; kingdom Pseudomonadati; phylum Pseudomonadota; class Gammaproteobacteria; order Pseudomonadales; family Pseudomonadaceae; genus Pseudomonas; species Pseudomonas sp. S2_F07. Next base: position 1,699,434 of record NZ_CP162758.1, read on the forward strand.
TCAGTGGTGGCGGCGTCAGCGCGCTGACACGCCAGGCCAGCGCCAATAGCGATAAGGCCACGGACGAACTCGACGCCGCACGACAGGAAGTCATCACCGGAACCACCCGTGAGTATCAAGGCATCCTGAGCGGTGCCAAACGCATTCGCGCGCTGGAGAAAGCCGTCGCGTCCAACGAACGCTCACTGGCATCGTCACGCAAGGGCTTCAAGGAAGGCGGCACCAGCACCAACTCGGATGTCCTCAATGCTGAAGAACTGCTCTTCGTCGCACGCCACGATCTGTTCGATGCCAAATTACGCTATTTGATGTCGCGCCTGCGCCTGGCCTCTTCGGTAGGCAGTCTGGGCGACGACGATATCGACCAGATCAACAACTACCTCGGCCCGGAACTGCTGGTCACCAACTGACGCTCACCTGCCGGCCGGTCGCGCAAAATGATGGCTGACCGGCGCCCCTCCTCCCATGATCCCCCACCCAGCCATTCATTGCCCCGTCTGAGCACAGAAAGGCAGCCGCCAGCAAAAAAACAGTCATCGCTGAAAGCTACCCACTAAACCCTTGATTCCCTTTATGCTCGATCCAGCTCCAAATCAAAAGCCACGCCAGGCTCCAGGCTGTAAACTGTCTCCCCATGCGCAAACTTTTGTACCTGACATTTTCCATGGCGTTGCTCGCCGCCCTCACGACCTACGCGATGTGGGCCGCAGACCGGCCGGTGGGTCATTACCTTTCGGACCTGCGGATCAGCCTCGCTGTCGACCAGGGCACGCCTGCGGACCGTGGCAACCTGTTGGGCATCCAGCCCGAACTGTTTCCTACCGACTACCAAAGTCCCGAGCGTTTGCACCGCAAGCTCGCAGCCTATCTGCAGGCAGCCCGGGACCAGGGTTTGCTGAACGGCAAGACCGTCGTCGTGTTGCCGGAGCACGTCGGTACCTGGCTGATGGTCAGCGGTGAAAAGGATGAGCTGTATCAGGCCAGCACCCTCAAAGAGGCCATGAACTGGCTGGCGGTAAGCAATCCCCTGAAGTTCGCCAAGGCGTTGATCAGCGCCGAGGGCGGCAACCGTCTGGACGATGCCCACCTGCGCATGAAAGCCAAGGCAATGGCCAGGGACTACCAGACATTGTTCGGAGGCCTGGCCAGGGAGTTCCACGTGACACTGGTCGCGGGCTCCATCGTGCTGCCCGAACCGAGCATCATCGACGGCACCTTGAGAATCGGCCGCGGCGCGCTGTACAACAGCAGCGTGGTGTTCAACAGCGAAGGCCTGCCGATCGGCCAGCCCCAGCGCCAGATACACCCGTTCTTCGCAGAACAGAACGGGATCAAGGCGAACGGCGAGCACTCGCTCAACGTCGTTGATACCCCCGCAGGAAGGCTGGGCGTATTGATCGGCCACGACAGCTGGTACCCGGAAAACTACCTCAAGCTCAACGACCAAAGCGTACAGCTGGTTGCGGTACCGGCCTTTGTTTCCGGCCGTGGCACTTGGGATCAACCGTGGCGCGGCTACAGGGGTTCGTCGGCGCCGGCGTCGGTCGGCTTGAAACCTGGAGAAGTCAGTGAAGGCCAGGCCTGGCAGCGCCTGACCCTCACGACCCGGATGCCGGCCAGTCAGGCCGTCGCTGGCATGAGCGTGTTCCTTCGGGGTCAGTTCTGGGACCAGGGCAGCGCCGGGCATAGTTTCCTCAGCAGCAACGGCCAGCACTTTGCCGATGGCAACGCCCATGGTGCGCGCTTGCTGAACCTCTGGTTGTAGGCCATGAATCCACAGCCGATGCGCCTCGGCGATCTGTCGGTGGGCTTTGTACATAGCCTGGCCGATGCCGTACGCAGTCACGGTGTCGATCCACAGCCACTGCTCGATCAATACGGTCTAGATGCCGCGCGCCTCAGCGAAGCCGGCGCCCGGCTGTCGATACCGCGCTACATGCGCCTGGGCCACAGTGCCATTCAACTGACCGACAATCCGGCCCTTGGCCTGCGCATGGGTCAGCTCAGTCGCCTGAGCCAGGCCGGCCTCGCTGGCGTCACCGCGGCCCAGGCACCGACGGTACGAGAAGCCGCGCGCTGCCTGATTCGATTCGAAGCCTTGTACGGCTCCAATTATCGCGGTCAATCAAGCTTTCACGAAGACGCCCGGGGCGCCTGGCTGCGGTTCTACTCGATCAGCCCCTATAACGCCTACAACCGCTTTGTGGTGGATTCGATCATCGCCGGCTGGTTACAGCAATTGTCCAGTGTCAGCCCTGCCCCGCTGCGTGCCGAACGTATCGAGATCGAATTCGAGGAGCCCGGCTACCGCCAGGCCTATGACGTGTTGGGCGACTGTCCGATCCAGTTTGGCGGCGAACGCAATCAACTGCGCTTGAGCCTGGCCAGTCTCGCCCAGCGCAACCCCGAGCACTGCCCGAGCACCTGGCGACATTTGCTGCAACTGTGTGAGCGGGAACTGGAACAACTGACACGCACCCGCAGCCTGCGTGAACGCATCATCGCGCTGCTGGGACCCTTGCTCAATGGTGGCCGGGAGCCCGACCTGCAGGAGGTGGCGGCACGCCTGAAGCTGCCCACCTGGACCTTGCGCCGCAAGCTCGCCGATGAAGGCACGCAGTTTCGTGCAATTCTCAACGACACCCGCCGCGACCTGGCCATGACTTACATACGCGACACCGAACTGGCGTTCGGAGAGATCGCCTACCTGCTGGGCTTTGCCTCAGCCGAAGCGTTTCAACGCGCATTCAAACGCTGGAACGGGCAGACACCCGGCGAATTTCGCCGCAGCCATCGCCAATCCGCTTGATGCCTACAACTCGGTAGCGTCTTCCGCCGGCTCCAGTGGGTCAAGTTCAAAAGCCTGGTACTCGAGCAGCTCTTCTTGATAATCGTCCATATTTGAATTCCCCAACCGTCTGAATAAATAACCAATTCCCTGAGCATAATGCGCCCGCATGAAAGAAAAATGACGCGGGCACGACACTCTGTCGCTACTCAATAAAACGTAGCAGCTGGTCAGGAATTTATCATCGGTTTTTTCGCGCAAGGCCGCAGAACAGCGGACCTTGTTGATGAGGGTCAATCTTTGCGCCCGCTACGGGATCGTTACTCGCTGGCCGATCCCGTAACGCGATCGATCACTGGCCAGAGACAGGAATCGCCTGAATCGGCTCGCTCGGCGGTGGTATGTCCGTCGGGTTAGTCGGTGGCGTGATGGTTTCTGCCGAAGGCGCCGGCTCGGCGTTCTGAACCGGGGTAATCGGCGCCGCTTCAGGAGGCGGGGCAACCGGCTCGGAGGCCGCTGGAACCGCTTCTACGGGTGCGGGCGCAGCAGGTTCTACAGCAGGAGTCACTGCCGGGGCCGGTGCCAGCGGTGCCGGTGCTGCCTTGGCTTCAGGCATTCCCAGGTCCGTTTTCGGCTTTTCGGGGATGTGCGCGGCCTTTTTCGCTTCCGGCGGCAGGAACAACTCGACCAGTGCGAAGAAACGCTCGTAGAACTTGGCGGACGATACGGTTTCGCTGGCGACCTTGACCATCGAGTCATCTGAGGAGCCGATCGGCATCGATACCGAGCCCAACACACCCACACCGAGACTGGCGGAGTTGTTGGTCTTCTTCAGCGCATAACGATCCTGCAGGGCATTGGCGAATATGGTCGCGTGGTGCCCTTCGCTGCCGTCATCGGCACAGACCACACTGAAGCTGATCTCCATGTGATTCTCGCCGGTCTGCTGGAAACTCTTGTGACCGCTGACCAGCTTCGGATCATTGCTGGTGATGATGTAACCCTGGCTGAGCAAGGCGCGACGGGCGGCTTCACAGCTCTGGGTATCGCTGACCGGATAGTTTCGGGAAAAGGTACCGGAGTCGTCGAAATTCTCATGCTCATAGATGGCGGCCTTGTTCGATGAACAACCAGCCGCGGTGGCAAACACGGCTGCCAGCCCGACAACCCGCATGGGAAGTGATTTAAACATTGAACATCCTGAGGAAAACGGTTCGGGGCGTATTGTGCAACAGATCGATGCTTAGCGGAGCATCGATCTTGTCTTAAAACGGTTACAGGCTGATTGACCCCGGTTTTGCGCAAAAGTCACCGCGGCAAATGACGTACGGCCAAACAAAAAGACCCCGGCCTTTCGGCCGGGGTCTCATGTACCGCGTTAAACCTGGTCAGGCATCAGTAACGCTTGATCTCCGCCTGGGTTTCCAGCTGCTTGCGGTAAGCCGCGAAGTCTTGCTGGCCGATGCGGGAAGCGAGGTAGCGACGATACTGTGCTTTCTCTTCTTCGGTCGGTGCCGCGGCTTCGTTCACGCCATTGAGGCGCACGATCATCAGGCTGCCATCAGCCAGCGTCACGCTGGTGAAGGTCGGTTTATCCTTGGCCGCAGGCTTCGCCATGCGAAACAGCGCTTGCAGCACCGCAGGGTCGATCCCTTCCTGGGCACGAGTCGCCGCGTCGGTGACTTTCCAGGACTGGCCGTCGATCACCCGATCCAGCGGGGTCGTGCCGTCGCGCAGGCTGGCAATCAGGGCGTCAGCCTTGGTCTTGGCATCGGCGCTGGCGTGCTCCTTGGCCAATTGCACACGGATCGCGGCAGAGACGCTTTCCAGCGGCAATTGCGAAGGCTTCAGGTGCTCCTTGGCACGCAACACGACCACGGTTTCAGGATCCAGCTCGATGGCGGTGCTGTTCGCCCCCTCATCCAGGACTTCCGGGCTGAACGCAGCCGTGATCACCGCACGGTTGGCCGTAATACCCTCACCACCTTCCCGGCCGAACGGCTTGGACGTGTGGACGGTCAGTTTCAAGTCCTGCGCCGGCTGAGCCAGATCAGACGCTTCGAACGAGGCATCCTCCAGCTGCTTGGTCGCCTCGACAAAACGCTGTTCGACCTGCTGGGCCTTCAATTCGCGGGTCAGCTTGTCTTTCAGGCTGGCGAATGTCGGTACCTCAGGCGCTTCCACGCCCAACAGTTTGATCAGGTGGAAACCGAAATCGGTGCGAACCGGCGCGGAAACCTGATCCTTGGTCAACGAATACAGGGCTTTTTCGAACGCAGGGTCGTAGACGCCAGGACCGGCATAACCCAGATCACCGCCGTTGTTCGCCGAACCAGGATCCTGGGAGAATTCCTTGGCCAGCGCCTCGAATTTCTCACCCTTGGCCAGACGGGCCTGGATCTCTTCGATCTTCGCCTTGGCTTGCGCCTCGGTGGTCTTGTCGTTCACTTCAATCAGAATGTGCGCCGCCTGGCGTTGCTCGGACAGGTTCGCGATTTCTTTCTGATAAGCCGCCTGCAGGTCTTCGTCATTGACGCTGACCTGATCGAAGAAGGAAGCCTTCTTCAATTCGAGGTAATCGATGACCACCTGATCCGGCGTCATGAATTCCTTGGCGTGTTCGTCGTAATAGGCCTTGACCTCATCGTCGGTCAGCTTCACCGCCGCCGGGTCGACCTTGATGTTCAGGGAGGCGAAATCGCGGGTCTGTTTTTCCAGACGGGCAAACGCCAGCACCTGTGCATCGGTCACGAAACCGCTACCGGCCAGACCGGCACGCAACTGACCAATCAGCATTTCCTGAGCCATCAGCTGGCGGAATTGCATGCGGGTGTAGCCGAGTTGGCGAATCACCTGGTCGAAACGCTCGGAGCTGAACTTGCCATCCACCTGAAAGTCAGGCGTTTGCAGGATGACCTGATCCAGAGCCGCTTCGGAAAAAGCGAATTTCGAGTTTTCTGCGCCTTGCAGCAGCAGTTTGCGATCGATCAGGCCTTTGAGAGCCGACTCGCGCAGCATTTTTTCATCGAGCAAGGAAGCATCGAAATCCTTGCCCAGTTGTTGCATGAGCTGACGGCGTTGCATATCGACCGCCTGGCTCAGCTCGTTCTGGCTGATTTCTTCGCCATTGACCTTCGCCGCTTCATTCTTGTTCGTCGTGGCCTGAAAAATGGCGTCGAAACCGGTCAAAGCCATCAGTGCAACGATGACCCCGATAATAGTCTTGGCAATCCAGCCTTGTGAATTGTCCCTGATATTCTGCAGCATGCGTCCCCCAGAAACGGTTGAACTTCAAAAATTAGGCAACCGTGGAGCGTGGGTAGAATCCGAATAGAAGAAAGGCGCATCCGAGGATGCGCCTTCTCGTAACTGGCGGAGCGGATCGAGGGGCTCGAACTGGCGACCCTCGGTGTCTTGAACCGGCGACCTGCAGTCAGGACTGCCGCTCCGCTGCCAAGTCAGGCATGACCTGACCCGGATGGGTAAAAACCTGAATCGAACTTAGTTGACAGCTTCTTTCAGTGCTTTACCGGCTTTGAAACCTGGTTTTTTGGCTGCTGCGATTTCCAGCGTCTTACCGGTCTGTGGGTTACGACCAATGCGAGCTGGGCGATCAGTTACGGAGAAGGTACCGAAACCAACCAGAACAACAGAGTCGCCAGCCTTGAGAGCGCCAGTGACGGATTCGATTACAGCGTCCAGCGCACGGCCAGCAGCAGCTTTCGGGATATCAGCGGATGCAGCGATAGCATCAATCAGTTCCGACTTGTTCACTCTAAGTCCCCTTATATCTATTTGAGTATGATTCTAAGTTTTTTTGGTGAAAGCAAAAACGAGTGCTGAATGGCCTACAGACACTTAAGAGCCGCTTTATAACAAGGGCTCTAAAAAGCTGTCAAGAAAGCCCCCCAGGCAAATACGTACTAATGCGTGCTAATTCTTTCCTTAGAATCTGCGTCGCGTTTCTCATCCTTCGCGACTATCTCCGGAGCCACATCCGGCAAGGGCTCCGGCGCGTATTGCAGCGCAATTTGCAGGACCTCGTCAATCCATTTAACCGGTTTAATCTGTAGATCCTGCTTGATATTGTCCGGAATCTCTTTGAGATCGCGCACATTCTCTTCAGGAATGATCACGGTCTTGATTCCGCCACGATGGGCAGCCAGCAGTTTCTCTTTCAAGCCGCCGATGGCCAATACCTGGCCACGCAAGGTGATTTCGCCGGTCATGGCGACATCCGCGCGTACCGGAATGCCGGTCAATGCCGATACCAGGGCCGTGCACATGCCTACACCGGCGCTAGGGCCGTCCTTGGGGGTCGCCCCTTCCGGCATATGGATGTGCGTGTCACGCTTCTCATGGAAGTCCAGGGGGATCCCCAGACTCTTCGCCCGACTGCGAACAACGGTCAAGGCCGCGGTGATCGATTCGACCATCACGTCACCCAGGGAACCGGTCTTGATCAACTGGCCCTTGCCCGGCACGACGGCCGCTTCGATGGTAAGCAGTTCGCCACCCACCTGAGTCCACGCCAGCCCGGTCACCTGACCGATCTGATCCTGCTGTTCGGCCAGGCCATAGCGGAATTTGCGCACGCCCAGGAAGTGCTCCAGCATGTCTGCGGTGACCTTCACCGAAAAGCGTTTTTCCAGCGCATGCTCCTTGACCGCCTTGCGGCAGACCTTGGCAATCTGGCGCTCCAGCCCACGCACACCGGCTTCACGGGTGTAGTAGCGGATGATGTCGCGGATCGCTTCCGCGTCAAACTCCAGCTCGCCTTTCTTCAGGCCGTTGGCCGTAATCTGCTTCGGCGAAAGGTATTTGACGGCGATGTTGATCTTCTCGTCTTCGGTGTAGCCCGGCAGACGGATCACTTCCATCCGGTCCAGCAACGCTGGCGGGATGTTCATCGAGTTCGAGGTGCACAGGAACATCACATCGGACAGGTCGTAATCGACTTCCAGATAGTGATCGTTGAAGTTGTGGTTCTGCTCAGGATCGAGCACTTCCAGCAACGCCGATGCCGGATCGCCACGCATGTCGCTGCCCATCTTGTCGATTTCGTCGAGCAGGAACAGCGGGTTGCGGACACCCACCTTTGTCATCTTTTGAATCAATCTTCCTGGCATCGAACCAATGTAAGTACGGCGATGACCACGAATTTCCGCTTCATCACGCACGCCACCGAGGGCCATGCGCACGAATTTGCGGTTGGTGGCGTGAGCGATCGACTCCGCCAGGGATGTTTTACCCACACCTGGAGGACCGACCAGGCACAACACCGGACCACGGATTTTCTTCACGCGCTTTTGCACGGCGAGGTATTCGAGGATGCGTTCCTTGACCTCTTCCAGGCCATAGTGGTCGGCGTCCAGAATGTCTTCTGCACGCGCCAGGTCCAGGCGCACCTTGCTCTGGGCCTTCCACGGCACTTGAACCAGCCAATCGATGTACGAACGCACCACGGTCGCTTCCGCGGACATCGGCGACATCTGCTTGAGCTTGTTCAGCTCGGCCGTTGCCTTGGCCAGCGCATCTTTCGGCAGGCCGGCGGCGTCGATACGCTTTTTCAGCTCTTCGACTTCGTTGTGACCTTCGTCGCTGTCGCCGAGCTCTTTCTGAATGGCCTTCATCTGCTCATTCAGGTAGTACTCACGCTGACTGCGCTCCATTTGTTTTTTGACGCGGCCACGAATGCGTTTTTCGACTTGCAGCAGATCGATCTCGGCATCCAGCAGCGCCAGGACGTGCTCGACCCGGGCCGACAAGTCGATGATTTCGAGGATTTCCTGCTTCTGTTCGATCTTCAGGGCCATGTGCGCGGCCATGGTGTCTACCAGGCGACCCGGTTCATCGATGCTGTTGAGCGACGACAGGACTTCAGCCGGGACTTTCTTGCCCAACTGCACATATTGCTCGAACTGGGACAGCAGGCTGCGAACGAACACTTCCGACTCGCGTTCCGGCGCTTCAACTTCGTCGATCAGGGAGACTTCGGCACGGCAGTGGCCATCCACTTCGCTGAAGCGCTCGACAGCGCCCCGTTGCTCACCTTCGACCAGAACCTTGACCGTTCCGTCAGGCAGCTTCAGCAACTGCAGAACAGTGGCAATCGTACCCACGCGGTACAGGGCATCTTCACCGGGATCGTCGTCAGCCGGGTTTCTCTGGGCCAGCAGAAGAATCTGCTTGTCACCCGTCATCGCAGCCTCGAGGGCTTCGATGGATTTCTCGCGCCCCACGAACAGCGGGATAACCATGTGCGGATAAACCACGACATCACGCAATGGCAGGAGAGGCAATTCGATGGTTGTCTTCATGATTTCGCCTCTACGGCGGCCGTAAGGCCGTAAACAGATGGAAGTAAGCTTGAAACCAAGATGGGGGCTGCTTTGGAAAAAAACAAGCGGATAAAAGTACGACTTAAAAGATTGCAACCGATGGCAGCGTTTGTGATGGTCCGGACACACCCGGAAAATCAGATTGGCTGTCAGTTCGCCTTCGCTGGCAGGCCAGCTTCCACAAAAGCAAAGGGGCCCGAAGGCCCCTTCTTTATTCAAGCTGCGTGACACTTAAGCGTCTGGCGCGGCCTTGGCGGTCGGCTCACTGTTCTCGTAGATATACAGTGGCTTGGACTTGCCCTCTATCACGCTTTCATCGATCACTACTTTGCTCACCTCGGACTGCGAGGGGATTTCATACATAGTGTCGAGCAATACACCTTCGAGAATCGAACGCAGGCCACGGGCACCGGTTTTACGCTCCAGGGCACGCTTGGCGACCGATTTCAGAGCGTCGGTCCGGAATTCCAGATCCACGCCTTCCATCTCGAACAGCTTGGCATACTGCTTGGTCAGGGCATTTTTCGGCTCGGTGAGGATCTGCATCAGTGCAGCCTCGTCAAGCTCGTCGAGCGTGGCAAGTACCGGCAGACGACCGACGAATTCCGGGATCAGACCGAACTTGACCAGATCGTCAGGCTCGACTTCACGCAGGGATTCACCGACTTTCTTGCCTTCTTCCTTGCTGCGCACTTCTGCGTTGAAACCGATGCCACCCTTGGTGGAACGGTTTTGAATGACCTTCTCAAGACCCGAGAACGCGCCACCGCAGATGAACAGGATGTTACGGGTGTCGACCTGCAGGAATTCCTGCTGCGGATGCTTGCGACCACCTTGCGGTGGAACGGAAGCGACCGTGCCTTCGATCAACTTGAGCAGGGCCTGCTGCACGCCTTCACCGGAAACGTCCCGGGTGATCGACGGGTTGTCAGACTTGCGCGAAATCTTGTCGATTTCATCGATGTAGACAATGCCCATCTGGGCCTTTTCCACGTCGTAATCGCACTTCTGCAACAGCTTCTGAATGATGTTCTCGACATCTTCACCCACATAACCCGCCTCGGTGAGGGTGGTTGCGTCGGCGATGGTGAACGGAACGTTCAGCAAGCGGGCCAGGGTTTCGGCAAGCAGGGTCTTACCCGAGCCTGTCGGGCCGATCAGCAGGATGTTGCTCTTGCCGAGTTCGACGTCGTCATTTTTTTTGTCACGCTGGTTCAGGCGCTTGTAGTGGTTGTACACCGCTACGGCCAGAACCTTTTTCGCACGCTCCTGACCAATCACATACTGATCAAGGATGCCGCTGATTTCTTTAGGCGAAGGCAATTTATGCGCACTGCTTTCGGCCTGTGCTTCCTGCACCTCCTCGCGGATGATGTCATTGCACAGGTCGACGCACTCGTCGCAGATAAAGACCGAGGGGCCGGCAATCAATTTGCGTACTTCATGCTGGCTTTTGCCACAGAAGGAGCAATAGAGCAGCTTGCCGTTGTCCTCGCCGTTGCGGGTGTCAGTCATTCGTTCGATCCAAATCCGATAGGCTTGCAACACAAGATGAAGGCTATTGCGGGCTTTTTCAAGCCCGCAGGTGTCGGACCCGCCGACCAACCTTATTTTGAGCTGCTTATTTTAAGCAGGACGCTGGCTGATCACTTCATCGATCAAACCGTACTCACGCGCGGCGTCTGCACTCATGAAGTTGTCGCGGTTGGTATCGCGCTCGATTTCTTCGAGAGTGCGCCCGCTGTGCTTGGCCATCAGCGTGTTGAGACGCTCGCGAATGAAGAGGATTTCCTTGGCATGGATTTCGATATCCGAGGCCTGGCCCTGGAAACCGCCCAGTGGCTGGTGAATCATCACACGCGAGTTCGGCAGGCAGTAACGCTTGCCTTGTGCACCGGCCGTCAGCAGGAACGCGCCCATGCTGCACGCCTGACCGATACAGGTGGTCGACACGTTGGGTTTGATGAACTGCATGGTGTCGTAGATCGACATGCCTGCAGTCACCGAACCGCCCGGGGAGTTGATATAGAGATGGATGTCCTTGTCCGGGTTTTCCGCTTCAAGGAACAGCAATTGCGCACAGATCAGGTTGGCCATGTAGTCCTCTACCGGACCAACCAGAAAGATCACCCGCTCCTTGAGGAGACGCGAGTAGATGTCGTAGGCGCGCTCGCCACGAGCGGACTGCTCGACAACCATCGGGACCAGGCCGCCTGCGGCCTGGATATCAGAGTTCTGCTGAATATACGAATTACGGAACATGCTCTGCAGTCACTCCCAAATAGTTATGTCTTGAATACGCATAAGCCAGCTCGAAGGCTGGCTTATGGTGTTTGCTTCTTATCGCAAAAGTGATCAGTCGGCTTGTGGTGCTTCTACCGGCTTGACCGCTTCTTCGTAAGAGACCGATTTGTCGGTCACGCTAGCTTTCTGCAGAACAGTATCCACAACTTGCTCTTCCAGCACAACCGAGCGAACTTCGTTCAGTTGCTGGTCGTTCTTGTAGTACCAGGACACAACTTGCTCAGGCTCCTGGTAGGCCGAAGCCATTTCCTGAATCATCTCGCGAACGCGGGTTTCGTCAGGCTTGAGGTCGAATTGCTTGACCACTTCAGCCACGATCAGACCCAGCACTACGCGGCGCTTGGCTTGCTCTTCGAACAGTTCGGCCGGCAGTTGGTCAGGCTTGATGTTGCCGCCGAACTGCTGAACAGCCTGCACGCGCAGACGGTCAACTTCGTTGGACAGCAGGGCCTTTGGCACTTCGATCGGGTTGGTGGCCAGCAGACCGTCCATTACCTGGTTCTTGACCTTGGATTTGATCGCCTGACGCAGCTCACGCTCCATGTTCTTGCGAACTTCGGCGCGGAAGCCTTCCAGACCGGTTTCCTTGATGCCGAATTGAGCGAAGAATTCTTCGGTCAGTTCTGGCAGTTTTGGCTCGGAAACGGTGTTGACGGTCACGGTGAACTCGGCGGCTTTGCCAGCCAGGTCCAGGTTCTGATAGTCCTCTGGGAAAGTCAGGCTCAGAACGCGTTCTTCACCGGCTTTTGCGCCAACCAGGCCATCTTCGAAACCAGGGATCATGCGGCCGGAACCCAGAACCAGCTGGGTACCTTTGGCGGAACCGCCGGCGAACACTTCACCGTCGACCTTGCCGACGAAATCGATGTTCAACTGGTCTTCGTTCTGGGCAGCACGAGCGGCCACTTCGAAACGGGTGTTCTGCTTGCGCAGGATGTCCAGCATCTTGTCCAGATCGGCGTCAGTCACGTCAGCGCTCAGGCGCTCTACGGTGATACCTTCGAAACCGGCAACGGTGAACTCAGGGAACACTTCGAATACGGCTACGTATTCCAGGTCCTTGCCCGCTTCCAGGGATTTTGGCTCGATCGAAGGCTGACCAGCCGGGTTCAGCTTCTGCTCAACCACAGCTTCGTAGAAGGAAGACTGGATCACGTCGCCTACAGCTTCCTGGCGAGCGTCAGCACCGAAACGGCGCTTGATTTCGCTCATTGGCACTTTGCCTGGACGGAAGCCAGCAATCTTGGCCTTTTGGGCGGTCTGCTGCAGACGCTTGTTGACCTGGCTCTCGATGCGCTCAGCCGGCACGGTGACGCTCATGCGGCGCTCAAGAGCAGTAGTATTTTCAACAGAAACTTGCATGGATATTCCTCGTTGCACAGACGTTAGCCGGCCGTTTCCGACCCCAGAATCAAGGGCATGCATTCTAGTGGGTCAAACTCAAGAAGTCACCCTACTGAAAACGGGTAAAAACGCAGCAGGCAATTTATAGGTGCGAATGCACGAATGCACCTCGCCCCGATGGCAAATACAACCAATCACGCCAGGGCTCTGCGCCAACCTTTCCCTATATAGAGAAGGCAGCCAATCATCTCCCTGACAGCCGATCTCGCAAGCAAGGCCGGCGGGCAGGACTGCATCATCGAGAAACATAAATACGACGAAACACCCTGCCCCTGCGACCCGGAACCTGCGGCCACTGAAACAAAAAAGGCGCCAGACTTTTCAATCTGGCGCCTTTCGAAATATGGGGTGGACGATGGGGATCGAACCCACGACAACGGGAGTCACAATCCCGTGCTCTACCAACTGAGCTACGCCCACCATATTGCCTGTTAAAGAAGCCAAACAAACTTCTTTATCAAGCTCCAGCCAGGCCAAATGCCTGAGTGAAGCTTTAATTGGTGCGGATGAAGAGACTCGAACTCTTACGCCTCGCGGCGCTGGAACCTAAATCCAGTGTGTCTACCAATTCCACCACATCCGCGGGTGAAGCTTTTAAAGCAAAGGCGCCAGACTGTTAATCTGGCGCCTTTCGAAATATGGGGTGGACGATGGGGATCGAACCCACGACAACGGGAGTCACAATCCCGTGCTCTACCAACTGAGCTACGCCCACCATATCGCGTTACTTGTGCCAAAGCTGCCTAATGGCGCACCCGGCAGGACTCGAACCTGCGACCATCCGCTTAGAAGGCGGATGCTCTATCCAGCTGAGCTACGGGCGCCTTGTTAGCTGTAACCTTGGAGGACTACAAACTAAGTGCTTTCCAGTCTCGCAGAATCGTAATCCCGCTCAACCTTCCTAACCAGTGCTAGGCTGTGCCCGACAAGTGCGACGAATAGTATAGAGCCACCCGAAGGTCGTCAAATCCTTTTTAAAAAAAATTCATTTAATTAAAGGAGTTAGGGGAATTTGCAGACCAAGCGCCTTTGCCCTCACCGCATGACATGCGAGAATGCGTTCTCTTTTTTTCCCCTCTCGATGGTTAATCACGCGCAATGACTGCACAACTTATCGACGGCAAATCGATCGCCGCCAGCCTGCGCCAGCAGATCGCCCAACGTGTCACCGAGCGTCGCCAGCAAGGCCTGCGCACGCCCGGCCTTGCGGTGATCCTGGTCGGCAGCGATCCTGCCTCTCAGGTTTATGTCTCGCACAAGCGTAAAGACTGTGAAGAGGTCGGCTTTCTATCCCAAGCCTATGACCTGCCTTCGGAAACCACTCAAGAAGCGCTGACCGAGCTGATCGATCGCCTGAACGACGATCCTGCAATCGACGGCGTCCTGCTTCAGCTTCCGCTTCCCGAGCACCTGGACGCCTCCAGGCTGCTGGAACGCATTCGTCCGGATAAAGACGTCGACGGTTTCCATCCTTATAACGTCGGCCGCCTGGCCCAGCGAATCCCGCTGCTGCGCCCATGCACCCCCAAAGGCATCATGACCCTGCTGGAAAGCACTGGTGTCGACCTTTACGGGATGGATGCCGTTGTCGTCGGCGCATCCAATATCGTTGGCCGCCCAATGGCCATGGAATTGCTGCTGGCCGGTTGCACCGTGACGGTCACCCACCGCTTTACCAAGGACCTGGCCGGCCATGTCGGCCGTGCGGACCTGGTCGTCGTCGCTGCCGGCAAGCCGGGCCTGGTCAAGGGTGAATGGATCAAGGAAGGCGCGATCGTGATCGATGTCGGCATCAACCGCCAGGACGATGGCAAGCTGGTCGGTGACGTGATCTACGAAACCGCCCTGCCCCGCGCCGGCTGGATCACTCCGGTACCGGGCGGTGTCGGCCCGATGACCCGAGCCTGCCTGCTGGAAAACACCCTGTACGCTGCTGAAACCCTGCACAGCTGAGTTTCAACGCGCACGCGTTCAGCGTGACAAGGAACCCCGCCCTGGCGGGGTTTTTTTTGCCCGCGAAAAACACCGACCGCCTGCCGGAAAATGACTTTCTTTTCATGTTTCTCAGGACTTTCACCTGTTACTTGATCAACCATCGACAGTTATTCAGCCATACTCCAGAATGTCGCGCTTTTTACGAAATAGCCCGTTACAAAACGGCTTATCAACACCTTACGAGTCTGCCAGCGTGAAAATCCGTCTTTCCATCCTGAGCCTATTTTTTGCAGTTACAGGGACTTTCATCACGCCAATCGCCAGCGCTGGCGAAACCACGGCAGCGCCTCGAGACACCTCGCAACTCAAGCTCGCCTCCGGCAGCTCTTTACTGCTGGATATGCAGACCAACAAAGTCATCTATGCCAGCAATCCGGACGTCGTCGTTCCCATCGCGTCCGTCAGCAAATTGATGACCGGCCTGGTCGTGGTTGAAGCCCGGCAAAACATGGATGAATACATCAACATCAACATCAGCGACACACCGGAAATGAAAGGTGTGTACTCCCGGGTCAAGCTCAAGAGCGAACTGCCGCGCCGGGAAATGCTGCTGATTGCCCTGATGTCATCTGAAAACCGGGCCGCGGCAAGCCTGGCCCACCACTATCCGGGTGGCTATGCCGCGTTCATTGCTGCAATGAACGCCAAGGCCCGGGCCTTGGGCATGACCAATACCCATTTCGTCGAACCGACAGGGCTCTCGCCGCGCAACGTTTCGACAGCTCGCGACTTGAGCAAACTGTTGATCGCCGCGCACAAGTACCCGCTGCTGACCGAACTGAGCACAACCAAGGAAAAGACCGTTTCGTTTCGCAAACCGAACTACAGCCTGGGTTTTCGCAACACCGACCATTTGGTGCGCAAGCAGGACTGGGACATCCAGCTGACAAAAACCGGTTTCACCAACGAAGCAGGTCACTGCCTGGTGCTGGTGACCCGAATGGGTAACCGTCCGGTGGCCTTGGTGATCCTTGACGCCTATGGCAAGTACACCCATTTTGCCGATGCCACGCGCATGCGTAATTGGGTAGAGAGCGGAAAAAGTGCTGACGTGCCTTCCGTCGCCTTGCAGTACAAGGCAGACAAGAACCTCAAGCAGCGCCAGAGCGGCGTGGTTGAAGCGTCGAAGTAACCAAGCGGCAGCGCACGAAAAGCCCCGATCATTCGGGGCTTTTTTTCGCCGGATCTTCAGTCGTTGGGCAGCGGCATCTGGTCGTCATCCGGGATGCCGTCACCAGTACTTGGATCTCTCCAACCCTTCGGCTTTTCAGTGGGCACCACCGTTGGCCGCGCCAGGGGATCGCGCAACGGGCTGTCGGGATCCATCACCGGATCGGTGCTTTGCTCGGGGGTTGTAGGGACAGTTTCCGGACGTTTGTCGTCGAAACTGGAATCGGTAGACATACGCACCTCCATTGGACCTAAGGCTTCAGGTCACCCAGTGGATCATAGGGCTTGGCCGGAGCCTTGGGGTTGTCACCCGGCTTCACGTCCCTCGGTGCCTTGGCAGGCCCGATCGGGTCGACCTGAGGATCGGCAAGGTCCGGGGAGTCGGGATCGAAACCCAGCTCATCACCAGACGAATGTTCAGACGAGTGCGGACCGACGGGCGTTTTGGAATGAGCCATGGGTACCTCCTGATATGGACCCGAAGCAATGTTCCGGGCCCTTAAGATCAGAGGCTGACCATGGGTAATGGTGCCCGGCGGGTGACCAACGGACTTACTGGCTGGCCAAGGCTTTTTTCGCCCTGGCGGCGGCCTGTTCCTGACCGGCCTGGGCCAGATCGTTGGCGGCCTTGAGCCAACGCTGCTGATCGACCTGGGCCGGGATTTGGCTCGGATTCTGGATCAGCACCGCCCAACCACCGGCATCCTTGAACGCCGACTCGAAGGAACTGAAGCTCATCAGTTCGCGGCGGTTCATCCCGGCCCGCACCAGGACCGTCTGCTTCTGGCGGTTGTAGCCGGCCAGAATGGCGTAACGCGGTTCGGCCCACATGGCCGAGCCTTCGGTAAAGCGCACCATCACTGGATAACCGGCGGCAACTTGGGTCAACAGGGCGGCAAGGTTGCTATCGAGGGGGTAAACGACCATCCCGTACTCGCGGGCCAGGTTCTGCATGTTCTGTTGTAACTGGGCTTCGCCTCCCGGCAAATGCAGGGGTTTGTCGAGCAGTCCCGGGGTAATCACGATGCCCTGCTGGGACAGCATGCTGGCCAGCACCTGCGGCCCGCTTTGATACGCATCGCCCCGGTAGAACCGGCCGCTGAGTTCGACTCGTTCCGGCAGGCGCTTGATCTCGGGCGCAACGCTCCCGGCACAGCCCGCCAGGCTTGCCACGCAACCGGCGATCAGCATGGTCGACAAAATTCGAGAAAATACCCGCACCATCATCTCTCTCTTGTTCAGGTTCAGACGCCAGGCAATCCCATTCCCGGCTTGGGCGTCGATCATAGGTCGCCGCGCCGCTACGGTATAGCTCTAAACGGTAGCGGAGTGCATTCGATAGAGCGAACTGGTTGGGGACAGACGACTTTCGGTCAATAGCCTGAAATGCAGCAACGGCTAGACTGTTCACTGAAGAGACGACAGCGAAGCGTGAGTGCCCATAGAAGGGCAAAGAGGAGGCACAGATGAGCCTGACCATGATCATTGTAATGTTGGTTTGCGGCTGGCTGGCGGTAGCTGCCGCCATGCTGTGGGGCGTGCTGCGCATCACTCGCCGCCACCATTATCCTGTCCAGCCGGCTCCTGCGCCGGAAGCGGACAAGACGCCGAACCAACACGCCAACGCTCACTGACCACACCACACCTTTACCCGAGACCAACAAAAACGGCCGCCTGCACTCCTTCGAGTTCAGGCGGCCGTTTCGTTCAGCGTGGGTCAGGCCTCGGTGGCTGCCCGCTTCTCCCTGGACCGACGGGACATCATGTTCAACACCTCGATCGCAGCCGAGAATGCCATGGCCGCATAGACGTAGCCTTTCGGTACATGGGCACCGAAGCCTTCGGCGATCAGTGTCATGCCGATCATGATCAGGAAGCCCAGGGCCAGCATCACCACCGTCGGGTTGTCGTTGATGAACTTGGCCAGCGGATCAGCCGCCAGCAACATCACCAGTACCGACACCACCACCGCGATGACCATGATCGGCAAATGCTCGGTCATGCCGACAGCGGTAATGATGCTGTCGATGGAGAACACCATGTCCAGCATCAGGATCTGACCGATCGCGGCAGCAAAGCCCAGGGTCACGGTCGAGGTCGCCGATTTCGGATCTTCCGGTGCCGGGTCCATGCTGTGATGGATCTCGGTGGTCGCCTTCCACAACAGGAACAGGCCACCGGCAATCAGGATCATGTCTTTCCAGGAGAACGCGTGGTCGAGAATCTCGATCACCGGATTGGTCAACTGGACGATGAACGCAATGGTGCTCAGCAAGCCCAGGCGCAGGATCAACGCCATGCCGATACCGATGCGTCGTGCCCGCTGGCGATTGTGCAAGGGCAGCTTGTTGGTCAGGATCGAGATGAAGATCAGGTTATCGATGCCGAGCACGATCTCCATCACAATCAGGGTGGCAAGGGCGACCCAGGCGGTGGGGCTGGCGGCAAGTTGTAAAAGGTAGTCCATGGGTCAGTCCTGACTCGTTGTAATACGGTTTAGATTTCCTGGGAGGAAGATTCGGTTTTTTCCGATTCTTTTTCCGATGATTCTTTTTTGCTGATCAACCCGCTGGTGGCGTCACTGAGCGCCTGTTCGGCGGCCTTGTGGGTATCGTCAATCGCCTGTTTGGCGCTTTCGGCAGCCTTGCCCATCAATTGTTGCGCGCTTTTCTCGGCCTGGTCGCAACCGGCCAGTACCAGTAAAGACGTAATCAGCAGTGCCGTAGCTTTAAGCTTCATGATGCTTTCCTCGATAGAACAAACGGGACCTAAACGATGGCCCGTTGATAGCGATGCATTCTAGGGAAGCAAACACTTCAGGAAAATTCGTATTTTTAGCGGTTATACTTCGATTTTTACGAAGTGTTGGACGCCATGCTCAACTATCGGCAATTGCATTACTTCTGGGTGGTGGCCAAGACCGGCAGCATCGTGCGCGCCTGTGAGCAGCTCAATCTCACGCCACAAACCATCAGCGGGCAGATTTCATTGCTGGAACAGACCTTTGGCATCGAGTTGTTCCGGCGCGTCGGACGGCAACTGGAACTCACCGAGGCCGGCCGCCAGGCCCTGCCCTACGCCGAACAAATGTTCCAGCTCGGTGGCGAACTGGAACTGATGCTGCGGGCACAACCCAATGAACAGCAGATCCTGTTTCGTGTCGGTGTGGCCGACGTGGTGCCCAAGTCCATCGTCTATCGCCTGATTGCACCGACCATGGAACTGAGCGAACCGCTGCGCATCACTTGTCGCGAAGACAAGCTTGAGCGTTTGCTGGCTGACCTGGCGATCCAGCGCCTGGACCTGGTGATCTCCGACAGCCCGATGCCGTCGCACCTGGACATCAAGGGCTACAGTCAGAAACTCGGTGAGTGCGGGATCAGCTTCTTCGCCACCCCTGAACTGGCGGCGCGTTATGGACACGACTTTCCGCGCAATCTGCACGGTGCGCCGCTGCTGATTCCCGGGCCGGAAACCGTGGTGCGCAGCCGCTTGCAACGCTGGTTCGCCGAGCAGCAGATCCAGCCGCAGATTGTCGGTGAGTTCGACGACAGTGCCCTGATGCAGGCCTTCGGCCAATCCGGCAGCGGGATATTCATCGGCCCGAGCGTGATTGCCGATGAAGTGCAACGCCAATACGGCGTGGAGGTGATTGGCCAGACCGACGCGGTGAGCGAGTCGTTCTATGCCATCTCAGTGGAACGCAAGGTCAAGCACCCCGGCATTGTCGCCATTACCGAAGGTGCCCGACGCGAGCTGTTTACAGCGCTGTGACCTCTTCGCGGGGCTTGAAGGTCATCAGGGCGATGGCCAGCAGGATCGACGCCAGAATGAAAGCGGCGGCGGCGAAGCCAAGGCCTTGCAGACCGACGCTGTCGATCACCCGACCACCGATCATCGCCCCCAGACCGATACCGAGGTTGGCCCCGGCGATGTTCAGCGACGCGGCGAAAGCCGGCGCTTCGGGAGCCGCTTTCATCAGGCGCACATGGCTGACCAGGAACAACGCCGCCTGGGTCACGCCCCAGATGCCCATCGCCGCCGCCAGGCCGAGGGGCGAATGGATGTTCGGCACCAGCGCCACCAGGCCGGCGATCATGAACGCACAGAACATCATCGACGCCATCAACGGGTGACGATCCACCGCACGGCCACCCAGGGAGTTGCCGATCAGCCCGACCGCGCCGAAGCCCATCAGGCACCAGCCGACCACGGTGCCGTTGAAGCCTGCCAGGCGCTCAAGAATGTCCGCCAGATAGGTGTACGCGGTGAACATGCCGCTGAACACAATCACAGACAGCAGCACGTGACCGAGCATCAGCGGGCTGCGCAGGATCTTGAACTGCGAGCGAAAACTCACCTGATGCTGGTGCAGGTTGGTCCTGGGCAGATAGATAAACAGCAGCAACGCCTTGGCAAAGGCGATGACCGCCAGAATCGCGAAGGCACTGCGCCAGCCGAACGCATCGGAAATCAGCGTGCCCACGGGAATGCCGAACACCGTGGCGCAAACGATGCCGAAACCGATCTTGGCAATGGCGCGCCCGGCGTAATCCGGCCCGACGATATCCACCGCCGTTTCGCTGGCCAAGGCCCAGAACACCGGCAGCCCCAGTGCCGGGATCAAACGGGCAAACGCCATCACCCAGATATTCGGCGCCAGCGCTGCGAGCGTGTTGGCCAAGCCAAACATGATCAGCACCGAGATGAACAGCTTGCGCCGCTCGAAGCGGGCGAAATACGCCGTCAGGAACGGCCCGAACGCGGCCACGGTGAAAGCGAACAGGGTCACCAGTAAACCGGCCTGGGGGATGCTGACCTCCAGGTCCCGGGCGATGGCCGGCAATAGGCCGACGATGATGAACTCCGTGGTCAGCACCGTGAAGCCGGCGGCGGACAACAGAAGAATGGGCAACAGCATGCAAAACTCCAGAAAACGAAAACACCAGCGATAGCCCGAAGGCCCACTGGCAGACATGAAAATGAGGATGGCGAATCTTAACAGAGTGTTTTCGGATGCGGTTGCACGAACCTGCAATTCGCGTTGAATGCCAGGGTGGCAGTTCGTCACAGGTCTGAAAGATCGTTCCTGCGCTGTGATAAAGTCCGCGCCCTTTGTGGCGAGGGAGCAAGCTCCCTCGCCACAGGAATCAGCGCTGGCATTAGCGCCGTGTTCCCCTCTCGGTTTCCCGTCTGCGGCCTGCCCTGCTTGTTGCTGCAACTGCGGTGAAACCTCGCACTTATAAAAAATCAGAGATGCCGTTTTATGACTGCTTCATCCCCTTCTCTATTGCAACGCCTTAAACGCTTGAGCCTGGTCACACAGATCGTGATCGGCCTGATCGCCGGTATTGCCCTGGCACTGATTGCCCCCGACCTGGCCAAGTCCACGGCGTTCATCGGCAAAGTGTTTGTCTCGGCACTGAAAGCCGTCGCGCCAATTCTTGTGTTCGTGCTGGTCATGGCGTCGATTGCCAACCACAAGCACGGCCAGGAAACCCATATCCGGCCGATTCTGTTCCTGTATCTGCTGGGCACTTTCGCCGCCGCCGTGGTCGCGGTGGTTGCCAGCATGACGTTCCCTTCGAGCCTGGTGCTGTCGACCCAGGACGTCGCGGTCACTGCGCCAGGCGGGATTGGCGAAGTGCTGCAAAGCCTGTTGCTGAGCGTGGTCGATAATCCGGTCAGCGCCCTGATGAATGCCAACTTCATTGGTATTCTGGCCTGGGCCATCGGCATGGGCATTGCCATCCGCCACGCCGGCGACACCACCCGTGAAGTGCTGGGCGACCTGTCCAACGGCGTGACGGTGATTGTGCGCCTGGTGATCAGCTTCGCCCCGCTGGGCATCTTCGGCCTGGTGGCCTCGACGCTCGCCACCTCCGGTTTCGGCGCCCTGATCGGCTACGCGCACCTGCTGGCCGTACTGCTGGGCTGCATGCTGTTCGTGGCGCTGGTGATGAACCCGCTGATCGTATTCTGGAAACTGCGTCGCAACCCGTACCCACTGGTGCTGACCTGCCTGCGCGAAAGCGGCATCACGGCATTCTTCACCCGTAGCTCGGCGGCGAACATTCCGGTCAACCTGGAGTTGAGCAAGCGCCTGGGCCTGCACGAAGACACCTACTCGGTATCGATCCCGCTGGGCGCGACCATCAATATGGCGGGAGCTGCGATCACCATCACCGTGCTGACCCTGGCGGCCGTGCACACCCTCGGCATCGCCGTGGACATTCCCACCGCGATCCTGCTGAGCGTCGTCGCAGCCATCTGCGCCTGCGGTGCTTCGGGTGTGGCCGGTGGTTCGCTGTTGCTGATTCCACTGGCGTGCAGCCTGTTCGGCATCCCGAGCGAAATCGCCATGCAGGTGGTGGCGGTCGGTTTCATCATCGGCGTGTTGCAGGACTCGGCGGAAACCGCGCTGAACTCCTCCACCGATGTGCTGTTCACCGCGGCGGCTTGCCTGGGTGAAGAGGCAAAAGCAGAGCGATTGGCGTAAAGATCAAAAGATCGCAGCCTGCGGCAGCTCCTACAGGGGGTACGCGTTCCTCTGTAGGAGCTGCCGCAGGCTGCGATCTCTGGCTCCACCAACGAAAAAGCCCGCCAAGGCGCAAACCTTGGCGGGCTTTTTTGTACCTGGACGGTTTAGAACGCGCCCATGTAGTCGCGCTTGCCCACTTCCACGCCGTTGTGGCGCAGCAGTGCGTAAGTGGTGGTGACGTGGAAGAAGAACTGCGGCAGGCCGTAGGTCAGCAGGTAGGACTGACCGCTGAAGCGCTTCTCTTTAGGCGTGCCCGGACGGGTCACGATCTCGATGCCTTCCTTGCCGTTGATCTGCTCCGGCGTGAACTCGCCGATGTAGGCCAGAACCTTGGCGATCAATGCTTGCAGCTCGGCGAAGGTGGTTTCAGTGTCGTCGTACTTCGGCAGTTCGACTTCGGCCAGACGCGAAGAAATGCCTTTGGCGAAATCAACGGCGATCTGCACCTGGCGTACCAGCGGGAACATGTCCGGGAACAGGCGCGCTTGCAGGAAGGCGTTAGGGTCGATGTTTTTTTCGGTGGCGTGGGCTTCGGCCTTTTTCAGCACACCGCTGAGGGCGTTGAGCATTTGCTGGAGAACAGGGATGGAAGCGTCGTACAGGGAAATGGTCATGGCAGTCTCGTGTGATGACAGGAGGGAACGTGGGGCCGATTATAGCCACCCGCGCCCTCCCGAGACCGTTCTTTTTCAGCTGCCGTAAACCTTCGCCGCCGGAACGGCCTGAGTCATCAGCTGCGCAATCGCTTCGCCCATCTCGCCAACCGCCCAGCGGCCCTGGCGATCCAGTTGCGGACCACGGCGCCAGCCGTCGGCGATCGACAACTTGCCGCCCTCGACTTCGAACATCTGCCCGGTCACCCCGGCGGAAGCCTCGGAGCCCAGCCACACCACCAGCGGCGCGACGTTTTCCGGGGCGAAGTAATCGAAGCCTTCTTCAGGCTTTTTCATGGTGTCGGCGAACACTTGCTCGGTCATCCCGGTGCGCGCGGCCGGCGCCAGGGCATTGGCGGTGATCCCGTAGCGGCGCAGTTCAGCCGCCTGCACCAGCGTCAGCGAAGCAATGCCACCCTTGGCCGCCGCATAGTTGGACTGGCCGATGGAGCCCTGCAACCCGGCGCCGGAGCTGGTGTTGATGATCCGCGCATCGACCTTGGCGCCACCCTTGGCCTGCTCGCGCCAGTACTTCACGGCGTGGCTGGAAATGCAGAAGTGGCCCTTCAGATGCACGGCTACCACGGCATCCCAGTCGGCTTCGGTCAGGCTGGCGAACATGCGGTCGCGGCAGATGCCGGCGTTGTTGACCACCACATTCAGGTCGCCAAAGGTTTCGATGGCCTGGCGCACAATCAGGCCCGCCGAGTCGTAGCGGGTGATGTCGTCGCTGTTGGCCACGGCGCTGCCGCCTTGCCCCAGGATTTCGCCGACCACGGCCAGCGCCGCTTCGCGGTTGATGTCGTTGACCACCACTTTCGCGCCTTCGGCGGCGAAAGCCAGCGCGTAGGCGCGGCCCAGGCCACCGCCGGCACCGGTGATGATCACGACGCGGTTTTCACAGATTTTCATATTGCTCATCCTTCAAATTCATCACTCGTTGCCACAATCCCGCTCCCACAGGTTCAGTGGGCATCTTGAAATCACAGGCGTTCGATAATCGTCACGTTGGCCTGACCGCCGCCTTCGCACATGGTCTGCATGCCGTAGCGTCCGCCGCTGCGTTCCAGTTCATGCAGCAAGGTGCACATCAAGCGGGTGCCGGTGGCACCCAATGGATGGCCGAGGGCAATCGCGCCGCCGTTGACGTTGGTCTGTTCGTGGGGATAGCCCGTTTCTTTCAACCAGGCCATGGCCACCGAGGCGAAGGCTTCGTTGATCTCTACGCGGTCGATGTCTTCCAGCTTCATGCCGGCACGCTTGAGTGCGTAAGCGGTAGCCGGGATCGGCGCGGTGAGCATCCAGATCGGGTCTTCGGCGCGCACGCTCAGGTGATGGATGCGAGCCCGTGGTGTCAGGCCGTAACGTTTGAGCGCCGCCTCCGAAACGATCAGCATCGCACTGGCCGCATCACAGGTCTGGCTCGACACCGCGGCGGTCACCCGGTCGCAGCCGAACAGGAACTCCAGCTCGGCCATTTTTTCCAGGCTGGTCTGGCGTGGCGTTTCGTCATGCAGCACACCGGCCAGTGGCACGATCTCGCGATTGAAGCGGCCTTGCTCGATGGCCTGCAAGGCACGTCGATGGGATTCCAGCGAATAGGCTTCAAGCTGCGCCCGGGACAGGTCCCACTTTTCCGCGATCATCTGCGCCGAACGGAACTGCGTCGGCGGTTGCGCGCCATAGCGCCGCACCCAGCCTTCGGAACCGCTGAACGGATCGGTGAAGCCCAAGGGTTCGGCGGCGATCATCGCCGAGGAAATCGGGATCTGGGTCATGGTCTGCACGCCACCGGCGACGACCACATCCTGGGTACCGCTCATCACCGCCTGGGCGGCGAAGTGCACCGCTTGCTGGGACGAACCGCACTGGCGATCGATGGTGGTGCCCGGCACCGCTTGCGACAGGCCGGCCGCCAGCCAACTGGTACGGGCGATGTCACCGGCCAGCGGGCCGATGGTGTCGACACAGCCGAAGATCACGTCGTCGTAATCCTCGTCGGGAATGGCGTTGCGCCCGACCAGCGCACGCAATACGTGGGCGCCCAGGTCGGCGGCGTGGATCTGGCTCAGACCACCCTTGCGCCGCCCGGTGGGCGTGCGCAGGGCGTCGACGATATAAGCTTCAGGCATGGTCTACCTCGGTGAAGAAATTGAAATCTGGTATTGAGAGCGCCGAAAAACCTTGTGGGAGCGAGCTTGCTCGCGATGGCGGAGTGTCAGTCAACATCGATGTTTGGATGTGCCGGCCTCATCGCGAGCAAGCTCGCTCCCACAGGGATGTAGTCACTCTTACTGACGGGTTAGAACGTATTGCCCGCACCCAGCTCCGGGGTGCCGTCAAACAGCGCCGCGCGAATCCGCCCTTTGTGCAGGCCGCGATCACCCCAGACCTTGTCCAGCACCCAGGCGCGCTTCATGAACAGGTGCAAATCCACTTCCCAGGTGTACCCCATGGCACCGTGAGCCTGGATGGTGTTTTTCGCCGCGAGCATGGCCGCTTCTGCGGTCGCCAATTTGGCGTGGGACACGAATACGTCCTGCTCCGGTTGTTGTTCGGCGATGGCATAAGCGGCGCGGTACAGCGGGCCTTTGGCGAACTCGATCTGCACCGCGACGTTGGCCATCAGATGCTTGACCGCCTGGAACGAACCCACCGGTTTGCCGAACTGCTTGCGCTCGAAGGTGTAGTCCACCGCCAGGTCGACCATGCGCTTGGCCAGCCCGAGCAATTGCGCGGCACTGGCGATGGCGCCACGGTTGAAGGCGGCCGCCCACAGTTGCCGCCCTTGCTCACCGTTGGCGACGCAAGTGGCCGGGCTTGGTGTCCACTCGACCTGGAACAGCTGCCGGCTCGGGTCGACCGACTCGTTGCGGGTCAGGCGCACGGCATCACGCTCCAGCGCATGCACTTCGTCGCCATGGGCCAGCAACAGCAGATTGGCGACATGGGCATCGCTGACCAGCGGGTTACCTGGCTCGGAAACCGCGAGACGTGCACGGCCCTCGGCCACTTGCGACAGCCATTTTTGTTTGAGCGACGCGTGTTGCTCATCCAGGGCGGCAAGCAACGGCACGCCGATCAGCATGGTGTCCACCAACGGTTCTGGCAGCCCGGCATAACCGCATTCCTGGGCGATCAGCACGAAGTCCAGCTCATTCATGCCCATGCCGTCCTGCGCCTCGGGCACGGTCAGGGCGGTCAGGCCGAGTTCCACCAGTTGTGCCCAGAGCTGATCACTGCGCCCGTTGTCGCTCTGCCACAGTTCGCGGATGCGTTCCGGGGTGACTTCGTTGATCAGAAAGCTGCGGACGTTGTCCTGAAACAGCAGTTGGTCGCGGCTGAAACTAAAGTCCATGGTCTATTCCTCAGGCTCGCGGCATGCCGAGCATGCGTTCGGCAATGATGTTGCGCTGGATCTCGTTGGTGCCGGCGTAGATCGGACCGGCCTGGGCAAACAGGAAACCCTCCAGCCAATGGCCGACGTCACCGGCGGCCGGTGCATGTGGCAGCAGTTCGCCGCGCAGGCCGAGAATGCTCATGGCGGTGTCGTGCATGCGCTGGTCGAGTTCGGACCAGAAGATCTTGTTGGTCGACGATTCCGGCCCGATCTTGCCGCCCTGCACCAGTTGCGAGGCAGTCATGTAGGTGCTCAGGGTGTAGGCCTCGGCATCGAGCCAGGCACGCATCACCGCTTCACCGATGGCCGGGTCGCGGTCGGCCTGCTCGCGGTTGGCCAGGTACAGCTGCACCAGACGCTTGGCGGTTTCCTGGAAGCGCGCCGGTGAGCGCAGCAACAAACCCCGCTCGAAACCGGCGGTGGACATCGCCACGTGCCAGCCCATGCCTTCGCCACCGAGGGCGTTCTCCACCGGCACCTTGACGTCGTCGAAGAAGATCTCGGCGAAGCCCGGCAAGCCGTTGAGCTGCGGAATCGGCCGCACGGTGATCCCCGGCGTATCCAGCGGCAGCAAAATGAAGGTCAGGCCGTGATGACGCTGGGACTGTGCGTCGGTACGGAAAATACCGAATGCCCAATCGGCCCACACCGCACGGGTCGACCAGGTTTTCTGGCCGTTGATCACGTAGTGGTCGCCCACGCGTTCAGCCTTGGAACGGATCGCCGCCATGTCGGAACCGGCGCCCGGCTCGGACCAGGCCTGGGCCCAGATGTCTTCGCCAGTGGCCATGCGCGGCAGAAAACGCGCCTTTTGCTCCGGGGTGCCGTACTCCATCAGGGTCGGGCCGAGCAGGAAGATACCGTTCTGGTTGACCCGTGCCGGGGCGCCAGAGCGGTAGTATTCCTCTTCGAAAATCAGCCACTCGATCAGGTCGCAACCGCGCCCGCCGAGTTCGGTCGGCCAGGTGACCATGCCCCAACGGCCTTCATTGAGCTTGGTTTCCCACGCCCGGTGCTGGGCAAAGCCAGCCTCGGTGTCGAACGATTGCAGCGGTTCACTCGGTACATTGGCCGCCAGCCAGGTCCGTGCCTCGGCACGAAAGGCCTGCTGGGCCGGGGTATAGGTCAGGTCCATGGATATGCCTTCAGCCGTTGAATCGGGCATCGCGTTTCTCGACGAACGAGTCGCGTGCTTCCTGAGAGTCCAGTGAGCGGTAGGCTTCGAGGGTGAAGCCCTGCTCCCAGCGGTATTTGTCTTCCAGATTGCCGTCTTCGATGCCGCTCAGCGCTTCCTTGGCCAGGCTGATCATGCCGGGGCTCTTGGCGGCGATGGTGCGGGCGATCTGCAACGCGGCGTCGCGCAAGTCTTCGCGCTTGACCACCCGCTCCACCGCACCCAGGCGGTAGGCTTCGGCGGCGTCGATCGCCTCGCCGGTGAAGTACATGTGGCGGACTTTCTGCACCGGGAACAGGCGCTGCAAATGCGCACCGCCGCCCATGGCCCCGCGATCCACTTCCGGCACGCCAAAGGTGGCGCACTCGGACGCGACGATGATGTCGGCGGCGCCGCAAATGCCGATGCCGCCGCCCAGCACGAAACCGTGCACGGCAACGATCACCGGTTTCGGGTTGCGGTGGATGGCCTTGAAGCTGTCGTAGTTGCCCTTGTTCACCGCGACGATCAGGTTGCCGTCGGCGGCCAGTTCCTTGATATCGACCCCGGCGCAGAAGCCGCGACCTTCGGCACGGATCACGATCACCCGCACGTCGCTGTCGCGGCCCAGGCCCTCGATCTCGCTGGCGATATCGGCCCAGCCCTGGCAGTTGAAGGCATTGACCGGTGGTCGGTTGAAGACCAGTTCGGCAATGCCGCTATCAATACTCACGCTAAATGGTTTCATGCCTTTCCCCTTCACGACACACGGCGGCACAGCTCGCCCAGGCGCGCTTCGGCGTCGCGGACGATCTGTTCAATCAATTGGGCGCAGCTGGGCAAGCTGTCGATGGATGCAGCGATTTGTCCGGCAGGCAACACGCCCTCGGCCGGACGCCCGTCGACCATGGCTTTCTGGATCACCATCGGCGCGTTAGCGGCCATGATGCTTTGCGCGGCGGTCAGTTCACCGGCACCGCGCATTTTCAAGGCACTGCTCAGCAACTGGGTCAGGCTCATGCCCGTGTGGCGGCGGTAGGCCAGGCCACTTTGCAACGCCAGCAACAGGCGCTTGAGACCACCGCTGTTTTCCAGCTGGTTGAGCAATTCGTTGCGGATCATCCGTTGCGGCATGCCGTCGATGGCGCGGCTGATGATGATGGCCGCCGGGTCCTTGACCGCCAGGTACCGCGCCAGGGTCGCCTGGGGCACCGGGCTGTCGGCGCACATCAAAAAGCGTGTGCCCATGGCGATGCCTTCGGCACCGTAGGCCAGGGCCGACACCAGGCCCCTGCCGTCCTTGAAACCACCGGCCGCCACCACGGGCACCGACACGGCATTGACCACCTGATCAAGCAGCATCGAAGTAGGAACGGAACCGGTATGCCCGCCGCCCTCGCCGCCCTGTACAGTCACCGCATCGGCGCCCATTTCCACGGCTTTCTGCGCATGCTTGAGCGCGCCCACCGTGGGAATGCACACCACCCCGGCATCCTTCAGGCGGCTGATCATGTGCTTGCCCGGCGAACGGCTGTAGCTGACCGCCCGGACTTTGTGGCGCAATACCAGCTCGACGATCTCGCCGGCATTGGCCTGGTACATGTGGAAGTTCACGCCGAACGGCTGGTCGGTCAGGCGCCGGGTTTCGATAATCGCCGCTTCCATCTGCTGCGGTTCGATGGTCGCCCCGGCGAGAAAACCAAAGCCGCCAGCATTGCCCGTGGCCGCCACCAGTTTTGGGTCGGCGACCCAGCCCATGGCGGTCTGGATGATCGGGTAGCGGCAACCGAGCAGTTCAGTCAAACGAGTATTCAACGAGATCGCCATGCTCACGCCTCGCCCGTTTTGCGCTGGGAACTGGCCATGGCCTTGGCGTCGTAGCCGCCGAGGCGGTCGCCGGACACCAGCTCATTGTGGGCATGGGCGAAGTGATGCAGGCCGAACACCATGTCCATGGTCGCGCGCTTGCCCATCAGGTCTTCAGCGTTGTTCACCGCTTGCTTGCTCAGTTGCAGGCCCAGGCGCGGCATCTGGGCGATGCGCCCCGCGATATCGAGGGTTTGTTGCTCCAACTCATCGCGAGCCACCACCCGATTGAGCATGCCCATCTGATAGGCACGCGGCGCCGGCATGCGCTCGCCGAGGAACAGGAACTCCTTGGCGATGCGCGGATTGAGTTCATGCACGTGGGCGAAATACTCGACTCCGGGAATGCCCATGCGCACCACCGGATCGGCGAAATACGCATCCTCGCTGGCGACGATCAGGTCACAGACCCAGGCCAGCATCAAACCACCGGCAATGCACGCGCCCTGGACCATGGCGATGGTCGGCTTGGGCATCTCGCGCCAGCGACGGCACATGCCCAGATAGACTTCCTGCTCACGGGCATAGAGAAACTCACCGCCCGGTTTGTTCACATGGTCGTACCACAGGCTGGCGCGGTCGAAGGTTTTGTCGACGTCGCGGCCCGGGGTGCCGATGTCATGCCCGGCGGAGAAATGCTTGCCGGCGCCGCGCAGCACAATGACCTTCACTTCATCGTCATCGCAGGCCCGGCGAAACGCCGCGTCCAGCGCATAGGTCATCTGCGAGTTCTGCGCATTGTGGAACTCGGGGCGGTTCATGGTGACCAGGGCCACCGCGTCGCGCACCTCGTACAGCACCACCTCGGCCTGATTGTTATCGTTATGTTCAGCCATCACTTTTCTCCGCAACGCGTTGCTCAGCGTTGGCCTGGCGGGTTGTCTTTGAGTTGCAGGGCGCGCAGGTTGTGCGGATCCAGGCGCTGGATCAGCTGCAACTGCTCGGCCGTCGGTGCCTCCGTGGTCGGGCAAGCGTCCGGCACGTGCAGCTCGAAGCCGGTGTTGTCCTGGACTTGCGCCGCCGTCACGCCGGGGTGCAGCGAACGGATGCGCATCTGCCGCTGCGGGCCCTGGAAATCCAGGACGCAGAGGTCGGTGATGATCAGGCGGATATCTATGTCGTCCAGCGACCAGCCCCGCGCCAGGCGGGCCGGGTTGTAGCCGACCGAGGCGACCATATCGACCTCGCCTTCGACGAACACTCGGCGGTTATGGCTCGGCACGCAAAACGAGTTGGCGTGGCTGATCGAGTTGCCGGGGAAACCGCGCACGCCGAGCATCTGCGCCTTGGGTTTGGCGTAGTCACCGATGCAGGAAATGTTGGCTTGACCGTAACGGTCGATCTGGGTCGGGCCGACCAGCGCATGGCGCTTGCCGCCCCAGACGTTGTCGAAAATCCGCGAGAAACCCATCCAGCTGTCGCGCTTGGGTTCATAGCCTTTGCGCGCGCCCAACGGCACCGGTTCGGCGACCATGTAGGCTTCGGAATCGGTCATCAGCAGGTTCGGGTTGCTGGTCAACATGGCCAGCGAAGCGGCCAGACGCGGGATCACGCCGATGCCGGAGGCCAATACTTCGCCGTCTTCGCGCCAGGCTTCGGAGGCCGCGCAGATCATCAACTCAGCGAGGCTGAAATCAGTAGTGCTCATCGAAAGGCTCCTTAGAAAATCGGCAATGGCAGTTCACGGATCGCAGCCAGGCCGCCGACCTTTTCCAGATACTGTTCGTGGGTGCAGTCGACGTAGTCGCGCACATAACCTTCCCAGCCATCGGCCGCCTGGACCGTGGCGTTGTAGGCTTTGAAGTGCGCAACATCGAAACCGTACAGCGGCGCGCACGACGACGGATGCGCCCCGCCCGGCACGTGGGCCACGGCGGTGGTCAGGTTGCGTTCCCAGAACACTTGATGGGCATGGGCGCTGTCCTGATGGAAATACTCGCTGTCGACCAGCTCATCGCAGGTCACGTAGCTGTGGGTCGCGGCCCGCACGAACAGGTCGTCCATGTAGTGATCCGGACCGCTGATCTGACACACGCCGCGTGCATCGGCGCGGTCGACATGCACCAGCGCCGCATCGAGCTTGAGCGCCGGCATGGCGACCCAGTCCTTGCCATCGGCATAGGGCGAGGCGATCAACTTGATCTGACGGTTGTGGCGCAGCACATCGGTGCCCAGGCCCACGGCGGTCGGAATGAACGGCACATTCATCGCTGCGGCGCGCAGGCCAAGCAGCAACATGCCTTCATCGATCTCCATCACTTCCAGCGCCGCTTCCTGGCGCGCCTTGCGGAAGTACGGCTCCAGTGGAATGAAATCCAGGGACACGAAGGCGAACACCAGCTTCTTGATCTTGCCGGCCGCGCAGAGCATGCCGACGTCCGCGCCACCATATGCAACAACAGTCAGCTCCTTGAGGTCCGAGCGCAGAATCTCGCGCACCAGCGCCATCGGCTTGCGGCGCGGGCCCCAGCCACCGATACCGATGGTCATGCCGTCACGCAGTTGGCCGACGATCTCGGCGGTGCTCATTTGCTTGTCCATCGTCTTGTTCCTCATTGGCGACCGACACTGAAGTCGTGGCCCCAGTGGCTGACCACGGTGCTTTCGAACGGTGTGTGGCGGTCCCAGTCGACCACCAGGCCATCGCAGCCGTATTCCAGGTCAAACCCGGACGGGGTCTTGATGTAGAAAGAAATCATCTGGTCGTTGGTGTGCTGGCCGAGGGTGGCCGACAGCTTCACGCCGTTGGCATGAACGCGATCCAGGGCGCGGCCGACTTCGTCCAGCGCGTTGACCTCGACCATCATGTGCACGCAGCCGTGGGGCATCGGGCACTCGAAAATCGCCAGCGAGTGGTGGCGGCCGTTGTTGCAGTGCAGGAAGTGAATACGCTTTTGCGGTTCGGCCGGGTCCGGGGTGAAGCGGACTTTCATCAGGTCCGACAGGCCGAAACCCATCACCTGCTCGTAGAAGTCGCGGCAGCGTTCGAAGGCCGGGGCTGGCAGTACGACGTGGCCCATGCCGAGGTCGTTGGTGACAAAACCTTTGACGCCCACCGGCGAGACGAAACGGGCGAAATCCTGCAACGGGCCCCAGAAAATTTCGTGGCGATTGCCATCCGGGTCGCTGAAGTGCACCAGTTCCTGGACCTTGCGCAGTTCCGCTTCGGCGGCGGTGCCACGGATCACTTGCACGTCGGCCTGCTGCAACTCGCTGACCGCCTGTTCCAGCGCCGCCTTGCCGGCCACCTCCCAACCGCAGGCACCGAAACCGTTCTCGGCGTTCTTCTGCACGAGGATGCGGTAATGACGCTCGTCCATTTTCAGGTACAGACGCTCATCATCGCCGCTGACCATCATGCCCAACACCTGGCTTGCGTAGTGGCGCCATTGCGCCAGGTCGCTGGACAGCAGGGTGACGTAACCCAGACCACGGATATCCATGGATGCACTCCTCGTTTTTCTCAGGCCGTGCCGCCCTTCGGCTGGTGCCGGGGGAGACTTTATGTAGGGGCTATTCAAACGGGTTCGGGGAGGGGCAACATCGTCCAATGGGACTAGCGGAAAACAGGCAGAACGCAATCCCTGTAGGAGCTGCCGCAGGCTGCGATCTTTTGATTTTGTTTTTCAGATCAAGATCAAAAGATCGCAGCCTTCGGCAGCTCCTACTGGTGGATCGCTACTCTCGCGGATCGATTTGATCGAGCACGCGGTTCGCGGTGATCTCAGCCAGCATGACGTTATTGGAAATACCCAGCAGCGCATTACGGTCACCGCCCTCCAGATGATCCACCAGTTGATGCACCATCACATCGACCGAGGCCAGGGTCTCGACCAGATAGACCACCAGGGTTTCGGTCGTGGCTCCGGGGTCGACGCTGAACAGCGTGCTGATGGTTCGAGGGGTGGCTTTGATGTCGGCTGTCGAGGGGAAGTGGTAAGCGAGGGCACGCTCGGCGGCCTCGTTGAGTTTTTTTGAATCGGGTTCGTATGGGGATACTGGATCGGTGTCCGGCGGGTTTGGTGTGACTTTGAACATATCTCAGGTTCCTAATGATGTGCCAACCTCCTGCTGCTAAACGAAGAGGGTGGCAGCTGCACGCAGGTTAGCAGACCGGGGAACCTAAGAAGCCGGCGCGCCCAAGGGCGCCCTGCGTACAGCCACCATCAAAATACAGGCACAAAACCTGACTGATAGAAGCGTCGTACGACTTAGGTTATACCCGAGCTGCTAAACCCGATCACTGATGAGCAGTGACGCGAATCAAGTTACCGAGGGGCTCCAAGGCGCACAAGCCGGCGGATTCTGGCGTACCTGTAGGCAACGACGCAAGGCGCTGTAGCTTTCAAGACGTTAATCCGACAGGCATTAAACAACCCTCACTAACACCTTTGTAGGAGCTGCCGAAGGCTGCGATCTTTTGATTTTGTTTTTCCAGATCAAGATCAAAAGATCGCAGCCTTCGGCAGCTCCTACGGGGGATGGTCTGAAATATCTGAGGCATAAAAAAACGGGCCTTGGGGACCCGTTGGAAAAGTTGGCCTGACGTCCGTGCCTGGCCTGAAATGCGATCAACTGTGGGAGCGAGCTTGCTCGCGATGGGGCCATACCAGTCAACATCGATGCTGAATGTAAGACCGCTATAGCGAGCAAGCTCGCTCCCACAGGGGGGATGCGGTGTTCACGCCTTTAGCGTCAACTTTCAACCCTTACGAAAATGCGGAATCACCTTCTCGCCAATGTTCTTCAAGGTCTCCAGCTGTGCCCACTGCGGCACGGTGCCCATCTGGCAGATGAACAGGATTTCGTCGGCGCCGGCATCGATCAGGCGCTGCACGTAGCCGATGCAATCCTCGACGGTGCCGTAGGCGTGGTTCGGGTTCATCATGGCCATGGTCGGGTCGGAGAAGTCGACGCTGACTTCTTCCGAGGCGAAGCGCGACTTGATCACGCTCTGGCCGTTGCCATCGACGTAGGTGTCGTCTTTCCACTTCTCCGGGTCCGGACGCTCGCCACCGCCGTACCAGTAGCCCAGGGATTCCATGAAGTAGCGCTGGCCACGGATACCGATACGGCGCGCTTCTGCGTTGTCGTCCAGCACGATGGCCGGGCACAGCGCGGCAATGTGGCGATTAGGACGGAAACCGACCTGCTTCTTCTCATCGCGGTTGTCGTAGGCCGTGTGATACACCTCGACTTTCTTGGCGATTTCTTCCGGGCCACCGAAGCCCAGCACCAGCGCGCCCATGCCACGACCACCGGCATTCTTCAGCGACTCGGTGTTGGTGCACGCCAGGTACATCGGCGGGTGCGGATCCTGGTACGGCTTTGGATGGATCGGGCGCTTGGGGATCTGCACGAAGTCGCCGTTGTGCTCGATCTCGTCCTGCACGAACATTTTCGGGATCAGGTACATCATCTCGTCGATCTGCGGCTGCAAGGTCGCCAGGTCGTAGCCGAAGGTGCCGGCTTCCTGCTGGGTGCCGCCCTTACCCACGCCAAAGTGCACACGGCCCTTGGACAGCAGGTCGAGGGTGGCGATGCGCTCGGCGACTTTCACCGGGTGGTTCATCGCCGGCGGCAGGCAGACCACGCCGTGGCCGATGCCGATGCGCTCGGTTTTACCGGCCACGAAAGCCAGCATGGTTTCCGGCGCGGACATGTGCGAGTAGTTGCTCAGCGCGGTGTGTTCCACGCACCAGAAGGTGTCGAAACCGAGCTTGTCGGCGAGCACGGCCTGTTCGACGGTGTCCTCGAAAATCTTGCGGTCGCCTTCGCGGCTGGAGTCCACCGTCTGGGCTTCGTAAATCAGGGAAAATTTCATGGTTGATCCTTGTGCTTATTTGGATGCGCAGTCGGCGCCGTAGACCATCGCCTTACCGCCAATGCTCGTGCATCGGCGGGGCGCTCGAATCACGCAAACGGACTAGCCGATTTGCAGGGAAGCGTCAGAGGAAAAAGTCGTTGCTGTCCTGGCCCATGCTCACGCCGCCAAGGTTCCAGGCGTACTTGGCCGGGCTGTTGGCAACGTGGGCGCGACCGGTGTGAATGTCTCGGAACGCACGGTTGATCGGATGGCTGCGGAAGATCGTCGAAGCACCGCTGTTGAACATCAGGTCGCCAACGGCCTTGGCGCACTTGTCGGCCACCAGCGCCGAGTCGTAACGCATCTTCACCCGCTCGGGCATGCTCAACGGCTCGCCCTTCTGCGCGCGCTCGAGCATCAGGGCGAAGTTGCGATGCAGCACGGTCTTGCACTCATCGACGCAGACCATCGCATTGGCCAGCGACGATTGCGCGGCCGGGTCCTGGACCATCTTGCGACCGTCATTGACTCCGACCCGGGCACGGTTGTGCTCGACAAACTGATCCACCGCGCCTTGCAGGGCACCGATGGCCGAGGACGAAACAGCACGCACGAATATCTGCCCGAACGGCAAGCGGAACAGGGGCGCAGTGTTCACCTCGTTGCCCGGACTGTTCTGCATGAAACCGTCGAACGCGCGATGAGTGCGGTACTCGGGAACGAAAGCGTTCTCGACCAGAATGTCGTGGGAACCGGTGGCCTCCAGGCCCATGACGTTCCAGTTGTCGAGAATCTGGTAGTCGCTGCGCGGCACCAGGAACGTCCGATAATCCGGCGCCCCGCCCGCCTCTGCCGGCGGCACCAGCGCACCGAGGAACGCCCACTCGCAATGCTTGCTGCCGGAAGAAAAGCCCCAGCGGCCGCTCAACTTGAAGCCACCGTCGACCCGCTCGACCTTGCCCACCGGCATATAGGAAGACGAGATCAGCACACTGGAATCGCTACCCCAGACTTCCTGCGCGGCGCGGTCGTCGAACAGCGCCAGTTGCCAGTTGTGGATCGCCACCACGCCAAGTACCCAGGCCGAGGACATGCAGCCTTCGGCAAGGGTCATCTGTACGTCGAAGAAATCCTTGGGCTCCAGCTCATAGCCTTCCCAACGGGACGGTTGCAGGATGCGAAAGAACCCGGCGTCGTGGAAATCTTTCAGGGTTTCTTCAGGCAACTGGCCTGCTTGCGCGGCATTCAGGGCGCGCTCACGCAGGATCGGCACCAACTCGCGGGCACGTTGGCTCAGACGCTGGCGAATCAGGTCTTGGTTGAGCATTTTTATTGTTCTCCTTTGTTCACCCCGTCCGCCGGGGCGCGCGTGCAACGGGGCGGGTGTAGCGCCCCTACACTGGCATTCAAACAATGCGCAAAGCGGCGGGCATCCCTCAAACGGACCATGTGGGATTGGGGAAAAGTTTTTTGGAGGTGAATCTGAAAGAGGAGTGTTGGCTGGCAGGCCGTCTTCGCGGGCAGGCCCACATTGAGTCCCCTGTTTTACTCGGGACTTGTGGCCACTGAAGATCCCTGTGGGAGCGAGCTTGGTCCGGGCGGCGTTCCGACGATGGCTTTGTGTCAGGCGACGAGTGTTTTGTGGGTGTACATATCCATTGCTGCGGTCACGGCCGCTTAGGGTTCCGCCCTTACGGCGGGTCACTTTGGAAAAGCCCCAAAGTAACCAAAGGGCTCTTGCCCCTGACATTCGGTGCCTCGCTGTGGCTCGGCATCCCCTCGCTCCGGTCCTGCTCCGTGGGCCCGCCGCCATCGGCCATCCATGGCCGGGGGCGGCTAACCCGGCATCCATGCCGGGTTGCCCACTGCGCAGAACCTCCACTCGGCCTCACGAGGGGGCGTACACCGCAACAGCGCCCGAGGCGGCCTACCGGCCGGCCTGTTCGCGGGCTTCGTTCGTCTGGGAGGTACCTGGTCGGCTGGCAGGCCGCTATCGTCGGAACGCCGCCCGGACCAAGCTCGCTCCCACAGAAAAGCAAAAGCAGAGCGGCGTACACCCACGCTTCTCACCACTCATCAGGCCGAGCGTTAGCTCGCCTGCAGCTCTTGATCTTGATCCACCCGCCCCCTCGGCAGGCTGAGTGGAGGTGTTCATCCGGGGATGGGCGCGCAGCGCCGTTCGACGCAGTCGAACTCATTGCATGTAGGTCGAAGCGAAGCCGACCGGAGGGCAATGCCCCCGGATGAATACCGCAGCGAAGGAACCCCGAGCCTCAGCGAGGGGCCGTACGTAAGGGGCGAGACTTTTTGGTTCCTTTTGTGTCGTTTGACAAAAGGGACTCGCCGTAAGGGCGAAACCGCCAGCCGCCGTTACCGAAGAAACGGATATCTACACAACCCAAACCACCAGCCTGGTCGGCCCAGAGGCCGCCAAGGCCTAGTCCCCTCGGACGATGCCCCAGACAAGAGCCAGAGCAAGAATCCATCGCACTCCCCAACCAACAAAAAGGCCCAGTGCGATGAACGACGTCAATCTCAAAGCCGACATGCTCCAGGCCATGCGCCGCCTGGCCAAGTCAGTCACCATTATCAGCACCAGCAACGGCTCCGAACGCTTCGCCATGGCCGCCACCGCGGTCGACTCCCTGAGCACCGAGCCGCCATCACTGCTGATCTGCGTCAACAAGACCGCCTCGCCCCACGCCGCACTGGCGACCGGTGCCGACTTCTGCGTCAACATCCTCGGCGTCGAACAACAAGACCTGGCCAACCTGTGCAGCGGCGCGATCAAGGGCGAAGCGCGCTTCGACCGTGGCAACTGGCTGACCAGCCCCGGCGGCATTCCTTACCTGGGTGACGCACAGTCGGCGATCCTCTGCCGCCAGGACGGCCACTTCAGCTACGGCACCCACACCGTGTTCATCGGGCGCATCCTGCAGATCCACACCACTGATGCCATCACCCCGCTGGTCTACCTCGACGGCAGCTACACCACCACCGCCAAACCCGCACCTTCTCTCGCTGTTGCTGGCTGAGGCCCGAACATGGACAGCCTGAACCGGTTGACGGCGTTGCGAGTGAACAGCGCCGACCAGTTGCCATGGGATGACCGTTGCGACTTGCTGATCGTCGGGTTTGGCGGTGCCGGCGCCTGTGCCGCCATCGAAGCCAGCACTCGCGGCTTGTCGGTACTCGCACTGGATCGCTTCGAAGGCGGCGGCGCAACGGCGCTGAGCGGTGGCGTGGTCTATGCCGGCGGTGGCACGCCGTATCAGCGTCAGGCTGGCTATGAAGACACCAGCGAAGCCATGTTCAACTACCTGCGCAAGGAAGTCGGCGACGCCGTCAGCCTCGAAACCTTGAAGGGTTTCTGCGAAGGCAGCCGCGAGCAACTGGCCTGGCTGGAGCGACAGGGCGCGGCGTTCGAAGCCAGCGTGCCGCCGCATAAAACCTCGTACCCGAGTGACCAGTACTACCTCTATTACTCCGGCAACGAAGCCGTGCCGGCCTATGCCGCCAGCGCCAAGCCGGCGCCCCGTGGCCACCGCACCAAAGGCCCGGGCATGTCCGGCGCCAGCCTGTTCGCCCCGCTCAAGGCCAGCGCCTTGCGTCACGGCGCGCGCCTGCGCAGCCAGTGCGAAGTGCGGCGACTGGTGCTCGACCTCGACGACAAGGTCCTCGGTGTCGAAGCCTGGCAGTTGCCGTCGGGTAGCCGCGCCGCCAGACAACATGCCCGTCTGTCGCGCTGGGCCGCCGCCATTCATATGTACGCTCCGGCGTTGGCCGACCGCTTGCGCGCCCGTCAGCGCCGCATCGAACAGACCAGCGCCATTCGCCAATTGATTCGCGCCGAACAGGCGGTGTTGCTGAGCAGCGGTGGTTTTATCTTCAATCGCGATCTGGTTCGCCAACACGCGCCGCAGTACCTGGCCGGTCTGCCGCTAGGCGCCACCGGGTGTAATGGCAGCGGCATCGCCCTGGGCCAAAGCGCCGGTGGCAGCGTGGCGCGAATGGAAAAGGTCAGCGCCTGGCGCTTCATCAATCCACCACTGGCCTGGGCTCGCGGACTGATCGTCAATGCTCGCGGGCAACGTTACGCCAACGAAGAGATCTACGGCGCGACCCTCGGCCACGCCATGGTCGAGGAACAGGACGGCCGCGCCATTCTGATTCTCAATCGGGCGCTGGTTCGAGAAGCACTCAGTCAGGTCGGCCCCGGCAAAGTGTGGAATTTCCAGCGCCTGCCAGTGCTGCTCAACCTGTTGTTCAACGCCAAGCGCAGCACCAGTCTGGCCGGGTTGGCCAAACGCTGCAGCCTGCCGCCGGAACTGCTGCGCCAGAGCGTCGAACGCTATTCCCGCGCGGCACGGGGTGAGGTCGCCGACGAGTTCGGCAAATCCGCCGCGATGCTCGCCAACCTCGAACAAGGCCCGTGGTACGCCCTCGACCTGTCCTTCGACAGCAAACTTTTCCCCTGCCCGGTCATCACCCTGGGCGGGCTGAAGGTCTGCGAGGACAGCGGTCGGGTACTGGACCACACCGGCCAGCCAATAAACGGTCTCTACAGCGCCGGCCGCAATGCGGTCGGGGTCGCGTCCAACCTGTACGTCTCCGGCCTGTCCCTGGCCGACTGTATTTATTCCGGTCGCCGGGCTGCCGCCCACGTGGCCGACCAATTCGCACTTCAAACCGCACGATCAGGAGAACAACAATGCAACGTGTAGAAGGCAAAGTCTGCATCATCACCGGCGCCGCCAGCGGCATCGGTCGCGAAGACGCCCTGCTGCTGGCCCGCGAAGGCGCCAAAGTGGTACTGACCGACCTCAACGAAGAAGCCGGTCGCCAGGTGGCCGCGGAAATCGGCGCCAATGCGCTGTTCATCCGCCACGACATCGCCAGCGAAAGCGATTGGCAGCACGTCGTTAAAACCACCGTCGAACACTTCGGCCGTCTCGACGTGCTGGTCAACAACGCCGCGATCCTGGCCCTGGGCAGCATCGAAGACACCACCCTGGAACTGTGGCAGAAGGTGCAGAAGATCAACGGTGAAGGCTACTTCCTCGGCTGCAAATACGCCATCCAGGCGATGAAGGAAACCGGTGGCGGCTCGATCATCAACATGTCGTCGGTGGCCGCGTTGGGTGCAATGCCGATGTTCTGCGCTTACTCGGCGTCTAAAGGCGCGGTGGCGGCGATGACCCGTTCCATTGCCCTGCACTGCAAGCAGCAGGGCTACCGCATCCGCTGCAACAGCGTGCACCCCGATGGCGTGAACACGCCGATGACCCAGGCCCTGGCCGGTGGTCAGCCAATCCCGCAGGAAGCGCTGGACCAGGACCCGATGAACCGCATGGCCGCTCCGCGGGACATTGCCAACGTGGTGCTGTTCCTCGCCGCCGACGAGTCACGGTTCGTCAACGGTGCCGAGATCCGCGTCGACAATGCGCAACTGATCAGCGGGCTCTGAGGCCGAGGTGAACATGGGCACGCAACAGCAGAACCTGACCCCGGCCGAACACACGACGGCAAGCGTCTCATTGCAAGTGTGCGCGGTGATCGACGAGACCGCCGATGCGCGCTCGCTGGTGCTGGACGTACCGCCAACCCTGCGTGAGCGCTTTCGCTACAAACCGGGCCAGTTCCTGAGTTTTCGCGTGCCCTTGGCCGGCAAACTGTTGACCCGCTGCTACTCCATGGCCAGCTCGCCCCTCGCGGACGCGCTGCCCAAGGTCACGGTGAAACGGGTCGACGGTGGCCGGGTGTCGAACTGGATGAACGAAGTGCAGGTCGGCGACTGGCTGGAAGTGCTGCCACCGGCCGGGCATTTCTGTCTGGACCCGCAGGCTGACACCGAAAAGCCCCTGGTCCTGTTCGGGGGCGGTTCGGGCATCACCCCGGTGTTTTCCATTCTCAAATCGGTGCTGCACAGCAGCCGGCGGCCGATCAAGTTGATCTACGCCAACCGCGATGAGGCGTCGGTGATTTTCAAGGACGAGCTGTGCCGGTTGATCAAGGCGCATCCTGATCAACTGCACGTGGTGCACGTCCTCGATTCGGTGCAGGGTTTCCTGACGGACCATCAGGTCCGTCATCTGCTACGCGGATCGGCCGGTGGCGACTACTTCATCTG
The DNA here is from genome assembly GCF_054668325.1 of Pseudomonas sp. S2_F07. Classification (NCBI taxonomy): domain Bacteria; kingdom Pseudomonadati; phylum Pseudomonadota; class Gammaproteobacteria; order Pseudomonadales; family Pseudomonadaceae; genus Pseudomonas; species Pseudomonas sp. S2_F07. Next base: position 1,740,985 of record NZ_CP162758.1, read on the forward strand.
CGGGCCGGGACCGTTCATGGACACCGTGGAGCGCACGCTGCTGGCACTGGGCGAAGCGGCCGAGCGGATCCATGTCGAACGTTTCGTCTCGCCACCGGACCCCGACGAGCTGCTGGCCGAAGAAGCTGTGGCACGGGCTGCAGCCATGGATTCGCAGTGCGAAGCGCTGATCGTCGAACTCGATGGCCAGCAACACGAGATTGCCTGCCAGCCCGGCGACACCCTGCTGCAAAGTTGCAAGGCGGCGGGCCTGGACGTGCCGTCGTCCTGTGAAGAGGGTTTTGCGGGGCGTGCATGTGCGTGGTCAAGGAAGGCGAAATCCAATTGGCGCGCAACGACGTGTTGAGCGCCAAGGAACTGACCGATGGCTGGACACTGGCCTGCCAGAGCCGACCTACCGGTGCCCGGGTACGCCTGAAATTCCCCGATTGAGGCTACACCTGCCCCTGTAGGAGCTGCCGCAGGCTGCGATCTTTTGATTTTTCAGAAGCAAGATCAAAAGATCGCAGCCTGCGGCAGCTCCTACAGGGGACGTGCGTTCATTTGCGATCAGGCCGATTGAGGCGCTCTGTCGCCATAGTCTCAACGGACGATCATGTCCGGCCCGGTCTGCGGTTAGACTCGGCCCAAGCATTAGCCCACAACAATAAAAGAGGTGCAGTTATGGCTCGTTTGCAGAATAAGGTCGCGGTGGTCACCGGCGGCGCTTCGGGGATCGGTCTGGCCTGTGTGCGCCGTTTCGCCGATGAAGGCGCGCAAGTGATCGGACTGGACATCGGCAGCGCACCGGCTGACTTTCCCGGCCTGTTCATGACCCTGGACGTGCGCGACGAAGCGCAGGTGCAGCAGGTCATGCAAGAAGTCATCAGCCGCTTCGGGCGCATCGACGTACTGGTCAACGCCGCCGGCGTCGCCGACCAGGGCAGCGTGACCCAGACCACCACCGCCGCCTGGCAACGGGTGATGGACATCAACCTGACCGGCAGCATGCTCACCAGCAAATACGCGCTGGCGTCGATGGTTGAACAACGCAATGGCTCGATCATCAACGTCGGATCGATATTCGGCCTGCAAGGCTGCGACGGCAACGTCGCCTATAACGTGTCCAAGGGCGGCATCAACCAGCTGACCCGCTCGATGGCCATCGACTACGGCTACGCCAACATTCGCGTCAACGGTTTGTGCCCGGGCCTGATCGAAACGCCGATGACCAGCATGGTCCGTGACAATGACGCGTTCCACGCGTTTTTCGCTTCGCAACACATGCTCAGCCGCTCCGGGCAACCGGAAGAAGTGGCCAACGTCGCGCTGTTCCTGGCCTCGGACGAAGCGTCCTTTGTCAGCGGCCAGATGATCGCCGTGGACGGTGGTTTCTCCGCCGGTCGCCGTTTCGCCCCGCCCGCCCAGTAATTCGTTATCCGGCCGGGCGCCCTGCCCGGCCTACTCCCTTTTTCGCAACTGTCTTCTAACCGGGGAGGCCCCATGCCGCCTGTCGCCACCGCACTGACCATCGCTCAACTGTTCGCCAACGCTGCCCAGGCCTACGGCGACCGCCCGGCCATCGAGGACGCGGGCCACGTCATCAGCTATCGACAACTGGACCAACTGCGCCGCCAGGCTGCCCGCGCACTGCTGGCCCTCGACGTACAGGTCGGGGACCGCGTGGCGATCTGGGCGCCCAACGTGTGGGAATGGATCGTCGCCGCCGGCGCCCTGCAAAGTGTCGGCGCCGCTCTGGTGCCACTCAACACCCGAATGAAGGGTAGTGAGGCCGGCTACATCCTGCGCGAAAGCGGCACCTGCGTGCTGTTTGCCATCGGCGAATTCCTTGGCGCGGACTACCCCGGCATGCTGGCGTCGGAAGACCTGCCTGAGCTGCGCCACATTGTCAGCCTGAGCAGTGCCAATCCGGGCACCCTGGCTTGGGAACGGTTTATGGATCTGGCGGCCGACGTGCCACACCTGGCCTTGCGCACCCGCGAGCAGAGCGTTGGCCCACAGGCCTTGTCCGACGTGCTGTTCACCTCGGGCACCACCGGCAAACCCAAAGGCGTAATGACCAGCCACGGCCAGAACCTGCGCATCGTGCGCGACTGGAGCGATATCGTCGGCTTGCGCGAGAGCGATCGCTACCTGATCGTCAATCCGTTCTTCCACTCCTTCGGCTACAAGGCCGGTTGGCTGGCCGCCTTGATGCGTGGCTGCACCCTCCTGCCGCAGCAAGTGTTCGACGTGCAGGCCGTGCTCGAATGCGTGCAGCGCGAACGCATCACCGTGTTGCCCGGGCCGCCGACGTTGTATCAATCGTTGCTGGCCCATCCGCAACGCAGTGCCTTCGACCTGAGTTCCTTGCGCGTGGCGGTGACCGGGGCAGCGGCGATCCCGGTAGAGATGATCCACCGCATGCGCGACGAACTGGGCTTCGCGACCATCGTCACCGCCTATGGACTGACGGAAGTCTGCGGTTTCGCCACGATCTGCCGCGCCGGCGACTCCGCGGAACGGGTCGCCAACACCAGTGGCCGGGCGATGCCGGGGGTAGAAGTACGCTGTGTCGGCAACAACGGTCGCAGCCAGCCGGCGAACATTCCCGGTGAAGTGCAGATTCGCGGCTACAACCTGATGCAGGGTTATCTGAACAACCCCGAAGCCAGCCAGGAGATTCTCGACGCCGACGGCTGGCTGCACACCGGTGACATCGGCATGCTCGACGAACAGGGTTACCTGCGCATCACCGACCGCCTCAAGGACATGTTCATCACCGGCGGCTTCAATGTGTACCCGGCGGAGATCGAACAGTGCCTGCTGACCTATCCGGGTGTGGCCCAGGCAGCGGTGATCGGTATTCCTGACGAGCGCATGGGTGAAGTGGCGATGGCGTTCCTGCTGCCTGCTCCCGGGATGGAAATCGAACAGGTGCGGTTCCTCGCCTGGTGCCGTGAGCAGATGGCCAACTACAAGGTACCGCGCCGGGTGCAGGTGCTGCAGAGCATGCCGATCAATGCGGCGGGCAAAGTGACCAAGAATGTGTTGCGCGAGTGGGCACTTCAGCCAGTCAATTAAGACCGGGGCCTCAAAAAAGATCGCAGCCTTCGGCAGCTCCTACTGGTGTACACCGATCCCTGTAGGAGCTGCCGAAGGCTGCGATCTTTTGCTTGTTTCAGACCACCCGCGCTGGATGCTGCTGGCGCGGGTCGCCGAGCATGGCGCGATGGGATGGTGGCTGGCGGCCTTCGGCTTCGCTGATGCCGTAGCCAGGGGCGATTTCGGCGGTGATCAGGGTCTGCCCGGACAACGCCATCAATTGCGGATCATTGAGCAAGGCATGAATCACCCGCCCGTTGAATTGCGGGGTTTCGGCGTGGGCCAGGAATGCCTGGTACTGCTCTCCATGCTGCTCGCCGGCAATCTTCGTGCGTTCGGTCAGTTGCGGGCCGAGCCACAGCGACAACGCCGCCACGCCCTGCCCCTCAAAATCGATGGCCATGTCCGCTGCCAGCTTGTCGACCCCGGCCTTTTGCGCGCCGTACGCCGGGCCATGCATGTAGCAGCCGGCGCCGAATGACGAGGTAAAGCAGATCAGCCCCTGGGCACTTTTCAGCAACAACGGCGCGGCGTAGAAACTGGCGATGTAGGCCGAACGCAGACCGACGTCGAGAATGCGCACCAGGTCCAGCGGCTTGGCCCAGAACGGCCCTGGCTCGATCAACCGGTCATGGATGAACGCGGCGTTGTTCACCAGCAAATCCAGATGTCCGCACTCATTTTCCACGCGGCTAAACAGCGCCTGAACCTGCGCGTCATCGGCGTGATCACAGACCACCGCGATACCGCGCCCACCGGCGGCGGTGATCGCCGCGGCGGTGTCCGCAAGCGAACCGCGCAAGGCATGCCCGTACAAATTCGATCCGCCCTGCGCCGGGGCACGACCGGTGACATACACCGTCATGCCCGCCGCCCCGAGGGCCAGGGCAATGCCCTGCCCGACTCCGCGACTGGCACCGGTCACTACGGCGATCCGTGGATGCTGGTTGTTCATTCGACACTCCCGAACAAGGTTTTCGCCGAAGCGGTTTCGCTCTGGCGCTTGATGTGATTGGCGGCCAGGTAACCGAAGGTCATGGCCGGGCCGATGGTCGAACCGGCACCCGGATAGGTGCGGCCCATCATCGAGGCTGCGCTGTTGCCGATGGCGTACAGGCCGTTGATCGGTTCGCCGTCTTCATGCAACACGCGGGCGTGCACGTCGGTCAGCAGGCCACCCTTGGTACCGATGTCGCCGGCGTCGATGCGCACGGCGTAGAACGGCCCTTTGAGCAACGGCGCCAGGCACGGATTGGGTTGCACGTTCGGGTCGCCGTAGTAGCGGTCGAACAGCGATTCGCCCTTGTGGAAATCCTCGTCGACGCCCTGCACGGCCATGCCGTTGAAACGCTGCACGGTGCGCATCAGCCCCCCAGCGTCGACGCCGATTTTCGTCGCCAGTTCTTCCAGGCTCGACGCCTTGTGGAAGTAATCACGCAAATGCTCGGGCAACTGCCAATCACGCTGGGCATAGCCCGGCAACAAGGCGCCACACGGGTATTTGCGGCGGAACTCGGCGTCGAACACCATCCAGCACGGCACGCTCGCGGCGCCTTCGCGGTTGTTGGCGTACATCGCGTAAACGATATCGGTATAGGGCGCGGCTTCGTTGACGAAACGCTCCCCCGCCGCGTTGACCATCACGCACCCCGGAAGAGTGCGTTCAACGAACAGCGCACGCTGTTTTTCTTCACCCTTGACGTAGGTGGTCGGCGCCCACCAGCTGTGCTCCATCAACGCGGTCCGCGCACCAAGGGCCTGGCCGGCGCGGATGCCGTCGCCGGTATTGTTGGGCGGCGTGGCACTCCAGTTCGCCCGGGACGGCTGCGGCAGGTACTGCTCGCGCATCGCCTGGTTCCGCTCGAAACCACCGGCGGCGATGATCACCCCATAGCGTGCCTTGACGTTGAGCAACTGACCGTTGCGATTGACCCGCGCCCCACCAACCCGGTCACCGACCAGCAGCAACTCTTCCAGCGCACAGTTGAGCCACAGCGACTTGCCGCGATCCTGCAACGAACAGCGCAAGGCACCGATCAAGGCATTGCCCAAGGTCAGGAAACGATCGCGGCGGGACAAGCGCCGGCCTTCGCGGTCCTTCCAATAACGCCACATCACCCGCAGGGTCAGGCGCAACCAGCCGGGGCCACGGCACAGCAGCACTTGCGCCTCTTTCATGGTCATCGCCATGCGCCCCATCATCAGGGTGCCAGGGGACGGTGCGCGCATGCGCAAGAATTCTTCTCCGAGTTCGGCGGCATCGAACGGTTGTGGATCCATCGAGCGATAGCCCGGTTTTCCGCCCTCGACTTCCGGGTAGTAATCGGCATAGCGCGGTTGCGCCTCGAAGCGCACGCGGGTGTGTTGTTCCAGGTACTCGACCATCTCCCGGCCATGCTCGACATAGGCTTCGATGCGCCCGTCGTCGATCTCGCCATGGGTCACCGCGCGGATGTAGGCAATCGCTTCGGCCGCCGAATCACTGCCGCCGATCGCATTGATCCGGTGATTGTTGGGGATCCAGATGCCGCCGCCGGACACCGCCGAGGTGCCGCCGTACTCGCCGCTCTTTTCGATCAGCAGCGCATTGAGGCCCAGGTCGTGGGCGCGCAGCGCAGCGGTCATGCCTCCGGCCCCAGAGCCAATCACCAACACATCACAGCACTCGTCCCATTTGATCCCGGCAGCGTTCATGCGATCACCCTTGTTCAGCGCCCATCAGGCAGAAACCGCCACCGCCGGATCTTCGCCCGGTGCAGTCGGTCTCGGGATTGTTCGCCGCGCGCGCCGGGTGTTCATCGTCCGATAAGACTAAGGCCAGGCCTGCTGCCACCCCGTACAAATCGCTTAGTCCGCTTGGACGATGTTGCGCGCAATTGGTGACTCCATAGTCGCCCACAGCACCAATCCCCCCCTGAAATGCAGGTCGGGCAGGTCTGACCTGGGCCATGAGGACGACATGATAAAAACAATAATCGCCCCACCAACACAGCACACTCGCACACAGCTTGTTCTATTGATGCTGGCTGGCGGACTTAGCGCTCACGTTAACGCCATGAGCTTTCAGCCAAGCGAAGACTTGAGCATCGACTGGGACACTACACTGACGTACAGCCTCGCCTGGCGGACCGAGGCTCGCGATCACAAACTGACCGCGAACGCTAACGGCAACGATGGCGATAACGCGTTCGACAAAGGCAGCCTGATCAACAACCGCAGCGGCTTTCTCACCGAAGCCAACATCAAGTGGCAAGACGACTACGGCGTGTTCGTGCGGGCGACGGGCTTCTACGACAACGTCTACGATCAGGACAACGACAACACCACCGGCACTTCCAACTGCTTCGCCGGCGGCCATTGCAGCAAGCCTGACCGCTTCTCCCAGGACACCATCGACCAGCACCGCAATGAACTGCGCATGCTCGATTACTACGCCTATGGCACATGGGACCTGAGCGGCCATGCCTTCAACGCGCGCCTGGGTAACCAGGTGGTGAGCTGGGGTGAGAGCCTGTTCTATCCGGGCATTTCCGCGGCCCAGAGCCCGGTGGACGCGACCAAGGCGACCACCCCGGGCGTCGAGGTCAAGGAAATCCTGCTGCCGGTCGGCCAACTGTTCACCCAGTTCGCCCTGACCGAAAGCCTGGGTATCCAGGCCTACTACCAATACAAGTGGGAAAAGACCGAGCTGTTCGGCGTGGGTAGCTACTTCTCCACCACCGACTTCATCGACGAGGGCGGCTTCAACGACGCCTCCGGTTTTGTCACCCGTCTGAAGGACGACAAACCGAGCGACAGTGGCCAGTACGGTCTGGCCTTCACCTACGCCGCCGAGTCGCTGAAAAACACCGAGTTCGGCATCTACTACTCGCGTTATCACGACAAGACCCCATCACTGGACTTCGCATCGACCCTGGGCCGCTATCAGGTGCGCTACTTCGACAACATCGACCTGTTCGGCGCGAGCTTCGCCACCGTGCTGGGCGACGTCAGTTGGGCCGGTGAAGTCAGCTACCGCGACGGTACGCCGGTGATGGTCAACAACGGTTTCTCCAGCCCCGTGCGCGGCAAGACAATACAAGCGCAAACGTCGATGATCTACGTGCTTGGCCCGACGTCCTTCGCCGACAACACCAGCCTGACCGGCGAGGTGGTCTACAACACCGTGGTCAGCAACGACAAGTCGCAGCCAGTGACCCTGGCCCCTGGCTTCGCGCTGCCGGGAACCGACAGCCTGGTCTATGACCGCGATGCCTGGGGCTACACGGTACAAGCGAACTTTGACTACAACAACGTGTTCAGCGGATGGGACATGACGGTGCCTGTCACCTTCAGCGCCGCCGCCCACGGCGACAGCTCGATGGTCGGCTCGATCAACGCCGGCCAGAACGATAACCGCGCCAGCATCGGCAGTTCGTGGCGCTACCTCGGCAACTTCACCGTCGAGGCCCGCTACAACGCCTACCTCGGCAACGCCAACAACAGCCCGTTGGCCGACCGCGACAACGTCGCGCTCAACTTCAAGTACCGGTTCTGATTCCCCTGTCGGAGGAGCACAGCATGTCCAGATTCACCCAAACCTTATTGAGCACGGCATTGACCGTCGGTCTGCTCGGCAGTGGCCTGGCTTACGCCAAGGTCAGCCCCGAGGAAGCCGCCCGCCTTGGCCAGGACCTGACCCCGATGGGCGCCGAAAAGGCCGGCAACGCCGACGGCAGCATCCCGGCCTGGACCGGCAAATGGCGCGGTCTGCCACCGGGTCTCACGTTCGGTGGTGCAGGCACGCCGTACCCGGACCCCTATGCGTCTGAAAAACCCTTGTTCACCATCACCGCGCAGAACATGGACCAGTACGCCGCCAACCTGACCGACGGCCAGAAAGCTTTGTTCAAGCGCTACCCGGACTCTTTCAAGATGCCGGTGTACCCGAGCCATCGCGACTTCCGTGTCGATCAGCTCACCGAAGACGACATCAAGAAAAACGCCCTGAACGCGGAGCTCTCCAACGACGGCAACGACACCAGCAATGCCTTCGGTGCCTCGCCTTTCCCGATTCCGAAGAACGGCAACGAACTGATCCTCAACCACACCATGTCAGGGCGGTCCTTCACCGAAGAGGCCGTCTACCAACAGGCAGTGATCTATCCCGACAAAAATCGGGTGACGGAGAAGGTCGACTACAAGATCTTTTCGGTGTGGGCCGACCCCAAAAAGACCCTGGACACATCCGGTGGCATCCTCACGCACTTTTTGCTCACCACCTTGGAACCCGTGCGCAAGAAGGGTGAGATCGTCGTCGGTCACGAGTTCATCAATGCCACCGCCGAACCACGGCAAGCCTGGCAATACTCCCCGGGTCAACGCCGCGTGCGCCGCGCGCCGACCGTCGGCTACGACTCGCCTAGCGGTGCGGGCGGCTTCCGGGTCTATGATGAAGATCGCTTGTTCAACGGCGCCCCGGATCGCTACAACTGGTCCATCGTCGGTAAAAAAGAGATCTACATTCCGTACAACAACTACAAGATCGACCAACCTGACGTAAACATCGAACAGATCCTGTCCACCACCGGTCACATCAACCCGGATATCATGCGCTACGAGAAACACCGCGTGTGGATCGTGCAGGCCACGCTCAAGCCAAACGCACGGCATCTCTATGCCAAGCGTGTGCTCTATCTGGACGAGGATAGCTGGCAGGCCGCCCTGGCAGACAACTACGACAGCCGTGGACAACTGTGGCGCACAAACATGCAAACCTCGATCTACGCCTATCACATCGAGCGTTTCCACTCCCGTCTGGGCATCTACCACGACCTGATCGCAGGCTCCTACCTGGTTGACCGCATGCTGGTCGATCAAAAGCCTGCCAAGCTCAATGCCAGCAATTTCGTCGACGAAGAATTCACCCCCGGCAACCTGCGCAAGCTCGGCACCCGCTAAACCTCGCCGCCCCGGCCGACGCGTTCAGCCGGGGCGGCGACGGCATCGTGCGTGCCAAACTGGTCGCGCCACCAACCCCGACGGCAGAACAGCAAAACCGATGCCTATCAGCTGTGGCAAGAATTCCGTGATCACGGTAACTGATGGCAGAATGACGACGCCTGGTGAGGCGCGGGAGACCCTGGGCGGTTCAAGCCCTGATCAGACAAGGCGTAGTGCGACGGCGCTCGTTCTTATAACAAGAAAAATTCTGGAGATACTCGATGCGTTGTTACCGTCAATGGCTCGTCCTGTGTCTCGGGCTCTTCGCAGCGTCCATTCGCGCACAGGAAACCCCACCTGTGCCTCACCCCGAGTACCAGGTAAGTGCACCAAAAGGTGCGCCCAATGTGGTGATCGTGATGCTCGACGATGTTGGCTTCGGCGCATCGTCAACTTTTGGCGGGCCCGGCCAGACACCGGTGCTCGACACACTGGCGCATGAAGGGCTGCGTTACAACAGCTTTCATACCACCTCGATTTGCTCACCGACGCGCGCGTCACTACTGACCGGTCGCAACCCGCATGCGGTCGGGATCGGCACGGTAGAGAACGTGCCTGACGATCGCCCGGGTTACAGCGGCTTCCACACCAAGGATACTGCGACCATAGCGGAAATCCTGCGCCAGAATGGCTACAACACTGCCGCCTTTGGCAAATGGCATCAGACGCCCGACTGGGAAGTTTCGCCGAGCGGCCCCTTCGACCGATGGCCGACTGGTGAGGGTTTCGAACGTTTCTACGGCTTCATGGGCGGAGAAACCGATCAATATGATCCGTCGCTTTACGACGGTACGACGCCGATCATGCGGCCGCCAGGCAGCAACTATCACCTGACCGAAGATCTCGCCAACCACGCGATCGAATGGTTGCGCGTACAGCACTCGGTCACGCCGAACAAGCCGGTGTTCCTGTACTTCGCGCCGGGCGCGACCCATGCTCCGCTGCAGGCACCGAAGGAGTGGATCGAAAAGTATCGTGGCCAGTTTGACCAGGGGTGGGACAAGCTGCGCGAGGAGACCTTCGCCCGGCAGAAAAAGCTTGGCATCATCCCGGCTGACACCGTACTCACGTCACGAGACCCACGGATGCCAGCATGGGACACGCTGACACCGGATCAGAAGCGCATCGCTTCGCGATTGATGGAGGTTTACGCCGGCTTCCTGGAACATACCGACGTCCAGGTCGGCAAGTTGATCGATACACTCAAGGCCAATGGCCAGTTCGACAACACGATGTTCATCTACATCGTCGGCGACAATGGAGCGAGCACCGAAGGTGGTTTGCTCGGCAGCGCGAACTATTTCGGCCCCATACAAGGATTGCCGGAAAGCGACGCGAGCAAACTCGCGCAGCTGGATAAACTCGGCGGACCTGGCACGCACGCGCACTATCCGGCTGGCTGGGCGTGGGCGATGGACACACCGTTCCAATGGACGAAGACCGTTGCATCGCATCTCGGCGGCACGCGCAACCCGATGGTGATCACATGGCCGAAGGGAATCATGGATCGCGGCGGATTGCGCAGCCAGTTCAGCCACGTCAACGATATTGTGCCGACCATCCTGAACGCGGCGCATATCAAAGAGCCAACCACGGTCAATGGCATCGCGCAGAAGCCCATGGATGGGACGAGCTTGATCTACAGCTTTGCTGACGCGAAAGCGCCCGAGCGCCACACCACTCAGTACTTCGAGGTCTTCGGGAACCGCGCAATCTACCATGACGGCTGGATCGCATCGGCGTTTCATCGCAGGCTCCCCTGGTCAACCATCAGTGGTTTCACAACGAAGAAGTTCGAGGAAGATCAATGGGAGCTGTACGACCTGAAAAAAGACTATTCGCAAGGCAATGATCTGGCACAGCAAGAGCCGGCACGACTCGCTGCGTTGAAGGATCTGTTCATGCAGGAGGCAGGGCGTAACCAGGTGCTTCCGCTCGCCGACCTCGCCATGTCGGGCTCCAAAGGACTTCCCGCGCTCCACGAAGGTCGCACTCGCATGACTTTCCACGAAGGTGCCGTCGGCATTCCTGAATCGGCGCTGCCCAAGACATACAACCGTTCATGGAGTGTGACTGGAATCGTCGACGTCGGCGCGCAAGCGCACGGAGTGGTTGCGACGGTGGGCGGCAACAGTGCCGGATGGTCGCTCTATCTCGACGCCGAACAGCATCCGATGTTCACTTACCGCCTTTTCGATCTGAAGACGGTGACGTTCCGCGGGGCCGAGCCACTCAAACCTGGCCGTCACGAACTTCGTTTCGATTTCGACTACGACGGCGGAGGTTACGCCAAGGGCGCAGCGATCCAATTGCTGGTCGATGGCGTATTGATCGGCAAGGACCATTTACCCGCAAGCCCGCCGGCTTTCTTCACGATCGAAGAAACCTTTGACGTCGGGATCGACCACGGCTCCTGCGCAGGTGACTATCCCGAGGAATCCGCGCCCGGCTATACCTTTACAGGAGGTCGGATCGAGGAGGTATCAATCGAACTGCGGTAGGTCGCAAGGGAGTTCAGGGCATTAGCCTCGTCGACTCATGCTGTGCACGCTCTTCCCGACCCAGGCTTGTTGAGGCGTGGGATTATGCCCGGGTCGATCTCGGTGCTGCTGCCGTCGAGTTTCGACAGGCCCGGTCAGCGAATAAAATGCCAAATAAAATTAAGCCTTAAATTCGAGGATCATTGCTTGTCGACCGCCAAGAACCTGTTCCTGGGGCTGTGCTCCTTGCTGCTGCTCAACCTCCCGGTGCATGCACAGGAGGCCGCATCGCCGCACTTGGCGAAAGACCCCGCCGGCTATGCCGACGCCGCCAGTTGCCTCGGTTGTCATGCCAAGCAGGCCAGGGACTGGAAAAATTCCGATCACGACTGGGCGATGCGTGAGGCGACTCCAGCCAATATGCTGGGCAATTTCAAGGATGCGCGGTTCAAGGATGGCGGTGTGCAGGCGAAGTTTTTCCGCCGCGGCGAGAAGTTCTTCGTCAACATCGAAGGCGCGGATGGCAAACCGGCGGACTTCCTTATTCGCTACACCTTTGGCTACAAACCGCTGCAGCAGTACCTGGTGGAGTTTCCCGGTGGCCGCCTGCAGAGCCTGACCATTGCCTGGGATACACGACCGAAGGCCGAAGGTGGACAGCGCTGGTTCTCGCTTTACCCTGGTCAGCGTTTTGCGCCGAATGACCCATTGCACTGGACCGGGCGCTACCAGAATTGGAATGCAATGTGCGCGGATTGCCATTCGAGCAACCTGCTGAAGAATTACGACGATAAAACCGACAGCTTCTCCACCACTTGGCACGAGCCAAACGTCGGCTGCCAGGGGTGCCACGGCCCGGCACAGAAACACGTCGAATGGGCCGAAAAAGCCAAGGACAACCCCGAGAGCGAAGCCAGGGATGTGGGCCTGCCGGTGGATTTCAAGGCGCTCGGCAGCCAGGGTCTGATGGAGCAATGCGCCTACTGTCACAGTCGCCGGCAGAGCCTGGGCATCGGCCAGCAGCCGGGTAAGCCGCTGCTTGATGCGGCGTTGCCAGCCACTCTACGGCCCGATCTCTACCATGCCGATGGGCAGATCCAGGGCGAGGTGTACGTCTATGGCTCTTTCGCCCAGAGCAAAATGTACGCCGCAGGGGTGACCTGTACAGATTGCCACGATCCGCACACCGCCAAGGTCAAGATCGAAGGCAACGACCTCTGTCAGCAGTGTCACACCCAGGCGCCACCTGCGCGTTTCCCCAGCTTGCAGGCGAAGAACTACGACAGTCCCGAGCATCATCACCACGCGGCGGGCTCTGCCGGCGCGCAGTGCGTCAATTGTCATATGCCGGAGCAGACCTACATGGTCGTTGACCCGCGTCGCGACCATAGCCTGCGCCTGCCGCGCCCGGATCTGGCCGCCGGGACCGGCAGCCCGGATGCCTGCACTGCATGCCATAAGGACAAGGAGCCGGCGTGGGCGGCCAAGTCCATCGAAGGCTGGTTCGGCAAGCCACAGCGGCCGCCGCACTACGGCGAAACGCTGCATGGCGCCCGCCAGGGTAGCGCCGATGCGTTGCCGCAACTGGCGGCAGTGATTGGCGACTTGGGCAAGCCGGCGATCGTCCGCGCTACCGCTGCCGAACAACTGGCGGCGCTGGGCGAGCCGGCCTTGCCGAGCTTGACTCAGGCGCTCAAAGACCAGAGTCCGCTGGTGCGTGCCTACGCGATTCCTGCCTTTACCGAGCTGGCGCCAGTGGAGCGGGTCAAGCGTCTGCTGCCGTTGCTGGACGACCCGCAACGCGCGGTGCGCGACGAGGCACTGCGTGCGCTGGCGGGTATTCCCCTGATTGCCCTGCCCAAAGAGCGGCGCGAAGGCTTCACCGCGGCCCTCGACGACTACGAGCGGCGCCTGCGCGGTAATGCCGACCTGCCCGGCAGCCGCCTCAATCTGGCCGTGCTGCTGGAGCGCAAGGCTCTGCAGTTGGAAGCGCTGGAGCAGTACCGCCAGGCGCTCAAACTTGATCCCTATTTCTCGCCGGCGCGGATCAACCTGGTGACGCTGGCAAACGGCGTCTTGCGCCAGGACGAAGCCGAGCAGGTCCTGCGCGAGGGCGTGGCACTCAACGAGATGCCAGCGAGCGATCGGGGCAACCTGGCGTACATGCTGGCGCTGTTGCTGGTCGAGCGCGGTAAGGCCGAGGAAGGTTTGCAGTGGATGGAGCAGGCCGCTATCGCCTTGCCCGACAACTCGCGGATTCGCTACAACCAGGGGCTGCTCCTGCTACAAATGCGGCGCCGCGATGCTGCGCGCACGGCGCTGGAAGCCGGTCTGGCGCAATCCCCGCAAGATCCCGATCTGCTTTACGCGCTGATTTATCAGCACGGTACGGGCGGCCAGCGCGAACAGGCGGTGCAGTACCTCCGGCGCCTGGAGCAGGCCGCGCCTGGCGATCCGCGCCTGGCGCAGCTCAAGCGACAGATGGGCTTGCATTAGCCTGGCGTTGCACCCGTAGGTGGTGCAAGCCCTGCCCGGAATGCCAGGGTCGCAGGGTGGAATCGAGGAGCAACCCGATATCGCTTAGTCCAGTTGGACGATGTTGCATTGCAAGCGTGACTCCATAGTCGCCCCAGCTTCACTTCCCACCCCTGAACTGCAGGTCGGGCCGGCCTGACCGCTGCGCATGCTCGATTACTACGCCTATGGCACCTGGGACGTGAGTGGTCACGCCCTCAACGCGCGCCTGGGCAACCAGGTGGTGAGCCGGGATGAGAGCCTGTTCTATCCGGGTATTTGCGCGGCCCAGAGCCCATTGGCCGACCGCGACAACGTCGCGCTCAGCTTCAAGAACCGGTTCTGATTCCCCTGTCGGAGGAGCACAGCATGTCCAGATTCACCCAAACCTTATTGAGCACGGCATTGACCGTGGCTCTGCTCGGCAGTGGCCTGGCTTACGCCAAGGTCAGCCCCGAGGAAGCCGCCCGCCTGGGCCAGGACCTGACCCCGATAGGCGCCGAAAAGGCCGGCAACGCTGACGGCAGCATCCCGGCCTGGTCCGGCAAATGGCGCGGTCTGCCACCGGGTCTAAAGTACGCCGGCCCCGGCACCCCGTATCCGGACCCGTACGCCGCGGAAAAACCACTGTTCGTGATCGATTCGAAGAACATGGACAAGTACGCCGACAACCTGACCGATGGCCAGAAAGCGTTGCTCAAGCGTTACCCTGATACCTTCAAGATCCCGGTGTACCCGAGCCACCGCGACTTCCGCCTCGATCAGCGCATGGAAGACCTGATCAAGAAAAACGCCGTCACTGCCGAACTCGACAATGACAACAACGACACGAAAAACGCCTGGGGTGCTTCTCCGTTCCCGATCCCGAAGAACGGCAGCGAGTTGATGTTCAACCATACCTTGCAGTCGCGCGCCAACACTGAAGAGGCCAACTACGGCCAGGCGGTGGTGTACGCCAACAAGGAAAAGGTGCTCGAAGAGGTCAACTACAAGATCTTCTCGATCTGGTCCAGTCCGGACAAATCCCTGGAGACGGCCAACGGCATCCTCACCAACTTCCTGATCACCACGCTGGAACCGGTGCGCAAGAAAGGCGAAATCGTCGTCGGCCACGAGTTCATCAACCCGACCTCCTCCCCGCGCCAGGCCTGGCAGTACAGCCCCGGTCAGCGCCGGGTGCGTCGCGCGCCGACCGTAGGCTACGACTCGCCGACCGGCGCGGGAGGTTTTCGCGTGTACGACGAAGACCGTTTGTTCAACGGTGCACCGGACCGCTACAACTGGACCATCGTCGGCAAAAAAGAAATCTACATTCCTTATCACAACTACAAGATCGATGATCCGAGCGTGAGCACCGATCAGATTCTGGCCACCACCGGTCATATCGATCCGCAGTACATGCGCTATGAAAAACACCGCGTCTGGGTGCTGCAAGCCACCCTCAAGGAAGGTGCCCGCCACGTGTACGCCAAGCGTGTGATGTACCTGGACGAGGACACTTGGGCCGCGACCCTGGCCGACAACTACGACAGCCGTGGCCAGTTGTGGCGCACCAACATGCAGACCTCGATCTACGCCTACGAAATGCAGCGCTACCACGCTCGCCTCGGGATCTATCACGACCTGATTGCCGGCTCGTATCTGGTTGACCGGATGCTGATCGATCAGAAACCGGCGAAGCTCAACGCCACCGCCTTCACCGAAGACGAATTCACCCCTGGCAACCTGCGCAAACTCGGCACCCGCTAAAACCTCAGTGCCCCGACCGACTCATTCGGTCGGGGCGTTATGCTTTTCCAATTCTGTAGATTTCACGGAAGACTGCTCATGAATAAACTCCTCACCGGCGTCATCGCAATGGCCAGCGTTGGCCTGTCGATGCACGCCAATGCCCTGAACATCCTGCTGACCAACGACGACGGTTGCCGCGCACCCGGTATCGATGCGATGTACCGCGCCCTGACCGCCGCCGGGCACAAGGTCACCCTGGTCGGCCCATTGAACGACAGCAGCGGCATCAGCGCCGCCAGCGTGGTCGTGCCCGGCCAGGCCCTGGCGGTGACCGAACTGGCGCCGGGCAAATTTTGCGTCGGGCCGCCGGAGGGCTACACCCCGCCTGCCGGCAAGACCTCTGCCATCGGCACGCCAGTGGATGCGGTCAACGTCGGCCTCGATGTGATCCTCAAGGATTCGCCGCCAGACCTGGTGGTATCCGGCACCAACTTCGGCGAAAACGTCGGCCCGTTGACGCAGATGTCCGGCACCCTGAACGCTGCGGTACGCGCGATGTTCAAAGGTGTTCCGGCAGTAGCGGTGTCAACGGCCATCGACATGGACCTGATCATCCGCGACCAGCAGGCCGGCTACCGCAAAACCCTTGGCGCCATGGACGACACGGCGCGGTTTGCCGTGAAGGTCATTGAACAGGCGAGCCTGGCCGGTACCGAAGCTAAACAGGCCTGCACCAAGAACAAACATCAGTGTGATTTGAACGTGCTCGGCCTGCCGGGTATCAGCGGCTTGAACCTCAACTACCCGCCCCTGAAACCCGAAGAAGTCAAAGGCGTGAGCTTTGCCCCGATCGGCAACTGGGATCGGGTGAACTTCACCTCACAGCGCGGCGCCGACGGCGTGGTCCACGTCAACCTGGCCCCACCGTCGACACCAACCGACGCCCAGCAAAAGGCCGATGCCTATCAACTGTGGCAAGGCCACGCGGTGATCACCGTGATCGACGGCAACATGACCGCGCCGCAGGCGATGCAAGATCAGGCGAAGAAGATGTTGCGCGGGATCAAGCCTTAAGCCAATGCAGATGGGGTGTACGCAACTTCTGTGAACCACCCAAATCACTGTGGGAGCGAGCTTGCTCGCGATGAGGCCAGCACATTCAAAATAGATGTCGACTGACACTCCGCCATCGCGAGCAAGCTCGCTCCCACAGGGTTAGCGGGTGTACGCAATATCTGCGAACAACCAAATTCACTGTGGGAGCGAGCTTGCTCGCGATTGAGGCAACACGGTTCCAGATCAAACCCAGATCGCATCCCACAACGGATAGTCACCAAGCTTCTCAACCAACCCAGCCCGCAACGGGTTGGCGACGACATATCGAGCAAGCTTCACCAGGTCTTCATCCCGCCGCAGTGCCCGATCGTGATAGCCCTGCTGCCAAAGACTGCCTTTACGTCCGACGGACATGTTCACGGCCCGCGTACTCAATGATTTGGTTTTTTGCATCAGCTGACTGAGTGAGCACTGCTGCAACTCGATCAACCAATGAAAATGATCGGGCATGACAACCCAGGCTAACGAGTTCGCCCAATATTGTTCCTGTGCATATTGAAATTGCTTGACGACCAGCCTGCCCAGACCGAAATCCTTGAAAACCGGTTCTCGGTCCAGCGTGTTGCTCGTCAGCAGGTAAATCCTGTTGGGTTCAGGATAGCGGCCTGTGCGCAGGCGATGTGAGGCGGGTAAATCCGGCATTCCTTTGCCCTCTCCATGGTGAATTCAGGAGGAAGGCTAGACCGGTGGATGCTTGAGCGTTGGGTCAGCTTTTGACTGGATGTGACCAATCGATAGCTATCGCGAGCAAGCTCGCTCCCACAATGATTTCGGCTGCTCGCAGATATTGCATACACCCATTAACCCTGTGGGAGCGAGCTTGCTCGCGATGGGGCCGGCCCATTCAACATCAATGTCGCCTGACAGACCGCCATCGCGAGCAAGCTCGCTCCCACAGGTTTGTGTTTGCTTCAGTTTGCCGGTTGAAACGGCACGAACTCCGTCACTTCCAGATCAAACCCGGAAACAGCGGTGTACGGCACCGGCGAGCTCATCAGGCGCATTTTGCGCACGTTCTGGTCGCGCAGGATCTGCGCGCCGATGCCCAGGGTCCGTTGCGGAAACTGTGGTGCCCGGTGCTTGCCTCCACTGCGCTGACGCAGTTGTTCGAGCACGCCCTCGGCGGATTCCTTTTGCGCCAGCAGCACCAGCACACCGCTACCGGCCGCCGCGATACCGGCCAGCGAACGCTCCAGGGTCCACTGTTGCGGCCCGCCTGCGCTTTCACACCCCAGTACGTCACGCAACGTCTCGATGCTTTGCACCCGCACCAGCACCGGTTGCGTGCTGTCGATCCGGCCCTTGACCAACGCCATGTGCAACGAGCCCTGGTAGGTGTCCTGATAGGTGGTCACCTGGAACTCGCCGTGGCGGGTTTGCAACGGATATTCGCCGCCGCGTTCGATCGTGCCTTCATGCAGGATGCGATAGTGAATCAGGTCGGCAATGGTGCCGATCCGCAAGCCATGGCGTTGGGCGAAGTCATGTAGCTCGGCACCACGGGCCAGTTCGCCGTCCTCGTTGAGGATGCCCACCAGGGTTGCCGCCGGTTGCAGCCCCGCCAGTCGCGTCAGGTCGCAAGCGGCCTCGACATGGCCGGCCCGCTGCATCACGCCACCGGGCAAGGCTTGCACCGGGAAGATATGCCCCGGTTGCACCAGGTCCGTCGGAACGCTGGCCGGGTCGACCGCCACCTGGATCGACCGCGCCCGGTCCGCTGCCGAGATGCCCGTGGACACTCCGGTGGCGGCTTCGATCGAGCGGGTAAAACCCACGCCATGTTGCGCCCGGGAGTTGGGCACCATCAGGTCCAGGCCCAGTGCGCGGCAGCGCTGCTCGGTCAGGGCCAGGCAAATCAGCCCGCGTGCCTGCACCGCCATGAAGGTGACAGCCTCGGCCCCGGCCTGTTCGGCGGCCATCAGCAACGAGCCTTCGCCGTTGTGTTCATCGTCGGTGATCACCACCATCCGACCGGCTCCGATGGCCTCGATCAGTTGCGGCACCGTGTTGAAAGCCAGGTCGTTCATTTGAGTGCCCCGCGCAGGTCGGTCGCCGCATCGGACAAAGCCTGTGCCGCCCCTTCGACGAATGCCGCCATGCTGATAAAGCCGTGGATCATGCCGTCACAACGCTGTACGCGCACAGGTACGCCGGCCTCGCGCAAGCACTCGGCCATTGCCTCGCCTTCATCGCGCAACGGATCGAATTCGGCGGTAATCAGGGTCGTTGGCGGCAATCCCGCCAGGCTCTCGGCGCGCAACGGCGAGGCCAATGGGTCCTCCGCCTGCCCGACGTCTTGCAGGTACTGCTGCCAGAACCAGCGCATCATCCCGGCGGAAAGCAGATAGCTCTGGGCAAAGTCTTCGAAGGACTGACTGTCGCAACCGGCGTCAGTGACCGGATAAAACAGGCACTGATAACTGATCTTCGGCCCCTGGCGTCGTGCCGCCAACTGACTGACCGCCAGCGCCAGATTGCCCCCGGCGCTGTCCCCGGCCACAGCCAGCCTGCTGCCATCGACGCGCAGTTCAGCCGCGTGTTCGACCAGCCAGCAGGTGGCCGCATAACAATCGAGCGGTGCAGCCGGGAACTTGCTTTCCGGCGCCAGTCGGTAGGCGACTGACACCACCACCGCCTCGGTCTGGCGGGCCAGCGAGCGGCAGAGATTGTCGTGGGTATCGAGGTTGCCCATGACAAATCCGCCGCCATGGAAAAACACCAGCAATGGCAGGTCGCTCTCTTCCGATGGCCGGTACAGCCGTGCGTCCAGTTCACCGTCCGCGCCGGCCACCCGCAGGTCGCACACCTCGCTCATCGGTTCGCCGGGGATGGCCGGCAGCAGGTTGTCGGAGAACTGCCGGTACTGAGCGGCATCGATATGACTGAAATCGGGCTCCGGGATGTCGCGAAACTGCTGGAGTACTCCAGCGATCTGCTTATCGAGCGGCATGGGCATCGTCCTCTACGTCAGTCATTTGAAACTGCGGATTGGTTTCTCCCAGGATGCTTTGCAGACGGCGTTCAAGGGCCGGTTTGAAACTCTTGTGGGGCAGGATCCAGAAACGCTTTTGCGCGACGGCGGCGAACACTTGCGCGGCCAGTTCCGCCGGGGTCATGCCCTGGCGAACGGTGCTGTCGAGCAGTTGACTGAAGTCGGACCCGGCGGTGCCCACTTCCTGGTTCGACGCCATGATTTCACTGGCCACCGGCCCCGGACACAGCACCGACACCGACACCGGCGCACCGATCATGGCGAGTTCGTAATGCAGGGTTTCCGAGAGCGCGACCACCGCCTGCTTGGTCACGTTGTACGGCGCCATCAGCGGGCTGCTGACCAGCCCTGCAAGGGATGCCGTGTTGATCACATGGGCTGCCCGGCCCTGACTGAGCAGCAGCGGCACAAAGCTGCGAATGCCGTTGATCACGCCGTTGAGGTTGACGTCGAGCATGCGCTGCCATTGCGCCTCGGTGATTTCCCAGCTGAAGCCGGTTTGCATCACCCCGGCGTTGTTGAACAGCAGGTCGACCCCGCCAAAGTGCTCGACAGCCCGGTCACGCAAGCGCTCGACCTGCGTTACATCACCGACATCGGTGACGCAGGCAATCGCCTGCACACCGCTGGATTTCAATTCCTCGCACAGGGCTTGCAGGCCCGCCGCATCCCGATCCGCCAGCACCAGGCGCATGCCCAGCGACGCCGCGTGTTCGGCCAGGCCACGGCCAATACCACTGGCGGCCCCGGTAATCACCGCTACCGGCCCTTGTTCATTACTCATCGCCAACTCCTGCCATGGGTCTAATGGCGCCAGTAGAGCGGGCCTACTTAAAGCAGCCATCGTCCATTCAGACGATGCCCGCTTTTACAGGGGCGGCAGAATCCGTTACATGCGCCAAACCCGTGATCCCTTGGGAGAATAATAAGATGAGTACCCTGCACCGCATCGAAGCCAAACTGCTGGAAGACCGCTACGCCCGTGGCTGGCATTGCCTGGGCCTGGCCGCGCAATACCGCGACGGCAAGGCCCACCGCCTGGAGGTGTTCGGCACCCGTCTGGTGGCGTTCCAGGGTGAAGACGGCGATCTGCATATTCTTGATGGCTACTGCCCGCACATGGGCGCCGACCTGAGCACCGGTTGCGTTGAAGGCAACTCGATCCGCTGCCCCTTCCACGCCTGGCGCTGGGGCGCCGATGGCGTGTGCGATGACATCCCTTATGCCAAGCGCATCCCGCCACGGGCCAGGATCAAGAGCTGGCCGATCATGGAAGAGAACCAACTGCTGTTCGTCTGGAACGACCCCGAAGGCAACCCGCCGCTGCCGGAACAACGCATTCCGCGCATCGACGCCTGCTACAGCGACGAATGGGCGGAGTGGGAAGTCGCCGAACTGCAGATTGGCACCAACTGCCGCGAACTGATCGACAACATCGCCGACATGGCGCACTTCGGCACCGTCCATGGCGCGCCGGTCGACGAGTTCATCAACATTTTCCAGGGCCACCTGGCCACCCAGATCATGCGCGCCCGCAGTGAGCGCCTGTCCGGCGATAGCGTGCTGACCACCGAAGCCACCTATTTCGGCCCGGCCTATCAGATCACCGAAATGAACGGCGCCATGAACGGCCAGCCAATCCATTCGATCCTGCTCAACTGTCACGTGCCGATTGACCTCGACAGCTTCACCCTGCGCTATGGCGTGCTGGTGAAGAAGATCCCGGGGCTCAGCGAAGAGCAGAACCAGGCAATGGCCAAGGCCTACGTGGCGCAAGCGCAGGCAGCCTTCTACGAAGACGTGGCCATCTGGCACAGCAAGACCCGCGTCGACAACCCGCTGCTGTGTGACGGCGACGGTCCGGTCTATCAGTTGCGCCGTTGGTACGAGCAGTTCTACACCGACGTCCAGGCGCTGTCGGCGGACGTTGCCGAACACAAGAAGTTTGTCGTGCGCGCCAGCGAACGGGTCTGACATCAGCGGCTTTTCTCCCGCCCCGGGCCTGAGCGGCAGCCGCCGGTCAGGCCCTGAGCCCGAGCGTTGCAAGGAGTCGATACCGGCGCTTATTCTCGGCCACCGCCAACGCTAATAATAAAAACGGTTTTTCCCCATGCAGCAGAGCCTCAGCCTCGATACGTTCAGTGATTTGCTCGGCAACCTCTATCAGGGGCCGCTGGAAACCATTCCCTGGGCGACTTTTCTCAACCAGCTCAATGTGCATCTGAACAGCAAGTACGTGACCTTCATCCTGCGTCCGCCCAGCGCCCATGTGGATGGCCTGATGGTCAACACCACCGGTACCTCGACCGAGGCGACCGCGTCGTATAACAAGCACTTTTTCAGCCTCGATCCGTTTGTCGACCTGCCCAACCGCCAGGTCGTGACCCTCGCCGAGTTCGTCTCCAACGACGACTGGCAGAACTCCGAGTTCTACAAGAACTTCCTTGAACCGGTGGACGTGTTCCACATCCTCGGTGCCGACATCAACACTGTCGACGGCGCCCAGTGCCGCATTCGCATCAGTCGCGGGCGTGACGACAAGCCTTTCGGCAATGAAGAAAAGGCCATGCTCACGCATTTCATCCCGCACCTGGAACGCTCGATCAAGATCCACATGCAACTCAACCGTATCGAAGCCGAGCGCAACCTGTACGCCGGCGCGGTGAACCAGATGGCGGTCGGCACGATCATCCTCGACGAGTCCGGCAAGGTGCTGCAGACCAACCAGGTTGCCGACCGGCTGATCCAGGAAAAGGACGGCATCAAACTGGTCAACGATGGCCTGCAGGTCGGTACCGCCCGGGACACCCAGGAGTTCCGCCGACTGGTCAAGCAGTCGCTGCTGTCGCAAAAGAGCGGCAATCCATCAGTGGTTGAGGCCCTGCGCGTACAGCGACCGTCCGGCAAAGCGGATCTGGGGATCATCGTGCGCTCGGTGCCCTTGAGCGACTGGAGCGAAGGCAAGCAGTGCCCCACCGTGGTGATTTTCATCAGCGACCCGGAGCAGCAGTCCACCGCGCCCCAGGATATAGTCCGCGCACTGTTCGACTTCACCCCGGCGGAAACCCAGCTTGCCATGTTATTGGCGAACGGCTTGACCCTCGATGAAGCCTCGGAAGAGCTGGGCATCAGCCGCAACACCTCCCGGGCGCACCTGCGCTCGACCTTCTCCAAGACCGGCGTGACCCGCCAGACCATGCTGGTGCGCCTGATCCTGCGCAGCGTGGCGACCCTCGGCTGACCCTCATTGCTGCCCTCGTCCGCTCGGACGATGGCGGCTCCCGTTGTACAGCGCACAGTGTCTTTATCCCAAACAGGGGACTGCCCCATGCGCAACTGCCCAACCATCCTCAAGACTGAACTGCTGGCGCAAAGCGGCCACTTTCAGATCGAAGCCCTGCACCTGCAATTCAGCAACGGCCAGCAGCGGGTCTACGAACGCCTGCGCGGCACCGGTTATCGCTCGGTGATGCTGGTGGCGATGCCCGATCCTGCGCATGTGCTGCTGGTGCGTGAATACGCGGTCGGTGTGGAAAAAACCATCCTCGGCCTGCCCAAGGGTGGCGCCGAGCCCGACGAAGACTATCTGCAGGCGGCGCAGCGCGAGCTCAGCGAAGAAGTCGGCATGCGCGCCGCCCGCCTCACCGAGTTGGGCGAGCTGACACTGGCACCGGGGCATTTGTGCCATCGCTACCGGGTGGTACTGGCCGAACAACTGAGCCCCTGCCAACTGCAAGGTGACGAACCCGAACCCCTGGAATGCCTGCGTGTACCCCTGGCACAGATTCCCGAACTGGTGGCCCGTGGCGACCTGCATGAAGCCCGGGCGATTGCGGCGCTGTTCATGGCCATGGGCGCCATAGCACGCCGTGGCTGATGCTCAATTTTTTGTAGGAGCTGCCGCAGGCTGCGATCTCTTGACCTTGCTCTAAAAATCAAAAGATCGCAGCCTCGTTGCACTCGGCAGCTCCTACAGGGGATTTTGGCCAGGCACAGATCCCTAGTCCATTCGGACGAAGCCGCTCGCCCTCCACCGCCATAACCTGTCTCTACAACAATAAAACCGTGTCGAGACCCATCATGCGCAAATCTACTTGTGCTCTGTTCATCATCCTCTGTGCGGGTGCTTCCACCAGTCTGTGCCAGCTGTTCAAGAACGAAGCCTACCGACCGACCACCGCCTACTTCAGCTGTTCGAGCACGGCGATCAATTGCTATCCGCCCGTGGTGCGCAATCTGCTGCCTTGAACACGGTTTCCACCGGCCATAAAAAAACCACCGAATCATCGGTGGTTTTTTCGTTGCCGCAATAATCAGGTCGGCAGTACACCCCTGGCCCGCGACAGGGTCAGCGCCAGGTCTTCGATCATGTCTTCCTGACCACCTACGGTTCCGCGCCGCCCCAGTTCCACCAGCAGCTCGCGAGCAGCAATCCCGTACTTCTGCTCGGCGCGCTTGGCGAACAACAGGAACGAGCTGTAGACCCCGGCGTAACCCAGCGTCAGTGCGTCGCGGTCGAGGCGGATCGGCTGGTCCATCATCGGCACCACCAGGTCTTCGGCCACGTCCATGATCTTGTACAGATCCACGCCGCTATTGACGCCCATCCGCTCCAGCACCGCGACGAACACTTCCAGCGGCGTATTGCCCGCCCCCGCGCCAAGGCCCGCGACCGAGCCGTCGATGCGCGCGGCACCGGCCTCGATGGCGGCCAGGGAGTTAGCGATGGCCATGCCCATGTTGTGATGGCCGTGGAAACCGACTTCGGTCCCGGCGTTCAGGCCGGCACGCAGGGCCCCGATTTTTTGTGTGACTTCATCGGGCAGCATGTAGCCGGCCGAGTCGGTGCAGTAGATGCAGTTGGCACCGTAGCTCTCCATCAGGCGCGCCTGCTCCAGCAACTTCTCCGGGCTGACCATGTGCGCCATCATCAGGAAGCCGACGGTGTCCAGGCCCATCTTCGCCGACATGCCGATGTGCTGGCCGGACACGTCCGCCTCGGTGCAGTGGGTGGCGACACGAATGGTCGACACGCCGTGTTCATGGGCCATCTTCAGGTGATCGAGGGTACCGATCCCCGGCAGCAACAGGGCCGAGACCTTGGCCTGTTTCATCTGCGGGATCACCGCGGAGAAATACTCCTCGTCGCTGTGAGCCGGGAAGCCATAGTTCAGCGACGCACCGCCCAGGCCATCGCCGTGGGTGATTTCGATCAGCGGCACACCGGCCGCATCGAGACCGGTGGCCACCGAAACCATTTGCTCAATACTGATCTGGTGCTGTTTGGCGTGCATGCCGTCGCGCAGGCTCATGTCGTGCAGACGGACGCTCTTACCTTGCAAATTCATCGGGATTCTCCACTCAACGGACGGGCAGTTGCAGGGTGCCCTTGTGGGCTTCTTCGGCGAACATCTCGGCCGTGCGCAATCCGGCGGCGGTCATGATGTCGAGGTTGCCGGCGGACTTGGGCAGGAAATCGCCGAGGCCTTCGACCTCGATGAAAATCGACACCTTTCGCCCATCGAACACCGGCCCGTTAATCAGCTTGTAGCCGGGCACATAGCGCTGCACTTCGCGGACCATCTCCAGCACCGAGGTGCGGATCGCGTCCTGGTTCGGTTCGTCATCGGTCAGGCAGTGTATGGTGTCGCGCATCATCAACGGCGGCTCGGCCGGGTTGATCACGATGATCGCCTTGCCGCGTCGGGCGCCGCCGATCTTCTCCACCGCACCGGCCGTGGTGCGGGTGAACTCGTCGATGTTCTGCCGCGTGCCCGGGCCGACCGAACCGGAAGAGACCGTCGCGACGATTTCGCCGTAGCTCACCGGCTGCACCCGCGACACCGCCGCCACCATCGGGATGGTCGCCTGACCACCGCAGGTGACCATGTTGACGTTCATCGCCAGGCTCGACGCGTGCTCCTTGAGGTTGACCGGCGGCACGCAGTACGGGCCGATGGCTGCTGGCGTGAGGTCGATCATGATCACGCCCAGTTCATTGAGCTTGCGGCTGTTCTCCGCATGCACGTAGGCCGAGGTGGCATCGAAGGCGATGCGAATGTCATCGTCGAGGACGTGGGGCAGCAAGCCGTCGACACCGCCGGCGGTGGTTTTGATGCCCATTTCCCGAGCACGTTTCAGGCCCTCGGATTCAGGGTCGACACCCACCATCCACACCGGCTCGATCCATTGCGATCGGCACATTTTCATCAGCAGATCGGTGCCGATATTGCCCGGGCCGATAATGGCCGCTCTGAGTTTTTTGCTCATTAGGTTAAAACTCCAAAAGTCAGGCGCAGAAAGACACCCGGGCACTGCCCAGGCCATCAATGGTCAGTTCAAAACGGTCACCGGCACGGGCTGGTTCCAGCGGTACCAGAGAACCGGACAGGATGATTTCCCCGGCCTTGAACGGAATGCCGAAGGCACCCAGGGTGTTGGCCAGCCAGGCCACGGCGGTCAGCGGATTGCCTTGCACCGCCGAACCCAGGCCTTCGCTCAGGGGCTCACCGTTCTTGAACACGCGCATGCGCAAATTCGGCAGGTCCAGCTCGCGCGGGTCGACCTTGCTGTCGCCCAGCACGAATACGCCGCAGGAGGCGTTGTCAGCGACCGTGTCCTGGATGCGGATGCGCCAGTCATGTATCCGCGAGTCGACGATCTCGAAGCACGGCATCACATACTCGGTGGCGGCCAGCACCTCGGCTTCGGTGATGCCGGGGCCGATCAGATCATGCTTGAGCTTGAAGGCGATCTCGCCCTCGGCACGGGGCTGGATCAGTTTGTTGGCGGACAGGGAAATTTGCGCGTCGTCATCGAATGACATCTGCCGCGTGATGAAGCCGAAATCCGGCTGATGCACGTTGAGCATTTGCTGCACCGCCGCCGAGGTCACGCCGATTTTCTTGCCGACGATCTGGTCACCGGCCGCCACCCGACGCTCTATCGCGTACAGGGAAATGTGATAGGCGTCTTCGATGCTGATCGACGGCCAACGCTCGGTCAGCGGCGCCAGGGTGGAGCCGCTGAGCAGCGCCTGATAAAGCTCTTCGCCGAACTCACGGCGCAATTGCACGCTCATCCGCGGGCCTCCTGAAGAAACGCCAGGCACTGGCGGTTGAACAAGTCACGGTGCTCGACCTGGACCCAATGCCCGCACTCGCTGAGCATCATGAAACGGATGCCGGTGCAGTTTTCAAGCATGGTCTGGGCACCGGAGGACGGGCAGAACTTGTCGTTCATGCCCCAGAAACCGAGGATCGGGCACTGCAATTCACCCAGGCGCGACGTCATGTTCGGCACCTGCATGGTCGACAGCACACACACCGGTTGCTGTTGCACCACCGCCACCCGTTCGTTGACCGTTTCGTCGCTGATCAGGCTTTCATCGAACAGTTGCAGGGCCAGCAGGCGACGCATGCCCGCCGCGTCGTTCAGCTCACCTTTGGCGAAGGCCGCACCCATTTTCTGGATGCCTTCCATCTGCAGGTAATACTGTTCCTTTTCCATCAGGCCACCGGGCGCCATCAGCACCAGACGGCTGACACGCTGCGGTTGGTCGAGGGCCAGTTTGATCGCGATCGCGCCGCCCAATGAGTTGCCGATGAGCGCGCAACGCTGGATATCCAGGGCGTCGAGCAAGCCGCTCAGGGCCGCGACGAAGAAGTCCAGGGTGTAAAGGGTGTCAGGCTTGTCCGAAGCGCCGTAGCCCGGCAGATCCGGGACGATCACCCGGTAACCGGCCTCGGCGAACACCGGGTAGTTCTGCTTGAAGTTGCTGTGACCGCTGGCGCCCGGCCCGCTGCCATGGATGAAAATCACCGGCTCGCCGTTGCCGGTGTCTTGCCCGCCGATATCTTTATAGTGCAGCTGCAAACCATCCGGCAGCGTAACGAAGTGCCCTTGCGCTGAAGCGCCCATAAGGTGTCCTCCCGGCCTGTTGTTGTAGCGGGATTATTCCGAGGGGCCGGGTGGTCAACATCGTCCGACAAGACTACCTAGTCCCTTTGGACGTTGGCCTGCACAAGGCTGCGGACCTAGCATCGACGGCATTCCCGAGCGACAAAAAGAGAACTCCCATGCTTGATCCGATGGACTTTCGCGGCAAAGTGGTACTGGTCACCGGCGGTGGTAAAGGTGTCGGACGCGGCATTACTCAGCGCTTTCTGGACTGTGGCGCCGAAGTGGTGATTTGCGGTCGCGAAGCCCCGCCAACCCTGCCTGCCAGTGCCGGGCGTGAGGCGCTGTTCGTGCCCTGCGACCTGCGCGACGTCGAACAGTCCGGGCGCTTGATCGCACAAATCGTCGAGCGTTTCGGTCGCCTCGATGTGCTGGTCAACAACGCCGGGGGTTCGCCGAGTGCCGACGCGGCCACCGCCTCGCCGCGTTTCAGCGAGGCAATCATCCGTTTGAACCTGATCGCACCGCTGAACCTGTGCCAGCAGGCCAACGAGGTGATGCAGGCCCAGGCCGACGGCGGTGCGATCATCAACATCTGCAGCGTCAGCGCCACCCGCCCTTCCCCCGGCACCGCCGCCTATGGCGCGGCCAAGGCCGGACTGCTGAACCTGACCACCTCGCTGGCGGTGGAATGGGCACCGAAGGTGCGGGTCAATGCGGTCACCGCCGGGCTGATTCTCACCGAGCAGGCGGCCATGCATTATGGTGACGACGCGGGCATTGCCCGGGTGGCGGCGACCATTCCATTGCAACGACTGGCGACCCCGGAAGACATTGGCGACACCTGCCTGTACCTGGCCTCGAAGCTGGCCCGTTACGTCAGCGGCGCGGACATCGCGGTGCATGGCGCGGGCGAACGCCCGGCGTTTCTCGACGCGGCTCAATCCTGAAGTGATCGCAGCCTTCGGCAGCTCCTACAATTGAACCTCAATCTCTGTAGGAGCTGTCGAGTAAAACGAGGCTGCGATCTTTCAAGCATTCAAATAACAAGAGGAATTCCGACATGCCCGCAATCGCCAGCCACAGTGTTTTGCTCGATCTCCCACCTCAAGCCGTCTGGGCCAAACTGCGCGACCTGAGCCTCGCCCCGCACTACGTGCCGGGACTGACCGGTTGCCAGTTTCATCCAGGCGCAACGGAAGGCCTCGGCACCAGTCGCCGGGTGTTGCGCAAGGGCGGTCAGTATCTGGATGAAAGCGTGGTGCAGTGGCAGGAAGGCACGGGGTTCGTGTTGCGGTTGCACAAGGGCGGCAATGACTCGCCCTTTCCTTTTCGCCAGGCGAGTTTCAGTTATGCCTTGCAAGCCGATGGCAACGCGACCCGCATCACCCTGCAAATGAATTACAGCCTGCGCGGTGGCAGGCTGTTTGAAAGGTTGCTGGCCAAGTCCTTCAACAAGGTCGTGCAGCAGATTGCCGAGAACCTCAAGGCTTACTACGAAACCGGCCGAACGCAGAATCCGGATATGGCTGTCAGCGCATCCAACATTGATGTCGCCTGACATGCCGCCATCGCGAGCACGCTCGCTCCCACAGGGGATTGGGGATACTCGCAATGCCGGCGTCACCACCAAAAACTGTGGGAGCGAGCTTGCTCGCGATGAGGCCGGCACATCCAACATTGATGTTACCTGACATGCCGCCATCGCGAGCACGCTCGCTCCCACAGGGGATTGGGGATACTCGCAATGCCGGCGTCACCACCAAAAACTGTGGGAGCGAGCTTGCTCGCGATGAGGCCGGCACATTCAACATTGATGTTGCCTGACATGCCGCCTTCGTCGGATCGCCGCCCGGACCAAGCCCGCTCCCACAGGTTCAGTGGCTGTACGCAAAATCAGCGAACCACCCAAATCAACTGTGGGAGCGAGCTTGCTCGCGATGAGGCCGGCACATTCAACATTGATGTTGCCTGACATGCCGCCATCGCGAGCAGGCTCGCTCCCACAGGGGCCACCTCGGGAGTGAGCCGCCTTCAGGAACGCGCCACTTCCGAGTGAGCGGTAAAACGGGTGGCGACGATCTTCCATTGGCCGGCGATACGCTGGTAACGGTCCTGATAGAACCCACCCAATTGCCGCGTCGCCCCGCTCTCACCATCCAGGTTGAAATACCACAGGGCCCAACGGCCCTGGGCCTGATCCTCGCTCAGCACTTCGATTTCCGGGTTGGCGCCGTGATGCAGGTCGATCACCCGCTCATGGCAAGCCAGTTCGCGGTACAGCGCGACAAAACTGTCGCGCTCGCGGAAGATTCCCAACGGCCCATAATCGATCAGCACTGCACCTTCGGCAAAGCAGTCGGCAATCACCTCGACCTGCTTGAGGTCGCAGGCGTTGAGATAGCGATGCTTGAGCTGGCGGATATCCTCCAGCGCTTCCAGGCGGGCGATCCGCTGTTCCAGATTCATGCTGCACCTCGCGCGGTGACGTTAACTTCACTCCAGTAGGCTTTCATCGAGCGGATCTTACCGTCGGCGTCGAACTCCATCACATCGATCACATGCAGCGAGCACGGTTGCTCGCCCCACTCCATGTCGACCCGGAACGGCATCGCGCCGCAACCGTTGAGTGTCGCGCGCACCGGGCCGGTGCGGGTTGCGGAGACTTTCATCGCACCCAGTCCTTCACGGTAAAAACGCGCGATGGCGTCGATGCCCTGCAACGGCGTCTGGCCGACCGGGTCTTCAACGGTGGCGTCTTTGGCGTAGAGCGCGAGGATGCCCTCGATGTCGCTGGCATCCACCAGTTCCACATAGCGAGCCATGGTCGCCTGGATATGTTGTGCGCTGATCATTCAGACCACCTCGAACAGAGCAGCAGCGCCCATGCCGCCACCGATGCACATGCTCACCACCACGTAACGCAAGCCGCGACGCTGGCCTTCGACCAACGCGTGACCAACCATCCGCGCACCGGACATGCCAAACGGATGGCCGATGGAGATCGCCCCGCCGTTGACGTTCAGGCGCTCGGCCGGAATGCCCAGGGTGTCGCGGCAGTACAGCACCTGACAGGCGAACGCTTCGTTCAACTCCCAGAGGCCGATGTGGTCCATGGTCAGGCCGTGGCGCTTGAGCAGCTTGGGGATGGCGTACACCGGGCCGATGCCCATCTCGTCGGAATTGCAGCCGGCGACAGCCATGCCGCGATAGATCCCCAGCGGTTCCAGGCCACGTTTCTCGGCCATTTTCGCGCTCATCAACACCGAAGCCGACGCGCCATCGGACAACTGCGAGGCATTGCCGGCGGTGATGAAACGCCCCTTTTCGCTCCACTGACCGCCCGGCCATACCGGCTCCAGCGCTTTCAGGCTCTGGAGACTGGTGTCGATGCGGTTGCACTCGTCGCGCAGCAAGGTGACGGTTTCATAACGGGTTTCGCCGGTGGCCTTGTCGAACAGGGCCTTGCGGCTGGTCAGCGGCGCCAGCTCGCGGTCGAAGCGCCCGGCGCTCTGGGCCTGTGCGGTGCGCAGCTGGCTCTGGTAGCTGTATTCGTCCTGCTCGTCGCGGGAGATGCCGTAGCGCGCGGAGACGATCTCGGCGGTTTCGATCATCGGGATATAGGCGTGCGGGTCCAGCTCAATCACCGAAGCCGACTGGTTGCGATACAGGTTCTTGTGCTTGTTCTGCACCAGGGAAATCGACTCCAGGCCACCGGCCACGGCGATGTCGATTTCGTCGCACATGATGCCTTTGGCGGCCATGGCGATACTCATCAGGCCCGACGAACACTGGCGCTCGACGGCCATCCCGGCAACCGACGCCGGCAAGCCGCCGGCAATCGCGCACAGGCGGCCCAGGTTATAGGACTGCGTGCCCTGCTGCGCCGCGGCGCCGATGATCACGTCGTCCACTTCACCCGGCTCGATGCCGGCACGGCGCACGGCTTCGCGCACCACGTGGCCGCCCAGTTGCGGCGCTTCGGTGTCATTGAACGCACCGCGAAAGGCTTTGCCGATCGGAGTGCGGGCGGTGGAAACGATGACGGCTTCTTTCATGCTGGATTCCTCGAAAATGCTGTTGAAGGTCAGGCCGGGTAATAGCGACTGATGGTGTCGACCACGACGCCTGGACGTTCCTCGCCGTCGATTTCGACGCTGACACGGATGGTCGCCTGCACGCCGCCTTTCACTTCCTCGACCGCGATCAGTTGCGCACTGCCGCGCACCCGCGAGCCGACGCGCACCACCGAGGGGAAGCGCACCCGCTCACAACCGTAATTGACACCCATGGCCAGGCCGCGGACCTCAACGATCTGCGGCAAGAACAGATTGACCAGCGCCAGGCTCAGGTAGCCGTGGGCGATGCAGGTACCAAACGGGCCGCTGGCGGCCTTGAGCGGATCGACGTGAATCCACTGGTGATCGCCGGTGGCATCGGCGAACTGGTTGATTCGGTCCTGTTCCAGCAACAGCCAGTCACTGGCGCCGAGTGATTCGCCCACGGCGTCGAACAAGGCCATCGGTGTGTCGAAAATACGTGGCATGGTCACGCCCTCTGGCTGGACACCGACAACACTTCGCCGGTCATGTAGGAGCTGTAGTCGCTGGCCAGGAACATCATCACGTTGGCCACTTCCCAGACTTCGGCGGCGCGGCCGAACGCTTCGTTGGCGGCCAGTTGATCGAGCACCGCCTGGGGCGCGGATTTGCGCAGGAAATCGTGCAGGGCAATGCTCGGGCTGACCGCGTTGATGCGGATGCCGTAGTCGGCGGCCTCGACCGCTGCGCAGCGGGTCAGCGCCATCACCCCGGCCTTGGCGGCGGCGTAGTGCGCCTGCTCTTTCTGCGCGCGCCAGCCCAGCACCGAGGCGTTGTTGACGATCACCCCGGCACGCCGCCCCATCATTTTCGGCAGCATGGCGCGGGTCATGCGCATGGTGCCGGTGAGCGTCACGTCGATGACCCGATTCCACTCTTCGTCGGCCATGTCCACCAGCAAGCGCGAGCCGCCAAGCCCGGCGTTGTTGATCAGCACATCGACGCCTTGCAGGTCACGCTCGGCGCAGGCGACCAACTTCTGCACCTGGGCTTCGTCGGCGACGTTGCAGACCTGGCCGAACACCTGTTGCAGCCCGGTGGTTTCGCGGATCTTCAGCACCGCCTCGGCCAACCGGCCTTCGTGGATATCGCTGATCATCAACGCACGGCAGCCTTCTTCGGCAGCGCGCACGGCGGCGGAAAAACCGATCCCGGCACCGGCGGCGGCGGTGATCAGTACCGACTTGCCGCGCAGCAGGCCGCGACCTTCAACATATTGAGGTACAGACATGAACTCTCTCCTTTCAGGCGCGCGGACGCGGCTCTTTGGGCATGCCCAAGGCACGCTCGGCAATGATGTTGCGCTGGATTTCGTTGCTGCCGCCGTAGAGGGTGTCGGCGCGGCTGAACAGGTACAGCGACTGCAAACGGGTGAGTTGGTAAGGTCCGGCTTCGAGCAATTCCGCCTCGGCGCCGAGGACGTCCATCGCCAACTTGCCGAGGCTGGCGTGCCAGGTCGACCAGAACAGCTTGTAGATGGTCGCCTCTTTGCGCAGTGAACCGTCCTGGCTACCCGAGAGCATGCGTAGCGAGTTGTAGCGCATGATCCGCAGCCCGCTCCAGGCTTCGGCCAGGCGCTGACGCAGGATCGGGTCGCGGTCGGCGCCGTTGGCGCGGGCCTTGGCGATGATTTCGTTGAGTTCGTTCTGGAACTGCATCTGCTGGCCGAGGGTCGAGACGCCGCGCTCGAACCCCAGCAGCGCCATGGCGATCTTCCAGCCTTCGCCCGGCTCGCCGATGATGTTGGTGGCGTCGGTGCGGGCATCGTCGAAGAACACTTCGTTGAATTCCGAGGTGCCGGTCAGTTGCTCGATGGGGCGTACGGTGATTTCCGTCTGGGCCATCGGCACCAGCAGGAACGACAGACCGCGATGGCCGACGCTGCCTGGTTCGGTGCGGGCGATGACAAAACACCAGTCCGACTCGTGGGCCAGGGAGGTCCAGACTTTCTGGCCATTGATGATCCAGCTGCCGGAGGTTTCATCCAGCGTTGCACGGGTCTTGACGTTGGCCAGGTCGGAACCGGCGCCCGGCTCTGAATAGCCCTGGCACCAGAACGACGTACCGCTGACGATCCCCGGCAAAAAGCGCTGTTGCTGCTCGACCGTGCCGAACGCGGCGATGGTCGGCCCGGCCAGGCCTTCGCCGATATGGCCCATGCGGCCGGGGCCACCGGCGCGGGCGTACTCCTCGTTGAAGATCACCTGCTGGGTGATCGACAAGCCACGCCCGCCATGTTCCGGCGCCCAGCCGACGCAGGTCCAGCCGCCTTCGGCGAGCTTGCGCTCCCAGGCTTTTCGTTCTTCGGGAAACATGTGCTCGTCGCCCGGCCCGCCGCGAAAACGCAGGGCTTCGAACTCGCCGCAGAGGTTGGCGCTCATCCAGTCGGCCACTTCCCGGCGGAAGCACTCGTCCTGCTCGCTGAAACTGATTTTCATGGCTGCTCTCCCAGAATCACCGAAGCAATGCGCTCGCGATGCCAGGCCGGCAGCCCGAGGAAACTCTCGCTGGCACGGGCGCGCTTGAAGTAGAGGTGCGGGTCGTATTCCCAGGTGAAACCGACGCCGCCATGCAACTGGATCGATTCGGACGCACAAGAGAAGTAAGTCTCGGAGCACTGCGCCTTGGCCAGCGCAGCCGCCAGCGGCAGTTCGGCCGCGACTTGGGGATCACCCTGGGGATCGAGGACTTCCTGGGCCACGCATGCGGCGTAATAACTGGCCGAACGGGCACATTCGACTTGCAGCATCATGTCGGCGGCGCGGTGTTTGAGGGCCTGGAAACTGGCAATCGGGCGACCGAACTGCTGGCGTTCCAGCATGTAGGCCACGCTGAGGTCGAGTACTTGCTGCGCGCCGCCGGTCTGCTCGGCAGCCAGGCCGATACAGGCCAGTTGCAGGACTCGTTCAAGGTGCGGCCAGCCATTGCCGAGTTCACCCAGCAGGCAGCCGGCTTCAAGGTACAGGCCCTTGAGCTGGATCCGCGCCTGACGCCGAGTCTGGTCCATGGTCGGCAACATTTGCCGTTCGATGCCTGCGCGTGCGGCGTTCACGGCAAACAGGCTGATGCCCGTTTCGCCAGTGGTTGCGGGTTGGCGGGCGGCAATGATCAACAGGTCGGCACCATGGCCGTCGAGCACATGCTTGAGGGTACCGTCGAGGACGAACCCGTCGCCTTCAGCCACAACCGTTGCCTGGACATCATCGGCCGACCAGCCGTTGGCACTGCTGAACGCCAGGGTCGCGGTCACGCTGCCGTCGGCAATCGACGGCAACCAGCGCTGCTTCTGTTCATCATTGGCCGCCAGCAATAGCGCAGGGGTGGCCATGCAAGCGGTGGCGAAAAACGGCGAGCACAGCAAACGGCGGCCCATCTGTTCCAGCAGGATCGTCAGCTCGACAAAGCCGAGGCCCAGGCCACCATAGGTTTCGGGGATATGAATGGCCGGCCAGTACATTTCCTGACACAGACGCTGCCAGAGGGCTTCGTCGAAACCCCGTTCACTGACCATCGCCGCGCGTACGGCGGCAGAATCCGAGACATCGGCGAGGAAGCCCTCGGCCGATGCGCGGATCATTTCCTGTTCGTCGCTGAATGCAAACTCCATCGCGGCGCCTTCTGCTCGTTTGGCGGGGCACGCGTGGCGCAACACCCCTTTGAGCATGAAGTTTGGCGCCAGCAGGAGGCGGCAGAATCGTTAGCCTTGCCTAGTCCGAACGGGCGATGTCAAAGTGCGCCCACGCAAGTGAAAAACATGAATCGGCTAAGGATGCAGAACCATGAGCACTGAGCAAGAGACGACTTTCGACGAGCCGCGGCTCAACAGTACGGAAATCCGCATTCTGGGTTCGCTGATCGAGAAACAGGCCACCAGCCCGGAAACCTATCCCCTGACCCTCAATGCCCTGGTGATTGCCTGCAACCAGAAAACCAGCCGCGAGCCGGTGATGAACCTGACGCCTGGCCAGGTCGGCCAGAGCCTGCGCGCCCTCGAAGGACGCGGCTTCACCAGACTGGTGATGGGCAGCCGCGCCGACCGCTGGGAACACAAGGTGGACAAGGCCCTGGAGCTGGTACCGGCACAGGTCATCCTGACCGGGCTGATGTTTCTGCGCGGCCCGCAGACCGTCAATGAACTGCTGACCCGCAGTGGCCGCATGCATGAATTCGAAGACACCGAACAGGTGGTGCATCAACTCGAACGCCTGATTGCCCGGGGCTTGGCCGTGCTGATTCCACGTCAGGCCGGTCAGCGCGAAGACCGCTATACCCACGCCTTGGGTGATCCGGCGGATATCGAGGCGATCATGGCGGCACGGCAAAACCCGACCGAACGGGGTGGCAGCGGGGTTTCGGTTGAACGGATCGAAGAACTGGAAGCGCGGATTGCTGCCCTGGAAGAAAGGCTGGCTCGGCTCGAGTAATCAGGCTACAGAGATCCCGATGTGGGAGCGAGCCTGCTCGCGATGGCGGACTGTCAGTCACATCAATGCCGGATGGGCCGACGCTTTCGCGAGCAAGCCCGCTCCCACAGGGGTTTGGCGGTGTTCGCGCCTATTCGCCGTCCCAGTAATCCACCCCATCGGCTTGCCGGGCAACGGCAACAAAGCCTGACGCATTACCCTCGGCATCCACCTTGAAGTCATCCATCACGGCATACTTGCCGGAATCAGGGTACTCACAGATCTCCGGTGATTGCTGGGTGCTGACGGCCAGGTACCGCAACTCGCCGTTGCTGGTATTGATGATCTGGTGCGCCTTTTCAGGCCCGCCCGGTGGACAGGCGATCACATCACCGGTGCGGATCGGAAAACGCTCGGTTCCCAGGCGTACCTCTCCTTCCCCGGCCACAACGTAGAACATTTCCTCATTGACCCGATGACTGTGGAACGGGCTGCCGCGCATGCCTGGCTCCAGCGCATACAGGCGATAACCCAGCTTTTGCGCCCCCAATTGCTGACCGACTCGGGCCAGGCGCTGTTGATAGCGCCCGGCGGTTTCACCGCCCGGCGCAAACGCTTCGGGCAGCGGTTCAAGTTCGACTGAGTCCAGATTGAGAATGGGGGGATGCATGGACACCTCCTAGCTGCGGGCAAACGCCACGGCCTTCTGGAATTGCTCGTCTGTCGGCCGTACACCGGTATAGAGCACAAATTGCTCCAGCGCCTGGATCGCGATCACTTCAAGCCCGGTGATGACCCGCTTGCCTTCGGCACGAGCGCGCACGATCAGCGGTGTTTCCGATGGGATCGCCACCACATCGAAGACAGTTTCTGCTTTTTCGATCACTTCAGGCTCAAAAGCCAGTTGCTCGGCCTCCGGTCCTCCCGTCATGCCGATCGGGGTAACGTTGACCAGCATTTGCGGGCGACGGCTCCCCAGCTCGGCCTGCCACTCATATCCCAATGACTGCGCCAGCGCTTGTCCGGCGCGCTCGTTGCGGGCCACGATCACGCCGTTTTCATAGCCGCCATCGCGCAAGGCGCTCGCTACGGCCTTGGCCATGCCTCCACTGCCGCGCAAGGCAAAGGTCGAGTCCTTGGGCACCTGGTGTTTTTCCAGTAACTGGGCAACGGCAATGTAGTCGGTGTTGTAGGCCTTGAGATGACCGTCGGTGTTGACGATGGTGTTGATCGATTGAATGGCGGCGGCAGACGCGTCGAGTTCATCCACCAAGGCAATGCAGGCTTCCTTGAATGGCATCGACACGCCACAGCCACGAATCCGCAGGGCGCGAATGCCGGCAACGGCCCCCGTCAGGTCCTGGCTGGCAAAGGCCTTGTAGTAAAAATTCAGGCTCAGTTGTTCATACAGATGATTGTGAAAACGCAGACCAAAGTTCCCGGGGCGTCCTGAAAGGGACATGCACAGCTGGGTGTCTTTGTTGGGGTTCATCTGCATGGGCAAGCTCCTTCAAATGCACTTTTCGGATGGACGGGATTAGCCCTCCATCGGGTTCTGATCGATCATTTAAGTGTGTTATCGCGGCCTTACACGGGTCGGTAAAAAAGTCGCTACAGACCTTACACAAAATTTACCTCGCGGCCGTGCTGTTTTTCGAAAAAAAGCTGTCTTAGAAGTATCCCCGCGACAATCCCTGGGTCTATTGCAGACACAGGCGCCGGGTTGAAGAACCGAGGAACTATCATGATCCGTAAAGTCCCCACAGTAGCCTTGCTGATCGGCACCCTCGCTATCGCAGGACAGGCGCAAGCCGGTCATGGTAATGACGCCGCGGTATTTGGAGCGATCGTCGGTACTGCCATCGTCGGCTCGGCTCTGATCAACGCCAACCGCCCGGTCTATGTCGCACCGCAACCGGTCTACTACCAGCCCGCGCCGGTTTATTACGCGCCACCGCCTCCGGTTTACTACCAGCCGGCCCCGGTCTACGTGCAGCAACCGATCTACTACCGTCCGGCCCCGGTGTACTACGGCCCACCCCGTGGCTACTACGGTCCACCCCGCGGTTACTATGGCCCACCACGGGGCTACTACGGCCACGGCCATGGTCGCTGGTAACGAACGCTTCAAGCCCCGCTGAACCAGCGGGGCTTTTTTATCCCCGTTTGTCGGTACAGGTCTGGATAAATCTCGCCAAGGTCGCTATCGGGACAGTGCCCGTGGCAGAAGTTGGCAAGATGGACTCGACCCGTTTTCTGCCGTGCGGCAAAAAACGGTCATATTTTTGTCATGACAGTTCCGCAAGCTCGGTGCTGTCCGTCGAAAACAGGTTGATAACAACAAGGACGACCACATGCCCACGCAAAACCCGCACCGCATCGTCGGTCTGTGCACCTCCGGCAAGGTGTACAACGCACTGACCGAACTCAAGCACCTGGAAGGTCATCGCAGCGCCAAGTTTCTCTCGCTGCTGGCGCAAAGCCTGGTGCGCAAGGGCCTGCTCAACGAGCAGGAAGTGGTTCATATGCTCGATCAGGTGGTCGACTGACCGACCAACGGTCGTTTGCCCCATCCGGCATCAATGACCACTATCGAAAGCGTTGATTACCCCTCAAGGCACCCGGACCTTAAAGTAACTCCACAGATTGATGGAGGTACTTGTCATGTCCAAGGTTCAGATCATGTCCGTTATCGGCAGCGCCGTCCCCGCACAGCTCAGGGAACTGGGCATGCTCGCCTGCTGGTATCTGGTGCAGGACGGCGTGCAGATCAGCGGCCCGCTCACTTCGCTGCCCGCGGCAAAGGAGCTGTCGCAACGCATCGGCACTGGCCAGTCCGGCAGGCTGAGCGCTTAAGGCAGCTGCACCCGCGGTTTGGTTTCAATGAAAATGGCCCAGCTCGACATGAACAGGGCCGCGATCAACGGGCCGATGACAAAGCCGTTCAGTCCGAAAATCGCCAGGCCGCCGAGGGTCGAGATCAGGATCATGTAGTCCGGCATCCTGGTGTCCTTGCCCACCAGTAACGGCCGGAGCAGGTTGTCCACCAGCCCGATCACGAAGACCCCGAACAATACCAGCACCACGCCCTTCCAGATCGCCCCGGTAAACAGGAAAAACACCGCCACCGGCACCCAGACTATTCCCGCTCCCACCGCCGGCAGCAGCGACAGAAACGCCATCAACACCGCCCAGAGCAATACGCTGGGAATGCCCAGGAACCAGAAGATCAGACCGCCCAGCGCGCCTTGGGTGATCGCCACCAACAGGTTGCCTTTCACAGTGGCCCGCACCACACGATTGAACTTGAGCTGCAATCGGCGTTTCTGCTGCTCCTGCAACGGCACCGCCTGGCGCACCTTTCGCGCGAGTTCCGCACCGTCGCGCAGGAAGAAAAACAGCAGGTACAGCATGATGAAGATACTGACGATGAACTCGAACGTGCCCTGGCCGAAACTGAACGCCTGGGAGGCCAGCACCTGCCCACCGGTCATTGCGCTCTTGACGATTTTCTCCCGCAGCCCGCTCAACTCGCCCAAGCCGAAGCGATCCAGCAGATACTGGAAATACGGTGGCAGGCTGTGCTTGAGCTGCGACACGTACCCGGCGATATCGAGTTCACCGCTCTCGACGCGTTTGTAGAGTACCGCCCCCTCCTGGACCAGCAAGGTGCTGATGATGATCACCGGTAGAATCGCGATCACCAGGCAAATGCTCAATGTGCACAGCGTCGTGAGGTTGCGTTGCCAGCCGAACTTCAGTTGCAGTCGGCTCTGCAGTGGCGCAAAGACGATGCTGAGGATCACCGCCCAGAACACCGCGCCGTAAAACGGCAGCAGGATCCAGATGAAGGCAGCACTCACCAGCACCAGCAAAACCGTCAGCGATTTGTCTTGCAGTGTCGTTTCGTTCATGTCCGATCCGTGCCAGTCAGTCAGGACGAAAAACTTTCGCCTTGATGTTTAGTCCGCCACGGCTCGCGCGAGTGCCATCAGTTTATTGATCAGGCATAGATCCAGGTCAATAAAGCCGTGGCACAGGGCATTTACCCTGTGCGGCTTTTGCGACCGACACTGCCATGAACCTCACCGCGCCTGAACTGCTCGCCCCCGCCGGCACCTTGAAAAACATGCGTTAC
The DNA here is from genome assembly GCF_054668325.1 of Pseudomonas sp. S2_F07. NCBI lineage: Bacteria > Pseudomonadati > Pseudomonadota > Gammaproteobacteria > Pseudomonadales > Pseudomonadaceae > Pseudomonas > Pseudomonas sp. S2_F07. The sequence goes on from NZ_CP162758.1 coordinate 1,781,424, forward strand.
GCCTTCGCCTACGGCGCCGATGCCGTGTACGCCGGCCAGCCGCGCTACAGCCTGCGGGTGCGCAACAATGAATTCGACCACGCCAACCTGGCCCTCGGCATTCGCGAGGCACAGGCCCAGGGCAAGCGCTTCTACGTGGTGGTGAACATCGCGCCGCACAACGCCAAGCTCAAGACCTTCCTCAAGGACCTTGAACCGGTGATCGCCATGGCCCCGGATGCGCTGATCATGTCCGACCCTGGCCTGATCATGCTGGTGCGCCGGCACTACCCGCAAATGCCGGTCCACCTTTCGGTGCAGGCCAATACGGTGAACTGGGCGAGCGTCGAGTTCTGGCAGCAGCAAGGCCTGAGCCGGATCATCCTGTCCCGGGAGCTGTCCCTGGAAGAAATCGCCGAGATCCGCAAGCAAGTGCCGGCCATGGAACTGGAAGTGTTCGTGCACGGCGCGTTGTGCATGGCCTATTCCGGGCGCTGCCTGCTGTCGGGCTATATGAACAAGCGTGACGCCAATCAGGGCAGTTGCACCAATGCCTGTCGCTGGAAATATTCGGCGCAACCGGCCACAGAAAACACTCTCGGCGAGATCGTGCAGCAGTATCAACCGGAACCCACCCTGGGCATCGGGGCGCCCACCGGGCAGGTGTTCCTGTTGCAGGAAGCCAATCGTCCCGGCGAACAGATGCCGGCCTTCGAAGACGAACATGGCACTTACATCATGAACGCCAAGGACCTGCGCGCCGTGCAGCACGTCGAACGCCTGGCCCACATGGGCGTGCACTCCCTGAAAATCGAAGGCCGGACCAAATCGCACTTTTATTGCGCGCGCACCACCCAGGTTTATCGCCGCGCCATCGACGATGCGCTGGCGGGCCGGGCCTTCGACCGCGGCCTGATGACCGACCTGGAATCCCTCGCCCAGCGCGGCTATACCGAAGGCTTTCTGCGCCGGCATGTGCATGACGAGTACCAGAACTACCAGAACGGCAGCTCGGTCTCGGAGCGCCAGCAGTTTGTCGGTGAACTGACCGGGCAGCGGCGGGATCGCCTGGCCGAGGTCAAGGTGAAGAACCGTTTCGGCCTGGGCGATCACATGGAGCTGATGACGCCCAAGGGCAACTTCCACTTCGATCTGCATCAGTTGCAAAACGCCAGGGGCGAAGGGATCGAGGTAGCGCCGGGGGATGGGCATACGGTGTACTTGCCGATACCGGATGCAGTGGATCTGGGTTTTGGCCTGCTAATGCGAGATATCGGCACACCGTAACCCCCCCTGTAGGAGCTGCCGAAGGCTGCGATCTTTTGACGTTGCCTTTCAAGATCAAAAGATCGCGGCCTTCGGCAGCTCCTACATTGGCTGATCCTGAACCTAGGCAAACTCCTCGCGCAGCATCGCCACAAACGCTTCACGCGCCGGGTGCACCCCGGCGTTTTCGTGCCAGTAGAACAGGTTGTCGACGGCGGTCAGTTCGGGGAATTCAAACCCCACACAGCCGGCGCCTTTGGCGTATTGGTCGAACACGCCCTTGGGCACCAGTGCCACGCCGGCCCCGGCACTGACGCAACCGACAATCGCACCATAACTGGCCAGGCTGACAATCGGCAGCGCCTGGCCCTGTCGCAACAACCAATGCTCCAGCGCCGCCCGGTATGGGCAACCCTGGGGCCACATGAACACGGTCTGGTCTTGCAGATCGCTGACGTCCCGCAGCGGCCCCAGGGAGGTCGAGGCGATCAGTAGCAGCTCTTCGCGGTACATCGGCGTGCGCTTGAGGTGTGAACGCTCGACATCCACCGCCACGATGGCGCCGTCGAGCTTGTGATTGAGCGTGTCGTCGAGCAACTGCCCCCAGGAGCCGGTGGTCAGCTCCAGCGCCACCTGCGGGAAACGCTTGTGGAATTTCGCCAGCAGGCGCGGCAATCGCCCGGTGGCCGACGACTCGATGGCACCGATGCGCAACGGCCCCGAGGGCTCGGCCGACGGGTCGACCGCGCGCTTGGCCTCGGCGGTGAGGGCAAGAATTTTCGAGGCGTAGGCCAGGAAGGTTTGCCCCGACGGGCTGATGCGCAGCCCTCGGCCCTCACGCAGAAACAGCGCGACACCCAGTTCGGCCTCAAGGGCCTTGATCCGTGCCGTGATGTTCGACGGCACGCAATGCAGTAATTCGGCCGCGCGGGCGATGCTGCCGACATCGGCCACGGTCTTGAACATGCGAATCTGTGCCAGCTCCATACATCACCCACAGTGAACGATTAGCGCAGTATAAGTCAGTTGTGGCGAACGATCCGCTTTCTGATACTCGGTGCATCCGCCCACAGGTGCACGACCATGAAGCCGCTCACACCCTCCCCCGTTTCCCCCTGGAAAATCATCCTGGCCATGGCGTTTGTCGTGGCGTGCTGGGGCTATTCCCCGACCGGCATCCATATCGGCTTGCAGGCCTACGACCCCGTGCACCTGGCGCTCCTGCGCTTCCTGCTGGCTTCTGTGTTCATGGCGGTGGTCGCGATGTTCAAGGGCATTCGCCTGCCGAGCCTGCGCGATCTGCCGCTGATGTTCGGTCTGGGTTTCTTCGCGGTGAGCCTGCACCACGTGGCGATCAACTTCGGGCAACAAGGTGTCAGTGCTGGCGCTTCGAGCGTCCTGGCCCAGACCACGCCGCTGTTCAGCACGCTGATCGCGCGCTTCGTGTTCAAGGATCAGGTGAGCCTGTGGCGCTGGGGATGCGTGCTGCTCGGGTTGTTGGGCGTGGTGATTGTGGTGGCGGGCGATCATGGCCTGGGCAGCATTGATGCCCACGGTTTGCTGATCCTGCTGGCGGCGGTGTCCTGGAGCCTCTACTTTGCCCTGCAAAAGCATCACACCGGACGTTACGACGGGCTGACACTGGTGTGTTACACGGTGTGGTCCGGAACGGCGCTGTTGCTGGTTTTCTTGCCCGGCCTGGCAGATCAAGTCGCCCTGGCACCGATGCGCGTGCAGTTTGCGGTGATTGCCCTGGGGATATTCCCCAGCGCCCTGGCGTACCTGGCCTGGGCCTATGTGCTGGCGCATGTCGATTTGAGCCGGGCGACGATGACCCTGTATCTGACGCCGCCGACGGCGATGGTGATTGCATCCTATGCGCTTGGTGAGCGGCCGACATTGATGATCGTGGTCGGCGGGCTGGTGGTGTCGGCGAGTGTGCTGGCGCTGAATCTGGAGCGGCGGGCTTTGGTTGTTAAGGCTGTCAGGGTCTGATCCAGGTTTTTTGCTGCCTGGACTGACGTCTTCGCGAGCAAGCCCGCTCCCACAGGTTTTGAGTCGTACTCAAGCACTACGGCATGCATAAAACCCCTGTGGGAGCGGGCTTGCTCGCGAAGAACGATGACTCGGTGCCACTGAAGAACAGACAACCTCAGCTAGCCGAAAACCGGTCGCGACTGTTGGTCAGGTGCAGCCACATCGCCGCCCGCGCCGCGTCCGGGTCCTGGCGCTTGATGGCATTGAGAATCGCCTCGTGCTCGAGGTTGGCCAACTGGCCGAGCTTGCTCAAGTCCACCGCGCCACGCTCGGCGGCATTGACCCGGGTGCGCGGGATCATTGCACTGCCCAGATGCTGCATGATTTCAGTGAAGCAAACGTTGCCGGTGGCTTCGGCGATCAGCAGATGAAAACGCCGGTCCGCTTCGACACAGCTGTCGTTGTTGGCCAGCAGGCTTTGATAGTCGTCCAGCGCTTCACGCATCTGCGCCAGTTGCAGGTCGGTACGGCGCGTTGCCGCCAGCGCCGCCGCCTGTGTTTCCAGACCCATGCGCAACTCCAGAATGCTGCGCACCCCCAACGCGGTATCGACATTCAGCCGCAGCCCCTGCTCCGGCGCGCGCTCGATCACGAACGTGCCAATGCCGTGCCGGGTTTCCACCAGCCCCGAGGCCTGCAACTTCGAGATCGCCTCACGCACCACCGTGCGACTGACCCCGTGTTCCTGAACGATGGTGTTTTCCGACGGTAGCTTGTCGCCGGGCAACATCTGGCCGAGCAGGATGCGCTGGGTCAGTTTCTCCACCAGGTCATGGGCCAGGTTGTGGCTGCGCTTGCGAGCGGGTACTTCGAGGTCTTCTTGCATGGTGGTGTCCGGAAATCAGGGCTATCGAATCGTAGCACCGCGCCAGACGGGAATCCTGAAAAATCTCGACCATCTTGTATGACAACACTCAACAATTAGCCCATTTTGATTCGTTTCAAGGGCTATCCGCCACCACCAATAGAATAAAAAACCTCTGCTAAAGCGCCATTTCATTGAATAAACGTGGTTGCAAGATGAAAAAACCTAGTTGTATGATGTCTATCAACAACGCAGCACCCAGCTTCACCCCGCATAAAAATAACGAGTGGGAGAAAACGCAGTGAATACATCCATCCCCGGGATGCACGACGACGCCAATCCAGCGCTGAAGTCCGCCATCGCCAAAGTCAAACGTCACGTCTTGCCGCTGTTCGTCATCATGTTCATCGTCAATTACATTGATCGCGTGAACATCGGTTTCGTCCGCGCCCACATGGAACACGACCTGGGCATTGGCGCGGCCGCCTACGGCCTGGGTGCCGGTCTGTTCTTCATCGGTTATGCACTGTTCGAGGTGCCCTCCAACATCCTTCTGCAGAAAGTCGGCGCGCGTATCTGGCTGACCCGGATCATGCTGACCTGGGGCCTGGTCGCCGCGGGCATGGCGTTCATCCAGAACGAAACCCACTTCTACATTCTGCGCTTTCTGCTAGGCGTGGCCGAAGCCGGGTTCTTTCCCGGGGTGATCTACTACTTCACCCGCTGGTTGCCCGGCGTGGAGCGAGGCAAGGCGATTGCGATTTTCCTCAGTGGCTCGGCGATTGCTTCGCTGATCTCCGGCCCGCTGTCCGGGCTGCTCCTGCAAATCAGCGGCCTGGGCATGCACGGCTGGCAATGGATGTACTTCATCGAGGGCATGTTTTCGGTGGGGTTGTGCGTGTTCGTCTGGTTCTGGCTGGACTCCAGACCCCATGACGCCAAATGGCTGAGTCGCGAAGAGCAGGACGCGCTGGTCAAGGCCATCGACGATGAACAATTGGCCCGGGAAGCCGCCACGCCGATCAAGCCGTCGCTGGGCAAGTTGCTCAAGGATCGCCAGATCATCCTGTTCTGCCTGATCTACTTCTTTATCCAGCTGACCATCTACGCCGCGACCTTCTGGCTGCCGAGCATCATCAAGAAGATGGGCGACCTGAGCGATGTCCAAGTCGGGCTGTTCAACTCGATTCCGTGGTTGCTGTCGATTGTCGGCATGTACGCCTTCGCTTCGTTTTCGGCCAAATGGAAACACCAGCAAGCCTGGGTCGCCACCGCCCTGCTGATCGCCGCGGCCGGGATGTTCATGTCCACCACCGGCGGGCCGGTCTTCGCCTTCGTTGCGATCTGCTTTGCCGCACTGGGCTTCAAATCGGCCTCGTCGCTGTTCTGGCCGATTCCCCAAGCCTATCTGGATGCGCGCATTGCCGCTGGCGTCATCGCACTGATCAACTCGGTGGGCAACCTCGGCGGCTTCGTTGCGCCGACCACTTTCGGCCTGCTGGAAGAACGCACCGGCTCCATTCAGGGCGGGCTGTACGGCCTGGCCGCGACCTCGATCATCGCCGCCATCATCGTGTTTGCCGCCCGCAACAAACCCAAATCCGCGCCTGCCGTCGAATCGGCCAAAGCTGCGCCACGTCACGCCTGAAAGGATAAGAAAATGACTGCACAAGAAATCGCCAAGGCCCCGATCATCACCAGCATGCAGATTGTTCCGGTGGCCGGCCACGATGGCATGCTGCTCAACCTGAGCGGCGCCCACGGCCCGTTTTTCACTCGCAACATCGTGATCCTCAAGGACAACGCCGGCCATACCGGCGTCGGCGAAGTGCCGGGGGGCGAGCGCATCCGCCAGACCCTCGAAGACGCACGCAGCCTGGTAGTCGGCAGCCCAATCGGCACCTACCAGAAGATCCTCAATCAGGTTCGCCAGACCTTCGCCGACCGCGATGCCGGTGGTCGCGGCTTGCAGACCTTCGACCTGCGCATCACCATTCACGCCGTCACCGGCCTGGAAGCCGCATTGCTCGACTTGCTCGGCCAGCACCTGGACGTACCGGTGGCCGCCCTGCTCGGCGAAGGCCAGCAGCGTGATGAAGTGAAGATGCTCGGCTATCTGTTTTATGTCGGCGATCGCAACGAAACCGACCTCGCCTACCGCAGCGAACCGGACGCCGACAACGACTGGTTCCGCGTGCGGCACGAGAAAGCCATGACCGCCGACGCGGTGGTGCGCCTGGCTGAGGCGGCTCACGCCAAATATGGCTTCAAGGACTTCAAGCTCAAGGGCGGTGTGCTCAGCGGCGACGCCGAAATCGAAGCGGTCACGGCCCTCGCCGAGCGCTTCCCCGATGCGCGCATCACCCTCGACCCGAATGGCGCCTGGTCACTGAAAGAAGCCATCCGCCTGTGCCGCGATCAGCACCACGTGCTGGCCTATGCCGAAGACCCGTGCGGGGCGGAAAACGGCTACTCGGGACGCGAAGTCATGGCCGAGTTCCGCCGGGCCACGGGCCTGAAGACCGCGACCAACATGATCGCCACCGACTGGCGGGAGATGGGCCACGCGATCCAGTTGCAGTCGGTCGACATTCCCCTGGCCGACCCGCACTTCTGGACCATGCAGGGCTCGGTGCGCGTGGCGCAGATGTGCCACGAATGGGGCCTGACCTGGGGTTCGCACTCCAACAACCACTTCGACATTTCCCTGGCAATGTTCACCCATGTCGCGGCAGCCGCGCCGGGCGAGATCACCGCCATCGACACCCACTGGATCTGGCAGGACGGCCAACGCCTGACCAAGGCCCCGCTGCAAATCGTCGACGGCTGCGTGCAGGTGCCGCAGAAACCGGGGCTGGGGGTCGAACTGGACATGGATCAGGTCGCCAAGGCCCATGAACTGTACAAAGGCATGGGCCTGGGGGCCCGGGATGACAGCGTGGCGATGCAGTTTTTGATTCCCGGCTGGAAGTTCGATAACAAGCGTCCGTGCCTGGTGCGTTGAATCGGCAAGTGCGTTGAATCGAAGGTTGCGCGTGGCCGCCTGTTGGCGGCCAATTTTAAAAAGCGCTCGGAGCATGGCGCTTCACGCCCTAAAATGACGCGCAACTGAATCAACGACGGATGAAACCAACATGGACAGGCTGAAAAACATCGCCGCTTGCATGGCGATATTCGCCGCGGGCCAATGCGTTGCGCAGGATCAAATCGAGACAGTGGTGAACGCCGCTGTACAGCCGGTGATGCAAGCCGAGGGAATTCACGGCATGGCCGTGGCGATCACCGTCAACGGCCAGGCGCATTACTTCAACTATGGCGTCGCCTCGAAAGAAGCCGGCAACCCCGTCACCCAAGACACCCTCTTCGAAATCGGCTCCGTCAGCAAAACCTTCACCGCCACCCTCGCCGCCTACGCCCAGGCCACGGGCAAGCTGTCGCTGTCGGACAAGGCCAGCCAGGTCCTGCCAGCCTTGCGCGGCAGTGCGTTCGACCAGATCAGCGTGCTGCAACTGGGCACCTACAGCGCTGGCGGCCTGCCGCTGCAATTCCCCGCTGAATATGATTCGGCCGACAAAATGCTCAGCTACTACAAGCAATGGAAACCGCTCTACGCTCCCGGCAGCCACCGACTGTATTCGAACCCCAGCCTCGGCCTGTTCGGCTACCTCGCCGCGCAAAGCATGGGCCGGCCGTTTGATGACCTGATGGAGAAAAACCTGCTGCCAAAACTCGGCCTCAAGCACACCTATGTGCACGTGCCGCAGGCTCAGATGGCGCTGTACGCCCAAGGCTACAACAAGGAAGGCCAACCGGTACGGGTCACTCCGGGTGCGCTGGATTCCGAGGCGTACGGGGTGAAAACCAGTGCCGCTGACTTGCTGGCCTACGTCGGCGCGAACATAAAGCCGACGTCTCTGGAAAAACCATTGCAGCAAGCCATCGCCTTGACCCATAGCGGTTACTACACCGTTGGCGGTATGACCCAGGGCCTCGGTTGGGAGATGTATCGCTACCCGATCACACTGGATCGCCTGCTGGACGGCAACTCTACGCCAATGGCCATGCAGGCCCATGAAGTCCAGTGGCTGAACCCGCCACAAGCGCAGCCGCAGGACGCGCTGATCAACAAGACAGGCTCAACCGGTGGTTTTGGGGCTTACGTGGCGTACGTGCCATCGAAGGACATTGGCATTGTGATGCTGGCCAACAAGAATTATCCCAATGCAGAACGGGTCAGGATTGCTCATCAGATTCTGAGCGCCCTTACCCGGTAAGACCGCCCCGCCTTGCATACCCACATAAACCAAGTAGGATTCGCGCCTCTTTTTTGCGTCACCTGGCCACGCATCAGGTCTGCCGAATCCTTTGGGGGGGTGGCGGGACTATGCTGAAACAGGACATGAGGATTGATCCATGAAGGTGCTGTTGGTCGATGACCACGCTGTCGTGCGCATGGCGATCGGAATAATTCTGGCCCGTGAAGGCCATGTCATCGTCGGCGAGTGCGACAACGGTGTGGACGCGTTGAGCAAGGCCTTCGAGCTCAAACCCGATGCAATAGTGCTCGACCTGGATATCCCGCAACTCGATGGCATGGCGGTGATCGATCGCCTGCGCATCGGCGGCAGTCCGGCTCATGTCCTGGTTCACACGGGGCTGAAAAGCCAGTCGTACGCCGCGCAATGCATGCGGGCCGGTGCAGCAGGCTTTCTGTCGAAGGCCGATGACCCGGTGGAGATCGTGACGGCACTCAAGGCGCTAGCCAATGGCAAATCCTGGTTCCCGGTCGGTACGCTCAAGTCGGTGCGCCACAGCGATTTCGCCCGCAACGATGTGCAACTGCTCAGCGGCATTACCCGGCGCGAACTCAAGGTGTTGCACGGCCTGGCCCAAGGCCTGAGCAACAAGCAGATCGCCGACGATATGTTGTTGAGCAACAAGACAATCAGTACCTACAAGACCCGCCTGATGCAAAAGTTGAATGCCAGTAATTTGCTTGAGTTGATCGAGTTCGCCAAACGCAACGACCTGGCCTGACCCATGAATCGACTGGTCCTGCGGCTGTCGGGAGTGCTCGGTCTGATACTGGTGGCCCTGAACGCCTGCGCCGATCCCCTGACGCTGCTCAGCCGTGCGCCCACGAGCGACATGAGCCTGTCGCTCAACACGGCGCAGCGTCAGTGGCTGGAGCAGAAGGACGTCTTGCGCGCCGGCGTTTATCTGCCGGACCGTCCGCCACTGGACATCACTGCCAACCAAAAGGACTACGAAGGTCTTTCAGCCGACTACCTCGACTGGCTGGCGCGAGCCTTGGGCGTACGTGTACGCGTCGAACGCTATGCCAGTCAGGCCGATGCGTTGAGTGCTTTGCAACGGGGCGAAATCGACCTGGTGCCGCGGATCAATCACCTGGAAACGCAGTACAGCGACCTGCGCCTGAGCGCACCCTATGCCTACGACCAGGCCGTGCTGGTCAGCCGTTTCGGCACGCACTGGATGAACAATGAACTGCCGCCGGGAACCACGGTGCTGTTCGATCCGGACTGGATCCAGCAGGATCGGGTAATCTCGCTGTTTCCCGACCACCCGGTGCAAACCGTCGATTCGACCCAGCACGGCCTCGGCATGGTGGCCTATGGCGAAGGCATGGTGCTGCTCACCGACGCGATTTCCGCACAGTACCTGCTCGAACGCAGTTACCAGCAGAGCCTGAAACAGACTGTCCAGCGCGATTCCGAAGGCCTGGGCTTCAGTTTTGCCATGCAGCGCCAGAACACCCGGCTACTGACCCTGCTCAACAGCGCGCTGGCAACCCTGTCGCCCCAGGAACGCGTGGTCATTGCCCGCCACTGGGGCATTGGCGCCAACCCGGGGCTCGGCTACAAGCGCTTGCAGTTGACCGCCACCGAGCAGCAATGGATCAAGGACCATCCGCAGATCGAAGTGCTGGCCAACGACCTGTATTCGCCCTTCAGCCTGTTTGATTCCCACGATCAGATGCGCGGCATGGCGGCGGATCTGCTGGAGATGATCAACAATCGTACCGGCCTGGTGTTCCGCCCGCGCAAGATTTCTTCGGTGCAAGCCATGATCCGCCGCACCGAACGCGACCCGCCCGCTCTGATTGCGGCACTGACCTACAGTGACCGGCGCGAGGAACGGCTGGCGTTCTCCCGGCCCTATATGATCAACCCGTTCGTGCTGGTCACCCGGGTGCAGCCTGAACATGAGGGCCTGGTCCGACTCAAGGGGCAGTCCGTGGCGATCATCAAGGATTCCGCGGCGGCCAACTGGCTGGAGCGCGAATGGCCCGACATCAAGGTGGTCGAAGTCGATACACCGATCGAGACTTACGAATTACTCGCCGAAGGTCAGGTCGATGGCGTGATTCAGCCACAACTGGGCGCCGGCTACCTGATCGACCGGTTCTTCCGTGGCCAGTTGCAGATCGATTCGGTGCTCGGCGCGCAACCGGCGCTGATCGCCTTTGCCAGCGGCAAACAGAACGCCGAACTGGTATCGATCCTCGACAAGGCGTTGCTCGACATCTCGCCCGATGAATTGAGTGGCCTGGCGAGCCGCTGGCAGAACCCGCAGCAAAGCCACGGAGGCTGGAGCGCCTACAAGAACTGGTTCTTTCGGGCAGTACTGGGGATGGTGCTGGTGCTGTTGGTGGTGCTTGCCTGGAACTTCGGACTTCGCCGGCAAATCGCCGAACGCCTCAAGGCGCAAAAAGCCTTGAACGACCAACTGGAATTCATGAAGGTACTGGTGGACGGCACACCGCATCCGATCTATGTCCGCGACCGCAGAGGCCTGCTGCTGACCTGCAATCGTGCCTACGTGCAAACGATGCAGGTCGAGTTGGATCAGGTGCTGAACAAAGGCTTGATCGAAGCCGATATCCTGCCCCTCGACGACGCCCACAATTACAAGCGGATTCACCGTACGACCCTTGAGAGCGGGGAGCCGTCCTTCGACAACTTCACCATGACAGTCAAGGGCCAGAAGCGCCACGTCTACCACTGGGCACTGCCGTACCGCGATTCCAATGGCACCATGACCGGCGTCATTGGCGGCTGGATCGACCTGACCGAGCAACACCACCTGCAACACGCGCTGATCCAGGCCAGGAAACAGGCCGAATCGGCCAATCGCGGCAAAAGCCATTTCCTGGCGGTCATGAGCCACGAGATTCGCACGCCCATGAGTGCACTGGTGAGCGTGCTTGAATTGCTGCGCGAAAATCAGCCCGAACAGAATGCCGATGCAGGACTGATCGACATCGCGCAGAAATCCGCCAACGGCATGATGGAGTTGATTGGCGAGATTCTCGACCTGTCGAAAATCGAGTCGGGGCAGTTTGAGTTGCGCAGCACCAGCAGCTACCCGCAACGCCTGGCGCGCACGGTGTTGCAGAGTTTCGCCAGCCTCGCCCAACAGAAAAACCTCGCACTGGAGTTTGTCAGTCATGGCCCGGACCTCACGGTGCAACTTGACGCGCTGCGCTTTCGGCAAATCCTGTCCAACCTGGTGAGCAATGCCATCAAATTCACAACACAGGGTACGGTGACCGTCGAGCTGAGTCTGAGCAGCGATACGCCGTTCGCCCACCTGCAACTGGTGGTGCGAGACACCGGTATCGGCATGGACGAACAGCAACGCCAGCGCCTGTTCCGACCCTACACCCAGTTCGCCGACCAGGACTGCGAATTGCAGACCGGTACCGGTCTGGGCCTGGCCATCTGTCAACAACTGACCCAACTGATGGGTGGCCGCCTGGACTGCACCAGCACCCCGGGCCAGGGCTCGTGCTTTACGCTGACGCTGCAGGTGACACCCGTCAGCGAAGGCGACGCACCCTCGCCCATCGATACCGCGCCATTACCACCGCTACCGCCGCTCTACGTGCTGATTGTCGAGGATCACGAGTTCAATCGCGTGGTATTGCAACGCCAGCTCGAATCCCTGGGGCTGCGTGTCACCTGCGCCGAAAACGGCCTGGAAGGCTTCAATCTCTGGCGCCAGGACAGGTTCGATTACCTGATCACCGACTGCAGCATGCCGCTGCTCAACGGCGACAAGATGACCCGCCAGTTGCGCGCCATCGAAGTGGCCGAAGGTCGCACGCCGACCCATGTGGTGGGGCTGACCGCCAATGCCCAGCCAGAGGAAATCCAGCGTTGCCTCGAAGCCGGGATGAACGCTTGCCTGTTCAAGCCGCTCACGCGTAGCGCGCTGGAACGTTACCTGCACGAGTCCGAACGGACGCGCCAGGCCAGCGAGCCGTGCTTCGACCTGTCCAGGGTCACCGACATTACCGCTGGCGATGCGCTGATGAGCCGCCAGTTGTTGACGACCGTGCTGCGTACCAACCAGGAAGATTTCGACGCCATGCAGGAACTGTTTCGCGCGGGCGACTTCCGGGCCATGGGCCGGCGTTGCCACAAAATCCTTGGCAGCGCGCGGATCATCCATGCAACGCCGTTGATCAGGGCCTGCGAACAGCTGGAGTCAGGTTGTGAGGCAACGACCACCCAACAGGAAGTGCATCGTTTGTTCGAGGCCTTTGCTCGCCAGATGAAGCGTCTGCAGACGCACACTCAGTGCGTCATCGACAGCGATAGCGTGTAGGACATCAATCATCCGGCATTTCAGGCGGTTTGGCGGGCTTGGCCGGCTTGCTGGTTTTTCCGGGCTTGGCGCCTTTGGCCGCCGGCTCGGCTTCAGTGACGGGAGCCGCCACGGTCGCTGTAAACTCTTTCTCGGCCGCCGGCAACTGATCGACAGCGCTGAAAATCTCGTCCAGCTTGAAGGCGTCCGATTGCTCAAGTTTCTTTTCGCCGTCCTTGCCGACCAGAATCACCTTGGTCTTGGCGCCGGCACCCAGTTTGAGCGAGCGGATCAGCGCCGCCGTGTCCTGTGGCCCCAGGTCCTTGCCGTCGCGCTGGCCCATCAGGTTGAGTACGGTGTAGAGCACCATGTTGCGGTCGGTGAAACCCTTGCGGTTGGCCGGCTCATCCAGGGACTTCTTCAGGCTGGTCCAGGCCGGATCAACGGTGCTTGGAGCGATGACAATCAGTGGTCGGGCCCTGCCCTTGTCCATGTCCAGCGGTGAGTCGCCATCGGCGGCGAACGAGGTGCCAGCAATCGCCAGCAAGGTAGCCAGGGTCAGTGACCTGATGAGCATGCGCATCTCCTTTTGATATCCACGCTCTAATGATTGCGCATCGCGGCGATCGTTCCGGGTGACGTACCGCAATATTTTTCGCCTTGCCCCAAGCTTAGGTCAGGGCGGTCATTGCGCAACAGGCTGGGCTAATCTGAAGACTCATGACAACCCGCCGATCCGTGGTGGGCCGAGCCTGGCGAGCGCCAGGCAGGCCAATGATCAGGCGGGAGGACGGCGGGTGTGCCTGGGAGCTGAACATCAACCTGCCGAATACCGCCAACATCCAGGTAGGAGCTGCCGCAGGCTGCGATCTTTTGATCTTGATCTGACATTTCTGCACACACCGCATGATCCGCAACAAGATCGCAGCCTGCGGCAGCTCCTACAGGATCCGGTTCATCCCGCCAAACGGGTAACCGATCCAGAGCTCCCACAGGGCATTGCGGGCAGGAGTTAAAACGCCAGTTTGTAGCCGATCAACAACAGCATGGTCGCCAGGCAAGGGCGCAGCAGTTCGTCGGAGATGCGCCCGGTCAGGTGGCTGCCCAGGTAAATCCCCGGCAACGAGCCCACCAGCAAGTAACCCAGGACGTGCCAATCCATGTTGCCCATGCTGGCATGGCCAAGGCCCGCGACCAGGGTCAGCGGCACCGCGTGGGCAATTTCAGTCCCCACCAGACGGCGGGTCGGCAGCATCGGATAGAGAATGAACAGTGCCACGGTGCCCAGTGCGCCGGCGCCGATGGACGTCAGCGCGACCATCGTGCCAAGGACGAGTCCGGTGATGACGGTCATCACATTCAAGCGCAGTCCGCTGGGGTTGTAGTTGCCGCCCGCACGCTTGTGGGCGAAGTCGAGCAGGCGCTTCTTGAACAGGATCGCCAGTGCCGTGGCGAACAACACAAACCCGAGGGCCTGCTTGATGATCGCGTTCATCGCCTCGGGGGCGCTGTGCAGGGTACTGAGGAACCACAGCGTCAACGCCACCGCGGGCACGCTGCCCAAGGTCAGCCAGCCGGTAATCGCCCAGTCGATGTTGTTGTTCTTGCGGTGAACCAGGACACCGCTGGATTTGGTGATGGCGGCGTACAGCAGATCGGTACCGACCGCCGTCGCCGGGTTGATGCCGAACCAAAGCAGGATCGGGGTCATGAGCGACCCGCCACCTACGCCAGTCATGCCGACGATGAAGCCGACAACCAGCCCGGCAACGACCAACCCGATGTTCACTAAATCCATGAATACTTCCACAAAGATCGCAGGGGAAATCTGGCCCGCAGCATAGCGATATTTCTTATAACCAGTTATATCGATACGATCTATCTTTATACCATGAACTCAATTCCCACAAGGAATATGTGTCGTGCTCACTGCACCGGCAGGAAATTCAGGAACAGCAGGCTCTGCGCATAGTTCAGGCCGATGCGCCGGTAGCGTTCGTCGAGCATCTGGGTCAGCAGGTCCAGCCGGGCGACGATTTTGCCGAACTCCACGGCAAAGCTCAGGTTGCTGCCCTCCTCCGAGATTTCGTTGGAGAACAGCAAGGGCTGGCCTTCTTTGTTCTGTCGCTGACTGAGGATCCAGGTGGCGATCTCGATGTTGCGCGCGGCATTGCTGACGAATACCGGGTTGATCGTATCGGTCATGTAGAACTCGAGGCGATTGCCATGGGCGGTCACCAGCATGCTGCCGATGGCATAGATGAACGCCCCGACCCGGTCACCGAGAAACTCCGGACTCATGGCAAAACGCAGGGCCGCGAGGTCCTTTTTGCCGCCCAGGGTCGGTAGTGGTTGCTGCAGTTCGATGGCCATGCGCACTTGCTTGCCGGCGGTGCGGGCATCGAGGAAACCGGATTTTTTCAGTTCATCGGGGTTACGCAGGTAAAGCTTGCTCATCAGCAGGTAAAGGCTGTCGAGGTTGTCGCGCATGGTCAGGGTGGCCATGCGATCGACGCTGGTCTGCAGGAACTCCTGGGGTTTGCCTTCGCGCATCTGGTCAATGATGTCGCCGCCCTGTTGCTGGCTGCAACCGGTGACGAAGGACATCGACAAACCTGCCAGGAGCAGGCAATGACGGCGGATTTTAGTAGTGATTGCGGGTGAAACTCGAGCCATGGGTTCTTGGACTTGGGCATGGGCCGGCGGTGGGGATCGCCGCGGGCTGCCATGGATAGAGCCGGACATTTCGAAAAAGTGCAGTATCGGGTGGCACCAATCGATCACTGGCAGGGGAATGTTCAAAGAAAAAACGGATCAGAAAATCATCAGGTCGGTGCACACGCCGTGTAGGAGCTGCCGCAGGCTGCGATCTTTCGATCTTGAACAATCAAAGTCAAAAGATCGCAGCCTGCGGCAGCTCCTACACTATTCACCGAGTACACACAGGAGGTTTGCATGCGCACGCTTGAACTGGCAGGCACCAGGGTCCCGGTGATCGGCCAGGGGACCTGGCAGATGGGCGAAGACCGCTCACGGCACACGGAAGAAGTCGCGGCACTGCGCCTGGGCATCGAACTGGGCATGACCTTGATCGACACTGCGGAAATGTACGCCGAAGGCGGCGCCGAGGAAGTGGTCCGCGATGTCATCGCCGGCCAGCGCGACAGCGTCTTTCTGGTCAGCAAGGTGTACCCGCACAACGCCAGTCGCCAGGGCATTCCCCAGGCTTGCGAGCGCAGCCTGCGCAGGCTAGGCACCGAGTACATCGATCTGTATCTGCTGCATTGGCGCGGCCAGTATCCCCTGGAAGAAACCGTCGACGCCTTCGAGCGCCTGCGCGAAGCCGGCAAGATCGGCCGTTGGGGCGTGTCCAACTTCGACCTTGACGACCTGCTGGAACTGGACGCCCCGTCTTGTGCCACCAATCAGGTGCTCTACAACCTGGAACAACGGGGCATAGAATTTGATTTACTGCCATGGAGCCAGCAACGGCGGTTGCCGGTCATGGCGTACTGCCCGATTGGCCAGGGCGGTAAACTGCTCTTCGACGCCACGCTCAGGCAGGTGGCCGCACGGCACAGCGCCACAACGGCACAGGTGGCGCTGGCCTGGATACTGCGTCAGGAAGGCGTGATCGCCATCCCCAAGGCGGTCCGACCCGAACATGTACGCCTCAACGCCCAAGCCGCCACGTTGCAGTTTGAGCCCGGGGATCTGGAGGCGCTGGACCAAGCGTTTCACGCGCCACAACGCAAACAGCGGCTGGCCATGGTCTGAACCACCGCAGTCAGAGAGCTTCGCCATGAGAAGCACCGACCACCTGGACCCGTTCGATCTGCAACGCTTTCTCCAGGCTCAGGACCCGGTATTCGACCGGGTTCAAAACGAGCTGAACAACGGACACAAGCGCAGTCACTGGATGTGGTTCATTTTTCCCCAGTTTGCCGGGCTCGGCGGCAGCGAGATGTCGCGCCGCTTTGCCATCCGCTCGCGGGAGGAAGCCCTGGCCTACCTTGAGCACCCGTTGCTGGGCGCCCGGCTACGCACCTGCACCCAGGAAGTACTGAACATCCGGGAACGCTCGGTAGCGGGGATTTTCGGTCATCCCGACGACCTGAAGTTTCATTCCTCGATGACCCTGTTCGCCCAGGTCGCCGACGCCGACAGCCTTTTCCAGCAAGCGTTGAACCAATACTTCCACGGCATCCTGGACGACTGGACCCTGTCGCTGATGGACTCAAAACAGGCCCAGTTGCCCACCCACCAGGGTTGAGAAGTCGTCGTCGACAAACGGCAGTATCGCGTCCGCCACCGGTTGCAGCTGCCGGGTGATGTAGTGGTCGTAATCGATGGGCGAGCTGCGCACTTCCAGTGGCTCAGGGCCGGCGACGGTGATCACGTAGCTGATCCAGCCGCCGTTCTGGTACTGGCGCGGGCGCCCCTGCCGATCGTTGTACTCGTCGGCCAGGCGCGCCGCGCGCACATGGGGCGGTACGTTGCGCTGATAGTCATCGAGGGTACGGCGCAGGCGTTTGCGGTAGATCAGCCGGTCATCGAATTCACCGGCCAGGGTCTTGCGCACATAGTCACGCACATAATCCTGGTAGGGCTTGCGCAGGAAAATCCGCGAATACAGCTCCTGCTGGAATTGCCGGGCCAGCAGCGACCAGTCGGTGCGCACGGTTTCCAGGCCTTTGTAGACCATTTCGTCGCTGCCGTCGTCACGGGTGACCAGCCCGGCGTAGCGCTTCTTGCTGCCTTCTTCGGCGCCGCGAATGGTCGGCATCAAAAAGCGCTTGTAGTGGGTTTCGTACTGCAATTCCAGAACGCTTTGCAGGCCGTACTCCTGCTGCACGTGCTCGCGCCACCACTGATTGACGTGCGCCACCAGCGCGTGGCCGATCTGCGCCGCTTCCTGCTGGCCATGGGCGCGACGTAGCCAGACGAAGGTCGAGTCGGTGTCGCCGTAAATCACCGCATGCCCCTGGGCTTCGATCAACTGGCGGGTGCGCAGCATGATTTCGTGCCCGCGCAAGGTGATGGACGACGCCAGGCGCGTGTCGAAGAAGCGACAACCGCTGGAGCCGAGTACGCCGTAGAAGGCGTTCATGATGATTTTCAGCGCCTGGGACAGCGGCGCGTTGTGTTCGCGCTTGGCGGTTTCCCGGCCTTCGGCCACCCGGGCGACGATGGATGGCAGGCAATGTCGGGTGCGGGAAAAGCGCGCACCACGAAAACCCGGCACCGACTCGCTGTCGTCCGGGTGCTTGAGCCCTTCAATCAGCCCCACGGGATCAATCAGGAAGGTGCGGATGATCGACGGATAAAGGCTTTTGTAGTCGAGCACCAGCACCGATTCGTACAGCCCCGGCTGCGAATCCATGACAAAACCGCCGGGGCTGGCTTGCGGTGGCTTGCCACCGAGGTTCGGCGCCACGAAACCCTGACGGTGCATCAGCGGCATGTACAGGTGCGTGAACGCCGCCACCGAACCGCCCATGCGATCGGCCGGTAAACCAGTGACGCTGGCCCGCTCCAGCAGGAAGGTGAGCAACTCGGTCCTGGCGAAAATCCGTGTGACCAGTTCGCAGTCCTTGAGGTTGTATGTGGCCAGCGCCGGTTTGTCCTCGGCGAACATGCGATTGATTTCGTCCATGCGCTGGTACGGGTTGTCGATGGACTTACCTTCGCCGAGCAAGGTTTGCGCGACGTTTTCCAGGCTGAACGAGGGAAAACTCCAGGTCGCCGAACGCAGGGCCTCGATACCGTCGATGATCAAGCGGCCAGCGGCTGAAGCGAAGTAATGGTTGCCGCTGCCATGTTCACGCCACTGCATTTCCTCGCCGCCACGCCCCAGCTTCAACGGCACCGCCAGGCGCCGGGCGTGTTCGTGGAGCACCCGCAAGTCGAACTGCACGACGTTCCAGCCGATGATCGCGTCGGGGTCGAACCGGGCAAACCAGTCGTTGAGTTTTTTCAGCAGCAGGGTTCGCGAATCGCAGTATTCGAGCTGGAAATCCACCTGGCTGGCATCGCCATTGGGCGGACCGAGCATGTACACCTGACGCTCGCCGCAGCCTTCCAGGGCGATGGAATACAACTCGCCCTGGGCGGTGGTCTCGATGTCCAGGGACACCAGTTTGAGGTTCGGCCGGTAATCGGGATCGGCTTTCATCTGCGCATCGAGCAGCAGGCCCTCGGCATTCGCCGTGCCACTGAAACGCACCGGCGCGGTAATGAAGCGTTCCATCATGTAGCGTTCCGGCGGGCGCACATCGGCTTCGAACACCTCGACCCCAGCCCGGCGCAGCGCGGTTTCCAGGCGCATCAACTGGCCGTGTTGCTGGCAATAGAGACCGAGGACCGGGCGATGTTCGAAATCCTGCAGGGCCAGGGGCCTGAGCTCGACGTTCTTCTCGTCATGCAAAATGCGTTCGGCGGGCTCGCGCTGCGCAGCGGGGATGAACGCCACCGACGGTTGATGAGGCAGGCGGATACGCCGGGGACCGCTGTCGGTCGCCAGCCAGAATTCGACTTCCGTACCGGCAGGGGTGTCGCGCCAATGCCGGGTCAGGACGAAGCCCTGCTGTAGATCCACCACTGCAAACCTCGAAACTGATTCAGAGGGTGATTCTACCCGTCATCCGTCGCGATAGCGCGTTTGCCGCCGGTCTACCAGGCAGACACCGACCCTGTGGGAGCGGGCTTGCTCGCGAAGGGGCCATAACATTCAACATCTTTGTTGGCTGACAGTCCGCTTCGCGAGCAAGCCCGCTCCCACAGGTAAGGTGCTGGCCCGAAATGTGAGGTTTGCCAAAGAAAATCCGGCAAATGACGTTTTTTGCGTGTTATCTGCCGCATTCGCCCTTGCCCTGAACGCTCGCGTCTACGATTCTTCAAGAACAACGACAACACCCGAGTAACCACCATGAAAACCGTCGCCCAGCTGCTCAAGCTCAAAGATCAGAAGAATCAGGAAGTCCACCAGATCAAACCCGACCACATGGTGCTCGAAGCGCTAATGAAGATGGCCGAGAAAAACGTCGGCGCCTTGCTGGTGGTAGAGAATGAAGAAGTGCTGGGCATCATCAGCGAACGGGACTATGCGCGCAAACTGGTGCTGCACGGCCGCTCTTCGGTGGGCACGCCGGTGCGCGACATCATGGTGTCTCCGGTGATTACCGTTGACACCCACCAAACCGTGGAGACCTGCCTGGGCATCATGTCCGATAAGCGCCTGCGTCACTTGCCGGTGGTCGAAGGTGGCAAATTGATCGGCCTGCTGTCGATCGGTGACCTGGTCAAGGAAGCGATCGCCGAACAGGCTGAACTGATCAAGCAGCTGGAACAGTACATTCGCGGGGAATAGTCGACACGCCGAGGATCCCTTGTGGGAGCAGGCATGCTCCCACATTGGGTTTTGGGAGTTCAGGCCGGCCAATGCCGGGCGAACACCGGTGCCAGTGCCGGGTGGCGGTCGATTCGTTCCAGCCAGGCGAAAAACCCCGGCCGGGCGTTGCGCAAATGCTCACGACTGCCCGCCCACCGTGAGATCACCGCCGCCAGCACATCCAGGGCTCCTGGCTTCTCGCTGCCCAGGTACAACTCGCCCGAGAACTGATCGGCAAACACCTCCCAACTCCAGTGCAGGCGTCGGCGGGCGCCCTCCATGAGGTTTTGCCTGGACAACTCATCCGCCTCGGCCAGCCAGCGCTCGGGGTAATCAATGATGCCGATGGCCGCATAACAATTGCTGACGATGTACGCCATGCCGCGAATGGCCTGGCCTCGCTCGGCTGGATCCTGCGGTAACAACCCCGATGCGGGAAAGGTCAGCCCGAGGTGGATCAGGATCGCCGCGCTCTCGGTCAGGACAGCGCCATCGGGCAACTGCAAGGTTGGAATCTGTTTGAGCGGGTTGAGCTTCTGCAGCGCCTGGGCCGCCTCCGCGGACGACTCGACATCGATGAAGCGATAAGGAACATCGCAGAGTTCAAGTGCAGCCTCGATGGCCGCTGCGCCAGAGTTCTGATGGCCGTAGAGCTGGTACATAAACGTCTCCTTGCATACCGTGACCTCTGCCGGGTCACATCGACCGTCGCGGCAGACGAACGCGCCAGCTAACCAGTGTAGAAGCCACCACCCACCACACAGTGATCATCCGACGATCGCACCATCACGCTCACCAGGGGTGTGCCGCAAGTCCTATCATTGCCGTCGATGTTCACCATCACTTCAATGAAGTTCTCTTAAAAAATCCCCGGCGTAACATCTGCTCCATACCAACCCATAAGCACCCCGGAGCACACCATCATGAAACGCCAGACCCTCCTCGGCATCGCTTTCTCGGTTTTCGCAGTTAACGCTTTCGCCGCAAACTCCGCTCAACCTGTGGTCGCTGAAGGCGGCTCGGATCGTCTGATTGAAAGCCGTGTGGCCGAGGGTGGTTCCGATCGCCTGATCGAGAATCGCGTGGCTGAAGGTGGTTCGGATCGCCTGCTGGAAAAACGCGTCGCTGAAGGCGGTTCGGACAAGCTCCTGCAAAACCGCGTCGCCGAAGGTGGTTCGGACCGCCTGATCGAAAGCCGCGCTGTCTGAATGCAGTGCCTGAACGCAGGACTCAATGAAAACCCGGCCTCATCCGCCGGGTTTTTTATTCTCTTTGATACGGCGCGATTACTGCACTGCCCGAGCCATGCAGCGCTGGTAGCGTTCATCGACTCGCTTGGCAAACCACGCAGTGGTGAGCTTGCGGGTGATTTTCGGGCTTTGTAGCACGATCCCGGGCAACACTTCGCGGGGTAACGGCCGGCCCTCGGCCCGTTCGGCCAGTTCGAAAACCCGCCGATAGAGCTTGCTGTCTTCGAACGCCAGGGTATTCCCCTCTTCCAGTTGGTCGCGGATCGTCGGATTGCGCATGTCCAGTTGCTTGCCAAGGGTACGCACGGCCAGCTCCGTGGTGCCGGGCATGATCGACCCGTAGCGCACCAGGTCGCCATCCAGCGCCAACGGGATACCGGAAGCCCGGCTCACCGCATTCTGGAATGCAGCGTTACGGCTGGCGTACCAACCCGCGTTGAAGTCCGCAAAACGGTACAACGGCTGTGGGTAACTGACCGGATACCCAAGCAGATGCGCGATGCCGAAATACATGCCACCGCGGCGGGTGAACACTTCATGGCGAATCGAGCCCTTCACCGGGTACGGATAGCCCTTGGCCTGCTGTTCGGCAAAATCGATGCTGACCTGCATCGGCCCACCGGTATGCACCGGGTTGAAGCCGCCGAACAGCTTCTTGCCCATCGGCACCATGCCGATGAAGTCGTCGAAAACAGCGCTCAGTTCCTTTTCACTGCGCGCGGCATTCAGGCGGTTGCTGTAGCTTTTGCCGTTGGGCGAATCGAGCATTAACGCACTGCTCACCAGCAGGCCGGGAATATGTGCCTTGGCGGCACGGCGGTCGATCTCGTCGCGGGCGATCTTGCCCAGGCCCGGTACGCTCGGGTCGACCTGAAAGGTCGACTCCTGTTCGGTCACGGCCAGCACCGAGCACAGGTTTTGCGTGGTCGGCGAGATGTCTTGCGCGGTAAACGCCACCTGGATATCCGTGGCCCAACCCTGGGGATCGGCGGCCTTGGCCGGCAGTAAACGTACAATCTCGGCCTTTACTTCGGCCGGGCTGCGGGCCGCCGATTCCTGGGTCCGCTGGCTGCCGCAACCGGCCAATATCAGCAACACGGCGACGCTTGTGATCAATCTGATTTGCATGTCGTTCCATCTAATCCGTTTGTCCGGGCCAACCATACGACCAATGGCAGGTCAGCGGCTACGTCCGTGGCAGCCCGACGGTTGTCGCCCTCCCCGACTGGACCATACTTGATTCACACAGCGAAGAGGACAGGCTCATGCACCGCAGCGACGTGTTGATCATCGGCGCCGGCCCCACCGGGTTGGTCCTGGCGTTGTGGCTGAGCAAACTGGGCGTGCGCGTGCGGATCGTCGACAAAACCTCGGCCCCCGGCACCACGTCCCGGGCGCTGGCCGTCCAGGCACGGACGCTGGAGTTGTATCGTCAGCTCGGACTGGACACCGCCGTGGTGCAACACGGCCATCAAGTAAAGGCCGGCAACTTCTGGGTCAAGGGTGAGCTCGTGGCGCGCCTGCCCCTGTCCCGGATCGGTGAAGGCCTGACCCCCTACTCGTTTCTCGAGATCTTCCCCCAGGACGAACACGAACGGCTGCTGATCGAGCGCCTGGAAACCTTCGGCATCACGGTGGAACGCAACACCGAACTGGCAGGCTTCGAGCAAACCGCAGACGGCATCACGGCCACGCTGCTCCTGCCCGACGGCCAGCAGGAAACCTGCCAGGCCTGTTACCTGGCCGGGTGCGACGGTGCCCGGTCGATTGTGCGCAAGACCCTCGATACCGGGTTTCCCGGCGGGACTTACCAGCAGATTTTCTACGTCGCCGACGTGCAGGCCAGCGGCCCGACATTCAACGGCGAACTGCATGTGGATCTCGACGAGGCGGACTTCCTCGCCGTGTTCCCGCTGGCCGACAGTGGTCGTGCCCGCCTGATCGGCACAGTGCGCGACGAGCGCGCCGAACACGCCGAGACCCTGCGCTTCGAGGACGTCAGCAGCCGGGCCATCGAACATATGAAAGTTCAGATCGAGCAACTGAACTGGTTTTCGACCTACCGCGTGCACCATCGGGTGGCGGATCACTTCCGCAAGGACCGGGCGTTTTTGCTGGGTGATGCCGCCCATGTGCACAGCCCGGCGGGCGGCCAGGGCATGAACACCGGGATTGGCGATGCCATCAACCTGGCCTGGAAACTGGCGGCCGTGTTGAGCGGTGGTGCCGAGGCCAGGCTGCTCGACACCTATGAAACCGAGCGCATTGCCTTTGCGCGCAAACTGGTGGCGACCACCGACCGGGTCTTCACGTTCGTCACCGCCGACGGGCCGATTGCCGATTTGCTGCGTACGCGCCTGGCCCCGTTCTTGTTACCAAAAATGACATCGTTCGAAACCTCCCGCCAGTTCCTGTTTCGCACGGTGTCGCAGATCACCCTGAATTATCGCGCAATGCCGCTGAGTACCGGCGTTGCCGGGCACGTGCATGGCGGCGATCGCCTGCCCTGGGCCCATGACGGTGAGGGGGATAATTTTGAGTCGCTCAAGTGCCTGACCTGGCAGGTGCATGTCTATGGCGACACCAGCGACGAGATGATCGCCTGGTGCCACGAGCACCATCTGCCGCTACACGTGTTTGACTGGCGACCGGCGTTCGAAGCGGCGGGCCTTGGGCGCAACGGCTTTTATCTGTTGCGGCCCGATACCTATGTGGCGATTGCCGAAACCTGCTCGGACCCGAAAGTGATCGAACGGTATTTCCGCGATCACGGGATCCGGCCGTTTTTTGGCACGACCTGATTCAACACAGATCAAAATGTGGGAGCGGGCTTGCTCGCGAATGCAGTGTGTCAGTCAATACATCTGTCACTGACACTCCGCTTTCGCGAGCAAGCCCGCTCCCACAGGGGATGGGGTTCAACCTGAAACGGGGCTCGGAATCTGCAACCCGCGCACCACCGCCGGCCGCGCCAGGAAACGTTCCAGTACCCGCGTGACGTTAGGGAAGTTCTGGATGCCCACCAGATCGCCCGCTTCATAGAAACCGATCAGGTTGCGCACCCATGGGAAGGTGGCGATGTCGGCGATGGTGTAGCGCTCGCCCATGATCCAGTCACGCCCTTGCAGACGGCCGTCCAGCACCTTGAGCAGGCGTTTGCTTTCCTCGACGTAGCGGTCACGGGGACGCTTGTCTTCGTAGTCCTTACCGGCGAATTTGTTGAAAAACCCGAGCTGGCCGAACATCGGACCAATACCGCCCATCTGGAACATCAGCCACTGGATCGTTTCATAGCGCGCTGCCGATTCCTGGGCCAGCAGTTGTCCGCTCTTGTCGGCCAGGTAGATCAGAATCGCGCCCGATTCGAACAGCGCCAGTGGCTGGTCGTCCGGACCGTGGGGGTCGAGGATCGCCGGAATCTTGTTGTTGGGATTCAGGGAAAGAAATTCCGGGGACATCTGGTCGTTGGTGTCGAAGCCTACCCGGTGAGGCTCATACGGCAGGCCGATCTCCTCGAGCATGATCGAGACCTTGACGCCGTTGGGGGTCGGCAGGGAGTACAGCTGAATCCACTCCGGATACTGGGCAGGCCATTTGCGGGTGATGGGGAATGCGGACAAATCGGTCATGGGCGGGATCCACGAAGACACTGAGAGTGACGATCATAATGTAGATATCGGCTCAGCGATCCCTTGAAGCCATCGATCTCACTGATAGCCGAGATCAAAAGAGATCACGACCGTTTCAACGTCATTAGGTGTAGCGTGTCCACAATTGTGCAACATCCTGTCGATAACCTTCGCTGCAAACCTGTGAAGGTTACCGGTACATTGCCGCGCATTCGGCCGGAATCGAACCAATCGGGTTCAGGGGACTCTGAGCACCACCCCTTGGATAACGGACCGACTGCAATGACATGGAAAACACCCGACGCAGGACAATCGAGGTGTAAAGGTTTGTCAGCCTTAACCGAATTGCGCTGAAGAACCTTTACTCATGAACCTGTTCAATTTTGCCAACCGCTTCAAACATCGCGCTTACCTTTTGTTGCCCGCCTTGTTGGTGGTCACCGCCGTGTTTCTGTCGCTGGAGTCCGGCCTGAGTCGCGCCCAACCGATGGATGGCACCCAGACGCTGGTTTTCCTGCGCCACGGGGAAAAACCCGACGGTGGCCTGGGCCAGCTCAATTGCCAGGGACTGAACCGCGCCATCGACCTGGCCACGTTGCTGCCGGAAAAGTTCGGCAAGGCCAACTATGTGTTCGCGGCGAACCCGACCCGTAACGTCGAAGAAGGCGAACTCGACAATTCCTACAGTTACATCCGCCCCCTGATGACCATCAGCCCCAGCGCCATCAAGCTCGGCCTGCCGGTAAACATCAACTTTTCCGCCAATGACACCAGTGACCTGGCCGATGAACTGCTCCACGACAAGTACCACAACTCGATCATCTACACGGCTTGGTCCCACGGCTACCTGCCGGAACTGATCAACAAGGTGGCCGGCGACGCCACCGGCAAGAAAATGACCATCACGGATGACTGGGAGTCCAGCGACTATGACTCGCTGTACGTACTCACCCTGACCTGGCACGACGGCAAGGCCAGTTTACAGAGCCATGTGTACAAGCAAGGTCTGGATAACGGTGCTGAAACCTGCCCGACTTGAGGCATGCGTTGTCTGAGCGGGCGCCTTCGCGAGCAAGCCCGCTCCCACAGTAGATCTTCAGTGAACACAGATTTTGTGTACGACGCAGATCCAATGTGGGAGCGAGCTTGCTCGCGATGAGGCCGGCAAAAGCACCCTCAACCCTTCTGATTCACCCGCTCGCGCAGATACTCGAGAACCGCCCCCCGCTCCCCGGCAAACTCGATCCGCGGGTCTTTCTTCTCTCGCTGAAACGCATACATCGGATCGTAATACTCGCACAGCAGCCGTTCGATCCAGCCGCGGTGCAGATCCACCGCGCCACTGCGGGCCTGCTCGGCCAACGCATCCTCCATCAAGACCAGCATGCGTCGATGACGTTCGCCACCCAGGCGCTTCTGCACATTGTTCAGGCTTGCCAGCAAGCGCTCGGAAAACAACGCAAAGCCCTCCTCGCCATGCACGTCGATGAATTCGGCGCACAGATCCACCACGTAATCGCGCAGGATCCGCTCTACCCGCCCTTCCAGGCTGTCTTCCAGCCACACCATCGGGAACTGCTGCATGCCTTGGTACAGCGGCAACGGCAGCGCACAACTGCCCACCGCGCGGCTTTCGTCTTCCAGTACGAACTGCTCGATGCCCCGGGCGCGCTTTTTCAGCACGTCCACGGCCAAGCGGTTTTCGAAATCGATATTCGAGGGTTGGCCCGTGGCGCGCTTGCCGAAACTGGAGCCGCGGTGGTTGGCATGACCTTCAAGGTCCACGGCGTTGCCCAGTTGCGTGAGCACCTCGGTCTTGCCGGTGCCGGTCATCCCGCCCAACAGGACGAAATCGCACTGGGTCACGGCTTGATCAAGGGTGTCCAGCAGGAAGGTACGCATGGCCTTGTAGCCGCCGCCCACCCGTGGATAGTCGATGCCGGCCTCATCCTTGAGCCATTGCTGGACGATCTGCGAACGCAGGCCGCCGCGAAAGCAGTACAGCAAGCCATCCGGATGCGCCCGGGCAAAATCGGCCCAGGCCTGGATGCGTTCGGCCTTGACCGCGCCCGACACCAGTTGATGCCCCAGCACGACGGCCGCTTGCTGGCCGTGCTGTTTGTAGCAGGTGCCGACCCGTTGGCGTTCATGGTCGTTCATCAACGGCAGGTTGATCACGCCGGGAAACGCGCCCTTGTTGAATTCGACCGGCGCGCGGGCATCCATCATTGGCCGGTCGTTGAGGAAGATGTCGCGGTAATCAGTGCAGTCGACGAACATCAAAACACCTCGACTGCGTTGCTCTGTCGCTCGACCAGTTCACCGATCGGCTCCAGGCTCAGGCCCAGCTCGGCGGCCACCGAAAGGAATTGCTCGTTGCCTTGCGGCGTCACGGCAATCAGCAGGCCGCCGCTGGTCTGCGGGTCGCAGAGCACGCGTTTGTGCAGTTCCTGAAGGCGTCCGAGCTTGCTGGCGTAGCTGTCGAAATTGCGCAGCGTCCCACCCGGTACGCAACCCTGTTCCAGGTAATACTCGACCCCCGGCAGGCGCGGTACGCGGTCATATTCAATGCGCGCCGTGAGCTGGCTGCCGTCGGCCATTTCCACCAGGTGCCCGAGCAGGCCGAAACCGGTGACGTCGGTCATCGCGGTCACGCCGTCGAGCTTGCCGAAACGGCTGCCGGGTTTGTTCAGGGTGCACATCCAGTCCCGGGCCAGGCCAATGTCGGCGTTGCGCAATTTGCCCTTTTTCTCGGCCGTCGTCAGGATGCCGATCCCCAGGGGCTTGGTGAGATACAGCAGGCAACCGGCGGTGGCGGTGTCGTTGCGCTTCATGTGGCGTTTTTCCACCAGACCGGTGACAGCCAGGCCGAAGATCGGTTCTGGCGCATCGATGGAGTGCCCGCCTGCCAGCGGGATGCCCGCCTCGTCACACACTGAACGACCGCCGCGTATCACTTCCCGGGCGACTTCCGGCGCCAGCACGTTCACCGGCCAGCCCAGGATCGCAATCGCCATCAACGGATCGCCGCCCATCGCATAGATGTCGCTGATGGCATTGGTGGCGGCAATTCGGCCGAAATCGAAGGGATCGTCGACGATCGGCATGAAAAAGTCAGTGGTCGAGACCACACCGCGTTCTTCATCGATGGCATACACCGCCGCGTCATCGCGCGATGCATTGCCGACCCAAAGCTTCGGATCGAGGTTCTGCGCCCCGCTACCGGCCAGGATCACTTCCAGCACCTGGGGGGAGATCTTGCAGCCGCAACCGGCGCCGTGGCTGTATTGGGTCAGGCGAATCGGCTCGCTCATGGGGTTACCTCTTGGAGTCTAGGTAACTAATCCTACAGCAAATGAGCCTTTTTCTTTGCAGGAGATACGGTGGTGAGCAGTGCCTCTGTGGGGGTATGGTTATGGCAGCAAAATCACCTTGTCACCGCTGCCCTGACTCACCTCGGCATAACGCTCCAGGCCTTCGGCCAATGGCGATTCGAACAATCCTTGTGGCAGGGGCTGTCGCCAGCAACCGCCGCCGTTCGACAATCCGAGTGAATTTTCCTGATGGCGCGCGATCCTTCTATGTACAACAGGGAGGAACCGGGGCTTTATGAACAGTGCAAAATTATTCGTCATTGAGTACACCCTCCATGGCGCTGCGAAGTCATTCATCATCCGCCTGGAAAAAATGGATAACGCAGAAGCCTGGCATTGGGCGAGCTGTGACGCGGGGGTGGGGCGAATCCCTCGATTCGGACGCGAGAAGGTGCAAAAGACCAGCAAGCCGATGGCTGAAAAATTCGGCGTGGAAAACGTCAAGTGGCGGCCGGCGAACTAATATCCGTTGACCATCAGGTCCGGGGGAAGGGATATGAGCGCAACATCCGTCAACAGCCCTGCGCAGCTGGACTACGGCCTGGACACGCCGACCGGCCGCATCACCAGGAGCGCCGAGTGCCGGATCGGGCTGGAGCAGGTCGAAAATGACCCCTTCTGCTTCGCCATACGCGTCCCGGCGCCACTGCCGGAAGATCTGGAGCAGGCCAGGACCCTGGTGCTGCGGGTCGAAGGGCGGCGCTTGCAAGGCACGGTTCGCCACAGCGAGCGCCTGGAGGATGACAGCCTGAGGCTGGTAGTGGAGCCGGATTAGGCTCCACTTTTGCGTGCGCCGCGGGGTTCAGTGGGCACACTTGCAGCCTTGGGAGGCGCACTCCTCACCGTGCTCGTGATGCTTGGCGCAGGCTTCACAGCAATAGTGCTTGCCGTGACGCACGATCGGGTGTTCGCCGAGTTTGCAGGAACACTTCGGACAATCGCATATACGCTCAGTCATGGGTTTGACTCCTGTGGGTGGTGGTCGTCGGGGGGAGATGAAAACAACCCGTGCTTTTCAGTGTAGGGGTCGACTGCAACACCGCAACACCGCGTATGGCGCACTACTTGAGTCCTTGATGAATTATCCGTTTCGCGAGGACAGGAAATGACGCGTAAGAGGCGATGCCACACTGATTATCTTTGTTTCTGGACATCCTTATATATCCGGCCTCCCCCCACTCCGGCCCCCTGCTATTTTTCACCAGCCAATAATCCTCACCATCTTCGGTGCCATAACCAACAATAAGCACGGCGTAATTCAAATCATCTTCATCGCAACTTTCATCATCCAATACCCCGCCGGAGTATTTTTCAAAGTTGTCGGAAGCGTCAATCGCCGCCGATACCGGCCCTTTGGCTACGGCCTGGCGCAGTGCCTCCTCGTCGCCACGAGGAATATTGGTATAGGTCACCGTATTGGCGGCGACAGCCTTGATCATGCCTGCATTACAGCGTCCCCCGCCGCCTGTGTAAGGGTAATATTCTTCTGACTGAATACCGTTTTGCTTGACGTAGTCATAGGTGTAATCCATCAGCCCCCCATCACATCCTTGATTACCTTGCTCACTGCTGCAATCAAGAATCTGCTGCTCGGAAAGCTCGACCAGTCTTTCGGTTTGCAAAAACAATGCGCCCTCCAGGGCACCCACCGCTGAAAAAGCATAACCGGAGCCACAAGTCCCCAATTGCTTGACTCTGGTAACAGCTCCCTGGGTACGCCAGTCCACTGAGCTTGGTATCTCCAGAGCCTGCGCCGTCACGGCACAGCCGCCAACCAGGATGAAACATGAGAGTTGCCAAAATCTCATACTTAGCCCCTGTTTCCATATGGTTTGCAGTTACCTCGCTATGTCATTGAAATGAAAGACCAATAAGCCAACGGCAACAACTGTCAAATATGACAGTTACTCAATACTGTTTAGTTATAAAAACCACACCATTTCGCGTTGTTAACCATAACTGTCAAATACGGAACTGCCCGACCAGACTGCCCAGGCGCTGGCCGAGGTCGGCCAGGCTGCGTGAAGTCTGCGCGCCGAGTTGGGTTTCATCGGCGACGCTGTCCACGGCCACGGCAATCTGGTGCACGCTGCGATTGATCTCTTCGGCCACGGAGGTCTGTTCTTCGGCGGCACTGGCGATCTGCGCGTTCATCGAATTGATGGTCGCGATCAGTTGGGCCATGGTGTCCAGCGAAGCCCCCGCCTCATTGGCCTGGGCCGAGGTGCCGTCGCCGGCCTCGCTGGAGCGGCGCATCGCCTCCACCGCCGACTGGGTGCCGGCCTGCAAACGGTCGATCATGCCCTGGATTTCCTGGGTGCTGATTTGCGTGCGGCTGGCCAGCGCCCGCACTTCATCGGCCACCACCGCAAAGCCGCGCCCGGCCTCGCCGGCGCGGGCGGCTTCGATGGCCGCATTGAGCGCCAGCAGGTTGGTCTGCTCGGCAATCGAGCGGATCACTCCGAGCACGCTGACTATCGACGACACATCCTTTTGCAGGCTGTCCAGAGACACGCCGCTGCTGCGGATATCGTCCACCAGGGCATGGATCTTCTCGATGCTGCCGGCCACCACGCGCTTGGCGGCCTGCCCTTCTTCGTCGGTCTGCTGGGCGGCGACCGCGGCGTTCTGCGCGCTCTTGGCCACTTCCTGGGCGGCCGCCGACATTTCGTTGATCGCCGTGGCCACCTGATCGGTTTCGTGACGCTGGCGCTCCATGGCCTGATCCGAGCGATTGGCCTGGTCGGACACCTGAGTCACCAGTCCGGTCAGTTGCGAGGTCATTTCAGTGATCTGCCGTACCAGGCCGTGGATCTTGTCGACGAAACGGTTGAACGAGCCGGCCAGTTCACCGAGTTCGTCCTGGCTGGTGATGGTCAGGCGGCGGGTCAGGTCGCCCTCGCCTGCCGCGATGTCATCGAGGTTGGCTTTCATCAAATGCAGCGGACGCACAATGGTGTTGGCCAGCAGCATCCCGACGGCAGCGATCACCAGCAGCACCACGACCGCCACGCCGACGATGCTCAGCACCATGCCTTGCATGCGCGCCCGGACCTTGGCTTCGACCACGGCCACCTGTGCTTCGATGCCATCGAGGTTGACCGAGGTGCCGACCGCCATGTCCCACTTCGGCAGGTATTCGGTGTAGCCGAGCTTGGGCACCAACACCTGGGTGTTGCCGGGCAATGGCGAGCTGTATTGCAGGTAGTGGGTACCGTCCCCGGCGACTTTCACCAGGTCGCGGTTGACGTAGACACCGTTCGGGTCGCGGTTGTCCTTGAAGCTCTGGCCCACGCCTTCGGGGCTGTTGGCCTTGAACAGGCGCACGGTGTTGGAGTCGTAGCCGAAGAAGTAGCCGTCCTTGCCATAGCTGATGCTCGACAGCAGCTTGATCACCTGCGCCCGCGCCGCCTCATCGCCGGGGGCGGCCGCGTCGTAGAGCGGTTTGATCGTGGTCATGGCCACGGCCACGTAGCTTTGCAGGGTCGCCTTGGCATCGCCGAGCAGGCGCTCGCGGGTCTGCTCGACTTCCTTGCGCGCCTGATCCTGCAGAATGAACAGCGTGGTCAGGCTGATGACCAGCGCAAACAGCAACACCGGGAGGACGGCAAGGGACAGGACTTTGGCCTTGAGGCTCATGCGCATGACGTTCACTCTTTTGATTTTGTTGTCGTGGTTAAAGCTTTAACGGCACGCCGGGTCAAAAGTTGAACGCCCCAAAAAGATCGCAGCCTTCGGCAGCTCCTACAGATGAACACCCTTCCCATGTAGGAGCTGCCGAAGGCTGCGATCTTTTGATCTTTTGCTTGTTAGATCACAGAACCATCGCCGCTACCCAGCCAAACGCCAGCAACGGCAGGTTGTAGTGCAGGAAGGTCGGGACCACGGTGTCCCAGATGTGATGGTGCTGGCCGTCGATGTTCAGGCCGGAGGTCGGACCCAGGGTCGAGTCCGAAGCCGGCGAACCGGCGTCGCCCAGGGCACCGGCCGTGCCGACGATGCACACGATCGCCAACGGGCTGAAGCCCAGTTGCACGCACAGCGGCACGAAGATCGCCGCCAGGATCGGCACCGTGGAGAACGACGAGCCGATGCCCATGGTCACCAGCAACCCCACCAGCAACATCAGCAAGGCGCCAATGCCCTTGCTGTGATCGATGTACGACGCCGACGACTCGACCAGCGTCTGCACCTCACCGGTGGCCTTCATCACTTCGGCAAACCCGGAGGCGGCGATCATGATGAAGCCGATCATTGCCATCATTTTCATGCCTTCGGTGAACAGGTCGTCGGTGTCGCGCCATTTGACGATGCCCGACACCGAGAAGATCAGGAAGCCGACCAGCGCACCAATGATCATCGAATCGAGCAACAACTGAATAATGAACGCCGCCGCGATGGCCACGCCGGCCACCATCAGGCTCAGCGGGTTGTATTGCACCGCCACTTGTTCGACCTGTTCAATCTTCGCCAGGTCGTAGACACGCTTCTTGCGGTAGCTGACAAACGCGATCAGCAGGCCCGCCACCATGCCCAGGGCCGGAATGCCCATGGCGTGGGTCACATTGATGCCGCTGATGTCCACGCCGCTGCGGGCAACGTTGGCCAGCAGGATCTCATTGAGGAAGATGTTGCCAAAGCCCACCGGCAGGAACATGTAGGGCGTGATCAGGCCAAAAGTCATGACGCAGGCGATCAGGCGACGGTCCAGTTGCAGCTTGGTCAGCACATAAAGAAGCGGCGGCACCAGCAACGGAATAAACGCGATATGTATCGGCAAGATGTTCTGCGAGGCGATGGCCACGACCCAGAGCAGGCCGATCAGCAGCCATTTGACCTGGCCACCGCCGCTGGCGTGCTGGCGATCGACCATGGCCAGGGCCTTGTCGGCCAGCGCATGGGCCATGCCGGACTTGGCAATGGCCACGGCGAAAGCACCGAGCAAGGCGTAGGACAACGCCACCGTCGCCCCGCCGCCGAGGCCGCTGTTGAAAGCCTTGAGCGTCGCCTCGATCCCCAGGCCACCGGTCAAGCCACCGACCAGCGCGCCGACGATCAGGGCGATCACCACATGCACGCGGGACAGGCTGAGGATCAGCATGATGCCGACCGCGGCAATTACTGCATTCATTGTCATACCTCTGGGCAAGCAAAAAGAGTCCGGCCGACAGTCTGCGAGAGCCGCCAGCGGATAAAAGGAATGGGTTTTATTAGAGGGCGCGCACTTTGCCGGACCGCTGTCGCCTTGTCAAAGCCAACCCGGGGTATTCGATATTCATTGGCCCGGCTTAAAGAAAGCCGAATCCCGGCCGCTACAGTGCAAAGTCTCAGATATTTATCGAATAAGGACGTCTCCATGTCGCTCAGACAACTTTCCATTCAATGGAAAATCACCCTGCTGGCCGGGCTCTGCCTGGCGGGCATCGTGACCCTGCTGGTGGGTCTTTCGCTGTATCGCATGGAGCACAGTTCCGAGTTGGTGAAAGCCTCGAGCATGGAGATGCTGACCGAAGCGGCCCAGGCGCGGATCGAGTCCCAGGGCGAAAACCAGGCACTGGGGATTCGCCAGCAGTTCATGGACGCCTATCAGTACGGCCACGGCTTCTCGCGGCAGGTGCTGTTCCTGCGTGACCAGGCCGAGAAGCGTTTTCTCGATGCCTTCGACCTGCGCGAAGACCTGACCCGCCAGGTCAAGTCGGCCCTGCAAGCCAACCCGGACCTGCTCGGCCTGTCCCTGGTGTTCGAACCCAATGGACTGGACGGCAAGGACGAACTGTTCGCCGGTCAGGCCGAGCTTGGCAGCAACGACAAGGGCCGTTTCGCCCTCTACTGGTCGCAGCCGACGCCGGGCAAGTTGACGTCCATGGCGCTGCCGGAAAAGGACATGGCCGACACCAGCACAGGTCCCAGCGGCGAAGCGGCCAACGCCTGGTTCACCTGCCCGCGCACCACCCTCAAGCCGTGCGTGATCGAACCCTACTTCTATGAGATCGACGGTCAGAACGTGCTGATGACCAGCATCGTTTTCCCGCTGATGGTCAATGGCAAGGTCATCGCCTCGCTCTCGGTGGACATCAACCTCAACAGCCTGCAAGCGGTCAGCCTGGGCGCGAGCAAGAAGCTCTATGACGGCCAGACCAGCGTCAGCATCATCAGCCCGGCCGGCCTGCTCGCCGGCTACAGCCCGGACGCCGGCAAACTCAGCCAGCGCCTGGACGCCGTGGACCAGGCCAGCGGCGCCGAACTGCTGCGCATGCTCGCCGCCAGCAGCAAAACCGCCAGCCTGTACAGCCAGCAGCAACTGAAAGTACTGGCGCCCTTCCAGCCGATCCCCGGCGGTAAATCCTGGGGCGTGCTGCTCGACGTGCCGGAGAAAGTCCTGGTCGGCCCCGCCGAAGCCCTGAAAAAGCAACTCGATGACAGTAACACCGCCGGTACGCTGGTTGAACTTGGCCTGGGCGTGCTCGCCGCGCTGCTCGGCCTGGTGCTGGTGTGGCTGATGGCCCGCAGCGTCACCCGTCCGATCCTCGGCGTGGCGCACATGCTCGAAGACATCGCCAGCGGCGAAGGTGACCTGACCCGCCGCCTGGCCTACGACAAGCAGGATGAGCTGGGCCAGTTGGCTGGCTGGTTCAACCGTTTCCTCGACAAGCTGCAACCGATCATTGCCGAAGTGAAACGTTCGGTGCAGGACGCTCGCAGTACCGCGGACCAGTCGTCCGCCATCGCCACCCAGACCAGCGCCGGCATGGAACAGCAGTACCGCCAGGTGGATCAGGTCGCGACCGCCTCCCACGAAATGAGCGCCACCGCCCAGGACGTCGCCCGCAGCGCCGCGCAAGCGGCCCATGCCGCGAGGGATGCCGATCAGGCGACCCGTCAGGGCCTGACCGTGATCGACCGCACCACCGCCAGCATCGACAATCTCGCCGCCGACATGAGCGCGGCCATGGTCCAGGTCGAAGGCCTGGCCGCCAACAGCGAGAAGATCGGCACGGTACTGGAAGTGATCCGCGCGATTGCCGAACAGACCAACCTGCTGGCCCTTAACGCCGCGATCGAAGCGGCTCGTGCCGGTGAGGCCGGACGCGGGTTTGCCGTGGTGGCCGATGAAGTGCGCAATCTGGCGCGGCGTACCCAGGAATCCGTCGAAGAAACCCGTCTGGTGATCGAACAACTGCAAAACGGCACCCAGGAAGTGGTGGGCTCGATGAGCAACAGCCATCGTCAGGCCCAGGGCAGTGTCGAGCAGGTTGGCCAGGCGGTAACGGCGTTACGCCAGATCGGCGACGCGGTGACCGTGATCAACGACATGAACATGCAGATCGCCAGTGCCGCCGAAGAGCAAAGCGCGGTGGCCGAGGAGATCAACAACAACGTGGCGACCATCCGCGACGTGACCGAGTCGCTGTCGGGCCAGGCCAATGAATCGGCGCGGGTCAGCCAGTCGCTCAACAGCCTGGCGAACCAGCAGCAGAGCCTGATGGATCAGTTCCGCGTTTAAGCCCCGCAAAATCCCCCAGTGGGAGCGGGCTTGCTCCGGGCGGCGTTTCGACGAAAGCGGTATATCAGACACATTGATGTTGAATGTGTCGCCGCCTTCGCGAGCAAGTCGGATCGCCGCACCGCCGCTCCCACAGTTTTTTCTGTGCCCGACTCAACCAAATGATGGCGAGTGGATATCTGCCAGACCTTGATTATGCTTCATGGAACCTTGCAGCGTTTTCTGGCGTCAACCTGAATGCAAGCCACGTAATCCGATGACTTCAGCCCCAGGGCCTGGGTACGGTAAGTGTTGGTGGGAACTCCGGCCTACAACAAGAGCAAGACGGAGAATACTCATGGCAGCAATCGACAATACAACCACGGGCAGCGCGCCCAACCGCGGGCTCACCCGGGAGGAGCGCAAGGTCATCTTCGCCTCGTCCCTGGGCACCGTGTTCGAGTGGTACGACTTCTACCTGTACGGCTCCCTCGCGGCGATCATCGCCAAGCACTTCTTCGCCGGTGTCAACGAAACGACGTCCTTCATCTTCGCCCTGCTCGCCTTCGCCGCCGGCTTCGCCGTGCGCCCCTTCGGCGCCATCGTGTTCGGCCGGTTGGGCGACATGATCGGGCGCAAGCATACGTTCCTCATCACCATCGTGATCATGGGTGTCTCAACGGCCGTGGTGGGTTTGCTGCCCGGCTATGCGACCATCGGCGTGGCCGCGCCGATCATCCTGATCAGCCTGCGCCTGCTGCAAGGCCTGGCGCTGGGGGGTGAGTACGGCGGCGCCGCGACCTACGTGGCCGAACATGCACCCAAGGGCAAACGCGGCTTCTTCACCTCGTGGATCCAGACCACGGCAACCCTCGGCCTGTTTCTTTCACTGCTGGTGATCCTCGCCTGCCGTACCCTCCTGGGCACCGAAGCCTTCGAAGCCTGGGGCTGGCGGATTCCGTTCCTGCTGTCGATCCTGTTGTTGATCGTCTCGGTGTACATCCGCCTGCAGCTCAGCGAGTCGCCGGTTTTCATGAAAATGAAGGCCGAAGGCAAATCCTCCAAGGCACCGTTGACTGAATCCTTCGCCCGCTGGGAGAACCTGAAGATCGTAATCATGGCCCTGCTCGGCGGTACCGCCGGCCAGGCGGTGGTCTGGTACACCGGGCAATTCTATGCACTGTTCTTCCTGCTGCAGACGCTGAAGATCGACCCGCAGACCGCGAACCTGCTGATTGCCGGCTCATTGCTGATCGGCACGCCGTTCTTCGTCATTTTCGGCAGCCTGTCCGACCGCATCGGGCGCAAGGGCATCATCATGGCTGGCTGCATCCTCGCGGCCCTGACTTACTTCCCGATCTTCCATGCGCTGACCCAATACGGTAACCCCGACGTGTTCATTGCGCAGGAGAAGAATCCGGTCACGGTCGTCGCCAATCCCGCCCAGTGCTCGTTCCAGTTCGACCCGGTGGGCAAGGCCAAATTCACCAGTTCCTGTGACCTGGCCAAGACCGTACTGGCCAAAAGGGCCATCCCCTACAAGAACGTGGACGCCGAACCGGGCGCCGTTGCGCAGGTGCGCATTGGCGATAAAGTGATCGAGAGCTTCGAGGGCACCGGCATGCCGGCCGCCGATTTCAAGGCCGGGAACGACGCCTTTACCGCCACCCTCGCCACCGCCCTCAAGGACGCCGGCTACCCCGAGAAGGCCGACCCGGCCAAGACCAACTATCCGATGGTGTTGCTGCTGCTGACGATCCTGGTGATCTACGTGACCATGGTCTACGGGCCGATTGCCGCCTGGCTGGTGGAACTGTTCCCGGCGCGCATCCGCTACACCTCGATGTCGCTGCCCTACCACATCGGCAATGGCTGGTTCGGTGGCTTCCTGCCGACGGTGGCGTTCGCCATGGTGGCGGCCACGGGGGATATCTACTACGGGCTGTGGTATCCGATCGTCATCGCGGTGATGACGGCGGTGCTGGGTATTTTCTTCATGCCGGAAACCAAGGATCGGGAGATTCATCACACCTGAGCAGGGGGAGGTCCATTGTGGGAGCGGGCTTGCCCGCTCCCACAATGGACCTCAGTGTCTGGGCAATTCGATGACGACCTTCAGCCCGCACCACTCGCTTTCCAGCAACGACAGTCTGCCGCCCCAGCTATCGACGATGTCGCGCACGATACCCAGCCCCAAACCATGCCCATGGGTTTGCTCGTCCAGGCGCGTGCCTCGGCCGAACACCTGATCGCGACGCTCTTCGGGAATCCCCGGGCCGTCATCTTCCACGCCGAGTTCAAAGCCCTCTGCAGTCTCGGCCACACTCAGGCGAACCTCGGCATCGGCCCACTTGCAGGCGTTATCCAGCAGGTTGCCCAACAGTTCCAGCAGGTCCTCGCGATCCCAGGGCAATTGCAGGCCGGCGGGTGCGCGGTAGCTCAGTGCCAGGTGGTCGCCATGGATCATGTTCAGCGTGGCCAGCAAGCCGGGGAGCTCGGCATCGCAATCAAACAGGGCGCCCGGCAACGCATCGCCGGACAACCGCGCACGATTGAGTTCCCGATTGAGTCGCTGCTGGACTTGTTCCAGTTGTTCCTTGAGGGTCTTGCGCAATTGTGGGTGCGCGTCGAGTTGCTCGCTTGAAGCCAGGCTCAACAGCACCGCCAGCGGGGTTTTCAAGGCGTGGCCGAGGTTGCCCAGGGCATTGCGTGAGCGCTTGAGGCTGTCCTCGGTGTGGGCCAGCAAATGGTTGATCTGCGCCACCAGTGGCTCCAGTTCCACCGGCACCCGATCGTCGAGTTGCGAGCGCTGGCCCTGTTGCAGCTGCGCAATCTGCTCACGGGCCTGCTCCAGCGGACGCAAGGCCCGGCGCACGGTAATCCGTTGCAGCAGCAGAATCAGCAACAGCGCTGTCAAACCGAGGCCAAACCCGAGCTGTTGCATGCGCCGGAAGCTTTCGCGTATCGGCGTGTAATCCTCGGCGACACTGATGGAGATCGGCACCCCCGAACGTCGATAGTCCGTGCGCAGCACCAGTAACTGTTGCCCTTCCGGCCCCAGTTGCAGGTTGCCATGCAGACCGGGTTGATCGAGCACCGGCAGTTCCTGATCCCAAAGGGAACGGGAACGCCAATGGCCATCGGTGAAATCGATGCGGAAATAATGCCCGGAGAATGGCCGCTGATAGGCCGGTGACAGGCGCCGCTCATCCAGCTGCAAACCTTGCGGCCCGCGCACCAGCGCCGCCAGCAGGTTCTCGCTGTCATTGCGCAACCCGGCTTCGAGGTAACGCTGCAACCCCATTTCGAACAACCACAGGCTGGTTTGCGCCAGCACCAGGCCAACGACCACCATCACGCTGATCAGGCCCAGGCTCAAGCGGCGCTGGATCGATCTCACCGGGCTTGCCCGCCGAACAGGTAACCCTGGCCGCGACGGGTTTCAATCACACTTTTGCCGAGTTTGCGGCGCAAGTGGTTGACGTGGACTTCCAGCACATTGGAATCGCGCTCGGTTTCACCGTCGTAGAGGTGTTCGGCAAGGTGGCCTTTGGAGAGGATCTGCTCGGGGTGCAGCATGAAATAACGCAACAGGCGAAACTCCGCGGCGGTCAGCTGAATGTCCGCACCGTCGCGCACAACGCACTGGCGACCTTCGTCCAGATGCAGCCCGGCAGCCTTGAGCGTTGGCTGGTTGACCTGGCCATGGGAGCGGCGCAGCAACGCCTGGATGCGCAAAAACAGCTCTTCGGGATGAAATGGCTTGGTCAGGTAATCGTCGGCGCCGGCCTTGAGGCCTTCGATGCGTTCGGCCCAGGAGTCCCGGGCCGTCAGGATCAGCACCGGCGTGGCCAGCCCCGCCGCCCGCCATTGCGCCAGCACTTCAAGCCCCGGCACGCCCGGCAGACCGAGGTCGAGGATGATCAGGTCATAAGGCTCGGTGCTGCCCTGATGCACAGCATCGCGACCATCGGCCAGCCAGTCCA
Source organism: Pseudomonas sp. S2_F07 (assembly GCF_054668325.1). NCBI lineage: Bacteria > Pseudomonadati > Pseudomonadota > Gammaproteobacteria > Pseudomonadales > Pseudomonadaceae > Pseudomonas > Pseudomonas sp. S2_F07. The sequence continues at coordinate 1,821,236 of NZ_CP162758.1, forward strand.
CCGCATAGCCCTGGCGGTTGAGGCCGGCCAGCAGTTCGTCGGCCAGGGGCACATGGTCTTCCACCAGGAGCAAACGCATGGATCAGTCTTCCTCGTCTTTCAATAATCGGCCGTCAGTCGCATCGATGTGCAGCTCACGGACCACGCCTTCGGGGGTCAGCAATTCGACATCATAAAGGTAGATGTTGTGCTTCTCTTCGAGTTCGGCTTCCAGCAGTTTTGCGCCGGGGTAGCGATCCATCGCTTGCTGCAGCAGTTGCTCCAGCGGCAGGATCACGCCCTGTTGACGCAGGCGCAGGGCTTCATCCTGATCCAGGTCGCGGGCCATCACTGCCGAGCAAAATGCCAGAAGCAGCAGCGCCATTCTGCGTGCGACACATCGATTGAGTAGAAACACCTTCATTACCAATCCTGATGATCCTTGAGTCACTGCCCGCTGACCGGGTCTAATTCCATGCCCGGTGCGAGTGGTGTGAGCGTCTCGAAAGCCACAATGGTACCAGCGATGCGCTATCCCAGCGTTGCGTCGGGTCCAGGCGAGCCACCTTAACCCGCTGAACTTAATTGAAACTGAATTGCCATCATTGCTGACACCACAACCCCGCAGGAGCTGCCGAAGGCTGCGATCCTTTCTCACTTTCACTTGAGTCGCCAGGCAAAAGACCTAAAGATCGCAGCCTTCGGCAGCTCCTACACACTTCGAGAGCGCAATGACCGCCATCCACATCAAGTTCCCGTCCCTGACCCTCAAAGCCGGCCCACAAGCCTTTGCGCGCATCCGGGACAACGGCTTGAACGCCGCCGACGTCGGCACCTTGCCGGGCGCGGCTGGCGGGCCGAAGGCGCTGGGGATTCAGGGTCTGGACCTGGCGCTGTTCGGCGAGTGGCTGCCGGCGGCACTGCGGGAACGCTCGCTGATTGGCGCATCGGTGGGTTCCTGGCGCTTCGCCAGCGCCTGCCTGCCGGACGCCGCCGAAGGCATCCGGCGTCTCGGGCAGCTGTACACCGAGCAACACTTTGCCAAGGGCGTGACCATGGCGCAGATCAGCCAGAGCTCACAGCGCATGCTCAATGACCTGCTCGACGGTCGCGATGCCTCGATCCTCAGTAACAGCCATTACCGCCTGAACATCATGGTGGTCAAAAGCCACGGTTTGCTGGCCGACGATCATCGCGGCCGCCTGGGACTGGGCCTGTCATCGGTCATCGCCGACAACCTGCGTGGCCGGGCGCGGCTGGCACGACACTTCGAACGCCTGATCATCCACGACCCGCGCCTGGCGCCGCCGGTCGATGCCTTGAATGACTTCCCGTCGCGCTTCGTCGCCCTCAATGCCGGTAATTTGCGCCAGGCCCTGCTGGCCTCGGGCTCGATCCCGATGGTGATGCAAGGCGTGCGCGACCTGCCGGGCGCCGGCGCCGGGACCTTCCGCGACGGTGGTCTGCTGGATTACCACCTGGACCTGCCCTACAGCGGCAACGACATCGTGCTGTACCCGCACTTCACCGACCGGGTGATCCCGGGCTGGTTCGACAAGACCCTGCCGTGGCGCCGCGCCTGCCCGGCTCGCTTGCAGAACGTGCTGTTGCTGGCACCATCGAAGGAATACCTGGCGCGCCTGCCCTACGGCAAACTGCCGGACCGAAACGACTTCAAGCGCTTCATAGGCGATGCCCCGAGCCGGCAGAAATATTGGCGCACGACCATGGACGAAAGTCGCCGCCTGGGGGACGAGTTCCTCGAACTGGCCGCCAACGGTCGCCTCGGCGAGCGCTTGCTGACCCTTTAGTCAGGACAAACTGCTAAACTCGCCGCCTGCCCGAATCGCTGCGGCGAACGCCACCTGAACAGAGCTGAAAACACTGTGGAAATCTTCAAGGAATTTACTTTCGAATCCGCCCATCGCCTGCCCCACGTCCCGGACGGCCACAAGTGCGGGCGCCTGCACGGTCACTCGTTCAAAGTGGCCATCCACCTGAGCGGCGACCTCGACCCGCACACCGGCTGGATCCGTGACTTCTCGGAAATCAAGGCGATCTTCAAGCCGCTGTACGAGCGCCTGGACCACAACTACCTGAACGACATTCCCGGCCTGGAAAACCCGACCAGCGAAGTGTTGGCCAAGTTTATCTGGCAGGAAATGAAGCCTCTGCTGCCGGAACTGAGCGCGATTCGGATCCACGAGACCTGCACCAGCGGTTGCATCTATCGCGGCGAGTAAGCCAGACATTACAAGTAACCTGTGGGAGCGAGCTTGCTCGCGATGACGGCGGCACATCCAACATCGATGTGCCTGACCCACCGCTATCGCGAGCAAGCTCGCTCCCACAAGGGAATGCGTTTCGTCAGTCGATCAAGCAAGCCACCTTCATAGGTGGTTTTTTTATGCCTATGCTTTTTGCCTCTTCCCCCGCCAAGAGGACAAGCCCATGACTGACTGGCCACTGGATCAGGTCTTCGAGTTCAACGGACATCAGGTGCGCCATGCCGTGCGCGGCGACGGCCCGCCGCTGGTGTTCGTGCATGGCACGCCGTTTTCTTCTTTCGTGTGGCACCGGATCGCGCCGTATTTCACGACGACTCACCGGATTCGCTGCCCGGTGCAGATTCTCTGGGGTGAAGACGACCAATGGATTCCCATTGAACGCGGGCAGGCGCTGCATCGGATGATTCCCGGATCGCTGTTTTATCCGATACCCAACGCCGGTCATCTGGTTCAGGAAGATGCGCCCGAGGCGGTCGTCGCCGCTCTTATGGGATTTTTACCCCTGCAACAATCCTCCTGAACAAACCCGCTCCCACATTTTGAACTGGCGGGATTCGCCGCTGGCGAGCTAACGTAAGGGTATCGCCTGAACGATTCGCCAAAAGGATCTGCCCGATGCACATCATCAACGCCCGTCTGCGCAACCAGGAAGGCCTGCATGAGTTGAACCTGGAAAACGGCCTGATCAGCAGCATCGGCCGCCAGATCGAAGCCCCGACCCTGGGCCCTGACGATCTGGACGCCGGTGGCAATCTGGTGGTGCCCCCCTTTGTCGAGCCGCACATCCACCTCGACGCCACCCTGACCGCCGGCGAACCGCGCTGGAACATGAGCGGCACGCTGTTCGAAGGCATCGAATGCTGGGGCGAACGCAAGGCCACCATCACCGAGGAAGACACCAAGGCCCGGGCCAAGAAAACCATCCAGGCCCTCGCCGCCCACGGCATCCAGCATGTGCGCACCCACGTCGACGTCACCGACCCGCAACTGACCGCGCTCAAGGCCATGCTCGAAGTGCGCGAGGAAAGCCGGCACCTGGTCGACCTGCAAATCGTCGCCTTTCCCCAGGAAGGCATCGAGTCCTACCGCAATGGTCGCGAACTGATGGAAGAAGCCATCCGCATGGGCGCGGACGTGGTGGGCGGCATTCCGCATTTTGAATACACCCGCGATCAGGGCGTCAGCTCGGTGAAGTTCCTCATGGACCTGGCCGAACGCAGCGGTTGCCTGGTGGACGTGCATTGCGACGAAACCGACGACCCGCACTCACGTTTTCTCGAGGTGCTCGCCGAAGAGGCCCGCAGCCGCGACATGGGTTCGCGGGTCACGGCCAGCCACACCACGGCCATGGGCTCTTACGACAACGCCTACTGCGCCAAACTGTTTCGCTTGCTCGGGCATTCGGGGATCAGCTTTGTCTCCTGCCCCACCGAAAGCATCCACCTGCAAGGTCGCTTCGACAGTTTCCCGAAACGCCGGGGTGTGACCCGGGTCAACGAGTTGCTGGAAGCGGGCATGAACGTGTGCTTCGGCCAGGACTCGATCGTCGATCCGTGGTATCCGCTGGGCAACGGCAACATTCTGCGGGTGCTCGAAGCCGGCCTGCACATCTGCCACATGCTCGGTTATCGCAACCTGCAAAGTGCGCTGGACCTAGTGACGGACAATAGCGCCAAAGCCATGAACCTCGGCGATCGTTATGGCCTGGAGCGCGGGCGGCCGGCGAACCTGCTGATTCTGTCGGCGGAGAGCGATTACGAGGTGATCCGCAGCCAGGGGTTGCCGCTGTACTCGGTGCGCGATGGCAAGGTGCTGATGAAGCGGACGATGCCGGTGGTGGAGTTCAGTGGGCTGAGCTGAGTCTGGTGTTGACCGAGCTGGCCTCTTCGCGAGCAAGCTCGCTCCCACAGTTGATCTTCAGTGAATACAGAGTCTGTGTACGACAAAGATCCAGTGTGGGAGCGAGCTTGCTCGCGATGGCAATCTAAAAATCAATCGATCATTCGAGCCGTACCAAACAGACTGACCCGACTCAATTCCCCCTGCTCCTCTTCCAGCAAGATCGGCGCCGTGCCGCCCGGCATCGTCACCTTCACTTCACCAGCAGTCACCCAACCTACCCGCCAAGCCGCACAGGCCACCGCGCTGGCACTGGTCCCCGACGACGCCGTCGGCCCCTCGCCCCGCTCGAATACCCGCGCGGCGATGTGCCCTTCGGACAAACGCATGGCCCATTGCAGGTTGATTCCCGCCGGACAAGGTTTGCCTGCACCGACCGGCATGGCGTAGGCAATCCGCGTCAGCCCCTCCCCCAGCGCCGGCTCGCGCATCTGCTCGTTGCTCGGCAGGTCCCCGGCACTTTCCACCAGCGTCACGCAATGGGGATTGCCGACCCGCGCGAACTGGCTGCGCGACCATGCGCTGTTGAGTGCCGACAATGGTTCAACGTGGCTGAGTTCGCGACCGTTGAACATCGCCGTTGCAACCCCGTGAGCACTGACCGCCGACGGCCCGAACCGCGGCTGGCCCAGATCGAGCCAGAAACCCTTCACGCCCTCGACCTCTGCGACTTTCACTGAAGTCTGCCCCGGCGAAGGCGTATCAGCCTTGTCGTGGTGAACCCTGAGCAGACAGGCTTCGCTCTGCGGCAATAGCCCTTGATCGCTGAGGGCCTGGGAAAAAATCGTCAGCCCGTTGCCGCTGCGCTCGGCCAGGGTACCGTCGGTGTTGACGATCAACAGATCAAAGGGTGGCGACGCCTGAAATGGTCCGACCAGCAAACCGTCGCTGCGATGATCCTTGCTGCCGGGCGGTTGAGTGCCTGGAGCCCAGCTGCAACAAGCCTCGATCGCGGCTAGCGCCCAGGCTTCGAGGGTTTGCGCTGCCTGGCTGGCCTGATCGGGCAGGTCGATACCCTGGCGGCGCAGTTCTTCGGGCGCTACCACGATGTAAATGTTGCCCCGTGCATCGTACCGCTGCGCCATGGCGCCCTCCGCGAGTCATTGGAATGGCTCAACATATCGCGAAAAACAACGGCGCTGTGCAACCATGTCGCCCTGTTTGACCGTAAAACTTTCCGGGCAATGATCGAACCCTCCCAGGTCGATCACTGTCCGTTGAGGACGCGACGCTTTTTGCCAAGGATTGTTATGACCAGCCTCAACAGCCAGACCACCTTCGTTCCCGGCCGCCTGGAACAGATGTCCACGCGCATCGGATTTTTCATCGCCGGGGTCGGCATCGCCGCGTGGGCGCCGCTGGTGCCCTATGCCAAGGCACGGGCCGGACTGGATGAAGGCACTTTGGGATTGTTGCTGCTGTGCCTGGGGGTGGGTTCGATACTGGCGATGCCGTTGGCCGGGATCCTGGCCACACGTTTCGGCTGCCGGCGGGTGACGGCCGGCGGGACCCTGCTGATCTGTGCCGCCCTGCCGCTGCTGGCGACGGTGTCGTCGATTCCGGCGCTGATCGCCGCGTTGTTCATGTTCGGCGCGGGGCTCGGCACCGTGGATTCGACGGTCAACCTGCAAGCGGTGATCGTCGAGCGCGCCAGCGGCAAGAACATGATGTCGGGGTTCCATGGCTTGTTCAGCCTGGGCGGGATTGTCGGTGCGGCGGGTGTCAGCGGGTTGCTTGGCCTGGGAATTTCACCCCTGGGGGCGACGCTGGTGGTGATCGCGTTGCTGCTGATCGCACTGGCCAGGGCCGTGCCGCATCTGCTGCCCTACGGCAGCGAGAGTTCGGGGCCGGCGTTTGCGGTGCCCCATGGCATCGTTCTGTTCATCGGCGGCATGTGCTTCATCGTGTTCCTCGCCGAAGGCGCGGCGCTGGACTGGAGTGCGGTGTTCCTGACGCAGGAGCGTGGCATCGACACGGCGTATGCGGGGCTCGGTTATGCCGCGTTTGCCCTGACCATGACGGCCGGGCGCTTGACCGGTGACAAAATCGTGCGGCGCCTGGGCGCGACGCAGGTGATTGTGTTCGGCGGGCTGACAGCTGCTGCAGGCTTGTTTCTGGCGACATTCGCACCGAGCTGGGAGGCGGCGCTGGCGGGTTATGCGCTGCTGGGTGCCGGTTGCTCGAACATTGTGCCGGTGCTGTACACCGCGGTCGGCAAACAGACGGTCATGCCCGAAAGCATCGCCGTGCCGGCCATTACCACCCTGGGTTATGCGGGCATCCTGGCAGGCCCCGCCGTCATCGGCTTCGTCGCCCATGGCAGCAGCTTGAGCTTTGCCTTTGCCTTGATGGCGCTGTTGCTGGTGGCGGTGGCCGTTGGCGGGAAAGTGTTGAAGGTCTGAAAAGCTTCCACCGGTAAGCCCCGTACCCAATGTGGGATCGGCGGTGCGGCGATCCCACAGGGTTCTTGGTACACCTCGGTCTATCAGAACCCGACACTGGCCTGCACAAAGAACGTGCGCGGCGCACCGACGTACATGCCCGAGTTGTTGTCGCTGGAACGGGTGAAATACTGCTTGTCGAAGATGTTCTTCACCCCCGCCCCCAGTTTCAGGTTCGACACCTGCGGACCGAAGTCATAGCCGGCACGTGCGTTCCAGAGCACGTAACCCGGGATATCACCGAACTGGCCGTCAGCGGTGCCTTCGGTGATGTAGTTGCCGTTGAAGCTGCCATCGGCGTTCACGCCGGTGCCCGGCGAGCGCTGCTTGGACTGGGCGAACGCATCGAGGTTGTAAGTCCAGCGGTTGACGTCGTAACGCAGGCCGGCGGTGGCCACCTGGCGAGAGTAGAACGGCAGGTCACGGCCCTTGAAGCCCGGGATCTCACCTTCGTAGGTGGCACGGGTGTAGGTGAAACCGGCGTTGGCGGTCAAGCCGTCCAGCATCGGGTTCAGCGCGGCCATGTCGTAGTGCACCGAGGCTTCGATCCCCTGGTGCTTGGTCGCGCCGAGGTTGGTCCAGCCCACGTCATTGCTGATGTATTGCAGTTCGTCGTCGAAGTCGATGTAGAACAGAGTCACCTCACCGCCCCACACGTCATCGTTGTAGCGCGTACCGATCTCGTAGGTCTTGGCCTTTTCCGGCTCCAGGCCGTTGGCGGGCTCATCACCGATACCGCCCTGCCCCAGCTGGAAATACTGCAGCGCGCCGAATGAGGTTTCGTAGTTGGCGAACAGTTTCCAGGCATCGGACATGTGATACATCACGCTCAGGGCCGGCAGCGGTTCGTTGCTTTCGATGCTGCGTTTTTTCTCCGGCACCCGCTTACCGGCGTTATCCAGCACCGGGCGGTCGTGCCAGTCGGTGCTGATGTGCTCGAAGCGAATACCCGGGGTGACGGTCCAGTTGCCAACGTCGATCTTGTTGTCGACGTAGACCGAATTGGCCTCGGTGCCACCGGTGCGGTCCTGATAGACATGGCCGTCCGCCCCCGGACGCACCACTGGCTGGTTGTCGACCAGCGCCACTCGGCTGGCCTCTTCGTGCATGGCCTCTTTCAGGTAGCGATAACCGACACTGACTTCCTGGGTGGTCGGGCCCACATCAAACACATGGGACACCCGTGGTTCGATACCGTAGGTGTAGTAGCTGCGCGGATAGGAGTTGAGTGTGTTCAGGTCCCGCGAGGCAATGGTGCTGCCACGAAAGCTGTCGGTGTAATAGGTCAGCACTTCGGCCTGGGTGCGATCGTCGATCTGCCGCGCCCACTTGAACGACACATCCTTGCGCCGGCCGCTGAAGCTGTCGTAGTCGCGTACCGACTGGAACGGGTCGGCGTCGTACTGCGCCTGGTTCAGGCCGCCGGGCATGTCGGCCTTGGCATCGTAGTAGTGGAAGTTGAGGCTGAAATCGTCGACATCGGTCGGCGCCCAATGGGTCTTGAGGATCACGTCGTCGATGTCGTTGCCGTTGTTGCTTTCACGGTAACCGTTGCCGTTCACCCCGGAGTACAACAACGCCACGCCCATGCCGTTGTCGGCGGTACCACCCATGAACGCGGTGTCGATGTGCTTCCAGCCACCGTGCCGGGAAGTTTCCAGGGTGGTGCCGATTTCCGCCGAGGCTTGCTCCGGGATCGCGCGGGTCACGAAATTGATCACGCCACCGACGTTTTGCGGCCCGTAGCGTACGGAACCGGCACCGCGCACCACGTCGATGCTGTCGAGGTTGCCGGAGGAAATCGGCGCCATGGACAGTTGCGGCTGGCCGTAAGGCGCGAACGCCGCCGGGATGCCGTCGATCAGCACGGTGGAGCGTGGCGACAGGCGCGAAGTCAGGCCGCGCACGCCGACGTTCAGGGAAATGTCGCTGCCACCGGTACCGTTGGCGTCCTGCACTTGCACGCCCGGGACACGTTTGAGTACGTCGCCGACGTTCATCGCGCCCTGCTCGACCATGGCTTCGCGGCGCACCACGGTGCGTGCGCCGGGGTGGTTCTGCACCACGGCGGCATCGGCGTCGCCGAGCCAGTCGCCGACCACCTTGATGTCAGTCACGCCCAGTTCCAGTGGGCCGTTGGCCGCCGAAGCGGGCGCCGGCATCAAGGTCACCGAACCTTCATCAATCTGGTATTGCAGGCCGCTGCCTTGCAGCAACTGGCGCAACGCGTCTTCCGGGGAAAGGTTGCCATCCACCGCCGGGGCCTGCTTGCCGGCAACCAGTTCAGGGCTGAAGAACACCTGAAGCGAGGTTTGCTGGCCCAACTGACTCAGGGCTTGTCCCAGAGGTTGCGCCGGGATACGGATGCCATCGGCGGCAAAGGCCTGGGGCAGCGCAATATTGACCGCGAGCGCAAGGGCCAGCGGCAACCAGGGGAGTTTGTTGTTTTTAGCGGTGGAGATTTTCACGTCGAACGTAATCCTGTGGATCGCAAGAGTGTGCGTTTGTTAATGCAAACCAGTTGCAGTTGAACAGGAAGACGATGAACTCGAAAAAAACCTGAATTTTATTTTGAAATTATTTCCTGGCTGCCATCGCCAAGGGTGCGCACGGCCACCGGCAGGATGCTCGGCAAGGCCTTGAGCAGCGCATCGGTGTTGTCGGATTTGAACACGCTGGTCAGGCGCAGATCGCCCACCGCTGCGCTGGCGACCTTGAGCGGCTTCTCGCGATAGCGCGAGACCTGCTCGGCGACATCGGCCAGGCTGGCGTTGTTGAACACCAGTTTGCCGCTGCGCCACGCGGTCATTTCCGCCGGGTTGACGGCATAGGCGGCGGCAACTTTGCCCTGGGCATCGACGTGGGTGCCGAGGCCCGCCGTCAGATTGATGAAATCGTTATCGCCGGCATCGCGCCCTTGAACCTTGACGGTGCCCTGCTCCACCACCACCTGGGTTTCGCGGGCGCCATGGCGCACGTCGAAGCGGGTGCCGGTGACCGTGACCTTGCCGCTGCCCGCCGCGACAACAAAGGGTCGGCTGGTGTCATGCTCGACGCTGAACATCGCTTCGCCTTCGGTCAGCTCAACGTGGCGTTGCCCCTTTTCAAAGCGCACCTGGATCCGGCTGCGGCTGTCCAGGTCGACCACCGAGCCGTCCGGCAACGCCACATGGCGGCGCTCATTCAGGGCTGTTGAAAACTCGGCGGTGTAAGGCACCGGATAATTCAGGCCGCTGAACAAGCCCAGGCCGAGCGCCACGGCCAGCACGCTGGCGGCCACCGCATAGCGCAGCACCGGACGAGGTTTTTTCAGCACCGGCGGAGATTCACACAGGGCCTGCAAACGCGCGGCCGGCACCAGGTCGGCGGCACTCCACAAGCCCTGGAGCACTTCGAATTCGTTGCGGTGCTGGGGGTGTTGGTCCAGCCAGAGCTCAAACCGGTGCCGCACTTCGACATCCACAACAGGCTCCTGCAAACGCACAAACCACTGCGCCGCGTCATCGCGAACCGCTGTCTGCCCGCACGCACAATCACGAGTATCCATCATGGAAGTTCCTGTTTGGCTGGGGAGGAGAATTCACGCCGCATCCTGGTGTAGGAGCTGCCGCAGGCTGCGATCTTTTGGCTGCTTTGAGACCGCTGAAGATCAAAAGATCGCAGCCTTCGGCAGCTCCTACGCAAGCCACCACACATCATGATTGCAGTCCTTCAAGGCGATCACGCAGGTGCCGAAGCGTGCGGATCATATACTTTTCCACCATGTTCCTGGACAGTCCCAGGCGTTCGGCGATTTCTGCCTGGGTCAGGCCCTCGATTTTCTGCCAGACAAACACCTTGCGGCAGTTGACCGGCAACTCGGTGAGCGCCTGCTCGATGGAATCAGCCAGCTGGATCGCATGCATGAAATGCTCCGGGTCGCCGGTCGGCGACTCACTGAGATCAATCGCCTCCGACTCCATGGCGCCCCGCCGGTCCTCACGCCGATAACCATCCACGGCAATATTGCGCGCGGTCTGGTGCAAATACGCCCGGGGCTGTTGCACCACCGCCGAATCGGACTCAAGCACCCGCACGAAGGTGTCGTGGGCCAGGTCCTCGGCCTGCTGACGATTCCTCAGGCGACGGGGCCAGGTGCCAACCAACTCTTCGTAATGCTCGAAAAAGCCGTGTCTGCGGGGCAGCTTGAGGGTCATTGCGGCGTGCTGTGGAGACGGGGCGTGAATAGTAATGCTTCCTATTAACTTGAAGCAATGGTTTGCGGCCCCGTGGACGGGTACTTTGTCTGCTTGCCAATCTGCCTTCCGTCAGGAATGCTCAATTGCGGCACGCAACCAAAGAAATCTGGCAGGCATTCAAATGCAGCCATTGACGGGTTGTAACAAAGTGCAGGAATGCCCGTACCCGGCTTTTCCCCAGGAATTCACCCATGTTCAGCCCCAATGCGTCGCCCAAAAGAACACCGCTTGCCCGTCTGGCCCTGGCCATCACCCTGAGCACCCTCGGCCTGCCTTTCTGGGCGAACACTGCCCAGGCCCACGGCGGTCAAGCAGAAATGGTGCCGCTGCAAGCGGGCCTTGAGGAGTTTGGCGCCACGGTGAAATGGGACGATTACGCCAATCTGTTCACCATTGCCAAGGACGGGGTCTACCTCAAGGTCAAGCCCGACAGCAAAGTGGCGATGCTCAACGGCAAGCGTATCGAGCTGACGGTGCCGGTGGTGTTCAAGGACCATACGGCGTTCATGTCCAAGGACTTTATCAACCAGGTGTTCCAGTCCGGGCTGGACAAGACCTTCGTCGTCGAGACCCGCCCCAACCCGCTCAATCCCCTGAGTGCAGCCGAAATCAACACGGCCGTGGACATCGTCAGGAAATCGGAAAACTACAAGCCCGGTTTCCGCTTCACCGAAGTCTCGGTCAAGGAGCCGCCGAAGGATCAGGTGTGGAACTTCGTCTTCACCGGGCAGAACGTCGCCCAGGCGCGTGAGGCTTCAATCGTGGTGCTCGACGGCAAGCACGTGATCGAAGCCCTGGTCGACCTCGACAAGAAAGAACTCAAATCCTGGAAACCGATCGAGGGCGCCCACGGCATGGTACTGCTGGACGATTTCGCAACGGTGCAAACCGCCGTCGAGACCAGCCCGGAATATGCACAGGCCCTGGCCAAGCGCGGCATCGACGACGTGAAGAAGGTCGTAGCCACGCCGTTGACCGTCGGCTACTTCGACGGCAAGGACGGCCTGGCGCAGGACAAGCGCCTGCTGAAAATCGTCAGCTACCTCAATACCGGTGACGGCAACTACTGGGCGCACCCGATCGAGGGCCTGGTGGCGATTGTCGACCTGGAACAGAAAAAGCTGATCAAGATCGAAGACGAAGCGCTCATTCCGGTGCCGATGAAACCCACGCCTTATGACGGGCGCGGACGCCAGGGCGTGGCAGTCAAACCGCTGGAAATCATCGAGCCCGAGGGCAAGAACTACACCATCAGCGGCAACAGCATTCACTGGCAGAACTGGGACTTCCACGTTCGCCTCGATTCGCGGGTCGGCCCGATCCTGTCCACCGTCACCTACGACGACAAGGGCAGGAAGCGCAAAATCATGTACGAAGGTTCGCTGGGCGGCATGATCGTGCCTTACGGCGACCCGGACGTCGGCTGGTACTTCAAGGCCTACCTCGACTCCGGCGACTACGGCATGGGCACCCTGACGTCACCGATTGCCCGTGGCAAAGACGCGCCGCAAAACGCCGTGCTGCTGGACGCGACCATCGCCGACTACACCGGCGCACCGACCGCGATCCCGCGCGCCATGGCGGTGTTCGAGCGCTACGCCGGCCCCGAATACAAACACCAGGAAATGGGCCAGCCCAACCTCAGCACCGAGCGCCGTGAACTGGTGGTGCGCTGGATCAGCACCGTGGGCAACTACGACTACATCTTCGACTGGGTGTTCCAGCAGAACGGCACTATCGGCATCGACGCCGGCGCCACCGGCATCGAAGCGGTCAAGGGCGTGAAGTCCAAAACCATGCACGAAGACACCGCCGTGGAAGACACGCGCTACGGCACCCTGCTGGACCACAACATCGTCGGCACCACGCACCAGCACATCTACAACTTCCGCCTCGACATGGACGTGGACGGCGAGCAGAACTCACTGGTGGAAGTGAACCCGGTCGTGTTGCCGAACGACCGTGGCGGCCCGCGCACCAGCACCATGCAGACCGAAACCAAAGTCGTCACAACCGAGCAACAGGCGGCGCAGAAATTCGACCCGTCGACCGTGCGCCTGCTGACCAACTTCAGCAAGGAGAACAAGGTCGGCAACCCGGTTTCCTATCAGTTGATTCCCTATGCCGGCGGCACCCACCCGGTGGCCAAGGGTGCCAACTTCGGCCAGGACGAATGGCTCTACCACCGCCTCAGCTTCATGGACAAGCAGCTGTGGGTGACGCAATACAACCCGGAAGAAAAATACCCGGAAGGCAAGTACCCGAACCGCTCGGACAAGGACTCGGGCCTGGGGCAGTTCACCCAGGACAACCACTCCATCGAGAACACCGACGATGTGGTCTGGCTGACCACCGGCACTACCCACATCGCCCGCGCCGAAGAGTGGCCGATCATGCCGACCGAGTGGGTGCATGTGCTGCTCAAGCCGTGGAACTTCTTCGATGAAACGCCGACGCTGAACCTCAGCTCGCCGAAGTAAACAGGTCGTATGCAATACCTGTGGGAGCGAGCTTGCTCGCGAAAGCGGTGTATCAGATGACAATGATGTCGACTGACACTCCGCTTTCGCGAGCAGGCTCGCTCCCACAAGGGTCCATCAGTATTCAGGCAATTCCATCAGTGTGTCCCGCAACATCCCGATCGCTGATCCTCTACCCAACCGCATCGATCCGGTCCAGCGCCCGGTTCACCGCCAACTCCCCCAACAGGATGACTTGCGCGATGCCCAGCAGGGTATTGCGACTTGTCCCATCCGTTCGATCCGCCAGATCCATGGTCATGACATTGGCCGATGCCAGTGACTCGCAGGCATGGGCCAGCAGGGTTGCGGTATCGAGTTCCGGGTTGACGAAAAACATCGCGCACAGTTTGCGTGGAGTGGCTCGGATGTCGGCGGCTGAGGGGATGCGGTCGGCGGGTTCGTGGGGGGTGTTTGAGTCGAATTCTACTGATGAGGATGTCGGACCGGTGTCCGGCGGATTCGGTGTGACCTTGAACATGGGAATTTTCTCCAGTAAGGGCCACAACCATCTCGCGACTAAACAAAAGGGTGGTGGCCGTGCGCAAGTTAGTCGACCGGTAAAGTTTCCCAAAACCCGGCGCGCCCGAAGACGCCATGCGCACAGCCACCATCAAGTGCAGGCGGATGCCTGACTGGATGACACTGGTACAACCGAGGAAAACTAGCCGGGCGACTAAACCCGATCACTGACAATCAGTGACGCGGAGCAAGTTACCGAGCGGTCCCAAAGCGCACAAGCCGGCGGATTCTGGGGTAACTGTAGGCAACGACGCAAGGCGCTGTGGCTTTCACGAAGTAACCTTGAGGGCTTTTAAACAAGCAGGCTTTGCGCTCTGCAGTAGCGTTCGATCCGAACGGTTCAACCCTGTCGAAAAGCAGCCGCTGCACCTGGCGCCGACAAAATCGCGAACGGTCCTACAGGTACGCAGCATCAACACTCGGATGCATCCTACGCGAGCGTCGGAATCTTCCTATATCAACCTTTTTTACCTTCCTGAAAGCTGTCGAGCGCTTGAACGCGGGCGGCAACGAAGCCTCCCCGCCTGCATCGATAGACTAGGGAGGTCTGCAACATGCACCCCGTATTGCCCGTTTTCTTCGACCACAGCCGCCACACACTCTGGGTCCGAGAGGTAGACGCCCCCCTCGACGTCCTGGCCTTCCACGGCGAAGAACACCTCAGCCAACCCTTCAGCTACCACATCGAGTTCACCTCCAGCCAGCTCGACATCGACGCTGAACTCATGCTCGGCCAACCCGCCAGCTTCAGCCTGCACGCGCTACCGGAAAAGGTCTCGTCGCTGATCTTCGAGCCGTCCGAGGTCAAGCCGCTGCGCACCTTGCACGGGGTGATCGGAGGCTTCAAACGCCTGTCCGGTTCCGTCGACGAGGCGCGCTACGAAGTCACCCTGCAACCGCGTCTGGCGCTGCTCGCGCGGGGCCGGCAATACCGGATCTACCAGCACCGGTCGGTGCCGGAAATCGTCGAGCACATCCTGCGCAGTCGCCACGATTTCAGGGGCCAGGACTTCCTCTTCCACCTGCACCGCGAATACCCCCGGCGCGAGCAGGTGATGCAATACGGCGAAAGCGACCTGGCCTTCATTGCCGGGTTGCTGGCCGAAGTCGGCATCTGGTACCGCTTCACCAGCGACGAACGCCTGAGTATCGACGTCGTCGAATTCCACGACTCCCCGCGCGCCTACCAGTTCGACGTCGAACTGCCGCTGCGTCCGCTCTCCGGGTTGAGCAGCAGCGGCGAGGACAGCGTCTGGGCCTTGCAGTCGGAACACCAGGTGGTGGAGCAGCACGTGAACATCCGCGCCTACCACCACCGTGACTCCCGCGCGCACCTCGACGGCGACATCGACCAGACGCGCGGCGCCAAGGGCACCTACGGCGAGGCCTATCACTACGCCGAACCCTACACCGCGCTCGGCGACCGCCATGCCTTCCCCGAAGACGTGCAGTGCGAAAGCGGCTACTTCTATGCGCGCCTGCGCCACGAGCGTTACCTCAACCGCCGCACCCGCCTGCGCGGCATGAGCAGCAGTCCCCGCCTGGCGCCGGGGCAGGTGCTGGAAGTCACCGACGGCGCGCCCCAGGCCTTCGCGCCGCGGGCGGTGATCATCGCGCTCAAGGCCGGCGCCGCCCGCGACCGCAGCTTCGAGTGCAGCTTCCAGGCCATCCCCTATGCGCAGACGGTGTGCTTTCGCCCTGATGTGCCGCCAAAACCCTTGATCGCCGGCACCGTGCCGGCCCGGGTGACCAGCGCGCAGGCAAACAACCCCTACGCCGATACCGACGCCGAAGGCCGCTACCGGGTGCAATTCCTGTTCGACCGCGACACCTGGGACGCCGGTCGCGAAAGCACCTGGCTGCGCCTGGCCCGGGCATACGCCGGCGACACCCACGGCTTGCACCTGCCGCTGATCGCCGGCACCGAAGTGGCGGTGGCCTTCGAACAGGGCGACCCGGACCGGCCCTACATCGCCCACGCCTTGCACGACAGCCAGCACCCCGACCACGTCACCATGTACAACGAAAAGCGCAACGTGCTGCGCACCCCGGCCAACAACAAACTGCGGCTGGACGATACCCGCGGGCAGGAGCACATCAAGCTCAGCACCGAACACAGCGGCAAGAGCCAGCTCAACCTCGGGCATGTGGTGGATGCCGAGCGGCAGAAGCGTGGCGAGGGGTTTGAGTTGCGCACCGATGCCTGGGGGGCGATTCGGGCGGGCAAGGGCATTTTCATCAGCGCGGACAAACAGGAGAAGGCTCAGGGCGTGCAACTCGACATGGACGCCGCCATAACGCAGCTGGAAAGTGCATTGTCGCTGGCGCGATCCCTGGCCGAGGCGGCCCGCGGGGCCAAGGTCACCCCCGGCGACACCGCCAGCCAACAGCGGCTGACCCAGGCCCTCAATGGCTTGGCCGAACCGGGCCTGTTGCTGCATGCCCCGGCCGGTATAGGTCTGCTCAGCCCTGAGGCGGTGTGCCTGTCCTCGGGTAGCGAAAGCGTGGCCATCGTTGCCGCGCACAACGTCGATCTCAGCGCCGGCCAGAACATCACCGCCACTGCCGAGGATGGAATCAGCCTGCTCGCGCACAGTGCGGACATGCAGCTCAAGGCGACCAAGGGCAACCTCGATTTGCATGCTCTTGAGGGCCTTCTGAACGCCCTGGCGAAGGGCGATATCAGGATCGAGAGCGTGGATGGCCGAGTGCACATCCGCGCTGAGAAAGAGCTGATATTGGAATGCGGAGGGGTCTTTGTCCGCTTGAAGGACGGCGACCTCGACCAGGGCGCCCCCGGCAATATCTATCACCGTGCCAAGCATGTGCAAAAGCTCGGACCTGCCAGTCTGGATACACCAACAACACCGCTACCCGGAGGCTACTCCGGGGAATACGTCCTGAAAGATGAGGCTCAGGAACCGGCAGCATTTACACGCTACCGGATCACTACTGAACAGGGCGAGGTGTTTACCGGTGTAACCGACAAGGAAGGGCGAACCATGAGCGCTCATACCTTGTTGCCGGGCGGGCTGAAGATTGAGTTTCCGCAGTCAACAAAATGGATCAGTTTTTCTGCCCCGCCTGAATTGAACTACCAGGGCATAAAGTGCACAGCCACCATGGATGACGGGGCGACTCTGCAAGGTGAATTTGATAGCGATAATAAGGTGAACTTTTATTCTTTTTCTGGAAAATCTTGCGTCAAATTTGAAGTGGAGTGCCCGAACAAGCAAGAAAACACGATCATCAGTGGCACTGAAAAATTGCTAAAGGAACTTGCGGAGTAACTATGATGGATTCTTTTTATCGCCACTATCTTGCTGGAAAAATACACGAAATTGATGATGACACTCTAGAAAAAGCTATTGAAAGCTTTGAGGGGGCGGCCCTAAAGTTTTCTGCAGATTTTATAAGTGACGCAAGGCAGCGTGATAATTACAATCGAAATGTAAGCAGGGTTAAAGCTGAAGTTCTAACCCAGGTGAAGTCCGGCAAAGTCTCGGTCAAGGAGGCGGCAGAGTTCTGCTACGAGATGCGAAACAAAATTATGATTGAGGTCCGAGCGAAAACCTCTTCGCATGGATTATCCATCGCAGAACGTAAAAAAATGATTTCTAAAACCTTAGAGGATCTGTTGGATAGTAAGGCAATTGACAAATTTGGCAAAAAGTTCGTTGATCTGGAACTTCGTCAAAAAACATCAATTCACTATGAGATTATTGAGTCTTCGGCGCGGCCGAATGCTCAGTACAATACGCGAAATAAGGTGTTAAGGGTCGCTGGTAAGGTGTTGATTGTTGTTACTATTACCTATGCTGCATACGAAATCGCGAACGCGGAAAATAAATCGAAAGAAGTGATCAAACAAGGGGCTGTAATTGGAGGGGGTGTGGTGGGGACTATTTTGGCAGGCAGTGCCGTTATTGCAGTGTGTGGGCCAGGGGCACCGGTATGCACAATTGCACTACTGCTTGCCGGGGGCACTTCATTTAGCTGGCTTGCATCAAGTACGGTGAATTTTTTCGATGAGGAATTAGATGAGTTCACCAAGTGGCAGATTAACTAATGTTGGCGTCAGATTTGTTGGGGCTGCGAACTGAAAAATAGTATAAAGGGGCAGAGGGTGATCAATTGACTTTTACTGTTTTAAAATTGTCTTTGTTTTTTGGGCCTTTGATGCTGGCTTTAACGGGTGTTGCTATTAATTGTTATATCGCATTTCGCGACTTGGATGTGGTGCTGGGTAATTTTAAAAATAGTCATGTAATAACTTCATTCGGGGGTGGCGGACGTTCATTTTTTTCACGCTGTATATTGGCATCTATTGTGTCAGGTGGTGTGCTTTGGCCCAGCAGGCATATACGAAATGGCACGCTTGACCCTGAAGAGTTGGCTCGATTACCAGTCTCAATAAAATGCCGTATGAAGTGGGCGGTAGTGCTCGTTTATTCGGGCGTAATATGCCTTTTTGCGGTATTCATTGGTGCTGAGATTTTTAGGAGGTCGGTTGCATGAGAAAACCAGCCGGACGGCTAAGTGACTTTCCAAGAAGACAGCATCGAAACAGAAATTATTCAGAGAAAGTTGCTTGTCGGCTACCGAACTACCAACCAGCAGGGGCAGGTGTTCAAGGGGTTGGCCGGTGGCGATATACATACCTGGAGATAAATACCGTGCTACCGGGTGTGCCTAAGTTCGAGTTTCAAAAAGAGCCGTTAGAGTCGGGTCCGGGGTACTGGATGACAATTGATCACAATTATGTGCTTGTCGGACATGACTGTAGGATCAGGAGCAAGGCTACACCGCCCTGCGTCGCTGCCTACAACTACGCCAGAATCCGCCGGCTTGTGCGCCTTGGCCCTGGTCTTTATCGTTTCCGTGTCGCTGCTAATTTAGCGACCCGAACAGTTACAGGGGCATCAGCACTACAGTCTTGATTGCATACGTATTTATGTCTGCAATCTGATTATGGCGGCTGTGCGTCGGAGACCTTTGGGTCTGCCGGGTTTGCCTGTAACCGGTTCGCTAACCTTCGTACAGTCGCCACCCTTACTTGTTTAGCGACAGGTCTTGGTGGTTCCAATGTCTACAGGAGCTCCACCACGCCCAAACCCACACCCAATCCCCCCGAATCAATATCCGACAACCCTGCCGCCAATCTCCACCTAAAACCCGCCATCCTCAACACCTGCGCCCCCCACAACCCCAGCACAATGTTCGTCATTGCCTCGGACATCAGTACTGAAGACCTGCTGGCCCACGCCTGCGAATCCCTGGCATCCGCCAGCATCATGGCCACCGATTTCGCCACGTTCGTGGATGGCACTCAACGCAGCATGTTGTTGGGTATCCAGCAGGTGATCAGGCACGTTTATTACGCGAGAGTCGATATAAACGTTACGAATCCAACAGGGCAAAGTGTCTTGTTTTACGACGCGTTTTTTTGTGTAGTTCAGAAGCATGATGATGGACTTTTTTATCTGCAATACATATACGATCAAAACGGAAAGGAAGTCGGGCCTTCACTTTGTCCAGTATAGGATGAAGCTCCCACAGGGGGTATTCGGTGATCCGAAGCCCATCAACCATGCCGCTTGCGATACTCCCCCGGCGCAATGCCGAAGCGCGATTTGAACGCAGTGGAAAAGTAGCTCGAATCGGAAAACCCCCACGAATACCCCAGCACCGACAACTTCTCCTCCTTGCCTGACCGGCGCAGGGATTCGGCGCACAAATCCAGGCGTCGGTTCTTGATGTAGCGCGCCACCACCAATCCTTTCTTGGCAAACATCCGGTACAGGCCACGGGTGGACATGCCGACTTCCCGCGCCAGCCATTCCGGGCACAGGTCTTCGGAGCGAATGTTGTCGTCGATGCAGGTCAGCGTCTTGCGGAAGATCCGCTCATGGGCATCGCTGCTGTCGTCGGTCTGGCTGATCGCCGGGCGCAGCAGGCTGACGATCGCTTCCAGGGTCGCTTCGCTTTCCTGGCGGGTCAGGTGCTGCTGGCGGGTGGCATCGAGGATCAGCCGGTGCGAGAGCATTGCAATGGGCGATGTGGCGGCGATCCGGTGGCCGCACTTGACCTGATTGAAGCGCAGGGTTTGCTCGACCAGTTGATACGGCAGGATCAGCGACAACTGCCGGGAGTTTTCGCCGTAGGTGAAGTCGCTGGGCCGCGCGGCATCGATCAGCGTGATGTCGCCGGGGGACAGCAAGACCTTGTCGTTGCCCTGGGCCATGCCCGCTGTGCCTTCGAGCTGGAACACCGCGAAATACTTGCCGCCCTCGCCCGCCGCGACCTCCTGGGGCGTACGGTACAAACGCGCCTGGCACGCGTCGACGAAACTGAGCTTGAGCGCGTCGCTCTGGTATTCGCGGATGCGCCCGGCAAATTCGCTGCCCAGGGGTTGTGCGTTGAAGGCGCCACAGATCTGGTTGATCTGATGGATCCACTGGTCGAACCCATCATGGCGCTGTGCTGTTGTAGAAATCATGTCAGGCCTCACGCAGGCTTATTTTTATTGTCTACGTCAATCCACACGACATCGGATGCTTCGAATCTCCTGAACCGCACCATTCCCTGAACAATGACGTGCTATTTCAGTCCGCCAAAACGCCGATAGAAGCTTTCACCCACATCCGGCAACGGGCCGTCGGCCGTTTCCAGCGCGGCGTTCAGCCATTCTTCGGCCTTGGCATAGATCAAACGGTAAATGTTGCGGCACAACTGGCGGGCGGCGCGGCCTTCCCAATCGCCGGGCAGCAACTCATCCGGCAGTTGCGGGTCGCGCAGCAGCAGCTTGCGGTACTCGTGAATCAACAGCACCCGCGCCAGGAAACAGTCGGCCGGTTGCAGGTTTTCCTGCTCGCGCAGGGCTTGCCATAGCGGTCGGAACAACTGGATGAACTCGCTGTAGTGCGCGGCCAGTTCCTCGATGTTCCAGCTCTCGCGCACCTGCAGGCGCAGCGCCTTGGAGGCCAGTACGTCCTGGGCGGTGGTTTCGAAGACGATGGTGTCCTCCTGGACGCCGAGGTCGAGCAGGGTCGCGTTGACGTCGGAACGGTCGCTGCGCGGACAGGCCAGCACCACCGGCGAAATCGCGCCGAAGCCCTGCCACTCCAGCTCCTCGCGCACCTGTTTGCGTTTGTCCTGGGTCAGCTGCGAGAGCATCACCAGGCACCAGGAACCGTCCCAGGCCGGCATCGTGGTGCTGTAGACCCGCTTGAAGGCCTTGTCGAAACGCCGGCGACCGGTGCCGGTCAGGCTGTAGTAACTGCGACGACCGACTTTCTCGGCGGTCAGCCAGCCTTCCTTGGTCAGGCGGAAAATAGAGGTACGGATCAGCCGCTCGTTGATGCCGATGGGCTCGAGCAACTGAATCAGGCTGCCCAGCCACACAGTGCCGCCATGGGGTTCGATGGCATCCCCGTACAACGTGATGATCAAGGAACTGGCGCGGATCGGCGTCTGCTCCTGGAAGCGGGTAATCAGATGGTTCAAGGGAGTCAGGGACGACATGGGCGTTCCGTGGGAAAAAAGAAAAGGAATATACCGAAACTCCGTAGGAGCTGCCGAAGGCTGCGATCTTTTGATTTTGTTTTTTGAAAGATCAAGATCAAAAGATCGCAGCCTTCGGCAGCTCCTACAGGGGTGGTGTTCATGAGGTACTGTCCTTTGGCCGCAACCCACTGTCACTGATCCGCGGGCGATCAGGCTCCGGTTCGCTCAGCGGTTCGCAGACCTGCATCTGCGTCAGGCAACGCTGGGCCAGTTGCTGATATTCCCGGGTGCCGGCCTGTTTCCATGCCACTTCCTGATCGCTGAGGCTGCGCTTGATGCTGGCCGGTGCGCCCATGACCAGCGACTGCTCCGGGCATTCGAAACCGGCCTTGACGAACGCCGCCGCCGAAACGAATGAACGCGGGCCGATCCGGGCGTTGTCCATCACCACCGCATTCATGCCCACCAGCGCATCGGCGCCGATCCGGCAACCGTGCAGCACCGCGCCGTGGCCGATGTGGCCGTTGCGTTCGACCACGGTGTCGCTGTCGGGAAAACCGTGCATCACGCAGGTGTCCTGCAGGTTGGCGCCCTCCTCCAGCACGATCCGCCCGAAGTCACCGCGCAGACTGGCCAGCGGACCGACATAGCAATGGGGGCCGATGATCACGTCACCGATCAATACGGCGGACGGGTGCACATAAGCGCTCGGATCAACCACCGGAGTCAGGCCATCAAGGCTGTAGCAGGTCATGGAAGCTTCCTTCACAAAGCGATGCAAATAATGACTCATCTTGTATCACATCACTTTTAACAGCACAAAGACTAAAAACCGTATCACTTGAAACGCACCTTTCCGACGAATACCCGTGCTCCCCTAAAATCGCCATAAAACCCAATGTTTTCTGGGTAAAACCCGCTATCCACCACCTTTAAGCAGAAAGCCTTAAAATCAAAACCACCACCAATAAGACACATTAAATCTATTTTTGTATTGCATTTACGTATCACGTTATAGCTATACTTGGGCAAAACCGGCCCCCTGCGGCCGATCCAATAACGAGCCGGCACCACGCCGAGCGTGCACCGTGAGAGCATCCGCCATGCCTCTGACCCTTGCCGTCGAATTGATCGAGCCTGGCGTCCGCCTGATTACCCTGCAGCGCCCGCAAGCCCTGAACGCCCTGACCACCGAGTTGCTGGGCGAGCTGGCCGCTGAACTGAACATCGCCCAAGCCGACCCCGACACCCGGGCCGTGGTCCTTACCGGCAGCCGCAAGGCCTTCGCCGCCGGTGCCGACATCAAGGAAATGGCCGAGCGCAACCTGGTCGGCATCCTCGACGACCCGCGCCAGGCTTCGTGGCAAACCATCACCTGCTTCAGCAAACCGCTGATCGCCGCGGTCAACGGCTTCGCCCTCGGTGGTGGCTGCGAACTGGCGATGCACGCCGACATCATCATTGCCGGTGAAGACGCCCGCTTCGGCCAGCCGGAAATCAACCTCGGAATCATGCCCGGCGCCGGTGGCACCCAACGCCTGCTGCGTGCCGTCGGCAAATCCATGGCCATGCAAATGGTGCTGACCGGCGAGCCGATCGACGCCCGCCAGGCCCAGCGCGCCGGCCTGGTCAGCGAAGTCACCCAGCCGGAATTCACCGTCGAGCGCGCCCTGCACATCGCCCGCAGCATTGCGGCCAAGGCACCGTTGGCGGTGCGCCTGGCCAAGGAAGCACTGCTCAAGGCCATGGACACCGACCTGGCCAGCGGTCTGCGTTTCGAGCGCCACGCCTTCACCGTGCTGGCCGGCACCCGCGACCGCGACGAGGGCATTGCAGCCTTCCAGGAAAAACGCAGCCCGACTTACACCGGGCAATAAAGCGGCCACTGACATCCGAATTCGAACGACTGCCAAGAGAACGCCAAGACCATGAACTTCGAACACATCCTGTTTTCCATCGACGCCGGCGTCGCGCTGCTCAGCCTCAATCGGCCGGAACAGCTCAATAGCTTCAACACCCAGATGCACGGCGAAGTGAAGGAAGCGCTCAAGCAAGTGCGGCAGAACCCGGACGTGCGCGTACTGCTGCTGACCGGTGAAGGGCGCGGCTTCTGTGCCGGGCAAGACCTGAGCGACCGCAATGTCGCGCCGGGCAGCGCCGTGCCGGACCTGGGCGAGTCCATCGAGAAGTTCTACAACCCGTTGATCCGCCAGTTGCGCGACCTGCCGCTGCCGGTGATCTGCGCGGTCAACGGTGTGGCGGCCGGGGCTGGCGCCAACATTCCGCTGGCCTGCGATCTGGTACTGGCGGCACGTTCGGCCAGTTTCATCCAGGCGTTCTGCAAGATCGGCCTGATCCCGGACTCCGGCGGCACCTGGACCCTGCCGCGTCTTGTCGGCATGGCTCGGGCCAAGGCTTTGACACTGCTGGGCAATCGCCTTAGCGCCGAACAAGCCGAGCAATGGGGCTTGATCTACCAGTGTGTGGACGACGCCGATTTGCGCGACGAAGCGCTGAAACTGGCCCGCCACCTGGCGACCCAGCCGACCTACGGCCTGGCGCTGATCAAGCGCAGCCTCAACGCCAGCCTGAGCAACAGCTTCGACGAACAGCTTGAGCTGGAAAAAGACCTGCAACGCCTGGCCGGGCGCAGCGAGGACTACCGTGAAGGCGTCGGTGCCTTCATGGAAAAACGCGCCCCAAGTTTCAAGGGGCGCTGAGTCATGAGCGCACTGAACACCAACGCACGCATCGCCGTGATCGGCGCCGGGGCCATGGGTGCCGGTATCGCCCAGATCGCGGCCCAGGCCGGCCATCCGGTATTGCTGCTGGACAATCGTCCCGGCGCTGCTGCTCAAGCGATTGAAGGCATTGATCGGCAACTGGGCAAGCGAGTCGAGAGCGGCAAGCTGTCCGCCGAATCGCGCAGCGCGACGATTGCCCGCCTGCAAGCGGTGGAAGCCATCGAAGTCCTGGCCGACTGCGACCTGATCATCGAAGCCATCGTCGAGAACCTCGAGGTCAAGCGCGCGCTGTTCCGCCAGCTCGAAGGCATCTGCGGCGAGCATTGCATCCTCGCCAGCAACACCTCGTCGCTGTCGATCACCAGCATCGCCGCGCAGCTTGAACATCCACAACGCCTGCTCGGCCTGCACTTCTTCAACCCGGCACCGGTCATGGCGCTGGTGGAAGTGGTCTGCGGCCTGGCCAGCGATCCGGCGCTCGCCGAGTGCCTGTACGACACCACCAGGGCCTGGGGCAAAAAACCGGTGCACACCCGCTCCACGCCGGGCTTTATCGTCAACCGCGTGGCCCGGCCGTTCTATGCCGAAAGTCTGCGTCTGTTGCAGGAAGGCGCGGCCGATTGCCCGACCCTGGATGCGCTGATGCGCGAAGCCGGTGGTTTTGCCATGGGCGCGTTCGAACTGACGGATTTGATCGGCCACGACGTCAACTACGCCGTGACCTGCTCGGTGTTCGACGCCTATTACCAGGACACGCGCTTCCTGCCGTCGCTGATCCAGAAAGAACTGGTGGACGGCGGGCGCCTGGGACGCAAGAGCGGCCAGGGTTTCTACAGCTACGCCCAAGGCGCGGAGCGCCCGCACGCCACTGAAATCAGCAGCGCTGCAAAGGTCGGGGTTTGTGCCGTGGAAGGCGACCTCGGTATCGCCAAAGGCTTGCTCCCACGCTTGCATGAACAAGGCGTCGAGATCGTCCAGCGCGACGGCCAAGGCTTGCTGCGGGTCGGTGATGCCGTGCTGGCCTTGAGCGACGGGCGCACGGCCTGCCAGCGGGCTCGCGAAGACGGGCTGCGCAACCTGATCCTGCTGGACCTGGCGTTCGATTACGGCAATGCCAAACGCATCGCCATCAGCCATGCGGCAGGCATTGATCCGCAGGCCCTCGAACAAGGCGTTGCCCTGCTGCAACGGGCCGGCCTCAAGGTCAGCCTGCTCAGCGACAGCCCGGCCCTCGCCGTCCTGCGCACCGTGGCGATGCTCGCCAACGAGGCCGCCGACGCCCTGCTGCAAGGCGTGGCCTCGGCCGCCGACATCGACCTGGCTATGCGCGCCGGGGTCAATTATCCGCAAGGGCCGCTGGCCTGGGCCGATGCCATTGGCCTGTCGCACATTCTTGAAACGCTGGAAAACCTGCAAGCCAGTTATGGCGAAGAACGCTACCGGCCGTCGCTGCTGCTGCGCCGTCGCGTCGCCGAAGGGAGAACATTCCATGACTAACCATGAATCCATGACCCTGGCCAGTGAATGCGCGCAATCGCTGTTCCAGCGCGACGCCGCCAGCCAGGGCATGGGCATGCGCCTGCTCTCGGCCGGGCCCGGTTGCTCGCGAGTGGGCATGACCGTGCGCGCCGACATGGTCCAGGGCCACGGCACCTGCCACGGCGGCTACCTGTTCGCGCTGGCTGATTCGGCGTTCGCCTTTGCCTGCAACAGCTACAACGAAGCCACCGTGGCCATCGGTTGCAGCATCGACTACATCGCCCCGGCACGCCTGGGTGACACGCTGAACGCCGACTGCATCGAGCAGAGCCGTTCCGGTCGCACCGGCAACTATGACGTGCGCATCGAAAACCAGCAGGGCCAGTTGATCGCCCTGTTCCACGGCAAATCCTACAAAGTGCGCGGCCCGGTGCTGACGCAGGAGACCCCCAATGAATGACGCCTTGATCATCGACGCAGTCCGGACCCCGATTGGCCGTTACGCCGGCGTCCTGAGCAGCGTGCGCGCCGACGACCTCGGTGCGGTGCCCCTGCGCGAACTGCTGCGCCGTCACCCACAAGTGGACTGGAACACGGTCGATGATGTGATCTACGGCTGCGCCAACCAGGCCGGCGAAGACAACCGCAACGTCGCGCGCATGTCGGCGTTGCTGGCCGGGTTGCCGGTCAGCGTGCCGGGCACCACCCTCAATCGCCTGTGCGGCTCCGGACTCGATGCCATCGGCACCGCCGCCCGGGCCATTCGCAGCGGCGAAACCGGGCTGATGCTGGTCGGTGGCGTCGAATCCATGTCCCGCGCGCCGCTGGTGATGGGCAAGGCCGAGCAGGCGTTTTCCCGGTCGGCCGAAATCTTCGACACCACCATCGGCTGGCGCTTCGTCAATCCGCTGATGAAAAAGGCCTACGGCATCGACTCCATGCCGGAAACGGCAGAGAACGTCGCCGAACAGTTCAACATCTCCCGGGCAGATCAAGATGCGTTCGCCCTGCGTAGCCAGCAACGCGCTGCTGCCGCCCAGGCCAACGGACGTCTGGCCGGGGAAATCGTCGCGGTGGAAATCCCACAGCGCAAAGGCCCGGCCAAAGTGGTCGAGCACGACGAACACCCGCGTGGCGACACCACCCTTGAACAGTTGGCCAAACTCGGCACGCCGTTCCGCGAAGGCGGCAGCATCACCGCCGGCAACGCCTCCGGAGTCAACGACGGGGCCTGCGCCCTGCTGCTGGCCAGCCCGGAAGTCGCCAAACGCCACGGCCTGACCGCCCGTGGTCGGGTCGTGGCCATGGCCACTGCCGGCGTTGAACCACGGATCATGGGCATCGGCCCGGTGCCGGCCACCCGCAAGGTGCTGGAGGTGGCCAACCTGAGCCTGGCCGACATGGACGTGATCGAACTCAACGAAGCCTTCGCCGCACAAGGCCTGGCGGTGCTGCGCGAGCTGGGCCTGAGCGACACCGATCCACGGGTCAACCCCAACGGCGGCGCCATCGCCCTGGGCCATCCACTGGGCATGAGCGGCGCACGTTTGGTCACTACTGCCCTGCACGAACTGGAAGAACGTAACGGCCGCTACGCCCTGTGCACCATGTGCATCGGTGTAGGCCAGGGGATCGCGCTGATCATCGAGCGTCTATCCCACTAAAGAATCGCGATTCCCAAGGAGCCGAGAGGTATCCTTGGGGCATGCACTCAAAGCCCTTGTGCAAAAGGGCTGGAACACAAAAACAATTCGAGTGAACACATGAACATGCCAATAGCCAAAGCCGTGCTGGATCCTGTGCTGGACCCGCTGGAAACCGCCAGCATCGACGAGTTGCGCCAGCATCAGCTGGAGCGCCTGCGCTGGAGCCTGAACCACGCCTACAACAACGTGCCGCTGTACCGTCAGCGTTTCGATGCGTTGGGCGTGCACCCGGACGACATCAAGTCCCTGGACGACCTGGCGAAATTCCCTTTCACCACCAAGTCCGACCTGCGGGACAACTACCCCTATGGCATGTTTGCCGTGCCGATGCACGACATCGTGCGCCTGCACGCCTCCAGCGGCACCACCGGCAAACCCACCGTGGTCGGCTACACCCAGAATGACATCGACACCTGGGCCAACGTGGTGGCGCGCTCGATCCGCGCTGGCGGTGGCCGACGTGGCGACAAGGTGCACATTTCCTATGGCTACGGCCTGTTCACCGGCGGCCTCGGCGCGCACTACGGCGCCGAACGCCTGGGTTGCACGGTAATTCCGATGTCCGGTGGCCAGACCGAAAAACAGGTGCAACTGATCAAGGATTTCCAGCCGGACATCATCATGGTCACGCCGTCCTACATGCTCAACATCGCCGATGAAATCGAGCGCCAGGGCATCGACCCGCACAAACTGGCCCTGCGCCTGGGCATCTTCGGCGCCGAGCCGTGGACCGCCGAACTGCGCAGCGCCATCGAACAACGCCTGGGCATCACCGCCCTGGACATCTACGGCCTGTCGGAAATCATGGGGCCAGGTGTCGCCATGGAATGCGCGGAAACCAAGGACGGCCCGACCATCTGGGAAGACCACTTCTACCCGGAAATCATCGACCCGGTCACCGGCGAAGTGCTGCCGGACGGGCAGATGGGCGAACTGGTGTTCACGTCCCTGAGCAAAGAAGCCCTGCCGATGATCCGCTACCGCACCCGCGACCTGACGCGCCTGCTGCCGGGCACCGCACGGCCGATGCGACGCATCGACAAGATCACAGGGCGCAGCGATGACATGCTGATCATCCGCGGGGTCAACGTGTTTCCGACGCAGATCGAGGAACAGGTTCTGAAAGTCAAACAACTTGCCGAGTGCTATGAGATCCATCTGTATCGCAATGGCAACCTGGACAGCGTGGATGTGCATGTCGAGCTCAAGGCTGAGCACCAGCACCTGACCGATGAACAGCAGAAGGCTGTTTGCGGGGAGTTGAGCAAGCACATCAAGACGTACATCGGGATCAGTTCGCGGATTGTTTTGCAGCCGTTTCATTCGATCAAGCGGTCGGAGGGCAAGGCTTGCCACGTGCTGGATAAACGTCCTAAAGCATGACTGCTGCACCCTTTATGGCCCCGCTTTTTGCGGGGCTTTTTTTTGCCGGGGCTTTACTGGCTCTGGAGCCGAGCGCAATCCCTGTGGGAGCGAGCTTGCTCGCGATGGCTTTGTGTCAGTCGATGATTGTTTTGTGGGTGTACATATCCGTTGCTGCGGTAACGGCCACTTAGGGTTTCGCTCTTACAGCGAGTCACTTGGAAAAGCGGAACGCCGCCCGGCCCCAAGTAACCAAGGGCTCTTGCCCCTGACATTCGGCCTCACGAGGGGGCGTACACCGCAACAGCGTCCGAGGTGGCCTACCGGCCGGCCTGTTTGCTGGGGTCGTTCGTCTGGGAGGTACCTGGTCAGCCGGTAGACCGCTATCGTCGGAACGCCGCCCGGACCAAGCTCACTCCCGCAGGTACTCAGTACATCAGCAAGATTTCGGTCGGCTGGCAGGCCGTCTTCGCGAGCAAGCCCGCTCCGACAATTGGACCGTATGCAGCAGCAAAACCAGGTCGGCTGGCAGGCCGCCATCGTCGGAACGCCGCCCGGACCAAGCTCGCTCCCACAGAAGAGCAAAAGCAGAGCAGCTCACACCGCGCCGCTTCTCACCACTCATCAGGCCGAGCGTTAGCTCGCCTGCAGCTCTTGATCTTGATCCACCCGCCCCCTCGGCAGGCTGAGCGGAGGCGTTCATCCGGGGATGGGCGCGCAGCGCCGTTCGGCGCAGCCGAACACATCGAGAGGAGGTCGAGCGAAGCCGACCGGAGGCGATGCCCCCGGATGAATGCCGGAGCGAAGGAACCCCGAGCCTTAGCGAGGGGCCGTACGTTCGGGGCGAGCGTTTTTTTGCTTACTTTTTTTAGGCGCTTGTAAAAAAAGTAAGTCGCCGTAAGGGCGAAACCGCCAGCCGCCGCTACCCAAGAAACGGATATGTACCCCCTCCCAAAGAACCACCCCCCCAAAGCGATACAAAAAACAAATACGACACGTCATTTTGTGTTTGATATTAAATTCTGTATCGCTTATAAAGTCCCCCATGCCCCAGAACAGATTCAAGGCGGGAACTCAAAAATGTACGCACAGCTCGTAGAAACAGGCGTCAAGCGCATCAAGGACCTCTCGGAGATGTCCGAACAGGAACGCGCCTTCCAGGAAAAAATCGATTCAGAAATCAAGATCGAAGCCAAGAACTGGATGCCAGATGCCTATCGCCAGACCCTGGTCCGGCAGATTTCCCAGCACGCCCACTCCGAAATCGTCGGCATGCTGCCCGAAGGCAACTGGGTCACCCGCGCGCCGTCGCTCAAACGCAAACTGCAACTGATGGCCAAGATCCAGGACGAAGCCGGCCACGGCCTGTACCTGTACAGCGCCATGGAAACCCTGGGCGCCGACCGCGACGAAGAAGTCGCCAAGCTGCACAGCGGCAAGGCCAAGTACTCGAGCATCTTCAATTACCCGACGCTGAACTGGGCCGACATGGGCGCGGTGGGCTGGCTGGTGGATGGCGCGGCGATCGTCAACCAGGTGGTGCTGCAGCGCACCTCCTACGGCCCGTACTCCCGGGCGATGATCCGCATCTGCAAGGAAGAGAGCTTCCACCAGCGCCAGGGCTACGAAATCCTCCTGACCATGATGCGCCACGGCAACCAGGCGCAAAAAGACATGGTCCAGGACGCGATCAACCGCCTGTGGTGGCCGTCGCTGATGATGTTTGGCCCGAGCGACGAACACTCGCCGAACAGCGCCCAGTCCATGGCCTGGAAAATCAAGCGCCAGAGCAACGACGAACTGCGCCAGCGCTTCATCGACCAGACCATCCCGCAACTGGAGCTGCTGGGCTGCACCTGCCCCGACCCGGACCTGAAATGGAACGCCGAACGCGGTCATTACGACTTCGGCGAAATCCAGTGGAACGAATTCTACGAAGTGCTCAAGGGCAACGGCCCGTGCAACCAGGAACGCGTCGCCACCCGCCGCAAGGCGATTGAAGACGGTGCCTGGGTCCGTGAAGCCGCCGTCGCCCACGCCCGCAAAA
This sequence comes from Pseudomonas sp. S2_F07, assembly GCF_054668325.1. Lineage (NCBI taxonomy): Bacteria > Pseudomonadati > Pseudomonadota > Gammaproteobacteria > Pseudomonadales > Pseudomonadaceae > Pseudomonas > Pseudomonas sp. S2_F07. The sequence goes on from NZ_CP162758.1 coordinate 1,851,966, forward strand.
AACAAAACAAGAACGCCGCATAAGGCAATCCGCCCCCCTGTAGGAGCTGCCGAAGGCTGCGATCTTTTGATCTTGATCTTCAGCGGTTTCGAAGCCGCCAAAAGATCGCAGCCTGCGGCAGCTCCTACAGAAGCAATCGATGTGGAGTAACTGAAATGTCCGAGTGGACCCTCTTCGAAGTCTTCGTGCGCAGCAAGCACGGCCTCAACCACAAGCACGTCGGCAGCGTACATGCCGCCGACACCACCATGGCCATCGAGAACGCGCGCGAGCTCTACACCCGTCGCAGTGAAGGCGTGAGCCTGTGGGTGGTGCCTTCGGCATTGATCACCGCCTCGTCGCCAGACGAAAAAGACCCGCTGTTCGATCCGTCGGACGACAAGGTCTACCGCCACGCCAGCTTCTACGAGCTGCCGGCCGAAGTCGGGCACATGTGAGGTCGACCATGGACAACAAGACTGATCTGATCGAATACCTGCTGCGCCTCGGCGACAGCACCCTGATCCAGGGCCAGCGCCTGTGCCAATGGTGCGGCAAGGCCCCGGCGCTGGAAGAAGAGCTGGCGCTGATGAACGTCGGCCTCGACCTGGTGGGCCAGGCGCGCAACTGGCTAGAATACGCCGCTGAACTGCTGGACGACGGCCACGATGCCGATCACCTGGCGTTCCGTCGTGACGAGCGCGCTTATCGCAACCTGCTGCTGGTGGAACAACCCAACGGGGACTTCGCGGTGACCATGCTCAAACAGTTCCTGTATGACGCCTGGCATCTGCCGGTGCTGCAGGGCCTGAGCCAGTCCAGCGACGAACGCATTGCCGGGATCGCCGCCAAGGCGGTGAAGGAAGTGACTTACCACCTGCGCCGCTCCGGCGAGTGGATCGAGCGTATGGGTGACGGCACCGAGGAAAGCCACAAGCGCATGCTCGCGGCCATCCCCGAAGTCTGGCGCTTCACCGTCGAACTGATCGCCTTTGATGCCAGCGAGCAGCACTTGTGCGAAGCCGGCATCACCCCGGACATCGCCAGCGTGGCCGCCCAGTGGCAGGCCAAGGTCGAGCAGATTTTCACCAGCGCTACCCTGCCCGTTCCTGCGGCGCCGAACTACTTCTATCTGAATGCACGCAAGGGCCTGCACACCGAACACCTGGGCATCCTGCTGGCCGAAATGCAGTTCCTGCCACGAGCGTACCCCGATGCAACCTGGTGAGCTGATCGCCAGCGACCTCGGTGCCCGGCCGGCTCAACCGACCGACCTGGCTGCCGCGTGGGCGATTCTGGCAGAGGTCATGGACCCGGAAGTGCCCGTGGTCAGCGTGGTCGACCTGGGCATCGTCCGGGACCTGGACTGGCAGGCCGGCCACCTGCACGTGGTGGTCACGCCGACCTACTCCGGTTGCCCCGCCACCGAAGTGATCGAGAGCGACATCCGCGAAGCGCTGGAACTCGCCGGATTCAAGGCGCCGCAATTGGAGCGCAAGTTGACCCCGGCCTGGACCACCGACTGGATCAGCGCCAGCGGTCGCGAACGCCTGCGCGCCTACGGCATCGCACCGCCCGAGGGCAGCACCAGCAAACGCAGCCTGCTCGGCGAAAGCCCGCAGGTTGTGTGCCCGCAATGCGGCAGCGCCCACACCGAGGTCCTCAGCCAGTTCGGCTCCACCGCCTGCAAGGCGCTGTACCGCTGCGTCGATTGCCGGGAACCGTTCGACTATTTCAAGTGCATCTGAGCGGCGAATCGGCCGTCCCAGCTGGAGAACAACAATGAGCAAATTTCACAGCCTGACCATCAAGGACGTGCGCGCCGAGACCCGTGACGCGGTGTCCATCGCCTTCGAGATTCCGCAGCACTTGCAGGACAGCTTCCACTTCACCCAGGGCCAGCACCTGGTGATGCGCACCCAACTGGACGGCGAAGAAGTACGCCGCTCCTATTCGATCTGCACAGGGGTCAACGACGGTGAACTGCGCATTGCCGTCAAACGTGTCACCGGCGGACGTTTCTCGGCGTTTGCCAACGAACAGCTGAAAGCCGGACACACCCTGGAAGTGATGCCGCCCGCCGGGCACTTCTGCGTCGAACTCGACCCGGCACGCCATGGCAATTACCTGGCCGTGGCGGCGGGCAGCGGCATCACGCCGATCCTGTCGATCATCAAGACCACCCTGCAAACCGAGCTCCACAGCCGCGTCACCCTGCTGTACGGCAACCGCTCCAGCTCCGGCGCGCTGTTCCGCGAGCAGCTCGAAGACCTGAAAAACCGCTACCTGCAACGCCTGAACCTGATCTTCGTGTTCAGCCGCGAGCAGCAGGATGTCGACCTGTACAACGGCCGGATCAACGCCGACAAGTGCGAGCAACTGTTCAGCCGCTGGCTCGACGTCAAAGCCCTCGACGCGGCATTCATCTGTGGCCCGCAGGAAATGACCGAGACCGTGCGCGACAGCCTCAAGGCCAAGGGCATGCAACCTGAGCGCATCCATTTCGAACTGTTCGCCGCCGCCGGCAGCGAGCAAAAACGCGCCGCCCGCGAAGCCGCCCGGCAAGTGGATGCGGCGGTCAGCCAGATCACCGTGATCAGCGACGGCCGCGCCCTGGCCTTCGACCTGCCGCGCAACAGCATGAGCATCCTCGAAGCGGGCAACGAGCAAGGTGCGGAGCTGCCCTACTCGTGCAAGGCCGGCGTGTGCTCGACCTGCAAGTGCAAGGTCATCGAAGGCGAAGTGGAAATGGACAGCAACCACGCCCTGGAAGACTACGAAGTGGCCGCCGGCTACGTGCTGTCGTGCCAGGCCTTCCCGATCAGCGACAAGGTGGTGCTGGATTTCGATCAGCTCTGAAAGATCGCAGCCTTCGGCAGCTCCTACAGGGGATGTGCTTGCCCGGATGCCTGTGTAGGAGCTGCCGCAGGCTGCGATCTTTTCAACCGTTTCACCCAAAACAAAAACAACAAAGGAGCGCGCGTCATGACACCCCAGGAAGTAGAACTCATTCGCCAGCACCCGGATTTCATCCAGCTGGTTCGCCGTAAACAGAAGCTGTACTGGTCACTGAGCCTGGCCATGCTGGTGATTTACTACGGCTTCGTGCTGTTGGTGGCTTTCTCCCCTTCTACCCTCGGCCAATCCTTGAGCGGCGGCGTGACCACCGTGGGCATGCTGGTGGGTGTCGTCATCGTCGGGCTGGCCTTTGCGCTGACCGGGTTCTATGTCTATCGCGCCAACAACGTGATCGACCCGCTGAATGAAAAACTCAAGCAGGAGTGCGCCCGATGAACCGCCTTCTCGCGCTGTTCCTGCTGCCGCTGGCGGCTGTCACTGATGTTGCGATGGCCGCCGACGGCGCGTCCCGTCCGCTGAACTGGAACGCCATCGGCATGTTCCTGGTGTTCGTACTGTTCACCCTTGGCGTCACTCGCTGGGCGGCACTTCGCACCCGCTCAACCAGCGACTTTTACACCGCTGGCGGCGGCATGACCGGTTTCCAGAACGGCCTGGCGATTGCCGGCGACATGATCTCGGCAGCCTCGTTCCTCGGCATTTCCGCGATGATGTTCCTCAATGGCTACGACGGTTTGCTCTACGCCTTGGGCGTGCTGGCCGGCTGGCCGATCATCCTGTTCCTGATTGCCGAACGCCTGCGTAACCTGGGCAAGTACACCTTTGCCGACGTGGTTTCCTATCGCCTGGAACAGACCCCGGTGCGCCTGACCTCGGCCTTCGGCACCCTGACCGTGGCCCTGATGTACCTTGTGGCGCAAATGGTCGGCGCCGGCAAGCTGATCGAGTTGCTGTTCGGCATCGACTACCTCTATGCGGTGATGCTGGTCGGCGTGTTGATGGTGTTCTACGTGACCTTCGGCGGCATGCTCGCCACCACCTGGGTGCAGATCATCAAGGCGGTGATGCTGTTGTTCGGCACCAGCTTCATGGCGTTCATGGTGCTCAAGCACTTCGGTTTCAGCACTGAGGCGATGTTTGCCGGTGCCACCGCCGTGCATGCCAAGGGCAACGCGATCATGGCCCCCGGCGGTTTGCTGTCCAACCCGATCGACGCGATTTCCCTGGGGCTGGGCATGATGTTCGGCACCGCCGGCCTGCCGCACATCCTGATGCGCTTCTTCACCGTCAGCGATGCCAGGGAAGCGCGTAAAAGCGTGTTCTACGCCACCGGTTTCATCGGCTACTTCTACTTGCTGCTGATCATCGTCGGCTTCGGCGCCATCGTCATGGTCGGCACCGATCCGGCGTTCCGTGACGCCAGCGGCGCGATCATCGGCGGCGGCAACATGATCGCCGTGCACCTGGCCCAGGCAGTAGGCGGCAACCTGTTCCTCGGCTTCATCTCGGCGGTCGCCTTCGCCACCATCCTGGCGGTGGTTGCCGGGCTGGCGCTGTCCGGCGCCTCGGCCGTGTCCCACGACCTGTATGCCTGCGTGATGCGCAAGGGCCAGGCGAGCGAGCAGCAAGAGATGCGCGTGTCGCGAATCGCCACCCTGTGCATCGGTGTGCTGGCGATCATCCTCGGCCTGCTGTTCGAATCGCAGAACATCGCCTTCCTCTCAGGCCTGGTGCTGGCCATCGCCGCGTCGGTGAATTTCCCGGTGCTGTTCCTCTCGATGTACTGGAAAGGCCTGACCACCCGCGGCGCGGTCCTCGGCAGTCTGTCCGGACTGGTTTCGGCGATTGTGTTGCTGGTGCTGAGCCCCGCGGTGTGGGTCAACGTGATGCATCACGACAAGGCGCTGTTCCCGTACTCCAACCCGGCACTGTTTTCCATGAGCCTGGCGTTCTTCAGTGCATGGCTGTTTTCCGTCACCGACACCTCGCCCCGTGCAGCCCTTGAGCGTGGCCGTTATCTGGCGCAGTTCATCCGCTCGATGACCGGCATCGGTGCCACCGGCGCCAGCAAACACTAAACGACGACCGAACAGTTGGCAGGGAATAAAAATAATGACACCCGCACGTACCACGTCTTACCCATCACTGTTTTCACTGGCCGCCGCATTGACTCTGCCCATGATCGCGCCTTGCGCCATGGCCGACTTCATCGGCGACAGCAAGGCCCGTATTGATATGCGCAACCAATACATCAACCGTGACTTCCGTCAGGACAACGCGCCGCAATCCAAGGCCGAAGAATGGGCCCAGGGATTCACTGCGCGCATTGAGTCCGGGTTCACCGACGGCACCTTCGGTTTCGGTCTCGACGCACTGGGGGAGCTGGGGCTCAAGCTCGACTCCAGCCCGGACCGCCGTGGTACCGGCCTGCTGCCGTTCGGCCCGCAGAGCCATGAGCCCGACGACAATTACAGCGAACTGGGCCTGACCGGCAAATTGCGGGTCTCCAAAAGCGTGTTGAAGCTCGGCACCCTGCAACCCTTGTTGCCAGTGGTGACCTACAACGACACACGCTTGTTGAGCTCGACCTTTGAAGGTGGCTTGCTGACCAGCCAGGAAATCGACGGCCTGACGGTAAATGCCGGACGCCTGACCAAGGCCAACCTGCGCGACTCCTCCAGCAACGATGACATCGGCTACGCCGCCGCCACCAGCGATAGCTTCGACTTCGGCGGCGGCAGCTACGCGTTCAGTCCGCAACTGAACCTGAGCTACTACTACGGCAAGCTCGACCAGATCTATCGCCAGCAATTCGCCGGACTGGTGCATACGCAACCGCTGGGCAACGGCTTCAACCTGCGCAGCGACCTGCGTTATTTCGACAGCCGGGGCGACGGCGCCGAACGGGCCGGGCGCATCGACAACCGCAACTTCAACGGCATGTTCACGCTGTCCCACGGAGCCCACAAGGTCAGTGCCGCCTACCAGCAATTGTCCGGCGACAGCGCCTTTCCGTTCCTCAACGGCGGCGATCCGTACGTGGTCAACCTGGTGACCTTCAACACCTTTACCCGCGCCGACGAGGATTCCTGGCAGCTGCGTTACGACTATGACTTCGCGGCGCAAGGCATTCCCGGCCTGACCTTCATGACCCGCTACACCGACGGCAGCCATGTCAACGCGGGCAGGGTCGACAACGGCAGCGAATGGGAGCGCGACACCGATATCAACTACGTCATCCAGAGCGGTGTGTTCAAGAACGTCAGCCTGCGCTGGCGCAACGTGACCTTCCGTTCCGGCAATGGCTTGACGACCGACCTGGATGAAAACCGGCTGATCGTCGGCTACACCCTGGCGCTTTGGTAATTCCCGAATGGCGCGGTCGCGACCGCGCCACACCCCTTCATAACCAGGAGCAATCGTGATGTCTCACGCCCCTACCCTGCATGCCCCTACCCTGCAGAGTTTCATCGCCGGTCGCTGGATCGGCCAACAGGGCGCACAAGTGCTGCGCAGTGCCATTGACGGCCATGAAATCGCCCGCACCCATGAGGAGCGCCCGGACTTCGCCGAGGCCATCGAACATGGCCGTCGCCAGGGCATCAGCGGCTTGATGGCGCTGGACTTCCAGCAACGCGCCCAGCGTCTCAAGGCTTTGGCCTTGTACCTGAGCGAGCGCAAAGAACAGCTCTACGCGATTTCCCACCACAGCGGCGCGACCCGCGCCGACAGCTGGATCGACATCGAGGGCGGCAACAGCACGCTGTTTACCTATGCCAGCCTCGGTTCGCGGGAGCTGCCGTCGGGCAATATTGTCCACGAAGGCCCGGCCATGCAGCTGAGCAAAATGGGCACCTTCGCCGGCACTCATATTCTGGTGCCTCGCGGCGGTCTGGCGGTGCACATCAACGCGTTCAACTTCCCGATCTGGGGCATGCTGGAAAAGTTCGCCCCGAGCTTCCTCGCCGGCATGCCGTGCATCGTCAAACCGGCCAGCGCCACCAGCTACCTGACCGAAGCCGTGGTGCGCCTGATGGACGAATCCGGCCTGCTGCCAGCGGGCAGCCTGCAACTGATCATCGGCAGCACCGGCGACCTGCTTGACCGCCTGCAAGGCCAGGACGTGGTGACCTTCACCGGTTCCGCCGACACCGCGGCCAAGCTGCGGGTCAACCCGAACCTGATCCGCAATTCGGTGCCGTTCAACGCCGAAGCCGACTCACTGAACTGCGCCATTCTCGCCCCGGACGTGACCCCGGATGATGAAGAGTTCGAGCTGTTCATCAAGGAAGTCGCCCGGGAAATGACCACCAAGGCCGGGCAGAAATGCACCGCCATCCGCCGCGCCATCGTGCCGGCCAAACACATCGATGCAGTTGCTACCCGCTTGCGTGATCGCCTGGCCAAAGTGGTGGTCGGTGATCCGTCGGTGGAAGGCGTGCGCATGGGCGCACTGGCTTCCCACGACCAGCACAAAGACGTGGCCGAACGCCTGGAAGCGCTGTTGCAGAGCAGTGACATGCTGTTCGGTGCCCGCGATGGTTTCGAACCCCGTGGTGAAAATGTCGACAAAGGCGCGTTCTTTGCTCCGACCCTGTTGCAGGCCCGCGACCCCCATGCCGAGGGCGGTGCCCACGACATCGAAGCGTTCGGCCCGGTCAGCACCCTGATGGCCTACGACGATCTGGACGAAGCACTGGCCCTGGCCGCGCGCGGCAAAGGCAGCCTGGTGGCCAGCCTGGTGACCAAGGATCCGCAAATCGCCGCCAAGGCCATCCCGGTCGCGGCGGCCTGGCACGGTCGTTTGCTGGTACTGGATCGCCATTGTGCCGGCGAATCCACCGGCCACGGCTCGCCGCTGCCACAACTCAAGCACGGCGGCCCGGGGCGTGCCGGCGGTGGTGAAGAACTCGGCGGCCTGCGCGCGGTGAAACACTACCTGCAACGCGCGGCGGTGCAAGGTTCGCCAACCATGCTGGCGGCGGTCACCGGTGAGTACGTGCGCGGGGCCAAGGTCATCGAGACCGAGGTACATCCGTTCCGTCGCCACTTCCAGGACCTGCAGATCGGCGAATCGCTGCTGACTCACCGCCGCACCGTCACCGAAGCGGACCTGGTGAATTTCGGCTGCCTGTCGGGCGACCACTTCTACATGCACTTCGACGACATCGCCGCCAAGGAATCGCAGTTCGGCAAGCGCATCGCCCACGGCTACTTCGTACTGTCGGCGGCGGCCGGCCTGTTCGTCTCCCCGGCGTCGGCCCGGTGCTGGCCAACTACGGCCTCGACACCCTGCGCTTCATCAACCCGGTCGGCATCGGCGACACCATCCAGGCGCGCCTGACCTGCAAACGCAAGATCGACCAGGGCAAGAAGAGCCCGCAAGGCGTTCCGCAAGGGGTGGTGGCTTGGGATGTGGAAGTGACCAACCAGTTGGGAGAGTTGGTAGCCAGTTATGACATTTTGACTTTGGTGGTCAAGCGTGAGGACTAATCCTTAAAGTCAAAAGATCGCAGCCTGCGGCAGCTCCTACAGGGATTGGGTGCATTCGCGAAATGGCGGTTGTACCGGATCGGTGTAGGAGCTGCCGCAGGCTGCGATCTTTTGCTTGTTAATGCCTGCGCAACCACTCGATAAACAGTGCAAACAACTCCGACTGCGAACCCACCTCCAGCTTCAGGTACAGGTTCTTGCGGTGCATGCGCACGGTTTCCGGTGAGATGTTCATCTGGCTGGCCGTGGATTTCACCGAATGCCCGCGCAACACCATGTGCGCCACCTGCCGCTCACGCTCGGTGAGCAAGTCGCTGCCGAAATGCTCGAACGCCGACTGCACCCGGTGCTTGAGATCATCGCGCACGCCCTGCTCTTTATCGCACTGGATCTCGCCACTGCGCAGCAATCCACGCTGACTGAACTCGCTGATGAATTCACGCACCAGCGGTTCCACGGCGCGCAGCAGGTTCAGCTGTTCGGCGCTCAGGCATTCACCGCCGAAGCCCTGATAGAGGCTGACGGAAATCTTCGTGTCATTGCCGGTATCGACGATGTAGTAGCTGTCTTCCGAACAGCCAGCCTTCAGGTAATAGGATTTGTAGTAGTCACTGTCGAAGAAATTGTCCGGGGCAATTTCCTCCAGGTGATAGAAGCCTTGCGCCAAGCCCTGCTCCACCGCCAGGCAGAACGGGTCGAGCAAATAACCCCCGGCAAAATAGCGTTCCAGGATCGACACCTGATACTCCTGGGCGATCCCGCGCTGATGCAGCAACTGGGGCGCGCGGTCCTTGCGCTCCAGGCTGATCATCATCGACTCGACGGACACCAGTTGCGCCAACGCTGACGCCAGGTGTTGCAGGGCGTCGGGCTCATCGACATGGGCGAATGCCTCGCGCATTCCCCCATGCCATTTGTGCAATGCCCCGAAGGGCACCGCGATCAGCGTATCGTCGTCTGGTTTGCTCATGCCCCGCAGTCTAGCGGCTGGACAAGCCCTTGGTAACAGCCTGACTGACGAAATCATTGGCCCGCGTACTGTCCGCTCGCTTCAAGCTCGGCGGCCACCTCCAGAATGCATTCGCGCAGGGTCTCGACGATTTCATCGACCTGGGCAAACGTCAGGATCAATGGTGGCGACATCACGTTGAGGTGCATGATCGGCCGCACCAGCAAGCCCCGGGCCTGGGCCCGCACATGGATTTTCTCGCCAATGTTGATCTCGTCGGGGAACAGCGCCTTGGTGCGTTTATCGGCGACGAACTCCACGCAGGCCATGAGTTTCTGGCAGCGCACATCCCCCACCAGCGGCAAGCCTCGCAGGGTTGCCAGGCGCTCCTCCAGATAAGCGCCCACCGTATCGACATGGGCCAGCAGGTTTTCCCGCTCGATGATCTCGATGTTCTTCAGCGCCGCCGTGCAGCACACCGGATGCCCGCTGTAGGTGAAACCGTGGGTGAAGCAGCGGCCCTTGCCCGGTTCGGCGATGACTTTCCAGATGCGTTCGGAAAAGATGCACGCACCCAGTGGCAGGTAGGCCGAGGTCAGGCCCTTGGCGGTGGTGATGATGTCGGGCTGCACGTCGAACACATCATAAGAGGCAAAGAACTTGCCCAGGCGCCCGAACGAGGTCACCACTTCGTCGGCGACGAACAAAATGTCGTAGCGCTGGCAGACGTCCCACATGCGCTTGAGATAGCCCTGGGGCGGAATGATCACTCCGCCCGAGCCCATGATCGGCTCGGCGAAAAACCCGGCGACCTTGTCCGCGCCAATCGAGAGGATCTTGTCTTCGAATTCCTTGACCAGGAACTCGAGGAACTGCGCCTCGTCCATTCCATCAGGGGCGCGGTACGGGTTGGGGTTGGAGACGTGGTGGATCAGCGGGTTGGCGTAATCGAACTCCGGCACCCGGTCGGCCGCCTTGTTGCCGATCGACATGGTCAGGGTGGTGGAGCCGTGATAGGCGTTGAACCGTGCGATGACGTGCTTCTTCTCGGGTTTGCCACGGCAGTTCTGGTAGTACTGGATCAGCCGGTAGGCAGTGTCCACGGCGGTGGAGCCGCCGGTGGTGAGGAACACATGGTCGAGGTCGCCGGGGGCCAGGCTTGCGAGTTTTTCGCACAGCTGAATCGCCACGTTGTTCGACATGTCGGAAAACGGATTCGAATAGGCCAACTGACGGACCTGGTCAGCGATGGCCTCGGCCATTTCTTCACGGCCCAAACCGATGTTGGTGCACCACATGCCGCCCACCGCATCGAGAAAGCGGTTGCCTTGGGTGTCGTAGATATAGGCGCCATCGCCTGCGACGATGTTCAAGGAACCCTGCTCGGCGTGTTCGTCGAACACGTGATAGCCGTGCATATGGTGAGCCTTGTCGGCCTTGACCAGCCGGGACTCGTCCGCTGGGGAAAAAACGCTGCGTGTAGGCGTTGCCATAAATAAACCTCTAATCGAAATGACTAACGATCGAACCCATCAGATGCCGCTTTTCACCGTGCTCCAGACCCGGGTAATCGCCCGCATGTCCTTGGCGTCCTGGGTCTTCTGCGGAAACAGCCGCTCGCGAGTTTGCGCATCGGGATAGATCGCCGGGTTGTTGCGCACATCGGCGTTCAACAACGGCGTGGCGGCGGCGTTGCTGTTGGCGTAGTTGATGAAATCGCTCACGTCCGCCATCACCTGCGGCTGCATCAGGTACTCGAGAAACTTGTGGGCATTAACGACGTGGGGCGCGTCGGCGGGGATGTACAGGTTGTCGAACCAGATCAGCGAGCCTTCCTTGGGGATGAAGTAGGCCAGGTCGATCTTCTTCTTGGCTTCCGCGGCGCGGGCCATGGCGGTGGCGTAGTCGCCGGACCAGGTCATGGCCATGCACACGTCGCCGTTGGGCAGGCTGGTCAGGTAATTGACCGAGTCGAACTTGCGGATGTACGGCCGTACCGACAGCAGCAAGTCCTGGGCGGCTTTCAGATCCTCCGGTGCGGCGCTTCTCGGGTCGCGTCCCAGGTACTTCAGGGCCATGGGGATGACTTCGGTCGGGGCATCGAGCAGGGTCACGCCGCAATCGGCGAAGCGCGAGACGATCTTGGGGTCGAAGATCATCGCCAGCGAGCCGATCGGCGCGTCCGGCATGCGTTCCTTGATCTTGTCGACGTTGTAGGTGACGCCGTTGCTGCCCCAGGTATAAGGCGCCGAGTAGGCGGTGCCCGGGTCATACCCTTGCAGATCCTCCAGGACTTTCGGGTCCAGGTTGGTCCAGCCCGGCAGCAGCTTCTTGTCCAGCGGCTGGAACACCTTGGCCTTGATCAGCGGTGGCGCCAGGGAGGCGTTCAACACGATCAGGTCATAACCGGAGTGGCCGGTGAGCAGCTTGGCCTGTACCGTTTCATAAGAATCGAAGGTGTCGTAGACCACCTTGATACCGCTGGCCTTTTCGAAATCGGCGATGGTTTTTTCACCGATGTAGTCCGCCCAGTTGTACAGCCGCAGCGTATTACTGCCGTCCACCTCGGCGGCGTAGGCATGAAAGGTCAGCGGTACAACAAACAGACTGGAAATCACCTTAAGCAGCGTCTTGCCCATAGCAAATGCACCTTATAGCGAGTTCGGCTCTGGATGAGCGGATGCCCTCACTATTGGTCGATTCGCCGGGCGCGGCCATACCCCGAATGGGTGTGTGTCGCTTTTTGGCGCACCGGCATGGCAAAAAGCGGCAGTGCAGTTGACCCGTTTTGCCATAGATCCGGAGTTTGTCCGGCGCTTAAAGTGGCAGCCCTGAACCGACCCTGCAGAGCCTGCGATGACCGACCTGATCAAACACGAGCAACGCGACGGCGTGTTGACGCTGACCATCGACCGTCCGGACAAGCTCAACGCACTGAACAACGCTATGTACACGCAACTGGCCGAGCTGTTGCTGGCCGCCGACGAAGACCCGCAGACCGGCGTGATCATCCTCACCGGTGGCCCGGCGTGCTTCACCAGCGGCAACGACCTGGTGGATTTCCTGCAAAATCCGCCCACTCATCTGGACGCCCCGGCGTTCTATTTGATGAAGGTCGTTACGCGCCTGCAAAAACCGCTGATCGCGGCAGTCTGCGGGGCGGCCATCGGCATCGGCACCACCTTGCTGCTGCATTGCGATCAGGTACTGGTCACCCGCAACGCCAAGCTGCGCATGCCGTTCGTCAACATCGGCCTGTGCCCCGAATTCGGCGCCAGCCTGTTGCTGCCCCGCCGCCTCGGCCACGCCCGCGCCGCGAGCCTGCTGCTGTTGGGCAACGGCCTGGACGGCAACGAAGCGGTGGCCTGGGGCCTGGCCAACGAAGCCTTCGATGACGGCGAACAATGCCTGGCGGCGGCGACAAAAATCGCCCAGCGCTTCCTGGCCGTCCCCCAGCAAGCCTTGCGCCAGTCCCGGCAGCTGATGAAACAGGCTTCCCTGGCCGAACTGGAAGCCACCCTGCGCGAAGAAAACACGCTGTTCATTCAGCGCCTGAACACCGACGAGGCGAAAACCGCCTTGAACGCCCTGCTCAATCGCAGTACAGATAAGAATCCACCGAAAGGAAACCAGCCATGAACACTCCAGAAATCTACGTCGTCAGCGCCGCCCGTACCGCCATCGGTACATTCGGCGGTTCGCTCAAGGACGTGCCACCGGCCGACCTCGCGACCACGGCCGTAAAGGCCGCCCTGGAGCGAGCCGCCGTGGACCCGGCGCTCGTTGGCCATCTGGTGATGGGCAACGTGATCCCGACCGAAACCCGCGATGCCTACATCTCCCGCGTCGCGGCGATGAACGCCGGCATTCCGAAGGAAACCCCGGCCTACAACGTCAACCGCCTGTGCGGTTCGGGCCTGCAAGCGATCATCAACGCCGCCCAGACCCTGATGCTCGGCGATGCCGACATCGTCGTCGGTGCCGGTGCCGAATCCATGAGCCGCGGCCCGTACCTGATGCCATCCGCCCGTTGGGGTTCGCGCATGGGCAACGCCCAGGTCATCGACTACATGCTCGGCATCCTGCATGACCCCTTCCATGGCATCCACATGGGCATCACCGCCGAGAACGTCGCCGCACGCAACGGCATCACCCGCGAAATGCAGGACGCCCTGGCATTCGAAGACCAGAAACGCGCGGCCCACGCGATTGCCAACGGCTACTTCAGCGAGCAGATCGCGACCGTGGAAATCCAGGATCGCAAAGGCGTCAAACTGTTCAGCGTCGACGAGCATCCGCGCGCCACGTCCCTGGAACAGCTGGCGGCGATGAAGCCTGCGTTCAAGAAGGACGGCTCGGTCACCGCCGGCAACGCCTCGGGCCTCAACGACGGCGCCGCCGCACTGGTCATGGCCAGCGGCAACGCGGTCCAGGCCAACAACCTGAAACCCCTCGCCCGCCTGGTCAGCTACGCCCACGCCGGCGTAGAACCGGAATTCATGGGCCTGGGCCCGATCCCGGCCACCCGCCTGGCGCTCAAGCGCGCTGGCCTGACCGTCGCCGACCTGGACGTGATCGAAGCCAACATCGCCTTCGCCGCCCAGGCCTGCGCCGTCAGCCAGGAACTCGATCTTGATCCGGCCAAGGTCAACCCGAACGGTTCGGGCATCGCCCTGGGCCACCCGGTGGGCGCAACCGGCGCGATCATCGCCACCAAGGCCATCCACGAACTGCACCGCACCGGCGGCCGTTACGCGCTGGTGACCATGTGCATCGGTGGTGGCCAGGGGATTGCGGCGATTTTTGAACGCGTCTAAGCAACAGCTGTAAAAAAGGCCGGTGATCGCGCAGATCACCGGCCTTTTTTACATTTCCGCGAGCCGATTGTTTGCTACCTGACCACCGGCAGTAAAAATCAACTACCTGACCCACTCCATCGCACGCTTCACCAACAAATATGTTGCCAGGGGTCGAAATCAGCGCGGCACCTTTTCACCCTCGGCAAGAAAAATCTGCGTCGGCAGCTTGAAGCCGCGCAGCTTGAGCAGCGCCAGCGGTCCCGCGCCCAGTTCGGTGCGCAGGTGCCAGGTCAGGCCCAGGCCGTCCGGGGCCTTGAGCTGCACGCGGTAGTGGCTGTCGCCGTCGTCCAGCGTGGTGACCCGAGCCTGTTCCAGAAGGCGGATCAAGCCCCAAGTGCCTTGGTAATCACCAAACAGACGCTCGCCGGCCTGCACGCTGGTCCAGGTCAGGCTCACCCCCGGACGGTCGCTGTAGCCTGGCCAGCTGAAGCGTTGCCAGCTTTCCTTCTGGTTGAAGTAGTGGTGTTTTTCGCCGTTGAGGATGAAGGTGGTCTGCACCACGTCGCGCACCGGCTTGGCCCGTAGCTCGAACCCCAGGCCGAGACCGCCGTCGGTGAACAGCACATCGGCCAGGTGGCTGAGCTGATTGAGCGCCGCGAGAAACCGCGGGTTGATGCGCAAGCCCTGGCTGTGCCGCGAGTCGGCCACCCAGCGCTGGCCTTCCTTGCGCAACACACCGCCCAGTTGCTGTTGCAGGAACTGCTCGATGCGTCCGGAGTCGGCACGGATCATTTGCCCCAGCATCGGCAATGACGCATCGCTGGTGGTCGCCACGAACGGGTAACGCCCGGCAAACGCGCCGTGCCAGTCGCTGACGATCGCCCGTTGCCACTGGCGATTGAGGCTTGCCGCCGACGGCTGCAGCACCCTTTGCCAGGCCTGTTCCAGCGGCTGCACGAACAGGGTCTGGCCGACCCCGCCCCACTCCGCCCCCAGGCTGGCGGCGATCAGGCTGCCGTAGGCGCGGGTGTCGGTGAGGTCGACGCTTTTGCCCTGGAACACGGTTTGCGCCAGGGCCTGGGTCATCTCCTGCGGATCGGCGGCGCTGCTTACCTGTTGCAGCTTCAGGCGTACCCGGGTGACTTGGGTGAGGAAGGCCTGCAGGCTCAGCCGGTCGTTGTCGTTCTTGCCTTCGGCCTCCTTGCCCAACAGCGCCAGCAGCGGACCGAAGGTGGCGTCCAGCGGACCGCTCGCGCCGCGGACTTGTTGGTCGATCAGCGGCACCTTGTCCTGGGTCATCAGCTTCTGCGCGGAGTGGATCAACGACGCACCCAGGGCCGGGCCGCGAGTGCCGGCCTGGCCCTGATACGCCAGGGTATTCATCAGCGCGATCAGCGGCGACTGGCGCACGTCGCTCATCAGGGTCAACTGGTCGATCACCTGATCCAGGCTGCCTGCCGGTTGCCAGTCCAGGCGATTGAGGAAGTCCAGCCAGGCGCTGGCGTAGTCCTGAAAGTAGCGCTCGGTCAGGCGTTCCTTGAGTTGCTCCGGGCTCAAGTCGGCGGCGAGGCTGGCGGGATTGTCGCTGAGCACCCAGTCAATCTCCTCGCGGCGCGCCTCGGCCACCTCGTCGATGGCTTGGCGGACCTGGCCCTCCCAGGCCTGGCGGGTGAGCACCCCGGGCACGCTGGCCGTGGTGGTGAACAGCGCGCGGGCGTCGGTGTCGCCGACCATCTGCGGCAAGCTCAGGGCCGGGTAGTGATTGGCCGCCGCATCGAGCACCTGGCGGTACAGGCTGGCTTCGGCATTGCGCTGGCCAAGCTGGCCGAGCAGTACCTGACGGGCCTGGGCCACCAGCGTCGGGTCAGCCTCGATACGCCAGGCCGGATGGGCGGCCAGTTGCTCGGCATAAAACTGCCAGAGGCCGGGTGACAGGCCCTGCCAGAGCCCCGGCGTCATGTCGGCGCGCTGCGCCTGGGTCTCGACCAGCACCTTGGCGAGGAAAGCCGCGTCGGCTTTTTCCGGGCGCGCCATCATCAGGTAGGCCTTGAGCTGCGCGTAGGCTTGCGGGGCACGCCTGGCGCGTTCGGGGCTGTCCGGCGGCAACTGGATCAGCGCCTTGAGTTGCTGCTGCAGCCTGGCCACGGCCGGGTCGCGCAGCAACCGCTGGTTGGCGTCGACGTAGCGCGGCCACAGCGTCGCCAGCAATGGGTCGTTCTGGTTGAGGCCGAAGCGCAGGTACCAGGGCGTGCCGTGCTCGGCGCGGTAGTCCAGGCGCCCCAGCTCGCGGGTCAACTCGTTGAACGCCAGCAGTTGTTCGTCGGGGCTCTGCGACTGTTCGAGAGAGACCAACGTGCTCTGCATCTGGGCAATGTGCACGCGGTTGCTGGCGAAGGACAGCAGCAGGCCGGCGCCCCAGATCAGCGCCAGCCCCATTGCTAGTGAATAACTGATCCGCGTGGCGCCCCAGCCCAAACGGCGACGGTGAACAGTCTTGTCACCGAGCACGCCCTCCCAGGGCGGTGTGGCGTGCCAAAAGTGCTCAGTATTTCCCTTTTTTTCTTCGCCACCCGGCACCGGCAGGCTGAACCACAACCCGCGCAACGGCACGCCACGGGCAAACACCCGGAACAACGGCGTCAGCGCCTGCCGCCAACGGGCAATGCCCTCGACCTGCAAATCGCGGGACAGGCGCAGCAGGAAGTCATGATGAATGGCTCCATGCATCTGCGCCCATCCGGAGTCGCGCAGGGGTTCCAACAGGTCTTGCAGAGCATTCTCCACGGCCACCGGCGTCAACCGTGTCGGCAACAGACAACCCACCGCCTGGGTCTGGCGTGTTTTCTGGTCCCACTGACTGTCGCAGACCTGCCACAGGTGCAGCGGTAACTGCCAGCGCAGCTTGTGGGCCAGGGTTTGCAGGTGGCGTATGCCATGGTCCATGGCGCGGGGGTCGGCGCTTTGTGGTTTGTCGAGGGCCCAGATGACGCCGTCAAGGGGGCGCCAGCGGGTCAGGTTGCGCCACGCTTCGAGGCGTGAATCATCGAATTTGCTTTGCAGGCTACCGCCCCAAAGCAGGATGGTGTCGTGACCTTCCAGCCATTTTTGTACTGCCAGTTTGGGGGCGATGGCTTCGACCTGCTCGGGTTCGCCGACGACCAACAGAAAGCGAACCTTTGGCCGTTTGAGAAAACTGTAGTTCTCGCGCAGGTGCTCCTTTAATTCGGGGAACCAGGAAATGTCGGGGGAATCGCTCGGTTTGCTCAAGGGTGAAACCGGTGTTTCAGCGACCATTCCGATTATCCGATTCGACCGAGTCCCTGCCAGCCGATCCCAGGCCAGCAGAATGGTCGGGCAGGTCCAGCCGATGGCAAACCAGATGCCGAAACCGCGCAGCGCCAAGTCTTTGAGCGACAGTTGCGGCCAGCCGAAGTGAGTGCCGCTCAAGGCATACAGCAGACAACCCAGTATCACCAGTAATGCCAGGATCAGCAGATAACCCAATCCCACGCGAATCAAAGAACCCTTGTACTTTGCGTTATTCATTGCCATGAGGCACCGCCATTCCAATAGCCAATCGCTTGTTTCCATCCTGACTCAGCCAACCGCAAGGTTGTCCGGCCTTCCCCGCCTGTAACAGCGCCAGGGACATACCAATGAATGGTGCGATATGCGCCAGTCCCCCCCAGTGTCTTGCCAATTGATGTTCGCCAGCCGACCACCCGCCTTCCACGAAGGCTTCCTGGCTTTCCTTATCCATTGCAAGGCAGGTTGGGGGGGCCGAGTCGATCCCGGCATATCGCTGCATTTGTGTACAGAGGCCTACAGCTGTCTGGTGCGTCTCATTCAAGTACTCTCCCCGGTGCAACACCTGGCGCCCCTGCGAACTCACCAGCCAGAGAAAGCCCGCCTCGCCGGGCAGTTCTGTGCCTTCAGCACTTTCGACCGAGATCACGCCAGCGCACAGCACCCAATCATCCTTGTCACGACAATCGTGGAAAAAGGCATCGATCAGAGCGTCCAGATCGGTCAGATCGTCCAAAGGCAAGCGTGCTTCGGGCAGCACCACTCCCCCCTTGCCCAGTGCCGTTGTGAAGGCGGTCTGGCTGCTCTCATCCCCCATCCAGGCAACACCTCGCAATGCCGGCCAACGTTCTTTCAATTCCGGGAGTTCAAGGGTCATCCGAGCCAGATACCGAGCCAGGGCCGGTGCGCGCAGGGTGGTCTTGGTCAGCGAAAGCGGGCAACAAAACCGTACCTGTGAGGCCTCCCGCAGTTTCGATGGCTTCGGCAAAGAGGTGCCTGCCATCAACCCTTGGTAATTGTCCTGGACATCGCCCGCTGGACCAATCAACCACACCTGCTGCACCGGCAAACCCAGACTGCGGCGCCGCCACCAGCGCTGAACCGCGGCGTCCACGCTACGGTGATACACGCCGTTGCCAAACAGGCCGATTTGCCATGCCAACACGCGCAGGGCCAATGCCAACGCCCAACACAACGGCAGCACGGCACTCCATAACCACAGCTCCAGCCGTGGCTGATCCTCAGGCCACAGCGTGAGCAAGGCGGCCGCCTGCAGGCCCCATAGCCACAGTAAAACCAGCCACCAGCGCCGCCACTGTGGAACACTTGGCGCCACTACCTCGGGGTACTCCGGCGGCCGATTCATGGCACCACCCCCATGGAGGAAACCGCCAGGGTGCTGACCAACCGGCAACCACAGTCACAGCGGTAGCCATCCAGCGCCAACAATTTGCCTTCCATGGTGAACCCCGAGGCACCCTCGCTGATACGCGTCGTGCCGTGTTTGTCGCAGCGCACCTTGTCACCCATGCAAGCCACCGGCATGCCGAAGGCTTCGAAGTGACCTTCCAGCACCTCGCCGCCATAAGGGCGCAGCGGATCGCCCCTACGCACCAAGGGCATCAAGACACCACCTCCTTCACCCGCTCGACCAACCCGCCACTGCGGGTCAGGTAGTCGAGCATCTTCTCCATGCGCAGCGCGTCTTCGGCTTTGACAATGGCCTGCTTTTGCTGCGCCACGACCTGGCCGATGGCCAACGTCGATTTCAGGATCTGCTCCGCGCCCGGCAGGAAGGGTTCCACTTCGCCCGTGGCGGCGTTGATCACCTGATAACCCACTGATGCCGCGACCATCGTCCCGGCAAAGGCTTTGCCGCCGTAACGACGAATGCTGTACGCCCCGCCCAACACCAGGGCAATGCCCACCACGCGTCCCGCCACCACGACCGGCGTCCAGCGCTTGTTGGATTCATCGCCGAAATACACCGCGCGATAACGGAAGTAATCACCAAACATCTCCCGCGAATTCATGAAGTCATGCAGGAACCAGGCGCGGGAGTCGTGTACCTGATCGTCGAACATGGCGACTACCGCAGCGATCGACGCTGAGTCACTCACTTCAAACCGATTGTCCCTACGTTCGATGAACAGTTCCTTGGCGCGCAACTCTCCGGCCGCCTTGATCTGCGCGTACTCGCGCTGCTCGTCATCCTCGCTGAGCAGATACACCGTGTCCCTCAGCACGCCATCGAATACCAATCCCCCAAAGCTGGTCTGATCTCGGCGCCACTGCTGATAGTCGTGTTCGAACTCGACGGCGGCCTCGCGGATTTGCTGCTGGTCCAGCACTGGTTCGTAAGGCGGTGGGCCGGCAAGGGCGGCCAGATTTTGCGTTTCGACGGGTTGGCCTCGAACGCCCGCGCGGGCCCCTTTGGCCTTCTTCGTATCCATCTGACGCTGGGCTTTCTGCTCGGCTTGCAGGGTCGCGTTGGTTTGCACGGCCTGGCCGTAAAAAGGCTGATTGGCATAACTGCCCCGGGCGAATCGCTCGATTCGCCAACCAGTGAGCCAGGCCAGTTGCGCGGCCATGGTGTCTTCCAGGTTGTGGCCAAGGCGTAGGGGTTCGCTGGTGGTTGGAGTTGAAGTAGGGTCTTCGTCCAAGCCCAGGGTGGTGCGCCAGGCGTTGAAGCGGTTGATGAGCGAATCGTCCAGTGCAAACTCTTTTTCGGTTGCCGTCGACATGGCTCGTGTCGGTTGAATTTGTCGAAGGTCATCCGGGACTATTGCTTCGGACACAGTCAATGGCGCGCCCGCCGAGAAGGCCGCTGCATACAAGTTATGCAGAACAATCTGCGACAACAACTCGCCCGCCCCACCGCGGGCCTTGCCCTGATCCCCAGGTGGGTATCCACCGCCAACGTCCGAATGCATGCCGGGGTAAACCACTTCAGTGGCATAGGGCGGGTAACGGCCGTCGGCATAACGGATCGAGTCCAGCGGGAAACACAACCGCTGCTCGTGGGCGGCGACGAAGTGCCGGCAGTCCTTGATCCACTCAGGGAAACGCGCGACATCCGGCAGTGACTGTGTGCCATCAGCCCAGTCCATATGCCCTTCGGCAAAGGGCGCGGCACGGGCGCTGCCCACCGAGGCCACAGTGTCCAGCAGGCCGAGGAATTCGATGCTCAACGGCAGGCCCAACAGCTTTTGCTCCGGGAGTTCGACGCCTTGCGGGGTATCGAACAGCTCGCTCAACCAGGTGACGAAAGTACGCGCCTCGGCGGCGCCGCGAGAAAAGCCATAGACGAACAATTTGATCGCCAGCACTTTGGGTTGCGCCGTCGCGACCTTGGCCCGCAACGGCTCCAGCAGCGAAGCCATGGCCTGGCGGCGGCTGCTTTTGCCCAATGCGGTCATGGGCCAGGTGGTGGCCATGGCTTTGAGCTTGGTCTGCATCGTGGTCAGCGATAAATCATCTTTAGTCAGTGCAACGGACAACGCGTTTGCGATCTGAAGCAATCCCCAATTGATCCGGTCCTCGCCCCGGTTGGCGAACGCCATACCCATGGTACTGAAATCCAGTTCGCCAATCTCGGGAAAGGGGGTGCCCACGCCAGGAATGTAATAGCGGAAATAACCGCTTTCCGGCTGAAGAATGCTGGCGTGAAAAAGCCGTGCAATATTGGTCGGGTGTGGCGGCTCGGCCACACGAGTGTCGTTGTGCTCGTTGTTATTAGTGCCATCGAAAAACAAGCTGATGTGCAACGCGCGCGCGCACGTGGAAGCCCCACGAAATCCGCGCTGGGCATTTAACTCCTGGCGATACAACTCCACTTCAGCCGTTTGCCGTTGGTAATTCTCCCTTACCGCTTCAGGATCGCTGGGTAAACGCCGCTCCTTGGGAAATAGGGCCGGGACATATACAGAATCACGATTCTTTATTTCGGACATACGGCTGGTTCCTGCATGTTCAGAGGTTCCTTGATCGGATAGGCAGGTTGACCATAAGCCATGCAGGCAGTGGTAGCTTTAACCTGATTACAAGGTAAAAAATGAATTTTTAACGAACACAAATTCTCTGCTTCATATGGTGGAAGCTCCACGATGGCAGTGTGTCTTCCGTAATTGGCTTCATGTTTAGCCAATGCAGATTCATCAAAATTAAACCCATCGGGTTTACGTTTAATTTTTTCATAGGGGGCTGGATCAGTTTCCCACTCCACCTTGAACTTCAAATCCGGCGACCATTGGCTGGGCAACATCACACAACACACTCCCCCCGTATCCATTAGGACTGGCATTGCCCCCCCCATAACCATTTACCGAAAAACTATTGATGGCTGCGGACGTATGGTTAACCGCATTCAAATTACCGCCCAAATATTTTGGCGTCCCCGGAGAGCACCCGGTCAGCAACAACAGCAAACTACCGACAGCCCACTGCCGCCCAGCCTTCCCTTTCTCATTACTCATTAAACTCCTCCCTGTTTATTAAGTTGCGCACGAAAAATGCCTGCGACAGGCAACTTTCGTTCACTACCTTTTCTTGAGACGGGAAACACAGACGCTTCTCATGGGCGGCGACGAAGTGCCGGCAGTCCTTGATCCATTCGGGGAAACGCCCGACATCGGGCAGTGATTGAGTGCCATCGGCCCAGTCCATATGCCCTTCGGCGAAGGGCGCGGCACGGGCGCTGCCCACCGAGGCCACGGTATCCAGCAAACCAAGGAATTCGATACTCAATGGCAGGCCAAGGAGCTTTTGTTCTGGAAGCTCGGCGCCTTGCGGCGTGTCAAACAACTCGCTCAACCAGGTGATGAAGGTGCGCGCCTCGGCGGCCCCCCGGGAAAAGCCATAAACGAACAACTTGATCGCCAGCACCGTGGGTTGCGCCGTCGACACCTTGACCCGCAACGGCTCCAGCAGCGAAACCATGGCCTGGCGGCGGCTGCTTTTGCCCAAGGCGGTCATGGGCCAGGTGGTGGCCATGGCTTTGAGCTTGGTCTGGGCGACCGGGAGCGCCAAGCCCTTCTTGTTATCTAACGCAAAAGACAACGCGTCGGCGATTCTCAGCAGTCCCCAGTTGATCCGGTCCTCGCCCCGGTTGGCAAACGCCATACCCATGATACTGAAGTCCAGTTCGCCAATCTCGGGAAAGGGGGTGCCCACGCCGGGGATGTAGTAACCAAAATAACCGTTTTCCGGTTGATCCAGACTGGCGTGAAACAGCCGCGCGATATTGGTCGGGTGGGGCGGTTTGGCCTCGCGGGTATCGTAGGGCTCGTTGTTGTTGGTGCCATCGAAAAACAGGCTGATGTGCAGGGCACGCGCGCAGGTGGAAGCGCCGCGAAACCCGCGTTGGGCATTCAACTGCTGACGGTACAACTCCACTTCGGCCGTTTGCCGATCGTAATTGTCCCTCACAACTGCTGGATCGCTGGGCAACCGCCCTTCCTTGGGAAACAGGGACGGGACATACACGGAATCACGATTCTTTACTTCGGACATACGGCTGGCTCCTGCATGTTCAGAGGTTCCTTGATCGGACTGTTGGGTGACGGGTAGCGCCAGCAGGAAGTGGACACCTTGACCTGATGACAAGGTAGAAAGTGCACTTCCAACGCACACAGTTCGTCTTCATAGGGCGGAAGTTCCACAATCGCAGTGTGTTGCTGGTACTTGGCTTTATGCTTGACCATAAAGGCCCGAAACTCATCGGTTCCCAATGGAGGGGATTTAGCATAAGGATCAGAATCAGTTTCCCACTCCACTTTGAATTTCAAACCCGGTGACCATTGGCTGGGCAACATCACACAACACACTCCCCCTCCATAACCAAACGGAGAGATGTTTCTTCCACCATAACCATTTACGGAAAAATGATTGATCGCCGCCGACGTGTGATTAACCCCGTTCAAATCCCCGGCCAGGAACTTCGGCGTCCCCGGAGAACACCCGGCCAGTAACAACAGCAAACTACCGACAGCCCATTGCCGCCCGACCTTCCCTTTCTCATTACTCATTAAACGCCTCCCTGTTTATTAAGCTGCGCACGAAAAATGCCTGCGGCAGGCAACTTTCGTTCACTACCTACGGCATCACGGGTCTTTACTTCGGACATACGGCAGGCTCCTTCATTTTTATTGGCTCTTTGATCGGACTATTGGGTGAGGGATAAGCCCAACAGGAAGTGGACACCTTGACTTGATGACACGGCAGAAAATGCACTTCCAACGCACACAGTTCGTCTTCATAAGGCGGAAGTTCCACAATGGCAGTGTGTTGCTGGTACTTGGCTTTATGCTGATCGTATGCATCTGGATCGAATCCATAACCCGATGTTTTGCGTTTTATTTTTGCGTTTGGATTCGGATCGGCTTCCCACTCCACTTTGAACTTCAAACCCGGCGACCATTGGCTGGGCAACATCACACAACACACTCCACCCCCGTATCCATTAGGACTGGCATTCCCTCCTCCATAAGCATTCACCATGAAGTAATTAATAGCCACCGACGTGTGATTAACCCCATTCAAATCCCCGGCCAGATACTTCGGAGTCCCCGGAGAGCACCCGCCCAGCAACAACAGCAAACTACCGACAGCCCATTGCCGCCCAGCCTTCCCTTTCTCGTTACCCATTAAACGCTCCCTGTTTATTAAGTCGCGTACGACAAACACCCGGAATGAAAATTTTTTCGCTTAAACCTACATATACCTGCAACAAACACATTGGCTACGCATAGATACAGACACCCCTTAAACCACAGATAATCCGCCCACTTAATAAGTATGTGAGCTTGGACGCCAGCGTGGCTCAACCGAAAACTTTACATCCGGATATTTTATAGCTGGCGAAATTGAAACTTTACTTTCCTTGTCTTCTACCCCTTGCCTACCATCATAGAAAACAAAAGTATTGTTATTTGAATGCAGCCAATCGTTTACTTTTGAGCTGTTGACAGAAGACGCAGAAAGCTTATCTGGAAAAACAAACCTAACCTTTACATCATCATAACGCTCTCCATAATACATCCACATTAAATCAGGCAAGTATCCTTTGAAGGCCGGTATATAAGCCGTCATCGAAGAGTCAACAAGGGGAGCACCATCAACATATAACCTCAGGTCTTTTTTAGTGCCATTCTTATACTCCACCCCATACCTAATTGATTGCGCAGAAGCTCGGAAGCTTTTTGAACCACCAAAGTCAAACTTAATATACCCATGATTCGGCTCCATTCTCGCCTGGATATCAGTCATTTCTTCTTTTCTATCTGCACGCGCGTAGTCATGGGGAATGCTCAGCGTATCGACCGCCAGATCGACTGGAATACTGGCCAGCACGACAACCGGACAAATAATTGTTATATAACAAAGCACGGATGCAAGATCCGCATTAAATGTTAGTACCTGAACATCTGTTACTACCCCCCTGTAATAATCTGCATCGCTGGCAAAACCCAAGTTTTCAATCCGCGCCGCATTTGTTCCGCACCCCATAAGAGATGAGACAAGCAGCCCCACCAATATTAATTTCGCTATAAATTTAGTCACTCTTGCTCCTCTCCACTCGCACCAGACAACACAGCAAATTTGTCCACCGCACAAGCATTCAAACCCCCGAAATAATTTTCGCAACTTGCTTGAAGCACAACGTGGTAACAGCGAGAAAAACACTCCTCACTGGATAGTTGTGAAAACGCTTTCACTGCAAACCCGAGCAACTTTTGCGCATCACTGATGCAGCCCAACCGATCAAACTGCGCATCCGTCAACTCAACCGGAGTGTTTGCTTCTCCAAGTACCTGATCCGAGCCATAGGTGCCCGGTTGCCAGGCAATCCGTTGATCCCGATCCAGCCAACTCCAGAACAGCGCCAGGCTCAGAAACCGTTGTTTCTGTTCCGGATCCAGGACGCTTGCCAACAATTGCGGTAGCACACGCGGATCGTAGAAACGCAGCAAGCCAGACTCTCCTCCCCATTCAAGCTGTGAAAGTCCTTGCAGGGTCTTGGTCAGAACATCGAACGGGATGGGGGAAATCAACAACATGAGTCTCGGCATGTGCCCCATCTGCTCGATGATTTCTTCCAGCCAGGCTTTGTGGTGCCAATCGTCCAGACTGATGCGCATCAGGATCGGCGCCTGAGGCAACAACGTCTCCTCCGGCGTTGTGCTGAAAAATGAAAACCAGGGAATGGCTGGCTCGATGGCTTCGAGTGCTGGTAGCAGGGAAACATCGGAGCCCGCTTGGTCGACGATTAAATCAACATGATCGAGGTCCGCTGCACGGCACAGGCCTTCCAACTGGTCGAGCCACTGTTCATAAGTTTCTTGCATTTATCGTCCCCCACTGGTCGTGCGCATCACTGCGCCCGCCGCCTCGGCTTGAGCAATTTTCAGGCACTCTTCACACACCGACTTCGGCAACACCATCAACGGAAAACTCTGGCCGCCAGGTCCCTCCCAGATATGCTGCCCCCGAGACGTCAGCTTGCTGGAACTTTCCTGAGTGATGCCGTCGTTCGGATCGATGCGGATGAAATTTTCTCCACTGGCCAGCGTGATGCCTTTTTTGGCCGTGAACAGCAGATGCCCCTGCACCGACTGCATCGTGACGTCCAGTTGGGCAATCAGATTCAGTAGATCGTCGTGGGACTCGATTTCCAGCGGACCCTTGCCGGAGACCACGCGCAGGCCTCCCTGCTGGGCCAGCAGGGAGATGCCTTGAATGGCGTGGGCTAAAAGTCGCTGGACGGCGGCCAGATTGATGTCGTCGTCACTTTGCAGGTGGAGCGCGTCGCCACTTTTCAGAAGCAGGCTGGCCGGCGTCACCGCACCGATGCCCTTGGGTGCGCTGAGCAAGATGGCCGCGTCGGCCAGGTCTTTCGCGGCGGTTTGCAACTGCTGCAAGCCGTCGAGAGTGGGCTGGCGGCTGTGGTGGGCCAGGGCGATATCTTGCCAGTAGGCTATCTGCCCTTTCGCCCCCTCGATCAGGCTGGATGCGGCCCCCATCTCCAGCACCTGCCCTTGGGCTTTGCTCTGTTCATCGGAGCTGATAAACAACCCCTTGCCCGCCCGAATCGCCCCCCAGGCATCGGTGCGCAACTCAAACCCCTCGCCACGCTTCTGCCGCTCGGCATCCACCACATGCCCGAGGTTGAGCTGGCTCTTTCCGCTGTGGTCGGTGCTGAGCTTGATGTGCTCCTGACCACGGGTGTCGTCCAGCCGCAGCTTGTTGTTGGCCGGGGTGCGCAGCACGTTGCGCTTTTCGTTGTACATGGTGACGTGGTCGGGGTGCTGGCTGTCGTGCAGGGCGTGGGCGATATAGGGGCGGTCGGGGTCGCCCTGTTCGAAGGCCACCGCCACTTCGGTGCCGGCGATCAGCGGCAGGTGCAGGCCGTGGGTGTCGCCCGCGTACGCCCGGGCCAGGCGCAGCCAGGTGCTTTCGCGACCGGCGTCCCAGGTGTCGCGGTCGAACAGGAACTGCACCCGGTAGCGGCCCTCGGCGTCGGTATCGGCGTAGGGGTTGTGGGCCTGCGCGCTGGTCACCCGCGCCGGCACGGTGCCGGCGATCAAGGGTTTGGGCGGCACCTCAGGGCGGAAGCACACCGTCTTCGCGTAGGGGATGGCCTGGAAGCTGCACTCGAAACTGCGGTCGCGGGCGGCGCCGGCCTTGAGCCCGATGATCACCGCCCGCGGCGCGAAGGCCTGGGGCGCGCCGTCGGTGACTTCCAGTACCTGGCCTGGCGCCAGGCGGGCGCTGCTGCTCATGCCGCTGAGGCGAGTGCGGCGGTTGAGGTAACGCTCGTGGCGCAGGCGCGCATAGAAGTAGCCGCTTTCGCACTGCACGTCTTCGGGGAAGGCATGGCGGTCGCCGAGCGCAGTGTAGGGTTCGGCGTAGTGATAGGCCTCGCCGTAGGTGCCCTTGGCGCCGCGCGTCTGGTCGATGTCGCCGTCGAGGTACGCGCGGGCGTCACGGTGCTGGTAGGCGCGGATGTTCACGTGCTGCTCCACCACCTGGTGTTCCGACTGCAGGGCCCAGACGCTGTCCTCACCGCTGCTGCTCAACCCGCAGAGCGGACGCAGCGGCAACTCGACGTCGAACTGGTAGGCGCGCGGGGAGTCGTGGAATTCGACGACGTCGATACTCAGGCGTTCGTCGCTGGTGAAGCGGTACCAGATGCCGACTTCGGCCAGCAACCGGGCGATGAAGGCCAGGTCGCTTTCGCCGTATTGCATCACCTGCTCGCGCCGGGGGTATTCGCGGTGCAGGTGGAAGAGGAAGTCCTGGCCCCTGAAATCGTGGCGACTGCGCAGGATGTGCTCGACGATTTCCGGCACCGACCGGTGCTGGTAGATCCGGTATTGCCGGCCCCGCGCGAGCAGCGCCAGGCGCGGTTGCAGGGTGACTTCGTAGCGTGCCTCGTCGATGGAAGCGGACAGGCGTTTGAAGCCGCTGATTACCCCGTGCAAGCTGCGCAGCGGCTTGACTTCGGACGGTTCGAAGATCAGCGACGAGACCTTTTCCGGCAGCGCGTGCAGGCTGAAGCTGGCGGGTTGGCCAAGCATGAGCTCGGCGTCGATGTCGAGTTGGCTGGAGGTGAACTCGATGCAGTAGCTGAAGGGTTGGCTGAGGTGTTCTTCGCCGTGGAAGGCCAGGACGTCGAGGGGGGCGTCTACCTCTCGGACCCAGAGTGTGTGGCGGCTGTGGTCGAAGAAGGTGCGCGGTGCGTTGGACAAAATCAGGCCTCCCTGGGCTGTTGAAGCGGACGGGGAGGCTTCGTTGCCGCCCTCGCTCGAGCGCCGGGAAGCTTTCAAGAAGCTGACAATGGTTGATATAGGACGCTTCTAATGAGCGTGTAGGGTGTTTCCGAATTATGCGGCAGACCACAACGCCCTAAGACTCTGCCTACAACAGCAAAAAAATCCTCGGCATCTCGACAGTGGCCATGAATGAGTCTTCCTGATCAGAACTCCACCTGACGACCGGCAGCAAAAACCACTTGTCACGAAATATTACATACATCATATTATATCCATCATAATTAAACGCCGCCCCGACAGGTACCCCTCCATGACCAGCATGTCCACCGTAGAACCCGATCTGGACGCCCCGGTGAAACCAGCAAAACCTCCCCTGCTCAAACGCCTGCTGTTGCCAACCGTTGGCATCGCGGCACTGATGCTGGCTGGTGTGTACGGTGCGCATTGGTGGAGCGTCGGGCGCTTCATCGAGGAAACCGACGACGCCTACATCGGCGGTGATGTGACGGTGATCGGGCCGAAAGTGGCGGGTTACATCGACGAAGTGCTGGTGACCGACAACCAGAAGGTCAAGGCCGGCGATGTGCTGATCCGTCTCGATTCGCGCGACTACCGCGCCAACCTGGCCAAGGCCGAAGGCGCAGTGGCCGCCCAGGAGGCCTTGCTGGCCAACCTCGACGCCACCGAACAACTGCAACAGGCCGTCATCGGCCAGGCCCGTGCCGGCATCGACGCCGCCGGTGCCGAAACCGCCCGCTCCCGGGACGACGATAGCCGCTACAAAAAACTGGTGACCACCAACGCCGTCTCGGTGGAAAGCGCCCAGCGGGCCAACGCCACGTTCAAGACGGCCCAGGCCCAAAGCAACCGCGCCCAGGCTGAATTGCTGGCCGCGCAGCGCCAGTTGAATGTGATCGACACCCAGAAACAACAAGCCCGGGCCGCCTTGATCCAGGCCAAGGCGGAACGCGACCTGGCGCAATTGAATGTCGGCTACACCGAACTGAAGGCACCAGTCGACGGTGTGATCGGCAATCGCCGGGCCCGGGTCGGCGCCTATGCCCAGGCCGGCTCGCAATTGCTCTCGGTGGTGCCGACCAGCGGCCTGTGGGTCGATGCCAACTTCAAGGAAGACCAACTGGCACACATGGTGCCGGGGCAACGGGTAGTGATCCGTGCCGACGTGCTCTCGGGGCAGGAATTCCATGGTCACCTGGACAGCCTCGCCCCCGCCAGCGGTTCGCAATTCAGTGTGTTGCCGCCGGAAAACGCCACCGGCAACTTCACCAAGATCGTGCAGCGGGTGCCGGTGCGGATTCACCTCGACCCGGCCGACAGTGTGCTCGGCCACCTGCGTCCGGGGTTGTCGGTGACCGCTGAAGTGGACACGCGCAAGGAGCCTGAGGCGCCAGCCATGGCCAGCGCGCCATGAGTCGCGCCCTTGCCGCCCCGGCGCAACCGTTCAATGCCGCGAGCATGGCGACGGCGACCAAGGTCTTCGCCTTTGCCAGCATGTGCATCGGCATGTTCATTGCGCTGCTGGATATCCAGATCGTCTCGGCTTCGTTGCGTGACATCGGCGGCGGGCTCTCCGCCGGCACCGACGAAACCGCGTGGGTGCAAACCAGTTACCTGATCGCCGAAATCATCGTGATCCCGCTGTCGGGCTGGCTGTCCCGGGTGTTCTCGACGCGCTGGCTGTTCTGCGCCTCGGCGGTGGGCTTTACCCTGGCCAGCCTGTTGTGCGGCGTGGCCTGGAACATCCAGAGCATGATTGCCTTCCGTGCCCTGCAAGGGTTTCTGGGCGGCTCGATGATTCCACTGGTGTTCACCACGGCCTTCGTGTTCTTCACCGGCAAGCAACGGGTGATCGCCGCCGCGACCATCGGCGCAGTGGCGTCCCTGGCACCGACCCTGGGGCCGGTGATCGGTGGCTGGATCACCGACATATCCTCCTGGCACTGGCTGTTCTACATAAACCTGCTCCCCGGCATCTTTGTCGCCGTG
This sequence comes from Pseudomonas sp. S2_F07, assembly GCF_054668325.1. Classification (NCBI taxonomy): domain Bacteria; kingdom Pseudomonadati; phylum Pseudomonadota; class Gammaproteobacteria; order Pseudomonadales; family Pseudomonadaceae; genus Pseudomonas; species Pseudomonas sp. S2_F07. Next base: position 1,882,130 of record NZ_CP162758.1, read on the forward strand.
GCCGTGCCGATGCTGGTGAAAATCGACCAGCCGGAACTGTCGCTGCTCAAAGGCGCGGATTACTTGAGCATGGTGTTTCTGGCGCTGTTCCTCGGCTGCCTGGAATACACCCTCGAAGAAGGCCCGCGCTGGAACTGGTTCAGCGACCGCACGATCCTGACCACCGCATGGATCAGCGGCCTGGCCGGACTGGCATTCATCGGCCGGACCTTGCACGTGGCCAATCCGATTGTCGATCTGCGCGCCTTGAAGGATCGCAACTTTGCCCTCGGCTGTTTCTTCTCGTTCGTCACCGGCATCGGCCTGTTCGCCACCATTTACCTGACGCCGCTGTTCCTCGGCCGGGTGCGTGGCTACGGAGCGCTGGACATTGGTCTGGCGGTTTTCTCCACCGGGGTGTTCCAGATCATGGCGATTCCGCTGTACGCCTTTCTGGCCAATCGCATCGACCTGCGCTGGATCATGATGACCGGCCTTGGGCTGTTCGCGTTATCGATGTGGGATTTCAGCCCGATCACCCATGACTGGGGGGCCAAGGAATTGATGCTGCCGCAAGCCCTGCGCGGGATTGCCCAGCAATTGGCGGTACCACCGGCGGTGACTTTGACCCTTGGCGGCCTGGCACCGGCGCGGCTAAAGCATGCGTCGGGGTTGTTCAACCTGATGCGCAACCTGGGCGGGGCTATCGGCATCGCCGCGTGCGCAACCATCCTCAACGACCGCACCAATCTGCACTTCACCCGGTTGGCGGAGAACCTCAACAGCACCAACGAGGCACTCAACCAATGGCTGTCCCAGGTCGGCAACAATTTTGCCGCCTTTGGCCAGAGCGGTGACGCAGGGGTCACTGCCAGCCTGCATCAGCTATGGTTGCTGACATACCGCGAAGCCCAGACGCAAACCTATGGCGATGCGTTCCTGATGATCATGGTCTGCTTCATTATCGCCACGGCGATGGTGCCCCTGATGCGCAAGGTGCAACCACCGGCCGCGCCGAGTGCCGATGCTCATTGATGTTTTTGCGGGTCAGGCCTGGGGCATTTTGCGAAAGCCGATGGCCAGGCGGTTCCAGGCGTTGATGGTGGTGATGGCGACGGTCAGGTCGACCAATTCCTTGGCATCGAACTGGGCGCTAGCCAGTTCATAGTCTTCGTCCGGGGCGTGGGTCTGGCTGATCAGGGTCAGGGATTCGGTCCAGGCCAGTGCGGCGCGTTCACGCTCGGTGAAGAACGGCGTTTCGCGCCAGGCCGACAGTGTCGCCAGGCGACGCTCGGACTCACCACCCTTGCGCGCATCGGCGCTGTGCATGTCCAGGCAAAAGGCGCAGCCGTTGATTTGCGAGGTACGCAGCTTGACCAGTTCGATCAGGTTTTTTTCCAGTGGCAATTTCGACACTGCTGTTTCCAGGGCGATCATCGCTTTGAGGGCATCAGGGGAAGCGGTGTAGAAATCGATCCGGGTTTTCATGGTGTGTTCCAGGGCAAATGGGTGTGTCACTACGTTAGTGCCACGACCGGTCTGCACAAATAGCCAATCTTTCAAAAGTCGAGGAGGCCATTGGCTGTGCTTTCTTGAAAGAAAGTGCTATTTGAGCCGGCAAGTCCACAACCTCTACTCCGAACACCACGGTTGGCTGCAGATTTGCAGCGCGAGTGGCATGGTGAAGAAAGTTACTCCCACACTAGATCTGCATCATTCACAAATCTACTGTGGGAGATACTATGGTTGGAGGTGAAGGCTTCAAGCACCGCCAGGCTCAGAATCCGTCGTTGCCGCTGGCCAATAACTGGCCAGTTCCAATCTACGTAGCCCTCTATTGGTCACATGTTGTACAAGCCCCGTATTAATCCATCGGCCGTTGGCGTCCGCCTCCATAACGCTACGCGAGGGTTCTTTGTGCATGACACTGACGGTATCGTCTATGTTCAAGGGCAGCACTACCGACTCCGCCTCCGCCAAAACATCGCCACGCAGTTCACGAAGATAACGAACTCCACCATCGGCTGACTTCAGGGCAACAGCCAGGTACACCGAAGCAACATACATGTGAGGGACAACCTTAAAGAATTCAAACCTAACGACGTTATCATCAAAGTCAAACTTCACATACCCGACAACTTGATCGTAGTATCCTTTGAGAAGCCAAGTAATTCTCGCACCACCAACACCATCGCTAACTGGAGGACGAACAAACTCTATTTTTTTGTAACGCATCAACAACTCGTCACGCACAGGTCCGGAAAACGAATTAATGGCCAGCTCAAAATCCTTTTTCAATGGAGACGCCTCACGTAACACCAAATGAGGAGACTGTTCAAAAAGTGTAGATTTTTTTTCCATTTCTGCTTGCAGATTGGCACCTGCATTAGTGGTCAGCTCAACATTCACAAGTCCTTGCTCAGTCACTCTCAAATGATTGGTTTTTTTTGCATCATCAATAACCTTCGATGCATCACTACCAGTAGATTTCATACGTGAAGGTTCTTCATGAAAAATCTCAATGGAAAATCCTGGCTCGATGGGTATCTCCTGAGAAAACAACTCTGTTTTATCCCCCATCATTTGCCGATCAAAAACCACCAAACCTTGCATATTACGTACTGTCACCTGCCCATATAACTTTGCTCCGGCATATTCATGCGGTACCTCCAGAATTACATCCACCATCAATTTTCCGAGCGAAACTGCCACAGAAATAGTGCAAAAATCACCATAGAATCCGCCAAGCATGATTTTTTGATCGGCAAGAGAGCTGGCATGCTTACGGAAATAAATGCAATCGTAGCTAGTCGACCCTTGTTTGACGATTACATATCGACTGGTTGGCTGATATTCTCCGTTTGCTGCGAAAGGCAACTGCAAGGCATATACCCCTACTGGCAAATCGAGTACAGACACGCTCAGTTGATCAATTTTTACACACCGAGATTTACCACTACCACTCTTTAGAACAAGCATCTGCCCGACCACTTCTCCGAACACATCCGAATCAAACTTCAAGGTCACACTTCCCGTCAAATCAGTTACCGCCGCCAGCTGTGCCGCACTGACCAAATGCAGAGGGCTCCTCACCGCCAACAGTTGCTGAAGAGGCTCTATCATGCTTGCAGGCACAAGTGCATAAAGCGGATAGACTGGAGTAGCCCCGCTATATGAGTTTTCATCAATTTGCCGCTGGCTCAGTTCGATGTTCGCATGCTCCATGAACGCAGACACATCCGAATCAGCGACATCAATGGCAGTACGGCTCAAATGATCCATCATGGGGTTATCCGCAAGTGAAAATCCGACGCTGTTGCACAGCTTCCGATAACGCTTATGAAACTGAACAAGGCATTGCTCACCTGCACGGTGAAATACCAGCATCAAAAAAAACAATGCCATATATATATCAAGAGGTCTTTCACTGTCGAACTCTGTCATCGCCCTTGAATAAAGATTCTGTTCCCCACCGTCATACAACCAACCATCTCGATAAACATCCTCCCCCATAAACTTGTGCTGATAACTTGCTGCAAAAACATTATTCCAAACCTCCCCCATTACCAAGGAACTGTTAGACATAAACGCGCCTTGATAACCATGCCCTATCTCGTGCAAGGCTCCCCAATTGGTCGGCTTGGTATCCAAAGAAAAATCAGCAACTGAGTCCGCAGCAACCGCCGTCCATCCGCCAGAATAATAGGCGAAGGGGCTGGCAGATTTGTCTGCTTTCATAAAAAAACGATTAGGAATATTCTTATTTTCTGGTGTATCCGGTGTAAATGAAAGCCCTTCCAAGTGATTATAATATTCAAAAAGACCATTATAATAGTTCACCAAGTGCTGCAAACCAACATTCTGACTCAACGCTTTCACTGCATCCTTGTCTTTTGCTGGAATCAAAATATTCATATAGACAGAACTAAACAATGCAAATTCAGCCTCTGACTGATCCCACAATGAAAGAAAAGAACTGTCCGGTATGGCCTCTGTATAAACCGGTAAAAACTTCCATCCCCCGCTAACTTCAATTTCAACCTCAGTCAACTCTCCTGGCTTGTCCGTATAGCGCGTAGTCACAAATGGAACTGAAGGCACACTTGCTACAAGCGATTGCCACTGAGCTGTTATTTCTGCATGTTTTTCATTTTTACTATCATCATTTAATAAATTTAAACTAGCGGAAGGATTGCTCATCGGAGTTTTCTGCCGAAAACGTATAGTTGCGCCTGCTGAAATAACAATATTCAGAGTTTTTCTATCGTGATTAACCCCTTTATCCAGACCCGAGTTCATCATCCACACAGGACGCTCAAGACTATAAAACTGATGTATAACCGACAAAACTTCTTGATTGTGCATTTGCTTTACCCACTCAATTAAAAATTTAATTCAGGTAAAACGTTACGCGCAAACACAAACCGTAAGAACTGGTATAAATGACAGTTTTTTAGTCTTTAAAATAATATAAAACCGAAAATTATGAATTTTCTGCATAAGCAGTAATTAATGATTCAGCATTTTTTTCACCAACTCACGTAGTTTTGACCACCCGGCATAGGAGTAAAAAGTCGCCGTGACCTACCCGCGATTGCGCAACCACTGCAAAAAGCCCTTCTTCACCTGCGCCACCGGCAGGTCCTGAGTCAGGGTTTTCGCCTTGTGCAGCCGGTAATCGAGCAAGGTTTTCATTGCATCGTTGATGTCTTGACGGGCATCCAGGCATGGCTTGAGGTAGGACTTTTCGATGCGGTACAGGCCACAGAAGGTCTTGGCGGTAAACCGTGCAGGCACCGAGCTGTCCTCCAGGATCCCGGCCTCGCCTATCACTTCCCCCGGCCCCATGCGCCCGGACTCGAAAGGTACGCCGTGCCGGGTCAGCGTCACCGTCACCACCCCGGACTCGATGATGAACAGGTGATCACTGACCTCCCCCGCCTCCAGGATCGTTTCCCCGGCGCGGAACGATTGCAAGGTCATGTTCTGGCTGAAGGTGTCTTTCTCTTCCTGGCGCAGGGTAGAGAAAATCGGCGAGCTGTCGAGCAATGCCCGGGGTCGCGACAGGTTGCCCGGCGGATTGGGCTCCACGCTCGATAGCAGGTTGACGCCGGACGCCTGCAAGTGCCGGTAGGCCAGGTCGAACAGTTGATTGCGCACCGAACGCTTCTGGTCCATCTGCGCGACAAACCCGCTGATTTCATAGACCACGCCGGTGTTACCGGCAGTTTTCATGCCGACACTCGGCGACGGTGTCTCCAGCAGAAAGCGGCAACCCTGCATGGCCCGTTCCAGGGCTTCGATCACCGTGTTCGGCCGCGCGTGGGGGCTCACTTCCAGCGAAACGGAGATGCCGAACATATCGCTCGGCCGACTGAAATTGATGATCTTGGCCTTGGCGGCCAGGGAGTTGGGTATCACCGCCATGCAACCCTGGGCGGTCTGCAGGCGCGTGGCGCGCCAGTCGATGTCGGTGACCCGGCCTTCCATGCCATCGATGGAGATGTAGTCATCCAGTTGATAGGGCTTGGTGGTGTTCAGGACGATCCCGGAAAACACGTCGCTGAGGGTACTTTGCAAGGCCAGGCCGACGATGATCGCCAACGCACCGGACGTCGCCAGCACGCCCTTGACCGGCAGATCCAGCACATAGGCCAGGGCGGCAATCACCGCGATCAGGAAAATCACCGCACCGAGCAGATCCTGAAGTAATCGCCCGGTATGCCCGACCCGCTGCATCATCACCGCGCCGATCAGCACGGTCAGGGTTCGCGCACCGAACAACCACCAGCCGATCTGCAAGCCGGTGGCCGCCAGATGCAAGGGTACGTTGTCAGGCCAGGGCGGCGGCTCCATCGGGTTCAGGCCTTCGTTGAACAGCAAGAGGCTGAACAACGAGAAAATCACCACCCGCACCAACAGCCGCCAGGCGCTGCCAAAGGCACTGAGCAAGTACCACAACCCAAGATCGATCAGGATCAGCGCCATCGCGCAAATCAGCGGGTGTTCGGTGAGCAATGACAGCATCTAACAACTCCAGCCAGGGCCAATAACGCGAAGATCGCATGGATTGGCGTCAGTGTAGGTGGAATTGATTTGGCTGGTTGAACACGTCTGGCTGGACACCCAAAAAACCTGTGGGAGCGAGCTTGCTCGCGATGGCGGACTGACAGTCACTACATCAGTGCCTGTTCTACCGTCATCGCGAGCAGGCTCGCTCCCACAGGGGAAAGCGTGTTGGCTGGATTACTTGCTGTTTGCCAGCGCGCTGTAACTGGTCATCAGGTTGCGGTAATCCGGAATATGGTTGGAGAACAATGTGCCCAACCCTTCGACATCGTTGCGCCAGTCGCGGTGCAGTTCACAGGCCAGGCCGAACCAGGTCATCAGTTGCGCGCCCTGAGCGGTCATACGGTTCCACGCCGATTCGCGGGTCAGTTCGTTGAAGGTGCCGGACGCGTCGGTGACCACGAACACCTCAAAGCCTTCGGCCAGGGCCGAAAGCGCCGGGAAGGCCACGCACACTTCTGTCACCACACCGGCGATGATCAGTTGCTTCTTGCCGGTGGCCTTGATCGCCTTGACGAAATCTTCGTTGTCCCAGGCGTTGATCTGGCCCGGGCGAGCGATGTATGGCGCGTCCGGAAAAAGGGCCTTGAGTTCGGGCACCAGCGGTCCGTTAGGGCCCGTTTCGAAACTGGTGGTGAGGATGGTCGGCAGCTTGAAGTACTTGGCCAGGTCGGCCAGGGCCAGCACGTTGTTCTTGAATCGATCCGGGTCGATGTCGCGCACCAGTGACAGCAGGCCCGCCTGATGATCAACCATCAGAACCGCGGCGTTGTCCTTGTCCAGACGCTTGTAGGAAGTGGTCATTGCAGTAGTCCTCGCGTGTTATCGATGCCGAGTGGAAATCGGCGTGGGGTCACCGGTCAGCGCTGGGAGTCCAGCGCCTCGTGTTCGTTCGCCACTTGCTGGGCCTTGAGGTAACTCTCGATCAGCAATTGATAATGCGGCATGGCCTGGGCGTAGACAGCGGCCCACTGCTCGGCATCCGGACGGTTCCACGAGCCTTGCAGCTCAGAGAGCGTCGCCATGATGTCGATCGGCACCACCCCGGCCTGGGCCAGGCGGGCAACGGTCAGATCAGTGGCCAGTTTCGAGTGGTTGCCGGAGGCGTCGACCACGGCAAACACCTTGTAGCCTTCATGCACGGCGGCGATGGATGGAAACGCCAGGCACACGCTGGTCAGGGTGCCGGCGATCACCAGGGTTTTCCTGCCGGTGGCTTTGACCGCCGCGTGAAACTCCGGGTTGTCCCAGGCGTTGATTTCACCTTTGCGCGCCACGTATTGCGCATGGGGTGCGGCCTCGTGGATTTCCGGGATCAACGGCCCGTTCGGCCCCTGGGGAACGGAAGCGGTGGTGATCACCGGCATCTTCAGCAGGGTCGCGGCCTTGGCCAGGGCAATGGCATTGGCGCGTAGTTGGGGCACGTCCATGTCCTTGACGATCTGGAACAGTCCGCTCTGGTGATCGATCAACAGCATCGCGCTGTCGTTGGGGTCGATGGTCGGCTTCTGGCCGTTGAAGTTGGCCGCGTAGACAGTGTTCATGTGCGTTTCCTCTTTCTTTTGGGCAACAGCCATCCCTGGCCTGAAAACCGGCCTACTCATCCTGTGTAGAGTCGGGTGTAAAAGCGCTGCGAATTAAGCGTGCATCCGGCCGAACTGGCCGGACTGGAAGTCGGCAAAGGCCTGGTGGATTTCTTGCTCGGTGTTCATCACGAACGGCCCATGACCGACGATCGGCTCGTCGATCGGCTCGCCGCTGAGCAACAGCACCACCGCGTCTTCGCTGGCTTCGAGGGTCATCCGGTCGCCCTTGCGGTCGAACAGCGCCAGTTGCCCCTGGCGCACCGATTCCTGGCCGTTTACCTGAACCGTGCCGCGCAGCACCACCAGTGCGGTGTTGCGCCCTTCGTGCAGGTCAAGGGTGAGCAATTTGCCAGCATTCAAACGAATGTCCCACACGTCGACCGGGGTGAAGGTGCGCGCCGCGCCCTTGTGGCCGTCGAACGCACCGGCGATCAGGCGCAGGCTGCCGGCGTTGTCCTTCAAGGCGATGGCCGGGATGTCACGGTCGAGAATCGTCTGGTAGCCGGGGTCGGCCATTTTGTCCCTGGCCGGCAGGTTGACCCACAGTTGCACCATCTCCAGGGTGCCACCGCTTTTGGCGAAACCTTCGGAGTGAAACTCTTCATGCAGGATCCCCGAGGCCGCGGTCATCCATTGCACATCGCCGGGGCCGATCTTGCCGCCACTGCCGGTGGAGTCCCGGTGCTCCAGTTCGCCCTTGTAAACGATAGTCACGGTTTCGAAGCCACGGTGAGGATGCTGACCAACGCCACGTCGCTCGCTGGTCGGGGTGAATTCAGCGGGGCCGGCGTGATCCAGCAGCAGGAACGGGCTGATGTGTTTGCCCAGGTTGTCGTAGGAAAACAGCGTGCGAACCGGAAAACCGTCGCCCACCCAATGGGTCCGTGGACTGGTGTAGATACCGATGATGTTTTTCATGGTGTCTCCTGATGAGGTGAGTGAAGCCATGGACAAAGCTTAAAACCATGACCTTTGCTGCGCTAGACTGCAAAAATCAGCTTTAGCGTTCTATTTGGAGAACGATGGTGGAAGACCTCAACACCCTCTACTACTTCACCCAGGTGGTGGAGCATCACGGTTTTGCCGCGGCCGGCCGGGCACTGGACATGCCCAAGTCCAAGCTCAGTCGACGTATCGCCGAGCTTGAAGAACGCCTCGGCGTGCGCCTGCTGCACCGCACCAGCCGGCATTGCTCGTTGACGGAAATCGGCCAGGCCTATTACCAGCGCTGCCTGGCCATGCGGGTGGAGGCGGAAAGCGCTGCCGAACTGATCGAGCGCAATCGCTCAGAGCCCCAGGGCCTGGTGCGTGTCAGTTGCCCGACGGCGCTGCTCAATTCCTGGGTCGGGCCGATGCTGACCCGCTATATGCTCAAGTACCCCTTGGTGGAATTGTTCATCGAGAGCACCAATCGCCGCGTCGACCTGATTCACGAAGGCTTCGACATTGCCCTGCGGGTACGCTTTCCGCCGCTGGAGAACACCGACATGGTGATGAAGGTGCTGGGTAACAGCACCCAGAGCGTGGTCGGCAGCCCGGCCTTTTTATCGCACCTGTCGACACCGGCCTCCCCGGCCGACCTCAGCGGCTTGCCGAGCCTGCACTGGGGCGCGGCGCAGCGCGAATATCAGTGGGAACTGTTCGGGGCCGACGGCAGTACCGCGATGATCCGGCATGCCCCGCGCATGGTCACCGATGACCTGTTGGCCTTGCGCCACGCGGCACTCGCCGGGATCGGCATCGTGCACCTGCCCAGTGTGGTGGTGCGCGATGAAATCGCCGCCGGGCAACTGGTGGAACTGGTGCCGGGCTGGGCACCGAAGAGCGGTGTCATCCATGCGATCTTCCCCTCGCGCCGGGGCTTGCTGCCCTCGGTACGCACGTTGATCGATTTTCTCGGGGAGGAGTTCAGTCGTAGTGATATTGCTTAGGGTCGGGGGTAAGGCTTTGGACCGAGTGATGGCTATCGCGAGCAAGCTCGCTCCCACAGGGGATTTGTGGTGCAAATAGATCCAATGTGGGAGCGAGCTTGCTCGCGATGGCGTCGGACCAGACACCATCAACACATCTTCCTGCCCCCAATTCATGACTTGCGGTAAACATTGCTTTGCCGCTCCAGCGGTTTTTCTCACGGATGCAGGCGCGGATACTGCCGCCCATTCCCACTGCAACCCCTGGAGTCATCAATGTCCATTCCCGCCTTCGGCCTGGGTACCTTTCGCTTGCAAGGCCAGGTGGTCATCGATTCGGTGAGCACCGCCCTGGCGCTCGGCTACCGGGTGATCGATACCGCACAAATCTACGAGAACGAAGCTGAAGTCGGCGAGGCTATCGCCGCCAGCGCTATCGCCCGGGAAGAGCTGTTCATCACCAGCAAGATCTGGGTCGCCAACCTGGCCGGTGATCGCCTGATCGACAGCCTGAAAGAAAGCCTGCGCAAACTGCAGACCGACTACCTGGACCTGACCCTGATCCACTGGCCGTCGCCGGACGATCAGGTGCCGGTCGCAGAATTCATGGGCGCCCTGCTCGAGGCCAAACGCCTGGGCCTGACCCGGCAGATCGGTGTGTCCAACTTCACCATCGACCTGATGAAACAGGCAGTCGCGGCCATCGGTGCCGAGCACATCGCCACCCACCAGATCGAACTGCACCCCTACCTGCAAAACCTTGCGGTCGTCGAGTTCGCACGCAGCCAGGGCATCGGCATCACCTCGTACATGACCCTGGCTTACGGTGAAGTCCTCAAGAACCCGCTCATCCAGCAGATCGCCGAACGCCTGCACGCGACTCCGGCGCAGGTCACCCTGGCCTGGGCCATGCAATCGGGTTACGCGGTAATCCCGTCGTCCACGCGCCGGGCCAACCTTGAAAGCAACTTGAAGGCTCGCGAACTGACCTTGAGCGAGGCCGACATGGCCCTGATCGCATCGCTAGATCGCGGCCACCGCTTGACCAGCCCGAAAGGCATCGCACCGAACTGGGATTGAGCCTCAATCCTGCTCCAGACGCCGGTCCAGGCGGGCCATGGCCTGCTGCAACCGGTCGACGGCGTCGTCGATCATTGCCGCGCGGCCGTCGTTGCACGCCTGCTCCAGTTGTTCGCAACACTCGACCAGGGCGTGGGCTCGCACCATCAGCGCTCCACCCTTGATCCGGTGTGCCAGTTCCTGCAAGCCCGGGCGATTGCCGCCGGTGTGCAAGGCGAGCAAATGCACGCGGTCCTCGCGGTTGGATAGCGCCAGGTCGTGCAACAGTTGATCGATCAGCTCACGGTCCGCATCCGCATAGCGTTCCAGCCCGCTCAAGTCAAACTCGCAGACGCCATGGTCGTCGGTAGCCGTTGAGGGTACGCTGGAAAACCGCTGGGCCAGCCACGCCTGCAAATCCACCAGGCGAATGGGCTTGAACAGGCAATCGTCCATGCCCGCCGCCTGGCATCGGGCCTTCTCCTCGGCCTGTGCATTGGCGGTAAAGCCCAGAATCAATGTTGATGACAGCCCCTGCACCCGCTCTTGCTCACGTATCGCACCCGCCAATTCGTAACCACTGAGCCGCGGCATGTTGCAGTCGGTGATGACCAGATCGAACCCTTGCCCGCGCCACTGTTCAAGCCCCTGCGCCCCGTCTTCGGCCAGCACTACGCGATGGCCGAGATAGCTCAGCTGCCGCGAGAGCAACAGGCGATTGGCCGGATAATCGTCGACCACCAGAATCGACAACGGCCGGGTCGTCAGCTGCGCCGAATCCAGGGGCTTGCCCCCCGCGGGTAACGCTTGCAGGACAGGCAGCACCAGGCTGATGTCCACCCGAGTCCCGCGCCCGAGCTCACTGTCGAGTTGCAACCGGCCGCCCATCATTTCGCACAGAGTCCGACTGATCACCAGCCCCAGGCCGGAACCTTGCCGGGCGCTCTGCTGGTTGTTGTCTGCCTGCACGAACGGGCTGAACAGACGTTGCTGGTCGAAAGCGCTGATGCCGATGCCGCTGTCTTCGATGCGTACGCTGACGGCGAGGTGCGCCGGGGCTTGAGGTCGCACTCGCAGCGTCAGGCTTACCTGGCCCTCCCGGGTGAACTTGATCGCGTTGCTCAGCAGGTTGGACAACACCTGTTTGAAGCGCGTGGGGTCGAGCATCACGTCACGGTCACTGTGTTCGTCGAGCTCGACCCGCCACTGCAGACTCTTCTGCACCGCCAGCCCTTCGAAAACCCGGCAGACCGAAGTCACCAGCAACTGCAGATTGACCCGCTCCGGCGCCAGCGACAAATGCCCGGATTCGATCCGGGCAACGTCCAGAATGTCACCGATCAAATCCAGTAATTGTTGCCCGGCGTTGGACGCCACCTCAATGGCGGCGCGGTCGGTCTCCCCTTCATCGGCCCGCTTCAGCGCCAGTTCGAGCATGCCGATCAGCGCGTTCATCGGCGTGCGGATTTCATGGCTCATGGTGGCCAGGAACGTGGTCTTGGCCCGGTTGGCGTCGTCCGCCGCGTCCTTGGCTTCCTGCAATTGCCCGAGCAATTGCTGACGCTGGCGAATCTGCCGACGCTGCCAGACAATCCCCGCCAACGCGAGCAACAGCAAGACACCCGCCACCGCAAATGCCTGCACGATCGCCTGCCGGTGTCGCAGCCAGTAACTCTGCTCGACCATCGCGTCATAGCGCCAGGGCTGGGTCAGCTCGTCAATTTCTTCGGGAGGGATGCTCAACAGCGCCTTGTCCAGGATCGAATGCAGCTCGGTGGCCCCGCGACTGGTCGCCAGGGTGCTTCGTGCAGGGTCGGTGCCCACGGTGCTGGTCACTTGCAGGCGATCGCGATACTGCCGGGAAATCAGGTAACGGGCGCTGATCAAGGAGTTGATGCCGCCCTGGGACTTGCCTTGGTCGACCATTTCCATGGCGTCCGTCGACAGGGGCGCATCCACCAGCTGGATCAACGGGTAATGCTGGCGAAGGTACTCGCCAACAATGTTGCCCTGGGTCAGTGCCAGGGGTCGCCCTGCCATATCATCCAGCGTCCTGGGGCTTTCCGTGTCAACGCGGGTCACCAGCACCGAAGGGCTGCTCAGGAACGCGCGGGTGAACAGCAACTCATCTTCACGCTGGGAACTGAGGCCGATACCGGCCAGCACATCGATTTGCCCGCTCTTGATGGCGGTCATCATCTGGGCCACCGACTTCATGCCCTGGATGTCAAATTGCAAGCCGGTGCGCAAACTGATTTTCGCCAGCACATCGATGCCAATCCCGCGAAACCTGCCTTCGCTGTCGATAAATGAAATGGGCGGGATATTTTCGTTGATCGCGACCTTCACCCGCGGGTGGCGCTCAAGCCAGCGCTGTTCGGCCACGCTCAATTGCAAGGACTGGGTGCCGGGGATAGACACCTCGTTTGCCCCCCAACGGCGCAGGATGTTCATTTGCTCATTGGTGCTGATGGCCGCAAGCGCCTTGTTGACGATGCGCAACAGCGAATCGTTGTCGCGGTCCATCGCAAAGGCAAAACGCCCGGACTCCATGGGCGAGAAGTCCGTCAGTCGCACATTATCCAGATAATTCTTGCTGATCAGGTAATGGGCATTGATCGCATCCCCCAGGTAGACATCGGCCTGACCGTACGCCACGGCGCCCATTGCCGCCAGTGTCGAGGGAAACAACTGGACCTGCGCCCTGGAATAGAACTGTTGCACGCTGTATTCGGGCAGGTAGTGATACAGCATCACCAGCCGCTTGCCGGCCAGTGTCGGGTCGAGCACCGGAGGGAAATCGGTGCGGGTGACCAGCACCGGTTGATCGACCGCATAGGCACTGGACATCTGCAGCTGTGGATCTTCGGCTTCAAACCGATTGGCCGTTCCCAACAGGTCTGCCCGCCCCTCCTTGATCGCCTGCACCGCGTCGGCGCGCGACGGATAACGCCGGACCTCGATGACAACGTTCAACAATTGTTCGAGCAACCCGGCGTAATCGGCGGTCACGCCTTCGAACACCTTGCCCGCCGTGTTGAACTCGAAGGGGGGATAGTCCGGCGCCGAGACGGCCAGCACCAATCGGCCCTTTTGCTGCAGCCAGCGCAACTCGGTTTGCGACAATCTGACGCTCAGGCCCTCGACACTCGAGCGCCCCAACAGGGTCAACGACTGTTGCGCACAGGCCGTCGATGCCCAAAGAAGAAGGCCAATCAACACCCCACCTGCCAGTCGTCGGAGTGCGTTCATTCAGATCAGATGATTGCGCAGGGCGAAATCCCTCAAGTGCACCGACGAGTTCATATTGAGCTTGAGGGTGAGTCGGGTCTTGTAGGTACTGACGGTCTTGTAGCTCAGGTGCATGATCTCGGCGATTTCCAGGTTTTTTGAACCCCGGGCCAGGTACTGCAAAATGGTCAACTCACGATTGGAGAGCTTTTCGATCAACTGCTTTTCGCTGCGTTGCAACTCCCCCATCGACACGGAGCTCGAGGGGATCTGGGCGAAATAGGTGTAGCCGGCCATCACGGAATTCACCGCTGCCTTCAAGTCATCCAGGTCCTTGCTCTTGGAAACATAGGCAACAGCCCCGGCACGCATGCAGCGGTCCTGATAGAACTGGGCCTCCAGTGAAGTGAACACCACCACGCGACATCGCGTGTTTTCGGCCTTGATTCGGTCCATCACCTCAAGCCCCGCCACACCAGGAAGGCCCAGATCAAGCAGCACGACATCCGGCTGATGCTCCCGGACCAACGCCAGGACCTCATCGCCACGGGAGGCTTCATATACTTGCTTGAACCCTTCCCCCTTGAGTACGAGTTTGATCATGGAGCGAACCACCGGATGATCTTCCACAATCAGTGCTGACTTCATGACAACTCCCGTGCAAAACAACACGATCGGGCAAAAAATGCCCTCCAGGCGCCGCAGCGGTTGGGCACAACGCTGCGCATAGACTTTTGCATGGAAGGCTGGAAAGAACTACCTGACAGAAATGACAGTTCCGACGAACGGTAGCCGACGATTGACGACGCTCATCAACTGCGTAATGCACGCCAGGTCAGGCAGGGCGGCCTGGCTGACCTGGACGTTGCCCACGCCTGACGGCAACGACGCCTGCCGTTCATTGAAGATAAACGCGTGATTTACCTGCGGGTTGTCGAGAAAGAAATTCAACAAGTCCAGCCCTTCACTGGCCATCGCTCCATTGATGAGCACCAGGTCCAGAGGTTCGCAACCGTACTCCACCAGAGGAAGGAGCTCTTCGAGACTCTGCACCGGTGCCACGCGAAAGTAGCCGAGCTGATTGAGCAGCCGCTCGATCCGCAGACGGTTGAAGTGCTGCGCATCGGCGATCAGGATGCGCAAGGATTTGTTCGGCATGGTGACCTCCAAAAGGATGTCGGTTTCAAGAGGTCGCAAAGCCTACGGAAGACCTTCCTAGGTTTATGTAGGAATTTTCCTAAATAAGTTCCGGTTAATCTGACTCTGCCAGAGAAACGCAATCGCACCTCCTGACCTTTACTCCGTGGTACTCGGACTCCAGAACGCCTGCACCACCAGGGACGAGGCCGAAATCCGTGCCACCAGCTCATCCAGTTCATCACCATCGACCGAGGTGGTCGCCAGGGTGGCTTCGATTTCAATTTCATCCGTACCGAAGGCATGCACGTCGACATCGCTGGCCGGATAGTTGCAGCGCGCAAGCTCGGCTTCGAGCAAGGCCAGCACGGTTTTCTGCTGCGTACGCCGGGCAATGACATAGACGATGTTGGTGACTTCCGCCGAAATCACATCCAGCGGCTGACGGTTGATGTTGTTGACGATCGGCCGCAGCAGCGTGTTTGCCGCCAGCACGAACAATGTGCCAAGCAGCGCCTCGGCCAGCAGGTCGGCGCCGGCGCAGGCACCGACCGCCGCCGAGGTCCAGAGCGTGGCGGCGGTATTGAGGCCGCGCACATTGCCCTCTTCGCGCATGATCACCCCGGCACCGAGAAAGCCGATGCCGGAAACCACGTAGGCTACGACCCGCACGGCGCCTTCGGCACCGCCTAGCCGGGTGGCCATGTCGACGAAAATTGCCGCGCCCACCGCCACCAGCACATTGGTGCGCAGGCCGGCGGTGCGCTGCCGGTACTGGCGTTCGAAACCGATCAGGCCGCCGAGGATGAAGGCCGCGCCGAGGCTGACCAGGGTGTCGAGCAGGGAGCTCAGGTTGAGGTTGTTAAGTGCTTGCATGATGAATCCCTTGAAAAACACACGATCCCCTGTGGGAGCGAGCTTGCTCGCGATAGCGGTGTATCAGTTGACATGGATATCGACTGACACTCAGTCATCGCGAGCAAGCTCGCTCCCACAGGGGTTGCGTTGACGGGCCAGCCTCGCGGCCTTATTGCCAGCCAAACCGGCGGATGTAGAACCCCTTCACCGCCTGGGTCAGCGCCATGTACGCCAGCAGGATCACCGGCAGGAACACGAAGTACAGCGACGGCAACGCCTGCAATTTGAAGTAATGGGCCAGCGGTCCCATCGGCAGGAAAATCCCCACGGCCATGATCAATCCGGTCATCACCAGCAAGGGCATGGCCGCGCGGCTTTGCAGGAACGGGATCTTCGGCGTGCGGATCATGTGCACGATCAGGGTCTGGGTCAGCAGCCCGACCACGAACCAGCCGGACTGGAACAGGGTCTGGTGATCCGGGGTGTTGGCATCGAACACGTACCACATCAAGGCGAAGGTGGAGATGTCGAAGATCGAACTGATCGGCCCGAAAAACAGCATGAAGCGCCCGACATCCGCCGGTTGCCAGCGCTGCGGCTGCTTGAGCATTTCGTCATCGACGTTATCGAACGGGATGGCGATCTGCGAAATGTCATAGAGCAGGTTCTGCACCAGCAGGTGCATCGGCAGCATCGGCAGGAACGGGATGAACGCACTGGCCACCAGCACCGAGAACACGTTGCCGAAGTTCGAACTGGCGGTCATCTTGATGTACTTGAGCATGTTGGCGAAGGTCCGGCGCCCTTCCAGCACGCCCTCCTCCAGCACCATCAGGCTTTTTTCCAGCAGGATGATGTCGGCCGCTTCCTTGGCGATGTCCACCGCGCTGTCCACCGAAATACCGATGTCGGCGGTGCGCAGGGCCGGGGCGTCATTGATGCCGTCGCCCATGAAACCGACCACATGGCCGTTGCCCTTGAGTAGCCGGACGATGCGCTCCTTGTGGGACGGCGTCAGCCTGGCGAAGACGTTGGTGGTCTCCACCGCCTTCGCCAGCTCGGCATCGCTCATGCGTTCGATGTCGTTGCCCATCAGCAGGCCTTGCTGTTCCAGGCCGACTTCGCGGCAGATCTTCGCCGTCACCAGTTCGTTGTCGCCGGTCAGCACTTTCACCGCCACGCCATGGGCGGCCAGAGCCTTGAGGGCGGGCGCGGTGCTTTCTTTCGGCGGATCGAGAAACGCCACGTAACCGATCAGCGTCAGTGCCTGTTCATCGGCCAGGCTGTAGGTGTCGCGCCTTTCGACCATTGGCCGTGCCGCCACCGCCACCACCCGCAAGCCTTCGGCGTTGAAGGTGGCCGTGACCTGACGGATTCGCGCCAGCAGTTCTTCGGTCAAGGCTTCATCGACTTCGCCATGGCGCACACGCGAGCACACCGCCAGCACCTCTTCCACAGCCCCCTTGCAGATCAGCAAGTGCGGCTGATCGCGCTCGGCGACCACCACCGACATGCGCCGGCGGGTGAAGTCGAACGGGATCTCGTCGACCTTGCGAAACGCCGTGCCGACTTTCAGCTCACGGTGGATCTCGACGTGTTCGAGCACCGCCACATCCAGCAGGTTTTTCAGGCCGGTCTGGTAGTAACTGTTGAGGTAGGCCATTTCCAGCACGTCATCGCAGGCGTTGCCCCAGACGTCGACGTTGTGCGCCAGGAAGATCTTGTCCTGGGTCAGGGTGCCGGTCTTGTCGGTGCACAGCACGTCCATGGCGCCAAAGTTCTGAATGGCGTCGAGGCGTTTGACGATGACTTTCTTGCGCGACAGGAACACCGCGCCCTTGGCCAGGGTCGAGGTGACGATCATCGGCAGCATTTCCGGGGTCAGGCCCACGGCAATCGACAGCGCGAACAGCAGCGCTTCGGTCCAGTCGCCCTTGGTGAAACCGTTGATGAACAACACCAGCGGCGCCATCACGAACATGAAGCGGATCAGCAGCCAGCTGACTTTGTTGACCCCGGTCTGGAACGAAGTCGGCGCCCTGTCAGTGGCGCCGACGCGCTGGGCCAAGGCACCGAAATAGGTGCTGTTGCCCGTGGTGAGTATCACCGCCATGGCCGTGCCGGACACCACGTTGGTGCCCATGAACAGGATGTTGTCCAGGTCCAGCGGATTGCGCGTGTCGCGATCCTGCTGGCGGGAAAATTTTTCCACCGGCATCGATTCACCGGTCATGGCCGCCTGGCTGACGAACAGGTCCTTGGCGCTGAGCACCCGGCAATCGGCGGGAATCATGTCACCGGCCGACAGCACGATCAGGTCGCCCGGCACCAGTTGCCTGATCGGCAATTCGATGCGCTGCGCGCCACGGTCCTCAAGGTCCCGGCGCATCACCGTGGCGGTGTTGCTGACCATGGCCTTGAGGGCATCGGCAGCCTGGTTGGATTTGGTTTCCTGCCAGAAACGCAGCAAGGTCGAGAGCACCACCATGGAGAAAATCACGACGGCGGCTTTCAGGTCTTCGGTCAGCCAGGAGATGACCGCCAGCAAGGTCAGCAGCAGGTTGAACGGATTCTTGTAGCAGTGCCACAGGTGCGTCCACCACGGCAGCGGTTGTTCGTGCTCGACTTCATTGAGGCCGAATTGCTCGCGCAGGACATCGGCTTCGAGTTCGCTCAAGCCGTCGGTGTGACTGCCCAGGGTGTTGAGCAATTGACCGGTGTCGCTACCGGCAGCGGCCACCAGGGTTTGCGCCAGGGTGGGTGGGACTTCACGGCTGACCGTGGTGTCGGTGAAGGTTTCCAGCAACGCCAGGCGACGGAAGTGCCGGGCGATGTGGCGGGTACGCAGGAAACCTGCGAAGAATTCCTTGAGGGTAAGTTTCATGGCTGGAGCCCCTTTGGTCAGCCGGGAAACCGTCGAGCAGGCAAGTCCACGCCGCTGCCGCCGGAACAACCGGCAAAGCAAGGCCTGGCACGCCGGTCACGAATGACAGGCGTGTCGATAGAGCGGCGGCCACGACAAAAAAGTCGAAACCACGCACTGTTCAGCGTCGATGAGAGGGACGTCGGGACACGGCCGGGACTGGCCATGATCGGGATGCCGCTGCTCGCTTGTCGGCGAGACAACGGCACAGGAGACTGCGCGTTATCTTGCCGAGAAAATGCCGG
Source organism: Pseudomonas sp. S2_F07 (assembly GCF_054668325.1). Lineage (NCBI taxonomy): Bacteria > Pseudomonadati > Pseudomonadota > Gammaproteobacteria > Pseudomonadales > Pseudomonadaceae > Pseudomonas > Pseudomonas sp. S2_F07. The sequence goes on from NZ_CP162758.1 coordinate 1,901,127, forward strand.
TTACCGAGACCGGCCGACAACTGTCACTCGAACAAGTACCCACTGTGGGTCTCCGTAATGGATGAAAACGCGCGAAGCTTACGCCCCGATGTTTGGGGAGTAAACCCGTTACAAAGTCTTGGCCGGGGGTATCGCGGGGTTCTTCAGGAAGGGTTCAGGATTGAGTGATTTTGGTGATTTCAATGGCCCCATCGCGAGCAAGCTCGCTCCCACAGTAGTCCTGTGAACACAGGTCCATTGTGGGAGCGAGCTTGCTCGCGATGGCGGCCTGTCAGTCGCCGTAGAACTCAGCTGGCCGTCGCCAACAACAAATCCACCACCGCCCGCCCATGCCCGCGATGCTTGCCATGCTCATACAACGAGCCGGCAATTTCATCGGCACGAATCGGCAGGATCGACAGCAAGGTGTCGCTCAACCCATGGCTGGCCTGGCAAAACCCCTGCATGTAGAGGCCGGCCTTGCAGCGTTCATCGGTGATCAGCTTGTAGTTGCGATCGACCTCGAAATCCCCCAGGTACTCTTGCAGCGGTGCCAGCAGCTTGCGGTGCATCTGCCGCTCGTAACCGGTGGCCAGCACCACGGCGTCGTAGTGACGCACCGAGACTTCGCCGGTGGCGTTGTTGCGCAACACCAGTTCAATGCCCCGCTCGTTGGCGGTGGCCTTTTCGATAGTGGTCAGGGTGTGGAACGCATGACGGGCGATGCCCGAGACTTTCTGCCGATAGAAGATGCCGTAGATGCGCTCGATCAGGTCGATGTCCACTACCGAGTAGTTGGTGTTGTGGTACTCGTTGACCAGTCGTTCGCGCTCGCTGTCGGGCTGCTGGAACACCAGGTCGGTGAACTCCGGTGAGAACACTTCATTGACGAAGGGGCTGTCGTCAGCCGGCTTGAGTGCCGAGCCGCGCAGGATCATGTCCACTTGCACCGACGGGAAGCTGTCGTTCAAATCGATGAAGGCCTCTGCCGCGCTTTGCCCGCCACCGATGATCGCGATGCTCATCGGCCGGTTGTCCACGCACGGCTGCCTGGCCATCTGCGCCAGATACTGGGAGTGATGGAACACCCGGCCGTCATCCTTGAGTGCCTTGAACACCTCGGGAATGCGTGGCGTGCCACCGGTGCTGACCACCACCGAACGGGTGGTGCGCACCTGTTGATGCCCGCTCGCATCGCGGGAAATCACCCGCAACGCCTCGACCTGATGGTTGTGCAGCACCGGCTCGATGGTCAGCACTTCTTCGCCGTAGCGGCTTTGCGCGATGAACTGCCCGGCAACCCAGCGCAGGTAGTCGTTGTACTCCATGCGGCACGGATAGAAGGTGCCCAGGTTGATGAAGTCCACCAGGCGCCCGTGGGCCTTGAGGTAATTGACGAACGAGTAAGGGCTGGTCGGATTGCGCAGGGTCACCAGGTCCTTGAGAAAGGAAATCTGCAACTCGCTCTGGGTCACCAGGGTGTTGCCGTGCCAACGGTAGTCGGCCTGCTTGTCGAGGAACAGCACATCCAGGTTGCCCTGGCTCGCCCCGCGCTCTTGCAGCGCGATGGCCAGTGCCAGGTTCGACGGGCCGAAACCGACGCCGATCAGGTCGTGAACGAGGGGCGAAGCAATTGCCTGTGTCATGTCCAGTGTCCTCTGGATGTTCCCCTCAAAGACGGGGCATTGAACCTAAGTGACCTGACCCGCCAAGGGCCGCACAACAGGTCGTCTGTTGAGTAGGAACGAGGACCGTGAAAAAAAATTTAACCGCGCGGGATCACTGGGCGTCCCACTGTCGCATCCGTATACGGCAATGCTTCATGGCGTTGACGATGTGCTTCTCGACCATTGCCCGGGAAATGCCCAGTTGCTCGGCAATCTGCGGATGGGACAGGCCTTCGATCTTGCGCAGCAGGAAACTCTCGCGGCACAACCTCGGCAACTCCGCCAGGGCACTCTGGAGCATTTCCAGGCGCTGGCCATGATCGAGCACGTTTAGCGGCGAAGGGGTGAAATAGCGCTCTTCGTTGTCGAGTACGTCCAGGGGTTCGGCCTGTCGCAGGGTGTTGCGTCGATGGTCGTCGATGACCAGGTTCAGGGCGGTGCGATAAAGGAATGCCCGGGGCTGCTCGATCGGCGTATCACTGGAACGCTCCAGGACCCGCAGATAAGCGTCATGCACCACATCTTCGGCCACCTGACGGTTGCCCAGCCTGGCGTTCAGGAAACACACCAGTTCGCGATAGTAGTTTTCCAACATGACTCCCGTCCGCACGGGGGTGCGGTTTCTGTCCTTGAGCCCTTTCGGCGACTGCTGAATCACACAGTGGCACGATAGTGGCAGTTCGAGTCGCGTAATTTATAGTAATTCTCATATAGATTTAAAGTACTGCTTCGACTTGCCCGATAAATAGTCATGGTCTAGCGGCTGTGCACCGCTCTGAGGGTAGGAGCTGCCGCAGGCTGCGATCTTTAGCGTTTTCAGCTACGTCGAAAATCAAAAGATCGCAGCCTTCGGCAGCTCCTACAGGTGTTACACCTTGTGTCGCCGGTTAAATTTCCCGTCGGGTTCATCGTTTACAGGACAGCTCCCCGTCCCTGTCCGGCCCTGCCGGCAGCGTTCAGCTATCGTCCCGCGGCTGAACGACGGGCCGATTTTCCCAGGCCGGAACCCCGCATGAAACGTCCCCGACAGACCCGACGCGCCCTGCTTGCAGCACTTTGTCTGATCCCCGTGGCTGCCGTCGCCGCCTGGCAGTTCATCCCCCCGGGCCGCGACGGGCTGGTCACCGTCCAGGTCAGCCGCGCCGACATTGAAAGCAGCGTAACGGCACTGGGCACCCTGCAACCGCGGCGCTATGTCGACGTCGGCGCCCAGGCATCCGGGCAGATCCAGAAGATCCATGTGGAAGTCGGCGATGTGGTCAAGGAAGGCCAGTTGCTGGTGGAAATCGACCCCTCCACGCAACAGGCCAAACTCGATGCCGGGCGCTTCTCCGTCGAAAACCTCAAGGCGCAGCTGCAGGAACAGCGGGCGCAACACGACCTGGCCCGGCAGAAATACCAGCGTCAACAGAACCTCGCCGCCGGCGGCGCCACCCGTGAAGAAGACGTGCAGACCGCCCAGGCCGAACTGCGCGCCACCCAGGCACGGGTCGACATGTTCCAGGCGCAGATCCGCCAGGCCGAAGCCAGCCTGCGCAGCGACCAGGCGGAGCTCGGCTACACGCGGATTTATGCGCCAATGGCCGGTACCGTAGTGGCGCTGGATGCCCGGGAAGGCCAGACCCTCAACGCCCAGCAACAAACGCCGCTGATCCTGCGCATCGCCAAGCTGTCGCCGATGACCGTGTGGGCCGAGGTCTCGGAGGCCGACATCGGCCACGTCAAACCCGGCATGCACGCCTGGTTCACCACCCTGAGCGGCGGCGCCCGGCGCTGGACCAGCACCGTGCGGCAAATCCTGCCCGTCCCGCCCAAGCCCCTGGACCAGACCAGCCAGGGCGGCGGCAGCCCCGCCAGCACCAGCAAAAGCGGGAGTGCCCGCGTGGTGCTGTACACCGTGTTGCTGGACGTCGACAACGCCGACAACGCCTTGATGGCGGAAATGACCACCCAGGTATTTTTCGTCGCCAATCAGGCGCAGAACGTACTCACCGCCCCCATCACAGCCCTGCAGGCAGGCTCGCAATCAGACCGGCAGACCGCGCAAGTAGTCGCCAGCAATGGCAGCATCGAACAGCGCAACGTGCGCACCGGCATCAGCGACCGCCTGCGGGTACAGATCCTCGACGGCCTGCAGGAGGGCGATCACCTGCTGATCGGTCCCGTCGACGGGAGTGGCGGCTGAATGCACACGCCCCTGATCGACCTTTCGGACATCCGCAAAGCCTACGGCGGTGGCGACGCGCCTGAAGTTCACGTATTGCGTGGCATCGACCTGTCGATCCATGCCGGGGAGTTCGTGGCGATTGTCGGTGCATCCGGCTCCGGCAAGTCGACGCTGATGAACATCCTCGGCTGCCTCGACCGACCGACCTCGGGCGAATACCGCTTCGCCGGGGAAAACGTCGCGGCCCTGGACAGTGACGAACTGGCCTGGCTGCGGCGTGAAGCCTTTGGTTTTGTGTTCCAGGGCTACCACCTGATTCCGTCCGGTTCAGCCCAGGAAAACGTCGAGATGCCGGCGATCTACGCAGGCTTGCCCGCCGCCGAACGCCACGCCCGAGCCGCCGCCCTGCTCGAGCGCCTCGGCCTGGCTTCGCGCACCGGCAACCGCCCGCACCAGCTCTCCGGCGGGCAGCAGCAACGGGTGTCGATTGCCCGCGCGCTGATGAATGGCGGCCACATCATCCTGGCCGACGAACCCACCGGCGCCCTCGACAGCCACAGCGGCGCCGAAGTCATGGCCCTGCTCGACGAACTGGCGAGCCAGGGCCATGTGGTGATCCTCATCACCCACGACCGGGAAGTGGCGGCCCGGGCCAAACGCATCATCGAAATTCGCGACGGCGAGATCATCAGCGACAGCGCCCGGGACAATCCCGCCGCGCAAAACCCGGCCAACCCCGGCGCCCTGCAAGCCGTCGATTTGCGCAGACGCCTGAGCGAAGGCGCCGAAGCCACCGGCGCCTGGAAAGGCGAATTGGTCGATGCCGTGCACGCGGCGTGGCGAGTGATGTGGATCAACAAGTTCCGCACCGCCCTGACCCTGCTCGGGATCATCATCGGTGTGGCCTCGGTGGTGGTGATGCTGGCCGTGGGCGAAGGCAGCAAGCGCCAGGTGATGGCGCAGATGGGCGCGTTCGGTTCCAACATCATTTATCTCAGCGGCTCGGCGCCCAACCCGCGCACGCCCATGGGCATCGTCACCCTCGATGAGGTCGCCGCGATTGCCAGCCTGCCCCAGGTGATGCGGATCATGCCGGTCAACGGCCAAGAGGCCGGGGTGCGTTTTGGTAACCTCGACCACTTGAGCTACGTCGGCGGCAACGACACCAACTTCCCGGCGATTTTCAACTGGCCGGTGGTCGAAGGCAGCTACTTCACCCACGCCGATGAACAGAACGCCGCGGCGGTCGCGGTGATCGGGCACAAGGTGCGGAGCAAATTGCTCAAGGACGTGACCAACCCGATCGGTCAGTACATCCTCATCGAAAACGTCCCCTTCCAGGTGGTCGGCGTGCTCGCGGAAAAAGGTGCCAGCTCCGGTGACACCGACAGCGACGACCGCATCGCCATCCCCTACTCCGCCGCCAGCGTGCGCCTGTTCGGCACCCACAATCCCGAGTACATCGCCATCGCCGCCGCCGATGCGCGCAAGGTCAAGGAGACCGAAAAAGCCATCGAGCAACTGATGCTGCGCCTGCACGACGGCAAGCACGACTTCGAACTGACCAACAACGCGGCGATGATCCAGGCCGAGGCGCGCACGCAAAACACCCTGTCGATGATGCTTGGTTCGATTGCGGCGATCTCGCTGCTGGTGGGCGGGATCGGCGTGATGAACATCATGCTCATGACCGTGCGCGAACGGACTCGCGAGATCGGTATCCGCATGGCCACCGGTGCCCGCCAGCGCGACATCCTGCGCCAGTTCCTCACCGAAGCGGTGATGCTCTCGGTGGTGGGCGGCCTCACCGGGATTGCCCTGGCGCTGATCGTCGGTGGCGTGCTGATTTTCAGCGAAGTCGCTGTCGCGTTCTCCCTGATAGCGGTGCTGGGCGCCTTCGGCTGCGCCCTGGTCACCGGTGTCGTTTTCGGCTATATGCCGGCCCGCAAGGCTGCCCGACTCGACCCGGTCACGGCCCTTACCAGTGAATGATCGATTGATGAAGCCGCCACTCAGTGTGATAACCCTGTGCCTGTTGCTCAGTGCCTGCGGCACCCCGCCCCAGCGCCCTGACAGCGGCATCCAGCCGCCAGCCGCCTGGCAATCGCCACACACCGCAGGCGCTGTCCATGACAACCAGCAATGGTGGAACCGCTTCGGCAGCCCGCAACTGGGACGCCTGATCGAACAGGCGCGGCTCGGCAGCTACGACCTGGCCGCGGCCATCGCCAGAGTACGCCAGGCCCAGGCCGACACGGTGATTGCCGGCGGCTCGCAACTGCCCGAGCTCAAGGCCGGGGTCAACGCCAATCGCCAGAAACTGCTGCGCGGCAGCGGCTACAGTCAGCTTGATGCCGACAGCGATAACGACGCCGTCGACTATTTCACGGCGAACCTGACTGCCAGCTACGAAATCGATTTCTGGGGGGGCCAGCGTGCCACTCGCGACAGTGCGCAATTCAGTCTGCAAGCCAGCGAGTTCGATCAGGCCACGGTGGAACTGACGTTGCTCAGCGGTGTGGCCAACGGCTACGCGCAAGCCTTGTCGCTGCAGGAGCAGCACCGCATCGCCGAATTGAACCTGGCCAATGCCCAAAGCGTGTTGAAACTGGTGCAGACTCGTTTCGATTCGGGTTCGGCCACGGCCCTGGAACTGGCGCAGCAAAAAAGCCTGGTGGCGGCGCAACAACGCCAGCTGCCGCTGGTGCGGCAACAGGCCGAAGAGGCGCGGATCAGCCTCGCCGCCCTGCTCGGCCGCCCGGTTCAGGCGCTGTCGTTGGGTCAGGAACGCTTCGATCAACTGACCTGGCCGGCGATTGACGCCGGGGTACCCAGCCAGTTGCTCAGTCGCCGCCCGGACATTGCCCGGGCCGAGGCGCAACTGGCCGCCGCCCAGGCCGACGTCACCGTCGCCCGGGCCGCGATGCTGCCGACCGTGACCCTCACCGCCGAAATCGGCTCCGGTGCCGACCGGGCCGACGATATCCTGCGCAGTCCCTTCTACAACCTCACCGCCGGGCTGCTCGCGCCGGTGTTCAACAACGGCCGCCTCGGCGCCCAACGCGACAAGGCCACGGCGCGCCAGGAAGAACTGCTGGAGACCTATCGCGGGGCGATCATCAACGGCTTCGCCGACGTCGAAAAAGCCCTCAACAGCATCCGCGGGCTGGATCAACAGCGCGGGTGGCAGAGTGAAGAACTGAGCCAGGCGCAGACCGCCTTCAACATCGCGCAAAGCCGTTATCAGGCCGGGGCCGAGGACTTGCTGACGGTGCTGGAGACCCAGCGCACGCTGTATGCGGCGCAGGATTTGAATGTGCAACTGCGGTTGTCGCGGATGCAGGCGAGTATTGCGCTATACAAGGCGTTGGGTGGGGGGTGGACAATATGAGAATCAAAAGATCGCAGCCTGCGGCAGCTCCTACAGGTACGCCGCATAAGCTGTAGGAGCTGCCGCAGGCTGCGATCTTTGGCTTTATGCCTTGGCCTTCAAATTGCGCGCATACCACGGTCGCTGCGGCACTTTGCGGAACAGCCCCTTCAGTTTCTTCTCGTCCTCGCCAAAGGTGATGCGCAGCGCCAGCTTCATGGTTTCCGGGTCCATTTCCACTGACTTACCCACCTGCAACCCCGGCGTGGTGCTGCAGCCATGGGTGGTTGGCCCGAGCCAGGGGTCATCGATCTCGACCCAGCGTCCCGGCGCAAACCATTGCACACCGTTAACCAGCAACCGACTGACCTGCCCCGGATGAAAACGCTCGTGGGCGCGGAACCAGTCTTCCAGGCGGTCGTCGATCCAGCCGTGGAAATACCAGAACACCGGGCTCACATGGGAAGAAAACGGGTCGCCGAGAAAATCGTTTTCCGCTGCAAACCAGCGTGCGGAAAAGTCCGAAGGATCCCGGGCGAACGGCACCGGCTGACCGTTCGACGGATCACGGGGCACCGAAGCCCAGCGCATGTGCAGCCAGTCGTGCAGGCCCAGTTCGACCTCCGAGCCGAACTGGCCGAGGGTCAGCGTCGACAGGTAACGCGGGTCGCGGTAGCGGGATTCCCAGACCTGGAAATTGCTGTGGTACGTCTCGCCAGTCTTGATGTCGCTGACCCATTGCGTGTACTCGTCATCGTCCTCGGCCAGCCAGGTCGGCGGCAGCGCAGTGCCGTCGTGGTTGTCGAAGTAACGCGCAAAGCCAGGCCGGTCCCGCGCCAGTTCCGGCTGCGGCAACGGGAAATGCGTCCAGGACGGCAGGTCCTGCATCGACCGCGCCGTGCCGAGCATGTGCCGGTGCATGAAGAAAAAGTCCACGCCCGAACCGTTGCGATCCTTGCGCTCGCCACGGGCATCGCGCTCCTGGTCCCGAGGGCCGGGCTGCCAGCCGAGCCCGCGCAAGGCGCCGCGCTGGTCTTCGGACAGCTTGTGCCACTTGTCCCGGGAGGCATGCCAGAGTTGGTGGAACAGCCGATGCTCCGGTGATACCAGCCAGGCCAGCAGTGCCTTGTTGAGGCCGGCACGCTCGCGGGCTTCAGGGAATACCCGTTTGACGGCAATGAATCGATTGTCCTGGGCCGTCAGCATCAGCGGCCGCTTCAGGTCCAGCACCCGCCCACTGAGGCTGCCGCTGCCGGCGTTGCCGAAACCGGCCCAGACCTCGTCCAGGGTCATCTCGAATTCGTATTCGCAACAGCCACTGGCGCCCAGCAGACGCCAGGCCAGCTGCTTCGGGTTGGCCCCGGACAGATCGCCCAACACTCGGTAACGGGGCTCTTCGCTGGAGCGCAAACGCTCGGCGGTGTCGAGATAACCACTGAAACCGCGACCCTTGTGCCCGATGTCGAGGAACACCTCCAGGCCTTCGAGGGGCAAGCCTTCGATACCGGCGTCACGACCTTCGAAACGAATCTGCCAGACCCCGCGCAAGGTATCCGCCAAGCGTTGGCCGGGGACATCCGCCACATCGAACGAGGCTTCGCCGGGAGTGATGCTCGGGTCCGGCCTGGTCAGTTCGCGATGCCCGTAATACGCCGCAGGCACGGCGGCACCGGTCAGCGCCAGGCCCGCGAGGAACCATCGTCGAGAAATCGTCATTGCCCTACCTGTGTCAGCCATGGAGCAGGCTTTATCCAAGCTAGAACGTTTGTTGCACCGACAAATTTACGGTGCTTTGAAAGATCGCAGCCTTCGGCAGCTCCTACAGGTTTATGCCGATCCAATGTAGGAGCTGCCGCAGGCTGCGATCTTTTGGGATCAACCTAAATTCCATGGCCAGCCACTCGTTCCCCCCAGATAGCAAAGGCCCCTGCGCCTGCACCGGGGCGGCGAATCTGACTGAGACGGCAATGACCAAACCACGTTCGAAAAAGGCTCTTTTCATCGGCCTGCCGCTGGCCCTGGCGATCAGCGCGGGGGCAGGTTTCGCGGCTTGGGACTACGGGTTCAGGGACAACCCCGGCTACCCGGTCAAGGTGATGAAACAGGCCGATCAGTTGCAGGAACGCATCCTCTCGTTCGACAGCCACATCACCGTGCCCATGGACTTCGGCACCGCCGGCAACGAAGTCGACAAGGACGGCGAAGGCCAGTTCGACCTGGTCAAGACCGGGCGCGGGCGTCTGTCCGGGGCGGCGCTGACGATCTTCGGCTGGCCGGAAATCTGGAACGGCCCCAACGCCCCCCATCGCCCTACCGCCGGCTTCGTCGACGAGGCCCGACACGAGCAGGAAACCCGCTACAAGATCATCAGCGCCATGGTGCGCGACTTCCCCAACCAGGTGGCCATCGCCTACACCCCCGACGACTTCCGTCGCCTGCACGGCGAAGGCAAGTTCGCGGTGTTCATCAGCATGCTCAATGCCTACCCGCTGGGCAACGACCTCAACGCCCTGGACAAGTGGGCAGCGCGCGGCATGCGCATGTTCGGCTTCAGCTACGTAGGCAACAACGCCTGGGCCGACTCGTCGCGGCCGCTGCCGTTCTTCAACGATTCGCGGGATGCCCTGGGCGGGCTGTCGGACATCGGCAAGCAAGCGGTGCATCGCCTCAACGACCTGGGCGTGATCATCGATGTGTCGCAGATGTCGACCAAGGCCCTGGAGCAAGTGGCGCAACTGAGCCGCACGCCGATGGTCGCCTCCCACTCGGCGCCGCGTGCCCTGGTGGACATCCCGCGCAACCTCAGCGACCCGGAAATGCAGCTGATCAAGAACAGCGGCGGCGTGGTGCAGATTGTCGGCTTCCCGACCTACATCCGCCCGCTGAGCCAGGCCACCCAGGACAAGCTCAACGCCCTGCGCGCCCGCTTCGACCTGCAACCGCTGCAAGGCCTGGAGATGGCCCTGATGCCCGGCGACCCGGTGATCACCGTCTGGCCCGAGCAGCGCTTCGGCGAGTACGCCAGCCAGCTCTATTCAATCCTCGACGAAGAACCCAAGGCCACCCTCAAGGACTACGGCGATGCGATCGACTACACAGTGAAAAAAATCGGCATCGACCACGTCGGCATCAGTTCCGACTTCAACGACGGCGGCGGCCTCGATGGCTGGAAAGACGTCAGCGAGGCCCGCAACGTGACCGCCGAACTGATCAGCCGCGGCTACAGCGAAGCCGACATCGCCAAGCTTTGGGGCGGCAACTTCCTGCGGGTCTGGGACCAGGTGCAGAAGTCCTCCCAGCCTGTGGTCCAGAACTGATTTTCATCTATTGCCAAAGCGAACCGAATCCATGACCAACCGTCGTTCATTCTTAAAGCAGGCCGGCATCCTCGCGGCCGGCCTTCCCTTGGCCTGCGCTGTGAGCCTGCCGGCACGGGCCGCCAGCTCCGCGCCACTGCCCAAGGACAAATGGGACCAGTTGCGCCAACTCTTCACCCAAGACCCGAATTACCTGCACTTCGCCAACTTCCTGGTGACCTCGCATCCGCTGCCTGTGCGTGAAGCCATCGAGATGCACCGCGCCAACCTCGATCGCAACCCGGGCCTGGCCATGGATTGGCATCGCGGCGAAACCGAACGCCGCGAAGAAGAGGTGCGCGTGTGGGCCGGCCGTTACCTGAAGGCCAAGCCGTCACAGATCGCCCTGACCGGCAGCACCACCGAAGGCCTGGCGATGATCTATGCCGGCATCCACGTGCGCCCGGACCAGGAGATCCTCACCAGCGAACACGAGCACTACGCCGCCAACAGCGTGTTCGAATACCGCACCCGGAAGGACGGCACCCAGGTTCGCAAGATCAAGTTGTTCGAAGACCCGTACAAGGTCTCGACCGCCGAAGTGCTGGCCGCGATTGAACGCAACATCCGCCCCGAAACCCGCGTCCTGGGCATGACCTGGGTGCATTCCGGCAGCGGCGTGAAATTGCCCATCGGCGAGATCGGCAAACTGGTTGAAGAGAAAAACCGTGGCCGCGCCGACAAGGACCGCATCCTCTACGTGATCGATGGCGTCCACGGCTTCGGCGTAGAGAACGTCGATTTCCCGGACATGCACTGCGATTTCTTCATTGCCGGCACCCACAAATGGATGTTCGGCCCACGGGGCACCGGGATCATCTGCGCCCGCTCCGACGAGCTCAAGGACGTGACCCCGACCATCCCGACCTTCTCCGAAGCCACCCAGTTCTCCACGGTGATGACCTACGGCGGCTACCACTCGTTCGAACACCGCTGGGCGCTGACCGAGGCCTTCAAATTGCACCTGGAACTGGGCAAGGCCGAGGTCGCGACGCGCATTCATGCCATCAACAGCTACCTGAAAAAACGCTTGCAGGCACACCCGTCGGTGGAGCTGGTCACGCCACTGTCGCCGGAGTATTCCGCCGGTTTCACCTTCTTCCGCATCAAGAACCGGGACTGCGAAGCAGTTGCCAATTACCTGATGGATCAGCGTGTGGTGTGCGATGCCGTGGACCGTGATGTCGGGCCGATCATTCGTGTGTCACCGGGGCTACTCAATACCCAAGCGCACATCGACCGCCTGATGGAACTGCTGGCCAACCAGGTCTGACTGAGCGAGAGCCATTATGAAAAGCACCCTGAAAAAACTCGGCACCCTGACGCTGTTGGCCGTGCTCGGCAGCGCCTTGCCCGGCCTCGCCCAGGCCTACACCGCGCCCTTGCCCGGCAAGGTCTTCAAGGATTGCCGTAACTGCCCGGAAATGGTGGTGTTGCCCGCCGGCACCTTCACCATGGGCACCCCGGACGACGAAGTCGGCCGCGAACCTGATGAAGGCCCGATGCATGAGGTGACGTTCGACAAATCCTTTGCCATGAGCCGCTACCAGATCACCGCCGGCGAATGGGCCCAATACATGAAGGAAACCGGAATCACCCTGCCCGATGGCGACACCCGCCCCGGTCGGGCATGTACCAATGGCAAACCGAGTTACCCCCAGGACCCACGCCAGCCGGCGGTGTGCATGAACTTCGCCGAGGTCAGTGCCTACGTCGCCTGGCTGTCAATGAAGACCGGCCAGCACTACCACATCGTCAGCGAGGCCCAGCGCGAGTACGCCGCCCGTGCCGGGTCAAAGGGAGCGTTCCCCTTCCCGTTCGACCCCGGCACCGAGTACAGCATCGCCACACACGCCAACACCTACGGCCCCACCGATGGCTACAGCTATTCCTCACCCGTGGGCAGCTATCCGGCGAATGCCTTCGGCCTGTACGACATGCACGGCAATGTCTACGAGTGGATAGCCGATTGCTATCACCCGGACTATGTCGGTGCGCCCACCGATGGCAGCGCCTGGACCGAACCGAACTGCGACACCCTGCGCATCCGTGGCAACGACTGGGGCGAGGCGCCTGTGTTTTCCCGCTCGGGCAACCGCAATGACATCGACCCGCAAACCCGTGGCGACTGGATCGGTTTCCGTGTAGTACGCACGCTCTAATCCCTCCCCCAACCCTTGTGGGAGCGGCGGTGCGGCGATCCGACTCGCTCGCGAAGGCGTCGTGTCAGTCAACATCAAGTTTTCTGATCCACCGCTTTCGCGAGCAAGCTCGCTCCCACAGGTTTTGCATCGTCCACCCTTTAAATTAAGCCCTCCATCAGACGTTCTACTGGGTATCTGCCTCAAGACCCAAGGAACCCTCTGCTCATGACCCAGCCAACGCGCGGTGCAATTCATGAATTGTTCACCCTCCTCAAACCGTTCCGGCTCGTCGTCAGTCTGTCGATCCTCCTGGGCATGGTGGGTGGCCTGAGCGTGACGGTGTTGCTGGCCACCATCAACAACGCGCTGCATTCGACCGAAGGCCTGACCCAAGGCGTGGTCGCGCTGTTCGGCGGCCTGTGCCTGCTGGCCCTGGGCAGCTCGATCTGTTCGGACATCGGCACCAACTACGTCGGCCAGCACATCATTGCCCGGCTGCGCAAAGAACTTGGGGAAAAGGTGCTTTCAGCGCCCATCGAGCAGATCGAGCGCTACCGCAGCCACCGCTTGATCCCGGTGCTGACCCACGACGTCGACACCATCAGCGATTTCGCCTTCGCCTTCGCGCCGCTGGCGATTTCCCTGACCGTGACCCTTGGCTGCATGGGTTACCTGGCGATGCTGTCGTGGCCGATGTTCCTGATGATGGTGCTGGCGATTGCCATCGGCACCGGCATCCAGTTCTTCGCCCAGGGCAAGGGCATCCAGGGTTTCATGGCCGCCCGCGACGCCGAGGACGATCTGCAAAAGCACTACAACGCCATTGCCGGCGGCGCCAAGGAGTTGCGCATCCACCGCCCGCGCCGTCAGCGCATGTTCGTCAAGGGCATCCAGGGCACCGCCGATTTCATCTGTAACACCCAGGTGCGTTCGATCAACACCTTCGTGATCGCCAAGACCCTGGGCTCGATGCTGTTCTTCGTGGTGATCGGCCTGGCACTGGCCCTGCAATCGTTCTGGCCCAGCGCCGACAAGGCAGTGATGAGCGGCTTCGTGCTGGTGCTGCTGTACATGAAAGGCCCGATCGAGCATCTGGTCAGCACCTTGCCGATCGTCAGCCGGGCACGCATTGCCTTTCGCCGCATTGCCGAACTGTCGAGCCAGTTTTCCTCCCCCGAACCGCACCTGCTGCTCAACGACAAAGGCACCCCGCCGACCGTGGTCAACCGCCTGCAACTGGACCACGTCAGCTACGCCTTCCCCGCCGCACCGGGCAGTGACGCGTTTCGCCTGGGCCCGGTGAACCTGACCATCGAGCAAGGCGAGATCATTTTCATCGTCGGTGAAAACGGCTGCGGCAAGACCACCCTGATCAAGTTGCTGCTGGGCCTCTACGCGCCGCAACAGGGTTCGATCCTGCTCAACGGCCAAGGCATCGACGCGCACAATCGCGACGACTACCGCCAATTGTTCACCACGATCTTTGCCGATTACTACCTGTTCGATGACGTGGTCCAGGGCGACCAGCACATCCCCGAAGATGCCAACCAATACCTGCAACGGCTGGAGATCGCGCACAAGGTCAGCGTCAGGGACGGCAGCTTCACCACCACCGACCTGTCCACCGGCCAGCGCAAGCGCCTGGCGCTGGTCAATGCCTGGCTGGAAGAACGCCCGGTGCTGGTGTTCGACGAATGGGCCGCCGACCAGGACCCGACCTTCCGCCGCATCTTCTACACCGAGCTGCTGCCGGACCTCAAACGCCTGGGCAAGACCATCATCGTGATCTCCCACGACGACCGCTATTTCGACATGGCCGATCAACTGGTGCGCATGGAATCGGGGCGGGTCGTCACCGAGCGCGCAACCGCCTGAGTGCCGTTGCCGCACGCAAATCATTGTTTTTTAGAGTTTGTTTTCCGGTTTAGGCAACGTGGTCCGTCTAATAATAATTATCATTAACTAAAAAACTGCACACACCCTTCTGGAGCGATTCGAGCAATGCAAAGCCTTACTCTGTCCCGCGCACCCTTGGCGTTAGCCATCGAACGGCAAAAGAAATTCCGAACGGTCGTGCCGGGCGCGCTGCTGACCCTGTTGTTGTTGGGGACGTCCCAGGTCGAGGCAGCCCCGGTGAACGTCAATGTACCGGCTCAGTCGCTGGCCAGCGCATTGCGCCAACTGGGCCAGCAGACCAACCTGCAGATTCTCTACAGCCAGGACATGGTCAACGGCATCAAGTCCACGGCGGTGTCCGGCAACATGGAACCGGAACAGGCACTGAAAACCTTGCTGCTGGGGAGCGGCATCAATTTTCAGTTGAATGGCAACACCGTATCGCTGGTGCCATCGGCCGGTGACTCCAGTGCACTGCAACTGGGTGCGACGTCCATCACCGGCGTGGCGCTGGGGCCGACCACCGAAGGCTCGCACTCCTACACCAGCGATGAAGTGACCATCGGCAAAGGCAACATCAAGCTCAAGGACATCCCGCAGTCGGTGTCCGTCGTCACGCGCCAGCGCATGGACGACCAGAACCTCAATAGCCTGCAGGACGCCATGCGCCAGGTCACCGGCGTGACCATCAAGACCTACAACTCCGGCTCCAGCCTCAACGACGTCTATATGCGGGGCTTCCTCGTCGACCAGGTGCAGGTCGACGGAGTCTCGCAGCCCACCGGCCAGGGCGACATGGCCACCAGCTTCGACCTGGCGATGTACGACCGCATCGAAGTGCTGCGCGGCCCGTCGGGCCTGTACCAGGGCGCGGGCGAACCCGGCGGTACGATCAACGTGGTGCGCAAGCGCGCCCTGAGCAAATTCGCCCTCGGTGGCGAACTGGCCGCCGGCTCCTACGATCGCTACCGTTCTTCGGTGGACGTCACCGGCCCGTTGAACGAACAGGGCACCGTGCGCGGTCGTTTCATCACCGCCTACGAGAACAACCAGTCCTTCGTCGACTACGCGCAGAACGAACGCCCGATGGTCTACGGTCGCCTGGAATTCGACCTCGACCCGGCCACCACCCTGTCGGTCGGTGGCGCTTACCAGAAGAACAACTCTACCCCGGCCTTCGGCCTGCCGGCCTACGCCGACGGCTCATTGCTCGACGTGCCGCGCTCGACCTTCGTCGATGCCAAGTGGAACACCCTCAACGAAAAAGTCTGGGAGTCCTTCGCCGAACTCGACCACGAACTGGACAACGGCGGTCAGTTCAAGACCACCCTGACCTACCGCGACGCCGAAACCCCGGAGCGTAACTTCACCTGGGCCGACGGCGCGGTCGACCCGGCCACCGGTGACAGCTGGGCCGTCGCCTACGACTACTACACCCACATCAAGACCGTCGGCGTCGACAGCTTCGTCACCACGCCGTTCGAGTTCGCCGATCGCCGCCACGAGTTCACCGTGGGCGCCGAATACCAGCACCTGGACAAGGACTTCACCTACGGCGGCGGCGAGTACTTCCCGATCAACGTGTTCAATCCGGACAGCATCGACATTCCCCGCAACGACTATGCCCACGTCAACGGCAACTGGTCCAAGTCCGATCAGTACGGCGTCTACACCCGCGCCAAGATCAACGTCACCGACTGGCTCGATGTCATCGGCGGCAGCCGCGTCACCTGGTACGAAAGCGATGCGAAGAACGCCAACGCCTTCTTCAACAACTTCGGCGAAGCCCACACCAGCATCAACCGCAAGGTCGTGCCGTACGGCGCCATCATCGGCAAGATCACCCCTGAACTGTCGACCTACTTCAGCTACACCGGCGTGTTCAAACCGCAGAGCGAAATCGGCACAAACGGCGAGCCGGTCGGCCCGCGCGAAGGCAAGCAGTACGAAATCGGCCTCAAGCGCGAGTTCTACGACGGTCGCCTGAACGCCAGCATCGCCGCCTTTCGCATCTACGATGAAAACCGCGCCGAATACGACAACAACTCCGGTGCCTACATGACCGAAGGCAAGGCCCGCAGCCAGGGCTGGGAAACCGAGTTGAGCGGCAACCTGACCGACAACTGGAGCATCGTCACCGGTTACGCCTTCACCTCCACCAAGTTCCTGGACGGCGATCAGGCCAACAAAGGCAAGACCTTCAGCACCATCACACCCAAGCACAACTACAACCTGTGGACCAAGTACGAGTTCACCGACGGTGCGCTCAAGGACTTCAGCGTCGCCGGCGGCGTGCGTGTGGTCAGCGACACCTACTACCAGCGTGACGTGAAGTTCAAACAAGGCGGCTATGCCGTGACCTCGGCCCAGGTCGGCTACAAGTTCAACGAACACCTGTCGTCGACACTGACCGCCAACAACCTGTTCGACCGCAAGTACTACGACCGCGTCGATGCCTCCTGGGGCACCAACTTCTACGGCGACCCGCGCACCCTGACCCTGAGCTTGCGCGCGCAGTATTGATTGCCGGCAGCGTCAACAGCCACACCCCACCGGGCCGCTTGCGGCCCGGTGCTGATTCGCTGACGAACCGCAAAGGTAATGCGTGTTTGTTGCGCCGGCTTCAGGAGTCGACCTTGCGCTCGTGCGCGGCGGTCCTGAGTTGCTCGGTATCGACGCGGACAAACGTGGAGTCCCCGACAGCGGTCAGGACATCCCCGGCGAAGATCTCGCAGATGACCCGGCTTTTGCGCCCGACCTCCCCCTCGACTCTGGCACGCAGTGTCAGGGGAACACCCATCGGGGTGGGCTTGATGTACTTGATGCCCAGGTTACCGGTGACGCAAGTGATGTGGGGCAAGCTGCCCACCTCGCGTTGCTCTGCCCGGTAGTGATAAGCCATCGCCGCCCAGTTGGAGTGGCAATCGACCAGCATCGCGATCAAACCGCCGTAAACCAGCCCCGGCCAACCGCAGTACTTTTCATCCGGCATATGCTGCGCCATGACATGCACCCCGTCTTCATGCCAGAAGCTCTTGATGTGCAGCCCGTGCGGGTTCTGGCTGCCGCAGCCATAACAAACGCCTTCAGGCGCGGCGATGTCTTGAAGCGAAGTGTCCTGCGTGGTCATAGCGTGTTCATCCTTATTACCGGGTGGTTGAAAGCGGACCGGGTCACCCCGGCCCGCAGCGCCTGATCAATATTGGCAGAAGCGAATCCGGTTGCCGAACGGATCGTAGACTTGCAGCTCTTTGCCCCAGCCCTGCTGGACAATATCAGGGCGTCCATACCCGTAGCGCTTGCCCTGCAACTCGTCCCTGAGCAGTTCGATGTTTTGCATGGGCACGAACACCGTCGAGCCCGGGCTGGCATCACCGTGATGCTCGGAAAGGTGCAGTTGCAGGCCGTCGCGACTGATGCCCAGGTACAGCGGCAGATCAGCCTCGAAACGATGCTCGAACTCGACGCTGAACCCGAGGAAATCCAGATAGAACTCGCGCGCCTTGGCTTCGTCGAAACTGCGCAGAATTGGAATGGGTTTGTCGAAAGTCACAGCAGGCGTGGACGGCGTACTTGCCTGGGAAAGCATCGCCGACGCGGTGTTCCAGTCCTTGTAGCCCAGTTGTTGCGCGACCAGTTCCAGCGCGGTGGAATGGGTCACCGCCTGATTGCGCTCCTCCAGCGAGGCGCGCAACTGTTTGGCCATTTGCTTGGCTTGCTCGATTGAAAACATGACTGCTCCTGTAGCCGAGATGCCTTGGTGCTCGCATTGCCAAACCTCGACCGTCAAGAGAGGCGACAGGGTTCGTACAAGAAGGAGATGCTTTCACCTTTCCCAACGGGAGCGAGCGGCGGGCAGCATCGGGCCGAGGCCGATCATACATAGCCACTGCCGAGTTATGAAGTGGGCTTCACATGTGTCGCATAATCATCCTGGATCGGCTGGAACCCGCAGCGCAGGTAAAAGGCAGCGCCCTCGGGGGTGTCCGTGGACAGTCGCACACTGCGAAAATGCCCGGACGCCAAATCCAGAAGCTGCTGCACCAGCGCTTTACCCACGTTCTGGCCCCTTGATGCACGGGCGACGTACACCCGCCGTAATCTCCCTACGCCGGGTTCGGAAAATGGATCGGATGAAAGACCTCCAACGGCTATCAGCCGCCCGTTGTAAAACACCCCCAACAGGCACTCACCCTGCTCATCGAATCGATTGGCGCCGCTTTCCCATTCCGCAATCAATCGGGTGAGGAACCTGAAGCCTTCTGCAACGGCCTGCGCTTCCAGCTCGCGGATTTGCGGTGCGAGCCCAGAGATTTTACATATCACCCATTCGTCCATTGACATTGCGTTTTGACTCGATGAGGGCTCGCATAATGACCTCCAGAGCCGCTGCCGTCATTGGCAATGATGAATGTGGGTTAGCCGACCATTGCGTCGCGTCAGATCGTAAGGGCTGTACTTCCGAGGGCCAACCGCAAACTCTCGTAGGATTCTTCCTGCCGACTCCGAGGATTCCAACGCTCTCTGACAAGGCATGACAGCAGGTTAAAAACCACTCGATAGCGCCTGTTTAAGCGGCCTACAGGTTACTTCGTGAAAGCCACAACGCCTTGCGTCGTTGCCTACAGGTACGCCAGAATCCGCCGGCTTGTGCGCCTTGGGGGTCGTCGGTAACTTGAGCCCGTCACTGATTGTCAGTGATCGGGTTTAGTAGCCCGTGGTTACTCAAGGCGCATAGCCCATCAAACAGTCAGGTATCCCATCCCTGCACTTTATGGTGGCTGTGTGCAGGGCGCCCTCGGGCGCGCCGGCTCCTTGGGTCCCCGGTCTACTAACCTGCGCACAGCTACCACCCTTCTTATTAGTAGAGAAGCGGTGGTAGCTCATACTTACAGGACCCAAATCATGTTCAAAGTTACTCCGAATCCGCCGGACTCCGAGCCGGGCGCCAACATCATGGCCACCCCGCGCACACCCAGCACCATGTTCATCGTCAACCCCGAACTCAGTACCGAAACCCTGCTGGTGCATGCCTGCGAATCGCTGGCGTCGGCCAATGTCATGGTCAATGATCTGGTGGATCATCTGGAGGGGACAAGCCGCAATGCGCTGCTGGGGATTGCGCAGGTGATCATGCTGGGGGAACTGGCGGTGAATCGGGCGCTGGATCGGCTTGATCCGCCCTGACCACAATTTCCAGATCACCGATGGCCTGTGGGAGCGAGCTTGCTCGCGATGGCGGCGGCAAATTCAACATTGATGTGTTAGATACACCGCTATCGCGAGCAAGCTCGCTCCCACAGGGATTGCATTTAACTGATCGGCATCCGTACTCCCCTCACAGTGAATCAGGCCAGGCTCTCGCTGATCTGCGCCGCCAGTTGCGCCAGCATCCCCGGCACTTCCTGGACCATCTCGCCCATGCGCGCAAAGTCGTGGGTCATGCCGGACTTTACCTCCAGCACCAAAGGTTGCCCCGCCGTGCGCAGTTTCTCGGCCCAGGCCAGGCCTTCATCGAGCAACGGATCGTACTCGGCCAGCCACAGCGCCGTCGGTGTCAGCCGTTGCAGGTGCTCAGCGTGCAGCGGCGAAAAACGCCAGTCGACACGGTCGGCCTCACTGCGTTGGTATTGCTGGTAGAACCACTCCAGCGTGGTGGCCTCCAGCAGGTAGCCTTCGGCGAACCGCGTAAGAGACGGGCGCTTTTTTACCGCGTCGATCACCGGGTACAGCAACACTTGCAGGCGCGGCACCAGCGGCCAGCCCAATGGGTCCCGGGCAATGGCGATACACAGCGACGCCACCAGGCTGCCGCCAACGCTGTCCCCCGCCAGCGCAATGCGCCTCGCGTCCAGCCCCAACGCCTTGGCTCCGGTGATGGCCAGCCAACGGGTGATGTCTTCGGCATCGTTGTAAGCGGTGGGAAAACGGTGTTCCGGCGCCAGGCGATAGTCCGCCGACAACACGACAAACTCCCCCGCCAGCGCCAGGCGCCGGCACAGGGTGTCGTGGGAATCGAGGCTGCCCACCACGTAGCCGCCGCCATGGAAGTACAACAACACCGGGCGCGACTCACTACCCGGTTGTGGTTTGGCGTACAGCCGCGCGTTGAGCAAATGCCCGTCCCGCGCCGCTATGCTGACCGCCGTCACCGTCAACGTGCCCGTCGGGGCCGCATCGAGCAATTGCGAAGTCTGTTCGAACTGCTGCCGCGCTTCTCCGGGGCTCAGCTCATGCATGGGTTGGCTTTTGCCGCTGAGGCGGCCGAACTCGGCCAGCTCTAGAAATCCCTCGATGTCCGGGTGCAGTGCCATGGGCGGTAGTCTCCAAAAATAAAAAGCTCGCCCAATAAACGAACCGTGAGGACCGTTCATTAGGGCGAGCCTGTTTTTGTCGCGGGCAAGCCCTAGAACTGCGGTACCACCTCCCGACTCAGCGCCGCCACCACGGTGTCCAGGCACTCATCCTGCTGCAGGATATCAAAGTGACCGGCCGTTACCCTTTGCACCTTGCGCAGCCGTGGTTGCTGACGTTCCAGGGTCGCGCGTTCGGCCGTCGGATTGCCATCGGCCCACCAGCAATGCAGTTCGGCCTGCGTAATCGGCAGGGTTTCGACCTGCCGCGACAACGCCTTCAAGCGCGTGCTGACCATGAACGTCTGGGCCAGTTCGTCTGCGCCAAGCAGCGCATAACCGCTGGCCTGATCGCTTTCGCTGTCGATCACCGCGCGAATGATCCGCGCCACGGCGTCGTGGTCCCCCGCTCTCTCGACACTCAGTGCCCGGGCGATCACCTCGCCATCCATGCCCAAGGTTGCACCGAGGAACTCGGCCAGATCCGTGCGCCACTCATCCGGGCTGGCGACGGTATTGGCCTGGGTCGGTACAAAGCTGTCCACCAGACCGATGAACGCCACACGCTGGTCCTGTTGTTCGAACAGGTCACTCACCATCAACGCCAGCGCCCCGCCCAGCGACCAGCCCAGCACGTGGTACGGGCCCCGGGGTTGCCGGGCGCGGATCGCCTCGACGTAGTCGGCGGCCATCTGCGATAGCGAGGTGTCGTGCCACTGCCGGTCCAGCAGCATCCGGCATTGCACGCCGTACACCGTGCGCTCGCCCTCCAGGCGCCGGGCCAGTGGCTCGTAGTCGAACACCGTGCCGAAACCGGCGTGCAGGCAGAACAGCGGCGGCTGATCGCCTACCACCTGGTTGAGCAGCAACAGCGGTTGCGGACGCTGTCGCAGCGGCTGTTCATCGACACCGGACAACCCGGCAATCGTCGGCTTGGCCATCATGTCCCGTAGCTTGAGCTGGAAGCCAGGCTCATTCAGGGCGCGGACTTTCGAGATCACCTTGAGGGTGCGCAGCGAATCGCCGCCCAGTTCGAAGAAGTTGTCGGTGATGCCGACCTTCTCGATGCCCAGCACCTGCTGCCAGATGTCCGCCAGCGCCCATTCCAGCGGCGTGCGTGGCGCCACGTAGTCGCGACCGCTGAAGGCCGGGTCCGGCAAGGCCTTGCGGTCGAGCTTGCCGTTGGGGGTCAGCGGGAAGCGCGGCAGCACCACGACCTGCGTCGGCACCATGTAGTCGGGCAGGCTCTCGCGCAATGCCGCCTGGCAACGCGGGCCGAGGCCATCGTCTTGCGCCGCCACCACATAACCCACCAATTGCGGCCCCTGGCTGTTGTCCCGCACCACCACCAGCGCATCGTTGACCCCGGCCTGCTCGCGCAATCGGGCTTCGATTTCGCCCAGTTCGATGCGGAAGCCGCGCACCTTGACCTGATGGTCGATGCGCCCGACGTAATCGAACACGCCATCCTCGCGACGGCGCACCAGGTCGCCGGTGCGGTACAGGCGCCCGCCCTCGGTGCTGAACGGGTCGGCGACGAAGCGCTCGGCAGACTGCCACGGGTGACGATGGTAGCCGCGCGCGACGCCCCGTCCGCCGATGTATAGTTCGCCGACCATGCCCACCGGCAGCGGGTTGAGGTCCATGTCCAGCACGTGCAGGCTGCGGGCGCCGACGCGTTGGCCAATCGGCGCATACATCGCCTGGCAGTGGCCGTCGGCGGCGATTTTCCACAGCAGCGGCGTGACCACGGTCTCCGTCGGGCCGTAGCCGTTGACCAGGAATTGCGGCCTGAGTGTGTGCTTGACCCGTTCAAATGTGGCGTCCGGCACCGCATCGCCACCGAAGCAATAGATGCGCACCGGCGGTGGATCGCCACCCTGCAATTCGGCATGTTCGGCCAGTTGCAGCAGGTACGCCGGCGGGAAGCAGGCGACGCTGATGCGTTGGCGGTGCAGCACCGCCAGGGTCTGTTCGGCGGTCCACAAGGTGTTGTCGCGGATCACCAGGGTCGAGCCGCTGATCAGCGCGGTGATCCAGCGTTCATGGGCACCGTCGAAGGCGAACGACATGAAATGCAGTTCGCGATTGTCCGGGTCCATCTCGTACAGCTCGGCGATGGCTTGCACGTGCATGCTCAGCGGCCCGTGGGCCACAGCGACACTTTTCGGCTTGCCGGTGGAGCCCGAGGTGTAGATCAGGTAGGCCAGTTGCTCGGCATGCACCGCGCGTTGCGGTGCCGGCACCTCGACGTCGAGGTTCAGGCGATCCACGGCGACCATTGCCGTGCCCGGATTGAGTTGCGCGCTATCACGCAGCCGCTCCTGGGTCAGCAACAGGCGCATGTCGCTGTCGGCCATCATGTAGCGCAGGCGTTCCTGCGGGTATTGCGGGTCCAGCGGCACATAAGCGGCGCCGCACTTCATCACCGCCAGCAGCGACACCACCAGCTCCAGCGAGCGCTCCATGAACACGCCGATCACGTCTTCGGCCTGCACGCCTTGTTCCAGCAGATACACCGCCAGGGCATCGGAGCGACGGTCCAGTTCGGCGTAGCTCAAGTGCTCGGCGTCGCGCTCGGCATAACTGAGCACCAGCGCCGTGTGCTCCGGTTGCAGTCGCGCACGCTGGCGGATCAGTTCGTGCACCGGCGTCTCGTCCCCCTCGGCCACCACCGGCAGTTCGCCGTCCAGCACCCGGCCTTCGTCCAGGGTCAGCAGGCCCAGTTCACCGACCGCGCGCCCGGCGTCGTCGCACAGGCGCTGCATCAGGCTTTCCATGTGGCTGCGCAGGACTTCGACGGTGGCCAGGTCGAACTGATCGCGCTGGTGCATGTACTCGATGCGCAGCCCTTCGTCGAGGCTGACCATCAGGTCCATGGCGAAGCTGGTCAGGCCGAAATCGGAGACGTCGTCGAAGCGCAGGGCATCGCCGTTCCACTCGCGCAGGGTGCGGTCCACCGGCTGGTTTTCGAACACGATGATGCTGTCGAACAACGACTGCCCACCCTGCCCGGCCCAGCGCTGGATATCGCTGAGCGGGGTTTGCTGGTAGTCGCGGATGTCGAGGTTGTAGGCCTGGAGTTCGCGCAGCCAGTCGCCGACGCGGGCTTCGGTCGGCACCGTGTTGACCACCGGCAAGGTGTTGATGAACAGCCCGAGCATGTTCTCCGAGCCGTTGAGGGTTTCCGGGCGGCCGGACACGGTGGCGCCGAAGGTCACCGTGCGCTGGCCGGTGTAGCGCTGCAACAGCAGCAGCCACGCGGCTTGCACCAGGGTGTTGAGGGTCACTTGCTGTTGCTGGGCAAAGGCCTGAAAACGTGCGGTCTGCCCGGCGCTCAGGTGCGTATAGATCGCGTGGTAACCGGCTTGCGGCGCTTTGACCGGCAAGGCGCGGGCCAGGTGGGTGGCGCCTTCGAGATTACTGAGTTTGTCTTTCCAGAACGCTTCGCTGGCCTCGGCGACTTGCTGGCCGAGCCAGTCGATGTAGTCGCGATAGGCCGCCACCGGCTCGTGCTCCTCACCGCTGTAATGACGCAGCACTTCACCGATCAGGCGCGACACGCTCCAGCCATCCATGAGGATGTGGTGGTAGGTCCAGATCAGGCGATAGCGGTCGTCTTCCAGACGCACCAGCAACAGGCGCAACAACGGCGCACGGTTCAGCGAGAAGCCGCGTTCGCGTTCCTCAAGCGCCAGTTGGCGCACACGCCCGGGCTGATTGTCCAGCCCGCGCCAGTCCAATTCAGTGAGCAATGACGGCGCGTCACGCCGCACCACTTGCAGCGGTTCCTTGTCGCCTTCCCAGAGGAATGCGGTACGTAGAATCCCGTGACGCCGGGCGGCATCGGCCCATGCTGCATGGAAGCGCGCGCCATCAACCCCGCGCACGCCCACTTCGATCTGGTTGACGTACAGCCCCGAGTCGCCGTCCTGCACCGAGTGGAACAGCATGCCCTGCTGCATCGGCGACAGCGGATAGACGTCCTCGACTTCGTCCGCCGTCAGTTCCAGCGCCTGATATTGCGCTTCACTCAGTTCGACTTTTGCTGCCGGTGCAACCTGCGTCGGCACGGCCTGATTCGCCGTGAGCGGTTGAGCGACCATGGCCAGTTCGGCGATGGTCGGATGGCTGAACACGTCCTTGGGGGAAATGCTCAACCCGGCCTTGCGTGCGCGGCTGACGGCCTGGATCGAGACGATGGAATCGCCGCCCAGTTCGAAGAAGTTGTCCTGCATACCGATCTGCGGTACTTCGAACAACGCCTGCCACACTGTTTGCAGCGTTGTTTCCACGGCATTGCGCGGCGCGATGTATTCACGCACTTGCTGGTCCGGCTGCGGCAATGCGCGGCGATCCAGCTTGCCGTTGGGTGTTACCGGCAACTGATCGAGCAGCAGCACGTGGCTCGGCTGCATGTGTTCGGGCAGCGCGTTGCGCAGGTGTTGCTTGAGTGGATCGACAGCGGCATCACCCACGACGTAAGCCACCAGTTGTTTGGATTTGCCGACGTCGAGGGCGATCACCACCGCTTCGCGCACCGATGGATGCTCCAGCAGGCAGGCTTCGATTTCCCCCAGCTCAATGCGCAAGCCACGGATCTTCACTTGATGGTCGATGCGCCCGACGTATTCGATCACGCCGCCTTCGCGATAACGCGCCAGGTCGCCGGTGCGGTACAGGCGCTCGCCCTGCTCACCGAACGGGCTGGCGACAAAGCGCTCGGCGGTCAGGTCGGGACGGTTGTGGTAACCACGGGCCAGGCCGATACCGCCCAGGTACAGCTCACCCACGCAACCCTGGACTTGCGGTTGCAGGCTGTCGTCGAGGATGTAGGTCACCAGGTTGGCGATCGGATAACCGATCGGCACGCTGAAGCCGCCGTCATCGACACAGGTCCAGTGGGTCACGTCGATGGCCGCTTCGGTCGGGCCGTAGAGGTTGTACAGGCCGACGTTGGGCAGCACGCGGAACAGGTTGTGCTGCAAGTCCGCCGACAAGGCTTCGCCGCTGCACAGGATCTGCCGCAGGCTGGCGCAACGCTCGAAGCCTTCGCCCTGGACAAACGCCTGCAACATCGACGGCACGAAATGCAGGGTGCTGACCTGGTACTGCTCGATCAGGTCGACCAGTTGCGCCGGATCGCGATGGGCGCCCGGTTCGGCCATGGCCAGGCGTGCACCGGTCATCAATGGCCAGAAGAACTCCCAGACCGATACGTCAAAACTGAACGGGGTTTTCTGCAATACGGTGTCGCGCCCATCCAGTGGGTACGCGCCCTGCATCCACGCCAGGCGGTTGTACAAGGCATCGTGACGGTTGGCCGCGCCCTTGGGTTTGCCCGTGGAGCCGGAGGTGTAGATCATGTAGGCCAGCGATTGCAGCTCGACCACGCAGGGCAGGTTTTCGTCGCTCAGGCCGTCCAGCAAACCGGCCATGTCATCGAGACAAATCGCCGTGGTGGCGGGCGGAATCGGCAACTGCTGCAGCAGATGCCGCTGGGTCAACAGCAGGTGTACGCCGCTGTCGTTGAACATGTGTTCCAGGCGTTCGCGCGGGTAGTCCGGGTCCAGCGGCACGTAGGCGCCACCGGCCTTCATGATCGCCAGCAGGCCGATCACCAGTTCCAGCGAACGCTCGGCGGCAAT
Source organism: Pseudomonas sp. S2_F07 (assembly GCF_054668325.1). Taxonomy (NCBI): domain Bacteria; kingdom Pseudomonadati; phylum Pseudomonadota; class Gammaproteobacteria; order Pseudomonadales; family Pseudomonadaceae; genus Pseudomonas; species Pseudomonas sp. S2_F07. The sequence continues at coordinate 1,927,707 of NZ_CP162758.1, forward strand.
GCCCACCAACACTTCGGCGCCAACGCCCTGGCTGCGCAGGTAGTGCGCCAGCCGGTTGGCCTGTTGGTTGAGTTCGCGATAGCTGAGGGTCTGGCCGGCAAACACCAGGGCCGGGGCCTCGGGGGTTTGCAGTACCTGGGCTTCGAAGCACTGGTAGACCGGGCGCACATCCGGCCAGGCCTGCGCGGTGCGGTTGAAACCTTCGACCTGCTGCGCCGTTTGTGCGGCATCGAGCAGGCTCAGGCGCCCCAAGGGCTGCTGCGGCGTACTCACCATGGCATCGAGCAACGCCAGCAGACGTGCGCTCAAGCCTTCGATGGCTTCGGCGCTGAACAGTGCCGTGTCGTAGTTGAAACGCAAATCCAGGCATTTACCCAGCTCGGCGGCGATGGTCAGGGGGAAGCTGGTCTGGTCGTGGTTACTGATACCGGAGAACTTCAACGTGCTGGCGTTACCCTCTTCCAGCGCTTGCGCCACCGGGTAGTTTTCGAACACCAGCAGCGTGTCGAACAACGCTTCGCCAGAGTGCCCGGCCCAACGCTGCACATCCGCCAGCGGCGTGTATTCGACCTCGCGCAACCTGAGGTTGAGCGCCTGGACTTCATCGATCCATTGGCTGACCGTGCGTTCGGGGTGCGGCGTGGCGATCACCGGCAAGGTGTTGATGAACAGACCGATCTGCTGCTCGATCCCCTGCAACTCACTCGGACGCCCCGACACCGTGGCGCCGAACGCCACGGTCTGCTGCCCGGTGTAGCGCTGCAACAGCAACAGCCACGCCGCTTGCAGCAGGGTGTTGGGCGTGACGCGAGCCTGACGGGCAAAGCTGCTCAGGCGCTCGGTGGCCGCGCGGTCCAGGCTCAGGTGCAGGGTGCGATGAGCACCGCCCTGCGCCGCAACCGGCCCCGGCAAGGCACCGGCCAGTCGCGTCGGCTCGGTGAACGACTGCAACTGCTCCAGCCAGAACGCTTCGCACGCAGCCCGATCACGGCTGCCCAGCCAGGTCATGTAATCGCGATAACGACCGACGCTTGGCGCGGGCATGATCCCGCAATACCGCTGGAGCACTTCGCCGAACAACTGCGAAGTGCTCCAGCCGTCCAGCAGGATGTGGTGGTGGGTGAAGATCAGGTGATGAATATCGCTGGCAGTCTGCACCAGGGTCAGGCGCAGCAACGGCGCCAACGTCAGGTCGAAACCGCGCAAACGGTCGACCTCGGCCAGGCGATCCAGCGCTTCGGTCACCGTGGTTTGATCGCGCCAATCGAGCACAGTCAGCGGCAGCGTGGCGTCGGCCAGGATCACTTGCAGCGGCCGCGAGCCGTTGCTTTCGCTGAAGAACGCGGCGCGCAGCACTTCATGGCGCTGCAGTGTCTGTTGCCAGGCATCGCCGAACGCCTCGACGTCGAGGCCCTGCACATCCACGCGCATCTGCGGCACGTAGGCCCCGGCATCCGGGGCGAACAGGCTGTGGAACAACATGCCTTGCTGCATCGGCGACAGCGGCAGGATGTCTTCGATCCGGCTGGCCGCCAGCGACAAGGCATCCAGTTGCGCCTGATCGACGCGCACCAGCGGCACGTCGCTCGGGGTCAACCCGCCGGTACCGCTCAGGCAATGTTCGATCAGCTGTTGCAGTTCCAAGGCGTAGGCATCGGCCAGACTCTGCACGGTCTGTGGTTTGAACACTTCACCGCTGAAGGTCCAGCTCAGGCGCAGTTGCCCGGCGTAGACCTGACCGTTGATGCTCAGGCCCCGGTCCAGTTCGGCCGATGCGCCCTGCTCGGCGCCACCGCTTTCCCGGGCCGGGCGCCATGGTGCCTGTTGGTCGAAGCTGGCGTCGAACTGGCCCATGTAGTTGAAGGTAACCTGTGGCGAAGGCAGATCCTCAAGGCCGGCGTCGGCCAGATAGCGCAGGATGCCGAAGCCGATGCCTTTGTCGGGCACGGCGCGCAGTTGTTCCTTGACCGCTTTGATGCTGCCGGCCAGATCAGTGGCCGGGGTGAGTTTCACCGGGAAAATCGAGGTAAACCAGCCCAGGGTGCGGGTCAGGTCGATGTCGTCGAACAGGTCTTCACGACCGTGACCTTCCAGCTTCACCAGGGTCGAAGTTTGACCGGTCCATTGACCCAGCACCCGCGCCAGCGCCGTCAGCAACAGGTCGTTGACCTGGGTGCGGTAAGCCGCCGGGGCGTCCTGCAGCAGTTGGCGGGTCAAGGTGCTGTCGAGCACGGTTTCCACGCTGACGGCATGCAGGCTGGCCAGGCTGCCTAGGGGGTTGTCGGCGGGCAGTTCAACTTGCACGTCGTGGAACTGGTCTTGCCAGTAACTGGCCTGGCTGGCCAACCCGGCACTTTGCGCATGGGATTGCAGGCGCGCGGCCCAGGCCTGATAGGCGCTGGTTTTCGTGGGCAGACGCACGGGTTGAGCTTGCTGCGCTTGTTGATACGCGGTTTGCAAATCTTCCAGCAGCAATCGCCAGGACACGCCGTCCACCGCCAGGTGATGCACCACCAGCAACAGGCGCTGCCCCGCCGCGCCCATGTCCACCAGCAAGGCGCGCAACAGCGGGCCGTCCTGCAGGTTCAGGCTGGCTTGCGCGGCGTTGCACAGTTCCAACAACTCATCGGCATCGGCTGCCTGGCGCTGCCATAGCACCTCGGCGCTGTTCCACTGCTCGGCCTGGGCCTGTTGCCAGGTGCCGTCGACATTACGCAAACGCAGGCGCAATGCATCGTGATGCTCTACCAGTGCGGCCAAAGCCTGTTGCAGGCTGACGCTGTCCAGAGGCTCGCGCAGTTCCAGCAGCAGCGACTGGTTCCAGTGATGACGGGCCTCGATGTCCTGCTCGAAGAACCAATGCTGGATCGGCGTCAGCAGCACCTCGCCATGCACCGGCCCCTGATCGATGAGCAACCCGGCGCTGCGTACCGCGACCTTCGCCAGGCTCTGCACGGTCTGGTGCTGGAACAGGTCCCGGGGGGTGATGCGAATCCCGGCCTGACGCGCGCGGCTGACCACCTGGATCGAGATGATCGAGTCGCCGCCCAGTTCGAAGAAGTTGTCGTCGATGCCTACGCGCTCGAGTTTGAGCACGTCTTGCCAAATTGCTGCCAATGCAGCCTGCATCTCGTCCAGCGGTGCCGTGTAGGCCTGTTGCGCCAGCGCGGCGTCGGGCTTGGGTAGCGCGTTGCGATCAAGCTTGCCGTTGCTGGTCAGCGGCCACTGATCGAGTTTGATCAGGTGCGCCGGCACCATGTAATCCGGCAAGCCGGCCTGCAAATGTTCGCGCAGGGACTGGCGCAAATCGCTGTCGTCGCCGATCGTGGTGAACCACGCCACCAGTTGCGGGCTGCCATTGACCTCGGGCGCCAGCACCAGCGCCTGTTCGATGGCCGGATGGCTTTGCAGGCGATCCTGGATTTCCCCCAGTTCGATGCGGAAGCCACGGATCTTCACTTGGTGGTCGATACGCCCGGCGTACTCGATGCTGCCATCGGCGCAGTACCGCGCCAGATCGCCGGTGCGGTACAGGCGCGCGCCCGATTCGGTGGCGAACAGATCCGGGACAAACCGCGTGGCGGTCAGGTCGGCACGCTGGTGATAGCCGCGAGCAAGGCCGGCACCGCCGACGTACAACTCTCCGACGCAACCCTTGGCCACCGGGTTCAGGCGCGGGTCGAGCACGTACCAGCGCAGATCGCCGATCGGCTCGCCCAGCGGCGAGTTGTTGGCGCCATCGAGGTCGGCGCGGGACAGCGGCCGGTAGCTCACGTGCACCGTGGTTTCGGTGATGCCGTACATATTGATCAGCAACGGCTGCCGGTCGTCGAAGGCGTCGTACCACGGACGCAGGCTGGCCACGTCCAGCGCCTCGCCGCCGAACACCACATACCGCAGGGCCATGGCTTGTGAATTGGCGCAGGCGAACGGCAGCAACTGCCGGAATGCCGAAGGCGTCTGGTTGAGCACGGTGACGCGCTCGTCACGCAGTAAGCGGGCGAAGTCCTCCGGGGAGCGGCTGACCGCATGGGGCACCACCACCAGCTTGCCGCCGTAGAACAGCGCGCCAAATATTTCCCACACGGAAAAGTCGAACGCATAGGAGTGGAACAGGCTCCACACATCCTGCCCATTGAAACCGAACCATTGTTCCGTGGCGCTGAACAGCCGCGTCAGATTGCTGTGGGGCAACAGCGTGCCCTTCGGTTTGCCGGTGGAACCGGAGGTGTAGATGACGTAGGCCAGGTTTTCTGGAGCAGTCAGGTTCGGCAGGTTGTCGGCACTGGCCTCGGACAGCCAGTCGCTGGCGTGATCGAGGCAGATCACTTCAATGTCTTCGTTCAATGGCAGGCGCGGCATCAGCGCCGAATCGGTCAGCAACAGGCGCGTGCCGCTGTCGGCGAGCAGGTAGGCCAGGCGATCCTGCGGGTACTCCGGGTCCAGCGGCACGTAGGCGCCACCGGCCTTGAGGATCGCCAGCAGGCTGACGATCATCTCCAGCGAACGCTCCAGGGCGATGCCCACCAACACGTCCGGGCCGACGCCGCGCTCGCGCAGGCGATGGGCGATGCGGTTGGCGCGGCGGTTCAGTTCGGCGTATGTGAGGGTGACGCCGTCGCAGGTCACGGCGATGTTGTTCGGGTGCGCGGCGGCCTGGGCTTCGATCAGTTGATGGGCGCACAACAGGTTCGCCTGATCGCCGTTCAACACCGAACTGCGATTCCAGTCGAGCAAGGTGGCCTGCTGCTCGGCGGCGTCGAGCATTCGCAGGTCCGCCAGGGCAACCGTGCTGTCAGTGCAAATCGCCTGCAACAGGTTCAGCCAGTGCCGGCCGAGACGCTCGATGGTCGAGGCGTCGAACAGTTCGGTGGCGTAGACGAACGACGCGTGGATACCCTCGTCGCCCTCGACGGTGTCGAGCATCAGGTCGAACTTGGTGGTCTCTTCATCCCAGATCAGCGGTTCGACCCTCAGCCCCGGTAGAACCCAGCGTTGCGGGCCACCACTGTCGCGCTGGTGGTTGAACATCACCTGGAACAGCGGCGTATGGCTCAAGCTGCGCTCCACCCCCAGGCCATCGACCAATTGCTCGAACGGCAGGTCCTGATGGGCCTGGGCGCCGAGGGCCGCAGCCTTGATCTCCGCCAGCAATTGCCCAAACGGCTGGTCGGCCCGTGGCTGGCTGCGCAGTACCTGGGTGTTGACGAAGAAGCCCAGCAGGTTTTCCACGTCCTGGCGGGTGCGGTTGGCAATCGGCACGCCGACACGGATGTCCTGCTCGCCGTTGTAGCGATGCAACAACGTCTGCAATGCCGCCATCAGCACCATGAACAAGGTGCAGCCTTCGCGGCGCGCAAGATCCCGCAACTGCTCAGTCAATGCGGCAGAAACTTCCAGTTCGACGCTCGCACCCTGCTGGTTCGGGATCGCCGGGCGACGACGGTCGGTCGGCAGGTTCAGTGGCGGATGTTCACGGCCCAACTGCCCACGCCAGTAATCGAGCTGGCGCTCGGCCTCGCCGGCCTCCAGCCACAGGCGCTGCCAGCGGGCGAAGTCGGCGTACTGGATGCCCAACTCCGGCAGCTGCGCAGGCTGCCCGGCACTCAGTTGCACATAAAGTTGGGTGAACTCCTGCAACAGGATCGGCAGCGAGCCGCCGTCGGTGACGATGTGGTGGAAGGTCAGCACCAGCACATGTTGCTGCGCATCGAGGCGGATCAAGCGGCAGCGCATCAACGGGCCGTGCTGCAGGTCGAACGGCTGCTCGGCATTGAGGGCGATCTGCCGTTGCAGTTCGACCTCGTCGCCAGCGCTGACTTCAACCAGCGGCGCATCCATCCGTGGGTGAATCTTTTGCAGCACTTGCTGATCATCGAAGACGAAGGTGGTGCGCAGCACTTCGTGACGCTGTACCAGCGCGCTCAGGGTCTGTGCCAGCGCCTCAGGGTTGAGCTCGCCGCTCAGGCGGAAGGCACCGGTCAGGTTGTAGGCCGTGGCCTGGGGCTGCATCTGCCAGAGGAACCACAAGCGCTGCTGCGCGTAGGACGCCGGCAACATGTCGACGCCGCGGTCCCGTGGCGGGATCGGCAACAGTTCCAGGGTCAGCCCCTGGGCGTGCATCTTCTGTTGCAACGCACGCCGGGCGTCCGCGCTCAAGCCGCAGAAACGCTGGGCCAGGGTCATCATTCTGTCCGGTGCAGCACTCATCGCGCGTGTTCCTCATCCACTTCGTCGAACAACGCTTCAAGGGCGTCTACATCGTTTTCTTTATGTTCACTGTGCTCACGGAACTGCTCGATCTGCGTCGCCAGTCGTTCCAGGGTGTCACCGTCGAAAAACAGCTTGAGCGGGATCGCCAGGTTCAGCTCTTCTTGAATCCGCGCACGAATGCGCGTGGCCAGCAGCGAGTGCCCGCCGAGCTCGAAGAAGTTGTCGTGCACGCCGACGCGCTCGACGTGCAACGCTTCGGCCCAGATCGCCGCCAGGGTTATTTCGAGGTCGTTGCGCGGCGCGACGAAGACGCTGCGGCGCACATCGAGATCGAGCAAGGCCTGGCGATTGAGTTTGCCGTTGGGCATCAGCGGGAAACGCTCCAGCACCTGCAAGCGCGCCGGTTGCAGGTGCCCGGGCAGCACTTCGGCCAGATGGCTGCGCAATTCGTTGAGGCGAATGTCGGCGGTGTCGGCCGGGGACACCACGAAGCCCAGCAGTTGCGGGCCGGTCGGGGTTTCCCGGGCAATCACGGCGGCGTCTTCGATGCCCGGCGCGTTGCGCATGGCCGACTCGATTTCCCCCAGTTCTATGCGGAAGCCGCGGATTTTCACTTGGTGATCGGCTCGGCCCAGATACTCCAGCACGCCATCGGCGCGATAGCGCACCAGGTCGCCGGTGCGATACAGGCGCTGGCCCGCCGCCTTCGTGAACAGGTCGGGGACAAAACGCTCGGCCGTCAGCGTGGCCCGTTGCAGATAACCCCGGGCAATGCCGGCCCCGCCGACATACAACTCGCCTTCGACGCCCACGGCCACCGGTTGCAGGTCCGGGCCGAGCACGTGGATGCGCATGCCGGCAATCGGCTGGCCGATGGGGATGCTGTCATTGTCCTGGTCAAGGGGCAGTTCCCAGGCCGAACACCACACGGTACCTTCGGTCGGGCCGTATTCGTTGACCAGCGCCACCCCCGGCAATGCCTCGCGATGTCGCTGCACCAGTGCGTTGCCGCAGGTTTCGCCGGCGACGATCACACAGGCCAGCGCCTGACGGTCGAGGTGCTCGAGAATTTGCGCGTGGTAGGACGGCAGGGTCAGGTAGTGGGAAATCTCTTCGCGCTGGATCAACTCGGCCAATTGCGCCGGATCCTTGTAGCTGTCTTCGTCCGGCAGGCACAGGGTCGCACCCTGCCCCAACGCCCAGAAAACCCCGGCCACCGAGCTGTCGAAGGAGAACGACGAGAGCATCAGGAATGCCCGCAGCGGCTGGCGGTAGAAAGCGTTGCGCGCCAGGGTCGAGGCCACGGCGTTGGCATGGCTGATCATCACGCCCTTGGGTTTGCCGGTGGAACCGGAGGTGTAGATGACGTAGGCCAGGTTGGCGCTGTCGCCCTGTGGCTCAGGCCGGGTTGACGCAACGGACCAGACTTCGGCCCCCGGCATCAGGGAGATTGTCCGCTCGCTGCGCAACGCTTCGGGCAATGGCTGGCAGGCCAGCACCTGGCGCGCGCCGGTATCGGCGAGCATGAACGCCAGCCGCTCGATCGGGTAGTTCGGGTCCAGCGGCAAGTACGCAGCGCCGGCCTTGAGCGTGCCCAACAGGGCGATGACCATTTCCAGCGAACGTTGGCCGTAGACCGCCACGATCTGGTCCGGCGCCACGCCTTGGGTGCGCAGGGTATTGGCCACCTGGTTGGAGCGCGTATCCAGCTCGGCATAGCTCAGGCGCTCACCGTTGACGCTCACCGCAATGCGCTGCGGATGCAGGCGCGCCTGTTCGCTGAACAGTTCTTGCAGGAAGCGGCACGGCAATGCCTGTTCGGTGGCGTTCGGGTTGAAGCCTTCGATCAGGCGGCTCAGTTGTGCGCCGTTGACCAGGCTTGCCTGAGCCAGGGTCAGCTCGGGCGATGCCAGCAATTGGTGGCTGAACTCGACAAACTGCTCCAGCCATTCGACCAGCATCGATTCGGGCAGCGCACCGTCAAGACACGACAACTGCAATTGATCGCCCTGCACACGCAGGCGCAGGACTTCAGGGTTACCGTCATCCACCTCGATAGCGCTCTCAATGGCAGCCTGATAGACGAAGCCGTAACGCAGCGGCGCGGAACCTTCGACGCTCAGTTCGAATTCATTGAGGCAATCGAGCCACGACAGCGACTGTTCGACGCTGGCGGCAAACGCCACCAGCGCTTGCGCCAGGGTCTGCTGGCTGCGGTGCTCGAAGGCCACCGGCAAGCGCCGGGCGAAGCGCCCGAGGGTGGCGATGGTTTGTTCGTTGCGACCCTCCACCTGCCAGCCCATCAGCAGCTTTTCCTGTTGGCCGATGCGCGCAACGAAGGCGGTCCACAGCAACAGTGCCAATTGCTCTGCCTCAACGCCCGTTTCGACAGCGGCTCGTTGCACGCCAGCCAACCATGGGCCGTCAATCAACGTTGCCTGATGACGAACCAGGGTGACTTCAACGGCTTTTTCGAACGGCAAGCGATGGGCCACGGCGACCTGCTGCTGCAGGTTGCGCCAGAACGCCGCGCCCTGGTGACCGATGTCTTCCTCGCGCAGTTCTTCCTGCCATGCGCTGTAGTCCAGGTATTGCAGCGCGTCCTCGTCGTCGCCCAGGGTTTCACCGCGCAACAGGCTGCCAAGCTCACTCGCCAGCACCCGCAGCGATGCCTCGTCGAAGCTGCATGCCGGGGCCAGCAGAGTGATGAACAGCTGCCCTGCTCCGTCTTCAACCTGCGCCACCACCAGCGCCTGCTTCGAATCTTCAACCATGACTTCACGGCTGCGGCTCAAGGCCTCGGCCACCGAAGGCTGGTTGCGCAGAACTGTGAGCGGCAAGCCAGCGCACAGGCTTTGCACCGGCCACTTCATGCCCGGCAGGCGGCGGTACAGCGTGCGCAGGATTTCATGGCGCTGGCCGAGAGTTTCCAGCGCCCCGCGCAACGCTTGGGCGTCCACTGGCCTGGTGACCGGCAGCGTCAAGGTGGCGAACAGCGGCCGTGCGCCCAGCTCCTGAGCCCGCAAATAAAAGGCCTGCTGGGCCGAAGCCTGGAATACGTCTACCGAAGGTTCGAGGGCGGTGGTGTTCATGTCGGGTGTCCTTATTCCTGATCCAGGTCGGCGCTTTTCTGCGCGATGGCCATGGCCGTGAGGATTTTTCTGTAGCCGGTGAATTCGTTGCGCGCATGTACGCTGAGGATGTTGTCGAGCAGCACCACGTCGCCCTTCTCCCAGGCGAACTCGACCATCACCTCGCGGTAGATGCCTTGCAGGTGGCGAATCACATCGTCGGGAATCGGCGAGCCGTCGCCGAAGAAGGTGTTTTGCGGCAGGTCCTGCGGGCCGAATTCACGCAGCAGGTTGTCGCGGATGCTGTCCGGCAGTGTCAGTGCGTTGAAGAAGGTGCCGTGGTTGAACCAGATGCGCTCGCCGCTCAGTGGATGGCGCACGATGGCCGGGCCGTTCTGCCGGGTGCGCAGGCGGTTGCCCGGTTTCCACTCGGCCTGGATGCCGATTTTCGCGCAGTAGGCCTCGACTTCGCCGCGATCCTCGCTCTGGAACACGGTTTGCCATGGCAGGCCCATGCCATCGCCGTAGTTGCGCACGTACATGATGCGTTTACGGGCAAATTCTTCGCGCACCGCCGGGTCGATCCGCGCGAGGATCCGGCGGGTATCGCCAAAGGGGGTTTCACCGCCGGTGGTCGACGGCGTGTCGCAGTAGAAATACAGGTGACGCGGGAACACCGGCGAGTACGAGTGTTCGTTGTGCGGGAAGATTTTTTCCGGCGCCGGGTAGTCGGTGGAGCTGTAGATCTTGAACTGGCCGCTGATCTGGGTCCGTGGCGAAGCGCGGAACAGGTACTCCAGGGCACCGCCGGAAATCCCGTCGACGCAGCGGTTGAACTCGCCGATATCGGCCACCTGGAAGCCACGGAACAGGATCACCGCGTGTTCCAGCAGCTTGCTTTCGATCAGCGCGCGATTCTGGGTCGCCCATTCCACCAGGCTCACGCCGGACACGGCCGGACGGCACACCAGCGGCATGCTCAGGCCTTCGAACAGCGGCGCAAAACTCACCAGCCGCGTCGGATCGGTGGACAGGCTTTTACGGGCACCACGGCCCATCCTGGGCATGGACTTGGTCGTTGAAACGGTCATAAACCCCTCCAGAAAATGTTGACGGCGGCGCTCAAGGGCGCCGCCGACTGAATCAGTCCGCCGCTGTTTTCGCTGCCGCTGCGCCGCGGTTCGCCGAGCGACGCTTGATCGCCATGGCGCCGCCGAGCAAGGCCTTGCGTTGCTCGTTCAAGCGCGCATCGGCACGGCGTTGCACGTCGGTCGCCAGGTCCAGCAACTCACCGACCTGCACTCCGTCAGCGCGTATCAGCGCTTCGAGTACCGCCCGGATCTGCTCGAACAAGGACTCCAGCGTGCTCGGCAGGTACTGGCCCACCGGCGTTTCGAAACTCAGGTGAATGTGTTCGGCATCGTTGTAGAACGCGGCGACCATGCCGATCTCGGCGGCCTGGCGCCCGGACGGGAAGTCCTCGATCTGCAGGCCTTCCATCGACGGCAGGCGAGCAACGCCTTCCTGGTAGATCAGCTTGATGTCGAACAGCGGCGAACGGCCGGCCCGGCGCGGCAGGCGCATGGCTTCCACCAGGCGCTCGAACGGCAAGTCCTGATGGTCCGAAGCCTCCAGCACCGCCCGACGACAGGCCTCCAGCAACTGCGCCGCCGACTGCTCGGCATCGACCTCCACTTGCAGTACTAATTGGTTAACGAAGAAGCCGACCATTTCTTCAAGCTCGGCTTGATTTCGGTTGGCGATATCGGTGCCGATGCGCACCCGACCGACCTCGGTACGCTGGCGCAGGACCAGGGTGAAACCGGCCAGCAGCAGCATGAACAGCGACAGATCGCGCTGTTGGGCAAAGTCGCGCAGCTGCTGGCTGAGTTCGCCGCTGAAGGTGAAATGGGCGCTGGCACCTTCTTGTGTCCTGCGCCGGTCGCCATCGGCAGGCAACTCCAGCACCGCCTGGGGCTCGGCAAGGCGCTGCTGCCAGTAGTCGAGTTGGCGCTGCAACTCGCCGCCCTGCTCCAGCCACTGGCGCTGCCATTTGGCGAAGTCGGCGTACTGCACGCTGTGCGCTGGCAGTTGCGGGGTCTGGCCACGGTTGAGGGTTGGATAGAGCGTGACGAATTCATTGATCAGCACGCGGAACGACCAGTCATCGGCGACGATGTGATGCACCGTCAGCAACAGCACATGCTCGTCATCCGCGACCCGCAGCACCCGCACCCGCAGCAACGGACCGTGGCGCAGGTCGAATGGCCGGGAGACTTCCTCGCGGGCCAGTTGCTGCGCTTCGACGTCCGGCGCCGGCCGATGCCGCAGGTCGCTGTCGACAAAACTCAACGGCAGTTGCGCATGCACCCGTTGCCAGGTCTGGCCGTCTTCTTCATAGAACGTGGTGCGCAACACGCCGTGACGCTGCACCAGGGTTTCGAAGGTCTGGCGCAGGGCGTCAAGGTTCAACTCGCCCCGCAGGCGCAAGGCACCGGGCATGTTGTACATCGAACTGTCCGGCTCCAGGTTCCAGAGGAACCACAGGCGCTGCTGGGCAAAGGACAACGGCCGGCGTTCGCCGCTGGTGTCCGCCACCAGCGCCGGGCGTTCACAGCTGTGTTGCAGCGCCTGCACCTGAGCGGCGAAGCCCTCGAGGCGCGGATGCTCGAACAGGCTGCGCAAGCTCACCGACAAGCCCAGGCGCTGGCGGATCTGCGAGACGATCTGCGTCGCCAGCAACGAGTGCCCGCCCAGTTCGAAGAAGCTGTTTTCCCGGTCGACACGACTGACCTGCAACACCTGCCGCCAGATCTGTGCCAGTTCGATTTCCAGCTCGCCTTGCGGCGCACTACCGACTTCGGCCTCCCAGACCTGCGGGGCCGGCAACGCGGCGCGATCGAGTTTGCCGTTGCGGTTGAGCGGCAATGCAGCCAGCAACACCAGTTGCGCCGGCAGCATGTAGTCCGGCAGGCGCTCGCCCAAGGCGCGGCGTACGGTGTCGGTGAGCTGACGCGCATCCGCCGCCAGCAGCCCGGCATCGGCCGGCACCACGTAGCCGATCAATTGCTTGCCGCCGACGCCTTCATGCACCAACACCGCGGCTTCGCTGATCATCGGCAGGCCTTGCAGATGCGCTTCCAGCTCACCCAGTTCGACCCGGAAACCACGGATTTTCACCTGATGATCGATGCGCCCCAGGTACTCCAGCGCACCATCCTCGCGATAGCGCGCCAGGTCGCCGCTGCGATACAGCCGCGCCCCCGGCGTGGTGGAAAACGGATCGGCAATGAAACGTTCGGCGCTCAAGCCCGGTCGCTGGTGATAGCGCTGGGCAAGGCCGTCGTCGCCGCCGATGCACAATTCGCCGACGCAACCGGTCGGCAGCAGGTGGCCTTCGCTGTCCAGCACATACAGTGCGCGACCCGGCAGGGCCTTGCCGATGGGCACGCCAATCAGATTGCGGGTATCGACCAGCGTGCACTCATGGGTGCTGGACACCACCGTGGCTTCGGTCGGCCCGTAGGTGTTGAGCAGGCGCACATCGCCCAAACCGGCGGCGTGCCACAGCTTCAGGCCTTCCAGCGACATGGCTTCGCCGCCGACGTGGACCTGGCGCAAGCGCCCCTTGTCCCGCTGCGGTTGCGCGGCCCACTCCTGAGCCAGCAGAAACCAGTACGCCGCCGGCAAATCCGCCAGGGTCACGCCCTGTTCGATGATCTGGCGGTAGAGGGTGTCGGTGTCCCACAACTCATCGCCGCGCATCACCAGCGCCGCGCCCACGCACAATGACGGGTAGCACTGCTCGACAAAGCCATCGAAGCTGAACGTGGCGAATTGCAGCACGCGGTCTTGCGCGGTGAGTTGTGAATAGTCCGCCGCGATCACGCAAAACTCGCGCAGCGCGGCATGGGCCAGGCACACGCCTTTCGGCCGTCCGGTGGAGCCGGAGGTGTAGATCAGATAGGCGAGGTCTTCGGCGCTGGCGAGGTTGACCGGGTTGTCGGTGCAATACCCGGCGGCTGCGCCCGGCTCCAGCGCCAGGCGCGGCAACCCTTGCGGCAGTGCTACATCGGCCAGCAGACCCGGTTGCGCCAGCAGCAGGTCCATGCCGCTGTCTTCGATCATGTAGGCCAGGCGCTCGGCCGGGTAATCCGGGTCCAGCGGCACATAACCGGCGCCGGACTTGAGGATCGCCATCAGGCTGACGATCATCTGCGCATTGCGCCGCACCGACAGCCCCACCCGCTGCCCCGGCGCCACACCCTGGGCGCGCAGGCGATGGGCGAGCTGGTTGGCCTGGGCATTGAGTTGGGCGTAGGTCAGGCGTTCGTCACCGAGCATCACCGCCAGCGCATCGGGGGTGCGGGCCGCTTGTTGCTCGAAGCGCTGATGGGCCAGCAACGGACTGTCCAGTTGTGGCACCGGTGGACGCGAGCCGCGTATTACCCGGGCTTGGACCTGAGCATCCAGCAGGCTGACGGCACCGAGCGCCTGTTGTGGCTGGGCAACAAATTGCGCCAGCACATGCAGCAGGCTGGCGCCCAACTGGCTGATCTGCGCAGCACTGAACCGGGAGCGGTCGAAACTGAAATCCAGTCGCAACGTGGCGCCGACTTCGATGCCGAGGGTCAGTGGGTAGCTGGTGATTTCGTGATTGTGCAGCGCGCCGAAGGTCAGGCCCGCCGGCGCTCCTTGCTTGAGGGCTGCGGCCACCGGGAAGTTCTCGAACACCAGCAGGCTGTCGAACAGCGCCCCCTGTTGCCCGGCCCAGCCCTGAATATCGTACAGCGGCACGTGTTCGAACTCGCGCAGGCTCAGGTTCAGGGCTTGCAGGTCGTTGAGCCACTGGGCCACCGACTGCCCGGCCTGGGGCGCGGCGATGATCGGCAGGGTGTTGATGAACAGCCCCAACTGCTGCTCGATGCCCGGCAACGGCGCGGAGCGTCCGGCAATCGTCGCGCCGAAGGCCACACAGGACTGGCCGGTGTAGCGCTGCAACAGCAGGCCCCAGGCACCTTGCAGCAAGGTGTTGAGGGTGATTTTCTGCTGGCGGGCGAAATCGCTCAGGTGCTGTAGCGTGGCGCTTTCAAGGGTCAATTGATGTTCGTCCATGCCGCGCCCTTCGGCGGGCGCCGGCAAGGCTTGCGCCAGCAGCGTCGGTGTTTCCAGCGGCGTCAGCGCCTGTTTCCAGAACTGTTCGGCGGCCAGCAGCGGCTGCTGTTGAATCCAGCGCAGGTAGTCGCGGTATTGCCCCAACGGCCTGGCCAACGTCTGGCCGGCATAGTGCTGGATCACTTCGCCAAGCAACTGAGCGTTGCTCCAGCCGTCCATGAGGATGTGATGGCTGGTGTATATCAGGTGCCAGTCTTCACTGCCCCGACGTACCAGCAGCAGGCGGAACAACGGCGCGGCGCCGAGTTCGAAGCCACGGCTGCGCTCCTCGGCGGCCAGTGCATCGAGGTCGATGTCGGCCGCTTCGACCACTTGCAGTTGCAGGTCGATCTGGCGATGAATCACCTGATGCGCGCACTCGAGCCCCAACCAGTGGAAGCTGCTGCGCAGGATGTCGTGGCGATTGATCGCCGCCTGCCAGGCCCGGCCGAACGCCACGATTTCAAGGCCCTGAATATCCAGGCGCAGTTGATTGATGTAGGCCTCGGCCTGGGGTTCGTACAGGGTGTGGAACAGCATGCCCTGCTGCATCGGCGTCAGCGGGTAAACATCCTCGATGGCCGGCGCCGCAACAGGCAAGGCATCGAGTTGTGCCTGGGTGATGCGCGCCAGCGGGAAGTCCGATGGCGTGACCTGGCCTGCCGTTGTCGCGCAGCAATGCTCGATCAGCGTCTTGAGTTCTTCGGTGTAGGCATCGGCCAGTCGTTGCACGGTGGAATCGGCAAACAGGTCACGGCTGAAGCCCCATTGCAGCGAGAGCTGCCCGCCATAGACCTGGCCTTCCACGGTCAGCCAGTTGGCCAGCGGCGCATCGTCGCCCTGGGCCTGGCCGCCGCTTTCCGGGGCCGGGACGAACAGCGCGGCGTTGTCGAACTGACGGTCGAACTGCCCCAAGTAGTTGAAGGTGATCCGTGGCGCCGGCAAGTCTTGCAGGGCCTGACGCTGCACCGGTTCGCCGAGGTAGCGCAGCAAGCCGTAGCCCAGGCCTTTGCCGGGAATGGCGCGCAGTTGCTCCTTGATCGACTTGATCGAACTTTCTACTTCGGCCTCGGGTTGCAGGCGCACTGGAAACAGGCTGGTGAACCAGCCGACGGTGCGGCTCAGGTCGAGGTCGGCGGACAGGTCTTCGCGGCCGTGGCCTTCCAGCTGGATCAGCGTCGAGCCCTGCCCGCTCCAGCGACGGATGACCCGCGCCAGCGCCGTGAGCAACAGATCATTGACCTGGGTGCGATAGGCCGCCGGGGCTTGTTGCAGCAGACGTTGGGTTAACTCGGCGTCAAGTTTCGATTCGATCTTGTGTCCGTGGCGCTGCTGCATGCTGCCCCGGGGGTTGTCACACGGCAGGTCCCGGGCATCGGCCATTTGCGCCTGCCAGTACGGCAACTGCTCACTGAGTGTTTGGGCGTGCTGTTGCAGGTGCGCGGCCCAGGTTTGGTAGGCGCTGGTTTTCTCGGGCAGCGCCACTTGCCGGTAAGCCTGTTGCAGGTCTTCGAGCAACACCCGCCACGACACCCCGTCCACGACCAGGTGATGAACCACCAGCAGCAGGCGCTGGCTGCCGTCGTCGAGACTGACCAGCAAGGCACGCAGCAGCGGCCCGTCGGCCAGATCAAGGCTGCGTTGCGCTTCATCGCACAGGGCGGTCATGGCTTCGGCCGAAGACGCCCGACGCGGCCACAATCCAGCTGACTCGACTGGCGCTGCATGGCGCTGCTGCCAGCCTTCGTCACCGGCAATGAAGCGCAGGCGCAAGGCGTCGTGGTGGTTGATGACGGTAACCAACGCCTGTTCCAACACTTGCGGATTCAGCGCTTCCCGGGGCGTCAGCAGCAGCGACTGATTCCAGTGCCGGCGCTGGGCGATGGCCTGTTCGAAGAAGTAATGCTGCGCCGGGGTCAGGATCACTTCGCCACTGACCGGGCCTTGATCGATGTTGCTGCGGCTGTCGAACGTCGCGACCAATGCCAGGCTGCGCACGGTCTGGTACTGGAACAGGTCCCGCGGGCTGAGGCGAATGCCAGCCTGGCGGGCGCGGCTGACCACCTGGATGGAAATGATCGAGTCGCCGCCAAGTTCGAAGAAGTTGTCTTCGAGGCCCACGGGTTCTGCGCCCAATACGTCCTGCCAGATCTGCGCCAGCGCGATCTGCATCGCATCCAGCGGCGCAACGAATGCCTGTTGCGGCACGGCGTCGGGTGGCGGCAAGGCCTTGCGGTCGAGCTTGCCATTGGCGGTCACCGGCAAGGCATGCAGCGGCATCAGGTAGGTGGGCACCATGTATTCCGGCAGGCTGCCGAGCAGCCAGGCCTTGAGGGTTTGCGGCCACTGCGGGTCGGTGTCGGTATTTTCCAGCACCAGATACGCCACCAGCTGCTTGCCGCCCTGCACCAGCACCACGGCCTCGCGCACCAGCGCATGCTGCATCAGGCGAGTCTCGATTTCCCCCAGCTCGATGCGCAGGCCGCGCAATTTGACTTGATGGTCGAGGCGTCCGAGGTATTCGATCACACCGTCGGCGCGCTGGCGCACGCGGTCGCCGGTGCGGTACAAGCGCGCGCCATCATCGAAGGGGCACGGCACGAAACGCTCGGCGCTGAGCGCCGGACGCCGGTGATAGCTGCGCGCCAGCCCGGCGCCGCCGAGGTACAACTCCCCCGCCACGCCGGCCGGAACCGGGAGCAATTGCGCATCCAGCACATGGGTGCGCAGGTTGGCGATGGGCCGGCCGATGGGCACGCTGTCGGCGCCTTCGTCGATGCAGGTCCAGTGGGTGACGTCGATGGCCGCCTCGGTCGGGCCGTACAGGTTGTACAACCCGGCGCCCGGCAGCTTTTTGAACACCTGCAATTGCGCATCCAGCGGCAAGGCCTCACCGCTGCAGACGATGCGCTTGAGGCCGGTGCAAGCCTCGACGCCCGGTTCGTGGATGAACGCCTGAAGCATTGATGGCACAAAGTGCAGTGTACTGATGCCCTGGTCTTCGATCAGGCGGATCAACTGCGCCGGTTCGCGATGTGCCCCCGGCGGCGCCACCACCAGCCGCGCACCGGTCATCAGCGGCCAGAAGAACTCCCACACCGACACGTCGAAACTGAACGGGGTTTTCTGCAACACCGAGTCGCTGCCATCCAGCCCGTAAGCCTGTTGCATCCAGCACAAGCGGTTGACCAGAGCTCCGTGACTGTTGCCGGCGCCTTTGGGCTTGCCGGTGGAACCGGAGGTGTAGATCACGTAGGCCAGGTTCAACGGATGCACGTCGACCTGCGGACAGGTTTCGCTGTATCCGTCGAGCCAGTTGTGCTCCTGATCCAGGGCGATGACCTTGACGCCCTCGGTGGGCAGTACGTCGACCAAGCTGCTTTGGCTGAGCAGCAAGCCAATCGCACTGTCTTCGATCATGTAGGCCAGGCGCTCGGCCGGGTACTCCGGGTCCAGCGGTACGTAGGCACCACCGGCCTTGTGAATCGCCAGCAGGCCGATGACCATTTCCAGCGAACGCTCGACGCAGATCCCCACCAGCACATCCGGGCCGACGCCCTGCTCGCGCAAGCAGTGCGCCAGTTGATTGCTGCGAGCGTCGAGTTGCCCGTAGCTGAGCTGACGCTCGCCAAACACCAGCGCCGGCGCGTCGGGGGTGCGTCGGGCCTGGGCCTGAATGAACTGGTGCAGGCACTGCTCGACCGGATAGGTCTCGGCGGTGCGGTTCCAGTCCTGCACCAGCACTTGCTGCTCATCCGCGGTCAGCATCGGCAACTCGCCGACTCTTTGCGTCGAGTCGTCGACAATCGCCTGCAACAGGCGCGTCCAGTGCCCGGCCATGCGCGCAATGGTATCGGCCTCGAACAGGTCGCTGGCGTAGGTCAGCGCGGCGTGCAGCTTGCCGCCCTTCTCCCAGGTGTCGAGGGTCAGGTCGAACTGGGTGGTGCGGCTTTGCCAGTCAATGCTGCCCAGCTCCAGACCGGACGCGGTGCTGACCGAGGCCATGTCGGCCACGTGCGGCTGGTGGTTGTACATCACCTGGAACAGCGGCGTGTGGCTGAGGCTGCGTTCCAGTTTCAGCGCCTCGACCAGACGCTCGAATGGCAGGTCCTGATGGGCCTGGGCGCCGAGGGCGGTTTCCTTGATGGCGCGCAGCAGGTCATCGACCCGGGTCTGGCCGTCCAGTTGCGTGCGCAGCACCTGGGTGTTGACGAAGAAGCCGATCAGGCCTTCGATTTCCGCGCGGTTGCGGTTGGCGATGGGCACGCCGACGCGGATGTCGGTTTGCCCGGTGTAGCGATGGAGCAAAGCGTTGAAGGCGCCGAGCAACAGCATGAACAGGGTGATGTTGTGCTTCTGTGCGGTGCTGCGCAGGCGCTCCGCCAGTTGTGCCTCGACCGCGAATTCGTAGCGGGTGCCGCGATAGCTCGGCATCGCCGGGCGCGAATGGTTTAGGGGCAACTCCAGCACCGGGTGTTCGTCACCCAACTGCGCCTGCCAATACGCCAGTTGCCGCGCCTGCTCGCCCGCCTCCAGCCAGCGGCGCTGCCATAGGGCGTAGTCGCTGTACTGGATCGGCAACGCTGCCAACTGCGGTTGCGCGCCCGCATCGAAGGCGTCGTAGCAGCGGATGAATTCGTCGATCAGCACGTTCATCGACCAGCCGTCAGAGACGATGTGGTGCAGGGTCAGCAACAGCACGTGCTGTTGTTCGGCGAGCTTGAGCAAGGTCACCCGCAGCAGCGGACCGGTCGACAGATCGAACGGCAGTACCGATTGCTGCTCGGCGGTTTCAGCCACGGCACGTTCGCGCTCATTGGCAGGTAATTCGCTGAAATCCACCTGCTCGATGACCAGCGGCGCAGCGGCCGGCACTTGCAGCAAGCTGTCATCGGCCTGACGGGCGAACACCGTGCGCAGGGTTTCATGCCGCGCCACCAGGCTGGCGAACGCCTGCTCCAGCGCCGGCAGGTTCAGGCGACCGGTTAACCGCACCGCGCCCGGCAGGTTGTAGGCGCCGCTGTGGGGATCCAGTTGCCAGAGAAACCACATGCGTTGCTGGGCGTACGACAGTGCCTGGCGATCCTCGGCCTCGATGCCGGCGGGAATCGGGAAACGGGCGAAATCCACGCCCTCCTTGTGCAAGGCCGCAAGGAACATCTGACGCTTTTCCAGGGGCAACCCGATAAACCGGCGAGCAAGTTTCAAGGAGTCTTCAGCATTCATCTATCGGCATCCGCATCAGTAGGCAGCAGGCGCAAAGGCGCGTCGTGCCTATAAAACGAATGCAGGCGGGAAAAATTAGCGGATCAGGCGGAAGGTGAAACGCGCAATACAGAACAATGAAAAACCTGTGGGAGCGAGCTTGCTCGCGATGGCGGAGTGTCAGTCACATGAATGCTGAATGTGCCGCCGTCATCGCGGCAGGCCCGCTCCCACAGGGATCGGGTGAAATTTGAGAGTGGTGTTAACCCACGGCAGCCATGGAAAGCCGCCGATGATGCACCTCAAGCTGATCCTTGATCACCCGCAGGACCTTGGCTTCCTGCTCATGGATGAAGAAGTGCCCGCCAGCCAGCATGTCCACCGAAAAACTGCCACGGGTTTCCTGGCTCCAGCCGATCAACTGTTCGGCGCTGGCGCGATCGCTCTTGCCACCGAGAACATGCACCGGGCACTTGAGCAAGGGGCGTTGAATTGGCGCGAAACGCCCACAGAGCAGGAAGTCCGCACGCAGCACCGGCAGGGTCAGGCTCATCAACTCTTCGTTGGCCAGGATCTCTTCGCTGGTGCCGTTGAGGGTGCGCAGTTGCTCGATCAGTTCGGCGTCGGTCTTGGGCTGGGCGAAGCCCCGGTCGTAGTCGGCGCGCAGGGTCGGTGCGGCGGTGCCCGAGGCGAACAGCGCTACCGGCTCCGGGCAGCCCAGCGAGCGAAACGCATGGGCCATCTCGCAGGCCAGCAACGCGCCCATGCTGTGGCCGAACAATGCGTATGGCG
This sequence comes from Pseudomonas sp. S2_F07, assembly GCF_054668325.1. Lineage (NCBI taxonomy): Bacteria > Pseudomonadati > Pseudomonadota > Gammaproteobacteria > Pseudomonadales > Pseudomonadaceae > Pseudomonas > Pseudomonas sp. S2_F07. Next base: position 1,948,142 of record NZ_CP162758.1, read on the forward strand.
CCTTGAGCGTGGTTTTTTGTTCCTGGGCCAATTGCAGCGCCAGGCGGCGCATGTCGGTGTGCAAGGGCTCGCCGTACCGCGCGCCACGCCCCGGCAGTTCCACCGGTTGCAGCGTGAGCCACTGCGGCAGTTTGCGCCGCCAACGGCTATAGACCATGGCACTCGCGCCCGAATAGGGCAGGCACAGCAATGTCAGCGGGGTCACCGGGCTTTCCTCGAAAGTTGTCTGTTTGGAGAACGGACGAGGAGCCCAAAGAATTAGCCATACGAATAACCCATAGGTAAATCTTCATTTCAGATGGCGATAACTCGGAATCGCCGAACCGAGCACCACCGCCCCCGCCGCAATCGCCAGCCAGAACCCGCTGCGCGCACCGAAGGCGTCCACCAGCCAGCCGGAACCGGCGGCGCCGATCGCCACGCCGATGCTCAGGCCGGTCACCAGCCAGGTCAGGCCTTCGGTGAGTTTGGCCGGCGGCACGATCTGCTCCACCAGGGCCATGGCGACAATCAGCGTCGGGGCGAAAAACAGGCCGGCGACAAACACCGCCAGGGACAAGCCGAAAATGTTCGTCGCCAGCAGCAACGGCAAGGTGGTCACCGCCGTCGCTACCCCGCCGTACAGAAACAGGCGCGCCAGCGGCACTTTCGAGCGCAATGCGCCGAACGCCAACCCGGCCAGGCACGAGCCGATGGCATACACCGACAGCACGATGCTCGCCGCCGCCGGTTGACCCTGCTGCTGGGCGAAGGCGACGCTGACCACGTCGACCACGCCGACGATGGTGCCCATGGCCACCATCAACAGCATCAGCAACTGAATGTCGCGAGAGCGGATGATCGAGCCCTGATGATGTTCTTCATGGGGATGCACCGGCGGCTCCGTGCTGCGCTGCAAGACGAACGCGGTGACGCCGATGGCCAGCGCCAGCAAGGCCGCCAGCGGACCGGCCTCGGGAAATGCCACCACACACAACCCCACCGACAGCGGCGGCCCGACGATGAAGCAGACTTCGTCCAGCACCGACTCCAGGGCGTAGGCGGTCTGCAACTCGGGGCGGCCGCGATACACCTCGGTCCAGCGCGCACGGACCATCGCCGACATGCTCGGCATGCAACCGGCCAGCGCGGCGAAGAAAAACAGCGTCCAGTGCGGCGCCTGCAATCGCGTGCACAGCAACAGCAGCAACAGTGCCCCACCGCCCAGCAACGCCGCCACCGGCAGAATCCGCCCCTGGCCATAGCGATCCACCAGCCGCGAAACCTGCGGCGCACAAAAGGCCGTGGCCAGGGCGAACGTAGCCGCCACCGCGCCGGCCATTGCGTAGCCACCCTGCACCTGCGAAAGCATGGTGATCAGGCCGATGCCGGTCATGGAAATCGGCATGCGCGCGATCATTGCGGCCAGCACGAAGGCGCCACTGCCAGGGGCTTTGAACAACTCGCGATAGGGGTTGGCCATGGGACGGGTCTCATCAGGGGACTGCACGTTGCCATAACGGCTGATTGCGGGGGAAGCAGCAATTTGTTGGTTGAATGTGAAGGCCCCATCGCGAGCAAGCTCGCTCCCACAATGGCCGGCGTACACCAGTCAACTGTGGGAGCGAGCTTGCTCGCGATGGGGTCAGAACAGACAACTCACACCCTTCGCCAAATGAACTCTCGGCCACCCAAACCAGTCAGCTATTTAGGCCCCCGGTTCCCGGAGTTTCGCGACAATGGTTGATCCCCCCGAACGCCAACGCCCCATCGACGCCCACGGCATCATCGGCGACATGCGCAGCGCGGCGCTGGTCAACGACAAGGGCAGCGTGGATTTTTTCTGCTGGCCGGAGTTCGACAGCCCGTCGATCTTCTGTTCGCTGCTGGACACCCCCGAAGCCGGAATTTTCCAGTTGGCGCCGGACTTGCCCGACGCCCGCCGCGAACAAATCTACCTGCCCGACACCAATGTGTTGCTGACCCGCTGGCTCAGTGATCGCGCCGTGGTCGAAGTCACCGACCTGCTACCGGTCGGTGACACCGAGGATGACCTGCCGCTGCTGATGCGGCGGATCCGTGTGGTCAGCGGCCGCGCCACCTTCCACATGCGCTGCGCCGTGCGCCATGACTACGCCCGCGCCCACACTCGCGCACGCCAGAACAAACAGGATGTGGTGTTTGAAGCTGCCGACCAACCGACTCTGCGGCTCGCTTCGGATCAGGCATTACGCATCGACGCCAACGTGGCGATCGCCGATTTCACCCTCGAACAAGACCAGACCGGTCAATTCCTGCTAGGCGCCCTCGACGATCCGCGCTTCAAGGAAGGTGCCGCGCAACTGTGCCTGGAGCGCACCCTGAAGTTCTGGCGCGACTGGATCGGCCAGTCCAACTACCGCGGCCGCTGGCGCGAAATGGTCAACCGCTCGGCCCTGGCGATGAAGCTGCTGACCTCGCGCAAACACGGCGCCATTCTCGCCGCCGCCACCTTCGGCCTGCCGGAAAGCCCGGGTGGCACACGTAACTGGGACTATCGCTTCACCTGGATCCGCGACGCCTCGTTCACCGTCTATGCGTTCATGCGCCTGGGCTTCGTCGAAGAGGCCAACGCCTATATGCGCTGGTTGCGCGGTCGGGTCAGCGACTGCCAGGGCAAGCCGATGAAACTCAATATCCTGTACGCCATCGACGGTCGCCAGGAGCTGCCGGAGATCGAGCTGGCGCACCTGTCTGGGCATGGTGGCGCACAACCGGTGCGCATCGGCAATCAGGCTTACGAACAAGTCCAGCTCGATATCTTTGGCGAGCTGATGGACGCAATTTACCTGGTCAACAAATACGGCGAAGCCATCTCCCATGAAGGCTGGAAACACACGGTGGAGGTGGTCGATCAGGTCTGTGAAACCTGGGAGCAGAAGGATGTCGGCATCTGGGAGATGCGCGGCGCGCAATATCATTTCCTGCATTCACGGCTGATGTGCTGGGTCGCCCTGGACCGCGCCATCCGCCTTGCTTCAAAACGCTCGCTGCCGGCCCCCTTCGCGCGTTGGGACCAGACCCGCCAGGCGATCTACGCCGACATCTGGGAGAACTTCTGGAATCAAGAGCGCGGGCATTTCGTCCAGCACATCGGCGGCACCGGCCTGGACGGTTCGATGCTGCTGATGCCGCTGGTGCGTTTCGTCAGCGCCCGCGACCCGCGCTGGCTGGCGACCCTGGAAGCCATCGAAAAGAGCCTGGTGCGCGACGGCATGGTCTACCGCTACCGCAACGACGACAGCCAGATCGACGGCCTGCCCGGCAGCGAAGGCGCCTTCGCCGCGTGCTCGTTCTGGTACGTCGAATGCCTGGCCCGCGCCGGCCAGCTCGACAAGGCCCACCTGGAGTTCGAACAACTGCTCAGGTACGCCAACCCGCTGGGGCTGTATGCCGAAGAATTCGACAGCCATGGGCGGCACATGGGCAACACACCGCAGGCATTGACCCATCTGGCGCTGATCAGTGCGGCGTGCTTTCTGGATAGGAGGTTGAGTGGGGAGAAGGTTGTTTGGCAGCCTTAACACTACAAATCTTGTGCAATCCGAGTCCTACGTTTCTTAAACAAAACAGCTTGCAAAAACCCGCAAATACCCTGTTGCAAGCTGTTACATCCCCACCTAACATCCTTGCTCTACGGGTACAGCGGAGCTGTCCAGAACCACCCGAATTCAAGGAACCAGAATGACCCAACGCATCCAACGCAGCATCGACTCCCCGCTCCGAACCGGTTTGAACCGCGAAGAGCTCTGGGAGGCCGGTGACAAGGGCCTGATCAAATGCTGGGAAGTCGGCCGCCAACGCGCCGCCCGCTTCCCCGACCTCGCCCGACAGTGCCTCGCCGGCGAGCTGCCGGTACTGGGCTGGAAAGGTGGCGTCAGCCGCAGCCTGAAGAAACTCGAAAAATATGGCTCCCTTAAATACCTCGCACAGTGGCAAGGGTTGCGTGGGGAAGATCTGGATGTTGATTTGAGCGAAGAGCGGGCGCTGACTTGCTCGCGAACCGGGATGGTGGTGACGTTTACGCCAGATCGGGCGAAGTATTTCAATCAGCTGGCGGAAGCTGAAGCCTGACGTGAACCGGACACCGGATCTACTGCAACACTAACCGAAAACCGCTCCCGATAAGCCTGTGGCGTCACGCCCATGGCCCGCAGGAAGCTGCGGCGCAGGGTTTCTTCGCTGCCGAAGCCGCATTGCACCGCCACCCGTTTGATCGGCACGCCGGTATCGCTGAGCAAACGCCGCGCGGTTTCGACGCGGATCAGTTCGATGGCCCGGGCCGGGGTCTGGCCGGTGTCGGCGCGGTAGTGGCGCACGAAGCTGCGTTCGCTCATGCCGGCCTGCAAGGCCAGGGTCGGGATGCCCAGGTCGTGGGTCAGGTTTTCGCTGATCCAGGCGTGAAGTTCGTCGAAACGGTTGCCTTCCTGTTGCAGTGACAGGGTCACGCTGAATTGCGACTGGCCACCCGGACGCTTGAGAAACACCACCAGTTGCCGGGCGACTTCCAGGGCCATGGTGCGCCCCAGATCTTGTTCGACCATGGCCAACGCCAGGTCGATGCCGGCGGTCACCCCGGCCGAGGTCCAGACCGGGCCGTCGTTAATGAAGATCGGGTTGGGCTCGACGTGCAGTTGCGGGTGCTGCTGCGCCAATTGCTCGCAACGGGTCCAGTGGGTGACCACGCGCCGGCCGTCGAGCCAGCCGCTGGCCGCCAGCAGGAACGCACCGGTGCACACCGAGGCAACCCGCCGGCAGCCATGGGCATGTTCGCGCACCCAGGCGACCAACGGCGCATCTACGGCCGCTGCGTAGACACCCCAGCCACCGGCGATGATCAGGGTATCGGTGCCCTCTTCCGGTAATGGTTCGGCCAACAGCGCCAACCCCGCCGACGACATCACCGCCCCGCCGCCGCTGACAATCACTGTCGGTGCATAGGGTGGTGGCAGGCCTTGCTGGCGGGCAATGTCGTTGGCCGAAGCGAAGACCTGCAACGGCCCGGTGACGTCGAGCAATTGCACGTTGGCGAAAGCGAGCACATGGATGGTTTTCGACATTTGGCGTAATTCGTGGGGATATTGGCGTATACGCCAAAGCCTACGAGCCTAAAGTCAAACCGTCCACCCACTTCACGAGAAAAACACCATGACGTTGCAGATCGGTTTTCTGTTGTTTCCTCAGGTGCAGCAACTGGACCTGACCGGCCCTTACGACGTACTGGCCTCGCTGCCGGATGTGAAAGTGCATCTGATCTGGAAAGACCTGATGCCGGTCACCGCCAGCACCGGCCTGCTGTTGAAACCGACCACCACTTTCGACGATTGCCCGGCACTGGACGTGATCTGCGTGCCCGGTGGCAGCGGCGTCGGCCCCTTGATGGAAGATGACCAGACCCTGGACTTTCTCAAGGCCCAGGCCGCCAACGCCCGGTACGTCACGTCGGTGTGCACCGGCTCGCTGGTGCTGGGCGCGGCGGGATTGCTCAAGGGCAAACGCGCCACCACTCACTGGGCGTATCACGAACTGCTCAAGCCACTGGGTGCAATTGCGGTGCAAGACCGGGTAGTTCGCGACGGCAATCTGCTGACCGGTGGTGGCATCACCGCCGGTATCGACTTCGCCCTGACCCTGGCCGCCGAGCTGTTCGACCAGGCCACCGCCGAGCTGGTGCAATTGCAACTGGAATACGCCCCAGCCCCGCCATTTACCGCGGGCAGCCCGGAGACGGCCCCGGCCAGCGTGCTGGAGGAGGCTCGCCAGCGGGCTGCCGGCTCGTTGAAACTGCGGGCGCAGATCACCGAGCGCGCGGCGGCGAAACTCGACCGACAGTGAAAAAATGGCGGCGGGAACCCGGTGCCTGCCGCCACGATGTTTTCACGCACCCACAAAAAAACCCGCCGAAGCGGGTTTTTCCAAGACCATGACGACTCCTTGTCGTAGCGTTCCTTGCATATGGTCGATCATCCATGATCCTGAGCACATCCTGTGCTTCAGTGGGTAAGGCCAGATTACGCTTCGGATCCAATTTGTAACAGACGATATCACTACCATCGCGTGTAAGACATTCGCTATAAACCACCTTCCGAAAACCCCTGGACGCCTCAGGTTTCGAGCCAGCTTCAGCCACTCAGTTGTTCGTGGGACTTGGCATTGTCGATCAAAAACTGCTCGATATTGTTCATTTGCTCTTCCCAACCGCGACTGTCCATGCGGAAAGCCTTTTCGCGACGGGCCTGGGGAACGTGATCGAAACCGGACTCGGAGACCTTGAGCAACGTGCCTTCGTCCATGTCTTCGAGTTCGAATTTCACCAGGGTGGTGGGTTCCTGGGAGTAATCGACTTCAGGGTTCACGGCATACGGGTGCCAGCGAAACGAAAACAGTCGCTCCGGCTCGACCCGCTCTACCAGTACATTCCAGCGCAAATGCTCATAACCGGGATAGGTAATCTGCCCCTGGGTCCACTCGCCTGCCACAAAGCGCTTGCCCTCCAGCGCCACGCCAAACCACTGTCCGAACATTTCGGCATTGGCCAGCACACGCCAGACCTGCGAACGCTTGGCCTTGAGCAGGACTTTCCTTTCGATGCGATCAGATGCTGGGTTCATAAGTCACCTCCTGTACTTGAACAGTAGGTCAGTAAGACCACAAGACCAACTTTAAAGTTGTACCAATGGGAATATGCAATCAACCACGCCTGAGATATTCGGTCGCATTTGCGCGGATAAGTTCTGGGGCAATCGCAAAGTCAGAGGGCGAAACGGCTAACGTTCCGTCTCGAAACAGCATCGAAAAGGATAGCGACATGAACAACCTGCGCGGCAGTTGCCTGTGTCTCTCGGCGCTACACTGCACCTCTCTTTCGGTCACAACGAGCACTCCAGCATGAACCCACGCTTACTCTTGGCACTGACGCCCCTGTTGTTCACCTCCATGGCGTTCGCCGTGGACTGCGAAAACGCCAGCGACCAGGCGACGATGAACCAGTGCGAGGCGCAACAGCATGCGGCCGCCGACAAGGAATTGAATGCGCTGTACCAGCAGATCACTTCGCGGCTCAAGAGCAACCCGGACGGCAAGAAGCAGTTGGTGGGCGCGCAGCGGGCGTGGGTGGCGTTCCGCGATGCCGAGTGCAGGTTCTCGGCGTCCGGGGTGGAAGGCGGGAGTGTGTATCCGCTGATCTACGGCAACTGCACCACGGAGCTGACCAAGGCACGGGTTCAGACGTTCAAGCAGTACTTGAAGTGTCAGGAGGGGGATTTGAGTTGTCCGGTGCCGGGGGTTTGATTTTTGCTGTTTTTGCGGTGTTTTTGAGGGCCTCTTCGCGGGCAAGCCCGCTCCCACAGGGTTCAGGGGTGTTCACACGATAGTGATCACACTGCATATCCACTGTGGGAGCGGGCTTGCCCGCGAAGGCGTCAGTTCAGGCGCCGCAATTACCGGACAAAAATCTGCGCCGTGGTAATCGCCATGTCCCCGCCCGGCAGCTTGATGCTGCCCGTTTGCTTGAGGCTGTCGGCATCAAAGATCGCCACGTCGTTGAAGGTTCCCGCCAGGTAGATCTTGCTGCCGTCCTTGTTGAAGGAAATGCAGTAGTACGAGTGATCGAGCGTGGCGGACTGGAGCATCTTCTTCTGTTTGATGTCGTACTTGGCCAGGCGGTTGAGCACGCCGAACATCAGGTTCGGGTCCTTGGGCGAGCGCATGCCGCTGAAGTAGATTTCGGTCAAGGGCCCGAAGTCGGTGGTTTCGGTCTTGCCGGTCTTCAGGTCGACACTGAACAGGCCGTACAGGTATTCGGCGGTGGCCGGGTCCTGTTTCTTGTCCTTGAACTTCGCCGCGGTGTACAGCAGCGAGAAGTCATGCCGGTACGTCTGCTGGTTCCACACGTAGAGCACGTCCGGCGCGCTGTAATTCGGGCGCTTCCAGTGGCGGCTGGGGATCAGCACGTCGAACTTGCCGGTCTGTACATTGACCTTGTAGACGTCCGCCCCGGCCACGTACAGCGTGCCGTCGTCACCGCTCTGCATGATGGTCAGCTGGCGCGGCGCCGGGAAACTGCGCACAGGCTTGGCGTCCATGCCGGCGTCGGTCTTGTACACGTCGAGCCGCGGCTGCTGCACTTCGTAGCGATCGTTCATCATCAGCGTCGGGTTGGCGACGGTGTACAGCTCCTTGCCGTCGTGGCTGAGGGTGAAGGCGAACATCGAGCGCGCTTTTTCCCCCGGCTTCTGGGCGATGCTGGCGTGGAACACCTGCTTGCAGTTGTCCAGTTCGACACCGTAGACGTCCGCATAGTGATTGTTCAGCACGTAGGCGGTCTTGCGGTCCGGCGACAATTGCACGGTGCCGGGGCCGAAGGCATCGGGCATCTTGCAGGTCTTGAACAGGGTGTCGGTGGCCAGGTCGATCACGTGCAGGTTGTTCGGGTAGTTGGTGGTCAACATGTACTCGTGACCATCTTGCAGTGCGGTGTTTTCATCGGCCAGAACACTGACCGAACAGCTGCTCAGAACGGCGAACGCGGCCAGGCCGCAGGCTTTGATATTACGCATGCTGGAATCCTTCTTCTGTGATCACTTGTCTTTGGGGAAGACAGTGCCGAGGTTGCGCCAGTTTTCGTTGGACGCCTGGGCATCCTTGTTCCAGTCCGGGTAGGTGCTCATCATGTCGGGCACCTGGGCCGGCCACCAGCAGGGGTCGGAGCAACCGTAGAGGTCGGCTTCCATCGGCTGGCACAGCGACGACACGCCGCCAAACGCATCGATTTCCCAGCCCGGATCGGTGGTTGAGGCACAGCCCGCCACGGAGCTCATGGCCACCACTTCTTCAATGCGGTTCTCGTCCGCGGCCTGATCCAGCTTCAACGCTTTGTTATTGATTGCCTTGAGATGTTTCATATCAGTGAGCCTTGCGCGGAGTGATGTAACTGCTGATGAACGCAGGGTTATTGGCCATGATCCGGGTGTAGACCTCGATGCCGAAGTCGACCCAGTCACGCATCAGTTCGCAGTAGTGATAGGTCGGGTGGGTCGGATCGCCGTAGCGGGCGTAGCTCTCGTGGTAGCAGCCGCCGGAACACAGGTTGCGGATCTGGCAGTCCTCGCAGCCGGTGTTGGTGCGGTCCAGGCGCTGGGACAGGAAGTCGTTCAACTCCACCTGCTTCACACCGCTGTGGACGTTGCCGAAGGTCGGCAGGCTCGAACCGGTAAAGCGGTGGCACAGGTTCAGCTCGCCTTTGTGATCCACCGCCAGCATCTTCAGGCCCGCGCCGCACGGCAGGGCTTTCTTGTGGCCTTCGTGGATGTCGGTGATGAGCTGGTGCAGGTTGGAGAAACCGATGTTGCGGTGCTCCAGCGCCGCTTCCAGATAGCGTCGACCGAGGGCCTTCATGTTGGCGAACACCTGCACCAGTTCATCGCTGGTGAGGTTGAAGCTGCTGATGTCGCCGGAGGTCACCGGGGCAAAGCCGACTTCGGCAAAACCCAGTTCGTTGAACAGGTGATCCCAGATGGTTTCAACATCGGTCACGCCGGTGGTCAGGGTTACGCGAGCACCAACCGGACGGCTGTTGTAGCGCGACAGCAGCATCTCGGCCTTGCGCCGCACCACGTCGTACGTGCCCTGCCCGCCCACGGTGATGCGGTTGCGGTCGTGCACGGTTTTTGGCCCGTCGATGCTCACTGACAAACCAAAGCGGTGGGCGTTGAGGTAGTCCACGGTTTCTTCGGTGAGCAGCGTGGCGTTGGTGGTCATGACGAACTCGACGAACTTGCCCGCCTCGCGGAAACGCTTCTCACAGTAGTCGACCATGTACTCGATCAGCTTGCGGTTGCTCAGCGGTTCGCCGCCGAAGAACACCACGGTGAAACGCTCTTCGTCCGGGGACTCGCGCAGCAGCATTTCCACCGAGGCGATCGCCGTTTCGACGTCCATCTTCTTGCCCGCCGACGGCTTGTCGAGGTCTTCCTTGTAGCAGTAGGTGCAGCTCAGGTTGCAGCCGGTGTTGACGTTGAGCACCACGGTATTGATCGCCGTGCGCTCGACGCGCTTGGTGGCGATGTCCGGAGTCAGCGGCGAACCGTCGCTGACCAGTTCCAGGGCCATCAGCTCGCGCAGGGTCTCGGTGATTTCCTCGCCGCTGAAACGCGCGGCCAGGCGCTGGATCAGGTCGTCCGAGGAACAACCGGGCCCACGCAAGGTGTCGATGATGGTGCCCGTCAGTTCATCGCTGGCGAACAGCGAACTGCTGGGGATGTGAAACAGCATGCGGTCGGCATCGACCTGCACTTCGTGCAGGTTGCGTTCGACCAGATTCAATATGGCGCCCATAACCAACCTCCTGTGCAGGCCCCGCTTGGCGGGGCTTGCGGTCATTCCAAAAAGTGTCTGTAGCCTTGAAGCTGTGTTAAGCCAAGGACAGCCAACTCATGGAATCGGTGGATTGTTCCAGCGTTGCACGGTGACGATCATGTGGCCTTCGCCGGTCAGGGATTGCCCTGCGTCGTCGACGGCGGCGATCACCTTAAGGTTGCCGGCATTGTTGGTGGACATCTTGCGCGCCGGGTTCGGCCCGGCATCGCCCGGGGTGAACACGCCGGTGTCGGCCTGCATGGTGCCGGCAAACTTGACGTCTTCGTCTTCCTTGGCGCGGTCGTCGAAGGCTTCGACCTTCCACTGCGCCGGGAACACGCCGATGCGATATGGCTTGCCGTCGGAGCCCTTGCCCCAGGCTTCGGCGTCAAAACGGCCCTGGACTTTCGGCGTCGAACCACCGCCCTCGCCGATCCGTGCCACCGAGAATTCCGGCACCACCTTGACCGAGGCGATCTTGCTGTACACCGACAGGCTCGGGCCTTTCAGCGTGCCGACACTGACCGCGCGCACGCCCGGCTGGGCATTGGCCGTCGCCTTGAGCTTGACCTTGATCCGCTCGGGGCTTTGCTCGACCACTTCGAGCACTTCCACGCCTTTGCCGAAGTCCGGCTTGCCGGTCAGGCCGCTGCCGATCAGGGTGACTTCGGTTTCGCTGCCGGCCTTCACATAGCCCGGCTGCACCGCCAGCAACCGCTGGGAGCCCTGTTTGGCGGCGACGAAGTCCAGACCGCGCTCATCGTGCTCGGCCTCGAACATCCGGCCCTGCATCGCATTGCCTTGGGCGGCGAACACCTGGCGCATGATCACGCCGTCGATCGTCACGTTGCCGCGCCATTCATAGCCGGTGTAGAGAATCGCGCTGCCGTCGCCATTGAACGGCGTGCCGTCGGCGTATTGGCCTTTGACGCTGACCTTGAAAGTGTCGCTGCCATCGGCGGTCACGCTCATCACACCGGCCAGTTCGCCCTTGCCGGGCAAGTGCCCGCTGAAGCTCCAGTCGCCCACCAGCGCCTCGCTTTTCGGCGCCACGCCCTGCCATTTTTTCCAGGCCGGGTTATCCAGCGGATAACGCTTGGCCAGCAACGGCACCATTTCTTTACGGGCCAGATCGAACCAGTCGCGGTCACGGGACAGCGCCTGGTACTCCAGTGACGGCCATTGGCCGAGGTGGAAGTTCACCAAGCGCTCCCACTCCTGGGCCGGACGCCGTTGCAGGGCGACCCGCGCACCGGAGTGGCAGCGGCCGCACATCTGGCTGGTTTGGTCGTCGAAGTGTTCGACGGTGTTGAGTCGCCGCTCCAGCGCATAGCGCACGCCGTCGGTTTCGCTCGGCGCAAGGCCCTGGGTATCGGCCAGGTATTTGACCAGCGTCCGGCGGTCTTCATCGCTGATCTGCAAACCGTGCATGGTCTGCATCCGGGCGATGCTCATCAACCAGCCTTCCGGCGTTTTGCGCTGGTGGCTGATACGGCTCAGGGCGTTATCGGCTTCGGGGGTGTGACAGCCCTGACAGGTTTCCTTGAGGATGGTCTGGGCGTCGCGGGCTGCCAGGCTATGAGGCGAATGCAGCGCTACACAAGCGGCTACGGCCAGCAGGCTGGCGCTCATGCCTGATCGGAGTTTTCTCTTCATCAACGTCGAACCTCGCACGGTGCGTTCTTATTGTTGTGGCTTATCGTTTTTATGGTTTCTGCCGTCGGCGGTGAACCGCTGACGGAGGCAAGAGAAACGTCTGCGATGAGCAATACACGGAGCGTGCCAGCTTATGAATATTTCCTTGAATCAATGACTTGCCGATAAAATCCGGTGTTTTGCCAATCGTGTCGTCTGCGTTCCACGTTCAATTTCGCGACAACTGTTTCAACCTGAGACAAGCATAGGATCAAGATCAAAGGATCGCAGCCTGCGGCAGCTCCTACAGGTGAACGTTGCTCCTTCTGTAGGAGCTGCCGCAGGCTGCGATCTTTTGAACTTCACCATGCGTCACCGGCGTCTCACTGCGTCGCAATTTGCGACGCATGCTCCCCCTTTTCAACTTGGGTCCATAACCCGCAAGCCCCGCTAAACCGGCTCTTGCCTCCCAATAAACATAACTGGCACAACCGTTGCGAATGACCTCGCCACACGAACAAGACGAGGTTTCATCATGTCGCTCCCAAACCTGCTTCCCGCCACTTCGGCATTCATCCAGCGTGCCCCGAGCATGCTCATCGGCGGTGACTGGGTCGAGGCCGCCGATGGCCAGACCATGCCCCTGCACAACCCGGCCACCGGTGAGGTGTTGTGCGTGGTGCCACGGGCAACGCCGGAAGATATCGACCGTGCGGTCCTCGCCGCCCGCCAGGCGTTCGACGATTCGGCCTGGACCCGCACCCGCCCCCGGGAGCGGCAGAATCTGTTATGGAAACTCGCCGACCTGATGCAGCGCGACGCCGAGCTGCTGGCGCAACTGGAATGCCTGAACAACGGTAAAAGCGCGGCGGTGGCCCAGGTGATGGACGTGCAACTGGCCATCGACTTCCTGCGCTACATGGCCGGTTGGGCGACTAAGATCGAAGGTTCTACGGTTGACGTGTCGGCACCGCTGATGCCCAACGACCAGTTCCACAGTTTTATCCGACGCGAAGCGGTGGGTGTGGTCGGCGCCATCGTCGCCTGGAACTTCCCGCTGTTGCTGGCCTGCTGGAAACTCGGTCCGGCCCTGGCCACCGGTTGTACCGTGGTGCTCAAGCCCGCCGACGAAACCCCGCTGACCGCGCTGAAACTCGCCGAGCTGGTGCTGGAGGCCGGTTATCCCGAAGGCGTGTTCAACGTGGTCACCGGTACCGGCATCACCGCAGGTTCGGCCCTGACCCACAACCCGCTGGTGGACAAGCTGACCTTCACCGGCTCCACCGCCGTGGGCAAGCAGATCGGCAAGATCGCCATGGATTCCATGACCCGGGTCACCCTGGAGCTGGGCGGCAAATCGCCGACCATCGTCATGGCCGACGCCGACCTGAAAACCGCCGCGGCCGGGGCCGCCAGCGCGATCTTCTTCAACCAGGGCCAGGTCTGCTGCGCAGGTTCCAGGCTGTATGTGCAGCGCAAGCATTTCGACAATGTGGTGGCGGACATCGCTGGCATCGCCAACGCCATGAAACTCGGCAACGGCCTGGACCCGAGCGTCGACATGGGGCCGTTGATCTCGGCGCGCCAGCAGGAGCGCGTCTACGGCTACATCGAAAAGGGCCGGGAAAGCGGCGCGACCATCGCCTGCGGTGGTGAGCAGTTCGGCCCGGGGTTCTTCGTCAAGCCGACGGTGATTGTCGACGTCGATCAGAAGCACTCACTGGTGCAGGAAGAAATCTTCGGGCCGGTGCTGGTGGCCATCCCGTTCGATGACGAGGCCGATGCCCTGCGCATGGCCAACGACAGTCCGTATGGATTGGGCGCGAGCATCTGGTCCAACGACCTGGCGGCGGTGCACCGGATGATTCCACGGATCAAGTCCGGGTCGGTGTGGGTCAACTGCCACAGCGCCCTGGACCCGGCGCTGCCGTTCGGCGGCTACAAGATGTCCGGGGTCGGGCGTGAGATGGGGTATGCGGCGATCGAGCATTACACCGAGTTGAAGTCGGTGTTGATCAAACTGTGAAACAGTTTTTGTAGGAGCTGGCGAAGCCTGCGATCTTTTGATCCTCGGTACGTTTGAGGCAGCCAAAAGATCGCAGGCTTCGCCAGCTCCTACGGTTTGAATCCCTGCCCCATCAACCAACTCCTGACCATCCTTCCCTGTTCAGCCGTCAACCCGGCCAACACCTGCTCAGCCGATTCACTGCGCAACCGCCGCACCAACGCCGCCACCTCAACCCCATGCACATGCCAGATGCCCAACGGCTGATCCGCGGTGATCACCACCTCGACCTCATCGACCAGCCCATCACGCAACACCGGCGCCCGCTCAATCCTCAACCCATTGAAATCCGCCTCGGCATGGGCCACCTCGGCGTCCGGCCAGTTCCGTCGCGCCTGCCAGAACGGCTGATCCGGCCAGCGCTGCTCATCGGCATAAAAATCCCGGCCGATCCGGGCAAACCGCAAAAACAACTGTTCCACCCGCTGCTGGTGAAAACGCTGGGCCAGAGCCGCCCGTTCGGGTTTGCACAGCAGCGTGTTGATCACCGCCGGTGCCTGCAACGCCGAAGACAGGGACTGAAAGATCCCGTTGCCCGACAACGGGTCCACCGCCATGGCCGCATCGCCGACCCGGATCCAGTTTTCGCCACACACCTGCGGGCTCAGAATCGCTGTGCTGCTGCGAGCGTGCAGCTGTAGATCAGCTTCCGTTTCGCCGGCAAAAAATGCCGTGGCAAGCTTCGAACCCTGGCGCCGCTGCTGGCAGTATTCGAGCAACATGGCCTTACCCGGCAACCCGGCGCTGGCCACGTCCACCGTCCATTGCCAGTAACACTGGCCGTCGGCGCGCCGCGCCATCCATGCCCAGCCGTCCTTTAGGCTTTCCACGGCGCTGGCGGTGCTGCCCGGCGAGCCCTGCCAGCGATTGAGCAGGCTGACCGTCTCGGGCCCACGCATGCCCTTGCCGATAGCGGGGGCCTGACGTCCTCGGGCTTCCACGAGAAACGGCGCGAGCAACGGTTCGCGGCCGTCGATTTCGATTCGATGACCATTGGCCGATGACTGAACCGTCAGCACCCGGCCTTCGATCAGCTCGACCCCCGCCAGGTGCAAATCCTCACGCAGGCCTCGATCAAAAACCGGACGGTCGAGCAAGTATTCGATGTTCTGCGCGTGGTGTTGGCCATTCCAGCTCACCTGGCGTTGAGAAGGCAGCGTCGCCTGCGCCAACGCCTGATGCAGGCCCGCGCCGCGCAAAGCCTCCAGCACCCGCACGGACACGCCTTCGAGCGCCGCAAACCGGCGCCATTCGCTGATCAGCGTGACGCCATGGCCCAGTCGCCGGAGTCCCAGCGCGACAGCGGCGCCGGCTGGCCCGGCGCCCAGAATGACGATGTCGGTCATGGTCCGAAACGCCGTTCAGGGCCACGGTAGCGGGCATGGTCGCGCAACCACTCGATGACTTGCGCGTTGCTGGCGTCAGGCTGTTCGGCGAGGAACCCGGCGATGTGCCCGCTCAAGGCGGCACAACCGAGGCTCGCCCCGGACTGCCCCGGGTAGGTGCCATGCACACAGGCGGCGAAATCCGCCTGGGCGCTGTTGAGCCACGACCATTCCTGCTCGGCGCACCGCGCATCGCCGGTCACCCGCACCACCTGCGGATAGTTTGCCGGAAACACGCCTTCGCCCTGGGCCGGGCTCGACGCACACAGCAACACGCCCCGCGCCACCGCCGCCGCGCAGGCCGCGCGCAACAGGCTGCGATCCTGGCGCAGGCCAAGGCTCAGATTGATCAGTCGCACGTCCTGCGTCAGCAGCCAGTCAATCGCCGTGGCGATCTGCAAGGCGCTGGTGACACCGCGCTGGTCGAACACCTGCGCCACGCAAAACAGTGCCGAGGGTGCTCGCCGGCCGATCGCCTCGATCACCGCGCTGCCATGCCCCAGCGGATCTTCGCGCAAGTCGCCCTCGGCCAGGCCGTCTTCAAGCAATGAAAAGCGCCGGCCGGCGATCACTTGCACCCGTTGTGCCGCCGAGTGGCCGCTGTCCACCACGCCAATGCGCAACTCAGGTTTCATGCAGCACCGTTTTCGAGGTCAGCACGCCGTCGAGCAATTCGAAGCGCAGATCGGCATCGGCCAGGGTTGAGGGGCGATGGCTGATCAGGATGCGCGTACGCCCGGCAAACAAGCGGTCGATGGCGTCGATGACTTCGCGCTCGGTGGCCTCATCCACCGCGGACGTGGCTTCATCGAGCACCAGGATCAAAGGGTCTTGCAACAGCGCCCGGGCAATCGCGATGCGTTGCTTCTGCCCACCGGACAACTGCTGGCCCCGCTCGCCCAAGGGGCTGTCGAGACCTTCGGGCAAGGACTCGATAAGGCTGTCGAGTTGCGCCAGTCGCGCTACGTCGGCAATCGCCTCGCGGCTGGCATCCGGCACCGCGTAGGCCAGGTTGTCGGCGAGGCTGCCGCGAAACAACACGATGTCCTGGCTGACGATGGCGATGCGCCGACGCAACTGGAACAGGTCCAGTTCGCGCAGATCGACGTCGCCCAGCAGTACCCGGCCCGATTGCGGATCGTGATGACGTTGCAGCAGATCGATCAGGGTGGATTTACCCACGCCCGAGCCGCCGCTGAGGGCCACTTTCAAACCGTAGGGAATCCGCGCTTCGATGCCACGCAGGGTCAATTGGCGGCCGGGATGGGCGAAGTGCACGCTGTCGAACCACAGATCGCCGCCAGTGGGCATCGCCCGTGGCATGGCGGGTGTCAGCACGGTCGGTTGTTCGCCGCGCAACTCCATGACCCGGCCGAGGCTGACGGTCATCCGCTGGATCGCGACGTAAAGCCCGAGCAGACTCTGCACCGGCCCCACGGCCATGCCCAGGTAGGTGGAAAACGCAATCAGGGCGCCGAGTTGCCAGGTGCCCTGCACCACCCAGTAACCGCCGATCAAGAATGCGCAGGCCCGGGACAGCGAGGTCAGGGTACCGGGCACGGCCTGGGTGAAAAACTCGGTGACTTGCAGGCGCAGCAACTGACTCATGTAGCCTTGCCCCAGCGTCTCGAGGCGCCGTGCTTCGCGTTGCTGTTGACCGGCGGACTGGATGAACTTCATCACCGGCAGGGTCTCGACCATGAACGACGACATGTCCGCCGAACGCTCGCGCAACTGCCGTACATCGCGCTCGACCTTGCGCCGCATCCAGCGCAGCCAAAGGACATCAAGGGGAATCAGCACCAGGGCCAGCAGCGAGAGTTTCCAGGACAAGGTCAGCAGCATCGCCACGGCCACCACCAGGCCGATCACGCTGGACACGGCCGAGAACAGCGAGTCCACGGCAAAGCGCTGGATTTCCGCGACGTCACCATCAAGGCGCGACATCAGGTCACCAATGCGCCGCTGGCCGTAAAAGCTCGGCGACAGGGTTTGCAAGTGTCGGTACAGGTCATCGCGCAGGGCAAATAGCATGCGCCCGGACAGGCGCGTGTGCAGGTAGCGGTTGATGCCCGAAAGCGCCGTGCCCAACAAGCCGGCAACGATCATCAGCCCGGCGATCAACACCAGCATCGGGAAGTTGCGCGCCAACAGCCCATCGTCGATCAGCAATTTGGTCAGCCACGGTTGCACCAGCACCAGCGCCGAGGCGCAGACCGACAAACCCAACAGCCCGGCAATCGCCAGGCGATGGGGTCGCACAAAGCTGTACAGCCAGCGCAGTGACGCTTGCAGCGCCTCGGGGTTCTGGCTGTCGATCAGCCGAACGATCAGGCGCTGCATCACGAACGCAACTGTTTGAGCTTGCGATACAGGGTCGCGCGGCTGATGCCCAGGGCGTCGGCGGCGGCCGAGACGTTGCCTTGGTGCGTGTCCAGGGACTGACGAATCAGCTCCAGTTCGTTTTCCCGGATGCTGCCGGCCTGGGGCCGTTCGCTGGCGGTCAACTCGTCGAGCATGCTGTCGGGCAAGTGGTCGAGGGTCAGCACGGTGTCACCCGGTTCGCGCATGGCCAGCGCGGTGCGCAGGACCATCTCCAGTTGGCGGATGTTGCCCGGCCAGTGATAGCCGCTGAGCAAGCGATCGAGATCATCGTGCAGGACCACGGCGGGTGCGCCCAGTGTCGTCAGCATGCGAGTGACCAGCGCGCCGAAATCCTCGCGTTCGCGCAGGGCCGGGAGCATCACGCTGATGCCGTTGACCCGGTAGAACAGGTCCTCGCGAAAGTGTTTTTCTTCCACCAGACGCTTGAGGTCGCGGTGGGTGGCGCAGATCAGCGCGACGTCGATGTCCTGCTCTTCGCCAGCGCCCAGGGGCGCGACCTTGCGATCCTGCAACACCCGCAACAACCGGGCCTGCAAGGCCAATGGCATGTCGCCGATTTCATCGAGGAACAAGGTGCCGCCATGGGCCTGCTGCAAGCGCCCGACCATGCCGCCCCGGCGTGAACCGGTGAACGCGCCTTCGCGGTAGCCGAACAGTTCCGACTCGATCAGGCCTTCGGGAATGGCCGCGCAGTTCACCGCCACGAAAGGTTTGTCGCAGCGCGCTCCGGCCATGTGCAGGGCGCGGGCAATGACCTCTTTACCGGTGCCGGTTTCGCCCAGCAACAAGACCGGCAACTCATTGGCCAGACCTTGACGGGCCATGCGCAAGGCACGGGCGTAGCGGGTATTGCTGCCGGCCAGCGCCTCCAGATCCGGTGGCGCCTTGGGTGTTTTCGCCGCGGTGCGCGGCGGGCTGCTGACGTTGATCGAGCGTTGCGGCGCGCGCAGGGTCTTGTAGAAGAACTCACCCTTGGCGGTTTGCAGACTGCCGGCCCCGCCCTGATGCAGACGCGCCAATAACTGCAGGCCATCGACGCCGAGAAACTCCTCGCAGCGCCGACCGATCAGGGCCGAGCGCTCGGCGTGAAGCAACTGGCAGGCCTGGGCGCTGACCGCGAGGATCTGCCCGCCGAGGCTCACGGCCAGCAGGCCTTGCCACGGGGATTCCAGGTATTGCCTGCGGCTGTGGAAAGCGAGGACGATTTCGTCCGGATAGCTTGAGTTGAAGATGCGGCTTTCGATCTGGCTGACCGCCATGGCCAGCAGTGCAGTGCTGTCGTGGGCTCGGCCGAGCGGGCCTTCGCGGGTCAGGTCGAGGACGCCAAGAATGTCGCCCTGGGGGCAATGGATCGGCACCGAAGTGCAGGAAAAATCACTGAGGCGATCCAGATAATGCTCACCGCAATCGATCAGGGTCGGCCGGGCTTCGACCAGTGCCGTGCCCAGGGCGTTGGTGCCGCGCACCGCTTCGCTCCAGCAGGCGCCGAGGGTGATGTCCTGCAGGCCACTGCCCTTGAGACGGTCGGCACGGCCTTCGACGGCGAGGATGGTGGCGTCGGAGTTGGCGAGGATGATCAGCCCTTCCTTGCCCTGACGCTCGGCCAGGTAATCGATGGCCGGCAGCGCGGCGTCGATCAACAGGCGATTGCTGGCCAGCAGCACGTCGAGGCTGGCACTCGATTCCAGCGCCAGCTCATGCTTGGCATTGAAATGCACGCCATGGCTCAGGCTGCGCCGCCACGAGGCATCGATTTCCGCACGCAGGACGCCATCCGGCACTTCGCCTTCCAGGTGCAGCTTTTCCCGGGCCAGCCGGGCTTCGCGATGCAGTTTGGGGGAGTTTGTTTTTATTGGCGTCATCAAGCGCTCCGGGTCATCCACCCTGCGCCTTCATGCGTCGGCGCCCTGGAGCAATCTTTACGTTAACGTCAGGGCTATGGCAAGTGCCGTAGGGCGCTTATGGACCGCGTTATCGTTCATCGCGAGCAAGCTCGCTCCCACAGTTGACCGAGGTGAACCGCATATTTGCGTTCAACACCGACCAGTGTGGGAGCGAGCTTGCTCGCGATAGCAATCTTCCAGACGCTGTCAAACTCAGAGCTGCCAAACCTCAGGCCCGACAAAAAACGCCTTGGCATTATCCTCCAGACTCTCCAGGTGATACCCGCCCTCCTGCACGATCAGGCACGGCAACCCCAGGCTGCGAATTCGCTCACCGAGCACGCCGAACCCTTCGCGGGTCACCGCCACCTTGCTCTGCGGGTCCAGTTCGAAAATATCGAAGCCCAGGGACAGCACCAGTACCTCGGCGCCAAAGTCCGTCACCGCCTTCAGCGCCACCTCCAATTGCCCGAGAAAATCCGCCTCGCTGGCGCCATGGGCCATCGGCAGGTTGAGGTTGAAACCCTCGCCCGCCCCGACACCACGCTCATCGGCAAAACCTGCGACGCCCGGATAGAAGTTGGTCGGATCGCCATGCACCGAGACGTAGAGCACGTCTTCGCGATCGTAGAAAATCTCCTGAATCCCCTGGCCGTGGTGCATGTCGGTATCCAGCACCGCTACCCGCGAGAACCCGGCACGCAAGACCTGCGCCGCCACCGCCGCGTTGTTCACATAACAGAAACCACCCGCTGCTTCGGCCCGGGCGTGATGACCCGGTGGACGGCACAGGGCATAGGCTGCCGGCTCGCCATCGAGCAATGCCCGGGCGCCGGCGATGGCGCTTTGCGCCGACCAGTAGGCCGAACGCCAGGTCTGCTCGCCCACCGGGCAGCTGCCATCGGCCAGATAGCACGCGGCTTGCGCGAGAATCCCGCGCAGGGCATTGGGCTCGCGGACAAAGATGTTCGACATCACTTCGTCGCCCCAATCCTCGGGAATCTCTTTCCAGCGCTGATGGGCCTCCTGCAAGAACCTCAGGTACGGTGCGCCGTGCAGCGCCAGCAGCGGATCGAACCCGGCATCGACCGGTTGCTCGACCTTGAAACCCAATGCATGAGACGCCTGCACCAGGCGCTGCGCACGCTCCGGCACTTCCTGCGGCGTACGCATCTGGCCACGGGAGTAGTAACTGCGAGGATGGTGGAGCAATTGTTCGGGGTGGAAAAAACTGCGCATGGAGTGATTACCTGTCAGTTAACGAAAATCTTGAAACCGGACACGCACTACTGTGGGAGCGGGCCTGCGTTCAGTCGATTTTTTCGGCGCGTGCCAACACCGCGTTGAGCAGCACATCTGTGCCCTGGCGCACATCCTCGGGCAGCACATCTTCGGCTTCGTTGTGGCTCAGGCCGCCCACGCACGGGATGAACACCATGGCCGTCGGGCAGTACCGCGCCAGGTGGATCGCGTCATGTCCGGCGCCGCTGACGATCGATTGCTGAGCGTAGCCCAAGGCGTCCACGGCCTGTTGCACCGCCGCCACGCAGTCCGCGTCGAACGGTGTCGCCGGACTGATCCAGTGCGGGGTGATCGCCAGTGTCAAGCCGCGAGCGTCGGCTATCGTCTGCAGCCGCGCACGGACTTGTTGCTCCATGGCCTCGATGGTTTCATCACGGTGATGACGCAGGTCGACGGTGAAGTTCACCAGACCCGGAATGGTGTTGCGCGACGATTTGTTGATGCTCAACTCACCGACCGTGGTCAGGCCTTCGGGGGCGAAGTCCGCCGCCAGGCTTTCGATGGCCTGGATCATCTGCGCCACACCGTACAGGGCATCCTTGCGCAGGGGCATCGGCGTGGTGCCGGCGTGGGCCGCCATGCCTTCGACCCGTACGTCGAGCCAGCGAATCGCCTGGCCGCCGCTGACCACGCCGATGCTCTTGGCGTTGTCTTCGAGGATCGGCCCTTGTTCGATGTGGGCTTCAAAGTACGCATCCACCGCGCCGCCCAGCGGGCGCTCGCCGGCATAACCGGTGCGTTGCAGCGCCTCGGCGACGCTGATGCCATCGATGTCGCGCACCGCCAGCGCGGCATCCAGCGCCATGATGCCGGTGAACACCGCCGAGCCGAACATCGCCGGGGTGAAGCGCGCGCCTTCTTCGTTGGTCCACACCGCCACCTCCAGCGGCTTGCGGGTCTGGATGCCCAGATCGTTCAGGCAACGCACCACTTCCAGGCCGGCGAGCACGCCGTACACGCCATCGAACCGCCCGCCTTCGGGCTGGGTGTCGAGGTGGCTGCCCATCATCACCGGTGCTGCGTCAGGGTCGGTGCCGACGCGGCGGGCGAACAGGTTGCCGATGGCATCCACGCTCAGGGTCATGCCGACTTCGCGGCACCAGTGGGCAAAGAGTTCGCGGCCGGCCTTGTCCTCGTCGCTCAAGGCCAGGCGGCAGCTGCCGCCACGGGTGGTGGCGCCGATTTCGGCCATCGCCATCAGACTCGCCCAGAGGCGTTCACCATTGATCTTCAACATGTGTTTCTCCAGGAAATTCAGCTCAGGCCTTGGCCAGTTCCATACGTTCAGCACTGGCATGGCGACGGGCAAGGGACAGCACACACAGCAGCGAAGTCGCGGCAATCAGGCTGTAGAACACCGCCATCGGCCACCACTGGCCGGCGAATCTGTGCGCCAGCATCGTGCCGATCAGCGGCGTCAGGCCACCGGCCAGCGCGCCGCAAATCTGGTACGCCAGGGAAATCGCGGTGTAGCGCACACGGGTCTCGAACATACCGCTGACGTAACCGGCAATCACCGCGTAGAACGACGCCATGCACACCACCGCCAACGCAATGCCGAGGATGATCAGCGGCGCCTGGGCCGAACTGACCAGCACGAACATCGGGTACGGCGAGGCCATGGCCAGCAGCGAGACCAGGCACAGGAAGCGGGTCGCGCCAATCTTCTCGGCGACCCAGGCCGCCAGCGGTTGAATGCAGAACTGGATGATCGCGACGACGAACAGGCACTCCAGGATCAATGAGCGCGGCAGCTCGAGTTGCTGGGTGGTGTAGGCGATCATGAAGGTGTTGGTGAAATACACCCCGGCGATCCCCAGGGTGTTGGCGCCGATGCATAGCAGCAATGGACGCCACGCTGTGCGCAGCACTTCCATGACCGGCGCCTGCTCCTTGCGCTGGCTTTTGCCGGCCTGCTCGCGGCTGGCAAGAAACTCCGGCGATTCATTGACCCCCAGGCGAATCGCCAGGCCCACCAGCAGTAACAGCGAACTGGCGAGGAACGGCAAGCGCCAGCCCCAGCTCATCAGGTCCTCTTCCGGTAACCGGGTGACGGCGCTGAAGGCCAGCAGCGACAGGATCAAACCCGCCGGGCTGCCCAGTTGCGCAAACGAGGCGAAGAAATTGCGCCGGCCTTTCGGCGCATGCTCGCCGGCCATCAACACCGCACCGCCCCACTCGCCACCCACGGCGATGCCCTGGACGATACGCAGCACAATCAGCAGCACCGGCGCAGCGGCGCCGATTTGCCCGTAGGTCGGCAGCAAACCGATGCACACCGTGACCACGCCCATCATCAACAAGGTGATGATCAGCGACTTCTTGCGGCCGATGCGGTCACCGATATGACCGAAGACAATCCCGCCCAACGGCCGCGCAAAGAAACCCACGGCAAAGGTGCCGAAAGCGGCCATGGTGCTGAACAGTTTGTCGTCGGAGGGGAAGAACAGCGCGCCGAACACCAGCGCGGCGGCGGTGGCATAGATGTAAAAGTCGTACCACTCGATCATGGTGCCAATGAAGGCAGCGGCTGCCGCACGGCGCGGCTGGGACGAAGCGGGAGGCTTCATGGGGGGACTCCTTTGGTTATTTTTCTGGCAGGAGAGAAACGGCAAATCCTCGGCGCTCTGGCGGCGCCGGTCTGGGGATGATTTTTCGTTTCGGGACCATGATTAGTCAATTTTCTATTTATTATTCGAAGTATTACTACAACTTATAATCTAAGGTGGCAGCCAAATGCGGCGTGCAACGCCCAGGCGTAGGCGTTCAGCAGAAAGTAAACGATGTCACCAGCATCCAGGATGTGCGAACCAAACCATGAGTCTGGTGCCACAACCTGCACCTGCGTGAGATTTCGGCACCCATGCAGCAAGCCGCCCTGGCTGAAAAAAAAGGGAGGGCATCCAATGCCCTCCCCCTCCGTCGTCCACACGCTCCCTGCGACAGTCCTTGCCAGGACCTCAAGAGGCCAGAATGAAGTCTGTGGCCGAGATGGTGTTTGGATCCCCCACACCTACCAGGGTGATGTTGCCAGCCGCGAAGCTGAGCATCGTATCCGCACCGAGATCAACGATGTTGAAACTGCTGCCAAAGGTCGCTGCCGTGATGTTGAGCGCGGCGATATTGAGCAGATCCTGGCCTCCCGCCGCGTCGGTATCGAAGCCGAGGATCCGGTCATTGCCGAAGCCCGCGGCGAACACGAAGATATCGTCGCCACTGGCGGCATTCATCGTGTCGTTGCCCGCACCGCCCGCAACACTATCGTTGCCGGCACCACCATCGAGGTTGTCGTTGCCCAGGCCGCCCAACAATGTGTCGTTGCCGCCGGCGCCGTTGAGGGTGTCATTGCCCACCCCACCGGTCATGACGTTGTTCGACGCGTTGCCGGTGCCGACGAAGTTGCCGACTCCGGTGAAGAGCAGGTGCTCGGCATTGGCGCCCAGTGTGTAACTGGCCAGCGAGGTCTGTACGGAGTCCTCACCGCTGCCCGCCAACTCGACAACCGCGTCCGCGGCTGAATCGACGCGGTAGGTATCGTTGCCGATGCCGCCTTCCATCCGGTCAGCCCCCGCATCGCCACTGAGGACGTCATTGCCCAGGCCACCCAGCAAGGTGTCGTTGCCGCCAGCGCCGTTGAGGGTGTCATTACCCACCCCTCCGGTCATGGTGTTGTTCGACGCGTTGCCGGTGCCGACGAAATTGCCAACGCCGGTGGAGAGCAGGTGCTCGACATTGGCGCCCAGGGTGTAGCTGGTCAGCGTCGTCTGTACGGAGTCGGCACCTTCACCCGCCACCTCGACCACCAGGTCCCCGGCGGAATCGACGCGGAAGGTATCGTTGCCGGTTCCACCGACCATCCGGTCATTACCCGTGCCGCCCGTGAGGACGTCGTTGCCGGCGCCACCCAGCAAGGTGTCGTTGCCGCCAGCGCCGTTGAGGCTGTCATTACCCGCCCCACCGGTGATGACGTTGTTCAACGCGTTGCCGGTACCGGTGAAGTTGCCGGTTCCGGTGAAGAGCAGATGCTCGACATTGGCGCCCAGCGTGTAACTGGCCAGCGTGGTCTGTACCGAGTCGGCCCCCTCACCCGCCGTCTCGACCACCAGGTCCCCGGCGGAATCGACGCGGTAGGTGTCGTTGCCGGCTCCACCGGCCATCCGGTCATTACCCGCACCGCCAGTGAGGACGTCATTGCCCAGGCCACCCAGCAAGGTGTCGTTGCCGGCTCCGCCGTTGAGGGTGTCATTACCCACCCCACCGGTGATGACGTTGTTCAACGCGTTGCCGGTGCCGACAAAGTTGCCGACTCCGAGGTAGAGCAGATGCTCGACATTGGCGCCCAGTGTGTAACTGGCCAGCGTGGTCTGTACGGAATCCTGCCCCTCACCCGTCAACTCGAGCACCACGTCCCCGATTGAATCGACGCGGTAGGTATCGTTGCCGGTTCCGCCCAGCATCTGGTCATTACCCGCACCGCCATTGAGGAAGTCGTTGCCCGCGTCACCATTGAGGATATCGTTGCCGCCCAAGGCATTCAGGATATCGTTGCCATCACCTCCGCTGGCCACGTCGTCGCCTGCCGTACCGTTCCATATATCGGCACCGGCGGTACCGACAAACACATCACTGACCACTGTCGTTGCGGCAGAAGTCACGCGCTCAAGCGTGCCCAGGTCATCGGCGTAACTCGCGACGACACGCAGTTGCTGACCAACCTGCGCCTGGTCGGGCGTGAAGGTCGTGCCGGTCGCACCGGCGATGTCGGCAAAGATCGCACCGCTCCCCACCTGCCACTGATGGCTGATCACCGAGGTCGTGGTCCCGTTGGCGTCGGTGAACGCATCCGTTGCGGTCAAGGCCGAGCCTTCCGCCGGAGTCGTATCGCTGATCAGCACCGTTCCGACCGGCAGGACATTGACGGTGCCGGTGCCGGCAGGTGTGATCGGTGCGGTCGGCGCCGAGAACACCTCCTCCAGCACGCCATTGGCGTCCTTGTAGACCGCCCTGACGCGCAGCGCCAGCCCGGCTGCCACGACGAGTTCCGGTATGGCCGGCACGGCACCAATGAGGGTCGCCGGTGGTGGCACCCTGAGTTCCGAGCCCACCGTGACAGTCGTGCCCTCTGCGCGCGCGACCTCTCCGGCGGCAAAGAACGTGATGTCTTCGAAGACGCCCGAGCCCGGGCGCGCCTCGAACTGCCAGAAGAAACTGATGGGCCCGGCGATCGCGCCTCCGGTCGCGCTATTGTCAGCATCCGTGATGTCTGCCGCCGAGACCGTCAGCACCTGGCCGACGGCGGGCGTGGGATCGTCGATCCTCAGCGAACCGACGGGCGCCGAATTCAAACCGCCGAGCACGACCGCTTGATCGGAGAACTGCAACCGCTCGATATTGCTGAGGGTGTCGGTCCCATCCCTGCCAGCGACATTGTCGGTGACCGTCACGGTGCCGTTGACGTTGTTGACCACGGTGTAATCCGCCAGATTGCCGGAGAACAACGCCGTGTCGAAGTCGGGACCGGCCGCCGTCAGGATTTCACGGACGATCTGGAGCTGGCCAGGGTTATAGGTGCCGTTCATCATGAGCGGAACCAGCGGTGTCAAGCTGTCGAAGCTGGCGATTTCCGGCCCGGTGCCATCGATGTTCTGCCGCACACTGATGCGCACGTTGAGCCACTTGTCGCCGTCAATGAGGTCATCGCCGCCACGGCCCGCGATGACGTCGCTGCCGTCGCCACCCAGGATGATGTTGCCCCCGTCGAACTTATCGTCGGCTGTACCGGCGATGCCATCCGCGCCGTTGCCGGCGCTGCCAACGAGGTCCCGCAGACCGCTGATGAGGTCGAAGTTGGTGAGCACGCTGCCCTTGGCGCCGGCGATGGCGAGCAAATCGGCAGTGGAGTCATCGCCGCCGAGGAAATCGGCGTGGGACGATCCTGACATTCCTTCCACCAGGTCCAACCGGGCAAGGATCGACGCGGTGGAGCCAGGCACTGCCGGTTGATCGAAGAAGCGCAGCCCGGAGTTCAGGTCCATGGTCACGCCGACCTGATCGTCCTTGTAGGTCGCCCAGTCATAACCCGAGAACCCGATGAAACGGTCCGCCTCGCTGGGGCTGCCGACCATGATGTCATCACCGCCCTCTCCGTCGAAGTTGTCCGGTCCGCCATCGCCCAGGAAGACGTCGTTGCCATTGATCGGATCGTTTCCGAATGGGTCGAAGTTATCGCCGGCAACGCCATCGGCGGATCCACCCTGGATCCAGTCATCGCCTTCGCCACCGCGCGCGAACTCGTTGGCCTTGCTGCCAAGGATAAAGTCGTTGCCCAGGCCGCCGCTGCTGTCGGCCGCGTCTTCGCCGGTAACGATGAAGTCCTGGCCAGCCTGGCCAAGGATCAGGTTGAGGCCATTGCCACCCTGGATGACGTCGTTGCCGTCTTCGCCGTGGATGACGTCGTCGCCGCCCATGTCCGTGATGATGTCGTCACCGGTACCGCCAAAGAGCTGGTCGTTGCCGTAGCCGCCATCGATCCGATCGTTACCGGCATCGCCATAGACCGTGTCGTCGTCCGAGTCGCCGGCAATGAGGATGTCGTTGCCGGGCGTACCGCCCAATACGACCGTATCGGCACCGGTGTAGTGCAGGTAGTTGGTATCCGGCCCCGCCGTGGCGGGGTTGTCGCGGATCACCAGTGGCGTGAGGAAGTCAGTGCGTGGTGAGCCAATCGGGTGGTCCGACGGGCCAAACGGATCGGCATTGGCCGGCAGATCGTCGAGGGTGCCGACAATACCGTCGGGACCGGCAATCACACTCGGGTTGTACTGGTTCGCCTGATTGACCTCCAGAGTGTAGGCCGGCGTCAGGAAAACCCTGGCCGAGAGGTGTGTTGCGTCGGTATTGGCCATCACCAGATTGGCGAACGTGTTGTTCTCAAGTTCCGCGCCAAAGTCCATCGAGGCGGTGCGTTCCAGATAATAGAAGCGGTCGCCGTCCTGGAGTTTCTCCATCTGGTTCTCGAAGACGAAGTTGAAGGTCGAGCCGAGCATGCCGCCAAAAGGCATCTTCTCCTCGGCCAGCCCGCCAACCCAGAAGTCGACATCATCCAGACCGGTGATGGTCACATCGTCTGCCGTGTGCAGTACGCCGTCCGCACCAGCGTTGCTGGCCCAGGCACCCGTGCTGTTGAGGAAGTCGACACGATCGGCGGGTGCGGTCGCGCCGCCGAACACCAGGTCCGCAGCCGCGGCGCGCTTGTCCGCCAGCGTGGTGGCGCCGGTGATGGTCGCGTGCGTGCCGTAGGCGGCGATAAAGTTGACCAGCGATTCCGGATGCTTCATGTGCTGCACGAAATCCGCCCAACTGGTGTAGGGCTTGAGCTCTGCGTCACCGGTGGGCCCATAGAACTCCCGCCGCGCCGCGTTCAGGGACGGAATGCCGGTATCGCGACCGCGCGCCAGGTTGATGGCGGGCAGATCGAGTGGCAGTCCCAGCAGGTTGTTACGCAGGGCTTCGGTGACGAACTCGTCGATCTCATTGCCCACCTGGCGGGTCACGCCGCGCACGATGGCACCGGCCGCCTCCTCCGGAGTGGCGCCGCTGCTTGCGAACTCGAGCGGGTTGAGGAAGGCCTGGATCAGCCCGATATCGCTCGACGCGAAGTTCGGATCCAGCCGGTCGACCTGCTCCAGCAGCATCGAGTGCCCGAAGCGATAGACGGTGTGTGCGAACTCGGCAACGATGCTCGGATCGATCGCGGTGTCGTACACCTGGCCCGGGGCGAAGAACGGATCGACCATCGGCTGGATGGTGCGCGCGAACTCTTCGAACACCAGGTGCTGGTACTGCATCTCGGTGCCGAACTTCGCGGTCTGGAACAGGCGCTCGCCGTTCCAGTCAAGGGTCGAGGTGTCGGCGGGTACGGCAGTGACAGGCGTCAGCAGCCACTCGTTCAGGAACGACACATCGCCACTTGCCGCTGTCGCCAGGACCACCGCCATGGTGTGATCGACCAGGCGGTTGTGCTCATGGTGGAAGATCGAATGGACGGTGGTCAGGCCGATGTTCTCGTTGACCCGGCCGTCGCCGGCAATGTAGTGCGCGTCCAGCAGTTCGTTGTCGTAGAAGCCCGCCGCAGGTGTACCGCCAACGACATTGTCCGCATCGGGCAGGAGTGCCGCGCCGGTCTGGTCGTCCACCGGCACCGCGGTGTGCGCGATGTCGTTGAGGAAGGCATGGCCGGTGCGCGCGGCGTTGACCAGGCTGATGGGCGCGGCCGGATTGCCTTCAACCAGCACATCATCGGCCGTGCCGGCAATGCCGTCCGCGCCCTTCATTACCACCTGCGGAAAACCGTTCGGACCCTTGATGAAATTGCCGTAGGCGTCAGTCGCCAGCAATGGCACGTTGTCGAAATCGGCATCGGTGAGATTGATGCCGAGCAGATCATGGGCTTGCGCCTTGACCACCTTCCAGGTGGCCATGCCACCGATCCCGACGTCGTCGGCCGTACCGAACACGCCATCGGCGCCCAGATCACGATTTTCGATCAACTTGCCGGTGGCCACCGGATCGCCCGTTGCGTTGAGCTCATAGGCACGCAGGAACACCTGGTGCGAAGGATGCGAGCTGTACGTCTGGTTCTGGTCGACAAACGGCGAGGTGGTGTTGGTGTTCTCGTGGATGTCATCGGCCGTGCCCAGGATGCCGTCGGGGCCGGGCTGATTGGTCGCGCGCGTCAGCACCATGAAGTTGGTCGGGCTACCGGGCACGAACAGCGGGTCATCCGGCTGCAGCGGAACGAACACAGTGCCCGACCCACCCTTGGTGACGAGGTCCAGGCCATGATCGAAGAACTGGCCGAAGAACGTCATCCATTGGTTGAAGGGTGCGGTCAGGCCCGCGTCGGGACTCACGTTCGGGTCGAAGAAAGTCTGGAACGTCGTGCCGTCAGTACGGGTTCCGGTCACCACCTGCGCACCGGCCTTGAGGACATCGTCAGCAGTGCCGAGGACACCATCAAGACCCGGATCGAAGGTGGCCGCGACCGCCGCCGGGTTGTTGGCGGTCTGGTCGACGATCAGGTTGCTGATGGTGCGCGGCTGCGAGTCGATTACCAGGCCGCTGGTCTGGGTGTAGCTGGTGCCGGCATCGGCCGGGCGGAAGTCCGGTGTGGTCAGGCGCGGGAATACGTTATCGGCGGCACCGAACTCGGGATGGAGCAGGTTGTTTTCCGTCCCTTCGACGGTACGCAATCCGAACGGCATCCGGATATTGGGGAGCAACGAGTTCAGGTTCTCACCGGCCGCGTGGTGTTCCGCCAGCTTGATCTGGTCAAGGATGAACGCCAGGTCGGCTTGCGTGTAGCGCACACCGTTGCTGGGAGCCGTGGTCTGTGGATCGATCAGCGAAGGCGCCGCTGCAGGGGCCGGCGCCCCGGCCACTACGGCCGTGGTCGGTGCCGAGAATACCTGCTCGGTCACGCCATGATCGTCCGCATAGATGCCTTTGACGCGAATTGCCAGGCCGGCAAGATCCGACGTCACCGTGAACGTGGGCGCGTCCGCCCTCACAAATCCGATACCGATGCGGCCTGGCCCGAGGATGATGTCCTCGAAGACGCCCGAGCCCGGTGCGGCTTCAAACTGCCATACGTAACTGATGGAATTGTGGATCGCCCCGCCTGCGTTGTCGCCATCGGTGAGGCCTGCCGCCGACACGGTCAGTATCTGGCCAACGGTCGGTGCAGTGTTATCCACCGTCAGCGCCCCCACCGGCTCAGCGTTGAGCCCGGGCACGAGGACCATGGACTGATCGGAGAACTGCAGCCGTTCGATGTGGGTGAGACGGTCGGTTTCTTCCTTGCCGACATTGTCGGTCACGGTAACGATGTCGTCGGTGAAATCGAGCGCAGTGCCGTTATCGTTGACGGTGACTGAGTAGTTCGCCAGCGGGCCCATGAAATTGACGGTGTCGAAGCCGCCCACGCCTGGCAGGATCTCACGCACGGCGACGAGCTGGCCGGGATTGTAGGTGCCGTTCAGCATGAGCGGGATCATCGGCGTCATGCTGTCGAAGCTGGCGATCTCCGGCCCGGAGCCATCCACGTTCTGACGCACGCTGATGCGCACGTTGAGCCAACTGTCGCCGTCGATGAGGTCGCTGCCGCCACGGCCTTCGATGATGTCGCTGCCATCGCCGCCGAGGATGATGTTACCCGCGCCGAACTGATCGTCGGCCGTCCCCCCGATACCGTCGGCACCGAAACCGGCGCTGCCAACGAAAGCCCGCAGGCCGCTGACGAGATCGAAGTTGGTGAGGATGCTGCCCCCGGCCGTGACGTTGGCGATGATGGCCGCGTTTTGTTCATCGCCGCGCAGGAAGTCGGCGAAGGCCGACCCCGACAGGCCCTCCACTTCCGCGAACCGGTCATAGACCGAATCGGGCGATTGCGCCACTGCGCCCACGATATTGCCAGCGGCATCGGGCACCGCGTGATACGGACTGAAGAAGGGAACGACCATGTCGACGGTCACGCCGTACTTGTCGTTCTTGTAGGTGGTCCAGTCGAACCCGGACATGCCGTCCATCTTGTCCTGTGCGTCGCTGGCGACGAAGGTGTCGTCGCCGCCTTCACCAATCATTTCATCGAATCCACCGGTGCCAATGAAGATGTCGTTGCCGGGCACGTCGTCGGACAATGTTGGGCTCGCGTTATCGCCGGGCGCACCGTCCTGGGTGCCGCCCTCGATCCAGTCATCGCCTTCGTTGCCGGTCGGCGCGAGGTTGACCTTGGAGCCGAGGATGAAATCGTCGCCCGCGCCGGCGAACGTCAGGGTGATGTCTTCGGTGGTGATGATGAAATCCTTGCCCGCGCCGCCGTGGACCAGGTTGTTGCCGGCGAGGGTCGAGTTACCGACCTGGATGACGTCGTTGCCGTCCTCGCCGTGGATGACGTCGTCGCCGCCCATGTCCGTGATGATGTCGTCACCGGCGCCGCCAA
The DNA here is from genome assembly GCF_054668325.1 of Pseudomonas sp. S2_F07. Classification (NCBI taxonomy): domain Bacteria; kingdom Pseudomonadati; phylum Pseudomonadota; class Gammaproteobacteria; order Pseudomonadales; family Pseudomonadaceae; genus Pseudomonas; species Pseudomonas sp. S2_F07. Next base: position 1,980,170 of record NZ_CP162758.1, read on the forward strand.
AGAGGTTGTCGTTACCGTAGCCGCCGTCGATCCGGTCGTTGCCGGCATCGCCATAGACAGTGTCGTCGTCCGAGTCGCCGGCAATGAGGATGTCGTCGCCAGCCGTACCTCCCAGCACGACCGTATCGCCGCCGGTGTAGTGCAGGTAGTTGGTATCCGGGCCCACTGTGTCGGGGTTGTCGCGAATCACCAGCGGCGTGATACGGTCAATCCGTGGTGAACCAATCGGGTGCTCCGACGGGCCAAAGGGGTCGGCGTTGGCTGGCAGATCGTCAACCGTGCCGACGATGCCGTCCGGGCCGGCCACCACGCTCGGGTTGAACTGGTGCGTCGGGTCGACCTCCAGGGTGAAGGCCGGCGTCTGGAATATGTTGGCCGGCAGGTGTACTGCGTCGCTGTTGAGCATCACCAGGTTGGCGAACGAATTGTTCTCAAGCTCAGTGCCGAAGTTGAGTCCTGCGGTGCGGGTCAGGTAGTAGAGACGGTCGCCATTCTGCAGGTTTTCCAACTGGGTTTCGAAGACGAAGTTGAAGCTCGAACCCAGCAGGCCGCCAAAGGGCATCTTCTCTTCGGCCAGGCCGCCGATCCAGAAGTCGATGGCGTCCAGGCCGGTGATGGTCACGTCGTCGGCGGTGTGCAGAATACCGTCCGCACCGGCGTTGCTGGCCCAGGCGCCGCTACTGTTGAGGAAGTCCAGGCGATCAGCCGGCGCCGTGGCGCTGCCAAGCACGAGATCCGCGGCCGCGGCGCGCTTGTCCGCCAGCGTCGTAGCACTCGTGATGGTTGAATGGGTGCCGTAGGCGGCGATGAAATTGATCAGCGATTCCGGATGCTTCATGTGCTGCACGAAATCGGCCCAGCTCGTGTAGGGGGTCAACTGGCTGTCGCCGGTCATGTGGTAGAACTCGCGCCGCGCCGCGTTCAGCGACGGGATGCCGGTGTCTCGGCCGCGCGCCAGGTTGAGTGCGGCAAGGTCGAGCGGCAGGCCGACCAGATTGTTGCGCACAGCATCAGTGACAAACTCGTCGATCTCGTTGCCGACTTGCCGCGTGACGCCGCGCACGATGGCGCCTGCCGCCTCCTCAGGGGTGGGGCCGCTGGCAGCAAACGCGAGCGGGTTGAGGAAGGCCGCGATCAGGCCGGTCTGTTGATTGCCCGGGTCAACCGGATTGCCGTCGCCAACGACATTGAAGTTGGGGTCGAAACGATCGACCGTCTCCAGCAGCATCGAGTGGCCGAAGCGAAAGACCGTGTGCGCGAACTCGGCGACGATCGCCGGATTGACCGTGGTGTCGTTGCCCATGGGCGCCAGGAAGACGTCCACTTGCGGCTGGATGGTGCGCGCGAACTCCTCGAACACCAGGTGTTGGTACTGCATCTCGGTGCCGAACTTGGCCGCCTGGAACAACCGCTCGCCGTTCCAGTGCAGGGCCGCGATGTCGGCCGGCGTCGCTGGCAGCGCTGTCAGTTGGGCGTCGGGCATCAGCCACTTGTTCAGGAAATCGAGGTCGGCGGAGGCCAGCACCGTATCCTTGGTCTGCTCAACCAGCCGGTTGTGTTCGCTGTGGAAGATGGAATGCACCGTGGTCAGGCCGATGTTCTCGTTGACGCGGCCATCGCCGGCGATGTAGTGCTTGTCGAGCAGCTCGTTGTCGTAGGTGCCGGGTGCTTGCGGGCCGCCAATGACGGTGTCCGCGTCAGCCACCAGCCCCCCGGTCGGATCGGCGCTGTGGGCGATGTCGATCAGGAACTGGTGGCCGGTGCGCACGGCGTTCGTCAGGCTGATTGGCGCGGCCCGATTACCCTCGACGAGCACATCATCGGCCGTACCGGCAATGCCATCCGCGCCCATCATCACGACTTGGGGAAGGCCGTTAGGCCCCTTGATGAAGTTGCCGTAAGCATCGGTTGCCAGCAGCGGAACGTTGAACACATCGGCATCGGTCAAGTTGATGCCGAGCAGATCTCGGGCCTGAGCCTTGACGATTGCCCAGGTGGCCATGCCGCCGATTTCGACGTCATCAGCGGTGCCGAAATGCCCATCGACACCCAGGTCGCGATTGGTGATCAGCTTGCCAGTGGCCACCGGATCGCCAGCGGCGTTGAGCTCATAGGCACGCAGGAACACCTGGTGCGAGGGATGCGAGCTGTAGGTCTGGTTCTGGTCGACAAAGGGAGAAGTGGTGTTGCTCTGCTCGTGGATGTCATCGGCGGTGCCCAGGATGCCGTCGGGGCCAGGCAAATTGGTGGCGCGCGTCAGCACCATGAAGTTGGTCGGGCTGCCCGGCACGAAGAGCGGATCGTCGGGCTGCAGCGCAATGAAGACGGTGCCGCTGCCACCCTTGGTGACAAGGTCCAGTCCATGGTCGAAGAACTGGCCAAAGAAAGTCATCCACTGGTTGAACGGCACAGTCAGGCCTGCGTCCGGTGTGATATTGGGAATCTGGAAAACGGCAACGTCGTCGGCGGTACCGAACAGGCCATCCAGGCCGGGGCTGGTGACCAACTGTGAATCCGGATTGGCCGCTGCGGCCGCGACCGCCGCCGGATTGTTGGCGGTCTGGTCCACGATCAGGTTGCTGATGGTGCGCGGCTGCGAGTCGAAGACGGCACCGCTGGTCTGCAGGTAGGAGGTCGGTGTGGTTCCGCCTGGATCGGTGGGGCCGAAGAAGCCGGCCGGCTGGACCTGCGCGGTATTGAACACCGGCGTCGTCATGCGCGGAAAGAAATTGTCGGCGGCACCGAACTGGGGATTGGCCAGGTTGTTGTCGATGCCGGAGACGGTGCGCAGACCGAAGGGGACTTCTACGTTCTGCAGCAAGTCAGCCAGACTCGCGCCAGACGCATTCCGTTCAGCGATGAAAATTTGTTCGAGAATGAACTCAAGATCGGACTTGATGAAGCTGGCCATGGCTGTTTCCTCGATGCTTAACCAATCAGGAAACCACACGCATAAAACACGGCTGCAAACGCGTGGTTGAGTGCTGAACCCCATAAATGAAAATCGAAACTTGAACGACGGGACCTGGTACAACGGCCGCACCGAGCCCCTACTGAATTGCGTGCAATCAGCAGAGCTCGACTGAGGATCAATTCCCCATGACAACCGTATTTACAGGCTGGTATTGCGCCTCAAGGAGGCGACGGCCCATGAACCCAGGTTGAATAGAAGGTGCAACTTACTCGCGGCCCCGTCACGTATCGGGGCTCTATGCATCTGTACATGATGCTCTCTCAGGCATAGGGGGCTTGTCACAGATGCCACACATCCAGAGAACAGAGGCATTGGCCGGAATATGCTCGCGAAGATCGCCATATTCCGGGACTTCCTGAGGGGTGATGGCACGGTTCTGCGTCCATGCGGCTTCGTCAACAAGCCTTTTATCCATGAGAAAACTGGCATCGACTACGAATTGACTAGTATGTATTGGAGACTGGCTCCGCACGCTGGGTAGCGGAGCCAGGAAACCATTGGAACCACAGGTTTGGTTCTGATTGAGTGGAGCACCCGCACTGTTGGACTGGAGCGTTTTCTCAACAGAGAATTCAAGTGAAGCGAGTTTGACTTGAATGCCAGGGTGCGAATGGCCGACCACACTATTGGTAATAACCGCCAGCTGTTGTTGCCGGAAATAGCGATTATCCAGATGGATCGAGAATCTTTTTAAACTATTCATCGCGCCTCCCGCCTTCAACCTCAAATGCCAGCTTTACACTCCATTGAAAATGAGTATTGAGGGGCTACCCGGATGTGTACAGAGACAAAAGCCCAATCAAATTCTGAGACCTTGGTCGCAGAATCGGATCAGACCTTGGTCGGATCAGAGGCAGGCCAAACGTCCAGTGACGGAGGCCCGGGAGGACAGAGCGCCCGTGCGAAATTGCACCATTTGAGCCGCTCGACCCAGTTCGTAATCTGCGCCGCAATCATTCTGGGCTTGACCATGACGTTCGTTGGAAAGCTCGTAAGCCAGAGTATCGAAGATGCAACGATTCAAACGGCGGCAGAGACGGGCGCGCGTTATATGCAGAACTTTCTCGAACCTTTCGTCCAGGGACTGACCACTGTCAAAGAACTCCCCGATGCAACCATTCAGACCATTGATCACCTGCTGTCCAGCACCTCGTTGAGTACACATGTGGTCTCGGTGAAGATCTGGCTTCCAGACGGCACGATTGTCTACAGCACCGACAAGTCCACGGTGCGGAAAACCTTTCCGACAGAGGAGATCTCACTGGCGCTGACAGGCAAGATCTATACACAACTGGACAATGATTTTGAGGGAGATAATGAGGATGCTTTTGAGCGCAGCCTGAATATTCCGCTTTATGAAATTTTTGCTCCACTGCGCGAAGCCGGTACTGGAAAGATTGTTGCGGTTGGTGAGTTCTACGAAACCGCGGAAGCGTTACAGCGCGAAATCAATAATCTTCGCAAGAAAGTATGGGCGATTGTTGGTGCCGCAACGACGGCCATGCTTTTGTTGTTATTTTTTATCGTTCGGCGTGATGACAAGATAATAAAACAACATGAAACAGCACTTGAATGGCGAATGGATGAGCAAGCCAGGTTGCACTCGAACAATGCCGCCCTTCAGCACAAAGTCACTACAGCCAATCACGAATTCTCCAGAATCAATGAACTCACTCTTCGTCGGATCGGGGCCGATCTTCATGATGGTCCTGCCCAGCTGTTGTCACTTATTCTCCTTCGCCTTGAAGAACTCGAAAATTCACAAGGCGCCTCGGATGAGGAAGTTCTCGAAATGATCAGGCGTGCCGGCGAGGATGCTTTAAACGAAGTGCGGGAAATATCACTCGACCTGGCACTTCCGGAAGTCACTGACCTGACCCTGCACGATGCGCTGGTATTGCTTGCCGAGCGGCACGAAGAGCGAACCGAGACGCGAGTCGAACTGGAGCTTGATGCTCTTCCAGACGATGTACCGATAGCGCATAAAATTTGTATTTACCGCTTCGCCCAGGAAGCGTTGAACAATGCCTATATTCACGCCGGAGGAAAGGGCCAAAAACTCAGCGCCTCTCACTGCGAAGGGCTACTGGAAGTACAAGTCGAGGATGCGGGAGTGGGAATTCCAACCGAAAAACCGAGTGTGCCTGGTCGAGGTAGAACTCATCTGGGCCTTGTCGGCATGCGCTATCGCGTCGAATCCCTCGGCGGAGTATTCATCATTGAATCGGCGCCCCATGCCGGAACCAAAGCCAGGGCGCAGTTCAAAATCTGATCATCCGAGCCAGAATGATCATTGCACCCAAGTAACCGCAAGCGCTTATCGCCCGTTACTTGTCTTACCACTGTCATTCAAGTCGCGGCGTTGAAGAGCACCACATAAGCCAGGTATATGGTCACTCTCCCAATGCCGTCTCACTGCTGCGACTGCCTGTGTCCGGTTACGAACGCGCAGCTTGTACATGACATTCGTCATGTAGTGCTTGATGGTCTTCTCGCAGAGCTCGAGCTTGATCGCAACCTCGCGGTTAGTCAGGCCCTTCGATACCTCCCGGATAACCTGTTCTTCGCGATGGGTCAGCTCGACCTTTTGCCTGTCAGCCGCGTGCTTTCCGAAATTGCTCAACAGCTTGCTGGCAAGCTTGGGTGTAATGAACGTTTCACCACCGGCAACATTTCTGATGGCTTGTACCAGCTCACGACCGCTTATGCCTTTCAACGCATATCCCTGCGCGCCCGCTTCGAGGGCGCAATAGGCATCCTCGATGGACTCGGACACTGTCAGCATCAAAATTTTAACTGCCGGCGAAGAAGCTGAGATCGCTCGCACGGCAGCAAAGCTATCGCCCGGCATATTTACATCCATCAGCAATACATCCGGAGCAAAACGAGCGGCAATTTCCAGGGCATCATCGGCAGACGCCCCCTGCTCGACCACCTGAAAGTCAGCGACTTTCTTCAGCGCCATTGTGACCCCATCCCTTAACAGCGGGTGATCATCAACGATGCCAATCTTGATCATGGAACTCATAAGAAGCTCCTCTTAAACGGCGATGGCGCTGCAAGGGGGGTCGTGCGTTTCATTTTTCACCCCTCGCGGCATGCCGAACCTGGCAAGACCCGCGGTCTCCATGATGTCCGGGACGTTACGGGTACCCAAGGGGGGTGCAACTAATGAGCCACTACCGCAGGGCGAAGAAAAAGCCCAGGTTAATTAATAAGCTGTTTCTGAATGCTTCGGACGAGAGAAAGGCTAAACGGGGAATATTCCTCAAATCAGGTGGTAAGCCCCCGGTTGGGTGGGTGTAATGCCCCATTTATGGAGAGAGTGGAGACTCTATTTCAACGGCCGCTATTAGTAGGGATTACTTGCCCTGAGACGACGTGGACTTAACGAGTCGGGACAGGCAGCGGCGGGCAAAAGGGAACCCTCAGCGGCCCGGTGTCGCTTGGGACTCTTCAAAATGATGCCGTAACAATGGCATCTCTCAATAATAGCCAACGTAGACAGGTTCTCGCCGATAACCCCCCTCCTGGCCAGCGCTATAAGTAGCAAGCTATTTGTTGATGAAAGTCTGAAGTATTCTTTTGAACTTTCAGATTCTTTCAGTGCGCGGCCTGTGCCTAACATCGACTCCACAGCGAACCAGCCTCTTGGCAGCGTGGCGCCGTCGAAGTGCATTTGCAGTAGGCCTTGGGATTTTTGAGGATCACCGATGAAGCTGGAAATTTTCCGCACGCTGTGGGGTTACACCGCCAGCAAGGCCCAGGCGCTCGAGGAGTTGCTGCAAGCGGGCTTTGACGGGATGGAGGCACGCCTGCCACTGGACGCCCGTGAACGGGCCGAGTTTGGCGCCTTTCTCCAGGCCAATCGCCTGGGCTATATCAGCACGGTCTTCACCGCGTACGACGTGCTGCCGGACCAGTCGGCAACCCCTGCCGTCCACCTCAATGATCTCGATCAAAAACTCGCCTGGGCCGCTGAACTCGGCCCGCGCTTCGTCAATGTGCTGGCGGGCAACGATCGCTGGTCCTTGCCACAACAAGTGGAGTTTTTTGGCCAGGCGCTGGATCTGGCGCGCAAGCACGGCCAGGTCTGCAGTTTCGAAACCCACCGCTCGCGGTCGCTGTTCAACCCCTGGGTGACCCTGGAGTTGATCCGGCAATTGCCCGAGCTGTTGTTCACCAGCGACATCAGCCATTGGGTGGTCACCTGCGAGCGCCTGTTGAATGACCCGGCCGATGACCTGAGCGCTTTCATCGAGCGGGTTCACCATATCCAGGCCCGGGTCGGTTATGACCAGGGACCGCAGGTTCCGCACCCGGCGGCTCCCGAATATGCAAGGGAACTGGCCTTCCATCAGCAGCACTGGGAAAGCATCTGGCGCTCGCAGCAAGCCCGCGGTTACCAGGTCAGCACCCTGACCCCGGAGTTCGGCGCCGACGGCTACCTGCATCACCTGCCCTTCACCAATGTCCCGGTCGCCGACCTGTGGTCATTGAATGTGTGGATGGGCCAGACCGAGCGTGAACACTTCGACCGTTTCAGCCATTCAAGCCATCCTTAGGGAGCCGATGCGACATGCCTGACAACAAAAACAACAGCGCAAGCACTGACACTCACAAAGCCAACTTCAATAGCATCCCGGTGGTCAACATCGCCGGCCTGTTCAGCGTTGAACTGGAACACCGCCTGGCCGTCGCCGAACAATTGGGGCGCGCCGCCAGCGAGGTCGGGTTCCTCTACATCACCGATCACGGTATCGACCCGCAACTGATCGCCAACCTGCGCAAGGCGGCCAAGGACTTTTTCGACCAGCCCCTGGACGCCAAGATGCGCCACTACATCGGCACCTCGCAAACCCACAAGGGCTTTGTACCCGAAGGCGAAGAGGTCTATTCCAAGGGCAAGCCAGACCACAAGGAAGCCTTCGATGTCGGCTTCGAAGTCCCGGCCGATGACCCGCTGGTGCTGGCCAATACCCCATTGCTGGGGCCCAACGACTGGCCACGACTGCAAGGTTTCAAGGCCTCGGTGCAGGCCTACTATGAAGCCATCTTCGCCCTGGGCCGGCGACTGTTCGGTGGCTTCGCCCTGACCCTGGGCCTGGAAGAAAACTATTTCGACAGCCTGGTGACCCGTCCACCGTCCAAGCTGCGCCTGATCCACTACCCCTTCGACGGTGCAGCCCATGACGCACCGGGTCTTGGCGCCCATACTGACTACGAGTGTTTCACCATCCTTTTGGCCGACAAACCGGGCCTTGAGGTGATGAACAATCTTGGCCAATGGATCGATGCCCCACCGATTGCCGATGCCTTTGTCGTCAACATCGGCGACATGCTGGAAGTGATGACGGCAGGCGCTTTCGTTGCCACCGCGCACCGGGTACGCAGCGTGAAGGAGGAGCGTTATTCCTTTCCGCTGTTTTATGCCTGCGACTATCACACCCAGATCAGACCGCTGCCCGGGTTCGCCCAGGCAGGCAACGACTACGAAGAAATCACCATCGGCGAACACATGTATGGCCAGGCGCTGCAGACCTATCAATATCTGCGCCAGAGGGTGGCCAACGGGGACGTTCAACTGCCAGGCAAGGCACGAAAGCCCGCCAGTTTCGGACATTTGAAAAATCAGGCCCAACCGTCCTGATTGAAGTTTTCAGCTAATCCCCTACCTACGCCGGAGTCAGCACATCATGAAAAACAACAAGAAAAACCTTTTGAGCCTGGCTGTATTGGCAGCCGGTATGTTCGGTGCCTCGGTGAGCATGGCCGCGGCAGATACGTTCAAGGTCGGCATGGAGATCACCTACCCGCCCTTCGAGTCCTATGACAAGGACAAAAACGTGGTGGGCTCCGACCCCGAACTGGCAACGTCACTGGCCAAGCACATGAACGCCAAGGTGGAGTTCGTCGACACCAAGTTCCCGAGCCTGATCCTGGGCCTGAACTCCGGCAAGTACGACGCGATCATTTCCGGCATGTACATCACACCGGAGCGCCAGACCCAGGCCCAGACCATCGCCTATGCCAACACCGGTGCCGCGGTCATGGTGCCCAAGGGCAGCGAGATCAATGCGAAGAAGCCTGAAGACCTGTGCGGCCTGAAACTGGGACTGGAACAGGGCACCACCTGGGTGAAGGAATTCAAGAAGCTCTCTGACGAATACTGCGTGCCGAACAACAAAGGCGCGATCACCGTCAGCGAGTACCCTTCGGCACCCGAAGTGACCCAGGCCCTGCTGTCTAAAAACATCCAGGCCCAGGTTGAAATCGCCGGCGCGGCAAAAATGATCGCGGAAAAGACCAACGGCCGGGTAGTGATCACCACCGAGCATCCGATTTATCAACAAACCCTGGGCATCTTCGTCAAGAAAGGTAACGACGAAACCTTCCAGGCCGTGCAAAAGGCCTTCGAGGAGAGCAAAAAGAGCGGTGAATACGCGGCAATTCTCCAGAAATATGGCCTGGAAGAACCGACTGCCAACTAAGAACCTGTCCTTGTAGTCTGGTCATCTGCCTCCCCTGCTCCGGGGCGGCAGATCGAGGTGCCCCATGCAATTCGATTGGTCGTATTTCTTATCCCTGTTCTCCCTGCCGGACTTCTGGAAGGCCTGCGTCACAGTGGTCCAGCTCAGTGCCCTGGCCTGGTTCATCGGCATGCTGCTGGGTTTTGTCCTGGCCACGGCCAAGCTGTCCCAGTCGCCCTTGCTGCGCATTCCCGCCGCGGTCTACATCTGGTTCTTCCGCAGCATTCCATTGCTGGTGCTGGTGGTCTTCGTCTACAACCTGCCGCAATTGTTTCCCGGCAGCGGACCGATTCTGTCCAACCCCTTCTACGCAGGGTTGCTGGCCCTGGTGGTCACTGAAGCGGCGTACATGGCGGAAATCCATCGTGGTGGCCTGATCTCCGTGGCCAAGGGCCAGAAGGAAGCCGGGCGCGCGCTGGGTGTCGGCCTGCTCGGCATGCAACGCCTGATCGTGATCCCTCAGGCTTTCCGCATTTCGCTGCCCACGCTGATCAATGAATACATCACAGTGGTCAAGCTGACCTCGCTGGTCTCGGTCATCTCCCTGACCGAAATCCTCACGGTCGGCCAACGCCTCTATGCCACCAACTTCCTGGTCATGGAAACCCTGGCGGCGGTAGGCGTGTATTACGTGTTGATCGTCACCGTGTTCGGTTATTTCCTGCAGCGCCTGGAGCGCTACCTGGACCTGAACTTCCGCAAGCCGCACACGCTCGACGCGGCCACCATCGCCAGGTTCAAGGCCAGCGCCGAAGCCTTGCCCGACACTGCGCGCAAAGCCGCCGGCAACAACGCGACGCCCATCCTGCAACTGAAGAACATCCAGAAGAGCTATGGCACCCACCAGGTGCTGATGGGTATCGACCTGAATGTCGAATACGGCCAGGTGGTCTCGATCATCGGGCCATCCGGCTCCGGCAAGACATCGCTGATCCGCACCGTCAACGGCCTGGAAAGCATCGATACCGGCGACATCCTGCTGTTCGGCGAAAAATTCATCGAAGCGTCGGACAAACCCAACAGCACCCGCCTGCGCAAAGGCGTGCGGCACATCGGCATGGTGTTCCAGAACTTCAACCTGTTCCCGCACCGCACCATTCTCGACAACGTCACCCTGGCACCGCGTTACCACGGTCAGCCGGGCGAGCTGAGTGAACATCGTGCCTATGCGCTACTGGACAAGGTCGGCCTGCTGGCCCATGCCCACAAGTACCCGCACCAGCTCTCCGGCGGGCAGCAACAGCGCGTGGCGATCGCTCGAGCCCTGGCGATGGAACCGCAAATCATGCTGTTCGACGAGCCGACCTCAGCCCTCGACCCGGAACTGGTCAACGACGTGCTGAACGTGATCCGCGACCTGGCCAAAGAAGGCATGACCATGCTGATCGTGACCCACGAAATGGACTTTGCCATGTCGATATCCGACCGGGTCGTGTTCATGGAGAACGGTAATATCCAACTGGATGCCGCACCGCAAACCATACGATGCGAAGCCGAAGGAGAACGCGTGCGACGCTTCATGGGCATCAGTACCCGATCGCCGAACCTGTCCGCAACGCTGGATCATGCATGAACAGGCAACCGCTTTCTTCGAACTTCCTTCTTTCAGGAAAACGTACATGAATCTGGGAATAGCAGGACGCTGGGCACTGGTATGCGCCGCCAGCAAAGGTTTGGGAAAAGCCTGTGCACAGGCTCTCGTCAACGAAGGCGTGAACGTGGTGATCACCGCACGGGGCGAACAGGCGCTGAATGAAACAGCCCGTCAGCTCAGGGCGATAAACCCTGAAGTGACGGTCATCGCCGTCGCTGGAGACATTTCGACGCCCGAGGGTCGGGCGGCAGCGCTCAAGGCCCACGGGCATTTCGATATCCTGATCAACAATGCCGGGGGCCCTCCCCCCGGGGATTTCCGCGAATGGAATCGCGACATCTGGCTCAAGGCGCTGGATGCCAACATGCTGACGCCTATCGAGTTGATCAAGGCAACGGTCGACGGTATGGCGGCACGTGGATTTGGTCGAATCATCAACATCACCTCGAGTGCCGTGAAGTCCCCTATCGAAAGCCTGGGCCTGTCCAATGGTGCGCGCAGTGGCCTGACTGGGTTTGTCGCAGGGCTTGCCCGGCAAGAAAACATTGCCAGTCGCAATGTGACGATCAACAACCTGCAACCAGGCTCGTTCGACACCGATCGACTGCGTGACAACCTGGTCGCGGCGGCCCAGGAGTCGGGGCAGGACAGTGAGGTGTTCCTTGACCAATGCCGTAGCGAAATTCCCGCCAAACGCTTCGGTTCAGCCGAGGAGTTCGGTGCCCTCTGTGCCTTCGTCTGCAGCAGCCAGGCGGGCTACCTGACCGGACAGAACCTGTTGATTGATGGTGGGGCTGTTCGCTCTAGCCAATAATGGGCAAGAGCTATGTGGGTGTACCCGGGCGATCAGGCTTGAGTTCGCGGCCTCGCCCGGGTGAGCTTTGCTGATCAGGGCTTGCGCGCAATGATCACCTGACTTTTCGCCACCACCGCATCCAGCGCCTGCTTGATCTGTGCGCCCCGTGGCGAAGCCAGGATCGCCTGCCAGGTATCCGCCCAGTGGTTGAGCAACGGATGGTCCGGGTTGCTGAAATCGACCTTGGCTTCCCAGAACAACAGCATCCACATCGACCAGTAGAACCCGTACTGGCTGTGGCTGATCACTTCCAGGCCGGCATCGCTGACCATGGCCTTGAACTGCGCTTCGCTGATAATGCGGATGTGGTTGGGCTTCTGGAAATACTCGGCCGCCGCGATATCTTTCTGCAGGTCTTCGGAGCTGGGGTGCGGGACGCTCAGCAGATACAGCGCGCCCGGTTTACCGACGCGCACCAGCTCAGCGAGGAACTGCGCCGGATCGTCCACGTGCTCGATGACTTCGGTGGACACCACCCGCGTGGCGGTCCCATCGGCAATCGGCAGCGGGTTGCAGTCGGTGACGTGGCATTCGACGTCGCGGGCCGGTGTATCGCTAAGGCGCAGGCGGGTCGCTTCGACCTTGGCCGCGTCGATATCGGCGATGATGATCTTCGCCCCGCGCATCCCGCAGAAATGCACGTTGCCGCCGTCGCCGCAGCCAACATCGAGCAGCGTGTCCTCGGGGGTCACCGGGAAACCGGTGAACAGTTCGCCAGTCTGCTGATTGAACCAGCCGCTGAGCATCGCGTCGTGCAGGCCGAGCATGTAGGGATCGACCTTCTCCGCCACTGGCGCCGCGGGCGGTGCCTCTGGCTGCACAGGCGCGGGCGTGCCCGCCGTGAGTTTCTTCAAAAGGCTCAGCATGAGGTGGCTCCAGAGGATGGGACGGCTGTTCGGGAGGTGCCCAGGCGTTTGACCAGCGAGGCGCCGCGGTTGCGCATGGGCATTTCAATGAAGCGATAGTTGAGTTCGCTCAGCAGCACGATCAGGCTGCCAGCCATCAGCAACATCAGAATCGGATGGCCAGCCGGACTGGGCAGCCCGGCAGCCTGTAACCGGAAAATGAACTCACGAACCAGCAAGTAGGCCGGGATATGGATCAGGTAAATCCCGTAGGAGCGACTGCCGACCCAGGTCATCAGGTTCTTGAACATTCCCTTGGGCATCAGGTAATCACGGTTGTAGGACGCGATCCACACCAGCAGCGCACACAACAGCGCAATCACACCGATCCGGTAATGGGTAAAGGTGAAACGGTCCGTTGCCATGAAACCGAGCACCAGTGCAACGCCGAGCAATGCCGACAAGCCGGCCCAGGGGCGACGCAGGAAAGTCGGCTCCCAGCGCCGGTATGAAGGCTGCACGCTCCACATCGCCAACAGCACGCCAAGGGCCAGCGCGTCGGTGCGCACCACCATCAGGATCGGCGTGCGCAGGGTCAACAACTGCACCGCCACCAGCGCCAGCAATGCCCACACCAGGTGCTTGCGAAACAGCACGATCATCAGTGGAAACAGCAGGTAGAACTGCTCTTCCAGCGACAGGCTCCAGTAAACGAAACTGGTGCCGTACTCGTAGCGATAAAAACTGTCGGCAAAGCGGAAGTTGGCGTATTGGGCGATGCCGGCCAGCGTCGCCTGAATGTTCGCGTGCAGGGTACCGAACGCGCCGGAGCGGTTGAGGAAAAGGCATGCCAGCAACATCAGCGCCAGCCACAGCCAGGCCGACGGCAGCAATCGAAAGGCCCGGCGCAACCAGAAATTGCGCGTCTGTTGCCAATACTCTTGACCCGTGGTGCAACGGCGCAAGGCCGGGATCAGGCTGCGGGCAATGACGAAGCCCGAGATCGCAAAAAACAGATCCACGCCCCACCACGGCTGGCTGTACAACGTGATGGCCTGGAACAACGGCACAGCCGCCGCGAACAGGCTGTCCTGCAGGTGATGAAACAGAACGCCAAGCACCGCTATGCCGCGCAGCAACTCGACGTCCATGATCCGTTTTTCGTTGCTCATGCGCCCTCCTGGACATGGGGTTTGCGGGCAATGATCACCTGGCTCTTGGGCATGAACCGGTCCAGCATCTGCTTGATCGCCAACCCGTCGGGCTGGGCCAGCAAGTCCTGCCAGGTTTTCGCCCAGCTCTCCATCAGCGGCGGATAAGGCGCCTGAATCCGGTCGCGAACCGCGCCACCCAGTTCACGCCCGGCAGCCCGCTCGCTGGCCCAGAAAAAAATCATGCCCATGACCCAGAAAAACCCGGTGGCTTGACGATGCTCGATGACCAGGCCCGCGTCTTCCACCAGCGCGGCGAATCGCTCGGGGCTGAAAATCTGCACGTGATTGGGCGATTGAAAATAGCTGGCAGGGGCAATGCCTTTCTGCAGATGCTCGCCCACCGGGGACGGTACGCTCAGCAGGTACAGTGCACCGGGGCGACCCATGCGCACGAGTTCGGCCATGAAGGGTTCTGGCTGGTCGATGTGTTCGAGCACTTCCATGCACACGACTTTGCTCGCGCAACCATCGGCCAGAGGCAGCGGCAGGCTGTTGCTGACCAGACCGAGATTCGCTTTATCCGACTGCGCGTCCACTTGCCGCGCCAGGTCGCGGACCTTGTCGTGCTCACTGTCGGTGAAGATCACCGACGCGCCTTGACGCACCGCAAACAAGGTCGCAACCCCTTCGCCACAACCGACATCCAGCAAAGTGTCGCCGGCGGTAATGGCAAAGCCTTTGAGCAATTCGCCGCTGTCGCCCGAAAACCAGCCGTCATGCATTGCATCGTGCAAGCCCACGTCTCTTGGCGACACACGGGATTGCTCGACCGGCGACGGCGCGGGCCGTGGCTCGGGTTTCGTCTCTGCAAAGAAACGTCTGACCCATGCGCGAATCATGCCTCAGGGGTTTCCACGGCACGGCTCTCGAACAGGCGCTCAAAAAATACGCCAAGCCGTTGCCCGGCAGTGGCCTGACTGCAGAACTTACTGAGGCTGGCCACTGCGTGCGCGGACATCTGTGCATAACGCCCGGGATCACCCTTGGCCACGTCATAGCTTGATTGGTAAGCCCTGCACAACGACGCCCAATTGGTGACGTAGCGCAAGGTGCGAAACGCCCTGCGCGGGTCATGAGGCCAGGCCGTCAGCTCATCGGTGGAGTCAATCAGGAATGCATTATCGGCATCCAGATAATCGAGCATCGCCGTGGTCCGTGGCGCCACCGCCGGTTTGCCACAGGACATGAACTCCATCAGCGGAAGACATTGGCCTTCGCCATAGGACGTGTTGACCACGTAACTCGTGGCTTGCACCAGCTGCTCATAGTCCGCGTCAGCCAGATAGCCGTAAATCAGCACGACCCGGCAGCGGTAAGACTGGTTTTTGTATAAGTGGTGAAGGATATCGGTCAGCGCTTCTTCGGCATCGTGGTGCGTCAGTTTGAGCACCAGCGTTGCGTCGTCCACCTCGCGAAACGTCACGCAAAAGGCACTGAGCATGTCTTCCCAATTCTTGCGCCCGTCACTTGGGTTGAACACCGAGGTGTAAATCACGCCGTCGAGGACCAACTCGTGCTCACTCGGCGGGGCCTTGAAATCAATACCCGCACCTTGGCGAGTGGCCACGGGGCCGAAGGCTCGCAAGTCGAGTTCGCGGCTGTCTGCCAGTAACCCCTTGAGCGTCAAACGCACTTGACTGGCCAAGGGCTGACGTTGCAAGTGGGCGCCGCGCTCGGAAAAACGGTCCCATACCGGGGCCGGTACCGCGATGACCGGATAGTCGTCGCCCATCGCCTCGCGCACCGCATTCACGGTGTAGCTGGAATGGGTAATCGCCGCACCCGCTGCCCGCAACACCGTGCGCCAGTCATTGAGCGGGTCACCGGCAAAGGGTTCGTTGGGGATGGTGCTGAATTCCCACGCGAACACCGGCAGCGTCGGGCAGGCGAAATTGACCGGCGTGCGATGAGGCGGTGAGAACGACAGGAACACGCACGCTTCACCACGGGACAAACAGTCCATGTACAACACATCGACTTCGGTCCGCGGGTCGCTGACTTCTACCACTCGCCCCAGCCGCTCCAGCACGGGTCGGTACTCCTTGAGCACGAAGTAATAGCTGTACTCCGAGCGGCCAAGGTTCTGGGCAATGGTGTGCTGGTTGGTTTCCGAATGAATGATGATCAGCATGAGGCGGTATCCGTCACGGTTGCTGTCGGCAAAGCCTGTGGCGCCAGCCCGAAAAAATCCGCCATGCGTTTCTGCACCGGAGCGAAAGCGCAGTAATCGTGCATGCGCTCGACGGCGGCGAGGGACATGCGCTGATACTCCAGCGGTTGCTCCTTGGCCAGGCGGTAGCTGTTTTCGTAAGCGGTTTTCAGCGAACCCCAATCCGGCCGGTAACGCAGGGTGCGGTAGATGATGCGAGAGTCCTGCGGCCAGATGGTCAGCTCCTCGCTGGACTTGACCACAAACGCCACACGTTCATCGATGTAGTCCTCCATGGCCGTGTGATCCGGGGCAATCACCGGTTTACCACTGGCCATGAACTCCATCAGCGGCAGGCACAGCCCTTCGCAGCGCGAGGCATTGACGTAGTAACTGGCGGCCTCGTACAACCGGGCATATTGCGGGTCGTCCAGGTAGCCGTGCATGACCACCACCCGACAGGCGAACGGAGAAAGCTGCGCGAGCAACGTCATCAGTTCGTCGTGGTAGGACGACAGATCGCTTTGGGTAACTTTCAGCACCAGTGTCGCATCAGGCGTTTCGCGGAACGCCCAGCAGAATGCAGTGATCAGTTGATGCCAATTCTTGCGACCGTCACGCGGGTTGAACACGGTGACATACACCACACCGTCAACCTGTGTTTCGACCAGGGCTGTGGTATCCGGCCACTGTCGCGGTTCTGGCTCGGGTACTGCCATCGTCTGTGGGCCGGCGATGGCCGGCAACCAGCCAGCGAGACGCTCATGGGCGGCTTGCGACAACAAGTCGCGTATCCCTTCCCAGTACCACTGGCTTAGAAAATGCGTGCGATGCACCGGGATCGGCAGCGATTTACCTTTGTCCAGGCGCCACATATGCAGGTAATGGCGGGCAATCACCAAGCGGCGCTTGAGTGTCAGCGGCGGTGGCTTCAATGCCTCCAGTTCAGCCTCGAGCGCCGCCAGTTCCTCGGCGGTCGGCACGACGGGAATCAGTGCATCGGCGCTCAGCCCGAGTGTGCGCGTATCGAAGATGCAACCCTTGATGTCCAGGGTCGAGCCGGCGCAGATCGGGACGCTGGTGTGGCGACTACGAATGTCGGCGAAGTTTTCCCACAACGGCGTCGGCAACACCAGTACCGGGAAGTCTTCGCCCATGGCCCGACGAATCGCCCGGGCGGTATGGCTGGAGAGCGTGATCACCCGGCCCTGCCGCGCCAGCATTTGCGTCCAGTCCTGGCGCGGGTCGTTATCCCATTGTTCATCGGGAATCGAATCAAACTCCCAGGCCACCACGCAAATCGTCGGGCACTCAAGGTCGTTCGGGGTTTTCTGCGGCGGCGTAAACGACAGGAACAGACTGTCTTCGCCAGCGGCCAATAATTGTTTGTAGAGCGGATCGACCTCGGCGGTGGAGGACACCACATGCACTCGCCCCAGGCTTTCGAGCACAGGGCGATAGGCCTTGAGCACGAAGTAGTAACTGTATTCGGGACGACCGAGGCTCTGGCTGATGGAGCTGTCGTTGACGTCGGAGTAAAGAATGAAATTCATGGCATCCCACGGTGAGGCCGCCATCCCGGCAGCCTCACGCTATGACGGGGAGGATACGGTTCGAGTCAGTGTTTACTGGCGCTCGCCCATCGTCTTGCTGCCCGTCTTCGTTCTTGTTTTAGTGGTCAGTTTCTCGCAGTTTCGAAGCGACGCTGCCGAACCCCGGATAATCGTGACGAGGGGCATTCTAACCACATCCGTTGAGGATTCGTGAACCGCCCGACGAGAATAAATCAGGCTACGCTGACGAGAACTGGCCAGTCACTATTGGACTTGTTGAAATTGCCGAGCAAATGGCACAGATTGGATACCAAACAACTACAACAAAACATTTCGTCCGTCTTCATGAGTAATCCTGTTGGTTCGTGAGACCCTTCCATTAAGCCTTTAGGAAATGGATGAAATGTATGACCCGGGGGTCGCTGTTGAGAAAACGTCTATTTGTCACGGGTCTGACTGGATTTGTAGGACAACACATCCAATCGCGTTTGCAGGCTGAGAATTCGGAATGGAAGCTGCTGCCTGTTCCTTGCCGCTACGATCTCTCTGCGCCGGACAGCCTTGAAGGCTTGTGGCCGGAAATGCCCGATGCGGTGATCCACCTGGCCGGCCAGACGTTCGTCCCGCAGGCCTTTCGTGATCCGGCGCGCACGCTGAACATCAATCTGCTGGGCACCCTGAACCTGCTGCAAGCTCTCAAGGCGCGCGGCTTCAACGGCACGTTTCTGTACGTCAGCTCCGGCGATGTCTATGGCCAGGTCGCTGAAGAGCATCTGCCCATCACTGAATTGCAACCACCCTGCCCGCGCAATCCCTATGCCGTGAGCAAACTGTCGGCAGAGTTCCTGAGTTTGCAGTGGGGCCTGAGCGAAGACTGGCCCGTACTGGTCGCCCGCCCGTTCAACCACATCGGCACAGGGCAGAAAGACAGCTTCGTCATTGCCAGCGCCGCACGTCAGATCTGCCGGATCAAGCAAGGCCTGCAAGGGCCCCAACTGGAGGTCGGGGACATCGACGTCACGCGCGATTTCCTTGATGTCGGGGACGTGGTCTCGGCTTACCTGGCCTTGCTGGAAAAAGGTACGCCGGGGCAGGTCTACAACATTTGCTCGGGGCGCGAGCAGAGCATTCGCCGCCTGATCGAACAGCTGGCAGATCTTGCCCAAGTCGACCTGCAACTGGTCCAGGACCCTGCGCGACTTCGCCGCGCGGATCAGCGCCGCGTGTGCGGCAGCCCTGCCAGGCTGGTCGAAACCACTGGATGGAAATCTGAAATCACAACACAACAATCCCTGCGGGCGATCCTGTCCGACTGGGAGACGCGAGTACGACAAGTATGACTAAAAGTGCATTGATCACAGGCATCACCGGCCAGGATGGCGCGTATCTGGCCAAGCTGCTGCTCGACAAGGGTTACAAGGTCCACGGCCTGGTCGCGCGCCGCAGCAGCGACTCGCGCTGGCGCTTGCGCGAGATGGGGGTCGAGGCGGACATCGTCTACCTGGATGGCGACATGGCCGATGCCTGTTCTGTGCAGCGCGCGGTGATCAAGTCGGCGCCGGACGAGGTCTACAACCTCGCCGCGCAAAGCTTTGTCGCTGCCTCCTGGGATCAACCGGTGACCACCGGCATCGTCGACGGCCTGGGTGTTACCCACTTGCTCGAAGCGATTCGTCAGTTCAGCCCGCACACGCGTTTCTACCAGGCGTCCACCAGCGAAATGTTCGGTCTGATCCAGGCCGAGCAGCAGGACGAGAACACGCCGTTCTATCCACGCAGCCCTTATGGCGTGGCCAAGTTGTACGGCCACTGGATCACCGTGAACTACCGCGAAAGTTTCAACCTGCATGCCAGCAGCGGCATTCTGTTCAACCATGAGTCTCCGCTGCGCGGCATCGAGTTCGTGACGCGCAAAGTCACCGACGCCGCCGCCCGCATCAAGCAGGGCAAGCAGCAGGAACTGCGCCTGGGCAACATCGACGCCAAGCGCGATTGGGGCTTTGCCGGGGACTACGTCGAAGCCATGTGGCTGATGCTGCAACAGGACAAACCCGACGACTTCGTGGTGGCCACCGGCGTGACCACCACGGTGCGCGAGATGTGCCGGATCGCCTTCGATCACGTAGGCCTGAACTACCGCGACTTCGTGAAGATCGACCCGGCGTTCTTCCGCCCGGCCGAAGTCGAAGTGCTGCTCGGCAACCCGGCCAAGGCCCAGCGTGTGCTGGGCTGGAAACCAAAAACCGACCTGGATACCTTGATCCGCATGATGATGGATGCGGACATGAAACGCGTCGCCAAGGAGTAGGCCATGCTGATTCCCGTGATTCTCTCCGGCGGTGCCGGGACAAGGTTGTGGCCGGTGTCGCGTGAAGGCCATCCCAAACCGTTCATGGCCTTGCCTGACGGCCAATCGCTTCTGGGCAAGACCTATCGGCGTGCCGCGGACCTGCTCGACGGCTGGGGCGATATCGTCACGGTGACCAACCGCGAATACTACTTCCAGAGCAAGGATCACTTTCGGGACGCGCACCTGGGCCGTCATCGCGGGCACTTCCTGCTGGAGCCGACGGGGCGCAACACGGCGCCGGCCATCGCTGCCGCCGCCCTCTCCCTCCAGGCCCTGCATGGCGACGAGGCGATCATGCTGGTCATGCCCGCCGACCATCTGATCGTCAATGTCGATGCGCTCAAGGAGGCGGTCGAGCATGCCATGACATTGGCCGGGAGCGGTCACCTGGTGACCTTCGGTGTGGTGCCGACCGCTCCGGAAACCGGTTTTGGCTACATTGAAGCCGGCACACCGCTGGACGACAAAGGCGCTGCCGGCGTGCGGCGTTTCGTCGAAAAACCGGACCTGCAAACCGCGACTCATTACCTGGAAAGCGGCAATTTCCTGTGGAACTCCGGGATGTTCTGCTTCTCGGTTGCCAGCGTACTGGCCGAACTGCAAATCCATGCTCCCGATTTGCTGGAGCAGGCGCAGACCTGCATGGCCGCCAGCGCCGCAGTGGAAAACGCGGGGAGCCTGCAGCAGGAACTGTCGCCGGCCCTGTTCGGCGAAATCATGGACATTTCCATCGACTATGCGTTGATGGAGCGCTCCGACAAGGTGGTCGTCGTGCCCGCCCGTTTCGACTGGAGCGACATCGGCTCCTGGGGTGCGGTGGCCGCACTGGTACCGGCGGATGCACAAAACAACCGCACCGTCGGCGAGTCGGTTTTCATCGACAGCCACAACAACTTCGTCCAGAGCGACAACCGTCTGGTCGCGACCGTGGGCGTGGATAACCTGATTATCGTCGACACCGCCGACGCCGTGCTGGTGGCCCACGCCGACCGCGCCCAGGATGTGCGCCGGGTGGCCGGGCAACTCAAGGACAAAGAGCACGAAGCCTATCGCCTGCACCGTACGGTCAGCCGGCCTTGGGGCACCTACACCGTCCTGGAGGAAGGCCCGCGCTTCAAGATCAAACGCATCGTGGTCAAGCCCGGTGCCAAGTTGTCGTTGCAGATGCACCACCATCGCAATGAACACTGGGTGGTGGTCGAAGGCATGGCCAAGGTCACCAACAATGGCACCGGCACTCATCTGGTGGCCAAGAACGAATCGACCTTCATTGCCGCCGGTCACAAGCATCGCCTGGAGAATCCCGGCGTGATCGACCTTGTGATCATCGAAGTGCAAAGCGGCGAATACCTGGGAGAGGACGACATCGTCCGCTTCGAAGATCAATACGGCAGGACGGTTTGAATGCTGCTTTCCCTTTACCGCACGCTGAGCAGCTATCGGGGGTTCATCCTCGGTAGCGTCCAGCGAGAGTTTCAGGCGCGTTATCGCAATTCGTTGTTCGGTGCCCTGTGGACCGTGCTCAATCCGCTGTCGATGATCATTGTCTACACCGTGATTTTTTCCCACATCATGCGTGCCCGTTTGCCAGGGGTAGATGACGGCATGGCCTACAGCATCTATCTCTGCGCCGGGTTGTTGACCTGGGGACTGTTTGCAGAAATCACGGTGCGCAGCCAGAACATGTTTCTGGATAACGCCAATCTGCTGAAAAAAATCAGCTTCCCACGGATCTGCTTGCCCGTGATCGTGCTGTTGAATGCCGGTATCAACTTCGCAATCATCATCAGCCTGTTCCTCGGCTTTCTGTTGATCACCGGTCGACTACCGGGCCTTGTGCTGTTGGCGCTCATTCCTCTATTGGTATTACAGGTGATGTTCTGTGCCGGGCTGGGGATTATTCTTGGCGTATTGAATGTGTTTTTTCGCGATGTCGGGCAATTTTTCGCCATCTGTCTGCAATTCTGGTTCTGGCTGACGCCAATCGTTTATCCGATGAGCATCCTGCCCGATTGGGTCCAGCGCTTGCTGCAACTCAATCCCCTGACCAACCTGATCACCAGCTACCAGAACATCTTCCTGTACGGCCAATGGCCTGTCTGGAGTTCGCTGCTGCCGATCATGGTCGCCAGCGTATTGCTCTTCTTCATCGGGCTGCGGCTGTTTCGGCAGAGAGTCGGTGAAATGGTGGATGAACTCTGATGGGACACATACGCGTCACCGGCCTGGGCAAGGCCTATAAACAATACCCTACACGCTGGAGTCGACTGGTTGAATGGCTGGTCCCGTTCTCGCCGATCCGCCATCGTCAGCACTGGGTGCTACAGGACGTGACCTTCCAGATTGCCCCCGGAGAATCGGTGGGTATCGTCGGGATCAACGGTGCCGGCAAAAGCACCTTGTTGAAGATGATCACCGGCACCACCCAACCCACCTGCGGAACCATTGAGCTCGAAGGCAGCGTCGCCGCCCTGCTGGAATTGGGCATGGGTTTTCATGCGGACTTTACCGGTCGGCAGAATGCGGTCATGGCCGGGCAACTGCTGGGCATGCAGGTCGAAGAGATAGAAGCGTTGATGCCGGAAATCGAACGTTTCGCGGAAATAGGCGACGCCATCGACCACCCGGTACGCACCTATTCCAGCGGTATGCAAATGCGTCTGGCGTTCAGCGTGGCCACCGCGCGGCGCCCGGACATATTGATCGTCGACGAAGCACTGTCGGTGGGCGACGCCTACTTTCAGCACAAAAGTTTCGACCGCATCCGCAGCTTTCGCAAAGCCGGTACCACGCTGCTGATCGTCTCCCATGACCGTGGGGCGATTCAGTCGATCTGCGACTCGGCGATTCTCCTGGAAAACGGCCATATGGCCATGCACGACAAGCCCGAAACCGTCATGGATTACTACAACGCCCTGCTCGCCGAGCGTGAGGGACAGACCGTGCGCCAGGAAGCTCTCGCCGGCGGCCAGTTCAGTACCATTTCGGGAACGGGTGAAGCCAGGATTCTGACCGTACGCTTGCTCGACAAAAATGAACGCTCCATCGACGCCGCCGAAGTCGGCCAGCCGGTCGTGCTGGAGGTGAATGTCGAGGTTCGCCAGGACATCGAACGGCTGGTACTGGGCTTCATGATCAAGGATCGCCTGGGCCAGGCCATGTACGGCATCAACACCCATCGCCAGGATCAGGCGCTGACCGATCTGCAGGCTGGCGAGCGCGTGACTTATCGCTTTGCTTTCGTCATGGGGTTGGGCAAGGGTAACTATTCCGTGGCGTTGAGCTTGTCACGCCTGGACTCGCACCTGGACCGCAACTTCGAGTGGCGCGATTACGGGTTGGTGTTCCATGTGATCAACAACCGGCACGAAGATTTTGTCGGCTGCTCGTGGCTGGCCGCGAAGACCACTGTCTCGCGCTCGAGCGCGCCGGTCACTCCGGAGATCACGCCATGACGCGTCTTTTGGTGGAGTGCACGCACGTATTCCAGCACCCCAAGGTCAATTCGGGCATTCAGCGAGTGGTGCGCAACGTCGTCAATCAGCTACCGGAGTCTGTGGACGGCGTTGAATGCATCCCGGTTGTATTGCTTAAAGGCAAACTCTATCGGGTACTGAAACTCGGCGCGCTGAACATTCCGATTTTCGATGCCTTGATGACCTTTGGCGGACGACTTGGGCGCTTGGCTCACCGCTTCTGGCAACTGCATCAGCGCCTGCACAACCGAAGCAACTCGCGAGTGATCAAGCGCCTGCTGCACGTGGCCTACCGGGTGACAGCGGTTACCTGTTTCGGCCTTCCACTGCGTGTGATCGAGGGCATCAACCAGTATCAACTGCCCAAACGTTGCACGCCGCTGCAGCACCAACCGGGAGATCAACTGGTGTTGCTGGATTCGTCCTGGCACACCGACTTTTTCCCGTTTGCCGAACAGCTCAAGCGTGAAGGCGTGGGCATTGTTTCAGTGATCTACGATTTGATTCCCCTGACTCACCCACAGTTCTACGACACACGGCTGGTGCAGGTGTTCAACGAGTGGTTCGACTGGATCACTCAAACCGCCGATGGCTACGTGGCCATTTCCGCCACGGTGCGTGACCAGGTGCGTGATGAGGTTCAGCGCCGCCTGGGCTCGGCCAAGGCCAATGCATTGTGGTTCGACTATTTCCACCTGGGCTCCGAA
The DNA here is from genome assembly GCF_054668325.1 of Pseudomonas sp. S2_F07. NCBI lineage: Bacteria > Pseudomonadati > Pseudomonadota > Gammaproteobacteria > Pseudomonadales > Pseudomonadaceae > Pseudomonas > Pseudomonas sp. S2_F07. The sequence continues at coordinate 2,004,418 of NZ_CP162758.1, forward strand.
CTTGATTTGAGCGAAGTCAGCGAAGCCGTGGAACCGCGTCTTGCGCGGCTGTTCGCGACGCCGGAACCGGTATTTTTGATGGTCAGTACCATCGAACCGCGCAAGAACCACGACTACCTGCTGGACGCCTTCGAACGGGCCTGGGCGGCAGGCTCCAATGCCCGCCTGTGCATTGCCGGGCGAATCGGCTGGAAATGCGATGCGCTGCTGGCCCGGATACGCAATCACCCCCAACTGAACCAACGACTGTTCATGTTCAATGACCTGAGCGACACCAGCCTCGAGCATGCCTACCACCATGCCAGCTCACTGGTGTTTCCGTCTTTTGTGGAAGGCTTCGGCCTGCCGCTGGTAGAAGCCATGCAGCGTGGACTGCCGGCCATGGGTAGCGACATTGCGGTCTTTCGTGAAATAGGCGGCGAGTTCATGGCGTACTTCGATCTGGCCGAGCCAAAAAGCCTGGCTGATCTGGTCATTGGTTTCGAGAACAGCGGTCAATTCCCGGCCACTCGCGACGTCGTGGACTGGCGCTGGATCGGCTGGCGTGAAGCCAGTGCGCAATTGGCTGAACGCACCCTGCGCAATCTTGTCGACGTGCCGCTCATGCAAGAGAGGCAACATGCGAATTGCCCTTAACGCGCGGATACTCCAGGCGCCACGTACCGGCATCGGCCATTACGTCGCCGAACTGGCGAACGCCTTGGCGAGTGAACCGGATGTTGAACTGGCGCTGTTTCATGGCTGGGGCTGGAGCTCTGTGCTGCCTGAGGCAGCCATGCCCGGCTATTCCCGGCTGACACCATTGCTGCGACAGATCCCGGGCGCCTATCAGGCCCGACGGTGGCTGGAGCAGAAACGCTTCGATCAAGGCCGCGCGCAAGCCATCGATCTCTATCACGAACCGAGTTTGTGGCCGCTGTCGTTCGACGGCCCGACCGTCATCACCCTGCATGACCTGACTCACCTGCACTATCCCGAAACGCAGCCACCGGCGCGCTTGCGAGAAATCGAACGGCGCGTGACCGATGGCGTGCGACAGGCAAGCCTGATTCTTACCGACTCGCAGTTCATTGCTGACGAAGCCCAGGCGCATTTCGGATTACCGGCCGAGCGATTTGTCGTCGCACCGCTGGGTGTAGCCGCGCGTTTTCACCCGCGATTCCCCGAGGCTATCGACGCCGTACTCAAGACCCATGGCGTCGAAGCGCGGGAATACTTCCTCTGTGTCGGTACCCTGGAACCGCGCAAGAACCTGTCCCTCGCCCTGCGCGCCCACGCGCGATTGCCGGAATCAGTCCGTCAGCGTTTTCCATTGCTGATCGTCGGCATGGCCGGCTGGCAGCGCGAGCAGTTCAGCGAAGAGTTGCATCAGGCCCTGGCCTGCGGTCATGTCTGTTTGCTCGGCTATCTGCCTGACGAGCACGTTGCGCAGCTGTTGGCCGGTGCCCGGGCATTGATTTTTCCGTCGCTTTACGAAGGTTTTGGCCTGCCGGTGCTGGAGGCCATGGCCTGCGGCACGCCGGTCATTCTGACCAGTCGCTCAGCCATGCCCGAAGTGGCAGGCTCTGCGGGTAACTATGTTGAACCGGATGAAACCGACGGCTTGCGCGATGCAATGAGTCGTCTGATCGAGGATCTAGCGCATTGGCAGGCATGCCGAGAAGCCGGGTTGGTACAGGCAAGGCTTTTTACCTGGGAACGCTGTGCGCAAGTCACGGCCAGCGCTTACCGCCAGGCAATGGGAGGTTGAATGCGAGTTCTTCATTTTTTCAAGACGTACCTGCCTGACTCGGTCGGCGGGATCGAACAAGTGATTTTCCAGTTGTGCGAAAGCGGTGCCCTGCACGGCGTTGAAGGCAAGGTGCTGACGCTCAGTGCCGACCCGACACCGCCGGTGATGCAGATCTCCCAGCATGAAGTCCATCGAGCCAGGCTCGACATTCAGTTCGCCTCCACAGGGTTTTCCTGGAGCGTCTTCAAACAGTTTCGCGAGCTGGCAGCCGAGGCCGACGTAGTCAATTACCACTTTCCATGGCCATTCATGGACCTGGTGCATTTCGCCAGTGGCCTGAACAAACCCAGCGTGGTGACGTACCACTCGGACATCATCCGCCAGAAACACCTGCTCAAACTTTACCGGCCGCTGATGAATCGCTTTCTGCACAGCGCCGACCGGATCGTCGCTGCATCGCCCAATTACCTGCACACCAGTGATGTGTTGCAACAGTTTCAACACAAGACCCGAGTGATCCCCTATGGGTTGAACAAGACAGGTTATCCTCAGCCGGACAGTGATCGAATGGCTCACTGGCGGCAAAAGCTAGGCGATAAGTTCTTTCTGTTTGTGGGTGTGATGCGCTACTACAAAGGTTTGCACATCCTGCTCGACGCCCTGAAGGACCTGGATTACCCGACTGTGATTGTCGGTGCCGGCCCACTGGAAGTAGAGCTGCATGCCCAGGCGGCCGCCTTGGGTTTGCGCAATGTTCACTTCCTCGGGCGTCTGGGGGACGAGGACAAAGTAGCGCTGCTGCAACTGAGCTATGCCATCGTGTTTCCATCGCACCTGCGCTCCGAAGCCTTTGGCATTTCGCTGCTGGAAGGCGCGATGTATGGTAAACCGATGATCTCCAGTGAAATTGGCACTGGCACCAGTTACATCAACATTCATAACGAGACCGGACTGGTGGTGCCACCGAGCAATCCACCGGCATTTCGCGAGGCGATGCGCACGCTTTGGGAAAAACCGGTGCTGGCGGCGCAAATGGGCGAGAAGGCCCAGGCCCGTTATCAAAATCTGTTCACGGCGGATGAAATGGGCCGCAAATGGACGGCCTTGTATGAGGAACTGCTGGAAGAAAAAGCCCTCGCCTACGCATGAGTTTTTTGCAGATCCGAATTGCCTCAGCTGCGCTCCAACAGTGTTACGATCCCGCGACTGCAGATTCTCCACGGCTTGCGCAGAATGTGTGCAAGCCGTCGACTCTCCCTATTGGCCCCTGACTTTCTGCTGAGCGCCTATGCAACGCCTGCTCAATGACCGCCTGGACTGGAACCTGCTGCGCACCTTTCGGGTGATTGGCCAGGAGCAGAGCATCAGCCGCGCCGCCGCCCGCCTGCACCTGACGCAACCGGCAGTGAGCCAGGCACTCAAGCGCCTGGAAGAACAACTGGGCCGCCAACTGATTGCCCGTCGCGGGCCACGCTTTGCCCTGACCGAAGTCGGCGAGCAGATCTTCGCCCTGGCCGGGGAAATCTACGGGCAAATGTCCCAGGTCAGCAGCGTGCTGGAACAACCGGCCGATGAAGTGATCGGCAAAGTGCGGTTGCTGATCATCAGCCGGATCTTCTCCGAGCGCTTCGACGACTTCCTTGCGGACTTTCATCGACAGCACCCGCGAGTGGATCTGGAAGTCGATGTGATGCGCAGTTCCGACATCGTCAGCGCCCTCCAGGAAAAAACCGCGACCCTTGGCCTGAGCCTCAATCGGCGCCCGCAACCGCGCCTGGAGCAGCGTTTGTTCCTGCGTCAGCGCTATGCGTTTTTCTGCGGCAAGCATCATGCATTGTTCGGCCAACAGGACGTCGCCGAAGGGGATTTGCAGCGGGAAAACTTCGTCAGCTTCACCAGCGACCAGATCGGCGGCATGCTCTCGCCGCTGACGATTTTTCGCGATCAGCAGGGTTTCAGCGGCCGTATCGTCGCGTCGTCACCGAGCCTGGAAGAAGTCCGGCGACTGGTGATCGCCGGCTTCGGTATCGGTTGCTTACCCGAACACGTGGTGGCGGCGGACGTCGACGCCGGATTGCTCTGGCGCCTGCCGCCCCACGAAGGGATTGCCGATGTGGACATTCATTTGCTGTGGAACCGTGAGCAGCGCATGAGCCGGGCCGAGACGATCTTTCTCGAAAGCCTGCAACAACGGCTGACGGACTAAACGCAGCGAGCGAGCCGGGGATTTTTATGGTTCTTCACGGATTACCGGGAAAGACGCTCTTGATCTTCATGAAAAAGAATTCGCTGTCCCGGTAACCGTACGCCATCCGCTTAATGACCTTTATTCGATTGTTCATGCCTTCCAGCTGGCCCGTGTGCATTGGCCAGCGAACCCGGCTGACGATGCCCCGCCAGTAACCCTTTAGTCGCTTTGCGAACTGGATCAGAGCCGGTACTCCACTTTCTTGAGCATGGCTCAGCCATTGCTTCCAGGCTGATCGCCAGCCCCAGGCGGTGCTCGGCGTCCAAAGCGTTTTGAGTTCAGCCTTCATTAAGTAGACCGTCATCAACGCTTGGTTGGCCGCTAGCAGATCCTCCAAACGGACCGTTTGCTCCGGCGTTTTCAGGTTCTGCGGATTGCGTAGCAGTAGCCATCGCGCTTGCTTGATGACCTTGCGCGCAGGCTTGTCGTGGCGTAGCCGATTAGCTTCGTCGACGCGGACTCGATCAATCACCTCTCGGCCATATTTGGCCACCACATGAAAGAGGTCGTAGATCACTCGCGCGTTTGGACAATGCTGGCGAACCTCCAGGTCAAATGCGGTGTTCATGTCCATCGCCACTGCTTCGATGCGAGCGCAGCCCTCTGGCCCCAGCTCTTCGAAGAATGGCCTGACCGCCGCTCGGCTGCGGCCTTCGCCGATCCACAGCACGCGCCGGGTATCCGCATCCAGCACCACGCTGGCGTAACGATGACCTTTGAACAGCGCGAATTCGTCCATCACCAGGCGCCGGGGCTGCGCCTTCGGCAAAATACTCAACGCCGCTTGCAAGGCTCGACGCTCCAGCAGCCGCACGGTGTCCCAATGCAGCCCAAACATCTGAGCCACGTGCAGCGTGGGCAGCCGCTCGCAGGCTTGAATGACGGCCTCAGACAGGCGGCGCGTCATGCGGGCATAGCGATCCAGCCAACTGACGGCTTCCATGCGTTTGCCGCAATCACGGCAGCCAACACGTCTGAGCAACACGCTGAGACGCACCGCATGGCCGAGGATGGGCAAATCACGAACGGTTCGCTCGCAATACTCATGAGTGGTTGAACAGGGCTTTTGGCACCCGCCACAGGATGGGAACCGGGTGGCGTGAGGGGTTAGATCGATTTGTAGGGTATCGCCATCAGGCTTGATGGTGACAACAGAAAAGCCCTCCTGAAAATAGATCAGAAGGTGTAAACCTTATTCAGGACGGGACAAAGAACCAATAAAAAGCCCGGATGATTTCGCGGCCGACGATTATCGTCGTTTCAGCCCGCGCTTCCAGGGCGAAAACTTCGCGAAAAACCTGCTGCTGGTGCAACAGGTACAAGCGCTGGCGGCAGAAAAAGGCGTGACGGCGGGCCAACTGGCGCTGGTGTGGGTGTTGGCCCAGGGTGACTGCCTGATTCCGATTCCGGGCACCAAGCAACGTAAATACCTGGAAGAAAACGTGGCCGCACTGGAGGTGACGCTGAGTGGCGAAGAACTGCACGCGCTGGAAGCGATCTTTGCGGCCAATGCCACCGCAGGCCTGCGTTTCCGGAAGAAGTCATGAAACTGCTCGACCGCTAAGGGTTGCCGGCCCGTTCGATGAACCGGGCGGGCCGGGCAACACCGCGTCAGGCCTTGGCCGGCAGACCATTTCCCGATCGCAAAAGCAAGATCAAAAGATCGCAGCCTTCGGCAGCTCCTACAGGGGAACGCGTACACCACCATACAACGAGGTCGAGCGTTAGCTCGCCTCGCGGTGCTGTTGCGGTGCACGCCCCCTCGAGAGGCCGAGCGCAGGTTCTGCGCAGTGGGCAACCCGGCATGGATGCCGGGTTAGCCGCGTACGGCCATGGATGGCCGATCGCGGCGGGCCCACGGAGCAGGACCGGAGCAAGGGGATGCCGAGCCTAGGCGAGGCACCGAACGTAAGGGGCAAAAGCGTTTGGTTACTTGGCGCTTTTCCAAGTAACCCGCTGTAAAAGCGGAACCATAGGAGGCCGTTACCGCAGAAATGGATATGTACACCACCAATAAAATACTCCAGCCAGGAGGCCGCCATCGCCAGCAAGCCGTCTCCTACAGGTATCGGTGTTCCCCGGAATTGCGTGAAGAACCATTTTTATTGGTTGGATAACGCTGGGTTCAGTAACCCAACAATCGGTCGGCACAGTTCAGTAACGGTTTGCCGGACTTCAATCGACGAAAGTTCTCCGCTACTTGCTCGGCAATACAGTCATGGGATGCCGCCGAGGCCATGTGCGGGGTGATGGTGACACCGGGCATTGTCCAGAGCCGGTGATCGATCGGCAGCGGTTCCTGTTCGAAGACATCCAGCAAGGCGCCACGCAATTGCCCGCTCGCCAGTGCCTGTTCGAGATCGTCGATGTTCAAATGACCGCCGCGCCCACTGTTGACCAGTGCCGCGCCGTTGGCGAGTTGTTCGAAAGTGGCTCGCCCAAGGATGCCGCGGGTTTCGCTGGTCAGCGGGAGCAGGTTGATCAGCAACTCGACGCCATCGAGAAACGGATGCAACGCATCAGCCCCGGCGAACGTGCGCACACCCGGCAAATCCTTGCTGCGCCGTGCCCAGCCGCGCACGTCGTAACCGGCTGCGACCAGGTCCAGAGCAATCGCGCTGCCCAGCGATCCGAGCCCCATCACACCGACCTTGAACTGCCCCGCCGCCCGTTGCAGCGGCCGCTCCCAGCGTTGCTCCCGCTGTTGCGCCAACACCTGGTCGAAACCGCGGTGATAGTGGATCACCGCCCAGCGCACGTACTCGGTCATGCCTTGGCGATGGCCCGGATCAACCACGCGGCAAATCGGCAGGTCCGGGCATGACGGATCGTGATCGAGGTGATCGATACCGGCAGCCACCGAGTGGATCACCTGCAGGTTCGGCAATGCGCCGAGACTGCCCGGCAAGGGAAACCAGCACGCCGCCATCTGCGCATCGGCGGCCCGTGGATCATCGGCCAGCACGGCGGTGAGCTGCGGCGCACTGCGGGCAAACGCTGTCTGCAATTGCTTGAGCAGCAAGGTGTCGCGGGACAGCAGAACCACGGTATTGATGACGGCGTTCATGACAAATAAGACTCGCGCTGGGATTCGATCAACGTCAGGGCGGCCTCCCAGGCCAGGTCGATGATGTTGTCCTGCTCATCACGGTCAAACTGTTCGGCGGTGTGCGCGCACACTTGCGGCGACGGGTAATGCAAGGCGGAACCACCGGCCAGCGCCTGCACCTGGGCCTGACAGGCCCGCTCCAGGAAGTGGATTTCCTGGAAGGCCTGGGCCACGCCCGAGCCACCCACCAACAAACCGTGGTTGCGCAGGATCATTGCCCGGTGCGGACCGAGGTCGGCGATCAAGCGCTCGCGCTCATCCAGCGACAGCGCGATGCCCTCGTAGGTGTGATAGGCCAGCTTGCCGTAGAACTTCAGCGCATGCTGACTGATCGGCAGCAAGCCCTGTTTCTGCGCCGCGACCGCCATGCCCGCTGCCGTGTGGGTGTGGATCACACAGTTCAGGTCCGGGCGCGCCATGTGGATCGCCGAGTGAATGACGAAGCCGGCGGCGTTGACCCGATGGCCGGCGTACTCCGGGTCGACCACCCGTCCGTCCTGATCGATGCGCACCAGATCAGAGGCGCGCATGCGGTCGAAGATCACCCCGTAACGGTTGATCAGGAAGTGGTGCTCCGGCCCAGGTATCCGCAGGGTGATGTGGGTGTCGATCAAGTCGGTCATGCGAAAGTGCGCGACCAGTCGATACAGCGCAGCCAGTTCGCAACGGGCTTGCCATTCAACCGGGTCGATGTGTGCAGGTTTACTCACGAATACACCTCTTTGGCAGCGTGGGTGACGACCGGGTTGGCGCGCAGGCGGGCCAGACCGCAAACACCGATCAGGGACAGGGCCGAGAGCAAGGTGAAGAACACCGCCAGCGGCAACCATTGTCCGGAAAACTTGCTGGCCAGCAGGGTGCCGATCAGCGGCGTGGTGCCACCGGCCACGGCGCAAGCCAATTGGTAGGCGATGGAAATGCCCGAGTAGCGCAGGTGCACCGGGAAGGCCTGGGTCATGTAGCCGGCGATCACCGCGTACAGCGCCGAGAGAATCACCACCGCGAGGGCAATGCCGGCAGTCATGAACACAATGTTCTGCGTGCCTACCAGCAGGAACATCGGGTATGGCGTAACCATGCACAGCAGCGCGACCCATTTGAGAAAGCGATCTTCGCCAATACGCTCGGCGATCAACGCCGAGAGCGGTTGCGAGAGCAACTGGATGACGGTTACCAGAAACAGGCAATCGAGAATCGTCGAACGGGCGATGCCCTGGTATTGGGTGACGTAGGTAATCATGAAGGTGTTGGTGAAGAAGAACCCGGCCGAGCCAATGGTCACGGCCGCGGCGGCGAACAGGATCTGCCGCCAGCAGGTGCGGATCACGTCCATCACCGGGTATTTGGCGGTCTCGTTGTTGTCCCTGGCCCTGGCGAATTCCGGCGACTCGTGAACGCCGGAGCGGATCAATAGGCCGACCATCATCAACACGCCGCTGGCGAGGAACGGCAGGCGCCAACCCCAGGCGAGGAACTCCTCAGGCTCAAGGGACGTCACCAGACGGAAAGCGATCAGCGCCAGCAACAATCCGGCGGGACTGCCGAGCTGGGCGAACGACGCGTAGAACGTCTTGCGCTTGGCCGGAGCGTGTTCGCTGGCCATCAACACCGCCCCACCCCACTCGCCACCGACCGAAATGCCCTGAATGACACGTAGCACGATCAGGCCGACGGGCGCCCAGATGCCGGCGCTGGCATAGCTCGGCAACAGGCCAATACCCGCGGTGGCGATGCCCATCAGGGCCATGGTCACCAACAGCATTTTCTTGCGCCCGAGACGATCACCCAGATGACCAAACACCATCCCGGCCATGGGCCGGGCAATGAAGCCGACAGCAAAACTGCCGAATGCAGCGAGGGTACTCATGACCGGGTCGCTGCTGGGGAAGAACACTTGCCCGAGGACCAGCGCCGCCGCGGTGGCGTAGATGTAGAAGTCGTAGAACTCGATGGTCGTGCCAATGAAGGCAGCGGCCGCGGCTCGGCGCGGTTGGGGAGTAGTGTGCATGCAAGGACCCTGTGTACTTATAGTTTTTGGGCAGGTGTTAAGGCTGATGACGGTTGCGCTCTGTGGCGCTTGTGGGCTTTATCGCTTCCATGTCAGGATTAGTCAATTTTCAAATTCTTATCTTTACTATTAGCACTGCTACTACATGAGGTTTTATGCCCTCCACTTCCAACCCGTGGGTCGGCCGGCGCTTTCTCAATGACCGCCTCGACTGGAACCTGCTGCGCACCTATCTGGTCATCGGCCAGGAAGGCAGCATGAGCCGCGCCGCCGCGCGACTGCACATCACCCAGTCGGCGGTCAGCCAGGCGCTGAAACGACTGGAAGAACAACTGGAATGCGTGTTGATTGCCCGTAGCGGACGACGCTTTGACCTGACGGAAACCGGGGAAGAAGTCCTGCGCATTGCGGCGGATATTTACGGGGATATTTCACGCCTGGGGACAGTGGTGGAGAGTCGCCACGATGACGTGGTGGGCAAGATCCGCATCCTCACCGTCAGCGGCGTGCAGGCGCGGCATTACGATGACTTCCTTGCGGATTTCCATGAAACCCATCCGAAAATCGAGTTGGAAGTCGAGGTGATGGGCAGTTCGAACATCATCAGTTCGCTGCTGCAAAAGACCGCAACCATCGGCGTCGGCCTGTGCCGCCTGCCGCAGCCGCGGCTGGAGCAACGGGTACTGTTTCGAGAGACCTATGCTTACTTTTGTGGCCAGCGTCATCGGTTGTTCGGACAAGAGAACCTGGCCCTGGAACAACTGGCCGCGGAAAACTTTGTCAGCTTCACCAGCGATCAATTGGGCGGCAATCTTTCGCCCCTGACGCTATTCCGCGACCAGCAAGGCTTCACCGGCAAGATCGTCGCCTCTTCCACCAGTTTCGAAGAAATTTACCGCCTGATCTGCGCAGGTTACGGCATCGGCGCCTTGCCCACCCATCTGGTGCGCCGGGACGTCGAGCAAGGTCTGCTCTGGCGCTTGCCGCCGGAAGAAGGGGTGGTGGATTTCGATATCCAGCTGTTGTGGAATCGCGAACAGAAGATGAGCCAGGCCGAAACGGTGTTCCTCGAAAGCTTCCAGCACATGCTCAGCATCCGTGAGCCTGTGCTGTGAAGCCATAAGGGGTTCAGACGTGAGGATCGCCCGATGCCTTGCTCGGCGCGGCATACTGCGGCTTGAGGTGGCCATCCTGATCGAGTAGCCAGGCGTCCATGATCTCTCGCACGACCGGTCCGGCGACGCGACCGCCGGCTTCGCCGTTTTCGATCATCACCGAAATCACGATCTTCGGGTGCTCGGCCGGAGCGAAACCGACGAACAAGGCATTGTCGCGGTTACGCTCGCGGGTTTTCTCCCGGTTGTAACGTTCGCCCTGCTTGATCGCTACCATTTGTGCGGTACCGCTCTTGCCGGCAATACGGTACTGCGCGCCCGCCGCTGCCGCCCGGGCAATCCCGCGGGCGTCGTGCATCACCATCTGCATGCCGTGGTTTACCTGCTCCCAATCGCGAGGATCCTTGAGCAGAATGTTCGGCATCGGATGCTCATCCACCGGCGCGACACCGTCCACGGTTTTGGCCAGGTGCGGGCGATTCCATACGCCTTTGTTGGCAATCAGCGCCGTAGCCTGGGCCAACTGCAGCGGCGTGACCTGCATGTAGCCCTGGCCGATACCGAGAATCACCGTCTCTCCCGGGAACCAGGCCTGACGACGGGTGGCGCGCTTCCAGGCTTGGGATGGCATCAGGCCGGGGGATTCTTCATTCATGTCCAGGGAGACTTTCTCACCCAGCCCGAACATGGCCATGTAGTCGTGCAGGCGATCGATACCCAGCTTGTGTGCCAGGTCATAGAAGTAGGTGTCGTTGGAGCGCATGATCGCCGCATCCATATCCACCCAGCCGTCGCCGCTGTGGTTCCAGTTGCGGTACTTGTGATCAAAATCCGGCAGTTGGTAATAACCGGGGTCGAACACACGGGTCTGTGGCGTGACGACACCGGTATCGAGGCCGGCGATTGCCACTTCCGGCTTGATGGTCGAACCCGGCGCATAGAGACCCCGCAACACACGGTTGAACAGCGGTCGGTCGATGGAGTCCCGTAGCGCGGAGTACTCTTTGGAGCTGATACCGGTGACGAACAGGTTTGGATCGAAACTCGGGTTGCTGACCATGGCCAGCACTTCACCGGTCGACGGATCCAGCGCGACCACCGAACCACGGCGATCCCCCAAGGCGTGCTCGGCGGCTTCCTGAAGCTTGACGTCAAGGCTCAGGACAATGTCTTCGCCGGGCACCGGGTCAGTGTGCTTGAGCACTCGCAGCACGCGGCCCTGGGCATTGGTTTCGACTTCCTCGTAACCGACATGGCCGTGCAACTGTGACTCGTAGAATTTTTCGATCCCGGTCTTGCCGATGGATTGGGTGCCTCGGTACTCGACCGTATCCAGCGCCTTTGACTCTTTCTCGTTGATACGTCCGACGTAGCCGACCGAATGAGCGAAGTGCTCGCCCAATGGATAGTGCCGAACGAACTGCGGCTCGACATCGAGGCCCGGCAGGCGGAACTCGTTCACTGCGAGTACGGCAATCTGTTCTTCGCTCAGCTCATAGAACAAGGTCACGGGTACGAAGGGGTGACGTGCCTGCTTCATCGCCTTGTCAAACTGTGAGCGATCTTCAGCGGGCAAGTGCAGGAGATTGACTACCTCGTCCAGCTCTTCGTTTACATCGATAGCACGTTCGCGGGTGATGGTCAGGTTGTAGCTGGGACGGTTATCCGCGAGGAGTACGCCGTTGCGATCGTAGATCAACCCGCGAGGCGGTGTAATCGGCAGGACATGTACGCGATTGTTTTCGGAGATGGTCGAGTGATAGTCGAACTCGACTACTTGCAGGACATACAGGCGTACCACCAGAGCACAGGTAATGGCGGCAACGAACAAGGCGCAGGCCATGAGTCTCTTGTTGACCAGCCGTGTCTCTTTCTCGTGGTCCTTGATGGGTATCGGTTCAGGCACTTGTGCAGCAACTCTTTGAAAAGAATGCCGATCCGTGGGCGGGGCGCAAACTCAGTCCCTTAAAAATGAGCTGCACCATACCAAAAGCGTGGAACCTGGTTTGTGTGATTTTTTTCACAATTGACCTCGGCTGGTTCGGCCCTTTTTCGAGCGCAAAAACAAAACCCCAACTGCTTTCGCAATTGGGGTTTCGGAATTTAATCTTGACGATGACCTACTCTCACATGGGGAAACCCCACACTACCATCGGCGATGCATCGTTTCACTGCTGAGTTCGGGATGGGATCAGGTGGTTCCAACGCTCTATGGTCGTCAAGAAATTCGGGTACTGAGTCGTGGCCGGCTGGCCTCGCTTCAGCAAATTGGGTATGCGATAGTTTGGTGTTTTGTGAGTATCTCGAACTTTCGGTTCGTTTCGTCTTCACACACCGCAATCTGATGCTCTTTCGAGTAGTCAAATTGCTTGGGTGTTATATGGTCAAGCCTCACGGGCAATTAGTATTGGTTAGCTCAACGCCTCACAGCGCTTACACACCCAACCTATCAACGTCGTAGTCTTCGACGGCCCTTCAGGGGACTCAAGGTCCCAGTGAGATCTCATCTTGAGGCAAGTTTCCCGCTTAGATGCTTTCAGCGGTTATCTTTTCCGAACATAGCTACCCGGCAATGCCACTGGCGTGACAACCGGAACACCAGAGGTTCGTCCACTCCGGTCCTCTCGTACTAGGAGCAGCCCCTCTCAAATCTCAAACGTCCACGGCAGATAGGGACCGAACTGTCTCACGACGTTCTAAACCCAGCTCGCGTACCACTTTAAATGGCGAACAGCCATACCCTTGGGACCGGCTTCAGCCCCAGGATGTGATGAGCCGACATCGAGGTGCCAAACACCGCCGTCGATATGAACTCTTGGGCGGTATCAGCCTGTTATCCCCGGAGTACCTTTTATCCGTTGAGCGATGGCC
>NZ_CP162758.1:2022500-2917500 GCF_054668325.1 Pseudomonas sp. S2_F07
CGCAGTATATTGCCCAACACAAATAGAAATACCCTTGACACCTATATTTCGGACGATGCCACGCAATGAATGACCAGCCTCGCAGCCTAGCCTCTACCCTGTTCTCGGTTGGGCTGCTGCTCATAGCCATGGCGTCGATCCAGTCCGGAGCTTCCCTGGCCAAAAGCATGTTCTCGGTTGTCGGCCCTCAGGGGACGACAACATTACGACTGATTTTTGCCAGTGTGATCATGATGCTGATACTGCGTCCATGGCGGGCCAAACTCACCGCCAGGTCCCTGCGCACCGTCATCGTCTACGGGATGGCGCTGGGCGGCATGAACTTCCTCTTCTATATGTCGCTGCAAACCGTCCCGCTGGGCATCGCGGTTGCACTTGAATTCACCGGCCCACTGGCGGTGGCGATCTACGCCTCGCGTCGCGCGATCGACTTCTTATGGATCGCCCTGGCTGCCGTCGGCTTACTGTTACTGATACCGACGGGAGAAGCGACCGCCGGCATCGATCTGGTAGGTGCGGGTTATGCCTTGGGTGCCGGAGTCTGCTGGGCACTGTACATTTTGTTCGGGCAAAAAGCCGGGGCCGACAATGGCGTGCAAACCGCCGCGCTGGGCGTAATGATCGCTGCGCTCTTCGTAGCCCCCATCGGTATTGTCCATGCCGGTTCCGCTCTGCTGACTCCATCTTTGATCCCTGTGGCCCTCGGCGTCGCCATCTTGTCCACCGCTCTCCCCTACACCCTGGAGATGGTCGCTCTGACCCGTATGCCGGCCAGAACCTTCGGCACACTGATGAGTATCGAGCCTGCCTTCGGCGCGCTATCTGGCTTGCTGTTCCTTCATGAATACCTCTCGTTGTCACAATGGATGGCAATCATGTGCATCATTCTGGCATCTGTCGGTGCAACCATGACCATGAGCTCTGCCACCAGGCCAGCAGTAGCGGCAGATTGAAAGCAGATATGACACGGCTCTGGTATTTGCCGCTCAATTAGGCCATGTTTAGCCCGCACCCCAGAGTCATGCCATGGACCATTTCAGATAGGGATATCGGTACGCGTCAAGCGAAAGCGAATGCAGCCAGACCCGGGCACAAGATCCGGGGACGCTATAAGGACAGTAATGAAACGATTTTTGATACTGGTCGCCGTACTTGCAATTGCGGGCTGCGCAGCGACCTCGGAAACTCAGATCAAGCACGGTAAGAAAGGGCTACACATCAACTGTTCCGGACTGTCTTCATCCTGGGACAAGTGCTACGCCAGCGCAGCCAACTCCTGCGCCCCCAAGGGATACAAGGTCATCGCCAAATCGGGAGATGCCGTGGAAGAGCCCGGCGATTATCCGTTTGGTCTCAATCCTGCGGGTTATACCAGCCGCAGCATGATTGTCATCTGCAAATAGACAGGGCCGTCGCGTCAGGTTCTCGGACTTGCGATCTGACGGCCGATTTCCTCGTAGCTGGACTTCAGCACAGTGCGCTGGATATCAGGGCTAGCCAGCATGCGCGCTACCACCAGCGCGCCAATACATTGCGACAGAATCGCCCACGCCAGGCTGTCGCTTTGCAGAACACCCGCCCAACGTTCCTGAAGCCTACAAATCCAATGCTCGGCCTGTTGACGGACCATCAGGTCGGATCGGGCAATTTCCGCCCCCAATGCCGGCAATGCACAACCGGTCTCCGGATTCTCGACGTGAGACATACTCAGGTACTGTTTCAAACAACGCTCAAGCTTGTCACGGTCCTGTCCCTCCCCCAGTCGCGTCAGGCTTTGCCCCAACTCACGCTCGACGATGCTGGCGAACAGCTCGTCTTTCGACGAGAAATGGCTATAGAAGGCGCCGCCACTCAAGCCAATCGCTTTCATCAGGCCGTCCACGCCGACCGTTGAAAATCCAGACTTCTTGGCCGATACCGCACTGCTTTCCAGCAGCCTTTGCCTGGTTTCCAGCTTGTGACTGGCCGAATAACGCATTGCCCTTCTCCCTAAATTGCTCGCCTTGACGTCTGTCGAATCATAGCATAACGTTCGTTTAGTTAACGATCGTTTACCAAAAGGGATCTACCCATGAATAACAAGAAGGTCGTACTGGTCGTCGGTGCAGGTGATTCCACGGGCGGCGCCATTGCCAAGCGTTTTGCCCAGGAGGGTTTTGTCGCCTGCGTCACCCGCCGCAGTGCGGACAAGCTCCAGCCACTGGTGAATGCCATCAAGGCCGACGGTGGCGAGGCCCACGGTTTCGCCTGCGATGCCCGCAAGGAAGATGATGTGGTAGCACTGGTCGAGCAGATCGAAAGCGAGATCGGTCCCATCGAGGCATTTGTCTTCAACATCGGCGCCAATGTACCGTGCAGCATTCTCGAAGAAACCGCCCGCAAGTATTTCAAGATCTGGGAAATGGCCTGTTTTTCCGGTTTTCTCAATGCCCGTGAAGTGGCCAAACGCATGGCCAAGCGCCAGCGAGGCACGATCCTGTTCACCGGTGCCACTGCAGGCCTGCGTGGAGCAGCCGGGTTCGCCGCATTTGCCGGCGCCAAGCACGGCATTCGAGCACTGGCGCAAAGCATGGCCCGAGAGCTCGGCCCGATGAACATTCACGTTGCCCATGTCGTCGTCGACGGCGCCATCGATACCGACTTCATCCGCGACAGCTTCCCCGAGAAATACGCGACCAAGGATCAGGACGGCATTCTCGACCCCGAACACATCGCCGAGAATTACTGGTACCTGCACAGCCAGCCCCGCGACGCCTGGACTTTCGAACTGGACCTGCGCCCCTGGAGCGAACGCTGGTAAGCCCTCCCCCACAACAATAAGCAGAGCGCATCGAACATGAGCAAAACCGTGGAATTCCTTTTTGACCTGGGCAGCCCCACCACTTACCTGGCCTATACCCAGCTACCGACAATCTGTGAGCAAACCGACAGCCAACTGATCTACATCCCGATCCTGCTCGGCGGCGTGTTCAAGGCCACCGGCAACGCCTCCCCGGCGACCATTCCCGCCAAGGGCCGCCACATGATTCAGGACCTCGACCGTTATGCCCGGCGCTACGGCGTACCACTGAAGTTCAATCCGCATTTCCCGATCAACACCCTGATGCTGATGCGTGCCGTGACCGGCATTCAGTTGCACCACCCCGAGCGTTTTGTCGCCTTCATTGACTGCCTGTTCAACGCCCTGTGGGTCGACGGCCGCAACCTCAATGACCCGGCCACCGTAGCGGCGGTGCTGAGCGACAACGGTTTCGATCCCAACGAGGTGCTGGCACTGACCGCCGACGAAACAGTCAAGGCAACGCTCAAGGACAACACCGAGAAAGCGGTGCAGCGCGGCGTATTCGGCGTACCAAGCATGTTTGTCGATGACCAGCTGTATTTCGGCCAGGATCGACTGGACTTCGTGCTCGAAGCCCTGATTTAAATCTCGACCACCAACCGCCCCTTTGCCTCTCCTGACAAGAGCAGTACATGGGCGGCTTCTGCGGATTCCAGCGTGAACGAGTGCGGGTCAAGCAACGGCGCGAGCTTGCCCGCCTCAATCAACCGCGCCGCCTCGTGCAGAATCTCGCCGTGATGCTCACGCCCCTTGCCGGTCAGGAGCGGCAGCAAAGTGAAGACACCGGAGTATGTCGCTCCCCGAAAGGAAAGCGGTGCCAGGCTGTGCTGACCCCACCCCAGGCAACTGAGCACATGGCCGTGATACATCCGTGCCGCCTTGAATGACGCATCCAGCGTTTCACCCCCCACTGTGTCATAAACAATGTCGAAGCCCTCACCGGCCGTATGCTCAGCCATATAGTCTTCAACCGAAGACTTGCGGTAATCGATAAACGTCGCGCCGAACCCTTCGATAATCGACTGCTGCCCGGCAGAGCCCGTAGCAAAAACTTCTGCGCCAAAAGCGCGGGCGATTTGCACCGCGACATGGCCAACACCACCGGCGCCACCATGGATCAATACCTTTTGCCCGGGCCGAACGCGAGCCCGGTCGACCAGACCTTCCCAAGCGGTGATCAGCACCAGCGGCAAACCGGCAGCCTCACGCATGCTCAAGTTGTGTGGTTTGCGAGCCAACAGTCGCGCGTCGACCACCGCGTACTCGGCCAATGAACCTTGAATACCGCCAATACCAGTGGCCATCGCATACACGTCATCTCCCGGCAGCCAGCCGCTGACGCCCTCCCCCAACGCCGCTACGGTTCCGGCCAGATCCATCCCCACTATCGCCGGCAATGGTTGAGCCGCATGGGTCGCCTGCCCGGAGCGGATTTTGCCGTCCAGCGGATTGACACCGCTGGCCCTGATCCTGACCAGTACCTGCCCCGCCTGCGGCACGGGCCGTGCAATGGAAACCAGACGTAACGGCGCATTGGCCGAGTCAACCATCAGAGCGCGCATATTCAGTAAGTCAGTCATTTCGCCATGTCCCATCAGTAGTGAATGCAGGACTGATTTTGTCTTGCTCAATTCATGCCGATAAGACGCCATGCCGCTATAGTGATCATTCCATTACGGCATCAATGAGCGATCCCGTGGACAAACTCAATGCAATGGCGATTTTCGTGCGGGTGGTCGAACGGGGCAGTTTTTCCGCCGTTGCCCGGGAGTTGCAGACCAGCCAGCCGACCATCAGCAAAGTGTTGCAAGCACTGGAAGCCCGATTGGGCGGAAAGCTGATTACCCGCAGTACCCGCAAGTTGTCCCTGACGGACGAAGGTCAGCGGTACTACAACGAATGCAGACTCATCCTCGCCGCCGTGGACGCGGCGGAACATAGCTTTCAATCCGGTCGGGAAAGGGCCGCCGGACCGTTGAAAATCGGCTCGTCGGTCAGTTTCGGACGCTTGCAGATCGCCCCCCGCTTGCCGGACTTTCTCAAACACTACCCTGACGTACAGATCGACCTGCAACTGAGCGATCAAAACCAGGATCTGGTCAGCGAAGGGCTGGACGTGACGTTCAGGATCGGAGCCCTGAACGACAGTGGCCTGATTGCTCGCCTTGTCGGCAATACCCACCGTGTCACCGTCGCATCACCTGACTACCTCAGGCAAAACGGTCAACCGCAAACACCGGAGGAACTGGGCAGGCACAACTGCCTGATGTTCAACCTGTTGAGCAGTCAAAACCTGTGGGTGTACACAAAAGACACCCAACGCCACGAAGTGCGGATCAAGGGCAATGCGCAGAGCAACAATTCCGAGGCGATCCGCGAAATGGTGCTGGGGGGATTGGGGATTGCACTGTCACCGATATGGCTATTCAGCGAAGACCTGAGCGCCGGCCGGGTGAGCGCGATTTTGCAGGACTACAGTACGTTGTCGCTGCCAATTTATGCCGTATCCCCGGCGAATCGTCGCCAATCCGCAAGGGTCAAAGCCTTTGTCGACTATATGGCTCAGGCGCTGGATAAAGCGCCTGAGCTACACATAAACAAATAGCTATAGCAGCAAACCGATCAGATAGCCGCAGTACGAGTGTTCAGCCACTCAAGTGCAGCACCTTCGACCAACGGACTCAGGCGCTCGCGCACTTCGGTGTGGTAGGCGTTGAACCACTGCTTTTCCTCGTCCGACAGCAGAGAGATTTCCAGGCAGCGCGTATCGATCGGGCACAGGGTCAACGTTTCGAACTTCAGGAACTCGCCGAATTCGCTTTTGCCTGCCTCACGGTTCATCGCCAGGTTTTCGATCCGCACACCCCAACGACCCGGACGATAGGTGCCCGGTTCAATGGACGTGATCATGCCGGGTTGCATAGCGGTTTGCGGTGCAGGTGCGGCCTGATAAGCGATGACTTGCGGACCTTCGTGGACGTTCAGGAAGTAACCGACGCCATGACCGGTGCCGTGACCGTAGTCGACACTTTCCGCCCAGATGGGCGCACGGGCGATGGCATCGAGCAGCGGTGACAGGATGCCTTTCGGGAACTGCGCGCGGGACAATGCAATCACGCCCTTGAGCACACGGGTGCAATCGCGCTTTTGCTCATCGGTCGGCGTGCCCACCGCAACCATGCGCGTGATGTCGGTGGTACCGCCCAGGTACTGGCCGCCGGAGTCGATCAGCAACAGGCCGTCCCCTTCGATCACCGCGTGTTCTTCTTCGGTGGCATGGTAGTGCGGCATCGCGCCATTGGCGTTGAACGCGGCAATGGTGTTGAAACTCAGCGACACATAATCCGGACGGCGCTCACGGGCGGCGGTGAGTTTTTCATCAATAGTCAGTTCGGTAATGCGCTCGCGTCCCAGCGCCGAGTCCAGCCAGGCGAAGAATTCGCACAGCGCTGCGCCGTCCTGCTCCATGGCCTGACGGATGTGTTCGGCATCGGCCAGGCTCTTTTGCGATTTGGCCAGGGTAGTCGGGTTCAGGCCTTCGATCAGCTTCACCCCACTGTCGAGGTTATCCAGCAACCCCGCAGTGACCCGCGCCGGGTCGACCTGCAAGCTCGCGCCGCTCGGCACGGCACGCAGTGCAGCAGCGACTTCGCTGTAATCGCGCAAGGTCACACCGTCCTGTTCGAGGATGGCACGCAGCTCGGCGCTGACTTTGCTCAAGGCGACAAACAGCGTGGCCTGTTGCTGATTGATCAAGGCGAAAGAAACAAACACCGGGTTGAACGACACGTCGCCACCGCGCAGGTTAAACAGCCAGGCGATGTCATCGAGGGTGGCGATGAAATGCCAGTCGGCACCCCGCGCCTGAAGGGTTTCACGCAGTTTGGCAAGTTTTTCGCCACGGCTGACGGTCGCCTGTGGAGGCAAGTGCTGATAGATCGGTTCGTCCGGCAGCCCTGGACGGTCGGTCCAGACGCCGCTCAGCAGGTCGATGTCGGTGCGCAGGCGAGCGCCGCGCTCTTCAAGCCTGGTGCCCAGGGTCCGTGCCGATGCCACCGCCATGACCGCGCCATCGACCGCGACAACGCCCCCCTCGGGGGTTTGCTCGGCCAGCCACTCCAGTGGCCCGGGCTGACCCGGTTGCAGCTTGACCAGTTCAATGCCGCTGCCCTTGAGTTCCTTGGTCGCCTGCTCCCAATAACGGCTGTCGGCCCAGACGCCGGCAAAGTCCGGGGTCACGATCAGGGTGCCGACCGAACCATGGAAACCCGACAACCACTGGCGCCCCTGCCAGTAACCCGGCAAGTATTCGGACAAGTGCGGGTCGGCCGACGGCACCAGCAAGGCGTGAATGCCCTCCCGGCTCATCAGTTCGCGGGTTTGCGCCAGGCGCTGGGGCACCGATCCATTGATCGAAAGCTGCGTATTCATCGTGTCTCCTGCTAACCACGTCATCATTATTGTTGAGTGCCGATCAACGTCGGCGCTTCGTTGCCCTATTGCCAGAAAGCCGGAGCACTGACGCAGGCTGCCTTGATCAGTTGAACCGCCTGGTCGATGTCCTGCTCGGTGGTGAAACGCCCGAGGCTCAAGCGGATGGTGCGACTGGCGGAGCGGGCATCGTGCCCCAGGGCCAGCAGTACATGGGATGGGGTATTGCTCGCGGAATTGCAGGCCGAGGTCGCGGAAAACGCGATCGAGGCCAGCAACGCCGCCGGGTTGAACTCGCCCTCGTCGAAGGTCAGGCTCAAGGTATGGGGAATACGCCGGGTCGGGCTGCCGTTGAGACGTATGCCGGGAATGCTCCGCAATTGCTCGAGCAAGCGTTCACGCAAGCGCACCATGGTAGCTTTCTCTTCATCGAACGCAGCCGCTGCCAGTGCAAAGGCCGCGCCCATGGCCACGATCTGATGGGTCGCCAGCGTGCCGGAGCGTAAACCGCCCTCATGCCCGCCGCCATGGATCTGCGCCTGCAAACGCTGTTGTGCACGCGGACCGACGTACAACGCGCCGATGCCCTTGGGGCCGTAGAGCTTGTGCGCGGAAAACGACATCAGGTCCACCGGCCACTGCGCGAGATCGATCGCCACTTTGCCCGCGCCCTGTGCGGCGTCGACATGGAACAACGCCCCGCGATCACGCACGACCTGACCGATGGCGGGAATGTCGTTCAGGGTGCCCAGTTCGTTGTTGACCAGCATCAGCGACACCAGGAAGGTGTCCTCGCGCATGGCTTCGCTGACCGCTTGCGCCGTGATCAGGCCCTCGGCGTCCGGCACCAGGTAGGTCAGCGCGACTCCGGCCTCCTGCAGTTGCCGGGCGGTATCGAGAATGGCCTTGTGTTCGATCTGGCTGGTGATGATATGGCCGCCGCCAGTGCCGCGGGCCTGGGTCACGCCTTTGAGCGCGAGATTGTTGGATTCGGTGGCGCCGGAGGTCCAGACGATCTGCCCGGGCGTCGCGCCGACCAGTTCGGCGACCTGGCGTCGCGCCTGTTCGACCGATTGCCGGGCCTGCTGGCCGAAGACGTGGGAGCTGGAGGCCGGGTTGCCGAAATTGCCGGTAAAACCCAGACACTCGACCATCACCTTGATGACCCGCTCATCCACCGGCGTGGTGGCGGCGTAATCGAAATACAACGGACGTTTATTCATAAAAGACTCGCAGAGCGTGTTCCGGGATCAGGAAGCTCGTGACTGCAAACGGCAAAGCGCAGCCTTGTGAGCTGCGCGCTGTTTTCAGAACGCTACCAATACCTGATCGGATGCCGTTAAAGAAGAATTACTTCATTTAATAGTGCGTAGGAACGCTCCTGAAAAGTCAGCTTAACAGGCATCGGGCAACCGGTTGAAGCAATGCGTCAGCTAAAGCTTTCAAGCAACAGCGGATACAGCGAACCCACGAGCAGCGCGGCCATGCCCCAATTGAACAGGCGCAACCAGCGACGATCCTTCAGAACATTGCGCAACAGCGTGCCGCACGCGGCCCAGACACCGACACTCGGCAGGTTGATGATCGCAAAGACGGCCGCGATCACGATCACATTCGTGAAATAACCCTGCATCGGTGTGTAGGTGCTGATGGCGCCAATGGCCATGATCCAGGCCTTGGGATTGACCCACTGGAACGCGGCGGCGCCCAAATAGCTGATCGGTTTCGCCTCGCCCTGCTGACTCTCCGACATGGGCCCGGAATGGGCGATTTTCCACGCCAGATACAGCAAATACGCCGCCCCCACATAACGCAGAACGGTGTAGAGCAAAGGGTAAGTCTGGAACACCGCGCCTAGGCCAAAACCGACCGCCACCACCAGTACAAAGAAGCCACAGGTGATGCCGAGCATGTGCGGAATGGTGCGGTTAAAGCCGAAGTTCACCCCCGATGCCAGCAACATGGTGTTGTTCGGGCCGGGCGTGATCGAGGTGACGAGGGCAAACAGGGCGAAGCCCAGCAGCAGGTCGAGAGAGAGCGTCATGGGTGGCAGTCCGTCAGGGTCGGTCAGGTGTTGACCCTATCGCACACCCTCGGCGAAACCCATGGACAGTTACGCAAAACTTGAAGCAGTACAGTTTCGCCTCAGCTTGGACGACCGTGAAGCTGTACAGACCGCCCGGCGTTCATTTCACCCTGGTTGTCGAAGTTGAACGACTTTTGCGGCTGGCCGAGCAGTTCGGCTTTTTTCGCGTGGTATTCGTCGAAGGACAACCCACGGCGGTTCAGCGCCTCCAGGGCAAGTTCCTTGCTTTCTTCAGCCGTGTAAGGCCGAAGCTCAGGGGAAACATGGCTGGCACATCCGGCGAGTACGGAGACGGCGAGCATCAGCAAAGCAGCAATCATCGGTTTCATTTCTGGCGTCCTGGCGACTGGGTTCGAAGCAATGAACACAGGCTACCCGCGCCTCCCGGACAGCAGAAATCAACGCTTTTAATAGTGGCTATCAAGAAATGGCGATCATTGTCGATGTGCCGGGAGAACGCGGGCCGGGCGCGCACTGGTTGGAGCCGACTTGATGGCAATTGTGTGGCGCTGCTGCTCGTCGGGCACTCGGTGGGTGCGAAAGAGGCTGGCCTATATTTATTCGGTCGTACAACGGCACAGGTACTTTCCATTCACAAAACAACAACAGGGAGATCCATCATGAGCGTCAAACCCATTCCAGAGGGATATCACAGCGTCACCCCCTATCTGGGCATCAACAAAGCCGCCGATGCCATCGCTTTCTACAAAAAAGCCTTCGGCGCCATTGAAATCATGCGCCTGGACACGCCCGATGGCGGTGTCGGCCACGCGGAACTGCGCATCGGCGATTGCCCGATCATGTTGGGCACACCGTGCGATCAGGGGCCGCTGAGCAACCCGGACAATTCGCCGTCCGTGGGTCTGCATTTGTATGTGACAGATGTCGACAAGTCCTACAAACAGGCGATCGATGCCGGTGCAACCGTTGTATCGGAGGTCAAGGATCAGTTTTACGGCGACCGTTCAGGGACCTTGAAGGATCCCTACGGGCACCTGTGGTTCCTGGCCACGCACAAGGAAGACCTGACCCAGGAGCAGATCGAGCAACGGGCCAAGGAGATGTTCGCCCAGGGTTGAAATCCCTGGTGATGGAGCGGGCCTCTTCGCGAGCAGGCTCGCTCCCACAAGGGCCCCGCCTTCTGCAGCACCGCCGACTTGCTGATCACTTGCGCAAGCAAGCCCGCCCACAGCCGTCGGCAATGAGAAACATTTTCTTTCATTTCCCCTTTCGGGATTTCCCCTGCTCATCCGTCCTACATAGATGCAGTCCTTTCGCGTAGGCAAAAGCCACGACTGGACCTTCAGGGCGCTCATCCCTGCGAAGCCCGCAGCCGAGCCGCCTCTCATCCAGCCAAGACCTCCAACATGTCAAAGAAGTCCCGTTCAAAGATCTGGTTCCTGGTCCATAGCTGGCTGGCATTGCCGATCTGGTTTTTCGTGCTGATCGTCTGTGTAACCGGCACCCTGGCCGTCATCAGCCAGGAGATCGTCTGGCTGGCCAACCCGCCAATGCGCGCCAGCCAACCCTCGGACGATGCTCCGCTGCTCAGCTACCAGCAGGTCATCGAGGCCATCAACAAGGCCGAACCGCAGACCGTAGTGCAGAGCATCAGCCGCCCCGACGAGTCGCACTTCGCCCTGGATGTCGAAGTCAGCTACCCCGACGGGCGCTCGGTGGTGATTTATGTCAATCCGTACAGCGGCGTGATCCAGGGTGTCGCGCCGCAGTTCAACTTCCGCGCCTTCACCCGGGCGCTGCACGGCTGGTGGCTGGTGCCTTTTACCAATGGCTACAGTTGGGGCTGGTACCTGGTGTCGTTTCTTGGCCTGCCGTTGCTGGCTTCGCTGGTCACGGGACTGGTGGTCTACAAACGCTTCTGGAAAGGCTTCTTCCGTCCGACCCTGCGCATTCGTCATGGCGCGCGAATTTTCTGGGGCGACTTTCATCGCTTGAGCGGCATCTGGTCGATCTGGTTCATCGCGGTGATTTCCGTCACCGGCACCTGGTTCCTGATCCAGGCATTGCTGTTCGATAACCAGATTTCCATTTCCACGGAAAAGATCATCCCGGCGATGTCCCGCGAAGCGGTGCCGCTGTCAGCCGATGGCTCGCCCCCGCCGCGTATCGACCTTGACCGCGCGGTTGAAATCGCCACACAGAAAATTTCCGGACTGGAGGCCAGTTTCGTCAGCCTCCCGGGCAATGCCTACAGCCACCTGGATGTCGGTGGGCGCGGTTGGTATCCGTTGATGTTCCAGACCGCCACGATCAACCCGTACAACGGCGAAATCGCCGCCTCGCGCCTGATTTCGGACCGCTCGGCCCTGGAGTTCGTCACCGAGTCCATGCGCCCGCTGCACACCGGCGACTTCGGCGGACTGTGGATCAAGCTGATCTGGGCATTCTTCGGCCTGCTGCTGAGCATGATGGTGCTCAGCGGTCTGCTGATCTGGACCAGGCGCACGGCGCTGGCCACGGCCAATGCCTTCAAACGCAGCAACAAAAAACAACGCGACACCGCGGCGCAACCGGCCACGAACCACGAAGTGTCGGAGGTCGAACTGTGAGCAAAGACATTGCAGCCCCGCAACCTTCGCGCCTGAGCCTGTTCTGGCACAAATGGCGCTTTCACCTGAACGTCCTGTTGTTGCTGGTTCCACTCGGCTTCATGCCCAAGTACTTCGCCGACGAGGCATTGATGCGCGGCGACAGCGGCCTTGGCGAACGGGAAGTCGGCGAAGTCCGGATCGGCCCCTGGAGCTTGCGCCTGGCTGAATTGCGCAATTCAGCCCCGATGCTCGAAGGCCCAGCCGGCTACATGAAGGGTTTCAACGCAGCACTGTGCGAGGCCTGTATCGACCAGGTCAAGGCCACTTACCTGCGCATCGGCAAGCCCCGCAGCCTGCGCGCCGCCGGGGTGATTTTCTTCGGCACGCCCTACCGCATGGGCGCTTCGCTGCCCGTCCCGGAAAAGACCAGGGCCGACGCCGAACTGTGGATCACCATGGAAGGCTGGGACGGCGCCATGCATCAGGCATCCATTCCTTTGAGCCAGGCCTCCCCCGCCACCATCGCCTGGTTGAACAAACAAGGAGGCAAACCATGATCAACCCTCTTCGCCCGCTCAACGCCATGTTGCTGGTGCTCTGCGCCGGCTTCAGCGCCAGCACCCTGGCCCACAACCCGATGTGCGAGTGCAAGGCCATCGACGCGGAGCAGATCAAGTGCACCGGCGGTTTTTCCGACGGCAGCGGTGCTCCGGGTGTGACCCTCGATGTGATCGGCTACGACGAAACCATTCTGGTGCCGGGCAAGCTCGGGCCTGATTCGACCCTGACCTTCAAGAAGCCCGGCGCCGAATTCTATGTGCTGTTCGATGCCGGCCCCGGTCACGTCGTGGAAATCGACCAAGCGGACATCGAGGCACCATGAGCACTCCAACGACCCAAGTCGTGCGCCCGGCCGGGGCCGGTCACGAAACCCTCTACGTTCTGTTGCTGTGCCTGATGATCCTGGCGGTGGCCGGCTCGGTGGTGCTCTGGCGCGGCGAACCCCATGAGGTAAGCAGTGTCAGCAGCCATCAACTGGATGCGCGCCGTGACCTCAGTCCATCCGAGCAAGGTATCTACGCCGATCTGCGGGTGACGCTGGACGAGATCCAGCTGCTGCGCCAGGAGCAGCAAACGTTGCCGACACCCGAAGTGC
Organism: Pseudomonas sp. S2_F07; assembly: GCF_054668325.1. Taxonomy (NCBI): domain Bacteria; kingdom Pseudomonadati; phylum Pseudomonadota; class Gammaproteobacteria; order Pseudomonadales; family Pseudomonadaceae; genus Pseudomonas; species Pseudomonas sp. S2_F07. The sequence goes on from NZ_CP162758.1 coordinate 2,035,568, forward strand.
TGGCCGAGGAAGGGTTTGCCCCGTTTGCCCGGGACGCCAGCGCCGTCAGTCGGGGCGGCCATGCCTGGCAATTGCTCGACGCCAAGGCCTATTTCGGCCAGAGCCAGGCGCCGACGGTCGCCGGCTCATTCCTGATGCGCCTGGCCGCAGCCAATGATGCACCGGACATCTGGCTCAACCGCGCCAGCAAGCTCACGGCACCAGCCGACCTAAGCGACGCCGCGCTCGAAAGCGCTGGCTGGCAGCAAATCGTCGCGCAATTCGATGCCGGCGTGACCCGCCAGCACCAGCACTGAACCCTCGCCTTTTTCCGAGAGAAGACCGCTTTCCCATGCCCAATTCATCTCACCGTTGTTTTTTACGCCTGCTGCTGGTCGGCTTGCTCGCCTGCCTGCTGCCCTCACTGGCCAGCGCTGATGAAGCCAAGCGTCTGCGCATCGGCATCACCCTGCATCCCTACTACAGCTACGTGGCGAACATCGTCGGCGACAAGGCCGAAGTGGTGCCGCTGATTCCGGCCGGTTTCAACCCGCATGCCTACGAGCCCCGCGCCGAAGACATCAAGCGCATCAGCGGGCTGGACGTGATCGTGCTCAACGGCGTAGGTCATGACGATTTCGCCGACCGCATGATCGCCGCCAGCGAAACCCCAAAGGTCCCGGTGATCGAAGCCAACGAAAACGTACCGCTGCTGGCCGCCACCGGCGTGGCCGCTCGCGGTGCCGGCAAAGTGGTGAACCCGCACACCTTCCTGTCGATCAGCGCCTCGATTGCCCAGGTCAACAACATCGCCCGGGAGCTGGGCAAGCTCGATCCGGTCAATGCCAAGACCTATACCGAAAATGCCCGCGCCTACGGCAAGCGCTTGCGCAAGATGCGCGCCGACGCCCTGGCCAAACTGACCCAGGCACCGAGCGCCGAACTGCGGGTGGCCACGGTGCACGCGGCCTACGACTACCTGCTGCGTGAGTTCGGCCTCGAAGTGACAGCTGTGGTCGAGCCGGCCCACGGTATCGAGCCAAGCCCGAGCCAGCTGAAAAAAACCATCGATCAACTGCGTGAGCTGGACGTAAAGGTGATCTTCTCGGAGATGGACTTCCCTTCCACTTACGTCGACACCATCCAGCGTGAATCCGGGGTGAAGCTGTATCCGCTGTCGCACATCTCCTACGGTGAATACAGCGCCGACAAGTACGAAAAGGAAATGACCGGCAACCTCGACACCGTGGTGCGGGCGATTCAGGAGTCCGGCCAATGACATCGAAAGAAACCATTCTGGCCGATGCAGAATCCCCGGTAGGAGCGAGCCTGCTCGCGAAGGCGTCCGGCCATGCAACATCATCATTGAATGACACACCGCAATCGCGAGCAAGCTCGCTCCCACAGGTTCTCGGACCGACCGTGGATTTTGCTGACGTCTGCCTGACCCTTGGCCGCACGACGATCCTCGACCAGGTGACCTTCAAGGTCCGCCCCGGCAGCGTGCACGCACTGGTCGGCCCCAACGGCGGCGGCAAGAGTTCGCTGATCAAGACCCTGCTCGGGCAGATGCCCCACCAGGGCCGCTTGAGCCTGCAATGGCCCGCTGAACCGGGGACCATCGGCTATGTGCCACAGGCGCTGGAGTTCGACCGGGGCTTGCCGATGACCGTCGACGATTTCATGGCCGCCATGTGCCAGCGTCGCCCGGCCTTTCTCGGCTTGAGCAAACACTACGCGGCGGCGATTGGCGAGGCGCTGGAGCGGGTCGGCATGCAGGACAAACGCAAGCGCCGCATGGGCGCGCTGTCCGGCGGCGAACGGCAACGGGTGTTGCTGGCCCAGGGGCTGATTCCGCCTCCGCAATTGCTGGTGCTCGACGAACCCATGTCGGCCCTCGATGAGGCCGGCATCCGGGTGTTCGAACGTTTGCTCGGCGACTGGCGAGCGGCGGGCATCACCGTGCTGTGGATTGAGCACGACCTGGAAGCGGTCGGGCGCCTGGCCGATCACGTCACCGGGCTCAATCGCCGGGTGCTGTTCGACGCCACGCCGCAACAGGCGCTGACACCAGAGCGTCTGTTGACCCTGTTCTCGACCCACCCACGGAGCCTTGCCTGATGAGTTACGAAGCTTTTCGCCTGATGGTCCAGGGCTGGGCGTCGTCGGGTTATCTGCCCGAGGCGCTGGCCTATGGGTTCGTGGTCAACGCCTTGATCGCCGGGCTGCTGATCGGCCCGGTGCTGGGAGGCCTGGGCACGCTGGTGGTGGTCAAGCGCTTCGCGTTTTTCTCCGAGGCAGTCGGTCACGCTGCGCTGACCGGCGTGGCCATCGGCATCCTGCTCGGCGAACCCTACACCGGGCCTTACGGCAGCCTGTTCGGCTACTGCCTGCTGTTCGGCATCCTGCTCAATTACCTGCGCAACCGCACCGGCCTGGCGCCAGACACCTTGATCGGTGTGTTTCTCTCGGTGTCGCTCGCCCTGGGCGCGAGCCTGCTGCTGATTCTGGCGGGCAAGATCAACGTGCACATTCTGGAAAACGTACTGTTCGGTTCGGTGCTGACGGTCAACGGCAATGACCTGCTGGTGCTGGCCATCGTCGGTTCGCTGGTCATGGCCCTGGCCTTGCCGTTGTACAACCGCATCATGCTCGCCAGTTTCAATCCGCAGCTGGCGGCGGTACGCGGGGTGGCGGTGAAAACCCTGGATTATCTGTTCGTGATTCTGGTGACGCTGATCACCGTCGCCGCCGTGAAGGTCATCGGCGCGATTCTGGTGGGCGCCCTGCTGGTGATTCCGGCCGCCGCGGCACGCCTGCTCAGCCAATCGCTGAAGGGCTTTTTCTGGTGTTCGGTGCTGATCGCCACGGTCAGCACGCTGTGCGGGATTCTCGCGCCGATCGTCTTTGACCTGCCGATCCCTTCCGGTGCCGCGATCATCCTCGTGGCCGGTATCGCCTTCGCCCTGGCCGCCCTCGCGCGCGGCGTCGTCCCCAGCCTGAAAGGGAACCTTGGATAAATGACTTTTTCACTGCGCCAACTGACCCTCGCCGTCGCCCTGTGTGGACTGGCGACAACGACCAGCGCCGCCGACAACGGTAAACCGCTGCGCGTGCTGGCCTCCTTGCCGATTACCTATGGCCTGGGCGAAGCCTTGCTCAAGGGCACCGATGTCAGCCTCGAACGCGCGGCCCCGGCCAACCTGCCCGGCAGCCGCCAGACCGCCTACTTCACCGGCCGTGGCGCCCCGGCACTGGCCGGGCTGGCGGACGATGCCGATGCGGTGATCGGCCTGCGTTCACTGTGGCCGGATGACCCGCTGTACCCGGTCTCCCGGCGCAGCAATATCCGCATCGTCGAAGTCGACGCCGCCCGCCCGGTGGACGGCGCCCTGCCCGGCATAGCCGTACAGCCCGACAACAAGGTCGACGGGCTGAACAGTCAGCCGTGGTTCTCCAGCAATAACATGGGACGCATGGCCGATGTGATGGCGGCGGACCTGGTACGCCTGGCTCCCGAGGCCAAGCCGAAAATCGACGCCAACCTGGCAGCGCTCAAGCAGCGTTTGCTCAAGCTCAGTGCCGACAGCGAAGCGCGGCTGGCCAATGCGGACAACTTGAGTGTGATGAGCCTCAGCGATCACTTCAGCTACCTGATCGGCAGTCTCAATCTGGAATTGATCGGCCAGGACGCACGCGCCGATGCCGAGTGGACACCCGAAGCGCTCACGCAATTGGCCACGACGCTCAAGGACAATGACGTGGCGGTGGTGCTGCATCACCGGCAGCCGTCGGATGCACTCAAAGCGGTGATTGCCGGGTCGGGTAGCCGGTTGGTGGTGTTGAGCACCGATGCCGAGGATCCGGTGGCGGAGCTTGAGGGGAATGTGGATTTGCTGATCAAGGGTTTGAGCGGCGTTTAAGGTCAGTACGACCGCGTTATCGTTCATCGCGAGCAAGCTCGCTCCCACAGGATTTGTGCCATGCCGCAGATCACTGTGGGAGCGAGCTTGCTCGCGATAGCGGCCTGATAGGCGACACAAGACTCCAGACCTGAAAAAGCCCGCTGACTGTCACCAGTCCAGCGGGCTTCTTTTTGCATGACGGTTCAGTGCGCCACAGCCGCCTGCTCGTCCATTTTCTGCCGCAGGCTCAACGGACGCATGTCGGTCCAGGTCTCTTCAATGTAAGCCAGGCATTCCTTTTTCAGCCCGCCTTTGCCTACTGTGCGCCAGCCTTGTGGCACGGCTTTGTAGTCGGGCCAGATCGAGTATTGCTCTTCGTGGTTGACCACGACCTGAAAGAGGATGTCCTCACGGTCGAATACTGACGTCATGCTGTCTCTCCATCGTTTTCGGGCGGGCTGCGCCGTGTGCGCAGCCGTTATGTAGAAAGAACGTTCCGCCGGGCGGGAAATTTAGGGATTGGCAGTGGCGGCGACCAGGGCCCGACCGAAGATTTCGGCCACGCGATCGATCTGCGCAGCAGTAATCACCAGCGGCGGCAGGAAGCGCACCACCGCGCCATGGCGGCCACCGAGTTCCAGGATCAAGCCACGCTTGAGGCATTCGCGCTGCACCAGGGGTGCCAGGCGGGCGAAGGCCGGCGGATGGCCTTGGGCATCCAGAGCGCCCGTCGGGTCGACCAGTTCGACGCCAAGCATCAAGCCACGCCCGCGAATGTCACCCAGTTGCGGGAAGTCCCGCTGCAGGATGCGCAGGTGCTCGGCCAGGCGCTCGCCCATCGCGGCGGCATGCTCGCAGACCTTGTGATCGACCAGATAACGCATCACCGCGGAGCCGGCGGCCATGGCCATCTGGTTACCTCGGAATGTCCCGGCATGGGCGCCCGGCAGCCAGGTGTCGAGCCAGTCGCGATAGACCACCACCGCCAGCGGCAGGCTGCCGCCGATGGCCTTGGACAGCACCACGACATCGGGAATGATCCCGGCGTGCTCGAAGGCGAACATCTTGCCGGTGCGGGCGAAGCCACTCTGGATTTCATCGACGATCAGCGCGACACCCGCCTGTTCGGTGATCCGCCGCAGACCGCGCAGCCAGTCCAGATCCGCCGGGATCACCCCGCCCTCGCCCTGCACCACTTCCACGATCACTGCCGCCGGCAATTGCACGCCAGCCTCGGGATCGTTGAGCAGGTTTTCCAGGTAACTCAGGTTGGCCTTGACCCCTTGCACGCCGCCAAGCCCGAACGGGCAGCGGTAATCGTAAGGGTACGGCATGAACTGCACGCCACTGCCGAGCAAGGCGCCCAGAGGCTTTTTCGGCCCCAGGCTGCCCATCAGACTCAACGCGCCCTGACTCATGCCGTGGTAACCACCCTGGAACGACAGCACGGTGCTGCGCCCAGTGGCGGTACGCACCAGTTTCAGTGCCGCTTCCACGGCGTCGGTACCGGTCGGGCCGCAGAACTGGATCTTCGCTTCAGCGGCCAGGGCTGGTGGCAGCAAGCCGAACAAGTCCTGGACGAACCGGTCCTTGACCGGCGTGGTCAGGTCGAGGGTATGCAGCGGCAGTTCATCGCTCAGCACTTGCTGGATGGCTTCGATCACCACCGGGTGGTTGTGCCCCAGGGCCAGGGTTCCGGCTCCGGCCAGGCAATCGATGAAGGTTCGGCCTTCGACATCCTCGACGTAGATGCCCTTGGCGCGCTTGAGTGCCAAGGGGATGCGTCGTGGATAGCTGCGGGCGTTGGATTCCTGCCGGCTCTGACGGGCCAGCAGCGGCGATTCGTTGAATTGATAAAGCGTCTCGGCGGACGTCGCCGGCTGCTCTTCGATAAGGCTGGTAGCGACTGACATCTCTCGACCCCTCAATACGCTGTGGATAGTGACCAAAACTGCACACCGGGCAGGTGCGCGCTCCGGTCACGGGGCGCACTTGTCAGGTTTTCCTGCTTTGGAAACGCATCAGCGAGGCGGGGATTTAGACTTTCAATCCGCTTTCTTGGCGGTCACCGCAATACCCTGTGGGAGCGGGCTTGCTCGCGAAGAGGCCATCACATTCAACATTTATGTCGACTGTTACGCCGCCTTCGCGAGCAAGCCCGCTCCCACAGGGTTCAGCGGTGTTTTTCAGACCGGTTGCAGCGGCATCGTCAGCTCAACCCGCAAGCCGTCCGGCCGGCTATCGAAATGCAGGGTGCAACCGCAACGCTGAACGATGGCCTGGACAATCGCCAGTCCCAGACCACAACCGGTGCTCTGGCCGTTGCGCCAGAAGCGCTGGGTCAGATGTTGCAGGTCTTCTTCGGCAATCCCCGACCCATGATCGCGCACCACGAACTGCACACGATTGCCGGTGGTCTCCAGGCTCAACTCCACTGTTTTGTCGGCGGGGGTATGGCGCAGTGCGTTGTCGAGCAAGTTGCGCAGCGCGGCAATCGACAACACGGCGGGCATTTGTACCGGCGCGGCGGATACCTTGCCCGGTGCCTGAAACCTGATGCGCTGGCGATCGCCGCTCGCCGCGTCCTGGATCGCCAGCTTCGCCACTTGCTCGGCGTTGCATTGCACACCGTCGTCAAACGACAGACTGCCTTCGACGCGCGCCAGCAACAGCAATTGTTCGAGGGTCCGGTGCATGCGGTCGGCACCCTCTTCGGCCCGGGCCAGGGACTGGTCCCGGGCGCTGCCGTCAGTCATCCGCGCCACTTGCAGGTGGGTCTTGATCGCGGTCAGCGGGCTGCGCAGTTCGTGGGCCGCGTCACCGGTCAGGCGACGTTCGCGCTCGATGGTCTTGCCGATGCGCTGGAGCAATTGGTTCTGGGTTTCCAGCAAGGGTTGCAGCTCGCTGGGCAGTGGCTGGATCTGCAACGGTTCGAGGGAGTCGGCGCTGCGGCGCATCAAGGCGTCGCGCATGCGGTTGAGGGGCGCCAGCCCCTGGCCGATGCCCAGCCAGAGCAAACACAGGCAACCGAGCAGCGCCACGCCCACCGGAACCGAAGCGGCCAGCAGAATCGACATGTTCAACGCCTCGCGCTCGATCTGCCGGTCGGCGGTAGTGATGCGCAGATCGCCACGGGCCAGGGTAAAACTGCGCCACGGCGCGCCGTCGATCATCTGATCGTGAAAACCAAGTTTCTCGGCCTCCAGGGTCTGCTGCGGATCGGTGTGACTGCGGGCGAGGATCTCACCGCGCAACGAGCTGACCTGGCACGCCATGCCGCCCGGAATGTTCAGTTGTTCGGCGCTGAAATGAGTGCCCTCGCCCTTGCTCGGCACGGGCGGCAGTTGCTCCATCAGTCCGGCGACCATGCGCGCCGACGCCACCAGCCGCTGGTCGAGGGAAAACATCATTTGATTGCGCAAATCGCTGAGCATCCAGGCCGCGGCCAGGGCCCAGATCAAGGCAAAGGCGGCTCCGAGCGTCAGGCTCAGGCGCAAACGCAGGCTCATCACTTCGATTCTTCTCCGCCATCAGCCGGCCCCAGGCGATAGCCCAGGCCGCGCACGGTCTCGACAATGCCGTTGCCGAGCTTGCGCCGCAGGTGATGGATATGGACGTTGAGGGCGTTGCTCTCCAGCTCGTCGTTGAAACCGTAGACGCTGTCCTTGAGTTGCTCGGTGGATAACACGCGGCCACGGTTATGCAGCAAAGCCTGCAACAAAGATTGTTCACGACGCGACAGGTCCACCGGCTGCCCTGCGAGCGTGGTTTCGCGGCTGCTCGGGTCGTAGGTCAGGGCACCATGCTCGATCAGGTTGACGCTGCGCCCCGCCACCCGCCGCAACAGCGTGTGCAAGCGCGCAGCGAGCTCGCGCAAGTCGAACGGCTTGAGCAGATAATCGTCGGCGCCGGCTTGCAGGCCATCGACGCGGTCAGTGACCGAGTCCCGGGCGGTGAGGATCAGCACCGGGATTTCCAGGCCATGGTGACGCAACTGCTGCAGCAACTTGAGGCCATCTTCATCGGGCAGGCCGAGATCGAGCACCATGACATCAAACTCCGCGACCTTGAGCATCGCCCGTGCGGCGGACGCCGTGGCGACGTGTTCCACGGTCAGGCCCTGGGCGGTCAGGCCGGCGACGATACCGCTGGCGATCAATTCATCGTCTTCGCAAACCAGTATGTGCATGGAAAACCCTGTCGAAAGACATTGATTAAAAAGACACCGGGTTAAGCCAGGATTATGCCTTGACCGGCTGCTGACAGTCATTTCTCAAGACTGATGGTTTGTCTGGCATCCTATAAATATGTACCGCACCTGCACCCTCCTGCCTGAATAACCTGTGTGACGTACCACCCAAACTTCCATCAACACAGGTATTGACCATGTATATACACGCGGACGCATTGACGTCTTTGTTCAATTTGCTCAACACGCTTGGCTCACTGATCACCCAACTGAACGATGAGCAAAAAGCCGCCAGGAAAAAAGGTCTGCAACTTTACAACCTGGGGGAATATCGGGAATCGGAGGCCTATCTCATGATTGCCGCCACCGCAGGGGACCGCGATTCGCAGTATGCACTCGCACAGGTCATCACACTCCGGGAAAGAAGTCTCAAAGAGGAGGATAAAACCCATGCAGAGAGAGAATGGTACGTAAAGGCCGGTGCCCAGGGCGACGTCCGTGCCTTACTGCGATTAGCTGATGAAACCTCGCTTGCCAAAGCGAAAGAGCTTGCAGAGGAGCGCGCCGATCACGGCGACAGCGAAGCCATGCTGCAACTTTATGAACTAACCAAAGATATCGAATGGATGAAAAAATCTGCAGAAGCAGGATTTCTCGAAGCGCAATACAGTCTTGCTGTGCATTATGACAACGATCATTCCCTCATTCCGAACACGGATGAACGCGAAACGGCTATCGATGGCTGGCTCAAACGTGCAGCCGATGCCGGGTTCCCGAAAGCGATACATTGGTACAGCAATCGTCCGCACATCAGCCATGATCTTCCCGTCAGAAAGGAATGGCTGCTTAAATGGACGGAAACAAACGACGTTTGGTCTCTGCGCTATTACGCGTATGCGCTTGGCGGTGCATACCACGATGAAAATGGCATCGATGTCGAGTACGGCCTCGAAGAGAATCTAGTCAACGCCTACGGCCTCATGTGGCTGATTATGGAAAGCCACAAAGAGTTCAAGGGATACCAAAACATCTCAGATGTTTTTTCACAGATTGCCGAAACGTTGTCCGAAACAGATAAAGCAGCCGGCAAAGCATTTGCACAGGAGTGGAAACGCACGCATCCGCCAATGTCGGAATACCGATTGACCTATAGCGACCCTCGTTAATCCCGTGACGACGATTCGCGCTGTGAACCCGGTTTTCAGCGCGAATCAGTTCGTTAACATCCGGTTAATCGGCGGCCATCATCGTGCTCGGCAATAGCAGTTTTTAAGGCTTTTTCGATGCGCGGTATTTTTGTTTTTTTCCTCTGGCTATTTACCTGCCTGGTTCAAGCGGCGCCCGGAACCAATCCGTTCGACACCAAACCTGAATTTCTCCCGGTTGATAAAGCCTTCACGTATACCTCTGAACGTCTGGAATCCGGTGAAACCCAGCTCTATTGGCAGATCACCGACGGCTATTACCTGTACCAAAAACGCTTGAAGTTCGACGGATTGCCTGTCGAACAGCACCCCCCGCTGCCGGAAGGTGAAGCGCACAGCGACGAGTTTTTCGGTGAACAGCAAGTCTACCGCCAAGGCCTGGAGCTGAAGATTCCCGCTGGCGCCAGCGGTCAGGTCAAGGTCAGTTACCAGGGCTGCGCCGATGCCGGCTTGTGTTATCCGCCACAGACCAGGGTCGTGGACCTGGGCAACACCAATGCGCTGAATGCAGCCACTGAAGCACCGGACCAGGCGCTAGCCAGCAGCTTGCAACAACGGGCGCTGGGCTGGAGCCTTTTGCTGTTCTTCGGCCTGGGCCTGTTGCTGGCCTTCACGCCTTGTTCATTACCGATGCTGCCGATTCTGGCTGGATTGATCGTTGGCAGCGGCGCCACACCCAGACGTGGATTCGCCCTGGCCAGCAGTTACGTAATCAGCATGGCGCTAGTGTATGCGGCGCTGGGTGTACTGGCCGCCTCTCTCGGGGCGAACCTGCAAGCCTGGTTGCAGAACCCTTGGCTGCTGGGCAGTTTCGCGGCGATATTCGTACTGCTGGCGCTGCCGATGTTCGGCTTCTTCGAACTGCAACTGCCGGTGGCCGTGCGTGATCGCCTGGAAAACGTCTCGCGCAATCAACGCGGCGGCAACCTGATCGGCGCCGGGGTGCTAGGGGCGCTGTCCGGTCTGCTGGTGGGACCGTGCATGACCGCCCCACTGGCCGGCGCCCTGCTCTACATCGCGCAAAGCGGTAACGCGCTGCATGGCGGGTTGATTCTGTTCGCCATGGGCATCGGCATCGGTGTACCGCTGTTGCTGCTGGTGACCGTCGGCAATCGCTTCATGCCCAAGCCCGGCGCCTGGATGAACCTGGTCAAAGGCATTTTCGGCTTCCTGTTCCTCGCCACTGCATTGCTGATGCTGCGCCCGGTGCTGGACGAATCCCTGTGGGTCGGATTGTGCGGTGCGCTGCTGTTGATCGCGGCCTACAGCGCCTGGAAACAGTCCGAAGGTTTTGGTCGTATCGCGCACCTGTTTGGCGCCAGTTCGTTGCTGCTCGGTTTATGGGGTGGCCTATTGGTGATCGGTGCGGCCGCTGGCAGTGATGATCCGTTCAAGCCATTGCTGGTCTACCGCGCCTCGAACCAGGCTGTGGCCACCGTGCCGGTTGGCCACGATGCCTTCACCACCGTCAAGGATCCGCAGGCACTGCAACGGGAACTCGACGCCGCACACGCTCAGGGCCAGTGGGTGCTGCTGGACTACTACGCCGACTGGTGCGTGTCGTGCAAAGTCATGGAAAAGCAGGTCTTCGGCAAACCTCATGTCCTCGAAGCCTTGAGCGATGTGCGCTTGCTCCGACTGGACGTCACCGCCGACAATGCCGCCAGCCGCGAACTGCTCGGCCGCTACAAAGTGCCAGGGCCGCCGAGCCTGCTGTGGATTGGCGCGGACGGCGAAGAGCGGCGCAGCCAACGCATCACCGGCGAGGTCGATGCCGACACTTTCCTGCAACGCTGGACCATCACCCGAGACGCCCGTTAATGCTGACCTTCACCCTCGGCACCTTTGCCATTGCGCTTAATCACCTGCTGCTGATCAGTGCGCTGGCGCTGGCCACCTTTGTCGGCTGGCGGGTTGCCAGGCGCGGTGGTGAAAACCCCGAGTCGGTGCTGTTCAGCCTGTTTCTGCTGGGCATGCTGGCGGCCCGAATCAGTTTCGTGGCGGCCTATTGGGTGCACTATCGCAATGATCCGTGGCAGGTCATCGACCTGCGCGATGGCGGTTTTCTCGCCTGGCCGGGGGTGGTCGTGGTGTTGCTCGCCACGCTGTATCGCGGCTGGCGTCGCCCGGGTCTGCGCCGTCCATTGGGCTTTGGCGTGGCCAGTGGCCTGGCGTTCTGGCTGTTGGCGACCTTCTCCCTGTCGATTTACGAGCAAGGCACACGCCTGCCGGAAATCACCCTGCGCAACGCCGCCGGCGAAACCGTGCAACTGGCCGACTACAAGGGCGGCCCGTTGGTGATCAATCTCTGGGCCACCTGGTGCCCGCCGTGCCGCCGGGAAATGCCGGTGCTGGAAAACGCCCAGCAACAACGACCGGACCTGACGTTCCTGTTCGTCAATCAGGCGGAAAGCATGCAAAGCGTCGCGACCTTTCTGGAAACCCAAGGCCTGAGCCTGTCCAACGTGCTGTTCGACGGCAGCGGACGCCTGAGCCAGGCCGTCGGTTCCATGGCGCTACCGACTACGCTGTTCTACAACCCCGAGGGTCGCCTGCTGGGCAGCCATCTGGGCGAGTTGTCGGAAGCCAGCCTGGCCCGCGCGCTGGAAAACTTCGACACCGTACCCGTCACCTCTTCAAGGAAACTGCCATGTCCCGCCTCCGCCACCTGCTGACCCTGAGCCTCGGTGCTGCCCTGTTGCACCTGCCATCGGTGCAGGCCGAAGAGTTGCCCGATGCGATCAAGAAAATCGAGGCCAAGGGCGCGAAAATCGTCGGCCAGTTCGACGCCCCCGACGGCTTGCGCGGTTATGCCGCGCAATACCAGAACCGCGGCATGGCGCTGTACCTGACCCCGGATGGCAAACACGTGTTGCTGGGCAACCTGTATGACGCCGAGGGCAATGACCTGAGCAGCGCGCCATTGCAGAAACTGGTGTATGCCCCGATGGCCAAGGAAGTCTGGGCCAAGTTCGAAACCAGCAACTGGATCGGCGACGGCAAGAAGGATGCACCGCGCGTGGTGTACCTGTTCAGTGACCCGAACTGCCCATACTGCAACATGTTCTGGGAACAGGCCCGGCCGTGGGTCAAGGCTGGCAAGGTGCAGTTGCGCCACATCATGGTGGGCATCATCCGTGAAGACAGCCCGGGGAAATCCGCCGCACTGCTCGCAGCCAAGGACCCGGAAAAAGCCCTGCAGGACCACGAAGCCTCCGGCAAGGACAGTTCGCTCAAGGCCTTGAAGGAAGTGCCGCCGGCGATTCAGGCAAAGTTCGCGGCCAACATGCAATTGATGGAAGAACTGGAGTTGCAGGCGACGCCGGCGATTTTCTACATGGACGACAAGGGCAATCTGCAACAGCAGCAAGGCGCGCCGTCACCGGACAAACTGGCGAAGATTCTCGGACCGAAGTAAGCAAGATCAAAAGATCGTCCGAACGCGGGCCGCGTTCGGACGATCTTTTTTGCAAACCCTACGCCGGATTGCGCTCAGCCAAAAACTCCAGCAACGCTTGGGTGACAAAGTCCGGATTCTCCAGATTGGAAATATGCCCCGCCTCCGGCACCAGCACCCACGGGCAGCCAATCAACTCGGCCATATCACGGGCTTCACCCGGTGGCCGAGGCTTGTCCTGATCGCCGCACATCACCAGCGTGTTCGCCGCATCCAGTTCGCCCAGACGCGATAACTGATCATCGCGCCCAAACGTAATCCGCCCCATCGGCACGATGCTTTCACGCAGGCGATCCGCAGGTAGAGCCGCCAGGGAAGCATAAAAATCCCGGTAGAGTGCCGACTGCGGATCAATACCCGGCCGGAAGAAAATCGGCACCACGATATCCAGCAGCGCTGGCGTGATGACACCCGCCTCTTCGATCTGCTTCAACAGTGAAAAGTAATACTGGCGAGTCGGCTCCGGTTCGGCGCCGGCGTAGGTGTCCATCAACACCAGGCCATTGAGCCGGTGCGCTGCCGATAAGGCCAGGCGCACGCCCCACATGCCGCCGACCGACAGGCCGACCAGCGTGACCCGCTCGATGTCCAGATGGTCGAGCAGGACCAGGGCCTGACGCGCCAGGTCATCCAGGGACGTCGTACCGACAGGCAACGGCCCGGATTGGCCGTGCCCCCACAGGTCCAGGGCGATCACACGATACTGCTGCGAGAGCGCAGCAATCTGCGGCGCCCACATGGCCTGGTCCCACAGGTAACTACCGGCCAGCAGAACCGCCGGGCCGGTGCCTTGATCGATGTAGTGAAGGGCCTGTCCGTCTATCGTTACGAAGGGCATCGACTGTTTCCGCGAGTAAAAATGGAGCCGGAAGACTGAGCGGCAGGCCATCCCTCGTCAATCGCTGGAGTGTATGCGTTTGTGCCACCTTCGCGGGCAAGCTCGCCCCATAGCGATTTATGCCGATCACAGATGATGTGATCACCACAAACTACTGTGGGAGCGAGCTTGCTCGCGATGGGGCCATTACAGACGCCAGGGAATCAAAGCCCCTCCAGCTCCGCCATCAAATCATTCAAGCGATCCACCTTCTCCCCGGTGAGCTCGCTGGCCGCCAGCCCGTCGATGTACCGGGCCAGTTCTTCCACCGTGCTGCATTCGAACATCGCCCGCAACGGCACCTCCTGTTGCAGGGTTTTCTGCACCCGCGAGGCGATTTGCGTGGCCAGCAGCGAATGCCCGCCCAACTCGAAGAAGTTGTCGCGAACGCCCACCTTCTCGACCTTCAACACCTCGGCCCAGATGTCTGCCAGGGCCTGCTCCAGCTCATTGCGTGGTGCCTGGTAATCCTGACATTGCAGCTGGCCGATCTCCAGCGCAGGCAAAGCCTTGCGGTCCAGTTTGCCGTTGGCGTTGAGCGGCAGCTTGTCCAGCCACAGCCAGTGCAGCGGCACCATGTATTCCGGCAATTCGGCACGCAGGCGTTGCTTGATGCGCTCCAGGCGTTCAGCCGGATCGAACGCAACATCCGCCGCGACCAGATAGCCCACCAGATGCTTGCCGTTCGCCCCTTCCTGCACACTGACCGCTGCGTCACGAATTTCCGCTTGTTCATGCAGGCGAGCCTCGATTTCACCCAGTTCGATACGGTAACCACGGATCTTCACCTGATGATCGACACGGCCGACGTATTCCAGCACGCCGTCACTGCGACGGCGGGCCAGGTCGCCGGTGCGATACAGGCGCTCACCCGGTGCGCCGAACGGGTTCGGCACAAATACCGGGGCGGTGCGCAGCGGATCGCCGACATAGCCGCGACCGACTCCGGTCCCCGCCACGCACAGCTCACCCACCGCGCCCAGCGGCACCAGTTCCAGCGCTCCGTCGAGCAGGTACAACTTATTGTTGTCGGTCGGCGTACCGATCGGCAGGTAGCTGCCGCGAGTCGACGCCAAATCAACCCGGAAGAACGCCACGTCATCCGAGCACTCCGCCGGGCCGTAGGCATTCACGAGGCCGATCTGCGGATAGCGCAGCAACCATTGATGCGCCAGTTCCGGCGGCATCGCTTCCCCCGTCGGCAGCATCCAGCGCAAGCCGTCGAGGCTCATGCGTTCCTGGGCGAGCATGCCCTGGATCAGCGAAGGCACGCTTTCCAGCACGGTGATGCCCTGGCTTTGCACATGAGCGAGCAAACCTTGGGGATCGTGGGCGATGGTGTTCGGCACGATGTCCACCCGTGCGCCGAACAACGGCGCCGCGAGGAACTGCCACACGGAAATATCGAAGCTTTGCGACGCGGTTTGCGCGATCACGTCGGCGTCGCTCAGGTTCAGGTACGGCACCTTGCTCAACTGGTTGTTGAGCATGCCGCAC
The DNA here is from genome assembly GCF_054668325.1 of Pseudomonas sp. S2_F07. NCBI lineage: Bacteria > Pseudomonadati > Pseudomonadota > Gammaproteobacteria > Pseudomonadales > Pseudomonadaceae > Pseudomonas > Pseudomonas sp. S2_F07. The sequence goes on from NZ_CP162758.1 coordinate 2,050,677, forward strand.
TGTTCGACCATCACGCCTTTGGGCAAACCGGTGGAACCGGAGGTGTAGATCACGTAGGCGAGGTTGTCCGGGCCGCTGAAGACGCCAGGATTGTCCGCCGACACCGCCAGGGTCTGGACCTCCTCCCAGACCAGCAGCCGTGGCCGGCTGGAGCAGCCGAACGCCTCAAGCAAGGCCTGCGCCTGCTCACGACACGCTTGCGTGCACACCAGCAACGGCGTGCGGCTCAGATCGATGATCCGGTTCAGACGCTGACTCGGCAAACCCGGGTCCAGCGGCAGGTAACCCGCCCCCGCCTTGAAGCTGCCGATGATCATGCCCAGCAAATCGAGGCTGCGTTCGGCAAGCAAGGCCACTGACTGATCGCGCCCGACACCGGCGGCGATCAATGCATGGCCGAGGCGGTTGCTGCGCTGGTTCAGCTCCAGATAACTGTACTGGCGGTCCAGGCAACTGGCGGCAATCCGCTGCGGGTTCCGGGCAACCTGGGTTTCAAACAGTGCAACGTAGCTCTGCTCCAGCGGGTAATCCTGCTCGCTCTGGTTGCAGCCCTGGATGAGGAAATCCTGCTCCTCGGCCCCCAGCAACGGCAGGTCAGCCATGTCGCCATGGAAACCTTCCACCAACGCCAGCAGCAGACGCTTGAACTCACCGAGCATGCGCTCGACCGTGGTCTCATCGAAGTAGCGCTGGTCGTAGGACAGGTGCAAGCCCAGGTCATCCCCCGGATAGCACACGGCCGTGAGCGGGAAGTTGGTATGGGTCCGCCCCGAATCCGAGGTCGCGTTGAGGCTCTGCGCACGGTCCAGCACCGAGACTTCAACCGGGGCGTTTTCGAACACGAACAGGCTGTCGAACAGCGGCTGGCCCTTGGGCAGTTCGCTTTGCTCCTGGATGTTCACCAGCGGCAGGTATTCGTATTCACGCAGTTGCATGTTGTGGTCGAGCAGACCGCTGAGCCACTGGCGCACACTGCAACGCTGGCCGTCCTCGGGCATTTTCACCCGCAGCGCGATGCTGTTGATGAACAGGCCGACGGTGCGCTGCATCTGTGGCATGTCCACCGGACGCCCGGCCACGGTGACGCCGAACAGCACGTCGCGATCCCCGCTCAAGCGTCGCAGCACCAGTGCCCACGCCGCCTGGGCGAAGGTATTGATGGTCAGCTGATGGGCCTGGGCCAGTTCGCGCAATTGCACGCCGTCCCGGACATCGAGCCTTGTGTAGCGGTCGCCGACGATCATGCCGCCGCTGTCGCCGGCATGTTCGCGCAGCAATGGCCGGTCGCTCGGGATAGGCGTGGTCCGTTCGAACCCCTGCAGATTGGTTTTCCACCATTGCCGTGCTTCAGCCAGGCTTTGGTGCTGCAGCCAGCCGATGTAGTCGCGATAACGTGGCGGCATCGCCAACTGCGCTTCCCGGCCTTCGCCGAGGGCGCTGTAGATTTCGAAGAAATCGCTCATCAGCAGCGAACGGCACCAGGCATCGATGAGGATGTGGTGGTTGCTCATCATGAACCAGTAGCGCGCCTCGCCCACACGGATCAAACGCAAGTGGAACGGCGCCTGGTTGAGCAGATCGAACCCGGCCTCGCGTTCGGTCTTGAGCAGGGATTGCAGTTTCGACTCCTGCTCGGCTTCGGCGAGATCGCTCCAGTCGAGGTATTCGATCGGCGTGTCGCCCGGTTTGTGGATCACTTGCAGCATGTCTTCTCCGACGTTCCAGCAAAAGGACGCGCGCAAGGCTTCGTGGCGGGCGATCACTGCTTGCCAGGCCTGGGCGAAACGCTGCGGGTCGAGCTCGCTGTTGATGCGGTAGCGGTCCTGCATGTAGTACAGGCCGGTGCCCGGCTCCAGCAAGGTGTGCAGCAGCATGCCTTCCTGCATAGGGGTCAGCGGGTAGATGTCTTCGATGGCGGCGGCCGGGACCGGCAGCGCATCCAGTTGCGTCTGGCTGAGATTCGCCAGCGGGAAGTCCGACGGCGTCAGGCCGCCCGCGTCGTCGCGCAGGCAATGCTCGATCAAGCTGCTCAACTCACCGAGGTAGGCATCTGCCAACTCGTTGATGGTTTGCCCATCGAAGCGTTCTGCGCTGAAAGTCCAGCGCAGTACCAGTTCACCGCCATACACCTGACCGTCGACGCTCAGCTCGTTGGGTAGCGGGGCATTGCCATCGTGGGCCGCGCCAAGGGCTTCATCCAGTGGATGGAACAGCGCGTCCGCGCCGAAGCTCTGGTCGAACTGGCCGAGGTAGTTGAAGGTGATCGGCGCCACCGGCAACCCGGCCATGCGCTGGCGACTCCGGTCATCGGCGAGATAGCGCAGCACGCCATAGCCCAGGCCTTTGTGCGGCACGGCCCGCAGTTGCTCCTTGATCGCCTTGATCGACGCGCCCTGCCCGGCCGCTTCTTCGATGTTCGACGGGGTCAGGCGCAGCGGATAAGCGCTGGTGAACCAGCCGACGGTGCGGGTCAGGTCGATGTCGTCGAACAGCGCTTCGCGGCCGTGGCCTTCCAGTTGAATCAGCGCCGATGGCTGACCGCTCCAGCGGCACAGCACGCGGGCCAATGCGGTCAGCAGCAAGTCGTTGACCTGGGTGCGATAGGCACTCGGTGCCTGTTGCAGCAACTGCCGGGTACGCTCGCTGTCGAGACGCACGCTGACGCTTTGCCCATGCCGGTTCTGCCGCCCGCCCTCGGGGTGATCGCAGGGCAGATCGGCAATTGGTCCGGCCAGGTGTGCCTGCCACCAATCCAGTTCCTCGCGCAAGGAATCGCTGCCGGCGTAGGCCTGCAAGCGAGCGGCCCAGTCTTTGAAGGCGCTGGTTTTCGCAGGCAGTTTCACCGACTGCTGCGCGTGCAGTTGGCGATACACGGTTTGCAGATCGTCCAGTAGCACGCGCCATGAAACGCCATCGATCAGCAAATGGTGAATCGCGATAAACAGCCGTTGCTGACCGTCGGGACCATCGACCAGCAACACACGCAGCAACGGCCCTTCTTCAAGATCGAGGCTGCGCTGGGCATCGGCGAACAAGGCTGCGCATTTGTCCATGGACGAAACGCGCACCTGCCACAACACCGGCGCTTCGAACATCGACTGGTGCGTGGCCTGCCATTGGCCGGCGACCTTGCTGAAACGCAGGCGCAAGGCGTCGTGCTGCTCGATCACCGCCAGCAGTGCTTGCTCCAGTCGATGGGGCTCCAGAGGTGCGGTCGGTTGCAGCAACAACGCCTGGTTCCAGTGCTGGCGCTGCGGGATATCGGTGTCGAAAAACCAGTGCTGGATCGGCGTCAGACGCGAATCACCCATGATCAAACCCTGCTCGGCGCTGACCTGCTCGGTGCGGCTGGCCACGGCGGCGAGGGTCTGCACGGTCTGGTGCTGGAACAGGTCGCGAGGGCTGAAGTGAATGCCCTGCTGCCGTGCCCGGCTGACCACCTGGATCGACAGGATCGAGTCACCGCCCAACTCGAAGAAGTTGTCGTTGAGGCCGACCTGTCCGACGTTCAGCACTTCGCACCAGATCTGCGCGAGGCTCACTTCAAGCTCGTTGCTCGGCGCTACGTAGTGATGGCGATTCAGCTCCGGGTCCGGCGCCGGGAGAGCGCGGCGGTCGAGTTTGCCGTTGGCGGTCAGCGGCATGCTGCCCAGCAGGATCAGGTGCGTGGGCACCATGTAGTCTGGCAGTTGCGATTTCAGATGCGCCTTGAGGGCCTCGCGCAAGACCGATTGCTGTGCTTCGCTCTGTTCGGCGACGTCAGTCACCAGATAGCCGACCAGTTGCTTGCCGCTCGGTGCATCGAGCGCCAGCACCACCGCTTCACGGATCGATTCGTGCTCCAGCAGACAGGTTTCGATTTCACCGAGCTCGATGCGGAAGCCGCGAATCTTCACTTGATGGTCGATGCGACCGAGGTATTCCACCAGGCCATCGACGCGCTGGCGCACCAGGTCGCCGGTGCGGTAGATACGCCCGCCGCAGGCAGCAAACGGATCGGCGACAAAGCGCTCCGCGGTCATGCCCGGACGCTGGTGATAACCCTGGGCCAGGCCCGCGCCACCGACGTACAACTCGCCCGTCGCGCCTTGCGGCACCAACGCCAGGTCGGCGTCGAGAATGTAGGCCACGCGATCGCCGATCACGCTGCCGATCGGTACACTTGCGGCGCCCTCTTCCAGTACTTCAGGGGCGAGACCGGCCAGCGGCATGACCACGGTTTCGGTCGGGCCGTAGGCGTTGAAGAACTGGCTCGGCTGGAAGGCTGCGCGAATGCGTGCCAGGTGTTCACCGGTCAACGCTTCGCCGCCGGTGATGATCATGCGCACCGGCAGGGTTTCATTTTGCGTTGCCAGCCATTGCGCCAACTGGCTGCCGTAGCTCGGCGTGAAACCGAGGACATTGATGTGATGACGACGGATCAGGCCGCAGATTTCTTCCGCGTCCCACTGCCCTTGAGCCCGCAGCACCACTTGCGCACCGCTGAGCAACGGCACCAGCAAACGCTCCGTGGCAGCGTCGAAGTTGATCGAATAGAAGTGCAGTTCGCAGTCATCGGCGCGCATGGCGAAGCGCTCGATCACCGCGCGGCAATGCATGGCGATTTCGCCGTGGGACACCACCACGCCTTTCGGCTTGCCGGTCGAGCCCGAGGTGTAGATCAGGTACGCCTGATGCTGCGCCAGGCTGATCAGCGGCAGCTCGGTGGCCGGGTAACTGACCAGTGCCGCCGCGTCTTCTTCAAGGCACCAGCGGCCGACGGTCGCCGGCAATTCGCCCAAAGCCTTGAACATCGCCGCATCGCTGAGCAGCAAACCGATGCCGCTGTCTTCGATCATGTAGTGCAAGCGGTCCAGCGGGTACTCCGGATCCAGCGGCACATAGGCGCCGCCAGCCTTGAGGATCGCCAGCAGGCCGACAACCATTTCCAGCGAGCGCTCCAGTGCCAGGCCCACGCGCACCTGCGGACCGACACCGCGTTCACGCAGCATCCACGCGAGGCGGTTGGCGCGGCTGTCGAGTTCGGCGTAGCTCAGGGTCTGCCCGGCAAAGGTCAGGGCCGGAGCGTCTTTGCGCGTCAAGGCTTGCTCGGCGAACAGGTGATGGATGCACTGATCCAGCCGATGTTCGCCCGGCTCGACGCCAAGGCTGTCGAGCAGGTGTTGTTGTTCGCCACTGGCCAGCAGCGGCAACTCACTCAAGCGCTGCTGCGGATCGGCAATCAGTGCTTGCAGAAGATTGCGCCAATGCCGGGCCATTTGCGCGATACGCGCTTCGTCGAACAGATCGGTGCTGTAGGTCAGGCAGCAACCCAGGCGATGGTCGAGGTCGGAGACTTCCAGGTTGAGGTCGAACTTGGTCGCGCGGGCATCGTTGGCCAGGTACTCGACCGTCATGCCGGCCAGGGTGCGGCTTTGCTGGAACTCCCAGCGCTGCACGTTGCACATCACCTGGAACAACGGGTTGTAGGCCGCGCTTCGGGGTGGTTGCAAGGCTTCCACCAGATGATCGAACGGCAGGTCCTGATGGGACTGGCCTTCGATCACCGTGTGGCGCACCAGCTCGAACAACTCGCCGACAGACATCTGCCCGTCGAGCTGGCAGCGCAGCACCTGGGTGTTGAGGAATGCGCCGATCAGCCCTTCGCTCTCCGGTCGAATGCGGTTGGCCACCGGCGCGCCGATACGCAGGTCGGTCTGGCCGCTGTAGCGGTACAGCAGCGTGGCCAGGGCGGCGGTCATGGTCATGAACAGGGTCAGGCCGTTTTGCCCGTTGAAGGCGCGAACCCGTGCCGCGAGCTCATCACTGAGGTCAAAGCGATACAACTCACCCTGATGGCTTTGCACCGACGGACGCGGACGGTCGGTCGGCAACTCCAACAATGGGTGTTCGCGGCCCAGTTGCGCGCTCCAGTAATCGAGCTGGCGCTGACGCTCGCCGGACTCCAGCCACTGACGCTGCCACACGCTGTAATCCAGGTACTGCACCGGCAATGACGCCAGCGGTGATTCACGATCATCGACGAACGCTTCGTACAGCGCGCTCAGTTCCCGGGCAAAAATGTCCATTGCCCAGCCTTCGGTGACGATGTGGTGCAGGGTCAGAACGAAGTAGTGTTCCTGTTCGGCAGTCTTGACCAGACAGGCGCGCAGCAGCGGTCCGGTTTCCAGATCGAATGGCTGGTGCGCTTCATCGTCGGCCAGTTGCTGGACCTGCCACTCGCGGACTTCGTCATCCAGCGCGGTGAAATCCTTCCAATCCATGCGCACGCCGGTTTGCCCGTGTACTTGCTGGCGGGCGACGCCGTCGATGCTCGGGAACGTGGTGCGCAGGGTTTCGTGACGCAGGATCAGGGCTTGCAGCGCCGCCTCGAAACGCGCTACGTCGAGCACGCCACGCAACCGCGCCATGCCCCCGACGTTGTAGGCCGGGCTGTCCGGCTCCATCTGCCAGAGGAACCACATGCGCTGCTGGGAATAGGACAGCGGCACCGGTTGGCTGCGGTCGACTTTTTCAATGGGCGGCTGCTTGTTGGTGCTGCCACTGACCTGGATCAGGCGAACCTGTTCGGCAAATGCACCGAGTTCGCTGTGTTCGAACAGTGCCCGCAGCGGCAACTCGACATCGCAGGCCTGGCGGGTGCGGGAGATGATTTGCGTGGCCAGCAGCGAGTGGCCGCCGAGGGCAAAAAAATCATCGCGCAAACCGACTTGCGCCAGGCCCAGCACTTCGCGCCAGATTCCGGCGACGTGTTGCTCCAGTTCAGTCACTGGCTCGACGTGTTCGCGAACCTGCCACTGCGGTTCCGGCAAGGCACGGCGATCGAGTTTGCCGCTCGGGCCGAGGGGCATTTGTTCCAGGCGCATCAATTGTGCCGGGACCATGTATTCGGGCAGTTCGGCGGCCAAAGCGCTTTTCAGGCGGGCGGTTTGCCCGGCTTCCTCCCCGGCATGGTTCGCTGCGGTGTAGTAACCAATCAACTGCGCCCCGGCCACGGTGTCGCGCACCAGCACCACGGCTTGCGCAACGCCGTCCTGGGCCAGCAGGCGCGCCTGGATTTCCTCCGGCTCGACGCGGAACCCGCGCAACTTGACCTGCTGATCGAGACGGCCGAGGTATTCGATCACGCCATCCGCCGTCCAGCGCGCCCGGTCGCCAGTGCGATACAGGCGCGCGCCCGGCTCGCCCAACGGATCGACCACGAAGCGTTCGGCGGTCAACGCCGGGCGACCGAGGTAACCACGGGCCAGGCCAACGCCGCTGATGCACAACTCACCCGGCACACCGACCGGAACGGGATTGAGATCACTGTCGAGCACGCGGCAAATCACATTGCCCAGCGGCCGGCCAATCGGCGAGCGTTCGCCATCGGCGCTGGAGCATTGCCAGTGGGTGACGTTGATTGCGGTTTCAGTCGGTCCGTAGCGGTTGTGCAGTTGCACCGCCGGCAGTTGCGCCAGCACCCGGTTGCGCAGCTCCGCCGGCAAGGCCTCGCCCCCGGAGAACACCCGGCGCAGGCTGGTGCATTCAGCGCTCAACGGTTCCTCGATGAACAGCGAAAGCAGCGGCGGCACGAAGTGCAATGTGGTCACGCCGTACGCTTGCACCAGCTGCGCGATGCGGTGCGGATCGCGGTGTTCGCCGGGACCGGCGATCAGCAAACGTGCGCCAGTGATCAGCGGCCAGAAGCACTCCCACACCGAAACATCGAAACTGATCGGCGCCTTTTGCATCAGCACATCGGTTTCGTTCAGGCGGTAAGTGTCCTGCATCCATTGCAGGCGCTCGGCCAGCGCGGCGTGGGTGTTGCCGACGCCTTTGGGCTGGCCCGTGGAGCCGGAGGTGTAAATCACATAGACAAGGTTGTCGCCGTGCAGGTGCAACCCCGGCGCATGGCTCGGCCAGCCGTCCAGGTGCAGGGTGTCCATGGCGATCACGCTGACGCCGTCAGTCGCTGGCAGGCACTCAAGCAATCGGGTTTGCGTCAGCAGCAATTCAACACCGCTGTCGCTGAGCATGTAGGCCAGGCGTTCGGCCGGGTACTCCGGGTCCAGCGGCACGTAGGCGCCACCGGCCTTGAGGATCGCCAGCAGGCCGATCAGCAGTTGCGGCGAACGTTCGCAGGCGATGGCCACGCAAACGTCCGGGCCAACGCCTTTGTCGCGCAGGTAATGGGCCAGACGGTTGGCCCGGGTGTGCAGTTCGACGAAGTCCATCTGGCCACCGTCCCACACCAGCGCGATGCGCTGCGGGGTCTGGCGCGCCTGCTCAGTGAGCCACTCCGGCAGCCATTGGCTGGCCGCTGCGCAGGGTGCGCTGGCCCAGTCCGATTGCTGATGGTGCTCGGCAGCGGTCAACAGCGGCAGGTCACCGATGGCGGTGTCCGTTTGATCGCAGACAGCGCGCAGCAGGTTGCTGAAATGCTCGGCCAGGCGCTCGATGGTGGCGGCCTCGAACAATTCGCTGGCGTAGTCGAAGGACAGGGTCAGGCGACCGTTGCGGTCTTCTTCACTGTGCAACTGCAAATCGAACTTGGCTTCGCGGCTATGCCAGGGCAACTCTTCGGCCAACAACCCCGGCAAGCGCTTCAATGCGCCGAGGTCCCGTTGCTGATGGTTGAACATGACCTGGAACAGACCTTGTTCACGGGCTTGCGGGAAGGCTTCCAGCAGTTGCTCGAACGGCAGGTCCTGATGCGCCTGCGCACCCAACGCCACCTGACGGGTCTGCGCCAGCAGCTCAACGAATGGCAGGCGCGAGTCCACCTCGGCACGCAGCACCTGGGTATTGATGAAGAAACCGATCAGGCCCTGGGTTTCCAGGCGCGGACGGTTGGCATTGGGCACGCCGATACGGATATCACCCTGGCCGCTGTAGCGGTGCAACAAGGTCTGGAACGCAGCCAGCAACAGCATGAAGGCGGTCGATTCATGGGCCTGGGCGGTCTGGCGAATCCCATCGCTCAGGGGAGCGCCCAGACGCACGGTGTGGCGAGCGGCGCTGTGCAGTTGTTGGGCAGCGCGTGGATGGTCGGTGGCCAGGCTCAGGGTTGGATGCTTATCACCCAAGCGGTCCTTCCAGTAGGCCAGTTGACGCTCGCCTTCCCCTTGCGCCAGCCATTGCCGCTGCCAACTGCCGTAATCGGCGTACTGCGTCGGCAACGGCGCCAGCTCCGCTTGCTGGCCCTGGGAGGCGGCCGCATACAGGCGCGAGAACTCGTCGATCAGCACGTTCAGCGACCAGCCGTCAGCGATGATGTGGTGCATCGTCACCAGCAACTGATGGTCTTCGTCGTCGAGGCGAACCAGCGTCACCCACAGCAACGGGCCTTTCTCCAGATCGAATTGGGTTCGCGCTTCGTCCTCCCGGATCTGCTGCGCCCGGGCCTCACGCTCGGCGGTCGGCAGGTCGCTGATATCGATCAGTTGCAGGTTGAACCCGGCCGCCGCAACGACCTGTTGCAGCGCCACCCCGTCGCGCTCGAAGAATCGCGTGCGCAGGGATTCGTGGCGCTCGATCAACTGCTGGAAACTGGCGCGCAAGGCGTCCTCATCCAGTTCGCCGCGCAGGCGCAAGGCACCGGGAATGTTATAGGCGCTGCTTTGCGGGTCGAGTTGCCAGGTGATCCACAGGCGGTTTTGTGCCAGCGATTGCGGCATCGGTTGCTGGCGCGACAGCGCCGTGATCGAGCCCTGGGCCAGGCCACCGTCCTGTTGCAGACGGGCCACGACATCGGCGAATGCGCCGAGGGTCGGCGCTTCGAACAGCAGACGCAGGTTCAACTCCAGACCGAGCTCTTCACGCAGGCGCGCCACCACTTGCGTCGCCGCTATGGAGTTGCCGCCGAGCAGGAAGAAATGATCATCGGCGCCCACCTGCGTCACTTGCAACTGCTCACACCAGATCTGGCCGATCAGGCTTTGCAGCTCGGAGCCCGACTCGATCCGGCCTGCACTTTGTGTGGCGGCCGACGGGAACATCGCGTAGCTGTCGAGACTGCCGTCCGCCAGGCGATTGCGACACGCCGAGCGCTGCAATTTGCCGCTGGAGGTCTTGGGCAGCGCGCCCGGATTGAGCAGCACCACCACGCTCGGCGATTGCTGATACGCCTCGGCGACGGCTTGGCGAATGGCTTTGATCAAGGATTCCGGTGGCTGGATTTTCTGCACGCTGCGGCTGATTTCGGCGGCGATGCCGATACCTTCCTGACCATCAACCGTAACGGCAAAGGCGGCAACCCGGCCTTTGCGCACCACTTCCACTTCGCGCTCGACGGTCTGCTCGATGTCCTGCGGGTACAGGTTGTGCCCGCGCACGATCAGCATGTCCTTCAGGCGCCCGGTGATGAACAGCTCGCCATTGCGCAGGAAACCCAGGTCCCCGGTGCGCAACCAGGTCTGGCCGGCGTGCCGGACGAAGGTCTTGGCCGACGCCTCGGGGTTGCGCCAGTAGCCTGAGGCGATGCTCGGCCCGCTGGCCCAGACTTCGCCGACGACGTTGTCGGCCTGTTCGCCGAGGGAGGCCGGATCGATGATCAGCACCGCGTGCGCCGGTTGGCTGATACCGCAACTCATGATCGCGCTACCCTCGCCCGCTTCGACTCGGTTCTGCGCCAGGGCCTGATCGTCCACCCGCAGGTTGCCAATGCCTTTACCGCGCGCGGTGCCGGCCACGAACAAGGTGGCTTCGGCCAGACCATAGGAGGCCATGAAGCTGTCCGCGGTGAAACCGCAGGTGGCGAACTTCCCGGCGAAGCGTTCCAGGGTGTCGAGGCGAATCGGTTCGGAACCGGAATACGCCACGCGCCAGCCACTCAGGTCGAGCCGCTCCAGGGCTGACTCGCTGACCCGTTCGCTGCACAAGCGATAGGCAAAATCCGGCCCGCCGCTGATGGTGCCGCCGTATTCGCTGATCGCCTCCAGCCAGCGCAACGGCCGGCCGAGGAAATACGCCGGGGACATCAACACACAGGGCACGCCGCTGAAAATCGGCTGCAGCAGGCCGCCGATCAGGCCCATGTCGTGGTACAGCGGTAGCCAGCTGACGATGACATCGTCGGGGTTCAGGTCAATGCCGAAACCGTGGCGAATCAGCAATTCGTTGGCCACCAGATTGCCGTGGCTGACTTGCACGCCTTTGGGCAGCGCGGTGGAGCCGGAGGTGTATTGCAGGAAGGCGATGTGATCGGCCTGCAGGTCCACCGCGACCCAGCGCTCGGCCAGTGCACCGTCGAGGGTATCGACACACAGCAGCGGCGGCGCCCCTTCGATCTGCTGCAACCCTTCGCGCAGTCCGGCGCTGGTCAGCAGCAAGCGTGGCTGGGCATCGCTGATGATCGACAGCAGGCGCTCCTGATGATGACGGCGCGTCGACTCCGGCGGATAAGCCGGCACCGCGATCACCCCGGCGTACAGGCAACCGAAGAACGCCGCGACGTAATCCGGGCCGCTGGGGAACAGCAACACCGCGCGGTCGCCGACATCCGTTTGGGTCTGCAACGCGCCGGCAATCGTCCGCGCCCGCAGGTCCAGTTCGCGATAGCTGAGCAGCACCGCCTGGTCCTGGGTTTCGGCGAGAAAGCGCAGGGCCACCCGATCCGGCGTCAGGGCCGCGCGGCGCTGAAGGGCTTGGACCATTGTGCTGGGGAGTTCGAACGCGTCGCTCATGAGGTTTCCTGCCTGAATTCGGCTTGCAATTGGAATCGGTTTTCTGACGTCGCACCCTGATCGAGGGCGCGCAGGACGCGGTCTTCGCCGACCGCGCAAGGCATTGGCAATGCGGTTGTGACCGGGGCTGCTGCCCGGTTCCATTCACCAATGAGAACGGATGACGTCTGGAAATAATTAGTCGCCAGGCTGGAACGCAAAGTGGACGCAAGTGAGTCAGCGTGTCGCAGTTCTCACTCTGCACTCTTACAGCGCATTAGTTCTTTTTCTCATTTGACAATAATTATCATTAAGCCTAATTTGTCGCTCGATGTGTAGGACGGCCCCCCGGTTTTTTTCCCCGTCCCACTAACCTTTTGGCAGCAGGGTGATTTCCATGATGGAACCAGTATCCACAAGCAGGTGCGATACACCGCTACTTCAGGCATTCGTCGACAATCGACTGATCCTGGTGAAGATTGCAGCCCGAATTACCGGTTGCCGCTCACGTGCCGAAGATGTTGTGCAGGATGCTTTCTTCCGGCTGCAATCGGCCCCGCCCATCACCAGTTCGATCAAGGCCCAGCTCAGCTACCTGTTCCAGATCGTGCGCAACCTGGCGATCGACCATTACCGCAAGCAGGCGCTGGAGCAGAAGTATTCCGGTCCTGAAGAGGAAGGGCTGAATGTGGTGATCCAGGGCGCGTCCCCGGAAACGTCGCACATCAATTTCTCGACCCTGGAGCACATTGCCGATGCGTTGACCGAGTTGCCGAGCCGCACCCGCTACGCCTTCGAGATGTATCGCCTGCACGGCGTACCGCAAAAGGACATCGCCAAGGAACTCGGCGTCTCGCCAACCCTGGTGAACTTCATGATCCGTGATGCGTTGGTGCATTGCCGCAAGGTGTCGGGCAACCGGGGTGATATAGCTGCTCGCCAATAAGATCCAGGATCTGCATCGCGCCCTTCGCGAGCAAGCCTGAGACTCAAGACCACAACGAATCTTGAGTCTCAGGCTTCAAGCCAGTCTGCACCGATCAAAAAACCGCTCCCGCCCCAACACCATCAAGGCCGCGCGCTTGTGCGGGAAGTCGAACTCTTTCTCACAGTGAAAGCGCTGCTCCTGCATGTACCCGATCATCTTCGCGTTATCGGCACGGGGCTCGGCCACCACGCGCCGGGTGCGCGGATCATCGAGAAACAGGTAATGCACCAGCGCCGATAACCAACTCGCCACCTTGTGCGGGCCGCGGTGATTTTCTTCGCCCACCAGCATGTGAATGCCACGGTCGTAATCGCCGGCCTCATAGAAGGGTGCGATGCGATCTTCCTTGGCCCAGTAGACTTCGAAATAAGCGAAGGGCTGGTCGTCGAAACAACCGATCAGCGTCAGCGTGTGCGGGTCGGCTACGAGTTTGCTCAGGTATTGGCGATGCTGGTCGAGGCTGCCCTCCTCCTGCCAGAAACTCGCGACTCGCGGACTGTTCTGCCAGCGGTTGAAGCGTGCCAGGTCTTGCTCGATGTCCAGCGTGCGCAGGGAAACCCGGGCACCCAGCCGCGCATCGAAGCGTTGATACACTTCACCCCGGGGCTTGACCGGCCGCCGTGGGTGGCGCTTGCCGTCGGTGATGAGCATCTGCTGCGGGTAGCTGCCGGTCAGGGAATGCCCCAGCCACGGCGGCGGCAACTGCCAGAACACGGTGCGCTCGCAGTGATACTGGCCGCTGACGGGAGTCGGAATCAGCAGACCGCTGGACACGGCTTCGTCCGGCACCTCTTGCAGTTGCCAGGTCAGACGCTGACAGTCAGGGTCACGAGCGAACAGCCAGTAACAGGCAGTCCACAATGCCTGCCCTTCAGGGCGACTGAAGCGCTCCTCCAGTTGCACGTTCAACTCCCGGCCACGACTGAGCCGCAAGGCGGGCAACGGTTGCCCTTCCAGGCTGAGGCTCAGGCGGCAATCGGTTTCATCAGCGGCAAGACGACTGCCCGTCGGCAGACACAGGGCAGTCAGGTCATTGAGATTGGGCATGGGGCGGGCTCACGATAATCGTCGACAGTTCAACGAAGTGACGTGAGCCAGGGCGGGAAATTTAGCCAAAAACCGTCAATTGGCAACTTGGGGCGCCGGTGTATTGCGCTGGACCGGCACCAGCGCAATCTTGTACGGCTCGAAAATCTTCAACATCTGGCCGTTGTCCCGCAAGCCTTGCAACAACTTGCCGAATGCCTCGCCGCTGATGGGTGCGGTCGGACGCAGAATGGCGTAATGGTGATAGACCTGGTCGACGCGCTGGGACGCCAGCAAACTGCCGGCGACTTTTTCATTGCGCAGGAAGTAGTCGCTCAGGTACGAACGTGTGACCAGGGCAATGTCGGCCCGGTCGCGTAAAACCATCAGCAGATTGCTGTCATGGGAATAAGTCAGCGTGGCGTTGTAGTTTTTCGCGAGGTACAGAGGGTCGGCATTGAAGTTGGCGAACTCGTAGTGATAGCCGCTGAACAGTGCCAGGCGCTTGCCTTTCAGGTCGGCAAAATAGCTTTGCTGTCGATCGGGCAGGCGTTGCGCAACAAAAATCTCAGCGTCCTCCAGCCCCATGTCGACGGCCGTGTGGGGGATCTCTTCCCAACCCCAGGCGGGATTTTCGAAAATGGCCATGTCGACCCGGCCCTGCTTGAAATCACCGAAGCGCCGAGGAATGGAGGTGGGCACCAGGACAAACTGGTAGTCAGTTTGCGATGCATTCAGGGCCTCGACCAGTTGCGGCAGCAACCCGGTATCGGCCCCGGATTCCGGGCGCACGGTATAGGGCGGAAAGTGCGCGGCACCTATGCGCACCAGTTGCGCAGCCTGGGACGGTATCATCGTTGACGCCGTAAGCATCGCCAGCAAAAGCCGCGAGGCTGACCGAATTGGCGAACCCATCAAAACGCCCCACTCCCCAATAAAACGGTACCCATGCATTCAAGCTAGGCGGTTTCGACAAGTTAGCCAGTTTAATGCTGGCCAATACAAGCTTATTGCCGGTCTTCCAGCACCAGAATCAGCGCTTCATCGGCCAACTGATCGAGACTCATGCTGCCGCCGGCACGAAACCAGGTGGTGGTCCAGGACAATGCACCGGTCAGGAAGCGGCGGGTGATAAACACATCGCCACGGATAAACCCCGCGGACTTGGCTTCACCCAGCACTTGCAGCCAGATGTCTTCGTAGATGTCCCGCAGCGCCAGGACCTTGGCCTGGCCCTCTTCGGACAGCGAGCGCCATTCGTAGACCAGCACGGCCATGGCCTCACCGCTGCCGCCCATGATCGACTGCAACTCACAGCGAATCAGCGCAAGCACCTGCTCGCGCACACTGCCGGCCTCGGCGATGGCCGCACGCATCAACGCGGTGTTGTAGAGAATGGTCTCCTCCATCACGGCGCGCAGGATTTCGTCCTTGCTCTTGAAGTGATGGAAAATACTCCCGGACTGAATGCCCACGGCGCCGGCCAGGTCGCGCACGGTCGTGCGTTCATAGCCTTTATTGCGAAACAGGTGGGCCGCCACTTGCAGCAGCTTGCCACGGGCGCTGTCCGGGTCGGTCAGTTGGCCGTCGTCGACCAATTGGCGCATCACCCTCAGGGCTTTTTGCTCGTCCACCCGTTCTCTCCTACAGTCGTTCAATCAATAACGCCGATCCCCCCGAAAACAGTGGGGTTGCGCGGGCAATTTAAGCGCATGGATGCAACCAAGCAAGCGCTTGGGCAGAAGAAAATCAAGTCATTTACAAACCAAGCGCTTGCTTGGTAATGTCGACGCACTTCGGTTGGAGGTGGCTATGGAATGGACTGCGCCTAAAACAATTCGCATCGGTTGCGCCAGCGCCTTCTGGGGCGATACCTCGACCGCTGCCGCGCAACAGGTCGAACACGGGCATCTGGACTATCTGGTCTTCGATTACCTGGCCGAAATCACCCTGTCGATCATGGCCGGCGCGCGAATGAAAGATCCCCAGGCCGGCTATGCGGGCGACTTCATCGAAGTGCTCGCGCCCTTGCTGGGGCAGCTCGCGCAGCAGAACATCCGGGTCATCAGCAATGCCGGCGGGGTCAACCCCCAAGCCTGCGCCGCCGCCCTGCAAGCGGCCTGCGACAAGGCCGGGGTGGCGCTGAAGATCGCCGTGCTGCTGGGTGACGATCTGCAGCCGCAATTCAAACAGCTGGGCAACCTGGGCATTCGTGAAATGTTCAGCGGCGCGCCCCTGCCATCGATGTGCGTCTCGACCAATGCCTACCTCGGCGCACCCGGCATTGTCGAAGCCCTGCGCCTGGGGGCGGACATCGTGATCACCGGGCGCGTGGTCGACAGTGCGGTGGTCAGCGCCGCGCTGGTGCATGAGTTCGGCTGGTCGTGGCATGACTACGACAAGCTCGCCCAGGCGGCACTGGCCGGGCACATCATCGAATGCGGCGCCCAGTGCACGGGCGGCAACTTCACCGACTGGCGCGCCGTGCCCGACTACGAACACATCGGTTTTCCCATCGTCGAAGTCAGCGCCGACAGCCAGTTCATCGTCAGCAAACCCGAAGGCACCGGTGGGCTGGTCACGCCGCTGACGGTGGGCGAACAGATGCTGTATGAAATCGGTGACCCTCGCGCATACCTGCTGCCCGACGTGGTGTGCGATTTCACTCAGGTCAAACTGCTGCAACAGGGCAGGAACGCGGTGCAGGTGCACGGCGCCAAAGGCCTGCCGCCGACCGCTCAATACAAGGTCAGCGCCACGTACCCCGATGGTTTCCGCTGCACCGCCAGTTGCCTGATCGCCGGCATCGATGCCGTCGACAAGGCGCGACGGGTCGGTGATGCGATCATCAACAAGACCTCGGAAATGTTCCGCCAGCGCGGCTGGGCGCCTTACAGCGACGTGAGTATCGAGTTGCTGGGCAGCGAGGCCACCTACGGCCCCCACGGCCAGCGCCATGACAGCCGCGAAGTGGTGATCAAACTCGCGGTGCGTCATCCGGACAAGCAGGCATTGATCGTGTTCTCCGGGGAAATCGCCCAGGCCGCCACCGGCATGGCGCCGGGGCTGACCGGCATTGTCGGTGGCCGGCCGACGGTGTATCCGCTGATCCGGCTGTTCTCGTTCCTGATCGACAAAACCGCCTGCACGCTGGACATTGATTTCATGGGCCAGCGCCACCCGTGTGCCCTGCCCGCCCTCGATGTGCTCGACCCGCTGAACCTGCCAGCCCCGCTCGCGCCGCCGAAACCGCTTGGCCTGGCCGACGCCAGCGTGGCCCTGGTCAAACTGGCGGTTGCACGCTCGGGCGACAAGGGTAACCACAGCAATATCGGCGTCATGGCCCGCGAGCCGGAATTCCTGCCATGGATTGCCGAGGCCTTGACCCCGGAAGTGATCGTCGACTGGATGGGCCACCTCCTCGACCCCATCCACGGGCGGGTCGAACGCTGGTACTTGCCGGCCAGCCACAGCCTGAATTTCCTGCTGGAAAACGCCCTCGGCGGTGGCGGTGTCGCCAGCCTGCGCATCGATCCGCAAGGCAAGGCCTTCGCCCAGCAACTGCTGGAAATCCAGATCCCGGTGCCGCAGCGCATCGCCGACCAGTTCAACTAGAGGATTGCCGCCATGGCCTACGATTCGATTTTCAAAGCCGATTTGTTTGCCGGCCAAAACATCATCGTCACCGGTGGTGGCAGTGGCATCGGCCGCTGCACCGCCCACGAACTGGCGGCCCTCGGCGCCCATGTGCTGCTGGTCGGGCGCAAGGCCGACAAACTGAAAACCGTTGCGGCGGAGATCGCCGACGACGGTGGCAAGGCCGATTGGGCGGTTTGCGATATCCGCGAGGAAGAATCGGTAGAGCACCTGGTCAGCGAATTGATCCGCAAGCATGGCCCCATTCATGGCCTGGTCAACAATGCAGGCGGGCAGTACCCGTCGCCCTTGGCCTCGATCAATCAGAAGGGTTTCGAAACCGTGATGCGCACCAATCTGGTAGGCGGTTTCCTGATGGCCCGGGAAGTGTTCAACCAGTCCATGAGCAAGCACGGCGGCGCCATCGTCAACATGCTCGCCGACATGTGGGGTGGCATGCCAGGTATGGGCCACTCCGGTGCGGCACGTTCGGGCATGGATAACCTGACCAAGACTGCCGCGTACGAATGGGGTCATGCCGGGGTGCGGGTCAACGCCGTGGCGCCGGGGTGGATTGCCTCCAGCGGCATGGACACCTACGAAGGCGCCTTCAAGGCCGTGATCCCGACCTTGCGCGAACATGTGCCGCTCAAGCGCATCGGCACCGAATCGGAAGTCAGCGCGGCGATTGTTTTCCTGCTCAGCCCGGCAGCGGCGTTTGTCAGCGGCAGCACCTTGCGCATCGATGGCGCCGCCAGCCTCGGCGGCCGCGCCTGGCCGATCCACAAGGCGACCAACAGCGAGTCGTACAACGGTTTCCACCGCGCCTACATACCAGACGTGTTGAAGGACAAGGAATAACCCATGCCGGTGATTCAGTCGTTACTCGATCCCCATAGCGAGCCGTTCGCCCAGAACCGTGCGGCGATGCTGAGCGCCATCGAGCAAGTTCGCGTGCTCGAACAGAACCTGCTGAACAAGGCGGCCGAAGCCAGGCCGAAGTTCGAAAAGCGCGGCCAGTTGCTGCCTCGCGAGCGCCTCAATCTGCTGCTGGATCCCGGCGCGCCGTTTCTTGAGCTGGCGAGCCTGGCCGGCTACAAGCTGCATGACGACAAGGACGGCAGCTGCGCCGGTGGCGGCTTGATCGGCGGTATCGGCTATGTGTCCGGCGTACGTGTGTTGGTAGTCGCCAACAACAGCGCGATCAGGGGCGGGACCATCTCCCCCAGCGGCTTGAAGAAATCCCTGCGCCTGCAACAGATCGCCATGGAAAACAAACTGCCGGTGATCACCCTCGCCGAAAGTGGCGGCGCCAATCTCAATTACGCGGCGGAGATTTTCGTCGAAGGCGCGCGCAGCTTTGCCAATCAGGCGCGGATGTCGGCCATGGGCTTGCCGCAAGTCACCGTGGTGCATGGCTCGGCCACGGCGGGCGGCGCCTATCAGCCGGGGCTGTCGGATTACGTGGTGGTGGTACGCGGCAAGGCCAAGCTGTTTCTCGCAGGTCCCCCACTGCTCAAGGCCGCCACCGGCGAAGTCGCCACCGATGAAGAACTGGGCGGTGCCGAGATGCACGCACAAACCGCCGGCACCGCCGAATACCTGGCTGAAAACGACGCCGACGGCGTGCGCCAGGTACGCGAGATCGTCAGCTTGCTGCCGTGGAACGAACAACTGCCCCCACTCCCCGAACGTCGCTGGGAGGAGCCGCTCTACCCCATCGACGAGTTGCTGGGCCTGATCCCGGATGACTCGAAAAAACCCTACGACGTGCGCGAAATCATCGCCCGTCTCGCCGACGCTTCGAACTTTCTTGAATTCAAGGGCGAGTTCGATCAGCAGACTGTGTGCGGTCATCTGAAAATTCAGGGCCGCGCCTGTGGCTTCATCGGCAACAACGGCCCGATCACGCCAAAAGGCGCGAGCAAGGCCGCGCAGTTCATCCAGCTGTGCGACCAGAGCCAGACACCGCTGCTGTTTTTCCACAACACCACCGGGTTCATGGTCGGCACCGAATCGGAGCAGCAAGGCGTGATCAAACACGGTGCGAAGATGATTCAGGCGGTGGCCAACGCCCGGGTGCCAAAGCTGACCATCGTCGTCGGTGGTTCCTACGGCGCGGGCAACTATGCGATGTGCGGACGCGGCCTCGACCCGCGCTTCATCTTCGCCTGGCCCAACAGCCGCACCGCCGTGATGGGCGGCGCGCAAGCGGGCAAGGTGCTGCGCATCGTCACCGAGGCCAAACAGGCCAAGGACGGCCTGGTGCCCGACCCGAAAATGCTCGACATGCTCGAACAGGTGACCGCGCAGAAACTCGACAGCCAGTCCACGGCGCTCTACGGCAGCGCCAACCTGTGGGACGACGGTTTGATCGACCCGCGCGATACCCGGACCTTGCTGGGTTATCTGCTGGATATCTGTCACGAGGCCGAAGTGCGGCCTCTGCAAACCAACAGCTTTGGTGTGGCGCGGTTCTAAGCCGACTAACAGGAGAACAATAAAAATGATCTTCACCCAGGAACACGAAGCACTGCGCCGCACCGTGCGCCAGTTCGTCGAGCACGAGATCAACCCCCACGTCGATGAGTGGGAAAAGGCCGGGCGCTTCCCCATCCACGACATCTTTCGCAAGGCCGGCGACCTCGGCTTGCTGGGCATTTCCAAACCGGAAAAATTCGGCGGCATGGGGCTCGACTACAGCTATTCGATCGTCGCCGCCGAAGAGTTCGGCACTATCCGTTGCGGCGGCATTCCGATGTCCATCGGCGTGCAGACCGACATGTGCACCCCAGCGCTGGCACGGTTCGGTTCCGATGAGCTACGCGAGCAATTCCTGCGCCCGGCCATCAGCGGCGAACAGGTCGGCTGCATCGGCGTCTCCGAAGTCGGCGCCGGTTCCGACGTGGCCGGGCTGAAAACCACCGCGCGCAAGGACGGCGACGACTACGTGATCAACGGTAGCAAGATGTGGATCACCAACTCGCCGAGCGCCGACTTCATCTGCCTGCTGGCCAACACCTCGGACGACAAGCCGCACATCAACAAGTCGCTGATCATGGTGCCGATGAACACACCGGGCATCAGCTTGAGCTCGCACCTGGACAAGCTCGGCATGCGCAGCTCGGAAACCGCCCAGGTATTTTTCGACAACGTGCGCGTGCCGCAGCGCAACCGCATCGGCCATGAAGGCGCGGGGTTCATGATGCAGATGCTGCAATTCCAGGAGGAACGCCTGTTCGGCGCGGCCAACATGATCAAGGGCCTGGAGTACTGCGTCGACAGCACCATCGAATACTGCAAGGAACGCAAGACCTTCGGCAACGCGCTGATCGACAATCAGGTGATCCACTTCCGCCTGGCGGAACTGCAAACCGAAATCGAATGCCTGCGAGCGCTGGTCTATCAGGCTACCGAGCAATACATCAAAGGCCAGGACGTCACGCGCCTGGCCTCCATGGCCAAGCTCAAGGCCGGGCGGCTGGGCCGCGAAGTCAGTGACAGTTGCCTGCAATACTGGGGCGGCATGGGCTTCATGTGGGACAACCCGGTGGCCCGGGCTTACCGCGATGTACGGCTGGTGTCGATCGGCGGCGGCGCCGACGAAATCATGCTGGGGATCATCTGCAAACTCATGGGCATTCTGCCGGGGAAAAAGAAATGAACAACCTGCCGGTTTGCCAGACTTTGCTGCTGGAACTGCACAACGGCGTGTTGCACATCACCCTCAACCGCCCGGAATGCCGCAATGCGATGAGCTTGCAGATGGTCGCCGAGTTACGCTCGGTGCTGGCCGCGGTACGCGATAAACCCGGGGTTCGCGCACTGGTGATCGGCGGCGTCGGCGGGCACTTCTGTGCTGGCGGCGACATCAAGGACATGGCCAATGCCCGCGCTCAAGGCCCAACTGCGCACCGGGACCTGAACCGGGTGTTCGGCGCGCTATTGCAGGAGGTGCAACACGCACCGCAAGTGGTGATTACTGTGCTGCAGGGCGCGGTGCTCGGCGGCGGTCTCGGCCTGGCCTGTGTCAGCGATATCGCCATGGCCGATCATCAGGCGCAATTCGGCCTGCCGGAAACCAGCCTCGGCCTGCTGCCGGCGCAGATCGCGCCATTCGTGGTGCAACGCATCGGCTTGACCCAGGCTCGGCGCCTGGCCCTGACAGCGGCACGTTTTGATGGTACTCAGGCACGGCGCATGGGGCTGGTGCATTTTGTCGAGCATGATCCGCAGGCACTGGCCGAACGGCTCGACGAGGTGTTGGCCCATGTGTTGTGTTGCGCGCCGGGGGCGAATGCGGCGACCAAGAAACTCTTGCTGGCCAGTGCCGGACAGCCGTCGGATGAGTCGCTTGATCAAGCGGCTGAATGGTTCAGCGAAGCGGTGACCGGAGCCGAAGGCATCGAGGGAACGATGGCCTTCTTGCAAAAACGCAAACCGGGGTGGGCCTCTTAAAAGCTTCGCGAGCGTGCTCACGATGAGGCCCGACCAGACACCGCTAAAATTCAGAGAGCCTAACCATGCCCGGACTCAAAAAAATCCTCATCGCCAACCGCGGTGAAATCGCCTGCCGCATCCAGCGCACGGCCCAGGCACTGGGCTATCGCACCGTCGCCGTGTTCAGCGATGCCGACGCCGATGCGCTGCACGTGCGGATGGCCGACGAGGCGGTCAAGCTCGGCCCGGCCCCGGTGCAACAGTCTTACCTGAACATCCCGGCCATCCTCGACGCAACCCGGCGCACAGGCGCGGATGCGATCCATCCGGGCTACGGCTTCCTCTCGGAAAACGCCGGGTTTGCCCTCGCGTGCAGGGATGCCGGCATCACCTTCATCGGCCCCAGCCCCGAGGCCATCGAACTGATGGGCAGCAAGCGCCTGTCGAAGATCGCCATGATCGAAGCCGGTGTGCCCTGCATCAACGGTTATCAAGGCGCCGAACAGGACGACGCCACCCTGAGCCGCGAAGCCGAGCGCATCGGCTATCCCTTGATGATCAAGGCCAGCGCCGGCGGCGGTGGACGCGGCATGCGCCTGGTGCACGACGCCAGCGACTTGCTGGAACAGATTCGCACCGCGCGCTCCGAAGCCTTGAACGGTTTTGGCAGCGCTGAACTGATTCTCGAACAGGCACTCATCGAACCCCGCCACGTCGAGATCCAGTTGTTCGGTGACCGGCATGGCAACTTGATTTACCTCGGCGAGCGCGATTGCTCGGTGCAGCGCCGGCATCAGAAAGTCATTGAGGAGGCGCCCTGCCCGGTGATGACCGCTGAGCTGCGCCAGGCCATGGGCGAAGCGGCGCTCAAGGCCGGGCGAGCGGTGAAGTACGTGGGCGCGGGCACCGTGGAGTTTTTGCTGGATGCGCGTGGGCAGTTCTATTTCCTGGAGATGAACACCCGGCTGCAAGTGGAGCACCCGGTGACCGAACTGATCACCGGGCTGGACCTGGTGGCCTGGCAACTGAACATCGCCGAAGGGCAACCGCTGCCCTTGCGCCAGGAACAGGTGCAACTCACAGGCCACGCCATGGAAGTGCGCCTGTATGCCGAAGACCCGGCCCAAGGCTTCTTGCCGCAAACCGGGCGAGTCGTGGCCTGGGAGCCGGCATTGCAGGACGGTGTGCGGATCGACCACGGACTGATCGAAGGCCAGGTCATCAGTCCCTTCTACGACCCGATGCTCGGCAAGCTCATCGCTCACGGTGCCACCCGCGAAGAAGCCCGGCGCAAATTGCTGCGGGCGGTACAAGACAGCGTGCTGCTGGGGCTGCAAAGCAATCAACGCCTGCTTGCCAGCCTGCTGGAACACCCGCAGTTCGCTGGTGGAGATTTCAGTACCGGTTTCATCGCGCAGCATTTCGCCGACCACGCCTGCCTGCATCCCGAGCCCCCAAACGCGCAGCACTTGGCCATCGCCGCCGCCCTGTTCTATCAGGCGGCGGCACAGGCTCACCCGGCCCCGCTTGGCGGTTGGCGCAACAACACCAGCGTGCCGCTGCACTATCGCATCGGCCTTGAGGATCAGGACTGGCCGGTAGCGTTGCAGGCGATCCCGGGCCAGCCGTTGTGCATTCAGGTCGCCGAGCGCAGCCTCGAACTGAAGATCATCCACAGCGACGGACGCTGGGTCAGCCTGGAAATCGAAGGCGTTCGCCAACGCCACGCTTATCGCCTGGAGGCCGGGCGCCTCTGGCTGTTTACCCGGCCGGGCAGTCTGCAGTTCGTGGATCGCACTCAGGCGCAGGTTACCGGCCAGGCCAGTGTCAGCTCCGGCACCCTCAAGGCACCGATGGACGGGGCGATTGTCGACGTCCTGGTCAACGAAGGCAGCAAAGTGACCAAGGGCCAACTGCTGGTGGTACTGGAGGCGATGAAAATGGAGCACCCATTGAAATCGGGCATCGACGGTGTGCTCAAACGCTTGCAGGTCAAAGTCGGGGATCAGGTGAAAAACCGGCAGATTCTGTTGGAGGTCGAATAAGGCGCTAGGCGGAACCGCCGGGTTTGGCTACGCTCAAACCCTACAGGACGCGGATATCAGGAACCCTGCAATGCCTCATTGGCTGGTCATTGATCTGGAGGCCACCACCGATGAGGGTGGATGGCCCGTAACAGATATGGAAATCATTGAAATCGGCGCCACCCTGGTGGACCGCAAGGGACGTGAACTGGACCACTTCCAGCGCTTCGTCCGGCCTTTGCGACGGCCGTTACTGACGCCGTTCTGCCGCGAGCTGACGCACATCACCCAAGCCAACATCGATGCCGCACAACCGCTGGGCGAAGTCTGGCCGGCGTTTGAGCGCTGGCTTGGCCATCACCACACACGACTGGAAGGCTGGGTCAGCTGGGGCGATTACGATCGCAAACAACTGCTTCAGGAGTGGCAGCGCCTGGGACTCGCCAGCGTGCTGGCCAACGTGCCGCACATGAACCTCAAACAGCGCTTTGCCAAGGCCCGACGCCTGGAACGCCCGCTGGGGCTCAACGGCGCCCTGCAACTGGCCGGCCTGCAGTTCACCGGCCAGCAACACCGGGCGCTGGAGGATGCGCGCAATACCGCGCGCCTGCTGCCGCTGGTTCTTCCGCTTTAGACAGGTGACGACTCCCGGGGCCTTGTGCATACTGGCCGGCCCTTTTTAGCCCTTTTCGAGGAATCGCCCATGTTTAAAGTCAACGAGTACTTCGACGGCACCGTCAAGTCGATCGCCTTTGGCACCGCAGAAGGTCCAGCGACCATCGGCGTCATGGCACCGGGCGAGTACGAATTCGGCACCAGCCAGCGTGAAATCATGCACGTGGTCAGCGGCGCATTGACCGTCAAGTTGCCAGACAGCAGCGACTGGGAAACCTTCGCCGCCGGCAGCCAGTTCAACGTACCGGCCAACAGCAAGTTCCAGCTGAAAGTCGCCGTCGACACCGCTTACCTGTGCGAATACCGCGGCTAAGCCTGCGGGGCCTGCACCAAAAAGTCGCCGCAATAAAAATGCCCGTGTTTTTCGACACGGGCATTTTTTATTCTGCGCAAAGTTACTCGAGGATCTCCACCGGCATGCCGACTTCGAGTCGACCGTTGCCATCGTTGACCAGGTTCTGGCCGAACATTGCCCCGTCCGCCTGGGCACGGTATTTCTGCAAGGTGGCCAAGGGTTCGCGGTCGTCGCTGCGCTCCCCGGTCTGCGGGTCGATGGTGGTCAGGATGCAGCGTGAACAGGACTTGACCACGCGGAACTCGAGTTCGCCGATACGGATACGCTTCCAGCCATCCTCGGCGAACGCCTCACTGCCTTCGATCACCAGGTTCGGCCGGAAACGCAGCATCTCCAACGGACGCCCGACCCGTTGCGACAAATCCGCGAGAGAGGCCTGGCCAATCAGCAACAGCGGATAGCCATCGGCGAACGCCACCTGGTCGTCATCCTTGCCGTAGCCAGCCTCCGTCATCCGCGCCCGATCCAGCGGCACTTGCACCAGGCGTGTCGGTTTGCCGATGAATCGGCTGACCCAGGCCCCTGCTTCATCACCTGCATCGGGGACTCGCAAGGTATCGCGCCAGATCGTCACGCCACGCAACTCTGCATCGTTACCGGGCAAGGCAATGTCGATCGGCGAATGGCCAGGCGCGCTGAGGGTCAAGCCACCTTCGGCATTCCACAGTGCCGACAACTGGCTCATCTGCGCTACCGCACGCTGGGTCAGGAAGCGCCCGCTGGCCTCGTCCACCAGCATCCAGCGGCGATCGCCGTCCAGCCCAAGCTTATCCAGACCGATCGCTTGCAAGGTCTCGCCCTTGGCGGACTTCAACGGATAACGATACAGCGCGCTCAGTCGCAACATGGCCACTCCCTGTCAGGTAAAAACGCCACCCTATACGAGCTTTACGGCCGAATCAAAGGCTGACGAGCAAACACTGCCCCGGTGGGGGGCAGGCCTGATCAGGCCGGTACTTCGTCAAGCATCAGGCGCTGGCGAACCACGTCGACGAGTTTGTCCGGCTGGAATTTGGAAAGGAAATTGTCGCAACCGACCTTTTTCACCATCGAGTCGTTGAAGCTGCCGGACAGCGAGGTGTGCAGCACCACGTACAAGCCGCGCAGGCGCGGGTCGTTGCGAATTTCGGTGGTCAGGCGATAGCCATCCATTTCCGGCATTTCCGCATCGGTGAAGACCATCAGCAGTTTTTCGGTCATGTCCACGCCGGTATCAGCCCAGGCCTTGAGCATGTTCAAGGCCTTCAACCCGTCGCTGGCGATGTGCATCTTCACACCCAGTTGTCCCAGGGTATCGCGCAATTGCGTCAGGGCCACGTTGGAGTCATCCACCAGCAGCACCTCACGGCCACGGGCACGTTCCAGCACCGGATCTTCGAGCTTGGCGCGGGAGACCTTGGCGTTGTAAGGGACGATCTCGGCCAGGACCTTTTCGACGTCGATGATTTCCACCAATTGGTCATCGACCTTGCTGATGGCCGTCAGGTAGTGCTGGCGGCCGGCACTGCTCGGGGGCGGCAGGATGGCTTCCCAGTTCATGTTGACGATCCGGTCCACGCCACCGACCAGGAAGGCCTGAACCGAACGGTTGTATTCGGTGACGATAATCGTGCTGCCTGGCCCCGGCACCAACGGGCGCATGCCGATGGCCTGGGACAGGTCGATCACCGGCAGGGTCTGGCCACGCAGGTTGACCACGCCGCACACAAACGGATGGCGCTGCGGCATCAGCGTCAACTTTGGCAGTTGCAGGACTTCCTGCACTTTAAAGACGTTGATCGCGAACAATTGCCGTCCGGCGAGCCGGAACATGAGAATTTCCAGGCGATTCTCACCCACCAGTTGCGTGCGTTGGTCTACCGTGTCGAGAATGCCGGCCATCAATGACTCCAGGTCTTGTTCGGATGAATTCACTTAAGGAAGGTTATCGGCTGTTTTTGCCGAAGCTTGACCCTCTCTAAAATGCCACGCCCGGCAATTGATGTCACATTAACATCATGCTTTACTGGCGCTGTGATTACATCTGCCGTACTTCCGCGCCACGCGACCCCGGTTCTCGCGAAAGGTTCCCCTGCGTAAGGGATCCCCCTATCAACAATCAGGTACAACCTGATATTCGCAATATCCAATAGCCATTAATGTGACGCCATTCTCATTGCATGAACGGAGTCAGGCTTTTGTGTGCGATCGCAAGCCAGTGGCCAACCACCCTCTCGTGTTCCCCAGCCTGCCTGCGGGCCAGCCGCAAGTCGTTCACCCGGCGACTCGGCAATGCCGGGGTTCCGACCGCCCTCGTCGACACACACGATATCCCCTCATTTGATATGACGCTGTGGAGATAAGTATGCCGAACGACCGTAAAGAGTGGGCCCTGAGGCTCCCGGAGTTTCTAGTCGAGGCTGAAACACTCCTGGCTAAAACCGAGGAATGCCTGAGTCATCTGCAACTCATCAGCAATGACAAGGACGCCATCGACTGTCTGCTCAGCACACTGCTCAAGCTGGCCAACAAGGCCGATGCCCTGGCGTTGGCGGCCGTGTCTGAATTCTCCCTGCATATTCATGGCCTGCTGAACCACGCACAGAACACCATGAGCCTGCACGACGAGGCGCTGAGTGCCCTGAAAGACTGCCTGACCCTGATTGCCTGGCAACTCGAACTCATCGACCAGACCACCGGACAGCTCAGTCTCGACGACAGCGAACAGGCCACCCTGATCGAAGCCTTTGCCTTTCAAGTCGGGCAAAGCCGGTTTCAACCACCGGTCAATGCCAGGCCCTTCACCCTCGTATCCTATTCGGAGCGGCAGGCCTGAACTTGCCAAACCATGCCGTATGGCGTGTTCCGGTTATCAATATCGCGCTCTAACTTGAGTGCGCACAGGTCGCAAATGAATATTTCATAGCTATAAGCGACATCATTAAACAACCACTCTTGCCCATCGACAATTGCGCACCTGCCTTGACCCGGGTGTTGCCTGATATCAACAAAAAAACCTAAGGTAATCGGCATTTTGCGACGGTAACAACCAACTTGTTCCATTATGGAATCATCCTCCAGACGACTGGGCGCCTGACTTTTCGGACATACATACGGACGCGACCATCGGTATCTTAAGTGCTAACATGCCGCCTGTTAGTTGACGCCAATTAATGGCAGTGTGATTGCAGCCGGATACAGCTCGCTGCAGTTCGGAGCTGAACGCGTCGGCGCTCCACATGAAAAAACAGGGGCCTGTCAGCCAGCATGACCGGTCAGCCCGCAGCGAACATCCATTGGCTCCATCCGCTATGCACGCCAGCCTCAAGTCAATCGCCAAGTGGCCACCCTCCCGGGAAAATGCACGCACATTCACGCTATTGCTATGCGTCTGCTCGACCCTCGGCAGTCTACTGGTCCATGGCTTGTCCATTCCGCTCCCCCTGTCATTGCTGGTGCTCAACGTTGCGGCGCTGACCAGTGTTGCCGTGCAGTATTGCCTCTCGCGCAAATCGATCAAATTCCAGCCCCAGGAACTGGCCGACCGGCTATTACAGGTCCAGGAAAACGAGCGTCACCGACTGAGCCGCGAACTGCATGACGACATCGGTCAATTGCTGACCGCCGCAAAACTGCAAAGTGACTGGCTCAAACGCCGGATGCCCGAAGAGCTCCAGGGACAATGTTCGGTCCTCTGCGACACGCTGGAAGAAACCCTCGCCAAAGTTCGTGACGTATCCGCCATTCTCAATCCCCGGCAGTTGACCAGCCTTGGGCTGGAAGCCAGTCTGCGGGCGCACCTGCTCAAGACCCTGGCCAACATCCCGGTGCACTGGAGCCTGGAATGCCAGCAGCGCCTGACCGGCATACCGGAGGAAATGGCCGTGGCGGCTTTCCGCATTACCCAGGAAGCGGTCACCAACATCCTGCGACATGCCCAGGCCAAGAACCTGCTAGTGTGCCTGCAGCGTCTGCCCCAAGGCCTGAAGTTGCAGATCAGCGACGATGGCCAGGGCTTCGCACCCGCATCAGACCCTGGTCGTGAAGGGCAACGCGGTATGGCCGGGATGTCGGAACGAATCGATCAACTGGGCGGCACACTGACCGTTACCAGCGAGCCGGGCAAAGGCACTCAAATCGAAGCTCTTTTTCCCTGGGCGCCCCGTGCGCTCGAACGGGCCAGTTCGAATAAGGTTATGCATTGACTTGTAATTTACTTCTGGTGGATGACCACTCGCTGATCAGGGCTGGCGTGCGCGCCCTGGTAATGGATCTGCCCGGCTATGCCGTCATCGGTGAGGCCAGTGACGGCTCGCAGTTGCTCGAAATGGTCGGGCACCTGTCCCCGGACATTGTCTTGCTGGATATTTCGATGCGCCAGACCGGCGGCCTCGAAGCGCTGCAGCAGCTCAAGCGGGTGCGCCCGCAGAGCAAGGTCCTGATCCTCTCGATGCACACCGACCCGGCCCTGATCATGCAGGCGCTGGAGTCCGGAGCCCATGGCTACCTGCTCAAGGACACTACGGCGACTGAACTTGAACACGCGTTGGAAGCCTTGCGCAACAACGAGCGCTATCTGAGCCCGGCCATTGCCCACACGGTGATCAACCAGGCCCTGACCCGAAACCAGAAGCGCCCACCTGAACCTGCCGACTCGCACAACCTGACGGCACGTCAGCTGGAAATCCTGCGGTTGATCGTTCGCGGAAAATCCACCCGAGAGATCGCAAACGGCCTGGGGTTGAGCGTCAAGACCGTCGAAACCCACCGTTCGCAGATCATGAAGCGTCTGCAGATCTACGATGTGGCCGGCCTGGTACTGTTTGCCGTGCGCGAACAAATCATCAGCCTTGATGACTAGGTATTTCACTGGCTTGTACCATGCTGCGTTCACAACATTACTTTCGTACAGAGCCTGGCGAAAACCTTTAAGCCCGCCCTCCCCATCGCGGGCTTTTCTCCGCCTGGCAGCGTCCATCGAATGCTATGGCTAGCCAGCGATTTTGCTTGATGCGCTCCCGATGTTCATTCCCTGGCGGCGACCGATCCAAAGCGCCAGGGTACAGGCGACGACTGAGATCACCAGGTAAGGCACCAGCGCAAAGGTGAAGTTGCCAGTGGCCTCTTTGATTACCCCGATCAGATAGGTGCCGGCAAAAACCCCCAGATTGTTCAAGGCATTAATCATCGCAATGGCCATGGCTGCGTTGCGCGCCGGGACCATTTCGGTCGCCAGTGCCCAGAATGGGCCTTTGATCATCGACGCGGCGGTGATGGCAACACATAGCACAACAATGGTCGCCAGCAACGACTCAACGAACATGATGCATGTCAGCGCAACCGCGCCGATGGCCAATGGAAGCGCCAAGTGCTTTACACGCTCACCGGTGCGATCCGAATGGCTGCTCCAGAGGTACATGACAAAGCTGGCGAGGGCGAAAGGCAGCGCGTTGAGGAAACCGATCTGCATGGTCGACAAATTGAACGTGCTAATGATTTGTGGCTGCCACAGCGACAGACCATTGGTCACGGAAGTCCCACCTATATATATCAATGTCAAAACCAACACATACTTGTTGCAAAGCACGCCCCATAGATCCTTGAGCGTACCCCGAACTTTTTCGCCGGGCACCTCACTGACCTGGCTGGCAATCCATGCCCGTTCTTGAGCTGTCAGGAACCTGGCACGACTAACATCGTGAGGAAGCACGTACAAACAGAGAATGCCCATGAAAATAGCCGGCGAACCCTCAATGATGAACAACCAGTGCCAGCCTCGCATGCCCAACCAGCCATCGGTCAGCAACAACAAGGCAGACAACGGGGAGCCCAGAACACTTGACACTGGCAAGGCCATCATCAATATCGCGACCGCACGGCTGCGGTGGCCACTGGGGAACCACAGCGTCAGATAGAAGATAACGCCAGGAAAAAATCCAGCCTCGGCCATCCCGAGCAGAAAACGCAGGATGTAAAAGGACTGAGGTCCCGACACAGCAGCCATGCAACTACTGATGAGCCCCCAGGAAACCATGGTGAACGCTAGCCAGCGTACCGGCCCGAACCGTTCCAGCATCATATTGGCAGGAACCGCGAACAGGCAGTAAGCGATAAAAAACAAACCCGCGCCGAAGCCGAAAGCCGCGTCTCCCAATGCAATATCCTGCTTCATCTGTAATGCGGCGAAGGCAATATTGACTCGGTCCAGAGAGGCAAGAAAATATCCGACGGTCACAAAAGGTAATATTCGCCATGCCACCTTGCGCATCGTGAGGCTTTCAACTGTTTGTTGTTTTTGTTCCATGAAGTGCTCCTTCAGGTGTAATGCGCTGATGCTTGTTAGAAAGCATTAGAGAGCAGTAGCCAATCCTTGCGTTTGCAACCATTTTTGGATCAGCGCCGAAATAGCCAGGTTGTTGCGTTCGAGCATGAGTAGGTGTGAGTTTCCATAAATACCGTGCGCTGGCAGATCCATGAGCGTTACATGACCACCGCAAGTCGCGAGCTGATCAAAATAGTGATCGGTACGTTTTCTGATATGGGGCCAGCGTGCGTCCAGTCGCAGATTGTCGCCATAGACCAACAGGATCGGAGTATCTTTCAGCCGCCTTTGCGCAAGCCCTTCTGCCGTGCCCGCTTGCGCCGGTTCAATGGCGACAATCGCGGCCACTTTGTCAGGGTGCTGTTCGGCCGCACGCACGGCGAAAGCACCGCCTTGTGAGTGGGCAATGAGAATCACCGGCTGTGCCAAACAATCCAGCATCGCTACATAAGCGTTCAGAGTCAGTTCGTCCGTATCTGACCAACGCGGCACCACCTGCCTCATGAACTGGTCAAACGCCTGAAGCGGGAATTGGCAGTGGGGATAAGCGGCGGCATGCAGGCTGTCGAGCGAGCAATCCTGAACCGCAGTACCGATGCGAAACTGCACAAAGCAGTCCTGGCCGGTGCGCAATAATGGTTTGGCGGCAAAAGCGCGATCTCGAGGGGCCCAGCCCGAACGGCCACGCTCGACGGCATCAACGTTGTAGACCGACCAACCCTGACGAAAGAAATCGCTCAACCAGCCTTCCTGCCCGTCAGGGGTCGACTCCCAGACCGCCCCCGTCATCGAGCCGCCATGGCAAAACACCACGGGTGGGCGGCGTGTCCCTTCGGCATTGAGCAAGTACTGCACATACATCTGCCCGACACAGGACGTACCGTTGGGGTTGATGTTCACGGGCACTCCATTGGGAGCCAGTACATACGCCTCCTCTGGTTCGCCGCTGTAGCAGACCTCATGTCCACCGACAAAAAAAGACCCCATCGACAACAGCGGCATCGACACACGTTTAATGGCGTGTGGTAAAAAAGTTGTACTCATAGGAATTTCCGGAAGTGACGTTGAAGTTGTTCAGCCAACTGGCGCATAGGAGACATGCAAGCCTGTAACTTTTCATCTGTCATACGCGCACCGGGGCCGCCGATGGTGACCGAACCCATTACGATTGAACGGGCGTCAAACAGCGGGAAACTCAAACCGACAACATCCTTCAGCCGCTCACTGCGACTGACGCAAAAGCCTTGTTCATGGACACTATCGAGGTCCGCGTGAAGACTTGACCGGCGTTGCCGGGCCTCGTCCATCGGCAACGAAACAAACGTCTCTTCGAGAATCAGATTGCGCATCTGCGTAGGTAAAAACGCTAGCATCACCTTGCCTCGGGAGCCCGCATGCAGCGAAGTCCGCTCTCCCGGCTTAATGTTCAGTTGCACATGTTCGGTGCTGTCGGCTACCTGCACACACACAGAAGTGTGGCCGTCCAGGAAATTCAGATACACCGTTTCGCCTTGTTCCGTGGCCACTTCTCGCAGCCAGATAGCGGGCGCATCGGATAACTGCAACCGGTCGCGAAACAACAACCCGTACTCCCAAAAGCGAACGCCCAGTTCGTATCGGCGAGTTTCCGTTTGTTGGCGCAAAAAGCCCTGCTTTGCAAACGTCGACATGATCCGTTGCACAGCGGAGGGCGAAAGGCCCATCTCTGCGCTCATTTCACGAACGCCCCAACTGAAACGCTCCGCGGAAAAGCGGGAGAGCAACTCAAGGGAAATATTGAGAGTTTTTAATGACATTATCTGTCCCTGCATTTGGAACACTGTTTCAATTTGAAGTACAGCATTTAATTCTTCATAGAAAAGAGTCAAGTTAAAAGTGACTCACTCTTCTTAACAAATCATTTCATCTGCAGATTTACGCTACAAACACGCAAACAGAAAACCATTACTCAAACAGTGCACTTATTCCAAATATCGGAACACATCAAGCCTTGTCCCTCTTATCGGGACAAGTAGCAAAAAAAACCACTGCACAAATAAATTTATGATAGAAGCGCCTTATCGTACAAACCATCGAGTTGCACATTTTAAACTATCAATTCGCCACTCGAAGCGTCCGTTAAAAGCCACAAAAAACGAATTATTTCCAGTCGGAAGGTCCCGCACCCCACACGGCAGGACTTTTCTTACAAAACATGAGGAATCGGCTCAATTGACCGGAAATCTGAATTGATAGAGTTTTAGAAGCCTGCTGGACATCACAAGGACGTGCCATGCAACGCCAGAACCTCGCGTCACCGACCATTTCGGTCTTGCCGCTCACAGAAAATAAAAATGCAGGCCATCGAGCTGAATGCCGCAACAGCACAAAAGCCACGGGAGAAGTTGATATGGAACCTCGCGTCACCGAGCTGGAAACACACCTCAAGTGCATACGCAGGGACATGGAAGAAGCCCGGGATGACGTCAAATCCATCAAACACCGACTTGTCTATTCCGCCTGCGGAACAGCCGTGATCCTCGGCCTCCTTGGCTGGATCGCCAATAGCCGTTTCGAACAGGTCATTTCATTGCTTCTGGCGCATTGAGTTGCCACCCACACAAGACCCGGCTCAATCAATCGGGTCTTGTGTGACAAAGCCACTGAAGCTATCAGCCCAGGACTTCGCTCAGCGGAATGAAGAAAACGCTATCGCCCGGAACCAGCGTGCGATCCTCCAGGACTTCTACCAGTCCATCAGCCCAGGCCGCGCTGCGCAGCACACCGGAACTCTGGTTTTTGTAGATCGTTGCCCTGCCGTTTTCCAGACGTCCACGCAAATACTCACGCCGACTGCCTGGCTGGAGCCAGTCAAACCCGGCAGGCACCTGGACCTTCAGCGGCTCAACGTCCTGCACGCCCTGACGACGCAGGAGATAGGGTCTGGTCAACAAGGCAAAGGTCACGAGGGTCGATGCCGGATTGCCCGGCAAGCCAATCACCGGCACACCACGAAAATGTCCGAACGTCAGCGGTTTACCGGGTTTGATGGCGAGCTTCCACAGCGTCAGCTCGCCCTCTTCGCGCAAGGCGATACCCAGAAAATCGGCTTCCCCCACCGATACGCCGCCGGTCGAGAGGATCAGGTCGACATCCTTCAACTCTCCCAATCGGGAGCGAGTGGTTTCCAGATTGTCCGGCAGAATTCCCGCATCGACGACCTCACACCCCAAACGCTGCAACCAGCTACACAACAACACCCGGTTGCTGTTGTAGATCTGTCCTGGCCCCAGCGCCTGCCCCGGTTCAATCAATTCGTCGCCGGTAGACAGTACCGCTACACGCACCTTGCGAACCACCGCCAGCTCAGCGCATCCCAAGGAGGCCGCCAATCCTTGCTCGATCGGCCCCAGCCGTGTACCTGCCGGCAGAATCAGTTCGCCGACGGTCGTTTCCTGGCCTTGCGGGCGAATGTTCTGGCCTTGGGTCAAGGCTTGAATGAAACGTACTCGCTCATCGGCCTGAACCTCGGCGTTCTCCTGCATCTCGACGCAATCGGCACCGGCAGGAACAGGCGCCCCGGTGAAAATGCGCGCACAGGTGCCTGGCTGCAACGGATCGGGGGCCTGGCCGGCAAACACCTTCTGACTGACCAGCAACGGCTCTCCCGTCCAGTCAGCCATGCGCAAGGCATAACCGTCCATGGCGCTGTTGGGCCAGGGTGGCAGATCAAGCGTCGACACCAGATCTTCAGCCAGTACGCGCCCCTGTACCTGCGCCAATGGCAAGCGTTCACGCTCGACAATCCTCGAGGCCTCGGCCATTTCCAGTAGCCGCGCCAACGCCTGCTCGACAGGCATCAGACTGCCAGACTTGCCAGGCTTACCCACGGGATTCACAAGGCGCGGCCTGTTTCAAATGAGGCACGAAGTTGCACGGCCGATGCCGCGCATCCAACTGCTCGGCCAGTATGCCATCCCAAGCTGTGCGCACGGCATTGGTCGAGCCCGGCAAGCAGCAAACCAACGTGCCGTTTGCCAGGCCAGCCAATGCCCGGGACTGAACGGTCGAGCTACCGATATCGGCAACCGAGATCTGGCGGAACAGCTCGCCAAATCCATCAACCTGCTTGTCCAGCAGGCAACCGACGGCTTCCGGTGTGCTGTCACGCCCGGTAAAACCGGTGCCGCCGGTGATCAGCACCACCTGCACGACATCGTCGGCAATCCAGTTGGCGACTTGCGCGCGAATTTTGTAGAGGTCATCTTTGAGCAACACCCGAGCAGCCAGGAAATGACCGGCAGCGGTCAATCCGTCGACAAAGGCCTGGCCTGAGGTGTCGGTTTCCAGTGTGCGGGTATCGCTGACAGTCAGCACTGCAATATTCAGCGGTGCGAAAGGTACATCAGCCTTGGCTTTCATAGGCTCGTCCAGTTGTAGGAGAAACAGCCCGGTGTTATATCACAGCGCTCCGTTTTTTCGCCGCCCCCATGGAGGCCTGCCATGACCACGAATTCACAATTGCCACCCTGCTCCATTCTGCTCCTGGCGGGCGGGCGCGGCCAACGCATGGGTGGTCGGGACAAAGGGTTGCTGGACTGGCACGGCGAACCCCTGATTGCACATCTGCACCGCAAGACCCGTCCGCTGACCGATGACCTGATCATCTCCTGCAATCGCAACCTTGAGAAGTACGCCCCCTACGCTGACCAGTTGGTCCACGATGATGAAGGTGACTTCCCCGGGCCGCTGGCCGGTATTCGCGCGGGCCTGAAAGCTGCTCGCCATAGCCATTTGCTGGTCATGCCCTGTGACGTTCCGGGCATCGATGCGGCACTGATCGGCACTATGCGCGAGGCCGCCAACCTGCATCCGGACAAGCCACTGATGGTGCGCCATGATGACCACTGGGAACCCTTGTTGTGTGTGATCCCGGTGCTGCACAGGGCAGCATTTGAAAATGCCTGGAACGAGGGTGAGCGCAGCCCTGGCCGGTTGATGCGCAAGCTCGGCGCGACCGCGCTGCAATGCCCGGACAACGACCCGCGACTGGCCAACCTCAACACGCCGGAACTTTTAAGCGGTCATGACACTGTGTCAGACTGACATTGATCAGGAACTTGCGCAGACGGTGCACGTCTCAAGTTCAGCAACCACAGAATTCTTATTCGGAGACACAACTCATGACTCAACGGACCCTCGCCACTTTCATGCTCGCACTGGGCCTTGCCACCCTCGCCGGTTGCGCATCGCCTACGGTGATCACCTTGAATGACGGTCGAGAAATCCAGGCCGTCGACACGCCACAATTCGACAAGGATTCCGGTTTCTACGAATTCGAACAGCTCGATGGCAAACAGACCCGCATCAACAAGGATCAGGTTCGGACCGTCAAGGAGCTGTAATCCTGGTGCCACCGGATACAGAAAAGCCCGCTTGATGCGGGCTTTTTCATGCCTGGAGAGCAGCGTTTCAGGATCGCTTACCGATCACCATTGCAGGGTGATTTCACTCTCGAACTCACGCGCCTGGCCCGTGACCGGATCGACAAATTTCAGCCCCTGAGCCAGCAGTTTCAAAGGATTGGCGTAGTCATCCTGCGCATCCTTGAGCACCTCGGGGTAAAACGGGTCGTTGCAGATACCGGCGCCCAACGCCGCCATATGTACCCGTAGCTGATGTTTCTTTCCCGTCACCGGGTAAAGACCATAACGCCAGAGATCCCCCTGTTTCTCCCGAACTTCGACCGCCGTCTCGGTATTACTGGCCCCCGGACCTTCCTGCATGCGGAAGAACGGTTCGCCATCGACCAGCCGGCTTTTATGCACCAACGGGAAAGAAAGGCCAGGCAACGCCTTGGCGATGGCCTCGTAGCGCTTTTCGATCTGCCGGGTTGGAAACAACGACTGATAAGCCGAACGGGTCTGCGGATTGGCGGAAAACAGCACCAGCCCCGCGGTGTGCCGGTCGATGCGATGCAATGGCACCAGATACGGATTGTCCAGGCGCCGGATCAAGCGCCTGAGCAGCGTCTGTTCGACGTATTCGCCAGCCGGCGTCACCGGCAGGAAATGCGGCTTGTCCGCCACCACCAGATGCTCGTCCGCGTACAGGATCGACTCGATCACCGGAATCGGTTTTTCATCCGGCACTTCGCGAAAATAATGAATCCGCAAACCTTCCCTGTAGGCCAGATCGAGTGCAATCGGCATGCCCTGCCCATCGAGGACCCGGCCACGGGCGATTCTGTCCAGCCATTGTTCACGACCAATAGTGCTGAAATGCTCGCACAGACAATCGACAACGGTCTGCCACGGGCCAGGTGGCAAGTAGAGCGTACTGGCCTGACTGTGTGCCGCGGAAAAAGAAGAAGTGGACATACGAAAGCTCTAACCTCAGTGCAGAGCGGCATTATCCAACAGCAAGGGGAATGAACGCACCCTAAGATTACTCAAGCCGGGATCTGCGTGCGCGCTGCCGCTTCGGTGTACTCCTTGAGCCAGCGCAGCACATCGACCGCCTCCCAGCGAGCGGGGTCGTACAGGGCGTACAACAATCCCTGATAGCCCACGACATCGAGTTGCCGGTGATAACCCGCGCGCTGAAACAAGGCTTCGATTTCTGCGAAACAGGTATTGAAATGTGTTTTGTTGAAGGGCGTTTTCCCCTCGGTCACCAGACCATCCAGACGCAACTCAAGGACAGCCTCGCGCACGACGTCCGCGGACATCCGGTTCACGCTGTTCTTCAACTGTTCGACATTGACCACGATTCATCCCTCTGACACCCGGGCTTGCCTGCTCACTCCCAAAAATCTGGAATGGCAAGGCAGGCACCGCGAATAACTGTATACACATACAGTATCCGATCAACACCGAATAAGCCAAGGGGATCAATCGCAAAGTTCGACAGGCGGGACATACCGCCAGCGCAAGAACCGCTCAACGCAGGAACGCCACCACCTGGTCGGCACTGAACGGCCAGCCCAGTTCAGCACCGGTATCGACGCGCCGCAATACCGGAATACGCAGGCTGTAGGCTGCGAACCATGTTTCATCGTCGGCGATGTCCACCAGCTCCACCAGCAGACCGCGCTCGACGAACTCCATCAACATGGCTTCGGCTACTTCACACAGGTGGCATCCAAGGGTGCCGAACAGCTGACATTCGGGAAGCATGAGCGCTCAACCAGTAAATGAAGTGATCATTCTAGGCCTGCCCCGAAAAACCGTCGAGCCATTGAGGCCCCTGCCCTGATGCTACCGACGATAAAGTGACCTGGGTCAGTCCTGGCTCACGGCGCCGATCTTGTGGATCGACAGGTCCGCGCCGTAGTACTCCTCTTCCTGACTCAGGCGCAATCCATGCAACGCCTTGATCACGCCATACACCGCAAACCCGCCGGCCAGTGCCACAGTGATGCCCAGCGCAGTGCCTATCAACTGGCTGATCAGGCTGACCCCGCCCAACCCGCCCAAAGCGGTCTGGCCGAAAATGCCGCAGGCGATGCCGCCCCACACGCCGCACAAGCCATGCAACGGCCACACACCCAATACATCGTCGATGCGCCATTTGCCTTGGGCCGCGGTAAAGCACCAGACAAACAGCGCCCCCGCGACGGCACCGGTAACCAGCGCCCCAACAGGATGCATCAGGTCGGAACCGGCACAGATTGCCACGAGCCCCGCCAACGGGCCGTTGTGCAGAAAGCCCGGGTCGTTGCGACCGACAATCAGCGCCGCCACCGTACCGCCAACCATGGCCATCAACGAGTTCACCGCCACCAGTCCGCTGACACCTTGCAGGGTTTGCGCGCTCATGACGTTGAAGCCGAACCAGCCGACAATCAGGATCCACGAGCCCAGAGCCAGAAACGGGATGCTCGATGGCGCGAATGCGACCAGCCTACCCTCGCGATAGCGGCCATTACGCGGCCCGAGCAACAGCACCGCCGCCAGAGCCAGCCAACCGCCCATGGCATGCACCACCACTGAGCCTGCGAAATCATGGAAACCGGCGCCAAAGCGCTCCAGCAACCAGGCTTGCAAACCCAGGTTGCCATTCCAGACAATGCCTTCGAAGAACGGATAGATGAACGCGACAATCAGCGCGGTTGCACACAGCTGGGGAACAAACCGGGCGCGTTCGGCGATCCCACCGGAAATGATCGCCGGAATCGCCGCGGCAAAGGTCAGCAGGAAGAAAAATTTCACCAGTCCATAGCCATGGTCGGCATTGAGCACGGCCGCTGGCTGCATGAACGTCACGCCATAGGAAATCCAATAGCCTATAAAGAAGTAGGCCAGTGTCGAAACCGCGAAGTCGCTGAGGATTTTCGACAACGCATTGACCTGGTTTTTCTGTCGCACGGTTCCGACTTCGAGAAAGGCGAAACCGGCGTGCATGGCCAGAACCATGACCGCACCGATCAGAATGAACAGCGTGTTGGAACTATGGACCAGGGTGTCCACAGCGCTTTGCAGATTTTCCATGGAATGGGCAGACCTTATGGCAGAAAAAAGCAC
This sequence comes from Pseudomonas sp. S2_F07, assembly GCF_054668325.1. NCBI lineage: Bacteria > Pseudomonadati > Pseudomonadota > Gammaproteobacteria > Pseudomonadales > Pseudomonadaceae > Pseudomonas > Pseudomonas sp. S2_F07. Next base: position 2,090,271 of record NZ_CP162758.1, read on the forward strand.
CAAAGCAGTTCGCGATGACTGCCCGTGCACCAAGTTGCAGCTTCAAGACATCAGTGGACTGATTTCGCTGAACCACTTTGGCGCACGGACGCCGTCCAGGAAAAACGCGCCCCGGACGTTTACGCGAGTTTTTGATTGTTGGTCCTACGGTTTTACTGGAATCATGCCCGGCAATAGCGCAATGGTGCGGACCGGCGCACCAAGACTCAGCAAAAGTTGTACCAGTCATTTGTACTGAACCTTCGCCGAAGGCTCATACTCGAACGCATCAGATAGCCACTTAAGGAGATCCATCATGGCCCGCACCCAGGCAAAGACTGCTCAAGAAATCCTGATGAACGACTTTCAGACACTGGTCAGTGACACCGAGCGCTTGCTGGAACACACCGCGACCCTGGCCGGCGATCAGGCCGACGAGTTGCGCGAGCAGATCCACGAGAGTCTCTTGCGTGCCCGTGAAACCCTGAAACTGACCGAAGACTCCCTGCGCGAACACGGCAAGGCTGCTGTCACCGCCACTGAAGACTATGTCCAGGCCAACCCTTGGCAATCCGTGGGGATCGCGGCCGGCGTGGGTTTCCTGATCGGCCTGCTGGCCAGCCGGCGCTGATATGTCGATCGGCGAATCCGGCCCGTCCGTGACGGGAACAAGCTCTTCATCGCGGCGCCTGGGTGCTGCCTTCCTTGGGTTGCTGCACAGCCATGTCGAGCTGTTCGGCATTGAATTGCAGGAACAAAAAGCCCGCACCGTCAGCCTGTTGCTATTTGCCGGCCTGGCGCTGGTGTTTGCATTGCTGTTGCTGGTAGGGCTGTCGACGCTGGTGCTTATCCTGTTCTGGGACACGTACCGCCTGGCCGCCATCATCGGGCTCTGCGTGTTCTACTCCCTCGCCGCCATATTCTGTGGGATGCGCTTGAGAGCGGCGATTTTCGATGAGTCCTCGCCTTTCCATGGCACCCTGGAAGAGTTGGCCAATGATCGGGAGCGCCTGCTGCCATGAGCCTGCCTGAATTGCCACAAAACAGCTCGCGCGCGCAAATGCGCAAGGCCCTGATCCGCTTGCGCATGGAAATGCACCGTCAGGAAATCCGCCACGAATCCGCGCAACTGCTGCTGCCCTTGCAACGGGTGCGCGGGATGACACAAAACCTGCAGGACGGCTTTGGCATCAAGCACGCTCCACTCTGGGGCGTGGCCGCCGTTACCTTGCTGGGCTTTCTGACCGGCAAGGGTGCAAAAAACGGGGGTAGCCTCAGCAGCCTGACCCGGCTGATCCGTCTCGGCACCACACTGGGGCCGCTGGTCAAACTGATCATGCAGGGCTCCTCACGCAAAGACTGATCAGTTTCTTTCTGGCTGCGTCCTTGCAACATCGACGGGATGCGCCCCTCTATCGGGGGCGCAATCCTGTGCGCCTACCCGGTCGACAGGCATCCTCCAAAAAAGATCTTGCAAAAAGACCTCGATATCGCCGCCGCCGGGTGGTAGTTCCGCTTGCAGGTCATGGCGCGAAACGGGAAGCTAGGCCATCAGTCACCTGACGGAGAGACCCGCCTTGGATTGGCACACCCTGCTTACCCGCGAACGCCTCGGAAAACCTCTGCACAGCCCTGAAGAACTCGGCCGCAGCCCTTTTCACAAAGACCACGACCGCATCATTTTTTCGGGGGCTTTCCGCCGCCTCGGGCGCAAGACCCAGGTCCATCCGGTGTCCAGCAATGATCACATTCATACGCGCCTGACCCATTCACTGGAAGTCAGCTGTGTGGGTCGTTCGCTGGGCATGCGCGTCGGCGAAACCATCCGCAGCGCCCTGCCCGAATGGTGCGAACCCAGCGACCTGGGGATGGTGGTGCAATCGGCCTGCCTGGCACATGACATCGGCAACCCGCCGTTCGGCCATTCCGGTGAAGACGCGATCCGTCATTGGTTCCAGCAAGCCGCCGGCCGCGGCTGGCTGGATGCCATGAGTGAGGCCGAGCGCAATGACTTCCTGAATTTCGAAGGCAATGCCCAAGGCTTTCGGGTACTCACTCAACTGGAGTATCACCAGTTCGACGGCGGCACCCGACTGACCTATGCGACGCTGGGCACGTACCTGAAGTATCCATGGACGGCCAGGCACGCCGACTCGCTGGGCTACAAGAAACACAAGTTCGGCTGTTATCAGAGCGAGCTGCCACTGCTGGAGCAGATCGCCCATAAACTCGGCCTGCCACAAGTGGAGGAGCAACGTTGGGCGCGGCACCCGCTGGTGTACCTGATGGAGGCCGCCGACGATATCTGCTATGCGCTGATCGACCTGGAAGACGGCCTGGAAATGGAGTTGCTCGAATACGCCGAAGTCGAATCCCTGCTGCTTGGCCTGGTGGGCGATGACTTGCCGGAAACCTATCGCCAGCTCGGTCCCGGCGATTCGCGCCGACGCAAACTGGCGATCCTGCGCGGTAAAGCCATCGAACACTTGACCAATGCCGCGGCCCGCGCCTTCGTCGAGCAACAGGATGCGCTGCTGGCCGGTACACTGCCCGGCGATCTGGTGGAACACATGCACGGTCCCGCCAAGCGTTGCGTGCTCAATGCCAAGGACATGGCCCGCAAGAAGATCTTCCAGGACAAGCGCAAGACCCTGCACGAGATCGGCGCCTACACCACACTGGAAATCCTGCTCAACGCCTTTTGCGGTGCCGCGCTGGAGCAGCATAATGGACGCACGCCGTCGTTCAAGAGCCGCCGCATCCTTGACCTGCTGGGCAACAATGCACCCGATCCTCACGGCTCGTTGCATACCTCCTTTTTGCGCATGATTGATTTCATTGCCGGCATGACCGACAGCTATGCCAGTGACATGGCCTTGGAAATGACCGGCCGCGCCAGCCACTGAGATGAATCGACCGATCAGCCATTACGGCATTCGTTATGGCTGATCCCCCCTTCAACATCCAACAACACTCAAGCTTCGTCGAATTGCCCTACAGCACATGGCGAGCAAACTGATCGCTTGCCCGGTACTCTCGCGAAACAATCTCCCTCCCTTCTGTTCGACAGATGAAGTGCGCCCCATGGCCAAAGACGATCTACGCATCCTCGTGGTGGAAGACCATCCCTTCCAACTAATAGCCACTCAATACCTGCTGGAAAGTTATGGCTTCACCCGACTGACGACCGCCGACAGCGCCAAAGGCGCCCTGCTGCAAATGCTCGGGGCAGACCAACCGTTCGACATCCTCTTATGCGATCAATGCCTGCCCGATCTGACGGGACTCGAACTGGTCCGGTTCGCCAGCCAGCGGGGCCTGATCAGGCAGGCGATCATTCTGAGCAGCCTGACGACGTCTGAACTGGATGAGCTTGAAAAAACGGCCACCGAATACGGGCTGCCATTATTGGGTTACTTGATAAAACCACTGAAACAATCTGAATTTAGAGACTTGTTGACCTCAGCACCACTATAGAAAAAAACATATAAAAGCTGATAAATGCACAGTGAAAAACTTACAAACAACCTCCTTTTAAAGTATGCCCGCACATCGGACTCTTTTCAGCCTTCCTAATAAGAAACCTAGTTAATACGTAGTCCTATTCTTTTTAATATGTAGGATTTTTCCTATATTGCTGCTACAGGACAGTCAGTTCATGCGCCCCTTCAAGTATCTGAGCTATGGTGCGCGCTTTATTTGAGCTCGCATGGGACTTGATTATGAACTCCGTTTTTATTGTCGACGATCACCCGGTTATCCGCCTTGCCGTTCGAATGTTACTGGAACATGAAGGTTACAAAGTCGTCGGCGAAACTGACAATGGGGTCGACGCCATGCAGATGGTTCGCGAATGCATGCCGGACCTGGTCATTCTCGACATCAGCATTCCAAAACTGGATGGCCTGGAAGTGCTATCCCGATTCAATGCAATGAACACCCCTCTTAAAACACTGGTGCTGACAGCACAATGCCCGACACTTTTCGGTATTCGTTGCATGCAATCGGGTGCATCAGGCTATGTCTGCAAACAAGAGGACATCAGTGAACTGGTCAGCGCCATAAGAGCGGTATTTGCAGGTTACAACTATTTCCCGAGCGAAGCCTTGAACCCCGTCCGCGGAGATGAAACACGCTGCATTGAACTGGAACTGTTCAAGTCGGTAAATGACCGGGAACTGATGGTATTGCAACTTTTTGCCCAAGGTCGCACAAATAAGGAAATCGCCAAGGGCATGTTTCTGAGTAACAAGACCGTGAGCACCTACAAAAAGCGCCTCATGCAGAAACTCAAAGCCAAATCCCTGGTTGAACTGATCGAGATGGCAAAACGTAACGCACTCGTGTGAGAACCTGGATGCCCAGCCGTTTGAAGGTCTATCTGATTCAACTGACCGCAGGTCTATGCGTGAGCACCACGTTGTTCGGCGCACCGGGCAATGAAAACTACACGCTGCTCAGCCGCTCGAAGGTCGGAGCGCTGGAGGTTCGGCTGGATGAATCCCAGCGACAATGGATAACACAAAAAACACAGCTGACGCTCGGTACGTCGGCCCCGGACTATCCACCATTCGACCTGACCACCAGTGGTCGGGACTATGAAGGGTTTACCGCCGATTACGCCGGTCTCCTGGAAAAAGTAACCGGTCTGCCCGTCACGGTTCTGCGTTTCGATTCCCGAGGGGCCGCGATCACTGCGCTGGAGAACGGTGAAGTCGATCTGCTCGGCACCGCCAATGGATTCGAAGCTGGCAACGCCGACATTGCATTGTCCATACCCTATGCCGTCGACCAACCCGTATTGGTGACCCGCGAAGGGGAAACCCGATCCCTCACTGATGGCCTGGCCGGATTGCGCCTGAGCATGGTGTATCACTACTTGCCACTGGCGGAAGTCAAGGCGTTGTACCCGAAGGCGATCATCACGTCCTATCCGTCCTACCAGAATGCGATCAATGCCGTTGCTTTCGATCAGGCGGACGTGTTCCTCGGAGACACCATTTCAACTCACTACATGATCAACAAGGGGTACCTGAACAACATCCGCATGGCCAACTTCGGCAAACATGAAGCCTTTGGTTTCAGCTTCGCCGTCAACCGGAACAATCCCGAACTGCTCGGCATCATCAACGCGATGATCACAGCCATCCCCTCCAGTGAACGAGAAAACATCGCCAAACGCTGGAGCGCCGGCAGCGACATTCTGCTGACCGATCAAAAGCTGCAACTCACTGAGCGGGAAGAACGCTGGCTGAGCCACCACCCGATTGTGCGCGTTGTTGTCAACGAAGCCTTTGCGCCACTGACATTTTTCGATAGCAATGGCAATTTTCGTGGGGTCACCGCGGATTTGCTTGAGCTGATCAGGCTGCGCACTGGCTTGCGCTTTGATATCCAGCGCAGTCGAAGCGATGAAGAGATGATCAAACAGATCAAGGACAACAAGGTCGATGTGATCGCCGCATTACTCCCCAGCGCCCAACGTCAATCTCAACTGAACTTTACCCGCCCCTTTCTGGAAAACTCCTACGTCCTGCTGACCCGCAAAGCCGGAGACAGCCCGGCCAACCTCGCGCAGTTGCAGGACAAGCGCCTGGCCATTGCCCGTGGCAATCCAATCATGGATTACCTGCGCATAGAGTTCCCCCGGATCAAGTTGATCGAAACCCCGGACGCCTTCAGTGCCGTAGAGTTACTCGCCGAGGGCCAGGCAGAGGGCGCAGTGAACTCACTGGTCATTGCCAATTACTTCATTTCCTCGCGGCTGTTCGAGCACACATTGCAAATCAGCACCGCCATCGGCACTGAGCAGGCGGCGTTTTCCCTTGCCACCGCTCTGGACGCCAAAGAGCTGAACGCCATTCTCGACAAGGCGTTGCTGAGCATCTCGCCGGAAGAACTGGGCATCATCAACAGTCGCTGGCGCGGCTATTCGGCATCCTCGCAAAGCACCTGGCGCAACTATCAAAGACTGTTCTACCAAATCGTCATCGGTGCCGGCGTGCTATTGCTGATTTCCATTGCGTGGAACGACTACATGCGACGCCAGATCAAGCAACGCAAGGCCGCCGAGCGTGCGCTGAACGATCAGTTCGAGTTCATGCGATCACTGGTCAATGGCACGCCCCATCCGATCTACGTGCGTGATCGCCAGGGGCTGCTGCAAAGTTGCAACGACAGTTACCTGCAAGCGTTCTGCGCCCGGCGTGAAGATGTCATCGGCAAAAGCGTCATGCAGGGATCGATGAGCAATGTGTTCGAAGCCCGGGAGTACCAGGCCGACTACCAGCGCGTAGTGGCCGAAGGCAGACCGTTGATCGTCGATCGCGAACTGCACATTGGTGGCCGGCGGCTGACGATCTATCACTGGATTCTTCCCTATCGGGATTCCAGCGCAAAAGTGCAAGGCATTATCGGTGGCTGGATCGACATCAGCGAACGGCGGCAACTGCTTGATGATCTGCGTTGCGCGAAAGAACGCGCCGATAACGCCAACCGGGCCAAAAGCACGTTTCTGGCCACGATGAGCCATGAGATCCGTACGCCAATGAATGCAATCATCGGCATGCTTGAACTGACACTCAAGCGTCTTGATCATCAGCACCCGGAGCGTCCGGCCATCGATGTCGCGTACAACTCGGCGAAAGGGTTGCTGGAATTGATCGGCGACATTCTCGACATCGCCAGAATCGAATCAGGACGCTTGAGCCTGAGCCCGGAGCGGGTCAATCCGGGTGAACTTGTGACCTCGGTCGTACGAATTTTCGAAGGCCTGGCCCGACAGAAGGAACTCGAACTGGTGCTGGAGTTTTCATCGGCAAATACGACCTTCGATGTGTTGCTTGACCCATTGCGTTTCAAGCAGGTGCTGTCCAACCTGATCAGCAATGCCATCAAGTTTACCGAACAAGGCCAGGTCCGGGTCATTGTCGAACTGCACCCGGCTACGCAACCTGAGCGTGTGCAAATGCGGGTGCAGGTTCACGACAGTGGCATCGGGATCAGCAAGCAGGATCAACAACGCCTGTTCGAACCCTTCGCTCAGGCTGACCATGCCATGCAATCGGCCGGGGAGGCGCAGGACTGGGGCTGGTGATCAGCCGCAATCTCTGCGAGATGATGGGCGGTAGCCTGCAATTGCGCAGCGAGCCGGGCATCGGCACCCAAGTGGAGGTGTTGTTGCAGCTGGAAACGTTGCCGCTGCAACAGTCGATCCAAGCGGTCGAAACCCAAGTTGTCGTCGCCACAACCCCATTGAATGTTCTGGTAGTCGACGATCACTCGGCCAATCGATTGCTCATGTGCCAGCAGTTGGAGTTTCTTGGGCATCGATTTACCGTCGCGTCCGATGGGCAGGAAGGATTGGAGGCATGGAGAGATCAGCCTTTTGATCTGGTGATCGCCGATTGCAACATGCCGGTCATGAACGGTTACCAGTTGGCCCGCGCCATTCGCCAGCATGAACGCCAACTCCATCGCCCTCCCTGCACCGTTCTCGGCTTTACCGCCAACGCTCAACCGGAAGAAATAAAACGCTGCAAACAGGCCGGAATGAACGACTGCCTGTTCAAACCCCTCAGCCTCGGGGCCTTGGGACAATGGGTGCAAGGCATAAAACCCGGCCAGGCAGCTCCGGCGTTCAGCCTTCACGGTTTGAAACAGCTGACCGGGGGCAACCCGATGTTGAACCGACGATTGCTGAACGAGTTGGTCAGCAGCAACCGCCAGGACCTGCCAACGCTGCTGTCGTTATCCAGCTCCGGGGATACCCAGGCGCTACGGGACATTGCCCACAAAATCAAAGGTGCGGCCCGGATCGTACAGGCCTCCCGCCTGATTGACTGCTGCGAGGCACTCGAAGCCGCCTGCCATGAGGATTTCGATCGCGAAAAAGTGGCCGGATGCTGCAAAGCCATGGAGCGTGCCATGCTCGAACTGGAGGACGCGTTGCTACGTCAGATCGAGCATTACGACGAAGGCAAAATGCCAGAGCCTTAACTATGCTTGGCCCCTCGGCAGTGTGTTGACCATCCTGGAGAAACCCGCAATGCCTGACCCACTGCGCACGGATCCACGCCGGTTTCCGCTGCATGTCCATATCAGCGTGATGTTCACCCTTCTACTGTTGCTGACCGGGACTGCCCTGGGGCTTTTCAACTACCGGCAAACCACACAGATCATCTTGTCCAGCAGTGAAAAACTCTTCAACCGCATTGAGCAGGATGTCCGGCTGGACCTGCACGCGACCTATGACCCCATTCGTCATCTGTTGAGCCTGCTGGCACTCAATCCGGCGGGCCAGTCCCCTGATCTGGAACAACGCCTGGCACTGCTCGAACCGTTCAGCCAGTCACTCGAGGACAACCCCAACCTGGCTTCGCTGTACCTGGGCTACGACAATGGTGACTTTTTCATGGTCCGCCCGCTGCGCACCCCAGCGGTCAAAGCCCTGGTCAAGGCACCGGACACGGCGGTTTACCAGGTCTGGAGCATCGAGCACGACAGCAGCGGCCAGGCCCACTCCCAGTCATTGTTTTTCGACCGGAACCTGGTACTTGTCAGCCGTCAGGACAACCTGAACGATACGTACGACCCACGCAACCGCGCCTGGTTTACCAGCGCCCGCGGCGACAATGACCAGATCACCACCGAACCCTATATTTTCTTTTCCACCCACAACATCGGCACGACACTGGCACGACGCAGCGGCGACAAGGCAATCCTGGCCGCTGACCTGACCCTGGCCGAACTCAGCGCGACCCTGGCCAAGCACGTCGTGACCCCCAACACCGAAATCGTGCTGTTCGATGCCCAAGGCAATGCCATTGCCTACCCCGACAGCCGCAGGCTGATCATCGATGATCAGACGTCCCGCCTGATCAAGGCGGCGGACCTGAGCCCCAGCCTGGGTGCGTTGCTCAACAGTCCCCCTCAGGGCAGTCACCTGAACGCCAGCGGCCGGCAGTGGATCGTGGCCCGCAGCAGCATGCAGGAAGGCGGCCCCCAAGGCCTGCAACTGGCGCTGCTGGTACCGGAGGACGAGTTGCTCGTCGACGCGTACCGGATGCGCTGGCAAGGTGCGCTCATTACCCTGGCAATCCTGCTGTTATGCGTGCCCCTGGGTTGGCTGACGTCGAGAGTCCTGGTCAAGCCCTTGCGCGCCCTGGTGCAGGAGGCCGACGCGATTCGCAGCTTCGATTTCAATTTTCCGCTTTCCCGTCGCTCGCCAGTGCTCGAAGTCGACCAGCTGAGTGTGTCGATGGCACGGATGAAAGACACCCTGGCAAGCTTCTTCCAGATCACAGACAGCCTCAGCGCCGAAACCCGCTTCGCCCCACTGCTGGAACGGGTGTTGTTTGAAACCGTGAAAATCGGTCAGGCCCAGGCCGGCCTGATCTATCTGCGCGAAGGTGATGGCGAGCACATGGAACCTCACGGACTGGTGATCAACAACACCGCCGAGAACCTGCAAGCCTTCGACATCCGCGGACACTCGCTGAAGAATCCGCAAAGCCCCCCATGGCTGCACCAGTTGGCCAATGTCGACACTGTCGTCAGTAACCTGGGTTTCGAGCAGGCAGGTGATCTGCAGAAAATCCTGCTCTCGCTGGAAAGCCCCCGGGTCCATCTGATCGGAATCCGCCTGCACAATCGCCACAACGAAACCGTGGGTCTGCTGGTGTTGCTGTTGGCCGACAGCGGCGAGCAGAGCGATCTGGACAAACTGCGGCCGGACCGCATTGCGTTTCTCCAGGCGGTGTCCGGCGCGGCCGCCGTGTGTATCGAAAGCCAGCGCCTGCAAGCCCGGCAAAAACAGCTGCTGGACGCCTTCATTCAACTGCTGGCCGGCGCCATCGACGCCAAAAGCCCCTACACCGGCGGCCATTGCCAGCGGGTGCCGGAACTGACCCTGATGCTTGCCCAAGCGGCGGCAGACAGCCAGGAGCCCGCCTTCAGCGCTTATCAGCCAACCGAAGATGAATGGGAGGCACTGCACATCGCCGCCTGGTTGCACGATTGCGGCAAGGTCACCACGCCGGAATACGTTGTCGACAAAGCCACGAAACTGGAAACCCTGACCGATCGCATCCACGAGATCCGTACCCGCTTCGAGGTGCTCAAGCGCGATGCCTGGATCAGCTACTGGCAGGCCATTGCCCTGGGCGGTGACGAGCGAGCGCTGGCGGAACTGCGCAATACCAGCCTGGCCGGACTGGATGATGATTTCGCCTTCGTGGCCCGTTGCAATCTCGGCGGCGAAGCCATGGCCGACGCTGATCTGCAACGTCTGCGCCGCCTGGCTGAACGCACCTGGACCCGGACCCTGGATGACCGGTTGGGCGTGTCCTGGGAAGAAAACCGGCGTCAGGCCCGAACGCCCGCCCCAGCCCTGCCCGTCAGCGAACCCTTACTGGCGGACAAACCCGAGCACCTGTTCGAACGCAGCGAAAACGAAGTGATACCGCAGGACAATCCCCTGGGCTTCAAGCTCGACGTTCCGCCCCACAAATACAACCGCGGCGAGCTGTACAACCTGAGCATCGTCCGGGGCACACTGACGAGCGAGGAGCGTTATGTCATCAATAACCACATCGTTCAGACGATCCAGATGCTCAACCATCTGCCATTCCCCGGGCACTTGCGCAGCGTCGCGGAAATAGCCGGCGGGCATCACGAAAAAATGGACGGCAGCGGGTATCCGAAACGCTTGAAGCGAGAAGAGATGAGCCTGCCGGCGCGGATGATGGCGATTGCCGATATTTTCGAAGCCTTGACGGCCGCCGACCGCCCATACAAAAAAGCCAAGACCTTGAGCGAGGCGCTGAGCATCATGGCGTTCATGTGCCGTGATGCCCACATAGACCCGCAGCTGTTCGGGCTGTTCATCAAGGCACAAATCTATTTGCAGTACGCCAGGCGCTTCCTCGACCCTGGGCAGATCGATGCGGTGGACGCCTCCGGCCTGCTGGCCAAGGCCGGCCTGGCGTCTTGATCAGCAGTCGGTCAGGCGCAGGAAAATCGCCGCCAGCTGTTCGATCCCGGCTTGGTCCTGCGCGGTGAAACGCGCAAGTTTCGGACTGTCGAGGTCAAGCACGCCGATCAATCGGCCGTCTTTGACCAACGGCACCACCAGTTCGCTGTTCGAGGCGCTGTCGCAGGCAATGTGACCGGGGAACGCGTGCACATCTTCGACTCGTTGAGTCTGCAGGGTGGCTGCCGCCGCCCCGCAAACGCCACGGCCGAACGGAATCCGTACGCAAGCGATCTGCCCCTGAAACGGGCCCAGCACCAGCTCTTCATGACGGTTGAGGTAGAAACCGGCCCAGTTCAAGTCATCGAGTTGATTGAACAGAAACGCCGAGAATTGTGCGGCATTGGCGATAAAATCCCGCTCGTCCGCCAGCAATGACTCCAGCTGTGCGTGCAGCATGCCGTAGCCTTCGAGGCCCTGGCCGCTCTTTTGTAAATCGATCATGCCTTGTGCTCCAACAGTTTCAGCCCGACCCAATAACGAGCAAATTGATAGGCGCAACGCCCATTGCGATTGCCTCGGCCGGTGGCCCAGCGTACCGCCAGGATGTCCAGTTCCTCGGTGCGCTGCCACGCCAGTCCGGCCTTGCCGGCCAACTGGCCGATCCAGTGCTCGACGACGTCGAGGAAGTGTTCCTGGGTAAACGGATAGAACGACAGCCACAGGCCGAAGCGGTCCGACAGCGCGATCTTGTCTTCCACCGCCTCGCTCGGATGCAGTTCGCCGTCGACCCGTTTCCAGTTTTCGTTGTCACTTTCCTTTTCCGGCACCAGGTGGCGACGGTTGGACGTGGCGTACAGCAAAACGTTGTCCGGCGCCTGTTCCAGCGAGCCATCGAGGACACTCTTGAGCACTCGGTAATCACCCTCGCCCGACTCGAACGAGAGGTCATCGCAAAACAACACGAAACGCTGAGGCAGTTTGCCGATCTGTTCGACCACTCGCGGCAGGTCTGCCAGGTGATCACGTTCAATCTCGATCAAGCGCAATCCGGCTTGAGCGTGCTCAGCCAGCAAAGCGCGCACCAGCGACGACTTGCCGGTGCCGCGTGAGCCCCAGAGCAAGGCGTGGTTGGCCGGCATGCCGTCGAGAAACTGTTGGGTATTGCGCCCAAGCTGCTCGACTTGCCGGTCGACGCCGATCAGGTCCGACAAACGCATGTCGAGGCTGACCTCCAGCGGCATCAGATAACCGCCGCGCGACTCACGCTGCCAGCGCGCGGCCAGGCATTGTGTCCAGTCGATGGTGGGCCGGAAGGCCGGCAGCAACGGCTCGATACGGGCCAGAACGGCATCGGCGCGTTCAAGAAAAGCATTCAATCGGGAATCCACGACTTCTCCTCAGGCACGTTCACAGTAATGATGGTGATACAGCGACGAAACACAGCGTCACACAAGCGGCGGCCCCCGCAGTACAAGCCTCGCGAGAACATCAGCAGGCATGCATGATCGACTATGCTTGAGCAGCGAAAGGAAACCGAAGTGGTTCACCCCCTCATGGACATCAAATTCACCAACCGGCTGTCATTCAAGCAAGCCCGGCTTACTGTGCTGGTCGGTTTCATTCTGGGCACGCTGCTCAGCCTGCTGCAAATAGGCATCGATTATGCCAGTGAAGACGCCTCCATCAATCGTGAAATCCTTTCATTGCTGGAAATCAGCCACAACCCGGCCTCGCGAATCGCCTACAACATCGACGCCGAACTCGCCAAGGAACTGACCCTGGGCCTGCTGCGCTCGCCAGCGATCATCGGCGCAAAACTGACCGACAACAACGGTACCGTTCTGGCCAACGTCAAGCGACCCGGTGTGGAAAACGGTTACCGGATGCTCAGTGACTTCCTGTTCGGCGCCAACCGACAGTTCGAAGACCGGCTTTACCTGGATCATATGCCCAACGAATCCCTGGGTACGCTGCGGCTGAATGTCGATACTTACGCCTTCGGCGACCGGTTCCTGCGCCGGGCCGAAGTGACCCTGATCAATGGCTTCGCCCGCAGCCTGCTGCTGTCCGGCATCCTGCTGGCGCTGTTCTATGTGATGCTGACCAAACCCCTGGTGCGAGTCATCCGTGAACTCAGCGGTCGCGACCCGGGCAGCACCGAATCGACCTCACTGGAGTGTCCCACCGGACACGCCAACGATGAAATCGGCGTGCTGGTCAAGGTTGCCAACCAGCAATTCAAGAACATCGCCACCGAAATCCAGCAGCGGCGCAACGCGGAAAACCGCCTGACCGAATACCTCGGCCAACTGGAAAACATCGTCTCGGCCCGCACTGCCGAACTCAAGGCGATCAACGCGCGGTTGAGCCAATCCAACGAGGAACTGGAAGCCGCCCGCAGTACCGCCCTCGACATGGCCGAAGCCCGCTCGGTGTTCCTGGCCAACATGAGCCATGAAATCCGCACGCCTCTCAATGGCTTGCTCGGGATGATCGCGCTGTCACTCGACGGGCCGCTGAATGCCGAACAACAGCAGCAACTGTCTATCGCCCATGACTCGGGCAAAGTGCTGGTGGAATTGCTCAACGATATTCTCGATTTGTCGAAGTTCGATGCCGGCCAACTCGAACTCGAACACATCCCCTTCGACCTCGGTTCGCTGATCGAAGACACCGCCAACCTGTTGTCGCAGAACGCCGCCCCCAGCGTCGAACTGACCTGCCTGATCGATCCGCATTTCCCGGCACTGGTGCTCGGCGATCCGACCCGGGTGCGGCAGATCGTCAGTAACCTGCTGTCCAACGCCCTCAAGTTCACCCGTTTCGGGCGGGTCGACGTGCGCCTGTCGACGTTCGGCGACGGCGTCAGGATCGAAGTGTGCGACACCGGCATCGGCATCCCCCAGGATGCCCAGGTCAAGATCCTCCAGCCTTTCACCCAGGCCGGCGCCGGTATTACCCGTCAGTTTGGCGGCACCGGGCTGGGCCTGGCCCTGACCTACAACCTTTGCGAAGCCATGCAAGGACGCCTGACGATCAGTTCCGAGGCGGGGTTTGGCAGCCAGTTCTGCGCAGACTTGCCTTTGCCCAGTCATACTCGCGCAATGCCTGCTGTTTCGCTCAAGGGCAAGGTCATTGCCATCACTGCCGCCAGCAGCGGTCTGGGGGAACTGTTGAACAGCCTGTTGCCTGTCTGGGGGCTGGACTATGAACGGCGTTCCATGGATGACCCACTGTTTGGCCTGACAGCCGACGTGCTCATCACCGACTGCCCCGAATGCCTGTTCAATTTGCGCCCCACCCTCAGCGCGCCGATCCTGCTGATCACCGCTTACGGCAACTTCATGCCCAGCGAAGAGGCCAGCGCCCTCGCCCCCCTGCAACAACAGGCCCGCCCCTTGGCCCGCAGTACGCTGCTTCAGACGTTGCAGCGGATCCTGCAACCGCAAACCCACCCGATCAATGAGGCCCGGCTCGACACTCAATGCCCGCTACGCCGCGGACGAGTGCTGTTGGTGGAAGACAACCCGGTCAATCAGTTGGTGGCCAAGGGCATGCTCGGCAAACTCGGCTGTGAGGTCACCACCGCGGCTCATGGCGGCGAGGCCCTGGACCAACTCGAACAACGGGATTTCGACCTGGTGCTGATGGACTGCAACATGCCGGTGATGGACGGCTATGAAGCCAGCCGGCAAATCCGCCGCAACGGACGCTGGCCCCAACTGCCCATTGTTGCCCTGACGGCCAACGCCATGTCGGAGGAGCGTGAACGCTGTCGTGCCGCGGGCATGAGCGACTACCTGGCCAAACCCTTTCGGCGCGAAGAACTGGCCGCCCTGCTGGACCTGTGGATCCCCGCTACGACAACGCCTTGATCTGCCCCAACAGGTGATCGAGGCCATCGCGCAATTCGTTGAGACGATTCAGATCGACCCCGCTGTCGCACAACAGGCGCGCCTTGAGTGGCCCGACCTGGTCACGCAAGGCCGCGCCGGCTGGCGACAGGCTCAGGTGCACTTCACGCTCATCGCGCGCCGAACGCTGGCGTTGCACCAGTTGCAGTTGTTCCAGGCGCTTGAGCAAGGGTGTCAGCGTGCCGGAATCCAGGGCCAGACGCTCGCCCAATGCCTTGACGGTCGGTTGCTCCGGGGCCGCTTCCTGCCACTCCCACAACACCAGCATCGCCAGGTACTGAGGGTAAGTCAGGCCCAACTGATCGAGCATTGGCTTGTAGGCGCGAATCACCGCCCGGGAAGCCGCGTACAGCTTGAAACACAACTGGCTGTCGAGCTTCAGGGAATCGACTGACAAGGTATTCATTTGAGCAGGGCTTCGATCTCGCGGGTCAGGTCCTGCGGCTTGGTCGCCGGAGCGAAGCGCTTGACCAGTTGCCCGTCCTTGCCAATCAGGAACTTGGTGAAGTTCCACTTGATGCCCTGGGAACCCAGCACCCCCGGTGCGCGCTTTTTCAATTGCACGAACAGCGGATGGGCATCGGCACCGTTGACGTCGATCTTTTTGAACAGCGGGAAGCTGACACCGAAGTTCAACTCGCAGAACTCGGAGATCGCCCCTTCATTGCCCGGCTCTTGTTTGCCGAACTGGTTGCAGGGAAATCCGAGCACCACCAGACCCTGGTCCTTGTAGGTCTGCCACAACTCTTCCAGGCCCTTGTACTGCGGAGTGAAACCGCACTTGCTGGCCGTGTTGACCACCAGCACGGCCTTGCCGGCGAAATCCGCCAGGGTCTTTTGCTCGCCCTTGATCGTGGTGCAAGGGATGCTCAGCAGGTTGTCGCTCATGTTTGAGGTTCCGAACGAATGGAAGAAACAACAAAATAGCTAGCAATTTAATTGTGTGCAATTTAATTAATCAAAACACTGACCAACTGTAGAAGCTGCCGAAGGTTCGGGCCGCGTTCGGACGATCTTTTGACCTGGTCTTTCTTGAGGCCAAGAATCAAAAGATCGCAGCCTTCGGCAGCTCCTACGGGGCTCGCATTACTCGCGGGGCACCAGGTCCAGGCATACCGAATTGATGCAATAACGCAGGCCTGTCGGCGGTGGACCATCAGGGAATACATGCCCCAGGTGCGCGTCGCATTTGGCGCAGACCACTTCGGTGCGGATCATGCCGTGGCTGACATCACGGATTTCGGTCATGGCGCTGTCGCCGATCGGCGCGTAGAAACTCGGCCAGCCGCAGCCGGAATCGAACTTGGTCCTGGAGTCGAACAGTGGCTCGCTGCAGCAGATGCAGTGGTAGATACCGTCGGTCTTGGTGGCGTTGTATTTGCCGGAAAACGGACGTTCGGTGCCTTTGAGGCGGCACACGTTGTACTGCTCCGGGTCGAGCATCGCCTTCCATTCTTCCAGGGTTTTTTCCAACTTTTCCATCATCACACCTCAGCGGCTGAAAAAGCCCGATCTGTACCTTTTCCACGGATCGGGCGGCACGTATGATTGCGCCTCGTCAAACGCCAGTCTGGCAGCCAGACCACGCGCATTCAAACGGAAATATGGGTGCTGCATCTCAAGGCGTCAGGCCTGTGTGAATACGCAGGATTCCCAGCACGGTTGCCCAAACGCCGTCTGGATCGTTCATTTTCGGGAACACATCGCCATGCAGGTCAGCAAATCGAACAAGCTCGCCAACGTCTGCTACGACATTCGCGGCCCGGTGCTCAAGCACGCCAAGCGCCTGGAAGAGGAAGGTCATCGCATCCTCAAGCTGAACATCGGCAACCCGGCACCTTTTGGTTTCGAAGCACCGGATGAAATCCTCCAGGACGTGATCCGCAACCTGCCGACCGCCCAGGGCTACAGTGATTCCAAGGGCCTGTTCAGTGCGCGCAAGGCCGTGATGCAGTACTACCAGCAAAAGCAGGTGGAAGGCGTCGGCATTGAAGACATCTATCTGGGCAACGGCGTATCCGAACTGATCGTGATGTCGATGCAGGCGCTGCTCAACAATGGCGACGAAGTGCTGGTGCCAGCGCCGGACTATCCATTGTGGACCGCAGCCGTGAGCCTGTCCGGCGGCAATCCGGTGCATTACCTGTGCGACGAGCAAGCCAACTGGTGGCCGGACCTGGCCGACATCAAGGCCAAGATCACCCCGAACACCAAGGCCCTGGTGATCATCAACCCGAATAACCCGACCGGCGCGGTGTATTCGAAGGAAGTGCTGCTGGGCATGCTGGAACTGGCCCGCCAGCACAACCTGGTGGTGTTCTCCGACGAGATCTACGACAAGATCCTCTACGACGACGCCGTGCACATCTGCACCGCCTCCCTGGCGCCTGACCTGCTGTGCCTGACCTTCAACGGCCTGTCCAAGTCCTATCGCGTGGCCGGCTTCCGTTCCGGCTGGATCGCCATTTCCGGACCGAAACACCACGCCCAGAGCTACATCGAAGGCATCGACATGCTGGCGAACATGCGCCTGTGCGCCAACGTGCCGAGCCAGCATGCAATCCAGACCGCCCTGGGTGGCTATCAGAGCATCAACGACCTGGTACTGCCCCAGGGCCGCCTGCTGGAGCAACGCAACCGCACCTGGGAGTTGCTCAACGACATTCCGGGCGTGAGCTGCGTCAAGCCGATGGGCGCGCTGTATGCATTCCCGCGGATCGACCCCAAGGTTTGCCCGATCCATAACGACGAAAAGTTCGTCCTCGACCTGCTGCTCTCCGAGAAGCTGCTTGTGGTTCAAGGCACCGCCTTCAACTGGCCATGGCCAGACCACTTCCGCGTCGTGACCCTGCCCCGTGTCGATGACCTGGAGATGGCCATCGGACGCATCGGCGGCTTCCTCAAGTCCTACCGCCAGTAAGCGGTCCGTCACCGTGCGATGCCCCCGAACGTCGCACGGTGATTCATCCGGCAACATTTATTTGCATTGGGCCACTGGCCGTCGCTTTGTCGCTACCGGACAGCCCCTTGCCTGCCCACGCCTAACAAAGGCTGGGCCTTCGGCACGAATTGACTGACAAACACTTCCTGCACACTTGTCGGAAATGCCCTGCAAGCAGCTAGACTGTTGCCGTAGGACACAGTTTGAAATAGTCACCCGGTTGAATACCCCGGTGCAGCACCTTATATACCCCGCAGTACGCTACATCTTTAGCTTGAGGAGATTTCTACAACCATGATGCGCATCCTGCTGTTCTTGGCCACTAACCTGGCGGTCGTGCTGATTGCCAGCATCACCCTGAGCCTTTTCGGCTTCAACGGGTTCATGGCGGCCAATGGGGTTGATCTCAACCTCAATCAGCTGCTGATTTTCTGTGCGGTCTTTGGTTTCGCCGGTTCCCTGTTCTCGCTGTTCATCTCCAAGTGGATGGCGAAGATGAGCACCAGCACCCAGATCATCACCCAGCCACGTACCCGTCACGAGCAATGGCTGCTGCAAACCGTCGAGCAACTGTCCCGCGAAGCCGGGATCAAGATGCCCGAAGTCGGTATCTTCCCGGCCTACGAGGCGAACGCCTTCGCCACCGGCTGGAACAAGAACGACGCGTTGGTTGCGGTCAGCCAGGGTTTGCTCGAGCGCTTCTCGCCGGATGAAGTGAAAGCCGTCCTGGCCCACGAAATCGGCCACGTAGCCAATGGCGACATGGTTACCCTGGCATTGATCCAGGGCGTGGTGAACACCTTCGTGATGTTCTTCGCACGAATCATCGGCAATTTCGTCGACAAGGTGATCTTCAAGAACGAAGAAGGCCAAGGCATTGCCTACTACGTGGCAACCATCTTCGCCGAACTTGTTCTCGGCATCCTGGCCAGCGCCATCGTCATGTGGTTCTCGCGCAAGCGCGAATTCCGTGCCGACGAAGCCGGTGCAAACCTGGCCGGCACCGCCGCGATGATTGGCGCCCTGCAACGCCTGCGGGCGGAACAAGGCCTGCCGGTGCACATGCCCGACACACTGAACGCCTTCGGCATTAACGGTGGCATCAAGCAAGGGTTCGCCCGCATGTTCATGAGCCACCCGCCACTGGAAGAGCGTATCGACGCTCTGGCTCGTCGTCGGGGCTAAGAGACTTCACAGCAAAAATGAAAAGGCCCGCAGCGATGCGGGCCTTTTTTTGCGTGTTCAAAAGCTTCAGTGCTTTTCAGGGCCTCTTCGCGGGCAAGCCCGCTCCCACAAGGAATCGCGGTCAAATGTGGGAGCGGCGGTGCGACGATTCGACTTGCTCGCGAAGAGGCCAGTACTGCTAACCGTTCCTACCGACTGGAAACCCGATACACACGCTCCTCCAGCCGCGTGACACCCGCCTCCAGGAATTTCCCGCTCTCGCTCAACACATCCTGATCTTCCAGGATCTTCAGCGCCCATGAGTCCCCGAACAACCGTCGCACCTCTTCATCGAGTACGGCAAACGGCGGACCGGGCATTTGCGCCTGGTCGTAATCCAGGGTAATCATCAGGCCAAGGGACTCCTTCGGCAGAATCCGCTTCAAATGGGCGGCGTAGCGCTCGCGCATTTGCGCCGGCAACGCGATCAACGCCGCGCGATCATAAAGCGCGGAGCAATCGGCAACGTCGCCTGCCGTCAGCTCGAAGAAATCGCCGCACCACAGCTCAATGGAACCTGCCCGATAAACCTTGAACGGCCCCTGCTCGCTAACGGCCGGATCAAAGCCATGTTCGCTGAAAAACTCCTCGACGGCTTTTTCCGACAGTTCGACTCCCAAGACCTCATGGCCTTGATGGGCGAGCCATAGCAGATCCAGGCTTTTTCCACATAACGGCACCAGCACGCGCGCGCCTTCTTCAAGGCTCAACGCTGGCCAGAACCGTTTCAGATAAGGGTTCACCTGTGGCAGGTGAAAGCCGATCTGGTTCGCCGCCCACTTCTTGTGCCAAAACTCCGGCTGCATAAATAACCCCGAAAATTCGATCAAAACACCCTAAAACTTATATTAGATTTAGATTAATGATCTGACTGAAGATGTTGCATCTTAACTCTCAGGAGCTCATTCATGTTCCCCAGCCTGTACATATCCCACGGCTCCCCCATGCTCGCCCTGGAACCCGGCGCCAGCGGGCCGGCACTCGCCCGCCTGGCCGCCGAATTACCGAAGCCCAAGGCCATTGTGATTGTTTCCGCACACTGGGAAAGCAATGAGCTGCTGGTCAGCGGCAATCCACAACCGGAAACCTGGCATGACTTCGGTGGCTTTCCCAAAGCCCTGTTCGAAGTCCAGTACCCGGCTCCCGGCGACCCACGACTCGCCGCAGAGGTTGCCGAATTACTGAAAACCGCTGGCTTTGCAGCACGTATCGACAGCAATCGACCTTTCGACCATGGCGTCTGGGTGCCTTTATCGCTGATGTACCCGCAGGCAGACATCCCGATTGTCCAGGTTTCATTGCCCACCCGTGGCGGTCCCGCCCTGCAGACCCGTGTTGGTCACGCGCTGGCCAGCCTGCGCGAGCATGGCGTGCTGCTGATCGGCTCCGGCAGCATCACTCACAACCTGCGGGAACTGGACTGGCATGCCGGCCCCGAGAGCGTTGAACCCTGGGCCCGGGCATTTCGCGACTGGATGATCGAAAAACTCGCCGCGAACGACGAAGACGCGCTGCACGACTATCGCGCGCAGGCGCCAAACGCTGTACGCAATCATCCGAGTGATGAGCACTTGTTGCCGTTGTATTTTGCCCGCGCTGCCGGGGGGCCGTTCAGCGTTGCCCATCAGGGGTTCACCATGGGGGCATTGGGCATGGACATCTATCGCTTCGGTTAGCCAATAAGGCAAAAGATCGTCCGAACGCGGCCCGAGCCTTCGGCAGCTCCTACGGAGGAATGTGATCCCATGTAGGAGCTGCCGCAGGCTGCGATCTTTTTTACAGGCATAAAAAATCCCCGAACCAGTCGGGGATTTTTCATGTTCGATCAATCAGCCCGAGAGCGGATCAATCTTCGCGGTAGCGACGCAGCTTCAACTGCTTGCCGGCAACGCGAGTGTCCTTCAGCTTGGTCAGCAACTTCTCCAGACCATCTTCCGGCAACTCGACGAGGCTGAAGCTGTCACGCACCTGGATGCGACCGATCGCTTCACGCGCCAGGCCACCTTCGTTGAGGATGGCGCCCAGCAGGTTCTTGGCAGCGATACCATCACGCGCGCCCAGCGCGGTACGGCAACGTGCACGGCCTTCGCCCAGTGGCATCGGAGCACGACGCTCGCGGTCGCCACGCTCAGGACGATCACCGGAACGCTCTGGACGATCGCCACGCGGTGCATTGTTCGGCACCAGTGGACGTTCTTTCTCGATAGCGGCCAGGTTCAGCGCTTGACCGTTGGTTGCCTTGCGCAGCAGGGCTGCGGCCAGGGCACGCGGGCTGCAACCGATGTCGGCGGTCAGGCGATCAAGCAGATCACCGTGAGTCGATTCGGCCTCGGCCACCAGCGGCGACAGGCTGTTGGTCAGTTTCTTGATGCGCGCATCCAGAACGGCTTGAGCGTCCGGCAGACGAACTTCAGCAACCTTTTGACCGGTTACACGCTCGATCACTTGCAGCATGCGGCGCTCACGCGGAGTCACCAGCAGCAGCGCACGACCTTCGCGACCGGCACGGCCGGTACGGCCGATACGGTGAACGTAGGACTCCGGGTCGTACGGCATGTCAACGTTGAACACGTGAGTGATGCGCGGAACGTCCAGGCCACGAGCAGCAACGTCGGTCGCCACAACGATGTCCAGACGGCCATCCTTGAGGGAATCGATCACGCGCTCACGCTGGTTCTGGGCGATGTCACCGTTCAGCGCAGCGGCTTTGTAGCCTTTGGCTTCCAGGGCACTGGCCAGATCCAGGGTCGCTTGCTTGGTACGCACGAACATGATCAGGGCGTCGAAATCTTCCACTTCCAGCAAGCTGAGAACGGCCGAAGTCTTCTGGTCAGCGTGAACCAGCAGGTGAGCCTGCTCGATCGCGGTAACGGTCTGGGTCTTGGTCTGGATCTTCACGTGTTGCGGATCGCGCAGGTGGCGTTCGGCAATGGCGCGGATCGACTGCGGCAAGGTGGCCGAGAACAATACGGTCTGACGGGTTGCAGGCAGAGCCTTGAAGATAACTTCCAGGTCGTCCATGAAACCCAGCTTGAGCATTTCGTCGGCTTCGTCGAGAACCAGGTGGTTCACGGTCGCCAGTACTTTTTCGTCGCGACGCAGGTGGTCGCACAGACGGCCCGGAGTGGCGACAACGATCTGTGCGCCATTACGGATTGCTTTCAGCTGTGGGCCCATCGGCGCGCCGCCGTAGACAGCCACAACAGTTACGCCCGGCATTTGCTTGGCGTAGGTTTCGAAAGCGGTTGCAACTTGTAGCGCCAACTCACGAGTTGGTGCCAGGATCAGGGCTTGCGGTTCGCGCTTTGCAGGATCGATGCGATGCAGGATTGGCAGGGCGAACGCAGCGGTTTTACCCGTACCGGTTTGCGCCTGACCAATCATGTCGTGACCGGCCATGATGATCGGGATCGATTGCTGCTGAATAGCCGATGGCTCTTCGTAGCCAGTCGCGGTGACGGCTGCAAGAATATTCGGATTAAGATTAAAAGCGGCGAAGCCGCCGGTTTCCTGGGTCATGGGTCTGCCTCTAAGTGCATCCGCAAAGACCCATGCTCCAAAGCTGCGCGTGCCGTGTTGAGACTCAAGAGTCGCCCTGGCAGCTTTGTCGGCGGGGATTTGCGAAAACGAAT
Organism: Pseudomonas sp. S2_F07; assembly: GCF_054668325.1. Taxonomy (NCBI): domain Bacteria; kingdom Pseudomonadati; phylum Pseudomonadota; class Gammaproteobacteria; order Pseudomonadales; family Pseudomonadaceae; genus Pseudomonas; species Pseudomonas sp. S2_F07. The sequence goes on from NZ_CP162758.1 coordinate 2,112,936, forward strand.
GAATGAAAAGAATCGTCAAGGGAGAGTCCGCAGTACGGACGTGCAGCCGAAGCTGGCTTCGGGGAATTGCTCTACCTAAACGCGGCCCGGCTAAAGGCCGGCGCGCACTATACCGGAATTTGCCCAAAAAGGGAGCTTTTTTTATCGGAAATCCACCGGATACGCCGTTGTGTCACAGGCTTTGCGAATAATCGGTCAGCCGTCTACTTTTCAAAGGCCCGGCCTTGCGGGTGATGGCGCTAAAACGGTTCACCCTTTGCCGTGCAGACCGCCGGTCCGGCACGCCCTTCCCACCCCGAGGATCGCTCCATGAATCAGCCCAGCTCCAGTCGAGTCAGCCGCGAACGGCATGGCCACGTGTTCCTGATTGGTCTGGACCGGGTGGCCAAGCGCAACGCCTTCGATCTCGACCTGCTCAACGCATTGAGCCTGGCCTATGGCGAGTTCGAAGCCGACAGCGAGGCGCGGGTGGCGGTGGTGTTCGCTCATGGCGAGCACTTCACCGCCGGGCTCGACCTGGTCAATGCCAGCGTCACACTGGCAGATGGCTGGCAGGTTCCGCCCGGCGGCTGTGATCCGTGGGCGGTGTTCGCAGGTCCCGGGGTCAGCAAACCGGTGATCGTCGCCGCCCAAGGCTACTGCCTGACCATCGGCATCGAATTGATGCTGGCCGCCGACATCAACCTGTGCGCCAGCAATACCCGGTTTGCACAAATGGAAGTGCAACGGGGAATCTTCCCGTTCGGCGGTGCGACCCTGCGCCTGCATCAAGTCGCCGGTTGGGGGAACGCCATGCGCTGGTTGTTGACCGGTGACGAATTCGACGCCCGTGATGCCTTGCACCTGGGTCTGGTGCAGGAGGTCATGGCCAGCGAGGACTTGCTGCCCCGGGCGATTGAACTGGCCGAACGGATCGCCCGCCAGGCACCGCTTGGGGTTCAGGCGACACTGATGTCGGCGCGACAGGCCCGATATGAAGGGGAAACCGCGGCGGCAAAGGCGTTGCCGCTGCTGGTCAAGAAGTTGATGGCCAGCGAGGACGTCAAGGAAGGTGTGCGGTCGATGGTGGAGCGGCGGCCCGGAGTGTTCAAAGGTTGCTGAAAATCTGCGTAGGAGCTGCCGAAGGCTGCGATCTTTTGATCTTCAAAGATCGCAGCCTTCGGCAGCTCCTACAGGGGAATCTGTGCTCCTCAGGTGGCCGGGCGAATGCACTTGATCAACGAGTCCAGCGAATACCCCAACCGCGGCGCCAGCCCTTCGGCGCGGGCGATCAGGCCGTCCATGTCCAGTTCCTGGTCCAGCTCCGACGGCACGATCAGAATCACGTTGCCCTCCTTCACCGGCAGCTCCCAGTAATGTCGGTGGTATAAACCGCGCAACAAGGCGGCGCCCAGGGGTTTGCCATCGTCGGTAGCCCACTGATTGATGACCAGCCAGCCCCCGGATTCAATCGCTTCTGGCAGTTTTCCAGAAAGCTCCAGGCCAGATGACCGACACCCGGCCCGACGTCGGTATAAAGGTCGACGAAAATCAGGTCCGCCGACTCAGCGGTGTCCAGCAGCTCCAGCGCATCGCCAACACGGATGTACAGGCGCGGATCGTCATCCAGCCCCAGATATTCAATGGCCAGGCGCGGTACATCCGGGCGCAGTTCGATGGCTTCGACATCTTCCAGCGGCAGAAACTTGAGGCAAGCCTGAGTCAGCGTCCCGGCGCCGAGGCCGAGAAACAGCGCACTTTCCGGTTGCTGGTGGCACAGCGCTCCGATCAGCATCGCCCGGGTGTAGTCGTACTCGAGCCAGCTCGGGTCGGCCGTGAACACGCAGCTTTGCTCGATGGCATCACCGAACTCGAGAAAACGGTAATCGGCCACTTCCAGCACGCGAATCACGCCGAACTCGTCCTGTACCTCGGCGAGCAGATGCTCGACGCGCTCCTCAGTCATTTCATCTCCTGATCGTCACCGGGGCCGGCAACGCAATAACACCGCGCGTGGAGAGCGGCAAAGGCGAGATTGTCGGCGAAGCGACGGGAACAGGTCACGCACTAATTTGCTGATAACATGGACGTCCGAGCGAAAACACTAGAGACCGTGATGAGCCAACCCTGGAGCCCTGACAGCTGGCGCGCCCTGCCGATCCAGCAACAACCCCGATACCCCGACGCCGCGCATTTGCAGCAGGTCGAGCAGACCTTGGCCAGCTATCCGCCGCTGGTGTTTGCCGGCGAAGCCCGGGAGTTACGCCGTCAGTTTGCCGAGGTGACCCAGGGCCGCGCGTTTCTGTTGCAGGGTGGTGACTGCGCCGAAAGCTTCGCCGAGTTCTCCGCGGCGAAAATCCGCGACACCTTCAAGGTGTTGTTGCAGATGGCAATCGTGATGACCTTTGCCGCCGGCTGCCCGGTAGTCAAGGTCGGGCGCATGGCCGGGCAGTTCGCCAAACCCCGTTCGGCCAATGACGAAACCATCGATGGCGTGACCTTGCCCGCCTACCGTGGCGACATCGTCAACGGCATCGGCTTCGACGAAAAAAGCCGCGTGCCGGATCCGGAGCGCTTGCTGCAGTCCTACCACCAGTCCACCGCGACCCTGAACCTGTTGCGCGCCTTCGCCCAAGGCGGTTTCGCCGACCTGCACCAGGTGCACAAGTGGAACCTGGACTTCATCGCCAACTCGGCGCTGGCCGAGAAGTACAGCCACCTGGCCGATCGCATCGATGAAACCCTGGCGTTCATGCGCGCCTGCGGCATGGACACCTCGCCGCAGTTGCGCGAAACCAGTTTCTTCACCGCCCACGAAGCGCTGTTGCTGAACTACGAAGAAGCCTTCGTGCGTCGCGACAGCCTGACCAACGATTACTACGACTGCTCGGCCCACATGCTGTGGATCGGTGACCGCACCCGCCAGCTCGACGGTGCCCACGTCGAATTCCTGCGCGGGGTGAACAACCCGATCGGGGTCAAGGTCGGCCCGAGCATGAACCCCGACGACCTGATTCGCTTGATCGATGTGCTCAACCCGGACAACGACCCGGGCCGCCTGAACCTGATCGCGCGGATGGGCGCTAACAAGGTCGGTGATCACTTGCCGCAGCTGATCCGCGCCGTCCAGCGTGAAGGCAAGCAGGTGCTGTGGAGTTCCGACCCGATGCACGGCAATACCATCAAAGCCAGCAGCGGCTACAAGACCCGCGACTTCGCGCAGATCCTTGGGGAGGTGAAGCAGTTCTTCCAGGTGCACGAAGCCGAAGGCAGTTATGCCGGTGGTATCCACATCGAGATGACCGGGCAGAACGTGACCGAGTGCATCGGTGGCGCGCGGCCGATTACCGAGGATGGCTTGTCGGATCGCTACCACACCCATTGCGATCCGCGGATGAATGCCGATCAGTCGCTGGAACTGGCGTTTTTGATTGCTGAGACACTGAAGCAGGTTCGACGCTAGATTTTGCTTGTCTGATAGACCGCCATCGCGAGCAAGCTCGCTCCCACAAGGGTCCGCGTTCGCCCAAACAACTCGGTCAACTGTGGGAGCGAGCTTGCTCGCGATGACGTCAGATCAAACACCGCCAATTTGTGTGAATGCCTCCCGCAACCTTGCCGCACTCGCCCGCGGGCAATTGAGCTGAACCTGCGCCAGCCCAAGCCAATCCGCCATCTGCCGCAGATTGACCGCCAACGCCAGCATCCCTTCCTCATCCAGCCCCGCGTCCTCTTCATGCACCGCATGCACTGCCAGACGGCCCGCAGCCCGTTCCGCGCGAAGATCCACCCGTGCTGCAATCCGTTCGTTGTGCAAAAACGGCAGGACGTAATAGCCGTACACTCGCTTGTCTTGCGGTGTGTAGATCTCCAGCCGATAGCGAAAATCAAACAGCCGCTCGGTCCGGCTGCGCTCCCAGATCAGCGAATCGAACGGTGAGAGCAATGCACTGGCGACGACTTTGCGCGGCACTTTCGGCTCGGGCAGACAATAGGCCGGTTGCCGCCAGCCCTGGACTTCGCAGGTCAGCAATTCCCCGGCCTCGACCAACTCGGCCAAACGTGGACGACTGTCCCCGGGGTTCAAGCGGAAATAGTCACGCAAGTCTTTCTCCGTACCGACTCCCAAGGCCGTTACCGCATGCCGCAACAGGCCGCGCTGGGCCTCGCCTTCACTCAGGATGGGGTGCGCAAGCACCGCCCGGGGAATCACCCGCTCCGGCAGATCGTAGAGCCTTTCGAATCCGCGCCGTCCGGCAACGGTCAATTCACCGGCAGCGAACAACCATTCCAGCGCATGCTTTTCCGCACTCCAGTCCCACCAGGAGCCGGCCCGCTCCTGACGGGTCGACAGACTTGCGGCCCCCAACGCACCCTGCTCCTCGACCGAAGCCAGCACCCGGCGAATGGTGTCCTGCTGTTCACGGCCAAAGCGCGCCAATTGCTGATAGATGTCTTCGCCACGGCTCGCACGCTGCATGCGCCAACGCATCAAGGGGTACATGGAAAGTGGCAACAACGAGGCTTCATGGCCCCAATACTCGAACAACGTACGGCGCCGGCCCTGGCTCCAGGCAGCCTGGTCGAGCAAATCGGATGAGTAATTGCCGAGGCGGGAAAACAGCGGAAGGTAGTGCGAACGCACCAATGCATTGACCGAATCGATCTGCAGAATGCCCAGCCGTTCGATCAGGCGATTGAGCGCAACTGCCTTGATCGCCGCTGACGACGACCGCCCGTTGAACCGTTGGGCGGCCAGCGCCAGACGCCGAGCCTGTTTGAGGGTAAAGGACAACGTTGCGGGCATGGGTGCCTCCTTGTCTGCTCGCAACCTACCTCACCGGTAAGGGGTTTGTGTAGCGTGGCATTCATCATTTATGCATCGGGTCATTCCAGAACGGCTTGATCGACTCGTTCTCCACATCCGCACGGCTCATGCCGATGTCCTTGAGTGCTTCGTCGCTCAAGCTCGCCAGCAGTTCGCGCTCGCGATGCAGTTCGTACCAGCGGCCGACCTTGTGCAGCAGATCGGATATCACGTGAATCGAGTGTTTTTCTGATCCCTGGAACTCGTGTTGACCTTTCATCTTGTTGCCCTCCGTTTGGATGGATCCAGTCTCGCGCCGGGTCTAAGATCAATCCAACGAATGTTTCTGATGTCACATATCTCGGAGATTGATGGATGTCCGCCTACCCGAGTATCGATACCGAAGTGTTGCGCACCTTCGTCGCCATCGCCGACCAGGGCGGCTTTACCCGCGCCGGCGAAATCGTCAACCGCACCCAGTCTGCCGTCAGCATGCAGATGAAACGCCTGGAAGAAGATGTGCTGCAGCGCCAGTTGTTCCAGCGCGACGGGCGGCAGGTGCGACTGACGGCCGAAGGCCAGGTGTTGCTCGGCTATGCACGACGCATCCTCAAGCTGCACAGTGAGGTCTTCAATACCTTGCGTGAGCCCGACATGGTCGGCACCGTGCGCATCGGCACGCCGGACGATTATGTGATGCGGTTCCTCCCGGGGATCTTGCGCCGGTTTGCCCAGTCTTACCCGCTGATTCAGATAGAAGTGCACTGCGAATCATCTAAACAACTGCTGATGCGCCAGGATCTCGACCTGTCCATCGTGACCCGCGAACCGGGCAGCGAAATCGGCCAGTTGTTGCGCAAGGAACGTTTTGTCTGGGCCCAAGCGCAATGCTACAGCGCTCATGAGCAGACACCGCTGCCGCTGGCGATGTTCAACAGTGATTGCTTCTGCCGACTGTGGGCCTGCAATGCCCTGGATGCCCGGGGGCGCGATTACCGGGTGGCGTACAACAGCGACAGCCTGTCGGCGATCATGGCGGTGGTCAGCGCCGGCCTGGCCGTCACGGCACAACTTGAAAGCCTGATCACCGCTGACATGCGCATCCTCGGTGAGGCCGAGGACCTGCCGCTGCTGCCCGAGGCCAGCATCATGCTCGTGCGCAACCTGCATAACCCGTCGCCCATCACCGAGTGCCTGGCCGAGCACATCGTCGAAGGCTTCAAACTTTGAAGGCGAGCATCACCGCACAGAACACCAGGAACCCGCAAAACAGCCCACGCAGCAGCCGCTCGGGCAAAGCGTGGGCAACCTTCACCCCCCAACTGATACTCATCAACCCACCGACCGCCAAAGGTAAGCCGATCACCCAGCTGACCTGATGGTGCGCGGCGTAAGTCACCAGCGTCACCCCTGTACTCGGCAAGGCAAGCGCCAACGACAACCCCTGTGCAACCACCTGGCTGGTGCCGAACAGACTGGTCAGCACCGGCGTCGCCACCACCGCGCCCCCCACGCCGAACAACCCGCCCATCGTGCCGGATGCAGCGCCAAGCACGCCCAGCCAGGGCCATGAGTAGTTCATCTGCGAGGTCGCCGGAGCGCTGGCGGCGAACATGCGAACAAGGTTGTACGCCGACAGCGCGATCAGGAACGCGACAAAACCAATGCGCATGGTTTGCGCATCAATGCCCACCGCCCAGATCGACCCGAGCCAGGCGAAGCAGAACCCCATGATGGCCAGCGGTAGCGCGTGGCGCAGTTCGATCCGGTTGCGCTGATGATAGCGCCACAGCGCCAGCATCACGTTCGGCACCACCATCACCAGCGCCGTGCCTTGGGCTATCTGCTGATCGAGCCCGAACAGCACGCCCAGCAGCGGAATGGCGATCAGTCCGCCGCCGATGCCAAACAACCCGCCGAGCGTGCCCAACGCCGCGCCGAACACCAGATACATCAAGAACTCAATCACAGTATTTTCCCCGTTGCCGTCAGGCCTTTGATCCTACGCAGTTGCTGCTGGCGCGGAAACGCACAGCAACGCACAATGGCTGTGCCAAATTCGCACAAGCGCAAACCTGCCATGAACCCCAATCAGCTGACCGACCAACTGGCCTTGTTCCTCGATGTACTGGAAACCGGCAGTTTTTCCGCCGCCTCGCGCCGCCATCCGCTGACCCCTTCGGCCGTGGCACGGCGTATCGACAGCCTGGAAAGCGCAGTCGGCAGTCAACTGTTCCTGCGCAGCACCCATGCGGTACGCGCCACCCCGGCGGGATTGGCCTTTGCCGAGCGCGCACGGCGGATCGTCGCCGAATTGCGCCTGGCCCGGGCCGAGGCCGTGTCCCTGAGCAGCGCGCCGGAAGGCCTGATTCGTATCGATGCGCCGGCAGCCTTTGGGCGCCGGCACCTGGCACCGGTGATTGCCGATTTCCTGATGCTCTACCCCGGGCTCGATGTACAACTGCACCTGATCGACAGCTTCGTCGACATGCAGGGCCTGAACCTCGGCAAGGTCGATCTGGTATTGCGTGCCGGGCAATTGGCCGACACCCGGCTGGTAGCCACGCCCCTGGCGAGCATGGTGCGTATCGCCTGCGCCAGCCCTGATTATTTGCGGCGTCGCGGCGTGCCGAGCGAGCCGTCACAGCTGATTGAACACGACGGGCTTGACTGGGATGGCCTGGCTCCCCCCTTCGCCTGGCGTTTCGAGCGCGGCGGGCAAATGCAGTTGCACCGGCCGGCGCGGATCCGCATGAGCGCCAACAATGCCGAGGCGCTGGTGTGCGGCGCATTGGCCGGACTGGGTATCGCGCATCTGCCGACCTGGCTGGCCAGCGAGTACCTGTTGCGCGGTGAGTTGCTGCCGCTGTTCTGCGACAGCGGCCTGCCGAAACCGGAAAGCGCCGGCATCTATGCCTTGCGCCTGGAACAGCAGCCTAACTCCCGCAGTCGCTTGTTGCTGGAGTACCTGAAAACCCGTTTCAGCCCCGTTCCGCCCTGGGATCTGGTGCTGCAAACCCATTTGCAGTTGCACTGATCAAAATTATCTGGCGCATTAAAGATTCGCCCGCTAGATTCTTCAGATCACAGATCAAGGCTTCGACATGACCACCGAGCGCAACACCCCGGACAACTGCGACAACCTGCTGCTGGACAATCAGGCCTGCTTCGCCCTGCATTCCACTTCGCTGATGATGACCAAGGTCTACAAACCCTTGCTGCAAGCGCTGGGCCTGACCTATCCGCAATACCTGGCGATGATGGTGCTATGGGAAAGGGACGGTTTGACCGTAGGTGAAATCAGCACGCGGTTGCTGACCGATCCTGGATCGTTGACGCCGCTGCTCAAGCGCCTGGAAGCCGAAGGCCTGCTCAGCCGAACCCGCAGCCGCGAAGACGAGCGGGTGGTGATCGTCGAACTCACCGAACAGGGCCGGGCGTTACGCGACAAGGCCCGCGATGTTCCCCAGTGCATCCTCGGCGCCAGCGGGATGACCGTGGAGCGCCTGCAAAACCTGCAGGCGGAGTTGCAGGAGCTGCGTCGTCACCTGCAAGACAGCCTCTAGTCTCCAATTCACCACAAATCCCCTGTGGGAGCGGGCTTGCTCGCGAAAGCGGTAGATCAGTCGACTCTTGTGTTGACTGAAACACCGCCTTCGCGAGCAAGCCCGCTCCCACATTTGCTTTGTGCTGTCCCACAGAACTCGATTTCCCCTCCGAAAACCGCCCGCATAACCTCCAGTCGCTCTAACTCGATAGTTCCAGCCAATCCTTCTCAACCGTTTGTCTGTCCTGGCAAATTTATTTTATTTTTATCTTGCGCGCTAAATATTTGCGCGATACATTCACCTCGCACTTACTTAGCGCGCAAACATTTAGCGCAAAACAACCAAACCCCGAACGAGGCTTTCACCATGCAAACTCTCTACACCGCAATCGCAACTTCCACTGGCGGCCGTGACGGTCGGGCGGTTTCCAGCGACAACATCCTCGACGTCAAGCTCGCCACGCCGAAAGAGCTCGGCGGTGCCGGCGGCGCAGCCACCAACCCAGAGCAACTGTTCGCTGCCGGCTACTCCGCCTGCTTCATCGGTGCCCTGAAATTCGTGGCCAGCCAGACCAGGCGCAGCATTCCCAACGACGCTTCTATCACCGCCCATGTCGGCATCGGCCAGATCCCTGGCGGCTTCGGCCTGGACATCGACCTGCACATCAGCCTGCCGGGTCTTGAACAAGCCGATGCACAAGCACTGGTCGATGCGGCCCACCAGGTCTGCCCGTACTCCAACGCCACCCGTGGCAACGTCGATGTGCGTCTGCACGTTACCGTCTAACCGCTGATTACCAGGCCCGAACAGGAAACGAACATGAACACTTTCAGCAAAGTCTTGACCGGTACCCTTCTCGCCTTGTCCATCGGGAACGCGATCGCAGGTAACGGGGTTGAACACAACACCCAGGCATTCCTCGACGTACTGAACGCCGGCACCGGCAAACCGATGGAGCAAATGACGCCCGCCGAAGCCCGCGCGGTTCTGGTAGGCGCGCAGTCCGGGGTCAAGCTGACGCTGCCAAAAGCCGATGTCAGCCAGAAGACCATTCAAGTCGACGGCCAACCGATCAGCCTGACCATCGTCCGGCCGGCCGGGGTCAAGGGCGAGTTGCCGGTGTTCATGTTCTTCCACGGCGGTGGCTGGGTGCTGGGGGATTTCCCGACCCACGAGCGGTTGGTGCGTGACCTGGTGACGGGTTCGGGTGCCGCGGCGGTGTTCGTGAACTACACGCCGTCGCCGGAAGCGCATTACCCGGTGGCGATCAACCAGGCTTATGCCGCGACCCGATGGGTGGCCGAGCACGGCAAAGAGATCAACGTCGATGGCCAGCGCCTGGCGGTAGCCGGCAACAGTGTCGGCGGCAACATGGCGGCGGTGGTTGCGCTGATGGCCAAGGACAAGGGCACTCCGGCGATCAGGTTCCAGGTGCTGTTGTGGCCGGTGACTGATGCCAACTTCGAAACCGCGTCCTACAACCAGTTTGCCGAGGGGCACTTCCTCAGCAAAAACATGATGAAGTGGTTCTGGGACAACTACACCACCGATGCCAAGCAGCGCAACGAGATCTACGCCTCGCCACTGCGCGCGACCACCGCCCAGTTGAAAGGACTGCCTCCAGCGCTGGTTCAGACCGCCGGAGCCGACGTATTGCGCGACGAAGGCGAAGCCTATGCCCGCAAACTCGATGAAGCCGGAGTGCCGGTGACCTCGGTTCGCTACAACGGCCTGATCCACGACTACGGTTTGCTCAACGTGGTGAGCCAGGTGCCAGCGGTGCGTTCGGCGATGTTGCAGGCGTCTGAAGAGCTCAAGCAACACCTGAAGAAATAACGCAGAACAACATGTGGGGGTCAACGCAGATTCTGCAGGCACAAAAAAGCCCGACTCAATGGTCGGGCTTTTTCATTCCTGAAGCTGTGCTTATTTGGCACGGCCTTTGTAGGAACCGCCTTCGCGGGTATCGATCTCGATCATGTCGCCGATTTCGATGAAGTCAGCAACCGACAGCTCGGTACCGTTCTTCAGTTTGGCAGGCTTCATTACCTTGCCGGAAGTGTCGCCGCGAGCGGAACCTTCGGTGTAGTCAACCTGACGCACGATGGTGGTCGGCAGCTCTACGGAAACCAGACGCTCTTCGAAGAAGATCGCTTCGCAAACATCGGTCATGCCTTCTTCAACGAAAGGCAGAACGGCTTCGATGTCTTCAGCGTTCAGCTCGTACATGGTGTAGTCGGTGGTGTCCATGAACGTGTAGGTGTCGCCGCTGATGAAGGACAGGGTCGCTTCTTTGCGGTCGAGGATTACGTCGTCCAGTTTGTCGTCGGCGCTGTAAACGATCTCGGTCTTGTAACCGGTCAGCAGGTTCTTCAGCTTGGTCTTCATGATCGCGCTGTTACGACCGGACTTGGTGAATTCAGCTTTCTGAACCAGCCAAGGATCGTTTTCGAGACGAATCACGGTCCCGGGTTTCAGTTCTTTACCAGTTTTCATTGCGAATATCCGAATTTGGATGGGATTTACAAAAATCTAGGCCGCGTATCATATCCAATTTCCATAAAACTGTACCAGCGCCGTGGCAAGATCGGCCTGCAAGGCCTGTTCCTGACACCACGCCTCAGCGTGTTTTTCCAGCTCTGGCCAGTGTTTACGGGTTAATTGCCAGTGGTCGGCTATTTTTTCACCAGCGTTCCACGCCCGCCAGAGACCGCTGATCGCCTCCCGCGCGGGCGCAGATAACCCTTTTACATAAAGTTCAAGGAAGGCTTCGAGCTTGTCCAGGTGGATGTCTTCTTCCTGCCGATAGATGTGCCAGAGAAATGGCCGGCCGGCCCATTGGGCGCGCACAAAGGAGTCTTCGCCGCGCACGGCATTGAAATCGCAGCACCACAGTAACCGGTCGTATTGGTCCTGGCGGACGAATGGCAGCACCTGCACGGTCAAGGCGTCGCGCACATGCACGGCACCGGCCGCCAGCCCCTGCACACCGAGCCAACGCTCGACGTCGCCGAGAATCCGCCCTTCCGGCACCAGCAGATGAGTGGCCGTAGAATCGCCAGCCATTGCATCGAGCCAACTGGCCAGACCGCTGTTTTCATAGGCAAACAATGAGATCAACTGCGCGCCGGGCGCAGGATCAATCCCCATACCTTGCAGGAATTCTCTTTGAGCCTGCAGGTCCTGCTGAAATTCCCGACGCCGTTCCAGCAACCCTCGCTCACGCAGCAGTCCGCCAGTGCCCTTCTGGAATCCAGGGAAGAAAAAGAACTTCTGTACGCTTTTGTACTTCACAGAGGGTAAGCCGTGACAACCGATCACCCAGTCCTCGGCGCTCAGATAGTCGAGGTTCATCCACAGGGGAGGCTTTTCCCGTTCGACCATGGCGTCCATATAGGCGCTCGGCAACTGGCAGGCAAACGCAGCAATCACCACATCGGCGGCTTCGGTCGGCTGCCATTCGGCTGGCCATTGGCGCACATCGACGTCGTGCTGCCATTGCTGCACAGCGTCGATGTCGATTTCCGGGCACAGGCGCTCGAATGCTCGCAGGTCATCGACCCATAGACGCACCGCCAGTCCATGTTCGGTCACCAGTTGCCGGGCCAATCGCCAGGTCACGCCGATGTCGCCGAAGTTGTCGACCACGGTGCAAAAAATATCCCAGCGGGTTTTCATTTCAGGCATACCAGGTTCCCGTTGGCAAAGGCGCCGATTGTCCGCATAAATTACCCCGTGCAGAAGAGCCGACGGCGATTATTCTTCATGCGACAATCGCTACCCGCCAGTCACCTTTCGCCAGGAGGCAACCATGCCCCACAGCCCCACTCCGCGCCGATCCTTCCCGATCAGCCTTAGCGCCCTGCAACTGACAGGCAGTATCGCCCTCGGCATGTGGCTCGGGTTCATTGCCATTGTGTTGACCTGCTGGCTCGCGTCGCGCCTGCTGTTCAGCGAGCAACTCGCCCCGATCGCGGCAGCGGTAGAGCAACTGGCCCAACCACCCGCAGTGGCTCAACCGCTGCCGAACATTCCGTCACAGAGCCCGCTGTTCGAGCAATATGAAGAAAACCTGCGCAAGAACGAACAGCAGCAACGGCTTGATCAGGCACGCGGCAGCAGTCGCAACCTGGCCAACCCGAACTGTCAGTTCTGGCTGCAACAGGACCGGACTGCACCCAGCGAAAAAAGCCGCGCCAACGTCCTGCAATTCTGCGATTGATCATGAATAAGCAAACCGTCCACCAACTGATTCTCGACAAGCTGCGGATCGATCTCGACATCGCCGAGCGCGCCGCGCAAACCGCCTACGAAACGGCAACCCACGAAGAAAACATCGCCGAGAACAAGTACGACACCCTGGGGCTGGAAGCGTCCTATCTCGCGGCCGGGCAGGCCAGGCGGGTCGAGGAAATTCGCCAGTCACTGAGCCTCTGCCAGAACCTGGCCCTGCGCCCGTATGACGATCAGCGGGGCATCGAAGTGGGCGCGCTGCTGGGGCTGGAGGACGAAAAGGGGCGCGAACAATGGCTGTTTCTGGCCCCCGATGCAGCCGGGCTGAAGGTCGACCTGGTGGGGCAACTGATTACCGTCATCACCCCGCGCTCACCGCTGGGCAAAAGCCTGCTGGGCAAGTTCGAGGGCGATGAGGTGGAGATCATGGTGGCAGGCGCTCGGCAACAGTTCGCTGTCACCGAGGTGGTTTGACCGGCAGAAACGCTGTCAGTGAACGGGCAGTTCTACGCCTTCGAACAGCTCTTCCAGCTCTTGCTTATTGTGGCACTGAATGGCCTTGGCCATGACTTCGCGGGTCAGGTGCGGCGCAAACTTCTCGATGAAGTCGCACATGAAACCCCGCAGGAAGGTGCCGCGACGGAAGCCGATCTTGGTCACGCTGGACTCGAACAGTTCGCTGGCATCGAGTACCACCAGGTCGCTGTCGAGCTTGGTATCGACAGCCATTTTCGCCACGATGCCCACGCCCAGACCCAGGCGAACATAGGTTTTGATCACGTCGGCGTCGGCGGCGGTGAACACCACTTTCGGCGTCAGGCCGCGATGGCTGAAGGCTTCGTCGAGTTTCGAACGGCCGGTAAAACCGAACACGTACGTCACGATCGGGTATTCGGCCAGGGCTTCGAGGGTCAGTTTCGACAGTTTGGTCAGCGGGTGGCCCTGAGGCACGACCACGCAACGGTTCCAGCGGTAGCACGGCATCATCACCAGATCACCGAACAGCTCGAGCGCTTCGGTGGCAATGGCGAAATCCACGGTGCCGTCAGCCGCCATTTCGGCGATTTGCATCGGCGATCCCTGGTGCATGTGCAGGGCAACGTCCGGGTATTGCTTGATGAAATTGCTGATTACCGGCGGCAATGCATAACGCGCCTGGGTGTGAGTGGTGGCAATCGACAGGGTGCCTTTCTTCTCGTTGGAGAATTCCTGGGCGATCTGCTTGATGCTTTCAACCTTGCGCAGAATCTCGCCAGCAGTGGTGATGATGCGCTCGCCGGCCGGGGTAACGCGGGTCAGGTGCTTGCCGCTGCGAGCAAAAACCTCGACGCCCAGTTCGTCTTCCAGCAGACGGATCTGTTTGCTGATGCCGGGTTGAGAGGTGTAAAGGCTTTGGGCTGTAGCGGAAACGTTGAGGTCGTGGTGCGCCACTTCCCAGATGTAGCGCAATTGTTGAAGCTTCATATGAATCCCTCAAAGCAGGTAGACGCCACGGGCATCAGCGACGATATATAACTATATTAATGGCACGAAGAATAAATCTAGAACTTTTTTATCAGATTGCCACTATTCGTGTCCTAGCGGTCCCCTTGGCGACGACGTTGCACCAGCGGCACCAGATAGACCGGCACCTTGGACAGTTGCAACACACGGGCGGCGGTTCGCCCCAAAGGCGTTTCCGCACCGGCACCGTGGCTGTGACTACCTACGATCAACAAATCCACGGAGAGTTTCTGCGCCTGGTCCAGAATCACCTGCGACGGATCGCCCTGCAGCACCCGTACAGCCTGAATCCGCTCCAGATCGTGCTCCCCCTCATCCCCCAACTCCTCACGAAAACTGTCGAGCACCCGCTGCTCGATACTGGCGATCACCGTATTCAGGCCCTGGCTGTGAAACTCGTTCAGCGCCTGTTCATCGAGATAACTTTGCAGCACCGATTCGGCAAACAACCCCATGGGTTCAACCGCATGCACGACATACAAACTGGCATTGAAGGTCCTGGCCAGTTCCAGGGCATGCTGCATCACCACGGGCGCGTACAGGCCAAGGTCAGTGGCATACAGCATCGAACGAATCATATGACCTCCTCGACTGCCAACATGGCGCAGATTTGATTCAGCTTAGCAGTGCCTTGGCGACTGCGGCGTCCGGCGCAACGCATTGAACGGCGGGCTTAAACCTTTTGCTCGTTGCTTATGCCATGGGGCACATGACCGGTGGCGACGACTTCACGGGCCAATTCGCAGTGGCCGGCCTGATCGTCGAAAAACACGTCGGCCGCGAAGGCTTCGAGAAAGGCCGATTTGGTCAGGCCGCCGAGGAACAGCGACTCGTCGAGACGGATGTCCCATTCACGCAACGTGCGAATGACCCGCTCATGGGCCGGTGCCGATCGTGCCGTGACCAGCGCGGTACGGATCGGACAGGCGTCCTCCGGGAACTCACGTTGCAACAGATTGAGGGCTGCGAGAAAGCCCTTGAACGGCCCTCCGCGCAACGGCTCGCGGGCGGCCTCACGTTCGCTGGCCTGAAAGGCTTCCAGACCACCGGCCTGATAAATGCGCTCCGACTCATCGGAAAACAGCACCGCGTCTCCGTCGAAGGCAATGCGCAACTCGTCGCTGGCCGCACGGCTGGCACCGCCCGACAGAATGGTCGCTGCCGCGAACCCGGCGTCCAGCGCATTGCGCACGTCTTCAGCGTGGGTCGAGAGAAACAGGTCGCAGCCAAAAGCCTTGAGGTAGGGATACGGACTGCGCCCGCCGACAAAGGCCGCGCGGGAAATCGCCAGCCCGTAGTGGTCAATCGAGTTGAACACCCGCAGCCCGGTGTCGGCGCTGTTGCGCGACACCAGAATCACCTCGACCCGGGCGCGGCCGAGGCTGTTGTTGAGGTTCAGGAGTTTCTGCACCAACGGGAAGGCATCGCCGGGCTCGAGGATTTCGTCTTCGTGTTCGATCTGATACTGCCGGTACGCTTCGACGCCACTCGACAGGTAGACCTTGTGGCTTTCGCTCAGGTCGAACAGCGCCCGCGAAGAAATCGCCAGCACCAGCTTTTCGTCAATTGCCTTTGGCATGCCCTTCCCCCTCAGGTCGGTCGACTCAGGTGTTGCGTCGATCAATGAAACTCAAACTGCGATACAAGGCCTCGATGCGTGGCATTTCACACCCGGCTGCCTTCGCCGCCGCCAAAGGCCGGGCGTAAATCGCGGCCAGTTCCAGCGGTCGCTTGTGCAAATAATCGTGGTACATGCTCGGCCAGTAGTCGGGCATTTTCTCGGTCACCATGAACAAATGCTCGGCATACCCTGCCGGTACGTCGTGCCCGCAGGCAACAGCGCCTTGCACCACTTCAGCCATCAGCGCCTTGACCAGCTCGCGGCTGTCGGCATCGGCCATCAACGGTGTAGTGCTCGCCCCCAGCAAAACCGAGAGACCGTTGTAAGGGATATTCCAGACCAGTTTTTGCCAACGCGCCTGATGTAAATTCGCCATGGCCTGGGAATCGAGGCCGGCGCTACGAAAAAGTCCGACGCCCTCCTCGACAATTGCGCTGCGTGCCGGCCCATCGGCGGGACCGCTGTGATAACCCACATGCACCGCGCCCAGCGCCTGATGGGTAATGACGCCCGGCGCCTCGCGATGGACGCAGATGTAGCACAGCCCTCCGAGCACATGCAGCGAATCGGGGAGCAACGCGCGCAGGCTGTCTTCGACATCCAGTCCGTTTTGCAGCAGCAGTACCTTGGCGTTCGGTGCCGCCGCCTGCAGGATGGCGGGTGCCAGATCGGCGTTGCTGGTGGTTTTCGCCCCCACCAGCAGCCAGTCGCAGGGCGGCATGCCTTCAGCGTTCGAATAAGCCTGCACCGGATTCAGTTTCAGCGCACCGTGGGGCGCGCTATCGACTTGCAACCCGTGCTCGGACACAGCGCAAAACTCGCTGCGCAGCAGAAAATGCACATCAAAACCGGCACGCGCCAGCATCACCCCGTAGAAACCGCCGATTGCGCCGGTCCCGATAATGCCGATCGTCGGCCTGGCAACTGCTCCCATCATGGCAACTCCTCTGCTGTTCGACTCAGCGCCTGGCGCACAGCCCGATTGAGCTCGATGTCGGTCAGGCGCGATTTCAGTGCTCCAAAGAATTCGCCGTCGCGAACGACAAACAGCGCCGGCAAGTGAAAGACCTGATAACGCTCGACCACCCCGCCGTTGTTGCCGGCATCGATCCAGCACAGTCGATCGACTGCCAGGTCGAGCGTCGGCAATTGCTCGCGGGCAAAACGGCAACTGGCGCAGCCGACACTGGTGAAAATAACCAGCGATACACCGCTCATCGCCAGCAGCCGTTGGTCGACGTCAAAATCGGTCAGTTCCAATTCGACCACTATACTGGAGGGAACAATGTCAGATGGCCGACACATGGAGTCTGTGTTCATGGGACGATTCATTCCTCACCCTGACGATGTGCCTGTCGAGTTAACGTTACTGAAACCTGAGTGTATTTCGCGACGACAGCTGCACACTATCAGCCTCGGGGGCATGGCTTGCAATTATCACCGCGCGTGGCGCCACGGCACGGCGCTGGAGGTACGCATGCCGACCGTGAACCCGGACATGCGCTACCTGGGCTATGTGGCCTGGTGCCTGCGACGCAAGCGTGGTTATCTGGTGGGCATCGCTTTCGTCGACGAACAAACGCTGTTCAGCGCCCGAATGGGCGAGCAGGTGTGCCAGATCGAACGCTACTGCCGCCTGCATGACACCCACGAAGACTTGCAGGATATCCAGGCGCTGGCCCTCGAATGGGTCCAGGAGCATGCCGACGAGTTCTCTCACGACTCGGTGCGCAAGGCTTTTGCGCAGCCGGTGCTGGAATAGAGGCATTCTTGATCGATTTGCGCCTCGCGGCAGGGAAACTGACTGCGAAACCCCACCAAACCGGCGTCTGCCCATTGTCGAGCCACGGTGTAACGCGCTAAGGTTCGGCTCCCCGACGCGCTTAATTTGCTGTGCTCCGCCGCGCGGGTTCGCTGGCGGCCGGCACCCGTGACCTGACGAGTAAACGATGGCTGATTTACCGATCAACGACCTAAACGTCGCCTCCAACGAGACTCTGATCACTCCCGATCAGCTCAAGCGCGATATTCCCCTGAGCGACGCCGCACTGCGCACCGTCACCAAGGGCCGCGAAGTCATTCGCAACATTCTGGACGGCACCGACCACCGCCTGTTCGTCGTCATCGGGCCTTGCTCGATCCACGACATCAAGGCCGCCCACGAATATGCCGAGCGCCTGAAGGTGCTCGCTGCCGAAGTGTCCGATACCCTGTATCTGGTCATGCGCGTGTATTTCGAGAAGCCACGTACCACCGTCGGCTGGAAAGGCTTGATCAACGACCCGTATCTGGACGACTCGTTCAAGATCCAGGACGGCTTGCACATCGGTCGCCAGTTGCTGCTGGACCTGGCCGAAAAAGGCCTGCCGACCGCCACCGAAGCCCTCGACCCGATCTCTCCGCAATACTTGCAGGACCTGATCAGCTGGTCGGCCATCGGCGCGCGCACCACCGAATCCCAGACGCACCGTGAAATGGCGTCCGGCCTGTCCTCGGCCGTCGGCTTCAAGAACGGCACCGATGGCGGCCTGACCGTGGCGATCAACGCCCTGCAGTCGGTTTCCAGCCCGCATCGCTTCCTGGGCATCAACCAGGAAGGTGGCGTGTCGATCGTGACCACCAAGGGCAATGCCTACGGTCACGTGGTGCTGCGCGGCGGCAACGGCAAGCCGAACTACGATTCGGTCAGCGTTGCGCTCTGCGAGCAGGCGCTGAACAAGGCGAAGATCAAGCCAAACATCATGGTCGATTGCAGCCACGCCAACTCCAACAAGGATCCGGCCCTGCAACCGCTGGTGATGGAGAACGTCGCCAACCAGATCCTCGAAGGCAACAAGTCGATCATCGGCCTGATGGTAGAAAGCCACCTGAACTGGGGCGCCCAGGCGATCCCGAAAGACCTCGCCGACCTGCAATATGGCGTGTCGATCACCGACGCCTGCATCGACTGGACCGCGACCGAAAACACCTTGCGCAGCATGCATGCCAAGCTCAAGGACGTGCTGCCTAAACGCGATCGCAGCTGATCGCCTGTCTGGCGGCGCAAAAAGCGCAAACAAAAAAACGCCGGGCTGAACCCGGCGTTTTTTTTATGCGTTCGTTTTGTTGAAGGTCACTGACTCAGCTTGGCCGCATGCCGCTGGTGACGCTCCATGTAGCGCTCGACGTAGGAGCACGACGGGATGACGGTGTAGCCCATTTCGTCAGCGTACTCCAGCGCCTTCTCGGTCAAGGCTGCCGCAATACCGCGACCACGCAATGCGTTGGGCACGAAGGTGCGATAGATATCCAGGGTCTGCTTCCCCAGATCCATATAGGTCAGATAGGCACGATGACCGTCCACATTGGTCTCGAATTGATGACCAGCCTGGTCATGGTGGATGGACAACGCCTCGCTCATCACTACTCCTCGCGGGTCTGGAATTCCGACCCCTACCTTACCGATGTTTTTCCGGCGAAGGAACATCTACGCCACCCCGTGCCTGAATGGACACCGAGAAGAGCTGCACCGATCTCGCGCTACCGAGCACGTACAAATAGTAGGCACCATTGGCGGAAATGCTCAAGGTGCGCTCGTCATCGTGCGGGTTGGCGGGTGCTGCTCCGGATCACGCAGGATTGGTTCGACCCAAGATCGCTCGGGGTCGATAGCCTGTACATTGCCGGATGTTGAGACTTAAGACGAGCGCCCGTTGTTAAAGTCACCTGAACATCGAGAAAGATATTGAGAGGCGCCACACAAAAGCCGAACAAAAGTGTAGACGAATCCATGTAGGCGGACTTTAGCCAGACTGAAAAACAGCGCCGTGTCGCAGGAACTTTTTCTCATCAGCTCGCTCAGCCACGGGCCTTGCAGCTGGATATTTTTTAAACAATTCAGTTAAAAGTTGCTCGAAAAAGAATCAACGCCTACAATTTTTTTTGCTTCTTGCGTCACGTCAGTTTTACTTACTACAAGTAATGGGTAGTATGTACGCCGGCTATTTCCTCAATCGGAGGAGATAGCTACTTAATAGAAAGTCCTTGAAGGGGAACACGATGAACAACGTTCTGAAATTCTCTGCTCTGGCTCTGGCCGCAGTTCTGGCTACCGGTTGCAGCAGCGCATCGAAAGAAACCGAAGCACGTCTGACCGCTACTGAAGACGCAGCTGCTCGCTCCCAGGCTCGTGCAGACGAAGCTTACCGTAAAGCTGATGAAGCTCTGGCTGCTGCTCAAAAAGCACAACAGACTGCTGACGAAGCTAACGAGCGTGCACTGCGCATGCTGGACAAAGCTAGCCGCAAGTAATAATCCTTCGGGATTGTTATCAAGCCGACCCATTTTTTGGGTCGGCTTTTTTATTGCCTGGCGTTTCTCCAGACAATAAAAAACCCGTCGACGCGGTCCGCGCCGACGGGCCCTTTGCCAGCCTTACTGCAGCGGGTCGATCGGCATACTCGACACCATCGGCGCAACGCCGTTGCCCGGCACTGCGATCTCAACCGGCAGGCCGTCTTCAGCGGCGACCACATCACGCACCACATCCCAGTTCATGCGCAGGTTGTTGGTGATGTCTTCACGCTTGAGCATCGCATTGATGACGGAGGTGTGCTTGTCGACCACCGACGGGTTGCCCTTGTCGTCCAGCGGCGTATGCGCCTCCAGATAGACCTTGCCGCCACTCAGGCCGAACTTGTACGGGTCGTTGATGATCCGCACCGACGTACCGACCGGCACCATGCCCGCCATTTCCAGCACGTTATTGTTGAACATGCGGAAGCAACCGTGGCTGGTGCGCATGCCGATACCGAACTTCTTGTTCGAACCGTGGATCAGGTAGCCCGGTGTGCCCAGGGTGAACTTGAACGGCCCCAGAGGGTTGTCAGGGCCGGCCGGCACGACATTGGGCAGCGGATCACCGTCTGCTGCGTGCTCGGCCTTGATCGAAGCCGGAGGCGTCCAGGTCGGATTAGGTGTCTTGGCAATGATGCTGGTGTGGGCAATCGGCGAGCCCCAGCCTTCACGACCGATACCCAGCGGGAACGTGTACACCACGTTCTTGCCTTTCGGGTAGTAGTAGAGGCGGTACTCGGCCAGGTTGATCACGATGCCTTCACGGGGGCCTGGTGGCAGGATGAAGCGGGTCGGCAGGATGATTTCCGTGCCGGCGCCTGGCAACCAGGCATCGACACCCGGGTTGGCCGCGACCATTTCCGTGTAGCCCAGATCGTAGGCGGTACCAAGGTCGGCGAAGGTATCTTCGTACTTGGCCTTGATCACCTGCACCTGGCCGATGATGTCCTCACCTGGCGGTGGCAGGGGAAACTCCAATGCTGCGACTGGACCGGCCACAAAGAGGGCGGCAAGAGTCAGGCAGCGGGTGACGGCAGGAAAGCGCGGCAACATCCGGAAAATCCTTCGCATGATCAACAGAGATATAAGAGCGCGATTGTACACCGCTGTCCGTTATTTCGGGGAGATGGCCCGATTGCAGGCAATGCAAGGCGTTCACTGTGAGCTTGCTTCGGGTGGTGTCCTGAAGATGGCTGTGTGATGGGCGATTTTTGACCGGGTAAATATCCATTCTTTTGGTAACGGCCACCTATGGTTCCGCTCTTACAGCGGGTTACTTGGAAAAGCCCCAAGTAACCAAGGGCTCTTGCCCCTGACGTTCGGCCTCATGAGGGGGCGTGTACCGCAAAAGCAAAAGCGAGGCGGCCTACCGGCCGGCCTGATCGCGGGGTTCGTTTGCCTTGAGAATTGGGTCGGCTGTCAGGCCGCCATCGTCGGAACGCCGCCCGGACCAAGCTCGCTCCCACAGAAAAGCAAAGGCCGAGCAGCCCACACCATCGCGTCGCTCTTCACCACTCATCAGGCCGAGCGTTAGCTCGCCTGCAGCTCTTGATCTTGATCCACCCGCCCCCTCGGGAGGCTGAGTGGAGGTGTTCATCCGGGGATGGGCGCGCAGCGCCGTTCGACGCAGTCGAACTCATTGCATGTAGGTCGTCGCGAAGCAGACCGGAGGGCAATGCCCCCGGATGGATACCGGAGCGAAGGAACCCCGAGCCTTAGCGAGGGGCCGTACGTTCGGGGCGAGCGCTTTTGGTTACTTTTAAGGCGCTTGTTAAAAGTGACTCGCCGTAAGGGCGAAACCATAAGTCGCCGTTACCGCAGCAACGGATATGTACACGGTCAACAAAAGACAGGTCGGCTCGAAGGCCGCCTCGACTCCTGACGGATCAAAGCTCGAACCGCAGTTCAGGCCAGATCGGCGACGTCCCCCGCTTCTGCGACTCAAGAATGGCCCGGCACAGCGAACACAGCCGCTGGTCCTGAAACACCCGGCGATCAACACTCGACCAGCGAGGCGAAGCCGGCAACAGGCTGCCACACAGGGTCCGGTCCGCCGAGCCGCCCAACTCCAGCTGACGGGTCACCAGATGCACCCGCACTTCCTGGCAGGCGAACAGATCCAGCTGTTCGTCAGGCTCGATCAGTTGATAGGCAAATAGTGACCAGGCGGGACGCGGCATCGGGGGCTCCAAATCGGGGGCGCCACCTTAGCCGAAAGCCTGCCTCTAGAAAAGTCTCATAACAGCGGTTTTAGGGTAGGCCAGACATTTTCCAGCAACTTGTCCTGGGCCCCGGCCGCCGGGTGTATGCCATCAGCCTGCATCAAGTCCGGATGACCGCCCACACCATCGAGGAAAAACGGCACCAGCGGGATCTTTTTCTCATCGGCCAGGTTGCTATAGACCTCGGCGAACGCCTTGGTGTAACGCGCACCATAATTAGGTGGCAATTGCATGCCGAGCAACAACACCTTGGCACCGCTGGCCCGGGAGCTGTCGATCATCGAAGCAAGATTTTGTTGCAATTGAGTTGGCAGCATCCCGCGCAGGCCATCATTGCCGCCCAACTCGAGGATCACCAGTTCCGGTTTATGCTCTGCAAGCAGCGCGGGCAGGCGCGCCTGGCCTCCGGCACTGGTATCGCCACTGATGGACGCATTGATCACTTTGTCGTCGAAACCTTCGCGCCTGAGCCGTTGCTCAAGCAGCGACACCCACCCCAGCCGGGTATCCAGCCCGAAACCGGCGCTGATACTATCCCCAACGATCAGGACTGTACCCGCCGCTGCGTTTTGGGCCATGCACATCAAGGCCAGGCCAGCACTCAAAAACCAGACACGCATCGGACTCTCCATGGGCGCAAGCATTCTCATCGCGAAGGACCTTAGCAAAGTGGTTCCCAGCGCGGAAGGTGAACTGACCATCCTGCACCAACTCAGCCTGGAACTGAACAAGGGCGACAGCCTGGCCATCGTCGGCGCTTCGGGTTCCGGCAAGTCCACCCTGCTGGGCCTGCTCGCCGGCCTCGACCTGCCGAGCAGCGGCGAAGTCACCCTCGCCGGACAAGGCCTGAGCAACCTCGATGAAGACCAGCGCGCGCGCATCCGCGCCGAGCACGTGGGTTTTGTCTTTCAATCGTTTCAGTTGCTCGACAGTCTCAATGCCCTGGAAAACGTCATGCTGCCTCTGGAGCTCGATGGTCGCAAAGACGCCCGCGAACGCGCCACCCAATTGCTGCAACGGGTGGGACTGGGCCAACGCCTGACTCACTCGCCGCGCCAGCTCTCCGGCGGCGAGCAACAACGCGTGGCGATTGCCCGCGCGTTTGCCGCCGAGCCGGATGTGCTGTTCGCCGACGAACCGACCGGCAACCTCGACAGCCACACCGGCGAGCGCATCAGCGACTTGCTGTTCGAGCTCAACCAGGAGCGCGGCACGACCTTGGTGCTGGTGACTCACGATGAACGCCTGGCCCACCGCTGCCGGCGCCTGATCCGTCTTGAAGCCGGCCTGCTGGTCGCCCCTCTGGAGCCTTGATGGCACGTCTGCCGCTGTTGCGCCTGTTCAGCCTCGCGATCCGCCAATTGCTGCGTGATGCCCGCGCCGGTGAATTGCGCGTGTTGTTTTTCGCCCTGCTGGTGGCCGTGGCCGCCAGCACCGCCATTGGCTATTTCGGAGCCCGCCTGAACGGCGCCATGATGCTGCGCGCTACCGAATTCCTCGGTGCCGACCTGCTGCTCGAAGGTAGTTCGCCCGCGCGCCCCGAACAGATAAGAAGCGGTACCGAACTGGGTCTGGAACACGCTCAGGTGGTGGAGTTCTCCAGCGTCATCGCCACCGACAACGGCATCCAGCTGTCCAGCATCAAGGCGGCCGACGGCACCTACCCGCTACGCGGCGAATTGAAAAGCGCGCCCGCACCCTTTGCCACGGAAACAGTCGGTGGCGGACCGCAACCCGGAGAAGCCTGGGTCGAGGCACGCCTGTTGACCGCCCTGGACCTGAAGATCGGCGACAGCATCGATGTCGGCATGAAAGCCCTGAAACTGGCACGGGTGCTGACTTACGAACCCGACCGCGCCGGCAATTTCTACAGCTTGACGCCGCGAGTGCTGATCAACCTCGACGACCTTGCGGCCACCGGCGTGGTGCAGCCCGGCAGCCGGGTCAGCTATCGCGAATTATGGCGAGGCAACGCTCAGGCACTTGAGACGTATCGGCAACTGATCAAACCGGGGCTCGCCGCCAACCAGCGCTTGCAGGACGCCCGCGACGGCAATCGACAGATCGGCGGCGCCCTGGGCAAGGCCGAACGCTACCTGAACATGGCCAGCCTGGTGGCAGTGCTGTTGTCCGGCGTAGCGGTGGCGCTGTCGGCAACCCGCTTCGCCACCCGCCGGTTCGACGCCAGTGCCCTGCTGCGCTGCCTCGGGCTGTCGCGCCGGGAAACCATGGTGTTGTTCAGCCTGCAACTGACTGTGCTCGGGCTGCTGGCCAGCATCAACGGTGCTCTCCTCGGTTGGCTCGCCCAACTGGGGTTGTTTGCCCTGCTGCATGACTTGTTGCCGACCGATGTGCCTCCGGGCGGGCTGTTTCCGGCAGTTGCCGGGATCGGCACCGGACTGGTGGCGCTGGCCGGTTTCGCCTTGCCGCCACTGGCGGCTCTGGGCCGGGTTCCGCCATTGCGCGTGCTGCGCCGGGACATGCTGCCGATCCCTTCCAGCACCTGGATGGTCTACGGCGCAGCGCTGGGCGCCCTCGGCCTGATCATGTGGCGCTTGAGCCTGGACCTGGTGCTGACCTTTGCCCTGCTCGGCGGCGGCGTAATTGCAGCACTGGTGCTGGGCGGCTTGTTACTGCTGCTGTTGAAGAGTCTGCGGCGCATGCTTGCCCGTGCACCCTTGCCCTGGCGTCTGGGACTGGGCCAACTGCTGCGTCATCCCCTCGCTGCCGCGGGCCAGTCCCTGGCATTCGGCCTGATTCTGCTGTCGATGGCGCTGATTGCGCTGCTGCGCGGCGAGTTGCTGGACACCTGGCAGAACCAGCTGCCGAAAAACGCACCGAACTACTTTGCGCTGAACATCCTGCCAGCGGACAAACAGGCCTTCACCGATCACCTGATTGCCGTGTCGGCGCAATCGGCTCCGCTGTACCCGGTGGTGCCCGGGCGCTTGATCAACATCAACGGCGAGCCGGTGCAGCAAATCGTCACCAAGGAATCGGCAGGTGATCGGGCAATCCAGCGCGACCTGAGCCTGACCTGGGCCGCGGACCTGCCGACGGGCAACAAACTCACGGCCGGCAATTGGTGGAACGAACAGACGCCGGACGATGTTCCTGGCGTGTCGGTAGAGGGCAAGGTCGCCGAAAGCCTGAAGATCAAGCTCGGCGATCACCTGGTTTTCAGCGTTGGCGGGGTCAATCGCGAGGCGAAGGTCACCAGCCTGCGGGAGATCAACTGGGACAACTTCCAGCCTAATTTCTTCATGATCTTTCAGCCCGGCACCCTCAAGGATCTGCCAGCAACCTACCTGACCAGTTTCTATCTGGCATCGGGTCATGACCAACAGATTGTCGACCTGTCCCGCGCTTTCCCGGCGGTGACCATCCTGCAGGTCGAAGCCTTGCTGGAGCAACTGCGCAGCATCCTCGCCCAGGTGACCCTGGCGGTGGAGTACGTGTTGCTGTTCGTGTTGGCGGCGGGGATGGCGGTGCTGTTCTCCGGCCTGCAAGCGACGCTGGATGAACGCATTCGCCAAGGCGCGTTGCTGCGTGCGCTGGGGGCGGAGCGGCTATTGCTGGTCAAGGCTCGACGTATCGAGTTCGGCCTGCTGGGCGCAGTCAGTGGCTTGCTGGCTGCGCTGGGTTCGGAAGTGGTGAGTTGGGTGCTCTACCGCTACGCCTTTGACCTGCCGTGGCATCCGCACCCGTGGCTGTTGGTGCTGCCACTGCTGGGCGCCGTGCTCATTGGTGGCGCCGGGGTGCTCGGCACCCGTCGGGCATTGAACACCAGCCCGCTGACAGTCCTGCGCGAGGGTTGATAGACTCCTGCCATTCTCACCACAAGAAGCTGTCATGAGCCGTTACCGCCCTCCCCGCACCGCTGGCACCGCGCTGATCACCCCCGAGGGTGAGGCGCGGATGCGCGCCGAGTTCCATGAGCTGTGGCATGTACGTCGGCCCCAGGTCACCCAGGCTGTCAGCGAAGCCGCGGCCCAGGGGGATCGCTCGGAGAACGCCGAATA
Organism: Pseudomonas sp. S2_F07; assembly: GCF_054668325.1. Lineage (NCBI taxonomy): Bacteria > Pseudomonadati > Pseudomonadota > Gammaproteobacteria > Pseudomonadales > Pseudomonadaceae > Pseudomonas > Pseudomonas sp. S2_F07. The sequence goes on from NZ_CP162758.1 coordinate 2,139,206, forward strand.
CACCTATGGCAAAAAGATGCTGCGAGAGATCGACAGCCGCGTGCGTTTTCTCACCAAACGCCTGGAAGCGCTCAAGGTTGTCAGCGAAAAACCCAGCGATCCGAACAAGGTCTATTTCGGCGCCTGGGTCACGATCGAAGACGAGGATGGCAAAGAGTCGCGCTACCGCATTGTCGGGCCCGATGAGCTGGACCTCAAACAGGGCCTGATCAGCATCGACTCGCCCTTGGCTCGCGCCCTGATCGGCAAGGCACTGGACGCCGAAGTCCGGGTCCAGACACCGACCGGTGAACAGTGTGTGTATATTGTGGCGATCGACTACCCGTGAGTTTCAACGCCGGGTGATCAACCCTTGCCGGGCAACGCGGGTCAGTTGCCGGATCACTTCAGGCGCATCTTCGAGGCTGGGGGACTGAATCACTGCCAGGTCGAAACTGTCGTCGGCAAAACGAGCGAGCGACTCACCGTCGTCGACAAACTGGATCAGGAAGGCAGCGGGACCGCCGGTACGACGTGGCCAGCCATCGAGATAACGCAAGAGCGTCGGCTGATGTTTGCCGCCAAGCAGGATTTTTGGATTGCGCTGGGTCAGATGTGCCGTGATCGGCGCGGGACGTACAACGGCGTTTAGTGCATTCATTGGGTCGTGTCTCTGCCTCAAAAGTCTGCATGGCAGGTGAGAGGCAACACCGAACCAGCGCTTTAGCGGTATTTCGAAGCCTGTTCCGGCTTCTATCGGCAACTGGATGAGTCACCTGGCGCCCCGCAAGTAGCTGTTTAAATCGGCGCATGAGCAACATCCTAGAGAAGCTGACTGGACAGTGTCAAGAATGACGCTCAACAAAAAAGGCCCGCAATGCGGGCCTTTTTGTTGAGCCAGAGGGGTCAGCCGGCGATGGCACGGTCCGCCGAGAGTTTGCCCGCACCTTCGATCAATACCGCGATACTGCCACCGAGCAATGCCAGGGCGAATTCATAACCGTTGTTGGCCATGAACAGACCATTGCTGATGTGCACCGAGAAAATCGCCACCAGCGACAGGAAGATCAGGCCCAGTGCGGCCGGGCGAACCAGCAAGCCGATGATCAGGGCCAGGCCGGCGAAGAACTCGGTGCCACCCGCCAGTGCCGCCATCAGGTAACCCGGCGTCAGTCCGAGGCTTTCCATGTACTGCGCGGTTCCAGCCAGACCATAGCCACCGAATGCCCCGAAGAGTTTCTGCGAGCCGTGAGCGGCGAAAACAATGCCGACCACAATGCGCAGAACGGTCAGGCCGTAGCCGGCGCGGGTAGACATTACCTTATTGATCAGAGTGCTCATGCTGTTTCATTCCTTGTAAGTGTGTGTTGGTTGGCCGCTATATTAATCAGTAATTCACATGTTAAAAGCGCAAAAAACCCGTCATAACAATCAGATTAGTTGATCATTTGCGTGAGGCAACCTTTTGCCCCTGGGGCTCCAACGACTCCCGCTCCCGATCGAATGCCAAGTAATACTTGTTCACGCTATTAACATAGCTGACGGGGCCCATACCCACTTGCTCCATGGCAATGCGTTCAACCTGGAAGAACCACTGGTTGGGATTCAAGCCTCGCCGCCGGGCTTCTGCCCGCATGCCTTGCACTCGCTCCGGCCCGATGTTGTAGGCCGCCAGCACGAAGGCCATGCGTTCGCGCTCGTTGAGTTTGGGACTGGCAAAGAACTTGCGCCGGATCATCGCCAGGTACTTGGCCCCTGCCTGCACATTGCCATCAAGGTCCTGGATATTGTTGACACCCACCCGCTGCGCCGCAGATGGCGTGATCTGCATCAGACCGGTGGGGCCACCGCCACTGCGGGCGGCGGGTTGCAGGGCTGACTCCTTGAAGGCCAGCGCCGCCAGGTTCAGCCAGTCCATGCCCTGGGCATCGGCGTGCTTCTGCAGCACCGGGCGAAGCTTTTCCAGACGCTGCCGGTCCGCCTTGGCCAGTGGATAGTGCACTTGATAGAGACGACGATAGATCCGCAGGAACGCGGCGTCCTGATCCGATGGTTTTTTGTAGCCGGTGAGGAAGCGATCAATGCTGGCCCGCAACATCGAGGCATCACGGCGCACGAACCAGAATTCTTCTCCCGGCTCGCTGATGAGTACCTGCTTGTCAAAACGCAGCTTGGACAGGATCTTGCCCCAGCGCTCGGCGATCGGCTGCTCGACGATGGTCAGGTGGAAGATCCCCCCCTGCACCATCTCCAGTACGTCCTCGACAGCAAGACTCGGATCGACCCATTCGATGATGACCGGAGGCAGTTTGTGCAGGGCGAGCTTTTGATTGATCTGGCTGACGGCATCCCCGGCGGCGCTGCCGGCAGGTAACGCCAGGGTCTTGCCGGAAAGCTGTTCAAGTTTGGTATAGCGGCGTTCGCCTTTGATGCCTACCAGGACCAACGGGATGTTGCTGGCAATCGGCTCACTGGTACTGACGGCGAAACCCGGTTGCAGATCGAGCAACTCGCCTGGTGCCACCAAATCGCCCTCCCCGCGCTGCAATGCGCCGAGCAGTTGATCCTTGGCCTTGGGAATGATCTTGAGGGTAATTTCCTGGCCGTCACGGGCATGGCCGTTGAGGTATTGCTCGAACGCTCTCAGACGATGGTATTCGACCCCGATCGCCTGCCCCTGGACTTCGCCGGAACTGTTGCGGCTCTGGTTGACCAACACCCGCAGCACACGACTGCTGCGAATTTGGGCAAGGTCGCGCACCTTGCTGGCCGGTACGGCTTGCAGCGGCCCGGGCAGACGCGCGACCGCCGTCATCGGCAGTAGCAGCGAACAACACAGCAGTAGCAAAACCGAGGGACGAATCATCCACTCTCCGGAAAGAATATGAGGCCCGCTTCAATGACGAAAACCATCAAGCGCGGCGACAAAAACAGAGCGCCCAAGGCGCTGGCAAAGTGCGAAAGACTGGCACAATGATGGCAAAACTACCAACCCAGCCTGGTCCGCGGCTCAAGAGACAGCGTTAACCCGTTGTAGTTCTTGGCTTTTCTTATAAATCCACGGCTCTGATATGCTTTCCGGCCTTTGGGCCGAGGTAGCACCATGCAACTCATCGATATCGGCGTCAACCTGACCAACGCCAGTTTTGCCGACAAACACCAGGCTGTACTCGACCGCGCCTATGCGGCCGGCGTGTGCCAACTGGTGCTGACCGGCACCAGCGTCGAGGGCAGTGAACAGGCCCTTGAGCTGTGCCAGCAACTGGACAAAAGCGCCCGGCGCCTGTTTGCCACCGCCGGTATCCACCCTCACTGCGCCAGTGACTGGAACGCCGACAGCGCCCGACGTTTGCGCAGCTTGCTCAACGAACCGAATGTGGTGGCCGTGGGTGAATGCGGGCTGGATTTCAACCGTGATTTCTCGCCGCGCCCGCAGCAGGAGAAGGTCCTGGAAGAACATCTGGCCATGGCCGTCGAATTGCAGCTGCCGGTTTTTCTGCACGAACGCGACGCCAGCCAGCGTTTGCTGGAAATCCTGCGCGACTTCCGCGACCGACTGCCGGCCGCTGTGGTGCACTGCTTCACGGGTGAACAGAAGGCGCTGTTCAGCTACCTCGACCTCGACCTGCACATCGGCATTACCGGCTGGATCTGCGACGAGCGCCGAGGCACGCATTTGCATCCGCTGGTCAAGGAAATCAAGCGCGGGCGCCTGATGCTCGAAAGCGACGCACCGTATCTGCTACCGCGCAGCCTGCGCCCCAAGCCGAAAAACGGGCGGAACGAGCCGGCGTACCTGACCGAAGTACTGCGCGAAGTGGCGCTGCATCGCGGGGAAAGCCAGGAAGATCTGGCGGCGCATACCACCGCGTGCGCACGGGCGTTCTACGGCTTGCCATCAATCCCCCAGTAACCACAAATCCCCTCCCACGCTGGAATGCTGAGGGGCCGTTGATCTGCATCAAGAATCAGCCACCTGAGTAGCGGCACAATGCTGGCACCTTGCCAAAACTGTTTCCGCTATCAGAGAAGACCTCCATGGGTGCCTGGCTTAGCAATATCTCGCTGAAATACAAATTCTGGGCGGTCAACGCCGTCGCTTTCGTCACCACCCTGTTGCTGGTGCTATACGCGGTGCAGCTCGAACAGCAGGCCCGCAGTGACGCCGCCCAGGATTCGGCCCGGGCCCAGGCGCGATTGCTCGAAGCCTGGCCCGCCGGGCAAACGCTACCCCACGCCGACAACCTGCTGACGTTCAATCGCGGACAAGCGCCGTCGCTGAATGAACAACCCATTCCCGAACTCATCAATGCAAACGGCTGGGTCGAGATCAACCTGATGCCGCTGTTCGGTGACAATCCGTTGATGGGTGCCGAAGTGTTTACCCGTGCCGATGGCCAGCGGGTCGCCGTGATTGCCCACGGTCCAAGCTTGAGCCAGGTGTTCAGCGAGCGCTTCGCCAACTACGCGTTGGCCGTGTTCATCCTGATGCTGGCAATGCTCGGTGCCTCGCAGTTATTGATCCGCTTCCTGCTCAGCCAGCTCAACACCTTGAAAGACGTCATGCTGCACGTGGAGAAAACCGGCGACCTGTCGGCCCGCGTGCCATTGGCTTGCAGCGACGAAGTCGGGCAAATGGCCAACGCCTTCAACGCCATGCAGGCCGGTTATCAACGGGTGGTCAACACCGTCGCCAGCACCGCCCGGCAACTGGACGTCGGCGCCGCGCGGCTGGCGGCCAGCATGAATGAAGTGCGCCACGGCATGCTGGGCCAGCAAAGCGAAACCGATCAGGCCGCCACGGCGATCAATGAAATGACCGCCACGGTCTATCACATTGCCCAACACGCGGGCGCCACCCGTGACCTTTCACAATCGGCCAATACCCTGGCCGGCAGTGGGCAGGAGGTCGTGACACGGGTGCAACGGTCGATTGCCGGACTGTCCACCGGCGTCCAGCAGACCGCCGAGATGATTCAACGGCTGGCCGAGGACAGCCAGAAGATCAATGGCGTGGTCAACGTGATTCACAGCATCGCCGAGCAGACCAACCTGCTGGCGCTGAACGCCGCCATCGAAGCGGCCCGGGCCGGCGAGATGGGCCGCGGCTTCGCGGTGGTCGCCGATGAAGTACGCAACCTCGCCAAACGTGTACAGGCTTCCACGGATGAAATCACCCTCATGGTCTCGGCGTTGCAGGCTGGCACGCGGGACGCCGTGGATTTCATGCAAGAGAGTTCGTTCAAGGCCGACGACTGCGTACAACAGGCGCAAGAGGCCGGCGCGGCACTGGCCGAGATTACCGGCGCAGTGGCGCAAATGCGTGAAAGCAATACACAGATCGCGGTGGCGGCCGAGCAGCAAAGCCAGGTGGCGGAAGAGATGAACCGAGCGGTGGTGAGCATCCGTGACGTGACCGAGAACACGGTGCAACAGACGGTGACGTCGGCGACCACCAGCAATGAGCTGGCGGCGTTGGCCGGGGAACTGAGCAAGGCGATAGGTCAGTTGAAGCTTTGAGGGACTCTTCGCGAGCAAGCCCGCTCCCACAGTTGAAATGCATTCCCCTGTGGGAGCGGGCTTGCTCGCGAAGGCGTCAGTCGAATCCACATCAAATTTGAACATGACGCCTATCAAACCAATAGCCAGCCTTGATTCGCCGCCAGCATAGACCGGGCCTATTCTTCCTACATGTGTTCAACATGGATCGAGGATCGGCATCATGGGTAAACGTCACCCCAACCTACCCGCCTGGCAATGGCGAGCGTACCCGAACAATCATCAGCACCCGACCAATCTGGTGCTGCATCTGATCGCGGTGCCGCTGTTCATCGTGGCATTTCTACTGATTGTGACCGGGGTGTTCAGCCTGAGCCTGGCAAATATCGCCATCGGCGTGATCGGTGTGATCGCGGCGATGGCCTTGCAACGCCACGGCCACAACCTGGAGACCCAAGCCTCCGAACCCTTCAGCGATCGCAAGGATGCAGTATCACGCCTGTTGGTCGAGCAGTTCCTGACGTTTCCGCGGTTCTTCCTCAGCGGTGGCTGGTGGCGCGCCTGGCGTGAGCGCCACCGCCGTCACTGATCAGGCGAACACGGTCACCGTCTGCCGGCTCATGGCGATCAACCGGCCATCCGCGCTCCACATTTTTGCGGCCGCATGCCCGTAGCCGTCGGCGGCGTATTCGGTCTCGACGAGGTATTTACACCAGTCCAGGGTGTTCAGTTCCAGCAGCGGTTGCACGAACTCGATGGTCCAGGTCAGCGTGCTACCCATCGCCGGCTTCTTCAAAAACGGCATCAGGGCCGGCGGCCAGGCGTCCACCAGCGCCAGGATATGCGCCTCGCCGATGGCCTCTTCCTTTACGTCGCCGCGCAAGCGTACCCAGCCACCCATTTGCCGGGATGTGCTACCGCTGAACGGCAACCCGCCGACACTCCAGCGCATCGCCAGATGCCGCATGAACTCAGGGATGACGCCTTCGACGAAAGGCAACTCCTGGCATTCGTCCCAGTGCTTCATTTCAGGTGCCGGTTCAGCGGCCACCGCCACTTCCGAGGGGCGCGAGGCACCGAAGCTGCCCTGGATCAATGTCACCACCTGCCCCTTCTGCACTACCCGGCCCAGCACTTGGCTGACGGCCTTGCCTTCGCGCAGTACGTCGACCTCAAAACTGACCGGCACCTCGGGCTCAACCGGGCCGACGAAGGTGATTGCCAACGAACGCACCGGCCGATCCGCCGGAACCCGGGCGCGCATGGCTTCGTACTGCAAAGCGGCCACCAGGCCACCGAAACTGGCCCGCCCCTGAGCCCAGGAGGCCGGGATAGACAGCTCCAGCGGCTGGCCGCGGACAGCGTCGAGCAGTTCGGAAAAACGCATGAAAACCTCTGGGATCGGAAAAGATGAAGGGATCTTAACCATCTGGCGAAGTTGATACATCGCCTATTCCGGCCAAATTGACTGACAGATGAGCCCAACAAGGCTCGCTCCTACAATGGATCCGGGGAGATCTCAGGATTTGAAACAGGCCTTGCCGAGTTTTTCCAGCACCCGATCCGCACGGCTTTCAGCCTCGGCCATGGTGGCTTCCCAGACAGCAACACAGGGTTGCAAATCCGCTTCCCGTTCAGCCATCGCCAGCCATTGCACGCAATCGTGCCAGTCACCCTGTGCGCCCTGGGCCGACTTCAACCGGGGCATGGCCGCTTTCGGCAAACGGTCCAGTTCGGGGTAGGCGTCGATGCCATAGCGCACGCGCTTGATCAACAAGCGCAGCCGATGACGGTCGTGGGTCGGATCGTGCAGTGCCTCGTCGAGTTTTTTCCACTGCTTGCCCAGGCGTTTTTCGATGCGCTTGCGCAGCCCCTTGAGCAATCCCTGGCGCTGGGCAGCACGTAGAAAACGTGGAAACGCATCGAGGACGATCAGCATTTGCGCGAGCTCGGGACTGGCTGCCACGGCCGGATAGGCCTCGGCCATTTGCGCCATGCGCCACTGTGCGGCTTGGGGTTGATGGTGCTGGAGCAGGTACGCCGCCAACACTTCGCGATCGCGTAAAGGCGTGCTCAGTTCGCCCACCCGGGAGGCGGCCGCTTCCAGTTGTTCGACACCGGGCAGCCCGCGCAAGGGCCGCAACAGGCTGCGTAACCGCCGCATGGTTGTGCGCAGGTCGTGTAACGCTTCAGGGTCTGTACGCTCTTTCAAGCGGGCCTGACAGGCAAGCAGACGAACTTCCAGGCCCAGAACCTGAGCCACCAACCGATCGATCATGGGGGTTTACTCCGTAAACAGCGCCAGGTTGCAAGCTCCAGGCTGCAAACTCGAAAGATCTTGCAGCTTGCAGCTTAGAGCTTGTAACCGCTTTTCGCTTTTAACGCCCCGCGCGCGATTCACGAATATAGAAACGAGCCTTCTCGGCTTTCCTGGTGCAGCCTTCGAACCCCTCGAATTGCTGCTGGGTCTTGGCCGCGGTCAACAGCGACAGGGCCTTGGAGTAACTGACAGTCCCGGCGAATCCTTCGGCCTTGGCCAGGTCCAGTTCATGCCATGCCGCATCCAGATTACTACCACAGCTGTCGCGATAAGCGGTTTTGCCGGCACAACCGGCGAGCGCCAGGGCAATCAATGGCACGCAGATCCAGGCTTTCATCATTCACTCCTCAAGAATAGGTCAACAGTCATGCAGGTAAGACGTTGTGGCACCTGAAAAGTGCCGTTGGTCCGCTGTGCAAACTATAGCGCCGACGAGAATAACCATGTGCCGCCATGGAGTGTCGAAAATACGACGCTCTTGTCCCCTCGTACGACCATGGCGATTGAAGCATGGCCCTCGATGGGTGCATTGTTGAACCATTCAAACGAGGGCGATTCATGAAAAAGCGCGTCGCACTGGTATTGGGCTCGGGTGGAGCCCGGGGTTATGCACATATCGGGGTCATTGAAGAGATCGAACGGCGCGGGTATGACATTGCCTGTATCGCCGGATGCTCCATGGGCGCGGTGGTGGGCGGAATCTACGCCGCCGGCAAACTCAATGACTACCGCGACTGGATCGAGAGCCTGGACTATCTCGACGTGTTGCGCCTGGTGGACGTCAGTTTTCGCCTGGGGGCGATTCGTGGCGAGAAAGTCTTCGGGCAGATCCGCAAGATCGTCGGCGAAATCAACATCGAAGATTTGCGTATCCCCTACACCGCCGTTGCCGCCGACCTGACCAATCAGCAGGAAATCTGGTTCCAGGAAGGTTGCCTGCATCAGGCCATGCGCGCCTCGGCGGCGATTCCCAGCCTGTTCACCCCGGTGATGCAGGGCAACCGCATGCTGGTCGATGGCGGCATTCTCAACCCGCTGCCGATCGTGCCGGTGGTGTCGAGCCATTGCGACTTGATCATCGCGGTCAACCTCAACTCCACCAATCAGCGCCACTATCAATTGCCGGTCATCCAGCGTCCCGCCGCCTTCAAGACCCGCTTCGACAGTCTGATCAATTCCCTTGGCTCGAAGCTGCCGTTCCGCCGCAAACAGGCCGAGCAATTGTTGATCCTCGAGCAGGAGGCCCTGAGGGCCGAAGGGGCGGACCTCAACCCGTGGATCGAATCCGCCGAACCCGAAGCGCAGCAACCGGCGGCGGCTCCAGAAGCCAGTGGCGCCCCCCGCTCCGCCACCGGTTCGTTCATCATCGACAACGTTGGGCCGGCGTCCTTGCTGGATTTGATCAACCAGAGTTTCGAGGTGATGCAGACGTCGCTGGCGCAGTACAAGATTGCCGGGTATCCGCCGGACATCCTGATCAACGTGCCCAAGCGCGTGTGCCGTTTTTTCGAGTTCTACAAGGCGCCGGAATTGATCGCGCTGGGACGGGAGATTGCGCGGGATACGCTGGACCGGTATGAGAATGAGCAGAACTGAACGCCTGAAGGTTCTCGGGTGACTATCAGGCAACGAAGATCTAAAGGCTACCCTCACCCAACAACCGATACCCCACCCCTGCCTCAGTGACGATGAACCTGGGCTGGGTCGGGTCATCCGCCAGTTTCTGGCGCAAGTGCCCGACCACGATGCGCAGGTAGTGAGTGTCTTCGGTGTGGGTCGGCCCCCAGATGTCCTTGAGCAATTGCTGCTGGGTGATCACCCGCCCTGGATGCCGCGCCAGTTGCGCCAGCACGGCGTATTCCTTGCGGGTCAGCGCGACTTCGACATCGTCGAGCAGCACCCGGCGATACGCCAGATCGACCGTCAACGGACCGAAGCTCAGCGCCGCTGGTTGCGCCTCGCCTACGGGCACCTGGCGCAATAACGCACGGATCCGCGCCAGGAATTCCTGAATGCCGAATGGCTTGGTCACGTAGTCATTGGCGCCGCCATCCAGGGCCTCGACTTTCTGCCCTTCACTGGCGCGCACGGAGAGCACCAGCACCGGCACCGTCGACCACTCGCGAAAGTCACGCAATACCTGTTGGCCGTCCATGTCCGGCAAGCCGAGGTCGAGCACCAGCAAGTCCGGTTTGTTCAACGCAGCTTGCACCAATCCTTCGCTGCCGGTACCCGCCTCCAGCACTTTGTAGCCCTGGGAAACGAGGCTGATGCGCAGGAATTTGCGGATCTGCGGTTCGTCGTCAATGATCAGGATGGTCGGGGTCTGGCTCATGAATTCACATCAACACAAAGAAGTGGCAAGAGAGTAGCGCAAGCACGATCAGGCTTCACTGTCGTATCCCGGCTGAGCCTGCAGCGGCAGGTGCAACGTGATGCAGGTGCCGCGCCCCTCGATGCCGTCGGCGACACTGATGCGACCGCCATGGGCACCGACCATGCCCTGACAAATCGCCAGCCCCAGCCCGGTACCCTGCCCGCCGCGATCACCCCGCGCCGCGGTGTAGAACATGTCGAAAATTTTCGCCCGTTCCTCTTCCGGAATCCCCGGCCCCTCATCGCTGACCGAGAAAAACAGCTCGCTGTCATCGGCCCCGGCGCGCAGTTGCAAGCGCCCGTGGGGTGGCGAAAACCGCGCGGCGTTTTCCATCACGTTGATCAGTGCCTGTTCGATCAGCGCGGCATGCACATACAGCAACGGTAACTCGGCCGGTACGTCGGTGCTGACCTGCAACGGCGCAAGGACTGCCCGCAGGCGATTGCGCGCACTGCCGACGATGTCTGCCGGCGACACCCAGTCCCGTGCCAGCTTCAAGGCACCGTGGCCGAGGCGGGTCATGTCGAGCAGGTTTTGAATGTAGCGGTCCAGGCGCTCGGCTTCATCGCGGGTGCCTTCGAGCAACTCACGTCTGTCCTCCAGCGGGATCGCTTCCCCCAGGGCCAGCAGGCTGTCGATACTGCCGCGCATGGACGTCAGCGGTGTACGCAGGTCATGGGACACCGACGCCAGCAAGGCGCTGCGCAGTTGCTCGGTTTCGCCGTGCAGCCGCGCCGCTTCCAGATCGTCGGCCAGTTGCGCCCGGGCCAGCGCCTGGGCCAGCGGCTGGCTCAGTGCGGTCAACAAGCGTCGGCGCTGGCCGCTCAGAGTCTGGCCTTCCCCGGCGCACACGCCAAGCAACGCCAGCGGTCCGTCCTCCACCGACAATGGCCACCACCACCAGCGGCCGAACGGCAAGGTGCCGGTGCCCGCACCCGCGGGTTGATCGTGCTGCCAGGCCCAATCGGCGGCGCCGCGCTCGGCTTCGCTGAACTCCAGGGGGCCACCGGTTTCGACTTGCCAGCCGTTTTGCCCGTCGCGATTGAGCAGGCACAGTTGCACATCACTCCAACCATTAAGGTGCTGGGCAGCCGCGCTGACCACGGCCTGGCGGTCGGTGGCGGCGGTGAGTTTGCGGGACAGGTCAAGCAGTTCAGTGGTCTCTTCCTGGGTATCGCGCAATGCCTGCAATTGCCGGCGCTGGCGCGCCGCGAGGTTGCCAGTGAGGGCCGCCATCAGCAGGAAGAACAGCAAGGTCAGCACGTCTTCCTCGCGCTGGATGCTGAAAGAGAAATTCGGTGGAATGAACAGGAAGTCGTAGGTCAGGAACGACAGCGCCGCACAAGCCAGCGCCGGCCCGAGGCTGCTGCGCACCGCCACCAGCAATACCGCTGCAAGGAACACCAGGGAAATGTTCGGCAGTGGCAAAACACTCGCCACCGCCCAGGCCAGGGCGCTGGCCAGAACCGTCGCGACCACGGCCAATGCATAGTCGAACCAGACCAGTGAATGCATCGACCGCTGATGGGGTTGAAGCTGTTGGTGATCGCTGTCGAGAACGTTGATCTCCAGCCCACGTGCATTACGCAGCAGTCGCGCCGCCAACCCGCCACCGAACAGACGTCGACGCAGTCTCGGCCGGGACTGGCCGACCAGCACCAGGCTGGCGCGGCGTTCGGCGGCATGCTGGATCAGGGTTTTCGCCACTTCACCGGCGCGCAGCAACACCACTTCGCCGCCCAGGCGCTCGGCCAGTTGCTGGGCGCTCTGCAGACGCAGGCGGGACTGCTCGTCACGCACGCTGCCGTTGTCCACGTGCACCAGGCTCCAGGGCAGGTGCCGCCGCTGGGCCACGCGACTGGCATGGCGTACCAGGCGCTCGGCCTGGGCATCGCCGTCGACCCCCACCAGCAATCGCCCGCGCACGGCCGGCGCCGCTTGCCCCAACTGACGATACCCCTGGGCCAGATCATTATCGACCTGAGCCGCCGCGGTTTGCATCGCCAGTTCGCGCAGGGCCGTGAGGTTAGTCTGGGAAAAGAACGCGTCGATGGCCGCCCGCGCCTGCTCCGGCACATAGACCTTGCCGTCGCGCAGGCGCTCCAGCAGCTCCCGTGGCGGCAAGTCGATCAGCAGCAGTTCGTAGGCTTCCTGCAACACCCAATCAGGCAGGGTCTCGCGGACCTGCACGCCAGTGATGCCGCGCACCTGGTCGTTGAGGCTTTCCAGATGCTGGACGTTGACCGTGGTGTACACGTCGATGCCGGCGGCGAGCAGTTCCTGAATGTCCTGCCAGCGCTTTTCGTGGCGGCTGCCCGGAGCGTTGGTGTGCGCCAGTTCGTCGACCAGCACCAGCTTCGGTTTGGCGAGGAGCAGACCGTCGAGGTCCATTTCTTCGAGCAACACGCCACGGTACTCGGAACGTACCAACGGCTGTTGCGACAAGCCGCCGAGCAGTGCTTCGGTTTCGGCCCGGCCGTGGGTTTCGACGACGCCGGCGATGACCTTCACCCCTTGACGCAACTGGGTGTGGGCCGCTTGCAGCATGGCGTAGGTCTTGCCGACACCCGGTGCGGCACCGAGAAATACCTTGAGCCGGCCACGGCCATCGCGGGGCAGGTCTGCTAACAGCGCGTCGGCGCGGCCGGAGTTGCTCATTTTCATTGCCTTGTTTGACTTGATAGTTGGGTGTGGCATTAAAAGATCGCAGCCTGCGGCAGCTCCTACGCCAGATGGCGTACATCCTGTAGGAGCTGGCGAAGCCTGCGATCTTTTGATCTACAGTTTTTCCAGCGCCCGATTCAACTCAAGCACATTCACCACCGGCGGGCCTATCAGTGGTTGCTCGACGTGGGCATCCAGCAGTTGTTGCAGCGTTGCGACCGGCAGGTTGCGCGCCGTCGCGACACGCGCCAGTTGATAGGCAATCGCCGCCGGTGGCAAGTGCGGATCCAGACCGCTGCCGGATGTAGTGAGCAGCGCCAATGGCACCGGCCCCTGCCCTGGCACCAACAGTTTGCTGGCATCGTCGATCACCCGCGTCGCCAGCGCCGGGTTGCTCGGCGACAGGTTGCTGGCACTGCTCGACACGGTGGCAAAGGCACCGGCCGAAGGACGCGGGTGAAACCAGGCGTCGCCGACGAAATCCTGGGCGATCAGCGAGGAACCGCGGACCTTGCCTTCGGCATCCCGCACCAGGCTGCCGTTGGCCTGATCCGGGAACGCGACCTGGGCCACGCCGGTGACCACCAGTGGATAAGCGACGCCGGTGATCAGCGTCATCAGGACCAGCAGGCTCAGGGCCGGGCGTATCAATGTGGACATTTCAAAATCCTCTAATTCACAAGTCAGGTACACCGTGGCGCATCCATCGCGAGCAAGCTCGCTCCCACAGGGTATGAGGTGCTTTTGTGGGAGCGAGCTTGCTCCGGGCGGCGTTCCGACGATGGCGGCTTATCTGGCACACCACGCAGTCAAACCAGATGCAACGCCGTCAACAGCATGTCGATCGCCTTGATGCCCACGAACGGCACCAGGATCCCGCCCAGGCCGTAGATCAGCAGGTTGCGCCGCAGCAACGCCGCCGCACTCGCCGCATGAACCCGCACTCCGCGCAACGCCAGCGGAATCAGCACCACAATGATCAGGGCGTTGAACACGATCGCCGAGAGAATCGCGCTCTGCGGGCTGCTCAGGTGCATCACGTTGAGCACGCCCAGTTGCGGGTAGATCGCGGCGAACAGCGCCGGCAGGATCGCGAAGTACTTGGCCACGTCGTTGGCGATGGAAAAGGTCGTCAGCGCACCGCGGGTGACCAGCAATTCCTTGCCGATCTGCACCACGTCCAGCAGCTTGGTCGGGTCGCTGTCGAGGTCGACCATGTTGGCCGCTTCACGGGCCGCTTGCGTACCGTCGTTCATCGCCATGCCGACATCCGCCTGGGCCAGGGCCGGGGCGTCGTTGGCGCCGTCGCCGCACATGGCAACCAGACGACCGTCGTTTTGCTCGTGACGAATGCGCGCCAGTTTTTTCTCCGGCGTGGCTTCGGCCAGCACATCGTCCACACCCGCTTCAGCGGCGATGGCAGCGGCGGTCAATGGATTGTCGCCGGTGACCATGACGGTGCGGATCCCCAGCTTGCGCAACTCGGCGAAACGCTCGCGGATACCGGGCTTGACCACGTCCTTGAGGTGGATCGCACCCAGCAACTTGCCGTCGGCACACACCAGCAACGGGGTGCCGCCGCTTTGGGCGATCTTGTCGATCTCACGGGACAACGATGCAGCCAGATCAGCGCGCTTGAGGTCCACGAACGCCAACAACGAATCCACCGCGCCCTTGCGGTACACGCGCCCCTGATAGTCGACACCGGACAAGCGGGTTTCAGCACTGAACGGCACAGCGGTCAACAGCTCGGCGGATGGCTCCGGCTGAGGGTGAAGGCCACGCAAGTACTCAACGATGGACTTGCCTTCAGCCGTGTCATCGGCCAGCGAGGCAAACAACGCGCCTTCAGCCAGTTCCCTGGCAGTGACGCCAGGCGCGGCATACACCGCCGAGCAACGACGGTTACCAAAGGTGATGGTGCCGGTCTTGTCCAGCAGCAGGACGTGCACGTCCCCCGCCGCTTCCACCGCACGACCGGACTTGGCGATCACGTTCAGGCGCACCAGGCGATCCATCCCGGCGATACCGATGGCCGACAGCAAACCGCCGATGGTGGTCGGAATCAACGTGACCAACAGCGCCACCAGGAACACCAGTGGCAGGCTGCCATTGGCGAAGTGGGCGAACGGTTGCAGGGTGACGACCACCAGCAGGAAGATCAGGGTCAGGCCGATCAGCAGGATGTCTAGCGCCACTTCGTTCGGGGTTTTCTGGCGTTTGGCGCCTTCGACCAGGGCGATCATGCGGTCCAGGGTCGACTCGCCGGGGTTGGCGGTGATCTTCACCAGCAGCCAGTCGGACACCAGCCGTGTGTTGCCGGTAACGGCCGAGCGGTCACCACCGGACTCGCGAATTACGGGGGCCGATTCACCGGTAATCGCTGCTTCGTTGACCGCCGCGATACCTTCGATCACTTCGCCGTCACCGGGAATCATCTCTCCCGCCTCGACACGCACCACATCGCCTTTGCGCAGGTTGGCGGCGGGCACCACCTGAAAGCTGCCGTTGCCGGTCCTGCGCCGGGCGCTGAGGCCTTCGCTGCCGGCCTTGAGGCTGTCGGCGCGGGCCTTGCCGCGACCTTCGGCCAGGGCTTCGGCGAAGTTGGCGAACAGCACGGTGAACCACAGCCATACAGCGATTTGTGCGGCGACGAAGGTCGGCACTGCCGTGTCGGGAATGAAGCACAGCACGGTGGTCAGGATCGCCGTCAGTTCGACCACCAGCATCACCGGCGCACGCTGCAATTGCCTTGGGTCGAGCTTGACGAAGGCTTGCACCAGCGCCGGACGCCACAGGGCCGAGAAAGCGGTTTTTGGCGCTTCGACCGACT
This sequence comes from Pseudomonas sp. S2_F07, assembly GCF_054668325.1. Classification (NCBI taxonomy): domain Bacteria; kingdom Pseudomonadati; phylum Pseudomonadota; class Gammaproteobacteria; order Pseudomonadales; family Pseudomonadaceae; genus Pseudomonas; species Pseudomonas sp. S2_F07. Next base: position 2,154,878 of record NZ_CP162758.1, read on the forward strand.
TGGTCGGTGACGCAGGTTTTGAAGCTGGAACGTGCATATTCATGATGGATTCCTTAGCTCCTTATTTCAGAAGAGCAGCCATACTCAAATGTTCAGCGATAGGACCCAGCGCCAATGTAGGCAGGAAGGTCAAACCGCCCACCAGCAAAATGGTCACGGTCAGCAGGGTCACGAACAGCGGACCGTGGGTCGGGAAGCTGTTCTGCCCGATCGGTGCGGTTTTCTTCATCGCCAGGCTGCCGGCCAGGGCCAGGACCGGGAGAATGTAGCCGAAGCGACCGATCAACATGCCCAAGCCCAGCATCAGGTTGTGGAAGGGGGTGTTGGCACCGAAGCCGGCAAAGGCGGAACCGTTGTTGGCGCTGGCCGAGGTGTAGGCGTAGAGCAACTGACTGAATCCGTGAGGCCCAGGGTTGCTCACCGCGGCCACAGGACCAGGCAGGCTGGCGGCAATCGCGCCGAGCACCAACACGCCAATCGGCATGACCATCAACGTCACCACCAGCAACTGCACTTCCCCGGCCTGCAGTTTCTTGCCGAGGTATTCCGGAGTACGGCCGATCATCAGGCCAGCGAGGAACACCGCGATCAGCACGTTGAGCAACATGCCGTAGAGCCCTGCGCCGACGCCGCCGAAGATCACTTCGCCCACCATCATGTTGACCAGCGCCATCATGCCGCTCAGCGGGCTGAGGCTGTCGTGCATGCCGTTCACCGAACCGTTGGACGCGGCCGTGGTGGTCACCGACCACAACACCGTGGCAGTGGTGCCCAGGCGAGCTTCCTTGCCTTCGAGCGGCGCGGTCTGTTCGACGGCGACATTGTTCAGGGCCGGATTCGGCTGGTATTCAGCCCACAGCGAGGTTGCGCCGCCGATCAGGAACAGCGCCAGCATGCAGGCGATGATCGCTCGGCTCTGGCGCAGGTCCTTCACGTAATGGCCGAAGGTGAACACCAGCGCGACGGGGATCAGAATGATCGAGGCCATTTCGAACAGATTGCTCCACGCCGTCGGGTTCTCGAACGGATGCGCCGAGTTCACGCCGAAGAAACCGCCACCGTTGGTGCCCAATTGCTTGATCGCAATCTGACTGGCGGCCGGCCCCAGCGGGATCACCTGGTCAACACCCTGCATCGTCACCGCATTCACGTACTGCGCGAAGGTTTGCGGCACGCCCTGCCAGACCAGATACAGCGCCAGCAGCAGGCACAGCGGCAACAGGCCGTAGAGGGTGGCACGGGTCATATCGACCCAGAAGTTGCCCAGGGTCCGGGTGGATTTGCGGCCGATGCCGCGACACAGCGCGACCAGTACCGCCAGGCCAGTGGCGGCGCTGACGAAGTTCTGCACGGTGAGGCCTGCCATCTGGCTCAAGTAGCTCAGGGAGGCTTCGCCGCTGTAGCCCTGCCAGTTAGTGTTGGTCATGAAGCTGACGGCGGTGTTGAACGCCAGCGTCCACTCCTGTCCCGGCAGGCTCTGCGGGTTCAGTGGCAGGTGGTCCTGGAACAACAGGATCGCGAACAGCAGCAGGAAACCCGCGAAGTTGAAGGCGAGCAAGGCCAGCGCGTACTTCTGCCAGCTCTGTTCGGCCTGCGGATCGACGCCGGCCAGACGATAACAACCGCGCTCGACAGGACCGAGAATCGGCGTCAGCCACGTGCGCTGCCCTTCCATCACCTTGTAGTAGAAGCGCCCGAGAAACGGCGCCGGGACTAATACCAGGGCAAAAAACCCGAGGATCAGCCAATAGTCATAATTGTGCATGGCCACTCCTAGTTCCGGTCCGCGCGCAGCAGCGCAACCAACAGATAAATGAACAGCCCCACTGCCAGCAGCAGCGACACCCCATCCAGAACGCTCATGGAAGTTCTCCGTGTTACGGCGTATTGCCGCGTGTGGAGTCATTGTCGGAAAGGAGGCTGTAAAGGAACGAGACCGAGGGTGCCTGCGGGGCATAAAGAACGCGTAAAGAGTGGGTTTACGCCGGGGTTACAGGGTGCGCGAAGGTGCTCCGGCCAGGAGAACAACGGGTGTGTCGTACATAGCGCTCTAAATTGTGCGCCAGGGTAGTGAGTGAACGCTCCAAGTCATGGATAATCCGGCCCGATTGACGCGACGCAAGCGAATGGGGTCAAGATCTCTTGCGCCTCCCCGCTTGCGCCTGCAAGCTAACGCTATTCGCATTACTGAAGAAGGCTGGCCCAACGTGCGTATCCTTATTACCGGCGGAGCCGGTTTCATAGGCTCGGCCCTTGTCCGCGAGCTGATTCAACACACTGAGCATGATGTGCTCAACCTGGACAAACTGACCTATGCCGGCAATCTCGAATCGCTGACCAGCATTGCCAACGACACTCGCTACGAGTTCGTTCAGGCCGATATTGTCGATCAGGCGACCGTCAGTGCGGTGCTCGCGCGTTTCCGCCCTCACGCGATCATGCACCTGGCAGCGGAGTCCCACGTCGATCGCTCCATCGACGGGCCATCGGAATTCATCCAGACCAACATTGTCGGCACCTACAGCCTGCTCGAAGCCGCCCGCGCCTATTGGCAAGCCCTCCCGGAGCCTGAGAAAAGCGCCTTCCGCTTTCATCACATTTCCACTGACGAGGTTTACGGCGACCTGCACGGTGTCGATGATCTGTTCACGGAAACGACGCCCTACGCGCCGAGCTCGCCCTACTCCGCCAGCAAGGCAGCGTCCGACCACCTGGTCCGCGCCTGGCAGCGAACCTATGGCTTGCCGGTGCTGCTGACCAATTGCTCGAACAATTACGGGCCGTTCCACTTCCCCGAGAAACTGATTCCGCTGGTCATCCTCAATGCTCTGGCCGGCAAGCCGCTGCCGGTGTATGGCAATGGCCTGCAAGTGCGCGACTGGCTGTTCGTCGAGGATCACGCCCGGGCACTGCTCAAAGTGGTGACCACCGGCGCCGTTGGCGAGACCTACAACATCGGCGGGCACAACGAACAAAAGAACATCGACGTGGTGCGTGGTATCTGCGCCCTGCTCGAAGAATTGGCACCGCTCAAGCCTGAGGGCGTTGCGCATTACGCCGACCTGATCACGTTCGTCCAGGATCGCCCCGGGCATGACCTGCGCTATGCAATCGATGCCGGCAAGATTGAACGCGAACTGGGCTGGGTGCCCGAAGAGACCTTCGAAACCGGCCTGCGCAAAACCGTTCAATGGTACCTGGACAATATGCAATGGTGCCGCCGCGTTCAAGACGGCAGCTATCAGGGCGAACGCCTTGGCGCCATCAATCCCAAGGAGCTGCTCGCATGATGAAAGGCATCGTTTTGGCGGGTGGCTCGGGCACGCGCCTGCACCCGATTACGCTTGGAGTGTCGAAACAGCTGTTGCCGGTCTACGACAAGCCAATGATCTACTATCCGATCTCGGTGCTGATGCTGGCCGGCATCAAGGATATCCTGCTGATCTCCACCCCGCAGGATCTGCCCCAGTATCGCAATCTGCTGGGTGACGGCAGCCAGTTCGGGGTGAATTTCAGCTTTGCCGAGCAACCCTCGCCGGACGGTCTGGCCCAGGCGTTTCTGATTGGCGAAGAGTTCATTGGCGATGACCCTGTGTGCCTGATCCTGGGCGATAACATCTTCCATGGTCAGCACTTTGGCGAACAATTGCAGAGCGCGGCAAAACGCACCCGCGGCGCCACCGTGTTCGGCTACTGGGTCAAGGACCCCGAGCGCTTCGGCGTGATTGATTTCGACAGCGATGGCCGTGCCCTTTCGATCGAAGAAAAACCGAAAGCGCCGAAATCCAGCTATGCCGTTACCGGCCTGTATTTCTACGACAACGATGTGATCGAGATCGCCAAGGCGGTGAAACCTTCGCCTCGTGGCGAGCTGGAAATCACCGACGTCAACAATGCCTATCTGCAACGTGGCGATCTGCAGGTCGAGCGTTTTGGTCGAGGTTTCGCCTGGCTCGACACCGGCACCCACGATAGCTTGCTCGAAGCCTCTCAGTACGTGCAGACCATCGAACACCGCCAGGGCCTCAAAGTCGCCTGCCTCGAAGAGATCGCCTATGAAAATGCCTGGATCGACCGCGAGCAGTTGATGGAGCGCGCCCGGTACTTTGGCAAAACCGGGTATGGCCAGTACCTGGCCAAGCTGGCAGGGGAAGAGCAATGAACCTGTGCGAGCCCGATTCGCCCGGTAACGAGACTGGACTGTTCCCGTGAAAATACTCATCAATGGCCGACACGGTCAGGTTTCACATGAATTACAACGGCGGCTGGGGGCTGTCGGCGAACTGATCGTATTGGGTCGCGATCAGCTCGATCTCGCTCAACCCGATCAGATTCGCCGTCAGGTGCAAAACATCCGGCCCGATCTGATCGTCAATGCAGCGGCCCATACAGCGGTTGATCTGGCGGAAAGCGAGCCGCAACCAGCTTTTGCCATAAACGCGGTAGCTCCCGGCATCCTTGCCGAAGAAGCGCTGGCTCTGGACATACCGTTGATACATTACTCCACGGACTATGTATTCGACGGGAGTAAAGCCGGACCTTATAACGAGGACGACACGCCAAATCCGCTCGGGGTGTACGGCAAGAGCAAACTGGCCGGTGAACAAGCTATCAGGGACGTGCAAGGTAAACACCTGATCCTGCGTACCAGTTGGGTCTATTCAACCCATGGCCGCAATTTTCTGTTGACGATGCAGCGCTTGCTGCAAGAGAAACCGGAGTTACGTGTAGTCGCCGATCAAATCGGAGCACCTACATGGGCAGGTACAATCGCCGATAGCACCCTTGCCCTGATTGAGCGCTGGCAGACGAGCCAGGTCGCCAACTGGGGTACTTATCACCTGACCGCTCAAGGTGAGACCTCCTGGTTCGGCTTCGCCCAGGCGATCGGTGAAGCGCTGCGAAAACAGGGCAAGCCCTGCGCCGACCTGTTACCGATCCCGTCCAGCGACTACCCGACACCCGCAGCCCGACCGCTCAACTCGCGACTGGATTGCAGTCGCTTGCAGCGCGATTGGGGTGTCAGTCAACCAGACTGGCAAACGGCGTTGCGCGAGTGCCTCACTCAGCAAGCCTGAGCATCAAGCGCTGCCCGCACCTGCATTGAAATACCCAACCTGCGCGTTGCAGCGGTGTTGGGGAGCGGGTATGCGGGCTTGCTCGCGAAAGCCGCATTTACAACAAACGCGCCCCTGACTGACGCACAATATTCGCGCATCCAGTGGCGAACATCCCCGATACGACAGCTTTCAGCCCATTACGACGCGTAATCGTGAAATGGCACGCCCACTGCACTGACCTCCCCTGAGCGTTCCAAACCACTCAGGGAGCAAACCCATGAACACACAACTCAAACCCACGCTGGGCACCTTGCACCTGTGGGGCATTGCGGTCGGGCTGGTGATTTCCGGTGAGTATTTCGGCTGGAGCTATGGCTGGGGCGTAGCCGGGACCCTGGGCTTTCTGGTGACCTCATTCATGGTCGCCACCATGTACACCTGCTTCATCTTCAGTTTCACCGAACTGACCACCGCCATTCCCCACGCCGGAGGTCCCTTTGCCTACAGCCGTCGTGCCTTTGGCGAGAAAGGCGGGTTGATCGCCGGACTGGCGACACTGATCGAATTCGTCTTCGCCCCGCCGGCGATCGCCCTGGCCATCGGCGCCTACCTCAATGTCCAGTTTCCAGCCCTGGACCCGAAACACGCGGCAGTCGGTGCCTACATCGTATTCATGGGTCTCAACATCCTCGGCGTGAAACTGGCAGCAACCTTCGAACTGGTGGTCTGCGTGCTGGCGGTCGCCGAGTTGCTGGTGTTCATGGGCGTGGTCGCCCCGGCATTCAGTTTCAGCAACTTCGCCCTCAATGGCTGGGCCGGTTCCGATGTATTCGGTGCTCCGGCGATTGCCGGGATGTTCGCGGCGATCCCCTTCGCCATCTGGTTCTTCCTCGCCATCGAAGGCGCAGCCATGGCCGCCGAAGAAGCCAAGGACCCGAAACGCACGATTCCCAAGGCTTACATCAGCGGTATCCTGACCCTGGTGCTGCTGGCGATGGGCGTGATGTTCTTCGCCGGTGGCGTCGGCGACTGGCGCACCCTGTCGAACATCAATGACCCGCTGCCCCAGGCGATGAAAACCGTGGTCGGCGAAAGCTCGGGCTGGTTGCACATGCTGGTGTGGATCGGCCTGTTTGGGCTGGTGGCGAGTTTCCACGGGATCATTCTTGGCTACTCGCGGCAGTTCTTCGCCCTCGCCCGGGCCGGTTACCTGCCGTCCTCCCTGGCCAGATTGTCACGCTTTCAAACCCCGCACCGGGCGATCATCGCCGGCGGCGTGATCGGCATTGCTGCCATCTACAGCGACGGCTTGATCAACCTCGGCGGCATGACGCTGACCGCCGCGATGATCACCATGGCCGTGTTTGGCGCCATCGTGATGTACATCATGAGCATGCTCAGCCTGTTCAAGCTGCGCAAAACCGAGCCGAACCTGGAACGCACCTTCCGCGCCCCCTGCTACCCGCTGGTGCCGTTCATTGCACTGATGCTGGCGGTGGTATGCCTGGTGGCGATGGCCTGGTTCAACACGTTGATCGGCCTGATCTTCCTGGGTTTCATGGCGGCAGGTTTCGTGTACTTCATGCTCACCGCACAACTGCGCGCAGACGCCCCGGCGGATGCGATGCTGACCGGACTGTGAAAGCGTTCGAGTGAACCTTGAACAACAGGCATAGAATGGGGTGATAGCGATGGAACTGCGATGAAACCCCATCACTCAAAACGGTATGCACGATCGGTTGGCGAACCCTCGCCGACCGCCTGCTTTTCAAGGAGAGTCCTATGCCCTGGTATGCCTGGTTGATTCTGGTCGTTGCCATCGGCTCGATCGTTGGTGGCCTGATGCTGCTGCGCGACACCGCCAACAAGGTCGAACTGACCGAAGAGCAACGCAAGCGCGTCGCCGAACGCAATGCGGAAATGGACGCCAAGGAAGCGCAGGACCGCTGACTGAAAACCCCGCCTTGGAAAGCGGGGTTTGTTTTTGCGTGGAAACGCCCGAAATCACGCCGCTTTGCACCCATATCGAAGCATCTGCATGTTTATTAGAAGTAGAAGTACAGTCACCATGCAATTTTCATTGGTTAATATGGCGCATTGATGCGGAGATATCAGATGCGTTACTCGCAGGACCATAAAGCCCAGACCCACCAACGCATTATCAAGGAAGCTTCAGCGCGATTCCGACGCGACGGTATCGGCGCGACCGGGCTGCAACCCCTGATGAAAGCACTGGGCCTGACTCACGGTGGCTTTTACTCGCACTTCAAGTCCAAAGACGAACTGGTAGAGAAAGCCTTGCAGGAGGCCGGTGCACAAGTCGACGAGCTGTGTGCGCAAATCTTCGCCGAGGAACAGCCACTCAAAGCCTTCATCGACGCTTACCTGTCCGAATGGCATCAAACCTCTCCCCACGAAGGCTGCCCGCTGCTGACCATTTCTTCGGAACTGGGGCTGCGTGGTCAACCGAGTCCGACCAGCGACGTCGTGCTCCAGGCGCGACTCGATCAGATCCAGCATACCCTTGAGGGTGAGCGCACCGCCGAGCGCAGCATCGTCATCATGTCTACGCTGGTCGGCGCCTTGCTGTTATCGCGCAGCGTGGCCGACGTCGGGTTTGCCCAACGGATTCTCGACATCGCACGCGAACACCTCAAGCACTCGCAGGATTAACCCTGCCAACGCTTGAACAGTACACTGGCATTGACCCCACCAAATCCGAAGCCGTTGGACAACGCATACTCGATGGCCATTGGCCGCGCTTTGCCATGAACGATATCCACTCCTTCAGTGGCAGGGTCCGGGTTCTCGAAATTGAGTGTCGCTGGTGCAACCTGGTCACGGATCGCCAGCAGCGTGAAGATCGCCTCGATTCCCCCTGCTGCACCGAGCAAATGCCCGGTCGCCGACTTGGTCGATGTCACGGCAATACCATTTTGCGCACCGAACAACGCCTTGATCGCCGCCAGTTCACCCAGATCCCCCACCGGAGTCGAGGTTGCATGAGCATTCAGATGCTGAACCTGAGCCGGAGAAACACCAGCCTGAGCCAATGCCAACGACATCGCCCGCCGCGCACCGTTGCCGTCCTCGGGACCGGCGGTCAGGTGATAGGCATCGGCGCTGGTGCCGTAGCCGACGAGCTCCGCCAAGGGCTGGGCGCCCCGGGCCAGCGCATGGTCCAGAGACTCGATGACCAGCAGCCCGGCCCCTTCTCCCATGACAAAACCATCGCGACCACTGTCGAAAGGTCGCGAAGCGCGTTCAGGCGTGTCGTTGTAAGCGCTGGACAACGCGCGAGCAGCCGCAAACCCGGCCAGGCTGACCCGATCGATCGCTGCCTCTGCACCGCCGCACACCGCGATGTCCGCCTCACCCGTACGAATCAGCCGCGCTGCGTCGCCAATCGCCTGAACGCCGGCAGCGCATGCCGTGACCGGTGCACCCAATGGCCCCTTGAAGCCATGCTGGATCGACACATGACCTGCCGCGAGGTTGACCAGGAATGAAGGGATGGTGAATGGAGACAAACGTCTCGGCCCACGACTATCGGTGGTGCGCACCGCGTCGGCGATCGCGCCGAAACCACCCACACCTGAACCGATGATGGTGGCCGTGCGCTCCTGGGCATTGGCATCCAGCGCTTGCCAGCCGGCTTGCTCCAGTGCCTGACGCGCCGCTTCCATGGCGAACAAAATGAAGCGGTCCATCTTCTTCTGTTCCTTGGGCGGGGTTGCCCGGTCCGGATCGAACCCCGCCTCCGGATCATCCGCCAGCGCGGGCACTGCACCGCCGACCTTGGCCGGCAGATCGGCAACCACCTCTTGCGGTAAATTGCGCAGCCCGGAACGACCGGCCAACAGCCGCGCCCAGACAGCTTCGACACCGCTTCCCAGCGGCGACACCAGGCCCATGCCAGTTACAACCACTCGACGATCACTCATACCAGACACACCTCAAGCCGATTGATGACGCTTACCGATAACGGGCAGCGGCCTTGCTTTTGGAAAGATTGGGCGCCATCACATGACGCGCCGCCACGAACGCATCCCAATCCGCCGCATCAGGCAACGAAGGAATAGTGATCAACTCACCCTGATCCAGACCCGACAACGCAGCATCGACCATCTCTCCTGCTTCCATCACCATTTCTGCGGGAATTTGCGAAGCATCGATACCGGAGCGCTCCCAGATCTCGGTTCGTGTCACACCGGGCAGCACCGCCTGGATCTTCACCCCGGTACCATTCAGCTCGGCGTTCAACGATTGAGTCAAGCTCAATACATAGGCCTTGCTGGCGCTGTAAGTCGCATTGAAACGCTCGGGAAACAATGCCACCACCGATGCGATATTGATGATCGTGCCGCGCCCGGCCTTGGTAAAGCTGGCCGCAGCCGCCGAGGCCAATCGCGTGACTGCCGTGATATTCAACTGAATCATTCGCTCCAGTTGATCGGTATCGGCATTGGCCAACAGCCCATCCGCCGCCACACCGGCGTTATTGAGCAACAGACTGATACTCGAATCGCTGCGTAGCCGCTGTTCGAGTTGTAGCACGTCTTCCTTCCGGGTGAGATCCGCCGACAGCACTTCCACCTTGATCCCATGCTCCGAGCGCAGCTTGATCGCCGCAGCCTCCAGTCGCGGCTCGTCACGAGCCACCAGCAACAGATCAAAACCACGGGCTGCCAAACGCTCGGCGTACACCGCCCCGATACCGGAAGACGCGCCGGTGACGAGGGCCGTACCTTGGGGCTGAACTGAATTCATGATGGTGCTCCTGAAAAATGCTGAAGGACGCCCGACGTGAAAGCACTTCGACGCGAGCTATTTTATTATAGCCATAATTCTACCAATATATGATAGCCGTAATTTTAATTGATCGAGCAACGGAGGGTTCTCGTCGGTAACCCGGCCAGAATGAGAGTAGCCCCGGAATGAGAATGAAATCCCATCGAGCCTATGGGATGGAGCGAACGGTATTGCGAGCGACCGATAAACGGTGGGGCGAATGAGCAGCGCGCTTTGAACGCTCACAGGGTGACAGGAGGCCAGCCCATAGGGCCGTCAAGGTGATGTCTGAGCCGCGACCGTGTTCGCATCCGCGACTGTTTCTCACCCTTGCTGTTTGCTAACAAATGCTGGAAAATCCAAAAAATATAACCAAATGTAAAGTTTTCTAACCTAGATGACGGCAATTTTCAGATGTATTCTGGAAAGTCTGTCCAAATTTTTAGAGCGCGTGATGAACATTCCAGTAAACACTATTGATACCCCCCGACATGAAGTCGTTGAAGTAAAGGAGCTTATCGGCAGCCTTTGGGATCAAAGGGCGATTGTTTTATTGTTTACTGCACTGACCGTTACCGCCGCTATTTCCTATGCCTTGCTGGCAACTCCAGAATATGAAGTTGAAACTTATGTCCGACCTGTCCCACTGGCGGACCTGGACGAACTGAATGAGTCCGGACTTTATAAACTTCTGCCAAAAGACGCGCTGAACAACATCGGTTCTTCAATGCAGTCTTATGATGTTCGCCTGAAGTTCTTCCAGGCCAACCCGCAGTACCTTGCGCCATTGCAGGCACCAGGGCAATCCATTGAGAACACATTTGAAAGGTTCAACGAAAGAGCATTTTCGCTTGAAAAAATTGATCCTAAAAAAAGCTCCAGCCTTTCCGAAGCCGTTGGCCTTAGCCTCAGGTATCCTCAGGGCATAGATGGCGTAGGCATCTTGAGAGACTTTACCGACTTCGTCGTTAAAGGTGAAAAGGAAAAAGTTGCGTCAAACTTAAAAATACTGATTGCCAACCGCATCGATCAGACTGAAAAGAAACTGGAGTCGAAAAAGTCCGCTTATGAGGCGGAAAAAGATTCCAAAGTTGCCCATTTGCTGGAAAAAGATCAGCTAAAAAAGCAAGTACTTCAAGACGAACTCAAAGCGCTGCGCCAACAACTGCAAAGCCGCAGACAAAACCGCATCAAAGAACTTGATGAAGCCATCGTCATCGCCAAGAAACTCGGAATTGTAAAACCCACCACGCCCTCGGCGCTGGGAGATGGAGAGCAAGCCCATCAGGGCAACATGATCCGCACGGAAGTCAACAATCAGAAAATACCCCTGTACTTCCTGGGACAAGCGGCACTGGAAGCAGAGCGTGCCACCTTGGTAGCTCGTCATTCCGATGACTTCACCGAGCCGCGTATCGATGAGATTCAAAAAGAGCTCAGCCTGCTGGCTACCAACCGCGAAGCAGTACTTCTCAAAGAGCGGAATCATCCTGAGTTGTTTATCAAGGACTTCGCGGACATCAGCGGTGAGCTGACTCACCTGAAGCAACTGAATGTAAACTTCGATCAGTTAAAGCTGGTCAATGTTGATAAAGATGCAATGGAACCTCAAGCGCCTATAAAACCGAAGAAAGCCCTGATCGTTGGATTTGGCCTGATCTTTGGATTCATACTCGGCCTGGGTGTCGCCATCATTCGTCGCGCCGTTCTGTCACTGCATTCACCTCGTCGTTAATTGTCGAGGGCTGCGCTTTCCCTTCAAGCGCAGCCCGACTCGACCAATAGCTTTAGCTACGCAAAGAGCATTTAACGGACGGCAACTTATTCCCGCAGCGTCTCTGGTGAAGTGATCGCCTGATCATTTCCACTCAACCAGAGATTGACGCTTTCGACACTTTCTTCCGACAACTTTCCGGCCCAGCGATTCAGGATAAAAAGGTTGGTTATAAAGTCGTATTGAGTCTTGAGCAGATCGCGACGTGCCTTGAATTCATTCTGTACCGCGGTCAAAACATCCACGGCATTAACCACGCCATAGGTAAATGCTTTTTCAGCCGCAATGCGCGATTGCTCGGCCGAGGCCAGTGCATTGCGGTTTGCGTGGATCTTTTCCACGCTTGAGTCTGCAGTCAAATACGCGTTTGTCGTTTCCTTGACCACCTGGCGGCGCGTCGCGACCAATTGCTGTTCTGCGGTGAGCTGATCCTGATACAGCTGCCTTACCCGCGCGGATGTCGTGCCACCGCTATAGATCGGAATCTGTACTCCCACACCCGCGACATAGCTGTCGGTCTGTGGCGCCAACGAATTGTTGTAGCCTTCATTGGTCTGCTGCGCACTCAGGTTCAGATTGACCGTGGGATAGTGCCCGCCCTTACCTTCGCGCAGGGCAGCCTCTGCTGCGTCCTGTGCATTTTCGCTGGCCTTGATCGCCGGATTGTCGGCGATCGCCAAATTGACCCAACTTTCCAGGCTTTCGGCAGACACTTTCAATTCGACGTCATTACGCACACGACTCAGTTTCTCTTTGACCGGCCGTCCGATAATTTCCGACAACGCAACACGGCTCAGGCTGGACTGGTTACGCGCTTCGACTTCCTGGGCCGCCAGCGAATCAACTCGGGCCTGGAGATCCAGCAAATCGGTCACCATCGCCAACTGTTTGCTGTAAAGCGCACTGACCCTGTCGAGGTTCTTCTGGGTAGCCCTGCGTTCGGCCCGCACCAATTCAAGTTCATCATCGGCAGCCAGCGCGGCAAAATATCGCTGTGCAAGATCCACAGTGGCCTCGGCCTGAGCCTCTTTTGATTCGGAGTCAGCCTGCTTTGCCAGGCTTTTATAGCGCTGGTAGTTTTCCCAGGCAGCCTTGTTGTACAACGGTTGGGTCAACCCCACCGAATAGTTGCGACTGTCGTAGGCCTCGTCGATTTGAAGGTTGGACTGTTTGATCCGGTTGAAACCCGCGTTGGCCGTCACTGAAGGCAACAGACTGCCAAACGCCTGGTTTTGCTGCTCGACCCCGGATTGAGCCTTGGAGTAAGAGGAGATCACCCGTGGGTCTTCCAGGCGCGACTCGCGGTACAACTGCATCAAGTCGACCGAGTAGCTCTGTTTACTGACCGAAGCTGTTTGCGGCGTAGTGATAGAGGGGGGGCGGTGGGAACTTCAGCGGCGTGGACAGGCAATGCCATTGAACCCAAAACCAGGCAGGGAATCAGACGCACGATCACTCCTCGATCATTGACTGGGCAATAACGTCACGTGCCGGCTGCATCAGGTATTGCAGCATGGTGCGCTCTCCGGTGTTGATCAATACGTCTGCCGGCATGCCCGCCAACAACTTGCGATCTCCCAGTTTCCGCGCGCCCTCCCCTGTCACGCTGATGCGGGCCAGATAGTACGGTGCACTGGTTTTCTCGTTGATCAAGCGATCGCCGGATACACTCGTCACTCGACCTTCGATGACCGGTGTCGTGGCCGTGTTAAAGGCACTGAAGCGAATGTCCGCCAACTTGCCGATAGCGATTCGGTCGATGTCATTGGGTGAGACCTGTGCCTCGACCACCAGGTCGGAAACGGATGGAACGATATCCAGCAAGGGCGTTGCGGGTCGCACAACGCCACCGATGGTGTGGACCGTCATGCCAATCACCATCCCGTCTTCCGGAGCGCGAATAATCACCCTGCTCAGGCGATCCTCCAGCGCCGAGGCTTTTTCCTGCAGGTCGTAGGCCTTGGTCTGGGTCTCTGCCAACTGCTTGGTAACGTCGGCGTTGAAGTCTTTGTCGATCTGCAGGATCTGCAACTGGGTTTCGTTGATCTGCAACCTGGTCTTGATATTTGTCGAGCGGTGATCCGCCACCTCAGACTTGAGCAAGTCCAGCTTGCGCGCCTGTTCCAGCATCCGCTGTTTGTCGACAAAACCCTGGGCCAGCAACTCTTTCAACTCGGCAATTTCGCCGCTGTAGGATTCCTGCAAGCTGGTCTTGGTACCGATCATGGTGTCGGTTCCCTTGATTTGCTGGTTCAACTGACCAATGCGCTCTTGCAGGACCGAGATTTGCCCAAGTCGCGAGCTACGCCGCGCGTTGAATACCTGAGTCTCGCCGAAACGCGCCTCGACACTGCGCTGACTATCGGAATTGATATCGCTCGGGAAGGCAATTGTCGGAAGGTTATCGCGCTCGGCGAGCAACCGCGCCTCGGCCGTCCTGGCAGCGATCAACTGGCTACGGGTCATCTCGTATTCGGAGCGCAATTGAGCGTCATCGAGAACGATGATCGGGTCGCCCTTCTTCACCACATCGCCGTCATGGGCAAGCAGATCCTTGACGATGCCGCCCTCCAGATGCTGCACGGTCTTGCGATACGTTTGCACGGTAACGACGCCCGGCGCGTAGGCCGCGCCATCAAGTGGGGCAAACGTCGCCCACCCGCCGAACAGGCCGAACGTCACCAATACAATGAAAAATCCTGTTCGGCGTACGGATCTGTCGGACGTGGGCAGATCTGCGAAAGTATCGGCAGGAGTAGCGAGCGTACGGTTCATCGAGAGTTTCCTGTCAAACGTCGGTCGACGCGACGTCTGTGCCGGCCCGGGCAGCCGGCTTCTGCTGAGCGGCCAATTGAGGCGCATTGAGTTGTGCGAGGACCTGATCCCGCGGGCCATACAGGCTGATGGTGCCAGCGTTCATCACCAGCAAGCGGTCGAGCTGGGCCAGGATCGAGGTCCGGTGGGCGATGACGAAGACCGTCGCCCCCGTGAGTTTCAACTGTTGCAGCGCCAACGCCAGTGCACGCTCGCCAACTTCGTCCAGATGAGCGTTCGGCTCATCCAGAACGATAAGCCGCGGGCTGCCATAGAGTGCCCGGGCCAGTCCGATACGCTGACGTTGCCCACCCGACAGATTGATGCCCCCCTCGCCGATGACCGTATCGTAGCCATTGGGCAGCATCAGAATCATTTCATGGACACTGGCGGTCCTGGCCGCCAGCACCACCTGGTCCGGATCAACGACACCGAAACGCGCGATGTTGTCGCTGATAGTGCCTTCGAACAATTCAATGTCTTGCGGCAAATACCCAAGGTGCGGCCCCAATTGGCTTTTGTCCCAATTGGCAATATCGGCGCTATCCAGACGAACGACCCCATTCTGTGGCTTCCACACACCCATCAAGGCCTTGCCAAGCGTCGACTTGCCGGAGGCGCTAGGGCCGACAACACCGATCATCGCGCCTGCTGGCGCGTTGAAGCCGATGCCTTTGATGATCGGGCTTCTTGATCCCGGAGCACCCAGCGTGAGGTTCTCTACCGTCACATGGCCGATTGGAGCGGGTAATTGCATACGCTCAGGTTCGGCATTTTGCTGGTCGAGAACGCTGTTCAGGCGCGCGTATTGTGAACGGGCAGAGATGAACCCCTTCCAACTGCCGATCATCAGGTCCAGCGGCGCCAGCGCTCGACCCAACAACACGGAGCCTGCAATCACCAGCCCGGGGCTGATCTCATGGCTGACTGCCAGATAAGCACCAAGGCCAAGGATCAGAGATTGAACAAGCAAACGGAAAGTCTTGGATATCGATGTGATGATCCCGCTGCGATCGCTGGCTCGGGACTGCAACAGCAGCACGTTCTTTTGACGCAGACTCCAGCGTGACATGAGTGAGTCAAGCATGCCCATGGACTCGATCACTTCGGCATTGCGCAAGTTCTTGGTGGTATGCAGCGTCGCACCAATGCTCTGCTTGTTGGCCTCTGCCAGAACTTTGCCCGTGGATCGCTCATTGATACTGGCCAACGCCAGCAAAACCACCGCACAACCGATTGCCGTCCAGCCGTACCAGGGGTGAAACAGGAACAGCACTGCGATATAGATCGGCAGCCACGGCGCATCGAAAAACGCGAACAGACCGTTCCCGGACATGAACTGGCGCAGCCCGGTCAGGTCGCTGAGCGACTGGGCCGACGCATCCATGCCACCGCTGTCCAGGGCCCGCTTGAAACTGGCCCTGTAGACATCGCGGCCAAGCAACACGTCGAGCCTGGTGCTGACGCGAACCATGATCCGCGAACGTACCCACTCCAGCAGACCCATCGTCACGAGCAGGAAGGTCAGGATAATGGTCAACATGGCCAGCGTCGTCAGGCTGCCGCCCGTGACGACCCGCCCGTAGACCTGAAGCATGTAGAAGGTCGGGACCAACATCAGTGCATTGATGAACAGACTGAAAAAACCCACCGATATAAAGCTGCTCCTGCAGGCCCTCAGGGCTACTTGCAGGCTGTTTTCGGGTGTACTGCGTATCATCTGGGAACTGACAACCTGGTGTGTTGATCGGGCGTTGCGGGGCGCGCGAGTGTATCACCTGAGCACGGCTTGCAGAATGAAATTGCCAGCATCCTGGCGTTGCAATGCAGTCGACGAGCCGCGCGGGTCCTTGATCTCTGGAGATTTATAATTGCGCTATAGTTGATAATGCTTCTTTAACATACTGGCCAAAGAACTGTAACATATGTGAAATTTTGGCCAGTAACGCCGTTTGCAGAACGATTCGGATATCGGGAGCGGCCACCCAATCAACATGGAGTCACTTTTGATCAATTATTTTTCTTTACTCGCCGATATCGTCCGGGAAGAAGCTGCGGCAACCGGCGCATTGCTGCAAGACGTCGCCCGCGAACTATTGGCCACCAATACAACTCACTCGGATGGAGCCTGGTGGGTTGCCCACGGCAATGACCCTTTCTATACCGCCGAGCAAATCTACAAAACCGTCACAGGCGATCCGACTGCCGAACGCGCAGAACTTCTGTGCGGCAATATGGTTAACGTATTCAGCGGCCTGTGCGCGGAACTTGGCCTGCAAAAACGCACCATCTGGACGTACTCAGACACCCAAGGGTACTTTCAGGGGCATACGTACCTTGAAATTTTTAATACCACAACCAACAAGTGGGAAATCCAGGACGCGGACTATAACGTCTATTACACCGACGTTCGCACGGGCGAGCGTGTCGGTGTCAAGGACATGATGAATGCAGACGACGTTGAATACTTCATCCCTAATAATGCAACTGAATCCGGATGGTCGGAGACAGGTGCAGAAGCCTTGCGCCTAGCTAATCTATATGCTGCGCAAATAATCACAACGGAGCATAAGCTCTATACCAGTAACGACAGTCTGAGTGATACCTTGCTTGCCAGCATTGCCAACTCTCTGAGCGGCGTCTTTGACTATACGGTAGCAAGCGGTGTTGGCGATCTGACCGCCACGCATCTTACAGATAGCAACGCCGTCACCAACAACGGGAGAGCCACAGTCACCGGCACCTCGAGTGCTGACTTCATTTCATATG
Source organism: Pseudomonas sp. S2_F07 (assembly GCF_054668325.1). Classification (NCBI taxonomy): domain Bacteria; kingdom Pseudomonadati; phylum Pseudomonadota; class Gammaproteobacteria; order Pseudomonadales; family Pseudomonadaceae; genus Pseudomonas; species Pseudomonas sp. S2_F07. The sequence goes on from NZ_CP162758.1 coordinate 2,172,086, forward strand.
ATGGCAGTTCACTCAGCCCGGTGTTCGCTACGCTCATCGGTGGAGCGGGCAATGACACGCTCGCGCTACGCTTTTCCGGCGGTCAACTTTACGGTAATGAGGGCAATGACGTCCTGATTGGCGGGCAATTGGCAGATCTTCTGGTCGGCGGCACTGGTGATGATTACATGTCTGGTGGTTACGGTGCAGACCAGTACGCGTTTTCGAAGGGCGATGGCTTCAACGACACCATCGACAGCTTCGGTGTAGGTGCCGATCGACTGGTTTTCCTCGGCGTCAGCGGCACCGGCGGCACCGGCCGTACGCAAATTTCGGAAAAAGAGTTCAATTTCAGGATTGACCAGAAGCTGACCTCGGACGGCGTCTATCTTCGCTATGACACCGATGGCGATGCACGTTTTGATGGCGGGATGCTGATCGAAGGCCGTACGACGCTGCTCACCACCAACGACACTACGTTTGTTTTCAACGCTGACCCGCTCAAAGGCTTCAACACAACGGCTGTCGCTGGCAATCCTGGTTCCGGCTACGCCGATAAAATCTACGGTGGCAATGCAGCAGACAAAATCCTCTACGTCGGCACACAGGGCGCAGAACTGGCTGGCAGCACCAGCGGAGTAAACAGTGGCAATGACATCATCCAGTCTCACTCGGATGCAAATTGCTCGCTATACGGCCAAGATGGTAACGACGTGTTGGCTGGAGGAAACGGCAGCGACTTCATCGTCGGTGGCACCGGCAACGACCTCTTGATTGGCGGAAAAGGGCGAGATGTTTTCGTATTCAACGCAGGCTCAGGCGCGGACACCATCCAGGACTTCAAACAAGGTGAAGACACCCTGTATATCTATGGCTGGACGACCACCAAGACAGTGACGCAAACGCTGCAAGACAACGGGCTGGTTGTGACCTTCGACACCGCGGGTGATGGCGCTCACGGTGGCAACATCACGCTACTTGGCCAGACCACCTTGCTGAACAATACCGACCTGTTCTTTGCCTGAATGCGGATGACCGACAACAACGGGTTGTACCGCCGGGCATGAATCCCGCTACAGAAAAAGGCCGATCAATGATCGGCCTTTTTTTGCTTGATCAACCCGCTAGTTCACCTCGACCCTGTCGCGATTTCTATCCAGAAGCGCTTTGCCGATCCCCTTCACCTCCAGCAATTCGTCAACTGACGCAAACGCACCATTACTTTCACGATAAGCAACAATCGCTTTCGCCTTGGCCTCGCCCACCCCAGCCAGCTCACGTTGCAGCGTAGGTACATCAGCACTATTGAGATCGACTTTGCCGGATGGTGCCTTCGCGGCCACATCCTGCACCAGAGGCGCACTCGTCACCTCAGGTGCCTTGACAGGCGCGGCGCTTGCCGTAACAGAGACGCTGGTGAGAAGGGCGAATACCAGAGAGTAGAAACTGCTTGTACGCATTAGTGAAGCTCCATGCCATCGTTTGGGAAAGCAGCTTTTTCCGAGGCTGCTCTCCAAACTTAGGCGATGCTATTGAACTGTCAAAAATGTGTACGTTACTGGATATGAAACAATCAGGGTTCCAGGCGGCGCTGCTGGTAGATCCAGTCGACGATCTCACCGTCCGGGGTGTAGCCGCTGACAGTGTCACGCAACAGTTGGCGGACGCGCGTGTAGTCGTCCTGGTCCACGGCGGCGAGCAACTCGGTCAACTTGCCCTTCAGCAAATCCCAGGACAGGTGGTCCTCGTTGGCCGTCATGATCATCGGGTGCTGGGTGGCCGCCACGTTGTCACCGATCAGCAGCTCTTCGTAAAGCTTCTCGCCCGGACGCAGCCCGGTGAACTCGATAGCGATGTCGCCATGCAGGTTTTTTTCCGAGCGCACGCTCAGGCCGGACAAATGGATCATCTTCTCGGCCAGTTCGACGATCCTCACCGGCTCGCCCATGTCCAGGACAAAGACATCACCACCCTGCCCCATGGAGCCAGCCTGAATCACCAGCTGTGCCGCTTCAGGAATGGTCATGAAGTATCGCGTGATCTTCGGATGTGTGACCGTCAGCGGGCCGCCCGACTTGATCTGCTTGTGAAACAACGGAATGACCGAACCCGACGATCCCAGGACGTTACCAAACCGTACCATCGTGAAGCGCGTTTTGTTCACACGGGAAACATTACCCGTATCACCGAACAACACCGGGGCCAACTCACGACTCAGCGCTTGCAACGTCAACTCGGCAAGGCGCTTGGTGCTACCCATGACATTGGTTGGTCGCACAGCCTTGTCGGTGGAAATCAGTACAAAGTTGGCCACCCCTGCCTGGAGCGCGGCCTGGGCCGTATTGAGCGTGCCTATCACATTATTGAGCACGCCTTCGGCAATGTTGTGTTCGACCATGGGTACATGCTTGTAGGCCGCGGCGTGATATACCGTGTCTACTCGCCAGGTTTTCATGACATCCAGTAACTTGTCCGGGTTACGAACCGACCCGAGAATCGGTAAAAGACGGATGGACAGCGACTCTCGAGCGATCCGCTGCTCCAGTTCGGACAAGATGGAATAAAGATTGAACTCACTGTGTTCGAACAGTAGAAGCGTTGTCGGACGCAGCGTCAGAATCTGCCGGCAAAGCTCGGAGCCAATGGAGCCCCCGGCGCCCGTGACCAGCACGGACTGCCCTGTGATGCAATGTTCGAGCAAATCAGCCTGGGCCGGGACTGCGTCACGCCCGAGCAGGTCTGCGATGTCCACTTCCTGGATATCATCGACCTTGACCCGGCCGCTTGCCAGGTCCATGAAACCCGGGACGCTTCGAACGTGTAACGGAAAGCCTTCGAGAAACCCGAGAATCTCGCGACGGCGCCCACGGTTGGACGATGGAATGGCGAGGAGAATTTCCTGAGCGCCCGTGTTGTCGATCATCTGCTGGATGTGCTTGGGCGTGTACACCTGCAACCCGGAGATCACCCTGTCGGCGATACCGCTATCGTCATCGATAAAAGCAACAGGCCGCATGACGCGCCCCATCCGCAATGCAGCAACCAGTTGATTACCCGCGGCTCCCGCGCCGTAGATGGCCACTTTCGGCAGACCATCATCCCTGCTGGTGAACGGGACATGCTGAGCTGCGCTGAACCAGTCGCCCATGAAATACTGGCGCATGGCCAAGCGTAATCCGCCGACCATGATCAGGCTCAACCACCAATAGTTGAAAATGATCGAACGAGGAACAACGTTTTGATGATTGCTGTACCAGTACACTACAACGCCAAGTATCAAGGATGACAGTGTCACTGCCTTGATAATGGCAATCAGCGCGTCATTTCCAAAGTAACGCATGACAGCACGGTACATGCCAAAGCGGACGAAAAGAGGAATGGCAATGACAGGTGTACTGACAAAAAGCCAGACGTGCTGAGTGAACGGGTTGATCAACTCGTCCAGCCCAAGACGCACGACAAACGCCATCCACAGGGCAAACCAGACCAACAAAATATCCGTCAGAACCTGCAGAATACGTTTATGTCGTCTTGGCAGACTTAACAACCTTGCCCGAATCTTATCCATAACCCCTCTAAACACCTCTCGAAGCTCCTAGCATTGATACAGCAACTACAGCTTTCGGTAACTCACTTGCCGATAAAGCAATACTCAAAAACCAATGCGCCCATCACGCCTTGCCAGCGATTTCCAACTCGCCTGCGTGAAACCTGAAAGCCAGCAACACCAGAGGCACGTAGGCCAGGACCAACCCCGCCACGCCATCGAGATATTGCAGGACGACCAATATAGCCACTGGTACTAACCACAACAAATTGATTGCAGCGATTGCCAGCGTGACCGCCCGATGGCTGCCATATTTTCGTGAAGCATACTGGTATCCATGGCTGCGATGGGCCTCATAAACCTTATCCCCGCGCAACAGCCGACGAATGAGGGTAAAGGTCGCATCAACAATAAAGACGCCCAACAAAATGAGCCAGGCCCAGAGAAACAGTGGATTCGTCCATGCCGCATGAAGCGACATCACCGCCAACACGATCCCCAGAAAACCACTGCCTGCATCGCCCATGAAGATCTTCGCGGGCGGGAAATTCCAGGCAAGGAAACCCGATACGGCCATCGCCAGTACAAGCGGCGCAATGGCGAGGCTGGTGTGGCCTGCGATCCAGTAGACCAGGCAAGCACCGACACAGGCGCAAATCGCCTCGACGCTGGCCAGACCATCAATGCCATCCATGAAGTTGTAGAGGTTGAGCATCCAGACCAGATAGAACGCGGCGATGACATAACCGAACCAGCCGAGACTGAACTCGAAACCGAACATATTGATCGGAGCCATCCCCCCAATCCAGAACAATGCCCAGATGGCACCACCGAAATGCGCAAGCAGGCGCCAACGCGCGGCGATATGCCCATGGTCGTCGAGAAAACCAACGATTGCGATCCAGCCGCCAGCCCCCAGCAGAGCCAGCGCCATCGGCCAGGCGAGCGCATCTGTCCAGGCCAGGACAGGCAGCGCAATCAGAAAACTCAGGACGATAGCCACACCACCACCCCGGGGGGTCGGAACCGAATGTGAACTACGCGCATTAGGAATATCTATCAAGCTGCGTGCCAATGCGTATTTGCGCAATGCACCTGTGCCCAAGAATGAAACACCCACCACCAACGCCAACAACCATATTGTGTTCAAAGGTCAACTTCCTGAAACAGCCAAAATCAATTCTGCAATTGAACCGGCACTGTCATAAGCCAGCTTGGCGCTGGCTTTCCTTGTAGTGATTGGCAGTCGACGCAAGCGCCTCATCGACGCTGACCGGAGGAGCCCAACCCAGCAATTCTCGAGTTTTGCTGATATCGACCTGCAACGATCCGCACAGTCGTTGCGACAAAGCCTGTTTGCCCAGAAGTTGCGCCCCCCGCTCAAGCAATATGCTCGGCACAGGCAACAAGCGTGCAGGTTTACCCAATGCCTGCGCCATCCGCGTCAGCAACTGTGTCGTGGACAAGTCCTCACCATCGCTGACGAGAAAGGTCTGATTGGCGGCGGCTGGATGACGGATACAGGTGACGATCAGATCGGACAGGTTTTCGAGCGCGACCAGGCTGCGCCGATTATGGATAGCCCCGAACGGCAAGGGAATGCCCTTGTCCAGCCAACGCATCATATTCAGAAAGTTGGCTCTCACACCCGGGCCGTAAACGAGCACCGGACGGATGATGACCACTTCCATCCCGCTGACGCCAGCAATCTCTCGCAGCCCCTGCTCGGCCTCCATTTTCGAAATGCCATACGGATCGCCAGGCGCGGGTGTCGCGTCGGCGAAGTACGGCTGATTGATCGGCGTACCTTCGCCATTGACCTTGATCGAACTGATGAACACGAAGCGACGAATACCCAGCGCGGCGGCTTGCCTTGCTAGGCTTAGCGTGCCTTCGACATTCACCTTGCGAAACGCCTCCAGCGGATCGGATTCGGTGTCATTCATGACGTGAACGCGAGCCGCGCCATGAATGACAACCTCCACTTGATCCAGCGCCTGCGACCAGTCGGTATCAGCACTGAGCCCGGCGGTTCGAACGGTAGTAACGCGCGAAGGACAGTCAGGCAGGGCGTGCCCACGAATGGCTGCCACCGGTTCCAGGTCGTCAGAGGCCGCTAAACGACCCAATACCGCACGACCAACGAAACCCGTAGCACCTGTCAATAAAACACGCATTTTTCAAACCTCGACGACGCTCAGGATTTCGACCAGACAGTACGATTGATGTAGTCGGTGTAACTCAACACGACCCGAACTACCTGCTTCGACACAGGCCCTGCCTGGTAATCCCTCACAACCGGGATAACACGCTGGGTACGATCATGCTGGCTGGTTACCACACGTACGGCATCGAGAACGCCCTCGACTTTCAGGCCACTCATGATGAGAGTGCCTTCGTCCATCCCCTCCGGACGCTCGTGCGCATTACGAATGGTAATGGCAGGCAAATTCAGAAGAGAGGCTTCCTCGGTGATGGTGCCGCTGTCGGACAGTACGCAGAACGCCGACATCTGCAACTTGATGTAGTCGAGCAGGCCGAATGGCTTCGAGAAGCGAATCAGAGGGTGGTCCAGCGATTCCCCGATCGCTTCCAGACGCTTGCGGGTACGAGGATGCGTGGAAACGATGATGGGGTACTGATACTTGTCCGCCAGGGCTCGCAGCGTTTTGAGCAAGTCGCGAAGATTCTCCGGCGTATCGACGTTTTCTTCACGGTGGGCGCTGATGATGAAGAACTTGTCCTGCTCCAGGCCTTCTCGTGCCAGCACGTTGGAGGTGAGGATTTTCGGCATGTAATAGTCGAGCACCTCCTCCATGTGCGACCCGGTCTTGATGATGGTTTCAGGACGAATCCCTTCCGCGATCAGGTAACGCCGGGCATGCTCGGTGAGGACCATGTTGATATCGCTGAGGTGATCGAGCACCTTGCGATTCAGTTCTTCAGGGACGCGCTGGTCAAAGCAGCGGTTACCGGCCTCCATGTGGAACACCGGAATCTTCCGACGCTTGGCAGCAATGACGGCCAGGCAGGTATTGGTATCGCCATAGAGCAGAAGCGCATCAGGCTTTTCAGCCTCGAATACTTCATCCGCCTTCGAAATCACTTCGGCAATGGTCTTGGCTGCGGTATCACCGGCGGCACCCAGAAAGTAATCAGGTTTACGAATTTCGAGATCATCGAAAAAAACCTGATTCAATTCGAAGTCGTAGTTTTGGCCCGAGTGAACCAATACATGATTAACCTGCTTATCAAGCTCGGCAATAACGCGGCTCATCTTGATAAGTTCTGGTCGCGTACCAACCAGCGTCATGACCTTAAGCATCAAGTTGCTCCTGAATGTATTCCAGATTCAACAGAACTTTCTTCACGCCCTCTACATCAAGACGCTCAGTGTTGTGGGAGGTGTAGTCGTCGAGATCGGAAATCTCCTGTTCGCCCTCAACAAAAAACTTCTTGTAGTTAAGGTCGCGATTGTCCGAAGGAATACGGTAGTAGCGTCCCATGTCTTCGGCCTTGGCCATTTCTTCACGAGAGATCAGCGACTCGTAGAGTTTTTCGCCGTGGCGAGTACCAATGACCTTGACGGCATTGTCACGGGCGAACAGTTCCTTGAGCGCTTGCGCCAGGTCCGCCACTGTCGAGGCAGGTGCTTTCTGGACGAAAATATCACCTTGCTCGGCGTGCTCGAACGCATGCAGAACCAGATCGACAGAATCCTCGAGCGACATCAGGAAGCGTGTCATGTTCGGGTCGGTGACAGTCAGCGGCTCGCCGCTCTGCAGCTGATTGATGAACAGCGGGATCACCGAACCACGGGATGCCATGACGTTACCGTAGCGGGTTGCGCAGATCACCGGACCTGTCGCGGGAATCATCCGCGACTTGGCAACCATCAGCTTCTCAGCCATGGCCTTGGAAATACCCATCGCATTGATCGGATAAACAGCCTTGTCGGTGCTGAGCACAACAACGCGCTGTACACCCGAAGCGATGGCCGCATTCAGAACGTTTTCGGTACCCATGACGTTGGTACGCACCGCTTCCATTGGGTAAAACTCGCAGGAAGGCACCTGCTTCAGCGCGGCGGCGTGGAAAATGTAGTCCACCCCCACCATAGCCTGGTCAAGGCTATCGCGATCACGTACGTCACCGATATAGAACTTCACTTTGTCGTTCGACAAGGCAATGCGCATATCTTCCTGCTTTTTCTCGTCACGGCTGAATACGCGAATTTCTTTTACGTCGGTATCCAGGAAACGCTTCAACACCGTATGGCCAAACGAGCCGGTACCGCCCGTGATCATCAAAACTTTATTATCGAACATAACGACCTTCCCAAAACTGATTGAATTAAATGATCAACGCAACGCACGCATCGATTTAACCAATTCCAACCATGAAGGTGGAACGTAACCGGTTGCAGCCTGAAACTTCGAGGAGTCCAGTGAGCGATCTATAGAAACTTGACTATCGGCGATGATCTCGATTTCCTTTTCGTAAACTTCCGCTACCAGCTTCAGAAGAGAGAGCTTGTCAATCGGCGCCACCGACACATGGTAAAGGCCATGAAGCTGTGGGTTCGGGATCACGTAGTCGCGAATGACACGCGCCAGCTCTACGGTAGGAAGTCCCGAGAAAATGGCCTTCTCATACCCCTTGACCGGCCCGCTCTGGGACAGGAACCAGTCCACCAGTGAATACTGGCTCCCCAGTTCGTGACCAATGATCGAGGTCCGCAGGGTGACGGCATTCAGATCCGTGTGCAGCTCACCGATGTACTTGGACTTACCGTAGAGATCCTCTGCATCGGAGATATCCTCCTCGGCGTACATGCCTTTGCGGCCAGAAAATACGCAATCGGTGCTGATATGAATCAGGCGGGAACCGGCCAACGCGCACAACTTGGCAATGCGATGCGGCAACATGGCATTGATAGGGAGTGCGGAAAGCGGATCCTTGGCATCGGCCAATTGCTTGATGAGCCCGACGCAGTTGATGACGACATCCGGCTTGACCCGTGCCAGCACCGAAACCAGCGAATCCTGGTCAAGCACATCGACATTGCTGATCAACGAACTGTGCATGTCCTCAGAAAAGTATTTTGCGCCACCTGGATTGCGCAAAGTGCCCCACACCTCGTAGTGCGGGTTTCCATGGAATTGCCTGAACACTGTGCTACCCAGCATTCCGGTGACCCCTAACACGAGAACTTTCATTTTGAGCTACCTTTTAATTCATTGATCCTGCTACTGAGAATTTCGACCAGACGCTGGCTTTGCCGCTCCATTTCGAAATGCTCGAGGTAGTACGCCCGACCTGCCTGCCCCAGCGATTCCCGCTCATCCGAAGTCATGCGGAAAAGTTGCTCGATGCAATTGGCCATACCTTCGGCGTCTTGCGCCGCGGTAGTCAGGCCGGCTCCCGCCTCTTGAATGACGCGCGCGCCCTCGCCGTCCAGCGCGGCGATAATCGGCCTCCCCGCTGCCAGGTACGCCTGAACTTTACTGGGGATGGTATAGGAGAACGCCTCATCCTGCTTCAACGTCACCAATAATCCCTCGGCGCGACTGAAAAAATGCGGCATTTCAGTGGCCGCAAAGCGTCCGGCGAGAACCAGGTTGTCCAAACCGCGGGACTTCTTCTGGGTTTCGATCCAGCCCGACATACTGCCGCTTCCGACCAGAACAATCCTGAGTTCCGACAGATGGCGAAGCCTGTCAGCTACCTCAACGAGGGTTTCGACCGACTGCGCGGTCCCCAGGTTTCCGGCAAAAACCAGACAGAAATGGTTGTCGAGTTCCGCGAGCAAGGGTGCGGGAATCCGGGCTTCTTCAACACTCGGCGGTACGTCCTGAAATGAGTTGGGGTAATACACGACCTTCCCAGGGCTGGCGTAACGGGAGACCGGCTCTCGAAATGCCCTCGACTGAACAAGAAGCGTATCGACGAAAGCGTAAATGCCTTTCACCAGCCAGCCCACAACGCGCAATATTGCTTTGTTCTTGATGAACCCGGTCGCACTCAGGCTCTCCGGCCAGAGATCCTGAACCCATACAGCCAGATGACTCTTGAGTTTCCACTTCAAGTAAATCGCCGGGATTACCGATGTAATTGGAGATGGCGCGAATACAAAAATCGCATCATAAGCCTCCCCTTTTACTGCTCGGGGGTAGTACATCAAGCCATTCAGGATAAACGACAAATAGTTCAACACGAGGTTTTTTGCACCCGAAGCACCACGAGGTCTAAGTGGTGCGCGGAAAACACTGACGGAGGACTCGAATTTTTCCTCTTGGGCCCCGGAAGCACTATAGCCATTAAAGACGGCGCCATCCGGATAGTTGGGCTTTCCGGTAAGGACCTTTACGACGTGGCCTTGAGCAGATAAAGTTTTGACCAAATCATTGACAATAAAAGACTCTGGCCAAAAATATTGCGACACCACAAGAACCTTCATTTATCAAACACCTTTTTTCGGGCACACGGCCAGCGCCAACAGTTCTGACCATGTTTTTCTTGAGGTTTTTTCCCAGTCAAACTTATCGCTCTGAGTCACTGCCGCAACGGACAGTTTCTTCAAAAGATCAGGACTCGTTAACGCCTCAGACAATACGCGGCCTATATCTTCTGGATCAAACGGAGAAAAATACAGAGCTGCATCCGCTCCGAACTCCGGCATCGGCATTACGTTCGAGCAGATCATCGGCCGGCCAGAAGCAAGCGCTTCGAGCATAATATTAGGGCAGTTCTCGCACGATGAAGCAAACAGATTCAGATAGGCGTGATGATAAAGAGGAGGAAGACTCTGATAGGGAATAGCTCCCAGCAACAGCACGTGCGCTTCGAGGCCAAGCGTTGCAATCAGAGACTTTACCCGCTCGGCTTCGGGCAGGTTTACTTCGCCAACCAGAACCAAGGGGAACTTTTCACGAAGTTCAGCTGGCAAGTTTGCATAAGCACTAACCACCTCATAATGATGTTTGTAAACATCAAATCTCGACACGTACAGAACATATTCACCCGCTGGCAAAAAATCCGGCCGAGGAACGGCATCATCACCGTGAGTCCGAAATACCGAGCCAATTCCGTGAGGAATCGTAACTGGATTCTTGATCCTGGTCAGTGATTCAATGACACTTCGTGCGTAATTGGAAATATATATCGTCAAATCCGCATCGCGCATGCTCTTCAGCATAATACGATTCAACAACCAGTTTCTCAGGCGCTGCAACCCAAGCGGAATGCTTTTGCGTACTCGCAAGTCAAATGGAATCATATTCCGAAACATGGTCGCAACCTTGCAACCTGCCGGCACAGAAGTACCCACTACGCCACCGGGACAAAACAGCACGTCAGCCTTCTCGGCCTTCAAAATACCGGGCAGTACCCACCGCTCCCACACAGCTCTGACAATTGGATTTTCAGTGGGCCACGCTGGTTCGACCCTTCTGATCCTCGGGTGATCCGGCAGCTTGAGTGACGCTGGGGCGAAAACCAGAATCTCAAGGTCCGCATTGTCAGGTACGAACTGAAAAAGATTGATCAGATATGTCTGACCTCCACCAAGACGGGCAGAGAGCGCATTGAAAACTATCTTCATGGAAAACCTTTTGCTCAATCTAAATTAGTGGCTATTTTTATCGAGCCAGGATTGGAACATTAGAATATTCCACAAATGAAGACTCCGATCGTATGTTCCATTCTGATGCTGGAGCCATGCCGAGCGAATTTTCTGACAATCGAAGTAGCCCTCTCTCTTGAGTCGCTCCTCCGTTAACAACTCCTCCGCCCATTCTTTCAGAGGCCCACGCAACCACTGCGCCAGTGGGATAGAGAAGCCCGCCTTGGGTCTATCGAAGAATGAAGTCGGCACGTATCGCTTAAGAAGCTCGCGAAGTGGCCATTTCCCCACGCCATTCTTTATCAGCTGGTCTGACGACAGGGAAAACGCGAGTTCCGCCACTCGATGATCAAGCAGTGGCGCGCGGGTTTCCAGGCTTGCGCTCATCGCTCCACGGTCCACTTTAACCAGCAAGTCATCAGGCAAATACTGAGAGACATCCCAGCGTCGCATTTCCTCGACGTAATCAACTGCCGACTCCCAGGAAGCAACGCCTTGATGTTGCGCATCGACACCCAGGACCACATTGTCGGTCGCCTGCCACTGCGACATCAAACCGGTATACATTTGCGCCAGATTTTCAGAACCCAACAACTCGGACATTCGGTAAATACGCCGACCATTGACCTTGGCCCGAAGGCTGCCAGGCAAAACCGAACAGACGCTGTCCCAGCCTTTGGACGAAAGCGAGCGAAGTGAATAGGCCATGATCTGGCGTGCGGGCAAAGGCAGCTTTTCTATGCGCGCCCAAAGTCCTGCTGTGATCTGATAGCGGGGATATCCGGCAAAAAGCTCATCTCCGCCGTCACCGGACAAGGCTACGGATACATGCTGTTTTGTCATCCTGGAGACCAGGATTGTCGGAATTTGAGAGGAGTCAGCAAAAGGCTCGTCGTATATTTCCGGTAAGTGCGGAATTATAGAAACAGCATCGTCGGCGCCCAGATAAAATTCGGTGTGGTTAGTCCCCAGGTGCTTGGCAATAGCTTTAGCGTAAGGTGCCTCATCAAACTCAGGTTCGTTAAAGCCGATCGTGTAAGTGTTGATGCTGGTAGAGCTTTGCGACTGCATCAACGAAACGATCAAGCTTGAATCGACACCGCCCGACAAAAATGCCCCAAGTGGAACATCGGCGATCATCTGCGATTTTACAGCAGCAGACAATCTTTCACCGACAACGTCTACTACTTCCTTATCGCTGGCCTGCGACAGCTCTTCTCTTAGCTCGCCAGCCGCCGGTAGCGACCAGTAGGAAACGGGCTCTGCCACGCTGGAAAATGAGCCAACACTCAAGTAATGCGCGGGCTGTAACTTCTTAATGCCTTCGTAGATAGATTCCGGAGCCGGAACATAGCCATACCTTACGAACTTCGCTAGCGCATGACGATCAATTCTCAGATCGCTGCCAAATGCCGCCTTGATTGCCTTCAATTCAGAGGAAAAGACAAAACGGTCGCCCACTACACCGTAATAAAGTGGCTTCTCGCCCATTCTGTCTCGGGCTAAAGTAACCGTCTTGGAAACCTTATCCCAGACAGCAAAGGCAAACATACCCACCAGGTTCTCGAGGGTTTTTTGTACACCCCACGCACCGATTGCAGCCAACAACACTTCTGTATCAGAGTGACCACGCCAAACACGCGTCAAACCGGACTCAATCAGCTTTTCGCGCAGTTCATTGAAGTTATATATTTCACCATTAAAAACAATAACAAAGCGCTCGTCATCGGAAATCATCGGCTGACTTCCATGTACCGACAACTCCAGGATCGAAAGCCGTCGGTGCCCCAGCGAAATTCCACTATCGGCATCTGACCAAACTGCTCCATCGTCGGGACCGCGATGCATCAGCGCATCCACCATCTTGCCAACGGCAACGGCGTTTTGCTGATTCAACTTCCACCCGACAACTCCCGCAATTCCGCACATACCTATTCTCTCAATCCAGTAAAAGTATTTAAGCTCACTTCAAAACCCGCACGAGCTTCATAGTGAGGAATAATCCTAATGCCATCACATAAAAAACCAATGAATTCAGCAAATATATTTCGCCATACCAAACCCAGTGCATGACTGTCGCGGCACAAAGCATATATAAGAAAATTCGCAAAAAATCGTCCTCGCGGCAGCGCGAGTCGATCAACCGCAAGAAACAGACACTGATGAATCCATTCATGAAGACACCAAACAGTCCGAAATTTTCAAAAGCAACACCGGCAACGTGAATGCCACCGAGCCCGGTAATGTAATACCAGAGGGCAGGATTATCCACCACAATGGGCTTCTCCATGCCCAAAGCCGAATAGAAAGGTGATGGCGCCAGCGAAAGAAACATGTCGAGGTAGGTCTGACCGTAACGTAGGTGCTCCCCATCCCAGAAATTGGTTAACTGCTGAACGAGCGGTAAAATTATCGCATTCCAGGAATTGAACAAAAAATACTGCGTAATGTTGTCCGCCGTTAAGTCCACGTCCATTCGGCTCATTGAAACAACAACACCACTGACGAGCAGAAGGGTCATGAACGCAGCAACAAAAAATAGAGTTTTTAACTTGATAAATTGATTATAGCGAAACATCAACCCGATAATGGCAGCAACAACCAGTACAACAAAGTCCCGATCCCCGGTCATTGCGTTGGCAACACAATAGGACATCACCAGGGTGACAGACACCATAAACATCAATCTGGATGGGTAGGACAATGCCAAAGCAACGATCGCAATAATGGAAAAAACCACCACTGACTCGACACCCGCAAACATTTCAAGCATCACGTCCGGCCTTACAAGCCTGAAAACAATGAAAAATGTGGACAACACAAGGAAAATTCCACCGGCCAACTTAAAGTCCAACGGGGAAAAAAAAGTTTCTCGGTGCGGGTGCAAACTTCGGGGCGGCACCAAAAACGACATTAGAAGGGCAATGAGTCCACCAGCAACACCAAGAAACCAGACGAGCGAAAGTCGGAATACCAACAAGTCATCCAGATAAAAATCATAGTCCCCAATGGGCCAAAGGGTAACGGTGTTACCCCACAGACTACTCACAAGACCAAGGAAAGGTACCGAATAACAGACGGCATACAATGCGACCAGGTATTTTTTGGATATCAGGCACAGAACACATTGCGTGAGCAAAATAAGTAAGCACGTCGAAACCAATAATATAACCATTAACCTTGACCAACAAAAACAAAGCAACCGAACCGTAAACCAGACTCAACACTGGCCCCAATATTACTTTCAGTCATGGACGCCACACAAATATAACTAACGCCCAAAACATTTATCATAGCACCAACTTACGGCCACCCAGGACCGCCAGCACGGTAAGTTGAGTTACTAGCGCCAACACAAAGGACCTGAAAAGATCGATTGCCAACATATCACCCTTGAAACCTGCGACTACCGTCATTGACAAATAAACAAACGCATAAAAACAACTTCCAAGAAAAACAACCCTGGTCATGTTTTTGCTATGCAATATTTGAGTGACGATTGTAGTCGTAAGCCCTATGCCACCCGCCAATACTGCGTAAGCCAGAAGATCATTTTTGCTACAAAAGCCACTACCAAGCAAACACAACCAATAACTCTGTGTCAAAACCAAAAACACAGGCAAACAAACTGATATTGATAACCCGAGCATCAGGTACAATTTGCTGGCACTATTTCCACGCCCTGCCAACTTTACAATGGCATAGGATGTAAGTGAGCTTGGCAGCACAGTTACCAAAATATAAAAAAGAAAAAACAGATTGAAATAGCCAACCTCAGACACATTCAAGCTTGAGTTGGCAAAGATCATCAGGCAAACAATATGGACAGGAGCCCCGAGAAGCATGCTTCCGGCGACAGTCGGCGCCCCTGAACGCGAAAGCAATGCCATCATTTGTCGGAAGGAGGAAGACTCTCGTCCCCGCTCCTCATGACTGAACTTGCTTTTCTTTATGGTAAAAAAACCAAATGCAGGAGCGATTAACGTACAAATTGCAAGGGTTAGAATGACACCCTCTATTTCTCCTCCAATCTTCGCAATGGAAACCACCAGCAACAACCCAAGCAGCCCATGAACCGCCAATGCGGCAGCCCACTTCCCTGAGGTATTAAGGGAGAACATCAGACCGGTTATAGTCAAATTGCAAACACAAGCGAAACCTAGAAAGAATGCTCCGATCAGTAAATAACCAGAACTCATTTCGTACGAGGAAGCAGGCGCCGGAAAAACTATAAACACGATCACACAGAGGGCACCTACAACGATGCCGCCCCATGACATGAGCCCCAAGGAAGTCTTGTAATTTACTTTTTCGGCATTCAAGACCGCGTAGCGACTCAACGCGACACTCAAGCACTCCCCTACCACTGTCGCGATACCTGTTACGATCGCATAGTGGTACGAGAATACGCCATACAGTTCAACGCCTAAAATTCGCGCCAAACTAAACAGCAAGACAAACATACAAAGCTTGTTTGCAAGAACAGTGATTGCGCAGATCTCTTTAATCACTGATTTTAACTTCTTGCAAAGAACGAGACGTACCAATTTGCTGCTTTCAACATACCTTCACCAACATTGAAAAGCGGCTTGTAGCCCAACAGGTTCTTTGCCTTATCAATATTTGCCTGCGAGTGCCTTACGTCACCTGCACGGAAGTCCCGATAGACCATATCCGAGGTAGACTTGACATCAACGCGAGCCAAAGCATCCTTGATACAGGCAAAAACCTGATTCAATGTCGTCCTGTCACCGACGGCGACGTTGTAGACATTATTCTTTGCTTCCGGGCTGGCACAGGCTGCCAGTATATTGGCCTGAACTGCGTTCTCTACAAAACAAAAGTCTCGACTGGTTTCACCATCACCATTAACGAAAACTTCTTCGTTATTGATCATGGCGGCTGTCCACTTAGGAATCACGGCGGCGTAAGCGCCATTTGGATCCTGACGCTTGCCAAAGACGTTAAAATAGCGAAGGCCAATGGTATTGAAACCGTATGTGCTGGAAAAAACCTCAGCATACAACTCATTTACATACTTCGTGACCGCATAAGGGGAAAGCGGCTTGCCAATCACACCTTCAACCTTGGGAAGCCCAGGATGATCCCCATAGGTAGAACTGGACGCGGCATAAGTAAAACTTTTTACTTTCGCGTCCTTTGCCGCAACCAACATATTCAAAAAACCGTCGATATTGGTGCTGTTCGTTGTAATGGGGTCATTGATAGAGCGAGGAACAGAGCCTAATGCAGCCTGATGCAAAACGTAGTCCACCGGAATGTCAGTGGCCGCAGGAAAAATCATCGCATTCCTGCAATCGTCAATGTTTCTGATATCGCCTTTTACCAGTGCGAACCGCGCCCATTGCTCAGGACTCACTACCGACTGCACTTCATCGAGATTACGCTGGTGCCCTGTTGCAAAGTTATCGAGACCTACAACCCGCTGATCTAATTGCAGCAGTGTCTCCAATAAATTGGAGCCAATAAATCCGGCTACCCCCGTCACCAGCCAAACCTTTGGGGATTGTTGAATTTCAGCTTTAACTTCTTCGAAACGGGTCATGTAGTTCTCGACTTGAATTTTTCCGGCGGTAACGAATCAGGGTCATTACTGACCCTGAGATTCAGAGACGCAAATCTGATTGAGAGGCATCCAGCAGGTACTTAAGGTCATAGAGAACGTGCTCTGCCTTACCCAGGCTCCGAATCTGTTCAGCCCCCATTGCAGAGAATTCATTATGCGCGACAGCCAGAATGATACCGTCGTAAGAATTAACCTGTGGCTGGCCGATAGGAGTGATTGAATACTCGTGCATTGCCTCTGCCGCATCTACCCACGGATCATAAACGTCAACAACAATATTGAATTCAGCGAGTTCATTCACAATATCGATGATTTTGGTGTTACGCAGGTCCGGGCAGTTTTCTTTGAACGTCAATCCCATGATCAGGACGCGAGCACCATCAACATGGATTTTGCGCTTCAGCATCGCCTTGACTAGTTGAGAGACCACATAGGCACCCATGCTGTCATTCAAACGACGTCCCGCTAAAATGATCTCGGGGTGATAACCAATGGACTGTGCTTTGTGAGTCAGATAATAGGGGTCCACACCGATGCAGTGACCACCGACCAGCCCTGGACGGAAAGGCAGGAAGTTCCACTTCGTTCCCGCTGCTTCCAGAACCGCCTCAGTATCGATACCCATTTTATTAAAAATAAGTGCCAACTCATTGATCAGGGCAATGTTCAAGTCGCGCTGCGTGTTCTCAATAACCTTTGCCGCTTCGGCAACCTTGATACTCTTGGCCTTATGAGTCCCGGCAATAATGATTGTGTTATACAAAGCATCGACCAGGTCAGCAACCTCTGGAGTGGACCCGGCAGTTACTTTCTTGATGGTAGTAACACGATGCTCTTTATCGCCAGGATTTATACGTTCAGGGCTATAGCCTGCATAAAAATCAACATTGAACTTCAGTCCGGATACTTTCTCCAGCACAGGAACACAATCTTCCTCAGTAGCACCTGGATAGACCGTTGACTCATAAATAACGATATCGCCCTTTTTCAAAACACGACCAATCGACTCACTGGCTTTAATCAAAGGAGTCAGATCCGGTCTCTTATGCTCATCAATCGGAGTTGGAACGGTAACAATAAATATATTGCAGGCAGACAATTCTTCCAGCACAGAGCTAAAACTCAAAGCAGATGCAGAGCGCAACTCACAATCAGATACTTCAAGAGTAGCGTCATGACCGGCCTTTAGCGCTTCGATTCGACGCTGACTGATATCAAATCCGACCACTTGCATTTTTTTGCCAAACTCAACCGCCAGCGGCAAGCCCACATAACCGAGACCCACTATGGCCAACTTTACATCTTCGAGTTTAAGCATTGTTTTCCCTTGCCATTCATCAATATTAAGTCGATCGTAAAAAGCGCGCCAAATCTTGCGCCATAGAAACGAAAATCACGGCTGCGTAAACCAGAAATTATACCGAAAGCGCCTAATGGAGCCATAACAATTTTCAGAAAGCCAAGAAGGAGCCCCCCTCCCCCTTCCGCATGCATTGAGAGCCACCGCAGCAAGACAAGCCATCGCAACGCAACAGCTATTTTTCGAGCAAGGCCTGCCTATCACGATACCGGGCAACTACTCAACCCCGCACCTGAAAAAACATGCAAAATCCGACAAAATGGATTTCCTCTTCAAGGAAAAAACCTTATCAGAACTGACAGCAGGAAGGTGATCGCAGCCACAACCTCAAGAAGAAACCGCTCTGACCTGGCTAACCGGATCGACACAACGCTTAGCCCGCAGATAAAAGCCCCTTCCATGGGCGATACGTCACTTATAAAAATCAGACAAAGAACTGAAATTCAGCTAATCAGATTTTACCGCGAAGAGTCCACGAAGCAATACAAAAGCAACGCCTGTGATAAGCCCCCCAATAACACCCAATATAAGGATCAGCACTTTGTTAGGTTTCACCGGGCTGTCCGGCAACTCCACTGCCCCGTCTTGCCGATAGACAGATACCGATGCCGGCTCTGTTTTTAATTCCTTAAAGAAATAGTATCGATCCTGAAGATCACGCAAATGCTCCGTAAAGGGGTCATCGGACTTGCGGGCCTGCAAACTTTCAATTTCTGCCTTTAGCGCTTTCGAGCCACGCATGTACGTAAGCTGACCCGCCTCTCCACCCGCAATTACAGATTGACTCACCGTGATCGAAGGCGGTTTCTCCAGACCGATTGACTCAGCGATCCGCAGCGCCTCACTCAATCTAGCGATCGAATCCTCTCTGGCCTTGCTGCTTTTGCCCCTGGCAGAACTTATCTGCTGCTCCAGATTACGAGCCCGAACCTCAGACTCAATTGAAACGTTCTTGATCATTTCGTTCTTCGCCAATTCACCGGCCCGTGCAACATATGCCCCAACCCACTCTTTGGCCTTCTGTGGATCACTAGTCTGCACGACAACCGAATACCTGTCAGAGGTCTCCCTAAGCGGCGGAACCACACGCAGCACCTGAGAGAACGTCGAATACAGGACATTCCGGGACTTTTCCCGCTCCTGCGCGGACAAACTCGGCACATAAATTTTGCTAAAAAACTCTAGACGGAGCGACTCCGCTTGCAAATATCGCGTGTAGATATCATAGACATCCTTAACAGTGTAAGGAACCAACTCCGACTCTTTCATTCGACCATAGTTAAAGTTTGATATGTCATTCTGAGACGGCGGCATCACAAAAGCCTTCGCCTCATAAACAGGTGTAGCAAGGAAAGCATAGCTCGCTGCGAGAGCAGCACCTAATATAGTAAATCCAATAACAACAAGTTTTTGTCGAAAAATCGCACGAACAAACTTCTGAAAATCAAAATATTCCGAGTTACTATTTATTTTTGAATCGACACGCATATTTTGTTAACCTTTTTTTACTTAAGCGGTTACATTAACTACACATGCTAGACCACTTGAGAAACATCAACGCAAACCAAGCAGACAAAGGAGCCCCCCCCCTTATCTGCTCTCGCAAAATACTGTATTACATACTAGATCGAGCGCATTAAAAAATATAAAACAAATCAATACCCAGCCTATCGCCCACGCCTCCTACCCCCCAGAAAATGAGCCACCACAACCCCACCACCAAAGATCATCCCCACCAGGAACGACGCGACTCCGAACATCGAGATCTGTAGTTGAGGTGAAGAAAAACCGAGGAAGGAAACGACGACAAGCTGCTGGTTTTCCAGCACGAAGAGCAGGCATGCAACTGATGTTAACAAGACAAGCCCGGTAATCATGAACCGCTTGATGCGACTCTTATCTCGCCAACTCATCGCCACCTACACCCTCCTCATCCTCATTTACACGATCACGCAGCTCTTTACCCGGCTTGAAATGCGGAACGAACTTGCCGTCGAGACTTACAGACTGGCCGGTTTTCGGATTGCGCCCTACCCGCGGCGCACGGTAGTGCAGAGAGAAGCTGCCAAACCCCCGGATCTCGATCCGATCCCCGGTAGCCAGACATTGGGACATTTGCTCAAGCATGGTCTTGATGGCCAACTCCACATCCTTGGATGAGAGCAGCCCTTGATGGGTGACAATTCGTTCGATCAACTCCGACTTCGTCATATTTTTCCCTTCTTTTTCAAGCAGCTAGATCAGCGCTTCAAAGGTTTTAGCACGCCTGCGCGATTTTGAACAGCCTGAGTTTTGCCATCCATCCCAGCCCCCCGAAATGCTTGATTCCTGGATCAGGAAGACTCTGGGCGATCACCCTCTCACCGGCAAATCACCAACAGGGTGCGCGTCAGGAAACCTGCCGGGTTGAACCCAAAAAGCCCTCCCTCCTCCTCCCCTTCCTTGAGATCATCAGACCTTGCTACCACTTGGTAGCCCACCCCCTTACATTCCTTGGCTGCACGCTTGTAACACTTCTCCCACTTCGAACCTAGCCCCGAACAATCGACCTCAATACCGCTAACCCCACGCACTACGTGAGTTTTGGCGTTGGTGGTACAACCCGCCAATGCCAGCACTGCTACTGCGACAATGAGCTTGTTCATTCACGTCCTTTTGCCAGAAAGCCTATCGGGCGATCATCAACCTCAGGCTAAAGCCTAGCTGCAAATAAGCGTTTGATCCGACTAAACATTCAGACCTTCTCTCGATATTTTTGGTTCACACCCCAAGCAACTACATCCGCAGGTAATCCACCAAACGCCAGGCACAAAAAAGGGCGACCGAAGTCGCCCTTTTTTACAGAAAGTCAGAACTTAGTTCTGCTTTTCCATTTGTGCACGCAGCAGGTCACCCAGAGTGGTGGCCACAGGAGCATCAGTAGCTACTGGCTTGTCGCGCAGGCTCTGGATTGCTTCTTTCTCGTCTTCAACGTCTTTCGACTTGATCGAGAGCTGAATTACACGGCTCTTGCGGTCAACGCTGATGATCTTGGCTTCTACTTCTTCGCCTTCTTTCAGAACGTTGCGCGCGTCTTCAACGCGGTCACGGCTGATTTCGGAGGCTTTCAGAGTCGCTTCGATATCGTCGGCCAGAGTGATGATGGCGCCTTTAGCGTCAACTTCCTTCACGATGCCTTTAACGATGGCGCCTTTGTCGTTCTCTTGAACGTACTCGGAGAACGGATCGCTTTCCAGTTGCTTGATACCCAGGGAGATGCGCTCGCGCTCTGGGTCAACCGACAGGATAACGGTGTCCAGTTCGTCGCCCTTCTTGAAGCGGCGAACGGCTTCTTCGCCCACTTCGTTCCAGGAGATGTCGGACAGGTGAACCAGGCCGTCGATGCCGCCGTCCAGACCAATGAAGATACCGAAATCGGTGATCGACTTGATGGTGCCGGAGATTTTATCGCCCTTGTTGAACTGGCCAGAGAAATCTTCCCATGGGTTAGATTTGCACTGCTTGATGCCCAGGGAGATACGACGACGCTCTTCGTCGATGTCCAGAACCATAACTTCCACTTCGTCGCCGACTTGTACGACTTTCGAAGGGTGGATGTTCTTGTTGGTCCAGTCCATTTCAGAAACGTGTACCAGACCTTCAACGCCTTCTTCCAGCTCAGCGAAGCAGCCGTAGTCGGTCAGGTTGGTTACACGCGCGGTAACGCGAGTGCTTTCTGGGTAACGGGCTTTGATAGCAACCCATGGATCTTCGCCCAGCTGCTTCAGGCCCAGGGAAACACGATTGCGCTCGCGATCGTACTTCAGAACCTTGACATCGATCTCGTCGCCAACGTTGACGATTTCGGAAGGATGCTTGATACGCTTCCAAGCCATGTCGGTAATGTGCAGCAGGCCATCGACGCCACCCAGATCGACGAATGCGCCGTAATCGGTGAGGTTCTTGACGATACCTTTGACTTGTTGGCCTTCCTGCAGGGATTCCAGCAGAGCTTCGCGCTCGGCGGAGTTCTCGGCTTCCAGGACGCTACGACGGGAAACGACAACGTTGTTGCGCTTCTGGTCCAGCTTGATGACCTTGAATTCCAGCTCTTTGCCTTCCAGGTGCGTGGTGTCGCGCACTGGACGGACGTCAACCAGAGAACCTGGCAGGAACGCACGGATGCCGTTAACGTCGACAGTGAAGCCGCCTTTAACCTTACCGTTGATAACGCCCTTGACCACTTCTTCGGCTGCGAAGGCTGCTTCCAGAACAATCCAGCATTCAGCGCGCTTGGCTTTTTCACGGGACAGCTTGGTTTCGCCAAAGCCGTCTTCAACCGAGTCCAGAGCAACGTGAACTTCGTCACCGACGTTGATGTTCAGTTCGCCAGCGTCGTTGTAGAACTGCTCAAGCGGGATGAGTGCTTCAGACTTCAGGCCAGCGTGAACGGTTACCCAGCGAGCCTGGTAATCGATATCAACGATAACACCGGTGATGATGGAGCCTGCCTGAAGGTTCAGGGTTTTTAGGCTTTCTTCAAAGAGTTCCGCAAAGCTTTCGCTCATTTTAATTCCTGTTGATGAGGGCGAAGAATACGCCCATCTCCACACCCCAGACGGTGTGGGTTAGTTTCATTTAAAAGAAGCCACCGCAGGACTATGACTGGTCCCCTGCGGCCTTCTTGGTCACCCGGCGATATCGCGAATGGCGATCTCGCTCATGATGCGTTCCAGCACCTGGTCGATAGATAATTCCGTGGAATCCAGCTGTATGGCGTCAGCCGCCGGTTTGAGCGGGGCTACCGCTCGCTGGGTGTCACGCTCATCGCGCGCACGTATCTCATCTAGCAGACTCGACAGACTAACACCCTCGACTTTGCCCTTCAACTGCAAATATCGACGGCGTGCCCGCTCCTCGGCGCTGGCGGTCAGAAAAATCTTCAGTGGCGCGTCAGGAAAAACCACTGTGCCCATGTCGCGACCATCCGCCACAAGGCCTGGCGCCTCCTGAAAAGCACGCTGGCGCTGCAGCAGCGCCTCGCGTACAGCCGGCAGCGCAGCCACCTGGGAAGCGCCGGAACCGACGCTTTCGGTGCGAATGACATCGCTGACTTCATCACCTTCCAGAATGATGCGTTGCAACTGACCGTCCGTCGCGGCGATGAACTGTACATCCAGATGAGCGGCGAGTTTCTTCAGCAGCTCTTCATTGGTCAGGTCGACACCGTGGTTATGCGCGGCGAAAGCCAGCAATCGGTACAACGCACCGGAATCCAGCAGGTTCCAGCCCAGGCGCTTGGCCAGTATCCCGGCTACCGTGCCCTTGCCCGAACCGCTTGGCCCATCAATGGTGATGACCGGTGCAATGTTGATCACGACTGTGCCTCTTGTGCCACACGAATGCCGACCTGTGCGCACAGCGCCAGGAAATTCGGGAACGACGTCGCGACGTTGGCGCAATCATGAATGCGGATCGGCGCACTGGCGCGCAGCGAAGCAACGCTGAACGCCATGGCGATGCGGTGATCACCATGACCGTGCACTTCACCGCCGCCGATCTGGCCTCCGTCGATGATGATGCCATCCGGGGTTGGCTCGCACTTGACGCCCAATGCCAGCAAGCCATCAGCCATGACCTGGATACGATCCGATTCCTTGACCCGCAACTCTTCGGCGCCACGTAACACGGTGCGCCCTTCGGCACAGGCGGCGGCGACGAACAGCACCGGGAACTCGTCGATCGCCAGCGGAACCAGCGCCTCGGGAATCTCGATACCCTTGAGTTTAGCTGCACGTACGCGCAAGTCAGCCACGGGCTCGCCACCCACTTCACGCTGGTTTTCCAGGGTGATGTCGGCGCCCATCAGGCGCAGGATGTCGATCACACCGGTACGGGTCGGGTTAATGCCGACGTGTTCCAGCACCAGCTCCGAACCCTCGGCGATCGATGCCGCCACCAGGAAGAACGCCGAGGACGAGATATCACCCGGGACTTCAATGTGGGTCGCGGTCAGCTTGTTGCCGGACTCGACCGATGCGGTCGCACCGTTGACCGTTACCGGGTAGCCGAAGCCACGGAGCATGCGCTCGGTATGGTCGCGGGTCGGAGCAGGCTCGGTGACCGTGGTCTTGCCTTCGGCATACAGACCGGCCAACAGCAGGCAGGACTTAACCTGGGCACTGGCCATCGGCATGGTGTAGGTCAGGCCCTTGAGTTTATGGCCACCACGAATGGTCATCGGTGGACGACCTTCGGCGGCGGTTTCGATCACTGCGCCCATTTCACGCAGCGGATTGGCCACGCGATTCATCGGGCGCTTGGACAGCGAAACGTCGCCGGTCAGGGTGCTGTCGAAGTTCTGCGCAGCCAGCAGGCCGGACAGCAGACGCATCGACGTACCCGAGTTGCCCAGGTAGATCGGACCCGGTGCCGGCCTCAGGCCATGCAGGCCAACGCCGTGAATGGTCACGCGACCGTGGTGTGGACCTTCGATGACCACGCCCATGTCACGGAACGCCTGCAAGGTCGCCAGGGCATCTTCGCCCTCCAGGAAACCTTCGACTTCGGTGACGCCTTCGGCCAGGGAGCCAAGCATGATCGAACGGTGGGAAATCGATTTGTCGCCTGGTACGCGAATCCGACCGGAAAGGCGGCCACCAGGTTGAGCCAGGAAAATCAGATCGTTGGAATTCATAGCGTCCACATAGGCCCTGCGGGCCAGGATTTTACTGAAATGCTCGCGGGCAACCCGGGCGCGAGTGAAAACGCCCAACAATTGGTGCCCATCCCCTGCATCGACCGCGTCGCGCAAGGCGTCGAGATCGCTGCGAAATGTATCGAGTGTGCGCAGGACAGCTTCACGGTTGGCGAGGAAGATGTCGTGCCACATGACCGGGTCGCTTCCGGCGATTCTTGTGAAATCACGGAAACCGCCCGCAGCGTAACGGAAGATCTCAAGATTTTCATTGCGCTTGGCCAACGAGTCGACCAGGCCGAACGCCAGCAAGTGCGGCAGATGGCTGGTCGCGGCCAGCACTTCGTCGTGACGTTCGACCTGCATGTGCTCGACATCGGCACCCAACTCGCGCCACAAACGGTCGACCAGCGCCAGGGCTGCGGGATCGGTCTGATCCAGCGGCGTCAGGATCACTTTATGGCGACGGAACAGTTCGGCATTGGAGGCTTCCACCCCGCTCTGCTCGGAACCGGCAATCGGGTGCCCCGGCACGAAACATGACGGCATCTTGCCAAATGCTTCGGTGGCCGCACGCACCACATTGCCCTTGGCACTGCCGACATCGGTCAGGATCGCCTGCCCCAGATCCATGCCCGCCAGACGCACGAGCAATTTTTCCATGGCCAGGATCGGCACCGCCAGCTGGATGACGTCGGCACCCTGACAAGCAACGCCCAGGTCCTCCTCGCAGCGATCCACCACACCCAACTCGACCGCGAGCTTGCGCGATTGAGGATCGAGATCGACCCCGACCACTTCGCGGCACAGACCGCTTTCACGCAAACCCTTGGCAAACGAACCGCCGATCAATCCGAGGCCGACCACCACCAGGCGACCGATCATAGGTCCGGCAGATTGCAGCGCAGTGACATCAACCACGAGCCAGAACCTTGGTCAGCGCTTCAAGGAAGCGGCTGTTCTCTGCCGGCAGGCCAATGGTGATGCGCAGGTGGTTCGGCATGCCGTAGTTGGCCACCGGGCGCACGATCACGCCTTCACGAAGCAAGCCCTGGAACACCGGGGCCGCGACCTGACCGAGATCGACGCAGATGAAATTGCCCCTGGACGGGATCCAGCTCAGCCCCAGCTCACGGAAACCGGCTTCCAGCTGCTGCATGCCGGACTCGTTCAACTGACGGCTTTGCGCCAGATACTCTTCGTCCTTCAACGCCGCACAGGCCGCGGCCAGGGCCAGGCTGTTGACGTTGAACGGCTGGCGCACACGGTTCAGCACGTCTGCAACCACCGCCGTGGACAAGCCATAACCCACGCGCAGCGCAGCCAGGCCATAGGCCTTGGAGAAGGTACGGGAAACCAGCAGGTTCGGATAAGCCGCCAGGAAGTCCAGGCCATCCGGCAGATCGCTGCCTTCGGCGTATTCGATGTAAGCCTCGTCCAGCACGACCAGCACATGCTCCGGCACATCCTGCAGGAATTCGTCCAGCGCCTCGGCGTCGAACCAGGTCCCGGTCGGGTTGTTCGGGTTGGCGATGAACACCACGCGGGTGTTGGCATCGATCGCCGCCAGCATGGCAGGCAGGTCATGCCCCCAATCCTTGGCTGGAACCACCTTGGCCTGGGCGCCGACCGCCTGAGTGGCAATCGGGTAGACCGCGAACGCATGCTCGCTGAACACGGCATTCAGGCCCGGCGCCAGATAGGCACGCGCGACCAGCTCCAGGATGTCGTTGGAACCGTTGCCCAGCGTGACTTGGTCGAGTTCGACGCGGCACTGCTCGGCCAGCAGGCTCTTGAGGGCAAAACCGTTGCCGTCCGGATAACGGGTCAGCTCGGCCAACGCATCGCGGATCGCCGCCAGCGCCTTGGGGCCGGCACCCAGCGGGTTTTCGTTGCTCGCCAGTTTGACGATGCTGGCTGGATCGAGGTCCAGCTCACGCGCCAGTTCGTCCACGGGTTTGCCCGGAACATAAGGCGAAAGTTGTTGCACGCCCGGCTGTGCCAGAGCGAGGAAATTGCCACTCATTTGCTACCGCCCCTTAAAGAACTGCTTTCGGGTAGGAACCCAGCACCTTGAGTGCCACTGCTTCCTGACTGATCTTTTCCAGCACACCCTTGACCAGCGGATCGCGGTGGTGGCCGACGAAGTCGATGAAGAACACGTAGGTCCATTTACCGCTGCGCGATGGACGAGTCTCGATTCGCGTCAGGTCGATGCCATTGTCGTGGAACGGCACCAGCAACTCGTGAAGCGCACCCGGCTTGTTGCTCATTGAAACGATGATCGAGGTCTTGTCGTCGCCGGTCGGCGGCACTTCCTGGTTGCCGATCATGAGGAAGCGCGTGGAGTTATCCGGACGGTCCTCGATTTTTTCAGCCAGACGGGTCAAGCCATACAGGCCGGCCGCCATGTCGCCGGCGATCGCCGCCGAGTTCCACTCACCCTTGACCCGCTTGGCCGCTTCGGCGTTGCTGGACACCGCCACGCGCTCGACATTCGGGTAATGGGCGTCCAGCCACTTGCGGCACTGGGCCAGGGACTGGGCGTGGGAGTAGATGCGGCTGATGCTGTCGGTCTTGGTGTTTTCACCGACCAACAGGTGATGGTGAATACGCAGCTCGACTTCGCCGCAGATCACCATGTCGTGTTCAAGGAAGCTGTCGAGGGTGTGGTTGACCGCGCCTTCGGTGGAGTTCTCCACCGGCACCACGCCAAAATTCACCGCCCCCGCCGCCACTTCACGGAACACTTCATCGATCGCCGCCATCGGCTTGCTGATCACCGCGTGGCCGAAGTGTTTCATGGCCGCCGCCTGGGTGAACGTACCTTCAGGGCCGAGGTAGGCCACTTTCAGCGGCTGCTCGAGCGCCAGGCACGAAGACATGATTTCGCGGAACAACCGCGCCATCTCTTCATTGCCCAGCGGCCCCTGGTTGCGCTCCATGACTCGCTTGAGCACCTGAGCTTCACGCTCAGGACGATAGAACACCGGCACTTCGCCTTCGGCCAGCGAGGCCATCTTTACCCGCGCGACTTCCTGGGCGCAGCGCGCACGCTCACTGATCAGCTCCAGGACCTTTTCGTCCAGGGCATCAATGCGCAGGCGCAGTGCCTTGAGTTCTTGCTCAGACATTAGCCGTGTTCCTTCTCGAACTCTGCCATGTACGAAATCAACGCGTTGACGGCGTTGATGTCGACGGCGTTATAGATGGAGGCGCGCATGCCGCCCACGGAACGGTGCCCCTTGAGGTTCAACAGGCCACGCTCGTCGGCACCGGCCAGGAATGGCTTGTCCAGGCGATCATCAGCCAGGCGGAACGGTACGTTCATCCACGAGCGGTCCGACTTGTTGATCGGGTTGCTGTACAGGCCGCTGGCATCAATGAAGCCGTACAGCGTGCGCTGCTTGACTTCATTGAGCTTGCCGATGGCCTCGACGCCGCCCTGCTCCTTGAGCCACTCGAACACCAGGCCGGACAGATACCAGGCCAGGGTCGGCGGAGTGTTGTACATCGAGCCGTTATCGGCCGCGACCTTGTAATTGAGCATGGTCGGGCACAGGGAACGGGCCTTGCCCAACAGGTCTTCGCGAACGATGTTGACGACAATGCCACTCGGGCCGATGTTTTTCTGGGCGCCGGCGTAGATCATGCCGAAGCGCGACACATCCACCGGGCGCGACAGGATGTCCGAGGACATGTCGGCGACCAGCGGAACATCGCCTGTTTCCGGGATCCACTGGAACTCCAGACCGCCGATGGTTTCGTTCGGCGCGTAGTGAACGTAGGCCGCGTCTTTCGACAGCGTCCATTCGTTCTGGCCCGGAATGGCGAAATAGTCGTAAGGCTTGGCGGTGCCGGCAACATTGACATTGCCGTAGCGCGACGCTTCTTCGATGGCTTTCTGCGACCAGATACCGGTGTCGATATAGTCGGCCGAGCCGTTTTCCGGCAACAGGTTCAGAGGAATCTGAGCGAATTGCTGGCTGGCGCCACCTTGCAGAAACAGCACTTTATAGTTCGAGGGGATATTCAGCAGATCACGCAGATCCTGCTCGGCCTTGGTGGCAATGGACACGAACTCATCGCTGCGATGGCTCATTTCCATGACCGACAGACCCTTGCCGTGCCAGTCGAGGAGTTCACCCTGGGCGCGCTGCAGGACAGCTTCGGGAAGCGCCGCAGGACCGGCACAGAAGTTATAGGCTCTCTTGCTCACATCCAATCTCGCTCTGATTTGGTGGTATCACGCAGTAAATCTGTAGGAGCTGTCGAGCAGAGCGAGGCTGCGATCTTTTAATGCCAAGTGATAGCAAGAGCCAGATCAAGAGATCGCAGCCTCGCTTCGCTCGACAGCTCCTACATTAAAATCAATTCCACAGTTCCTTGAGGACAAACAACAAGGGGGCGAATTTTCATCCGCCCCCTGCTTACCCGCTTATTCCTGTGGCTCTTCGTCAGCGGCAGCGTCGAGTTGCTGGTCTTCGGCAACGTCGTCGATCACGACTTCACCGACAAACCCTTCACCCTCTTCGCCTTCGAGTTCTTCACCCTCGACTTCCGACGGCTCCTGAACCCGCTCCAGCCCGACCAGTGTTTCGTCGTTGGCCAGTTTGATCAGGGTCACGCCCTGGGTGTTACGACCCAGGCTGGACACTTCGTCGACACGGGTGCGCACCAGGGTGCCCTGGTCGGAAATCAGCATGATTTCCTCGCCGTCGAGCACCTGGACCGCACCGACCAGACGGCCGTTACGTTCGTTGCTGACCATGGCGATAACGCCCTGACCGCCACGCTTGTACTCAGGGAACTCGGTGATCGCCGTGCGCTTGCCATAGCCACGCGCCGAAGCGGTGAGGATCTGGCTGCCTTCTTCCGGGATCAGCATGGAAATCAGCTTCTGGCCTTCCGGCAGACGCATGCCGCGCACACCACGGGCGGTACGGCCCATGGCGCGAACGTCGGATTCCTTGAAGCGGGTGACCTTGCCGCCGTCGGAGAACAGCATCACTTCACGCTCGCCATCGGTGATGGCCGCGGAAATCAGCACGTCGCCTTCGTCCAGCTCCAGTGCGATCAGGCCGACACTGCGTTGACGACTGAAGGATTCCAGCGGGGTCTTCTTCACGGTGCCGTTGGCGGTAGCCATGAAGATGTAGTGACCTTCGGTGTATTCCTCGACCGGCAGCATGGTGGTGATGTACTCACCGTCATCCAGCGGCAACAGGTTGACCAGCGGACGACCACGGGCAGCGCGGGACGCTTCAGGGATTTCGTAGGTTTTCAGCCAGTACACCTTGCCCTTGCTGGAGAACAGCAGCAACGTGGTGTGGCTGTTGGCAACCAGCAGGTGAGCGATGTAGTCCTCATCCTTGACGCCGGTCGCCGACTTGCCTTTACCGCCACGACGCTGGGCCTGGTACGCAGCCAGCGGCTGGGTCTTGGCGTAGCCACCGTGGGAAATGGTCACGACGCGCTCTTCTTCCGGGATCATGTCACCCAGGGTCAGGTCGAGACGGGCATCGAGGATTTCGGTACGACGCACGTCGCCGTATTCGGCGCGAATCACTTCCAGCTCTTCGCGGATCACTTCCATCAGGCGCGTGGCGCTGTTGAGGATGCGGATCAGCTCGCCGATCTGGTTGAGGATCTCTTGATACTCGGCCAGCAGCTTTTCGTGCTCCAGACCGGTCAGGCGGTGCAGACGCAGTTCCAGAATGGCTTGCGCCTGCTCTGGCGACAGGAAGTACTTGCCATCGCGCAGGCCGTATTGCGGATCGAGGTTTTCCGGACGGCACGAATCGGCGCCGGCACGCTCGACCATTGCCACCACGGCCGAGGACTCCCAAGGGGTGCTGATCAGCGCTTCCTTGGCTTCCGACGGGGTTGGCGAGGCCTTGATCAGGGCGATGACCGGGTCGATGTTCGACAGGGCAACCGCTTGACCTTCAAGGATGTGACCACGTTCGCGTGCTTTACGTAGTTCGAACACGGTACGACGGGTTACCACTTCGCGACGGTGACGGACGAAGGCTTCCAGCAGGTCCTTGAGGTTCAGGATCCGCGGACGGCCGTCGATCAGCGCAACGATGTTGATACCGAACACCGCTTGCAGCTGGGTCTGGGCGTAGAGGTTGTTGAGGATGACCTCAGGCACTTCGCCGCGACGCAACTCGATCACGACGCGCATACCGTCCTTGTCGGACTCGTCGCGCAGTTCGGTGATGCCCTCAAGCTTCTTCTCTTTTACCAGCTCGGCGATCTTCTCGATCAGACGCGCCTTGTTCAGCTGGTAAGGGAGTTCGGTGATGACGATTTGCTGGCGGCCACCGACCTTGTCAATATCTTCGATCATCGAGCGGGCGCGCATGTAAATGCGACCGCGACCGGTGCGATAGGCTTCAATGATGCCGGCGCGACCGTTGATGATCGCGGCGGTCGGGAAGTCCGGACCGGGGATATATTGCATCAGCTCGTCGACAGTCAGTTCCGGGTTGTCGATGAGCGCCAGGCAACCGTCGATGACTTCACCGAGGTTGTGCGGCGGAATGTTGGTCGCCATGCCCACGGCGATACCGCTGGAGCCGTTGACCAGCAGGTTGGGAATACGGGTCGGCATGACCGCCGGGATCATTTCGGTGCCGTCGTAGTTCGGCACCCAGTCCACGGTTTCTTTATGCAAGTCAGCCAGCAGCTCGTGCGCCAGCTTGGTCATGCGCACTTCGGTGTATCGCATGGCCGCGGCGTTGTCGCCGTCCACCGAACCGAAGTTGCCCTGGCCGTCTACCAGCAGGTAGCGCAGGGAGAATGGCTGCGCCATCCGAACGATGGTGTCGTACACCGCGGTATCACCGTGCGGGTGATACTTACCGATCACGTCACCGACAACACGGGCAGATTTCTTGTACGGCTTGTTGAAGTCGTTGCCCAGCTCGCTCATCGCGAACAGCACGCGCCGGTGCACGGGCTTCAAGCCATCGCGCGCATCCGGCAGTGCCCGCCCGACAATTACGCTCATCGCGTAGTCGAGGTAGGACTGCTTCAGCTCGTCTTCGATATTGACCGGGAGGATTTCTTTGGCCAGTTCGCCCATGAGAAGCCTGATTCCTTTTTCTGGTGAAACTTCGTCAGGACCAACGAAGCTCGCCGCTGCAGGCTCAGTGCCATGCATTGGCTTACAACAAATCAACGAGTTATGCCATGGATCTGCGCAGTACGGGTCGCCACTTCGGGCAACCCTGGAAACCGCCGGATGTTATCACAAGAGCCGCCACGCACCTATCCCCCAGACGCGCATGGAGAGTAGTTAGTTGACCGGTGACAGGCTTGAGGGGGACGAGAGAGGCTTAGAGCTGCGATCAACCGGCATTCAACCGTATTTTTCACTTGTAAACACCGACCTGTAGGAGCCGCCGAAGGCTGCGATCTTTTCAGGACCGCTACCGACTTATGCCGGGAAGATCAAAAGATCGCAACCTTCGGCAGCTCCTACAGGGATTTCGTGCAACCTTAATGATTTAATGCAGACGCTTACGGCACATCAATTGCGCCATTTTCGCCGTATCCGGGCGTTCGACGATGCCTTTTTCGGTGACGATCGCATCGATCAGGTCCGCCGGCGTCACGTCGAACACCGGGTTGAAGGCATGGACATCAGCGCCGACTCGCTTGCCACCGACCTCCAGCAACTCGCGACCATCACGCTCCTCAATCGGAATGTCATCGCCACTGGCCAGGTTCATGTCGATGGTCGAACTCGGCGCCACCACCATGAAGCGAACGCCGTGGTGCATGGCGTTGACCGCCAGCTGATAGGTGCCAATCTTGTTGGCCACGTCGCCATTGGCGGTGATCCGGTCAGCGCCGACAATGACCCAGGTAGGGCCTTTGGTCTTCATGATATGCGCCGCGGCGGAATCGACATTGAGGGTCACGGGAATGCCTTCATTGGCCAGCTCCCACGCGGTCAGCCGCGAGCCTTGCAGCCATGGGCGGGTTTCGTCGACATAGACCTGCTCGACCATGCCCTCGATGAAAGCGCCACGAATCACCCCCAGCGCCGTGCCAAAGCCACCCGTGGCCAGCGCGCCGGTGTTGCAATGGGTCAGGATCGCCTGGGCGTTGCCCTGATGCTTGCGGATCAGGTCGACACCCAGTTGCGCCATGGTCAGGTTGGCTTCGCGATCACTTTCATGAATGGCGATAGCCTCGGCCTCCAGTACCTCAAGCGGATCGGCATTGTCTTTCAGGCGATCAAGCCGGTCGTGCATGCGGCCCAGCGCCCAGAACAGGTTGACGGCTGTAGGACGGGAATCGGCCAACAGCATGAAATCCTCTTCCAGCGCCGCGTACCAGTCGCCACCTTCGGCAATCCGGGCCCGGGCCGCGAGCACGATGCCATAAGCGGCGCTAATGCCGATGGCCGGCGCGCCACGCACCACCATCGAGCGGATTGCCTCGGCCACACCCGCTGCACTGGTGTAGGCAATCCAGGTTTCCTCGAACGGCAAAATACGCTGATCCAGCAGATGAAGAGCGCCATCACGCCAATCGATGGCCTTTACCTTTTCCGCAGCCAACAGTCGATCGCGCATCCCTCACCCCGCACTCATGAACAAAAGCCGCCGATTATAGCGATCCCCCCGCGAAGACGCTCGGGTATACTTCGCCATCCTATACAAAAGCACTGGAACCGACCCTCGATGCCGAACACTGCCGCTGCGCTCGACCTGTTATTGCTGCCGACCTGGCTGGTACCCGTCGAACCCGCTGGTGTTGTCCTCAAGGAACATGGCGTGGGCATCCGTGATGGACGCATCGTGTTTATCGGCCCACGTTCCGCTGCGCTGAAGCTTAACGCAATCGAAACCCGCGAATTGCCCGACATGCTCCTCAGCCCCGGCCTGGTCAATGCTCACGGGCATGCGGCGATGACGCTGTTCCGTGGCCTGGCCGATGACTTGCCATTGATGACCTGGCTTGAAAACCACATCTGGCCCGCCGAAGCCAAGTGGGTCGACGAGGACTTCGTGCGCGACGGCACCGATCTGGCCATCGCCGAGCAAATCAAAGGTGGCATCACCTGTTTCTCTGACATGTACTTCTTCCCGAAGGTTGCCAGCGAGCGCGTGCACAACAGCGGCATTCGCGCGCAGATCGCGATTCCGATCCTCGACTTCCCCATTCCGGGCGCCGCTACGGCGGACGAAGCCATTCGTCAGGGCGTTGAACTGTTTGGCGACCTCAAGCACCACGAGCGCATCAAAGTCACCTTCGGCCCTCATGCACCCTACACCGTGGGCGACGAAAACCTGGAAAAAATCCGGGTGATCGCCGAAGAACTGGACGCCTCGATTCACATGCACGTACATGAAACAGCATTCGAAGTGCAGCAATCGGTCGAGCAGCGCGGTGAACGACCACTCGCCCGACTGGCGCGCCTGGGCTTGCTGGGGCCGCGCTTCCAGGCGGTTCACATGACCCAGATCAGCGAAGAAGACCTGGCGCTGCTGGTAGAAAGCAACAGCAATGTGATTCATTGCCCGGAATCGAACCTGAAGCTGGCCAGCGGGTTCTGCCCGGTCGAGCGTCTGTGGCAGGCCGGGGTCAATGTCGCGGTCGGCACCGATGGCGCGGCCAGCAACAACGACCTGGACCTGCTCGGCGAAACCCGCACCGCGGCCTTGCTGGCCAAGGCTGTCGCCGGCTCGGCCACCGCGCTCGATGCCCATCGTGCCTTGCGCATGGCCACCCTCAACGGTGCCCGGGCACTGGGTATCGAGGCCGAAACCGGCTCGCTGGAAATCGGCAAGGCGGCGGACATGGTGGCATTCGATCTCTCGGGCCTGGCCCAGCAGCCAGTCTACGACCCGGTTTCGCAACTTATATACGCCACCGGCCGGGACTGCGTGAAACACCTTTGGGTTGCCGGCAAACAGTTGCTCGACGACCGTCGCCTGACACGCCTGGATGAACAACAGCTAAGCACGATCGCGAAGGCCTGGGGCCAGCGCATCAGCGGCCGCACCGAATCGTAAGCACCCTGGAGCACAACCCGGGGCAACAGGATTTTTCAAGTTTTAGAGGACTAGACCATGAGCAACGTCGACTACGCCGAAATCGCCAAATTCGAAGCCCTGGCCCATCGCTGGTGGGACCGCGAAAGCGAATTCAAACCGCTGCACGACATCAACCCGCTGCGGGTCAACTGGATTGACGAGCGGGTCAACCTGGCCGGCAAGAAGGTCCTCGACGTCGGTTGCGGCGGCGGCATCCTCAGCGAAGCCATGGCTCAGCGCGGCGCGACCGTGATGGGCATCGACATGGGCGAAGCGCCGCTGGCGGTTGCCCAAC
Organism: Pseudomonas sp. S2_F07; assembly: GCF_054668325.1. Classification (NCBI taxonomy): domain Bacteria; kingdom Pseudomonadati; phylum Pseudomonadota; class Gammaproteobacteria; order Pseudomonadales; family Pseudomonadaceae; genus Pseudomonas; species Pseudomonas sp. S2_F07. The sequence goes on from NZ_CP162758.1 coordinate 2,207,212, forward strand.
TGCATCAGCTGGAGTCGGGCGTGAGCGTCGAATACCGGCAGATCACCGCCGAAGCCCTGGCCGAGGAAATGCCCGAGCAGTTCGACGTGGTCACCTGTCTGGAAATGCTTGAGCACGTACCAGACCCATCGTCGGTCATCCGTGCCTGCTTCCGCATGGTCAAGCCCGGCGGCCAGGTGTTCTTCTCGACCATCAACCGCAACCCGAAGGCGTACCTGTTCGCCATCGTCGGCGCCGAATACATCATGAAGCTGCTGCCGCGCGGCACCCACGACTTCAAGAAATTCATCCGTCCTTCCGAACTTGGCGCCTGGAGCCGCATGGCCGGCCTGACCGTCAAGGACATCATCGGCCTGACCTACAACCCGCTGACCAAGCACTACAAACTGGCGGCCGACGTGGACGTCAACTACATGATCCAGACCCTGCGCGAGGAATAAGCCGATGCCAATCAGAGCAGTTCTTTTCGACATGGACGGCACCCTGCTCGACACCGCGCCAGACTTCATTGCGATCTGCCAGGCGATGCGTGCCGACCGTGGCTTGCCACCGATGAACGACAAGCACATTCGCGACGAGATTTCCGGCGGAGCCAAGGCGATGGTCGCGGTGACCTTCGCCATGGACCCGGAATCGCCGGGGTTCGAGGAGCTGCGCCTGGAGTTCCTGGAGCGCTACCTCGTCGGTTGTGCCGTCCACAGCAAGCTGTTCGACGGCATGGGCGAGCTGCTGGCGGACATCGAGAAGGCCAACCTGATCTGGGGCGTGGTCACCAACAAGCCGCTGCGCTTCGCCGAGCCGATCATGCAACAGCTGGGGCTGGCTGAACGCTCGGCGCTGCTTATCTGCCCGGATCATGTGAAGAACAGCAAACCGGACCCGGAACCGCTGATCCTGGCCTGCAAGATGCTCGACCTGGACCCGGCCAGCGTGCTGTTCGTCGGCGATGACCTGCGCGACATCGAGTCGGGCCGTGATGCTGGCACCAAGACTGCGGCCGTGACCTTCGGCTATATCCACCCGGATGATAATCCGCGGCATTGGGGTGCTGACGTGGTGGTCGATCATCCACTGGAGTTGCGCAAGGTGCTTGATAGCGCGCTTTGCAGTTGCTGATTAAAGTCAAGAGATCGCAGCCTGCGGCAGCTCCTACAGGGGACCGCGATCGACGTAGGAGCTGCCGCAGGCTGCGATCTTTTCCAGCTTTGTAATGGATTGAGGTTTTTTTATGTTTGATTATTCCGCCCGCCCCGAACTGCTCAAGGATCGGGTCATCCTGGTCACCGGCGCAGGGCGCGGCATCGGCGCAGCAGCGGCAAAAACCTATGCGGCCCACGGCGCAACCGTGCTGCTGCTGGGCAAGACCGAAGCCAACCTGACCCAGGTCTACGACGAAATCGAAGCCGCCGGCCATCCACAACCGGCGGTGATCCCGTTCAACCTCGAAACCGCCCTGCCCCATCAATACGATGAGCTGGCAGCGATGATCGAAAGCGAATTCGGGCATCTCGACGGCCTGCTGCACAATGCTTCGATCATCGGCCCGCGCACGCCGATCGAGCAGCTTTCCGGCGAAAACTTCATGCGGGTCATGCAAGTCAACGTCAATGCCATGTTCATGCTCACCAGCACACTGCTGCCGCTGCTCAAGCTGTCGCAGGATGCCTCGGTGGTGTTCACCTCCAGCAGCGTCGGCCGCAAAGGACGTGCGTACTGGGGCGCTTACGGTGTCTCCAAGTTCGCCACTGAAGGCCTGATGCAAACACTGGCTGACGAAGTCGATACCGTGGCCCCTGTACGTTCCAACAGCATCAACCCGGGCGCCACCCGCACCAGCATGCGCGCCCAGGCCTACCCGGGTGAAAACCCACTGAACAACCCGACGCCGGAGGAGATCATGCCGGTCTACCTCTACCTGATGGGCCCGGACAGCACCGGCATCAATGGCCAGGCGTTCAACGCCCAGTAACGACCGTACGTCGCTTTCTGGTGCCGCGCCAGCTTCCTGTCGCGGCACTCGAAGGCTCTCGGATTAGAGCCAGGCATCTGTCAAACAAACGTCACACGCTGTGCCGTACAGGTAGAAGACGAACAACAACCGATTGATTCACAACAGATTTTATTCGGATGAACCGAATGGCACGACTTTCGCTCTAAGTTTGCTCAGACACGTAACGTGAAAGCAAACGGGGGTGAAGCTTGAGCGCAGAGATTACTCATCTTCTACAAAGCGGATTAAACTTGTACGAAATGTCCTACGGGACTGACGGACCAGTACGACGCGCAGCCCTAAGCCGCTCTCACCCTGCTTGTAAGACAGCCTTACTGCTTAGGGGCGCACGCCTTATGAAACCACCTTCCCAGACCAACGCAATTGACTTCGATAGCGCCAAATTGCAACGCCTGGGCTTTGGTCAGCAGCCGCCCCTTCTGGAAAGACCTGTCAGTCTTGCGCAATTGCGCCAGCAGTTGAGCCTGCAGTTGCAAACCAGTCTGGAGCCGCAACGCATTCTTGGGACTTTCTATCGCGAGATTCAGCGATTGGTACCGTTGGACGCCTTGTGCTACCTGCACAAGAGCAGTGACCTGCGCCTGGAGTTCGGCCAGCGCGGCCACCACTCCATCAGCTACAGCCTCAGCCACAAAGGCGAACACCTGGGTGAGCTGATCTTCCGTCGCAATCAGCGTTTCAGCGAACTGGAACAGGGCCATCTAGAATCACTGCTGGCCGCGCTGCTTTTCCCGATGCGCAACGCGCTGCTGTACCGCACCGCCACCCAAAGTGCACTGCGCGACCCACTGACGGGCGCCGGTAACCGCATCGCCATGGACCAGACGCTGCAAAGGGAAATCGAACTGTCCCGGCGCCATCTGCAACCGTTGTCGGTGCTGATGCTGGACATTGATCATTTCAAGCTGGTCAATGACACCCACGGCCACAGCACTGGCGATGACGTGCTCAAGGCGGTCGCTGCCTCGATCAAAAAACAGCTGCGCAACGTGGACATGGTGTTCCGCTATGGCGGCGAGGAATTCCTGATCCTGCTGTCGAATACCTGTCGCGAGGCCGCGGCCATGGTCGGTGAGCGGCTGCGGTTTGCAGTGCAGTCTGAAGAGTACCTGGCCAATGGTCACAGGATCCTGCTGACGGTCAGCCTCGGCTGTTCGACCCTGTTGCCCGGCGAGTCTGCCGAAAGCCTGTTGCGACGGGCAGACAGCGCGTTGTATGTGGCCAAGCGCGAAGGTCGTAACCGGCTGGAGATGGCGGGCTGATTGTTCAGCCACGACACAAACCAATGTGGGAGCGGCGGTCGCACCGCCGCTCCCACAGTTTTATTGCGTAATAGCTGGATCAGCTTTCGGCCAGCGCCATCCGCTCACGCACGACCGGTGCCCGCTCTGCATGTTCGATTTGCATGCAACGTTCGAGGAACAGGTACATATAGTCGTAGCTCTTGCAAACAGCCTGGCGTAACTCCACCTGCAGGGATTTGCTCGGGTTGCTGCCGGCCAATGTGCAGATGATCTCCAGGGCTTCCCATGGATGGGCATCGTCGTACTGGGCATGCATCTTCAGCCACTTCATCGCCCGCTTGCGATCTTCCTCGGGGAACGAGGCGGCGTAGATACCGTTGGAACACACGACCGCCGACCATTCCCCGGTCGCCCCTTCGATGGCGTAGTTGGTGGCGGCAATCGCGACGATCAGCGAGTCGGCGGAACTGGTGTGCCAGCACCAATGGCTAAGGGCGTGAAGCTCGGGGGGAACCTGCTGAGCCTGCAACTCTTCCAGGCTGACACCGTGCGCGCGACTCCAGTGCACCCAGTAATCGGCGTGGTTCAGTTCGACGCGGATGTTGCGCATCAGCCAGCGACGGGCCATGTCTTCGCCGGGATGACGGGCAAAGCGGGTCTTGGTCAGGTTTTGTGCCATATACAACGCGAACTGTTCGACCACCGGCCAGCCTCCGATCAGGTACTGGCGCATGGTCTTCGCACTGAGTTTGTTGTCTCGCATGCGTTGGTACAGTTCGTGTTCGACAACCCGGCGCTTGCTCTCGCTGCAATCCTGGATCAGGCGCTGGGCCCAGGCAGGGTAACTTGCAGCTTCCATGAGCGGTCCGGTTCGGTTGAATGTATCGATCACTGTCGAGCTCCTTTTGATTGTGATTGTAAGACCGGCAGGAGTTTCAACGGAACGTGCCTGGCGCCTTGAACAGCAGCGGCTGAGGCCTGGCGGGGCGACTCAACAAGCTGTCGCAGGTAAACAACTGCGGGCGTTCAATCACATACCCTTGAGCGTAATCTACCCCGATCTCCAGCAATGCCTGCTCGATCTGGGGCGTTTCGACAAACTCGGCAATCGTACGCTTACCCATCACATGGCCAATGTGATTGATCACTTCGACCATGGCGCGGTTAATCGGGTCGTCCAGCATATCCTTTACGAAACTCCCGTCGATCTTCAGGAAGTCTACAGGCAAATGTTTCAGGTACGCGAACGAGGACATTCCGGCACAAAAATCGTCCAGGGAAAAATGGCAGCCTAAGCCTTTGAGTTCATTAATGAATCGAATGGCGCTGCCAAGATTTGAAATAGCACTGGTTTCAGTAATTTCAAAACAAATCATTTCAGGCGGAATCGAATACGTCACAAACTGCTCGCGCAAGAAGTCCAGGAAGGCCTCATCCCCGATCGTCGTGCCTGACAGATTTATCGCACACATGGCCAGCGGCCCGGGGCCTTGCTCGGCCCGGCATTGGGCAATGATCTTGAACACGTTCTGCACCACCCAACGATCCAGCGAGCTCATCAGGCCATAACGCTCGGCAGCCGGAATGAAGCTGTCAGGCAAGATCATCCGCCCGGCTTCATCATGCAATCGCAGTAGAATTTCAATGTGCCCGCTACCCTGTTCGACATGGCCCAAGGGGGCAATTTCCTGGGCGTACAGGCAGAAGCGGTCTTCCTCCAGCGCCATATGCAAACGCTGCACCCAGGCCATCTCACCGAAGCGCAGGGACAACTCCGAGTCATCCGGATGATAGACCTGGACCCGGTTGCGCCCCTTTTCCTTGGCCATGTAGCACGCCATATCGGCAGCACGCAGCGAGGCTTCGAGCGTCGTCGGATTCTGCGCGACATGGACCAGCCCGATACTGACCGTGGTCACGAAAGGCCGGCCCTTCCAGACAAAATGCAGGTTCTGCACAGTCTGGCGCAGGCTTTCGGCAATTTTCTCCGCCGCTTCCGGTGCGCAGTTTTCCAGCAGGATGCCAAACTCGTCGCCGCCAAGGCGCGCCAGGGTATCGCCTTCGCGCAGCCCGGATTGCAACAGCGCGCAGATGTGCCGCAACAGTTCGTCGCCCGCCGCGTGGCCGCAGGTATCGTTGACCAGCTTGAACTGGTCCAGATCGAGGAACATCAGGGCATGGCGACCCGCGTAGCGGGTCAGGTTGTGCAGCGCCTGCTCCAGGCGATATTCGAACTCCCGACGGTTGGCAAGACCGGTCAAAGCGTCATGGGTCGCCTGCCACGACAGATTGGCGATGTATTGCCGCTCCTGGGTCATATCATGCAGCACCAGCACCGTCCCGCTGACTTTGCCGGCATTGCGGATCGGCGCGCCCACCAGCGTGACGGACACCGTGCTGCCGTCCAGGCGTTGAATCAGCTTGGAGTGTTCACTGCCACCACTGAGTTGGCCGCTCAGAATATGCTCGATCAGGGTAAAGCCATCGGTCTGGGCATTTTCGTCCAACAGGTTGAACAGCGCCGCCAGGGGCAACCCCGTCGCCTGCTCGGCCTTCCAGTGGGTCAACGCCTCGGCCGCCGGGTTCATGTAGGCGATCGCACCGGAAACATCCGTGGTGATCACTCCGTCGCCAATCGATTGCAAGGTGATCTGCGCCCGTTCTTTCTCCACCTGCAGCGCATCGGCAAAGGCATGGCGCTGCTTGAGCAGCTTATGGGTGCGCATCAAGGCCAATACGATCAAGCCCAGGGCTGTGGCGAGGTTGGTCACCAGCAACAGTCGCAGGATCATCCGCGAGCCTTCGCCCAAGGCATCGCTGAAGGCCTTCGCCGCCGGTGTCACACTTTCATTGATGACGAATATCTGATCCTTCCAGCGCTTGATATCGGCATCGGTGGCCTGCCTGGTGGTGATGCGCTGATGCATCTCCTGCGCAATGGCATCGAGCTGCACCAGATACCCGTCGCCCACCCTCCAAAGGTCGATGGCTTTCTCGTGGTAACTGAAGTGCCGGAAATTCAGGTACAGCCAGATCACACTGGAGATGTCATCCGGATGGTTGCCGCCCTTGAGGATCGCCACACGTGCCGCCTCGATGTTCGGCGGCCGATGATCGAGCGCCACGCGTAATTCATGCCCGCCCTGAGGCACGGAAATGGCGTCCTGGTATTTATGAAAAATCGCTTCGTCGCCGCTGTCGGCATAGAGGTTGAGATAATAAATGGCGTCTTTCTGGCCTTTGGACCAGAGGCTTTCGCCGGCAACATAGCCGCGGACCGCCGACAGCACATAAAGGCTAACGCCGCCCAGCAAGGCTTGAAACACCACAACGGCGATAAATGGCCAGACGATGCCCAACAACCGTGGCGTTCCGAGAGTCCGCGTTTGATTCATGAGGTCCCTTGCATTAGCACTGCTTGTTCGTCTTCCGGACGAAATCGCCTTAGCTAGACTAGGTTGCGATTCCGATCCCGGCAAGCGACAAGCTTTGCCCGGAGGGCGTATCGCGGCCACTGAATCCGCTCGCGATGATGTTTTTTTATAGTATTGAATTAGCGCCCTGCAACTTTGATGTCATCTCCTACAACCGCTGCAAATGCCCATACAGCTTGGCGTACAGCCCACCCTCGGCGATCAGTTGCTGGTGGTCGCCGTCTTCGGCAACTTGCCCGCCGTCGAACACCAGCACACGGTCAGCCTGTTTTACCGCCGAAAGACGATGGGCGATGATCAACGTGGTGCGGTTGCTCAGGAAACGCGCCAGTGCCTGGTGCAGATTGTATTCGGTGGCGGCGTCCAGCGCGGAGGTGGCTTCGTCGAGGATCACCACCTTGGGTTCGGCCAGTACCATCCGGGCGATGGCCAGGCGTTGACGTTGCCCGCCGGACAACCGCACCCCGGAACGCCCGACGATACTGTCCAGGCCATTGGGCAAGTCCCGGACGGTGCCGTGCAACTGGGCGATTTCCAGTGCCTGCCAGCAGGCCTCGTCACTGCGTTCGCGACCCATGGTCAGGTTGGCCCGGATGGTGTCGTTGAACAGCGCTGGATGTTGCAGGACCACGGCAACATTTTCCCGCACCGTTTCCAGGCCGATCTCCTGCTGGGTCGAACCGCCGAAGCGAATGGTTCCGGCCAACGGCGTGTACAAGCCCAGCAGCAGTTGCACCAGCGTGCTCTTGCCACCGCCACTGGCGCCGACGATCGCGACCTTTTCGCCGGGGGCAATAGACAGGTTCATCTGGTTCAGGACCAGTTCATCACCGTAACCGAAGCTCAACCCTTGTACTTCAAGCCCGACCGTCTCGCGACCGGCGAAAGGGTCGACGCCGCCCGGGTATTCGGGCTCATCGGCCCGGGACAGCAGTTCGTTGATCCGCGACAGCGCACCGCCGGCAGCGTAGTAGGCATATTGCAGGTTCAGCAGTTGCTCAACCGGACCGATCATGAACCACAGGTAGCTGAACACCGCGAGCATCTGGCCGATTGAAAGGTCGGAAAACAGCACGGTGAGCATCGCCGCAGCCCGGAAAATATCGATGCCGAACTGGAACAGCAAACCGCTGGCACGGTTCGACGCATCGGTTTTCCATTGCGAATTCACCGCATAGTCACGCACGTCCCGGGCGCGTTGCCCCAGGCGACCGAGGAAAAACCCCTGGCGGTTGCCGGCGCGAACTTCCTGGATGGCATCCAGCGTTTCGGTCAGTGCCTGGGTAAAGCGCGAAGTGCTGTCGTTCTCGAGTTTCTTCAGGTGCTTGACCCGCTTGCCCAACTGCACCGTGGCGTAGATCACCAGCGGGTTGAACAGCAGAATCAGCAATGCCAGTTTCCAGTGCATCCACATCAGAATGCCCGCCGTGCCGACCAGGGTCAGCATGGCCACGAGGAAACGGCTGAGGGTTTCGCCGACGAATTTGTCCAGCGTATCCAGGTCGGTGACCAGATGCGTGGTCACCGTGCCGCTGCCCAGGCTTTCGTACTCGCCCAGGGAGATACGCTTGAGACGCTCGATCAGGCGTATGCGAATGCGATAGACGATGTCCTTGGCCAGCCCGGCGAATAATTTCGCCTGCACCACGTTGAACAGCAACGCCGAGCAACGCAGGGTCAAGGTCACCACCAGCATCAGCCCGATGTAACCCGCGGCCTTCTGCCAGCCTTCGGGCAGCACATGGTTCATGATCTTCAGCGCGGCATCACCATGCCCCAGCAACACCTCGTCCACCAGCAACGGCAGGAGCAAGGGGATCGGCACGCTGCACAAGGTCGCCAGCACGGCCACGCCGTTGGCGATCCACAGGGATTTCTTGTGATGCAGGGCCAGGCGGCGGATTTCCGCCCAGCTCAGACGGTCGACACGTTTAGCGGGTGCGACATCATCAGGCAAGTCATGCACAGGCAGCACGCTCCAGCCAGCGGCCGAGCAGCGCGGACAACTCGCTCAACGGCTGATAGCCATTGGTCAATAACGCCAGTTGGCCGTTACGCTCGGCCAACAGAGTGGGGAAACCGGCAATGCCCAGGTCCTGGACCCAGGTGAAATCGGCTTCAGTCGCCGTGTGCATGTCGGCACGGTCGAAAGCGGCGGCGAACTCGATACGCGGCACGCCGGCCTGCTCGGCCAGTTCCACCAGCACGCTGGCGCGGGTGACGTCCCGGCCTTCGACATAAAACGCATGCTGGATCAGCCCGAGCAACTTCCAGGCGCAATCCGGCGCCAGTGCGCGCGCCGTCACCAGTGCCCGGCAGGCAGGCTCGGTGTCGTAGACAAAGCCATCGGGTAACGCGCCCTCGAACTTGAAGGGCTGGCCGGTGGCCTCGGTGACCGCCTGCCAGTGTTCCAGGATGTAGCGGCGGGTGGTCGGCTCCAGCGCCGCACCGCTACCGGTGCGCAAACCACCCACGATCAGATGCACATCCACACCCGCGGCTTGCGCCTGCTCGACCAGTGCGTTGGCCACCGGGGCAAACCCCCAGCACCAGGAACACATCGGGTCCATCACATAGAGCAGGCGCGCAGACATGGTTCAGGCCTCGGAGGATGCTTGCTTGTAGTTGAAGCCGATCGGGTGAGGCTGGTTACGAGCCTTGGCCAGTTCGATCTGCTTCTGCCGGTCGATCGCGCTGCGACGGGTCTTCTCACTCAGCTTATCCCAGCAATGCGGGCAACTGATGCCGGCCACGTAATGCTCGGACGCGCGGTCTTCCACGCTCACCGGCGTGCGGCAGGCATGACATTGATCGTAGTCGCCTTCGCTCAGGTCGTGACGAACGGTCACGCGGTTGTCGAACACGAAGCAGTCGCCCTGCCACTTGGTTTCTTCCTGCGGCACCTCTTCGAGGTACTTCAGGATGCCGCCCTTTAGGTGAAAAACCTCACCGTAGCCCTCGCTGAGCATGTAGCTCGACGCCTTCTCGCAGCGGATGCCTCCGGTACAGAACATTGCGACCTTCTTGTGCACGGCCGGGTCGAAGTTAGCTTTGATGTAGTCGGGAAATTCGCGAAAACTGGTGGTTTTCGGGTCAATGGCGCCTTCGAAGGTACCGATCGAGACTTCGTAATCGTTTCGGGTGTCGATCAACAACACTTCCGGGTCGCTGATCAGGGCGTTCCAGTCCCGCGGATCGACGTAGGTGCCGACCTTTTTGTTCGGGTCCACGCCTTCCACGCCGAGGGTGACGATTTCTTTCTTGAGTTTGACTTTGGTGCGGTAGAACGGCTGCTCATCGCAGTACGACTCTTTATGGTCGATGTCATCCATGCGCGGGTCGTTCTTGAGCCAGGCCATCAGCCCGTCAATGCCTTCGCGGCTGCCGGACACGGTGCCGTTGATGCCTTCTTCGGCAATCAGCAGGGTGCCTTTGATGCCATTGTCGACCATCGCTTGCAACAGAGGCTCGCGCAGGGCGACGTAATCTTCCAGGGTGACGAACTTATACAGTGCCGCCACGACAATCTGTGGTGTCATGGGTAAATCTCCAGGTGGCTACCCTCGTAAGGGGTGAACCGGATGCGAAAAAAAACGCGCCGGGTTAGCGGCGCGTTGGGCATTCTAACAAAAAAGATCGCAGCCTGCGGCAGCTCCTACATGGGAATGCGTATTCCTGTAGGAGCTGCCGCAGGCTGCGATCTTTTGAGCTTAATGCTTGCTGCCACCGGCACAGGTCGGCGAGGCCGGAGCCGCGTCGATCCGGGCCCATTCCTCTGGCGTGTAGGTATGCAGCGCCAACGCATGGAACTCTCCCATCAGCTCGCCGAGCGTGCCGTAGACCTTCTGGTGACGCTTGACCCGGTTCAGGCCTTCGAACTGCGTACTGACCACCACGGCCTTGAAATGGGTTTGCAGCCCACGGCTGTGCATGTGGCTTTCATCCAGCACTTGCAGATGCTCGGGCTGAAGCAGGCCCAGCGTCGATTCGATGCGTTGTTGCATGGTCATACCGGACTCCGCTTAAGGCTTTTTCTTGGCTGGCGCGGCCGCATCTTTCGGCGTCAGCTCGGCGGTCATGTCAGCCAGCAGCTTGTTGACCACCGGCACCGCGCTTTCCAGCTTGGCCTGGGTCATCTGGGCCGATTGCTGGGTCAGCTGAGGCATTTTTTCCAGGACTTTCTTGCCCAGTGGCGACTGGTAGAACGCAACCAGGTCCTTGAGCTCGGATTCGGTGAAGTTGGTGGTGTAGAGCTTGACCATGTCCGGCTTCAGCTTGTTCCAGCCAATGGCCTGGTCCAGAGCGGCGTTGGCCTTGGCCTGGTAGGTTTCCAGCACGGCCTTTTTCGACTCAGGGGCTTTGGTCTGTTCGAAACGCTGGGCAAACATCTGCTGTACTTGCATGTACACCGGGGTGCCCAGTTTGTCAGCGTGCGCCATGGTCAGGAAAGCCTCGGCACTGGCGTTATGGCTGGCGGTGTCGGCAAAAACCTGGCCGCTGGCGCAGACCAAAGCAACGGCGGTACAGATGGCACGAAGACGAGTCATCGAGTTTCCTTTTCTAGCTGGCGAGGTAAGACCCCAAGGGCGTCCATTCTGCGCCTAAAAAAGTGTGTCGCTCAACCCCAAGCCTTGTCGCACCTGATTTAGAGGGGTTCAATGGTCAAATTCAGACTGATGGAACCACGGCCGTCGATCACGGCCTAAACTGCGCAATCGGACCTACAGGAGTGAGCAAGATGAGCCGTATCGAAACCGACAGCCTCGGCCAGGTTGAAGTCCCGGATGAAGCCTATTGGGGCGCTCAGACTCAACGCTCGCTGATCAACTTCGCCATCGGCAACGAACGCATGCCGCTGGCCGTGTTGCATGCCTTGGCGCTGATCAAGAAAGCCGCGGCACGGGTCAATGATCGCAACGGCGACGTGCCCGCCGATATTGCCCGCCTGATCGAGCAGGCGGCCGACGAAGTGCTCGCCGGCGAACACGACGACCAGTTTCCGCTGGTGGTCTGGCAAACAGGCAGCGGTACCCAGAGCAACATGAACGTCAACGAAGTGATCGCCGGTCGCGCCAACGAGCTGGCCGGCAACCCCCGTGGCGGCAAGTCCCCGGTGCACCCCAACGATCACGTCAATCGTTCCCAGAGCTCCAACGACAGCTTCCCCACCGCCATGCACATCGCCGCCGTCCAGGCGGTGCAACAGCACTTGCTGCCGGCGATCAGCGAACTGTCCGGCGGGCTGGCCGAGCTGGCCGCCCGCCACATGAAACTGGTCAAGACCGGCCGTACGCACATGATGGATGCGACACCGATCAGCTTCGGACAGGAAATATCGGCCTTCATTGCCCAACTCCATTACGCCGAGCGGGCGATCCGCAGCGCACTGCCCGCGGTCTGCGAGCTGGCCCAGGGCGGAACGGCCGTCGGCACCGGGCTCAATTCACCCCACGGCTTCGGTGAGGCCATCGCCGCGGAATTGGCCGCCCTCTCCGGATTGCCGTTCATCACGGCACCGAACAAGTTTGCCGCGCTGGCCGGCCATGAGCCGCTGACCACGCTGTCCGGCGCGCTGAAAACCCTCGCCGTGACGCTGATGAAAATCGCCAACGATTTGCGCCTTCTGGGTTCCGGCCCGCGCGCCGGCTTCGCCGAAGTCAGGCTACCGGCCAATGAACCGGGTAGTTCGATCATGCCGGGCAAGGTCAACCCGACCCAGTGTGAAGCGCTGTCGATGTTGGCCTGCCAGGTGTTGGGCAACGACGTCGCCATCGGCTTTGCCGCCAGTCAGGGCCACTTGCAGCTCAACGTGTTCAAACCGGTGATCATCCATAACCTGCTGCAATCGATCCGTTTGCTGGCTGATGGCTGCAGCAACTTCCAGCAGCACTGCGTGGCCGGTCTGGAACCGGATGCGGAAAAAATGGCTGAACACCTGGAGCGTGGCCTGATGCTGGTGACGGCGCTCAACCCGCACATTGGCTATGACAAATCAGCGGAGATCGCCAAGAAGGCCTACAGCGAAGGCCTGACCTTGCGCGAGGCGGCGCTGCAGCTAGGGTATCTGACTGACGAAGAGTTCGATGCGTGGGTGAGGCCGGAGAACATGCTGGAGGCTGGGGCCAAGGGCTGAGATTTGCAGTGAAGCGAAAAGATCGCAGCCTGCGGCAGCTCCTACAGGGATAGGCATTTACATGTAGGAGCTGCCGCAGGCTGCGATCTTTTGATCTTCAGGCCATCCGCACCTTCCGCGCCTTCAGCCCGGCAATCAACGAAGGCCCCAACGCCACCAGCGCCGACCCCAGCACCACCAGCACCGCACCGCCATATCCCAGGCCATTGATGGTCTCGGCATGCACATAGTCGGGCCAAAGCCACGCCGCCATGGCAACCGCGGCAAAGGTCACCAACGGCGTTATGGCCAACGTCGCGCTGACCCGAGAGGCTTCCCAATGGGCCAGGGCCTCGGCAAACGCGCCATAGGCAATCAGGGTATTGAGACAGCAGGCCAGCAGCAACCAACCCTGCAAGGGGTTCAATTGCAACGCTTCGAGCGGATGCACCCACGGCGTCAACAGCGCCGCGCAGAACAGGTAGATCACCATCATCACCTGCAGCGAATTCCACACCGTCAGCAATTGCTTCTGCCCCAGGGCATAGAAGGTCCAGACCGTGGACGCCAGCAGCACCAGCAGCACGCCGGCGGTGTAGTCGGTCAGCGATGTGAGCAACTCACTCAAGCGCTGGTTGAAAAACAGCGCAAAGCCGATCAGCAGCACCAGCAGGCCAATCCCCTGCCCCAGGCTGAAACGCTCCTTGAACACAAACAGACTGGCGATCAGCAGCATGATCGGGCCCATCTGCACCACTAGTTGCGCCGTGCCGGGGCTGAGCAGGTTCAGGCCCATCAGATACAACACATAGTTACCGACCAGGCCGAGCACCGCCATCAGCACCAGCCAGCCACCACGAGGACCGAGCACTTTGCGACTGGGAAGGCGCCTGGTGGCCGCCAGGTAAATGAACAGGCAGCCGCCGGACACCAGCAGGCGAAACCAGGTCACCGTCACCGGGTCCATCACCAGCAACACTTGCTTGAGCTTGATCGGCAGGATTCCCCACAACAACGCGGTCAACAAGGCCAGGAACAGACCGTAACCCCAGCGACCCGATGAAATGTGCATGTGAACCCCAACGCCAACTGACAAGAGTCGTCATTCTAGGCTCGCAGCGGTGGCGTACACAGGGACAGTTTCAGTCTGGCCGCGAATGAAACTGTGCGGGTCGTAATCTTTGAGGGGGCTATGGATGAGCCGGTAAACCGCGTCGTCTGCATTCGCGAGCAAGTCGAATCGTCGCACCGCCGCTCCCACATTTGACCGAGTACTCAAGGTATATACGGTTGAATGTGGGAGCGGGCTTGCTCCGGGCGGCGTTCCGACGAATGCGATCTAACAAGTCACACAAAACAATGAAAATTAACGCACCGCTTCAAACAGCCCGGTCGCCCCCATCCCGCCACCCACGCACATGGTGACGATGCCATACCGCAAATTGCGTCGCTGCAATTCACGAACCAGATGCCCGACCTGACGCGAACCGGTCATGCCGAACGGGTGACCGATGGAAATCGAGCCGCCGTTGACGTTGTACCGGGCGTTGTCGATTTCCAGGCGGTTGCGGCTGTACAGGCACTGCGAGGCGAACGCTTCGTTGAGTTCCCACAGGTCGATGTCGTCAATCCGCAAGCCTTTGGCCTTGAGCAGTTTCGGTACCGAAAACACCGGGCCGATGCCCATTTCGTCCGGCGCGCAACCGGCGACGGTAAAACCACGGAAGAACGCTTTCGGCTTGAGCCCCAGTTCCAGCGCTTTCTCCAGGCTCATCACCAGGGTCATGGACGCGCCGTCAGACAACTGCGAAGAGTTGCCCGCCGTGACCGAGCCATCTTCGGCGAACACCGGTTTCAATCCGGCCAGGCTTTCCAGGGTGGTGTCCGGGCGGTTGCAGTCATCGCGGTCGACGATGCCGTCGAGGATCTGTGCCTGACCGGTGGCCTTGTCTTCGACGCGATACTTCACCGCCATCGGCACGATTTCATCAGTGAACAGCCCGGCGGCCTGAGCCTCTGCGGTGCGCTGCTGGCTTTGCAGCGCGTATAGGTCCTGCTCCTGACGGCTGACGTTGTACCGACGCGCGACGATTTCAGCAGTCTGGCCCATCGGGAAGTAGATGCCCGGCACCTGTTCCTTGAGCAGCGGGTTGATCAGGTTGTCGGTGTTGACGCTTTTCATGGTCAGGCTGATGGACTCGACGCCACCGGCGACGATGATGTCGCTGCACCCCGAAGCGATCTGGTTGGCGGCAATGGCGATCGCCTGCAAGCCCGAGGAACAGAACCGGTTGAGGGTCATGCCGGCCGTGCCGATGCCCAGGCGCGAGAGCACCGCGACGTTGCGACCGATATTGAAACCCTGGGCGCCTTCGTTGGAGCCGGCGCCGACGATGCAGTCCTCGACGCTCGCCGGATCGATTCCGGTGCGCGCCAACAGCGCATCGACACAGTGTGCCGCCATGTCGTCCGGGCGGGTCATGTTGAATTTACCGCGAAAGGATTTGGCCAGGCCGGTCCGCACGCTGTCGACGATCACCACTTCACGCATGGCATACCTCATTGTTGTTATCGGTTGAGAGTGGATCGAGCATAAGTCCAGCCCTTCACCGACCGCGACGATCATTCACCTCGCGTATGCGTAACCATGGCCTCAATCCTTGTCCTTGCGCTTGCGTTCATGCCGGTCGGTTTTTTCGAAAGCCTGCTCCAGCGCCCGGTTGATGGTGCGCAGCACCTTGACCCGTGCCCAGCGCTTGTCGTTGGCTTCCACCAGGGTCCATGGCGCAATCTCGGTGCTGGTACGGTCGACCATATCGCCGACCGCCCCGCGATAATCGTCCCACTTTTCACGGTTGCGCCAGTCGTCTTCAGTGATCTTGAAGCGCTTGAAGGGAATCTTTTCGCGCGCCTCGAAGCGCTCCAGTTGCGTCAGTTTGTCGATGGACAGCCAGAACTTGACCACGATCACACCGGCGTCGGTGAGCTGCTCTTCGAAATCGTTGATTTCACCGTAGGCACGCAGCCAGTCCGCCGGGCTGCAAAAACCTTCGATGCGCTCCACCAACACCCGGCCATACCATGAGCGGTCGAACACGGTGAACTTGCCCCGGGCCGGCAGGTGCCGCCAGAAACGCCACAGATACGGTTGCGCCCGTTCTTCCTCGGTGGGCGCGGCAATCGGCACGATGCTGTACTGGCGCGGATCAAGCGCTGCCGCTACCCGGCGGATCGCCCCGCCCTTGCCGGCCGCGTCATTGCCCTCGAACACTGCCACCAACGCGTGGCGACGCATGCGTTTGTCACGCATCAACCCGGAAAACCGCGCCTGCTCGGTGATCAGCTGTTCTTCGTAATCTTCTTTGTCCAACTGCAGGGTCAGGTCCAGGCTGTCGATCAGGTTCACTTGATCGACACTGGGGAACACTGGCGCGGCGCTGACCTTTTCCGGATGGATCTTCGGTCGCTTCAATGCGCCTTGCAGGCCCGCCAGCAGAATCCGTCCCACGGCCAGGCTGCGATAGTGGGCATCCGCTCCGGCGATCACATGCCAGGGTGCATAGTCACGGCTGGTGCGGCGCAGCGCCCGTTCACCATACTTCACGAACCTGTCGTACGTTTGCGACTGCTGCCAGTCCAGCGGGCTGATGCGCCAGCTGTGCAGCGGATCGTCGGCCAGCGCCTTGAGGCGTGCCTTCATTTGCTTCTTGGAGAGGTGAAACCAGAACTTGAAGATCAGCGCACCTTCGTCGCAAAGCATCTTTTCCAGGCGCTCGGCGCCGTTGATCGCCTGGTCCAGGCGCGGATCCTTGAACTCGCCATGGACCCGCCCCTGCAGCATCTGGCTGTACCAGTTGCCGAAGAAAATCCCCATGCGCCCCTTGGCCGGGAGCATCCGCCAGTACCGCCAGGCCGGTGGCCGCGCCAGTTCTTCGTCGGTTTGCTGATCGAAGGTGCGGACCTCGATCAGGCGCGGGTCCATCCACTCGTTGAGCACCTTGATCGTCTCACCCTTGCCGGCACCTTCGATGCCATTGATCAAAATGATCACCGGAAAGCGGCGTTGCTGCTGCAATTCGAATTGCGCTTCGAGCAACGCTTCGCGCAGGGCCGGGATTTCGGCGTCGTAGGTTTCTTTGTCGATGGCGTGATCGATTTCGGCGGATTCAAACATGAGCGGCTCCCTTCCAGATGTGAGCAAGACTAGCGGATTGAACTGAAGGCCAGCAGGGATTTTCCCGTCCTCGGCCAATGCATGTCTTGCCACGGATCAAGCACCACGCCTGCGATCGGCTAGAATGGCGGCCTTGCCGTTGCCGAGCCAGCCATGAAACCTGTATTGCCCCACGCCCAACTCGACTGGGACGACCAAGGTCGCCCGTATTCGCGAGTGTTCGACGATGTGTATTTCTCCGACCAGTCGGGGCTGGACGAAACCCGCTACGTCTTTATCGAACAGAACCGTTTGGCGGAGCGCTTTGCGGCCTTGCCCGAAGGCGGGCGGCTGGTCATCGGGGAAACGGGGTTCGGCACCGGGCTGAATTTCCTGTGCGCCTGGCAGGTGTTCGAGCAACACGCCGCGGCCGGTGCGCGGTTGCATTTTGTCAGCGTCGAGAAGTACCCGCTGAGCCCGGCCGACTTGCAGCGGGCCCTGGCGCTATGGCCGGAACTCAAGGTGTTTGCCGATCAACTGCTGGAGCAATACGTGGCCATCCATCAGGGCTTTCAGCGCCTGACGCTGGACCACGGCCGCGTGACCCTGACGCTGCTGATCGGCGATGCACTGGAGCAACTGCCGCAACTCGATGCCCGAATCGACGCCTGGTTCCTCGACGGTTTCGCCCCGGCGAAAAACCCCGACATGTGGACCGCCGAACTGTTTGCCGAACTGGCTCGCCTGGCCGCTCCCGGTGCATCCATCAGCACTTTCACCAGCACCGGCTGGGTGCGGCGCCTGCTCAACGCCGCCGGCTTCAAGATGAAACGCACCCCCGGCATCGGCCACAAATGGGAGATCCTTCGCGGCGAGTTCCTCGGCTGGCCCCAGGAAACGCCGGCTCCGGCCCTGGATAAACCCTGGTTCGCCCGCCCAACTCCGCTGACCGGCGAGCGCCAGGCACTGGTGATCGGTGCCGGCCTGGCCGGTTGTGCCAGCGCCGCCAGCCTCGCCGCGCGGGGCTGGCAAGTGACAGTGCTGGAGCGCCACGACGACATCGCCCGGGAAGCCTCGGGTAACCCGCAGGGCGTGCTCTACCTGAAGTTATCCGCCCACGGCACGGCGCTGTCGCAAATGATCGTCAGCGGATTCGGCTACACCCGACGCCTGCTCGAACACTTGCAACGGGGCCGCGACTGGGACGATTGCGGCGTGTTGCAACTGGCCTTCAATGCCAAGGAGGCCGAGCGTCAGGCGCAGTTGGCCGCGGCGTTTGCGGCGGACTTGTTGCACCTGCTGGATCAAACCGAGGCACAGGCCGTGGCCGGTATCGGGCTGGCACAGGGAGGCCTGTTCTATCCCGAAGGCGGCTGGGTCCACCCACCGGCGCTGTGCCAGTGGCAGGCTGCGCATCCACAGATTCAACTGCTCACCCATCACGATGCGCTGGAACTGCGCAAGGTTGAAGGCCGTTGGCAAGCCTGGGACGGCGAACGATTGCTTGCCGACGCCCCCGTGGTGGTACTCGCCGGCGCGGCTGAAATCCAGCGTTTCCCCGAAAGCGCCGAGTTGCCGCTCAAACGCATTCGCGGGCAAATCACCCGCCTGGCGCAAACCCCGCAAAGCCAGGCACTGAGCACCGTGGTATGTGCCGAAGGCTATGTCGCCCCTGCCCGCTTGGGCGAACATACCCTGGGAGCCAGTTTCGATTTCAAGAGCGATGACCTGACGCCGACCACGGCAGAACACCTGGGCAACCTGGCCATGCTCGAAGAGATTTCCCACGACCTGGTCGAGCGTCTACAGGCCGATAAACTTGCACCTGAAAGTCTCCAGGGTCGCGCTGCCTTTCGTTGCACCAGCCCCGACTACTTGCCAATCGTCGGCCCGCTGGCCGATACCCAGGTGTTCACTCAGGTGTATGCAGCACTAAGCAAGGACGCACGGCAGGTACCGGACGTCGAATGCCCATGGCTTGACGGTTTGTACATCAACAGCGGTCACGGCTCGCGCGGCCTGATCACCGCGCCGCTGTCCGCAGAACTGCTGGCAGCCTGGCTGGACAACGAACCCCTGCCGTTGCCCAGAAGTGTGGCTGAAGCCTGTCACCCCAACCGGTTTGCCCTGCGGCGCCTGATCCGGGGCAAGTAGTCGATACAGCAGCCGAAGTCGCCCTCACCGGGCGATTCGGCCGTGGCCAGTCGCGCATATAACTCATCGATCTAAAACTCCCCTTACCGATGAGGGTCACTTTCTGAGCACCCGCTGTTTCGGTGCGGTATCGATCGACCCTCCCCAACGGAAAAACCGGTAAGGAATTTATGTGCGGATTAGCTGGCGAGTTACGTTTTGATCACCAACCTGCAGACCTTGCAGCCATTGAACGAATCACCCACCACCTGGCCCCTCGCGGCCCCGACGCCTGGGGATTTCATAGCCAGGGACCGGTTGCCCTGGGCCATCGGCGCCTGAAAATCATGGACCTGTCGGACGGCTCGGCGCAGCCGATGATCGACCCGCAACTGGGCTTGTCCCTGGCCTTCAACGGGGCGATCTACAACTTTCCGGAACTGCGCGCGGAACTGGAAAACCTGGGTTACGCCTTCTATTCCGGTGGCGACACCGAAGTCTTGCTCAAGGGCTATCACGCCTGGGGCGAAGCCTTGCTGCCAAAACTCAACGGCATGTTTGCCTTTGCCGTTTGGGAGCGCGATGCCCAACGCCTGTTCATCGCCCGCGACCGTCTCGGCGTGAAACCGCTGTACCTGTCACGCACCGGCCAGCGCCTGCGCTTCGCCTCGGCGCTGCCGGCATTGCTCAAGGGCGGCGACATCAGCCCGATCCTCGATCCCGTGGCGCTCAATCACTATCTGAATTTCCACGCCGTGGTCCCGGCACCGCGCACCTTGCTGGCGGGCATCGAAAAACTGCCGCCGGCCACCTGGATGCGCATCGAAGCCGATGGCCGCACCGAGCAGAAAACCTGGTGGACCCTGCCCTATGGCCCTCACGCCGATGAGATGGATCTGACCCTCGAAGACTGGCGCGACCGTGTGCTCGACAGCACCCGCGAAGCGGTCGCCATCCGCCAACGCGCGGCAGTGGATGTCGGCGTGCTGTTGTCCGGCGGCGTCGACTCAAGTCTGCTGGTGGGCCTGTTGCGGGAAGTCGGCGTGGACAATCTGTCGACCTTCTCCATCGGTTTCCAGGATGCCGGTGGCGAGCGCGGGGACGAGTTCCAGTATTCGGACCTGATCGCCCGACACTACGGCACGCAACATCACCAACTGCGCATCGACGAAAAGGAAATCATCGAACAACTGCCCGCCGCGTTCCGTGCCATGAGCGAACCGATGGTCAGCCACGACTGCATCGCCTTCTACCTGTTGTCTCGGGAAGTGGCCAAACATTGCAAGGTGGTCCAGAGCGGCCAGGGCGCCGATGAACTGTTCGCCGGTTACCACTGGTATCCGCAAGTGGACGGCGCGAGCGATCCATATGCCGCGTACCGCGAAGCATTTTTCGACCGCAGTTACGACGACTACGCCGCCACCGTGCAACCGAAATGGCTGACCGCGAATGACGCCGCCGGTGACTTCGTCAAAGCCCATTTCGCCCAGCCCGGTGCCGATACGGCGGTGGACAAGGCCTTGCGTCTGGACAGTACGGTGATGCTGGTGGACGACCCGCTCAAACGGGTCGACAACATGACCATGGCCTGGGGCCTGGAAGCGCGCACGCCGTTTCTCGACTACCGCCTGGTGGAGCTCTCGGCACGGATTCCGGGGCGTTTCAAACTGCCGGACGGCGGCAAGCAAGTCTTGAAAGAAGCCGCGCGACAAGTGATTCCCAGTGAAGTGATCGACCGCAAGAAAGGTTACTTCCCGGTGCCGGGCCTCAAGCATTTGCAGGGCGATACGCTGGAATGGGTGCGCGAACTGCTGCTTGATCCCAGCCAGGATCGCGGCCTGTTCAACCCCGCGATGCTCGACCGTCTACTGACTGATCCACAGGGGCAATTGACACCGTTACGCGGCTCGAAGCTGTGGCAACTGGCGGCCCTCAACCTGTGGCTCAGCGAACAAGGAATCTGACCGATGAAACCTCACGCCACGGCTATCAGCCAACGCCTGTTGCGCGGCCAGTCACCCTCCTATGAACGCTTGCAGGCACGCCTGGCCGAGGATCGCTGTGAACTCGGCGGTGCGCCGATCGCCGTGCATTGCGGCTGGGGGCGCTTGCTGATCGGACACACCTTTGCCGATGCCGCGAGCCTGGCCGGAGAGTTGCTCAACGAGCAACCCGGCGAGCGGGACATTGCCCTGTACGTCGCCGCGCCCCAGCAAGTACTGGGGCTGGAGCCGACGCAGCTGTTCCTCGACCCGTCCGATACCTTGCGCCTGTGGTTCAGCGACTACCGGCAGGCAACCCGGGTGTTTCGCGGTTTCCGCATTCGACGCGCGCAAAGCGATGCCGACTGGCAGGCGATCAACCAGCTGTATCAGGCCCGCGGCATGTTGCCCATCGATGCCACCCTGCTGACGCCGCGTCATCTGGGCGGCCCGGTGTACTGGCTGGCCGAAGACGAAGACAGCGGCGCAGTCATCGGCAGCGTCATGGGCCTCAACCACCACAAGGCCTTCAATGATCCGGAGAACGGCAGCAGCCTGTGGTGCCTGGCGGTCGACCCGCATTGTGCGCGGCCGGGTGTCGGTGAAGTGCTGGTGCGGCATTTGATCGAACACTTCATGAGTCGCGGGCTTGCCTGCCTCGACCTGTCGGTGCTGCACGACAACCGCCAGGCGAAAAGCCTTTACGCCAAGCTCGGCTTTCGCAACCTGACGACCTTCGCCATCAAGCGCAAGAACGGCATCAATCAGCCGTTGTTTCTCGGGCCCGGCCCGGAAGCCGCGTTCAACCCCTACGCGCGGATCATTGTCGAGGAAGCACACCGTCGTGGCATCGATGTGCACGTCGATGACGCCGACGCCGGGATGTTCACCCTCAGCCATGGCGGGCGCCGGGTACGCTGCCGCGAATCCCTGAGCGACCTGACCAGCGCCGTCAGCATGACCCTGTGCCAGGACAAAAGCCTGACCCACAAAGTGCTCAAGGCTGCCGGCTTGAACCTGCCGGCGCAGCAACTGGCGGGTAACGCCGATGACAACCTGGCCTTCCTCGATGAACACCAGCGCGTGGTGGTCAAGCCGCTGGATGGTGAACAGGGCCAAGGGGTGGCGGTGGATTTGCGCACCATCGAGGAAGTGCAGCAAGCCATAGAAGCCGCTCGCCACTTCGACAACCGCGTGCTGCTGGAAAGTTTCCATGAAGGCCTGGACCTGCGCATTGTGGTGATCGGTTTTGAAGTGGTCGCTGCCGCCATTCGCCGGCCAGCCGAAGTGGTGGGCGACGGCCAGCACTCCATCGGTGCATTGATCGAAGCCCAGAGCCGGCGGCGACAGGCGGCCACGGGCGGCGAAAGCAAGATCCCGCAGGACCAGGAAACCCAGCGCACCTTGCGTGCAGCCGGATACGACTACAGCAGCATTCTGCAGGCCGGTGAGCACCTGTTCGTGCGACGCACGGCGAACCTTCATACCGGCGGCGTGCTTGAAGACGTCACGGCGATCCTGCACCCGACGCTGGTGGATGCGGCGGTACGGGCCGCGCGGGCACTGGACATTCCCATGGTTGGCCTCGACCTGATGGTGACGGCCGCTGACCAGCCGGACTATGTGTTTATCGAAGCCAACGAACGAGCCGGGCTGGCCAACCATGAACCGCAGCCGACAGCGGAGCGGTTTGTGGATCTGTTGTTTCCGTACAGTCAGCCGGTGGTCTCTTAGTGATGCGTTGCCTGGGCTGGCCCCTTCGCGAGCAAGCCCGCTCCCACATGTGATCGCATTCCCCTGTGGGAGCGGGCTTGCTCGCGAAGGCGGCCGAACAGGCGATAACCAATCAGGAGTTTCCATGACCAGCAAAATCCCCGAGCCGGACCTCGGTTACCTGCAAAAAGTGCTGCTGGAAATGCTCGCCATTCCCAGCCCCACCGGGTTCACCGACACCATCGTGCGCTACGTCGCCGAACGCCTTGAAGAACTGGGCATTCCCTTCGAGCTGACCCGTCGCGGCACCATCCGCGCCACGCTCAAGGGCAAGAAGAACAGCCCCGACCGCGCCGTTTCCGCCCACCTGGACACCATCGGCGCGGCGGTACGTGCAGTGAAAGACAACGGCCGCCTGACCCTCGCGCCCGTCGGCTGCTGGTCCAGCCGTTTTGCCGAGGGCAGCCGGGTCAGCCTGTTTACCGACAGTGGTGTGATCCGTGGCAGCGTCTTGCCGCTGATGGCTTCCGGGCACGCATTCAATACCGCCGTGGATGAGATGCCAATCAGTTGGGATCACATCGAGTTGCGCCTGGACGCCTACTGCGCCACCCGTGCCGACTGCGAGTCGCTGGGCATCAGCGTCGGCGATTTCGTCGCCTTCGACCCGCTGCCGGAGTTCACCGAAAGCGGCCACATCAGTGCCCGTCACCTCGACGACAAGGCCGGGGTGGCCGCACTGCTGGCGGCGCTCAAGGCCATCGTCGACAGTGGCGAAGAACTGATGATCGACTGCCATCCGCTGTTCACCATCACCGAAGAAACCGGCAGCGGCGCGGCGGCGGCGCTGCCCTGGGATGTCAGTGAGTTCGTCGGCATCGACATCGCACCGGTCGCGCCAGGCCAACACTCCAGCGAGCACGCGGTGAGCATCGCGATGCAGGATTCCGGCGGGCCCTATGACTATCACCTGTCGCGCCACCTCTTGCGCCTGGCCAGCGACAACGAGTTGCCGGCACGCCGGGACCTGTTCCGCTACTACTTCAGCGACGCACACTCGGCGGTCACCGCCGGCCACGATATTCGCACCGCCCTGCTCGCCTTCGGCTGCGATGCCACCCACGGTTACGAGCGCACTCACATCGACAGCCTCGCCGCCCTGAGCCGCCTGCTCGGTGCGTACATCCTCAGCCCGCCCGTGTTTGCCAGCGATGCACAACCGGCCAAGGGCTCACTGGATCGCTTCAGCCATCAGCTCGAACATGACACTCAGATGGAAAGCGACACGCGGGTACCGTCGGTGGACAGCCTGGTGGGGCAGCGTTCGGAGAGCTGATCCGGTTTTTTTGTTGCTGGAGAGATCGCCATCGCGAGCAAGCTCGCTCCCACAGTTGATCGGTGGTGAACACAATTACCCGGTTCGCCACTGAACCCTGTGGGAGCGAGCTTGCTCGCGATGGCGTCAGAGCAGACGACATCAAATCCCAGGCTAGCCGATACCGGCCAATCGCCGTAGCATCGCGCCATTGATCCAACCGAGGTGCCTATGCTGATCCCCCACGACCAACTCCAAGTCGACACCCTCACCCGCCTGATCGAGGATTTCGTGACCCGCGACGGCACGGACAATGGTGACGACACGCCCCTGGAAACCCGTGTACTGCGCGTGCGCCAGGCGCTGACCAAGGGCCAGGCACTGATTGTCTTCGACCCGGAAAGCGAGCAGTGCCAACTGATGCTCAAGCACGACGTGCCCAAACACCTGTTTGACTGAAGTCTTCAGCGCCCCTTGGTTTTCGCCAGTTTTTTCTGGATGCGTTCGTAGATTTCGCAGCGGTGCACGTTGACGTCCCGGGGCGCTTCGACGCCAAAGCGAATGTTGTTTCCATTGATCGCGAGAACGCGCACGGTAATGTTGTCACCGATGGAAATGGTTTCGCCCACAACACGAGTGAGTACGAGCATGAGGAGTGTCCTTCAGGGGTTTCTGGCCCTTGAAGATGCCCGGCCCGACGTACACCCACAATGCTCCGACAGCAAACCAGACCGGACTGACAGCCCTTGACGTACGGCACTTACGGAAAGGTCTGACAGGCCGATTGAATGTAGGGGCTGGTCTGTCAGGACACGGAGAATCGAGGCCCGAACAGAATGATGCTCGCGCCGATCACACACAGCGCCACGCCGAGCCAGTCCGAACCCAGGGGGCGAATCCGCTCGACCACGGCCAACCAGCCGATCGAGGCAATGATGTAGATGCCTCCGTAAGCGGCATAGGCGCGGCCGGCGTAGGTGGCTTCGATCCGGGTCAGCAGCAGGGCAAACAGGGTCAGGCTCAGGAGCGCCGGCACCACCCACCACATGCTTTTACCCTGGCGCAACCACATCCAGAAGGCAAAACAACCGGCAATTTCGAACAGCGCGGCGAGGAAAAACCACAGGTAATTGAGCATGCAAGCGTCTCGCGAGGATGGCCGATGGCGGCCACCCTAACCACAGCATTGCCTGCGGGCAAGATCAGCTTGCCGATTGCCTGGCCTTGGCGCGCATTTTGTCGGCCATGGCGGTCATTTCGTTGTAGAGCAATTGCGGGTTCTTCTGCTTGATCGCCCAGGCCATGCGTCCCTGCTCGTGGGGCAGGATCATGAACTCGCCGGCGGCGACCTGCCGATAGATGTAGTCGGCGATGTCGGCGGCGCTGATCGGCGAGCTTTCCAGCAACTTGCCGACCTGGGCTTTCATGGCCGGAGTCGGGCCGCGGAAGGAGTCCAGCAGGTTGGTCTGGAAGAACGACGGACACACCACATGCACGCCGACTTCCTGATGCGCCAGCTCGATCAGCAGGCTTTCGGACAACGCCACCACGCCCGCCTTGGCCACGTTGTAGTTGCTCATCGCCGGGCCTTGCATCAGCGCCGCCATGGACGCGATGTTGATGATTTTACCTTTGCTTTTTTCCAGCAGTGGCAGGAAAGCCTTGCAGCCCTTGACCACGCCCATCAGGTTGATCGCGATCTGCCAGTCCCAGTCCTCCAGGGACAACTCACTGAAAAACCCTCCAGACGCTACACCCGCGTTATTGACGATGACATCGATGCCGCCGAGCTTGACCTCGCAGGCCTGGGCGAACGCAGTCAACTGGCTGTAATCGCGTACGTCGCAACGCTGGATAAAACCGTCGCCGCCCGCTTCGCGGACCAGCTTGAGGGTTTCCTGCAAGCCGGGCTCGCTAACGTCCGACAAGGCCAGTTGCCAGCCTTCACGCGCCCAGCGCAGCGCGATTTCGCGACCCAGGCCAGAGCCTGCACCAGTGATCATCATGCGATTTTGCATAGCAAACAGCCTTGTTGTTCTCGGAAGATGCACCGAGTGTAGCGAAGGAAATTGCCCGACCCACGCTCCATCAGATTGCTGAATGGCCCGAGCAAACTGCGGGAGCGCCAGACGCAACCAAGGCAACTACAAAAGAAATAAGAACCCGTCCGAAATACTTCAAAAAAACTTGGAATTTTCCTGCAACCGCAAGAGTCGGAATTTTTAAGCAGCTCGAATCTACTTCATTCCAGCTGACCTTGATTGGCATGGTCAATCCACTGCATTTTCGACAAGGAAATAGACATGGGCACAATACTGATCATCATTCTGATCCTGTTACTGATCGGTGGTTTACCGGTCTTCCCGCACTCCAGAAGTTGGGGTTACGGCCCGTCCGGAATCATCGGCGTCGTATTGGTGGTGCTGTTGATCCTGCTCTTGCTTGGCCGAATATAAATATCCGCCAGGCAAAAAAAAGAGGCCCTTGAAGGGCCTCTTTTCTATTGCGTCACAACTTAGTCCGGCTTGCCATCAACAACACCGGCGGTGTTGTCCAGCAGGCTCTTGGTCGCTGTTTGCAGGAACGCTTCGAGCTTGAGTTTCAACTCGGCGGTACGCGGCGCATCGGCAATGACTTCGGCGCGAGGCTTGTCCCCCAATTCATACTGATACAACTTCGGCGCCATGTCCTTGTCCTTCGGCAGGACCAGAATCTGGTCTGCGGTAAGGATGGCCGTGGTCTGCTCGCTGCCCGACGGCTTGATCACACCAATACCGGCGTCGCCTTCGGGCAGGTTGAGCAGGTCGCGCCCCCAGCACTGATGACGCACCTCACCACCAATGCGGCCCATGATGGTCGGCACGATGTCGATCTGAGTGCCCACGGTGTGGTCACGCTGGCCGAATTTGTCCTGGATGCCCGGCGCGATCATCAGCATCGGCACGTTGAAGCGGCCCAGGTCCATTTCGGTGATCTGCTGTTCGTTACCAAAACCGTGGTCACCGACGATGACAAACAGGGTTTCCTTGAAGTACGGCTCCTTTCGGGCCTTTTCAAAGAACTGGCCCAGCGCCCAGTCCGAGTAACGCATGGCGGTCAGGTGTTCGTTCAGGCTGCCACGATCGGTCACGCGCTCAACCGGCAATGGCGTCGGCAAGGCGTAAGGCGTGTGGTTGGACAGGGTTTGCAGCAAGGCATAGAACGGCTTGCCGTTTTCCCGCGCCTTGAGTTCGACCAGGCCACGGTCGAACATGTCCTGGTCGGACACGCCCCAGGTCGGATCAGAGAACACCGGATTCACGAAATCGTTACGGCCGATGAAGTTGGTCATGCCCTGGTTGCTGAAGAAACCCGACTGGTTGTCCCAGGCGAAATCGCCGTTGTAGACATACACGTCGTCGAAGTCGCGGGCGCTGAGCAACTGCGGCAGACCGGACAGCTTGTGGCTGCCTTCCGGGGTCTGCATCAGGTATTCGAAGCCCGGCAGGTTCGGGAAGCAGGCCATGGTGGCGAACATGCCCTGGTGGGTATGGGTACCGTTGGAGAAGAAGCGGTCGAACAGCAAGCCCTCCTTCGACAGTTTGTCGAGGTAAGGCGTGATGTTGCCCGGGCCACCCAGAGCACCCACCGAGTGACCGGCCATGCTTTCCATCAGGATTACGACGACGTTTTTGATCGGCAGGGTCTTGTCGGCTGGAGGGGTGTAATCGCGACGTACCGCCGCGGTGTCGGCATCCACCAGTTTCTCGGCCGGCAGCACCAGCATGTCACGCACCACTTGCTGGGCTTGTGGCTGCGGCAGGGTCGCCTTCCAGATATTGTCGCGATCTTCGGACATCCGGCTCTTGGCGGCGGCTACCAGCGACAACGTGCCGTTGAGGCCCAACTGGTTGGCAAAATTCGAGTCGGTGGTATAGACGTCACCCCAACGCAGCGGCGGGCCCTGGCGCAGGGTGCCACGGGCAGCGACCACGCAAACCAGCAGGCACACCACGAATACCGCGATACGCGAGTACCACGGCGCAACCTGGCGTGTGCCGATGCTGCCGCCACTGAACGGGCCACGAGGGCGGGTCGCACGGTCGGCGCCCTTGAACGCCAGGCTCAGGATCCAGGTGCCCACGGCCCAGGCCAGCAGGTAACGGACCACCGGGAAACCGTACCAGAGCATGCTCATCACGGTTTTCGGATCTTCCTTGACGTACTGGAAGACCAGCCCGTTGAGGCGCTGGTGGAACTCACGATAGAAGTCCATCTCCATCAGGCCCAGGAACAGCGCAATGCTGGAGACGATCGTCAACCACAGACGGAACAGCCCGCGTGCGGCCATGGCCCGGGCACTGAACAAGGCCAGCAGCAACGGGATACTGAGATAGACCACCAGGCGCAGGTCGAAACGCAGACCGTTGGCGAATGCCTCGAGGAAGGTCGAGGCCGGTGTGTCGAGGATCATCGAGCTGTTGTAAGCCAGCAGCGCGACGCGCAGCAGGCTGAACATGACCATCATGACCAGGGCACACAACAGCGTGTAGGCCAGATGCGATTTGACGGTCGGTTGCAGCAGGCGACTAGAAGCTCGCTGCTGATTCAGGGCGTCCGGGATTGCCATGTCGTTTTAGGACCCATTGGAAGTTGAAGTTTCAAAAATACAGCTGCGCCTTGCCCTCTTTTCGGCCCGTACCAGGCCTGGGGGTTTGCGCGGTGCGCAAATGTTGCACGATCAACGGCAGCATTGCCATTGATAACTACCCTCATCCCGACTCTTTCATCCTGCATTCAGCAATACACAGGGTGTTACGGGAGAGCCGGCGAATTGTCTTGGAGAGTGGGTGAAAATTTCGTGCAACGCATATCCAGAAACAAATTAAAGCCTGCGCAGCGGTCAAAAACGCAAACGCCCCGATCGAGTCGGGGCGTTACGAAGTCACCTCAAAAGCGCGAGACATTTACTTCTCGGCGCGTTCCTTGAGGGCTTTCAAGGTATTGAACGGGGCATCCACCACGAACTTGTTGGCCACCATCGACGGCACGCTGCCGCCCGGCTCAGTGTGCACCTGATAGGTCACTTCGATCTGGTCGCCCTTGGGGACGAACTTCCAGAAACCGTCGACCTTGGCGACCCGGACGAAGCCTTTTTCTTCAGGAATGTACTTCGGTACGCCTTCAAGCTTGCGGGTCAGGCTGCCATCGGCGCCTTCGATGGTGGTGACGTGCAACACCGAATCACGGGGAGTAACCGGCCACGGGGTGTTGAACTGGGTGTAGGTCCAGCTCTGGTCACCTTCGTGCTTGAGCAGCTTCTGGGTTTTGCATTCGTGAATCCAGGCGCAGGCTCCGGGCACGTCTTCCTGCAACGCACGCAGCTTGGCCATGGTGGTCTTCATCAATGTGACGCCCTGGTAAGCCTTGTAGTCGGAGCCGGCCACTTCACTCAGGGAGATCTTGATGCCGTCTTCGTCCTTTTTGACTTTCCAGTCTTCGGCCTGGGCCGTCGAGGTAGCCAGCGCAACCGTCAAACCACACAACACAGCCATACGATGCAGCGAACCCATAGTCTTATTCCTTATTGTTGAAGTTCCGTTCGTTGGGCTTGCACCTCCGATCACCTTCAGGTTTTTCGGAGGTGCAAGCCCACACATCACGCCGCCGTCATTTGTTCCCACCAGCCAATCAACCGGATAGCCTCTTCGCTGCTGCTTCCGCACACCTCGGGGTCGGCCTCGAAGGCAGAACACACCGTCGGCCGTTCCGGCTGGCCGAAAATACTGCAAAGGTTATCGGAGGAAAGTTGCAGGCAACGCTGCCCCGCGGCCTTGCCGTTTGGCATACCGGGAATCGGCGAACTGATGGAAGGGGCAATGCAACAAGCGCCACAGCCCTCACGGCATTTCATGACGACAAGCTCCTCGCGACGAGCAATGTGTTAATGGACGGGGCACAGAGTACCCGCTTAAACAGTTGTTTTAAATTACCTGCGAGCGGGTTTTTCAACGCAAACGGGCATGACCGGCCAGTCTCCGACAAAGCGTCTGGCCTGCGGCTCGCGGATCCTGACGGGGTTACTGCTTGAACTCGAAATCCAGTGCCGCGCCTTCGACCTCGTGGCGTTCTTCATTTCGCAGTTGCAGCTGCATTTCGTTGCTGAGCAGGCGGCCATTGAGCTGGAACTCGCTGCTGCCGCTTTTGTCACCGAACATCTGGGGTAACAACGGTTCACGCCTGACCAACGGCACCGTTCCGACCGGCTTGAGCTCTTGAACCATATCCTTGGGCAAGCTCAGGTCCAGCTTGGCAGATGGAAGCTCGGTCTTTACCACCTCGCTGGCCGGTTTCGATTTGGAGGCAATGGGCGGACGCTTTTTCACGGGCGCAGCCTGCTTACTCGCCGCCGAGGCTTTTTTTACAGGTGCGGTGTCTATCGGTGCGACGTGGAAACTGCCGGTTGCCTGATCCTGCTCGGTAGCCGCCACGACGGATGCCGGTTGAATACTCGCAATCAGGCAGAGCAAAAGCCAGGCGGCAGGAAAAGTCGGTTTCATGTATCCAACGGTGGGTGCAAACGGCAGAGATGCATATGCTGGCCTGTTGCAGCCCACAAGACAAGCGTAGTCGCAGCCTGTTACAAACCGACGGCCATCTCCTGGCAGAGTTGGGTGGCCAGCATGCCCAGGGTCATCAATGCGCGCTCGGCTTCACGGTTCCACGGGATGCCGCAGTTGAGCCGGATGCAGTGATTGAATTGCTCGGTATTACTGAAGATCAGTCCCGGCGCGATACTGATGCCCTGCTGCAATGCCCGCACGTGCAACTCTTGCGTGTTGACCCGCCCCGGCAGGCTGACCCACAGAATGAAGCCGCCGGTAGGCCGGGTCATCTGCGTGCCTTCCGGGAAATACTGCTGCACGGCCAGCTGGAAGGCACTGAGGTTTTTCCGGTATTCCTGACGGATGAAACGCAAATGCCGGTCGTACCCGCCGTTTTCCAGGTACGCGGCAATGCCCATCTGGGTCACGCTGCACGCGGAATGCGTACTGAAGGTCTGCAAGCGCTGGATCTCCTGCTGGTACTTGCCGGCAATCATCCAGCCGATCCGCACGCCAGGCGACAGGGTCTTGGAGAAGCTCGAGCAATAGATCACCCGGTCCAGCCGATCGTAGGCCTTGAGGGACTTGGTGCGCCCCTGCTCGAACATCAACTCACCGTAGATATCGTCTTCGACAACCTGGATATCGAAGTCCGACGCCAGGCGCAGCAATTGTTTCTGCCGCTCCTCGGGCATGGTGCCGCCCAATGGATTGCTCAGTCGGGTGGTCAGCACCAACGCCTTGATCGACCATTGGTTGGCCGCCAGTTGCAGGGCTTCCAGGCTCATGCCCGTGGCGGGATCGCTGGGGATCTCGATGACCTTGAGGCCCAGCAGGTCAGCCAGTTGCAGCAAGCCGTAATAGGTCGGCGACTCGGCCGCGATCAGATCGCCCGGACGGGTCAGCACGCGCAGGGACATCTGCAGCGCATCGACACAACCGTGAGTGATCACCACCTCCGACGGATCGACCACCACGCCGGCATCGCGCATGCGGATCGCCACCTGTCGGCGCAACGGCTCGAAACCGGGGCTGAACATGTAGCTGAAGGCCCGCGGGCTATGGAAACGGGTGACCTTGGCCAATTGCTGATGCAGTGCCCGCACCGGCAAATAGTCGACACTCGGCACCGCAGCGCCCAGCGGGAAGACACCTTCACGACGGGATTCGACCAGCACTTGCTGAATGATGCTGCTGCGGGTGACCAGCCCGGGGCGCTCGACCCGGGCGATGTCCGGCGTCGGCGCGGTGAGTGCCGGCGTCTGGTGCACGTAGTAACCCGACTGCGGCCGGGCGCGGATCAACCCTTGATCTTCGAGATTGGCATACGCCTGCAACACCGTCGCATGGCTGACATTGAGTTGCGAGCTCATCTTGCGCACCGAAGGCACGCGCTCCCCCGGCTGATAGACCCCACGGCGGATGTCTTCGGCCAGTTGTTGAGCAATACGTTGATAGAGCAAAAGGTTGGTCATGACGCAGCACTCGATTTCACGGGCATTTTATTCTTGTGTGAAACAATACCGGAACAGTTTAGAAGTGTACGGGAACAGTTGCCACAATAGTCGACCGTACAGTGCAGTGTCAGCAAAATCTGTACTGTTTTGTGCGGTAATCGGCAGGCAAAAAAAACCCGGCGCTGCATGGCAGGCCGGGTTGTAGGAGCTGTCGAGTGAAACGAGGCTGCGATCTTTCCAGCCCCACTTGAGTATCAAGAGCAAGAGCAAGATCAAAAGATCGCAGGCTCCGCCAGCTCCTACCGGGCGGCGCCGAGCTGGCCCTTTTCGTCGGAAAACACAATTTCCACCCGACGATTCTGCGCCCGACCCCGTTCCGACGCATTCGCGTCCACCGGATACTCGTCGCCATAACCTTCGACCTGGATGCGCTTGTCGTCGATACCCAGGTCCATCAGCACGTCAGCCACCGATTGTGCGCGGTCGCGGGACAGCTTGAGGTTTTCCTGCTTGCCCCCGGTACTGTCCGTATAACCTTCGATCCGCACCACACGCTTGGGGTTGAGTTGCAGGAACTGCACGATCTTCAACACCACACGGTTGGCCGACGGCTTCAATTCCGCTTCGCCGGTGTCGAACAGCATATCGCCCAAGGTCATCACCAGCCCGCGGTCGGTCTGGCTAGTGGTCAATGCAAGGATCTGCTCCTCGAGCCATTTGCCTTGCTGCTGCACGCTGAACAGTTTGGACTCACGCAGTGCCAGTTGCAGGCGCTGCCGTTCCAGTTCGAGTTTTGCCGCCTGCTCTTCGTTAAGCACCTGATTGGTGTGTTCCCGGGCAATGGCGCTGTAGCGCTGGCTCAGGTAGGCGTAATGCACCACGTCCGAACCGCTGCCCCAATAGCTGGACAGGCGATCGGCACGGGCCAGGGATTCACCGGCGCGAATCACGTCCTTGGGGGCGATTCGCAGTACATTGGAGTCTTCCTTGACCTTCTGAAAGTCGGCACCGGCCTGCTGCAACGCGGACTCGCTGTGCTGGCTGGCGCAGCCAAAGAGGCTCACGCAGCCTGCCAGGATCAAACCGCCGAGGGCTTTGCTCTTGAGGCTCATTGGGCATCTCCCAGTTGCTTGCGCAGGCGGGCGATGCGGGTGTTGAGCACGTTCAACTGTTCCTCGCTCTTGGCCGTCAACACCTTGGCTTCAGCCAGGCGCGCATCGAGTTCGGCCTGTTCGGCCCGCATGCGTGCGTTTTTGAAGGATTGATCGGTCATGTTGCCCTTGGCGCGGTTGAACTTGTCTTCGGCCAGTTTCATTTCCGGCACATCGTCTGCCGTGGCGCCCACGGCCTTGGCCTGTTCGAGTGCCTGTTCGGTCAGGCGAATCTGTTCATTCGGCGCAGGATCGGTTGCACAACCCGCCAGGGCGGCAAAGGCCACGGCAGCGAAAAGAGGTCGAATACTCACTGAAAATCCTTACTGTTTTGGGGTACTGACGGGTTGTTGCTGGGGGATTGGCTGTGGTTGTGAGCGTTGTGCTTTCCATCGCTCGATATTGCGCATCAGCACGGCCTCCGTCAGTCCGGACGCGGGCAATTCTGTCATCTTTTTGGCCAACTGTCCGCGCAACCACGGATCGTTGCAGGCCGAGTCATGGGAAATCGCCAGGTACAGGCCAGGTTTGTCGACCGGTTGTGAGCGTGCGATCAGATCAGCGGCCATGCCCAGTGTCTGTGCAGTCGCCATGCCCGAGTAACGCCCTGCCAGTACAAACTCGACCTCGCCCAACAGCAGTTTCTGAAAGGCCTGGGTCAGGTTGGACGTGCGCGTGAGGGTCAGTTGCTGCCCGGCAAAGGTGCTGAATTGCGCGGTCAATCGGGCCTTTTCCGACACGGCACCGAGATGGCCGTGCAGGTCCTGTGCTTCGTTGTAGACCAGGGTCGAGTCCTTGCGAGTCCAGACCAGATAGTCGTTTTCCAGCAAGGCTGGATGAATGTAATCCAGGGTTTCCAGCTCGCTGACGGTCAACGCCGCGTCCGCCAGCATGTCCATGCGCCCACTGCGCACTTCGTCCAGGGCCTGGGCGCGTTTGCCGGCATAAAGCAGTTCGACCTTGAGCCCCAACTCCCCCGCCACTTGCTGCAGCAAATCGGCGCTGGCACCGATCAGGTATTTGGGATTCTGCGGGTCTTGCCACAGGTACGGTGGCGCATCCGGGCTGCCGGTGACCACCAGGCGCTCGCATTTACCCGCGGCGACAGACAGTGCCGGCATAGCCGACAGTCCCAGCAGCAGCAACGACCAGCCGCACAGGCGACGCAGATCCATGGCATCACACTCCCATTCAAATCCGGAACAAAAAAAAGCCCGACCAAAAGGCCGGGCTCTTTATAAGTGAAGCAGCCGGATTAGACCAGCTTCTCCAGCTCAGGGATGGCTTCGAACAGGTCCGCCACCAGGCCGTAATCGGCCACCTGGAAGATCGGCGCTTCTTCGTCCTTGTTGATCGCAACGATCACTTTGGAGTCTTTCATGCCGGCCAGGTGCTGGATCGCGCCGGAGATACCGACGGCGATGTACAGCTGTGGAGCAACGATCTTGCCGGTCTGACCGACCTGCATATCGTTCGGTACAAAGCCTGCGTCGACCGCGGCGCGCGAAGCACCGACGGCAGCGCCCAGCTTGTCGGCCAGGGCGTACAGGTGTTTGAAGTTGTCGCCGTTCTGCATGCCGCGACCGCCGGAAACGACGATTTTGGCAGCGGTCAATTCCGGACGATCGGACTTGGCCAGTTCTTCGCCAACGAAGCTGGAGATGCCAGCGTCGTGGGCAGCAGCAACAGCTTCAACGGCAGCGGAGCCGCCTTCAGCTGCAACCGGGTCGAAACCGGTGGCACGCACGGTGATCACCTTGACCGCAGCGTTCGACTGAACGGTAGCGATGGCGTTACCGGCGTAGATCGGACGCTTGAAGGTGTCGGCGCTTTCTACCGAGATGATCTCGGAGATCTGGTCAACGTCCAGTGCAGCGGCAACGCGCGGCAGGATGTTTTTGCCGTTGGAAGTAGCGGCAGCCAGGATGTGGCTGTAGCCCTTACCCAACTCTGCAACCAGAGGAGCAACGTTTTCCGGCAGCTGGTGAGCGTAGGCAGCGTTATCGGCCACCAGCACTTTAGCCACGCCAGCGACTTTCGCAGCGGCTTCAGCCACGGCGCCAGCGCCCTGGCCGGCAACCAGAACGTGGATGTCGCCACCGATTTTGGCGGCAGCAGCAACGGTGTTCAGCGTGGCCGGGGCCAGCACTTTGTTGTCGTGTTCAGCAATAACCAAGATAGTCATTTAGATTACCTTCGCTTCGTTTTTCAGTTTCTCGACCAGTTCAGCCACCGACTTGACCTTGATACCCGCGCTGCGTGCAGCCGGCGCTTCGACTTTCACAGTCTTGTTGGTGGAGGCGGTGGAAACGCCCAAAGCATCCGGAGTCAGCACTTCGAGAGGCTTCTTCTTGGCTTTCATGATGTTTGGCAGAGACGCGTAGCGCGGCTCGTTCAAACGCAGGTCAGTGGTGACGATGGCCGGCAGTTTCAGGGAAACTGTCTGCGCGCCGCCGTCGATTTCGCGGGTGACAGCTACGCTGTCGCCGCTGATTTCGACTTTCGAAGCGAACGTACCCTGACCGTAGCCGCTCAATGCAGCAAGCATCTGGCCAGTCTGGTTGTTGTCGCTGTCGATGGCCTGTTTGCCAAGGATCACCAGCTGAGGCTGTTCCTTGTCGACAACAGCTTTCAACAGTTTGGCAACAGCCAGGGAAGTCAGGTCTTCGGCGGACTCGACGAGGATGGCGCGGTCGGCACCCAGAGCCAGCGCGGTGCGCAGTTGCTCTTGAGCGGTGGACGGGCCTACGGAGACGACGACGATTTCAGTCGCAACACCCTTCTCTTTCAGGCGTACGGCTTCTTCCACGGCGATTTCGCAGAACGGGTTCATCGACATCTTGACGTTGGCAAGATCGACGCCGGAATTGTCCGCCTTGACGCGAACCTTGACGTTGTAATCCACAACGCGTTTGACAGCTACAAGAACCTTCATGGATTCCTCGTTACTCTCCGGTGAAAAGAAAGTCGCCTAGGCGAACCTGGCGGTTGATGCTCATCGGGCGCAAGGGCACCTCCAAAAACGCCGGCAAAGCTGTCAAGTGACCATCGCTCATGATCTGGATGACCGTTCGTCAGTGGTGACTGACGAGTCATTCAACATCGCGGCGTGTAAACTGCACATCAAACCCGCGCAGCACATCACTCTCTACTGCCATCGCCCTGTCTTTAGAGGTGCTCTTGAAACCAACAGTCAGCCTACGGCGAGCGCAAAACCGCCCGTATCTTGACCGGAACGCCTATTCCGGTCAATACGCCAAAATGGCCGTTCATAAGGCGCGTGACTTTGATTTCTCTGGCCTTGAGCCAATTCAAACAAACGTTTGTATTGGACGCTGAGAGTGGTGTAGATATAATGCGCCACCAAAAGAGAAAGGTGGTCAATCGATTGTCCTCTTCCGGCGTTGCGCCGGGATTCATGGATGCGACACCCGACTTCCAAATTAGAAAAAAAACTGTTGAGCCTTGAGTAGGAGATAACCTGTGGAACGCGAATACATGGAATTCGACGTGGTCATCGTCGGTGCCGGCCCCGCTGGTCTTTCCGCCGCTTGCCGCTTGAAGCAGAAGGCCGCTGAAGCCGGTAAGGAAATCAGCGTCTGCGTGGTCGAAAAAGGCTCCGAAGTCGGTGCTCACATCCTGTCCGGCGCCGTGTTCGAACCACGGGCCCTGAACGAACTGTTCCCGAACTGGAAAGAACTCGGCGCGCCGCTGAACACGCCGGTAACCCGCGACGACATCTTCGTTCTCAAGAACGCTGAAAGCGCGCAGAAAATTCCAGACTTCTTTGTGCCCAAGACCATGCACAACGAAGGCAACTACATCATCTCCCTGGGCAACCTGTGCCGCTGGCTGGCCCAGCAGGCCGAGAACCTGGGCGTGGAAATCTACCCGGGCTTCGCCGCTCAGGAAGCGCTGATCGATGAGAACGGCGTGGTTCGCGGGATCATCACCGGTGACCTGGGCGTCGACCGCGAAGGCAACCCGAAGGAAGGCCTGTACACCCCCGGCATGGAACTGCGTGGCAAATACACGCTGTTCGCCGAAGGTTGCCGCGGCCACATCGGCAAGCAACTGATCAAGCGCTTCAACCTGGACACTGACGCTGATGCCCAGCACTACGGCATCGGCCTGAAAGAAATCTGGGAAGTCGATCCGGCCAAGCACCAGCCTGGCCTGGTGGTGCACACCGCCGGTTGGCCGATGGACATCATGGGCACCGAGAACACCGGTGGCTCGTTCCTCTACCACCTGGAAAACAACCAGGTCGTGGTTGGCCTGATCGTCGACCTGTCCTACAGCAACACCTACCTGTCGCCGTTCGACGAGTTCCAGCGCCTCAAGCATCACCCGGTGCTTGCCCAGTACCTGGAAGGCGGCAAGCGCATCAGCTACGGCGCACGTGCCATCAGCAAGGGCGGCCTGAACTCGCTGCCGAAAATGGTATTCAAGGGCGGCGCGCTGATCGGTTGCGACCTCGGCACCCTGAACTTCGCCAAGATCAAGGGCAGCCACACTGCGATGAAGTCCGGCATGCTCGCCGCTGAATCCGTGGCTGACGCGCTGTTCGCCGAGAAGGATGGCACCGAAGAGCTGACCACCTACGTCGACGCGTTCAAGAAGAGCTGGCTCTACGAAGAACTGTTCGCCAGCCGCAATTTCGGCCCGGCGATCCACAAGTTCGGCGCCATCGTCGGTGGCGGTTTCAACTGGCTGGACCAGAACATCTTCGGCGGCAAACTGCCCTTCACCTTGCACGACACCAAGCCGGATTACGCTTGCCTCAAGCTCGCGGCCGACTGCAAGAAGATCGACTACCCGAAACCGGACGGCAAACTCAGCTTCGACAAATTGAGCTCGGTGTTCATCTCCGGCACCAACCACGAAGAAGAACAGCCGTGCCACCTGAAGCTGACCGACCCAAGCATCCCGATCAGCAAGAACCTGCCGCTATACGATGAACCGGCACAGCGTTACTGCCCGGCCGGCGTGTATGAAGTGATCACCAAGGAAGACGGCGAGAAGCGCTTCCAGATCAACGCCCAGAACTGCGTTCACTGCAAGACCTGCGACATCAAGGACCCTGCACAGAACATCACCTGGGTGACACCGGAAGGCGCTGGCGGCCCGACTTACCCGAACATGTAAGCCGAACCGCTGAACATCAAGGCTCCCGACATGGGGGCCTTTTTGTTGCCCGCGATTCAAGCCACACCACAAGACAAATGTGGGAGCGGGCTTGCTCGCGAATACGGTTGATCCTTCACCATTTATACTGACTGACACACCGTTTTCGCGAGCAGTCGGATCGCCGCACCGCCGCCCCCACAGGGGATTGGCGGTGAGTCAGGCTGCACGCTCGTCGCCAGGATTACGCTCGAAGTACCTTTTGTACTCGCGACTGAACTGCGAAGTGCTCTGATACCCCACCCGATGCGCCACCTGCGCCACGCCCAACCCCTCCCCCACCAACAACTGCTGCGCCCGCAGCAGACGTAATCGCTTCAGATACTGCACCGGCGACAACAAGGTGCTGCGCTTGAAATGCTCGTGAAAGGTCGATGCACTCATGTTCGCGCAACTGGCCAGGGTCTCGACGTTCAACGGTTCGGCAAAATGCGCATGCAGATGACTGAGGGAGGCCGCGATCCGGGCGAACTGCCCCTGCTGCTCCACCAGTGCTCGCAATACATCGGCTTGCGGACCGCGCAATGCGACGAACAGCAGCTCACGCAAACGCGCTTGCCCCATGATCTGGCATTCCAGCGGATCGTGCAGGCAACGCAACAATCGTTCGACACAACCACGCATCGCATCATCGAGCACTGCGCAGGTCATGGACTCAGGTGTTTGCGCCGGAATATGCCGCCCCGGCGCCAGGCCCATCGCCAATACCAACTCGCCCAGCATCACCCGGTCGATCGCGACCGACACCCCGAGCATTGGCCCGTCCGGCGCGGCAAAGGTTTCACACTCGAAAGGCACCGGCAGCGCCTGAATCAGGTAGTGCCCTGCGCCATATTCCAGGGTGCGCGGCCCCAGGTACGCCAGTTTGCTGCCCTGGGCGATGATCACCAGGCTCGGCTCGTAGATCTGCGGCCCACGGGCCACATCGCAGCTGGCCCGCAGAACCTGCACGCCCGGCAAGGCAGTCGGGACGAAACCGTCGCGAGTGGACAGCGGCTCGATCAGCGAAACCAGGGTGGCATTGGCATCAAGGTGACGGGTTAACAGCATCGGGGCACTTCACAGAAAAAATCGCGGAAAAAGGGACGAAAGCATCATCGCAGATCCGCGGACCAATGCGACGGCTCACACCCGCATGCCGGAGGAATAGGCATGACACCCGGAGGAATCACCATGGCCGGTACAGGGTTCGGCGCCCAGAATGCGCCACCTCACCCGTCAGCGCTTTTGCGAGGTTCACCATGTACACCGCCATCGGATACGCCGCCCAGTCGGCCACCACTCCCCTTGCCCCCGTGAAATTCGAACGTCGCAGCCCAAGGCCTGACGACGTTGCCATCGAGATTCTCTACTGCGGCGTCTGCCATTCCGACATCCATCAGGCCCGCAACGAGTGGGGCATTGCCGTTTACCCGCTGATGCCCGGCCACGAAATCGTAGGCAAGGTGACCGCCGTCGGTGCGAAAGCCACCCAGCACAAAGTCGGCGATCTGGTCGGTGTCGGCTGCATGGTCGACTCGTGCCGCAGCTGCGAAGCCTGCCAGGCCAACCTGGAGCAATACTGCCTCGAAGGCCCGACCCTGACCTACGCCACCCCGGATCGGGTCGACGGTAGCAACACCATGGGCGGCTATTCCGACAGCGTCGTGGTCAGCGAGCACTTCGTGGTGCGCATTCCCAAGTCACTGGACCCGGCCAGCGCCGCGCCGATCCTGTGCGCCGGCATCACTACCTACTCGCCGCTCAAGCACTACGGCGTGAAGGCCGGTGACAAGGTCGGGATTCTCGGCATGGGTGGCCTGGGCCACATGGGTATCAAGTTCGCCAAGGCCCTGGGCGCGCAAGTGACGCTGTTCACCCGCTCGGCAAGCAAGGCCGAAGAGGCTCGCCGCCAGGGTGCGGACCATGTGATCGTGTCCACCGATGACGCGCAGATGCAGGCTGCCGCCGGTCACTTCGATTTCCTGCTCGACACCATTCCGGTGCAGCACGACCTCAACCCATACCTCGATACGCTGCGTTTCGACGGCGTGCATATCCTGGTGGGGTTGATCGAACCGGTGGAGCCACCGGTGCATGCCGCCAAACTGGTATTGGGGCGTCGCGTGCTCGCCGGCTCGCTGATCGGCGGCATCGCCGAAACACAGGAAGTGCTGGATTTCTGCGCCGAGCACAACATCACCTGCGACATCGAGATGCTCGACATCCGCCAGATCAACGAGGCTTACGCCCGCATGATCGCCGGTGACGTGAAATACCGCTTCGTCATCGACATGGCGACCCTCAAGGTTTAAACCTTAAGGCCAAGCTCCGCCGACAGCCGGGCCGTGACCCCTTTGATCAGGGGAATCAGCTCGGCCATTTTTTCCAGCGGCATATACGGTACGGTACTGGCGATGCTGATACCGGCGACGATGCGTTTGCTGGCATCGCGGATCGGCGCGGCTACGCAGCGGATCGACGGCTCGTTGTCTTCCAGGTCGAAGGCATAACCGCCGGCCACGTACTCGACCATGCGCTGCTCGAATTGCTCCCAGGATTGCTCCGGGTGCTGCGGCCAGAACTGGTTTTTCCCACCCACCGGCAGGCTGACTTCGTACAGGCGCTGCCACTCTTGCGGCGAATCATCGAGCATCAGCGCCTTGCCGATCCCGGTGCGCGCCAACGGCATGCGATGGCCGACCCGCGAACGCATTTCCGGACCATTGCGCCCCGGATTCTTGTGCAGGTACAGCACT
Organism: Pseudomonas sp. S2_F07; assembly: GCF_054668325.1. Taxonomy (NCBI): domain Bacteria; kingdom Pseudomonadati; phylum Pseudomonadota; class Gammaproteobacteria; order Pseudomonadales; family Pseudomonadaceae; genus Pseudomonas; species Pseudomonas sp. S2_F07. Next base: position 2,248,426 of record NZ_CP162758.1, read on the forward strand.
TCGTCACCCTCACGAATCGCCAGGTGAATGGTGTCGCCGGTCAACGCCGACAACTCATCCAGATACGGCCCGGCCAGGGTCACCAACGGCAACTCTTCACGGGCCTGAAAGCCCAACTCGATCAGTTTCGGCCCCAGCAGATAACCGACTTGCGGCACCACCCGCAGATAACGCTCATCCACCAGGCAACTGGCCAGGCGATGGGTGGTGCTGCGCGTGGTGCCAATCAGCCGGGCGATTTCCTTGAGATCCCGGGCGCCGCTGGCCACGGCGTGAACCACACCCAAACCGCGAAGCAGGGTCTGGGTGCCGGTCGGCGCGGCGTCCTTGGCGATTTTTGGGGCGTCTTCCTGCATATCCAGCCTTTACCGTTGAGCGAGTGAACGGGCGGCATTATGGTCGCCCGAATGCCACGACTACAACTTGATACGCTCGACCTTGCCCACCAGCAAGATGTAGGACAGTGCGCCAATCAACGCCAGCACCGAAATGTAGGTGATTGCAGGGGCAAAAGAATCACCCGTCGCGAGGAAGCCGATCACGATAGGCGTGGCAATCGCCGACAGGTTGCCGATGAAGTTGAACACCCCGCCGGTCAGCCCGAGCAAGCGCGCCGGAGCCAAGGTCGACACCAGCGACCAGGTAATCGAGGCCAGGCCATTGCCGAAGAACGCCAGCGCGAGGAAGGCAATCACCAAGGGCGTCGACTCGACAAAGTTGGCGCCAATGATCGAGGTGGAAATCAGCAGGCCGCTGATGATCGGCAACTTGCGGGCGAAACCCACCGTGTAGCCGCGACGGATCAAAAAGTCCGAGAAGAACCCGGAACACAGCACACCGACAAAGGCCGCGAGAAACGGCAGCGACGCCAGCAGGCCGGATTTGATGAAGTCCATGCCGCGATACTTCACCAGGTAGGTCGGGAACCAGGTGAGGAAGAACCACAGGGTCGAGTTGAGGCAGAACTGCCCAAGGTAGATGCCCCACAGCTTGCGCTTGGTCAGGACGATCCCCAGGTCGGTCCAACTGAACCTGGCTTTGACCTTGGCCTGTTCGGCCTGGATATCCACCAGCCCGCCGCCCTCGCGGATCAGATCAATCTCTGCGTCATTGGCGCCTTTGAAATCCCGTGGTTCGCGATACACCGCGTACCAGATCACCGCCCACACAATGCCCACCGCTCCGGTGGCGACAAACACCATGTGCCAGCCGAATTCGTGCTGCAGCCAGGCCAGCACCGGCGTCAGGAAGGCCAGGCCGACGAACTGCCCGGAGGTGTAGAAACCGATGGCCGTGGCGCGCTCGCGCTCCGGGAACCAGGTGGTGACCACGCGGCTGTTGATCGGATAGGCCGGCGCTTCCAGGGCACCGACCGCCATGCGCAACACGAACAGCGCGATGAAGCTGGCGGCAAAGCCGAGCATCACCGTGGCCACCGACCACAGCAGCAAGGCGACGCTGTACAGAATCCGTGGCGGCACGCGGTCCACCAGCCAGCCGCCGGGGATTTGCATGGCGGCGTAGGTCCAGCCGAACGCGGAGAAGATCAGGCCGACGTGGATCGGGTCGATGCCCAGGTCACTGGTCAATGCCGGGGCGGCAATCGACAGGTTGCTGCGGTCCAGGTAATTGATCACCACAGTGATGAACAACAGCACCATGATGAAAAAACGCTTGCGGCTGGGCGTCACCAACGACGCCTGCCCGGTGAGGGTTTGCGGTTGCATGAGGGGTGCCTCTTCTTATGGTTATTGAGGTCAATTTTGAAGACTTGCACTACCCCCCCTGTGGGAGCGAGCTTGCTCGCGATGACGGCGGCACATCCGGCATTGATGTGACTGACAGGACGCTATCGCGAGCAAGCTCGCTCCCACAGGGGTTCAGTGGTGTGTCAGGCACTCACCACTCGGCAAAACTGCCATCGGCATGGCGCCAGATCGGGTTGCGCCAGCGGTGGCCGATGGCGGCGCGTTCGATCACGTATTCCTCGTTGATCTCGATGCCCAGGCCCGGGCCGTTCGGGATCTTCACGAAGCCTTTGTCGTAGTCGAACACCCGTGGGTCTTTGACGTAGTCGAGCAGGTCGTTGCTCTCGTTGTAATGGATGCCCAGGCTCTGTTCCTGGATGAACGCGTTGTAGCAAGCCGCGTCCAGTTGCAGGCACGCCGCCAGGGCAATCGGGCCCAGCGGGCAATGCAGCGCCAGCGCCACGTCGTAGGCTTCGGCCATGTTGGCGATCTTGCGGGTTTCGGTGATGCCGCCAGCGTGGGAGGCATCCGGCTGGATGATGTCGACGTAGCCTTCGCTGAGCACACGCTTGAAATCCCAGCGCGAGAACAGGCGCTCACCCAGGGCAATCGGCGTACTGGTCAGCGGCGCCAGTTCTTTGAGCGCTTCGTAGTTTTCGCTGAGCACCGGCTCTTCGATGAACATCAGCTTGTACGGATCAAGCTCCTTCATCAGCACCTTGGCCATGGGCTTGTGCACCCGGCCATGGAAGTCCACGCCAATGCCGACGTTCGGGCCGACGGCATCGCGCACGGCAGCGACGTTGGCCAGGGCCTGGTCGACCTTGTCGAAGGTGTCGAGGAATTGCAGTTCTTCGGTGCCGTTCATTTTCACCGCGGTAAAACCACGCTCGACCGCTTCTTTCGCCGCCCGCGCGGTATCCGCCGGACGGTCGCCACCGATCCACGAATACACACGGATCTTGTCCCGCACCTGGCCACCCAACAGGTCGCTGACCGACACGCCCAGCGCCTTGCCCTTGATGTCCCACAAGGCCTGGTCGATACCGGCCAGGGCGCTCATGTGGATCGCGCCGCCACGGTAGAAGCCGCCGCGATAGAGCACGGTCCAGATGTCTTCGATGTTGCGCGGGTCCTTGCCGATCAGGTAGTCGGACAATTCTTCAACGGCAGCGGCAACGGTGTGGGCGCGGCCTTCGACCACGGGCTCGCCCCAACCGGTGACGCCCTCGTCGGTTTCGACCTTGAGGAAGCACCAGCGCGGCGGAACGATGAAGGTGGTCAGTTTGGTGATTTTCATCTTTTGGCTCTCTTATTAGATGCAGCGCGCTCGGCGCTCAAAGAAGTCTTAGCGAAGGGTTTTCCAGGCAGCGACGTAGGCCTCGGCATTGGCCGCTACTTGCGCTGGCGTCATGCCCGGTTTGAACAGGCCGGAGCCGAGGCCGAAACCTTTGACGCCGGCGTCGATGAACGACTGCATGTTGTCCGGCGTGATCCCGCCGACCGGCGCCAGAAGGGTTCCGGCCGGCAACACCGCGAGCCAGGCTTTGACGACTGCCGGGCCCATCTGCTCGGCCGGAAACAGCTTCAGCACATCGGCGCCTTCAGCCAGTGCCGCGAAGGCTTCAGTCGGTGTGGCGACTCCCGGCGACAGGTACAGCCCTGCCGCTTTCGCCGCGCGCAAAACCTTCGGATCGCTATGGGGCATGACGATCACCTGGCCGCCCGCGGCTTTCACTTGTTCGACCTGCTCCGGGGTCAACACAGTGCCGGCACCGATCAGGCAATCGGCGGGCAAGGTACTGCGCAGGATGCGGATACTTTCGTAGGGCTCAGGGGAATTGAGCGGCACTTCGATGACGCGAAATCCGGCGGCGTACAGCACTTCGCCGATGTCCGCCGCTTCCTGCGGACGCAGGCCACGCAGGATCGCGATCAGGCCGTTTTGCGCCAGGGCTTGTTTGAGCATGTCAGGACTCCAGTCAGGTTTAACGGGATGCGGTGCACGTGACCAGGCCGGCAGCCAGCGCCAGTTGCCACAACCCGCGTTCGGTGGCCTGTTCGGCCAGGATCACCCGGGCAAAACCGCAGGCGTCGAGCGCACGGCTGTAGCGGGCACAGAGTTGGGTGTTACCGATGAGGATGATCGAAGGCAGATGCACGCTGTTGCGCCGGCGCCGTTGCACGTTGGCCAGCGCCACCAGCTCGTGGCCGATCAGCAGGCCGGACAGATAGTCCGCCTGGGCGGTGGCGCTCAACTCGCCGGTCAGCCCGAGACTGCGGGCGCTGAACAGGGTCGACAGCGGACCGATGTCACCGTCCGCCGACAACGCGACCCGCACGCCGCGATCAAACGCATCGCCATCGAAAGACCCGCCACATTGCTGGGTGCGTCCGAGAATGCTGTGTTGACTCAGCACAGCGAAGACTTCGCCGGTCATGAAAGTGTCGAAGTGCATGATGCAGCCGTCGGCCACTTCCACCCATTTCGAGTGGCTGCCCGGCAAGCCGATCAGCAGATCAGCGCCCGCCTCGCTCGCCAGGTTTTGCAGCACGCCGAGCACCTGGGTTTCTTCGCCGCGCATCACATTCGGCAAAGACGAACGCTCAATGACGCCGGGCACGATGTGCACATCGACGCCGCGCAGGCTGCGCACGGTTTGCAAGGCAGTACCGAGCGTGGCGACATTCGCCGGCGTATCGCGGTAGGCCGCTTCGCGCCAGCCCTGGGCGCTGCCGACCATGCCGCAGGCAATCACCGGCAGATCCGGCTGGGCATCGAGCCAGTCGCCGCAAGCCTCATCGAAGGCCAGTTCGAAACCACCGGTGCATTCCCGGCCGCCAATGATTCGCGGCGCTTTCGGCAGCTGCATGATCCCCGACGACAGCGAACGCTGTTCGAGCACTTGGCCGCCTTCAGCCAGTTTGTAAGCACGTAATGAGGTTGTCCCCCAGTCGAGCGCGATCAATTGCGCCTGCATCGCTTCACCTGTTTTGGTTTTTGGCAGTGAGTGAGCGGGACTATAAACCTGAGACGGGACATATCTCAATATATAAATATCAATCCCATATTGTGAGACGCAACAAAAAAAGATCGCAGCCTTCGGCAGCTCCTACACGGGATCGTCCGCCGCGGTTTGGCGGTGTACATCGATCCGTAGGAGCTGCCGAAGGCTGCGATCTTTTAAGAAGTTTCAGTTACCCGAAGCAAAATCCCGCAACACCGCCCCATCCATCCGATAGCGCACCCACTCCTCCTGCGGCTGCGCCCCCAGGGATTTGTAGAAATCGATGGCCGGTGTATTCCACTCCAGCACGCTCCACTCGAAACGGCCACAGTCGTTGGCGCAGGCGATTTTCGCCAGTTGCCGCAGCAGGGTCTTGCCCGCACCGCCGCCGCGCTGTTCCGGGGTGATATAGAGGTCTTCGAGGTACAGGCAGTTGCTGCCAAGCCAGGTGGAATAGCTGAAGAAGAACACCGCGAAACCGATGGGGGCACCGTCGCGCAGGCAAATCAGGCCATGGGCGGTGGCGCCTTCGCTGAACAGGCTGCGCTCGATATCGGCAACGCTGGCGATGACTTCATGGCGGGCACGTTCGTAGTCGGCCAGTTCAGTGATGAACGCGAGGATTTGCGGTGCGTCACTGGGGGTCGCCGGGCGGATTTCGATCGTCATGGACGTGCCTTGTCAAAAGTGGAAAACGCCATACTAAGTCGGCGCGTGACGTGTGGCGAGAGAGCTTGCTCACTGGCCACAAATGCGCTCATTACTCCGGCCAACACTAACCCTGGAATCGATAACCTCGGACCTAACATTTGGGCACTGCGTGGTTAGATAGCCGCGCTGCTCATTCAGCCGGTCAAGGAACCGCGTCATGTCTACCGCAATACCCCCAGTTTCAAGCAAGCTGTTCGGCCTGTTCTGCCTCGCCAGTTACCTGTTGTCGTTGTCCTACGGTTCGACGTTTTTGCTGTCGTTGTTGATTGGTTCGCGCGGCGGTAACGAACACGACGCCGGCAGTGTGATTTCGGCGGCGATGCTCAGCACCTTTGCGGCGGTGATTGTTTCCGGTCATTTGTCCGACTTGCTCGGCGCCGCCCGATCGGTGGCGTTGTTCGGTGTGTTGCTGGTAGCAGCCAGCCTGGGCTTCGCCCTGACCCCGGGCTTCGGTCACCTGCTGTTGTTTTTCGGGCTGCTGCTGGGCCTGGGCTGGGGCGTGTTCTACACCCTGGGGCCGATCATCGTCGCGAGTCTTGTGACTCCCGCGCAGCGCGCCAAATACTTCGCCCTGTTGTCGGGCAGCATGATGACCGGAATCGGCAGCGGCCCTTTGCTCGGCCGCGCGGCGAGTGCGCTCGGTTATCCGGTGACGGCGGCGTTTTACCTGGCGGCGCTGGCCAGCCTGATCGGCGTTTTGCTGTTCTGGCGCCTGGATCGACAACTGAAACAGACGCCCGCGCAATCTGGCAGCGTGTCGCGGATTTCCTGGCGTGCAGCGACTCAGGTGCTGTCGTCCAGGGCCGTTTTCCCGATCATCATGGTTGGCCTCGGCGGCTGCGTGTTCGGTGGTCTGTCGAGCTTTCAAACCAGTTACGCGGCGGCGCACTCACTCGACTATTCGCTGTTCTTCCTCGGCTTCATGAGCGCGGCGATCAGCGGCCGCATGCTGGTTGCCGGGTTCGTGGTCAAGCGCGATCCGTTCCGTGCGTCATGCGTACTTTCGGGGTTGATGCTGGCATCGATCGTGATGTTCGGTTTTGTCGTCGACAGCAGCTTCAGCTATGTGCTCGCGGCGGTGATGCTCGGGATCGGTTATGGCCTGACCTACTCGGTGATCAACGGCCTGGCCGCCAATGAAGCGCCGAACGGCAGCACCGCGCAATCCCTGCTGCTGTTCAGCCTGTCGTACTTCATCGGCGTGTTCGGTTTTCCATTGCTGGCCGGGAAAATCATCGTCGAACAAGGCATGCCCACGCTGTTGCTCACGGTGTTGGCGGTTGCCTCGCTCAACTGGCTGATCACCGTGGGCCGATTGATCTGGCGCAGGGCCACAGCAGTCAGGGCACTGGAACAGGCTTGAGCCGTTCGTCGCTGACAATGCACCCATCCGGATCGAGGGCGGACTAATCAGGTAAGGACTCTACTCGTTGGAGACACCGCCATGACCCTGTCCAGGTTGACCGCCCTCGTTCTCACTGCGCTTTTGTCCGCAGCCTCCTTCGCCGGGACCATCGGCTCGAGCACCGGCCCGACCAATCCGGTGGAAAAACCCAGGGCTCCCGCCATCCAGAGTGCCCCCGGCATGAACACCGATGGCACGACGATCGACCATAACCTGCCGCCCGCCACCGGCACCGACCCGCGGATTCAAGGCAATGACGCGGGACGTAAGGGCGGGCCGAACCTGCCGGAGAAAAAAACACCCGGCAGTGGTGGCCTCGGTTCAAGCACCACCGAGGACGAGGAAAGCAACATGAGCCAGTAATGAAGCCAGGAGAAATCCCATGCCTCGTGGAAGCAAAACCAAATACACCGCTGAGCAAAAACGCAAGGCGCAACACATCGAAGACAGTTACGAAAACAAAGGCGTCTCAAAAGACGAAGCAGAAGCCCGCGCCTGGGCGACAGTCAACAAGCAGTCCGGCGGCGGCGAGCGGGCCGGCGGTTCGGGACGCAAGAAGCCGGCCAGTGCAAAATCGGCCGATTGCAAGGAGTCGGCGCGTCGGGCGGTGGCCACTCGTGAGGGACACTCGCGTGGCAGCAGGGCCTCCAGAGAGACCCAGACGGTCGATAGCTTGAGGAAGGAAGCCCGGGCCAAGGGTATTCCGGGAAGATCGGGGATGCGCAAGCAGGAGTTGATCGAGGCGTTGCGCAAGGCGGGTTAAGGCCAACTGTTTTGTACACGGTCCAATGTGGGAGCGGGCTTGCTCGCGAAGACGTCAGCACATCCAACATCGATGTGACCGACAGATTGCTTTCGCGAGCAAGTCGAATCGTCGCACCGCCGCTCCCACAGGAGATCATCTGTACCTTCAGACTTCGGTGGTCAACGCTGCTTCAGGCGGTCAATCACAACGGCCAAAAGCAGAATCGAACCCCGAATCACATACTGATAAAACGTATCGATGTTCTTCAGGTTCATCGCATTTTCGATGATCGCCAGAATCAACACCCCGGCGATCACGTGCCGGATCATGCCGATCCCGCCACTCAACGACACCCCGCCCAGCACGCAGGCCGAGATCACCGTCAGCTCGAAACCCTGGCCGATCATTGGCTGGCCGGAGGTCATGCGCGACGCCAGGATCACCCCGGCCAACGCGCCGATCACACCGTGCACGGCGAAGATGATGATCTTGGTCCGGTCGACATTCACACCGGCCAGCAGCGCCGCTTCCTGATTGCCGCCAATAGCCATGGTGTTGCGCCCGTAGGTGGTGTAGTTCAGCAGCCAGCCGAAGAACAGAAAGCAGACGATAGTGATCAGGATCGGTACCGGCACGCCAAACATCTGGCCGTTACCGAACACGAAAAACGATTCCTGGGACACCCCCACCGCTTTGCCATTGGCGAAGATGTAGGCCAGGCCACGCACGATTTGCATGGTCGCCAGCGTGGTGATCAGCGCGTTGACCCGCAGCTTGGCGATCACTATCCCGTTGATCAGCCCGACGATCAGGCCCATCACCAGCGCCGCACAGACACCGAGAAACACACTGTTGGTATCGCGCATCACCACCGCCGCAACCACCCCGGCGCAGGCAATCACCGAACCCACCGACAAGTCGAAATGCCCGGACGCCAGACAATACAACATGGTGCACGCAGCAATCCCGGTGGTGGAAATCGCCAGGCCCAGGCCACGCATGTTCAGCGGTGAAAGGAAGTTGTCGATCAGCAAGGTGCAGGCGACAAAAATGCCGACCGCAGCCAGCAGCATCACCCAGTCATCGAGGAAGCGTTGCAGGTCCAGCGGTTTGCGTGTAGTCGGCAGGGTGTTGTTTTGGGTTGTCATCATAGTCACCTCTCAGTTCGCCACGCCGTCGGCGCGTTGGCGCGGCAAAGCCAGTTGCAGCAGGTTGGATTCGTTGGCCTGTTCGCGGCTCAGCTCGCCACGCAGGGCGCCTTCGCACAGCACCAGGATGCGGTCGGAAATGCCCATGACTTCCATCAAGTCGCTGGACACCACAATCACCGCGATCCCCTCGGCGGCCAGGTTATGGATGATCTGGTAGATCTCGGCCTTGGCACCGATGTCGATGCCGCGAGTGGGTTCGTCGAGCAGCAGCACCTTCATCGGCATCGACAGCCAGCGGCCGAGAATGGCCTTCTGCTGATTGCCACCGGACAGGTACATGATTTTCTGCGCCGCGTTGGGCGTCTTCACTTTCAGCGCCCTGATCTGCTGCTCGGCGTTGTCCTTCTCCCACAGGCCGCGCAACAGGCAACCGAAGGTGGAGTGAGCGCCGCGCGCACTGATGTTGATGTTCTCGGCGACGCTGGCCAGCGGCAGGATGCCTTCCTTCTTGCGGTCCTCGGGACACAACAGGATCCCGGCGGCAATCGCGTCCCGGGGTGAACGCAGCTTCAGTTCATGGCCTCGAAGTTTCAGCTGTCCGGCGCTGTTGCGCGCCAGGCCGCTGAGCAGGCGCAACAGCTCGGTGCGTCCAGCACCGACCAGCCCGAACAGCCCGAGGATTTCACCTTTGTGCACCTCAAAACTCACCGGTTCGCGCAACCCCGGCCCGAGCAGGCCATCGACCTTGAGAGCCACCGCGCCGCGCTGGCGTGGGCGGTAATCGTAGATGTCCTGGATGTCGCGCCCGACCATGCAGGTGACCAGTTGATCGTGGGTCAGCTGGTTCATGTCGTCGAAGGTGCGCACGTAACGCCCGTCCTTGAACACCGTCACCGCGTTGCAGATGCGGAACACTTCTTCCATGCGGTGGGATACGTAGAGCACCACTTTGCCCTCGTCCCGCAGCCGGCCGATGATCGCCATCAAGCGGTCGATCTCCCGTGCCGAAAGGCTGCTGGTGGGTTCGTCGAAGGCAATCACGTGGGCGCCACGGGACAACGCCTTGGCGATTTCCACCAGTTGCCGCTGGCCGAGAGACAGGCGTCCGACTTTCTCTTGGGGGTCGATTTCATCGGCCAGGCCTTTGAGACATGCCAGTGCCTGCTGGCGCAGGGTACTGCGATTGATCAGGCCGAAACTGGCGGGCAGATGCCCGAGAAACAGGTTCTCGGCCACGGTCATTTCCGGCACCAGATGCAGCTCCTGGTGGATCACCGCGACGCCACTGCCGATGCTGTCGGCGGTGGACTTGAAGTCCATCGTCCGCTCGCCGATCTGCAAGGCACCGCTGCAAGGCGTGTAGGCCCCGCCAAGGATTTTCAGCAGTGTCGACTTGCCGGCGCCGTTCTCGCCCATCAAGGCATGAACCTGCCCCGGATGGGCGACGAAGCTGATGTTGTCCAGCGCCTTCACCCCGGGAAAGGTCTTGCCGATCCCGTTGAAGCGCAAGCTGCCGGTAAGGCTGTGTTCCTGTTGGATTGTTTGCGCGTGCATAACCACCTCTTCACACCGATCAGGCAGCCCCGCCGCCGGGGCCACCGCTGAAATCAAACGGCTGTCAGTTCCACAGGCCGATCTTTTCCAGTTCCTGCTTGAAGTTGTCGCGGGTGATCAGCGTCACGTCATCCATGGCGGTGTACTTCGCCGGTTCTTTGCCAGTGGTGACCCACTCGTACATCATGCTGGCGGTGTTGTAGCCCTCGATGTGCGGGCTCGGCAGCATCGAACCGTAGAAGCCGCTGTCGGGTTTCTTCAGCTCGCCGATGGCGTCGGTACCGTTGATGCCGATGCCGATCACGTTGGCCGCGGCAAAACCGGCGCTCTCGGTGGCGCGCACACCGCCCAGGACGGTGTTGTCATTCATGCCGCCGATGATCAGGTTCTTCGCCGCCCCCGGCAGTTTCACCAGGGCCGAGTTGGTGGCGTCCATGCTGCCCGGCACGTCGAGGGTCTTGAGGGCCGCGAACAGGATGTGGTCTTTCGGCATACCGGCATCTTCCAGCGCTTTGACCGAACCGTCGGTGCGCTTCTTGCCGGTGTCGAGTTCGTTGTAGGTGTTGATCACCGCATAGGTGTCTTTCCAGTCCCAGCCGCGCTTCTTCGCTTCGGTCGCCATGGCATGGCCTTGTTTCTGGCCGACTTCGAAGGCAGCCATGCCGAGGTACGGCACGTCTTCCATGAACTTGCCGCCGGCATCGACGAAACGGTCATCGACGGCGATCACTTTCAACCCGTTGAGCCTGGCCTTGGCCATGATCGCAGGTCCCAGGGACACGTCCGGCGGGCAGATCACGAACCCCTTGGCGCCGTTGGCCGCGAGGCTGTCGATGGCCGAAAGGGTTTTCTCGCCGTCCGGCACGGCGATCTTGATCAGGGTGAAGCCCTTCTCTTTCCCGGCCTTTTCGGCAAAGGCCCACTCGGTCTGGAACCAGGGTTCTTCCGCCTGCTTGACCAGGAAACCGATCTTCACTTCTTCGGCTGCCAGCAGCGTGCTGCTCAGGCTGAACGCCGAGACCGCCAACGCGGCACAGCAGAGGGAACGGATAGCATGACGACGATTCATAAGCTGACTCCTTGTTATTTTTCTTGAGCGTTCTTTGAAAGCGTTCTTTGTTAACCAGCGGGCAGTAAAAACACACCGCCAATAGTCATATCGTATGATGATTGGATTTCAGGCGTACCAAGGCGCCTGAAAGCCCGATCACTCAGTCGTGGTACATCACCGAGCGACCACCATCGACGGTGATGCACGAGGCATTGATGAACGGTGCTTCATCACTGGCCAGGAACACGGCGGTCATTGCCACTTCGATCGGCTGCCCGATGCGGCGCGGCGGGTGCAAGTCGAACGCGCGCTGGCGTTCGGCGTGGGGGTCGGCAAAACCGTTCCAGTAATCGACGTTCAACTGGGTTTCGATGTAGCCCGGCGCGATCGCGTTGACGCGCACACCCTTGGGCGCATATTCGATGCCCAGCGCACGGGTCAGGCCGAGCAGGCCATGCTTGGCCACCGGGTACGGGAAGCACCCCGGAATGATGTGGGTGGAATGGGTGGATGCGATATTGATGATGCTGCCGATGCCCTGCTCGATCATCTGCGGCAGCACTGCCTTGCAACCGTACCAGGCGCCATCGAGGTCGATGGCGAAGCAACGACGCCAGTCTTCTTCGGTCATTTCCAGCGGATCGCGAAACACGTTGACCCCGGCGCAGTTGACCAGCACGTCGATCCGGCCGTGCAGGTCGATCGCCAGCCGGGCCATGGCGTGCAGATCCTGCTGACGCGACACGTCAGCTTTTATTGCCACCACATCGGCGCCCTGGTCCCGCCAGTGCGCCGCGACCTTCTCGACTTTCTCGGCCTGAATGTCGCTGATGATCAGCCCGGCCTGCTGGGACGCGAAGGTCGCCACAATCGCTTCGCCAATCCCCTGGGCGGCACCGGTCAGCAATACGACCTTGCCTTTCAGGCGTTCGCCCTTGGGCGGTTCGGGCACTGGTGGCAATGACAGTGGTTCAGCCATGGATCAAGACTCCTGTTCGAAGACACGACGAAAACCGGGCATCTGTCGATGTCCGGTCAAAAGGCGCTGGGTAGGAAACAGGTGAGTGCGAAAACGTTTCAGCTCGGAAACGCCCTGAGGCACTGGCTCCGCAAGGGAACACGGGGAAACTTCGCTGCATCACTTCACCTGTTTTGTTTTTTTAAGTGTGAGTGCATGTAACTGGTGGGGCCGACTATAAACCCGGCACGCAGAAAATCTCAATATATATATTTACATCCCATATTTTGGGATTTACCCAGCGAAGCGAGTACAGTGCTTCCCGGGCACATCTACCGGGATCGACAACACCGCCCCGTCCAACGGATGGCCCAGCGGACTCGCCGCGCTGGTGATGTACAGGGTTTTCAGGTCTGCACCGCCAAACACACAGCTGGTGGGGCGACTGACCGGCAGCTCGATGATTCGATCGACCTTGCCGTCCGGGCTCAACCTGAGCAGGCAGCTGCCGTCCCAACGGGCATTCCAGATAAAACCTTCGGCATCTATCGCCGAACCGTCCGGGCCGCCACGCCCGTGCGGACCAAACCAGACCTGCGGCGCATCGAGGGCACCGTCGGTACGGATGAAATGTCGATACAAGGTGCCGTCGAGGCTGTCGCCGAAATACACGCTGGTGGCGTCATCGCTCCACAGCAGCGTGTTGGGAATGCCCAGATTGCGCAGCAACGGCGCAACCCGCCCGTCGCGATCGATGCGGAACAACCCACCGGAACGACGGACGATGGGCAGGTCTTCGCCGTTTACGCCGATGTTGTTTTGCATGGTGCCGAGCCAGAGCAGGCCCTGGGCGTCGCAGCGGGCTTCGTTGGGGCGATTGCCCGGTTGCGGATCGGCCACGCAAAACAATGTCAGGCGCGGCGCCAGGCCGGGTGAATCGAGATCGAGGCGATACACGCCGCTGCTCAATGTCACCAAGGCGTCGCCGCTCTCACAGGGAATGAACGCCGACACGTGCTCCGGCATCTGCCATATCTGCACGTTGGCACCGATCAATCGCAGCGCCTGTCTGCCGGCGATATCCACCCAGTACAGGGCTTGGGTGGGGGCATCCCAGAACGGGCCTTCGCCCAGTTGTGCCCGATGTTCGGTCACCGCGGTCCACGCCATGAAACCTCCTGCATTGTTCTTGTTTTTATGTGGGGATTTTCGTTGTCAGCTGGCCTTTTTATCCGCCATGACTTGCGGGTAGTAACGCTTGATCGCCAAGTCCGCGTTGTCGATCAGGGTCATGCAGGCCCAGACACCCCGGGCGGTATCCCGGGCCGCGATAGCCTCGGCCAGGTCCCGGTGAATCGGCAGGGTGCGACGCAGTTCATCCGGGTCGGCGGCGGACACTTCAAAGGCCACCGCCAGCAACGCACCGAGGGCGGGAACCATTTGTTCGATGAATTGGTTGTGGCTGGCGGCGAGGATGCACTCGTGGAAGAACTGGTCGGCACGGTTGTAATCGATGCCGCTGTCCACCGCCCGTTCCAGCGCATTGCAGGCCAACAGGATCGCGTTCACCTGTTCGCCGGTTGCGCGCTCGCAGGCCCAGCGCACGGCCATCGGTTCGATGGTGCGGCGCAGGTCGAGCAGATCGTCGACGAAGTTTTCCGGCAAGCCGCTGCGCGACAGCCAGCCGACGACTTGTGGATCGAAGAGGTTCCAGCGCCGCACCGGCAAAACCCGCGTGCCGACTTTCGGCCCGACCTCGAGCATGCCTTTGGCAACCAGGGTCTTGATGGCTTCACGGATGACCGTGCGGCTCACGCCGAGTTGTTCGCCGAGGTCGGCTTCGACCTTGAGTGACTCACCCGGCTTGACCTGCCCCGTGGCGAGCCAGCAACCCAACCAGTCAACCGTCGATGCATGAAAGCTGCTGGACATGGACACCTCAAAGCCGTACGTGATGGAAGCTCACGCTAATCATCATACGATTGGATGTCAAATAAAAAAGATCGCAGCCTGCGGCAGCTCCTACAGGAGTCCACATTCCCCTGTAGGAGCTGCCGCAGGCTGCGATCTTTTCAAGGCTCAAGCCCGATGGGGAAGAACTCGCCGCCACTCCATACACCGAGCCAGCGCTGGCCGTCGATCTCGCGACTCACCGCCAGCTCCACCAATTGATAGAACACGTTGCGATGGATCAAGGCTTCAAGATTGCTACGCACATGCACGTAAGGGGCCGGCTCTTGCGTTACCGGGTCGATGACCACACGCATCGGATGATCGGCGCCGGCCTCGGTGGTTTCATCGACGTTGGTGGTAAAGCGCAACAGCTGCGCCTCGCCCTCGCCTTCCACGTCCACTGCAATCGCCACGAACGGCGCATCGTCGACCTTGATGCCGACCTTTTCCACCGGAGTGATCAGGAAATAATCATCGCCGTCGCGGCGAATGATGGTGGAGAACAGTTTGACCATCGGCTTGCGCCCGATCGGCGTGCCCAGGTAATACCAGGTGCCGTCCCGGGCGATGCGCATGTCGATGTCGCCACAGAAATCGGGATTCCACAGGTGCACCGGCGGCAAGCCTTTGGTCTTGGGGATTTGCCCCAGCAGGTCGTTGGCTTTTTGCGGGCCACTCATGGCGTTCTCCTCGGGATTACTGGTCACTGAGCCCCAGCAGGCTGCGCGCGTATTGCTCCAGCGGCGGGCCCATCAGGTCTTCGGGTTTTTTATCGTGGAACGTCAGTAAACCGCCACGACTCTTGATGGTTGCAGTATCAATCAAATACTGGGTGCTGGTCTCGATCAACATGATCTGAATCATACCGCTGTCGATGCCGAGACGATCCAGAGCTTCCTGGTCCAGCCACTCGTCCGAGTTGCCGATACGGTCGTCAGACTGGGCAAACCGGGTGTAAAGCAGATAGTGCGCACCGGCGGCACGGGCCTCGCCCATGGCCTGGTCGAGGCCTTCCGGCGTGCGGGCACGGCGGACCATCGGAAAGTATTCGACGAAGCCATCGAACGCGACTTCGGCAATCACATTGGGCCGCGGGTAAACGGTGCTGCCCGGCGGCATGAAAGCGCCCTGGGCGATGTAGACGAACGAGTCCGGCTGAATGCGCAGGTTGTTTACACGACGGCTGTCACTGTGGTCGAGCAACCCCGCATCGCTCATATGGTAACGAGTCCCTTCGGCCATATCGCTGACGTTCATGCAGCCACCAAGTGCCAAAACGGCCAGCAGCAAAACCAGGCTACGCATCCTATCCTCCAGAGGCCGGTGTCGGAAAACCGGCGAATGGCCGTAGGATGCAGCTTTTGCGCCAGCTCATTCACATCAGCATCTGACAGACCGAATCGCGAGCAAGCTCGCTCCCACAGATGATATGCGATCCCCTGTGGGAGCGAGCTTGCTCGCGATTGCGAAGGATCAACCGCCGATAATCTTCATGACAGTCGCACCACCGGAGAACGCCACTTCCTGCTTGTCCCCCAAGGCTTTCACCAGCAGCCGCTGCAAGGCCGGCAGCGCCTGATGGCGCGGCTTGTCCAGCAGATCGCCGATGTAATGGCGATTGCTCGACGACAGGCAGCCATGCAGCCACCCGGTGGAAGATAAACGAAGGCGCGAGCAAGTACGGCAGAACGGCACACTTTCGTTGGCGATCACGCCGAAATGGCCTTGCCCCGGAATTTCATAGCGCACCGCTGTCGCATCGACGGGCGCGTCGGCTTGCAGATATTCGTAGCGCTCGCCGATCAGGCTCAGCAATTGCTGGAGGCTGACGAACTGTTGCAAAAAGGCATTGGAGTCGTTGGCCAGATGGCCCATGCGCATCAGCTCGATAAAGCGCAGTTCATAACCGCGCTCCAGGCAGTAGTCGAGCAGCGGCATCACTTGATCGAGGTTCTGTCCGCGCAGCGGCACCATGTTGACCTTGATCTTCATGCCGGCCGCACTGGCCTCGTTCATGCCGTCGAGCACGGTGGCCAGGTCGCCGCCCCGGGCAATGCCGCGGAACGCACTGGCGTCGAGGGTATCGAGGGAAACGTTGAGGCGCCGAATGCCGGCGTTCACCAGCAGCGGCAGTTTCTTCGCCAGCAACTGGCCATTGGTGGTCAGGCTGATGTCTTCCAGGCCCATCTGTCCGACCGCCGTCATGAACGCTTCGAGTTTCGGGCTGACCAGCGGCTCGCCGCCGGTAATGCGCAGACGCTCGATGCCCGCTGCATCAATCAGATAAGCCACGCCGCGCGCCATGGCTTCGGCCGACAATTCATCCTGCGCAGCCACCAGCCGCTTGCCATTGGGCACGCAGTAGGTACAGGCGTAATTGCAGGCTGAGGTCAGACTGATTCGCAAGTTGCGAAAACGCCTGCCTTGACGGTCAACGATCATGGTCACTCCGGCGGAAGAATATCGGGCCGCTAAAACTTGACTCAGAAATCAAGTTTTAGCAAGTCCTCTACCTGAGTATATTCCTGCGGTACTGCGCCATGTAGCGAAATCATGGCGCAATAAAGCAACTGAATGGCTCAGCTGCCGGAAGTGTCGGTGTCACGCTTGCGCTTGTTGCCCATGCGCACGCCGATGTCCATCAGGAACTGGAAGAAACCTTCCTGATCTTCCAGCACATTGCTCCAGAACGGCGAGTGATACAGCGCGACGGCACCGTGCACCAGCGCCCAGGACGCGCAGTAGTGGAAGTAAGGCGGCACGTCTTCCAGCTTGCCTTCGCTGATCCGCCCCTTGATCAGCAGGGTCAGGCGTTCGAAGTTCGAGGCACGGATCTTGTGCAGCTCCTCGATCATCTCCGGCACCTGGTTGCCCTTGACCACTTTCTCTTCGAGGCGGTCGAACAGGCGATAGCGTTGTGGATCGCGCATGCGGAATTCGAAGTAGGCCCGGGACAGGGCTTCCTTGTCCTTGTCGACATCGGCCGAATGCAGAAGAGCGTTCAAATCGCGCTCGTAGTCGAGCATCAGGCGCAGATAGATTTCCGCCTTGGATTTGAAGTGCTTGTAGATCGTGCCTTTACCGATACCGACGGCATCAGCAATCATCTCGACGGTGACACTGTCTTCACCTTGTTCGAGGAACAGCTTGAGCGCGGTATCGAGAATTTCCTGCTCGCGGCGACGGAATTCACGGACCTTACGAGGTTCTTTATGCATAAGAAAAGGTCTGTCGGGGTCAAAATTCGAAGCCGCGTATTATGCCTAACTTGCGCAAAAATGCACGGATCATCCGACCATATCTGCGCTTTCTGGTCATTCCGCGTACGTTTACAGGGTGATGAGAACTCTTCCGAAGCGCACGTATTCCAAATTTGTTTAAAAACCCGTGCCGCTAAACTGGACGAGGCGCAATCCTGATCAATACTTGAACTGTCGGCGGGGCATCTCCCCCAAGTGTCACGCCGATATTGGTACCAACGGACCGCGTGCCATTGTTTTACTCCTAATGGTCTTAACCCGGATTCACCCCCCAGAACCCGGGTTTTTTTTGCCTGCGATTTAACCTTTTACGTGTGCCAGCGGGAACAGTCGCTTGAAATTCGCCGTGGTTTGCTCGGCAAACCGCTCGTAGGGCTCACCACGCAACATTGCCAGAAATTCCGCAACTTCACGCACGTACTGCGGCAGGTTTGGCTTGCCGCGATAGGGAATCGGCGCCAGGTACGGCGAGTCGGTTTCCACCAGCAATCGCTCGGCCGGCACCTTGCTGGCCACATCGCGCAACGCATCGGCATTGCGAAAAGTGACAATCCCGGACAGGGAAATGTAATAGCCCATGTCCAGCGCGGCCTTCGCCATCTCCCAGTCTTCGGTAAAGCAATGCAATACGCCCGCCTGGGGCAGCGCTGCTTCACGCAGCAAGTCCAGGGTATCGGCGCGGGCGCCACGGGTGTGGATGATCACCGGTTTGCCGGTCTGTTGCGCCGCTTGCAGATGCAGTCGGAAGGACTCCTGCTGCAACTCTGCCGCTTCCGGTTCGTAGTGATAGTCCAGGCCGGTTTCGCCGATCGCCACCACCCGCGGGTGATTGAGTTCCTGCAACAGCCAGTCCAGCGCCGGCGCGGCACCCGGCTGCACATCCAGCGGGTGTACGCCCACCGAGCAGTCGACGTCGTCATAACGTTCGGCCAGGGCCTTGACGTCGGCCGCGTTGTCCGCGGTGACACCGATACACAGAAAGTGCCCTACCCCGCGCTGCCGGGCTGCATCAAGGGCAGCATCCAGGGAGCCGTCGTGGGTGGTCAGGTCGAGGCGATCAAGGTGACAATGGGAATCTACGAGCATAAGGGGCTGCAACTTGTATCGAATGGGTGGGACGGTCGGATGTACCGATACTCAGAGTTTAGGCGCAGACGGTCATCGCTGGGCAGGCAACGACGCCCATTGCACCAGCAATGCCTCCAGCAGCAAGGCCGGATTGAGGTTGGCCTTGCTCAGGACTTTCTGCCGCTGGGCGAGGATCCAGTCCTGGATATCGAGGACTTTGCCCTGGGCGCTTTTCTGCGCCAGGTATTGCACGACCTTGCGCATGTCGGTCAGGCCGAGGCCGGCTTCGTCCTGGGTCAACTGATAGCGCAGGATCAGGCTCGACCAATCGCAGAACCAGTCGAACAGGCGCAACATCGGAATGTTTTTCCATTCTTCGGCCAGTTGCGTCGGCGACTGCTGTTGCTTGAGGAGTTTTTTCACCCCTTCCACCACGTGCGCGCGCTGTTCACGCACGCCCTGCCCCTGGAGGTTGACCGCCGCCAGCGGCGAACCGGCGGCCAGCGTGAGCAGTTCGACGCGCTCGTCTTCGGAACACTCCGGCAGCGCCTGGGCCAGCCATTTCAAACTCATGGCCTCGCCCGGTAGCGGACAGGCCTGCTGCACGCAGCGACTCTTGATGGTTGGCAACAAGCGGCTCGGCTGATGGCTGACCAGCAACAGGACGGTATCGCCGGACGGTTCTTCAAGGCTTTTGAGCAAGGCGTTGGCGGCGTTGATGTTCATCGACTCGACCGGCTCGATCAGCACCACCTTGCGCCCGCCCAACTGCGCGGTCTGCACCACGAAACCGACCAGGTCGCGAACCTGGTCGACCTTGATCGCCTTGTCGGCTTCTTCGGGCTCCAGGATGTAGTTATCCGGGTGGCTGCCAGCCTTGAGCAGCAGGCATGATTTGCATTCGCCACAGGCCTCCAGTGCGTTCGGGCGCTGGCACAGCAAGCTGGCCATCAAGCGCTCGGCCAGTGCCCGCTTGCCGATCCCCGCCGGGCCATGCAGCAGGTAGGCGTGCGCATGCTGGGCGCGACCGGCCAGTTGCTGCCAGAGGGCTTCCTGCCACGGGTAGGCCTCAGCCACGGTTCAACTCCAGCAGGCGCGGCAGCAAGGCATCCAGCGATTGCTGGACCTTTGCCAACGGCTGGGCAGCATCGACCAGCACATAACGCGCCGGATCCGCCTTGGCGCGCTCGAGAAAGGCACTGCGCACGGCATCGAAAAAGGTCCGGCCTTCAAGCTCGAAGCGATCCAGACGACCACGAGCGCTGGCGCGGGCCAGGCCGACCTCGACAGGCAGATCGAAAATCAGTGTCAGGTCCGGGCGCAGATCGCCCTGGACGAAGGCTTCCAGGGTCGCGATGCGTTCCAGCGACAAGCCCCGACCGCCACCCTGGTAGGCGTATGTCGAATCGGTGAAACGATCACACAAGACCACGGCACCGCGAGCCAGCGCCGGGCGAATCACCTCGGCCAGGTGCTGGGCACGCGCCGCGAACACCAGCAGCAGCTCGGTGTCCGGGTTCATGACTTCATCGACCGGAGCCAGCAGCACGTCACGGATGCGCTCGGCCAACGGCGTGCCACCCGGCTCGCGGGTCAGCACCACCTCGATGCCGGCGGCGCGCAGGCGCTCGGCCAGGTATTCGCGATTGGTGCTCTTGCCGGCGCCTTCGGGGCCTTCCAGAGTAATAAACAAGCCGGTCACAGGCAGTCCTTAGTCAGAGTCATTGCGAGCTTTTCGGTGCGTTGGCATCGAGTTCGGGCGTTTCGGGGGTTGGCGCAGGTTCTTGCGCCGGCACTTGCGGCAGCGCCTCGGGAGCCGTATTCGGTGAAGCGGCCGGAATCGGTGTTTGTTCCTGCGAAGCCTTGGCCTCCTGCGTACCGTTTTGTTCAGTATCGGTCGGCGATGTCTCTGGCGTGGCAGTGGGTGCCGGGCTGGAGCGGTAATCGGCGCGACGCTTGATCTGGAACTCCTTCACGGCATTGTTGTGGGCATCCAGGTCGTCGGAGAACACGTGAGTGCCATCACCACGCGCCACGAAGTAAAGGCTGTTGCCCTCCACCGGATTGAGTGCCGCATGGATGGCTTCGCGACCGACCATGGAAATCGGGGTCGGCGGCAGGCCCGCATTCATGTAGGTGTTATAGGGCGTCGATTCCTTGAGGTGAGCCCGGGTCAGCTTGCCGCTGTAGCGGTCGCCGAGGCCGTAGATCACTGTCGGATCGGTCTGCAGCAGCATGCCTATCGCCATGCGGCGCACAAACACGCCGGCAATCTGTCCGCGTTCCTGTGGCACACCGGTTTCCTTTTCCACCAGCGAAGCCATGATCAGCGCCTGGTAGGGTTCGGTGTACGGCGTATCTGCAGCGCGCTTCTCCCACTCCTTGGCGAGCACTTCATCGAGGCGGTCGTAAGCGGTTTTCAGCACCTCGACATCGGACATGCCCCTTACGTAACGATAAGTGTCAGGGAAGAAGCGCCCTTCCGGAAAAATCCCGGTGTGGCCGAGCTTGTCCATGACCTGGCTATCGCTCAAACCGTCGAGGCTATGATCGAGTTTTTCTTCCTTGGCCAGCGCTGCGCGGACCTGACGAAAATTCCAGCCTTCGACCAGGGTCAGGCTGTATTGAACCATTTCCCCGCGTTTCCACAGATCGATCAGGCCTTCGACGGTCATGCCAGGTTGAATGCGGTATTCCCCGCTGTGCAGAGGTTGTTTGGCCAGGTTGAAGCGCCAATACACCCGCAGCCAGAATGCGTCCTTGATGACGCCATTGGCTTCGAGTCGGTAGAAGGTGCGGGTCGGCGTGGTGCCCTTGGGCACATCCAGCAATTGTTCCTGGGCAATGTTCAGCGGCTGTACCAGCGCCGAATGAATCTTCCAGGCAGAAGCACCCATCAGCAGCCCCGCCAGAACCACTCCGGTTTCCAGCAGCAGCAAGAGTTTACGTCTCACGTATCAAGCATCCAGTAGCACACGGGCAATGGTTTGGAGTTTACGGGTGAGCGGCCCAACCGGCCAGTGAAGAGCAGCATAGGCGCGCACCGGCCAGATACCATACACGCTGTTGCAGACAAAGACTTCGTCAGCCCATTGCAGCTGCTCGAGGGGGATATCGGTGATTTGCGTGGGGATTCCCAGCGACTTGGCCTGAAACAATATTTCGGCACGCATCACGCCTGCCACGCCGCAGCGCTTGAGGTCGGCAGTGATGAGCACGCCATCACGCACCAGGAACAAGTTGCTGAACACGCCTTCAATCACGCGCCCGGCCTGATCGAGCATCAAGCCTTCGGCATGCTCGCTGTCCTGCCATTCGGCACGGGCGAGGACTTGCTCAAGACGATTCAGGTGCTTGAGGCCGGCCAGTAATGGCTGCCTGGACAATCGCGTGACGCAGGGAAACAGACGAACACCCTGCTCACCGTGGACCCCAGGGTAAGCCGCCGGTGGATTGCCTTGCAGAATGCGTCGGGCCTGGGCCGAAGGATCCGGGGCGTAACCGCGCAGTCCGTCGCCACGGGTGAGAATGAGTTTGAGCACCCCGTCACCCAGTGCCGCGGCGTAGGCCAACAGTTCGCTGCGGATCAGCTCATGCTCGGCGGTTATCGCCAGGCGTGAGCAGCCATCCGCCAGACGCGACAGATGCCGGTCCAGCAACACGGGCTGACCACTGCGCACGGCGATGGTCTCGAACAGACCATCGCCATAAGCCAGGCCGCGATCCTTCAGCGACAAAGCGTCAGCCGGCTGACCGTCGACCCAGCTGTCCATCAGCCTGCGAACCGGCGGAACACCAGCGAGCCGTTGGTGCCACCAAAACCGAAGGAGTTGGAAACGACCACATCGATATCCATGTTGCGCGCCGTGTGCGGCACGAAATCGAGGTCGCAGCCTTCATCCGGCTCATCGAGGTTAATGGTCGGCGGCGCCACCTGGCCGTTGATCGCCAGCACGCTGAAGATCGCCTCGACCGCGCCCGCCGCCCCCAGCAGGTGGCCGGTCATGGACTTGGTGGAACTGACGGCCAGCTTGTAGGCGTGCTCGCCGAACACCGACTTGATCGCATTGACTTCGGCCAGGTCGCCTGCCGGAGTCGAGGTGCCGTGGGCGTTGATGTACTGCACTTGATCGCCATTGATTTTGGCATCGCGCAGTGCATTGGTGATGCAGCGCGCAGCACCCGCGCCATCAGCTGGCGGCGAGGTCATGTGGTAAGCGTCGCCACTGGTGCCGAAGCCGATCAGCTCGGCATAGATGGTCGCGCCGCGGGCCTTGGCGTGCTCGAGTTCTTCCAATACCAGCGCGCCGGCACCATTGGACAATACAAAGCCATCGCGGCCCTTGTCCCATGGACGGCTGGCGCGGGTCGGCTCATCGTTGCGGGTCGACAGCGCGCGGGAGGCACCGAAGCCGCCCATGCCCAGACCGCAGGCCGCCATCTCGGCGCCGCCGGCAATCATCACGTCGGCTTCGTCGTACATGATGTTGCGGGCCGCCATGCCAATGCAGTGGGTACCGGTGGTACAGGCCGTGGCGATGGCGTAGTTGGGTCCCTGTGCACCGAGGTGGATGGACAGGAAACCGGAAATCATATTGATGATCGAGCCTGGCACGAAGAACGGAGAGATCCGTCGCGGGCCGGTCTCGTGCAGCGTGCGGGCGGTTTCTTCGATATTGGTCAGACCGCCAATACCCGAGCCCATGGCCACGCCGATACGCTCACGGTTGGCGTCGGTGACTTCCAGACCGGAATTGCGTACCGCCTGAAAACCTGCGGCCAGACCGTACTGAATGAACAGGTCGAGCTTGCGGGCTTCCTTGACCGAGAGGTATTCCTCGACATTGAAGTCCTTTACCGAGCCGCCAAAACGGGTGGAATAGGCAGAAAGGTCGGCGTGTTCGATCAGACCAATGCCACTACGGCCAGCCAGAATGCCCTGCCAGCTGCTCGGCACATCCGTGCCCAGTGGCGACAACATACCCATACCGGTGACTACGACGCGTCTACGCGACACAGCACTCTCCTTTTTTCAAATGACGACTTTGCATCAGGCCTAAAGAAAAAACCGCACGCCTTGATGGCAGTGCGGTTTTTCCATGACAGCGAGCAACGATTACAAACTATTACGCCTGGTGGCTAGTAACGTAGTCGATTGCAGCTTGTACAGTAGTGATCTTCTCGGCTTCTTCGTCAGGGATTTCGGTCTCGAATTCCTCTTCCAGAGCCATCACCAGCTCAACGGTGTCAAGGGAGTCGGCACCCAGGTCTTCAACGAAGGAAGCAGTGTTGACCACTTCTTCTTCTTTAACGCCCAGTTGCTCAGCAACGATTTTCTTGACGCGCTCTTCGATGGTGCTCATACCTTGTTTTCACTCCTAATGGACAAATTCAGGCAGCTGGCCAGTGGGTAAGTGTATAGAAAGACTTTTCAGCTTTTCAACTGAAAGCTTCACTCCTCGTACCCGGTGACCCTCTGCCTATAAATAGATTGCAGCTTTATAACGGATTTTAGACAGCTCGTATGACATTTTTTTGAAGCAATCCGTCACATTTGAATTACATGTACATCCCGCCGTTCACCGGGATTGTAGCTCCGGTAACGTAAGCCGCACCGTCCGACGCAAGAAAAGCGACCACGGACGCGATCTCTTGAGCCTGCCCCAGACGACCCAGCGGAATCTGCGTCTGCAAGGCTTCACGCTGTGCCTCGGGCAGTTCACGGGTCATATCGGTATCGATGAACCCAGGGGCCACCGAGTTTACCGTAATCGAACGCGAACCGACTTCACGCGCCAGAGCACGGCTGAAACCTTCCAGGCCGGCCTTGGCGGCAGCGTAGTTTACTTGGCCTGCGTTGCCCATGGCACCCACAACCGAGCCAATACTGATAATTCGGCCCCAACGAGCTTTGGTCATGCCGCGCAAAACGCCCTTGGACAGGCGGAACAGACTGTTCAGATTGGTATCGACAACGTCGTGCCACTCGTCGTCTTTCATGCGCATCATCAGGTTATCGCGGGTGATACCGGCATTATTGACCAGAATTGCCGGCGCACCGAACTGCTCCTGAATGCTCGCCAGAACACTTGCCACGGACTCGTCGCTGGTGACATTGAGTTCCAGGCCTGTGCCCTGGATACCGTTTTCCTTCAGGGTCGCGGCGATGCGCTCAGCACCCGACGCGGAGGTCGCGGTACCCACAACGATAGCGCCCTGACGCCCCAGTTCCAGGGCGATGGCCTGGCCTATGCCACGGCTTGCACCGGTGACCAGTGCAACTTTACCTTGCAGACTCATGCAAGCTTCTCCTGATTCAGGCCAACGCTGCACGGGCGGCAGCGAAAGCGTCTGGGGTATTGAGGTTGGATGTCGACACGCCTTCGGCGCAACGTTTGTTCAGACCGGCGAGCACTTTGCCCGGGCCACACTCGACCAGGTTGGTCGCGCCTTTGGCGGCCAGCGCCTGGACCGATTCAACCCAGCGTACTGGCTTGTACAGTTGTTCGAGCAGATCGCGCTTGAGGGTTTCCAGATCGGCCGGCACCTGGGCACTGACGTTCTGTACCACGGGAATCTGCGGCGCCTGCCAGTCGATCGCAGCGATCGATTCGGCGAAACGTTCGGCAGCCGGACGCATCAGCTCGCAGTGCGACGGCACACTGACCGGCAGCGGCATGGCGCGCTTGGCACCACGCGCCTTGCAGCCTTCGATGGCGCGCTCGACGGCAGCCTTGGCACCGGCGATGACCACCTGGCCCGGCGAGTTGAAATTGACCGCGCTGACCACTTCGCCTTGCGCCGCTTCGGCACAGGCTGCCAGTACGTCGGCATCGTCCAGGCCCAGGATAGCGGCCATGCCGCCCTGCCCAGCCGGAACGGCTTCCTGCATCAACTGGCCACGACGCTCGACGAGTTTCACCGCGTCGCCCAGGCTCAGGCTGCCTGCCGCGACCAGCGCGCTGTATTCACCCAGGCTGTGCCCGGCAACGTAGGCCGGGCGTGCGCCACCTTCAGCCAGCCACAGACGCCACAAGGCGATAGAGGCGGTCAGAATGGCCGGCTGGGTTTTATCGGTTTGATTGAGTTGCTCTTCCGGCCCTTGCTGGGTCAGTGCCCACAGGTCGTAACCCAGTGCATCGGAAGCTTCTTTGAATGTTTCAAGGACAACCGGATGTTGCGCGCCCAGCTCGGCCAGCATGCCGAGGGACTGCGAACCCTGTCCTGGAAAGACGAATGCGAGGGAAGCAGACATGTAACAAGCCCCTAATGATCTTGTCGTCGGAGAGTTGGCGCCCCACTTCGGGGACGCAAGAAACTGACAGTTGGATGGCCCATCGAACCAAGCGGTCACATTTAAGCATTGTCCGACGAAAACGCCTAAAGCAACAAATCCTCCAGACGACCGTGCAGGCGCTCGGGAAGATTCTCCTGAATCTCGATCAAGGCGCGCTCAATGGCACTCTGAAACCCATGGACCCCTGCAGAACCGTGGCTTTTCACCACAATACCCTGCAAGCCGAGAAAGCTCGCGCCGTTGTGTCGGGCAGGCGCCAGATCGGCCTGCAGGCGCTTCATCAAGGGCAGCGCCAGTGCGCCAACCACGCGAGAGGCCACGTTCTTCCTGAACAACGCCTCGATGCGCCCGGCAATCATGGTCGCCAGACCTTCGCTGGACTTGAGCAGGATGTTGCCGACAAAACCGTCACACACCACCACATCCGCTTCGCCACGGTACAAACCGTCGCCCTCGATAAAGCCGATGTAATTGATGCCACGGGCGCCTTGCAACAAAGTCGCTGCCAACTTGACCTGTTGATTGCCCTTGATGTCTTCGGTGCCGATGTTCAGCAACGCCACCCGAGGACGCGCGATACCCAGGGTCTCAGCCGCAACCGAGCCCATGACCGCAAACTGCAGCAGATGCTCGGCACTGCAATCGACGTTGGCGCCCAGGTCGAGCAATTGGCAGTAACCCTTTTGTGTCGGAATCGCCGCCACCATGGCCGGGCGGTCAATGCCCGGCAGGGTCTTGAGCACGAACCGCGACAACGCCATCAGCGCACCGGTATTGCCGGCACTGACACAGGCCTGGACCTTGCCGTCACGCAACAACTCAAGCGCCACGCGCATCGACGAGTCGGGTTTGCCACGCAGGGCCTGGGCCGGCTTCTCGTCCATTGTGATGACTTCGCTCGCCGGGGCAATCGACAGGCGCGCGCGATCCACAGCCGGATGGCCAGCGATCAATTCTTCAAGAAGGGAGGGTTGACCGACGAGGGTCAGGTGCAGCGAGGGCGTAGCAGACAGGCAAGCAAGGCTGGCCTGGACAATGCTGCGGGGACCGAAGTCCCCGCCCATTGCGTCAATCGCGATGACTTGAGCGGACAAGTGATTACTCGTCAGCGCCCTTGTCGATCACTTTACGGCCACGGTATACGCCTTCTGGCGATACGTGGTGACGCAGGTGAACTTCACCGGTGGTTTTTTCTACAGACAGGGTGCTAGCCTCGAGAGCGTCGTGCGAACGGCGCATGTCACGGGCAGAGCGGGATTTTTTGTTCTGCTGAACAGCCATAATTGATTAACTCCTAAACGTTTGGGTCACGCTTTAACTGCGCCAATACACTGAACGGGTTGGACCGCGTTACCTCGTCCTCGCTCGGTTCGGGCTCATCGAGACCCGCCGGCTGCTGGCATTCTTCCGGATGATGAGCAGGCACAATGGGCAAGGCGAGCAGAAGCTCCTCCTCGATCAGTGACTGCAGATCCAAAGGATCTTCGCCCAGTTCCAGCACGTCATAACCTTTCGGCAACGACTGGGTATTCGCACCCTCCTTCACCACAGCGTAACTGCATTCGCTGTGGATCGGCAGGGTGACCAGCTCAAGACAACGCTGGCAAACCATTTTGACCTCAGTGTCGATAAAGCTGTGGATGACCACAGATTTACGTTCATCTCGTTCAAAAACGAATTTAGCCTGCACCGTACCGACATTGTCGGAAAGCGGGTCGCAGAGTCTCTCCAAATCGGCCAGCAGCATTTCACCTTGAAGGGTGGTGCCACGATCAGCCAATTTGCGCGGGTCAACGTGAGGTGGAATCGGGTCATTCAACATAGGCGCAGCATTATAGGGATGCCCCCGCCCATGTCAAAGGAAATTCAGCCCTGTCCGTCACTTGGAAGCCTCGCTAGAATTCGCACACGCCTTATGGAGTTGCGCATGCTGCCTTTATTACTCGCTTCCAGCTCGGCCTATCGCCGGGAATTGCTGACCCGCCTGCAGCTGCCTTTCACTTGCAGCTCGCCGGATATCGATGAAAGCCATCGCCCGGGCGAGTCCGCCATCGAGCTGGTCAAGCGCCTCGCCGAAGAGAAAGCGCGCGCCCTGGCCGACAGCCATACCGCTCATCTGATAATCGGCTCCGACCAGGTCGCCGTGCTGGGAGAGCGGATTATCGGCAAGCCTCACACCTTCGAAAAGGCCCACGAACAACTGCTGGCCGCCAGCGGTGCCAGCGTGACGTTCCTGACCGGCCTGGCCCTGCTCAACAGCCAGACCGGGTACTGCCAGGTCGATTGCGTGCCGTTCACCGTACACATGCGCACACTCGACGCAACCCGCATCGAACGCTACCTGCACGCAGAGCAACCCTACGACTGCGCAGGCAGCTTCAAGGCCGAAGGCCTGGGGGTCAGCCTGTTTCGCAGCACCGAGGGCCCTGACGCCACCAGCCTGATCGGCCTGCCACTGATTCGCCTGATCGACATGTTGCTGGCCGAAGGCGTGCAAATCCCCTGAAAGCAAAAGATCGCAGCCTGCGGCAGCCCCCACACGAATTAGCGTAGGAGCTGCCGCAGGCTGCGATCTTTTGACCCAAGGCCGGATCAGCGCAACGACGGACCGTTAAAGCCCATCCACATCGCCAAATGCTCAGCCACGCTGGCACCGAGTTTTTTCGAGAAGCGATCGAATGGCGACTCCTGAACGGTGAAGTCCACCAGCTCTTTCTCGCCGATCACATCCCGTGCAACCGAACTGGCATTGCCCAACCCATCGATCAACCCCAGCGGCAACGCCTGCTCACCGGACCAGACCAGGCCGGAGAACAGCTCCGGATGCTCCTTGTCCTTCAGGCGATCGCCACGCCCCTGCTTGACGCTGCTGATGAACTGCTTGTGGGTCGTATCGAGCACGCCCTGCCAGAAAACGGTTTCTTCCGGCTTCTGCGGCTGGAACGGATCGAGGAACGACTTGTGCTCGCCAGAGGTGTAGGTGCGCCGCTCGACGCCCAGCTTCTCCATGGTGCCGACAAAACCATAACCGGCTGCCGTCACACCGATGGAGCCGACCAGGCTCGCCTTGTCGGCGTAGATCTGATCTGCCGCGCTGGCGATGTAGTAAGCGCCGGAAGCCCCCAGATCGGAAATGACCGCATAGAGTTTGATATCCGGGTGCAGGCCACGCAGACGACGGATCTCGTCATAGACATAACCCGACTGCACCGGACTGCCGCCCGGGCTGTTGATGCGCAGGATGACGCCCTTGACTTTCTTGTCCTCGAAAGCCGCGCGCAGGCTGCCAACGATATTGTCTGCGCTGGCCGATTCCTTGTCGGCAATCATGCCCGTCACATCAATCAGCGCCGTGTAATTGGCACTGAGGGTAGCGGCCTTCTCCATATCCATCAGTGGCGAAAACAGGGCAATTGCGCCGAACAGATACACAAAAGTCAGTAATTTGAAGAATATCCCCCAGCGACGGGACCGGCGCTGCTCCTGCACGCCAGCCAGCAGCGTTTTTTCCAGCAGCTTCCAGCTCTTGTCGTCACCGCTCTCTGCGCTCGCCTTGGCGGGCGCCTTCCATTCGTCGGCCATGCCATCCACCCCAAAAACAACCGGTTAAGCCCGCTGACTCAGCCAGGCATGCAATTCTGAAAAACGGTCGATGGCCAGTCGCGGCTCATACAACTTCAACGCATCGATCGATTGAGCACCATAACTGACGGCCACCGAACCCATGCCGGCGTTGCGTGCCATCTGCAAATCGAAGGACGAATCACCGACCATCAACGCCTGCTCCGGGCGAACCTCGCAATGGGCGAGGATCTGCTCGAGCATCAGCGGATGGGGCTTGCTGGCGGTCTCGTCGGCGGCGCGAGTGATATCGAAGTAGTTCTCCCAGCCATGGGACTTCAACACCCGATCCAGCCCGCGACGGGCCTTGCCGGTCGCCACAGCCAGATGATAGCCCTCGGCACGAAACGCCTCGAGCGATTCGACCACACCCTCGAACAGCGGCGAAGGCACAGCCTCCGACGCAATGTAATGCTCGGCATAGTGCTCGCGGAACGCGATCAGCCCGGCATCGTCGATTTCGGGGTACAGGGTGCGGATCGCTTCCGGCAAGCCCAGGCCGATGATCCCCTTGACGGCCAGATCATCGCGCAGCTCAAAACCGGAACGCCGGGAGGCAACGTGCATCGCCTCGACAATTCGGCCAATGGAGTCGGCCAGGGTGCCGTCCCAATCAAAGATCAGCAGTTTGTAATCAGATGGGCGCACTCAATCGCTCCACGGTTTTGGCCCACATATCGTCGACCGGCGCTTGCAGCTTCAGTTCGCCGCCATCGGGGAGCGGCACGGTCAACATGTAGGCGTGCAGGAACAGGCGCTTGCCGCCCAGATCACGGATTTCCTTACTGAAATCGTCATCGCCATACTTGGTGTCGCCGGCAATGCAGTGCCCGGCGTGCAACGTGTGGACACGGATCTGGTGAGTGCGGCCGGTGATCGGCCTGGCTTCAACCAGGGTGGCAAAGTCGCCAAAGCGACGCAGGACCTTGAACACGGTCACAGACTCCTTGCCCTCCTCCTCGTCGACCTCGACCATACGCTCACCGGAGCGCAGATTGCTCTTGCCGAGCGCCGCTCGGACTTGCTTGATCGAGGACGCCCAGTTACCGCGAACCAGCGCCATATAGCGCTTATCAACGCCATCACCGCGCAAGGCTGTGTGCAGGTGACGCAGCATGCTGCGTTTCTTGGCGATCATCAGCAAGCCGGAGGTGTCGCGGTCAAGACGATGAACCAGTTCGAGCTCCTTGCAATCGGGACGCAACTGACGAAAGGCTTCGATGACACCGTAATTCAAGCCGCTGCCGCCGTGAACGGCGATGCCGCAAGGCTTGTTGATCACGATCAGCGCCTTGTCTTCGAAGACAATCGAGGCTTCGAGCCGCTGCAGCAGGCCTTGTGCCAGCGGTACCGGCTCGTCGCGCTCGGGCACGCGAACCGGCGGCACGCGCACGATATCGCCCGCCTGCAGCTTGTACTCGGGCTTGATCCGACCCTTGTTCACGCGCACTTCGCCCTTGCGCAAAATGCGGTAAATCAAGGTCTTGGGCACGCCTTTGAGTCGGGCGAGAAGGAAATTATCAATGCGCTGGCCGGCATATTCCGGCGAGACCTCAAGCAGTTGTACGCCTGGAGTCGGGGGGGTAGTCGTCGTCATGGCGCGGATGATAACAATTTTTTATGGAATTGAAGCACTTAATCATTGCTGCTATAGTCGCGAACGCCGCCAAAAGCGGCCTGGACAGCGGACCAACGGTCAAAAACCGGCCCTGACCAACGCAATTCACCAGGACGCGAGGCCGTCCTACGGGGCTTTCGCTACGTAACGGTGGAGTTTGCAGGTGTAACGAGCGCAGGTGACATGAGGCCTGAATCACGCCACAAAGCAGAGTTTTCCACTCGTTTTGCGAGCCATATTCACGGCCAGTTCACAAAGTGCAGTCAGCTGCGAATGACCCCGAGCGAAGGCATCGGAAACAACGCCTAAATTAGCCATGATGCGTGACCTCCCCTTTCGGAGCTCACGGTAAATGCCAACCCGCTGCGGATTCTGCGCGCGGCAGCACCCGAATTATCAGGGATACGTGTAGGGTGGAGATGCACAACCGCCGGACTGTGTAGCAACAGGCTTTCTCAAGACGCTTCATCTCGTCCACAGCCGCTGGTTGATTCCTCCTCCTGACTGAGTGCTTAAGTAGCCACAGCAAGCAGGACGCGTACGTCGCGATGAAGGCCCACATTGGCCGGACTTCGCTGGACACGGGAAATGGCCAACCACTCCCGACGCACCTGACACCGACCGTGAGAAGTCGTGTGTGCCGAACGCCGTTTCCGGCAGCCCGGAAACCGACGGTACTACATGAAAAGAATGCTGATTAACGCAACTCAACCCGAAGAGTTGCGTGTTGCACTGGTAGATGGCCAGCGCCTCTACGACCTGGACATCGAATCCGGTGCACGCGAGCAGAAGAAGGCCAACATCTATAAAGGCCGGATTACTCGCATCGAACCAAGCCTCGAGGCTGCCTTTGTCGATTTCGGCTCTGAGCGCCACGGCTTCCTGCCCCTCAAAGAAATCTCCCGCGAATACTTCAAGAAAGCCCCTGAAGGTCGCGTCAACATCAAGGACGTCCTGAGCGAAGGCCAGGAAGTCATCGTTCAGGTCGAAAAAGAAGAGCGTGGCAACAAGGGCGCCGCCCTGACCACCTTCATCAGCCTGGCCGGTCGTTACCTGGTGCTGATGCCGAACAACCCGCGTGCCGGCGGTATCTCCCGTCGCATCGAAGGCGAAGAGCGCAACGAACTGCGTGAAGCCCTGAACGGCCTGGTTGCCCCGGCCGACATGGGCCTGATCGTGCGCACTGCCGGCCTGGGCCGCAGCAGCGAAGAAATGCAGTGGGACCTCGACTACCTGCTGCAACTCTGGACCGCCATCAAGGAAGCTTCGCTGGACCGCGCCGCGCCGTTCCTGATCTACCAGGAAAGCAACGTGATCATCCGCGCGATCCGTGACTACCTGCGCCAGGACATCGGCGAAGTGCTGATCGACAGCGTTGAAGCCCAGGACGAAGCCCTGACCTTCATCCGCCAGGTGATGCCGCAGTACGCCAGCAAGATCAAGCTGTACGAAGACAGCGTTCCGTTGTTCAACCGTTTCCAGATCGAAAGCCAGATCGAAACCGCTTTCCAGCGCGTTGTCGAACTGCCTTCCGGCGGTTCCATCGTTATCGATCCGACCGAAGCCCTGGTGTCCATCGACATCAACTCGGCGCGCGCCACCAAAGGCAGCGACATCGAAGAAACCGCACTGCAAACCAACCTTGAAGCGGCCGAGGAAATCGCCCGTCAGTTGCGCCTGCGCGACATCGGCGGCCTGATCGTCATCGACTTCATCGACATGACCCCTGCCAAGAACCAGCGCGCCGTGGAAGAGAAAGTCCGCGAATGCCTGGAAGCCGACCGCGCTCGCGTACAAGTCGGTCGCATCTCGCGCTTCGGCCTGCTGGAAATGTCCCGTCAGCGCCTGCGTCCGTCCCTGGGCGAAAGCAGCGGCATCGTCTGCCCGCGCTGCAACGGCACCGGCATCATCCGTGACGTTGAATCGCTGTCCCTGGCGATCCTGCGCCTGATCGAAGAAGAAGCCCTGAAAGACCGTACCGCCGAAGTTCGTGCACAAGTGCCGATCCCGGTGGCCGCGTTCCTGCTCAACGAAAAACGCAACTCGATCACCAAGATCGAACTGCGCACCCGTGCCCGTATCGTCATCCTGCCGAACGATCACCTCGAAACGCCGCATTTCGAAGTGCAGCGCCTGCGTGATGACAGCCCGGAAGCCGCGACCAACCAGTCCAGCTACGAAATCGCCGCTGCCGCTGCCGAAGTCGAAGAAGTCCAGCCAGCCGCTGCGACCCGCACCCTGGTTCGCCAGGAAGCCGCGGTCAAGACGGCCCCGGCCCGCGCCAACGCTCCGGTTCCGACCGAAGTGGCCGCTCCAGCCCCTGCTCCGGTTGCAGTGCCTGAGCCAAGCCTGTTCAAAGGCCTGGTGAAGTCGCTGGTGAGCCTGTTCGCCACCAAGGAAGAGCCTGTTGCTCCGGCCGTGGTTGAAAAGCCTGCGACCACCGAGCGTCCAGCCCGCAACGAAGAGCGCCGCAACGGTCGCCAGCAGAGCCGCAACCGTAACGGTCGCCGCGATGAAGAGCGCAAGCCTCGTGAAGAACGTGCACCGCGTGAAGAGCGCGCACCACGTGAGCCGCGTGAAGAACGTCAGCCACGTGAAGTGCGTGAACCTCGCGAGACCCGCGAAGAAACGCCAGCAGTAGCCCGCGAAGAACGCGCACCACGCGCGCCTCGTGAAGAACGTGCACCGCGCGCTCCGCGTGAAGATCGCAAGCCGCGTGGCGAGCGTGAAGAACGCGTTCGTGAACTGCGCGAGCCTCTGGATGCCGCTCCGACTGCTCCGGCTGCTCCGGCCGCCGCTACAGCTGCTACCGCTGAAGAGCGTCCGGCTCGCCAGCCACGTGAAGAACGCGCTCCACGCCCACCGCGTGAAGAACGTCAGCCACGTGCCGAACAAGCTGCCGCAGCCGCAACTGAAGAAGAACTGGTCACCAACGAAGAGCAACTGCCGGAAGACGGTCAGGAAGGCGCCGAGGGCGATCGTCCACGCCGCCGCTCCCGTGGCCAGCGTCGTCGCAGCAACCGTCGCGAGCGTCAGCGTGACGCCAACGGCAACGTGATCGAAGGTTCGGAAGAGTCCGAATCCGGCGAAAACGCTGAAGCGCCAAGCACTGCCGACCTGGCCGCCGGCCTGGCTGTCACCGCAGCCGTTGCCAGCAGCGTGATCAGCGCTCCAGCCGAAGCTGAAGCCAATGTGCAAGCCGAACGCGCCACTGCCGCGACGCTCGAAGCAGCTCCGGTTGAAGCGCCAGTCGTTGAAGCGACCACTCCGGTCGAAGTCACCGCCTCGCCGGAAATCGAAGTAGCGCCAGCGCCGGAAGCTCAGCCAGCTGTTGAAGCGGCTGCCGAGCCAGCGCCAGTGGTAGAAGCTCCTTCCCAGGTTGCAGACGCGGTTGTTGAAACCGTGACTGAAACCGTGCGTGAAGTTCGCGAAGAGCAAACCGCATTCAACTGGGTTGCCGAGCCAGCCGTCGCTGAAGCCGCTGCACCAGCCGCTGAGACCCAAGTGGCTGAAGCCATGGTTTCCGAGCCGGTGGTTGCCGCCGCGGAACCGGCTCCAGCGCCGGTGATTGAAGCGCCAGTCGTTGAAGCGCCGGTCGTTGCCGAAGCACCCGCTCCGGTAGTCGAAGCCGCGCCTGCCAGCGCCCTGACGCCAAGTGGCCGTGCGCCTAACGACCCGCGTGAAGTGCGTCGTCGCAAGCGTGAAGCCGAGCGTCTGCAGAAGGAAGCTGAACTGGCTGCCGCTGCGGCTCCTGCTGAAGCGGCTGTCGCTGCCGAACCTGCACCGGCCGCCGAAGTGACTGCCGAGCCGGTTGAGTCGGTGATCCACGAAGCACCGCGCTCCGTTCAGGAAGCGGTAGAGCAACACGAGCAAGCCGAGGAAAAAGAACACGAGCCTAAACCTCTCGTCTGATTCCATCGGCCAATGAAAAGCCCCGCCTGGTGATCCAGGCGGGGCTTTTTATTTCAGTAAAGATCAAAAGATCGCAGCCTTCGGCAGCTCCTACAGATGATCGACGTAGGAGCTGCCGAAGGCTGCGATCTTTATGACTTCACTCAAAAACCAATTTCTGCGGCACATCCACATCCCACAAAACCCCGGGATCATTCACCGCAACCTCAACCACCCGCCCCTGGGCGAACAGCGGCTTGGCGCCGCGATCCCCCGATAGCGCCATCAACCCCGCCGCGAAGTCCCGTCCGAAGCCGACCGGATGCCCGTATACGCCGTCCTGCACGGGCACACTGATACAGTCATCGCCAATACCTGTCACCACCTGCTCGATACTGGATGGCAGAATGAACGGCATATCTCCCAGCACCATCAACCAGCCATCGAGCTGCTTGCAGGCAGCGACTCCCGCGGCAATGCTGTCGCCCATTCCCGTCGATTCGATCAGTACAATCTCGCAGCCATAGGCCTGGGCCATGCGAATCACTTGCGGGCGGTCAGCAGTGGTCACCAGTACGCGCTTGTCCAGCACCGCCGGCAGGTTGACCAACGTGTGCTCGATGACGGACCGCACCACGCCGTCACGCCCGGTGCAATCGGCCACCAATTTATCCTTTTCGGCACCCGCCACCTGGCGAAATCGACTGCCCTGCCCCGCCGCCAACACGATGACGCCAATGGACTTGCTCATACATCCTCCCGCAGGGTTTTCTTCTGCTTCAGTTCGATGCCGTTTTTGACCGCCACGATTTCCGCCATGAGCGACAAGGCAATTTCCGCCGGATTATGACTGCCGATGTGCAAACCGATCGGACCATGCAAGCGGTCAATCGCCGATTGCGACAACCCCAGTTGAGCCAGGTTTTCCCGGCGCTTCTGGCTGTTGACCCGCGATCCCAGCGCCCCGACGTAGAAAGCCCTGGAATCCAGGGCTGTGAGCAGCGCCATGTCGTCCAGACGCGGATCATGGGTCAAGGCCACGATGGCCGTGCGTTCATCGGTCTGGATGTTCAATACTGCCTCATCCGGCATGCCCGAAACGAATCGTCCGTGCTGCTCCTCCCAGCCGTAGACGAACTCGCTACGCGGATCGCAAATCAGCACCTCGAAATCCAGCAGCCGGGCCATTTCCGCCACATAGCGCGACAGCTGCCCCGCGCCGATCAGCAGCAAGCGCCAGCGCGGACCATAGATCGCTCGCAACGTCTGCCCGTCGAACATCAACACGTCAGCTTTACCGGCCGGCTGCAAAATCACTTTGCCGGTGGTCAGGTTCAGTTCACGGGCAACGATTTCATGGGTCTCGCATCGAGCGAGTAGTTGTTCGACCCAATCCCCATCGTCGATACGCTCCTCGGTCAAGCGCAAGGTGCCACCGCAGGGCAAGCCGAAACGTGCGGCTTCCTCGCGGGTCACGCCGTAGGTGATCAATTGCACCGGCGGCCCGTCAAGCGCGAGGCGCCCGTCGTGCAGCCGGGCAATCAAGTCATCTTCGACACACCCACCCGAGACCGAACCAATCACCATGCCGTCTTCGCGCAAGGCCAGCATGGCGCCGGGTGCCCGGGGCGCTGTGCCCCAGGTTTCGACCACGCTGTACAACACCACCCGCTGACCGGCGCGATGCCATTGCAACACGCTGCGCAGGACGTTCAGATCGGCGCTGTCCATCAGGCGTCGGCCTTCTGCCAACCCGACAGCTGATAAC
Organism: Pseudomonas sp. S2_F07; assembly: GCF_054668325.1. Lineage (NCBI taxonomy): Bacteria > Pseudomonadati > Pseudomonadota > Gammaproteobacteria > Pseudomonadales > Pseudomonadaceae > Pseudomonas > Pseudomonas sp. S2_F07. The sequence goes on from NZ_CP162758.1 coordinate 2,285,233, forward strand.
GAACCGGCAGATTGCGAATGCGTTTGCCAGTGGCAGCAAAGATCGCATTGCACAGGGCCGGCGCAATCGGTGGCACACCCGGTTCACCCACACCGCCCAACGGCACGTTGCCCGGCGGCGTCACCAGATGCACCGCCACTTCCTTCGGCGCCAGGGACATGCGCGCCACTTCGTACATATGGAAGTTATCCTGCTGGACCTTGCCGTCCTTGAAGCTGATCTCTCCCAGCACGGCATTACCCAGGCCCATAACGCAGGCGCCCTCGAACTGCGAGCGAATCCGTTCGGGGTTGATCTGCGGACCGCAATCCACCGCAATATCCGCCTTGTGCACGACCAAGGTGCCGTCGTCTTTGACTTCGACTTCGATCACCGCCGCCACATAGGTCACGAAGCTGTAATGCACCGCCAGGCCAAGGCCGCGCCCCTTGGGCAACTCACGCCCCCAACCGGCGGCTTTGGCGGCGGTCTCCAATACCGTGCGCAGGCGCGCGGTGTCGATCGGATAACGCTCGGGGGACTCGCCGTAGTTCCACTCTTCACTCAAGGTGCGCGGATCGATCTGACGGTCCGGGCCGAGCAATCTGATCTGGTACTTCAGCGGATCCTGCCCGGCCTTGTGCGCCAGTTCATCGATAAAACTCTGGATCGCGAAGCCATGGGGAATGTTCGACACCGAGCGATACCAACCCACCCGGGTATGCACCGTTGCCTCGGGGTTCTCCAGGCGAATGTTGGGAATCGCATACGCCATGTTGGTGAACCCCATGCCCAACTCGAACGCCGCCTCATGGTTCATGCCCGGCGCAAACAACGCAGTGATGCTCGGCGCCACCGTACGGTGCAACCAGCCGGACGGCAGGCCATCCTTGTTCAGGCTGGCCTTGAGATATTCGGCCGACACGGTGTGGAAGTAGGAACAGTGGATGTCGTCTTCACGAGTCCATTGCACCCGCACCGCTTTGCCGGGGAACTCCTTGGCGAGGATGGCGGCTTCGATGATGAAGTCAGGCTTGGACTTGCGCCCGAATCCGCCCCCGAGCAGGGTCACGTTGAACGTGACTTTGTCGAACGACAGGCCCAGGCGCTCGCCGATCCGCTCCCGGGTGACCTGCGGCGCCCGGCTCGGCCCCCAGGCTTCGCACGCACCGTCCTTGAACCGCGCAATGGCGACCATCGGCTCCATCGGCGACTGTGACAGATGCGGCAAGTAGTAGGAGGCTTCCAGGGTGCTATCGGCGCTGGCCATGGCCTCTTCGATGTTGCCGGCATTACGCACCACCTTGCCCGGCTTGAGCGAGGCAGCTTCGAGCTCCTTGCGGTAAGCAATCGAGTCGTAGCTGGCGTTGGGGCCGTCGTCCCACTCGATTTTCAGTGCCTCGCGGCCCTTGATCGCCGCCCAGGTATTGCTCGCCACCACGGCAATGCCGCCCAAGGGTTGGAACTCCGAAGGCAACGGACGGCTTTCGATCTGCAGCACCTTGACCACGCCGGGGACTTTCATCGCCGCGCTGCCATCGAAGCTTTTGACCTTGCCGCCATACACCGTCGGCCGCGCAATGGTCGCGTACAGCATGCCGTCGACATGCACGTCGGCGCCGTACACCGCACGACCGTTGACGATGTCTTCACCGTCGATGGCCTTGGTGCCTTCCTTGCCGATATATCGAAATTCCGAAGGTTGCTTGAGTCTCAGGCTGTCGCGCGCCGGCACGGCCAAAGCGCCAGCAGCGGCGGCCAGGGCTCCATAGCCCAGCTCACGACCCGACGGTTTATGGATGACTTTATGAAGTTGCGCATGGCACTCGCCGACGGACACTTTCCACTGGTCGGCGGCAGCCTGTTCCAGCATGGCCCGCGCAGCGGCACCGCAGCGACGCATCGGCTCGTACCAGTGACGCATGCTGCGCGAGCCGTCGGTGTCCTGGTTGCCGAAACGTACTTCATCGCCGGGGGCCTGCTGTACTTTGACCCTTGCCCAATCGGCCTCCAGTTCATCGGCCACCACCATGGTCAGGCTGGTGCGCACGCCCTGGCCCATCTCCGAGCGATTGCAGATCACGGTCACCGTGCCATCGGCGGCGATGCTCACATAGACTTTCGGATCGTCGACCCAACCGTGAGGCATGCCGTCGGCACCGAACTTTTTCTCTTTGTCCTCGGCAAAAGCGTCTTGCCAGCCCCAGCTCGCCGCCAAAACCAGCGCGCTGGTGGCGCCCACGCCTTTCAGAAAACCACGGCGACTAAGGTTGCTCAGGGCGAAATCATTCGGTAACCGGCTCATGCCTTGGCCTCCTTCAGGTGAGTGGAGGCCTGGCGGATCGCGGTCTTGATGCGATTGTAGGTGCCGCAGCGGCAGATGTTGCCGACCATGGCTTCCTCGATCTGCTCGTCGCTCGGGTTCGGATGGGTCTTGAGCAGCGCTGTCGCCGACATGATTTGCCCGCCCTGGCAGAAGCCACATTGGGCCACTGCCGTGTCGAGCCAGGCTTGCTGCACGACTTTGCCGATCGGGTCGGCGTGCAGGTTGTCGATGGTGCTGACATTCTGCCCGGCGACTGAACCGATGGGGGTGATGCAACTGCGTGCCGGAGCCCCTTCGATATGAATGGTGCAGGCGCCGCACAGGCCCATGCCGCAACCGAATTTGGTGCCGTTGTAACCGGCCACGTCGCGGATCGCCCAGAGCAACGGCATGTCCTCGGTGACGTCGAGTTGATGGTCTTGACCATTGAGTTTCAGGGTAATCATGGGCACGCCCGCATAGATCTTGAGTGATGGGGTCGAGCAATCTGCCGCTGGATCTCGGTGGGTCGCACGCAGATCGACTCAGGCTAATGGGCTCTCTTGTACAGACGAAAACGGTCTGCACCGGGCCTTTGGTGGAGCAAGAGTGTGCATCGTTAGCTGACTAAGTTAACCGAGCATTAACAAAAAAGCCCTGCACAATAAACATTGTGCAGGGCTTTTTGATCTGTCCTGGAAGCTTAGGGGGCGTTCTCAATAGCGGTTTGGCTCCATTTCCAGATCGACATGGAAACGCTCGGAAATGTCTTTCTGGATGCGCTGCGCCAGGTTCAGCAGTTGCAGGCCCGTCGCGCCGCCATAATTGACCAGCACCAGCGCCTGCAATTTATGCACGCCAGCATCAGCCTCACGGAACCCCTTCCACCCTGCCCGCTCGATCAGCCAACCGGCGGCCAGCTTCATCTGCCCGTCGGGTTGCGCATAGGCCACCAGGTCGGGGTATTCGCCCTTGAGTCGTGCAGCCAGCGCCGCCGACACCAAAGGGTTCTTGAAGAAGCTGCCGGCATTGCCGAGTACGGCCGGGTCCGGAAGTTTTTCGTTGCGGATGCTGCAAATGGCCTGGCTGACATCGCTGGCGGTCGGATGCTCGATGCCCTGTTCGGTCAGGCGCTGACGCACCGGGCCGTACTCCAGGTGCAGATGCGCGGCGCGGTCGAGGGCGAAACGTACGCGCAGGATCAACCAGCGTCCCGGCTCCTGTTTGAACAGGCTGTCGCGGTAAGCGAAATTGCACTCCGCCAGGCTGAAGTCGCGCAGTTCGCCGCTCAGGCGATCAAGGGCAGTGAGGCCGGCGAAGACGTCCTTGATCTCGACGCCGTAAGCGCCAATGTTCTGCATCGGTGCCGCGCCGACAGTGCCGGGAATCAGGCTGAGGTTTTCCAGACCGGACAACCCCATGGACAGTGTGTGTTGCACAAAGGGATGCCACGGCTCACCGGCCTCGGCCTCAATCACCACTTTGCTGCCGTCATCGCTCAGCACGCGACTCCCGCGGGTGGCCATGCGCAGCACCAGTGAATCGATATCCGCCGTCAGCAGCAGGTTGCTGCCGCCGCCGATCACCAGCACCGGGACCTTGCGCTCCAGCCCGTAGGCCAAGGCTTCGCGCACATCGGCGTCGCTATGGGCCTCGGCAAAGAACCGGGCCTGGACATCCACGCCAAAGCTGTTGAACGGCTTGAGCGAAACCTGCGATTGAACCTGCAAACTCATAACCGTCCCTTCAATTCGATCACCAGCAAATCACTGGCGCGTTCGATCAGGTCCAGCACCTGCTCGAAGCCCTGCTCGCCGTCATAGTACGGATCCGGCACTTCATCGACCGGCGACTGGTAGCGACGCAGGAACAGGTCGAGTTCGGCCTTGCCCTTGGCCGGCTGCAAGGCCTTGAGGTTGCGCAGGTTGCTATTGTCCATCGCCAGGATCAGGTCGTAGGTGGCGAAATCGGCACGGCTGACTTGCCGGGCGCGCTGGGCGGACAAGTCATAACCGCGCAGCTTCGCCGCTGCCTGACTGCGCTTGTCCGGCGCCTTGCCGACATGCCAGTCACCGGTGCCGGCGGAGGCCACTTCAACTTGATCGGCCAGGCCGGCCTCGCGCAGTTTATGCTGCAGCACGCCTTCGGCCGTGGGGGAACGGCAGATGTTGCCCAGGCAGACAAACAGAACCCGCATCACGCCTCCAGCAGGCGACGAACGCGCTCAAGGTCTTCAACGGTATCGACGCCGGCTGGCGGCGCGATCAGTGCGTCGGCCACGTGGATCCGCACGCCGTGCCACAGGGCACGCAGCTGTTCCAGGCACTCGGTGTTTTCCAGCCAGCATGGGCCCCAGCTGACGAAATCCTGGAGGAAACCGGCGCGGTAGGCATAGATACCGATATGGCGGCGATACGGCACACCTTCGGGCAACTGCTCAGGGTTCACGGCGAATGCATCCCGCGCCCAAGGCAAAGTGGAACGACTGAACGTCAGCGCCAGGCCATTGAGGTCGCTGACGACCTTGACCACGTTGGGATTGAACAGGGTGTCCGCGTCTTCGATCGGCTCGGCCAGGGTGGCCATGCGCGCTTCGGCGTGGGCCGCCAGGTTGGCGGCGACCTGATCGATCACGCTCGGCGGGATCAGCGGCTCGTCGCCCTGGACGTTGACCACGATGGCGTCGGGCGCCAGGCCCAGCTTCATCGCGACTTCGGCCAGGCGATCAGTGCCGGAGTTGTGGTCTTCACGGGTCAGTACCACTTCGGCACCAAAGCCTTTGCAGGCCTCGACGATGCGCGCGTCGTCGGTGGCCACCACCACACGCCCGGCGCTGCTTTTACTCGCCTGTTCCCAGACGTGCTGGATCATCGGCTTGCCGGCGATCAGCAGCAGCGGCTTGCCCGGCAGGCGGGTGGAGGCGTAACGCGATGGAATGACGACGGTAAAGGCTGTGGTCATTTATCCAGGCGCTCGTCGGTGGTCAGGGTGCGCGCTTCGGATTCGAGCATCACCGGGATGCCATCGCGAATCGGGTAGGCCAGGCCTGCACCCTTGCTGATCAGCTCGGTCTTGTCGGCGCTGAGTTTGAGCGGGCCTTTGCAGACCGGGCAAGCGAGGATATCGAGCAATTTGGTGTCCATGAGCATTCCCTGGAAAAAACGGAGTTAAGGCAACAAACGAGCCGGCAGCAGGCGCATCAACTGTGTGTCGAACCAGGCCACGAAGGCCGGCGACGGCACGGCATCGACCGCCAGGTACCACCAGTCGGCGGCGGCAAAGGCACGGCATTTCACCGCGTCCTTTTCCGTCATCACCAACGGCAATGACGGCGTGAAATTCAACGCCTGCACGCTGTATTCGGCGTGGTCGGCAAACGCATGTGGAACCGGCTGCCAGTGTAGCGTTTCGAGGGTCTTGAAGAAACGTTGCGGATTGCCGATGCCGGCCACCGCGTGCAGGGCCTGGCCGCTGGGGAAGTAGTCAAGGGGACGTCGTTCGCCGCTGCGCAGGTTGACCAGCGCGGTGGGTTGCAACTGGAAGGCAAATCCATCATCTCGGTCAGATGCGGCACCATTGTAGAGCACCGCGTCGACGCTTTGCAGACGCTCGACCGGCTCACGCAATGGCCCGGCAGGCAGGCAACGGCGGTTGCCCAGGCCGCGGGCGGCATCGATCAGCACCAGTTCCAGGTCACGGGCCAGGCGGTAGTGCTGCATGCCGTCGTCGGACAGGATCAGGTCCAGCGGCTCGCTGGCCAGCAAGGCTTTGACGGCATTGCTGCGATTGGGGTCGATCATCAGCGGCACGCCTGTGCGCTGGACGATCAGCAACGGCTCGTCACCGGCGACGTCGGCGCTGTGCTCGGCCTCGACCCGCCATGGCAATTGCGGCGGTTTGGCGCCGTAGCCCCGGCTGACCACGCCGACCCGCAGGCCGCTGCGCTGGCAGTGGTCGATCATCCACAGAATCAGCGGCGTCTTGCCGGTGCCACCCACGGTGATGTTGCCGACCACGATCAGCGGCACCGGCGGCTGATAGATCTCGCCCTCACCCGCCAGAAAGCGCTTGCGCTTGTTCATGACCACGCGCCGGTACAACCATTCCAGCGGCTGCAGCAGTTTCAGGGCCGGATGACCTGCGTACCACGCGGCGAGCAATCGATCGGACATGGCCATCAGGGCGCCGGGGGCGCCGCCTCGATGGTGGTCATGCGCAAATGACTGAAGCCGAGCTTGCCGGCTGCATCCATGGCTGTCACCACGGACTGATGCGCAGTCTTGCCGTCAGCGCTGATGGACAGCGGTCGGCTGGTGTCGCCATTGGCTTCTTTTTGCAGCGCGTCCATCAGCGAAGCCAGGTCGCTTTTCGGCAAAATCCGGTTGTTCACCGAGAACACGCCGTCGGCGCTGATGGCGATGTCCAATGACTTGTCCTGATCGTCGGCCGGCGCGCCGCTGACGGCTTCCGGCAGATCGACGCGTAGCTGGGTTTCACGGGTGAAGGTGGTGGTCACGACAAAAAACAACAGCAGGATGAACACCACGTCGATCAGCGACGCGAGGTTGATGTCCACCGTTTCCCGTGGTTTGCGGCGGAATTTCACGCTTTGCCCTCGGCCAGGTCCACGTCGCGGTCGCCCTGCACTACCTCGACCAGTTTGATCGCTTCCTGCTCCATCCCTACCACCAGCTCATCGATCCGGCGTTGCAGGAATCGATGGAAGAATACCGCCGGGATACCGACCATCAAACCGGCGGCCGTGGTGATCAGGGCCTTGGAAATACCACCGGCCAGCACCGAAGCGTTGGTGGTCATGCCACTGCCGGTAAACGCGCTGAAAATATCGATCATGCCCAGCACGGTACCAAGCAAGCCCAGCAACGGGGCCATGGCAGCAATAGTGCCGAGGGCGTTGATGTAACGTTCCAGATCGTGGATGACCCGCGCAGCAGCCTCTTCGATGCACTCTTTCATGATCTCGCGACCATGCTTGGAGTTGGCAAGGCCCGCGGCGAGGATCTCACCCAGCGGCGAGTTGGCGCGCAGTTCCTTGAGTCTGTCTTTGTTGAGTTTCTTGTCCTTGATCCAGACCCAGACCTGCCCGAGCAAGTGCTCCGGGGTCACGCGGCTGGCCCGCAGGGTCCACAGACGCTCGGCAACGATCGCCATGGCCGCGATGGAACTCAAAATGATCGGCAGCATCATCCAGCCGCCGGATTTGACCAATTCCCACACAGTGACAGCCCCCTCGAAAAAGTGCGCCACTCTAACATAGGGGGTGCAAGCACCGAAGACCGTGATGTCGCATCCGGTCGTGCCTTTATAATGCTCGTTTATGGATTCAAGGGCGGCGGATCGCGCCAGAAACGCCGTTCCTGGCGCATTGACCACGGCGACTCGAAGCGTCCCAGTTGCAGACGAATGGCACCCTGTTCGACGCTGTCGTAGATTGCCATTCCACGTTTTTGATAACGCGCGATGACCGTAGGATGCGGATGGCCAAACGAATTGCCTTGCCCGCGAGAGATCAGCCCCCCTTTGGGTCGCAGGACATCCAACAGGACATTGGACGACGAACTGCGACTGCCGTGGTGTGGCGCCTGCAGCCAATCGGTGGGCCGGGCCAACGCGCTGTCCAGCAGGGCTCTTTCGGCGGCGGCATCAATGTCGCCACTCAACAGCAACCGTTCACCATTGGCTTCGATCAACAAGACACAGGAGTTCTGGTTGCTGTCGCCGGCCAATGGCCAGTGCCAGAGCTGGAAATCGACTTCATCCCAGGTCCATTGCCGACCGCTCTCACAGCTCCCGGCTTGCAATTGCGCAGGCAAGTCTGACGGTTCACCACTGACCACCTGTTTCACCGGCAAGCCCCTGGCAATCGCCGGGGCACCGCCGGCATGATCGGCATGGGCGTGGCTGATAAGCATCATGTCGAGCCCCTTCACCCCCAGTTTGCGCAATGCCGGCAGCACCACCCGCTCCCCTTGGTCGAGTTCACCGAAACGCGGGCCGGCGTCGTACAGCAACGTGTGATGCCGAGTGCGTACCAGGATTGACAAGCCCTGCCCCACATCCAGTTGCCAGACTTCGGCCATGCCCTCCTGCAACATCGGCCTGGGCGAAAAAACCAGCATCAACAGCATGGGCCAACCTAACGGGCGCATCGGCAAGCCTCGCGGCAGCAATAGCAAAAAGGCGCCAATGGCACCGATTACCCAAGCCCATGGCGGGACTGCCGCGGGCACCCACGCGGGAACCTGGCCGGAGACGAGCCCCAACGCCCTGAACCAGCCATCGATCAGGCCACCGGCCAGCCACAGCAACTTCTCACCCACGTAAGGCACCGGCAGCAACAGTGTCCCGAGCAACGCCGGCGGCAGGACCACCAGACTGATCCAGGGCACCGCAAATAAATTGGCCAGCGGCCCGCTGAGACTGATTGGCAACCCCAGCGCCAGTAACAACGGACACAGACCGATTGCAATCAGCCACTGGGCACGGGTCCAGGTCTGCCACCAGCGCCAAGGCCCCAAACGTCCGCCGAAGGTCAATATCAAGACTGCCACGGCCGCGAAAGACAGCCAGAAACCAGGCTGGAGACTCGACAGCGGTTCCAGCAGCAATATGCCGTCGAGTGCCAGCAACAGTGGCCACCATGCACCGAGATGACGGAACCGCAGACGCCACAACAACACCATTGCAATCATCAGGCAGGCCCGCCGCACCGGCACCTCGAAACCGGCCAGCATCCCGTAACCGAGCGCAGCGGCGAATGCCAGGCCACACGCCCAGGGCAACCATGGCAGACGGTTCGGCCATAACCCGAAGCGGGCCAGGCCGGCGATCAACAGATACACCACGCCCGCCAGCAATCCGATGTGCTGCCCGGAAATCACCAACAGATGCACCGTGCCGGTGTCCTGCAATACCTGCCAGTCTTCGCGGCTCAGCCCGGCGCCGTCCCCGAGTACCAATGCCGTCAACGCGCCGCTTCGCCCTTGGGCATCCACCGCCAGCAAACGCTGGCGGATGGCATCGCGCCAGGCCCATCGGGCTGGCGCAAGGCGTTCGCCCTGCTTGATCGTCCCGATGGCCCCGATGCGTTGCGCCAACAACCAGGCCTGATAGTCGAAGGCCTGCGGATTGAGGAGCCCGACCGGGCGCTTCAACTTGACGGCCAGCCGCCAGCGCTCGCCACCGCTCACCGGCGGTCCGCCATACCAGGCCAGGCGCATTTGCCGCGGCAGCCGGGTCCGTCGGGACTGGATGTCGGTCAATTCGAAACGCACGACGCCATCGTCCTGCCGGGGCAAGCCCGTGACCCGGCCTTCGACCCAGCGGGTTTCTCCATCCAGCGCCGGCGGCAACCGGTCATCCAGCGCCCACTGCGCATTCGCGCAGGCCCAACTCAAGCCGAACAGGTAAAACGCCACCGGATAGGTCCTGAACGGCAGCAACATCAGACCCGCCACCGGCATCGCCAGCCACAACCAGACCGGCGGTAATACCGGTAAAAAACGCAAGGTCAACAGACCCAGCGCCAGCGCCATCATCCCTGTGCGCATAAGCCCGTCCTTGAAAGTCCCCTCCAAGGCTTAGCCCGCCCATCGCGCCAGCGCCGTTATTAATTGTCACAAAGTCTGAATGGGTAGTTCATGGAATCCAGACATACTTGCCGCCTTGACCGACCGAGAAGCCTTATGCCCCGGCGCTTATTCAAACGTTACATGCCAGACCCGATGAGTATCAGGGAACACAAATCCTTACGCTTTCTCGGCACGCTGCTGCATGACCCGAACCTGTGGCACCTCAACCGCCACTCCGTTGCCCGCGCCATGGCGGTGGGCCTGTTCGCCGCGTTCCTGCCGATCCCGATGCAGATGCTGCTGGCGGCAATCCTCGCCATCATCGTGCGTGGCAACATGCCGATTGCCGTGAGCCTGGTCTGGCTGACCAACCCGATCACCATGCCTGCGGTGTTCTTCTGCACCTACCAGACCGGCGCCTGGCTGATGGACGTTCCCACCCGGCAGTTGCCGGACTCACTGACCTGGGAATGGATCAGGGGTGAAATCTCGACCCTGTGGCAACCGTTTCTGCTGGGTTCGGTAGTGACGGGGCTCGCACTTGGAGCACTGGCCTACTTCCTGGTGATGATGTATTGGCGCTGGTGGGTGGCCAGGCAGTGGAAGCGGCGCAAGAAAAGCCGGATGTGAGAATGCAGAACGGCCTCCACTTGGGAGGCCGTTTTTTTTCGGTGGCTGGGCTGACGCCATCGCTGGCAAGCCAGCTCCTACAAGGGTTTGCTGCGGGTCAGGTACGCATCCCGCGTCCACTCACCAGCAACCGCGCACTGCCGAGATACAGCACCACGGTCGCAACCAGCATGAAGGCGATGGCCACGCTGATGCGGATATCCGAAACGCCAAGGATGCCGTAACGGAACGCGTTGACCATGTGCAGCACCGGGTTGGCCATGGACACGGTCTGCCAGAACGGCGGCAGCAAGGTGATCGAGTAGAAGACCCCGCCCAGGTAGGTCAGTGGCGTCAGCACGAAAGTCGGAATGATAGAAATGTCATCGAAGTTGCGCGCAAACACGGCGTTGATGAAGCCCAGCAGCGAGAAGATCGTCGCGGTCAGCACTACCACCAGAATGGTCACGCCCAGGTGATGCACCTGCAAATGGGTGAAAAATAGCGACAGCAGAGTCACGATGATCCCCACCATCAACCCGCGCAGCACACCGCCCAGGGTGTAGCCGATCAGAATCGTGTGCGGCGACAGCGGTGAGACCATCAGTTCTTCAATGGACCGCTGGAACTTGCTGCCGAAGAAACTCGACACCACGTTGCCGTAGGAGTTGGTGATCACCGACATCATGATCAGCCCCGGCACGATGTACTCCATATAGGTGAAGCCACCCATGTCGCCGATCTGCCGACCGATCAGATTACCGAAGATCACGAAGTACAAAACCATGGTGATCGCGGGTGGCAGCAGGGTCTGCGGCCAGATCCGGGTGAAACGCCGGACTTCACGATAAACGATGGTGTTGAGGGCAACGAGGTTGGGGCGCAGTTCGGAACTCATACTGCCACCTTCGACAGATTTTTCTCCACCAGGGACACGAACAACTCCTCAAGGCGATTGGTTTTGTTACGCAGGCTCTGTACTTCGATGTTCTGCTGCGCCAACTGGGTGAACAGCGCGGTGATCCCCATGGACTTGTCCACCTGGACTTCCAGGGTGTGGCTGTCGATCAACCGGGACGGGTAGCCGAGCAACTGCGGCGCCACTTGCAACGTGTTCTTCATATCCAGCAGGAAGGTTTCCACATGCAATTGGCTGAGCAACTGCTTCATGCTGGTGTTCTCGACGATGGTGCCGTGGTCGATGATGCCGATATTGCGGCACAGCTGTTCAGCCTCTTCCAGGTAGTGGGTGGTGAGGATGATGGTGATGCCTTTCTGGTTCAGCTCGGTGAGGAAGCTCCACATCGAACGACGCAGTTCGATGTCCACCCCGGCGGTCGGTTCGTCGAGGATCAGCAGGCGCGGTTCATGAACCAGCGCGCGGGCGATCATCAGGCGACGCTTCATGCCGCCGGACAGCGAGCGTGACGGCACGTCCTTCTTGTCCCACAGGCCGAGCTGGGTCAGGTACTGTTCGGCGCGTTCCTTGGCGATTTTCGCCGGGATGCCGTAGTAGCCGGCCTGGGTCACGACGATGTCGAAGGTCTTTTCGAACTGGTTGAAGTTGAATTCCTGAGGCACCACGCCGATGGAGCGCTTGAGCTGCGCGGGATTCCTGTCCAGGTCGTGACCGAAGATATTCACCGTGCCGCTGGTCTTGTTCACCAGGGTCGAGAGAATGCCGATGGTCGTGGATTTGCCGGCGCCGTTGGGGCCGAGCAAGGCGAAGAAGTCACCTTCGGCGACATCCAGATCGATACCACTCAGGGCCTGGAAACCGTTGCCGTAGGTTTTGGTTAGCTGCCGGATGGACAGAGCGGAACTCATATCTGATTTACGCACCAAGAAGGGAAGAAAGGAATAAGTATGGGCGGCGGCGAACAATACAACCGCAGCGAACTGGCACAATGGTGCTTGTCGCCGCCACACAAGTACAGTCAAGCGTGTCGATAGTGAGTATTAAGTCAACGCGGTCATGACCGCCTTTTGATACGCCGGACGCTGTTTCAACCGCGCGTACCAGGCCTCCAGATGAGGTTGCGGTGCACGCTCGATCGGCATTTCGAACCAGGCATAAATGAAACTGCCCAGGGGAATGTCACCCATGCCGATCTCGTCTCCGGACAGGTAGGGTGTGGCGGCCAGCGCCTGATCGGCCATCGCCAGCAACGTGTCGCATTCCTTGATCGCCGCCTTGATGGCGGGCCAGTCCTGCTGGTCTGCCGGGGTACGCAGCACACCCCAGAACACAGTACGGAACGGGCCGGCAAAGCTCGAGGTGGTCCAGTCCATCCACTTGTCGGCAGTGGCGCGGGCCTTTGGATTTTTCGGGTACCAGGCCGTGTCGTCAGCATGTAAGGCCATCAGGTAACGCACGATGGCGTTGGATTCCCACAACACAAAACCGCCGTCTTCAATGACAGGCACGCGACCATTGGGATTCATGGCGCGGTACTCGGGCGTATCGACGACACCAAAGGCGCCACCGGCATCGATAGCCTCGTAGGCCAGTCCCAGTTCTTCGGCGGCCCACAATGGCTTTCTGACATTCGACGAGTTTTTCCGACCCCAGATCTTCAGCATGACCGCCTCTTTTTCGGTAAGTGGGCAGGCAGCATACGCCGGATCAGGCGCGACTCAAATCGCTCTGCATGTCGCCCAGCAGCGGTTGCTGTTGCTCACCGAACAGGTGCGGATAGCACTTTTCCAGGTGTTCGAAAAAGAACGTTTCAGGTACGTCGGCGAACTGGCCGTGATCGACGAGGTACTCCATCAGCTTCGCGCCATCGCGGTTGAAGGGATGGAAAACGCTGTCGTTGACCCCGTCGAATTCCAGCGGCGCCACATTGAACAGGTCGCAGAGTTTGCGGTTGAACGCTGGTGTCGCCTTGACCCAGCGATCCTGCAAATAGAATTCGGTGTAGCCATGCATGGCGAACATGTCGCTCTTGAGCAATTCGAGCAGCCGTGGCGTCGACAGATGATTGCGCACATCCGCCAGGCCGATCCGTGCGGGAATCCCGCAATGCCGCGCCGCACCTGCCAGCAGCGTGGCCTTGGGCACGCAGTAACTCTCACCGGTCGCCAGCGCATAACTGCCGCGCAAGGTCTGCGGATCGCGACTGAACGTGTACGGGTTGTAGCGCACCGCTTCGCGCACGGCGTAATAGAGACTGATCGCCTGCTCCAGCGGATCGCGACTGACGCCACGGTGTTGTTCGGCGAACTCCACGACGGACGGATGGTCACTATCGATGAAGCGGCCGGGACTCAGATACTCGTGCATCAGAATAATCTCCTGGGGAAGCCTTGAGTCTAACGAGAGCTTCAGCACAGAGATAACGACGTTTCGGCCAAACATGGGCGCTTTGCCGCTTGCTCGATGAACGCTTTTCCCACGATTCCAATCACATCGCTCCAACCAGCCTGTTTCGCGGATGCCGTCTAAGCTCTGTGGGCTGGTTCGCCCTGGTTTCACGGAGGAATGAATATGCTGTTGTTGTGGATACTGGTTCTGCTGGTCGCAATTGCCTATTTGGCTCACCGCCGCATCGCCCCGATGCCCGCCCTAATCATCGTGGCCGTCTATGTCGTGGCCATGGGCGCTTTCAGCCGCGCGCCGGGCTGGTTGCTGTTGGTTTTCTGGGTGTTGATCGCCGCCGTCGCAGCCCCCCTGTTGCTGCCCGACCTGCGCCGCAAATTGTTCAGCGCGCCGATGTTCAACTGGTTCCAGAAAACCCTGCCGCCGATGTCGCAAACCGAACGCGATGCCATCGACGCCGGCACGGTCTGGTGGGACGGCGAACTGTTCAGTGGCCGTCCGGACTGGAACAAACTGCTGTCCTATCCCAAGGCGCAATTGAATGAAGAGGAACAGGCCTTCATCGACGGGCCGACCGAAACACTCTGCGCCATGGTCAGTGAATGGCAGCTCGGTCAAACCATGGACCTGCCGCCGCAAGCCTGGACCTTCATCAAGGACAACGGCTTTTTCGCCCTGATCATCCCCAAGGAGTTTGGCGGCAAAGGCTTCTCCGCCTATGCCCACTCGCAAGTGGCGATGAAACTGGCGAGCCACAGCGGCGACCTCGCCTCCACCGTGATGGTCCCCAACTCCCTCGGCCCGGCCGAACTGTTGCTGCATTACGGCACCGACGAACAACGCAACCATTACCTGCCCCGCCTGGCGCGCGGCGACGACATCCCGTGTTTTGCCCTGACCGGTCCGCTGGCCGGCTCCGACGCCGGCGGCATGCCGGACTCCGGGGTGATCTGCAAAGGTCAATGGGAAGGCCAGGAAGTCCTCGGCCTGCGCCTGAATTGGGAGAAGCGCTACATCACCCTCGGCCCGGTGGCCACCCTCCTCGGCCTGGCCTTCAAGGCCTACGATCCGGATCACCTGCTGGGCGACAAGGAAGACCTGGGCATCAGCCTGGCGCTGATTCCGACCGACACCGCCGGTGTCGACATCGGCCGTCGGCATCTGCCGTTGGGCGCGGCTTTCATGAACGGCCCGAACTCGGGCAAGGACGTGTTCGTCCCCCTGGAGTTCCTCATCGGCGGCCAGGAGATGCTCGGCAAAGGCTGGATGATGCTGATGAACTGCCTGTCGGTCGGGCGTTCGATTTCCCTGCCGGCGGTGGGCTCCGGCATGGCCAAGTTCACCAGTCTGGTCACGGGCCAATACGCCCAGGTTCGCGAGCAGTTCAATGTGCCGATTGCTTCGTTCGAAGGCATCCAGGAAGCCATGGCCCGCATTGGTGGCAATGCCTGGATGATGGACGCCGCCCGCATGCTGACCGCCAATGCGGTCGATCTGGGCGAGAAACCGTCGGTGCTGTCGGCGATTCTCAAGTACCACCTGACCGAACGCGGCCGCGACTGCATCAGCGATGCCATGGATGTGCACGGCGGCAAGGCGATCATCATGGGGCCGAACAACTACCTCGGTCGCAAATGGAACGGCGCGCCGATTTTCATCACCGTCGAAGGCGCGAACATTCTTTCGCGCAACCTGATGATCTTCGGCCAGGGCGCTATTCGCTGCCATCCCTTCGTGCTCAAGGAAATGGCCCTCGCCGGCCGTGAAGACAAGGATCAGGCGCTCAGGGAATTCGACGACCTGCTGCTCAAGCACATCGGTTTTGCCGTGGGTAACGCCGCCAGTACGCTGGTGCTCAATCTCGGTTTCGGGCACCTGGAACACACACCGGGCGACAAGCTCAGCCAGGGTTATTTCCGTGCCCTCAACCGTCAGGCCGCTGCATTCGCCCTGCTCGCCGACCTCAGCATGATGTTGCTGGGCGGCGCACTGAAACGTCGCGAACGCCTGTCCGCACGACTAGGCGATGTCCTGAGCAACCTTTACCTGGCCTCGGCCGCACTCAAGCGCTACAACGATCTCGACTCACCGCAGCACATGACACCACTGCTGAGCTGGGCCATGGAAGAAAGCCTGGGCCAGGCGGAACGGGCCATGGATGAACTGCTGAACAACTTCCCGAACAAAGTCGCAGGCTGCCTGTTGCGAGTGATCGTGTTCCCGTTCGGTCGCCGACACAAAGGGCCATCGGACAAACTCGGTGCCGAAGTTGCCGGGGTAATTGGCCGCGCCAAAGGCGACCCGGCACTGGAGGAAGTGCTCCTGGGTTGCTACCGCCCGCAAGCGAGCGACGATCCGGTCGGTGCATTGCAGCACGCCTGCAATCTGTTGAGCGCCGCACAGCCGTTGCAGAAGAAGTTGCATGTGGCACTCAAGAGTGGCCAGGTCAAACCGGTGGCCGGCGAGTCGGTGATCGATGCCGCCCTCGAAGCTGGCGTGTTGCAGCCGGTGGAAGCCCAAACCCTGCGCGAAGCCGAAGCGGCCCGGCGCAAGGTCATCGATGTCGATGACTTTGACCAAGAGGCCTTGGCGCTGGCCGAGGGAAAAGTCCGCTGATCCCGTCAAGCATGTAAAAACGGGCGCGGGCGCTTTATACTCCCGCGCCCGTTTTGCTCTTGAGGACTTATCTCGTGTCCAACATCGTTGCCGATCATCTCGTTTTACTCGACCACCTGCGCAGCATCCTGGTCGCCGTAGGTGAGGCCGAGCAGGTTCCCGAAGAAAGCCATGCCTTGTTCCTTGAGCGCTTCGACGAACTGCTGGCGTCACTGCCGATCGAGCCGATCGAAAGCCAATACCTGGGCCAGGACATCCTGACTCAAGTCATTTCCCGTTATCCGCAAATCGCCCACCTGATTCCACGGGATCTACTGTGGTATTTCGCCGGTGACTGCCTGCACTACTTGTCCGATGAAGAAATCGACCTGTATCAGGCACTGGAAGAACGCCGCTTCGAAGCTGAACAGAACGACGAACCTTTCGACTGGAACCAGGAAAAGCAACTGCTGGCGCTGTCGAACCAGGACAGCAAGCACTGATTGAAGATCAGTGATGCCAAAGGCCCGCATGCTTGAGCATGCGGGCCTTTTTTATTGCCTTGAGCGTAACCCGCCAGTTTCAGGCAACCGCACCGTGCTGCGACCTTGCCCGCCCCCCTCATCCGCCTGCCTGAATCCAGCCTTTGCACCAAGGGTTTTGTTTAAATTCATGGCACTTTGGTTTGATTGAACTACCTTCAAACTACAAGAAGTCATAACGGCTCGAGTTTCCACGTTAGCTTCAGTGATCAGATAGCGGATTGGCAAAAGGAGTTACCTCACCATGATCCTGGCAGGCGTTTTCCGGCTCTGTTCCTGTATTGCCGATTTGTTTCAGGGGAAACCAGGACAGCAGACAGTGCCATCCCCAGGCGCGGGTATCGCTCTGGCGCGCAGTCCAGGTTACCGAATCACTGAAAACCGTTTCAGCAAAGGTCGCTCGCTATCCAGCCAGATCAGCGAATGGCGCCCGCTCGTGTGTAGCACGCAAGGAATAACGCCTGGGCCATGGATGAGTGGTCTGGCGCATTGGGGGGGATAGTCCGATCCCCATGAAGTGATCCGAGACAACTCTGTCAGCCTAAAGATGGCCTATCCAGCGAGGATGTACTTGATGAGCTTTCGTACCGAGCCCGCTTTCAAGCGAATTATCCATGGCCTGTTCTGGATGGGCCTCAGCGTGGATGCGGCTCAGGCCGCGCCAGCCAATTGCCCGCAGCTGGACAATTGGCCGACAACGTACGAGGTCGGTCAGGGACTGCAGAATGAACTGCGCAGCCCCGTTCCGGTAACGCAACTGGCGGTGGGTGACCCGAAAATTGCCGACGTGCAACCCAGCGGCAACAACGCGTTCATTCTCACGGGCATTGCACCGGGAACCACCAGCCTGATGGTCTGGACCGCCTGTTCGAAAACGCCGCGCCAAAGCATGGTGTTCGTCAAGGGCAAGGCCACGTCGGCGCTGACCAGCGTGCCGTCGGTGCCTTCCGACGATCCGCTGCTGCCGAGCCAGGTGCAGACTGATGTCCGCTTCGTTGAAGTCAGCCGGACCAAGCTCAAGGAAGCCTCCGCCTCGATTTTCGGCGTCCGGGGCAACTGGCTGTTCGGCTCGCCGAGAACCTTGCCCACCATCGGCGGCATAGTCACGCCGGCGATACCGGTGAGAAACGACCAGTTCAACCTCACGTTTGCTACCGGCAGTACCCTGGTGGCGATCAACGCGCTGGAAGGCAGCGGTTTCGCCTACACCCTGGCGCGACCAAGCCTGGTTGCGCTCAGCGGGCAGAGTGCGAGCTTTCTGGCCGGCGGTGAAGTACCAATTCCAGTGCCCAGTTCAGGCAGCGATAACGTGTCCATCGAGTACAAGGAATTCGGTATACGCCTGACCCTGACGCCGACCATCGTCGGGAAAAACCGTATCGCACTGAAGGTGGCGCCGGAAGTCAGTGAACTGGACTTCACCAACGCCGTAAGCATCGCCGGCACGATAGTCCCGGCCCTGACCGTGCGCCGTACCGATACCAGCATCTCCCTGGCCGACGGCGAAAGCTTCGTCATCAGCGGCCTGATCAGCACCCACAACGACTCCCAGGTGAACAAGTTTCCGGGGTTGGGCGATATCCCGATTCTGGGCGCGTTTTTCCGCGACAACACCATCAACCGTGAAGAGCGCGAACTGCTGATGATCGTCACCCCGCATCTGGTCCAGCCATTGGCTGCCGATGCACCACTACCGTCATTGCCTGGCGAGCAGCTGCGCAATTACGACCCGAACTTCTATCGCATGTTTTTCCTGGAAAATGGCGACTTCGACAGTCTCAGCGGGCTCTCGCAATGAAACGAAGCCTGAACCGCACTGACCTCGCCCTCACTCGTAACGGTGACTTTGAACGCTTGCCGGGCCAGCTGTGCTGCCATTGGCCAGGCGTTCAACGTGTTGTAGCCAGGGGACATTCAATGAAAGCAGTCATTGCAATAGCGGCGACATTGATGCTCGCAGGTTGTGCCAGCAATGGCCTGTCTTCGCGACCGGGTAGCTGTGCCAAGCCCGGTTCGGACCAGGAACTGACCCTGAACCTTGCCGACAACATGGCCAGCGAAGGCCGCTTGTATGCCAGCCTGGCGAATCTGGAAGGTTTGCCCGATAGCGTGGTCCAGGTTCGCCTGCGCAAGGCTCGGGTGCTGCGCTTGATGGGGCGTAACTCGGAGGCGGAGCCGTTGTATCAAAGCTTGCTCGGCACCTGTCTGGCGGCTGAAGGGGAACATGGCCTGGGCCAGTTGGCCGCCGCCAGAAATGATAACGCCACCGCTACCACTCACCTTGAGCGTGCGGTGTGGATGGCCCCCACCGACGACAGGATGCGAAATGACCTGGGGGTCGTCTACCTCAATCAACGACGGATCCCCGAAGCACGCATTGAGTTCATGACCGCCATGGAGCTCAAGCAGGCAAACACACTGGCGGCACTCAATATGGTGACGTTGCTGATCTATCAGGATAACTGGAAGGCGGCAGCCGAACTCGTGACCCGCGCCGACTTGAGCCCCAAGCAAGTCGTAGAGGCTCAAACCCGCGCGGAAAAACTCAAGACCTCCGCCAAAAAAGTGGTGGCCTCCGAGGGGAATCGCAAGACTGAGGTAGCCGATGCCTCTTCCAGTGCGAACAAGTAGAACGTACGAGGAGTCGAGATGAATACCAAAAGGCTGTTGATCGTGTGCATGGCTTGCCTGTCCACCAGTGCCTGGGCCATTGGGCCGGGGCCCTCCTCGCCGTATCAACAAGGCACCGAGCAGTGGTTGCAGCTGCAGATTCGCGGTGTGGTTGCCTCCCCGCACCTGCAAACCGCCTCGGCCACCGAACGTGACCTGGCCATGCAGCGCTGGCTGAACAGTTTCAACTTTCCGATACCGGAATTTTTTGACCAGGATGCAGCGGGAGATATGAGCGTCAGCGGCAGCAACTGAGGCATGTCGATGGGTGATCAGCCTCTGACGTAGTCTAGATAGGCCTGGCTGCAAAGCCGGGCTTGATGTCGTGTGCAGGAAAGCTGTGGCATCTACGCATTATCCATCCCTGGACGGATTACCCCGGAGCAGATGTTTAGATCCCTGGCAGGAAAGTGCAGATCAGGCTCGAGTGGCAAGGCCGTCGCACTCGACAGCCTCAAGCCCCTTGACCTCACCCGAATGCTCTCAATACCCCGATCAGGGCCGGGCCGATGGCAACCAGAAAGAAGCTCGGCCACAGGCAGAAAATCAACGGGAATATCAGTTTGGTACCGATTTTCGCCCCCGCCTCTTCGGCGGCTTGGGTACGCCGGTCACGGAATTCATCGGCATAGATACGCAGGGTGTCGGCCACGCTGGTACCAAAGCGGATGCTCTGCGCCAACAGGCCGACCAACCCTTGTACGTCATCCAGACCGGTGCGCACAGCCAGTTGCTTGAGTGCCTCGGTACTGCTAATGCCCGCGCGGATTTGCGCATTGACCAGAGCCAGTTCTTCAGCCAGTTCGACCTGACTGACTGACATTTCCTCAGCCACCCGTTCGATCGTCGTGGGCAAGGCCAGGCCAGACTCCACGCACACTACCATCAGATCCAGCGCATCCGGAAACGCGGCACGCAGCCGACCTTGTCGCAACTGCTTGCGCTTGGTGACATACAGCGCTGGCGCCAACCATCCGATAGCGGCCACCATGAACACCAACGACATCCCCATGATCAGGGAAACCTTGGGAATCATCGGCAACAGCAACAACGCAATACCGATCAATAACAGAGGCAGCATCAAGCGCACCGCCCAGTACATCTGCACCGCCGACGAGGAACGGTACCCCGCATGCATCAACAGGGTCTGGGTGATACTAGTCTGAGCCGACTCGGCCGAGCCAAAGCGCTGGCCGACCCGCTCCAGCAACAGTTGCAAGTTACCCGGCGCTTCCTGCCCCGTCGTATTGCCGAAATGACCACGCTTGATCAGCGCCAGACGACGCTGCACCGGGTCCTGAAGCCCCTGCATCAGCAAGATCACGGCGACGACCACAAGCACCGTACTCAAGCCGACCGCGCCAAGGAACAACAGGCGCGCCATCTCCTCGTTCTCCGTGACCCGACTGAACAACCCGAGCAAAAAGTCCATTATCTGTACCTCCCGGTAGCGAACACCGCTTAAACCTGAATCCTGATGATTTTGCGTATCCAGAAAATCCCGATCAACATGGCGCAGAACGCCCCGATGATCAGCTTGTGACCGGTGGGGTCATTGATCAGCACAGGCAAGTAACTGGGAGTGGTGAGTATGATCGCGATCGCCAGCACAAAGGGAATGGTCACCAGTATCCAGGCTGACATCCTCCCCTCGGCCGACAGGGTTTTGACCTTGCGCTGGAAGCGAAAGCGCCCACGGATCAAGCGACTCAAACGTTCCAGCACCTCGGTCAAATTGCCGCCAGTCTCGCGATGGATGAGGATCGAAGTCACGAGCATCATCACCGTCATGCTCGGCATCCTCTCCAGCAGGCCGAGCATGGCCCGGCGCACATCGTTGCCATAGTTGATATCGGAGAAGGTCAGGCCGAACTCATGAGCCACCGGCCCTTTGTGCTCCTCGGCCACCAGGCGCAAGGTTTCGTTGAAGGGGTGCCCGGCGCGCAGAGCGCGGCACATGGCATCCAGCGCATCCGGCAAGCCTTCCTCGAACGCTGCGAAACGCTTGCTACGGTCACGAGATATTTTCAGTATGGGTAACCAGAAAACCGCGAAACCCGCCACCAGCGCCATCCACCAGACTGACGAAACCATCCAGACCAGGATACCCACCCAGCCCCCCAGTACCAGCCCGAGCAACAATACCCGATAGGCTCGGTACTCGTGCCCGGACTGCTCTATCATTTGCGTCAATGCTTCCATGAAGGGCAGTTGTTCAAGACTGGCCTCCAGTGGCGACAGACGCGTCAGGTATTTCTGTCGCAACACTGTCTGCATGTTGGGCTGATTGTTGGCTTTCTCCATTACATTCAAGCGGCCGCGGATGCGCTTGCGCATCTTGCCGGCCTCGCCGAATACCGGCACCGCAACGCTCTGGGACAGGAGGAAGACGGCGATAAACACCATGCCAAGGAACATCAGAATGAATTCACCAGGAATACTGCTCATGACTGCCGTGCCTCCATCCACTCAGGCCTGAACATCGCAAGCGGCAATTCGATGCCGCGTTTGGCAAGCACATCGCGGAAGGCGGGGATCATGCCGCTGGGCCGATAATCACCCAACACTTCGCCGTTTTCGCCCATGCCATGGCGTGCAAAGGAGAAGATTTCGGTCATGGTGATGATCTCACCCTCCATGCCGTTGATTTCCTGCACGCTGACCAGGCGGCGCTTACCGTCCTCCTGACGCTCCAGCTGGATAACCACATCGATGGCCGAAGCAATCTGTTGACGCATGGCCTTGATCGGGAAGGTCGCCCCGGTCATCGACACCATGTTCTCGACCCGCCCCAACGCATCGCGCGCGGTGTTGGCATGGATCGTGGTCAACGAGCCGTCGTGGCCGGTGTTCATCGCGGTCAGCATGTCCAGCGCCTCGACGCCGCGCACTTCGCCGATCACGATGCGGTCCGGGCGCATCCGCAGGCTGTTGCGCACCAACTCCCGCTGGCTCACCTCGCCGCGCCCCTCGATATTCGAAGGCCGGGTTTCCAGGCGCACCACGTGGGGCTGCTGCAGTTGCAGTTCAGCCGAATCCTCGATGGTAACGATCCGCTCGTTGTGCGGAATGAAACTGGACAGGACATTGAGCATGGTGGTCTTGCCGCTGCCGGTACCGCCGGAAATCAGCACGTTCAAGCGCCCACGGACAATCGCCTTGAGCAGCAGGGCAATGGCCGGGGTCAACGTCCCCACCTGGATCAGGCTGTCGGTATTGAGCAGGTCCACCGCAAAGCGCCGGATCGACATGCTCGGGCCGTCGATGGCCAGTGGCGGGATAATCGCGTTGACCCGCGAACCGTCCTTGAGCCGGGCGTCCACCAAGGGCGAAGACTCGTCGATACGCCGCCCCAGGCTGGAAACGATACGGTCAATGATGTTCAGCAAATGCTGATCATCGCGAAAGCGCACATCGGTGCGTTGCAGCTTGCCGAAGCGCTCGACATAGACCGAGGAAAAGCCGTTGACCAGAATGTCGGACACGCTGTGATCGGCCAGCAACGGCTCCAGGGGGCCAAGGCCGAGCACCTCGTCGGTGATCTGCTTGATGATCAACTGGCGGCTGGAAGTACTCACCGGCGCCGAATGCTCATCGAGCAGGCGCTGGCAAATATCGCGAATCTGCCGCGTGGCCTCAGCCTGTTCAAGGGAGTCCAGCAGGGACAGGTCCATGACCTTGAGCAACTGCTGGTAGATCTTTTCTCGCCACTCGGCTTCCACCGGGGTGACCTGGGTTCTGGTTTCGTACATGACATCCGGGATTGCGTGCTCCCAAGCCATCAGTTCATCTGCCGGATCCGGCTGGTCACCGTCCAACGGGGTCACCGACGATGAGGCGGTTTTACCGGACTGTTTGCGCAAGCGGTTACGAAAGTCGCTGATCATGGGTCATCCCCCGAAAAAACGGTTGAAGGCGCGTTTGAGTAAGCTTTTGTTCCCGGCAGCCTGTTGACCGATCAGGTTCTCGGTCATGTCGCGCAGTGCAGCAGTGATCGCTGCCTTCGGCGCATGCAGCCCCAACGGCACGCCAGTGTTCTGGCTCTGGCTGACCAGGTTGAAGTCGTTGGGTAATTTCGACAGGTTCGTGCAGCGCAGCGCCTCGCCGATATCCTTGAGACTGACCGCTGCCGACTTGTCATAGCGGTTGACCACTATCTGCAATTGATCCCCACGCACGCCCAGGTCTTCGCGAAGAATCCGCACCAGGGAGCTGGCATCGCGCAGATGGCTGACGCTCTGCTGCACCACCACGTACACCCGGTCCGCCTGCTCCAGCACGGAGCCGGTGAGGTGATCGATCTGCCGTGGCAGATCGATCACTACCCAGTCATAGGTGGCGCGGGCCAACTGCAACAAGGTGTCAAGTTGCTCGGGTTGGGCATCCTGCGGCAGACACAGCTCACCGGCCCGGCCACCCAGCACATGCAAGGTCGGGCTGAAGTGGCTGCAAAAACCCCGTAGCGCGACACTGTCCATGCCGTCGATCTGATGCAACACCTCAAGATGGCTGTGGGTTTGCGCCACATCCAGGTAATGCGTCACGCTGCCAAATTGCAGGTCCATATCCAGCAACAGGGCACTGCCACCCTTCATGCTGAGCTGCTGAGCCAGATTGCAAGCCAGCATGGTGCCGCCGGATCCGCCCTTGGAGCTGGTCACGGCGATCAATTTGCCTTCAGTCCCACTGCCGTTCCGAACCTCCACGACCAGCCGATTCAAGGCGGCGACCAGTTCTGCCTCGGCTACTGGCTCGGGCAGCACGTCACGGGCGCCGGCCTGCATCGCCAGGCGCATGCCTTCCTGCTCGCTCAGCAGCCCGCACACCAGCATTGGTGGACGCTCATGGGCCGGGCGCTGCAACAGGGCCGCCAATTCCTCGCGCCACAGGTGGCTGACGCGCAACAGCAACAAGTCGGGCATCCGGTCCAGGCCATAGAGCGGGTCGACATGCCCATTGCTCACCAGGCGAGTGCTGACCTCCAGGCTGGGCATGCGTTGGCAGACGCTTTGCAGGTCGCGCAACGACGTGGCATCACGGCTGCTGATCAGCAACCTGAGCCCGGCTTTGCCGGTCGAGGCAGAGAGTGGAGTGTCCTTGGTATTCAGCATGGCGTGATCTCCCCGGAATCGGAATGACGCCCGAGGCTTTCGCGTGGCAACGTTGCCCTGAATGCAGGCAAGGTAATGGACACGCCGAACCCGGGAATGAACAGATTGAAAACGAAGTTTTGCAGACTCAACCGGACATAGCGGATGGCACGAAATCCATTGGCCCCACTCGTGTCGGTGGGGTTGGCTACCAGCGCACCGGTTGCGTCCAGATAGCTCAGCGTCAGGTTGGTAGTGCTCAGATTTCCAATCAGTTGGCTCGTACCCGCATCGCCCGCCGCGTTGAAGATAGCCCGCTGCAACACCACCGGATCGCTGATATTGCACACCGCTGCCAAACGTGTCCCACGGCGCACGGCTTCATCCAGCGCATTGACCGTGAAGTACAGGCGGCCCATTTCCAACACGCCGAACAACAGCGTGAACATCAGCAGACCAATGAAGGCGAACTCCACGGTATAGGTGCCGCGCATGTGTTTTCGGTTCATCACAGGGCCCTCATCACGGTAGTGGCGACCAGCGGAATGCTCAGCGCAATCTGATTACCAATAAAACCGGGAAGCGATCCGGTGCAGTTGCCACCGCCAATCACCGGGCAGAACGTGTAAGTGATAGTGACCCGCACATGGTCGGTGCCCACTGCTACGACGTCCACGTTGGCAGTCGTCAACCCTGACACCACAGCGGTCCCGGTGTTGGCCGGCACGCCATACACCGCAACGTTTTTCGTCTCGGTCAGCAGCGTACTGCTCAGGGCAACCATGCCAAGCGTCGAGTTCCAGGCCTGACTGGCGACAAATCGGTCGGCATCGCGGCTGGCCTGCAGCAATAAGTTGTACTGGTAGAGCATGCGGCCGAACTCACCGAAGGCCAGCATCAGCAACAGTAATACCGGCAGGACGAGGGTGAACTCGACCAAGGCCAGGCCTTGCTGGCGCTGTGAATGCTTAAATCCGTGAAGTCTCATGACACCTCCTACGAGTCAGTGCTCGGAGTGCCGCTGCCGTTGATATAGGTTTTGTAGAGCTGGATGATCTGCGGGCCGGAATCGGTCGACGGCGACGGGCCGGCCACATTGTCGCCTTCGCACTCGCGCACAAACTGGCCGAAGATCTGCGCTTGCGTGCCGCCGCCATCCATGGGCTGCACCACGAAATAGCAGCCAAAGCCCAGGACAGGGATCGTAGTTGAACCGCCCTGTTTGCCGGTGCAGTCACCAACGACGATTTTCAGCATCCGGCGCTCGAATACCCCACCGCCCTGACAACCACTGCCGGACCCCGCTACACAGGCGGCAACACTTGCCTTCCAGTCGTTGTAGTCCAGTATCGCGTTGCTGCCCGCAGTGAGATTGCCACCACTCGAGATGACGGGTTGCCCCTGGTACAGCGTCTGCGCCGGGGTAACCGAGTCGTTGTAAGTGATCGCGGGATTGCTCGACGACGTCACCATGTCTGGCGGATAGTTCGAGGCACTGACCGGGCCGTTGTAGATGCCGAAGCGCGTATTCAAGCCTTGAGACGCAGGGCCGACCGTGTTGCCGGGTGAGGTCTGGACAGTCTCCCCCACATTGCGGCAGACCGAGCCGCCACCGGCCAGGTCTTCTCTGACCGAACTGCCGCCCGAACCGAAATCGAGCAATTGGAAGTTGCCAGGGCCAATGGCGGACGAATTGTTGGCAGCTGACTTCAACACCTGCAAATCACCAAACTGGAAACCCCAGAACATGCCGGCGGCCGGGTCGTATTGAGTCGAGTCGCCACAGATCATCAACGGTGCGACATCACATGGGTTGGTGGGGCTGGGTCCGGCGGTGGCGATCGCCGCCACCGCTTTGGCTCCCAGGCCACCAGCGCCAAATACCTGGGCGAAGTTCCAGAAAAATCCTGTCAGGCTGTAGCTCGGTACCGATACCCGGACGTACTTGGCATCCGACGGCCCGGGATAGGAGAACGGGCCATAGACGCTGCTTGCCAGCTCCACCACCGCAAATGCAGCGGCGTTGCCGCCCACAGCCGTGGCCAGTTCGTTGTTGCCCAGGGCATTGGCATTCTGTACCAGCGTATTGAGCGCGGCGGTGCGCGTCGTGCTGGCGCTGTTGCTGCCACCCGCCACCTGGCTCAGGGTTTTGGCGCCACTCAGGGCGGCGGCATCCACCACATTCTGCAGGCGCGTTTTGTTCAGCAGAATATGCCCGCCATCCAAAGCCAACGCCGCCATCATGGCCATCGCCGCCAACGCGATCACCATCAAAACACTCACCGATCCTTCCTGGCGCCTTGGCGTCGAAGTGAACGGCCGCTGAATACGAAGATTCATCATCAAGCCCTCGATTGCCGACACTGATCCGGATCGGCTCCGCCAATACCCTGGTGCCCAGGCACCTGTTGCACACTGTCAGCGAATGTTGACCACTTTGGCGTCGGTCCCGCGGATAACGGTGATACCCGCGCCCTCGCCACTGCTGCGCTGTACCACACGTTTTGGCGCCTCGGCGGTGGCCACGGCCATGGCCGGGGCAACAGATGCGACAGGCGTGGCAGGCGCAACGGCCGGGCTTTTCTTCTCGAGGTTCAGCGGGTTGCGCAGCGCCAGTTGCAACTTGCCTTCCGTCTGCGCCGTGACCAGGGTTTCCGCTTCAGCGGCCGACATCTCCAGGGTCACTGCGCGCACCACTACCGGTTGGGTCTTGTCGGTGCCCGCAGTCTGATCCACCGCCAGCACCCGCAAGTTCTCGAGGATGGTCCTGGACGTGGCGCTGTTACTGCCGGCATTGGTGGTTTTGGTCGCCAGTACATCGACCCGGTTACCCGGCAACAGGAATCCACCGACGCCGACCACATCGTCCACCCGTACCGAAATGGCGCGTTTGTCAGGCGCAATCAACGAGGCCAGGGTGCTGCCCCCCAGGTGTTCGCTCAGCCGTGCGCCGCGCACAATGTCGCCCCGCAGAATGTCGAAGGTTGCGATCTTGCCCACGGCTTTTTCACTGGCATCGAAGGCATCGTCCGGGATCGTATCCAAGGGCATGCGTACGGTCGTGACCTGCTGGGCCTCGACCATTTGCCCGAATGGAATTTCTACCGTGGCGACCACCACGTTTCGAAGGTGGTCATCCGGGCTGGCATTGAGCCGCGCGCTCAGCCAGGAGTCGGCCATCCATGCAGCCCCTAGGCCCATGGCCAGGGAAACGCCTATCAGGGTAAGCGTGCGAGAGCTCATGTCAGTATCTCCGTATCAAAGAAAGTCGAGCTGGACGAAGTAGTTGTGCCAGGCCCATTCCAACTCTTTCGGTGACAGTGGTCCGGAACCGCCCATATAACGCTGGCGATCGAGTGCCATGTTCAGGAGATCGCGGGGATGGCAAGGCACCAGGGGCATGCCTTCACTTGCATAAAGCCTTTGCAGCACATAACGCACCAGCAGCGGGTCATAGGAAATGCCCAGACGCTCGCTTTCCTGACGCCAGATCTTTTCGTACTCCTCAGGCTTCAGGTAACCGAATTGCAGCTTGTAGCCAATCCGGCGAAGGAAGGCCTCATCGGCCAGCTCCAGGGGATTGAGGTTGGTGGAAAACACCAGAATCAGATCGAACGGCAACTCACAATGCCGACCACCGCCCAGGTTGAGGAAGTCGCGCTTCTCTTCCATCGGGACGATCCAGCGATTGAGCAGCTCGGCGGGAGCCATGCGCTGGCGCCCCATGTCGTCAATGATGAACAGGCCATTGCTGGCCTTGAGCTGCAAGGCAGCCTGGTATTGACGGGTGAAAGGGTCATAGCGAACGTCCAGCTGTTCCATGCTCAACTCACCGCCAGTGATGACGATCGGGCGTTTGCAGCACAGCAGTCGACGGTCGATGCCTTCGTTGAGCATCAAAGTGTTCTGTTGAGCGTTATCATCGAGCCGCTGATGCACCTGCGGGTCATAGATCTCGATCACCGACTCGTTGATGACGATGGCATGGGGGATCCAGATGGCCTCGGCGAACAGACGGATCAGCCGACTGCTGACATAAGTCTTGCCGGTACCCGCGGGGCCATAAATCATGATCGCGCGCCCGGAGTTCATCGCCACACCCAACTGATCCAGCATCTCCTCCGTGAGCACTACGCCAGCAAGGGCATTGCGCATATCGTTGGCGTTGATGCGACCATGGTGAATGGTCTGCAGTTTGATCAGGGACCGGTAGGTACTCACCGGAAACGGTGCTGCGCCTATATAACCGCTACGCGACAGGGCATCGCGGGCGGCACTGCGACCACGTTCGGTCAGGCCATAACGCAGCATCTGCCCGCCCGTTTGACTCACCTGGCCCAGCACTTCGACACGGCCATCCTTGCGCAGAAACGCCAGGACCTCCTCTAGTACCGCGCCGGTCAGCGCCAGGCGTTCCACCAGCCGCGACATGTCCAGCACCCCGGCATCAAACAAATGCTTGCACACCAATTCGCCGAGAAAACTGTCGGTCAGACCGGTTTCGCGGATTGTGCACGGCTGAGGAGCCAATCTTTGCACCGCTCCCCGATCGCTGGGGTAGGCATCACTATCGACGATGACGTGCATGTCTAACCTCCGAATCCACCGGCAACTTGCCAGTAGACTATGTTCAAAGTGCCGATCAATATTGCAATCGAATATGGGAAAGGCTTGCCAGCGACTTCATCTGAAGTTGGCGCCAGATAAGCCTGCGCCCTTAGAATCAGCCAATAGCGCCCCAGGGTCTGACGCAATTGACCGCGAACCAGCACGATCAATAAACCGCATACGCCGCCAGCTATCAGGCTGAACATTGCAGCCCACAACGCGAGCTGGAACGGTAGAAAACTGCCGACCATGGCCATTAACTTGACGTCACCGGCGGCCATGCCACCGAAGGCGTACATCGGCAGAAACAGCGCAAAACAGATCAGGATACCCAGCAGGCCGTCACCCAATCCGCTGACACCACCTGTGTACATTTGACCGATCAATCCCAAGGTAAGCCCCACCAGGACAAGCATGTTGGGAATACGGTGGCTAAGCAGATCGCTCACCACCGCCACGCCCAAAAGTCCTATCAGTAAAACCATCGATACCAGTTCCGTGGACATGGCATGTCTCCCTGCGGGTATTAATCGTTAGCACACAACGTTGCTGTTGGCGGCCTTGAACAACGCAGTGATTTGGAACAGGGACAACGTGAAGCCCATTAAGAAAGTTGCCGGCGCCCTATCAGAAATAGCGGCAACCGGCTGCTCCGTGGACATCGACGCGTCCCCCAGCGGGAACTATCAGCAAGCGGAACCTTTGATCGCGGTGCACAGTGTCTGCATTTTTGTCTGAACCGCTAAGCCAAGGTTCGTGAAAATTGTGACGACTAGCGCCGTAACCAACCCACCGGCTACCGCGTACTCCACAACGGTCAGGCCATCTTCGTCTTTGACGAACTTCACTACCGAAGCCTTGATTGTTTGCATGATCATTTTGCCCACCTCACTCGAATGTTGTTTTTTCTGAGGCAGTACGTTCTGCGCTGCCTGAGTGCAACACTAGTCAGGAGCAAGGCATGAGCGTTAGGAAGATTTTGCGCATCGCTAGGACTTTTTTGCGGGACGACCAAATACGCAGCATTGGCCTTTGCAGCAGTAACGGGAGGGGTAAACAAGGCATTGAAACGCAAAGGCAATTGCCACTGATTCACAAGCGACAGGCGGTTCAACCCGGTTTTTTCGAAGACTCACGAGCAAACACTCGCCCTGGACAGACTTCCAGGCAACCCATAGAGCGAATGGAACTAAAAACCGTCTTTTCTATCGGGATTAAATCTGCAAAGTGATAGCACATTGGCAATACTGGCGAAGAGAGTCACTAGAACCACCGAGTAGAGACATGACGTCCAATTTGACCAAAAGGCCATCGCTCCTGTGGTTCGATCTGACTCATGATCGGTCCACGAAAGAACTCGTCACGCAGTTCGAGGACGCCTGCGAGTGCAATCTGGCGAAAAACTCCGTGTTGCCCATCAGGGAACACGCAGACATGATCTGCGTCCATTTTGATCGCCCCGACACTCCAGGTTTGAAGCTATTGCTGGAGATCAAACGCACAACCCCCACCATCCCGATCACCATGTTCACCGTGCAGCACTCAGAGGAACTGGCTGTATGGGCCATGCGCTCCAGCGTCTGGGAATACATGGTGCTTCCGCTCTCGACCACCGAGAGGAAGCGTTACCTGACGGCAGTGCTGCAGCTCTGCGAGCTGCGCCGAAATGCCCACGGCCAGGGCAAGTCATCGCAGATCGACCACTCCCCGACTCTGCCGGACAGCATCCGGCTGACCTCAGGACACCAAAAACACCAGGCGTTGAGCAATGTCATGCTGTACATCGAACAGCACTTTCGTGACAGCATCGATCAGAGGGACCTGGCGCAGCGCTGCGGCATGACGACATTTCGCTTCAGCCGCCTGTTCAAGGAAGCCAATGGGCAGGGCTTCACGGATTACATCCTGGACAAGCGCATGAACTTCGCCAAAGACCTGCTCGACAACAGCCAGATGCCGATTACCAGCATCGGCTATGAAGCCGGCTTCAAGGATCCTTCCTACTTCGCCCGTGCCTTCAAGCAGTTCGCCAACTGTACGCCCAGCGAATACCGACTGGCACGCCAACTCAAAGCGGCTGCAGCTGCGCAACAGGTGCAGGATGAGAAAACCACTGAAGCGCTCGAAAGCCTGGTACAAACCCTCAGCGGTTGATCCTGCTTTTTACGCGCAAACAAAAACGCCGCTCAATGAGCGGCGTTTTCGTTAAATATGGAGCGGGAAACGAGACTCGAACTCGCGACCCCGACCTTGGCAAGGTCGTGCTCTACCAACTGAGCTATTCCCGCAAATGGCGTCCCCTAGGGGACTCGAACCCCTGTTACCGCCGTGAAAGGGCGGTGTCCTAGGCCACTAGACGAAGGGGACACGCTACCCGGAACACATGGTGTGTGTTTCGGTGTCCAGAGCCGCATCCGAAGACTTGGTTCTGGTTTCACTCAGCCCTGCCCGAAAGCAACGCTGTTTAAAATTGGAGCGGGAAACGAGACTCGAACTCGCGACCCCGACCTTGGCAAGGTCGTGCTCTACCAACTGAGCTATTCCCGCATTGGCGTCCCCTAGGGGACTCGAACCCCTGTTACCGCCGTGAAAGGGCGGTGTCCTAGGCCACTAGACGAAGGGGACACACGTACAACATTCACTCCCTGCTTCGTTTCGCTGTGTGCTTTACGCTGCAAGTGGCGCGCATTCTATGGATGGATTGAGAGGTCGTCAACCCCCTGATATAAATTTATTTAAATCAATGACTTCGACCTGCTTTTGGGAGCCGTTGCGGTTTTTCCGCTGCCCGGCGTTTGACGCCTATATTCTGGCACCCGCCAAGACGTTATAGTCCACGGGGTGATGGCAATCTGTATATCGAGTGCCATCATTTATAGAAACGGGGCTCCGGCCGATATAAGTACAAGCATGTCCGATCCAACCCGTCGTGCGGGCCTGGGCGCTCAATTGCCAAGCCACCAGACTCCCATGCGTAACCTATAAAGAGGTCTTACCGGTGACGCCACTCATGATCACCCTGCTAGTTGTAGTCGGGATCGCACTGTTGATCGCCATTGGCTACATGAACCATGTGGTGGAAAGCAACAAGCTGGAAAAGGCCCGTACCAAGATCGAGCTCAACGATCGCCTGCGACGCTGCGGCGAGATCACCGAGACATTCCCCGGCCAGCTGATGACCCCGGCCCTCAAGCTACTGTTGGCCCGTCTGGAACTGAACGTCTGCCAGCGCCTGCTCAACCTGGAAAAATCCAGCGCCAACCTCAAGGCGCGGATCGCCGAACTGGAGGCCCTTGTCGGCCAGGGTGAATCCATCCCGGTCAACAATCCGCCAGCACCGATCCAGACGGAAGCCAAGGCCAAGGATGTACGCTTCCTGCTCGAAGCCCTGCACGGCCAGATTACCCGTGCGGCACAGGACGGTTTCCTGCCCCCCAACGAAGCCAAGCGCTGGATTCGTGAAGTGCGCCACATCCTGGTACTGCTGCACATCGAGTTCTTTAACAACCTCGGCCAGCACTCCCTGCAACAGAACCAGCCCGGACAGGCTCGCCTGGCATTCGAGCGCGGCGTGCAATACCTGCGCAAACAACAGGACCCACAGGTCTACGCCGAGCAACTGGGGTACCTGGAAAAACTCCTGGCCCGCGCCAACGACCAGGTCATGGATCGCATCGCACCGGTCGAAGGCGAGGTCAACCAATTGACCGAAGGCCTCAAGGACGTCGAGGCTGATGCGGACTGGAAGAAGAAAGTGATCTACGACTGATCAACGAAAATGGAAAAGCCACCGAGAGGTGGCTTTTTTTGGGTTCTTCACGCAATTCCGGGGAACACCGATACCTGTAGGAGACGGCTTGCTGGCGATGGCGGCCTCCTGGCTGGAGTATTTTATTGGTGGTGTACATATTCATTTCTGCGGTAACGGCCTCCTATGGTTCCGCTTTTACAGCGGGTTACTTGGAAAAGCGCCAAGTAACCAAACGCTTTTGCCCCTTACGTTCGGTGCCTCGCCTAGGCTCGGCATCCCCTTGCTCCGGTCCTGCTCCGTGGGCCCGCCGCGATCGGCCATCCATGGCCGTACGCGGCTAACCCGGCATCCATGCCGGGTTGCCCACTGCGCAGAACCTGCGCTCGGCCTCTCGAGGGGGCGTGCACCGCAACAGCACCGCGAGGCGAGCTAACGCTCGACCTCGTTGTATGGTGGTGTACGCGTTCCCCTGTAGGAGCTGCCGAAGGCTGCGATCTTTTGATCTTGCTTTTGCGATCGGGAAATGGTCTGCCGGCCAAGGCCTGACGCGGTGTTGCCCGGCCCGCCCGGTTCATCGAACGGGCCGGCAACCCTTAGCGGTCGAGCAGTTTCATGACTTCTTCCGGATAACGCAGGCCTGCGGTGGCATTGGCCGCAAAGATCGCTTCCAGCGCGTGCAGTTCTTCGCCACTCAGCGTCACCTCCAGTGCGGCCACGTTTTCTTCCAGGTATTTACGTTGCTTGGTGCCCGGAATCGGAATCAGGCAGTCACCCTGGGCCAGCACCCACACCAGCGCCAGTTGGCCCGCCGTCACGCCTTTTTCTGCCGCCAGCGCTTGTACCTGTTGCACCAGCAGCAGGTTTTTCGCGAAGTTTTCGCCCTGGAAGCGCGGGCTGAAACGACGATAATCGTCGGCCGCGAAATCATCCGCGGCTTTTTTGGCCTGGCCGATGATCGTTTCAAAGCCTGAAATGCCCCACCATTCCCTTCAGTTCAACCCCCAGTTGCGCCAACTGGATACTGGACGCGGCATTGCCCTGCATCGCCAGCGATGACTGATCGGCACTGGCGCGAATGCTGGTGACACTGCGATTGATCTCCTCGGCCACCGAGCTCTGCTCCTCCGCCGCCGCGGCGATCTGCTGGTTCATCTGCTGGATCAGCGACACCGCCGTCGCAATGCTTCCCAGCGCACTCTCGGTCTGCAAGGCATCGCTGACCGCCAGCTTCACCAACTCGCCACTGCTCTGGATCTGCTGCACCGACGACTGCGCCGCCAAACGCAAGGCGCTGACCAGGCGTTCGATTTCCTCGGTCGATTGCTGGGTTCGCTTGGCCAACGCACGCACTTCATCGGCCACCACCGCAAACCCCCTGCCCTGCTCGCCAGCCCGGGCCGCCTCGATCGCCGCGTTCAATGCCAGCAGATTGGTCTGCTCCGCCACACTTTTGATCACACTCAAAACCGTGCCGATGTTCTGGATTTCCGCACTCAGGCTTTCGATGCTCGAACTGGCCGAGGTGGCCGAGTTCGCCAGTTGTTCAATCCGCGCCATGCTCTGGCGCACCACCTGCTGGCCACTTTCAACCTTGCCGTCAGCCGTTTGCGCTGCCAGGGCCGCCTCCTCTGCATTACGCGCGACATCATGCACCGTGGCCGTCATCTGATTCATTGCAGTGGCGACCTGTTCGGTTTCCTCCTTCTGCGTGCTGACTTCGAGGTTGGTCTGTTCAGTCACCGCCGACAGCGATTGGGCGGAAGTCGCCAACTGCTCGATACCCGACTGCAAGCCGCTGACTATATGGCTGAGCCCCGCGCCCATTTGTTGCATTGCCTGCATCAACTGGCCGATTTCGTCACGACGGGTCACGTCAATGGTCGTACTCAAATCCCCTGAGGCAATCTGCTGCGCCACCTCAATCACACGGCGCAGCGGTGCCACGATCAACCGGGTGATAAACCACGCGGCAACCAACCCGACCA
The DNA here is from genome assembly GCF_054668325.1 of Pseudomonas sp. S2_F07. Lineage (NCBI taxonomy): Bacteria > Pseudomonadati > Pseudomonadota > Gammaproteobacteria > Pseudomonadales > Pseudomonadaceae > Pseudomonas > Pseudomonas sp. S2_F07. Next base: position 2,320,281 of record NZ_CP162758.1, read on the forward strand.
GCAAAGCCAGGGCGGAGGAGCCGATGATCAGCAACGAGTTCTTTTTCAGTTCAGCCTGCATCGCCATGTCTTGTGCAACATAAGCCTGATCCACCCGTTCGACCACTTGGGCTGCGCGCTGGTGCAATTGTTGATAGACGGTTTTTTCCTGCTCCAGCAGCCCGGTGTACTCGGCAAGTTTGTCGCTGAAACTGACGATATGGCCCATTACCTCATTGAGGACGGTCTGATAGCCCTCATCCTTGACCGTGGTCTTGAGCTGCTCGGCCTGGGCCAGTGCCTGGCTGGCCTGTTCGATCTTGCCCTGCCCGGCGCTATCGTCACCTTTGCGGCTTTGATCCAGGCGCACGCGCGCTTCATTCATGGCTTGCAGCATCAAGCGTGAAACCTGGCTGACCTGGCTGGCCTGCTCGATGAATTGCGCACCGTCCTTGCCTTCGGACTCTTTCAGCGTATAGGCGCCGTCATCGACGAGCCCGGATTGCAATACATCAAGGTTATTGGCCACGCTGGACACCGACCAACTGGCCATTTCCAGGGCCAGGTCCTTGGCCTGGGTAAGCGAGACAAACTCGTCGAAAGCCTTGCGATAGTCCCCCAGGGACTGTTCGACATCATTCATCACCGGCACGTTGGCCGCAGAAGCGGCCTTGAGCTGGCCGGCCAGGGCGATCAGGCCATCGACGCCCTCGTGCAGGGCATCGACGGTTTTCGGACTGCCGTGCAAGGCGTACTCCTGCTCCAGCAGCCGCACCTTGAGCAAACCGCTGTTGAGCGATGACATCTGCTTGAGCCCGTCGAAGCGCTGGCTGATGGTTTGCAGGGACCAAACGCCAATGCCCGCCACCAATGCAGTCAACAACAGTACCAGGACAAACCCGACACCCAGTTTTTTCGCCATACCGAGGTTGGCAAAACGTCCTTGCACGGCCGAATTCATTGCACTTAGTCCCCTGCCAAAGTCTGTAGACGCAGATTCGCAACGGGCCGGTGGCAACACAAGGCTCTGGCGCCGGAATAATGGCAAAAAGCTACGCCAACGTCGTTTTCAGAACGCTTGAGGTCGATCCCGTGCAGTGGCCTGAAAGAACGCCCGGGCTCGCGGATCGCAGGCATAGGCCACGTTGATACGCTGCCAGTCACTGGCCTCACCCGAGGGGTTGAAGGCGGTCTTCGATGACAGCAGCACACCCAGGCGCCGCGCCTGGGTCCGCAGCTGATCGTAGTCGGACATTCGTGATCGCGCCCAGATGAACAAGCCTCCCGCCGGCTTGCCGAAAACTTCCCATTCGGCATCCTCGAGCAATTGCAGCACCGCCAGCCGGTCGCAGCTCAAGCGTTGGCGCTGACGCTGCACCAGTTTGCGGTAGGCACCATTAGCCAACAGGCACGCCAGCACCGACTCGCAAAAACGCGAGGCGCCCATGCCACTGATCATCTTGACCTCGGCCAGGCGCGTAATGACTTCGGCACCAGCCACCACGAAACCGACCCGCAAGGAACTGCTGAGGGTCTTGGAAAAGCTGCCCACGTAGATCACGTTGTCGTCCAGCGCAGCCAGACGCATACCGGAACCGCTGTGCAAATCCGCATAGACGTCGTCTTCGATCACCTGTACGTCGAAGGTCCTGGCCAGCTGCAGCACGCGGCGCGCCACCAACGGTGCAAGGCTGCTGCCGGTCGGGTTGTGATAGAAGCTATTGATCAGCAGCCCTTGAGGCCGGTGTTTGACCAGCACCGATTCGAGCACGTCCACGTCCGGCCCGCGCGGTGTTCGCGGTACTTCGACCATGTGGATGCCGTGCAGCCTGAGCAGATCGAACAGCACCGGATAGCCGGGACTCTCCACAGCCACACAATCACCGGCCTTGAACAGTGTCCGCACGATCAGGTCAAGCCCCTGACTGGCGCCCGCCGTGGTCATGATCCGGTTGTCCTGCGCCCGGATATCCAGCTGCCTGAGGTGCTTGAGGATCTGTTGTCGCAAGGCCGGCAAACCCAGCGGCGTGCTGTAGTTGAACAGGCTGGCCGTGTCGGAACGACTGACTTGCCGAATCGCGTAAATCAGATCGTCTGTCTCGCGCCAGCTTTCAGGCAGCCCACCACAGCCCAGCCTCAACTCAGTCGAACAGGGCCTGATCTCGGGCTCAACGCCCTCGAACCACACCGGCTCGTGCTTTGCGCCCGCGGCCAATACCGGGTCGGCAACCGTATAGCCCGCCCCATGACCTGACACCAGCATCCCCTGCGTCACCAGGCGTTCACAAGCCTGGGCAACACTGACCTGACTGAGCAAGTTGATCCGCGCGATCTGTCGCACCGAAGGCAGGCGCGTACCGGGCGATACCCCGCTGGAATGAAGCCAGCAGGTCAGCGCGTCAACAATTTGCTGTACGACGGGCACCAGCGCCTGTCGGTCGATTCTCAATTCCATGAGCAAGCAAACTCCTGTTGATTTTGCGAGAAGCAGTTAATCACAGGAGTGTTCGAAGACATGTGCGACAACGCCGCCAAAACCATTGGATCTAATCATTTGAAACACATTGCCTGGTCCTTTAGCGTAACCAAAAAAACTGTGGGAGCTAGCTTGCTCCCACAGGTTGCAACTCTTCTTTGGTAGAGATGCGTTGCTTTAGAACGCAGTAACGCCACCATCCACCGCAAGCGAATGGCCAGTCGTGAACGCCGCGCCATCGCTGCACAGGTACAGCACCGCGCTGGCGATCTCTTCGACCTTGCCGATGCGACCGACCGGATGCATGGCGTTGGCGAACTCGCCTTTTTTCGGGTCGGCTTCATAAGCGCGACGGAACATATCCGTGTCGATCACCGCCGGGCACACCGCGTTGACCCGGATCTTCTTCTTGGCGTATTCAATGGCCGCCGACTTGGTCAGGCCGATCACTGCGTGTTTAGAGGCTGCGTAGATACTCATTTTCGGCGCCGCGCCAAGGCCTGCCACCGATGCTGTGTTGACGATCGCGCCGCCCCCTTGCGCCAGCAACAGCGGCAACTGGTATTTCATGCACAGCCAGACACCTTTGACGTTGACGCCCATGATCGCGTCGAATTCGTCGAGCGTACCTTCGGCCAACTTGCCTTTCTCGATTTCGATGCCGGCATTGTTGAAGGCATAGTCGAGGCGACCGTAAGAGTTGATCACCTCCTCCATCAGATTTTTTACATCGCTTTCCAGGGTAACGTTACAGCGCACGAAGGTCGCGTCACCACCGGCTGTACGAATCAGCGCCACCGTGCCCTCTCCGCCCGCCGCGTCCATATCGGCCACCACGACCTTCAGGCCCTCTGCGGCAAATGCCTGGGCGGTCGCGCGGCCAATACCGGCCGCCCCGCCTGTCACCACGACCACCTGGCCGGAAAACGTCATGCTCATTGTTATGTCCTCAAAAGAAGAATGCGGGGAATCGCGTAGGACCAGTCTAGCCATGGAGGTCTTGAACACGGCAGCACTATCAAGGCTCCGGTTGGGTGCCCATGAGTTGCAGTGATGGAACTGCCGTACCAACTATCACTGCACTGGATCAGGCTGCATTCGCCGCATCAGCCGAACTTGCGGCATCGGCGCTGACCGGCTATCAACAAAGCTTCATTCATCCTGAGTGCCTGCCATGACCTCCCAGATCAATCGCCAATTCCTGCTCGCCAAACGTCCGGTTGGCGCGGCGACCCGTGAGACATTCACCTACCAGGAAGTACCGGTCGGCGAGCCGGCGGCGGGTCAGATCCTGGTCGAGAACCAATACCTGTCCCTGGATCCGGCCATGCGTGGCTGGATGAACGAAGGCAAGTCCTACATCCCGCCGGTCGGGCTCGGCGAAGTCATGCGCGCCTTGGGTGTGGGCAAAGTCATTGCCTCGAACAACCCGGGATTCGCGGTCGGGGATTACGTCAACGGCGCCCTGGGCGTGCAGGATTTTTTCCTCGGCGAGCCGCGAGGTTTCTACAAGGTCGATCCGAAACTGGCACCGCTGCCACGTTACTTGTCCGCGCTGGGCATGACCGGGATGACGGCGTACTTCGCCCTGCTCGACGTCGGCGCTCCGAAGGCCGGTGACACCGTGGTGCTGTCGGGCGCAGCCGGCGCCGTGGGCAGCATCGCCGGGCAGATCGCCAAGATCAAAGGGTGCCGGGTGGTTGGCATCGCCGGCGGCGCCGACAAGTGCAAGTTCCTGATCGATGAGCTGGGTTTCGATGGCGCTATCGACTACAAGAGCGAAGACGTCCTCGCCGGCCTCAAGCGCGAGTGCCCGAAAGGCGTCGACGTGTATTTCGATAACGTCGGTGGCGACATTCTCGACGCAGTGTTGAGCCGCCTGAACATGAAGGCGCGGGTGGTGATTTGCGGTGCCATCAGCCAGTACAACAACAAAGAGGCGGTCAAGGGACCGGCCAACTACCTGTCACTGCTGGTCAACCGCGCGCGCATGGAAGGCTTTGTGGTGATGGACTACGCCGCCCAGTACGCCAGCGCCGCCCAGGAAATGGCCGGCTGGATGGCCAAGGGACAGCTCAAGAGCAAGGAAGACATCGTCGAAGGACTGGAGACGTTCCCGGAGACGCTGATGAAATTGTTCAGCGGCGAAAATTTCGGGAAGCTGGTGTTGAAGGTGTAACCCGATTTTTGAAGTCACCCTAAAAACAATGTGGGAGCGGGCTTGCTCGCGAATGCGGTGTGCCAGACAACATCTTCGTCGACTGACACGCCCTCTTCGCGAGCAAGCCCGCTCCCACAATGGGTTCTGCGGTGTCTGATCAGGCCAATTCAGCCACAACTGAAGCCAGCGCCTTGGCTGGATCCGCCGCCTGGCTGATCGGACGGCCGATCACCAGATAGTCGGAACCGGCATCCAGCGCTTGACGCGGGGTCAGAATGCGGCGCTGATCGTCCTGGGCACTGCCCGCCGGACGAATCCCCGGGGTCACCAGTTGCAGTGACGGATGCGCCGCTTTCAGTGCCTGGGCTTCCAGGGCCGAGCACACCAGGCCGTCCATCCCGGCTTTTTCCGCCAGGGCGGCCAGGCGCAGCACCTGCTCCTGGGGCTCGATGTCCAGACCGATGCCCGCCAGGTCTTCACGCTCCATGCTGGTCAACACGGTCACGCCGATCAGCAGTGGTTTCGGACCGGTGCGCTGATCCAGCACTTCACGGCACGCAGCCATCATGCGCAGGCCGCCGGAGCAATGCACGTTGACCATCCACACGCCCATTTCCGCAGCCGCCTTGACGGCCATCGCGGTGGTGTTCGGGATGTCGTGGAACTTGAGGTCCAGAAACACTTCGAAACCCTTGTCACGCAGGGTACCGACGATTTCCGAGGCGCAACTGGTGAACAGTTCCTTGCCGACTTTGACCCGGCACAGCTTCGGGTCCAACTGATCGGCCAGCTTCAGTGCGGCGTCACGGGTAGGGAAATCCAGGGCGACGATGATGGGAGTCTGGCAGGCGGACATGAGTGGGCTCTCAGGCAAGTCGAAATCGGCGCGCATTGTAGCGGAACCAGCGCCGCTGCGGGACCCGATGATCGGTAAATCGTCGCGACGGCTCAGGCAAGGCCAGTCCTTGAGGCCATTGTGTCGAGTTCCCCAAGCAGAATACAAATCTCAGGGCCGACGATCGTCAACCCGCGCCTGAGGCTTGCTCCAGTCGATCAACAGGCTGTAGGCCACCGCCAGCAATGTCGGGCCAATGAACAGGCCGATAAAACCAAAGGCAATCAACCCGCCAAATACCCCAAGCAGCACAATGACCAGCGGCAGGTTACCGCCACGGCTGATCAGGTATGGCTTGAGCACGTTGTCGACACCGCTGATGACGAATGTGCCCCAGATCCCGAGGAATATGGCCATCCCGTACTCGCCTTTCCAGACCAGCCACGCGGTCGCCGGAATCCACACCAGCGGCGGGCCCATCGGGATCAGGCTGAGCATGAACGTCACAATGCCGAGTACCAACGCTCCCGGTACGCCGGCAATCAGGAACCCGATCAGCGCCAGGATCGCCTGGGCCGCGGCGGTACCGATCACGCCGTTCACCACCCGCTGAACCGTGCCCGCCACCAATTCGATGTAATAGCCGGCCCGCTGACCGATCAGCCGCTCCAGCAACGTGTGTACAAACGCCGCCAGGCGCGGCCCGTCACGATAGAAAAAGAACACGAAGACGACGCTCAGGGTCAGTTCGAGAATACCGCCGCCGATCTGCGCGCTGCGCGCCAGCAACCAGTTACCCATCTGCCCCAGATAAGGCTTGAGCGACACCATCATCGCCGCGCCCTGCTCATCGATGCTGTTCCAGATCCCCACCAGCCGTCCGCCCACCAGGGGAATCGAACCCAGCCACAGCGGCGCTTCGGGTAGCCCCTCGACCTGCGCATCCTTGATGAAAGCCGTGGCATCGCGCACATGATCGGCAAGATTGAAACCCAGCCACACCAAGGGTGCAGCTACCAGCACCATCCAGCCCAGGGTCAGCAATGCCGCCGCCAGCGACTCGCGGCCATTGAGCCAACGGGTCAGCAAGCGCATCAGCGGCCAACTGGCAAACGCCAGTACCGCGCCCCAGAACATCGCCGACCAGAACGGCGCCATCACCCAGAAGCTCGCGCCGAACAACACCACGAGCAGGATCTGCACCAATAGGCGATCGTTATTGATCATCAAAAGTCTCGAAAAAGTCAGTCAGCAAAAGAGTAGGCGAACGCGATGTACGCGCTCGCCCGGTACAGCCTAGCGCAATAGCTCGATGTGCAGGCCAGAGCCTCCGGCACTGCCAGCTTCCATCCGCGCGGCACGCACGCCCTGGCCAATCAGTGCCTGACGCCAGGCTTCGGCATTCGCTCCGGAAATGCTGACCCGCAAGGTGGTGTCCAGGTTCAGCCCGCGAGAAATCAGGCGGAGCCAGGTCTCGTCAGGTGCGCTGTTCAACGTGGAAAAATCGAGCTCGCCGGTGCTCTTGAGTTCACGCAGCAAGGTCGCGGAGGTCGGCAACAACTCGCCCAGCGGTGCCGAAGCGTCGAACTGCTCGACATGCAGGTAGGCTTTGCGATTACCCCGGGTGATGCTGTACAGCGCGATAAGCGTGTTGTCCCGTGGAGCGGCAAGTCGCAGCAGCAGATAGGCTTGTTGATCGTCGGCGCCGTACAGCTTGGCGTTGCCGAAGACTTCATTGGCCCATAGGCTGCTTTCACCGCAATCGCGCGCCTGGCACCAAAACAGCAAGCCGGCGTCCTGCTGTTGCAAGGCCTCGCGGGCAGCGGTGAACGCCTCGATGGATGAATGCTCCGGTGGCAACTCGTAGGTCACGGAAGTGACGTTGCCGCGGGCACTGACCTGGCCGTCGAAACGTAACTGGCCACTGATTTTCCGGATCGAGCCCAGCGGGTAGATCCGCTCCAGTTCGGCGGCAGGACGATAGTCGACAATCTGGGCGTCGACCATGCGCGGTACTATCGGCAGGTCCTGACTGCCCGGAACATCGGCGGCGAACAACAAGGGACTGAAACTGCACAGCACCAATAAACTGAATGAACGCATGGATAGACTCATCGGATCAGCATGGCCTGGGCACCCTTGATGACACTGGCTTCATCGGCGCGTTTGGGTACTTGCAAACCACGCTGCACCGCCGCCCGGGCCTCCAGGGTTGCCATCCAGCGTTGCAACGCCGTCAAGCCCTCCACCGAGACGCCCGACCACTCGTAGCCGCGCACCCAGGGAAAGGTGGCGATGTCGGCAATGCTGTACTGATCGGCGAGGAACTCCACGCTTTGCAACCGGGTGTCGAGCACTTCGTAGAGGCGACGGGTTTCATGCTGATAGCGGTCGATGGCGCCCTGAAGCTTTTCCGGAAAGTAGCGGAAGAACACGTTGGCCTGGCCCTGCATCGGGCCGATCCCGCCCATCTGGAACATCAGCCACTGCAATACCAGCGAACGTCCCTTCGGGTCCGATGGCATCAGTTTGCCGGTTTGTTCAGCGAGGTAAATCAGGATGGCGCCGGATTCGAACACGGCGAAATCACCGTTGGCGCGGTCGACAATCGCCGGAATCCGGCCATTGGGGTTGATCTTGAGGAAGTCCGCGGACTTCTGCTCCTTTTTGTCGAAACTCAAGGCATGCACCGTGTAGGGCAGGCCGAGTTCCTCGAGCACGATAGAGACCTTGTGGCCATTCGGGGTCGCAGCGGTGTAGAGATCTATCATGGTTGTCTCCCTTTTCAACCCGCCAAGCCTCGACAGTTGCCCGGCGCAAGTCAAGGAGTGGCGAAGAACCGATTGAAACAGTCTGCGACAAGATCAGCACCGGACTCGTCATTGAGGTGCAAATGATGGCCGCCTGGCAGCTGTTCCCGGCTAAAGGGTAGACGCTCCAGCAACTCCGGGTGTTTGGCGAGCATGCCGTCGGCAGCAACCACCAATGTTGCAGGACACTTGATCCGCTGGACGAAGGCCATGGCCTGTTCGGTGGTAAGACGCAGCGGCGATGGCAGCGTGAGGCGATTGTCGGTGCGCCAGGTGTAACCGCCCGGCACCGGCATAAGGCCACGCTGCGCCAGCAGTTCGGCGGCCTCGCGGCTGACCGCCACCAGGCCCTTCATGCGCGCTTCGATGGCCCGGTCGAGAGTGTCGTAGACCGGTTTGCGCTTTTCCCGCAGATCCAGTTGCGCTTGCAGGGCCATGCCCATGCGCTCGGCAGCGTTTTCACCTTTGTCTGTAGGAGGAATGATGCCGTCGATCAACGCCAGGTGGGTAACCCGCTCGGGCATCGACCCGGCGATGATCAGCGAAGCAATGGCGCCCATCGAATGCCCCATCAGCGCAAATTTGCGCAGGCCAAGCTGTTCGGCGACTTGCAGCACATCGTGGGCATAGTCCCACATGGCGTAGCCAGCGCCCGGCGGGCGATGCCCGGAATGACCGTGACCGGCCATGTCCAGTGCGATGATGCGCAGGCCTTTGAGTTTGGGTGCCAGGCGGGCAAAGCTGTTGGCGTTGTCCAGCCAGCCATGCAGGGCAATCACCGGCAATCCGTCTTCAGGGCCGAACAGGTGCGCCGCCAGTTCGATGTGCGGCAGGCTCAGGCGAACCTCTTCGACGACGTGGTTCATGCGCAATCCTGCTGTCGACGGCCGCCCCAGCGATAGAACAGGCCTTTGAGCATGCCAGCGGTATCAAGGGGACGTTCGAGCGGAAACATGTGGCCGCCGGGCATGGTCAACGACTCTCCCAGCGGCAGGCGGTCGACCGAACTGGCGTGATGACGCATCACCACGCGGCTGTCATGCCCGCGAACCACCGCCAGCGGCACTTGCAACTGCCGGGTGCTGCCCGGGCTTGTGTGCGGCACGCCGCGATAGATGCTGATTTCCGTGGCCGGGTCGAAGCGCAGGCGCAGCTTGTCGCCGACCTGATGCAAGCCGTGTTGCAGGTAGGCATCGAAGCATTCCGGGTCGAAGCCGCGGAACAGGGTCTTGCCAGCGAAATACTTGCGGGCGCTGTCCAGGTCGGCGAATTCTTCACGGCGGCCCAGGGTACGCCCGGCCGGGGTCAAACGGTCGATGAAACCAAAGCGTTTGGCCGCCCGTATGACCCATCGGTCGGTGCGTGTCAGCACTGGCGAGTCGAGCATCACCACCCCGCGATACAACTCAGGGCAGCGCAAAGCGGCATGCAGGTGCAACACGCCACCGAAGGAGTGACCGACGCCCCACACAGGCTCGGCCTGTTGTTGCAGGTGATGGATCAGCTCATCCACCAGGTTGTACCAGTTGTCGTCCGCCGGAAAACGCGGGTCGTGGGCGTGCTGCTCCAGATGCGTCACCTCAAACTCGGGTGCCAGCGCCGCAAACAACTTGCCGTAGGTCCCCGAAGGAAAACCATTGGCGTGGGCGAAAAAGATCTGTTGCGACATACCTGCAAATCCATGAGTTAGAACAGGCGTTGATTGTCCGCAAGACCGCGTCCTACAGCAATGACCATAACTACCAGGAATGGTGGTAGGAGCTGCCGCAGGCTGCGATCTTTTGATTTCAAACCGTCAACGTACCGGCGGATTCTCACCCAACGGCACCACCGCCATGGTCAGTCGCGACACGCAACTGGCCTTGCCCTCATCGCTGGTCAGCCGAATGTCCCAGACATGGGTCGTGCGGCCAATGTGGATCGGCTTGGCCACCGCCGTCACCCGTCCGCTGCGCAGACCGCGCAAATGGTTGGCGTTGATTTCCAGGCCCACGCAATAGAATTTGCTGGCATCGATGCACAGGTAGCTGGCCATCGAGCCGACCGATTCGGCCAGCACCACCGAGGCACCGCCATGCAGCAATCCATAAGGCTGATGGGTGCGGTGATCGACGACCATGCTGGCAGTCAGGGACTCGTCGTCGAAGGCTTCGAAACGGATGTCCAGCACTTCGCCAATGGTATTTTTCTGGATCGCGTTCAACTGCTCGATGTTCGGGATGGTGCGCCACAGGCTCATCGCAGAGGTTCCTTGTTGGTTTTGTTCGTGGATCAATCCTGCCACAGCACCGCTTCGCTGCGCTCGCTCCATTCCTCAAAGCGCTCACCGTAAGCCGCTTCAATCACGTTGCGCTTGATCTTCAGGGTCGGGGTGAGAAAGCCGTTTTCCACGGCCCAACTGTCCTTGACCACCACCAGGCGTCGCAGCTGTTCATGCTTGTCGAGGGCGCCGTTGACCTCTTCCAGGAGTTTTTCCAGGCTCGAATGCAGGCCGGCGCGCGCGGCCCCGCCGGCATCCTGCTGGCCGACCGCCGACAACACGCACAACCCCAGCGGCGCACTCAAGCCGTCGCCCACCACGCAAACCTGTTCGATGCGCGAATGCACGGCCAGGCGATTTTCAATCGGTGCCGGAGCCACGTACTTGCCTTTACTGGTCTTGAAGATCTCCTTCAAGCGTCCGGTCAGGCGCAGATTGCCTTCGGCGTCCTCCTCGCCCTTGTCGCCGGTACGCAGGAAGCCGTCCTCGGTAATGGTGTCGGCGGTTTTTTCCGGCTCCTTGTAATACCCGAGCATGGTCGCACCACTGCGCACCATGACCTCCCCCGTCTCGGCAATCCGCACTTCGACCTCTGGACACGGCTTGCCGATCCAGCCCGGTTTGTTCTGGCCCGGCATGCCGATGTGGGAGTAGCCGCAACTCTCGGTCATGCCGTAGACCTCCAGCACGTCCAGCCCCAGTTTGCGGTACCACTGCAACAAGGTCTGCGGCACCGGAGCCGCGCCGGACAAGGCGATGCGCAACGCATCCAGCCCCAACCCGGCGAGGACTTTATGCCCGACCCGTTTGCCGATGATCGGCAGGCCGAGCAGGAAGTCGAGGCGTTTTGCCGGGATCTTGCTGTACACGCCCATCTGGAATTTGGTCCAGATGCGCGGCACGCCAAACAGTGCGGTCGGCCGCGCACGCTTCAGGTCGGTGAGGAAGGTGTCGAGGCTCTCAGCGAAAAACACTGTTTGGCCGGTATAGATCGACGCCAGTTCGACGAACATCCGCTCGGCAACGTGGCACAGCGGCAGGTAGGACAACAGCCGGTCCGACTCGTTGAGGCCGAACAACGCAGTGCCGCGTGTGGTGGCGAACCCCAGATTGCCGAAGCTGTGCATCACGCCCTTGGGCATGCCCGTGGTGCCGGATGTGTAGATGATGGTCGCCAGTTGGTCGGCGGCAGGCTTGGGATTGTCCTGGATGGGCGAGTTGCGTTGCAGGTCGGTCCAGCTGAAATCAAAGTCGCCTGGGGGATGCAGGGGCAGGCTGATGGTCGGCAGGTCGGAGCTGACGCCACGGGACATGCCTGGCCAGTCGTCGAGCTTGCCGATGAATGCCAGCGCCGCTTCTGAATGTTCGAGTACCTGGGCAACGGTCTCGGCGGTCAGGTTGGGGTACAGCGGCACCGAGACATGCCCGGCCATCCAGATCGCCAGGTCGGCAATGATCCAGTGCGCACAGTTTTTCGAGATCAGGGCGATATGGCTACCCTGCGGCAGTTCCCGCGCTCGCAGCCAGTGAGCTGCACAGCGTGCCTGATGACCGACATCGGCCCAGGTCAAGGTCTCGACCTGACCACCGCCGACAGGCTGGACCAGAAAGCGCTGGCGGGGATGACGGGCCTCACGCTCGTAGAAAACGTCCAGCGGCAAACGAAAAGCAGCAGACATGCGACTCGCTCCTGTTTTTTTGGTCTGGAGCAAGCGTAGTCAACCAAGCAAGTGCTTGGTTGAATTTTTAACGGAAAAACAAAATCAATAGATCGCAGCCTGCGGCAGCTCCTACATGGAAATGGCGTGCATCTTGTAGGAGCTGCCGCAGGCTGCGATCTTTGCTTTTATGGGTGCTTGATGCCGTTGAGCCTCATCGACCCGACCAACAACTCATTGCTCTCGAGCTCGGCCAGGCCGGCGGTGCTGATCCGCTCTGGCAGATGCCCGGCACCATGCTGCAGGTAGCTCAACAGATTCCCCACCAGCGGGTTGTGACTGACCAGCAGCACGTTGCTTACCGCGACCATCTGTTCGGCCACCTTGTCCGGTTCCGTGTCCGGTGTCAGCCACTCGACGGTGCGGATTTCCGGTTCGAAACCCAACGCCTCTCGTACCAGTTGCGCTGTTTGCTGCGCTCGCAGGTACGGGCTGGCGTAAATGCCGGTCAGCGGCTGACCCACCAGCTCTGCGGCGACTTTCAATACTTCCTTACGACCGTTATCCGTCAATTCCCGCTCCGAATCGTGGGGGCGGGAACCGTGTGGTACAGCTTCACCATGACGCAATACCCAGAGTTTCATAGCTTGGGTTCCTCATCTCGGGCCGGATGGGGTGCCGGTGCCACGACATGCGGCGCCTCGCCTTCCGGTGTACGCGGCGTCGGCCAGTCGGCGAACGGCCAAGGCTTCTGGTCGCTGTGAAAGCTGCCGAAACGACCGATCTGCGCCAAAAACTGGCTCAGGCTGTCGCCGAAATTCATCAGGCTGGCGCTTGGGGCGCCATAGAACAAACGATAGATCAACTGCACCAGCACGACGGCGCCGAGGATGAACTGCGCCACTTGCCACACCAGCACGAAGAGGATCATCCACAGCACCCGCAGCAGGATAGACTCGTACTTGGCTTCTACTTTTGGATCGTTCATGCGCAACTCCCTGCTTTTCTGGCAAGCGTGATTAGTTGAAACCACTGGTGGAAATAAAGTCGACGTCGGTTTTCGGCTCGCCACGCATTAACAGACCGATGACCTGCTCCAGCGTGCGGCCCTCGAACAGGATCGCGTGCAGCCCGGCGACCAGCGGCATGTACACACCAACCTCCTGGGCCTTGGCCTTGAGTACTTTAAGGGTGTTGACCCCTTCGGCGACTTCACCCAGGCGCGTGACCGCCTCGTCCAGGCTCAGGCCCTGGCCGAGGGCGAAGCCGACCTGATAGTTGCGGCTCTTGGGCGACGAACAGGTCACGATCAGATCGCCCACGCCCGCCAGCCCCAGGAAGGTCATCGGGTTGGCGCCCTGATTCACCGCGAAGCGGGTCATTTCCGCCAATGCCCGGGTGATCAGCATGCTCTTGGTATTTTCCCCCATGCCCAGCGCCACCGCCATGCCGGCGATGATCGCGTAGACGTTTTTCAACGCCCCGCCCAACTCCACGCCGAAACGGTCGGCGCTGGCGTACACACGAAAGGTGCGCCCGTGCAGCGCGGCCTGAACCTGCTGGCAGAGTTCTTCGTCTTCACTGGCGACCACCGTGGCGGTCAGCGCGTGCTCGGCGATTTCACGGGCCAGGTTGGGTCCGGACAGGACGCCGATGCGCGCCTGCGGGGCGATCTCTTCGAGGATCTCGCTCATCAACTTGAACGTGTGGGCTTCGATGCCTTTGGTCAGGCTCACCAGCAATTTGCCGGTCAAGCGTTCAGCGTGCGGCACCAGCACCGAGCGCAGCGCGCTGGAGGGCAACGCGACGAAACACAGGTCGCAGGCGTCCAGGGTGGCTTGCAGGTCGGTGACCGGCGTAACGCCGGGCAGAATCTTGATGCCTTTGAGGTAACGCGGGTTCTCGCGATTGACCCGAATGGCCTCGGCCTGTTCGGGGTCACGCATCCACTGAAGAACCTGATGCCCGTTCTCGGCCAGCAGATTAGCCACGGCGGTTCCAAAACTTCCGCCTCCCAGGACCGCAATCGGGCGCTGTTCAGTCATATGCAATCCGTTAATCCATACCAGTGGCGATGTCGGCATTATACGGGGCAGCCCATCGGCGGCCAGCCCCGGCATCAAATACCTGCACCAGTAGGAAGAAGAGCAATAAAACCGAGGAAAATGCCGACATCGTGAATGGAAAAGTCATTCGGCTCGGTTAACATGCGCGCCAACAATCACTGACAGGGATCTGTTGTGTCTCCGGGCTCTCCTTCGCCGCGTTCGCCTCTGTTACTGGCGCTGATTTTCAGCTCGCCGGCGCTGGCCGACGACTTGTTCCTGGACAGTGAACCGCTGCCGCAAGTGCTCACCGCCACGCGCCTGAAGCAGTCGCCGGCGGCCGTACCGGGAAGCATGACGGTGATCGACAGCGCCCTGGTCCACGCCAGCGGTGCCCGCGACATCAGCGAATTGCTGCGCCTGGTGCCGGGAATGATGGTCGGCAACATCAGCGGCAACCAGGCAGCGGTGAACTACCACGGCACCAACGCAACTGAAGCGCGACGCATGCAAGTGCTGATCGACGGGCGCTCGGTGTATCGCGCCGGCCTGGCCACCGTGGACTGGAGCGACATTCCGGTGGCCATGGAGGACATCGAGCGCATTGAAGTCTTTCGCGGGCCGAATACCGTCAGCTACGGCGCCAATGCCCTGATGGCGGTGGTCAACATCATTACCCGGCGGCCGGCCGACAGTCACGGTACACGCATGAAGGTCACCCGGGGCCAGCGCGGCATCAACGACTTTTACGCCAGCCAGGGCCTGGGCTGGGAAGACGGTGACATGCGCCTGTCCCTGTCCGGCCAGCAAGACGACGGCTTCGACACCGACCGAACCGGCGCGGACTACCATGACAGCCGTCGCCTTGATCGCTTCAATCTCGCCGTCAGCCAGAGCCTCGACGAACGGCAAAGCCTCGACTGGCAGTTGAATGCCAAGGACGGCACCAACCAGCGACCCTATACCTACCGGCCGGTGTTCCCGGGGATTACCCGCGCGGGCAACGACTCCGACGTCACCGCCAAGGACTACGCCGGTTCATTGCGCTGGAATCTGGACATCAATCCCGACCACAGCCTGTATATCCAGGGTTCGGCCCAACACTGGGATCGCCAGCAAACCTGGCGCGCCTGCGATGCTGAAATATCCTTCAGCCCGCAACTGACCGAACTCTGGCAATTGAACCCGAACTACACCGAACGCCTGGCCCGCAATATCACGCGTTTCATCGGCCCTGGCGCGCCGGCCGGCACGCCCGCCGAGCAGGCGCTGGCCAATCAGGTGCTCGATCAATGGCGTAACGGCGCGAGCCAGACCGTTTGCGGCGACATCGACCAGAGCACCCGAGAGTCGCGCTACGACCTCGAACTGCAGGACACCCTGAGCCTTGCCGATAACCTGCGGCTGGTCAGCGGTTTGAACTATCGTTACGACCGGGCCGATTCCGAGACTTACTTCAATGGCACGCTCGATGACACCATCTGGCGCGCGTTCGGCCAGTTCGAGTGGCGTGCCACCGAACACTGGCTGCTGCAAGGCGGTGCCATGTTCGAGGACACCCGATTGATCGGCAGCTCACTGACACCTCGCATGGCGGTCAACTACCTGATCAATCCGCGCCATGGCTTGCGTGCGGTGTACTCCGAGGCCGTCCGTTCGCCGGACATGTTCGAGAACAACGTCAACTGGAGTTATCAGGTCACTAACCTCAAGCCCGGCGCCTTTGGCCAATCCAGCGCCCGCTATTTCGTCAAGACCCGTGGCCCCGGCGACCTCGATCAAGAGCACATGCGCTCCCGGGAGCTGGGCTACAACGGCTATTTTCCCGAACCGGGGCTGGCGCTCGACGTGAAGCTGTTCCACGACGAAATCACCGGCATGATCAGTGAACCGCTGCGCAATAATCAGTACATCGCCAGCAACGCCAACAAGGCGCGTTTTTCGGGGGTCGAAACCCAGCTCGACTGGCGTATCGGCAGCCTCGATCGCCTGCGCCTGACCTATGCCTACGTCGATACGGACGCCAGCAATCCGCTGGATGCCGGGCAGACTGCAAGCAACAGTGGCTCGGCCGGATGGCTGCGCGATTGGGGCCAAGGCTGGAACAGTGCGCTTTTCTATTATGGCGATGATGCCCTCAACGGCTACCGCTTCGAACGGGTCGATGTGCGCATCGCCAAACGTATCGCCTTGGGCAAGACCAGCCTTGAACTGGCCGGAGTGCTCCAGCAACGGCTGGACAATCAGCCGACCACCTTCATCGACAACAATTATGACCAGCGCCACGTGATGTACTTCAGCGCGGAGCTGGAGCTTTAAGATGCCGAATCGTCCAGCCTGCGCAATACCGACCCTGGGTCGGCTGCTGGCCATACTCTGCCTGCTGACAAGCGGCCTGCTGGGCAGCCTGGCGAGTAACGCGGCCGACATTTTGCTCACGGGGGCCGAAGACAGCCCGGCTGTGCGGGCGTTTACCCAGGCCCTGAGCGAGTTGCGACCACGCGATAACGTACGCTTCCAGACGCTGGCCAAAATGCCGATACCGGACAAGCTGCCGGAAAACATCCGCTTGATACTGCTCGACCTGCCCAGCCTCGACTGGCGCCTGCAGAACACCCAGGGCCCGGCGACTCTCGTATTGCGCATCAGCCGCCTGCAAGCCCGGCAACGCTTGAACAACACGTTGCCTGCGCGCCTTTGCCTGCTATGGAGCGATCCGCCACTGGACCGCCAGTTACGCTTGACCCGCACCCTGTTGCCTCAGGCCAGACGCATCGGCGTGCTCTACGACACCCACAGTGAATTCCTCTTGAATGAGCTGCGTCAGGCCGCCCTCCCCCTGGGTCTTGAAGTGGTCACCCAGCGCTGGGACAACATTCACGACAGTCGTCCACTACAAGCACTGCTAAGCAAAAGCGACGTGTTGCTGGGTCTGGACGATGCCGACCTGTACAACCCGCAAACCGCAAAGAACCTGCTGCTGAGCAGCTACTCGCGGCAAGTGGCGCTGATCGGACCCAACGCCGGATTCGTCAAGGCCGGGAGCCTGGCCAGCACTTATAGCGACCAGAGCGACTGGCTGGCGGTCCTCGACGAATTGCTCGACCGGCCACCGGCCACCTGGCCGCGCACGCTCTATCCCCATCGATTCAAGGTCGCGAGCAATCCGCAGGTGGCACGTTCATTGGGCATCGAACAGATAGACGAAACGTCTGTCGCCACACTGCTGGCTGAAGGAGAACGCCGCCCATGAGCTTGCGCCGTCGCTGGGACATCAACACCCGCACCCAACTCATCAGCCTTGGCCCTGCGCTGCTGCTGACCTTGTTGCTGATCAGTTTCTTCACGTTCGTGCGCATTCAGGATCTGCGTCAGGAAATCACCCACACCGGGCAGTTGATCGCCAATCAACTGGCCCCGGCCACCGAATACGGAGTGATTTCGGGCAACATCGAAGTGCTCGAAACCTTGCTCAAGGCGACGCTGGCCACACCCAACGTGAGCTTTCTGGAAATCCAGGACAGCGCCAACCGGGTTCTGGTGTACGTCGAACAACCAAACGAACACCACAATCGCGCGCTACAACTCGAAGTGTTCCAGGCACCGATACGGCTCCAGCGCATCGCGTTGCACAATGATTTTTTCCAGAGCAGCAAAACCGCCACTGCCGCCCCCACAGAAGACTATCTGGGCCGGGTGATCGTCGGGCTGTCCAACGACGCCTTCAGCCGGCGCCAACAGGAAATCGTGCTCAAGGCGGCCATCCTGGCGCTGTTTGCCCTGCTGTTTACCTTCCTCGTGGCCCGGCGCCTGGCGGGCAGCCTGTCGCAACCGATCCGTGATATCGGCAATGCCGTCAAGGCGATCCAGGAAGGCGACTACAAGACACCGCTGCCCATAGTCGACGACACCGAGCTGGGGGCGCTGTCGCAACACATCAACAACCTCGCCAGCGGTCTCGAGCAGGCCAGCCGCGAACAGCATCAGGCCATGGCGCAACTGATCCAGACCCGTGAAGAAGCGGAAAAGGCCAACAACGCAAAATCCGATTTCCTCGCCATGATGAGCCATGAACTGCGCACGCCGATGAATGGCGTACTGGGCATGCTGCAGTTGCTGGAAACCACCGACATGACCGAGGAACAGGTGGAGTACGCGGCGCTGGCCTCGGAGTCCACCGAGCACTTGCTCAAAGTCATCAACGACATCCTGGATTTCTCGCGGATCGAACGTTCAGAGCTGGAACTGGAGCACATTGCGTTCAACCTCGCCGATCTGATCGGCAGTTGCGCCCAGTCGTTCCAGCACAGCGCCGTGCAACGCCGTCTCGACCTGCAACTGATGATCCCCGACGACATGCGCGGCTTGCAGGTCAAGGGCGACCCGACGCGTATCCGGCAGATACTGGTCAACCTGGTTGGCAACGCGCTGAAGTTCACCGAAAAGGGCCGCGTCACCATCGAGGCACAGTGGCAGTCGCTGGACCACGAGTTGCTGTGGTTCACCTGCACCGTGCGCGACAGCGGCATCGGCATCCCGGCGCAAAGCCTGGAATTGATGTTCAACGCTTTCCAGCAGGCCGACAGCTCTATCTCCAGACGCTACGGCGGCACGGGGCTGGGCCTGCCGATAGCCCGTACCCTGGCCGAACGCATGGGCGGCACCTTGCGCGCGCAGAGTGAGGAAGGCCGCGGTTCGGTGTTCACCCTGGAAATTCCCCTGGCACTGCACCAGCAGACACAACCGCTGTTGCCCCCTCGCGCGCAATCGCGCAACAGCAACGGCGAAGGGCGCAATGTGCTGTTGGTCGAAGACAACCCGGTTAACCAGACGGTCATCGAAGCCATGTTGCGCAGCCTGGGCTTCAAGGTCAGTGTCGCCGCCGACGGCGCGCAGGCGGTACGCAGTGCCGAAAGCCTGATTTTCGAAGCGATCCTGATGGATTGCCGCTTGCCGATCATCGATGGCTATGAAGCCACCCGACAAATCCGCAAGCTACCCGGTTGCACCGACCTGCCGATCATCGCCCTGACCGCCAACGCCTTGCAGGGCGATCGCGAAGCCTGCCTGTCGGCGGGGATGAACGATTACCTGGCCAAGCCGTTCAAACGGACTGATCTGCAGCAAATTCTGCAACGTTGGGTGCAGTAGTACAGGCCTTTCGACCATCTGTGACTGGCGTGAAAGGCGAAAGTGCGGCAGTCTTAGGCACCCGAACAGGCCCGAAAAGGGGCTTGAATAAAAATTTCAGTGCACAAGTGTACATTCATGTCCTTGGTGCTGTGACTTTCACCACAACGCAATAGTCTATGAGTAGGCTGCCGGTTCGAGGCATGAACGCTTCGATCGGCCGGGAAGATTTGCCCCACCTGCCGCATGGGACTATTGAGGAGCTCGCATGACCAAACAAAACGCCTTTACCCGGGAAGACCTGCTGCGCTGCAGTCGCGGTGAGCTGTTCGGCCCTGGTAACGCGCAACTGCCCGCCCCGAACATGCTGATGGTTGATCGCATCACCCTGATCAGCGAAGAAGGTGGCAAGTACGGCAAAGGTGAATTGGTCGCCGAGCTGGATATCAATCCGGACCTGTGGTTCTTCGCCTGCCACTTCGAAGGCGATCCGGTGATGCCGGGCTGCCTGGGCCTCGACGCCATGTGGCAACTGGTAGGCTTCTTCCTGGGCTGGCAAGGCTTGCCGGGCCGTGGCCGTGCGCTGGGTTCGGGCGAAGTGAAATTCTTCGGCCAGGTCCTGCCGACCGCCAAGAAAGTCACCTATAACATTCATATCAAGCGCGTCCTCAAGGGCAAGCTGAACCTGGCCATCGCCGACGGTTCGGTCACTGTCGACGGTCGCGAAATCTATACCGCCGAAGGCCTCCGGGTCGGCGTGTTCACCTCCACTGACAACTTCTAAGGGTTATCCGCATGCGCCGCGTCGTTATCACTGGTCTGGGCATCGTTTCTTGCCTGGGCAATGACAAAGAGACCGTCTCCGCTAACCTGCGTGCAAGCCGCCCTGGCATCCGGTTCAACCCGGAATATGCCGAAATGGGTCTGCGTAGCCAGGTTTCCGGCTCCATTGACCTCAACCTTGAAGAACTGATCGATCGCAAGATCTATCGCTTCGTCGGCCACGCGGCAGCTTATGCCTACCTGGCCATGAAAGACGCCATCACCGACTCCGGCCTGACCGAAGAACAGGTGTCCAACCCGCGTACCGGCCTGATCGCCGGTTCCGGTGGCGCATCGACCCTGAACCAGATGGAAGCGCTGGACATCCTGCGCGAGAAAGGCGTCAAGCGCGTCGGCCCATACCGCGTCACGCGGACCATGAGCAGCACCGTTTCGGCATGCCTTGCCACTCCGTTCAAGATCAAGGGCCTGAACTACTCCATCGCTTCTGCCTGCGCCACCAGTGCTCACTGCATCGGTACCGCCATGGAACAGATCCAGATGGGCAAGCAGGACATCGTCTTCGCCGGTGGCGGTGAAGAAGAGCACTGGAGTCAGTCGTTCCTGTTCGACGCCATGGGCGCCCTGTCCAGCAAGCGCAACGACACCCCGGAAAAAGCCTCCCGTGCCTACGACGCTGACCGTGACGGTTTCGTCATCGCCGGCGGTGGCGGCATGGTCGTGGTTGAAGAGCTGGAACACGCTCTGGCCCGCGGCGCCAAGATCTATGCGGAAATCGTTGGCTACGGCGCGACCTCCGACGGCTACGATATGGTTGCCCCTAGTGGCGAAGGCGCGATCCGCTGCATGCAGCAGGCGCTGTCCACCGTCGACACCCCGATCGACTACCTCAACACCCACGGCACCTCGACCCCGGTCGGCGACGTCGCGGAAATGAAAGGTGTGCGTGAAGTGTTCGGCGACAAGGCACCGGCCATCAGCTCCACCAAGAGCCTGTCGGGTCACTCCCTGGGCGCCGCCGGCGTTCATGAAGCGATCTACTGCATGCTGATGATGGAAGGCAACTTCATTGCCGGCTCCGCCAACATCGACGAGCTGGACCCTGAAGTGGCCGACCTGCCGGTGCTGACCAAGACCCGCGAAAACGCCACCATCAACACCGTGATGAGCAACAGCTTCGGTTTCGGTGGCACCAACGCCACCCTGGTACTGAAGCGCTGGCAGGGCAAGTAATACCCCGCCATAACGCCGCACAAGAAAACGCCCCGACTGGTTCGGGGCGTTTTTTTTGCCTTGAGAAAACCCTCTGAAGATGAAGCTTTTGTCATGAAACCAAATGCCCTGCAACTGAATGTCGCGGATTCCGCGGGCTGCAGCACTGTTGCCGTTTTTGCAAAAAACCCTTACCAAACCCAATCATTTACTTAGCAAGCTACCAAACTCTATAACAGAGTCCTGCACACGCCTTGCTGCAGATAACAGAGATTGGAGCTAGCAGATGACTGTAAAAGTAACTGAACGCGACGATTCACATAAATCCCACGAAGGTGTAGCCGCCGGTATCCGGATCTGGGACGTGCATCAACAAGACCTGCTGGTCGGGATGTTCCACTCCGAGACCGACGCGCAAAACTACAGGGCCGAACTGGAAATGCTCGAGCGCAAACGCGAGCTCGCAACCGGTTGAGGACAGACTCTACAGACTTGCAGCTTGCCCCCCCACGCAGGGGCAGGCTGCAACCGGGCCACTTGGCTCAGGTAATGTGAACAGCCGCCAAATGAAGGGAGTCGTCGATCACCAGCGCAGGGACAACACTGACGATCCGCCCCGCTTCAAGTTTCACCACCTCGCATTCACCGTCGCCCGCGCCGTCATTACGGATCGCGTACTGGAGCGAAGACGGATGCAGTTTGCCGTAGTTGAATTTCATGCCGCAGGCAATCAGAAAATCGATCTTCGCCCCCGTCAGTTCAATTTCCTTGTCCCGCTCACCGTCTTTCAACTCTGCATAATCGAGACATAAATTGATACTGAATGGGCAGCCCGGAACGAGGCTGTTAATAAACATCCCTTCATATCCACCAAAATAACTATGCTCGGCCCGCACACTACTCACTGCCTTTACCCTGACTACAACCTCGTCAAACAACTTAAATAACCAATAGCCGTCTTCATCGCCAACATGGTTGCCGAAATCGATACCTGATACGTAGCGTTTCGGCCACATCGACATCAATGGCATATCGACCTCATATTCCTTGTTGGTAATTGTCAGCATGTAATTGATAACATCGTAGTAACTCGACTCCCCCTCTCCTACCTTGATAAGCGTCGCACAGCTTCCCGCCAGCAAAACGATCTTGCCGTATTGCTCCATTGGTAGTTCGCTGATCAACAGCGTCACACACTCAGGTACCTTCTCCAGGTATGCAGAACTCAGCTCGTGCAGTTCTTCTTCACTGCGGATCTGGTGCCAGGGAATATTCCAGAAAAACTCAGGCAGGGTAAAGAAAACACACGCAGTCTCACCATGTTTCTCACGGGCGGTCTTAGCAGCGATCTTGATTTTTCGGCGCACCAGGTAAGCGCGCTCGGCCAGTTCACTGTCCAGATAATCGAGAATGGATTGTTCGGGCATTCGCGGGTGCGACAACTGCGATTTGAAAGTGGGTTGACGTAACGAAGCGATACTTACCAGCATCAAAGATATCCTTATCCATTTAAATTCATTCCATTAGTTCCTCCCGCCAAACAGCTAACCACTCATTCAAGAGCGATTATTTTTGGCAAAAGAAAACCCGAAAGATCGTATCGATACGAGCTTTCGGGTTCAAATTTTTAATCCTGCAAAGTACTAGCAAATATTTAGTACTGGCGAACTATTTACCACATCAGATCATCAGGGATCTTGTAGGCCGCGTACGGATCGTCCTCGACGCTGACTTCTTCGGTCTGCACATTCAACTGCACGATGCGTTGCGGGTCACGCTCCTGAATCTTCAGCGCCGCCTCGCGCGGAATCACTTCGTAGCCGCCGGCGTGATGCACGATGGCCAGAGAACCGCTGCTGAGCTTGTTGCGCATCAGGTTGTTGACGCAGATGCGCTTGACCTTCTTGTCGTCGACGAAGTTGTAGTAATCCTCGGTCGTCAATTTCGGCAGGCGCGAGACTTCGATCAATTGCTTGACCTGCGCGGCACGGGCCTTGGCCTCGGCCTTTTCCTGCTGCTGGCGGTTGAGCTCCTGGTCGCGCTTGACCTTCTCGGCCATGGCTTCCTGTGCCGCCCGCTGTTGGGAGTCATCCAGTTCGATCTGGCCTTTGTGGGCCAGGCGTTGCTGTTTCTGCTTGTCTTTGCTGACCTGCTTGGCCTGCTTCTGGTTGACCAGCCCTGCTTTGAGCAACTGGTCGCGAAGGGAAATGCTCATGGTGCTTATTACTCACTTAGGCCACTGCTCAACCGCAGCTGGGCAAATTCTTTTCCTGACGTTTGGCTTCGCCCCACAAGGCGTCCAACTCTTCGAGGGTACAATCTTCCATGGGACGGCGGGTGTCGCGCAATGCCTGTTCGATAAAACGAAAGCGTCTTTCAAACTTGCCGTTGGCGCCACGCAGTGCGGTTTCCGGATCAACCTTGAGATGCCGCGCCAGATTCACCACGGAGAACAGCAGGTCACCGATCTCGTCGGCCACGGCCTCGGGATCATTTTCCGACATGGCTTCAAGGACTTCATCGAGCTCCTCACGCACTTTGTCGAGCACCGGCAAGGCGTCCGGCCAGTCGAACCCGACCTGCCCCGCGCGCTTTTGCAATTTCGCCGAACGTGACAACGCCGGCAATGCAGCGGGGACGTCATCGAGCAATGACAGCTGTTCGGGCGCCGAGGACTTCTCTGCGCGCTCCTCGGCCTTGATCTCTTCCCAACGCTGCTTGACCTGCTCTTCGCTCAGGCGCGGGACATCCAGTGGCGCATAGAGATCGCCCGCAGGGAACACATGGGGGTGACGACGGATCAGCTTGCGGGTGATGCTGTCGACCACGCCATCAAACTCGAAGCGCCCTTCTTCCCGGGCCAACTGGCTGTAATACACCACCTGGAACAACAGGTCACCGAGCTCACCCTGCAAGTGATCGAAATCACCGCGCTCAATGGCGTCGGCGACTTCGTAGGCTTCTTCCAGAGTGTGGGGGACGATGGTGGCGTAAGTTTGCTTGATGTCCCACGGGCAACCGTACTGCGGGTCGCGCAGGCGGTTCATCAGGTGAAGCAGGTCTTCAAGGCTGTGCATCGACAATCTCATTTAGACGCAGGCCCCTGTAGGAGCTGCCGCAGGCTGCGATCTTTTGATGTTAAAAAACAAGATCAAAAGATCGCAGCCTGCGGCAGCTCCTACAAGGGTGCCGATCATGGCGTACGGTTACGCCGGGTTTCGATGATGTTCGGCAACTGGGAAATCCGCCCCAACAACCGCCCCAACGCATCCAGCCCCGGAATCTCGATGGTCAGGGACATCAACGCAGTGTTGTCCTCCTTGTTCGAGCGAGTGTTGACCGCCAGCACGTTGATTCGCTCATTGAGCAAGACCTGCGAGACGTCACGCAGCAACCCGGAACGGTCGTAGGCGCGGATGACGATGTCCACCGGATAGGTGAGCACCGGCACCGGGCCCCAACTGACCTGGATGATCCGCTCTGGCTCACGCCCGCTCAGTTGCAGCACCGAGGCGCAGTCCTGGCGGTGAATGCTCACCCCGCGGCCCTGGGTGATGTAACCGACGATGGCATCTCCCGGCAGCGGCTGGCAGCAGCCGGCCATCTGGGTCATCAGGTTGCCGACGCCCTGGATCTGGATATCGCCGCGCTTGCCCGGTTTGTAGCCAGTGGCCTTGCGCGGTATGAGTTCAAGCTGTTCGTTGCCACGCTCCGGCTCGACCAGTTGCTGCGCCAGGTTGACCAGTTGCGCCAGGCGCAAGTCGCCAGCACCGAGGGCCGCGAACAGGTCTTCGGCGGTTTTCATATTGGCCTTGTCGGCCAGCTTGTCGAAATCCACCGCCGGCAGACCGAGGCGATTAAGCTCGCGCTCAAGCAGCGTTTTACCGGCCGCGACGTTCTGGTCACGAGCCTGCAACTTGAACCAGTGAACGATCTTGGCCCGTGCCCGCGACGTAGTGACGTAGCCCAGGTTCGGGTTCAACCAGTCGCGGCTCGGGGTGCCGTGCTTGCTGGTGATGATCTCGACCTGTTCACCGGTTTGCAGGCTGTAGTTGAGCGGCACGATGCGCCCGTTGATCTTGGCGCCACGGCAGTTGTGACCGATTTCGGTGTGGACGCGGTAGGCGAAGTCCAGCGGGGTCGCGCCCTTCGGCAAGTCGATGGCGTGACCGTCCGGGGTGAAGATATAGACCCGGTCCGGCTCGATATCGACCCGCAGCTGTTCCGCCAGGCCACCGATGTCGCCCAGCTCTTCGTGCCATTCGAGCACCTGGCGCAGCCAGGAGATTTTCTCTTCGTAATGATTGGAACCGGACTTGACGTCGGTGCCCTTGTAGCGCCAGTGCGCGCAAACGCCGAGTTCGGCTTCTTCGTGCATCGCATGGGTGCGGATCTGCACTTCCAGCACCTTGCCCTCGGGCCCGATTACCGCCGTGTGCAGCGAGCGATAGCCGTTTTCCTTGGGGTTGGCGATGTAGTCGTCGAACTCTTTCGGGATGTGTCGCCACAGGGTGTGAACGATGCCGAGCGCGGTGTAGCAATCGCGCATTTCCGGCACCAGCACGCGAACGGCACGCACGTCGTAGATCTGGCTGAACTCCAGACCCTTGCGCTGCATTTTGCGCCAGATCGAATAGATGTGCTTGGCCCGGCCGCTGATGTCGGCATCGACACCGGTGGCCTGCAATTCGTTTTTCAGCTGGCTCATCACGTCGCTGATGAAACGCTCGCGATCCAGTCGCCGCTCATGGAGCAACTTGGCAATCTGCTTGTACTGGTCGGGCTCAAGGTAACGGAAGGACAAGTCTTCCAGTTCCCACTTGATGTGACCGATACCCAGGCGATGGGCCAGCGGTGCGTAGATGTCGAAGACTTCACGGGCCACGCGGTTGCGTTTTTCGTCGTCGGCGGTTTTCACCGCGCGGATCGCGCACGTGCGTTCGGCCAGCTTGATCAGGGCGACGCGAACGTCGTCGACCATGGCCACCAGCATCTTGCGCAGGTTTTCCACCTGGCCCTGAGTGCCCAGCACCAGGGATTTGCGCGGGCTCAGGCTGTCGCTGATCGCGGCCATGCGCTGCACGCCGTCGATGAGCTTGGACACCACCGGACCGAAGCGCTGGCTGACGGCCGGCAACTTGATCTGATTTTCGCGCACGCCTCGATACAGGATCGCGGCGACCAAGGAGTCCTGGTCGAGCTTGAGATCGGCGAGGATCTCGGCGATCTCAAGCCCGGTACGGAAAGTCGAGTTACCTTCCGACCACAGATTCTGTGCCGCATTGGCTTGTTGTTCGGCCTCCCGAGCGTACTCGCAGGCCTCTTTCAAGGCTTCGCGATCCAGTGCCAGATCGACACTGACCGCATGATCGAGCCAAGCCTCGAGATTGATACTGCCGTCGGTGTTGATCGGCTGGTGTGCTCTCACCTGTACCATCTTGCTTACCTTCCCTACGACGCAGATTCAATGCGTCAAATCGCTGACCTTCGTTGCCCGTGCGCCCACGTCGGGCTGGGTGCGCGGCTGCACGGGCGGGCCAGTCGGACCAGACGAGCATCCTAGCTCGCTTCAAATAACGCCATGGCCTCGACATGTGCCGTTTGAGGAAACATATCGAGAATCCCGGCACGTTTTAACCGGTAGCCCTGCTTGATCAATTCGACCGTGTCGCGCGCCAGAGTTGCAGGGTTGCACGACACATACACCAATCGCTCGGCGCCAAGGCTCTTGAGCTTGCGCACGACCTCGAAAGCACCGTCACGCGGTGGGTCCAAGAGTACCGCACAAAAGCCTTCGGCGGCCCATTCGGCGCCTGTCAAAGGCTGGGATAAATCGGCCTGAAAAAACTTCGCGTTATGCAGATTGTTGCTAGCCGCATTCGCCGCGGCCCGATCGACCATCACCTGCACGCCTTCGACCGCTACCACTTCACGAGCGGCCTTGGCCAACGGCAAGGCAAAGTTGCCCAGGCCACAGAACAGGTCAAGTACCCGCTCATCCGCTGTCGGCTTCAGCCAGTCCAGCGCCTGGGCGACCATCGCTTCGTTAACGGCGGCGTTGACCTGGATGAAATCCCCTGGACGATACGCCAACTCCAGGTCCCACTGTTCAAGGCGATAGCCCAACGACTGATCGGCCTCGACCGGTTGCGGTTCGCCGTCGCCATGCAGCCACAACTGGGCTTCATGGAACGCACAGAATTCCTTGAGGATCGTCAGGTCGGCGTCGGACAACGGTGCCATGTGCCGCAGCAACACAGCCAGCGTCGAGCCACTGAACAACTCCACATGCCCGAGCGCCTGGGGTTTGCTCAAGCGCCGCAGCATCTGGGGCAAGCGGGCCATGATCGGTTGCAAGGGCTGTACCAGCACCGGGCAGTCATCGATGCCCACGATGTCCTGGCTGCCGGCGGCACGGAAACCGACTTCGAGTTTTTTCGCCTTCATGTCCCAGCGCACAGCGACTCGGGCACGACGCCGGTAAGCGAATTCCGCACCGCTCAATGGCGCTGCCCACTCTTCGGGTTCGACGCCCGCGACCCTCGACAACTGCTCGGCGAGCATGCGCTGTTTCAGGGCAAGCTGTTCGTTGTGGGGCAGATGCTGCACGCTGCAACCGCCGCAGCGGCCGGCATGGGCGCACGGTGCAGGCCGGCGTAACTCACTGGCCTTGAACACCCGCTCGGTACGCGCCTCGACCACTTTGCCGTGGGCACCGAGCACCCGCGCCTCGATCTCTTCACCGGCCAATGCGCCGATGACGAACCAGGTGCGGCCTTCGAAAAACGCGATACCGCGACCGTCATTGGCCAGGCGCTCGATGGTCAGGCGCTGCTTTTTGCCGGTCGGGACTTGCGGGGCCTTGCTGCCGCCAGTGGGCTGGAAGCGCAGGCCTCTTTCATGTTTGGCCATCAGTTGGGCGCGTCGAAAATGCCGGTCGACAGGTAACGGTCGCCACGGTCGCAGATGATCGCGACGATCACCGCGTTTTCAACTTCTTTGGACAGGCGCAGCATGGCCGCCACGGCACCGCCCGAGGACACGCCACAGAAAATGCCTTCTTCGCGGGCCAGACGACGGGTCACGTCTTCGGCTTCGCTTTGGGCCATGTCGACGATCCGGTCCACGCGGTCGGCCTGGTAGATCTTCGGCAGGTATTCCTGAGGCCAGCGGCGGATACCCGGGATCGCCGAGCCTTCCATCGGTTGCAGACCGATGATCTGCACGTTGTCGTTCTGCTCTTTCAAGTAGCGCGACACACCCATGATGGTGCCGGTGGTGCCCATGGAGCTGACGAAATGGGTGATGGTGCCCTGGGTCTGGCGCCAGATTTCCGGGCCGGTGGTGGTGTAGTGCGCCTCGGGGTTATCACCGTTGGCGAACTGGTCCAGCACCTTGCCGCGACCTTCGGCTTCCATTTTCTGCGCCAGATCACGGGCGCCTTCCATGCCCTGCTCCTGACTGACCAGAATCAGCTCGGCGCCATAGGCCGTCATGGCTGCCTTGCGCTCGGCACTGGAGTTGTCCGGCATGATCAGGATCATCTTGTAACCCTTGATCGCAGCGGCCATGGCCAGGGCGATCCCGGTGTTGCCCGAGGTCGCCTCGATCAGCGTATCGCCGGCGTGGATCTGCCCGCGCAGTTCGGCGCGGGTGATCATCGACAGCGCCGGCCGGTCCTTGACCGAACCCGCCGGGTTGTTCCCTTCGAGCTTGAGCAATAGGGTATTGCTGGTGGCGCCGGGCAGGCGCTGCAAACGGACCAGCGGAGTGTTGCCGACGCAATCGGCGATGGTTGGGTACTGCAAGGTCATGGCGTATTCGCAATCCAGACTGCGGGGGCGACTATCATACCGGCAAACGTTCCCAGGCCATATCACGCAAAGTGTGGTGCTTATGGTTTATGGGAATAAGCAGATATTTTGCGGTGAACATGAGGGCCTCTTCGCGGGCAAGTCGGATCGCCGCACCGCCGCTCCCACAGGGTACCGGGGTGATCATACGTTTTGCGGTTGGAACACGCCCAATGTGGGAGCGGGCTTGCTCGCGAAGGCGTCGGCACTGGCGCTATTAACATCCGCCAACAAGCGCATATTCAGGCGCAACCCGGTCCCGGTGTTCTGCGCCCACAGCTGTCCGCCCTGACGCTGCACCGCATTGCGGGCGATACTCAAGCCCAGCCCGAATCCACCGTCCCCCGGCCGCGAACCGTCGAGCCGGGTGAACGGCAGGAAGATCCGCTCCAGATCCGCTTGCGCCACGCCGCCGCCGTGATCTTCCAGCCACAGGTGCCAGAAATCGCCATCACGACGACCACCCAATTGGACAATGCCTGCGGCCGGTGAATGCCGAATCGCATTGCGCAGAATGTTTTCCAATGCCTGGGCCAGGGTGTTGAGATGACCGCGAACCCAGCAGGATGAATCCACCGTGCATTGCAACTGCGTATCGGGCCAGCCACTTTCATAGCAGGCGTTTTCCGTGAGCATTTCCCACAGGGCCTGGATCTGGATCGCTTCGTCGGGCAATCGGGTGCGCTCGGTATCGAGCCACGCCAGTTGCAGCGTGTCTTCCACCAGGCGCTGCATGCCATCGACCTCACGCCCGATGCGCTCGCGCAATGGCTCCAGCCCCTGCTCGCTTTCACTGGCCACCCGCAGTCGGCTCAAGGGCGTGCGCAATTCGTGGGACAGGTCGCGCAGCAGTTGCTGCTGCAGGGCTACAGTACTTTGCAGGCGTTCGGACATGTGATCGAACGCCCGACCCAACTCACCCAGCTCATCCGATCGATTGGTGGTCCGGGCCGACAGCCGTACGTTCAGTTGATCGGCACGCCAGGCATTGGCCTGCGCGCGCAAGTGATTGAGCGGGACCACCAACAGGCGATACAGCCCGACGCATAGCAGCAAGGTGAACAATCCCGGAATCACGCCGTTGGTGATCACCCGCCAGAACACCCGATAACGCCCGGGTACAAAGCGCTTGGGCAGCTCGATCACAAGGCTGCCGGCGGACGGGTCACCGGGAAACGGTATGCGCATCCACGGCCGACCTTTCTTGTGGATGGGCCAATCGAGGCCGCGCAAAAAGGTCAGGCGTTCGACTTCCTTGTCCGTCAGCGATTGGTTGCTCAAGGACTGCAAATCACCACCGATGACACCGACCCAGCCTTTTTCCCGCTGATGCATGCCTTGCAGCCAGTCATCGACACCAGCGCTCTGGCGCTGCTGCCAGACCTGCTCGGCTTCGGCGGCGTAGCGCGCCAGGGTGCCGCGGGCCTCATCGGAGAGGAACTGGTTGCGCTGCTCCATGTAACGGCCCCAGGACCAACTCAGCCAGATCATCAGCAGGCAGAAAGCGACCAATAGACAGGCCAGTTTCCAGAACAGCGAATGCCTGCCGGGCAAGTTACACTTCATCAGCGTGGCTCAGGATGTAGCCCTTGCCCCATACCGTGCGTACTTCGCGCTCGGTGTAGCCAATGGCCTTGAGCTTGCGGCGGATCTGGCTGATGTGCATGTCCAGGCTGCGGTCATGGGCCGCGTAACCGCGTTGCAGCACCTGTTGATAAAGGAAGGCTTTGCTCAGTACTTCGTCGGCGCTGCGGTGCAGCGTCTCCAGCAACCGATACTCGCTGCGGGTCAAGCCACCGGCCTGTTCGCCATAAAAGACCTCGTAGCTTTCATCGTCGAAACGCAGGCTGTCCATCGATGGGGCCGGCACCGCGGGTGCGGGACGGCGGTCGAGTGCCACCCGCCGCAGAATGGCTTCGATGCGTACCCCCAACTCCACCATGCTGAAGGGCTTTGGCAGGTAATCATCGGCCCCCAGTCGAAAGCCGCTGATGCGATCGGCCTCGGCACCGAGGGCCGACATCAACAACACCGGGGTGGAATGGCTCTGGCGCAATTGGGTCAGCACCGCCAGGCCGTCCATGCCTGGCAGCAGAATATCCATCAGCACCACGTCGAAAGCTTCCCTGCGGGCAATATCCAGGCCTTCCCGGCCGTTCTGGCACCAGGTCACCTGGAAACCGCTACGGTCCAGATGCTCATGCACGTAGGCGCCGAGCACAAGGTCGTCTTCGATGGACAGGATTCGGGGGAGAGCGGCAGTGATGGGAGCCATGACTATCTGCAAATAATTCTCAGTTGAGCAATTATTCAAGATTGCCTCGCCAGGGGCAACCCACCGTTTGTCCATATCGCCATTAAGTCATTCGGGCCGACGAATGACGGCACCATTTTTACGAGGATTGCCCGCGAGCAAATCGCTACACTGCGCAAGTGGTGCATGGCGGATGCATGTACAGCTCTATAAATAGCGGGATGCAGGAGAGATGCGTGCTCAAGAAACTGGGAATCAAAGGCCGCGTGCTGTTGCTGACCCTATTGCCAACCAGCCTGATGGCGTTGGTGCTGGGGGGGTATTTTACCTGGATGCAACAGGCGGACCTGCACATCCAGCTCATGCAGCGTGGCGAAATGATCGCCGAGCAGTTGGCGCCATTGGCGGCTCCCGCCATGGGCCATCAGGACAACGAACTGCTCGAACGCATTGCCACCCAGGCCCTGGAACAAACCGACGTACGAGCCGTGACCTTCCTGGCTCCTGATCGCACGCTACTGGCCCACGCCGGCCCGACCATGCTCAACCAGACCCCCTCCGGCAGTGGCACGCAGATGCTGCGCCGCAGTGGCAACGATGCGACCCGCTATTTGCTGCCGGTATTCGGCAAACACCGCAACCTGGCCGGGGACGTGATTCCCGAAGAAGCCGACCGCCTTCTGGGCTGGGTCGAACTGGAACTGTCCCATAACAGCATGCTGTTGCGGGGCTACCGCAGCCTGTTCGCCAGCCTGATACTGATCATTGCGGGACTGACGGGTGCGGCACTGCTGGCCCTGCGCATGGGGCGCACGATCAATCAGCCGCTGAGCCAGATCAAGCAGGCCGTGGCCCAGCTCAAGGACGGTCATCTGGAAACCCGCCTGCCGCCCCTCGGCAGTCAGGAGCTGGACGAGCTGGCCTCGGGCATCAACCGCATGGCCGGCACCCTGCAAAATGCCCAGGAAGAGTTGCAGCACAGCATCGACCAGGCCACCGAAGACGTGCGCCAGAACCTGGAAACCATCGAGATCCAGAACATCGAGCTGGACCTGGCGCGCAAGGAAGCCCTGGAAGCGAGCCGGATCAAGTCCGAATTCCTGGCCAACATGAGCCATGAAATCCGCACACCGCTCAATGGCATTCTCGGCTTCACCCACCTGCTGCAAAAAAGCGAGCTCACCCCACGCCAACTCGACTACCTGGGTACCATCGAAAAGTCCGCCGACAGTCTGCTGGGGATCATCAACGAGATTCTCGACTTCTCGAAAATCGAGGCCGGCAAGCTGGTGCTTGACCATATTCCGTTCAACCTGCGCGACCTGCTCCAGGACACCCTGACCATCCTCGCCCCGGCCGCCCACGCCAAACAGCTGGAACTGGTGAGCCTGGTGTACCGGGACACGCCACTGTCACTGGTGGGCGACCCGCTGCGGCTCAAGCAGATCCTGACGAACCTGGTGAGCAATGCGATCAAGTTCACCCGCGAAGGCACCATCGTCGCCCGCGCCATGCTCGAAGAAGAACACGAAGATACCGTGCAGTTGCGCATCAGCATTCAGGACACCGGCATCGGTCTGTCGAACCAGGACGTGCGCGCCCTGTTCCAGGCCTTCAGCCAGGCCGACAACTCGCTGTCGCGGCAACCCGGCGGTACTGGCCTGGGCCTGGTGATTTCCAAGCGCCTGGTCGAACAGATGGGCGGTGAGATCGGCGTCGACAGCACGCCTGGGGAAGGATCGGAATTCTGGATCAGCCTGAGCCTGCCGAAAACCCGCGACGATGCCGAAGACCTGCCCTGCGCGCCCTTGCTCGGGCGACGGGTGGCGGTACTGGAAAACCACGAGCTGGCGCGGCAGGCGTTGCAGCATCAACTGGAAGACTGCGGCCTCAGCACCACACCGTTCAATACCCTTGAAAACCTGACCAATGGTGTCACCGCCGCCCACCAGACCGACCAGGCGATCGAGCTTGCCGTGCTCGGCATCACCAGTAACGACATGCCGCCGGAACGCCTCAACCAGCACATCTGGGACCTCGAGCATCTTGGCTGCAAGGTGTTGGTGCTGTGCCCGACTACGGAACAGACGCTGTTCCATCTTTCCGTGCCCAACCCCCACAGCCAGCTCCAGGCGAAACCGGCTTGCACCCGCAAGCTGCGACGCGCCCTGTCTGACCTGGTCAACCCGCGACCGATACGCAGCGAGCCGGGCGAACCGTTGTCCAGCCGTGCCCCGAAGGTGCTTTGCGTCGACGACAATCCGGCCAACCTGATGCTGGTGCAGACCCTGCTCGAAGACATGGGCGCCAAGGTGCTCGCGGTGGAAAGCGGTTATGCCGCCATCAAGGCAGTGCAAAACGAGACATTCGATCTGGTGCTGATGGACGTGCAAATGCCCGGCATGGACGGCCGCCAGAGCACCGAGGCAATCCGCCAGTGGGAAAGCGAGCGCCATTGCACACCGCTGCCGATCGTGGCGCTCACTGCCCACGCCATGGCCAACGAAAAACGCGCGCTGCTGCAAAGCGGCATGGACGACTACCTGACCAAACCGATCAGCGAGCGGCAATTGGCCCAGGTGGTGCTCAAGTGGAGCGGCCTGGCGCTGCGCAATCACAGCCCGGAGCGCGCAGGCGATGGGCATGCGGGTGCCCATGACCTGATGGTACTCGACCACGACGAAGGATTGCGCCTGGCCGCTGGCAAGGCTGACCTGGCTGCAGACATGCTGGCGATGCTGCTCGCGTCCCTGGAAGCCGACCGAGAAGCCATCCGCCTCGCTCAGCAAAGCAACGACCACAACGCCCTGATCGAACGGGTCCATCGCCTGCATGGCGCGACGCGTTACTGCGGCGTACCGCAATTGCGTGCGGCCTGCCAACGCAGCGAAACCCTGCTCAAGCAACAGGACCCGAAAGCCAGCGTGGCACTGGATGAGCTCGACCGGGCAATCAATCGCCTGGCTGCCCAGGCGCGCATGAATGCTTGATGCAGCGCAATCGCCAAGGGTTGCCGGCGAGCTAACCTGACGACTGTCGAATGCCGGCTTGCTCAACGGCGCAGGCCACCTTCAAGGAGCACTGCATGCGTACGATTCTTTTCAGCAGCCAGAACTACGACCGCGACAGTTTTCTCGCGGCCGGGCAGCCGGCCGGCATCGAGCTGCAATTTCAGCCTGCGCGCCTGAGCCTCGACACGGTAGCGCTCGCCCAAGGGTATGAAGCGGTCTGCGCGTTCATCAATGATGACCTCGGCGCGGCAGTGCTCGAACGCCTGGCCGCTGGAGGCACGCGCCTGATCGCCCTGCGCTCGGCCGGTTACAACCATGTCGACTTGCCGACGGCAAAACGTCTGGGACTGGCCATCGTACGCGTCCCGGCTTATTCGCCCCACGCGGTGGCCGAACATGCGGTAGCGTTGATCCTCGCACTCAACCGCCGCTTGCCTCGCGCCTACAACCGCACCCGAGACGGGGACTTCAGACTGCAGGGGCTGACCGGTTTCGACCTGGTGGGCAAGACCGTCGGCGTGGTCGGCACCGGTCAGATTGGTGCCACCTTCGCCAAAATCATGAGCGGGTTTGGTTGCCAGTTGCTGGCCTACGACCCCTACCCCAACCCACAGGTCGAAGCCCTCGGCGCTCGCTACCTGAGCCTGCCGCAACTGCTGGCCGAATCGCAGATCATCAGCCTGCACTGCCCGCTCAACGAGCAGAGCAAGCACTTGATCAACCGCGAGTCCCTGGCGCACATGCAACCGGGTGCGATGCTGATCAATACCGGGCGTGGCGGCCTGGTGGACACCCCGGCGCTGATCGATGCCTTGAAAGACGGTCGCCTGGGTTACCTGGGGCTGGATGTGTATGAGGAAGAAGCGCAGTTGTTCTTCGAGGACCGCTCCGACCTGCCACTGCAAGACGATGTGCTGGCACGGCTGCTGACCTTTCCTAACGTGATCGTCACCGCGCACCAGGCCTTCCTGACCCGCGAAGCGCTGGATGCGATTGCCGCCACCACGTTGCGCAACATTGCAGCCTGGACGGCGGGCACCCCGGAAAACCTGGTGACGGGAGACTGAAACGGATCGAAGGTCATCTGCCTGCGCGATGCGGCGTGCAAGCCCGTGCTAGCATATCGCGCATATTTGGAGGACCCATGGTCGAACACGATTTCCGCTACAGCCTGATGAACCCGCAACACACCCTCACCGAATGCCGCGCCCTGGTGCCGGGGCGCTATCAAGTCACCGGCAACGGTGGTTCGATTCGCAACAATGACGTGCTGGTCGTGACCCTCAAGGGTGCCAAGGACTTGTCCATGCGCCTGACCGTCGAAACGGTTCGCCACCTGATCAACCCGCCCGGCCAATGGGTCGCGGTAGCCAGTGGCCCGGTGTTCGGCGAACTGGCCATCCACACCTGGCAAGTGAACTGTGACAGCTGCGCCAAAGAGCTGAGCTTCGAGTTCGCCGTCGATGCCAAGCTGGGCAACAAGGCCGAAAAGCCTGCCGCCACCGCGCGGATTGCCGAGCTGGGCTGGACCAGCGTCGGCGAGAAACACCTGTGCCCGAAATGCCAGGAGCCTGCGTGATGAAACGCCTCGCTCTGAGCGCCATGGTCGGCGCCAGCCTGCTGGGTTGCGCCGCCGAGCCGGTGCAACTGCAACAGAACCGCAGCTACATTCTGGAGTGGATCGGCGAGCGGCCGTTGATGGACTACAGCCACCTGACCATCACCCTCGGCGAAGACGGCCGGGCCTACGGCAATGGCGGCTGCAACCACTGGTTCGCACCGTACACCCTCGAAGGCCACAAGCTGACCTTCGGCAAAATCGGCAGCACCCGCAAACTGTGCGCGCCAGCGCTGATGGAACAGGAAAAACGCTTCCTCCAGGCGCTGGAAAATGTCCAGCGCTGGGACGTCTCCCCGATCGAGCAGATGCGCTTCTGGCCAGCCGAAGGCAAGCCGCTGCGTTGGTGGCTTGAGGAGGGCTGATCCCCTGAAAGATCGCAGCCTGCGGCAGCTCCTACAGGGTGTACGACAATCCATGTAGGAGCTGCCGCAGGCTGCGATCTTTTTGCTTTAATTTTTCGCCTGCAACGCCTCAAGCTTGGCCATCACCCCCGCCGCCGTCTGCTCACCCATCAACTGCTCACGTACCTTGCCCTTGTTATCGATGATGTAGGTCACCGGCAACGCCTCGCTGCGCGGCAGCTCGAACAGTTCGGAAGGGTCCTGGGCCAGCACGGTGAACCTGATCCCCAGTTTCTCGCTCGCGCTCTTCAGCTCTTGCCCCTGAACGTTGTCGAAGTTGACCCCGAACACACCGATTTTCCTGTCCTTGAGCTGCTCGGCCAGGGCGTTCAACTCCGGGATCTCCGTACGGCAAGGCCCGCACCATTCTGCCCAGTAGTTGAGGACCAGCCATTTTCCGTCCAGGCGGTCAGAGGCGATTTTATGACCGTCCTGGTCGATGCCATAGTCATTACCGCAGCCCCCCAGCATCAACGCTCCGATGATCGCCAATGCTGCTGCCAGTCGCCTTGTCATGTCGTGTTCCTTGTCAAAAATTGAATGCACCTGCGACCCATCGCCTCTCACGGTTCTGGAATGCGCGCTGCACAGTTAGAATAGCCGCCACCTTACGCAAGATGCGACCCGCTCATGACCGATCTGACGCTTTATCACAATCCGCGCTGCTCGAAATCCCGCGGTGCGCTCGAACTGCTTGAAGCCCGTGGCCTGACCCCGACTGTGGTCCGCTACCTGGAAACCCCACTGGACGCCGCGCAGATCCAGAACCTGCTGGGTAAACTCGGGATCAGCGCCCGGCAATTGCTGCGCACCGGCGAGGACGAGTACAAGACCCTCGACCTGGCCGACAGCAGCCTGAGCGAAGCGCAATTGATCGCCGCCATCGCCGCCCACCCGAAACTGATGGAGCGACCGATTCTCGAAGTCGGCGACAAGGCCATCATCGGCCGCCCACCGGAGCAGATCCTGGAACTGTTGCCATGAGCGCACCGTACATTCTGGTTCTGTACTACAGCCGCAGCGGCTCGACCAACGAAATGGCCCGGCAGATCGCCCGTGGCGTCGAACAGGCAGGGCTTGAGGCACGCTTGCGCACGGTGCCGGCGATTTCCACCGAGTGCGAAGCCGTTTCCCCGGAGATTCCCGACGAAGGTGCGCTGTATGCCAGCCTCGACGACCTGAAGAACTGCGCCGGCCTGGCTCTCGGCAGCCCGACCCGCTTCGGCAACATGGCTGCACCGCTCAAATACTTCCTCGACGGTACCAGCAACCTGTGGCTGACCGGCGCCCTGGTGGGTAAACCGGCGGGTGTTTTCACCTCCACCGCGAGCCTGCACGGCGGCCAGGAAACCACGCTGCTGTCGATGATGCTGCCGTTGCTGCACCACGGCATGCTGATCACCGGCCTGCCCTACAGCGAATCGGCGCTGCTGGAAACCCAGGGCGGCGGTACGCCATACGGCGCAAGCCACCACGCCGGTGCCGACGGCAAAAGCGGTCTGGATGCCCATGAAGTGGCGCTGTGCCGCGCGCTGGGTATGCGCCTGGCCAAGACCGCACAGAAACTGGAGAGCTGAGGTGGCCAAGAAACCGAAGATCCTGCCCGCCCTCGAATGGCTCGAACCACGGGTCAAGGCGATGCGCGCCATCAGCCTGCTGTGCTTTTTCGGCCTGGTGGGATTGCTGTGTGTTTACTACCTGGCGATTGCCGACCTGCACGGGGCACGCCCCTGGGTGATCCTGTTGATCGAGCTGGTGCCACTGCTGATTCTGGCACCGGGGATGATCATCGGCAGCCCTCGCGGGCATTCGTGGATGTGCTTTGTGGTGAACCTTTATTTCATCAAGGGCGCATTGGCTGCCTATGACCCGAACCGGCAGATCTTCGGTTTGCTGGAGATGGGCGCGAGCCTGGCGGTGTTTTGCTCGGCGCTGTTGTATGTGCGGTGGCGGTATCAGTTGAACCGAAAGCTGGCGGGTGAAGGCGAACCCTCCGTCGCCTGATCTGACGCCTTCGACTTGCTCGCGAAGGGGGCAACTCGGTCTCAATGATTGACGGTATAAGCCAGCATCATCGAAATCTGGCTCATCGGCCGCCCGCCACTTTCCTCATGCCACTGGTTGAACACGTCCTGCACCAACGCCAGGTCGCGCAGACTGCTCGGAACCTTGTCGATGATGTCCTGCGCATTCAATGCCGCCACCACGTCATAGCTCGGTACAAAGGTGTCCTTGCCGATCATGCGCAGGAAGCGCGGGGCTGACAGCCCGCCCAACTGATGTCCGCGCTTTTTCAGGAAGGTCCAGAGCCCGACGATATCGGTCACCGGCCAATCGGCGATCAGCGCACCGAAACTGCCCTTTTCATGGGCCACGTCCAGTATGAACTGCGCATTGCGCGGCACGCTCTTGAGCTTGCCCAAGTGACGTATGATCCGCGTGTCCTGCATCAGGCGCTCAAGGTGCTCGGCGCTCATCAGCACGACTTTTTCCGGGTCGAACCTGAAGAACACTTCTTCGAAGGCCGGCCACTTGGCATCCACCAGGCTGTGCTTGAGCCCGGCACGGAATACCCGCAACGCCATCGTCGAGAGGTAGCGATCGTCGCTGATCTTGCGCAGTTGCGCCGGGGTCTTGGGAACGGGCAGATGGGCTTCCAGTTCAGCCGCCGAACCGAAGCGGTTCAAGCAATACTCGTTCAGCCACTTGTAGTCGCGCATGCCCTCTCCTGAGGTAAACGAAAAACCTTGTGGGAGCGGGCTTGCTCGCGAAGACGTAGTGTCAGCCAACATCAATGCTGAAGACACACCGATTTCGCGAGCAAGCCTGCTCCCACAGCTAGATCAGAGGTTGACGACATTGACGAAGCGCGATGCGGCGCTTTCGTCGATCTTCAGACTGGTAAAGTCGAACAGGTTGCGATCCGCCAGTTGCGACGGGATCACGTTCTGCAGGCTGCGGAAAATGCTTTCGGTACGACCCGGAGTCTTGCGTTCCCAGTCCAGCAGCATTTCCTTGACCACCTGACGCTGCAGGTTCTCCTGGGAACCGCAGAGGTTGCACGGGATGATCGGGAATTGCTTGAAGTCCGAGTAGGCCTGGATGTCTTTTTCGTTGCAGTAGGCCAGCGGACGAATCACCACGTTACGACCATCGTCGGCGCGCAGCTTCGGTGGCATGGCCTTGAGCGAACCGTTGAAGAACATGTTCAGGAAGAACGTTTCGACAATGTCGTCGCGGTGGTGACCGAGAGCCATCTTGGTCGCGCCGATTTCATCGGCGAAGGTGTAGAGCGTGCCGCGACGCAGGCGCGAGCACAGCGAGCAGGTGGTCTTGCCTTCCGGAATCAGCTCCTTGACCACCGAGTAAGTGTCTTTCTCGACGATGTGGTACTCGATCCCCAGTTCCTTGAGGTAGGCCGGCAGCACGTGCTCCGGGAAGCCCGGCTGCTTCTGGTCCATGTTCACGGCCACGATCTCGAACTTGATCGGCGCGACCTTCTGCAAGTGCATCAGCACATCGAGCATGGTGTAGCTGTCCTTGCCACCTGACAGGCAGACCATGACCTTGTCACCGTCTTCAATCATGTTGAAATCGGCAACCGCCTCGCCGGCCAGTCGGCGAAGGCGCTTTTGCAGTTTGTTCTGGTTGACCGTGAGAGTGCCCATGACGCGAAATCCGTGAGGTGTGACGAAAGGCCGGCATTTTACGCAAAAACGCCTCAGGGGCGAAGTGCCTGGCCAAAAGGGCCGTTCGCCACAGACCCGGCGGCGATTAACAACTGCGTTTACAGCGCGATTTGCTCTAAAGCCCCTACTCCCTCTGGGGAAACTCCTCCCTATACTGCGACATAAGGTCACATACACATTCAGACCTATGACTTACTTGGCCGCATTGGCCCGTAGGCGCTCCGCTGGGGGGCGACGGTAAAAACAAGAGGAGTGACTGGCATGATCCATCACGTAGTGGGGCTCTTCACCCACCCTGACCAAGAATGGAAGGAAATCCGTGGCGACCAGGAGGAAAGCATCAGCCACATGTACCTGACCCATACACTGATCCTGGCGGCGATTCCCGCAGTGTCTGCCTTTATTGGCACCACACAGGTCGGCTGGGTCATCGGCAACCGACCTCCCGTCATGCTGACCGTAGAAAGCGCGATATGGATGACGATCATGTCGTACCTGGCGATGCTCGGCGGTGTCGCGGTAATGGGCGCGTTCATCCACTGGATGGCCCGCACCTATGACGCCAACCCAAGCCTGGCCCGCTGCATTGCGTTTGCCACCTACACCGCTACACCGCTGTTCATCGGTGGTCTCGCCGCCTTGTACCCGCACTTGTGGCTGGGGATGATCATCGGTACCGCCGCCATCTGCTACACGGTGTACTTGCTGTACGTGGGCTTGCCGACGTTCATGAACATTCCATCTGACGAGGGCTTCCTGTTTTCAAGCTCGGTGCTCGCCGTAGGCCTGGTGGTGCTGGTCGCCATCATGGCGTTCACCGTCATTGTCTGGGGACTCGGCGTGGGCCCGGTCTACACCAGCTAAACGCTCATCACTGAACATCGGAACTGCCGACAAAGGCCGCCGCAAGGCGGCCTTTTCATTCTTCAGCAACGAGAACGCACACGACCATTCGGCAACCTGGCGATTCGCAAGGTCCGAGGGTTGCGGCATACTTGAGCGCTCTGGAGATCCATCAAGCATGCCCGAGCAACTCAATACCCGCGTCGAAGACTGTTTCCAACTAGCCGAATCCTTTTTCAAACGACCTTTCAAGCGCCCCGTGGTGAGCCTCAAGCTGCGCGGGCAAAAAGCCGGTGTCGCGCATTTGCACGAGAACCTGCTGCGCTTCAACCCGCAGCTGTACCGGGAAAACACCGAAGATTTCCTCAAGCAGACCGTGGCCCATGAAGTCGCGCACCTGATCGCCCACCAGCTGTTCGGTGACCGCATCCAGCCCCATGGCGAAGAGTGGCAATTGATCATGCGCGGCGTGTACGAACTGCCGCCCAACCGCTGCCACACCTATGATGTCAAACGCCGCAGCGTGACCCGCTACATCTACAAGTGCCCGTGCGCCGACAGCGACTTCCCGTTTTCGGCCCAGCGCCACAGCCTGGTTCGGCAGGGACGGCGGTACCTGTGCCGGCGGTGTCGTAATACCCTGGTGTTCAGTGGGGAAATGCGGGTCGAGTAGTTGTTTTTTTGGTGACTGCACTGGCCTCATCGCGAGCAAGCTCGCTCCCACATTGAGTTTGTGTCACGCCACAGATCCCCTGTGGGAGCGAGCTTGCTCGCGATGGCGGCCTGACAGGCACTAAAGAATCACCTTGACCCGACGCAACTGTTCGATCCGCTCAGCACTGAACCCCAACTCCCCCAACACCTGGTCCGTATGCTGCCCCAGCGCCGCGCCAATATACCGGGGCTCAGGCAACCCTTGCGAAAACTTCAGCGGACAAGCCATCTGCGCCTGGGACGAGCCATCGCCACGGGGCACTTTGGCCACCAACTCCCGCGCCTGC
Source organism: Pseudomonas sp. S2_F07 (assembly GCF_054668325.1). Taxonomy (NCBI): domain Bacteria; kingdom Pseudomonadati; phylum Pseudomonadota; class Gammaproteobacteria; order Pseudomonadales; family Pseudomonadaceae; genus Pseudomonas; species Pseudomonas sp. S2_F07. Next base: position 2,362,303 of record NZ_CP162758.1, read on the forward strand.
AACTGCGGATGACACAGCGCTTCTCCCAGGCTCAACACCGGTTCGACACAAGCATCCAATTCGGCGAACAGCGCGCACAATTCGGCGAAGTCATGTTTTTCGAATTCGACCTTCAGCGCGTCTTTAAGCTGTTTCTGCTGCGCCGGTTGCGGTGACAGGCCAAGGCCGGCCAACTCCTCCAGCCCCAACGCCGTACACAACTGTTTCATGAAGGCCGGCTCAAGGCTGCCCACCGACAGCCAGCGCCCATCCCGGGAGCGGTAGTAATCGTAGAAACTGCCGCCGTTGAGCACCTGATTTTCCGGTCCCGGCTCGACGCCACAGGCCAGATACCCGGCACCCGCCATCGCATTCAGGCTGAACGCACAGTCGGTCATGCTGACATCCAGGTGCTGACCCTGACCGGTTTGCTGCCGGGCAATGACCGCCGCCAGCAAGCCAATCACCCCGTGCAACGAACCACCGGCGACATCCGCCACCTGCATGCCCAACGGCAGCGGCCCAGAGTCGGCACGGCCGGTATAACTCGCCAGCCCGGACAGGGCCAGGTAGTTGATGTCATGGCCGGCGCGGTCCTTGTAGGGACCGGTCTGGCCATAGCCGGTGATCGACACATAAATCAATTTCGGATTGATCGCCTTCAGGGCTTCGTAACCCAGGCCCAGACGCTCCATGACGCCCGGGCGGAACTGCTCGAGCACAATGTCGTAGTCCTGCAGCAACGACCTGATCACCTCCAGTGCCTCAGGTTGCTTGAGGTCCAGGGCGAGGCTGCGCTTGTTGCGGTTGAGGTAGGCATGACTGGCTGACACGCCTTGATCGTGGGGCGGCAACACCCGCAGCAGATCCATGCGGGTCGGTGATTCGATGCGCAGCACTTCGGCGCCCATGTCCGCCAGCAGCAACGAAGCGAACGGCCCCGGCAGCAGTGTCGAGAAATCCAGAACCTTGAGTGATGCCAGTGGACCGAGCATGAACGTTCTCCCTTGACGATGCCCACAGCCTAGGCAGCTGATCGCTTTGCAGCAATCACCTTATATGCCACGTGCAGTGACCGTTACGCTCAAACACCGGGCATGAAAAAACCCGCCGAAGCGGGTTTTTCATTACAACAAGGCTTACTTGGCGTTAACCGGGGCTACCTCTTCGACGTGGCCCAGTACATCGTCTTTAGGCTCGTCGGCAATGCCGCGACCGCCCGAAGCCAGCTCGGCTTGCAGTACGTCGGTGTCCAGTTCATTGACCCACTTGGCCACAACGACAGTGGCAACGGCGTTGCCGATCAGGTTGGTCAGGGCACGGGCTTCGGACATGAAGCGATCGATGCCGAGGATCAGCGCCAGGCCGGCAACCGGCAAGTGGCCCACGGCAGACAGGGTGGCAGCCAGTACAATGAAACCGCTACCGGTTACGCCCGCAGCGCCCTTGGACGACAGCAGCAACACCACCAGCAGGGTGATCTGGTGCGTGATGTCCATGTGCGTATCGGTTGCCTGGGCAATGAACACCGCGGCCATGGTCAGGTAGATGGCGGTACCGTCAAGGTTGAACGAGTAGCCAGTCGGGATCACCAGACCCACGACAGATTTTTGCGCGCCCAGACGCTCCATCTTGATCAGCATGCGTGGCAGTACCGACTCCGAAGAAGAAGTACCCAGCACGATCAGCAGTTCCTCACGGATGTAGCGGATCATTTTCAGCACGCTGAAGCCATGCAAGCGGGCGATGGAGCCCAGCACGATCAGGATGAACAGCAGGCACGTGATGTAGAAGCACGCCATCAACTGACCCAGTTGCACCAGCGAGCCGACACCGTAGGCACCGATGGTGAAGGCCATCGCACCGAAGGCACCGATTGGCGCGAGCTTCATGATCATGTTGATGATGTTGAACATCACGTGGGCGAAGCGATCGATGAAGTCCAGCAGCGGCTTGCCGTAGGCACCCAGGCGATGCAGGGCGAAACCGAAGATCACCGAGAACATCAGCACTTGCAGGATGTCACCGGTGGCGAAGGCGCCGACGATAGTGGCCGGTATCACGTTCAGCAGGAAGCCGACGACGCTTTGGTCAGCACCGGCTGCAACATAAGTGGCAATCTTGGAGGCATCGAGGGTGGCAACGTCGATGTGCATGCCATTGCCCGGCTGCACGATGTTGACCACGACCAGACCGACCAGCAGGGCGATGGTCGAAACGATCTCGAAGTACAGCAGCGCGTAACCACCGGTCTTGCCGACCGATTTCATGTCCTGCATACCAGCGATACCGCTGACAACGGTACAGAAGATGATCGGGGCGATGATCATTTTGATCAGCTTGATGAACCCGTCACCCAGTGGCTTCACGGCCACACCGAGCTGAGGGTAGAAGTGACCGAGCGCGATACCGATGACAATTGCAACGATCACCTGGAAATACAGGGATTTGTACAGTGGCTGACGAGTCGTCATTGCAAAGTTCCTCAAGGGTGCCAGGTGACAACATCCATCTGTTGCCCGCAACACCGCAATTGCGAACCCTCCTGCACTGGAGGGATTTGTTTTTTCGAGCTGCGCAACGGCAGGCATCTGCACGATGTATCGCAAGGCCCGTGCCACCTTCCGCAAAATCCCTGCAAGCCTTTTGATCTGCGGGGTTGCAGCGAATTCCCTGACACCGGACGGTTACAAGCATGTGGCGGATTTCCGCCCTTCCATTAAAAGTCGTCCTGCTATTTGGCGGATATCCGCCCTGTTCACGCCCGCGGTGCACAGCTACCATCCGTCGATCAACGGTCAGATCTGCTGCCATGCGCGAACGCACCATCGCCAGTCATTTCGCCCGCGCCGCCCTTGGGGGGGCGCGTCGGCACGGCTACGACTATTCAAGCCTGCTACAGCAACTGGGAATCAGCCCCGAGTTGCTGGACGAGCCCCGGGCACGCATCGCTCCGGAGCAATTCACCCAACTGATCCAGGCCTTATGGCTGGCGCTGGACGACGAGTACCTGGGGTTCGGGCAAGCCCCAAGCAGGCCGGGCAGCTTCGCGATGATGTGCCATGCCGTGATTCACTGCCGCAACCTGGATAAGGCACTCCATCGCGGCTTATTGTTTTATAGCCTATTCCCCGGGGCTCCGCGTTTGACCTTGAGCCGTGAAGATGAATGGGTGCGCCTGAGCCTGGACGACTCGCAACTCTGGGACCCGGATCATTTCCTCAGCGAAAGCCTGCTGGTGATCTGGCACCGTTTCGGCAGCTGGCTGATCGGCCAGCGCATTCGCCTGGAACAGGCCACGTTCAGCTACCCCCGCCCCGAACATGGCGCCGAATACGACCTGTTGTTTTCCTGTCCGCTTGAGTTTTCCAGGCCCCAGAGCAGCCTGTTGTTTCACAGCCGCTACCTGGCCATGCCGCTGTTGCAGGACGAACGCACCCTCAAGCATTTCCTTGAGCGCTCCCCCGCCGACCTGCTCTCGCGCCCCGACGATGGCGACAGCTTGAGCAGCCGCCTGCGGCGCTTGCTCAGTCGCGACAGTTCACACTGGCCCGACCTGGAAGCCGTAGCCGCCCATCTGCACATCAGCCCACAGACCTTGCGCCGGCATTTGCGGGAAGAGGGTTCGAGCTTTCAGGAATTGAAGGACCAGTTGCGCCGGGACATCGCGATTTATCATCTGAGCCGCGCGGACCTGTCGTTGCAACAGATCGCCGAGCAGTTGGGGTTTTCCGAGCCGTCGGCGTTTCACCGGGCGTTCAAGAAGTGGACGGGGCTGACGCCGGGGGCTTATCGGGCGCAGGAGAGCTAAGTTTCAGCACCCGCGTTGCGCAGTGATCACTAGCGTCCTCCCAAGCGCACTCGGAAATACCCCGTCCAGGTTTTGCGGACGCTTACTCCTGAGGCGGGATGATCAGCGACAAGCCAGGGTAAATTTTATCCGGATGCTCCAGCACCGACCTGTTCGCATTGAAGATCAGTGGGTACTTGGCAGCATCACCATAAAACTCTCTGGCAATTTTGGACAATGTATCGCCCTTTACAACCACATACATATTCAACTGACTGACCGGTGGAATCGCCAGTGTGGCCGGTGATTCGAAGTCCACATCGCCTAGCTGGTTTACCTGTTCGATGAACCGGCCAAGATTGTTGGCCGTGGTCGCGTGTATGTCATGCATCAGCACAATGGAGTTCTTTCTTTTCCTTATTTGCTCAACACCATGGGATACCCAGCCTCCCGGTTGGTAGTTGCTGTTCCAGTCCAGGGTATCCACGCTCCACAGAACCTGCCGGTACCCCAACTCGGCGACAGTGCGATCGACCATCGCATCGTGAGCGCCATAAGGCGGCCTCATGATCAGGTCCGGCTGCTGGTAGGGAGCCAGTGCCTGCTCCGTCATTTTGATTTGATCGATGATGGTGTCTTTGTCCTGGCCAACCAGCCTTAGATGATCGTAAGTGTGATTACCGATCCGGTGTCCTTCGCAGAGGATGCGCTTGATACGCTCGCCATGCCTGGCAACCAGATTGCCAACAACAAAAAACGTTGCCTTGATATCAAACTGCGCCAGAGTTTCGAGCACGGTGTCGGTCTGGATTTGCCGAGGACCGTCGTCAAACGTCAGCCAAACTTTCTTCCTTTCCATTTTTATCTCCTTTGATGGCATGGAACGCTTCAGCCCATATCCACTCATGCACCAACACAGGCTTTGCGTGTGCATGTTGTCAATGAGGCGAAGCCTATTACCTGCCACCAAGCGGCTGAACGCCAACAAAACTTTGTTGCCGGTCGTTTAACGATTGATGCCTTTAGCGGCCGTAAAAGACCGCTATCAAATACCCGTTCAAACTGCCGGAAAGTGAATCCTGAACACCGCCCCGCCCATCGGTGAATCCCCCAGGGTCAGCTTGGCGCTGTAGCTCTCGATGATGTCCTTGACCACCGCCAGGCCGATGCCCTGCCCCGGGTGCTGGCGGTCCAGGCGCTCTCCGCGCTCGAGAATCCGTGCGCGCTGATCCTGTGGTACGCCAGGGCCGTCGTCCTCGACACACAACTCGGTACCACTGAGGGTTTCACGCACGCTGATGCGTATTTCGCACAGGCACAGGCGATAGGCGTTTTCCAGCAGGTTGCCCATCATCTCCAGCAGAGCGCCCTGCTCGATCGGCACATAGCACGGATCGGGCAAGTCGAACGCGACATGCACGCGCTTGTCGCGATAGACCTTGTCCAGCGTGTCGCACAGGCTTTTCAGTACCGGTCGCAAGTGCACCTGATGGCGTACCAGGCCGCTTTTTCGCAGGCTGGCGCGCTGCAACTGGTAGCTGATCTGCTGGCTCATGCGTTCGATCTGGGCTTGCAGCACCCAGGCCTGATCGCGATCCTCGGGACGCTGGGCCATGTCTTCACTGACGCCTTGCAACACCGCCAGCGGCGTTTTCAGGCTATGGGCCAGGTCGTCGAGGGAATCGCGGTAGCGACTGCGCTGCTCACGTTCGCTGTGCAGCAAACGGTTGAGGGAACCGGTCAAGCGCAGCAATTCCCGGGGATGTTCCTCACTGAGGCTTTCGCGGGTGCCACCTTCGATCTGGTCCAGTTCCTGGCTCAAGCGCCGCAATGCCTGCAAGCCCCAGGTCAGACCAATCCACAGCAACGCCAGCAGCACCAGCAGTGCCGCGCCAAACCCCAGATAGAGATTTTCCCGCAGGCCTTCGAGGGTCAGTTCGTACTCGCGAACCGGCTGCAACGCCACGATGCTGAAGGCTGCACTTTTGCCCCCGAGCAACTTGACCTCGACGTCGTAGACGAAGAACTCCTGGCCATTGGCTTCGCGGATCCGCGCAAACTCGCTGCCACGTCCGTCGTAGCGTGGCTTGTAGTTGATGCGTTCTTCCTGGGTCGCCTTCGAACGCCAGACCAGATGCCCTTCACGGTCATAGATGTAGCCGAGCAATCGACTGTCGGTGAGGTTGAAGCGCTCGTCGGGCAGTTGCGCCGGCATCTGCAGGCTGTTGTTCTCCACCCGGGCGGCCGAGATCAGCGTGGTCACGTCGGATGCCAGGCGCTGCTCGATGGAGTCCTGCAGCGCCAGGCTGAAGGCGCCTTGCATCGCCGGCAGCAACGCCAGCATGAACAACACCGCCAACAGCGTGGCGGCGAGCATCAAGCGTATGCGCAGCGAACGGATCAAGTGCAACGCTCGTTGAACAGATAACCCAGGCCACGCACGGTGTCGATCGGCTTGAACCCGCCCGGCCCCTCCAGTTTGCGGCGCAGACGGCCGACCAGCACCTCGATCACATTCGGATCACGCTCGTCGTCGTCCGGATAGAGCTGCTCCATCAAGCGATCCTTGGGCACCACTTGCTGATGATGGCGCATCAGGTATTCGAGAATGCGGTACTCATACGCGGTCAATGCCAATGGCTGATCGTCGAGGGAAGCTTGCTTGCGGTTCAGGTCCAGCAGTAAGGGGCCAGCGACGATGGTCGACTGGGTGAAACCGCTGGAGCGCCGCAGCAAGGCATTCAGGCGGGCCTCCAGTTCTTCGAACTGAAACGGCTTGACCAGGTAATCATCGGCGCCGGCGGCCAGGCCTTCGACCTTGTCCTGCCAGTTGCCGCGCGCGGTGAGGATCAGGATCGGGAAGCTCTTGCCACTTGAGCGCAACTGGCGGATAAGGTCGAGCCCGCTCATGCCCGGCAGACCGAGGTCGATCACCGCCAGGTCAAAGTTGAACTGCGCGGTCTGGTACAGCGCTTCCTCGGCGTTGGCCACGGACTCGACCACATGGCCGCTCTCCGTCAGGCGGGTTTGCAGGTGATGACGCAGCAGCGCTTCATCTTCGACGACCAGCAATTTCATATTGCTCTCCCGGGCAAATCAACATCTCCAGAGGCGCAACGTCGCACCTCAATAGCTAACATGGCAACGCCGGATCAGTCATTCGGACTGATCCGGCGCAGGCCGTTCATGGAACGCTTGTCAGAAAGCGTAGTTGGCGGACAGGTAAGTCTGGGCGCTGCTGGTCAGGTCCAGCGAACCCTGTTTGCTGCCGCCGCGCTCACTCATCTCGGTACTCGCGTTGCTGCGCAGGTAACGGTAACCCAGTTCAACCGAGGTGTTCTGCGAAACCTGTTGCAGCACACCCACCTGGCCACCGATTGCGTAGCCGATATCGCTGTCGCGGCTGAAGCCTGGAGACTCCTGAGTCATTTTTGTCAGGCCGGCCGTGGCGCCACCGAACAGCCTGGTGGTGCCGCTTACCGGGTAGAACAGATCGTAGCTGCCCAGAAGGTTTTCCTGACGCAGCTTAATGCCGTTGTGGGTGCCCGACACATTGTCGTAAGTGGCGTAGTAGCGGCCCTTGGTATTTTGCTGGCCCAGACGAACACCCCAGGTGGTGTCCTTGCCGATTACGCCATCGGCGTTCGGGTGATTGAGGTTGTCGTTCAGGGCGTGGGATTTTTTGACCTTGTCGCTGGTCTGTCCAAGAGTAAGGCTGGCGAAGTTGTCGTCGGATGCGAAAGCTGCGGTGCTTGCGCCCAGAACCGTGAATGCCAGAAGCAGTTTTTTGAATCCAGTCATTGGGGAGTTTCCTCATGTGCCGTTTGTTTTTTGGGTACGGGGCAAGGTTACGCACCGCGCCCTGAACTCCCCCTGAACGCACTCTGAACCTGGGCTGAACCGCCCTCATCCGAATGTTTCGACACGTTTCAACAGGAGATCCGACCCTGCAAAGGACAAGTCCGGCGCCGACTACCAATTCGTCAGAAGCTTTGCACTACCCAGCCTCAAGCCAACCCGGCAAAATGCCTGATATGAATCCAACCCCCGCCCTGCCCACCTGCTGCACACCCCTCGATGACCATTGGCCGCTGCCGTTTGTGCTGCCCGATACGGTCCTGCTGAGTACTCACTTCGATAGCGCCCGACTGGCCAGCGATGACTTTCAGCGCAGCGCTGTAGAAGTGCCGGCGAGCATCCAGCGCTCGGTGGCCAAACGGCAGGCGGAGTTTCTCGCCGGGCGAGTGTGCGCCCGGGCCGCGCTACAGCGACTGGAAGGCTTGAGTTTCATTCCGGCCATCGGCGAAGACCGGGCACCGGTCTGGCCTGGTCATATCACGGGCTCGATCACCCACAGCACTGGCCGGGCCGCGGCGATCGTGGCGAACAAAAGCCATTGGCGCGGCCTGGGCATGGACCTGGAAAACCTGCTCAATGCCGAACGGGCCGAACGCCTGGCCGGGGAAATCCTCAATCCGCCGGAGCTACAGCGCATGACGGCGGGCGATCACGATCAACGGGCGTTGCTGGTCACCCTGACGTTCTCGGTCAAGGAAAGCCTGTTCAAGGCGCTGTATCCGATCGTTCAGCAACGCTTTTATTTCGAACACGCCGAAGTGCTGGAGTGGCGTGAATCGGGCGAGGTGCGGTTGCGATTGCTCACGGACTTGTCCAGCGAATGGCGCAATGGCACCGAACTGGATGCGCAGTTCGGGGTCAAGGATGGGCAGCTGTTGAGTCTGGTCAGCATCAGGGCCTGAGGTTTATTGGCGCCTGTTCGGGCCCCATCGCGAGCAAGCTCGCTCCCACACTGGATCTATGTCACGCCACAAATCCTTGTGGGAGCGAGCTTGCTCGCGATGGGGCAGCAACAGACAACACAAGGCTCAACGCTTCTCCTGATTACGCGGCCAGCTCAGGCTGAAGCACGCCCCGCCCAGGCTCTTGCTCTTGCCGATCAACGCGCGACCGTCATGCCAATGGATGATCCGTCGCACAATGGACAGGCCTAACCCATGGCCTCCAGACGCGCGGGTGCGGCTGTCGTCGAGACGCAGGAACGGCGTAAAGATCTTCTCCCACGCCGACTCCGGCACGCCCGGCCCGTCATCCTCGATATCTACCCGGCATCGCTGCTGCCCCACCTGATAGCTGATGGTCACCCGTGATTGCGCGTGGCGCATGGCATTAGTCACCAGGTTCTGGATCGCCCGATGCAAGTAGCGCGGCTCAGCCTCGACCCAGGCGTCGTCGTTGTCGGCGGCCGACAGGCATAACCCGCGTTGCACCGTGACGTCCGCGCGCAACGGCGCCAGTTCTTCGATCACCTGGTCGACCAAGGCATCCAGATCGATCCGCTGAAAGTTCAGCGCCGGCGAGCCCTGTTCCAACCGCGCGTAGGTCAGCATCTCGTCCACCAGCCGGTCGAGGTCCTCGATGTCGTGGTCCATGCCCTGGCAGTATTTTTCCAGGGCTTGCGGCGTGCTGGCCGAGCCGATCATTTCCAGGCCAAAGCGCAGGCGTGCCACCGGCGTACGCAATTCGTGGGACACCGCGCGCACCAGTTCACGCTGGATCGCCAGCAACTGCTGCAGGTGTTCGGCCATGCCGTTAAACGCCGAGGCCAGCCGCCCCACCGAATCCGCACCGCGAGCAGGTACGCGGGTTTCCAGGCTGCCCTTGGCAATGCGCGTGGCGGCGGCCTCCAGGCCACGCAAGCGTCGCTCGAGCTGGCGCACAAGCAGATAGACGATCAAACCGATCAACGTCAGGCCCAGCGCAGCGATCAGCACCAGCCACTCCGGCGGATAAGGATTCATCTGATACAGCGGGCCGATTTCCAGGACCCACGGCGTGCCGACCATGCCGGCAAACACCCGGATCGAATCGCCCCCCTTGCCCAGCGCCATCACCGTGTCACCCTCGGATACCCGGCGGCTCTGGTCTTCGTCCATGTCCGCCTGGTCAACCGTGACCAGGCGCAAGTCGAAGCCGAAGCCCTTGCTTTCCTTCAATTGCGCCAGGCGCAAGGGCTGGTCGGCGACCGGGGTGCGCACCAGCTCATCGGTCAACAGGTAGATGGTCGCCCGGGCCAGTTGCTCGCTGATCTGCTGCACCTCCCCGGTGAGCATCAACTGTTCCTTGTCGCTGACCAGCTTGTAGACCTTCGCCGCGTGCGGCCCGGTCTGCTCCACCAATGCCTGGCCGCGCAACACACGGGTGCGCTGGGTCAGGTCGAGGTCGGTCTCGGCAAAGGTTTTCAGCGCCAGCGGAATCCCCAGCAGCCGCTCCCACACCAGCAAGGCCCGGTGGCGCTCAGTCTGGTTCATCGGTTGCAGGTTGTCGGCCATCAGCGAGAACGTGCCGTGGGCCAGGCGCTCGCGGTATTGCTCGCTGCGCACCTCATTGAGCAGGTGCAACGCCAGCACACCGAGCACCGCCACCAGAATCAGCGCGGCGCACATGCCGCCATAGATACGCAGGAAGATCGAGTTCACAGGGACGGATCTACGCAAGCCTCGGGAACGAACAGATAGCCCTTGCTGCGCACGGTCTTTATCAGCCGTGGATGCTCCGGGTCATCGCCGATCTTCGGGCGGATGCGCGAGATGCGCACATCAATGGAGCGGTCCTGACCGTCATAGCCGATGCCCCGCAGCGCGGTGAAGATCTCTTCCCTTGAGAGAATGCGCCCGGCATTGGCCACCAATAGCCAGAGCAGGTCGAATTCGGCGCTGGTCAACTCGATGCCGTTGCCCTGCAACCAGGCTTCGCGCAAGGCGTTGTCGACGATCAGCGGACCGAACTGTAGACGCCGCTGTTTTTCCGGGGCGACCTCGGGCGCTTCACTACGGCGCAGCAGCGCCTGGATGCGCGCCAGCAACAGGCGCGGGCGTACCGGTTTGCAGACGTAGTCGTCAGCCCCCAGGTCCAGGCCGAGAATCTGGTCGGTATCATCAGTGCGGGCGGTGAGCATCAGGATCGGGCCGTCATAGCAGGCGCGGACCTTGCGGCAAATGCTCAGACCATCTTCACCGGGGAGCATCAGGTCGAGGATCACCAGGTCCGGTTGTTCCTTGATGATGCGATTCGCCGCGAGCGCACCATTGCCTTCGATCAATACACGCAGGCCATTGGCTTCCAGGTAATCGCGGGTCAGTTCGGCCAGTCGCTGGTCGTCCTCCACAATCAATACCTGCCAGGCTTCTTGCTCCACGGGTGACCTCTGCTTGCCAAAAACACTAATAAGGAAGGATCCGCCCGTCTTTTTGTAATGATTCGGGGGGATAAATATGTATACACGCTGGGCCGATTGTATAAACGCCACCCGTCGAGAACACAAGCGGGTAAATGCGTTCGGACAACAGGGTTTTTTGTGGTAGGGTTCGCGCCCTTAAAAATCTGACCTGGCGTTTTCACCCGTTGAAATTCGCTGAAAAAAGCTTCGATCCAGCAAGGTCGCGGCCTACACGCCGATTCCCTCTTTCACACACAATTTACGCACAGGTTTATCCACAAGCAGTATGTTGCACCCCCCCATAAAACGCATTATCTTGTACCCCGGCGCAAAAAAACCCTACATGTAGGGTTTTGACTAAAAAGCCCAACCACATTTCAGACCAGAAACTCAAGCGCTTTATTGCCTGTTTATGGTTGAACCAAGCGTGAACTTACAAGCCCAAACCGCACTGGCGGATGGCACCGTTTTTTCAGGCCAGAGCGGCCAAAACGGTACGGGTGTTGCAGTCATGACTGACACCCCCGAAAGGAATCCGGTTTCGAGCCCAGGCTCGTAGCCAAAGACTTCGGCAAGGACGGCCTCATTAGCCTTTTTCCTACTGTCCCGAAGTTGTTATGCCCGGCTCTCGCCGGTTGTAGTGCTTCAGGACGGAACGGTGGGCACCGTGATGGTGCCCAAACAAACATAGAGAATGTGGAGACACCCCCCCATGCAAACCGACACAACTCGCGAGAACCCGCAGGGCACCTTGCCGCAGGCCGCCGATTCGAATTCGGATCTGTCCGCCACCGCGCCAGGTCAGCTGCGTGTGATCAAGCGTAACGGCACTGTCGTTCCCTACACCGATGACAAGATCACCGTCGCCATCACCAAAGCGTTCCTCGCAGTTGAAGGCGGCACCGCTGCTGCCTCGTCGCGAATCCACGACACCGTTGCCCGCCTGACCGAACAGGTCACCGCGACCTTCAAGCGTCGCATGCCATCGGGCGGCACTATCCACATCGAAGAAATCCAGGACCAGGTCGAACTGGCCCTGATGCGTGCCGGCGAACAGAAAGTGGCTCGCGACTACGTGATCTACCGTGACGGTCGTTCGAAAGAACGCGCTGCCCACGCACCGGCCGAAGAAGCGGTCAACGCTCACCCGTCGATCCGCATCACCCGTGCCGACGGCAGCCTGGCGCCGCTGGACATGGGTCGCCTGAACACCATCGTCACCGAAGCGTGCGAAGGCCTGGAAGAAGTCGACGGCGACCTGATCCAGCGCGAAACCCTGAAGAACCTGTACGACGGCGTGGCCCTGAACGACGTCAACACCGCCCTGGTAATGACTGCCCGTACCCTGGTTGAACGCGAGCCGAACTACTCGTTCGTGACCGCGCGCCTGCTGATGGACACCTTGCGCGGCGAAGGCCTGGGCTTCCTCGGTGTGGCCGAGAGCGCCACTCACCACGAGATGGCCGACCTGTACGCCAAAGCGCTGCCGGCCTACATCTCCAAAGGTATCGAGTTCGAACTGCTGAACCCTGTGCTGGCCTCCTTCGACCTGGAAAAACTGGGCAAGGCGATCAACCACGAGCGCGACCAGCAATTCACCTACCTGGGCCTGCAAACCCTGTACGACCGTTACTTCATCCACAAGGATGGCGTGCGTTTCGAACTGCCGCAGATCTTCTTCATGCGCGTGGCCATGGGCCTGGCGATCGAAGAGAAGCAAAAAGAAGACCGCGCGATCGAGTTCTACAACCTGCTGTCGTCATTCGACTACATGGCTTCGACCCCGACCCTGTTCAACGCCGGTACCCTGCGTCCACAGCTGTCGAGCTGCTACCTGACCACCGTGCCGGATGACCTGTCGGGCATCTACCATGCGATCCACGACAACGCCATGCTGTCGAAATTCGCTGGCGGCCTGGGCAACGACTGGACACCGGTTCGTGCGCTGGGTTCGTACATCAAGGGCACCAACGGCAAGTCCCAGGGCGTCGTGCCGTTCCTGAAAGTCGTCAACGACACCGCCGTTGCCGTTAACCAGGGTGGCAAGCGCAAAGGCGCTGTGTGTGCCTACCTGGAAACCTGGCACATGGACATCGAAGAGTTCATCGAACTGCGCAAGAACACCGGTGATGACCGTCGTCGTACCCACGACATGAACACCGCCAACTGGATCCCTGACCTGTTCATGAAGCGTGTCTTCGACGACGGCAAGTGGACCCTGTTCTCGCCATCCGAAGTACCGGACCTGCACGACCTGACCGGTAAAGCCTTCGAAGAGCGCTACGAGTACTACGAAGCCCTCACCGAGTACCCAGGCAAGGTCAAGCTGTTCAAGACCATCCAGGCCAAAGACCTGTGGCGCAAGATGCTGTCCATGCTGTTCGAAACCGGCCACCCATGGCTGACCTTCAAGGACCCGTGCAACCTGCGCAGCCCGCAGCAGCACGTGGGCGTGGTCCACAGCTCGAACCTGTGCACCGAGATCACCTTGAACACCAACAAGGACGAGATCGCCGTTTGCAACCTGGGCTCGATCAACCTGCCAAACCACATCGTCGACGGCAAGCTGGACACCGCCAAGCTGCAACGCACCGTGAACACCGCCGTGCGCATGCTCGATAACGTGATCGACATCAACTACTACTCGGTGCCGCAAGCGAAGAACTCCAACTTCAAGCACCGTCCGGTCGGCCTGGGCATCATGGGCTTCCAGGACGCTTTGTACCTGCAGCACATCCCTTACGGTTCCGACGCTGCCGTCGAGTTCGCCGACAAGTCGATGGAAGCGGTCAGCTACTACGCGATCCAGGCTTCCTGCGACCTGGCTGACGAGCGCGGCGCCTACGAGACGTTCCAGGGTTCGCTGTGGTCCAAAGGCATCCTGCCGCTGGATTCGCAACAGATCCTGATCGAGGCCCGTGGCCAGAAGTACATCGATGTCGACCTGAACGAATCCCTGGACTGGGCACCGGTTCGCGCCCGTGTACAGAAAGGCATTCGTAACTCCAACATCATGGCCATCGCACCGACCGCGACCATCGCCAACATCACCGGCGTCTCGCAGTCGATCGAACCGACCTACCAGAACCTGTATGTGAAATCGAACCTGTCGGGCGAATTCACCGTGATCAACCCGTACCTGGTTCGCGACCTGAAAGCTCGCGGCCTGTGGGACTCGGTCATGATCAACGACCTGAAGTACTACGACGGTTCGGTGCAGCAGATCGAGCGCATCCCGCAAGAACTCAAAGAGCTCTACGCGACTGCCTTCGAAGTGGACACCAAGTGGATCGTCGACGCCGCCAGCCGTCGTCAGAAGTGGATCGACCAGGCTCAGTCGCTGAACCTGTACATCGCCGGCGCATCGGGCAAGAAGCTGGACGTGACCTACCGCATGGCTTGGTACCGTGGCCTGAAAACCACTTACTACCTCCGTGCCCTGGCCGCGACCAGCACCGAGAAGTCGACCATCAACACCGGCAAGCTGAACGCTGTTTCCAGCGGCGGCAACCACGGTGACGACTCGGTTCTGGCGGCTCCTGCAGGTCCCGCTCCAGTGCCAAAGGCTTGCGCCATCGACGAGCCGGATTGCGAAGCTTGCCAATAAGCTGAGCCCGTGAGCGCCGCAAGGCGCTTACTCGAAACCCCCGATCAGCCTCTGGCGGGTCGGGGGTTTTCTTTTGCCTCGAGGAAATGGGTGACTGATCTGACGCTTTCGTCGGAACGCCGCCCGGAGCAAGCCCGCTCCCACAGGGGACCGAGTCTTTCCAGATAAACACGATCAACTGTGGGAGCGGGCTTGCCCGCGAAGAGGCCATCACATCCAGCATAAAACCTCAGGCCACAAAAAAGCCCCTCTTTCGAGGGGCTCCTTGCACAGCTCAATCCAGCATCAAGTCATCTGAATGATGGTCTGCATGATGGTGCTCTGGGTGGAGATGGTCTTGGCGTTCGCCTGGTAGTTGCTCTGTGCCTTGATCAGGTCGACCAGTTCGTTGGTCAGGTTGACGTTGGACTCTTCCAGGGAGTTGGAAACGATCGAACCCAGGGTACCGGTCTCCGGCGCATCGTAGCCCGGAATGCCCGACGCGTAGGTTTCTTTCCAGCTGGTGCCGCCTACCGGCTGCAGGCCTTGCTCGTTGGTGAAGCTGGCCAGGGAAATCTGGCCGATCGGCTTGGTCTGGTTGTTGCTGAAGTTGGCCAGCAGCACACCACTGCCATCAATGGTCAAGTTGGTGATCTGGCCCGTGGCGTAACCGTTCTGCGCCGGAATCGAACGCGCGGTGTCGGCGTTGAACTGGGTGGTGTTGGCCATGGCGATAGTCAGACCTGCAGGATCGGCTGCGGCACCGTTGGCTGTCCAGACGCCATTGGTGACACTGCCCGGGGTCCAGTTGGTGATTTTCAGGTCACTGCTGATCACCGAAGTCGGTGGCGTGGTTGGCGGCGTCACTGGCGTGCTCACCGAGGTCAGTTTACCGGTGGAGTCGAACGACATGGTCGAAGCGATCGGATCAGTGACGGTTGGATCACTGCCATCGGGATTGCGGCCATCGATCAGGGTGTAGGTGTCCCAGGTGTTCGCGCCAGTCTTGACCATGTATTGATCCATGGTGTGCTGGTTACCCTGCGTATCGTAGATCGGAGTACTGAACGACTTGGTAAAGGTCTCGGTCTTGGACGGGTCGAACTTGTTCGCCGCAACCGTCTGGTCGATCACCGCCGAGGTGGAGTTCAGGTTGATCGTCGACGACACGGTGCTGGTGGACTTCGGCGCCAGGTTGGAGGTGTCGATCCGCAGGTCGGTCAGCACGCCATTGACGATCTTGCCGTTGGAGTCCACGCCGTAACCTTGCAGACGGGCAGTGCCGTCGCTGTTGGTGACGTAGCCTTCCTTATCGGTCTTGAACGTACCGGCACGGCTGTAGGTCAACGAACCGTTGTTGCTCAGTACGAAGAAACCGTTGCCCTGGATACCCATGTCGAGCACGTTGCCGGTGTTGCTCACGTCGCCCTGGCCGAACTGCTGGGAAACGTTAGCCAGGCGCACGCCGTTGCCGACGGTCTTGCTGCCGGTGCCCAGGCGGGTCGCCGAGTACACGTCTTCGAATTCTGCACGGGACGATTTGAAACCGGTGGTCGCGACGTTGGCGATGTTGTTGCCGGTCACGTCCAGTTGTTTGTTGGCTGCATAGAGACCGCTAAGGCCGATATTAAAAGACATCATCCACTCCTTTATGCCGTGTTAGTCGGCTCTACATACCAATGGTTTGTACTTTGGACAGGGCAATGCTGCCCAGCCCGGCCAGATTGAGCATCAACTCACCACCGGTCTGGCTGATGGTCACACTGTTGACGGTCGCCGGCAGATTAGTGATCAACGCGACGGACTTGCCATCGATGGTGGTCGTGGCACCGAAGGTGTAGGTGCCAGCGGCTACCGTCTCACCCGCATCGTTCTTGCCATCCCAGATGAAGCTGGCGTTGCCGGCTTTCTGCGAACCGAGGTCGATGGTGCGCACGGTCTTGCCGGCCGAGTCGGTGATCTTCAGGGTGGCGGACGCCACTGAAGACGGCACGACTACCGTGCCGCTGAGGCTCTTGGTGGTATCGACTACGGCCTTGTCGCCCGGAGCGATGACCGAACGGCCCACCAGCGACGACGCCTGCAGGGCCTGGGACGAGTTGTAGTTGCTGGCCAGGCCGGTCACCGTATCGTTGAGCGTGGTGATGCCTTCCAGGCTGCTGAATTGCGCCAACTGAGCGACAAACTCGCCGTTGTCCTGGGGTTCCAGCGGGTTCTGGTTTTTCAACTGCGTAACCAGCAACTGCAGGAACGCATCCTTGCCCAGGGCCTTGCTGCCCGTGGCGCTGCCGGTGGCCGACGCGAGGCCGTCAGTCGTGGTGGTGGTCTTGATCGAAGAGTTGGCCAGGATGTCGTTGAGGCTCAAACCACTGGTGGAATCGGTAACACTCATCTGAGTCGCCCCTTATCACTGACCGAGGGTCAGGACCTTCTGCATCATGGTTTTGGCGGTGTTCATCATTTCGGCGTTGGTCTGGAACGAACGGCTCGCGGAAATCATGTCGGCCATTTCCTCCACCACGTTGACGTTCGGGTAGTAGACGTAACCCTTGGCATCGGCCGCCGGATGATTCGGCTCGTAGCGCGCCTCGAGGTTGCTCTGGTCTTCAACTACACCCAGCACCTGAACACCCTGACCGGCGGCGTCCTGGCTCTGGAACAACGAATCGCTGCCGCCGCTCTGCCCGCCCTGGAACATGGTGGCGAATACCGGGTGACGCGCACGGTAGGTCTGGTCGATGCTCGACGAGACGGTCTCGGCGTTGGCAATGTTCGAAGCGACGGTGTTCAAACGCGTGGTCTGCGCACTCATGCCGCTACCGGCAATGTTGAAAACACTGGATAGAGACATGGCTTACTCTCCGCGCAGGGCTGACACCAGCCCTTTGAATTTGCTGTTGAGCAGGGTGAAGCTGGCCTGGAAACCGATCGCGTTTTCCGCGTACGCTGATTGTTCAAGCTGGGCGTCCACGGTGTTCTGGTCGATCGACGGTTGCATCGGCGTGCGATACAGCAACGACTCGTCGCCATTGCCCAGGCCCTCAGCTTCGATATGACGGTTGTTGGTCATGTTCAAGGCGAAGGTGCCGCCTTTGGTTTTCTCGTTCTGCTCGGCGAGCACTTTCGAGAAGTCCAGATCCCGAGCCTTGTAGTTCGGGGTATCGGCGTTGGTGATGTTGTTGGCCAGGACTTCGGCACGCTGGGCGCGGAAGCCCAGGGCTTGTTCGTGGATACCGAGCGCTTTATCGAAGCTGATGCTCATGTCGGGAAACCTTCGGGTGACCTGATTTTTCGTAGGATCAACTTAGCAAGCCCCATGCCAATTCAAAAAAACCCGGAAACCGGGGCTTTGCCGGCCATGGCAACGCGGCAATGCCAGAAAAGCGGCAACGGTTTTCCGCCGGATGCCGCTTTTCTGCCGCTTGTCCTACGCACACTCCCCCCTGTAGGAGCTGCCGAAGGCTGCGATCTTTTGATTTTGCTTTTCAAGATCAAGATCAAAAGATCGCAGCCTGCGACAGCTCCTACGTGATGCAAAAGCGCCGCGCATAAAAAAGGAGTCCCGGAGGACTCCCATTTTTATGCGCGGCGCTTTTGCATCACTTCGCCTGGTAAATGATCCCCGGGCTGCACTGGACCATCTGGTAATGATCCGGCAAACCGTTCAGCGCTTCGGAAGCACCGAGGAACAGGTAACCGCCCGGCTTCAACGTGCTGTGGATGCGCAACAGGATGTCCTTCTTCACCTCGGCGGAAAAGTAGATCAGTACGTTGCGGCAGAACACGATGTCGAACTTGCCGAGGCTCGCGTAGCTGTCCAGCAGGTTGAATGAACGGAACTCCACACGGCTTTTGATAGGCGCCTTGATCGCCCAGCGCCCCGGCCCTTTCGGGTCAAAATAACGCTGCAGGCGCTCGGGCGAAAGACCGCGGCCGATGGCCAGGCTATCGTACTCGCCGGTCTTGCAGTTGTTCAGCATGGTACCGGACAGGTCGGTGGCAACAATCTGCACGCCCATCCGCAACTGGCCCATGTTGACCCGCTCGAATTCGTCGATGGACATCGACAGCGAATACGGCTCCTGGCCCGACGAGCACGCCGCCGACCAGATGCGCAGGCGCTGGCCGGGACTGGCCTTGATCGCTTCGGGCAGTACCTTGTTCTTCAAGACTTCAAACGGGTAGGTGTCACGAAACCACAGGGTTTCGTTGGTGGTCATGGCGTCCACCACCTGCTCGCGCAAACCGCTGCGCGGCTGGGTCTGCATGCGCTGAACCAGTTCGCCCAAAGACTTGATGCCTTGCTGTTCCATCAGTTTGTTGAGACGGCTGGAGACCAGGTACTGCTTGTTTTCACCGAGCAAAATGCCACAGGCTTTTTCCAGGAATACCCGGAACTGTTCGAAATCCAAATTACCCGTAGACAATGATGCCGCCTCTTAAATCGTGTTGACTGCCAGGGGCACGGGCCTCTAGCTGATATCTGCTGCCTTGATCCGGTCGACTACCCGGGATGCCAGGTCATCAGGACGGAATTTGGCCAGGAAGTCATCGGCACCGACCTTCTTGACCATCGCCTGATTGAATACCCCCGACAACGAAGTATGCAGGATGATATGAAGCTTTTGCATGCGCGGGTCGTTGCGGATTTCCGCCGTCAGCGTGTACCCGTCCATCTCCGGCATCTCGATGTCGGAGATCATCATCAGGAACTCTTCTTCCGGCTTCTTGCCCTCGTCGACCAGTTTGCGCAGGTAGTCCAGCGCTTGCCGACCGTCGTTCAACGCCACCACTTCGACGCCGACCGTTTGCAGGCAACGCGTGACCTGCTTGCGCGCCACCGACGAGTCGTCGACCGTCAGCACGCGCAACGAAAGCGCCTTGTGCTGGGTTTCGACATCCACCACACCAACGGAAATCGCTTCCGGCGTCGGAGCCACTTCCGCCAGCACCTTTTCGACGTCGATGATTTCGACCAACTGATTGTCGACCCGCGTCACCGCCGTCAGGTAGTGATCGCGCCCGGTGCCCTTGGGCGGCGGATGGATCTCCTCCCAGTTCATGTTGACGATGCGCTCCACCGAACGGACCAGGAACCCCTGGGTCTTGGTGTTGTACTCCGTGATGATCACGAAGGGGTTGTTCTTGTCCTTCAACGCGCCGGAGCCGGTCGCCATCGCCAGATCAAGGATCGGAATGGTCGCCCCCCGGATGTTCGCCACGCCGCACACGACAGGACTGGATTTGGGCATCAGCGTCAGTTTGGGGCATTGCAGCACCTCCCTAACCTTGAACACGTTGATCCCGTACAGTTGCTGGCCGTCGAGACGGAACAACAACAGCTCAAGGCGATTCTGCCCCACCAGTTGCGTGCGCTGGTTTACCGAATCCATTACACCAGCCATGCCCAGACTCCTACACCAACGCCAAGTGTTGTTGCGACGCGCCTTCATCACTAAACGGCACGGCGCTTGCTTTTTTAATCGTTATGAACACAGAACCGACATTTTTTCGACGCCTGACCACACCCTACCGCAAATTGCCCGGCGTGCTGGCGGCTGTTTGCCTGTTCAACGCTGGCAGCCCTGCCCTTGCTGACGCGGTTACCTTGCCTGACATGCTTATCGGCGTCACTCAGGGCTTTCTTGAATTCACCGTAGAAGACTATCTGGCTACCAGTCAAACGGAAGGTCGCTACGAGATCCAGGTCAACCCGCTCGATCCGCGCATGCACATGCCCATGTGCGACAAGGAATTGACAGCAACGCTCGAGAGTCCCAAGCCGCTGGGACGGGTCACGGTCAAGGTTCGCTGCGAGGGTACTTCCCCCTGGACAGTGTTCGTACCCGCTCAAGTCCGCCTGTTTCGCGAGGTCGTGACCAGCGCCCGGCCACTGCGCCGCGCCGCCATTGTCGAACCTGGAGACGTGATCCTGCGCGAGCGCGATATCAGCCTCATCAGCCAGGGCTACCTGACCTCCCTCGATCAGGCGATCGGCCAGCGACTGACCCGACCAATGGTCGCCGACCAGGTAATTACCCTGGTGAACATCGAGCAGGCCGAAGTCATTCGCAAGGGCGATCAAGTGGTGATAACCGCCCGCAGCGGCACCCTCAGCGTGCGCATGCCGGGCGAAGCGCTGTCAAACGGCAGCCTGAGCGAGCAAATCCGGGTGAAAAACCTCAACTCCCAACGAGTCATCAAGGCGCAGGTCATGGCACCGGGGCAGGTGGAAGTGTCCATGTAAGGCGCTCTGTTCATCTGAATGTGGCGCTTGCCGCGGCTGTTCCCTAGACTGTGCTCCATGCAGGGCAAGCGCTGACGCGCGCAAGGTTCATTGATAAATGAGCCTAAAGTTTTCCAGGGAATGGCCGAAACCATGGCAAGCGTCCAAATTCCCAGAGGTTTTTTATCATGGTCATCGATTTCAGCCGTTTGAACAGCTCCTCGTCCCTGACGGGCAGTACACGTACCAGCGCCAGCAAGGAAAGCGCCGAAGCCGGCAAATCCGCGCCGCTGGAGTCCGCGGCCGAACAGGCCGGCACCGTCAAAAGCGGGGAATCGGTACATCTCAGCAATGAGGCTCAACAGTTGCAGAAGGTCACTGACAAGCTGCGCGATCAGCCTGCCGTCGACAACGCCCGCGTGGCCGAGTTGAAAGCAGCGATTGCCGATGGCAGCTATAAAGTCGACAGCAACCGTGTAGCCAGCAAACTGCTCAACTTCGAAGCCCAGCGCTAGGCCACCGCCGGCGCCAGGCTTTTGGACGCTTAAAACCCAAGGCCAGCCATGCACGACACTCATCTACTGCAACTGATCACCGACGACTTTGCCCCAGCGCAACACCTGCTGGAGTTACTGCAGACCGAATCCCTCGCATTGCATGGCCGCGACATGCCATTGCTCGAGAACATCCTGGCGCAGAAACAGGCGTTGATCGTTTTGCTCGAACAGCATGGCCGCAAGCGCAGTGAAATCCTCGCCAGCCTCAACCTGCCGACCAACCGCAGCGGCCTTGAGCAATTGGCCGGCCAGTCGAGCATTGGCGAGCAGTTGCTGGCGCAAAGTGACGTGCTGACCGATCTCCTGGCCCAGTGCCAGGCCATCAACGCCAACAACGGCCAGTCGATCCTCACTCAGCAGGCCGCTACAGCCACCCAGCTGAAAATCCTCACCGGCGGTGAAACCCCGGCGCTTTACGATGCCAGCGGAACATTCTCCAAGCTTGCCAAGCCACGCCCGCTCAGTCAGGCATGAAGCGGTCAACGCCCTCGCTCTATCAAGACGCGCAACATACTGGCAAACTGCTAGTCTGCCGTAGTCAAATTTTGTCTGGAGATTGATTAACCGTGTCCAATGCCTTATCCGTGGATGATGCTCCGCAGCCACCCAAGGTGCTCTCCACGCCCTTGGAAATCTCCAGCAACCTGCGCCAGCTGCTCGAAAGCCATGACCCGCTGATCATCACGTTCCATGAGCGCAGCCAGCGCTTCCAGAGCTACCTGGTGGACCTGGACCGTGACAGCAACATGATTGCCCTGGACGAAATGATTCCCCGTGATGGCGAGCGTTACCTGCTGGCGGGCGAGCCGTTCAGGGTCGAAGGCTTCCACGAAGGCGTACGCATTGCCTGGGAAAGCAACGGCCAGTTGAAAATCGACGAATCCGGTGGCAGCCGCTGCTACCGCGGCCCCCTGCCCCATGAAGTGGTGTACCACCAGCGCCGCAATGCGTTCCGCGCCGCGCTGAAGCTGGCACAGCTGGTCAACGTCAACCTGGACGGCGAAAAGCTCAAGGCGCCGATCAGCGGCAAGCTGCTGGATATTTCCGCTACCGGCTGCAAACTGCGCTTCGACGGCGACATCACCGGCAGCCTGCAACTGGGTCAGGTCTACGACCGTTTCAACGCCGACCTGCCCTTCGGCAAGATGACCGCACCGGTCGAGTTGCGTTATCTGCACTTCGAAGAAAGGATTTCCACCACCTTCGCCGGCGTTCGCTTTCACAACATGAGCGGGCTGGTGCAGCGTCAGGTCGAACGCTTTGTCTACCAGTTGCAACGCGAAGCACGCCGCTTCGACAAAGACGACATGTGATAGAGCGCCAACAAGAAAACGGGCAGTCCCTTGCGGTGACTGCCCGTTTTTTTGTGCCCCGGTATTAAGGCCTGGCTTCGGTAAAGCTTTGCTCGCGGCCGGAGTCAGGGTCTTCTGGCGGCTGATCGGATTCAGGTCCTGATTCGGCTGGCGGTTCCGGATTCACCGGATTGCACATCTGGTCCTGCACCACCTGTTCATCGACCCGCGGATCCAGCGCAGCCACCAGCGGCGAACTGGACATACTGTCCGGCATTGCCACGTGGTGCAACGGTGCATCGTCCACCTGATGCAGGTTGGTCACGGCTTTCGGCCGGATCCGCCAGACCAGCACCAACGCAAAGAACGTGAAGAATGCATACAGGCTCTGGCTGCCGAACAGCTTCATCAGCACCCCGGCTGCCAGCGGCCCGATACTGGCACCGACACCGTAGGTCACCAGCAGCATCGCCGTCAGCGACACCCGGCGATCCCCCTCGACATGGTCATTGGAGAACGCCACCGCCAGCGGGTACAGGCAGAACTGCACCAGCGAGCACAGGAAGCCGACGGCGAACAACACCTCCAGCGGCACCTTGGGCAAGATCGCCAGCGGTAACGCCGCGACCGCCAGGAACATGGCAAAACAGCGGATCAGCAAGGCCCGGTCATAACGGTCGGATAACCAGCCCAGCGGCCACTGCACCAACAGCCCGGCAAAAATGCAGCTACCCATGAACAGACCGACCTGCTCGGTGGTCAGCCCCTGTTGAGAGGCATACAACGGCGCAAGACCATAGAACGAACCGATGATCAGCCCTGCGCCCAATACCGTACTCAAGGACTGTGGCACACGCTTGATAAAGAAGCGCGGCTCCATCGGTGCCGGGTGCAAAGGTGCCGGGTGAATGCGCCGGGTCAGGGCCACGGGTACCAGGCACAGCGCGAAGCACAGGGCGACCAACATCAGCAATTCAAGCCCCAGCCCTGGGTGCATGACCAGAATCAACTGCCCCAGCACCAACCCCAGGTACGAAGCGATCATGTATCCGCTGAAGACCATGCCGCGCTGATTGGCATCGGCCTGTTCATTGAGCCAGCTCTCGATCACCATGTACTGGCACATCATGCCGAGGCCGACGATCACCCGCAAAAACAGCCAGGCCGGCAACCAGTCCACCAGGCCATGGCCGAGCACCGCCGCGCCAACGATCCCGGCACACGCCGAATAGGCCCGGATATGCCCGACCCGGGCAATCAACCGGTGACCGATCTTGCCTCCCAGCACCAGGCCGAAATAGTTGGCAGCCATCAGCGCACCGACCCACAGACTGTCGACATGGTCGGCAGCCAGGCGCAACGCCAGGTAAGTACTCAACAGGCCCGAGCCGATCAACATCATCAGCGAGGCGAAATACAGCGCTCGAAAGGATTTCCAGATTTGGCGCATCGGCGTTCCGAGCGGCTCCTTGCAGTGAGAATCGGCTATCGCTAAACGATAGCCGGATGTCGACGGGACGTCAGGCCTGGGTTGCTAAAACACGCCTTTCCCAGGGAGTAATTTCATCATGGAAACTGGTCAGTTCCAGGGTCTTCGAAGCGATGTAGCCTTCGATGAATTCCGTGCCGAACAGTTCCTTGGCCAACTGGCTACGTTTCAGACGCTCAAGCGCCGCATGCAAGGTACACGGCAACGAAAGATTATCCGGCACGTCGAACTCACCCTGGATCGGCGCGCTCGGCTCCAATGCCTTCTCGATGCCATGCAACCCCGCCGCCAGGCTTGCGGCAATCGCCAGGTACGGGTTGGCATCGGCCCCCGGCAAGCGGTTCTCGACCCGACGGGCCACCGGCAAACTGGCCGGAATGCGCAAGCCCGCCGCCCGGTTGTCGTGGGACCAGCAGGCATTATTCGGTGAGGCGTAAGGGTGGCACAAGCGCTGATAGGAGTTCACGTTCGGCGCAAACAACGCGGTGAAATCGGCCATGCACGTTTGCTGACCGGCAATGAAGTGGCGGAAAGTGGCCGTCTCCTGGCCCGCCTCGTCGCTGAACACATTACGTCCCGAATCGATCTCGACCACGCTCTGGTGGATATGCATCGAACTGCCCGGCGTATGCGCCAACGGCTTGGCCATGCACACCACGCTCAGGCCGTGCTTGAGGGCCACTTCCTTGAGCAGGTGCTTGAACAGGAACGTCTGGTCGGCCAGCAACAGCGGATCACCGTGCAGCAGATTGATCTCGAACTGGCTGACGCCCATTTCGTGCATGAAGGTATCGCGGGGCAACCCCAGGGCCGCCATGCACTCGTAGACTTCATTGAAGAACGGCCGCAAGCCGTTGTTGGAACTGACGCTGAACGCCGACTGACCGTCTTCGCGGCGACCGTCCAGCCCCAGTGGCGGTTGAAAAGCCAGGGTCGGATCGGTGTTGGGGGCGAAGACAAAAAACTCGAGCTCGGTCGCCACCACAGGTGCCAGGCCGCGAGCCGCGTAACGGGCAATCACCGCCTTGAGCTGGCCACGGGTCGACAGATTGGAGCTGGTGGTGGTGCCCAGTTCATCCGCATCGCAAATGGCCAAGGCCCGCGGTGGATGGCTCCAGGGCAAGCGGTGGATTTGTGCAGGGTCCGGGATCAACGCGAGGTCGCCATCGTCGCTGCCGTAAAACCGCGCCGGCGGATATCCGCCCATGATGCATTGCAGCAGCACACCCCGCGCCATCTGCAAACGTCGACCGTCGAGAAAACCCTCGGCGGTCATCACTTTGCCCCGTGGAACGCCATTCAAATCCGGCGTGACACATTCAACTTGATCAATGCCCGTCAATCGCTGCGCGAGTGAACTCAGGCCAACGGTCGTCATGACGCTATCCTTGTTATTGTGCGGGCCGCGAACGGCGACCGTACAAAATAGGCTCCACGTGTTCGGAATTTCAAGCAGCGTCGAAAAATATGCTGCCGGTCAGGGCAGGTAAAGGCGAAACACTCCACCGCCCAACGGCCCGCCATTGCTGATTTCTGTACGCCCACCCACGCCGTTGCGTTGATGCAGCGCGGCAATTCGCCCGGCAAAGTACAGGCCCAGCCCGGTGCTGCCGGTGCTTTGATTGATCCCCTGCACGTAATCGGCCTGACGCTCGATCATCTGCGCCGGATACCCCTCGCCATCGTCATTGATGGTCAACACCAGTTGCCCGGCATCGTCGCTGACGCTGATCAGAACGGCATGCCGTGCAAAGCGAATGGCGTTGTTGATGCAGTTGGCCAATACCGACGCGATCAACTCACGATCGAAGAAACCCAGAGGGCTCAGCGGGTCCACTTCATAGGTGGCCATGATGCCGCGGCTGGCGAACACCTCCTGATGACAGGCCAGTTGAGCTTCGATGAAGTCGTCCAGTTCATGGTAGGCCGGTTGCAATGGCATCTGGTTGACGCCGAGCTTGTACAGCCCCAACAACTGCACCAGCATGCCGTTGAGGTGGGCGAATTCGAAGTCCATCACGCCCTGCTCCGGCGCTTGCCGCGCCGACTCCGGCAATTGCCCCAGCCACTGGCTGTGAGCCTGCATCAGCATGGCCAGCGAGTTCTTCATGTCGTGCACGGTAGAGGCGATCACCGTGGAGAAATCCAGTGCCTGCTCGTTGTCATTCATTGGCCAAGCGCCTTGCTTTTCAGCTTCTGGTAACGCGGATAACGCGCGTCGGTGTCGGGCATCAGGCCGACCATTTTCAGACAGGTCCGACACTCCTCCAGCTCCGCCGAAGGAACGCTGGTATCGGTGCCATGCAGCAATGACTGCGCCATGTTCAGGGCGATACTGATGTTCTTCGGTTGCATCGCCAGGGCCTTGCGGAATACCTGCCGGGCCTCCACCAGATTGCCGGTCTTGTACACGCGCACGCCCTGACGGTTGAGTTCCGCGGCGGCGTTGCCGGAATTGAGGATGCTCGGGTCGTCGGTCTGCTTGGCGATGTCCTTCATGACCACCGGATCGTCGCCGTAGATTTCCACGCAGTTTTTCAGCATCGCGGTGCCGGCTTCGGTCTGCCCGAGCAGTTTCAGCTGCTTGGCCACCAGCAAGGCCGCTTCGGCGCTCATGAATTGCTCCATGCCGTCCAGACGCAACAAGGCTTGTTCGGTGAGCTTGTCGGCCGTCTCTGCATCGTTGAGCAACAGGCTAGTGGCCTTCATCAGGCGCGCCCGGATTTGCAGGCCCGGATCGGAGGGGTTCTCCTTGGCCACGGCACTCAATGTGGTGTTGATTTCCAGGCGGGTCCGCGTGTCCAGGCCCCGTTCGCTGCCCTTGCTGATCAACGCATGGGCCAGGCCGAGGTTGCTTTCAGCATCCTTGAACCGTGACTGCGCGCCCTGGCTCACTGCCTGGCGATAGGCCTTGGCCGCCGTGTCGAAGTCCTCGTTGGTCATCGCCAGCTTGCCGAGCAATGCCTGGCGACGCACCGCCAGCGGCGACAGGCGAATCGCCTCTTCCAGGACGCGCTGCGCACCCTTGGTATCCCCTTCGGCGACCAGTACATCCGCCATGCCGTCATACAGCGACGGCATCATCGGGAAGACTTTCAGGGCTTTTTCATAAATGCCCTTGGCCTGCCCGACCTGGCCACGCTTGAACAACAACTTGCCCAACCCGGCAAACGCCCATGGCAACGGGCGGTCGGCGATGATGCTGTCGTAGAGACGCTCCAGCGCTTCGTTCTGATTCAGGTCGCGCAGGGCATCGGCGCGAAAGCGCAGGCACAGTGGCGAATAGCGGATGTCTTGTTTGCACAGGGCGATACAGGCGTTGAGCACCTCCATCGGCTTACCGCGGTCGAGGGCCTGAAGGATCGGCTTGAGCAGGGTCTTGCGTTGCTCCAGGCGCTCCAGGCGCTGGGCCAGGCTGGAACGGTTGAACGGCTTGGTCAGGTAGGCATCGGGCTCATGCTCCAGCGCACTGAGCACCATGGCCTGGCTGGTTTCGGCGGTGACCATGACGAACACCGATTCATGGCTGATCAGCTTTTCTTCCATCAGGTCTTCGAGCACCTGCTGGCCGTTCTTCTTGCCGTCACCCAGGTGAAAGTCCTGCAAGATGAAATCGTAGGCTTTCTGCGAGCACATTTTCAGCGCCTGCTCGCCGGTATCGGCAGTGTCCACTTCCTTGACGCCCAGTTCACGCAGCATCGACCTGACCGAACTGCGGAAGTCCGAGAAATCATCGACGATCAGAAAACGCTTTTGGTGATACGACAGCATCGAAGATTTCCAGGCAATTTAAGAAGAAGAACCCAAAGGCAAATACACGGACGGACTCAGCTTCGCAGCCCCTGTTTTGGCGCGCAGATGATAGCTGGTAGCCCTTAGCCATCAACACACTTTCTCATCGCCAATCAGCATATGCATCGACCGAAAGAGACGAAGAGGCTCTTGACTGCCCATGTTATCGGCCAGCCATGGCATTCCCTTGAGAGCCTTCCCCAACGCTCAATCTGAATATGCGAAGGCGTTACTGAAAACGAGACCTCGTGCACAAAAAAAGGTGGCTAACCAGCCAGATATCGCCGACAAATTGACTAAGTCGATATTAGCGCTCCCAAGTTAACGCCACTCGTCGATTAATTGACGATCATGATGTGGATCCGACCTTGGCCACTGGCCATCTATGGCAGGCCTAATACCTTGATTTTCGAGGGTTACTCCCCGTCTCGAGAACATCGGTCAGGCCTGTCCGCACCGGGACTGGATCGAGCACTGACGGATGGGTAGGTTGGAAGCGCTCCGAGCTGACCTAGAATCAGTTGAGAGGCGGGAGGGAGCACATCATCATGTGTAAACCACTGATAATTATTCGTATTGATCTTCTCTCCCGGGCTTTGACTGCCTTCTGGAAACGTTCGCCCCACGTGCCAGTGCTGTTGATGGAAATGGTCCCGGGGTCGATGGTTGCCAATGCCTGGGAGGGCTTCATTACGGCCTCCCTGCGTTCAATTCCGTCCTTCAATCGCACCGCCCAAGTGGGCAAGTTTCTGCCTCGCAAAGTCCTGCGGGGGGAGGCCTTCACTGGTTTTTCAAGAGGGTCAGGAAGATCATGACTGACCAAAGAGAGTCAATTGGCGTGATGTTGATCGATTGTCGTCCCCTCGTACTCATGGGCCTTCACGATTTGATCAATGCCAGAAAACCCCGGATGGAAGTGACAGCGCAAGCCACCACTTATACCCAGGCGCTGGATCTTGCCGATCAGCTGCGGCCCGATGTGATTTTTTTCAGTTTCTTTCCGGATGCGCTGAATCCTCTGGATGTCGTCGCGGGACTCACCCGTAGCGCCGAAATGAAAGTGCTGCTGCTCAAGGGCCTGTATGAAGTTGTCCCCGCTGCCCAGGCGATAGAGGCTGGCGCTCGCGGCATCGTGCTGGCGGAAGACCCGACGGAATCAATTATCCAGGCCATCCTCAAGGTCCACCATAGCGACTTCGCAATGGATAGAGCTTGGGCTGGCGGCCTTTCCGGTTATGCCGCGACCGGGCAAATACCCATAAAATGCAATCTGGAGCGGGCAAAACAGGCGCGGTTGACGCTGCGCGAGAGAGAACTGATTCGCGCCATCGTGGGCGAACCGTCCGCCAAATACGTGAGCATCGCCGGGCGCCTGGGGATCAGCGAGCACACCGTGCACAACCACCTCAGCAACATCTATCAAAAGCTTAATCTCATCAACCGCATCGACTTGCTGATGTATGCGCTGAAACACGGGCTCACCAACGAAGCACCGACCGAGTCCGCCTGGGTGGAACTGGAATGAGTTTCAAGTCGATACAAAACGGTCTGCCCCCCACTTTCAGGGAGTAGACCGTCACCGTTTTGCCGTCCTTGTCGGTATCCCGGGACAGAGTGCCCCGCAATACTGATGTCGTTTTCGTAAAATCTGCCACGTCCACCCGTACCTACCCGCCGCGCTTTTCAAGCCTTGTGCTGCTCGCCAGTTCACAGCGTAGCGATCATGGGGATCTCGTATCGGAACCGCAAAAAGAATGCGAGGGTGGTTTCCTGGGCCACCCTCGCATCCGTTCACACGCGCAAAGCCTCAGGCGCTGCCAAAAAAGATGTCGGTATTCTCAACATGGGCCCCGACCACGGTGATGGTCGTTGTTTGTCCGCCAGTCTCGGCAACCGTCACGACGCTATCTGCGCCGGCGTTGTTGATCGATTGGACAACGGCGTTCGGGTCGCCGTTGAGCACCAGCTTGTCTTGCACGCCTGAACCCGTATCGAAGCCGGTGACCTGGTACAGGTTGTCATTGACTGACAGGTCGATGTTGAACGCATCCTGCTTACCGATCGTGCCCGCCAGCGAGAAGTCGAAGGATGCGTTGGTCGGGTCGTTGGCGAACAAATTGGCGGCAAACGCACTGGTCGCCGAGTCCCCATCCTTGTCCGTCAGCGTTGCGCTGAACGCCAACTGGACATCGCTGGCCAGACTCTCGCTCTGCTGAATGAACTGGATCACCGGGATCTTGACATCGCCCCGGCCCATCGTCAGCTGAACAGCGTCGATCAGTGACGTACCCTCCTTCTGGATGAGGAAGGACACCTGCCCGCCAGCCTCTGGCGTCAGGGTGTTCACCTCGACCTGGTTCGAAAACGTGCCATCGGCGTAGTAGATCCTGTAGTACAGATCTTCGGTCGCCGTGTTGTAACCCGCCACGGAGTTGTCGATGAAGACCTTCATGCCCGTCAGCAGGGTCTCTGGATTGATCACGAAACTTTCATCGGCGGCGCTGATGGCCGCCAGGTTATCGCCCTGGAAGACGTTGTTGCCGACGCCGATGCCGGACGTGCTGACGTTCATGGATGCAGGGTCGATGTACGACGGCAGGGGGTTGGTCTGTAGCGCGGCTTCGGTGGGGTCGGGGGCTCCGAGCCCGATGCCGCTCAGGATGTCCGCGGTCGAGGCCAGTGCCTTCGCGGAAAAGAACACGATCTCCTCGGATGTCGAAGGAATAGCCGGGTCATTCGTCTGAGGAATCAACAAGGTGCGCACCGAATCCGGGCCGCCGGCAGCGAGCGAGCCGTCGGCACTGCTGAGCACGATCGTCGAACTGAAGCCCTGTACCAGATCCAGTGCATAGTGGCCATCGGCATAAGCAGTCAGCGTGTAGTCGACGGTGGTATTCGCCGTTGCAGCGTTGTTGTCGAAATCACCGGTCAAGGTTCCCGCGAACTGGTACGCGCCATTGGCGTCCGGTGATGGCGTCTGCTCGGTGAGCGTGCCGGTCCCGGTCGTGGTCGTGTTGTCGGGCCTGACGAGGGTGAACTGATCATTGACCAACGAGATGTCCAGACCGGCCGCACCCAGCCCGTCGGCTCCCGTCGCCATATTCCAGAATCCGGATTGCGCCAGGACGCTACCGGTCCCGATCAGGTTGCCGAAACTGAGTGCCGGGCCGTCATCCTTGAACACCAGGTTCTGCCCGATGTTCAGGGTTGCCAGGGCGCTGTCGCCGTCTGCGTCGGTCTTGATCGCGGTCAGCGTCACCAGGTTGTCCGAGGTCAAACTCCTCGAATCATCGGGATTGCTTGGGTCGGCATGCACCACGGCGCGGGCCTGGTCGAGCGTGACGTTGCCATTGGCGGCCACGCTGACCGTGAACACCAGCAGGTTACTGAGGGCTGTACGCCCTTCGACCACGGTGCCGTTGAGCGACAGGTTCACCGCTTGGCCCGAGGCCGTGTCGATCAGCCCGGAAGCCCCGGCCACCACGCCCAGCGCGTAGGTCAGGGTGCCGGCCCCATCGGCGCCAAACGCCGAATTGAAGTTGGCGGCGAAGCTCTGGGTATCGTTGGTCGCCAGTACCGTCTCGTCCACCGTCAGCGTCGGTTCCACGCCGGTGGTGGTGATGCTCGGGCCGTCGTCCTTGAACACCAGGTTCTGCCCGATGTTCAGCGTCGCCAGGGCACTGTCGCCCTCCTTGTCGGTGATGGTCGCGGTCAGCGTTACCAGGTTGTCCGAGGTCAACGTCGTCGAATCATCCGGATTGCTTGTGTTGGCGTGCACCACGGCGCGGCTCTGGTCGAGCGTGACGCTGCCGTTGGCGGCGACGCTGACCGTGAACACCAGCAGGTTACTGAGGGCCGTACGCCCTTCGACCACCGCGCCGTTGAGCGACAGGTTCACCGCCTGGCCCGAGGCCGTGTCGATCAGCCCGGAGGCCCCGGCCACCACGCCCAGCGCGTAGGTCAGGGTACCGGCCCCGTCGGCGCCAAACGCCGAGTTGAAGTTGGCGGCGAAGCTCTGGGTATCGTTGGTCGCCAGTACCGTTTCATCCACCGTCAGCGTCGGTTCCACGCCGGTGGTGGTGATGCTCGGTCCGTCATCCTTGAACACCAGGTTCTGCCCGATGTTCAGCGTCGCCAGGGCGCTGTCGCCGTCCCCGTCGGTCTTGGTCGCGGTCAGCGTTACCAGGTTGTCCGAGGTCAGGCTCGTCGAATCATCAGGATTGCTTGTGTTGGCATGCACCACGGCGCGGCTCTGGTCGAGCGTGACGCTGCCATTGGCGGCCACGCTGACGGTGAACACCAGCAGGTTACTGAGGGCCGTACGCCCTTCGACCACCGCGCCGTTGAGCGACAGGTTCACCGCCTCGCCCGAGGCCGTGTCGATCAGCCCGGAAGCCCCGGCCACCACGCCCAGCGCATAGGTCAGGGTACCGGCCCCGTCGGCGCCAAACGCCGAGTTGAAGTTGGCGGCGAAGCTCTGGGTGGCGTCGGTCGTCAGTATCGTTTCGTCCACTGTCAGCGTCGGCTCCACACCGGTGGTGGTGATGCTCGGTCCGTCGTCCTTGAACACCAGGTTCTGCCCGATGTTCAGGGTTGCCAGGGCGCTGTCGCCGTCCCCATCGGTCTTGGTCGCCGTCAGCGTTACCAGGTTGTCCGAGGTCAAACTCCTCGAATCATCGGGATTGCTTGGGTCGGCATGCACCACGGCGCGGGCCTGGTCGAGCGTGACGTTGCCATTGGCGGCCACGCTGACCGTGAACACCAGCAGGTTACTGAGGGCTGTACGCCCTTCGACCACGGTGCCGTTGAGCGACAGGTTCACCGCCTGGCCCGAGGCCGTGTCGATCAGCCCGGAAGCCCCGGCCACCACGCCCAGCGCATAGGTCAGGGTACCGGCCCCGTCGGCGCCAAACGCCGAGTTGAAGTTGGCGGCGAAGCTCTGGGTATCGTTGGTCGCCAGTACCGTTTCGTCCACCGTCAGCGTCGGTTCCACGCCGGTGGTGGTGATGCTCGGTCCGTCGTCCTTGAACACCAGGTTCTGCCCGATGTTCAGGGTTGCCAGGGCGCTGTCGCCGTCCCCGTCGGTCTTGGTCGCGGTCAGCGTTACCAGGTTGTCCGAGGTCAAACTCCTCGAATCATCGGGATTGCTTGGGTCGGCATGCACCACGGCGCGGGCCTGGTCGAGCGTGACGTTGCCATTGGCGGCCACGCTGACCGTGAACACCAGCAGGTTACTGAGGGCTGTACGCCCTTCGACCACCGCGCCGTTGAGCGACAGGTTCACCGCCTGGCCCGAGGCCGTGTCGATCAGCCCGGAAGCCCCGGCCACCACGCCCAGCGCATAGGTCAGGGTACCGGCCCCGTCGGCGCCAAACGCCGAGTTGAAGTTGGCGGCGAAGCTCTGGGTATCGTTGGTCGCCAGTACCGTTTCGTCCACCGTCAGCGTCGGTTCCACGCCGGTGGTGGTGATGCTCGGTCCGTCATCCTTGAACACCAGGTTCTGCCCGATGTTCAGCGTCGCCAGGGCGCTGTCGCCGTCCCCGTCGGTCTTGGTCGCGGTCAGCGTTACCAGGTTGTCCGAGGTCAGGCTCGTCGAATCATCAGGATTGCTTGTGTTGGCATGCACCACGGCGCGGCTCTGGTCGAGCGTGACGCTGCCATTGGCGGCCACGCTGACGGTGAACACCAGCAGGTTACTGAGGGCCGTACGCCCTTCGACCACCGCGCCGTTGAGCGACAGGTTCACCGCCTCGCCCGAGGCCGTGTCGATCAGCCCGGAAGCCCCGGCCACCACGCCCAGCGCATAGGTCAGGGTACCGGCCCCGTCGGCGCCAAACGCCGAGTTGAAGTTGGCGGCGAAGCTCTGGGTGGCGTCGGTCGTCAGTATCGTTTCGTCCACTGTCAGCGTCGGCTCCACACCGGTGGTGGTGATGCTCGGTCCGTCGTCCTTGAACACCAGGTTCTGCCCGATGTTCAGGGTTGCCAGGGCGCTGTCGCCGTCCCCATCGGTCTTGGTCGCCGTCAGCGTTACCAGGTTGTCCGAGGTCAAACTCCTCGAATCATCGGGATTGCTTGGGTCGGCATGCACCACGGCGCGGGCCTGGTCGAGCGTGACGTTGCCATTGGCGGCCACGCTGACCGTGAACACCAGCAGGTTACTGAGGGCTGTACGCCCTTCGACCACCGCGCCGTTGAGCGACAGGTTCACCGCCTGGCCCGAGGCCGTGTCGATCAGCCCGGAAGCCCCGGCCACCACGCCCAGCGCATAGGTCAGGGTACCGGCCCCGTCGGCGCCAAACGCCGAGTTGAAGTTGGCGGCGAAGCTCTGGGTATCGTTGGTCGCCAGTACCGTTTCGTCCACCGTCAGCGTCGGCTCCACACCGGTGGTACTGATGCTCGGCCCGTCGTCGTCGAAGATGATCCTGGAGCCGATTTCGGCTGTCGAAACAGAGGCCTGGACCAGCGTGAAACCACCGATATCAAAATCGGCGTGCTCATTGCCCTTGGCATTGACGGCGGCCCCGTTCTCCACGAGTACGCGATTGTGATCCCCCGTAGTGGTGTATTCAATCTGGTAGCCGGCTTTAACGCCGGTGATGGTCGCGACCCCTGCATTAAAGCTGATGACAATGCCCGGATCATTCACCGAGCCGTTTGAGTTCTCGATCACCTGCCCGGTGCTGTTGAAGACGCGAACATTGGTGATGGACACAGACGCATCATTGCCATACCCATTGATGAAATTCACACCAGGCTCAGCAGCGGTGCTGAATGCGCTGACCCTTACCACGGCACTCTTGCCGCTTTGCAGTTGCACGACGTCGAAACTGGCCGATTTCGCATTGAAGACACCGGTAAAGTCGACGTTGGCTTCAAGATCGGCTTCGTTCTGGTCCAGGTTGGGAATGGTCACATTCTGCCTGGCACCCGTGACGAACGAGAAGCGGATGCCCTCTTGCTCCACAATCATCTGATTGTTGGTGCCGAAGGTGGTCGGCCCCCCCGCCTGGCTGGTATTGATCGTGTCACCAGTCGTTATATTGACGCCACTTGACTGGTCTGCGGGGTCCTTGCCGGTGGCGATGATGGTGGGATCGGTGATCCGCAACACACCACCGACATCGACAACGTTCGGGTTCGCCTTCGTGAACATCAGGAACAGGTTCTGACCGGAGGGCGCATTGGCCAGGCTGAACTCCAGGTCCTGGCTGGCGCCGATGAAAAGCTTATCCGCCAGATTGAGCGAGTCATCGGCATTCGTCATAACGGGATGCTTGAGCGGTTGGTATTCCACGGTCCAGATCTTGCCACCCGTGACCGGTGTTCCGGTTTCTTCAATATAGGCAGCGAACACGATCGCGCCGGTGGCGCTCCCGGCTCGGCCCACGACGATGTTGTTGTTCGTATCCGTATAGAGAAGGATGCTGGTGCCATCGAGGGTATCGAGTCCGCTGTCCTCGCCATTGAGCGGCGCGCCGGTGGTGCCGACGAAGCTGATATCGGTAATGCTTGCGCCGGGGTCAGCGGTGATGGTGAATGCATTACTGCCGGTGTTGCCAATGGCACCGGTATAGCCACTCAAGGCCGCGCCCGTGGCGGTACCGGCCCCCAGTGCGGCTAAACGGGTAGTGAAGGTCGAAGGCAGGGACGCCACCAGAATATCGTTGTCGTCAGCGTCCCCCGCGGGGGCTGGAGTGGCAGTGGCGTTCTGCAACCCCGCCGTTTCGTCCAACGTGACGTCCTCGCCGGTCGCCAGGACGCCCAAAACGCTGTCCGTAAACGAGGTTGACGCCACCGCGTCGTCACCGGTGCCGACCACGCCATCGGCGCCCGCAGCGGCGGCTGTGAGCAGAAACGTTGCGCCTGCCGAATCGTCGGGATTCACGTACCAGGACGTGGTGACGCTGCCGTTGACCTGGCCATCTAGATCGCCAGCACCGCCGTCGGTCACGGACCAGGGCTCGTGACCCGCGCCGGTGTTGGTATCGAGCACATCGTCGGATGTCCCCCACACACCATCCGCGCCGGCACCGATGGCGTGGTCCACTTCGAGCGTCACTGTGCTGCCGGCGGCGAAACCACTGGCCGTGATGATGGCCGTGCTGCCGGGTGCGTAGTCATTAAGGTTGGTGGTGACGGTCGGAATGTAGGTAAAAGTCCAGTCGTGGCTGACGGGCGAAAGATGGTCACCGGCGTTACTGGTCAGGTCATTCGTTGGCGATGAGGTTTTTTTGCGCATAGTCATGACTTTCTCCTGAGCGGGGTCCAGTCATCGAGGTCGACCTTGGACCATTTTCTGATCTATTGGTCACAACTATGAACATGCGCCGCAGGCGGCACATCGGCGGATACTCCCAGACGGGATGGGAGATTCAGACTACGTGGAAGAGGAAACGGAAAGTCGCCAAGGCAGGGTTGATGGCGTCGATAGATCCCGGGGACCTGAGATTTCGAACGTTATCTGCACGTCGTGAAAAGGAAGCGTTGGAACAGGAGGGGAGCTGAAAAATATGGTGTCCCAGGGCAGGTTCGAACTGCCAACCTTCCCCTTAGGAGGGGGATGCTCTATCCAATTGAGCTACTGAGACACAGGTTGACCGCGACGATACGCGGTGCGATGGACGGCGTGCATGTTAACGGCCGGGCTGGCTTTTGTCATGTCGTCCGTAGGCTTTTTAAGTGTAGGCAGACGCCTCGGTCGGGCGCGGACTTGTTTACCGTGCAAATTGCATCACTGCAAAAAGCCATCATTGCAAAATGCAATATGGGCGCTTTACCAAAAATAACTTAATTCATTGTTTTTAAAGAATTTAATTGCCGATAAACTCTGGCATGCGAGCTGCTTCCTTTGTTCTCACAGAACAACCGAGACCCGCCCCCCATGAAGAGCGCCCTTTCACTCTCGTATGCCATCGCACTGGCGGCTTTAGCGGGAGTTCATTTTGTTCCCGAGAGCAGCACTACGCAGGTTGCCCAACGCATGCCGCATTACCTTCAGTTGCAGAAGGCGCCACAGCTGGCTGTGACAAGCGACCAGAACGGCTTTGTCAGCCAGGAAAACATCCTGGTGCCGGCTCCGCCTGCCGAACGTTTGGTATTTTGAATGACCCTCACCAGGAGTACAGCATGTCCAGATCAGCCGCGAGTTTCTTCATCCTCGCCTTGTCGAGCG
Organism: Pseudomonas sp. S2_F07; assembly: GCF_054668325.1. Taxonomy (NCBI): domain Bacteria; kingdom Pseudomonadati; phylum Pseudomonadota; class Gammaproteobacteria; order Pseudomonadales; family Pseudomonadaceae; genus Pseudomonas; species Pseudomonas sp. S2_F07. Next base: position 2,399,423 of record NZ_CP162758.1, read on the forward strand.
GCATTTTTCATCTGTCATTGACCCAGGACATGGTCGTCACCCTCCCCCTGATCGCCTGTGGCGTATTCAGCGCGCTGTTCGTGCTCGCATTGATCGCCGGACGCAAGATCAAGTTTGATCCGGTACTGCGCTGATCCCGACATGGCAGCCCCGCTGCCAGGGCCTGCCATCCATCCTGAATTCACCCCCTCCATGCCACTCCCCCTAGTAAATCGGCAATTTGCCACTATCCTGTAAAGACAAGGAACAGGGATCGAGTTCACTTTTTCCTGCCCGCCGGAATCCTTTCGTCGGGTAGAGAAAGCACGAAGTGATACGGCCTGGTCGAAGTTTTCAAACCAGTCCGCATTTCTGATAATTGGTGCTGGCAGAACGCCTTTATCCAGTTCAATATTTGTCACAGAATTGACGCCAAGGATCTGGCTGGTTTGAGGCATGATGCGCGCCTCTATCAATTCAGGTTGAACATTTGGTCAGAGCGCTTGTCCTACCAGACATCCTGCGGCCAATCCCGAAACCGCTCCCCTGAACTAACCGGTTAAATATATGCGCCCATTGAAACAGGCAATTTATTCCAGCCGTACGGCTGACAAGTTCGTCGTACGTCTGCCAGACGGAATGCGTGAACGCATTGCCGAGGTGGCTCGCAATCATCATCGCAGCATGAACTCCGAAATCATTGCGCGCCTTGAGCAGAGTCTTATTCAGGAAGGCGCACTGGGAGAAGAGTTGAGCATGCGCCTGGACAGCCCGGAGCTTTCCTTGCACGAACGTGAGTTGCTGCAGCGCTTCCGCCAACTCTCCCATCGACAGCAGAACGCCTTGGTTTCGCTGATCGCCCATGACGCTGAAATGGCCGCCGACGCGTCCTGATTCAGCCAGAAAGCCCAAGCCAGCCTGATCGCTGGCTTTTTTTTGCCTGAAATCCGGGCACAAAAAAACCCGCCAGACGGCGGGTTTTTTAGAGAAACGGACTTCAAAGCAGGAAGATTGTCGCCAACCCCAGGAAGATGAAGAAGCCACCGCTGTCGGTCACGGCCGTGATCATCACACTGGCCCCCATCGCCGGGTCGCGCCCCATTTTCGCCAGGGTCATCGGAATCAAGACCCCCATCAACGCCGCGAGCAACAGATTGAGCGTCATCGCCGCGGTCATCACCACACCCAATGACCAACTGCCATACAACAGGTAGGCAACCACACCGATCACTCCACCCCAGATCACGCCGTTGATCAGCGCGACCGCCAATTCCTTGCGCATCAGACGCGAGGTGTTGCCGGTGCTCACCTGGTCCAGCGCCATGGCCCGAACAATCATGGTGATGGTCTGGTTACCCGAGTTGCCGCCAATTCCCGCCACGATCGGCATCAATGCCGCAAGCGCCACGAGTTTCTCGATCGAACCTTCAAACAAACCGATGACCCGAGAAGCCACGAACGCGGTAATCAGGTTGATCGCCAGCCAGGCCCAACGGTTACGCAGGGATTTCCAGACCGACGCAAAAATGTCTTCTTCTTCACGCAAACCCGCCATGTTGAGAACTTCGCTTTCGCTCTCTTCACGGATCAGGTCGACCATTTCATCGATGGTCAGACGGCCGATCAGCTTGCCGTTCTTGTCGACCACGGGGGCGGAGATCAAGTCGTAACGCTCGAACGCCTGGGCGGCATCGTAGGCGTCTTCGTCCGGGTGGAAACTCACCGGATCGCTGGCCATCACCTCGGAAACCTGTTTGTCCGGATCGTTGACCAGCAAACGCTTGATCGGCAACACCCCCTTGAGGACGCCGTCGTAATCGACCACGAACAGTTTGTCGGTGTGACCCGGCAACTCCTTGAGACGGCGCAGATAACGCAAGACCACTTCAAGGCTGACATCCTCGCGGATGGTCACCATCTCGAAGTCCATCAGCGCACCGACCTGCTCCTCGTCGTAGGACAGAGCCGAACGCACACGCTCGCGTTGTTGCTGGTCGAGGGTCTCCATGAGCTCATGGACGACGTCTCGCGGCAGCTCGGAGGCCAGGTCAGCGAGTTCGTCGGCATCCATGTCCTTGGCGGCTGCCAGGAGCTCGTGATCGTCCATGTCGGCGATCAGCGATTCACGGACCGAATCGGATACTTCAAGGAGGATGTCGCCGTCGCGATCGGCCTTGACCAATTGCCAGAGCGTCAGACGATCGTCCAGCGGCAAGGCTTCAAGGATGTAGGCGACGTCGGCGGAGTGCAGGTCATCGAGCTTGCGTTGCAACTCGACGAGGTTCTGCCGGTGGACCAGGTTCTCGACCCGGTCATGATGCGGGCCTTCCTGGCGGTGAGTCAGGTCTTCTACAACTCGCTGGCGCTGCAGCAACTCGACCACCTGAGCCAGGCGATCCTGCAAGCTTTCCTGCGTTTTCTTTACTTCAACATCGGACATAGGCGAACTCCACTCCCAGCAGCGGGGCACGCCGGAAGGATCAATCAGTCAATTCATGATTGGTGAAACGGGGTACTGAGTAACTACTGGGTAAGTCCATGGAGGTATTCCACAAGCCCCGGCGGGGCTGACGGGCGCAATGATACACCGCCTGACGGTTTTAAACGTTAAAAAATCTCGGCTGAAACAAGCGCTTGCACAACAAACTTGAGCATCGTCCTGATCCTGGAAAATGCGACGACGCTTCCAGAAAAGAAAACACACCTCCTTTTCGAAATTGTAGTCGCTACCCTTGAAAAGGAACGTCACGGAGGACGCCGGGGAGCGTGTAGAGGCAATCATCAATCACCGGCATGAGCCAGCAAGACGTCGAAAGCGCCCTCGGCAAGCCGGACAGGATCAGCATTCGCAATTCGCCCACCAGCTATCGCTACGACAACCAGCGAGATCGCAGCACAGGTGGAGTTCGACGAGAGGGGATGCACGAAAGGAAAAGCCAAATCCCGGACGGCAAAAAGCCCGCATAAAATGCGGGCTTTTTGTTTGTATGGTGCACTCGACAGGATTCGAACCTGTGACCGCTCGGTTCGTAGCCGAGTACTCTATCCAGCTGAGCTACGAGTGCATTTGTGTTTTTATACCAGATCACAACTGGTTGAAGCCAAGTTACCTGCATTGCTGCAACTAACTCTTAAATGGTGCACTCGACAGGATTCGAACCTGTGACCGCTCGGTTCGTAGCCGAGTACTCTATCCAGCTGAGCTACGAGTGCATTTGTTGCCGCGCATTATAGGCCGTCTAATCTCTATGTCAAACACTTTTTCTAGTAATTTCAACAACTTACCGAAGAAGCCAGATTACAACGTACTACGCAAATAATGGCGGAGAACGGGGGATTCGAACCCCCGACACCCTTTTGAGGTGTACTCCCTTAGCAGGGGAGCGCCTTCGGCCACTCGGCCAGCTCTCCGCAACACGGGGCGTATATTAACCAGCTTCTTCCCCGTTTGCAAACATAAAAAACGATAAAAATTAATGGCTTGGTTCTTCGTCCTTCTCTTTCTTGATACGCAGGTAAATTTCTTCCCGGTGAACAGCCACCTCTTTGGGGGCATTAACACCGATGCGCACTTGATTTCCTTTGACGCCGAGCACGGTCACGGTGATTTCGCCATCACCGATAATCAGGCTTTCTGCGCACCGACGAGTCAGAATCAGCATACCTTTCTCCTCACGCATTACATTTCAGGGACAACAGTCTGCAAAAAAAAGGCACTCGACCCACAACCGGAGCGATCGCAGCCCTACATGCCTGAGTATTGACTAGCGCGAGCAAAAGAACAGCCTCGGGGGTCACGCCATTCAAAAAAACAAAAGGCGCGGTCAGACCGCGCCTTTTGGCAAACGCATCACTCGCCCTGGCGGGCCGGTGCGTCCAGTTCGAAAGCCGTGTGCAGAGCGCGCACAGCCAGTTCCAGATACTTCTCTTCGATCACTACGGAGACTTTGATTTCCGAAGTCGAGATCATCTGGATGTTGATGCTTTCCTTGGCCAGGGATTCGAACATGCGACTGGCCACGCCTGCGTGAGAGCGCATGCCAACGCCGACGATCGACACCTTGGCGATCTTGGTGTCGCCCACGACTTCACGGGCACCCAGCTCGCCAGCGGTCTTTTCCAGCACGGCTTGCGCCGCCTGGTAGTCGTTGCGGTGCACGGTGAAGGTGAAGTCGGTGGTGTTATCGTGCGCAACGTTCTGCACGATCATGTCGACTTCGATGTTCGCGGCACTGATCGGGCCGAGAATCTTGAAGGCAACGCCCGGGATGTCTGGCACGCCACGGATGGTCAGCTTGGCTTCATCGCGGTTGAAAGCGATACCGGAAATGATCGGCTGTTCCATGGTTTCCTCTTCATCAATAGTAATGAGGGTGCCCGGACCCTCCTTGAAGCTGTGCAGTACGCGCAGCGGAACGTTGTACTTGCCGGCGAACTCGACCGCGCGGATCTGCAACACCTTGGAGCCGAGGCTGGCCATTTCCAGCATCTCCTCGAAGGTGATCTTGTCCAGGCGCTGAGCCACGGACACCACACGCGGGTCGGTGGTGTAGACACCGTCGACGTCGGTGTAGATCTGGCATTCGTCAGCCTTCAGGGCTGCCGCCAGCGCCACGCCGGTGGTGTCGGAACCGCCACGACCCAGGGTGGTGATGTTGCCGTGCTCGTCGACGCCCTGGAAACCGGCGACAACCACCACACGACCCGCCTTCAGGTCACCGCGAATCTTCTGGTCATCAATCTGCAAGATACGCGCTTTATTGTGCGCGCTATCCGTCAGGATCCGCACCTGGTTGCCGGTGTACGACACCGCCGGCACGCCGCGCTTGATCAGCGCCATGGCCAACAGGGCAATCGTCACCTGCTCACCGGTGGAAACGATCACGTCCAGCTCGCGCGGAACCGGTTGGCCGTCGCCACTGATTTGCTTGGCCAGATCGATCAGACGGTTGGTTTCGCCGCTCATTGCAGACAGCACAACCACCAGGTCATCGCCGGCATCGCGGAATTTCTTAACCTTGTCGGCGACCTGCTCGATTCTCTCGACAGTGCCGACCGAGGTGCCTCCAAATTTCTGTACGATCAAAGCCATTTCAAAGCCGCCTCTGCCCATGAAGGGCGCCCAAATAATCACTCAAACAGCGTCGCGGCCCACCACTAGACTGTGGGCCGCAAGTACTGCCTTATAGACCCTGCTCTACAAACGGAACGGTCAGGGCCAGTGCCGCATCCAGTGCGCCAGCGTCGGTACCGCCGCCTTGCGCCATGTCTGGACGACCACCACCCTTCCCGCCCACTGCCGCAGCGGCTTGCTTCATCAAATCACCGGCTTTGAGTTGGCCAGTCAGGTCTTTGGTTACGCCTGCAACCAGAACGACCTTTTCCTCATGGACACTGCCGAGCAGGATCACTGCGCGGCCGAGTTTGTTTTTCAGTTGATCGACCAGCGCCAACAGCGCCTTGCCATCCTGACCGTCCAGACGCACGGCCAGCACTTTCACGCCCTTGATGTCCAGCGCCTGGGCCGACAGATCGTCGCCCGCGGCACTGGCAGCCTTGGCTTGCAACTGCTCGAGTTGCTTCTCCAGCAGACGGTTGCGCTCCAGCACAGCCGACAGCTTGTCGATCAGGTTGTCGCGGCTGCCCTTGACCAGGCTGGCCGCTTCCTTGAGTTGTTCTTCCGCCGCATTCAAGTAAGCCAGCGCTTGCGCACCGGTGACGGCTTCGATACGACGCACACCCGATGCCACACCGCCTTCGCTGATGATTTTCAGCAGGCCGATGTCGCCGGTACGGTTGGCGTGGATACCGCCGCACAGCTCAACGGAGAAATCGCCCATGCTCAGCACGCGCACGTTGTCGCCGTATTTCTCGCCGAACAGCGCCATGGCGCCTTTCTGCTTGGCGGTTTCGATGTCGGTTTCTTCGGTTTCAACTTCGGAGTTCTTGCGAATCTCGGCGTTGACGATGTCTTCCAGCGCTTTGAGTTGCTCAGGCTTGATGGCTTCGAAGTGACTGAAGTCAAAACGCAGGCGCTGACTGTCGACCAGCGAGCCCTTCTGCTGGACGTGATCGCCCAGCACCTGGCGCAATGCAGCGTGCAGCAAGTGAGTCGCGGAGTGGTTCAACGACGTGGCGTGACGCACCTCGGCATCAACGTGGGTCTCGACCGGCGTACCGACGATCAGGCTACCCGAATCCAGGATACCGTGGTGCAGGAATGCACCGCCGGTCTTGGTGGTGTCGCGCACGTCGAAACGCGCGCTGCCCGCCTGCAGGTAACCGCAATCACCGACCTGGCCACCGGACTCGGCGTAGAACGGCGTCTTGTCGAGAACGATCACGCCCTCATCGCCTTCGCTCAATACGTCGACCGACTGGCCATCTTTATACAGCGCAACGATTTTGGCGGAACCGCTATGAGCGATGTAACCGGTGAACTCGGTGGCCACGTCAACCTTGACCAGGCTGTTGTAGTCCATGCCGAAGGAACTGGCGGAACGGGCACGGACGCGCTGGGCCTCCATCTCACGCTCGAAACCTTCTTCGTCGATGGTCAGGCTGCGTTCGCGAGCGATGTCGCCGGTCAGGTCCATCGGGAAACCGTAGGTGTCGTAGAGTTTGAACACCACGTCGCCCGGCACCACTTCGCCTTTCAGTTCAGCCAGATCCTGCTCGAGAATCTTCAGGCCCTGCTCCAGGGTCTTGGCGAATTGCTCTTCTTCGGCCTTCAGCACGCGTTCGATGTGCGCCTGCTGGGATTTCAGCTCAGGGAACGCTTCGCCCATCTCGGCGACCAGGGCCGCAACGATCTGATAGAAGAAGCTGCCCTTGGCGCCCAGCTTGTTACCGTGACGGCAGGCGCGACGGATGATCCGGCGCAGCACGTAGCCGCGGCCTTCGTTGGACGGCAGCACGCCGTCGGCGATCAGGAAGCCGCAGGAACGGATGTGGTCAGCCACGACTTTCAGCGAAGCCTGGGCATCGTTGGTGCAACCGATGGCCTTGGCCGACGCGCTCAGCAGGCTCTGGAACAGGTCGATTTCATAGTTCGAGTGAACGTGCTGCAGCACGGCACTGATCCGCTCCAGGCCCATGCCGGTGTCGACCGACGGCGCTGGCAACGGGTGCAACACGCCATCGGCGGTGCGGTTGAACTGCATGAACACGTTGTTCCAGATTTCGATGTAACGGTCGCCGTCTTCTTCCGGCGAGCCCGGTGGGCCACCCCAGATGTCGGCGCCGTGATCGTAGAAAATCTCGGTGCAAGGACCGCACGGGCCGGTATCGCCCATGGTCCAGAAGTTGTCGGAGGCGTACGGCGCGCCCTTGTTGTCGCCGATGCGCACCATGCGCTCGGCTGGAACCCCGATTTCCTTGGTCCAGATGTCGTACGCCTCGTCATCGCTGGCGTAGACAGTGACCCAGAGCTTTTCCTTCGGCAGGTTCAGCCACTTGTCGGACGTCAGGAAGTTCCAGGCGTAGGTGATCGCGTCACGTTTGAAGTAATCACCGAAGCTGAAGTTACCCAGCATTTCGAAGAAGGTGTGGTGACGAGCGGTATAACCGACGTTTTCCAGGTCGTTGTGCTTGCCGCCGGCGCGCACGCATTTCTGGCTGCTGACGGCGCGGGTGTACGCGCGCTTTTCCTGGCCCAGGAAGCAGTCCTTGAACTGGTTCATCCCCGCGTTGGTGAACAGCAGGGTTGGGTCGTTGCCCGGAATCAAAGAGCTGGAGGCTACACGGGTGTGGCCTTGCTCTTCGAAGAAGCGAAGGAAGGCTTCACGGATTTCTGCGCTTTTCATTAGGTTCTTCCACGGAGGCTGCGGCCAAAGGCCTGTTCGAAACGTCAACAGACGAAGCGACGGCAAAGGGCCGCATTATATCGGCCCTGCGCGCGGGGTACAGCGTGTTTATACGATAGAAACGGTCAATTGGAGTGCTAACGCTATCACTTGCGCGAAAAGTCGACGAATGTCGCGACGACCTGCTCGATTTGCGCACGGCTGACGTCCATGTGCGTGACCATGCGCAGACGAGCGGCGGCACTGAGCTTGATCCCCCGCTCGGCGGCAAAGGCCTTGATCGCCTCGGCCTGGTCGCCCATCTGCACGTAAACCATGTTGGTCTGCACCGGCTCGACCTCGAACCCGGCCCCGCGCAGGCCCTCGGCCAGCAACTGCGCGTTGGCATGGTCATCGGCCAGGCGCGCTACATTGTTATCCAGCGCATACAGCCCCGCCGCCGCGAGAATCCCGGCCTGACGCATGCCGCCACCGACCATCTTGCGCAGGCGCCGGGCCTTGCCGATCAGCTCGGCCGAGCCGCACAGCACCGAACCGACAGGTGCGCCCAGGCCTTTGGACAGGCACACCGAGACGGAGTCGAAATACCGGGTGATTTCCCGGGCATCCACACCCAGTTTCACTGCCGCGTTGTACAGACGTGCGCCGTCCAGGTGCTGTTGCAGGCCATGTTCGCGTGTGAAACTGCGCGCCCGGGCCAGGTATTCCAGCGGCAGGACCTTGCCTTGCATGGTGTTTTCCAGCGCCAGCAGACGGGTACGGGCGAAATGGAAGTCGTCCGGCTTGATCGCGGCGGCAACATGCGCCAGGTCCAGCGAACCATCGGCCTGTACTTCCAGCGGCTGTGGCTGGATCGACCCCAGCACCGCCGCTCCACCCCCTTCGTACTTATAAGTGTGGGCCTGCTGGCCGACGATGTACTCGTCACCGCGCTCGCAATGGGCCATCAACCCCAACAGGTTGCTCATGGTGCCGGTCGGCACGAACAGTGCCGCGGCAAAACCCAGGCGCTGGGCCAGTTCGGCTTCCAGGTGATTGACCGTCGGATCTTCGCCATACACGTCATCGCCGGTGGCGGCTTTGGCCATCGCGTCGAGCATGCCGGCGCAAGGTTGAGTAACGGTGTCGCTGCGAAGATCGATAACGCTCATGAATCTGGCCTCGGTAAGCAGGGGAAATCCCTTTCAGTCAGGAATTACTGCGGGCATGGCGACGATTAATCAACCCTTGGGCTGGGATAATGCTCACTAATAAAGCGAAATACTCGATAGCAATCATCCAAAAGGGGCCATGCGCACACCGCAAATATGTGATAAAAACGCTGCGCAGCCAAACAATTTGGGCGGCAAAAACGTTCTCAGGGCGGGGTGCAACTCCCCACCGGCGGTAATTGCGTGCAAAGCGCATAGCCCGCGAGCGCTTGGCGACGACGCTGCTTCGGCGGTGGTTGGCGACAAGGTCAGCAGACCCGGTGTGATCCCGGGGCCGACGGTCATAGTCCGGATGAAGAGAGAACGGGATTGACAACAAAGGGCCGTCCGCCGGCATTCGTGCGAGCGCACCCTCAGATCCCCTTCGATTCATAACGCCCTGTTTTTCACACAAACAGGAGTCAGAACATGCAACCCACCGCAATCGACAGCAAAAGCAAACACCATCATGGCGAGCGCGTAGCGTTCATCCAGGCCTGCTGGCACAAGGATATTGTCGATCAGAGCCGTAAAGGCTTCGTCGCCGAAATGATTGCCCAGGGTTATCAGGAATCCGACATCGATTTCTTCGAAGTCGGCGGCGCCTTTGAAATGCCCTTGCACGCCAAGTTGCTGGCCAAGACCGGTCGTTATGCCGGCATCGTCGCCGCAGCCCTGGTGGTGGACGGCGGCATCTACCGCCACGAGTTCGTCGCCCAGTCGGTGGTCAGCGGCCTGATGCAGGTGCAACTGGAAACCGAAGTGCCGGTGTTCTCGGTGTCCCTGACCCCGCACCACTTCCATGCCGGTGAAGAGCACCAGAAGTTCTTCTTCGAACATTTCCAGCATAAAGGCCAGGAAGCGGCGAAGACCTGTGCGGATACGCTGATGAAGATCCGCACGCTACGTCGCAGTGAGCCGCGTGCGGTAGCGGTCTAACACCGCAAAACCCTGTAGGAGCTGACGAGTGCAACGAGGCTGCGATCTTTTGATCTGAAAAGAACAAGATCAAAAGATCGCAGCCTTCGGCAGCTCCTACAGGGGTTGTGTCAGGCCAGGTTTGCGTCGGTGGTTGGCACAACCAGGATGCCGGCACGCAAACCATTCTTCACCCTGGGGTTCGGGAAGATGATCCGGGCGCCCTCTTCCTCGATGATCCAGCGGGTGTTGGCGATGTCTTCCGCCAGCAGGTAACCCACTTCAAGCTCCGAAAAGTTCTCGATGTCCGCCGGCAGGTTCAGGCGGAAGCTGTCGCTGTGCTTGATGATTTCCCGTGCCACGCTGTACAGCTGCAAACCGTCCAGCGCGTCCTCAGTCAGTTCCGGTTCAGTGCCCTCAATGATCTGCTTGAGGCGCTTCTCCAGCAGCGAGACGTTGACCCCGTCGTTCTGACCGAACGGCCGCGCCTTGCCCAACTCCAGGGTGAAGGCCTCGGCCCCCAGTTTGTCGTAGGTGTAGGAGCTGAACACGATGGACGGTTTGTTCTGCAACAGCACCGCTTCCATGCCGGCAGCACGCAGGCGCGCCAGCTCCTGACGGGAATGCTGGCGGTCTTCTTTCCACGGATACAGGGCGAACTGCTCGATTTTCGAGCCACGAATCGCCGTGTGCAGGTCGTAGTGCAGGCGCTGACGGTCCGGCAGGCTGAAGAAGCTCGCTGCCAAACGCTCCAGTTCACAGGCGCGCAGGGCTTCGCAACCGCTGCTTTGTTCATGACGGCCGTTGAACAGCCGATTGACGTCCTGCTCGACGAAACGCTCGCCTTTGCGAATCGCTTCCGGGTTGCCGAACAGGAACAGAATACGTGCGCGCGGCTTCAAGTCGCCGCGGGCAATGTCGTGCAACAGGCGATCGAGCAATTCGATCGGCGCTGTTTCGTTGCCGTGGATCCCCGCCGACAGCAGCAGGTCCAGGCCATTGTCACGGGCTTCAGGTGGCCGGACTTCCAGCGCACCTTCGCTCAACCAGCGCATGCGCACGCCTTCGACAGTCAGTTGAGTCTTCTCCGCCGGTTCGCGGCCGGCGAGGGTCAGTTCAAGCAGTTTGCCGAGGGCGAGCATAGAGCGGTTTCCTTAGTGGTCGTGGTTGCAATCCGGGCCGTGAACGTGATCCTCGTCGTCGCCGAGTTCAGCCGGTTCCATCTCCAGTTGCAGACTTACCAGATTAGTCGCCAATGGGCGCAACAGCAGGTTTGCGTATTCGGCGTCGCCTTCTTCGACGTCTACGCCGATCAGCAACTGGCCACGGCCGTCCTGCTGGATCCACAGCTCTTTGCCTTGCCACAGGACCGCGACGCGGGTGCAGGAAGTCTCCAGTTGCGTGCCGTCGGTGTCTTCAAGGATCAGCTGCAGGGTATCGCTCATATCTTTACGCTCTCGTTTGAGATGAAGCAGCGCGCTGCCATAGAAGGCGGCGCGCCGTCGATCAATTGATCTGGAATGGATAAACCGCGCCCAGTTTAAGGATTTGCGTCAGTTCATCCAGTGCCGTCCGGCACTCAAGCAGCAATTGCGGGTCCGCCAGATCGTTTTCGGTCATGCGGTCGCGGTAGTGCTTCTCGACCCATTCGGTCAGTGTGCCGTACAACGGTGCCGTCATGATAACCCCTGGGTTGACGGCCGCCAGTTCGGTTTCGTTGAGTGCGACACGCAACCGCAGGCAAGCCGGGCCACCGCCGTTCTGCATGCTCTGCTTGAGATCGAAGACCTTCACTTCGCGGATCAGGCCGCCTGAGCCGGTCAAACCCTGCAGGTACTGCCAGACACGCTCGTTGCCACGGCATTCTTCCGGCACGATCAACAGCATGGAGCCGTCAGGACGCGACAGCAGTTGGCTATTGAACAGGTAGGAACGAACGGCGTCTTCCACGCTTACTGCGGAGCGCGGTACGCAGACGGACTGAAATTTCCCACCGACCTTGGCGAGTTTGCTCTGCAATTCAGCGAGCATCTTCTCGGTCTCGAGGAACGCGTCCTCGTGATAGAACAGCACTTCGCCATTACCGACCGCAATCACGTCGTTGTGGAACACGCCCTGATCGATCACCGACGGGTTCTGCTGGGCGTAGACCACGCCGTCATCGCTCAAGCCGTGCAAACGGGCAACGGCCTGGGACGCTTCGAGGGTCTGGCGCGCCGGGTACTTCTGCGGTGCCGGGTAGCGAGTATCGAACGCGCTGCGACCGAACACGAAGAATTCGACACCGGCTTCGCCGTATTCACGGCAGAAACGGGTGTGGTTGGCCGCACCTTCGTCACCGAACTGCGCCACGGCCGGCAAGGCGGCGTGGTGGGCGAAGTGTTGCTGGTCAGCGAACATCGCCCCCAGCACGCGGCTGGTGGTCGGGTGTTCGATGCTGCGGTGGTATTTGCAGTTGAGGTTGGCGGCGGTGAAATGCACGCGACCATCAGCGGTGTCGGCGCTCGGGCTGACCGTGGCGGCGTTGGCCACCCACATGCTCGAGGCCGAGCAACTGGCCACCAGCAGCGGCATCGCGTCTTTGGCGGCGCGCTCGATCACTTGAGCGTCGGTGCCGCCAAAGCCCAGGCGACGCAGTGCGGCCACATCCGGGCGCTCTTGCGGTGCCAGTACGCCTTGCTGGAAACCCATTTCCATCAGCGCTTTCATCTTTGCCAGGCCTTGCAGCGCCGCTTCCTTGGGGTTGGAAGACTGCTGGCTGTTGCTCTGGGACGCGACGTTGCCGTAGGACAGGCCGCCGTAGTTATGGGTCGGCCCCACTAGACCGTCAAAATTGACTTCATAGGATTTCATCAGCGAGGCTCCACGAGAATCTGTTGTTATAGGCTTCAGTAACTAACTGTTCAGTGCGACCGAGTCGCGGCCTTCGCGGGCAAGCCCGCTCCCACAGGTTCAGCAGTGTTCACAAATTTTGTGTTCGACGCAGTCCTTGTGGGAGCGGGCTTGCCCGCGAATGGGCGTTACGCCATTTTCACGCCAGGCGTAAGGGCCGACGGCATCACCAGGCTCGGCGTTTCCAGCGAGGCCACCGGGTACGCGCAGTAATCAGCCGCGTAGTAGGCGCTGGCGCGGTGGTTGCCCGAGGCGCCGACGCCGCCGAATGGCGCGCTGCTCGCGGCGCCGGTCAGTTGCTTGTTCCAGTTGACGATACCGGCACGGCTTTCCAGCCAGAATTGCTGGTAACGCGCTTCGGAATCCGACAGCAGGCCGGCGGCCAGACCGTAGGCGGTGTCGTTGGCTTCAGCGATCGCCGCTGCAAAATCAGCGTAGCGGATCACCTGCAACAACGGGCCGAACAGCTCTTCGTCAGGACGATCGGCAACGGCGCTCACGTCCAGGATGCCCGGGGTCAGCAAGGCCGATTGAGCCTGAGGCTGAGTCATTTCCAGCAGCGCCACGGCGCCGTTGGCCAGCAGATGTTCTTGCGCATCCATCAACGCTTTGGCCGCACCGAGGGAAACCACCGAGCCCATGAACGGCGCCGGTTGCTGATCGAAAGCACCGACCTCAATGGTCGAGCTGACCGCCACCAGGCGCGCCAGCAACGTATCACCCCAGGCACCTTGCGGCACCAGCAAGCGGCGGGCACAGGTGCAACGCTGGCCAGCGGAGATGAACGCCGACTGAATGATGGTGTACACCGCGGCATCGAGGTCAGCGACCTGATCGACCACCAGCGGGTTGTTACCGCCCATTTCCAGCGCGAGGATCTTGTCCGGACGACCGGCGAACTGCTGGTGCAGGTGATTGCCGGTGCGGCTGGAACCGGTGAAGAACAGACCGTCGATACCCGGGTTCGCCGCCAGGGCGATGCCGGTTTCGCGAGCGCCTTGCAGCAGGTTCAATACGCCTGCTGGCAGGCCAGCCTCGATCCAGCACTTGACCGTCAGCTCGGCGACTTTCGGTGTCAGTTCGCTTGGCTTGAACAGCACGCTGTTACCGGCCAGCAGTGCCGGCACGATATGGCCGTTCGGCAGGTGACCCGGGAAGTTGTAAGGACCAAACACTGCCACCACACCGTGGGGCTTGTGGCGCAGCACTGCGGTGGCGTCGCCCAGCGGGCCGCTCTTCTCGCCGGTACGTTCGCGGTAGCTCTGCACCGAGATGGCAATCTTGTTGACCATGCTGGTGACTTCGGTCGCCGCTTCCCACAGGGGTTTGCCGGTTTCTTCGCCGATGGTATGAGCCAGTTCGTCAGCGTGATTCTTCAGCGCGGCGGCAAAGGCTTCCAGCACCGAGATACGCTCTTGCAGGGTACGCCGCGCCCAGTCCGGGAACGCCTGACGCGCAGCTTGCACAGCCGACTCGACTTGACCGGCGGTGGCGCCAACGCCGGACCACAGCACCTGCTGGGTCACCGGGTTCAGCGATTCGAAGGCTTCGCCCTGGCCGGATAGCCATTCACCTGCAATGTAAAGCGACTTCATTATTTCGACTCCCGAGCAGCGGACAACGCCACGGCACGTACTTGGTCGCCAGCGTTGAGTTGAAGACGTTTGGCGGTCTGCGGATCGACCACCAGGGTACCGGCGGCCAGACGTGCCGGCGCAGCAGTGATCCGGCAGTCCTCGCGCTTGCGGTTGTGAATGATAAATGGCGTGGCATCGTCACCCGGCGTGCCGACGGCCAGCACCAGTGCCTGGCTGTCACGCACGGCGCGGATCTTGCCGGTTTCGCACTCGATCGCAGGACCTGCGTCGAAGATATCGACGTAGCCCTGGTAGCTGAAACCTTCGCTCTTGAGCATGGCCAGCGCCGGCTCGGTGTCCGGATGAACCTGACCGATCACGTTGCGCGCGTCCGGCGACAGGAAGCAGGTGTACAGCGGGAATTTCGGCATCAGTTCGGCGATGAACGCCTTGTTGCCGACACCGGTCAGGTAGTCAGCCTGGCTGAATTCCATCTTGAAGAAGTGCCGCCCCAGGCTTTCCCAGAACGGCGAACGCCCGGCCTCGTCGGAAACACCGCGCATCTCGGCAATGATCTTGTTGCCGAACAGTTGCGGGAATTCGGCGATAAACAGCATCCGCGCCTTGGACAACATGCGGCCGTTGAGGCCGGTACGATAATCGGCGTGCAGGAACAGCGAGCACAGCTCGGAGTTGCCGGTCAGGTCGTTGGCCAGGAACAGCGTCGGGATTTCGCGATAGATGTTCAGCTCTTGCGAAGCGCTGACCGTCAGACCGACCCGGAAGTTGTACCAGGGCTCACGCAGGCCGACGGCGCCGGCAATGGCGGAAATACCCACCACGCGACCGTCGTCATCTTCGAGCACGAACAGGTAGTCCGCATCGCCCCGCCCGGCTTCGCCGCGAAAGGTCTTCTCGGCCCAGCCGACCCGATGGGCCAGCCGCTCTTCGTTGGCCGGCAAGGTGGTCAGGCCGGTGCCGGTGCTGCGGGCCAGGTCGATCAGAGCGGGTAAATCGCTGCTGCGTACGGGACGAACGATCATGCTATCTCCTCAAACGGGCCGCTTGCGCCACCCGTGAAACTTCGCTGCTTTCTAAACAAGCAATCAGGCCAGGCCGCTGTTAAACCGCCACCAGGCGCACGCTGGCACCCTCGCCGACGCCCAGGGCTTCGGCCGCTTCCAGGTCCAGGGTCACCGGTTTGCCCGGCGCGTAATCGAGCTCGAGCATCACTGCGCGGTAATCCTGCAACTGGGCATTGGCCACCAGATACTGGCGACCGACACCTTTGACCGGTTCGCCGATCTTCACCGGCACCACACGGCTCTGGGCGATCGAACGGATCCCCGAGACACGGGCATGCAGGGTCGGGCCACCGTCGAAAATGTCGATGTAGTGATCGGTCTCGAAGCCTTCGCGCATCAGGATGTCGAAGGTGATCTGCGCCCGCGGGTGCACCTGGCCCATGGCTTCCTGAGCGGAGTCCGGCAGCAGTGGCACGTAGATCGGGTAATGCGGCATCAGTTCGGCGAGGAACGTACGGCTTTTCAGCCCGCACAGACGCTCGGCCTCGGCGTAGTTGAGGTCGAAGAAGTTGCGACCGATGGCATCCCAGAATGGCGAGTCGCCGTTTTCATCGCTGTAACCGACGATCTCGGTCACTACGGAATCGGCAAAACGCTCCGGATGGCTGGCCACGAACAGCAAGCGGCCACGGGAGTTGAGCTCCGACCACGGCGAACCCACCAGCTCGCGCTGCACATAGAAACTGGTCAGCAAGCTGTTGCCGGTCAGGTCATGGCACTGCGAGAGCACGTGGATCTTGTTGTGAATCTTCAGCTCGCGGGAAGCGTGCACGAAGGTTTCGTTGCGAAAGCTGTAGAACGGCTCGGAGTAACCGGCCGACGCCACGATGGCCGAGCAACCGACCAGCTTGCCGGTGGCGGAGTCTTCGAGGACGAAGAAATAGCTTTCCTCACCGTTGAAACTCACTTCGGCGGCGAACGAAGCTTCGCTTGCCGCGATCTTGTCGCTCAGGCGTTCAACGTCATCCGGCAAGGAAGTAACACCAATCGGACTGTCCGCAGCCAGACGCTGTACCTCGCCCAGATCAGCCATTTGCGCGGGGCGCATCACCAGCATGGTGTCACTCCTTTATCCAAAAATTACAGAGAAAAAAACCTGGCCTGCCTGAGAGACACTGTGGGAGCGAGCTTGCTCGCGATGGCGTCCTGTCAGGCAACGAAGATGTTGGCTGTCAGGCCCTCATCGCGAGCAAGCTCGCTCCCACATAAAAGCGGGGCCGGCATAAAAAATTGGGTTCGACGCCTGACTTGCAGGCGTCGAAGGGTCTATCAGGCTTGCGTCAGTTTTGCCGCGGCACGTTCGAAGCGGTCCAGACCGGCATCGATATCGGCGTCTTCCACCACCAGGCTCGGGGCGAAACGCACCACGTCCGGGCCGGCTTGCAGAATCATCAGGCCTTCTTGCTCAGCGGCGTTGAAAATGTCCTTGGCCTTGCCTTTCCAGGCATCGCTCAGCACACAGCCGATCAACAGGCCCAGGCCACGGACCTGGGTGAACAGGCCGTACTTCTCGCCGATCTGCTCAAGGCGGGCCTTGAACTTGTCATGCTTGGCGTTGACACCAGCCAGCACCTCAGGGGTGTTGATCACGTCGATCACGGCTTCGGCGACAGCACACGCCAGCGGGTTGCCGCCGTAAGTGGTGCCGTGGGTGCCGACGACCAGGTGCTTGGCCAGGTCTTCGGTGGTCAGCATGGCGGCGATCGGGAAACCACCGCCCAGGCTCTTGGCGCTGGTCAGGATGTCCGGGATCACACCGTAATGCTGGTAGGCGAACAGGTGGCCGGTACGGCCCATGCCGGTTTGCACTTCGTCGAACACCAGTAGCGCGTTGTGCTCGTTGCACAGTTCGCGGGCGCCTTGCAGGTAGGCCAGTTCGGCCGGCAGAACGCCACCCTCACCTTGAATAGGCTCCAGGACCACGGCGCAGGTCTTGTCGGAAACGGCAGCTTTCAACGCGGCCAGATCGTTGTACGGCACGTGGGTGATGCCGGTGATCTTCGGACCGAAGCCATCGGAGTACTTCGACTGGCCACCGACGTTCACGGTGAACAGGGTACGGCCGTGGAAGCTGTTGAGCGCGGCGATGATTTCGTACTTCTCGCTGCCATAACGGTCGAACGCGACACGACGGGCCAGCTTGAAAGCGGCCTCGTTGGCTTCGGCGCCGGAGTTGCAGAAGAAAGCGCGCTCGGCAAAGGTGGCGTCGACCAGCTTGTGTGCCAGGCGCAGGGCCGGCTCATTGGTGAACACGTTGGACACGTGCCACAGCTTGTTCGCCTGCTCGGTCAAGGCACCGACCAGCGCCGGATGGGCGTGACCCAATACGTTGACGGCAATCCCGCCGGCAAAGTCGATCAGCTCGCGGCCGGACTGGTCCCAAACGCGGGAACCGGCGCCACGCACAGGAATGAATGCGGCAGGCGCATAGTTGGGAACCATTACCTGATCGAAATCGGCGCGTTGTACCGCAGCGTGCTCAACGGACATCGGAGTCTCCTGAAGAGAAAACACTCGCCTGAAACTGGCGAGCTTGGTGAGGATTGTAAGGACAGTTTTCAGCCCGGCCTTGCCGCCAAGCGACAACTTCTTATAGCGCAAACCCCGGATTTTCCCGGGTTTACGGCAATGCGACATATAGGGTCGCAAAGGCGCAGTTTAACTGGCGGCGGACGTTTGCGGCAGGCTTGCTGCGCTGTAACGCCTGCCAATGGCCCGAGTGCGGTAAATATGTACCGCACAGCGTCCAGGTTCGCGGGTTTTCCTAGTGGCCTTTCAAAACCAACGGCCACTGCCCCCATGATTACCGAATCCACTGCCACTATTGCCTGCGACGCTTTCAGGCCGGACGCTCATTTCCAGCATCTGCAAAATGTGATCCCCCCTTGGCTGCGCCAGGCGGCGCCTCACAGACGCGAGGCGCTGCGCAACATCACTCCCACTCTGCCCGCCGGACTAAAGGCTGCATCGAAACATCACCACACGAAACTCGCCAGGCTGATCGCCCGACAGATCTCCAGCCAGAATCAGGTCGACAAGGCGCTGGCCAACCTGCAAAACCCCGCGGATTTCGCCGAGCCGCTGCTCCAGGCCGAAATCAAGCGCCGCTTCGGCCTGGATCTGAATGTGCGCGAAACGTTTTTGCGCCTCTACCTGCCTGATCACCTGCCGTGGTTACGCCTGAAGTCAGGCGCTGCGCGCACCTGGACGGTATCGCTGCTGGATGCCGCACTGCACAATTTCGAAAGTGCCGAGACCCTTGCAGATGCCTTCGAACCCGCCTCGACGTACATCACCGCGCCATCCTCCAACGGGCAATTCCTGACCTTGCCGCAGATCCTGGAAAAAATGCCTGTCACGGTCTTTACCGCCATGTGCCGGGAGCTGGACATCGGCCAGCGCTATAAAACCTATCTGGAAGACAATCTGAGTATCGGCAATCCGGTGGACTCGGCGCTGCTGCGAGGGAAAATCCGCGACAGCCAGAAATCCGCAATCACCGCTGCATTGCACCTGGCGCAGATGCAAAAAAACCTGGGCAGCGACACCCACAGCCTTATTCTCGGCCTGCTCGACAACCTGCCGCAGCACAAGCAGCCATGGCGCTGTCATGACCTGAAGATCCTCAACGCGAGCCTCACCGGCATCCTGCTGTTTGCCCCGGACCTGGAGCGCGCCCGGGAAGTGGTTCGCGTGGTGGCTTATATACCGGGCGACCCCGAACAGCCGATCAAGGAATACCCCTCGTCTGCGGCCTTCGCCGAGGAACTGGGTCGACGTCTGCTCGACCCCGCCTATCAACAGTTTTTCAGTCGCTTCATTAACCATGAGGATCGCGGTCACTTTTTCGCACAGCTGAACCAACTGCTTGTCCCGATCACCTGGCAACCGGTCCAGCCAGGCGATCCTCGTCCGACCTGGCGGCAACAGCCCAACCCGCGCGCGGACCTGAAGATCGTGGCAATGCCTGCCACAGCAGAACTGTGGACTCACCTCTACCAGAGCAAGCTCAACAAAATCCTCAACGATGCGCGGGTGATCGCGGTGTCCACTGCAACGGTCGATCAGAAAGCCCGCTGGGCGCTGTGGGATTCCTTCACGGAGATCGCCTCGGCACTGCTGAACATCGCCGCTTTCGTGGCACTGCCATTCGTGCCGTTTCTCGGCGAACTGATGCTCGGCTACATGGCCTACCAGTTGCTCGACGAAACCTTCGAAAGCGTGGTCGACTGGGCCGAGGGGCGGAGTCGCGAGGCCTTCGGGCACTTGATGGGTGTGGTGGAGTCCGCAGTGCAACTGGGGACCTTTGCCGCAGGAGGGGCGATCGCCGCCGGCGAATTTCGCTCGGTATTGCCCCGGGAGATCGTTGAATTCATCGACGGCTTCAATACGGTAAAACGGCCAAACGGCGACACCCGCTACTGGCAGCCCGACCTGACCGGCTATGAACACCCCTCGGCGTTACCCAAGGATGCAAAACCGAATGAACTGGGCCAGCACCCGTATCAGGGCAAAAACCTGCTACTCCTGGAAAACAAGCACTACGCCGTGAGCAAGGATCCACTAACCGGCGGGTACCACATCGACCACCCCTCCCGCCCTGACGCCTACAAACCAAAACTGCGACACAACGGTGCCGGTGCCTGGCAAACCGAACTCGACCAGCCGTTGAGCTGGGACCAGGCCACCGTACTGCACCGTGTCGGCCCGGACATGCAGCGATTTTCGGCCAGTACTCGCGAACGCATCCTCAGCATCAGCGGCAGCCACGAAGATGTCCTGCGCAAGATGCACGTGAATACCGGGCGGGTACCGCCGCTATTGGCCGACACACTCAAACGCTTCGGGATCGATCAGGACATACAGACCTTTATCGATCAGATCGGCAGTGACCAGCCGGAGCACTTCCTCAAGGCGGATCCGGTGACACAGCTGGAACTGCTCAATGAAAACGGTTACTGGCCGGCAAACAAAGGCCTGCGACTGATCGACAAAAAAGCGCAAACCCTTTGGCAAAGCCCGGCGCCCGATGTACCCGTGGTGCAAATCGATACCACCCGCCTCACCGACGGCGACCTGCTGAAAACCTTTCTCCAGACCCTGTCGGACAGCGAAGCCAGAACGCTGATGAGCGAAGAATTCGGCCACCCCTCCCCTGGCCTGGAAAAGCGGGTGCAGCGATTGCGCAAGATACTCGCGCGGCTTGCCGAACAGAAACGGCAAAGCCTGTTCGATCAACGTTACCGCAGACTCGAACGTGGCGCTCGCGCAGCCATACAAGTGGTCATGGATGCCGAGCCCGGATTGCCACGCAGCGTTGCACAAGCGATTGTGGACACGGCAAGCGATCAGGAACTGCAGCAGCTGAAAAACTCAATCCTTGCCCCTCGCCTGGTCGAGTTGAGCCGGGAGGCCGGATTGCAAGTACGGGTGACACGTGCCTACGAGGGGCTTGATCTGCCATCGACCGAGAACAACCTCGACACCGACCGGCTGGCCTTGCACACCCTGGAAAAACTGCCGGGCTGGACGGCAGAGCTACGACTGGAAATCCGCCAGTACGCCCATGAGGGTCCGCTGATCGACAGCCTTGGCCGTATCGACGCGCCCCTGCGTAAAGTGCTGGTGCTCGGAGAAGAGGGTTCCTATCAGCCCTTCGATCATGACGGCGAAGAACTCAGCGGCATGGGCTCGCTCTACACCTGCCTGCTACAGGCCATGCCGGACAGCGAACGGGCGGCCTTGAATCTGAATATCGGTGAAGGTGAACGGCTCAAGCAGCTGATTCGCCAGCACGCCTTGAGCCGCGATGCATTGCGCGCACTGCTGATTCAACACCCCGACCTCAAACCCACCTACGACCCAAAAGTGATGCGCTTGCTCGGTGGCGGTGACGGGTATCGTCAAATGCCACGCAACATACCCACCTTGCAAGGTCGGGCACAGACACTGTTTCCCCATCTATCCGCCGAAGAACTCGACGCCTTCATCGAACGCTTGCAACTGCATCCCGGCGGACCGCGAGCAGAGCTGAGTCGACTCATGACTCAACACACGCAACTGCTGGAGGCACTTTCATCCTGGCGCGATGAAATTCCGCTGTTTATTCCAGACACGCAAATCAGGATCACGCCCGGGCAGTTCGCTGCGCAACAGCAGGTCCGCCGTCAATTCACTATCGATCTGGCCGACTGTTGGCGCCAGCAATGGACCCTTCCCGAAACGACTCTTGAAACAGTCGACTTCAACTTCTCCCAAGCCATCATTGGCCAATTGCCAACACTGGACACCGACTTCAGCGGCGTCACAATGCTAAGGCTCGATGGTGGTAGCGCCACGCGGGGCCTGCACGAGTTTCTGCGCGGCTTTACCGGCCTACGCATCCTGAAACTGCGAGACTTCAACCTTGGCCGCTTGCCAGACACCCTTCCATCGCTGCGACTCGAAGAGCTCATTCTGAGCAATTGCTCGATCACCCTCAGCCCCGAAAGCCAGCTCGGGCTCGAGGGCCTGCATCAGTTGACCACTTTGGACTTGTACAACAACCCCTTGGGCCTGACACCCGATTTCGGCAGCATGCCGGACTTGAACTACATCGATTTATCGCAGACGGGCATCACTGAACTACCGCGCAACTTGCTGACTCGTCCGCGCCTGCGCACCGCCCTACTCAATGATAACCAGATCAAAGAGTTGCCCAGCGCACTGTTCACGCTGCAACAACGCACCCAGGAGGGTTTCGACCTGGCCAACAATCCGTTTTCCAGCGCAACCCGTGAACGCCTCAAACAGCACTTCCAACAGACCCATCAGGACTTCGGTATCTTTGCCGAGCAAGCAGATATCGACCGCACCCAGGCGCTGTACCCCATGATGGACCAGGAGGACGCCAGCAAATTCGTGTTCCTGCTCCCCGGCACACTGGACGAGGGGCGAATCGCATTGACCCGCCTGGAAGCCGAACTCACCACCCTTGAACACGACCTGTCGGCCTGGACCGGCAATATTCCAGCCGTCCACCCCCACAGCAATCAACCGTTCACTGCCCAGCAACTGCTGATCGAACATTCGACGCGGGACGCATTCAGAGAGTCCGTACTGCGCTGCTGGCGCCGGGAAACCGATCCAGTGAACCTCAACGACTCGCTGCAAGCGACTACTTATGACCTGAGCCTGAACACGTGGATTACCGGTCACCTTCCGACACTTAGCGCAGATTTCAGCCATGTTTCTCTGGTTTACCTGGAGAGCGAGAGTGGCCTGACTTCGGGTGTCACGGGGTTCCTGGAGTGCTTCCCCAAACTCAAGACCCTCGTTATCAACGACTTCAGGCTGGGCAATATCCCGGAGGCGATCTTCCGGATGAGCGATTTGAGCTCGCTCAATCTCCCTGACTGCAACATCACCCTGTCCCCGGAGTCGGTCCTGAACCTGGCCGAGATGGCCCGCCTGGAATTCATCGATTTGAGAAACAATCCCCTGGGGCTGGCTCCGGATATCAGCCAGATGACGGACCTGGCAACCCTGCAACTGGACAACTGCGGGCTCCCCGAATTACCCGCCGGGCTGATGCAACTCAAGAGCCTGGAAATCGTAGACCTGAGCGGCAACACGATCAGCCAGATACCCGCCGACCTCCTCGAAATGCCGTTGGAGGTCGCCGAAAGCATCAGCCTGCGGGGTAATGCGCTCTCTGAAGAAAGCCTGCAAATCCTGCTTGAGTACTTCAGGTTGACCAGCGTCGACTTCGGGGTTCAGGAAGTGATTGATCGGGCAGAATTGGAGATGTCGACTTCCGAGGCGTCCGAACCGGAAGACTGATCGGTATCAGGCGCGGATCAACCGCGCTCCGGCGGCACCGATGACAACTCGAACGGGCTGCTGCTGCGCCGCTGGTTGCGATCTTCCCGCGGCGTGGCACCGAAGAAATTGCGATAGGCGCTGGAGAAATGCGGCCCCGAGGAGAAGCCACAGGACAGGCCGATCTGGATGATCGACTTGCTGGTTTGCATCAACATCTGCCGGGCCTTGTTCAGGCGCAGTTCCAGGTAGTACTGGCTCGGCACACGGTTGAGGTATTGCTTGAAAATGCGCTCCAGTTGCCGACGGGACACGCACACGTGCTGGGCGATTTCGTCGGTGGTCAGCGGCTCTTCGATGTTGGCTTCCATCAGCAACACCGCCTGGGTGAGCTTCGGATGGCTGGAACCGAGGCGGTTCTGCAACGGAATACGCTGGCGTTCGCCGCCCTCACGAATGCGCTCGACCACCAGTTCCTCGGACACCGCACCGGCCAGTTCCGCACCGTGGTCGCGGGCCAGCACCGCCAGCAACAAGTCGAGCACCGACATGCCGCCGCACGCCGTCAGGCGATCGCGATCCCAGTCGAACAGGTGGCTGGTGGCAATGACCTTCGGAAAGCGCTCGGCGAAATCGTCCTGCCAGCGCCAATGCACCGCCGCGCGATAACCGTCGAGCAAACCCAGCTGTGCCAACGGGTAAACACCGGCCGACAGACCGCCGATCACGCAACCGGAACGCACCAGTTGCTTGAGCGCACTGCTGAGCGCCGGCGCCAGTGCGGTCGGTGGTTCGTCAGCGAGCAGGAACAGTTTCTGGAAGTTTTCGAGCTTGCCGGCCCACGCCTCGCCCGGCAATTGCCAGGCGCTTTCGGCCGGCGGTTCGGCCTGCAGGAACGACAACTCGTAAACCACGTCCGGATGCACACGCTGGGCAACACGCAAGGCCTCCTCAGCCAGCGCAAGCGTCAGTGCTTTAGTGCTGGGCCAAATCAGGAAACCAATTCGATGGGCAGTCATGGTGGGCAATCCGAAGCGGAGAACAGTGATGAAGGCATGGGCCAATGCTAGCCCGTAAATGAACGCAAATCTTAAAACCAGCAGAGATCAAACCTGTAGGAGCTGTCGAGTGAAACGAGGCTGCGATCTTTTGACTCGAAAAATCAAGATCAAAAGATCGCAGCCTTCGGCAGCTCCTAGCAAGGTGCACAACGGCAGCCCTGATTACTTCAGGCTACCCGAGAGAAATTGCTGCAAACGCTCGGATTGCGGGTTCACCAGCACTTCGCGCGGGTTGCCGCTTTCTTCGACCACACCTTTGTGCAGGAACACCAACTGGTTCGACACTTCACGGGCAAAGCCCATTTCGTGGGTCACCACGACCATGGTCCGGCCTTCCTGGGCCAGGGCCTGCATGACTTTCAGCACGTCGCCGACCAGCTCCGGGTCGAGGGCGGAAGTCGGTTCGTCGAACAGCATCACTTCCGGCTCCATCGCCAACGCACGGGCAATGGCCACGCGCTGCTGCTCGCCGCCGGACATGTGCCCAGGGTAAGCATCCTTGCGATGGGCCACGCCTACCTTGTTCAGGTAGTGCTCGGCCTTGTCGCGGGCCTCGGCCTTGGACATGCCCAGCACATGCACCGGCGCTTCCATGATGTTTTCCAGCGCGGTCATGTGCGACCACAGGTTGAAATGCTGGAACACCATCGACAGGCGCGAACGCATGCGTTGCAGCTGTTTCGGGTCGGCAGCCTTCAGCGCGCCGTCCTTGTTCGCCACCAGCTTGAGCTCTTCGTTGTTGAGCAGGATCTTGCCCGCGTGTGGCTGCTCCAGCAGGTTGATGCAGCGCAGGAAAGTACTTTTGCCGGAGCCACTGGAACCGATGATGCTGATCACATCGCCGGCTGCCGCTTTCAGGGACACGCCCTTGAGCACTTCGTGACTGCCATAGCGTTTATGCAGGTCTTGGACTTCAAGTTTGTACATGCTGTCGGTTCTCACAAAAACAGTCAGTCAGTGGTATTCAGTGCTTGCGCGGGGCCAGGTAGCCCAGCCAGCGGCGCTCGGCCATCTTGAACAGCTTCACCAGGATGAAGGTCAGGCACAGGTAGAACACGCCGGCCGTGATGTACGCCTCGAACGGCAGGTAGAACTGGGCGTTGACCGTGCGCGCGGCACCGGTGATGTCGATCAGGGTCACGATGGACGCCAGACTGGTGGTCTGCAGCATCATGATCACCTCGTTGCTGTACTGCGGCAGCGCACGGCGCAGGGCCGACGGCAGCAGGATGCGCTTGTACATCTTGACCCGCGACATGCCCATGGCCTTGGCCGCTTCGATCTCGCCGTTCGGCGTGGCACGCAGGCTGCCGGCGATGATTTCGGCGGTGTAGGCGCTGGTGTTGATCGCGAACGCCAGGCACGCACAGAACGTTGCGCTGGACAGCCACGGCCAGAGGAAGCTTTCACGCACCGCTTCGAACTGCGCCAGACCGTAGTAGATCAAGAACAGCTGCACCAGCATCGGCGTGCCACGGATCACATAGGTGTAGAGCCAGGCCGACATGTTGACGACCGAGTTCTTCGAGACGCGCATCAGGCCCAGCGGCAAGGCGCACAGCAAGCCGAAGAACAGCGACAGCGCGAGCAGTTTGAGGGTGGTCACCAGGCCGCCGAGGTACAGCGGCATGGCCTCCCAGATGACGTTGTAGTCGAAGATCATAGATCAGCCGCCCTTACGCCTACCGAGTAGCGCTTCTCAAGGTGACGCAATGCCAGCAACGACACACTGGTGATCACCAGGTACATCGCCGCCACTGCGAGGAAGAAGGTGAAAGGCTCGCGGGTGGCATCGGCTGCCTGCTTGGCCTTGAACATCATGTCTTGCAGACCCACCACCGAAATCAGCGCGGTAGCCTTGGTCAATACCAGCCAGTTGTTGGTGAAACCCGGAATCGCCAGACGAATCATCTGCGGCACCAACACCCGGAAGAACACCTGGAAACTGCTCATGCCGTAAGCCATGCCGGCTTCGGCCTGGCCCTTGGGGATCGCCATGAAGGCGCCACGGAAGGTTTCCGACAGGTACGCACCGAAGATGAAGCCCAAGGTGCCGATACCGGCCGCCAACGGGTTCAGGTCGATGTACTCGTCAAAGCCGAGCAGCGGTGCGACGCGGTTGAGCAGGTCCTGGCCACCGTAGAAAATCAGCAGGATCAGCACCAGGTCGGGAATACCGCGGATCACCGTGGAATACAGGTCGCCCAGCCAGGCCAGCCAGCGCACCGGCGACAGACGCAGTGCCACGCCGATCAGGCCCAGAACGATGGCCATGGCCATGGACGACAAGGCGAGCTGAAGCGTCAGCCAAGCGCCATCGAGGATGACAGCCCCGTAGCCTTTCAACATGATTCAGGTCCTCGAAAGTTGGGATGAAAAAATGGCGCAAACCTCAGAGATCCTGTTGCTTGCGCCATTTCGGACTTGTCGCTGGGACGAGTTACTTGCCGTAGATATCGAAGGCGAAGTACTTGTCCTGGATTTGCTTGTATTTGCCGTTCGCACGGATGGCCGCGATAGCATTGTTGAGTTTGTCCAGATCTTCCTTGTCACCCTTGCGAACCGCGATGCCTACGCCGTCGCCGAAGTATTTGACGTCGGTGAACGCAGGGCCGACGAAGGCGAAACCTTTACCGGCGTCGGTTTTCAGGAAACCGTCATCCAGAAGCGTAGCGTCTGCCACGGTGCCGTCGAGGCGGCCGGCGGCCACGTCGAGGTAAATCTCGTTCTGCGAACCGTAAGGCTTGATCTCGGCACCCAGCGGGGCCAGGACTTCGCGGGCGAAACGCTCGTGGATGGAACCACGCTGCACACCGATGTTCTTGCCCTTGAGCTCGGTCAGGCCTTCGCTGACCTGAGTGCCGGCTTTCATGACCAGGCGAGCCGGGGTGTTGTAGTACTTGTTGGTGAAGTCCACGGACTTCTTGCGATCTTCAGTGATCGACATGGACGACAGGATCGCGTCGATCTTGCGCACCTTGAGCGCAGGGATCAGACCGTCGAACTCTTGCTCGACCCACACGCACTTGACCTTCATTTCTTCACACAGCGCGTTGCCGATGTCGTAGTCGAAACCAACGATGCTGCCGTCCGGTGCCTTGGACGCGAACGGAGGGTAAGCCGCCTCGATACCGATTTTCAGAGGTTTTTCATCGGCGAAGGTTGGCAAGGACAGCACGGACAGTGCCAGGGCGCCAAGCAGCACGAGTTTCTTCATCTTGGGACTCCATCGGTAAAGGGCAAAAACGGCAGAGTGAGCAACAGCCCAATATGCGAGTGAGTGGAACCGGAAAGCAGTGCTGCGTCCTGGGAAGCGGGTGTTGAAATTCAACACGAGCAACGACGAGCGAGTGATCGGCATTCTAACGACAGGCCCGAGGCCGATATTTCTTCAATGCGACAACTAATTACAGAAGCACTGAGAAAGCCGTTTTAGCACGTTGACAGCCCTGCAAAATCATGCAAGAGCAAAAGATATTGAACCGATCTATATTGCAAATTGCGGGCCTATTATTGGCAAACCCTTCTAATCCGGCAAGCGCAGTGTAATGGCTTATTTTTTTCAAGGGCATTTAAGGACCGGATTTGAGTACCGACGTTTCCCAATGCCCCGTATTGGCGCGACGCGGTTACACATTCAGTAACCTGAAAGAACGCAGGTAACAGTGGGAATCGTCCTACGGCCGAAGCCGATATTTATTGGCCGATGTTTAAGTGGCACCTGACAAACCGCCATCGCGAGCAAGCTCGCTCCCACAGGTTTTGTGGTGTGGTTCAGATCGCATATACACCGCAAATCCCTGTGGGAGCGGGCCTGCCCGCGAAGAGGCCAGCCCAGGCACAAAAAAGCCCCGCCAGGCTCAACACCTGACAGGGCTTTCAGTGACTCAGAACCCGCGCTTACGCGACATTCATCGTCTTGTGGGTATCAATCAAATGCTGCACCACACTCGGATCAGCCAGGGTGGAAATATCACCCAACCCATCATATTCAGCCGTCGCAATCTTGCGCAGAATCCGGCGCATGATCTTGCCCGAACGAGTCTTCGGCAGCCCCGGCGCCCACTGAATCACATCCGGCGAAGCAATCGGACCGATCTCCTTGCGCACCCAGTTTTTCAGTTCCAGGCGCAGCTGCTCGCTCGGCTCTACACCGTTTTTAAGAGTGACATAAACATAAATGCCCTGCCCCTTGATGTCGTGCGGCACACCGACCACTGCGGCTTCGGCGACTTTCGGGTGAGCGACCATCGCGCTTTCGATCTCGGCGGTGCCCATGCGGTGGCCGGACACGTTGAGCACGTCGTCCACGCGACCGGTGATCCAGTAGTAACCGTCAGCGTCACGACGCGCACCGTCACCGGTGAAGTACATGCCACGGAAGGTCTTGAAGTAAGTGTCGACGAAGCGGTCATGGTCGCCAAACAGCGTACGTGCCTGACCTGGCCACGAATCGAGAATCACCAGGTTGCCCTCGGCCTCGCCTTCGACGATGTTGCCCAGGTTGTCCACCAGGGCCGGCACCACGCCGAAGAACGGACGCGCCGCAGAGCCTGGCTTGAGCGCGTGCGCCCCCGGTAGCGGGCTCATCATGTTGCCGCCGGTCTCGGTCTGCCACCAGGTATCGACGATCGGGCAACGGGACTTGCCGACATTCTTGTAGTACCAGTCCCAGGCTTCCGGGTTGATCGGCTCGCCCACCGAACCCAACAGGCGCAGGCTGCTGCCATCGGCGCCTTCAACAGCGGCGGTGCCCGAAGCCATCATGGCGCGGATCGCGGTCGGTGCGGTGTAGAGGATGTTGACCTTGTGCTTGTCGACGATCTTCGCCACCCGGGTGATGTCCGGGTAGTTCGGCACGCCTTCGAACAGCAGCGTGGTCGCGCCGTTGGCCAGCGGGCCGTAGACGATGTAACTGTGGCCGGTGACCCAGCCGACGTCGGCGGTGCACCAGTAGATTTCACCCGGGCGGTAGTCGAACACGCGCTCGTGGGTCATGGCTGCGTACAGCAGATAGCCGCCAGTGGTGTGCTGCACGCCCTTCGGCTTGCCGGTGGAACCCGAGGTGTAAAGGATGAACAGCGCTTCTTCGGCGCCCATCTCTTTCGGCGCGCACACGGTGCCGGCCACTTTCATCAGGTCCTCGAACCAGATGTCGCGATGCTGGTTCCACTTGATGTCGCCGCCGGTGCGCTTGCACACGATGACTTTCTGGATGCTGCTGGTTTCCGGGTTGGTCAGGGCGTCGTCGACGTTGGCCTTGAGCGGGATCTTCTTGCCGGCACGAATGCCTTCGTCGGCCGTGATCACCACTTTGGATTTGCAGTCGATGATACGACCGGCCAGGGCTTCCGGCGAGAAACCGCCGAACACCACCGAGTGAATCGCGCCGATCCGGGTACAGGCCAGCATGGCGACCACGGCTTCGGGGATCATCGGCATATAGATAGTCACCACGTCGCCGCGGTGTACGTCCTGGCCACGCAGGGCGTTGGCGAACTTGCACACTTGCTCGTGCAGTTCGCGGTAAGTGATGTTGCGGCTTTCGGCAGGGTCATCGCCTTCCCAGATGATCGCGACCTGATCACCGCGCTCGGCCAGATGACGGTCGAGGCAGTTGTAGGAAACGTTCAGGGTGCCGTCGGCGAACCATTTGATGTCGACATGGTGATCGTCGAAGGAAGTCTGCTTCACCGTGGTGAAAGGCTTGATCCAGTCGAGGCGCTTGGCTTGCTCGCGCCAGAAGCCGTCCGGGTTGACGACCGACTGCTGGTACATGGCCTTGTAGGTCGCCTCGTCGGTCAGCGTGTTAGCCAGAACCTCGGGACGAACGGGATACAGGGAAGCCGCACTCATCTTTCTTACCTCGGTGGAATAGTTGTTTTTGTATGACCCTGTTTTAGCCGGGCCGGGGCTATAGAACCATTCGACGATGGTAGTAACAAGCCCCTACAAATTGTCGTAAATAGGTCCCCAGCCTGCCAAACCGCAGACGTTTCGTCGTCCCCCAAACGAGGTAGGAGCTGCCGCAGGCTGCGATCTTTTGACCTTGCTCTTAAAAAACGGGATCAAAAGATCGCAGCCTGCGCCAGCTCCTACACAGGGCGTAATTACCCAGTTTTCGGGGATTGTTACGAAATACGTCAAAAGTGTTTATCAAATCCACGGCTATATGGACGAGGCGCGTACACCTAAAATCAGCCACGCCAACAAGGCAACCTGATTAACCCAGTTGCAGCCCCCACGAAGGCAGTTAATCAAAACCCTGATACCGAAGCTCCACGCGCAATCCCAACAAGATTGCGTGCCCCCTTTCGACCTCCAAAAGGTAAATCCGAAATGAAAGCTTTATTAGTTCTGGCCCTCAGCAGTCTGTGCGCAACCGCCATGGCAAACGAGGTCCCGGCTGATGTCGCGCAGCAACAACCGGCAATAGAGGAATACACCTACTCCACCCATCTGGACATCGCCAAAGTGATCTCCATGAGCGAAGCGCCGAACGTGTGTGAAGTTGTACCGATGAAAATGGAATACGAAGACTCTCACGGCCAACGACACATCCTGCGTTACAGCGCCATGGGCAACGGCTGCTCTAACGGCTGACCTCCTGCTTCACCCCCCAATAAGGTTCGAGCCACCCGCCGCGATCAGGCAGATGAAGCGCCGAACCTTAATGATCGATTCAATCGATTCTTTTAAGCATTTATTTGCGCTTTTTAATCGAAATAGTCGGCGTAGTATTGAATGCAACCCAAGACAAACAACACCTGCGAAACTGGAGTAACGACCATGAAAACCCAACTGATCCTCGCCCTGACCCTCTCCGTACTGGCTGCCAACACCTTCGCCGCCGATGGTTACGACCGCACCGGCTCGGCGGCTTACACCACTGAAGCCTCTGTCGCCTCCGACGGTTCTGACCACACCGGCGCTGCCCGCTTCGCCGCCGATGGTGCTGATCACGTTGGTGCAGGCAAACTGGCTTCCGATGGCGCTGACCACACCGGTGCCGCCCGCCTCGCTGCCGATGGCGCTGATCACGTCGGTGCCGCTCGCCTGAGCTGATCCGCCAGCGTGACTTCACAGCCCGACTTCGGTCGGGCTTAGTTGTGTCTGGAGCCTGAGAAAACCCCACCGAAACACAAGATGTAGTGAAAAAAGCCTTTTTTGGTTATTTCTTGAACAAAAATAATCCGGGGCAAAAAATCAGGAAAAAAAATCTTCCCTCGCCAACGCCCTTCAAAGCCCTGTAAACCCTCACTCCAACCGAAAAACGGCCCCCGTCGACCGATCCGTGAGCCATTTCGCCGCACCACAGCACGCAAAACTTCCCTATAATGCGGCCTTAAACGGGCCTGCAATATTCCCTTACAGGGACGAAAAGCCAGTCTGAAGCCCCGCACATGCGATCAACGCTTGCTGCGCCCATCAGTGGCTCTCGGAACCCCGTACAAAATTCTGTTTGATGCCTGCGTATAGCTGCCGCAAAAAACGATTCCTTTAGATCCAACGCGGCCAGTAAGGCCGTGTGAAAAACCGACCATCCAATTTCACACGGGCACACTGGCCCTCACGCAGGAGACGACACGTCATGCTGAGCTGGGACGAATTCGACAAAGAAGACACGGAAGTAGCAGTCAAGAGCGCCAACGCTGGCCACGCCACCGAAGCCAACATGGACCGTCTCGACAGCGCCGGCGGTGCCGCCGCCCTGGAAGCCCGTGCCGTGACCGCCGCTGACTCCGCCGCCGTTGCCCGCGCCAAAGCCGCCCTGGACTCCCTCGACGTCGCCGAAGGCCTCGCCGAACTCGAAGGCGCCTCCGCCCGTGTCGCCGTTGACGAAAAGCGCATGATCAACTGCCGCGCCGACCTCAACCAACTCGTACCCTTCAAGTACGACTGGGCCTGGCAGAAGTACCTGGACGGCTGCGCAAACCACTGGATGCCGCAAGAAGTCAACATGACCGCCGACATCGCCCTCTGGAAAAACCCGGAAGGCCTGACCGACGACGAGCGCCGCATCGTGATGCGCAACCTCGGCTTCTTCTCCACCGCCGACTCCCTGGTTGCCAACAACCTGGTCCTGGCCGTGTACCGCCTGATCACCAACCCGGAATGCCGCCAGTACATCCTGCGCCAGGCCTTCGAAGAGGCGATCCACACCCACGCCTACCAGTACTGCATCGAATCGCTGGCCATGGATGAAGGCGAAATCTTCAACATGTACCACGAGATCCCGTCGGTCGCGAAAAAAGCCACCTGGGGCCTGAAATACACCCGCTCGATCTCCGATCCGAAGTTCGAAACCGGCACCGTCGAAACCGACAAAGAACTGCTGCGCAACCTGATCGCCTACTACTGCGTCCTGGAAGGCATCTTCTTCTACTGCGGCTTCACTCAGATCCTCTCCATGGGCCGCCGCAACAAAATGACCGGCGTCGCCGAGCAGTTCCAATACATCCTGCGCGACGAATCCATGCACCTGAACTTCGGCATCGACGTGATCAACCAGATCAAAATCGAAAACCCGCATTTGTGGGATGCTGAAATGAAGGAAGAAGCTTCGCAGATGATTCTGCAGGGCACTCAGCTGGAGATCGAATACGCTCGTGACACCATGCCTCGTGGCGTGTTGGGCATGAACGCGGCGATGATGGAGGACTACCTCAAGTTCATCGCTAACCGTCGTTTGTCGCAGATTGGGTTGAAGGAAGAGTATCCGGGGACGACTAACCCGTTCCCTTGGATGAGCGAGATTATGGACTTGAAGAAAGAGAAGAATTTCTTTGAGACGCGGGTTATTGAGTATCAGACTGGTGGGGCTTTGAGCTGGGATTGATTTCTGGAGCTAGCCACGAATTTCCGGTCATGATCTAAATCGGCAGATTGGTAAAATCAAAAAGCCCTGACTTGTTCAGGGCTTTTTATTGGAAAAAAGCTAATTCGCCCCCTTCGACTCTTTTTTAAATGCATCTACTAAATCCCTGACGATTCAATCTACCAGCGGCAAATGCCACTGGCGGATAGAATTTCTCTTTTACTGGACAGGGGTCCAACCGGCGTAGCGACGGTAATCACCACCCGCAGTGGAAGGAATGAGAATGCAATGCAGCTGATTTTGAGCATCAAATCCAATCAGAATGTTGTCTCCTTCCTGCGCTTGGTCCATCACCGGGTTGCCCTGAAAATAGAGCCTGTGTTCTGAGCGGGTGGGATGCCTTTCTCTGGAGTCGTACCAAGTAACTCCTGCCCGATAGCTTGTGTCATCCCCACGTACAGAGAAAAAGGCTTGGAACTCTGCTCGGTCTTCACCGAACACCTTTTGTAACTCTACCACCCCATTGAATTCATGCTGGTGCGAGCGCTCGGGGTGAGCTTCCACCGCTACAAGCGTTTTGATACATGCTGGTTTAAGGACAACAGGTCTAGAAGACATTCCTTTTTCCTTCGTTAGCCGCGACCGCTATAAATTCCAGAAACCTCGCGCAGAGAACTCCTCACGGGCCTGGGCCAACACCAATATGGAGACCTGCTTGATGCTTTTCAACTCAGGCGGCCATGTATTACCTGAAGTTACTGTTAAACACCCCAATTACTGGATAAAAACACATACATTAGCGTCGAGTTCCGTTTTGCGGCAGATATTTTCGACAAAATGCAGGTAGGTGATACCCCGCGATTTTATTGGGCGTTTTAGAAGCATGAGTGCTCAGTGCCGTGTCGGCCCGAGACTCTAGTGCTCCCCTGTTTCGCTCACTAAAGATAAGCCTTGGCCTTCTTGAGATTAACGAAGGCCAAAATACAGCCAATCAGCAATTATGATCTTTCGTAAGAGCAATAAAACTCTCAAGCTCCATCAACCAACCTCTTTGTGAACCAGAATATGTCGCTTGTATTTTTTTGGGCACTACAAGCTGCAAGCCATGAGATTGCATTTCCATGGTCTGACTTTCACTGATAGCGGCTTCCATCGTAACCAAGTGCTTTTCAGCAATCCTGTGAGCCTCGCTCAAAACCTGGCGCCAACGATCCTTACACGTTGTCTTCGCCCCTAGCATAAATAACTTCTCTGCTGGAAAGTCAGAGTCGCGGTACTCAGCAAAACCCGGAAATATGAAATCAGGCCTTGAGTTATTTTCAGTTGTTAAACCTTTACCTCGTCCCTGTTGAAATCGCAAACCGTGCAATCGGAAAATTTCATCCAGATGGCCTTCAAATGCATGTCCCACCCTGGATTTCCGACGATTTTGCACGCTCAAAGAGAAACTGATGAACTCATCTACGTCATCACCCTCCTCGCCAAACCCGGTGCGAAGTCGCTGCTGAACCAAATGCCGCTCATAAATACGAAAAAGCTTTTCTTCATGCTCCATCCAGTCAAGGATGGTCTGATCGGGACAATGAAGAGGGTCGACCATTTCCTCAATAGATTTTCTCGCATAAACCGAGAATGCTGATGTCGTTGGAAAAGCTTTTCCTCCAAACAAATGAACGAGTTGTTCAAGCCAAACATCATCACCCGTTTCAATTGGACTTACTTCAATCCCCAAGTCTTCCAGCATTAACCGTAACGGTAAAAGCAACTGCACAGAGTCCAGCGTTCCTGAGGTGAAGCTTTCGCCTACGTGATCCAGACCGAACAGGAGCCGCAATTGGCTCTCAACCGTGCTACCTGCTGGTGTGAATATCATCAGCAATGAACCGTCGCGCATCTTCGCTACCAGAAGAAAATCCCCCTCTTCGAGCAACTCAGTTACTGCATTCGTATTGTAATAGAGACGAAACTCAGCGCTTCTATGAGGTTGCTTTCGTCGACAGTCATACCAAGTGACCATCCCCTCACTGATATCGGGCGCAACAGATTCATCCGTAAAATAAATTTGCTTGGCTTTGAATCGATATTCTTCGCTCTTCCCGGGAGTACCTAGGTACTGCTTAAATCCTGCAGCAGGAAGACCACCAATTTCGTGCTGATGAGAGCGGCCTGGATCTGCGTCCACAGCACTCAAATATTTGGCGGCTACACCTTCGAAGTAGTCACTAATGCGGTCAGTGAACATGCGTTTTCATCTATCTGTAAATATTCATTACCGTTTATCAGCCACTCAGTCATGAGGTCAATCAATAAAAGTGATTTTTCTCGCTTCATTGACCTTACGGCGCACTCCCAAACGACAAGAACCCTCCACCCTTGACCCAACAGGGACGTTTCATGGGATCGGTCTCTGATCTGATTTTTACCGATTTTTTCCAACCAAAAATCAGGTCGCGTCTGGGGGACTTTGAAATATCGACAGGTGTGTCCGTGCCAAAAGCAGCCGTGCACAAACACCACTGCGTTGTATTTTGGTAAGACCAGATCAGGTTTACCGGGGAGATGTTTAACGTGCAAGCGGAAGCGAAAGCCACGGGCATGCAAGGCTTTACGGATCAAAACTTCTGGTTTGGTATTTTTACCCTGAATGCCAGCCATCATTCGAGAGCGTGTTGACACATCCACAATGTCGACCAAAAAACCACCCCCATGCAATCGATAGCTACCCCCCCTTTGTATACCTCAGGAGCGAGTACTCTCAAGGTTGGAAGTGAGCTATCCGATGCATTCGAGAATGTCGATCGACGCGCCGGAGCACAAACGCTCCGGACTTACTGCTGGAGGGGTATCCCTTCACTCGGGAAGGGCAAACTCCAACTGTGGTCGCTCCGTGTCAGCAGTTTTTTCCTTTGCAGCCAAAATACGATCTTTCATCAACCGAGCCACAGCTTCAAAAACCGGAACGGCCACAGAGTTACCAAACTGACGGTACGCTTGGGTATCAGATACAGGAATCACAAATTTGCTTTCCCCCGGTTTGTCGAAACCCATCAAACGCGAGCACTCATGTGGGGTAAGCCGACGTGGACGATTCAGTTGATTCAGCTCACTGTTGAAGTCCAAGCTGTCCACAAACCCGCGGTCAACCAGGATTTCCGAACCGTCCTTGTGGTATCTAGCCGATAGCGTGCGTGCTACGTCATTTGGACGAGTCAAACCAAATCCAAAACCGTTACCTTTCGCTCGGTGCTTTGCAGCATACCGATAGAGGTAATCCCAAAGCTTCGGCGTCAAGGTGTATTTACTGTCCACTTCTTTTTTATCAAGTAAATCGCCGAAGCTCGGTCGCTGCTTGGGTATCAATTTACTGATGTCACGCAGCGTGAAACCTTGGTGAACATTCAGATCACGGCGAAAACCTACCAGCACGATTCTCTCACGATGCTGCGGCACAAAGTGCTTGGCATCGATGACCTTCGGGTCAGAGCCCTTCGGCGCATTTACATCTGCAACCTCATAATCCAATTCATCCAGCGCTTCGCAAATGATCCGGAACGTATTCCCTTTATCGTGGCTTTTCAGGTTCTTCACGTTTTCAAGCAGGAATGCGGCTGGCCGTTTCGCGGCGATAATCCGTGCAACGTCGAAAAACAGGGTGCCTTGGGTCTCGCATTCGAAACCGTGTTTGCGCCCCAAGGAGTTTTTCTTGGATACGCCTGCCAAGGAAAATGGCTGGCACGGAAAACCTGCCAACAGGACATCGTGATCAGGAATTTCGCGTCTTATGTTCTCGTAGGCATCTGCGTCACTCACTTCGGGCTTGTCTGAAAGCGTGACCGAGCGGATATCCAGATTGAAGCGGTGACGAGCCGGATCGCAGAAGTGGTTCGCCTTGTAGGTTTTAACGGCGTACTTGTTCCATTCGGATGTGAACAGGCACTCTCCTCCGATGGCTTCAAAACCTTTTCTGATCCCACCGATACCGGCGAAAAGATCGATGAAGGTGAAGGACGGTTTGTGGTTCAAGCGCTTGGGCAACAAAGCTTCCAGGCGAGTGAATTCAACATGGGAAAGCTTTGGGGAAGCCTTGCCTTTAACCCAACGATTGATGGTTTCACGGCACCACTGAGAAGGGCTGACATCGTTGAGAATTTCAGCGAGCTGCCCTTGATCGTAGATCTCCAGCAGCTTGTGAAGCAGTGCAAGATCAGTCACAGGGTGGGTATCCGGTTCATGGGTGTCCGAAGTCGTTTCGCTCAAGGATTCA
This sequence comes from Pseudomonas sp. S2_F07, assembly GCF_054668325.1. Classification (NCBI taxonomy): domain Bacteria; kingdom Pseudomonadati; phylum Pseudomonadota; class Gammaproteobacteria; order Pseudomonadales; family Pseudomonadaceae; genus Pseudomonas; species Pseudomonas sp. S2_F07. The sequence goes on from NZ_CP162758.1 coordinate 2,436,812, forward strand.
AAAGATGGTGTTTCAAAAAGATTCATGAGCCCGATATTCCTCTGGGTCAAAGCTGTGACGAATGATCACCATTCTAGCCCAGTAAACCTCAAAGTAAATGAAGTTTCTTGGGATCCGTGGCATCAGGCTTAGCAACACGGATTCGGGCCAAGATAGAAATTAACGGCGACCAGATACTGGATATAAACACAGCATAATTTACTCTATGCCGTTGTCCAGATTTCGTTTTGTTTCCTGGAAGGAAGGAAAAGTCGCTGGTTGACGGTTAACCCTGATCCACCTACCCTGGCTGACGCATCAGGTTGTGCCCGCGCTTCGTGGATGCACGGCCATCACGGACGGTCGAGCGCCCCATGCTGAGCGTGCTGGATTGGCCGAAGATGTCGCTCTGCATGCTGCATTGGCAGGATGAGCCGTGGATTCGACTGCGGGATATGCCGTGTGTGTTGGCGGAGAATCCTTTCAACCAGCATGAATCCTGGTGGCGTAAGGCTTCACGGTTGATGCGCGGATTCTGAATGCTCAAATTCATCAAACGATCCGCTCCTTGAGTTTTCAAGCAGCGGATTTTTCTATGCTAATCAGCGAATCCCGAATCGCTACTCCAAAACCTCCACATAACTCGACTCCCCACCACCCTCCGCACCCGACAACCAATCCCATACACACCAGCGTCGGTCCGCCCTGCTTCATCAACCCCCACCGTGTCACGCGACCAGCCGGCCGGAATCTCACCGTCGTTGGTGATGCAGTGAAAAAGCAGCTCGATGGTATCGGGGCCGGTCACGCGGCCTACACCGGAGAGTCCGTGGGTGTTGCCGGCTACGGTGAAGCGGCGGTTGTTCAGGCGTTCGGTGATTTGGGAGTGGGGTTTTGCATGGGGGCAGTTCTTTTATTTGAAGTGTTCCATTCTGTTCTCCAATGACTTGCGTATGACTGATGAAGCATCCGTTACCCATAGGCTCACGTCAGGCTTGAGATATTGCGTTGATTTTTGGGAATCGCGGGCAGGCTTGTCCCAACACATATAGACGTCTGCGAGCAGCGAAAAAGGCAATTTGCTACTATAGTTGTCGGATTCTAAGTGGCAGATGCCACATTCGAGGGCTATCGACAACAGCCGAATTTCAGATCCGCTCGGGCTGGTCGAAGACAAAAAATCTTTAAGCAGGGGCTTTTCCCCAGCGTCTTGTGGCGAATTGAGTGGGGGATATATGAGGCATGTAAATAATCCTCCTGACGCGTCTGCGCTGATGACGTCGGCGCGTAGCTTCGGGAATTACGACCTGTCGAGTGCTCTTGCCGATCTTCTCGACAATAGCATCAAGGCGAGAGCCCACAGCATCGATATCAAATGCATCCGGAAGGATGATGGGCCCGAGGTCAGGATTCTGGACGATGGATCCGGAATGACGGAGGTCGAACTTCATCGGGCGATGAAACCCGCCAGCACCAATCCCAATGAGGAACGGGCTCCTGATGACCTCGGCCGTTTCGGGTGGGGCATGAAGTCGGCATCACTTTCACAATGCCGGCACTTGACCGTCGTCACGAGACAGAATGGCGTTCTGTCCGGGGCGTCTTGGAATCTGGATGATATCGCCGACTGGAAGATGGGAATTTTTGAGCCCGATGAGATCGAAGCTCTGGCCGATCAGCTGCTGCTTGAGCGCGACGGGACGGAGATCATCTGGCGCATGTGCGATCGCCTGTCCGAATATGGCCAAGTTGGTGGCAAGGGCTTCAATGATCTAGTCGCGCATGCCCAAAAGCAGCTGTCACTCATCTTCCATCGCTATCTGGGAGGCGAAGAAGGCCTTCGGAAACTCAGAATCAGTTTCAATGGTAGCGCGCTGAAGCCGACAGATCCTTTCCTGCGCCACCATGATGCGACGCAGGCTCAGCCGAAGGAAACGCTTAACCTCGGTGGCCAGCCTATTGAGGTGCAGGCCTTCATCCTACCGCACTATTCGAAGTTAACTGCGGGCGAGCACGATCAGCTCAGCGGTGTAGAAGGTTTCGTTCGCAATCAAGGCTTCTATGTCTATCGGCAGCACCGGCTCATCATACACGGGACCTGGTTTCGACTGGTGAGGCACGGCGAGTTGTCGCAACTTGTCCGGATCGCCGTCAACATCCCCAACTCCCTCGATGCGATATGGAAGATCACGCTCGACAAGGCAGACGCACAGCTTCCCTCGGGGCTCAAGAGCCGTTTGAAGGACATCGTCGGCGGACTCAAGAGCAGATCGGGAAAGGTATTTCAGTCCCGCGGCGGACGAATCCGCGAAGGAGCTGGAAAAACGTCGGTCTGGGCGAAATACGTGCGAAACGGTGAGGTTCGCTATTATGTCAACCGCGAACACCCGCTGATCGCCGGTATGCTAGAGGACGAGGATAGAAACAGAGGTAAAGCCTTTGCAGCAGCGCTCGCAATCATCGAGGACTGCTTCCCAATTGTAAGCATCGGCGAAGATTATTCGTCTCGCCCGGAAATGATGAATCAGGGCGTACTAGACAAGGACAGATTTCTCGACAAGCTCGACACAGCCCTCCCCTCACTGCTGCTTCACTCAGGCGGCGACATGAAAGCGCTGCGTGAACTTCTTGCATCAACCGAACCGTGGGCTAGTCAAGCCGACCTCGTCGTAAAACACCTCAAGGACAAAAGGTGGTAGTAAATGTTTGATAGCGAACTTGCGTATTTCCGCTCGACCATCACCAAGCAATATGGCGAAGACATTTCCCAAGGACAAGGATTACCCGAAGGTGTGATCACTTCAATCGTTCGCGATGGGCCGTTTAAAAACCTCGATGAGCCAGCCATCAATGCGGTTATCCGCGAACTGGAAGCGAGTTTTACGGTTACCCAGAAGCGGGGGGCGGTTATTACAAAGGGCCACCGGCCTTGGCTGGCAACAATACGGCCGGAGCTTGATTTCTATTACTGGAACCGCCTACGCAAATACTATCTCGAGACGGGTATTCTCCCATCGCCCGTGCTTGCTACCCTCGACTCCGACACGGATGAAATTCTCGACCAATGCGGCAATCCGAAAGACGAACTCTACGGCGCAGTTCGCGGCATGGTCATGGGAAATGTCCAGTCGGGCAAGACTACCAACTACTCTGCCCTGATCTGCAAGGCAGCCGACGCGGGCTACCGTGTCATTATCCTGCTCGCAGGGATCACCAACTCGCTGCGTGCCCAGACGCAGGAACGAATTGACGAGACATTTATTGGCAAGGTCTCGATGTTTGGCGCGGCTGCACAGCAGTCGCTGCCGATCCAGAGTTACGCAGCGACGCGACGAATCCCCTCCTACGGCACAACTCGGGTAGCCGATTTCTCGAGCGGCAAGGATGGAATCTATTTCGGCATCTCAGGTCATCAGGAGCCGATGATCTTCATAACCAAAAAAAACAAATCCATCCTTGAACGTCTCGCACACTGGATCGAGAAACAGGGAGAGACAGGCGGCTATGAGCTGCCACTTCTGCTGGTCGACGATGAAGCCGACAATGCGTCTATCAACACGGCCAGTGATCCCAAGCGAACTACCGCCATCAACGGCGTCATCCGACAGATTCTGTCGCGTTTTCCGCGCTCGGCATATATCGGTTATACCGCTACACCGTTTGCCAACATTTTCATCGACCCGGAAACGACGGAGGAAATGGAGACGGATGACCTTTTTCCCGGAAACTTTATCAAGGCGCTTGATCCGCCTACCAATTATGCAGGTTCACATCGAATTTTCCGCGAGGGTGGTGACTTACGCCCGAGCATGGTCAGGGTCATCGATGACTATCGAGCGCTGCTGCCGCTGAAACACAAAAGCGGAGATAATGTTACCGACATACCGGACAGTCTCCGCCACGCGATCCGTGTATTTTGTATAACGAGGGCCATAAGGGTATTCCAAGATAAGGGCAAAGCCCACTGTTCGATGATGATCAACGTCAGCCGATTCAATGCCATCCAGGACAAAATTCTCGGACTCGTTTACGAATATCTTACGGAGATCAAGGACGCGGTCTCGGTCCATGCATCGCTGCCGCTTGATCAGATCAACGATGACATCATGGATGATCTCGAAAACAGCTTCACCGTCGAGTTCGATAACACTGGGCTCAACTGGCCCGATCTGCTTAAAGTCCTCAATGAAGGTGTCCAGTCCATCGAAGTCCGCACTGTCAATATGCGGGGTGGCAAGCTCGATTATTCACTGCGCAAATCAGAAGGTCTTCATGTCATCGCCATCGGCGGGCTGGCGCTTTCACGCGGCCTAACGCTCGAAGGTCTCACGGTCTCCTATCTCCTGCGGAACGCTACTGCCAGCGACACCCTTATGCAGATGGCGCGCTGGTTCGGTTACCGACCAGGATATGAGGAATATTGCCGCCTCTATCTGCCGCAGGTGTCCTTCGACCATTACGAATTTGTAGACGAGGCGACCGAAGAATTGAGAAGCGAGATTAAACGCATGCAGGCCGCCCGCCGCACGCCGCGCGATTTCGGCCTCAAAGTCCGGCAGAGCCCGCTCGCCATCCGGGTAACTGCGGCGAACAAGATGCGGACGGCCGAGAAGCTCAAAATCGCTCAGGACTATTCCGCGCGTCACATCGAGGGTTTCGCGCTCCCAAATGATCCTGTCATCGGAAAGGCACATCGCAAGGCGGTCGAACAATTTCTCATCGCGCTCGGAAGCCCCGCTGAAATACAGAAGGGCTACATTCGCTGGGCCGCAGACGGTCGCGACGTACTCGGCCTCATGCGCGAGTTCAAGTTCGTGGATCATCCCGATCTCTCGGTGATTTCCGACACATCCCTTCTAGGGGACTATGTTCAGGACCGCGTCACCGATGAACTCGCAAAATGGGATGTGGTACTTCCCATGCGCCAGTCGGGCGACCCTATTCCATTTGCTGGCCAGAAGGTCAATCTGAGGTCTCGGGATCAAGGAACAATTCAGAAGGGCACCTATCGAGTATATGGCAGCAAGAACCGCGTCGCCGACCCCGGGGACGCGCAAATCGGCCTGTCCGACATACAGAAGGCGGCGGCGGATGCTGCATATCGGGATGAGATTTATAAGAAGGAACGCGCCGCCTGCTCTGTACGCGAACGGCCAATGATGTTGGTGCATGTCTTCAGCGCGAAGCTGCGCGACGATCGAGACGAGTGCGACGACGATCTCAAACTTGGCGATAACATCGTCACGCTGTCCTTCTGCATGCCCGAGACCGGTAAACCGGCCAAGGAGAGAACCTACCAAGTAAATGCGGTCTATCGGCAGCAACTTGAGCACTTTGCCGCAGAAGCAGACGATGACTCCGAAGCGATGATGGAGGCCCAGGATGCTGAGTGAATGGAAGGCGATCGTCGCGCCGACTGACCCAGGTTTCTACAACATTCGACTTGCTGACAGTAGCCATCCGCTCGATTTCAGGATCGGCCGCGACTTTCACGGATGTTTTGTCTTCCAGCTAGATGTCGAGTGCGCGGAGCCAGGGATGCTTGATCTGCCGAAGATGTCGGCAGTGACCTGCGAGGTCCATCCGGTGGCCTCTGGGCGTTCAAGATTAGTGCTGAGCCTGAGTGATGCGGCCAATTTCCAAAACTTCGCCCTTATGTGCAAAAGCCTCATGCTTGCGACCGACAAGCTTGCACCGACACAGTCCGGAAAGGGGCTGCTGCAAGCCATCAAGGAGGTCCACCGTTGGCAGGAGATGCTACGCCATAGGGCCGACCGCCTACTGTCAAAAGGTGAGCGAGTTGGCCTAGTCGGCGAACTGCTGTTTCTGCGAGATGTTCTTGGTGACCGCATCGGCTGGAATGCCGCCATCAAATGCTGGAGTGGCCCTGGCGGTCATGAGCAGGATTTCGTAGTCGCCGGCACCATCTTTGAGGTCAAGACGCAGGTGGTGACTGCCGACCGGCGAATCCGGATTTCTTCCGAAGATCAACTCGATCCGGTTCAGGGACGCATCCTGCTCTGCAATCAGGGTATCGCCCCGCTGCCATCCGCCGCCTCAGCGGCTCGGACTCTAAATACTCTTGTTTCGGAGATTCGGGACGCTTTTGCCGAGGCTGGCACAGGCGCGCTGGAACACTTTGAGATCGCTCTGCTGGAAGCGGGATATCAGGAACAGCCGGAATATAACGAGGAAAGCTGGGTTCTCGTTGATCGCATTTTCTATGAGGTGTCCAGTGAGTTTCCTCGTATCGAGCGCAGTGATCTCCGCCCCGGCGTAGAGATGGTTAACTACAGCATTCGCGTGAGCGACTGCGCTCCCTTCATCATCAGTCATGATGATGCCTTCGAGGGAATCGAAGTATGAGCGAGTTGCAGCAAACATTCGAAGTCCTACGAGAGGATATTCTTCTAGAAGCAGAGGCACGGGGCATCTTCCAGCAAGAGGCCTTTTTCGAGCTCTATGTTGCAGCGGCGTCAGACAACGGTGACACCATCGACTTGGAATACACCTACAGTCACAAAGAAGGTGGACGGCGGCCATACCGAATCGACGGCTACGGGCTGGATACCGATCGCGGAACGCTTTATCTCGCCGTCTGCGATTTTCGAAACGGAACGGAACTGGAACCTCTACATAGTGACCGCCTGACCTCAGCGTTCAAGCAAGCCACTGCCTTCTTCGAGAATGCCTGCTCATCGGTGTTTATCAATTCAATTGAAGAAACAAGCCCAGCGTTTGCCGCGGCCTATCCCATCTACTTAGCACGCGATCTCATCAAGAGAGTTCGCATCATCCTTTTTTCCAACGCCCGACTGGCGGCCAAACGGCCGCCACAACTGGGCGAGCAAGTAGGCGGTGTGCCGATTGTTTATAGCGTCCTTGACGCGATTCGCTATTTCGAAATCCAGAAAAGCTTTCGAATTCCAGAGTCTATCGAAGTCAATATCGCAGGTATTGCCGGAGCGCCGATTGCCTGTCTCAAGGCCTCGACAAACACCGAGGAACATCAATCCTACCTTCTTGCTATTCCTGGCCCAGTGCTTGCTGAAATCTACGGTCTATACGGGGCGCGACTGCTCGAACAGAACGTCCGGACCTATCTCCAGGCTAAGACGAAGGTGAACAAGGGTATTCTGGAAACAATCAAGAAGACGCCGGAGATGTTCTTTGCTTACAACAACGGCCTAACCGCGACCGCATCGGCGGTTACGCTCGAAACACTCGAAGACGGGCAACTAGGAATCGCAGCTATTCATAACCTTCAGATCGTGAATGGCGGCCAGACGACGGCGTCTATCCTATACGCAAAGGATGTCGCAAATTCACCGCTTGAACGTGTTCACGTGCAAATGAAACTCTCAGTAGTTCCACCTGCCCATATCGAGCAGGTCGTACCAAAAATTTCGCGGTACGCCAACACTCAGAATCGTATATCAGAGGCAGACTTCTTCTCGAGCCATCCGTTCCATCTGCAAATGGAGCGTTACTCCCGGATAATGACCGCACCGCCTCAGAACGGTGCGATGACGGGCGACAAATGGTTTTATGAGCGCGCGCGCGGGCAGTACCGTGACGGCATGGCGTACGCGTCCGTTGCAGGAAAGAGAAAATACCAGCTGGAGTATCCGAGAGATAAACTTATCGAAAAGACCGACCTTGCGAAATATGTTCTGAGTTTTGAAAGAAAACCTTACGTTGTATCCAGAGGAGCGCAAAAAGCGTTCATGGCCTTCGCTGATCAAACCGCGAAGGACTGGAAGTCCGCGCCTACCCAATTTAACGAAGTTTGGTATAGAAATGCTTGCGCGATGGGGCTGATATTTCGCTGGACCGACAAGCATGTTGCTGGTTCCGACTGGTACAAAGATGATCGCGGTTATAAATCCCAGACAGTTGCCTATACACTTTCTTGGATCGCCGAGGTGATCGATCGCCAAGGGAAGGCAAGCCTAAACTGGGGGCAAATCTGGAATACTCAATCCGTCCCGGACGAGCTTCAAGAGCTGATCGCCTCTCTTGCCCCACAGGTTGCTGCCGCTTTCAGAAATACGTCTGCAAATGTTCGGAACGTCGGCGAGTACTGCAAACTGGAACTTTGCTGGCAAAATATCAAGGCTGCAGAATTCAACGTTCCGGCCGTACCTGATCATCTGGTTCTCGACGCAAATGAGATGACGCAAGAGAAAAAGGAAGCGAAGTCGTCTGCAAGGATCGATCGGGAAATCGACTTCGACGTGCTCCTTCACATGCTCGTGCCCAAGGCCGAAATTATCCGTCGGACTGCCGAGCAGCGTAGATTTCTGTCGCCAAAGGCCGACAGGGCCCTTCAGAAGCTCGGATCAGGAAACATCAACTTGGCGAGGCCGGATAAGAATGCAGTTAAGCTGCTTGTGAAGCGAATGGCGGAGGAAGGGATGCCAGTCGAAGATATGTAGGACAGCCAAAGCTAAAGTATCCTGCCGAGCAGGAGGCAATCCGACCTTCAAGATGAAGGTGAATCGCCGTGCCCACAGACCCAACCACGCGCTTCCGCTCCAGGAGGCCCGCCATGCCTGAATCACTCATTCCCACTCTTTTCACTCGTCACAACGTCCACCTGCATGCCCTTCTTTCGGAGAATCAGGCCTGGTTCTGTGCGCATGATTTCGGGCGGCTGATGGGCAAACATCTTGATGAGTGCATGACGCGCAAGCTCTATGCGGACCAGAGGCAAATGATGCTCATTGACCACTATGGCGCGGCTAAAGAGCGTTTGATGGTGAGCGAGTCAGGTGTGCATTGTTGATTTATCACTACTGCCCTGAGAATCGATTGCTGCGAGAGTGGCTGACTCATCAGGTCGTGCCTGCGCTACGCGATGCGCGGCCGTCACGAATGGTGGAGCGCCCGACGTTGAGTTTGCTTGATTGGCCGAAGATGTCGCTCTGTATGCTGCATTGGCAGGATGAGCCGTGGATTCGATTGCGGGATATGCCGTGTGTTCTGGCGGATGATCCATTCAATCGGCGTGAATCGTGGTGGCGGAAGGCTTCACGAGTGATGCGTGGGTACTGATTGTTCACCCCTCAAAAAACTGGCTGTCCGAATTTCAGACAGCCAGTTTTTTGAGGCGAGCAGTCGTCAATCCGCAGAATTCGGTTTATCTGATGGACCTGAGTTGCAGTATTTAGAGCCGCTTCGCAGCCCAACGGGGGCAAGCCCCCTCGCCACAAGGTTGGTGGCTGGCTTGGTTGTTGTGTTGGTCTTGCGAATCGCGACCAGGCTCGCTCCCATAGGGGATCTGGGGTGGGCTTTAGAGTTTCGATACCAAAAGGGCTCAACGCCCCACCTCCCCTCCTTCATCCCCCTCCACATAATCCACCCGATAATTCGCCACATAACTATCCACAGCCGTTCCGATCGTTGGAAAAAACGCCGTCTCCCCCAACCGTGCAAACAACCCGAACCGCTTCAGCTTGTCCTTCACCGGATCCTTCATCTCCGCAATGCACAACTCGATACCCGCCGCATGCAACGTGTCGCCCAGTTCGGCCAGCATGTCGGCGGAGGTCACGTCGACGCTGGTGACCGGTTCTGCGGCGACCACCAGCCAGCGCACGGGTGTGGGCGATGCAGCCACGGCGTCCAGCACTCGATCACTGAACAGTTCGGCGTTGGCGAAAAACAAGGGCGCATCCCAGCGAAACAGGACCAGGCCGGGGATCAGGCGCGCTTCGGGGTAGCGTTTGATGTCGTGGTAGCCCTTGACCCCGTCGGCGCGGCCCAATACCGCGGAGTACGGGCGCCAGCCGTCCCAGAGGAATTCAATGACGGCAATCACGATGGCCAGGCCGATGCCCTCGATCGCGCCGAACACGGCCACGCCGACCGTGCAGACAATCGATAGCCAGCATTCCCAACGCTGGATACGGTAGATCCGGCGCAGGTCGGTGATCTCGATCAGGCCAATGGCCGAGGCGATCACGACGGCCGCCAGGGCGCTGGATGGTAGATGTTGCAGCAGGTCCGGTGCCACCACCAGCAGCAAGGCAACCGCCAGTGCGCCGACGACGCCGGTCAGTTGGGTTTTGGCGCCGGCCGCCTCGGCCACGGGGGTTCGTGACGAGCTGCTACTGATCGGGAAGCCCTGGAAAAAACCGGCTGCGAGGTTGGCGATGCCCAGGCCTACCATTTCCTGGTTCGGGTTGACGTAGGTGCGGGTCCGCGCCGCATAGACGCGGGAGAGCACGCTGGTGTCGGCGAACGAGACGAGTGCGACGGCGCAACCGCCAATCAGCACCGGGACGATGTCGGCGCGGGTGATCCAGGGGATGGCGAAACCGGGCAAGCCTTGGGGGAGCGAGCCGAGGACCGACACACCGGCGCGTGTCGCCAGGTCGAGCACACCCACGGCGACTGTCGCGCCTACCACGGCGATCAGAATGCCCGGCAATCGCGGCCATCGTTTGAGCAGCAGGATCGCCGCCAGGGTGAGCCCGCCCACCGTGAAGGTGGTCCAGTTGATCTTTCCCTCCATCACAGACGAGGCGATGGCCGCGATGTTTCTCAATGGGCCGTCGGATTCAATCGAAAAACCGAACAGCTTGGGCAACTGGCTGATCAAGACGGTCAGTGCGATGCCGTTCATGTAGCCGTAGCGGATTGGTTTGGACAGCAGCTCGGTGATGAATCCCAGCCGCGCGATACCGGCCAGGATACACACCGCTCCCGAGATGATCGCCATCATCCCCGCCAGGGCGACGGCACGCTGCGGGTCGCCGCCGGAGAGTGGAATGATCACGGCAAGGATGACGGCCACCAGGGAGGAATCCGGCCCCATCACCAGAATGCGGCTGGGGCCGAACAAGGCATAGAACAGCAGCGGAACGATGGTCGCGTAGAGGCCATAGATGCCCGGCACGCCCGAAGCCACCGCATAGGCGATACCGACGGGCACCAGCATCGTGGTCAGCACCAGGCCGGCGACGATGTCGTAACGCAACCATTCCGGTTGGTATTCCCGCAGTATGCCCAGCCCCGGTAGCCAGCGGCGCCAACCGGTCTGTTCATCGCGGCGAGCTATGCGGCCCGGTTCCGGGAGAGGGGGCGAAGCATCTGAATGGCTCATGAACCGCCCTCGTTGATGGACTGTGCAAACTCCGGGATATCGAAGTGATCTCAGTGTAGCTATTGCTTCGAATGCGCCATCACTGGAAGCTGTTCATCTAAAGGACTTGGAACCCGACATGAAATTCGACCTCGCCTACTGCCTCAGCCTCAACGACAAGTTGTCGATCTACGACGTGCGGGATCTGAATTTCGACGAGACGATGGATTTCGACTCCGCCAGGGAACACTTCCAGTGCCCCAACGATGCCTGTCGCCTGGCGTTCGATACGGCCAATGAGCTGGGCACGTTCAACGCCAAGAACGTGAATTACGTGCGCACGCCGCACTTCAAGAACCTGCCGAGTACGCGGCATGTCGAGGGCTGCCCTTATGTCAGCCTGAAGACGCCGACGTCGGGTGTGGATGAGACGGAAACGGATGACAGTCGCGAGGAAAATTTCCCGTCGGAATTGTTACTGACTCGGCGCGAATATGTGCGTAGGCCGTCCAGCCCGGTGGTGATTGCCGATGTGGTTCGGGATGAACCATTGGCGCCCAAGGCGGCTAGTCATGTCGAGCAACCGAGCAAGGAGTCGACCCCGGACAAGACCAGCGTCTTCGCCCATCCGGTGGAGTGTTTCGTGTCGAACTTCGACGACAAGGATTTGCTCAAGCGCGTGCCGCTGAAAATTGGCGAGCACACCGCGCCTTACGGGTCGTTTTTCAAGAAGATCGAATACCTGCAAGACAACAAGGGGCTGATTTACTGGGGCAAAGTCAAGGAGATCAAGGACTACACCCAGAGCTTTCGCATCGACTTCGAGAAGAAGGTCTGGTTCGAGAAAAAGCCCTACTCGGTCAATGTCTACCTGAGCAAGAAACTGATCGACAGCTACCGCAAGCGCAAGGCGTTCCTGGAGGAGATCAAGCACGCCATCGAGAGCGGGCGGGCGTTGTACTGCTTCTTTTATGGCGTAACGCCCGAGCTGAAGCAGGTGCCGAGCAAGAAAAAACCCGAGCAAACGTTCGGGGTGTTCAGCGCCAACATTGAAAACCTGGATCACTTTATTGTGCGCGAAGCGCCAGGGTTGGCGGGTAAATAAGCGCAGTGCCGTTCGTCTGTCTGAAAAGAAAAATTAAAAAATGCGTTTGATCCGGGCTCAAAACAACTGTACAAAAACACAGTATATTTTGACCAACACTCTCGAGCCCGGAGAACACCATGGCCTCTCAAGCGATGAAAATCACCCTGGAACGTATCGCCCTCTTCCAATTCACCCCGGCCCACTGCGCCCAGGCCCGAGCGATGCTGGGCTGGAGCGTGGAGGAGCTATCGCGGGAATCCCGGGTCTCGGTGGATGCCATTCAACGCTTCGAGGCGCGACAGGAGGTGCGGGATGTCACGCGCCTGGCGCTGGCCTATCGGCTTGAAGCCGAAGGGTTGGTGTTCTTCCCGGGGTTTGCGCCGGGTCGAGGGATGAATGTGAGAGGGTCGACGCCGAATCCGGTTGGGCGGGCGGATTTTGCGATGGTGGAGTGAGGGTTAACAGATGAACGAAATCGACGATGGCGATAACTGCGTTTATCAGGCACTGGGCATTCCCGATGCTGGTGATATGCGGGCCAATCTGATTGCGTTATGAAAATTGGCCTTCTGCTGGAAAGCGGCCGGCTGAGTAAGACGGATGCTGCGCAGAAGCTCGGATTATCTGTCGAAGAACTAAACGAAATACTTCGTGGGAAGTTTCGCGACCTGAGCGTGGCAAAGATCTCGGGGTTCCTTGAGCAGTTAAAGAACTCGCGTGGCTAACTGATTTAGTTGAACTCCCAAGCCGGTCCGCAGACCGGCCGGGGTCACAACTTCACGCGTTCTGCACCACTCGCTCACTCTCCCCTTCCACCGCCATCCACCACGCCCCACCACGCTGCGGATGCATCAAGTTGAACGCCTCGCCCATCTGCGGTGTGGTGATCGATACGTTGCGCTCCCAGGCCAGGGCCAGGATGCGGTCGAAGGGTTCGTACCAGGCGTGCATCGACAGGTCGAAGGTGCCGTTGTGGATCGGCAGTAGCCAGCGGCCCTTGAGGTCGAGGTGGGCTTGCAGGGATTGTTCGGGTTGCATGTGCACGTGCGGCCAGTCGACGTTGTAGGCACCGGTTTCCATCAGGGTCAGGTCGAATGGGCCGTACTGTTCGCCGATGCGTTTGAAGCCGTCGAAGTAGCCGCTGTCGCCGCTGAAGAAAAGGCGTGTGTCGCCGTCGATCATCACCCACGAGGCCCACAGGGTGCTGTTGCTGTCGAACAGGCCACGGCCGGAAAAGTGCTGCGACGGGGTGGCGATGAACTGGATGCCATCGACTTCCGTGCCTTGCCACCAATCCAGTTGGCGGACTTTGCTGGCGTCGATGCCCCACTTGATCAGGGTGTCGCCTACGCCCAATGGGGTAAGGAAGTGTTTGGTCTTGTCCGCGAGCTTGAGCACCGCCCGATAATCCAGGTGGTCATAGTGGTCGTGGGACAGGATCACCGCTTCGATCGGTGGCAATTGTTCCAGGCTGATCGGTGGCTGATGAAAACGCTTGGGACCGGCCCATTGCACGGGGGAGGCGCGCTCGGCGAAGACCGGATCGGTGATCCAGAATTTGTCGCGCAGCTTGAGCAGCACCGTGGAGTGGCCCAGACGATAGACGCTGTGGTTGGGCGCTGCGATCAGCGCGGCTTGAGTCAGCGCTTGCACCGGCACGGGTGCGCTTGGGCGGGTGTTCTGCGGTTTGTGGAACAGCGCGGTCCACAGGATGCCCATGGTTTTGCCAAAGCTTAAACGTTGAACCGGCGTGAAGTTTTGATACTGCCCTTGGGCCTGTCGGGACGCTTCAGGTGTGGAGGCGTTGTCCGCCGGGGAGTTTGAATTGGCCATGACTGAATGACTCCAGAAAAACCGCGCATCGCGCGACTTTCCGTTTTGGGACGATAAATGGCCAAGGCACGCACGCATCAGCCGGACGTTCTATTTTTGCTGGGCAGGGTTAACAAAACATTACACTGCACAGTGTAGTTTCTAGGTTGCATCAAAGTCGATGACAAGTAAACTACCGAGTGTAATTCCCACCTTCTCCCCTGCCGAAGCGTACTTATGACAGCTCCACAGCGTCTCACCGACCGAAAACGCCAAGCGATCATTCAAGCCGCGATCAACGAATTCCGTGAAAACGGTTTCGAGATCACCAGCATGGACAAGATTGCTGCCACTGCCGGTGTGTCGAAGCGCACGGTATACAACCACTTTCCCAGCAAGGAAGAGTTGTTCGCCGAGATCCTCAATCAGTTATGGATCCGGGTGACGGCAGAACAGGAAGCGACCTACAGCCCCGACCTGCCGTTGCGCGAGCAATTGCGCGGATTGCTGATGGCCAAGCTGCAAATGTTGGGCGATGACAATTTTCTCGACCTGGCGCGGGTGGCGATAGCGGCGACGATTCATTCCCCGGAGCGGGCGCAGGATATGGTGGCGCGAATGGGCGAACGCGAAGAAGGGCTGACGGTATGGATTCGTGCCGCTCAGGCCGATGGTCGCTTGAAAGCCGTGGCTCCCGAATTCGCCGCTCAACAGATCCATGGCCTGCTCAAGTCTTTTGCATTCTGGCCGCAGATTTCCATGGGGCAACCCAGCTTGTCAGCCAAGGAGCAACACACGGTGGCGGATTCCGCGCTGGACATGTTTCTGGCCTGCTATCAGTTGCAATAAATGACAAGGTCGAAGGTGGTGTTAGAAGGATTGATGACTCGGATTTGAACGGCACGATGTGTTTCAGAATGAAACCGGCGCTGAGGCTATAGTGAGCTTCAGTCCCAGCGCCAGACAGAGAGCATCATGACCACCAGCCACGAAACCGCCGCCCACGTCGATCACCTGCGTTTCCATCGCCCTCATGCCCACCTCGCACCGACCTTTGGCAATGACAAGTTTGCCTTGCGCGCCGAAGCCTTTGCACGATTCTTCGGTACACCGACCTTTCTCGGCGCACAAACGCTGATCGTGGTGATCTGGGTGTGCCTCAACCTCTCCGGTTTCACCCACTTCGATGCGTACCCGTTCATCCTGCTCAACCTGGCTTTCAGCCTGCAATCGGCCTATGCCGCGCCATTGATTCTGTTGGCCCAGACGCGTCAGGCCGCGCGAGACAAAGCCCAGTCCGATGCCGATGCGCAGCACCGCGAAGCGCTGGCGACCGCCAACAGTGAGCGGCAGGCGGAGGCCGCGAAAAACTCTGCGCAACTGCTGGAGTTGCTCGAGCAGAACACCCGTCTCACAGAGATGACCAAGACCCTCACCGAGCGCATCGAAAACCTGACAACGGAAATGCACCAGCAGTTCGTGCGCAAGGATAAGCCGAAGGCTTGAACGGTTTCACGGCAGTTTCAGCGCCCGCCCCAACTCATCGAACAAGGTAACCACCGAGCGCAAGGCGCGGCAGTCGGGACGGGTCAGCAGCCATAGCGCAGTGTCGTATCCGTGCAGCGGTTCGCTCAGCGGCTGTAAACCGTCGCCGATCAAGAAGTCCGGTAACGCCGCTACACCCAGCCCCGCCCTGACCAACTCGGTCACCGACAGCATGCTGTTGCAGCGATAGCCCGGCGTTACGCCCGGCAAGGCCTGGCGACGCCAGGTAACGGTCGGGTGATCAGGCAGGAAGTCATCCGGGGCGATCCAGGTCAATGAGGCCAGGTCAGTGCTATTGACCGTTTGCAGGTATCGCTCACTGGCACACACTCGGTAGGAAATATCCGCCAGCCGCCGTCCCACCAGATGCTCCGGTGGCGTGCGGGTCAGGCGCAGGGCGATATCGGCATCCCGACGGTTGAGGTTGGCAAAATCATTGGACGTGCTGAGTTCGAGGGTCAGCGCCGGATAGTTCGGCATGAACTGCGCCAGCGCCGGCAACAGCAAACCTTGCAGAACCGAATCGGTACAGGTCAGGCGCACGATGCCGCTGATCACTTCACCGCCCTGCTCCACACCGATGCGCGCTGCCTCCAGTGCCTGCTCAGCGCGCTCGGCCTGTTCCGCCAGGGACTGCGCCAGGGTGGTGGGCAGGTAACCGGCGCGGCTTTTTTCGAACAGTTGCTGGCCCAGCGCAGCCTCCAGCCGGCGCACCGCTCGAAACACCGTCGAGACATCCACCTTGAGCAGTTGCGCGGCCCGGGCCAGAGAGCCGCCGCGCACCAGGGCGAGGGTCAGCGCCAGGTCCGGGTAGTCCAGTCGATAGTGCGTCGCTGCATTGATCACTTGGATAAACGCCAATATTGAGTGCGTGAACGCCAATCTATAGTGGGCACCGGCAATCAACAAGTGCAGAGACCCCACATGGAAACCCGCCCGATTCGCATCGCCCTGATCGGCGACTACGAGCCGCAAGTCACCGCCCACCAGGCCATTCCCGTCGCCCTCGAAATGGCCGTCGAACACAGCGGCCTGAACGTGCAATGGCATTGGCTGGCCACCGATGAAATCAGCGCCGAGACACCGTTGCACAGATTCGACGGTTTCTGGTGCGTACCGGCCAGCCCTTACCGCAGCACGGACGGCGCATTAAAAGCGATCCGCTTTGCCCGCGAACAACGGCGACCTTTCCTCGGCACCTGCGGTGGTTTTCAACACGCGGTGCTGGAATATGCACGCAATGTACTGGGCTGGTCGGATGCCGAACACGGCGAGACAAATCCCGATGCCGCGCGAGCGCTGCTGACACCGCTGGCGTGCTCACTGGTGGAGGCCGTCGATACCATTCATTTACAGGAAGGCTCGTTGATTGCCCAAGCGTACGAAAACGCCGAGATTCGTGAAGGCTATCGCTGTCGTTATGGGATGAATCCGCAGTTCGAAGAGGAGTTGCTCAAGCGCGAACTTCACGCCGTCGGCCACGATTCTGAACACGGACTGCGGGCGGTCGAACTCGGTGATCATCCATTCTTTGTCGCGACCTTGTTCCAGCCCGAGCGGGCAGCGCTCAAGGGCGTCTTGCCGCCGTTGGTTGGCGCCTTTGTCGCAGCCTGCGCGGGGCGCTCGTGATGATCGCCGATACGCCAGCTGCGCCTTATTACGCGGTGATCTTCACCTCACTGCGTACCGAGGGTGACCAGGGTTACGCCGATGCGGCTGCACGGATGCTGGAGCTGGTCCGTGAGCAGCCGGGCTTTCTTGGAGTGGAGTCGGCGCGGGGCGAGGATGGGCTTGGGATTACGGTGTCGTACTGGGCCAGTGAAGCGGCGATTCTGGCGTGGAAGCATCATCCTGAGCATACGGCCATTCGCGAGCGTGGGCGCTCGACCTGGTATGCGCGGTGTCATACGCGGGTGTGCCGGGTAGAGCGGGCTTACGGATTCAATCAGTAACTGATTTAGAGTTCTTCAGGCCGCCATCGCGAGCAAGCTCGCTCCCACATTTTGATCCCGGTCGGTCACAACATTTGTGCGCGACAAAGATCTACTGTGGGAGCGAGCTTGCTCGCGATGGGGCCAGTACAGTCACCGCAAAAACTCACCCCCGAACCAAACTGCGAACCGCCGAAATCTCCGGCACTTCCCGCCGGCTCATGTACACCCGCAACGGCTCGGTGATGTTGATCCGGTCATCGATGTTCTGGTCCAGCAACAACTGGATCAATTCGCGTTTGAGCGTCATGGTTTGCTCAGGCCCCGCGGCCCAGACGAATTCGCTGGTCGGGATGATGCCGTCGTCCGCCACGTCCATGCCAAACGAGTCTTCGCTGAAGCGCACGATGTAGTGCCCGGTCTTGCGGTTGAGGCCGACAAAGCCTTTGAGTTGGTCGGCAGCCTGGCAGATGAGCTGGGAAGTGATGCGCATGGTAAACCCCGCAATGGTGATCATTGGTTTGCACGCAGGGCCTGCGTTTCCCTCTGTCGGGGAAATTGCAGGGCCCCAGCGTACTGCAAACGGGCGCACAAAAGCGCTGACGAAAATCAGCTTTAGACAGGTTTATGTCGGCCTGGCGATAGCGCCTGCAAAGATGAATTGTTAAAAGGGACCGCTCACTTATTGCGAAAGGATCTCGACCATGCCCGCAACCTTTACCAAAAGCGCCCTGTTACTGAGCCTGTTGCTCGGTCTCGGCCACGCACAGGCCGCCAGCGAACCTGGCCCCTCGGCACTGGCGACCCGCTTGGGCATTCCGCATCCAGCGGTGATCGCCCACCGTGGCGCGTCGTTCGATGCGCCGGAATCCACCGCCGCCGCCTACAGGACTGCCCGCGACCTGGGCGCCGACTACCTGGAGCTGGATCTGCAGCGCAGCAAGGATGGCGTGCTGTTCGCCCTGCACGACAACAATCTGCAACGCACCACCGACGTCGCCAGCAAATTCCCCGAGCGCAAGGACAGCCCCGCCAATGCGTTCACCATGGCCGAACTGAAAACCCTGGACGCGGGCAGCTGGTTCAATGCCGCGTACCCGGATCGCGCACGCCCGGCCTTCGCAGGCCTGAAGATCCTGACCCTCGATGAAATCATCGACATCGCCGAGGGCAACAGCCTGCACAAGCCCGGCCTGTACATCGAGACCAAGGAGCCCAAGCAGTTTCCCGGCATCGAACACGACCTCAAGGAAAAACTTCAGGACCGTGGCTGGCTGAGCCCGACCGCTTCGAAACTGGAAAAAAGCGAGCTGGCGGTCGGCCAGGGCAAAGGCAAGGTGATCCTGCAGACCTTCGAGAAGAGCAGCCTCGAACTGCTGCAAAAGGAGATGCCGAAGGTGCCGAAGATCCTGCTGTTGTGGGTCGGTGAAGGCAGTATCGAGCCCAAGTCAAAGGTGACATTTGCCGAGTCCGGCGAACAGGATAAAGCCGCGTACTACGCCAGACAGCAACCGAAGGACAAGGCCGAATTCCAGCAATGGGTCGACTACGCCAAGGCCCAGGGCGCCATCGGCACCGGCCCGTCCGCTGCACTGACCCAGGGTGGCGACCAGAGCTACTCGGATCTGGTGCAACCCTGGATGAACCAGTACACCCACGACCAGGGCCTGCTGGTACACGTCTACACCATCGACGATGCGGTGGACTACCGCAAAGTCATGGACGCCGGTGTCGACGGCATCTTCACCAATCGCGCCAGTGAGTTGTTGAAGTTCTATAAACGCCCGGCGGCGGCGAGTGTGGCGCAGGTGCTACAGAACAACGGGTATTGATCCACAATTGCGCAAAACCTGTGGGAGCGAGCTTGCTCGCGATAGGGCCATCAGCTTCAACATCAACGTTGACTGACACTCCGCCTTCGCGGGCAAGCCACGCTCCCACAGGAATTGATGCAAGGCATGTCGAGGGTTTTAAGGGTGGATTAAGTTACACAAGCTAACCTGATCTCACTTGAACGGATCACCCAAGGAAAGAAGCCCATGAAGACCCTGACTGCTTTGTTTGCCGCTGCAACCCTGACCCTCGCCGCCGGCCTGGCCCAGGCCGATGTGCGGGTCGATCAGATCCCGCAACTGGTCAAGGACGGCAAGATCAAGCCACTGGAAGACCTGAACAAGATCGCCCTGGATCTGCACCCGGGTGCAACGATTACCAAGACCGAACTGGACAACCACTTCAACGGTTACGAGTACGAAATCGAACTGCGTGACGCCAAGAACGTCGAGTGGGATGTGGACATCGATGCCTCCAACGGCAAGGTCCTGGAAAACAAACAGGACAAGTAATCCCGAAACAAATAAAAGCCGCGCGATGGGAACATCGCGCGGCTTTTGCGTTTTCTGAGCGTCACAAAAAAGTCATCAGCGCTTGCGATGATGCCGCTCACGTGAACCTGTAAAAACGTGACAGGCGCCTCCCCTTGCGAGTCCTCATGAACCACAGCATCGATCAAAGCCATCGCGACACGGATCTGTTCGGCCTGCTTTACGGTTTCAGCTTTCGCCCCGGTGAGGCCGGTCGGGAAATCAATTCCGCCGAGGCCTTGCAATACCTGCAACAGCCGCAAAGCGACGAGCAATTTCTCTGGCTGCACCTGAACCTCGCCCACGCCGCGTGCGAGCGCTGGATGAAAAGCCATCTGGAGTTGCCCGAGGAGTTTTTCGAAGCGCTGCACGAAGGCTCTCGCTCGACACGTATCGAGCATGTCGACTCCGCATTGCTGGCGGTGGTCAACGACGTGGTGTTCAACCTCAGCAACATGGTCTCCTCGGATGTCTCGACCCTATGGGTGTGCGCCCGCAGCCAATTGATCATCAGCGCCCGCCTGCAACCGCTGCACTCGGTGGACAAATTGCGCTCGTCGGTAAAGGCCCGGGAGTGCTTTCGCTCCCCGCTGGAGTTGCTGGTGCATTTGCTGCGCGACCAGGGTGAAGTGCTGACCCAGATCGTGCGCAAGACCAGTCAGAGCGTGGATCAGATCGAAGATGAATTGCTGTCCTCACGGCTATCGACCAACCGCGCCGAGCTGGGCGCCAATCGACGAGTGCTGGTGCGATTGCAACGGTTGCTGGCGCTGGAACCGGGTTCGTTGCTGCGCCTGCTCAACCGGCCGCCGCAATGGCTGCAAAAGGAAGACGTGAAGGAGTTGCGCAAATCCACCGAGGAGTTCGCGCTGATCATCAACGACCTCACGGCACTGGGTGAGCGGATCAAGCTGTTGCAGGAAGAGATCGCCGCCAACATCAACGAACAGACCAACCGCACGCTGTTCACCCTGACGGTGGTGACAGTGCTGGCGCTGCCGATCAATATCATCGCCGGTTTCTTCGGCATGAACGTCGGCGGCATTCCCCTGGCCGGCGACCCGGAGGGTTTCTGGATCCTGGTGGCACTGGTCGCAACCTTTACCGTGATCGCCGGGCGCTGGGCGTTTCGCAAGCAGCAGGATTATTGAACGCACCGCGGCGGGCAAAGGCATTGTGCTTTCGTTCAAAGTTGGCACTTCAGTTTGTCCGCGCGTTGCCGACTCTTAAGAGAGCCAAAGTATTCCTGGGTGAGAACCGTGAACTTATTCATCAATCAGTTGCACAAACACACTGATTTCAGAAGTGCGATCTACGCTGGCGACATCTTCCTCAACACCGAACTGAAAGCGGCAAAGGAACTCTGTGCCTTTGCCCAGGAAAGCATCACCGCCGCCTTCGATGGCGAGACCAACCACCAGGCGCTGCACACGCTGATGCCGGTGGAAGAGTTCGTGGTGCTGGTGACTCGCCTCAAGGGTCAGTTCACCAACAGCCTGCGCGCCAAGGAGCTGATCCGCAGCTTCACCGACGAAATCGGTGGCGCTGCGCAGGAATTCATTTTCGACGTACCGCGCATCCGTGTCGTGCCCAACTACGACTACCTGCACGCTGGCGTCAGCTACGCCTACAAGCCCCATCGCGATACCTGGTACGGCGGTGTCGACTGCCAGATCAATACCTGGATGCCGGTCTACACGATCCAGCCCGAGCAGACCATGATGATCAACCCGGCCTACTTCGACGTCCCGGTGAAAAACACCTCGGCGCAGTGGAGCCTGTCCGACTGGATCGACGTGCAACGCCAGCGCGCCAAGGACAACGTCAAGGAAGAGGCGCGCCAGCACCCGGTACCCACCGAAGCGATCAACAACGCCTCTGAGCTGCGCATTGCCGGCAACACCGCCGAGATGCTGGTGTTCTCGGGTTCGCACCTGCACGGCACCGTGCCCAATTACACGCAACAAACCCGCTTCAGCGTGGACTTTCGCCTGATGCACCTCGACGACCTCAAGCAGCAGCGCGGCGCGATCAACGTCGACAGCGCCTGCCCGGATGTCGGCGCCGGTTTCAAAGACTACTTCCACGTCCACGACTTTTCGAATTTCCGAGGAATCCCGCAATGACCAAGCGTCGCATCACGCCCGCCGAAGCCCAGTACAACGAAACCCGTACCAACGTCCTGAAACGGGTCGATGCCGAATACGTGGCCGACGCGCCGTTCGTCTTCGCCAACCGCATTGGCGTGACCGCCGCATTGTCGCGTATGGAACTGTTCAAGAAAGTCGCCGAAGTACCGGGCGCGATCATTGAGTGCGGCGTGTACAAGGGCAACTCGCTGATGCTCTACATGCACCTGTCGATGATTCTCGAGCCGTATGCGATCAACCGCTCGATCGTGGGTTTCGACACCTTCGAAGGCTTCCAGAGCATCGACAAGAAAGAAGACCCGGCCGACGTCAACGAGACCATGTTCGCCGACACCGACCAGTCGCTGATCCAGGACATGATCGACGCCAACGACCTGTTGCGCCCGGTCAACCGCATTCCGCGTTGCGAGCTGGTCAAGGGCGACATCGTCAAGACCGTACCGGAGTGGGTCAAGACTCGTCCGGACCTGGTCGTGGCCATGCTGATCCTCGACACCGACCTGTACGAGTCGACCAAAGTCGCGCTGGAAACCTTCCTGCCGTACATGCCCAAAGGCGCGATCGTGGTGCTCGACGAAGTCGCCTACCGCAACTTCCCGGGCGAAACCAAGGCCCTGCGTGAAGTGCTCGACCTGAACAAGATCGAACTCAAGCGCCTGCCGTTCGATTCGTGCGTGGGTTACTTCCACGTCTGATCCAAAGACCTGGAATCTGATGCACAACCTGTGGGAGCGAGCTTGCTCGCTCCCACAAGGGCAGGTCTCAGACCTCTGACCCGCCCCCTCACCGCAAAAACACGACTCAGCAAACCTCGCGAGTCACCAGCATCCGCTCCCGAACCACGTCATACGCCCAGTGGTAGACGTAGGTGTACGGCAGGAAGAACAGCAACACACCGATATCCAGCACGAACGCCTGCCACAGGCTGACATTCAGCCACCAGGCGATCAGCGGCACGCCGAGGGCGACCAGACCGCCTTCGAACAACAGCGCATGCACCACACGGACCCAGGCGTTGTGGACGATGGAAAAGCGCTTGAGCATCCGGTCGAACATACCGTTGAACACCACGTTCCAGGCCAGGGCCAGGGCAGCCATGGCGATGGTCACAGCGCCCATGTCCAACATCGGTTTGTCCATGATCCAGGCCAGCAACGGGGTACAGATCAGGATGGCCAGCAGTTCGAAGCCGATGGCCTGGAAAATACGTTCAGTAATGGATTTGTTGGCGCTCATGGCCGAACTCCCTTGGGTGACGATGATTGCCATGATCCTTCATCAAGCCGATACTTCATAACCAATAACCATCGATCAGGGCGATAGTTCATGGCATCTCACGAAGTGTTGCTGGCGTTTGTCGAAGCCGCGACCCAAGGCTCGTTTTCCGCCGCGGCGCGTAAATTGGGCCGCAGTCAATCGACCATCAGCGCGGCGGTGGCCAGCCTGGAAATCGACCTGAACCTGACCCTGTTCGACCGCAGCAGCCGCAAGCCCGGGCTGACCCCGGCCGGGCACGTCATGCTGCAACGGGCCGAAGAGATCCTGGCCGCCACCAGTCGCCTGGAAATAGCCGCCAGCCAACTGTCCCAAGGGGTGGAAGCGAAGCTGACGGTGGCGCTGTCCGATACCTATCAGTCGGACCGCTTCGAAGCCGCGCTCAGTGCCTTCGAGCAGCGTTACCCGGACCTGGAACTCGAATGCCTGATTGCCGAATGCGATGACCTGATGTCCCTGGTGCAAAGCGGTCGGGCGCAAATTGCCTTCGCCGAAATGCAGGACAGCTACCCGCCGGACCTGGTCAGTTCAACGGTGGACGAGCGCACGGAAATCGCCTTGTTCGTGTCCCCGACTCATCCGTTGGCGACGCTGGACTACGTCGACCGGGACGTACTGCAGCTGCACCGCGAACTGCGTCTGGCCACCATCATCAATCCCTATGAAAGTCGGGCGAAGGGCCGCGTCTGGTCGGCGCCGAGTTATCTGATGCTGCTGGAAATGGCCCAGGGCGGATTCGGCTGGGCGCCGTTACCCCGCTGGCTGGTCGAGCGGTTCGGGCCCGACACGCTGCGGGAACTGGTGGTGCGCGGCTGGCCGAAAATGGTGTCGGTGGATGCGTTGTGGTCGCGGCTGAATCCGCCGGGGCCGGCGGGTAGCTGGTTGTTGGGCAAGATGCTGGAATAGCGGCGCGGCCATTCGCGAGCAAGTCGGATCGCCGCACCGCCGCTCCCACAGGTTATTGTGTCGGTCATAAAATTTGTGTGCACCACTTGCCCCTGTGGGAGCGGGCTTGCTCGCGAAGAGGCCAGCAAGGACACATCAATCCAGTGCCTTGAGCCGCTCTTCGATAAACCGCCGCTCAGGCTCTTGCCGGGTCAACGCCAGCGCCCGCTCCCACGCAGCCCGCGCCTCTTGCTTGCGGCCCAGTTGCCGACAGAACTGCGCCCGCGCCGAATGCGCCAGATGGTAGTCGAGCAGTTCTCCCCGCTCCAGGATGGCGTCGACCAAGGTCAGCCCCGCCAGTGGACCATCGCGTTGCGATATCGCCGCGGCACGATTCAACTCGATCACCGGCGACGGCACCGCTCGCAGCAAGACGTCATACAGACCGACAATCTGCGGCCAATCGGTTTCCCCCGCCGTCGGGGCTTCGGCGTGTACCGCCGCGATCGCCGCTTGCAGGCAATAGGGTCCGAATCGCCCCATGGTCAGCGCCTGTTCGACCAGCGTGCAGCCTTCACTGATCAACCCGGCGTCCCACAGCGAACGGTCCTGTTCGTCCAGCACAATCAGCTCGCCGCTGACCGAAGTCCTGGCCGGGCGGCGCGACTCGTGCAGCAGCATCAACGCCAGCAAGCCCATCACCTCAGGCTCCGGCAGCAGCTCCACCAGCAACCGGCCGAGACGGATCGCTTCGCGGGTCAAATCCTCGCGGATCAGTTCGGCCCCGATGGACGCCGAGTATCCTTCGTTGAACACCAGGTAAATCACCCGCAATACGCTGTCCAGGCGCTCGGGCAGCTCAGCGAGTGTCGGCACTTGATAAGGGATTTTCGCGTCGCGGATCTTCGCCTTGGCGCGCACGATGCGCTGGGCGATGGTGGCCGGGGCCGAGAGAAAGGCCCGGGCGATTTCCTCCGTGGTCAGGTCGCAGACCTCCCGCAGCGTCAGTGGCACTTGTGCGTCGGCCGCCAGGGCCGGGTGGCAGCAAGTGAAGATCAGCCGCAGGCGATCGTCTTCCACGTCTTCATCACTCCAGTCGGCCTGTTCCAGCGCCTCCAGTTGCGCGATCAGCAAAGGCTGCGACGCAGCAAAACGCGCGCGCCGGCGCAAGGCATCAATGGCCTTGAAGCGCCCGGTGGACACCAGCCAGGCCCGCGGATTGTCCGGCACGCCGTCACGCTGCCAACGTTCGACCGCGATGAAAAACGCCTCGTGCAAGGCCTCTTCGGCGAGGTCGAAATCCCCCAGCAAGCGAATCAGGGTCGCAAGAATGCGCCGCGAGTCTTCGCGATAGACCCGCTCGACCTGCGCCTGAACCGGCAGCCCCGGCATCTTAAGGATTCAACTGCCGAACGGGGCGCACTTCGACACTGCCGACCCGGGCCGCCGGAATGTTCCCGGCGACCTGGATGGCTTCGTTGAGGTCCTTGGCATCGATCAGATAAAAACCGGCCAACTGCTCCTTGGTTTCAGCGAATGGCCCATCGGTGATCGACATCTTGCCGTTGCGCATGCGCACGGTGGTGGCGGTCTGCACCGATTGCAGCGCCTCGGCGGCGACCATCCGGCCGCTGCCCTGGATCGACTCGGCATAGGCCATGCACTCCTCGTCCTTCGGGCTTTCCGGCAGCGAATGCAGCAGGCGCTCATCGCTGTAGACCAGGCATAAATACTTCATGAACGTCTCCTGACTCGAACGGATCAACTATGGTCGTGGATCGGCCAATTGGCGCGGCGCCCCGACAAATAACATCGATCAGGGTTTCAGGTCGAACAGGACGGTGCCGCTCATCATGTCGAACGGCGCCGACCAGTGCTCATGGACGATCTGCCACAACCCGTCTTCCTGGCGATAGCACGCACTGCCGCGCATCCAGCAGGACTGGGTCTCGCCCTTGTCGTTGGTGCCGCCGCAATGGGCCAGCCAATGGGCGAAGGCGATCTCCTGGGACGCCTCGATACGGATGTCCTGGAACTCGAAAATGTGCGGGCCGGGGCACATTTTCATGCAGTCCTCCCAATGCGCGCGGTATGCCTCCTTGCCCTTGAATTGCAGGGCCTTGACCGCGTCGAAGGAGACGATGTCGTCGGCATACAGGGTCATGACTTTATCCACGTCCTTGGCCATTACGGCCTGACGATAGGTTTCGATCAGGTTCTGGATCTGGGTTTGCGAGTTCATGGTGGTTCTCCGTGGTTTTTATTGGAAGACACCCTTAGTCGTCTGGCGATCCGGCGAATCGACAGAAGAAATAAAAATAATCCATAACGCCAGACTCGCTAGAATCCGAGACTCATTTTCAGTTGGAAACAGGACACGCCAGTGACAGCCCGACTCGTGCCTTATGAAAGCCTGAACACGCTGCAGCGCCAACAGGTCGAGGCCATCGAAGTGCATCCGGAGCAAATCAAGTTCTCGGGTGACATCCACGGCGCCTTGCACACGCTGCTGTCCAGGCCCGGACCCGGCGTCAAGGGGTTCGCCCTGCTGGCCGAGGATGTGCCCGTCGCGTTCCTGCTGCTCAAGCGCCCGCCGGTGTTGCCGGCCTGGGCCGATGAACACAGCGCCACCCTGCATGCGCTGCAAGTCGATCAACGCGCCCAGGGCAAGGGCTATGGCAAGGCCTGTCTGCAGGCGCTGCCCGAGGCTGCGCGCCTGGCCTGGCCGGAAATCAGGGGACTGGAGTTGTCGGTGGATGCCGATAACGAAGCCGCCATCGCTCTGTATGCCAGGTTTGGCTTTGTCGACAGCGGCGAGGCGTACAAGGGCCGGATCGGCTATGAGCGGCGGATGGGGTTGGTGTTTTGAACACGGCCCCCACCAACACCACAAAACCACTGTGGGAGCGAGCTTGCTCGCGATAGCGGATGATCAGTCGACATCTCTGTTGAATGTTACGCCCCCATCGCGAGCAAGCTCGCTCCCACAGGGAATCTACGTCGGATCAGAGTTCGAGCACCATCTCATGCCACGCCATGCCGCCATGGTCGGACGCCGAAGGCTTGATATAGGCAAAGCCGAAACCGGCATACAACGGAATGTGCCGCTCCTTGCACATCAGGTTGATGGTGACCTTGCCCATCCCACGCATGCGCTCGATGAACTCACCCATCAGTCGCTTGGCCAAGCCTCGCCCCTGATAATCCGGGTGCACTACCACCGACATGATCACCACGTGCGGTCCGGCCGGGTCGTGACCGATCAGTTCCTTGAACGCTTCGTCCGACATTTCCACCTGGAACGCCGCACCGGAATTGATGAATCCGGCGACTACCCCGTCCACTTCCGCAACGATAAAACCCTCGGGCCAGGTCGCGATGCGGGTGGCGATCTTCTCGCGGGTCGCGGCCTCGTCACCTTCATAGGCAAGGGTTTCGATGGCAAAGCAGCGGTCCAGATCGGCGGGAGTGACGTTGCGGATGACGGTGTTCATGGCAGCTCGGAATCAGCATGGGAAAGGCTGGGGATGATAAATCAGCCGCTGTGGGACATCGAGAGACGAATCGGCCGATCCGCCTCTCGTGCAGGTGTCATGCCTTGATCGGCAGCCAGATTTCCAGCTTGCCGGTGTTGAGCTTGGGGTTGAAGTCTTCGCTGTAGCGCTCGAACTCCGGGGCCGCCAATAGCTCGTGGCCGGACTGCGGCAGCCAAGTGCCATGGATGTACTGGAAGGTTTGCGGCAGGGTGTCCAGCGATCCCTTGTGTTCAAATACCACGTACTGTTGTGGCTGAACTTCTACCCAGCGGTAGGTTTCCGGCAAGTCGTCGAGCTTGCTGATCTCGACTCCGGCGATGTAATCGAAGCCGCCCTTGCCGTCGAAATTGCAGCAGACGCCGTAGGTCACTTCGCCTTTTTGGCCCGGAATGTTCCCAATGTGGGGCTCGAGCTTTTCCCAGAGATCGGGAATGTCTTTAGTGGTCTCTTGGGTAAACCGTCCGCCAAGCCCTGCGATCAGCAGGAAGTGTCCGTGTTCAAAGCGTGGTTCCGTCACTTCGACGCGTGTTTGCTCATCCATGGCTCGACTCCTGACGCATAAAAATGGGTTCGGCTGGGAGTATAGAAGCCAAACCCGATTCGCCCAATTACAGTGCGTGCAATTGCTCGACGGCAGCGGCGCCAACAAACTCGTTGTAACCCGATAGGATCACGTAGACCGCGAAATAACAGAAGATCGCTGCCGATGCCATGTAGGAATAACGCAGCAACTTGTCCCCCAGCAACTTGCCGCCATGGCTCGCGGCAAAGCACAAGCCGGCCGACCAGAGCAGCCCGGCACAGAGGAAACCGCCGAGAAACAGTGCCGAGCTGAGCGGGCCACCGCCACCGGAGCGGGCGATCAGCGTGCCGCCCACCGCGGCGAACCAGAGAATGGCGCTGGGCGAAGACATGGCAAGAAAAATCCCGCGGAAAAATTCCTTGCGGGGGGAGTTGTTCCCGACCTCTGCCGTCTCGGCCAGCAGCGCTTCGTGGTGAATCGCCGAATAGATCATCTTCGCCGCGAAGTACACCAGCAGCGCCGAGCCACCGATCCACAACACCCAGCGCACGGTTTCGTATTGCAGCAACACGGTCATGCCGGCCAGTGCCAGTACTGCGTAGATCAGGTCGCCGACACAGGTCCCCAACCCCAGGGCAAAGCCCTGGAAATAGCCGCGCTGCATGGCCAGGGTGATCATTGCGATGTTGGCCACGCCGATATCCAGGCACAGCGAAAGGCTCAGCAAGAAGCCGCTGGTAAATTCCATCAACCCTATCCTTCGGACAAATTTGTTTACATAGAGGCTGGACAGTCTGCCACAGCTGCCCGTACATTCCGCCACAGGTCACCACTGACCTACGTCGCTCGGACGGTTCCGGGCGCTTACGTTATCCGAGGCAACAATGGCCGAACAAGGTTCGCCGCGCCGCTTTGCGCGCATAGATCGACTCCCCCCTTACGTTTTCAACATCACCGCCGAGCTGAAGATGGCCGCCCGTCGTCGTGGCGAAGACATCATCGACTTGAGCATGGGCAACCCCGACGGCGCCACGCCGCCGCACATCGTCGAAAAACTTGTGCAGGTCGCCCAGCGCGAAGACACCCATGGTTACTCCACCTCCAAGGGCATTCCGCGCCTGCGCCGGGCGATTTCCAACTGGTACAAGGACCGTTACGAGGTCGACATCGACCCGGAAAGCGAAGCCATTGTCACCATCGGTTCCAAGGAAGGCCTGGCGCACCTGATGCTGGCCACCCTCGACCAGGGCGACACCGTGCTGGTGCCGAACCCGAGCTACCCGATTCACATCTACGGTGCGGTGATTGCCGGCGCCCAGGTGCGGTCGGTGCCGCTGGTGCCAGGCGTGGATTTCTTCGCTGAACTGGAGCGGGCCATTCGCGGCTCGATCCCCAAGCCGAAGATGATGATCCTCGGCTTCCCGTCCAACCCTACCGCCCAGTGCGTGGAGCTGGACTTCTTCGAGCGGGTGATCGCCCTCGCCAAGCAGTACGACGTACTGGTGGTGCACGACCTGGCCTACGCCGACATCGTCTACGACGGCTGGAAAGCCCCGTCGATCATGCAGGTACCCGGTGCCAAGGACATTGCGGTGGAGTTTTTCACCCTGTCCAAGAGCTACAACATGGCCGGCTGGCGCATTGGCTTCATGGTCGGCAACCCGGAACTGGTCAACGCCCTGGCGCGGATCAAGAGCTACCACGACTACGGCACCTTCACCCCGCTGCAAGTGGCGGCCATCGCTGCGCTTGAAGGCGATCAGCAATGCGTGCGCGACATCGCCGAGCAGTATCGGCAGCGGCGCAACGTGCTGGTCAAGGGCCTGCATGAACTGGGCTGGATGGTGGAAAACCCGAAAGCCTCGATGTACGTCTGGGCGAAGATTCCCGAGGCTTATGCACACTTGGGTTCGCTGGAGTTCGCCAAAAAGCTGCTGGCTGAGGCCAAGGTCTGCGTCTCGCCGGGTGTTGGCTTTGGCGAGTACGGCGATGATCACGTGCGCTTTGCGCTGATCGAAAACCAGGACCGGATTCGCCAGGCCGTGCGCGGGATTCGCGGGATGTTCAGAGCGGATGGCCTAGTCACTAAGTAACACGATGACCTGTAGGAGCTGCCGCAGGCTGCGATCTTTTGATCTTGCCGTGTAGAGTCAAAAGATCGCAGCCTCGTTACACTCGGCAGCTCCTACAGGTCACCCACAAAAAAACCGCATCGCTGCGGTTTTTTTGTACCTGTCGAACCGCTTAGACGAACAGCGACAACAACAGGATAAAGCCCAGGCCAACCACGGAGAGGATGGTTTCCATCGCGGTCCAGGTCTTGAAGGTTTCGGCCACGGTCATGTTGAAGTACTGCTTGACCAGCCAGAAACCGGCGTCGTTGACGTGGGACAGGATCAGGGAGCCTGCACCGGTGGCCAGCACCAGCAGTTCACGGTTCACACCCGGGATCATCCCCACCACCGGCACCACGATGCCGGCGCCAGTGATGGTCGCCACGGTCGCCGAACCGGTGGCGATACGGATCACCGCCGCCACCAGCCAGGCCAGCAGGATCGGCGAGATCTGTGCGTTTACCGCCATGTGGCCGATCACGTCACCCACGCCACTGGTCACCAGCATCTGCTTGAAGCCGCCACCGGCACCGATGATCAGGATGATCGCGGCGGTCGGCGCGAGGCTCGCATCCAGCCATTTCATCATTTGGCTGGAACCGATGCCCTGCTTGTAGCCGAAGGTATACAGCGACAGCAGCAATGCCAGCAGCAATGCCGAAATCGGGTGACCGATCAGGTCCATGAAAGCGCGGAAGATGTTGCCATCGGGCAGCACCACGTCGGCAAACGTCTTGAGCAGCATCAGGAACACCGGCAGCAGCACGGTCACCAGCGTGATGCCGAAGCTCGGCAGTTCAGCCGAATCGGTTTCGCGCGCCAGTTGATCCACCAGCTCCTGGTTCGGATGACCGGGAATGTGCTTGGCAATGAACGTACCGAAGATCGGGCCGGCAATGATGGCGGTTGGCAACGCAACGATCAGGCCGTACAGAATGGTCTTGCCGATGTCGGCACCGAACACGCCGATGGCCAGCAACGGGCCCGGGTGCGGTGGCACCAGGCCGTGTACCGCGGACAGACCAGCCAGCAGCGGGATACCGATCTTGATGATCGACACGCCGGTGCGGCGGGCCACGATGAACACCAGCGGAATCAGCAACACGAAGCCGATTTCGAAGAACAGCGGAATGCCGACCAGGAACGCGGCGAACATCATCGCCCACTGCACCTTGTCCTTGCCGAAGGCGCGGATCAACGTCTGCGCAATCTGATCCGCACCGCCTGATTCGGCCATCATTTTGCCGAGCATCGTGCCCAGCGCGAGGATGATGCCGACAAAACCAAGCACGCCACCGAAGCCGTCCTGGAACGCCTTGATGATCGTGCCGATCGGCATGCCGGAGGTCAGCCCGAGGAAGGCTGCGGCGATGATCAGTGCGAGGAATGGGTGCAACTTGAACTTGGTGATCAGGACGATAAGCCCGATCACCGTGACCACTGCATCGAGCAGCAGGAACGTCTCGTGGGACATGCCAAACATTAGGGGTGTCTCCTGGTTGTTGTTGTTATTAAAGCGGGTTGATCAGAAGTCGTGAGGACAGCGCTGTCTTTGCAAACACAGTCATACCGCCTGCTTCAGGCCGTTCGCCTGCCACCAGGCATGAGCCTGCGCCGCCAGTTGCTCGACGCTATGGGTCGAAGCATCCAGCGCCAGGGTCAATGGCTCGCCGACGGGCGATTCGAGGGTGGCGAACTGGCTGTCGATCAGGGTCGACGGCATGAAGTGGCCTGGCCGATGGGAGACACGATCGGCGGCGACTTCGGGAGTCAACTCAAGGAACACGAAGCCCAGGCCCGGCAAGGCACTGCGCAGACGTTCGCGATAGATATGCTTGAGCGCCGAACAGGTCAGCACCGGGCGCTGGCCCTTGGCGTCGACACGGCGCAGTTCATCGCACAGGCTGTCGAGCCAGCCGGCACGGTCTTCATCGTTCAGGGGAATACCCGCGCTCATCTTTTCGATATTGGCGGCAGGGTGAAAAGAGTCGCCTTCAATGGCAGTGGCGCCGCTCAAATGGCACAGGGCCTCGCTGACGCACGTCTTGCCGCAACCGGCAACGCCCATGATGACCAGGGCGGTGATGGGATGATTCATGTAACACCTCAGCGCGCAGACAGCGCTACCTTTGCCAGTTATGACACTAGACCAAAAGCAGAAGTTGCCGACGCCTTTCTTGTCATTTTATGGGTTGCAGCAGGTTAGGTCCCGACACCAAAAAGCAAGGATCAGGCGAACCCTTGCTCACGCATTTGCAGCTGCATCGAGACAGCGCTACCTTAGTGCCTTGAATTTTGTTTGGCAAGCCGTCGATGAACACAACCAAGAACGATAAAAATACCCGCACCACTGGCCGCCCTACCCTGAACGAAGTTGCCCGACTGGCCGGCGTCAGCCCGATCACCGCCTCCCGCGCGTTGCGTGGCGTCAGCACCGTGGCCACCGAACTGGTGGAAAAGGTGCAGAAAGCGGCGCTGGAACTCAACTATGTGGTCAACCCTGCCGCCCGCGCCCTGGCCTCAGCCCAGAGCCAATCGGTGGTGGTGTTGGTGCCTTCATTATCCAATTTGCTGTTCATCGACACCCTGGAAGCCATTCATCGGGTTTTGCGCCCCAAGGGCTTCGAAGTGCTGATCGGCAACTTCCATTATTCGCGCGATGAAGAAGAAAACCTGCTGCGCAACTACATGGCCTATCAACCCCGCGGCTTGTTGCTGACGGGTTTCGACCGCACTGAAAGTTCGCGGCGGATGATCGAAGCCAGCAACATTCCGTGTGTGTACATGATGGAACTGGACAGCGCCGCCGGGCTCAATTGCGTTGGTTTTTCGCAACTGGCCGCCGGCGAAACGGCGGCCGAACACTTGCTGTCCCGCGGCCGCAAGCGCCTGGCGTACATCGGCGCGCAGCTGGACCAGCGCACCTTGCTGCGCGGCGAAGGTTTCCGCAAGGCCCTGCAAAAGGCCGGTCGGTATGACCCGGACCTGGAAGTGCTGACGCCCCGCTCCTCCTCCGTCGGCCTCGGCGGCGAGTTGTTCCTGCAACTGCTGGCCAGTCATCCGGATGTCGATGCGATCTTCTTCGGCAACGATGACCTGGCCCAGGGCGCCCTGCTTGAAGCCATGCGCTGCGGGATCAAGATCCCGGAACAAGTGGCGATCCTCGGCTTCAACGACTTGCCCATGTCCGAACACATGGTTCCGCGCCTGAGCAGCATCAACACCCCACGCGAAGCCATCGGCCGCCGCGCGGCGGAGCAGATGCTGACGCTGATGGCCGGCAACACCGTGGCCAGGCCGGTGCAGGACATGGGGTTTGAGTTGAAGGTGCGCGAGAGTACATAGTTTCCCGTCTCGCCAAGTGTAGGAGCTGCCGAAGGCTGCGATCTCTAAAAATCAAGATCAAAAGATCGCAGCCTTCGGCAGCTCCTACAATTGCATATACGCCTTTCGCGATGGAGCAGCTCAAATGGAACATACATTGAAGATTCTCGGCAAAGCCTCGTCCATCAACGTCCGAAAAGTGCTGTGGACCTGTGAGGAGCTGGGCATAACCTACGAACGCGAGGACTGGGGCAGTGGTTTTGCATCCACCCACAGCCCCGAGTTCCTGCGCTTCAATCCCAACGCACAGGTGCCGGTGATCATCGATGAGGCCGGCGTGTTGTGGGAATCCAATACCATCTGCCGCTATCTGGCCGGCAAACACCAACACCAGCACGATCTGCTGCCCGTCGAACCGGCGGCACGCGCCCGGGTTGAGCAGTGGATGGACTGGCAAGCCACCGAGCTCAATCCGTCCTGGAGCTATGCGTTCATGGCGCTGGTGCGCAAGGACCCGGAGTTCCAGGACGCCCATCGCCTGGAAGTCGGCATCCGCGGCTGGAACCAGAAAATGGGCATCCTCGAGCATCAACTCGCGACCACCAAGGCGTATGTCGCCGGGCCACGCTTTACCCTGGCCGACGTTGTCATCGGTTTGTCGGTCAACCGCTGGCTGATGACGCCGATCGACCGGCCCGACTACCCCGCCGTCGATGAGTATTTCAAACGCCTGGCGCAACACCCCGGTTTCCTGAAGCATTGCTGCAACGGCTTACCCTGAATGGCCACAGGTTGCCGCCACACACAATAAAAAAGGGTCCCTCTACCGGGACCCTCTTTCATTTGCCGCGACTAGTTCAATTGCAACGTCGAATTGAACTGACTGATCGCATCCACCACATGCCGCGAACCCTGCTGGATTTCCAGAATCACCTCCCCTGCCTCATTCGCCAATTCAACGCCGAGCCCGGTTCGACTCAGGCTCGATTGCATGCTCGACACCGCGCTGAGCGACAAATCGTGGTTCTTGCGCACCACCTCGACAATCTCCAGCGTCGCCTGACTGGTGCGTGCCGCGAGGCTGCGCACTTCATCGGCCACCACCGCAAACCCGCGCCCGTGCTCACCAGCGCGGGCCGCTTCGATTGCCGCGTTGAGCGCCAGCAGGTTGGTCTGATCGGCAATGCCGCGAATGGTCTGCACGATGGTGCCGATGATGTCGGACTGTTTGCTCACGGCGTCGATACTCAGTGCCGCCTCGTTCAAATCCCGGGAAATATCCTGGATGATCTGCACCGTCTGCTGCACCACTTCGGAACCCTTGCGCGCGCAGACGTCGTTTTGCACTGAAGTGCTGTGGGCCGATTCTGCGGCGGTTTGCAGGGTGGTCATCTGGTGGGTGATATCGCTGGCGAACTTGACCACTTTGTATAACCGCCCCTTGGCGTCGAACAACGGGTTGTAGGACGCCTCCAGGAATACCGTCTGACCCTGCTTGTTCCTGCGTTCGAAACGGTGGGAGTGATATTCGCCACGGTTAAGCGAAGCCCAGAAATTCCGGTAACCCTGGGACTCGGATTCGGCACGGTGGCAGAACAGGCTGTGATGCTGCCCCACCACTTCATTGAGCGAGTACTGCATGGTTTTCAGGAAGTTCTCGTTGGCGCTGATGACCTTGCCTTCGGGCGTGAACTCGATCACGGCCATTGAACGACCGATCGCGGCGAGCCTGCTTTCGTTTTCGTGTTCCTTGTTGATCCGTGCGGTGATGTCGGTGGCTACCTTGATCACACTTTTCACCTGCCGGTCAGGGCCCAGCACCGGCATGTAGCTGGCTTCGAGCCAGATCTCCCGGCCACTCTTGTGCAAGCGCAAAAAGGTCCCGCTCAGCGGCTCGCCCCGCGCCAGGTCACGCCACAACCTGGTGTACTCGTCGCTGCGGTAATACTGCTCCTCGCAAAAGACCCGGTGATGCTTGCCGCGCACTTCGTCGGCGCTGTAGCCCATGGCATTGCAAAAGTTTTCGTTGGCATCGATGACGGTGCCATCCGGGGTGAACTCAATCATCGCCATCGAACGACTGATCGCCGCCAACTTGGCATTGGCCTCAGTCAGCGCACAGCTGAAGCGTTCGATTTCCAGCAGGTCAGCCTTGTGATGTAGGTTGAACATGGTTGTATCACCTTCAGCGCGGTTTTTGATTGATGAAAGTTGCAGGTCTTTCACATCCACCACTACGTTCCACGGAACAGGCACACGCATCCTTCCAAAAAAGAAGGACTAGTCAGGTGATAATTGATGATCAATCGGAGGGTCCTTACAGCGACACGCTCATCAAGACATCCTTCTCTTGATAGCCCGCATGCGGGCCAGCCCTAACAGGTTCACAACAAATTCCATTTAACGGACAACTCCCTGTCACCAAGTGTTGGTGCGTTCGTTTGCGCACTCTTTCGCCAAGCCATCAACCGCCCCATCACGGCCGATATGGTTAGTTACAGCTGATCATAGACAGCAACCTTGGGCTTGCAAGGCCACTAGTCGGCCAGCATTGAGGACAAAAACGATTCAGCTGCTTGTTGGGGGTTGCCGTCCGTCGAGCATGAGAACGGCACAGGACAGCAAATTGGCGTAAGACTTGAGAACATTCGCGAGCAAGCCCGCTCCCACAGGGGTTCTTTGTTGACCACGGGATTTGTGGACACAACAGACCCAATGTGGGAGCGGGCTTGCTCGCGAAGACGGCAGCTCAAACACTGCAGAAACGTCAGAAAGCACTACAAGCTGGTACTCACCCTGGTGGCCACCTCCCCCGGCACCCAGCCCTTCCACACCTGCGGCTGCTCACGCAAAAACGCTTCGGCGACTTCACGGGGTTTCTGCCGTTTTTCACTCATCTGGCCCAGGGTCTGGTTCAACAGATCAATCGGCAGGTCGACCTTTTCGAAAAACGTCACCAGATCCGGATACTGCGCCTTGAACGGTGCCGACACGCCAATGGCCAGGCTGGCCGGCATCGAGCGCGTGCCTTTGGGGTTCGGGTTGTTGGCGTCGGCCAGGGTTTTCCAGGCTTCGGCGTCGAACGGTGGCTCGTCGAGTTTCACCAGTTTGAAGCGCCCCAGCAGCGGTGTCGGCGACCAGTAGTAGAAGAGCACTGGTTTGCCTCGGCGGATCGACGACGCTACTTCTGCGTCCAGAGCTGCACCGGAACCGGTGCGGAAGTTGACGTAGCTGGCGGTCAGGTCATAGGCCTTGAGTTTCTGGCTGTTGACGATTTCCGAAGTCCAGCCGGTCGGGCTGTTGAGGAAGCGTCCGCGGCTCGGGTCTTCAGGGTCGCGGAATACGTCTTTGTATTTCGCCAGGTCAGCAACGGACTTCAACTCCGGGGCCAACGGCTTGATGCCGCGCTCGGGATCGCCCTTGATCACGTACTCCGGCACCCACCACCCTTCGGTGGCGCCCTTGACCGTATCGCCGAGGCCAAACACCTTGCCCTCCGCCGCCGCCTTGACCCAGGCGGGGCTGCGCCCTGCCCACTCTTCACCGATGACCTGGATATCGTTTTTCGCCAGCGCCGCTTCAAGGCTGACGGTGCTGCCCGGCAGCGTGTCGGTCGGGTAGCCGTAACCTTTTTCAACGATCAGGCGCAGGATTTCGGTGATGAGGCTGCCGCTTTCCCAAGTGATGTCGCCAAAGTGGATAGGTGCCGTTTTTTCCGTGGCCGATGCGGGGTGGGACAATAGGCTCAGGGCCAGCAGCGAACTGCCGAGCAGGGTTTTGATCGATCTCATGCGGACCTCTTGTTCTGGAGGGGACGGTTCAGGGATTGGTTGGCGCTGTGCCGGTCGCACAGGGCCTGGGAGCGGCTCATGTAGTCGCTGACTGAACGCAGGGAAATGCCCAGCGCAGCGGCAATTTGCGGATAGGTCAGGCCGTCGATCCGCGACAGCAGGAAGGTCGAGCGGACTTTGCCTGGCAGCCGCTGAAGACTGCGCTCCACACGGGTCAGGGTCTGGGACAACTGAGCCAGTGCCTCCGGCGATTCGGCGTGGACCGGCTCGGCCTGTTGCAGTTGTTGAAGGTACTGGCGCTCCAGATCACCTCGACGCCAGCGCTGATAGAGCAGGCGCCGGGCGATGGTGGTGAGCAAGGCACGGGGTTCACGGATTGCCGTCAGGCTTGGGGCCTGGAGCAGTTGCACGAAGGTTTCGCCGATAATGTCTTCGACAGCGGCGGCATCGTTCAGGGACTGACGCAGTCGCGTGCAGAGCCAGTGGTAGTGGGCGCGGAACAATCCGTCCACGCACTTGCGATGAAGAATATCGGCGCCGGACATAGGGGCTCCTGGGTTAGGGGTCGCTGAATGTCCGGTGGTCCGGTGAGGCGAATCCTAGCAAGGAGCCTTATTCATTAATAATATTTAAAACTTATTTTTATATTCACTTATGGAATTAAAAATAACTCCTGACAAGCCTCTATCGCAAATCCCCATACCCCAACGTCTCAGCCTCACGCTGATAGTCGAGCACAACCTGATAGTCGCTTTCGTTGGCCGGCAGCACCTCTGGCAAACCGAGGGTTTCGGCAACCTCTGGCAGTTCGCGCAACGCCAGGTTCATCAGCTTCAGCAGCTCTTCAGCCAGTTCATCGCTGACCGTCGCGGCAGTAATGAACGGTAAGGCGGGACTGAACGCACTGCGGGCGATCACCCGCAATCCAGCCACTTCCTCTGCGGCATGGCGTGCCAGATAGGCAAAGGTAACGCTGTCGATGGCCGCCAGATCGGCAAGATCTTCGCGCAACCAGCGCAGGCTTTCTCGATGGCTGCCGCTGATTCCGACCCGGGCAAAAAAACGCCCGTCACGTTGCAGTGGCGCCAACCGGTGGCGCAGCAGGTTCATGCCGCTGTTGGAGTCCAGGCCATTGATCACGCCTCGGCTGCCGCGAAAATCCGCCAGGGTTCGCCGTGCATCATCAAGGCGCCCCAGAATCAGGCTGCAATGATTACCGCCGCTGCTGTCCGGCAGTTCATAACGAGGCCGCCCCAGCACCCGGACCTTGCCGCGCAATGCCGTCATCAGCGGATAACCGCAGGTTTGTGTCAGCAGCAAGTGCGGCGACAACCACATTTGCATCAGGGACAGGCCTTCGGTATCACGGCGGGTGCCGCCCAGATGCTCGAAGATTCGCGCCAGCCAGCGTGCGTTGGCCTGATGGATGGGGTCGGGGGCGGTGTACATCAGCAGTTCGGCAATGTGTTGGGTCATCGATATTGTCCCATGCAACGAAAATCCCCTGTGGGAGCGAGCTTGCTCGCGATGGCGTCGTGTCAGTCAACATCCATGCAATCTGTCACTCCGCTATCGCGAGCAAGCTCGCTCCCACAGTAGGTCAGTGGCGATTCAAAAAATCAGTAAAACGGATGCCTCGGGCTGTCGATGGCCTTCACTCCATGCTCACGCCACAACTGCCCATAACCCTGCACCAGGAATCCACCACTGCGCGCCAGCCATTGCTCGCGGCGGGCCCGGTAAGCGTGGGGCAAGTCGTACCAGGGCAACCCCGGCAACTCGTGATGCACCAGATGAAAATTGAGGTTGAGGAACAGCCAGCGCCACGGCCAGGCCGCTTCATTGAGCACTGTGCGTTGCTCCGGCGCGGCATGAGGTCGATGTTCATAGTAGGAACGAATCATGGCGATCGACAGCGCCGGCACACTGATCAAAAACAGGTAATGCCAAACCGGCAATACACTGAAGCTTGCGATAAACAGCAACATCAACCCGGTCATCAAGCCGTGACTCAACCACATCAGCCAGGCCTGTCGCTCGCCCGCTCTCAGGCGTTGCAGCTCTTCCCGGGCCAGCGCCAGCAAGGCCAGCGGTGCACCCAGGGCAAAGCGGCCGAGCACGGTTTTGTTCAGCCAGCACAGGCTGCGCACCAGCGGTGAACTGCCCTGCCACTGCCCGGCGCTCAGGTAACGGCTTTCCGGATCTCGACCGGGAATCGTCAGGTCCTCGTCGCGGTGATGCAGCAGATGGCTATCGCGGTACAAGGTGTACGGATACCAGACGGCAAATGGCGCGTAGCCCAGGATTTTGTTAAGGGTTGGCCAGCGCGTGGGATGGCCGTGCAGCAGTTCGTGTTGCACGGATAACCACAGCACCAGCAATGGAATCAGCAACAGCGTGCTCCACCACAAACCCAATCGATGGCTGTTCAATACGATGCCAAACCAGACGCCATACACACTGATCAACAGCAACCAGGTCGGCCATTCGGTGCGGGCGGTGAAGCGACGGCGCAGGGTTTCGATTTCTGCTTGGTGGGCGCTATCAAAGTAATGGGGCATGGCGTTGCTCAGATCGGGGACCAGTCCCCGTCTGTGCAATGACCTTGGGAAATCTTGCAGATTATTTTCAGGAGGATCGCTCCCATGTTGCATGGGAGCGATCAATCAATGCGGGATCAGTGACCGAACACGCCGACCTTCTTGGCTTTCTTGTCCGCGCGCTTTTCAATGGCGGTTTTCGCTGGTTTCTTTTTCGCCGCTTTCTTTGAATCCATACCTTTGGACATGATGCGTACTCCACTCATGGGGATGTGAGATCAGGTATACACCTATCCCGGCGCGCGCGTTCTTTTATAATCGCCCGCTTTGCACACCGACAGCCAAAGACCATGCCCGACACCCAATACGCCCTGCTCGACGAGCCGTTATGGCCATTGA
The DNA here is from genome assembly GCF_054668325.1 of Pseudomonas sp. S2_F07. Classification (NCBI taxonomy): domain Bacteria; kingdom Pseudomonadati; phylum Pseudomonadota; class Gammaproteobacteria; order Pseudomonadales; family Pseudomonadaceae; genus Pseudomonas; species Pseudomonas sp. S2_F07. The sequence goes on from NZ_CP162758.1 coordinate 2,477,155, forward strand.
TGAACAAGTTCTATCGCGCTCACCAGTCATCGATGAAAGCGGTGCGCGACGCGCAGTTGTGGGTGGCCCGACGTGACCGGATTGTTGCCGTGCTGTGTTTGCGTCCGGTGTCCGGCGGGCATTGGCTGACCGGATTGCTGGTCGATCCGGCCTGTCGCGAGCAAGGGCTTGCCGCCGGGTTGATTGCGGCCGCGGTGAAGGAGTGCGAACTGCCGGTATGGCTGTTCTGCCATCCGGACTTGCGAGGGTTTTATGAGCGACGCGGGTTTACGTTCGATCCGCCGATGCCATACGCGATGGTTGAACGGTTGAGCCGCTATGCGCGCAGCAAGCCGATGATTGCGATGGGGTTGGCGCCGAAGTAACCGGGATCAAAAATGTGGGAGCGGGCTTGCTCGCGAAGGCGGTGTATCAGTCGCCAACAATGTTGACTGACCGGACCTCTTCGCGAGCAAGCCCGCTCCCACAGGGTTTTGCGGCGATTTAATCGTCCGCGCTGGGATCCAGGTCCGGGAACATCACCTCGGTGAAGCCAAACTTGCTGAAGTCGGTAATGCGCGACGGGTACAGTCGGCCGATCAGGTGATCGCACTCATGCTGCACCACCCGTGCATGAAACCCCGAGGCAAAGCGCACGATGGGTTCACCCTTGGGGTCGACGCCTTCGTAGCGAATCTGCTGATAACGCTGCACCGCGCCACGCAGGCCAGGCACGGACAGGCAGCCTTCGAAGCCCTCTTCCAGGCCCGGGCTCAGCGGTGTAATCAACGGGTTGATCAGGATCGTCTGCGGCACCGCTTCGGCATCCGGATAACGCTCGCTGTGCTCGAAGCCGAAGATCACCAGTTGCAGGTCGACGCCGATCTGCGGAGCCGCCAGGCCAACGCCCCCCACACTTTCCATGGTCTGGAACATGTCATCGATCAGTTGCCACAGCTCGGGGCTGTCGAACATTTCGACCGGTACTGGCGGGGCAATGCGCAGCAGGCGCTCATCGCCCATTTTCAGAATTTCACGAATCATGATCAGGTTTCATCAATGGTCGGTTTGTGTGAGTGATCGCGGCCCAACCCCGATACATGGTGCTTTTCCTCATGGACGGGACCATGCTCGCCAGCCACTTTTTCGCCAGGGTCCTTGCCCTCTCGCGACATGTGCTCGATCACGGCATTCATTTCCGCGCCCAGCAGCAGCACTGCGGCGGAAATGTAGAAGTACAGCAACAGCACGATGATCGCACCGATACTGCCATACATGGCGTTGTAGTTGGCGAACTCCTTGACGTACAAACCGAAGCCCAGGGACGCGATGATCCATACCACCACCGCCAGCACTGAGCCTGGGGTGATGAAGCGGAATTCCTGTTTGACGTCCGGCATGACGTAGTAGATCAACGCCACCGCGACCATCAGCAGGATCACGATCACCGGCCAGCGCGCGATGGTCCAGAGGGTGACGATGAAGTACTCAAGGCCGACCTGCGCAGCGATCCAGCTCATCACCTGTGGCCCGAGCACCATCAGTGCCGCGGCGATCAGCAGCATGCCGGCAATGCCGACGGTGTAGATGATCGACAACGGAAAGCGTTTCCACAGCGGGCGCCCTTCAACCACGTCGTAGGCGGCGTTCATCGCGCTCATCATCAGCCGCACGCCGGCGGAGGCGGTGTACAGCGCAATCACGATACCCACCGACAGCAGCCCCCCCTTGGACTGCTGAAGCTGGTCAATTACCGGGTTGACCTGCTCCAGCGCCTGGGGCGGCAATACGAGTTCCGATTGCAGGCGCAGCCAGGAGAAAAAGTCGGGCAGATGCAGGAAGCCGATCAGGGCGATCAGGAACAGAATGAACGGAAACAGCGAAAAGAGCATTTGATAGGCCAGCGCCGAGGCATAGGTCGACATCTCGTCGGCCATGAACTCGGTGACCGTGCGCATCATCACACGGTGCAGGGGCAAGCCTCTCATGTCCGGAAAAATCATTCGCGTCTCCATTCGCCGCATACGGATTGGGGTTGAAGTCGTGGCGACTCAGGGGCTGTTTTCTTTCATCAAGGTAGCCCAGTTGGCGACTTTGAAACAAATTCAGCGTGCAAGTTCAGGCTGACACAAAAACGGCCATCTGAAGATGGCCGCGTCTTCTTTTCATTTAAGACATTTCAATGCAGGAAAGTCGTTACACAAGGTTGACCGAGGGCTTTTGCGGGGAGTTTCATTTATTTCACCACGACATTTCATCGTTCAATGCAGGTTGCGCTTTATGTTTGCGGGCCAACCCCTGAGAATGCGCAACACATTCAGGCCTTGGCGCTGAAGATCCAATCCCGTAGGAACGTTATGAAACTCGATAAAAAGCAGGCCATTGCCCGCAGAAACCAGGAACTCGGCGGTGCTGTGCTTGGCGTCAACAACTGCCACTTCGCCGAACTGAACCGTAACCGCAACATCTGGTGGTTCGACCTCCCGGTGACGCGCCTTGCAATCGGTCAGTACGAGTGGATTCACCTGCTGATGCACACGCCGGCCACCGACGAACTGCTGCACCTGAAAGTGCCGACGGTGTTCCTGCGCGAGAAGCTCGAAGGCCTGGTGGTGCGCAATGAAGGCAAGCGCAAGGCGGCATTGAGCCTGGAACTGAGCGCCGACAAGGACTCCTTCCTGCAGGACATGCGCCCGGCGGGCACCAACGTCAACTTTGCACCGTTTCGCCAGTAACCCAAAAGCTAAAAGCTTCGCGAGCAAGCCCGCTCCCACATTTAACCGAGTTCCTCCAGCAAGAATGCGGTCGAATGTGGGAGCGGGCTTGCTCTGGGCGGCGTTCCGACGAAGACGGCCTGACAGGCACCAATGACTTATCAGGCATCCAAAAAAAGCCCCGCATCTGCGGGGCTTTTTGTTGATTACGCGGTGGCTTTCTTCGCGTTGATCTTCTTCAGCTCTTCATCGCGCAATTCACGACGCAGGATCTTGCCGACGTTGGTGGTCGGCAGTGCATCGCGGAACTCCACGGAGCGCGGGACCTTGTAGCCGGTGACGTTGGCGCGCATATGCTCCATCACCTGTTCCTTGGTCAGGGTAACGCCCGGCTTGGCGACGATGAAAATCTTGATCGCCTCGCCCGACTTCTCGTCCGGTACACCGATGGCCGCGCATTGCAGCACGCCCGGCAGTGTCGCCAGCACGTCTTCGAGTTCGTTCGGGTACACGTTGAAGCCGGACACCAGGATCATGTCTTTCTTGCGATCGACAATGCGCATGTAGCCATCGGTCTGGATCAGGGCGATGTCACCGGTCTTCAACCAGCCTTCGCTGTCGAGGATTTCATCCGTGGCTTCCTGGCGCTGCCAGTAACCCTTCATGACTTGCGGCCCCTTCACGCACAGCTCGCCGATTTCGCCCAGCGGCTGCTCGACACCGGCATCGTTGATGACTTTGCACAGGGTCGACGGCACTGGAATGCCAATGGTGCCGATCTGGATGTGCTGGATCGGGTTCACCGTCGCCACCGGGCTGGTTTCGGTCATGCCGTAGCCTTCGCAGATAGCGCAACCGGTCACCGCTTTCCAGCGTTCGGCCGCGGCCAGTTGCAGGGCCATACCGCCCGACAAGGTGACTTTCAGCGCGGAGAAATCCAGCTTGCGGAAGCCTTCGTTGTTGCACAGGGCCACGAAGAGCGTGTTCAGGCCGACGAAGCCGCTGAACTTCCACTTTGACAGTTCCTTGACCATCGCCGGCAGGTCGCGCGGGTTGCTGATCAGGATGTTGTGGTTGCCGATCAGCATCATCGCCATGCAATGAAAGGTGAAGGCATAGATGTGGTACAGCGGCAGTGGCGTGATCAGGATCTCGCAACCTTCATTGAGGTTGGAGCCCATCAGCGCCTTGCACTGCAGCATGTTCGCCACCAGGTTGCGGTGGGTCAGCATCGCGCCCTTGGCCACGCCGGTAGTGCCGCCGGTGTATTGCAGTACCGCGACATCGCCACTGGCCGGACTGGCTTCCGCCACTGGCTGGCCCATGCCTTTGCTGAGCACGTCGTTGAACTTGACGGCCTTGGGCAAGTGATAAGCCGGCACCATCTTCTTCACGTACTTGATGACGCTGTTGATCAGCAGACGCTTGAGCGGTGGCAACAGGTCGGCGACTTCGGTGACGATCACGTGCTTGACGCCGGTTTTCGGCACCACGGTTTCCGCCAGGTGCGCCATGTTGGCCAGGCAGACCAGGGCCTTGGCACCGGAGTCGTTGAATTGGTGTTCCATTTCCCGCGCGGTGTAGAGCGGGTTGGTGTTGACCACGATCAGCCCGGCGCGGATTGCACCGAAGACGGCTACCGGGTACTGCAACACGTTGGGCAGTTGCACGGCGATTCGATCGCCAGGCTGCAAATCGGTATGCTGTTGCAGATAAGCGGCAAACGCACCGGACAATTCGTACAGTTCACCGTAGGTGAGTGTCTTGCCCAGGTTGCTGAATGCCGGCTTGTTGGCGAAGCGTTGGCAGGATTGCTTCAACACTGCCTGAATATTCGGATACTCGTCTGGATTGATGTCGGAAGCAATCCCAGCTGGGTACTTATCCTTCCAAAAGTCTTCGATCATGGAAGCCCACTCCTCAGCAACGCGAATTCAGCACCGCATTTGATGCGATTATTATTGGTGTTTGGTCATTGGTGAATCTGGCTGATAGAAGGCCGAGAAGTCACAAAGCGCGCCGAGAGTAGCAGCTTTGCCAAGGGTCGACTAGAGCCAAAAGCGGCCTCTACGGTCACAATTGTGACTCAAGACTTGCAAGCAGTCATTTTAGAGCAAAAAACCTATAAAGCCCTGTAGCCCGCTAAAACCGGGGCTCAAAGCAAAAGATCGCAGACTTCGACAGCTCCTACAAAGAAATGCGTTCCCTGTAGGAGCTGCCGAAGGCTGCGATCTTTTGGAGCCGCGCCGGTCTCTACGACCTGCTACGCGATATCACGCAACTCCCGCCGCAAAATCTTGCCCACCGGCGTCATCGGCAGCGACTCACGCAGCACGATGTGCTTCGGGACTTTGTACGCCGTGAAGTTTTCCTTGCAGTAAGCCTTCAGCTCTTCAAGGCTGACCCCTGCTTCACGGGCCACCACGAACAACTTCACCGCCTCCCCCGACCGCTCGTCGGGCACACCGATGACCGCACAGTTGGCGACATTCGGGTGAGCCATCACCACGTCTTCGATCTCGTTCGGGTACACGTTGAAGCCCGAGACAATGATCATGTCCTTCTTGCGGTCAACGATGCGCACGAAACCGTCCGGGTCGATCACCGCAATGTCACCGGACTTGAACCAGCCCTCGGCATCCAGCACTTCGGCCGTGGCATCGGGTTTCTGCCAGTAGCCCTTCATGATCTGCGGGCCCTTGATGCACAACTCGCCGCGTTCGCCCAAAGGTTGCTCGACACCGTCATCATTGATGACTTTCAGCGTGGTGCCCGGCACTGGCAGGCCGACCGTGCCAATCCGCGACTGGTCGCCATAGGGGTTGGTGCAGGCCACCGGGGAAGTTTCGGTCAGGCCGTAACCTTCGGTGATGCGGCAACCGGTCAGTTGCTCCCAACGCTCGGCGGTGGCCTTGACCAGCGCAGTGCCACCGGAGTTGGTGAGCTTGAGGCTGGAGAAGTCCAGGGTCTTGAAGTCCGGATGATCCATCAGCGCGACGAACAGAGTGTTCAGCCCCAGCAACGCCGAGAACCGCCAGTTCTTCAGTTCCTTGATGAAGCCGGCGATGTCCCGCGGATTGGTGATCAGCACGTTGTGGTTGCCGGTCACCATCATGCACATGCAGTTCGCTGTGAAAGCATAGATGTGGTACAGCGGCAGCGGCGCGATCATCACCTCCTGGCCTTCGCGCAGCAGCGGTTGCCCGTCGCTGGCCGACTGACTGAGGCAGGCCCGTGCCTGTTGCATGTTCGCCACCAGGTTGCCGTGGGTCAGCATCGCGCCCTTGGCCAGGCCCGTGGTGCCGCCGGTGTATTGCAGCACGGCGATGTCGTCGAGGCCGACCTTCAGTGGCTTGATACCCAGGCCACGGCCCATGCGCAGCGCACTCTTGAAGGAAACGGCCTGGGGCAAGGAGTAGTCCGGGACCATCTTCTTGACTTTGCTCACCACCGTGTTGACCAGCCACCCCTTGGCGGTGGGCATCAGGTCGCCCATCTTCGCTTCGATCAGGAACTGGATATCGGTGTCGGGCAGCACTTCCTGGACTTTCTGGCCGAACATGTTCAGGTACACCAGCGCCCGGGCACCTGAATCCTTGAACTGATGACGCATTTCCCGCGCGGTGTACAGCGGGTTGGTGTTGACCACGATCAATCCGGAGCGCAAGGCTCCGAACACGGCAATCGGGTAATGCAGGACGTTGGGCATCTGCACCGCAATGCGGTCACCCGGTACCAGGTCTGTGTGGGCTTGCAGGTAGCCGGCGAAGGCTGCGCTCTGGCGTTCCAGCTCGGCGTAGGTCAGGGTCACGCCCATGTTGCTGAACGCAGGGCGGTCAGCAAACTTCTTGCAGGAACGCTCGAACACCTCGATTACCGACTTGTAGGCTCCCAGATCGATATCCAGGGGGACGCCGGCCGGGCGTTTGTCATTCCAGAAATCAGGTTGCATTGTTGTTGTCCTCTTTACCTGAATCTATCCGGGGCCACTTCTCTGTCACTTTTCAAAAAAAATGCAAAAAGCGGAGCTTCACGGACACTAGCAGTTATGACGTAGCAGGCAAATATGCCCACGGCCGTCATTGACCGTATGAATCTACTCGCCGTGGCGTAGGCTGATCAGACGCCCGGCCAAGGATGCGCTATAAACTGCAACGAGCTGTTTCAGACCAAGCAGCCTCATGCAAAGGAACCGCCATGATCCATGACACTTTCTGGCTGACCACGAGCGACCACAGCCGCCTCTTCGTCAACCAGTGGCTCCCCGACGGCAGCCTCAAGGCAATGATTCTGCTGGCCCACGGCATGGCCGAACACAGCGCTCGCTATGGTCCCCTGGCGGAAAAACTCTGTGAGCAGGGCTATGGCGTGTGTGCCCCTGACCTGCGGGGACATGGCAAAACTGCCGAAAACGGGACACTCGGACATTTCGCCGATGACGATGGCTGGTGCAAGGTCGTGAGCGACCTGGCCAGCCTCAACCAGCACATCGGCCAGCAGCACCCTGGCGTCCCGATCGTGCTGCTCGGTCACAGCATGGGCAGTTACATCGCCCAGGCCTATCTGCTGCACCACAGTGCCAGCCTGCACGGGGCAATCCTCAGCGGCTCGAACTTCCAGCCTGTGGCGCTTTATCGTGCGGCAAGGCAGATCGCCCGTCTCGAACGCCTGCGCCAGGGCCGCAAAGGACGCAGCGCCTTGATCGAATGGCTGTCGTTCGGCTCGTTCAACAACAAATTCAAACCGGCACGCACGCCGTTCGACTGGCTCAGCCGTGATCCGGCGCAGGTCGATCTGTACGTCAACGACCCGCTCTGCGGCTTTCGCTGCACCAATCAACTGTGGATCGATTTGCTCGGCGGCTTGCAGCAAATCAGCAAAGCGTCCAATCTCGCGCAGATCGACCCGGGCCTGCCGTTGCTGGTGATTGGCGGCGAATGTGATCCGGTGAGCGAAGGCAAACGTCTCAAGGATCTGGCCGACGCGTTGCGGGCGGCCGGCAGCCAGCACCTGCAACTGACCGTTTACCCGCAGGCGCGGCACGAACTGTTCAATGAGAGCAATCGCGATGAAATCATCGCCGATGTGCTGAACTGGATCGCACAGGCCTTGAGCGCTCCTCGGCCGCACCGGTCCGAATAGTTTTTTGTGGATTTTTTAATTCGTCACAGGAATTGAGACAGATGACCCAGGTTACCAACACCCCTTACGAAGCCCTCGAAGTCGGCCAGACCGCCAGTTTCAGCAAGACGGTCGAAGAGCGCGATATCCAGTTGTTCGCTGCGATGTCCGGCGACCACAACCCGGTACACCTGGATGCCGATTACGCCGCCAGCACCATGTTCAAGGAGCGCATCGCCCACGGCATGTTCAGCGGTGCGTTGATCAGCGCTGCGGTCGCCTGCGAATTGCCTGGGCCGGGGACCATCTATATCGGCCAGCAAATGAGCTTTCAGAAGCCGGTGAAGATCGGCGACACCCTGACCGTGCGCCTGGAGATCCTCGAAAAACTGCCGAAGTTTCGCGTGCGCATTGCCACTCGCGTGTTCAACCAGCGAGATGAACTGGTGGTCGATGGCGAGGCGGAGATCCTCGCGCCACGCAAGCAACAGAGCGTGACGTTGACGGAACTGCCGGCCATCAGCATCGGCTGATTGACGGGGCAAAAACAAACACTGTGGGAGCGAGCTTGCTCGCGATGAGGGCCTGACATTCAACATTGATGTTGACTGAACTGGCGCTATCGCAAGCAAGCTCGCTCCTACAGTTGTTTCAACCAGGCATTACGAACGCGCACGCGCCTGGTTACGCAGAGCCTTGACCTGATCGTGATTTCGTTGCGCGCCGTGGTACTGACGCTCAACCAGATCGCGAATGCCCACCAGGTTGTGCTTGTTGATTTTCTCCATGGCGTCCCGGTAAGCCTTCAGCGCATGGTCTTCACCGCGCTCGGCTTCATTGAGTACAGCCTCCTCGCCCTTGCCGGTGAACATCGACTTCACGTCGACCCAACGACGATGCAGGTCACCGCTGACACTGGTGGAGGTTTCCGGATCGCCACCCATCGAGCGTACGGCAGACTGCAATTCCGCGGCGGCTGTCGCACAATCGGCCGAACGCTTGATGAACAGGCTCTTGAGTTCAGGGTGCTTGATGTCTTCAGCGCAAGTCTTGAACCCGGCCTGACCGTCCTTGCTGGTTTCAATCAGGTCGTTGAGTACAGAAATCGCTTCTTTATTCATGTCGGTCATTTTCAGTTCCTCGCGGTTGATGAAAGATGCAATGAGTCGTGCACCCTGCATGCCAGTCTGGAACTGTTTACTTATTCATTATTTTTCAAACAGTTAGCCATTATCAGAAAATCTGTATCCGTTTTATTTGCATGATCTGTCATTTGGCCTGCATGCAGAATGCCTGTATTTTCCAGACTGACTGAATCAAGACGACCGATTGATGAATCCTGAAAAGCTCAAACTGCTGATCACCCGCGAAATGCCCTTTGGCAAGTACAAGGGTCGAATCATTGCCGACCTGCCCGGCCCTTACCTGAACTGGTTCGCCCGGGAAGGCTTTCCCCATGGCGAGCTGGGTGGCCTGCTGGCCCTGATGCAGGAGATCGACCACAACGGTTTGTCGGACTTGCTCGAACCGCTGCGCGCCAAACACGGCAAACCTGCCCCGCGCCACTGAACACCTACCGAGTCCCCCATGCCCGACAACACCCGCCGCGCCCGTGATGAAGCCTTCTGGCAAACCTTTGCCGACCGCTACGATGTCGAACCCGGCCCGCTCAACCTGGAGAACGGTTACTTCGCACGCATGTCGCGCACGGTGGTCGAGGAATACCAGCGCAACATCGAGCTGATCAACCGCAGCAATTCGGTGTACGTGCGCCAGCGTTTCGAACAAGGCGACAGCCTGAAGATCCGTGCGCAACTGGCCGGGTTGATTGGCGTCCCCGCCGACAGCATCGCCCTGACCCGTAACGCCTCGGAAGGTTTGCAGTCGCTGATCCGCAACTACAACCGGCTGCAGCCCGGCGATCAGGTACTGATTTGCGATCTGGAATACGACACGGTCAAAGGCGCCATGCGCTGGCTGGCGCGTAGTCGCGGCGTTGAAGTGATCGAGATCGAACACGCACACCCGGCCACCTTCGACAGCCTGCTCGATACCTATCGGCAAGCCTTCGCGCGGTATCCGCGGCTCAAGATGATGGCCCTGACCCACGTCACCCATCGCACGGGCCTGGTGATGCCGGTGCAGGCGATTGCAGCGGCTGCGAAGGAGCATGGCATCGACGTCATCCTCGACGGCGCCCATGCCCTCGGCCAGCTTGAATTCGACCTGACCGAGCTCGGTATCGCCTTCGCCGGCTTCAATCTGCACAAGTGGATCGGCGCACCGCTGACCCTGGGTTTTATCTACATAGCCCCCGAACGCCTGGCCGACATCGATCCGGACATGGGCGAGATGCATTTTCCGCCCACTGACATTCGCGCCCGTACCTCGTACAGCACCCCCAATATCCCGGCGCTGATGACTCTACCGCTGGTGCTTGAAGAACATTGGGCGATGGGGGGTGCCGCGGCCAAGGGCGCGCGGCTTAACTATCTGCGCAACCGCTGGGTCGCGGCGGCGCGGCAGTTGCCGGGTGTCGAAGTCCTGACACCGGATGATCCGCGCCTGTATTGCGGCATCACTTCGATGCGTTTTACCCGGCATGCCGACCAGCAACTCATGGTCGAGCGCCTGCTCAATGAATACAACCTGTTCACCGTGGCCCGCAGTGGCGCCGCATGCGGTCCGTGCATCCGCATTACACCGGGGCTTACCACCACCGCATCTGACATGGATGTGCTGGCCAGGGCACTGACCGAACTGGGCTGACGTCAGACGGTGTATTTGTCAAAGTCCTCGGGCCTGATCTGTGTCGACACGGCGAACGTGTCGATGCCGATGGTCATCTGCCCGAAGTAGCCGTCTTCAGCCGAATCCCGCCCCAGGGTGTGCACGCTCAAGGTCGATTTTTCACCGCCCATGGTTGTATAGATAAAGTCCTGGTCGTTGGCCAGGACCGGCACCGTTCGGCCGCTGTACGGGCGACTGCCGAGTACCGAGCGCGAGGCCACCTCAGGCAGGTAAAGCTGCCCGACCCAGGCGACATGCCGTTCTTGCAGATAGTTGTTGCCGGCCGTGATGCGCACGGCGACGTGAATGTGCAAGGCGCGGCCGGCGTAAAAACCCGGATAGATCGTGGTGAAGCGCACGATGCCCGACTTGTCGGTGAACTGCCCGCCGCGCAGGTAGGTATCGTCATCGGTGCGCGGCACGGCGCCGATGTCTCCGGTATCGACCTCGACGTCCGGGTTGATCTTGCTCCAGCCCGAATAGGCACCGCGGGCATTGCAGTGCCAGATGTCCACCAACGCATCGGGGACCGGCTCACCGGTCATGGCATCGACAATGGTCAACCGCAATACCAACGGAACGCCTTCGGCGCCTTCGCTGATGTTCCTGCGGATCAGTTTGGGGTTGCGGAAATACGGGCCGGCAATCTGCTCGGGAGACAGCAGGCAGACCGGTGCCGGGGGTGCAACTGAGGTGTTGGCGTCCATGACGTTCTCTCTTCCATAAGATGAACGCAGGCTAGCACCGGTCAATTTTCGTTATGCGGTAACTATGTATCGCTGGATGTCCTTGTCCCTGTGGGGATATGAGTCGATCCGGGCAACTTTCTTCAGGCAAAAAAAAACGGTGCACCGACCAAGCGCACCGTAAAGCCGTAGAACACACAACGAGGTGTAGGGTGAAGCGATCAGTCCAGCAGCGCCAAAGCCTCGGCGGTGCACTCCTGAATGCGGGCCCAGTCGCCGTTCTTGATCCACTCCGGATCAAGCATCCAGCTACCGCCCACGCACATGACGTTTTTCAACGCCATGTAGCTCTTGATGTTGGCAGGTCCCACGCCGCCGGTCGGGCAGAATTTCACTTCGCCGAACGGACCGCCCAAAGCCTTGATGGCCGCGACGCCGCCGCTGACTTCCGCCGGGAACAGCTTGAAGCGGCGATAACCCAGGCCGTAGCCTTCCATGATGCCCGAGGCATTGCTGATGCCTGGCAATAGTGGAATCGGGCTGGCGACGCTGGCTTCCAGCAGGTCACGGGTGATGCCCGGGGTGACGATGAATTGCGAGCCGGCCGCTTCCGCCGCCACCAGCATATGGCGATCCAGCACGGTGCCGGCACCGGTCACCAGCTCCGGACGCTGCTCGCGCAGAATCTGGATGGCCTTGAGGCCCAATTGCGAACGCAGGGTCACTTCCAGGGCTGTCAGGCCACCGGCCGCAAGGGCGTCGGCCAGCGGCAGAACGTCTTGCTCGCGGGCGATGGTGATCACCGGCAGGATCCGCGCTTTCGCACAGATGCTGTCGATCAGGGCAACTTTATCCGCCATGGAAACGGTCGGGGATGGGTTTGTCATAGCGGCTGTTCCTTGGCTCATGGGCACCAGTAAATCTCTAACGTGGGTTGCAGAAACGCGCGAATCGGCATTGCGGCGACATCATCACCGGCCAGTGCGGTACTCAGGGTGGTCAGCTTGGACTGACCGGAAATCGATAGAACCTTGTGCTTGGCCGAGGCCAGCAGCGCGCGGCTCATGGTCAGGCGCTGATGCGGCACGGTCGGCGCCAGCATCGGCCAGCAGCGACGAACGCCATCGGCCTGCAATGCCTCGGCAAGGTTCGGGCTGTTGGGGAACAGCGACGCGGTGTGGCCGTCATCGCCCATGCCGAGGATCAGCACGTCGATCACCGGCAACTCCGACAGCAAGCGGTCGGCCTGCTCGGCCGCCTGTTCCAGGTTGGCACTGGCGCTGTACAGGCTCAGGAACTGCGCCTTGGCCGCCGGGCCTTGCAACAGGTAACGCTTGATCAGACCGGCGTTGCTGTCGGCGTGCTCCACCGGTACCCAGCGCTCGTCGGCCAGGCTGATCACCACGTTCGACCAGTCCAGCGTCTGCTTGGCCAGGTGCAGGAAAAACGCCACCGGGCTGCGGCCACCGGACACCACCAGGGTCGCAGTGCCCTGGGCGTCGATCGCATCGCTCAGTTGTTTCGCCACGTTCAGTGCCAGGCTTTCAGCCAGCAGCACCGGGCTCTTGAACCCATGGGCGCTGACGCCCTGGGGCAGTTTCAAATCAGATATCGCCATACCACGACCTCCCGTCCCGCGTGATCAGAGCAATGGAGCTCATCGGCCCCCAGGACCCGGCCGCGTACGGCTTGGGCGCATCACCGGATTTTTTCCACCCGGCGATCAACTGGTCACACCACTTCCACGCGGCTTCGATTTCATCTTTACGGACAAACAGGTTCTGATTGCCGCGCATCACTTCCAGCAACAACCGCTCGTAGGCATCGGGAATCCGTGCGCTGCTCCAGGTGTCGGAAAAATTCAGCTGCAACGGACCGCTGCGCAGCTGCATGCCCTTGTCCAGGCCTTGGTCTTTGGTCATGACACGCAAGGAAATGCCTTCGTCCGGCTGCAGGCGGATAATCAGCTTGTTGCTGATTTGCAGGCGCTGCTCGGGAGCGAAGATGTAGTGCGACGGTTCCTTGAAATGGATGACGATCTGCGACAGCTTCTGCGGCATGCGCTTGCCGGTACGCAGGTAAAACGGCACGCCGGCCCAGCGCCAGTTGCGGATGTCGGCACGCAGGGCGACAAAGGTTTCGGTGTCGCTCTGGGTGTTGGAATTGGGTTCTTCCAGGTACCCCGGCACCGCTTTGCCTTCGCTGTAGCCAGCGATGTATTGGCCGCGCACCACCTGGGTGGTCAGGCCTTCCGGGCTGATCGGCGCCAGGGCCTTGAGCACTTTGACCTTCTCGTCGCGGATGCTGTCGGCGGACAGGTCGGCCGGCGGGTCCATGGCGATCAGGCAGAGCAGTTGCAGCAGGTGGTTCTGGATCATGTCCCGCAGCTGGCCGGCCTTGTCGAAGTAACCCCAGCGGCCTTCAATACCGACCTTCTCGGCCACAGTGATTTCCACGTGGGAGATGTAGTTCTGGTTCCACTGGGTTTCGAACAGACTGTTGGCGAAACGCAAGGCGATCAGGTTCTGGACGGTCTCTTTACCCAGATAGTGGTCGATGCGATAGGTGCGGTTCTCCGGGAAGAACTGTGCCACGGCGTCGTTGACCTTGCGCGAGGATTCCAGGTCCGAACCGATGGGTTTTTCCAACACCACGCGGGTGTTTTCCGCCAGGCCGACCTTGGCCAGGTTCTCGCAAATTGCGCCGTACACGGCGGCCGGGGTCGCAAAGTAGGCGATGACCCGCTGCGAACTGCCGGCGGATTCGGCCAGGGCCACATAATCATCGGGATTGAGGAAGTCGACGTGCAGGTAGCTCAGGCGCGCCAGAAAACGCTCGACCACGGCTTCGTCCAGCTCTTTGGCGCCCACATAGCGGCGCAGCTCGGAGGTGATGAACGCCAGGTGTTCCTGCTCGCTGCCCGGCTCACGGGCCAGCGCGATGATCCGCGTATCCTCGTGCAAGAGGCCTGCACCATCGAGTTGATAGAGGGCAGGAAACAGCTTGCGCAGGGCGAGATCGCCAAGAGCGCCGAACAAGGCAAAGGTGCACGGTTCAACCGTAATCGAGAGCATGATGTTTGTTCTTTTATCAAGTTAAGCTACAAATACCTTTTTTCAAGGCATCACTCAAGGGAAAATGTAGTAATAACCACAACATTTTCGCAAAATACAGATTCCGAGTGGTGGTCGGTCGGAGCCATCAGTAGGATAGGCCACCGTTACGGGCCTCACCAAAGGCCCTTTTTGCATTAGCCGCGCGCTTATCGGTGCCGGTGAATCAAGGAAACTTATATGGACCGCGTGCGAAATTTACTGGAGCAAATCCAGAATCGCCTTGAAGAGCTGAACAAGGCCGAACGCAAAGTCGCCGAGGTGATCCTGCTCAACCCGCAGCAGGCCACCCGCTTCAGCATCGCCGCCCTCGCCCAGGCCGCTTCGGTCAGCGAACCGACGGTCAACCGTTTCTGCCGTTCGTTCGGCGTCAGCGGCTACCCCGAGCTCAAACTGCAACTGGCCCAGAGCCTGGCCAGTGGCGCCGCCTATGTCAGCCGTGCGGTGGAGGCCGATGACAATCCGGAGGCCTACACCCAGAAGATCTTCGGCAGCGCCATCGCCTCCCTGGACAGCGCCTGCCAGGCACTGGACCCGAACCTGATCAGCCGTGCCGTCGACCTGCTGATCCAGGCGCGGCAAATCCACTTCTTCGGCCTCGGCGCCTCGGCCCCGGTGGCACTGGATGCGCAGCACAAGTTCTTCCGTTTCAACCTCGCCGTCACGGCCCACGCGGATGTGCTGATGCAGCGCATGATTGCCTCGGTGGCCCATACCGGCGAGTTGTTCGTGATCATTTCCTACACCGGCCGCACCCGCGAACTGGTGGAAGTGGCGCGCATCGCCCGGGAAAACGGTGCCTCGGTGCTTGGCCTGACCGCCGAGAACTCGCCACTGGCCAAGGCCAGTACCCTGAGCCTGAATATCCCGCTGCCGGAAGACACCGACATCTACATGCCGATGACGTCGCGGATCATCCAGCTGACCGTGCTCGACGTACTCGCCACGGGCATGACCTTGCGTCGCGGGGTGGATTTCCAGCCGCATTTGCGCAAGATCAAGGAGAGCTTGAACGCGAGCCGGTATCCGGTGGGTGACGAGTTTAATTAGGACGCTTCGCGCAAAAGATCGCAGCCTCGTTTCACTCGTCAGCTCCTACAGGTATACGCGCTTGTGTAGGAGCTGCCGAAGGCTGCGATCTTTTGATCTTCTTTACACCCCCCCACCCGCGCCTGCAAACTCAAATGCGCCCGCTCCCCCGGTTTCAGGCACAGGCTGTCGGTGCCTCCACTCGCCGCTTCCACACAGACAAATTCGGATATCTCGTTCCAGGTCACGCCGAGCAGCGGACGTGAACCGGGATGCCACACCACGGTGTCGGCCGTATCCCCGGTATCGATGCACAACGCCCGGTCCCAGGCATGGTCGTTCAACTGCAATTCGCCGTCGTGCTGGAACACCCGCTGGCATCCGCCGTCCACGCGCAATTCGCCTTCCTGCTGACAAACCTGCCGGCTCAACTGGTCGTAACCCTGCGCGCCTTCGAGCCCAGACAGCGCTATCTCACTGACATCGCCAATACGCCAGTAAGCATGCAAAGCCTGGCTCAACTGGCACGGCATGTCGTCCTGATGCTCGGTGCTCAGGCGCAATTCCATGCGTTCACCCAGGCGCGCGTGCAGGTCCACCTGCCAGTCGCACAGCTTCAGTTGCCAGTGCAATCGCACGCCATCGTCGTCACTGTTGCTGTCGAGCAGCTTCCAGTCGAGCAACCGCGCCCAGCCATGGGACGGCCAGGCGTTCTCGCTCGGATGCCGGCCATACCAGGGCCAACACACCGGCACGCCGCCACGAATGGCGCCGACCTGCGGCCACTTTGCCGCGCACCACAGCCAGGGTTTCTGGCCCTTGGGCTGGAAGTGCAGCAACTGCGCGCCCTGACGGCTGAACACCGCCTGACACAGCGGATGGTCGATCACCAGCACGTCGCGCGTCTGATAGCGCTCCCACGCGAACACCGGACGTTCGCGCAAGGATTTGAAGAAGCGTTGTAGCGGATGCTCAAGCATGTGCCACGGTCCTGAAATCAACTGTCACCGGGGTGCGCGGCCCGCAAAAAAAAGCGGACAGCCATGGCTGTCCGCAAATATGCGCACATGGAGAGAAGCTTATCG
Organism: Pseudomonas sp. S2_F07; assembly: GCF_054668325.1. Lineage (NCBI taxonomy): Bacteria > Pseudomonadati > Pseudomonadota > Gammaproteobacteria > Pseudomonadales > Pseudomonadaceae > Pseudomonas > Pseudomonas sp. S2_F07. Next base: position 2,493,672 of record NZ_CP162758.1, read on the forward strand.
CAGACGCGTTAGAACACCGACTGAATTTTCAGGCCGGCCACCAGCGCGTTGTCGACTTCATCCACACCACCCGGGTGCGTGACGTATTGCAGGTTGGGACGTACGGTCAGCCAGTTGGTCACGTGGAAGCCGTAGTTGATCTCGTAGTTGTATTCGGTTTCACGAATCGGCGAGAACAGCGGATTGTCGTATTCCGAAACACCGTTGGCCACGTTGGTCAGCTCGGCGTTTTTCTTCACGTCATCGTTGACATGGATACGGGCGAAACCGATGCCCACGTCATCCTTCGGACGCGCGTCGAACGGGCCCTTGTACACGAACATCAGCGACTGGTAGTTGTCGATGAAGTTGGTGTCCTTGTCGTGGAACGTGGCGTTGGCCGCGATGTTCAGACCACGGGAAGCATCGCCATTGTGGCTGGTGAGTTGCTGCTGCGCGACGAACCAGTAGCCGTGCTTGCTATCGTGGACGCGATAAGGGTTGCCGCTGGTCGCTGCGTTCTGGCCGTTGTCGTCTTCGAGAACGTCGTCTGCCGGGGCTGTGCTTTTGTAGTAACCGACACGGTACTCGCCCGGCAGGTTGTTGACCTTCGGCGACCAGACCAGTTCGACCGGCAACACGGTGCCCTCAGTGCCACTGCCGCTGAGTTTGAAACCGTTACCGTGTTCCAGTTGCGTCGGGTTCTGGTTGTACGCACCAATCTGAGCGTAGAGCTCGTCGTTGATGTTGTACTTCACGCGGATCGCCGCCTGGCTGACCGGCCAGTTGTACCAGATGTTGGTGGCCCAGTTACCGACCTGGGATCCACAGAACGCCAGGTTCTGGAATTCGCACGGGAAGGTGTTGAAGTCTTCACCTTCACCGAAGTAACCGGCCTTGACGTCCAGCTTGTTGTCGAAGAACTGGTGCTGAATCCACAGCTGGGTCAGACGGACCATGTGGCCGCGACCATAGACTTCCTGGGAGGAACTCAAGGTGCCGGCACGTGGATCGCCAATACGGTCGTTGGAGATGTTTTCGCCGTTACGGTTGGTGAGCTGGATTTTGGCCTGGGTGTTATCCCAGCCGAACAGTTTTTCCAGGTCCAGCGCCGCGCCCAGGCCAAACTGGTCGGCATAGCGCGCGGTCTTGTCATCGTTGAACCCGCCATGCAGGTTGCCACCGACTTCACCAACGTAGTCCATCTTGATGTCGATACCCTGCTCGATCAGCTTGGTACGCTCGCCACCCCAGTCGCCCGTCATCCATTTGGAGTCTGAGCTGAACGCTTCATCGGCCATCGCATTGCCGGCCAGAACCAGTGCTGCCGCTGCTGAAACCTGGCAGATCAACCGGGCCTTGTTCTTCATCTTCATCCCTACTTCCTCGTTTTATTGTTATTAACTTTTCTTCTTTAACGCGGTTACATCAGTTGCGATGCGCGACAGGCCGCGCACCACGGATTCCCCTGTGGGAGCGGGCTTGCTCGCGAATGCGGTGTGCCCTTCAACGCAGATGTCGACTGATCCACCGCTTTCGCGAGCAAGCCCGCTCCCACATTTCTTGATCTTCAGCGGCCTTTGAACTGTGCGACGTTGGCAGCGTGTGATTCGGTTTTCGCTACGCCGGCGACCCCCAGTCGCTCACCCGTTTTCGCATCGAACAGCAGCACTTTCGCCGGATCGAATTGCAGGGTCAGGGTCTCGCCCACCGCTGGCGCCACGTCCGGTGCCAGGCGGCAGCAAACCTTGGTGTCGTTGAGGTTGACGAAGACCAGGGTGTCCGGCCCGGTCGGTTCGGTGACCTGGACTTCGGCGCGAATGGTCGGCAAGCCATTCGCTTCGCCGTTGGCCAGGATGATCTGCTCAGGGCGCATGCCGAGGATCACTTCGCGGTCCTCAAGACCGGCGTCCTGCATGCCCAGCGGCAGTTCGCAACGGGCCTGGCCGCTGTCGAGCAATGCCAGCAGACGACCGTCCTTGCGCTGCAGGCGCAGCGGGATGAAGTTCATCGGCGGCGAACCGATGAAGCTCGCCACGAACAGGTTGGCCGGGTTGTTGTAGATGTCCTTCGGCGTACCGAACTGCTGGATGATCCCGTCCTTCATCACCGCCACTTTGTCGCCCAGGGTCATGGCTTCGATCTGGTCGTGGGTCACGTAGACCGTGGTGGTTTTCAGGCGCTGGTGCATCAGTTTCATTTCGGTGCGCATCTCGACCCGCAGCTTGGCGTCGAGGTTGGACAGCGGTTCGTCGAACAGATAGATCTTCGGCCGCCGCGCCAGGGCACGGCCCATCGCCACGCGCTGTTGCTGGCCGCCGGAGAGCTGGCCGGGCTTGCGGCTGAGCAGGTGTTCGATCTGCAACAGCTTGGAAACCCGAGCGACTTCTTCGTCGATTTCGGCGATCGGCATTTTGCGGATCTTCAGGCCGAAGGCGATGTTGTCGCGCACGCTCATGGTCGGGTACAGCGCGTAGGACTGGAACACCATGGCAATGTCGCGATCCTTGGGGCTCATGCCGCTGATGTCGGCATCGTCCACCAGGATCGCGCCGCCGCTGATGGTTTCCAGGCCGGCGATGCAGTTCATCAAGGTCGACTTGCCGCAGCCCGACGGGCCGACCAGGATCAGGAACTCGCCGTCATCGATCTTCAGTTCGATGTTTTTCAGGGTGTCCGGCAAGCCGGGGCCGTAGGTCTTGTTGACGTTGCGTAATTCGAGAGTTGCCATGTTTCTACCCCTTGACCGCGCCGGACGTCAGCCCACGCAGGAAATACTTGCCAGCGAATATGTAGACCAGCAGTGTCGGCAGCCCGGCGATCATCGCGGCGGCCATATCAACGTTGTATTCCTTGGCCCCGGTGCTGGTGTTGACCAGGTTGTTCAGGGCCACGGTAATTGGCTGGGCGTCGCCACTGGCGAACACCACGCCGAACAGGAAGTCGTTCCAGATCTGGGTGAACTGCCAGATCAGGCAGACCATCACGATCGGGATCGACATCGGCAGCAGGATCTTCAGGAAGATCGTGAAGAAGCCCGCGCCATCGAGCCTTGCGGCCTTGACCAGCGCATCCGGAATGCTCACGTAGTAGTTGCGGAAGAACAGCGTGGTGAACGCCAGGCCGTAGACCACGTGCACCAGCACCAGGCCGGTGGTGGTGTTGGCCAGGCCGAACTTGCCGAGAGTGAACGAGGCCGGCAGCAGCACGGTCTGGAACGGCAGGAAGCAGCCGAACAGCAGCAGGCCGAAGAACAGCTGTGAACCACGGAAGCGCCACATCGACAGCACGTAGCCATTCATCGCACCAATAAACGTGGAAATCAGCACCGCTGGCACGGTGATCTTCACCGAGTTCCAGAAGTAGCCACCGACCACGTCCCAGGCCTTGATCCAGCCGATGCCGTCGATCACGGTCGGCCAGCTCAACAGATTGCCGGTACGGATGTCTTCCGGGGATTTGAAACTGGTCAGCAGCATCACCACCAACGGAATCAGGTACACCGCCGCTGCCAACAGCAGGGTGGCGTAGATCGCGATGCGGCTGAAGCTCAATGCTGGTTTGCCGAGTTGATTAGTCATGGCGTTTGCCTCGCAGCTCGGAGTACAGGTACGGCACGAGGATGGTCAGCACGGCACCGAGCATCAGCATGGCGCTGGCCGAACCGATGCCCATCTGGCCACGGCTGAAGGTGAAGGAATACATGAACATTGCCGGCAGGTCGGAGGAGTAACCCGGACCGCCCGCGGTCATCGCCGCGACCAGGTCGAAGCTCTTGATCGCGATGTGCGCCAGGATCATGAAGGCACTGAAGAACACCGGGCGCAGGCTCGGCAGGACGATCTTCAGGTAGATGGTCGGCAGGCTCGCACCGTCGACTTGCGCGGCACGGATGATCGATTGATCGACACCGCGCAGACCGGCAAGGAACATCGCCATGACAAACCCGGAGGCTTGCCACACGGCGGCGATCACCAGGCAGTAAACGACGCGATCCTGATCCACCAGCCAGTCGAGACGAAAGCCCTCCCAGCCCCAGTCACGCAGCATCTTGTCCAGGCCCAGGCCTGGGTTGAGCAGCCATTTCCACGCGGTACCGGTGACGATCATCGACAGCGCCATCGGGTACAGGTAGACGGTGCGGATGAAGCCTTCCTTGCGAATGCGCTGGTCCAGCAGCACCGCGAGGAACACGCCCAGCACCAGGCTGATGCCGATGAACATGCCGCCGAACAGCGCGAGGTTCTTGCTCGCGACCCACCAGCGGTCGTTGTCCATCAAGCGCATGTATTGCTGCAGGCCGACCCACTTGTAGCTCGGCATGAAGCTGGAGTTGGTGAAGGACAGAATGAACGTCCAGATGATGTAACCGTAGAAACCAACCAACACGATCAGCATGCTCGGCGCGAGTACCAACTTGGGTAGCCAGCGTTGCAGCGCATCGAACGGTGAGGCTTTGCTGAAAACCGCCACAGAGCTCATCGGGATAATCCAGGTTTAGATGTAAGGATCGGAGTGCGATCCCTTGTAGGAGCTGCCGCAGGCTGCGATCTTTTGATCTTGATTTTAAAAAACAAAATCAAAAGATCGCAGCCTGCGGCAGCTCCTACAGGGGGGATGCCAGGGAATTACTGGGCAGCTTTGACAGCCGAGGCCAGTTGGGCGCTGGCCTTGGCCGGGTCAGCATCCTTGTCGTTCATGAAGTTGGTGACCACGTCGAAGATCGCGCCTTGCACCGCCAGGGAAGTGGCCATGTTGTGCGCCATGCTCGGTTGCAGGCCGCCGGTCTTGTCGTCCGCGATGAAGTCCTTGGCCGACTTCTGGGCGCACTCGTCGAAGCCGAGCTTGTCCATTTCGTTCAGCATGTCGTTACGCACCGGGATCGAACCCTTGTTCATGCTGAAGACTTTCTGGAAATCGGTACCCAAGGCGACCTTGGCCAGGTCTTGCTGGGCAGCGATGTCGCCCTTGCGATCGGCCTTGAGCTTGAACACCGCCAGGGAGTCGATGTTGTAGGTGAAGGCTTTTTCAGTGCCCGGGAAAGCTACGCACAGGTAGTCCTTGCCCGCGACTTTCTTCGCCGCCGTCCACTCGCTTTTCGCCCAGTCGCCCATCATCTGCATGCCGGCCTTGCCGTTGATGACGTCGGCGGCGGCGATGTTCCAGTCACGACCGGCGCGGTTCGGGTCCATGTAGCCGGTGATCTTTTTCAGCTCGGCGAACGACTTGGTCATCTCCGGGCCGGACAGGGTTTTCTGGTCCAGGTCCACCAGGGCTTTCTTGTAGCCGTCAGCACCCATGACCGAGAGCACGATGTCTTCGAACACGGTGCTGTCCTGCCAAGGCTGACCGCCGTGGGCGAGCGCAATGAAGCCGGCGGCCTTGAGCTTGTCGCCGGCGGCATAGAATTCTTCGAGGGTGGTCGGGGCTTTTTCGATCCCGGCTTTCTTGAACACCTGCGGGTTGATCCACAGCCAGTTGACGCGGTGGATGTTCACCGGCACGGCGACGTAGTCACCTTCGTACTTCACGGTGTCGGAGACTTTCTTCGACAGCAGGCCATCCCAGTTTTCGGACTTGGATACTTCTTTCAACGCGTCGGTGCTGAGCAGGCCGGTGCTGCCCCACTCCTGGATGTCCGGGCCCTTGATCTGTGCAACGCCCGGCGGGTTGCCGGCTACGGCGCGACTCTTGAGTACGGTCATGGCCGTGGAACCGCCACCGCCGGCGACTGCGCCGTCCTTCCAGGTGAAGCCGTCTTTTTCGACTTGAGCCTTCAGGACATCGACCGCTGCTTTTTCACCACCGGAAGTCCACCAGTGAACGACTTCAACGGAACCTTTGGATTCGGCGGCCAGGACACTGAGGGGAAGTGCAGACAGGGAAGCGAGAGAAATGACAGTAGCGAGGCGAGAAATCGCATTCATCTAGGAGCACCTTTCTTGTTGTTATGCATGCAAGTCTGTTGCTTGCGCTGCATAGAATTCTAAACAGGGGATATCCCTTCGCAGGTAACGAAGGGATGCGCGAATGTCACCGCATGGTTACATAGAACCGCTCTGGGACAACTGCGCCAGCGCCGTAGCCATGCTTGGCGCCAACGCCAGGCGCGGAATCAGCACGGCTTGCCAGGCGTGGTAAAGGTCAGGCTTGCCGGGCCAGATATCGGCACTCGGGCGGTTCAGCGGATCGAGTTCGTGATGCCAGCTGCCGCCTTCGCGGTCGATGAAATGACTGTCAGAGAATTCCCAGAACAGTCGGTACCAGTGTTCGTATTGTTCATCGCCGGTGCGCTTGAGCAAGGCACTGGCGGCGGCGCTGGCTTCGCAATGGGTCCAGTGCAGGCGATGGCGGACCACCGCTTTGTTGTCCCAGTCCAGGGTGTAGACGATGCCCGGCGCGCCATCGACATCCCAGCCGTGGAGGCAATTGTGCTCGAACAGTTTTTGCGCATCGGTGACCAGCCAGCCCGGCGTGAGCATCCCCGCTCTCACCCGCGAAGCTTCGAGGTGCAGCAACAGCCGCGCCCACTCGAAACCATGGCCAGGCGTGGTGCCGTAAGGGCGGAAGCCGTCGGCCGGATTGTCGTGGTTGTAGTCCCGCAGTGGCTGCCAGGCGCGGTCGAAATGCTCGATCACCAGGTAATCGTTGGCGGCGGCGTGGCCATGGATCACTCGTTCGACAATCCGTTGGGCGCGGCTCAGCCAGCGGTTGTCATCGGTGACATCGGCCAGGGCGAGGAAGGCCTCGGTGGCGTGCATGTTGCTGTTGGCGCCCCGGTACGCCTCCTCTTCGCTCCAGTCGCGCCTGAAAGACTCGCGCATCGCGCCTTCTTCTTCGCACCAGAAATAAGTGTCGATGATATCGATCGAGTCATCGAGCAAGGCTTGCGCACCGGGACGCTGCGCGACCACCGCAGAACTGGCGGCCAGCGCGACGAAAGCGTGCAGATAGGCATTCTTGCCGGTATTGCCGTCGCGGTGTTCGGCAGTCGCGAACCAGCCGCCATGCAGCGCATCCCGCAATGGTCCGCGCAGGGCGGCAACACCGTGATCCACCAGCTCGGCAAAACCCGGCAAGCCCTGAATATGGGCCATGGCAAAGCTATGGGTCATGCGCGCGGTGTTCATGGTGTGGGCTTGCGCATCAGCTGGGAGACGGCCTTTTTCATCGAGGTTGCCGAAGCCTTCAGGCAGTTTCGAAGCCTTGGCAAAGGCCAGCAGGCGCAAGCCTTCGGTGGCGAGCCATTGCTGATGGGCAGGTGCATTCAGCCAACTGCTGAAGGCCGGTTGGAAGGTGTCCATGGCGTACCTTTTTTGTTGTTATGACTGAGGGGCAGCATAAACAACGGACGAAGGCGGGCTTGTAACGAAGGGGGTGGGTTATGTCACCAGGCTGTGACAATTGCATAGCAAGATCAAAAGATCGCAGCCTTCGGCAGCTCCTACAGGGATCCATGTAGGAGCTGCCGAAGGCTGCGATCTTTTGACTTTCAATCCATCGAGCGGGGTAACTGCAGGGTCACCCGCAACCCGCCCTCACGCAAATTCTGCAAGCTGACCTCACCGCCATGGCTATGGGCAATGTTGCGGGCAATCCCCAGCCCCAGGCCATAACCCTGCTGCTGCCCGGCCAGGCGGAAGTGCGGTTCGAACACCTGCTCCAGGCGCTGCTCCGGCACGCCCGGCCCCTCATCATCGACATGCAGGATGAACGCGCTTTCATCGTCATCGATGTGCAGGTGCGCGTTCTGCCCGTACTTCAACGCATTGTCGATCAGGTTGCCGATGCAACGCTTGAGCGCCAGCGGTTTGCCCGGATAGGACGCCAGCGCCCGCCCCTGCTGGGTAACGCGGCCGTTGCCGTTCGGCGCGAGATAGGGTTCCACCAGGCAATCGAGCACATGGTTGAGGTCCACCGGCTCGATGTTCTCGTGGATGTCGGTGTCTTTCACGCATTGCAGCGCGCCCTTGACCAGCAATTCGAGCTCGTCCAGGTCGCGCCCGAACTTGGCTTGCAGTGTTTCGTCCTCGAGCAATTCAACCCGCAGGCGCAAGCGGGTGATCGGCGTGCGCAGGTCGTGGGAAATGGCGCTGAACAACTGGCTGCGCTCGGTCAGGTAACGGCTGATGCGCTCGCGCATGGTGTTGAAGGCGCGCCCGACCTCGACCACTTCGCTGCCACCGCCCTCGGCCACCGGTTCCACATCGGCCCCCAGCGACAGGTCCCGCGCCGCCCGCGCCAGGCGCTTGAGCGGACGACTCTGCCAGTGCACCAGCAGGCCGATGAACAACAGCAAAAAGCTGCTGGTCAGGACAATGAACCACACCTGCTGCGCCGGCAGGCCCTGCTCTTCAAGGCTGGTGTAGGGCTCGGGCAACAGCGAGGCGATGTACAGCCATTCGCCCGGCGCCATCTGGATCTGCGTGACCAGCACCGGCGGATTCACCGGCTCCAGGGTCAGCGCGTAGTGCGCCCAGGAGCGTGGCAACTCATCAAGCTTGAGGCCGCCATTGAAGATGCGCAGGTCTTGCGGGCTGACAAAAGTCACCGAGATGTCGGTGTCCTGGCCGAGAGACTGGCGCAGCACTTCGTCCACCGCCTTGAGCACTGCCTCTTTGCGCGGAGTAATGGGTAACACTTCCATGCCCAGCGGCTTGTCGTTGAGCGTCACCACGAACCGGGTGCCGCCCATGCTGCGCAACTGGTCGAGCACCAAGGGGCGAAACGCCACCGGCAACGAACGGAAATAACTGACGCTGGCGGTCATTGAATGGGCCAGGCTGCGGGCGCTGGTGACCAGGCCCTCGAGTTGCGTGGCACGCAGTTGCGACACCCAGATCACACTCGACAGTGCCTGGGCGAACAACACCGCCAGCAGGGTCAACAGCAACATCCGCCCGAGCAGCGAACGCGGCATCGGCACCTTGTCGGCGAGCTTGCGTAAAGTCTCAGTGACCATTGCTGGCAACCACGTTGGCTGCCAGTTGGTAACCGCTGCCACGCACGGTGCGGATCAGCCGCGGCGGTTTCTCGGTGTCACGCAGGCGCTGGCGCAACCGGCTGACCGCCATGTCGACGATGCGATCCAGGGGCATCAGATCACGGCCACGGGTGGCGTTGCCGATGGTGTCGCGGTCGAGGATTTCCTGCGGGTGATCGAGAAACAACTTCAGCAGCGCAAAGTCGGCGCCCGAGAGAATCACCTCTTCGCCGTCGATGTGGAACAGCCGATGGCTGACCATGTCCAGCCGCCAGTCATCGAAGGCCAGCACTTCACCGCCACTGCGCTCCTGACCGAACTGCGCGCGGCGCAGCAACGCCTTGATCCGCGCCTGCAATTCCCGCGGGCTGAAGGGCTTGCCGAGGTAATCGTCGGCACCCAGTTCCAGGCCGATGACGCGATCGGCCTCATCGGAACTGGCGGTGAGCATGATGATCGGCACCTGCGCCTGACGCGGATGCTGGCGAATCCAGCGGCACAGGCTGAAGCCGTCTTCGTCGGGCAACATCACATCAAGGATCACCAGATCACTCGGCGCCTCGTTCAGCGCCTGGCGAAAGCCGGCACCGTCGGGCGTGGTACGGACCTGAAATCCGGCGCGGGTCAGGTAGGTATCCAGCAACTCGCGTATCTCTTGATCGTCATCGACCAACAAAATCGACTTGTTGACTGAGCTCACAGGAAGGCGTCCTTGTTGTTTGAATTGGGCGGATTATGCCTTAAGCACTGATTTTACAAACACCACAGAAACAACTGTGGGAGCGGGCTTGCTCGCGAAGGCGTCGTAACATTCAACATATTGGTTGACTGACACACTGCTTTCGCGAGCAAGCCCGCTCCCACATTTTGATCGTATTTCAGGCTGGGAGAGATTGCTCCAAAGCCACACCCGCACCCATCAATCCCGAATACGGCGCCGTCACCAGCCACACCGGAATCCCCTTGAAGTAATCGCTCATGCAACCCTTGTCGGCGAAGCAGCGGGCGAAACCGCTTTCGAGGAAGAAATCGGCAAACCGCGGAATCACCCCGCCCACGATGTACACGCCACCGCGTCCACCGGTGGTCAGCACGTTGTTGCCGGCCACGCGACCGAGCCAGCAGCAGAACTGCTCAAGCACTTCCACGGCAATCGGGTCGCCCGCCAGCCCGGCAGCAGTAATCGCTTCCGGCGTATCGAGCACAGGCGTGTGCCCGTCCACCGCACAGATCGCCCGATAGACACGGGGCAAGCCGCCACCGCTCAGGGCTGTTTCCGCACTGACATGGCCGATTTCGTTGAAGATGTGCTGCCAGAGCTGGGTTTCACGTGCACTGCTCAATGGCAGATCGACGTGACCACCCTCCCCCGGCAATGCGGCAAAACGGCCCTCGCCCAGATCGAGCAAGGTGCCGACGCCCAGGCCGGTGCCCGGGCCAATCACCACCGCCGGGCGCAACGGCTCGGGAGTGCCCGCGCAGACCACGCGGAATTCGCCGGGCTGCAAACGGGTCATGCCCAGGGCCATGGCCGAGAAGTCGTTGACCAGCAACAGCTGATACACCTGCAAGGTCTGGCAAAAGCCCTTGCGGCTCAGGCGCCAGTGATTGTTGGTGAATTTGAATTCATCACCGCTCACCGGGCCTGCCACCGACAGGCACACCGAACCGATCGCACCCGGCGCCAGCCCCAGGCCATTCAAATAGAAGCTGATCGCATCGATAGGGCTGGGGAAATCTGCCGTTGCCAGCACCTGGACCGATTCCAGTTGCTGGTTTTTCCACAACGCGAAACGTGCGTTGGTCCCACCGATGTCACCGACCAAAGCCAGTTTCAATTAAGCGTCTCCAGGGCAGAAGTGAAGGCGCTGGCGCCCTGCTCCGCCGAGCTGAAGGCCATGCGCATGAAACCGAACAGCTCGCGACCGGTGCCGATGTTGTTGCCCAACAGGCCTTTGGCCGGCGTGCGCGCTGCGAATTCTTCGGCGTCCACCATAAGCTCCAGGGTGCCTTTGACGCCATCGACGCGGATGATATCGCCCTCTTGCACCCGCGCCAAAGCGCCACCGACATAAGCTTCGGGGCTGACATGAATGGCCGCCGGGATTTTCCCCGACGCGCCGGACATGCGTCCGTCAGTCACCAGTGCCACCTTGAAGCCGCGATCCTGCAGCACACCGAGGAACGGCGTCATCTTGTGCAGCTCCGGCATGCCGTTGGAGCGCGGGCCCTGGAAGCGCATCACCGCGACAAAATCCTTCTCCAGCAAACCGGCCTTGAACGCATCGGCCAGGTCCTGCTGATCCTGGAACACCATGGCCGGCGCTTCGACGATCTGGTTTTCCACGGCCACGGCGGAGACTTTCATCACGCCACGACCGAGATTGCCTTCCATCACCCGCAAGCCACCTTCGGCCGAGAATGCACGGGCGACCGGACGCAGGATGCTTTCATCGAGGCTGTCGGTCACGCCTTCGCGCCAGACCAGTTGGCCATTGTCGAGGAACGGCTCCTGGGTGTAGCGGCTCAGGCCATGGCCCATCACGGTATTGACGTTTTCATGGAGCAACCCGGCTTCCAGCAGCTCACGGATCAGGAACGACATGCCCCCCGCGGCCTGGAAGTGGTTGATGTCGGCTTTACCGTTCGGGTAGACGTGGCTGAGGGTCGGCACGACTTCGGAGAGGTCGGCCATGTCCTGCCAGGTCAATTGAATGCCCGCTGCCATGGCGATGGCCGGCATGTGCAGGGTGTGGTTGGTCGAACCGCCGGTGGCGTGCAGCGCGACAATCGAGTTGACCAGCGAACGCTCATCGACGATTTCGCCGATCGGGATGTAGTCACCGTTCTGCTTGGTCAAACGCGTGACCTGATGCGCCGCTTCGCGGGTCAAGGCATCGCGCAACGGCGTGTTCGGGTTGACGAAGGACGCGCCCGGCAGGTGCAAGCCCATGACTTCCATCAGCAACTGGTTGGTGTTGGCGGTGCCGTAGAAGGTGCAAGTGCCGGGGCTGTGGTAGGACTTCATTTCCGATTCCAGCAACTCTTCGCGAGTTGCCTTGCCTTCGGCGTACTTCTGGCGCACGTCGGCTTTCTGCTTGTTGGAAATGCCCGAGACCATCGGCCCACCCGGCACGAAAATCATCGGCAGATGGCCAAAGCGCAGCGCGCCCATCATCAGGCCCGGCACGATCTTGTCGCAGATGCCGAGCAGCAGTGCGCCGTCGAACATGTTGTGGGACAGCGCCACGGCCGTGGACAACGCGATCACTTCGCGGCTCGGCAGGCTCAGTTCCATGCCCGGCTCGCCCTGGGTCACGCCATCGCACATGGCCGGGGTGCCACCGGCGAACTGGCCGACGGAGCCGATCTCGCGCAGAGCCTTTTTGATCATCTCCGGAAAGACTTCGTACGGCTGGTGCGCCGAGAGCATGTCGTTATATGACGAAACAATCGCAATGTTGGCGGAGTTCATCATCCGCAGGCTGTGCTTGTCGTCGCTGCCGCATCCGGCCACGCCGTGGGCGAAGTTGGCGCATTGCAGCTTGCCGCGCATCGGACCGTCGCTGGCCGCACCGCGAATCAATGCAAGGTAAGCCTCACGCGTGGCGCGGCTGCGGGCGATAAGCCGTTCGGTGACCTCAAGGACGCGGGGATGCATGTGTAGAACTCCAGGCTAACGGATGTGGCGACCTGATTGTCTATGCTGATCAAAGCCCGGTGTCGATGGGATGACAGACGGTTTTCTTGATCGGTTGGACCAGTTGATTCAGGTCACTCGTTGTAGATTGAACAAAATATTGCCATTAAAAAGGCTTGTTTTCTATTTTTTTGCGAATAATCTTGTAATTCCAACAACAAAACGACGGTAGCGCCGCACTATGACTCTTCGAATCGCAATCAATGGTTTTGGCCGCATCGGCCGTAATGTCCTGCGAGCACTCTATACCCAGGGCTACCGTCAGGATCTGCAGATCGTCGCCATCAACGACCTGGGCGACAGCGCGATCAATGCTCATCTGCTCAAGTACGACACCGTTCACGGCACGTTCGATGCCGATGTCCAGCATGACCAGGAGAGCCTGACGGTCAACGGCGACCGCATTTCGGTCAGTGCCATCCGCAACCCGGCCGACCTGCCCTGGGCCGCGGAAAAGATTGATGTAGTGTTCGAATGCACCGGTCTGTTCACCGACCGGGGCAAGGCCGCCGCGCATATTACGGCGGGCGCGCGCAAAGTGATCATCTCGGCCCCGGCCAAAGGCGCCGACGCCACCGTCGTTTACGGGGTGAACCACGACATTCTGCGCCAATCGCACCAGATCATTTCCAACGCGTCGTGCACCACCAACTGCCTGGCTCCGGTGGCCCAGGTGTTGCATCGCGAGTTGGGCATCGAAAGCGGTCTGATGACCACCATTCACGCCTACACCAACGACCAGAACCTGACCGACGTCTACCACACTGACCCGTACCGTGCCCGTTCGGCCACCCAGAACATGATCCCGAGCAAGACCGGTGCCGCCGAAGCGGTCGGCCTGGTGCTGCCGGAACTGGCAGGCAAACTGACCGGCATGGCGGTGCGCGTCCCGGTGATCAACGTGTCGCTGGTGGACCTGACCGTGCAACTGAAAAAAGAAGCCAGCGCAGAGGAAGTCAACGCGCTGCTCAAGCAAGCCAGCCAGCACTCTAAGATCCTTGGCTATAACACCCTGCCGCTGGTTTCCAGCGACTTCAACCACAACCCGCTGTCGTCGATCTTCGATGCCAACCACACCAAGTCCAGCGGCAAGCTGCTCAAGGTACTGGCCTGGTACGACAACGAATGGGGTTTCTCCAACCGCATGCTCGATAACTGCCTGGCGCTGTGCAACGCCGAGTAAGCGAAGCTTACGACTGTAGGAGCTGCCGGAGGCTGCGATCTTTTGATCTTGTTCTTAAAAAGCAAAATCAAAAGATCGCAGCCTCCGGCAGCTCCTACAGATGTGCGCAATACAAAGCATCGTGTTCATGTCCTGGAGCCCCCCATGATCGGCATCAGCTTTACGCAAAAGACCATGGCGGCGCGCAAGCGTATCGCCCTGGTCGCCCATGACCACTGCAAGGTGTTCTTGCTGGACTGGGCCGAACGGCAAAAAGACAGGCTGGCCCGGCATGATCTGGTCGCCACCGGCACCACGGGGTTGTTGTTGCAACAACGCCTCGACCTGCCGGTGCAAAGCATGATCAGCGGGCCGTTGGGCGGCGACCAACAGCTCGGCGCGCAAATCGCCGAGCAGCGGGTCGACATGCTGGTGTTTTTCTGGGACCCGTTCGAACCCCAGCCCCACGACCCGGACATCAAGGCGTTGCTGCGGGTCGCGGCGGTGTGGAACATCCCGGTGGCGTGCAACGAATGCAGCGCAGACTACCTGCTCAGCAGCCCGCTGATGGATCAGGCGCACCCCCATCGGATTCCCGATTACGCCACCTACTTGCAGGGCCGCGCATAAAGCTTCACAAATCAGGACTTGACCACTCGAGTAGATGATAAGCATTATCATCTACTCGAAATGGATCAGGTTCTCCCGTGAGTCAGTCGCGCTTCAACCACGTTTTCCTCACCCAGCGCACCTCCCTGCTGCGCACGCTGGAACGGATGGTCAACAATCACAGCACTGCTGAAGACCTCTTGCAGGAAACCTACCTGCGGGTGACCCGTGCATTGAGCGAACGGGCCATCGATCATCTTGAGCCCTTTGTCTTCCAGACGGCACGCAACCTGGCGCTGGACCATTTGCGCGCGCGGCGCATCCATTCGCGCACCATGGTCGATGACGTGCCGCAGGAGTTGGTGCACAGCATCGCCGCCCCCACCAGCAGCGCCGAAGACGCCGCCCATGCCGAACAATTGCTGGAGCGCCTGAACGTGAGCCTCGGTCAACTCAGCGCCCGCCAACAGCGAATTTTCATCCTCAGCCGCCTGCACGGGCACAGCTACCAGGAAATCGCCGAGGAGCTGAACGTGTCCCTCAGTACTGTGCAGAAAGAACTCAAACTGATCATGTCGATCTGCATCGGGGTTGCCGATCGCTTGAACGCCAACTGAGCGCCAAGGCCCTGCGCTTATCTGGACCGACTGCGCTGATCATCGGGCTTTGCTACCCTTGGTCCACTTTCTACGCTTCACTAAAAAAACAGCCGTGCACTGACACTGCCGAGGAAACACCGTGACGGACAACCACCGTTCCCCAGAGCCTTCATCGGCGCAGGACCCCGCAAGCGCGATGGACCAGGCCCTGGACTGGCTGATCGTGCTCGACAGTCCCGACGAGGAGCAGACCCGCCAATTCCATGCATGGCTTGACGCCGATCCGTTGAATGCCCAGGTGTTCGCCAAGGCCCAGGCGATCTGGGACGGCCCACAAGTGGCGCAGTGCGCGCAAAGCCTGGCTGCGCGCCCCGCGAAAGTCACTGCCATTGCCCGTCTGCGTCCGCACTGGAAACCACTGGCCACCGCCGCCGTGCTGCTGCTCGGGCTGTTCAGTTTCAGCAGTTTGCCGATGCGCCTGCAGGCCGATCACCTGACCGTGGTCGGCGAGCGCCAGCGCCTGCAATTGGAGGACGGCTCCAGGGTCCTGCTCAATACCAATTCGGCGTTTTCAAGCACCATCAACGACCAGCAACGTGTTGCCCGCCTGTATCAGGGCGAAGCGTTTTTCGAAGTGCAGGCCAATCGCGGCCAACCCCTGGAAATCGATGCCGGACCGGTCACGGCCAGCGTTCGCGATACCGCGTTTGCCGTGCGTTACCTCGACGGCGTGGCACAGGTGCGGGTACAGCGCGGCGATGTCGACTTGCGCGCCACCCGCAACGACGCCCGGGTGCGCTTGTCCGCCGGGGAAAGCATTCGCATCGGCCCCAACGGCTTCGACCGCCCGGCCAAGCTGGATGCCGCCACCGACCTGGCGTGGGTCCAGGGACGTCTGGTGTTCGAAAACTGCCCGTTGAACCAGGTGCTGGCAGAACTTCGCCGCTACTACCCGGGCTGGATCATCAACAACAACGAGCAGTTGGCCGATGTCACCGTGACGGGCAACTACCGCCTCGATCAGCCGCTGGACGTGGTTCGCTCCCTGGCCCATATCACCTCGGCCCGGCTCCAGGAATTCCCGGCGCTGGTCATCCTGAACTGAATGAGAATTATTTTTACTCGATAGCCAAACCCCGTACGTCTCGTTATAGCCAATGCAATTGATTCGCATCTAACCCTGCCAATCAGCACCTATAAAGATTCGTGCGACACGGAGCGCTATCGATGTCCCCTCGCCTTACCCGCCAAGCCCCTACACCTTCCCGCGTGCTGTCGCTGCTGACCGCCGCCATCCTGATGGCCGGTACCGCACCGCTCATGGCCGCCACCTCCACCGAGCAGTCGACCCGCAAAATGGGCGACTACGCATTCGCCATTCCCCAGCAATCACTGGTGTCGGCACTCAATGCCTTTACCGCCGTGACGGGCTGGCAAGTCGGCGTGTCGTCGGAGCTGGCGCAAGGTGTGGCCTCGCCGGGAGTACGCGGCTCGCTGTCGCCGGAGAACGCCCTGGATCGCCTGTTGGTGGGGACCAACCTGGGCTATCGCAAACTGGGCAACAACAGCATCGTCCTGGAAAAGCGCAGTGGCAGCAGTACGCTCAACCTGCAACAGGTGACCATCAGCGCCACCCGTAACGAGCAGGATGTGAACAGCGTACCGAGCACGGTCTCTGTCTACACTCGCGAAGATCTGGACCGAAACAACGTCAACACCATCAAGGAACTGGTGCGTTACGAGCCCGGTGTTTCGGTGGGTGGTTCAGGCCAACGCGCCGGCATCACGGGTTACAACATTCGCGGCATCGATGGCGACCGCGTGCTGACCCAGGTCGATGGCGTGCAGGTACCCGACGGTTTCTTCAACGGCCCCTATGCCCAGACCAACCGCAACTATGTCGATCCGGAAATCGTCAAGCGTGTGGAAATCCTCCGGGGCCCGGCGTCGGTGCTGTATGGCAGCAGCGCCATTGGCGGTGCGGTCAGCTACTACACGCTGGACCCGGACGACATCATCAAGCCAGGCAAGGATGTCGGCGCGCGCCTGAAAACCGGCTACAGCTCCGCCGACGACAGCTGGCTGACTTCCGGCACCGTCGCCGGCCGCACCGGCGAGTTCGATGGCCTTTTGCATCTGAGTCAACGCAACGGCCATGAAACAGAGTCCTATGGCGATACCGGCGGCACTGGCCTGAACCGCACGGAGGCCAACCCCCAGGACGCGCGCACCACCAGCGTGCTGGCCAAACTGGGCTGGAATTACGCCGACGACGCGCGTTTTGGCCTGACCTACGAGCATTACAAGGACGACCGCGACACCAATCAATTGAGCGCAGTGGGCGGCCCGTTCAATGCCGGACGCGGGTTCGGCTACTACAAGTCCCGTACCGGTAACGACACGATCACCCGCGAACGCTTTGGCCTGGAACACAGCTTCGGTCTGGACAGCACTCTGGCTGACAACATCAAGTGGACGCTGAACTACCAGATCGCCAAGACCGACCAGAGCACCGAAGAGATCTACGCGCCGCCGTCGCGGACCGTGCTGCGTAACCGTGATACGACTTACAAGGATCGCCAATGGGTATTCGATGCCCAGGCTGACAAGTCGTTTGCCATCGCCGATACCGATCACTTCGTCACCTATGGCACCACCATCAAGCAGGACAAAGTCACCGGCCTGCGTACCGGTACCGGCACCTGCCTGACCGTGGCCGGTGCCTGCCGTGTCATTGGCGCCCCTAGCACCAGCGACACGCTGACACCCGCCAGTGACTTCCCGGACCCGACCATCAATAGCTACGCCCTGTTCGCCCAGGATCAGATCAGCTGGGGCAACTGGACCTTCCTGCCCGGTGCACGCTACGACTACACCCAGCTCAAGCCGCATATCACCGACGAGTTCCTGGCCACCGCCGACCAGAGCGGCAACGGCACGGTGAGCGACGAGACCAAGACCTGGCATCGCCTGTCGCCGAAATTCGGCACCACCTACAGCTTCAACGATCACTACACCTGGTACGGCCAATACGCCGAAGGCTTCCGCACCCCGACCGCCAAGGCGTTGTATGGTCGTTTCGAAAACATCGCCGGCGGCTATCGGGTCGCGCCTAATCCGGACCTCGAACCGGAAAAGAGCAAAAGCTACGAAACGGGTTTGCGCGGCAACTTCGAGCAGGGCTCGTTTGATGTGGCGGTGTTCTACAACAAGTACCGCGACTTCATTAACGAGAACGCCATCACTCCGGGCTACACCGAGACCACGTTCCAGAGCAACAACATCAAGCACGCCACCATCAAGGGGGCCGAGGTCAAGGGCCGCCTGAACCTCGACGCCTTCGGCGCGCCGCAAGGCCTCTACACCCAGGGCTCGGTGGCCTATGCCTACGGTCGCAATGACGACAACGGCGAGCCGCTCAACAGCGTCAACCCGCTGACCGGTGTATTCGGCCTCGGCTACGACCAGGACACCTACGGCGGTTTGCTCAGCTGGACCCTGGTGAAGAAGAAGGATCGCGTCGACAGCACCAGCTTCAAGACCCCGGACGGCACCAGCACCCAGTTCAAGACCCCCGGTTTCGGCATTCTGGACCTGAGCGCGTTCTACAAAGTGACCGACGACGTGACCGTCAGCGGCGGCGTCTACAACCTCACCGACAAGAAATACTGGCTGTGGGATGACGTGCGCGGCTACGACAGCGTCGGCGAGGCCTCGGTGACCCAACCGGCCAACCTCGATCGCCTGACCCAGCCGGGTCGCAACTTTGCGGTCAACCTGATCTGGGATATCTGATCCGCACATCCCGCTGGGCGGTTTCATCTAGCCGCCCGGTGAGGTTTTTTTACTGTCAGGCGCCTTGCTGTTCGTCTCGTTACCAAGCGCCTCTTCTTTCTCCAAGGAATTGCCATGACTACCCAGGCCACCGAACAACGCCCCAACCTGCGCTCACAGCGTTTGAACCAGATCACCAACGAGCCGCACAGCAAGCTCGATGCCCTGGTCAAGGCCCACTCCCCGTTTGAAACCCCGGCCAATTTCGCCCGCTTCGTGGTAGCGCAGTACCTGTTCCAGTCGGAACTGGTGTCGCTGTACAACGATGCCGAACTGACCGCCATCGTCCCGGATCTGCCGGCCCGCTGCCGTGCCGATGCCGCCGGGGCCGACCTCGCGGACCTGGACACCGACGTGCCGACACCTGTGGCCGGTGCACTGAAGAACCCGACCAAGGCCGAAGCCCTGGGCTGGATCTTTGTTTCGGAAGGCTCGAAGCTCGGTGCGGCGTTCCTGATCAAGCGTGCCGTGGGCCTTGGCCTGAGCGAAACCTTCGGCGCCCGCCACCTCGGCGAACCGGCCGGTGGCCGCGCTGAAGGTTGGAAGCGCTTCGTCCAGACCCTGGACGGCCTGGCATTCAGCACCCAGGAAGAAGCCGAAGTGGAAAAAGGCGCCATCGACGCGTTCAACCGGTTTACCGTGTTGCTGGAGCAGGCTTACGCCAGCGCGCCGGAAGTCGCCTGACACACCGCTGTCCCTGTGGGAGCGGGCTTGCTCCGGGCGGCGTTCCGACGAAAGCGGAGTATCAGTCGACATGTTTTTTGAATGTCAGACCGCCTTCGCGAGCAAGTCGGATCGCCGCACCGCCGCTCCCACATTGGACGAAGCAAGTCTTCAGGATTTCGATTCGCCTCACGTGTTGCCTTGAACCCATGCCTGCCTCTTCAAAACTCTCCCGCGTCCTCTTCGGCCCGCTGGCCTATGTCAGCCTGGGCATCGGCCTGATCGCCATCGTCATACCCGGCCTGCCAACCACCGAGTTCATCCTGCTGGCCGCCTGGGCCGCGACCCGCAGTTCGCCGCGCCTGAGCGCCTGGCTGGAAAACCACCGGCTGTTCGGCCCTATCCTCCATAACTGGCGCAACGGCAAGATCATCGCGCGTCGGGCAAAAGTCAGCGCCACGGTCAGCATGCTGTTGTGTGCCGGTCTGATGCTGGTGATGCTCGATCACGGCTGGCCGATTTACCTGGCGATTGCCGGGATGGGGCTGGGCAACCTGTGGATCTGGTCACGGCCGGAATCACTGCCGCAAGTCACCTGAAGCCTCTTCAAGTCGCCCTGTAGTTGCCAACAACAGCGCACTTGAAAGTACCTACTTCCTGTTCGGATTTCTCCTACGTGTTTATCAGGTCATCCATTTCCGGGGTTGGCCGTTAAGCACTATGAAACCCCACGACGAGAAGCTGACATGAATGTAAGTGCCGCTGCATCTTTTCAAGTTCCGTATCCGCAAACATTGAAAGCGAACACGGAAAAAGCCCAGCCTGAGAAATTCGACATTTCGGTAATGGATGACAGGTTAAGGTTGACCATCGAGAAACTCCGAGCGCCTCAAGGTGTAGCTAGAAATCTCAGCAGCGAAAAACTGAATGAGGTGGATGATTTTTTGAATTCGCTCGAATCACTTAGCGGGTTCTATGACCTCCCCCCTCTGATAGAAAGCTTTAGAAATTCAATGATTAGACATCATGCATTCCAGGCAGATCTGGTGCTCAAAAGAATGGAAGGGATTTACTCCGACTTCAAAAAAGACCTGCAAAGCAAATGGTCTGGTCTGGCCCATAACGTAATGGGCTTCACCGTGGCCGAAGACGGGCAGTTGAAAGTCACTTCGCCCCCCGACACCCTGACTGCCAGGGATGAGGAAATATTGAATACCCTGTTGAACGAGGCCAAAGGCTTGCAACCCCTGACCCTCAAGCACGCCAAGGCCGTAATCGAGTTGACTCAGCTGGATAAGCCACAGTTTGAGGGCAAGGTAAAACTGGACCTGAGCAACTTCCACAAGATGATTGACTATGGATTACTGCTGAATAAAGGTGCGCTGGACTTGGAAAGTCCAGACTCCTGGCTGGATCAATTGCATAAAAAGGCCGAGAAGAATCCGATCGAGAAAAAACAGGGCCTGCACATCGAGGCCTGATCGTTCGATAAAACCCGGCAAAGCGAACATATATGTGCGCTTTGCCGGGGACCTGACAGGCTTAGTTACGCAACATATTCTGATAACATATATGTGCGAATGAAACATTCGGTACGTTGTGTCCTCCCACCCCCGACGCCTCTTTGCCTTGAATCTGGATCAACCAATGTCCCAGGTTATATTCAACTTCCCACTTATATCGATACTTGCCACTGCTGGTCCAGAAAGGCTCAGACTTCAGCTGCCCATAACACCCGCCCAACTGAACGACACCCATGGCATTACCGGTAACATCCGTTACAAGGTCGTATGGGGTCTTATCCGTCCCTTTGTCCAACTTCAAAGTGGCGGTAGCACCTTCGACCGGCTGTCCTGTCGAATCACTCAACCGGACCGACCAATTCAAGACTCGGTAGGCCTGCGTAGTCGCCCAGTAGTGCCGCAGATCACCGGTATCGCCCTGGACACGACTGTCGGTGTAGTAAGGCGCTGAGCCAAACTCGAGCTTGTAGATATCACCCGCTACGAAGGGAGCAGACGGCTTTTTCGAGATGCGAACCTGAACTTCCTCATTCGGCTTCAGGCCAGACACAGTGAAAGGTGCCCCCCAAGGAATAGCAGCCCAGCGTCCGTTGCGATTGTATTCCAACATCAATGGCCCGCCTTTCGTGTCACCCGCATGGATCAACACATCTTGGCCCCGCACAGCCACGAAGCTGTAATGTTTCACATCCGCTTCGTCAGCCAGACTTTCCTTGAGGGTGTTCAGTTTGTCCGGCAGTACCGTGGCCGCCGGGGTTATTTGGGACGCGATACCCGAAACTGCGGCCGAGTTCAGAAAAGACATCGCAGGTGCCGTCCCTGCCGCCAATAACATCCCCCAAAACAATGCTACCGAGCGAAACCCTATCCCTTTAAAACAAGTCATACACATGAAGTCCTTCTCATTATTTTCTGTCAGATGCCGGATCCGAAAACTTCCGCAATCGTTCCACCGAGGTGGCCCGCGTATTTAAGCGGTCTGCCCTTAATGAGAAGCGGTACATATGTATTTCGTGAGTTTCACTCAGGGCGGCTCGAAGCCGGAATCCTTGGCGTAACCACCCTGAACGCTCCCGCGCTTTTTTCCTCTTTTCACCCCCATTTTCGGCACATTTTCCTGCGCAAACGTTCAACCATTACCGTTCGTCGGGATGCCCCTCATGTAACCTCATCGCCACGCCGATGTGCATTGATCGGCGCTAAATGGATTTAGCGAGTGAGCCGCGACGGCCCACAGCCAACACTTCATCCATTCGCGAGCTCGCCCTATGTTCGACTCACTGTCCATCCGCCTGAAAATCGTCCTGCTGTCCGGTCTGTGCCTGCTGGGCGTAGTCGCCTTGATAGTGGGCATGAACATCTATCAGACCAATCAGAACGATGACCTGGTCAGCGATTCCAGCAGCAGGATGCTCACCGCCAGTGTGCAGGACCTGCTCCAGGCCAAGGCCGCCGAGCAAGCCGTGCGGGTGCAGAAGACCTTCGGTGAAACCCTGACGGTGGTGACCGCTCTCGCGGACCAGATCCAGGACATGCGCAACCTGGCCGCCAAGCGCGCCCTCGAACCCGGCGCCCTGCGTGAAGAGTTGAACCAGAGCCTGAAAACCGCGTTCGAGCGCAACAGCAAGGTGCTGGGGATCTGGCTGGCGTTCGAACCCAACGGCCTGGATGGCAAGGACAGCGAGTTCGTCAATGACGCCGCCCGCCAATCCAACGAGATCGGACGTTTCGCCACGTACTGGAGCCGCGCCGGGGGTGATGCCCTCAACACGATCATGGTCGAAGAGGACATGACCAAGACTACCCTGAACCTCAGCGGTACGCCGTACAACGTCTGGTACACCTGTCCGCGGGACAGCAAGCGCATCTGCCTGCTCGACCCCTATGCCGATACGGTCGGCAACAAGGAAATGTTGATGACCACCATTTCCGTACCGCTGCTGGTGGATGGCAAGTCCATCGGCGTGGTCGGTATCGACATCGCCCTCGACGCCCTGCAAGCGGCGGCGGTCGACTCCCAGCGCGACCTGTTCAACAGTGCCGGGCACATGCTGATCGTTTCCGGCACTGGCGTGCTGGCCGCCTACAGTGTCGATGCCGGCAAAGTCGGCAAGAACATCGGCGACACCCTGGGCGGCGATGGCAAGGACATCCTGCAATTGCTCGGCAATGGCGCGCCGAAGATTCTCCAGCAAGGCGAGTTGATCCGCGCGGTGTACCCGGTCAGCCCGATTGCCGACGCCAAGGCCTGGGCCGTGGTGATCGACCTGCCCCGGCAAGTGCTGCTGGCCGACTCGGTGAAGCTGCAAGCGGTACTCGACGATGCCCAGCAAAGCGGCACGCTCAAGGCGCTGTCGGTGGCAGTGATTGCCGGTCTGCTCGGGCTGTTGCTGATGTGGCTCACCGCGTCCGGCGTGACCCGCCCGATCAACAGCGTGGCCGACATGCTCAAGGCGATTGCCAGCGGCGACGGCGACCTGACCCAGCGCCTGCACTACAGCAAGAAGGACGAACTGGGCGAACTGGTGAGCTGGTTCAACCGCTTCCTCGACAAGCTGCAACCGACCATCGCGCAGATCAAGCAAAGCATCACCGATGCCCGAGGCACCGCCGACCAGTCTTCGGAAATCGCCCGCCAGACCAGTGAAGGCATGCAGGTGCAATTCCGCGAAATCGACCAGGTCGCCACCGCATCCAACGAAATGAGCGCCACCGCCCACGACGTCGCCAACAGCGCCTCGAACGCGGCCAACGCGGCGAAGGGTGCCGACCAGTCGGCCCGCGACGGCATGTCGATCATCGAACGCAGCACCCGCGACATCAATCAACTGGCCGAAGAGGTCAGCAAGGCCGTGACCGAAGTCGAAGCCCTCGCGGTCAACAGCGAGCAGATCGGTTCGGTGCTGGAGGTGATTCGCAGTATCGCCGAACAAACCAACCTGCTGGCGCTCAACGCCGCCATCGAAGCCGCCCGTGCCGGTGAAAGCGGCCGGGGATTCGCGGTGGTCGCCGATGAAGTGCGCAATCTGGCCAAGCGTACCCAGGACTCGGTGGAAGAAATTCGCCTGGTGATCGAACGCATCCAGTCCGGAACCCGCGGCGTGGTCGCCACCATGCACTCAAGCCAGACCCAAGCCCACAGCAACGCCGGACAGATCCAGCAGGCGGTCCAGGCCTTGGGCAAGATCAGCGACGCGGTCACCGTGATCAGCGACATGAACCTGCAAATCGCCAGCGCCGCCGAACAGCAAAGCGCCGTCGCCGAAGAGGTCAACCGCAATGTCTCGGCGATCCGCACCGTCACCGAAACCCTGACCGGCCAGGCCACCGAGTCGGCGCAGATCAGCAGCCAACTCAACGCCCTGACCACCCACCAGATGAAGTTGATGGATCAGTTCCGCGTTTAGGAAGCACCACCGATAAATGTGGGAGCGGGCTTGTCACCTGATTTGATCTAAGATCGGGCTCTCGCTCCGGAGGGCCCTTCGATGACTGATCTGCTCACGTCCATTCAAGCCGCACTCGGTTTGCCTCACACCCCGATTCCATTCACGTCCAGCGGCGCCCTGCCCTCGGCGTTTGCCGTCACGGATCTGGCCTGCGCCGGCATCGCTGCCGCAGGCCAGGCCGTCAGCGAACTGCTGCACCAGCAAACCGGGCACCTGCCCGACCTTGAGGTCGACCGACGCCTCGCATCATTCTGGTTCGCAACCTCGATTCGTCCGCTTGGCTGGAGCGTTCCGCCGTTGTGGGACCCAGTGGCCGGTGACTACGCCACCCGCGATGGCTGGATTCGCCTGCACACCAACGCACCCCATCACCGCGCCGCTGCCGAAAGCGTGCTCGGCCACTGTATCGACCGCGCAGCGATGGCCAGCCAAGTGGCCCGATGGACAAAAAGCGAGCTGGAGCAGGCGGTGGTCAATGCCGGTGGTTGCGCTGCCGAAATGCGCACCTGGGAACAATGGCAGGTCCATCCTCAAGGCCAGGCAGTGAATTCCGAACCCTTGGTTCTGTTCGCCAACCACCCAGGCCAGAGCCGCAAACCCTGGACTGGTTCAGTGGCTCGCCCGCTGGCCGGCATCAAGGTGCTGGACTTGACCCGAGTACTGGCAGGTCCCATCGCCAGCCGCTTTCTGGCAGGCCTGGGCGCCGATGTCTTGCGCATCGATCCGCCGACCTGGAACGAGCCCGGGGTGGTACCGGAGCTCACCTTGGGAAAACGTTGCGCGCGTCTTGATCTGAACGACAGCCCCGATCGCGCTGTATTCGAATGTCTGCTCAAGGACGCCGACATTCTGCTCCACGGCTATCGCGCCGATGCGCTGGAGCGACTTGGTCTGGGCATGGATGAACGCCGGCAACTGAACCCCGACCTGATCGATGTTTGCCTCAACGCCTATGGCTGGAGCGGCCCTTGGCAAAACCGACGGGGCTTCGATAGCCTGGTGCAGATGAGCAGTGGCATTGCCGAAGCGGGCATGCGCTGGAAGCAGGCGGACAAGCCGACGCCACTGCCGGTGCAAGCCCTCGATCACGCCACCGGGTACTTGATGGCGGCCAGTGCGATCAGGTTGTTGGCGCAGCGGTTGAACGACGGTACGGGGGGTTCGGCGCGATTGTCGTTGGCGCGTACGGCGAGGTTGTTGATCGAGGCTGGGGCCGGGTCCGATGAGCCGTTGCGGGCAGAGGATCAAAACGATCAGGGGATACAGGTTGAGCAAACACCCCGGGGACCGGCGCATCGGTTGCATGTGCCGCTTAAGATGACGGAGACACCGTTGCAATGGACTTTGCCAGCAACTGATTTGGGTTCACATCGCGCGCAGTGGTGGTGACCGTCAGATCGCCATCGCGAGCAAGCTCGCTCCCACAGGGACCGCATTTTTCCTGACGATCGCGATCAAATGTGGGAGCGAGCTTGCTCCGGGCGGCGTTCCGACGATGGCGCCAGAAACAGCAACACAAAAACCAGATCAGCTCAGTCCACCCGACTCAAGGAAGTCCACAGCACCTGCGCCGCATACCCTCGATAAGGCCGCCATCCTTCAGCCCGCAACAGCAACTGCTTCGCTGTCACCGGCCCACCCTCCAGTGCCGCCAGCGCATTGATCAGCCCCACATCACCATTGGGAAACCCGTCCATCTCTCGCAACTGACGCAAGGCAATGTATTGCGCCGTCCAGTCACCAATCCCGTGCAAGGCCAGCAACCGCGCTATGCCCCCTTCCCGGCCGGGCTCAAACAATCGCGGATCATCGAGCAATGCCTGAGCCACCCCCGACAAGGTCCGGCCTCGGCTTTTCGGCATGCCCAGCGTCGCCAGATCTGCGTCTGCCAAAACCCTGGCCTGGGGAAAAACATGGGTCACTCCCGGCAATGCTGAATTTAACGGTGTGCCGTACCGCGCTACCAGTTTGCCCGCCAACCGGATCGCCGCCACCACCGTAATCTGCTGCCCCAGTACCGCGCGGATCGCCAGTTCCAGCCCATCCCACGCTCCCGGTACGCGCAGGCCCGGGCGTTCGGCAATCAACCGCGCCATCAACGGATCAACCGCCAGGTGCCGGTGAATCGTGGACAGGTCGGCATCCAGGTCGAACATTCGCCGCACTCGCGCAACGATCTCGGGTACGGCACCAGCATCCGGAAAGTCCAGGGTCAGCTCAAGCGCATCGGATGCGGCAGGCTGGATCGAAAACGTACCGTGTACGCCATGCAAGTCGATGCTGCGCGAGTAGACACCCTCGACCACCCTTTCCAGACCCACGATCGCCCGCGCCGACAAGAACCCCAGCAACGCCGGCCAGTCATAGGGCGGCTGGTACGCCAGCAACACCCTCACAGGCTGAGCACCCCGCTGTACAACCCATAAGCCGCCAGCCCCGCCCCCCCGATGACACAGGTGAAAATGCCTTTCTCGACCACCGTGAACAGCGGCTTGCCCTGCTCGTTACGAGCCTTGGCAAACAGGATCACACCCGGCGCATACAGCAACGCCGACAGCAGCAAATACTTCAGGCCGCCGGCATACAGCAGCCACACCGCGTAGCCCAGGGCGATGCCACCGATCAGCAGGTCCTTGATCCGTTCGGCGGGTGCCTGTTGGTAGGTTTCACCCCGTGCGCACAACAACACCGCATAGGCCGCCGACCACAGGTACGGCACCAGAATCATCGAGGACGCCAGATAAATCAGGCTGGTGTAGGTGCTGGCGGAAAACAGCGTGATCAGCAGGAACAACTGGATCATCGAGTTGGTCAGCCACATCGCATTGACTGGCACACGGTTGGCGTTTTCCTTGGTCAGGAATGCCGGCATGGTCTTGTCTTTCGCCGTGGCGAACAGGATTTCGGCGCACAGCAGCGCCCAGGACAACAAGGCCCCCAACAGCGAAATTGCCAGGCCGACGCTGATCAGCAACGCCCCCCAAGGGCCGACGATATGTTCAAGCACCGCCGCCAGCGAGGGGTTCTGCAGTTTCGCCAGTTGCGGCTGGGTCATGATCCCCAGCGACAGCACGTTCACCAGCACCAGCAGCGCCAATACCCCAATGAACCCGATCACCGTCGCGCGGCCCACGTCGGAGCGTTTCTCTGCCCGGGCCGAATAGACACTGGCGCCCTCGATACCGATGAACACGAACACGGTGACCAGCATCATGTGTCGAACCTGATCCATCACACTGCCGAATTCCGGGTTGTTGCGTCCCCAGATATCGAGGGTAAAGATGTCCGCCTTGAACGCCACGGCGGCGATCACAATGAACATGATCAGCGGCACGATCTTCGCCACCGTGGTCACCTGGTTGATGAACGCCGCCTCCTTGATCCCGCGCATCACCACAAAATGCACGGTCCAGAGCAGCACCGAAGCGCAGACGATGGCGATCGGCGTGTTGCCTTCACCAAAGACCGGAACGAAATAACCGAGGGTGCTGAACAGCAGCACGAAATAGCCGACGTTACCCAGCCAGGCGCTGATCCAGTAGCCCCAGGCCGAAGAAAAGCCCATGTAGTCGCCAAACCCGGCCTTGGCATAGGCGTACACCCCGGAGTCCAGTTCCGGCTTGCGATTGGCCAGGGTCTGGAACACGAACGCAAGGGTCAGCATGCCGACGGCGGTGATTGCCCAACCGATCAGGATCGCCCCGGCATCGGCCCTGGCCGCCATGTTTTGCGGCAGGGAAAAAATCCCGCCACCGATCATCGAACCCACCACCAACGCGATCAAGGCGCTCAGGCGAAGCTTGTTCGGTGATTGCGCCATCGTTGCATCTCCATTTTTCTGAGGGGCGACAACTGCCGCGAGATCGTCACATAACGGGCGTCAATTAAACTGTTGAAGAGTAATAACGTTTATTGGATAACGCCAACATAGGTCTTTTACTTGCACAAAACGGCTATTAGAGGCACCGATATAATCATTTGTTGTATAGGTTTTTCCAATACATCAATTTTGTACAAAAAACCCGCGAGGAAAAGTTGCGATTTTTGAAAAACCAACTAGCGTCATAATTCGAAACAAATTCTAAAAGTACTTAAATAATCCACAAAAGGCTCTAGAACAAGCATTACAGACAGCCGCCCTGCAAATGATGGCACTTCGCTAAAAACTGGAAAAGCTCTCATTTTGTGATCTAAGTCAGCTGATTTGATATTCAACGGAATTAGTCTGTTGTTTCTCTTCTCCTGCATTGGAGTCATGCAATGTCTGAAGCTCCCGGAAAACTCAAACTCGGCGCGCTGGTCGCGTTAGTCGTGGGTTCGATGATTGGTGGCGGGATCTTTTCCCTGCCACAAAACATGGCCGCCAGCGCGGATGTCGGCGCCATTCTGATCGGTTGGGCGATCACTGCCGTTGGCATGCTCACCCTGGCGTTCGTGTTCCAGACCCTGGCCAATCGCAAACCCGATCTTGATGGCGGGGTCTACGCCTACGCCAAGGCCGGTTTCGGCGACTACATGGGCTTCTCGTCCGCCTGGGGGTACTGGATCAGTGCCTGGCTGGGCAACGTCGGTTACTTCGTCTTGTTGTTCAGCACGCTCGGCTATTTCTTTCCGCTATTTGGGGAGGGGAATACCCCTGCTGCCGTGATCGGTGCCTCGGTGCTGCTCTGGGCCGTGCATTTCCTCGTACTGCGAGGAATAAAGGAAGCAGCGTTCATCAACCTGGTGACCACCGTCGCCAAGATCGTGCCGCTGCTACTGTTCATGCTGATCGCCTTGTTCGCCTTCAAACTGGACATCTTCACCGCTGACATCTGGGGCCTGAAGAACCCGGACCTGGGCAGCGTGATGGACCAGGTGCGCAAGATGATGCTGGTCACCGTGTGGGTGTTCATCGGCATCGAAGGCGCGAGCATCTTTTCGGCCCGGGCGGAAAAACGCAGTGACGTGGGTAAAGCCACCGTGATCGGCTTCGTCACCGTGCTGCTGTTTTTGGTCCTGGTGAATGTGCTGTCGCTGGGGATCATGACCCAGCCGGAACTGGCCAAACTGCAGAACCCGTCAATGGCCGCCGTGCTGGAACACGTGGTCGGTCACTGGGGCGCGGTGCTGATCAGTGTCGGTTTGATCATCTCGTTGCTGGGGGCGCTGCTGTCGTGGGTGCTGTTGTGCGCGGAGATCATGTTCGCCGCCGCCAAGGACCACACCATGCCGGCGTTTTTGCGCAAGGAAAACGCCAACCACGTACCGGTCAATGCCCTGTGGCTGACCAACGCCATGGTCCAGGTTTTCCTGATCATCACGCTGTTCTCGGCCAGCACTTACCTGTCGCTGATCTACCTCGCCACCTCGATGATCCTGGTGCCGTACCTGTGGTCGGCGGCCTATGCGTTGCTGTTGGCGGTGCGTGGCGAAAGCTACGAAGGCGCGGCGGGCGAGCGGCAGAAGGATCTCATCATCGGTGCCGTGGCCCTGATCTACGCGATCTGGCTGCTGTACGCCGGCGGCACCAAATACCTGTTGCTGTCCGCCCTGCTCTACGCCCCCGGCGTGATCCTTTTTGCAAAGGCCAAGCTGGAAATCAACAAACCGGTTTTCACCAACGTCGAGAAGCTGATTTTCGCTGCGGTGGTCGTCGGCGCCGTGGTGGCGGCCTACGGCCTCTATGACGGCTTCCTGACCCTTTAACTCCTGTTTCTAGAAGCACAACCCTGTTTTGTCATCTGGAGGATCACTGTAATGACCACGGAAAAAGTTAAGTACGGCGTCCATTCCGAAGCCGGCAAACTGCGCAAAGTCATGGTTTGCTCCCCAGGCCTGGCCCATCAGCGGCTGACCCCGAACAACTGCGATGAACTGCTGTTCGACGATGTGCTGTGGGTGGCCCAGGCCAAGCGCGACCACTTCGACTTCGTTACCAAGATGCGCGAACGCAACGTCGATGTACTGGAAATGCACAACCTGCTGACCGACATCGTCGCCATTCCCGAAGCCCTGGACTGGATTCTGGAACGCAAGATCACCGCCAACTCGGTGGGCCTGGGCCTGATCAACGAAACCGCGTCGTGGCTGCGCAGCCTGGAGCCACGTCACATCGCCGAGTTCCTGATCGGCGGCGTATCGGGTGACGATTTGCCCACCAGTTTCGGCGGCAAGGCCATCGAGATGTTCCGCGACTTCCTCGGCCACTCCAGCTTCATCCTGCCGCCGCTGCCAAACACCCAGTTCACCCGCGATACCACCTGCTGGATCTACGGCGGCGTCACCCTCAACCCGATGTACTGGCCGGCGCGCCGTCAGGAAACCCTGCTGACCACCGCCATCTACAAGTTCCACCCCGAGTTCACCAACGCCGACTTCCAGATCTGGTACGGCGACCCGGACAAAGACCACGGCAACTCCACCCTTGAGGGTGGCGACGTGATGCCGATCGGCAACGGTGTGGTGTTGATCGGCATGGGCGAGCGTTCGTCGCGCCAGGCCATTGCCCAACTGGCGGTGAACCTGTTCAAAAACAAGGCGGTCGAGAAAGTGATCGTTGCCGGCCTGCCGAAATCCCGCGCGGCGATGCACCTGGACACCGTGTTCAGCTTCTGCGATCGCGACCTCGTCACGATCTTCCCGGAAGTGGTGAACCAGATTGTCGCCTTCACCCTGCGTCCCGATGAAAGCAAGGCCGGTGGCATCGACATCCGCCGAGAAGAAACCAACTTCCTCGACACCGTGGCCCAGGCCCTGAACCTCAAGGCGTTGCGCGTGGTGGAAACCGGCGGCAACAGTTTCGCCGCCGAACGCGAGCAATGGGACGACGGCAACAACGTAGTGGCCGTGGAGCCGGGCGTGGTCATCGGCTACGACCGCAATACCTACACCAACACCCTGATGCGCAAGGCCGGTGTGGAAGTGATCACCATCAGCGCCGGCGAACTCGGCCGGGGACGGGGCGGCGGCCATTGCATGACCTGCCCGATCATCCGCGACCCGATTGACTACTAACCTATTACCTTGGCCCGCGCTGCCCTCTACCCAAGGGCATGCGCAGGCCAAGGGGATAACCGACACCTTAGGAGATCCAAAATGGCGTTCAATATCCATAACCGCAATCTGCTGAGCCTGGAACACCACACTCCTCGCGAATTGCGCTACCTGCTCGACCTGTCCCGCGACCTCAAGCGTGCCAAGTACACCGGTACCGAACAGCAGCATCTCAAGGGCAACAACATCGCGCTGATCTTCGAAAAAACCTCGACCCGCACCCGCTGCGCGTTCGAAGTTGCAGCCTATGACCAGGGCGCCAACGTCACCTACATCGACCCGAACTCCTCGCAGATCGGCCACAAGGAAAGCATGAAGGACACCGCCCGCGTACTCGGGCGCATGTACGATGCTATCGAGTACCGTGGCTTCAAACAGGAAATCGTCGAGGAGCTGGCCAAGTTCGCCGGCGTACCGGTGTTCAATGGCCTGACCGACGAGTATCACCCGACACAAATGATCGCCGACGTGCTGACCATGCGCGAGCACGCCGACAAGCCGATCCACGAGATCAGCTACGTCTACCTGGGCGACGCGCGCAACAACATGGGCAACTCCCTGCTGCTGATCGGCGCCAAGCTCGGCATGGACGTGCGCATCTGCGCGCCAAAAGCCCTGTGGCCGGCGGACGACCTGGTGGCTCGCTGCAAACAGTACGCCGAAGAAAGCGGCGCGCGCATCACCCTCACCGAAGACCCGAAAGCCGCGGTCAAGGGCGTGGACTTCATCCACACCGACGTCTGGGTGTCGATGGGCGAGCCGGTCGAAGCCTGGGCCGAGCGCATCCAGCAACTGCTGCCGTATCAGGTCAACGCCGAACTGATGAAAGCCACCGGCAATCCGCGCACCAAGTTCATGCACTGCCTGCCGGCGTTCCACAACAGCGACACCAAGATCGGCAAGCAGATTGCCGAGCAGTACCCGTTCCTGAACAACGGCATCGAAGTGACCGATGACGTGTTCGAGTCGCCGGCCTGCATCGCCTTCGAGCAAGCGGAAAACCGCATGCACACCATCAAGGCGATTCTGGTGTCGACGCTGGCGGATCTATAACGGCTGATCATGTCCTCTTGATCGCTCACTGACCCGTAGGAGCTGCCGAAGGCTGCGATCTTTTGATCTTTGAAGATCAGTAGCAAGATCAAAAGATCGCAGCCTTCGGCAGCTCCTACTCTAGAAGGACTGCACCATGCGTATCGTCGTTGCTCTGGGCGGTAATGCCCTGCTCCGCCGGGGCGAACCCATGACCGCTGACAACCAGCGCGCCAACATCCGGATCGCCACCGAACAGATCGCCAAGATCCATCCCGGCAACCAATTGGTCATCGCCCACGGCAATGGCCCTCAGGTCGGCCTGCTGTCTCTGCAGGCGGCGGCCTACACCTCGGTTTCGCCCTACCCGCTGGACGTGCTCGGTGCCGAAACCGAAGGCATGATCGGCTACATCATCGAACAGGAACTGGGCAACCTGCTGGACTTCGAAGTGCCCTTCGCGACCTTGCTGACCCAGGTCGAAGTCGATGCCAATGACCCGGCCTTCAAGAACCCCACCAAACCCATCGGCCCTGTCTATACCAAGGATGAGGCCGAAGCACTGGCCGCCGAGAAAGGCTGGGCCATTGCCCCGGACGGCGACAAATACCGTCGCGTGGTCGCCAGCCCGAAACCGAAGCGCATCTTCGAAATCCGCCCGATCAAATGGCTGCTGGAAAAAAGCAGCATCGTGATCTGCGCCGGCGGTGGCGGCATTCCGACCATGTATACCTCGCCCGGCAAACTCGAGGGCGTCGAAGCGGTCATCGACAAGGACCTGTGCTCGGCGCTGCTGGCCGAACAGCTTGAAGCCGATCTGCTGGTGATCGCCACCGACGTCAACGCCGCCTTCATCGACTTTGGCAAACCCACGCAGAAAGCCATCGCCCAGGCCCACCCCGACGAAATGGAAAAACTCGGCTTCGCCGCCGGCTCCATGGGACCGAAGGTGCAGGCAGCCTGCGAATTCGCACGCCATACTGGGAAAGTCGCAGTGATCGGTTCGCTCGCGGACATCGAAGCGATCGTCCAGGGCAAGGCCGGCACGCGCATCAGTACGGCGACACCGGGCATCAGCTATCAGTAAACGAAACTGCGGGGCAGGCCTGAGGCTTGCCCTGATTCAAGATCTTTTGAAGGAGAGTCAACAATGGCAACGTTCGAGCCGGGTCACCTGCACATCGAGCGACACGCGCTGAACAAGGATGACGTCAGCTACAACATCTGCATCGACTATGAAATCGCCCAGGATCCCAAGGAAGGCAAGGGGATGCAGTTCAAGATGCACGGCAACATCCAGGGCAAGGACATGAGCGAGACGTTCTTCCTGCCCAAGGACATGGCCTACAACTTCGCCAGCAACGTCACCAAGATTGCCGAGAAGCATGGCATCCCGAAAACCCATAGCAACATCGGTTCGATCCACAAACATTACGACGCAATGTTCGAAGACGTGCGGGTGCAGTTGAACATGAAATCGGGCGACCCGGTCAAACCCGAGCACCTGGAATAACGTTTGGAAGATCAAAAGATCGCAGCCTTCGGCAGCTCCTACAGGGGAATGCGTTCGGCGTAGGAGCTGCCGAAGGCTGCGATCTTTTCAAGCCATACCCCATCGACATTTCACCTGCCCCCTCCTCCAAGGCATACTTGCCACCCTTCGCACTGCAGACCCCAAGACCGCCCCATGCGTATCCACGTCAGCTTCATCGATCGCGTCGGTATCACCCAGGAAGTCCTGGCCCTGCTCGGCGGGCGCAATCTGAACCTGGATGCGGTGGAAATGGTCCCGCCCAATGTCTATATCGACGCCCCGACCCTGAGCCCGCAAGTCCTCGAGGAACTGCGCGATGCCCTGTTCAGCGTGCGTGGCGTGCAAGCGGTGACGGTGGTCGACATCCTGCCCGGCCAGCGCCGGCACTTGCAGCTCGACGCCTTGCTGGCAGCCATGACCGACCCGGTGCTGGCACTGGACAGCGACGGCAAGGTGCTGCTGGCCAACCCGGCCCTGATCGCCCTGTACGGTCGCGAACCGGACGGTGAAAGCGTGGGCGACCTGTTTGCCGACCCGGCGTTGCTCGACGCCCTGCTCGAACACGGCTTTCGCCTGCCGCTGCGGGAAATTACCGTCAACGGCCAGACCCTGTTGCTCGACGCCACGCCGATCACCGACGCCGGCGCCCTGCTGACCCTGTACCAACCGAACCGCATCGGCGAACGCCTTTCCGCGCTGCACCATGACCACGCCGAAGGTTTCGATGCCTTGCTCGGCGAGTCCCCGGTGATCCGCACCCTCAAGGCGCGCGCCCAGCGGGTGGCGGCCCTCGATGCACCGCTGCTGATCCAGGGCGAAACCGGCACCGGCAAGGAGCTGGTGGCCCGCGCCTGCCACGCCATCAGCGCCCGGCACAGCTCCCCCTTTCTGGCGTTGAACTGCGCGGCATTGCCAGAGAACCTCGCCGAAAGTGAACTGTTTGGCTACGCCCCCGGCGCCTTCACCGGCGCACAACGGGGTGGTAAGCCGGGGCTGATGGAACTGGCCAACCAGGGCACGGTGTTTCTCGACGAGATCGGCGAGATGTCGCCGTACTTGCAGGCCAAATTGCTGCGTTTCCTCAACGACGGCAGTTTTCGCCGGGTCGGCGGCGACCGTGAGGTCAAGGTCAACGTACGGATCCTCAGCGCCACCCACCGCGACCTGGAGAAGATGGTCAGCGAAGGGCTGTTCCGCGAAGACCTGTTCTACCGCCTCAACGTCCTCAACGTCGAAGTGCCGCCCCTGCGCGAGCGCGGCCAGGACATCCTGCTGCTGGCCCGCTACTTCATGCAGCAGGCCTGTGCGCAGATCCAGCGCCCGACCTGTCGCCTGGCGCCGGGCACTTACCCGGCGCTGCTGGGCAACCGCTGGCCGGGCAACGTGCGGCAATTGCAGAACGTGATCTTCCGCGCCGCGGCGATTTGCGAAAGCAGCCTGGTGGACATCGGCGACCTCGACATCGCCGGCACCTCGGTGGCCCGCCAGGGCGACCATGACGTCGACAGCCTGGAACAGGCCATGGACGAGTTCGAGAAAACCCTGCTGGAAAAGCTCTACGCCAGCTATCCCTCGACCCGACAACTTGCGACCCGCCTGCAAACCTCCCACACGGCGATTGCCCACCGGTTGCGCAAGTACGGGATTCCCAACAAGACTTGAAGCCTTGCGTCGACAGATGGTGGGCTGTGTACACCAACCTGTGTAGGAGCTGCCGCAGGCTGCGATCTTTTGACTTTGATCTTATGGTGCCTGCGACAAGATCGCAGCCTGCGGCAGCTCCTACGGAACGGATTGTCACTTCGAAAACTTCTTCACCTGTTTAAAAACGACCTCCACCTGTACTGAAAGCGCTACAGCGGAACGATATCGCTACACCCCTCTCCGATCACGGCTGTGCAAGGCTTTGATCCACCTCGGCTTTTATCATTGACATATGCCGTATCGATTTCGCTACAACGATTGATTTTCAGCCTTTGTCGAAACCACCTAAATCATTGATCAATAACAATAAAAATAACGTTGGCCGCGTTCTTGCTATGTACTCCCACATAAACCGGGCATTGCCCAAGCATTCAATCGCGTCCACCAGACGAGTCTGGCCCCTTAGGAGTTTCCATGAGCGAGTTGCGTTTTACTGAAGATCACGAATGGCTGCGCACCGAAGCTGACGGCAGCGTCACGGTCGGCATCACCGCTTTCGCACAGAACGCCCTGGGCGACGTGGTTTTCGTTCAACTGCCTGAGCTGCAGTCCTACGACAAAGGCGCCGAAGCCGCCACCGTGGAATCGGTAAAGGCTGCCAGCGGCGTGTACATGCCGCTGGACGGCGAAGTGCTGGAAGTGAACCCGGCGCTGGACAGCAGCCCTGAACTGGTCAACGAAGATCCGCTGGGTGAAGGCTGGTTCTTCCGCTTCCAGCCAAGCGACGCCTCGGCAGTCGCCCAACTGCTGGATCAGGACGCCTACGACCGTCTTATCAAAGCCCAAGCCGAAGCCTGAGGAGCACTGACATGACCCAGATTAATCCTGCCGTTGTAAACATAAGTACCGCCAACGAATTCATCGCACGTCACATCGGCCCGCGCGCCGGTGACGAGCAAGCCATGCTCAACAGCCTCGGTTTCGACTCCCTGGAAGCCCTGAGCGCCAGCGTGATTCCCGACAGCATCAAGGGCACCAGCGTCCTCGGCCTGGAAGACGGCTTGAGCGAAGCCGATGCCCTGGCCTTGATCAAGTCCATCGCGACTAAAAACCAGTTGTTCAAGACCTTCATCGGCCAGGGTTACTACGGCACCCACACGCCGTCGCCGATCCTGCGCAACTTGCTGGAAAACCCGGCCTGGTACACCGCCTACACCCCGTATCAGCCAGAAATCTCCCAGGGCCGTCTCGAAGCGCTGCTGAACTTCCAGACCCTGATCAGCGACCTGACCGGCCTGCCGATCGCCAACGCCTCGCTGCTGGACGAAGCCACCGCCGCGGCCGAAGCCATGACCTTCTGCAAGCGCCTGAGCAAGAACAAGGGCAGCCACGCATTCTTCGCCTCCGTGCATTGCCACCCGCAAACCCTCGACGTACTGCGCACCCGTGCCGAGCCTTTGGGCATCGACGTGGTGGTTGGCGACGAGCGCGAACTGACTGACGTAACGCCATTCTTCGGCGCGCTGCTGCAATACCCGGCGAGCAACGGTGACGTGTTCGATTACCGCGAGCTGACCGAACGCTTCCACGCCGCCAACGCCCTCGTTGCCGTGGCTGCCGACCTGCTGGCCCTGACCGTGCTGACCGCACCGGGCGAATTCGGCGCCGATGTGGCTATCGGCAGCGCACAGCGCTTCGGCGTGCCACTGGGCTTCGGTGGCCCGCACGCGGCTTACTTCTCCACCAAGGACGCATTCAAGCGTGACATGCCGGGCCGACTGGTCGGTGTTTCCGTAGACCGTTTCGGCAACCCGGCCCTGCGCCTGGCCATGCAGACCCGCGAGCAACACATCCGTCGCGAGAAAGCCACGTCGAACATCTGCACCGCGCAAGTGCTGTTGGCCAACATCGCCAGCATGTACGCCGTGTACCACGGTCCGAAAGGCCTGACGCAGATCGCCAACCGCGTACATCACCTGACCGCGATCCTGGCCAAAGGCTTGAGCGCATTGGGCCTGAACGTCGAACAAGCGAGTTTCTTCGACACCCTGACCGTGAAGACCGGCGCGCAAACCACCGCCCTGCACGACAAGGCACACGCCCAGCGCATCAACCTGCGCGTGGTCGATGGCGAACGCCTGGGCCTGTCCCTGGACGAAACCACCACCCAGGCCGACGTTGAAACCCTGTGGAGCCTGCTGTCCGACGGCAAGGCCCTGCCGGACTTCGCCGCCCTCGCCGCCTCGGTCACCAGCACCATTCCGGCCGCGCTGGTGCGTCAGTCGCCGATTCTCAGCCACCCGGTGTTCAACCGCTATCACTCGGAAACCGAGCTGATGCGCTACCTGCGCAAACTGGCGGACAAGGACCTGGCGCTGGACCGCACCATGATCCCGCTGGGTTCGTGCACCATGAAACTCAACGCCGCCAGCGAAATGATCCCGGTGACCTGGGCCGAGTTCGGCGCCCTGCACCCGTTCGCCCCGGCCGAGCAAAGCGCCGGCTACCAGCAATTGACCGACGAGCTGGAAGCGATGCTTTGCGCTGCCACCGGCTACGACTCGGTATCCTTGCAACCGAACGCCGGCTCCCAGGGTGAATACGCAGGTCTGCTGGCGATCCGTGCCTACCACCAGAGCCGTGGCGAAGACCGTCGCGACATCTGCCTGATCCCGTCGTCGGCCCACGGCACCAACCCGGCCACCGCACAGATGGCCGGCATGCGTGTCGTCGTCACCGCCTGCGATGCCCGTGGCAACGTCGACATCGAAGACCTGCGCGCCAAGGCGATCGAGCACCGCGAACACCTCGCCGCACTGATGATCACCTACCCGTCCACCCACGGCGTGTTCGAAGAAGGCATCCGCGAAATCTGCGGCATCGTTCATGACAACGGCGGCCAGGTGTACATTGACGGCGCCAACATGAACGCCATGGTCGGCCTCTGCGCGCCGGGCAAGTTCGGCGGCGACGTATCGCACCTGAACCTGCACAAGACCTTCTGCATTCCACACGGCGGTGGCGGCCCGGGCGTCGGCCCGATCGGCGTGAAATCGCACCTGGCACCCTTCCTGCCAGGCCACGCCCAGATGGAGCGCAAGGAAGGCGCCGTTTGCGCGGCACCGTTCGGCAGCGCGAGCATCCTGCCGATCACCTGGATGTACATTCGTATGATGGGTGGCGCGGGCCTCAAGCGTGCTTCGCAGCTGGCGATCCTCAATGCCAACTACATCTCCCGTCGCCTCGAAGAGCACTACCCGGTTCTGTACACCGGCAGCAATGGCCTGGTGGCGCACGAGTGCATCCTCGACCTGCGTCCACTGAAAGACAGCAGCGGCATCAGCGTCGATGACGTCGCCAAGCGCCTGATCGACTTCGGCTTCCACGCACCGACCATGTCGTTCCCGGTGGCCGGCACGTTGATGATCGAACCGACCGAAAGTGAATCCAAGGAAGAACTGGACCGCTTCTGCGACGCCATGATCCGCATCCGCGAAGAAATCCGCGCAGTGGAAAACGGCACCCTGGACAAGGACGACAACCCGCTGAAAAACGCGCCGCACACCGCCAAGGAGCTGGTGGGCGAGTGGTCGCACCCGTACAGCCGTGAGCAAGCGGTGTACCCGGTTGCGTCGCTGATCGAAGGCAAGTACTGGCCGCCGGTCGGTCGCGTCGACAACGTGTTTGGCGACCGCAATCTGGTCTGCGCCTGCCCGTCGATCGAAAGCTACGCTTAAACGAATGAGGGGGCGGATTGATCCGCCCCACTCAAGAACACCGCAAACCTCCTGTAGGAGCTGCCGCAGGCTGCGATCTTTTGATCTTGATCTTGAAAAAACAGGATCAAAAGATCGCAGCCTGCGGCAGCTCCTACGCAAAGCATCTCCCGTGATACGCCTATAACAAGAAACCGGAGAACCACCATGTCGTTAAGCGTGTTCGACCTGTTCAAGATTGGCATCGGCCCCTCAAGCTCCCACACCGTCGGCCCGATGCGCGCCGCTGTGCGTTTCGCCGAAGGCCTGCGCCGTGAAGGGCTGCTGACGGCCACCACCTGCGTCAAAGTCGAGCTGTACGGCTCGCTCGGTGCCACCGGCAAAGGCCACGGCAGTGACAAGGCTGTGCTGCTGGGCCTGGAAGGCGAACACCCGGACACCGTGGATACAGAAACCGTCGCTGCGCGCCTGCAAGAGATTCGCAGCAACGGCCGCTTGAACCTGCTCGGTGAACACAGCATTGCGTTCAACGAGAAAGAACACCTGGCGATGATTCGCAAACCGTTGCCCTATCACCCCAACGGCATGATTTTTCGCGCCTTCGACGCAGCGGGCCTGCAGATCCGCAGCCGCGAGTACTACTCGGTCGGCGGCGGTTTTGTGGTCGATGAGGACGCCGCCGGCGCCGACCGCATCGTCGAAGACGCCACCCCCCTGACCTTTCCGTTCAAGAGTGCCAAGGATCTTCTCGGTCATTGCGTCAAATACGGGCTGTCGATCAGCCAGGTGATGCTGACCAACGAAAGCGCCTGGCGCCCGGAAGCGGAAACCCGCGCCGGCCTGCTGAAAATCTGGCAAGTGATGCAGGACTGCGTCGCCGCCGGATGCCGCAATGAAGGCATCCTGCCCGGCGGTTTGAAGGTCAAGCGCCGGGCCGCCGCGCTGCATCGGCAGTTGTGCAAGAACCCGGAATCGTCGTTGCGCGACCCGTTGTCGGTGCTGGACTGGGTCAACCTCTACGCCCTGGCGGTCAACGAGGAGAACGCCAACGGCGGGCGCGTCGTAACGGCGCCCACCAACGGTGCGGCGGGGATCATTCCAGCGGTATTGCACTACTACATGCGCTTTATCCCCGGCGCCAATGACGACGGCGTGGTGCGATTCCTGCTGACCGCCGCGGCCATCGGCATTCTGTATAAGGAAAACGCCTCCATCTCCGGCGCCGAAGTCGGCTGTCAGGGTGAAGTCGGCGTCGCCTGCTCGATGGCCGCCGGCGCCTTGTGCGAAGTGCTTGGCGGCACTGTGCAACAAGTGGAAAACGCCGCGGAAATCGGCATGGAACACAACCTCGGACTGACCTGCGACCCGATTGGCGGGCTGGTGCAAGTGCCTTGCATCGAGCGCAACGCCATGGGTTCGGTCAAGGCCATCAATGCCGTGCGCATGGCTCTGCGCGGCGACGGACAACACTTCGTCTCCCTCGACAAGGTCATCCGCACCATGCGCCAGACCGGCGCCGACATGAAAAGCAAATACAAGGAAACCGCCCGTGGCGGTTTGGCGGTCAACATTATCGAGTGCTGATGCGCGCTCATCTGCACCCTTCTTCAGGAGCTGAATATGTCCACCGAACAACTGTTGAAAACTCCGTTGCACGCACTGCACATTGAACTCGGCGCCCGCATGGTGCCCTTCGCCGGCTACGACATGCCCGTGCAGTACCCGCTGGGCGTGATGAAAGAACACCAGCACACCCGCGACCAGGCCGGGCTGTTCGATGTCTCGCACATGGGCCAGATCCGCCTGACCGGCGCCAATGCCGCCAAAGCCCTGGAAAGCCTGGTGCCGGTGGACATCATCAACCTGCCAGTGGGCATGCAGCGTTACGCCATGTTCACTAACGAGACCGGCGGCATCCTCGACGACCTGATGGTCGCCAACCTGGGTAACGACGAACTGTTCCTGGTGGTCAACGCCGCCTGCAAGGATCAGGACCTGGCCCACCTTCGCAAGCACATCGGCGACCAGTGCAGCATCGAGCCGCTGTTCGAAGAGCGTGCCCTGCTCGCCCTGCAAGGCCCGGCGGCAGTCACTGTACTGGCGCGTCTGGCGCCGGAAGTGGCAAAGATGACCTTCATGCAGTTCGCCCGCGTGAAACTGCTGGGCGTGGACTGCTTTGTCAGCCGTTCGGGTTACACCGGTGAAGACGGCTA
Organism: Pseudomonas sp. S2_F07; assembly: GCF_054668325.1. Lineage (NCBI taxonomy): Bacteria > Pseudomonadati > Pseudomonadota > Gammaproteobacteria > Pseudomonadales > Pseudomonadaceae > Pseudomonas > Pseudomonas sp. S2_F07. Next base: position 2,535,347 of record NZ_CP162758.1, read on the forward strand.
TGAAATTTCCGTACCCGCCGCCAACGCCGAAGCCCTGGCTCGTGCCCTGCTGGCCGAACCGGAAGTGGCCGCCATCGGCCTTGGCGCTCGTGACTCCCTGCGCCTGGAAGCCGGCCTGTGCCTGTACGGCCATGACATGAACACCGACACCACCCCGATCGAGGCAAGCCTGCTGTGGGCAATCTCCAAGCCACGTCGCGCTGATGGCGCACGGGCCGGCGGCTTCCCTGGCGCCGAAACCGTATTTGCCCAGCAACAGGCAGGCGTGAACCGCAAACGTGTAGGTCTGCTACCACAGGAACGTACACCCGTGCGTGAAGGCGCCGAGATCGTCAACGAAGCCGGCGACATCATCGGCAGCGTCTGCAGCGGTGGTTTCGGGCCGACCCTGGGTGGGCCGCTGGCCATGGGTTATGTCGACAGCGCCTACATCGCACTGGACACACCGGTCTGGGCAATCGTTCGTGGGAAAAAGGTGCCTTTGCTTGTAAGCAAAATGCCATTTGTTCCACAACGCTACTATCGTGGTTGATTGACTGTTCCTATAAGTAACGCGGTTGCGTTAACTGTGCACTAATGTGTAACGCAACCGCCATAAAACAGTGCAATGTTTGGCTCTAAGCTTCGATTATGAACTTTGCTTATAACGATCGAAAACAATTGAACGAGGTTAGAGAATAAGGCCCCACTAGTGGACTGACTTTGCCAGCAACCTGAGGAAATCCGGGGCCTTCACGGGGCTTGTTTTTTCTCCCGTAGTTGGCGTAGAGTTTGTTCACTGTGTTTGCATGGGTCGCTTGGAATCGTGACCTGGGCAGTAGCCTACAAGTTAGCTACATCCCGTTCGACGTCTTCTTACTCTCCTGCAACCAGCCCCAGTACTCTTTCATGAGAAGGAGACTGTCATTAATTTTTTGCGTCAAAGGAAATAAGAAATGTCCCAACGTCAGAGCGGTACCGTCAAGTGGTTTAACGACGAGAAAGGTTTTGGTTTTATCACTCCTGAAAGCGGTCCGGATCTGTTCGTGCATTTCCGCGCCATCCAGGGCAACGGCTTCAAAAGCCTGAAAGAAGGCCAGAAAGTGACTTTCATCGCTGTGCAGGGCCAGAAAGGCATGCAGGCTGACGAAGTACAAGCAGAAGCCTAATCTTCTGTAACGAAAAAGCCCCTGATGCTGACATCAGGGGCTTTTTTGTGCGCATAAATCCGTAAAATGGCTTCTTTTTTTGCCGAGAGCCTGCCCATGTCGAAACACCTGCTTACCCCCCAGGGCGAGTTCCCCGCCGCTGGCCTGGGTCGTCGCCTGGCAGCCATGTTCTATGATTTCCTGCTGTGCACAGCCCTGCTGATCGTCACCAGCGGCATCTACAAGATGATCCAGATGGCGATCATCGGCGAAGAAAGGATGCGCACCTTGACCGAAGCGGGCGCACTGGACGGCGATCCCCTGCTCTCCACAGTTCTTTTATTCGTACTGTTCGGCTTCTTCGCCAAATTCTGGACCTGGTCCGGTCAGACCCTGGGCATGCAGGTCTGGTGCATTCGCGTGCAGAATGCCGACGGCTCGTCCATCAGCCTTTTGCAGGCGCTGCTGCGCTTTTTGGTGTCGATTGCTTCACTGCTGTGTGTTGGCCTGGGATTCTTCTGGTCGCTGTTCGACAAGCAGAAACGCAGCTGGCATGACATCTACTCCAATACCGAACTGGTGCGGATTCCGAAGAAGACCAAATAATTTCCCGACGCAGAAACCACTGTGGGAGCGAGCTTGCTCGCGATAGCGGCATGACATTCAACAGTGATGTTAACTGACACGACCTCATCGCGAGCAGGCTCGCTCCCACAATTTTTACGACTTACCTGACAAATATCAGGCGTTACCGGCCAGCTTCATCCGTGCCGCCTGGGTGAAATCAAGCATGCGCTTGAGCGGGCGAATAGCTTGCGGAATCAGCGCCGGGTCGACAAAGATCTCGTTCGACCCTTCCTTCAACGCCCTGAGCGTGCGCTCAAGGGTGTTCATGGCCATCCACGGGCAATGTGCACAACTGCGGCACGCCGCGCCGTTACCCGCCGTAGGGGCTTCGATAAAGACCTTGTCCGGGCACAGCTGCTGCATCTTGTAGAAGATGCCGCGGTCGGTTGCGACGATCAGCGTCTTGTTCGGCAGGCTCTGTGCCGCCGCGATCAACTGACTGGTGGAGCCCACTGCGTCGGCCAGTTCGATCACCGATGTCGGCGACTCCGGGTGCACCAGAATCGCTGCATCCGGGTACAGCGCCTTCATGTCTTCAAGCTGCTTGGACTTGAACTCTTCGTGAACGATGCAGGCACCGTCCCACAGCAGCATGTCGGCACCGGTCTGGCGCTGGATGTAGGTCCCCAGGTGCTTGTCCGGGCCCCAGATGATGGTCTCGCCGTTGTCCATCAGGCTTTCGACGATTTCCAGCGCACAGCTTGAAGTCACAACCCAATCCGCTCGGGCCTTTACCGCAGCGGAAGTATTGGCGTACACCACCACTGTGCGTTCCGGGTGCTGATCGCAGAACGCGGAAAACTCGTCCACCGGGCAACCCAGGTCGAGCGAACAGGTCGCTTCGAGCGTCGGCATCAGCACGCGCTTTTCCGGGTTGAGGATCTTGGCAGTTTCACCCATGAACTTCACGCCGGCGACGACCACGGTCTTGGCCGGATGAGCGTTGCCGAAGCGGGCCATCTCCAGCGAGTCGGAGACACAGCCGCCCGTCTCTTCGGCCAGCGCCTGAATGACAGGGTCACAATAGAAGTGGGCCACCAGTACCGCGTCCTGAGCCTTGAGCTCGGCAGCGATGGCAGCACGGTAATAAGCCTCTTCATCGGCGGTCAGCGGCTTGGGCTGTTTGGCGTCGAGGTGGGCTTGAACCAAAAGGCGTTCGGAAATTTGCGTCATGTTCGCAAGACCTGCAGGCGCATTCGCGCGAAAGTCGAGTATACACCCGGCTCCGGACCCATCGGGGTACCGCCGGGAAAGTGAGTATTCATCAGGCACGGACAGCGTTGAAGCTGCGCAAGGCTACAGAATATCCGACGGATGCAAAAGGTGATTCTGACCTGCGTCATGCGCAGCAGCGCGCTGCGAAGCGGGCTTGAATCGCGGGCAAAAAAAAACCCGGAAACCCTCACTTGCGTGGGCCTTGTGATCGAACTAACGGTGCGCGAAATTCTCTAGGACAACCATGGAACAAGCACCCTGAACTTCACCATTCCGGCAGATGTGGTGTTTCGTAACACCGCATTATTGGGCATACCTGCCAACGGCTGGCGTACCGACAGCCGTCCAGTCGACAATCCTGCTGTCCTTGCCATTATCCATCAGCGAGCCATCGAGTTCTTCCCGGAACGGCTTGCGCAGAAGTACTGATACCCGTGGAACAGGTACTGCTGGATTTGAGTCTCGCGGAAAGAGCCAAATACCGCTTCGTGAGCTTGGCGCAAGACTCGGTACCTTGCGCTTTTATCGAACAGTCGACGCGCCCTCGATTTTTCCGTTTCATCCAGCACGGGTCGGACCAGTCGAACACTGACGATCCACTTCACCCAATACCAGCATGTTAATTTCTTGGACAGTACCGCCACAGCTCGCAGAGCTTCTCCACTCGTATTTATATGCTATGCATTGGGAAACCGCCTACAAAACAAACATCTATTTCCCACAAAAGCACTGATGACATACTGATTAGAACTGGTTAGCCTCTGATTGAGCAGAAAACATTAAATTTAACTAGCGCGAACTATTATTATCGGGCAAGGATGCGACATATATGTCTTCCCTTATTACCTCCCCTGATTCTGTCTACGAATCCGTCGGCGATGGTGTAGAGTCCAGCAATGCCTCATGGAGCTTCGGAGGTACGACCCCTGAGCACTTTGACTCCCATGTATCGAAATCCGTACCCAAATACAAGGATGGACACGATATCGTGCTGTCGCTCAGCGACTTTTTTGTAAAGAACGATAGCACCTGCTACGAACTTGGCAGTTCCACCGGCACCCTAACTCGGCAACTTTCACAGCGCCATTGCGCCTCGGCGAAGTGGGTGGGCATTGATGTAGAAGAAGCCATGACCCGCAAGGCAAACGAGCTTTTGAGCGCATCGCCGCAGCAAAACGTGAGTTTCATTACCGACGACATTCTGAACTTTCCCTATGAAAAAAGCGATCTGATAGTTGCGTATTATACTATCCAGTTCGTGCACCCGCGCATTCGCCAAGCCTTGTTCGATCGTATCTACGAGTCCTTGAACTGGGGTGGTGCTTTTATCATGTTTGAAAAAGTACGCGGCCCAGACGCACGCTTTCAAGACATCCTCAGCAGCCTGTATATAGATTATAAGCGGGACCAAGGTTATAACGCCGATGAAATCCTGGCGAAAACCAGAAGCTTGAAAGGTGTACTTGAGCCTTTTTCCACGGCCGGCAATATCGACATGTTATCTCGCGCCGGCTTCAAAGATATAACCAGTATTTTCAAGTATATTTGCTTTGAAGGCTTCTTCTGCATCAAGTGACCGGGATGTGATCGTGAGCACAACTATAGAACAACAGTACTTGCAACTTTTGCAGATGCCAGACACGTTTCGCGTGCAGAAAATGAGTTGTGAGTTGTGCAATTCAAAAGAACATTGGGTTTTGCTGGAAAATATCCGGGGTCCCGATAACCAAGCAGTGGCATTGCCGGTGTTAGGCTGCCAGGGTTGTGGACATATTTTCCAAAAATACCGCTTCGAGGAAGCTTTCTACAGCGCGTACTACGACAAATTCTACCGCTTAAGTTTGTTCGGCAATACGGAACCGGAGCGTGCCTTCTTTCTTGACCAGATACGCCGCGGCGAATACTTGTGTCGATACTTGCAAGATGTGCTTCCCGCCAGAGGTAAAATGCTTGATGTCGGTTGTTCCGCCGGCGGCCTGATGATTCCTTTCGCTAAACGGGGCTGGACAGTAAGAGGCAATGACCCTGACCGGGCCTACGTGGAATACGGCAAAAACATCGGCCTGGAAATCGACCTGATAGGTGCCGAACGCATGAGCCCCAGTGGTGATTACAACCTGATCATCATCAATGGTTCACTGGAACATATTCATGACGCCAATCAAGTCATGCAACTTTGCCGGCAGGCCAGTGCCGAGGACGGGTTGTTGTTGATTGAAGGTCGCGCGCTGGGTTACGGCATCGAACAAGGGTTTCTAACCCATAACCATCGCCGTTACTTGAGTGCCAGCAGCATCGAGTACTTGATGTGCCAACATGGTTGGGAACCGATACGGACCACCCATGAGCCCGTGTGCGGGCCGACTCGGCCGGGAGCGGTGTTCGTGCTAGGGCGCATCTGTGCCCAGACGGTCTCCGAACACCTCGAAAGCATCAAGGCCCAGGGTCGCAAGGCACTTCGGGAGACTTACATGCCCAGCCTGCACGCATTGCGAGCCCGCGCATGAGTGCCTCGGCCTGTGTCCTCGAAAAGTCGAGAGCCCACATCCATTCCTGCTTCAGGGATGACCTGGTCGTGACCCCGCCGCCAGCCGATTCGGTCACGTGGCGCTACAATCTCTACGACCCCCATAATGATATTGGCTTTGAACTGGGCAGGGCCGAGTACTCACTTGCTTTGCTCTTCAATGGCCAGCGATGCCTGCACGATATTGCCGACGCCGCCCTTGCGCAGCATCGAATCAAGGTCAGCCCTGAGAAGCTTGCGCAGTTCGAGCGCAAGTTGCTCAACCTGAAACTGCTGAGCAGCAAGCAAACCGCGCATAAAAAGGACCTGCGCGACCCCGCCACGGGCATCACCTACGGCCCGCTGAAAGAGCATCTGCTGATTAATCTGGTGAAAACCAACCCGCAGCCACTGCTCGATCATATTTACCGCTTGGCGCCCTGGTGCTGCCGCGCGGCATTTATCTTGCCGCTGCTGGCATTGGCCCTGGCGAGCTTCGTATACCTGGGCGCGCACTTCGGCACGTTCATGGCCGATGCTGGCGAGACCTATATCCACAGCTACCGCTGGTTGCTCTGGCACTTCCCGGTCATTTTGACTTCCATTGCCCTTCACGAACTGGGGCACGCAATGGCCTGTCGTCACTATGGGGTCAAGGTCAACGATTTCGGAATCGGCATCTACGTGTTGCTGGCCACCGGTTGGGTACGTCCGGTGCAGAAACAATGGTCGCAGCTGCCGCTGAACCAACGGGTGATCACCATTCTGGCAGGCCCTTTGATCAGCCTTCTATACGCCGGCGTGGGCATTACCCTGTGGGCGATGTTCCGTGACACCCAAGGGGTTTTACCGGCGTTTTTTGTGGTGATGGTCGTGGCTTCGCTCATTTCCCTCGCCCCGACGCTGCTACCTATCTTCAATGGCGATACTTACCTGGCGATTACCGAAGCGCTCGGGCAACCGCGCCTGCGCCAGCGTGCATTCAACTATGTAAAGCGGCATTGGCGCACCGCGCCGCTGGAAGCGGTTTCCCCTGCATTGCGCAGGCTCTACTGGAGCACATTCCTGTTGACCTGCCTGGGCTGGGTAATCGCCTGGTGTTTCACCGCAGCCACCCTAATTCGCCTTTTCAACCACCCATAAGGACAGTGTCATGACTCAATCTACAGTGACCCCAGCTATTGCCAACACAGATGAACTCACCACCGAATCCGCTAGCAGCGTCGCACCGCAAGTCCTCAACGATACGGCGTTTGAGGAGTTCGACCTCGACGATATCGAAATCATCGAAAGCAAAGTTTTCGCCTGATCGCTCCACGCTTCCTCGGCGTTACGTCGAGGGAGCCGCCTTCTTCCTCTGACTGGGCAACTACATGGCTAATTTCGTTAAGCCCGAACCGATTGGTGTGGGTATCCAGTACAACCCCGAGATTCTCGACTGGTTTCCATTTGAGGACATCGAAGTCGATGTGCTGGAAATCCTGCTCGACAACATCATGGCTCCCATGGATGGCCCGCAGATTATCAGGCCCGCGGCCCTGGCGATGATCAATCGGCTGGCTGAGAAATTCACACTGCTGGCGCATTCCAATTACGGTTGCGACTTTGGTTTCAGCCCTCTTGAAGAAACCGCCGCCGTGCAACGCCACGTGCCCCTGGCCAAGATGCTGAACAGCCCATGGGTCGCCAACCATTGCTTTTATGGCGACAACTCCTGGCTGGATATCTGGAGCAGCCCGCTGCAGTTTTCCAATGCCGAGGTGCTGCGCTGCGCCGAACGCGCGAAGACGTTGCAGGCGCATTACGGGACGCCGCTAGCCCATGAAAACGCCGCCTATTATCTGCAATGTCCGGGCGCGGAAATGCGTGAAGCCGAGTTCCTGGCCCGACTCGTGCAGCAGTCCGGTACCTTTTTGCACCTGGATTTGCACAACATCTACACCAATCACCTGAACCTGAAAAACTTCGACTTACGCGACTACCTCGACACCTTGCCATTGGACAAGGTGATCTCGGTGCATCTGGCCGGCGGCAGTTGGCACGAGGGGCTTTACCACGACTGGCATGACTCGTGTGTCCCCGAACCTGTTTGGGACCTGTACCAGGAACTCATGTCCCGCACCCAACCCTCGGGAATCATCCTGGAATACCAGGGGCAGGCTCACCACGCACTGACACGAGTGATGGACGCTAACGACGAACACATGATCGTCACCGATGTGCGGCGCGCACAGAAAATCTGGAACCACTATACAAAACCGATACAGGAGCTGATGCATGGAGGCTGAGCTGGTCTGGAAGCTATGGCGACGCCTGCTACGCGATGAAACACTGCAGAAGCAGTTGTATGAGGCTCAGGGCGCGACTCAATGGCTGCAACACTTTCCCGATGACGAGCGGGCGATTCTGCACGCCTACGCCAGTCAGTTTGAGGGGGTGAAATGGTTCATCGAAAACTATCAGTTCCGCCTGGTCAACTCCTTTATCAATGCGCTGGAAACCGGCGCCCCATTGACTTTGCGTGCACTGCTCAACATCGGACTGGATCTACCGACACTGTCCAAGGCATTCCTGCGTCAACAAGAGTGGTTCGACTTCGGGCCAAGGGTTTATGGCTATTGCGATTCGGCGCTGGGCTTTTTGCTCGAACGCCAGGAACTCGCTGACTACCCGCAGATTCGCGACCTGATGGGGCTTGAGCGCGAATGTGTGCGCCTCTACACCGGACTGATAGAAGCCAGCGACGTAGTGCCGGGATATTATCAGCGCACTGACAGTGCACGCTTTTACCAGAGCCATTATGCGCTGTCGCACTGGTTGCGTGATAAAAGCCTGCTGGGGCGTAGCAGCCCTGAGGAAACCAGCCAACACATCCTGGTGTATTTGCCCAACCCTGAGGCCCGCCACAAATTTACGCTGATAGGCCCGCGCGCGGCGCACCTCTACCGATGCCTGGAGCAACCGCAGTCACAAAACACCTTGATGCAGATGCTGAGTTCTACTGCCGCCGCGCAACCCAGCGGCGAAGACCTGGCACTGCTCGGTAAACTGCATCAACTCAACGCAATCAGGATGCCGGTCTAGAACATGGAAAGCTCACAGTACTTTTGGCTGCGATCGACCGGTTTCCCCATTCATCACTTGACGGATTTGGGCCGATTCGCTGAGCTGCCATTGTGCCGCGCCTTTGAACAAGACTTCCGCTCATTGCAAGCGCAGAAGGCAACGTTACTTGAAGAGGCCAACTCGCATTCACCCCAGGCCTGCCGAAAACTCATCCGCAAACTCAACGAGGACCAAGTCCTGCAGTCCTCCGACCTGCCGGAAGTGTTGCGCGAATCTCTGGCCGAGGCTTTGCAGCGCTGGAACGGTTTGTTGGAGCGAACTTCGGCGCGTGAAGAGGCCGCCCAGGAATACGACGCTTATCTGGAAAGCGCCCGCCAAGGGCTGATCGACTTCCTGGATGACGAAGCGGTGGCCGAGGCCTTGTTCATATCCAACCCGTCCGCGATGACACGCATACGTGAGCTGGTCAGGGACCGGCACAACAGAAACGACACCCGCAAAAAGCAGAAGCTGCGTTTGGGCTGGAGCTACGCGCAACGTTTCTGCGCCAAGAACGATACCTCGAGTTTTTTCGGACCTTTGGCCTGGGGGCGGTTCGATGCCCACCAGACCGACAATGTGCAGCTGACCCAGGGTGACATGGCGTGGATCAAGGATCGCCACACCTTCTTCGAGAATTGGGTGGTCCAGCGGTTAGTCGAACAGATCAACCAGCAATGTCCCGACACCGACCGCATGCCCTTGCAGCTCAATACCGGTTGCTACCTGCACGAACAGACCCTGTTCATGCCGATATGCAAAAGCCAGCGCCTCAACCCGCAAACCGCGCAGGTACTTCATTACATCAGCGACCAACAGTGTCGAGAGCCGACGTTTGCCGGGGTGTTGAGCGCCTGTTCGGAAGTCGCGGCCAGCACATTGCACGATCTACTGGAACATCTTGTGAGCAAACGGATCGTGCACCGAGGCTGGCAAATGTCCCCTCGTGAGCGTAATCCAATCGTGCGACTACAACACTGCCTGGCCAACGCAGGGGTATCCGAAAGGTTCAGCCAGGTCTGGCAATCGCGCCTTGAAGTACTGGAAGGTTTGCGCCGCGACTATGCCCACGGTGACCTGCTGCGCCGGACCGAATGCCTGGAGGGCTTGAACCAACTGATGGGCGAGGCAGGGGTCGACCTCAGCCGAGAAACCGGCGCCATGTATGTCGGCCGTTACCCGGTGTACGAGGATTGTTCGAGAAACATGGACATCAGCCTCGGCCAAGCCGTGCTCAGTCAAGTCAACGAGGAGCTGACGCCGCTGATGCGCATCAATCAGTGGCTGATCAAAGCCATCGCGCATCAACTCAATGAGGCTTTCATTGAGGTCTGGGAACAGCGCCATGCTGATAACCCCGGGCAGCCGGTTGATTTTCTCGACCTGATCAGCACGCTTGCTCCTCTGTTTCCGGCACTGGAAGCACGCATCATCCTTGACCTCGATCAGCGCCTGGAAACGGCCTGGACGCATCTACTGCAGGACTTCCCAGCGCATCCTGAGGTGCATCTGTGTGTGGCAGACATCGAACGCCTGATCGCCCTGTTGAACGCCGATCTGGAGGTCGCCGGCTTCGAGGTCTTTGGCAGTGACTTTCACTCTCCGGATATCCTGCTTTCCAGCGCGTCGGTGGCGGCGTTCAATCGTGGCGATTACGAAATCATCGTGGGTGAAGTGCATCCGGCAGTCCATACGCTGAGTCAGCCCGTTGCCGCGCCGTTCGGACCGTTCAATACGCAGATAAACCAACAGGTAGAGGCGATTTTCCAACGCCCTCGCCTGATACTGGCGGACTCGCCCGACAGTTATCAACGCTCGCACATAGACTGGCCATTGCAGCCCACTTACTTGCAACTGGTACTGCCTTCTGGTGGCGGTTGTGTCGCGGCGGATCAGCAGTTTGCCGCCGGTAGGGCAAAAGTACTGCGGGCGAATGGACGCCTGCAAGTGGTCGACGCCCTAGGGCAGTTCAGCGAAGACTTGCTGTGCGTGTATTCCACCCCCATGCACCGGCTGGGCTTCGCCCTGGCCGGCAGCACCGTGGCCAAACACGAACACCGACGTATCTGGTTGGGCCGTACCCTCTACAAGCGCGCTTCCTGGCTATTCACCAGAGATCGCCTGCCAGAGCCAAAGGGCTCGGTCGACGAGCTTGAACACACTCTGCAATGGCGTGCCTGGGCCGCCGATCATGGCTTGCCCCGTTATGCCTTCATCAAGATCGATACCGAACCCAAACCGCTGTTCCTCGACTTCAATAACCCGTTGTCCTTCGACGGCATCAACAACGCCCTGAAGAAGGCTGGTCACGCAAAGTTCTCGGAAATGCGACCGTGCCCCGATGAGCTTTGGCTTGAAGAAGAGCGGGGGCGCTTCTGCTGTGAAATACGCACAACTTTCTCCACATGCGAGGCACTTCCGACATGAGCAATGAGAACGTAGGCTCTTGCACCAAAGCCGATCAGGAAGCCAAACACTCGTTTTTGTACTTGTTTTTGACCATATTCATCCCCTTTGGCCTCGGGCATTTTGTGTCCTACCTGTTTCGCACGGTCAACGCCTTGATCTATGTGGATCTGGAGCGGGAACTGCACCTGCCCGCCAGCAGCCTGGGCCTGCTTACCGGTGTGTACTTTCTGACTTTCGCCGCAGCGCAGATTCCACTGGGGGTCATGCTCGACCGCTACGGCCCGCGTAGCGTGCAGGCCCCCATGCTGCTGTTCGCTGTGTTGGGCTCACTGATTTTCAGCTTCTCCCATACGGAATTGGGCCTGATCATTGGTCGCGGCCTGATCGGCCTAGGTGTTGCTGGCTCGCTGATGAGTGCGATCAAGGCGTGCGCGATCTGGCTACCTGCTGAACGCCTGCCGCTGAGTACAGCATGCCTGTTATCTGTGGGCGGCTTGGGCGCAATGGCGTCCACCACGCCGTTGCATGAACTGCTCAAGTGGATCTCATGGCGTGAAGCATTCTTGATTCTGGCGCTGCTGACTTTGTTCGTCTGCATAGTCATTCATCGGAGCGTGCCCCGCACCTACCCCCCAAACACACAACTCTCGCCGAAATGTCCAAAGCCGTAGGAACGCTTTACTCCTCCTGGATATTTTGGCGACTGGCGTTGTACTCGGTGTTTGCTCATGCGATCTACATGTCGGTGCTGTCGCTGTGGATGGGGCCGTGGCTACGCGATGTCGCCCAGTTGAACGAGTCCAACATGGCTAATATCTTGCTCTGGGCCGCCGTGGCGATGGTGGCAGGCTCGCTGGCGTTCGGCTCGACCACCGATTACCTGCGGCGCTTTGGCGTACAGCCGATCATGGTGTGCGGCGCCGGGGTTTCAATCTTCATCGCATTTCAATCACTGATGATCAGCGGACTACCCGTATCGCCGTTACTGATTGCTATGGGTTTCAGCTTTTTCGGTACCTCCACCACCATGAACTACGCGATCGTGGCTCAGTCGGTATCCCCTGAACTGGCCGGGCGGGTCAGTTCGTCGTTCAACCTGGTAGTGTTCGTGTTGGCGTTTGTCTTGCAGTGGTTGATGGGAGAAATTCTGAACCTGTGGCCAGCATCCGGGCAAGGGTATCCGGTGGAGGCTTATCAGTGGTCGCTGGGTGTGATGATTGCGTTGCAGGTACCGGGGGTGATGTTGTGGCTGAGCTTTAAACCGTGGGAATTGAAAACCGCGGCGACGCGGTAAACCAGGCAACCACTACTACCTTAACGAAAGCCCCACCCTCCAGACAGCACCCCGCTGAATTCCAGGCAAAAAAAAACCCGGAAATCCTCACTTGCGTGGGCCTTCCGGATTTTCTAAACCGCCAAAAATGGTGGGTCGTGTGGGATTCGAACCTACGACCAATTGGTTAAAAGCCAACTGCTCTACCAACTGAGCTAACGACCCGCTGTGTGGTGGCGCGTATAATACTGATTTTTAAGGACTATTCAACACCTATTTTGAAATAAATCAAAAATAAGGGGTTGGATCGCTGATTCCGGCCGCCGCAAAGCCTTCTGCACGCAGTCGGCAGCTGTCGCACTTGCCACATGCACGACCGTTATCGTCGGCCTGATAGCAGGAAACGGTCAGTCCGTAGTTCACGCCAAGCTTCACGCCGGCCTGGACGATCTGCGCCTTGCTGAGGTTTTGCAGCGGTGCCTGGATGCGGAAGCCATTGCCTTCCACGCCGGCTTTGGTTGCCAGGTTGGCCATGCGCTCGAACGACTCGATGAACTCGGGACGGCAGTCTGGGTAACCGGAGTAATCCACCGCATTGACGCCGATGAAGATGTCCCGTGCGCCGAGCACTTCTGCCCAGCCCAGGGCCAGGGACAGAAACACCGTGTTACGCGCAGGCACGTAAGTCACCGGAATGCCCTCACCCAACTCTTCCGGAATATCGATGCTGCGGTCAGTCAGCGCCGAGCCACCCATGCCGTTCAGGTTCAGGCCGATCACCTTGTGCTCGACCACACCCAAGTCCCGTGCCACACGCTCGGCGGCGTACAGTTCGGCGTGAGAGCGCTGACCGTAGTCGAAGCTCATGGTGTAGCAGCTATAGCCTTCGGCACGGGCCATGGCCACGACGGTCGCCGAATCCAGGCCACCGGACAGCAGGATGACCGCACGTTTTTCAGCAGTATTGAGTTGTTCAGTCATTTCAGCGCCCCGGCTCGTCATTCCATAGATATTTATGCAGCTGCAGTTGCAAACGCACTGGCAGGTTGTCCGCCACCACCCAATCCGCCAGATCCCGGGCATTGAGATCATGGTGACTTGGGGAGAACAGGACTTCACCGGCACGCAGGTTGAGACCGTACTGGATCAACTTGGAAACGGACCAGTCATAGTCCTCTCGCGAGCAGATGACAAACTTCACCTGATCGTTGGGCGTGAGCAGCTCAATGTTTTCATAGCGATTGCGGTGTGCTTCCTTCGAACCCGGGGTTTTCAGGTCGACAACGCGACTGACCCGGGAATCTACTGCCGAGATATCGATGGAGCCACTGGTTTCCAGTGACACTTCGTAACCGGCGTCACACAAGCGCTTGAGCAAGGGAATGGCGTTTGGCTGTGCCAGGGGCTCGCCGCCCGTGACGCAGACATAACGCGGGCGAAACCCTGCAACCTGCTCGAGGATGTCGTCGAGGGTGCGAATGGTTCCGCCGGTGAACGCGTAGGCGCTGTCGCAGTATTGGCAACGCAGGGGGCAACCGGTCAGGCGCACAAAAACAGTGGGCAGGCCGGCAGTCCGCGTTTCACCCTGCAACGAGTAGAAAACTTCGGTGATTCTCAATGTGTCTTGCATAGTCGCCACGGGCGTAACAGCTAAACAGGCTGTCCGCCTCCGTCAGGCACTTGAAGGAACCCCGGCAAAGCGCAGGCCCCTAAAAGCGTGTTTCATAAAAAGGGCGTGAATTCTAACGAAAAAACCCGCGACAAGCGCGGGTTTCTTTGAAACGGGTCAAGCAGGCTTACATTTTTTGCAGATCGCGCTGGGCCAGCTGAGCGGCGGAAGTGCCCGGATATTGGGACACCACCTGCTGCAGAATGCCTTTGACCCGGTCGGTATGACCCAGGCGACGCTCTACATCAGCAAGCTTGTACAGCGAGTCCGGCACTTTGGCGTGCTTGGGGTACAGCTGCGAAACCTTGGCAAATGCCTGACCCGCGCCTTGCAGATCGCCTTTGGCCAGGTTCACTTCGCCCAACCAGTATTGGGCGTTGCCCGCGTACTGGCTGTTCGGGTATTTGCGCAGGAAAGCGGCAAAAGCCTGGCTGGCCTTGTCGAAATCCTTGGCCTTGATCAGGTCGAAGGCAGCATCGTAATAGAGCTTTTCCTTCGCCGGATCCGCTGGCTCGCTACCCGCGGCAGGTGCTTGAGCGGCGGCTGCGCCTGCTGCCGCACCTGTTGCTGCACCAGCGGCATTCATATCACCACCGGTGGAAGAATTTTCAGGAGTCGCGGCTGGTGCAACGCCGGTTCCTATGCGCCGATCAAGATCCTGGTATCGCTCCAGGTTTTCCTGCTTCATGCGCGCTACATCATTTTGCAGAACCTCGATCGCACCTTGCTGGCGCTCGATCTGTTGCTGCATTGATTGCAGTTGGTTGAACAGCTCGCCCTGTGCCGAGACAGGGGCCGAAACCCCTCCCCCGGCATAGGCGCCGTTCGTACCGTAACCTGCAGGCGGATAACTGCTCCCGCTAGTGTTATAGCCGGAGTCATTATCGACCACAGGAACCGCAGCCCACACCGCTAGCGGCGCGAGGCTGAGAGCCAGGACAGTTACAGCACGACGGCACGTTCGCATGACGAATTACTTACGCAGTTCGACGCGACGGTTTTGAGCCCAGGACTGCTCGTCGTTGCCGGTAGCAACTGGACGCTCTTCGCCGTAGGAAACCAGTTCCAGCTGAGCTGGGGAAACACCTTGCAGTACCAGGTAGCGCTGAACGGCTTTCGCACGACGCTCGCCCAGTGCCATGTTGTACTCACGAGTACCACGTTCGTCGGTGTTGCCTTCCAGAACAACGCGAGCGCCGTTTGCTTTCAGGTCTTTGGCGTGAACGTCCAGAGCGCGCATGGCTTCTGGCTTCAGGTCCGAACTGTCGTATTCGAAGTAGAAAGTGGTGATAGCGCGCAGTGCAGCTTCTTCGCTCAGGGAGCCGTCAACTGCACCAGTGTTTGCGCCGTAACCAGCGTTTGGATCTACCGCGCCTTCACCGGCATTGTCGCCGCCTTTGGACGAGCAACCTACAGCTACAGCCATGGCCAGTGCCAGCGCAGCAAATTTACCAAACTTCAGCATTTCCATCGTGAAACTCCTAATGAACCCCAGTGTGTTAAGTACAACGTATAGCGCCGCGTCAGTTCAGGTAAGGGGACCAGGAAGGTTCTCTGACTTCGCCTTGTGCGGTAGGAAGCGGGAGCCTTACGCGTCCATTGATGGACACGAGCATCAAGACTCCCCGGCCCTGCTGGCGGGTGGCGTAGATTACCATGGTGCCGTTGGGCGCGACAGTAGGCGACTCGTCCAGAGTGCTATCAGTGAGGATTTTTACACTACCGCGCTGCAAATCCTGGGCTGCCACCTTGAAATTGGTGAAGCCATCCTGACGGTGAATCATGACAAGCGTCTTTTCATCAGCTGACAGTTTAGGGTTGGCATTGTAGTTACCGACGAAAGTCACGCGTTCGGCACCGCCACCACCGGCACTGGTCTTGTAGATCTGCGGTTTGCCGCCGCGGTCGGACGTGAAGTAGATGGTCGAGCCATCCTTGCCCCAGAACGGTTCGGTGTTGATGCCGGGACCGTTGGTAACGCGGCTGATCTGACGCGACCCCAGGTTCATCACATAGATGTCCGGGTTGCCGTCTTTGGACAGCACGAACGCCAGGCGATTGCCATCCGGCGACCAGGCTGGCGCACCGTTCAGGCCTTCGAAGTTGGTGATCTGCTCACGACGACCGGTGTCGATGTTCTGCATGAAGATGCGTGGGCGCTTCTGCTCGAAGGAGACATAAGCGATGCGCTTGCCATCCGGTGCGAAACGAGGCGACAGGATCGGCTCGCGCGACTGCAGCAGGGTCACGGCGCGAGCACCGTCATAGTCCGACCGTTGCAGGGTATAGCGAGTGTTGTTCTCGGAGAAACGCTCGGCCGTTACGTACAGCAGGCGAGTCGAGAAGGCACCCTTGATACCCGTGAGTTTTTCGAACGACTGGTCGGAGATGTAGTGCGCCATGTCGCGCAGCTGATCGACGCCGCCGGACACGCTGCCGGTCAGCACTTGCTGCTCGGTGGCCACGTTGAACAGTGCGTATTGCACCTGCAGGCGACCGCCCGCTGGCACAATGCTGCCGACCATGACGTACTGGGCACCCAGGGCCTTGAAGTCACGGAAGATGATTTCGCTGGCCTGGCTCGGCTGGCTGATCATGTTCTGCTTTGGAAGCGGCGAGTAGTAACCCGAGTTGCGCAGGTCATTACCGATTATTTCCGCCATGTCGTCCGGCAGCACGCTACCGCCCTGGAAGCCGAACGGCACGACTGCGATCGGGGTCGCCCGATCGCTGCCGCTGGTAACCAGAATGTTTTTCTCATCTGCCATCGCCATCCCTGCCATGCAGCAGATAACGACCAGCATTCCTCGAAGAAGGTTTCTCACAAGGCTAGATCCTCAGGTGTGAATGTCATCTTGAATGAACGATACGGAGCGAAATCACTCGGCTTCATTCCCTGCATTTCTGTCAAACGTCCAATATTCTTCACTGCTGCAACAGCCGATGCGTCAAACGGACCGTCGCCACTGGACTTGGAGACGCTGACCGAAGTCACCGTACCGTCCGGCAACATGCCGATTTGCAACACGACCGTCATGCCTTTGCGTGCCGAAGGTGGACGAGCCCAGCCTTCCGCTGCACGCGCACGAATCAGGTCATCGAAACTGCCGGCGACTTCGTCGCCCTGCTCATCGGCCAAGGCCTGCTGACGCTGCGGCGTATCGGAAAGCAAATCTGCCAGGGCCTGGGCCTTTTTGTCTTCGGCGGATTTACGCGCCGCATCCTGCGATTTCTTCTTCGCAGCATCGGCGGCAGCTTTCTTCTTCGCTTCCTCGGCGACTTTCTTCTTCGCCTCTTCAGCTTCAGCTTTCTTCTTGGCGTCTTCCGCGGCTTTCTTCTTCGCGTCTTCGACGATCTTTTTCTTGGCTTCTTCAGCGGCCGCTTTCTTGGCCTCTTCTTCCGCGGCTTTCTTGGCTTCTTCTTCGGCTTTCTTCTTGGCTATATCAGCCAATTGTTTCTCTTCTGCCTTCTTGGCTTCCGCGGTTTTCTTCGCATCGTCGGCTTTCTTGGCTTCGTCAGCCTTTTTCGCCTCGTCCGCTTTCTTCGCCTCGTCGGCCTTCTTGGCTTCTTCGGCCTTTTGAGCCGCCTCTTCTTTCTTTTGTTCCGCAGCCTTCACCGCTTCCTGCTCGACCTTTTTCTGTTCCATCTGCTCGACTTCGGTCTGACGCGCAGCGGATTTCTGCGCTTCACCGGCAATCTTCTGATTGGTCTGGGTGGTCGCCCGACTTTTCGATTTCAGCTGGTACAAGGTCGCCTGGACAATCGGCTTGGCAGGCGGCAGTTCCGGGGTAAAGGCAAAACTGACGAACAGCATGCCGAACACCAGCACGTGCAAGCCAATCGCCCAGACACTAGGCCAGAAGTAGCTTTCCGAGGCGGACGGCTCTCGCTGTTGCTGCATCAGGGCGCCTCGGTAATCAAGCCAACATTACCGACCCCGGCTTTCTGCAACCCGCCCATCGCGCCCATGACGGAGCCGTAATCGACGGATTTGTCGCCGCGAATGAAGACCTGGGTACGCTTGCCGCCTTCGTTGCCGACACGAATGATCTTGGTCACCGCGTCAGTCATCTGCGGCAGGGTCATGGCCCGATCCTGCTGCTTTTCGGTGTCGACTTCGCTGCCAAGGTTCCAGTAGTAGGTCTTGTCGGATTTGATGGAAATGGTCAGGACCTGGGTGTTGTTGTCCTGCGGCAAGGCTTCACTGGAAACCTTGGGCAGATCAACTTTCACGCCCTGATTGAGCATCGGAGCGGTCACCATGAAGATGACCAGCAGCACCAACATCACGTCGATGTAAGGCACCACGTTCATCTCGGCGACCGGCTTGCGCTTTTTGCGAGCTCGAGCGATTAAAGCCATTGGAAATTACCTGCTTATTCTTCGCTGGTGTGCACTTTGCGGTGCAGGATCGCCTGGAACTCGTCGGCGAAGGTGTAGTAGCGGCCCAGCAGGGTTTCGCTGCGAGCAGCAAAACGGTTGTAAGCGATAACGGCTGGAATGGCAGCGAACAGACCGATCGCGGTGGCGATCAGTGCTTCGGCGATACCCGGGGCCACAGTGGCCAGGGTCGCTTGCTGGGCGGTGGCCAGGCCACGGAAGGAGTTCATGATCCCCCAGACGGTACCGAACAGACCGATGTACGGGCTGACGGAACCAACGGTGGCCAGGAAAGGCAGGCTCTGCTCGAGCTTTTCTTCTTCGCGGGAAATGGCAACGCGCATGGCACGGGCCACACCTTCCATGACCGCTTCCGGGTCAACGCCTGACTGCTGGCGCAGACGGGAGAATTCCTTGAAACCGGCACGGAAGATTTGCTCGACACCCGAATCAGGGTCCGGATTGCTGCCGGCCTGACGGTACAGCTTGGACAGGTCGATACCCGACCAGAAGCGCTCTTCAAAGCTCTCCAGGGCACGTCGACCGGCGCGCAGCAGGTTGCTGCGCTGAAAGATCATGATCCACGAGGTCACCGATGCGGCTACCAGGATCAGCATTACCAGTTGCACCACGATACTGGCATTGCTGACCAGGCTCCACATGGAGGAATGGTCGACGACGTTAGCTTCCACGCTTTATCTCCTGCTTTGAGTGTGTACCCGCGCCGCTCACGTCGGCAAAGGCCGCTCGTAGAGCTTCGGGAATGGCCCGGGGTTTCAAACTTTCAGTGCGCACACAGGCCACCAGAAACTGCCCTTCGCAGAGCAGTGCATTATCCGTTGCCCGCCTGACCTGCTGTTTGAAGCGCAGGCTGGCACGGTTCAATTCGATTACCTCGGCGCTTACCAGCAGTTCGTCATCCAGTCGCGCCGGCGCGTGGTAGCGCGCTTCGCTGGAATGCACGACGAACAACAGGTCCTCCCCGACAAGCTGCGATTGGGCAAAGCCCAGATCTCGTAGCCGCTCGGTTCGAGCCCGTTCCATAAACTTGAGGTAATTAACGTAATACACGATGCCGCCCGCATCGGTGTCCTCGTAATAAACGCGACAACGATGTGCGAAAGGCTCAAGCCCGTTTTGCGCGCGCATACTCTAGTGCTTACTCCTCAGGTTGCCAATCCGGCATGGCAACTGTTTTTCATTGTTCTGCGGCTTTCTCGTGAAAGTACGGTCCTGGGACCCTACATTGCCCGAAAAAATCAGCACGCAATGTTAATTAATCGTCAGCGGCATTGAGAAACTCGTCTACCACGGGCATTTCGCCCAATCGTGACGGAATGTTTAAACCGAAATGCAGGTAAGCATGCCGCGTCACCACCCGCCCCCGAGGCGTACGCATGATGTAACCCTGCTGGATCAGGTAAGGCTCCAGCACGTCTTCGATGGTGTGACGCTCTTCGCTGATGGCTGCGGCCAGGCTGTCGACCCCGACCGGTCCACCGTCGAATTTCTCGATCATGGTCAGCAACAGACGCCGGTCCTGGTGATCGAAGCCACGCTCGTCGACGTCCAGCAGGTTCAGCGCCAGGTCGGCAATCGGCTTGGTGATATGCCCCTTGGCGCGAACTTCGGCGAAATCACGCACCCGGCGCAGCAGCCTATTGGCGATGCGCGGCGTGCCACGGGCACGGCGGGCGATTTCGAAGGCGCCTTCCGGGTCCAGCGGCAAACCGAGGATGCTCGCCGAACGACTGACAATCGTCGACAGGTCGGCGGTATTGTAGAACTCAAGACGCTGAACGATGCCGAAACGGTCACGCAACGGGTTGGTGAGCATCCCCGCCCGCGTCGTTGCGCCAACCAGGGTGAACGGTGGCAGGTCCAGCTTGATCGAACGCGCGGCCGGCCCCTCACCGATCATGATGTCGAGCTGGAAATCCTCCATGGCCGGGTACAGCACCTCTTCGACGATGGGCGACAGGCGATGGATTTCGTCGATAAACAGCACATCGTGAGGTTCAAGGTTGGTCAACAACGCCGCCAGGTCACCAGGGCGCTCCAGCACCGGCCCCGAGGTGCTCTTGATCGACACCCCCATTTCCTGGGCGATGATGTTGGCGAGGGTGGTCTTGCCCAGGCCGGGCGGCCCGAAGATCAGCGTGTGATCCAGGGATTCGTTACGACCGCGAGCGGCCTGAATGAACAACTCCATCTGCTCGCGAACGGTCGGCTGGCCAATGTATTCGGCCAGGCTGACCGGGCGAATGGCGCGGTCCTGGACTTCTTCGCGCTCACGCGGGCTGTGCGTGGCAGCGATCAGACGATCAGCTTCAATCACTTAGATCATTCCCTTCAAGGCGCGGCGGATCATGTCTTCACTGCTCAAATCTTTCTCCTTGATCGCAGACACCGCCTTGCTCGCTTCCTGGGGTTTGTAGCCCAGGGAAATCAAGGCGCTGACGGCGTCAGTCTCGGCAGTGTTCACCGGGGCCGGTCCATCCGGCTGGTTCGGCACCAGGGCGAACATGGCCGGTACGGTTTCCCAGGCCTTGAAGCGATCCTTGAGTTCCACCAGCAAGCGTTCGGCGGTTTTCTTGCCGACGCCCGGGACCTTGGTCAGCGCCGAAGTGTCCTGGGACTGTACGCAACGAACCAGTTCGTCGACTTCCAGGCTCGACATCAACGCCAGTGCCAGTTTCGGCCCGACGCCGTTGAGGCGGATCAATTCGCGAAAAAAGTCGCGCTCACGCTTGCCGACAAAACCATAGAGTAACTGTGCGTCTTCGCGCACGACCAAATGGGTATGCAAGGTTAGCGGCTCACCGACCGACGGCAAGCGGTAAAGGGTCGTCATGGGCACTTCAAGTTCATAGCCCAGGCCATTTACATCCAGAATCAGATGAGGAGGCTGCTTCTCAGCCAGGGTGCCGCGCAAACGTCCAATCACGTTACAAATCCTTGAGCGTTGGCCAGCTCTTGGCCAGCGACTGATAGAGCGAGGGAGCATCGCCGACAACCCAGGCGGAACGCCCTCACTCCATGAAAATGATTGCTGATGCTATCAGAGACGCAGGCGCCCGCCACGACTGCGTGCAGCTCCCAGCCCATGGGGCAGCAGACTGGAACGGGTGTGAGCGTGGCAGATGGCAATAGCCAGGGCGTCCGAGGCATCGATCTGGGGTTTGCTGGTCAATTTCAGCATGTGCATGACCATCATCTGCACTTGCTCTTTATTAGCAGCACCAGTGCCAACCACCGCTTGTTTGACCTGGGTTGCGGAGTACTCGGCAATTTCCAGGTTTTCCTCGGCGCCTGCCACAATCGCTGCGCCACGGGCCTGCCCCAGTTTCAGGGCGGAATCGGCGTTACGGGCCATGAACACCTTTTCGATCCCCATGGTCACCGGATGGTACGTCTGAATGATCTCCCGCACCCCGCGATAGACAATCTGCAGTCGCTCATGCAGCTCGCCGGCACCGGTGCGGATACAACCGGAGGCGACGTACTCACAGCCGCGACCGGTATCACGAACCACACCGTAACCGGTGATGCGCGAACCGGGGTCGATACCAAGAATTAAAGTCATAACGCCTGCAGAAAGAGATCGCGGTTAACGGAGGATAACCGTGTAGGAGCTGCCAAAGGCTGCGATCATTTAAATAAAAAGCCAAAAATCAAAAGATCGCAGGCTTCGCCAGCTCCTACAGAGGCTGGTGAAAACTGCGATCTTTATCGATGCCTCAACCGAGCTGCGCGGCCACCGACTCCGGAATTTCCGCGTTAGAGTAGACGTTTTGCACGTCGTCCAGGTCTTCGAGCATGTCGATCAGCTTGAGGACTTTCTCGGCGCCTTCCAGATCGAGTTCGGCGCTGGTGGTCGGCAACATGACGATTTCCGCGTCGTCACCTTTGAAACCCGCCGCTTCCAGTGCGTTACGCACGGAATAGAACCCGGCAAACGAGGTGAACACATCGATCGAACCGTCTTCGTTGGTCACCACGTCATCGGCGTCGGCTTCCATGGCGGCTTCCATCAGTGCGTCTTCGTCAACGCCGGCAGCGAAGGAGATCTGCCCCTTGCGCTCGAACAGATAGGCCACCGAACCATCAGTCCCCAGGTTGCCGCCACATTTGCTGAACGCGTGACGAACAGCGGCTGCAGTGCGATTACGGTTGTCGGTCATGCATTCGACCATCACCGCGACACCACCCGGACCATAACCTTCGTAGGTCAGCTCGACCATGTCGTCGGTATCGGCGGCACCGGCACCACGGGCAACTGCCCGGTCGATGATGTCGCGACTCATATTCGCGCCAAGTGCCTTGTCCAACGCCAGGCGCAGACGCGGATTGGAACCTGGATCACCGCCACCCTGGCGAGCAGCAACAGTCAGCTCACGAATCCACTTGGTGAAAATCTTGCCTTTTTTGGCATCCTGACGTTCTTTGCGGTGCTTGATGTTCGCCCACTTGGAATGACCTGCCATAACTCGCTCCGAATTCTCTTTGAAACATTGCCCGCTACGCCGCATTGCGCCGGCCGGCAAACAAAAATCTTGAACAGCTCTATCTATACAGAAAGGGCGCATCCACAGATGCGCCCTTCAGGTCAGCCTTACTCGGCCTTAGGCGTTTCGCGCAGACGAATATGCAATTCGCGCAATGCCTTGGCATCCACCTGGCCCGGTGCCTGAGTCATGACATCTGCCGCGCTCTGGGTTTTCGGGAAGGCGATCACTTCACGGATCGACTGGGCGCCGGTCATCAGCATCACCAGACGGTCCAGACCGAAGGCCAGGCCACCGTGCGGCGGCGCGCCGTACTTCAGGGCGTCGAGCAGGAAGCCGAATTTCTCCTCCTGCTCCGCTTCGTTGATGCCCAGCAGGCGGAAGACCGCTTGTTGCATTTCTTTGCGATGGATACGAATCGAACCGCCACCCAGCTCGGTGCCGTTCAACACCATGTCGTAGGCACGGGACAAAGCGCCCGCCGGGTTGGCTTCCAGCTCCGCCGGGGAGCACTTCGGCGCGGTGAACGGGTGGTGCAAGGCGCTGAAGCTGCCGTCGTCGTTCTCTTCGAACATCGGGAAGTCAACGACCCACATCGGAGCCCATTCGCAGGTCAGCAGGCTCAGGTCGTGGCCGAGCTTGATGCGCAATGCGCCCAACGCTTCGCTGACGATCTTGGCCTTGTCGGCGCCGAAGAACACGATATCGCCATCAACTGCACCAACACGATCCAGGATCACGTTGAGGTTGGCTTCAGGGATGTTCTTCACGATCGGCGATTGCAGACCGTCAACGCCATTGGCGCGCTCGTTGACCTTGATGTACGCCAGGCCCTTGGCACCGTAGATGCCGACAAACTTGGTGTAGTCGTCGATCTGCTTGCGCGGCATGCTCGCGCCGCCAGGCACGCGCAGGGCGGCGATGCGGCATTTCGGGTCGTTGGCCGGGCCGCTGAACACCTTGAAGTCGACTTCCTTGAGCTGATCGGCAACGTCCACCAGTTCCAGCGGGTTACGCAGGTCTGGCTTGTCGGAACCGTAGCGGCGCATGGCTTCTTCGAAGGTCATGTGCGGGAACTCGCCGAACTCCAGGCCCAGCACTTCCTTGAACAGGTTGCGGATCATTTGCTCGGTCAGGCCCATGATCTCTTTTTCATCGAGGAAGCTGGTCTCGATGTCGATCTGGGTGAATTCCGGCTGGCGGTCGGCCCGCAGGTCTTCGTCACGGAAGCACTTGGCGATCTGGTAGTAACGGTCGAAGCCGGCCACCATCAGCAGCTGTTTGAACAGCTGTGGCGATTGCGGCAAGGCAAAGAATGAACCTGCGTGAGTACGGCTCGGCACCAGGTAGTCGCGCGCGCCTTCCGGGGTGGCACGGGTCAGGATCGGCGTCTCGACGTCGAGGAAGCCGTTCTCGTCCGAGGAAGCGGCGGATGCTGGTGGTCATGCGTGAACGCAGACGCAGCTTCTCGGCCATTTCCGGGCGACGCAGGTCGAGGAAGCGATAGCGCAGGCGGGTTTCTTCACCGACGTCGGAGAACTCGTTCAGCGGGAACGGCGGGGTTTCCGATTCGTTCAGCACTTCCAGCTCGTAACCCAGGACTTCGATCATGCCCGACGCCATGTTGGCGTTGGTCGCCCCGGCCGGACGCAGGCGAACCTTGCCGGTGATCTTCACGACGTACTCGCTGCGCACGCGATCGGCAGCAGCGAAGGTTTCAGCGCGATCCGGATCGAACACGACCTGGGCCAGACCATCACGATCACGGATATCGAGGAAAATCACCCCACCGTGGTCACGGCGACGGTGAACCCATCCGCAAAGGGTAATTTCCTGGCCGTCCAGGCTTTCGTTCAGTTGGCCGCAATAATGGCTGCGCATCATGGTCGTGGTTTCACTTCTCGTAATTCGAAATTCGGTTGGAGGCCTTGGGCACATCCACTATGGGATGATGCAAGAACCCACGCGTGTCGTTCAACTCAGGTCACAACTCAGGGGCCGGGCCTTAGTCAGCTTTGTCGCCGCCGGCCAGGTTCTTCTTGGAACCGGTCTTGAAATCGGTTTCGTACCAACCCGTGCCGCTGAGGCGGAAGCCCGGCATGGACAGCAACTTTTTAAGCTCTGGCGCCTGACAGACAGGGCAGTCGACCAGCGGTGCATCGCTGATCTTTTGAATGGCTTCCAACTGATGACCACAGGAAGCACATTGATAATCGTACATCGGCATGGAGGTTGTCTCGGCGATCAGATTGCTACCGCACACGCAGGGTTTTGCGGCAAAGAGCGGGATTATATCCATTAAATGCGGCCTGTGCAGCCGTAAGACTGCACGGACCGACACTCTGCTGTTTTCGCCGTCCAGACTAGGCCATGGCGATGCCCCCCCTTCCTTCAGACTGTGTACGACGCAGACAACCCGCACCAATCCACTGAAGTTCCTTACCCCGCCATGACGTAAGTGAACTTCGCGATCCACATGAGACAACAGGTTATTGACCGAGCAACCATTGACCCGGGCCATCGCCCCCAAAATATCCCAATAAACCTGCTCGAGCCGCAAACAGGTGGCGAAGCCATTCAATCGTACGGAGCGGGAGAAGGGCTGGGCCAGCCCCATATCGAACTCGCGAACAAACGGATCAACCCTTACATCCTTGTGCGAACCGTATCGCCCCTCTTCTTGCCTTTCATAAACCATAACGCTGACACTCCTTTGCCATCTGGTTTCTTTAAAGCGCAACTGTGTGTCGACTTATAAAAACTCAGGTGCAAAGGTATTTTCCAGCCGACTTTATGACCCTCGACGTAGGATAAGCCAACAACTTTTGGCAGACCCTGGAGAGCGTCCTACTCCAGACATTTTCCCACGCAACGAAGCGATGCGCCCTTCAGAAACACCCCATGGAATGGTCCAGCAAAGAAGATCGCGGAGCATCCACGCCGCTTTTCATGCACCGGCATCCGCGAGGTCAGCAAGTCGGTCGCAGGAAGGTACCGCTACCCCGTAACTTGGGGCAACCTGCGTCAATTCGCCCCGAAAAGAGCCGCCGGACGCCCTGATTTGAGTAGCCTGCGGCTTTGCTGTTAAATAGACAGTGTGTCGCCAGTGCCTATTTTTTCCGGGCACGGCGCATAGGCTGATACCGGGTACGTGTCCAACGCCTCTTTATTATCTTGAAGCGAACCGTGCGCCATCAGCTCTTCCTTGTGAGCTGTCTTAACGTGAGTTAATCAAAATGTTGAAAATCGTCCATCTGTTGATAGGCGCAGCGGCCTTGCTGCTGTCCTTCATCCCTAGCCTGCAATCCGAAGCCTTACCTTACCTGCAACAACCCGACGCACTGTACCTGGCCTTTTTCGGCCTGCTCAACCTTACGCTTGCACCAGTCATCCCTTACTGGAACAAAGGCCCGCGTCACCAACTGCAAAACCTGGTCAGCGCCCTGCTGGTGCTGAGCGTGGTCCTGCAAACCCTGACGCTGATCGCACCGATGCCCGTCATCGCCGGTCAACCCGCCGTACTGTTCAGCCTGGTCGCAACCCTGATCGCCGTTGCCCTGCACCTCGGCATCAGCTTTTACAAGTCGTCACCAGCCGCTGCCTCGCCAAGCTACGACATGAGCAACCGTGATACCGGCACCGTCAAGTGGTTCAACACATCCAAAGGCTTCGGCTTCATCTCCCGCGACTCCGGCGACGATATCTTCGTCCACTTCCGGGCCATTCGCGGTGAAGGCCACCGTGTCCTGGTCGAAGGCCAGCGCGTGGAGTTCTCCGTCATGAATCGTGACAAAGGCCTGCAAGCCGAAGATGTGATCGCCGCACTGCCGCGCCGCTGACTCAAGGCTAAAAAAACCGCGCACAGCCGAGCTGTCCGCGGTTTTTTCATGCCTGTGACTTGCTTAATAGTGCGGCGGAGGCGCTTCTTCTTCAAATGACTCGAACTGCCCGACCATTTCCTCCTGTCGCTTGAGCAGCGCGGCCATTTGCAACTGCAGGCGCTCCACCACCCGCTGCTGCGCCACCAGCACATCGTTCAACGCCTGGATGGTGTCATCCTGAAACGCCAGACGGCTTTCAAGCTCGGTAACGCGTTCTTCCAGGCTCATGATTCAGCCCTCCAGAAACGTAAAATCATCGGTCAAAATCAAGCGCAAACGCTCGCGAATCGCGGCGATCTGCTCCGAACCGTAAGGTTTTGCCGGATGTTTACCCCAAACCGGCGCCGGCCAGGCGGCATCTTCGCGCTTGCGCACGATTACATGCATGTGCAACTGACTGACGACATTGCCCAGCGCCGCCACATTCAACTTGTCCGCATCGAACGCGTCCTTGAGTCCTTGCGACAGCGCAGTGGTTTCCTGCCAAAGCTGTTGCTGGTCTGCGACATCCAACTGAAATATCTCGCTGATAGCCTCACGACGAGGTACCAGGATGAACCAGGGATAGTTCGAATCGTTGGACAGCAACAACCGGCAGAGCGGAAAGTCCCCGATCGGTAACGTGTCTTGTTGAAGTCGTGGATCTAAAGCGAACACTGCGCGTTCTCCCGCCGGGTCATCATTTTTCAGCTTAGCGCCCATCCAGAGGGACAGCGCACCAAGCGACCGGACGGCAGCATACCTGCGAACGACGCAGGCTTCACGGCGAACCTTACGCAGAAGTCACGAGCGCCAACGAAAGGCTGAGAACCCGCCCTCGGATGAGACACTTTTCGCTGCTGCGCACCATTACAGAACTGACAAGCCGGAAAAAATACCGAAATGACTGATTTACAAGGAGGAGTTCGTTCCAGACAAGCGGTCAACCTGGATGAACTCAGCACGACACAAATTTTTTTGCACCAAAACCGCACAGTGGGTCTACGCTGAACGCTTCGACATCCGCCATTTACTCACTGGCGGGGTGATCCGGTAACATTTTTGGTTGTCATGCAGCGGACCAGAAGGGTGCAACATGATGCCAGACAAGGCGTCAAGCCCAAACTAAACGCGCTTGAACCCCCCGGCTTTATGAGGTTTTTACAGCGTCAGACACTCAACTGGAAAAAAGCTGCAACAAAACCCGATTTTGTGCACACTTGTTGCATTCATACCCAACATGGCCTGAGTGGCACCCGCTGGAAGCGGAGGCCCTCAGGCAAAAAAAACAGTGGCAAGGTAGCCCGATGGAGATTCAAACGTTTCACCAGGACTCTTTTTACCGACGCCAAGGCTCGGAAAACAGCATAAAAGTTGTCAGCCCGGTTGCGTCGGAGCTGGAAATTTGCGACATCTACCACGCTGTTTGCGACAGGGTCGTAAAGAAGGCGAAAGGTTAGATGCGCAAGTATCGCCAACATTGTCGGCGTGATATAAGTTTGCGCCGACACAAAAAGAAAGAGCCGCCCAGATAATAAAACAGGTGGGACGGCAGTACTCTTCTAAAACCAAAGGAGCAAATCACGATGCGCGTGATGAAGTGGAGCATGATCGCACTGGCAGTTGCAGCAGCAGCCAGTACCCAATTGGCTACGGCCGCCCCTTTCGTAAGTGACCAGGCTGAAGCCAAGGGCATTGTTGAAGACAGTTCCTTGAACTTGCTGGTTCGCAACTACTACTTCAACCGTGATAACAAAGATGGCGCTCGCGACCAGAAAGACTGGACCCAAGGTATCTGGGGCAATTTCAGCTCCGGTTATACCCAGGGCCTGATCGGTGTAGGCGTTGACGCATTCGGTTACCTGGCAGTCAAACTGGATGGCGGCGACGGCACTTCCGGCTCAGGCAACATGAGCCGTAGCGACACCGTTAATGCCAACGGTTCTCGCGACGTTAACGACAGCCAGGGTAAAGCCGGCGGCGCCGTTAAAGTCCGCATCTCCAAAACCGAGCTGAAATTCGGCGAAATGCAGCCAAGCACTGCGCCAGTGTTCGCTGTTGGCGGTTCCCGTATCCTTCCTCAAACTGCTACTGGCTTCCAACTGCAGAGCAGCGAAGTCAAAGACCTTGACCTCGAAGCCGGTCACTTCTACTCGGCGTCCAGCCAGGACAAAAACGCTAGTGACGGCGGCCTGTTTGCAACCTACGCTGGCGTAGAAGCCAACAGCATCGACTACTTCGGTGGTAAATACGGCATCACCGACAACCTGTCGGCATCGCTGTATGGCGCCAAGCTGGAAGACATCTGGAACCAGTACTACGCCAACCTGAACTACACCATTCCGCTGGGTGGCGATGAGTCGCTGAACCTGGACGGTAACATCTACAACACCAAAGATACCGGTGACGCCAAAGCGGGCGAGATCAGCAACACCGCTTACTCCCTGGCAGCCGCTTTCTCGTTCATGAAAGCACACACCATCACCCTGGCCTTCCAGAAGGTTAACGGTGACACTCCGTTCGACTACATCGGCGTGGGCAAGAACAACCGCGGCGGCGACTCGATCTTCCTCGCCAACTCCATCCAGTACTCTGACTTCAACGCCCCTGGCGAGAAGTCTGCCCAGGTTCGTTACGACCTGAAAATGGCTGAGTACGGCGTTCCAGGTCTGAGCTTCATGACCCGTTACGTTAAAGGTTGGGACATCGACGGCACCAAAACTCCTGTAGGCAGCCCTTACGCTGGCCTGTACGGCGAAGACGGCAAGCACAACGAAACCAACTTCGAAGCCAAGTACGTTGTTCAGACTGGCCCGGCAAAAGACCTGTCCTTCCGTATTCGTCAAGCATGGCACTTCGCTAACGCTGACGAAGGTGAAGGCGACGTGAAAGAGTTCCGTTTCATCGTCGACTACCCGCTGTCGGTTTTGTAATCGCATCCAGTTAGTTTGCGGTAACAAAAAAAGGCCCATCTTCGGATGGGCCTTTTTTGTTGTCTATGCAAACTGTTCAATTATTGAACAATCGCTATCCATGCCTGACCGAAAAGTCAGCCGTGTATGGCAAGACCGGTCACTGCACCGCAGATTCCTGAACCACACGAATAACCCGCTGTGGAAATGGAATATCGATACCGGCCTCTCGCAGACGATCCCGGGATAGTTCGTTGAACATGAACATCACGTCCCAGTAATCGGCAGTCTTTACCCAGACACGAAGCGAAAGTGTGATCGCACTGTCACCCAGGGTAGAAACAACGGCCTGTGGTTCCGGATCTGCCAATACTCGCGGGTCCTTGGCCAATTCCAGCAAAACTTCACGGGCTTTCTGCAGGTCCGCTTCATAATCAACGCCTACATCAAACACGACCTTGCGGGTCGGCTGACGGTTTGTGTTGGTGATGATGCCATTCGACAGATTGCCGTTAGGTACGATGATGGTCTTGTTGTCACCAGTACGCAGCACGGTATGGAAAATCTGGATGCTGTCGACAGTACCGGCGATACCCTGAGCCTCGATCCAGTCACCGATGCGAAACGGACGGAACAGCAAAATCAGCACGCCACCGGCGAAGTTCGCCAGGCTGCCCTGCAAGGCCAGGCCAATGGCCAGGCCTGCCGCACCAATCGCTGCCACAAACGAAGTGGTTTCCACACCGATCATCGAGGCCACGCTGACGATCAGCAGAATCTTGAGAATGATATTCGCCAGGCTGCTGATAAAGCCTTGCAGCGCCAGATCGGCATTACGCAATGCAATCAGGCCGCCGAGCTTTTTCGTGACCTTGTTGATCAACCACCAGCCGATGGCCAGGGTGATAACCGCCAGCAGTACACGGCTGCCGTACTCCATGATCATCGGGATCCAGGTTTGGGATACCTTGACCAGATTGTCTACCTCGGCATTTAAGTCCATCTACACTCTCCTGTTTTCCGGCTACCCGGCATGCGTAAAAAAAGCGGCAGAAAGACCGAACCGCGACGGGCTCAATCGTTTCTGCCGCTGCTTGGCCTCCGACGTCGCAAACGCCAAGAGGTTCCCGCTTCGAG
This sequence comes from Pseudomonas sp. S2_F07, assembly GCF_054668325.1. Taxonomy (NCBI): domain Bacteria; kingdom Pseudomonadati; phylum Pseudomonadota; class Gammaproteobacteria; order Pseudomonadales; family Pseudomonadaceae; genus Pseudomonas; species Pseudomonas sp. S2_F07. Next base: position 2,566,075 of record NZ_CP162758.1, read on the forward strand.
GCTCAGTCGCGGAAGTTGTTGAACTGCAGCGGCATACCGAATTCCTTGGCCCGCAGCGCTGCAATGGCTTCTTGCAGGTCATCACGCTTTTTGCCGGTGATGCGAACCTGCTCACCCTGAATGGCCGCCTGAACCTTGAGCTTGGCGTCTTTGACATGAGCGACGATTTTCTTCGCCAGCTCCTTGTCAATGCCTTCCTTGAGGACGGCTTCCTGCTTCATCAGCTTGCCCGACGCGAACGCGTCCTTGACTTCAAGGCACTGCACGTCGATTTTGCGCTTGACCAGCGCCAGCTTGAGGATCTCAATCATCGCTTCGAGCTGAAAATCCGCTTCGGCGGTCAGGTTGACGGTCAGGTCTTTTTCCTTGAACTCGAAGCTGCCTTTGCCTTTCAGGTCATAACGACGATCGAGTTCCTTGACGGCGTTCTCGACCGCGTTGGTGACTTCGTGTTTGTCCAGTTCGGATACCACGTCGAACGACGGCATGTAATCTCTCCAAAATTAAAGGCGCACTGATGGAGCACGCCTGGCTTGCGGTTAAAATCCGCGCTGATTATAACGGGTCTTTCCCATCATTCACTGCGAGCTGCCGATGCACGCCTTAAACAGAGCAAAAAGCTGATGTCCACCACCTGGCATGTACTGGGCGCCGGCAGCCTCGGCACTTTATGGGCGACACGCCTGACACGGGCTGGAATGCCGGTCCGGCTGATCCTGCGGGACACCACGAGACTGCAGGCCTATGAGGTGGCCGGTGGATTGACACTGGTGGAACACGGCGAGGCGCAACACTATGCCGTGCCCGCAGAGACAGCCGACAACCCCCAACCGATCCACCGCCTGCTGGTGGCGTGTAAAGCCTACGATACCGAAAGTGCGGTGGCTCGATTGGCGCCACGCCTGGCCCCAGGCGCCGAACTGATCCTGCTGCAAAATGGCCTGGGCAGCCAGGACGCGGTCGCCGCCCAGGTTCCCCAGGCACGCTGCATCTATGCCTCGAGCACCGAAGGCGCCTTCCGCGATGGTGATTGGCGCGTGGTGTTTGCCGGACATGGCTTCACCTGGCTGGGGGATGCGAGCCATCCGGTGGCACCGATCTGGCTCGATGACCTGAGCGCTGCCGGCATCCCCCACGAGTGGAGCACCGAGATCCTGACCCGGCTGTGGCGCAAACTCGCCCTCAACTGTGCGATCAATCCGCTGACGGTGCTACACGATTGCCGTAATGGCGGCTTGCAGCAACATCAATGTGAGGTCGCCACCCTGTGCGGTGAACTGGTGGAGTTGCTCGAGCGTTGTGGTCAGCCGGCAGCGGCCGAAAACCTGCAGCAGGAAGTCGAACGGGTGATTCACGCCACCGCCGCCAACTACTCCTCGATGCATCAGGACGTCACGAGCCAGCGCCGCACGGAAATCAGCTACCTGCTCGGTTATGCCTGCAAAGTGGCCGGGCGCCATCAACTGAACCTGCCTCACCTCAATCAACTTGAGGCAAGGTTGATCGCTCGCCTGCAACGCCTTGGATTGCCCAGCGACTGAGCAGCGGCTACGCTGGCCACTTGTTCCTTGTCTGCGATGAATCCGATGCCATTGCGCCAGCGCCTTGAAAACCTGCCCGTCGGCCAGAAACTGCTGGCCGCCCTGCTGGTACTGATGGTCACCGTCCTGCTGGTTGCCAACCTGACCTTTATCAGCGCCGCCTACTACATCTCCCAGGAAAGCATGGCGCCCCAGGCCCTGCAGACCATCGGCCGGCTGGTATCCAACCCGAGCCTGGCCTCCGAAGCCCTGGCGTCCCCCCAAAGCGCCGAGCGCCTGCTGAATGAACTCAACAGCTATTCGCCCTTGCGCGCGGCAGCCCTGTATGACGGAAAGGGTGAGCGACTGGCGCAATTGCAGCATGGCGACAACCTGGAGCTACCGAAGCGTTTCCGGCATATCGAAGACTGGCAGGCCACCGAGTTTCGTACCAACCAAGTCATCCCCCTGCCCCGCACTGGCGCGGCACCAGGACACCTGCTGTTGGTAGCTTCGAGCGAACTGCCAGTGGCGTTCTACACCGGGACCCTGACGGCCAGCCTGGGGATTCTGATCTTCAGCGTATTGCTGTGGCTGATCATTGCCCGCCAGATCAAGCGCCTGATTACCCGGCCGATCCACCAGCTCGAAGAGTTGTCCCGGCAGGTCACCCGCGAAGAGAACTACGCACTGCGTGCTTCGCGCGGAAACCACGATGAAATCGGCAGCCTCGCCGAAGCGTTCAACACCATGCTCTCGCGGATCGAGGCCAGGGAGCAGCAACTCAAGCGGGCCAGGGACGACTCCCAGGCAGCCTATGACCAGGCCCAGGGTCTGGCGGAAGAAACCCGCCATACCAACCGCAAACTGGAGCTCGAAGTCCAGGTGCGCAGCAAGATCGAGAAAAAGCTCACCGGTTTCCAGAACTACCTCAACAGCATCATCGACTCCATGCCATCGGCGCTGATCGCCCTCGACGAACAACTCTACGTGACGCAATGGAACCAGGAGGCCAGCGCCCTGTCCGGCACGCGCCTCGATGAAGCCCTGAACCAGCCTATCTTCCTCGCCTTCGAACCGCTCAAGCCGTTCCTGCCGCAACTCAAGCAAACGGTCGAGCAGCATACGGTGGCCAAGATCGAGCGTGTCACCTGGCTCAAGGATGACGAGCCCCGCCACTACGCCCTGACTTTCTATCCGTTGATGGGCGGTGCCGGGCGTGGCGTGGTGATCCGGATCGACGACATCACCCAGCGCCTGTCCCTGGAAGAGATGATGGTGCAGTCGGAGAAAATGCTGTCGGTGGGTGGCCTGGCCGCCGGCATGGCCCACGAGATCAACAACCCGCTGGGCGCAATCCTGCACAACGTGCAAAACATTCGCCGACGCCTGTCGTCCGATTTGCCGAAGAACCTCGAAGTGGCCGAACAGGCCGGCATCGAACTGGCGACGGTCAACCAGTACCTGAAAATCCGCGAAGTGCCACAGTTACTCGACGGCATCCAGCAGGCCGGTGCCCGGGCGGCGAAAATCGTCACCCACATGCTCAGCTTCAGCCGTCGCAGCACCCGCCAGATGGCCCCTTGCGATCTGCCTGCCCTGATCGACCAGGCGGTGGAGATCGCCGGTAACGACTTCGACCTGGCGATCGGCTTCGACTTCAAGGGCCAGGCCATCATTCGCCAGTTCGATCCGGCCCTGGGACCGGTCCCCGGCACCGCCAACGAACTGGAGCAAGTGCTGCTCAACCTGTTGAAGAATGCTGCACAAGCCATCCATCAGCGCGAAGACGACAGCGAACCGGGGCGGATCATCCTACGCACCAGACTGAATCCGCCATGGGCGGAAATCCAGGTCGAGGACAACGGGATCGGCATGAGCGAAAACGTGCGCAAACGGACCTTCGAGCCGTTCTTCACCACCAAGGAAATCGGCCAGGGCACCGGGCTTGGCCTGTCGGTGTCGTACTTCATCATCACCAATAACCACAAGGGGCAGATGGAAGTGCAATCGACTCTTGGCCAAGGCACCTGCTTCACCTTGCGCCTGCCCCTGGCGAGTACCCCACCTGTCTCGCAAGAACTCAATCTGCTATCGAGGTAACCATGGGCTTTCGTTTGTCGAAGATTTACACCCGCACTGGCGACAAAGGCGAGACCGGGCTGGGCGACGGTCGTCGCGTACCCAAGGATCACCCGCGGATCGAGGCCATTGGCGAAGTCGATACGCTGAACAGTCAGGTGGGCGTGTTGCTGGCCGGGCTGGCGGCGCAAACGGGTGAGTTTCCAGGCTTGAACGAAGTGATCGAGGTATTGGCCCCCTGCCAGCATCGGTTATTTGATCTGGGTGGCGAACTGGCGATGCCGGTGTACCAGGCGTTGAATGCAGCAGAAATCGAACGACTGGAAGCGGCGATCGATGTGTGGAATGAAGAGTTGGGGCCCCTGGAAAACTTCATCTTGCCCGGTGGCTCGACGCTGATTGCCCAGGCTCATGTCTGCCGTAGCCTGGCGCGCAGCGCAGAGCGGCGCTGTCAGCAGCTCAATGCGATTGAGCCGTTGGCCGGAGTTGGCCTGGCGTACATCAATCGGTTGTCGGATTTGTTGTTTGTGATGGCGCGGCTGATTGCCAAGCGTCAGGGAGTGGCGGAGATTCTTTGGCAGCCTGCGGCGAAACCTGAGGTTTAGCCGGCGCCTGCCAAGCCCTCATCGCGAGCAAGCTCGCTCCCACAGGTTTTGTGATCGCCGCAAATCCACTGTGGGAGCGAGCTTGCTCGCGATGAGGCCATTTGCATCACTCGGAATCAGGCCAAAACGCCCGTATTCCCGCCACACCCTGCGCACCCGTCGCCCAGGCTTTCTCGACCTCAGCCGGGCCAACCCCACCAAGCAGGAACACCGGCTTGCTGAAGCCCTCGATCAAGCTCGACGCCTGCTCCCAACCCAACGGCTCGGCGCCAGGGTGAGTCTGGGTCGGCTGTACCGGCGACAGGGTCACGAAGTCCACCCCCATCTGCTCGGCCAGCGCCAGCTCTTCAGCGTTATGGCACGACGCCGCCAGCCAGCGCGATGCCGGTAGCGGTCGGCCAGCCGCTGCGTATTTGCGCAGCTGCGCCGAGGTAATGTGCCAACCGGCGGACGGGAAGTCGCCCAGCCATTCGAACGGCCCCTTGATCATCAATTGCGCCTTGCCGGCACACAGCCCCACCGCATCCACGGCCAGGTCCCGGTATTTCGGGTCGTAACCGTTCGGTGCGCGCAACTGGATCAGCTTGATGCCGCCAGCAATGGCCTTCTGGATGCCGCGCAGCAACGCCGGGGTTTCCAGGTCTTCCGGGGTAATCAGGTACTGAGCGGGCAATTTCGCGGCCGCGACGATCGGCTGATTGGCCGCCGGAAACTCGTAATCCGACAGATCCCGGGGCGACACCCAGGCCAGCGGTTGGCCTTCGGCGCCGTGGGGCTCGCCGGTAAACGCCGAGACTTCCCAGACATCCAGCAACACCTGCTTGTCCGGGTAATCGTGCCGGACCTGAATGAGCGGGCGCGCCGCGCCGACCACGATGCCCAGTTCCTCATGAAGTTCGCGGGCCAGTGCGGTTTCGACCGACTCGTCGGCCTCGACCTTGCCCCCGGGAAATTCCCACAAGCCACCCTGGTGCTGTGAATCCGCACGACGGGCGATCAGAATTTGGCCACTGCCATCACGGATGACGGCGGCGGCGACATGGACTCGTTTCACCTTTACGACTCCTCCAGTCCGGCCTTCTGCCAGGCCTTGAACGCTGGCCATTGGTAGAGGGTTTCAACATAGGCTTCGTCAGCCGCGGACAGTTTCACCCGATAGGTGCGCAGGCGCACGGCGATGGGTGCAAAAAACGCGTCGGCCAACGTGATGCGGCCAAACAGGTACGGACCGCTCTCGGTCGCAGCGGCACGACACTCGGCCCACAACGCAGACATGCGTTCGATGTCCGCCTGGACATCGGCCGGGACCGGCGATAGCGCTGCGTCATGGCTCAGGTCGAACGGCATGTTGCCGCGCATGGCGAAAAAGCCACTGTGCATCTGCGCGCACGCCGAACGCGCCTGGGCACGGGCGGCAATGTCTTTGGGCCACAGGTTCGCGTCGGGAAATTGTTCTGCCAGGTATTCGGCAATCGCCAGGGAGTCGGCGATGGTGCCGTGTCCGGTTTTCAGCAGCGGGACTTTACAGGTTGGCGAATGCTTGAGCAGACGCTCACGGGTGTCCGGCTGGTTCAGCTTGATCAGTTCTTCGGTGTAGGAAGCGCCAGTCAGATCGAGGGCCAGGGCGCCACGCAGGGACCAGGAGGAATGCAGTTTGTCGCCGATGATCAGGTGCAGGCTCATGTTCGGGGTGCCTTCTCGTCAGGGTAACAAGCCAGAATATCTAGCGTCTGGTCGTCAGCCTTCGCGAGCAAGCCCGCTCCCACAGTTGATCGGGCAGTACGCACACTTTGTGTTCACTGAAGATCTCTTGTGGGAGCGGGCTCGCTCGCGAATGGGACGACTCGGTCTTGAACCGTGTATTAAGTACGGTACTCGGCGTTGATCTTCACGTATTCGTGGGACAGGTCGGTGGTCCAGATGGTTTCGCTGCAATCGCCACGACCCAACTCGATACGGATGGTGATTTCTTCCTGCTGCATCACCGCCGCGCCCTGGGCTTCGGTGTAGGTCGCCGCGCGCGCGCCACGGCTGGCGATGCACACGTCGCCGAGGAACACGTCGATCTTGCTCACGTCCAGGTTCGGCACTCCGGCACGGCCTACAGCCGCCAGGATACGGCCCCAGTTCGGGTCGGAAGCGAACAACGCGGTCTTGATCAGCGGCGAATGAGCCACGGTGTAACCGACGTCCAGGCACTCCTGGTGATTGCCGCCGCCGTTGACTTCAACAGTGACGAACTTGGTCGCGCCTTCACCGTCGCGAACGATGGCCTGGGCCACGTCCATGCACACTTCGAACACCGCTTGCTTGAGCTTGGCGAACAGTTCGCCTTCGGCACGGGTGATTTCCGGCAGTGCCGCCTGACCGGTGGCAATCAGCATGCAGCAGTCGTTGGTCGAGGTATCGCCATCGATGGTGATACGGTTGAACGACTTGTTGGCGCCATCGAGCATCAGGTTTTGCAGCACATCGCGGGAGACTTTGGCGTCGGTGGCGATGTAGCCGAGCATGGTCGCCATGTTCGGGCGAATCATGCCGGCGCCTTTGCTGATGCCGGTTACGGTGATGGTCACGCCGTCGTGCTGGAACTGACGACTGGCACCTTTTGGCAGGGTGTCGGTGGTCATGATGCCGGTGGCGGCAGCTTCCCAGTTATGGATCGACAGGTCGTCGAGGGCCGCTTGCAGCGCGCCTTCGATTTTCTCGACCGGCAACGGCTCGCCGATCACACCGGTGGAATACGGCAGCACCTGGCTGGCATCGACACCGGTCAGTTCGGCCAGCTTGGCGCAAGTGCGCTCGGCGGCGGCCAGGCCTGGCTCGCCGGTACCGGCGTTGGCATTGCCGGTGTTGGTCAGCAGGTAACGCACAGGGCCTTGCACGCGTTGCTTGGCCAGGATCACCGGCGCGGCGCAAAAGGCGTTCAGGGTGAACACGCCAGCAACCGTGGAGCCTTCAACACAGCGCATGACCACAACATCCTTGCGCCCCGGGCGCTTGATGCCGGCCGAGGCGATACCGAGTTCAAAACCGGCAACCGGGTGCAACGTTGGCAAAGGACCAAGACCAACAGCCATGAATGCGCTCCTTTATAAATGATGTCAGCACCGTTTCAGCAGAACGGTGGTTCGAATGGTAAAACGCCGCGACGGCAGAAGCCGGTCGCGGCGCGGGTATTTCAGCGTTTGAAACGGGTTTTACTGGATCTGCCCGTGGCAATGCTTGAACTTCTTGCCCGAACCGCAGTAGCACAACTCGTTGCGACCCAGTTTCTGCTCGTTGCGAACCGGTGCGGCCGCGAGGGCAACATCGACCTCTTCGCCCAACACTTCCGGCTGTTCAAGGCCTGGCGCCTCTTCATGCAGGAACTGCATGCGAGCGGCCAATGCCTCGGCTTCCTGACGCAGACGCTGCTCTTCTTCGATCGGGTCTTCGCGGCGAACCTGAACGTGGGACAGCACACGGATCGAATCGCGCTTGATCGAATCCAGCAATTCGGAGAACAGGGTAAACGACTCGCGCTTGTATTCCTGCTTCGGGTTCTTCTGGGCATAACCACGCAAGTGGATACCGTGACGCAGGTGATCCATGGTCGACAGGTGGTCTTTCCACAGGTCGTCCAGCACGCGCAGAACGATTTGCTTCTCGAAGCTGCGCAGCGCTTCGGCGCCCGCCTGGTCTTCTTTCTCGTTGTACGCCGCGATCAGTTCCTGCATCAGTTTCTCGCGCAGGGTTTCTTCGTACAGGTGATCGTCTTCGTCGAGCCATTGCTGGATCGGCAGCGTGACACCGAAATCGCTCTGCAATGCAGCTTCCAGACCAGCCACGTCCCACTGTTCAGGCAACGACTGCGGAGGAATGTGCGCACTGACGGTGGCGTCGAGCACGTCCTGACGGAAGTCAGCGATGGTCTCACCGATGTTGTCGGCGGCCAGCAACGTGTTACGCATGTGATAGATCACTTTACGCTGTTCGTTGTTGACGTCGTCGAACTCGAGCAGCTGCTTGCGAATGTCGAAGTTGCGGCCTTCAACCTTGCGCTGGGCCTTTTCGATGGCGTTGGTCACCATGCGGTGCTCGATCGCTTCGCCAGGCTGCATGCCCAGGGCCTTCATGAAGTTCTTCACCCGGTCAGAGGCGAAGATGCGCATCAGGCTGTCTTCCAGCGACAGGTAGAAACGGCTGGAACCGGCGTCACCCTGACGACCGGCACGACCACGCAGCTGGTTGTCGATACGGCGCGATTCGTGACGCTCAGAGGCAATCACCTGCAAACCGCCCGATTCGAGCACTTGCTGGTGACGCTTCTGCCAGTCGGCCTTGATCTGGGCAATCTGCTCAGGGGTCGGGTTTTCCAGGGAAGCCACTTCCACTTCCCAGTTACCGCCCAACAGGATGTCGGTACCACGACCGGCCATGTTGGTGGCGATGGTCAGTGCGCCCGGACGACCGGCCTGGGCAATGATCTCGGCTTCCTTTTCGTGGAACTTGGCGTTCAGGACCTTGTGTTCGATGCCTTCCTTCACGAGCAGGCTGGACATGTGCTCGGAGGTTTCGATGGTGGCGGTACCGACCAGAACCGGACGGCCCGCGGCCATGCTTTCCTTGATGTCGGCAACGATTGCCGCGTATTTCTCGTCGGCGGTCAGGAACACCAGGTCGTTGTAGTCTTTACGGGCCAGCGGCTTGTTCGGTGGAATCACCATGACCTGCAGGCCATAGATCTGGTGGAACTCGAACGCTTCGGTGTCGGCCGTGCCGGTCATGCCGGACAGCTTGTTGTACAGACGGAAGTAGTTCTGGAAGGTGGTCGACGCCAGTGTCTGGCTTTCGGCCTGGATGTTCAGGTTTTCCTTGGCTTCGATGGCCTGGTGCAGGCCTTCGGACAAGCGGCGGCCCGGCATGGTCCGGCCGGTGTGCTCGTCGACCAGTACGACCTGACCGTCCTGCACGATGTATTCGACGTTGCGATGGAACAGCTTGTGCGCGCGCAGGCCGGCGTAGACGTGAGTCAGCAGGCTCAGGTTGTGCGCCGAGTACAGGCTCTCGCCTTCAGCCAGCAGGCCGATGCGGGTCAGCGTTTCTTCGACGTACTGGTGACCGGCTTCGTTGAGTTCGACCTGACGGGTCTTCTCGTCGACGGTGTAGTGACCGGCCTGGGTGACCTCGCCTTCGACTTCTTCAACGTGCAGCTTGAGCTGCGGGATCAGCTTGTTGACCTCGATGTACAGCTTGGAGCTGTCTTCGGCCTGACCGGAGATGATCAGCGGCGTACGGGCTTCGTCGATGAGGATGGAGTCGACTTCGTCGATCACGGCAAAATTGAGTTCGCGCTGGAATTTTTCTTCCATGCTGAACGCCATGTTGTCGCGCAGGTAATCGAAACCGAATTCGTTGTTGGTGCCGTAGGTGATGTCGGCGGCGTAGGCAGCGCGCTTCTCTTCCGGCGGCTGGAATGGCGTGACAACGCCGACCGTCAGGCCGAGGAATTCATACAGCGGGCGCATCCAGTTGGCGTCACGGCGGGCCAGGTAGTCGTTCACCGTCACAACGTGCACGCCGTTGCCGGACAGCGCGTTGAGGTAAACGCCCAGTGTTGCCACCAGGGTCTTGCCTTCACCGGTACGCATTTCCGCGATCATGCCTTCATGCAAGGTCATGCCGCCGATCAGCTGGACATCGAAGTGGCGCATGCCCATGACACGCTTGCCGGCTTCGCGGGCGACCGCAAAGGCTTCTGGCAGCAGATTGTCGAGGGATTCCCCTTTGGCGATGCGGGCCTTGAACTCGCTTGTCTTGGCACGCAATTGATCGTCCGAAAGGGCCACCATTTGCTCTTCGAAGGCATTGACGAGTTGCACCGTCTTGAGCATGCGCTTGACTTCACGCTCGTTCTTGCTTCCAAAAAGTTTCTTTAACAAAGGCGCAAACATATCGGCAGGATCTTCCACACTAAAGGGATGGAGGGCGGCCCCGTGAGTCGCCCGTGCAGCCCTCATGGCCGCATGCGAACGAGCATTCTACCCGGAAACGATGGAGAGGAAAGTGGCGATATTCCACGATGCTGGCACAGCGCTTTGACGGGGCTCACTTAAAATAAGGGCGTTTTGCTCAACTTCAAGCCGTTCAAGACAGAAGTTAGTTGTTGATTTAATGGGTAAAGCGCCCACAAAAGCAATGGGCGGGTGCATCCGGCGCTTTCTGCTACCATGGCGCCTCTGTTACTTCAGGTGTCTGATCATGGCATTTCGCCCACTTACGGCCAAAGTACCTGCCGTTCTACTACGCGAAGCCAAGCCGCTGAAGGCCATTCTCGGCCACGCTCAACGCCTGGGTCACCTGCAACGCTTGCTCGAAAGCCAATTGCAACCCGCCGCTCGCGAGCATTGCCACGTGGCTTCCTGGCGCGAAGGCAGTTTGTTGCTGATTGTCACCGACGGTCATTGGGCAACCCGCCTGCGCTACCAGCAGAAGCGCCTGCAACGGCAACTGCAAATGTTCGACGAGTTTGCCAATCTGACCCGGATCCTGTTCAAAGTTCAACCGCCGACCGTTCAGCAAGGTGCGACCGGGCATACCATGGACTTGTCCAACGACGCGGCAGCGACCATTCAGGCCACGGCCGACGGGATCAGCGACCCGAATCTGCGGGCAGCGCTGGAGCGGTTGGCGGCGCATGCCAAAACCAAAGGTTAAAGACAAGATCAAAAGATCGCAGCCTCCGGCAGCTCCTACATTTAAATTTGCGAGCAACCCGTAGGAGCTGCCGAAGGCTGCGATCCTTTGCTTTCAGCGGCGTTTTTTGCTGCCCAGCAACGAGCCCATCAAGCCGCGCACCAACTGTCGGCCAATCTGGTTCGCCGCCTGTTGCATCGCCGATTTCAGCGCCTTCCCAGCCGCTGTGCCGAGGAACTCTCCGGCCTGTTCGGTGAAACTCGGTTCCTGTTTGCCCTGCTCCGCTTCGGGCTCAGGTGCCAGTCCCTTGCGTCCCACCAGCACCTCATAGGCTGATTCGCGATCGATCGGTTGGTCATAACGCCCTTTGAACGGTGAGCCTGCGATCAACATCGTGCGCTCGGTTTCAGTCAAAGGCCCGATCCTCGATTGCGGTGGAGCCACCAACACGCGCTGGACCATTTCCGGCGTGCCCTTTTCCTGCAGGGTGCCGACCAGCGCCTCACCGATCCCGAGCTCGGTCAGCACCGACAACGCGTCGAACGCAGGATTCGGCCGGAATCCTTCGGCCACCGCGCGCAGGGACTTCTGCTCCTTGGCCGTGAACGCACGCAGACCGTGCTGGACGCGCAAACCCAACTGCGCCAGCACATCATCCGGCAGGTCACCCGGCGACTGGGTGACGAAATACACGCCCACGCCTTTCGAACGAATCAGCCTTACAACCTGTTCCAGACGATCACGCAATGCCTGGGGCGTACCGTTGAACAACAAGTGAGCTTCGTCGAAGAACAATGCCAGCAAGGGTTTTTCGGCATCGCCACGCTCCGGCAGTTGCTCGAACAGTTCGGCCAACAGCCACAGCAGGAACGTCGCATAGACTTTCGGCGCCTCATGCACCAGGCGGCTGGCGTCCAGCAAATGAATGCGCCCACGGCCATCCGCCGTGGGTTGCAGGATGTCTTCGAGTTGCAGCGCCGGCTCGCCGAACAGGGCTTCGGCGCCCTGTTGCTCCAGGGTCGCCAGACGTCGCAGCAATGCCTGGCTGGAGCCGGTGGTCATCAATGCCGCATCGTCGCCCAGCAACTGGGGGTTGTCCCGCAGGTGATTGAGCAACGCCTTCAGGTCCTTGAGATCGAGCAACAACAGGCCTTCGCGGTCCGCCACCTTGAACGCGGCGTAGAGTGCCGATTGCTGACTGTCGGTCAACTCCAGCAGGCTGCCCAGCAGCAGCGGCCCCATTTCACTCAAGGTTGTGCGTAAAGGATGACCGGACTGACCGTGTATGTCCCACAACGTCACCGGATAAGCCTGAGGCTTGTGGTTGAGCCAGGGCATCCCGGCAATCCGCTCAGCGATCTTGCCCTGGGGGTTGCCGGCGGCGCCAAGGCCGCACAGGTCACCCTTGATGTCGGCGGCGAACACCGCTACGCCGGCATTGCTGAAGGCTTCGGCCATTCGTTGCAAAGTGACGGTCTTGCCGGTGCCGGTCGCGCCCGCGATCAATCCGTGGCGGTTCGCCAGGCGCATGGCCTGGGCAATCGGCTGCCCTTCGAGATCTGCGCCGATAACGAGTTGCAATGAGTCAGGCATTTGGTCACCCATGATTAATCTTTGGTCCTGCACGGCCGATAGAGATAACGACAAAGCAGTCAGACACGATCTGGTCGGAAATTTCCCTAAGGAGAGTCGGAAAATTCACTTGCTTTCAACCTTGCCCGTCGTGCGTCCCTTTATAAAAGCACGCGCTGGACATTAAGACCTTAGCGGAACCCCAAGCCATGAACAAAAATCTGCGTTTCAGCCATAAAATCCTGCTTGCCGCCGCCCTCATTGTGATTGCCGCCTTCGCCTCATTCACGCTGTACAACGACTATTTGCAGCGCAATGCCATTCGCGAAAACCTGGAAAATTATCTGCAGGAAATGGGCGCGGTAACCGCCAACAATATCCAGACTTGGTTGAACGGGCGCAGCCTGTTGATTGAAAACCTGTCACAAACTGTTGCGCTCAACCCCGATGCCGACAACGTTTCCAGCCTGCTTGTACAAAAAGCCGTGACCTCGACCTTCATGGGTGCCTACCTAGGCAACAAGGATGGCTCGTTCATCATTCGCCCGGACAGCAAGATGCCCGATGGCTATGATCCACGTGCACGCCCTTGGTACAAAAGCGCGCAAGGCAGCAGCGGTTCGGCATTGACCGAGCCTTATATTGATCTGGCTTCCGGCCAACTGGTGATCTCCATTGTCGACAGCGTCATCAAGGACGGCCAGAACATCGGCGTGGTCGGTGGTGACCTGAGTCTGCAAGTGATCGCCGACAGCCTTGGCACGCTGGATTTCGACGGCATGGGCTATGCCTTCCTGGTCAGCTCCGATGGCAAGATCCTGGTACATCCCGACAAAGCGCTGGCGATGAAGGCGCTCAAGGATGTCTACCCGCAAGACACGCCGGCTATCAGCAGCGCAATGAGCGAAATCCAGGTCGATGGCAAAACCCGCATCGTGACCTTCACCCCGATCAAAGGCTTGTCATCGGTCAACTGGTACATCGGTGTGTCGGTCGACAAAGAAAAAGCCTACTCGATGCTCAGCGAATTCCGCGCCTCGGCTGTGGTTGCGACCATTATTGCCGTGGCCATCATCATCGCCCTGCTCGGCATGCTGATTCGCATCCTGATCCAGCCGCTGCACGTCATGACCCGTGCCATGGCCGACATCGCCGACGGCGAAGGCGACCTGACCAAGCGCCTGACCATCCAGAACAATGACGAATTCGGCACACTCGGCACCGCGTTCAACCGTTTCGTCGAGCGCATTCACGGCTCGATCCGCGAAGTGTCCTCAGCCACCGGGCAAGTCAACGAAGTGGCATTGCGCGTAGTGGCCGCTTCCAACTCGTCGATGTTCAACTCCGACCAGCAAGCCTCGCGCACCAGCAGCGTCGCGGCCGCGATCAACCAGCTCGGTGCCGCAGCCCAGGAAATTGCCCGTAACGCCGCTCAGGCTTCGAGCCAGGCCAGCGATGCCCGCAACCTGGCCGAAGACGGCCAGCAAGTGGTGGACCGCAGCATCGCGGCGATGAATCAACTGTCGAGCATGCTCAGTGCATCGAGCTCCAACATCGAATCGCTGAACAGCAAAACGGTGAACATCGGGCAGATTCTCGAAGTGATCACCAGCATTTCCCAGCAAACCAATTTGCTGGCACTCAACGCCGCCATTGAAGCCGCCCGCGCCGGTGAAGCCGGTCGTGGATTTGCCGTGGTGGCGGACGAAGTGCGCAACCTGGCACATCGCACACAGGAATCGGCACAACAGGTGCAAACCATGATCGAGGAGTTGCAGGTCGGCGCCCGGGAATCGGTCAGCACCATGAGCGACAGCCAGCGCCACAGTCAGGACAGCGTGGAAATCGCCAACCTCGCGGGCGAACGCCTGAACAGCGTGACGCTGCGTATCGGTGAAATCGACGGCATGAACCAGTCGGTGGCTACCGCGACGGAGGAACAGACCGCCGTGGTGGAGTCGATCAACGTCGACATCACCGAGATCAACACACTGAACCAGGAAGGCGTGGAGAACCTGCAATCGACATTGCGCGCGTGCTCGGACCTTGAGCAGCAGGCGGCACGGTTGAAGCAGTTGGTAGGCAGTTTCCGTATCTGATGCAGCAACCCCATGTGGCGAGGGAGCTTGTCGGGACGGTGCGGCGATCCGACAAGCTCCCTCGCCACAACAGCCTTCATCCAGCGCCTTGCAACAAACCCCGACCGAACATCTATCCTTCATATAGGTCAACCAAAGGAGTAACAGGACCGGAGGATCGTTCATCGTGCATATCGCGGACATCACCATGTTCTACGCCCCCGCCAGTGGAGGCGTGCGCACTTATCTGGATGCAAAGCACCGTCGCCTGGGCATCAAGCCAGGCATTCGCCACAGTTTGCTGATCCCCGGATCGTCCTTGGGCGAGCAGGATGGCATCTTCACGGTTCCCGCCCCTGCCCTGCCCTTCGGCAAGGGTTATCGCTTTCCTCTGCGTCTGGCGCCTTGGCGCAATGTGCTGCAAGACTTGCAACCCGATCTGATCGAAGTCGGCGACCCCTATCTCACCGCATGGGCGGCGCTGGATGCGCGGCGCCAACTCGATGTGCCGGTCATCGGCTTCTATCACTCGGACCTGCCGCTGCTGGTCAGCAACCGCATGGGAAGCTGGGTGACCAACAACGTCGAGGCCTATGTCAGCAAGCTCTATGGCAACTTCGACCGGGTCCTGGCGCCCAGCCGGGTCATGGCCGACAAGCTCACCGGGCTTGGGGTCAGGAATGTCTTCGTGCAGCCGCTCGGCGTCGACCTGCAAACCTTCAATCCCGATGCCAGAGACCCCGGGCTGCGGGCCGAGCTGGGCCTGGACGAAAACACCCGCCTCTTGATCTTCGCCGGGCGCGGGTCCAAGGAAAAAAACCTGCCGGTGCTACTCGACTGCATGAAACGCCTGGGCCGACGCTATCACCTGCTGCTGGTTGGCTCGTCGATGCCCACGGCCGTGCCGTCCAACGTGACGGTGATCGACGAGTTCTGCCCGGCGGCGCAGGTGGCCCGCCTGATGGCCAGCGCCGACGCATTGCTCCACGCCGGTGATCAGGAAACCTTCGGCCTGGTCATTCTGGAGGCCATGGCCAGCGGCATTCCAGTGGTAGCCGTGGCGGCCGGGGCCTTCGAGGAAATCGTCACCGAGGACTGCGGCCTGCTCTGTGCGCCGAACAATCCCGCCGCGATGGCCACCGCCGTTCGAGAACTGTTCGGCTCGGGCAGCGTAACCCTGGGCCGGCAAGCGCGATTGCATGTCGAACGGCATTACGCCTGGGATACGGTGGTCAACAGCCTGCTGCGCCACTACCACGCCGTGCTCGGCAGCCAATGGCCGCAGGCAGCCAATGGTTGAGTCCATGAACTGTCCCGCTTTACTGCTGGTACTGCACGACGTGGCACCGCCCACCTGGGCCGATTACCAGTCGTTCGTCGAAACCGTCGACGCCTTGGGTGACGTGCCGATCACCTGGCTGGTGGTCCCGGATTTGCACAAACACAACAATCTGGACGCCCATCCGCAATTTTGTCGCCAGCTCAGTGCCGGGGTCGCCCGGGGCGACGAACTGGCACTGCATGGCTATTTCCATTGTGACGACGGGCCGATGACCATCAATCCCCGCGACTGGTTCATGCGTCGGGTCTACACCCACGAAGGCGAGTTTTACCGTTTGTCGCAGGAAGACGCCCTCGCCCGGTTGCGTTCGGGTATCGATATGTTCCACCGCCATGACTGGCCGCTCGAGGGGGTCGTCGCCCCGGCCTGGCTGATGAGCCAGGGCACTCGCCAGGCGTTGCGCCAATTGCCGTTGAGTTACACCAGCGACTCGCAACATTTATACCGGCTACCGGATTTCATCGCGATAGAGGCGCCGGGGCTGGTCTGGAGCGCGCGCAGCGCCTTGCGCCGGGGTGTTTCGAAGCTCGTCAGCGACTGGCGAGAACAGCGTTGGCAGCACGCCCCGGTGATTCGCCTGGGCCTGCACCCGGTGGACATGCGCCATGAGTTCTCACGCCGATACTGGCTACAAACCCTGGAGCACCTGCTCGACATCGGAAGAGTTCCGATGACCAAGGCCCGCTGGCTGGCGCTGCAAAACGACCGAATGGGCCTTGCCGCATGAGTCGCGCACTGCTGTTGTTCGTCGGTTTGCTCGCGGCAGTGCTGATTCCATTATTGTTGGGCGGCAGCGAAACCTGGTCTCGGCTGAGCGCATTTCCGCTGCCGTGGTTGCTGATCATGTTCGGCATGATCCTGCTGTGCTGGGGAGTGAACACTCTGCGTTTGCGCCTGTTGCTGGGGGATCAGTGCGACAAGGTCGGCCGACTCAGGAGCCTCGGCGTGGTGATGGCCGCCGAATTCGCCTACTGCGCCACGCCCGGCGGCAGTGGCGGACCTCTGACGATCATGGCCTTACTGGCGCGTCGCGGCGTGCGTCCCGCCAGGGGCAGTGCAGTGTTTGCCATGGATCAACTGAGCGACTTGCTGTTTTTCCTCTGTGCCCTGAGCGGGATTCTGATTTACGCCCTGTTCCAGCACCTCAGCCAGCGCATGGAATGGATGCTGATGGTCAGCACCGTTTCGCTGTTCGGCGGCCTGATCAGTTGCGTCATGGTGGCCCGCTATCACCGCTTATTGATTCGCCTGAGTGGCCGTTGGCTCGCCCGACTCAATGTCAAGGCGGCCACGCGAATGCGCTGGGCGCGCAAACTCCTGCAGTTTCTGGCGGCGTTTACCGACACGTTGAAGTTGCCCGTGCAGACCTTGATCAAGGTATTCGCCCTGACCTGCATGCACTGGGTCCTGCGCTACAGCGTGCTGTACCTGGCGCTACGAGGGCTCGGCGCGGACTTGCAGTGGGCCTGGAGTTTTCTGGTCCAGATGCTTGCCCTGAGCGCCGGTCAATTCAGCCTGCTGCCGGGGGGAGCCGGGGCGGCCGAACTGACGTCCGCTGCACTGCTGGCGCCCATGGTCGGGAAATCCACGGCAGCCGCGGCGATTCTGATTTGGCGGGCGGTGACCTATTACTTCTATTTACTGGTCGGTGGGCCGGTATTTTTGCTGATGCTGGGTCGGCCACTGCTGATGAAGTTGATGAAACTCAGGCAGGCTTAGGTTTGTCCTCGGGCTCTTGCTGCATCTGCTCCCACAGCTGCGCGGCGTCAGGAAACTCCGTACCGGTTTCAGGCCCCATGTCATCCGGGTCGTAGCGGCTCAGGCAACCCTCGCCCAGCGTGGCGGGAGCCTTGGAGGTGGCTTTGTCCAGTGGATCGGCCATGGTCATGTCCTCGGTGCAGAAACGGCGAAGGGCCTGAAGCGATTGAACGCCCAGGCCCTTCGAGTTTCAACTGTGACGTACGTCTGTCAGAAGACGACAGTCTTGTTGCCGTGCACCAGTACCCGGTCTTCCAGGTGATAACGCAAGCCACGGGCCAGCACCATTTTCTCGACATCACGGCCGAAACGCACCATGTCTTCGATGCTGTCGCTGTGGCTGACGCGTACCACGTCCTGCTCGATGATCGGGCCGGCATCCAGCTCTTCGGTCACATAGTGGCAGGTCGCGCCGATCAGCTTCACGCCACGCAGGGAGGCCTGGTGGTACGGCTTGGCACCAACGAACGACGGCAGGAAGCTGTGGTGAATGTTGATGACCTTGTGCGCGTATTCGCTGCACAACTCGGGCGGCAGGATCTGCATGTAGCGGGCAAGCACCACCACTTCGGCGTCGTGCTGCTTGACCAGGCGCGAAACCTCGGCGAAGGCTGGCTGCTTGTCCTGCGGATTGACCGGGACGTGGTAGTACGGAATACCGTGCCACTCCACCATGCTGCGCAAGTCATCATGGTTGGAAATCACACAGGAAATTTCGCAGTCCAGCTCATCGCTGTGCCAGCGGTGCAGCAAGTCGGCCAGACAGTGCGACTCGCGGCTGGCCATCAGGACCACGCGCTTCTTTTGCTCGGTATCGGTGATGCGCCAGTCCATCGAGAACTCTTCGGCGATCGGGGCAAAGGCTTCACGAAACGCTTCGATACCAAATGGCAGGGAGTCGGCACGGATTTCGTGACGCATGAAGAACCAGCCACTGAGATTGTCCGAGTGATGGCTCGCTTCAGTGATCCAGCCGTTGTGTGATGCCAGAAAGTTACTGACTTTGGCAACGATGCCAACACGGTCCGGGCAAGAAATCACCAGACGAAAAGTGCGCATGAGGGGGAAACTCCAGAACTTCGCAAAGGCCGCCATTCTAGCGATTGCGCAGCAAAACTGCAGTATTGTTGACGTTTCGCCCTGCCGGAAGGTCAGTGCGCCAGGGCGGACACCCGCAGTGCCTGCTTGCACAGATGCTCTTGCGTCGCCGAGCAATTGTTAATTTATGTATATCTGACAGACCGGGACCACACTAAAAACTGCATTACCAATGCGAGCCAAAACCCCGGCAATTAAATTAAATAAACTTGCCTTAAATGTTTACTTGATGAAACACGGTGACTATTATTGCCGCACTGTCACCTGCCATCCAGCGTACAACATAAGGTAGTCACCATGTCCTTGATCAACGAATATCGCGCCACCGAAGAAGCTATCAAAGAGCTGCAAGCCCGTTTGAAGAACCTGTCCCAAGACGACAAACTGCAAACCGAGCTGGAATTCGAAGGCAAACTGCGCACCCTGATGGGCGAATACTCCAAGTCCCTGCGTGACATCATCGCGCTGCTGGATCCAGAATCCAAAACCAAGGCACCACGCGGCGGTGCAGTGAAAACTACTGGCACCAAGCGTGCTCGCAAAGTTAAACAATACAAAAACCCGCACAACGGTGAAGTCATCGAAACCAAAGGTGGCAACCACAAGACTCTGAAAGAGTGGAAAGCCAAGTGGGGCGGTGACGTGGTGGAAGGCTGGGCTACCCTGCTGGGCTAAGCCTCAGAGCTTGTCGCAGATGGATCCGTGACAAAAAATAACGCCAGCAAATGCTGGCGTTTTTTATGCGCGGTGTTTAAGCCCCGGCATGTTCGATTTCAAAGACTCAAACGCTTGCGCAGTCCCTGGACATAATCCTGCCACTCACCGAGCACCCCCTGCTGAAACGCAGTAGCACTAACGCTCAATTGGGCCGCGGCGTCCACAAAACTATCAAGGGTATTTGGCGCACCCCATTCTGGGTCTGACAAACGTTTCTGACAGAATATTCGCCAGCGTTCTTGCTCTTCGGAATTCAACGTGTCGGGAAAGTTGCGTGCGCGATATCGAAACAGCAATTCAGGCAAACGTTCGTCATCGAAAGGCCACTGCTCTTGTGCCAATTGCATCGGGTCAACGGTCCTGACTTGTTCACACAATCGTCGATCCCGATCACCGATAAATCCATCATATAACTGTTGCTCCGGATCCTGGCTCTGGGAAAAATCTTCGCGCGCATAAATCGCCAGGATTTTATCCTGCCAAACTTTCCGGGCGTCATTGAGCTGCGACACCCTCTGCTGATACAGCGCCATATCCAATCCCAGACGCTGCTGATCTTCCTGGCGAAGTACCGACAACGGAGCCACTACCGGGCACTTGTTGATGTGAATCAGCTTCAATGGCACCGGCAACTCGCCCTCGGCCAGCTCGTCGCGGCGGGTATACAAGCGCTGGCGCAAACTTTCGGCATCCAGGTCGAGCAGGCCCTGGGGATCGAGGTGCAGATCACAGACAATCAGGGCGTTCTTGTTGCGCGGGTGCCAGGCCAGCGGCAACACCACACCCACATAGCTGCGCGCGGCCGAAAAACGTCCGGAAACATGTACCAAAGGTTGCAGCAGGCGTATCTGGTCCATGACTTTCTGTTTGCTGCGCAGTTGAAACAGCCAGTCGTACAACTTCGGTTGTTTTTCCCGTATCAGGCGCGCCAGGGCGATTGTCGCGCGAACATCCGACAGCGCTTCGTGGGCATTGCCATGATCGATGCCATTGGCAGCGGTCAGGCGCTCGAGCTTGAGCGTGACCCGCCCCTCGTCATCGGTCGGCCAGACCAGGCCATCGGGGCGCAGGGCATAAGCGGCGCGCACCACATCGATCAGGTCCCAACGACTGTTACCGCCCTGCCACTCCCGAGCATAGGGGTCGAAAAAGTTTCGGTACAGGCTGTAGCGGGTCATCTCGTCATCGAAACGCAGGGTGTTATACCCCGCGCCACAGGTACCGGGCGCCGAGAGCTGGGCATGCACACGGGTCATGAAATCGGCTTCGCTCAAGCCTTGCGCCTGCAGTTGCCCGGGGGTGATCCCCGTGATCGTGCAGGCAGCCGGATGCGGCAGGATGTCATCACTGGGCTGGCAGTAAAGATTGACCGGCTCATCGATTTCATTGAGATCGAAGTCAGTGCGCAAGCCGGCCATTTGCAACGGACGGTCGCAACGGGGGTTGATGCCAGTGGTTTCGTAGTCGTACCAGAAGATGGAGGTCACGGGCGATTCCTGAACTGAAGATCGGCAAAGTCTAGGCGTTCACCTCCCGCCCCGGCCAGTAGTCTTGTCATTCAAACACCTTGCGCGGCTCACCATGCAATACATAGTTATGTCGTTTCCTCCCGCCCCCGCCCCTCGAATAGGCTGCTAGCATCGAATGGATACACTATCCCGAATAAGGCCACATCGTCAGGTTGCCCATGCTCGAGACAACAGCACAGCCACGGAATGCGCCGCTGTCACCGCCACTGGATACGCGGTACCAGGTCGAAACGCCGGAAGGCATCGATCTGCCACTGCGGCCGGCCGGGTTGATGGTCCGTGCGCTGGCATTCTCCATCGATCTTGGTTTGCGCGGCCTGGTCCTGGGCGTGCTGTTCATTGTGCTGGCGATGCTCGGCAAACTGGGGGCCGGGCTCGGCTCGATCCTGCTGTTCGTGGTGAGTTGGTGGTACATGGTGCTGTTCGAGGTGCTGAACCACGGCCGCTCGCCGGGCAAACAATGGATGGGCTTGCGGGTGGTGCACGACGATGGCACCCCGGTCGGCTGGTCGGCGTCGCTGCTGCGCAACCTGTTGCGCGTTGTCGACCTGCTGCCATTCGGTTACTTCCTCGGGGCCGTCAGTTGCCTGCAACACCCCCACTTCAAGCGCCTCGGCGATATCGCCGCCGGGACCCTGGTGATCTACCGCGAACGACCGCACACCCGCCCCCAGCTCCCCGAAGCCCAGTCGCGTCGCCCGGCCTTTGTCCTGACACTCACCGAACAACGGGCCATTCTCGGGTTTGCCGAGCGCCAGGGTGAACTCTCCGCAGCCCGGGTCAAAGAACTGGCTTCGATTCTCGCCCAACCCTTGAAAGTCCAGCCCCCACAGGCGGTGACCGAGCTCAACGGCATCGCCCGCGGCTTGTTGGGGCCGACATGAAGCAAAGCCTTTTTGAAAGCCGGCACAAGGCCGAATGGGAGCATTTCGCCCACCTGCTCGAGCAGTTGGAACGGGACGGCAAAAGCACCGACGCCGGCAGTTTCCCGAAGGACTACCGACGTCTCTGCCAACACCTGGCACTGGCACGGGAGCGTGGCTACAGCAGTTTTCTGATCGACTCCCTGCAGCAACAAGTGCTGCGCGGACACCAACAGCTTTACCGTCATCGCAGCCGTTTGGGGGCCAATGTGCTGGCGTTCATCATGGCTGACTTTCCGCGACTGGTGCGCGAACAATGGCGTTTTGTCCTCGCCGCCAGCCTGATGTTCTTTGGCAGCCTGGCCGGCTTCGCGCTGTTGGTGTACCTGTACCCCGAGCTGGTCTACAACCTGATCCCCGCCGCGCAGGTCAGCGAGATGCAAAGCATGTACGACCCCGTTGCCGGTCACCTCGGGCGCACGGCGGGGCGAGCCGCCAGTGAGGACTGGGCGATGTTCGGCTACTACATCATGCACAACATCGGCATTGCCTTTCAGACCTTCGCCAGCGGTTTGCTGTTTGGTTTGGGCAGTGTGTTTTTCCTGATTTACAACGGCCTGATGATCGGGGCGGTGGCCGGGCATCTGACCTACGTCGGCTATGGGCAAACCTTCTGGTCATTCGTGATCGGCCATGGCGCCTTCGAACTCAGCGCCATCGCCCTGGCCGGTGCCGCCGGTCTGAAGCTGGGCTGGGCCTTGGTCGCCCCCGGGCGCCTGCCACGCGCCGAGGCCTTGCAATTGGCAGCGGGCAAGAGCGTGCTGCTGATCTGCGGGGCCATGCTATTTCTGTTGATCGCGGCCTTTATCGAAGCCTATTGGTCGTCGAAGACCGGCCCTTCGCACCAGACCAAGTACCTGGTCGGCGCGGCGCTCTGGCTGCTGGTGGTGGCTTATCTCGTGTTCGCCGGACGTCACCGCCATGCGCCTGAGTGACGCCACGGTGGTGATTCGCCCACGTTCGAACTGGGAAGCCATGGATCTTGGGGTGCTCCTGAGCCAACGCCATCGACGCCTGTTAATGACCAGTTGGGCCCTGGTTACTTTGCCGGTTTTCGCGCTGCTCAGTTGGGGGCTCTGGGATTCGCCCTCTCTAGCGGTGTTCATTTTCTGGTGGCTGAAGCCGGCGTTCGAACGCCTGCCCTTGTACATCCTGTCCAAAGCCATGTTCGGTGAAACGCCTACGCTCAAGCAGGCCCTGCACCAATGGCCACGCCTGCTCAAACCGCAATTGCTGGCCAGCCTGACCTGGCGACGCCTGAGCTTGCCCCGCAGTTTCCTGATGCCGGTGATGCAACTCGAAGGACTGGATGGGCAGCAACGGCAACAGCGGATACAGGTGCTGTTGCAGCGAGACGCCGGCGCCGCACGCTGGCTGACAATCATCGGCGCGCACCTGGAAGGCACGTTGTGGACCGGCTTGATGGTGTTGTTCTATCTATTGCTGCCACAACAGGTCGCGCTCGACTGGAGCTGGCAGTCGCTGATCTCGGCGGCCACCCAGGACTGGCGCTGGCTGGAACACCTGACCAACGCCTTTTATGCGCTGGTGCTGGTGGTCTGGGAACCGATCTATGTCGCCTGCGGTTTCAGCCTGTACCTCAACCGACGCACCGTGCTGGAGGCCTGGGATATCGAACTGGTGTTCCGTCGAATGCGCCAGCGTCTGGTCGGTGCAAGCGCTGTCCTGTTGATGGCCGTGATTGTGCTGATGCCGACCACCCACACCGCATGGGCCACGGAGCCGGCCCTCTCACCCGACAGCCCGCGCCTGCTGGATCAGCCCCTGACCAGCCAGGCCTCCAGGGACAGCATCAAGGCGATCCTCGAACAGCCGCCCTTCAAGAACCGGGAGTCGGTCACGCGCTACCGCTTTGGCGAAGAGCAATCGAGTGCTGGCGCCACGGACGATGGCAAGACACCGAAATGGTTGAAGACCCTGCTGAAGCTGTTCGAGGGACGAGGCTTCGGGGCATTGGCGACCCTGATTGAAATCGTGCTGTGGGGCATCGTCATTGGGGCCGTCGGCCTGTTGATCTGGCGCTATCGCGACTGGTTACAGGCCTTCGTCAGCCGCCGACCGATCCCCGTCAACAAAGCCACGGGACCGTTACCGCCGCAGGCGTTCGGCCTGGACCTCAAGCCCGAGTCCCTGCCCAGCGACATCGCCGCCCACGCCGAAAGTCTTTGGCAGACTCATCCACGCGAAGCGCTTGGTTTGCTTTATCGCGCCCTGCTCAGCCGTCTGCTGCACGACTTCAACATCGCGCTCAAGTCCGCCGACACCGAAGGCCAGGTGCTTCGGCGTGTCGAACTACTGCAACAACCGGCCTTGCTGGCCTACAGCCAAAACCTGACCGGGCACTGGCAAAACATGGCCTACGGGCATCGCCTGCCGCCCGCTCAGGTGCAGCAGGAACTGTGTAATGGCTGGCGTGTTCTGTTCGGCCCGGAGACTGCCCGTTGAGCCGGCGCTGGGGCTCGATAGCCGGTGCGTTGGTTGCCGTGTTGCTGGCTGCACTGAGCGTTTATCTGTACCTCAAGGCTACCCCCTACCAGACCGAAATCGACCACGGCCCCTCCCCCGAAGCCAATGCCAACCCTTATCTGGCGGCAGAGTTGTTCCTGCGCAAACAAGGCCTGAGCGTCGACCACGCCAATGGCCTCGACATCCTGCCCAGCCTCGACCCTCGCCAACACAGCCTGCTGTTGCTCGGGGAACGCGGCAACATGAGTCCACGGCAGATCGACCAGTTGATGAACTGGACCCGGGCCGGCGGGCGCCTTCTGTTCGTCGCCGAGTCGCTGTGGGATGAAAAGCTCGGCCACAGCAATGACCTGCTGCTCGACAAGGTGCAACTGCACCAGTCCCTGAGCAAAGACCTCAAGGCCCCACCGCCGGGTGTCGGTGATGATCCGTACCCGCCACTGACCAAGCTCTACCTGGAAGACGAAGACGCCCCGGCCTATGCCGGTTTCGATACCGCGTTCCATCTCGAAGACCCGAAAAACCTCGCCCTGGCCTGGGCCAACAGCGCCAGGGCCACCCACATGATGCAACTCGACCACGGGCTCGGTTCGATCATCGTGGTCACCGATGCCGACCTGTGGAAAACCCCGGCCATCGACCGGTACGATAACGCCTGGCTGCTCTGGTACCTGACCGCCGACACCCGCGTGACACTAATATTCAACACCGATCACGACAGCCTGCTGACCTTGCTGCTGCGTTATTTCCCCCAGGCGCTTGTCGCGCTGTTCGCCTTGATCGGCCTGGGTTTCTGGCACTTTGGCGTGCGTCAGGGTCCATTGCTGGAACCGGCGCCGAAAGCGCGCCGACAACTGCAGGAACACCTGCGCGCCAGTGCCGACTTCCTGTTGCGCCGCAACGGTCAGGCCGGCCTGCTGCAAGCCTTGCAGCAAGACATCCTGCGGCGTGTGCGGCGTCGCCACCCCGGTTTTGAACAGCTCGGTGTTGCCGAACAATGGCTGGTGCTCGCGCGCCTGACCGGCCAACCCACACGCGCCATCAGCCAGGCCATGAGCCCGCGGCCGAAACAACGGCTTTCCAGCGTTGAATTCAGCCGTCAGGTCGCCCACCTGCAAACCTTGAGGAGCGCCCTATGATCTGGCACCTAACAAGCGTTAGATTCCCATTGTATTAGAAGACAGCCCCTTACGAGCTCATAGCCTGAGATGTTGTTTATCGTCAACGCCATGGACGATGAGAACTTCGCCTCAGCGGTCAAGGCTACGGGGCGCAAGAGACTGATCATCGCCGGGGTCACCAATGACGTATGCACGGTCTATCCGGCGCTGAGCCTGGTGCGCGATGGATATGAAGTACAGGTGGTTGCTGATGGCGGCGGTTCCCCTAGCGTAATGGCGGATGATATCGCCCTGCGAAGTTATGGCGATTTAGTCGTGGTCCGTGAGAAATCAGTGCTCGCCATTAATCTATCGTGAACATACTCCTCAAATTGTTCGGCTGGCAGTGGCGGGGAAAACAGGAAGCCCTGGTAGGTCTGGCAGCCATGCTTGACCAGAAAGGTGCGCTGAGCTTCTGTCTCCACACCTTCTGCAATCACCGAAAGCCCCAATATCTGGCTCAGGCTCACAATCGCGCAGGCGATGGCGGCGTCGTTGGGATCAACCAACACATCTCTGATGAAGGACTGGTCGATCTTGAGTTGATCCAGCGGAAGGCTCTTCAGGTATGACAGTGACGAGTAGCCGGTTCCGAAATCATCCAGCGAAAGGCCTATGCCAATCTCTTTCAACTCGATCATTTTGGCGACAGTACCTTCCATATCCTCTATCAGCAGGCCTTCGGTCAGTTCCAGTTTCAATTTCTTCGGATCGGCCCCCGTGTATCTCAGTACTTGCAGTACCTCCTCGACGAAGTCCGGATGGTGAAACTGGCGGGCGCTGACATTCACAGCCATACCCAGTCGGGCGGTTTCCGAATGCTTTGCCCAGGCAACCAGCTGAGTGCAGGCTGCCTGCAGCGCCCAACGGCCTAACGGCAGAATCAACCCCGTTTCCTCTGCCAATGGAATGAACTCGCCTGGAAACACGACTCCGCGCTCAGGATTCTGCCATCTCATCAGTGCCTCTGCGCCTATGATACGGCCCTCACTATTCACCTGCGGCTGGTAATAAAGAAGGAATTCGTTGTCCCGCAAGCCTTGGCGCAAGTCTACTTCCAGTCTGGCCCGTGCCGTGGCAACCGCCTGCATTTCCGGATCGAAGAAGCGCATGGTATTGCGGCCCGCCGCCTTGGCGCGATACATCGCCAGGTCAGCGCGCTTCATAATATCGTCCACGGTGCTCAGCTGCCCCTGGAACAGCGCAATGCCGAGGCTGGGGGTGCTGTGGTGCTCATATCCATCCAACTGGTAGGAAATGTTCAGAGAGTTGAGAATCTTTTCGCCAATAGCCTTGGCCTGGATAGCTGCTTCTGGAGGACTCTCATTAAGGCCACCCAGCAGGACGACGAATTCGTCTCCGCCCAGGCGAGCCACGGTGTCGCTCTCGCGTATGCAGCCGCAAAGGCGCAGAGCAACTTGCTGCAGCAACATGTCGCCTCTGTCATGCCCCAGCGTGTCGTTCAGTGCCTTGAAGTTATCCAGGTCAATGAGAATTATCGCGCTCGTATACAGGCTACGGGAGCTGCCCGCCAGCAGATGCTGTAACCGGTCCAACATGAGCCGCCTGTTGGCCAGCCCGGTCAACTGATCGTAGAAAGCCAAACGCTGGACCTCTTGCTCAGCGGTCTTACGGTGGGTGATGTCAGTATTGATCGAGAGAACGGATTGCGGCTGGCCATCATCGTCTCGCACCAGGGTTCGATGACTTTCGAGCGTGATGGTGCAACCATCCCGGCGTCGAAGTGTAACTTCGTCCGCCCAGTCACCCGTATCTATCAGGTTGTTAGTGGCCGCATTGAAAGCGGCGCTACCCTGGTAGATCAACTCCTGTGCCGATTTGCCGAGTGCCTCTTCCTTTGACAGACCGTAGAGACGCTCGGCACTTTTGTTCCAGTACAGGATGCGATTATCCATCCCGTGAACGACAATGGCGTCCTGGGCCTTGTCCAGCAGCGATGCTTGCTGGCGGGCCTGCTTCTCGCTTTCGCGCAGCACTGCCAGATAACCTTCCCTTTCGGCTGCTTGCGACTCCATTTCGCGCCTGATCTTGCCCCCGTAGATAACGGCCGCACTGACCATCAGTAGCACGAACACCATGATCGCGTATTCGACCCGGCGCAGTTCTTCGACCGACTCAAGCTCCTCCTCCAGGAGCTTGCTTTGAATCAGGCCAACGCGATCCCGCACAGTACTGAGTGAGGCGAGCAACAGGGCAAACTTCCTGTCCATCGTTGCCATGCGTTTGCCGGCATTATCCGACTGCCCCTCCCTGAAGTAGGAAAAGATCAGCAAGGCCTCGTTCACCATTTCGACCATCGCGGCATCAACTGCACCCACCTCATCCTTCAATGCAAGGGAAAAGGCTTGTATATCTGCACTGTGTTCAGCCTCATTGGCGATCCGTACTTCCAACTGTTTTTTGGCCACTGCCAAATGCTCGTTGAAGGCGCGCAAGGCTTCATTCATGTTCCGCGATTCGGCTTCAACATTATGTGTATCGAACACATTATTGCCCGGCGCATTGACTGTGGAAGCCAGGCTGCCCAGCGTTGAATAGCTCGACAGCTGTTGGACCCACGACTGGTTTGCCTTGATGGAGCGGTGATAGGTATCGACGATCAGGTGATTCAATAGCACGCTCAGCACAACAACCAGCACGTCGAATCCAGCAAGAAAAAAGTACATGCGGTGCCATTTGGTCGAGCGTGGCTTATTCGAACTGGTGGGTATGGCTTGCTTTGCGGCGCTTTTATTCCTGAAAAAATCCATTTCACAATCTCCAAACATAATCCTTCTAAATTGACCAATAGAAGCGGTATTCGGAAACCAATTAACCTTTTGTGCCGACACCTGAACCTGAGAACACACCGCACGTAGCATTAGCCAAATTTTTTTCTGTTCTGGATTCACGCTGGTTTTCGTGAGCGAAGCTCCCGAGACAAGCAATAGCTACCGAAGCTATACGTCTTGAGTGTCATGCCAACCAGCTATTCGACACTAAGCAATGCATTTGGCGATGCTAATTTCATGGTGAGATTTTTTACTCTCGGAAGCAGTCTCTTAACATTTCGGCGAGAAAACGAAATCAGCTTCATTTGTTGTGTTTGACATCATCGTTTCAGGTAACGATTCTCCTCGCTCTCTATTGTAGAACTGAACGTCGGCAATCACTTTTGCCAGATGTTCTGTTCCTTTCAATTTCCTCAGCCTCGTTCTGCGCCTCTGGCGAGCGTGCAGACCAAGGCCTGCATGTCTGGGGTGAGCATATCCCCATTTTCGCAGTGCCCAGCCGCACCGTAGCGCAAGTCGATTCGATCCTGAGTGATCCCGACAGATCTAGTCCAAACCCTGCGCCTGCAGGTGTAGGGTTTGCTCCATGTCTTCCCGAGTGTAGTTGCGGATTTGCGCCCCTGAACTGGATGCTTCACGCAGAATAGTCGGGTGACATAGGGCACGTTGCGGGTCATTTCCGCGCAGCCTGCCGGACTGCCTGATCAGTTTCGACAGCAGACCAAGCATAGCCATTAATTTGCCATTACTCTGTTCGCCGACTGCTCCAGGTCGGTAGCAGCCCTTGATGGTCGGCAGCTTTCGGCCCAGGCTGTGTAAAAACGCAGACACTGTTTTGAAGTCTGCGTCGCTACGTAAATCTGCCAATGATTGGTGTATCAGCGGACCTGAAATTTGCGTAGAAACGCTATTTTCGTTCTGGTTCTGACTTTCAAACCTGCTCTAAACCGTTTTTACACAACCTCGGCCGATTCTTGCCTGTCACGAGGGGCAGAAAACGAACGTTATCTGCTGATCATGGCGACAAAACACCCTTATCAAATCCCCTGCAAGCAGGTGGTCAAATCAGCGCCAATTACACAACGAAAGCTTGACCAGAAACTGGATTTTCTTCGTTTACATAATCGACTCTGAAATCGCGTGGCCTCAGACCGTCATAGACTAACCTCCAACTCTGACGAACGCTCAAATGAGGGAGTTGCCATAGGATTGCAACGAGGCAGATTGGCAGTCACTCACTCATTCCACGCAAAAAAACCGTGAAAAAAGTTAGATTAGGTAAGTGACTGATTTATGGAAGATAAAACGCATATAACTGTTAACAAGGCTCCGGAAGTAATGAGTCAATCGATCGAGCCCGACGCACCGAGCCATGCCGCTCAACAGCGCCAGCGTGCCGGCCATCTGGCCCAGGCCGTACGCAAGGAACTGCAAAAAGCGGTGATTGGCCAGGACAGCGTGATCGACGACGTCCTGACCGCGCTGATCGCCGGTGGCCACGTGTTGCTCGAAGGCGTACCGGGCTTGGGCAAGACCCTGTTGGTGCGCGCCCTCGCCCGCTGCTTCGGCGGTGAGTTCGCGCGAATCCAGTTCACCCCGGACCTGATGCCCAGCGACGTCACCGGGCATGCCGTGTATGACCTGCAGACCGAGCAATTCAAACTGCGCAAGGGGCCATTGTTCACCAACCTGCTACTGGCGGACGAGATCAACCGTGCCCCGGCGAAAACCCAGGCCGCGCTGCTCGAAGCCATGCAGGAGCGGCAAGTCACCCTCGAAGGCCAGCCATTGCCGATTGCGCAACCGTTCATGGTGCTCGCCACGCAAAACCCGATCGAACAGGAAGGCACTTACCCCTTGCCGGAAGCTGAACTGGACCGCTTCATGCTCAAAGTGCGCATGGACTACCCAGATGCCGGGCAAGAGCTGGACATGGTGCGTCAGGTCTGCCGCTCGACCCGGGCCGATATGCTTGATGTCCAGCCGATGCGCACGTTACTCCAGGCCAGGGATGTACTGGCCCTGCAACGCATCGCCAGCGACCTGGCCCTGGATGACCAGGTGCTCGATTACGCCGTGCGCCTGGCCCGCTCCACCCGCAATTGGCCCGGTTTGACCCTCGGCGCCGGCCCACGCGCATCCATCGCGCTGGTGCGATGTGCCCGGGCCCGAGCGCTGTTGCGCGGCGGTGAGTTCGTGATTCCGGATGACATCAAGGGCTGTGCCCTGGCCGTGCTGCGCCATCGGGTGCGCATCGCGCCGGAGCTGGACATCGAGGGCCTGGATGTCGATCAGGTGCTCCAGCAGATGCTCGACCAAGTGCCGGCGCCGCGCCTGTGAAACCCTCGCGCCTGATGCTCGCCTGGCTATTGATCCTGCTGGCTTGCACCATTGTGTCGGGCGCTTTGCGGGCATTGCAGTTCGCGGTTCCGGCGAATCTCATGGCGATCAACTGGGGGTTGCTCCTGGCGCTGCTGGCCCTGGCCATCCTCGATGCCATTCGCCTCAAGCGCTTGCCTTCGCCCCGGCTGAAACGCCAGATACCCGGCAGCCTGGCCCTGGGTCGATGGGGCGAGGTGCAACTGACGGTCGAACACGACTTTACGCAACCGCTGAAGGTACAAGTCTTCGATCATGTGCCACCTGGCCTGAGCTTCGAACACCTGCCGCTGACGGTCGAGCTGCAACCCGGCCAGCACAGCCTGGCCGGCTATCGCCTGCGCCCGCTCAAGCGCGGTCACTTCAGCTTCGAACGCTGCGAAGTCGGCCTGCCAAGTCCCTTGGGGCTCTGGTCGGACAGACGCTTGCTCGAACTGCCCGACGCCACCCGCGTCTATCCCGATTTCGCCCGCTTGTATGGAGGGCAATTGCTGGCGGTGGACAACTGGCTCAGCCAGCTTGGCGTCCGCCAGAAACAACGGCGGGGCCTGGGCCTGGAATTCCATCAATTGCGCGAGTTTCGCGAGGGTGACAGCCTGCGCCAGATCGACTGGAAAGCCACCGCCCGCCAGCGCACGCCGATTGCCCGGGAGTATCAGGACGAACGCGATCAGCAGATCATTTTCATGCTCGACTGCGGCCGGCACATGCGCAGCCAGGATGATGAGCTGTCGCACTTCGATCACGCCCTCAACGCCTGTCTGTTGCTTAGCTACGTGGCGCTACGTCAGGGCGACGCGGTGGGCCTGAGTACCTTTGCCAGCGAACAGCCGCGCTACCTCGCGCCGGTAAAAGGCACCAGTCATCTCAACACCCTGCTCAACACCGTCTATGACTTGAGCAGCAGCCAACGCAGCGCCGACTATCAAGCCGCGGCCACGCAACTGCTGGCACGGCAAAAACGCCGGGCACTGGTGGTGCTGGTGACCAATCTGCGCGAAGAGGACGACGATGAACTGCTTCCGGCCGTCCACCGCCTGAGCCGGCAGCATCAGGTGCTGGTCGCGAGCCTGCGCGAAGACGTGCTCGATACCCTGCGTCAGTCATCGGTGCAGACCTTGTCCGAAGCGCTGGCCTATTGCGGGACCGTGGACTACCTCAATGCACGCGCCGAACTCCATGAGCGCTTGAACGCTCATGGAGTGTTGGTGATGGATGCGCGGCCCGGTGAGTTGGGGGCAGAGCTGGTGACTCGGTACCTGGGCTGGAAAAGAACCGGACTCTGAGCCTGAGCAATCACTCACAGCCGAGTTCCCATTGATCTCAGGCCGAAGCCGGCAACGGCAGAAAACTGAAGTACTGCTTCAACGCCTCC
The DNA here is from genome assembly GCF_054668325.1 of Pseudomonas sp. S2_F07. Classification (NCBI taxonomy): domain Bacteria; kingdom Pseudomonadati; phylum Pseudomonadota; class Gammaproteobacteria; order Pseudomonadales; family Pseudomonadaceae; genus Pseudomonas; species Pseudomonas sp. S2_F07. Next base: position 2,598,170 of record NZ_CP162758.1, read on the forward strand.
ACCAATTGCCCATATTCCGGTGGCGCCCGTTGCAGGCTGAACCCGGCGTCGTAATGTTGGGGGGTCGCGTCTTCGTGGCACCACAGGCAACAGGCCTGCAGGTCGATGATTCGCTGGCCACCTTCGCTGGCGGGAATTTTCAGGCGCAGGTTGAAGTCCGCGCCGATCATCATCGGCAACTGGCTGATCAGCATCAGCCCGTCTTCGGAGACATTGCCCAGGTAGCCGATGGGTTTGCCGGTGATGCCGTTGAACACTTTGAGGAAGTACGGCAGTTGATGCCGCTCGATTCGGCGGTCAGTGAACATGTGCAATTTCGCTATGCAAGGCTCTTAAGCAGAGCCGCACTACTGCTTCGGAACGGGTATGCATGAGTCTTTGCCCGCTCTCCCCGCTTCCGGTGCGCCAGTCCTTGTAGCGCAGAGTCCTGCTTGTGCCGGTCACAGGTGTTGCCCCGGTTCAGAGGACAAGGCTCTAAAACCGGTTCATTGGACTATAGCTCAGCACCGCCGGTGAGCCAGCGACTGGAGGGTTATCGCCATCAGAACTGCGTAGGTTTAACAGCCGCTGCACTGCGCATCGGGTAGTGACCCAGGCTCTGCAGGGTTTCGATGCGGGCACGGGCGCGGTAGGCATATTCGCTCTGAGGATAGGACGCCATGATGAACTGATAGGTTTGAACCGCATCGATGTACATCTTCTGCCGCTCCAGGCACAGGCCGCGCATCAACGATACTTCCGGCCACACATAAGGCCGCGCGCGGCTGTCGCGTTCGACCTTGGACAACTCGAGCATCACTTGCTCGCAATTGCCCCGGTCGTAGGCGCTGTAGGCATTGTTCAAATGATGGTTCATCGACCAACGGGTGCATCCCGTGACGCTGAGGGCGCTGATGGCAAGGGCGGCAATGAGAACGAAACGCATGGGGAAATCTCCTGTCTTGAACGCTGTATCGACCCATGGCCGGAAATCTTCAGGCTGCCGGGACGCAAAGTTGCAGGGTTCAATAAAGAAAGAAATAAGTAGTGCAAACGAACAATGACTACAACTTCGGAGCATAGTAGCCTCACTCAGCGCTTGAACTCAGGAGTCTTTGCATGTCCGTCCGTCGTACCAAAATCGTCGCCACCCTAGGCCCGGCCAGTAACTCGCCGGAAGTTCTCGAACAGCTGATTCTGGCTGGCCTGGACGTCGCCCGCCTGAACTTCTCCCACGGCACTCCCGACGAGCACAAGGCTCGCGCGAAGCTGGTGCGTGACCTCGCTGCCAAGCACGGCCGCTTCGTCGCCCTGCTGGGTGACCTGCAAGGCCCGAAAATCCGTATCGCCAAATTCGCCAACAAGAAGATCGAGCTGAAGATCGGTGATCAATTCACCTTCTCCACCAGCCATCCTCTGACCGAAGGCAACCAGCAAGTGGTCGGCATCGACTACCCGGACCTGGTCAAGGACTGCGGCGTGGGCGATGAGCTGCTGCTCGACGACGGTCGCGTGGTAATGCGCGTCGATACCGCCACGGCCACCGAACTGCACTGCACCGTGACCATCGGCGGCCCGCTGTCCGATCACAAAGGCATCAACCGTCGCGGTGGCGGCCTGACCGCTCCGGCCCTGACCGAAAAAGACAAGGCCGACATCAAGCTCGCCGCGGAAATGGAAGTCGACTACCTCGCGGTCTCCTTCCCCCGTGACGCCGCCGATATGGAATACGCCCGTCAACTGCGCGACGAAGCCGGCGGCACTGCCTGGCTGGTGGCGAAGATCGAACGCGCCGAAGCCGTGGCCGACGACGAAACCCTCGACGGCCTGATCAAGGCCTCCGACGCGGTGATGGTTGCCCGTGGTGACCTGGGCGTGGAAATCGGCGACGCCGAGCTGGTGGGCATCCAGAAGAAGATCATTCTGCACGCACGCCGCCACAACAAGGCAGTGATCGTCGCGACCCAGATGATGGAGTCGATGATCCAGAACCCGATGCCGACCCGCGCCGAAGTGTCCGACGTAGCCAACGCCGTGCTCGACTACACCGACGCCGTGATGCTCTCGGCTGAAAGTGCTGCTGGCCTGTACCCGCTGGAAGCCGTTCAGGCCATGGCGCGTATCTGCGTCGGCGCCGAAAAGCACCCGACCAGCAAGACCTCCAGCCACCGCATCGGCAAAGAGTTCGAGCGCTGCGACGAGAGCATTGCCCTGGCGACCATGTACACCGCCAACCACTTCCCGGGCGTGAAGGCGATCATCGCCCTGACCGAAAGTGGCTACACCCCGCTGATCATGTCGCGCATCCGCTCCTCGGTGCCGATCTACGCGTTCACCCCACACCGCGAAGCCCAGGCTCGCGCGGCAATGTTCCGTGGCGTGTACACCATCCCGTTCGACCCGGCTTCGCTGGCGCCGAACGAAGTCAGCCAGAAGGCTATCGACGAGCTGGTCAAGCGCGGCGTAGTACAGAAAGGCGACTGGGTCATCCTGACCAAAGGCGACAGCTACCACACCACCGGCGGCACCAACGGCATGAAGATCCTGCACGTTGGCGACCCGATGGTCTGAGTGACCGGTTGCTCGAAAAACAAAAGCCCCGCCATGTGAATGGCGGGGCTTTTTGCTTTCTGATCCGATCGTTGTGTTGTCCAGGCCGGCCTCATCGCGAGCAAGCTCGCTCCCACAGGGTTTTGTGTTGGTCACATGATTTGTGAACAACCCCGGTCAATGTGGGAGCGGGCTTGCCCGCGAAGAGGCCGGTACAGTCAGCGAAAAATCAATGCCGCTTGATGAACCCCGTCAACGCCGCCAACGCCTCCGGCGACCGCAGCCGCTGGGTAAACAGCGCCCCCTCCTCCTCAATCACCTTGCGCAACAGCTCCCGGTCCGGCGCCTTCATCAATTGCTTGCTGATGCGCACCGCTTCCGGCGGCAGCGACTCGAAGCGCAGGGCCATCTCCCGCGCCTTGGCCAGGGTCTCTTCGCCACTGCCCAGCGCCTCGCAGGCAATGCCCCACGCAGCCGCCTGTTCACCACTGAAACTTTCACCCAGCAGCAATAACTCCGCCGCCTTGGCCTGCCCAAGCAGACGCGGCAGGATCAGGCTGGAGCCGAACTCCGGGCATAGGCCAAGGTTGACGAACGGCATGCGCAGGCGTGCGTCACGGCTCACGTAGACCAGATCACAATGCAGCAACATCGTCGTGCCAATGCCCACCGCCGCTCCGGCCACGGCGGCGATCACCGGTTTGCGGCATTCGAGCAGATTGTGCATGAACCGGAATACCGGGCTGTCGAGTCCATTCGGCGGTTGCTGGATGAAATCGGCGATATCGTTGCCGGCGGTGAAGCATTCGGCAGAGCCGGTGATCAGCACGGCGTTGATCCCGGGGTCGCTGTCAGCCTGTTGCAACGCCTCGGCCAAGTGACTGTACATGGCGCGGGTCAGGGCGTTTTTCTTGTCCGGGCGATTCAGGCGCAGGGTCAACAGGCCGCGTTCGCGTTCAACTTGGATGGCATCGGTCATGGCAGGTCTCGCGTCTGAAAAGTCAGCGCTCAACCACGGGGCAGGAACACATCGGCCAGCAGTTGATTGCGCGGCAATCCCGCCAGGTACAGGCGCCGGGCAAAGGCGTCGACACTGTCGGGGGCTCCGCAGAGTAAGGCCAGGGTTTGCCGGGAAACAAGGCGCAGTTGCGCCAAAGCCGCAGGCAACTCGGCCGGGGTCCACAGTTCGACACTCAGGTTCGGACGGCTGGCGGCCATGGCTTGCAGGGGTTTGGCCAGGTAGTGTTCATCGGCATCATGGGCCAGGTGGATGACGCGGATAGTGCCCTGGTGATTCTGACGCAGCGCTTCGCGCAAGACACCAAACAATGGCCCCAACCCGGTGCCGGCCGCCATCAACCACAACGGCCTGGTGTGCCAGTCAGGGTCGTAATGCAAGGCACCGCCGCGCAGTTCACCGAGACGGATCGGATCGCCGATGCGCAATTGCCTGGCGGCATCGCTGAATTCCCCGGGTTTGCGGCAATCGAGATGAAACTCCAGAAAACGATCTTCCTGCGGCAGGCTGGCCAGAGAATACGGCCGCGCCACACTGCCCGCCCACAACACCAGGTGTTGACCGGCGCTGTAGCGCAATGGTCGCTGGGGGATTACCCGCAAGCGCAGCACCGTGGTACTCAGCCAATCGATCGCCGCGACTTCGGCCGGATGACCATCGGTTTGCGGATCGAAGGCGTGCACCTGCAAGTCCTCGACCACCTGGCACTGGCACGCCAGTCGCCAGCCCTGTTCACGCTGCCGGGCACTCAGGGCATCGGGGCGGCTGTCGCTCGGCAGCCCCCGCACACACTGCACCAGGCACGCATGGCAACTGCCGGCGCGGCAACTGTAAGGCACTGGCACGTCGTTCTGGTTCAGCGCGTCGAGCAGATTGCTGCCCGCCGCCACCGACCATTGGCGCTCGCCAACCCGCAGCTCAGGCATCGACGTTCTCCCACGCTGCCGCGCACCGGTTGCGGCCATCACGCTTGGCACGATAAAGCGCCTGATCGGCCCGTTGCAGAGCGTCATCGAGGTCGTCGCCCAATTCCAGCAGGGTCATGCCGGCGGACAGGCTGAGGCTGCGTACATTCAGACCAATCAGCTCGACATCGGTGAACGCGATGCGCAGCCGTTCGCAGCACGAAGTCAGACTGTCGGCATCGCAATCGGGCAGCAGCACCACGAACTCTTCACCACCGTAGCGGGCCAGAACATCGCCGTCGCGCAGGCACGCGCTGGCAACCCCGGCAAAGGCTTGCAGCACCTGATCGCCGGCGGCATGGCCGTGCAGATCGTTGATGCGTTTGAAATGGTCGAGGTCGATCAGCGCCAGGCCATGCATGACACCCGTGTCCATGGCGTTCAATTCGCGGGAAGCCAGGCGCAGGAAATGCCGGCGATTGAACAGACCCGTGAGTTCATCAGTGGCCACCAGGTCTTCGAGCTGGCGCATCATCCCGCGCAACGTGTCCTGGTGCGCCTGCAAGGCAAAACGCCGCTGGCGCATTCGCTGTCGCGAAGCCTGGACATAGCGGGCATACAGCACCAGCCACACCAGCACGATGAACAGCACACAGACCTGCAACAACGCCATGGCCGGGTCGGGCAGCTGTAAGTGGTAACCCTCCCACAGCGTGATTGCACTGAAACTGAAAAACACCAGCAGCGCGCATCGTACTAAAGACCGGCGTGACAGATGGAACAGGCCGAACAGCAGGATCAGCACGTAAAACACCAGGAACGCACCCCGGGCTTCGTCCAGATGGGCAATCAGCCAGGTTTGCCAGCCCAGCCCCAGCAACACTTGCACCTCGGTCAGGCTGGGGTCGGCGAAGCGCAGATTGCAGCCGCTGTAGAACACCGCGAACAGGATGGCCTGGTTGATCACCACCAGTGCGCTGCCGATGGCGACACTGGAAAGCGGTGCATCGTAGTGACCGGTAAAGAATGCCAGCCACAGCAACAGCAATGCCAGGGCATAGGTGCCGGCCGCGAGGGCGAAACGTTTGAGCAACAGGCGCTGGATGGCGTTATGGGTCAATCGTTGACTCACCAGATGAAAGGAGACTGACAGAGCGTCCTACTCTACAGACCGCATGTCACTTTAGTTGCGTGACCGATAAATGACCATTCAATTTTCGGGATGGGCAAGGTCGTCTCGCTTGCAGGAGCTTATGCGACCAACGATTGACTGCCGGCGCGTGTGCCGGCCTTTGATGCGCGGTATACTGCCGCGCCTTTTTAGCGTCGCGCCAGCTTGCCCGGCGTGCCTTGAAAGGTGCTTGCAACCGACCGATGCACCCAAGCTGCAAGCACCTTATTGAATGTTCCCGTCTTTTAGAGGAGCGCGACTCATGACCGTGATCAAGCAAGACGACCTGATTCAGAGCGTTGCCGACGCCCTGCAGTTCATTTCCTACTACCACCCCGTGGATTTCATCCAGGCGATGCACGAGGCTTACCTGCGCGAAGAATCGCCAGCGGCCCGCGACTCGATGGCACAGATCCTGATCAACTCGCGCATGTGCGCCACCGGCCATCGTCCGATCTGCCAGGACACCGGCATCGTGACCGTATTTGTCCGCGTGGGCATGGACGTGCGTTGGGATGGCGCCACCATGAGCCTGGACGACATGATCAACGAGGGCGTACGTCGCGCCTACAACCTGCCGGAAAACGTCCTGCGCGCTTCGATCCTCGCCGACCCGGCAGGCGCTCGCAAGAACACCAAGGACAATACCCCGGCAGTCATCCACTACTCCATCGTTCCGGGTAACACCGTGGAAGTGGACGTGGCGGCCAAGGGCGGCGGTTCCGAGAACAAGTCGAAGATGGCCATGCTCAACCCGTCCGACTCGATCGTCGACTGGGTGCTGAAAACCGTCCCGGAAATGGGCGCCGGCTGGTGCCCACCGGGCATGCTCGGCATCGGCATCGGCGGCACCGCCGAGAAAGCCGCAGTGATGGCCAAGGAAGTGTTGATGGAATCCATCGACATTCACGAGCTCAAAGCCCGTGGCCCGCAGAACCGCATTGAAGAAATGCGCCTGGAGCTGTTCGAGAAGGTCAACCAACTGGGCATCGGCGCCCAGGGCCTCGGTGGCCTGACCACCGTGCTTGACGTGAAGATCATGGACTACCCGACCCACGCCGCTTCGCTGCCGGTGTGCATGATCCCGAACTGCGCCGCCACCCGTCACACGCACTTCGTGCTCGACGGTTCCGGCCCGGTTGCCCAGGAAGCGCCACCTTTGGACGCCTACCCGGAAATCGTCTGGGAAGCCGGTCCGTCGGCCCGTCGCGTCAACCTCGACACCCTGACCCCGGAAGACGTGCAGAGCTGGAAGCCGGGCGAAACCGTCCTGCTCAACGGCAAGATGCTCACCGGTCGCGACGCGGCGCACAAGCGCATGGTCGAGATGCTGAACAAGGGCGAAACCCTGCCGGTCGATCTGAAAGGTCGCTTCATCTATTACGTCGGCCCGGTTGATCCGGTGCGCGAAGAAGTGGTTGGCCCGGCGGGCCCGACTACCGCCACGCGGATGGACAAGTTCACCCGTCAGATCCTTGAGCAGACAGGCCTGCTGGGCATGATCGGCAAATCCGAGCGCGGCCCTACCGCGATCGAAGCGATCAAGGACCACAAAGCCGTTTATCTGATGGCTGTAGGTGGCGCGGCTTACCTGGTGGCGCAAGCGATCAAGAAATCCCGCGTGGTCGCTTTCGCCGAACTGGGCATGGAAGCGATCTACGAGTTCGACGTCAAAGACATGCCTGTGACCGTTGCGGTCGACAGCAAGGGCGAGTCGGTACACATCACCGGTCCTGCCATCTGGCAGAAAAAGATCAGTGAAAGCCTGGCGGTGGAAGTGCAGTAAGCGCTGAACCGTTGATTAAAAAAGAGCCGCGCTGTCAGTACGACAGCGCGGCTTTTTTATACGTACAAATCCAACTTTCAACGACAGTGGTTCCAGACTCTATCCGTTCACGGAGACCAGGAGGTCGCAGGTCTGGACGGTCAAACCGTAAACGCTTTATCGACTGCCCATTCGGAATCTCCCCCAGTGACCGTGCCGATCTGCCTTGCAGTAATGAGGTGATTTCCTGAGCTCCACGCCGTCGGGGCAGAAACCCGCCAACTTCCATCGGATTGAACCGTCGTAGATAATAAGACGCCGCCGCTCCCGCCCGTATTCCAGATCTCAAGCCTGGCGCCTTGGAGCCCCCCGTACCACTAATAGTGGGTTTTCCGTCAGCAGAAACAGTTACATCGGTAATCAATGGCGTGAACAGGACAGCAAAAAGAACCGGGCTCGCCCATTCGGATACCACATCATTCAGTTTCTGTATGGCGGTTAGCCTGAACGGATCGCCCATCCACAATGGCTCCGCAAGCACGGTCTTCCAGGAACCATCGGACTGTACTGTCGCGGTTCCGAATAGAACGGTACCGACACCCTCTTCACAAAGTAAGATCGTTGCACCCGCCACACCGTTGGTTCCTTGTATTTCTGGTTGTGGCACCCGCACGGTTCCGGGATGGGCAATTACCGGCGTAGGGGGTATGACCTGGCCAATTTTAAAGTTACGACTCTTAGCCCAATGGCTGTATAGAACGTTTTGATACTGGATCTTGAAATATATCTGCTCTTCTACCGGCAACTCATCGGGCACCACAAACGCTATAAAACCAATTCCTACGCCACCGCTGTATCTTTTAATTTTTTGATTATTGCTCGCTCTAAAGAAGTCCAGATTCCATTTGGTGTGCGTGGGTGATGGTACGATTGCATGAACGTTAAATCGACGACTAACAGTTCCCGCTGTGGGAGCCGTGATTATGGGACTGGGCAGTACCTCCCACTTTGGTTCAATTTTTCTCCGCGTCCGGGATTCAGTATCTTTTTTCATGATCTCAACTCTCCTGCGCCCGGCACGCTCGCTGGCGCTTGTGTCACTATATTCATCTTGATCCGCACGAGGTGACTACCTGTAAAAAGTGACAGTTCCGACGAATGGACATTCATAAGAATTTTTGAGAACGCCTGGATTTCGTTGAGAAAACTCGAAAATGAAATAGTACAAATGCGCAAAACAAACATGAGTTCCTGATAGCTCAGGGTATCGACTTGAATGTATGAGATGAGCACTGGTGCAAGATGATCCGCATGCTATCTTGCGCCTGTCTTTTTTCCGATCTCTGTTCGATGCTCCCGACCTCCCGAACCCTGCGCCTGGCGCTCTACACCTTATTGATCATCGCCGGTGCCGCCATCGCCGCCACCCTGGCGATGCGCCACACCGTGCGCCAGTCAATGGTCGAGGACGCGGCTCGCGCCAATCAGCAACTGGCGCTGTATGCCACGTCCCTGCATACCCTGATCGAACGTTACCGCGCCCTGCCTTCGGTGCTGGCGCTGGACCCGCAATTGCGCGACGCCCTCAAAGGCCCGGTGAGCCCCGAGCAACAGGATGCGCTGAACCGCAAACTGGAAAAGATCAACGGCGCCGCCGAATCCTCGACCCTGGAACTGCTCGATCGCACCGGTCTGGCCGTAGCCGCGAGCAATTGGCGTTTGCCCAGCAGTTATGTCGGCCACAACTACGGTTTCCGTCCCTATTTCAACCAGACCCGTACCCAGGGTACCGGTCGCTTTTATGCCGTGGGGGTGACCAGCGGCATTCCCGGCTACTTCCTCTCCAGCGCGGTCAGCGATGACGACGGTCAGTTCCTCGGTGCCATGGTGGTGAAACTGGAGTTCCCCGAACTGGAACGCGAGTGGCGTCAGGGCAGCGACACCTTGCTGGTCAGCGACGCACGTGGAATCATCTTCATCGCCAACCAGCCGGGCTGGCGCTATCGCCTGCTCAAGCCGCTGAGCGACAGCGACCACGCCGAACTCAAGACCACCCGCCAGTACGACAAGCAGCCGCTGACGCCACTTGAGTTTCAATCGTTGCGGCGCTTCGATGACAACAGCGACCTGGCTCGGGTCGATGGCCCGGACGGCAAGGCCGATTACCTGTGGGAATCCCTGCCGCTAAGCACCGAAGGCTGGACGCTGCACCTGCTGCGGCGTCCGCAAGTTGCCTTCGAAGACAGCCGCAACGCCGCCCTCGCCGCGGCCGGGCTATGGCTGACCCTGGTGTTCCTGCTGCTGTTTCTCAATCAACGCTGGCGCCTGGCCAAACTGCGTCAACGCAGTCGCGAAGAACTCGAGCAGCTTGTAGAAGAGCGTACCCGCGACCTGCGCACCGCTCAGGAAGGCCTGGTGCAATCGGCCAAACTCGCCGCGCTGGGGCAAATGTCCGCCGCCCTGGCCCATGAGATCAACCAACCGCTCACCGCCCAGCGCATGCAACTGGCGACCTTGCGCCTGTTGCTCGACCACGGTCGAGTCGATGACGCCTACAAGGCGCTCAAGCCAGTGGATGAAATGCTCACCCGCATGGCGGCCCTCACCGGCCATCTGAAAACCTTCGCCCGCAAAAGCCCCGGCGGTTTGCGCGAACGCCTGGACCTGGCGGCGGTGGTGGATCAGTCGCTGCAACTGCTCGACACCCGGTTGCGCGACGAACAGGTCAGCACCGTGCTGCACCTGACCCGCCCGGCCTGGGTGCGTGGCGATGCGATTCGCCTGGAACAGGTGCTGATCAACCTGCTGCGCAATGCCCTCGATGCGATGCAGGATAAACCCTGCAAACGCCTGGAAATCCGCCTCGAAGCCGACGAACAATTGTGGCGCCTGAGCGTGATCGACAACGGTGGCGGTATCGCCGAAGAGAACCTGCCCAAGGTCTTCGATCCGTTCTTCACCACCAAGCCGGTGGGCGATGGCCTGGGGATCGGGCTGGCCGTGTCCTTTGCCATCGTTCATGAATCCGGCGGGCGCCTGACTGCCGACAATCATGACAAAGGCGCCGTGTTTACCATGACTTTGCCCATCGACCTGGAGGTGCATGAACCATGCTGAACTCAGTGATCGTGGTCGACGACGAAAGCAGCATTCGCAGTGCCGTCGAGCAATGGTTGAGCCTGTCGGGTTTCGAGGTGCAGTTGTTCAGCCGCGCCGACGAGTGCCTGGCGCAGTTGCCCAGGCATTTTGCCGGGGTGATTCTCAGCGACGTGCGCATGCCCGGCATGACCGGCCTGGAACTGTTGGCCGAGGTGCAACGCCGGGATGCCGATTTGCCGGTGATCCTGCTGACCGGCCACGGCGATGTACCGATGGCCGTCGAGGCCATGCGCGACGGTGCCTACGATTTCCTCGAAAAACCTTTCAGCCCGCAAACCCTGCTCGGCAGCCTGCGCCGCGCCCTCGACAAGCGCCGGCTGGTGCTGGAGAACCGCGCGCTGCACGAGCAGGCGGACAACCGTGCCAAACTGGATGCCACGCTGCTTGGCGTGTCCCGGGGCTTGCAGACCCTGCGACGGCAAGTTCTGGACCTGGCAGCATTGCCGGTCAACGTGCTGATTCGCGGCGAAACCGGTAGCGGCAAGGAACTGGTCGCGCGTTGCCTGCACGACTTCGGGCCGCGGGCCGACAAGCCCTTTGTCGCGCTCAACTGCGCGGCCATTCCCGAGCAATTGTTCGAGGCCGAGCTGTTCGGTCACGAGAGCGGCGCGTTTACCGGTGCGTCCGGCAAGCGCATCGGCAAGCTCGAGTACGCCGACGGCGGCACGCTGTTTCTCGATGAAATCGAAAGCATGCCCCTGGCCCAGCAGGTGAAACTGCTGCGGGTGTTACAGGAGCAGAAGCTTGAACGGCTGGGCTCGAACCAGAGCATCCGCGTGGATTTGCGCATCATTGCCGCGACCAAGCCGGACCTGCTCGACGAAGCGCGGGCCGGACGTTTCCGCGAAGACCTGGCCTATCGTTTGAACGTCGCGGAACTACGTCTGCCGCCCTTGCGCGAACGCCGTGAAGACATACCCCTGCTGTTTGAATCCTTTGCACAAAACGCCGCCGAACGCCTGGGACGCAAGTTTCCACCGTTGAGCGGTGCCCAGTTGAGTCACTTGCTGAGCCACGACTGGCCGGGCAACGTGCGCGAACTGGCGAACGTCGCCGAGCGTCAGGTATTGGGGCTCGGTGAGCCGGAGCCCTTGGGCATCGAGCCCGGCCAGTCACTGGCGGCGCAACAGGAAGCGTTCGAAGCGCAATGCCTGCGTGCGGCATTGACCCGGCACAAGGGCGATGTGAAAGCGGTGCTCGAAGAACTGCAACTGCCGCGCCGGACCTTCAATGAAAAGATGCAGCGGCATGGTCTGACCCGGGAGATGTTTTTAAGCGAGTAGCCCTCAAAATCAAAAGATCGCAGCCTTCGGCAGCTCCTACCGATGAACGCGATGTCCCTGTAGGAGCTGCCGAAGGCTGCGATCTTTTCAGCGGATTTCCGCTCACGCAAACATCCTCATAGGCGGATTTCCGCTCAGCCAAACATCCTGCCCCCTCTAAACCGGCCCTCTCCCCGTTGGCACAGCTCCTGCTATAGCCCTGGCAGGCTGCGTTTATTCGCGCTCCACAAAAACAATTAAATGAAGGATCCTTCAATGGATAACTCCAACGCCCTGCCCCTTGGGTCGGCTGCCACGCCGGCTAAAGAAAGAACCACCGCCAGTCGCATCAAATCGATTTTCAGCGGTTCTGTCGGCAACATGGTCGAGTGGTACGACTGGTACGTCTACGCCGCCTTCTCCCTGTACTTCGCCAAGACCTTCTTCCCCAAAGGCGACACCACCGCACAACTGCTCAACACCGCCGCGATCTTCGCCGTGGGCTTCCTGATGCGTCCGATCGGTGGCTGGCTGATGGGTCTGTATGCCGACAAGGTCGGGCGCAAAAAGGCCCTGATGGCCTCGGTGTACCTGATGTGCTTCGGCTCGCTGCTGATCGCCCTGAGCCCGAGTTATGAAGTCATCGGCATCGGCGCACCGATCCTGCTGGTGTTCGCGCGCTTGCTGCAAGGCCTGTCGGTGGGTGGCGAATACGGCACCTCCGCCACTTACCTCAGCGAGATGGCAACCAAGGAGCGTCGCGGTTTCTACTCCAGCTTCCAGTACGTGACCCTGATCTCCGGCCAGCTCATCGCTTTGGCGGTGCTGATTGTCCTGCAGAACTTCCTGACCACCGAGGAGCTCTACGCCTGGGGCTGGCGCATCCCGTTCGCCATCGGCGCGCTGTGTGCCGTGGTTGCGCTGTACCTGCGTCGCGGCATGGAAGAGACCGAGTCCTTCACCAAGAAAGAAAAAGCCAAGGAAAGCGCGATGCGCACCTTGATGCGCCACCCGAAGGAACTGATGACCGTGGTTGGCCTGACCATGGGCGGTACGCTGGCGTTCTACACCTACACCACCTACATGCAGAAATACCTGGTGAATACCGTCGGCATGAGCATTTCCGACTCCACCACCATTTCCGCCGCCACGTTGTTCCTGTTCATGTGCCTGCAACCGATCATCGGCGGGCTGTCGGATAAAATCGGTCGCCGGCCGATCCTGATTGCCTTCGGCATTCTGGGCACGCTGTTCACCGTACCGATCCTGACCACCCTGCACACCATTACGACCTGGTGGGGCGCGTTCTTCCTGATCATGGCGGCGCTGATCATCGTCAGCGGCTACACCTCGATCAACGCGGTGGTGAAAGCCGAACTGTTCCCAACCGAAATCCGCGCCCTGGGCGTCGGCCTGCCGTACGCACTGACCGTCTCGATTTTCGGCGGCACCGCTGAATACATCGCGCTGTGGTTCAAGAGCATCGGCATGGAGACGGGTTACTACTGGTACGTTACCGCGTGCATTGCCGTGTCGTTGTTGGTGTACGTCACCATGAAAGACACCCGCAAGCATTCGCGGATCGTCACTGACTGACAGATAGATCGAAGCTGGCAGTACTGGCCTCTTCGCGAGCAAGCCCGCTCCCACATTCGACCGCGTTCCTTCTGGAACAACCCGGTTAAATGTGGGAGCGGGCTTGCTCGCGAATGGAGCCGACTCGACATCAAGTCAGTTCGGCCGGAGCCCGGATTGGCGTTGCGGCAGTGAAAATGGGTAAGGGCTTCATGAAAAACCTGTCACCCAGGTAAAAGAGCCGATTAATCACGCGTTAATGCTCGCCGCCCAACCTTTAACGGCCTGATCGATTCATTGCGATGTGCTCACTCAGTCCTTGAAAGCGAAAAAGCCTGACGGCCTTAACATCCAATTAATCGATCAGTAGCAGGATTTAATTGCGAAATTTAATCGATTTATCTGGCGTCTTGGCTTTTTTCCACTAAACGCCAACGAGACGGGAGTCACCACCATGAAAACCAAACTGATCCTTGCCCTGGCCCTTTCCGTACTGGCCGCCAACACGTTCGCCGCCGATGGCTACGACAAAACCGGCTCGGCCTCTTTCGGCTCCGATGCCAGCGCTGCCATCGAACGCAGCCACTCGGGCACCTATGCCTCGGACGGTTTCGATAAAACCGGCACCGCGGACACTGTCGCTGCCGACGGTTTCGACAAAACCGGTAGCGCTGAAGCTATCGGCTGAATGTGGAGGGAAACTCACGGCCCGGCTTCGGCCGGGCTTGGTCGTTTTTGGGGGCCACAAAGTCTGGTAATCACATAAAACCTGTGGGAGCGAGCTTGCTCGCGATGACTGACATTCAGTCGACATCCATGCTGAATGTCAGTCCGCAATCGCGAGCAAGCTCGCTCCCACAGGGTTGCGCATGACTGGAAATCAGCGTCTGGCCCTAGCACTATGGTCGATCTTCAAATGCTGCCTTCTGGAAATCCCATGCCCGACGACATCCACTTCTACGAACCCGCCAACGGCCACGGCCTACCCCACGATCCGTTCAACGCCATCGTCGGCCCGCGCCCCATCGGCTGGATCTCTTCACAGGACGCCGAGGGCCGCTTGAACCTGGCGCCCTACAGCTTCTTCAACGCCTTCAACTACATCCCGCCGATCATTGGTTTTTCCAGCGTCGGGCGCAAAGACAGCCTGAACAACATCGAACAGACCGGCGAGTTCGCCTGGAACCTGGCCACCCGGCCGCTGGCCGAGCAGATGAACCAGAGCTGCGCCATGGTCGGGCCTGAGGTCAACGAATTCGAACTGGCCGGGCTGACGACCGCTGCCTCGAAGGTCATTCAGGTGCCGCGGGTGGCAGAGAGCCCGGTGTCCTTCGAGTGCAAGGTCACGCAGATCATCCAGTTGCAACGGGCGGACGGCAACGTGGTGCCGAGCTGGCTGATCCTCGGCGAAGTGGTCGCCGTGCATATCGCCAAATGGCTGTTGAAGGATGGGGTATACGACACCGCCGCGGCAGAACCGATTCTGCGCGGCGGCGGGCCGGCGGATTATTTCCAGCTGGGGCCTGAGGCGTTGTTCAAGATGTACCGCCCGGGGCGGTGAGAATCACCAGAGCAGGTCGGTGTTTTCCTTGACGTCCTTGAGGCGGGTCAGCTCCTTGGCGGCCGCATCATCGGCCTCGTGAGCGGTCTTGAAGATCTGGCCTTCCAACACTTTGTGAAAACGCGGGGCGCCGGCACCACCCAGCGCTTTGACGGCGATAGCGGCGTGGTAACCACCCTCGCCCGGTACTACAGCGGAAACAGCTTCGAAGTGATCAAAGGCTTTACGTGCCATGTCGCGCATCCTGGCTGATTGAGAATGCCGTCATTAAACCCTCAACCGGCCAGTTTGTGTACCGCCACTTCGGACTGTCCCAGAGCCTGCGCCGCCGAGACATCCTTGAAGGTGTGGAAGTCCAGGCTGTTGACCACCAGCTCCTGCACCAACTCGGCAAAAATCTCCATCGCCGGCGTGTTGAAGTACGCGGTCATAGCCTGTTGATTGCTCCAGAAACCGGACACCAGCCACAACTGCGGATCGCATTGCGAATGCTGCAAGGAAAAGCTCAGGCAGCCTGGCGCTGCACGGGACGGTTCGATCAGGGCGCTGAGGCGCACACCGAGTTCCGCCGAACGCCCGGCGCGCGCTCGAACGAAGGCCATATGACTGACGGGGATTTGCGTGGACATGTTCAACCCTCCCGGGGAGTCGCGTGGCAGCCAGGGGACGGGCTGCGACAGGATCAAAGGTTAAGGGTCGCGACGCCTTTCTCGTTAGTCGATTCCTGCCGGTGCGTTGCACAATCCTGCGAAACTGCATGACAAGCCTGTAACAAGCTGTAAAACACTGTCACGGTTCTGCCATACGAGCTTTGTGTAGGAGCTGCCGAAGGCTGCGATCTTTTGACTTTCACTTTCAAAATCAAAAGATCGCAGCCTTCGGCAGCTCCTACGGGGTTATCGGCGTTAGTTCAAGCGCGCCTGTGCGTTGGCCGTGCTTGGGTACGAAACCAACCCCAGGCAGAATCAGGCAAGCATCCGGCAGGATGTGTCTACCGCTGCCGCTTGCACAAACTTATGCTCTGCACCACTCCCTCCATGCCTTGCCGAGGATGCCTCGCATGTCGTCGCTCGATCACTTTCAAGCCCCGCTGGACACCGACATGGAAAAGCAGCGCGCGGAACTGGCGGCCATCATCCGCCGCAACACCGCCGAAGATGGCAGTTATGCCACGGCCATCGGCTCGCTGTTCATGTCCCGCCACAGCCAGTCCCACGAGTTCGCCCCGGTTCTGGCGCAACCGGCGCTGTGCATCATGGCCCAGGGGCGCAAGGAAGTTCAGTTGGCCAACGAGTACTTCAACTACGACCCATTGAACTACCTGGTGGTCTCGGTCTCGATGCCGCTCAGTGGACGGGTGGTGGATGTCTCGCCTGAGGAACCGATCCTGGCCCTGCGCCTGGACATCGACCCGACGGAAATCACCGCACTGATCGCCGACGCCGGCCCCCTCGGCGTGCCCACCCGGCCGGCCGGGCGCGGGCTGTATGTCGAAAAACTCGACACCGCGATGCTTGATGCGGTGCTGCGTCTGGCACGGTTGCTGGACACGCCGAAAGACATCGCCATGCTGGCGCCGCTGATTCGCCGGGAGATCCTCTATCGACTGTTACGCAGCAAACAGGGACATAGGCTGTACGAAATCGCCATCGCCAACAGTCAGAGCCATCGCATCAGCCAGGCGATCAAATGGCTCAACGGCAATTTCGAACAGCCGTTGCGCATTGATGATCTGGCCAAGGAAGTGAACCTGAGCGTGTCGACGCTGCATCATCGTTTCAAGGCGATGACGGCGATGAGCCCGTTGCAGTATCAGAAGCAGCTGCGCCTGCAGGAAGCACGGCGGCTGATGCTGGCCGAAGGGCTGGAGGCTTCGGCGGCAGGGTATCGGGTCGGGTATGAAAGCCCTTCGCAGTTCAGCCGGGAGTACAGCCGATTGTTCGGGGCTCCGCCGTTAAGGGATCTGGCGCGGTTGCGGTTATCGGTTTGAGCTTGTTTCTTTGCAAGCAGTGCCGGCCTCATCGCGAGCAAGCTCGCTCCCACATTGGATCTCCTGCGAACACAATACTTGTGAACACTTCAGATCTACTGTGGGAGCGAGCTTGCTCGCGATGAGGCCAGCACAAACAGCATCAAATCCGGATCAAGCCCCAAGTACCCGGCAAGCCTCCACCGGCAAGGTCACCGACACCGGATGCCCAACGCTCAAGCCAAAGCCCTGGCACGGCGTGCTCAGCGCGGTAAAGGACACCCCTGAACACTCCACCGTGGTCTCGATAGTCGCGCCAATATCGCGCACGAAGGTCACTTTGCCCAGCAGGCGGTTGCCCGCCGTCGCTTGTGGCGCTGACAGTTGCAAGTCTTCCGGGCGAATCAGCATCTTCACCTTTTCACCGACCACGATGCTGCTGCAGATCGGTACTTGCAGCGCATCGCCGCCCGGCAGGCTGACCTTGCCGTTACCCAGCGCCGTGGCCGGGAAAATGTTGCCCGAGCCGATGAAGTCCGCGACGAACTCGTTGGCCGGGTGCCGGTAGATCTCGATCGGCGTACCCACCTGCTGCACCTTGTGTTCACCCAATACGACCACGATATCGGCCATGGTCATGGCTTCACGCTGGTCGTGGGTCACCATGATGGTGGTGATGTTCAGGCGTTGTTGCAGTTGACGGATTTCCACCTGCATCGACTCGCGCAGCTTGGCGTCCAGCGCTGACAGCGGTTCGTCGAGCAGGAGGATTTTCGGGTGTGAGGCAATCGCCCGGGCAATCGCCACGCGCTGGCGTTGGCCGCCGGACAGCTTGGCCACCGGGCGATTGATCATCTGCTGCAGCTGGATCAGTTCCAGCAATTCCACCACCCGCGCCTGTTGGTCAGCCTTGCTGACTCCACGCAGTTTCAGCGGATAGGCGATGTTCTCCCCGACTGTCATGTGCGGGAACAGCGCCAGGGACTGGAACACCATGCCGAAGTTGCGCAGGTGCGCCGGGGTGTTGCCGATGTCTTCGCCATCCAGGCGGATCTCGCCGCCGGTCAGGGTTTCAAGGCCGGCGATCATGCGCAGCAAGGTGGTTTTGCCACAACCCGAAGGGCCGAGGAAACACACCAGTTTGCCCTCGGGCAAATGCAGGTTCACATCCGTTACCGCGCAGGCCGAGCCGTAATGTTTCTCGACGTTTTCCAGAATCAGACCAGACATGTGAATCACCTCAAGAAATCAGAACGAAACGCCACCTTCACCAACCAGCTTCTCCAGCGCCCAGATCAGGACGAAGTCGATCAGCACGATCAGCACGGCAAACGAAAATACGGTTGGGTCGAGCGAAGACACGGTGCGGCTGTACATCCAGATCGGCACGGTCATGACGTCGATGGTGTAGAGGAAGTAGGTCACGGTGAATTCGTTGAACGAGACGATGAACGCCAGCAGCATGCCCGCCAGGATCCCCGACTTCATCAACGGCACCACCACATCGACAATCGCCCGCAGCGGTGAAGCGCCGAGCATTTGCGCGGCCTCTTCGACTTCGCTGCCGATGGAAAGCATCGCCGCCGTGCAGTTCTTCACCACGAACGGCAACGCGAGGATCACGTGGGCAATCACCAGGCGCGAGGTGGTCATGTGGAACGGCAGGCTGTCGAACACCAGCAGCAACGCCAGGCCCAGCACCACCATCGGGAACACCAGCGGCAACGACATCAGTTGCAGCGCCACGGCCTTGCCACGGAACTCGCAACGGGTCAGCGCGTAGGCCGCCGGCACCGCGATGATCGTGGCGAAAACCATGGTCAGGCACGACACCAGCAGGCTGGTGCTCATGGCCTGGCCGAGGCTCAGGACGTCACTGGCGTCCGGCGACACGAAGGTGTGCCAGGCGGCCTTGTACCATTGCAGGCTGTAGCTGCTCGGCGGGAAATCGAGGTTCGACGCACCGCTGAACGACATCACGATCATGGTCAGAATCGGCAACACCGCCAACAGCAGGATGAAGCCCGAGAGGATGCCGGCAAACTTGCCGGTATCACCCGGCAACAACTGGCGCTTCTTGATCAGGGTACTCATTGCGAAGCCTCCAGCATGCGGCGACGGCGGCCAGTGATGTATTCGGACAGGGTCATGATCGCGAGGGTGGTGACGATCAGCACCACACCGGCAGCGGATGCGGCGGGCCAGTTCATCAGCGGGGCGATCTGGTCATGCACCATCACCGCCAGCATCGGCACGCGCCGGCCGCCGAGCAGCAAGGGCACCACGAAACTGCTGGCGTTGTAGGCGAACACCAGGGTCGCGCCGGTAATGATCCCCGGCAGGCTCATCGGCAACACCACTTGGCGGAACACTTGGAAGCGACTGGCGCCAAGGGTGGCGGCAGCTTCTTCGTAACTGCGGGCGACGCCGCGCATGGCGCTGGCAATCGGCAACACGGCCAGCGGGAAGGCGGTTTGCACCAGGCCCATCAACACGCCGTTCTGGTTGTACAACAGCATGATCGGGCGCTTGATCAGGCCCAGGCCCATCAGTGCCTGGTTGAGCATGCCGCCAGGGCCGAGGATCACCAGCCAGCCGTAGCTTTGCAGCAACAGGTTGACCAGCAAGGGCAGCAACACCGCCGCCAGGAAGATCCGCCGCACGAACGGTGAGGTCAGGCGCGACATGGTGTAGGCCACCGGGATCGCCAGGATCACTGCGATCACCGCGCTGATCAGCGCCAGGCGCAGGGTCAGCATCAGCGACTTGAGGTAATAGGGTTCCAGCAACTGGGCGTAACTGGCCAGGCTGAACCCGGACCATTCCGCGCCCTTGGTGCCCACGCTCATGCGCAGTACCAGCAGGCTCGCGGCAATCAGCACGCCGAGAAACAGCATCGACGGCGAGAGGAAAAGCCAGGCGCGCGTCGTTGGCGAAACACCCCGAGCGGCGCGCACGGGGGCGGCACTCACCGGATGAGTCAGAGGTTGGTGTTCCATAGCAAAGGGTCTCGTCAATGGAAAATCAGAAATATCAGCCTGTACGGCCCCCCTGTAGGAGCTGCCGCAGGCTGCGATCTTTTGATCTTTTTCAGAGCTACCGAAGAGCAGGATCTAAAGATCGCAGCCTTCGGCAGCTCCTACGGATCAGGAAGAAAAGATTTCCGTGTAACGACGAATCCATTGGTCATGCACAGTCGCCAGGAAGGCGTTGTCGTGCATGATCGCTTTCTCGGCAATCTGCTCCGGCGTGAGGATGTACGGGCTCTTGCGTGCTTCGGCGGAGATGATCGCCTTGGCGTTGACCGGGCCGTTGTAGATGTCTTCAGCCATCTTGCCCTGCACCAGCGGGTCCAGGGAGTGGTTGATGAAGGCGTAGGCCATGTCGGTATCGCCCGGACGGTTCTTCGGCATCACCGACAGCATCAGGTCGGTGTAGAAACCTTCCTTCATGCCGAACGTGGCGCCCAGGCCGTAGTTCGGGTCGCGGATCTGTTTCGGGAAGAAGGCCGGTGCGTACAGGCCACCCATGTCCAGGGAACCGGTGCGGAACAGTTCGGCGATCTGGTTCGGGTTTTCGCCCAGGGTCACCACACGATCTTTCAGCTCGGCGAGTTTCTTGAAGCCAGGCTCGATGTTGTGTTCGTCACCACCGGCCAGTTTGGCGGCGATGATGATCAGGTCCATGGCCTCGGTCCAGTTCGGCGGCGGCAGGAAGATGTTTGGCGCCGCGTCGGCATCCCATAGGGAGGCGTAGCTGGTCGGGGCTTCTTTCTGGGTGCGGGTGCTGTAGACCAGGCTGTTGCACCACAGCAGGTAACCGATACCGTGGCCATTGGCGCCGGTGCGGTATTTCTCCGGTACATCGACAAGATTTGGAATGCGGTTGAGGTCGGGTTTTTCCAGCAGGTTGGCGGCGGCCAGACCTTCGGCGCCGACGCCTGCCAGGGTGATGATGTCGTACTGCGGACGATCACCGCCGGCCTTGAGCTTGGCGACCATTTCCGAGGTACTGCCGGTGCGGTCGGCGATGACCTTGCAGCCGTACTTGTCTTCAAACGTCGCGGCGATGTTGCGCAGTGCGGCCAGGCCGGTGTCGTCGGACCAGGTCAGCAAACGCAGGGTCTTGCCGGCAAAACGTGTGTCGCTGGCATTGGCCTTGATGAACGGCATGCTCATGGCTGCCGCTGCAACCGAGGCTACGCCTACGGTCTTGATAAATTGACGTCTGTTCAGATCATGCTCGCCCATTACGGACTCCCTTTGTTTTTGTAGGTATAAGGCAGGTCGAAACTGTTGCATCCGCGCGACCGGACCAGCGTTAGCCCTCGTATTTTCGGGGGCTTGGCTGAGCCAGCGAGTTCATCCTGAGGTCGTGTAAAACACCTGACTATCGATAAAAACTCATTGAAGCCATGACGCCAGCGCATGCCTCAACGCGAGGCATGCACTCACCTTTTTCGTGCCTTCAGACGGCCCGGATCACGTGTTTGATTTCCTGGAAAGCCTGCAAGCCCCACGGCCCCAATTCACGGCCGATGCTGCTCTGTTTGTAGCCACCCCAGGCGGTCTGCGGGAGGATCACCTGCGGCGCATTGATCCACACAAGCCCCGCCTGCAAAGCGTTGGCGACACGGTCAGCGGTCTGTGCATTGCGTGTCACCACACTGGCGACCAGGCCAAACTGGCTGTCGTTGGCCAGGGCAATCGCCTCGGCTTCAGAGGCGAAACGGCGTACGCAGATCACCGGACCAAAAATCTCTTCATTCCACAGCGCACTGCCCTGGGGCACGTCGGTAAACACCGTCGGCTGCAAAAAATATCCGCGCGGCAGGTCTGCCGGGCGATTGCCACCGCAAACCAGTTTGGCACCGGCACTCAAACCGCGATCGATGTGACCGAGCACGCGCTGGTATTGCGCCTGATTGACCAGCGCGCCCATTTCCACGTCCGGGTCGAACGGGTCGGCCACGCGAATGGCTTCGGCACGGGTCTTCACTCGGCTCAGGAATTCATCGGCCAGTTCATCGGCGACCAGCACGCGGCTGGTGGCGGAGCACATCTGCCCGGCGTTGAAGAAACCACCGCCACAGGCCACTTCCACCGCCAGGTCGAGATCGGCATCGGCCAGTACCAGCAGCGAGGATTTTCCGCCCAGTTCCAGGCTCACGCCCTTGACGGTTTCCGCCGCCCGCTGCATGACCTGCACGCCGACCGCATTGCTGCCGGTGAAGGAAATTTTCGCGATGCGCGAGTCAGCCGACAGGGGCGCGCCAACCGCAAGACCGGTGCCGCACACCAGGTTGAACACGCCTGCCGGCAACCCGGCTTGCGCGATGATCGCCGCCAGTTCCAGCTCCGGCAGCGGCGTCACTTCCGAAGGCTTGAGCACCACGCAGCAGCCGGCGGCCAGGGCCGGGGCGAGTTTCCACGCGGTGGTGACCATCGGGAAATTCCACGGCACGATCAGGCCGACCACACCGCACGGCTCGCGGCGCAAACGTGCGCTGAAGTCGTCGGTCGGCAGTTCTATCGCGCTGTCTTGTTTGGCATCCAGCCCTTCGGCGAGACCGGCGTAATACTCGAAAGTGGCGATCACGTCATCGACATCAATCGCGGCTTCGAACTGCGGCTTGCCGTTGTTGCTCGACTGCAAGTGCATCAGCTTTTCACGATTGGCCTGCACCCCCACGGCGATTTTGCGCAGGATCGCGCCGCGCTCGGCGCCCGTGGTTTTCGACCAGTCGGCGAACGCCTGGGTCGCCGCGCTCACCGCGTGGTCAACGGCGCGCTCATCGCCGCCATTGACGGTGGTCAACAGGGCTTCGGTCGCCGGGTTGATCACCCGCAGGTGTTCGTTGCCGGCCGACCATTGGCCGTTGATGTACAGGCCATCCAGGGTCGTAGGGAAAGTCATTTCGACACCGCCTGCATCCACTGGGCCTGGTCGATTTCAATCAGGGTCGGACCCTGGCGATCGGTAGCCACACGCAATGCGCCACGCAGTTGCTCGACACTGCTGACCGCTTCGGCGGCGCAACCCAATGCCTTGGCCACACCGATGAAGTCCGGGGTGTAGATGTCCACGCCCACCGGCTCGATGGCACGGTTGACCATGTACTTCTTGATCTCTTCGTAGCCCTGGTTATTCCACAGCAGCACGATCACCGGGGTGCGCGCTTCAACGGCGCTGGCCAGTTCCGGCAGGGTGAACTGCAGGCCACCGTCGCCGATCAGGCACACCACCGGAGGCCGCGCACCACCTTCGACGCTGCCACCCAGCCAGGCGCCAATCGCTGCCGGCAGGGCGTAGCCGAGGGTGCCGTAACCGGTGGACGAGTTGAACCAGCGACGCGGACGCTCCGGGTTGAACGTCAGGTTGCCGGTGTATACCGGTTGGGTCGAATCGCCGACGAACACCGCGTCCGGCAATTCCTGCAGAACGGTTTCGAGGAAGCGGGTCTGGGCGAGGGTCGGTGCATCCCAGGTCGCGGCCAGGTCTTCACGCAGACGGGCGGCACGTACCTGGCCCCAATCGTTGCGGCGCTCGGCCAGGGATTTGTGCGACAGGGCGCTGAGCAAAGCCTGGGCGGCGTTGCGCGAGTCGGCCACCAGTGCCACGTGCGGCGGGTAGTTGCGTACGGTCTGGTCCGGGTCGATATCGACGCGCAGCAACTTGCCAGGAATTTCGAAGCCACCGGCGAAGGTCACGTCGTAGTCGGTTTCGGCCAGTTCGGTGCCGATGGCCAGTACCACGTCGGCCTCGGCAACCAGTGCACGGGTGGCGACCAGGCTCTGGGTCGAGCCGATCAGCAGCGGGTGGCCGGAGGCGAGCATGCCCTTGGCATTGATGGTCAAGGCGACTGGCGCGTCCAGCAATTCTGCCAGCTCAGTCAACTCGACGGCCGCGTCGATGGCGCCGCCACCGGCGAGGATCAGCGGACGCTTGGCACCGGCCAGCAATTCAGTCATGCGCGACACGGCGCTCGGCGAAGCGCCAGCGCGGTCGATATTGACCGGCAGGCTGCTGAGCAAGTCGTCGGCTTCTTCAACCAGGACATCCAGCGGAATTTCAATGTGCACCGGACGCGGACGACCCGCCTGGAACAGCGCGAAGGCGCGGGCCAACACACCCGGCAGCTCGGAAGCCGACATCAGGGTGTGGGAGAACGCCGCGACACCGGCACACAGTGCGCCCTGGTTCGGCAACTCATGCAGCTTGCCGCGACCGCCGCCCAACTGGCTGCGCGATTGCACGCTGGAGATCACCAGCATCGGGATCGAATCGGCATAGGCCTGGCCCATGGCGGTGGTGATGTTGGTCATGCCAGGGCCGGTGATGATGAAGCACACACCCGGTTTGCCGCTGGTACGGGCGTAGCCGTCGGCCATGAAGCCGGCGCCCTGCTCATGACGCGGCGTGACGTGGTTGATGCTCGAACGGGCCAGCCCGCGATACAGCTCCACGGTATGCACCCCCGGAATGCCGAACACCTGCTCGACCCCGTAGTTTTCGAGTAACTTGACCAATACTTCGCCGCACGTCGCCATGTCTTTGCCCTTTTTGTTCGTTTGAGACGCCGGGCGTGCGCTGTGTTTATGATGGATTCGCAGGCCCGGGAATGGCCTCATTGGAACGGGCGACAGGTAGCCGCAACAATGGATAAAAAGTCATACTAGCCATGTCCTCACGTCATACCTTGGATCCCAATGAAACGACTGCCTCCCCTGCCGGCGCTGCACACTTTTCTGATTACCGCGCAGTGCTGCAATTTCACCCGGGCCGCCGAACAGCTGCATATCACCCAGGGCGCGGTGAGTCGGCAGATCGCCGGGCTGGAAGATCATCTGGGTTATGAGCTGTTCATCCGCCTGGCCCGAGGCCTTGCCCTGACAGCCGAGGGACGGGAATGGCTGCCACGGGTGCAGCAGATTTTCGGCCTGATCGACGAGGCCGTTGAACAGATCGGCGAGAAGCGCGAAACCCTGCAGCTCAAGGCACCGACCTGCGTCATGCGCTGGTTGCTGCCGCGTCTGTTGCAATGGCAAAGGGAACGCCCGGACGTGCCGGTGGAACTGACCACCACGGTCAAGCACGGGGTGGATTTTCATCGCGAGCAATTCGATGCAGCGGTGATGTACGGCGCACCGCCGGACGATTCATTGATGTCGCAAAAACTCTTCGACGAACAACTCACGCCGGTGTGTTCCAGACCGATGCTCGAAGGCCCCATGCCCCTGCAGAGCCCGGCCGATCTGCAACAGCACCTGCTGCTGCACCCGACCCGAGACGAGCGGGACTGGAAGGCCTGGTTGAAAGCGGCGAATGTGCATTTGACCAATGTCGGCAAGGGCCAGCATTTCGAAACACTGGACCTGGCGATGTCGATGGCGTCCCAGGGAACGGGGGTGGCGATTGGCGACTGGTCGCTGATCGGCGATGACCTGAACGCCGGGCGGCTGGTCATGCCATTCGACTTGAAGGTAACGACAGGACTGGCGTATTACCTGGTATTCCCCGAAAAACCCGGGCCTTCGCCGAAGTTGCGTGAATTGATGGGCTGGTTGGTGGAGCAGGCGCAGTCGCGTTGAACCACGGTATCTGTAGGAGCTGCCGCAGGCTGCGATCTTTTGACTTTGATTTTCAAGATCAAAAGATCGCAGCCTGCGGCAGCTCCTACATGGATTGCGGTGTTAGTACCCGACTGTAAACCGCTGCCGTGAATGCTTCGGCGCTTCCACTTCGTCGAGCATTGCAATCGCGTAGTCGGC
Organism: Pseudomonas sp. S2_F07; assembly: GCF_054668325.1. Taxonomy (NCBI): domain Bacteria; kingdom Pseudomonadati; phylum Pseudomonadota; class Gammaproteobacteria; order Pseudomonadales; family Pseudomonadaceae; genus Pseudomonas; species Pseudomonas sp. S2_F07. The sequence goes on from NZ_CP162758.1 coordinate 2,623,855, forward strand.
AAAGCTAATCCAACTGCGCCCTTCGCTGCTCACCAGCAAGTCATCCTGACCGAGGCGGAATTTCCCCGTGCGCTCGCCCTCGACAAATTCTGCCGATGGCGACAGGAAGGTCCAGTCCAGATCCCGTTCTTCACGCAAGCTGGCGAGGAATTCGGCACCCGCGCCGGCCTCTGCCTTGTAGGCCTCTGGGAAACCTTCGCTATCGATCACTCGAGTGCCATCGGGCAATAGCAGTGAACCCGCCCCGCCCACCACCAGCAGGCGTTTAACCCCGGATTTTTTCACCGGACCAACGACTGCGTCGGCAGGTAGCGTGGCGAAATGCGCCGCGCTGATAACCACGTCATGGCCCGCAATCGCAGCTTGCAACGCAGCGGCATCAAGGGCATCGACGGCCTTGCCGGCCACACCGTCACGCGGGTCGATTTTCGATGTATCGCGGGCAATGGCGGTAACGCTGTGACCGCGGCGCAGGGCTTCTTCCAGCAGTTGGCTACCGGCACGACCGGTGGCACCGATGATTGCGATTTTGCTCATGACGTTCTCCAGTGGGTTGAGCTTCTAGGATTTCAGTTGAGGCGGGTTACCACTTCATCTCGCCCTTGGCGACCTTGGCGCTCAGCTCCAGGGAGCTTTCATCTTCCAGGGTCGGGAAGCGCTTTTTCATCGCCGCGATCAGCGCGGCGGAATCCTTGGCCTTGGCGGTTTCCTCGTCGAAGGCCTTGATGTATGCGGCGGTGAACTGCACGGCGGCCAGGGAGCGATCGCTCTCGCCAAGGTAATGACCCGGCACCACGGTCTGCGGTTTCAGGGTTTCAATGGAGTGCAGCGTAGCCAACCAATCGGCATGGGACTGTGGCGTTTGCGTGTCCGCCATCCACACGTGGATGTTTTGCGCCACCACGACACCACCGACCACGGCCTTGAGCGACGGAATCCACACAAAGCTGCGATCCGGCTGCGGGCCCTCAAGACCAAGCACCTGCAACTTCTGCCCTTCAAGGATCAGGCTGTCACCCTTGAGCACGTCCGGCACGATGGTTTTGGCCGGCACGTCCGCACCCATTTTCGGGCCCCAGAACGCCAGTTTGCCGTCGACGGTTCGCTTGATGTGGTCGACGGTCGGCTGCGAGGCGAGGACCTTCGCCTTGGGGAACGCAGCCGTCAGGGTATCGAGGCCGAAGTAGTAATCCGGATCACCGTGGCTGATGTAGATGGTGGTCAGTTGCTTGCCGCTGGCGCGGATTTTTTCCACCACCTGCTCGGCCTGGGATTTGCCGAATTGCGCATCCACCAGGATCGCTTCTTTCTCGCCACTGACCAGCACCGAGGTCACCGGGAAGATCGCTTTATCACCGGGGTTGTAGACATCCAGCGTCAAGGTCGAGGCGGCTGCATGGGCGGCGAAACCGAGGGCGACGCCTGCCAGCAAAATGCGCTTTAAAGTGGTGAAACCGATCATCTGTTGCTCCGTTGTCCGAATGCCTTGCTTGGCGATGGAACAGAGCTTAGTTGCCTGACTCAGTACAAAAAATGCGATGCTTGAACATAGTTTGTTTCTGAAAGCGGGCAAATCATGGATCGTCTTCAAGCAATGCGCGTGTTCGTCACGGTGGTCGACCTCGGCAGCCAGTCGGCCGCCGCCGATCATCTGGAGCTGTCACGGCCGGTGGTGTCGCGGTATCTGGCGGAACTGGAAGACTGGGTCGGCGCGCGCCTGATGCATCGCACCACACGCAAGTTGAGCCTGACCGCTGCCGGCACCGAGATCCTGCCCCGCTGTCGGCAGATGCTCGACTTGTCCTCCGACATGCAAGCCGCCGTCAGCGAACCGGATGACGCACCGCGCGGCCTGCTGCGGATCAGCGTCAGCACCTCCTTCGGCCAGGCACAACTGGCCGATGCCATGGCTGCGTATGTCCGGCGCTACCCCGGCGTCAGCATCGACATGCAGATGCTCGACCGCACCGTGAACCTGGTGGATGAGCGCATCGATCTGGCGATCCGCACCAGCAACGACCTGGACCCGAACCTGATCGCCCGCCGCCTGACGGTTTGCCGCTCGGTGATCTGCGCGTCCCCCGCTTACCTGCGTGAGCACCCGGTGCCGCAACGGGTCGAGGACCTGAGCCTGCACAACTGCCTGACCCACTCCTACTTCGGCAAAAGCCTGTGGCATTTCGAGCAGGACGGCGAGCAGGTTTCTGTACCGGTGCAGGGCAACATCAGCGCCAACGAGGCCAGCACGCTGCTGCGCGCAACGATCGCCGGTGCCGGGGTGGCGATGCTGCCCACCTACCAGGCCGGCGTGCACATCCACAGCGGCGAATTGATTCGCCTGCTGCCGGCGGCGGAACCCCGGCAAATGAATGTGTATGCGGTGTATGCCTCGCGCAAGCACATGCCGACGGCGTTGCGCAGCTTGCTGGATTTTCTGGTGCTTAGATTTCCGGAAGAACCGGAGTGGGATATCGGGTTGTAACACCGCCCCCCTGTAGGAGTTGCCGAAGGCTGCGATCTTTTGATCTTGCTTCTTAAAATCAAAGTCAAAAGATCGCAGCCTTCGGCAGCTCCTACACAACTCACTGGCGCTGACCTATGCTCAAAGTAATACCGAAAGGTATTCGTTCAGAGGTCAACGCCATGAACATCAAAACAAGAAGATACCTCGCGATTTTCATCACCTGCGCGGTCACGCTCGGGCTGTATGGCGCTGCGGCCTGGCGCGTCGAGCAACTGCGCAACCTGCCCCGTGAAGCGGCGAGTTGCAACTTCGAACGCTGCATCCCCCACAACGCCACCCTCAACGCCCTCCGATAACGAAGGGGTCAGGCTTCGTTGTCCTGATCGGCCTTCAGGCGGTCGCGGAACGCCTTGGGCGAAATCCCCACACGACGCCGGAACAGGCGCGTGAAGTTGGTCGGATCGGAAAACCCCAACACGTCGGACATTTCATAAATGGTCATGCTGGTGTAGGTCAGCAAACGCTTGGCCTCCAGCAATTGACGTTCGTGCATGATCTGCAACGCCGGTTGCCCCGCCAGCTCACGACAGGTGCCGTTGAGGTGGGATACGGAAATCCCCAGCCGATGGGCCAGGTCCTCGACCTTGACGTGCTGGCGATAGGTCTCTTCCACCAGCTGAATAAAGCCGTTGAGGTATTCCCGGGCCCGCTGCGGTCGCGCCATGGCGGTGCGGCGCTGGATCACCTGGCGGCTGACCCACACCACGATCACACTGACCAGCGAATGCATGAGCATTTCCCGCGCCGGTTGATGGCTGGTGTATTCGTTCTGCAAGGCGCTGAACAGGCTGTTGAGGTACTCGGCGTCCTTGCCTGCCGGGTAGCTTTCGGACTGGGCCAGGGCATTGACCGATTGCCCCAACTGTATCTGCAGGTGGGCGATCAGCGGCGCGGCCAGGGTCACGACAAACCCTTCCACATCCTCGGAAAAGCGAAAGCCGTGCACTGACAGCGGTGGCAGGATCTGGATTGCCGGTTCCACCAGTTGCGTTCGCTTGCCTTCGATTTCAAGCTCGGCCTGACCTTTGAACACGAAGAGCAACTGGCACAAATCAGCGTGGCGGTGAGGTTTGATTTCCCAATGATGTTCGCGACTGCGTTTGGAAATGGTTTCACAGTGCAGCAAGTCCGGGGTCGGCCAATCCAGGCTTTCACCGTAGAGCTTGAACACCGGAATCGAAGGCAGGTCAGGCTTGTTCATCACTTCAATCCAGGCCTCGGAGTAGATGGCGGGCGATAATCGCACCGATTGGCAGAATGTACAGCTATCGGCTCAGTTTTCACCTTCAATTGACAGACCCGCAAGGGAAAAATGCAAGCACTCGATCCATAAAAATCATTCACCGGCCCTGGTCGCGTGAAGCTTGCGAGTCATAAAAACAATGAAAACGCTGAAAACCCAAGTCGCCATCATCGGCGCCGGCCCTTCTGGCCTGTTGCTCGGCCAATTGCTGCACAACGCCGGCATCGACACCCTCGTTCTAGAACGCCAGACCCCGGACTACGTGCTCGGCCGAATCCGCGCCGGCGTGCTTGAACAAGGCATGGTAGAGCTGTTGCGTCAGGCCGGCGTGAGTCAGCGCATGGACGCCGAGGGACTGGTCCATGGCGGCTTCGAACTGGCCCTCGGCGGACGCCAGGTCCACATCGATCTGCACGCCCTGACGGGGGGCAAGAGCGTGATGATCTATGGCCAGACCGAAGTCACCCGCGACCTGATGGCCGCTCGTCGGGAGGCTGGCGCGCAGACGATTTATCAAGCCGACAACGTTGTTCCCCACGGCATGAAAACCGACGAAGCGTTTGTCACTTTTGAGAAGGACGGCGAACGGTATCGTCTCGATTGCGACTACATCGCCGGTTGCGACGGCTTCCATGGAGTGGCGCGGCAATCGATTCCCGCCGACAGCCTGAAAGTCTTCGAACGGATCTATCCGTTCGGCTGGCTCGGGATCCTGGCCGACACCCCGCCAGTCCACGAAGAGCTGGTCTACGCCCGCCATGAGCGCGGTTTCGCGCTGTGCAGCATGCGCTCGCCGACACGCACCCGTTATTACCTGCAAGTGCCCACCAGCGATCATGTCGACAGCTGGTCGGATCAACGCTTCTGGGACGAACTCAAGTCGCGACTGCCACAACAGTTGGCGGACAAGCTGGTAACGGGCCCGTCCATCGAAAAAAGCATCGCGCCACTGCGCAGCTTCGTCGTCGAACCCATGCAGTACGGGCGCATGTTCCTGGTCGGAGACGCCGCGCACATCGTCCCGCCCACTGGCGCCAAGGGCCTGAACCTGGCGGCCAGTGACGTCAGTACGCTGTTCAACATCCTGGTCAAGGTATACCGCGAAGATCGCCTCGATCTGCTGGAGAAGTACTCGGAAATCTGCCTGCGCCGGGTGTGGAAGGCCGAACGGTTTTCCTGGTGGATGACCTCGATGCTGCACCGTTTCGACGATCACGATGCCTTTAGCCAGCGCATTGCCGAGTCGGAGCTGGAGTATTTTGTCGGCTCTGAAGCGGGTCGAAAAACCATTGCAGAAAACTACGTCGGGCTTCCTTACGAGGCTATCGAATAGCTTCCTACCGACTTACACTGGCGAGCATCCCCGCTCGCCTAGCTACTTGCGGGTCAATCACTGCCCGCAGGTTTTCCCGTGACCAATCTCCACCAGCCTGAAACGCCCAAACCCGCTATCCGCAGCGTGCTGATCGCCCTGATGCTGGCGATCTTCCTCGGCGCGCTGGACCAGACCATCGTCGCCGTTTCGATGCCGGCCATTTCCGCGCAATTCAAGGACGTCAGCCTGCTGGCCTGGGTGATTTCCGGCTACATGGTGGCCATGACCGTGGCGGTGCCGATCTACGGCAAACTGGGCGACCTGTACGGGCGGCGCAAACTGATGCTGTTCGGCATGGGCCTGTTCACCCTGGCATCGGTGTTCTGCGGCATGGCCCAGAGCATGGAGCAACTGGTGCTGGCCCGGATCCTCCAGGGCATCGGGGCCGGCGGGATGATCTCGGTGAGCCAGGCGATCATCGGTGACATCGTGCCACCACGGGAGCGCGGTCGTTACCAGGGCTATTTCAGCAGCATGTATGCCGTGGCCAGCGTGGCCGGCCCGGTGCTTGGCGGCTATATGACCGAATACCTGTCCTGGCGCTGGGTGTTCCTGATCAACCTGCCGCTGGGCCTGGGTGCCTGGCTGGTGGCCCATCGCACGCTGATGGGGCTGCCGATTCCGCAACGCAAACCGATCATCGATTACCTGGGCACTGTGCTGATGATCATCGGGCTGACCGCCTTGTTGCTGGGCATCACCCAGGTCGGCCAGGGCCACTCGTGGCGCAGTGCCGAAGTATTGGCGCTGCTGGCCTGTGCGGTGCTGGTGCTGGGGCTGTTCGTCGTCCACGAGCGACGGGCACGGGAGCCGTTGCTGCCCATGCATCTGTTCGCCAACCGCAACGCGATCCTGTGCTGGTGCACGATTTTCTTCACCAGCTTCCAGGCCATCTCACTGATCGTATTGATGCCGCTGCGCTTCCAGAGCGTCACCGGCGCCGGTGCCGACAGCGCCGCCCTGCACCTGCTGCCCCTGGCCATGGGCTTGCCGATCGGCGCGTATTTCGCCGGCCGCCGCACCTCGGTGACCGGGCGCTACAAACCGATGATCCTTGCCGGCGCGGCGCTGATGCCTGTCTCGATTATCGGCATGGCGTTCAGCCCGCCCCAGGCATTCGTCGTGAGCAGCCTGTTCATGCTGCTCTGCGGGATTGCCTCCGGCATGCAGTTCCCGACGTCATTGGTCGGCACGCAGAACTCGGTGGACCAACGGGACATCGGCGTCGCCACCAGCACCACCAATCTGTTCCGTTCGCTGGGTGGTGCCGTGGGTGTGGCATTGATGTCGGCGCTGCTGTTGGCGTTGTTGCAGGACTCGAGTTTCGCGCACCTGGCCGGCTCGTCGCTGATTGCCGAAGGTCATTCGGGGAATGTGTTGCTGGACGGTTTGAATGCCGCGCCAGGTGATGCGCAGAACGCCTTGCGTGCCGAGTTGTTGCTGACGTTCCGGCACTTGTTGACGGTCAGTGCGGCCGTTTCACTGCTGGGGCTGGCGGCGGCGATTGCCATGCCGAACATGTTGTTGCGCGGGCGGGAGGATAAGGTTCGGTAAGCAGACCGAGTCGCTTGTATTCGCGAGCAAGCCCGCTCCCACATTAGACCGAGTCGCTCATGAGTACGCGGTCAACTGTGGGAGCGAGCTTGCTCGCGATAGCGATTTTTCAGACACCACCTATCAAGGGCTGTAATACCCGACCGCCACCAGAAAATGCCCGACTTTCTTCAGGTAGGCATGTTTGTTCTCGACCTTGCCGGTCACCGGGTTTTTCCAGCGGTATTCGTATTCGCCATCATCCTGCTGGGCCATCAACGCCAGAATCGGCTCGCCCACCGGTTTGCCTTCCGGGTCCAGGACCTTGCTGAAGTCGGTATTGATCAGCCGCAGGTTGGTGCCGTGGGCCACGTAACGCTGGGTGTCCAGGTCGACGACAAATACATACAGGTCATCCTGCAGGTAGCCGCCCTTGAGGGAGTTGATCGCCGTCAGGGTGCCCTTTTCGTCCTTGGTCAGATCGGTTGCCGCTTTGTTCAGCAAGGCCATGGCCTGTTCGGCGGAGGCCCTGGGCAGGTAATAACCGACCGCCAGAATCCGCTGGCCAATGCGCTGGTAGTAGACATGCTTGCGCTCGACCTTGCCATCATTCCAGTTCTGCCAGCGATATTCCGCCTGCTGAATGCCATTGCCTTCCGGCACTTTCAGGGCGTCCTTGAAGGTTTTCTGCAAGTCCGGCCCGAGCACTTCCGACACGTCCCGGCCAATCAGCGCCGACGACGGCCCGCCACTGGCAAGCATCACACCCTTGGTGTCGAGCACGAAGACATAACGGTCCTTGTCGACAAACTCACCCTGGCGGCTGAACGCCGCAAGGGCCTTGTCGCCATTCTGGTGGTAGTAGGCCAGGGCTTTTTCCAGCAGGGCTATGGCCGCCTTGCTGTCGTCCTTTTCCGTCCCGGCGGCTTGCACCTGGCCCAGGCACAACAAAAACATGCCGCACAGCAAGGTGAACCTATGCAGAAACCCCATTGCGCATCCCTCGTTCCTGGTGGTGTTTCAAGAGCGTAGACGGCAATGGGGGATGCATGGATATCAGGAACCTCCTGAAGCAGTCGATTACTGCCGGGCGCGCAGTTGCTGCTGAAGGTTCTGGATCTGCGCCTGAAGGGTATTGATATTGCGGGTGACCTGGCTGCGGAAGGCATCGAACTCGGCCGTGTTGGTCGAACCCTGCGCGACCGCCGGACGGTTGTCCTGCACGCTCTTGACCACGATCATGTCTTGTTCGAGACGCTCGATGGCCGCGCTCGGATTGCCTTGTTTCTTCAGTGCGGCAATATCGGCGCCCAGGCTTTTGAGCTGTGCATCGAATTTTTCCGAATCCGACGGGGCACTTTTCAGGGCGGCCAATTCAGTGCTCAAGGCTTTGACCTGGGCCTGCAACTGCGTATTGGCCGTCTGATGTTCGGTGTCCTGGGCAGTCAATTGCGCCAGGCGTTTGTCCAGTTCGGTGGTTTGCGCGGTCATTTGTGCCAGTCGCTTGTCCAGGTCCGAGGCCTGGCCGGCAACACCTTGCTGCTGGGCGCTCTGGTCCTGGAGCTTGCTTTCCAACTGGCGGATTTGCAGCTTCAAAGCCTCGCTGTCAGTGTTGACGCTGGTCTGGCTGGCGACAACCTTTCCGGAAATATCCTGCAGGCGCCCCGCCGCTTCCTCACTGATTCGCGCGAAGCTTTCCTGGGTCGCCACCAGCTGCTGCTCCATCAGGGAGATCTGCTGAAAGCTCCACCAGGCCAGGCCCGCGAACGCAAAGAACAACGCCCCGACCAACGCCCACAAGGCACCGGTACTCGCCGCCTTGACCTTCACCACTGGCGCCGTGCGCGAGTGCACGACCGTGCGGGCGGTCGGCGCAAAGTCGTCATCGAGAACGTCTGCACGCAGGCTCGGTACATCATCGAAGTCGTCGTTGGCATCGTTTCGCATAGACATTGAATCAACCTTAGTGAATCACATAATGGCTTTATGCCGCACAGTATAAACCCCACAGCCGCAACCATTGACCCCCAAGCCCGAATCCGGTTCAGTCAGGGGTCATGGTTCGAGGGTCAGCGAACAGCCTGGGCCTTCCACCAGCCACAGAATTCATCGAGCGCCGTCCAGAGGCTGACCTTGGGATCGTAATCCAGATAATGCCGGGCGCGGCTGATGTCCAGGGTGAAATTTTTGTTCATGACCTGCATGCCCAGACGCGACAGCGTCGGTTCGGGACGCCCCGGCCACAACTTGCACACACCCTCGTTGAGCGCCGCCACGCTGTAGGCCAGGCCGTAGGAACGGTAACGGGTGACCTGTGGGACTTCCATGTTGCGCATGACGTAATTGACCACGTCCCACAGAGGGATCGGCGTGCCGTTACTGATGTTGTAGGCCTTGCCCAGCGCAGAACCACTGGCCAGCAAACTGCCGAGCAACGCCTCGTTGAGGTTTTGCACGCTGGTGAAGTCAACTTTGTTCAGACCGTTGCCGATGATTGCCAGGCGTCCCTTGCGCTGCATGTTCAACAAGCGCGGGAAGATGCTCATGTCGCCGGCCCCCGTGACGAAACGCGGGCGCAGGGCCAGGGTTTCGAGACCGAACTCCTGGGCACCGAAGACTTTTTGCTCGGCCAGGTACTTGGTGGCGGCGTAAGGGTGTTTGAAGCGCTTGGGCACCTGTTCTTCGGTCAGGCCCAGGTGATCGCGACCATCGAAGTAGATCGACGGCGACGACAAATGCACCAGCCGCCGAACTCGCTGCTTCAGGCAAGCTTCGACCACGTTCTCGGTGACCTGGACGTTGCCCTGATGGAAGTCCTGATAACGGCCCCACAATCCAACAGCGCCGGCGCAATGCACCACGGCCTCGACGTCCGAACACAGCTCGCGCGCCAGTTCCGGGTCGCTCAAGTCACCCGGGATGAACTCCGCTCCCCGGCGTACCAGATGCTCCACGCTCTCGGCCCGGCGACCGTTGACCCGCACGTCCAGGCCCTGCTCCAGGGCAAAACGCGCAAAGCGCCCGCCGATGAAGCCGCTTGCGCCGGTAACCAGAATCTTCATGAATTGCTCCGAATATTTCGTTTTGCGTATTACGTGAGGTCTTGACGCTGCGCGTCAGTCCAACGGCACCAGCCATTGCTTCGATGCGCTGACCAATTGATCGGTGAGCAGCCCCAGCAACTGGCCGCCATTACGCCAATGATGCCAGTACAGCGGCACATCGATCGGCTTATCTGGCAGCAGCTCCTGCAATACCCCCCTTTCAAGTTGCTCGCGCACCTGCAGTTCCGGAACCAGCCCCCAGCCCAGCCCGGCTTCCGTCAGACGAATGAAACCTTCGGAGGACGGGCACAAATGGTGTTCGAATCCACCCTCGACACCGAGGGACGCAAGGTAGCGATGCTGCAGGAAATCGTCCGGGCCAAATACCAGCGCCGGGGTTCGGGCCAACTGATCGGCGCGTACCCCCTGCGGAAAATGCCGGGCAATGAAGGCGGGGCTGGCCAGCGCACGGTAACGCATGGCCCCCAGCAACACGCTGCGCGCACCTGCCACCGGACGCTCACTGGCGCAGACGCAGGCTGCCACTTCACCGGCACGCATGCGCTTGAGGCCGACGGTCTGGTCTTCGACCACCAGATCCATCAACAGATGTTGCTCGGCGCAAAACTCGCCCACCGCCTGCGCCCACCATGTGGCCAGGCTGTCGGCGTTCAGGGCGATCCGCAGGCGTTCCGGCAGGCCCTCTTCATCCAGCGCCGGCACCAGGCTTTGCAGATCCCGTTCAAGCAAACGCACCTGCTGCACGTGGTTGAGCAACCGCCGGCCGATTTCCGTCGGCGTTGGCGGTGTGGCCCGCACCAGCACCGGCTGGCCAACCCGCGCCTCCAGCAGCTTGATGCGTTGGGAAATCGCCGATTGCGACAAGCCCAGCACTTGGGCCGCCCGCTCAAAACCGGCCTGTTCGACCACAGCGGCCAAGGCAGAAAGCAATTTATAGTCGAACATCAGTTTTCCTAATGAGCGATCAGCAAGATTGGTTTTTCTTATACAGCTTTCACAAGGACAATGACCAGCAAGAACTCTTGAACAAGGATCACCCATATGGCTGGCGAAACTTCATTGGCAACGCTGCTGCGCAGCATGAGCCCGCAACTCAACGCCGGCGAATACGTGTTCTGCACCCTGCGAGACGGCAAGTTGCCCAGGGATCTGGAGATTGTCGGCAGCTTCCGTGAACAGGAAGGCCTGACCGTGATTCTCGAACGTTCCCACGCCGTAAAAGCCGGATTCAGCTTCGACTACATCGCAGCCTGGATCACCTTGAACGTACATTCGGCCCTCGAAGCGGTCGGCCTGACCGCCGCGTTCGCCACGGCACTGGGCAAGGCCGGAATCAGTTGCAACGTGATTGCCGGCTACTACCACGACCATTTGTTTGTCGGCCATGCCGACGCCGACCGCGCCCTGCAAGTGCTGCGGGATCTGGCAGCCAACGCGGAGTAAAAAATCATGTGGCAAAGTTATGTGAACGGGCTGCTCGTGGCCTTCGGCCTGATCATGGCGATCGGCACCCAGAATGCGTTTGTCCTGGCGCAAAGCCTGCGACGTGAACATCACCTGCCGGTGGCGGCGCTCTGCGTGGCCTGCGACGCCCTGTTGGTGGCCGCCGGGGTATTCGGCCTGGCGACCGTACTGGCGCAGAACCCGACGCTGTTGGCCATCGCCCGCTGGGGCGGTGCAGCATTCTTGTTGTGGTATGGCAGCCAGGCGCTGCGCCGGGCCTTCTCGAAGCAGAGCCTTGAGCAGGGCGAAGGCCAGACCGTACGCTCGCTGCGGGCGGTGATGCTCAGCGCGCTGGCGGTGACCTTGCTCAACCCGCACGTCTATCTGGATACCGTTTTGCTGATCGGCTCCCTGGGCGCCCAACAAACCGAGCCCGGCGCTTATGTCGTAGGCGCGGCCAGTGCCTCGCTATTGTGGTTTTTCACCCTGGCCCTCGGTGCGGCATGGCTGGCACCGTGGCTCGCCCGGCCCAGCACCTGGCGAATTCTCGATCTGTTGGTGGCGGTGATGATGTTTGCCGTAGCGCTGCAACTGATCGCGGCCATCTGATCGGCGGAACCTCTATTCCACACAGTTGTTGCGTGGTTATGCCGCCCCCCCGGTGCTATGATCCGACTCCCTGCGCCGCAAAGAGTACAAACTCCCCGGCGCTTGTCTGGCCGCCCGTGATCGGCCTTGCGCTCACCGCAACTGACCTGACTAGGAGAATCATCATGGCTTTCGAATTGCCGCCACTGCCGTACGCACACGATGCCCTGCAGCCGCACATCTCCAAGGAAACCCTGGAGTTCCACCACGACAAGCACCACAACACCTACGTCGTGAACCTGAACAACCTGGTGCCAGGCACCGAGTTCGAAGGCAAGACCCTGGAAGAAATCGTCAAGACTTCCTCGGGCGGTATCTTCAACAACGCCGCTCAGGTCTGGAACCACACTTTCTACTGGAACTGCCTGGCGCCAAACGCTGGCGGTCAACCAACCGGCGCTCTGGCTGAAGCCATCAACGCGGCCTTCGGTTCGTTCGACAAGTTCAAGGAAGAGTTCAGCAAGACTTCCATCGGCACCTTCGGTTCCGGTTGGGGCTGGCTGGTGAAGAAGGCTGACGGTTCCCTGGCCCTGGCCAGCACCATCGGCGCCGGCAACCCGCTGACCAACGGCGACACCCCGCTGCTGACCTGCGACGTCTGGGAGCACGCTTACTACATCGACTACCGCAACCTGCGTCCGAAGTACGTCGAAGCGTTCTGGAACCTGGTCAACTGGAAGTTCGTGGCCGAGCAGTTCGAAGGCAAAACCTTCACCGCTTAAGCTCGACGCCAGTCAAAAGAACCCGGCTTTTTAGCCGGGTTTTTTATTGCCCGGGATTTTCAGCGTTCGGCAGGGCCCCTTCGCGAGCAGGCTCGCGATGAACGATGACGCGGTCAACCTGACTGAATACCTATCCCTGCGGATCGACGTTATCCAACGCACGATTCACCGCCAGTTCCGCCAGCATGATGATCTGCGCAATGGCCAACGCCGTGTTGCGCTGAGGGCCGGTCAGGAAGGTGGCGAAATCACTCGCCATGACGTTGGCCGAAGCCAATGACTCACAAGCGTGGGCCAGCAGGGATTCGGTATCCATGTCCGGGACGATCATGAACATGGTGTTGGGGGTGTAGGGTTTGGCTGTATTTAAGGGCGGATCGGGGATTAACTTATCCACTGAAATATTCCTATGCGGTGGGTGCCACCCATTGCCGTTCTCACACGGCAAAGAGGTGGCAGCTATGTGCGAGGTGAGAAAACCGGTCATAGGCACCCGGCCAGACAAAAGTCTGCCCGCACACAGCCGCCATAACGCATTTACAGACAGCGGATAAGCTGGCGGCAATTATGCGGATACTGGCACTGGATGACTATGACTTGCCGGGTTCTCACACCCGATCGCTGAGTTTTCAGCGACAGTCAGAGGCTATTGAGTCCGCTTCCGACGGGCAACCTGAAAACTGCGTGGGAAACTTCTGGCGCTTTCCTACACCGCACTAACTCGCAAAAACGTAACGCGGAGCCAGCTCCCACAGGGATTGGGGACATCTGCAAAAACCAGGTCGGCCATCAGGCCGCCTTCGCGGGCAAGTCGGATCGCCGCACCGCCGCTCCCACAGAAGAGCAAAAGCAGAGCAGCCCACACCGCGCCGCTTTTTCACCACTCATCAGGCCGAGCGTTAGCTCGCCTGCAGCTCTTGATCTTGATCCACCCGCCCCCTCGGCAGGCTGAGTGGAGGTGTTCATCCGGGGATGGGCGCGCAGCGCCGTTCGACGCAGTCGAACACATCGCATGTAGGTGCCAGCGAAGCCAACCGGAGGGCGATGCCCCCGGATGAATGCCGCAGCGAAGGAACCCCGAGCCTAAGCGAGGGGCCGTACGTAAGGGGCGAGACCTTTGGTTCCTTTGGGCTGGGCCGGCACTCCGGCGTTTGCCAAAGGGACTCGCCGTAAGGGCGAAACCATAAGCCGCCGTTACCGAAGAAATGGATATGTACTCCGTTAAAACTCCAAAACAACCTACAGAATCCAAGGCGTTTTCCGACGATGAAACAAGCCGTCCAGCCCTTGCTCCCCCGCCGCGGACGACTAACATCAAATAGAAGGAAAAAATCTCCACCCCGCCCCTCAAGTTGAAGGACTCGACAACCGACACAGTGCTAATAGGCTAACTCGCCAGTACAACTGCAAATCGGCCAAGCTGCAGGCAAAATCCCCCAAGGATGATTGTCCCTTTGACTGCCATCACGGGATTGCCAATACTCATGGCAACTTGATGCTACCCGCACGGAACAAGGAATAACCCTTTGAAGCTGGAACTCAAGAACAGCTTGTCGGTGAAGTTGCTCCGGGTCGTGCTCCTGTCGGCATTGATCGTCGGCGTGGTCTTGAGCTGCGCGCAGATTGTGTTCGATGCCTATAAAACACGCCAGGCCGTCGCCAGCGATGCCGAACGGATCCTCGACATGTTTCGCGATCCCTCGACCCAGGCCGTCTACAGCCTGGACCGGGAAATGGGCATGCAGGTGATCGAAGGCCTGTTTCAGGACGAAGCCGTGCGCAAGGCCTCCATCGGTCATCCCAACGAAGCCATGCTCGCGCAAAAAACCCGCGAATTGCAGCACTCCAACAGTCGCTGGCTCACCGACCTGATTCTTGGCAAGGAACGCACCTTCACCACCCAACTGGTCGGCCGCGGGCCCTACAGCGAGTATTACGGCGACCTGAGCATCACCCTCGATACCGCCAACTACGGCCAAGGGTTCATTGTCAGCTCGGTGATCATATTCATCTCCGGCGTCCTGCGCGCACTCGCCATGGGGTTGGTGTTGTACCTGGTCTACCACTGGCTGCTGACCAAGCCGCTGTCGCGGATCATCGAGCACCTCACGGAAATCAATCCGGATCGTCCCAGCGAACACAAGATTCCGCAGCTCAAGGGGCACGAGAACAACGAACTGGGCATCTGGATCAACACCGCCAACCAGTTGCTCGAGTCCATCGAACGCAATACCCATCTGCGCCACGAAGCGGAAAACAGCCTGGTGCGCATGTCCCAGTACGATTTCCTGACGGGGCTGCCGAACCGGCAGCAATTGCAGCAGCAACTGGACAAGATCCTCGTCGACGCCGGCAAATTGCAACGCCGGGTCGCCGTGTTGTGTGTCGGCCTCGATGACTTCAAGGGCATCAACGAGCAATTCAGCTACCAGACAGGCGACCAATTGCTGCTGGCCCTGGCCGATCGCCTGCGCGGTCATAGTGGTCGCCTGGGCGCCCTCGCCCGCCTCGGTGGCGACCAGTTCGCCCTGGTCCAGGCCGACATCGAGCAGCCCTACGAAGCCGCCGAGCTGGCGCAAAGCATTCTAGATGACCTGGAAGCGGCGTTTGCCCTCGACCATCAGGAAATCCGCCTGCGCGCCACCATCGGCATCACCCTGTTCCCCGAGGACGGTGACAGCACCGAGAAACTGCTGCAAAAGGCCGAGCAGACCATGACGCTGGCCAAGACCCGTTCGCGCAACCGCTATCAGTTCTATATCGCCAGCGTCGACACCGAAATGCGTCGTCGCCGCGAGCTGGAAAAAGACCTGCGCGATGCGTTGATCCGCAATCAGTTCTACCTCGTCTACCAGCCGCAGATCAGCTACCGCGACAACCGCGTGGTGGGCGTCGAAGCACTGATTCGCTGGCAACATCCCGAGCACGGTCTGGTGCCGCCGGATCTGTTCATCCCACTGGCCGAACAGAACGGCACCATCATTGCCATCGGCGAATGGGTGCTGGACCAGGCCTGCAAACAACTGCGCGAGTGGCATGACCAGGGCTTCTCCGACCTGCGCATGGCGGTAAACCTGTCTACGGTTCAATTGCACCACGCCGAACTGCCACGGGTGGTCAACAACCTGCTGCAGATGTACCGCCTGCCACCGCGCAGCCTGGAACTGGAAGTCACCGAAACCGGCCTGATGGAAGACATCAGCACCGCGGCCCAGCACTTGCTCAGCCTGCGCCGCTCTGGCGCGCTGATCGCCATCGACGACTTCGGAACCGGCTATTCGTCCTTGAGCTATCTCAAGAGCCTGCCTCTGGACAAGATCAAGATCGACAAGAGCTTCGTCCAGGACCTGCTCGATGACGACGACGATGCGACCATCGTTCGCGCCATCATCCAGTTGGGCAAGAGCCTGGGCATGCAGGTGATTGCCGAAGGCGTGGAAACCGCCGAGCAAGAGGCCTATATCATTTCCGAAGGCTGCCACGAAGGTCAGGGCTATCACTACAGCAAGCCTTTGCCGGCACGGGAACTGGGCGTTTACCTCAAGCAGGCCCAACGCAGTAATGCGGCCATCCTCTGAATCGTCAAAAACCGCACGGCGACCCTCGCTCGCTCGGGCGATCCTTTGATTTGCAGCAAACCACCCGCTGAATAAGAAATATTTACAGGTACAACCCTTTACAGATAATGCGAAAGATTTGCATTATGTCGCAGTTTTGCGTGTGCATAGCACGACTCCACCCCTATCGAAGCAGGATGTTCGCCATGATTCGTATGCCTCTGGCTACCGCCAGTCTGTTGGCCATCGCTATTTCCCTCGCCGGTTGCGGCGAAGGTAAAGACCAAGAAAAAGCTGCCGCGCCAGCTGCCAGCACTGCGGCTGCCCCGGCTGCTCCAGCCGCTGCGCCTGCTGCTGCCGGTAAAGTCGACGAAGCTGCCGCCAAGGCCGTTGTCGCCCATTACGCCGACATCGTTTTCGCCGTTTACAGCGATGCCGAATCCACCGCGAAGACCCTGCAAACCGCCGTAGACGCTTTCCTCGCCAAGCCGAACGCCGACACCCTGAAAGCCGCCAAGGCTGCCTGGGTTGCCGCTCGCGTGCCTTACCTGCAGAGCGAAGTGTTCCGCTTCGGCAACACCATCGTTGACGACTGGGAAGGTCAACTGAACGCCTGGCCGCTGGACGAAGGCCTGATCGACTACGTCGACAAATCCTACGAACACGCTCTGGGCAACCCGGGTGCCACTGCCAACATCATCGCCAACACTGAAGTGCAGATCGGCGAAGACAAGGTCGATGTCAAAGACATCACCCCGGCAAAACTCGCCAGCCTGAACGAGCTGGGCGGTTCCGAGGCCAACGTCGCCACCGGCTACCACGCCATCGAATTCCTGCTCTGGGGCCAGGACCTGAACGGCACCGGCCCTGGCGCCGGCAACCGTCCGGCTTCGGACTACCTGGAAGGCAAAGGCGCTACCGGCGGTCACAACGATCGTCGTCGTGCCTACCTGAAGTCCGTGACTCAGTTGCTGGTCAGCGACCTGGAAGAAATGGTCGGTAACTGGAAGCCGAACGTGGCCGACAACTACCGCGCCACCCTGGAAGCGGAACCGGCTGAAACCGGCCTGCGTAAAATGCTGTTCGGCATGGGCAGTCTGTCCCTGGGTGAACTGGCGGGCGAGCGCATGAAGGTTTCCCTGGAAGCCAACTCCCCGGAAGACGAACAGGATTGCTTCAGCGACAACACCCACAACTCGCACTTCTACGATGCCAAGGGCATTCGTAACGTGTACCTGGGTGAATACACTCGCGTCGACGGCACCAAAATGACCGGCGCCAGCCTGTCGTCCCTGGTGGCCAAGGCCGATCCGGCTGCCGACACCGCGCTCAAAGACGACCTGGCCGCCACCGAAGCCAAGCTTCAGGTCATGGTCGACCACGCCAACAAGGGTGAGCACTACGACCAGTTGATCGCTGCCGGCAACACCGCGGGCAACCAGATCGTCCGTGACGCCATCGCGTCCCTGGTCAAGCAGACCGGTTCGATCGAAGCCGCCGCTGGCAAACTGGGCATCAACGACCTGAACCCGGACAACGCTGATCACGAATTCTGATCAATGCTGGCTGAGTGAATAAGGCGACCTTCGGGTCGCCTTTTTCATACCTGCCCTACACCGTCCATTGTGGGTAAGCCAAATTACCTGTCCCACATCAAGCAAACGATAATTCCTCTTATTCAAATTCCCATCCCCTGTTAGACTTTGCGCCCTTGTTTTGCTCGTCTTGCAGGATGTCTGATGCCCTCGCTGCCTCTTCGCTTGTCCGCACTGTTTCTGGCCCTGGGCCTGAGTGCCTGCGATGACGCCCCGAAATTCACCCAGGCCGAACCCGGTGAAGCCCGCTCCGGCGGCAATGCAACGGTGCGCAAGACCGATCAGAACGCGTTTTCCATGCCTTCGGCGAATCTGCCGCCGTCTCGGCGCGTGGACTTCAGTGTCGGCAACAGCTTCTTCCGCAGCCCCTGGGTAATCGCCCCGTCGACGACGACCGCTCGCGATGGCCTCGGTCCACTGTTCAACACCAATGCCTGCCAGGGCTGCCACATCAAGGACGGCCGCGGCCATCCGCCGACTCCCGACGATGTGAACGCCGTGTCGATGCTGGTACGGCTGTCGATTCCCGACGCCCCGGCGTATGCCGGGGTCATCGAACAGCTCGGCGTGGTGCCGGAGCCCGTCTACGGCGGCCAGTTCCAGGACATGTCCGTCCCCGGCGTGGCCCCCGAAGGCAAAGTGCGGGTCGATTACACCGCCGTGCCGGTTCGCTTCAAGGACGGCACTGAAGTCGAGTTGCGCAAACCGAGCCTGAACATCACCCAACTGGGCTACGGCCCGATGCACCCCGACACCCGCTTCTCGGCCCGCGTGGCACCACCGATGATTGGCCTGGGCCTGCTCGAAGCGATCCCCGACGAGGCAATCCTGGCCAACGCCGAGGCACAGGCCAAGGCGAACAAAGGCATCAGCGGACAACCGAACCGGGTCTGGGATGACGCCCAGCAGAAGACCGTCCTGGGGCGATTTGGCTGGAAAGCCGGACAACCGAACCTCAATCAGCAGAATGTCCACGCGTTTTCCGGTGATATGGGGCTCACGACCAGCCTCAGACCCATTGATGACTGCACGGACGCGCAAACAGCCTGCAAACAGGCCCCCAATGGCAACGGCCCCAATGGCGAGCCGGAAGTCAGCGACAACATCCTGCGCCTGGTGCTGTTCTACAGCCGAAACCTCGCCGTACCGGCGCGCCGCGACGTCAACGCGCCAGAAGTGCTGGCCGGCAAGACTTTGTTCTATCAGGCCGGTTGCCAGTCCTGTCACACACCGAAATACACCACCGCCGCCAACGCCGCCGAACCTGAACTGGCCAATCAAGTGATTCGCCCGTACAGCGATCTGCTGTTGCATGACATGGGCGACGGCCTGGCCGACAACCGTACCGAGTTCCAGGCCAGCGGCCGCCAATGGCGTACCCCGCCGTTGTGGGGCATCGGCCTGACACAGACGGTCAGCGGCCACACCCAGTTCCTGCACGACGGCCGCGCCCGCAACCTGCTCGAAGCCGTGCTCTGGCATGGCGGCGAGGCAACAGCGGCGCAGCAACAGGTTTTGTCTTTCAATGCCGAGCAACGCGCTGCGTTGCTGGCGTTCCTGAATTCCCTTTAACACGCATTCCACCCGCGGGAGCCCGACATGTTCCGTCCCAAACTGTTGTTCACCAGCCTTGCCGCCCTCGCCCTGGGCGCCTGCTCGCCACAAGACCCGCAAGCGGTCACGTCGGCGGCCATCGCCAAGTCGGTGATCCTGCCGACCTACACACGCTGGGTTGAAGCCGACCGTCAATTGGCGGTCAGCGCCCTCGCCTACTGCGAAGGCAAGGAAACCCTGGAAACCGCCCGTGCCGATTTCCTGCATGCGCAAAAAGCCTGGGCCGAGTTGCAACCGCTGCTGATCGGGCCATTGGCCGAAGGCAACCGTTCGTGGCAGGTGCAGTTCTGGCCAGACAAGAAAAACCTGGTCGGCCGTCAGGTCGAGCAACTGATCACCGCCCAGCCGCAAATCGATGCCGCCGCCCTGGCCAAGTCCAGCGTTGTGGTACAGGGGCTCTCGGCCTACGAATACATTCTGTTCGACAGCAAGCCTGACGTGGCCAACGCCGAGCAGAAGAGCAAATACTGCCCGCTGCTGATCGCCATCGGCGAACGCCAGAAGCAATTGGCCGAGGAGATTCTGCAATCCTGGAACAACACCGACGGCATGCTCGCGCAAATGAGCAAATTCCCGAACCAGCGTTACGCGGACTCCCACGAAGCGATCGCCGATCTGCTGCGCGTGCAAGTCACCGCCATCGACACCCTGAAGAAAAAGCTCGGCACGCCGATGGGCCGCCAGAGCAAGGGTGTGCCGCAACCGTTCCAGGCCGACGCATGGCGCAGCCAGGCATCCCTGACCAGTCTCGAAGCCAGCCTCGCGGCGGCCAAAACGGTCTGGGAGGGTGTGGACAACAAAGGCCTGCGCGGCCTGTTGCCGAGCGAGCAGAAACCGTTGGCCGACAAGATCGACGCAGCCTATGCCGCCTCGCTGAAACTGTTTGCCGGCAACCAGCGCTCGCTGACCGACATGCTCAATGACGAGGCCGGCCGCCAACAACTCAACGAGCTGTATGACAGCCTCAACGTCGTCCATCGCCTGCACGAGGCCGATCTGGCCAAGGCATTGGGCATCCAGCTGGGCTTCAACGCCAACGACGGTGACTGATGAGGGCCGGTTC
This sequence comes from Pseudomonas sp. S2_F07, assembly GCF_054668325.1. Taxonomy (NCBI): domain Bacteria; kingdom Pseudomonadati; phylum Pseudomonadota; class Gammaproteobacteria; order Pseudomonadales; family Pseudomonadaceae; genus Pseudomonas; species Pseudomonas sp. S2_F07. The sequence goes on from NZ_CP162758.1 coordinate 2,644,237, forward strand.
CATGCTGCGACGCCAGGTTCTGACATTAGGTAGTTTGCTGCTCGGAGCAGTGACGCTGGGCGGCTGGAAGCTGTTCAAGCAAAAGGACAAGAGTCCGCTGTTGCTTTCGGCACGGGACGATACCGACGGCCAGCATTACGCCGTCGGTTATCGGCTCGATGGCACCCAGGTGTTTGCCACCCGGGTCGGCCAGCGTTGCCACGACATCATCAACCACCCGACATTGCCGATTGCACTGTTCGTCGCTCGCCGTCCAGGCACCGAGAGCTACCTGGTCGACCTGCGCGACGGCGCGCTCCTGCAAACCGTGGTGTCACAGCCGAACCGGCACTTCTACGGGCACGCGGTCATTCACCACAGCGGCGACTGGCTGTACGCCACCGAAAACGACACCACCGATCCGGGTCGCGGCCTGCTCGGCGTGTATAAGTTCGAAGGCGAGCGGCTGGTGCACAGCGGTGAGATTTCCACCCACGGCCTCGGTCCGCACCAGGTGTCGTGGATGCCCGATGGCGAAACCCTGGTGGTGGCCAACGGCGGGATTCGCACCGAGGCCGAAAGCCGGGTGGAGATGAACCTCAACGCCATGGAACCGAGCCTGGTCCTGATGCACCGCGACGGCGCCCTGCTGAGCAAGGAAACCCTCGCCCAGCAGATGAACAGCGTGCGCCATCTGGCCGTCGCCAGCGACGGTACCATCGTCGCCAGCCAGCAGTTCATGGGCGCGGCCCACGAGTCGTCGGAATTGCTGGCGATCAAGCGTCCCGGCCAGCCTTTCATCGCGTTCCCGGTGCCCGAGCACCAGTTGCAGGCCATGGGGCACTACACCGCCAGCGTCGCGGTACACAGCGACTTGCGCCTGGTGGCGTTGACCGCCCCGCGGGGCAACCGCTTTTTCATCTGGGACCTGGACAGTGCTGAAGTACGCCTGGACGCGCCACTGCCCGATTGCGCCGGGGTCGGCGCCGTGGCCGATGGTTTTGTCGTGACCTCGGGCCAGGGGCGCTGCCGCTACTACGACTGCCGCCAGACAAACCTCGTCGCAAAACCACTGGAGCTGCCCGCAGGGCTCTGGGACAACCATCTGCACCTGATGGCCTGAATCATTGAAAAAATCGCCGCCTTGGGCCGCGCCTGTATCGGGATGACGTTCACCCCGCAGGCGCGACCCGAGGCGACGAATCTTTTCAGGCTTTCACCCCTCTAATACCTCGCAACCTGTAAAAACGGCAGTTGGATTACCCTCTACACTCCCGGTAATGTGCCCCACTGTCTCGCCTGATTTTCTCCAAGGAACTGGAATATGCTGCGTCGCCGCATGCTGATCATGTTGGGTGTTGTTCTACTGATTGTGCTGGTCCTGGCTGCGTACAAAGCCTTCTCGATCTACACGATGGTTCAAGGCTTCTCTGCACCCAGACCGGCTATCAGCGTTGCCGTGGCCACCGCCACCGAGCGCCCATGGCAAGCCCGACTGCCTACCGTCGGCACGCTCAAGGCATTGCAGGGCGTGGACCTGAGCCTGGAGACCGATGGCACCGTTATCGATGTCCAGTTCGAGTCAGGGCAGAAGGTCAAGGCCGGTCAACCCATCGTCCGGCTCGACAGCGCCGTGGAAAGCGCCCTGCTCGAAACCGCCCTGGCCGACCTCGGGCTCGCCCAGCTGGACTACAACCGTGGCAGCCAGCTGGTGGGCAGCCAGGCGATTTCCAAAGGCGAGTTCGACCGACTCTCGGCGGTCCTGAAAAAGAGCAGGGCCACGGTTAATCAGCTCAAGGCGGCGCTCGAGAAAAAACGCATCATCGCGCCGTTCAGCGGCACCATCGGCATTCGTCAGGTGGACGTCGGCGACTATGTGGCCAGCGGCACCATGATTGCCACCCTGCAAGACCTCAGTAGCCTGTATGTCGACTTTTTCGTGCCCGAGCAGTCGGTGCCGAAGATTGCGCTCGGCCAGCCGGTGCAGGTCATTGTCGCGGCGTATCCGACCCTGGAGTACCCCGGCACCATCAGTGCAATCAACCCTAAAGTCGAGAACAGCACCCGTAACGTGCAGGTCCGCGCCACTCTGGCCAACCCTGACGGCAAGTTGATGCCAGGCATGTTCGCCAACCTCCAGGTACTCCTGCCCGACCCGCAGCCGCGCATCGTGGTGCCGGAAAGCGCAATTACTTACACGCTCTACGGCAACTCCGTGTATGTGGCCGTGCCCAAGGAGGCTGAGGATGGCAGCCTGGTTAAGGACGACAAGGGCCAACCGGTGCTGATCGCCGAACGGCGTTTTGTCGAGACCGGCGAACGCCGTGATGGGCAAGTGATGATCACCAAAGGCGTGCAGAGCGGCGAGAAAGTAGTGACCGCCGGCCAGCTCAAGCTGGATAACGGCTCACGCGTTGCCATCAGCGACGACAAGACCCTCACCGGGCAGAACAGCCCGCGACGCGCGGACTGATCAAGGAATTCCCATGGCTTTTACCGACCCGTTCATCCGCCGTCCGGTACTCGCTACCGTGGTCAGCCTGTTGATCGTGCTGCTGGGCTTCCAGGCCTGGAGCAAGCTGCCGCTACGCCAATACCCGCAGATGGAAAACGCCCTGATCACGGTGACCACCGCCTACCCCGGGGCCAACGCCGAGACCATCCAGGGCTACATCACCCAACCGATGCAGCAAAGCCTGGCCAGCGCCGAGGGCATCGACTACATGACCTCGGTCAGTCGCCAGAACTTCTCGGTGATCTCGATCTACGCGCGCGTCGGCGCCAACAGCGACCGTCTGTTTACCGAACTGCTGGCCAAGGCCAACGAGGTCAAGAACCAGCTGCCCCAGGACGCTGAAGACCCGGTACTGAGTAAAGAGTCTGCCGATGCGTCAGTGCTGATGTACATCAGCTACTTCAGCAAGGAGTTGAGCAACCCGCAGATTACCGATTACCTGTCACGGGTGATCCAGCCCAAGCTGGCGACCTTGCCCGGCATGGCCGAAGCCGAGATCCTCGGTAACCAGGTGTTTGCCATGCGCCTGTGGCTGGACCCGATGAAGCTGGCGGGTTTCGGCCTCAGTGCCAGCGATGTGACCAACGCGGTGCGCCAGTACAACTTCCTCTCGGCCGCCGGCGAGGTGAAGGGCGAATACGTGGTCACCAGCATCAATGCCAATACCGAACTCAAGTCCGCCGAAGCCTTCGGGACGATTCCACTCAAGGTCGATGGCGACAGCCGTGTGCTGCTGCGGGATGTGGCGCGCGTGGAAATGGGTGCGGAAAACTACGACTCCATCAGCTCGTTCGGTGGCACCCCTTCGGTGTACATCGGCATCAAGGCGACGCCCGGCGCTAACCCTCTGGAAGTGATCAAGGAAGTGCGCAAGATCATGCCGGACCTGGAGGCCCAGCTACCGCCGAACCTGAAGGGTGAAATCGCCTACGACGCCACCCTGTTCATCCAGGCCTCGATCGACGAAGTGGTGAAGACCCTGTTCGAAGCGGTACTGATCGTGATCGTGGTGGTGTTCCTGTTCCTTGGCGCCCTGCGCTCGGTGGTGATCCCGGTGGTGACCATCCCGCTGTCGATGATCGGCGTGATGTTCTTCATGCAGATGATGGGGTACTCGATCAACCTGCTCACCCTGCTGGCGATGGTATTGGCCATCGGTTTGGTGGTAGATGACGCCATCGTGGTGGTGGAAAACATTCACCGTCACATCGAGGAAGGCAAGACACCGCTCGAGGCTGCCGTTGAAGGCGCCCGGGAAATCGCCATGCCGGTGGTTTCGATGACCATCACCCTGGCGGCGGTGTATGCACCGATCGGTTTCCTGACCGGCCTGACCGGGGCGCTGTTCAAGGAGTTCGCCCTGACCCTGGCCGGCGCGGTGGTGATTTCCGGTATCGTCGCCCTGACCCTGTCGCCGATGATGTGTGCGTTTCTGCTGCGTCACGACGAGAACCCCAGCGGCCTGGCCCATCGCCTGGACATGATTTTCGAAAGCCTCAAGCGCCGCTACCAGAGCCTGCTTCACGGCACCCTCAACACCCGGCCTGTGGTGCTGGTGTTTGCCGTAATCGTGTTGTGCCTGATTCCGGTCCTTCTCAAATTCACCAAATCGGAACTGGCACCGGATGAGGACCAGGGCATCATTTTCATGATTGCCAACGCCCCGCAGCCGACCAACCTCGACTACCTGAACACCTACACCGACGAGTTCGTCTCGATTTTCAAGGCGTTTCCCGAGTACTACTCGTCGTTCCAGATCAACGGTTTCAGCGGCGTGCAATCGGGCATCGGCGGTTTCCTGCTCAAGCCATGGGACGATCGCAGTCGCACGCAAATGGCGATCCTGCCCGAGGTGCAGGCCAAACTGGAAAAGATCCCGGGGCTGCAGATTTTCGGCTTCAACCTGCCGTCACTGCCGGGCACCGGCGAAGGCTTGCCGTTCCAGTTCGTCATCAACTCCTCCAACGATTACGAATTGCTGCTGCAAGTGGTCGACCGGGTAAAAAAACGCGCGAAGGAGTCCGGCAAGTTTGCGTTTGTCCACGTTGACCTGGCCTTCGACAAACCGGAAGTGGTGGTGGATATCGACCGCGCCAAGGCTGCGCAGATGGGGGTTTCCATGCAGGATCTGGGGGGAACCCTGGCGACCCTGCTCGGCGAAGGCGAGATCAACCGATTCACCATTGAGGGTCGCAGCTACAAGGTCATTGCCCAGGTCGAGCGGCCGTTCCGTGACAATCCGGACTGGCTGAACAATTACTACGTGAAGAACACCAAGGGTGAACTGTTGGCGTTGTCGACCCTGATCACCGTCAGCGACCGCGCTCGACCGAGACAGCTGAACCAGTTCCAGCAACTCAACTCGGCCATCCTGTCCGGCGTACCGCTGGTGAGCATGGGGGAAGCCATCGACCTGGTGCGCCAGATCGCCCGGGAAGAGGCACCCGCCGGCTTTGCCTTCGACTACGCTGGCGCATCGAGGCAGTACGTACAGGAGGGCAGCGCCCTGTGGGTTACCTTTGCCCTGGCACTGGCGATCATTTTCCTGGTGCTGGCGGCCCAGTTCGAAAGTTTCCGCGACCCGCTGGTGATCCTGGTCACCGTGCCACTGTCTATCTGCGGCGCATTGATTCCGCTGTTCCTGGGTTGGTCGAGCATGAATATCTATACCCAGGTAGGGCTGGTGACCTTGATCGGGCTGATCAGCAAGCACGGCATCCTGATCGTCGAGTTCGCCAACCAGCTACGCAAGGACAAGGGCCTGACAGCGCGCGAAGCGGTAGAGGAAGCGGCAGCCATCCGGTTGCGTCCGGTCCTGATGACCACCGCGGCGATGGTGTTCGGCATGGTGCCATTGATCATCGCGAGCGGTGCTGGCGCGGTCAGCCGGTTCGACATCGGCACGGTCATCGCGACGGGCATGTCGATCGGCACGTTGTTCACACTGTTTGTGTTGCCCTGCGTCTACACCTTGGTGGCCAAACCCGATAAGCGCTGAAACAGATGTATCTGCAGGCTCGCTCCCACATTGATTCCTGTTGTATTGAAAATCAGGGCAATAAAAAAAAGGCCTCGCATAGCGAGGCCTTTCATTTTGGCTTCAATCGGTTCAACTCTGCGGCCTCAATCCCTGAGAGAGTCCGAACATGAACAGCAACAAGTCATGATCGGGTCGAGTGGCCACGGATGCCTTGGCAACCCGTGGCAACGGACAATGTTCTTCTGCGCTTATCGAGCTGAGAACCTGGGGGCGTGGTTGCTCCCAGGTTGCCATCGCGATCGATGCAACTGCCAAGGCTCCTACCAGAAACAAACCTCGTGCAATTTCGAGTTTCATCGCTATAAACCCTTGATAGCGCTGCCAAACGCCGTCTCATAAAAGTAGATGAGCTTTTTCCAGTCTGCGTCGCTGAACGACGAATGGCGACGCAATTGCTTGATGTCATGGACTGCTGCGCGATAGGCCGTTAAACGCTTGCGGCACTTCTCCAGATCGATCAGGGCAACTTCGACCCTGGCCATCTCGTCCTCACCGGTCACACGAACGAATACGTGCTTGTCGTAAAGGCAACCATGCTGCCAGCGGCCCTTGTGCATGCGGGCCAGGTTTTCAGCCAGGTCCTTGAGCACTCGTTCGTTTATAACTTCACCATGACGCTCGCGACCGCCACCGGCGTACCAGCGATCAATTTCCACGAAGCCGTCCAGCGACTTGGTGACCAGCAAGGCACGCCATTTGTGTACGGGATCGCGCTGTGCGCCACAGAAAACGATTTCCGGAACCCGTACGCCAAGCTCGGTCACACCGATGAGCGCAGCATGCTCGCGCAGTACCGTAGGCCGCCCGAAAGGGTGCTGCAAGCTACGATGGATATGCCCGGTCTGGCGCTTGACGTAGAGCAGTTGACCATCACTGCCCATCAGGCGTTGAACACCGCTTTCCCCGCCGCGACGGACATTGGGTTCTTCTACCCATTCACCGCGCTGATTCCAGAAATGATCGAAGCGGTCCTGGGGAACGACTTCCGTTTCTGCTGCACACTGCACTGCCATCCTGTTACCTCTTGCGTAATACGTAAACTCGCCACATGGCATAGAGCGGCAAAAAGTCCAGTTGTTCCTGGATCCGGAAACCCGCCTGCTCAAATTCCTTCTCTACGGTAGCGGCCGGTAACACAAACCGGTTTTGGTAACCTTCCTGCCCACGGGTTTTCTCCGAACGCTTGCGTTTCCAGGCCTTGAAGTTGCCATCGACCCACAGCGAAAGGATCACGCTGTCACGGGAAACCCGCTCGAATTCACGCAAAATAGCCATGCGATGCCCGGCTTCACCGATGTGGTGGAGCAAGCGCATGCAAAAGATGCTGTCGACGGCGTTGTCCGGCAAGGCGATGTCGAATGCGGATGTGTGCAAGGGTTGTACCCGTTTCACCACATCGGCAGGTTGCGCCTGGGTTGCGATCTTGAGCATGGACTGCGAGTTATCGGCGCCGATGATCACACGGTTGGATTTTTCCGCCAACAAGGGCCAGAACCGCCCTGCACCACAAGGCAAATCGAGGACCAGACCAGGCTCGCCAACCAGGGCCAGCGCCTTGCGCGCCAGTTGTTCGTCACGCCAGTGGGACAATCGACGGCCGAGACCTTCCTGGTGTTTGCGCAAATAGCGTTGCGCGTGTTGATCGTCGTACTTTTCCGAGAAATCGAGCTTGATCGGGCCGTCCATCATCAGGTCTCCTGAACTTCTGATAGCAGCTACCTTAGATTTTGTAGTGTCAGTGACTGGTCATCCATTTGTGAAAATATCGTTATGGGAAACCCTGAAGTATTACAGGGTTTTACGGAAATGACAGGGTTTGCTGGACGCCTGACTTAACAGATCAAGTTCGGGACAGCTCCACCTGAAAACGGCAGCCACTGGGCTCCATGGTTGTCAGGCTGACGTTCCAACCCTGGTTTTCACAGATCCGCTGCACTAGTGAAAGCCCCAGGCCCAAGCCTTCCCCGCGTTTTTCAGTGCCCCGAACGAAGGGTTCGAACATCGCCTCGCGTTTTTCCTCGGGAATGCCCACACCGCTGTCTTCGACCAGAAATCCGGTGCCCGTCAGGCTAAGGCGAATGAAGCCCCGCTCGGTATAGTGCAAGGCGTTGCGCAGCAAGTTACCCATCACCGCGTGCAGGAGCGTCGCATTGTAGCCATTGGCCTCGGGGTTGCCCGGTTCGAAGATCAGCTTCAACCCTTTGCTTTCAATGGGCTCGCGCCACAGACCGACCAGGCCCTCGGCTACCTGGCCCAGGGACTGCTGCGGCGACATGCTGGCGTCTTCGCGCTGGGCACGGGCGAGCATCAGAAAGGTTTGCACCAGCTCACGCATTTCTTCACAGGCCCGGGCAATGCGCTCGACCTGGGCGCGACCGCGCTGATCGAGCCCCGGGTTTTCCAGCAACAACTCGCAGGAACTGGCCAGGATCATCAGGGGCGTACGCAATTCGTGGCTGACGTCGCTGGTGAACAGCCGCTCGCGGGTCAGGGCCTGACGCAAGCGCCCGAGGGTGGCATCGAACGCCACGGCCAGTTCGCCCACTTCGTCGGCGGCATAATCCGGAGCCAAGGGAGGAGCCAAACCCAGCAGTTGATCGCGATGGCGTACCTGGCGGGCCAGCCGCACCACCGGCGCCATGACCTTGCGCGCCAGCACCCAGCCAAGAAACACCGCCAGTGCCAGGCTTAGCACGAATCCCACCAGTACCACGGCAAACAGCACCCGTTCACGCTCTTCGAAGTCGCTCTGGTCCTGCAACAGCACGTAACGTCGGCCGTCGACGATTTCGACCATGGCGTGGTACGACAGGTTTTCACGGAACACTTCGTGGAAACCCGGCTCCAGGTGCCGCAAATCCTTGGGCAACCTGAAATCGCCTGGCCCGTTGCTGAAGTAGAACAATTGGTCCGGTTCGGGACGATGACTCCAGTCCGTGACATTGTCCATCAGCAGCAGGCGCTGTAAATCGCCACCCAGACCGGCCGAAATCAGTTTTTCTTCCACCAGGTGTACGGTCGCCACGATGCCCATGGCAAAGGCGCCCGCCACCAGTGCGCTCATCAGCGCAAAGGCAATGATGATGCGTTGGGCAAGGCTCTGCTTAAACTCCATCACGGCCCTCGGCCAGGCGATACCCCACACCGTGCACGGTTTGCAGCAATGGCTTGGCGAACGGCTTGTCGATCACCTGGCGCAGTTGGTGGACATGACTGCGCAGGCTGTCGCTGTCCGGGCAGTCGTCGCCCCAGAGCGCTTCTTCAAGAATTTCACGACGCAACACATGAGGGCTTTTCTGCATCAACACGGCCAGCAACTTCAGCCCGACCGGGTTGAGTTTCAGCAACCGGCCTTCGCGAGTGACTTCCAGGGTGTCGAGGTCGTAGCTCAGGTCGCCGACCTGCAAGGTCCGCCGCCCGCCGCCCTGGGTTCGGCGCATGACCGCCTCGATACGCGCTGCCAGTTCCGACAGGGCGAACGGTTTGATCAGGTAGTCATCGGCACCCGACTTGAAGCCTTGCAGACGGTCATCCAGCTGATCGCGGGCAGTGAGCATGATCACCGGTGTTTCGCGGCGGGCATCCTCGCGCAGGCGCTTGCACAGGGTGTAGCCATCGATGCCGGGCAGCATGATATCGAGTACGATCAAATCGTAGTGCTCGGTGGCCGCCAGATGCAGGCCCGACAGACCATCCTGAGCGCAATCCACGGTATAGCCTTTGAGCCCCAGGTAATCGGCCAGGTTGGCCAGGATATCGCGGTTGTCTTCAACCAATAGAATTCGCATGGGAATCTCTCCGTCCACAGTAACGGCCGTCGTGGCCCGCGCAGCTTAAGGCGAAGTTCAGCTCACGGCTAGGACTGAGTGAAGCGCAAAAGCGTGGAAATTGACCGACTACAGCCTTAACAAGTTTTTCACCCGCGATTCACACACTGGCGACAGAATCGGGTTCAAACTCCGCGCGGCTGCGCATTTGAGAACATTTCACTGATCAAGGAACTAGCATGGTTTCGACCCTTGCCCGCCCTACCCCTCGTCCGCTCAATTTCCGGGTGTGCCTTGGAGTCCCCGCCGTAGCAGCGATCATTCTGGTATTGCTCGAATTGACCAGTCTGGACATGGACCTGGCCAAACTGTTTTACGACCCGGTAGCCGGGCAATTCATTGGCCGCCACAGTTACTTTCTCGAGGACATCCTCCACGATCGCGCCAAGCAACTGGTCATCGCCTTCTCGGTGTTTGCCATCTTCGGCTACATCGCGTCGTTCTTCATGGCCAGGCTCAAACCGTTCAAGCGGGAACTGGGTTGCCTGGTGCTGTCCTTGGGCCTGGCGACTTCGTTTGTCACGCCCATGAAAGCGGTGACCGCGGTGCAATGCCCATGGAGCCTCGAGCAATTCGGCGGTCACGAGACCTACAGCGAACTGTTGAGCCCTCGCCCGCACACCGAAAAACCGGGGCGTTGCTGGCCCGGCGGCCATGCGGCCACCGGCTTCACCCTGTTTGCCCTGTTTTTCGTACTGCGTGACCGTCGCCCGCGCATGGCTCGCGCAGCGTTTGTCTTCGCCTTCGCCCTCGGCTCGGTGTTCTCCATCGGGCGAATGATGCAGGGCGCACACTTCTTCTCGCACAACGTGTGGACGGCGGTGTTCTGCTGGCTGATCTGTTTGGGGTCGTATTACTACGTTCTGTACCGACCGGCGTTGAAGGCTGAACGCGGGACCACCGCAGAACCTGTCGGCGCCTGATCTGACGTCATCGCGGGCAAGCCACGCTCCCACAGGATTTATGCAGTTCCTTGTGGGAGCGGGCTTGCTCGCGAAAGCGGAATGTCATTCAGCATCTATGTCGACTGACACACTGCCTTCGCGAGCAAGCCCGCTCCCACAATGGATCGATGTGAACATTGAAATCCGGGCAATAAAAAAACCCCGCCGGCTTTCGCAGGCGGGGTTTTTTCGTACAGGGGTAAGGCTGGCTTACATCATGCCGCCCATGCCGCCCATACCACCCATGTCTGGCATACCGCCACCAGCACCGCCGTCTTTCTTCGGTGCATCAGCAACAGCAGCTTCGGTGGTCAGGATCAGACCGCCGATCGACGATGCAGCTTGCAGAGCCGAACGGGTAACCTTGGTTGGGTCCAGGATGCCCATTTCGATCATGTCGCCGTATTCGCCAGTCGCAGCGTTGTAACCGAAGTTACCTTTGCCGTTCTTGACTTCGTTGACCACAACGCTTGGCTCGTCACCGCTGTTGGCAGCGATCTGACGCAGCGGTGCTTCAACGGCACGGCGCAGAACAGCGATACCTACGTCCTGATCAGCGTTGTCGCCTTTCAGATCGTTCAGGGTTTGCAGAGCGCGGATCAGCGCAACGCCACCGCCAGGTACCACGCCTTCTTCAACGGCTGCACGGGTAGCGTGCAGGGCGTCTTCAACGCGGGCTTTCTTCTCTTTCATTTCGACTTCGGAACCAGCGCCAACCTTGATCACTGCAACGCCGCCGGACAGCTTGGCCAGACGCTCTTGCAGTTTTTCACGGTCGTAGTCCGAGGAGGTTTCGGCAACCTGGGCACGGATCTGAGCAATGCGGGACTCGATGTCGCCTGCTACGCCAGCACCGTCAACGATGATGGTGTTTTCCTTGGAGATGGTCACGCGCTTGGCGCTGCCCAGGTTTTCCAGGGTGGCTGCTTCCAGGCTCAGGCCGATCTCTTCGGAGATAACGGTACCGCCGGTCAGAACGGCGATGTCCTGCAGCATGGCCTTGCGGCGGTCGCCGAAGCCTGGAGCCTTGACGGCTGCGACTTTAACAATGCCACGCATGTTGTTCACGACCAGAGTCGCCAGGGCTTCGCCTTCAACGTCTTCGGAAACGATCAGCAGTGGACGACCGGCTTTGGCAACGGCTTCCAGCACTGGCAGCATTTCGCGGATGTTCGAGATCTTTTTGTCGACCAGCAGAACCAGCGGGTTGTCCAGCTCGGCAACCATGGTTTCCGGCTTGTTGACGAAGTACGGGGACAGGTAGCCACGGTCGAACTGCATGCCTTCTACAACCGACAGTTCGTTTTCCAGGCCAGTGCCTTCTTCAACGGTGATCACGCCTTCTTTACCGACTTTTTCCATGGCTTCGGCAATGATGTCGCCGATGGAGTTGTCGGAGTTGGCCGAGATGGTGCCAACCTGAGCGATTGCCTTGGTGTCAGCGCATGGCTTGGACAGGTTTTTCAGCTCTTTGACGATGGCGATGGTCGCCTTGTCGATGCCGCGCTTCAGATCCATCGGGTTCATGCCGGCAGCGACGGCTTTCAGGCCTTCGTTGACGATCGACTGAGCCAGAACGGTAGCGGTGGTAGTACCGTCACCAGCGTCATCGTTCGCACGGGAGGCAACGTCTTTGACCAGCTGCGCGCCCATGTTTTCGAAACGGTCTTCGAGTTCGATTTCTTTGGCGACGGAAACGCCGTCCTTGGTGATGGTCGGAGCGCCGAAGCTCTTCTCGATGATCACGTTACGGCCTTTCGGGCCCAGGGTCGCTTTTACCGCGTCAGCCAGGACGTTGACGCCTTTGAGCATTTTCTTGCGGGCGGAATCGCCAAACAGAACTTCTTTAGCAGCCATGATCGATATTCCTTAAATACTTTGAAGTAGCGGGAAAATGAGCGGGTAATCAGCCTTCGATAACAGCGAGGATTTCGTTCTCGCTCATTACCAGCAGGTCTTCGCCGTCGATTTTCACAGTGTTGCTGCCGGAGTAAGGACCGAACACAACCTTGTCGCCCACTTTCACGGACAGTGCACGCACTTCACCGCTTTCCAGTGCTTTGCCTGGGCCTACAGCGAGGATTTCGCCGCTGTTGGCTTTTTCAGCAGCCGAACCTGGCAGGACGATACCGCCAGCGGTTTTCTTTTCTTCTTCGCTGCGACGGATGACGACGCGGTCATGCAGAGGACGAAGCTTCATTGTCGATCTCTCCTAATTGTGGTTTTCATCGGCCGGTGTAGTCCCGGCGGGTTTAACAAAGTCCGGCGGCGCCGGGTGCGGTTCGTCAAGCGAACCGCGGAAGTCTGTCTGGCGTGATCGCCAGAAACCTTGCGGTGACCGTTACATAAGGGCGCATAAGCTTATTACAAGGGCGGAGTTCGAAAAATTTTCTGTTCGCTGCCCCGCAAACGGACACGGCACCCGCAGGTGCCGTGTCGATGTGCGTATTACTTGGTATCGCGGTGTTCGAACTCGCCTTCGATCACGTTGGGCTCACGGCCCAGCGGTTCGCGAGGCACCGGGCCGCCACGGGCCTGGAGATCGTCGGCGAACGCTCGCTGACGCAGCGCCTGCTCTTCGGCGCGCTGGCGCATTTTATTGGCCAGCAGGCGACGGCTGAACGGCAACAGCATGAACAGGCCGATCACATCGCTGATGAAACCCGGAAGAATCAGCAGGCCACCGGCCAATGCCAGCATCAGGCCTTCGAGCATGGTCTGGGCCGGCAGTTCGCCGCGGCTCAGGCTTTCACGGGCACGCAGTGCCGTGGCCAGGCCAGCTATACGCAGCACAAACACGCCGAACATCGAGCCGAGAATGATCAGCAGCAGGGCCGGGAAAAACCCGATGGACCCTGCCACCTTGACGAATACGAACAGCTCCAACACCGGGAACAGCAGAAAGAGCAACAAAAAAGGGCGCATCAAATGGTTCCTCAACGCAAGAATGCCTTGCCAGTTCACCTTAGATGACGTCGCCGTTTCGTGAATTCAAGCGTCGGCCACTTCATTTTTCGGCCAATGATCGGCGTGGGCCAGAGAAACCAAGGCTTCGCGAACTTGTGTCGGCGTATTACAAGACGCTTGAAACGGCAACCAGTACAGACTTTGACCGATACGCAGGTGCATGCCTTCGGTATCGATACCGACCATTTGCGCCGGCACGTTTTTCGGCAGCCCGGCCAGATCGACGTAATGGGCGATGGCCTTGGCGTGATCGGCGTTCATGTGCTCGACCATGCTCACTTCGGCCTTGCCGGCGAACGGGTTGGCCAGGGTCAGCTCGTTGACCCAATGAATCGCGCCAAAACCGCCGATGTATCGGTGGCGTACAGGCTCGAGCACCCAGAAATCGAAATCGTGGGCCTTGTGATAACCCTGCGACTCCGGGAAGTAGCGGTAGTAACGCTCGGAAGCAGCCTCGATGGCGGCTTCGTCTTCGAGTTGATGCGCCTCGGCCAGGTAAGTCAGTCGACCAACGGCCTGGACATCTTCGGCGCCACGTTCGCCGACAAAGAGCGAGCATTTCCGATCTTTTTGCAGGTTATGCGTGTGCTGGGCGATACGGCTGATCAGGATCAGCGGCCGGCCCTGCTCGTCCAGGCAGTAAGGAACCACGGAGCCAAACGGAAAACCGGGCATCGATTTGGAGTGCGTCGAGAGCACCCCACGGTATTCCTTGAGGAGCAATTCTCGTGCATGCTTAGCCGCTTCAACGCTCAATTTATGACTCCTTAAATAGAATCCGTCAGAAAAACGGACGAGCTGCTGGTGAAAGTCCCAGCACGCCATCGGGGCAGTTCTCATGTGCAGCCGGGCCACGTCAGGCGCAGATCGAGAGGCTCTCTACAAGGAAAACACTCAGACCTGCTACCGGGGCATGCGAATGCAACTCACTGACAAAGTAATCATTATCACTGGCGGTTGCCAGGGTTTAGGCCGCTCCATGGCCGAGTATTTCGCAGGCCTGGGCGCGAAACTCGCGCTGGTGGACCTGAACCAGGAAAAACTCGACGACGCGGTCGCGGCCTGCAAGGCCCAGGGTGTCGAGGCCCGCGCCTACCTGTGCAACGTGGCCAACGAAGAGCAAGTGACCCACATGGTTGCCCGGGTCGCTGAAGACTTTGGCGCGATCCATGGCTTGATCAACAACGCCGGGATCCTGCGCGACGGCCTGTTGCTCAAGGTCAAGGATGGCGAAATGACCAAGATGAGCCTGGCCCAGTGGCAGGCCGTCATCGACGTCAACCTGACCGGCGTGTTTCTGTGCACCCGTGAAGTCGCGGCGAAAATGGTCGAGCTGAACAACAGCGGCGCGATCATCAATATCTCGTCGATTTCCCGCGCCGGCAACGTCGGTCAGACCAACTACTCCGCCGCCAAGGCCGGTGTCGCTGCGGCAACCGTGACCTGGGCCAAGGAACTGGCACGCTACGGAATTCGCGTCGCCGGCATTGCACCGGGCTTCATCGAAACCGAAATGACCCTGGGCATGAAGCCTGAAGCGCTGGAGAAGATGACTGCCGGGATCCCGCTCAAACGCATGGGCAAGCCTGAAGAAATCGCCCATTCGGCGGCTTACATCTTCGAGAACGACTATTACACCGGTCGGATCCTGGAGATGGATGGTGGGTTGCGGATCTAAAGCAAGATCAAAAGATCGCAGCCTGCGGCAGCTCCTACATGGGACTGATATTCACCCCGTAGGAGCTGCCGCAGGCTGCGATCTTTCAACAGGCGACCGGAATCAATCGTCGCTGATGCTGATATTCGGCATCGCCGGCGTCAAAGCCTCCTGCAACACGATCCGCGCCCCCACATGGCGGGCCAGTTCCTGGTAAACCATCGCAATCTGGCTGTCAGGCTCGGCGATCACCGTTGGCTTGCCGCCATCGGCCTGCTCGCGGATGACCATCGACAGCGGCAGCGAAGCCAGCAACTCGACGCCATACTGGTTGGCCAGTTTCACACCTCCGCCCTCACCGAACAGATGCTCGGCATGTCCGCAGTTGGAGCAGATGTGCACGGCCATGTTCTCCACCACGCCCAGCACCGGAATGTTGACCTTGCGGAACATTTCCACACCCTTGCGCGCGTCCAGCAATGCCAGGTCCTGCGGGGTGGTCACGATGACCGCGCCGGCCACCGGCACTTTCTGCGCCAGGGTCAGTTGGATGTCACCGGTGCCAGGCGGCATGTCGATGACCAGGTAATCCAGGTCCCCCCACGCGGTCTGGGTCACCAGTTGCAGCAAGGCGCCGGAGACCATCGGCCCGCGCCAGACCATCGGCGTGTTGTCATCGGTGAGGAAGGCCATGGACATCACTTCGACGCCATGGGACTTGAGCGGCACGAACCACTTCTGGTCCTTCACTTCAGGGCGGGTGCGCTCGGGGATGCCGAACATGATGCCCTGGCTCGGGCCGTAGATGTCTGCATCGAGAATCCCGACCTTGGCGCCTTCGCGGGCCAGGGCCAGGGCCAGGTTGGCCGCCGTGGTGGATTTACCCACGCCGCCCTTGCCGGACGCCACGGCCACCACGTTTTTTACGTTCGCCAGGCCCGGAATCTGCGCCTGAGCCTTGTGCGCAGCGATCACACTGGTGATTTCAACCTTGGCACTGGCCACGCCATCCAGACCCTGAATGGCCATTTCCAGCATCTGCGCCCAGCCACTCTTGAACAGCCCGGCGGCATAACCCAGTTCAAGCTGAACGCTGACGCGCTCGCCCTGGATCTCGATGTTGCGCACGCACCCGGCGCTGACCGGGTCCTGGTTCAGGTAAGGGTCGGTGTATTGGCGAAGGACGGCTTCCACCGCTGCGCGATTGACGGCGCTCATGGGCAACTCCGAAAACAGGACTGGAAAGATGATGGGTATCGTACCTGTTCTAAGCGTTCGGCGGGATGTTGAACCTTCACCTGTTACTCATCCAATGAAACAGGCTCACAGGGTGAAAAATATGCGCCGGCGCTTTATAGTGGCCGACCTCCGTTTCATCAAGTAGCCGAGCCCCATGTCCGAGCCACGCAAGATCCTCGTCACCAGCGCCCTGCCCTATGCCAATGGTTCGATCCACCTTGGCCATATGCTGGAATACATCCAGACCGATATGTGGGTGCGCTTCCAGAAGCACCGCGGCAATCAATGCATTTATGTCTGTGCTGACGACGCCCACGGATCGGCGATCATGCTGCGCGCGGAAAAGGAAGGCATCACCCCGGAACAGCTGATCGCCAACGTCCAGGCTGAACACAGCGCCGACTTTGCCGATTTCCTGGTGGACTTCGACAACTTCCACTCCACTCACGCCGAAGAAAACCGTGAGCTGTCGAGCCAGATCTACCTGAAGCTGCGTGACGCCGGGCATATCGCCACGCGTTCGATCACCCAGTACTTCGACCCGGAAAAGAAAATGTTCCTGGCCGACCGCTTCATCAAGGGCACCTGCCCGAAATGCGGCACCGAAGACCAGTACGGCGACAACTGCGAAAAATGCGGCGCGACCTACGCACCCACCGACCTGAAGGATCCGAAGTCGGCGATCTCCGGCGCCACCCCGGTGCTCAAGGATTCCCAGCACTTCTTCTTCAAGCTGCCAGACTTCCAGCAAATGCTGCAAACCTGGACCCGCAGCGGCACCCTGCAGGATGCCGTGGCCAACAAGATCGCCGAATGGCTGGATGCCGGCCTGCAACAGTGGGACATCTCCCGCGATGCGCCGTACTTCGGTTTTGAAATCCCCGACGAGCCGGGCAAATACTTCTACGTGTGGCTGGATGCGCCGATCGGTTACATGGCCAGCTTCAAGAACCTGTGCAACCGCACGCCGGAGCTGGACTTCGACGCGTTCTGGGGCAAGGACTCCACCGCCGAGCTGTACCACTTCATCGGCAAGGACATCGTCAACTTCCACGCCCTGTTCTGGCCAGCCATGCTCGAAGGCGCGGGCTACCGCAAGCCAACCGGGATCAACGTGCACGGCTACCTGACCGTCAACGGCCAGAAGATGTCCAAGTCCCGCGGCACTTTCATCAAGGCCCGGACCTACCTGGACCACCTGTCGCCGGAATATCTGCGCTATTACTATGCGGCCAAGCTGGGCCGTGGCGTCGACGACCTGGACCTGAACCTCGAAGACTTCGTGCAGAAGGTCAACTCCGACCTCGTGGGCAAGGTTGTCAACATCGCCAGCCGTTGTGCCGGCTTCATCAACAAGGGCAATGCCGGCGTGATGGTCGACACCAACGCCGCGCCCGAGCTGTCCGAAGCCTTCCTGGCCGCCGCGCCAGGCATCGCCGACGCCTATGAAGCCCGCGACTTCGCCCGCGCCATGCGCGAGATCATGGGCCTGGCCGACCGCGCCAACGCCTGGATCGCCGACAAGGCGCCGTGGTCGCTGAACAAACAGGAAGGCAAACAGGATGAAGTCCAGGCCATCTGCGCCACCGGCGTCAACCTGTTCCGTCAACTGGTGATCTTCCTCAAGCCAGTGCTGCCGCTGCTGGCCGCTGATGCCGAGGCGTTCCTCAACGTCGCGCCGCTGACCTGGAACGACCACGCGACCTTGCTCGGCAATCACCAGCTGAACGAGTTCAAGCCGTTGATGACCCGTATCGACCCGGTCAAGGTGCAAGCCATGACCGACGCCTCGAAAGAAGACCTGACTGCCAGCCAGACCGACACCGGCGAAGCCGCGCCTGCCGGCAACGGCGAGTTGGCCAAGGATCCGCTGTCGCCGGAAATCGAATTCGACACCTTTGCCGCCGTCGACCTGCGTGTCGCTCTGATCGTCAAGGCCGAACACGTGGAAGGTGCAGACAAGCTGCTGCGCCTGACCCTGGACATCGGTGACGAGCAACGCAACGTGTTCTCCGGGATCAAGAGTGCTTATCCGGACCCGTCCAAGCTCGATGGTCGACTGACCATGATGATTGCCAACCTCAAGCCACGGAAAATGAAGTTCGGTATCTCCGAAGGCATGGTGATGGCGGCCGGCCCTGGCGGTGAAGAGATCTACCTGCTCAGCCCTGACAGCGGCGCCAAGCCGGGCCAGCGCATCAAGTAAGGTCTGCGGCAAATCGATCCCACAGTCGTGCCTGGCGCGGCTGTGGGATTTTCATGTCTGGCCCATACTGTCTCTCAGGTCTGGCTTCATCTTGTAGGAGCTGCCGCAGGCTGCGATCTTGGCTTCTTTAAGAGCAAAGTCAAAAGATCGCAGCCTGCGGCAGCTCCTACAGAGTTATCCAGCATCGGATATGGACGATCATGACCGAAATCCTGCTTACGCTTATCAGCGCCGCCCTGATCAACAACATCGTGTTGCACTGGCCGTTGGCCGTCGATCCGCTGCTGGCCGGCCAGCGCCGTCAGGTCCATGCCCTGGGCATTGCGACGACCTGCCTGATGCTGGTCGTGGGCATGCTCGGCTATGCGTTCTTTCAATGGCTGCTGGTGCCACTGCAATTGACGTCGCTGCGTCTGTTTGTGTTTCTGCCATTGAGCGTGCTGCTGATCAGCCCGTTGCTGAAGTTGTTGGCCCGGGTGTTTTCGACATTGCCGTTCGAAGGCCTCTGGCCGTTACTGCTGGGCAATGCCGGCGTGCTCGGCGTGGCCTTGCTCAACGCTCAGCAAGACAAGGGTTTCTTTCACGCCACAGCCTTGAGCCTCGGTGCAGGGCTGGGCTTCTGGCTGGTGTTGAGCCTGTTCACTGATTTGCGTGAACGCACGGCCGACAACGATGTTCCCCTGCCCTTTCGCGGCTTGCCGATCGACCTGATCGGTGCCGGCCTGATCGCAGTGGCTTTTCTCGGATTCAGTGGACTGATCAAAACATGAGTCTGATTCAAATCATCGACGCTCTCTTGCCGCAAACCCAGTGCGGCAAGTGCGGCCACCCCGGGTGCAAACCGTACGCCGAAGGCATCGCCAATGGCGAGCCGATCAACAAGTGTCCGCCAGGCGGCAACGAAACCATCGCGGCCCTGGCCGATTTGCTGAAGGTGCCGGTGCTGGAGCTGGATGTCAGCCGTGGCTCGGCCCCGGCGCAGATCGCCTATATCCGCGAGGCCGAGTGCATTGGTTGCACCAAGTGCATCCAGGCCTGCCCGGTCGATGCCATCGTCGGCGCGGCCAAACTGATGCACACGGTGATCATCGATGAGTGCACCGGTTGTGACCTCTGCGTGGCACCGTGCCCGGTGGACTGCATCGAAATGCGCCCGTTGCTGCCGAACACGGTACTGCCCGTTGTCGGGGGCCTGGCCCTCACACCGCAGGCGCGGCAGGCCCGCACTATCAAGCGCGACCACGCACGGCGCCGCTTCGAACAACGCAATGCTCGCCTGCTGCGTGAGGAACAACAGAAAGTCGCCGAGCGCCAGGCAAGGCAGCGAGCCGCGCAACCTGCCGAGACGACAGCCGACCCGGTGCAGGCGGCCCTCGAACGCGTCCGCGCACAGAAAACCGCCAATGCCGATGGCGAACTGAAAAAGGCCAGGATCGATGTTGCGATGAGTCGGGCGCAGTTGCACAAATCGCTGAAGGCCTTTGGGCACCCGCCAACCTTCGAACAGCAATCGCAGTTGATTGCCCTGCAACAGCAGTTCGAAGCCGCCGAGAAAAACCTCGCGCACCTGGAAAGTGTCGCCCCATCGGCCCCTGCACCGACGGTCGCAGCTGTGTCGTCAAATGATGCCGATCTGAAACGGGCCAAGATCCAGTTGGCCATGCGCCGCGCCGAACTCAAGAAGGCTCAGGCCAACGAGGCACCGGCGGAGCAAATCGAAGCCCTGGAGCGCGCACTCGGTGAAGCCGAACGCCTGGTAGACGCCCATGCCAGCCCTTGACGTGGTGGATGATCGCCTGCAACAGGCGATGAAACTGGTGCTGTTGGCCACGCTGCCGGGAATGCTGGCGGCGTTCTGGCTGTATGGCTGGGGCATGTTGATCAATCTGGTTCTGGCGGCCACTGCCGCGTTGGCCGTCGAGGCCGCTGTCATGCATTTGCGCCAGCGACCGCCGGGGCCAACCTTGAGTGACGGTAGCGCGCTGGTCAGTGCCGCACTGCTGGCTCTGGCGCTGCCACCTTACTGCCCATGGTGGCTGACCCTCAGTGCAGCCGCTTTTGCGATGGTATTCGGCAAGCACTTGTATGGCGGCGTCGGCTTGAATCCCTTCAACCCGGCGATGCTCGGTTTGGCGCTGGTTCTGGTGACCTTTCCCTACCCAATGACCCTTTGGCCATCGCCCCATGGCATGGATCTACCGAGCGGCTTGCAGCACGTGTTCGGCATCGGCCAAATGCCGGATGCGTGGGTGCAGGCCACCGCACTGGACAGTCTGCGGATCAACAAAAGCCTGACCATTGATGAACTGTTTGCCGGCAACCCGGCATTCGGCCACTTTGGCGGCCGGGGGGTGGAATGGGTGAACCTGGCCTTTGTGGCGGGTGGAATGTTTCTCCTGCAACGAAAGGTGATCAGTTGGCATGCACCGGTTGGCATGCTGGCCAGCCTGTTCATCATCAGCCTGCTGTGCTGGAACGGTTCGGGCTCCGACTCCCATGGCTCGCCATTGTTTCACCTGCTGAGTGGCGCGACCATGCTGGGGGCGTTCTTTATCATCACCGAACCGGTGTCCGGCCCCAGAAGCCCTGGCGCGAAATTGCTGTTCGGCGTCGGCGTCGGGCTCCTGACTTATCTGATTCGTACCTGGGGTGGTTATCCGGACGGCATCGCCTTCGCGGTGCTGTTGATGAACCTGTGCGTGCCGGCGCTGGAGCGGTTCGTAGCAGCCAGGCAACAGCCGGAGGCGCCATGAACCGGACATCAAGCATCGCACTTGTGGTGCTTTTGGCCGCATTGGGCCTCGGCATGACCTACTTCGTGCAACTCGGCAGCGCGCCGCGCATTGCAGCCGAACAGCGCCTGATCGACAGCGGTCATCTGCTGGACCTGATCGCGCCGGACAGCTACGACAATCAACCACTCGAACACCCCATAACGATTGAAGCAACCCCACTGACCAACAGCACCTTGCTCGGTGGTTATCTGGCGACCCGGGGCGATCAACCCGTCGCGGTGTTGCTGCGCAGTCAAACCCTTGGCTACGCCGGTGCCATCGACCTGTTGATCGCTGTCGACGCCAACGGCAGGTTGCTGGGCGTCAAAACCCTCAAACAGTTGGAAACACCAGGGCTGGGGGCAAAGATCGCCGACTGGCCCAATGCCTGGCTCCGGGTTTTTTCCGGCAAGTCTCGAACAGAACCCGGTGACAGCGGCTGGGCGCTGAAAAAGGATCAAGGGCAGTTCGATCAGATCGCAGGCGCGACCATCACCTCAAGAGCGGTGATCAATGCCATCCACGATGCCTTGCGCTACTTCGATGAACACCGGCAACAACTGCTCGGAATCCCTGCCCATGGATAGCTCCTCGACTCTGCGTAACGCCTTGATGCTGACACCGCTGATCGGCGCCACCCACTCGCTGATGGCCGCACTTGGCCTATGCCTGATGTTCATGGTGGTGACCGAGTTGTTCAGCCTGGCCATGGGCGTCCTGCGATCCCGACTGGTCCCGGCGACCTGCTTGCTGGCCAGCATCCTGTTGGCGGCCACGCTCACCAGTTGCGCGGAACTCATGGCACAAGTCTGGTCGCTGCAATGGCAGCAGCATCTGGGGTTTTACGGCGCCCTGATCGCCTTGCAATGCGTCGTACTGGAACACACCGGGTTCTTTCAGAACGGTTGGCGCCAACGCCGGCGACTCAATGCCCTGTTTGCCACGTTGATGATCGCGTTGGGCCTGCTGCGCGAACTCATCGGCAACGGAGCACTTGGAAACCCTCTATCGTGGCTGTCCGGCGCAACACAAACTGACTGGCAAGGCTGGGTACTGATGGCTGACGATGGCCTGCGCCTGGCCACCCTGGTCCCTGGCGGGTTCATCCTGCTCGGGCTGCTGATCGCCGCCTGGCAGGCCTGGCGCCCCACGCCCACACACTGATTGCCTTCGAGGAAACGTACTACCCATGAATGCCGCAAAACGTCTGGAAATCTTCCGCAGACTGCACGAGGACAACCCGGAACCAAAGACCGAGCTGGCCTATTCCTCACCCTTCGAATTGCTGATCGCCGTGATTCTCTCGGCGCAGTCGACCGATGTGGGCGTCAACAAGGCCACGGCCAGGCTGTTCCCGGTCGCCAATACCCCGGCAGCGATCCATGCCCTGGGTGTCGAAGGGCTCTCGGAGTACATCAAGACCATCGGGCTGTACAACAGCAAAGCGAAAAACGTGATCGAAACCTGCCGCTTGCTGGTCGAGCGTCACGCCGGTGAAGTGCCACAAACCCGCGAAGAGCTGGAGGCACTGCCCGGCGTCGGCCGCAAGACCGCCAATGTGGTACTCAATACGGCATTCCGTCAGCTGACCATGGCCGTCGACACGCATATTTTCAGGGTCAGCAACCGGACGGGTATTGCTCCCGGCAAGAATGTGGTGGAAGTCGAGAAAAAACTGATGAAATTCGTGCCCAGGGAGTACCTGCTCGACTCCCATCACTGGCTGATTCTTCACGGCCGCTATGTCTGCCTGGCCCGCAAGCCCCGATGCGGAAGCTGCCGGATCGAGGACTTGTGCGAATACAAGCACAAAACCTCCGACGATTGAGGCGCTATTAGGTTTATTGAATTGTCGATTGAAAAAATCTTTTTTACCCGCCGGGAGATTGTCGATATAAGGAGCGCCAAAGGCCTTCTTAGCCTGGAGCAACTAAATGAGTACTGGCAAAGAGCAATTGGACGTAGAAGACGATTTCACCACCGCCGAAACCGATGACGCCGAGCCGGTGGTTGAAGTGGCGAAAACTAATCTGAGCAAACGCCGCACCATCGACAACCTGCTGGAGGAGCGCCGACTGCAAAAGCAATTGGCCGATTACGATTTTGATTTATGACACCTGAAAGCCTCCCGAAACGGAGGCTTTTTTTCTAAGTGCCATACCCCGGTAGGCGCCCCTTGTCGCGCAATTATGTCATCACACCAGACCATTGCGTTGTGCCAGTTCGATCAGATCGACCAGAGACCGCGCATTGAGCTTGAGCAACAGGCGGGTCTTGTAAGTACTGACTGTTTTATTGCTGAGAAACATTCCATCGGCAATCTCTTTATTGGTCTTTCCTCGGGCCAACTGTTGCAGGACCATCATTTCCCGCCCCGACAACCGATCAACCATATCGGCCTCACTGGCATTCCCCAAACTGCAACGCACGGTATGCAAGGCTTGATTAGGAAAGTAACTGTAACCTGACAACACGGCCTTTATTGCACTGAGCAACTCCGTGAGGTCTTGTTGCTTGCAGACGTAACCGGCTGCACCGGACTGCATGCAACGCATCGAAAAATGTCCCGGTGCCTGGGAAGTCAAGATCAGCACTTTCATCGGCATTGAGGCCGAAGACAAACGCGCGATGACTTCCAATCCGTCCAGCTTCGGAATCCCGATATCCAGAATGACAATGTCCGGCATAAGTTCACGGGCTAGTTGCAGTGCGTCCACACCATTATCGGTTTCTGCAATAACTTCGTAGCCATGACGCTCCATTAGCATACGTACCGCAAGACGAATGACGGGGTGATCATCCACGATCAGCACTTTATTCATGGGCAAGTCCAATTTTCGCTGTTCGAATTTTTAGAGCCCGCACAATAGCCTAGTCGTTTCACCCATGGCATGTCGCCCCTCCCGGCCACCCACACCAAGAGACATACCCTACAAACAACACGGATTTCTCCTACAAAAATCCCTCGAACGGAATGAATTGAAAACTGTATCAGCGTCAGTGTGTCGCACTTTCCAGCAGCCACCCCTGTCGATTTACGACCAAAATTTTCCGAGTACCAGCTTGATCGGCCGCGCCCTGAAAAACACTAGCCTCTACCTCTCCGTCAAAACGTAACTGATATTTACGTATTCAACACTCACACCGGAAATATCACACACCCAGCATCCATTTACTCTTACAGCAAATAATATTTTTTGAGCAATCATTAAAACATGCCAAAAATTCAAGAACCCTAAGAGCAATACAACAAACAAATAATAACCCGCCAAAAACCAGCAGACACTAAAAAACATTACAATAACCACCACATCAAACCAACCTCATAAACCACTCGAGAACAGACAATCCGACATGAGTACAAAACATGATAAACAAACGAGTCACCAACCCAATGACAATTATCGCGATATTCGCAGCGCTATCTGAAACTTCGGCAGCCGTCTCTCTACCCTTCCTTGATCAGGAGGAAAGAGAACTCTACGTCTGGTTCCTGATCAGCTTTCCGTTCTATTTAATTTTACTTTTTTTCGCGACACTCAACTTCAACTATAAATCACTTTATGCGCCTTCCGATTTTGAAAAGGGCAAGCACTTCATGAAGGTCATGGATGATGTTGGGCGTTCGGAAAAGAAAGCCTCCGCAAAGCCATCTGAAAACCCCGCACTGGAGACGTCAACGAATGACTGCCAGTCAACCCGAACGCCCTGTGGCGCACAGGACCCGCCAACCGGGATCGGTCTGCAAACCACCGTATCCGTCCAGCATCACCTTCAGCTGCCGGAACAGGTAAAAGACCTCTACATCGTCGATGTACGCTGGATGAACAGAGAGGTCGAGTTTGGAGCGCTGCTGGAAAAAATCCAGAGGCCACGGGAAAAGGCGGCGTATGTGATTGTGTTTGTCACTTGTGCCGTTTCGGAGAAATTACTGAAAGCCGGTGCGCATGAACATTCAAGGCAGGCCAGCAAGCGCAGTGACGCCTTTTATGTGACCTACAATCCAGACTCGCACAGGCTGTCGGTCATTGATCAGGCCGAGCAACCGGCGAACAACAACGTTTAGTACAGGTCAGGCCATTGAGCAGGAGAAAAACAGGAAATCATCATCGGATACGAAAACACCCGACAACGCAGTAACTGGCGTCACACCCCGTTTTCAGGTACCTGACCTCGTCGAGGACGAGGCCAGGTAACCATCACGATTTCAAAGGTCTCAGAACAGCTTCCGGCCTTTGTTCGCCGCAATGCGCATGCGCAGGGCGTTGAGCTTGATGAAGCCCGCTGCATCCGCCTGGTTGTACGCGCCGCCATCTTCTTCGAAGGTCGCGATATTGGCGTCGAACAGCGAGTCGTCGGACTTGCGGCCAGTGACGATCACATTACCCTTGTACAGCTTCAGGCGCACAACGCCGTTCACGTTGACCTGGGACGCATCGATCATCTGTTGCAGCATCAGACGCTCAGGGCTCCACCAGTAGCCGGTGTAGATCAGGCTGGCGTACTTGGGCATCAGCTCGTCTTTGAGGTGAGCCACTTCGCGGTCCAGGGTGATCGATTCGATCGCACGGTGGGCACGCAGCATGATGGTACCGCCAGGGGTTTCGTAGCAGCCACGGGACTTCATGCCCACGTAGCGGTTCTCGACGATGTCGAGACGGCCGATACCGTGCTCACCACCGATACGGTTCAGGGTCGCCAGCACGGTGGCCGGAGTCATTTCGACGCCGTCCAGCGCGACGATGTCGCCGTTGCGGTAGGTCAGTTCCAGGTACTGCGGCTTGTCTGGAGCGTTTTCCGGAGAAACGGTCCAACGCCACATGTCTTCTTCGTGCTCGGTCCAGGTGTCTTCCAGCACGCCGCCCTCATAGGAGATGTGCAGCAGGTTGGCATCCATGGAGTAAGGGGACTTCTTCTTGCCGTGGCGCTCGATCGGGATCGCGTGCTTATCGGCATAGTCCATCAGCTTTTCACGGGACAGCAGGTCCCATTCGCGCCACGGAGCGATCACTTTCACACCTGGCTTCAAGGCGTACGCACCGAGTTCGAAACGAACCTGGTCGTTACCCTTGCCGGTGGCGCCATGGGAAATGGCGTCTGCACCGGTTTCGTTGGCGATTTCGATCAGGCGCTTGGCGATCAGCGGACGAGCGATGGAAGTACCCAGCAGGTACTCGCCTTCGTAAACGGTGTTGGCGCGGAACATCGGGAAAACGAAATCGCGCACGAACTCTTCGCGCAAGTCGTCGATGTAGATCTCTTTGACGCCCATGGCCTGAGCCTTGGCGCGTGCAGGTTCGACCTCTTCGCCCTGCCCCAGGTCAGCGGTGAAGGTCACCACTTCACAGTTATAAGTATCCTGCAGCCACTTGAGGATCACCGAAGTGTCCAGGCCGCCGGAATACGCCAGAACGACCTTGTTTACGTCCGCCATGCCATCACTCCACGGGGTTCTACGGAAAGCCGGGAAGTCTACCGCTCATGCAGAATAATTTACAGTGGCGCGACAGCTTATGACGACGAAGCGACAGATTATGTCGAGAGGGCGACGATGACCAAAGAGTCAGGAAGTTGCCGATGTGGCCGCTTTCGTCGCTTGCGGGGCGACTTGTTCCACGGGTGCTCCGCGCTCCAGGCGTACCGCTACTCGACGGTTCTTCGCACGGTTGATGTTGTTGGTGTTAGGCGCCACCGGATAACGCTCGCCATGGAAACGCAGGGTGATTTGCGACTCCTGGATGCCGTTGGCCTTGAAGAACTCCATCACTGCCAGGGCTCGGCGCCGCGACAGGTCGCGATTGGTCAGGCGGTTGCCGCTGTTGTCGGAGTGCCCGTCGAGTTCAATATGATAGACCGTCGGATCGGCCTTCATGTACTCCAGCATCACCTGCAGTTTGGCTTTTGCGGCGCTGTCGAGTTCGATTCCGCCGCCGGGGAAGCCGATTTCGGATTGCTTCACCTGTTCGAAATTCTGTGGCAACAGTTTCGCCACACAACCCTGGTAGTCGGCAAACGCTTGGGTGAACCTGACCGGTAACAAGCGTACTTCCGACACCCGCCCATCCCCCGAAGAATGTCGAACCACCGGGCTGCGACCGTCCATCAGGCCACTGATCAGACGCCCGGCCTGAACCTGTGAGCTGTTGAACAATATGTTGCCACTGCCGATTCTCACCGTGCCCAGGTTGATATCGTCACGGCCCGGCTGCCACGGCGCGGCAGCGGCCAGCAAGGTCGCCGAACCACCGCCGATCATCGGGTTGTAGGCTTTCAGACGAAACGTCGCCTGCTCGCCGGCACGACGCACGAACTCGCCAGAGCCGAAGTCGGTAACCGGCTGAGTCAGGCGGCATTCGAACTTGTCGCCTTCGACCGTCCACTCAATGTTCTCCAGACGTGTCTGGAAAGTGAGCGCCATCGCCGGAAGGCTGGCAAACACACTGAGCAAGGCTAAATAACGCTGGCGCACGGGAGGCTCCACTGGTTTCTACAACAAAAAGACCGACACACACATGTTTACGGCATACCTGTTGGATATCGGAAGCTTCCTGCAAAACTTGATAGCGAGTGCCTGCAAGAGTCTTTTCCGGTAGCATTCCCTTGAGTTTGACCCGCCTGGAATCCCCTCATGTCCGACCGCCTGACCCTGCTGCGTCCCGACGACTGGCATATTCATCTTCGCGATGGTGCCGTGTTGACCAATACCGTCGCGGATGTCGCGCGCACCTTTGGCCGCGCCATCATCATGCCCAACCTGGTTCCACCGGTGCGCAATGCGGCCGAAGCCGACGGCTATCGCCAGCGGATTCTCGCTGCCCGCCCGGCCGGCAGCCTGTTCGAGCCACTGATGGTCCTGTACCTGACCGACCGCACCCAGCCCGAAGAAATTCGCGAGGCCAAGGCCAGCGGATTCATTCACGCCGCCAAGTTGTACCCGGCCGGCGCGACCACCAACTCGGATTCTGGCGTCACCAGCATCGACAAGATCTTCCCTGCACTTGAGGCCATGGCCGAAGTCGGGATGCCGCTGTTGATCCACGGTGAGGTCACCCGGGGCGATGTCGACGTGTTCGACCGCGAAAAAATCTTCATCGACGAGCACATGCGTCGCGTGGTCGAGCGTTTCCCGGCCCTCAAAGTGGTCTTCGAACACATCACCACCGCCGATGCCGTGCAGTTCGTCAACTCGGCTTCGGCCAACGTGGGCGCGACCATTACCGCGCATCACCTGTTGTACAACCGCAACCACATGCTAGTGGGCGGGATCCGGCCGCACTTCTATTGCCTGCCGATCCTCAAGCGCAATACCCACCAGGAAGCCCTGCTCGACGCGGCCACCAGCGGCAGCGAGAAGTTCTTCCTCGGCACCGACTCGGCCCCCCACGCCCAGCACGCCAAGGAAGCGGCCTGCGGTTGCGCCGGTTGCTACACCGCCTATGCGGCCATCGAGATGTATGCCGAAGCCTTCGAACAGCGCAATGCGCTGGACAAGCTCGAGGCCTTTGCCAGCCTCAATGGCCCTCGGTTCTATGGCCTGCCGGCCAACACCGATCGCATCACCCTGGTCCGCGAAGAGTGGACCGCCCCGACCAGCCTGCCATTTGGCGAGCTGACCGTTATCCCGCTGCGCGCCGGTGAAAAACTGCGCTGGCGCCTGCTGGAGGAACACGCGTGAGTGAAGACCATTTCGACGACGAACTGGAAGGCAATGGCGGCGGAGGCGGCCCGCGTCATCCAATGGCGGCCAGGTTCCGTGGTTACCTGCCGGTAGTCGTCGACGTAGAAACCGGTGGCTTCAATTCGGCTACCGACGCCCTGCTGGAGATCGCCGCGACCACCATCGCCATGGATGAAAAGGGTTTTGTTTACCCCGATCACACCTACTTCTTCCGTGTCGAGCCGTTCGAAGGCGCGAACATCGAAGCGGCGGCCCTGGAGTTCACCGGGATCAAGCTCGATCACCCGCTACGCATGGCCGTGAGTGAAGAGTCTGCCCTGAACGATATCTTCCGCGGCGTGCGCAAGGCCCTCAAGGCCAATGGCTGCAAACGGGCGATCCTGGTCGGGCATAACAGCAGCTTCGACCTGGGCTTCCTCAATGCGGCGGTTGCGCGGCTGGACATGAAGCGCAATCCATTCCATCCGTTCTCCAGTTTCGATACCGCAACGCTCGCCGGCCTCGCTTACGGCCAGACCGTGCTGGCCAAGGCTTGCCAGGCAGCAGACATCGACTTCGACGGTCGCGAGGCTCACTCGGCTCGCTATGACACCGAGAAGACGGCAGAGCTGTTCTGCGGCATCGTCAATCGCTGGAAACAGATGGGTGGCTGGGAAGACTTCGACGATTGATGTGTTGCAGGAGCGAGCTTGCTCGCTCCTGCACAGTCCCGGCGTTATCCCGCCCATAAAAAAAACCGGCCTCGATGGCCGGTTTTTTTGTACCTGCTTTTTATAGCTGGAGCGTGCGCCTTACAGAGCGGCAGCGTGCTCGGTCAGGTAAGCGGCAACGCCTTCTGGCGAAGCGTTCATGCCTTTGTCGCCTTTTTTCCAGTTGGCAGGGCAGACTTCGCCGTTCGCTTCGTGGAATTGCAGAGCGTCGACCAGACGGATCAACTCATCCATGTTACGGCCCAGCGGCAAGTCATTGACGATCTGCGAACGGACAACGCCTTTGCCGTCGATCAGGAACGCGCCACGGAAAGCCACGCCGTCGTCGGACTCAACGTCGTAGGCCTTGGCGATTTCGTGCTTCAGATCGGCAGCCATGGTGTAGCGAACTTCGCCGATGCCACCATTGTTGACCGGGGTGTTGCGCCATGCGTTGTGGGTGAAGTGCGAGTCGATCGAAACAGCGATCACTTCAACGTTGCGGGCCTTGAAGTCAGACATGCGGTTGTCCAGAGCGATCAGCTCGGACGGGCAAACGAAGGTGAAGTCCAGTGGGTAGAAGAACACCAGGCCGTATTTGCCTTTGATCGCCGAGGACAGGGTGAAGCTGTCAACGATCTCGCCATTGCCGAGTACGGCCGGTACGGTGAAGTCAGGGGCTTGTTTGCCTACGAGTACGCTCATTGGATATCTCCTGGTGTAATAACGTGAGAAACAGGTTTCGCATCAGCCTGCCACCCTGAGGCGACAGCCCTGTGACACGATCCCCGGTCGCAAAAGACCGGCCATCATACACCGCGTGTTTGAGCTGGCTTAGCTGTTTTTCCCCGTACGATGAAATCGCCGACGGTTTTGTTTCACCGATTTGCCAGGTAGACCGTTCGTCAGCCATACCCTTTTATGACGAAAAGTGCCCTGAAACCACTTTGACAATCATTCTCGTTAACATTAAGATCCATCGCAATTGAGTCACAATCAGCGACGGTCCTTCCCTATGTATGTTTGCCTCTGCACTGGTGTCACCGACGGTCAAATCCGCGATGCGATCTATGAAGGATGCTGCAGCTACAAGGAAGTCCGTGTGGCCACCGGCGTTGCCAGCCAGTGCGGCAAATGTGCCTGCCTCGCCAAGGAAGTGGTCCGCGAGACCCTGACCAAGCTGCAAACGGCCCAGGCTGCGATTCCTTTTCCAGCAGAATTTACAGCAGCTTGAATATCGAATTTCAAAGAACCGGACATATGTCCGGTTTTTTTATGCCTCAAAATCAACTAGTTATGCCCTAGACGCGGAACACAAACATTCTTATTCCGATTAATTTTCATTTAAGTTTCAATAACTTAGGTTTGACACTATTAAATACCCGGCTCAAACTCAGCTCTATTGACAGCTAATACAGGGCAGGACCCCATCATGAAAGGCGACGTTACAGTCATCCAGCATCTCAACAAGATCCTTGCCAATGAGCTGGTCGCGATCAATCAATACTTCCTGCATGCGCGCATGTATGAAGATTGGGGCCTGAACAAGCTCGGCAAGCACGAGTACCACGAATCCATCGACGAGATGAAGCACGCGGACAAGCTGATCAAGCGCATCCTGTTCCTTGAAGGCCTGCCGAACGTCCAGGACCTGGGCAAGCTGCACATCGGCGAGCACACCAAGGAAATGCTGGAGTGCGACCTGCGTATCGAGAAAACCGGCCATGCCGATCTCAAAGCGGCTATCGCTCATTGCGAAAAAGTTGGCGACTTTGGTAGCCGTGAGCTGCTTGAAGATATCCTCGAGTCCGAAGAAGAACATATCGACTGGCTGGAAACCCAATTGGGCCTGATCGATAAAGTGGGTCTTGAGAACTACCTGCAATCGCAGATGGGCGAAGAGTAGGAGCTGCCGCAGGCTGCGATCCTGGCGATTACAGCGGCAACTATGCAGTAACTTTTCGAACTTGATAAAAAGCCCCGCACTCTTTCGAGTAGCGGGGCTTTTTATTGCTGGAGATCAAAAGATCGCAGCCTGCGGCAGCTCCTACGGGGGAGCCAAGGAAATCAGGCTTCGGTCTTTGGAGCAGCAGCCTTGGCGGCGGCGTCCTTGATCAGGCTCTGCAGCGAACCGTCAGCAGCCATTTCAGTCATGATGTCGCTGCCGCCGACCAGCTCACCGCCGACCCACAGTTGCGGGAAGGTTGGCCAGTTGGCGTATTTAGGCAGGTTGGCGCGGATTTCCGGGTTCTGCAGGATGTCCACGTACGCAAACTTTTCGCCACATGCCATCACGGCCTGCGCGGCTTTCGCGGAGAAGCCGCACTGCGGGGCATTCGGCGAGCCTTTCATGTAAAGCAGAATGGTGTTGTTGGCAATCTGCTCTTTAATCGTTTCGATGATATCCATGGAGCACCTCGACTGAACTTTCCGACTCATGGGTCGGCACGGTGGCGCATTGTAACGGAAAGCCGAGCGCCCTGCTCGGTCTCTCCGTCTGACTGATTCAAGCCGCCGCCACGGTCACCGGCACACCATTGAGTGCAGCATTTCCCGACAACTCGTCAAGCTGGCAGTCGTCGGTCAGATCGTTGGCGCTCGATCCCGGCTGGCTGCTGGCAATCGTCATTTGCACGCCCGGCCGCGCGTGTCCCCAGCCGTGAGGCAGGCTGACCACACCTTTCATCATTTCCAGACTGCCAAGCACTTCGACTTCGATCACGCCCACCCGCGAGCTGACCCGAACACGCTGTCCGTCGCTGAGCCCGCGACTGGCCAGGTCGTCCGGATGCATCAGCAACTGGTGACGTGGCTTGCCTTTCACCAACCGATGATAGTTATGCATCCATGAGTTGTTGCTGCGTACATGCCGGCGGCCAATCATCAACAACTCGTCGGCAGCCGGCGCCTGTAAGGCCGCGAAGCGCGCAAGGTCAGCGAGAATCGCGGCCGGTGCGGCCTGGATGCGTTGATTGGCAGTCTTCAGGCGGGGCGTCAGGTTAGGCTTGAGCGCGCCCAGATCGACGCCATGGGGATGATCGAACAAGGTCGCCAGCGATAGCTTGTGCTCTGAGTTGTCACCGTACATTCCCATGCGCAGGCCACGATCGATCATTTGCGCCGGGGCAATGGTGGGCTTCAATTCTTTGCCGGTCCTGGCGGCAAATGCCTTGGCCAGGCCGACGAAAATCTCCCAGTCGTGCAAGGCACCTTCGGGCTTGGCGAGGATGGCGCGGTTGAAACGGCTGACGTTGCGCACCGCGAACAGGTTGAACGTGGTGTCGTAATGATCGTTTTCCAGCGCCGATGTGGACGGCAGGATCAGGTCGGCGTAACGCGTGGTTTCATTGATGTACAGGTCGATACTGACCATGAACTCCAGCCCGTCCAGCGCCTGCTCAAGCTTTCGGCCATTGGGTGTGGACAGTACCGGATTGCCTGCCACGGTGATCAACGCGCGGACTTGCCCTTCCCCTTCGGTGAGCATCTCCTCGGCCAACGCCGAGACAGGTAGTTCTCCGGCGTACTCCGGACGCCCGGAGACCCGGCTCTGCCACAGATTGAAATGCCCGCCCGAAGTCGTCGCCACCAGGTCCACTGCTGGCTCCGTACACAGGGCACCACCCACGCGGTCGAGATTGCCGGTGACCAGGTTGATCAACTGCACCACCCAGTGGCACAGCGTACCGAAGGCTTGGGTCGAAACGCCCATGCGGCCATAGCAGACAGCACTGGGCGCCGCGGCAAAGTCCCGCGCCAACTGGCGGATCTGTTCGGCCGGCACGGCGCACAACGGGCTCATGGCCTCGGCGGTGAACGGCGCGACGGCCTCCCGCACGTCCTCAAGGCCGTCCACCGGCAGATGGCTGTCGCGGGTCAGACCTTCAGCGAACAAGGTATTGAGCAGGCCGAACAACAGCGCGGCATCCCCCCCCGGGCGCACGAACAAGTGCTGGTCGGCAATCGCCGCCGTCTCACTACGACGCGGATCGACTACCACCACTTTGCCGCCACGGGCCTGTATCGCCTTCAAGCGCTTTTCCACATCCGGCACGGTCATGATGCTGCCATTCGAAGCCAGCGGGTTGCCGCCCAGTATCAGCATGAAATCGGTGTGATCGATGTCCGGGATCGGCAACAGCAAACCGTGGCCGTACATCAAATGACTGGTCAGGTGATGGGGCAATTGATCGACCGAGGTGGCGGAAAACCGGTTGCGGGTTTTCAGCGGGCCAAGGAAGTAATTGCTGTGGGTCATCAGCCCGTAATTGTGCACGCTCGGGTTGCCCTGATAGACCGCCACGGCATTTTGCCCGTGATGCTCCTGAATGGCGGCGAGACGATCGGCGACCAGATTGAATGCCGCTTCCCACTCGATGGGCTGCCATTCATTACCCACTCGCTGCATCGGTTGACGCAGGCGATCCGGATCGCTCTGTATGTCTTGCAACGCCACGGCCTTGGGGCAGATGTGCCCACGGCTGAACGTATCCTGGGGGTCGCCCTTGATCGAAGTGATCTGGACGTTACCGCCTTCGACCTCGGTGGTTTCGATGGTCAGGCCACAGATGGCTTCGCACAAATGGCAAGCACGGTGATGGAGAGTCTTGGTCATGGCCAGTCTCTGTCTTGTTTTGGGCGGGCAACGTTGGCCGCGGAAACAAAACTATGGCGCCAGAGCCGCCGCCACGCCAGCGACGTTCATCTTGTGAATCGAGGGTTATCAGGCCAGCCGATGGCCGTCCGGGTTCAGTTCGAAGGCAGCCTGGGCGGCGCTTGCAACTGGATTTCCTGAAGGGTTTCAATCGGCCCGTGAGGGCCATGCACTCCGGTCAGCTCGCCGATCAGGCGCCAGTGCTCGTCGAGCCCGGCGCTGATGAATGACAGGTCAGAAACCGACTGTCAGCGCACCATTGCCGCCCAGCCTGATTGCCAAGCCCCGAGGGGCCGGTGTACAAATGAACCGCTGCTATCAGGAAACAGGCTTCAAATGCGCTACCTCGGTAAACCCGTAGCACCTCTGAAACTCCCTAAAAACTGTAGCCCTATTGGTAAGACGCGACATTTAATTATAAGATCGCGCCTCCCCCTATTTCGTCGCCCCGTGCGGCTTACGCCGCAGGTCTCGCCCGTTGTTCCGTTAAACAAGGCTTTGAGCATCTGCGGTTTGTAGCAAAAGGTAGTCAATGATGAGCGCAAGGCACTTTCTCTCCCTGATGGATTGCACGCCCGAAGAGCTGGTCAGCGTGATCCGTCGAGGCGTTGAGCTCAAGGACCTGCGTAACCGCGGCGTACTGTTCGAGCCTCTGAAAAACCGCGTGCTCGGGATGATTTTCGAGAAATCCTCGACCCGCACCCGGATCTCCTTCGAAGCCGGCATGATCCAGCTCGGTGGCCAGGCGATCTTCCTGTCACCCCGTGACACCCAACTGGGCCGTGGCGAGCCGATCGGCGACGCCGCCATTGTCATGTCGAGCATGCTTGATGCGGTGATGATCCGTACGTTTTCCCACAGCACCCTGACCGAATTCGCCGCCAATTCGCGCGTCCCGCTGATCAATGGCCTGTCCGATGACCTGCACCCGTGCCAGTTGCTGGCAGACATGCAGACCTTCCTCGAACACCGCGGCTCCATCCAGGGCAAGACCGTGGCCTGGATCGGCGACGGCAACAACATGTGCAACAGCTATATAGAAGCGGCGATCCAGTTCGACTTCCAGTTGCGCGTTGCCTGTCCGGAAGGCTACGAGCCCAACCCGGTGTTCCTGGCCAAGGCCGGCGATCGGGTCACCATCGTTCGCGATCCGAAGGAAGCCGTGCGTGGTGCGCACCTTGTGAGCACCGACGTCTGGACCTCCATGGGCCAGGAAGAGGAAACCGCCAAGCGCCTGCAACTGTTCGCACCGTATCAGGTCAACCGCGCCCTACTCGATCTGGCCGCTGAGGACGTGCTGTTCATGCACTGCCTGCCGGCGCACCGTGGCGAGGAAATCAGTGTCGACCTGCTCGACGACCCGCGCTCCGTGGCCTGGGATCAAGCCGAAAACCGTCTACATGCGCAAAAGGCCTTGCTCGAATTCCTCGTTCCGCCTTCGTACCATCACGCATGAGCCAGCCATTACTGCTTAACCTGCGCAACCTCGCCTGCGGCTATCAAGACCAGCGCGTGGTGCAGAACCTCAACCTGCACCTGAACGCAGGCGACATCGGTTGCCTGCTGGGCTCTTCTGGCTGCGGCAAGACCACCACCCTGCGGGCGATTGCCGGTTTCGAACCCGTTCACGAAGGCGAAATCCAGCTGGCTGGCGAAACCATCTCCAGCGCCGGTTTCACCCTCGCGCCGGAGAAACGTCGTATCGGCATGGTGTTCCAGGACTACGCGCTGTTTCCGCATTTGAGCGTGGCCGACAACATCGCCTTCGGCATTCGCAAGCATCCGCAAAAGGATCGCGTGACCGAAGAACTGCTGGAACTGGTCAACCTGAAGAACCTCGGCAAGCGTTTCCCCCACGAGCTTTCCGGTGGTCAGCAGCAACGTGTCGCCCTGGCCCGCGCCCTGGCGCCAGAACCGCAACTGCTGCTGCTCGACGAACCGTTCTCCAACCTTGATGGCGAATTGCGCCGCAAGCTCAGCCATGAAGTACGCGACATCCTCAAGGCCCGTGGCACCAGCGCGATTCTGGTGACTCACGACCAGGAAGAAGCCTTCGCGGTCAGCGACCACGTTGGCGTGTTCAAGGAAGGTCGCCTGGAACAGTGGGATACGCCCTACAACCTGTATCACGAACCCCTGACACCCTTTGTCGCGAGTTTCATCGGCCAGGGCTATTTCATTCGCGGTCAGTTGAGCAGCCCCGAGTCGGTGCAAACCGAGCTGGGTGAGTTGCGCGGCAATCGGGCCTACACCTGGCCGGTAGGCGGCGCCGTGGACGTGCTGCTGCGCCCGGACGATATCGTCTATGCGCCGGACAGCGCACTGAAGGCGCGAATTTCCGGCAAGACGTTCCTGGGTGCATCGACCCTGTATCGATTGCAACTGCCGACTGGCGCACAGCTGGAATCGATCTTCCCGAGCCATGTCGATCGTCAGGTTGGAGCGCAAGTGGGTATTCGTGTCGCGGCTGAACACCTGGTGCTGTTCCAGGCTTCCGGCAGCACGGCGGCGCAGATTCCGGTGGCTGAATCCGGTGTCCGCCGCTACAGCACCGCCAACTGATACACACGAAACAATTGTGGGAGCGGGCTTGCTCGCGAAGGCGGTGTGTCAGCCAATGATGATGTTGACTGACAGTCCGCATTCGCGAGCAAGCCCGCTCCCACACTGGATTTGCGTTAACCCAGCATCAGCGTTCCGCTTGCTACGAGTGTCGCATGCCCGCCGATCTTCACCCGATCGCCTTCCAGTTGGCAGAACAACGCCCCACCCCGCGCCGAACGCTGAAAAGCCGTCAGGCTCGATTTACCCAAACGCTTTGACCAGTACGGAATCAGAAGGCAATGGGTCGATCCGGTGACCGGATCTTCGTTGATGCCGATTGCCGGCGCGAAATAACGGGACACGAAATCGTGCTGCTCGCCCCGCGCCGTCACGATGGCGCCCAGCCATGGCAGTTTCGCCAGGGCCACCATGTCCGGCTTGCAGTCGAGCACGGCTTGCTCGGACTCCAGCACCACGAATAGCTCATTCGAAGCCAGTACCTCGAGAGCTTTCACGCCCAGTGCACGCTCGATGTCCGGGATTACGTTCACCGGCGACGCAGTGATCGCCGGGAAATCCAGCCACAGGCGCCCACCTTCACGGGTCACGCTCAACGGGCCGGACTTGCAGGTGAAGTCCAGTCGCTCGACGGGCTCTTTATAGATCTCGAACAGCACATGGGCGCTAGCCAGCGTCGCGTGACCGCACAATGGCACCTCGGTGGTCGGCGTAAACCAACGGATGTGCCAGCCCTGCCCTTCACGCACGACAAACGCCGTCTCGGCGAGGTTGTGCTCAGCGGCAATCTTTTGCATCAGCTCATCGGCGAGCCAGGTATCGAGCCGATAGACCATTGCCGGATTGCCGCTGAATGACTGATTGCTGAACGCGTCGACCTGATGAAACTCAAGCTGCATAACCTTCTCCCTTTGTCAGACCGTCGAGCATGCCGCGCCGGCCCAACTGGCACCAGTGACAGAGCA
Source organism: Pseudomonas sp. S2_F07 (assembly GCF_054668325.1). Classification (NCBI taxonomy): domain Bacteria; kingdom Pseudomonadati; phylum Pseudomonadota; class Gammaproteobacteria; order Pseudomonadales; family Pseudomonadaceae; genus Pseudomonas; species Pseudomonas sp. S2_F07. Next base: position 2,681,933 of record NZ_CP162758.1, read on the forward strand.
GGCTGATTTTCACCATACAGAGCTGCACCCGCTTAGAGGCTCACGCACGGCCGATATCGGCAAACTTCGCCTGGGTGTGTTCGGCCAGCACTGCCGGTGCCAGCTCGACTTCCAGCCCACGTCGACCCGCACTGACAAAAATGCTGGCGAAGGGCTGGGCCGAATTATCAATGAAGGTACGCAAACGCTTTTTCTGCCCCAGCGGACTGATCCCGCCCAACAGATATCCAGTGGAGCGCTGCGCCGCTGCAGGGTCGGCCATTTCGACCTTTTTCACGCCCGCGGCGTGGGCCAGTCCTTTCAAGTCCAGGCTGCCGACAACCGGCACCACGGCCACCAGCAACTCGCCCTTTTCACTGGCCGCCAGCAAGGTCTTGAACACCTGAGCCGGATCGAGCCCGAGTTTTTCCGCCGCTTCCAATCCGTAGGAGGCGGCCTTCGGGTCATGTTCGTAACTGTGTACGCGATGTTCGGCCCGAACCTTTTTCAACAAATCCAATGCGGGGGTCATGACAGCTCCAGACTGGGCGACAGTAGAAAAATACTGCGCCCGATTCTAGGACATTGATCATTAAAAGGCTCTACGGCGGCGTATCCATAACGCCATTGCCTGGCCATCCCATTCCTCAACAACCCGTTCATTCATACAGCGAATAGTTTTTTTGTGACCGACGGTTCACTTTCGACCTTTGACAGCAGCGTTTCTTGTCTATATTTTTTCGTTTATGAAACTGTACGAAACGTCCTACCGCTGCACCCAGCAGTAAACCGCGACCAGGATGGGGATCCTGCCTCGGCGAAAAACGCGCTCCGACCATGATGGATAAAAGCGCCAGACAACAAAAAAAGAGGTTTCAATGACAATTGCTTTACAACAACCGTCGCTCTCGAGCCAATGCATGGCCGAGTTCCTGGGTACGGCGCTGCTAATTTTTTTGGTACAGGTTGTGTTGCCGCGCTCAAGGTCGCGGGTGCCAGTTTTGGCTTGTGGGAAATCAGCATTATCTGGGGCGTCGGCGTCAGCATGGCGATCTACCTTACCGCCGGAGTTTCCGGTGCTCATCTGAACCCCGCCGTCAGCATTGCCCTGAGCATTTTCGCGGACTTCGAAAAACGTAAATTGCCTTTCTACATACTTGCCCAGGTGGCGGGCGCCTTCTGTGGAGCGTTGTTGGTCTACACCCTCTACAGCAATCTATTTTTCGAATTCGAACAAACTCACCACATGGTTCGCGGCACTCAAGCCAGCCTTGAATTGGCCTCCGTGTTCTCCACCTTTCCGAATCCTGTGCTGACCACCGCCCAGGCACTTCTGGTCGAGGTGATCATCACGGCCATCCTGATGGGCGTGATCATGTCCCTGACCGATGACAATAATGGCCTGCCCAAAGGCCCGTTGGCACCGCTGCTGATCGGCCTGCTGATTGCGGTGATCGGCAGTTCGATGGGACCGCTGACCGGTTTTGCCATGAACCCTGCGCGGGACTTCGGTCCGAAACTGATGACTTTCTTCGCTGGCTGGGGTGAAATTTCCTTCACCGGCGGACGCGATATCCCGTATTTCCTGATTCCTGTTTTTGCACCGATTGTCGGTGCCTGCCTCGGTGCCGCCGCCTATCGCGGGTTGATTGCCCGCCATCTGCCCAGCGCCGTACCTGCTACAAAGGATGCAACAGCTGCCATTGACGGCAAACCCAGAACTTCTTGATTCCGTTGGCGCGTGCCACTGCCCTTTGATCGCGCGCCAGACCTCACTCCCTTATTTCGTCCAAGGCAATCGACATGACCGACACACAGAATAAGAACTACATCATTGCCCTCGATCAGGGTACGACCAGCTCCCGCGCAATCATTTTCGATCGCGACGCGAACGTGGTCTGCACCGCCCAACGGGAGTTCGCGCAGCATTACCCGCAAGCCGGTTGGGTCGAACACGATCCGATGGAAATCTTCGCCACCCAAAGCGCCGTGATGGTCGAGGCCCTGGCGCAAGCCGGCCTGCACCACGACCAGGTGGCAGCCATCGGCATCACCAACCAGCGCGAAACCACCGTGGTCTGGGACAAGAACACCGGCCGCCCGATCTACAACGCGATCGTCTGGCAGTGCCGCCGCAGCACCGAGATCTGCCAGCAACTCAAGCGCGATGGCCACGAGCAATACATCAGCGATACCACCGGCCTGGTCACCGACCCATATTTCTCCGGTACCAAGCTCAAGTGGATCCTCGACAACGTCGAAGGCAGCCGCGAACGCGCGCGCAACGGTGAGCTGCTATTCGGCACGGTCGACAGCTGGCTGATCTGGAAGTTTACCGGCGGCAAGGTGCATGTCACCGACTACACCAACGCTTCGCGCACCATGCTCTTCAACATCCACACCCTGGAGTGGGACGCGAAGATGCTGGAAGTGCTGGATATTCCGCGCGAAATGCTTCCGGAAGTTAAATCGTCCTCGGAAATTTATGGCCGCACCAAAAGCGGAATCGCCATCGGCGGCATCGCTGGCGACCAGCAAGCCGCCCTGTTCGGCCAGATGTGCGTCGAGCCAGGCCAGGCGAAAAACACCTACGGCACTGGCTGCTTCCTGTTGATGAACACCGGCGACAAAGCGGTGAAATCCCGACACGGCATGCTCACCACCATCGCTTGCGGCCCACGTGGCGAAGTCGCTTACGCGCTCGAAGGCGCAGTGTTCAACGGCGGTTCTACCGTGCAGTGGCTGCGTGACGAACTGAAAATCATCAACGACGCCCACGACACCGAATACTTCGCCAACAAGGTCAAGGACAGCAACGGCGTGTACCTGGTGCCGGCCTTTACCGGTCTTGGCGCTCCCTACTGGGACCCGTACGCCCGTGGAGCACTGTTCGGCCTGACCCGCGGCGTACGCGTGGATCACATCATTCGTGCCGCGCTGGAGTCGATTGCCTACCAGACCCGCGACGTGCTCGACGCCATGCAGCAGGACTCCGGCGAACGCCTCAAGGCCCTGCGCGTGGATGGCGGCGCTGTGGCCAACAACTTCCTCATGCAGTTCCAGGCCGACATCCTCGGCACGCAGGTCGAGCGTCCGCAAATGCGTGAAACCACGGCACTGGGCGCGGCTTACCTGGCAGGCCTGGCCTGTGGCTTCTGGGGTAGCCTGGAAGAGTTGCGCGGCAAGGCCGTGATCGAGCGCAAGTTCGAGCCGACGCTGGATGAAACGGCGAAGGAAAAACTCTACGCAGGATGGAAAAAAGCGGTCAGCCGCACCCGAAATTGGGCGGCTGAAGACGAGGCTGAATAAGCGAACTCCAGTTCCCGTATCTGTATGTAACTGGTAGGGAGGGGATTCCTGCGGCATCATGGGCAAATTTTGCACGGCAGCCCAAAGGACGCCCCATGAATCTGCCTCCCCGTCAGCAGCAAATCCTCGAACTGGTCCGCGAACGCGGCTATGTCAGCATCGAGGAAATGGCCACTCTGTTCGTAGTAACCCCGCAGACCATTCGCCGCGACATCAATCAGCTCGCGGAAGCCAATTTGTTGCGTCGCTACCACGGCGGCGCGGCTTACGACTCCAGCGTTGAAAACACCGCCTACGCCATGCGCGCCGATCAGATGCGCGACGAGAAACAGCGTATCGGCGAAGCCATTGCCACACAGATTCCCGACCATGCCTCGTTGTTCATCAACATCGGCACGACCACCGAGTCCATTGCCCGGGCACTGCTCAACCACAGCCACCTGAAAATCATCACCAACAACCTGCACGTCGCCTCCATGCTCAGTGCCAAGGACGACTTCGACGTACTGCTGACCGGTGGCAATGTACGGCGTGACGGCGGCGTGGTCGGTCAGGCCAGTGTCGACTTCATCAACCAGTTCAAGGTCGACTTCGCCCTGGTCGGCATCAGCGGCATCGATGAAGACGGCAGCCTGCTGGACTTCGACTATCAGGAAGTGCGGGTATCCCAGGCGATCATCGCCAATGCCCGGCAAGTGATCCTCGCGGCCGACTCCAGCAAGTTCGGGCGCAACGCCATGATTCGCTTGGGGCCGATCAGCCTGGTTGATTGCCTGGTCACCGATCAGCAGCCTTCCCCGGCGCTGGCGCAGTTGTTGAACCAGCACAAGGTTCGGCTGGAAGTCGTTTAACCCCTTCCCAGTCTTAAAAGATCGCCCCGCGCTCGGGCGATCTTTTGCTTTTATGTTCGTAAATTTTCCTTTAACCGCCCTTCGATGAGTATTTTCAATCGAAGCTGACTGGCTGTGCGCGTCTTTATGGGCTAGTATTTTCGCAAATGAACATTAATGTTCGAATTCAAATACAGAACATCAAAGAATTCCGAGGCCGTGCCGATGCCCACTTCCACCTTGCCTACGCCCCCTCTCGCCGAGGTCTACGATATCGCCGTCATCGGTGGCGGGATCAATGGCGTGGGGATCGCAGCGGATGCCGCCGGTCGCGGTCTTTCGGTGTTCCTTTGTGAAAAGGATGACCTGGCCAGCCATACCTCGTCGGCCAGCAGCAAGCTGATCCACGGCGGCCTGCGCTACCTCGAACATTACGAATTCCGCCTGGTGCGCGAAGCCCTGGCCGAACGTGAAGTGCTGTTGGCGAAGGCTCCGCACATCGTCAAGCAAATGCGTTTCGTGTTGCCGCACCGCCCGCACCTGCGCCCTGCCTGGATGATTCGTGCCGGTCTGTTCCTCTATGACAACCTGGGCAAGCGCGAGCAACTGCAAGGTTCGAAAAGCCTGAAGTTCGGCCCCGACAGCGCGCTCAAAAGCGAGATCACCAAGGGCTTCGAATACTCAGATTGCTGGGTCGATGACGCGCGCCTGGTGGTGTTGAACGCCATGGCCGCCAGGGAAAAAGGCGCCCACGTTCATACCCAGACCCGCTGCGTCAGCGCACGCCGCACCAAGGGTCTGTGGCACCTGCACCTGGAACGCGCCGACGGCAGCCTGTTTTCGATCCGCGCCAAGGCACTGGTGAACGCGGCCGGGCCATGGGTCGCCAGGTTCATTCGTGATGACTTGAAGATGGAGTCGCCATACGGCATCCGCCTGATCCAGGGCAGCCACCTGATCGTGCCGAAACTGTACGAAGGCGAACACGCGCACATCCTGCAAAACGAAGATCAGCGCATCGTGTTCACCATTCCGTACCTGAATCACTTCACCCTGATCGGCACCACCGACCGCGAATACACCGGCGATCCGGCGAAAGTGGCAATTACCGACGGCGAAACCGATTACCTGTTGAACGTAGTCAACGCCCATTTCAAAAAGCAAATTAGCCGCGACGACATTCTGCACAGCTATTCAGGTGTGCGTCCGCTGTGCAACGACGAGTCCGACAACCCGTCGGCCGTGACCCGCGATTACACCCTGGCGCTGTCTGGCACTGGCGAAGAGGCTCCGTTGCTGTCGGTGTTCGGCGGCAAGCTCACCACCTATCGCAAACTGGCCGAGTCGGCACTGGCGCAACTGGCACCCTACTTCAAGCACATCAAGCCAAGCTGGACCGCCAGCGCCACGCTGCCGGGCGGTGAAGACATGACCACCCCGCAAGCCTTGAGCTCGCGTATCCGCGACAAATTCGACTGGGTACCGAGCGAGATCGCGCGCCGCTGGGCCACCACCTACGGCAGCCGTACCTGGCGCATGCTCGAAGGCGTACAGGACCTCGGCGATATGGGCGAGCACATCGGCGGCGGTCTCTACACCCGCGAAGTCGACTATCTGTGCAGCGAAGAATGGGCCACCAGCGCCCACGACATCCTCTGGCGTCGCAGCAAGCTCGGCTTGTTCACGACGACGGCCGAACAGGAAAAGCTCAAGGGCTACCTGAGCCAGGTCGAAAAGAATCGCAGCAAGATCGAAGCGGCCTGATCGGTCACCGGCATAAACAAAAGCCCCTGAATCTCGCGATTCAGGGGCTTTTTCGTATCGATGGATTTCAGTCGCGCAAATCCGATTCATGAATCGGCTGCTCACGGTGAGTCGCCCGCTGATACTGCGCCGGCCATACAGCCTTGTGCCCGCCCAGATCGTCATCCGCGTGCAGCGCCCAGTACGGATCGCGCAACAACTCACGAGCGAGGAAGATGATGTCCGCCTGACAGGTGCGCAGGATGTGCTCGGCCTGGGCCGGCTCGGTGATCATGCCGACCGTACCGGTGGCCATGCCCGACTCCTTGCGCACCCGCTCGGCGAAGCGGGTCTGGTAACCCGGCCCTGTGGGAATCTCCGCATTCACCGCCGTCCCGCCCGACGAGACGTCGATCAGGTCGACCCCCAGGGCCTTGAGGCGTCGTGCCAGCTCCACGGTTTCATCGGGGTTCCAGCCGTCTTCCACCCAGTCGGTGGCCGATACCCGGACAAACACCGGCAACTCTTCAGGCCACACCGCACGCACCGCTTCGGTGACTTGCAGCACCAGCCGAATGCGATTTTCGAACGAACCGCCATATTGATCGCGACGCTGATTGCTCAACGGTGACAGGAACTGATGCAGCAGGTAACCATGGGCCGCATGCACTTCGACCACCTTGAAACCGGCCGTCAGTGAGCGCTTTGCCGCATCGACAAAGGCCTGGATGACCTTGGCGATCTCGCCGTCATCGAGTTGCCTGGGTTGGGTGTGCTGTGGATCGAATGCAATCGGTGAAGGGCCGACCGGCACCCAGCCGCCTTCATCGGGCTTGACGCTGCCATGCTTGCCGAGCCACGGCCGGTAGGTGCTTGCCTTACGCCCGGCATGAGCCAGCTGAATGCCGGCAACGGCGCCCTGGGCGGTGATAAAGCGGGTGATACGTTGCAGGGGTTCGATCTGTTCGTCATTCCAAAGACCGAGGTCCTCGGCCGTGATACGCCCGTCGGCGGTGACCGCCGTGGCTTCGGTAAACACCAGCCCGGCCCCGCCGACAGCGCGGCTGCCGAGGTGGACCAGATGCCAGTCATTGGCCAGGCCATCGGCGCTGGAGTACTGGCACATCGGCGATACCGCGATGCGGTTGGGCAGGGTCAATTGGCGAAGGGTAAAGGGTTCAAGCAGCAGACTCATGGGGCACCTCTCGAATCAGTGGGCAGGCTCCAGGTTCTGTTTGAATAGTCGACGAGTGACAGGAAAAAGGTACAACACCCGCCCCCGCGGGCAAAAAATTCGACAAGACGTCACAAGGCCAAAATCAAGCAGTGCTTAGAGCCTAGTCGACATCGGAGATCAGTGGAGGGTTCAAGAAAAGATCGCAGCCTTCGGCAGCTCCTACAGGTGTACGTCATGCCTTTGTAGGAGCTGCCGAAGGCTGCGATCTTTTGATCTTTAACGCACTATCGCGGTTCGATGTGGGCAATCATCAATTGAACCGTCTCGTTGCCACGAAACTCGTTGAGGTCGAGCTTGTAGGCCAGTTCCACCCACTTGATGGTCGGATTCGGCCAGATGTCGCGGTCGATCCCGAAGGCAATGCCGTCGAGTTTCACCGAACCACACTCACTTTTGAGCACGACTTTAAGGTGCCGCTCGCCAACGACACGCTGCTCGACCAACTGGAATACCCCATGAAACAACGGCTCCGGGAAGTGCTGACCCCAAGGGCCGGCATGCCGCAGGGCACGTGCCAGTTCCAGGTGGAACTCTTCCACCGCCAGGGTGCCGTCCGACAACAGACGGCCCGTCAGGTCTTCTTCGCGCAGTTGCCGGCGCACTTCAGCGTCGAAGGCTTCGGCGAACAAGGGGAAATTCGCTTCCGGCAGCGTCAGGCCGGCCGCCATCGCGTGCCCACCGTATTTGGTGATCAGATTCGGATGCTGCGCCGCCACCACGCTCAAGGCGTCGCGGATGTGAAAGCCCTGGACCGAACGCCCCGAGCCCTTGAGCGAACCATCCCCGGCATCGGCAAAGGCGATGGTCGGGCGGAAATAGCGCTCTTTCATCCGTGACGCGAGGATACCGATGACCCCCTGGTGCCACTCGGGATCGAACAGGCACAAGCCGAACGGCATCGACTCCACCGGCAGATCCTTGAGCTGTGCCAGCGCTTCGCGCTGCATGCCTTGCTCGATGGATTTGCGATCCTGGTTCATGCCGTCCAGTTGCGCCGCCATCTCACGGGCCAGACCGGCGTCTTCGGTCAGCAGGCACTCGATGCCCAGGCTCATATCGTCAAGGCGCCCTGCAGCGTTCAGGCGTGGCCCGACAATGAAACCCAGGTCAGTGGAGGTGATGCGCGCATGATCGCGCTTGGCCACTTCCAGGATCGCCTTGATCCCCGGCCGGGCACGTCCGGCGCGAATCCGTTCCAGGCCCTGATGCACCAGAATCCGGTTGTTGGCATCCAGCGGCACCACATCGGCCACGCTGCCCAGAGCCACCAGGTCGAGCAGTTCGCCGATATTCGGCTGCGGCGTGCTTGTGTACCAGCCCAGCTCGCGCAGCCGCGCGCGCAGGGCCATCAGCACGTAGAAAATCACCCCGACGCCGGCCAGCGCCTTGCTCGGAAACTCGCAACCGGGCTGGTTCGGATTGACGATGGCATCGGCCAGCGGCAGTTCGTCACCGGGCAAGTGGTGATCGGTGACGAGCACCTTGAGCCCGGCCTTTTTCGCCGCTGCCACGCCTTCGACGCTGGAGATGCCGTTGTCGACGGTAATCAGTAAATGCGGCTGACGCTCGAGCGCCACCGCGACGATTTCCGGCGTCAGGCCGTAGCCGTAGTCGAATCGGTTGGGCACCAGGTAATCGACATGTGCCGCACCCAGCAAACGCAGGCCCAGCGTGCCCACGGTACTGGCCGTCGCGCCGTCGGCATCGAAGTCGCCGACGATCAGGATGCGCTGACGCTGCTCAAGTGCCGTGACCAGCAAATCCACCGCCGCATCGATGCCCTTGAGTTGCTGGAACGGAATCAACCGCGCCAGGCTCTTGTCCAGTTCCGCCTCGGACAGCACGCCCCGAGCCGCGTACAGGCGGGTCAACAGCGGCGGAATATCACCGAGGAATGGCAGGGTATCGGGCAGCTGGCGAGGTTCGATGCGCATGGGGTGAAAGATGCTTCTCTTCAATACGTAGGATAAGACCGGGTGACGCGGTGCAGCAGCGAAAAATCAGCCGCGCTCACCGGCCAGCCACTGCAGCTGGACTTCGTGCTGACCACGGTCGTCGGTGACGAAAATCGTTCCTTCGCTGATCATCACGTCCCACTTGATGACGCGGGGCATGTCTTTGGCCAGGGTTTCCAGGACTTCCTGAGGCACGGCAGCGATGTTGACGTTCTTCAGGTTTTTCACCGCCGGCACCACTTTGCCCTCCCACACACGCAGGCTGCCATAGGCCAGCAGGCTGGTACGCTCAGTGCGGCGCGAGCACCAGGTCAGGCGCTCGGCATCCGGCTGGCCGACTTCGATCCAGTGCAGGACGCGGTCATCCAGGCTTTTTTCCCACAAGGCCGGTTCATCCACTTCTGACAGACCACGGCCAAAAGACAGCTGCTCGTTGTACCAGAGGGCGTAGGCCAGCAGGCGCACGGTCATGCGCTCTTCGGTTTCCGAAGGATGACGGGCGATGGTCTGCTTCACGCTCTCATAGACGCTGCGGTCGAGGTCGGTGAGGTTCAGTTCAAACTTGTAGGTCGTGGACGGCTGGGCCATGAACGGGCTTCTTGATACGAGGAAAGGCGGCAAGTCTAACCGATGCAACGGGCAATCCACGAATTGAACACCATCAAGCTGGAGCGTCGGACAGTCGGCTATGCTAAAACGCTCTATTCGCCCAACCTTTGCCCCACAGGATCCAGCATGCCGTTCACCGCCAAACCGCTTTCCGGTCTGAAAGTCATCGAATTGGGCACATTGATTGCCGGCCCGTTTGCCTCGCGCATTTGCGCTGAATTCGGTGCCGACGTGATCAAGATCGAATCCCCGGACGGCGGTGATCCATTGCGCAAATGGCGCAAGTTGTATGAAGGTACTTCGTTGTGGTGGTTCGTCCAGGCTCGCAACAAAAAGTCCCTGACCCTCAATCTCAAGCATCCCGATGGTCAGGCGATCCTGAAACAGCTGCTGGGTGAGGCAGACATCCTGATCGAAAACTTTCGCCCCGGCGTCCTGGAAAAACTCGGCCTGGGCTGGGACGTCCTGCACGCCCTGAACCCGAAGCTGGTCATGGTGCGGCTGTCGGGTTTCGGCCAGACCGGCCCGATGAAGGATCAGCCCGGCTTTGGCGCTGTCGGTGAATCCATGGGGGGGCTGCGCTACATCACCGGCTTCGAAGACCGCCCACCGGTGCGCACCGGCATTTCCATCGGCGACTCGATTGCCGCGCTCTGGGGCGTGATCGGCGCGTTGATGGCCCTGCGTCATCGTGAAGTCAACGGCGGCCAGGGGCAAGTGGTGGACGTGGCGCTGTACGAAGCCATCTTCGCGATGATGGAAAGCATGGTCCCGGAGTTCGACGTGTTCGGCTTCATCCGCGAACGCACGGGCAATATCATGCCCGGCATCACTCCGTCCTCGATCCACACCAGTGCCGATGGCAAGCACGTGCAGATAGGCGCCAATGGCGACGCGATTTTCAAACGCTTCATGCTGATCATTGGCCGCGAAGACCTGGCCAACGACACCCAGCTTGCCAGCAACGATGGCCGCGATGCCCGACGCGACGAGATTTATGGCGTCATCGATCGCTGGGTCAATTCGCTGCCGCTCGACACGGTGCTGGCGCAGCTCAATCAGGCCGAAGTGCCGGCCAGCCGGATCTTCAGCGCCGAAGACATGTTCAATGACCCTCAGTACCTGGCACGGGAAATGTTCCTGCAAGCCAAGCTGCCGGACGGCAAAGACTTCAAGATGCCGGGCATTGTGCCGAAACTCTCAGAGACACCCGGGGAATGTGAATGGGTCGGGCCACAACTGGGTGAGCACAACGCACAGGTACTCCAGGAACTTGGCTATGACGCGACGCAGATCGCACAATTGCGCAAAGACGGAGCCATCTGAACTGAGGCGCCTGCCTGCATGGGACATTGGACCCTGCCCGTCACGCGGCGGGTGGCTGCTGTGCGTGCTGGCGATTTCGCTTCTGCTCCTTGAACCGGTCCCCTCAGCCCTGGCGCAAACCAGGGAAACCCTGATCTGGCTCAAGCGCGACCTGCCGCCACTGACGATCTTCGAGGGGCCGAAAAAAGGCCAGGGCGTAATCGATCAACTGCTTCCACTGTTGATTGCCAGCATGCCGCAATACCAGCACAGCGTGATGAGGGTCAATCGCGCACGCGGATTGCAAATGCTCCACGAGCCGTCCCTCGTCTGCGATGCGGCGCTGAACTGGAGCAAGGAACGGGAACAGTGGATCGCCTTTTCCATCCCGGTCTTCCGTGCCATGAGTAATGGCCTGGCCGTGCGGCGCGTCGACCAGAAAGCGCTGGCCCCTTTTATCAAGGACGGCGAAGTGGACCTGGCAGCACTGCTCGCCAGCGGCAGCGAAAAACTGGGGATCATTGCCGAGCGCAATTACGGCGAATACCTCGACGCACTGCTCAAGCAAGCGCCGGCCGACGCGCTGACCGCTCATTACGGTAACGACGCCTTGGGCAGCCTGCTGCAGATGCAGCGCCTGGGACGCTTGCGCCTGCTGTTGGGTTATCGCCCGGAAATTCGCTACCAGGCCTCTCTGCAAGGCATTGCCGAGGATGAATTGCAGTTCTATCCGATCCGTGGCGCGGGCAAATACCTGTCCGGTTACATCGGTTGCACCGACACGCCAAAGGGCCGGCAGGCCATTGTCGAGATCAACCAGGTGCTGCGCACCCTTCCCCGTGAACGCCTTGACGAGGCCTACGCCGCCTGGCTGGATCCGGAGAGTCGCAACGATTACCTGAAAGATACCAAGGCGTTTTTCGACGACCTGGCATCCCCCTGACAAATCCCGGGCAAAAGAAACCCCGAGAAGTGGGGAGACGACTCGGGGTTAAACGTGGTCTGTTTGGAGACCAGTAGCAGCAAGCTACAAGCACCGGAGCACAATGCTTGATCCTGCTGTTACAAAGTCTGACTGACCTGGGCGCGGGAAGGTTCCCGCAAATAACCTTTCAGTTGCGACTGGCCAGCAGCTTGTCCTGCGCCGCATTACGCAATGCCGCAATGACACAAGGCTCAAGACGTCCTTCAGCAATCAGCACGTCGCGATGCAAACCGTCGACCACATCCGTCAGCAAGCGTTTGTCATTCAACTGGGCCTGATTGAACTCGCGCTCGACAACGGTGGCGCCCATAGCATTCTTCAGGGTCACCCGGCATTCGCCACGAATGCCTGACGGGGTCAACGTAACCTGATACGGGCTCAGCGCCTCACCGAGCAACAGACTGATACTTTCCATCCCGATCACCACTCAATAGTCCGAAAACAACGTGCCTGGGGCATGCCTACAACAAATGACCGCTGGCCCGAGAAGAAAGTTCTGGATACTGACCGCAGGCGAACCTGCAACCCAGTCAAGTGAGCATGCACGGCGAACATGACAGAGAAAAAACGCCATCATCACGCCTGTCGGGTGCGCCGGGCGATGTCGGCCCATCCCCCCAGCAATCCCCGTAGCTGGCCATCGGCCGTGTAAAACGGCACCGTCCACTGGTAGATATCCCTGACTCCGTCCTTGAACATCAATTGACGCTCGAAAAAGCGCGTCCTGCGTGAACTCAATTGCGCCATGTACTCGGCATGCAGCAGTTCCGCGGTTTGCCTGGGCATGGCGTCGACCTCAATCAACTGCCGCCCCTGCATCCGGTCAAAACGCGTCGACAAGGCGTCCTCATAACTTTTGTTGCACATGATCAAGCACCCTTGCAGATCACGGACAAACATCGGGTCAGGCATGGCATCCATCAGGGCATGCTGGAAAGCGAGTTGATCGCGCAGATTGCTTTGGGCCTCGACCCGTTGCCTGACCACCACCGCCAACCGTCGGTTCCAGAGCAGGGACAACAGACCGAACAGGCCGACCACCAACACGCCCCAGCAAACCCACTGGTCAATCCGCTGCCAGAGGTCAGGCGCCTGTGGCACGGTAGCGCCGCCGAACCACTTCAGGCGAAGGCCGCGCAACTCCTGTTCAGAAAACGCCTCAAGCGCCTTATTGAGGATACTCAACAGCTGCGGCTGGCCTTTGCGCAACGTCAGATAATCCGCATCCCATTTACCCGGTACCACAGCCCCGACCTGCAACCGCCCCGACGGAAAAAGCCGGGCGCCGATTTCGTTCTCGATGGTGACGTAGGCTTCATCGCTTTCAACCCATGCACGGGCTTCGGCGTGGGTTTTAACCGAACGCAATTCGATGGCTGGATAATCGCGACGGATCACCGCTTCCAGTGCATGCCGGGTCGGCAGCACCAGTACCCGCTTCGCCATATCCTCCAGCGTTTGCACCGGCGGTGCCCCGGCCCGCCCGACAAAGACCCATCCTGCACCGCCGAATGCATGGCTGAAATCGAGAAACGCATTGCGTTCGTCATTCATCGCCAGCGTCGTACTCAAATCCGCAGCGCCGTTTTCCAGATGGGCCAGCATCTGGTCGGTGGAGAAAGACTCCTGGTAAACGAACTGCAACCCCGTCATCTCACTGATGCGCTTGAGCAGGTCACTGTTCAAGCCCGTCCATTGGCCTTGTTCATCCTTGAACAGGTACAACGGGTATTCCAGTGCCGTGACCACGACCCGTGGATGGCTGGCCATCCACTGCAACTCCTGGTCATCCAGCACGACCATTGAGCGTGCGACAGGCTTTCCACGCTCCTGAATCGACGCAGGGTTCGCCCCGCCCCATTCGGCGATTCCCAGCATGCCGAATAAAATCAGCCAGCGCGCGACTGGCTTGAACACACTTGTAAACAGCATTCCCACGTCCTTGGTGATCCATTCGCCTGTCCCTTCGCGGCGATAACACGACAAGTGTGCATGCAGAAATGAAAAAGCCCGTCAGGAGACGGGCTTCAAAATGTAACAGCGCTGACCGGTTACAGGGGCTTGCCACGGTTGCCATGCTTGCTGACAAAGGCCTGCACGGCCTTCAGGTCATTTGGCAATACGGTGCAACGTTCGTCTCGCTCAAACAAATCAGAAAGATGTACTGGCAGTTCAAGAGCTTTTCCTACACCGGCTTTTTCCACCGCGTCCGGGAATTTGACCGGGTGGGCGGTGCCCAGGATCACCATTGGAATGTCCAGGCTGCGACGGCATTCCCGCGCAGCTTTCACGCCAATGGCAGTGTGCGGATCCAGCACTTCGCCAGTCTGCTCGTAGACTTCGGCGATGGTTTCGCAGGTTTGCGCGTCATCCACGGCCAGCGAGTCGAACAACTTGCGGGCTTCGGTCCAGCGTTCTTGCTCGACGCTGAAACCGCCGCCCTGCTTGAACGAATCCATCAGCCCGGCGATGGCCGCGCCGTTGCGACCGTGCAGGTCGAACAGCAGGCGTTCGAAGTTCGACGACACCATGATATCCATGGATGGCGACAGCGTGGCGTGCAGGGTTTCCTTGACGTACTGGTTGCCGCTCATGAAGCGGTGCAGGATGTCGTTGCGGTTGGTGGCGACGATCAACTGGTTGATCGGCAGGCCCATGTTGCGCGCCAGGTAACCGGCGAAGATGTCGCCGAAGTTGCCGGTCGGCACCGAGAACGACACCGAACGCGCCGGGCCGCCCAGTTGCAGCGCTGCGTGGAAGTAGTAAACGATCTGGGCCATGATCCGCGCCCAGTTGATCGAGTTCACCGCGACCAGGCGAGTGCCCTTGAGGAAGCCCTGGTCGGCGAAGCTCGCCTTGACCATTTCCTGGCAATCATCGAAGTTACCTTCGATGGCGATGTTGTGGATGTTCTCACCGAAGATGGTGGTCATCTGCCGACGCTGCACTTCGGACACCCGGTTGTGCGGGTGCAGGATGAAGATGTCGACGTTTTCGCAGTGCTTGCAGCCTTCGATGGCGGCCGAACCGGTGTCACCGGAGGTTGCACCGACGATCACCACGCGCTCGCCGCGCTTTTCCAGCACGTAGTCGAGCAGGCGACCCAGCAGTTGCAGGGCGAAGTCCTTGAACGCCAGGGTCGGGCCGTGGAACAGCTCCAGCACCCATTCGTTGCCGTTCAGCTGACGCAGCGGCGCAACAGCGCTGTGGGCGAACACGCCGTAGGTTTCTTCAAGAATCTTTTTGAAATCGGCGTCCGGAATGCTGCCGGTGACGAACGGGCGCATGACGCGAAAAGCCAGCTCGTGATATGGCAGGCCGGCCCAGGAGGCGATTTCTTCCTGGGTGAAACGTGGCAGGTTTTCCGGGACGTACAGACCGCCGTCGGTGGCAAGGCCTGCCAGCAGGACGTCTTCGAAATTCAGGGCCGGTGCCTGGCCGCGGGTACTGATGTAACGCATGACTGACTCCAATGGACAGTGTTCGTAGTGCCGGGCCCGCAAGCGAGCCCGGTCAACGATATCGGCTTAGTTCAGGTGCTCGACACGGATCCGTACAACCGGACCGACCACACCCGCCAAAGCTTCCAGAGCAGCGATGGCATCGTTGATGTGCTGTTCCAGCACGCGGTGGGTCAGCAGGATCATCGGCACCAGGCCGTCGTGCTCCTCGGCTTCCTTCTGCATGATCGACTCGATGTTGATGCCGCGCTCCGAGAGGATGCTCGCGACCTGAGCCAATACGCCCGGATGGTCCTTGGCCTGGATACGCAGGTAGTAGGCGCTTTCGCAGGCTTCGATCGGCAGGATCGGGTGAGCCGACAGCGAGTCCGGCTGGAACGCCAGGTGCGGCACGCGGTTCTCCGGGTCGGAGGTCATGGCGCGGACCACGTCCACCAGGTCGGCGATCACCGACGAAGCAGTCGGCTCCATGCCGGCGCCAGCGCCGTAGAACAGGGTCGAACCGGCAGCATCGCCGTTGACCATCACCGCGTTCATCACGCCGTTGACGTTGGCGATCAGGCGATCGGCCGGGATCAGCGTCGGGTGCACGCGCAGTTCGATACCGGCCGCGGTGCTGCGCGCCACGCCCAGGTGCTTGATGCGGTAACCCAGCGCTTCGGCGTAGTTCACGTCGGCGGTGGTCAGCTTGGTGATGCCTTCGGTGTAGGCCTTGTCGAATTGCAGCGGAATACCGAACGCAATCGAAGCCAGGATCGTCAACTTGTGAGCCGCGTCGATACCCTCGACGTCGAAGGTCGGATCGGCTTCGGCGTAACCCAGGGCCTGGGCTTCGGCCAATACGTCTTCGAAGGTGCGACCCTTCTCGCGCATTTCCGTGAGGATGAAGTTGCCCGTGCCGTTGATGATGCCGGCCACCCAGTTGATGCGGTTGGCGGACAGGCCTTCGCGGATCGCCTTGATCACCGGGATGCCACCGGCCACCGCCGCTTCGAACGCAACGATCACGCCCTTCTCGCGGGCCTTGGCGAAAATTTCATTACCGTGAACGGCGATAAGCGCCTTGTTCGCGGTGACCACATGCTTGCCATTCTCGATGGCCTTGAGTACCAGCTCGCGGGCAACGGTGTAGCCGCCCATCAGCTCTATAACGATGTCGATCTCAGGGTTCGTGGCCACTTCGAAGACATCGTTGGTAATCGCAATACCGGTCGTTTGGAACTGAGGCTTTGGCGTGCGCATGGCAATTTGTGCCACTTCGATCCCACGCCCGGCACGACGAGCAATTTCCTCGGCGTTGCGCTGAAGTACGTTGAAGGTACCGCCACCGACGGTTCCTAACCCACAGATGCCTACTTTGACCGGTTTCACTGTGAACTCCCCATAAAACGGCCGACTCGAGGCCGGCCGTGAAAACAACCGCATGCTCGCGGCTCTCTATTGATGGCCCGGCGAATGTCGCTGCCGGACCATGATCGTCAAGGCTCGCCGTGACGATGCGAATTTACTTCGCGCCCAGCGCCAGTTTGGCGACTTGTGGCGCAGGCTGGTAGCCCGGAATGACCTGACCGTCGGCCAAAACGATGGCCGGTGTGCCATTCACGCCGATCGACTGGCCGAGTGCGAACTGTTTGGAAACCGGGTTATCGCACTTGGCGGCCTTGATTTCCTTTCCGTCGACCATTTTGTCCATGGCCGCTTTCTTGTCTTTCGAGCACCACACCGCTTGCAGTTGCTCGTCACCCGGCGAGCCCAGGCCCTGGCGCGGGAACGCGACGTAACGCACTTCGATGCCGCGCTTGTTCAGCTCAGGCACTTCGGCGTGCAGCTTGTGGCAGTACGGGCAGGTGGTGTCGGTGAATACGGTGATGTGCGACTTGGTTTCGCCAATGGCCGGGTAGACAACGGTTTCGGCAACCGGAATGTTGTTGATCAGTTTGGAGATGCCCAGGCGCTCGGTCTTCTCGGTCAGGTTGACCGGCTTGCCGTCCTTGAGATCGAACAGGTAGCCCTGGACCACGTACTGGCCGTCGGCGCTGGCGTACAGCACACGGCTGCCCTTGAGCTTGACTTCGTACAGGCCTGGCAACGGGCTGGCGGTGATGGTCTCTACCGGCACTTCGAGCTGGAGGTTTTCCAGGCTTTTACGAATGGCTTTGTCGGCCGCGTCATCGGCGACGGCAAAGGTGCTGACCAACGCAATGGCTGCGGCGGCGAAAATCTGGGTCAGACGCATGAGAACTCCTGAAGGCGAACATATGGGACGATCAGAACGCCCGTGCCGAAACACCGGGTCATAACCGCCCATCGTGCAAACCGGCCCAGCCTATCACATAAGGTCCGCAGGGCCGAATGCACCTGATGCAAGACATTTGTGGCTGCACAATCCCACAGGTTTTTCGGTCAACCCCGGGGGTGATGCCTGGCATGCAGATCCTGCAAACGCGCTCGGGCAACATGGGTGTAGATCTGCGTCGTCGATAAATCGCTGTGCCCCAGCAGCATCTGCACCACCCGCAGGTCTGCGCCGTGGTTGAGCAGGTGCGTGGCGAAGGCATGGCGCAAGGTGTGTGGCGACAGCGACTTGCCGATCCCCGCCACCTTGGCCTGGTGCTTGATCCGGTGCCAGAAGGTCTGGCGGGTCATCTGCTCGCCACGCTGGCTCGGGAACAACACATCGCTGGGACGCCCGCCAAGCAGTTCGCTGCGGGCATCACGCATATAGCGCTCGACCCAGACAATCGCCTCCTCGCCCATCGGCACCAGCCGCTCCTTGCTGCCCTTGCCCATCACTCGCAACACGCCTTGACGCAAATTGACTTGCTCCAGGGTGAGGCTGATCAGCTCGGTCACCCGCAAACCACAGGCATACAGCACTTCAAGCATGGCCCGGTCGCGCTGGCCGATGGCCTCGCTCAAATCGGGCGCCTTCAGCAAGGCTTCCACATCCGCCTCGGACAAGGACTTTGGCAGCGGCCTGCCGAGTTGCGGCATATCAACGCGCAATGTCGGATCGACCGAGATCATCTTTTCCCGCAGCAGGTAACGATAAAAGCCACGCACCCCCGAGAGAAAGCGCGCAGTGGAACGAGGCTTGTAGTTTTGCTCCAGACGCCAGGCCAGGTGGTCGAGTATCAACTCGCGCCCGGCATTGACCAGCTCCAGCCCTTTGTCCTGCAGCCAGCCGTTGAACAGCGCCAGGTCACTGCGATAGGCATCGCGGGTGTTATCGGAAAGGCCTTTCTCCAGCCACAGGGCATCGAGGAATTGGTCTATCAGCGGGTGATCGATGGCAGGCATGGGCACTCGAATCACGCAACCTTGAGGCCGCGCGCAAAATTAAAATTGGACATGGAAACGGCCGCTAGTCTTTCATAGGCCGCCATTTCAAGGAACAGGGAGCAGCAATGAGCGAGCAGCAGATTTTATTGGCATTTGGCGGGATAGGCGCGGCGGCGCTGCTTTGCCAATGGCTGGCCTGGCGCTTGAAACTGCCGGCGATTCTTTTTCTGCTGTTGGCCGGCATCCTGGCCGGCCCCGTGCTGCACTTGCTCGACCCGCAGGAAATGTTCGGCCCACTGTTGATGCCGCTGGTGTCCCTGGCGGTGGCGCTGATCCTGTTCGAGGGCAGCCTGACCCTGCATCTGTCCGAATGGCGCGAAATCGGCAGCGTTGTCCATCGGCTGGTCACCATTGGCGCCCTCTCTACCTGGGTGGTCATTGCTGTCGCCACTCACTGGCTGCTGGATTTCGACTGGATGCTGGCCATCCTGTTCGGCAGCCTGACCCTGGTGACCGGGCCGACCGTGATCGTACCGATGCTGCGCGTCGTGCGCCCGAAAGCGTCGATTGCCAACATCCTGCGCTGGGAAGGCATTGCCATCGACCCCATCGGTGCCCTGCTGGCGGTGGTCGTCTATAGCTTCATCATCGCCAGCTCCAAAGGTAACGGTCTCGAGGAAAGCCTGCTGACCTTCGGCGGCGTGATTTTGTGCGGCAGCCTGTTCGGTGTTTTGGGTGGCTGGTTGCTCGGTACACTGATTCGCCGCCAGTGGCTGCCGGAATACCTGCACAACCTGGCAGCGCTCGCGGCAGTCCTGGGTATTTTCATTGGCTCCAATGAAGTCACCAACGAATCCGGGTTGCTGGCCGTGACCTTGATGGGCATGTGGCTGGCTAACATGAAAGGCGTGGACGTGCGGCACATCCTGCACTTCAAGGAGAACCTCAGCGTACTGCTGATCTCCGGC
Source organism: Pseudomonas sp. S2_F07 (assembly GCF_054668325.1). Lineage (NCBI taxonomy): Bacteria > Pseudomonadati > Pseudomonadota > Gammaproteobacteria > Pseudomonadales > Pseudomonadaceae > Pseudomonas > Pseudomonas sp. S2_F07. Next base: position 2,701,596 of record NZ_CP162758.1, read on the forward strand.
CTGTTCATTCTGCTGGCGGCCCGGCTGGACCTGAACGCCATGATCGGCCTCGGGCCTCTGGTGCTGATTTTGCTGCTGGTCATTCAGTTCATCGCCCGACCATTGAATGTGCTACTGAGCACGGCGGGCTCCAGCCTGGGTTGGCGCGAGCGAGCGTTGCTGGCGTGGATTGCCCCAAGGGGCATCGTGGCAGCGGCAGTGTCGGCGATCTTCGCCATTCGCCTGCATGAGGCAGGTCACCAGGGAGCATTGCTGCTGGTGCCGCTCACCTTTGCGGTGATCATCGGCACGGTGGTGTTGCAAAGCGCGACGGCACGACCGCTGGCTCGCCTGCTAAAGGTGGCGGAACCGGCACCGAGCGGCTTCCTGATCATCGGCGCCAACGGACCTGCGCGCACGCTGGGCAAGGCCCTGCAACAATTGGGCAGTCGCGTACTGCTGACGGATTCGAGCTGGGAAAACATTCGCGCAGCGCGGATGGAAGGCTTGCCGACCTATTTTGGCAACCCGGCGTCGCAACATGCCGATGCGCACCTGGACCTGGTCGGCCTCGGGCATTTGCTGGCGTTGTCGCCCTCCGGCGAGATGAACACCCTGGCGCTGATGCGCTTTCGTCATGAGCTGGGCCATCAGCGCATGTTCGGCCTGGCCAGCGGCCAGGAAAACCGCCGCACCGACAAGCACCGCACCAGCCTGGAACATCGCGGCAATCAACTGGGCAGCGAAGCGCTGACCTACGCCAAGCTCGCCAGTCAACTGAGCCAGGGCGCCGAGTTGTACAGCACAACGTTGACGGATGGTTTCAGCTGGGACAATTACCGCGCGCTGCATGGTGAGCGTGCGACCCTGCTGTTCGTGCGCGACGACAGCGGTTGGGTGCACGTGGTAACACCGGACAGTGTATTGAAGCCCGCCGCAGGGTGGACGCTACTGGCATTGATCCAGCCTGAAAACCACTAGGGCCAAAAAGATCGCAGCCTTCGGCAGCTCCTACAGGGTGAATATCGTAGGAGCTGCCGAAAGCTGCGATCCTTTCAGACGGACACCAAATCGCAGGCAACAAAAAAGCAGCCCGCAGGCTGCTTTTTTTTGCATCGGAAGCTGGACTTAAGCCAGTTTTTCCTTGATGCGAGCTGCTTTACCCGACAGGTCACGCAGGTAGTACAGCTTGGCTTTACGTACGTCACCGCGACGCTTGACAGCCATGCTGTCGATTTGCGGGGAGTAAGTCTGGAAAGTACGCTCTACGCCAACACCGTTGGAGATTTTACGAACGGTGAATGCACTGTTTACGCCGCGGTTACGCTTGGCGATAACAACACCTTCGAACGCTTGCAGACGCGAACGGTCGCCTTCCTTCACTTTCACCTGAACGACAATGGTGTCGCCCGGGGCAAAGGTAGGGATCTCTTTGGTCATCTGCTCTGCTTCGAGTGCAAGGATGATTTTGTTAGTCATGCTGTGCTCCTAAGGTAAATCGTCGGATCTACCATCGATACGTTGTTAACTATCGTCCCGCTCGCGGATGTATTCCTCGAGCAGCTTCTTCTCTTCTCCAGAAAGCGAGCGGCTTTCCAGAAGATCGGCGCGTCGTTCAAAGGTCCGACCAAGGGACTGCTGTAAACGCCAACGCCGGATGTGCGCGTGATTGCCACTTAGCAATACGTCGGGAACACGCTGATCCGCATACACCTCCGGTCGGGTGTAGTGCGGGCAATCCAGCAAACCATCCGTAAAGGAATCTTCCTCGGCGGAGTCCGCATGCCCTAAAGCTCCAGGCAGCAGTCGTGTAACCGCATCGATCAGGACCATCGCCGGCAGCTCGCCGCCAGACAGTACATAGTCGCCAATCGACCACTCTTCATCGACATGAGCATCAATAAAACGCTCGTCAATGCCTTCATAGCGGCCGGCAATCAGGATCAATGCATCCAGATTCGCCAACTCGCGTACCGCCGACTGAGTCAGTTGACGGCCTTGGGGGGACAGGTAAATTACCTTCGCCGCCTCCCCGGCTGCTGCCTTGGCCTGAACCAGAGCATCTTCCAGGGGCTTGATCTTCATCACCATGCCCGGACCACCGCCAAACGGGCGATCGTCCACAGTGTGATGTCGATCCGTCGTGTAGTCTCGCGGATTCCAACAGGTGAGCTGCAAGAGCCCCTGTTTCACCGCCCGACTGGTGATGCCGTACTCGCTGATGGCGGAAAACATCTCGGGAAACAGACTGATCACTTCTACGCGCAAGTTAGCCACGCTTAGAAATCCGCGTCCCAATCCACCTTCATCTCGCCCGCTGCCAGGTCGACGGCCAACACGCATTGCTCCGTATAGGGCAACAGGCGTTCGCGATCATCCAGGCTGCCAGCGCAAGGCTTGACCACCATGACATCGTTCGAGCCGGTCTCCAGCAGGTGATCGATTTTCCCGAACAGTTGTCCGAGGGTGTCGATGACCTTGAGACCTTCCAGCTGGTACCAGTAGTACTCGCCGTCGGTGAGTTCAGGGAACAGGTTGCGCGGCACGCAGATCTCATAACCGGCCAGAAGACGAGCTTCTTCGCGATCATCAAGACCCTTGAGCTTTGCGACCAGGAACTTGTCGTTCCCGCGTCCGCTGGCCAGCTCTACCTGCTTTACATTACCGTCACGCTTGAGCGTCCAGGTCTTGTATTCCAGCAGGTTTTTGATCGGATCAGTAAAGGAGTACACCTTTACTTCGCCGCGAACGCCGTGAACAGAATAAATCTTGCCGATAACGATCAAATCATCAGCAATGGCTGGCGTCGCGTTCATATTGCTCAGGCCGCAGCCTTAGCAGATTCCTTCAACAACTGAGCAACGCGCTCAGAAGGTTGTGCACCAACGCTCAGCCAGTAGGCTACGCGCTCTTGGTTCACGGACAGACGAACTTCCTGACCACGGGCAACAGGGTTGAAGTAGCCAACCTGTTCCTTGTGCGAACCGTCGCGCGGGTTGCGGCTGTCGGTTACGGTCAAGTGGTAAAACGGGCGCTTTTTGGAGCCGCCAAGGGCAAGACGGATTGTTAGCATGTGAACATCGTTCCTGTAGTCGGTGCTGCAAATCTAAAGGCACAGCGGGCATAGGTGCCCGAAAGGCCGCATATTCTAAGGAATATCCGGACTTTTGCAAATGACTTTTTCCGGCGGTCTATCGGCCGCCATGCAGATTTGCTATAGAGCCGTCGTTGAAAACGGCCGGTCAGCTCCCGCCAAGTGCGGGTTTGCTGGAGATCCCGCTTCCTTGCGGGTCTGCGCCGGTGCGATGACCGGCGCGGATTCTTTACATCTTTGGCATGCCGCCGCCGGGCAACATTCCGCCCATGCCGCGCATCATCTTGGCCATTCCGCCTTTTGCAGAGAACTTCTTCATCATCTTCTGCATCTGCTTGTGCTGCTTGATCAAGCGGCCGATGTCCTGCACTTGGGTGCCGGACCCCATGGCGATCCGGCGCTTGCGCGAACCGCTGATCATCTCAGGGTCGCGGCGCTCGGCCGGGGTCATGGAGTTGATGATGGCTTCCATCTGTTTGAATTGTTTCTCTGCCGCGCCCTGGGCATTGCCCATTTGAGCCAGGTTCACGCCACCCATGTTCGGCAGCTTGTCCATGAGCCCGCCGAGGCCGCCCATGTTCTTCATCTGTTGCAACTGATCGCGGAAGTCTTCGAGATCGAAGCCCTTGCCCTTCTTTAATTTCTTTGCAAGCTTGTCGGCCTTGTCCTTGTCGAGGGTCGCTTCCGCCTGCTCGATGAGGCTGAGCACGTCGCCCATGCCGAGGATGCGCGAGGCGATACGCTCAGGGTGGAACGGATCGAGCGCTTCGCTCTTCTCGCCCATACCGATGAACTTGATCGGCTTGCCGGTGATGGCGCGCACCGACAGGGCGGCACCGCCACGGGCGTCGCCGTCGACCTTGGTCAGGATCACACCGGTCAGCGGCAATGCATCGCCGAAGGCCTTGGCCGTGTTGGCGGCGTCCTGGCCGGTCATGGCGTCGACCACGAACAGGGTTTCGACCGGGTTGATCGCCGCATGCAGGGCCTTGATCTCGCCCATCATCTCTTCATCGATGTGCAGGCGACCGGCGGTATCGACGATGACCACGTCGATGAATTTGAGTTTCGCTTCTTTAATAGCCGCTTGCGCGATCTCGACCGGCTTCTGGCTCAGGTCGGACGGGAAGAAGGTAACGCCGACTTCACCGGCGAGCATTTCCAGCTGCTTGATCGCCGCTGGACGATAAACGTCCGCGGACACAACCATGACCGACTTCTTCTTGCGCTCTTTAAGGAAGCGCGCGAGCTTGCCGGCGGTGGTGGTCTTACCCGCGCCCTGCAAACCGGCCATGAGGATGACGGCGGGCGGAACGGCGCTCAGGTTCAAATCTTCGTTGGCCGCGCCCATCAGGCTTTCGAGTTCGGCCTGGACGATCTTCACGAAGGCCTGGCCCGGCGTCAGGCTGCGAGATACCTCGGTGCCTACGGCGCGTTCCTTGACCGAATTGACGAAGTCCTTGACCACCGGCAGGGCGACGTCGGCTTCGAGCAACGCCATGCGCACTTCACGCAGGGTGTCTTTGATGTTGTCTTCGGTCAGCTTGGCCTTGCCGGTGACATGGCGCAGCGTCTGCGAGAGACGGTCGGTTAAGTTTTCAAACATTGCGCGATCCTTTCAGGCCCTGTGTAGACCGGGATAATGGCGGCCCGGACCGGACTAAACGTGTGCTCGGCGAGCCTGCGGCGTGGGCAGGTCGCGGATTATAGCGAAGACTGTGGCCGGCGGACACCTCGCTGTCAGGTTGCGCGGTCTTTCGTGCGGCGGGGGTTCTATGCCAAACTCAGCGACTTTCGGGCTTGCCTAACAGGATTTATGCTCCCCTTGTCACCCAGCTTGCTAACTACCCTCGCCGCCGCCTGCTTGTATGCCGCTGCGACCATTTACCAGGGCACTCGCCTGGCGTCCGGCGCCAAGGTCAACAAACGCCTGCTGGTCATGCTCGGCGTGCTCGCCGTATTGGCCCACAGCGTCAGCCTGCTCACCCACCTGCTGACCCCGACCGGCCTGGCCCTGGACTTCTTCAGTGCCGCCGGCCTCATTGCCGTGGCGGTCATCGCGCTGACCCTGCTGGCCTGCTCGCGGATTCCGGTGGAGAACCTGCTGGTCCTGCTGCTCCCGCTTGGAGCCCTGACCGTGATGCTGGCGCATTTTGCCCCTGCCGGCACGGTACAGGTCATCGATGAGGAGCCGGGCATCCTCGCCCACATCCTGCTTTCGATCCTGGCCTACGGCATGTTCACCATCGCGGTGTTCCAGTCCTTGCTGCTGCTGATCCAGGACCACCAGCTCAAGCACAAGCACCCCTCCGGGCTGATCAAGAACTTCCCGCCGCTGCAAACCATGGAAAGCCTGCTGTTCGGCTTCCTCTGGGCCGGCTGGACGCTGTTGTCGCTGTCGCTGATTTCCGGATGGTTGTTCGTCGAGAATCTGTTCGCCCAGCATCTGGTGCACAAAACCCTGCTGGCCTGCCTGGCCTGGATCGTTTTCAGCGTACTGCTGTGGGGACGCAATCGCCTCGGCTGGCGCGGGCACAAAGCCATTCGCTGGACCCTGGCCGGTTTTTGCCTGCTGATGCTGGCGTATTTCGGCAGCAAGCTGGTTCGTGAATACATCCTGCATATCTGACGGGCGGCATTAATGGACGACTTGCCCATAGGGCCGATGCTCGCGGTAGTGACCCTGCTGGTTTTATGGTCGGGGCTGTTTACCGCCATCGAAGCGGCGCATCAGCATTTGCTGGCCCAGCGCACCGCAACGCGCTCCAGCGACAAACCGGTGGCGAAACTCAACTTCCCCCTGGCCAGCCTGATTTTTTGCAACACCCTGTGCCGCGCACTCGTGGTGGTCATCAGCACCTTGCTGGCCATTTTCACTTGGGCGGAGAACGGTCCGTGGGTCGCCTGCCTCGGGGCGGGCACCATGTTGCTGGTGTTTTCCGACTACTTGCCACGCGCCCTGGCCGCTCGCTATCCGGATGCGATCCTGGCCCAGGGCAACAACCTGCTGCGGCTACCGCTGAAAATCATCTATCCCGCGGCATGGCTGCTCAATAGCATCAGCCATTTGCTGACGCGGCCATTCGCCCGTAAAGCCAAAGTGGTGCAACAGAGTGAGGACGAAACGCTGACGGAACGGCATGCGCCCTCCGAAACCGTCAGCCGCCCTCACCCGCTGCCAGGCATCCACGCGCTGGACAACATCACCGTCAATGACATCCTGGTACCGCGCAGTGACGTGGACGGCATCAATCTCGATGACTCCATCGAAGAAATCATCGAACAGTTGCGCCACAACAGGCGTACTCGCCTGCCGGTGTTCCACAGCGATATCAACCAGGTCGAAGCCGTCCTCAACACCCGGCACATCCTTCACTTGCTGCCCGATGCCAGCCTGACCAGGGAAGCGTTGCTGGCGGCCAGCCACGAACCGTACTTCGTGCCGGAAAGCACCCCGCTGCAGCTGCAACTGCTCAACTTCCACAAGCAGCAGCGGCGCCTGGGCATGGTGGTCGACGAATACGGCGAAGTGCTGGGCATCGTCACCCTGGAAGACATTCTCGAAGAAATCGTCGGCGAGTTCGAAAGCCAGCAGAGCCTGGACAATCCGCACATTCATCCGCAAGCCGACGGACGCCTGGTGATCGACGGTGCCGCGTCCATTCGCGAACTGAACAAGAGCCTCGGCTGGCACCTGCCCAGCGATGGCCCGAAAACCCTGAATGGCCTGGTTACCGAGGCCCTGGAAACCATTCCCGAAAGCGCGGTGTGCCTGAAGATCGGCCGGTATCGCCTGGAAATTCTCGAGACCGAAGACAACCGGGTCACGCGGGTGCTGATCTGGCAGACCAGCTCGATGCCGGTTGTTATCTAACTGCCAGGCAAATCTTTCGTGGCCACTCAAGCCACTTGTTCGATCGTTAGCCACCTTTCTATAATCGAAGCGCTTACCCAAGCCTCGCCGGCCCCCGTGCTTACCCCGCACTTCGCAGCTTCCGGCCCGTCCATCAGCAAAGCCCGCAACAGACCGCCGACTGTTCCTACCTTGAACAGCGACCGTGCCTCCACCCACATCCCTGGGTTCTCGACCATAATAATTCGCTCCACTGGAGCACATGACAGTCAGGGATAACCGCATGACGACCAGCACGACTTACAGCGCCTCCACACCTGCACAACCGACGAACTCCGCCACCCGCGTGGCCACCGCGAGCTTCATCGGTACCGCCATCGAGTTCTACGACTTCTACGTCTATGCCACCGCCGCCGCGCTGGTGATCGGCCCGGTGTTCTTTCCGCAGACATCCGGCACCGCCCAGATGCTTTCGGCGTTTCTCACGTTCGGCATCGCCTTCCTTGCGCGCCCCTTGGGTTCTGCCCTGTTCGGCCACTTCGGCGACCGTATCGGCCGCAAGTCGACCCTGGTCGCCTCGCTGCTGCTGATGGGCGTGTGCACCACGTTGATCGGCGTGCTGCCGGGATACGACAGCATTGGCGCCTGGGCACCGATCCTGCTTTGCGTCCTGCGCTTCGGCCAAGGCCTTGGGTTGGGCGGTGAATGGGGTGGCGCGGCATTGCTGGCCACGGAGAATGCGCCGAAAGGCAAGCGCGCGTGGTTCGGCATGTTCCCGCAACTGGGTCCATCCATCGGCTTTCTGGCGGCCAACGGCCTGTTCCTGACCTTGGCCGTGGTGCTGGACGATGAACAGTTCCGCTCATGGGGCTGGCGTATTCCCTTCCTGCTCAGCGCCGCACTGGTGATGGTCGGCCTGTATGTGCGCCTCAAGCTGCATGAGACCCCGGTATTCGCCAACGCCGTGGCACGCCAGGAACGAGTGAAGATCCCGCTGTTCGAGCTGTTCGGCCAATACTGGATGCCCGTATTGCTGGGTGCCGGCGCGATGGTGGTGTGCTATGCGCTGTTTTACATCTCCACCGTGTTTTCCCTGAGTTACGGCGTGGCAACGCTCGGCTACAGCCGCGAAACCTTCCTCGGCCTGCTGTGCTTCGCGGTGCTGTTCATGGCTGCCGCCACCCCGCTGTCGGCCTGGGCCAGCGACCGTTACGGGCGCAAACCGGTGCTGATCATCGGCGGAGTGCTGGCGATCCTGTCCGGCTTCCTCATGGAGCCGCTGCTGACCCAAGGCTCGACCTGGGGTGTGGCGCTGTTCCTGTGCATCGAACTGTTTCTGATGGGCGTGACGTTTGCACCGATGGGTGCGCTGCTGCCGGAGCTGTTCCCCACCCACGTGCGCTACACCGGCGCCTCAGCGGCCTACAACCTGGGCGGTATCGTCGGCGCGTCCGCAGCACCGTTCTTCGCCCAGAAACTGGTGGCGATGGGCGGGTTGAGTTACGTCGGCGGTTACGTGTCCGGGGCGGCGGTGCTGAGTTTGATTGCAGTGCTGTGCCTGAAGGAAACGCGGCATAACGATTTGAATCGCATCGACTGATAGACCGCCATCGCGGGCAAGCCACGCTCCCACAGGGTTACTGTCGTACTACATTTTTGTGATCGACACCGACACTGTGGGAGCGTGGCTTGCCCGCGATGGCGTCATTGCAGACACCCCGCCCGAAAAACCACAACTTTCCCCCACCCATTGTCACCTCGCTCTACGCGCATTGGCTCATCCCCGCTATACTTCCCGGCTTTTCCTGAATAAATGCCAATAGGGTCCCGCCGCGCATGGATAAGACCTACCAGCCGCACGCCATTGAAACTTCCTGGTACAACACCTGGGAGTCAGAGAATTACTTCGCCCCGCAAGGCGCGGGCGAGTCCTACACCATCATGATCCCGCCGCCGAACGTCACCGGCAGCCTGCACATGGGTCACGGCTTCAACAACGCGATCATGGACGCCCTGATCCGTTTCCGCCGCATGCAGGGTCGCAACACCCTGTGGCAGCCGGGTACCGACCACGCCGGTATCGCCACGCAGATGCTGGTAGAGCGTCAGCTCGAAGCCAAGGGCCAGAGCCGCCACGACCTGGGCCGCGAGAAATTCCTCGAGAAAGTCTGGGAGTGGAAGGATGAGTCCGGTGGCAACATCAGCCGTCAGATCCGTCGCCTCGGTTCGTCCGTAGATTGGAGCCGCGAGCGCTTCACCATGGACGACGGCCTCTCGGAAGCCGTTAAAGAAGCTTTCGTACGCCTGCACGAAGACGGCCTGATCTACCGCGGCAAGCGCCTGGTCAACTGGGACACCAAGCTGCACACGGCGATTTCCGACCTCGAAGTAGAGAACCACGACGAGAAAGGTTTCCTGTGGAACCTGAAATACCCACTGGCTGACGGCGCCAAGACCGCTGAAGGCAACGATTTCCTGATCGTCGCGACCACTCGCCCGGAAACCATGCTCGGCGACTCCGCCGTGGCCGTTAACCCGAACGATGAACGCTACAAAGCCCTGATCGGCAAATTTGTCGAGCTGCCACTGGTTGGCCGCCGCATCCCGATCATCGCCGACGATTACTGCGACCCTGAATTCGGCACCGGTTGCGTGAAAATCACCCCGGCCCACGACTTCAACGACTACGAAGTCGGCAAGCGTCACAACCTGCCGCTGCTGAACATCTTCGACAAGAACGCCGCCGTTCTTCCAGCGTGCCAGGTGTTCAATCTCGACGGCACGCTGAACGAAACCATCGACGGCAAGATCCCGGCCGAATACGCCGGTCTCGACCGCTTCGAAGCGCGCAAGCAGATCGTGGCCGCGTTCGACGCTGCCGGCCTGCTGGTCAGCGTTGACGATCACGCCCTGAAAGTACCGAAAGGCGACCGCTCCGGCACCGTCATCGAGCCTTGGCTGACCGACCAGTGGTACGTGTCCACCAAGCCTTTGGCCGAGCCTGCGATTGCCGCCGTTGAAGACGGCCGTATCCAGTTCGTGCCGAAACAGTACGAAAACATGTACTTCTCGTGGATGCGCGACATCCAGGACTGGTGCATCAGCCGTCAGCTGTGGTGGGGCCACCGGATTCCGGCCTGGTACGACGAGTCGGGCAAGGTCTACGTCGGTCGCGACGAAGCCGAAGTGCGGGCCAAGCACAACCTCGGCCCAGACGTTGCGCTGCAACAGGACAACGACGTTCTCGACACCTGGTTCAGCTCGGGCCTGTGGACGTTCTCCACCCTCGGCTGGCCGGAAAAAACCGAGTTCCTGAAAAAATTCCACTCCACCGACGTCCTGGTGACTGGCTTCGACATCATTTTCTTCTGGGTTGCCCGGATGATCATGCTCACCATGCATTTGGTGAAAAACGAAGACGGCACGCCGCAGGTTCCGTTCAAGACCGTGTACGTGCACGGCCTGGTGCGTGACGGCCAGGGCCAGAAGATGTCCAAGTCCAAGGGCAACGTCCTGGACCCGCTGGACATCATCGACGGCATCGAGCTCGAAGCCCTGGTGCAGAAACGCACCTCCGGCATGATGCAGCCGAAACTGGCGAAGAAGATCGAGAAGCAGACCCGCGACGAGTTCGCCGAAGGCATCGCCAGCTACGGCACCGACGCCCTGCGCTTCACCTTCTGCTCGCTGGCGTCCACCGGTCGCGACATCAAGTTCGACATGGGCCGCGTCGAAGGCTATCGCAACTTCTGCAACAAGATCTGGAACGCGGCGCGCTACGTGCTGGACAAGGGCGAAGACTGCGGCCAGAACGGCGAAGCCTATGAACTGTCCCTGGCTGACCGCTGGATCATTTCGCAGCTGCAACGCACCGAAGCCGAAGTGACCCGTCAACTCGACCAGTTCCGTTTCGACCTGGCCGCACAAGCCTTGTACGAGTTCATCTGGAACCAGTATTGCGACTGGTACCTGGAACTGTCCAAGCCTGTGCTGTGGGACGAAAACGCCCCCGTCGAACGCCAGCGCGGCACCCGTCGCACCCTGGTTCGCGTACTGGAAGTGGCGTTGCGCCTGGCGCACCCGTTCATGCCGTTCATCACCGAAGAAATCTGGCAGCGCATCGCGCCGCTGGCTGGCATCGATGGCAAGACGATCATGCTGCAACCTTGGCCAGTGGCCAATGAAACCCGCATCGATCAAGCCGCCGAAGACGACATCGAATGGCTCAAAGGCCTGATGCTCGGCACCCGCAACATCCGTGGCGAAATGAACATCGGCCCGGGCAAGCCGCTGCCGCTGTTCCTGAAGAACGTCAGCGCCGAAGACCAGCGTCGCCTGACCGAGAACGAAGCCCTGCTGAAGAAGCTGGCGCGCCTCGAATCGATCACCGTGCTGGCTGCTGGCGAAGAAGCACCGCTGTCCGCCACTGCGCTGGTCGGCGAGATGGAAGTGCTGGTGCCAATGGCCGGCCTGATCGACAAAGGTGCGGAACTGGCGCGTCTGGACAAGGAAATCCAGCGTCTGCAAGGTGAAGTGCAACGAGTCGGCGGCAAGCTGTCCAACGCCGGTTTCGTTGACAAGGCACCAGCCGAAGTCATCGAGAAAGAACGCGCCAAACTGGCCGAGGCCGAACAGGCCCTGGGCAAGCTGGCCGAGCAACATGCGCGGATTGCCAGTTTGTAACGGCAAGTCGCAATGAAGAAGGGAGACCCAAGTGGTCTCCCTTTTTTATCCAAAAACACAACAAATCCCCTGTAGGAGCTGCCGCAGGCTGCGATCTTTTGACTTTGCTTAAAAAACAGGATCAAAAGATCGCAGCCTGCGGCAGCTCCTACGGGTTCGGCGCATTCGCCATCAATGTGGGACAATGCCCGCCACTTTTAGCCATACCCGAATCGACCACCGCCATGACCGCCCCCCGCTCCCCCAAGCCTGCGCGAAAAAAGCCTGCCCCAAAGACCCCGGCCACGGCCGTCGCCCCGAAGGAAAAGGCCAGTCTGCACCCGCGCAATCGCCATCAGGGCCGCTACGACTTTCCGACGCTGATCAAAAGCGCCCCGGAACTGAAGAAATTCGTGATCATCAATCCGTACGGCAAGGAAAGCATCGACTTCGCCAGCCCGGAAGCCGTGCGGGTGTTCAACCGGGCGCTGCTCAAGTCGTTCTATGGCATCGCTCACTGGGACATTCCGGCCGACTACCTGTGCCCACCGGTGCCAGGCCGTGCCGACTACGTGCACTTCCTCGCCGACCTGCTGGCCAGTGGCAATGACGGTGTGATCCCCCGTGGCGCCGCCGTGAAGGTGCTGGATATCGGCATGGGCGCAAACTGCGTGTATCCGCTGATCGGTTACAGCGACTATCGCTGGCAGTTCCTCGGTTCCGATATCGATGCGACCGCCATCGCCGCGGCGAAGGCCATCGTTCAATCCAATGGCCTGAACAAAGCGATCCAGGTACGCCAGCAGAGCAACCCCAAGCAGATCCTCACAGGCTTGCTGGAGAGCACAGAGCGCTTCGACCTGACCATGTGCAACCCGCCATTCCACGCCTCGCTGGACGAGGCCACGCGGGGCAGTACGCGCAAATGGCGCGCCCTGGGCAAAGCCGATCCGAAACGCAAGCTGCCGGTGTTGAACTTTGGCGGCCAGTCGGCCGAGTTGTGGTGCGAAGGCGGAGAAGTACGCTTCGTGACCCAACTGGTCAGCGAAAGCGTGCAGGTAGCCCAGCAGGTGTTGTGGTTCAGTACATTGGTGTCAAAGGCGTCCAACCTGCCGGCGATCCAGACCGCCCTGAAAAAGGCCGGTGCCCTGGAAAGCCAGGTAGTGGAAATGTCCCAGGGGCAGAAGCAGAGCCGCTTCGTCGCCTGGACCTTCCAGACCAAAGCGCAGCAACAGGCCTGGCGCCAGGCACGATGGAGCAACGCTCAAGCGTAGTGAGCGCTTTATCGCGCCCACAAAAAAACCGTGCCCGGATCGCTCCGGTGCACGGTTTTTTCTTAACAAGTCTTACTTGTTAACAGCGTCGGTCAGGCCTTTGGCCACAACCAGCTTGATCACTTTCTTGGCAGCGATTTCGATGGCAGCGCCAGTCGAAGGGTTACGGCCAGTACGGGCAGGGCGCTCAGTCACTTTCAGTTTGCCGATACCTGGCAGAGTGATTTCGCCGCCGTTTTCCAGCTGATCGGCAACGATTTGGCCCAGTTGGTCCAGAGCGTTACGCGCGGTGGTTTTCGGCGCGTCGATAGCTTCAGCGATGTCGGCGATCAGTTGGTCTTTAGTAAGAGCCATTTAGTGTTCCTTCCCTATCAAATTCATATGGATTGCACAGTGCAATGTCAGCCATCGAGCCCGATCTTTTGGATCTGGCACCCTCGGCCAAATAACCTCGGGATCGGGGTTATAGATACCGAAATCAGGGTTTGGTTCGACCTGACAAATGCTGACTGCACGCTTAACGCAGTGACTTCGCGCAAGACCGGGCAAAGCTAGCACACAGACGTGGAAATATCCGCCTCTAGCTACCCATTTGGTCAGCTTTATTGCGCTAAAACAGGAAAAAACTGCATAAGCGCCGTCGGTCACCCGTCAATTGCCCTTCGCACCGCGCCAAAACCAGTGGTTGCGGTACACTGAGCGCTTTTTCGGGGGAGCACGCCCTCCTCTCTTCACTCAGCCGAGAAGCCCATGCCGATCCGTCATTGCATCGTCCACCTGATCGACAAAAAACCCGACGGCACACCTGCAGTTCTCCACGCCCGTGACTCTGAACTGGCTGAGTCCGCGGCCATCGAGAACATGCTCGCCGACCTCAACGAAAGCTATAACGCCAAACAGGGTAAAGCCTGGGGCCTGTTCCATCCGGAATCCGGTGCGTTCCCGTTCAGCGGCTGGCTGAAGGAGTACCTCGAGGGCAGCCAGGATTTCACTGCGTTCAGCCGCGTGGCGGTCGAACATCTGCAAAAGCTGATGGAAGAATCGAACCTGTCGGTCGGCGGCCATGTGCTGTTCGCCCACTATCAGCAAGGCATGACCGACTACCTGGCCATCGCCCTGCTGCACCACAGCGAAGGCGTGGCCGTGACCGACGAACTGGACGTCACGCCGTCCCGTCACCTGGACCTTGGCCAGTTGCACCTGGCGGCGCGGATCAACGTTTCCGAGTGGCAGAACAACAAACAATCCAAGCAATACATTTCGTTCATCAAAGGCAAGAACGGGAAAAAGGTTTCGGAGTATTTCCGCGATTTCATTGGCTGCCAGGAAGGCGTCGACGGTCCGGGTGAAACCCGTACCCTGCTCAAGGCCTTCAGTGATTTCGTTGAAAGCGAAGACCTGCCGGAAGACGACGCCCGCGAGAAGACCAAGACCCTGGTGGATTACGCCAGCAGCCAGGCCAAGCTCGGTGAGCCAATGGGTCTGGAAGAATTGTCCGGACTGATCGACGAAGAACGCCCGAAGGCCTTCTACGATCACATCCGCAACAAGGATTACGGCCTCTCGCCGGAAATCCCGGCCGATAAACGCACCCTGAACCAGTTCCGCCGATTCACCGGCCGCGCCGAAGGCTTGTCGATCAGTTTCGAAGCGCACCTGCTGGGCTCGAAGATCGAGTACGACGAAGAAGCCGGCACGCTGATCATCAAGGGCCTGCCCACTTCACTCACCGATCAGCTGAAGCGTCGCAACTGATGCTCGGCGGCGTACTGAAGAAATTCCTGCTGATCCTGCTGGTGGTCGTGGCCTATCAGAACTGGGGCAAGATCGAGCGGGTGTTCAATCCATCGCAAGTGGTGCCGGCGCAGACTCAGGCCAAGGCCAACGTCGTGCTCTACGCCACCGAGTGGTGTGGCTACTGCAAGCTGACCCGGCGCTTCCTCGATCAGAAAGGCATTGCGTACAAGGAGTTCGATATCGAGAAGGATACAGTCGCGCGCGCGGACTATCAGGCACTGGGCGGTGGCGGCATTCCGATCATCGATGTGAACGGGACGCTGATTCGCGGGTATGACCCGGATGCGATTCTGGCGGTGTTGAAGTAACCCCAGCAGATTTGCACGACAGCTGTGGCGAGGGAGCTTGCTCCCGCTGGACTGCGCAGCAGTCCCTCTTCAAGGGGCCGCTTCGCGACCCGACGGGAGCAAGCTCCCTCACCACAGCTGTATGTCGGTTTCAGCAGGCTTCGATCCGGAAGCCAAACCGCGGGAAGTGCACATGCACCACACCGCCACGCTCGTCCTCTCGCCGTACAATCAGCTCCTCGCGGCCGGCAAACAACAACTCCCCCGCCACCGGATCAACGCCGTAGTCCGTGGCTGCGATCACTACCTGCTGCCCCGCCGTGAATCCATTGGGATCGACAAACTGCTGATCTGGCAAAGCCGCTGGCGTGGACGTGCGCGCCACTGCCAGAGCCTCTTCGGAACTCATCTCGCTGGATGCACCATGACCGAAGCCCAATACCCGCGCATGCCATGCATTGACTGCCGGATAAGCTTCGACCAACGGAGCCGTCACCGGCGTGGCCTTGAGAAACCAGAGGCAATGAGCCAGGGCAAAGTCGGCAATCGACGGCTCGCCAAACAGGTAGTCACCCTCCTCGCGCTGCAACTGTTGCTCCAGGCGCGACATGATCGTTGGCCACTGATGCTTCGCCTGTTCGGTAGACAATTTTGTAGCGCTGCCACCACTGAACAAACCGGCCCGGTCGGCCAGAAACGCCTTGATCGCTTCCTGCGGTAAATTGCCGAAACGCACGGCAATCGATTCCGGCTGGAACACCAGGCTGACCGCATGCTGGAACACCACCGAATCAACCCAGGCGGCAAACGACGCGGTGATCATTTCCTGACCTTCCGGGAACAACGCCGGCAAGGCCTTTTCCTGATCAAGTCGCCGGGCAATCAATGCCGTGTCGCAATAGATATCGGCACCGACCTGCAGCACTGGTGTCTTGCGGTAGCCACCGGTCAATGCCGTGAGATCCGGCTTGGGCATCACTGGCGAGATCTTCACCGAGCGCCAGGACAAGCCCTTGAAGCCCAGCAGCAGGCGGGCCTTTTCGGCAAAGGGGGACGTCGGGTAATGATGCAGAATCAACTCGGACATGCTCGGCTCCGCCGCAAGAATCAGGAGTCCGCAGCTTAGCGCGCAATCACCTGGCAGCCTACAGATCTGCCTGATGGGAACTGATCAGTCAGAGTGATAAGCCAGGGGCGGCGTTCGCCACCAGGCATTCCTTGGCGCTCTTCTTGAGTTTTTTGATCAGCCGCTCCTGACGCAACGCATCGCTTTTGTCGCGACAGCGTTCGGTGTAGACCAGGGCCATGGCCGGGCTGGAAAGAAAGAATCGCGCGCCCTTGCCGCTTTGATGCTTGGCAAAGCGACGCACGGGATCATCGCTGATCCCACAATAGAGCGAACCGTTGGCAGCGCGAACGAGGTAGACGAACCAGGATTTGCTCGCGGGGGTGTCGGCGTCGACAGGGCTTTCGCTGAGGGTGGTCACGTAACGATCAGGGCTTGAAAGGAAACAAGCCGCGATCTTATCAGCGACTGGCCTGGAATGCCTTCAACCCCTTCAGGGCCTGTGATCGAACGGCGTTGCGAACAAGTGGCGTCCAGCCCAGCAGCAGGCCTTTGAAACCCAGGGCCTGACGCGACCATGTCCACAGGTCGAAACTGTCGTGATGCTCGCAGATCTTGCCATCGCGAAAGACAAAGCGTGCCTGGATGTCATTGACCACGGTATTGCCGGTCTGGCTGAACAGATAGGTCGCGACCCAATGGGCGCTACCGGTACGATCATCGGCACGGACATGATCGAAGGTCAGGGAGAAATCCTTGGCGCGGGTGGTGAGCATGCACCACATATCGCCGGCATCACGACCACGAAGCTCGCCGAACGCCGGGTCACTGAACACCACGTCATCGGTGTAGCAGGCAGCCATGGCTTCGCCATCGAGACGCTGGAAGGCCTGGTAGAAGCGGGTGATCAAGGCGCTGTGGACTTCACTCATGGGCAGACTCCCTGTTGTGCAATGGGTATCGAACGATTTCCTGCACGATAGTCTGCAAACGGGTCGAACACTATCGGCATTCGCAAGACGAATACCGACAGTGTGCGGGAATCAGACCTTTTCGCTTTCGACCTGCACATACAACGCACGCCCGGCCCCCAGGCCGGCGAGAATCGCACCAAGGCCGATGACACCGAAGATCCAGCCCACGGCCGTCCAGCCGCCGGTCCAGTCATGCACGATGCCGACCGCGAACGGCCCCATGGACGCCAGGGTGTAACCGAAGCCCTGGGCCATGCTCGACAGGTTCGCCGCAACATGGGAGTCCCGCGAGCGCAACACGATAAGGGTCAATGCCAGGCTGAACGTAGCGCCCTGCCCCAACCCCAGCACAATCGCCCAGCCCCACAGACCTTCAATCGGAGCGTACAGGCAACCGAACAGTCCGCCGAGGGTCAGGGCCATCACGATCACAATCGCCAGGCGCTGATCCTTGCCCCGTGTCGCCAGCCATGGCGCGGCGAGGGAGCTGACCAGTTGAACGATCACCGAACCCGAGAGCACCAGTCCGGCCTGGGTCGGGGTCAGGCCACGGCCGATCAGGATCGACGGCAACCAGCCGAACACGATGTAGGCCAGGGACGATTGCAAGCCCATGTACAGGGTCACCTGCCATGCCAGCGGATCGCGCAGTAATCCCCGAACCCGGTAGGCCACGTTATGTGCGCCGTGTTTCTGGCCGACTTGCGGCAACCAGAACAGCGCGGCCGCCAATGCCGGAATGACCCAGAAGCCGAGGCCCATCGCCCAGCTCTTGTCAAAGTGTTCACTCAACGGCACGGTCGCACCCGCCGCCATTGCCGCCCCCAGACACAGGGCCATGGTGTAGACACCGGTCATGGTCCCGGCCTGCTTCGGGAAATCGCGCTTGACGATGCCCGGCAGCAACACGCCGATCACGCCGATGCTGGCACCGGCCAGCACACTGCCGGCAAACAGGCCGATTTCACCGAACGAACTGCGCAGGATGATCCCGCCCGCCAGGGCCAGGAGAATACCCAGCACCACTCGCTCCGCACCAAATCGCCGCGCCAGCACAGGTGCCAACGGCGCAAACAGGCCCAGGCAAAGCACCGGCAACGTGGTCAGCAATCCAGCCTGAGAAGCTGTCAGACCGAGGGACTTCGACACCTCGCTGAGCATCGGCGCCATGCTCGACAGCGCCGGGCGCAGGTTCAGCGCCACCAGTATCAGGCCCAACAGCAACAGCCAGGGCCGACGCAGAACCGGGTGGGTGTGCTGGACCTGTTCGTCATCGGCCTCGGCATCGATCAGCAGTTCTTCCAACTCGGCCGAACGTTTGGGGGCTGTGGATAACTCACTGCGGTGCATGGACTTCTCGGTTTCAAGGTTCATTGATCAACTGCCTCGACAGGGCCTTGGCCCGTTCCGGGTCGCGTTGTTCGACGGCATCGAGCAACGCGATGTGCAGGTCGAACACTTCCTGACGGCGCGGGACGATGCTCAGGGTCTGGCGCAATTGGGCGCCGACGATGCTGGAGAAATAGCGATACAACTCGCTGAGGGTCGGGTTGTGCGCGGCGTCCACCAGACGGCGGTGGAACACCAGGTCGCAGGCGATGTAGGTGTCGAGATCGCCGTGATAGTGGCTACCGCTGACACCCAGGGCCTCGTGCAATGCCACCAGATCTTCGTCGGTACGGCGCATCGCTGCCAGGCCAATGGCCTCGACTTCGAGGATGTGCCGGGTTTCCCGTGCCTGTTCAAGGGAACAACGGGACAGCGCCTTCAAGGTATCGAGCGGATCGACCACCGCCCGCAGGTAACTGCCGTCACCCTGACGGACTTCGATCAACCCGGAAAATGCCAACACGCGCATGGCTTCGCGCACGGTGTTGCGGCTGATGCCCAGCTCAGCGGACAACTCAGGCTCGGTGGGCAAGCGCTGGCCCACGACCCAGGTGCCCTGGTTGATACGCAGGCGCAACTGATCCAAGGCCTGATCGACCAGGGATCGTTTCACCAATGGAGAGATTTCTGACATGGAATTCGCCCTCTCATCCAATCATAGGATGAATTTTCTGACATGGTAGTCAGCTTCGCCCAATCAGGCAAGGCACCCTCTTTCGCGTATCACCCTGATACCGGAAGACTCCTTAAGACAGAAGGTGAAATTCCTGACGCCTGAAAGTGATTTCCCACCCAGGCCACATGAAAGAGCTGACATCCGAAATTGAGACAGGCCATCAGACTTTCGGACTTTTAATGCGGGCACTTTCGCTCGAATGTCTGAAGGGAATGGGAACAACCGATGGAAGAAGTCATTTTCGGCAAGAAGCACAGCCGACGTTTTTTACTGGAAAAGGATCGGCAACTGCTCGTTGTACGCAGCCAGGCCGGGAGCAGGCTTGACGAAACGTTACACTGCGAAAAAGCTCGACAGGCATTGGCCGACAGTGAGTTGGTACTGCACATCGAGGACGCCGACGTTCAGCTATTCAAACTGCCGGACAATGCCGATGTTCGCCAATGCAAGGCGTTGCTGCGCGAGTTGCCAGACGTACGTTTCGCCGGCAGCGCTCTGGTCGATCCTCATACCCGGGAACCTGTTTTCTACACCGAAAACATTTTCCTGAAATTCGTCGATCGACTCACTGCGACAGAGTGCCTGGTTATCCTCGATGAATTGGGTCTGACCATCAAACAGCAGGTTCCCTACGCGGCCAATGCCTTTTTCGTATATCACGCACATTGTCGCGGCACTGAAGTCTGCTCATTCACACTTCAATTGCTCGAACGTCAGGACGTCGACTACTGCCACCCGGAAATACTGCGTCCGGGCCAACGCCGGACGATCCATGACAACCAATGGCACCTGAAAAAAACCACCGTCACCTATCAGGTTCAGGTCGATGCCAGCGCCAATGTCGAGGCAGCCCATGCCTTGACCCAGGGTGAAGGCATCGTGATCGCGATCATCGACGATGCCTTTGATATCGATCACCCCGAGTTCGCCGGAACCGGCAAAATCATCGGAGCAAAAAACTTTGACCGCCTGAACGCCCCTCAAGGCCCACGGCCTAAAACCCCCCTTGAGCGCCACGGTACGGCAGTCGCCGGTGTTGCATGCGCCAATGGTGAAGCCGGCGCCAGCGGCGTGGCACCTCGAGCCAGTCTCATGCCGTTGAAACTGACCAAACCACTAGGCGCCCGAGCCGAAGCAGACGCGTTTTTCTGGGCTGCGGACCAAGGGGCCGATGTCATTTCCTGCAGTTGGGGGCCATCGGAAGGACATTGGGCTGACCCTACCGACGCCAGGCACTCTCAGGAGTTTGCGCTGGCCGCGAGCACCCGCCTGGCCATAGAGTACGCCGCGACAAAAGGCCGCCAGGGCAAAGGCTGCGTCATTTTTTTTGGTGCCGGCAACGGCAACGAGAGCGTGGACAACGATGGCTATGCCAGCCATCCCATGGTCATTGCCGTGGGTGCCTGCAATGATCAAAATCGTCGCAGCGGCTACAGTGACTACGGCAAAGCATTGTGGTGTTGCTTCCCCAGCGGGGACCAGCAACACCCCGATCCAAAGTTCAAACCCGCCACTTCAGTCCCGCAGACCCGAGGCATTCGAACCACGGATCTGAGCGGCCGGTTTGCCGACCCGATCAATGCGGCCTACACCGAACTGTTCAGCGGCACTTCCAGCGCCTGCCCCGGAGCCGCGGGCGTGGCAGCACTGGTACTGGGGGTCAACCCGGCACTGGACCGCGAACAGGTTCGACAGCTGCTCGCCGATTGCTGCAACAAAATCAGCCACGCCGACGACGGCCCCCTTGGTCAATACGATCAAAACGGCCACAGTCATTACTACGGTCATGGTCGCCTCAATGCCCTGCGGGCAGTGCAGCTGGCACTGGAACGCGGCAAAGCCGCAGACTGACCCGCACTCATAAAAAAAGCCCCACCGAACAATCGGCGGGGCTCATTGAGACAGTCACTGACCGATCAATGCAGGATCTGGCTCAGGAACAGCTTGGTGCGTTCATTCTGCGGGTTGTCGAAGAAGTCGTTCGGCGCAGCCTGTTCGACGATTTCTCCCTTGTCCATGAAGATCACGCGGTTGGCCACGGTGCGGGCGAAGCCCATTTCGTGGGTCACGCAGAGCATGGTCATGCCGTCTTCGGCCAGGCCGATCATGGTGTCCAGTACCTCTTTCACCATCTCCGGGTCGAGTGCCGAGGTCGGTTCGTCGAACAGCATGATCTTCGGCTTCATGCACAGCGCACGGGCAATCGCCACACGCTGTTGCTGACCGCCAGACAACTGCCCCGGGTACTTGTGCGCCTGCTCCGGAATGCGTACGCGTTCCAGGTAGTGCATGGCGATTTCCTCGGCCTTGCGCTTGGGCATCTTGCGCACCCACATCGGCGCCAGGGTGCAGTTCTGCAGGATGGTCAGGTGCGGGAACAGGTTGAAGTGCTGGAACACCATGCCGACTTCACGACGGATCGCTTCGATCTGCTTGAGGTCGTTGGTCAGCTCCACGCCATCGACCACGATGCGGCCCTGCTGATGCTCTTCCAGACGGTTGAGGCAGCGGATGGTGGTGGATTTGCCGGAACCTGACGGGCCGCACAGGACGATACGCTCGCCCTGCTTGACGTTGAGGTTGATGTCCTTGAGTACGTGAAACTGACCGTACCACTTGTTCACGCCCTGCATCTGAATAATGCCTTCAGGGCTCACAGGCTGTTTGATTGCTTCGCTCATCACAAAACTTCCTAAATTAGGTAGCGACTTAGCGCTTGTGGCCAGTGTCGAGCTTGCGTTCCAGATGCATGGAATAGCGCGACATACCAAAACAGAAAATCCAGAACACCAGGGCGGCGAACACATAGCCTTCGGTGGCCATGCCCAGCCATTTCGGGTCGGCGGCGGCTTGCTTGACGCTGTTGAGCAGGTCGAACAGGCCGATGATGATCACCAGGCTCGTGTCCTTGAACAGCGCAATGAAGGTGTTGACGATGCCGGGGATCACCAGCTTCAGGGCTTGCGGCAGAATCACCAGGCCCATGCTGCGCCAGTAACCCAGGCCCATCGCCGCCGCCGCTTCGTACTGACCTTTTGGAATCGCTTGCAGGCCACCGCGCACCACCTCGGCCACGTAGGCCGACTGGAACAGGATCACGCCGATCAGCGCCCGCAGCAGCTTGTCGAAGTTCATGCCTTCAGGCAGGAACAACGGCAGCATCACCGAGGACATGAACAGCACCGTGATCAACGGCACGCCGCGCCAGAATTCGATGAAGGTCACGCAGACCACGCGAATCGCCGGCATGTTCGAACGACGGCCCAGCGCCAGGACGATGCCCAGTGGCAACGCACCGGCGATACCGACGGTGGCGATCACCAGGGTCAGCATCAGGCCGCCCCACTGGCTGGTCGCCACGGCATCCAGTCCCAATACGCCGCCATGCAGCAGGCACCAGGCAATGATCGGGTACAGCACCAGGAAGCTCAGCCCGTACACCGCCTTATGGTGAAAGCGCGAGATGAACAACGGCGCCACGCCGACAATCGCCAGCCACACCGTCAGGTCCACGCGCCAACGCAGTACCGGCGGGTAGTAGCCGTACATGAACTGGCCGAAACGCTGCTGGATGAACACCCAGCAGGCGCCCTCCTTGGTGCAGTCGGCCTGGCTGGTGCCGACCCAGTTGGCGTCAAGGATCGCCCACTGCAGGATCGGCGGTACCACCAGGTAGATGAGGTAGAACGCGAACAGGGTCAGCAGGGTGTTGAGCCAGCTGGAGAACATGTTCTCGCGCATCCACGCCACCGCACCGATGCTGCGGTTCGGTGGCGGCATGTCAGGTTTGAAAGTATGAGTACTCATGCGCTTTTCCTTACCGCTCGATCAGCGCAATGCGCTTGTTGTACCAGTTCATCAGCAGGGAAATGCTGATACTGATCGCCAGGTACACGCTCATGGTGATGGCAATCACCTCGATCGCCTGGCCGGTCTGGTTGAGCACGGTCCCGGCAAACAGCGAGACCATTTCCGGATAACCGATACCGGCCGCCAGCGAGGAGTTCTTCGCCAGGTTCAGGTATTGGCTGGTCAGCGGCGGGATGATCACGCGCAGGGCCTGCGGAATGATCACCTTGCGCAGGGTCGGACCGTTGCGCAGGCCGAGGGAATGCGCCGCTTCGGTCTGGCCATGGCTGACCGACTTGATGCCCGAACGCACGATCTCGGCGATGAACGCTGCGGTGTACACCGTCAGGGCCAGGGTCAGCGCCAGCAGTTCCGGGATCAACACCCAGCCACCGACGAAGTTGAAGCCTTGCAGTTTCGGCATTTCCCAGTGCACCGGTGCGCCGAAAATCAGCGCGCACAGCGCAGGAATGACCAGGAACATCGCCAGACCGACCCAGAACTTGTGGAACGGCACCCCGGTGGCTTCGAAGCGCTTGGTCGCCCAGCGGCTCATCAGCACGATGGCGACGATGGCGACTACAACGCTGATCACAAACGGCCAGAAACCATCCGCCATCAACGCCGCCGGCATGTTCAGGCCGCGGCTGCTGACAAAGAAGGTGTCGCCGAAGTTATGACTGTTGCGCGGCCCCGGCATGGTCAGGAACACCGCGAAGTACCAGAACAGGATCTGCAGCAGCGGCGGAATGTTGCGGAAGACTTCCACGTACACCGTCGCCACCTTGGCGATGATCCAGTTCTTCGACAGTCGCGCCACACCCACGATGAAACCCAGGATCGTCGCCAGGATCACACCGATGAAGGTCACCAGCAAGGTGTTGAGCAGGCCGATGACAAACACCCGGGCGTATGTGTCCGCTTCGGTGTAGTCGATCAGGTGTTGAGCGATGCCGAAACCGGCACTGCGCTCCAGAAAGTCGAACCCGGAGGTAATGCCCCGGTGTTGCAGGTTGGTTTGCGTGTTATCGAACAGAAACCAGCCCAGCGAGACCACCGCGATAATCGTGATGATCTGGAATACCCAAGCACGCACGCGTGGATCGCTGAGGCTGAGCCTCTGCTTTGGCGCGCCGATTGAATTTTGCATGAAGTGCCCCGCAAATAATGGAACAGAACATCACCCGGTGGTTGGCCCACCGGGTGATAGAACCATCAGCGCACTGGTGGTGCGTATTGAATGCCGCCAGCGTTCCACAGAGCGTTCAGCCCGCGGTCGATTTCCAGCGGAGTACTCTTGCCGAGGTTTTTCTCGAACACTTCGCCGTAGTTGCCGACTTGCTTGACGATCTGCACGACCCAGTCTTTCTTCACTTTCAGGTCTTTGCCGTATTCACCGTCGGTACCCAGCAGACGGGCAACGTCAGGGTTCTTGGTGCCCTTGGCTTCGGCTTCGACGTTCTTCGAAGTGATGCCGGCTTCTTCAGCGTTGAGCATGGCGTAGCCAGTCCAGCGCACGATCGCCAGCCACTCGTCGTCGCCATTACGCACGACCGGGCCCAGAGGCTCCTTGGAAATGGTTTCCGGCAGAACCACGTAGTCTTTCGGCGAAGCCAGCTTGCTGCGCTGGGCGAACAGCTGGGATTTGTCGGAGGTCAGTACGTCGCAACGACCGGATTCCAGCGACTTGGCGCTTTCGTCGGAGGTGTCGAAGGTGATCGGGGTGTATTTCAGGCCGTTGCCGCGGAAGTAGTCGGAAACGTTCAGTTCGGTGGTGGTACCGGCCTGGATGCAGATGGTTGCACCGTCCAGTTCCTTGGCGCTCTTGACGCCCAGCTTGTTGTTTACCAGGAAGCCGATGCCGTCGTAGTAGGTAATGAAGCCCGGGAATTTCAGGCCCATGCCCGCGTCGCGGGAGCTGGTCATGGTGGTGTTGCGCGACAGAATGTCGATTTCGCCGGACTGCAACGCGGTGAAGCGCTCCTTGGCGTTCAACTGGCTGAACTTGACCTTGGTCGCGTCGCCGAAGACAGCCGCCGCTACTGCACGGCAGTAGTCAGCATCGATACCGACGATCTTGCCGGTGGAATCCGGAACCGAGAAGCCTGGCAAGCCATCGCTGACGCCACACTGCACGAAACCTTTCTTCATCACTGCATCCAGGGTTGCGCCCGCCTGGGCAAACCCGCTGACACCGAGTACTGCGGCTGCAGTCACGATAGCCAGGGTGGATTTCAACATCTTCATTCAAACCTCCAGTTTTGCTCTTGTTGTGTCGGAGCGTGAGTCCTGTCGCACCCTTTTGAGGCGTAGTCGACCCGTGTTGGCTTGTTTTGGGGTCAACCGACGTAAGACGTTAGCTATGAGTCTAGTA
The DNA here is from genome assembly GCF_054668325.1 of Pseudomonas sp. S2_F07. Taxonomy (NCBI): domain Bacteria; kingdom Pseudomonadati; phylum Pseudomonadota; class Gammaproteobacteria; order Pseudomonadales; family Pseudomonadaceae; genus Pseudomonas; species Pseudomonas sp. S2_F07. Next base: position 2,726,870 of record NZ_CP162758.1, read on the forward strand.
GGAGAAAATCCACGTCATGGAAAACTCACTCTCACCAGTCGGCCGAACGGGCTGTAGCCCTTTCACGTTCGCGAAGCCCCGTAGCGGCCATTGGCGAACATCCATCACCGGATTCATTGCTATCCCACAGTCGGCAGTACACTGATAGTGTTACCGCCGGGCGCGAGATGGGTTGCACCGTTTCCCCATAGCAAAGCCCGTACCACACCGCTCGCCGAAGCGGTTCAGCTGCAGGTCAATAGCAAAACTTGTACGCTTGCGACACTTTATTAACGGATCAACCTGACGCGCACTTTGATCACGCACTTATATGTACGCGCACGCACAACATTGGAGCAGACATGACCGAGCCCTTGATTCTTCAGCCCGTAAAGCCCGCAGACGCCTGCGTTATATGGCTGCACGGCCTGGGCGCCGATCGCTACGACTTCCTGCCGGTGGCCGAAGCGCTGCAGGAAACCTTGCTGAGTACCCGCTTCGTTCTCCCGCAGGCACCGCATCGCCCTGTCACTATCAACGGCGGCTACGAGATGCCGAGTTGGTACGACATCCTGGCCATGAGCCCGGCGCGCGCGATCAACCGCGAGCAGCTGAAAGAGTCGGCGAACCGTGTCATTGAATTGATAGAAGTGCAGCGAGCCAGCGGAATAGACGCCTCGCGGATCTTCCTGGCAGGTTTTTCCCAGGGCGGCGCCGTGGTTTTACACACCGCATTTCTGAAATGGCAGGGTCCGTTGGGTGGCGTCGTTGCCCTTTCTACTTATGCACCGACCTTCAGCGACGAACTGCAACTGTCCGCCAGCCAGCAGCGGATTCCGGTGCTGTCGATGCACGGCCAGTACGACGATGTGGTGCAAAACTCGATGGGGCGCAGCGCCTACGAGCATTTGAAGCTGCGTGGTGTCACCGTGACATGGCAGGAATACCCAATGGGTCACGAAGTGTTACCCGAAGAAATTCGCGACATCGGTGTCTGGCTCGCCGAGCGCTTGCGTTAAGCATTTGTGTTTAAAAGCACCCTTTGATCCATCCCACTACGCCGCGCCCGATTCTTGCATTACACTGCCCGGCGTACATTCCTTAATCAATTGATGAGATGACCGTGCTCAAAGCACTCAAGAAAATGTTCGGTAAAAGCGAGACTGAGCAACTCGCGCCAGTTCCCAGCCCTGCGTCTCACGCTCCCGGCCACCGCACCGACGGTAATCAGTCTGAACGAGCCACCGCCACGGCGGCACCCAAGCATGAGCCGAAGACCGCAATGGCTGACCTGCCTGCGGCGATAACAGCCCCGGAACAGCCGCTCAGCGAAACGCCAAAACCCGCCAGACCGCGCCGCGAACCCAAGCCAAAGGCACCGGTCATCCCATGGAAACTCGAAGACTTCGTCGTCGAGCCCCAGGAAGGCAAGACCCGCTTCCACGATTTCAAACTCGCCCCGGAACTGATGCACGCCATCCAGGACCTGGGCTTCCCGTATTGCACGCCGATCCAGGCACAGGTACTGGGCTTCACCCTCGCGGGCAAAGACGCCATCGGCCGCGCCCAGACCGGTACCGGCAAGACCGCTGCGTTCCTGGTCTCGATCATCACCCAGTTGCTGCAAACCCCGCCGCCGAAAGAGCGCTACATGGGTGAGCCACGGGCACTGATCATCGCACCGACCCGCGAACTGGTGGTGCAGATCGCCAAGGACGCCGCCGACCTGACCAAGTACACCGGCCTCAACGTCATGACGTTCGTCGGTGGCATGGACTTCGACAAACAGCTCAAGCACCTCGAGGCCCGCCACTGCGACATCCTCGTGGCCACGCCGGGCCGCCTGCTGGACTTCAACCAGCGCGGCGACGTGCACCTGGACATGGTCGAAGTGATGGTGCTGGACGAAGCCGACCGCATGCTCGACATGGGCTTTATCCCGCAAGTGCGCCAGATCATTCGCCAGACGCCGCCGAAGTCCGAGCGTCAGACGCTGCTGTTCTCCGCGACCTTCACCGAAGACGTGATGAACCTGGCCAAGCAATGGACCACCGACCCGTCGATCGTCGAGATCGAGTCGCAGAACGTGGCCAACGAAAACGTCGAGCAGCACATCTACGCGGTGGCCGGTGCCGACAAATACAAACTGCTCTACAACCTGGTCAACGACAACGGTTGGGAGCGGGTGATCGTCTTCGCCAACCGCAAGGATGAAGTACGACGCATCGAAGAACGCCTGGTGCGTGACGGTATCAACGCCGCGCAACTGTCCGGCGACGTGCCGCAGCACAAGCGCATCAAGACCCTCGAAGGCTTCCGCGAAGGCAAGATTCGCGTACTGGTCGCCACCGACGTGGCCGGTCGCGGCATCCATATCGACGGCATCAGCCACGTGATCAACTTCACCCTGCCGGAAGTGCCGGACGACTACGTGCACCGCATCGGTCGTACCGGCCGCGCCGGTGCCGACGGTGTGTCCATCAGCTTTGCCGGTGAAGACGACTCCTACCAGCTACCGTCCATCGAGGAAAAGCTGGGGCGCAAGATCAGCTGTGAAACGCCACCGACGCATCTGTTGCGGGCCGTTGAACGCAAGCGCCCGCATTAAGGGACGCTGAAAAGACAAGCGCAGCCGGAAACGGACTGCGCTTTTTTTTCGTCCGGCTTTTTTTCAACAGGTGCTTGCTGTAGATATCTAAAAGTCCATAATAGACAAATTAGTTTACTCTCAGCTCCGGAGCCGACCATGTCCAGCACGCCCCAAGTGATCCCCCAAGCCCAGGCTCGCGAGCTACTGGCGCAGGTCGATGTGCCACAGATCCTGCGCAAACTGTTCCGCGACCTGGCCGCCGGGCAAGCCGTACAACCGGCGCAGCAACTGGTGGAATTTCCACAGGGCGCCGGCGACTTCATTAACTACTTGGGTGTGCTTGCCGGAGAAGGCGTATACGGGATCAAGACGTCGCCGTACATCGTCCGTGAGCAGGGGCCGCTGGTGACGGCGTGGACGTTGTTGATGTCGATGCAGACCGGCCAGCCGCTGCTGCTGTGCGATGCCGGCGAACTGACCACCGCGCGCACCGCGGCGACCACCGCCGTCGCGGTCGATGCCCTCGCACCACTCACAGCCAATCGCCTTGCCATTATTGGCAGCGGCAAAGTGGCCCAGGCGCACCTGCATTACGTGAAAGGCCTGCGCGACTGGCAGAGCATCAGCCTGTACTCGCCGAGCGTGAGCGAAGACGCCGAAACCGTGCGCCGGCTGAAAAACATCGAGCCACGCCTGAACATCGTCGACAGTCGCGAAGCTGCCGTTCAGGACGCCGACGTGATCATGCTCTGCACCTCGTCCGCCGGTCCGGTGATCGATCCGTCGAGCTTGCGCAAACCGGCGTTGATCACCTCCATCAGCACCAATGCGCCGCGCGCCCATGAAGTGCCGCCGCAAAGCCTCAACGACATGCAGGTGTTCTGCGACTATCGCCTGACCACCCCGGGCTCGGCCGGCGAAATGCTGATCGCCGCCGAACGGCACGACTGGGACAAGGGCGCGATTGTCGGCGACCTGCCCGACCTGCTCAGCGGAAAAGTCCTGCGCCCTGATTACGATCGCCATGTGTTTTTCCGCTCCATCGGCCTGGGCCTGGAAGACATTGCGCTGGCCAATGCGATCTATCGCCTCACGCACTGACACCAAATTCATCCTGTAGGAGCTGCCGAAGGCTGCGATCTTTTGACTTTGCTTTTGAAAAGATCGCAGCCTCGTTTCACTCGTCAGCTCCTACAAGAGATCACCATAAATCCGGCATTTACGCCCCAACAGGAGACGTTCATGAGCCAGGCAGATTTCATCATCATCGGCGGCGGGATTGCCGGTGCTTCCACGGGTTTCTGGCTTTCGCAGCACGGCCGCGTGATCGTGCTCGAGCGCGAATCCCATCCGGCCTATCACTCCACCGGCCGCTCGGCGGCGCTGTATACCGCCGCCTACGGCACCCCGCAAGTGCGGGCATTGACCCTGGCCAGCCGGGACTTTTTCGACAACCCGCCCAGTGGTTTCTGCGAACACCCGCTGCTGACCCCGCGCGGCGAAATGACCGTGGACTTGACCGGTGACCCGGACGAGCTGAACAGGCAATACCAGAGCGCAAAAACCACGGTGCCGGAGATGCAGTTGCTCGACGCCGACGCGGCCTGCGCGCTGGTGCCGATCCTGCGCCGGGAAAAGGTCCACGGCGCCATCTACGACCCGACCGCCAGCGACATCGACACCGATGCCCTGCACCAGGGCTATTTGCGCGGCATCCGCCGCAACCAGGGCGAAGTGCACACCGACAGCGAAGTCGTCAGCCTGAGCCGTGACAGCCAGGGTACATGGCACGTCCAGACCGGCAGCCAGACCTTCAGCGCACCGGTCATCATCAACGCCGCCGGCGCCTGGGCCGACAAGGTCGGCGAACTGGCTGGCGCCAATCCCCTGGGCCTGCAACCCAAACGCCGGGCCGCGTTCATCTTCGCCGGTCCCGAAGGCGTGGACATCCACCATTGGCCGATGCTGGTCAGCCTCGACGAATCCTTCTACATGAAACCCGATGCCGGGATGTTCCTCGGTTCACCGGCCAACGCCGACCCGGTGGAACCCCACGATGTGCAGCCCGAAGAGCTGGACATTGCCATGGGCATCTACCAGATCGAAGAAGCCACGACCCTGACCATTCGCCGCCCGACCCGCACCTGGGCCGGCCTGCGCAGCTTCGTCAGCGACGGCGACTTGCTGTCCGGCTTCGATCCACAGGTACCGGGGCTGTTCTGGGTCGCGGCACAAGGCGGTTATGGCATCCAGACCTCACCGGCCATGGGCCAGGCCAGCGCGGCACTGGTGCGCGGTGCCGCGTTGCCCGAGTCGCTCGGCCATTTCGGGCTGAATGCCGAAATGCTCTCCCCTGCCCGCCTCGGCGGATCCTGATCCTCAGGTGACGTGCCCACACGATTACGGCACACTTTCAGCGCCCCTTTGATGGGGCGCTGACGCTGCCTGGAGTTCCACTGTATGAACGCTCCCGAAAAAGACTCGGCCCTGGACGACACATCCCTGGATAACTTCCACGCGATTGCCGACGCCATCGCCACGTTGTTTTTCCCCCACGCCGAAGTGGTGCTGCACGACTTGCGCACGCAAAAGGTCGACTACATCGCCAACAACCTGTCCAAGCGGGAAATCGGCGACGACTCGGCGCTGGAAGACATGCTCAGCGACGATGTCAGCGAACGAAACATCGGGCCGTACGAAAAGCTCAACTGGGATGGTCAGAAGATTCGCAGCCTCAGCACGGTGCTTCGGGACAGTGAAGGTCGTCCACAGGCGGTGCTGTGCATCAACCTGAATATTTCGTTGTTCGAAAATGCCAAGGCCGCCCTGGACCTGTTCCTGTCGCCGACCAAGCTGATCCCGCAACCGGATGCGCTGTTTCGCGATGACTGGCAGGAGCGGATCAACACCTTCCTCCACGCCTGGCTGCGCGAGCGGCAGTTGAGCCTGAATCTGCTGACTCGCGACCACAAGCGCGAACTGGTGCTGGCATTGCACGCCGAAGGCGCGTTCAAGGGCAAAAGCGCCTCGAACTACGTGGCCAATGTGCTGAACATGGGCCGGGCGACGGTGTACAAGCATTTGAAGGAATTGAAGGGCTGAAAATCAAAAGATCGCCGCCTGCGGCAGCTCCTACAGTGAAACGCATTCCCCTGTAGGAGCTGCCGCAGGCTGCGATCTTTTTGATCAATCGCCGTAAATGTCGGACTTGAAATACTTGTCCGAAATCTTCTGGTACTCACCACTGGCACGAATGCCATCAATGGCCGTGTTCAGCTCGCTGACCAGTTCGGTATTGCCCTTGCGCACGGCAATCCCGGCACCTTCGCCCACATATTTCGGATCTTTCAGCTCCGGCCCGGCAAAGGCGTAACCCTTGCCGCGCGGCATCGACAGGAAGTCATTGAGTGGAATGGTGTCGGCAAAAATCGCATCGAGGCGACCGGCTGCCAGGTCCATGTAGATTTCTTCGTTGTTGCTGTAGCGCTTGACGTTGATGCCCTTTGGCTCGAACACCTCGGTGGCGTAACGGTCGGTCGTGGTGGCGCGCTGCACGCCGACGGTCTTACCCTTGAGGCTGGCGTACTGGTCATCCACCACCGCGCCATCCTTCATCACCAGGCGCGACGAAGTGAAATAGTACTTGTGGGTGAAGTCCACCGACTTCTTGCGGTCTTCATTGATGGTCATGGACGACAGCGCCATGTCGATTTTCTTCACCTTCAGGGAAGGAATCAGACCGTCGAACTCGCCTTCGACCCACACACACTTGACCTTCATCTGCGCGCACAGGGCATTACCGATGTCATAGTCGAAACCGACGATTTCGCCTTTGTCGGTTTTCGAGGCGAACGGTGGATACGCCGCTTCGATACCGATGCGCAAGGTTTTCTCGGCGGCGAACACAGAGCTGCACGCCAACAGGCTCAGGGCCAGACCGGTGATGAGGGGGAACTTCTTCATGTTCGTTTTCTCGCGGTTGTTGTTGGTTTGGCAAGACAGAAGAAAAAGCTGAAACGGGTGGAAACCTTTTTTGTACTTATAATTCCATACTGGACTTTTATGTATAAATCGTCAATGAGGCAAATGCAGCCCGTTCCGGCCGATGGTCGGGTGGTGGTTCTGCAAGGTATTGGGTGAGCCAGATGGCCCCTTCGTCGGAACGCCGCCCGGACCAAGCCCGCTCCCACAGGGTTCTGTGTCGTACACAAAATTTGTGTTCAACCAGATCCACTGTGGGAGCGAGCTTGCTCGCGAAGGCTGACTTGAGAACGCCGCAGGATTTACTGCTTCCAGCGATCCGCCGCCGCATGATCACTGTCACGCCCCTCGACCCAACGCGGCCCGTCACTGGTGATTTCTTTCTTCCAGAACGGCGCACGGGTTTTCAGGTAGTCCATGACAAAGGCGCAGGCGTCGAATGCCGCCTGACGATGGGCGCTGGCCGCGCCAACGAAGACAATCGGCTCGCCCGGCTCCAGGGCGCCGATGCGGTGCAGCACTTCCAGCTTGAGCAACGGCCAGCGCTGCTCGGCCTCGATGGCGATCTTTCCGAGGGCCTTTTCAGTCATGCCCGGATAGTGTTCGAGGAACATCCCGGCCACATCGAGGCCGTCATTGAAGTCGCGTACGTAGCCGACAAAACTCACCACCGCACCCACGCCGACATTGGCATCGTGCATGGCATTGACTTCGGCACCCGGGTCGAACGCGGTGGACTGTACGCGAATCGCCATGGCTCAGCCTCCGGTCACAGTCGGAAAGAACGCCACTTCATCGCCCTCACTGACCGGCTCGTCGAGCTGGCACAGGTCTTCGTTGCGGGCGCACATCAGGTTTTGCTCGCTCAACACCTCGGCACCATCACGTTGGGCCAACAGCGCGCGGACGTCGTCGACGGTGGCGAAGTTGCCTTCCACTTTCACCGAGTCCACACCCAACGCTTCACGATAACGGGCGAAAAACTTCACGGTAACGTTCATGACTGCTCCGCCTGGAAATGGCCGCTCTTGCCGCCGACCTTCTCCAGCAGACGCACGCTTTCGATGGTCATGCCCCGGTCCACGGCCTTGCACATGTCGTAGATCGTCAGCGCGGCGACGCTGGCGGCGGTCAGGGCCTCCATTTCAACGCCGGTCTGCCCGGACAGCTTGCAGCGCGCCACTATACGCACCGAATCGTCGCCTTCGGCACTGAGCTCGACCTTGACGCCGGTGAGCATCAGCGGATGGCACAGGGGAATCAGATCACTGGTTTTCTTCGCCGCCTGAATGCCGGCAATGCGCGCCACAGCAAACACATCACCCTTGGGGTGGCCGCCGCTGACGATCATCTGCAGGGTTTCGGGCAGCATGCGCACCAGCGCTTGAGCGGTCGCCTCACGGAACGTCACGGCTTTTTCAGTGACGTCGACCATGTTGGCGCGACCTTGGGAATCGAGATGAGTCAGCACGGGATTACTCCTGATCAGGAGCGTCGATTGTAAACCTGCGGGTCAATTTTTCGCACGCACGATTATCCGATCACCACAATCCCACCGTAGGAGCTGCCGAAGGCTGCGATCTTTTGATCTTCGCCTTGAAAATCAAAAGATCGCAGCCTTCGGCAGCTCCTACAGGGGATTTGCGTCAGGCACAAAAAACCGGGCGGTTGTAGGGCCGCCCGGTTTCGATGAAGCGATTACAAATGCGATTCGGCGTATTCGGCCAGGATCGAGCGTGGTACCCCTTGCAGGGTGATGTGCACCCCGTTCGGGAAGTCCTTGAAGCGTTCAGTGAGATAGGTCAGCCCGGAGCTGGTCGCGGACAGGTATGGGGTGTCGATCTGCGCCAGGTTGCCCAGGCACACCACTTTGGAACCGGCGCCGGCACGGGTGATGATGGTTTTCATCTGGTGCGGCGTGAGGTTCTGGCATTCGTCGATCAGGATCAGGCTCTGCTGGAAGCTGCGGCCCCGGATGTAGTTGAGGGATTTGAACTGCAACGGCACTTTGCTGAGGATGTAGTCAACGCTGCCATGGGTGCTTTCGTCATCCATGTGCAAGGCTTCGAGGTTGTCGGTGATGGCGCCCAGCCACGGCTCCATTTTTTCCGCTTCGGTGCCGGGCAGGAAACCGATTTCCTGGTCCAGGCCCTGCACGCTGCGGGTGGCGATGATGCGGCGATAACGTTTGCTGACCATGGTCTGCTCGATCGCAGCGGCCAGCGCCAGGATGGTTTTACCCGAGCCCGCGGCACCCGACAGGTTGACCAGGTGGATGTCCGGATCGAGCAAGGCGTACAGCGCCAGGCTCTGATAGATATCACGCGGCTTTAGGCCCCAGGCTTCCTGGTGCAGCAGCGGTTCCTGGTGCAGGTCGAGGATCAGCAAGCGGTCTTCTTCAATCTCCTTGATCCAGCCGACAAAGCCCTGTTCATCAATGATGAACTCGTTGATGTGCACCGCCGGCAGGTTGTCGATCAATTGCACCTGATGCCAGGTGCGGCCGTGGTCCTGACGGGTTTCGACCTTGCTCACGCGGTCCCAGAAAGAGCCGGTCATGTTGTGGTAGCCGTTGGGCAGCAAGGACACGTCGTCGACCAGTTGGTCGGTGCTGTAGTCCTCGGCCGCGATCCCGCAGGCGCGTGCCTTGAGGCGCATGTTGATGTCTTTGGTGACCAGCACCACGGGCTTCTTCGGGTCGCGCGCGTGCAGGTCGATCAGCTGGTTGATGATTTTGTTGTCGTTCAGATGCTCGGGCAGAATCAGGTTCGGCTCGGCATGCTTGCTCATCAGAATTGACAGCAAACCCTTGGGTCCGCTTTTGCCACGCTGGATCGGCACACCCTGCTCGACATCCTCGGGTGAGGCATCGCCCAGAGTCTTGTCGATCAGGCGGATGGCCTGGCGGCATTCGGCGGCTACGCTGTGATGCCCGCTCTTGAGCTTGTCGAGCTCTTCAAGCACGGTCATCGGGATCGCGACGTGGTGTTCTTCGAAGTTAAGCAGCGCGTTTGGATCGTGAATCAATACGTTGGTATCGAGTACATAAAGGATTGGCTGGTTGGAAGAAGAGCTACGTCCGTGATCATCCATACTCGGTCACCTTTGTGGGAGCCATTCGACGCAATACCTTGACGGTGCTGCGCCTCGAAGTGACTGCCGAATACACCTGCGGGGACTCAAGTGTTCTGCATACATGCGGGGTCTTGGAAGACGCCACCTGTGTTGCAGGTTTCGGCGGTCTGTCTTCGTAATACTCCAAAACGTGTGACAGAAAAAAGTACTTTGACGCTTTTTTGAAGTTTATTTTGCAGATTGACCAATAGCACTTGGCGGACTGCCATCACCCGTTTAAAGTCGGAAGTCCACCTGCAACGAATCCCCTTCCAAAATCGGCAAAAACCCAATGTTTACGGGGTTTTGTCGTTTTCAGCGAAACGCATCCTGGCAATCCTCCCAGCCGATCCCGACAGGCGCCGTTTGTGTGACCAGCCACGGCAATGCCGTTTTCACTGCATCCTGTTTCACATTGAAATTGATCACCCCGTGCCGCCACAGCAGCATCAGGGTCAGCACCCGTTGCGCACTCGGGTTGCCCTTGAGTTTGCCGGCACCGTCCTGGGCGTCGATGTCCCACAGCGCTACCTGCAGACCCTGAGTCTTGAAGAAGCCTTCAGCATCGGAGCGGCGCTGGCCATCGGGCGGACGGAACAGGGGCACGTAGTTCTCCGGCAGCTTGCTCTTGACCAGTTCGGCGCTGCGGCGCACCGAGTCCTGCCAGTCCTGCCAGTGGCTGTGGGAACGGAACTCCCAGCCTTGTACGCCGATGCATTGGCTCGAGTAGGTCTCTTGCAGGTTGCTCACCGAAGCGTCGGCCAAACGCGCCTGGATGTCCTTGCCGAGGACGAAGAATGTCCCGCTCAGGTTCGACTTGCGCAGGTACTCGGCGACCCAGGCGGTGTTATCCGGCGCGGCGTTGGCGGCGCTGTCGAAGGTCAGCAGAAACAGCCGGTCATGCATCCCGTCGCCACTGCGCTCATAGTCGCCAAAATGATCGACTTCGCTGCTGCTCTGCGGAAACAGCGCGGCCTTGCGCAACTGTTCGTCCAGGTATTGGGTATGGAACACGCGGCTCGGCTCGGCCCACTTGATGTAGTAGCTGTCTGCGCCGACCTGGAACCTGGCAGCCTGCTCGCGCAAGGTGGGCATGTCTTCGACCAGGAAACAGAAGGAGGCATCCTGGTCGCAGCTCTGCTGGGCGAAGTTGTAGTTGGCCAGCAGCCGTTGCCACATGCGCTGGCGAACCCGGTTGACCGACTCCAGATTGATCGTGCGCAGGCCCAGGCGCTGGGCCAGGCCGGGTTCATCCAGCGCCTCGCTGGCCAACAGGACGCTGGAAAACATGAGGATCTCGGCTCTGGACGCCACGTCGAACAGCGTCGGATTACCGAGTTTTTCCGGCCAGGTGCTGCGATCGAGCGTCGCCACATCACCCGGTGCCGCGACGGCGCCAAAGCTCAGTAGCCAGATCGAGATGAGAAAAGCGATACGCAATGGGATGTCTCCATAACAAAACCCGCGCGGCACTATATCCCGGGAAGATCAAAAGATCGCAGCCTACGGCAGCTCCTACGCGATCCGATTCCATTTTTGAGCCAACCCGGTCCCGTAGGAGTTGTCGAGCGAAGCGAGGCTGCGATCTTGTCCCATGACACCACCGATCACCTATCACGCTCATAGCTGGAGTCAACACCGACAACCCCCTAGAATCGCCGCCACGATTAAAGGAGACGACTTCATGCTGATGGTGATTTCACCCGCCAAGACCCTCGACTATGAAACACCGCCGGCGACCCAGCGCTTCACCCAGCCGCAGTACCTGGACCACTCCCAGGAATTGATCCTGCAATTGCGCGAGCTGACACCCGCGCAAATCAGCGAGTTGATGCACGTCTCCGACAAGATAGGCGGGCTCAACGCCGCGCGTTTCGGCAGCTGGACGCCCGCGTTCACCCCGGAAAACGCCAAGCAGGCGTTGCTGGCCTTCAAGGGCGATGTGTACACCGGCATGAATGCGCAAACCCTCAGCGAAGCCGATTTCGACTACGCCCAAAAACACCTGCGCATGCTCTCGGGCCTCTATGGCCTGCTGCGCCCGCTGGACCTGATGCAACCCTATCGCCTGGAAATGGGCACCGGGCTGGCCAACGCCAGAGGCAAGGATCTGTATGCCTTCTGGGGCTCGCGCATCAGCGAATGGCTGAACGAAGCCCTGGTCGATCAGGGCGATGACGTGCTGCTCAACCTGGCGTCCAACGAGTACTTCTCGGCGGTCAAGCGCAACGCCTTGAACGCGCGCATCATCAATACCGAATTCAAGGACCTGAAGAACGGCCAGTACAAGATCATCAGCTTCTACGCGAAAAAGGCCCGCGGCCTGATGAGCCGCTTCGTCATCGAAGAACGCATCAATGACCCGGCCACCCTCAAGCAATTCGACGTTCAAGGCTATCGCTACAGCGCCGAACAGTCCAAGCCGGACAATCTGGTGTTTCTGCGCGATCACGCACCAGAGTGATGCATCCGGTCGGCGCACGACCTTCACACCCGCTCGTGCGCCGACCCTCGACTCACTTCAGCCTTCCCCGCCTTTTCGCCATTTTCATGACGCCAGAAAAACACCACCCGATTTTCTAACTTTAGTTTCACTCGACTTCAATCATTTTTTTGCGTAGTGGCACTGACTTTTTTTAACAGTGGTGGCACAAAAATATCCCAGCCAATGAACCGCCTATATATAAAGGGCGAAACGGCAAGTGCTATCAATTTGAGAGCAGTGCCATCTTTCACAATATTTCAAGAAATTTCAGATTTCGCGATGAGCGGACTGGAACTATGTCCAAACGCGCCGCTCATACCACCGGTAACGATTCTCGCCGAGCGTGTACGAGATAACTTACGCAGATAAGCGATTCATGTTGCGAAGTTGAAACACTAACTTGCGCTGACTAATCACTGATTTGGACAACAGCAATCGGACAGGAGATAACGCGGTATGACTATCCCCTACAAGGCCACGACAGCGCCCCATATAAACGTGCTCACCCGAGCACCCAACCGCTTGATCCACGGGCTTTCGGCCTGACATCAAGCGTACAAGGCCGTTGCACCCGCATCCTTCCGACAGGAGGATCGGCTGCATAACAGGGCAAATCATAACAACAAGGCCTAGTTGCGCACACTTTGAGTGCACTTATTTAGACACTCGTAACTTATATGCCAGCACAGGGCATTGTCGTGCCTGTAAGGCACACTTGCGAGTGCACTAAAACACGCTGAACACCATTAACTCCGGCCATCTAATGGCTTGATGTATACAGGCTTGATAACAGAGAGGTAATTGCGATGCGCATCAGCATTTTTGGTTTGGGTTACGTCGGCGCAGTATGTGCCGGTTGCCTGTCTGCACGGGGCCATGACGTCGTTGGCGTCGATGTGGCCAAAGACAAGATCGATATGATCAATGCCGGCAAATCGCCGATCGTTGAACCGGGCCTGGGTGAACTTCTGGCCCAAGGCATCCAGACAGGTCGTCTGCGTGGCACCACCAACTTCGCCGAGGCGATTCGCGACACCGACCTGTCGATGATCTGCGTGGGCACGCCGAGCAAGAAGAACGGCGACCTGGAACTGAACTACATCGAGGCCGTATGCCGCGAAATCGGTTTTGTCCTGCGCGACAAGACCACCCGCCACACCATCGTCGTGCGCAGCACCGTGCTGCCGGGCACCGTGGCCAACGTGGTCATCCCGATTCTCGAAGACTGCTCCGGCAAGAAGGCCGGTGTTGATTTCGGCGTGGCCGTGAACCCTGAGTTCCTGCGCGAAAGCACCGCCATCGCCGACTACGACCAGCCGCCAATGACCGTCATCGGCGAATTCGACAAGGCGTCCGGCGACGTCCTGCAATCGCTGTACGAAGAGCTCGACGCACCGATCATCCGCAAGGACATCGCGGTCGCCGAGATGATCAAGTACACCTGCAACGTGTGGCACGCCACCAAGGTCACCTTCGCCAACGAAATCGGCAACATCGCCAAGGCGGTCGGCGTCGACGGTCGCGAAGTGATGGACGTGGTCTGCCAGGACAAGACCCTCAACCTGTCCCAGTACTACATGCGCCCAGGTTTCGCCTTCGGCGGCTCGTGCCTGCCAAAAGACGTGCGTGCCCTGACCTACCGCGCCGGTTCTCTGGACGTGGAAGCGCCGTTGCTCAACTCGCTGATGCGCAGCAACGAATCCCAGGTGCAGAACGCTTTCGACATCGTTTCCAGCCACGACAAACGCAAAGTCGCCCTGCTGGGTCTGAGCTTCAAGGCCGGCACCGACGACCTGCGCGAAAGCCCGCTGGTCGACCTGGCGGAAATGCTGATCGGCAAGGGCTACGACCTGAGCATCTACGACAGCAACGTCGAGTACGCCCGCGTTCACGGTGCGAACAAGGACTACATCGAGTCGAAGATCCCTCACGTCTCGTCCTTGCTCAACTCCGACTTCGACGCGGTGATCAACAACTCCGACGTGATCATCCTCGGCAACCGTGACGAGAAATTCCGCGCCCTGGTGCAGGACGTTCCACACGGCAAGCAGGTGATCGACCTGGTGGGCTTCATGTCCAAGGCCACCAGCACCAATAGCCGGGCCGAAGGCATCTGCTGGTAACGCGGTATCTGTAGGAGCTGCCGCAGGCTGCGATCTTTTGGCGCCGGCGTGATTGCTGAAGATCAAAAGATCGCAGGCTTCGCCAGCTCCTACAGGGATTCTGGCGTCATCCAGAGCGGGTGCCGCCAGTTTTCACAGGCCTGCCTTAACCCCATCGGGCCACCCCAAAGGCTCGCCCGAGATCGAGACGGATGCAGATTATGCACAGGCTAAAGCACGGCCTACTCCAGGCCGCCGGTTGGCTGTTCTACCTGAGTTTACTGATGGGTCTCGCCATGGCGTTGCCCGTGTCCACGTTCGACTCCGAGTCGAAGGACTTCATTTTCCTGATTGGCGCCGTGGGTATCTGGCGCTACTCGATGGGTGCCACTCACTTTGTGCGCGGCATGATTTTTCTGTACATCGTCTACCCGTACCTGCGGCGCAAAGTGCGCAAGCTGGGCAAAGCGGCTGACCCGTCCCACGTGTTCCTGATGGTCACCAGTTTCCGCATCGATGCCCTGACCACCGCGCAGGTCTACAGCTCGGTGATCCGCGAAGCCATCGACTGCGGCCTGCCGACCACCGTGGTCTGCTCCATCGTGGAAATGTCCGATGAGCTGCTGGTCAAAAGCCTGTGGAACCGGATGAACCCGCCGTCCCGGGTCAAGCTCGACTTCGTGCGCATTCCCGGCACCGGCAAACGCGATGGCCTGGCCTACGGCTTCCGCGCCATCTCCCGGCACCTGCCGGATGATCGCGCCGTGGTCGCTGTCATCGATGGTGACACCGTGCTGGCCGAAGGCGTGGTGCTCAAGACCGTGCCGTGGTTCCAGCTGTTCGGCAACGTCGGTGGCCTGACCACCAACGAATTCTGCGAAGTGCGCGGCGGCTACATCATGAGCGAATGGCACAAGCTGCGTTTCGCCCAGCGCCACATCAACATGTGCTCGATGGCCTTGTCCAAGCGCGTGCTGACCATGACCGGCCGCATGTCGGTGTTCCGCGCCACCGTGGTCACCAACCCGGACTTCATCGCCGACGTGGAAAGCGACTCGCTGCAACACTGGCGCCTGGGCCGCTTCAAGTTCCTTACCGGCGATGACAAGTCGAGCTGGTTCAGCCTGATGCGCCTGGGCTACGACACGTTCTACGTGCCCGACGCGGCGATCAACACCGTTGAACACCCGCCGGAAAAGAGCTTCATCAAGGCCAGCCGCAAACTGATGTTCCGCTGGTACGGCAACAACCTGCGGCAGAACTCCCGTGCCCTGGGCCTGGGGGTCAAACGCCTTGGCGTGTTCACTTCGGTGGTGCTGTTCGACCAGCGCGTGTCGATGTGGACCTCGCTGCTGGGCCTGACCGTGGCGTTGATCGCCAGCTTCAAGTACGGCACCGCGTTCATCCTGGTGTACCTGCTGTGGATCGGCATCACCCGGTTCATCCTGACCTTGTTGCTGTCGTGCTCCGGACACCGGATCGGCCCGGCCTACCCGGCAATTCTCTATTACAACCAGATAGTCGGCGCGCTGGTGAAGATCTACGTGTTCTTCCGCCTCGACCAACAGTCCTGGACTCGCCAACCCACTTCCCTGACCCGTGATCTCGCCAGCTTTCAACGTTGGTTCAACACCTGGTCGTCTCGGACCATGACCTTCTCTGCCGGCAGCATTTTTGTCGCCGTGCTGCTGTTGATGGTCTGACCGAACTCGCCTGAATTAACTAGGAAAACGCCCCCTATGAATACCGCCGTCAACGCCAACGTAGTGCACGAATCCGAAGCCCAGCGCCAACACGCCCGAGTGAAAATCCCGGCCAAGTTGCGTTTCTTCGGCCCTGACCGGACGCCGGTCGAAGCCCGGGTGATCGACCTGTCCGCCGGTGGCCTGGCATTCAACGCCGGTCAGTTGCCGCTGAAGGTGGGTGACGTGTACAAGGCCCGCCTGCAATTCGTCATCGACAACCTCGGCCTGGCCATGGACGTCGAGTTGCAGGTCCGCTCCTTCGACCGCGAGACCGGACGCGCCGGCTGCCAGTTCCAGAACCTGGAACCACGGGACATCTCGACCCTGCGCCACCTGATCACTTCGCACCTGGCGGGCGACATCGTCAGCGTAGGTGAAATGCTGGCGACCCTGCAGCGCGACAACTTCACCAAGGCACGCAAGACGAAGGACGGCGGCCACGGCATGTCCGCGTTCGGCCGCCTGAAAGCCGTGACCTTCAGCCTGGGGATCTTCGTTGTCGGCGTGGCTGCATTCGGCTTTGTCTTCAAGTCGGTGTACGGCATGTACTTCGTCAGCCATGCCCAGGCCGGCCTGGTCAGCGTGCCGGGCGTGAACATCACCATGCCCCGCGACGGCACCGTGCAGAGTCTGGTGAAAGCCGACGGCGTGGCCGCCAAGGGCGCACCGCTGGCAACCTTCAGCACCAGCATGCTCGACGTGCTCAAGGGCCATCTGGACGAAGACCAACTGCAACCGGCCAAGGTTGAAGAACTGTTCGGCAAGCAGATGACCGGCACCCTGACCTCGCCTTGCGACTGCACCGTGGCCCAGCAAATGGTCGCCAACGGTCAGTACGCCAGCAAGGGCGACGTGATCTTCCAACTGGTCCCGCGGGGCGGCGAAGCCAATGTTGAAGCGCGCTTCTCCTATCGCCAGTTCGGCGACGTGCGCCCGGGTACTTCGGTGCGCTTCCAGATCGCCGGCGAGGACAAGAGCCGCACCGGCAAGATCGTCAGCAGCACCAGCCTGAAAAGCGCCGATCTGTCTTCGGACATCCGCGTGCTGATCCAGCCGGACGAAACCCTGGACAGCTCCCTCGCCGGCCGCCCGGTGGAAGTGAACAGCGACCGTGGCCCGAACCTGAACTGGCTGATCGACAAAGCCATGGCTGTCGGTCTTTAAGTCGAGGACATGCCTGTGACTACTCCAACCCTCAACACGCCGCCGACCCTGTGGGAGCGAGCTTGCTCGCGATGGGATCGACGCGGTCTGTCTGATGCACCGAGTCGCCTGCTTCGCGAGCAAGCCCGCTCCCACATGGGCTCTCTGTGTGCCGTTGCATTGGCGGTGAGCCTCGCCGGTTGCGCCGGCCTGCCCGACCAGCGCCTGGCCAACGAAGCGCTAAAGCGCGGTGACACCACCACTGCCGCGGCGAACTACCGGCAACTGGCAGACCTGGGCTACAGCGAAGCCCAGGTCGGCCTGGCCGATATCCAGGTCGACAGCCGTGACCCGGCGCAGATGAAACAGGCCGAGGCGACTTACCGCGCCGCAGCCAGCGTTTCGCCGCGCGCCCAGGCACGCCTCGGTCGTCTGCTGGTGGCCAAGCCCGGTTCCACCGAAGCGGAACAACACGAAGCCGAAACCCTGTTGAAAAAAGCCGCTGCGGCAGGCGAAGGCAATACGCTGATCCCGTTGGCGATGCTGTACCTGCAATACCCGCACAGCTTTCCCAACGTGAACGCCCAGCAGCAGATCAGCCAATGGCGTGCCGAGAACAAACCGGAAGCGGGTCTGGCGCAAGTGCTGCTCTATCGCACCCAGGGTACCTACGACCAG
This sequence comes from Pseudomonas sp. S2_F07, assembly GCF_054668325.1. NCBI lineage: Bacteria > Pseudomonadati > Pseudomonadota > Gammaproteobacteria > Pseudomonadales > Pseudomonadaceae > Pseudomonas > Pseudomonas sp. S2_F07. The sequence goes on from NZ_CP162758.1 coordinate 2,744,687, forward strand.
CATCTGGATGACGTGGAAAAAATCTGCAAGGCCGCGCTCAACATCAGCGATATCTGCTACGTCGAACTGGCCACGGTCTATCAGAAACAGGCCAAGCCAGAGCAACAGGCCGAGCTGATCAAGCAGATGCAAGCGGCTCATGCCCAAGGCACCGTTTCGGCGCAGCGCGTCGACAGCGTCGCCCGCGTGCTCGCCGATGCCTCCCTGGGCAAGACCGACGAGAAAACCGCGCAGTCGCTGCTCGAACCGATCGCACCGGGCTACCCGGCATCGTGGGTCACCCTCGCGCAATTGCTCTACGACTTCCCGGAACTGGGCGACGTCGACCAGATGATGAAGTACCTGGAAAACGGTCGCGCCGCCGACCAGCCTCGCGCCGAACTGTTGCTGGGCAAGCTCTACTTCGAAGGCAAACTGGTGCCGGCCGACGCCAAGGTCGCCGAAGCGCATTTCCAGAAAGCCGTCGGCCGTGAAGTCGCTGCCGATTACTACCTCGGCCAGATCTATCGCCGTGGCTACCTGGGCAAGGTCTACCCGCAGAAGGCTCTCGACCATCTGTTGACCGCTGCGCGCAACGGCCAGAACAGCGCCGACTTCGCCATTGCCCAACTGTTTTCCCAAGGCAAGGGCACCAAGCCTGATCCGCTGAACGCCTACGTCTTCAGCCAACTGGCCCTGGCCCAGAACACTCCGCAAGCCACCGAGCTTGCGCAAACAATCCAAACGCAATTGCCGCCCGACCGGTTGGCCGAAGCCCAACGCCTGTTGAAACAAGAACAGGCCGTGCGCGGTGCCCTGAGCCCGAACACGCCGGAAATGCATGCCCTGCAAGAAGAAGATGGCGAGGAATCCCAATGAAGTTGAATCCATTCATGAAGGCCGGTATTGGCCTGACATTCGCGCTGATCTGGTCTTGCCCGACGCTTGCTGCGATGACTGAAGAAACCAAGAACTTCGGCCTGGACGTGAAAATCACCGGCCAGTCCGAAGATGACCGCGACCTCGGCACCGCTCCCGGCGGCGACGTCAATGGCGTCGGCCTCGACCTGCGTCCGTGGGTCTACGGCGAAAGCGGCGCGTGGAGCGCCTACGCCATGGGTCAGGCGGTGACGTCCACTGACATCATCGAGACCGACACCCTGCAACAATCCGATGGCGCCGAGAACACCGACAACGGTGATCGCGAGACCAAGAAAAACTACCTGGCCATGCGTGAGTTCTGGGTCGGCTACAGCGGCTTCACGCCCTACCCCGGCGAGATCCTGAAGTTCGGTCGCCAGCGCCTGCGCAATGACGACGGCCAATGGCGCGACACCAACATCGAAGCCCTGAACTGGACCTTCGACACGACCCTGCTGCGCGCCAACGTCGGTATCGCCGAACGCTTCAGCGAGTACCGCACCGACCTCAAGGAATTGTCGCCACAAGACAAGGATCGCCTGCACGCCTACGCCGATGCCGCGTACCAGTGGACACCGGGAAACTGGGTCGGCATTCGCGGTCATCACACCCATGACAACGGCAAGCTCGATTACCCGGAGCCGGGTGTACCGACCGATTCGCTGGACAAGAAACAGAACGGTGACATCAGCTGGCTCGGCCTGACCGCCGACAGCGACGCCTACAACTGGCGCAACACCAACACCGTCAATTACTGGGGCAGCATCACCGGCATGAGCGGCGACATCGACAAGGTCAACCCGCTGAACGCCGACGGCACGCCGCCAACTGAAGCCAAGCGCGGTGAAGACCTCAACGGCTGGGCCACCGATGTCGGCGTGCGTTTGCGCCTCGATCCGCAATGGCAAGTCGGTGCCGCCTATGCCCGCGCCAGCGCCGACTACGAACAGAACGGTCTGGAAAGTAACCGCTCGAACTACACCGGCACCCGCTCGCGCGTGCACCGTTTCGGCGAGGCCTTCCGTGGCGAAATGAACAACATGCAGAGCGCCACCCTGTTCGGTTCGTGGATGCTCAACGACGAATACGACGCCAGCCTGATCTACCACAAGTTCTGGCGTGTCGACGGCAACAAGCCGGTCGGCAGCAATGGCATCAACGCCGTCGAGAACAACACCGACGATGTGACCGGCGCGATCCTCTCCAGTACTTCGCTGCCACTGAACGATGGCGAGAAAGACCTCGGTCAGGAAATGGATCTGGTGGTCACCAAGTACTTCAAGCAAGGCTTGTTGCCGGCGTCGATGAGTCAGGCGATCGATGAGCCTTCGGCCCTGGTGCGCTTCCGTGGCGGCGTGTTCAAGCCAGGCGATGCGTACGGCAAGGAAGTCGATTCGTACATGCACCGCGCGTTCATCGACGTGATCTGGCGCTTCTGATGCAAACCGCGAAGGGAGTCTCCCAGATGAATCATCCAGCCCGAAAAGGCTCGATCAGCCTGTTGGCCGGCGCGATGCTGCTGGCCAGTGCGACTGGCTTCGCCAATGTGGCGCCGGCCAATGTGGAACCGGCCAAGCCGGTAACCACGGCCAAGGAACTGCAACAGGCCAAGACCTACACCGTCAGCAGCGCACCGACCGCGCCGCTGGAACTGGCCAAGCCGAAACTGCCGGACGTTTCCGGCTACACAGCCGAAGCCATCGCCGCGAAGATCATGCGCAGCAAACCGGGCAAGATCAGCCTGCGCCGGATGATGCAGGAAGACGCCCTGAAGGACTTCATCGGTGGCGACAACAAGATGGCCGAGTGGGTGGTGCGTCAGCACGGCATTCCCCAGGCGATCTTCGTCGACGATGGCTACATGAACCTCAAGGACCTGGCGAAAAAGGTCCCCAAGCAGTACTTCAGTGAAACCTCGCCGGGTGTGTACCTGGCGAAGTTGCCGATCGTGGTCGGTCGTCACGGCATCCTGGAAATCGACAAGCAGACCCAGGAACTGCGCCTGTCCCAGGAGGCCGGTGCGTTCCTGGTCAACGACGGCCAGTTGTTCGTGCGCGACACCAAAATCACCGGCTGGCGCGAGAAGGACAACGGCCCGGCGACGTTCACTTCGCCGAAGGAGTTCCGTCCGTTCCTGCTGTCCTGGGGTGGTACCGAGACCTACATCGCCAACAGCAAGATCGCCAGTTTCGGCTATGCCAACAGTAAGTCCTACGGCGTGAGTATTTCCCAGTACACGCCGAACATGGCCAAGGTGCTCAAGCGCCCTGAGCCGACCGGCTGGATCGTCGGCTCCGAGTTCTCGGACATGTGGTACGGCTTCTACTGCTATGAGACTCGCGACTTCGTGGTCAAGGGCAACACCTACAAAGACAACATCGTCTACGGCATCGATCCGCACGACCGTTCCCACGGTCTGATCATTGCCGACAACACGGTGTACGGAACCAAGAAGAAGCACGGGATCATTATTTCCCGTGAGGTCAACGACAGCTTCATCTTCAACAATCGCAGCTATGACAACAAGCTGTCGGGCCTGGTGATCGACCGTAACAGCGTCAACAACCTGATTGCCCACAATGAGATCTACCAGAACCACACCGACGGCATCACCCTCTACGAGAGTGCCGACAACCTGCTGTGGGGCAACAAAGTCGTCAGCAACCGCCGCCACGGCATCCGCATTCGTAACAGCGTGAACATTCGCCTGTACGAAAACGTCTCCATGGCCAACGGCCTGACCGGTGTCTACGGGCACATCAAGGACCTGAGCAACACCGACCGTGACATCAAGCTCGACCCGTTCGACGCCCAGGTGTCGCTGATCGTGGTCGGCGGTGAGCTGGCGGCAAACGGCAGCGGACCGTTGTCCATCGACTCGCCGCTGAGTGTCGAGTTGTATCGCGTGTCCATGCTCGCACCGACCAAATCCAGCGGCATCAGCTTCACCGGCATTCTTGGCGAGCGCCAGGATGAAATTCTCGACCTGCTGGTGCGCCAGCAGAAAGCCGTGCTGATCGACCCCGTCGAACGCCAGACCGAAATGCGGGACTGAGGATAATCTTATGCACCCACACTTGATCAAACTACTCAGCCTGTCGGCCCTGACCGCCGGCATTCTCGCGGCCAGCGGCGGCGCGCGTGCCGATGAAGTCCAGGCTCCAAAATTCACTGCCGAACCGTGCTGCAGCCTGTGCCCGGCCGCCCACGACCCGAAGAACTACACCACCCGTTATCAGCAGAACTTCACCACGCTGGTGCAGGCCCAGGGTGACTGGCTGTTCCGTACGCAAGAAGACTTGCGCACCGAGTTCGACACCACGCCCGCCGGCTACAAACGCATGAAACAACTGCACGATGCGTTCAAGAGCAAAGGCGTGGAACTGGTTGTCGTGTACCAGCCGACCCGTGGCCTGGTGAACCGCAACAAGCTCAACCCGGCGGAGAAGGCCAGCTTCGACTTCGACAAGGCGCTGAGAAACTACAAGTCCATGCTCGGTCGTTTCGCGCAGATGGGCTACGTCGTTCCGGACCTGTCGCCGCTGACCAACGAGTCGTTGCCCGACACCCTGCCCGCCCACGATTTCTACTTCCGTGGCGACCAGCACTGGACCCCGTACGGCGCCCAGCGCACGGCGAAAATCGTCGCCGAGAAGGTCAAGCAATTGCCTGAGTTCGCCGACATTCCCAAGCGCGAATTCGAGACCAAAAAATCGGGTCGCATGGGCAAGACCGGAACATTGCACAACATGGCCGGTCAACTCTGTGGCACCAGCTACGCGATCCAGTACATGGATCAGTTCACCACCGAGCCGAAGGGCGAAGCGGGCGATGGCGATCTGTTCGGCGATTCCGGCAATCCGCAAATCACCCTCGTGGGTACCTCCCACAGCGGCAAGAACTACAACTTCGCCGGTTTCCTCGAAGAGGCCATCGGCGCCGACATCCTCAACGTAGCGTTCCCCGGCGGCGGCCTGGAAGGTTCGATGCTGCAGTATCTGGGCAGCGACGAGTTCCAGAAGAACCCGCCGAAGATTCTCATCTGGGAATTCTCGCCGCTGTACCGCCTCGACCAGGAAACCATCTACCGCCAGATGATGGCGCTGCTGGACAACGGTTGCGAAGGCAAGGATGCACAGATGTCCGGCAGCGCCACGCTCAAGCCGGGCAAAAACGAGTTGATGGTCAACAGCAAGAACATGGACCTGCGCAACGGTAGCCACCAGGTCGACATTCGCTTCGCCGACACGTCGGTGAAAACCCTGCAAGCCACCCTCTGGTACATGAACGGTCGCCACGAGGACATCAAGATCGACAAACCGGAAACCTCCGACACCGACGGGCGTTTCGCCTTCGAGTTGCGCACGGACGAAGACTGGGCCTCGCAGAACCTGCTGGCCGTTGAAGTCCAGGGCCCGGAACAAGCGGGTGCCGCGCCACAGAAAGTCGAAGCGAAAATCTGCAAACGCAACGTATTCCCGGGCGCCGAACAGCGCACTGCTTCGGTCGGGCAATGAGGTCTGCTATGCGCTATCCGAAATTTTCAACTCTGTTGGCACCGACGCTCTTGAGCCTGGCGATGTTCGCCGGGGCCACGCAAGCGGCTGCGCCACTGCGTCCACCCCAGGGCTATTTGGCGCCTGTGGATAAATTCAAGACGGGCGACAAGAGCGAAGGCTGCGATGCGGTGCCGACGCCGTACACCGGCTCGTTGCAATTTCGCAGCAAGTACGAAGGTTCGGACAAGGCCCGCGCGACCCTGAACGAGCAGTCGGAAAAAGCCTTCCGCGAAAGCACCGCCGACATCACCAAGATCGAGCGCGGCATCAGCAAGCACGTGATGCAGTTCATGCGTGACGGTCGCCCGGAACAGCTTGACTGCATGCTGAACTGGCTGACGACCTGGGCCCAGGCCGATGCCTTGATGTCCAAGGACTTCAACCACACCGGCAAGTCGATGCGCAAATGGGCGCTGGGCAGCATGGCTTCGGCATACATCCGCCTGAAGTTTTCCGACTCCCGCCCGCTGGCCACCCATCAACAGCAAGCGCAGTTGATCGAAGCCTGGTTCAGCAAGATGGCCGACCAGGTGGTCAGCGACTGGGACAACCTGCCGCTCGACCAGACCAACAACCACTCGTACTGGGCCGCCTGGTCGGTGATGGCCACCTCCGTCGCCACCAACCGTCGCGACCTGTTCGACTGGGCAGTGAAGGAATACAAGGTCGGCGCCAACCAGGTCGACGCCGACGGCTACCTGCCCAACGAACTCAAGCGTCAGCAACGGGCCCTGGCTTACCACAACTACGCCCTGCCGCCGCTGGCGATGATCGCCAGTTTCGCTCAGGTCAACGGTGTGGACTTGCGTCAGGAAAACAATGGCGCACTCAAACGCCTGGGTGACCGGGTGCTGTCCGGGGTGAAAGACCCGGATGAGTTCGAGGAAAAGAACGGCAAGGAACAGGACATGACCGACCTGAAGGTCGACTCGAAATTTGCCTGGCTCGAACCGTTCTGTTCGCTCTACACCTGCTCGCCCGAGGTGCTGGCGAAGAAGCACAAGATGCAACCGTTCAAGTCCTTCCGCCTCGGCGGTGACCTGACCAAGGTCTACGACCCGGCCAATGAAAAGGGCAGCAAGGGTTCCTAGACCAGACACAACCCCCTGTAGGAGCTGCCGAAGGCTGCGATCTTTTGATCCTGTTTTTAAAAAATCGCAGCCTTCGGCAGCTCCTACAGGGTCAGTGTCGAAAGTAGGTTTTGTGAGTTAGCCCCCCGGATTTCCGTGGGGGGTTTGGGGGGGCCGTTGGCCCTTGACTGTTGGTTCAAACAAGGAGAGACCGGGATGGTTTTTTCATCCAACGTGTTCCTGTTTTTGTTCTTGCCGATCTTCCTCGGCTTGTACTATCTGAGCGGGCAACGCTATCGCAATTTGCTGCTGCTGATTGCCAGTTACGTGTTCTACGCCTGGTGGCGTGTGGACTTCCTCGCGCTGTTCGCCGGCGTCACCCTGTGGAACTACTGGATCGGCCTGAAAGTCGGGGCCGCCGGGGTCAGGACCAAACCGGCGCAGCGCTGGTTGCTGCTCGGCGTGGCCGTCGACCTGTGCATCCTCGGCTACTTCAAGTACGCCAACTTCGGCGTCGACAGCATCAACGCAATGATGACGTCGGTAGGCCTTGAGCCCTTCATCCTGACTCACGTGCTGCTGCCGATCGGGATCTCGTTCTATGTCTTCGAGTCCATCAGCTACATCATCGACGTCTACCGTGGCGACACCCCGGCGACCCGCAACCTGATCGACTTCGCGGCGTTCGTGGCGATTTTCCCGCACCTGATTGCCGGCCCCGTGTTGCGTTTCCGCGACCTGGCCGACCAGTTCAACAACCGCACCCACACCCTCGACAAGTTCTCCGAGGGCTGCACGCGGTTCATGCAGGGTTTCATCAAGAAAGTCTTCATCGCCGACACCCTGGCGGTGGTGGCCGACCACTGCTTCGCCCTGCAAAACCCGACCACGGGCGATGCCTGGCTCGGCGCGCTGGCGTACACCGCGCAGCTGTATTTCGACTTCTCCGGTTACAGCGACATGGCCATCGGCCTTGGCCTGATGATGGGTTTCCGTTTCATGGAGAACTTCAAGCAGCCGTATGTCAGCCAGTCGATCACCGAGTTCTGGCGCCGCTGGCACATCAGCCTGTCGACCTGGCTGCGTGACTATCTGTACATCACCCTCGGCGGTAACCGCAAAGGCACGCTGATGACCTATCGCAACCTGTTCCTGACCATGCTGCTCGGTGGTCTGTGGCACGGCGCGAACATCACCTACATCGTCTGGGGTGCATGGCACGGCATGTGGCTGGCGATCGAGAAAGCCATCGGCCTGAACACCTCGCCACGCAGCTTCAACCCGATCCGCTGGGCACTGACCTTCCTGCTGGTGGTGATGGGCTGGGTGATCTTCCGCGCGGAAAACCTGCACGTCGCCGGACGCATGTACGGCGCGATGTTCAGCTTCGGCGACTGGTCGCTGTCGGAACTCAACCAGGCCAGTCTCACCGGCCTGCAAGTGGCAACCCTGATCGTGGCCTACGTGACCCTGGCGTTCTTCGGCCTGCGGGATTTCTACACCAATCAGCCTCCGGTCAAGACCAAGCCTGCCGTGAACGTCGACACCGACGGCCCGGCCGCTGCGACACCGGGAACGATCAAGGCCGTGCCAGGGGATAACCCGGCGAGCATCCATCAGCCTGGCTACACCGTCGGCGTCGAAGCCCAGGTGCAACCGGCCTACTGGACCGCTGACTGGTCGCGCTATGTGATGCGTGCACTGGTGCTGCTGCTGTTCATCGCCTCGATTCTCAAACTCTCGGCGCAAAGCTTCTCGCCGTTCCTTTACTTCCAGTTCTGAGGGATCTGACCATGACCCGCTCATTACGCATCTTCTACATCGCGCTGTTCCTGGTGACCCTGCTGGTGCTCGGTCTGTGGTCGGTGCGCAGCTTCTTCGGCTTCAGTACCAACGCCGATGCGACGGTGCTCAACGGTCGCTGGACCAAGGCCGTGGAAACGCACTACGACGACGAGTTCCCGATCAAGCGCCTGGGCACCAACCTCTGGGCCGCGCTGGATTTCAAACTGTTCAACGAAGGTCGTCCGGGCGTGGTGCTCGGTCGCGACCAGTGGTTGTACAGCGATGAAGAATTCCACCCGGTGGTCAACGAAGAGCTGAACCTGCAAGGCAACTACGCGCTGGTCGAAGGCGTGCGCCAGACCTTGAAGGAAAAAGGCGTGCAACTGGTGATGGCCGTGGTTCCGGCCAAGGTTCGCCTGTACCCGGAACACCTCGGTGAGGTGAAACCGGCGAGCATCCACGCCAACCTCTACAAGGACTTCCACCAGCGCCTGGCCGCCGACCGGATTCCGGCCCCTGACCTGCTCGGCCCGCTGCAACAGGCCAAGCAGGATGGCCAGCAAGTGTTCCTGCGCACCGACACCCACTGGACGCCGCAAGGTGCCGAGATCGCCGCCAACCGTCTGGCCGGGACCATTGCCGACAAATACCCGCTGAGCGGCGAGCCGCAGCGCTTCGTCACCGAACCTGCCGAGACCGTCACCCACAAGGGCGACCTGCGTCTGTTCCTGCCACTGGACCCGCTGTTCGAAAACCTGATGCCTAAACAGGAGCAATTGCAGAAGCGCAATACGGTCGCGGCTGAAGATCAATCCGCCGGTGACGACGCGCTGTTCGCCAACACCGAAGTGCCGGTGGCCCTGATCGGCACCAGCTACAGCGCCAACCCCAATTGGAACTTCGTCGGTGCGCTCAAGCAAGCGCTGAACAGCGACGTAGTCAATTACGCCGAAGACGGCCATGGCCCGATTCTGCCGATGCTCAGCTACCTCAAGAGCGACGCCTTCAAGAACAGCCCGCCACAGGTGCTGATCTGGGAGTTCCCTGAACGATATCTGCCTGTGAACAACGAAATCGGCGACGCCGACCCGCAGTGGGTCGCAGAGCTTAAACAAGCCGGCGCCCGCCAACAAAACGTAGCCATCAACAACAAATCCGAGACGCCCGACCGGGCGCAAAACTGAAAGAGAGGTACACCATGACTTTCACTACAACTCCTCGTCGTCTCGCCAAACGCCTTGCCCTGGTTGCCGGCCTCAGCGTGCTGTCGGTACAGGCTTTCGCCGGTGGCGACGCCGCCCTGTACGGCCCGACCGCACCGAAAGGCTCGACCTTCGTGCGTATCTACAACGCCAGCAACGCCGAAGTCAGCGCCACCGTCGGCAACACCAACCTGAGCGATGTCGCGCCACTGTCGAGCAGTGACTTCAGCTTCATGCCGGGCGGCGACTACAGCGCCAAGGTCGGTAGCCAGAACCTGCCGGTGAAACTGGCCGGCGACCACTATTACACCCTGGTCAACAACGCCAGCGGCGCACCGCAACTGATCGAAGAGCCGCCGTTCAAGAACAAGCAGAAGTCCCTGGTACGCGTGCAAAACCTCAGCGACAAGGCACTGACCCTGAAGACCGCCGATGGCAAGACCGACGTAGTCCCGAACGTTGCGCCCAAGGGTCGCGGCGAACGTGAAATCAACCCGGTCAAGGTCAGCCTGGCCTTGTACGACGGCACCACCAAGGTCGGCGACGTGAAACCGGTCGCCCTGGAACGCGGTGAAGCCGCGGTGCTGTACGTCACCGGCAGCGGCAGCAGCCTGTCGCCGGTCTGGGTAAAACGCCCGGTGTCGACGCGCTAAAGAACTTTCCGCAGAGGTAACGTCGATCTCTGTAGGAGCTGCCGCAGGCTGCGATCTTTTGATTCTCGGCGTCATTGAATGCGCCAAAAGATCGCAGCCTTCGGCAGCTCCTACACAGGCAGCGCAACCCCTGCGACACGGAACAAAAACAAGAGTGAAACGACAGAACGCAGTAGCTCTAACCAATCGATATTCAAGGAGTAACAACATGATTCCGGTGATCTTGTCAGGTGGTAGTGGCTCACGTCTTTGGCCGCTTTCCCGTAAACAATTCCCTAAGCAGTTCCTGGCCCTGACCGGCGAACACACCCTGTTCCAGCAAACCCTGGAACGCCTGGTGTTCGAAGGCATGGACACGCCAATCGTGGTCTGCAACAAGGACCACCGCTTCATCGTCAACGAGCAATTAGCGGCGCGCAAACTGGAAACCCAACGCATCCTGATGGAACCGTTCGGTCGCAACACCGCGCCGGCCGTGGCCCTGACTGCGATGATGCTGGTCAGCGAAGGTCGCGACGAGCTGATGCTGGTACTGCCGGCCGACCACGTGCTGGAAGACCAGAAAGCCCTGCAACGCGCCCTGGCCCTGGCCACCGTCGCCGCCGAAAACGGTGAAATGGTGCTGTTCGGCGTGCCGGCCACCAAGCCGGAAACCGGTTATGGCTACATCAAGTCGACCAACGACTCGCTGCTGCCTGAAGGCGTCAGCCGTGTCTCGCACTTCGTCGAAAAACCCGACGTGAAGCGCGCTACCGAGTTCGTCCAGTCCGGCGGTTACTTCTGGAACAGCGGCATGTTCCTGTTCCGCGCCAGCCGCTTCCTCGAAGAGCTGAAGAAGCACGATCCGGACATCTACGACACCTGCCTGCTGACCCTGGAGCGCAGCCATCAGGATGCCGACACCATCACCTTCGACGAAGCCACCTTCGCCTGCTGCCCGGACAATTCCATCGACTACTCGGTGATGGAAAAAACCCAACGCGCCTGCGTCGTGCCGCTGACCGCGGGCTGGAGCGATGTCGGCTGCTGGTCGTCGCTGTGGGAGGTCAATAAAAAGGACGCCAACGGCAACGTCACCAAAGGCGACGTGGTGATCCAGGACAGCAAAAACTGCATGATCCACGGCAACGGCAAGCTGGTGTCGGTGATCGGCCTGGAAAACATCGTCGTGGTCGAAACCAAGGACGCCATGATGATCGCCCACAAGGACAAGGTCCAAGGCGTGAAGCAGATGGTCAACACCCTCAACGAACAGGGCCGCAGCGAAACCCAGAACCACTGCGAAGTCTATCGTCCGTGGGGCTCCTACGACTCGGTGGATATGGGCGGGCGCTTCCAGGTCAAGCACATCTCGGTCAAGCCGGGCGCGTGCCTGTCGCTGCAGATGCACCACCACCGCGCCGAGCACTGGATCGTGGTCAGCGGCACCGCCGAGGTGACCTGTGACGAGAACGTGTTCCTGCTGACCGAGAACCAGTCGACCTACATTCCGATCGCGTCGGTGCATCGCCTGCGTAACCCGGGGAAGATTCCGTTGGAGATCATCGAAGTTCAATCGGGTAGCTACCTGGGCGAAGACGATATCGAGCGGTTTGAAGATATCTACGGGCGCTCGACGCCGGTTGAGCGTGGCGTGTCGGTGAAAACCATCGCGCAGTAACGTTCAGTAAAACAAGAAGCCCTCGTCCAGCCTGCTGCGTTCCCTATCCGCAGCAGGCTGGGCGGGGGCTTTTTTTTTGCACTGGGTTTTTGTAGTGCCTCGACTGGCCTCTTCGCGAGCAAGCTCGCTCCCACAGGGTATTGGGTCGACCGCAGATTTTGTGCTCGACTCGGTCCACTGTGGGAGCGAGCTTGCTCGCGATGGCGCCAGTCAGCACACCACCGAATCGCCCATCGCCAACCCCACCTGCGCTTAGGTAGGATGACCCTCTCTATTCCCGAGATTTCACGTCATGTTCATCGGCGTCCTGCTGGTCATCACCTGGCTGATCCTGTTGCTGCGCTATCCGGCCAAGGCCTTGCCCGTATCCATGGCCGCCGCCGCGGGGCTGGGTATCGTCGCCACCTGGGTCATCTGGATGGACCACCACGAGCTCAAGCAGCTGCAACGCCTGGAGTTGCGCATCAGTTACGCGCCACAACAATGTCCCGCCGACCGCCCATTGCAATTGACCCTGAACAACGGCAATGACGTGCCGCTGACTGAGTTGCGCTGGCGGGTCGCGGCTTATGCACCGGGCGATACGGTGAACCTGGCCGACAATCAATACACCGCCCCGCGCTATCGCGGCCCCGGCGAATTGCAGGCCGGTGGTAACTGGGAAGACTGTTTGCCGCTGCCGCCACTGCGTCCTGGCTACCGTCCGGAAACCCTGGAGTTTCGCGCCGAGCGATTGCAGGGTAGTTTTTCCGACTGACCCCTCCTCCATTTTTTGCACAAGGAATGCGCCATGCCCGTTGCGTTGATTACCGGTTGTTCCAGCGGCATTGGCCGCGCCCTTGCCGATGCGTTCAAGGTCGCCGGCTATGAAGTCTGGGCCAGTGCGCGCAAGGCCGAAGATGTCGCCATGCTGAGCGCTGCCGGATTTACCGCCGTGCAACTTGACGTAAATGACGGTGTTGCCCTTGAGCAGTTGAGCGAGCGCATCAACCAGGAGCGCGGCGGTCTCGACGTGCTGATCAACAACGCAGGTTATGGCGCCATGGGGCCGCTGCTCGATGGCGGCGTGCCGGCCATGCAGCGCCAGTTCGAAACCAATGTGTTCGCTGTCGTTGGCGTCACCCGCGCGATGTTTCCCGTGCTGCGCCGGACCAAAGGTTTGGTCGTGAATATCGGCAGCGTTTCGGGTGTGTTGGTCACGCCATTCGCCGGCGCCTACTGCGCCTCGAAAGCCGCCGTGCATGCCTTGAGCGATGCCTTGCGCATGGAACTGGCGCCATTTGGCGTGCGGGTGATGGAGGTTCAGCCCGGCGCCATCGCTTCGAGTTTTGCAAAGAATGCCGGACACGAAGCCGAGCAGTTGATCAGCGAGCAATCGCCGTGGTTTCCGCTGCGCGAAGGCATTCGTGCACGGGCCAAGGCTTCTCAGGACAACCCGACTCCGGCCAGTGAATTTGCGGCCGGATTGCTCAAGGCGGTGCAGCAGGCCAAACCGCCACGGCTGATCCGCCTGGGTAATGGCAGCCGCGCGTTGCCGTTGCTTGCCGGATTGTTGCCGAAGGGGTTGCTGGAATCGGGATTGATGAAGCGGTTCGGGTTGCGTGGGCAACTCTGAGACCGAGTCGACGCCTTCGCGAGCAAGCCCGCTCCCACATTTGAAATGCGTTCCCCTGTGGGAGCGGGCTTGCCCGCGAAGGCGCCAGAACAGACTCCACAGAACTCAAGGAATCAAACATGACCGACTACACCGAATACTTCGACGAAGTGATCCAGGCGCACGTTGCCATCGAACAATGGCTGGCCGAAGAACGCGACGCATCCGAACTCGAAAAATTGCTGACACGGTTTTCACCGCAGTTCTCCATGGTCTCTCCGCTCGGCCGGGTGCTGGATTTTGACGCGCTGAACGAATTGTTCACCCTGGCGGGCGGCAAGAAGCTCGGGTTCCGCATCGAGCTCAGCGAGTTACGCGGTATTGCGCTGTACGACGGCGGCGCAACCGTGAGTTACCGCGAGCAACAGACCGATGCGACCGGCCTGCACTCGGATCGTCGCTCGACCGTGGTGTTCGAGAAGCAAGCCGATGGCCGGGTGATCTGGCGGCATCTGCATGAGACGTTTTGCCAGGAGTGAAATGTGGACCGAGTCGCCTGCTTCGCGAGCAGGCGACTCGGTCTATCGGTTATGCCCCCTCACCTTGCTTGACCACCACCGTACAAGTAATCCCCGCCGCCAACAGCACCCCTTCCGGCACTTCATCGATGTGAATCCGCACCGGCACCCGCTGTGCCAAACGCACCCAGTTAAACGTCGGGTTCACATCGGCAATCAGCTCTCGGCTCTGCGGATTATCGCGGTCGTAGATGCCGCGTGAAATGCTTTCCACATGGCCCTTGAGCACCTCGCCGCTCATCAGTTGCATGTCGGCCTTATCACCCACGCGCACATGGGGCAGCTTGGTTTCTTCGAAGAAGCCGTAGACCCAGAACGAGTTCATGTCGACCACGGCCATTTTCGCCTCGCCGATGCGCGCGTAGTCGCCACGATGCACATTGAGGTTGGTGACGTAGCCGTCCACCGCCGCACGCACTTGCGTACGCTTGAGGTTGAGTTCGGCGGCTTCCAGTTGCGCCTGGGCCTGCTGGTAATCGGCCAGGGCCGAGTCGGCGAGGTTACTGGCGTCGTCGCGGTTTTCCCGGGAGATCACCAGATTGTCCATGTCGGCACGACGATGGGCGTTGACCTTGCGCATCTCCCAGGTCGCCTTGCGCGATGCCACCAGACTCTGTGCCTGTTTCACCGCGAGACGGTAGTGCTCGGGGTCGATCTGCATCAGCAAATCACCCTTCTTCACCAGCTGGTTGTCGCGCACCGGCACGTCCACCACTTCGCCGGTGACGTCGGCGGCGACGTTGATGATATCGGCGCGCACGCGGCCGTCACGGGTCCATGGCGTGTTCATGTAGTGCTCCCACAAGGAGCGGCCGACCCACAGCGCGAGGGCCAGCACCAGCAAGGTCGCGAACAGGCTGAAAAACTTTTTCATCGGGGCATTCTTCAGAGATAGAGAGTCAGTGATAGAGAGTCAACGGTAGACAGTCAGCGCCAACGCGCCGAACAGACAGGTAAACAGGCTCAGGCGCAGCAACGCCGGATGCCAGAAAAAACGGTACAGGTCGAACCCGGACAGGAACCGGTCCAGCGCCCAGGCAAGCGCCGCCGCGATGAAAAACATCAGGGTCATGGTCGGCATGTACACGCCGTGGAAGGCGATTTCACGAGGCATGTGCAAGTCCTTGGGAATGACTGTTTGCGAACGTAGCAAGCGGTGATTGCGGATCGAGCAGCGAGGTACGGATGAAGTGCAGGTAGCTCTTCACCCGGCGCAGCGCCGAGGTATCGAAGTGCGGGGCGAAGGGTTCGTCGGTGGACTGCACACGGCTGATCGCGTGATCGACGGCGACCAGCGCGCGCTCCAGGTTGCTGCCGTTCGGTTGCAGGAACAGCCGCACCAGCGCACGCCCCATCACCCGGATCGCCTGGCGCCACGGCTGGGATTCGGCATAGGCCGGATGCACCGGCAGAATCGCCTGCTCCTTGCGCAACTCGATGATCGCGTGGCCGACTTCCAGCACCACGAACATCCAGCGCAGCAAGTCCCGCTGCACTTGCGGCTGACCCGCTGCGAAGCCGTAGGCCTGGTGCACCAGATCGCGGGTACGGCTTTCGAAACTCGACGCCAGCCCCTTGAGCTTGCCGCTGATCGCGTACACCACCTGAGCACGCAGGTCCTGTTCCAGGCGACGCCACAGCCATCGGCTGTTGGGCGGCAGAATGATTGCCCCGGCCGCTGCGCACACCAGCATGCCCAGCACCATGGCGATGTAGTCGTTGATGAAGGTGTAGGGGTTATAGACCGTGAGGTTGTCCGGCACCGAACCGGTACTGAAAAAGATCAGCAAGCCCAGGCCGACGCCCACGTATTGCGGCCGCGAGGTCAGGAACGAGCCGAGTACGATCACCGGTGCGAGCATCACGCACAGCAATGGAAATCCGTCGATCCACGGGAAAATGAAAAACATCTCGACGAAGCCGATCAACGCCCCGAGCAACGTCCCGCACGCCATCTGAAAGGCCATGCGTTTCGGGTTCGGGGTGGCGGCGGACAGGCCCACGGTCGCGGCAGCAATCAGGGTCATGGTCGCGCCGCTCGGCCAGGCGGTTGCCACCCAATAGCTGCCCAATACCACCAGGATAAACGCTGCGCGTATCCCCGATGCTGCCGCTGCCATCCAGTTGGTTTGCGGGGTGAACGGCTCGTCCCAGCGCTCCCGTTCGTGACTGTGATCGGCCAGGGAGGCGTGTGTCTGCGCATAACTGTGCAGGTCGTCGACGAAGCGATAGAGCAGTTCGTACGCCGTGTGGAAGTCCAGCAGCTCGTCGTCGCTCGGTTCGCTCTCCTGAAAGATCGCCCGCAGGCTGCGCACCCGCGCCGGCAACCCTGCCTTGTAGGCACTCAGCACCGTGACCAGGCGCGCCGCATCGGCGCTGGTCAGGGCACGGCCACTGAAGCCGTCGAGCAGTTCGGCGAGGTCTTGCAAGCCCGGTTTTATCGCCGCCACGGCATGATCCGTATTGTTGCTGCGCAAACGTTCGAGCAACTGATGCAGGGCATTGAAGCGCGTGGTGATGCCCATGAACTCACTGTTCAGGCGGCTGAGTCGTCCATTGCGCCGACGCATGTGCGGGTCTTCGAACACGGTGACGCTGCGCAGCCCTTCCAGTCCGACTGCCTCGGCAATGAAGCGCACATTGCCAGCCTCGAACGCCTCGCGCTGACTGCGGCCACGCAAGCCGTCGGTGACGAACAGGGCAAACACGCCGAAGCGCTGATACAGGGCATTGCGCATGGCGGCGCTGGCGGTTTGCGGCAGGATGGCTGCACTGATCAGTGTCGAACAGAGAATGCCCAACGAGATTTCCAGCACCCGCCAGACCGCGGCCATGAACGCGCCGTCCGGGTGGGCAAGTGCGGGCAAGCCGACCATCGCGGCGGTGTATCCGGCGAGTACGAAACCGTAGGCGCGGAAGTTGCGGCAGCGGGCGGCGCCGGCCGTGCAGATACCGACCCAGATCGCCAGCGAACCGAGGAACAGCTCGGTGTTCTGCGCAAACAGGGCGATCAGCGCGACCATCACCGTCGACCCGGCCAGGGTGCCGAGAAAACGATAGAAACTCTTGGCGAACACCTGGCCGCTTTGCGGTTGCATGACGATGAACACGGTGATCATCGCCGTGCGCGGTTGCGGCAACTCCAGGCGCATGGCCAGCCACAGCGTCAGGAATGCCGCGAACAGCACCTTGAAGATGTAGACCCAGGTCACGCCGTCGCTGCGTGCCCAGTCGAAGAAACCCCGACGCCATTCCAGGGAGTACAGCCAGCGCAGAGGTGCGGGCAAGGGAGTCATCAAATGCTGCTCAGTTAGAAAAGACTTGGGATGAGGGCAATCCTGTGGCGAGCGAGCTTGCTCGCGCTGGGCTGCGTAGCGGCCCCAAAATTCCGGCACCCCGTGAACATTTTGTGAGTGCTGCGCACTCAAGCGGGAGCAAGCTCCCTCGCCACAAAAGCGGGTGTGCCTGAAACAATCTGGTCACCTCAAAAGGCTCGGGGTTTTCGGCGCCTGGGTCTGTTCGGCGTTCGGTACGTCATAACCGGCACCGAGACCACCGCCCAGCGCCGTCACCAATTGCGCATGGGCACTCAAACGCGCCGCCTGAACCTGCTGCTGCACTTGCTGCTGCTTGAACAGCAGGGTCTGGGCATTGAGCACGTTGAGGTAGTCGGTCAGGCCGCGCTGGTAGGCAATCATCGCGATGTCGTAGGTCTTCTGCGCAGTGGCCACCGACTCGGCGGCGAAAGCCTGTTGCTTGTCCATGGACTCGCGACGGATCAACTGGTCGGAGATGTTTTTCAACGCGTTGACCAGGGTCTGGTTGTACTTGGCCACGGCGATGTCATAACCCGCCGAGGCTTCGCCCAACTCCGAGCGCAAGCGTCCGCCATCGAAGATCGGCAAGGAAATCGCCGGACCCACGCTGTAGTTGAGTTTCTTGCCGGTCAGGAACTCCAGCGCCCCGCCGCCGGTGGCCATGTAGCCGAGGCTGCCGACCAGATCGACGTTCGGGTAGAAGCCGGCATGGGCGACATCGATGCCCCGCGCCTGCGCCGCCACTTGCCAGCGGCTGGCGACGACGTCCGGCCGTTGGCCGAGCAATTGCGCCGGCAGCGACGATGGCAGTTTCAGCGGTGCACCCAGCGACAGCGTTGGCCGCTGCAACTGCGCGCCCTCCCCCGGCCCCTTGCCGGCGAGAGCGGCGAGCTGGTTGCGGCTCAAGGCGATTTCTTCGTCGAGGGCGTCGATCTGGCGATGGGTTTCCGGCAGCGGCGTCTCGGCCTGGCTGACCTCGAAATGAGTGCCGATCCCCCCGTCCAGGCGTTTTTGCGCCAACTCAAGGATCTGCTGTTGCTGCTTCAAGGTCGCTTCGACGATATCCCGCCGGGCGTAATGCAACGACAACTCGATGTAGACCCGTACGATGTTGTCCTGCAATTCGAGCTGGGCCTGGCGCGCTTCGGCGACGCTCATGTGCGCCATGTCCACGGCGCGCTCGGTGGCATTGCTTTCACGGCCCCAAAGGTCGAGGGCATAGCTGAAACCCAGCGCCGCGTTATTGTCCCAGGTGGTGCTGTTGGCCAGCTCGCCGGGACCATAGAACTGGTCGGTAGGCCAGTTGTGACGCTTGAGGGTGGACTCGCCATTGATCTGCAGCGACTCGGCCGCTTCGGCCACGCCGGCCATGGACTTGGCCTGACGCACCCGGGCGGCGGCCATGGCCAGGGTCGGGCTGCCTTGCAGGGCAAGATCGATCCAGCGATTCAGTTGCAGGTCGCCATAGGCTTGCCACCATTGCGCGGTGGGCCAGTGCGCATCCTGCGCGGCACTCTGGATCGCTTCGTCGGTAGCCAGTAAATTGGCCTCCAGCGCCTTGCCCTGCGGGGCAATACCTCCGGTTCCGATGCAGCCGCTGATTGCCAGGGTTAAAGCCAAAACACTGAGCGGCTGAAGCGCTCTGCTGATGCGACGCGGCACTGCTGCGATTTCCTGAGGTGGGGAGTTTTGCGAATTGCGCAATTCTATGGGGCGGCCTGAATGGCGATAAGCTGGGATTCCTGTGAATCTTTGTTACCGTTAACGAGATAATCCGCAAGTCGATCTTTAGTCGCCTGTAAACAAACAGAAACTTCGTGTCACAATTTGTCATTCGACGAGAGAGCCCCCCATGGACACTTTGCAAAACATGCGCGCCTTCAGTTACGTGGCCGAAGCCGGCAGCTTCACCGCCGCCGCCGCGCAACTGGACACCACCACCGCCAACGTCTCGCGCGCGGTCTCCAACCTGGAAGCCCACCTGCAAACCCGCCTGCTCAATCGAACGACCCGACGCATTGCCCTGACCGAAGCCGGCAAGCGCTACCTGTTGCGCTGCGAACAGATCCTGGCCTACGTCGAAGAAGCCGAAGCCGAGGCCAGCGACGCCCACGCGCGCCCGGCCGGGCAACTGAAAGTGCACACCATGACCGGCATCGGCCAGCACTTCGTGATCGACGCCATCGCCCGCTACCGCAAGACCCACCCGGACGTGACCTTCGACCTGACCATGGCCAACCGCGTGCCGGACCTGCTCGACGAGGGCTACGACGTGTCCATCGTCCTCGCCAGCGAACTGCCGGATTCGGGTTTCGTCTCCCAGCGCCTGGGCATCACCTACAGCATCGTTTGCGCCTCACCGGCCTACGTCAAAACCAACGGCTGCGCACAAAAACCCAGCGACCTGCTCAACCACGCCTGCCTGCGCCTGGTCAGCCCGGTGATTCCGCTGGAGAAATGGGCCTTCGACGGTCCTGATGGCCAGGAAATGGTCACCATCAACAGTTCACCCTTCCTGGTGAACTCCGCCGACGCGATGAAAACCGCGATCATCAGCGGCATGGGCGTTGGCGTCCTGCCGCTGTACGCCGCGATAGAAGGCCTGCGCAACGGCACGCTGGTGCGCGTGATGCCCAACTACCGCTCCCAGGAACTTAACCTTTATGCCATCTACCCGTCGCGCCAGTACCTGGATGCGAAGATCAAGACCTGGGTCGAGTATTTGCGTGGATCGCTGCCTGAATTGCTGGCGGCGCATCAGGCGGAATTGGCGGCGTATGAATTGAGCGGGAGCCTGGGTGGGGTTCGGGTGGCGAATTGATCCATCGGTTCAAAGCAAGATTGATCCCTTGTGGGAGCAGGCTCGCTCCCACAGTTTGAGTTGTGTACATCCTTGACGGGCTGCTCGGCTGACAGGCCGCCATCGCAGGCAAGCCAGCTCCCACAAAGATTGGGGACATCTGCAAAAACCAGGTCGGCTGGCCGGCCGCTATCGCGAGCAAGTCGGATCGCCGCACCGTCGCTCCCACAGAAGAGCAAAAGCAGGTCGGCGTACACAGACGCTCTTCACCACTCAACAGGCCGAGCGTTAGCTCGCCTGCAGCTCTTGATCTTGATCCACCCGCCCCCTCGGGAGGCTGAGCGGAGGTGTTCATCCGGGGATTGGCGCGCAGCGCCGTTCGACGCAGTCGAACTCATTGCATGTAGGTCGAAGCGAAGCCGACCGGAGGGCAATGCCCCCGGATGAATACCGCAGCGAAGGAACCCCGAGCCTCAGCGAGGGGCCGTACGTAAGGGGCGAGACCTTTGGTTCCTTTGGGGCGTTTGCCAAAGGGACTCGCCGTAAGGGCGAAACCATAGGTGGCCGTTACCGAAGAAACGGATATGTACACGGTCACCCACAACATGGTCGGCCCAAAGGCCGCCAAGACCTAACCAAACCGCAAACTGACAGCGCCGTCAGTTAGCCGTCACCCTCCTGACCAGCAAACAGGTTTATAAAGGAAACTACCTTACCCACCTACCGACCACCCAGCCCCGGCGCCCCACTCGCATGCGAATCCAGAAAAACCCCGCCCTGCTCGTCGCCCTTCTGATCGTCCTGGCAGCGCTGGGCCTGTGGTACGCCACCAAACCGGCCAAGGCCAAACTCGCCACCCCCACCGCCATCCCCGTGCGCGTGGTCGCCGTCGCCGAAAAAGACGTGCCGCGCTACGTCAGCGGCATCGGCTCGGTGCTGTCCCTGCACAGCGTCGTGGTCCGCCCGCAAATCGACGGCATTCTCACCAAAATCATGGTCAAGGAAGGCCAACTGGTGAAAAAAGGTGACCTGCTGGCCACCATCGACGACCGGTCGATCCGCGCCAGCCTCGACCAGGCCCGGGCACAACTGGGCGAAAGCCAGGCGCAACTGCAAGTGGCGCTGGTCAACCTCAAGCGCTACAAGCTGTTGAGTGTCGACGACGGCGTGTCCAAGCAGACCTACGACCAGCAACAGGCCCTGGTCAACCAGCTCAAGGCCACCGCCCAAGGCAACCAGGCTTCGATTGACTCCGCCGAGGTACAGCTTTCCTACACACAAATTCGCTCCCCGGTCAGCGGTCGTGTCGGCATTCGTACCGTCGACGAAGGCAACTTCCTGCGCATGACCGACACCCAAGGCCTGTTCACAGTGACCCAGATCGACCCGATCGCTGTGGAATTCTCCCTGCCGCAGCAAATGCTGCCGACCTTGCAGGGTCTGATCAACGACCCACGGCACGCCCGGGTCAAGGCCTACATCGGTGCCGACACCGACGGCGAAACCGGCAACCTGCTCGGCGAAGGTCACCTGACCCTGATCGACAACCAGATCAACGCCAACACCGGCACCATCCGCGCCAAGGCCGAATTCGACAATGACGCACAGAAGCTCTGGCCGGGCCTGCTGGTGACGGTAAAGATTCAGACAGCCCTGGATAAAGATGCGCTGGTGGTGCCGCCGACAGTCGTACAACGCGGCCTCGACCAGCACTTTGTGTACCGGGTCAATGGGGACAAGGTCGAAGCCGTGCAGGTGCAGATGGTCTATCAAGGCAGCGGCCAGGACATCATCAAGGGCGTGAAGCCGGGTGATGTACTGGTCAGCGATGGTCAGTCGCGGCTCAAGCCCGGCGCTACTGTGCAAGTACTGACCGAGCCGCCTCAAGTGGTGCGATCGGAGGCCGCGCAATGAAGGGCCATGGTTCGATTTCAGCCTGGTGCATCGACCACCCGGTGGCCACGGTCCTGCTGACGTTCGCCCTGGTGCTGCTGGGTGTCATCGCGTTTCCGCGCCTGCCGGTAGCGCCGTTGCCGGAGGCAGAATTCCCGACCATCCAGGTGGCCGCGCAACTGCCCGGCGCCAGCCCGGAAACCATGGCTTCCTCGGTGGCCACGCCCCTTGAAGTGCAATTCAGTGCCATTCCCGGCGTAACCCAGATGACCTCAAGCAGTGCACTGGGTTCGACCAACCTGACCCTGCAATTCACCCTCGACAAGAGCATCGACACCGCGGCCCAGGAAGTGCAGGCGGCGATCAACACCGCCGCGGGCAAACTGCCCAAGGACATGCCGAACCTGCCGACCTGGCGCAAGGTCAACCCGGCCGACAGCCCGGTGCTGATCCTCAGCGTCAACTCCTCGCTGATGCCTGGCCCTGAGCTCAGCGACCTGACGGAAACCTTGTTGTCCCGTCAGCTCAGTCAGGTCGACGGTGTAGGCCAGGTCGTCATCACCGGTCAGCAGCGTCCGGCGATTCGTGTCCAGGTGTCCGCCGACAAACTCGCCGCCATCGGCCTGACCCTCGCGGACATTCGCCTGGCGATCCAGCAGACCAGCCTCAATCTGGCCAAGGGTGCGCTGTACGGCGAATCGAGCATTTCAACCCTGTCGACCAACGACCAGTTGTTCCACCCCGACGAATACAGCCAGTTGATCGTTTCCTACAAGGATGGTGCACCGGTTCACCTCAAGGATGTCGCGAAAGTCGTCAACGGCTCGGAAGATGCTTACGTTCAGGCGTGGGCGGGTTCGCAACCGGGTGTGAACCTGGTGATCTTCCGCCAGCCAGGCGCCAACATCGTCGAGACAGTGGATCGCATTCAGGCCGCGTTGCCGGCACTGCAGGCGATGTTGCCCGCCTCGGTGCAGGTCAAGGTGTTGATCGACCGCACCCAGACCATCCGCGCTTCGCTGCGCGAGGTGGAAATCACCTTGATGATCGCCGTGATGCTGGTGGTGGCGGTGATGGCGCTGTTCCTGCGCCAACTGTCGGCCACGCTGATCGTGTCGGCAGTGCTCGGTGTGTCGCTGATCGCCAGCTTTGCGCTGATGTACGTCATGGGCTTCAGCCTGAACAACCTCACGCTGGTGGCGATCGTGGTCGCCGTGGGCTTTGTGGTGGACGATGCGATCGTGGTGGTGGAAAACATCCACCGACATCTCGAGGCCGGCGACGGCATGCGCGAGGCGGCGATCAAGGGTGCCGGCGAGATCGGATTTACCGTGGTGTCGATCAGTTTCTCGCTGGTCGCAGCGTTCATTCCGCTGCTGTTCATGGGCGGTGTGGTCGGCCGACTGTTCAAGGAGTTCGCCCTGACCGCCACCTCTACCATTTTGATTTCGGTGGTGGTTTCGCTGACATTGGCGCCAACGCTGGCAGCGCTGTTCATGCGGGCACCGGTGCATCACGCTCATAGCAAACCGGGCTTTGGTGAACGTCTGCTGGCGTGGTACGAAAAAGGTCTGCGCCATGCCCTCGCCCACCAGAAAATGATGATCGGCGTGTTCACTTTGTCGCTGGCGCTGGCCGTTGCCGGCTACATCTTCATTCCCAAAGGTTTCTTCCCGATCCAGGACACCGGTTTCGTCCTTGGCACCACTGAAGCCGCCGCCGATATTTCCTACGGCGACATGGTGAAAAAACACCTGGCGATGGCCGAAATCGTTGCCGCCGACCCCGCTGTCGAAACCTTCTCGCACTCAGTCGGCGTCTCGGGCAGCAACCAGACCATTGCCAACGGCCGCTTCTGGATCACCCTGAAAAAACGCGGGGATCGCGACGTCTCGGCCAGCGAATTCATCGACCGGATTCGCCCACAACTGATGAAAGTCCCGGGCATCGTCCTGTACCTGCGTGCAGGGCAAGACATCAACCTCAGCTCCGGCCCCAGCCGCGCCCAGTACCAATACGTGCTCAAGAGCAACGACGGTGCGACCCTCAGCACCTGGACCCAGCGCCTGACGGAAAAACTGCGCGCCAACCCGGCGTTCCGCGACATTTCCAACGACCTGCAACTGGGCGGCAGCATCACCCACATCAGCATCGACCGCAGCGCCGCGGCACGTTTCGGCCTCACCGCCAGCGACGTCGACGAAGCCCTGTACGATGCCTTCGGTCAGCGCCAGGTCAATGAATTCCAGACCCAGATCAATCAGTACAACGTGATTCTGGAACTGGACACCAAACAGCGCGGCAAGGCCGAAAGCCTCAACTACTTCTACCTGCGCTCGCCCCTGAGCGGGGAAATGGTGCCGCTGTCGGCCCTGGCCAGGTTCGATGCGCCGACCATCGGCCCGCTGTCCATCGCCCATGACGGGATGTTCCCGGCGGCCAACCTGTCGTTCAACCTGGCCCCCGGCGTGGCGTTGGGCGATGCGGTGATCATGCTCAACCAGGCCAAGGCCGACATCGGCATGCCGACCGCCATCAGCGGTAATTTCCAGGGCGCGGCCCAGGCGTTCCAGAGTTCGCTGGCCAGCCAGCCATGGCTGATCCTGGCGGCGCTGTTGGCGGTGTACATCATTCTCGGTGTGCTCTACGAGAGCTTCGTGCACCCGCTGACGATCATTTCGACCTTGCCTTCGGCGGGCCTCGGCGCGGTGATCATGCTGTGGATCTGCGGCCAGGACTTTTCGATCATGGCGCTGATCGGGCTGGTGTTGCTGATCGGTATCGTGAAAAAGAATGGCATCCTGATGATCGACTTTGCCCTCGAAGCGCAGCGCAATGGCGGGCTGTCGCCTGAGGAAGCGATTTTCAAGGCCTGCATCACGCGGTTCCGGCCGATCATCATGACCACCCTCGCCGCCCTGCTCGGCGCCCTGCCGCTGATGCTCGGCTATGGCACCGGTGCCGAGTTGCGCCAGCCCCTGGGGATCGCGGTGGTCGGCGGCTTGCTGGTGAGCCAGGCGCTGACGCTGTTCACCACGCCGGTCATATACTTGTGGCTTGAGCGGCTATTCCATCGACCTGAACCTGCGCCAGAACCGGTGCTGGCGACCACAGACTGAGGCGGGTCATGCGCGTTCTGATTATCGAAGACGAAGAAAAAACCGCGGACTATCTGCATCGCGGCCTGACGGAACAGGGTTTCACTGTGGATCTGGCCCGCGATGGCGTGGAAGGCCTGCACCTGGCGCTGGAGAGTGACTACGCGGTGATCGTCCTCGACGTGATGCTGCCGGGCCTCGACGGCTTCGGTGTGTTGCGCGCCCTACGTGCGCGCAAGCAAACCCCGGTGATCATGCTCACCGCCCGCGAGCGTGTGGAAGATCGCATCAAGGGCCTGCGCGAAGGCGCCGATGACTATCTGGGCAAACCGTTTTCCTTCCTGGAACTGGTGGCGCGCCTGCAAGCACTGACCCGCCGCAGCGGCGGCCATGAACCGGTGCAGGTGAGCATCGCCGACCTGTGGATAGATTTAATCAGCCGCAAGGCCACCCGCGCCGGTACACGCCTGGACCTGACCGCCAAGGAGTTCTCGCTGCTCAGCGTACTGGCCCGGCGCCAGGGTGAAATCCTCTCGAAAACCGCCATTGCCGAAATGGTCTGGGACATCAATTTCGACAGCGACGCCAACGTCGTCGAAGTCGCGATCAAACGCCTGCGGGCCAAGCTCGACGGGCCGTTCGAAGAGAAACTGCTGCACACCATTCGCGGCATGGGTTATGTGCTGGAGAGCCGTGGTGTCCAGTAACAGCATTGCCCTGCGCCTGAGCGGGATGTTCACGCTGGTGGCGCTGCTGGTGTTCCTGCTGATCGGCTGGGCGCTGTACCAGCAGGTCGACAAAGGCCTGGGCCTGCTGCCAGAAGCCGAGTTGGACGCACGCTACAGCGTGCTCGAATCCACGGTCGGCCGTTACGGCACGCCCGAGCACTGGGTGAAGATCAACAACAAGCTCAACCTGCTGAGCGAAGAAGACAAGCGCATCAGTTTCTGGATCATCAGTGGCGATCCACGCTACGAATACGGCAACCTGACCCCGCAGATCCGCGCCTTTGCCCAAGGGCCGCTGGGCACGCGCGACATGCATCTGCCGGACCACCCGTATCCGCTGAAAGTGCTGGTCAGCGAGTTCCCGGCCAAGGATCAGCGCCCGCCGCTGCGCTTTATGATCGCCATCGACACCGAAACGTTTTTCCATACCCAGCATCACCTGCTGGTCGCGCTGATCAGCCTGGCGATTGTCGGCGTGCTGCTGGCCTCGGCACTGGGTTATTGGGTGGCGCGGATCGGGCTCAAGCCGCTGATCAAACTGTCCCAGGAAGCCCAGCGCCTGGCTCCGCCGTTGCGCTCGGGACGCTTGCGATTGTCACCGTTACCGCCGGAACTCGATCAATTCGTCAGCTCGTTCAACTCGACCCTGGAACGGGTCGAGCAGGCCTACTCGCGCCTTGAATCGTTCAATGCCGACGTCGCCCACGAACTGCGCTCGCCACTGACCAACCTGATCGGCCAGACCCAGGTCGCGTTGACCCGCGGACGCTCCGCCGAGCATTACTTCGAAGTGCTGCAATCGAACCTCGAAGAGCTGGAGCGACTGCGTTCGATCATCAACGACATGCTGTTCCTGGCCAGCGCCGATCAGGGCAGCAAGGCGACCAAACTCACCTCGACCTCGCTGGCCGATGAGGTGGCCACGACCCTGGAATATCTGGATTTCATTCTCGAGGACGCTCAGGTTCAGGTCGAGGTCAGTGGTGACGCGCAGGTGCGGATCGAGATCGCCCATCTGCGCCGGGCATTGATCAACTTGTTGAATAATGCCGTACAGCACACCGCGCCCGGGCAGGTGATCCAGGTGCGGATCGAAGCCCAGGAGCATCAAGTCAGCATCGGCATCGCCAACCCCGGCTCGCCGATTGCCAGTGAACACCTGCCTCGCCTGTTCGAGCGTTTCTACCGGGTCGATGCCTCACGCAGCAACAGCGGCCACAATCACGGCTTGGGGCTGGCCATCGTCAAGGCGATTGCGCTGATGCATGGCGGCGATGTGTTCGTGCGCAGCGATCATGGGATGAATACCTTCGGTATCCATCTCCCGGTCTGACATACCTGCGATCTTTGCTTTTGCTGTAACAGTCCTTTCATGAATCCGCTCTTTTTCCCCTCGTCTCATATCCTTATCTTTGCCCGCACCAAACAGCACTTGCCAAGCAAGAAGGTTTCCAAGATGTCCAACAGTATGGGTATTGCCAGCGCTTTCGTTTTGTCCTCTTTGTTCCTGTCGCCATTGGCGATGGCGGAAGAATCGCAGACTTTCGTCGCGCATAACGCCGCACGTGCCGCGACGTTCGAAGAGCATCGGATCGAGATGACGGCCAAGGCTGCGCAAGACTCCCAAGTCCCGCAGGCATCCAGCATCCAGGCCAAGCCGCTGGTCGAGAAAGACAGCTGACCGGCACCGATCACTACCGTTTTCAACGACACTTTTGATCGGCTCTTCCCTTTGAAAAGTTGTCTCCAAAGCCGCTGTTGTCAGCGGCTTTTTTTATAGTGGCGACTCAGCCTTAATTACAATTTCTGCAACGAAAGTCACTGACGCCCGCGTCAACGGTCAATCGTTCGAGCAACAGGAAGGATTCACTCGGCTGCTACGTTTATGCAACTACGCTTAGAGCGTCCCTTTAGCAGACGTCAGCCCTATGACCGCAAGCCGCACCGCACATTTTCAAGGCCCGACCGGGCGACCCGAAATCATGGTGATCCTGGGCAGCACCCTGACAGTCATCTCGATCCTGTGCATCGTCACTTTCCTGCTGATCCGCGAACACGCCAACGCCCAGCAGACCGCCACCCGCAGCGCGACCACCATTGCGCAACTGATCGATGCCGACGTCCTGCGTACGGTCGAGCTCTATGACTTGACCTTGCAGGGCCTGATTGCCGCCGCCCAACGGGACGACCTTAAACAGGTTGCACCGCAGATCCGTCATCTGGTGTTGTTCGACCGCTCCACCACCACACGCTACAAGGGTGACATCCTGCTGCTGGACAAGCACGGCGACGTGCTCGCCGACTCATCATTGATCGAACCGAAACCGGGCAACTTCGCTGACCGCGATTACTTCCTGGCCCATGCCTTCAATCGCGACACCGGCATGTTTATCAGCCGGCCGTTCAAGCCACGGTGCGACTGCGATGACAGCGACGAATGGCGCATCAGTTTCAGCCGGCGCATTTCATCGCCCACGGGTGAATTCCTGGGGGTCGCGGTGGCGTCGATGCGCATGAGCTATTTCGATCAGCTGTTCAGCAGCCTCGACATCGGCAACGGCAGTACGCTGGGCATCATCAACGACGACGGGATCCTCCTGGCACAGAAACCGTACCGGGAACCCAACACCATCGGTAAAAGCCTCTCCAGCCGCCCCAACGTCGCACGCATGCTGCGCGAGCGCAGTGGCACCTTTGAAAGCGTGTCGAGTGTCGACCATCAACGGCGCCTGTACACCTTTACCCGGGTCGGCAATCTGCCGCTGACCGTCATCGTGGCCCTTTCCATCGACGAAGTGTTCGCTGCCTGGAACCGCACGGCCTACGCGATCAGCGGTGCAACAGGGGTTTTGTGCATCGGCCTGTTGTGGCTGACCTGGCTACTCTGCCGCGAGCTGCGACGGCGCCAAAATGCCGAGCAGGAATTGGCGCAACTGGCGGCCACCGATGCCTTGACGGGCGTGGCCAACCGTCGATCCCTTGACCAGACCCTGCGCCATGAATGGTTTCGCGCGCAGCGCAGCGGCAAGCCGTTGTCGTTGCTGATGATCGATGCCGATCACTTCAAGGCCTTCAATGACCGGCACGGGCATCAGGCCGGCGACGAAGCCTTGCGGGCGTTGGCCGAGGTCATCCGCGCCAATGTCCATCGCCCGGCGGATCTGGTGGCTCGTTATGGTGGCGAGGAGTTTTCAGTAGTCCTGGCTGAAACTGGCAGTGAAGGCGCGAAGCAAATCGCCGAACACATCCGCGAAGCGGTGCAGAAACTGCCACTAGTAGACCCTGGTGAGCCGCCGATGAGCGTGAGTATCGGTATTGCCACCTGGACGGCGGCCAGTGATATCAACCTGGAGCAATTGCTGTTCAGCGCGGACAAGGCGCTGTATCAGGCCAAGGAAGGGGGGCGTAACCGGGTTGTTTGTGCCAGTTGAATTCTATGCTGAATCGACTGGCCTCTTCGCGGGTAAGCCCGCACAGAGAAACGCGGTCAACTGTGGGAACGGGCTTGCTCGCGAAGAGGCCTTCACTGCCACCATGGAAATCAGGGCATAAAAAAAGGCCACCCGAAGGCAGCCTTTAAAAAACTAGAGAGGTTTTTTGCTTACACCGCCGCAACCGGGCGCATGTAAGAGATTGGTGCGGTGCTGGCGTCTTCGAACGTCACGACTTCCCAGGCATCTGTCTGCTCAATCAACTTGCGCAGCAGCTGGTTGTTCAGTGCGTGGCCGGACTTGAAGCCCTTGAACTCACCAATCAGGCTATTGCCCAGCAGGTACAGGTCGCCAATTGCATCGAGGATCTTGTGCTTCACGAATTCGTCTTCATAGCGAAGGCCGTCTTCGTTCAGTACGCCATCGGCGTCGACCACGATTGCGTTTTCAACGCTGCCGCCGAGTGCGAGGTTGTGCTTGCGCAGGTACTCGATGTCACTCATGAAACCGAAAGTACGGGCGCGGCTGACTTCTTTTACGAACGAAGTGCTGGAAAAATCCACGCTTGCACTTTGGGTGCGGTCCCGGAAAACCGGGTGATCGAAATCGATCTCGAAGCTCACCTTGAACCCTTCGAAAGGGACGAAAGTGGCGCGCTTGTCGCCGTCTTCCACTGTCACTTCACGCAGGATGCGGATGAATTTCTTGGCGGCGTCCTGTTCTTCCAGGCCTGCCGATTGAATCAGGAATACGAAAGGTCCAGCGCTGCCATCCATGATCGGGACTTCGGACGCGGAGAGCTCGACGTAGGCGTTATCGATGCCCAGGCCAGCCATGGCCGAGAGCAAGTGCTCTACCGTGTCCACTTTGACGTCGCCATTGATCAGCGTGGTCGACATAGTGGTTTCACCGACGTTTTCCGCGCGGGCAGGAATCTGCACCACGGGGTCGAGGTCAGCGCGACAAAACACAATGCCAGTGTCGACAGGCGCAGGCTTGAGGGTCAGGTAGACCTTCTCCCCGGAGTGCAGGCCTACACCTGTGGCACGGATAATATTTTTCAGTGTGCGTTGTTTAATCATGGCTTGGGCCGCTTCAGCGCAAATTGCGAACTGGTATCAACAAAGGCTGGCGATGATAGCAGACCGAGCCTTTGCTGAACACCAATCACCTTCATAGCCCTGATACATTCCATCAATCGGCCTGACGACGCAGGAAAGCCGGGATGTCCAGGTAGTCCAGGTCATCTTGCGGATTCATCTTCGCGGCAGTCGCAGCACCGGCCTGGGCCTGGTTGCGCATGACGGTCGGACGGTCCAGGTCACGGTAGTTCACCGCTGGAGCTTCCTGACGAACAGGGGCCTGTTGTTGTGGCTGTGCAGCCATCGAAGTGTGAACGGTGTTGTCGATGACCTTCACAGGCTTCTCGATTTTAGCGCCCAGACCTGTGGCAACGACAGTCACGTGCAACTCGTCACGCATGTCCGGATCGATAACGGTACCGACCTTGACCATCGCGTGCTCGGAAGCGAAGGCTTCGATGATGCTACCCACGTCGGAGTACTCGCCCAGGGACAGATCCGGACCGGCGGTAATGTTTACCAGGATGCCGCGAGCGCCTTGCAGGTTCACGTCTTCCAGCAGCGGGTTGCGAATGGCCGCTTCGGTGGCCTCGCGTGCACGGTTCGGACCGCTGGCGCAGCCAGTGCCCATCATTGCCATGCCCATTTCGCTCATCACGGTACGCACGTCGGCGAAGTCGACGTTGATCATGCCCGGACGCTTGATGATGTCGGAGATACCGCGAACGGCACCGGCCAGCACATCGTCGGCCTTGGCGAAAGCCGACAGCAGGCTTGCGTCTTTACCGAGGATGGTCAGCAGCTTCTCGTTGGGAATGGTGATCAACGAGTCGACGCTTTCAGACAGCAGACGGATGCCTTCGTCGGCGATCTGCATGCGCTTGCGGCCTTCGAACGGGAACGGACGGGTCACCACCGCAACGGTGAGGATCCCCATTTCCTTGGCCACTTCGGCGATGATCGGCGCAGCACCGGTACCGGTACCACCGCCCATGCCGGTTGTGATGAACACCATATTGGTGCCCTGCAGGACTTCGGCAATGCGCTCACGGTCTTCAAGAGCGGCCTGACGACCTACTTCAGGGTTGGCGCCGGCTCCCAGGCCTTTGGTCACGCCGGTACCCAGTTGCAGGATGGTCCGCGCGCCGATGGATTTCAGCGCCTGGGCATCAGTGTTGGCGCAGATGAACTCAACGCCTTCAATGTTGCTCTTGACCATGTGGTTGACAGCGTTGCCGCCGCCACCGCCGACACCGATAACTTTGATTACCGGGCTTGCGGGGATGTTGTCTACGAGTTCGAACATTTTCCCTCTCCTTTCAATTCTCTAGTTTTTTCGCCTACTGCGTGCTTCGGTGTAACGGTATTGCGGTAAATCTTCAGAAATTGCCCTGGACCCACTTCTTCAGGCGGTCCAGCAGCGGAGCCTGTGGCTCTTCATTGCTGTAGCTGTCGCGGCTGCCGATGCCCGAGAACGAGATGCCGTCGGACTGCTTCTGCAGGCCGTACATCAACAGGCCGACGCCCGTGGAATAGATCGGGTTGCGCACTACGTCATCCAGACCTTTCACGCCATGCGGCACGCCCAGGCGCACCGGCATGTGGAAGATTTCCTCGGCCAGTTCGGTAGCGCCTTCCATCTTCGCCGTACCGCCGGTCAGCACGATGCCGGCCGGGATCAGGTCTTCGTAGCCGCTGCGGCGCAGTTCGGCCTGGATCAGCGTGAACAGTTCGTCGTAGCGCGGCTCGACCACTTCGGCCAGGGCCTGGCGGGACAGTTCGCGCGGTGGACGGTCGCCAACGCTTGGCACCTTGATGGTTTCACCGGCACCGGCCAGCTTGGCCAGGGCGCAGGCGTAGCGGATCTTGATTTCTTCGGCGTACTGGGTCGGAGTGCGCAACGCCATGGCGATGTCGTTGGTCACCTGGTCGCCGGCAATAGGGATCACTGCGGTGTGACGGATCGCGCCTTCGGTGAAGATCGCGATGTCGGTGGTGCCGCCACCGATGTCCACCAGGCACACGCCCAGCTCTTTCTCGTCATCGGTCAGTACCGAATAGGCCGAAGCCAGCTGTTCGAGAATGATGTCGTCGATTTCCAGGCCGCAGCGGCGCACGCATTTTTCAATGTTCTGCGCGGCGTTGACGGCGCAGGTGACCACGTGGACCTTGGCTTCCAGACGTACGCCGGACATGCCCAGAGGCTCGCGAACGCCTTCCTGGTTATCGATCACGTAATCCTGCGGCAGGGTGTGCAGCACGCGCTGGTCAGCCGGGATCGCCACGGCCTGGGCAGCGTCGAGCACGCGCTCAAGGTCGGCCGAGCTGACTTCGCGATCACGAATCGCCACGATGCCGTGGGAGTTCAGGCTGCGGATGTGATTGCCGGCCACGCCGACGAACGCCGAGTGGATGCGGCAACCAGCCATCAGCTGCGCTTCTTCGATGGCGCGCTGGATCGATTGCACGGTGGACTCGATGTTCACCACCACGCCTTTTTTCAGGCCACGGGACGGATGGGTACCGATCCCGACGATTTCCAGCGTGCCGTCGTCCGCGACCTCGCCCACCAGCGCCACCACCTTGGAGGTGCCGATATCGAGACCGACGATCATTTTGCCGCTTTGCACGTTTGCCATGGGTCCTGCCTCTTCTTAATTCTTCGCGACAGCGGGTTGGGCTGCCGTGGGCGCTACAGGTTCCCGCCAGCCAACAGCGAGGCCGTTGGCGTAGCGCAGATCGATGCGCGCAATGTTCGTAATCTGTTCTTTAAGCGTCTTGTCATAGATGGCGATGAAACGGCGCATCTTTTCCACCTGGTTGCCGCGTCCCAGCAGCAGTTCGATCCCGGGACCCGCGCTGCCGGGGCCGGTGGTCAGGAACCAGCTGCCGCGATCACGCAGTTCCAGGCGTGCAATCGAGAAGCCCAGCGGCCTGAGCATCTGGCTCAGCACCTGGTATTGCTGCATTACCTGCTGCTGGGCCCGCAGTGGGCCGAACAGCTGTGGCAGGTGTTCATAGTTCGCCAACTCGCGCGGCGTGAAGGCCTGGCCCTGGTTGTTCAACAGCGACTCGTCGCCCCAACGGGCCACCGGCAGTTGTTCTTCCAGGCGGATCACCACTTGATCCGGCCATACCCTGCGCACTTCGGCGTGGGCAATCCATGGCATCGTTTCAAGTTCGGTGCGCATGCTCGCCAGGTCGATGGTGAAGAAGCTCGACGCCACGTAAGGGGCGATCCGTTGCTGCACCGCTTGCTGGCTGATGTAACTCAAGTCGCCCTGCACGTTGACCTTGGTGATCGGTCGGTCGGCATACGGCAACAGCCGTGTCGCGCCTTCGTAAGTACCGAACCCCAGGGCCACCAGCAGTACCGGCCAGAACAACGCTTTGAGAAAACCGAAGTTGGCTTTCGGCAGGCGCGCGGACATCGGCTCTTTGGCCACCATTCGGCTGGCACCCCGCGGTACCGGCTTGCGGCCGGTCGGTACGGTGGGCTGATGTCTGAGCTGAGCGCCTTGCATGGCCTTAACCTCTCATTGACTCTTGGTTACCGGCAGTCTTGCCGACAACGCTCTCGGCCAGAATGGCCAGGACCAGTTGCTGGAAATCCAGACCGGCGGCACGGGCCGCCATCGGCACCAGGCTGTGATCGGTCATGCCCGGTGCGGTGTTGACTTCCAGGAACCAGAACTGCCCGTCGGCGTCCTGCATCACGTCTGCCCTGCCCCAACCGGCGATACCCAGCGCTTCACAGGCTTTCGCCGTGAGGTCCATGAGTTCCTTTTCCTTGGCACTGTCCAGACCGCACGGAATGCGGTACTGGGTATCGTTGGCGATGTATTTGGCGTCGTAGTCGTAGAAGCTGTGCGTCGTGCCCAGGGCAATCGGTGGCAACACCTGGTCACGCAGGGTGGCGATGGTGAACTCCGGACCGTGAATCCATTGCTCGACCAACACTTGCGAATCGTAGGTACTGGCCGCTTTCCATGCGTCGATCAATTCGGACGCGGAACTCACTTTGGCCATCCCGATACTTGAACCTTCATGGGCCGGTTTGACGATCAAAGGGAAGCCCAGTTCCGTCGCCGCCGAAATACAATCGGCCTCGCTGCAAAGGACTGCGTGACGAGGGGTCGGAATGCCCAGGCTGTGCCAAACCTGCTTGGTGCGCAGCTTGTCCATGGCCAGGGCCGACGCCAGGATGCCGCTACCGGTGTACGGAATGCCCAGGCATTCGAGCAGGCCCTGCATGCTGCCGTCTTCACCGCCACGACCGTGGAGGATGATGAAGGCGCGGTCGATCTTTTCGCTCTGCAGACGCTGCAGCAGGTCATCGCCCACGTCGAGGCCGAACGCGTCCACACCGGCGGTTTGCAGTGCGTCCAGAACAGCGTTGCCGGATTTCAGGGACACTTCGCGCTCGGCGCTCTTGCCGCCGAACAGCACAGCGACGCGGCCGAAGTCTTTCGGCGCGATCGTGGAGACCAGGTTGGCGTAGGCAGCACTCATTTCAACTTCCCCTTCTCCGGCGCGGCAACGGCACCGGCGAACAACTCACTTTTCAACAGTTTTGGTGCGAGACCGCCGATATCGCCGGCGCCCTGGCACAGCAGGATGTCGCCGGCACGCAACAGTGGCTTGACCACTGGCGCGAGGTCGACACCACGCTCGATGTAGATCGGGTCAAGCTGGCCACGCTGACGGATGCTGTTGCACAGCTTGCGGCTGTCGGCCCCCGGAATCGGCTCTTCGCCGGCCGGATAGACTTCCATCAGCAGCAGGACGTTGGCGTCGGCCAGTACATTGACGAAATCGTCGTACAAGTCACGGGTGCGGCTGTAACGGTGCGGCTGGTAGACCATCACCAGGCGGCGCTCCGGCCAGCCACCGCGTACGGCCTTGATCACGGCCGCGACTTCCGTCGGGTGGTGACCGTAGTCATCGACCAGCATCACATTGCCGCCCTCCACCGGCAGTTCGCCGTAGACCTGGAAGCGGCGGCCGACACCCTGGAACCCGGACAGGCCCTGGACGATGGCTTCATCGCTGACGCCTTCGTCGGTGGCGATGCAGATGGTCGCCAGTGCGTTCAATACGTTGTGGTTGCCCGGCATGTTGACCGAAACATCCAGCGGCTCGCGGTCAGGGCGCAGCACGGTGAAGAAGGTCTGCATGCCTTGCTGGCGCACGTTGATGGCGCGCACGTCACAGTCTTCGCCGAAACCATAGGTGACCGTCGGGCGTTTGACCTGCGGGAGGATTTCACGCACCACCGGATCGTCCAGGCACACCACCGCCAGACCATAGAACGGCAGGTTGTGGAGGAATTCGACGAAGGTTTTCTTCAGTTTGTTGAAGTCACCGTCGTAGGTCGCCATGTGGTCGGCGTCGATGTTGGTGACCACGGCCACCAGCGGCTGCAGGTGCAGGAAGCTGGCGTCGCTTTCGTCGGCTTCGGCAATCAGGTAGCGGCTGGTGCCGAGCTGGGCATTGGTGCCCGCGGCGTTCAGGCGTCCACCGATCACGAATGTCGGGTCCAGGCCACCGGCGGCGAACACCGAAGCGATCAGGCTGGTGGTGGTGGTTTTACCGTGGGTACCGGCCACGGCGATGCCGTGGCGATAACGCATCAGTTCGGCCAGCATTTCCGCACGCGGCACCACCGGGATACGGCGTTCCAGCGCGGTAGCGACTTCCGGGTTGGAGGTGTTCACGGCGCTCGACACCACCAGCACGTCAGCGGCCGCGGCGTTCTCGGCGCGGTGGCCGATGAAGATCTGCGCACCGAAGGACTCCAGACGCTCGGTCACCGGCGATGCCTTCAGGTCAGAGCCGGACACGGCATAACCCAGGTTCAGCAGCACCTCGGCAATCCCGCACATGCCCACACCGCCGATACCGACGAAGTGGATGCGGCGGATGCGGCGCATTTCCGGTTGCGGCATGGCTTTCTGACTCTCAACCATGGGCCACCTCCAGGCAGCTATCGACCACGTTACGGGTGGCATCGGGTTTGGCCAGGCGGCGTGCCGCGGCGGCCATTTCGTTGAGTCGTTGTGGTTGCATCAGGACCTCTGTCAGGCGAGCGGCAAGATCCGCTGCGCCGGTCGTTCTTTGTGGCATCAGGAAGGCTGCGCCTTCACGGGCCAAATATTCGGCGTTGCGGGTCTGGTGATCGTCGATGGCGTGAGGCAAAGGCACCAGCATCGAGGGCAGACCGGCGGCGGCCAGTTCACTGATGGTCAGCGCGCCTGCGCGACATACCACCAGGTCGGCCCAGCTGTAGGCTTGGGCCATGTCTTTGATGAAGGGCTGCACCTGCGCCTCGACGCCAGCCGCGCGATAGCGCTCTGCAGTCACTTCATCGTGGTTTTTGCCGGCCTGATGGAACACTTCCGGACGCAAGTCGACAGCGACTTGCGACAGGGCTTCAGGCAGCAATTTGTTCAACGGTTCTGCGCCCAGGCTTCCGCCCAGGATCAGCAAACGCGCCTTGCGACCGGCCAGGGCAGGTCGCGATGTTTCGAGGAACAGCTCGGTGCGCACCGGATTACCGGTGGTCCGGCGGCTGTCCGACAGGGTAAAGGTGTCGGGGAACGCTTCACAGACTCGGGCGGCCAACGGCACCAGCAACCGATTGGCGGTACCGGCCACGGCGTTCTGTTCGTGAACGATCACCGGCACACCGGCCAGTTTTGCCGCGACGCCGCCAGGACCGGTCACAAAGCCACCAAAACCCACGACACAGACCGGTTGCAGACGGCGAATGATCGCCCGCGCCTGCCAGACTGATTTGAGCAACATGAACGGTGCCTTGAGCAGGGACAATTTGCCCTTGCCCCGCAGACCGCTGGCATTGATCCGATGCAGTTCGATACCGGCCGCCGGCACCAGATCGTTCTCGATCCCACGCGGGGTGCCGAGCCAGTGCACGGTATAGCCGCGCGCCTGGAATTCGCGGGCACAGGCCAGCGCCGGGAACACGTGGCCACCGGTGCCGCCAGCCATGATCATGACGTTAGCGCCCATGGTTCGGCTCCTCGGCGAAGTCGCTCTCATGGAACTCCATCTCTTCACTGCCCAAGTGGGTTCGACTTTCCCACTCGATGCGCAGCAACAAGCCGAGACAGGCACAGCAGATCACCAACGAACTACCGCCATAACTGAGGAATGGCAGGGTCAGACCCTTGGTCGGCAGCAGACCGACATTCACGCCGATGTTGATCAGGAACTGGCCGATCCACAGGAACGACAGGCCGTATGCCACATAAGCTGCAAAAAACTGCTTGGCCTTTTCAGCCCACAAACCGATGTACATGCCACGAATACACACGAAGACGAACAGTGCCACGGTGCACAACGACCCCACTGCACCCAGCTCTTCGGCCAGGACCGAGAACACGAAGTCAGTGTGGGCTTCGGGCAGGTAGAACTGCTTCTGCACGCTGTTGCCCAGGCCGACGCCCAGCCATTCGCCGCGACCGAAAGCGATCAAGGCCTGGGACAGCTGATAGCCGGCGCCGAACTGGTCGGCCCACGGGTCGGCAAAGTTGGTCAGGCGCGCCATTCGATAGGGCTGCATTTGAATCAACAGCACCACCGCGCCGACGGCCAGGACCACCATCAGGGAAAAACGGAACAGCCCGACCCCGCCGAGGAACAGCATCGCCGCCGCAGCACCCATCATCACGACGGTGGCACCGAAGTCCGGTTCCATCAGCAGCAGGCCCGCCATCGGCAGCAGCACGATGAACGGCTTGAAGAAGCCCATCCAGCTTTCGCGCACTTCTTTCTGGCGACGCACCAGATAACCGGCGAGGTAGATCACCACGAACACCTTGGCGATCTCGGAAGGCTGGACGTTGAAGAAACTGAAGCCGATCCAGCGCATCGAGCCGTTAACCTCACGGCCGATCCCCGGAATGATCACCATCACCAGCAAGCCGAACGCCCCCAGCAGCATCAGCCAGCCCAGGCGTTGCCAGGTGGCAATCGGGATCATCATGGTGACGATGCAGGCACCCAGGCCCAACACCACGTAAATAAGGTGGCGGATCATGTAGTACAGGGCGCTGCCCGACTGTACGGCCGCCACTTCGGTCGATGCCGAGGCGATCATGATCAGCCCCAGGCCGAGCAGCGTCAGGCAACCGGCGAGCATCGGGAAGTCGAGGTCGATACCGCGCCCGGTGATGAGCGGCGATGGATACGGCTTGATGATGCCTTTGAGGCTCATGCCAGATCCTCCACGGCTTGGACGAACTGGTGGCCACGGTCTTCGTAGTTCTTGAACATGTCGAAACTGGCGCAGGCTGGCGACAGCAACACCACATCGCCCGGCTGGGCTGCGGCGCGGCATTGCTCGATAGCTTCGATCAGGGTGCCGGCGCGGATCAGCGGTACGGCATCGCCGATGGCTTCGCCGATCTTGTCGGAGTCACGGCCCATCAGGACCACGGCACGGCAGTTGGCCGCCACCGGATCGCGCAGATCCTTGAACTCGGCACCCTTGCCGTCGCCACCGGCGATCAGCACGACCTTGCCGTCAATGTCCGCGCCCAGGCCTTCGATGGCCGCCAGCGCGGCACCGACGTTGGTGGCCTTGGAATCGTTGTAGTAGCCCACGCCGTCGAGGTCACGGACCCACTGGCAGCGGTGCTCGAGACCGGCGAAGGTGCGCAGGGCCGAGAGCATGGCGTCGAACGGCAGGCCGACCGCATGACCCAGGGCCAGGGCGGCAAGGGCGTTGGACTGGTTGTGGGCGCCGCGAATCTTCAATTCGCGCACCGGCATCAGGTTCTGGAATTCGAAGGCCAGGTATTTCTCGCCCTCTTCTTCACGGATGCCGAAGGCTTTGAAATCGGGTTTGCTCAGGCCGAAGGTCCAGCACGGCTGGCCCTCGCCCATCAACGGACGACTCAAAGCGTCCTGGCGATTGACCACGAACTGCCCGGCACCCCGGAAGATCCGGTGCTTGGCCAGGTGGTAGGCCGGCAGACCGCTGTAACGGTCCATGTGGTCTTCGCTGACGTTGAGCACGGTCGCCACTTCGGCGTTGAGCTGATCGGTGGTTTCCAGCTGGAAACTCGACAGCTCCATCACGTACAACTCGATGTCGTCGCTAAGCAAATCCAACGCCGGGATACCGAGATTGCCACCGACGGCAACACGTTTGCCGGCCGCAGCCGCCATCTCGCCGACCAGCGTGGTGACGGTGCTTTTCGCGTTGGAACCGCTGATGGCCACGATCGGCGCCTTCGCGTTACGCGCGAACAGCTCGATGTCGCCGGACAACTTCACGCCACGGGCGGCGGCAGCCTGCAGGGCCGGGGTCGCCAGCGCCAGGCCGGGGCTCACGTAGAGCTCGTCGGCACGGCACAGGAATTCGACGTCCAGCTCGCCACAACGCACTTCCACGTGGGGATAGTCACGCTTGAGCGTGGCCAGTTCCGGTGGATTTTCCCGCGTATCGGCCACGGCAAACGCCACGCCCTGGTTCGCCAGGAAGCGAACCAGGGACATGCCGCTCTTGCCGAGGCCGACAACGATGCGGAAGTGGTCAGAAGCGATCAGAGACACGTGTTTCTACCTCAGCTTCAGGGTGGCAAGGCCGACCAGCACGAGAATCACGGTGATGATCCAGAAACGGACGATCACGCGCGGCTCGGGCCAACCCTTGAGTTCAAAGTGGTGGTGAATGGGCGCCATGCGGAATACGCGGCGACCGGTCAGTTTAAAAGAGGCGACCTGAATGACGACTGACAGCGTTTCCATCACGAACACACCGCCCATGATGAAGAGGACGATTTCCTGACGGACGATCACCGCGATGGTGCCCAGGGCCGCGCCCAGCGCCAGTGCGCCGACGTCACCCATGAAGACTTGTGCCGGATAGGTGTTGAACCAGAGGAAGCCCAGGCCCGCTCCGATCAGTGCGCCACAGAACACGATCAACTCACCGGCGCCCGGTACGTAAGGAATCAGCAGGTATTCGGCGAATTTCACGTTACCCGACAGGTAGCAGAAAATGCCCAGGCCACCACCGACCATCACGGTCGGCATGATCGCCAGGCCGTCGAGGCCGTCGGTCAGGTTGACCGCGTTGCTCGAACCGACGATCACAAAGTAGGTCAGCACGATGAAACCGGCGCCCAGCGGAATGCTGTAGTCCTTGAGCATCGGCAGGATCAGGGTGGTTTCCACTGGCGTGGCGGCAGTCATATAAAGGAAGACCGCTGCCCCCAGACCGAACACCGATTGCCAGAAATATTTCCAGCGGCTCGGCAAGCCACGGGAGTTCTTCTCGATGACCTTGCGGTAGTCGTCGACCCAGCCGATGGCGCCGAACAGCAGGGTCACCAGCAACACGACCCAGACATAGCGGTTGCTCAGGTCAGCCCACAGCAGGGTGCTGACACCGATGGACGACAGAATCAGCGCACCGCCCATGGTCGGTGTACCCGACTTGGACAGGTGCGACTGCGGGCCGTCGTTGCGAACGGATTGACCGATCTGACGGTTCTGCAACGTGCGGATCATCCATGGGCCATAGCACAGCGACAAGACCAGCGCGGTCAGTACACCGAGAATCCCGCGCAGGGTCAGGTACTGGAAGACCGCGAAGCCTTTGTAGAACTGTTGCAGATACTCCGCTAGCAGCAGCAGCATTAATGTTTCTCCAGACTGGACCCGCACAAGGCGGCAACGACGTTTTCCATCGCAGCGCTGCGCGACCCCTTGATCAAAATGGTGGTGTTTGTATCTTGCTCGGCGCCCAGGGCCTTGATCAGTTCAGCCTGCGTGCTGAAGTGAAAAGCCTGTGGACCGAATGCGTTCACGGCGTGAGCCATCATTGGCCCAACGGCGTACAGCGCAGAAACCTTGCCACGGGCGTACTCGCCCACGTCGCGGTGCCCCTGCTCCGCCCATTCGCCCAACTCGCCGATATCCCCGAGCACCAGGACGGTGCGACCGGAAAAGCCGGCCAGTATATCAACGGCAGCGCACATGGAGGTGGGGTTGGCGTTATAAGTGTCATCGATCACGCGCATGCCATTGCTGGCCAGTTGCGCGACGGTGCGGCCCTTGACCGGTTGCACCGCACCAAGGCCGGTGGCGATACCGAACAGCGACACGCCCAAGGCATGAGCAGCAGCGGCGGCAGCCATGGCATTGGCGACGTTATGGGTGCCAAGCAGGTTCAGTTGCACGCGCTCCACACCTTCAGGGCTGTGCAGGTTGAATGC
Source organism: Pseudomonas sp. S2_F07 (assembly GCF_054668325.1). Taxonomy (NCBI): domain Bacteria; kingdom Pseudomonadati; phylum Pseudomonadota; class Gammaproteobacteria; order Pseudomonadales; family Pseudomonadaceae; genus Pseudomonas; species Pseudomonas sp. S2_F07. The sequence goes on from NZ_CP162758.1 coordinate 2,786,286, forward strand.
CGGGCAGCCACGAGCATCGGTGGCCAGGTCACTGGCATGGAAATCGGCGCTGGAGTTGCTCAACGCAAACGTCAGCACTTTGCGGTCGCCGGCGCGGGCCTTCCAGATCCCGAATGCCTTGTCGTCGAGATTGAGAACGGCGACGCCATCGGCATCCAGCCCTTCGATAATCTCGCCCTTGGCTTCGACGATTTTTTCCGGACCGCCGAACTCGCCGACGTGGGCGGTCCCGGCATTGTTGAGAATGGCCACGTGCGGCCTGGTCAGGCCGACGGTGTAGGCAATTTCGCCCAGGCGCGAAGCACCCAACTCGATCACGGCAGCGGTGTGCTCCGGCGCCAGTTCGAGCAAGGTAAGCGGTACGCCGAGGTCGTTGTTCAGGTTGCCACGCGTGGCCAGCACCGCGCCGCGCGTGCGCAGGATGCTCGCAAGCATCTCCTTGACCGTGGTCTTGCCGCTGGAACCGGTGACGGCCGCGACCGGATGGGTGTAGGCGGCGCGATTCAGCGCACCCAATTGACCCAACGCCTGGCGGGTGTCGCTGACCAGCAACTGCGGCAGCGTGCTGTCGGCCACTTCACGTTCGACCAGCGCAGCCACGGCGCCCTTGGCGGCGACATCATTGAGATAGTCATGACCGTCAAAACGCGGACCGGTCAGGGCAATAAACAGTTGGCCCGGCTTGATCGCGCGGCTGTCGATGCTGACGCCGTCGAAGCTGGCATCGGCGGACACCAGGCGAGCATTCAGCGCAGCGGTCAGTTCACTCAGCTTCAAGGCCTTAAGCATGGGCCACCTCCCACGCGGTCAAGGCGTGATCGGCCTCGACCAGATCGGAAAAGGCATGACGCTCGCCGTTGATTTCCTGATAGTCCTCGTGACCTTTACCGGCCAGGACAATCACGTCATCCGCCGAGGCACTGGCGATCAGCCGGGCAATCGCCTGACCACGACCGGCAACGAACTCCACTTTATCCGCAGCCGTGAAACCGGCGCGGATGTCATCGAAAATCACCGATGGATCTTCAGTGCGCGGATTGTCATCGGTCACCAGCACGCCATCGGCCAGGCGCTCAACCACTTCGGCCATCAACGGACGCTTGCCGCGATCGCGGTCGCCGCCACAGCCGAACAGGCACAGCAACCGGCCCTTGGCGTGTGGACGCAGGGCCAGCAATACTTTTTCCAGGGCATCCGGAGTGTGGGCGTAATCGACCACCACCAGCGGCTGCGAGCCACCGCCCAGACGCTGCATGCGACCGGCAGGGCCTTCAAGCTTCGGCAGGACCGTGAGGATTTCGTCCAGGGCGTAATCCAGACCGAGCAACGCGCCGACCGCGGCCAGGACATTGCTCAGGTTGAAGCGACCGAGCAAGGTGCTGCGCAAGTGGTGCTCGCCCTGTGGCGTGACCAGCGTGGCGCGCACGCCTTCGTCGTCGAATTGCGCCTGACGGCAATACAGGTAGGCACTGGAATCTTCCAGGCTGTAGGTGATCACCCGCGACTCGCGCTTGTCGGCGGCCAGTTGCCGGCCGAACTTGTCGTCGAGGTTGACCACGCGGCATTTCAAGTCATTCCAGTCAAATAGCCGGGCCTTGGCTTCGCCATAAGCCTGCATGGTGCCGTGATAATCCAGGTGATCGCGAGACAAGTTGGTCATCACAGCCACATCGAACGCCAGTGCAGTCACACGGCCCTGGTCCAGGCCATGGGAAGAAACCTCCATCGCCACGGCTTTGGCGCCGGCCTTTTTCAGGTCCGCCAGGGTCGCTTGCACAGCAATCGGGTTTGGCGTGGTGTGCAGGCCGCTTTCCAGCGCGCCGTAGAAACCCGAACCGAGCGTGCCGACCAGACCGCAGTGCTGACCGAGCAGATCCAGCGCCTGGGCAACCAATTGCGTCACGCTGGTCTTGCCGTTGGTGCCGGTCACGCCCACCAGGTTCAGGTGATGGCTCGGCTCGCCATAAAAGCGCCCGGCGATGTCCGACAGCTGAGCCGCCAGACCTTTGACCGGAATCAGTGGCACTTCAGTGATCGGCAGGACCGTGGCGCCTTCTACTTCATAGGCCACCGCGGCTGCACCGCGCTGCAAGGCGTCGGCAATATGCGCGCGCCCATCGAACTTCCCGCCTGGCACGGCGAGGAACAGATCGCCCGCGCGCACATTGCGGCTGTCCAGGGCGAGTTCGCGAATCAGCAAATCGTGGCCGGCATGAGGGAAAATCTTGTTCAGGCTCAGAGACATCAGCCGCGCCCTCCATTGGCTTTCAGCGGAACGACCGGTGTTGCGTTCGCTTGTTGAGTTGGTGGCAGGTTGTCCGGCGTGATGTTCATCAGGCGCAGGGTGCCCGACATCACGCGACTGAACACCGGCGCGGAAACCAGGCCACCGAAGTAACCGGCCTTGGTCGGCTCGTCGATTACGACCACTATGGCGTAACGCGGATCGCTCATCGGGCCGAAGCCGGCGAACAGCGAACGGTAGGAGTTCTCGGCGTAACCCTTGGTGCCGACCGAGGTTTTGCGCGCAGTACCCGACTTGCCGCCCACGTGATACGCCGGTACCTGCGCACGGAACACACCGCGCGGGGCTTCGATCACTTGTTGCAGCATGCCTTGCATGGTTTTCGCGACCGCCTCCGGCAACACCTGGGTGGTTTGCGGCGCCTTGTCGGTCTTGATCAGGGTCAGCGGTGCGAGGCGACCATTGTTGGCCAGGGCCGAGAAGGCATGGACCAGCTGGATCGCTGTCACGGAAACACCGTAGCCATAGGACAGCGTCGCGGTCTCGGCCTTACGCCACTCGCGGTAGTTCGGCAGGTTGCCGACACGCTCGCCCGGGAAGCCCAGGCCGGTGTCCTGGCCGAGCCCGACTTTCTGCGCCAGACGGAAAATGGTTTCGCCGCCGATATCGAACGCGACCTTGCTCATGCCGACGTTACTGGAATTGATCAGAATGCCGGTCAGGTCGAGCACCGGGCCTTCGGTCTTGGATACGTCCTTGATGGTGTACTTGCCAATCTGCAGGGAGCCCGGATACACCTCGACGGTGTCGCTCGGCTTCCAGCGGCCGGTTTCGATGGCAGCGCTCATCGAGATCGCTTTCATGGTCGAGCCTGGCTCGAACACGTCGATCATGGCGCGGTTACGCATCATCGCCGGCTGCAGGTTGCGGCGATTGTTCGGGTTGTAGGTCGGCTGGTTGACCATCGCGAGAATCTCGCCGGTCTTCACGTCCATGATCACCAGGCTGCCGGCCTTGGCGCCGTTCTCGATGATCGCGTTACGCAACTCGCGGTTGGCCAGGTATTGCAGGCGCAGGTCAATGGACAACGCCAAGGGCTTTCCGGCCTTGGCGTTTTTGGTGACCTGGACATCCTTGATCAACCGGCCGCGCCGGTCCTTGATGACTTGTCGTTTACCCGGCACCCCGGCCAGCCATTCGTCATAGGCCAGTTCGATACCTTCCTTTCCATGGTCATCGATGTCGGTAAAGCCGACCATATGCGCGGTCACTTCACCGGCCGGATAGAAACGGCGGAACTCTTCGATGCCATAGACGCCTGGCACTTTCAGATCGAGCACGGCCTGGCCCTGCTCAGGCGTCAGCCCGCGCACCAGGTAAATGAATTCTTTATTGGCTTGCGCTTCAAGGCGCTCGGCCAAGGCTTTAGGGTCTTGCCCCAGCGCAGCGGCCAATGCTGGCCACTTCTCTTTGGCCGTTTGCATCTCCTTGGCATTGGCCCAAAGGGTGGTGACAGGAGTACTCACGGCCAATGGCTCGCCGTTACGGTCGGTGATCAGACCACGGTGAGCCGGAATCGGAATATGACGAACACTGCGGGCATCGCCCTGACCTTTAAGGAAGGCGCGGTCGACCACTTGCAAATCGATGATGCGCCAGGCAATCGCGGCCACCATTATCCCTAGCAAACCCAGCACCACGCGGAACCGCCAAGGAAAGAGTGCACCTTCGAGTTTCATCATGGCGCCACCATCTTCACGTCAGCGGCACCGGGGATGTGCATTTTCAATTGTTCGGTGGCCAGCACTTCGATACGGCTGTGGGCGGTCCAGGTGCTCTGCTCCAGAATCAACCGGCCCCACTCCGCCTGCGCCTTGTCGCGCACGCTCAGTTCGTTGTACAGCGAATTCAATAGCTGACGGTTCCAGTGCGCGCTGTAGGACACGCCGATGGCCGACACGAGCACGCCGACAAACAGCAGCAGCATGAAGAAGCTTCCGCCGGGCAATGGCTTGGCGAAAAGCCTGCTCACCGCAGCTTCTCCGCCACACGCATGACAGCGCTACGGGAACGTGGGTTGGCTTTGAGTTCGGCGTCGGAGGCCGTCTGCGCTTTGCCATGGACTTTGATTTTCGGTTCGAAGGCGACATGCCGAACCGGCAGGTTGCGCGGCAGGTTGTCGGCTTCGCCTTTGACCAGCTTGCGCATGAACAGTTTGACGATACGGTCTTCAAGGGAGTGGAAGCTGATCACCACCAGGCGACCACCCACTTCCAGGCATTCCAGAGCGGCTTCGAGGCCGGTTTCCAGATCACCCAGTTCGTTGTTGACGTGAATACGCAATCCCTGGAACGCGCGGGTTGCAGGGTTCTTGCCCTTTTCCCACGCCGGGTTGGCGACCTTCAGGACTTCTGCCAGGTCACCGGTACGCTCGAATGGCCTGATGTCGCGGCGCTCGGCCACGGCACGGGCCATGCGACCGGAGAAACGCTCTTCGCCGTATTCCTTGAACACCCGGGCGATTTCCTCCACGGGCGCGGTGTTGACGAATTCGGCGGCGCTGATGCCACGGGACGGATCCATGCGCATGTCCAGCGGGCCGTCATTGAGGAAGCTGAAGCCGCGCTCAGGATCATCGAGCTGTGGCGAAGACACCCCCAGATCCAGCAGCACGCCGCTGACCTTGCCGGCCAGACCGCGTTCGGCGACTTCCGAACCGAGCTCGGCAAAGCTGCGCTGCACAACGACAAAGCGGCCGTCTTCGGCCGCTAGCGCTTGCCCGGTGGCAATCGCTTGTGGATCCTTATCGAATCCGAGCAACCGACCATCGGGTCCGAGCTGGCTGAGGATCAACCGGCTGTGTCCGCCGCGCCCGAACGTACCGTCCAGATAGCAGCCATCAGGACGTACGGCGAGAGCCTCGACGGCTTCGTCAAGCAGTACGGTGATGTGGTTAAAGCCGCTATCAATAGTCACAGGATCAAATCACGCAGTTCATCAGGCATCGCGCCCGGTTGTTGAATGGCAGCCAGGTCAGCGGCAGAAACCGCGTTCCAGGCATCCTCGTCCCACAATTGGAACTTGTTCAGTTGGCCTACCAACATCGCGCGCTTATCCAACTTGGCATATTCACGAAGACGCGGTGGAACCAGAAAACGACCACTGCCATCGAGCTCGAGGTCGACGGCATTACCAATCAGTAAACGTTGCAGGCGACGGTTCTCTTCGCGAAGCGAAGGCAATGCGCGCAGTTTGGTTTCAATAATTTCCCACTCATCGAGGGGGTAAACACACAAACAAGGATCAACGGCATCAATTGTCACGATCAATTGACCGGAGCTACGCGAATCGAGCTCGTCACGGTACCGGCTCGGCATAGCGAGACGGCCCTTTGCATCGAGACTGATAGCGTTGGCTCCGCGAAACACGTCAGCGTTTCTCCAAATTCTAGCGTTTTGAGTTCAAAAAACCCACTTCATGCCACTTTCCGCCACTTGCGCACACTATAGGAATGCGCCCACCACACCGTCAAGGCGCGGAGTAAAGGAAAACCCTTACAGAACTGAGATTTAGGAGCATTAACGGAGAGGTAACGAGAATCCGGCAGATGAAACTGACCAATAACTTGAATCAGCACAGAAGGCTGCGTTCGAAAGTTAAAGTAATTTATTAAGAGTAAGATTTTTTTGGTATTACAAAAGAGGTTCTGCGGATGATTGTGTAAGGAGGGAAATTGCTATCACTTGCCCCCCTGCCTGATGATTCAAGCAGAGGAAAGAAAAAGGTGGAGAGTCGATCTGTAAGCCGGGTTCTGTCTTGAACAGTCATTCGTCTACGATGGCCATCACTGGACATCTTTAGCAACCTACCCGGTCCCAGCGCGGGCCACGCCTTGGGACCCTATTTGGTCTTGCTCCAAGTGGGGTTTACCTAGCCACGAACTGTTGCCAGACGTGCGGTGCGCTCTTACCGCACCTTTTCACCCTTACCGGCGCCGAAGCGCTTAGGCGGTTATTTTCTGTGGCACTTTCCGTAGGCTCACGCCTCCCAGGCATTACCTGGCACTTCGCCCTATGGAGCCCGGACTTTCCTCCCCCCCTAATTTTCATAGAGGGCAGCGACTGTCCGATCGACTCTCCGCCGCGAAGGTTACCGGCAGAGCGCCTGAAGAACAAGCACCAAGCGCCATAGAGCACGCCTGTGCGTCGGGTTTTACTCGCCCTTCTGCTGATCCAGCGCGATCTGGTACAGCACATTCTTTCGCTCGCCGGTGATTTGCGCCGCCAAAGCCGCCGCACGCTTGAGCGGCATTTCTTCGAGCAACAGGTTGAGGATGCGCATCGCCTCGCTGCTGACGGTGCCTTCCTCCTCGGGCGCGGACCAGCCCGCCACCAGCACCACGCACTCGCCACGCTGCTGATTGCTGTCCGACTCGACAAACTCGCGCAGCTCAGCCAACGGCAGCCCCTTGAGAGTCTCAAACGTCTTGGTCAGCTCACGGGCAAGCAGCGCCGGGCGCTCGGGACCGAACACCAACTCCATGTCCTGAAGGCATTCCAGGATGCGATGCGGGGCCTCATAGAAGATCAATGTACGAGGCTCTTCCTTTACCTGCTCGAGACGCGCACGCCGCCCCACCGCCTTGGCCGGCAGAAAACCTTCGAAAATGAATCGGTCGGAAGGCAGCCCGGCCGCCGACAACGCCGCAATCAATGCGCAAGCACCCGGAACCGGCACCACACTGATGCCCGCCGCCCTGGCCTGCCGTACCAGGTGATAACCCGGATCGGAAATCAGCGGCGTCCCGGCATCCGAGATCAACGCCACGCTGTCACCGGCAAGCAGGCGCGTGATAAAGCGGCTACCTTCATCACGCTCGTTGTGCTCATGGCAGGCCGCCAATGGCGTCGAGATGCCGAAATGTTGCATCAAGCGCTGGGAGTGACGAGTGTCTTCCGCGGCAATCAAGGCCACTTCGCGCAGAATCTTCAGCGCCCGCGCACTGATGTCATCCAGGTTGCCGATGGGCGTCGCCACCACATAAAGCGAGCCAGCAGCGGAATTCAAAGCACCTGGAGCAGTCAAAGCGCACACCTCATGATCGGTAAAAGTCGCCATTGTAGCGCGTAGCGAGACTCTCGAACCCGTAAGCAAACAAGGTATCGGTGACCGTTTGTGCGCTGGCGCAACATTTACACCAGCTAAATTGATCGATTCACGCCAGTAACATCGCGCCCCGGCCAGTGCTTGGGTACAATTCCACGCTAATTTGATCGAGTATCAGGAACGCTTACATGATCGCTTGCCTGCGGCTGTTATCTGCCCTCTGCCTCGCTGCCTTGCTGGCGGCTTGCGCCAGCTCGCCCTCGTCCAGCCTTGGCGAACTACCACGGACACCGGATGCCAGTATCGAGCAACTGCTTGAGAAGGCCTCCCAAAGCAAATCACCGGAAGATGCTGCCTTGCTGCGCTTGAGCGCTGCCGACCTGGCCTATCGCCAGGGCAATGCCGGCCAGTCCGCGCAAATCCTGCAACAGGTTCCTGTCGAACAGCTCAAGCCGGCCCCACAGGTTTTCGCCAACACCCTGGCGGCTGAACTGGCCATGACCCGCAATCAGCCCAAGGCCGCGCTGGCCGCCTTGAGCCATCCGAGCCTGCAGTACTTGAGCGAACTGCCCGACGAACAACAGGTCCGCACCGGCACCGTTCACGCCCGCGCCCTTGAAGCCGATGGCCAGACCCTCGCCGCCGCTCGCCAGCGCATTTTCATCGCCCCGATGCTCGAAGGTGAAGCCGCAAGCAAAAACCATGAAGCCATCTGGACCCTGATCGCTTCGCTACCGACCGATCAGTTGCAGCCAAACACCACCGACGATCTCGGCGGCTGGATGGCCTTGGCACTGGCCGTGAAATCCGCCGGCACCCTGGAGCAGCAACAGGCCGCCATCGACAACTGGCGCGCGCAGAATCCGAAGCACCCGGCAGCCAAACAATTGCCGCAGCCACTGACCCAACTCAAGGAGCTGGCCAGCCAGCCCCTGAACAAGATTGCCCTGCTGCTGCCTCAGGACGGCCAACTGGCCTCGGTTGGCAAAGCGCTGCGCGACGGTTTCATGGCCGCTCACTACCAGGCCCAGCAGGCCGGGCAGAAACCACCCGCCATCGAGTTCTATGACAGCTCGCGCCTGACGTCCATGGACGAGTTCTACCGCAAGGCCCAGGCCGATGGCGTGCAACTGGTCGTCGGCCCGCTGGAGAAGCCGCTGGTCAAACAGCTGAGCACTCGTCCGCAGTTACCGATCACCACCCTGGCGCTCAATTACAGCGAGGGCGATCAAGGCCCGGCGCAGTTGTTCCAGTTCGGTCTTGCCGCTGAAGACGAAGCCCGCGAAGTGTCGCGCCGCGCTCGCGCCGACGGCCTGCATCGCGCAGCCATCATGGTGCCAAAAGGTGAATGGGGCGACCGCGTGCTCAAGGCGTTCAGCCAGGATTGGCAAGCCAATGGCGGCACCATCGTCGCCACCGAACGCGTCGACCAGCCGGTCCAGTTGGCCCAGCAGATTGCCGACATGTTCCAGCTGCGTCAGAGCGAAGGTCGCGCCAAGAGCCTGCAAAGCACCGTTGGCTCGCAAGTGGCCGCCCAGCCATCGCGCCGCCAGGACATCGAGTTCATTTTCCTCGCCGCAACGCCGCAACAGGCCCAGCAGATCAAACCGACCCTGAACTTCCAGTACGCAGGTGATGTTCCGGTCTACGCCACCTCCCACGTGTTCAGCGCCAGCGGTGACGTCAACCAGTACAACGACATGAATGGCATTCGCTTCTGCGAGACGCCATGGTTGCTGGACGCCAACGATCCACTGCGCCGCCAGGTCACTGCCCAGTGGCCACAAGCCGCCGGCAGCCTGGGGCGCCTGTATGCCATGGGTGTGGACGCCTATCGCCTGGCACCACGCCTGGGCCAGCTCAAGTCACTGCCGGACAGCCGCATCGACGGTGAGTCGGGCAGCCTTGGCATGTCTCAGAGCCAGCGGGTCGTGCGCCAGTTGCCATGGGCCGAGTTCGTCAATGGCCAGGTTCAGCGCCTGCCGGACACCGCTCGCTGATGCCCGACAGGTCACGCCAGCAAAGCGGCAAGGATGCCGAGCGCCATGCGCTCGAGCATCTTCAACAACAGGGTCTGCGCCTGCTGGCGCAGAACTGGTTGTGTAAACGCGGCGAGCTTGATCTGGTCATGCTAGATGGCGATACAGTAGTATTCGTTGAAGTCCGCTACAGAAAAAACACTCAATGGGGTGGCGCGCTCGATAGCATCGATGAGCGCAAACGGCAAAAACTGATTTTCGCCGCGCAATATTTTCTTCAGCGCGAGCCGCGCTGGGCCAATTCCCCTTGCCGCTTCGACGTGATTGCCATCGACAGCAACCTCGATCAGTTGAATTGGCTACAGAATGCCTTCGACGGCTGATCGCCGGCATTGCGAACCGGACACTATCACCCAACATTTTTGCTCTTTGCTTTGCGGGCTGCACATTCACGTGCCGAACAGCCGCGCTACTTAAGGTCACACAGATGGACATGCAATCGCGAATTCGCCAGCTTTTTCAGGCCAGTATCGACACCAAGCAACAGGCGATGGAAGTACTTGCACCGCACATCGAGCAAGCCAGCCAGGTCATGGTCAACGCCCTGCTCAACGAAGGCAAAATGCTTTCCTGCGGCAACGGCGGCTCTGCCGGCGATGCCCAGCACTTCTCGTCCGAACTGCTCAATCGCTTTGAGCGCGAACGCCCGAGCCTGCCGGCCATCGCCCTGACGACCGACAGTTCGACGATCACCTCGATCGCCAACGACTACAGCTACAACGAAATCTTCTCCAAGCAGATCCGTGCACTCGGCCAACCGGGCGATGTGTTGCTGGCTATCTCCACCAGCGGCAACTCGGCCAACATAATTCAAGCGATCCAGGCCGCACATGATCGCGAAATGATTGTCGTAGCATTGACGGGGCGTGATGGCGGCGGCATGGCGTCGCTCCTGTTGCCCGAGGACGTCGAGATTCGCGTGCCGGCCAACGTCACCGCTCGTATTCAAGAAGTCCACCTGCTGGCGATCCACTGCCTTTGCGACTTGATCGACAGCCAATTGTTCGGGAGTGAAGAATGACCCCTAATCGCCTTGGCCTACTGGCCTTGACCCTGTGCCTCGGCATCAGCGGCTGCACCTCGGTGGTGACTGCCAGCCGCGAAGCACCGATTGAAGATGACCGTGGCACTCGCACATTGGGCAGCAAGATCGACGATTCCCTGATCGACACCAAGGTTGGTGTGAACGTCGCCAAGGCCGACCCGGCCCTGGATAAGGATTCGCACATCGTCGTCACCAGCTTCAACGGTGTCGTGCTGCTCGCCGGGCAAACGCCACGCGCGGACCTCAAGGCCAAGGCCGAACAGGCCGCCGCCGCCGTCCAGCGCGTGAAACAGGTACACAACGAACTGCAAGTCCTGCCACCGTCCTCGTTGCTGGCACGCCAGAACGACATCTGGCTGACCACCAAGATCAAGACCCAGATGCTCGCCGATGCGAACATCCCCGGCTCGCGCATCAAGGTTGTCACTGAAAACGGCATCGTCTACTTGCTGGGCCTGCTGACCAAGCAGGAAGCTGCGCAGGCGACCAACCTGGTACAAGGCGTATCCGGCGTGCAGAAGATTGTGAAGCTGTTCGAGTACATCGACTGACCTGCAATCCCACGCATAAAAAAGGCGATCCATCTGGATCGCCTTTTTTATTACTTCACCACTTTCAGACTGGGGCGACCGCTTGGACGCGGCGGCTCACTGTCGGGTGGCGGTAGATCGTCATCCGGTTCGATCTCGTCGTCCTCGCCCATGGGCGACTCCAGATCGAACACCATGCCCTGGCCATTCTCCCGGGCGTAGATGCCCAGGATCGAAGCAATCGGCACGTACAAGGTGTGCGGTACGCCACCAAAGCGCCCTTCGAAACTGACCGCTTCGTTATCCATGTGCAAATGACGCACGGCTTGTGGCGATACGTTCAGGACGATCTGTCCGTCACTGGCAAACCCCTGAGGCACCTGCACCGACGGGTACTCGGAATTGACCAGCATGTGCGGGGTGCAATCGTTGTCCACAATCCACTCATAGAGCGCACGGACCAGATAAGGTCGACTGGAGTTCATAACGGCTCCTTAAGCCTTAGCGCATGTCGCGTTCGACACCAGACAGACTCGCCTGGAAAGCCTCACGCGCAAACTGGCGCTCCATATAATCAAGCAGCGGCTTGGCCGGCCGCGGCAGTTCTATACCCAGAATCGGCAATCGCCAGAGTATTGGCAATAGGCAGCAATCCACCAGACTTTGTTCCTCACTGAGGAAAAACGGTTTGTCGGCAAACAGTGGCGACACACCCGTCAGGCTTTCGCGCAACTCTTTTCGAGCCACGGCACGGGCCGCTTCCTTGGTCCGCGAATCCAGAATCAGGTCCACCAGACCACACCAGTCGCGCTGAATGCGGTGTATCAGCAGGCGACTGTTGGCACGCGCCACGGGATAAACCGGCAGTAGCGGCGGATGCGGGTAACGCTCATCCAGGTATTCCATCACCACAGTCGACTCCCACAACGCCAGGTCACGATCGACCAGTGTGGGCAGACTGCCATAAGGGTTCACCTCAATCAGTTTAGGCGGCTGGCGACCAGCCTCCACGTAAATGATCTCGGCGCTGACACCCTTCTCTGCCAGTACGATGCGCACTCGGTGGGAATAGTGGTCGGCGGGGTCGGAGTAACAGGCCAACCGATTGGTCACGCCCATGGCGATCCTCCTCGCTTGTAGAAATTATCGAAAGCTCAAAAACGAGCGCGCCCAGAGGGCGCCTCCCGTAACGACTGGATCACCAGTTTCGCTACATCTTCAGAGGCGCCCTTGGGCGCGCGCGATTAACAGCAATAGCTTGAAGCTTTATCAGTGCACGTCTTTCCAGTATTCGCGCTTGAGCAGGTAAGCGAAGACGAAGAAGAACGCCAGGTACAACAATACGTATGTACCGATGCGCTGATGTTGCAGCTTAACCGGGTTAGCCGAGTAAGCCAGGAAGGTTACCAGATTCTTGACCTTCTCATCGAACTGCTCTGCAGTCAGGGCACCGCTTTTCGGCACGATGGTCAACTGATCGCACGCTTCATGAGTCAGCGCCGTACCGGTCAGAGGATCATATTGCTTCTTGCCGCCCTCGACGATCTGAACCTGTTTGCAGCCAACCACCTGGCGACCTTGCAGGCCGGCCAGGACGTTAGGCATGCCCACGTTCGGGAAGACCTTGTTGTTCACGCCCCATGGACGCGCAGGGTCTTCGTAGAACGACCTCAGGTAACCGTAGAGCCAGTCGGTGCCGCGAACACGGGCAACCAGGGTCAGGTCCGGCGGCGCTGCGCCAAACCAGGCCTTGGCGTCCGCCGGCTGCATGCCGATGCTCATGTGGTCGCCGATCTTGGCGCCAGTGAACACCAGCTTCTCGAGCATCAACTCGTGGGGAATGCCCAGGTCGTCGGCAACACGCTCATAGCGTTGGAACTTGGCACTGTGGCAACCCATGCAGTAGTTGGCGAACGTACGCGCGCCGTCCTGCATGGCCGCTTTATCGGAAACGTCGATATCGACCTTTTCCAGCTCGGGGCCACCGTGCTCAGCCGCGAAAGCAAACACTGGCAGCGCAGCAAGCATCAATACAGCAAATAGTTTTTTCATCAGCCAGTCACCCTTTCCGGAACCGGTTTGGTCTTCTCGAGCCTGGTGTAGAACGGCATCAGAATGAAGTAGGCGAAGTACAGGAAGGTGCATACCTGCGACAACAGCGTACGCTCAGGGGTTGGGGCCAATACGCCCAGCACGCCCAGGATCACGAACGAGATGCAGAACACCCAGAGCCAGATCTTGCTCAGCCAGCCCTTGTAGCGCATCGACTTGACCGGGCTACGATCCAGCCATGGCAGGACGAACAGCACAGCGATGGCCGCACCCATGGCGATCACACCCAGGAGCTTGTCCGGAATCGCACGCAAGATGGCGTAGAACGGGGTGAAGTACCAGACCGGAGCGATGTGCTCTGGGGTCTTGAAGGCGTTCGCCACTTCAAAGTTCGGCTTTTCAAGGAAGTAGCCGCCCATTTCCGGGAAGAAGAACACGATCGAGCAGAAGATGAACAGGAACACCACCACACCGACGATATCTTTCACGGTGTAGTACGGGTGGAAGGCAATGCCGTCCAGCGGTATGCCGTTTTCGTCCTTGTGCTTCTTGATGTCGACGCCGTCCGGGTTGTTCGAACCGACTTCGTGCAACGCCAGGATGTGCAGCACCACCAGACCCAGGATAACGATTGGCAGGGCAACCACGTGCAGGGCGAAGAAGCGGTTCAGGGTAATACCGGAAATCAGGTAGTCACCACGAATCCACTGGGTCAGGTCGTTGCCGATGACCGGGATCGCACCGAACAGCGAGATGATCACCTGGGCACCCCAGTAGGACATCTGGCCCCACGGCAGCAGGTAGCCCATGAAGGCTTCGGCCATCAGCGCCAGGTAGATCAGCATGCCGAAGACCCACACCAGCTCACGAGGCTTCTGGTACGAACCGTAGAGCAGGCCACGGAACATGTGCAGATAGACCACGATGAAGAACGCCGAAGCGCCGGTGGAGTGCAACAGACGCAGGATCGAGCCGTACTCGACGTCACGCATGATGTATTCGACGGAGGCGAACGCCTCTTCCGCCGACGGGTTGTAGCTCATGGTCAGCCAGACACCGGTGACGATCTGGTTGACCAGAACGAGCAGCGCCAGGGAGCCAAAGAAGTAGAAGAAGTTGAAGTTCTTCGGTGCGTAATACTTGCTGAGATGGTCTTCCCACATTTTGGTGGCGGGAAAGCGCGCATCAACCCAATCCATGAACTTGCTCATCACGCTTTCTCCGTATCGACGCCAATGATAATAATTTCATCGGTCTCATAGGAATGCGGGGGAACTGGCAGGTTCAAAGGCGCAGGCTGCGACTTGTAGACGCGACCAGCCAGATCGTAGTGGGAGCCGTGGCAAGGGCAGAAATAGCCGCCTACCCAGTCTTTACCCAGATCCGCAGGTGCCACTTCGGGACGGAAGGTCGGCGAGCAACCCAGGTGCGTGCAGATACCGATCAGCAGCAGGACCTCGGGTTTGATCGAACGGGTTTCCGGATCAACGTAAGTCGGTTGCGTCGAGTTCTTGGAGGTCGGGTCAGCGAGCTGGCCCTCGATCTTCTTCAGATTCCCCAGGATTTCCTGTGTACGGCGGACGATGAACACCGGCTGGCCGCGCCACTCAGCAATCATCTGCTGGCCTGGCTCGATCTTGCTGACATTCACTTTCACCGGTGCACCTGCGGCTTTCGCCTTGGCACTGGGAAACCATGACCCCACGAACGGGACCGCAGCCCCCACCGCTCCTGCAGCACCCACCACGGATGTGGCTGCTACCAAGAAGCGACGCCGGCCTGCATTCACGCCGTCATTGCTCATTCAGTCCTCTCCCATCAGCTTTGTGGCCTGTTAAATCAGGCGTCTACTAAGTAAAACTATGTACTTATAAAAATTTTGCCGAATGGTAATGAAAAGCCCCAATTCTGACAAGGTAATTACCGGAACCCATCACCCCCAAGCCTTGTAGTATAGGGCGTCTGCGGATGTGGCAAGTTGTCACAGCGCAATTCTTTGATAAATCGCAGACATAAAAAAACGCCCAGCTCCGTGAGGAAACTGGGCGTTCTTTTTTGAACGTGAAAGCGAATTAACGCTTCGAGTACTGCGGACGCTTACGCGCTTTACGCAGACCGACTTTCTTACGCTCAACTTCACGAGCATCGCGGGTTACGAAGCCGGCTTTACGCAGGGCGCTGCGCAGAGTCTCGTCGTAGTCCATCAGAGCACGAGTGATACCGTGGCGGATTGCGCCAGCCTGACCACTCACACCACCGCCGATCACGGTGACGTAGATGTCGAACTTCTCGACAGTCTCAGTCAGCTCCAGCGGCTGACGAACTACCATGCGGGCAGTTTCGCGGCCGAAGAAGTTATCCAGCGAACGGTTGTTGATGGAGATGTTACCAGTACCCGGACGCAGGAAAACGCGTGCGGTTGCGGTCTTGCGACGGCCAGTGCCGTAATTTTGAGTCGCCGACATAATGTACTATTCCGTTAAAACTTCAGTTCTTGGGGCTGCTGAGCAGTATGTGGGTGTGCAGCGCCCGCATAGACTTTCAGCTTACGGTACATGTCGCGACCCAGTGGGTTTTTAGGCAGCATGCCTTTAACCGCGGTCTCGATCACGCGCTCAGGGGCCTTGGCGATCAGCTTTTCAAAGTTGATCGACTTGATGCCGCCCGGGAAACCGGAGTGGGAGTAGTACATTTTGTCAGTGGTTTTAGCACCGGTAACACGGATCTGCTCAGCGTTGATTACGACGATGTAGTCGCCGGTGTCAACGTGAGGAGTGTACTCAGGCTTGTGCTTGCCACGCAGACGGCTCGCGATTTCGGTGGCCAGACGACCCAGGGTCTGACCAGCAGCGTCGACGACAAACCAGTCGCGCTTTACTGTTTCTGGTTTAGCAGTAAAAGTTTTCATTCTTTATAGCCTCAGGGGCCGCCCTGTAAATTAGACGGCGGATCTTACTGAATAGTGCGTACTTTGACAAGTCAAAGGCAGCCGGATACAGACGCTTTCGGGGGCTCGGGTCGGCGCGTCCGTTCAACGGCAAGATTCTTCGGCGGCGGCGCATCACTTCCACTGCAGAAAGAGGTGCGCAATTATGCAGATTGCGAAAAATAATTCAACCTGCTTTTATGATTGTTTTGCCCAAGGAGCACCCGATGGACTATCGCCAGCTAGGCCGAACCAATCTGAACGTGAGTGCCCTCTGCCTCGGAACCATGACCTGGGGCGAGCAAAACAGCGAGGCAGAGGCCTTCGCCCAGATTGAGCGGGCCAAGCGTGCCGGGATCAACTTCATCGACACCGCCGAGATGTACCCGGTGCCACCCAAGGCCGAAACCTACGCCACCACCGAACGCTACATCGGCAACTACTTCAAAAGCCGCGGCGACCGCGGCGACTGGATCCTGGCCAGCAAGATCGCCGGCCCCGGCAACACCATCGACTACATTCGCGATAAAAACCTGCGCCACAACCGCCAGCACATCACCGAAGCGGTGGATGCCAGCCTCCAGCGCCTGCAGACTGACTACATCGACCTGTACCAACTGCACTGGCCGGAACGCAGCACCAACTTTTTCGGACAACTGGGCTACAAGCACAAGATCGAAGCCAACCTGACCCCACTGGAGGACACCCTCGAAGCGCTGGACGAGCAGGTCCGCGCCGGCAAGATCCGCCACATCGGCCTGTCCAACGAGACACCATGGGGCACCATGCGCTTCCTGGCCCTGGCCGAAGCCCGAGGCTGGCCGCGTGCGGTGTCGATCCAGAACCCGTACAACCTGCTCAACCGCAGCTTTGAAGTCGGCCTGGCGGAAATCGCCATCCGCGAACAGTGCGGGCTGCTGGCCTATTCACCGCTGGCGTTCGGCTTCCTGTCAGGCAAGTACGAAGGTGGCGCCCGCCCACCAAAAGGTCGCCTGAGCCTCTACAGCCGCTTCAGCCGCTATTTCAATCCGCAGTCGGAAGCCGCCTGCAGCCGTTACGTGGCCCTGGCTCGCGAGCACGGCCTGGACCCGGCGCAAATGGCCCTGGCGTTCGTCACGCAGCAGCCGTTCGTGACCAGCAACATCATTGGCGCGACGACGATGGAGCAACTGGAGAGCAACATCGGCAGTTTCGACTTGAAGCTGTCGGAGGAAGTGCTGGAAGGGATCGAGGCGATTCACAAGGATCATCCGAATCCGGCTCCATAATTTGTCATGACCACGAAAAGATCGCAGCCTTCGGCAGCTCCTACAGGGTGTACGCCAATTCTGTGTAGGAGCTGCCGGAGGCTGCGATCTTTTCAACCATCAGCGCCAATCAAAGCGACCGCGCAATAATCTCCTTCATGATTTCATTGGTGCCGGCATAGATCCGCTGCACCCGCGCATCCGCCCATGCCCGGGCAATCGGGTACTCCCACATGAACCCGTAGCCACCGTGCAACTGCACACACTCGTCGAGCACCTTGCACTGCAGGTCGGTGCCCCAGTACTTGGCCATCGCCGCCGTCGGCACGTCGAGTTTTCCTTGCAGGTGCAGTTCCAGGCAGCGGTCGACAAAGACGCGGCCGATCTGGATTTCCGTGGCCATCTCCGCCAGCTTGAACCGGGTATTCTGGAAATCCGCGATCGACTTGCCGAACGCCTTGCGCTCGCGGGTGTAGTCCAACGTCCATTGCAGCGCCGCTTCGGCTGAAGCCAGCCCGCCAATGGCCACGGTAAGGCGCTCCTGGGGCAATTCCTGCATCAGGTAGGCAAAGCCCATCCCGGCCTGGCCCAGCAGGTTTTCCTTGGGTACACGCACGTCCTGAAAGAACAGCTCCGAGGTGTCCTGGGCTTTCATCCCGACTTTTTCCAGGCGCTTTCCCTTGTCGAAGCCCGGCGTATTGGCTTCCACCAGAAACAGACTGGTGCCCTTCGCGCCCGCCTTCGGATCGGTCTTGGCGACGACGATCACCAGATCGGCCAGGTAGCCATTGGTGATAAAGGTCTTGGAGCCGTTGATCACGTACTCATCGCCATCGAGCACGGCCGTGGTTTTCACCCCTTGCAGATCGGAACCGGCGCCCGGTTCGGTCATGGCGATCGCGGTAACCATCTCGCCGGACACCAGTTTCGGCAGGTATTTATGCTTCAGCGCCTCACTGCCGTAATGCAGGATGTAGGGCGCCACGATGTCCGAGTGCAGGGAAAAACCGATGCCGGTCAGGCCCAGTCGCCCCACTTCTTCGATCACCACCGCACTGTAGAGAAAGTCCGCTCCCAGGCCGCCGTACTCTTCCGGCAAGTGCGAGCAAAGCATCCCCGCCTCCCCCGCCTTGTTCCACAGTTTGCGGTCGATATAGCCCTGTTTTTCCCATTGCCCATGGAACGGCACCGCCTCTTTTTCGAGGAACGTCCGCACGCTGTCGCGGAAAAGCTCGTGCTCGGAACTGAACAGGGTTCTGGGGATCATGCGGCACCTTTTCTTTGTTTTTAGAATGAGTTGACCTTCAGAGACTAAGCCTCGCTTCCGATACAGGACACTGGACACATCCGACAAAAAATAAGACGATCCAGCCGTCTGGTGACCACTTCCCCCTATAAAAATAAAGTTGAATTATGTCTAACCAAGCCTCCACGCCCCTGCGGCGCGTCAGCATCCTGGCCATCGACCGGGTTTTCGCTTCCACCCTCATGCAAGCCAAGGATTTCTTCCACCTCGCCAGCCTGCGCTACGGCAAACAGCTGGGCCAGGGCCTGACACCGGCGTTCGAAACCCGTCTGGTCAGCCCCGACGGCAAACCGGTCAACACTTTCAGTGATGTGATGATTCCGGTGGACGGCGGGCTGGAAAACGCCGACATCATCGTTCTTCCGGCGTTCTGGGATGATTTCGACAGCCTCTGCAAGCGTTACCCGCAAGTCCTGCCCTGGCTGCGCCAACAACATGCGCGCGGTGCCGTACTGTGCGGCGAAGCCACCGGTGTTTTCTGGCTGGCCGAAGCCGGGTTGCTCAATGGCAAGGAAGCGACCACCTACTGGCGGTTCTTCAATGCCTTCGCCGAACGTTTTCCCCAGGTCCAGCTCAATCAGGACAAGCACCTGACCGACGCCGACAACCTGTACTGCGCCGGCGGCACCACCTCGGCCTGCGATTTGTACATTTACCTGATCGAGCGCTTCTGCGGCGCCAACGTGTCCCAGGCCGTGGCCCGGGACATCCTCTACGAAGTGCAGCGCAGTTATTCACCGGGACGGATTGGATTCGGCGGGCAGAAGCTGCACCAGGACGTGATCATCCTGCAGATCCAGCACTGGCTCGAAGATCACTTCGCCGACAAGTTCCGTTTCGAGGACGTCGCCCGCGAACACGGCATGAGCATCCGCAACTTCATGCGCCGCTTCCAGACCGCCACCGGCGACAAGCCACTGCATTACCTGCAGCGCCTGCGCATCGAAACCGCCAAGGGCTTGCTGTCCGGCAGCCGCAAGAGCATCAAGACCATCAGCTATGAAGTCGGCTATGACGATGCGAGCTTCTTCGCCCGGTTGTTCCGCCAGCACACGGAGTTGTCGCCGAATCAGTATCGGCAGCAGTTTCAGCAGGCTGCGTAGGCCTCAGGCCTAAAAAAATCCCATGTAGGAGCGAGCCTGCTCGCGATGACTTTGGCACATCCAGCATTAATGTGACTGACTCACCGCCTTCGCGAGCAGGCTCGCGCCTACAGGGATTTACAGCACAAAAAAGGCCTGCAATCGCAGGCCTTTTTTATTTTCCGAATCGTCCTACGGCTTGTGCGCCCGGGCCAGGAATTCGTGGGATTGCATTTCCAGCAGTCGGCTCAAGGTACGCTGGAACTCGAAGTTCAGGCGACCACCTGTGTACAGGTCTTTAAGCTCGACTTCGGCGGAGATGATCAGCTTCACGTTACGGTCGTAGAATTCGTCGACCATGTTGATGAAGCGTCGGGCGATGTCGTCGGTGGTAACGCTCATTTGCTCGACATCGCTGAGCAGCACGGCGTGGAAGATCTTGCCCAACTCGATGTAGTCGTTCTGGCTGCGCGGACCATCGCACAGTTCACGAAAGTTGAACCAGGCCACGTCATCGCAGGTGCGCACGGCACGAATTTCACGGTTCTCGATCATCAGCACATCATTTTCGACCGCCGCCGTGCATTCCGGCGTCAGCGCACGGAAGCTCTTGCGCAGGCTTTCGTTGGCGGCTTCATCGAGTGGATAGTGGAACAGTTCGGCTTGTTCGAGGTGACGCAGACGATAGTCGACGCCGCTGTCGACGTTGACGATCTCGGTATTCTGCTTGATCAGCGCGATGGCCGGCAGGAAGCGCGCGCGTTGCAGGCCGTCCTTGTAGAGGCCGTCCGGCACGATGTTCGACGTCGCGACCAGGGTCACGCCGTTCTTGAACAGTTCTTCCATCAGGGTGCCAAGGATCATGGCGTCGGTGATGTCGGAAACGAAAAATTCATCGAAGCAGATGACCCGGGCTTCGGTGGCAAAACGCTTGGCGATGATGGTCAGCGGGTTTTTCTCACCGCCCAGGGTTTTCATCTCTTCGTGCACGCGCTTCATGAAGCGGTGGAAGTGCGTACGGGTCTTTTCCTTGAAGGGCAGCGCTTCAAAGAAGGTATCCACCAGGTAAGTCTTGCCGCGACCTACGCCGCCCCAGAAATACAGGCCCTTGACCGGGGTCTGATCCTTCTTGCCAAACAACTTGCCCAGCAGGCCCGGCTTGTTTTGCTCGGCCGCGACCAGGTCGTCGTACAGGCGCTGCAAATGACGCACGGCAGTTTCCTGTGCGGCGTCATGGAAGAATTCCGGGCGTTTCAGATCAGCTTGATATCGTTCTAGGGGCGTCATAATTCGTTAGCAAGGCAACAAAAACGGGCCGACACTGTAGCGACGGCCCCGAGGAATGGCAATCGGCCCTTGGTCGGGCCGAACCGTTGTTTATTCCTGAACAGGCGTCAGGGCGATGCGCAAAGCCTCGACGGCAGCGTCACGGGCGGCGCTGTCGGCAAACGCCGGGCTGACGGCAACGCACTCGCCTTCCAGCCAGACGCTGAAGCTCAGGTCTTCACTGCGCACGTCCAGATCCTGGCCCGACTGCAGTTGCTTGGTCACCTGCCCCGCGGTTTTACCGTCGGCGAAGTTGCGCGACAGCAGCAGTTGTTCGCCATCGGCCGCCAGCAGACGGAAGCGGAAACTGCCGTCGTCTTCACGGAAGCTGACAAAACGTGCAGCCTTCACGGCTTTCTTCTTGGTGGTCGCCGCCACTTGGGTCTGGGCAACGAACGAGCGCAGGCCCACCGCCTCACGCAGTTCGTTGAGGAATGGCGTCGCCACCGCACGGGCTTTTTTCGCGCCGTGTTGCAGGATGTCTTCCAGATCCGCCGGGCGCTCGATCAGCTGGTTATAACGCTCGCGGGATTCGCCCAGTTCGTTGTCGAGCAACTGGAACAGACGATTCTTCGCCTCGCCCCAACCCAGGCCCTGCGACAGTTCGCTACGGAACTCGTCGGCCTGCGCCGCAGTGGCGAACGCCTGGAACAAGGTGAACAGGTGCGAATTGTCCGGATCCTTGGCTTCGCCCGGCGCGCGGGAGTCGGTGACGATCCGCGAAATCGCGTCCTTCATCTCTTTGGGGCTGGAGAACAGCGGGATGGTGTTGTCGTAGCTCTTCGACATCTTGCGGCCATCCAGGCCCGGCAACGTGGCGACGCTCTCTTCGATCAACGCCTCGGGCATGGTGAAGAACTCCTTGCCCTGGCCAAACAGGTGGTTGAAGCGCTGGCCGATGTCCCGCGCCATTTCCACGTGCTGGATCTGGTCACGACCGACCGGCACCTTGTGCGCGTTGAACATCAGGATGTCCGCGGCCATCAGCACCGGGTAGCTGTACAGGCCCATGGTGATGCCGGCGTCCGGGTCTTCACCGGTCTCGACGTTCTTGTCCACCGAAGCCTTGTAGGCGTGGGCGCGATTGAGCAGGCCCTTGGCGGCAACGCAGGTCAGCAGCCAGGTCAGTTCGGGGATTTCCGGGATGTCGGACTGGCGATAGAAGGTCACGCGGTCCACATCCAGGCCACCGGCCAGCCAGGTCGCGGCGATTTCCAGTCGCGAGCGCTGGATGCGCAGCGGGTCATCGCACTTGATCAGGGCGTGGTAGTCGGCCAGGAAGTAGAACGAATCGGCATTGCTGTCACGGCTGGCGACGATCGCCGGGCGGATGGCGCCGGCGTAGTTGCCCAGGTGCGGCGTGCCGGTGGTGGTGATGCCGGTGAGGATACGGGTACGAGTCGTCATGGGTAATCGCTTGTCAGACTGCAATCAATTCGAGAGACGCGGCAGGATCAGATCCTTGAGATCGGTCAGCTTGCCATGAAAAAAGTGTCCGCATTCTGCCACTTTCAGCAGCTCATGGGGGCGTTCGAGCTTGTCGGACCATTCGTAAACCAACTGCGGATCGATCACTTCGTCGGTTTCCGGCTGGATCAGGGTCAGTTCGCCCTGTTGCGGCAGCTGATCCTGATCGCCGAGGCGCATGACCGCCGGCGCGACCATGAACAGGTGCTTGAGCTGTTCGCCCTTCGCTTCCAGACGTCCACCGAGACTTGCTGCAACAAATCCGCCGAAGGAGAAACCGAACAGGGTCAGTGGCAACTCCGGGTGTTTGGCCCTGAACCAATCAGCCACAGCCTGGGCATCATCGACTTCGCCGGTGCCCATGTCGTGGGTGCCTTCGCTGGCGCCGACACCACGGTAGTTGAAACGCAGGGTGATCAAACCGGCATCACGCGCAGTGCGCTGCAGGGTCGAGACTACTTTGTTGAGCATTGTGCCGCCCTGCACCGGGTTCGGATGGCAGATCAGTGCCAGGCCGCGAGGCTGCTCGTTGTCCAGGTACAGTGCTTCCAGTTGACCCACCGGGCCATCAATCACTACAGGGGTTTCACGCATAAGCAAGGAAGGAACTCCGTGACCTCGGATCAGGTCGACTCGTCTAGCAAATTGTCTGTGGCTGTCTATTGCGAGTGAATCGCGGTATACAGCGCAGGTTCGAGCCGTTAACGTAAAGCAAAGCCGTTTATAGAGGAAGGACTCGTGGAACACTCGCTCTTAGTTTGGTTGTTACCGACTCTTGCCCTGGTTGTGGGTGTCGCCATTGGGTTCCTGATCGCTCGCGTTGCACCGAACGCCGCGCCCAGCCGCACGCAGCGTCAGCTGGACGATATTCAGGAACGTTTCGACAGTTATCAGAACGAGGTGGTGACCCACTTCAACAGCACCGCGACACTGGTCAAGAAACTGACTCAGAGCTATCAGGAAGTGCAGGACCATCTCGCCGAGGGCGCCAACCGCCTGGCCCTGGACGAACAGACCCGCCAACGCCTGCTGGCCTCCCTGCACGCCGATGCGACGCAGGCACCCCGTGAGCGCCTGACGCCACCGCGCGATCAGGAGCCGCCGCGCGACTACGCACCGAAAGCCCCGAACTCGCCGGGCATGCTTGATGAGCATTATGGCCTGAAGAAGTAAGCAGGTTTCGCGCGATACAAAAAGCCCCCGGACGTGATTGCCCGGGGGCTTTTTTGTTTTTGACGACTCAATTGAGGCAGGTAGGAGCTGTCGAGTGCAACGAGGCTGCGATCCTTTGATTCTAAGAAGCAAGATCAAAAGATCGCAGCCTGCGGCAGCTCCTACAGGTGACCGTTATGGCGGGGGTTAGCCAAGCACCTCACTGGCCACCTGATCAATCGCATCCTTGGTGATACCAACAATCAGCTCCGCTTCAGCCTCCGTCAGTACCAGCGGCGGGGCAAAGCCGAGAATATCGCCATGGGGCATCGCCCGGGCGATCATGCCGCGTTCCAGGCAGGCCGCCGAGACTTTCGGGCCGACCTTCAGTGCCGCATCGAACGGTGTGCGTTGTTCGCGATCAGCCATGAACTCAACCGCTGCGAGCATCCCGTCGCCGCGCACCTCGCCCACCAGTGGATGCCCTTCCAGGGTTTCACGCAGCCGACGATTGAGATAGCCGCCGACCTTCTCGGCATTGGCCGTGAGGTTTTCCCGCTCCAGGATATCGAGGTTGGCCAGCGCCGCAGCAGCACAGATCGGGTGTCCGGAATAAGTCCAGCCATGGCCCATGGCACCTTGGGATTCGGAGGCCTTTTCGATGACATCCCAAACCTTTTCGCCGACGATCACTGCCGACAATGGTGCATAGGCACTGGTCAGGCCTTTGGCGGTGGTAATCAGGTCCGGGCGCATGCCGTAGCGTTGGCTGCCCATCTTCGAGCCGAGGCGACCAAAAGCGCAGACCACTTCGTCGGCGATCAGCAACACATCGTATTTATTCAGCACGGCTTGAATCGCAGCCCAGTAACCCGCTGGCGGCACGATGATGCCGCCCGTCCCCATCAACGGCTCGCCAATAAACGCCGCCACGGTGTCGGGGCCTTCGGCGAGGATCATTTTCTCCAACTCGTCGGCGCAGTAGCGCACGAACGCGGCCTCATCCATGCCGGTCGGCGCCTTGCGGTACCAGTGGGGGCACACAGTGTGCTTGATGCCTTCGGCCGGCAGGTCGAAATGTTGATGGAAACTTGGCAGGCCGGTCAGGCTACCGGTCATGATGCCCGAGCCGTGATAACCGCGATCGCGGGAGATGATTTTCTTTTTCTGTGGACGACCCAGTACGTTGTTGTAGTAGCGAACCAGTTTGATCTGGGTTTCGTTGGCGTCGGAGCCTGAGAGGCCGTAGTAGACCTTCTTCATGCCTTGCGGCGCCCAGTCGATTATGCGGCTCGATAGCTCGATGATCGCTTCGGTCGAATGCCCCATGTAGGTATGGTAATAAGCCAGTTCCTTGGCCTGCTTATAGATGGCATCGGCGACTTCGGTGCGTCCATAGCCGATGTTCACGCAGTACAGGCCAGCGAAGGCGTCGATGAATTCGCGGCCTTCGTGGTCGCGAATGCGGATGCCCGATGCGCCCTTGATGATGCGCCCCTTGAGTGCCCCGCTGGCGTGGTCATGGGCATGGGTCGAAGGGTGCATGAAATGCGCACGGTCTTGCTCGAACAGGGTATCGAATTCTTGGCTCATGGTAGATCTCCTCAGAACTGGCCTTGATGGTGCAGGCAGAAGTATTTGGTTTCGACAAAGGCTTCGAAGCCCTCGGTGCCGCCTTCACGGCCCAGCCCCGAGGCCTTCATGCCACCGAACGGGATCGGATGGCCGGTGAACTTGACGCCGTTGACCGCGACCATCGCGTGGTCGAGACGACGAATCAGCGGGTAGATCAGGTCCAGGCGATTGGAACAAATGTAGGTGGCCAGACCGTATTCGGTGTCGTTGGCCATTTCGACGGCATGATCGAGGCTGTCGAACGGCATCACCCCGGCAATCGGCGCGAAGTTCTCTTCGCGGTAGATGCGCATTTGCGGCGTGACGTCGGCCAGCACCGTCGGCTGATAGAACAGACCGCCGAGCGCATGGGCTTCGCCCCCCACCAGTCGTTGCGCCCCTTGTTGCAAGGCATCGGCCACACGCTCGGCGGTGACATCGAAGGCGGCCTGATGCATCAACGGGCCGATATCGACGTTCTGCTCACGATCGCCCAGCATTGCCGGGCCGACCCGCAGTTCACGCACCGCCGAAGCAAAACCCTTGAGAAATTCCGGGTAGATCGAACGGTCGACCATGATGCGGTTGGCCGCGCAGCAATCCTGGCCGGAGGTCTGAAACTTGGCGGCGACCGCGACCTTTACCGCCAGCCCGAGATCGGCATCGGCGCAGACAATGAACGGTGCGTTGCCACCCAGTTCCAGCGAGACCTTCTTCACATCCGCAGCCGCCGCTTGCAGCACCAACTTACCCACGCGGGTCGAGCCGGTGAAACTCACCGAGCGCACGCGACTGTCCTGCACCAGGGTTTGCATGGCCATTTGCGGCTCGCCCAGCACCACGTTGAACACGCCGGCCGGGAAACCCGCTTCCTCCGCCAGTTGCGCCAGGGCAAACGCCGAGTACGGTGTTTCATGGGCGGGCTTGATCACCACGGTACAACCGGCCGCCAAGGCGGCCGCCGCTTTGCGGGTGATCATGGCCGAGGGGAAATTCCACGGGGTCAGCAGCGCACAGACACCCACCGGTTCCTTGAGCGTGCCCAGGTGCGCACCGGGTATGTGGCTGGGAATGTTCTGCCCGTAAAGGCGCCGCGCCTCCTCGGCGAACCAGGGAATGAAGCTGGCCGCATAGGCGATTTCACCGCGGGACTCGGCCAGGGACTTGCCCTGCTCCAGGCTGAGAATCCTCGCCAGGTCTTCCTGATGCTCAAGAATCAGTGCCGCCCAGCGTCGCAGAATCAACCCGCGTGCCTCCAGGCTTTGTTCGCGCCAGCCGGTAAACGCGCGGTGGGCGGCATCGATGGCCGCGACAATTTGCGGCTGATCGAGCATCGGCACATGGCCGATGAGTTTTTGATCGGCCGGGTTATGCACGGCGATACTGTGACCGCTGTCGCTGTGGACCCAATGGCCATCAACGTAGCAAAGTGCCTTGAACAGCAGTGGATGTTTGTAGGTCATGGCGTTCACTCCAATCCGTGTGCGTGGAACCATGCTAGGGCAGCAAGACCTCGGGGATTTGGCGTTTGAACGGGGTGCGGCAGGTGGTTTTTTCTGATTGAGCGGGGGTAAATCGGGGATTTTTGCGGTGTGAATACTGCTCACGATGGTGGGACATCAGTCAGTGCAGGGTTGAATGCAAGGATGCTATCGCGAGCAGGCTCGCTCCCACAGGGAATAGCGGTGTTTTCAAAGCTCCTGCGCCACTTCAGCGGGCAAGGCGCCGCCGGTCTTGATGGTCTTGGTGACGATGTAGGTGAAGTAGCGTTCGATGCCCAGGTCGTCGAGCAACAACTGGTCGATGAAGCGCTGGTAATGGTCAATGTCCGGTGCCTGGATCATCGCCATGTAATCGACGCCACCACCGGTGGCGTAACAGAAAGCCACTTCGGCAGCCTCGTTCATGCGCTGTTCGAAACGCCGCATGTCCTGCGCGGTGTGTCGGGCCAAGGTGATTTCCACCAGCACCTGTTGGCTTTTGAACACCGCGTTCCAGTCGATCTGTGCCCGGTAGCCCTTGATCAAGCCCAGGCTTTCGAGTTTGCGCACCCGCTCCCACGCAGGTGTTACCGACAGGTTGATCGCCTCGGCCAGGCTCGATTTGGTGATACGCCCGTCTTCAGCGAGGATTCTCAGGATTTTCAGGTCATAGCGATCGAGTTTGTGCATGGGTGACGATCTCGTGAATATTTAGGAGACCCTGTGGGAGCGGACTTGCTCGCTCCCACAGGGATTGATGTCAGGTCAACACATCCGCGATCACTGCCACAGTGTCACCACACCGCACCAGTCCCGGAAAATGCCGCGCCGCCAGCAGACCGCTGCGAGCCGCACGGTATTCCATCGGGGCAACGCCGCTGCGGGTGACATCGTAGACACGGGCAATCACTTCACCTTGCTCCACGCTGTCCCCCAGATCACGGCACATTTCCAGCAGACCGTCGTGCTCGCTGGCGATGAAGCAATCGCCGTCGGGCATGTCGAGCATGATCGACGGTGCGAGCCGCACCTCACCGCCAAGGATCCCGGCATGCACCAGCAGATTGCGCACCCCACGCTCGGCAATCGCCACGCTGCGCGCCGTGGAAGAGCCACCGCCGCCCAGTTCGGTGGTGACGAAGACTTTGCCCTGGCGTTCAGCGGCGGTGTCGTACATCGCCCCGGCGTCGAGTTCCAGCATGCGCATGCTGTACGGCGCATTGAAGGCACGCATCCCGGCCTCGCATTGCGCCTGCTGCTGTTTATCCGGCAGCACATGACAAGCAGCGAACGGCAGGAAATCCAGGGTGCGACCGCCGGAGTGAATATCCAGCACGATGTCGGCCAATGGCAGCAAGGTACCCGTGAAGTAATCGGCGATTTTCTCAGTCACCGTGCCGTCCGGTTTGCCGGGAAAACTGCGATTGAGATTGCCCTTGTCGATCGGAGACGTGCGCCGTCCGGCATGGAACGCCGGGGTGTTCATGAACGGTACGATGATTACCCGCCCACTGACCTCGTCGGCGCTCAGCCCCTGGGCCAGTTTGCTCAGCGCTACCGGCCCTTCGTATTCGTCGCCATGGTTGCCACCGGTGAGCAGCGCGGTCGGCCCCTCACCGCGTTGAATCACCGTAAGCGGAATCATCACCGCCCCCCAGGCCGAGTCGTCCCGGGAATACGGCAGTTTGAGAAAACCGTGCTGCACGCCTTCACGGGTGAAATCCACCGTGGCGCTGATCGGGTTGTCCGGCAATTCGCTCATGGTTCAATCCTTCACGAACAGTTGGCGTGGCACGTTGCACAGGGTTTCGACGCCGGTTTCGGTGATCAGAATGCTCTCGGTGATCTCCAGCCCCCAATCGTCCATCCACAGGCCCGGCATGAAGTGGAAGGTCATGCCCGGTTGCAACACGCTGGTGTCGCCGGGACGCAGGCTCATGGTGCGCTCGCCCCAATCCGGTGGATAACTGATGCCGATCGGGTAGCCGCAACGGCTGTCCTTGTGGATGCCGAATTTCTCCAGCACCTTGAAGAACGCCACCGCGATGTCGCCGGTGGTGTTGCCCGGTTTGGCCGCTTCAAGCCCGGCGGCGATGCCTTCGACCACGGCTTTTTCACCGTCGAGAAAATGCTGCGGCGGCTTGCCCAGGTAAATGGTGCGCGACAACGGGCAGTGGTAACGCTTGTAGCAACCGGCGATTTCAAAGAAGGTGCCGGCGCCCTTTTCGAACGGCGTATCGTCCCAGGTCAGGTGCGGCGCGCTGGCATCGGCACCGGTCGGCAACAGAGGCACGATGGCCGGGTAATCACCGCCATGACCGTCGGCGCCGAGGATGCCGCTGCTATAGATCTCGGCCACCAACTCATTCTTGCGCATGCCCGGTTCGATCCGTTCGAGGATGCGCCCGTGCATCTTTTCGACGATGCGCGCGGCGATGCGCATGTAGGCGATTTCCTGCGGCGACTTGATCGCCCGCTGCCAGTTCACCAGGCCGACCGCGTCCACCAGAGTGGCGTTCGGCAGGTTGTTTTTCAGCGACAGGTAAGCGGCGGCGCTGAAGTAATAGTTGTCCATTTCCACGCCGATGATCAGCGCGTCCCAACCGCGGGCGCTGATGACTTCCCGCGACAGGTAATCCATCGGGTGCCGCTCCCGGGACTGCACGTAGATGTCCGGATAACCGACGATATTTTCCTGCTGCATGAACACCGTGCGCCTGGCGCCGTTGGCATCCTGCCCGCGACCGAACCACACGGGCTCGCCGTCGAGCGCCAGCAGCACGCATTGATGGACGTAAAACGACCAACCGTCATAGCCGGTCAGCCAGGCCATGTTCGACGGATCGGTGACCAGCAACAGCTCGATGCCCTGCGTCTGCATGGCCGCTCGAACCTTGGCCAGACGTTGGGCATATTCCCCCCGTTCGAACGGGAGATTGACGACTATCTGAGACATGCACCTGCCCTCTGATAAATGACACGCGGATGAAAAAACCGGTTAACTGCCGAACTGAAACCCCTTGCCTGCCGAACGCGCGCGCTCGAATGCCAGGTTGGCCATGGCCGTGTCCTGGGCACCGGTGCCGGTGAGGTCGCACAGGGTGATTTGCTTTTCATCTGTGCGACCGGGACGCTGCCCGGCCAGCACCTGCCCCAACTCTGCGAAGTCGGTCTCATCGCTGACGACGCCAGCTACAAGGGCGTGATGCAATTCGCCGAGGATGCGGGTCTGGCTCAAGCGATCCGCCACGTAGCAATGGACCTGTGCCAGCGCACTGGGGGCAATTTCGTTTTTGTGCTCGGCATCCGAACCCATGGCCGTGATGTGCAGGCCGGGCTGCAAATGCCGCGCGTCAATCAACGGCTCACGGCTCGGCGTGCAGGTGATGGCGATGTCCACGCCATCCATGGCCTCGTCGATACTTGCGCACGGCCTGACCGCCAGCCCGCTGTCACGCGCCAGCTCGACACTGAAGGCTTCGGCTTTGGCGCAGTCCCGGGCCCAAACCCGTACGCTGTCGATCTGCCGTACCAGCCGCAAGGCCTGAAGTTGCAACGCCGCCTGCTCGCCGGCGCCGATCAGCGCCACACTGCGGCTGTCGACCCGCGACAATGCTCGCGCGGCCACCGCACCGGCCGCGGCCGTGCGCACGGCCGTCAGGTAGCCGTTATCCAGCAGCAAGGCATCGAGCAAACCGGTGCGTGCCGACAGCAGCATCATCATGCCGTTGAGGCTTGGCAGGCCCAGTTTCGGGTTGTCGAAAAATCCCGGGCTGACCTTGATCGCGAAGCGCTCCAATCCGGGCAGATACGCCGTCTTCACGTCCACTTCGCCATTATGCTCGGGGATGTCCAGACGCAGGATCGGCGGCATGGCCACGGCGGCGGTGGCCAGCAGCACAAAGGCTTGCTCGATGGCTTCGATACTCGGCAGATCAAGGGCCACGCAGGCTCGCAGATCCGCTTCGCTCAACAGGGTGATTTCACTCATCAACGCGGCACTCCAGTCTGATTTTTGATTGAGCTCACGCATCCGCACCAGCCAGCACACGCAGATGCTGATCGACGTCGACATTGCGACCGCTGACCACCACCACGATCGGTCCACGCGGTTCGATCAAGCCATCAAGCAAAGCGCCAATCCCCACCGCCGCCGCGCCTTCGAGCACCAGGCGCTCTTCGCGATAGGCATGGCGCAAGGCATGGGCAATGGAGGCTTCGCTGAGCAGATGCAGGTGGTCACAGGTGTCGCGGGTCATGTTGAAGGTGTAACGGTTATCCAGGCCGATGCCGCCGCCGAGGGAATCGGCGAGGGTCGGCAGCTCTTCGACTTCCACTGGACGTCCGGCGGCCAGGCTGGCATGCATGGCCGCACCGCGCTGCATGCTGATGCCATGAGTGACGATCTGCGCATTGGCGCTTTTGAGTGCCAGCGCCACGCCGGCAAACAGACCGCCGCCGGACAACGGCACCAGCACTTGGGCGACATCCGGCAGTTGTTCAAGGATCTCCAGCCCCAGCGTGCCCTGCCCGGCGATGATCGCCGGATGATCGAACGGCGGCAGCAGCATCGCGCCATGTTCATAGGCAATCCGCTCGGCCTCACGCTGGGCATCATCCTGGGACTGGCCGACGATGCGGACTTCGGCGCCAAGATCGCGAATGGCCTGCACCTTGTTGCCCGGCACCAGATGCGACAGGCAAATCGTCGCCTTCACGCCTTGCCGGGACGCGGCATGGGCCAGCGCCCGCCCATGATTGCCGGTCGACGCGGCGACGACGCCACACGCCTTTTGCTCGGCATTGAGTTGTGCCACGGCATTGCTCGCGCCGCGCAACTTGAAGCTGCCGGTGATTTGCTGGGATTCGAGCTTGAGGTAAACCGGTACGCCCAATTGCCGGGACAGGCTGGGCGAATGCTCCATGGGCGTGCACCGGACCAGCGATTGAATACGTTGGCGGGCGAGGTAGATATCGTTTAGCAGCAGCACTGACATGACCGCGTCCCAAGTGAGGTGTTGGGCGCAGTCTAAAAGGGCTGGATTGTCGCAATGAATGTACTAGGGCAATTTAATCGACTAACTTTCTGGCACCGATCGCCCGCTCAAAAATCATGGATCTGCGGGTACTGACCGAAGATTTCACGCATGCCCATCAGCGCATCGCGCATTTCCTCGTCGCTGCATTCGGCACCGACACACACCCGGACTGCCCGGGGCCTGGGCGTGCCACGCACCGTAAACGGGTCGGGCGAAGTGACCGCAATGTGCTTGTGGCGCAGCGCCCGCACCAGGCTGTCGACTTCCCAATGAGGGGGAATGCCGATCCAGGCATTCAATGCATAGGGATGCTGGCCGAGCAGGTACTCGTCCAGGTACTCGCTGACCATCGCCTGCCGACCGGACAAGAGTCTGCGTTGCAAATCCACCAGGGTGTCGGCGCGCCCATCGCGAATCCAGCGCGTGGCAATCTCCGCGACCATGGGCGTTGCCATCCAACTGTTGACCCGCAAAATACTTTCGGTACGCAACGCCAGCCGCTTTGGCATCACCAGATATCCGACGCGCAAACCGGTGAGCACCGATTTGGTCATGCTGGTGCAATAGAACGACAATTCCGGCAAATAGTGGCTGATCGGCGGCGCCCGGCGCTCGTCCAGCAGAGGGCCGTACACATCGTCTTCGATAATGTGCACGCCAAAACGCCTGGCGATCTCGGCAATTTCCCGTCGACGGCTGTCCGGCATCAGGCTGGTGGTCGGGTTGTTCAGGTTTGGCGTACAGACCAGCGCGGTGATGCGCTCGTTGCTGCACATGTCCTCGAAATGCTCGGGGTCGATGCCATGCCGGTCCATCTCCAGACCCTTGAGGGTAAACCCGAGCACCTGGGAATTACCGATGACGCCGTGGTCGGTCAACCCTTCGCAAAGCACCACATCATCCGGGCCGGCAAGGGATGCCAAGGCCAGAAAAATGGCGTGGGCAGCACCGTTGGTGATCAGGATGTCGTCGCGCTCGACCCGCAGGCCTTGCCGCGCGATCCAGTGCATCGCCGCCTCACGGTGCGACTCGAAACCGGCAATCGGGCGAAACGCATGAATCCAGGGCTGATCCTCTTCGGTGCTGAGTTCGCGACAGGTTTCGCGCCAGAACTGGTCATGCTCACGGGTGTGCATGATCCGTGTGATGGAAAAATCCACCAGCGCCCGTTCGGGGCTGTCGAGAATATAAGTGGCTACCCGATCGCTCATTCTTCGCGAGACAAAACTGCCGCGCCCGACCTCGCACCGCACCAGGCCCTGGCGCTCGAGCTCCTTGTAGGCATTGGTGACGGTTTGCACACTGATGCCCATGGCATCGGCGACATTACGTTGCGGTGGCAACCGCTGATCATTGGCCAGCACACCCTGCTCGATATCGTCGGCAATCGCCTGGACCAGGATCTTGTATTTCGACTCGCCGCTGCGGGCGATTTCCAGTGCTGCCTTCCACTTGTCCATCGGCGCCGAACCCACGTGTTTGCCAGTGCCGACAGCATCCCGCGAGAATCCATGCAAAGCAATTGTCCTAGTGCAATGCAATCCTGCGCAGTGCTTTTGTATGCTCGGTACAAGGTCGATGCCCAGGCTGCTGAACCAGCCACCAACAACAATCAATCGATCTGTACCGGAACTGTCTCCCCGCGCTTCGGCTCAACAGGTGGACCAGCCCTCGTACGCTTTGCTCTTGTCACACTGCCTCCTACCACAGAGCCGTCAAAGACGGGTCCACAAGAAACAGGAGATTTTATCGATGAGCAATTCCATTTCCCGCACTCCCCATGTCTTGCGCCACCTGTTCGTCGCTTGCGCGATATTCGGCCTGGCCACCAGCGCCTACGCCACAACGCTGGAAACCATCACCAAGAACAGCAGCATCCGCATCGGTTATGCGAACGAAACCCCGTTCGCCTTCACTGAAACCGACGGCAGGGTCACCGGTGAATCACCGGAAATCGCCAAGGTCATCTTCGAAAAAATGGGCATCAAGCAAGTCGACGGTGTGCTGACCGAATGGGGCTCGTTGATCCCCGGCCTGCGCGCCGGACGTTTCGACGTGATTGCCGCGGGCATGTACATCACCCCCGAGCGCTGCAAGCAGGTCATCTTCACCGACCCGCAGTACCAGTTGCCCGACGCACTCCTGACCGCCAAAGGCAATCCGAAGAATCTGCACAGCTATGAAGACATCGCCAAAAACCCGGATGTGAAACTGGCGATCATGGCCGGCACGGTCAACCTGAAATACGCGCGGGATTCTGGCGTGAAGGATGCGCAGATCCTCCAGGTACCGGACACCACCGCGCAGTTGCAAGCCGTGCGCGCCGGGCGTGCCGATGCGGCCGTCGGCACCCAGCTGACCATGAAAGGCCTGGCCAGCAAAGGTGGTGACAAGGTCGAAGCGGTCACCGAGTTCAAGGATGACCCTTCGCACACCGGTTATGGCGCCCTCGCCTTCCGCCCGGAAGACAAAGACCTGCGTGACGCCGTCAATGCCGAACTGAAAAAGTGGCTGGGCTCCGAAGAACATCTCAAGACGGTTGCCCCTTTCGGCTTCGACAAATCCAACGTGACAAGCAAAACGGCTGCCGAGCTCTGCGCTCAATAGTCGAAACGGGCATGGCGCCCTGGCGCGATGCCTATTTCCCTGCTGACTCCGGATGTTGAACCACGCAGGTGTGAACAATGGGTGAATTACTTCCGCTTTTGATACAAGGCGCCTGGGTGACGCTCCAGGTGACCTTCTTCGGCTCGCTGCTGGCGATCGTCGCCGCCATTCTGGCAGCACTCGGGCGCATGTCGCCGTGGCGAGCGGTGAGTTGGTTTTCCGTCGCCTACATTGAAGTGTTCCGCGGCACGTCGTTGCTGGTGCAATTGTTCTGGCTGTTTTTCGTCTTGCCGCTGCCACCGTTCAATCTCGAACTGAGCCCCTACAGCGTGGCCATTGTCGGCCTCGGCTTGCACATCGGTGCTTACGGCGCGGAGGTGATGCGTGGTGCGATCAGCTCCGTTGCCAAAGGGCAGTACGAAGCGGCGACTGCATTGAACTTCAGCGGCTACAAGCGCTTTCGGCGAATCATTTTGCCCCAGGCGTTGCTGGCGGCCATTCCACCGGGCACCAACCTGTTGATCGAATTGCTGAAAAATACTTCGCTGGTCTCGCTGATCACCCTGTCGGACCTCAGCTTCCGGGCCCGGCAACTGGATCAGGCCACTTTCCAGACCCTGGAAATATTCAGCCTGGCGCTGGTGATGTACTTCGTTCTGGCTCAAGCGATCAACCTCGGCATGCGCAGCGTTGAGCGACGCTTGGCTCGCGGCCGGATGCGTGGAGGTCTGTCATGACCCTGTTCGACTGGACATATGCCTGGCAGATCCTGCCCGATTTGCTCCGGGCATCGCTGAACACCGTGGGCATTACCCTGCTCGGTTTCCTGATCGCCATTGTGCTGGGATTGTTTCTGGCCATCGGCCGACGCAGTCGCCTGCTCTGGTTATCGTGGCCGACCGCCGGGGTGATCGAATTCATTCGCAGCACGCCGCTGCTGATCCAGGTGTATTTCCTCTACTACGTGCTGCCCAATTACGGCGTGAGCATGACGGCCATGCAGGTGGGGGTGATCGGCATCGGCGTGCATTATGCCTGCTACATCGCCGAGGTTTACCGCGGTGGCCTCGACGCCGTGCCACGGGCGCAGTGGGAGGCCGTTACGGCGCTGAACATCGCGCCGTACAGCGCCTACCGCAACATCATCCTGCCCCAGGCCCTGCGGCCGATCCTGCCGCCACTGGGCAACTACCTGGTGGCCATGCTCAAGGACACGCCGGTGCTGTCGGCCATCACCGTGGTCGAGATCATGCAGCAAGCCAAGAACATTGGTTCCGAGAACTTCCGTTATCTGGAGCCGATCACCATGGTCGGTCTGTTTTTCCTCGCCCTGAGCATCGCCTTGGCTTATCTGGTACGGCGCCTTGAACTGCGTCTGGAGCTACGCTAATGACTTCTCCCATCTCGACCTCCAACGACCTTTCCCGGTGCGGCAACCTGACATCGCTGCGTCCGCAAGAGGCCCATGCCATGCCTGAATCGAAACCGCTCAAGCCGATTGTCAGCTTTCAGGACGTCACCAAGAGCTACGGCAACTTCACCGTGCTCGACCACTTGAACCTGGATGTCACTCCAGGCGAAAAAGTCGCGATCATCGGCCCCAGCGGCTCGGGGAAATCCACGCTACTGAGAGTGTTGATGACGCTTGAGGGCATTGATGACGGACTGATCCGCATCGAGGATGATTTGTTGACGCACATGCCCAATCGCAACGGCGTGCTGGTGCCTGCCAACGACAGGCATATCCGTCGCGTTCGCGGCAAGATCGGCATGGTGTTCCAGAGCTTCAACCTGTTTCCGCACATGACGGCCTTGCAAAACGTCATTGAGGCGCCAGTGCAAGTGCTGGGCATGAAGCCGGCCGAAGCACGCGAACGAGCAGCGGACCTTTTGGAACTGGTGGGTCTGGGCAGCAAGCTGGGGCATTACCCTTCGCAGCTGTCCGGTGGGCAGCAACAACGGGTTGCCATTGCCCGGGCGTTGGCCATGCGCCCCAAAGTCATGCTCTTTGACGAAGTGACCTCTGCGCTTGATCCGGAACTGTGCGGCGAAGTGCTCAACGTCATCCGCAAGCTCGGCGCCGAACACAACCTGACCATGCTGATGGTCACGCACCAGATGGGGTTTGCCCGGGAGTTCGCCGATCGTGTGTGTTTTTTCTACAAGGGTCAGATTCACGAGCAGGGCACACCGGCGCAGATTTTCGAACATCCACAGCAGGAGCGGACCTGCGCGTTTCTCAGCGCAGTGAAAGAAGCCAACTAAAAAACAATGTGGGAGCGGCACCGCCGCTCCCACAGTTTTGTTTTGCGGTGTTATGGGTATTGCTGAACGGTACCCTGCTGTTGCTGACCACCATACTGCTGGCCTGGAATCGCCTTGAGGTTGACCTCTACACGGCGGTTCTGTGCACGGCCATTGACGTCAGCGTTGCTCGCAACCGGACTATCCGGGCCGGCGCCGCGAGCGCTCAGGTTGGCACCGCTGACACCTTGCGAGGTCAGGTAGGTTGCCACGCTCTGGGCACGACGCTGGGACAGGTCCATGTTGTGCTGGCGGCTGCCGGTGCTGTCGGTATAGCCGACGATCTCGATCTGGTTCTGGTTGAACTCTTTCAGTGAGCCCGCCAGATTGTTCAGCGGCTGATAGAAACCTGGAGCAATGTTCGCCGAATCGGTTGCGAACGTGATGTTGCCCGGCATGATCAGCTTGATCTGGTCGCCCTGGCGCTGCACTTCAACACCGGTGTTGGCCATACTGGCGCGCAGCTTTTTCTCTTGCTGATCGGCGTAGTAGCCGTAGCCGGCGGCGGAAGCACCAACCACCGCAGCACCGATCAGTGCACCCTTGCCACGGTTATCGTGGTTGATCGCAGCACCGGCCAGCGCGCCGGCCAGAGCACCGAGGCCACCGTATTTCGCAGTCTTGCTCATGCCTTCGGAGCCGCTATCCGTCTGGCCCTGAGCCTGGCCCTGACCGCCGTATGGGTTAGGCGATGCACAACCGGACAAAACGGCCACAGCCGTAGCGAGAATAATCAAACGACGCGTGGTGAACATGTAAAGCTCCTACTTTTTTTGCATTCTGTGGTGCAACGGACCAAGGCATCAGCCTTTGCGGGCGTTGGATCACTTCCTGGAATAAAAATTCCGCTCGTTACAAATCAGGCCCGTACAAACGGGTTTTCGCGCATTTCATCGCCCAGACGGGTATCCGGACCATGCCCGGCCACCACTATCGCCTCCTCGTCGAGGGTGTACAAACGCTGCTTGATCGAACGCACGATGGTGGCCTGGTCGCCGCCCCACAAATCCGTGCGCCCTACCCCACGCTTGAACAACGTATCACCGGCAATCAGCAGCTTGGCCTCGGAAAACCAGAAGCTCATGGAGCCCGGCGTATGACCTGGCGTGTGCAGCGCCACGCCACAACCGCAGGCCAGTTCTTCATCATCGGCCAGCCAGCGATCCGGGGACGGCACCGGGGTATAAGGAACGCCGAACATCTGGCACTGCATTTCCAGGTTGTCCCACAGAAACTGGTCTTCCTTGTGCAGATGCAGGGTCGCGCCGGTTTTCTCCTTGAGTTGGCCGGAAGCCAGGAAATGATCGAGGTGCGCATGGGTGTGAATGATGCTGACCACTTTCAGCCCCAGGGCATCGAGACGCGCCAGGATCAGTTCATGATTGCCACCCGGATCGACGACGATGGCCTTTTTCGTTACCGGATCGCCGATGATCGTGCAGTTGCACTGCAAAGGCCCGACGGGGAAGGTTTCGCGGATGAGGGTGGGCTGCTGGGACATCGTGGCCTGCTCGATTAACGGGGACGAGCGATTTTCGCACAATTGAGCAGCGAACCAATGGCTGCGATGGGTAACGTGAAAAATCCTTAACCCAACACCCCCAATTCCTTGGCCCGTGCCACCGCCTGTGTACGCCGCTCGACCCCGAGCTTGCTGTTGATATGGCTGGCGTGGGTCTTGACCGTGTGCAGTGAGATAAACAGCTGATCGCTGATTTCCTGGTTTGAACAGCCCTGGGCGATCAATCGCAGGACTGCCATTTCCCGGGTGCTGAGCTGTTCCGCGGCCACGCAGGACTCCAGTCCGGGACGGGCAGCCAATGCCGGCAGTTTCTCACTGAGGCTCAGGGATACGGGGGTTTGTGGACAGTTTTGAAGCTGCCCACGCAGCCAGTCCGGGTGCTCGGCCAACAAGCCCTCAAAGGGTTGCAGCCCTCCTCCGCCAGCAGCGTCCAGCGCCTGGGCCAGCGCCCTGCGTGCTTCCGGTTCCCGGCCGCTGCCCAGCAACAACGCCACTTTCTGGGTGAGCGCCATGGCACTGAGCATCTGACGACCGCTTTGCTGGCCATGTTCAAGCAGCGCATTCAAACGCCCTTCGGCCAGCATCGGCTGGCCCTGGATGACGTCGAGCAAGGCTTGTTGCAATTCGATATGCAACGGCAGTTGCGGGTGGAACTCCGGTGGTGCCGCCCCGTTTTCGCCGTTATAGGTCTGCCCCAGGCGCGCTAGCCAGGCTTCGGCCAGATCGGTGCGCCCCTGGGCCAGCCAGAGTTCACATTTGACCAGGGTGATCATGGCCAGGTAGTAGATCGGTGGTACGTCCCAGATGTGCATGAGGCGTTCGGCTTCGGCAAGTTCGGCAAAGGCCTTGGCGAACTCGCCGCTGCTGCCTTCCAGCCTGGCAATCACGCAGTGACCGATCAGCACGCTGATATCACGGCAGGCCCGCGCCTCGCTCAAACCGGCCTGCAATCGCAAGCGCGCCACTTGCGGCTGCATGCGCAGTGCCAGTAAAAAGCCTTCGTACAAGGTCAGCCGGGCGCGAACCGCATACAGCCGTTGCGCAGGCAAGCTCTGCAGGCGCTGCATTCCCTGACGGACCTCCTCCAGCGCCCGACAGATTTCCCCGCGCGCTTGCAGCACCCGGGCGCGGTCGTAGTGCGCCAGTGCTTCGAACAGGGGGTTGCCGACCCGTTGCGCCAGCTCCAGCGATTCGCGGTTAAGCCCTCGTGCCCGCCACAAATCACCGTCGGCAATGGCCAGGTTGGACAGGGTCGAGAGGCACATCAGGCGCTGACCGTAACGCTTGGGTGGAAGGCTTTCCAACGCTTCGCCGCAGTACCGCAGCGTCAGTTCGCGGTTGCCGCGCCCACGGGCAATAATGCCGCTCAATGCCAGCCATTGGGCCAACATGGACTTCTGGGCGGTGGCCGACGGAGCGGGCAGGAAGCGGCTCAAATGGCTGGCCAGTTCTTCCGCGGCATCCAGTTGGCATGCCATCCCCAGCGCCCAGCTATAGAGCACAATCAGTCGCGGCGTGCTGATCAGCAAGCTGTCAGGCAAGTCCATTTTCCAGCGCAGCAACATGCCGACATTCTGCTCGGCCAGCAGTTGCTCTTCGGAGAGGTTCTGTACCAGGTTCGCCGCGACGTCCAGGTGACCGGCGCGCAAGGCCTGCTCCACGGCCTCATCGAGCAGCCCCTGGGCATTGAACCAGCGGCAGGCACGCAGGTGCAGGCTGGCGGCCGGCACCATCGACTGGGAAGTCGGGCGCGTGCGCAACAGATCGGAAAACAGGTGGTGGTAACGATACCAGTGGCCATGCTCGTCCAGCGGCACCAGGAACACTTGGTGGGCGAGCAGGAAACGCAGGATCTCTGCGCTGTCATGTGCGTCGCGAACGGCGTCGCACAGTTCGCTGCAAAAACGCTCCTGGGGCGCCGTGTCATAGAGGAACGACTGGACCTCGGCGGGCAGGCAATCGATGACCTCTTCGAGCAGGTAATCGCGGATCAGTCCTTCCCCGCCGTGCAACGATTGCGGCAACGCGCCATCGGTGCCCGCCTCCGAGGCGGCCAGCAGCCAGAAACGCAACCCCGCGACCCAACCTTCACTGCGCTCGATCAGGTTCTCCAGTGCCTCACCGCGCAGGGAACTGCTGTGCCGGTCGAGCAGGCTCAAGGCCTCGTCGTGGGTCAGGCGCAGATCCTGTTCATGCAACTCAAGCAGTTGCCGCGATAGCCGCAGCCGCGCCAGATGCCAGTCGGGACGCTGGCGACTGGTGACCATCACCAGCAAACCATCGGGTAGATGATTGAGGAAAAATTGCAGGCAACGGTCGAGTACCGGCCCTTGGGCCAGATGGTAATCATCCAGCACCAACAGCAATGGCGTCGCGGTGGACAGGTGCTCGGCCAATTCGTCGAGCAGGCCGTCCAGCCATTCTTCGAATGCGAAAGGCTGATGGCGCTGGCGCATTTTCAACAACCCGAGCGATTGCCTGCCCAGGTGCGGGAAGTAGTCCTGGAGACCTTCCAGCAGGCGCTCGAGAAAACGCCCCGGGTCACTGTCTCGCGGGCTCAAGCCCAGCCAGAGACTTTGCCAGTGCGCCGGCAACCCCTGACAAAACTCCACCGCCAACGAACTCTTGCCGAACCCTGCTGGTGCGCTGACGAGCAATAACCTGCCACCGAGCCCGGCACTCAGGCGCTCGCACAAGCGTGGACGCAGCACATGGCCGTCGGGCAACGGCGGGCGGAAGAAGCGCCCGTCGAGTGTCGCGACAGCAACGTTTGCAGAACCTGGGAGTGTAGACAAATCAGTCATAGCCGGCTCTTGTTTGAATTGCGGGTGGCGGCGTTGCAGATGTCCGCAGACTAGCCGTAAACGGATAGGGAATGAAGGTAATTGCTACAAATGGCTACAAAAAGTCTGCACGCAAAAAAAACGCCCCGAACCAGTCGGGGCGTTTCAGAGGGTGCGGCCTCTACTCAGTTCACCTTAGCGAACACCATCCTGGCGCAAGGCGGCCGGGGTGAAATCGCTGGTGGTGGCAGTGAAGCCGAAGTCATAAGCCGACTTCTCTTCGTTTTTCATGCCCAGCGCCAGGTAACGACCCGATTGCAGGTCGTACAGGGCTTCAAGGGCATACCACGGCACTTGCTTGTCGTAGTAGTTCTCGGCATGGGCTTCACCTACACGCCACAGCTGGCCACGACCGTCGTAATGGTCGATCACCGCAGCTTGCCAGGTGTCTTCGTCGATGTAGAAATCACGCTTGGCGTAGATGTGACGCTGACCTTCCTTCAGGGTTGCAACCACATGCCACACACGACGCAACTCGTAACGCGCCAGGTCCTGGTTGATGTGACCGGCCTTGATGATGTCGGTGTACTTGAGCTTCGGATCGTCGAGCTTGTAGGCATCGGAGCCGATGTACATCTCTTTCTTGCCTTCAAGCTTCCAGTCGTAACGATCCGGTGCACCGTTGAACATGTCCAGGTTGTCGGAAGTACGCAGGCCGTCGGCCGCAGTACCCGGGCCGTCATAGGACACTTGCGGCGCACGGCGCACACGACGCTGACCGGCGTTGTAGACCCACGCCGAACGCGGTTCCTTCACCTGGTCGAGGGTCTCGTGCACCAGCAGCACACCACCGGCCAGTCGTGCCGGGGCAGTCACTTTCTGCTTGAAGTAGAACAGGATGTTGCCCGGGTTCGCCGGATCGTAGTCCTTCATCTTGTCGCGGAACACGAACTGGTCCTGGAAGTACACCAGGCTGAACGAGCCGTTCGG
The DNA here is from genome assembly GCF_054668325.1 of Pseudomonas sp. S2_F07. Classification (NCBI taxonomy): domain Bacteria; kingdom Pseudomonadati; phylum Pseudomonadota; class Gammaproteobacteria; order Pseudomonadales; family Pseudomonadaceae; genus Pseudomonas; species Pseudomonas sp. S2_F07. Next base: position 2,828,149 of record NZ_CP162758.1, read on the forward strand.
TTGTGGCGTGGCCTGGGTTACCAGGCGGGTCACGCTACCACCGCGATAACGGGTGATGTGGTTCCAGATGACTTCAACGCCGCTTTTCGGAATCGGGAACGGAATGGCGGTTTCAAAGTTCTCCAGGCCGTTGCCGCCGGACACCAGTTTGGTGTTGGTGGCGTTCTTCTTGATGGCGGCGAACACCTCATCCGGCACGGTGGCACCGCGATGGGACGGATAGACCGGCATCTTGAAGGTTTCCGGGTAGCGCTTGAACATCGCGTACTGGCCCGGGGCGAGCTTGTCCTTGTACTGGTCGACGTTCTGCGCCGTGATGGTGAACAGCGGTTTTTCGCTGGCGAACGGATTGGACAGGAAACCTTTGCTGTCGACCGTACCGGCGTTCTTCGCCATCGGCTTCCAGGCCGGGATCGAACCGTCGGCGTTACCCGCCATTTCGGCACCCATCGGGGTCAGGCTCTTGCCCAGTTTGTCGGCCTCGGCCTGGGGAACCGCTGCGATGACGCTGGTCGCCAGCAGCGAAAGGCCCAGAACACCGGCGTGGAACAGACTTTTTGTTATTTTCATTTATGCGTTCGTCCTGAAAATACTGTGCTTAGAAGTTCACGCCGAGGCTGAGCGCAACGAAGTCGCGGTCATCCACGGTGGTGTACCTGCCGTCGAAGAAGTTGGTGTAAGCCAGGCTCGCGGTGTAGGTGTTCTGGTACTCGGCATCGACACCCAGGCTCACCGCCTTGCGGCCTTCCTCGAAGTTGCCGCCAGGGCCAGGGGAGTAACCGCTCACGTCATGGGACCAGGCAACGTTCGGCTTGAGGTTCACACCGGCAAACACGTCGTTGTATTCCCAGATGGCACGACCGCGATAGCCCCACGAAGTCGCCGTGGTGAAGCCTTCGTCGGTGCAGTTGCGGCTGCGGTTGTTGGTCGGCGTACCCGCGCCGGCACCGTTGATGGTGCTGGTGTTGAGCGCCACGCAGGTATCAAGCGCGCCAGAGGCAGGCAACTCACCCGGACCGTAGACCGGATCGCGGCCATAACGAACGTCGGAAGTGCTTTCCAGGCCGCCAACGTGGGTCACGCCCACTTCGCCCACCAGGGTCAGACGGCTGGCGCCCATGACCTGGTCGAAGAAGTGCGTCAGGGTGGTCTGGAACTGGGTGATTTCCTTGCGACGATACCCGTGCAGGTCCTGACCTGGCACGCCGGTAAGCAGCGATGCATTGGTCAACGGGTTGTTCGGGTTGTTATTGCCTATAGGACGGACACCGGAGAACAGGATGTCGGTGGAGTTGAGCTGCACCGGAGCGTTCGGACGGTAGCTGATCTCACCGCTCCACGCCGTACCGGTAGGCAGGGTGGTGGAGAAGCTCAGGCCATACAGGCGAATGTCTTCCGGGTATTCGATGAAGTACTGCGAATTACCCGCTACCAACAATGGCGCCAGCGCGGCGAACGGGCCTGGGAGCCCCGCTGCCGTGTTGTAGACCGACTGCGGCGCACCGGTGGCGCTGAAGATCGGCGCACGGCTGTGGTAGTTCATGAAGTAGGCGCCGAACTCGGTGTCCAGCGGGTCGAACATGTATTTGAAGGACGCGCCCCACTGACCGCTGTCACGGGCATCGCGATCAGGGCCACGACGCACCAGAACACCCTCGTTGTTGACGTCGACGCCGTTGGCGGCCAACGGCCCCAAGGCAATGGCCGGAATTTGCGAGCGCTTGGCCAGTACGCGCAGGTTGTCGTTGCAGCCGTCGGCAACGATGTCCGGCTGAGAGAAGAACGTGCCGCAGTTGTCGACGACGGTCTGGTCCCATTCAATTTGGTAGAACGCTTCGGCCGAGAGGTTTTCGGTCAGGCTCTGGGACACATAGAACATGTTGACCGGGATCAGGCCTTCCTTGATCTCGGCACCCGGACGACGGAACGCGGACACGTCGATCGGGTTGATCGAGTTGATGCCACCGCCGATGAAGGTACTTTCACCCCAGCTCACGACCTGCTTGCCCAGACGCACGGAGCCTGGTTGATCGGCAATGGCGTAGTTGTGGTAGACGAAGGCGTCGAGGATCTGGCCGCCGGCAGACTTGGCGCCTTCCTTGCGGCCCTCGTCGCTGATGTCCTTGAACGGACGGCTTTCGTCCTTCAGTTCAAAGTCGTACCAGTATTTGCCACGGACGAAAACACCGGTATCGCCGTATTTCAGTTCAAGGTCATGGATGCCCTTGAAGATCTTCGAGAAGGTTTCCCCGCTCTTGAAGTTCAGGTGACCGTCATCAGAAGTCTGGGACAGACCCTTGCCGCCATTGTTGACACCGATGAGGTTCTTGTTGGCACTTTCGGTAGACCAACTGGCACCGATCGACAGGGATGAGTCGAATTGACCTTCGATTTCACCGACGTTGAAACTGACGCCGAATGCTGGCCCGGCGAGCGTAGAGGCAAGACTGACAGCCAGGGGCAGTTTCGCCCGGCGCCAGAACTGGTTAACTGATGTCATCGACGCTACTCCATGTGCATTTTATTTTTATGGCAAGAGCACTTCTAAAAACGCTGTGGATAACCGGGAGCCATGGCATCCCAAAGTCATTCCAAAGTTGCATCGCCCCTGTTCGTGCGGTTGCCCCGTTCTTAAAAATCCTTGAGCGGACTATAGCCAGCAGGTAGTAGCGCTTGATCCCTCTAAAGTGTGATTTGCAGTTGCCAGCCACTCTGGAACAGTCCTTTCGCCAGTCCGACACCCGTCGGCACGGCAAGGATGGCTGAAAATTTCGATTTGACAAGCCAAGCGCTTGCTTGGTGGGGCTGGCGTGCCCTTTCGGGCACGCCGGGAGACGCTTAAAGCGTCGAGAGGAAGGTGCTGTTGGTGGCCTGCCATTCGCTGATATCGACGCGAATGCGCTTCTTGTCGAGTTTGCCGACGCTGGTCTTGGGAATTTCAGTAACAAGGGCGATCTGGCTCGGAATCGCCCACTTGCTCAAGTGTCCCAGCTCCACAAACGGCTTGAGGTGTTCCTTGAGTTCCCGTGCCCCGATTGCATGCCCTTCACGCAGCACCAGCAGGGCAAACGGCCGCTCGCCCCACTGCGGATCGGGGATCCCCACCACTGCTACTTCACGTACCGCCGCATGACGACTGATCAGGTCTTCCAGGTCCAGGGAGGAGACCCATTCGCCACCGGTCTTGATCACGTCCTTGATCCGGTCACGAATGTCGATCACACCCATGCTGTCCAGGGTCGCCACGTCACCGGTGTGCAGCCAGCCTCCGGCCCAGAGCTCGGCGCCCTTCTGCGGCTCATTGAAATAACCCTCGGTCAGCCATGGCGCGCGTAGTACCAGTTCGCCCTGGGTCTCGCCATCTGCGGGCAGGAAGTTGCCCTCGGTGTCGACGATCGCCGCCTCCACCAGTGGCCCCGGCACGCCGGCCTTGATCCGGTAAGTGGTGCGTTCGTCTTCGGTACCGGCCATCAATTCGTCGTTGAGGTGCGCGCACGACACCAGCGGCCCGGTTTCCGACATGCCATAGGCGGCGGTCAACTGAATGCCTTTGGCCTTGGCAGCCTCGTACAAGGTGCGGTTCAGGGCGCTGCCGCCGATGACGATTTTCCATCCGCCGAAGTCGACGTCCTGCGCGGCCTTGGCATTGAGGACCATCTGCAAAATGGTCGGTACGCAATGGGAGAACGTGACTTTCTCCTTGCGCCACAACTCCACCAGGTATTCCGGGTCATAGCGGCCGGGATACACCTGCTTGAGCCCGAGCATGGTCGCCACATACGGCAAGCCCCAGGCGTGCACGTGGAACATCGGGGTGATCGGCATGTACACGTCGTTGGTGCCCAGCAGGCGCACGCTATCGATCGCGCCCATGATGGTTGACACGCCCATGGTGTGCAGCACCAGTTGCCGGTGGGTGAAGTACACGCCCTTGGGATTGCCGGTGGTACCAGTGGTATAGAACGTGGTCGCGACCGAGTTTTCGTCGAAATCCTGGAAGTCGTACTGCGGGCTCGCCGCGGCCAGCAGCTGTTCGTATTCGCCGACGAGGTTCGGCAGGTCTGCGGTTTTTTCCGGCAGGTCAGTCAGCAGCAGGGTTTTGTCGACCGTGGTCAGTTGCCCCTCGATGGCCTTGTAGAGGCCGACGAACTCGCTGTTGACCAGCACAAAGCGGTCCTCGGCGTGGTTCATGGTGTAGAGGATCTGTTCCGGCGACAGGCGCACGTTGATGGTGTGGATCACCGCACCGATCATCGGGATGGCGAACATGCATTCCAGGTAGCGATGGCTGTCCCAGTCCATCACACCCACGGCATCCCCGGGCTTGACCCCGGCCGCTGTCAGCACGTTGGCCAGGCGGGCCACCCGTTCGATCAGGGTCGGGTAGCTATAGCGCAACTTGTCGCGGTAAATGATCTCGCGGGTTTTCTCATAACGGGCACCGGACATCAGCAGCCGTTTGATCAACAGCGGGTACTGGTAAGCGCCTTCGGCCGGGGGGATAACGCGAGTCTGCAACATAATAATCCCTTTAATCTGACTGCACGGTCGTGACTGAAAGTACGCACTGTAGTGCCCTTGAAGGTCAGCCAAATCAGCCAAAGGAATGATTTGCAGAACCGCATGAATACTGGCGTTGCGCCAGCCCTCACAGAAGTTTGGTGATTGCAGTTGGATCCGGTGTAGGAGCTGCCGCAGGCTGCGATCTTTAGGCGATTCCAATAATAATGCTGAAGATCAAAAGATCGCAGCCTGCGGCAGCTCCTACGGAATCAATGCATCTCGGTAAAAGCCAGCTTCACGCCAATTGCAATCAGCACCGCGCCCATGGTCCGGTCGAACCAGTGACCCATGCGGGCGAAACCGGCGCGTACGCGCTGCTGGCTGAACAGCATCGCCACCAGGCAGAACCAGATCGCTGTCGCCACCGCCAGGTAAACCCCGTAACCGGCCTGCACGGCCAGTGGCGTTTGCGGATTGATGACCACAGTGAACAGCGACAGGAAGAACAGGGTGGCTTTCGGGTTGAGACCATTGGTGACGAAACCCGAAGTGAAGGCACCACGGGCGGTGCGCTCCCCGGCTTCCTTGTGCAGATCGTCCGCCACAGGCTTGGCCGGCTGCGCGCGCAACGCCTTGTAACCGATGTACAGCAGGTAAGCGGCGGCCGCCCATTTCAAGGCATTGAACAGCACGATCGACTGGGACACGATCAGGCCGATCCCCAACAGCGAGTAACCCACGTGCAGGAAAATCGCCGTCCCCACACCCAGCGCGGTCCAGGTGCCAGCGCGGCGACCGTGGGTAACACTTTCGCGCACCACCACGGCAAAGTCCGGGCCAGGGCTAGCCACGGCCAGCAGGTGAATCAGGGCAACGGTCAAGAACTCTGTCCAGTACATGGGGGCTCCTTCAGGCCAAGCGTAACTATTTATTTCATCTGGTAGGCTCGGCAGATTACGCCTTCAGTTCAATGCACAAAAGGTACAGTTGATGACGAACACTCGCCGCGCCGTTTTCCTCGACCACCCGTCCCTGGACCTTGGCGACCTTGACCTCAACCCACTGCGCAGTTGTTTCAGCGAATTGCAGTTGTTCGCCCAGACCTTGCCCGATCAAGTCATCGAACACCTCAAGGGCGCCACCGTCGCCATCAGCAACAAGATCCTGATCGATGCCGCCGCCATGGCGGCCAGCCCTGATCTCAAGCTGATCCTGATCACCGCCACTGGCACCAACAATGTCGACCTCGCCGCCGCCCGCTCTCACGAGATCACCGTGTGCAACTGCCAGGGTTATGGCACGCCATCGGTGGCGCAGCACACGATCATGCTGCTGCTCAACCTGGCCACGCGCCTGGCCGATTATCAAAAAGCCGTCGGCGAAGGCCGCTGGCAGCAGGCCAGACAGTTCTGTTTGCTGGATTACCCGATCGTCGAACTCGAAGGCAAAACCCTTGGCCTGCTGGGTCATGGCGAATTGGGCGGCGCGGTCGCACGACTGGCTGAAGCCTTCGGCATGCGCGTTCTGCTGGGGCAAATTCCCGGACGCCCTGCCCGGCCGGACCGCTTGCCACTGGATGAACTGTTACCGCAAATCGACGCACTGACTCTGCACTGCCCGCTCAACGAGCACACCCGCCACTTCATCGGCGCCCGCGAACTGGCCTCAATGAAAGCCGGCGCGTTCGTGGTCAACACCGCACGCGGCGGATTGATTGATGAACAGGCGCTGGCCGACGCCTTGCGCAACGGCCATCTGGGGGGCGCCGCCACTGACGTGCTGAGCGTGGAGCCTCCCGTCAATGGCAATCCACTGCTGGCCCATGACATCCCGCGCCTGATCGTCACTCCTCACAACGCCTGGGGCAGCCGCGAAGCGCGCCAGAGAATCGTTGGTCAAGTCACCGAAAACGCACTGGGATACTTCAGCGGTAAGGCGCTGCGGGTCGTCAGTTGATAAACTGCGGCACTTTTTTCCACGGGAGCAGTTATGGATCCGCGCAGTGAAGTACTGCTTCGTCAGGCCGAGTTATTCCAGGGTTCGGTGTTGTTGGCCGGTTTGCCCGCCGACGACTTGCTGGGCCGTCTGCCCAAAGCGCATGGCTGGTGCTGGCACGCCGGCGATCAGGCCGCGCTGGACGCCCGCTTCGCCGAGCGCAGCCATTTTGGCGTGAATGCACCCGAGCGCGAGTTCGATACAGCGGTGGTGTTTCTGCCCAAGGCCAAGGACTTGACCGACTACATCCTCAACGCCCTCGCCTCGCGGCTGGCCGGCCGCGAGCTGTACCTGGTCGGCGAGAAAAAAAGCGGCATCGAAGGTGCCGCCAAACAACTCAACCCGTTCGGCAAGCCACGTAAACTCGACAGCGCGCGCCACTGCCAGCTCTGGCTGGTCACCGTGGCCAACGCGCCTGAAGCCAAACCGTTGGAAAGCCTGGCGCAGACCTACGAACTGCCGCTGGCCGAAGGCCCGTTGAAGGTCATCAGCCTGCCGGGGGTGTTCAGCCATGGTCGCCTCGATCGCGGCAGCGCGCTGCTGCTGGAGCATCTGGACAAACTGCCCGGCGGTCACTTGCTCGATTTCGGTTGCGGCGCAGGAGTCTTGGGCGCGGCGGTGAAACGTCGTTACCCGCATAACCAGGTCACGTTACTGGACGTGGATGCCTTTGCCGCTGCCAGCAGTCGCTTGACCCTGGCTGCCAATGGTCTGGAAGCCGAAGTGATTACCGGCGACGGAATCGATGCCGCACCGATGGGGTTGAGTGCGATCCTGAGCAATCCGCCGTTCCATGTCGGCGTGCACACCGATTATTTCGCAACGGAAAACCTGCTGCGAAAAGCAGCCAAACATCTGAAAAACGGCGGCGAACTGCGCTTGGTGGCGAATAGTTTCCTGAAGTATCAACCGCTGATCGAAGAGCATCTTGGCGTGTGTGCGATCAAGGCCGAAGGACAGGGCTTCCGGATCTATCGAGCCAAACGCGGTTGAAATTCTTTTGATAAAGAAGGCTTGCCGAATGGTTTTTGCCTAGGCAGAATCCGCTCCGTCCTAGGGGAGTAGTCTCCCACGAGCGCCACGCTCGTCCGGCATGCGTCAACATACTTGGTCCTCAGACCATGGCGCATGCGACCCAAGCATCCACTTCAGATGGATTGCAGGGTTTGACAAGACCTATGACACGAACACCTTACCCGGGGCGGGAAGGCTGTACGTGTCATAGCCGTGTCGACCCGCCCCTTAGGAAAACCCCTGATGCTGGATTCACTACTCGTACCTACCGCAATCGTTGCCTTGGCCGAAATCGGCGACAAGACGCAACTGCTCGCGCTCATTCTCGCTGCCCGTTTCCGCAAGCCCTGGCCGATCATTGCCGGTATCGTCGCCGCGACCCTGGCCAACCACGCGGCCGCCGGTGCGGTAGGCGCCTGGGTCGGCAGTTTCTTCTCGGATACGATGCTGCACTGGATCCTCGCCGCGAGCTTCGCCGCCACGGCGCTATGGACCCTGGTTCCGGACAAGATGGATGACGACGAGGCCAGCACCGCCCGCAAGTTCGGGCCGTTCCTGACCACGCTGATCGCGTTCTTCCTGGCGGAAATCGGCGACAAGACGCAGATCGCGACCGTGATGCTGGCTGCGCAATATCCGGAGTTGTGGCTGGTGATCATCGGCACCACCCTTGGCATGCTGATTGCCAACGTGCCCGTGGTATTGGCCGGTAACTTTGCCGCTGACAAGCTGCCATTGACCCTGATCCGTCGACTGGCGGCGTCGGCGTTCTTCATCCTGGCGATTGTCGCGGTGTACAAGGCGATGCAGAGCAGCGGGTGGGTTTGACGCGATAGAGTCTATAGACCGCGTTATCGTTCTTCGTCGGAACGCTGCCCGGAGCAAGCCCGCTCCCACATTGGGTCTCCAGTGCACACAAAGTTTGCAGTCAATGGAGGTTTATTGTGGGAGCGGGCTTGCTCGCGAAGAGGCCAGCAGCCTCACCACATGACTATCAGGACTTCCTGGCTTGCTCGTAAAGCGGCATGACCTTCGGAATCGCCGCCTGCAACGCCGCAATACGGCTCGACGATGCCGGGTGAGTGCTCATGAACTCAGGTGGCGAACCTTCCGAGACTTTGCTCATCTTGTTCCACAGGGTGATCGCGGCATTCGGGTTGTAACCGGCGCGGGCGGCCAGTTCCAGGCCGATCAGGTCCGCCTCGTTTTCATTGGCGCGGCTGTTGGGCAGGGTCATGCCGTAGTTGGCCACGGTATCGGCCAGGGCCAGGCTGTCCTGCCCCAATCCCAACAAGGCACCGGCGCCCTGCTTGGCCATTTCCATGCCGTACGCCTTGGACATCGCTTCACGACCGTGCTCGCGCAGGGCGTGGGCGATTTCATGGCCCATGATCGCGGCGATTTCATCGTCGGTCAGTTTCAGTTTATCGATCAGGCCGGTGTAAAAGATGATCTTGCCGCCAGGACCGCAGTTGGCGTTGAGTTCATCGCTCTTGATCAGGTTGACTTCCCACTTCCACTGAGCCGCGTCCGGACGGAAGTTCGGCGCCTGGGCAATCAGCCGGTCGGCAATCGCCTGAACCCGCCGGGCTTCATTGCTGGTCTTGTCCAGCACACCTTTGCTGGACGCCTCGCCCACTGTCTTCTGATAGGACTGGGCGTACATCTGGTCGACTTCTTGCGCAGACAACATGCTGAACATGTACTGCTTGCGCTCCACCCCCACGGCACCGCCACTGGTGGTATTGACCGACTGGCAACCGCTGAGCAAAAGTGCTGCGCCCAGTGCACTGACAACCAAAATCTTGTTCATCAAAAAACTCCCTGAAAACATGCCGAGTATCCTAGGCGTGGAAATGTATCGACGCCAGATACAATGGACGTAAGACGCGCAATTCGGACAAAGCTCTCATCGCCGTAGAAAAAATTCACATACGGCGACAACCCGCAGCCCATCACGCCACGCCTTGATTCAATTAAGACATCCAGCACGCAAAAACAGTCATTTCAACTGCCCGCGCTCATACCCGCCCGCTCAAGCAGGTGGCCGAGATCGATCAGGTGACCAATGAAGTGGGCGGTGATGCGGATGAGTCGAGCGCGGCCGGTAGCGGCGCCTGACTAACCGGGAGTGAGGCACTCCGGCCCATTGAGCTTCGGATCATTCACCATGTTGGCCAGCACCCGCTCGCGCAATGCGGCGGGTTCACTGGCCAGCAAGGCTTGCAGTGCATACAACGGCGTCTCGGGATCCAGCCACGCAGCCTGCCCCGCCTCATCAAGAATCAACGGTCGCCGCTGGCTTGCCGCCGGCTGGGTAATCACGGCGGTACTCAGCCACACCTGCTCCTGTACCGGATACGCCTCCCAGATTGCCGCAAAAAATAATGACGAGCCCTCCCCCGGTGTCAGCCAGTACGGGCGCTTTCGCGTTGTGCCGCGCCATTCGTAAAAACCATTGGCCGGCAACAGGCAGCGGCGCTCGCGCAAGGCCTGGCGAAACATGGGCTGTTCGGCAACCGTTTCGGCACGGGCGTGGGCCGGGGTGCGGGACAGATCGGTCAACCAGGGTGGCGTCAGGCCCCAGCGGGCGCGGGCCAGCGAGCGCTGGCCGTCAGGCTCGGCCCGCAGCATCAACACCGAATCATTGGGGGAAATGTTCCACTGCGCCTGCTGGTCGGCGGGAAAACCGGGCAGTGCCGCGAAGGCAGGGTTCCAGCGAAACAGGGCATAACGTCCACACATGGGGCAACACGACTCTTGATCAAACGAACGCCAGCCTAACAGACCAGCGTGCCGGGAAAGCTGTCCGGTTCATCGCCAGACAGCGGCAGCGCGGCATTGTACGCGGTGATCAGCTCGCGGGCGTATTCGGCCTGGTCGTTCTCGACCGACAGCCCGAGCAGGCCATAGATCGGCAACTCGCCGCTGCCCCCGAGCAAATCACGGCCCATCAGATGCGCTTCGATGCCCTCGCTGGCGAGCATGCCTTGCAGCAATTCGCCTTCCATCAGGTTTTCCGGGTCGTAGATGCGCTGCATACACGCTCCTCACTCGTTTTCGCTGAACACTTCGAGATGCCATTCCCCTTCATGAACCTGCAACACGAAGGTTATCGGCCGGCAGCACACCTGACAGTCTTCAATATAGGTCTGATCACCACCAGACAAGTCCAGCGTCGTCTCGACTTCCTCACCACAATACGGACATTCATATCGCGTAGTTTCCAGCATCGCGGTCTCCCAGGTGACTTGTGCGTATAATCGCCGGTCTATTTGCAGGGCTATTTTTGTCTGGCTACTTTTTCAGACCGTACCCCGCCGGTTTTCGATCAAAACCTTTACTTACCCTAGCCGTTTCTAACAAGAGAGCATGATGGGCGAATTCGATGCCATCCGACCTTACGACGACAGCGAAGTCCCGGCAGTGCTGGCACGACTGCTAGGCGACAAGGCGTTTCTAGATATCCTCACCCACTTCCGCTTCCCGCGTTTCGCCGGCGCTTTAGGCTGGGCACTCAAACCTCTTATAGCCCATCGGCTGCGCCGTGAGTTTGCCGGCATAACCTCCGTGGCCACGTTACAGGACAAAGTCGAGCATTACGTCGACCATACCATCGAGCGCGCCACCGACGGTGTTACCTATACCGGGGTGGAGCAATTCAAGTCCGGCAGCGCCTACCTGTTCATCGCCAACCACCGCGACATCGTGATGGACCCGGCCTTCGTCAACTATGCCGTGTACCACGCCGGCCTGCCGACCCCGCGCATCGCCATTGGCGACAACCTGCTGCAAAAGCCTTTCGTCAGCGACCTGATGCGTCTGAACAAGAGCTTCATCGTGCACCGCTCGATCAGCGGACGCCGGGAGAAAATGGCGGCTTATCAACTGTTGTCGGCATACATCAACCATTCGATCCGCAACGATTGCGCCTCGATCTGGATTGCCCAGGCCGAAGGCCGCGCCAAGGACGGTGACGACCGTACCGAATCGGCGATCCTCAAGATGTTCCACATGAGCCGCAAGGACGAGCCGTTCGGTGAAGTCATCCAGTCGCTGAACCTGACCCCGGTGTCGATCAGCTACGAGTACGACCCGTGCGACCAGGCCAAGGCCCGCGAGCTTTTCATCCGCGCCAGCACCGGCAGCTACACCAAGGTGCCGGGCGAGGATGACGTGAGCATCGCCAAGGGCATCACCGGCTACAAGGGCCGGGTGCATGTGAACTTTGCCGCGCCGATCACCGAACTGTTCGAAGACACCAAGCAATTGGCGGTCGAGATGGACAGGCAAATCCTCAGCGGATACCGCTTGTTCCCGGTGCACTACCTGGCTTATGCACAGTGGAAGGACGCCGATCCGCAGTTGCAGGTACCGAAGGCCGCTGAAGTGTTCCCGACCGAGGAACTGACCAAGGCCCAGGAAGAATGGCAACGCCGCCTGGACGCCTGCCCTGAAGAGCATCGTCCATTCCTGGTGCTTCAATATGCGATGCCGGTACGCAATCAGTACCGGGTGAAGGCCGGATTGCCGCTGTAAGCAGTATCGGCTGGATGTGAAAACGGCGCCCTCGAGGCGCCGCTTTTGTATCTGTTCACCACAGTTTTGCGGTTACTCAAACCTGAGTGCTGATCCACGACACCAGCAGCGCCATCCCCATGCAGGCAAAACCGAAGATGTAGAAAAACCGGTTCATGCGCAAGGTCGCCCAGTCCAGCGTGGGCTCTGCGTTGGGACTGCTCTGGCGCTGCGCCTGCAAACTGGCCATCGCACGCAGTTCGCGACGACGGGTGGCGTGCAGCAACCAGCCACCCGGGAAGGCAAAGAGCAAGGCCAGCAGATTGATCAATTTGGCGGGATGGGCGGTAAACAGCGTCATCAAGTGCAGCGACATCACGAACCTCAAGTAAAACAGGTGGCAGGTGCCGGGCCGGCGACCGCGGCGCGGATTCTACCGAAAGCCTGCGCACCTGCCCTCGTTTTCCGACAAATAACGAAGCTTTTGATCAATGGCTGTCCTGAGTCACGGCTTCGTCATCTGTATCGGCGAACATGCGCACCTCGAAACCGACACGGATCACGTCATGCTCCACGCCGAAAACCAGGATCGTCTTTACCTCATCACCCCCAGCGAAGAACAGCAAGCCCTCGTCGGCAGCCTCGCCTTCAATGTTCAAGACCGCCATTGGCTGGTGTATTGCGCACTCGGTGGCCACCAGCATGCCGATTTACCGGAGGCGGATTTGCTGACGGGCGTGAGCGTGCTGGACTTTTACTCGCAAGCGGCCTGACGATCTCTTCCTGTAGGAGCTGCCGCAGGCTGCGATTTTTTGATTTTGATCTTCGGCGGCTCCAAACCTTAAAAACAAGATCAAAAGATCGCAGCCTGCGGCAGCTCCTACATGGCTCGCATTACTCGCCGAGAACCTGACCCACAGTCGGGTCCTTGAACAGGCGGGTCAACGCATCACTGAGCACATCGCTGACCAGCTTGGTGTTGGTTTCCTGGTTAGGCGCCATACCGAAGCGCTGGTCCAGGGACGCACCGTAACGGCCGCTGTAGCGACGGTTGGCGTTTTGCACATCTGAGCGGAAAGTCGCGCCGATGGTCGCTTCGGTCACGTACATGCCTTCTTTAGGCGACTGATACTTCAGCTCGGCGAGGGTCACGGTGATTTGCGGTGCATTCGCCGCATTGGCGGTCGGGGTGAAGCCCAACAGGCGCACGGCAGCTTCGGCCTGAGCCTGCAGTTTCGGCAGGATCTGCGCGCCCTGCACGGTGATCGCGCTGGTCTCCGGGTACAGGCCACCACGGGTGCCGAGGGTTGGCGACGGACGTCCGTCCACCACACGCACCACAACAGGCTGACCGTGGCCGACGGGCGCCAGTTGAGCCGTCAACTTGGGTTCCGGGTTCAGTTGTTGCGGGCTGTGGGCGCAGCCAACCAGGGTCAAACTGGTCACAGTGATCAAACCGAACAACAGGCGTTGCAACATGCTCTTCTCTCCAGAATCAGGCACAAACAGGCCGGCAGTATAGCGGTGCGCCACTGCGGGGAACCAGCACCGCACAGTGTTTGATTATATCTCTGACAAACCCTTGCTCATGCGGTTCCTGTCACACAGATGTCACCCCCCATACACTTGCACGTAATGGCCTGCAGGCAACCTTCTCGGCAGTCACCCAAACGGTATTTTGCCATGCGCCATCTGATCTCTCTGTTCGCGCCACGCCCACTGCATCGCTGCTTCGCCCTGCTCGACCGCAACGGCCGCTGCCAGGCCTTCAGGCAGTGCAGCCTCCAGCCCATGGGCGATGGCTGGGTTGAAATCGAAGAGATCCGCCTGAACTGGCTGAATCAGCCACTGCCTGCCGGTGCCCGCGTCGTTTCCCGGCAGCACCGGCCACGCTCGCGTGCACAGCATCTGATGACGACCTGACCAAACACCTAATAAAAGTCATTAAACACGACCATTTCCCTGCGTTTCTTAGATACAATCTCCCCCCGATTATAAGGACGTCTCCTGATCGGGCCTCGCAGCATCGTCAATGCGCTTGTATTGACACCCCGAACCGCCCACAGAGAGCCGCCCACACAGATCGAGTGAAGCTGGCGCGCTTGCTGTTTTATTGAGCAAAACCTCCACTTTTCGCGAATCTGCAGAGCTGTCATTACGCTCGGTCACTGAGCTGTTTGCCCGTTTTGCCTGCCCTGTATCCCATGGCGGCAATCCATCCGGGCACGGTGCCAGCCTGGGACAGCCCTTTTTTGAGGTTCACGTCTTCAAAAGAGCGTGAAAAAAACGGGTTTTCACAACTTCACAAGAGTGTGGCGAGCAAATGAATAGTTTTGCGTCTGAACATGCACCATTAGCGTCTACAACAGCCCAACGACACAGGACCGAGTATTCCTCGAACACCGGAGCCTGAAGCCTGTCCGCTACGGATTTGGTTGCACAAACGGATGTATCGACCATAAGTCGAATTGCCTCCCGCGCGCCGAAATGAGTTCATATGGCTCATAGGCCCGGCAGGTAGCGTCCGTCGAAGTTGCGATAAATTGCGAAGATTCGGACATGGCGATACTGCCATGAGATCCAGGGGCATCACTGACTCGCCCCGGAACGCCTGGCAGCCATGCCGACAATTTGGTGCTGCAGATTTTGGAGACGCGTTAAATGGCGCATAACGAAGCAGTCGACGTAGTACTGGTTGGGGCCGGCATCATGAGTGCCACCCTTGCAGTACTGCTCAAAGAGCTCGACCCCGCGATCAAGCTGGAAGTCGTCGAGCTGATGGATTCCGGTGCCGCGGAGAGTTCCAACCCGTGGAACAACGCCGGTACCGGTCACGCCGGGCTGTGTGAGCTCAACTACACGCCGCAGGCCGCCGATGGCACCGTCGACATCAAGAAAGCCGTGCACATCAACACCCAGTTCGAGGTGTCGAAGCAGTTCTGGTCGTACCTGACCAAAAAAGGCACGTTCGGCTCGTGCAAATCGTTTATCAGCCCGGTGCCTCACCTGAGTTTCGTGCAGGGCGACAGCGGCGTGTCCTTCCTCAAGGAGCGCTTCAAGGTGCTGAGCAAGCACCACGCCTTTTCGGACATGGAGTACACCGAAGACAAGGCCAAGATGGCCGAGTGGATGCCGCTGATGATGCCTGGCCGCGATCCTGGCGAAACCCTCGCCGCGACCCGCGTGATCAATGGCACCGACGTCAACTTCGGCGCCCTGACCAACCAGTTGCTCAAGCACCTGACCAGCGCACCCGATGCCCAGGTCAAGTACTGCAAGCGCGTGACCGGCCTCAAGCGCAGCAACGGCGGCTGGACCGTGAGTATCAAGGACGTCAACAGCGGCAACACCCGTGAAGTCGATGCCAGATTCGTCTTCCTCGGCGCTGGCGGTGCGGCACTGCCGCTGCTGCAGGCTTCGGGCATCGAAGAGAGCAAAGGCTTCGGCGGCTTCCCGATCAGCGGCCAATGGCTGCGTTGCGACAACCCGGAAGTGGTCAAGCACCACCAGGCCAAGGTCTACAGCCAGGCTGCCGTAGGTTCGCCGCCAATGTCCGTGCCGCACCTGGACACCCGCGTGGTCGAAGGCAAGAAGTCCCTGCTGTTCGGACCTTATGCCGGTTTCACCACCAAGTTCCTCAAGCACGGCTCCTTCATGGACCTGCCGATGTCGGTTCGCGCCGGCAACATCGGGCCGATGCTTTCCGTGGCAAAAAACAACATGGACCTGACCAAGTACCTGGTCAGCGAAGTGATGCAGTCGATGGAGCAGCGCCTGGAGTCCCTGCGCCGCTTCTACCCTGAGGCGAAAGCTGAAGACTGGCGCCTGGAAGTGGCCGGCCAACGAGTGCAGATCATCAAGAAAGACCCGAAAAAAGGCGGCATCCTGCAATTCGGTACCGAACTGGTCGCGGCCAAGGACGGTTCCCTGGCGGCACTGCTCGGCGCTTCGCCAGGTGCCTCGGTGACCGTTTCGATCATGCTTGAGCTGATCGAAAAATGCTTCCCGGGCAAAGCCAAGGGCGAATGGGCCAGCAAACTGGCAGAAATCTTCCCGGCCCGGGAAAAGGTCCTGGAAACCGACGCTGCGCTGTATCGAAAGATCAATACGCAGAACAACGTTGCCCTGGAACTGGTTGAAGCCAGCAGCGAAACCGAAAGCTACGCTTGATTCGGCCTTATAAAAAACGCCCCGTTCTCACTGAGAGCGGGGCGTTTTTTTATGCCTTTATAAGATCGCAGCCTTCGGCAGCTCCTACAGGAGGTACGCCGTTCCAAAGTAGGAGCTGCCGAAGGCTGCGATCTTTTGATCTTTAACCGCGAGCTTTTTCGATCAGCTCGATGTAATCCGGCGCGTTGCGCTGATCCTTGATCAGGGCAACGAAGTCATTTCCGTGCTCATCCTTGCCATTGACGTCGTAACCCGCTTCGACGAAGAACGTCAGGAAACGCGCGAAATCGTCGATGCGCAGGCCACGGTAAGCCTTGACCAGTTTGTGCAGGGACGGCGAAGTCGCGTCGACCGGTTCGAAATCGAGAAACAATTTGATCTGCTCATCGCCGATCTCGTCACCAATCACTTGTTTTTTATCTTTACGCATTGCCGACTCCAGCTCGCAGACATTTCACGGGGCGGGCAGTTTACCCCTGCGCAGGCACAAGGCTCAACGCGGACGAGTACTGCCGGTGTGCAGATCGGCCCAGACATGGCCATTGGCATAGCTGAGAAACTGGCAATACACCGTGTCGTTGCGCAACAAGTCGATCACCACCCGGTATTGCGCCAGCGGGTAATAGAGGGTCAGGGTCTTGCTCGCCTCGTCGTAAACCGGCTTCTTCAGGCTTTTGCTTTCACCATCGAAGTTGATCAGCACCTGACTGATGGTGGCACCCTTGTTCAGGGATTTGCCCTTGAGACGAATCATTAATGGGGACGTGACCGGAATCGGCTGTTGATTGGATTGACGCTGAGCACCGACCACCACCGAATAATCGGTGACCTGCATCAGTTGCTGCTGTTCGGGATCACTGTCACGCAGGGTCAAGTCATCGGGCGGCAGGAACTGCGCATGCATCGGCGCCGGCGCGGCGGCCAGGGGCAGGCTGAGGGTCAGCAACAGGGCTGTGCAGCAGCGGATCGAACGGCTCATGGCAGGCTCCGGAATCGGGGCCGAGCACTCTAGCATGGGCTGAAGGAAGTGGTTCAAGTGCACAGAAACCCCTGTGGGAGCGGGCTTGCTCGCGAAAGCGGTGTGTCAGCTAATTTGATGTCGGCTGACACGCCCTCTTCGCGAGCAAGCCCGCTCCCACAGGGGCAAAGATCAGTCGAACTGCGCGCGCATCCAGGCCTGATACTCGGCAACACCAGGCTCGCCTTCGCGTGGCGCCCAATGCGCCAGCTCACCCTCACCGACCGGGCGATAAGGTCCGGCCTTACATTCGAACATCAGGCTGTCGGCCTCGAGCACCACCAAACCGTGGAACACACCGGTTGGCAGGTCCACGCCAACACAGTCGCCACCGGCCTGGAGCACGGTCTTGCTGAGCACCGCGCCGGTCTCGTCAAAGATCAACACACCCAGCCGCCCCTTGAGAACCAACAGGGTTTCGGCCTTGTTGTCGCCCAAATGCCGGTGAGGCGGGATATACGTGGACGGCTGCAACCCCACCGCCATGCGATGGCAGGCGTCTTCCATCTGATGGAAGTTGTGATGCTGGCGCCCACGAGGACTGGCCGCGGCTTTCCCGGCCAGCTCGGCGAACAGGGTCTGATCCAGAAAGCGAGGCGTATCCATGTCTTACATTCCTTTAACGGCGAAAATCCCGTTGGCGTTACGCCAGTAGCCTTTGTAGTCCATGCCGTAACCGAAGATGTAGCGATCGATGCACGGCAGGCCGACGAAGTCGGCCTTGAGGTCCGGACGGGCCTTGCGGTCGTGGTCTTTGTCGATCAGCACGGCGGTGTGCACTTTGCGGGCACCGGCGTGTTTGCAGAAGTCGATGATCGCGCCCAGGGTGTGACCTTCGTCGAGGATGTCGTCGATGATCAGCACGTCACGGTCGATGAAGGAAACTTCCGGCTTGGCTTTCCAGAACAGGTCGCCGCCGCTGGTTTCGTTGCGATAGCGGGTGGCGTGCAGGTAGGACGCTTCCAGCGGGAAGTGCAGGTAGGTCAGCAGCTTGCCGGAGAAAATCAGCCCGCCGTTCATCACGCAGAACACCACCGGGTTGCTGTCCGCCAGTTGATCGTTGATTTGTGCACCGACGCGGGCGATGGCCGCCTCGACTTCAGCTTCGGTGTACAGGCAGTCAGCCTCTCGCATGATTTGACGGATATGCTCGAGATCAGCGGACATGGCGCTCTCCAAGGTTTTGGGGGGAGGGACGGATTCGGAAAAGCGGGCAAAGGTACGCATCAAGCGAGGCCAGATCAAGCGTTTGTGGACTAACGTACTGTATGTCTATAGGACAACACCCTCGGATAGATTAATCTAGGCCGGTTTTTTTGCCCGCCGCCGGAGCCTTTCCCCATGCCCATCCATGAGATCCGCCACCCGCTGATCCGTCATAAACTTGGCCTGATGCGCCGCGCAGACATCAGCACCAAGAATTTCCGTGAGCTCGCTCAGGAAGTCGGCGCCTTGCTGACCTATGAAGCCACCAAAGACCTGCCGCTGGAATCCTACGATATCGAAGGCTGGTGCGGCACGGTGTCGGTCGAGAAAATCGCCGGCAAGAAGATTACTGTCGTGCCGATCCTGCGTGCCGGCATCGGCATGCTTGAGGGCGTGCTCAGCCTGATCCCGGGGGCCAAGGTCAGCGCCGTCGGCGTTGCCCGCAACGAAGAAACCCTGCAGGCCCACACCTACCTGGAAAAGCTGGTTCCGGAAATCAACGAACGCCTGGCGATGATCATCGACCCGATGCTCGCCACCGGCAGCTCCATGGTTGCCACCATCGACTTGCTGAAAAAGGCCGGCTGCCGCGACATCCGCGCCATGGTGCTGGTTGCCGCCCCGGAAGGCATCGCCGCCGTAGAGAAAGCTCACCCGGACGTGATCATCTACACCGCTTCCATTGATCAGAAACTGAACGAGCACGGTTACATCATCCCTGGACTGGGCGATGCCGGTGACAAGATCTTCGGCACCAAGCAGAAGGACGCGTGACCATGCAGCAAGAGTTCAACGATCCGCTCTGGCGCACGGTGCTGTCGGGTGCACAGATGCTGTTCGTGGCCTTCGGCGCCCTGGTGTTGATGCCGCTGATTACCGGACTCGACCCGAACGTGGCGCTGTTCACGGCCGGCCTGGGGACGATCCTGTTCCAGATCGTCACCGGGCGTCAGGTGCCAGTGTTCCTGGCATCTAGCTTTGCCTTCATCACCCCGATCATTCTCGCCAAGGGCCAGTTCGGCCTGGCCGCGACCATGGGCGGCGTGATGGCGGCAGGTTTCGTCTACACCTTCCTCGGCCTCGCGGTGAAGATCAAAGGCACCGGTTTCATCGACCGCTTGCTGCCGCCGGTGGTAATCGGTCCGGTGATTATTTCGATCGGCCTGGCCATGGCGCCGATTGCCGCCAACATGGCCATGGGCAAGGCCGGCGATGGCAGTGAATTGATTCATTACCAGACGGCAATGATGATTTCGATGCCCGCACTGCTGACCACACTGATCGTCGCGGTATTCGGCAAGGGCATCTTCCGCCTGGTGCCGATCATCTCCGGCGTGCTGGTGGGCTTTGGCATGGCGTTCTACTTCGGTGTGGTCGATACCGCGAAGATTGCGGCGGCACCCTGGTTCGCCATCCCGCACTTCACCGCGCCGGAGTTCAACTGGCAGGCGATTCTGTTCATCGTTCCCGTGGCCCTGGCCCCGGCCATCGAACACATCGGCGGCGTGATTGCCGTGGGTAGCGTGACCGGTCGCGATTACCTGAAGAAGCCCGGCCTGCACCGCACCCTGCTCGGCGATGGCATTGCCACCACGGCGGCCGGTCTGTTCGGCGGCCCGCCCAACACCACCTACGCCGAAGTGACCGGCGCGGTGATGCTGACCAAGAACTACAACCCGAAAATCATGACCTGGGCGGCGATCTTCGCCATCAGCCTGGCGTTCATCGGCAAGTTCGGCGCACTGCTGCAAAGCATTCCGGTACCGGTGATGGGCGGGATTCTGTGCCTGTTGTTCGGTTCGATCGCGGCGGTGGGGATGAACACGCTGATCCGCCACAAGATCGATCTGGGCGAGGCGCGCAATCTGGTGATTGTGTCGGTGACCCTGGTTTTCGGGATCGGCGGCGTGCTGATCGGCACCGGCACCGGGCCGGACGATTTCGGCCTCAAGGGCATCGCGCTGTGCGCGGTGGTGGCGATTGGCTTGAACCTGATCCTGCCGGGCAATGACAGCTGGAAGCACAAGAAAGCGGATGAGCCGCTGATCTAAGCAGGTTCGGATTCTTCGCTGACTGAAAGACCCTCTTCGCGAGCAAGCCCGCTCCCACATTTGGAATGCATTCCACCTGTGGGAGCGGGCTTGCTCGCGAAGCTTTTAAAGCGCCAACGGCGCTCGCTCGCACAATGTACTCAACGCCCGAGCCCAATGCGGGTCATCGTTGAGGCACGGCACCAGCACCAGGTCCTCTCCCCCCGCTGCGCGGAATTGTTCCTTGCCGCGATCACCGATTTCTTCCAGGGTCTCGATGCAATCGGCAACGAACGCCGGGCACATCACCAGAATCTTTTTCACGCCGCTTTTGGCCAACTCATCCAGGCGCGCCTCGGTATAGGGTTCAATCCATTTGGCGCGTCCCAGGCGCGACTGGAACGACACCGACCACTTGCCCTCAGGCAACCCCATGCGCTTGGCAAACTCTGCCGCCGTACGCAGGCACTGGGCGCGATAACAGGTGGCGACCACCGCCGGCGACGCTCCGGCGCAGCAATCACCGCCACCCTCGAAGCAGTGACCGGGGTTGAGTTTCTTCAGATGCCGTTCCGGCAAGCCGTGAAAGCTCATCAGCAAGTGATCGAAATCCTGCTCCAGATAGGGCCGGGTCGTGGCCACCAACGCATCGAGGTATTCCGGTTGGTCGTAGAACGGCTGGAGCACCGACAACTGCACGTCGAGATTTTTCTCGCGCACCACGCGCCTGGCCTCCTCGATGACCGTCGTCGTGGTGCTGTCGGCGAACTGTGGATAAAGCGGGGCCAGGGTAATTCGCTTGTGTCCCGCCACGACCAGGCGCACCAGCGTCGATTCAATCGACGGCTCGCCGTAACGCATCGCCAATTCGACCGGACCGTGCTGCCATTGACTGATCATCGCTTGTTGCAGGCGACGGCTGAGCACCACCAGCGGCGAGCCCTCGTCCCACCAGATCGAGGCATAGGCATGGGCCGACTGCTCGGGACGCTTGATCAGGATCAGCGACACCAACAGCCGTCGAACCGGCCATGGCAGGTCGATCACGTACGGGTCCATCAGAAATTGATTGAGGTAGCTGCGCACATCCGCCACCGAGGTGGAGGCAGGTGAACCCAGGTTGACCAGAAGCAACGCGTGATCGGTCATGCAACGTCCTATTTCAAAGGCGACTGGACAGATCGTCCAAAGCCGCGCGCAAATCCGTGAACTTAAAAGTGAAACCAGCCTGTAACAAACGCACCGGAGTGGCGCGCTGGCCACCCAGCAATAACAGCGACAACTCGCCCAACCCCACCTTCAATACGAAGGCCGGCATCGGCATGAACGTCGGGCGATGCAATACGCTGCCCAGCGCCTCGGCAAACTCGCGGTTGCGCACCGGTTTGGGCGCGCACGCATTATAGGGACCGCTGGCCTCGTTGCGATGCAGAAGAAAATCAATCAGGGCGATTTGATCGTCGATATGAATCCACGGCATCCACTGCCGGCCGTTGCCTATCGGCCCTCCCAGGCCCAGTTTGAACGGCAGTAACAGCCGCGACAAAAAGCCGCCCTGCGCCGACAGCACCAACCCGGTTCGAATGAGGATGACGCGAATGCCCAACGCCTCAGCCCGCTGTGCGGTCTCTTCCCAGGCGATGCATAACTGGCTGGCGAAATCATCGATGACCGGTGGCGACTCTTCGGTCAACTCACGTTCGCCACCATCGCCATACCAACCAACAGCGGAACCGGAGATCAGCACCCGGGGTTTCTGTTCGCGGCTTTCCAGCCAGGCCAGCAGGGTTTCGGTCAGCGAGATGCGACTGCTCCACAACAGGGCTTTGCGTTTGTGCGTCCAGGGCCGGGCGGCAATCGGCGCACCGGCAAGATTGATAATCCCATCGACAGGTTCCTGCCCGAGATCCTCCAAACGGGCAATTCCACGCACTTGGGCACCACATATTTTCGCGACATTTTCAGGTTGGCGACTCCAGACTGTCAGGCGATGACCTTGGCCCAACCAGTGCCGGCAGAGCTGACGTCCTATCAAACCAGTACCGCCGGTCAGCAATATGTGCATGACTTCTTCCTCGCGTGGCGTTTTACCTTGTCCATTAGTCTATTTTTATAAGCAGGGATCTTTGGTATCGAGCAGGCTCTATGTTTAACAATAGGCCAAGCTGTCAGATCGAGAACGCTAAAAGTTATACCAAAAAACAATATTGTACAGGTTTGAACCCCAGCGTAGTCTGTACAGAAAGGTAAACGAGGCCCCTATGACTGTACCTGTCGCAATCATCGGCACCGGCATTGCCGGACTCTCCGCCGCCCAGGCCCTGACGGACCTCGGGTACGTGGTTCAACTATTCGATAAAAGCCGCGGCAGCGGCGGGCGCATGTCGAGCAAGCGCAGCGATGCGGGTGCCCTGGACATGGGCGCGCAGTATTTCACTGCCCGCGACCGGCGTTTTGTCAACGAAGTCCAGCGCTGGCAAGCCAAAGGCTGGGTCGCCGAGTGGACGCCGCAGCTGTATACCTACCATGGCGGCCAGCTCAACCTGTCGCCGGACGAGCAGACCCGCTGGGTCGGCACACCCCGCATGAGCGCCATCACCCGCGCGCTGCTCGGTGACCTGGAAGTGCATTTCGCCTGCCGGATCACCGAGGTCTATCGCGGTGAAGAACACTGGCACCTGCAGGACGCCGAAGGCTTCACCCACGGACCGTTCAGCCACGTGGTCATCGCCACGCCGGCCCCTCAGGCCACAGCTTTGCTGGCATCGGCGCCGAAACTGGCCGGGGCCGCCGCCGGGGTGAAAATGGACCCGACCTGGGCCATCGCCCTGGCCTTCGAAACGCCACTGGAAACGCCCATGGAAGGCTGCTTCGTACAGGACAGCCCACTCGACTGGCTGGCCCGAAACCGCAGCAAACCCGGACGCGACAACACACTCGACACCTGGGTGCTGCACGCCACCAGCGCCTGGAGTCGCCAGCACATCGACCTGTCCAAGGAAGCGGTGATCGAGCAGTTGCACGGCGCCTTCGCCGAACTGCTGCACGACTCCATGCCCGCGCCGAGCTTCAGCCTCGCCCACCGCTGGCTCTACGCCCGCCCCGCCAGCAGTCACGAATGGGGTACCCTGGCCGATGCCGACCTGGGGCTGTATGCCTGTGGCGACTGGTGCCTGTCCGGACGCGTCGAAGGAGCCTGGCTCAGCGGTCAGGAAGCCGCCCGCCGCCTGCATGAGCACCTGCAGTAAAGGGCATCGATCCGAGCAAATCGCTGCTGTCGCCTTGGACAGCAGCCCGCCAAAAACCTATACAAAAAATTTGACTTGTATAACTTCGAATCTATGATGAAGTTATCTTGTACAGACGCGAATGTTTGTACAGGTTCAGATTCGAGGTGCTCCGATGCTCCACTCCCCCGCCAAACCGAAAATCGCCATCAGCGCCTGCCTGATGGGCCTTGATGTGCGCTACAACGGCGGGCACAAAGAGTCGCGGCTGTGCAGCCGCACCCTCACTGACTACTTCGATTTCATCCCGGTCTGCCCGGAAGTGGCCATCGGCCTGGGTGTACCGCGCCAACCGATTCGACTGGTGGGCAGCGCGGATCAACCCGAAGCCGTGGGCACCCTCGATCACAAGCTTAACGTGACGCAACCACTGGACACCTACGGCCGGGACATGGCAGCGCAGTTGGGGGATATCTGCGGCTATATTTTCATGCAAAATTCCCCGTCCTGCGGGCTGGAGCGGGTCAAGGTCTACCACGCCAACGGCGCGCGGGCGGACAGAGACGGGCGCGGGATCTATGCCCGGGCCTTCTGCCTGCGGCACCCGGACTTGCCGGTGGAGGAAGACGGTCGGCTCAACGATCCGGTGCTACGGGAAAACTTCCTTACCCGGGTGTTCGCCTACAGCGCCTGGCAGCAACTGCGCCAGGAGGGCATGACTCGGCGTGGTCTCACGGACTTTCACTCGCGCTACAAATACCTGCTGATGGCCCACAACCCGGTGCAGTACAAAACCCTGGGCCACCTGCTGGGCAACATGGGCAAAACCGATCCGCATGAACTGGGCCCCCGCTATTTCAGCGAACTGATGGCGGCGCTGAAAAAATGCGCCACCCGCCGTACTCACACCAACGTCCTGCAACACCTCAGCGGCTACCTGAAACAGGCCATCAGCGGCGAAGACAAGCAGGAAGTGCAGCACGTGATCAGCCAGTACCGCCTGGGCATCGTGCCGCTGGTGGTGCCGCTGACGCTGCTCAAGCATCACTTTCGCCAACACCCCGATCCGTACATCGCACAGCAGGTTTACCTGCAACCGCACCCGGAAAACCTCAGCCTGCGAAACGCCATCTGATGAAAAAAGGACTCGACACCAGCGCCCGCGAAGACCTCGGCGATGACTTTAAAAAGGCGCTGGACGAAGGCTGGCTGCCGATCCGTGAAGTGGCGCGGCAAACCGGGGTCAATGCCGTGACCTTGCGCGCCTGGGAGCGGCGCTATGGTCTGATCGTGCCGCTGCGCACGCCCAAGGGCCATCGGTTGTTCTCGGCCGACCACGTACAACGCATCCAGACCATCCTCACCTGGCTCAACCGTGGCGTTGCCGTCAGCCAGGTCAAGCCATTGCTCGACACGCCTCAAGCCTTCAGCGAGTCCGTCGACAACGATTGGCACGCCTTGCTGCAAACGTTACTGCTGGCGGTCAGCCGATTGCAGGAGCGTGCCCTGGACGACAGCGTCAATCAGGCGATGGCGCTGTATCCGCCGCGAACCCTGTGCGAGCAATTGCTGATGCCCTTGCTGGCCGCTCTGGAGCAACGCTGGCAAGGCCAGTTCGGGGCGCAGATGGAGCGGGGCTTTTTTTGTGCCTGGCTGCGCAGCAAGTTCGGTGCGCGCATCTACCATAACAACCGTCAGTTGCGCACCGCGCCGTTGCTGCTGGTCAACCATTCGGACCTGCCCATGGAACCGCACCTGTGGCTCACGGCTTGGCTGGTCAGCAGTGCGGATTGCCCGGTGGAGGTCTTCGACTGGCCGCTGCCTGTCGGCGAACTGGCACTGGCAGTCGAACTTCTGCAACCCCGCGGGGTTCTGCTGTACTCAAGCAAAGCCCTGAATCCGGCGCAACTGCCGAAACTTTTCAAAGGCGTCAGTTGCCCAAAAATGATTGCCGGACCAACGGTATGCATCCACCACGCCGAGTTGTCTGCAAGTACTGCCGAGATCGCTGATTTGTACCTGGCCGAAGATCCGTTGTCGGCACATCAGGCACTCGTTCAGCGAGGACTGATTTAAATGGATCCCGTGGATAACAAAATGCAATTGATCTGGCTGCGCAGCGACTTGCGCCTGCATGACAACACCGCCCTCTCGGCCGCCGCGGCTCGCGGCCCGTGCGTGGCGGTGTATCTGCTGAGTCCGGAACAATGGCTGGTACACGATGATGCGCCCTGCAAAGTGGACTTCTGGCTGCGTAACCTGCGCGAAATGAGCCGCGAGCTGGGTCAACTGAACATTCCCCTGCTGATCCGCCAGGCTCCCCGCTGGGATGACGTGCCCAGCGTATTGCTGAACCTGTGCCGAGAGTGGCAGGTCGACGCGTTGCACCTCAACGAGGAATACGGCATCCACGAGTCCCGTCGCGATGCAGCGGTCGCCCGGACGCTACAGGCCGAAGGCATCGAAGTTCACCGCTACCTCGATCAATTGCTGTTCAGGCCCGGGAGCGTGCTGACCCGCACCGGCACTTACTTCCAGGTCTTCAGCCAGTTCCGCAAAGTCTGCTACGAGCGCCTGCACCACTCGCTGCCCAGCCTGGTAGGGGCGCCGCACAAACAAGCGCCGCTGAACATTGCCAGCGATGCGATCCCCTTGAGGATCGACGGTTTCGCAACACCTGCTGCTAACCTGCGCAACCTGTGGCCGGCGGGAGAAGCCGCAGCCCGGCATCGCCTCGACAGCTTTAGCGATGCACAGATCGAGCACTATCAAAGCGAACGGGATTTCCCGGCGAAGCCCGGTACCAGTCAGCTCTCGGCCTATCTCGCCGCCGGGGTGATTTCTGTACGCCAATGCCTGCACGCGGCCTTGAACAGCAATCAAGGTGAATTCGAAAGCGGCAAGACCGGCGCCGTCACCTGGATCAACGAACTGCTGTGGCGCGAGTTTTACAAACACATCCTGGTGGGTTACCCACGGGTTTCCCGGCACCGCGCGTTTCGTCCGGAAACCGAAGCCCTGGCCTGGCGCAACGCCCCAGAAGAACTGGCCGCCTGGCAACAGGCGCGTACCGGCTTGCCGATCATCGACGCCGCCATGCGCCAACTGCTGGCAACCGGCTGGATGCACAACCGCCTGCGCATGGTGGTGGCGATGTTCCTGACCAAAAACCTGCTGATCGACTGGCGCGAAGGCGAACGCTTTTTCATGCGTCACCTGATTGACGGCGACCTGGCGGCGAACAATGGTGGCTGGCAGTGGAGTTCGTCCACCGGCACCGACTCGGCGCCTTACTTCCGGATTTTCAACCCGTTGAGCCAGTCGGAAAAATTCGACCCCGAAGGCGTGTTCATTAAGCAGTGGTTGCCGGAACTGGCCGGGCTGAACAAAAAGGACGTGCACAACCCCGCCAATCTCGGCGGCCTTTTCGGTGTTGTGGATTACCCCCCACCGATCGTCGACTTGAGCGCTTCCCGTACGCGTGCGTTGACGGTATTCAAAAACCTGCCCTTGCGGCAGTATGCCGCCGTTGGATCATGAATTATCGCCTCCGGGATGACTTCGATGCCGGGGCTTTGCATGATGGACATTTACCCGTATTGGGCCGGGCAATTGCCCGGCTGAAAAGGAGATTGGGATGAGTCGTACGCTCGCACGACGATACTGGCTGACCGGTGCCAGCAGTGGCATTGGTGCCGCCCTGGCCGAAGAAATCCTCAAAACCGGTGCGCACCTGGCCGTCAGTTCGCGCACCGTGGCACCACTGAAAGACTTGTCGCTCCGTTACCCGGGGCAGGTGCTGGTGGTCGCCGGAGACCTGACCAACAGCCAGACCGTGCGCGAGATCGGCGAGCAGATTGCCGAAGACTGGGGCTCGCTGGACACCGTGATACTCAACGCCGGTACCTGCGAGTACGTGGATGCCAAGCAGTTCGATGCGTCGATTGTCGAGCACGTGGTGCGTACCAACCTGTTGGCCAGCAGTTATTGCATCGAGGCCGCCCTGCCTTTGCTGCGGGCCGGTACCGCACCGCATATGATCGCCATGGCCAGCACGGTGACTTACCTGCCACTGCCCAAGGCAGAAGCCTGCGGCACCTCAAAGGCCGGGCTGCGTTACCTGTTCGAGTCACTGCGCATCGACCTGGCCCCGGAAGGCATAGAACTCACGGTGATCAGCCCCGGGTTTGTCGAGACGCCGCTGACAGCGAAAAACGACTCCTCCATGGCTTTGAGCTGGCCGGTGGAGAAAGCCGCGCGGCACATCTTCGAAAAACTCAAGGACCGCCCGCTGGAAATCGCTTTCCCGGCGGCGTTCATGGGCGCCCTCTGGCCACTCGCCAAACGGCCGGACCAAGTGAAACTGGAAATCGGCAAGCGCATGATACGCAGCCAGCCGCCGATCAAGGATCAACCCTGAAAATCGCCATTATCGGCATCGGTATCCCGGACGTTCCGATACTTGAGCGTCCGTCCGACCTTTCACACAGCACCCGGTGACTGCCTTACACTGCGCACCATGAAAACCATCCCCCATACGCAAATCGCGGAACCCGCAGTCACCTGCTCGACCTGCGCGGCCTGCTGCTGCCAGCTCGAAGTCATGCTGATCACCGATACGGGCGTGCCTGAACGGTTCATCGATACCGATGACTGGGGTGGGGAAGTGATGCTGCGCCTGGATGACGGCTGGTGTGCCGCGCTGGATCGCAACACGATGATGTGCACCATCTACGAAAAACGCCCGCTGATCTGCCGGGAGTTCGAGATGGGCGCACCGGAGTGCATCGAAGAGCGCCAGGGGATTTCGACGGCGTATCGCTAGTTTGAAGTTGTCCCAATACCAATGTGGGAGCAAGCCCGCTCCCACATTTAGTACAGCGTTGCGCCTTACAACGGCATCGTGTAATGCAATGCGTAACTTTCTACACCATCGTTCGGAGTGGTGATCCCGGCATTGGAATAGTGCGTCGCGCGGACCCCGACTTCATGCCCGCCGGCAAAGCGCAAACCGAAACCAAAGCGGTCTTCAAACTGGAAGGCGCTGCCCAGATCGTTGTTTTCGACTTCGGTGCTGGCAAAGGCTGCCACGCCAACCCCAAACTCGATGTAGGGTTTGACGTTCTGGCCGGAAAATTCATAAACAAGCACGGGCGAGAACGACAGGCTGTGGTTACTGGATGTCTTGTCACCTTCCCAATAGGTGTAGGCGCCGTCCCAATAACCGGTCAGACGACCCACGTCACTCTGACACCAGCTCTGGTCCCAATCGAATTGCATCCCCAATCGATAGGTCATGGTCGACTCGCCGGTTTGCCCCACGGCAAACTCCACACCTGCCGCCTGCGCGGTAAAAGTGTGCCCCAAAAGTGCGGCCGCAATCGCGGCCAAGCAGAATAGTCGCTTCACTTGAAACTTCCTTTTGCGAACGATTTCGTATGGTTTTTTTGTTGCCAAGCCCTGCAAAACTATAGAAGTCAGCGATTTATCAGAAGTTCACCCGACTCTTCGTATTCCCCCCGGACAGCCTTCTACCTGCTGAAGCTTCGCACAACGCCAGCCGTATTCCACAATATCGGCAAGATATTTCTGAAATGTAGCGGATCGGCGCTGGTCCAGAACTGTGCCTCACGGGCCGGCCCATCGGCGAGCAGCTCGCCTTCGGCCAGCAGACGCTGAAGTTGCCGCGCGACGGCGGCGCCGGTGTCGATCAGGCTGATGTCCTCGGGGATCATCTGCCGCAGCATCGGCTTGAGAAAGGGGTAGTGGGTGCAGCCGAGAATCAGGGTGTCCGCGCCGGCAGCCAGCAGTGGCCGAACATATCCAGCCAACAGCTGACGCAACTCCGGGCTGCGCAGGTCGCCGTTTTCAATCAGCTCCACCAGCCCGGGGCAGGGCTGGGTGATCACTTTCACGTCCGTGGCGAAGCGGTCGAGCAACGCGGCGAACTTGGCGCTCTGCAAGGTACCGGTGGTGGCCAGCACCCCCACCACGCCGGAGCGGGTTGCGGCGGCGGCCGGCTTGACTGCCGGCTCCATGCCAACGATGGGCCATTCTGGATAGTCGCGACGCAAGTCGGCGACACCGGCAACCGTCGCCGTGTTACACGCCAGCACCAAGGCCTTGGCGCCCTGTTGCCGAAAGAAGTCGGCCATCACGCTGCAACGCTGCCGGATAAATTCCGGGGTTTTCTCGCCGTAGGGAACATTCCCGCAGTCGGCGACGTACAGCAGAGATTCATTAGGCAGCAAACGCTGGATCTCGGCCAGTACCGAGAGCCCGCCGACACCGGAGTCGAACACGCCAATCGGCGCTTCACGCATGTTTCGACCCACAGACACTGCAGCCCGGATCGCGCTTGACCCGCAATTCACGGAAGCGCGTGCCCAAGGCATCGATCAACAGCAGGCGCCCCACTAGCGGCTCGCCGAATCCGGCCAGCAACTTCAGCGCTTCAAGCGCTTGCAGACTGCCGACCAGCCCCACCAGCGGACCGACCACGCCGGCCTCGCTACAGGTCAATTCGGCTTCGCTGCCGTGCCCGTATAAACAGTGGTAGCACGGACTCTCCGGTCGACGCGGATCGAACACCGACAGTTGCCCTTCGAGGCGAATCGCCGCACCGCTGACCAGCGGTTTGCCGGCCGCCACGCAAGCGGCATTGACCGCTTCACGGGTGGAAAAATTGTCGGAACAATCGAGGACCAGATCCACCCCACCCACCACGGCGGCCAGGGAATCCTCATCCAGCGCCGCACGATGGGCGATCAGTTGAATCTCGGGATTGATCGCGGTCAGGCGCTTGATTGCCGAATCGACCTTGGTCATGCTGACGCTGTCGGTGTCGTGAATGATCTGGCGTTGCAGGTTGGTCAGGTCGACCGTGTCGAAGTCCGCCAGGTGCAACTCGCCAACCCCGGCGGCCGCCAGATACAGCGCCACGGGCGCGCCAAGGCCGCCAAGGCCGACGATCAATACGCGGCTTTGCTTGAGCCGCAACTGGCCGTCGATATCGATGTGTTGCAGCAGAATCTGCCGGCTGTAACGCAACAATTCCTGATCATTCAGCACGGCAGGCGCCCCAGACTGATGCGTTGGTGACCGCCCAGATCGGTGCGGCTGTGGACTTCTTCAAAACCCCGGGTCAGCAGCAAATCGCGGACCGCCTCGGCCTGATCATAGCCGTGTTCGAGCATCAGCCAACCACCGGCATCCAGATGGTCCGGTGCCTGGGCGACGATCAGGCGCAGATCGTCGAGCCCGTCGATACCCGCCACCAGGGCGCTGGCCGGTTCGAAGCGCACATCGCCCTCGACCAGATGCGGATCGGCCGCTGCGATGTAGGGCGGATTGCTGATGATCAGTTGAAAGCGCTGACCTTCCAGAGCGCTGAACCAATGGCTGCTCAGCACGGTGGCGTTACCCAGATGCAGGCGCTGGCGATTGCGTTCGGCCAGGGCCACGGCCTCCAGCACGCGATCCACGGCGGTGACATTCCATGCCGGGCGTTCGCTGGCCAGGGCCAGGGCGATGGCGCCGCTGCCGGTGCCGAGGTCGAGTACCCTGGCCGGTGTGGCCGGCAACAGTTCCAGCGCGGCTTCCACCAACAACTCGGTGTCGGGGCGTGGGATCAGCGTGTGCGGTGCCACTTCCAGGTCCAGTTTCCAGAAACCCTGCTGGCCAAGAATATAGGCCACCGGCTCACCGCTGCGGCGGCGTTGCAAGTATTCGGCAAACGTCAGCGCCGCTTCGCTCGGTACGATGCGCTCCGGCCAGGTGTGCAAAAAACTGCGGGACTTGCCCAACGCCGCCGCCAGTAGCAGTTCGGCATCCAGACGCGCCGTCGGCGAGTCGGGTAAATCGGCGGCGCGCAACAAACTGGCAATGATCGTCATTTACTCACCTATCGCTGCCAGTTGATCGGCCTGGTACTCGGCCAGCAACGGCTCGATCACCGCCTCGACACCGCCGGCGAGGATCTCGTCGAGGGAATACAAGGTCAGGTTGACCCGGTGGTCGGTGACCCGGCCCTGGGCAAAATTGTAGGTGCGGATGCGCTCGGAGCGATCACCGGAGCCGACCAGCAACTTGCGCTCGCTGGCGATGGCGTTGGCCGCAGCGGAGGTCTGCTGATCGTTCAGCTTGGCCGACAACCAGGACATCGCCCGGGCGCGGTTCTTGTGCTGTGAACGTTCCTCCTGGCACTCAACGACGATGCCGGACGGCAAGTGCGTGATACGGATCGCCGAGTCGGTCTTGTTGACGTGCTGGCCACCGGCGCCGGAGGAGCGATAGGTATCGACGCGCAGGTCGGCCGGGTTGATCTCGATGGCCTCCTGTTCGTCCGGCTCGGGCAATACCGCCACGGTGCAGGCCGACGTGTGGATGCGGCCCTGGGATTCCGTCGCCGGAACCCGCTGCACACGGTGCGCGCCGGATTCGAACTTCAGCTTGCCGTAGACGTTGTCGCCCTCGACCCGGGCAATCACCTCTTTATAGCCGCCGTGTTCACCCTCGTTTTCCGAGAGGATCTCCACCCGCCAGCCACGACGCTCGGCGTAACGCGAATACATGCGGAACAGGTCGCCGGAGAAAATCGCCGCCTCGTCACCGCCGGTACCGGCACGGATCTCGAGGAACACATTGCGCCCGTCGTTCGGGTCCTTGGGCAGCAGCATGCGTTGCAGGTCGGCTTCGAGCGTGACCAGGCGTTCCTTGGCCTCGCGGACTTCTTCCACGGCCATTTCACGCATGTCCGGGTCGCTGTCCTTGAGCAGTGCCTGGGCGCCTTCGAGGTCGTCCTGCACTTTCAGCAGCTGTTTATAGGCGCCCACGATCGGTTCAACTTCCGCGTACTCCTTGGAATAGGTGCGGAACTTGTTTTGATCGGAAATGACCTCGCCGTCGCCCAGCAGGGCAGTCAATTCCTCGAAACGGTCCTGGAGGATATCCAGCTTATTGAGCAGTGACGCTTTCATTGCGGTTTTTTATCCGAAAAGCTATCCGATGAGCCCTCACCGAGGGCAAAGAGTTCCTGGGCCATCGCCAGCGCATCCAGGCGACCTTCGGCAGAGAGCTTTTTCAACTGCACGCTCGGTGCATGCAACAGTTTGTTGGTCAGCCCGCGAGCCAGTTGCACCAGCACCTCTTCGGCACTGCTGCCGTTGGCCAGCATGCGCTGGGCCTTTTGCAATTCTTCGTCGCGCAGGCGTTCGCTCTGTTGACGATAGGCCTTGAGCACGTCCACCGCCGCCAACTCACGCAGGCGGACCATGAAGTCTTCGGCGCCGATCGAGACCATCTCTTCGGCGGCCTGGGCTGCGCCCTGACGACTCTTGAGGTTCTCGGCAACCACTTCGTGGAGATCGTCGACGCTATACAGGTAAACGTCGTCCAGCTCGCCGACTTCTGGCTCGATGTCGCGGGGAACAGCGATATCCACCATGAAGATCGGTTTGTGCTTGCGCAGTTTCAAGGCGCTTTCCACTGCACCCTTGCCCAGGATTGGCAACTGGCTGGCGGTGGAACTGATGACGATGTCGCTGCGCACCAGCTCTGCCGGAATATCCGACAACAACACCGCATGAGCACCGAACTGTTCGGCCAGGATGCTTGCGCGCTCCAGGGTACGGTTGGCGACCACAATGCGCTTTACACCCAGGTCATGCAGATGGCGGGCGACCAGGGTGATGGTCTCGCCGGCACCGATCAGCAAGGCCTGGCTGCGTTGCAGGTCGCTGAAAATCTGCTTGGCCAGGCTCACCGCGGCAAACGCCACCGATACCGGGTTCTCGCCGATAGCCGTGTCGGTGCGCACCTGCTTGGCCGCATTGAACGTGGCCTGGAACAGCCTCCCGAGCAACGGCCCGATGGTCCCGGCCTCGCGAGCCACGGCATAGGCCGACTTCATCTGGCCGAGAATCTGCGGTTCGCCCAACACCAGCGAGTCGAGCCCGGAAGCGACCCGCATCATGTGACGAACTGCCGCATCATCTTCATGCACATAGGCGCTTTCGCGCAGCTCGTCGTAGCTCAAATGATGATATTCGGCCAGCCAGCGCAGCACGACGTCTGCCGACAGGTGATCCTGTTCTATATAGAGTTCACTGCGATTGCAGGTGGAGAGGATCGCAGCTTCGCGGCTGTCGGTGAGTCGGCAGAGCTGCTGCAAGGCCTCAACCAGCTGCTCAGGGGTAAAAGCCACGCGCTCGCGGACGTCTACTGAAGCAGTCTTGTGGTTAATACCGAGTGCAAGGAAGGCCATTCAAAGTCGCTGATTGTGACGTGAAGCCGACAATTGTCCTACTTCGACGGAATCAGAACAACTACTCGATATCTATCGTGCCAGTAGACGACGCCGACGTTGCGAGCGGTTCTCGTTTAAAGGATCCCCAGGAGTCTTCTATCGGGCTGGCAGGTAAATTGCCGGGCCGGTTATGTTTGGCCGAAAGCTTGTGTCATGATGATCCGACCGCAGGTTAGTCGTCCTCCTCCTATATGAATAGATCTTCCGCGTTGCTCCTCGCTCTTGCCTTCCTCAGCGGCTGCCAGGCCTTGGCCCCCGTGTCGTCGGACAGTGCGCCACCGGTTGAAGACAGCACCCCGGCCCCTGAAAAGCCCAAGGTCTACAGCTCATTCAGCGAGGAAACCATTTTCAGCCTGTTGAGTGCCGAACTGGCGGGCCAGCGCAATCGTTTCGACATTGCCCTGGACAACTATGTGACCCAGGCCATCAACACCCAGGATCCGGGCATCTCCGAGCGCGCATTTCGTATCGCCGAATATCTGGGCGCCGATCAGGCAGCCCTGGACACTGCGCTGATCTGGGCCAGGAACGCCCCCGACGACCTCGAAGCGCAACGCGCCGCTGCCGTGCAGCTGGCACGCACCGGTCGTTATGACGACTCCATGGTCTATATGGAGAAAGTCCTGCAAGGCAAGGGCGACACCCATTTCGACTTCCTTGCGCTGTCCGCGGCCGACACCGACCAGGACACCCGCAACGGCTTGATGAAAAGTTTCGACCGTTTGTTGCAACGTCATCCGGACAACAGCCAGCTGATTTTCGGCAAGGCCTTGCTGATGCAACAGGACGGCGACACCAAAGGCGCGTTGAAGCTGCTGGAAGACAACCCGCCGGACGACGGCGAAATCGCGCCGATCCTGCTGCGCGCACGCCTGCTGCAAACCCTCGATCGCGGTGACGAGGCCTTGCCGCTGCTGCAAAAAAGCATCAAGAAGTACCCGGACGACAAACGCCTGCGCCTGACTTACGCGCGGATGCTGGTTGAACAGGACCGCATGGACGACGCCAAGGCCGAGTTCTCGAGCCTGGTCCAGCAATACCCGGAAGACGACGAACTGCGTTACTCCCTGGCACTGGTCTGCCTGGAAGCCAAGGCCTGGAACGAGGCCAAGGGTTATCTTGAAGACCTGATCGCCCGGGAAAGCCATGTCGACTCGGCACACCTGAACCTCGGCCGCATCGCCGAAGAACAGAACGACCCGCAAGGCGCGCTGATCGAATACGCCAAGGTTGGTCCGGGCAGCGACTACCTGCCGGCGCAATTGCGCCAGGCCGACATTCTGATCGACAACGGCAAGACCGCCGAAGCCCAACGCAAACTGGCGGCTGAGCGCGACGAGCAGCCCGATTACGCGATCCAGTTGTACCTGATCGAAGTCGAAACCCTGTCCGCCAACAATCAGGGCGACAAGGCCTGGAACGTTCTGCAACAAGCCTTGCAGCAATATCCGGACGATTTGAACCTGCTCTACACCCGCGCCATGCAGGCGGAAAAACGCAATGACCTGGCGCAGATGGAAAAAGACCTGCGCACGATCATCAAGCGCGACCCGGACAATGCCATGGCGTTGAACGCCCTCGGCTACACCCTGTCCGACCGCACCACGCGCTACGCCGAAGCCAAGGCCCTGATCGAACAGGCGCACCGGATCAGCCCGGAAGACCCGGCGGTGCTCGACAGCCTTGGCTGGGTGAATTACCGCATGGGCAATCTCGACGAAGCCGAGCGCCTGCTGCGCCAGGCCCTGGAACGCTTCCCCGACCAGGAAGTCGCTGCGCACCTGGGCGAAGTCCTGTGGGCCAACGGCAAACAGCGTGAAGCGAAACAAGTCTGGGGCAAGTTCCTCAAGGAACAACCCGACAGCCCGACCCTGCGCGGCACCATCAAACGCCTGACCGGATCAGAGACTCTTTAAGATTATGTTTTTGCGCCATTTCATCGTTTTCAGTTTTATCGCCCTGCTCGCCGGCTGCGCAGGCCTGGGTCCCCGCGAATCGGTCGAGGGTCATGGCAACGCCGCCCAATGGCGCGAGCACAAACAGCAACTGACCGGCCTCGATGGCTGGCAGATCGACGGCAAGATCGGCATCCGCGCCCCGAAAGACTCGGGCAGCGGCACGCTGTTCTGGTTGCAGCGCCAGGATTACTACGACATTCGCCTGTCCGGACCACTGGGCCGCGGCGCCGCTCGCCTGACCGGACGTCCGGGCAAGGTGTCGCTGGAAGTCGCCAACCAGGGACGCTACGACGCGCCGAACCCGGAAGTGCTGCTCGAAGAACAGCTGGGCTGGAAATTGCCGGTATCCAACCTGGCCTGGTGGGTGCGCGGGCTCCCGGCTCCCGACACTAAAAGTCGCCTGACCCTGGACGGCGACAGCCGCCTGGCCAGCCTGGAACAGGATGGCTGGAAGGTCGACTACACCGCCTACACCGAGCAAAACGGTTACTGGTTGCCCGAGCGTATCAAGCTCAGCGGCACCGACCTTGATGTCACGCTGGTGATCAAGGTCTGGCAACCGCGCAAACTGGGGCAATGACATGCCGGACAATCGCCTGACGCTGCCCTCGCCGGCCAAACTCAATCTGATGCTGCACATTCTGGGTCGCCGCGAAGACGGCTACCACGAACTGCAGACAATGTTTCAGTTTCTCGATTACGGCGACGAAATCACCTACGCCCTGCGCGATGACGGTGTCATTCAATTGCACACCGAATTCCCGGGTGTCCCCCACGACAGCAACCTGATCGTCAAGGCCGCCAGAAAACTTCAGGAGCAATCCGCTTGCCCGCTGGGCGTCGATATCTGGATCGACAAGATCCTTCCAATGGGCGGCGGCATCGGTGGCGGCAGCTCGAATGCCGCAACGACTTTGCTTGGTTTGAATCATCTGTGGCAATTGGGCTGGGATGAAGATCGCCTTGCCGGGCTGGGGTTGACGCTGGGCGCCGACGTCCCGGTTTTCGTACGTGGCCACGCGGCTTTCGCCGAGGGCGTGGGGGAGAAACTGACCCCTGTCGACCCGGAAGAACCGTGGTATCTGGTGCTGGTGCCGCAAGTCTCTGTAAGTACGGCAGAAATTTTTTCAGATCCGTTGTTGACACGTAACACTCCTCCCATTAAAGTGCGCCCCGTTCCCAAGGGAAACAGTCGTAATGACTGCTTGCCGGTGGTAACAAGGCGTTATCCAGAGGTACGTAACGCTTTGAATTTTTTAGGTAAATTTACCGAAGCAAAACTCACCGGAACTGGAAGTTGTGTGTTTGGGGGCTTCCCAAGCAAAGCTGAAGCTGATAAAGTCTCGGCCCTTCTTACAGAGACCCTTACAGGGTTTGTAGCAAAAGGAAGCAACGTTTCGATGTTGCATCGCAAGCTGCAAAGTCTGCTCTAAAGGAACCGATTACTGGGTAATCGTTGCAACAGATACAGGGGCGTCGCCAAGCGGTAAGGCAGCAGGTTTTGATCCTGCCATGCGTTGGTTCGAATCCAGCCGCCCCTGCCATTTTCCTATACTCATCCAGGTTACCCTCAGCCTTCAGGTACTGCGCGTGTCCAAGATGATGGTCTTTACGGGGAACGCTAACCCCGATCTGGCTCGGCGTGTTGTACGTCAGCTGCATATCCCTCTCGGTGACATCTCTGTCGGTAAATTCTCCGACGGCGAAATTACAGCCGAGATCAATGAAAACGTTCGCGGTAAAGACGTCTTCATTATTCAGCCGACTTGCGCTCCGACCAACGATAACCTGATGGAACTGGTAGTGATGGCTGATGCCTTCCGCCGCTCCTCGGCTACTCGTATCACTGCTGTTATTCCTTACTTTGGTTATGCCCGACAGGATCGCCGTCCGCGTTCCGCACGTGTGGCTATCAGCGCGAAAGTCGTTGCTGACATGCTTACCGTAGTCGGCATCGACCGTGTTCTCACGGTTGATCTGCATGCTGACCAAATCCAGGGTTTCTTCGATATTCCGGTAGATAACATCTACGGCTCCCCGGTTCTGGTGGATGACATCGAAGATCAGCGCTTCGAAAACCTGATGATCGTGTCCCCGGACATTGGCGGCGTCGTGCGTGCACGTGCCGTTGCCAAATCCCTGGGCGTGGATCTCGGGATCATCGACAAACGCCGTGAGAAAGCCAATCACTCTGAAGTGATGCATATCATCGGTGATGTCGAAGGGCGTACCTGTATTCTGGTCGATGACATGGTCGATACCGCCGGCACCCTGTGCCATGCGGCCAAGGCCCTGAAAGAGCATGGCGCAGCCAAGGTTTTCGCCTACTGCACGCACCCTGTGCTGTCGGGTCGGGCGATCGAAAACATTGAAAATTCCGTGCTGGACGAGCTGGTGGTGACTAACACCATCCCGCTGTCCGCTGCAGCACAAGCCTGTGCGCGTATCCGCCAACTGGATATCGCACCGGTAGTTGCCGAGGCGGTCCGCCGCATCAGCAATGAAGAATCGATCAGCGCGATGTTCCGCTAAGGGCCCTGCCCTTCTCGAAATGTCTCGTTGACGAAAAGCGCCCCGCCCCGGCATTCCTGTCGGGGCGGGGCTTTTTTGCCCATATCGCCTTTAGCGCTGGTCGCAAACGCTGGGGCGAGTGTGGTTATTTTGGAGATACAACATGAACGATTTTACCCTGAATGCTGAAGTGCGTTCCGACCTGGGGAAAGGTGCGAGCCGCCGCCTGCGTCGTCTCGCCGCCCTGGTTCCAGCTGTAGTTTACGGTGGCGAAAAAGCCCCTGAATCCATCAGCATGCTGGCCAAAGAAGTTGCCAAACTGCTCGAAAACGAAGCGGCTTACAGCCACATCATCGAGCTGAACGTTGGTGGCACCAAGCAGAACGTCGTGATCAAAGCCCTGCAGCGTCACCCGGCCAAAGGCCACGTGATGCACGCTGACTTCGTACGCGTAGTAGCTGGCCAGAAACTGACCGCTATCGTTCCAGTGCACTTCATCAACGAAGAAGCACCGACCAAGAAAGGCGGCGAAATCTCGCACGTTGTTGCCGAGATCGAAGTTTCCTGCCTGCCGAAAGATCTGCCTGAGTTCATCGAAGTCGACCTGGCTAACGCTGAAATCGGTTCGATCATTCACCTGTCGGACCTCAAGGCTCCTAAAGGCGTTGAGTTCGTTGCCCTGGCACACGGTGATGACAAGGCTGTTGCCAACGTCCACGCTCCACGTGTTGCTCCAGAAGCTGCAGAAGGCGCTGCAGAGTAATTTTACTCTGTACGCCGGAGTGACCGGAAACATCGCGGACTAGAGCATAGCGAGAAAGCGGGCGAGAACGCGGAGTTTACATCATGGTAAATGAGCAATTTTCGTCCACTTTCGCCGCTTTCCCTGATTGCGGCGATGTTATCCACCACTCCAAGGAAGGGCCCCTATCGTGACTGCCATCAAACTGATCGTTGGCCTGGGAAATCCAGGCGCTGAATACGAACAGACCCGGCATAACGCAGGGGCCCTTTTTGTTGAGCGCATCGCGAACGCACAAGGCGTGAACCTTGTGGCGGACCGCAAATATTTCGGCCTGACCGGGCGCTATTCGCATCAGGGTCAGGATGTTCGTCTGCTGATTCCCACCACGTACATGAACCGCAGCGGCCAGGCCGTGGCGGCACTCGCCGGTTTCTTCCGCATCAAGCCTGAAGAAATCCTCGTGGCGCACGACGAACTCGACCTGCCACCCGGCGTTGCCAAACTCAAGCAGGGCGGCGGCCATGGCGGTCACAACGGGTTGCGCGACATCATTGCGCAACTGGGCAATCAGAATACGTTCTACCGTCTGCGGCTTGGCATTGGCCACCCGGGCGTCGCCAGTATGGTTTCAAATTTCGTCCTGGGTCGTGCGCCACGCGCCGAACAGGAAAAACTCGATGCCAGCATCGACTTTGCCCTCGGCGTGCTGCCGGATATCCTCGCCGGGGAATGGAACCGCGCGATGAAAAACCTGCACAGCCAGAAGGCCTGACTCTAACTCCTCGGGGAAACACCATGGGATTCAATTGCGGCATCGTCGGCCTGCCTAACGTCGGTAAGTCCACCCTGTTCAACGCCCTGACCAAATCCGGGATCGCGGCCGAGAACTTCCCCTTCTGCACCATCGAACCCAACAGCGGTATCGTGCCGATGCCGGATCCGCGCCTGGATGCCCTGGCAGCCATCGTCAATCCAAAGCGCATCCTGCCAACCACCATGGAGTTCGTCGACATCGCTGGCCTGGTTGCCGGTGCGTCGAAAGGTGAAGGCCTGGGTAACAAGTTTTTGGCCAATATCCGTGAAACCGATGCCATCGCCCACGTGGTCCGCTGCTTCGAAGACGAGAACGTGATTCACGTCTCCAACAGCGTCGACCCGAAACGCGACATCGAAATCATCGACCTGGAACTGATCTTCGCCGACCTCGACAGCTGCGAGAAGCAACTGCAGAAAGTCGCTCGCAACGCCAAGGGCGGCGACAAGGACGCAGTGGTCCAGAAAGGCCTGCTGGAGCAACTGATCGCCCACTTCACCGAAGGCAAGCCGGCGCGCAGCCTGATGAAGAACATGGGCACCGACGAAAAAGCGGTGATCAAGGGCTTCCACCTGCTGACCACCAAGCCGGTCATGTACATCGCCAACGTCGCTGAAGACGGTTTCGAGAACAACCCGCACCTGGACGTTGTTCGCGCCATCGCCGAAGAAGAAGGCGCCATGGTTGTACCGGTGTGCAACAAAATCGAAGCGGAAATCGCCGAGCTCGATGACGGCGAAGAGAAGGACATGTTCCTCGAAGCCCTGGGCCTCGAAGAGCCTGGCCTGAACCGCGTGATCCGCGCCGGCTACGAAATGCTGCACCTGCAGACCTACTTCACCGCCGGTGTCGAAGAAGTCCGCGCCTGGACCGTCCGCGTCGGTGCCACCGCACCACAAGCCGCTGGCGTGATCCACACCGACTTCGAAAAAGGCTTCATCCGCGCCGAAGTGATCGCCTACAACGATTTCATCCAGTACAAGGGCGAAGCCGGTACCAAGGAAGCCGGCAAATGGCGCCTGGAAGGCAAGGACTACATCGTCAAGGACGGCGACGTGATGCACTTCCGCTTCAACGTGTAAGCCATACGCACAAGAAAAAGCCGCGTTTGATACGCGGCTTTTTTGTGAGAATTTCAAAAGATCGCAGCCTTCGGCAGCTCCTACAGATGATCGGCGTAGGAGCTGCCGAAGGCTGCGATCTTTTAGCTCTATGCCTTTTTGGTTCGCGGCAGGAAGATCGCCAACACCCCGAACAGCGGCAGGAACGAACACAGGTAGTACACGTATTCGATGCCATGAATGTCCGCCAGATGGCCCAGCAGCGCCGCACCAATCCCGCCGAAACCGAACATCAGGCCGAAGAACACCCCGGCGATCATCCCGACATTGCCCGGCACCAACTCCTGGGCGTACACCACGATGGCCGAGAACGCCGAGGCGAGGATGAAGCCGATGACTACGCTGAGGATGCTGGTCCAGAACAGGTCGACATGGGGCAGCAGCAATGTGAAGGGTGCAACACCGAGGATCGAGAACCAGATCACCGCCTTGCGCCCGATCTTGTCGCCGATCGGCCCGCCGAAGAATGTCCCCGCCGCGACCGCGCCGAGAAACAGGAACAGGTGCAACTGCGAACTGGCCACCGACAGGTCGAACTTCTCGATCAGGTAAAAGGTGAAGTAGCTGGTGAGGCTCGACATGTAGAAATACTTGGAGAACACCAGCAACCCGAGTACCACCAGCGCACTGGTGACTCGGCCCTTGGACAGGCCGTGAGTCGCAGCCTGGCCCTGCTTGAGCTTGAACAGGTTCAAGTGGTTGGCGTACCAGCGGCTGATCCGGTAGAGCACGAACAGCGCAAACACCGCGAACAGGCCGAACCAGGCCACGTGCCCTTGACCGTAGGGAATGATGATCGCCGCCGCCAGCAACGGGCCGAACGCAGAGCCTGCATTACCGCCGACCTGGAAGGTCGATTGCGCCAGCCCGAAGCGTCCGCCCGAAGCCAGGCGCGCCACGCGGGACGCTTCCGGGTGGAAGGTGGAAGAACCGATGCCGATCAGCCCCGCCGCCAACAGGATTAACGGGAAACTGGCAACCACCGACATCATCAGAATGCCAACCAGGGTGCAGACCGTCCCCGCCGGCAACAACCACGGCTTGGGATGGCGATCGGTGTAGTAACCGACCCATGGCTGCAGCAGCGAGGCCGTCAACTGGAATGTCAGGGTGATCAGGCCGACCTGGGTGAAGGTCAGGCCATAGTTGGCCTTGAGCATCGGATAGATCGACGGCAGCACCGACTGGATCAGGTCGTTGATCAAGTGCGCCAGCGCTACGGCGCCGATGATGCGCATCACCAGGGGACTGCTTTGGGGCGTAGCGGAAGCCGGCACTGAGCCGGACTGGGCGTTGCTGATAGCCATGGGAATTTCCAGACAACAGGAGGTACAAACGTGCAGGTGCGTCAATGTGCCATTTTTCAGTGCAGCAACGCCATCCCCTTAGCCTGCTAACGACTTCGATTTTTCATTTCCACCTCCTTGATGGCGCAAAGCCATGGTCTGAATCTTGCCTTCCTTGTCTGCTTGAACGCGGCCTCCTTACAAAGGAGACCGACAATGGGAAGTTTCGCTACAGAGTCGGCCTACAGAGCGGACAAGGGTGAACTTTCGAGGCCTTTTTAGAGGGCACGAGTCGGAGTCCACAACCTCCGACGCACGCCAATAGTGCGTGGTGTCCAGAGGAGTCTTGGGGCATGCAGGCTTTTTTATCACCGGGGATCGGGCTGCTGGGGCGTTTTGGCTTCGCACGTAAATTCCAGCTGTTGTTTCTGCTATTTATCCTGCCGCTGGCCGGTAGCCTGTGGATGATCGGCCAGGACTATCGCGACAAACTCAACCTGATCTCAGGCGAACGCGCCGGGGTGCGGCAACTGCTTGCGCTCGATGCGCTGGATGACCTGCTCGCCGCCCAGCGTGATCGCGCCGCCCGGTGGCGCGCCACGGAAACCAATCGCCAGCCAACGCCGGCCACCCTCGCCGCGATGGCCGCCTTCGATGCCGTTCAGCCCGCCGTCAGCCAGGCCACTGCCGAGCTGGGCAATGCCCTGCAAAAAGAAAACGCCGAGGGCGAGACCCTGTCGCGTTACCAGGCCCTGCAAACCGCCCTCGATGGCCTCGACTCAAAAAGCCTGAGCAATGTCGGCTGGTGGCCGGATGGTTATGATCGCTTCACCAACGCCTTGAGCGCCCTGCAAGCCT
This sequence comes from Pseudomonas sp. S2_F07, assembly GCF_054668325.1. NCBI lineage: Bacteria > Pseudomonadati > Pseudomonadota > Gammaproteobacteria > Pseudomonadales > Pseudomonadaceae > Pseudomonas > Pseudomonas sp. S2_F07. The sequence goes on from NZ_CP162758.1 coordinate 2,871,429, forward strand.
TGCGCGAGCAGATCGCCATGGACAATCGCCTGACGCTGGCACCGTGGCTGGAAACCTACTTGCTGACGCAGATCTCCACCCAGCATGCGCCAGACCTGATCGAACGGGTCGGTCGTCTGGCGGCGGTAGGCCAGGCCTCGGTGGTGTCCGGGCAGTTCACCCTGCAAAGCCGCTTGCAACTGCGCGATTTGCGCAGTCGCATCGGCGATGCGCGCGAGCAGCTGGTGAAGACCGCAGGCCTGCTCGAAGCGCGCTTGCCCAGCGCCCTGCAAACCTGGGCCGGGCAGTACCACGACAGCCTCAAGCGCCTCGATGCGGGCCTGAAGGTGCTGGATGACGGCGTGTTCGGCGGCAGCATCAACCTCAAGCCGGAGGATTTCGAACGCAGTCTCGATGCCCTGCTCTCCGACCTCGCTTCGTTGCGCCAGCAGTCGCTGGTGTCGCTGGATCAGCGCCTGGATTACTACCACGACTCGGCGATCCGCCAGTTCGTTATGGTGGCCGCCGTGTTGGGCTGCCTGCTGTTGGCGGCACTGTATCTGTTCATCTGTTTGCAGGCCTCGATCCGCCGCAGCGCCAGCGGCATCACGGTGCTGGCCGAGGCCTTGCGCGATGGCAATCTGAGTCTGCAAGTGCCGGTTCAGGGCCGGGACGAACTGGCGGTCATCAGCACCGCGCTGAACGTCGCCGTGGTGCAACTGCGCAGCAGCCTGCAAGGGGTGGATCACGAAACCCTGCAACTGAGCAACGCGGTGCAAACCCTCAACCATCACTCCAGCGATGCCCTGGGCGAAGTCGAAGCCCAGCAGTTGCAGATCAGCCAGATTGCCGCTGCGGCGACACAACTGGCCGCCACCTCACAAGGGGTGGCCCACAGTTGCGAACAGGCGTCCGGCAGTGCCCAGCACACCCGACGCATTGCCGCCGACAGCAGCCGTGACAGCCTGCGCACCACCGCGAGCATCCAGCAACTCAATCAACGCCTGAACGAGACCGCTGCGGCGCTGGGCCGGGTCAGCGAGCAGGGGCAGCAGATTCAACTGGTAGTCGACACCATTCGCGGCGTCGCCGAGCAGACCAACCTGCTGGCGCTCAATGCCGCCATTGAGGCGGCTCGGGCGGGCGAGCAAGGGCGTGGCTTCGCGGTGGTAGCCGATGAAGTGCGCAGCCTGTCGCAACGCACGCAATCGTCGACCGCGCAGATTGCCGGCACGGTCGACAGCCTGCGCAGCACCGTGAATGAGGCCGTCAGCCTGATGCAAGCCGCCTGCAGTCAGGCAGAGAGCGATGCACAAGCGGTCACCGGCCTCGGTGAACGGCTCGGTGAAATCGCCAGTGCGGTGCAGAGCGTCACCGATACCCTGGCGCAAATCGCCACGGCGGTTGAAGAACAGGCCAGTACCGCCGACGAGGTCAGCGGCAATATCCAGCAGGTCGATCAAGCGGCGGTGCGCCTTCTTGAAGGTGCCCGCGCGGTGAACCAGGCAGCGGACACCCTGAGCCACGGCAGCAAGGCCCTCAGCGCCAACACCGGGCGTTTCCGCTTGAGTTGAATCCGCCAGGACTTCTCAGGCGCGGATCACCGCCTCCGGGAAGTCCTGCTCCAGTTCGCTCTTTAGCCAGTCGATAAACCACGCCACGTCCGCCGAGAGTTCGGCGGACGGCGTCAGCACCCGATAGCTTTCCAGCTTCACTTGCGCGTCCACCACCCGCACCAGCTTGCCGCTATGGAGCTCTTCGCGCACCAGCACTTCGTTGGCCAGCGCAATGCCCTGCCCGCTCTCGGCCACCGACAAGGCGTGGTCGTTGTTGACGTAGAGCATGTCCGAATTGAGGTGGATGTCGAGGTCATTGGCGGCGAACCACAGGTTCCACCACTCGCCGTCATCGACGTGGATCAGGTTGTGCTTCACCAGGTCCGCGGGACTGTCGATGGGCTCGACGCTGGCCAGATAATCAGGGGAACAGATCGGAAACACCCGAGGACAAATCAGGCTGGTGCGCGAGTGGGCATATTGGCCGTCCAACCCGTAGACGATGCCCAGGTCAGCGCTTTTGCCATCCACCTCGGTGAAGGTCGAATTGGGTTCGATGGCGAATTTCAAGCCCGGACGCAGGTGCCGCATAGCCTCGATGCGCGGCATCAGCCAGCGCTTGGCAAACCCCGGCACCACCATGATGCGCAGCCAGCGTTCGGCGTGCTTGGGTTGCGCCTCTTTTCCGGCCTCGATGATCAACTGCAAGGCGGCGGTGATCTTGCGGTGGTACTTCTCCCCCGCCGTCGTCAGGTTGACCCCGCGAGAGGTGCGCTCGAACAGTTGGATGCCTAGCCAGTCTTCCAGCAATTTCACGTGGCGGCCGATGGCCGGCTGGGTCACGTGCAGGGCCTTGGAGGCTTCGACATAGCTGCCCAACCGGGCCGCGGCATCAAAGGCACGCACTGCGTTGAGCGGCGGCAAACGGTGGTCAGGCATGGTATTCGGGCGCCTTCTGCTGTTAAATTTTTTAACAGCCCCTATGTTAAAATTGAAGTTTCGCCCCCGCAACCCCTCGCTGATAATCGATCCACAGCAGAACAAAAAAACAGCTGGTTACAACACCCGAACGCAATCTCGATCCTGCCCAGAAAAATAATATCCATGGCCCGACGACACAGCTGTTTTCAGCACGTGCGCAGGCGATGGGGGAATCGGAGGTAACGCATGAATGCCCTGCATTCGCTGCAAACGCTGGCGGTGTCCATCCGCTCAGTGCGCAAAGTCTACGGTGATCCAAAGACTGGCCCGGTGGCGCTCAAAAGCATCGACCTGGACATTCGCGACAACGAGTTCTTCACCCTTCTCGGCCCATCGGGCTGCGGCAAAACCACGCTCCTGCGGATGATCGCCGGGTTCGAATTCCCTACCGAAGGCGAGATTCTGCTCTACGGCGAAAACATCGCCGACCGCCCGCCCTTCCAGCGCCCGGTCAACACGGTGTTCCAGCATTACGCGTTGTTCCCGCATATGACCATCGCCGAGAACCTGGCCTTCGGCCTTGAGTCCCACCCGATGGGCAAAGTCCTGAACAAAACGCAATTGGCCGAACGGGTGCGCGAGATGCTCGCCCTGGTGCAGATGGAACGCTTTGCCAACCGCAAGCCGGCGCAGTTGTCCGGCGGTCAGCAACAGCGTGTCGCCCTGGCTCGTGCATTGGCGCCGCACCCCGAAGTCTTGCTGCTCGACGAGCCGCTTTCGGCGCTGGACCTCAAGCTGCGCCAGGCCATGCGCGAAGAGCTGAAAACCATTCAGGCCCGCACCGGCATCACCTTCATCTTTGTCACCCATGACCAGGAAGAAGCCTTGACCATGTCCGACCGCATCGCCGTGTTGTCCGAAGGCGAGGTGCAGCAGGTCGGCCGTCCGGAAGACATCTACGAACGCCCGCGCAATCGCTTCGTGGCGGACTTCATCGGTGAAACCAACTTCATCGAAGGCACGGTTACCCGCATCGAAGACGGCCTGGCCTGGTTCGCCGGCCCGGCCGGTCATCCGCTGCCTGCACAGCCATGCAGCGATGTGCGGGTCGGGGCCAACGTCACTTTGTCCGTGCGTCCCGAGCGTTTGCATCTGGTGCCGGGCAATACCGAATGTGCCTTGCCATGCCGAATCGAAGCGCAGATCTACCTCGGCACCGACCTGCAATACCAGGTCAGCCTGAGCGACGGTTCGCGCCTCACCGTGCGCACCCCCAACTGCGTCGACCAGAGCAAACGCTTCGCCGTCGGCACCCAGGCCGGTCTGTTGTTCGACCAAGGCAGCGCCAGCGTCCTGCACGATTGAGCACGAGGAATCGCCATGCACGCTTTACCGATTGCCAATACCCTGGAACGTCGGCGGGCCTTCCGGAGCTTTCTCGGGGTCAGCCCGGCGCTGATCGCCATCGGCCTGTTCCTGATCGTGCCGATCCTGATCGTCATCGGTTACTCGTTGATGGAGGCCAACCCCTACGGTGGGGTGAACAAGGTATTGAGCAGTGACGCCTACACCTCGTTGCTGTTCGAACGACAACTGGATGACAGCCTGGCCTTCGCCGACTCCTACCTGATCATTGCCCTGCGCTCCATCGGCATCGCCGGGCTGACCACCCTCATCACTTTGCTGATCGGTTTTCCGGTGGCGGTGTGGTTGGCCATGCAGCCGCCCCATCGTCGTGGTCTGCTGATCTTTCTGATCACCGTGCCGTTCTGGGCCAACCTGTTGATCCGCACCTATGCGTGGATTCTGCTGCTGCGCAATACCGGGGTGATCAACAACAGCCTGATGGGCCTCGGAGTGATCGACCAGCCGCTGCAACTGCTCTACACCGACGGCGCGGTGCTGCTGGGGCTGGTTTACACCTACGCACCCTTCGTCGTACTGCCGATCTACGCCACCCTGGAAAAAATGGACATCCGCCTGCTCGAAGCGGCTCAGGACCTCTACGCCGGACGCATTCGAACCTTGCGCAAGGTGGTGTTGCCGATCGCCAGGCCGGGGATTCTCGCCGGCGCCATTCTCACTTTCGTGCCTTGCCTGGGCGCGATGATCGCCCCGGAACTGCTCGGTGGCGGCACGCGGATGATGCTCGGCAACCTGATCTTCCGGCAGTTCAGCGATGCGCGTAACTGGCCATTCGGCGCGGCCCTGTCGCTGGTGCTGATGGCGGCGGTGATGTTGGTACTGACGGTTTATGCCCTGCGTGCCGAGCGCCAGCGCATCGCCAAAGGAGGTGCGTGATGATCAGCCTGTTCAAACGCAACACGCTGGGTGTGCAGGATTTCCCGGGCTTCGGCGGTTTCAGTTTTCTGTTCTACCTGTACCTCTACGCGCCGATCGTGGTGCTGGTGGTGTTCTCGTTCAACGCCAACCAGTCGGCCACGGTGTGGACCGGTTTCAGCCTCGACTGGTATCGCGCGGCCTTCGCCAACCAGGCCCTGCGCCAGGCGGCCGGCAACAGCCTGTTGATCGCGGTCTGCGCCAGCATGGTCGCCACGGCCATCGCCACCCTCGCCGCCCTCGGCACTTCACGGGGTGCGAAGTTCAAGGGCCTGCAACTGTCCATGGGCGCGATCATGTTGCCCCTGGTACTGCCGGAAATCGTGGTCGGCGTCGCCACCCTCGCGCTGTTCTCCACCATCGGCCTGTCCCTGGGCTACGGCAACCTGATCATCGCGCACACCGTGTTCTGCATTCCGTTTGCCTTTCTGCCGATACGGGCACGCCTGAACGACATGGACCTGTCCCTGGAACAGGCCTCGGCCGACCTGTATGCCGGCCCGTGGCGGACCTTCCGCAAGGTCACCCTGCCGCTGCTGATGCCGGGGATTTTCTCCGGGCTGATGCTGGCCTTCATCGTGTCGCTGGATAACTTCGTGATCTCGATGATGGTCTCCCAGGCCGGCACCACGACCTTGCCGATTTTCATCTTCGGCCTGTTGCGCATGGGCGTGACACCGGACGTCAACGCCGTCTCGACCCTGATCCTGGGCGTCTCGGTGCTGTTCGTCACGCTCTCTTATCTGCTGGGCAAAAAGAAAACCTGAACCTTCTACGTACTGTGGGGAAATAGCATGAGCAAGTTGATTGCAAGCATCGGCACTTCGTTGTTCCTGACTTTACCGCTGACCATGGCCGGCAGCGTTCAGGCCTCGGAAAAACTCAACGTGGTGAGTTGGAGCGGTTACTTTTCGCCGGAGATTCTCGCCAAATTCCAGAAGCAGACCGGCATCGAAGTCACCGTTGACTCCTACGATTCCAACGAAACCCTGCTGGCCAAATTGAAGCAGGGGGGTGCCGGTTATGACGTGGCGATACCGTCGCACCAGTTCGTGCCGATCCTGATCAAGGAAAAACTGCTGGAGCGTTTCGACCCGGTCAACCAGCCCTACTACGCCAGCGTCGTCGACAACCTGAAAAAACCCACCTGGGACCCGGAAGGCGCCTACTCCGTGCCGTTCATCTGGGGTACCACCAGCGTGGTGCTCAACACCGAGCGCTACAAGGGCCCCACCGACAGCCTCAAGGTGCTTTACGAGCCACCGGCCGAGCTGCAAGGGCGGATCAACATGTTCGACTCGGTCAGCGACGTGGTGGACATGGCCAGCCTGTACCTGAATATCCCGCTGTGCAGCGAAGACCCGAAGCAGATGCAGCAGGTTCTGACCCTGCTCAAGGCGCAGAAACCCTTCGTCAAGACCTATAGCTCCAAGGCCGGCTCGATCCGCGAAAACCTCGCCTCGGGTGAAATCGACATGTCGACCTTCTGGGGCGGCTCGTCGATGCGCGCCCGGGAGATGAAACCGAGCCTGAAATACCTGTACCCGAAAGAAGGTGTGCTGGCCTGGGTCGACAACATGGTCATCCCGACCGGCAGCAAGAACCCGGCGAACGCCAAGGCCTTCATCGCGTTCCTCAGCCAGCCTGAAAACGCGGCGATGACCCAGAACTTCCTCAAGCACCAGAGCCCGATCAAGGGTGTGGAGCCGTTCCTTGATGCGAGCCTCAAGGACGCGCCGGAACTGCACATTCCCGAAGGCACCAACGTGGTGTTCAGCAAGACTTGCGGCGAAGGCGCGATCCGCCTGGCCGACCGTCTCTGGACCAACCTGATGCGTTGATCTCTACCGCCCCGACGCGATGGCGGGGCGTTTTTCCAGCCGTCTGAAAGGCCGCTTGCAATGAACTCTAATAACATCAGCGAACTGGTCCTGTTGCAGGCCCACGAGCTCGCCGAACGCATCCGCCTGCGCCAGGTTTCCTGCCGGGAAGTGATGCAGACTTATCTTGCCCATATCGAACGCTTCAACCCGCAGGTCAATGCGCTGGTGAGCCTGCAAGCGCCAGAAGACCTGCTGGCCCGGGCCGATATCCGCGATGCCGAACTGGCGAAAGGCCAATACCGTGGCTGGATGCACGGCCTGCCCCACGCCATCAAGGACTTGTCCCTGACCCGTGGCATCCGCACCACCCTGGGTTCGCCGCTGTACAAGGACTTCATCCCCGAGCGCGACGGCATCATGGTCGAGCGGATCAAGGCCGCCGGCGCGATCATCATCGGCAAGAGCAACACCCCGGAATTCGGCCTCGGCTCGCAAAGCTATAACCCGCTGTTCGGCGCGACCGGTTGTGCCTACGACCCGAGCAAGACCGCAGGCGGCAGCAGCGGTGGCGCGGCGGCGGCGCTGGCCATGCACCTGGTGCCGGTGGCCGACGGCAGCGACATGATGGGCTCACTGCGCAACCCGGCGGCCTTCAACAACATCTTCGGGTTCCGTCCGTCCCAGGGCCGCGTGCCCTTCGATGACAGTGCCGACCTGTTTATCGACCAACTCGGCTACGAAGGCCCCATGGCTCGCAGCGTGCGCGATGCGGCGTTGCTGTTGTCGGTGCAGGCCGGGGCCGATGCGCGGGCGCCACTGTCCATTGCCCAGCCCGGCAGCGTCTTTGCGGCACCGCTGGGTCGAGACTTCAAAGGCACGCGTCTGGGCTGGCTCGGCGACTTCAACGGCTACCTGCCGATGGAGCAAGGCATCCTCTCGCTGTGCGAGAAGGCCTTTGTCGACTTCGAAAGCCTGGGTTGCCACATTGAACCGGTTCAGTCCGAATTCGCGCCAGAGAAGCTGTGGAGCAGTTGGCGGACGTTGCGTCACTGGATGGTCGCCGGTTCGTTGGGTGCGACTTATGCCGACCCGCAAAAACGTGCGCTGTTGAAACCGGAGGCCTGCTGGGAAGTGGAAAACGGCCTGAAACTCTCGGCCACCGACGTGTTTGCCGCCTCGGTGACGCGCAGCGACTGGTATCGGGCGATCTCCAGGCTGTTCGAAAAATACGACTACCTGCTGCTGCCCAGCGCCCAGGTGTTCCCGTTCGATAAAACCCAACCGTGGCCCGCCGCCATCGAGGGCGTGACCATGGACACTTATCACCGCTGGATGGAGGTGGTGATTCCCGGCACCTTGTCCGGCTGCCCGGTGGCCAACGTACAGGTCGGCTTCAACGCCAGCGGCCTGCCCATGGGCCTGCAAATCATCGGCCGGCACCAGGCCGACTTCGCCGTCCTGCAACTGGCGCACGCGTACGAACAGGCCAGTCGCTGGTTCCAGCGCTGCCCTTCACCCCTGCTCAGAGGATAGATTTTGATAAACGGTTGAAAGCGCAGAGAAATATTTTAGATTTATGCTTGACGCATCCCCGTTACCGGTGAATAATGCGCGCCACTTGGCTACATAGCTCAGTTGGTTAGAGCATAGCATTCATAATGCTGGGGTCCGGGGTTCAAGTCCCTGTGTAGCCACCAAGTACTAAAAACGGCTTACCGCAAGGTAAGCCGTTTTTTTATGCCTCGAGAAAAGTACGCTACGGCGACAGGAAATCCTGTGCCGCCGTATTGAAGTTGTCGCATCGGATTTCGAATGGCTGCCAAGGCAGACAGGGGCAGGCCCCTACGCCCGTTGGCAGCAGAAACGTCATTGTCCGCGAAGGCGCTCGATGAAACCTGCGATTCGGCCACAGGCATCACTGAGCGCTGCGTCGGAGACCGTGAACGAGATGCGTACGAAGCCCGTGGTACTGGCGCCAAAAGCGCTGGCATCGAGTACGGCAACACCGGTTTCACGGAACAGTTGCCAGGCAAAGTCCGTGCTCGACAAGCCCGTCTCCCGCACATCCACCAGCATGAACATGCCCGCCTCAGGCACCTTGCACTTGAGCAGCGGCACGTGGCGCAATCCTTCGACCACCAGGTCTCGGCGCCGACGGTAAAGAGCCCGCCCTTCCCCGACCACTTGCTCATCCAGCTCCAGTGCCTTGAGCGCGGCGGCCTGAATGAACCCCGGCAAGCCGTAGAGCATGCACAGCAACAGGTTATCGAGGTGGCCGATCAGCTCTTGCGGTCCCACCACCCAGCCTACCCGCCAGCCGGTCATGGCATGGGATTTGGACAGACTGTTAAGCACCACGGTGCGCTCGGCCATGCCCTCAAGGGTGGCCACACTCTGGTGCGGACGGTCATAGGTCAGCTGACCGTAAACCTCGTCGCTGATGACCCACAGGTTATGGCGTTGAGCAATCAGCGCAACGGCCTCCAGCTCCTCGCGGGTGTAGACGTTGCCGGTGGGATTGTTCGGCGTGGCCAAGGCGATGCCACGGGTCTTGTCGGTCACCACCGCTTCCAGCGCGGCCAGGGTCAGGCGGAAGTCTTCTTCGGCCGGCTGGGCAATCGGCACCAGGCATGCACCTGAAGCCTGGATGCTCGCCGCGTACGTCAGGTACATGGGTTCCGGCACCAGCACTTCATCGCCTTGTTCGAACAGGCACATGGCCGTGGCATACAAACCGTTCTGTGCGCCGGCCACCAGCGCCACGTTGTCGGCGGACACCGGCTGGCCGAGCAACGCCGACTGCTTGGCGGCAATCGCTTCGCGCAGGGCCGGGCGACCGATCACGTGGGTGTAATGGGTGTCGCCCTCATTGATTGCCTGAACCGCTGCCGCGCATATTTCATCGGCAGTGGCGAAATCCGGATCGCCGATGCTCAACACGATCGCATCTTCACCGCGAGCCTGTGCATCACAGGCTGCGTAGTGAATGTCCCAGGCGGTGACGGTTTCGCCACTGATGCGTTTGACCATGGACGAATATTTCATATGACACTCCTTATGAGCCCTTGGGCCGATGTGTCCATCGACCTTGAAGTCAGGCCTGACGTTGCGGCGTTTTGCCTATCCGGGCAAAACCTTGCTCAATGACAATCGCCAGGATGATGTAGATCACCGCCACCACCAGCAGCGGCTCATAGACACGTAATGTTTGCGAACGTACCAGGTTTGCCGCGCCCAGCAAGTCGGTAACCGCCACGGTCGAGGCCAGCGCCGTGGCCTTGAGCAGCATCACGCTTTCCCCGGCCAATGTCGGGCGCAGCATCTGCAAGGCGCGCGGCATCCACACCCGGCGCAACACCAGCCAGGGGCGCATGCCATAGGCCCGCGCGGCTTCCAGTTCGCCACGCGGTACCGCGCGCAAGCCACCGCGCAACACTTCACCGACGTACGCGGAAACGCTCAAGGTCAGCGCGAACGCCACGTACCAGAAGCCTTCTCGCAAGTACGGCCAGAACATGCTGCCGCGAATCAGCGGGAAGGTCGCAAAAACACTGCCCACGCCGTAGTACAACACGTAAATCTGCACCAGCAGTGGCGTCCCCCGCAGCACGCTGGTGTAAAAGCGCAGGCCGTTGGACAGCAAGCGGTTCTTCGACAAGCGCCCCAGCGCCACGAGCACCGCCATGAAAAAGCCGATAACCCCCGAGATCAGCAACAGCTGCAGGGTCAGTCCGGCGCCCTTGACCAGCTCCTGGTAAAAATTGCCCAGCCAATGAAAGTCCATGCTCGCCCTCCCCTTATGCGTGCCGTGGCATCCAGCGTTCGAAGCGCACTTCGACCCGCCGGAAGACCGAGCTGGAAACCAGCGTGATCAAGTAATAGAACGCTGCCACGGCGAGGTAAAACAGCAAATAGTGCTTGGTCGATGCCGCCGCCTGGCGACCCGCTGTCAGCAATTCGCTGTAACCCACGACGCTGATCAAGGCGCTTTCCTTGACCAGCACCAGCCACAGGTTGGATAACCCGGCGATCGCGAAGGGCAGCATGCACGGCAGGATCACCCTCCTCACCAGCAAACTGCGGGAGATTCCGTAGGCGCGCGCCGCTTCAATCTGACCGTGGGGGATGGACTCGATCGAACCGCGAATGATTTCCCCCGAATAGGCACCCTGCACAATGCCCAGCACCACCACGGCAGCCATGAACCCGTTGATCTCGACGCTCGGCTGGCCGAATGCGGCCAGCGTCAGGTTGATCAGATCGGCACCGGCGTAGTAGAGCAGCAGGATCAGCAGCAATTCCGGCACCGCGCGGTAGAGCGTGGTGTAGCAATTGGCGCAAACGACCATCCAGCGCGGCCCCTTGAGCTTGACCATGGCCACGACCAGGCCGATGGCCAGCCCCAGGACAAAGGCCCCCAGGGAAATCCCCAGGGTCTTGACCATCCCCTGGGCCAAGGCCTGGAGCCAGCCATCGCTGAAGAACAGCCGGGAAATATCAGAAAGTGTCATGAGCACACCTGCGTTGGGTTTGCCGGAAGAAGCTGATTACTCAAGGGCCGAGATATCAGACTTGAAGTAGCGCTCACGGATCTTTTCGTAGCTGCCGTCGGCACGCAGCGATTGCAGCGCCACGTTCAAACGCTCGCGCAGGGCATCGTTGCCTTTGCGCACACCCGCGCCCACACCATCGCCAAACAGCGGGTCAAGCGGAGCCACGCCCTTGCTGGCGAGCATTGAGTTGTCGGGGTTGTCCAGCAGCGGCTCAACCACCAATTGGTCGGCCAACATGATGTCGACGCGACCACTGCGCAGGTCCGCGAGGATGTCGTCCTGGTCGTTGTAATAACGGATGGTGGAGGTTTCGCCGTAGTACTTTTTGACGAACGCGGCGTGGGTGGTCGAACCCTGCACACCAATGATCTTGCCCTTGAGGCCGGCCGGGGTCGGCTCGAGCTCCATGCTGCGATCACCGATCCACAGTGCGCGGGTGAAGAAGTACGGCTGGGTGAAATCGATCACTTGCTGACGCTCGGGAGTGATCGACAACGAGTTGAGCACCACGTCCACCTGTTGCGACTTCAGGGCCGGAATCAGGCCGTCCCAGGACATTTCGTTAAGGCTGCAATCGGCCTTCATGCGCTCGCAGACTGCGGTGATCATCTCCGGTTCAAAGCCACTCCACTCGCCCTTGCCGCTCTTGAAGGAGAACGGCGGGTAAGGTTCCAGGGCGATACCAAACACCAGTTTGTCAGCAGCGAACGAGGTGCTGGCGATGCCGGCCAGCAGGCAGGCTTGCAGGGTGATCAACAGAGTTCTCTTCATGTCTTGATGCCTCTTTTCAGGTTGTAGTTATCGAGGTGAAAACATCAGTGCGGGTTATCCGCGATTGTCCTGGGCCATCACGAATTGACGGCAACGCTCACTGCGTGGATCGAGCAATACCTGCTGCGGCGTACCTTCTTCTTCGATCCGGCCTTGATGCAGGTAGATGACCTTGCTCGACACATCGCGGGCGAAGGCCATTTCGTGGGTGACCAGAATCATCGTCCGCCCCTCTTCGGCGATGCCCTGAATCACCCGCAACACTTCGCCCACCAGCTCAGGGTCCAGGGCCGAGGTCGGCTCATCGAACAGCATCACTTGCGGGCGCATGGCCAGGGCCCGGGCAATCGCTACGCGCTGTTGCTGGCCACCGGACAGAAACGAGGGATACACGTTTCGCTTGTCGATCAGGCCGACTTTTTCCAGCAAGTGCTCGGCATGCGCCGTGGCTTCCTTGCGGTCCTCGCCAAGTACGTACACCGGCGCTTCGATAACGTTTTCCAGCACGGTGCGGTGGGGCCACAGGTTGAAACTCTGGAACACCATGCTCAAGCGCGTGCGCAGACGCTCGACCTGACGCGGATCGGCGATCTGCGCGACGCCACCACGCCCTGACTTCAAACGCACTTCCTCGCCGTTGATTCTCAGGCTGCCGCTGCAAGGGATTTCCAGCAGGTTGATGCAACGCAGCAAGGTACTTTTGCCCGAACCACTGGAACCGATCAGTGAGACCACCTCGCCCTCTTTGGCGCGCATCGAAATGCCCTTGAGCACGTGGTGATCGGCATAGCTCTTGTGCAGGTCATCGATGGCAACGACTGCGGTGTCCGTGTGTGACTGGGGGATATTCACGTGGGTGAGTGCTTGCACGTCTGGATCCTCGAATTCTGATTGTTCAGGCAGGCCGGGCAACGCCACGACTATTCGTCGTCGCGCGCCGGGATCCACCACTCTTCACCACGTACGGTGCGTATGTACTCCGGCCAGCGGAAGCGATGAGGGGCTTGAAAGTCGGCCGGCAATAGCGGCGCCTGCCAGTGCTCGCCACCGATGCCGCCGCCGGTGCGCTGGTTGAACTCGTCCGTGGCAGCCTTCAGCAGGTCTTCGTTGCAGAACAGGTCGAGCAAGGTGTTGGCAATGGTTTTCGCCGCCACCTCGATCATCGGGTCGATGGTCTGCGGTATGCCGCCCAGGGCATTGGAGACCCAATCCGGGTACACGTGGCCGGCGGGAGCGCTGAGCATCGGGCGGGCCACCAGCAGACGCACGGTCGGGCAATGCCAGGTGTATTCGGGGTAGTCGTCGGAGGTCAGGTACTTCTGCCATGCCGGCATTTGCAGGCGCATCTGCCGTTCGCATTCCTGCGGGTCGATCAGTTGTTCAGTGGCTGGCAGGAAGGGCTCCGCCATCGGTTCCAGGCCGAGATTGCTCTGGATCTGGCGGGCAATGTCACAGGCCTCGGCGCCCCAATGCGGTGCGCCGACGGCGGCCAGGTTGCTGTACGTCGCACGCGCCAGCACGTGGTTGGGCAGCCCCCCACGGGACTTGCAGACCCAGGTCTTTTTCCACTGGCAACCGGTGGCCATCGCTGCAGCGGCGGCGTTGTTATCCATCACCTTGGAAATGGTTTCGGCCTGCTCGATCGAGTCGCAACGCAGCAGGTACTGGATCTGTGACAGGTGCGGTGGCAGGTTGTCTGCGGTGGCCTGCCCGGCCGTCAGGATGGCCTCGTTGTAACTCCACAAACCGGTGAACGGCAGGGTCGAACGGCGCAGGCTTTCGTTGAGGTTGTAGAAGTGCATCAGCGCATCGTTGGCGCCCGGTGCCCGCGCAGCCAGGTGATTCTGCGGGATCGGACTATAGCGGTCGGCGGCAATCCAGTGTTCCGGGTCTTCGCAGGTGAAGCTGTAGATGTAGGCGTAAGCAATGCCGCAATGGGTATCCCAGGTGGTGGTGTTGTTCAGCGGCAACATGTAGGTGGGGTGAAAGCTGATCGCCGCATCCAGGTTGTCGTAGTAACCCTTGGCCGCGTGTACGGGTTTGGACGCACGGAGCTTTTCCGCCGGCTCACCAAAGAAACGAATGGTGCCCTCGATGCCGAACTCAAGCATCGCCGCCTTCGCCGCGAGCACCCCGCCCAACGCGCTGATGCCGAGCGCAGAATGCGGGTCGGTGTGGCCAGGAGCGAATCGCGACAAACCTTCGCGGGGCATCTTGCGGGTGGTGGCAGCCTGGCAGTTACCGGGGACCGCATCGTATTCGGCGTAGGTTGCCAGCACCGGTCCCTGGCCATTACTGAAGGTTGCGCAAAACGCGGTGGGCATGCCGCCGCTGTTTTCTTCGACGGTGAAACCTTCCTTGCGCAACAGATCCACATACCAGGCACAGGACTTGTACTCGCGAAACGCTGGCTCCGCGTAGTGCCAGATGATCTGGTGCCAATCCGATAACTGCTGGCGATGCTGGTCGATCCACTTCAGGGCAAATCTCTTCTGCAATTCCATGCGGTTCACTCCTAACGGTTCAGCAAATGGCGGCTCAGGCAGACAGAAAAGCGGCGGCGTCCAGTTCCAGCAGAATCGGCTGACGGATGTGGGCCTGGCTGGCAAGTACCTCGCGCAACTGCTCAAGGCTGCTTATGGCGATGTGGGCGACGTGGCAGGACTTGGCCAACGCGGCAAAGTCCGGTGGCAGGATGTCCACGCCCAATGGGGGAATATCGCGGTTGGTCATGTAGTCGCGGATTTCGGCATAGCAGTGGTTGTTCCACAGCACCACGATCACCCCCAACTCTGCTTCACGGGCAGCGATCAGTTCGGCACTGGAGAACTGCACGCCGCCATCGCCGACCACCGCCACCACGGGACGATCGGGCGCGGCGAGCTTGGCGCCGATGGCCGCCGGCAAGCCGTAACCCAAAGTGCCAAAGCCGGTGCCGGCGTTGAACCAGCTGTTGGCTTGCGGGGCGCGATAACCCAGCGCGCCCTGATACACCGGCTGGGTCGAATCGCCGACCACGATCGGCGCGGGCAGACTGTCGCGCAGGGTGTCGAGCATCTGCTGCATGACGTTCTGCTTGCTGCTCCAGCCGGACCGTTCGGCAGCGTTGACCTGTGCCACACGCTGATAGGCCCAGTCGCTGGCGGCGGCTTCAGGCACTGCCGCCAGGAGCGCTTGCAGCCCTTGCCCGGCATCGCCCAGCAAGCCCACGTCGGCGCGAGCCACCCCCAATATCTGCAAGGGATCGATGTCCAGGCGAATCAGCGGCGCATTGAGTGACAGCGGGCCCAGACCAAAGAAGTCGTAATCGGTTTCCCCCAATTCGGTACCGACTGCCAATACCACGTCGGCTTCGGCAAACAGTGCACGGCCATGAGCCGACGACTGCACCCCGTCGAGCAACAGCGGGTGCTCCGGCGCAAGCAGGCCACGGGCATTGGTGGTGAGAGCGACCGGCGCCTGCAACTTTTCCGCCAGTGCCTGCACCAGCGGGCCTGCGCCTCGGGCGCCGCCACCGACGAGGATCAACGGCTTGCGCGCCGTCGCCAGCAGCTTCACCGCCGCCGCAATATTCGCGGCAGCCGGCGCCGGGGCTTGCGGCAAGCTACGTGGGCGCAGGTCGAGGTTGTCGGCCGGCATTTCCAGCACGTCCAACGGAATTTCGATGTGCACTGGACGCGGGCGGGCACAACCGAACAGCGCGAAGGCACGGGCAAGCACTTCCGGCAATTCCTCGGGCCGCTGCAAGGTATGGCTGAAGGCGCAGACCCCGGCAACCACTGCACGCTGGTCGGGCATTTCATGCAGGTAGCCATGGCCCAGGCGTTGATGTTCGCGGCGGCTGGTGGTGGAAATCACCAACATCGGCACCGAGTCGGCGTAGGCCTGGCCCATGGCGGTGAGGATGTTTGTCATCCCGGGGCCGGTAATGATGAAGCATACGCCAGGCTTGCCGCTGGCCCGGGCGTAGCCGTCCGCCATGAAGCCTGCACCCTGTTCGTGACGCGGACTGATGTGGCGCAGAGAACTGCCGTGCAGCCCGCGATAAAGCTCGACCGTGTGCACACCGGGAATGCCGAACACCGACTCCACGCCGTAGCCTTCAAGTAACCGGACGAGCGCCTGGGCACAACTGGTCATGCGAGCACCTCTTTATTCTTATTGGGAATGCCAGGCTCACAGAGACCTGAACCGAGGGCCCTAGTATTGGTGACGAAACGATTACATCAATCGAAATAAATTTGCGTCACTGTCAAATTTTATTGAACGGTCTTATAGCGCATTTCGGCGTGTCGCTGCCGGTCAATGGATCATTTTGCTCACCTGTGACGGGTAAATTATTCGATTGATGGGGCCACTCATTTTCATAAAGATGAAACCCTCGGCACTTGCCCCTCTGTCTCAAGGAACGCTTTATGCGCGTCGAGCATCAGCCCCTGTTGACCCGCACCCCCTGTACCCAGCGGCACCTGATCAGCTTCCATTACGGCCGGCCGGGACGCGCCGGCAAGGTTTATCTGCAAGCCAGCCTGCACGCCGACGAATTGCCCGGCATGCTGGCACTGCATCACCTGCGTGGAATGCTCGACAGTGCCGAGGCTCGCGGACAGATTCTCGGGGAGATCGTGCTGGTCCCCATCGCCAATCCGATTGGCCTCGAACAGACCTTGATGCACGACGCGATGGGGCGTTTCGATTTCAACAGCGGTGAGAATTTCAATCGCCGGTATCCTGATTTGGCCGAGACAATCAGAGATCGGCTGGCCCATGAGCTGACCGGGGATGCCGATGAAAACCGGCAGATCATTCGGCGCGCCATGGCCAGTGCCCTGAAACAGATCCGCCCGAGCAGCGAGATCGACTCGATGCGCCAGGCACAATTGCTGCTGGCCCACGACGCCGACTTCGTCCTCGACCTGCATTGCGATGCCCAGGCCGTGGTTCACCTGTACGGAGAAACGCCCTGTTGGTCGCAGATCGAACCGCTGGCACGCTACATCGGCGCACAGGCCAGCCTGCTGGCCAGCGGTACGGGCGCCGGTTCGTTTGACGAGGCTTGCGGTCAACCCTGGTGGCGCCTGGCCGAAGCGTTTGCCGGGCGCTTTCCGATCCCTTCCGGCTGCGTCGCCGCTACCGTCGAGTTACGCGGTGAAGCGGATGTCGATCATGCATTGGCCCGCGTCGATGCCGCCGCCCTCTACGCCTTCCTGCAACACCGGGGCATCCTCGCCGGCACACCGCCGCCGATGCCCGCCCTGCTCCAGCCCGCAACGCCCTTCGACGGCTCGCTGACCTTGCGCGCCCCCTGCGCCGGGCTCGTGGTATTCCTGCACAAACCCGGCGCGTGGATCGAGCGTGATGAACCGGTGGTGCACGTCATAGACCCCATCACTGGCGCTACGCAGGTTGTATGCAGCTCCATCCGTGGCGTGATGTACATGCGCAGTGCGATTCGCTTTGCGGCGGCGGGGGTTGAATTGTGCAAAGTGGCCGGGGCTACGGCACTCGAAGGCGGCGTAATGGTTTCGGCGTGATGGTGCCGCGGTCACAGGCCAGCCTGGACCGCGGCCATCGGCCACTGAGGGGTGTCAGTTGCGAACCGTCGGTAATGCCGACAACGCCCGCTCCCAGATCTGCCAGGTGCGCAGCCAGACCATCGCCTGCCAATCGGCGTCGGCGGGATAGAACTGCTCAAGCAGATTCAGCTTGATCTCGCGCCCCGTTGCGTCATTCGGGTTGCCGTGCAGATGCAGCCAGTGATCATCGCGCAGATGACGGTGAACGTCCGGTCCCGGATAAGTCCCGCACTCAATGACAAACGGCATCAGGCGCACCTGCGGCAGTGCATTGATCAGCGCCTGCGAGGTGTAGCCGGTGGCCGTTGCCGCCACACCGGTTTCGCTGACGGTGTCGGCGCCGGTTTGCAGGCTGTAGAGCCACGGGCCATAAATCGCCTGCGCATCCGACAACGCCGGATAGGCGGACTCGGTGATGGTCAACAACATCGGATGACCGTACTCGCCAGCGCCGGTGTGCAAGTCGAAACACATGGCGACCTCGGCATGGGCCACGTGCGTTTGCACGATCTTGTGCAATGTACGGTTCGACCAGCTCGGCGCCAGCCCGCCGAAAAACAGGCCATCGGGATGAGCATGCTGACCGCCCTCGACAATCGACATGACTGCCGGCCAGCCGTGCAGGTGAATCTGCTCGTCGAGCAAGGCATCGGCACGATCACGATCCGGGCCGTGCAGCTGCGGGCAGGCATAGATTTCATGCAGGGCGTTGTAGGCCTGGTTGTCTGGCAGCGGTCGCTGGAAATCCAGGTGATTGCGGTTCAGATCGATGTTGTCTTCGTTGACCCGGCGCAACCACGCCATGCCCCAGGGGTTGATGGCATGGATCATGACCACGGCGACATCCGTTGGCAGGCAGCGCTTGCCCAACTCCTGCAGCCATTTGATCTGGCAGCCCGAACCATAGAAGCCTTCGACCCCGTGAGTGCCGCTCAACGCGATCAGCAGCCGCTTGGCGCCCGGATCACCCAGCACCGCCACATCGGTGCTCAGGGGTTCGCCGAACGGCCCTTTGAGCGGGTGTGGATACTCCGTCAGCGTTGCGCCTGCCGTGGTCGCCGCGGCCAGGAATTGTTCACGCTGGGTGCGATAGCTGGAATGGGTGGGGAACTCGGTTTGCATGTCTGCCTCTTGTTGATTTACCGGCCTGCCTGTTGGCAACGACCCTACAGAAAATTCCGCCATTGATGAAGGACAAAAACATCGGTGCCGCCGGACCCGGTTTGCGTCCCTCCCGGTCGGCCGATAAAGTCCACTGATCGTAGATCCAACGGACGGAGTACCCCACGTGTTCTCAACCTACCCTTTGCGCCGCTATCGCCTGCCAGCCCTGTTTCTGCTCGCCAGTACCCTGACCCTGACCGCGTGCAACAACGCTTCGGTGCCGACGCTGCCGCTTGCACCGGAAAGCGCTTCCGGCTTGCGCACCGACCTGAAAACCCAACACGCCGAGAAATACATGGCAGCGGCGGCCAACCCGCTGGCGGCCGAAGCCGGGCGGGAGATGCTGCGCCGGGGCGGCTCGGCCATCGACGCGGCGATTGCGATGCAAGCGGTGTTGACGCTGGTTGAGCCACAGTCTTCGGGCATCGGTGGCGGCGCATTGATCGTACTCTGGGATGGTAAGGCCGTGCGCACCTACGACGGGCGTGAAACCGCCCCGGCCGGCGCCACCGAGAAGCTTTTCCTGCAACCCAACGGACAACCGATGGGGTTCACCCAGGCGCAGATCGGAGGCCGCTCGGTGGGCACGCCCGGCGTATTGCGCGCCCTGGAACTGGCCCATCAAAAACACGGACGCCTGCCTTGGGCGCAGCTGTTTGAACCGGCCATCCGGCTCGCCGAGCAAGGTTTTGCCATTTCACCTCGATTGCACCAGTTGATCGCTGCGGATTCGTCCATGCCGCGCTCACCGGAAATGATGGCTTACTTTCGCAATGCCGATGGCAGCCCAAAAGCCGTCGGCACAAACCTGAAGAACCCGGCCCTGGCCGCCGTGTTCAAACGCATCGCCCATGAAGGCCCGGATGCCCTGTACAAAGGCCCGATCGCCGAGGAAATTGCGACCAAGGTTCAGGGTCACACCAACCCCGGCAGCCTGTCCCTGACCGACCTCGCCAACTACCAGGCCAAGGAGCGCGCGCCGCTGTGCACCGACTACAAGCGCTGGCAAGTTTGCGGCATGCCGCCGCCGTCATCGGGCGGGATCGCCGTGGCGCAGATCCTCGGCACGCTGCAAGCCCTGGAGACTCGCGACAAGCGCATGGCGCTGGCACCGCTGAAACCGGTCAAGACCACCGCCCCGGCCGGTATCGAACCCGACCCGCAAGCCGTGCACCTGATCTCTGAAGCCGAACGCCTGGCCTACGCCGACCGCGCTCAGTACGTCGCCGATTCCGACTTTGTACCCGTGCCGGTCAAGGGCCTGGTCGACCCGGCTTACCTGGCCAGCCGCGCCGCCCTGATTGGCGAACGCAGCATGGGCACGGCCAAACCCGGCACTCCGCCGGGCATCCGGGTGGCCTATGCGCCAGACCGTTCGCCGCTGCGGATTTCCACCTCGCAGGTGGTGGCCGTCGATGACGCCGGCGGTGCCGTGTCGATGACCACTACCATCGAATCGGCGTTTGGCTCGCACATCATGGTTCAGGGTTTCATGCTCAACAACGAGATGACCGACTTCTCGTTCATCCCCGAGGAAAACGGGCAAAAAGTCGCCAACCGCGTCGAGCCCGGCAAACGCCCGCGCTCCTCCATGGCCCCGACCCTGATCTTCGACCGCCAGAGCGGCGAATTCCTCGCCACCGTCGGCTCCCCCGGCGGCTCGCAAATCATCGAATACGTGGCCAAATCCACCATCGGCCTGCTCGACTGGAACCTCGATGCGCAAGCCGCCATCAACCTGCCCAACTTCGGCAGCCGCAACGGCCCCACCGAACTGGAACTGGGCCAGTTCAGCCCGATGCTGATTCAGGCGCTGAAAGACAAAGGGCACAGCGTGAGCGAGATCGACATGACCAGCGGCACCCAGGCGATTGTTCGGGTCAAGGACGCCCAAGGCAAAGCGTCGCTGACAGGCGGGGCCGATCCGCGGCGTGAGGGGCAAGCGTTGGGGGATTGAGTCGTACGCGGCGTTTTTTTATGCCTTTGAATCAAAAGATCGCAGCCTGCGGCAGCTCCTACAGGGAAACGCATTCCAATGTAGGAGCTGCCGCAGGCTGCGATCTTTTGATCTTTGCTATTAGGCCGTCAACGAATAGATCAACGCCGTAATCGCCACCAGGCCCACCGCCGTCGCTCCCGGTCGTTCAAGCCTAACGTTGCAATGCAATGAGAAAGGGCTTACCGGTGGGTAGGCCCTTTGTTTATGAGCAAGTCGCTATCGACTGATCTTCAACCCCTGCCGAACCTGGTGCTTCTCCAGCGCCAGCTCGATCAGTCGCGTCACCAGTTCGCTGTAGGTCATGCCGGTGGCCTGCCACAGTTTCGGGTACATGCTGATGCGGGTGAAGCCGGGCAGCGAGTTGATTTCGTTGATCAGCACTTCACCGGAGTCGGTCAGGAACACGTCGACTCGGGCCAGGCCGGAACAGCCCAGGACCTGGAACGCTTCGACGGCCAGGGCGCGAATGCGCTCGCTGGCCTCGACGCTGATGTTGGCCGGCACCACCACTTCAGCCGCCGTGTCGTCGATGTACTTGCTGTCGTAGGAATAGAACCCGCTGCGCACCACGATCTCGCCGCAGCCACTGGCAATGGCGTCTTCATTGCCGAGCACCGCGCATTCAATCTCGCGGCCGCTGACGGCAGATTCGATCAACACCTTGGTATCGAAACTCAAGGCCAGTTCCACCGCTGCACTGTACTCGGCCTCGTTGGTGACCTTGCTCACACCCACGGAAGAGCCCTGGTTGGCCGGTTTGACGAACAGCGGCAAACCCAACTTGCCCCGCACCTCGGCAAACCCGGTGCGCGCCGCCATGGCGCGGGTCAATGTCACGAACGGCGTCACGGCCAGGCCGGCATCGCGCAGCAGGCGCTTGCTGATGTCCTTGTCCATGCACACGGCCGAGCCGAGCACATCGGAGCCGACAAACGGCAGATCGGCCATGCGCAGCAAGCCTTGCAGGCAACCGTCTTCTCCGAGGGTGCCGTGGACAATCGGGAAGATCACATCGACGTGACCGAGCATTTCCTGGCTGGAGGTTTCCACCAATTGCTGACTGGCTTTGCCCGGTACCACGGCCAGTTCGCGATTGGACTGATTGAGGGCGATCAGCGCCGGGTTTTCCTGGTTCAGCAAAAAGTTGGAGGGGTCGTTGAGGTGCCAGTGGCCTTGTTTGTCGATGCCGATCAACACCGGCTCGAAGCGTGAGCGATCCAGCGCATCGACGATATTTTTCGCCGATTGCAACGACACCTCATGCTCGGCCGAACGGCCTCCGAAAATGATCCCCACGCGCAACTTGCTCATGACCTGGCCTCATACTGAAAAATAAACAACGACCTGTAGCGAATGCGCCCCACAGTGCAGTATTTGCCCTTGGTTTTCTAGCGGGCAAACCGCCATCCGATCAGAAGACAGCGAACCGTTGGCTGAGATACCGTATTGCGCATCAAACTCAAGACGATCATCACCATGGCCAAGCGTCCGCCTAGCAATGACTGGTTCCTTCGCGCGCCCGATGTCGGCGGGCTGCAGCGTTTCGAGGCGTTTTTTGCCAGCCATGGCTATGATCTGCACCGCCACGACACCTATGCCATCGGTCATACCCTGGCCGGGGTGCAGAGCTTTCAGTATCGCGGCGGCTGGCGTCACAGCCTGCCGGGCGCAACGATCGTACTGCACCCGGACGAAGCCCACGATGGCGAGGCCGGCACCGAGTCCGGTTTCCAGTACCGGATGATGTACATCGAACCGGCGCTGATCCAGCAGATGCTCGGTGGGCAAGCGCTGCCATTCATCAAGACCGGGCTATCGAACGATCCCCGCCTGTTCGCCGCCACGGGCGCGTTGCTGCGCAGCCTGGATTGCCCGCTCGATCCACTGGAAGAACAGGACGCGCTGTTCGATCTGGCGCAAGCCATGAGCACGGTTTCCGCCGCGGCGGGCAAACGCTCGGGTTTCGATTACGTGGCCGCGCAGCGTGCGCGGGAATACATCCACGGCGCCCTGGATCGCACCGTGACCCTGGATGAACTGGCGCAGCACAGCGCTCGGGATCGCTGGAGCCTGTCCCGGGATTTTCGCCTGTTGTTCGGCACCAGCCCCTACCGCTATCTGACCATGCGGCGCCTGGACCTGGTCCGTGCGCTGCTGATCCAGGGTCAGAGCCTGGTCAGCGCCGCGCTGATCGCAGGCTTCACCGACCAGAGCCACATGACCCGGCAATTTAGCAAGACCTACGGCCTGTCACCGGCCCGCTGGATCAACATGCAGCGCCGTTGAGCCACGCACAATCGTACAAGAAGCGCGTTGAGTCGCTGGCTATCGTGGGTTCACCAACCACCGCGAGAGCTGTTTCATGAATGCTTACGAAAGCCTGAACTTCGCTGAAAAAATCAGCCGGATCGATTCCCACTGGTCGCCCCGGGTCATCGCCGAAATGAACAACTACCAGTTCAAGGTGGTGAAGTTGCTGGGGGACTTTATCTGGCACGACCACCTCGATACCGACGAAACCTTCATCGTGCTCGAAGGCCGGTTGCGCATCGATTTTCGCGATGGTCACGTGCTGGTGAACGCCGGGGAAATGTACGTGGTACCCAAAGGCGTCGAGCACAAGCCTTGTGCCGAGCAGGCGGTAAAACTCCTGCTGATCGAACCCAAGGGCGTGCTCAATACCGGCAGCGAAGGTGGTGAGCGCACGGCCGAGAATGATGTGTGGATTTGAGCGCTGACCGACTCAAGCCTGCAAGGTCTTGCCGTCCACCGGCTCGCCAATGGTCAGGAAGTGCCCGCCCGCCACGTGGTGCAAGGTGCGCAAGGCATCTTGCCCTTCGAAGTGCCAGCGGCCTTCGCTGAACACACGTTCGTCTGCCTGGGCGGCAATCACTTCGGCCAGGAACAGATCGTACTGCTGGTGGTTGTTCGGCTCCGGCAACAGGCGACACTCCAGCCAGGCCACACAGCCTTCGAGCATCGGCGCATCGACCGACTCGCCGGTGAACGTCTGCAGGTCGTAGGTCTCAAACTTGTCGCGCCCCTGGCCCCGGGTCAATTCCAGGCCGGAGGTCGAACCGACGGTTTGCACAATGTCGGCCTGGGCGGCGCAGGGAACATTCAGCACAAAGGTGCCCGAGGCTTCCAGCAACTGGCGAGTCCAGGTGGACTTGTCCAGCACCACGGCAATTTTCGGGGGGTCGAAGTCCAGCGGCATGGCCCAGGCTGCCGCCATGATGTTGCGCTGGCCATCGTGGGCTGCGCTGACCAGCACGGTCGGGCCATGATTGAGCAGACGATAGGCCTTGGACAAGGGAACCGGACGGCGGAGGGAAGCGCTCATGGAAGTCTGCTCCTGGGGGAAAAGAGCCGATTGTAGCGCCCACGTAACCCTGTGGGAGCGGGCTTGCTCGCGAAGGTGTCAGTTCAGTCACAGTTGCGTTGAATGACACACCGCTTTCGTCGGAACGCCGCCCGGAGCAAGCCCTCTCCCACCAAGAGCGGATAGCAGGTCAGTTAGTGAGTTGATTGGCAAACTGCCCCACCGCATTGACCACTTTCTGCGCGCCGTCCTGGATCTCGACAATCACCGCCCCCGCTTCCGCCGCCAGCGCCAGGCCTTGCTCGGCCTGAAGCTTGCCGTCGGTCATCAGGGCCACGGCGTTGCGCGCCATGTCCTGGTTCTGCCGGACCACAAGGACGATTTCATCGGTGGCCTGGCTGGTGCGCGAAGCCAGTTGCCGGACCTCATCCGCTACCACGGCGAAGCCCCGCCCTTGCTCGCCCGCACGCGCCGCTTCGATGGCCGCGTTGAGCGCCAGCAGATTGGTCTGCTCGGCAATGCCGCTGATGGTTTTGACAATGGTACCGATCACCAGCGACTGCTCGTTCAGGGCTTCGATGCCATCACCGGCGGTTTGCATATGCCTGGCCAGGTCGCGCATCACGTCCACGGCCTGGGTCACCACGGCATTACCGCGCTGGGCGCTTTGGTCGGTTTGCTGCGAGGTGCTGTAGGCGATGTTGGCGGCCTCGGCGACGGCTTGTTCCTGATTGACCTGGTCGGTAATCACCGTGGCGAACTTAACCACCTTGTAGAGATTATTGTTGGCATCGACCACCGGGTTGTAGGACGCCTCCAGCCAGACCGTACGACCATGGCTGTCGACCCGTTTGAAACGGTTGGCCACGAATTCGCCCGCGTTCAGGCGACGCCAGAAGTCCTGGTACTCGGCACTGTTGTAATCCGCCGGCTCGCAGAACATGCGGTGATGTTTGCCCTTGATCTGCGCCAGGCTGTAACCCATGCCACTAAGGAAGCGGTCGTTGGCGCTCAGCACATTGCCATTGAGGTCGAATTCGATCACCGCCGTGGAGCGCACCAGCGCGCCGATCAGGTTCTCGTGTTCGCGGGAGGCCTCGATGGTGCGGGTCAGGTCGCTGGAGAAAATCGAAAAACACCTGATCCGCCCATCCGCCGAGCGCACCGGTTGCAGGATCGAACGCAGCCACGCCTCCTGGCCGGTACCGCGCAACAGGCGCACCGCGCCAGCGAAGTGCTCGCCACGGGTCAGCGCGTTTTTGAAACGCAGCTGGAATTCATCGGATTTCACGTGATCCGGGACCAGGTCGTCGATGTGCCGGCCAATCAGGTCGCCGCTCTTGTAATGCATTTCGCCAAGGAAGTTCTGATTGACCGACTGAACCCGTCCATCGCTGTCGAGGGTCAGCACCAGCATCTCGCTTTCCAGACTGTCCTTCACTTGCTGAAGGCTGGAGAGTTCTTCACGAAGAGCCGACAGCTCCTGCTTCAAGCGTTTATTGAACATGGGAAAGCACCGATGGACAGGGGTAGAAAGCGATATGCAGCCTAACCATCGGCCTTGGAAACATTTACTTAAGCGTGTTTCAGGCTTGCCCTGTAAAAATAGTTACTACGCACACAATCAATGCGCGCCAGCCGCAGAACAGCCTGCGACTCTCGGCATCCGCGCACCGAAATAAGCCGCGCTGCCCACGCCCACCGCGCCCATCACCGCACTGAACATCACGCAGATCCATGGACTCCACGGCATCAGGCCGATCAGCAAAAGCGGTGTGACACTCGCCCATGCGGCGTAGGCGATGTTGTAGGTAAAGGAAATGCCCGAGACGCGAATCCGCGCCGGGAACAGGCTGACCATCACCGATGGCACCGCGCCAACCACCCCGCAGGACAGCCCTGCCACGGCGTAGGCCAGGCCAACCCAGTCGCCGCCCATGATCAGGCAGGCATACAGCACGCCGATGCCCAGCGGCAGCAGCAGGCTATAGAACATCACCGTGCGCCAGGCGCCGATGCGGTCGACCAGCAGCCCGGCGAGCACGCAGCCGATGTTCAAGAACACGATGCCCAGTGCGCTCAAGGCGAAGGTATGGCTGGCGGTCATGCCAAAGGTTTTCTGCATCATGGTCGGGGTGATGACCACGAACACCACCACGGCCGAGGTCAGCACACAGGTGAGAATCATCGCTGGCAAAATGGCCAGGCGATGCTCGCGCAAGACCGTGCGCAGCGGCAGTTCGCCGGCCGCCTCCCGCTGTGTCTGCATGGCCATGAACACCGGGGTTTCGCTGAGCCAGCGACGCAGCCAGACGCCAATCACGCCAAACACGCCGCCCAGCAGGAAGGGGTAACGCCAGGCGTAATCGAGGATTTCCGTTGGAGTGAACGCTTGCGCCAGGAAGGTTGCGGTCAATGCACCGATCAAATAACCGAAGGTCAGCCCCGCCTGCAAGAACCCCAGGGCATAGCCGCGATGGCCGACGGGCGCGTGCTCGGCGACGAATACCCAGGCACTGGGCACCTCGCCGCCCACCGCCGCGCCCTGGAGGATGCGCAGGGCCAACAGCAGCAAGGGCGCGAAATAGCCGATTTGCGCGTAGGTCGGCATGATCCCGATCAGCAGGCAAGGTAACGCCATCATCAGGATGCTCAGGCTGAAGACTTTCTTGCGTCCCAGACGGTCGGCGAAATGCGCCATCAGGATGCCGCCCAGCGGTCGCGCCAGATACCCGGTGACGAAGATCCCGAAGCTTTGCAGCAGGCGCAGCCACTCGGGCATTTCCGGCGGGAAGAACAACTGGCTGAGGGTCAGGGCGAAAAACACGAAGATGATGAAATCGTAGATTTCCAGCGCCCCGCCGAGCGCGGCGAGCCCGAGGGTCTTGTAGTCCGAGCGGTTGAACGGCGTCGGGCGCGAATTGGTGTTGGCAGTCATGAAAAGAACTCTGGCACGGGCAAAAACCAAGGCGCCCATGGTCTACGTAAACGCACCGGCGGACAACCCGTTAGACCAAAGTCCCATAGCCACGAAACAGCCCCGCAAAAATCCTCCGCTTGAATTAATGTTGGCATCTGTCCAGACGGGCGGTTACCGCCCCGAAGACCACGACAAACATAAAAATCCGAGGTACCCCCGTGGCCGCTGATATCGAAGATAGCCGCTCCGCCCGCTTTGCCCTGCGCTGCTCAAGCTTTGCCGAACGC
Organism: Pseudomonas sp. S2_F07; assembly: GCF_054668325.1. Classification (NCBI taxonomy): domain Bacteria; kingdom Pseudomonadati; phylum Pseudomonadota; class Gammaproteobacteria; order Pseudomonadales; family Pseudomonadaceae; genus Pseudomonas; species Pseudomonas sp. S2_F07. Next base: position 2,898,640 of record NZ_CP162758.1, read on the forward strand.
TGGTTTCCCGACTCCTGGGTGTTTGCTGCCCTGGCGGTGATTATCGTGGCCCTGGCCACCATGGCCATGGGTGCCAAGCCCACCGATGCCGCGATGGCGTTCGGTGACGGCTTCTGGAGCCTGATCCCTTTCACCATGCAAATGGCCTTTGTGGTGATCGGTGGCTACGTGGTCGCCAGTTCGCCACCGGCGGTGAAACTGATCGACCGACTGGCAAAACTCCCGAAAAACGGCCGCTCCGCCGTGGCCTGGGTCGCGCTGATTTCCATGGTCGCGTCGTTGCTGAACTGGGGCTTGTCCCTGGTGTTCGGCGGATTGCTGGTGCGCGCCCTGGCCCGCCGCACCGATCTGAAAATGGACTACCGCGCCGCCGGTGCCGCCGCCTATCTGGGACTTGGCGCGGTATGGGCCTTGGGCCTGTCGTCGTCCGCGGCACAGTTGCAGGCCAACCCAGCGAGCCTGCCACCGTCGATTCTGTCGATCACCGGGGTGATTCCGTTCACGCAGACGATCTTTCTATGGCAGTCCGGCGTGATGCTACTGGCCTTGATCGTCATTTCGCTGATCATTGCCTATGCCACCGCCCCAGGTCCGAACTCGGCGCGTGATGCCAAGGCCTGCGGCGTCGATCCGAGTTTCAACCTGCCGCCGCTGCAACCGCGCACCCGTCCCGGCGAATGGCTGGAGTACAGTCCGCTACTGATGATCCTGCTGGTGCTGCTGGCCGGTGGCTGGCTGTTCCACGAGTTCTCGACCAAACCGGCGATCAGCGCGATTTCCGGGCTGAACACCTACAACTTCCTGTTTATCATGCTCGGCGCCCTGCTGCACTGGCGCCCGCGCAGCTTCCTCGACGCCGTGTCCCGCGCGGTGCCGACTACCACGGGCGTGCTGATCCAGTTTCCGCTGTACGGTTCGATTGCCGCGCTGATGACCACGGTGAAAGGCGCCGACGCGCAGACCCTGGCGCACCACATCTCGACGTTCTTCGTCAGCATTGCTTCCCACGACACCTATGCGTTGCTGATGGGTGTGTACTCGGCGATCCTCGGCTTCTTCATTCCGTCCGGTGGTGGCAAGTGGATCATCGAAGCGCCGTACGTGATGCAGGTGGCCAATGACCTGAACTATCACCTGGGCTGGGCCGTACAGATCTACAACGCCGCCGAAGCCCTGCCCAACCTGATCAACCCGTTCTACATGCTGCCGCTGCTGGGCGTGCTCGGGTTGAAGGCACGGGACCTGATCGGCTTCTCGTTCGTGCAATTGCTGGTGCACACACCGCTGGTATTGTTGCTGCTCTGGGCGCTGGGGACGACGCTGGCCTATACGCCACCGGTGATGCCGTAAGCAAACGTCCAACTGCGTCACGATATGGCGCTTTGGCTGCCTGATCCCCGCAAGAATGTGACGGGGCTCAGGCAGAAACACTGTCGTTTCATGAGTTCTAACGAAACCGACAGGTTGAAAGCCCCCTCTCCTACAAAACCTGTGGCGTTGTCCCACTCAATACAGGCGCAAGTCCTGACTCTTGCCGCCAGCAGTGTTGAATTAACCTGTCCCGGAGAATCAAACACCAAAACCCAAGGAAGACCCGATGACACCAATATCCAAAACATTGGAAGAGTTGATCAATGAAATTTACCAGGATGGCAACGTCTCGATAGCTGAGTACAAAGCTTTGCGAGACGATGCCGATCTCCGTATGAACGCGGTGGTGCAGGCGTTTGGTCAGCACAACAACGTGACGGCCTTTCAGAAAGCAGTGGATGTCACTATGCAACTCTTGCAAACCTCCGTTATCGATGCAAAAAAAGCCCGCCTGAACGACACCGGTGAAGCGATCGTCAGGGACGCGGTCACCGCACAAGTCGAATACCTGCGTGCCGGCAGCCAATTGGCACTGCGCCTTCTGTGATTGCCTGATATTTGAACCAGCCCGCAAAACACACGTTGCGGGCTGGATGCCATTGCTCCAAAAAAATGCCTGAGGCCTACTTTTTTGAGTCACTGAGTTGATCCAGTATGGTGTGTATCCGTAACGGGACCACGCTGAAAAGGATCTGAGCATGCTTAAACTCGCAGGACTTACCCTCGCAGCCCTCACCCTGAGTGCCACAGCCCATGCCGATATCAACCTGAAGCTGGGCAGTACCGAACGCGTTACCCGCCTCTTCGCCTATCCCAACAACTGCAACGTGATCTGCTTTCGCAACTGGACGCTAGAACAGACCGTCGAGCATTACCTGACCCAAAGCGTGCAGCGCGATGGCTACGGCGATGCGAAGGTTCTGGTCAAAACCGACAATGGTCAGCTCCATGCAGAAATCATCGGCGTGCCCGACGGCTATGAAAAACCTTTGGCCGCGCTGCTCGACGCCGGTGACCTGGCCTATAACGGCGCCAGCAAACTGAATGCCGATGGCAAGTGGGCGTATAGCTGGTATCTGTTCCTGCCGCTGGGCATGGCCCTGGAAAACCGCAAAAGCGTTGAGCTGCTGCACTTCCCGCCAGACTATTCGCTGACCCAGGCCCAGGATTACCTGAGGTCCGCCACCACGGATCGCTGGGCCACGCTGCTGACCGCCAACGGCATTCCGGCCGGGCAGACGCCGGGCTACCAGACAATCATCGACATCGCCCCGATTGCCGCGCCGTCCAACGCGGGCAAGGACCTCGAAGGCGTCTACGGCTACTTCAAGGATTACCAGAGCACCATGGTCAAGGAAGTCAGCCTGAACGCCAGCGGCGCAGCGCTGCCGATGGTCGCCTTCGGCACACCGGTGCGTAACTGGATCAAAGAGCAATACGGGCAGACAGTGAACGTGTTGAGCCTGGTGCAGATCACTCCGGACAACGGCGTGAAAGTCCCCGTATTGGGCTCCAACCACCCGAGCTACATTTGGTATGCCGCCGATCCGGCAAACTACACCGGCAGTGACGCCCAGGCCAAGGCCGATGCGGCAGGCCTGAAAGTCATGGGGCAGGATCTGAGTGCTGCGTGCTGGCAGGCCACCATGGGCCGCCAACCGGACAGCAATCCAGACCTTGAACTCAATACCTGCCGGCAAACCTGGCAAGTGGCCCAGAAAGAAAAAACCTGTGAGCTGTTCTACACCTCGATCCGCAACCTGTCGCCCCAGCAGGCTGCGGGTAAATGCGCGACAGCTTCGATCGTGACCCAGCTCAAGCAGCTCAAGGCCCCGGCGCCAGTCACGGCGAAGCCTGCTCCGCCGTTTTAACCCGATGAACGGCGGCCAGATCTGTCACTTATGACAGTAGACCGCCCGTTATAACTGCGAGAGGCTTGGGCTGAACTCATGTGCTGCTGTGCCAACAGGACCGTCGGCGCAAGGAAGTCGCAGCACCCAGCAGACAGGGATCGTTATGAAAGCTCACGCCCCTCGACGAAAAAACCCACAACCGCCGCAAGGTGTTTACCCCTTTTCGGAGCTACCCGTTCGCCTGGGATTTCCTTCCCTGGCCGACTTCGAAATCATTGAAAACGCCAAGGGCGAAGCCACGGCTATTGCCGCACGGCGTGAATTCCCGCGAATCACTCGTCTCTGCCGGGCATCAGGGCACTTGCTGCCCTATCGCTGCCGGCATACCCGCCAGCTCGCCCCGGGTGTGCACGTCTACGACCCGCGTTTCTGCGGACTGTTGCGACACTCCTGCGACCCCAATGTCTTTCTGGACTTGAGCGAGTTGTGGTTATGGGCGCTGAAGGACATCAACAAGGGCGACTGGCTGACCATGGACTTCGCCGCCAGCGAAGACAAACTGCAACGCCAGTTCGCCTGCCAGTGCGGCTCATACGAGTGCCGTGGCTGGATCACAGGCTATGATGAAGAGCCGAACGCCGACGGCCAGCTGTTTTTGCAGCAGTGGCGTCGGCGAAGCCTGTATTGAAAGGTTTTACAGAGGTTCGAACGGACGCAGGCGGTACTGCGGCGGCAGTTGCTCGAATCCGCTGATGGTCGCGTTCAGGCTCTTCCAGCGGCCATCCTTGATGCCGTAGATGCAGCCGTGGATCGACAGGCTCTGCCCGCGGTGCCAGGCGTTTTGCACAATGCTGGTATGCCCGACGTTCGCGACTTGCTGGATCACGTTCAGTTCGCAGAGGCGGTCGACGCGCTCCTCTTCGGTGGCATATTTGGCCAGTTCTTCACGTTTTTCATAATAGAGATCGCGAATCGAACGCAGCCAGCCGTCGATCAGGCCGAACTGGCGGTCCTGCATCGAAGCGCGCACACCGCCACAGCCATAGTGGCCGGTGACGAGAATGTGTTTGACCTTGAGCACATCGACCGCGTACTGAATCACCGACAGGCAGTTAAGGTCGGTGTGCAGCACGACGTTGGCCACATTACGGTGTACGAACAGATCGCCCGGTAGCATGCCGACGATCTCGTTGGCCGGCACACGGGCGTCGGAACAACCGATCCACAGGAACTCCGGGGTCTGTTGGCGAGCCAGCTTGGCGAAGAAGTCAGGATCTTCCTCCTTGATCGCAGCGGCCCAACGCTCGTTGTTATCAATCAGATCTTGTAATTCGTTCATGCTTTGAAGCCTCAAGAATGATGCGCAGCTTTGACTGACAACCGTCCGTCGGGGTCACGCGCGAAATGCAGATGCTCTCCTGATCCGGAACACGGGGCTCCATGCCGGTGGAATTCTCGGCAGCCAAGTAGGTCAACCGTAGTAAGGCCTACAGTATGAGGAATTACCATGAATGATTCACGACGTCCGTACGATGCGGTGCAGCCGGAACCCGTCGATGACAACGAAGACCGCATGGGCTCGGTGCGTGAGCTGGATTTCGACACCGAAGAACCCAGCGCCAGAATCGGTGACGAACTGCCGGAAAAGGAGCGCGAGCAACAGATGCCGCGCCAGCGCGGACGTGAAGCGGGCCTGACCGGTGCCTCGACCGGTGACCATCAACCTACCGACGACGACCTGAGCCCGGAAACCCTGATCCGTGAAGACGGCGCCCGGGATGCCCATGAGGCGGGCAATGATAGCCGCGCGGATTGGGACCTGAGCATCGTCGATGAGGACGATATTGGCGGTGGCAATGGTCTGGATGAGGCGGAACTGGCGCGGCGCGATCCTCTCGACAAAAAACGTTGAGCTCTACGGACATCCGTAGGAGCTGCCGAAGGCTGCGATCCTTTGATCCTTGAAAAGTTCGCAGCCTTCGGCAGCTCCTACAAGCTCAATCCACCAAAGTGCAGGCCATGACCACCGCATCTTCGCGCCCGCCCACCGCCGGGTAGTAATCCCGACGCCGGCCGATCTCGTTGAAACCATAACGCTCATACAGCTTGAACGCCGCGGTATTACTGTCGCGCACTTCCAGGAAACACTCCCGGGCGTCGGCCTTGTAGGCAATCGACATCAAATGCTCAAGCAATGTCAGCCCCAGGCCGCGGCCCTGGTTTTCCGGCTTGACCGTGATGTTCAGCAGGTGCGCCTCATCGAGGATGATCTGCACCACACCGTGGCCGACCTGTTGCTGACCTTCGAACATCAGCCAGATCTGATACTTGCCCAAGCCATCGAGGAAAATCCCGCGGGTCCAGGGATGGCTATAGGCCGCGTATTCGACTTTCAGTACGGTTTCCAGGTCCGCCTCGGTCATCGGGCGAAACGATACAGCATTACTCATTCGATTCTTTCCAGCGCGCCATCAGCCGACGCATGGCTTGCCAGACATCAGCCTTACGCTGTGGCTCTTCCATTAATAATTCCAGGCCCGGTACCGCCCAGGCCGAGCCCAGGCCTTCGATCTGCAACTCGTGATTGAACGCCTCGGCATCCGCTTCGCCGGCAAATCGCACCGCAGGCAGGCCGATCAGCCACAAGCAGGCGCAGGGCGTTTCTTCCATGCGCACCGAGAGAAAACCCTGCACGAAGTCGCGGGCCGCTTCCGGGCCCTGATCCATCGTGCCACGCACCAGCAGCGGCCAACGCACCGGCTCACCGACGATCTGCGGGCTGTCCGGCAGACCGGCGGCGCGCAGCATGTCTTTGAGCAGCAGATAGGCAGGATCGCGAGTCTGGAAGGATTCACCTGTGGGTAACTCCACCAGCAGCAGGCAACGCCCGGCCCGCAGCAATTGCAGGGCGAAACGCGGCGGCGGCACGACCGGCGCCTTGATCACGACCGCTGCCTCTTCGGCCTCTTCCACCGGTTTGGCCCCGGTGCGCGTGCTCGCCAGCGATGGTCGCGGTACCTCGATCTTCACCCGCTCGGCCGGCTTGGCCACAGGCGCTACCGGCGTCTGAGCCACAACTGCGGGCACGACAGGCGCGACCACAACCGGCTCGGGGATCTCCTCCAGCAGCTCGGGCCGCGACGGCGCGGCAAAGGGCAATTCGGTGCGCGGCAGCCAGTTGACCACCTGCATGGCGGCCAGATAAGCGCGACGACGGGACTCGATAAGCAAAGGTCGGCCACTTGTGGATAACTAAAGTGCGCTGATTCTACCGCCGTTCGCTCAAGATCGCCCGCAGTTGATCGATGCACATTACCGAAAAGAAGGCGACAGCCTGTCCCGAGATTGAATCGGATTGCCCCCGATGCAGTACAATCGCGGCTTTTAATCGCCAACCAGCCGGCCATTCCGATGATCGAACCCAAGCGCGTCTTGCGCGCCCTCGCTGAACACTGGGCACTTCTGGAGCCACTGTGCGAGCACTTCGACCAAGGCACACTGAGCCTGAACGAACTGCGCACGCAACTGGCCGCCCAGCAACTCGACAGTACGCCGCAGGACATCACCAGCCTGCTGGATGTGTGGATTCGCCTCGATATCCTGGTTCCCGTGGCCAAAAGCCCGAACCGCTTCGAGCTCAATGCGCAGATTCACGACTTCCTCGCCTATCTACGCCGCGAACACCGGCTGGGCCTGTGCCTGGAAATCGAAGCCTACCTGCGCCACCTCGAGCGTCTGGCCGGTTATATCCAGGACGCATTCGATATCCGCGACGGCAATGATCTGGCCCGCCAGTTGCGCCTGCTCGACATGCGGGTTCGCGATGTACTGAAAAAACTCGATAACGACGAACAGGCACTGGTGGCCGTCGCCGAACGGGCGAAAACCAGCGATCGGCAGATTCCGTTGCGCCAGCGTTACGCTGAAGTGCTGGCGACCTGGGACGAATACGTCGAGCCGATGATTGATCTGGTGAATGCCGACGGCGCCTTCGAACAAGGCGTGCGCAAGGTCGAAACCGTCCTGCTGAAGATGCTCAGCGAGCAGCAGCGCCTCGGCCACCTGGTCGACGACGACATGCTGCTGCGCACCCACGCGCGCATCCTCGAAATGCAGACCAGCGCCCAACTGACCCTGCGTCACGCCCGCGAGCTGTTGCTGCCGCTGCGTGAAGAAGCGCGCCGGCACAACGCCGTGACCCGTGGCGCCGCATTGGCCCTGTCGATGATCCGCCGCAAGGGCCTCGACGCCGTGCCACAAGCGGCGATGCCGATGTTCACTCGTCCGCAGAGCACCTTTCTCGGCAGTGCCAGTCAGGTCGAAGCCTACGTTTATGCCCTGGCCCGTTTCGAACCGAAACCGGCGCGCTTCCCCAAGGCTCACAAGACCCAGAAAGGCGAAGCGCCACGGGCGCCACGCACCGTTCGGGAAATGCTCGAACGCTGCGAAGACGCCCTGCCGATGCCGGACCTGATGACCTGGTTGCTGGAGCAGGAACCGGACGGCGCCACCGACGAATTGCTGTACTGGTTCTCGCGTCTGTCGCGGGAAAAACGTTTCAAGCGCGAGCGTCTGGAACGTCGCCAATACCATACTCACGAGCATCAGGTCAGCCTGCGCTCCTTCGCCCTGCTCTCGGTCAGCGACACCGCCGCCGAGGATTCTGCGAGCACTCCTTATGCATCTTGATCTATCCGAACTGTCCCATCTGGCACCGATCTTTCGCGAGCTGTTCAAGGGTTACCACGTCAGCCGCCGCGATCCGGAACTGTACGCACAGTTGTCGAACTTTCAGGACCAGTACCGCACGCTGTTCAAGGCCCTGGGCTTTGAACTGGTCTGTGACACCCGCGGTTTCTACTACTTCGTGCCGGACCTCGCGGCGGCTGCGGTGAACAAGACCGCCCAGCGGCTTGCGCTGTTCACCTTCATCCTCGTCGAGCACCTGGCCGACCAGGGCCGCGACCCGATCTCCGTGCTCGATGGCGGCAGTCTCGGCCGCGATGAGCTGCCGTCGTTGCTGGAAAAGTACCGCGACCTGTTCATCCAGGCCGAAGTGCAGACCCAGGACGAACTGGAAGAAAAGATCATGCGCCGCATGACCCAGCTCGGCTTTGCCAGCGAAGAAAACGGCATCTACCGTTTCCTGCCGCCGATGCACCGCTTCCTCGATGTGTGCCTGTCGGTGCAGCAGGACCGCGACCTGGCCGCCAGCCTGCACAGCGTCCTGCCGTTGCCGGTGCCGGTACTGATCGACGAAGACAGCGACGAAAAACTGCTGCAGACCGACGATCCGCTCGATCTGAGTGAGTTCGAGGGTGAAAGCGAAGAAGACGCACTGGCCCGGGCCATTGCCGAAGAACAGGAGCTCGACGCATGAGCAAGGAACGTTACGGCATCCGCCGCTTTGCCCTTTTGAACACCGCTGGCTACAGCCTCGGCCTGTTCCCGCTGGAAGAACCTCTGTCGGTGTACGGCGCGAACAACCTCGGTAAATCCGCCTCGATCAACGCCCTGCAGTTCCCGATTCTGGCGCGCATGTCGGACATGAGCTTCGGCAAGTACAGCCTGGAACAATCCCGGCGCTTCTACTTCGCCTCAGACACCAGTTACATCCTGGTGGAAGTGAACCTGCCCCACGGCCCCCACGTGATCGGCGTGGTCGGCCGCGGCCCGGGCGGCGGTTTCGGTCACCAGTTCTTTGCCTATGCCGGCAAACTGGACCTGGCCCACTATCAGAAAAACGACACCTGCCTGCGCCAGAAAGAATTGTTCACCAACCTTGAGCGCGAAGGCCTGAAAGCCTACGAACTCAAGCCGGACGAACTGCGCCGTTTGCTGGTCGGCGGTCACACCTCGATCCCGCTGGACCTGACGCTGATTCCATTGCGCTCCACCAGCGAGCAGAGCCTGAAGACCTTCCGCGCGCTGTTCATCAACCTGCTGCACATGCGCGAAATCACCGCGGCCAAGCTCAAGCAGCTGTTCCTCGATGCCTTCGAACACAGCCTGCGCTCCGGCAGCGTCGACTACATCGCCGCGTGCGAAGAAGCGTTCCGCGATGTACGACGCATGGAGCAGGACTACAACTCGCTGGTCGCCGCCGGCCCGCTGGTCGAAGCCCTGGCCAACGGCGTGAAGCAACGCGACATCCTGCGTGGCAAGCTGCACCGGATCTCGCCGCTGCTCGACTCCTTGCTCGGCACCTGGTCGGACTATGCCAGTGCGCGCAAGGAAGAACTGACCATTCAGTCCGAACACTACCGCAACGAGCAGGATGCCCTGCAAAACGACCAGCGCGGCGGTACCCAGGAACTGATGCGTCTGGAGCGGGAAATCACCGGCATCCAGCGCTGGCTCGGCGAATTGTCGGTGCTCAAGCATCGCTTTGCCCTGGTCGATGACGTCAAGGTGCTGGAACAGCAACTGCTGGCCGCCAAGGACGCCCACGACGAACTGGCCGGTGCGCTGGCACAGTCCCGACAGTTCAGCGCCGAAGACCTCGAAGAGCGTCTGCGCGATCTGGAAAAACGCCTGAAGTCGGTCAAGCAGCAACTCGATCACGCCGACAACAACAGCTACGCCCGCCTGCGTGAAGAGTTCTCGCAACAGGACGTCGAACGCCTGATGCGCTTGTTCAACAGCGCGCTGTTCAGCCTGCCATTGGGCGAACACGGCATCACCCTCGACGAGAACGGCGACTGGGTGAAATCCGTGGAGCTGATCCTCGACGGTTTCAAAGGCGAACGCTTCGAAGTACCGGGGCTGTCCATCGACATTTCCCACATCGAGCCGCCGGCCCTGCAAGCGCTGGCTGACCGCGCGGCCCTGCGCGACCAGAAAGAGCGCCTGGACAAAGAACTCAAGCAACTCAAGACCCAGCAAGCCGTGGCCGCCGACCGCGCCGCGAGCAAGACCCAGACCGAAGCGCTGTACCAGCAAGTGCTGGATGCGCAGAAAGCCCTGGAAGATTTCCGTCGCGCGCAAACCCTGAGCGCCGAGGAAGGCGACAAGCTGGAACAGTTGGCGCAAATGGAAGCCGCCCAGGACGAGCTGAAGCGTTCCAGCGATGCCTTCACCGAACGTGTCCAGCAACTGTCGGCCAAGCTGCAACTGGTCGGCCGCCAGATCGGCGACATGGAAGCCAAGCAACGCACCCTCGACGACGCCCTGCGCCGTCGCCAGTTGTTGCCGGCGGACCTGCCGTTCGGCACACCGTTCATGGACCCGATCGACGACTCCATGGACAACCTGCTGCCACTGCTAAACGACTATCAGGACAGCTGGCAAGGCCTGCTGCGGGCCGACGGACAGATCGAAGCGCTGTACGCTCAGGTGCGCCTCAAGGGCGTGGCCAAGTTCGACAGCGAAGACGATATGGAGCGTCGCTTGCAACTGCTGATCAACGCCTATGCGCACCGTACCGACGAAGCCCTGACCCTGGGCAAGGCTCGCCGCGCCGCCGTGACGGACATCGCCCGGACCCTGCGCAACATCCGCAGCGACTACGACAGCCTCGAACACCAACTGGCGCTGTTCAACCGCGAGATCAACAAACGTCAGGTCTCCAACCTGCAAAGCTTCCGCATCGTGCTCGCCCCGAACAAGGAAGCGCTCAAGCACATCGACCAGATCATCCACAGCGCCGGTCAGTACGAAGAAGGCGAAACCCTGTCTGTCTTCGACCTGAGCCAAAGCGCCGAGCAGGACAACAAGAACGAAGAGGCTAAGGAGTATCTGGCGCGGCTGGTGGCGGCCAACCACAACCAGCTCGGTCTCAAGGACTTGTTCGAACTGGCGTTCGAGATCACCAAGGTCAATGGCCAACCGGTGATCCACACCGACATCGACGGCGCCGCTTCCAACGGCACCACCATGACCATCAAGGCGCTGACCAACATGTACTTGTTGCTGCACTTGATGGACCGTGACCAGGCCGGTCGTGTGCGCCTGCCGTACTACCTCGACGAGGCAGCGGACATCGATGAGAAGAACCAGGCCGCCTTGCTGGAAACCAGTCTGCAGCTGGGCTTCGTGCCGATCCTGGCGAGCGTGAAGCCGCAGGTCTGCGCCAGTGTCGCCATCGACCTGGAAGGCGGCAGCGGCCCGGCCGGCATCTACATCGACGAGGCGGACTGGAAATACATCCGTCGTCACGATCAGGTGAAGGCGACGGTCAACGAGCAAGCGGATGAGCCGGAGCTGGATGCGGTCTGAGGCTTGAATCGAAGGCAATGAAAAAGGCCGCGGTCCAATGGATCGCGGCCTTTTTCATAGGGGTGTCATTTAGCTTTGCAGTGAACTTCAGGGCCTCTTCGCGGGTAAGCCCGCTCCCACATTTGATCGCATTTCTTCAGGAACAACCCCGGACTTGCCCCGGGCGGCGCTCCGAAGGCGTCATCACAGACGCCTGAGCAGTTCCAGACTACTTGCCGATGGAAATCTTCGGCGCCCAGCCCAGCCATTCCTCTTCGAACTTGTCGAACAACGCGAACGTCTGCTCCGGTCGTGCCGGACTGCCCATGCGCTCGCCATCCGGCGTGGCAAAGGCGACACCGCCCTGAATCATCGTCTCCAGTGATTCAGTACGCACCGTTGCACCTCTGAACAGACCGACATCAAAGTCGAAACCGCTGGTGTTCCAGAACCGTGTACCGCTGCGTACCAGTGGCGCGTACTTCGGTTCGATCAGGATATGGATCAGGACGCGATCAGCGGTCTGGCCCAGCTCATAACCGGTCACCTTGCCCACGGTGATTTCGCGATAGGTCACCGGCACACCGGCCTTCAGCGAACCACGACGAGCCGCGCTCAGCACCAGACTCAATCCCGCTTCCTGCTTGGCTGTTTCGGGCGCGGCGGCCAAAGCGACAAAGTTCTTCTGCGGTCCCAGGTTTTTCTGCGCCGGTTGCACCTCGATGTATTGCCCGGTCACCAGGGTTTCGAGGTTGGACGTCTTGATCAGTCCCAGTTCAGGCTTGACCACCCAGAACTGACTGCCGACCCGTGCTATACGCTCCGGCACTTCGGTAATCCGCGCGGTCAGCAGCACCGATTGCAGGTCCTCGCTGAGATCAACATCCTCCACCTTGCCGACATCCAGCCCCTTGAAACGAATCGGAGTGCCGGTATGCAGGCCATCAGCGCGATCGAGCTTGAGCGTGATGACTTCGCCTTTCTGCGTGGCGTCTTCATGGTTCGCAAACAGACGGAAACGTGGAATACGCTTCTGCAACGGGGCGTTGTCCTGCGGGGTCTCGAAGGCAATGCCGCCGGCCATCAAGCTCTGCAACGATTCGCTTTTAACCTGGACCCCGCCAGTCAGACCACCCGTGAGGGTGATGCCACTGGCGTTCCAGAAGCGCGTCGAGGCGTTGACCAGGCCTTCGTATTCCTTCTCGATGTGCACGCCAATGATCAGTCGTTTCTTGGTGCGCGAGAACTGATAGCTCTGTACGGAGCCGACTTTGACCTGTTTGTAGAGAACCGGGCTGCCGACTTCCAGCGAACCGAGGTTTTCCGTGAACAACACCAGGTGCAGGCCGGGTGCACGCAGGTCCAGCGGTGGTGCCTTTGCCCGTGCCGCAAACTCTCGCTGTGGCGCCGAACCCTTGTCGCCAGGCCGCACAGCGATGTAGTTGCCTTTGACCAACGCCTCGAGGCCGGTAATCCCCGCCAGGGAAATCGACGGTTTGACCACCCAGAACTGGGTGCCTTCGACCAGGTAATCCTCGGCCAACGGGTCCATCGTCAACTCGGCGGTCGCGCCGGACAGATCCGCATCGACCTTCAGCGTTTTCAGGCTGCCCACCTGAATACCCTTGTACATCACCGGTGTGCGACCGGCCTGCAAGCCGTCGAAATCACTGAGCTTGACCTTCACCCGGATACCGGCGGCGGCGGCATCAAAGTCTTCATAAAGCCTGAATGGCAGGCTCGGGTCGGTAGGCGGGCTGTCCTTGCGGTTTTCAGGTGTAGCGAAGGCAATGCCACCGGCGACGATGCTGGCCAGGGACTCACTGCGGACCTTCACACCCGACAGATTGGCGTCGATGCTGATGCCGCTGGCGTTCCAGAAACGTGTATGTTTGCGCACCAGTTTGGCGTAAGTCGGCTCAATGAAGACCTTGAGCTCGACGGTGTTCTGGTCCTCGGACAACACATAGCTTTTGATCTGGCCCACTTTGATCTGTTTATAGAACACCGGACTGCCACGGTTCAGCGAGCCCAGGCGGTCGGCCTTGATGGTCAAGTGCAAACCGGGCTGGGCATCGGAGAGCGGCGGTTCCTGGGCCAAGGCCTTGAACTTGCGGACGGGCTCGCCTTCCCCCGGGCTGATGGCGACATAGTTACCTGAAACCAGCGTCTCGAGACCGGTGATCCCTGCCAGCGTAACGCTCGGCTTGACCAGCCAGAAACGCGTGCTGGTTCGCAGGTATGGCTCTACATCCTTGTTCATTTCGATGCTGGCAATCACACCTTTGGAACTGCCTTCGTCATCGAGCTTGAGGCTTTTGACCTTGCCGACCGACATACCTTTATAGACAACTTCGGTCTTGTTGGCCTGAATGCCCTCGCCACTCTCAAAACGCACCTGAATCTCGATACCGGTCTCACTATAGGCCCGCCAGCCGAGCCAGCCGCCGATGATCAAGGCGATCAGAGGCAACACCCAAATGGCAGACCAGTTCGAAGCCGGTCGGGTTTTCGCTACAGGCAAATCAGTCATGGTCGTCGTCCGACTCCGTGTTATCCCAAATCAGTCGGGGATCAAAAGTTACTGCGGCAAGCATCGTCAGAATCACCACCGTGGCGAAAGCGATGGCGCCAAGATTGGCTTCGATGCTGGCAAGCCGCCCAAAATTCACAACCGCCACGAGGATGGCGATCACAAAAATATCGAGCATCGACCAGCGGCCGATGAATTCAATGAAACGGTACATCCAGATACGCTGGCGAGCCGAAAGGGGCTGACGGCGCTGCACGGAAAACAGCAGCAGGCCGATGCCCACCAGCTTGAAGGTGGGCACCAGGATACTGGCGATAAACACCACGGCCGCAATGGGGAACATGCCGTAGTGCACAAGTTCGATTACACCCGCCATGATCGTGCTGGGCGCACCTTTGCCCAGGGAGTTCACGGTCATGATCGGCAACAAGTTGGCCGGTATGTAAAGAATGGCGGCGGTAATCAGCAATGCCCAGGTCCGCACCAGGCTATTCGGGCTGCGGGCATGCACCAGCGCCCCGCAGCGCGTACAGACTTGCTCGTCGGTATCAGCTTCCTGCCTGTTCAATTCATGACATTCCTTGCAAATCAGAATGCCTGCATCAATCGCCCGCATGGGCATCCTCTCCTGATAACGCCTGCCAGATCTGGTGAGGCGACATTACGACCTCCAGCCAGACTTGAATCAGCAACATTCCAATGAAGCACACCAGGCCGAGGCCTACAGTGATGGCTGCCATATCTGCCAGCTTGACGATAGCCACCAGTACGCCCATGAAGTAAACCTCGAGCATCCCCCATTCGCGTATATGGTGATAAATGCGATAGAGCAACAAGCCGTAGCTGCGTCCGACATCGAAACGGATACTCAACAATACGGCCAGTTGGCACAGCAGCTTGAGCAGCGGGATCCCCATGCTGCACAGGAACACAATCACTGAAACGCTTTGCATGCCCGTGTCAAAAAGGGCGACAACACCGCTCCAGACAGTGTCTTGCGAAGACTGCCCGAGTAGATTGAGCTGCATGATGGGCAAAAAATTCGCCGGAATAAACAACAACAAGGCGGCGATAACCAGGGCGAGACTGCGCTGTACGACGTTGTACCGATTGGCATAAAGCTCGTAGCCACAGCGCGGGCACAGGGCTTTTTCGCCATGGGCGAGTTCGGGTTTACGCATGAGCAAGTCGCACTCATGGCAGGCAACCAGATTTTCTAGTGGTAATTCTGACAGCCCTTGGGCGTCAACCGGATCCGGCATAAAGGCTCTGACTCTGAAAAAGTTGGACCTATTCTAGTGCCATGAGCTGAAAATAACTGTGCAAAATGTGCAACGAGCAGCTCTGTTTTTTTCACGCACAAAAACAAAACCCCAACTGCTTTCGCAATTGGGGTTTCGGAATTTAATCTTGACGATGACCTACTCTCACATGGGGAAACCCCACACTACCATCGGCGATGCATCGTTTCACTGCTGAGTTCGGGATGGGATCAGGTGGTTCCAACGCTCTATGGTCGTCAAGAAATTCGGGTACTGAGTCGTGGCCGGTTGGCCTCGCTTCAGCAAATTGGGTATGCGATAGTTTGGTGTTTTGTGAGTATCTCGAACTTTCGGTTCGTTTCGTCTTCACACACCGCAATCTGGCCTCTTTCGTTTCTTCAACTAGGAGCAGCAAATTGCTTGGGTGTTATATGGTCAAGCCTCACGGGCAATTAGTATTGGTTAGCTCAACGCCTCACAGCGCTTACACACCCAACCTATCAACGTCGTAGTCTTCGACGGCCCTTCAGGGGACTCAAGGTCCCAGTGAGATCTCATCTTGAGGCAAGTTTCCCGCTTAGATGCTTTCAGCGGTTATCTTTTCCGAACATAGCTACCCGGCAATGCCACTGGCGTGACAACCGGAACACCAGAGGTTCGTCCACTCCGGTCCTCTCGTACTAGGAGCAGCCCCTCTCAAATCTCAAACGTCCACGGCAGATAGGGACCGAACTGTCTCACGACGTTCTAAACCCAGCTCGCGTACCACTTTAAATGGCGAACAGCCATACCCTTGGGACCGGCTTCAGCCCCAGGATGTGATGAGCCGACATCGAGGTGCCAAACACCGCCGTCGATATGAACTCTTGGGCGGTATCAGCCTGTTATCCCCGGAGTACCTTTTATCCGTTGAGCGATGGCCCTTCCATACAGAACCACCGGATCACTAAGACCTACTTTCGTACCTGCTCGACGTGTCTGTCTCGCAGTCAAGCGCGCTTTTGCCTTTATACTCTACGACCGATTTCCGACCGGTCTGAGCGCACCTTCGTACTCCTCCGTTACTCTTTAGGAGGAGACCGCCCCAGTCAAACTACCCACCATACACTGTCCTCGATCCGGATAACGGACCTGAGTTAGAACCTCAAAGTTGCCAGGGTGGTATTTCAAGGTTGGCTCCACGCGAACTGGCGTCCACGCTTCAAAGCCTCCCACCTATCCTACACAAGCAAATTCAAAGTCCAGTGCAAAGCTATAGTAAAGGTTCACGGGGTCTTTCCGTCTAGCCGCGGATACACTGCATCTTCACAGCGATTTCAATTTCACTGAGTCTCGGGTGGAGACAGCGCCGCCATCGTTACGCCATTCGTGCAGGTCGGAACTTACCCGACAAGGAATTTCGCTACCTTAGGACCGTTATAGTTACGGCCGCCGTTTACCGGGGCTTCGATCAAGAGCTTCGCGTTAGCTAACCCCATCAATTAACCTTCCGGCACCGGGCAGGCGTCACACCCTATACGTCCACTTTCGTGTTTGCAGAGTGCTGTGTTTTTAATAAACAGTCGCAGCGGCCTGGTATCTTCGACCGGCGTGGGCTTACGGAGCAAGTCCTTCACCCTCACCGGCGCACCTTCTCCCGAAGTTACGGTGCCATTTTGCCTAGTTCCTTCACCCGAGTTCTCTCAAGCGCCTTGGTATTCTCTACCCAACCACCTGTGTCGGTTTGGGGTACGGTTCCTGGTTACCTGAAGCTTAGAAGCTTTTCTTGGAAGCATGGCATCAACCACTTCGTGTTCTAAAAGAACACTCGTCATCAGCTCTCGGCCTTGGAATCCCGGATTTACCTAAGATTCCAGCCTACCACCTTAAACTTGGACAACCAACGCCAAGCTGGCCTAGCCTTCTCCGTCCCTCCATCGCAATAACCAGAAGTACAGGAATATTAACCTGTTTTCCATCGACTACGCTTTTCAGCCTCGCCTTAGGGACCGACTAACCCTGCGTCGATTAACGTTGCGCAGGAAACCTTGGTCTTTCGGCGTGGGTGTTTTTCACACCCATTGTCGTTACTCATGTCAGCATTCGCACTTCTGATACCTCCAGCAAGCTTCTCAACTCACCTTCACAGGCTTACAGAACGCTCCTCTACCGCATCATCCGAAGATGATACCCGTAGCTTCGGTGTATGGTTTGAGCCCCGTTACATCTTCCGCGCAGGCCGACTCGACTAGTGAGCTATTACGCTTTCTTTAAAGGGTGGCTGCTTCTAAGCCAACCTCCTAGCTGTCTAAGCCTTCCCACATCGTTTCCCACTTAACCATAACTTTGGGACCTTAGCTGACGGTCTGGGTTGTTTCCCTTTTCACGACGGACGTTAGCACCCGCCGTGTGTCTCCCATGCTCGGCACTTGTAGGTATTCGGAGTTTGCATCGGTTTGGTAAGTCGGGATGACCCCCTAGCCGAAACAGTGCTCTACCCCCTACAGTGATACATGAGGCGCTACCTAAATAGCTTTCGAGGAGAACCAGCTATCTCCGAGCTTGATTAGCCTTTCACTCCGATCCACAGGTCATCCGCTAACTTTTCAACGGTAGTCGGTTCGGTCCTCCAGTCAGTGTTACCTAACCTTCAACCTGCCCATGGATAGATCGCCCGGTTTCGGGTCTATTCCCAGCGACTAGACGCCCTATTAAGACTCGCTTTCGCTACGCCTCCCCTATTCGGTTAAGCTCGCCACTGAAAATAAGTCGCTGACCCATTATACAAAAGGTACGCAGTCACCCAACAAAGTGGGCTCCCACTGCTTGTACGCATACGGTTTCAGGATCTATTTCACTCCCCTCTCCGGGGTTCTTTTCGCCTTTCCCTCACGGTACTAGTTCACTATCGGTCAGTCAGTAGTATTTAGCCTTGGAGGATGGTCCCCCCATATTCAGACAAAGTTTCTCGTGCTCCGTCCTACTCGATTTCATGACCAAGAGATTTTCGCGTACAGGGCTATCACCCACTATGGCCGCACTTTCCAGAGCGTTCCGCTAATCTCAAAGCCACTTAAGGGCTAGTCCCCGTTCGCTCGCCACTACTAAGGGAATCTCGGTTGATTTCTTTTCCTCAGGGTACTTAGATGTTTCAGTTCCCCTGGTTCGCCTCTTGCACCTATGTATTCAGTACAAGATAACCATCTTATGATGGCTGGGTTCCCCCATTCAGACATCTCCGGATCAAAGTCTGTTTGCCGACTCCCCGAAGCTTTTCGCAGGCTACCACGTCTTTCATCGCCTCTGACTGCCAAGGCATCCACCGTATGCGCTTCTTCACTTGACCATATAACCCCAAGCAATCTGGTTATACTATGAAGACGACATTCGCCGAAAATTCGATTGAGCTCCTAAGAGCAACTCACAAATTTTACCTTAGCCTGATCCGTTACCAGTGAAAGTAACGTTCAGTCTATCTTTCTATCACATACCCAAATTTTTAAAGAACGATCTAATCAAAAGACTAGAAATCAATATTCACATCGGAATACTCATTTCTAAACTTTCAGAAGCAGTTATATGGTGGAGCCAAACGGGATCGAACCGTTGACCTCCTGCGTGCAAGGCAGGCGCTCTCCCAGCTGAGCTATGGCCCCATAACAAAATT
>NZ_CP162758.1:2920000-3260000 GCF_054668325.1 Pseudomonas sp. S2_F07
TACAATAATGTAAGGCCGCTTGCGCAACTCGACACCCAGCTGCGACCAATCAAACCCAAGTATGAATGCGCAATAACTACTGAGGTGGAGCAGCACATAGGCAAAGCACCACAATCCCAACTGTCGCCGCACGACATTCCACCCTGCCCAACCCGTGAGTTTCTGCAAAGGCGTCAAACTCAAGATGACGAGCAGCAGAACAAGCGCCCCCAAACCCAGCCGGTCGACCAGCACCTTGCCCGGATCCGGCCCGAGAACATCCTCCAGGGCCTGGTACAACCACAGCAGCGGCCACACCAGCACCACGACAAAGACACCGACACGCCAAAACGGATAGCGCATCAGTAGTTCTTCCTCAGGTCGAGCCCCGTATATAGAGAGGCGACTTCCTCTGAATAGCCGTTGAACAATTGCGTGTCGCGCACATTGGGCTTGAACAAGCCACTAGGCAGGCGGCGCTCACGGGCCTGAGTCCAGCGAGGATGATCAACGGTGGGATTCACGTTCGCATAAAAGCCATATTCATCCGCCGCAATGCTCTGCCAGGTGGTTTTCGGCTGCTCGCCGACCAGACTGATGCGCACGATGGACTTGATACTTTTGAACCCGTACTTCCAGGGCACGACCAGACGCAACGGCGCGCCGTTCTGATTTGGCAATACACGCCCGTACATGCCGACCGCAAGAATCGCCAACGGACTCATGGCCTCATCCAGTCGCAGCCCCTCTATATAAGGCCAGTCGATCAAGGCAAAACCGGAGCGCTGGCCCGGCATGCTTTTGGGATCCTGCAGGGTTTCGAAGCGGATGAATCTGGCTTTCGAGGTCGGCTCTACCTCCTTGAGCAAAGCCGAGAGCGGGAAACCGATCCAGGGAATGACCATCGACCAGGCTTCCACGCAGCGCAGTCGGTAGATTCGCTCCTCCAGCTGATACGGTTTCATGAAGTCTTCGAGGGCATACCGCCCGGGCTTGCCCACCTCCCCATCCACCACCACAGACCACGGTTCAGTCTTCAGCGTGCCGGCATTCGCAGCCGGATCACCTTTATCAGTGCCGAACTCGTAGAAGTTGTTGTAGTGGGTCGCGTCCTTGAACGGCGTGATCGCCTCATCCTTGACGACAACTGCCCCCCACTTGACCGAGGAAAGTTTTTCGCTGAACCAGACGGGCGCCTTGCCTGGCTCGACATCCGCATAACGCGCCACATCGTCGGCAGCCGCCCACCGAGGAAGACCGCTCACGGCCAAACCGGTAACAGCAACACTCAATACATTGCGTCGAGAAAGATAGATGGATTCAGGCGTGACATCCGACTCATGGCAGTCGGACGCTTTAGGGACTTTGATCAGCATGGCTACTCCGCAGTATTGGAGAACAGATGCACCAACAGACTGCGGAGTATGGGGGAAATTACATCACTCGACGCTTTTACGCCGACGAAGATGTAGCAGGTATTGAACCGGACCGGACGCGGCATAGGCGAGGAAGACCAGCAGCAGGATGCGCGGCGGATCACTGAAAACAACCGCGAACACCAACACTACTGCGAGAATCGCCACGAAAGGCACTCGCCCCTTCAGGTCCAGTTCCTTGAAGCTGTTGTACTTGATGTTGCTGACCATCAGCATGCCGGCCGCCGCCACCATCAGCGCAACCAGGAAAGACATCTTGGAACCCTGGATGCCGTAGTCGCTGAACGCCCAGACGATACCTGCAACCACACCTGCAGCGGCAGGGCTGGCCAGACCGATGAAGTAGCGCTTGTCCGCGGTGCCGACCTGGGTGTTGAAGCGTGCGAGACGCAATGCCGCGCCCGCCACATAGATGAAGGCGACCATCCAGCCAACCTTGCCCATGTCACCCAAGGCCCAACCGAAAGCCAGCAATGCAGGGGCAACACCAAAGGCAACCATGTCCGACAACGAGTCGTACTCGGCACCGAAGGCACTCTGGGTATTGGTCATGCGAGCCACGCGCCCATCAAGACCATCGAGCACCATGGCGACAAAAATCGCGATGGCCGCGAACGCGAAATACTTGCTCGCATTGGCCGAGTCACCAGCACTCAAGGCCGCCTGGGCACTCATCGAGTTGATGATGGAATAGAACCCTGCGAACAGGTTCGCAGTAGTGAACAGATTCGGCAGAAGATAGATACCACGATGCCGGACTTTACGACCTTCCGCGTCATGCCCTTCTTCGACATGCTCATCGATGGGCAGCAGGCTTTCGGCGTCAGAAGCCTGGTTTGGCTCTTCGGGGCGTTCGCTCATGGACATTACCTTGCAACGGGGTGGAAAGTTTGGACAGGTGTCTGGGACGACGGTTCGGCCGCAAACGATGCAGCTTTATACCAGAACCGGCCCCCCAAACGAAAAAACGCGGCCTAAGCCGCGTTTTTCGTACAAGTGCGTGACTTAGTTCTTGGCTTTGTCGACGATCTTGTTGGCACCGATCCACGGCATCATGGAGCGCAGTTGCTCGCCGATGATTTCGATACCGTGAGCGGCGTTGTTACGACGCTTGGCGGTCATCGAAGGATAGCCGGTAGCGCCTTCGCTGATGAACATCTTGGCGTATTCGCCGTCCTGAATACGTTTCAGGGCGTTGCGCATGGCCTGACGGGATTCGGCGTTGATGACTTCAGGGCCGGTCACGTACTCGCCGTATTCGGCATTGTTGGAGATCGAGTAGTTCATGTTGGCGATACCGCCTTCGTACATGAGGTCAACGATCAGCTTCAGTTCGTGCAGGCACTCGAAGTAGGCCATTTCCGGCGCGTAGCCAGCTTCAACCAGGGTTTCGAAACCGGCCTTGACCAGCTCAACGGTACCACCGCACAGAACGGCTTGTTCGCCGAACAGGTCGGTTTCAGTCTCGTCCTTGAAGGTGGTTTCGATGATGCCGGTACGACCGCCGCCAACGCCGGCAGCGTAGGACAGAGCGACGTTCTTGGCGTTGCCCGAGGCGTCCTGGTAGATAGCGATCAGGTCAGGGATACCGCCGCCCTTCACGAACTCGGAACGCACGGTGTGGCCTGGAGCCTTCGGCGCGATCATGATCACGTCGAGGTCAGCGCGCGGCACAACCTGGTTGTAGTGGATCGCGAAGCCGTGGGAGAAGGCCAGGGTGGCGCCTTTCTTGATGTTCGGCTCGATTTCGTTCTTGTACAGGGAGGACTGGAATTCGTCCGGGGTCAGGATCATGACCAGGTCGGCAGCCGCAACAGCGGAAGCAACGTCGGTCACTTTCAGGCCGTGGGCTTCAGCCTTGGCAACGGTAGCCGAGCCTTTACGCAGACCGACAGTCACGTCAACGCCGGAGTCTTTCAGGTTGCACGCTTGAGCGTGGCCCTGGGAACCGTAACCGATGATGGCAACTTTCTTGCCCTGGATGATCGACAGGTCGCAGTCTTTATCGTAGAAAACTTTCATGAATTTCCCCTATATCAGGCCGTTCAGGCCGTTCGCTAATTTGGTTTAGATGCTGAGTACTTTGTCGCCGCGGGCAATGCCGGTCACGCCGCTACGGACGGTCTCCAGAATCGAGGCGGTGCCAATGGACTGAATGAAGCTGTCGAGCTTGTCGCTGGTACCGGTCAGTTGAACGGTATACACGCTGGCGCTGACATCGACGATCTGTCCACGGTAAATATCGGTAGTGCGCTTGATCTCGGCACGCTGGGCGCCGGTGGCCTTGACCTTGACCAGCATCAGTTCGCGCTCGATGTGAGCACTCTCCGACAGGTCGACCAGTTTTACCACTTCGATCAGCTTGTTCAGGTTCTTGGTGATCTGCTCGATGACTTCATCGTGACCAACCGTGGTGAGCGTCAGACGCGACAGGGTCGGGTCTTCGGTCGGGGCCACGGTCAGGCTTTCGATGTTGTAGTTGCGCTGCGAGAACAGGCCAACCACACGAGACAGAGCACCGGGTTCGTTTTCCAGAAGCAAGGAAATAATGTGCCGCATGATTAGGTACGCTCCGTCTTGCTCAGCCACATATCGCGCATGGAGCCGTCTTTGATCTGCATCGGGTAGACGTGCTCGCTGGTATCGACCGAAATATCGATCACCACCAGGCGATCTTTCATGGCGAACGCTTCTTCCATCTTCGACTTCAAATCTTTCGATTCAGTGATGCGCACGCCAACGTGGCCATAGGCTTCAGCCAGCTTGACGAAGTCAGGCAACGACTCCATGTAGGAGTGCGAGTGACGGCTGCCATAGCTCATGTCCTGCCACTGGCGAACCATACCCAGAACGCCGTTGTTCAGAATGACGATTTTTACCGGCAAACCGTATTGCAGACAGGTGGACAGTTCCTGGATGTTCATCTGGATACTGCCTTCGCCCGTTACACAGGCGACGTCGGCATCCGGGTAGCTCAACTGAATGCCCATGGCCGCCGGGAAACCGAAGCCCATGGTGCCCAGGCCACCGGAGTTGATCCAGCGGTTCGGCTTGTTGAACTTGTAGTACTGCGCAGCAAACATCTGGTGCTGGCCCACGTCGGAGGTCACAAAGGCGTCGCCATTGGTCACTTCGCACAGGGTTTCGATCACGGTCTGCGGCTTGATCTTGCTGCCGTCGCCCTTGTCATACGGGAACAGGCCGCGATCACCGCGCCACTCGTCAACCTGCTTCCACCAGCTGGCAACGGATTCCTTGTTCGGGGTCTCGCCGATTTCCTTGAGGATCGCGACCATTTCGGTCAGGACACTCTCAACCGGACCCACGATAGGCACGTCGGCCTTGATGGTCTTGGAGATCGAAGCCGGGTCGATGTCGATGTGAATGATCTTGGCGTTCGGGCAGAACTTCGACGCGCCGTTGATGACACGGTCGTCGAAACGTGCGCCGACAGCGAGGATCACGTCAGCATGGTGCATCGCCAGGTTGGCGGTGTAGCTGCCGTGCATGCCGAGCATGCCGATGAACTGACGGTCGGTGCCAGGGGAAGCCACCGAGGCCCATCAGAGTATTGGTCACTGGCAGGTTGAGCATCTTCGCCAGTTCGGTCAGTGGTGCGGAACCACCGCCGAGGATCACGCCGCCGCCCGAATACAACACAGGACGCTTGGCCGCCAGGAGCATTTCTGCCGCCTTGCGGATTTGACCGGAGTGACCGCGAACAGCCGGGCTGTAGGAGCGCAACTTGGCTTTTTTCGGGAAGACGTATTCGAACTTCTCGGCCGGGTTGGTCATGTCTTTCGGAATATCGACGACGACCGGACCAGGACGACCGGATTGCGCCAGGTAGAACGCCTTCTTCATGACTTCCGGGATTTCCGACGCGTGCTTGATCATGAAGCTGTGCTTCACGATCGGCCGGGAGATACCGATCATGTCGGTTTCCTGGAACGCATCGGTACCCACCATGGTGCTAGGCACCTGGCCGGAAATGATCACCATCGGAATGGAGTCCATGTAGGCGGTGGCGATACCGGTGATGGCGTTTGTTGCGCCAGGACCGGAAGTCACCAGTACCACACCGGCTTTACCGGTGGCACGGGCGTAGCCGTCAGCCATATGGGTAGCCGCTTGCTCGTGACGAACCAGGATGTGGGTCACTTCCGGTTCTTTGAACAGGGCATCGTAGACATGAAGAAGAGCACCACCCGGGTACCCGTAGATATATTTGACGCCTTCGTCACGCAAAAAGCGGACGAGCATCTCACCGCCAGATAAAAGCTCCACGTTGCTCACCTCTAAAACGCCAGAATACCGCCCACGAAAAATGGAACGGGTCTTAATAGGTTTACTTCTCGGCAGAGCATGAGCGACGGTGGTCGCCGACTACGTCAGCACTGACTGAGCAAGTATTGGGATCGTCCCAAGTGTTGCGGGGCTTTCCCACCCAGCGCGAGGTAACGCGTTGCGGGTGTAACAGGTCGACGCGGATATGCGCCTCATGATCTGCTGAGAGGGTCTGCTTCTGGCAGTCCCTGTACAGCGGACTTTGGATTCTTCTGTTTCGTCCTTCGCAAGTCAAGTCGTCTATGTGCTTTATTCTACTAAGCGCATGAGAACGCAAGAAAAAACCCGTAAATCAGCCCTGTGTTAGCTTCGATTGCGCAACTTTTAGCAAAAAATTGGCACGCGAATGCACTTACCTTGCAACGGCCGACAAAATAGACAGATATTGTGAACAACTGCCAGCGGACGCTGGCAGCTTCTGGCTCAGCGGGACGCGGTAATCAGCTGATCGAATTCTTTGAGCAGCACCTGCAACTGCCGATCCCTACCCTGGACATTGCGCCCGGCAAAGACCATTTCAGCCATTTCCTGAATGCCCGAAGCGTTGGGTAGCGGCAAATCCTGCTCGAGGATCATCTTCATGCGTGGCAGGAAGATCCATTGCAGCCACTGCTCGAAATCCAGTGTGTCGACCGAAAACGGCTCGACACTGGAAAGCGCTTCGGCAGAGGGCGAGACCTCATCCCACCATCCTTGCACCCGCAACTCGCGCTCGATCAACAACAGTTGATCGGCGATTTTCAGAAAGCGCGCATCCATCACAGCGTTACCTTGGCCTTCTGACGAGCCAATGCCGCGCCCTGGGAGTCACCCTGCTTTTCGCGCGCCTGGCCAATCAGCTCCCACAAGTTGGCCTGAAGGGCTGGACGGCCATTGGCAAGGGTCAGCCCACGGCGAGCGAACTGTTCGGCCTGGGCGGCATCGCCCTGAGACATGCGCACCTGGGCTAGCCGGTAAAGCACCTGCGGCTCACGCGGTGCAACGCGCTGGGCGCGTTCGAGGCTGGAGGAGGCACCATTAAGATCACCGCTCGCCTGTTGCTGTTGAGCGGTGGTCAGCAAAGCCAATACCGGGCCGTCCAACTGCTCGTCGGCAGAAAGTCCGCCCGAACTGGCCGATGGAATCCCGCTTGGCGACGACGGCATGCTGTAGCTGCCCTGATTGATCGGCGCCGATTGGACCGGCGACGTGTCAATCGGCCCCGGCGTGATCGGACCCGGCGTGATCGGCGTGGTGCTGATCGGCGTCGAAGTCGTTGCCGCGCCTGGCACCATCACCACTACGCCGCTGTCACCCTGCGCAATCGCCTGGGTCTGCGACTGCCCCTGCGCTGGGCGCTTGACGGTCGTCTGGCGGAAACCGCCATTGGCCGAGATCCGCTCACTGTTGGACACGGCGGTGCCGGAGTCCACAACCGGAATCGAGCCACGTTGTACGCTGGAACAACCGCTGAGCAAAGCTACGGCGGCAACCGCTGGAATCAACCACTTGTTCACTTGAAACCCTCTTTGCTTAATTCATCCAGCCTTTGACCCAGTCCATCACCGACTCTGCAGGGTTTTCACCACCGCAAGCGGCACCGGGAGGTGGTTCACTGCCGCGAATATACGGCATCTGCACGGCACCCGGGCAACCAGCATCAGAACCTTGCCCGGTTCGCGAGTCCACCCAGGCCTGAACGATATTATCCGGCTGCGGCATGTCCAGCGGCAACGGGTCGGCCTTGCGCATGAAACTGGTCCAGACCTGCAAGGCCCCTGTGGCGCCGGTGAATGGCGTCTTGCCGTTGTCGTCGCGACCCAGCCAGACCACCGCCAGCAAGTCCTGGCTGAAACCGGCAAACCAACTGTCCCGCGAGTCGTTACTGGTACCGGTCTTGCCCGCCAGGGTCAGGGTCCTTGGCAGCACGTTATAGACCGAGCTGCCGGTACCTTCACGCATCACCCGCTGCATGGCGCTCTGGATCAGGTAAATGGAGGCCGGATCGAAACGTTGCTGGATCTGGAATGGATAACGCTTGAGCGGCTCGCCCTCGGCAGTCAGCACGCTGCGAATCCCGCGCATCGGCGTATTGAAGCCGCCGTTGGCGAGGGTCTGGTACATGGTCGCCACTTCGATTGGCGTCATGCCGCCGGCCCCGAGCAACATCGACGGGAAGGCCGGGAATTCACGAGTCACACCCAGGCGCTCCACCGTTTTCAGGACGTTCGGCACACCCACCGCCAAACCGAGACGCGCGGTCGACAGGTTGTAGGAATGCGCCAGGCCTTGATAGAGGAACACTGTACCGTGAGAACGACGATCATAGTTCTGCGGCTTCCAGACCTGACCGTCCGCGCCTTTGACCGAAAAGGATTCGTCCGACAGCCAACTGGTCAGTGTGTACTGGCTTGGTTTCTCCAGTGCGGTCAGGTAAACCGCCGGCTTGATCAGCGACCCGATCGGCCGTACCGCATCCAGCGCCCGGTTGAACCCGGCAAAACTGGCCTGGCGACTGCCGATCATGGCCTGCACCTCCCCCGTCTCCGGGTTGGTCACGACCATTGCCGCTTCCACGTCATCGGAACCCTTGCGCCCAGCCAGGCGCTTGAAGGTGTCGTTGACCGAAGCTTCAGCCTTCATCTGCAGGATCGGATCGAAGCTGGTGAAGATGCGCAGCCCTTCTTCGGTCAAGTCTTCGTCGCGATAGTCTTCGCGCAGCTGACGCTTGACCAGATCGAGGAAGCCGGGGAACGAGCTGTCCGCCAGACTGCCGCGCTTGGTCACGCCCAAAGGCATTTTCTTCGCCGCCTCAACCTGCTCGGCAGTCGCGACGCCCTGCTCTTGCAGCACATCGAGCACCAGGTTGCGCCGCTCGAGGGCACGCTCCGGATAACGACGGGGGTTATAGGAAGAAGGCCCCTTGACCATGCCCACCAGCAGCGCAACCTGATGCAGCTTGAGCTCGGCCAGCGGCTGGCTGAAGAAGAACTGGCTGGCCAGGCCGAAACCATGCACCGCGCGCTGACCGTCCTGCCCGATAAACACTTCGTTGAGGTAAGCCTCGAGAATTTCGGGCTTGTCGTAATGCAGTTCAAGTAGCAGCGCCATCATCGCTTCGGTGAGTTTGCGGCTCAGGCTGCGCTCGTTGGTCAGGTAGAAGTTCTTGACCAACTGTTGCGTCAGGGTACTGCCGCCCTGACGCATGCGCCCGGACGAACCGTTGACCCAGATTGCACGGGCGATCGACTTCGGCGAAACACCAAAGTGATGATAAAAATCACGATCCTCGACCGCCACCAGCGTTTCAAGCAGGTACGGCGGCACCTGATCGATCTTGATCAGAATCCGGTCTTCGAGGTTTTTCGGGTACAGGCCACCGATCAACAGCGGCTCCAGGCGCACCACCGACAGCTTCGAGCCTTTTGCCCCCGCCAACTCCGCCACGTAATCGCCGGAGAAACGCACCCGCACCGGTTGCGCTTGCTCCATGCCTTCATAGAACTGGAAGCCGCGGGTGTTCAGGTCAACGGTATTGCCATTGACCGACGCCGCCCCCGGACCATTGGCCACGCTTTCACGGCGATAACCCAGGGCATCGAGTTCGGTCAGGAAATCATCCCGGCTCAGCTTCTGTCCGACGAACAGTTCGAGCGGGCGCGCGTAAACCTTGGCCGGGATGGTCCAGCGCTTGCCGGAGAACTTCTCCTGGACGATTGCATCAAGGTAAACGGCGAATCCGGCCAGCACCACAAGGGCGACCAGACTGAGTTTAATGGCCCAGCCCAGCCACGGGCGCAGGCCCTTGGAGGGTGGTTTTTTTGGGGTGCGGGGAGTTCGAGTACGAGTCATGGCGGCGGATTATACGCACTTTATTCATCCTCAACAGGAGCGCTCCGAGGTTTGCGTCAGGCGGACTTGCAGCCATAATGACGGCCTTGAATTTCCCAGACTCTGAAGGATCGCCTGTGAGCCAGTCCCTGATCGCTGCCCTGCAAAACCCTGCCCTCTACCCGCATCCTGTAGAGGGATTCCAGGTCATCGAGACCCATATTTCCTGGGTACTGCTCACCGGCCCCTATGCCTATAAAGTGAAGAAGCCGGTCAATTTCGGTTTTCTTGACTTCACCAGCCTTGAGGCTCGCGAACACTTTTGCGCTGAAGAACTGCGCCTGAACCAGCGCCTGACCGACGATCTGTACCTCGAAGTGCTGCCCGTCACCGGCAGCGCCGAAGCTCCGCAACTGGGCGGCGAAGGCCCGGCCATCGAATACGTACTGAAGATGCGCCAGTTCCCGCAAACCGGCTTGCTCAGCACCCTGCAAGCCAATGGCGAACTGACCACCGCGCACATCGACGAGATGGCCGAGCAAATCGCCCGCTTCCACCTCAACGCACCGAAGGTGCCGGCCGGGCACGAAGCCGGCACCCCGGACAGTGTCATGGCGCCGGTGCGGCAGAACTTCGAACAGATCCGCCCGTTCCTCAGCGATAAAGCCGACCTGTTGCAACTCGACGCCCTGCAAGCCTGGGCAGAAAGCAGCTTCGAGCGCCTAAAGCCGCTGCTCGCCCAGCGCAAGGCCGAAGGTTTCATTCGTGAATGCCACGGTGATATCCACCTGGGTAACGCCACCGTGATCGACGGCAAGGTCGTGATCTTCGACTGCATCGAATTCAACGAACCGTTTCGCTTTACCGACGTTTACGCCGACACCGGCTTCCTGGCGATGGACCTGGAAGATCGCGGCTTGAAGTGCCTGGCGCGCCGCTTCATCAGCCAGTACCTGGAGCTGACCGGCGACTATCGCGGCCTCGAACTGCTGAACTTCTATAAAGCCTACCGCGCACTGGTTCGCGCCAAGGTTGCCCTGTTCAGCATGCCGGCCGACGCCACTGCGGTGCAGCGCGCCACCACCCTGCGCCAGTACCGCAACTACGCCAACCTGGCGGAAAGCTATAGCACCATTCCTTCGCGCTTCATGGCCATTACCCACGGTGTTTCCGCTGTCGGCAAGAGCCACGTCGCCATGCGCCTGGTCGAAGCCCTGGGTGCGATCCGCCTGCGTTCCGATGTCGAGCGCAAGCGCCTGTTCGGCGAGCAAACCGTCGAGAACGACGTACAGGCCGGCATCTATAGCGCCGACGCCAGTGCAGCGACCTATGCCCGCCTGCACGAAATCGCCGGCGTCATTCTGCGTGCGGGTTTCCCGGTGGTGGTGGATGCCACTTACCTCAAGCATGATCAGCGTGACAGTGCAGCGAAGGTTGCCGAAGCCACCGGCGCCCCCTTCCTGATCCTCGACTGCAATGCGCCACAGGCCGTGATCGAAAGCTGGCTGGCCATGCGCCAGGCAGACAAGAAAGACCCGTCCGATGCCACCCTGGCCGTTATCGCAGCCCAGCAAACCAGCCGTGAAGCGCTGACGCCTGCGGAAATCCTCTGCAGCAAGCGCGTCCAGACCAATGAAAGCGGGACGCTCGATACCGTTGT
Source organism: Pseudomonas sp. S2_F07 (assembly GCF_054668325.1). Classification (NCBI taxonomy): domain Bacteria; kingdom Pseudomonadati; phylum Pseudomonadota; class Gammaproteobacteria; order Pseudomonadales; family Pseudomonadaceae; genus Pseudomonas; species Pseudomonas sp. S2_F07. The sequence continues at coordinate 2,931,233 of NZ_CP162758.1, forward strand.
GGAACAGATTCGCCAGCGCCTGCCAGGCCTGTAAGAAACTATTTCGGTCGTGAAGTCCGCGCTGGCTTCACGACCTTCAAATGGTGGCACTATACTGGCGTCATAAAACCATCAGGTGATGCGACATGAGCCAGCCTAAACTTCTCGACACATCGCTATATGCCCTGCTGCACAAAGACGACATCAAAGGCTTCAACAGTGAACGCCCCAAGGATGGTCCCATCGACATGGCAGGTGGAGATTTCCGGGGGCTGGACCTGCGCGAGCTGAATGCCGACGGCGTGGATTTCAGCGACGCCTACTTCCGTTCCGCCGACTTGCGCGGCATCGATTTTCGCAAAGCGAACCTGGAAGGCGCGAGCCTGGCTCACGCGCAGATCTCCGGTACGTACTTTCCGGTCGAACTCAGTGCCGACGAAATCCTGATGTCGATGAACTTCGGCACGCGATTGCGTTATCGCACCCGATAATCACCGTCTCGCCGCCTTACACGTCCAGCGCCTGCGCTGCGCTGGACTGCTGGGATATTCGCCCCTAAATCCTTGCTCTCCCCCACTCTTCCTCCCGCGCGCATAGACTTTTCACGCCCTGCCAATACTCGTTTCTTAGAAGCATTTGCGTCGTAATCGAGCAAACAATCACGCTTTTCCTACTGATGGCTACACTCCTCAGAAGATTGCCCACGCTCTCCATTCGGCCATCGCAAGGAGGCTTGATGAATGATGAACTGCAACACCTGAAGAATCTTGGCAAGACGTCAGCGCAATGGCTGCATGCCGTGGGCATCCATAGCGCTTCGGACTTGCGTCGCCTCGGGGCGGTGGATGCTTATCGGGCCGTGCGCACGCGCGGTTTTCGGGCGTCCAAGGTGTTGTTGTACGCAATTGAAGGCGCACTGATGGACGTTCACTGGAATGACATTCCTGCCGAGCGCAAGGAAGCCCTGAACAAACAACTGGAAGCCATCTCTACACGCCACAAGAACTGATCTGATACATGCTTGCGAAGCTTTACAGCCTGAAACCCAATGATTACGAGGCCTGCAGACACAAATCCGGCGAATCGCAAAGAAATCGAAAAACAGCGGTTGACTTGGTAATGAGAATCGATATGATTATCACAACTGGTCGCGAGACTGGTCGATATTCTGAAAAGCCCTTGGTTCGGACTCTCGGATTATCTCCTCATCAGGCTAATCACGGTTATTTGACCCGGCTCTTGCCGGGTCTTTTTTTGCCTGTGGAAAAGTATTGGCAGGATGAAGGCACTTGCACCCGACGGACAGGGCAGCCATTTGATAGCATTCAACCTTCAAGCTCGGACATATCCAGTCACGAGCTGCGGGACCGAGGATAGACATGAAGTTGCTTTGCGCTGGCGCCGGGTTGGTCAATGACAGCAGCCGCGGGTTCGACATCGATGGCCAAAAGTTTTTTGCAGTGCGCCGCAGCGGACAGGTTTACGTCTATATCAATCGCTGCCCGCACCGGGGCGTTGCCCTGGAGTGGCATCCCGACCAGTTTCTCGACCCCAGCAACAGCCTGATCCAGTGCGCCACCCATGGCGCACTGTTCCTGATCGAAGACGGTGAATGCGTCGCCGGCCCTTGCGCGGGGCAAGCCTTGACCAGCGTGGCCTGCCGCGAGGACGAACAAGGTATCTGGATCAGCCTCTAGCACCCGGCAATACGTCCAGGCACCGGTCGACCAGCATTTCTTCGTGGCTCAACCGCACACCGTAGGCCAGCACCTCGACCCCACAGGCAATAGCCTCACGCAAGGCCTGCGCATAAGCCGGATCGATTTCCTGCGCCGGGCGCACAGCCTCGATGTCGGAAAGGCAAACACAGTACAACTGCACCGCGCGAATACCGTCCCTGGCCAAGTGGGCCAGCTCCCGCAGATGCTTGGCGCCACGCTGGGTAACCGCATCGGGAAACGCCGCCACCGCCGTACCGTCGAACCCCAGGGTCACGCTTTTGACTTCGACGTAGGCCGGCCCTTCGGGGTAATCGAGGCGGAAATCGATACGACTGTTTTCCTGACCATAAGCCACTTCGCGCTTGAGCCCGGTAAACCCGTTCAGCTCCGTGATGACGCCCGCTCGCAGCGCCTCTTCAATCAAACCGTTGGCGCGGGCGGTGTTCACGCAAAACAGCCGCCCTTGCGGGGTTTCGCCGATCTCCCAGGTGCCGGGCAACTTGCGTTTCGGATCGTTGGAGCGACTGAACCAGACCTGCCCGCCTTCGACCTGACAATTGAGCATCGAGCCTGTGTTCGGGCAGTGAATGGTCAGCAATTCGCCGCCAACGGTTTCGATATCGGCGAGAAAACGCTTGTAACGTCGGATCAGGCGCCCTTCTTCGAGGGGAGGATGAAAACGCATCAGCCTTGCCAGCTCCGCAATCCACGGGCAATGCGCTCGACCGCTTCCTGCAACCGCTCGAGATTTTGCGTGTAGGCGAACCGCACATGATGCCCGGCCTGATAACGCCCGAAATCCAGCCCCGGGGTGAATGCCACATGTTCGGTTTCCAGAAAATACTTACAAAACGCGAAGGCATCGCCGCCGAACTTGCTGATATCGGCATACAAGTAGAACGCCCCTTCCGGCTCCACGGCAATCCCGAAGCCCAATTCACGCAAGGCCGGCAGCAGGTAGTCCCGACGCCGGCCAAATTCGGCGCGACGCTCTTCGAGAATGCTGATGGTCGCCGGCTCGAAACAGGCCAGAGCAGCGTGCTGTGCCATGCTTGGTGCACTGATGTAGAGGTTCTGGGCAAGCTTTTCCAGCTCACCGACGGCCGCGTCGGGTGCCACCAGCCAGCCGAGCCGCCAACCGGTCATCCCGAAGTACTTCGAAAAGCTGTTCAGAACGAATGCACTGTCGTCGACTTCCAGCACGCTGGCCGCATCGGTGCCATAGGTCAGGCCATGATAAATCTCGTCGACCACCAGATGACCGTGGCGCTCCTTGATCGCGACAGACAGCTTCGCCAGCTCGTCGCGGGTCAGGATCGTGCCGGTCGGATTGGCTGGCGACGCCACCAGTGCGCCGACGCTGTCGTGGTCCCAATGACGCTCGATCAGGCCCGGCGTCAATTGATAACGCACATCCGGGCCGACCGGCACCAACTGTGCCGCGCCTTCGACCAATCGCAGGAAATGCCGGTTACACGGATAGCCCGGGTCCGCCAGCAGCCAGTGCTTGCCGGGGTCGACCAGCAAAGCGCTGGCCAGCAGCAGCGCGCCGGAGCCACCCGGCGTGATGAGGATGCGCCGTGGGTCGATGTTCAAGCCATAACGTTGCTGATAAAAGCCCGAAATGGCCTCACGCAGCTCGGGAATGCCACGCGCGGCGGTGTAACGGGTCTTCCCCGCTGTCAGCGCAGCCTGGCCGGCCTGGATGATCGGTTCGGCGGTGGTGAAGTCCGGCTCGCCGATTTCCAGGTGGATCACATCGTGGCCGGCCGCCTGCAATTCATTGGCCCGCGCCAACAGCGCCATGACATGGAAAGGTTCGATCGCGCGACTGCGGGCACTGTAGGGCTGAGCCATTGGCCTTCCTTCAACGGAATAAAAAACCGATTCTACCCAAGCGCAGGAACGAGCGAGAACCTAAAGCGGTCAGAGGCCTTGTAACTCCGATCACGAATGACTCAAGCGCGCGCGCAAGGTTTGGCTAAAATCAATAATTGAGCAGGGTTCCAGAGCCACCAGACAACGGTTTGTCGTCATTCGCAAGCACCATGTGCCGCGAGCTCGACATCCGGGAGTAGCGCGGCCCGAATTGATCTGGTAAGTTCGCCCGCTTGCAGCCGCAGGGCCGGCAGGTGTCGGTGATGGAGCAATCCTGCGCAGATGGATTACAAGAGTAGAGGCGGTCTATTTCATGTCCACCCAAGCAAAGCAGCAAAACCAGACGATCAGCGGCTTCGAGCCCTATGTTCAGAAAACCGGCGAAGAGTACATGGGCGAGCCCATGCGCAAGCACTTCACCAAGGTCCTGAATCAGTGGAAAAAAGAGCTGATGGAAGGTGTCGACAAGACCGTGGACCACATGAAGGACGAAGCGGCCAACTTTCCTGATCCGGCAGACCGTGCCAGCCAGGAAGAGGAATTCGCCCTCGAACTGCGTGCCCGCGACCGTGAACGCAAGTTGATCAAGAAGATCGACAAGACACTCCAGTTGATCGAAGACGAAGAGTACGGCTGGTGCGAATCCTGCGGCATCGAGATTGGCGTCAAGCGCCTCGAAGCGCGCCCTACCGCCGACCTGTGCATCGACTGCAAGACCCTGGCGGAAATCAAGGAAAAGCAAGTCGGCAAATAATTGCGACTTGAACGAAGAACGGAGCGTGCGAACGCTCCGTTTTTGTTTCCAGGATTCACCTCGGTAGCAAGCCCGCTCCCACAGGGGGTTGGCGCCAGTCCAGATAAAGTAACATCACCCCATGACCGCTGACGTTTCCCCCTACATCGGGCGCTTCGCCCCCACGCCCAGTGGCCATCTGCACTTCGGCTCGCTGGTCGCCGCACTGGCCTCCTACCTCGACGCGCGCTCGGTGGGCGGACGCTGGCTGATGCGCATGGAAGACCTTGATCCACCCCGCGAGGAACCCGGCGCCCAGGCCGCCATTCTCAAGGCACTGGAAAGCTATGGCTTCGAGTGGGATGGCGACCTGGTTCGCCAAAGCGAGCGGCACGATGCCTACGCCGAGGTGCTCAATCGCCTGTTCAATCAAGGACTGGCCTACGCCTGCACCTGCTCGCGCAAACAGCTGGAGCCGTTTCACGGGATTTATCCGGGCTTCTGCCGCAATGCTGGCCATGGTACTGACGATGCGGCCATCCGCCTGCGCGTACCGGAGCTGGAATACCATTTCATCGACCGGGTGCAGGGCCAATACCGACAGCATCTGGGGCGGGAAGTCGGCGACTTCGTGATCCGCCGCCGCGACGGGCTCTACGCTTATCAATTGGCCGTGGTCCTGGACGATGCCTGGCAAGGCATCACCGATATCGTTCGCGGTGCCGACCTGCTGGACTCCACGCCCCGCCAGCTCTATCTGCAAGAACTGCTCGGCCTGCCTCAACCGCGTTACCTGCACATCCCGCTGATTACCCAGCCGGATGGCAACAAACTCGGCAAGTCCTACCGTTCGCCGCCCTTGACCGAGGATCAGGCAACACCCCTGCTGCTGCGCGCGCTTCGGGCGCTGGGACAGAACCCGGGAACCGAACTGACGTACGCCACCCCACGGGAAGTGCTGAATTGGGGCATTGCCCACTGGGATGCCTCGCTGATCCCGCGCACACTGAGCCTGCCCGAGGCACAGCTACTGTGATCGCACTTGCAGTGACGCGCCCATCCGTTACCATCGCCGCACGTTTACGGGCACACGCATAAGAAAGAGAGGCCGGGATGTACATCTATCGCTTGGTCCTGCTTTTGGTAGTGGGGATTTACCTGTTTTCCCCGGCCATCATGGATTGGTGGATCGACGCCACTGGCGCCTGGTATCGCCCTTATCTGCTCTGGCTGATCCTGATCGTCGTGACCTTCATCCTGCAGAGCCAAAAAGATGCCGATGAGCTTTAGCCTGACCCAGATGATCCTGATCAGCGCCGCGTACCTGGCGGTGCTGTTCGGTGTGGCCTGGATCAGCGAACGGGGCATGATTCCCCGGGCGATCATTCGCCACCCGCTGACTTACACCCTGTCGCTGGGCGTCTACGCCAGCGCCTGGGCGTTTTACGGCACCGTGGGCCTGGCCTATCAGTACGGCTACGGCTTTTTGTCCAGCTACCTGGGCGTTTCCGGGGCATTCCTGCTGGCGCCGGTGCTGCTCTACCCGATCCTGAAGATCACCCGCACCTATCAGCTGTCGTCGCTGGCAGACCTGTTTGCCTTCCGCTTCCGCAGTACCTGGGCCGGTGCGCTGACCACGATTTTCATGCTGGTCGGCGTATTGCCGCTACTGGCCTTGCAGATTCAGGCGGTCGCCGACTCCATCAGTATCCTCACCCGAGAGCCGGTACAGCATCGCGTGGCCCTGAGTTTCTGCGCACTGATTACGCTGTTCACGATTTTCTTCGGCTCCCGCCACATCGCCACCCGCGAAAAGCATGAAGGCCTGGTGTTCGCGATTGCCTTCGAGTCGGTGATCAAGCTGATCGCCCTCGGCGGTGTCGGGCTGTATGCGCTTTACGGCGTGTTCGACGGCCCACAACAGCTTGAACTGTGGCTGCTGCAAAACCAGACCGCGCTCGCTGCCCTGCACACCCCTTTGCAGGAAGGCCCGTGGCGTACGCTGTTGCTGGTGTTCTTCGCCTCGGCGATCGTGATGCCGCACATGTATCACATGACCTTTACCGAGAACCTCAACCCGCGTTCGCTGGTCAGTGCGAGCTGGGGCCTGCCGCTGTTCCTGTTGCTGATGAGCCTGGCGGTACCGCTGATTCTCTGGGCCGGCCTGAAGCTCGGCGCCACCACCAACCCGGAATACTTCACCCTGGGCATCGGCATAGCCGCCAACAGCAAGGCCTTGGCGTTGCTGGCCTATGTCGGCGGACTGTCCGCCGCCAGTGGCCTGATCATCGTCACCACGCTGGCGCTGTCCGGGATGGCCTTGAACCACCTGGTGCTGCCGCTGTATCAACCACCGGCCGAAGGCAACATCTACCGCTGGCTGAAGTGGACCCGCCGGGCGCTGATTGTCGCGATCATCATGGCCGGCTACGGCTTCTACCTGATGCTCGGTGCCGAACAGGACCTGGCCAACCTCGGCATTGTCGCTTTCGTCGCCACGTTGCAGTTCCTGCCGGGCGTGCTCTCGGTCCTGTATTGGCCGACCGCCAACCGTCGCGGCTTCATCGCCGGCTTGCTGGCAGGGATCCTGGTGTGGCTGGTGACCATGCTGTTGCCGCTGGTCGGCAACCTGCAAGGCTTCTACATTCCGCTGCTGAACATGATCTACGTGCTGGACGACACCAGCTGGCACATGGCGGCGATTGCCTCGCTGGCGGCCAACGTGCTGATGTTCACCCTGATCTCGTTGTTCACCAATGCCAGCACCGAAGAGGCAAGCGCTGCCGAAGCCTGCGCCGTGGATAACGTTCGCCGCCCGCAACGCCGGGAACTGCACGCCGCCTCGCCCCAGGAATTCGCTACGCAACTGGCCAAGCCACTGGGTGCAAAGGCGGCGCAGAAAGAGGTGGAACAGGCACTGCGCGACCTCTATCTGCCTTTCGACGAACGCCGCCCCTATGCCCTGCGCCGCCTGCGTGACCGCATCGAGGCCAACCTCTCCGGCCTGATGGGCCCGAGCGTGGCCCAGGACATGGTCGAGACGTTCCTGCCATACAAGGCCGGCGGCGAAAACTACGTCACCGAAGACATTCACTTCATCGAAAGCCGCCTCGAGGATTACCACTCGCGCCTGACCGGCCTGGCCGCCGAACTCGATGCCCTGCGCCGCTACCACCGCCAGACCCTGCAGGAATTGCCGATGGGCGTTTGCTCGCTGGCCAAGGATCAGGAGATCCTCATGTGGAACAAGGCCATGGAGGAACTGACCGGCATCGCCGCGCAGCGCGTGGTCGGTTCGCGCCTGAGTACCATTGCCGACCCATGGAAAGACCTGCTGCAAGGTTTCATCAATGTGCCGGACGAGCACTTGCACAAACAGCACCTGGCACTCGACGGCCAGACACGCTGGCTGAACCTGCACAAAGCGGCGATCGACGAACCCCTCGCGCCGGGCAACAGTGGCCTGGTATTACTGGTGGAAGACCTGACCGAAACCCAGATGCTCGAAGACAAACTGGTGCACTCCGAGCGCCTGGCCAGCATCGGTCGACTGGCGGCCGGCGTGGCCCATGAAATCGGCAACCCGATTACCGGTATCGCGTGCCTGGCGCAGAACCTGCGCGAAGAACGTGAAGAAGACGGCGAGCTGAAGGAAATCAGCGGCCAGATCCTCGAGCAGACCAAACGCGTGTCGCGCATCGTCCAGTCGCTGATGAGCTTTGCCCATGCCGGCAGCCATCAACACAGCGACGAGCCCGTCTGTCTGGCCGAAGTGGCTCAGGATGCCATCGGCCTGCTGGCCCTGAACCGACGCAATTTCGAAGTGCAGTTCTACAACCTGTGCGACCCCGATCACTGGGTCGAAGGCGACCCGCAACGGTTGGCCCAGGTACTGATCAACCTACTGTCAAACGCCCGTGACGCCTCGCCTCCCGGCAGCGCGGTACGGGTCAAGAGCGAAGCCGGCGAACACACGGTCGACCTGATCGTGGAAGACGAAGGCAGCGGTATTCCGTCGAGCATCATGGACCGATTGTTCGAACCTTTCTTCACCACCAAGGACCCTGGCGAAGGCACCGGTCTGGGCCTTGCACTGGTCTATTCCATCGTTGAAGAGCATTATGGACAAATCACCATCGACAGCCCGGCTGATGTTCAAAGCCAACGCGGTACCCGAATCAGGGTTACCTTGCCGCGTCATGTCGAAGCGACGTCCGCTGTGAACTGAGACCGTCGAGAGTATCGAATCAATGCCGCACATTTTGATCGTCGAAGACGAAACCATCATCCGCTCCGCCTTGCGCCGCCTGCTGGAACGTAACCAGTACCAGGTCAGCGAAGCCGGATCAGTGCAGGAAGCACAAGAACGCTTCACCATTCCCTCGTTCGACCTGATCATCAGTGACCTGCGCCTGCCGGGCGCGCCTGGCACGGAGTTGATCAAGCTCGCGCAGGGCACGCCGGTGCTGATCATGACCAGCTATGCCAGCCTGCGCTCGGCGGTCGACTCGATGAAAATGGGCGCGGTGGACTACATTGCCAAGCCATTCGACCATGACGAAATGCTACAAGCGGCCGCACGAATCCTGCGTGACCGACAAACGGTACAAGCCGGTGGTGAAGCCGTTGCCGGCAAAGTCACCAACGGTGCGGCGAAATCCGGTACCGACAACAGCAACGGTGAAATCGGCATTATCGGCTCGTGCCCACCGATGCAGGACCTGTACGGCAAGATCCGCAAAGTGGCACCGACCGACTCCAACGTTCTGATCCAGGGCGAATCGGGTACCGGTAAAGAACTGGTGGCTCGCGCCCTGCACAATTTGTCCAAACGCGCCAAGGCGCCGATGATTTCGGTGAACTGCGCGGCCATTCCGGAAAGCCTGATCGAGTCCGAACTGTTCGGCCACGAAAAAGGCGCATTCACCGGCGCCAGCGCCGGGCGCGCCGGCCTGGTGGAAGCGGCGGACGGCGGCACCTTGTTCCTCGACGAAATCGGCGAACTGCCACTGGAAGCCCAGGCTCGCCTGTTGCGTGTGTTGCAAGAAGGCGAAATTCGTCGCGTGGGTTCGGTGCAGTCGCAAAAAGTCGATGTGCGCCTGATCGCGGCGACTCACCGCGACCTCAAGAGCCTGGCGAAAATCGGCCAGTTCCGTGAAGACTTGTATTACCGCCTCCACGTTATCGCGCTGAAGCTGCCAGCCCTGCGCGAACGCGGTGCGGACGTCAACGAAATCGCCAATGCGTTTCTGGCGCGGCAAAGTGCGCGCGTCAACCGCACCGACCTCAAATTCGCCGCGGATGCCGAGCAAGCCATTCGTCACTACGCTTGGCCGGGCAACGTTCGCGAACTGGAAAACGCCGTCGAGCGCGCCGTCATCCTGTGCGAAAGCCCGGAAATTTCCGCCGAGCTGTTGGGCATCGACATCGAACTGGGCGACCTGGAAGACGACGAGTTCATTGGCCTGGCGCCCCAACAGGGCAACGGCAACACCAGTAACAGCAACCACGAACCGACCGAAGACCTCTCCCTGGAAGACTACTTCCAGCATTTCGTCCTCGAACATCAGGACCACATGACCGAAACCGAGCTGGCCCGCAAGCTCGGGGTCAGCCGCAAATGCCTATGGGAGCGCCGTCAGCGCCTGGGCATCCCGCGCCGCAAGACCGGGGTGGCCAGCGAAAGCTGAATCGCACCTGTCGTATGTGCGGGTAACACGTGACTTTGTGAAAAAACTGTTACCTCAGCTTTTTCACGTAACAGAAGCCGGGGCTTACGGTAACGAAGCCCCGGCTTTTTTTGGCCCTCGAAATGCCTGCCAACCGGCCTAACCCCTTGTTTTATTGGGTTTCGAAAAAGTTGGCACGCACCCTGCTATATGTTTGGTACAAGAACAATAACAAGCAATGCACAAGACAATAAAAATAAGACGAATCGACTCACGCACAATAAAAACAAGACGGCGAGAGGCGCAGCTAACTGATTCTTTTGGAGAGGCGTTGTATTTGGGGCTTGCCCCACGACCAGGCCGAGAACAACAAAAACTGTCCTAAGACAGAGCCTGTACTGGTTGGATCGAAAGATCACTGCAATTCAGCGACCAAAGCAATCCGTTTGCTCTTGGCTCCCGATTGGGAGGGTCATGAAGGAAAGCTTCATGGCGAGGGCACTCAACAAAAACAAGAAGCCCGAAACCAAAAATAAAAATAGAGCATGCAACTACTTCTTGGGGAGCTTCGGCTCCCCTTGTGGTTTGCGCGATTCGCAAATCCCCGTAAATCGGCTCGTTCCGGCCTTTAAGCCTGCGGCCTACAGCTCATATCTGCTGTGTCCTACACCATCCCCCGACTAAATGCTAGAATCCCCGCCCATCATGCGGTCATTCTTCTGTTATGGCCGAATATTCCTTCAAACAGTGCATCCCATGCTGAAGAAGCTGTTCCAGTCATTCCGTTCTCCCAAGCGTCCTACGCAACACATTCGCAGCACGCCTGAAGTGCTCAACAGCGGCCAACACTCGCTGCAGAAGGCGCAATTCAGCCGCTACGCGGTGAATATCGTTGAACGCCTGCAGAACGCCGGTTATCAGGCTTACCTGGTTGGCGGTTGCGTGCGCGACATGCTGCTGGGTATCACACCGAAAGATTTCGACGTTGCCACCAGCGCCACACCGGAACAGGTACGGGCCGAATTCCGTAACGCGCGAATCATCGGGCGCCGGTTCAAGCTGGTGCACATCCACTTCGGCCGCGAAATCATCGAAGTCGCGACCTTCCGCGCCAATCACCCGCAAAACGAAGACGAGGAAGACAGCAACCAGTCTTCGCGCAACGAGAGCGGGCGCATTTTGCGCGATAACGTCTACGGCACCCTGGAAGAAGACGCGCAACGTCGCGACTTCACCATCAATGCCCTGTATTACGATCCGGTCAGCGAACGCATCCTCGACTACGCCAACGGCGTACACGACATCCGCAATCACCTGATCCGCCTGATCGGCGATCCGACGCAACGCTACCAGGAAGACCCGGTACGGATGCTGCGGGCCGTGCGTTTCGCCGCCAAGCTGAACTTCGGCATCGAAAAACACAGCGCCCTGCCGATCCGCGGCCTGGCGCCGATGCTGCGCGAGATCCCGTCGGCCCGCCTGTTCGAAGAGGTGCTCAAGCTGTTCCTCTCCGGCCATGCCGCCGATACGTTTGAAATGCTGGTCGACCTGCAATTGTTCGATCCACTGTTTCCGGCCAGCGCCGAAGCACTGGAATACAACCCGACGTACACCCACACCCTGATCAGCGAAGCCCTGATCAACACCGACCTGCGGATCAAGCAGAACAAACCGGTAACCCCGGCGTTCCTCTTTGCAGCCCTGCTCTGGCCTGCCCTGCCGGCCCGTGTCCTGCGCCTGCAGGAGCGTGGCATGCCGCCGATTCCGGCGATGCAGGAAGCGGCGCACGAGCTGATTGCCGAACAGTGCCAGCGCATCGCGATTCCGAAACGCTTCACCATGCCGATCCGCGAAATCTGGGACATGCAGGAACGCCTGCCCCGCCGCAGCGGCAAGCGTGCCGATCTGCTGCTGGACAATCCGCGTTTCCGCGCCGGCTACGACTTCCTGCTGCTACGCGAAAGCGCCGGCGAGCAGACCGATGGCCTGGGCGAATGGTGGACTGACTATCAGGACGCCAACGAAAGCGAGCGTCGCGACATGATTCGCGACCTCAGCGGCAAGGATGAAGGCACCGGCGCCCCGCGCAAGCGTCGCCGCAGCGGTGGTTCCAAGCGCAAACGCGCTGCCGGCGCTTCGAGCACCACGGGCGAGTAATCCATGGAACGCATCTACATCGGCATGGGCAGCAATCTGGCTGACCCCGCCGAACAATTGCGCAGCGCCGTCGAGGCGCTGGCGCACTTGCCGCAAACGGAACTGGTCGGGATATCCGCGTTTTATCAAAGCGACTCGCTGCTGCCCGGACAACCGCGCTACACCAACGCGGTCGCTGCTCTCGACAGTACGCTGGCGCCGCTGGACCTTCTGGATGCCTTGCAGACCATCGAAAACGGCCAGGGTCGCGAGCGCCTTGTGCGCTGGGGGCCGCGCACGCTTGACCTCGACATCGTGCTGTTCGGTGATCGCCTGATCGACGAACCACGCCTCAAGGTTCCCCATTACCACATGCAGGAACGGGCCTTCGTGCTGTATCCACTGGCGGAACTGGCCCCTGCGGATCTGCGCCTGGCCGATGGCCGCGAGCTAAGTGAATTACTCGCAGCCTGCCCGTTCGTCGGGTTGGAACGCCTGCTCCCGGCGTGACACCACTCCCACATTGGTTTTGCGTCGATCACAATATCTGCTGCTGAATCGCATCAGTTACCCCGGTAACACCCCACCCGTAACAATGCGGTAACACACGCAATTGACTTCCCTCGTTCTCCTCACGACTATAGGCGTCCCGCTGCCGCCTACACGGCGTTCAAGGGCGCAATCCAGGCCTTAAAAGCACGACGAAAGAGCGTGCGCCTGTATTCAACGAAGAATCACGCGCGTTACTCGCAGTAGTTTCCACAGCGCCTGAATGAGGAACTTTTCATGCCAGCCATCACCCTGACCACCCTGCAAGGTCTGAAGCAAAAAGGTGAAAAAATCACCATGCTGACCTGCTACGACGCAACCTTCGCCCACGCCTGCAACCAGGCCGGCGTCGAAGTGCTGCTGGTGGGCGACTCCCTCGGCATGGTTTTGCAGGGCCACGACAGCACCTTGCCTGTCACTACCTCCGAAATGGCTTATCACGTGGCCGCCGTCAAACGCGGTAACAGCGATGCCCTGATCCTCGCCGACCTGCCTTTCATGGCCTACGCCACCACCGAGCAAGCCATGACCAACAGCGCCCTGTTGATGCAGGCCGGCGCGCACATGGTCAAGGTCGAAGGAGCGTTGTGGCTGGCCGATTCGATCCGCCTGCTGGCCGAGCGCGGCATCCCTGTCTGTGCGCACATGGGCCTGACGCCGCAATCGGTGAACATCCTTGGCGGCTACAAGGTCCAGGGTCGCAATGAAAACCAGGCGCGGCAAATGCGTGCCGACGCGATCGCCCTGGAACAGGCTGGCGCGGCAATGCTGCTGCTCGAGTGCGTCCCGAGCGAACTGGCGGAAGAAATCACCCAGGCGGTGAAGATTCCGGTGATTGGTATTGGCGCTGGCAATCGCACCGATGGCCAGGTGCTGGTTCTGCACGACATGCTGGGCCTGTCCATTACCGGCCGCATGCCGAAATTCGTGAAAAACTTCATGACTGGCCAGACCAGCATTGAAGCTGCATTGATTGCCTACGTGACTGAAGTCAAAGCGGCAACATTCCCTGGAATCGAACACGGATTCTCTGCATGAACACCGTAAAAACCGTACGCGAACTGCGGGCCGCCGTGGCCCGTGCCCGTGGCGAAGGCAAGCGCATCGCCTTTGTGCCAACCATGGGCAACCTGCACAGCGGCCACGTGGCGCTGGTGACCAAAGCCTCCCAACGGGCGGACTTCGTGGTTGCGAGCGTTTTCGTCAACCCGCTGCAATTCGGTGCTGGCGAAGACCTCGACAAGTACCCGCGCACCCTCGCCGCCGACCAGGAAAAACTGCTCCAGGCCGGTTGCCATCTGCTGTTTGCCCCCACCGTTGAAGAGATGTACCCCGACGGCATGGCCGGCCAGACCCGCGTCAGCGTCCCGCAATTGTCCGAAGGCCTGTGCGGTGCCAGCCGTCCGGGGCATTTCGAAGGCGTGGCGACGGTGGTCAGCAAGCTGTTCAACATGGTCCAGCCGGACCTGGCGATTTTCGGCGAGAAAGACTTCCAGCAACTGGCGGTGATTCGCGCGCTGGTTCATGACCTGAACATGCCGATCCAGATCATCGGCGAGCCCACTGTGCGCGCTACCGATGGCCTGGCGCTGTCGTCGCGCAATGGTTTCCTCAGCGAAGAGCAACGCGCTGTGGCACCAGTGGTTTATCGCACGCTGAATGCGATCGGCGAAGCGATCAGGCAGGGCGAACGCGACTACCCGGCGCTGATCGGCACCCAGATCAAACAGCTCGAAGCCGCCGGCCTGCGTCCCGACTATCTGGAAATCCGCCATGCCCTGACCTTGCGCCCTGCGACGGCGCAGGATCGTGACCTGGTGATTCTGGTGGCGGCGTTCCTCGGTACGACGCGGTTGATCGACAACCTGCACCTGAACCTCGACGCGCCAATCTAAACACTGCAATACCCTGTGGGAGCGGGCTTGCTCGCGAATACGGTCTGTCAGCTGACACATACGTCGACTGACGCAACGCCTTCGCGAGCAAGCCCGCTCCCACATTCGATTTGCGGCAGTTTCCACACCTTATTGCTGCCTCTCAAGCCTTCGGGCAAACTGCCCGCCGTTCGATTCCGACCTGGGAAATACTCATGCACGCCATCATGCTCAAAGCCAAGCTGCATCGCGCCGAAGTCACCCACGCTGTACTCGATTACGAAGGCTCCTGCGCCATCGATGGTGAATGGCTGGACCTGTCCGGCATTCGTGAGTACGAGCAGATCCAGATCTACAACGTCGACAACGGCGAGCGCTTCACCACCTATGCCATCCGTGGCGAAGAAGGTTCGCGCATGATTTCGGTCAACGGCGCCGCCGCGCACAAGGCCAAGGTTGGCGATCGCGTGATCATCTGCGCTTACGCTCATTACAGCGAAGCCGAACTGCTCAACTTCAAGCCGCGCATGCTCTACATGGCACCGGGCAATGAACTGAGCCACACCAGCAACGCCATTCCGGTCCAGGTCGCCTGATCCGATCCCTGTCTCTTCCGTTTGTCGGACCATTCCTAACTTCGATGTTAAAAAAGTACCGGAAACAGGTCAGACAAAGTCAAGACAGATCATTGCGCGGGGTTTACTGTAGTCGCCCTGCGCCATGAAATCGTGTCGACGCAGTTGACCGGAACGCCCACCCACAGCGCTCCGGGATTTTTAGTGTTCAAAAGGCCGTTCAAGTAATAAGGAAACCCGCAGCGATGGCGTATTACCGCACTCCTCACGACGTTACCGCTCTGCCTGCCTGGCAAGCGCTGAATGACCACCGCCAAGCCATGCAGGATTTCAGCATGCGCGAAGCTTTCAATGCCGATCCGCAGCGTTTTACTCAATTCACCCTCAGCAGCTGCGGCCTGTTTCTCGACTATTCGAAAAACCTGATCAACGCCGAGACCCGCAATCTGCTGGTGGGCCTGGCCAACGAAGTCGACCTCAAGGGCGCGATCAAGTCGCTGTTCGATGGCGAAATCGTCAACTCTTCCGAAGGTCGTCCGGCCCTGCACACGGCCCTGCGCCGCCCGGTCGGCGACAAGCTGTCGGTCAATGGCGTCAATGTGATGCCCGAAGTGCACAAGGTGCTGAACCAGATCACCGACCTCGTCGGCCGTATCCACGACGGTCTGTGGCGCGGCTACACCGAAAAGCCGATCACCGACGTGGTGAACATCGGCATCGGCGGCTCCTTCCTCGGCCCGGAGCTGGTGTCCGAAGCCTTGCTGTCCTACGCCCAGAAAGGCGTGCGTTGCCATTACCTGGCGAACATCGACGGCAGCGAATTCCACGAACTGGCCATGAAGCTGCGCGCCGAGACCACGCTGTTCATCGTCTCGTCGAAATCCTTCAACACCCTTGAAACCCTGAAGAACGCCCAGGCCGCCCGTGCCTGGTACCTGGCCCAGGGTGGTTCGGAAGCCGAGCTGTATCGCCACTTCATCGCGGTTTCGAGCAACAACGCCGCCGCCGTGGCGTTCGGCATCCGCGAAGAAAACATTTTCCCGATGTGGGACTGGGTCGGCGGGCGCTACTCGCTGTGGTCGGCCATCGGTTTGCCGATTGCCCTGGCCATCGGCATGTCGAACTTCAAGGAGTTGCTGTCCGGTGCCTACACCATGGACCAGCACTTCCAGACCGCGCCGTTCGAACAGAACATGCCGGTGCTGCTGGCCTTGCTCGGCGTGTGGTACGGCAACTTCTGGGGCGCGCAAAGCCACGCGATCCTGCCGTACGATCACTACCTGCGCAACATCACCAAGCACCTGCAACAGCTGGACATGGAATCCAACGGCAAGAGCGTGCGCCAGGACGGCAAGCCCGTGTCCACCGACACCGGGCCGGTGATCTGGGGCGGTGTCGGCTGCAACGGTCAGCACGCCTACCACCAGTTGCTGCACCAGGGCACCCAACTGATCCCGGCTGACTTCATCGTGCCGATCGTCAGCTTCAACCCGGTGTCCGACCACCACCAGTGGCTGTACGCCAACTGCCTGTCGCAGAGCCAGGCGCTGATGCTCGGCAAGACCCTTGGCGAGGCCGAAACCGAACTGCGCGACAAAGGCATGAGTGACGCCGAAGTGCAAAAACTCGCGCCACACAAGGTGATCCCGGGCAACCGTCCGAGCAACACCCTGGTGGTCGAGCGCATCAGCCCGCGTCGCCTCGGCGCTCTGGTGGCGATGTACGAGCACAAAGTCTTCGTGCAAAGCGTGATCTGGGGCATCAATGCTTTCGACCAGTGGGGTGTTGAGCTGGGCAAAGAGCTGGGCAAAGGCGTCTACAACCGCCTGGTCGGCAGCGAAGAAACCCCGGCCGAGGACGCCTCGACCCAAGGGCTGATCAATTACTTCCGTGGTCGTCACCGCGGGTGATCGGCTGAAGGGGCGGTTAGCCCGCCCCTTCAAACGGCACCGGGTTTACTGCAAAAACGGTGGCGTGCACTATCACTGTAGGAGCTGCCGAAGGCTGCGATCTTTTGATCTTCAAAGCAACGTCAAAAGATCGCAGCCTTCGGCAGCTCCTACGAGGGTCGCACAGCTCCCCTCTTGAACCCTTTGACCTCTCGGCGCATCTTTATCTTTGTCGCAAAACAAGAATAAGGAACCGTCATGTTCGATATCAGCACGTTCCCCAAAGCCGATGCCGTCCGCCGGGCCGCGCAATTGAGTCAAGACGACTATCAGCGCCTGTACCGCCAATCCATCGAACACCCCAGCACCTTCTGGGCCGAACAGGCCACGCGTTTTCTCGACTGGAGCGCCCCCTGGGAAACCGTCCAGCGCTACAACCTGAAAACCGGTGAAGCCACCTGGTTTGCCGGCGCGCAGTTGAACGTCAGCTATAACTGCATCGACCGGCACCTGGAGAAGCGCGGCGATCAGGTCGCCATCATCTGGGAAGGCGACGACCCTGCCGACTCGACATCGATCACCTACAAAAAACTGCATGAAAACGTCTGTCGCCTGGCCAACGTGCTGAAAAGCCGTGGCGTGAAAAAAGGCGACCGTGTGTGCATCTATATGCCGATGATTCCCGAGGCGGCCTACGCCATGCTGGCCTGTACCCGCATCGGCGCGGTGCACTCGGTGGTGTTCGGCGGTTTCTCCCCGGACTCGTTGCGCGACCGCATTCTCGACGCCGACTGCCGCACCGTGATCACTGCCGATGAAGGTGTGCGCGGCGGCAAGGTCGTGCCACTCAAGCAGAACGTCGACAAGGCGCTGCAAAGCTGCCCGGACGTGAGCACCGTGCTGGTGGTCGAGCGCAGCAAGGGGTCGGCGAACCGGGTCGAAGGACGAGACATCAAGTACCAGCAGGCACTGAGCGAAGCCAGCGCCGATTGCCCGCCCGAGCCGATGGACGCCGAAGACCCGCTGTTCATCCTCTACACCTCCGGCAGCACCGGCAAACCCAAAGGCGTGCTGCACACCACCGGCGGTTACCTGCTGCAAGCAGCGATGACCTTCAAGTACGTGCTGGACTACCGCGACGGCGAAGTCTTCTGGTGCACCGCCGACGTCGGCTGGGTCACTGGCCACAGTTACATCGTCTACGGCCCGCTGGCCAACGGCGCGACCACGCTGATCTTCGAAGGCGTGCCGAACTACCCGAGCACCTCGCGCTTCTGGCAGGTGATCGACAAGCACAAGGTGAACATTTTCTACACCGCCCCGACGGCCCTGCGCGCACTGATGCGCGAAGGCCCGGAACCGTTGAAGCAAACATCCCGCGCCAGCGTCAGGCTACTCGGCACGGTCGGCGAGCCGATCAACCCGGAAGCCTGGGAATGGTATTTCCATGAGGTCGGCCAAGAGCGTTGCCCGATCGTCGATACCTGGTGGCAGACCGAAACCGGCGGCATCATGCTCAGCCCGCTGGTCAGTGCCCAGCGGATCAAGCCCGGTTGTGCGACACAACCGATGTTCGGCGTGCAACCGGTGCTGCTCGACGAGCAAGGCAAGGAAATCAAGGGCGCCGGCAGCGGCGTACTGGCCATAAAATCCAGCTGGCCGGCGCAGATCCGCAGTGTCTATCGCGACCCGCAACGCATGGTCGACACCTACTTCAAACCCTACCCCGGCTACTACTTCACCGGTGACGGCGCACGGCGCGATGAAGATGGCGACTACTGGATCACCGGGCGCATCGACGATGTGATCAACGTGTCCGGCCACCGTATCGGCACCGCCGAAGTGGAAAGCGCCCTGGTGCTGCACGAGAGCATCGCCGAAGCCGCTGCGGTCGGATATCCCCACGACATCAAGGGCCAGGGCATCTATGTCTTCGTCACGCCCATGAACGGCGTCGAAACCAACGATGAACTGAAGAAGCAATTGCTGGCCCTGGTCAGCAAGGAAATCGGCAGTTTCGCCAAACCGGACTTGATCCAGTGGGCCCCGGCCTTGCCGAAAACCCGCTCAGGCAAGATCATGCGGCGCATCCTGCGCAAGATCGCCTGCAATGAACTGGACAGTCTGGGTGATACTTCGACCCTGGCAGACCCGAGCGTGGTGCAAGGGCTGATCGACAAGCGCTTGAACCAGTAACCTACAGGCGCGGCCAGTGGCCGCGCCCTCCTCTTTCATCACTGAGTGGCCATGGAATTCATCCGCACCCGCATCGAAACCCAGATCATGAGCCTGACCGGTTTGTCTTTGGGCAAACTCGACCTGGAAAACCCCAAGGGCGACCCCGGGCTGTTCGGGCCGGACTCGGTGAGCTGGCAAGTCCATGGCGATTTCAGCAGCATGCTGATCGGTGGCATCAGCGCCCTGATGCTGCAGGCCCTGCACCCGCTGGCATTGGCCGGGGTCTGGGACCATTCGAACTTTCGTGAAGACATGCTCGGCCGGTTGCGCCGCACCGGGCAGTTCATCTCCGGCACCACCTTCGGTTCTCGACAGGATGCCGACTGGTTGATCGAAAAAGTCCGCACCATTCACCTGCAAGTGACCGGCACGGCACCGGATGGGCGCCCTTACGCAGCCAGCGATCCTGATCTGCTGACCTGGGTGCACGTCGCGGAAGTGAGCAACTTCCTCGCCGCGCATTTGCGCTATCGCAATCCACATTTGTCCCTCGCGGATCAGGATCGTTATTACGCCGAGATTGCCTTGGTTGCCGAACGTCTTGGGGCGCGTGATGTGCCCCGTTCACGGCAGGAAATTTCCGATTACCTTGAGCGCGTTCGCCCGCAATTGTTGTGCGATGAACGCAGTCGCGAAGTGCTGCGCCTGCTATTGAACGCCCCCGCCCCCAGCCGTCTGGCCAAGCCCTTCGGCGGCCTGATGATGCAGGCCGGGATCGACCTGCTGCCGGACTGGGCCAGCGACATGCTCGGCGTCAGCCAGAACCCGCTGCAACGCAAGCTGATCCGCGCCAGTGTCAATCGCAGTGCGCCGATGCTGCGCTGGGCGGTGCGTAACGGGTCAGTGCAGCGGGCTAAACGGCGGATGGGGATTACTTAGAAAGAACAAAGATCAAAAGCTTCGCGAGCAAGTCGGTCCCGCGCCAAAACTGTTAAACTCCCGCGCCCAATTCCCTCCTGCAAGGCGCCCAGCATGTCTTCCTTGAATCAGGCGCTGCGCGCCGCCCTCGATCAACGCCAGGACCTGCTCGCCGAACTGCACCAGCAAGGTACCGATTGCTATCGCCTGTTCCACGGCAGCCAGGAAGGCGCCGGTGGCCTGACCATCGACCGCTACGGCCCACAAATGCTGGTGCAAAGTTTCCACCAGGCGTTGGAGCGCGAGACGCTGCTGCAACTGCACGAAGCGATCAATCAATACCTGGGTTTTGAAACCCTGCTGGTCTACAACGACCGCTCCCGTGGCAACTCGCGCATCGATCGCGAAGACATCGTCTACCGCGCCGACGAAGCCGCCCTGCAAGACCTGGTCGGCCACGAGTGGGGCCTGAAGTATCGGGTGCGAGGGCGCCATGCCGGACAGGACCCGCTGCTGTTCCTCGACCTGCGCAACACCCGCGGCTGGGTCAAGGATCACAGCAAGAACAAAAGCGTGCTGAACCTGTTCGCCTACACCTGTGGTGTCGGCCTCAGTGCTGCCGCCGGTGGCGCGCGCGAGGTGTGCAACCTGGACTTCGCCGAAGGCAACCTGGCGGTCGGTCGGGAGAACGGCCAACTCAACCCGCAGTTGCCGACCATGGAATTTATCCAGTCCGACTACTTCCCGGCCATTCGCCAACTGGCCGGGCTGCCGATCAGCCAGCGCCGCGGGCAAAAGCTGCCGAGCTATCAGCGCCTGGAACAGCGCCAGTACGATCTGGTGCTGCTGGACCCTCCAGCCTGGGCCAAGAGCGCGTTCGGCACCGTCGACCTGCTGCGCGACTACCAAAGCCTGCTCAAACCCGCCTTGTTGACCACCGCCGACAACGGCGTGCTGATCTGCTGCAACAACCTGGCAAAAGTCAGCATGGACGACTGGCGCGAACAGGTTTTGCGTTGCGCGGAAAAGGCCGGACGGCCGGTGCGTGAATGGACCATGATGAAGCCAGGCGCCGATTTTCCGTCGTTGGATCAACAGCCACCGCTGAAAACCCTGATTCTTCAGCTCTGACCGTCCTCGGAGAAATCTGAAATTTCCTGAACAGGCCGATCACTTCGGAACCGGAAACGCATGCCATACTCCAAGGCTCTCCGATTCAGACAGATGAAGCCGCACATGTACAAAGGATTGATTCGCGCCATTGGCGCCTTGTTGACTGCTCTGGCCCTCTACAGCTTGCTGGGTTTTCTGATTTTACCGGGTGTCGCGTTGCGCGTTGCCAACCAGCAACTGGCCAGCTACGCCACTACACCCGCGACCATCCAGCGGATCGAATTCAATCCGTTCAGCCTTGAACTGACCCTTTGGGGCTTGAACATCGGCGAACCCGGCAAGGAGCAGGTCGGTTTCGAGCGCCTGTACGCCAATCTGCAATTCGACAGCCTGTGGACCAAGGCGGTGCACCTGTCTGATGTCGAGCTGACCAAGCCCAAGACCGAAATCCTGTTCAGCAAGGACGGCAAACTCAACCTGCTCGGGCTGTTCAAGCTACCAGAGAGCGAACCCACGCCGGCCGACCCTGATGCCAAGCCGTTTCCGCTGCGCATCGAGCGGATCAAACTGGCGGGCGGCGCCGTACACTTTGAAGATGCCCGGCCCAGCGAACCCATCGAGTTTCTCTACGACACACTCGATTTCGAGCTGAAGAACCTCAGCACCCTGCCCGATGACAGCGCCGACATGACCCTGGTGGCCGTCGGCCCCAATGGCGGACAGATCGACTGGACCGGCAACTTCAGCCTGATCCCGATCGCCTCCGAAGGTAAGCTGAAAATCACTGATGGCAAGATGAAAGCCTTTTGGCCCTATGTGCGCGATGCCGTGCCACTGGATCTCGAAAACGGCGTCATGAGCATCAGCACCGACTACAAACTCAACCTGACCAAGGAAACCGAGCTGCTGCTAAGCAATGTAGCGGTCAGCATCGCCCCCTTCGCGATCAAGGCGCCGGATGGCCGACCGCTGGTAAAGCTTGAGCGCCTGGACGTCAGCGAAACCACCGTGGACCTGGCCAAACAGCAAGTGGTGGTCGGCAAGATCCGCAGCCACAAACTGGAAACCTGGGCCGCGCTGGAATCGGACGGCCAACTCGACTGGCAGAAACTGTTCGCCAGCCAACCGTCAAAACCCACCGCCAAAGCCAAGGCAGATGCCGAACCGACCAGCACTCCGGCGGCGGCAGACTCACCGAAACCTGAACCGGCCGCCCCAGACAAACCCTGGCAGGTGCTGCTCAAGGATGTGCAACTGCGCGACTACCAGGTGCATCTGGCGGACCGCAAGGCACAACCCGCCGTCGCCCTGGAACTGGCTCCGCTGAACCTTGACCTGCAAAACTTCGACAGCCTCAACGGTTCACCCTTTACCCTCAAGCTCGATACCGGCGTGGGCAAGCAAGGCAGGATCACGGCCGACGGCGAGGTCAACCTGGCCCCGGTCAGCGCCAGACTGAAGGTCCAGACCAAGGACATCGACCTGCGGGTTGCCCAGTCCTACATCACGCCGTTCATTCGCCTGGAACTGCGCAGCGGCATGCTCGGCAGTGATCTGGCGGTCGACCTGAAAAGCACCGAGCCCCTGGCGTTCAACGTCACCGGCCGCGCCCAGGTCGATCAGCTCCATACCCTGGACACCCTGAAAACCCGCGACTTCCTCAAGTGGCAACAGGTCGTGGTCGAAGGCCTGAACTATCAGCATGGGGACAGCCTGTCGATCGACAAGATCAACCTGTTCCAGCCCTATGCGCGCTTCATGATCAACGATGATCGCACCACCAATATCGATGACCTGCTGATTCCGCAACCGGCGGACTCCGCGGCAAAACCGGCGGCCAGCAAACCGGCCAGCAAAGAAAAACCCTTGGGCATCCACATCGGCGGCATTTTCATCAATGACGGTTCGGCCAACTTCGCCGACTTCAGCCTGACCCCGAACTTCGCCACCGCCATCCAGCAACTCAACGGGCAGATCGGCACCATCGACAGCCGCCAGCCGAAACCGGCCAGTGTCGACGTCAAGGGCAAGGTCGATCGCTACGCGCCGGTGACCATCAAGGGCTCGGTCAATCCGTTTGACCCGATGGCCAGCCTCGACATCGCCACCAGCTTCAAACGCGTGGAGCTGACCACGCTGACGCCCTACTCCGGCAAGTTCGCCGGCTACCGTATCCGCAAGGGCCGGCTCAATCTCGACCTGCACTACCAGATCACCAAGGGTCAGCTCAAAGCTGAAAACAAAGTGGTGGTCGAACAACTGGAACTGGGTGAAAAAGTCGACAGCCCGGATGCCGTGAGCCTGCCGCTGAAACTGGCCGTTGCCTTGCTCAAGGACGTCGATGGCAAGATCTCCATCGAACTGCCGGTCACCGGCGACCTGAACAACCCTCAGTTCAGTGTCATGCCGATTATCTGGCAGACCTTGCGCAACCTGGTCGTCAAGGCCGCGGCAGCGCCGTTCAAACTGATTGGCGGGCTGGTCAACGGTGGTGGCTCGGAAGACCTGGGCAGCGTTTCATTTGCAGCGGGTTCCAGCGAATTGGGCAAGGACGCCGAAGGCGCCCTGGACAAACTGTCCAAGGCGCTCAAGGAGCGTCCGGCCCTGCGCCTGGAAATCGAAGGCACCGCCGCCCAGAGCAGCGATGGCCCGCTGATCGCCGAACAACGCCTGGAACGTGAATACCAGTACAACTACTACAAAATGCTCCAGCGCCGCGGTGACAAGGTCCCGGCCCAGGCTTCGTTGCTGGAAGTGCCGGACGGGGAAAAAGGCCCGCTGCTCGAAGGTATCTACCGCACCCGCCTGAAAACCCAGCCCCCCGCCGAATGGAAGGATCTGGGCAAGGAAGAGCGCACCGCGAAAATGCGTGCCGAGGTGATCAAGTTCTGGAGCTCCAGCGACGTGCTGTTGCGTCAACTGGGCCAGGAACGCGCCAGCAGCATCAAGGATTACCTGGTCGACAAGGCCCAGTTGGAAGATGACCGGGTGTACTTCATCGACGCCAATCTGGGCGAAGCGCAAAGCGACGGCCGCGTGGTGACGCCGATGCATCTGGATGCCGAGTGATGAATCGGCGGCTGGAGTCTGCTCGCGATGGCGACCAAACAGTCGACATCGATGTCGCCTGAAAGTCTGCCATCGTCGGAACGCCGCCCGGAGCAAGCTCGCTCCCACAATTGATTTTCAGCGCCACACATAGAACAGGCCCCGGCAAAAATGCACGGGGCCTGTGACGGCCACATCCTTATGGCCTTTCGCATGAACTCTCAGGTTGCAACAGGCGTATGACTCTGCCCGTCTGTCGCGCCTTCTCCCGGTCCAGGCGAGAAGTCTTGCCTTACTCGGCTTTGAGGCCGTCAGCGGAGACCGCCTTGACGCCTTTGATTTTCTTGGTGATGGCCACAGCCATTTCTTTTTGCGAATCGGTCACGGCGGTGGTCGACGACAGCGATACCACACCTTTGTTGGTTTCAACCTTGATATCGCTACCTGGAATGCCTTTTTCGGTCATCAGGTCAGCTTTGACTTTGGTGGTGATCCAGGTATCGGAAGTAGCTTCTTTCGCTTCGGTCATTTCACCGGCAGCCAGCACCATTGGCGACTGGGTTGCCTGGGTGGTTTGAGCAAACGCGGCGTTGGCCATGGTCAGGGTCAGCGCGGTAGCAGCAGCGGCAGTGATAGCGAACTTCTTCATACGAGTAACTCCTGTTTTTCGGAAAGTCTGCCGGGTGTCTTGCCGGCAGGGTTACCTGGGATATTGCGAACGCTATGCCAACTTTGAAACAAAGAACAAAGTTTTATAAATCAACAAGTTATAAAATCAGCCAATTTTCGAAATCATGCAAAATGCACGAGAAGCACAAACTCTGCATGCAAGTTGCGGGTTTATGGAAAGTTCCTAAGATGCTGAAATTTCTGAGCTTTATCTGCAGCATTTAACGACAGGTCGACAAACAGGAAAAACCCCGCAAAAGCGGGGACTTGATTCAGCACTTCATGCCGCAGACCCGGAACAACCTTTAGGCAAGTAGTCCTCGGAAACGCTGCTCTTACATGACCAACCTTTGGTTTCGTCCCGTGTCAGGGTAACGGTTTTGTCCTGGACCACCCCCGGGGCATTGCGCAACGTACAAACGATTGATCCCGCTCCCGCCTGCGTTGTAGCCGTCACAGACAGGGCGCAGTGGTTGGTCGATGCCTTGCCAGCGGGTGCCACGTTGGCAATTGTCGGGGTTTCCCCCTGGTTGATCACATCCTCGAACGGCACCTTCATTGCAGTCAGCTCGGCCAGTGCCGCCGTGACCTTGGCCCGGGCCTGGTACTTGGAATACATCGGCAGGCCCAGTGTTGCCAGGATCCCGATGATCGCCACCACGACGAGCAACTCGATCAGGGTAAAACCTTTCTGATTGTTCATGTACAAGCTCCATGCATGAGTCGAAGGCTCATGACCTGCCCCATGGCAGCACAGCCTGTGCCAAGGCCAGAAGCCCCTGTTGGCAGGGGCTTGGTAGCCCGCAAAGCCCTTACCTACTACCAGGATCAGCACTATCTGACGTTTTTTGTCACCTCACCGAGTGGGTTTGGCCCCGTCCCTTGACTAGGCTATAAGAGCAGTTCAATCGGAATACCCAGGACTGAACATGGCGGTCAAGGCAGCGAAAATCAGCGTGTATGCATGGGAAGGCATCGACCGCAAAGGCACAAAAGTGACCGGCGAACTCAGCGCTCAAAACCCGGCGCTGATCAAGGCGAAACTGCGCAAGCAAGGCATCAGTCCCGGCAAGGTGCGCAAGAAAAACCCTTCGGTTTTCGACATGGGCAAGCGCATCAAGGCCCAGGACATTGCCCTGTTCACCCGGCAAATGGCGACGATGATGAAGGCCGGCGTGCCGTTGTTGCAGTCGTTCGACATCATCGGCGAAGGCTTTGACAATCCGGCCATGCGCAAGCTGGTGGACGAACTGAAACAGGAAGTTGCGGCAGGCAGCAGTTTCGCCGCCGCCCTGCGCAAGAAGCCCCGGTATTTCGATGAGCTGTATTGCAACCTGGTGGATGCCGGCGAGCAGGCCGGTGCCCTCGACACCCTTTTGGAGCGGGTCGCAACCTACAAGGAAAAAAGCGAAAGCCTCAAGGCCAGGATCAGGAAAGCCATGACCTACCCGCTGGTGGTGGTGTTCGTCGCGGCGATTGTCACCGGGATTCTGCTGGTCAATGTCGTGCCGCAGTTCGAATCCGTGTTCAAAGGCTTTGGCGCCGAACTGCCGGCCTTCACCGTGATGGTCATTGGCCTGTCGCAATTCATGCAGGCCTGGTGGTGGGTGGTCCTTGGCGCGCTGGTCACAACGGCCTTCGGCGTGCGCCACGCCCTCAGGACATCCCCGGCCTTCCGTGACCGGATGGACACCTGGCTGCTGAAACTGCCGCTGGTGGGCACCCTGATGCACAAGTCCGCCGTGGCCCGGTTCGCCCGTACACTGTCGACCACTTTCGCTGCCGGCGTGCCGCTGGTGGAGGCCCTGGAATCAGTGGCCGGTGCGACCGGCAATGTCGTGTTCAAGCACGCGGTATTGCGCATCCGGCAGGACATCTCGACCGGCATGCAATTGCACTTCGCCATGCGCACCTGCGGCGTCTTTCCGAACATGGCGATACAAATGACTGCAATCGGCGAAGAGTCCGGCACCCTGGACGCTATGCTCGACAAAGTCGCGGGGTTCTACGAAGACAACGTCGATAACATGGTCGATAACCTCACCAGTCTGATGGAGCCGTTCATCATGGTGGTGCTGGGTGTTATCGTCGGTGGACTGGTAGTTGCCATGTACCTGCCGATCTTCCAACTTGGCTCAGCGATCTGACATGCCCTTGAATGAAATCCTGATTCACTCTGCGCTGGCCTTTGTCGTTCTCGCAGGCCTCACCGGCCTGCTGGTCGGCAGTTTTCTCAATGTCGTGATCTGGCGCCTGCCGAAAATGCTCGAACGCGACTGGCGCGAGCAGGCCCATGACATTCTCGGCCTGCCTGGCGAAACGCCACTGCCGACTTACAACCTGTTGCTGCCCCACTCCCAGTGCCCGCACTGCGGTCACCGCATCCGCGCCTGGGAAAACATCCCGCTGCTCAGTTATGTGTTTTTACGCGGCCGCTGCTCAGCCTGTGCGGCAGCGATCAGCCCGCGCTATCCGTTGACCGAACTGGCCTGCGGCCTGTTGTCGGCGTTTGTGGCCTGGCACTTTGGCTTCGGTTGGCCAGCCGCCCTGGTGCTGATCCTGAGCTGGGGGTTGCTGGCGATGAGCCTGATCGACGCCGAACACCAGATATTGCCGGACGTACTGGTGCTGCCGTTGATATGGCTGGGGTTGATCGTCAACAGCTTCGGCCTGTTCGTGTCGTTGCACGAGGCGCTTTGGGGGGCGATTGCCGGGTACGGCCTGCTGTGGTCGGTGTTCTGGCTGTTCAAGCTGGTCACAGGCAAGGACGGCATGGGCTACGGCGATTTCAAGCTGCTGGCGATGCTGGGCGCCTGGGGTGGCTGGCAGATTTTGCCCCTGACCATCCTGCTGTCCTCGCTGGTAGGTGCCATTATCGGGCTGATACTGCTGCGCTGGCGCAACGCAAAAACCTCGACGCCGATCCCTTTCGGCCCCTATCTGGCCATTGCCGGCTGGATTGCGTTGCTCTGGGGTGGTCAAATAACCGACCTCTATTGGCAGTTTGTCGGTTTGAAATGAATAGCCCTGTGGAAAAACCCTGGATTCTCGGCCTGACCGGCGGCATCGGCAGCGGCAAAAGCGCGGCCGCCCAACACTTCATCGACCTGGGCGTGCATGTGGTCGACGCCGATCATGCCGCTCGCTGGGTAGTGGAACCCGGCCGCCCGGCACTGGCACAAATCGCCGAACACTTCGGCCCCGGCGTGTTGCAGGCCGACGGGCAACTGGACCGCGCGGCGCTACGCAAATTGATCTTCGAAGTGCCTGAAGAGCGCCGCTGGCTGGAGGCCCTCCTGCATCCGCTGATCGGCGAGGAAATCGCTCACCACCTGGCGCTGGCAAAATCGCCTTATGCGATTCTGGTTTCGCCGCTGCTGATCGAGTCCGGACAATACGCCATGACCCAACGGGTGCTGGTGATCGATGCCCCCGAACAATTGCAGATCGAACGCACCCTGCAACGTGACCAGACCAGCGAGCAGCAAGTCCAGGCGATCCTCAAGGCCCAGTCCAGCCGCCAGGATCGCGTGAGCCATGCAGACGACGTCGTGGTCAATGACCGCGACCTTGCCTGGCTGCACAGCGAGGTCGAACGCCTGCATCACTTTTATCTATCTTTGCGTGGAGGCCAGTCATGAGCCAACCAACAACCGTCGAATGCCCAACCTGTGGCGCCCCCGTGGAATGGACCGCCGAAAGCAAGTTCCGGCCATTCTGCTCCGACCGCTGCAAACTGATCGACCTGGGTGCCTGGGCGTCCGAAGAGCACAAGATTCCGGTGGCTCCCGATGCCGAGGACGAGATGTTCAGCGGTGACTTCGACCCGCGTCACTGATCCATCGAATGGGCGATTCCAGGTCTTGATGCGGATCAGGACTTGGGATCGTCGTCCTTCCAGGGAGCCGAGAGGTAACGGGTGCGGTTGAACGTTTCCAGCCACTCCGGGCAGAACACCACCAGCGCACTGACGATCATGCCGTTGATAAACGCTTCGGGGAAAATGATCAGCCACAGGTAACCGACAAAATCCTCAAGCCAGTACGGCATCTCGAAACGCTCGTCGAACCACAGCAACCAAAGCGCCAGCAGCAGGCACAGCAACGCCGACAGCGCCGCCGCAAAAAATCCGGAAACGAAGATATACACGAAGGGATTTCGTGGCTGCGCCCGCTCCACCAGAATGGCGCAGCACTCGGTGACCAGCACCGGCAGCGCAATCAACAGCGCGCCATTGACCCCGACCGCCGCCAGGTCCTGTCGACCGAGCAACACCAACCCCGTTTGTGCAACCAACCCGCCAACCAGCGCCAACGGCCAGTCCAGCAGCAGCGTCACCGCTGTCATGCCGATGAAGTGGTAAGACACGCCGGTATCAAAGTCGCGCCGCACCAGCCACAACAGAAACAGCGCAAACACCGTTCCGAGCAGCAGATGCTGACGACGGCTGTCGGTGAACAGCTCAACCCATGGCGCGCGACAGATCGCCCAGATCAACACCGGCACATAGATCAGCCAGCCGACCGCAAGGGTTTGCGATGACAGCAACTCTGCACCGATCATGGCTACGCGCGCCTCCCAAGCGAAGAACAACAGACTTTCAGTCTACACCGCCACTCGCCCGCCCTTCGACTTCAAGCCCAATGCCGCGGATCGCTCATCACCGCGTCATGTTCGGCGAACAGCTTCGGTAGCTCTGACTTGAGAAAGTCCACCCGGGTGCGGACCTTGCCATCGAGAAAACGTCGCGAAGGATAGGGCGATGACTGTTACGTTTTATGTAAGGCTGCATCCCTGGTTCGCCCCTTTATCCGTCGGTGGCAAAGACTAAAATTCAGACATCGAATCCGACACGGAGCATGCCAATATGAAAACGTTGATCAGCCTGTTGCTGACCGTCATCGCCACCTCGGCCATGGCCGCCGACAACGAGCCCCTCGCGGTCCTGTACAACCCGGCGCAGCCACTGGACATCGCCAAGGTGGTTTCGGTGTCCGACACGGCGACTGCGTGCGGGGTTGTACCGGCGACCATGGAATACATTGATCATCAAGGACAGGCCCATCGCGTGACCTACAACGTCATGGGTGATTGCACCAGCAACCTGTGATCGCCAGGCTCACAGCAAGGTCCATGTGTAGCTGAGGATCAAGCGGTTCTCGTCGATATCACTGCGGTAGTTGGAACGTGCCATCGCGTTGCGCACACGGATGCCAAGGCCTTTGAGGCTGCCGCTCTGCAACACATAGCCGATATCCAGGTCACGCTCGCGATCCTTGCCTTCATAGCCCTTGCCGGTATCGACGTTATTGCCGCTGATGTAGCGCACGGTGCTGGTCAGCCCCGGTACGCCGAGCGCCGCGAAGTCGTAGTCGTAGCGCGCCTGCCAGGAACGTTCATCGGTGAAGGCGAACTCATAGGTCGGCACTTCGTTGCCCAACGGCGAGATGTTGGCAAACACCCGTGGGAACGCACTGTCACCGAACATGCCCTGATAGCCGACGTAAAACGTATGGCCGCCACGCTTGGCCGACAGCAACGAGAAGAACGCCTGGTTGTCGATGTTACCCAGCAGTTTGTTGCCGTCCTCGCGCGAATCGTAGTAACCGAGGTTGGCGCCGAGGATCCAGTCGCCCACCGGCTCACTGTGCTTTAAACCCAGAAAACGCTGGTTGTAGATATCTTCCAGTTGCCCGTACCAGGCGCTGATCGAGCTGCGCTTGTCGTTGAAGACATAATCAGCGCCGGCAAAATTGAAACCGTCACTGCTGACCTGGCGCTGCGGCACGTGCCCCAGCATTGCTTGCATCTTTTCGTCGCCAGCCTCGTTGCGCAGGCTGGTTGAACTCAAGTGACCACCCTGCAGCGTCAGGCCATTGATCTCGTTGGAGGTGATGCTTGCGCCCTGATAACTGGGTGGCAGCAGACGAATATCACTGAATACCAACACCGGCAGATTGGGTTGCAGCTCACCGACTTTCAGTTCGGTTTTGGAGTAGCGCATCTTCAACGCGCCTTCCAGTCGGCTGTAGTTGTCCGCCGCGCGGCCGTCGCCCTGCACCGGCAGCAAACCGGTATTGGTCCGGTCCGGGGCACTGTCGAGCTTGAGGCCGAGCAAGCCAATGACGTCCACCCCAAACCCGACGGTGCCCTGGGTGTATCCGGACTTCACATTGAGGATGAAACCCTGTGCCCACTCTTCAGCCTTCGATTGCTGGTTGGCGCCGACGATGTCGGAATAGTCGCGACTGAAGTAATAATTGCGCGCCTGCAACGTCGCGGTGGTGTCTTCGATAAAGCCTTTTTCAGCGGCCATCGCACCTGTGGATAAACTCGAGACGACAGCCAGGGACAACGCCGAACCAGTTGTTGGGAGAATCTGTTTCATCGTTTTTCTCTTATTGTTATTGATCGACTGGTTGAAGGACTTCAGTTGCAGTGGATTTGCGACGGGGAAAGGGACGACGGGCGCTCAACAGCACATGGGTGACCATGCCGAAAATCAGCCCCCAGAACGCTGCGGACAAACCGAACAACGACATGCCCGAAGCCGTGACCAGGAATGTCACCAGCGCGGCTTCACGATCGCTCGGTACCGCCATCGCACCCGTTAACGCGCCGGCAATGGCTGCGAACAGGGCCAGCCCGGCCAGCGCCGCGATCAACTCTTTGGGGAACGCTGAAAACAGCGAGACCAGCGTGGCGCCGAAGATCCCCAACAGCAGGTAGCACAGGCCGCCGACGACCCCGGCCACATAGCGCTTGCGAGGATCCTCGTGGGCTTCGCGACCGGTGCAGATCGCCGCGGTGATCGCCGCCAGATTCAGTCCATGGCAACCGAACGGCGCCAGCAGTGCCGTGCCCAGCGCGCTGCTGGTGATGATCGGGCTCGCCGGCGTCGGATATCCACTGGCGCGCAACACCGCCATGCCGGGCACGAACTGACCGGTCAGCGCCACCATCACCAGCGGCAAGGCGATGTTCAGGATCGCGCCCAGGCTGAATTCAGGCGTGATCCACACCGGCGTGGCCAGGCCGATCACCAGCGCTTCACGATGCAAATCACCGGTGAACGCGGCAATCGAACAGCCCACCAGCAGCACCATCATCACTGCATAACGCGGCATCACACGCTTGCAGATCAGGTACGTGGCAAACATCGCCAGGACCAGCAGCGGCTTGTGTTGCATCGACACGAACAGCCCGGTGCCGAAACTGAACAGGATCCCCGCCAGCATCGCCGCCGCGATGGCGGCGGGCAGCTTGCTGATGATCCGGTCGAAAGCCCCCGAGATGCCGACCACGAAAATGATCAGGCTGCTGACCAGATAAGCCCCCACCGCCTCTGCCATGGAAATGTCCGGCAACAGTGTCACCAGCAACGCCGAACCCGGCGCCGACCAGGCGATGATCACCGGAACGCGGTAGCGCAGGCTCAAACCGATGCCGAGCACGGCGCTGCCGATGGAGATCGCCCAGATCCAGGATGACAACACTTCCCGCGAAAGATGTGCCGCTTCTGCCGCCTGAAAGATGATCACCAACGGGCCAGCGTAGGAAATCACCGTGGCAATGAATCCAGCCACGGCGGCTGACAACGAGAAGTCCTGGAAAAACGCTTTCATGATTCAGGCACCGGTCGCTGACAACGCTGGGTTGACGCCAGCAGCGCTACGTCGGCTGCTGATGGCGAACACGGTCATGGCCAGGGCCGCCACCGCACCGGGCAAGGCAAACGCCATGAAGTTCAGCTGCAGGGGCAGGCTGATCCCGAGCAAGGCGCCACCCAGCAGCGGACCGACGATGGCCCCGTTGCGCCCGATGCCCGAGGCCCAGCCCAGGCCGGTCGAACGAATCGTCATGGAATAGAACTGCGCGGCGCAGGCGTACAAGAGAATCTGCGAGCCAATGGTAGTGGCACCGGCAATGGCGATCAGCAGGTACAACACCGGCATCGGGCTGTTGAAGCCCAACAGGGTGATCGACACCGCCGCCATGGCGAAAAACACCGACAGCACCCGCGGCAGATTGAGCTTGTCCCCCAGCACCCCGCCCCCGACCGCGCCGAAGATCGCCCCGAAGTTCAACACCAGCAGGAACGACAGGCTCGAACCCAGGCTGTAACCGGCGTTGGCCATCAGTTTCGGCAGCCAGGAACTCAGCGCATACACCATCAACAGGCAGCAGAAAAACGCCAGCCACAGCATCAGCGTGCGCAGCGCACGGCCGTCACGGAACAGCTGCAACACCGGGGTGCCCGTGCCTTTCACTTCGGCCATGTGCAATTGGTCAGAGGTTTGTGCGACGTAGGCCGGGTCGATGCGCTGCAGAATGTTGCGTGCGTCTTCATTGCGCCCCTGACGCAACATGAAGCCCACCGATTCGGGCAGGAAGTACATGATCAGCGGCAACAACAGCAGCGGCAGGACCGCCACGTAAAACACCGACTGCCAGCCGAAACGCGGGATCAGCACAATGCCCAGCCCGGCGGACAGCATGCCGCCCACCGAGTAACCGCTGAACATGATCGCAACCAGCGTGCTGCGGATTTTTTTCGGCGCGTACTCGTTCATCAGCGCCACGACGTTAGGCATCACGCCGCCAATGCCGAGCCCGGCAATGAAGCGACACAGGCCGAACTCGGTGGGGTTACGGGCGAAACCATTGAGCACGGTGAAACCACTGAAGAGCATCACGCAGATGGTGATGGCTTTCTTGCGGCCGATCCTGTCCGACAGCGGACCGAAGAACAGCGCGCCGAACATCATGCCGAACAGTGCATAACTGCCCAGTGCACCGGCTTGCAGAGGACTGAGCCCCCACTCTTTCATCAGCATCGGCAAGACCACGCCGTAGATCACCAGATCGTAACCGTCGAAGATGATGATCAGGGCACACCAGAACAGCACCATCCAGTGAAAGCGGTTGAAGCGAGCGTTGTCGATAACCTCATGTACGTCGATCTTGCGCATGGCATTTATCTCTTGTTGTTGTTTTTTTAGAGCGGCGGTAACACGGCTTACGTCCGTACAGCCGAGGGTAGAGCCGTCCGATACGTGGCAATAGCCAGTGAGCGCAGACCACTATCCGTTTTGTGCAGGGCCCTGGAACGGGCATGGGAACGGAAGGCTATGAGCCTCTTCGACAAATTGTCTTCTTTGCGATCACATTTGAACGCTAAGCTTGGGCCTATGGATGACTCAGATTATTTACGCCTGCTGACCATCGCGGCCGAGCAAGCCAACGCGTTTCTGTCCAATGCCCGCAAATGGGAGCGTGAGCGTTGGGTCTGCCAGCGCCTGCTGCAAGGCTTGAACATTCCCTATCGCGCCGATGAGTTCGCCCCCGCCGGGGAGCCGCCGGATGTGTTGTTTCGCGATGCCAGTTTCGAGGTGTTCTTCGTGCTCGACGAGGGCCGGCGCCTCAACGATGAATGGCGCGACGAGCTGCAACGCCGACGCAGCGCGTTCTCCCTGAGCCAACTGGTGCGCCGCGAGGCCAAGCCACGACGCATCCCCGCCAACGAGTTCTTGCTGCGATTGGCGCCGACCTTGCGCAAAAAAGCGCACAACTACAAAGAGCGCGGCATGGATCTGGGTGAGTTGGACATCATTGCCTTCGCCAGCCTCAAACGCGAAGTGCTGGACCTCAACAGCCATTTCCCGCCACCAACCGAATACCTGCGCCAGGGCTGGCGTTCGCTATCATTGGTTGGGCCGACTTTTGCCCGCGTGCTGTTCGCTCACCCGGATGCTCCGGACTTCTTGCGCAGCAACCTGGGGCGCAGCATTGTGTTCGACGTCGGGATCAGCCTGTGAGCCCGCTGCAGGAGCTGATCGCCGAGGTGCCGCAACAAGGTCGGGTACGCTGGATCGGCGTGCGCCCGCAATCACGTTCGGCGATGCTTGAACTCGATGCCGTGGAAGCGCGCCTGGAAGCCGGCCTGACCGGCGACCACGCCCGCCCGGGCGTGCGCAATGCACGGCAGGTAACGCTGATTCAGTGGGAGCACCTGGCGGTCATCAGTTCACTGATGGGGCGCGCACTCGATCATCCGGTCCGGCCTGAAGATCTGCGGCGCAACCTCGTTATCAGTGGCATCAATCTGTTCAGCCTCAAGGGCCGCCGCTTCCGGATCGGCCAGGCAACGTTCGAAACCACCGGCTGGTGCCAGCCCTGCGCGCGCCTGGAAAGCAACCTGGGCATCGGCACCTTTCAGGCCGTGCGCGGACATGGCGGAATCACTGCCCGGGTGTTACAAAGTGGCATCATTCGCCTGGACGACACCGTAAGCGTCGAACCCATTCCAGACAGCGGCTATGCTGCGTTCAACCCTGGGTAAAAACACTGTAGCTTCTACACATTCAGCAACGTCTACCCCTGACGAGGCCCGATATGACCAGCCGCCTGAACCCCGACGACCAAAAGCATGTCGAAGAGTACCTGCAGTTGTCCCAGCACCAAGTCGAGCGCCGGCCCTTCCGGCCGTGGATGCTCCTTGTACTGGTATTGGCAGTGACCATTGGTCTGGGTCTGTTGAGCCGACTTATCAGTTACCTGACGCTATGAGCTGCCTTGCGCTCGCGAAGGTACTGACACCGATTTCCTTTAGCCTTGCGAGTTATCCCCATGTCCCATCGTATTGTCATTGTCGGCGGCGGCGCCGGCGGTCTGGAGTTGGCTACCCGCCTGGGTAAGACTCTGGGCAAGCGCGGCACAGCCAGCGTGATGCTGGTCGACGCGAACCTGACCCACATCTGGAAACCCTTGTTGCACGAAGTGGCGGCCGGTTCCCTGAACTCCTCCGAAGATGAACTCAACTATGTTGCCCAGGCCAAATGGAACCACTTCGAGTTCCAACTGGGGCGCATGAGCGGGCTTGATCGTGCGCAGAAAAAAATCCAGCTGGCCGCCACTTATGACGAAGCCGGTGTGGAATTGGTACCCGCGCGTGAAGTGCCTTACGACTCGCTGGTGATTTCCGTCGGCAGCACCACCAATGATTTCGGCACTCAGGGTGCGGCGCAGCATTGCCTGTTCCTCGACACCCGCAAACAGGCCGAGCGCTTCCACCAGCAACTGCTCAATCACTATCTGCGCGCTCACGCCGGCCAGACCGACGCGATCGAGCAAATCAGCGTGGCCATCGTCGGCGCCGGTGCCACCGGGGTCGAACTGGCCGCCGAACTGCACAACGCCGCCCACGAATTGGCAGCCTATGGCCTGGACCGGATCAAACCGGAAAACATGCACATCACCCTGATCGAAGCCGGTCCACGGGTGCTGCCGGCACTGCCGGAGCGGATTGGCGGGCCTGTGCATAAAACCCTGGAGAAACTCGGGGTCAACGTCATGACCAATGCCGCTGTCAGCGAAGTGACGGCCGACAGCCTGATCACCGCCGACGGCAACGAAATCAAGGCCAGCCTGAAAGTCTGGGCCGCCGGGATTCGCGCACCGGGTTTCCTCAAGGACATCGATGGCCTGGAAACCAACCGCATCAACCAGCTGCAAGTGCTGCCGACCCTGCAAACCACCCGTGACGAGAACATCTTCGCCTTCGGTGACTGCGCCGCCTGTCCGCAACCGGGCAGCGACCGCAATGTGCCACCACGCGCCCAAGCCGCTCACCAACAGGCTTCGTTGCTGGCCAAATCGCTGAAACTGCGCATCGAAGGCAAGGCACTGCCGGAGTACAAGTACACCGACTACGGCTCGCTGATTTCGCTGTCGCGCTTTTCGGCTGTGGGTAACTTGATGGGCAACCTCACAGGCAGCGTGATGCTCGAAGGCTGGCTGGCGCGGATGTTCTACGTGTCGCTGTACCGCATGCACCAGATGGCGCTGTACGGGCCGTTCCGCACGGCGATGCTGATGCTGGGCAGCAAGATCGGACGTGGGACTGAGCCACGGCTGAAACTGCACTAACACCTCAACCACTGTGGGAGCGAGCTTGCTCGCTCCCACATTGGCTTTGCGGCGTTCCTGAGTTTCCTGTGGACAAAAAAAATCCTCGTATCTTTCGATACGAGGATTTTTAATATGGTCGGGGTAAGGGGATTCGAACTCCTGACATCCTGCTCCCAAAGCAGGCGCGCTACCGGACTGCGCTATACCCCGGTAAAAAAAAGGCACCCTTGAAGGCGCCTTCCTCGATCAGCGCTTTTGGCCTCTGATCTTAAGATTCGATTCCAGCGCTAACTGGTTTCAAAAATGGTGGGTCGTGTGGGATTCGAACCTACGACCAATTGGTTAAAAGCCAACTGCTCTACCAACTGAGCTAACGACCCAAAAATGGTCGGGGTAAGGGGATTCGAACTCCTGACATCCTGCTCCCAAAGCAGGCGCGCTACCGGACTGCGCTATACCCCGGTTTGAAATTGGCTCCGTGACCAGGACTCGAACCTGGGACCCAATGATTAACAGTCATTTGCTCTACCGACTGAGCTATCACGGAACTACACATTTCAATTTACAACTTTGAAGCTTTTACTGCGTTCTCTTCGACCCGTTCGCATCGCTGCGTTCGTGTGTCTGAGGCGCGCTATTCTACAATCTTCAGCACCTCTGTCAACCCCCTAAATTGCTTTCAAGTTAATGATTTGCAACTTATTTTGGATTCCTGCTTGGGGAGCGGAAACCCTGGCGGGTGACTTACTGCGGGGCGCACTTTACAAGCCTTTTCCTTTGAGTTCAACAGCCTAACGAAAAAAAGGCCTCGTTATGCGAGGCCTTTTCGATTTTGCTGCCGTTATGGATCAGACGAAGACGATTTCGTCGTTCTCCACCACACCGTGAGCGGTATCGCCCGGCATGAATCGACCGGACAGTATCAACTGCGCCAGCGGGTTTTCGATCCAGCGCTGGATGGCGCGCTTGAGCGGCCGTGCGCCGTACACCGGGTCGTAGCCGACCGCGATCAGCTTGTCCATGGCTTCCGGGCTGAGCTCAAGCTTCAGCTCGCGCTCGGTCAGGCGGCTGCGCAGGCGACCCAGCTGGATCTCGGTAATGCCGGCGATCTGATCCCGCGCCAACGGCTCGAAGATCACCACTTCGTCGACCCGGTTGATGAACTCCGGCCGGAAGTGGCTGGAAATCGCATCCATCACCGCCGCGCGCTGCGCCTCACGGTCACCGACCAGCTCCTGGATCTGTACCGACCCCAGGTTGGAGGTCATGACAATCACGGTGTTCTTGAAATCCACCGTGCGGCCATGGCTGTCGGTCAGACGACCATCCTCGAGCACTTGCAACAAGATGTTGAACACATCCGGGTGCGCCTTCTCGACTTCGTCCATGAGGATTACCGAATACGGTTTGCGACGTACGGCCTCGGTCAGGTAACCGCCCTCTTCGTAGCCCACGTAGCCTGGTGGCGCACCGATCAAGCGAGCCACGGAATGTTTCTCCATGAACTCGGACATGTCGATCCGCACCATCGCCTCTTCGGTGTCAAAGAGGAATTCGGCCAATGCCTTGCACAGCTCGGTTTTACCGACACCGGTCGGGCCGAGGAACATGAACGAGCCGCTTGGGCGATTAGGGTCGGACAACCCGGCACGGGAACGCCGTACCGCGTTGGAAACCGCCACCACCGCTTCGTCCTGACCGATCACACGCTGGTGCAACAGGCTTTCCATCTTCATAAGCTTGTCGCGCTCGCCTTCGAGCATCTTCGACACCGGAATACCGGTCCACTTCGATACGACTTCGGCGATCTCTTCTTCAGTCACCTTGCTGCGCAGCAACTGGTTTTCGGGCTTGCCATGCTGGTCGACCATTTGCAGGCTACGCTCCAGATCCGGGATCACCCCGTACTGCAACTCGGCCATGCGGTTCAGGTCGCCTTTGCGGCGAGCGGTTTCCAATTCCTGACGGGACTGCTCGATTTTCTGCTGGATCTGCGCAGAACCCTGGACTTCGGCTTTTTCCGAGTTCCAGATTTCTTCGAGATCCGAGTACTCACGCTCATGACGAGCGATTTCTTCCTGCAGTTTCTCCAGACGCTTCTTCGCCGCGTCGTCGCTTTCTTTCTTCAGCGCCTGGGACTCCACCTTCAGCTGAATCAGGCGACGCTCCAGACGGTCCAGCACTTCCGGCTTGGAGTCGATCTCCATGCGGATGCGACTGGCGGCCTCATCGATCAGGTCGATGGCCTTGTCCGGCAACTGCCGGTCAGTGATGTAGCGATGGCTGAGCTTGGCTGCGGCAATGATCGCGCCGTCGGTAATCGCCACCTTGTGGTGCACCTCATAACGCTCCTTGAGGCCACGCAGGATAGCGATGGTGTCTTCCTCACTCGGCTCGTCCACCAGTACTTTCTGGAAACGTCGCTCGAGAGCGGCGTCCTTCTCTATATATTGGCGGTACTCGTTGAGCGTGGTCGCACCGACACAGTGCAGCTCACCGCGGGCCAGGGCCGGCTTAAGCATGTTGCCCGCATCCATCGAGCCTTCGCCCTTACCGGCGCCGACCATGGTGTGCAGTTCGTCGATGAACAGGATGATCTGCCCTTCCTGCTTCGACAGTTCATTGAGCAGGGATTTCAGGCGTTCTTCGAACTCACCGCGATACTTGGCACCGGCGATCAGCGCCCCCATGTCCAGGGACAACAGGCGCTTGCCCTTCAAACCATCCGGCACTTCGCCGTTGATGATGCGCTGGGCCAGGCCTTCGGCGATCGCGGTTTTACCCACGCCAGGCTCACCGATCAGCACCGGGTTGTTCTTGGTGCGACGTTGCAGCACCTGGATGGTCCGACGGATTTCATCGTCACGGCCGATCACCGGATCAAGCTTGCCGTCTTCGGCTCGCTTGGTCAGGTCGACGGTGTATTTGTCCAGGGCCTGTCGCGCTTCTTCGTGGTTCGGGTCGTTGACGGCCTCGCCACCACGCAGGTTGTTGATCGCGTTCTCCAGGGCTTTCTTGCTCACGCCCTGACCGAGCAACAGCTTGCCGAGCTTGCTGTTCTCGTCCATGGCGGCGAGCAGCACCAGCTCACTGGAGATGAACTGGTCGCCCTTCTGCTGGGCCAGGCGGTCGGCCTGGTTGAGCAGGCGCGCCAGATCCTGCGACATGTTCACGTCGCCGGTCGGGTTCTGGATTTTTGGGAGCTGGTCGAGCTCTTTGGTCAGCTCTTTACGCAGGCTGTTGACGTCAAAGCCCACCTGCATCAACAGAGGCTTGATCGAGCCGCCCTGCTGTTCGAGCAAGGCCTGCATCAAGTGCGCCGGCTCGATGGCCGGATGATCAAGGCCGACAGCCAGGGATTGGGCATCGGACAACGCTAACTGCAATTTGCTGGTTAAACGGTCTATACGCATGGGTCACCTTCCTTTTGAGCAGGCCGGACCTATAAAACATCCTGAATGAAGAAACCTGCCAGATACCGTTATAGATGCGGTCGATTCTGGGAGTTTCAAGCATCAAGACATTGATGCAGATCAGAGAAGCTTAGCGGGCGAGCCAGATCAGGGAGGCAAAGCGACCGGTGCGAGGGGCACGGCGGTAGGAAAAGAAACGTGGGTCGGTCACGGTGCAGAAACCTCCACCGTAGACAGCGGTGACGCCACGAGCGGCCAGGCGCAGACGCGCCAGCCTATAGATGTCGGCCATGAACTTGCCGGGGTTTTGACTCGGCACGAAGGCTTCAGCCGCTTGCGGCAACTGCTGCACGAAGGTTTCGCGCACTTCCGGGCCGACTTCAAAGGCTTGCGGGCCGATGGCCGGGCCGAGCCAGACCAATACTTCGGCCGGTGGCACCGCCAGACTGTCGAGGGTGGCTTCCAGCACGCCCGCCGCCAACCCGCGCCAACCGGCATGGGCTGCAGCAACGCGGGTGCCGGCACGGTCGCAAAACAGCGCAGGCAGGCAATCGGCGGTCATCGCAGCACAGGCGACGCCCGGCGTTGATGTCCAGCTGGCATCAGCCGTATCCACCCGGTCAGGATCGGCATGGGCCACGACGATGCCGTGAACCTGCTGCAACCAGGCCGGTTGAATGGAGAAATGATCGGTAAGACGACGACGATTCTCGGCAACAGCTTCAGGGCTGTCGTCGACGTGATCGCCGAGGTTGAGGCTGTCGAACGGCGCCACACTGACGCCGCCCGCACGGGTGGTGACGCAGGCTTTGACCCCGGCCGGCGCGGGCCAGTCAGGAATCAGCCAGTCACTCATCCGATGAACGCCTCGCGGTCTTGCTTGAGCAGGGTCAGCAACCAGACGAAATCTTCCGGCAACGGCGATTCCCAGCTCATGCGCTGACCGGTGGTCGGATGATCCAGTTCCAGGAAACGCGCATGCAGCGCCTGACGCGGGAAATTTTTCAGCGACTCGACCATGGTCGGGTTGGCGGCCGGCGGGATACGGAAACGACCGCCGTAGGCAGGATCTCCGACCAACGGGTAGTTGATGTGCGCCATGTGCACGCGAATCTGGTGCGTACGACCGGTTTCCAGCTTCACCCGCACGTGAGTGTGGGAGCGGAAGCGCTCGAGCACGCGGTAATGGCTGACGGCTTGCTTGCCACCTTCCATCACGGCCATGCGCTGGCGTTGCTGGCCGTGGCGTCCGATCGGCGCATTGATCTTGCCACCGGCTGTCACCACTCCGATCACGATGCACTCGTAGATCCGGCTGACGCTGCGGCTCTGCAACTGTGTAACCAGCTGCGTCTGCGCTTGAATGGTCTTGGCCACCACCATCAGACCGGTGGTGTCCTTGTCCAGGCGATGCACGATACCGGCGCGGGGCACATTGATGATGTCCGGCACGTGGTGCAGCAAGGCGTTGAGCAAGGTGCCGTCGGCATGACCGGCAGCCGGGTGCACCACCAGGCCCGCAGGCTTGTTGATCACCAGGATGTCGTCGTCTTCATAGACGATATCCAGGGCTATGTCTTGAGCGACCCATTCGCCCTGAGCTTCCTGCTCGGCAGTCAGCTCAAGGATGGCGCCGCCGTGGACGATGTCTCGCGGGCGGATAACCGCCCCATCCACAGTCAGGCGGCCGTCTTTGATCCAGGCGGAAAGGCGCGAGCGCGAGTGCTCAGCGAATAATTGTGCGGCGACTTGATCGAGGCGTTGGCCGCCCAATTCGGACGGCACCTCTGCGCGAAGTTCAATTTTATCGGACATGCTCAGACTAGGCGTCGGCACAGCCTTTGGTTTCGGCTGCGCGCTTGTGGTTAAATACGGCGTCTTTTGCCCCGAGGCTATTCAACGGGGCGCTCATCATAACAGGACGGCCACGCCCAAGACAGCGGCCGTCATAGGGACGCAAGCCGCCATGCAAGTGAAACACCTGCTGCTGATCGCCATCCTCGCATTGACCGCTGCTTGCTCATCGAAGGAAGTCGTAGACGAAAACCTCAGTGAAGTCGAGCTGTACCAACAGGCTCAAGCCGACCTGGACAATAGCAGCTACACCAGCGCCATCGCCAAACTGAAGGCTCTGGAATCGCGTTATCCGTTCGGTCGCTATGCCGATCAGGCGCAACTCGAACTCATCTACGCCAACTACAAGAACACCGAGCCAGAAGCGGCCAAGTCCGCTGCCGAACGCTTCATTCGCCTGCACCCACAGCATCCGAACGTCGATTATGCCTACTACCTCAAGGGCCTGACTTCTTTCGACCAGGACGTCGGCCTGCTGGCGCGTTTCCTGCCGCTGGACATGACCAAGCGTGACCCGGGCGCCGCCCGCGACTCCTATAACGAGTTCGCCCAGCTGACCAGCCGCTTCCCGAACAGCCGCTACGCGCCAGACGCCAAGCAGCGCATGATCTATCTGCGCAACCTGCTGGCAGCCTACGAAATTCACGTGGCCGACTACTACCTGACCCGTCAGGCTTATGTCGCCGCCGCGAACCGCGGTCGTTACGTGGTGGAAAACTTCCAGGAAACCCCTTCGGTCGGCGACGGCCTGGCGGTGATGACCGAGGCCTACCAGCGCATGCACCTGGACGAACTGGCTGCCACCAGCCTGGAAACCCTGAAGCTCAACTACCCGAACCACCCGACACTGGTAGACGGTCAGTTCGTACCGACCGTGGCCGAAGCCGACAACCGTTCGTGGCTGAGCAAGGCGACCCTGGGCCTGATCGAGTCCCGTCCGCCGCTGCCGCCGGGTGAAACCCGCGCCAACCAGGACGTACAGAAGCAATTCCAGGAAGCCAAGGACGCCATCCCGAGCGAGCTCAAGCCTAAAGATGCCGAAGGCGATGTGATCGAAGAAGAAAATCACGAAGCGCAAGGCAACAACGACGACCGTTCGTGGTTCAGCTACATGACCCTCGGTGTGTTCGACTGACACCCCAGGTTGTGCAAAAAGGGAGACTTTCGAGTCTCCCTTTTTATTTCAAGCACTTTATTACACTGTGCGCCTGCCAGGTCCTTGGCTAAACTGCCGCTTCATCAATCAAAAAGCAGCTCACCATGCTTCGTTTATTGTTCTGGATTGCCCTGATTGCCGCTGCAGTATGGTTCTGGCGCAAGTTCAAGGGGCAGGCCTCCACCCCCAAGCCCCCTG
Organism: Pseudomonas sp. S2_F07; assembly: GCF_054668325.1. Taxonomy (NCBI): domain Bacteria; kingdom Pseudomonadati; phylum Pseudomonadota; class Gammaproteobacteria; order Pseudomonadales; family Pseudomonadaceae; genus Pseudomonas; species Pseudomonas sp. S2_F07. The sequence goes on from NZ_CP162758.1 coordinate 2,974,693, forward strand.
CCGAGCGGGAAGCGGCGCCCATGGTCCGTTGTGCCCATTGCGGCGTTCACCTGCCCCGTGACCGCGCGCTGAGCCTCGACCAGCAATGGTATTGCAGCCAGGCTCATCTCGAGCAAGGCAAGGGCTCCAGTGGTCACTGACACTTGAGCAGAAATGGCAACCGTTCAAGGACTATCGCGCGTCCCCAAGGAACTGAAAGGTGTTGATCGACGTCTGACGCAGATTATTCAAGACCTCTCTGTGCGAATGAACCGGGTAATCGAAAACGTCCTGCACCTACAGCGCCGCGTGCAAATCCCTCCGCTACGGCTCGACCTGAAATCACTGGAAATACTCGAAAATGAAGCCCCAGCCCGCCATACCAAGGGCCTGGGGCTTAATCTGTCCGGCCAGCCGGGCGAAAGCATTTTGTCCCGCCTAGACTTCAAGGTACGCCAGGAAAGCGGCTGCTTTTGCAGGACCTATGCACACGGACGAACCCCACATTGAACACCAGACCACGACAAAAAGTCCTGATCGTCGATGACGAACCGGACATTCGAGAACTCCTGGAAATCACCTTGGGCAGGATGAATCTGGAGACGTTCAACGCCCGCAACGTTGGCGAAGCGCAATCCCTGCTCAAACGCGAAACCTTCGATCTATGCCTGACCGACATGCAATTGCCGGACGGCACCGGCCTGGAGTTGGTGCAACACATCCAGCAACGCCACCCTCAGGTCCAGGTGGCGATGATCACCGCCTATGACAGCCTCGAAAACGCGATCAATGTACTCAAGGCCGGGGCCTTCGACTTCCTGACCAAACCGGTGGACCTTGCGCGCCTGCGTGAACTGGTCACCAACGCCCTGCTGGTTCCTGCCCACGGAGTCGGCATCGAACGACGCTTGCTGGGCGATTCATTGCCCATGCGCAACCTGCGCAAGCACATCACCAAACTGGCCAGCAGCCATGCGACGGTCTACATCAGCGGAGAGTCCGGCAGCGGCAAGGAGTTGGTCGCGCGCCTGATCCACGATCAAAGCCCCCGCGCCCATCAGCCGTTCATTGCGATCAACTGCGCGGCGATTCCCTCGGAGCTGTTGGAGAGCGAGTTTTTCGGCCATCGCAAAGGCAGTTTCAGCGGTGCCATCGAAGACAAACCCGGCCTGTTCCAGACAGCCCACAGTGGCACCCTGCTCCTTGACGAAGTGGCCGACCTGCCGCTGGCCATGCAAGTCAAACTGCTGCGCGCAATTCAGGAGAAATCCGTACGCAGCGTCGGCGGGCAGCAGGAAGTGGCTGTGGATGTGCGCATTCTCTGCGCCACGCACAAAGACCTTGGTGCCGAAGTCGCCGCCGGACGTTTTCGTCATGATCTTTACTACCGCTTGAACGTAATCGAACTCCGGGTGCCGCCCTTGCGTGAACGTCGCGACGATATCGAAATGCTAGCTAGCCACATTCTCAAGCGTCTGGCTGCCGATACCGCTCAACCTGCGGCGAGACTCCACCCCCAGGCCCTCGATGCACTGAAAAGCTATCGCTTCCCGGGCAATGTGCGGGAACTGGAAAACATGCTCGAACGGGCACACACCTTGTGTGAGAACAAACAGATCGAAGCCGGTGACCTGCGCTTGGCTGAAGGCAACTGTGGGGCTGAAGTTGGCGTGCCAGACCTGACCCGGATCGACAACCTGGAAGCCTACCTGGAAAACGTCGAACGCCAACTGCTGCTCCAGGCCCTAGAGGAAACCCGCTGGAACCGCACGGCGGCGGCCCAGCGGTTGAACCTGTCATTCAGGTCGATGCGCTACAGGCTCAAGAAGTTGGGATTGGATTGAGGCTTTAAAAAGATCGCAGCCTTCGGCAGCTCCTACATGAGAGCGTGCCTACTGTAGGAGCTGCCGCAGGCTGCGATCTTGTCAAAGTCTTCCGGCAGGCGCATAAGGCGCCGGATCGATAATCGGTGCCCGGCCCAGCATCACATCGGCAAACAGCTGGCATGATGCCGGCGCCAGCACCAGCCCGTTACGGTAATGCCCGCAGTTGAGCCAGAGCCCGTCAAACCCCGGCACCGGGCCGATGTAAGGAATGCCCTCGGGTGATCCCGGACGCAATCCGGCCCAATGCCCCACCACTTCGGCATTGGCCAGTGCCGGGATCAATTCCACCGCGGACGCCTTCAGGCTTTCCAGTGCCGACCCGGTCGGCGTCTTGTCATAGCCCTCATGCTCCAACGTACTGCCGATCAGTATGTGCCCGTCGCGCCGGGGAATCGCATAACGGCCCTTGGCCAGGACCATGCTCGGCAGGAAATCCGCCGCACACTTGTAGAGAATCATCTGCCCTTTCACCGGCTCGACCGGCAGCGTCAGATCAAGCAGCTTGAGCAAATCACCGCTCCAGGCCCCCGCCGTCAGGACAACTTGATCGCCCGGGACAGTACCTGTGGAGGTCTGCACGCCGACCACTTTGTTGCCGTCACGAACAAACCCGCTGACTTCGCACTGCTCATGGATCGTCACGTTCGGCAGTGCCAGCAATGCGGCCTTGAGTGACTTCACCAGACGCGGGTTGCGCACGTTGGCGACGTCGGCCATGTAGATCGCCCGGGCAAAACCACTGCCCAGCACCGGCACGGCGTCGTGTGCGGCCGATATATCCACCGCGCTGAGCGGGCGATTTTCCCGGGCGGCCCATGCCAGGGCTTCAGCCTCGTCATCCAGATCCAGCCAGTACAGACCGGTGGTGTGCACTTCAGGATCAACCCCAGTGGCGGCAAACAAGCGCTCGCCCAGCTGTGGATAAAAGTCCTGGGACCAGTGAGCCAATGCGGTGACCGCCGGGCTGTAGCGCCACGGGTAAAGCGGCGAAACGATGCCGCCACCGGCCCAGGACGATTCCTGGCCGACGCTCGAGCGATCCAGCAGCACAACGCTTTGCACTTCGGAGGCGAGATTGAACGCCGTCAGCAAACCAATCACCCCGCCGCCGACAATCACCACTTGCTGTTGCCTGGTCATGTTCTGATCCAATCGTTAAATAGACAGAGGGTACAAAAGGCACCCGAAAAAAACTCAGCGCCCCCAGCAGTCTTTGCTGGTCAGGCCGGATTCCGCGTTGACCATACCGAGCACACCGGTGTTGGTGATGGTCAGATCACCGCACTTGTCAGTGGCCATGCTCGAATCAGCCTTGCGCACCGCCGTCAGCAGAAAGGTCTGGTCGGTCAGGGTCGGTGTGATGCTGTAGTAATCATTGCCGGCACTGAGGCCCGTCGCATCGGTGTAGGCATTTTTCTGCGAGTAGAAGCGCTCCAGGAGTTGCGCCTGCTCCGAGAGCAGACCGGCTGCTTCTGCGCGACGGCCCTTGTTCATGTATTCGGTGAGACTCGGGGCAGCAATGGTCATGACAATACCGATGATCGCAATCACGATCATGATTTCGATCAGGGTAAAACCGCGGTTGGAACTACGCATGCATCAACTCTCACTCACTGTATTTGTCGCCACATGATGCGACGGCTGCCGCCGGATTTTTCCATCCCCGCAGTACCGTCGCCAGTGGAATCGTTCACGACCCCGCCGCTGTCGCTGGCGTCCCGGGTCGAATGTTCTCCGATAAAGATCACGCCATCGGATAGTGTGTCGCTGTTGTCGACCACTCCATCGGCGTTGCTGTCGAGCATCTTAACGCTGATCGCAGCGGGCAGCTTCAGGCAGACGGCCTTCAACCCCTGATTGCTGTGATAAAAACCGTACCAGTTGCCATTGGCCAGACAGGTTGGCCGGTTCAGCGCTGGCGAATCCACTGATGTGGCAGCGTGCGCCGACATCGACAGGTCAAGCGCGACGACAACAAATAGTTGCGACCATAACCTGGCAGGTCGCTCAGTACTTCGCATAGATGCTCTCCACCACACTGCGCGAGTGCCCCGCGATGCCGACTGCCGTTACCCGATACAAGGTTGCCGGGGTATTGATTGGCACATTCACCGCATTTTGGCTGATACCGATGTTTTGCACGCCATAAAAACCCTTGTCCGATGCAATCCAGGTCACGCCAGAAGAGGCGTTGAAACCGGCAGCGGTAATTGTCGAAGACTCGGACGGTGGTGCACATTGCACGATGCCGCTGCAAACAGGCAGCGCATAACTGTCCCGCTGCACCGTACCCTCGCCGACCCGCAATGCGGCTTCGGCACTCTGGAACGACTGGTTGCGCAAGGCGACGCTAGCGGCCATTTTTTCCTGCAGGGTGGCGCTCTGCATCGATGAAAGACCAATCAACGTCAGCAAGAGCAAGAACACCAGGCTGACCAACAGGGCCATGCCGCGTTGGGCGAAATACGTCTTGGGAGCACGATTCATTGGCACTCCCTCATGGCAAGCGGTTGCGCAGGGCGGCAACCACGTTGAAGGTTTGATCGGCCACCCGGTGGTTCGGATCGAAGAGAGTCAGGCTCAGGCGAACACTACGAATCAGCGCGGGGTCCGGCGGGTTGCTGCTGTAACGCGAAGCTGCCAGATCAGTGGCCGTGCTGGCCAGGCCGAAGCTCACGTCAAAAGCGCTGACGTTATCCACCAGCACCTGTGGTGCTGCAGCCCCGCTCTTCATCAGCAGTTGGTCGTTGCTGTAGCTATAAGTCAGCCGCCGGATCGGAAATGCCAGCTGCCCTGCCACTGGCTTCCGACCTTCACTGTAGGCCGTCGAATGGGTTCGACAATCGGAAAGTACGGTCCAGTCCGGCTTGTCACCATTAACGCCGACATCCGCCGTAACCAGCGTCAACTTACGGCCGCCGCTGTCCCAACGGATCGGTGCTAGCTGACTGGCATGGAAATCACCTTTCTGACTTGAATCGGTGATCGTTTCCAGACAACCGAACATCCCGACCATGCGGACTTCCTGAATCATTTTGCTCAACACAAAACGTGCGTCCTCCTGCATGTTCGCGGCCGCGTTCTGGCTGAGATAAGTGTTCTTGGCTGCGATGAAAACCTGCACCACGCCCAGCACCACGATCAGGCTCAATGCCAGGGCGATCAGCAACTCGACCAGGCTAAAACCCCTGCTGCGCCGACTCACGGGATCACCGTCGGATCAATGTCCGCGCGACTGCTCAGGACGAAATTGCGCCGCGAGTCGGCAGCCTTCGCAGCCCGCGAGTCGTCCCAGGTAATCGTGATGGTGTACACCTTCTGGCTGACAGTGACACTGCCCGTCGCGGAGGCACCGAGTGAACTGACGATGTTGGTGTTGAAGTCAAACAGGTCCTGATCCCGGGTAACGTCGGGGTTGCCCGAAGTCGGCGGCGCAATGGTGTAATCCGCTGCGGCATTGGCGCGAATGCGGTCCATCAGGTCGTAGGCGATAAAACTGGCCTGACTGGTCATGCGCGCGCTGTCCGTGTACTTCAGCGCATTGAGCTGAAACGCCGCCGCCCCCAGCAAGCCCACTCCCAGAATGACTAACGCCACCAGGACTTCGACCAGCGTCATACCCTCCTGCGCTCTTTGCCTCCCGGCCCTCATCCGCAACTTCCACCCATTAGAATTCGTCCGTTCAAACACACCGTCAGCGTCCTGCTTTGTGTGCCCCGCCCATAGCTGATCACCACCTCTGAGGACGGTGATGACAATCCGCCCATACTGTTGAAATCGATGGCAGTGATGCCAGAGGTTAGCGCCAGAGTTGCGCCGCCGCTCATCGCCGGAACAACCCGCAATACATTGGCCAAAGCGCCAGTACCGTCGTAAATCGTCAGCTCCCCGCTCCAGACATCCCCGCCGGCCGTCGGGCGCACCCGTGTGGTATTGCCCCGATCGATGGCTTCTAACCGGGCAAAATTCAAGGCTCGTCGCAGGTCAGCGATTTCAGTATCAGCCCTGGTTGTTTGCGTCGAGCGGGTAAACGCCGGCACAGCCAGAGTCAGCAGAATCAGAAGGATCGCGATCGCGACCAGCAACTCGATCAGCGTGAAACCTTTTGTAGGATGATCCATCGGGGCCTTCTGTTTCCTTCGGCTATACCTGCTCTTGCGCGGCACCACATTCGAGCGATGCGGTGCGTTTGCGTTGCCATTTCTCGCGCAGGGATTGCGCGAGCCACAGCACGCCACGGAGGGAGATGTCATGCGGCAACAAGGCTTCAGCCTGATCGAACTGCTCATGGGACTGGCAATTACAGGAATTGTTCTGCATTTGGTCAGTCCGGCGTTCGCAACGCTGATCGAATCGAACCAAAGACAGCAAGCGGCACAGGCTCTGTCCAGCGGTATTCGTACCGCCCGGAACGAAGCCATCACCCGCAACCAGGCCGTGGTGATTCACGGCATCAATGGCGACTGGGGCCAAGGCTGGCGGATCATTCTGGATATCAGCGGCAAAGGGGAAATGGACAGCGACAATCCACTACTGACCGAACGCCAGAGCGGCCCACGCGTGTCGATTGTGGGGAACAGTACGGTCGAAAGCTCCATACGGTTCAGAGGCCAGGGCGAGTCACTGTTAGGAGGGACTTTACACATTTGCGCCGTTCGCGAACCGGTGAGCCAACATCAAGTGGTGCTGGCTCGGACCGGTCGCGTCAGCCTGCGCAGCGACAAGGCTGAGCATCCGTTATGCGAAAAAAGGAGAACATTCAGGTCAACGAGCGAACGCGCAGTTCTTTAGGCATCGAGAACGTGATGTTTTCCTCGCGACCGGCCAGTTCATCGGCACCGGTTGCACCCCAGGCCTGCAACTGCTGGATCACGCCGCGCACCAGGACTTCCGGGGCGGATGCACCGGCGGTGATACCGATACGCTCAACGCCGTCGAACCAGCTCTTTTGCAGGTCTTCAGCACCGTCGATCAGGTAGGCAGGAGTGGACATGCGTTCTGCCAATTCGCGCAAGCGATTGGAGTTGGAGCTGTTCGGGCTGCCGACCACCAGCACCACGTCGCACTCGTCCGCCAGTTGCTTGACCGCATCCTGACGGTTTTGCGTGGCGTAGCAAATGTCGTCCTTGCGCGGTCCACCGATGGCCGGAAAGCGCGAACGCAGGGCGTCGATAACACGACTGGTATCGTCCATCGACAGCGTGGTCTGGGTCACGAAGGCGAGCTTTTCAGGGTTGTTCACCTGCAACGCCGCGACATCCTTCTCGTCTTCGACCAGGTAGATCGCGCCGCCATTGCCGCCATCGTACTGGCCCATGGTGCCTTCGACTTCCGGGTGACCGGCGTGGCCGATCAGAATGCACTCTCGGCCGTCACGGCTGTAGCGCGCCACTTCGATGTGGACTTTGGTCACCAGCGGGCACGTGGCGTCGAACACTTTCAGCCCACGACCAGCCGCTTCGCTGCGCACGGCCTGGGAAACGCCGTGGGCACTGAAGATCACGATGACGTCGTCCGGCACCTGATCCAGTTCTTCAACGAAGATCGCTCCACGGGAGCGCAGGTCTTCGACGACAAATTTGTTGTGGACCACTTCGTGGCGTACATAGATCGGCGGCCCGAAGACTTCCAGGGCGCGGTTGACGATTTCGATCGCACGGTCCACACCGGCGCAGAAGCCACGGGGGTTGGCGAGTTTGATTTGCATGCTGTGCCTCGTGTCTTGCGCGCAAGAAATAGCGAAAACTGTAGAAACTAACTGTGGGAGCGAGCAAGCCCGCTCCCACATTTTTGACCGTGTCCGGTCAGTTACAGCGCTTTGACGGAAATGATTTCCACATCAAAGGTCAAGGTCTTGCCCGCCAGCGGGTGGTTGAAGTCGATGGTCACTTGCGCGTCATCGAACTCTTTGACCACGCCCGGCAATTCAGTATTGGCCGCATCGTTGAAGATCACCAGCAAACCAGGCGACAGTTCCATGTCCTGGAACTGGGAACGCGGGATGATCTGCACGTTTTGCGGGTTCGGCTGGCCGAAAGCGTTTTCCGGCTCGATGCTCAGCGTACGCTTGTCACCGGCCTTGAAACCGAACAGCGCCGCTTCGAAACCTGGCAACAGGTTGCCATCACCGACCTTGAAGGTCGCCGGGGCTTTGTCGAAAGTGCTGTCCACCGTGTCGCCGTTCTCCAGGCGCAATGCGAAATGCAAGGTGACTTCCGTGTTCTGGCCGATGCGTTGTTCAGCCAATACCTGTTCAGTCATGAACGGTTTCTCCGGTCTTTTTACTTTTGAACATATCCAGTGCCAGCATGACAGCACCAACAGTAATGGCACTGTCGGCAAAGTTGAACGCCGGGAAGTGCCAGCGGTTCTGCCAATGCACCAGAATGAAATCGATCACATGGCCCAGGGCAATGCGGTCATACAGATTGCCCAGCGCGCCACCGAGCACCAGTGCCAGCGCAACCGCCAGCCAGGTCTCGTTGCGGCCCAGACGCTTGAGCCACACCACCAGCACCGCACTGACCACGATAGCGATCAACGCGAACAGCCAGCGCTGCCAGCCGGAGCTGTCAGCCAGGAAGCTGAACGCCGCGCCAGTGTTGTAGGCCAGGGTCCAGCTGAACAAATCGGGAATCACCACGATTTGCTGATACATCTCGAGCTTGCCTTCAAAGTAGAACTTGCTGGCCTGGTCGATGACCAGGACCAGCAGACTCAACCAAAGCCAGCTCAGCCGTCCGAAACGGCCAACGGCATTAGGCATAATGACGGACCTCGCCAGCGCCGCTGATGTTGTCGACGCAACGGCCGCAGATTTCCGGGTGCTCCGGGTTCACGCCGACGTCTTCACGGCAGTGCCAGCAACGAGCGCACTTGGCGTGGCTCGACTTGACGATCTTCAGCTTCAGGCCGCTGACTTCGGTGACCACGGCATCGGCCGGTGCTTGCACCAGCGGTGCAACAGCAGCGGTCGAAGTGATCAGTACGAAGCGCAGTTCGTTGCTCAGTTTGGCCAGGTCGGCGGTCAGTGCGTCTTCGGCGAACAGCGTCACTTCGGCCTGCAGGTTGCCACCGACGGCCTTGGCGGCACGCTGGATTTCCATTTCCTTGTTGACCGCAACCTTCACGGCCATGATCCGGTCCCAATACGCGCGACCCAGTTCGAAGCCTTCCGGCAATTCGGTCAGGCCTTCGTACCAGGTGTTGAGCATCACCGACTCGTTACGCTCACCCGGCAGGTATTGCCACAGCTCGTCAGCGGTGAAGGCCAGGATCGGTGCGATCCAGCGAACCAGCGCTTCGCAGATGTGAAACAGCGCGGTTTGCGCCGAACGGCGGGCCTTGCTGTTCGCGCCAGTGGTGTACTGACGGTCCTTGATGATGTCGAGGTAGAAGCCGCCCAGTTCCTGCACGCAGAAGTTGTGGATCTTCGAGTACACATTCCAGAAGCGGTATTCGCCGTAGTGCTCTTGCAGCTCGCGCTGCAGCAGCAGGGTACGGTCCACGGCCCAACGGTCCAGAGCCAGCATTTCTTCGGCCGGCAGCAGGTCGGTGGCCGGATTGAAGCCGGTCAGGTTCGAAAGCAGGAAGCGCGCGGTATTACGGATACGCCGGTAGGCGTCCGCACTGCGTTGCAGGATCTGCTCGGAAACCGCCATTTCGCCCGAATAGTCGGTCGAAGCGACCCACAGACGCATGATGTCGGCGCCCAGGGTGTCGTTGACTTTCTGCGGAGCAATCACGTTGCCCAGGGACTTGGACATCTTGCGGCCGGACTCGTCGACGGTGAAGCCGTGGGTCAGCAGCTCGCGATACGGCGCGTGATTGTCGATGGCGCAACCGGTCAGCAGCGACGAGTGGAACCAGCCACGGTGTTGGTCCGAACCTTCCAGGTACAGGTCGGCGCGCGGGCCGGTTTCGTGGCCCATCGGGTGCGAACCGCGCAGGACGTGCCAGTGCGTGGTGCCCGAGTCGAACCAGACGTCCAGGGTGTCGCTGATCTTGTCGTACTGCGGCGCTTCATCGCCCAGCAACTCGGCGGCGTCCAGCTTGAACCAGGCCTCGATGCCTTCGACTTCAACGCGCTTGGCCACGATTTCCATCAGCTCGACGGTACGTGGGTGCAGCTCGCCGCTTTCCTTGTTCAGGAAGAACGGGATCGGCACGCCCCAGTTGCGCTGGCGGGAAATGCACCAGTCCGGGCGGTTGGCGATCATCGAGTGCAGGCGCGCCTGACCCCAGGCCGGAACGAACTGTGTTTCTTCGATGGCTTTGAGCGAGCGCTGACGCAGGGTGTCGCCGGTGGTCGGCTGCTTGTCCATACCGATGAACCACTGCGCGGTGGCGCGGTAGATCAGTGGGGTCTTGTGGCGCCAGCAGTGCATGTAGCTGTGTTCGATAATAGTGGTGTGCAGCAGCGCACCGACTTCGGTCAGCTTGTCGACGATGGCCGGGTTGGCCTTCCAGATGAACTGGCCGCCGAAGAATTCCAGCGAGGTCGCGTACACGCCGTTGCTTTGGACCGGATTGAGGATGTCATCGTTGACCATGCCGTACTTCTTGCAGGTCACGAAGTCGTCCACACCGTAGGCCGGAGCGGAGTGAACCACACCGGTGCCGGCGCCCAGTTCAACGTAGTCGGCCAGGTAAACTGGCGACAGACGGTCGTAGAACGGGTGACGGAAGTTGATCAGCTCCAGCGCTTTACCGGTGGTGGTCGCAATGACCGAACCTTCCAGCGAGTAGCGCGCCAGGCACGACTCGACCAGCTCTTCAGCCAGTACCAGCAGCTTGTCGCCGACGTCGACCAGGGCGTAGTTGAATTCCGGGTGAACGTTCAACGCCTGGTTGGCCGGGATGGTCCACGGGGTGGTGGTCCAGATCACGATCGAGGCAGGCTTGGCCAGCGATGGCAGGCCGAAGGCGGCAGCCAGTTGGGCTTCATCGGCAATCGGGAACGCCACGTCGATGGTCGAGGACTTCTTGTTCTCGTACTCGACTTCCGCTTCGGCCAGGGCCGAACCGCAGTCGAAACACCAGTTCACAGGCTTCAGGCCCTTGAACACGAAACCACCCTTGACGATTTCGGCCAAGGCACGGATTTCACCGGCCTCGTTCTTGAAGTCCATGGTCTTGTACGGGTTGGCGAAGTCGCCCAGCACGCCGAGACGGATGAACTCGGACTTCTGCCCTTCGATCTGCTCGGTGGCGTAGGCCCGGCACAGTTCGCGGGTCTTGTCCGCGCCCAGGTTCTTGCCGTGGGTCACTTCGACCTTGTGCTCGATCGGCAGGCCGTGGCAGTCCCAGCCCGGAACATAAGGCGCGTCGAAGCCCGACAGGGTCTTCGAACGGATGATCATGTCCTTGAGAATCTTGTTCAGCGCATGACCGATGTGAATCGAGCCGTTGGCGTACGGAGGGCCGTCGTGCAATACGAACTTCGGACGATCCTTGCCAATCTCGCGCAACTTTCCGTACAGGCCAATACTGTCCCAGCGCTGCAGGATCTGCGGTTCGCGCTGTGGCAGGCCGGCCTTCATTGGGAAGGCGGTGTCCGGAAGGTTTAGCGTGGCTTTATAGTCGGTCATTTAAGGCTCTTCATTAGCGATGGGCGCTAGGTGCGGCTAGTGCACGGGCGGCGGCGACATCCGCGTTGATCGCCGTTTTCAACGCCTCCAGAGAGGCGAAACGCTGCTCTTCGCGCAGCTTGTGGTGGAAAACCACCGTTAAACGCCGGTCATACAGATCGCCGGCAAAATCTAAAAGATGCACTTCCAGGTGGGCTTTGCCATCACCTTGAACCGTGGGCCGCACGCCAATGTTGGCGACGCCGGGCCAGGTCTTGCCGTCGATCTCGACATCCACCAGGTAAACCCCGGTGAGCGGCACGCGACGGCGCTTGAGTTGAATATTGGCAGTGGGCGTACCCAACTGCCGGGCCAGCTTCTGGCCATGCAATACGCGACCGGCGATCCGGTACGGCCGCCCGAGCAGGCGTTCGGCCAGGGCGAAATCCGCGGCGGCCAGGGCATTTCGAACTTGCGTGCTGCTGACCCGGATGCCATCGAGTTCGACGGTTTGTGCCGCTTCGACGGTAAAACCCTGAAGGGTGCCTGCCTGTAGCAGGAAATCGAAATCTCCCGCGCGGTCACAGCCGAAACGGAAGTCGTCACCGACCTCCAGATGCTGCACGCCAAGGCCATCCACCAGAATGGTATCGACGAATTCACTGGCACTGAGCTTGCTCAGGCGCTGGTTGAAAGCCAGGCAAAGCACACGGTCGACGCCTTCGGCGGCCAACAATTGCAGCTTGTCCCGCAGGCGGGCCAGACGGGCCGGCGCGGTGTCCGGAGCGAAGAACTCCCGCGGCTGCGGCTCGAAAATCACCACGCAACTGGGCACGCCCAACTCGAGCGCACGCTCACGCAGGCGCGCCAGGATAGCCTGGTGGCCACGGTGAACACCGTCAAAGTTGCCAATAGTGGCGACACAGCCCCGATGCTGGGGGCGCAGATTGTGGAGGCCTCGAACCAGCTGCATAACGCGCTTCTTGCTCATAAAGTGGTCGATTATAACCACACCCGGCGGCCGACGACAGGCAACACCGTAACCCAAAGTGATCAAGCCGACAAAACCGCCGGCTCGCCCGTGTTTATCGAGGCCAGAACCTCAGCCCAGCGCCTTGCGATTGAAGTCGCGCAAACGAAAGCCCATCAACACTAACATGCCGAAATAAGCCACCACACCGGCAACGACCAAGGCACCCAGGCGCAGGAAACGCTCAAGCATCTGCCCCTCGCCCCAGGCCGGCATGAAATGCATCCCGGCCAGCAATACGCCCGACATCACCGATACCGCGATCACCAGTTTCAAGCCGAACTTCGCCCAGCCCGGTTGTGGCTGGTACATCTGCTGTTTGCGCAGTTGATAGAACAGCAACCCCGCATTCAAGCAGGCACCAGCGCTGATAGCCAGAGCCAGGCCGGCGTGGGCCAGCGGTCCGATCAACATCAGGTTGAACAGCTGGGTGACCACCAGGGTGAAAATCGCGATTTTTACCGGCGTGCGGATGTTTTGTTGCGCATAAAAGCCCGGCGCCAGCACTTTGATCACGATAATCCCGAGCAAACCGACGGAGTAGGCGATCAACGCGCGCTGGGTCATCGCCGCATCATGGGCATCGAACTGACCGTACTGGAACAGCGAAACCGTCAACGGCTCGGCCAGAATCCCCAGCGCCAGGGCGCAAGGCAATACCAGCACGAAGCATAGGCGCAGGCCCCAATCGAGGATGCGCGAGTATTCGTGACGATCCTTGCTGGCGTAGGTCTTGGCCAGGGTCGGCAACAGAATCGTCCCCAACGCCACGCCCAGCACGCCGGAAGGCAGTTCCATCAAGCGGTCGGCGTAGTACATCCAGGACACGGACCCGGCAACCAGGAACGAAGCGAAGATGGTGTTGATGATCAGCGAGATCTGACTCACCGAGACACCGAGGATGGCTGGCAGCATCTGCTTCATTACGCGCCAGACGCCGGTGTCGCGCAGGCTCAGGCGCGGCAGCACCAGCATGCCGATTTTTTTCAGGTGCGGCAGCTGGTAGAGCAACTGCGCCAGGCCACCTGCCAGAACCGCCCAGCCGAGCGCCATTACGGGCGGATCGAAGTACGGCGTGAGGAACAACGCAAAAATAATCATGCTGACGTTGAGCAGCGTCGGCACGAATGCCGGGACCGAAAAACGGTTCCAGGTGTTGAGGATCGCGCCCGCCAGCGACGACAGGGAAATCAGCAATATGTAGGGAAAGGTCACCCGCAACAGGCTGGAAGTGAGCTCGAATTTTTCCGGGGTATCGGTAAAACCCGGCGCAGTGACCCAGATGACCCACGGCGCGGCGATCATGCCCAACACCGTGACCAGCGCCAGTACCAGCGTCAGCAGGCCCGAGACATAGGCAATGAATGTGCGGGTCGCCTCTTCACCCTTCTGGCTTTTGTATTCTGCAAGAATCGGCACGAATGCCTGGGAAAACGCCCCTTCGGCAAAGATCCGCCGCAACAGATTGGGCAATTTGAAGGCGATAAAGAAGGCGTCAGTCGCCATTCCCGCGCCAAATGTTCGCGCAATGAGGGTGTCGCGAACAAACCCCAGAACCCGGGAAAGCATCGTGATAGAGCTGACGGCGGCCAACGATTTGAGCAGATTCATGGAAAGAGTTTGTGCCTGTCGATAAACAGCAGGCGAACTACGCGCCTACTTATGCGATACTCCGCGCCGCAACAGCACAGAGCCAAAGCTCGCGAGTTTACAGGTCGCACGCCGGAAAGAAATCTCCAAGCTTGCTTCACCTACCACTTAGCGGAACGTCTCAACCGCCCTTGACAAGACCTCAACTCATCGGCATGATTCGCGGCCTATTTTGTTTGCTATTTCCTAAAAAGTCTTTCGAGGAGCTCGACGGTGGCCAACTCACCTTCCGCCAAAAAACGTGCAAAACAGGCTGAGAAGCGTCGCAGCCACAACGCCAGCCTGCGTTCCATGGTTCGTACCTACATCAAGAATGTAGTTAAGGCCATCGACGCAAAAGACGCTGAAAAAGCTCAAGCTGCATACGTTCTGGCTGTGCCAGTTATCGACCGTATGGCCGATAAAGGCATCATCCACAAGAACAAGGCTGCTCGCCATAAGAGCCGTTTGAATGGCCACGTTAAGGCCCTGAACGTTGCCGCTGCTGCCTAAGCGACTCGTTCATTAAAAAACCGACCTCAGGGTCGGTTTTTTATTGCCTGCGATTCAGTGAATTCGACGCAAAAAAATGTGAGAGCGAGCCTGCTCGCCCCCACAGCTCTGATTGTGTGAAATTACTGAGTGTGGGCCCACGGCAAAATCGGAATCGCCGTCACCGCATTCTGCGGACTGCCCTCGATCAGGCGATCGCTGTACACCAGATACACCAGCGTATTACGCTTCTTGTCGAGGAAACGCACCACCTGCATGGTCTTGAACACCAGGGACGTGCGCTCCTTGAACACCTCGTCGCCATCCTTGAGCTCACCCTTGAAGCTGATAGGCCCGACCTGCCGGCAAGCGATAGACGCTTCAGCACGATCCTCGGCCAAACCAAGACCCCCCTTCACCCCACCGGTCTTGGCGCGCGACAGATAGCAGGTCACACCATCGACCTTGGGATCATCAAAGGCCTCGACCACGATCCGGTCATTCGGCCCGACGAACTTGAACACCGTCGACACCTGACCAATCTCTTCGGCCGAAGCCAACAGCGGCATCGCCAACAGCAACCCCAACAATCCTTTTGCCACGCGCATTCAGGTATTCCTTCAGACCAGGATCAGGTTATCGCGGTGAACCAGTTCCGGTTCCGCCATGTAACCCAACAGACCGACAATCGCCTCGGACGACTGACCGATGATTTTTTGCGCTTCCAGCGCACTGTAGTTGGCCAGGCCACGGGCAATTTCACGACCGTCAGGCGCCACGCAGACCACCATCTCACCGCGACGGAAACTGCCCTGGACCAACTTGACGCCGACCGGCAGCAAACTTTTATTGCCCTGGGACAACGCCATCACCGCACCCGCATCCAGCACCAGGGTGCCACGGGTTTGCAGATGACCGGCCAGCCACTGCTTGCGCGCCGCCAGCATGCCGCGCTCCGGCGACAGCAAGGTGCCGATGCGTTCGCCCGCCTTGAGGCGATCCAGCACACGCTCGATGCGCCCACCAACGATGATGGTGTGAGCGCCGGAACGGGCCGCCAGACGCGCAGCACGCAACTTGGTCTGCATGCCGCCACGCCCCAGCGCACCACCAGTGCCGCCCGCCACCGCATCGAGCGCCGGATCATCGGCACGCGCCTCGTAAATCAGCTGGGCATCCGGATTATTGCGCGGATCGGCGTCGAACATGCCGTCGCGATCCGTCAGGATCACCAACAGGTCAGCCTCGACCAGATTCGCCACCAGCGCCGCGAGCGTGTCGTTGTCGCCAAAACGGATTTCGTCGGTGACCACGGTGTCATTCTCGTTGATCACCGGAATAACCTTCAGCTCGACCAGCGCACGCAAGGTGCTGCGGGCGTTCAGGTAGCGCTTGCGATCGGACAAGTCGTCGTGAGTCAGGAGAATCTGCGCGGTATGCCGGCCATGCTCGGCAAAGCTCGACTCCCAGGCCTGCACCAACCCCATCTGACCGATTGCGGCGGCAGCCTGAAGCTCGTGCATCGCACTGGGTCGCGAGGTCCAGCCCAAACGGCTCATGCCGGCCGCCACCGCCCCGGAGGACACCAGCACCAGTTCGACACCCGCCTCATGCAAGGCCACCATCTGCTCAACCCAGACACCCATTGCCGCGCGATCCAGGCCTTTGCCGTCCGCCGTCAGCAAAGCGCTGCCGATCTTCACGACCCAACGCTGCGCACCTGTCACCTTGCTCCGCATCATCTTCAACCTTAGCTTGAGGGCAACGCGACCTAGCACTGCCCGTGACGTTATTCGTGGTTACTCGTGACCAACAATCGATTTCCAGATACCAAAACGCCGCTCGATTGAGCGGCGCTTAAGTTTATCGCAACGAATCAGTCACGCACGTAAATGATTTCCGGACCGTCTTCGTCATCCACATCTTCTTCGTCCCAATCATCGTCGCCGATGTCGTGGACCGACTTCACGCCGCTGCGACGCAGGGCACGCTTGTCATCCAGCGCCTGCAGCTGCGCGCGAGCTTCATCTTCGATGCGCTGATCGAGATCGGCCAGCTCTTCCTTGTAGGCCGGGTCATTGGCCAGGCGATCAGCACGATCTTCCATGTAACGCATGATGTCGTGGCACAGACGCTCGGTACCAAGCTTGGAGATGGCCGAAATCACGTAGACCGGACCCGTCCATTCCAGGCGATCAACGATTTCCTTGACGCGAGCATCGTGCTCTTCATCAAGGATCTGGTCGCACTTGTTCAGGACCAGCCAGCGATCACGCTCCGCCAGGGACGGGCTGAACTTGATCAGCTCGTTGACGATCACTTCAGCGGCATCCGGTGCGCTGGCGTCATCCAGCGGCGCCATGTCCACGAGGTGCAGCAGCAGACGCGTGCGCGCCAAGTGCTTGAGGAAGCGAATGCCCAGGCCAGCACCTTCGGAAGCACCCTCGATCAAACCCGGAATATCGGCAATGACGAAGCTCTTCCAGCGATCGACGCTGACCACACCCAGGTTCGGCACCAGCGTGGTGAACGGGTAGTCGGCAACTTTCGGCTTGGCAGCCGAAACCGAACGAATAAAGGTACTTTTACCAGCGTTCGGCAAGCCCAGCAGACCGACATCAGCCAGTACTTTCATTTCCAGCTTCAGGTCGCGCTGCTCACCCGGCTTGCCCGGAGTGGTCTGGCGCGGCGCGCGGTTGGTACTGGATTTGAAACGGGTGTTACCCAGACCGTGCCAGCCGCCCTGCACTACCATCAACTTCTGACCGGCCTTGGTCAGGTCGCCGATGACTTCCTGAGTCGCGGAGTCGATCACCGTGGTGCCGACCGGAACGCGCAGGATCAGGTCTTCACCCTTCTTGCCGGTGCAGTCGGTGCTGCCGCCGTTGGAGCCACGCTCGGCATCGAAGTGCCGGGTGTAACGGTAGTCCACCAGGGTGTTGAGGTTTTCGTCGGCCATCATGTAGATGGAACCGCCGTCACCGCCATCACCGCCGTTCGGGCCACCGTTCTCGATAAATTTTTCCCGACGGAAACTCATGGCGCCATTGCCGCCATCACCAGCCTTTACGCGAATCGATACTTCATCAACAAACTTCATAACAAACGCCTCTCGCCATACGGACGAGCCGAAAAACAATCAAGACATAAGACTCTTGCAAAAATGAGCGCAGCGACCCTGAACCACGATACCTACATCGTACGCCGACAGCCCATACAAACAGCTTTGCAAGAGACTCACCCCACAAACGAAAAAGCCCCGTCGCGAGACAGGGCTTTTCCAGCGATCGCGCAATTAAGCTGCGACTACGCTCACGTAACGACGACCGAAGGCGCCTTTTACTTCGAACTTGATCACGCCTTCGACTTTAGCGAAGAGGGTGTGATCTTTACCCATGCCAACGCCGTAGCCAGCGTGGAATTGGGTGCCGCGCTGACGCACGATGATGTTGCCTGCTTTGATAGCCTGGCCGCCATACATCTTCACGCCAAGGCGTTTGGCTTCTGAGTCGCGACCGTTACGGGTACTACCACCAGCTTTTTTGTGTGCCATGAGTTCAATTCTCCTAGTGAGGAATTAGGCTGTAATTAAGCCTGAATACCGGTGATTTTGATCTCGGTGTACCACTGGCGGTGGCCCATACGCTTCATGTGGTGCTTACGGCGACGGAACTTGATGATGCGGACTTTATCGTGACGACCTTGGGAGATCACTTCAGCCACAACGGTAGCGCCAGCAACAACTGGAGCGCCGATATTCACGTCGTCGCCATTGGCAACCAACAGAACGCGATCAAAGGTAACGGATTCGCCGGTAGCGATTTCCAGTTTTTCGATCTTCAGGTATTCACCTGGGGCGACTTTGTACTGCTTGCCGCCAGTAACGATTACTGCATAAGACATGGTATTTCTCCGATAATCCTGCTCACCCAGCTCTTTATAAGAAGAGGTATTGGCTGGCATGGCTGCATGGGGCTGGAGGCCCGCTTGCAATTGCGTAAGGCAGGTGCTGCCCAGGAAGTTCAGGGTGCGCGATTGTACGCAAGGCACGAGCGCCTTGCAAGGGGCCGTCCATCGCGCCTTGACACCTGCAAGCGTGGGTCCTAGCATGCCGCGCAACCCTTCTGGAGCGACTGTCGCTGATGCAACCCCAAGCTTTCTACCGCGCGGTCGCGGACGATTTTAGCGCCGTCGACGGCATCATCAAGAAGCAGCTGACTTCCCGAGTGCCGCTGGTATCGAAAATCGGCGATTACATTACCTCGGCCGGCGGCAAACGCCTGCGTCCTTTATTGGTGCTGTTGTGTGGCAAGGCTCTTGGCCGTGAGGGCGACGAACTGCGCCTGCTGGCCGCGACCATCGAGTTCCTGCACACCGCTACCCTGCTGCATGACGACGTGGTCGACATGTCCGGCATGCGCCGTGGCCGCTCGACCGCCAATGCCATGTGGGGCAACGCGCCCAGCGTACTGGTCGGCGACTTCCTGTATTCGCGCTCGTTCGAAATGATGGTCGAACTGGGCTCGATGCCGGTGATGAAGATCCTTTCGCAAGCCACGCGCATCATCGCCGAAGGCGAAGTGTTGCAGCTGTCGAAGGTTCGTGACGCCAGCACCACCGAAGAAACCTACATGGAAGTCATCCGCGGCAAGACCGCGATGCTCTTCGAAGCCTCGACCCACAGTGCCGCCGCCCTGTGCCAGGCCTCGCCGGAACAGTCCGAAGCCCTGCGTACATTCGGTGATCACCTGGGCGTGGCCTTCCAGCTGGTCGATGACCTGCTCGACTACAAAGGCGATGCCGAAACCCTGGGCAAGAACGTCGGTGACGACCTGGCCGAAGGCAAGCCGACCCTGCCGCTGATCTACACCATGCGCGAAGGTACGCCGGAACAGGCCGCCTTGGTGCGCAAGGCGATCCAGAAAGGCGGGATCGAAGACCTGGAAAGCATCCGCGAAGCCGTGGAAGCCTCGGGCTCGCTGGAGTACACCGCGCAACTGGCCCGTGACTATGTGGCCCGTGCGATCAAGTGCCTCGAAGCGCTGCCTGCCAGCGAGTACCGTGATGCACTGGTTGAACTGAGCGAGTTCGCGGTCGCGCGTACGCACTGACCACGAATATCCCTTGTGGGAGCGGGCTTGCTCGCGAATGCGGCGTGACAGTCGACAGAGATGTTGAATGTCATTCCGTCTTCGCGAGCAAGCCCGCTCCCACAGGTTCTTCCACGCTGCACCCCCTCCCCGCTAAAACCCTATATAATGTGCGCTTTTAACGATCCTGAATCCAAGGAGCCTTAGTGAGCACGTTGCCACCCTGCCCAAAATGCAATTCCGAATACACCTATGAAGACGGCGCCCAGCTGATCTGCCCCGAGTGCGCCCACGAATGGTCCGCCAGCGGTGAAGCCGAAGCTGCGTCCGATGACGCAGTGAAAAAGGATTCGGTCGGCAACGTCCTGCAGGACGGCGACACCATCACCGTAATCAAGGACCTCAAGGTCAAGGGTACGTCTTTGGTGGTCAAGGTCGGCACCAAGGTCAAGAACATCCGCTTGTGCGATGGTGATCACGACATCGATTGCAAGATCGACGGCATCGGCCCGATGAAACTCAAGTCCGAGTTCGTCAGAAAAGTCTGAGCCTGCTGTTACCCATCCCGCGCCCGGCGTGGGATGGCGTCTCACCCTCCCCGCTTCACCCAGTAAATCCTCGCAATAGCCAAACGCCAGTCGATTTGACCTGACGCAATCTTTACCCGGAAAAAAGCGCAAACCGCCAATAGACCCTTGCTATTTGATGAATAAGAATTATTCTCATAAAGCCCTTCAATGGAGATGAGAACCATGACTTACTTGATCGATGCCTGGCTGGACCGCCCACACCCTTACCTCAGGATCCTGCATCGGGAAACCGGGGAAGTCTGTGCGGTGCTTGAAGAAGAAGCCTTGAGTGAACTGCAGGACCAGGGTGATCTTGATCTCAATGGCCTGAGTTCCAGCGAGCCGGTGGTGCTCAAGGAACTGGTGCGTAATCTGTTTCTGTTCTGCTATGCCCGGGCGTTGCGCCCGCACAGTGAACTGCACCACAAGATCGAAATATGAAAATCACCGAAGAAACTGTGGGAGCGAGCCTGCTCGCGAAAGCGATCTGACATTCAACACTTATGCTGACTGACACTCCGTCTTCGCGAGCAGGCTCGCTCCCACATTAGCCCGACGTCATATCGGGCCGGGTATTACAGAACGTCCAGCAACTCGACGTCGAACACCAGTACGCTGTGCGGCGGGATGCTGCCAACGCCTTGAGCGCCGTAAGCCAGTTCGCTCGGCACGTACAGGCGCCATTTGCTGCCGGCGTTCATCAGTTGCAGGGCTTCGGTCCAGCCGGCGATCACGCCGCCAACCGGGAATTCCGCAGGCTCGCCGCGCTCGTACGAGCTGTCGAACACAGTACCGTCGATCAGGGTGCCGTGGTAGTGAGTACGCACGGAATCTTCACGGGATGGCTTGGCGCCTTCACCAGCGGTCAGGACTTCGAACTGCAGGCCGGAAGCCAGAGTGGTGATGCCGTCACGCTTGGCGTTTTCAGCCAGGAAGGCCAGGCCTTCGCCAGCAGCCGCTTCAGCCTTGGCTGCAGCTTCGGCCTGCATGATTTCGCGGATGACTTTGAAGCTGGCGGACATTTCTTCCTGACCCACACGGCTTGGCTTACCGGCGAACGCGTCGGTCAGACCTGCCAGGATCGCGTCCAGGCTTACGCCCGGTGGCGGGTTGTCGCGCAGTTGGTCGCCCAGCTGACGGCCAATGCCGTAGCTGACGCGGGTTTCGTCGGTGGACAGATTTACTTCGGACATGACACTGCTCCGCTGTGCGGACGGCTCGGGAACTTGCCATGCGTGCACAGCGCGTCCCGGAGCGCCCGGAACCAAAAGGGCCAGCAGACTAGCACAGATGTCATGCCATTGATGAGGGGCCTCAGGCGATCGGCACCTTCAGGTTTTCCTCCACATCGGCAACCAGGCCGCACATTTCGTCATGCACGACCGTGTGCACAAGATTGAAGTGCAACTTTGGAAAGGAGCGCAGCACATCACGGGCATGCTCCACCGAACGCAGGCTCATCATGTGCCCGCGCGTATCGCTCAAGGGATACGCCGTGCCATGCATCCGCGCCTCCAGCAGGTAGATCCCGCCCTCCATCGAGATCAGGTTCAGCTCATCGACCTTCCCGGCGACGGCATACGCATTCAACTCTTGCAGGTTCATGAGCGCACCTCACGCAGTAGCGAGCCTCTTTACAGGGATAGGCTTCGGCGCATCAAAGCACAAGCCACCGGCCAGACCGTTTGTCTGTTACTGCAGGAGCTAGTGGCGAGCGAGCTTGCTCGCGCCGGGCTGCGTAGCGGCCCCAAAAAAGCGGGATCACTTCGCCATCCAGCGGGAGCAAGCTCCCTCGCCACAAAGGGAGCCGGTCCGGATCAGTGCTTGGTGACTTTATCCAGGTAACCCATGGCAAATGCCGAGACCACGAAGGTCATGTGGATGATCACGTACCACTGCAGATGCTCGGGATCGACGTTCTTGGCGTCCATGAAGATGCGCAGCAGGTGAATGGACGAGATCGCCACGATCGATGCCGCCACCTTCATCTTCAGCGACGAAGAGTCCATCGTGCCCAGCCAGTTGAGCTTCTCCTTGCTGTCGTCGATGTCCAGTTGCGAGACGAAGTTCTCGTAGCCGGAAATCATCACCATCACCAGCAAACCGCCCACCAGGGCCATGTCGATCAAAGACAGCAGCACCAGGATCAAGTCCGATTCGGCCATCGAAAACACGTTCGGGATGACGTGGAAGACTTCCTGGAAGAATTTCAGTGCCAGCGCCAACAGCCCGAGGGACAGACCGAAATAGATCGGCGCCAACAGCCAGCGCGAGGCGTACATTGCATTTTCGATAAAGCGTTCCATTGAATCTCACAAGTAGGGCTGAAAACGGCGGCGAGTATACCAGCCGCCCGCCTATAGCCAGAAGCTGCCAGAAACCGTCGAAAAATCCGCCACCTGCGCCTGTGTATCAAAGTTTTTCTGCTAGTGTCCAAATCATTGATTGCTCAGTGATGTCGGACAGGAAGACTGGAAAATGGATGTGCGATTGCCTTTGACGAGTGCCGGAATTTGCCTGGCGTTGCTGCTGAGCGGCTGCTCGCCCAGCGACGAAAAACGCCAGGTCAGCCTCGAAGAAAAAACCGCGCAATTCGAAAAGTCGCTGGACGCCATCCAGGATCCGAAGCTCAAGGATGCCGTGTCGGAGCTGGGCGGCTCGCTGCTGCTGCTCGAACGCGCGCAACTCAAGCTCGACAGCAAGCCGATGGAAACCGAATACGGCGAAGACGCCCTCGCCATGCTCAAGCACTACCCGAACCCGCAGGCCCTGGTCGACACCTACATCAACGGATTGTTCGTGCTGCAAAAGGACTCCAGTTCCGACTACCTGACCGATCTGCAACCAGTGTTCCCCTTCACTTTCAGCGTTCCTGCAGCGTTTTTGTTTCCCCATGGCCTGGAATGGCAGTCGGTCACGCTGAGCAACAAACGGGTGATTGCGTTCCAGCCGGAATGGTCGGAAACCGACCCCGGCATTCAGCTCAGCCCATCAAGTTCCAACCTGACCAACCCCGATGACCTGACCGTGGCCTACCCCTTCATCGAAGGCCTCGACATCGACAGAAAGCAACAACCGCAACCGGTGAGCCTGCAAGGCAAGGTCGAAGTCATCGCGCCACGTCGCCTGTACAGCTTCGACCTGACGAAAAAGGACGTAGGCCAGACCCGCACCAATGACAACCTGAGCGTCACCCTGCTGGCATTGACGAACAGCTACGCAGAAATCGAATACAACAACAGCGCGCCGCTGGCCCCCGAAGTCAGTGAAACTCCGCTCAACCCGCTGATCGTCCAGGCCAGGGACAGCACCGGGCAATTCATCGCGCGCGCCGGCTCAATCAACGAAACCTCAGTACAAATTGCCTTCTATCAGCAGCAACTGGCCAAGATGCAGCAGCAAAAGAGCTGGAGCGAGGCCCTGGAAAAACAGCTCGACGAAGAACAACGCAACTTTGAGAAACAGCAGGCACGACATTATTCGAAGGTGTACTTCAACGGGACAATCGAAACCCTCGAAGTCAGCATGCTGGATTTTTCCGCCGTCACGGTCACCCGAAAGGACCTCGACCTGCCGATCCGGCGCTTCGATGCCAATACCACGGACAAGTCCATCCAGCCCTTGAACCTGTCCGTGGTGGTCTATGACGATCAGGCGGCGAGCTGGCTGAAAGGGGCAACGCTGAGTGAGGATCAACTGAAAAAGAACGTCAGCATCAGTCAGTCGGTCGACGACCCCAGCGCTGCGCGAATCGAATTCACTCACCTGCGCACCTTCAACGATGAACTGCTCGGCACATCGTTCAACCCCGGCGAAAGTCCGGTGAGCTTCTTTACCGAAGACACGCTTGGAAAACGCGACGAGCCGATCGAACTGCCGTCAGAGGCGTACCAGATCGACCCCCTGCGCGGCACCATCACTTACGACCTGAATCTGTTTCCGCAGACTCCGGCCTATGCGGTGGGCTCGATGCCGCTGTTCCTGGCCGCGGTCGACAAGCAAACCGTCGATGCCCGTCAACTGCCCAAGGGCCTCGCGCTCAAAGACAATGCACTGGTGGTGGACCTGAAGGCATTTCCCGCACAGGACTGGCGCTTTTTCGCCAAGGACGACAGCGGTAATTACTTGAAGGAGATTCTATCGGTCAGCCATGGCGCGAGCACACAGGGTCCGGCGCAGTTTGCCGTGCATTATTTCTATGGGCAGCCTACGCGCCTGGAAACCTACCAGCGCACTGACCTCGCCACCGTGCAATATGGTTTCGAAGTCAAACTCGACAAGGCCGACATGACGCGCCTTGATCAATAGTGCCACTCAGTGCTCAGGGTGAAACTCGAAACCGCCCATGTTCCGGCAGCGACCACCATTGATTTCCCGCAGTTGGGCTTGCAGGTGCAGGCACCAGATTTGCGGATCGTCGGCCAATTCGTAGCCGTGCAGGGTCAGGCTTTCAACGATGGTGTCGAGGATTGATTCAGCGACGAACGGACCATGAAACGGGCCTTGGGCCTTGATGGCCGAAGGTTGCTCACCGGCCATTCCGGCGGCGAACAGCAGAGTCCACATGCCCGTATCTCCCGCCAATGGACGGATGGCACATTCGATACGGGTCACAAGGCCCAGGCATTGACGGGTAAGGCAGAGGTTGCGCGACATGGCGGCGACCCTCGGTAGATCCGGTATTCAGCCCCCATGGGAAGGCTGTTTCGATCCTGTGATTACGTCGATATCCTTGAGCAGAGAATAGAAGAAAAGTCCGGCTTGCAGGCCAGGGCGAGACCGAAAGGCGCCGAATGGTCATAGTGTGAATATTGACGTCATTTCGACGACGCTTTTCCAGTATTCACACAAACAAATGTGGGAGCGGCGGTGCGCCGCTCCCACATGGGTTACTGCATCAAGCCGGTTTGGTTTCCGCCAATGCCTCTTGCGCCAACTCCTTCTCGGCTTCCTTGAGATCATCCTCACTGATCATTTCCGCGATAACCCGCAGGCGCTCCACGACTCGCGCGTTCACGCTGCCTTCAGGAAACTCGCCATTTTCGTCCGGCTCGCCGGCCGGTTCGCCGACCAGCAAGCTCAAGGCTTCGTCGGCCTGACGGACCGCGTAGACATGGAACTGCCCCGCACGCACTGCCGTCAGCACCTTCTCGTCGAGCATCAGGGTCGCGACGTTGGCGTGAGGAATGATTGCCCCCTGCTCGCCGGTCAAGCCGCGGGCTTCGCACAGACGGAAGAAGCCCTCGATCTTCTCGTTGACCCCGCCAACCGCCTGCACTTCGCCGAACTGATTGATCGAACCGGTGATGGCGAAGCACTGCTTGAGCGGGGTTTTCGACAAGGCCGAGATCAGGGTGCAGGCCTCGCCCAGGGAAGCACTGTCGCCATCGACATAACCGTAGGATTGCTCCAGGGCGATGCTCGCGGAAATCGCCAGCGGAAACTCCTGGGCGTAGCGGCTGCCCAGATAACCGGTAAGGATCATCACGCCTTTGGAGTGGATTGGCTGGCCGAGGTTGACCTCACGCTCGATGTCGACAATACCGCTGCCGCCGGGGTACACCGTGGCGGAAATCCGCGCCGGCACGCCGAAGGCCGAGTCACCGACCTCCAGAACGGTCAAGCCGTTGCACTTGCCGACCGCCGCGCCGTCAGTGTCGATCAGGATGATCCCGGCCAGCATGTCGTCGAGAATCCGCGCCGACACCCGCCCGGTCCGCGTGGCCTTGGCCTTGAGCGCACGTTCGATGTGCCCGGCGTCGGTCATTTCATCGCCAGCCAGGTGACGAATGAAATCCGCCTCGCTGACCAGTTGAAACAAATCACCGATACGCGCCGACAAACGCCCCTGATGCTCGGCCAGACGCGCACTGTAGGTCGCCAGGCGTGCCACCGCATCGGCTGTCAGCGGTGCCATGCCTTCCTCGGAAGTACGGGTCTTGAGCAACTGGGCGAACTGCTCCAGGCTCTCGTCGACCATCGGGATGTCTTCGTCGAAATCCACCAGGACGCGGAACATCTCCTGGAAGTCCGGATCGAGGTCTTGCAGCGTGTAATACAGCTGACGGGCACCGATGATGACGACCTTGACCTGCAACGGTATGTGTTGCGGTGTCAGGGTCACGGTGGCCAGACGCCCCAGTTCACCCAGCGGTGACTCCATTTTCAGCTTGCGCGATTGCAGGGCGCGTTTCAGCGCGTCCCACACGAACGGCTCGCTGAGCATTTTGTCCGCTTCAAGGATCAGGAAACCGCCATTGGCCCGGTGCAAGGCACCCGGTCGCAGTTGGCGGTAGGTGGTGTACAGCGCGCCCTGATCGGTGCTGTATTCGATGCGACCGAAAAGGTTTTCATAGGTCGGGTGCGGCTCGAACACCACCGGCGCACCGCCGCTGGCCGAGTGACCGACCACCAGGCTCGGCGCGTATTGTTCTTCCAGCAACTTGCGGGCGACAGCGTCGGTCTTGCTGTCGTCCACCAGTTGCTCGACCACGGTCTTGAGCAAGTACACCTGCATCGCTTGCAGATAACCGCAGACCGCCGCGTTCTCGGCGTACTTCTCCGACAGTGGCGACAACAATGGCTGCAAGGCCAGGGTGATGGTTTCTTCGTTCAGATGACGCAGCTGGTTGCTCGATTCGCGCTTCCATTGCGGCAGGCTGGCGAGCTCTTCGTTCAGGCGCTCCTCCAGTGCCGAAATATCTTCGTGAAAGCGCTCGCGCTCGGCTTCCGGCAACTGGGCGAATTCAGCCTCGTCCAACGCCTTGCCATCGCTCATCGGGGTGAAGGCAATATTGCTGGCGTCGCGGTAGAGCGCGACTTCCTTTTCCAGGGCCAGACGCTCGATGACGTCAAGGGCCTTGTCGTAGCGCTGGTTGAAAGCGCGGTCGATGCTGCTTTTCTTCTGCTGGTAGGACGGATGCTCGAAGACTGCCGGAAATGTCGCCAGCAGGTTGTCGATCAAAACGTTGATATCGCCAATGAAGTTACCGGCAGTGCCCGACGGCAACTCCAGGGCACGTGGTTCGCGCGGTTCATCGAAGTTGTTGACATAGACCCAGTCCGCCGGGGTCTGCAGGCGCTTGCCTTCGGCCTTGAGGTAGCGTTTGACGAACGAGAACCGGCCGGTGCCGGGCTCGCCCATGACGAATACGTTGTAACCGGGGCGTGGCATGGCCACACCGAACTGCAAGGCTTCGACCGCACGTTCCTGGCCAAGCACACCGCGAAAGGGCTCCAGATCATTGGTGGTAGAGAAGCTGAACTGTTCAGCGGAAAACGGACGGGTCAGCGCTTCGGGCGCTAGACGCAAGCTGGCAGCAACAGGATCAGGCATCGGGCTTCCTTACAATCAGGCGGGGCAGATGGCAGCATTCTGGCGCTGCCCATGCCCGACTGGCAAGGAGCGCCGCAGGCCTGAGCATTGTCAATCGGCCAACCCCAGGCGGGCCGGGCTTGCGCCGGTGTTTCCCATGAATGTTTTGCAAAAAATCACGGAACCCCGTGATCGTGCCTAAACTCCAAACTGCGCGGCTGGGCTAATGCCCGGCCCACTGGCACCGGAACGGGCCAGACTCCCTTGTCTATTGGTATGCACACAAAGAGAACAAAGCTATGAAACGGATTCTTCTTGGTACTCTCTTCACCGCTGTATCCATCAATGCCATGGCGCAAGCGCCAGGCGGTCCGGATTGCGGTTGGGGCAACATGCTGTTCGAAGGCCAGCGTGGTACTCCAGCTCACTTCCTGGCATCCACCACCAACGGCACCTCCGGCAACGCAACCTTCGGCATGACCTCAGGCACCAACGGTTGCGCAACCAATTCGGCGCTGACCTATGGCGGCAAATCCTGGTTTGCCATGAATGGCATGATGAACGAGCTGTCCGAAGACATGGCCAAGGGTCAGGGCGAAGCGCTGACCACCTATGCCGTGGTACTGGGCGTGGCGCCGGAAGACCGTGCGCACTTCGCCGCCGTCACTCACGAACACTTCCAGCAGATCTTCAGCAAGGCTGACGTGACTGCAGAAGACGTGCATACCAACACCCTGGCCGTGCTCAAAGCCGACCCTCGTCTGGCCAAGTACGCGACTCAGGCTTAAGCTCGACCCGCCCCGCTTCTTTCGGGAAGCGGGTTTTATTTTTTGGACCTGCCCCTCTTTGGGTCTTTTTCTCAAGTATTTAAGTTGCCCTCTATGCTCAAACGCCTTGCCTGGCTGGCGCTGTGTGTCTGCGCCCCGCTGTCCGCCGCGCCTCACATCGATCCACAACGTTTGCAGCAACTGGCCAACGACCCTTTCTGGATCTCCCTGGGCCATTACGAAACCGCCAAGCTCGGTGGCTGGCGCAGCTATGTCAGTGACCGGAAATTTTTCCTCGCCGCTGACGGCAATGAACATCCGGACCATGAACTGGCGGCGACTGTACAAGCCTTGTACGCCCCGGCCAGTGCCGGTGAAACACACGCTCAATGCGTCTACCCGGCCCGCACCCGCTGGCTGAAAGAACAACTCGGCCTGGCCGGCCTGCCAACGCCGGACTGCGCCGGATTCAAGCAATGGTTCAAGGACGTCTCGCCCGACAGCGCGGTGATGATCTTCCCGGCGGCCTACTTGAACAGCCCGTCCTCGATGTTCGGCCATACCCTGTTGCGCATTGACCAGGCCGAAGTGAAGAGCGACAAGACTTCGCTGCTCAGTTACGCGATCAACTTCGGCGCCTACATCGAGGGCTCGGACAACAGCATCATCTATGCCTGGAAAGGCCTGATGGGCGGCTATCCCGGCCTGTTCGCGATGGTGCCCTACCAGGAAAAACTCTCGGAATACCGCAGCCTGGAAAACCGCGACCTGTGGGAGTACCGCCTGAACCTGACCCGGCAGGAAACCGCGCGCATGGTCGAGCATGTCTGGGAGCTCAAGCAGATCAAGTTCGACTATTTCTTCTTCGACGAAAACTGCTCGTACCGCTTGCTGGAACTGCTGCAAGTGGCCCGCCCGGGCCTGCGCCTGACCGAGCAATTCCCGCTCACGGCCATCCCGACCGACACCGTCAAAGCCGTGAAAGCGGCTGGGCTGGTGGAATCGATCCAGTATCGTCCGTCCCGGGAGCGCGAGTTGCTCAGCCGCGCCGAGCCGTTGGACCCTGAAGAGCAGCAATGGGTGCTGAAAGTCAGCGCCGATCAGAAACAATTGCAGGACCCGGCATTCAAGGCGCAACCCCGCGACCGTCAGGCGCTGATTATCGATGCGGCCTATCGTCTGGAGCGTTACCGCGCCAATGGCCAGGAGCGCGACCCGGCGCGCGCCCAGCGCAGCTTCGAACTGCTGCGGGCAATCAACCAGAACCCGGCGCCGGAGCTGGATATCCCGCAACCGGGCCTGCCTGAAGACGGTCACGAGTCCCGCACCTGGCAGCTCGGCCTCGGCACCCGTGGAGATAAAGCCTTTGGCGAGTACGGCTTGCGCATGGCTTATCACGACCTCAATGACAACAACGAAAGCTTTCCCCTTGGCGCGCAGATCGAAATCCTGCAATTGAAACTGCGTCAGTACGAAGGCAATGACTGGCAAGTGCAGCAACTGGACCTGGCGACCATTCGCTCCCTGACCCCGCGTAACGAATTGCTGCAACCGCTGTCATGGCAAGTCACTGGTGGCCTGGAGCGGGTGCCGGGCAAGCACGATGACCAGACCCTGGTCAGCCATGTCAACGGCGGTGGTGGCGGCACCTGGCAACTGGGCGATGACCTGCTCGGTTTTGCCCTGGGCACCGTGCGTATCGAGCACAACAGCGACTTCGCCGCGTTCATTGCCCCGGCCGCCGGGTTCAACAGTGGTGTGCTGTGGAAAAACCCTCTGGGCAATTTGAGCCTGGAAGCCAAGGGCGACTTTTTCACCAATGGTGAAGTGCGCCGCAGCCTGAGCCTGAATCAACAGTGGGAAATATCCCGCAATCTCGGACTGCGCTTGAGCGCCCAGCGTGAGTTCAGCCATTTGGCAACGGCCGAGAACGAAGTGATGCTTGAGCTGAAGTGGTATCACTACTGACCTGACACACCACTTACCCTGTGGGAGCGGGCTTGCTCGCGAATGCGATATGCCACTCAACATTGATGCTGGCTGACACGCCCCTTTCGCGAGCAAGCCCGCTCCCACAGGGGGTTATGTGGTGTTCGACAAAATGCATGCACTCCTTTCACATACACCCGACAAATCCACTTCTAGACTTTATCTATGGGCCATCGGCTTGGGAGAGTGAGACGGATGGCCGGGTGTAAAGCCTGGCAGCAGCAGAAAGATCAGGACGCCGCCCGGGCCTATCACTCGCCATAAGTCGTTTTCAGACATCCGGTGAAACCAAATGCCTGCGACCATGGCCCAAACCCTATACCGGGAGAATTCCATGAGCCGTGCCTTCGTCAATGAAGATAACGCCGCCGCGCAAGCCGATCAGCCAGTCGAACGGCAGGTCAGCGCGCAGCCCAATTACGTCACGCCGCAAGGCCTGGACCTGTTGCAGGGAAAAGTCACCGAACTGCAAACCCTGCACGCCGAACAATCGGCCAAAGGCGAGCAGGCCGACAAGCAGCGCCTGGCGGATCTCGAACGTGATTTGCGTTACTTCAAGCAGCGCCTGGGCAGCGCTCAGGTGGTACCCGCCGCGACTTCGACCGAGAAAGTGCAGATCGGCAGCTGGGTGACCTACGCCGATGAACACGCCACCGAACGCCGGGTACAACTGGTGGGCGAAGATCAGGCCGATGCCGCCCACGACCTGATCAATTGGGGTTCACCGTTGGGACGGGCACTGCTCGGCGCACGACTCAACGATGAAGTGCTGTGGCAGCGCCCTGCCGGGGATCAATTGATTGAGGTGATCCGTATCGAACCGGCTTAGACCACACCTTGGGCGAGCATGGCATCGGCGACTTTGACGAAGCCGGCGATGTTCGCGCCCTTGACGTAGTTGACCCGGCCGTTCTCCTCACCGTAATTCACGCAAGCGTGGTGAATCGACTGCATGATCGCGTGCAGCTTGCTGTCCACTTCGCCACCGGTCCATGCCAGGCGCATGGCGTTCTGCGACATTTCCAGCCCGCTCACCGCCACACCACCGGCGTTGGACGCCTTGCCCGGCGCGAACAGAATGTCGGCCTCGATGAACAGATCCACCGCCTCAAGGGTGGTCGGCATGTTCGCGCCTTCGGCCACGCAGATGCAGCCGTTGCGCAGCAAGGTGCGAGCGGCGTCGGCATCCAGTTCGTTTTGCGTCGCGCACGGCAGTGCGATGTCGCAGCTCAGGCCCCATGGCAGTTCACCGGCGCGAAATTCCAGGCCAAAACGGCTGGCCAGCTCACGGATGCGCCCGCGCTGTACGTTTTTCAGCTCCAGCACCGCCAGCCATTGCTCCTCGGTCAGGCCGCTTTCGCAATACAGCGTGCCTTCGGAGTCGGACAGCGAAATCACTTTGCCGCCCAGGTCCATGACCTTGCGCGCCGCGTATTGCGCGACGTTGCCGGAGCCGGAGATCGCTACGCGTTTACCCTCCACGGCCAGACCGCGACGCTTGAGCATTTCTTCGGCGAAGTACACGCAACCGAAACCGGTGGCTTCCGGGCGAATCAGGCTACCGCCGTAGCTTGGGCCTTTGCCGGTCAGCACGCTGGTGAACTGGTTGCTCAGGCGCTTGTACTGGCCGAACAGGAA
The DNA here is from genome assembly GCF_054668325.1 of Pseudomonas sp. S2_F07. Classification (NCBI taxonomy): domain Bacteria; kingdom Pseudomonadati; phylum Pseudomonadota; class Gammaproteobacteria; order Pseudomonadales; family Pseudomonadaceae; genus Pseudomonas; species Pseudomonas sp. S2_F07. The sequence continues at coordinate 3,006,646 of NZ_CP162758.1, forward strand.
ACCGATTTCCCGCGCACCGACACCGATGTCCCCGGCCGGCACGTCAACGTCAGCACCGATGTGGCGGTACAACTCGCTCATGAAGGCCTGGCAGAAGCGCATGACTTCCGCGTCGCTCTTACCCTTCGGATCGAAGTCCGACCCGCCCTTGCCGCCGCCCATGGGCAATGAAGTCAGGGAGTTTTTGAAGGTCTGCTCGAAGGCGAGGAACTTCAGGACGCCCATGTTCACCGACGGGTGGAAACGCAGGCCACCCTTGTACGGGCCGATTGCGCTGTTCATCTGGATGCGGAAACCACGATTGACCTGGACCTTGCCCTGATCGTCGACCCACGACACGCGAAACACCACCGCACGCTCCGGCTCGCAGATGCGCTCCAGGATGCCGGAGGTCAGGTAATGCGGATTGGCTTCAAGAAACGGCCACAGGGTACGCAGGACTTCTTCGACAGCCTGGTGAAACTCGGGTTGATCCGGGTCGCGTTTTTTCAGGCGCGCAAGGAAGGATTCGACGGATTCGATCATGAAAAAGTCTCGGCAAATTTGTTGTCGTTGGAGGAGATTGGGCCGGACTGTAACAAACGAATCGCGCACAGGAACAGCGCAAAATGTCGCACTTATGAAATTAAATGGTGCACAGGATATAAATAAGTCCGCTTTTTGGACTCATTCTGCACCTGAATAGGGATTCACCATTCGAGCAATGCACCATCAGGAACACCGCCTTCGCGAGCAAGCCCGCTCCCACAGGGATCTTCTTCTGAATTGAGAATTGTGCCTTTCACAAAACCCTGTGGGAGCGGGCTTGCTCGCGAATGGCGCGGCTCGGTGTCATTGAAAAAACACAGGCAAAAAAAACGGAGCCCGAAGGCTCCGCTCTTTATGCAACCAACCTGAAATCAGGCCAGCTTCTTGTGGCGTACACGATGCGGCTGGGCAGCCGCTTCGCCGAGACGCTTTTTACGGTCGGCTTCGTACTCGGTGTAGTTGCCTTCGAAGAACACCGCTTGCGAGTCGTCTTCGTACGCCAGGATGTGAGTCGCGACGCGGTCAAGGAACCACCGGTCGTGGGAGATCACAATGGCGGCGCCCGGGAAGTCCAGCAGGGCCTCTTCCAGGGAACGCAGGGTTTCAACGTCGAGGTCGTTGGACGGTTCGTCGAGCAGCAGGACGTTGCCGCCCTCCTTCAGGGTCAGGGCCAGGTGCAAGCGACCGCGCTCACCACCGGACAGGTCCTTGACGAACTTCTGCTGATCGCCGCCCTTGAAGTTGAAGCGACCGACGTAGGTACGCGACGGGATCTCGTAGTTGCCGATGCGGATCTGGTCGGAACCGTCGGAGATCTGCTGGAACACGGTCTTGCTGCCGTCCAGGTCTTCGCGGCTCTGGTCAACGCAAGCCAACTGCACGGTTTCACCGACTTCGATGCTGCCAGAATCCGGCGTTTCCTTGCCCATCAGCATGCGGAACAGGGTCGATTTACCGGCACCGTTACCGCCGATCACGCCGACGATGGCGCCTTTAGGCATGGAGAACGACAGGTTGTCGATCAGCACGCGGTCGCCATAGCCCTTGGTGACGTTCTTGAATTCGATGACCTTGTCGCCCAGGCGCGGACCGGCCGGGATATAGATCTCGTTGGTTTCGCTGCGCTTCTGGAATTCCTGCGACTGCATTTCTTCGAAGCGTTGCAGACGAGCCTTGGATTTGGACTGACGGGCCTTGGCGCCTTTGCGCACCCACTCCAGTTCTTCCTTCATGGCTTTTTCGTGGGCCGACTGCTGCTTGGATTCGGCAGCCAGACGATCGGACTTGGCTTCCAGCCAACCCGAATAGTTGCCCTCGTAAGGAATGCCCGCGCCGCGGTCGAGTTCCAGGATCCAGCCGGCAACGTTGTCCAGGAAGTAACGGTCGTGCGTGATCGCGACCACGGTGCCCGGGAAGTCGTGCAGGAAGTGCTCAAGCCACGCAACGGAATCGGCGTCCAGGTGGTTGGTCGGTTCGTCGAGCAGCAGCATGTCCGGAGCGGACAGCAGCAGGCGGCACAGGGCCACACGACGCTTTTCACCACCGGACAGAACTTCGACCTTGGCATCCCAGGCTGGCAGACGCAGCGCATCGGCGGCGACTTCCAGTTGACGCTCAAGGTTGTGACCATCGCCGGCTTGCAGGATAGCTTCGAGCTTGGCCTGTTCAGCCGCCAGCTTGTCGAAGTCGGCATCCGGTTCGGCGTACGCGGCGTAGACCTCGTCCAGACGTGCCTGAGCGTTCTTGATGACGCTGACCGCTTCCTCAACCACTTCACGCACGGTTTTGGTCGGGTCCAGAATCGGTTCCTGTGGCAGGTAGCCGATGTTCAGCTCTGGCATCGGACGGGCTTCGCCTTCGAACTCGGTGTCGACGCCGGCCATGATTTTCAGCAGCGTGGACTTACCCGAACCGTTGAGGCCAAGTACGCCGATCTTGGCGCCAGGGAAGAACGACAGAGAAATGTTTTTCAGGATTTCCCGCTTCGGCGGAACAACTTTGCCCAGCCGATGCATGGTGAATACGTATTGAGCCATGGAGAACCTAGGGTCAGTGACTGATGAATGATTGGAGCGCAGGCAATGCCCGGCCAGACCGTGCGCGTCGTCCGTAAGAGGCGACGCTGAAAAAGTCTGAGTCTAGGAGCTGGAACGCTCCCGCGTAACCGGCAAAGCTACCTTAATGACAGATGGCAGTCCAGCCGACGGACAGGGGCTGGCACTTCGCCACAACTCAAGGCATGCTAGCCGCCCTTCGGGCGTCCGGCTTATAGTGCACGTCGCGCCAGTCCAGCCAAACCGCAGGATTACAGCTTGTCCATTGTCCCTCCGCCTCTGACTTCCAGTGCGCCGGCCACAGCGCCCGGCTCCCCCCTGCGCGGGACCTTGAAGGGCACCTTGGCGACACTCGTATTATTGCTGTTGGCCCTGCTGTTCTGGCAGTTGCTCGACCAGTTGCGGGAAACCCAGAAGAACCAGCGCCAGTACACCATCGACTACACCGCCGATCTGGCCGCGCAGGTCAGCCTGAACATGGCGCTCAATGCGCAGATCGCCCTCAACCTGCTGCCGATCGTCGAGCAACCGCAGGACGCCGATGAATTGCAGGCCCTGTTGCGCAAACTGCAACAATCGCTGCCTGATCTGCGCAGCCTGGCGTTGCTCAGCCCCTCGGGAAGAGTCATCAGTGACAGCGCTCCCGACAGCGATGACAGCGACTACCTGGGTGAACTGGTACGCCGCAGCCACGCACAGGCGCACTATTTCAGCAATGCCACCGACGGTTCCGTGGTGCACTTACTGTTGCACCAGGCCAGCGGCAGTTCCCGAGGCTATTGGGTCTTGCGCCTGACACCCACCTTCTTTTCGTCCCTGACCAAACAAGGCGAGGCCGGCGGCCGCCCGTTGTGGCTGGTGGAGAACCGCATCAATCATCAGATCATCAGCCGCGACGAAGCGCTGCCCTCGGTCAATCCGGGAACGTTGACCGCGGACGATGTCGCCAACAGCGTGCTGACCGTCCCGCTGAGCAGCAGCGATTGGCAACTGCGCGGTCTGTTTGACCGTCAGCGCGTACTGGAAGAGCTGCTGCCGGCGTTCATCGGCAAATGCCTGCTGGGCCTGGCGTTTTCCATGCTGCCGTTCCTCGCCTTGCTGAACATGCGCCGGCGTCAGCGCCAGTTGAATGAAGGCCGCCGGCGTTACCAGGACATTTTCGAAGGCACCGGCGTGGCCTTGTGCGTCCTCGACATGTCCGGGCTCAAGGTCTTTTTCGACAAGGCGCAACTGCAGGGCAGCGAGCAACTGCAAGCGTGGCTGGCGATCCCGGAGCAACGACGGCCATTGCTCAAGGAACTGCGGATCACCGAGGTCAACCAGGTTGCGCTGCAACTGCTTAATGTCGATAGCGCCGACAAAGCCTGGAAACTGCTGATCGACGGAAACCCACAGGACGGCACCGCCATCGGCAACCAGGTGCTCGACGCGATGCTCAACCGGCAGCAACAGCTTGAACTGGAAATCAAGCTCCAGGACGCCAGCGGCCGCGACCAGCACCTGTGGCTGGTGCTGCGCCTGCCGCAAACCCAGGACGACTATAAAGCGGTGATCCTGAGCATCACCGACATCACCAGCCGCAAGCTCATCGAACTGTCGCTGCAGGAGCGCGAAGGGTTCTGGTCGGACGTGGTGCGCACCGTGCCGGATCACCTGTATGTGCAGGATGTGATCAGCCAGCGGATGATCTACAGCAACCACCATCTGGGCCAGACCCTGGGTTACAACCGCACCGAACTGCACCAGATGGGCGAATACTTCTGGGAAATCCTCCTGCATCCCGAAGACGCCGACTATTACCACCGCTCCCGCCAGATCCAGCGCCAGGCCGGTTATCGCCAGTTGATGCAGTGCCAATTGCGCTTCCGCCATCGGGACGGCCAGTGGCGACGCTTCGAGATTCGCGAGCAGGCGCTGGCGCGGGACAAGGAAGACCAGGTCACGCGGATCATCGGCGTGGCCAAGGACATCACCGACCAGATCGAAGCCAGCGAATCCCTGCGCGACAGCGAGCAGCGCTACAGGATGCTCGCCGAAAGCATCAGTGACGTGATCTTCTCCACCGACAGCCGCCTTAACCTCAATTACGTCAGCCCCTCGGTGCAAGCGGTGCTGGGTTACGGCGTCGAGTGGATTTTCCAGAACGGCTGGCAATCGACCATCGCCAACCCGCAACAACTGACCGGCATCTACCACCTGATGGACCGGGTCAGCAAAGCGCTGGATCAGCCGGACCAACTGGCGCTGTTGCGCAGCCAGGTGCAAACCCAACTGTTCCTGTTCGATTGCCTGCGGGCCGACGGGCGCAAGATCCCGATCGAACTGCGCCTGGTATTGGTCTGGGACGAACACGGCACCTTCGAAGGCGTGCTCGGCGTCGGCCGCGACATCAGCCAGCAACGCCGGGCCGAAAAAGACCTGCGCATGGCGGCCACGGTATTCGAACACTCGACCTCGGCGATCCTGATCACCGACCCGGCCGGCTACATCGTCCAGGCCAACGAAGCCTTCAGTCGTGTCAGCGGTTACGCCGTGGAGCAGGTCCTCGACCAGCTGCCGAACATGCTGACGGTCGACGACCAGCAGGAAGCCCATCTGCGTTACGTGCTCAAGCAATTGGGCCAGCACAGTACCTGGGAGGGCGAAGTCTGGCTCAAGCGCCGTAATGGCGAGCATTACCCGGCCTGGGTCGGGATCACCGCCGTGCTCGACGATGAAGGCGACCTGGCCAGCTATGTGTGTTTCTTCAGCGACATCAGCGAGCGCAAGGCCAGCGAGCAGCGGATTCACCGCCTCGCCTACTACGACGCCCTGACCCACCTGCCCAACCGTTCGCTGTTCCAGGATCGCCTGCACACGGCACTGCAATCGGCCGAGCGGCAGAAGTCGTGGGTGGTGCTGATGTTCCTCGACCTCGACCGTTTCAAGCCGATCAACGACTCCCTGGGCCACGCCGCCGGCGACCGCATGCTCAAGGAAATGGCCACGCGCCTGCTCGGTTGCGTCGCCGATGACGACACCGTGGCGCGTATGGGCGGTGACGAATTCACTTTGCTCCTGCAACCGCGAGCCAACCGTGAAATCGCCCTGAACCGGGCGATCCATGTGGCCGAACAGATTCTCGCCAGCCTGGTGAAACCCTTCGTGCTCGAAGGCCGCGAGTTCTTCGTCACGGCCAGTATCGGCATCGCCCTGAGTCCACAGGACGGCAACGAACTCAGCCAGTTGATGAAGAACGCCGACACCGCGATGTACCACGCCAAGGAGCGTGGCAAGAACAACTTCCAGTTCTATCAGGCGGACATGAACGCCAGTGCGCTGGAGCGTCTGGAGCTGGAAAGCGACTTGCGCCATGCCCTGGAACAGAACGAATTCGTGCTGTATTACCAGCCGCAGTTCAGCGGTGACGGCAAGCGCCTGACCGGTGCCGAGGCGCTGTTGCGCTGGCGTCATCCACGCCGCGGGCTGGTGCCGCCGGGGGATTTCATTCCTGTGCTCGAAGAGCTCGGGCTGGTGGTGGATGTCGGCGACTGGGTGATCAGCGAAGCCTGCCGCCAACTCAAGGCCTGGCATCAGGCCAGGGTGCGGGTGCCGAAGGTGTCGGTGAACATCTCGGCGCGGCAGTTCTCCGACGGCCAACTCGGTACGCGAATCGCCACCATCCTCAAGGAAACCGGCCTGCCACCGGCGTGCCTGGAACTGGAGCTGACCGAAAGTATCCTGATGCGTGAAGTCAGCGAGGCGATGCAGATCCTCGACGGCCTGAAAAACCTCGGCCTGAGCATTGCGGTCGACGATTTCGGTACCGGTTACTCATCGCTCAACTACCTCAAGCAATTCCCGATCGATGTTCTGAAGATCGACCGCACCTTTGTCGATGGCCTGCCCAGCGGCGAGCAGGATGCACAGATTGCCCGGGCAATCATTGCCATGGCCCACAGCCTGAACCTGGCGGTGATCGCCGAAGGCGTGGAAACCCAAGAGCAGCTGGATTTCCTGAGGGAGCACGGTTGCGACGAGGTACAGGGTTATCTGTTCGGTCGACCGATGCCGGCCAATCGGTTCGAGGCCCAATACAGTAACGATGCATTGTTCATGTTTGATTGACCACTGCCGTCTCAACGTGCCTTGAACACCGTACTCATCTCATGCACTCGTACAGGCTGGTCAGGTTCTTCGACACGCGCAGCCAGCGCAGGCACCGTCGTACCTTGTGCCACCATCGGCTCGCTGCTGAAGTTCACGGTGATGCGCGTTCCATCGGCAAAGCTTGATTGCTGGAGCGCGCGATCTGTCGACAACACCTTGAAATCCACCATCGCCACGTTGAACAGCCGCTCGTGCAGCGGGCGGAAGATTCGGTCATAGGCCGCGATCACCGGCAGATCGCGATCGAGCACTTCATCGGCCAGGTGATAAAGCGGTGGCACCATGTACAACAGCTGCAGAAGCGCCGTCGCCTCCCACTCATTGCTGAATTTCAATGAGCCGTACTCCCAGTGATGGGTTGTCACGACGCTGTCATGCAAGGCGATCTGATAAAGCGGCAGGCGAAACCATGGCGAGCGCACATAACGGGCGATCGAAGACTTGAGCGGTACAGGCTTGAAGTAAAGACTGGGCGTTTCGTCGGGCCAGTAACGGCCTCGATAGTACGGCGAGCGTGAATCCTTCATGTCAGGATCCATCCAGGCGAAGGGCTGCGTCGTCATGCCCTGGGCAAACGCGAACTGTGGGGCGTACCAGGACAACCCGCCTTCCGTCCCGGTCACCAGGCCAAATGCCCGGGCAGGATAAGCCAGCCTCTGGCGCACGCTCTGACTGTCCTGCGACTCACTGGTCTCGCGCCCGGGCGTATGGTCCTCACGCGGTGGGCCGGCGCCATCCACATCCAGGAAATAGCTGTTGAGCCCAGCGTTTTGTGCAATCGCATCGATGCGTTTTCGAGCATAGTCATGGGCTGCACGAGCGCTGACATACACCCCCCGTCCGCCAAAACCGGTGGCGGGTTGGCCGTTTTGATCCCGGTAACCGGCATTCGCCAATTCATCGCCCATCTGCGCGGTAGACCAGGTTGCCGCAAGGTTCGAGGGGTGAGCGCTGCCATAGCTGTCATAGACGCCGACCAGGTAACCCGCCGCCTTGGCCTGTTCAATGGCTTCAGGATGCCAAAGCGCCGTTCGCCACTCACTGACGCCCAGCCAGGCACGGCGCAAACCTGCCGATTGCAGCGCGCTGACCAAGTCGGTCGAGAGACCGCCTCCCCAACCTCGGGCGGGAGCCAACAGCGGACCGAAGGCCTGTTCCATGGCGACGCTCATATCCCGTGCCCATGCCACTTCACCGCCAGGGTCATGCCCGCCCGGCAGCGGTGTCACTTCGGGACGGGCAATCACCTTCAACAGTGCCGCGTTGAGCGCTCGAATCACCTCTCTTTTCAGCCACGGCTCGATATCACCCGGGTTCCTGGCTGCCGCCTTGAACGCCTTCTCGACGGTTTTGCGCTTTTCATCATCAAGCACCTTCCACAGACGGCCCGCCAGTTGCGTGTCATCGCCTCGCTGGCGCCGAAACTGTTCCAGAAACGCTCTCCATTGAACGATGTCCGCGACTTTCAGCGGATCGCTGCCCCACAGATAGATATGAGATGCCCCTCCTAACCGGGCGACTTCGGGCGTCGTAGCGATCTTGTCGTTCAAGGAGACAAACTGGCCGCTTGCTTGCAGCCACTGCCGGTATCCACGCGCCCCGGCCAACGGGTCCTGCGGACCGGGCACAATACGCAGGGTATAAGCGGCATCGGGTGATAAAGAGGAGAAGCGGTGAGTAAAACCAGGTCGTGCCCGATCTTCCCTGCGTTCGACATCAAACGTTGTATCCAGGGGTGTTTCCAACAGCCAGGTCACGGAAAGCCCCTCTCGCAACTCCGTCCAGAACGGCATGGAAAGAATACTCAGCACACTTTCCGGCTCGTAACGACGCACCATCCAGTCAAGCCACCCGGGGTCGTCCGCCGGCACATAACTGCCCTCGCCAAAAGGAAATGCATAAGCCCTGATGGCCCCGGGATCCGCGGTCCGTGGCCAGTTCAACACCGATGGACCTTGCGACCGGACTGACACCCGTAAGGCACCGAACTCGATATTGGCCGCGACCTTGTACCGGGCCGTACCTGCCGCCACTTGCCATTCGTGATCCGACAGCCGCTCGACCCTGCTACCGCTGAACGCCGGGGACGCCAGCGCCAGGCGCTTGCCCTGTGAAGTCGTGAGGGAAATGGCCAGCGTGTCCGGATCGATTGCAAACTGCCCGGCGGGACTGTCCAGCAGCACAGGATCATTGGCCAGGGCGTACGTCGTGCCGGGCACCATGCAAGCCAACAGGATGGCCCATGCAAGGGCTATCCGACGAAATGGGCAAGCCTGCGCAGAAACGGGCGTGGTGGGCATCAGATCGGTTACGGGCATCATCCATCGGCCTCCTGTCCAGCGTTCAGGGGCAAGACGCTCGTCAGCTCAAGTCTTTATCCAGGCTTCCAGAACAAGGTGTGCCCCGCAAAAAACAAGGATGCCCAATGCGACTCCGTGCTTCAGGGATAATTTGTGTCCGAATATTCAGCCGCGCACCGTGAATGCCACTTGTCTGCGACATGATGCCGTTTCATATGCCATCTAAAACCCATTGGGTTAGAATGCCCCCCTTTTCCGCCCCCGATCCTTGAGGACCGCCATGTTCAGCCGTGATTTGACTATTGCCAAGTACGACGCCGATCTCTTTGCCGCCATGGAGCAAGAAGCTCAGCGCCAGGAAGAGCACATTGAGCTGATCGCTTCGGAAAACTACACCAGCCCTGCTGTGATGGAAGCCCAAGGCTCGGTACTGACCAACAAGTACGCCGAAGGTTACCCGGGCAAGCGCTACTACGGTGGTTGCGAGTACGTAGACATCGTCGAGCAGCTGGCTATCGACCGCGCCAAAGAGCTGTTCGGCGCCGACTACGCCAACGTTCAGCCGCACGCCGGTTCGCAAGCCAACAGCGCCGTTTACCTGGCCCTGCTGTCGGCCGGCGACACCATCCTGGGCATGAGCCTGGCCCACGGCGGTCACCTGACCCACGGTGCCAGCGTTTCGTCTTCGGGCAAGCTGTACAACGCCATCCAGTACGGCATCGACGCCAACGGCCTGATCGACTACGACGAAGTCGAGCGCCCGGCCGTTGAGCACAAGCCGAAAATGATCGTGGCCGGTTTCTCTGCCTACTCGCAGATCCTCGACTTCCCGCGCTTCCGTGCAATCGCCGACAAAGTAGGTGCCTACCTGTTCGTCGACATGGCCCACGTGGCCGGTCTGGTCGCCGCTGGCGTCTACCCGAACCCGGTTCCATTCGCTGACGTCGTGACCACCACCACCCACAAGACCCTGCGCGGTCCACGTGGTGGCCTGATCCTGGCTCGCGCCAACGCCGATATCGAGAAGAAGCTGAACTCCGCCGTATTCCCGGGCGCTCAGGGTGGTCCTCTGGAGCACGTGATCGCGGCCAAGGCGATCTGTTTCAAGGAAGCGCTGCAGCCTGAGTTCAAGGTTTACCAGCAGCAAGTGGTGAAGAACGCCCAGGCCATGGCCAGCGTGTTCATCGAGCGCGGTTTCGACGTGGTTTCCGGTGGTACTCAGAACCACCTGTTCCTGCTGTCGCTGATCAAGCAGGAAATCTCCGGTAAAGACGCCGATGCCGCGCTGGGCAAAGCGTTCATCACCGTGAACAAGAACTCCGTGCCAAACGATCCACGTTCCCCGTTCGTCACCTCCGGCCTGCGCTTCGGCACCCCGGCTGTGACCACTCGTGGCTTCAAGGAAGCAGAGTGCAAGGAACTGGCCGGCTGGATCTGCGACATCCTGGCTGACCTGAACAACGAAGCGGTGATCGATGCCGTTCGTGAGAAGGTCAAGGCCATCTGCAAGAAGCTGCCGGTGTACGGCGCTTAATCAGCCCGTTAAACCGTAGCTATAAAAACCGGCCAGAGATGGCCGGTTTTTTTTCGCCCGTTTTTTATTCAGCCGGGGGAAAGGCTCTAAACCGGGCTCACTCACCAACTGGTAAGACCGGTCATGCCAATTTTCTAATTTTTACTTGCGAACACCCAAAAATAGCGCCTAGACTGCGCCTGCACTGGACATACCGGTAAGACCACAATAATTAAGTCCTGAATCTGATGTGCTCCGCACACGGCAGCCAGGACACCGACCAGGATTCCTCCCATGCTCAGATGGTGCTCGCGTTCAATCTTCCTCCAAGTGGTTCTCGGACTGGTGCTCGGCATCGTCTGTGGGCTGACCCTTCCCGAATACTCCGCTCAGCTCAAACCGCTCGGTGACGGTTTTATCAAGCTGATCAAAATGCTCATTGGCTTGATTGTGTTTTGCGTAGTGGTCAGCGGCATCAGCGGTGCCGGCGACCTGAAGAAGGTCGGCCGTATCGGCCTAAAATCGGTGATCTACTTTGAAATCCTGACCACCATCGCTCTGGTGATCGGTCTGGTGTTTGCCTTCAGCACCGGTATCGGCAGCGGCGCGAACATTCACCTGGAGCAGCTTTCCGCAGCCGACATGGGCGACATTGCCCAGCGCGGCCAGCACATGCACACCACCACACAGTTCCTGATGGACCTGATTCCGACGTCGGTGATTGGTGCCTTTGCCGATAACAACATCCTGCAAGTCCTCCTGTTCTCTGTGCTGTTCGGCAGTGCGCTGAATCTGGTGGGCGAGGCGGCATCGGGCATTTCGCGGCTGATCAATGAACTCAGCCATGTGATTTTCCGCATCATGGGCATGATCGTGCGCCTGGCGCCGATCGGTGTGTTCGGTGCGATCGCCTTCACCACCAGCAAGTATGGCCTGGACTCGCTGCAACACCTGGGCAGCCTGGTCGGCCTGTTCTACCTGACCTGCGTGGCTTTCGTGACGCTGATTCTCGGCCTGGTGATGCGCCTCTCTGGCTTGAAGATGTGGCCGTTGCTCAAGTACCTGCGCGAAGAACTGCTGATCGTCATGGGCACCGCTTCGTCCGACGCTGTGCTGCCTCAAATCATGCGCAAGCTTGAGCACCTGGGCATCGGCAGTTCGACGGTCGGGCTGGTGATTCCAACGGGTTACTCGTTCAACCTCGACGGTTTCTCGATCTACCTGACCCTGGCCATCGTGTTCATCGCCAATGCCACCGGCACGCCGCTGGCAATGACCGACCTGCTGACGATTCTGTTGGTATCGTTGATCACCTCCAAGGGGGCCCACGGTATTCCGGGCTCGGCGCTGGTGATTCTGGCGGCCACCCTGACAGCCATTCCGGCCATTCCGGTGGTGGGCCTGGTGCTGGTGCTGGCCGTGGACTGGTTCATGGGGATCGGCCGGGCGCTGACCAACCTGATCGGTAACTGCGTGGCGACCGTCGCCATCGCGCGATGGGAAAAGGACATCGATGTGCAGCGGGCGAACAAGGTACTTTCGGGCCAGGCGGGTTATACCTTCCAGCCAAGAAAACCGATTGCACCGGCACATCAGCAGGAATTCTGAATCAACGGTGTGCCGGCCTCGCCTTGGCCGGCACACCTTCACCACTTTTAAATGCTCATGGAGCGAACAGTGATTACCTCGTCGACCGTCGTAACTTCAGTCGTGGAAAAACTACGGGCCGCCTTGGCCCGAGGTCAGTGGCGCTCCGGCGAAATGCTGCCGGGGCAACGTGAACTGGCCGAACAGCTGGGTATCAGCCGCCCGAGCCTGCGTGAAGCCGTCATCGTCCTGGAAACCCTTGGCCTGGTGCGTTCGATGCCGGGCAAAGGCGTGGTGGTGCTCGAAGCCAATCTCGCTGACAACCAGGCGCATGACAGTGCAGTGGCCGCAGCGAGCCTGGAAGACGTGCTGCAACTGCGCTACACGCTCGAGCCGTTCATCGTCGGCCTCGTGGCGCAGTCCATCAGCAGCAAGGAGGTCGGGCAACTGCGCCTGACCCTGATGGACATGCGCGAAGCCCTGGAGGCCAATGACAGTGAAGCTGGCGTAAGCGCCTACATCGCGTTCCACGAAGAGCTGTTCACGCTGACGTCGAACCCGATCTTCCAGAGCGTGGTCCAGCAAACCAGCAATGCCCTCAAGCAAAGCGCCGAAGTGTTGCGCAACTCCCCGGAGCATCTGGCTGAACGCCTTGAAGAAAACGAAGCCGTGGTGCGCGCGATCCGCAACAAGAACAGCGCCCAGGCCAGCGCCGAGATGCGCCGGCACATTTTGTGCGAAGGCCAGCGCATGGGCATCGAACTGAACATCCCGGAAGACAACCTCGGCAGTTGAAACCTCTTCGAACTGGAGATTGGCCATGAACAGCTTCGCCTCGCCACAAACGCTCGCCACCCTGCCCGTCCGCCCGTCGGTGGATGATCTGTATTCGCGTGTCCTCGATGCCATTTTCGAACAGCGCATCCATTCGGCCAGTCGCTTTACCGAAGAAAGCCTGGCGCAGATGTTCGGTGCAAGGCGCAGCGACATGCGTGATGTGCTGACGCGGCTGTCCCACCAGCAGATCATCATCCTTCGGGTCAACCATCGTCCCCGCGTCGCCGAGCTTGATGCCGAGCAGACCCGGCAGACACTGCACGCCCGGCGTCTGGCCGAGATCATGCTGGTGCGGCTGGCGTGTCAGCGACCCTGCGCGCAAGACTTGAAGCGCCTGCGGACACTGGTCGATAACGAGCATCAGTGCACCGAGCGTGGCCGGGCGATTCGCTTGTCGGGAGAGTTTCATCTGCAGTTGGCACAAATGGCGGGGAATGCACCGCTAGCGCATTTCCTTGAGAGCCTGGTACCGCTGACTTCCTTGGCGATTGCGCAGTTTGATCTGCAGCAGAAGGAATATTGCGTGGAGCACATGGAGATTCTGGATGCGCTGGAGCGAGGCGATGCCGCGAAGGCCCAAGTCGCGCTCAACCGGCATCTGGATTACCTGGAAGATTTGTTGCTGAGTCCTGCATCGGTACTGGGCCAAAACTGTGCCGCAGGTTAGTCCGCTTTCGGCGGAACGCCGCCCGGAGCAGGCTCGCCCCCACAGGGAACTGCACTTCAAGTGTGGGAGCGTGCCTGCTCGCGATGGCGGCTCAGGGCTCACTGCAATTTTTGACGTTACTGCGCAGCCACCCGCGCAAACCCCTCGCGGATCTTTTTTTCCGGCAAGTCATCGGCAATGAACACGATCACGCTTTCGCGCACGTCGTCTTCCGCCCACTCGGTATCCCAGTCAAAACCATAAAGCTTCAGCACCCCCTGAAACACCATGCGACGGGATTCACCAAGAATGTTCAACACGCCTTTGTAGCGCAGCAACTGCTTGCCATGCTCCTCCAGCAGTTCGTTCATGAACTCGCTGAGCTTGTCGATATCCAGCGGTTTTTCAGTGCGCAGCACCAGACTGGAAATGCGGTCGATAGACGGAGCTGCCTGGCTGACCGGGCGCAAACTCACGCCGCCACCGAGGTCGGCGTTGAGGTTGAAACCGCGCACATCTAGCAACTCGGCCAGGTCGATCTTGCCGTGGTCAACCATGCGGATCGGCGCACGCCGGTTGATGCGGGTCAGGCGTTCGCTCAACGCGGTGAAGGTCGGTTCGTCCACCAGGTCGCGCTTGCTCACCAGCAAGCGGTCGGCGAATCCGACCTGCGCCTGGGCGATAGTCTGGGTCAGGTGCAGGTCTGCATGTGCCGCGTCGACCAGGGTAATGATGCCGTCGAGGATATAGCGCTCACGCAACTCTTCGTCGATGAAAAAGGTTTGCGCCACCGGTGCCGGATCAGCCAGGCCGGTGCATTCGATCACCAGGCGGTCGAAGGCGATGTCGCCCCGGTCCAGACGCTCGAGCAACAGATAAAGCGCTTTAGTCAGGTCGGTGTGGATGGTGCAGCAGACGCAGCCGTTGGACAGCGTCATCACTTGTACCGGCTCATCGCCCAACAACTGGGTATCGATACCGGCATCGCTGAATTCATTCTCGATCACGGCAATTTTCAGACCGTGCTCGGCCTTGAGCAGGTGACGCAACAGGGTAGTCTTGCCGGCGCCGAGGAAGCCGCTGAGGATTGTTACGGGGATGGGAGAGGACAAAATTGATCTCCTGTTTCACAAAACTGATAAACAACACAAAACAAATGTGGGAGCGAGCCTGCTCGCGAAGGGGCCGTCAGCTTCAACAAATAGGCTGACTGGGACACCGCTTTCGCGAGCAGGCTCGCTCCCACAGGTTTTGCTGTTAACCCGCAATCCGGATCAACAGCACTTCGGCCCACCCTTGCCACCGTAACGGGCTTCCTGACGCTCCCGAAAGAACATCTCATAGCTCATCACCGGTTTATCCGGGTGCTTGGTCTGCATATGCTCGACATAGTTGTCGTAGTCGGGCATCCCGACCATCAGGCGCGCGGCCTGTCCGAGGTATTTACCGAGGCGACTCAAGTCATTGAACATGCTGCAATCCTCTGGTTACGCATCCGGCAGCGCCTGGAATGGCGACTCTTTATCCGTACGCTCTTTTTTACCCCAGGCGGCAATACCGACCTTGAGTGCATAGAACAGGATGCTGAACACCACGAACAGGAACAGCGCGGTCAGCGTTGCGTTGGTGTAGGCGTTGAAAATCACGTGCTGCATCTGGGTGATGTCCTTGGCCGGGGCGAGGATCTGGCCGTTGGCCAGGGCATCGCTGTATTTCTTCGCCAGGGCCAGGAAGCCGATCGCCGGGTTGGCATCGAACAGCTTGATGAAGCCCGCTGTCGTGGTGCAGATCAACAGCCATACGGCTGGCAACATGGTGACCCAGACATAACGCTGGCGTTTCATCTTGATCAGCACGACGGTGCCGAGCATCAGCGCGATACCGGCCAGCATCTGGTTGGAGATACCGAACAGTGGCCACAGGGTATTGATGCCACCCAACGGATCGATCACGCCCTGATACAGCAACCAGCCCCACATGGCCACACAACCGGCGGTGGCGATCAGGTTGGCGGTCCAGGATTCCGTGCGCTTGAGCGCCGGAACGAAGGAGCCGAGCAAGTCCTGCAGCATGAAACGCCCGGCACGGGTGCCGGCATCCACGGCAGTCAGGATGAACAGCGCTTCGAACAGGATCGCGAAGTGGTACCAGAACGCCATGGTGTTCTCGCCCGGCAGAACACTGTGCAGGATCTGCGCGATACCGACCGCCAGGGTCGGCGCACCACCGGCACGGGCCAGGATGGTGGTTTCACCAATATCGTGGGCTACGGCTTGCAGGGCTTCCGGGGTAATCGCAAAGCCCCAGTTGCTGACGGCTGTCGCAACGGCCACCACATCA
Organism: Pseudomonas sp. S2_F07; assembly: GCF_054668325.1. Lineage (NCBI taxonomy): Bacteria > Pseudomonadati > Pseudomonadota > Gammaproteobacteria > Pseudomonadales > Pseudomonadaceae > Pseudomonas > Pseudomonas sp. S2_F07. The sequence goes on from NZ_CP162758.1 coordinate 3,022,600, forward strand.
CCGCCGACCACGGCCGCCGGGCTGTTCATGGCGAAGTACACGCCAGGCTCGATCACTGAAGCGGCAACCATGGCCATGATCGCCACGAACGATTCCATCAGCATGCCGCCGTAGCCGATGTAGCGGGCGTTGGTTTCGTTATCCAGCAGCTTCGGCGTAGTGCCGGAGGAAATCAGCGCGTGGAAACCGGATACCGCACCACAAGCGATGGTGATGAACAGGAACGGGAACAGACCGCCCTTCCATACCGGGCCAGTGCCGTCGACAAACTGGGTCAGGGCCGGCATTTTCAGCTCGGGCATGGTCACCAGGATGCCGATGGCCAGGGCGACGATGGTGCCGATTTTCAGGAAGGTCGACAGATAGTCACGCGGTGCCAGGATCAGCCACACCGGCAGTACCGCCGCGACAAAACCGTAGCCGATCAGCATCCAGGTGATCTGGATACCGGTAAAGGTGAAGGCCTTGGCCCACACCGGATCCGCGGCAATCTGCCCGCCGAGCCAGATCGAACCCAGCAGCAGCAATACGCCGATCACCGAGATCTCACCGATACGACCCGGGCGGATGTAGCGCATGTAGATGCCCATGAACATCGCGATCGGGATGGTCGCCATCACCGTGAAAATCCCCCAAGGGCTTTCGGCCAGGGCTTTGACCACGATCAGTGCCAGCACCGCGAGGATGATGATCATGATCAGGAAGCAGCCGAACAGCGCGATGGTGCCGGGGATGCGGCCCATTTCCTCACGGACCATGTCCCCCAGGGAACGCCCGTTGCGGCGGGTGGACATGAACAGGACCATGAAGTCCTGAACGGCACCGGCCAGCACCACGCCGGCGATCAGCCACAGAGTACCGGGCAGGTAGCCCATCTGCGCCGCCAATACCGGGCCGACCAGAGGCCCCGCGCCAGCGATGGCCGCAAAGTGGTGACCAAAAAGAATGTGCTTGTTGGTTGGAACGTAGTCCAGACCGTCATTATTGAGCACAGCGGGAGTGGCCCGTCGCGCATCGAGTTGCATGACATTGTTAGCGATGAACAGACTGTAGTAGCGGTAGGCGACCAGATAGATGGCCACGGCAGCGACCACAATCCACAAGGCGTTGATTGCCTCGCCTCGGCGCAATGCCACGACACCCAGGGCGCACGCACCTACGATTGCCAGCACCAGCCAAGGCAAATGGCGTAGCGGGCTATTATTATTTTTCATTTTATTATTCCAGCCAGAGTGGACAAGAAAGACAGCCACCCCGAGTTTAGCGCTCCTGACGGCAAAGACCATACCCCGACATTGGTCTAGACACCTGCACGCGCTGGCAGCCTCTGATCATGCGGGTCTATAGTCAGCGTACATTTCCGAGGATCGCGCCATGAGCGAGCACCCTGCCGAACGTCGCCGCTTCAAACGTATTGCGTTCGATGCCCGAACCGAGCTGAGCCAGGGTGAGTCAACGTGGCCGGTGAAGTTGATCGACCTGTCGCTCAAGGGCTTGCTGATCGAGCGACCCGATCCCTGGCTGGGCAATCCACAGCAGGATTTCCTGGTGGACATTCATCTGAGCGAAGAGGCCGACATCACCATGGATGTGCAACTGGCCCACGACGACCATGGCCAACTCGGCTTTGTCTGCCTGCACATCAGTCTGGAGTCCATCGAACGCCTGCGGCGATTGATCGAGCTCAATCTCGCTGATCCGCAGGAACTGGAGCGAGAACTAGGTGCGCTGATCGAGATCTAGCCATCACCGAAAATCTTTGTGGGAGCGAGCTTGCTCGCGATGGCGGCCGTTCAGTCAATAAAGAGATTGTCTGAATCAATGCTATCGCGAGCAAGCTCGCTCCCACAGGGTTTGTATTCAACCTGCAAGTTATTCGAACAATGCATCCAACGCCTGCTCCAGACGCGTAACAGCAATAATCTGCAACCCAGCCGGCGCCTCCTTCGGCGCATTGCCCTTGGGCACGATGGCCCGCTTGAACCCGTGCTTGGCAGCTTCCTTCAAGCGCTCCTGACCACTCGGCACCGGACGCACCTCACCGGAAAGCCCGACCTCACCGAATACCAGCAGATCGTGGGGCAACGGCCGGTTGCGCAAGCTGGACATCACCGCCGCCATCAACGCCAGGTCGGACGCCGTTTCCAGCACCTTGACTCCGCCGACCACGTTGAGAAACACGTCCTGGTCGTGGGTCGGAATGCCACCGTGGCGGTGCAGCACCGCCAGCAACATTGCCAGCCGGTTCTGATCCAGCCCCAGCGTGACCCGACGGGGGTTGGCCAGGTGGCTGTCGTCCACCAGCGCCTGAACCTCCACCAGCATCGGCCGCGTGCCTTCCCAAGTTGCCATCACCACGCTACCCGGGACTTCTTCCTGGGCACGGGTCAGAAAAATCGCCGAGGGGTTGGAGACTTCTTTCAGGCCCTTGTCGGTCATGCCGAACACACCCAGTTCATTGACCGCACCGAAACGGTTCTTCACTGCCCGCAACAAACGTAGGCGCCCGTCGGACTCGCCTTCGAAATACAGCACGGTGTCGACCATGTGTTCCAGAACCCGAGGGCCAGCCAGCGCGCCTTCCTTGGTGACGTGGCCCACCAGGAAAATCGCTGTGCCGCTCTGTTTGGCGTAACGCACCAGCAACGCCGCGCTTTCACGCACCTGGGATACGCCCCCCGGTGCCGATTGCAGTTGCTCGGTAAAGATCGTCTGGATCGAATCGATCACCATCACCTTGGGCTTTTCCTGACGAGCCGTGGCAATGATGGTTTCGATGCAGGTTTCGGTCATGACCCGCAGTTGATCCTGGGGCAACCCCAGGCGCCGCGCACGCATGGCCACTTGCTGCTGGGATTCTTCGCCGGTGACGTACAGCGCCGGCATGCTCTTGGCGAGGTTGCACAAGGTTTGCAACAGAATGGTCGACTTGCCGATGCCGGGGTCGCCACCGATCAGCACCACCGAGCCATCCACCAGACCGCCACCCAGAACCCGGTCGAGCTCGCTGGAAGCGGTGGAGAAGCGCGGAATTTCTTCGACACTGACTTCGGCCAGGGTCTTGATCTGCGCCTGCTGGCCGGTCCACCCGGTACGACCGCTGGGGGCGGCTGCCCCGCCGCTTTCCACCATGGTTTCGGTGAGCGTGTTCCAGGCTCCGCACTCACCGCACTGGCCGGCCCATTTGGGGAAGGTTGAGCCGCACTCGGTGCAGCCGTACATGCGCTTGGCCTTGGCCATCGGAACTCCCGGAAAAAAACGCGATGATAGCTCAGCTGAAGCGCGCGAGTGCGGCCGGATACTTCGCAACCCTTTTGGTGACTTCAAACAGCCCCATTAAACTCAGACAGATTGATACACACTCACTTACAAGCCTTGTATAAGTTTTTTGTTCAATATAACCAACAAACTCTAGAGACAAGCTCTATTGCGCAACTTGAAAACCTATACAAACCTTATTCATTTACACATTTAAAACACAACCTCAAATACACTTACATAATGCGCGGTTATTAACCAAGAAAAATACGCAACTTGCCAACCCCAAAACTAACCAAACAGTCCACATTCCGCCCGCCGACTTCTAACTACCCGATAAACTTAACGTCCCGATCCAGGGATAGTCCCTTGACCCTGGCTCGCTCACACATAGAAGCCATATCGCTGAAAAACGTCGTATGCAAAACACCGCAAAAGGCCTGGCCACCCCACAGTTGAGATCAATCGGTGCGTTTTTCAACATCACCCGCCGTCGATTGCTGCAAGCACGGCAGGCAGTTGATTCGAGCAGAATGCGATTTGCTGATTTACACTGCGCTCATCAATCTCATCTGTAACAAGGAAATAACCTATGGGCGTGCTAAATGAGTTCAAGGCCTTCGCGGTCAAAGGCAACGTGGTCGACATGGCCGTCGGCATCATTATCGGTGCGGCCTTCGGCAAGATCGTTACCTCGTTTGTCGGTGACCTGATCATGCCGCCAATCGGGATGCTGATCGGTGGCGTGGACTTCACTGATCTGGTCGTAACGCTCAAGGCAGCGGACGGCGCGACTCCGGCGGTGGTGCTGGCTTATGGCAAATTCTTCCAGACCATCATCGACTTTGTCATTGTCGCCTTCGCGATCTTCATGGGCGTCAAGGCCATCAACCGCCTGAAGCGCGAAGAGGCCGTGGCCCCTAGCCTGCCGCCGGTTCCAACCAAGGAAGAAGAGTTGCTGGGCGAGATCCGCGACTTGCTCAAGGCCCAGAACAACCGGCCTTGACAGCATTGGCAAAAAAGTACGGCGCCTTCGAGGCGCCGTTTTTTTTACCAGAAATTTTCTACCGCCACCTGGCCGGGGCGCCGGCTGAGGCTCAAGTGCATGTCCCGCTGTTTAAGCAGCTTGCGCGTGTCATCGATCATCTGCGGGTTGCCACACAACATGACCCGAGAATGCTCAGGGGTCAGCGCAACACCCGCCGCGCGCTCCAGTTCGCCGTTTTCAATCAGCGTAGTGATCCGCCCGTTCAATGAACCGGGATGCTGCTCACGAGTGACCGTGGTGATGAATTGCAGTTTGTGTGCGTACTCTGCCAGATAATCACGCTGGGCCAGCCCGGCGATCAGCTCCTGATAAGCCAGTTCCCGGGCTTCGCGAACGCTGTAGACCAGGATGATCCGCTCGAATCGCTCCCAGACTTCGAAGTCCTGGAGTATCGACAGGAACGGCGCGATGCCCGTGCCTGTGGATAACAGCCACAGATCGCGCCCATCGACAAAACGGTCCAGCGTCAGGTAACCGAACGCCTGGCGGTCGACCAGCAATGCATCGCCAACCCCCAGGCGGCTGAGCTCGCTGGTGAACTCACCGCCCGGTACGACAATTGAAAAGAACTCGAGGAACTCGTCATAGGGCGAGGACACCATGGAGTAGGCGCGCCATACCGTGCTGCCGTCAGCCTTGGTGACACCCAATCGGGCAAACTGCCCCGCCCGAAACCGAAACCCTGCGTCCCGGGTGGCACGCAAGGTAAACAGGCTCTGGGTCAGGGGATGAACCTCAAGCAAGGTCTGACGGGTAAATTTTTCTTCACTGACGGACATGGAAGGCTCCAATCGAAGATGCCCCAGTGTCCCGCAAAGAAAGCGGCGTAACCACCGACAATTTGTAGTGACATTAATCCATACCAAAGACTGTTTACCAAATGCAACATACATCAATGATTACAAAATGCCACACGACATCTTATAACGCCTCCATTGTCTAAGAACCTTCAACACACTTTTCCAACAGTCAAAAGAGCAAAATTGTCGGACCATTTCTGTAAGAACTGTCCTACACTCCGTGACGTGCCGCATTTCGGATCCAATACTGCCAACGGACAATACGCACATGGAGAAAATACTATGGAGATTTGGAAGGAGTCACAGCTCAATCATTTGGCGCACACGCAAGAGATCAATACGGCCTATCGAATCGCGCTCAACTTCGTTAGAAACCTTGGATATAAATTTTGTGGATTTTCAGTTACTTCTAACTCAGTCGGAGCCGACGCCAGTACGGTGAACCTGAACAATTTTCCCCATGAGTGGAACGTTCAATATGAAAAAAACAACGTCACGCAAATAGACCCGGTAATAGCGCATTGCAATCACTCAACGCTGCCCGTTCTCTGGAGCGAAGAGCTTTTTTCCAGGACGCCATGGCTATGGCAGTTGCTGCAGCAACAAGGTTTGCAGCATGGCTGGTCCCAGGGGATCCACGATGAGGAAACCGGCCTGCGCAGTATTCTCAGCCTGGCCAGAAGCCACTGCCCGATTTCAGCCTATGAGCTGTACGAGCATCTTGGATTCTCGGTATTCATCAGCCGCCATTTGCACGCACTGGCGCTCGCAATGCACCCGGAAAAACCGGCTCGCCCCCAGGCTCCCCCCTTGTCACGGAGGGAACTCGAAGTATTGAAACTCTCAGCCGATGGCAAGACGGCCTATGAAATTGCCAGGATTCTCAGTTTGAGTGAACGCACCGTCAATTTTCATGTGCACAGGGCTATCGAGAAGTTCGGCGTCAATAACAAGATTGCGGCAGTCATCGCCGCGGCCCGGTCCGGAGCCATCTGAAAGCGCCCGCCCGCGAGAAAACCTGCGGGTAATCCAGGCAAAAAAAACGTACCATTTGCGGTCCTTCCTGAGTGATGGCGTGTAGACCGTCACGACGCAGTTCACTCGGACGGCTCCGCCCGCTCCAACGCCTTCGGGCAGCGGGACATCCGTAGATTACCCAGAGCCCCGCCCCATGCCTTTGCTCGAAACACCCTTCGCCAGCCTCGACCTGATCCGCCAGCCCGAACAGCAGAACGAACCGCTGCAAGCTTTCGATGCGGCCGATGAATACCTGCTCAATCACCTGGCCGAACAGCAGCCGGCGTCGGACACCCGGGTATTGGTGCTCAATGACAGTTTCGGCGCGCTGGCGGCCAGCCTGGCGGGCAAGGTGCGAGTGGTCAGCAGCGGTGATTCGTTCCTGGCCACGCAGGGTCTGGAAAAGAACCTGGTGCGCAACGGCCTGGCCTTTGATGCGGTGCCGAGCATACCCGCCAGCGAAGCCATTGCCGGGCCGTTCGACTGCGTTCTGATCCGTGTACCGAAAACCCTGGCCCTGCTGGAAGAACAACTGATTCGCCTGCAAGGCCAACTGGCACCCGGCGCCCAAGTGGTCGCCGCAGCCATGATCAAGCATCTGCCCCGGGCGGCGGGCGACTTGCTGGAGCGTTACATCGGCCCCGTGCAAGCCTCGTTGGCGGTGAAGAAGGCGCGGTTATTGATTGCCACGGCTCAGGACAAAACGCCAGCAGTGTCGCCTTACCCAACGCGATACAGACTCGATGAACCGGCTATCGAACTGCTCAACCACGCCAATGTGTTTTGCCGCGAAGGCCTGGACATCGGCACCCGGGCATTTTTGCCACACCTGCCGAAAAACCTCGGCTCGGCGCAAGTCGCCGATCTCGGTTGCGGTAACGGCGTCCTGGCCATCGCCAGCGCCCTGCAAAACCCCGAGGCCCACTACACGCTGGTGGACGAGTCATTCATGGCGGTGCAATCGGCGTCCGAGAACTGGCGCGCAGCCTTGGGTGAACGGGAAGTGATCGTGCGCGCCGGCGATGGCCTGGCCGACCAGGAACCGCAATCGCTCGACGTCGTACTGTGCAATCCACCGTTTCACCAGCAACAGGTGGTGGGCGACTTCCTGGCGTGGCGGATGTTCCAGCAGGCCCGCGAAGCGCTGGTCGTGGGCGGCGCGCTGTACATCGTCGGCAATCGTCACCTGGGCTACCACAGCAAGCTGGCGCGATTGTTCCGGGGGGTCGAGCAAGTGGCGGCCAACCCGAAATTCGTGATCCTCAAGGCACGCAAGTAACAGGCAAAAAAAACCCTCCGGTCGGAGGGTCGTAAATCCGTGCCCTTAGGCCACGGGAGAGATGTCAGTGCGTGGTCAGGCCGGCTGCGTTCATGAACATACGCATCAGGCTGGCGACGATGAACAAGGCGCCCACGCTGCCGACCCAGATAAGGGCCAACCAGCCGAGCCGCTGCCACAGCGGCTTTTTTTCGGCTTCTTCAATGTCGTGCAGGGAATGTTTTGCAGCCATAACGTCAATCCTCTTCAAGATTGATGGCGTCGCATCCGACGCCATCGTCGGAACGCCGCCCGGAGTAAGCTCGCTCCCACAGGTTCGTTGTGCAGCAGACTAGTGATAGCCGTCTTCATGGGTGACCTTGCCGCGGAACACGTAATAGCTCCAGAAGGTGTAGCCCAGGATGAACGGGATGATGAACAGCGTGCCCACCAGCATGAAGCCCTGGCTTTGCGGCGGCGCGGCGGCGTCCCAGATCGAGATCGAAGGCGGGATGATGTTCGGCCACAGGCTGATGCCCAGCCCGCTGTAACCGAGGAAGATCAGCACCAGGGTCAGCAGGAACGGCGTGTAGTGCGCGTTGCGGGCCACGGCGCGGATCAGGCCGTACATTGTCACCAGCACCAGGATTGGCACCGGCATGAACCAGAACAGATTCGGCATGGTGAACCAGCGAGCGGCGATATCCGTGTGGGCCAACGGAGTCCAGATACTGACGATGCCGATCACCGCCAGCAGCACGAAGGCCAATGGTCGTGCCAGGTCATGCATCTGTTCCTGCAATTTGCCTTCGGTCTTCATGATCAGCCAGGTACATCCGAGCAAGGCATACGCCACCACCAGCGCCGCACCACAGAACATCGTGAATGGGGTCAGCCAGTCCAGTGAACCACCGGCGAACTGCCGGTTGACCACCGGCAGCCCATCGATGAACGCGCCAAGCGCAACGCCCTGGAAGAACGTCGCGGTGACCGAACCACCGATGAACGCCTTGTCCCACAGGTGACGCTTGTCGTCCCCGGCCTTGAAGCGGAACTCGAAGGCCACGCCGCGGAAGATCAACCCGATCAACATCAGGATCAGCGGCAGGTACAACGCCGAGAGCACCACTGAGTAGGCCAGAGGAAACGCGCCGAACAACGCCGCGCCCCCCAACACCAGCCAGGTCTCGTTGCCGTCCCAGACCGGGGCGACGGTGTTCATCATCACATCGCGATCGGTCTTGCCCGGAATGAACGGGAAGAGAATGCCGATACCCAGGTCGAAACCGTCCATGACCACGTACATCATGATGCCGAAGATGATGATCACGGCCCAGATCAGCGGAAGATCAATACCCATGATTCAAATCTCCTTGGTCAGGCTTTGGCCGGCATCGGCGTGATCGTCGTCGGCGGCCGACAGCGGACGGGCCGGTGTGCGTTTCTGGCCGGGGCCACCGTCGTTGGTTTCCTTGCCTTCGTCGATCTTCGGCCCCTTGCGCACCAGGCGCATCATGTAGCCAAGACCGGCGCCAAACAGCGCGAAATAAACCACGACGAACAGGATCAGGGTGATGCTCATCTGCATGAAGCTATGGTTGGACGACGCATCCGCCGTACGCATCAGGCCATAGACCACCCATGGCTGACGGCCGATTTCCGTGGTGAACCAGCCGGCGAGGATCGCGATCAGGCCGGACGGCCCCATCCACAATGCCAGGTACAGGAACGGCCGCGAGGTATAGAGGGTGTCGCGCTTGCGCAGCCACAGGCTCCACAAACCGGTGAAGATCATCAGCATGCCCAGGCCTACCATGATCCGGAACGACCAGAACACGATGGTCGAATTCGGCCGGTCTTCAGGCGGGAACTCCTTGAGCGCCGGCACCTGTTTGTCCAGGGAGTGCGTGAGGATCAGGCTGCCCAGGTACGGGATCTCGACGGCGAATCTGGTTTTTTCCTCCTTCATGTCCGGCCAGCCGAACAGGATCAACGGCGTCGCCTCGTTGCCCTTGTTTTCCCAATGCCCCTCGATCGCGGCGATTTTCGCCGGCTGATGCTTGAGCGTATTGAGACCGTGGAAATCACCGATGACCGCCTGGATCGGCGCAACGATCAATGCCATCCACATGGCCATCGAGAGCATTTTGCGGATCGCCGGGTTGTCCTTGCCGCGCAGCAAATGCCAGGCCGCGGAAGAACCGACGAAGAATGCCGTGGCGACGAAGGCTGCCGTGGCCATGTGCATCAGGCGATACGGGAACGAAGGGTTGAAGATAATCGCCAGCCAGTCGGTGGGGATGACCTGACCGTTGACGATTTCGAAGCCCTGTGGGGTCTGCATCCAGCTGTTGGACGCGAGAATCCAGAACGTGGAGATCAACGTACCGATGGCCACCATCACGGTGGCGAAGAAGTGCAGGCCACGCCCGACCTTGTTCCAGCCAAACAGCATGACGCCCAGGAACCCGGCCTCGAGGAAGAATGCCGTGAGTACTTCATAGGTCAGCAACGGCCCGGTCACGGAACCGGCGAAATCCGAGAAGCGGCTCCAGTTGGTGCCGAACTGATAGGCCATTACCAGGCCGGAAACCACTCCCATGCCGAAGTTGACGGCAAAGATCTTCGACCAGAAATGGTAGAGGTCACGGTAGGTGTCGTTATGGGTTTTCAGCCACAGGCCTTCGAGTACCGCCAGGTAACTCGCCAGGCCGATGGTGATGGCCGGAAACAGGATGTGGAACGAGATGGTGAACGCGAACTGAATTCGGGCGAGATCAAGTGCCTCTAAACCGAACATAAGTCTTCCTCTGTCAGGTAGTACGGCTGCTGGCTGGAAGCCTGCACCCACGGCCCCCACGGATATGGAGTGTGGCGAATCTCTGTTTGTTCTTCTTTTTGCACGCATCACAACGCAGGGAGTCTGGCCTTGCGGCCGCCGGATCAATTCCTTTTGTGGGTCTTGACCTGGATCAATCAACGTTGAAAGAGTAGTCCCAATTTCGGGGATGAACCGCGTGGTCTTTTGCCGCGTGACAAGTTGCCTCACGGCTTTTGTCATCGACAGCAACACATTCCCTGTGGGAACCTGGAGAAAATCGATGTCTGGCTAACTAATTTTTTGTCACGGCAACTTTTTGTTACAGGTTGGTGATAATCTCGCCGTTCCCCTCTCCCCAGACTTCCCCGCAGATGCCCAGCCAAGAGCCCTTGCTGTTACGTCACCATCGCCCTTTTCTCGCGTTCTGGCTGGCCCGGGTATTTACCGCCAGCGGCTTCCAGATGCTCACCGTAGCCATCGGCTGGAACCTGTACCAATTGACCGGCAACGTGCTCGACCTGGGTCTGGTCGGCCTGGTCGAGTTCGCCCCGCGCGTACTGTTCATGCTGCACACCGGGCACGTCGCCGACCGCTATGACAGGCGCAAGGTCGCGGCGATCTGCCAGTCCTTGCAGGCATTGATCGCCCTGTCGCTGGCCATCGGCAGCGCCACCGACCATGTCACCCGGGAAATGATCTTTATCCTGGCCTTCCTGCTCGGTGCGGCTCGCTCCTTTGAAATGCCCACCACCCAGGCCCTGCTGCCCAGTATCGTGCCCAGCGCGCTGTTTCCCCGCGCGGTCGCCGCCGCGCAATCGGCTCAGCAATCGGCCACCATCGTCGCCCCTGCCCTCGGCGGCTTGCTCTACGCCTTCGGCAGCGTCTGGGTGTATGGCCCGACGGTGCTGCTGTATGTCATCGCCTGTTCGCTGATGCTCAACCTGCCGGCCCGGCAAACCCCGCTCAACAAGGGCAAGGCCACTCTGGATTCGCTGCTGGCGGGTATTCGCTTCATCCGCAGTCGTCCGGACATTCTCGGGGCGATCTCCCTCGATCTGTTTGCGGTGCTATTAGGTGGCGCCACGGCGCTGCTGCCGGTGTTCGCCAAGGACATTCTGCTGACCGGCCCGTGGGGGCTGGGCCTGCTGCGCTCGGCACCGGCGGTGGGCGCGCTGCTGATGTCGCTGTTCCTGGCGCGGTTTGCCGTGGAACGCAACGTCGGGCGGGTGATGTTCACTGCCGTAGGCATCTTCGGCGTGGCAACCATCGCCTTCGGCCTGTCGACCTCGTTCTGGTTTTCCCTGGCGGTGTTGGTGGTGCTGGGCGCGGCAGACATGATCAGCATGGTGATCCGCGCCTCGTTCGTTCAACTGGAAACCCCGGACGAAATGCGTGGCCGGGTCAGCGCCGTCAATGGTCTGTTCATCGGTGCCTCGAACCAGTTGGGCGAATTCGAATCGGGCCTGACCGCCCACTGGTTCGGCACTGTGCCAGCGGTGGTCATGGGCGGGATCGGTACGCTGGTGGTGACCGGGGTGTGGGTCAAACTGTTCCCGACTCTGGCGAGCCGCGATCGCATGCACGTGGCTAAAGATGAAGAGAAGGAAGAGGCGAAAGTCTGACGCTCTCTAAACGAGCAACTCCCCCTCCACCGCCGTACGTATGGCTTTACCGCAGAGTTGCTCTACCAGCGCCAGGGCAAATGCCAATGCGGCAGCCGAGCCCTGGGCCGTGATGCAATTGCCGTCGACCACCACCGGTTGATCGACAAAGGTACAACCGGACAGTTGATGGCTGGCTGTGGGCAGGCAGGTCATGCGCCGTTGACGCAATACGCCAAAGGCCTGCAGTGCCACGGCGGGCGCTTCGGCGATGCCGGCGAACAGGCGACCGGCCGCCGCCTGATCCTTGATTAATTGCTGCAGGGGCTGGTGTGCTGCCAGGTGCTGCGAACCCACCGCACCACCGGGTAAGGCAATCAGGTCGAAGGGTTGTGCCAGCAAATCCACCAGCATCGCATCGGACGTCAGGCGAGTGCCCCGGGCGCAGGTGAGCATGCGCCGCCCTTCGATACTGGCCACCACCACTTCTATCTTGGCACGGCGCAGTACGTCGATCAGGGTCACGGTTTGCAGGTCGTCGGTGCCCTCGGCGAGGGCAATCAAGGCTCTAAAGGTCATCAGGTGCTGTCCACGGAATGATCATTTAAGCGTAGTCAGCTTTCCCGCCCCGTGTTCGAGACCTGTGGTTACTTGATGTAAAGCTGCGTCGACATCGTGTTTCCGGGCGCGTTGATCGAGGTATCGCTGAAGGTCAGCGTGCCTTCCTGCTTGCCCGCCAGATCGAGGGCATACAAATAGCCGACGGTTTTTTCCCCGGCGGTGCAACTGGTCAGGTTGCCGTTCTTGAACGCGCAAACCGCTGTCCGTGTGCCGTTCACGTCGAAACCGTCGAGGGCGACATGGGCCTCACGCCCGTAACCCACTTCCAGCACGTACACCATGATGTTCGGGCCATTGTGATCGCAGCGCGTCCGGGTTTGCCCTTCGTCGATGTTCTCGACACCACAGGACGGCGACGCGACCTTGAGCACTTTCAATTGCGTCAGCGGTGGCGCCGAGGCCGCCACGGCCATTTGGACCCCAAGAATCAATGCCATCCATGCACCGGAGGCGGCAACCAGACACTTTTTCATGCAGGACCCATCCCCCCAAAAAAACCAGCGCGCAGTATGGCGCACTTGGCCTTGTCGCAAAACATCGACGACGATCACCGCCAAAGCAGCCATATTCCCAAGCTACTGGTATGATGCGCGGCTTTTTCCGGCCCACAGTAATTTCCAGGCGCGTTCTGCTGCCTGTGCTTTGCTGTTGAGGTCGATACATTCACGGCGCCCGGCGCGCCACGGGGAGCAGACATGCTGGAAAGGCTGTTTCAACTCAAGGCACACAACACAAACGTGCGGACCGAGATTCTGGCGGGCGTCACGACCTTTTTGGCCATGGCCTACATCCTGTTCGTCAACCCGAGCATCCTCGGCGAGACCGGCATGGACAAGGGCGCGGTGTTCGTCGCCACCTGCCTGGCCGCCGCCATCGGCTCGACAACCATGGGCCTGATCGCCAACTACCCGATCGCCCTCGCACCGGGCATGGGCCTTAACGCCTTCTTCACCTACACCGTGGTCCTGCACATGGGTCACACCTGGCAAGTGGCGCTGGGTGCGGTGTTCATCTCGGCGGTGTGCTTCTTCCTGCTGTCGATCTTCCGCATCCGTGAATGGATCATCAACAGCATCCCGCTGCCGCTGCGCTCGGCGATTGCCGCCGGTATCGGTCTGTTCCTGGCGTTGATCGCCCTGCACAACGCCGGCATCGTGGTCAGCAACCCGGCGACCATGGTCGGCCTCGGTGACCTGAAACAACCGGCTCCGATCCTCGCTACCCTCGGTTTTGCCCTGATCGTCGCCCTCGAAGCCCTTGCCGTGCGCGGCGCGGTGCTGATCGGCATTCTGGTGGTGACCATCATTTCCATCGTGATGGGCTTCACCCCGTTCGGCGGCGTGATGTCGATGCCACCGTCCCTGGCCCCGACCTTCCTGCAACTGGACATCAAGGGTGCGCTGGACATAGGTCTGGTCAGCGTGATCTTCGCCTTCCTGTTCGTCGATCTGTTCGACAACTCCGGCACCCTGATCGGTGTAGCCAAGCGCGCCGGCCTGATGGGCAAGGACGGCCATATGCCGAAAATGGGCCGCGCGCTGATCGCTGACAGCACCGCGGCCATGGCCGGTTCCCTGCTGGGCACCTCGACCACCACCAGCTACATCGAATCCGCCGCGGGCGTGAGTGCCGGCGGCCGCACCGGCCTGACCGCCGTCGTGGTGGCGATCCTGTTCCTGCTGGCACTGTTCTTCTCGCCACTGGCCGCCAGCGTTCCGGCCTTCGCCACCGCACCGGCACTGCTGTTCGTCGCCGTGCTGATGACATCCGGCCTGGCCGAAATAGACTGGGACGACATTACCGTCGCCGCGCCGGTGGTGATCACCGCGCTGGCAATGCCGTTCACTTACTCCATCGCCAATGGCATCGCCTTCGGTTTCATTTCCTGGACCGCCATCAAGCTGATGTCCGGTCGCGGCCGTGAGCTGAACCCGGCGCTGGTGATCCTGTCGATTCTGTTCGTGATCAAGCTGGGTTGGTTCAACGCATGACTTTTGATTCCCAGGCCTACGCCGTTCAGCTCGAAGAAAAGGTCACGCGCTTGCGTGACCTGCTGGCCCCGTTCGATGCACCGGAGCCAGCCGTATTCGATTCGCCGCTGAAAAACTTTCGCCTGCGCGCCGAGTTCCGCCTGTGGCGTGAAGCCGGCGAGCGTCACTACGCGATGTTTTCCCAGGAAGACAAACGCACGCCGATCCTGATCGAAGAGTTCCCGATTGCCAGCCTGCGCATCAATCAGTTGATGCCGCAGCTGAAGGCAGCCTGGCAAGCCAGTGCGCCCCTGAGCCACAAGCTGTTCCAGGTGGAGTTCCTGACCACTCTGGCCGGCGACGCGATGATCACCCTGTGCTATCACCGCCCGCTGGACGAGCACTGGCATGCGGCGGCGTCGAAACTCGCGGCCGACTTGAACGTCAGCATCATCGGCCGCTCCAAGGGCAAACGCGAAGTCATCGGTCACGATTACGTGGTCGAGAAGCTGGAAGTCGGCAGCCGCACCTTCAGCTATCGCCAGCCCGAAGGCGCATTCACCCAGCCCAACGGCACGGTGAACCAGAAGATGCTCAACTGGGCATACGACGCGCTTGGCGATCGCAGCGACGATTTGCTGGAGCTGTATTGCGGCAACGGCAACTTCACCCTGCCCCTCGCCACCCGCGTGCGCAAGGTGCTGGCCACCGAAATCAGCAAGACCTCGGTCAACGCGGCGCTGAGCAATCTCAGCGAAAACGCTGTGGATAACGTCACCCTGGTGCGTTTGTCCGCTGAAGAGCTGACCGAAGCCCTGAATGAAGTGCGCCCGTTCCGGCGCCTGCATGGCATCGACCTCAAAAGCTACGAGTTCGGTAGCGTGTTCGTTGACCCGCCCCGTGCCGGCATGGACCCGGACACCTGCGAGCTGACCCGGCGCTTCGACAACATCCTGTACATCTCCTGCAACCCGGAGACCCTGGCGGCCAACATCGCCCAACTGCACGACACCCACCGCATCTCCCGATGCGCAATGTTCGACCAGTTCCCGTGGACCCATCACATGGAATCCGGGGTGATGCTGACCCGGCGTTGATGGCGCCTGCCAGGCACAAAAAAGCCGTCTTCACGACGGCTTTTTTGTGGGCGTTTACAAGACAACATCGACCTTGCGCGGGCGCCCGCCTTTCCTGCCGTTGGCCCGCGCGGCTTCAGACTTTGCTGCGCTGCTCTGACGACCATTGCGCGAAGCGACGACCGAGGCCGCCATGGCCATCAGCGACTTGCTCGCAGAAATCATCCCGGCGATGGATACATGCAGGTCCTTGCCTTCATGGCATAGGGCAGTACCCGCATAGCCGACAGTCAGACTGGCGAAGTCCCCGCCCTCAAAATCATCGAACTCCGGATAGTTGGCCACGGGCAACAATACGCCGCTGCCGTCTTCGAAGCTGACAGCCAGGCAGGGGGGCTGGTAGGTAACCGCTGTCGCCTGCAGGCTATTTTTTCTACGTAATTCGCCACGTTCAATGGCTTTGTCCAGGCTACTTTCCGTTACGGGATTATCGGCCTGAACCTTGGCTTTTATCGTTTTCATAACTCGATCTCCACACCTTCCTGTGTGCCTATCAGGGACAGCAACGTCTTGTTCGATTCGGGTTCGTAGCAAGCCGATCCAATCATGTTGGTGGTACTGACAACCCTTTTCACCACAACGACTTCGTTGCTTTGCCAGTCCCACAATTGATTATCAAGACAGGCCGTTTGTAACTTTCGCCACCAGATGCCCCGGGCGCGCCGCAAATGGGCAGGTTGCTGGAGCGATTGGCGCAATCCCTCAAGCACCGCCAACGGTGGCCGACGCGAAAGCGGAACTACATCCCAGAGCTCGACACCGTTGTGCCAAAAGCAGAACCTGAATCTCGCACTCCACGTACCGGCCTCCACATGCGCATGAGGCGGACAATGCTCGTCTCGCAACATGATCACTACCGACAGTCCTTTGTAATTGCATACCTTCATGCTAACCCATCCGTTAGGTTAATGAATCCGAGGATTCGACATTCTCTGGAAAATCCGACCGTTGGCAATGGCCGTCGAATCACTTCTTCCGTCCTCAGACTAGTGTCCTGCCGTTACCCAGCCCTGCGGAACACCGCGCGCAATGGTAAGAAATCCTTTCATTACGGCGCTGGCACCTGATAAATACTGATCAAGCCCCTTCATCTGATCCCCGGTGTAATCAATCATGCAGCGACAATTCGACGATCTTCAGTTGGGCAGCATTGAGCTGTTTTGCCTGGCCGCCGAGGCCGGCAGTTTTACTGCCGCGGCGCTGGTGGCGGGTGTCACCCCAGCGGCCGTGAGCCGTTCGGTGTCGCGCATGGAGGAACGCCTGGGCGTGCGCCTGTTCGCGCGCACCACCCGCAGCGTGAAGCTGACCGACAGTGGCCGCCGCTATTACGAGGAGTGCCGCCTGGCCCTGGCGCAACTGATCGAGGCCCAGCGCGAGGTGATGGGCCAGCAACAAGTGCCGTCCGGTACCTTGCGCATCAGTATTCCGACCACCTACGCGCATCATCGAATCCTGCCTTTGCTGCCCGAATTTCGGGCGCGTTATCCGGCGGTGAAGGTCGAATCGCACATCAGCAATCGCAACATCGATTTCGTCGGCGAAGGCTACGACATGGCAATTCGCGTGCGAGCCATCCCGGATTCCGGCCTGATTGCCCGACAGCTGGAAGATGCCGCCCTGGTGATGATCGCCAGCCCTGATTACCTGAAACGGGCCGGCACTCCACAAACCCTCGACGACCTCGAACACCACGAGTGCATTCAATACGAATTGCCCAGCAGCGGTCGGCGCATTGCCTGGTTGTTCAACGATGAGGGCGTGCCCCGGGAGATTCTGGCCGAGGGCAGCCTCAGTTGCTCTGACGATGTATTGGGTGGCGTCACCTTGGCCAAACACGGGGCGGGGTTGTTTCAGACCTATCGTTTTATCGTGGAAAAGGAACTGGCCGACGGCTCGCTGGTGGAGGTACTCAAGCCCTATGGCGGGCGTTCGCGGCCGTTTACCTTGCTGTACCCGCAAAGTCGCCATGTACCGCTGCGCTTGAGGGCGTTCATTGATTTTCTGGTGGAGCATTTGCCGCGCTGAACAGCGAAAGTGTCCGATCACCGCCCACAACCCGCCCGCGTGCCCTCACTCCAATTGACCAAATTAACTAGTTAGTACAATTTATCTCCACAGGCCGAAATTCTCGGCCGATTCCAAAAATAATAAGTGGAGAGATTGCGATGTCCCCTATCGTTCTGGTGCTCAACGGCCCGAACCTGAACCTGCTCGGCACCCGTGAACCGGCGACTTACGGCCACGAAACCCTGGCAGACGTTTCGGCCCTGTGCGCACGTAGCGCCGAAGAGTTCGGCCTGGCAGTGGAGTTTCGCCAGACCAACCATGAAGGCGAATTGCTCGACTGGATTCACGCCGCCCGCGGTCGCTGTGCCGGCATCATCATCAATCCTGCCGCGTGGACCCACACCTCGGTCGCCATCCGCGACGCCCTGGTCGCCAGCGAACTGCCGGTGATCGAAGTCCACCTGTCCAACGTGCACGCCCGCGAGCCCTTCCGCCACCACTCGTTCGTATCCGCCATTGCAACGGCGGTGATGGCCGGTTTTGGCAGTCATGGCTATCGCCTGGCGCTGGAACACTTCAGTCATCGTTTGAAGGGGTGATCGCCGTGACTCAGAACCACGTGATACTCGCCGGGCTGATTGGCGCCGGCATCCAGGCTTCTCGCACACCAGCCATGCACGAGCATGAAGGCGATGCCCAAGGGCTGCGCTACCTCTATCGCCTGATTGATCTTGATCAGTTGAAGCTCGACAGCAACGCCCTGCCCGACCTGTTGATGGCTGCCGAGCGCATGAACTACACCGGGCTGAACATCACCTTTCCATGCAAGCAGGCGATCATCCCGCTGCTCGACGAACTCTCGCCGGAGGCCCGCGGCATCGGTGCGGTCAACACAGTGGTGCTCAAGGATGGCAAACGCATCGGCCACAACACCGACTGCCTGGGCTTTGCCGAGGGTTTTCGCCGGGGTTTGAAAGGCGTTGCCGTTGAACGTGTCGTACAGATGGGCGCCGGCGGCGCAGGTGCGGCGGTGGCCCACGCGTTGTTGATCGAAGGCGTACAACAACTGAGCATTTTTGACGTGGACATCCGCCGCGCCCAGGATCTGGCTGACAATCTCAATCAGCATTTCGGCGTCGCTCGAGCGGTGGCCGGGTATGACCTGGCCAACGCCATGGCCCAGGCTGATGGCCTGGTGAACACCACGCCGATGGGCATGAAAAAGCTGCCGGGCATGCCAGTGCCGGTAGAGTTGCTGCGAGCCGAACTGTGGGTAGCGGAGATCGTCTACTTCCCGCTGGAAACCGAACTGCTGCGCAACGCCCGCGCCCTTGGTTGCCGGACGCTGGACGGCGGCAACATGGCGGTGTTTCAGGCAGTGAAGGCGTTCGAGTTGTTCAGCGGCGTGGTGCCGGATGCCCAGCGGATGCTTGAGCATTTCCAGAGCATGAATGACTGAAAATCAAAAGATCGCAGCCTTCGGCAGCTCCTACAGATCAATGCGATTGACGTAGGAGCTGCCGAAGGCTGCGATCTTTTCAAGCCTGCAAATAACGCAACACCGACTCGCAAATCATCTCCCGATGACGCTGCTTGATGTGTTCGTCCGGCAGGTCGATCTGAAAAATCTCACCAAAGGTGTGGCGGTTCGAGACGCGATAGAAGCAGAACGAACTGATCAACAGATGCACATCCAGCGGATCAAGACCGGTACGGAACACCCCCTGCTCGGCGCCGCGACGCAGAATCTCGCCCAGTGAGTCGAGGATGGTGTTGTTCATCGCCTTGATCGCATCGGAGCGCTTCACATACTCGGCGTTGTGAATGTTCTCGATGCTGACGATGCGCACGAAATCGACGTTGCAATCATGGTGATCGAAGGTGAACTCCACCAGCCGCCGAATGGCTTCGACCGGCGCCAGTTCTGCCAGGTGCAGGCGATTTTCAGTGTTGCGAATATCGCCGTAGAGTTTCTCCAGCACCTCGACGTAGAGCTGCTCCTTACTGCCGAAGTAGTAATAGATCATGCGCTTGGAGGTGTGGATGCGCTCGGCGATGGCATCGACACGAGCCCCGGAAAGCCCCTGCTGGACGAATTCGACAATCGCCTCCTGCAGGATGTTTTCGCGGGTCTTTTCCGGGTTGTTCTTGCGACTCTTGCGCGGCTCGGCACCAGGTTCTACGGAGGCTGCGGGGAGTTCTGAAGTCATTGTCATTGCGGGCTCACGGCCATCACTGCACAGGCTGGCGATTATGGGCCGCGCGGCACGGTGAAGGAAGCCGCGCGGCCCACGTTTAATCCCGCGTTTACGAATTACCTACAACTTCGCCTGGCGCAATGCGCCGCTACGGGATTTGGCCATGGCCGCCAGGCGCACCGCGACGTTGGCCGCGCCGTAGCCGGCATAACCGTTTTTACGCTGGATGATCTCGAAGAAGAAGCGCCCTTCGAACGGCTCGGTGTACACATGAAACAGCTCACCGCCCTGGGCGTCGCGGTCGTACAACACATTGTAGTAGGCCAGTTCGCTGAGGAACTCGTCGTCGAAATCGAACCGCGCCGCCAGATCATCGTAGTAGTTGAGCGGGATATCCAGCAGCGGCACGCCTGCCTCTTTTGCACGGCTGACCTGGGCAAAGATGTCATCACAATCAAACGCGATGTGATGCACGCCAGAGCCGCGATAACTCGACAGCGCGTGTGAGATTGCGGTGTTGCGGTTCTCGGAAATGTTCAGTGGCAGACGGATCGAACTGTCCCGGCTGCGTAAGGCACGGCTCTTCACCAGACCATAAGGATCCGGCAGCACGACTTCATCGTCGGCCTCGAAATCCAGCAGGCTCTTATAGAACAGCACCCAGCTGTCGAGGCTGTCGGCCGGCAGCGCCATGGCCATGTGGTCGATGCGCTTGAGGCCACCACTGACCGGCGCATCCGCCAGCAGATTGAAGTCTGTGCCGTAGACGTCGGCATCCTGGTCCACCAGATAGATCAGGCTGCCATCCGGCGCACGCACCGCCGCCAGTTCCAGTTCATTGGGGCCGACCAGCCCGCGATAGGGCTGGCCCTTGTAGGCCACGGCACGGGCCAGCGCGCTGGCACTGTCCTTGACCCGCACGGCGGTGGCGCACAACGAAGGGCCGTGGGCCTCGAAGAAACTGTGACCGAACGAGTAAGGCTCGGAGTTGAGGATCAGGTTGATATCGCCCTGACGCATCAAGCTAACGCTCTTGGAACGATGCTGTCCGGCCTTGACGAAACCCAGTCGCTCCAGCCAATGGGAGAGCTTGGCGCCGAGGCTTTCGTCCACGGCAAACTCCAGGAACTCAATGCCGTTGTACTCGCTGGCCTTGGGCGTTTCGAACAGAATCCCGGCGTTGGCCGCGGGCTTGGCTTCCCGGGCCAGGCGCTCGCGGGTTTTCTCTTCCAGGTACAGCAACGAACGCAAGCCGTCGGCGGCGTTGGCCCGTGGTGGTGCGGCGCGGAAACCGTCGTTGAAGATTTCCAGCGACAGCGGTCCGGTGTAGCCGCTCTTGATGATCGGCGCGAGGAACCCCGGCAAATCGAATTCACCCTGGCCCGGGAAGCAGCGAAAATGCCGGCTCCACTCCAGCACGTCCATGGCCAGGATCGGCGCGTCAGCCATTTGCACGAAGAAAATCTTGTCGCCGGGAATCTCGGCGATAGCACTTGGATCGCCCTTGAGCGACAGGGTGTGAAAGCTGTCCAGCAACACGCCGAGGCTTGGGTGATCAGCCTGACGCACGATGCTCCACACCTGTTGCCAGGTGTTCACATGCCGGCCCCAGGCCAGCGCTTCGTAACCGATGCGCAGGCCACGTGCCCCGGCGTGCTCAGCCAGCAGTCGCAAGTCATCGACCAGAATCTGCTCATCACCGATGGACTCGGCCGAGGCGTTGCTGCACACCAGCACCAGGTCAGTGCCCAGCTCCTGCATCAGGTCGAACTTGCGCTCGGCGCGTTCCAGGTTGCGCGACAGGCGATCGCGGCGGCAACCTTCGAAATCGCGGAACGGTTGAAACAGGGTGATGGCGATCCCGAGATCGGCGCACATCTGTTTAATTTCCCGCGGACTACCGTCGTAGTAGAGAAGGTCGTTCTCGAAAATCTCGACGCCGTCGAAACCGGCGGCGGCAATGGCTTCGAGTTTTTCCGGCAGGGTACCGCTCAAGGATACGGTGGCAATGGAACGCTGCATGTTTTCGGCTCCCGGTGGAGGCAATCTTGTTAGGGGCGTTGCACGCTTGTGTAGGAGCTGCCGAAGGCTGCGATCTTTTGATGTTGATCGAGGAAAAGATCGCAGCCTTCGGCAGCTCCTACGTGGGTAGCGTTTGTCTTGCGAGAATTATTGGGCCGACAGACTTACACAGCAATTTAAAGTGTACTACCCAGTTAGTTTTGTGTTCGATTATCGAACAAAATGGTGATTGGCGAATTGACGATTTTTTGTCCACTGCCCAACATCGTCCTCACATTAAGTCCGGACACGCAGCACCGGCCGCGATGTCCAAAACACCAAATAACAAATTCAAAAAACGGGTGGTACACATGATTCCTTCCCAAAGCTCACGCATGGCTCCGGCCATGAACACCACTGCCGGTGGCATCGGCGACAAAATCCGCGGCGCCATGGCGGTCGGCAAAACCCGTTGGGGCATGCTGGCATTGGTGTTTTTCGCCACCACCCTGAACTACATCGACCGCGCCGCCCTGGGCGTGATGCAGCCTATCCTGGCCAAGGAAATGAGCTGGACGGCGATGGACTACGCCAACATCAACTTCTGGTTCCAGGTCGGTTACGCCATCGGCTTCGTGCTGCAAGGCCGCCTGATCGACCGGGTTGGCGTCAAGCGTGTGTTCTTCTGCGCGGTACTGCTCTGGAGCCTGGCAACCGGCGCCCACGGCCTGGCCACTTCGGCGGTCGGCTTCATGGTTTGCCGATTCATCCTCGGCCTGACCGAAGCGGCCAACTACCCGGCCTGCGTGAAAACCACGCGCCTGTGGTTCCCGGCCGGCGAGCGCGCCGTGGCCACCGGCATTTTCAACGCCGGCACCAACGTCGGTGCGATGTTCACCCCGATGCTGCTGCCGCTGATCCTGCACGTCTGGGGCTGGCAGGCCGCGTTCCTGTGCATGTCGGCACTGGGCGGGATCTGGTTGCTGTTCTGGGGCCTGAAGTACTTCAACCCGGAAGATCACCCAAGCGTCAAACAGTCGGAGCTGGACTACATCCAGAACGAAGTCGAACCGGAACAAACCCGCGTACCGTTCTCGAAAATCCTGCGCATGCGTGGTACTTGGGCCTTCGCCCTCGCCTACTCGATCACCGCGCCGGTGTTCTGGTTCTACCTGTATTGGCTGCCGCCGTTCCTCAACCAGCAATACAACCTGGGCATCAACGTCACCCAGATGGGTATCCCGCTGATCATCATCTACCTCACTGCCGACTTCGGTAGCGTTGGCGGCGGCATTCTCTCTTCGTTCCTGATCGGTCGCGGCGTCAACCCGATCAAGGCGCGACTGATGTCCATGTTCCTGTTCGCCTGCTGCATCATCGGCGTGATCATGGCGGCCGGTTCCAGCAACCTGTGGGTCGCGGTGGCCGCCATCTCCCTGGCCATCGGCGCGCACCAGGCCTGGACCGCGAACATCTGGAGCCTGGTGATGGACTACACGCCCAAGCACATGATGAGTACGGTGTTCGGCTTCGGCGGCATGTGTGCGGCGATTGGCGGGATGTTCATGACCCAACTGGTCGGCCACATCCTGACCATCACCAACAACAACTACACCGTGCTGTTCACCATGATTCCAGCGATGTACTTCATTGCGCTGACCTGGATGTACTTCATGGCACCGCGCAAGATTCCGAAAGTAGAAGACTGATGTTCCCTCGGCGCAGGCCCGATCTCGGGTCTGCGCTTTTTTTTGCCTGCGTTTTGCCGCCGCTTAGCGGCGGCTTTGCTGCCAGGCCGCCGCCAACCCGCTGCAGCAGATCACGGCAATGCCGAGCACGGTGGTCAGTGTCGGTGTATGGGAAAACAGCAGCCAGCCCAAGAGGCCGGCGAAGATGATCTGGCAATAGCTGAACGGCGCCAGCAGTGCCGGTGCCGCGAGACGGAAAGCCTGGGTCAGGAACAGGTGAGCCGTCATCCCGCAGGCCCCAAGCGCCAGCATCATCGCGCCATGCACCAGGTTCGGCGTCTGCCAGAAGAACGGCACCAGCGCACTCATCACCAGCGTGTTGCACAGGCCTGCGAAAAAGTTGCTGGTGGTCGGGCTGTCGATCTCGCTGAGCTTGCGCGTCAGCAGTTGATAGAAGCAGAAAAACAGCGCCGAGCAGAACGGCAGCAACACCGCCGGGGTAAACAGATCGCCCCCGGGGTGAACGATGATCAGCACCCCGCTGAAACCGAAAATCACCGCCAGCCATTGTCCCCGCGTCACCCGCTCGCCAAGCAGCGGTACCGACAGCGCGGTGACCAATACCGGAGCCAGGAAGTTGACCGACGTGGCCTCGGCCAACGGGATGTACATCAGCCCCGTGGTGAAAAACAGACTGGTGCCCAACAGGCACAGCGCCCGGATCACCTGCAGTAATGGCCGTTTGGTACGCAGCACCCGCAGCCCGGACTGCGGCAGGAAAATCCCGGCCATCAACAAGGTGTGAACCACGTAGCGCGCCCAGACCACCATGACGATGGGATAGAAACCGGAGAGGTATTTGGAAAAGGCGTCGTGGCTGGAAAACAGGAAGGTTGCGACAACGATCAGCAGGATCCCTTTGAAGGGCTGATTGACGCCGGAAAGCGGGGTGCTGACGGTCATGGGGTTTCCTTACTTGAAATCAAAAGCATCACGGGCAAACCACGCGTCCATCCAGTCAGCATAGAACCTGTGGGAGCGTGGCTTGCCCGCGATAGGTGCGCAGCACCGATTAGAGCTGCGCCAACAATTCCCGGGTTTTATCCAGCGCCATCTGCGCCCGGTCCAATCCACTCACGCCCTGCTCCAGCAACTGCACGGTGGGAATCTCCAGACTCAACGGAATGTCAGCCGGCAAGCTCCCCAACAACCCCCGCAGATCACAATCGCCATCGCCGGGAAAACGCCGTTCGTTACGCGCCTGACGCAAGATCTCCGCCATATCGGCCGGCCGTGGTCCTGCGACGTCACACAACTGTGCATACCGTAACCGTGAGGGAGCAACTTTGACCAGATCTTCCAGCCGCGATCCCGAACGATCGAAGTGGAAGGCGTCCACCAGCACGGCGCCGTTTTCACGCCCGGCGTTTTCCACGATACGCGTGGCTTGTTGAAGATTGCGCGCATCGGTCCAAGGCATGAACTCCAGGTGCGGGTGCAGTCCATAGGCTGCCGCCAGATCACAGAGCTCGGCAAAATGCTGCGTCAGCCGCTGTTCGTCAGGATCGTTTCCGGCCACCAGCAACTCACTGGCGCCGAACTCGGCACCCACCGCGAGGATTCTTTCGAAATCGGCGACGACGGTTTCCGGCTTGAGCCGTAGGATTTCGACGTCCAGCACCCGAATACCAGTATCGCGCAGACGCGCCAGGGTCTGGCGCCGCAATTCGTGGTCGGCCACCAGGGCAAAATGGTGCTCCTCAGGGGTCGCCGGTACCAGACGCAAGCCGACATGGCTGTAACCGGCCCGCGCGGCGACCTCGACCATGTCGGGCGGTGACAACTCCAGCACGGTCAGGCTGGCCAGGGAGAAGATACGTTCGCTCATGCTCAACCCTCGATCAACGATGGCGCACAGGCACGCCCGGTTTCGGCGGCTTCGCGGATGGCTTCGATCAGCGCCAACGTACGCGCGGCATCGGCGGCACTCACCAGTGGCTCGACCTCCCGGCGCGCAACGCGCACGAAGTGCTGCAACTGCAAACGCAGGGCTTCATCGGCACTGAAGCTTTCCTGGGTTGCCAGCAACGGTTGATGCCAGCCGCCGTCGACTTCGTTGTAGTGCCAGCGTTTAAGCTGCGGAATGCTCAGCGCCCCACCCGTTCCGGCCAGCAAGTAGCACGGTTGATCAGGATGACGCGGATACACCGGGTTCTCCCCCGAATCCAGCTCCCAGCTCCAGGGCGAAGCCACCGCATCGGAGCCGGTCAGGCTGCCCAGTGCACCGCTGTCGAATTGCAGCAACACCGCCGCGCAATCCTCATTGGCAAACCCGCGAATGGCATTGCTGGTGATGGCCTGAACCTGACGCACTTCACCGCACAAATGCCGCAGCAGATCGAGGTCGTGGATCAGGTTGGTCAACAACATCCCCGCACCGGCCTCGCGGCGCCAGGGTGTTTCAAAATAGCTGTCGGGCTTGCGCAACTGCCAGAGCGCTGTGACCGTGGTCAACCGACCCAGTGCGCCGCTGTGGACAAGTTCGTGGGCGCGGACGATCAGCGGATTGTGCCGGCGGTGATGTCCGACCAGTACCGGAACACCACTGGCCTTCGAGGCAGCCACCAGTTCCCTGGCTTCATCCAGGTGCACGCCCACCGGTTTTTCCAGCAATACCGGCACGCCGGCCGCGAGGCAATCGAGGGCCGTGCTGACGTGCTGCGTGTTCGGATTGGCGACGACGGCAGCGTCTGGCTTCGCCTGCTCCAGCATCTGACGATGATCGGCGAAACAGGCTACGCCCCATTGCGCCGCAAGACTGGCCGCCTGCGGTCCGGGATCCGCCACGGCGCACAACGTCGCTTCAGTCAGGGATTGCAGATGCTGGTAGTGCTGCTGGCCCATGTTGCCAGCACCGATCAGGGCGATGCGAAGTGGCGAATTCAAGATACGGTCCTCTTGTGAGTGTTATTGGAGCGATGAATTCCAATAATTTAGAACCTGGTTCCAGATTCTTACACAGACCTGTCCTGAAAGTGTTCGAACAGCGCACAGCTTCTCAAGCTGAACACTGTTCAAAATGTGGGAGCGGGCTTGCTCGCGAATGCGGTGTGTCAGTCGCCATCCAGATCGCATGACCCACTGCATTCGCGAGCAAGTCGGATCGCCGCACCGCCGCTCCCACAGTCGATTTGCGCAGGCCTTAGCTGAACAACTCCGACGCCAGACTCGCCGCCGACAACTCCTCGGTGTAAGCCAGCAACAACGGCGCCAGCTCATGCAGCCGCGCTCCCGGCATCCGCGCGCTCGGCCCGGCGATGCTGAGCACCCCGATCACCCGCCCATCGGCGGGATGGCGCACCACTGCCGCAATCGCCGAAGTGCCCACCGCCGAACTCTCCTCGACCCAGGCATAGCCCTGCTCCCGCGCCAGACGCAGGCGTTCGAGCAATTCGATGTTCGAGCGCGGCGCGTTCGGCCCCACATGTTCCGGCACCTGCGCGCCCTGCCGCTCCACCAGCGACAAGGCTTCGGCATCGCTCATGCACGCCAGCCACGCATGCCCCGAGGCGGTGTAGAACAACGGCGCGTCACGCCCCATGTCCGGGTCGTAACGCAGACCGGAGCGCGCGCCCTGGGATTTGGCGATCCAGGTCTGACGCTCGCCGTCGATCACGCCCAGGCGCACCAGTTCGCCGGTTTCCTGCGCCAGGCGGTCAAGCACCGGCTGCACAATGTCGGCACCGCTGCTCGACAGGTAACGGAAGCCCATCGCCACCAGTTTGGTCGAAAGGTGATAACGCAAATTATCCGGATTCTGCCGCACATAACCGAGGCGGATCAGCTCGGCCAGCAGGCGATGGGTCGCGCTCTTGGGGATGTCCAGTTGCTCCGCCAGGGTCTGCATCGGCAGGCCACGGGGATCGCTGGTGAGGCTTTCGAGCACACTGAAAACACGTTCGATCTGACTGCCAGCCATGGTCGCCTCCACGCAAAATTTGCTCGATTCTAGAAGACAACCACACGAATGCGAAATCTGGAACTGAGCGTTCGATAACCGCCCGCTTTACACCCTCCAGACTTGTTCGACCTCACCCGATTCTTATATTTTCTGGAACCAGATTCCAAAACAATAAAACACCGGAGCTCAAACAATGCCTGCCGAAGCGCACTTTCTTCCCGACATCGACTGCGATGTGCTGATTGTTGGCTCCGGTGCGGCGGGACTGTCGACGGCCGTGACCGCCGCGTGGCATGGGCTGAAAGTCATAGTGGTGGAAAAAGACCCGGTGTTCGGCGGTGCCACGGCCTGGTCCGGTGGCTGGGCCTGGGTCCCTTGCAACCCGCTGGCCCGGCGCGCGGGCATTGTCGAAGACGTTGAACTGCCGCGCACTTACCTGAAACACGAACTGGGCGAGCGCTTTGATCCGGCGATGATCGACGCTTTCCTGGAAGCCGGCCCCCGGATGGTGTCGTTCTTCGAGCAGCACACCTCGCTGCAGTTCGCCGACGGCAACGCCATCGCCGACATTCATGGCGACACGCCCGGGGCCGGCACCGGAGGACGCTCGGTGATCGCCGCCCCTTACGACGCACGAAAAGTCGGCGCGCTACTCAAGCGCCTGCGCAAAACCATGCGGGAAACATCGTTCATGGGCATGCCGATCATGGCGGGGGCGGACCTCACGGCATTCCTCAACCTGACCCGTTCGCTGTCGGCGGCCTGGCACGTTACGCGGCGTTTCAGCCGGCACCTGTTCGATCTCGCCATGCATGGCCGGGCGATGCAGCTGGTCAACGGCGTGGCCTTGGTGGCACGCCTGGCGAAATCCGCCGATGACCTCGGCGTGTTGCTCTGGGAATCAGCGCCCGTGAGCCGATTGCTGCGCGAGAATGATCAGGTACGAGGTGCAGTGGTCATCACCGCCAAAGGCTCGGTGCGCATCCATGCACGCAAGGCCGTGGTGCTCGCCGCGGGTGGTTTCGCCAATGACATCCAACGCCGCAAGGCACTGTTCCCCCGCACACCGACCGGGCATGAACATCTGGCCTTGCCGCCCCTCGGCGTTTGCGGCGATGGCCTGCGCCTGGGCGAAAGTGCCGGTGCCCGGGTCAATAGCGACATGGCGTCCGCCGTCGCCTGGGCGCCGGTTTCGCAAGTGCCGCACAGCGACGGCAGCACGGGACACTTCCCGCACATCATCGAGCGTGGCAAACCCGGCATCATCGGTGTGCTGAGCAACGGCCAGCGCTTCGTCAATGAAGCCAACGGCTACTACGACTACGTCACGGCCATGGTCGCCGCCGCCCCGCCGGGTGAAGAGGTGGCGTCGTGGCTGATCTGCACCCATGGCTTTCAGCGTCGATATGGCCTGGGCATCTCTCGGCCATTTCCGGTGCCGCTGTCATCCTTCATCCGCAGCGGCTATCTGAAAACCGGCAACACCCTTGAGGAATTGGCTGCAGCCTGCGGCATCGACCCGGTTGGCTTGCGCAGCACCGTGTCGGACTACAACCGCCACGCGCGCAACGGTGAGGACCCGCAGTTCGGTCGTGGTTCCACGCCTTACAACCGCAAGCAGGGTGACGCACTGCAACGACCCAACCCATGCGTCGCGCCGATCGAACAAGGCCCCTTCTATGCCGTGAAAGTCCAGACGGGCTGCTTCGGCACCTTCGCCGGGCTCAAGGTCAACCAACATGCCCAGGTCCTGGATAGCGCGGCACAACCCATCGCCGGCCTGTACGCGGCGGGCGGCGACATGGCCAGCATCATGGGCGGTCACTACCCCGCTGGCGGCATCAATCTCGGCCCGGCGCTGACGTTCGGCTACATCGCCGCGCGCCACATCGCAGGCGTCACGGCTTATGAAAAGGAGATCGACCATGCAGCACATCGTTAACGCACAGGGTTTGAACATGCCGAAACTCGGCCTCGGCACCTGGCCAATGCTCGGCGAGGAATGCACCCGTGCCGTGGAGCAGGCTCTGGCTCTGGGTTACCGGCACATCGACACGGCAGCGGCCTACAACAACGAAGACGCTGTCGGTCAGGCGCTGACGAACAGTCCGACACCCCGCGAGCAGATCCACGTCACGACCAAAGTCTGGTGGGACCAACTGCAACCCGACGCCATGCGCCACTCCATGGACCGCAGCCTCAAAGCCCTGCGCAGCGAATACGTCGACCTGTTCATGCTCCATTGGCCATCCACCGATTGGGATTTGCCGCGCACCATAGAAACCCTGGTGTCGTTCAGGGAGCAAGGCCTGGCGCGCAACATTGGCGTGGCGAATTTTCCACTGCACTTGCTACGCAAAGTCGTCGAAGAACTGGGGGCTCCGCTGTCGGCGATCCAGGTCGAGTACCACGTGCTGCTCGGACAAAACGCCCTGCTCAACTACGCCCGTCAACAGGATCTTGCGCTGACAGCCTACACGCCACTGGCGCGCAACAAGGTATCCGACATTCCGGCCATCCAGCAGATCGCCGCGAAACACGGCGTACTGCCGACCCAGGTCGCGCTCAAATGGCTGCTCGATCAACCCAACGTGGCCGCGATCCCCAAGGCCAGCAGCGAGTCCAATCAATTGGCCAATCTCGCGGCGATGGATGTGCGACTGGATGATGAAGACCGTGCCTTGATCGCCAGCCTGTCCAAACGCGAGCGTCAGGTCAGCCCCGACTTTGCGCCGGTATGGGATGCGTTCGACGAATAATCCGCAAGACCGGCGATCGCCCTTACGATAAAAAACCATCGTCCTACGGAATTCGATGGGTTATCCGTGTTCAATACAAGCCTGAAACCTTCTCGGCAGCCCTTCACGGGTAGCCGGGAATTGACCTGTGCGCGGAAAAAAGACGGACGGCCGGACTGGCGCCCCTCCCACTTGGCAGCAACACTCATCGCACAGAGCTTTACCCGGAACAGAAGAGGATTCGCACATGCTATGGAAAAAAGGCCGACGCAGCGACAACGTGGTCGACGCCCGGGGCGATGATGTTGGTGGCGGTGGCGGCGGCATGCGTTTTGGCGGTGGCAAGGGCCTGAGCCTGACGGCGATCCTCTTGATTGTCGGCATCGGCTGGATCACCGGCCAGGATCCGTTGCAAATCCTCGGACAACTGACCGGGCAAATGGAGCAGCAATCGGCGCCCGCCACCAACCAGAGTCGCCAGGCACCGCCGGCCAATGATGAGAGCGCTGAGTTCGTGCGCTCGATCCTCGGCGACACCGAAGACACCTGGGGCGCGATATTCCAGCAGGCCGGCCGCCAATATAAGGACCCGACCCTGGTGTTGTTCAGCAACCGCGTGAATTCGGCCTGCGGTCTGGCCACCTCGGCGACCGGCCCCTTCTATTGCCCGGCCGACCAGAAGGTCTACCTGGACATGGCGTTCTTCCAGGAAATGTCCCAACGCTTTTCCGCTGCGGGCGACTTCGCCCAGGCCTACGTGATCGCTCACGAAGTCGGACACCACGTGCAGACCTTGCTCGGGGTGTCCGCGAAAATTCAGGCCGCACGCCAGCAAGGCCGGCAGATGGAGGGTGACGGTGGTTTGCTGGTTCGCCAGGAACTTCAGGCCGATTGCCTGGCCGGCGTCTGGGCCAACAATGCGCAGAAGCGCCTGAACTGGCTGGAACCAGGCGACATCGAAGAAGCACTGAACGCCGCGAACGCCATCGGTGACGATCGTTTGCAGCAGCAGGGTCAGGGCCGTGTAGTCCCGGACTCGTTCACCCACGGTACGTCAGCGCAACGGGTGCGCTGGTTCAAAACCGGTTTCGCCCAAGGCCAGGTTGGCCAGTGCGATACCTTTGCGGCGAAAAATCTGTAAATGAAGAAGTGGTTGTTGGTTGTTCTGTTTACTTGCGCAACGTCCCAGGCCGCCGAGCCTGGGGTCAAGGAACTCAGCTCAGGGCGCCTGCTGTTGAAGTCAGGTGAAATCGCGGTGGGCATCAGCCCCGCTCCGGCAAAAATCGAACGGGTGCTGATCATCCTCCATGGTCGCTTGCGCAACGCGCAAACCTACCTGCAGAGCGGTGAGCACGCCGCCGAACTGGCCGGGCAAAGCGCAACGACCCTGGTGATCGCCCCGCAATTCCTCAATGAAACTGACGTTGCGGTCCATCCGGTGGCCGACACCGTTTTGCGCTGGCAAGGCAATGAATGGATGGCCGGCGGCGAATCCACGGCACCGTTTCGGCTGAGCTCCTACGCGGCGCTCGACGAAATCATCGCCCGCTTGGGCGACCATCAGCAGTTTCCGGATGTGAAGCAAATCGTCATCGCCGGGCACTCCGGTGGCGCGCAGGTGGTTCAGCGCTATGCGTTGCTCGGCCACGCGCAATCCGAGCTCGATGCGGCCGGCGTGCAGGTGCGCTACGTGATCGCCAATCCGTCCTCCTACGCTTATTTCGATGAGCGTCGACCGGTAGCGTTCAGCCACGCCGGTTGCCCGAATTTCAATCGCTGGAAGTACGGGCTGGCGGATTTACCGGCCTACGCCGAAGGACAAACCGCCGCGCAGTTGCAGGAAAGTTACCTCAAGCGTGAAGTCGTTTACCTGCTGGGGCAGCAGGACATCGATCCGAACCATCCGGCGCTGGACAAGAGTTGTGAGGCCAAAGCGCAAGGGCCGTCTCGATTGGCCCGCGGGCGTTACTACTTCGATTATCTGAAGCGGTTGCAACCGCAAGGGTTGAAGCAGCAACTGATTGAAGTGCCCGGGGTCGGACATGATGGGGATGGGATGTTTACATCGCCGGAGGGGCAGAAGGCGTTGTTTGGGCAATGACTCTTGTAGTGCCTGGGCCTGTCTCTTCGCGAGCAAGCCCGCTCCCACATTGGATCTGCGTGAACACGACATCGTGAACAACACAGAATCATTGTGGGAGCGGGCTTGCTCGCGAAAGCGGTTGACCAGGCAACGAAGCACTCAAGCCAACAGCATCTGCCGCAACTCGACACAATCCGCCGCATGCCAATCAGTCAATTCCGGCCATGGATTATCCGGCAGATTCACCAATACAGTCCGCGCTCCCGCCGCCCGCCCACAATCGAGATCGAAGCGGTAGTCGCCAACCATCACCATCTCGCTCGCCGGTACATTCCAAGCTTCGGCCAGTTTCAGCAACCCGCCCGGATGCGGCTTGGGCGGCGCATCATCGCGGCCCAATACATCCTCCAGCGCAAAGCAGTCGGCCAGGCCAATGGCCTCCAGCGTGACATGTGCCAGCTCCCGGGCATTGCGCGTGAGAATGCCCAGGCGATAACCGCGCCCGGCCAGTTCGCGCACCAGTTCCACCGCACCCGGTGCCGGTTGCGAACCGAGGGCCAGGTCCCGCTCATGCTCCAGCAGCCACGCATGTTTGGCTGCGGCTTCATCGGCCGGCAGTGCGGCGAGGTGGGTCAGGATGTCGTGTTCGGCAGGGATCGCCAATGCCACGCGAATCGCCGCGAAGTCGTGCACGGCCACGGTCAGGGTGCCGTCCATGTCGAACACCCAGTGACGCACGTCGGCCAGGCTCATGCCCAATCCTTGCGATGACGGATCAAGCCTTCCTGGGTGACCGAGGCCACCAATTGTCCGGCACGGTTGAACACGCTGCCACGGGAGAATCCACGGGAGTTGCCGGCCCATGGACTATCCATTGCGTAAAGCAACCAGTCATCGGCACGCAGATCCTGGTGGAACCACAACGCGTGATCGAGGCTGGCCACCTGCATGTCCTTGTTCCAGACCGTTTTGCCATGGGGCTGCATCGAGGTGACCAGCAGACCGAAGTCCGAGGCATAGGCCAGCAGGTATTTATGCAGCGCCGGCGAATCGGCCAACGCCCCGTCGGCGCGGAACCAGACGTACTTGACCGGATCGGAGGGCAGCGGGTTGTAGGGATCTTTCTCGGTCACCGGGCGAAATTCGATCGGCTTCGGGCACAGCAATTTTTCGCGCATTTTCTCGGGGATCAGGTGCGCGCGCTGCTGGGTGATCTCCAGCTCCGATGGCAGGTTTTCCGGACCGACCACTTGCGGCATTTCGGACTGGTGCTGGAAGCCTTCTTCGTCGTACTGGAACGACGCACTACAGGTGAAGATCGGGTGGCCCTTCTGGATCGCCGTCACCCTGCGCGTGCTGAAACTGCCACCGTCACGCACCCGGTCAACCTGATACACCACCGGCAACCCGGCATCGCCCGGTCGCAGGAAATAGCCGTGCATCGAATGCACATGGCGCGCCTCTTCCACCGTCTGACTGGCCGCCGACAGCGACTGACCGAGTACCTGACCACCGAACAGCTGACGAAAGCCCAGATCCTGGCTACGGCCACGGAACAGGTTTTCTTCGATCGGTTCCAGGGTCAGCAGGTCGACCAGATCATCCAACACTTGGCTCATTCAGATGCTCCTCACGCAAAACATTGCCGCGCAGCCTTGGCTGCAACGCTCGATTCAGTTTCTGGACTCTACCCATGGGGCCATTGTAAACGTCCGTGCCAGGTTATCCATGCAAGGTTTGCAGCCATTGCTCCCGGCTGATGCGATACAGCACATGCCGACGCAACGGATGATCGACGTCGAGTCGCGGGTGATCGAAGTCATTTTCCGGATCATGGTGCATGCCGATGGCCTGCATGACTTTCTCTGACGGCAGGTTGGTTTGCGTAGTGAAGGCCACGACCTCTTTCAGCGGCAAGCGGTCGAACCCGCAGCGCAGAGCGGTCCACGCCGCTTCACTGGCGTAACCCAACCCCCAGTGCTCGCGGGCCAGGCGCCAGCCGATTTCCGTGGCCGGGGTAAAGGGTGCATCGAAACCGACTACGCCAAGCCCGGTAAACCCGATGAACTGGCCAGAGTCCTTGCGCTGCAAAGCCCAGAGACCATAACCGTGCTCGGCGAAATGACCACGGATTCGCCCGATCAATGATGCGCTTTCCAGTCGGCTCAAGGTTGCCGGGAAATAGCGCATCACCTGCGGATCGGCACACATCGCCGCAAAGTCAGGTAAATCTTCATCGCGCCACTGGCGCAACAGCAGCCGGGCGCTTTCAAGTTCCAGTATTGGCTCCATTGCTCCCCGCCCTCCGTTTGCATGCCGCAAGTCTACAACGCTGGTAGGATTCTTCTCTCATTCCTGAATGAAATCATCATGCCGCTCCCGCTGATTTATCACGAAGACTACAGCCCCGAGTTTCCGGCGGATCACCGCTTCCCCATGGACAAGTTCCGCCTGTTGCGCGATCACCTGGTGGACAGCGGCCTGACCCGCGATGCCGACCTGTTGCGCCCGGAGCTGTGTCCCGCAGAGATTCTCGCCCTCGCCCATGACCCTTCATACATCGAGCGCTACATGAGTGGCGAATTATCCCGCGAAGACCAGCGCCGCCTCGGCCTGCCCTGGAACGAAGCCCTGGCCCGGCGTACGGTGCGGGCGGTGGGCGGCTCGTTGCTGGCAGCCGAGCAGGCGCTGGAGCATGGTCTGGCCTGCCACCTGGCGGGCGGCACCCACCATGCGCACTACGACTACCCGGCCGGGTTCTGCATCTTCAATGACCTGGCGGTGATCAGCCATTACCTGCTGGAAAGTGGTCGGGTGAATCGGGTGCTGATCTTCGATTGCGATGTGCATCAGGGCGACGGGACCGCGCGAATACTGCACAACACTCCGGAAGCGGTGACCGTTTCCCTGCACTGCGAGAAGAACTTTCCCACACGCAAGGCCGAAAGTGACTGGGACATTCCGCTGCCCAACGGCATGGGCGATGTCGACTACCTGAAGGTGGTGGACGATGCACTCAACTACCTGTTGCCGCTCTACCAGCCGGACCTGGTGCTGTATGACGCCGGAGTCGATGTGCACAAGGACGACGCCCTGGGTTATCTGAAGCTGACAGACGAAGGCGTCGCCGCCCGCGATGAAAGCGTGATGCGCCATTGCCTGGGCCGCGACATTCCGCTGGTCGGGGTGATCGGCGGCGGCTACAGCAAGGACCGCCAGGCCCTGGCCCGCCGTCACGGCATCCTCCATCACAGCGCGCAGCGCGTCTGGCAGTCATCAGGTTGTCACTGAGTTGTGGATGCTTTACCCACAATGCCTGTGGAACTGCCTGTGGATAACCTGAGTGAAAGGGCCTGTAGCCCATGCTGCGTATAGGCTACAGAACGGTGGTTGTTTTTTAACCAGCCCTCCAATACACCGATCATCCCTGTGGGAGCGAGCTTGCTCGCTCCCACAGGGATTCGGGCTGGTAGAATGCCCGGCTTATCCCGCCAGACCGCAGCGCATCCCATGACCCAATCCTCGTCACCCCTTCCCCCTCACGTCGCCATCATCGGCGGCGGCCCCGCCGGTCTGATGGCGGCCGAAGTGTTGAGCCAGGCCGGGATCAAGGTCGACCTGTACGACGGCATGCCCTCGGTCGGACGAAAATTCCTGCTGGCCGGCGTCGGCGGCATGAACATCACGCACTCCGAAGCCTACCCGGCGTTTCTCTCGCGCTACGCCGAACGCGCCCCGCAGATTGCCCCGCTGCTGCGTGGCTTCGGCGCCGAAGCGCTGTGCCAGTGGATTCATGACCTGGGCATCGAGACCTTCGTCGGCAGTTCCGGCCGGGTATTCCCCACCGACATGAAGGCCGCGCCACTACTGCGCGCCTGGCTCAAGCGCCTGCGCGACAGCGGCGTAGTTATCCACACCCGCCACCGCTGGCTCGGCTGGGACGAGCGTGGCGGATTGCGCATCGACAGCCCGGAAGGCGAAAAAACCGTGCAAGCCGATGCCACCCTGCTCGCCCTCGGTGGCGGCAGTTGGTCGCGCCTGGGTTCGGACGGCGCATGGATGCTGGCACTGGAGCAACTGGGTGTAGGACTGGCGCCATTGCAACCGAGCAATTGCGGCTTCGAGGTGCAGGCCTGGAGCGAATTGATGGTCAGCAAATTCGCCGGTGCGCCGCTGAAAAACATCGCCATCGGCCTTAACGATGACGTGCCGCGACTTGGCGAATGTGTGATTACCGCCACCGGAATCGAAGGCAGTCTGATCTACGCCCTGTCGGCACCGATCCGCGAGGCAATCAACCGGCACGGCTCGGCAACCATTCATCTGGACCTGTTGCCCGGCCGGCCTGTGGATAAAGTTCAAGCGGCGTTGAGCAAGCCGCGGGGATCGCGTTCCATGGCCAAGCACTTGCACAGTCAGTTGGGCATCGATGGCGTAAAAGCGGCGCTATTGCGTGAACTGGCCAGCGCCGATTGCTTTGCCGACATGGCCTTGCTGGCCAAATCGATCAAGGCATTGCCACTGACGCTGGTGAAAACCCGACCACTGGATGAGGCCATCAGCAGTGCTGGCGGTGTGTTGTTCGAGTCGATGGATGAGCGATTGATGCTCAAGCAACTGCCTGGCGTGTTTTGCGCCGGGGAAATGCTCGATTGGGAAGCGCCGACCGGCGGCTATCTGCTGACCGCGTGTTTCGCCAGCGGGCGAGCGGCGGGGTTGGGGATGGTGGAATGGTTGCAGCGCAAGGGCTGAAGACCGAGGCGCGCCCTTCGCGAGCAAGCCCGCTCCCACAGGGGATTTGTGAACAACACAGATCCAGTGTGGGAGCGGGCTTGCTCGCGAAGGCGGCCTAACAGACGCAGAGGTAAATCAAGGCTTACGCTTGCGGGGCCCGGTATTGAACACCGGCACTTTGCGCACAGGCTTGATCGAAGGTTCCGCCGGCGCAACCTCTCCGCTATCAACCCACCGCCCCAGATTGCGTTTACCACCGCCACCACCGGAAGCCTTGGGCTTCTTCGGTTTTTTCGGCTTTTTGACGACCTGGCCACTGGCATCGGTGTCCGGCACGCGGTGTTCAGGTTCGAAGTCCGGCTCGTTCTGCCGCTTCAAGGTCTGGCGGGTCAGCATCTCGATGGCCGACAGCAGATTCACTTCATCGGCGCAGACCAGGGAAATCGCCTCGCCGGTCGAGCCCGCGCGGCCGGTACGACCGATACGGTGGATGTAGTCCTCAGCGACAATCGGCAAATCGAAGTTGACCACCAACGGCAGGTCTTCGATGTCCAGGCCACGGGCCGCCACGTCGGTAGCGACCAGGATCTGCACTTCACTGGCCTTGAAACGATCCAGTGCGCGCTGACGAGTCGCCTGGGGTTTGTCGCCGTGGATGCCGTCTGCGTTGATGCCCAGGCCCTGGAGTTTATCCACCAGCGCATCCACGCCGTTGCGGGTCTTGGCGAACACCAGCACCTGCTTCCACTTGCCCTTGCGCATCAGGTGCACGAACAGTTCCGGCTTGCGCTTCTTGTCCACCGTCACGATCCATTGCTTGACCGTATTGGCCGCAACGTTGCGCGGGCTGACCTCGATGGTCAGCGGATCGTTGAGCATTTGCCCGGCCAGCAGGCGGATGTCGTCGGAGAAGGTCGCGGAGAACAGCAGCGTCTGACGTTTCTTTGGAAGAGCGCGGTAAATGTTCGCCAACTCCTCGGAAAAGCCCAGGTCGAGCATGCGGTCGGCTTCGTCCAGCACCAGGGTCTGCAGCTGGTTGAACTTCAGTGCGTTCTGGCGGAACAGGTCGAGCAAGCGGCCCGGGGTCGCCACCAACAGGTCAACACCGCTGCGCAGTTTCATCATCTGTGGGTTGATGCTGACGCCGCCGTATACCGCGTAGGTGCGCAGCGGCAGGTTTTCGGCGTACTGGCGCACGGCTTCGTGAACCTGCTCGGCCAGCTCGCGGGTCGGTACCAGGATCAGCGCGCGAACCGAGTTGGCGGTGACTTTCGGCCCTTCCATGGCCAGCAGTTGCAACAGCGGCAGGGCGAAACCGGCGGTCTTGCCGGTGCCGGTCTGGGCGGCGGCCATCAGATCGCGACCGGCCAGCACTGCCGGAATGGCTTGCGCCTGAACCGGCGTCGGTGTCTGGTAGCCGAGCGTCTCGAGGGAGCGCAGCAAGGGTTCGATCAGGCCAAGGGTGGCGAAAGTCATGGGAGTACCGTAGGAAAATTCAGCGCGGGTTGTTCAAAACAAGTGTGCAAAACAAGATGCAATGCCGCGCAGTTTACCCTAATTCACACGGGATTCTGTCGGTACTGCCGTCACCACCACTGGCCGTTCTGGCGTGCGGCGCCATTGTGGCAAGCCGATCAACACCACGGCACTGATGATCACCGCCATCGCCAGGGCTTCTTCGATGCCGATGGTCTCGCCAACGAACACGATCCCCAGCAACACCGCCACCGCCGGGTTGACGTAGGCATAACTGGTGGCCGCCGCCGGACGCACATGCTTCAACAGATACATGTAGGCGTTGAAGGCGATGATCGAACCGAACACGGTCAGATACGCCAACGCGGCCCAGCCTTCGATCGGCGGCACCTTTTCCAGCTGCTCACCACTGACTGCGCTGGCAATCAGCAACACCACACCGCCCACCAGCATTTCCACAGCACTGGCCATCGCGCCCTGAGGCAATGGCAAATGTTTGCTCCACACCGAGCCAAAGGCCCAGGTCGCCGCCGCAAAAATCAGCAACGCCGCACCCAGCGGGCTCGATTGCAGGTTGGAACCGAGGTTGAGCATGCCGATGCCGATCAGCCCGAGCACAATCCCGGCCCATTCGAGACGGGTATTACGTGCGCCCCAGAAATATCCGCAGAGCAAGGTAAACAGCGGCACCGTCGCCACTGCCAGTGCCGCGACACCGGAAGCAACGCCGGTGTGTTCGGCCACGCTCACCGCGCCGTTGCCGCACGCCAGCAACAAGATCCCGATGATCCCGGCAGCTTTCCACTGCGCCCAGGTCGGTGCCGGCGCCCCGCGCCAGCGCAGGAAGGCATACATCAAGGTCCCGGCGATGACGAAACGGATGCCGGCGAGCAGCAGTGGCGGCCAATACTCCACGCCGATGCGGATCACCAGGTAAGTCGAGCCCCAAATCACATACAAGGCGAAGAAGGCAGCGATCAAGGGTAAGGGAAAGCGACGAAGGCCGGACATGGGGGCAGCTCACAGGCAAGGACAAGTGAACGGCTATTCTAGAAAGGCCAGCGTCGGAAAATAAGTTACAAAACCTGTTTAAAGCGCCAGTACACTTTTCAAAACACGGAGTTCAGCGCTATAAACCGTATTTTCGAAAGCTGGCCATTTTCAGGAGTCACCCCGATGGATAAGTACGACCGCATGCTGCTCAGCGCCCTGCTGGAAAACGGTCGCGCGTCCTACGCGGACCTGGCGCGCAAGGTCAACCTGTCTGCCCCGGCCGTGGCCGAGCGCGTGGCCAAGCTCGAAGCCAGCGGCGTGATCACCGGTTATCAGGCGAAGGTCGACATGGCCAAGCTCGGCCTGCCGATCCAGTGCGTGATCGAACTGCGCCTGAACCAGCACGGTAACCAGAAAGCCTACGACGACCTGATCAAAATCCCGCAATTGACCGAATGCCATCGGGTGACCGGCGACCCGTGCGTGATCATGCAAGCGGCGGTGGGCTCAATGCCGGAGCTGGAAGAACTGATCAACCGGATCGCCACGTTTGGCTTCAGCAAGACGTCGATCGTGTTGTCGAGTGCGATAGAGAAGCGGGTGCCATTGGGGCACATCGAAGGCAATGGCAAATAGCTTTCTTTGGGACCGTAGGAGCTGCCGAGTGAAACGAGGCTGCGATCTTTTGACTTTGATTTTAAAGATCAAGATCAAGAGATCGCAGCCTCGTTTCACTCGGCAGCTCCTACAGGGGTTATGCGGTGTTTTCGGGATCAGCGATAACGCTTTAGGTGCTCGCCCACTTTCGCCGCCGGCACTTTCTGCAACTTGCACAGCAAATCATGGGACAGCTCGCGCAAGCCATGCTTGTGCCGCAGTTCGTCCGCCAGGTGCGCCGTCAGGTTGGCCGCCATCTCGGCATCGGCCATCGCCCGGTGGGCCTTGCCGGTGTGGGGCAAGTTGGCGAACGTGGTGAGGGTGCCGAGTTTGTGGTTCGGCGCGGCGGGCATCAGGCGTCGGGCCAATAGCAGCGAGCAGGCAAAGTTCTGCAAGCGCGTGCGTTTGATTCGTCCGAGCTCGAAGTCCCAGAACTTCTGGTCGAACGCGGCGTTGTGCGCCAGCAATGGCGTGGTACCGACGAATTCATTCACTTCATTCATCACCTGCTCCGCCGACGGCGCGGTGCGCAGCATGGCGTTGCTGATGCCGGTGAGTTGTTCGATGAAGGCCGGGACGCGTACGCCGGCGTTCATCAGGCTTTGGTAACGCTCGACGATGCGCCCCTGTTCAAGGATCACCACGGCGATTTCCGTAGCCCGGCAGCTGCTGCTCGGGGAGATCCCGGTGGTTTCAAAGTCGATGACTGCTATGCGTTCCAAACCTGTTTCAACTCCGTAAAAATCAATTCTTGAGCAGCAACGCGCCTTCGATCGGCACGTAGCGGCTGGCGGCGCGGATCAGCGAGTTGGCGGTCAGGCCCGGCACGCCGTAGGCCACCGCTTGCACCCCGTGTTTGCTGATGATGCGTTCCAGCAGCATGTCGAAATCGCCATCACCGGAGGCCAGGACGATTTCGTCGACATGGTCGGCGGCATCCATGATGTCGAGGGTGATGCCCACGTCCCAGTCGCCCTTGGCCGAACCATCGCTGCGCTGGATGTACGGCTTGAGCTTCACGGTGAAACCGAGGTTGCGCAGGATCTGCTGGAACTGCTGCTGTTTGCTGTCGCCACGGTCGATGGCGTAGGCGTAGGCTTCGACGATCTCGCCCTGTTTGCTGATGTCAGCCCACAGTGCGGCGTAATTGAAGTGGCAACCATAGGCCTGACGCACGGTGTAGTAGAGGTTCTGGACATCGGCGAACACTGCGATTTTTTTCACCGGCTTTCCTCGAGGCTGAATCAGGCACCAGGCCCGAAAAGTCGCCCAGTATGCCAGCCCGAAGGATTGTTCCGCGAATAATCAGCTATGTGGCGAGGGAGCAAGCTCCCTCGCCACAGGTCAGACGAAGGAATCGTCGTCGCCGCCGAAGAACGATGAGCTGTCATCGCTGTAGTCGGCGTCGCTGAATCCGCCCTGATCGTTGCTCCTGGAATCGTTACCGGCCATGCGCTGATCATCGCCCCAGCCATTGTTGCCCTGGTCGTTGACCTGGGCCGGCTCTTCCTTGATGACTTCGACGACTTCCGGTTGCTGATTGTGATGGAACAGGCTGCTGATGCCTTGTGCCAGCATCACTCCACCCGCCACGCCGGCGGCGGTTTTCAGCGCGCCACCGAGGAAACTGCTGCCGGCCGCTGCCGGAGCCTGTTGCTGGGGTGCATAGCCCTGTTGTGGAATGTTCTGCTGTGGCGGCTGCGAACCGAACGACGAGCGTCCCGGCTCACGCCAGCCACCGTTCGACGGCGGTGCGTTCTGGGTTGATGCGGGCTGTGGCTCGCGGGAGTTGCCGCCAAAGATGCTCGACAAAAAGCCACCGCCACTCGGCGCAGGAGCCGGGGTCGCCTGGGCCTTGGCCTGTTGCAGTTCGGCCTGCAATTGCTGGACTTGCCGGGTCAGTTGTTTGTTCTGCTCATCGAGGCTCTTGATCGCCGCCTCTTGCACCAGAATCGCCTGGGTCATGAAATAACCTGCCGCGGGCTGGCGCGTCAGGTGTTCCTTGATCCGCGCCTCGGCCTGGGCGTCGCGCGGGGCTGAGTCCGTTTCGGCCTGTTGCAGCCGGGAAAACAGTCCATCGATCAGGGTTTGTTCTTCGCTGTTCATGGCGACCTCGTAGATTGCCGGGGAAATCGTTGCCTTTATCCAATGAGGATAAGGTGCTCGACCTTAATGGAGGCTGAAACAAGATGTTTCAATGTCCTTTACCGAACGTTTACGTTTGCTTCCCCCTGCGCTTGATCGGTTAAAGTGGGCCACTGCTTCCAACCTGCGATACCAACTGATGAATCCGTTAGATGTGCTGCGTGACTCCCTGTATTTCTTCAAGCGCAATCTGGGCCAGATCGTGCAACTGTGCCTGCCGCTGGTGATGCTTGAGGCACTGCTGCAACAAGTGGTCGACCATTCCACCGAGCCGGACAGTTTCCCCGGCATCAGCGTGATTGTCGGCTTGCTGGTGTATCCGCTGTACACCGCCGCGCTGATTCTGTTTCTCGACGCCCGCAGCCGAGGCGAATCGCCGAGCAACCGCGAGCTGCTGTCCAGGTCCGCCTACCTGTGGCCGCGCTTCGCCCTGCTGACGGCGCTCAATACCGTGCTGATTCTGCT
The DNA here is from genome assembly GCF_054668325.1 of Pseudomonas sp. S2_F07. Classification (NCBI taxonomy): domain Bacteria; kingdom Pseudomonadati; phylum Pseudomonadota; class Gammaproteobacteria; order Pseudomonadales; family Pseudomonadaceae; genus Pseudomonas; species Pseudomonas sp. S2_F07. The sequence goes on from NZ_CP162758.1 coordinate 3,065,276, forward strand.
GGGCCTGTCGCTGTACTTCCTGCCCGGTATCTACTTGATGGTGACCCTGGCGTTTGGCGAATACCTGCTGGTGTTGCGCGGCCTGGCGCCGCTGGCGGCCATGAAGGAAAGCCTGCGCATGACCCAAGGGCATTTCTTGCGCATCCTGCTGTGCATTCTGTGTGTGATGGGGCCGTTGTGGCTGCTCAAGGGCGTGACGCTGGCGGCGTACCCGGAACCGCAGAACCCGGTGATCTCACTATTGATCGACAGTGCCCACAGCTTCCTGCAACTGTTTACCAGCGTGGTGCTGTTCCGGTTGTTCATGCTGATCAACCCGTTGCCTGAGAGAAATGACAACTCGCTCTGACCTTGGGCGCGACCATCGCTCTCGGGTATGCTCGGGAACAACTCTGTAACGCTATTAAGCCGAGCCATGACCCGTCTACTGCGCTACACCCTGCTGGGCCTGCTGATCATGACCGTCCTGATCAGCGCGATGATCTACAGCCTGACCTGGCGCCCCGACGCCAAAGAAGTGTTGCCAGTCAGTTGCAGTACCCAGGCCCCTTCCCTGGTCCCCGGGCAGGCGTTGAAGGTGATGACCTGGAACGTCCAGTACCTGGCCGGCAAGCGCTACGTATTCTGGAATGACCTGGCCGCCGGTGCCGACGAACGTCCCACAGCGGAAGATATGGCCTTCAGCCTCGACGAAGTGGCGCGGGTGATTCGCGACGAACAACCGGACATCGTGCTGTTGCAGGAACTGGACGACGGCGCCAAGGCCAGCGATTACCAGCAGCAGTTCAAACTGCTGCAGGAACGGCTTGCCGACTTGTATCCCTGTGGCGCCAGCGCGTTCGACTGGAAGGCCGACTTCGTACCGAACCCGCACATCTTCGGCAGTGTCGGCCGGCAACTGGCGACCCTGAGCCGTTACCGGATCGAACATGCCGAACGCCTGCAACTGCCCATCGCCTCGGGCAATCCGCTCAGCCGCCAATTCAAACCCAAAGACGCCTTGCTGGTGAGCTACTTGCCGTTGATTGATGGCGGGCAAATAGCGGTGCTCAATACCCATTTGGACCGCGCCAATCGAGCCGACAACACCTTGCAAAACCAGGTGAACGCCGTGGCCGGGGCCCTCGATAAACTCGAAAGCCGTGGCACGCCGTGGCTGATCGGTGGGGATTTCAACCTGTTGCCGCTGGGCCAGTATCGACGCCTGTCCGACGCACAACGCGCGCCCTACTCCGCCGACAGCCCGCTGCACCTGCTGTGGGACAAGTACCCGATGATCCCGAGCAACAACGAAGCCAGTGGTATCGACCGCGAACGCTGGCTGACCCATTACCCGAACGATCCCGGGCTGAACGGCCCGGACCGGACCGTCGACTACCTGTTCTACAGCCCGCGGATCAAACGGGTGGAGGCGATGGTGCGGCAGGATGATACGTTGCGCATCTCCGATCACCTGCCGGTGATTGCGCGGTTTTTGTTGCCGGTTGCGCCCTGATACCGAGGCAACACAATACCTGTGGGAGCGGGCTTGCTCGCGAAGAGGCCAGTACATCCGAGATCAATGTTGTCTGATACACCGCTTTCGCGAGCAAGCCCGCTCCCACAGGGTCTGTGTATGCTCGACTTAATGCACCTCCTCCAGATCATCATGCAGCAGCCCGAAGATCTCGCGCTTCATCTCGATGAACGAGCGCTCCATGACCATATCGAGGTTGCGTGGACGTTCGATCGGCACATCCAGAGTCTGCTTGATCCGCCCTGGCCTGGCGCCCATCACATACACCCGGTCACCCAGCAGAATCGCCTCGTCGATGTCGTGGGTCACGAACAACACGGTCTTTTTGCTGTTGCCCCACACCCGCAGCAATAACTGCTGCATTTGCAGGCGCGTCTGGCTGTCGAGGGCGCCGAAGGGTTCGTCCATCAGCAGGATCTGCGGATCATTGGCCAGCGCGCGGGCAATGGCGACGCGCTGCATCATGCCGCCGGACAACTGCTTGGCGTAGTTGTCGGCAAAGCCGCTCAAGCCCACTTCATTGACGTAGTAGTCGACGATGTCCTTGCGTTGCGCCGCCGGCATGCCGCGGCGCTTGAGGCCGAACTCGACGTTCTGCCGCACCGTCAGCCACGGGAACAGCGTGTAGCTCTGGAACACCATGCCACGGTCCGCACCGGGGCCTTCCACCTGTTGGCCGCCGACGTAGATCTCGCCCGAGGTCGGTTCGGCCAGGCCGGCGGTGAGGTACAGCAGGCTCGACTTACCGCAACCCGAAGGTCCGACCAGTACCGCAAATTGCTGGTCCGGCACCTCGAACGACACTTCCTCCAAGGCGGTAAAGGTACCGCCATCGGGTTTCTTGTAACTCAGGCTGACCTTGTCCACCTTCAGCCGAGGCGCGTTCACTGGGGCAGCATGAGGCGCGGTAAAACGATGAGTGGCGGCGGTTACTGAGCCCATGCGGTGATCCTCAGGCGTAGGAAACGGAACAGTTGATCGGTGACCAGGCCCAGCAGGCCGATGATCGCGATGGCGAGGAAAATCACATCCACCTGGAAGCCACGCATGGCCTTGAGGCTCAGGTAACCCAGGCCACTGGAAGCGGCGACCAGTTCAGCCACTACCAGGTAAGTCCAGGCCCAGCCCATGGTCACGCGCAAGGTGTCGAGCACACCTGGCAGGGAAGCCGGAGCGATCACATGCAGCACTGCATCGCGGCGATTGGAACCGAGGGTGTAGGAGGCGTTGATCAGGTCCTTGGAGATGCCTTTGGACACGTCCGCGATCATCACCAGTTGCTGGAAGAACACGCCGAAGATGATCACCGACACCCGCTGCTCCAGACCGATGCCGATCCACAGGATGAACAGCGGCACGAAGGAGGTCACCGGCAGATAGCGAATGAAGTTCACCAGTGGCTCAAGAAAGGCCTGGACGATGCGGAAGCTGCCCATCAACAGTCCCAGCGGCACCGCCACCAGGGACGACACGATGAAACCGACCATCACCACTTCAACGCTGGCCCACACATGTTGGCCAAGGGTGCCGTCGCGGCCTAACCGCACGGCGGCCTCGACCACCGCGCCCGGCGTCGGCAGGAACATGCCCGGCACCACGCCACCGTAGGACAAGCCGGCCCAAAGACCGACCAGCAGCACCCAGGCCAGGCCGCTCGCGCTCCAGATCACCGAGACCGGCAAACCGGTCTTGGGCGTAATGCAACGGCTCAGCCATGAATTGCGCTTGAACATGCAGCCTCCTAGAGCGGGGTGACGAAACGGTTGTCGATCAGGTCGTCATTGCTGACGTTGTAGGGCTTGCCCTGCAGCTCGCTGGCGGTCTCGTTGGCCAGTTTGATCAGCGGTGCGCTGTCACCCGGCTTGCCCGGCGAGCCCAGCAGTTTTTCGCTCATGGCCTGATCGTAGAAACGCACGCCTTGCGCTGCGGCTTCCAGCTCCTTCGGATCGGCCAGGTAACCGCCGACACCCTTGGCCATGATTTTGTAGGCTTCCTGCGGATGATCCTTGGTGTACTGCACGGCTTTGTACAAACCGGCCACCAGGGCCTTGACGTCTTCCGGCTGTTTTTCGATCACGCTGCAATTCAGTGCGACCACATCGACGATCACCCCCGGTGTGCTGCTGCTGTCGATCAGCACCTTGCCCTGCTGCTTGTCGCGAACCATCGACAGGTGCGGCTCCCAGGTCACGGCGGCGGGTACGCGACCGGCGATGAACGCGGTGGCGGCGTCGTCGGCCGTCATGTTCTGCACGGTGATGTCGCTCATGCTCATGCCGTGTTTTTTCAGCAGATAGGACAGCCAGAACTGCGAGGTCGAACCTTCGTTGACCGCAACGGCCTTGCCCTTGAGTTCCTGCAGGCTCTTGATGTCCTTGCCTACCAGCACGCCGTCGCCACCATGGCTGTCGTCCAGCGCGGCCACGGCCTTGAAGCAGAATTGCGGACGGTACTTGAGCACCTCGTCGATGGTCGACGCCGAGCCGGACAACTCACCGGATGCTTGTGCGGCCATGTACATCGCCGCTTCCTCGACCACCGGCAATTCGACGGTCAAACCGTTTTCCTTGAAGTAGCCAAGGTCCTGGGCCAGGTACAGGGTGCCGTAGCCGACCCAGGTGGTATGACCGATGGACAGAGTGCCGGCCTGGACGCTGGTGGCAACCGTCGCGGCGATGGCGGTGACCGCCAGCGGATAAGTGAAGCGGGTGAGCAAGGACTTGGTCATGGAGCACTCCCAAAGCTGTTGATTTAGTTTTGTCATGGGCAGTACGGCGAGCCCTGAATCGGCTGCGACCTGTGGTCTCTGGATGGACCCTTCGGCGGGCAGCATTCGGCGGGCTGGCGAGATCGATGTTGGCCCATGGGAGGGCTTAGGAAAACGAGGAAATATGTGGATGCGAGTGATGAAAAAACTGGTTAGCTCGCACCGCGAAAGGGCGCTGTGGGCGGGGATGCCCGAGGTGGGTGCAAAGCTTGAGAACAGCAAAAGATCGCAGCCTTCGGCAGCTCCTACATTGGAATGCGATCCCCTGTAGGAGCTGCCAAAGGCTGCGATCTTTTATGTCTGTCGCAATCGCGAGCAGGCTCGCTCCTACAGGGGTCTATGTCGCCCTCGTTTCCGATGATCGACACAAATCCAATGTAGGAGCGAGCCTGCTCGCGATAAGGTCCGCAGGACCTTCCAGCAAGATCAGAGCCGGCCGTATTCCTGCGCCGTACGATCCACAGCTTTCAAGGTCTTGGCGATCAGCTCATCAATCTCCTCACGACTGGCAATCAACGCCGGCGCCATGATCATCCGGCCCAAGGTCGAGCGAATGATCACCCCCTCCTCGAAACCGATCGTGCGGCAACGCCAGGCAATATCGTTCTCGTTGGCAAAACGCTTGCGAGTGGATTTGTCTTCGGCCAGTTGCAACGCCGCGACCATGCCGGTGCCCTGGATGTCACCCACCAACGGGTGCTTGCCGAACACTTCCCGCAGGCACTGTTGCAGGTACGGGCCGATGTCGTCCTTGACCCGCGTCACCACGCCTTCGTCACGCAATGCCTTGAGGTTGGCAATCGCCACCGCCGCCGCCACCGGGTGCCCGGAATAGGTCAGGCCGTGGGCGAACACACCGCCCTGCTCCACCAGCACCGAAGCCATTTTCTTCGACAGGATCAAACCGCCCATGGGGATGTAGCCCGAGGTCAGGCCCTTGGCGATGGACAGGGTGTCCGGCTCGAAACCGAAGTACTCGTGGGCGAACCATTCGCCGGTGCGACCGAAGCCGCCGATCACTTCATCGGCGCACAGCAGCACGTCGTACTTGCGGCAGATGCGCTGGATTTCCGGCCAGTAGCTTTCTGGCGGGAAGATCATGCCGCCGGCGCCCTGGAACGGTTCGGCGATAAAGCCCGCGACCTTGTCCGCACCCAGTTCGAGGATCTTCGCTTCCAGTTGCTGGGCCGCGCGCAGACCGAATTCCGCCGGTGTCAGGTTGCCTTCGTGGGCGAAGAAGTACGGCTCGTCGATGTGCTCGATGTCCGGAATCATGCCGCCCATTTCGTGCATGAATTTCATGCCGCCCAGCGCCGTCGCGGCCAGGGTCGAACCGTGGTAACCGTTCCAGCGGCCGATCATGATTTTCTTCTCGGGCTTGCCGAGCACCTGCCAGTAACGACGCACCGTGCGGATCAACACCTCGTTGGCCTCGGAGCCGGAGTTGGTGTAGATCGCGTGGCTGTAGTGAGCCGGCAGCAGGCTGAACAGCAGCTCGGACAGCTCGATCACCTGCGGGTGGGTGGTGTGGAAAAACATGTTGTAGTACGGCAGTTGCTCCAGCTGCTGGCTCGCAGCAAAGGCCAGGTCCTTGCGCCCGTAACCGAGGTTGGTGCACCACAGCCCGGACATGCCGTCGAGGTAACGCCGGCCATCGTTGTCCCACAGGTGCAGGCGTTCGCCACGGACCATCACCCGTGGCCCCTCGTCGTTGAGGGCTTTTTGATCGACGAATGCATGGATGTGGTGCGCAGCGTCGGCGGCCTGGTAGTCGCGGGTGTCACGTGGTGTGGTCATCGCCAGTTCTCCGTTTTGTTATCAGCGCAATTGAAACCAGGTGGTCTTCAACTGGGTGTATTTATCGAATGAATGCAGGGACAGGTCGCGGCCGAAACCCGACTGCTTGCCGCCGCCAAAAGGCACGGTCACGTCCAGCGCATCGACGCTGTTGACCGACACCGTACCGGCCCGCAATTGTCGCGCCACACGGTGGGCGCGGTTGAGGTCGTCGGTCCACAGCGAAGCCGCCAGACCGTAGACGCTGTCGTTGGCCAGTTGCAAGGCGTGGGCCTCATCGTCGAATGCCGTAATCGCCAGCACCGGGCCGAACACTTCATCGCGAAACAGCGGCATGTCCGGGGTCACACCGGTGAAAATCGTCGGCTGGATGAAGTTGTCCGAGCCGTTGAAGATCGACTGCCGACCGCCACAAACCTTAGTCGCGCCTTGCTGTTCGGCCTGCTGGATGAACTTCATGATCCGCGCGGTCTGCCGGCTGTCGACGATGGCCCCGGCGGCGCTCGACGGGTCCAGAGGATCGCCCGGCAACCAGCGTTCAGCCTGGGCCTTGAGGCACTCGACGAACTCGTCATGAATCGAGCGCTGCACCAGCAACCGCGAGTTGGCCGAGCAGACTTCGCCCTGATTGAAGAAGATGCCGAACGCGGCTTTTTCCGCGGCCAGATCCAGGTCCTGACAATCGGCAAACACCAGGTTCGCACTCTTGCCGCCGCACTCCAGCCACACCTGCTTGAGGTTCGACTGGGCCGAGTACTGCATGAAATATTTGCCGACTTCGGTGGAGCCGGTGAACACCAGGCAATCGACGTCCGGGTGCAGGCCGAGGGCTTTGCCGGCCTGCTCGCCGAGGCCCGGCAGTACGTTGAGGACGCCTGCCGGAATCCCCGCCTCCAGCGCCAGCTCAGCCAGGCGCAGGGCGGAAAACGGCGACTGCTCGGCCGGTTTGAGGATTACCGAGTTACCGGCGGCCAGGGCCGGGGCGAGTTTCCACGCCGCCATGTCCAGAGGGAAATTCCACGGCACCACGGCAGCCACCACGCCGAGGGCTTCGCGAGTAATGGTTGCCAGCACGTTCTGCGCGCTGGGGGCGATCTGGTCGTAGAGTTTGTCGAGGCTTTCGGCGTACCAGCGGAACACGCCTGCGGCACCCGGCACGTCGATGTTGTAGGCATCGGTGACGGGCTTGCCCATGTTCAGCGAATCGAGCAGCGCCAATTCTTCACGGTTTTCCAGGATCAAGTCGGCCAGGCGCAACAGTACTTGCTTGCGTTCGGTCGGCGAGCGCGCAGCCCAGGTGCCAGCCTCGAAGACCTGCCGCGCATTGTGCACCGCCGCGTTCACATCTTCTTCACCACAGGCGGCAACGTTGGCCAGGCATTGCCCGGTGGCGGGGTTGATCGCGGCGAAGGTCTGCCCCGACTGCGCCGCGCGGCGCTGGCCGCCGATCACGGCCTGGTCGGGAAACCGCAGGGAAGCGGCCTTGCGTTGCCAATACTCAAGCTCGAACACGTTCAGATGCTCCAGAGGACATTCTTGTGTATTGGATAGTCGCTCAGGCCCGAGCGGTGGAAAACCAGTAAAAATGTGTTCGCAGGCCAAGAAAAAACTACGTAGCCAATCTCCCTTCTGGCGCAGCATGTGGTTATTGTTCAAACACAACAAATCGCTACCCGAGCGGATAGGGTGGCGCGCAAATTGCCAGGATGCCTGATCCGTTCTCCCCCGAGGTTTGCTGTGGCTGCCTACAATCTGCGTCAACTGAAATACTTCATCACCACCGTCGAGTGCGGCAGCGTCGCCGAGGCCTCGCGCAAGCTGTACATCGCCCAGCCTTCGATCTCCACGGCCATCAAAGGGCTGGAAGACAGTTTCGGCGTGCAACTGCTGATCCGCCATCATGCACAGGGCGTGTCATTGACCCCCAGCGGTGCACGCTTCTACCGCAAGGCACAGGAACTGCTGCGCATGGCCAAGGAGTTCGAGCAGAACGCCCTGGCCGACAACGACGTGGTCTCCGGACAGATTGATATCGGCTGTTTCGAAACCGTCGCGCCGCTGTACCTGCCGCAATTGATCGCAGGATTTTCGGCGTTGTACCCGGGGGTAGAAATCCGCATCCGCGATGGCGAGCAACAAGAGCTGGTGCAGGGCCTGACCTCCGGCGCTTTCGATCTGGCGATCCTTTACGAGCACGATCTGGACGGCACCATCGAAACCGAACCGCTGATGCCGGCGCAACGACCTTACGCGCTGCTGCCGGCGGATCACCGCTTTGCCCAGCAGGCGCAGGTGTCGCTACGGGATTTGTGCCTGGAGCCTATGATTCTTCTGGACGTGCAGCCGAGCCGCACCTACTTCGTCAGCCTGTTCGAGGAGCTGGGCCTGACCCCACGCATCGCCTTCAGCTCGCCATCGATCGAGATGGTGCGGGGCATGGTTGGCCAGGGATTCGGGTTCTCGATCCTGGTGACCAAGCCGCATTCGGAGTGCACCTACGACGGACAGAAAGTAGTGTGCGTGGACATCGCCGAAAACGTCACCGGATCCGGGCTGGTGGCCGCATGGCTCAAGCGTGGGCAACTGACCAAGCCGGCGCAGTTGTTCGCCGACTACTGCCGCGAACAACTGACCGCCAAATCCGAAAGCTCAAGGCCGTCCGTGTAGGAGCTGCGATTACTTGCGCGGTTTTATCCGTGCAGTCGCCTCCGCCACCAGCGGATCATCCGGCCAGTAATGCTTGGGATAACGCCCCTTCAAATCCTTCTTCACCTCGGCATAGGTGCTGCGCCAGAAGTTGGCCAGGTCCTGAGTCACCTGCACCGGTCGCCTTGCCGGGGACAACAGATGCAGCTTGACCACTTGCCGGCCGCCGGCGATGCGCGGGGTTTCGGCCAGACCGAATAACTCCTGCAATCGCACCGCCAGAATCGGCGGCTGTTCGCTGTAGTCCAGACGAATCGACGACCCCGAGGGCACGCTCAAATGATGCGGTGCCAGCTCGTCCAGCCGTTGCGGCAGCGGCCACGGCAGCAGGTTGTGGACGATGCTCGACAAGTCCAGGTTGGCGAAGTGACTGAGCCGAGAAACCTTGCCCAGATACGGCATCAGCCAGTGTTCCAGATTCTTGAGCAATGCCGCGTCGCTGACATCCGGCCACTCGCTCTCGCCCTTGGCGGCGAGGTCCAGTTGCCGCAACAAGGCGACCCGCGCCTGCCACTGACGCAGTTCCGGGGTCCACGGCAACAGCTCCAGGCCTTTGCGCCGCACCAGGTTCACCAGCGCCTGGCTACGGGCGGTTTCGTCGAGGCCGGTCAGTGGCTCGCGGCTGAGGATCAGTTCGCCAACCTTGCGCTGACGCTCGGCCCGCAGCACGCCCTCGCGCTCATCCCAATCCAGTTGATCGACGCAGCGCACCTGCTCGGCCAGCACTGAATCGAAGAGCGCCGGATCGAAGTCCGTCGCCAGGTAAATCCGCTCCTCACGCTGGCCCTGGCGACTGCCCAGATCGGCGATCACCAGCCACGCTTGCTTCATCAGGCTGTCGGCTTCGGCGAACAGTGCCGCACGACCGTTGGCCAAACGGTATTCCGCGCCACCGGCACGCCGTTGTTGGGCGACCCGGTCGGGATAGGCCAGCGCCAGCAAGGCGCCGAGCCAGCGTGGATGGTCGGGATCGCTGACCGGCTCCGAGGCTTTGCCGCGCAGGTAACCACGATATTGCCGCGCCAGTTGCCGTGCGCGCTGCACGCCCCCTGGGCACCGCGTGCAGCGCGTTCTTCGCCAGACAGCAATACCAGTCGGCTGTGCAAGTCCGCCCCGGCACCGCGCAAGATATCGCGCTCGCCGAGCAGTGCCGCGACGTCGCAGGCCATGTCCGCCAGCCCCAGCGCCTGGCCACGCAACAGTAAATGCGCGATGCGCGGATGCGCCGGCAGTTCGGCCATGGCCTGACCATGGCGGGTCAGCGCTTCTCCTTCCAGCGCCCCCAGGCGTTCGAGCAGGTCCTGAGCCTGTGCATAAGCGGCGGCCGGCGGCACGTCGAGCCACACCAGTTGCCCGGGCGTCACGCCCCAACGACCAAGCTGCAAGGCCAGCCCGGCGAGGTCCGCCGAGAGTATTTCCGCACTGCCATAGGCCGCCAGTTGCTCGTGCTGGTCCTGGGACCACAAGCGATAACACACGCCCGGTTCCAGTCGCCCGGCCCGGCCAGCGCGCTGGGTGGCGCTGGCCTTGGAAATGCGCTGGGTGTCGAGACGGGTCATGCCGCTGCCGGGGTCGAAACGCGGCACCCGCGCCAGCCCGGCATCGATCACGACCCTCACGCCATTGATGGTCAAACTGGTCTCGGCGATGTTGGTGGCCAGCACCACTTTGCGCTTGCCCGCCGGTGCCGGATCGATGGCTGCCCGTTGCGCCGCGAGGTCCAGTTCACCGTGCAACGGGCACAGTAGGACCTGAGTGTTTTCGCCCAAGGCATCGGCCAGTTGCTGATGCACGCGGCGGATTTCTGCTTGCCCCGGCAGGAACACCAGCACACTGCCGGTCTCGTCGTCCAAGGCTTCGAGGATGGTCTGCACCAGACGCGGCTCGATGAATTCACCGGCCTGGAATGGCCGCCCCCAGCGCATCGCCACCGGGTACATGCGCCCTTCGCTGCGCAGGATCGGCGCGTCGTCGAGCAACCCGGCCAAGCGTTCGCCTTCGAGCGTGGCAGACATCAAGAGGATTTTCAGCGGCTGATCGTCACGGAACAGTTCGCGGCCATTGAGGCTCAGGGCCAGCGCCAGATCAGCGTCGAGACTGCGTTCGTGAAATTCATCGAAGATCAGCAGACCCACGCCTTCGAGCGCCGGGTCATCCTGCAAACGCCGGGTGAGGATGCCTTCGGTGACCACTTCGATACGGGTGTTGGGGCCGACCTTGCTGTCGAGCCGAATGCGATAACCCACGGTTTCGCCGACCTTCTCCCCCAGCTCACTGGCCAGCCGTTCAGCCGCTGCGCGCGCGGCCAACCGGCGGGGTTCGAGCATCAGGATGGTCTGACCGGCCAGCCACGACTCGTTGAGCAAGGCCAAAGGCACGCGGGTGGTTTTACCGGCGCCGGGCGGCGCTTCGAGCACGGCTTCGTGGCGTGTAGCGAGGGCTTCACGCAGGGCGGGTAAAACTTCATCGATCGGCAAAGAAATCATGCTGGCTCCAAAACAGAGCGGCGAGTATAACGGCGAACTGTTTGGCGTAGTCTGGGCTCTAACCAGTAACGTTCTTGGCGTTCTACTCAGGAGATTTCATATGCGTGCTCCCTTTCGCCTGATTGGCGGTGTTCTGGTCGCAACCTTGCTGACTCAAGTGACCGCCTGCGGGTCGATCTTCTACCCGGATCGACGTGGCCAGATCGAAGGCAAGATCGACCCGGCCATCGCCGCGCTCGACGCCGTGGGCCTGTTGTTCTACATCATCCCCGGCCTGATTGCGTTTGCCGTGGACTTCGCCACCGGCGCGATTTACTTCGAGCCAGGCAAGACCGCCCAGGTCGACCCGCAAAAACTCAAGGACGCTATCGGTCCCGACGGCAAGGTCGATAATCGCAAGTTGCAGACTATTCTGGAAAGCGAACTGGGCCGCAGCTTCCCGCTGGACGATCCACGCCTGATCCAGAGTAAAGGCAGCTCTCAACAACTGGCGATGTTCGGCCTGCAACCCGCCGCGTAATCCCTACGCACGAAAGGACTCTTCAAGGAACGATGGCCCCTATGACCTCCAGCTCCGAACACGCCCGCCTGCTGCGGCTGGCGACCCGTGCCTCGGTGGCGGTGGCGTGCATCCTGATCGTCGCCAAAGCCATCGCCTGGTGGCTGAGCGGCTCAGTGAGCATGCTCGCCGGGCTCACCGACTCGACACTCGACGGTGTCACGTCATTGCTCAACCTGCTGGCGGTGCATTACGCCCTGCGCCCCGCCGACAACGATCATCGCTACGGACACGGCAAGGCCGAGTCATTGGCGGGCATGGCCCAGGCGCTGTTCATTGGCGGCAGTGCGGTACTGATCGCGTTGCAGGCCTATGATCGACTCAAACATCCCGAACCGGTCGGCGCGCCGTGGATCAGTATCGGCGTGATTGTCTTCTCCCTCGTCCTGACCTTAGCCTTGCTGTCGCTGCAACATCGGGTGATCAAGGCCACGGGCTCCAACGCCGTGCGGGCCGACTCGCTGCACTACCGTTCGGACCTGTTGCTCAACGGCAGCATTCTGATCGCACTGGTGTTCGCCGGGTTTGGACTGCACCAGGTCGACCCCTGGTTCGGTCTGGGCATCGCTGCCTACATTCTCTGGAGCGCAGTGCAGATCGCCCGGGAAAGCTTTGCGGTGTTGATGGATGAAGAACTGCCGCCGGAGGTCAGCCAGCACATGCTGGAACTGGCGTGCAGCGTGCCCGGCGTGTTGGGGGCCCATGACCTGCGCACACGGATCTCCGGCAACCAGTGGTTCGTGCAGTTGCATCTGGAGCTGCCGGGGGAACTGACGCTGTCAGTGGCCCACGGCATCAGCGATCAGGCTGCCGCGGCGATTCACACCGTCTACCCGCGGGCCGAAGTGCTGGTGCACGCCGACCCGCAGGAAGTGGTAAAAGCTGCCCGGGATCAGTAAGTCACCTGATAACCGCGACTGCTCAGGCAGTCACCCTGGGCCTGTCGGTAGGCTTGCACCACCGACGGGTCTGGCCGGTAGGTGGCGGTTCGTGGATCGAAACCACTCTGCTGCACCGCATATTGATAACACTCGTAACCATCCCGGCTGACCTGTTCCGGCGACTGACCGTTGGCTGGATAGGCCTCCACGTCATAACCACTGTTGCCGGCTGGAGGTTGCGATTGGCCAACCGGCGGTTCGACCACGACGTAGTCCTGAGTGCTTTGCTGATAGGCGTAATAGGAACCTGCCGCCAGGAACAGCAGCGCCCCGCCGATCCACACCTGCTGGGCGTAATCGGGCAGGTACCTGACACGAATCCCCCGCGGTGGTTCCACCACCACGTAACGCGGGCCCAGCGGACGATACCAGTAGCCACCGGAATAGTAGTAATCCATGCCACGGTAAGGCACGCGGTAGTCGCGCTCGGGGAAGCGGTCGATCACATGGCCGGGACGATACTTGGGACCAGGCCCCCAGCCGTTGCCGCGCCCACTCGGACGCCCCTCCCAATGCGTGTCATTGGACGGCGCGCCTATGTAGCCATTCCAGTGCTTGTTGTAATCGTTGCGACGCGGTTGATTCTGGTCGTAACCGTGCGGCGGCTCCCGGGTCTGGCCCACGGTGTCGGGGCGTGGCTGGATCGGCATGTCAGTGGCCGGCATCTGCGGCGGAGGCGGCGGCGAGCGCACCCGGCTGTTGTAGTCCGGTGCTGGGCGGCTCTGCCTCTGGTCATTGTCCTGACGTTGATCCTGGCCGCTGTGCTCGTACTGGCGATTGTCGTTGTTCTGCGCACGGGGCAGATTCTGCTGCTGGCCGTTTTGCGGATGTGGCTGGTTGCCGCCACCATGGCCCTGGTTATCGCCCTGATGCCCACCCTGGCCGTGCTGCCCGCCATCATGGCCACGATTTTGCTGCTCATCAGCCATCGTTTGCGCAGAGACACTGACACACAACAAACCAACACCGGCCAAACGCCAGATGCGCGATTTCATGCTGTTCCTCATTGCGGGTAAGGGCCTGTACATAAGACTGGGAAAGCAGTGGCCGGTTCTGCGACAGGTTATCAGTCACGCAACTTATTTATTGAGGCCTGCTCTTTAATTCACGGCAGCAAATTCCACGCAAGAAAAAGGGGAGACCCGTCGGCCTCCCCTTAGAGAACTTCGTCCTGGCTCGACACTTGTGGCGTCGGCTCACCTCACGCCGTCTTCTGGACAGTGTGTAGCTCGGGGGCCGGCACATCCCCGGTGGGGGTGGCGACCGCGGCGGGCCTGATTCGGCGAGCCGCACTGGACTGTTTGTCCGAGCAGTGATTCTGGTGATAAGAATAGGCCGGGAGCGCCGGCAGAGGATTGCGAAGATTGCTGAATTAAACATCACTTGCGCAATTTTTAACCCCGGATACATAATCCTCCGCAATAGTTACGACAAAGGACCGTTTGATGAGCAAGCTCGACCGTTACGACCTGAGTATTCTGGCGGAATTGCAGCGCGACGCACGCATCTCCAACCAGGAGCTGGCCGAGCGCATCGGCCTGTCGCCTTCGCCGTGCTCGCGGCGGGTCAAGCAACTGGAAGACGACGGCTACATTTCCCGCCAGGTCGCCCTGCTCGACCGCAAGATGCTCGGCCTGAGCCTGACCGCTTACGTGCTGATCGGCATGGACCGTCACACGCCGGAGCGTTTCGAGAATTTCGAAGCGGCCATCCGCACCCTGCCCCAAGTGCTCGAATGCAGCCTGGTGACCGGGATGGATGCCGACTATCAACTCAAGGTCGTGGTGCCGGACATGGATCACTACCAGAAATTGTTGCTGGGGCATCTGACACGGATTGAAGGCGTGACCAGCGTGCGATCGAGTTTTGTGCTGAATCAGGTTTTGAACAGCACCGAACTGCCTTTGACTCATCTGCGTAGCTGAGTAGCACTTCTGTAGGCGCCTGTAGGAGCTGTCGAGTGAAACGAGGCTGCGATCCTTTGATCTTTTCTTAGCAGCAAAATCAAAAGATCGCAGCCTTCGGCAGCTCCTACAAGAGCAGGTCGGTTGTCAGACCGGGCGACGAATGACTGCGACACACCGACGCAGGTCAATACAGCGCGAACCCGCGCAGGCGTATACTCCCCGCGCCCTTTTAGCCACGCCCGCGCTGGAGATATTCGATGGATCCTGCCGTATTCGAAGAATGGATGATGACCGGACTGGTCAGCATCCTGATCATTTTCATGGGTTTCATCGTCTGGGATCTGGCGAAGAAGTCCAAGGCCGGGCGCTTCGGCTCGTTCATTTTGTTCTTCGTGCTGGGCCTGGGCGTGGCGGCGTTCGTGATCAAGAGCGTGGTGATCGGCCTGATCGAATCCGGCACGTTATAAGCGCGCCGGCACTTCCTTCCACTGGCCCTGATCGAGCCCCTCGATCGTCCAGTCGCCGATCCTGACCCGCACCAGACGCAAGGTCGGCAACCCGACCGCAGCGGTCATGCGCCGCACCTGTCGGTTGCGCCCTTCGCGAATCACCAACTCCAGCCAGCTGGTCGGCACGCTTTTACGAAAACGCACCGGCGGATTGCGCGGCCACAGCTCGGGCTCGTCCAGTTGCCGCGCCTCGGCGGGCAAGGTCATGCCATCATTCAATTCGACGCCGTCACGCAAGCGCTGCAACTGCTCGGCGCTCGGCTCGCCCTCGACCTGTACCCAATAGGTCTTGGCCAGCTTGTGTTTCGGGTCGGCGATCCGCGCCTGAAGCTGGCCGTCGTTGGTCAGCAGCAACAAGCCTTCGCTGTCGCGGTCCAGCCGTCCGGCCGGATAGATTCCCGGTACATCAATGTAATCCTTGAGGGTCGCGCGCCCTTCGCCGTCGCTGAATTGCGTCAGCACATCGAAAGGTTTGTTAAACAGGATCAGCTTCGGCTCGGCCGGTGGTGCCTTGGCGACACGGCGCGGGGCTGAAGGAGAGGGTTTCGCGCCAGGGCGGCGGGAAGGTGGACGAGATGGACGCGACATGGGCAAAACAACATCTAACGGTCAGGGCTGCTAATGCTAGTAGCCCGACCGTTAAATGACCATCGACAAATCAGCGGAACGGCGGCTCGTCGAAGCTGCGCAGTTTGCGCGAATGCAGCGAGTTGAGTTCGGTGCGCAACAGATCCACCGCCTCGATACCGATCTTCAGGTGCTGGCTGACCGCGCGCTCATAGAAGGCGTTGGCCGAGCCCGGCAGCTTGATTTCGCTGTGCAGCGGCTTGTCCGAAACGCACAGCAACGTGCCGTATGGCACCCGCAAACGATAACCCTGCGCGGCAATCGTGCCGCTTTCCATGTCCACCGCCACGGCGCGGGACAGGTTGATCAG
Organism: Pseudomonas sp. S2_F07; assembly: GCF_054668325.1. Taxonomy (NCBI): domain Bacteria; kingdom Pseudomonadati; phylum Pseudomonadota; class Gammaproteobacteria; order Pseudomonadales; family Pseudomonadaceae; genus Pseudomonas; species Pseudomonas sp. S2_F07. The sequence continues at coordinate 3,081,401 of NZ_CP162758.1, forward strand.
CGGCCGTTCCTGCGCCCAGCGCAGCTCCCAGTTACGGTCGTCATAGGTCAGCACGGTGCCGGTACGCAGGCGCTTCTTCAGTTCGTCGCCCTTCTCGCCGGTGACGTTGGCCGCCGCCTGCTGAAGCGCGAGTTGCACTTCGGCCAACGCCGGAATCGGAATGTTCGGCGGCACCACCCGGTCGAGAATGCCGTCGCGACGCATGTAGGCGTGGGCCAGCACGTAATCGCCAATGGTCTGCGACTGACGCAGGCCGCCGCAGTGACCGATCATCAGCCAGCAATGCGGACGCAATACAGCCAGGTGGTCGGTGATGTTCTTGGCGTTGGACGGGCCGACACCGATGTTGACCAGGGTCACGCCGTGGCCATCGCTGGCGATCAGGTGATAGGCCGGCATCTGGTAGCGGTGCCAGACCACCCCGGCGGCAATCGCCGAGGCTTCGCCGTGGTCCATGCTTTTTTCAATGATCACGTTGCCCGGCAGCACCATGCGCACGAAACGCGGATCGCTGCGTAGTTGCTCCAGGCCATGGACGATGAACTGGTCGACGTAGCGGTGATAGTTGGTCAGCAAAATCCACGGCTGCACGTGCCGCCAGTCGCTGCCGGTGTAATGCACCAGTCGGCGCAGGGAGAAATCCACCCGCGCGGCATCGAACAGCGCCAGGGGTAGCGGATCGGTGTTTTCCCAATCGTACAGACCATCGGCAATGCCATCGGTCGCCGCCGACAGGTCAGTGCTCGGGAACACCCGCGCCAGCACGGGGGCAGTGACACCGGAACCCGCCAGCTCATCGCCCTGCTCGACCACATACGGATACGGAATGTTCTGCTGGCTGACACCGACTTCCACAGTCACGGTGAAGTCGTGCATCAACGGAACGAGCTGCTCCAGCAGGTATTTACGAAAAGCCGAGGGATGGGTGACGGTGACGCTGTAGGTGCCAGGCAACTGAACCTTGGCGTAGGCACGGGTGGTCTGCGGGACTTCGCCCTGGCAGTGGTAGGTCAGGCGCAATTCGGGATAGCGGAACATCGAGCGCTGTTCGGCATCGGGCTCGACGCGATCCTTGAGGTAACGCTTGAGCGCCTGGCTCAACGCGGTGGTTGCACGATTGTGCAAGTGTGCGAGCCGGTCCACGGCTTGCTCGGCGGTTTGAACGACAATAAAAGCTTCGGTCACGATCAGCATCCTGTGTTCTGACTTGCAGACCTTCATCTTGCCTGCATCGTCGCTTCACGGGAACAGCCAAAAAAAATCGCAGCCTGCGGCAGCTCCTACAAGGGCTCGTCGTGCACCCGTAGGAGCTGCCGCAGGCTGCGATCTTCTGACCGATCAGAAGCCTTGTGGAGTCGAACGAGCGACAATCGCTTCCACCTCCAGCCCGCGTGGCAATGCGCCGTACACCCGGCCGCCACCATTCAGTCGACTGGCAATAAACGCATCACTGACCACCGCATTCCCGGCTTCCAGCAACAACTTCGCCTGCAGCCCCAGGGCAATGTCCTCAGTCAGTTGCCGGGCACGGTACTGAATGTCGCTGGTGTCCTTGAAGGCCGCCTGCAATTGATTGATGTGTGCGGCCAGGCGCTTGTCGCCATGGCCATCGCCCAACTCGCTGAACAGTGCATCGAGCACACCCGGTTCTTTCGACAGGGCACGCAGCACGTCGAGGCACTGCACGTTGCCCGAACCTTCCCAAGTCGAATTCACCGGTGCCTCACGGTAGAGGCGCGGCAGGATACTGTCTTCGACATAACCCGCACCGCCCATGCATTCGGCCGCTTCGTTGATCATCGCCGGCGCCCGCTTGCAGATCCAGTACTTGCCCACCGCCGTCACCAGCCGGGCGAATTTGGCTTCCTGCGAATCGTCCAGATGATCCAGCGCCCGGCCCATGCGCAGGCTCAAGGCCAGGGCGGCTTCGCTTTCCAGCGCCAGATCCGCCAGCACGTTCTGCATCAATGGCTGTTCGCTGAGCAGCTTGCCGCCAACCGAACGATGAGCGCAGTGATGGCTGGCCTGGGTCAGCGCCTGGCGCATCAGTGAACTGGAGCCGACCATGCAATCGAAGCGGGTCATGGCCACCATCTCGATGATCGTCGGAACGCCACGGCCCTCTTCACCGACCATCCACGCCAGTGCGCCACGGAACTCCACTTCGCTGGAGGCGTTGGAACAATTGCCGAGCTTGTTCTTCAGGCGCTGGATATAGAACTGATTGCGCGTGTCGTCCGGACGATGGCGCGGCAACAGGAAACAGGTCAGGCCCTTGTCGGTCTGCGCCAGAGTCAGGAAGGCGTCGCACATCGGCGCCGAGCAAAACCATTTGTGCCCAACCAGTTCATAGGCCTGGCCCGGACCGCTGGCACCCACCGGATACGCCTTGGTGGTATTGGCCCGCACATCGGTGCCGCCCTGCTTCTCGGTCATGGCCATGCCGATGGTGACCCCGGCCTTGTGGGCCATGGCGACATTACGCGGGTCGTATTCGGTGGCGAGGATTTTCGGCAGCCACTTTTGCGCCAGGTCCGGTTGCAGGCGCATGGCCGGAACGCTGGCGAAGGTCATGGTCAACGGGCAGCCGCTGCCGGCCTCGGCCTGGCTGTGCAGGTAAGTCATGGAAGCGCGGGCCACGTGGGCGCCGGACTGCGGATGAGCCCAGGGCAGCGAGGTCAAGCCATGTTCAACCGCCGTACGCATCAGTTCGTGATAAGCCGGGTGAAACTCCACCAGGTCAATGCGATGACCAAACCGGTCATGGCTGTTGAACACCGGCTTGTTCTGATTGGCCAGGAACCCGGCTTCCATCAACGGGCCACCGGCCAGTGCGCCATAGGCGTCGATCCGCGATTCGGCCCAACCGGCCCCGAACCGCCGCGACCACTCCTGCAACGGCAAGTCGATGCGGTACAGGTTGGCGCCGTCCAGTGACGGTGGCTGGTTGGTGACTTCGTGGGTTTCGGCGAACTGATGCAGGTTCATGACAGGGCTCCTTTGGTCGGCCAACTGACATCAGTTAATCACCGCCCCTCGGCCGATCAAAGTGTCATATCCGCCTAACTTCCGGCGCTTTCGCCCTGCTGCAAACAAAGTACACGGCGGTAGAGCGCGGCCTGCAATTCCTCGAATTTCACCGGCTTGTTCAAGTGATCAATCACCGCGCCGGTCGGGCAGCGCTCACGGTCACCGTTCAGGGCGATCAAGAACAACGGCAGTTCGGCATAACCAGGTAACGCGCGGATCCGGCAGCACACCGACTCACCGCCCAATAGCGGCAACTGACAATCGACCAGCACCGCGTCGAACACTTCGCGCTGCAGGAGATCGAGAGCAGCATCGACGCTGTCGGCCGTACGTACGCGAAAGCCCAGCTTGAGCAACATGCCGCGCATCACCAACTGGCTGATGTCGTTGTCATCCACCAACAGCACGGCACAATCCTGAGGCAAGCGCAGGCGCGGAAAGTCCCGGGTCATCAATGGCGTCACCGGACGCTCGACTACCGGCAGCCCGACTTCCACATCCAGCTGAAACCGGCTGCCGCGTCCTGGCTCGGAGCGGTGTGTCAGGCGTCCACCGAGCAACTCGACCAACTGTCGACAAATCGCCAGGCCAACACCCAGGCCGCCGTATTCACGGGTCATCGAGCCATCGAGCTGGAAGAACCGTTGATACATCGTGGCCTCCCCCAAATCGGTGAAACCAATGCCCGTGTCAATCACCGCAAAGGTCAACGCCAGCCGGTCGGGCTCAACGGTCTTGCCGGTCACCCGCAGGGCCAGGCCGCCGACCTTGGTGAACTTGATGGCGTTATCCAGCAGGCATTCCAGGCACTGCGCGATCTTGACGTTGTCGCCGCGCAAACGATCCGGCACACCTGGCGCGACATCGACCTTGAAGTCCAGCGACTTGCCCGACGCATTGCCCTCGAACTGCGTGCGCAGTGCCTCGACCATGCCACGCAAGCTGAAGGTGTCGGCCGAGACCTTGAGTTTGCCGGCCTGCAATTCGGTGAGGGTGAGGATGCCGTTGACCATGCGCATCATGTCCCGCGCCGATCCAGACGCCGTCTGCTGGTACTGCTCGAGCTCCGGGTCCATTTCGACCGTTTGCATCAGTTCCAGCGAACCGATCACACCGTTCATGGGCGTGCGCAATTCGTGGGTCAGGGTGGCAAGGAACTCGTCCTTGAGTTTGTTACTGCGGGCCAGTTGCTGGTTTAGGACTTCAAGCTTCTGGCTGGCGTCGAACAGGGTCTGAGCCTGCTGCTCGCGCATGGCGTTGATGCGGTCGGCCAGCGCCAGGGACAGCAGCGCCACTTCAATGGCCGAACCGATCTGGCTGGAGTACATGGTCAGGAACACGTTCGGCAGGTAACCCAGCACCATCAGCGTATTGACGATGCCGCCGAGCAAAAACGCCGACCAGGCAATGATGAAATACCGCGCCACCCGCAGGCCGCGCAACCAGGCAAAGATCCCGGCGGCAAAAATCACCACGGTGAACGTCAGCGCCAGGGCCGTGGCCAGGCGTAAGGCCAGGGCGTAGCTGGTCATCAATGACAGGCCGACCACCAGCGCACCGAAGCCAACCAGCGCCAGCAACAGGCGGTCGAGCCAGCGACTGTGGGTTGCCATTTGCAGGAAACTGCGGGCGAACTGACTGCCGAACAGCCCGGCACAGCCGATGAAAAACGGCGTTGCGGCGTTGGCCCACCATGGATTGTCCGGCCAGAAATACTGCACGGCCGCACCGTTTACCGACAGCTGATACAAGCCGAACGAGGCGATATAGAAGATGTAGTAGAGGTAACTGGTGTCGCGCACGCTGAGGTAGATGAACAGGTTGTAGACCAGCATCCCCAGCAACACGCCGTAGATCAGCCCCAGTACATAGAGGCGCACGGGCTGCTCCTCGAGGTAGGCGGTGCTCGACCACAAGGTGACCGGCGCCTGGATCGAGCCTTCGCTTTGCAAGCGCATGAATACGGTTTCGGCCTGATCGGGCTTGAACGTCAGGTCGAACAGATAATTGTTCTGACGAATCTCGCGGCTGTTGAAGGGCAAGGCATCGCCGGTCTGACTGACCAACTGATAGTTGCCGGCCGCATCGGGCAAATAGAGATCGAGGCGATCGAGGGGCGGATAGGCCAGTTCCAGCAGCCAGGTCCTTTGCGCCGCCGGATTGGCCGGACGGTAATGCAGGTCGATTTTCAGCCAGAACACCGAACGCGAGTACCCGGCGTTGAGCGTGTCCTTGTGGTGCGGTTTGAAGTTGCCGGCCGCCGCTTGCGCACGGATATCCGCGATGGTCGCCTGACCACTTGCGTCCTCATAGACCTGCAAGGTTCGGCCCAAGGGGAGGCTTTGAGTGAACTCATCGAACTCGACGGCGTTTGCCAGGAGGGGCAAACACAACAGCAACATCAGCAAATAGCGCATTGAAGCCCCAGCGTGGCCTGTCCGGTTCTGTCAGGAAGCCCCCCATTCCTTTTGAGCAGACGTAAAACCGGCATCACCTGTTATTGGTTTGGATCCACTCTAGCATAGCCGTTGATGGCCATTAAACACCATTGAAATTTTTCCTGAAAAGGCTCTAGGACGGGCATTTCAGCGGCATAACTGAACGATTATCAATGGCAGGAAAATCATCCAGGCAAGGGTGCTGTCCCCTTCGCCACAATGTATCGACCAAACACACCGCCACAACACCCGGAAAACAGGTTTGGTGGTAAGCTCGCGCACCATGAATATCTACAGCTCTCGCCCCGTTGTCCTCTGTCTCTCCGGCCACGACCCAAGTGGTGGCGCCGGCTTGCAGGCAGATATCGAAGCCCTGCTCGCTCAGGGTTGCCATGCGGCTCCGGCCGTCACCGCCCTGACCGTGCAAGACACCGTCAATGTCACGGACTTCCGCGTCCTTGACCGTGAGTGGGTATTGGCCCAGGCCAATGCCGTGCTCAACGACTCCGAAGTCGCGGCGGTCAAACTGGGCATGCTCGGTTCCCTGGAAATGGTCGACACCGTGGTCGAACTGCTTTCGGCGCACCCGCATTTGCCGGTGGTTTGCGATCCGGTGCTGCGCGCCGGCGGCGGCGGACGCCTGGGCAAGGACGAAGTCGGCTACGCCATGCGCGAGCGTCTGCTGCCCTTGTCGATCATTGCGACCCCCAACCTTCCCGAAGCCCGCATCCTCGCCGAACTGCCCGAAGGCACCGCGGACGAGTGCGCTGAAAAACTCTTGCCGTTCGTCAAACACCTGCTGATCACCGGCGGCCACGGCGACGAAACCGAAATCCACAACCGCCTGTATAGCCGCGATGGCCTGCGCGAAACCTATACCTGCCAGCGTTTGCCGGGCAGTTATCACGGTTCCGGTTGCACCCTGGCCAGTGCCTTGGCCGGTCGTCTGGCCCAGGGCGAAAACCTCGCCAGCGCCGTGCAGACCGCGCTTAACTACACGTGGCGCACCCTGCGTGATGCCGAGCAACTGGGCAAAGGCCAGTTCGTGCCGCGCCGTTTGCCGCTGGATTTCTGTTCGTAACTTCTATTCGTATGCGGTGAGGCTTCTCCGATGAAACTACGTGGCCTGTACGCCATTACCGATAGCCATTTGCTGGACGGTAAGTTGCTCAAGTACGTGGAGGCGGCGCTGGAAGGCGGCGTCACCTTGCTGCAATACCGCGACAAGAGCAGCGACGAAGCCCGCCGTCTGCGTGAGGCCGAAGCCTTGCGCGGGCTGTGCGAACGTTACAAGACGCAGTTGATCATCAATGACGACGCCGAGTTGGCGGCACGCCTGAACGTGGGCGTGCACTTGGGCCAGACCGACGGCCCGCTGACCCCGGCCCGTGCACTGCTCGGGCGCCAGGCGATCATCGGCTCGACCTGCCACGCGCAGCTCGAACTGGCCGAACAGGCCGCCGAGGAAGGCGCCAGCTATGTCGCCTTCGGCCGCTTCTTCAATTCGAACACCAAGCCCGGTGCACCGACCTGCAGCCTCGACCTGCTCGACCAGGCCCGCAAACAGCTGCACCTGCCGATCTGCGCGATCGGCGGTATCACCCTGGATAACGCCGCCCCACTGGTGGCCCATGGCGTCGATCTGCTGGCGGTGGTGCATGGCCTGTTCGGCGCCGAGAGCACGGCTGAAGTGACCCGCCGCGCCCGCGCCTTCAACGAATTGTTTTCTATTTAAGCTTTAAATCTGATTTGAGAGCCCGATCATGTCTCGTTCCGAAACCCTGTTTGCCAATGCCCAGAAACACATTCCCGGTGGCGTGAACTCGCCGGTTCGCGCGTTCAAGAGCGTCGGCGGCACGCCGCTGTTCTTCAAGCACGCCGAAGGCGCCTACGTCACCGACGAAGACGACAAGCGCTATGTGGATTACGTCGGTTCCTGGGGTCCGATGATTCTCGGCCACAGCCACCCGGACGTACTGGACGCGGTGCGTAAACAGCTTGAGCACGGTCTGTCCTACGGCGCCCCGACCGAGATGGAAACGCAGATGGCCGACCTGGTCTGCTCCCTCGTGCCGTCGATGGAAATGGTGCGCATGGTCAGCTCCGGCACCGAAGCGACCATGAGCGCCATTCGCCTGGCCCGCGGCTTCACCGGTCGCGACAGCATTATCAAGTTCGAAGGCTGCTACCACGGTCACTCCGACAGCCTGCTGGTCAAGGCCGGCTCCGGCGCACTGACCCAAGGCGTACCGAGCTCGGCCGGTGTACCGGCGGCATTCGCCAAACACACCCTGACCCTGCCATTCAACGACATCGACGCGGTAGAAACCATGCTCGCCGAAGTCGGCCAGGACGTGGCCTGCATCATCGTCGAGCCAGTGGCCGGCAACATGAACTGCGTGCCGCCGGCACCAGGCTTCCTCGAAGGCCTGCGGACCCTGTGCGACAAGCACGGCGTGGTGCTGATTTTCGACGAAGTCATGACCGGCTTCCGTGTCGCCCTCGGCGGTGCCCAGGCGTACTACGGCGTGACGCCAGACCTGACCACCTTCGGCAAGATCATCGGTGGCGGCATGCCGGTCGGCTGCTTTGGCGGCAAGCGCGAAATCATGCAGCGCATCGCCCCGCTGGGCCCGGTCTACCAGGCCGGCACCCTGTCTGGTAACCCGCTGGCGATGGCAGCCGGCCTGACCACCCTGCGCCTGATCAGCCGCCCGGGCTTCCACGCCGAGCTGACCGACTACACCACTCGCCTGCTCGACGGCCTGCAACAGCGCGCCGATGCGGCCGGCATTCCGTTCGTGACCACCCAGGCCGGCGGCATGTTCGGCCTGTACTTCAGCGGTGCCGACGACATCGTCACCTTCGATGACGTCATGGCCAGCGACGCAGCCCTGTTCGGTCGCTTCTTCCACCTGATGCTCGAAGGTGGCGTGTACCTGGCTCCGAGCGCATTCGAAGCCGGTTTCACTTCGATCGCCCACGGCGAAGCTGAACTGAAGCTGACCCTGGACGCCGCCGAGCGCGCCTTCGCGGCCTTGAAGTAACGCTCAAATGCTGACGCTGGCCCTTGCCAGCGTCAGCTTTCGCCGGCATTCCCACGACTTTTCCTGCTCGCCTGCCAATAATCCCCCGCAAAGTGGGCGATAAATTTCCCGCGCAGCAGAAAAACGAGTAAAGACTTTGTAAGGTTGGCCCTGCTTATTTCATAATGCGCGCTTATTGGATCCCCTCGATGGGTCCGCGCGCCCTTCAGAGGTAAGTCGATTCCCATGAACCGCACCGGCCGCACCCTTGCACTGGGCTGCCTGTTGCTTCTTCAGCCCCTGCTCACGCACGCACAAGCAGGCGGCAACTCGTTGTTAATCCCAGCGATGGGTCGCTGCACCCTCAATACCCAGCCGCAAGACCTGGAACAGGCGCTCGCCGCCTGCCAGAAAGCGTCGGAAGAAGGGGATGCGCAAGCGCAATACGAGTTGGGTGAGTTCTACTACGAAGGCAAAAACACGCCGCGCGACCTCAATCAGGCCCTGAGCTATTTCGAAAAAGCCTCGCTGCAAGGCCACGCCCAGGCACAATTCAAACTCGGCACCATGTTCTTCCACGGCGAAGGCGTGCCGGCCAATAACGTTCAGGCGTACATCCTGCTGAAGATGGCAGCGGTCAACGGCGCCGAAGACGCCCTGGACACCGCCGACGAAGTCACCGAGAAAATGCCCCGCGAAGAACTGGAGCTTGCGACCCAGGTGCTCGGGCAAATTTTCCGTAAATATTTGATGGAATTGCAAAGCGCTGACGGGCGTACGCCTTTCGCGCCACTGCCCTGATTCTGTGTTGATCTGACTGGCCCCATCGCGAGCAAGCTCGCTCCCACATTTGATCTCTGGCGCTCACAAAACCTGTGTGCGCCGCAATTCCCTGTGGGAGCGAGCTTGCTCCGGGCGGCGTTCCGACGATGGGGGCGACTCGGTCTTGAGACTTACTTCTCAGGCATCGGCATCGGAAACGGCATGACATTGCCGACCGCGCCACGGGCTTCGCTGATTTTTGGTGTGCCCATACGCTCGACTTCATCGATGCGCACGATCGAATGCATTGGCACAAAACTGCGCACCACGCCTTCGAACTGAGCCTTGAGCTTTTCTTCGCTCGGATCGACGACCATTTGCGTGCGCTCGCCAAAGACGAACTCTTCCACTTCCAGAAAGCCCCACAGATCACTTTGATAGATCTGCTTGGCATACATTTCGAACACCTGGCCCTGGTTGAGGAAAATCACCTTGTAGATTGGAGCTTCACGTTTGGTCATGGCAGGCGAGCAACACATCGGGGGATAAAAATGAGGGCGCGAACTATAGCATAGCCATCGGACGCGCAGCGGTAGGAACCTGGGTACATGTTCCCTATAATGCGCGGTTCTTTGAATCACGTGATGACTCTATTCCATGGCCAAGAAGCTTTACATCGAAACCCACGGTTGCCAGATGAACGAGTACGACAGCTCGCGCATGGTCGATCTGCTGGGCGAACATCAGGCCCTGGAAGTCACCGCCCGCGCTGAAGACGCCGACGTGATCCTGCTCAACACCTGCTCGATCCGCGAACGTGCACAGGACCGGGTCTATTCCCAACTCGGTCGCTGGCGCGAACTGAAGCTGGCCAACCCGGACATGGTGATCGCCGTCGGCGGTTGCGTGGCCAGCCAGGAAGGCGCGGCCATTCGTGATCGCGCGCCGTACGTCGACGTGGTCTTCGGCCCGCAGACCCTGCACCGCCTGCCGGAAATGATCGACGCCGCGCGCAGCAGCAAGCTGCCGCAAGTTGACGTCTCGTTCCCGGAAATCGAAAAATTCGACCATTTGCCCGAGCCCCGCATCGACGGCCCGAGCGCTTACGTGTCGGTGATGGAAGGTTGCAGCAAGTACTGCACGTTCTGCGTGGTGCCCTACACCCGCGGCGAAGAAGTCAGCCGGCCGTTCGACGACGTGCTTGCCGAGATCATTCACCTGGCCGAAAACGGCGTGCGCGAAGTGACGCTGCTGGGGCAGAACGTCAACGGCTATCGTGGGACGACTCATGATGGGCGCCTGGCGGATCTGGCCGAGCTGATCCGCGTGGTCGCCGCGGTCGACGGCATCGACCGCATCCGCTACACCACGTCACACCCGCTGGAGTTCTCCGACAGCCTGATCCAGGCCCACGCTGACGTGCCGGAGCTGGTCAAACACCTGCACTTGCCGGTGCAATCGGGCTCGGACCGAATTCTCGCGGCGATGAAGCGCAACCACACCGCGTTGGAATACAAATCCAAACTGCGCAAGCTGCGCGCCGCCGTACCGGGGATCTGCATCAGTTCGGACTTCATCGTCGGCTTCCCGGGCGAGACCGAGAAAGATTTCGAACAAACCATGAAGCTGATTGCCGACGTGGGTTTCGACTTTTCCTACTCGTTCGTCTACAGCCAGCGCCCGGGCACTCCGGCCGCCGACCTGGCCGATGACACTCCGGAAGAGCTGAAAAAAGAACGCCTGAACGCACTGCAACATCGCTTGAACCAGCAAGGTTTCGAGATCAGCCGACAAATGGTCGGTTCGATCCAGCGGATCCTGGTGACCGATTACTCGAAAAAGGACCCGGGCGAACTGCAGGGCCGAACCGAGAATAACCGGATCGTCAACTTCCGCTGCGACAATCCGACCCTGATCGGCCAGTTCGCGGATGTGCACATCGATGCCGCGCAGCCGCACTCGCTGCGGGGCTCGCTGATCCAGTAATACCGCATCCCCCTTGTGGGAGCGGGCTTGCTCGCGAAAACGGTGTGTCAGTTAAATGATTGTCGACTGAGACACCCTCTTCGCGAGCAAGCCCGCTCCCACAGGGACAGCGCCAGGCCAGTGAATTAACTTGGTCTATATAAGAGCTTTCGCACCCGCGCCACTGGCGCTATCCTTGATTTATCTCAATTGCCCCAGGGCGGCTAAATACGACCTTGAACGCACCTATAGAACCACATCGTTTCATCCTCGAGCCTTTTGAAGCTCGTCGCTTCGCCAATCTGTGCGGGCAATTCGACGAGCACCTGCGCTTGATCGAACAGCGTCTGACCATCGAGATCCGCAATCGCGGAAACCAGTTCGAGCTGATCGGCGAACCCAAACACACCACCTCCGCGGAAAACCTCCTGCGCCGCCTGTACCGGGAAACCAAGGGTACCGAGCTGTCGCCGGACATGGTGCACCTGTTCCTGCAGGAATCGGCCGTCGAGCAGTTGGACAACCACTCCCCCGCCGAACCCTCCGTGGCCCTGCGCACCAAGAAAGGCATGATTCGCCCACGCGGCTTGAATCAAGTGCGCTACGTGAAGGAAATCCTCGGTAACGATATCAACTTCGGCATCGGCCCGGCCGGTACCGGCAAGACTTACCTGGCCGTGGCCTGCGCGGTGGATGCACTGGAGCGCGAGCAGATTCGCCGCATCCTGCTGGTTCGCCCAGCAGTCGAAGCGGGTGAAAAACTCGGCTTCCTGCCCGGCGACCTGTCGCAAAAAATCGACCCGTACCTGCGCCCGCTCTACGACGCGCTCTACGAAATGCTCGGCTTCGAATACGTCGCCAAGCTGATCGAGCGCCAGGTGATCGAAGTCGCGCCGCTGGCCTACATGCGCGGCCGTACACTGAACAACAGCTTCATCATTCTCGACGAAAGCCAGAACACTACGGTCGAGCAAATGAAGATGTTCCTGACCCGGATCGGCTTCGGCTCCACGGCCGTCATCACCGGGGACATCACCCAGGTCGACCTGCCACGCGGCACCAAGTCCGGCCTGCACCACGTGATTGAAGTGCTCAAGGATGTGCCGGGGATCAGCTTCACCCATTTCCAGCCCAAGGACGTCGTGCGCCATCCACTGGTGCAGCGGATTGTCGAAGCCTATGAGCGCTTCGAAACCAAAGCGGCCGATGATGCCGCCGCCAAGGACAGCCGCCGCGATGCTTGAGCTTGACCTGCAAATCGCCACCGAAGCCGACGCCCCCGGCGAAGCCGAATTCCGCCAGTGGTGCGAGCTGGCTTTGCGCCAGCGCACCGCAGACTCGGAGATGACCATTCGTCTGGTCGACGAAGCCGAAGGACGCGAGCTGAACCACACCTGGCGGCAAAAAGACTACGCAACTAACGTCTTGTCATTCCCGGCCGACGTGCCGGATGAGTTCCTCGACATCCCGCTGCTGGGCGATCTGGTGATCTGCGTGGCCGTGGTCGAGCGCGAAGCCGCTGAACAGGGCAAGGAACTCAAGGCCCACTGGGCACACCTGGTGATTCACGGCTGCTTGCATCTGCTTGGTTACGACCATATTGATGACGAGGAAGCCGAAGAAATGGAAGCACTGGAACGAACGTTGCTTGCAGAACTGGGCTTTCCCGATCCGTACGCGGACGACGAAACTGACGCACTCCCTACCGAAACAACAAAGGATTCAGAGTAATCGCTATGAGCGAAGATCGATCGAGCAACGGGCAGAAGTCATGGCTGGGTAAGCTCACCCAGGCTTTTGCCCACGAGCCGAAAAACCGCCAGGAGCTGCTGGAGTTGCTGCGCGATGCACACCAGAACAAACTGCTGGACAGCGAAGCGCTGGCCATCGTCGAAGGCGCCATCCAGGTGGCTGACTTGCAGGTCCGGGACATCATGGTCCCGCGCTCGCAGATGGTCAGCATCAAGGCGACCCAGACACCCCGCGAGTTCCTGCCTGCCGTGGTCGACTCGGCCCACTCCCGCTACCCGGTGATCGGCGAAAGCCACGATGACGTGATGGGCGTGTTGCTGGCCAAAGACTTGCTGCCGTTGATCCTCAAGGAAAACGGCGACAGCTTCAACATCAAGGACCTGTTGCGCCCGGCCACCTTCGTGCCGGAATCCAAGCGCCTCAACGTGCTGCTGCGCGAGTTTCGCGCCAACCACAACCACATGGCCATCGTCATCGACGAATACGGCGGCGTGGCTGGTTTGGTGACCATCGAAGACGTGCTGGAACAGATCGTCGGCGACATCGAAGACGAACACGACGTCGAAGAAGACAGCTACATCAAGCCACTGCCCAGCGGTGATTTCCTGATCAAGGCCCTGACGCCAATCGAGAACTTCAACGAGTTCTTCGACAGCGAATTCTCCGACGACGAGTTCGACACCGTTGGCGGCCTGGTGATGAGCGCGTTCGGGCATTTGCCAAAACGTAACGAAATCACTGAAATCGGCCCCTACCGCTTCCGCATCCTGAACGCCGACAGCCGTCGGATTCACTTGCTTCGCCTGACGCCCATTGCTCGCTAAGGATTGAAATGCGCTGGACAACCCGCCCCGGCTGGCCCGGTAACCTGCTGGCCGTGGCGGCCGGTGCAATCACCACACTGGCCCTGGCGCCGTTCGATATCTGGCCACTGGCACTGCTCGCCGTCGGCCTGTTCTATGCCGGCCTGCGCGAGCTGAGCCCACGTCAGGCACTGGGTCGCGGCTGGTGTTTCGGTTTCGGCCTGTTCGGTGCCGGCACCAGCTGGATCTACTACAGCATTCACCACTTCGGCGGCGCCTCGGTATTGCTGGCCGGTTTCCTGATGCTGCTCTTCACGGCGGCGATTGCCTGGTTCTTTGCCCTGCCCGCCTGGATCTGGGCGCGTTGGCTGCGCCGAAATGAAGCGCCGCTGGCCGACGCCCTGGCTTTCGCAGCGCTGTGGGTCGGCCAGGAAGCCTTCCGCGGCTGGTTCCTGACAGGCTTCCCATGGCTGTATTCCGGGTACAGTCAGCTCGACGGCCCGCTGGCCGGGCTCGCGCCTATCGGCGGAATGTGGCTGATTTCCTTCACCCTGGCCCTGACAGCAGCGTTGATCTACAACGGCTTGCGCCTGGTTCGCACGGGGCGCAAAGGCTTCATCGTTGCCGGTGCATTGCTGCTGGTCGGTCCATGGCTGCTCGGCATGGCGCTCAAGCACCACGCCTGGACCAGCCCGTCGGGCCCGCCACTGAGCGTCGCCGCCATTCAGGGCAACATCGAACAAAGCATGAAGTGGGATCCGGCGCAGCTCAACGCGCAACTGGCGCTGTACCGCGACATGAGTTTCAGCTCCAGGCGCGCCGACCTTCTCATCTGGCCGGAAACGGCAATCCCGGTGCTCAAGGAGTCCGCCGAGGGTTACCTGAACATGATGGGCAGCTTCGCGGCCGAGCGTAAATCGGCGCTGATTACTGGCGTCCCGGTCCGCATGGAGGTCCACCACGAGAAGCGCTTCTTCAATGGCATCACCGTTGTCGGCGAAGGCGACGGCACTTACCTCAAGCAAAAACTGGTGCCGTTTGGGGAATATGTTCCGCTGCAGGATGTGCTGCGCGGGCTGATCGCCTTCTTCGACCTGCCAATGTCGGACTTCGCTCGCGGCCCGGCTGACCAGCCGCTGCTGCAAGCCAAGGGTTATCAGATCGCGCCATACATCTGTTATGAAGTGGTTTACCCGGAATTCGCCGCGAGCCTTGCCGCCCGCAGTGACCTGTTGCTGACCATCAGCAACGACACCTGGTTCGGCACCTCCATCGGTCCGCTGCAACACCTGCAGATGGCGCAGATGCGTGCGCTGGAGGCCGGCCGCTGGATGATCCGCGCCACCAACAACGGCGTATCCGGCCTGATCAACCCGTTCGGTCAGATTACCGATCAGATCCCGCAGTTCGAACGCGGCATCCTGTATGGCGAAGTGGTGCCGATGCACAACCTCACGCCGTACCTGGAATGGCGCTCGTGGCCATTGCTCATTCTCTGCGTGTTGTTGTTTGGCTGGGCGCTGATTGCGAGCCGGATGGCCAAGACTGTCTAGAAAAGATCGCAGCCTGCGGCAGCTCCTACAGGGGATTGCATTCCAACTGTAGGAGCTGCCGCAGGCTGCGATCTTTTGATCTTTACCGGTAAAACAACGAATAACCGACCTGCCCCACCGCCTCGTTCATCAATTGCCCGTTCTGCCAGATCGCCTTGTACTCCGGCATCCAGCCACCCAGTGGCCGCGCATTGTCGCCGCCCAGAAACCCTACCGGCGCCGGCACCACCTCAAACCCGGCCTTGCGGAAACTCCAGACCGCTCGCGGCATATGCCCGGCATGAGTCACGAGCACCACGCGCTTGATGCCCTGTGGCAGCAATACCTTGGCGCTGAACCGGGCATTTTCCCAAGTCGTGCGACTGCGTCCTTCCTGCCAGCGCACGGTCACGCCAAAATCGTCGCGCAAGGAGTCAGCCATCATCTGCGCTTCGCTTGGCGGGGTGCCGTAATGCAAGCCGCCGCTGGTCAGTACCGGCAGGCCGGAAGCCTTGGCCAGCCGCGCGGCAAACCGCTGGCGTTCCAGGCCGACACCCGTGGGCTGGTCGGCGCCCCAGGCCGCGTCACCGCGCTCGCGCCCGGAACCAAGGACAACGATGGCGTCCGCGCGCTGCCCCAGCACCGCCCATTCGCCGCGAGCCAGCGGTGGCTCACGCTCGAGCAGGCCGGCACTCCACTGCACCACCACCGGCAGGCTCATCAGCCAAAGGCCACCCAACCCCAGTGCAAAGCACACACCGGCGAGCCTTGGCCTTGAGCGGCGCAACCACCAGGCAAGTAAAAGCAGCAGCAATAGAATGCCGGGGGGCAAAAGAAGTTGTTTTAAAAAATAACGAAAAGGCATCGAGCATCTCCTGGAGATGCCCGAAGCCTAAGTGGGTTGGCGCGATGCGACAATCAATACAGGAGGACTATGCTTCAAAAAAACCATGGAGCATGGCTCTGCGTCTTACTTGAACTGCAAAGACCGGACCTTTACCGCGTCTCTGCCGGGAACCTTGTCCTTGAGCCAGATGATCTTGGCCGAACGTGGTGCGTCGAGTTGCTTTACCGCCTCTGACAAGCATCCGTGCGTCTCACGCTCACTGCGATCCAGATACGCCTTGACCAGTGCAAACTCTGCGGGGCTGAGGCCACGCAGTTCCAGCTCCAGAGGGCGTACGTCACGCAACCGGCCAGCAGTTCTTGCCGCTTCCAGGGCCAGGGCCAAACGATCGATCAGTCTTTCGTACAGCTCCGGTTTCGTAGCTTTTTGCTGTGACTCAACCATCCCTCACCTCATTGGAAGATAAGACCAACTCCCCAGTTAGAGCTTAGCCTCCATGAACAAACCGGCTGAGCGCCGCGACCAACGGCCCTCGCGGCGGTTTTCGCGAGACGCGCGGCAGCAATCAGGGTTTCCCTCGGTAGAGCGCGGTCATGTATGCTACGGCGCTTCCTGTAACTCCACTTCCAGCTCGGCTGGACATCGAAAACGCCAATGCGGCGTGATCAGCGTCCAGCGTTGCATTGAAGAGGATTAGGCCACCCCTATTCAGTTCAAAAGTAGCCATGCACGAACAATATCAGCCCCGTGAAATCGAAGCCGCCGCCCAGTCGTTCTGGGACGAGCAAAAGTCCTTTGAAGTCAGTGAACAGCCAGGCAAGGAGACTTACTACTGCCTGTCGATGTTCCCTTACCCCAGCGGCAAGCTACACATGGGGCACGTGCGCAACTACACCATCGGCGACGTGATCTCCCGCTATCAGCGCATGCAGGGCAAGAACGTTCTGCAACCCATGGGTTGGGACGCCTTCGGCATGCCGGCGGAAAACGCCGCGATGAAGAACAACGTAGCGCCCGCCAAGTGGACCTACGAAAACATCGCCTATATGAAGTCCCAGTTGCGTAGCCTGGGCCTTGCGGTGGACTGGTCGCGCGAAGTGACCACCTGCAAGCCCGATTACTACCGCTGGGAACAGTGGCTGTTCACCCGCCTGTTCGAAAAAGGCGTGATCTACAAGAAAAGCGGCACCGTGAACTGGGACCCGGTCGACCAGACCGTCCTGGCCAACGAACAGGTGATCGACGGTCGCGGCTGGCGTTCCGGCGCGCTGATCGAAAAGCGCGAAATCCCGATGTACTACTTCAAGATCACCGCCTACGCGGATGAGTTGCTGGAGAGCCTCGACGAGCTGACTGGCTGGCCTGAACAGGTCAAGACCATGCAGCGCAACTGGATCGGCAAATCCCGCGGCATGGAAGTGCAGTTCCCGTACAACGTCGATTCCATCGGCGAAACCGGCGCGCTGAAGGTCTTCACCACCCGTCCGGACACCCTGATGGGCGCGACCTACGTCGCAGTGGCCGCCGAACACCACCTGGCTACCCTGGCCGCACAGAACAATCCAGAGCTGCAAGCGTTCATCGCTGAATGCAAGGGCGGCAGCGTGGCCGAAGCCGACGTCGCCACCCAGGAGAAAAAAGGCCTGCCGACCGGCCTGTTCGTCGAACATCCGCTGACCGGGGAAAAACTGCCGGTCTGGGTCGCCAACTATGTGCTGATGCACTACGGCGACGGCGCGGTGATGGCGGTTCCGGCCCACGATGAGCGCGATTTCGAATTCGCCCACAAGTACAACCTGCCGGTCAAATCCGTGGTGCAGACCAGTTCCGGTGACAGCAACCCGGCGCCATGGCAAGACGCCTACGGCGAGCACGGCACGCTGATCAATTCCGGCGAATTCGACGGCCTCGACTTCGCAGGCGCCTTCGACGCCATCGAAGTCGCGCTGATCAAGAAAGAGCTGGGCGCCTCGCGTACCCAGTTCCGCCTGCGCGACTGGGGCATCAGCCGCCAGCGTTACTGGGGCTGCCCGATCCCGATCATCCACTGCAACACTTGCGGTGACGTGCCGGTACCGGAAGATCAACTGCCTGTCGTGCTGCCGGAAGACGTCGTACCCGACGGCGCCGGTTCGCCACTGGCGCGCATGCCCGAGTTCTACGAGTGCAGCTGCCCTAAATGCGGCCAGCCTGCCAAGCGTGAAACCGACACCATGGACACCTTCGTCGAGTCCTCGTGGTACTACGCCCGCTATGCCTCGCCGCACTTTGAAGGCGGCCTGGTGGAAAAATCGGCCGCCGACCACTGGCTGCCGGTGGATCAATACATCGGCGGGATCGAACACGCGATTCTTCACCTGCTCTACGCGCGCTTCTTCCACAAGCTGATGCGCGACGAAGGCCTGGTGAGCTCCAACGAGCCGTTCAAGAACCTGCTGACCCAGGGCATGGTGATCGCCGAGACTTACTATCGCCGCGAAGCCAATGGCGCTTACACCTGGTTCAACCCGGCGGACGTCGAGCTTGAGCGTGACAGCAAAGCCAAGGTTATCAGCGCCAAGTTGAAATCCGACGGCCTGCCGGTGGAAATCGGCGGCACCGAGAAGATGGCCAAGTCGAAGAACAACGGCGTCGACCCACAGTCGATGATCGACCAGTTCGGCGCAGACACCTGCCGCCTGTTCATGATGTTCGCTTCGCCACCTGACATGAGCGCGGAATGGTCCGACTCCGGCGTAGAGGGTTCGCACCGTTTCCTCAAGCGCGTCTGGCGCCTGGCTCAAGCCCACGTCACTCAGGGCCTGCCGGGCAAACTGGACGTCGCCAGCCTGAATGACGAGCAGAAAGCCGTTCGTCGCTCGATCCACCTGGCCATCAAGCAAGCCAGCCAGGATGTTGGCCAGAACCACAAGTTCAACACCGCCATCGCTCAGGTGATGACGCTGATGAACGTACTGGAAAAAGCCGCGCAAGGCACCGACCAGGATCGCGCCCTGATTCACGAAGGCCTGGAAACCGTGACACTGCTGCTGGCTCCGATCACGCCGCACATCAGCCACGAGCTGTGGAATCAACTGGGCCACGCTGAACCTGTGATCGACGCCGGCTGGCCGGTGGTGGATGACAGCGCGTTGGTACAGGACAGCCTGCAACTGGTGATTCAGGTCAACGGCAAGCTGCGTGGCCACATCGAAATGCCGGCCAGTGCCAGCCGTGAAGAAGTCGAAGCCGCCGCCCGTGCCAACGAGAACGTGTTGCGCTTCGTCGACGGTCTGACCATTCGTAAAGTGATCGTAGTGCCCGGGAAACTGGTCAATATCGTCGCCAGCTAATTGGATCAGGCGCCAGGTGAGCCTGGCGCCGAGTAAAACCTTTCGGGCCGCCTGATCGGCCCACATGGTTTCAAGGGGAGCAACAAGATGATCAAACGCAATCTGCTGGTGATGGGCCTCGCGGTTCTGCTGAGCGCCTGCGGTTTCCAGCTGCGCGGCACCGGCACCAATGTACTGGCGATCAAGGAGCTCGACCTGAGCGCCCGTAACGCTTATGGCCCAACCGTTACCCAGTTGCGCCAGGCACTGGAGGGCAGCGGCGTCAAGGTCTATACCGGCGCTCCGTACAAACTGGTGCTGACCAATGAGCAGGAAAGCCAGCGTATCATCAGCTACGCAGGCGCCGGTCGTGCTGGCGAGTACCAGGTCACCACCGTGCTGAGCTACGACATCCGCGGTCGCGGCGATCTGCCCCTGTTGAGTGACAAGCTTGAAGTGCAGAAGATCTATATGCACGACGGCAACAACCTGGTGGGCTCTGACCAGGAAGCCGCAACGGCCCGGACAGAAGGCCGTCGGGAGATGGTCCAGCGCATGATGCTGCGCCTGGAACAACTGACCCCAGGCCAACTGGATCAGTTGCAGCAGACTGCCGAAGCCAGGGCCAAGGCTGACGCCGCTGCACTGGAAGCGGCAAAGAAGGCTGAGGCGCAAACCCCGCGTCAGTCGCCTGTCGAACTGCCGCAGCAGTAAGACTTACGGGGCGCCCAGGCGCCCCGTTCGCCCTCTATTATGAAGCTCGCTCCCGCCCAACTCGCCAAACACCTGCAAGGCGCCCTTGCGCCGGTCTATATCATCAGCGGCGATGACCCGTTGTTGTGCCAGGAAGCGGCCGACGCTGTTCGCGCTGCCGCCCGTCAGCAGGGATTCGATGAACGCCAGGTATTTGCCGCCGACGCCAGTTTCGACTGGGGGACTCTGTTGCAAGCCGGTGCCAGCATGTCGCTGTTCGCCGAAAAGCGCCTGCTGGAGCTGCGCCTGCCTTCCGGCAAACCCGGCGACAAGGGCGCTGCCGCGCTGATTGAGTACTGCTCGCGCCCGGCCGAGGACACCGTGCTGCTGATCAGCTTGCCGAAGCTCGATGGCAGCGCGCAGAAAACCAAGTGGGGCAAAGCGCTGGTCGAAGGGCCGCAGACCCAGTTCGTGCAGATCTGGCCGGTCGATGTCGCCCAGTTGCCAAGCTGGATCCGCCAACGTTTGTCCCAGGCCGGGCTTTCCGCCAGCCAGGACGCCGTTGAGCTGATCGCGGCACGGGTCGAGGGCAACTTGCTGGCCGCCGCCCAGGAAATCGAAAAGCTCAAGCTGATGGCCGAAGGCGGTCAGATCACCGTTGAAACCGTGCAGGCTGCGGTGGCAGACAGTGCGCGCTTCGATGTCTTTGGCCTGACCGATGCGGTGCTCAATGGCGAAGCCGCCCACGCCTTGCGCATGCTCGAAGGGTTGCGCGGTGAAGGCGTCGAGCCGCCGGTGATTCTTTGGGCCCTGGCCCGGGAGTTGCGCCTGCTGGCCAATATTTCCCTGCAATACAGCCAGGGCACCCCCCTGGACAAGGCCTTCAGCCAGGCCAAACCGCCAGTCTGGGACAAACGTAAACCGTTGGTGAGCAAGGCCCTGCAACGCTACTCGGCCCAACGCTGGGCGCAACTGCTGCTCGAAGCGCAACGCATTGATGCCCAGATCAAAGGCCAGGCGGCCGGTTCGCCGTGGATGAGTTTGAGCCGGTTGACGTTGTTGATGGCCGGGCAGCGTCTGACATTGCCCGCTGAATAGCCCCCTCGCCACATAAACCACATCGCTATCAAGATCAATGAAAGGTCCTACACAATGTAGGGACTAGACAGATCCCGAACTTCGGCCGATTATTTGCCCCGCAAAAACCACTCACTTGCGAGGCATCATCATGAGCAAAAAGCCATCAGCGCATGGCCCCAACAAGGCCAAATCCATCATCGCCCAGCCATTGTTCCGCAGCCGCAAGGAACGCCCGGCCAAGGGCAAAGGCAGTTACCGCCGCGAAGCCTTCCAGTCTGACAACTGGGAGGCTTCTTACTTTCTGGCTGCGTAAAGCAGAACACCCCTTCGACATGTTAAGGTCTGTACCTGATTCGTATTCCCTGGACCCGTGCATGCCCTTTTGTCTTTCCCGTCGTTGGCACCTGCGCCAATTGATCGCTGCCTCCAGCCTAGTTTTGCTTGTCGCCTGTGCGGAAAAACCGACCGCAGCCGACGCTCAGCCGCTTCAGACACTTCCTGTCGCCACCGCCCCGGCGGTTGTTCCGCCAGTGGTTCCGACCGGTGAGAACCTCGACATCCAGCCGACCCAGACTTTCGCCGAATGGCAGGCGGGTTTCCGCAAGGATGCCCTGGCCGCCGGTATCCGCGCCGATCTGTTTGATCGCGCTTTCGCCAATGTCAGCTTCGATCCCAGTGTGATTCGTGCCGATCGCAGCCAACCGGAATTCGCAAAACCGGTGTGGGAATACCTGGACGGCGCCTTGTCGCCGCTGCGGGTACGCAAAGGCCAGTCGCTGATCGACCAATACGCCGACATCTTGCAAGGCATCGAGCAGCGCTACGGCGTCGATCGCCAGGCGCTGGTGGCGGTGTGGGGCATGGAAAGCAACTTTGGGCAGTTCCAGGGCAGCAAGTCGGTGATCAACTCACTGGCGACCCTGGCCTATGAAGGCCGCCGCCCCGGCTTCGCCCACGCGCAGTTGATCGCGGCCCTGCAAATTCTGCAACAAGGCGACATCGAACCCGAGAAGATGCTCGGATCCTGGGCCGGCGCCATGGGCCAGACCCAGTTCATCCCGACCACCTACAACACCCACGCCGTCGATTTCGACGGCGACGGCCGTCGCGATATCTGGGGCAGCTCGGCTGACGCCCTGGCCTCGACCGCGCATTACCTGCAAAGCTCCGGCTGGCAGAGAGGTCAGCCGTGGGGCTTTGAAGTCCAACTGCCGGGCGGCTTCAACTACGTGCTGGCCGATGGCACGATTCGCAAGAGTGTCGCCGAGTGGCGCCAACTGGGCGTTACGCTGCCCAACGGCGGCCAGGTCCCGGCAGGCTCCGAGCAGTTGTCCGCGGCCCTGCTGCTGCCGGCTGGCTACCGTGGCCCGGCCTTTCTGGTGCTCGACAACTTCCGTGCGATCCTCAAGTACAACAACTCGTCGTCCTACGCCTTGGGGGTTAGCCTGCTGTCGGAACGCTTCAATGGCGCAGGCCTGATCAGCGGCACCTGGCCAAAGGATGACCTGCCTCTGAGCCGCACCGAGCGGATCGAGCTGCAGAACCTGCTGAGCGCGCAAAACTATGACGCCGGTACCGCCGACGGGATCATCGGCGCCAATACCCGCAAGGCGATCCGCAGTGCCCAGCAGTCGTTTGGCTGGCCGGCGGACGGGTATCCGACGCACAAGTTGCTGGAAGGATTGCGTAACCGTTAAAAGCAAAAGATCGCAGCCTGCGGCAGCTCCTACGGGTGTACACAAAACCCCGTAGGAGCTGCCGCAGGCTGCGATCTTTTCAAGATATTCGCGACTTACCTGATTACCACATCCTGCTCCAACATCAATTCCTGATTCCCCGCATCCAGCCTGACCAATGCGCCCATGGGCAGCGTCAGGTTCGGGTCGCAATGCCCACTGCGCCACCCGGACAGCACCGGAATCTTCAATGGCTCGAAGGTCTGCTTGAGCAACCTGTCCAGCGCTGCCACCTCAACCCCCGCCACGTCCCCGACCAACACGCCGCGCAGCTTGTGCAAGGTGCCAGCCAGCCGCAGTTGGGTCAGCAACCGGTCGATGCGATACAGCGGCTCGTTGATGTCCTCGATCAACAGAATGACGCCCTCGGCATCAATCTCGTAGGGCGTGCCCATGGTCGCGGCGATCATGGCCAGATTGCCTCCGAGCAAGCGCCCATGAGCCACGCCCGGCTCGATCGTGGTCAGCGGGTAAGCCACCGGATGAGCCAGCACCGTGCCCGCCCTCACCTGCCCGCGCAGCATGTTGAAGAACGAAGACTCGGTAGGTATTTGCTTGCCCCCCAGCAGATCGGCATTGAGCAACGGACCATGAAAGGTCACGAATCCGGCATAACGACTGATCGCCAAATGCAATGCGGTGATGTCGCTGTAGCCGACGAACGGCTTGGCGTTGTCACGCAGCAAATCAAAATCGATACGATCGAGCAGCCGCGGCGTGCCGTAACCACCGCGCAGGCAGATGATGGCATCCACTTCGCTGTCGGCGAACGCTGCATGCAGGTCGCCCAGTCGCACTTCGTCGCTCCCGGCCAGGTAGCCGTTTTTTTCGTAGACCCCGGGAAACAATTTCAGTGAATAACCCCGGGCACGCATCCATTGCACCGCCTTGTCGGTGTCCAGCGGCGCGGGACCGGCGGGGGCGATAACGCCGATCATGCCTTCCGACGGCAGTGCCGGGACGGGAGCATGAGGGCAAAGGGTGTGGGTCGGTCGAGCGGTCATCCGTGAATCTCCCTGCGTGAAATCTTCAGCACACAGTAGTCAGGAACGGGGACAAACAGAAGAGGAACCGTTGCCCCGCAGGTTGCAGGAAAAAACAGCCATTGCCGTAGGCCAGGCAAAAAAAACGCCCGCGAGGCTGGATGCCGTGCGGGCGCTTTTCATTTCATTGCGTCGATCAGGACGACATCAGCTCGGCCTTGACCAGCTTGGCCTGTTCGTCAGCGTGATACGAGGAGCGTACCAGCGGACCCGAGGCAACGTTCTTGAAGCCCATCTTGTAGCCTTCCTCGGCGAACCAGGCGAAGGTGTCCGGGTGCACGAAGCGCTGCACCGGCAAGTGGCTGCGGGACGGCTGCAGGTACTGGCCCAGGGTCAGCATGTCGATGTCGTGCTCGCGCATGCGCTTCATGACTTCGATGACTTCTTCGTCGGTCTCGCCCAGGCCCAGCATCAGGCCGGACTTGGTCGGAATGTGCGGCATCATCTGCTTGAAGCGTTGCAGCAGGGTCAGCGACCACTGGTAGTCCGAACCCGGACGCGCAGCCTTGTACAGGCGCGGCACGGTTTCCAGGTTGTGGTTGAATACATCCGGCGGCTCGGCAGCGGTGATTTCCAGTGCGATGTCCATGCGACCACGGTAGTCCGGGACCAGGGTCTCGAGCTGCACGTTCGGCGACAGTTTGCGGATTTCACGGATGCAGTCGGCAAAGTGCTGGGCACCGCCGTCACGCAGGTCGTCGCGGTCCACCGAGGTGATCACCACGTACTTCAGGCGCAGGTCGGCAATGGCAATGGCCAGGCTTTCCGGCTCGTTGACGTCCAGTGGCTTCGGACGACCGTGGCCAACATCGCAGAACGGGCAGCGACGGGTGCAGATGTCACCCATGATCATGAAAGTCGCGGTGCCACCGGAGAAGCACTCGCCCAGGTTCGGGCAGGACGCCTCTTCGCACACACTGTGCAGCTTATGTTTGCGCAGCAGGGCCTTGATGCGGTCGACTTCCGGCGAAACCGGGATGCGTACACGAATCCAGTCTGGTTTCTTCGGCAGTTCGGTGGTGGGAATGATCTTTACCGGGATGCGTGCAACCTTTTCGGCGCCGCGCAGCTTGACGCCCGCTTCAACCTTGGGACGCGGGGCCGGGCGCTCGGAGACATCGAGCGTCGGGATCATGGTTTGCACTGCATCAGTAGTCATATCAGTCGATTCCGCCCGTCAGGGTCGTCTGCTCAGCATAGTCGAGGTGTTTGACGAGCTGCGCGCGCAGCCGGGCACTTACCTCGGCAAATTCAATCGATCCTGCGTGATCGCTCAGCTGGGTCATCGCCAGCCCGGCATAGCCGCAGGGATTAATCCGTCGAAACGGTTCCAGGTTCATGTCCACGTTCAAGGCCAGGCCATGAAAGGAACAGCCGTGGCGGATCCGTAGACCCAGGGAGGCGATTTTCGCCCCGTCGACGTAGACACCCGGTGCATCGGGCTTGGCCACGGCGGTGACACCGTAACTGGCCAGTAGCTCGATCAGGCAGAGCTCCATCCGGCTGACCAGATCGCGCACGCCAAATCCGAGCTTGCGCACGTCCAGCAGCAGATAAGCCACCAACTGGCCGGGGCCGTGGTAGGTCACCTGACCACCACGGTCAACCTGCACCACCGGGATATCACCGGGAAGCAGCAGGTGCTCGGCCTTGCCGGCCTGGCCCTGTGTGAACACCGCAGGGTGTTCCACCAGCCAGATCTCGTCGGCGGCATCGCTGCCGCGTTCGTTGGTGAAGCGTTGCATGGCGTGCCAGACCGGCTCGTAAGCCATCTGGCCAAGTTCACGAAAGCCCAGCGTGCCTGACATCACAACACCATGTGCACGAAACCGGTTGCCCGCAGTTCGCTGTTGATGTTGTACAGCTGGTCCTGGTCCGTCGCGACGATGTGCAACTGAATCGTGGTGTATTTGCCGTTGCTGCTCTGGCGCTCGTCAATACGCTCATCATTGATCTTGGCGTACTTGCTGACGATGTCGATGATTCTGTCCTTGTTGCCCACGCCGGTGTCGCTGATCACCTTAACCGGGTAATCATTGGCAGGGAACTCGATCTTTGGCGCCTTTACTTCGGTATCGGTCATGGCGTAACGGCCTCGTAAGCGTAAGCCGTGGCGACGGCAAAGCCCCGCGCCGGATCAGCGCAGGGCCATGCAGGTGCACACTATCAGTTGAACAAGCCGTAGAAGAATAGACGGATGCTATCCCACATGCGGCGGAAGATACCACCCTCTTCGACGCCATCCAGGGCGATCAGATCGGCGCTGTGCACCACCTTGTCGTCCAGTTTGACTTCGACTTTACCGATCACGTCGCCTTTGGCGATTGGCGCGATCAGCTGCGGGTTCATGGTCATGCTGGCAGCGAGCTTTTTCAGCTGGCCTTTTGGCAGGGTCATGGTCAGGTCTTGCGCCAGGCCAGCCTTGACCTGGTTGGTGGAACCTTTCCAGACTGGAGCCTGAGCCAGCTCGGTGCCCTTCTGGTAGAAGGTCTGGGTTTCGAAGAAACGGAAACCGTAGGTCAGCAGCTTCTGGGTTTCGGCGGCACGGGCCACTTCGCTATTGGTGCCGAAGACCACGGCGATCAGGCGCATGCCATCACGTACGGCCGAGGACACCATGCAGTAGCCGGCTTCGTCGGTGTGGCCGGTTTTCAGACCGTCGACGGTCTTGTCACGCCACAACAGCAGGTTGCGGTTCGGCTGCTTGATGCCGTTCCAGAAGAACTCTTTCTGCGAGTAGATCGCGTAGTGAGCCGGGTCTTCGTGGATGATCGCGCGAGCCAGCACAGCCATGTCGTGAGCCGAAGAATAGTGCTCCGGGTTCGGCAGTCCGGTCGGGTTCATGAAGTGGCTGTTGGTCATGCCCAGGTCGCCAACGGTTTTGTTCATCATGTCGGCGAACGCGTCTTCGCTGCCGGCGATGTGCTCGGAGAGCGCAACACTGGCGTCGTTGCCCGACTGGATGATGATGCCGTGCAGCAGGTCGCTGACGGTGACCTGAGAGCCGACCTTGATGAACATCCGCGAACCGCCGGTACGCCAGGCGTTTTCGCTGACGGTTACCGGGTCGTTTTCGCCGATCTGGCCACGACGGATTTCCAGGGTCGCGATGTACGCGGTCATCAGCTTGGTCAGGCTGGCCGGTGGCAGACGCTGGTCACCATTGTTCTCGACCAGCACGTTGCCGCTGCTGGCATCCATGAGCACATAGGCCTTGGCGGCCAGTTGTGGTGGCGAAGGCATCATCTCGACCGCGAATGCGGCGGGTGAGAGAAGCAGCGGGACTAGCAGGAACAGGCGTTTGGCAAAGGTGGTGATGTTCATCCGTCTCTCGAAATCGCTAATGGAAACTGCCCAAGGGCAAAACTAATCAGATGACTTTCTAACGAGTCATCGCGTGTTCAGTTGCTCACTCCAATCACCCTTTGCCGGGCTTTTGTTCTTCGAAGAGCCAACAACCTGGTTCACCCCCCAAAACCGCAGATGAACCGTCAATCAAGTCCTACGTATTACTCAGTCACAACGCTTGGCGAACCGAGATTGGCCAGCCGGACACTGTTCTGCACCTGCTGGATTTCACCCGGCGATCCGATCGGGCCCAGGCGAACCCGATGCAGGGTCTGCTGATTGCGCACGATCGAGCTGATGAACACCGGAGCGCTCACCATCCCGCTGAGCTTCGATCTCAGGAGTTCTGCAGCGTCCGGGTTGGCGAACGCGCCCACCTGCAGATACTGGCCAGAGGCTGATGCAGAAGCGTTTTTTTGCATCAAGCTGCACAGGCACCACCGCGGCGGCGTGTTGCTGCGGCGGCGGTGTCCATTGCTCAACGGTACCGGCCGAAGCCGTAATCACCGGGGCGCTATTCTGCGCGACTTTCGGTTCGTTGAGCATTAATGGTGCCGGACGGCCCTTGGCGGCCCACCATTGCTGCGGGTCGATGCCTTCGACCTTGACCCGCGCCGTGCCGGTTTCGGCGTAACCGAGCTTCTTGGCGGCAGCGTAGGACAAGTCGATGATCCGGTCCGAGTAGAACGGACCGCGGTCGTTGACTCGCAGAATCACGCTCTTGTTGTTGTCCAGGTTGGTCACCCGGACGTAGCTTGGCAGTGGCAATGTCTTGTGCGCGGCACTCATGCCGTACAGGTCATACACTTCGCCGTTGGCAGTGTTCTGACCGTGGAACTTGGTGCCGTACCAGGACGCCGTGCCCGACTGCACGTAGGTCTTGGACTCTTGCAGCGGAAAGTATGTCTTGCCCAGCACGGTGTACGGGTTGGCCTTGTACGGGCCGGTATGCAGGGTCGGCGTGGCATCCGGGATGCGCGAAACATCGACATCCCACCATGGCGCGCCATCCTTGTGGGCGCGGTTGATGTCCAGCCCCGGCGTCGTGCGCACGGCGGCGGTGCTGGTCTTCTGGGCTGGCGCGCGGCTGGTCGAACAACTGGCGACCAGCACTGCCAGCGCGGCGAATGCCATCAGCTTCAGGGGTTTATTGATAGGCAATGCCCGCATTACTTGACGCCCCGTGCTTGGACCAGCTGTTCAGACAGTTGATGTACGGCCATGGCGTACATCACGCTGCGGTTATATCGCGTGATCGCGTAAAAATTCTTCAGGCCCATCCAGTACTCGGGGCCATTGTCGCCTTCCAGGCGGAACGCAGTAACCGGCATATCATCGCGCAGCGCATCATGACTTGACCACCCCAGGGCTCGCAACTCCCCGACGGTTTTCGTCGGTTCGATTCCTGTGGTCAGACCTTCGTCGACCTGATCGCCACGGACATCGGCGCGGCTGACCACCGGTTTGCCTGCAACCCAGCCATGACGCTTGAAGTAACTGGCGACACTGCCGATGGCATCGTCCGGGTTGGTCCAGATGTTGATATGGCCATCACCGTCGAAATCCACCGCATAGGCGCGGAAACTGCTCGGCATGAATTGCGGCAATCCCATTGCGCCGGCGTAGGAGCCTTTGAGCGTCAATGGATCGACCTGCTCTTCACGGGCCAGCAGCAGGAACTCACGCAACTCCTTGCGGAAAAACTCGGCACGGGGAGGATAGTCGAAACCCAGGGTCGACAAGGCATCGATCACCCGGAAATTTCCGGTATTACGGCCGAAAAAGGTTTCAACGCCGATGATCGAGACAATCACCTGGGCCGGCACGCCGTATTCCTGCTCGGCACGGGCCAGCACCGCTTCGTGCTGACGCCAGAAATCCACACCCCGGGCGATGCGCGCATCGGTGATGAACATCGGGCGATATTCGCTCCACTGCTTAACCCGTTCGGCGGGTTTCGAGATGGCGTCCAGAATCGACTGCTTGCGCTCGGCCTCGCGGAACACGCCCATCAATTGCTCACCGGCGAAACCGTAGTCGCGGGTCATTTCACCGACGAATTCGGCCACCTGGGGTGAGCCTTCGTAGTCGCCGGCCAACGCTTCCTGCATGGTGCCAAGGATGCTTACCAGGCCGACCCATGGCGCGTATCGAGTCGCCCAGCCACGCATTACTTGCATTGAAAATTTCACCTTATTCAAACCTGCGCGATCCACTTGCGATGGGTATGGATCGACATCAAAACCCCAAACGCTGACAGTAGCGTCACCAGCGAAGTTCCTCCGTAGCTAATGAAAGGCAACGGCACCCCCACCACCGGCAACAGGCCACTGACCATACCGATGTTGACGAAAACATAAACAAAAAACGTCATGGTCAGGCTGCCCGCGAGCAACTTGCCGAACAATGTCTGCGCTTGGGCGGTAATCACCAGGCCGCGGCCGATCAACAGCAGGTAGATCAGCAACAGCGCGCAGATCCCCACCAGGCCGAACTCTTCACCCAGTACCGCAATGATGAAGTCGGTATGGCTTTCCGGCAGGAAGTCCAAGTGCGACTGGGTACCCAGCAACCAGCCCTTGCCGAACACACCACCGGAGCCGATGGCGGCCTTGGACTGGATGATGTTCCAGCCGGTACCGAGCGGATCGCTCTCCGGGTCGAGGAACGTCAGGATTCGCTGCTTCTGGTAGTCGTGCATGATGAAGAACCACATGGCAATCGCCACGGGAACGGCGGCGGCCAGCACGCTGAGGATCCAGCGCCAGCGCAGGCCACCCATGAACAGCACGAATGCGCCGCCGGCCAGGATCAGCAGCGAAGTGCCCAGGTCCGGTTGCCGCACGATCAGAATGAACGGCACGCCGATCAGCATCAGGCTGACGCCCACATGTTTGAGCTGGGGCGGCAATGTGCGTTTGGACAAATACCAGGCAATGGTCGCCGGCATCAGGATTTTCATGAATTCCGAGGGCTGGAAGCGAATCACCCCGGGAATATTGATCCAGCGGGTAGCGCCCATGGCGTTGTGGCCCATGATGTCCACCACCAGCAACAGCATCACCCCGACCACGTAGCCCAGTGGCACCCAGCGCGCCATGAATCGCGGCTCGAACTGCGCGATGACGATCATCGACACCAGGCCGATGCCAAACGAAGTGGCTTGCTTGCCCAGCAGATCCCAGCTCTTGCCGCTGGCCGAATACAGCACGAACAGGCTGCCGGCGGCGAGGGTCAGCAGCAGGATCAGCAGCGGGCCGTCAATGTGCAGGCGTTGTAGCAGCGTCGCACGGCGACGCATCACATCCTCACTGGAGAGCATGCGATCAAAATTATTCATCACGGGCCGTGGCCTCCGCGCTAGTAGGGCTGGCGTATTCGGCTTTGAGGTGCCCGTTCTGGTCGAGCAACCAGGCGTCCATGATCTGACGCACCACTGGCGCGGCGACGCCGGAGCCGGACTCACCGTTCTCGACCATCACCGACACCACGATCTGCGGATCGTCCGCCGGGGCGAAGCCCACGAACAAGGCGTGATCGCGGTGGCGCTCCTGAACCTTGGAGCGGTCGTACTTCTCACCCTGCTTGATCGCGACCACCTGGGCCGTACCACTCTTGCCCGCGATACGGTACTGCGCACCGATCGAAGCCTTGCGTGCGGTACCGCGGGCGCCGTGCATCACCTGCTGCATGCCGTGGTTGACCTTGGTCCAGTCAGACGGATCGCGCAGGATAATGTCCGGCATCGGGTTCTGATCCACCGGTTTCTCGCCTTCGATGGTCTTGGCCAGGTGAGGACGGTTCCAGATGCCTTTGTTGGCCACCAGCGCCGTGGCCTGGGCCAGCTGCAGTGGGGTCGACTGCATGTAGCCCTGACCGATCCCGAGAATCAGCGTTTCGCCCGGGAACCATGCCTGGCGACGGGTCGCGCGCTTCCATTCGCGGGTCGGCATCAGACCCGGCGATTCCTCGAACATGTCCAGGGAAACCTTCTGACCGATACCGAACTTGGACAGATACGACGACAACCGATCGATCCCCAGCTTGTGGGCAAGGTCATAGAAGTAAGTGTCGTTGGAACGCATGATCGCCGTGTCGAGGTCGACAAAACCATCACCGGTGCGGTTCCAGTTGCGGTACTTGTGATCGTAGTTGGGCAGCATGTAGTAACCGGGGTCGAACACCCGGGTCGAGGCCGTCACCACGCCCGAATCCAGACCGGCAATCGCCACAGCAGGCTTGATGGTCGAACCCGGCGGGTACAGACCGCGCAATACGCGGTTGAACAGCGGCCGGTCGATGGAGTCGCGCAGTTCGGAATAGGCCTTGGAACTGATGCCGGTGACGAACAGGTTCGGATCGAAGCTCGGCTGACTGACCATCGCCAGCACCTCGCCGGTTTTCGGGTTCAGGGCAACCACCGCACCACGACGACCGCCGAGCGCGGCTTCGGCGGCTTCCTGCAATTTGATGTCCAGGCTCAGGACGATGTCTTTGCCGGAAACCGGTTCGGTGCGCTTGAGCACCCGCAATACACGGCCCCGAGCGTTGGTCTCGACCTCCTCGTAACCCACCTGACCATGCAGCTCCGGCTCATAAAAGCGCTCGATGCCGGTTTTGCCGATCTGATGGGTGCCGCTATAACTGACCGGGTCCAGAGACTTGAGCTCTTTCTCGTTGATCCGCCCCATGTAGCCCACCGAGTGCGCAAAATGCGCGCCCTGGGGATAGTGACGAACCAGTTGCGCGACCACTTCCACCCCCGGCAGCCTGAACTGGTTCACGGCAATTCGCGCGATCTGCTCTTCAGTCAGCTCAAACAGGATCGGCACCGGCTCGAACGGCCGACGCCCCTGACGCATGCGCTTCTCAAAGATCACCCGGTCCTCGGGTGTCAGCTCCAGCACTTCGACGATCACGTCGAGTACTTGCTGCCAATCGCCAGAACGCTCGCGGGTCATGCTCAGGCTGAAACTGGGCCGGTTGTCGGCAATCACAACGCCATTGCGGTCGAAAATCAGCCCGCGAGTGGGTGGAATCGGCTGCACATGGACGCGGTTGTTTTCCGACAGGGTCGAATGGTACTCGTACTGGATCACTTGCAAGAAATACAGGCGAGCGATCAGTACGCCAATCAGCGCTACCACCGCAATTGCCCCGAACACGACGCGCCCACGCACCAGACGGGCGTCTTTTTCGTGGTCCTTGATGCGGATCGGCTGGGACATGGGGGCAGAACTACTTGTGGTAAGGGTGACCGGACAGCACGGTCCAGGCACGGTACATCTGTTCGCCGATCAGGATCCGCACCAGCGGGTGCGGCAAGGTCAGCGGCGACAACGACCAGCGCTGGTCAGCCCGCGCACAGACTTCCGGCGCCAGCCCTTCGGGGCCACCGACCATGAAGTTGACGGTGCGTGAGTCCAGCCGCCAGCGATCGAGTTCGACCGCCAGTTGCTCGGTGCTCCAGGGCTTGCCATGGACTTCGAGAGTGACAATCCGCTCGTTCGGCCCGACCTTGGCCAGCATGGCTTCGCCTTCCTGGCGGATGAAACGGGCCACGTCGGCGTTCTTGCCACGGGTATTGAGCGGAATTTCCACCAGTTCCAGCGCCAGCTCGGACGGAAGACGCTTGGCATATTCATGCCAGCCTTCTTCCACCCATTTGGGCATGCGTGAACCGACGGCGATCAGTCGCAGTCGCACAGCGGTCCCTTATTCCTGGTCTTTGTTGAGCTTGTTGAAGTGCTCGTGACCAACTTCAGGGCTGTGGTGCTTGCCATCGGCTGCACGGCTCTGCTCGGCACCTTTCCACAGGCGCTCCAGGTCGTAGAACTGACGGGCGTTGGAGGTCATCATATGAACGATCACGTCGTCCATGTCCAACAGCACCCAGTCGCTGTCGCCCTTGCCTTCTTCACCCAGCGGCTTGATACCCAGGGCTTTGACGGCCTCGCGAACCTTGTCCAGCATCGCGCCGATCTGGCGGTTGGAGGTACCGGTGGCGATGATCATGTAGTCAGTGATGCTCTGCTTGTCGCGAACATCAATCACCAGCACGTCCTGGGCCTTGACGTCTTCCAGGGCGGCTACGGCGATCTTGACCAGCTCGTCGCCTTTAGGCGGCTCGGCGGCGAGGACCTTTTCCGGCAACGGGGCACTCTTGAATGTGCCTTTGCGTTTTACTTTGCTTTCGTTGTTGCTCGTCATATAAAACTCGTTTTGCTCGTATGTTCGGGCGCTTCAATACACGTTGTTGCCACGTGCCTTGAGGCACTCCTATTCAGTTCGACGCACGGTACAGACCGTGCGCATCGATGTAGGCCAGGACCGCGTCGGGCACCAGGAAACGTACCGACTTACCGCTGGCCAGCAGTTGACGGATCTGGGTGGCGGATACCGCGAGCGGTGTCTGCCAGACGAATGCAATCTGTCCGCTCGGCCCTTTGAGGGCCAGCGGGTCGCTCACCGAGCGCGCTGCCAGCAGGTTGCGCAAGGCATCCGGCGGTTCGCTGTCGGCATCCGGGCGTTGCAACACCAGGATATGGCAATGCTGGAGCAACTCTTCCCAGCGGTGCCAAGTGGGCAGGCCGCAAAAAGCGTCCCAGCCCAAAAGCAGAAAAACCTGGTCGGATTCGGCCAGTTCGGCGCGCATCAGTTCCAGGGTATCAATGGTGTAGGACGGTTTGTCCCGCTGCAATTCGCGGGCGTCCACCACCAACGGCGCCACACCGGCCACCGCGCACTCGACCATCGCCAGACGGTCTTTTGCCGACACCTGCGGCTTGTCCCGATGGGGCGGCCTGGCACTGGGTGTCAGGCGCAACTCATCGAGGGCCAGGGTTTCGGCGACTTCCAGCGCACCGCGCAAATGGCCGATGTGCACCGGGTCGAACGTTCCGCCCAGCACGCCAATGCGGCGAGGGGCTGGCTCGCTGGCAGTGAACGGGGCTGACGGGTCGAAGTCGCCCAAGTCAGACCGGCTCCTGTCCGCGCAGCTGCCCGTCGCCGACCACGATGTACTTCTCGCAGGTCAGTCCTTCGAGGCCCACCGGGCCGCGGGCGTGCAGCTTATCAGTAGAAATGCCGATCTCGGCACCCAATCCGTATTCGAAGCCATCGGCGAAGCATGTCGGGGTATTGATCATCACCGACGAGGAATCGACTTCAGCCACGAAACGCCGGGTGTCGCCCTGGTGTTCGCTGACAATCGAATCAGTGTGATGGGAGCCGTAATGATTGATGTGCTCGATGGCCTGGTCCAGTCCGTCGACCACGCGGATCGACAGAATTGCCGCCAGGTACTCGGTGCTCCAGTCTTGCTCGGTGGCCGGCACGGCCTCGATGATCGCCCGGGTGCGCTCGCAACCGCGCAGCTCGACGCCTTTTTCGCGGAACTGGGCAGCCATCGCCGGCAGGAACTCCTTGGCGACGGTTTGATCCACCAGCAGCGTTTCCATGGCTCCGCAGATGCCATAACGGTAAGTCTTGGCGTTGAACGCGATGCGCTGGGCCTTGGTCAGGTCGGCATGTTCACTCACGTAAACGTGGCAGATGCCGTCCAGGTGCTTGATCACCGGGACACGGGCATCACGGCTGACGCGCTCGATCAGGCCACGGCCGCCGCGCGGTACGATGACATCGACGTACTCGGGCATGGTGATCAGCGCGCCGACGGCAGCGCGATCGGTGGTTTCGACCACTTGCACCACCGCGGCCGGCAGATCGGCCTCGGCCAGGCCACGCTGAATGCAGGCGGCGATGGCGCGATTGGAATGAATCGCCTCGGAACCGCCACGCAGGATGGTTGCGTTACCGGACTTCAGGCACAGGCTCGCGGCATCGATGGTCACGTTCGGCCGCGACTCGTAGATGATTCCGATCACGCCCAACGGCACACGCATCTTGCCGACCTGAATACCGGACGGACGGAAGCTCATGTCGCGGATCGCGCCTACCGGGTCCGGCAGGGCCGCTACCTGACGCAGGCCGACGATCATGCCATCGATACGCGCCGGGGTCAGCGCCAGGCGTTCGAGCAGGGCCGGCTCAAGACCATTGGCACGACCGGCGGCCAAATCCTGTTCATTGGCCGCCGTCAGCTCGGCGCGGGCAGCGTCCAGCGCGTTGGCGGTGGCCTGCAGGGCGCGGTTCTTCTGCGCGGTACTGGCACGGCCGATCACGCGGGAAGCTTCGCGGGCAGCGCGACCCAGGCGGGTCATATAGTCAAGAACGGACTCAGTCATGGTCTGGCGTGGTCTTTGATTAGGTCTTGGTAAAGAGTAAAGCGACAGATTATAGCTGTCGCGCCCACTGACTAACAGCGGTGACAGGCGGATGGTCGAAATGGAGGGCAATTTGCCGATGTTCAGCCGGGATTAAGCCGCAAATTGTTATCATCACGACTCATTCAGCCCTGACAAATGCCGGTCATCATGTCCAACCTGACTGTTCGAGCGTCCGCCGTGAGCCTGCCCACGGGCCTCCCGGACGCGTTTTTCGACCGTGACGCGAAAATTCTGGCCCGGGACTTACTGGGCAAAGTCATTCGCCATCGGGTTGGTGACCTGTGGCTCAGTGCCAGGATCATCGAGACCGAAGCCTATTACTGTGCAGAAAAGGGTAGCCACGCGTCCCTCGGCTACACAGAAAAACGTAAGGCTTTGTTTCTGGATGGCGGCCACATCTATATGTATTACGCCCGGGGCGGCGATTCACTGAACTTCAGTGCCCAGGGTCCAGGTAACGCCGTGCTGATCAAATCCGCCTACCCGTGGGTCGATCAATTGAGCGGGCCTGCCAGCCTTGCACAGATGCTATTGAACAATCCCGATGCCCAGGGCCGCCCTCGCCCGTCACAAAAACTCTGCGCCGGGCAAACCCTGTTGTGCAAGGCACTGGGCCTGAAAGTACCGGTGTGGGACGCCAAACGCTTCGATCATGAGGTGCTGCTGGTGGAACACGTCGGCCAGACGCCCGCCCACATCATCCAGACCACGCGGCTGGGCATCCCCCACGGGCGCGATGAACACCTGATGTACCGCTTCGTCGATGCAGCCTACGCGGCTTATTG
Organism: Pseudomonas sp. S2_F07; assembly: GCF_054668325.1. Lineage (NCBI taxonomy): Bacteria > Pseudomonadati > Pseudomonadota > Gammaproteobacteria > Pseudomonadales > Pseudomonadaceae > Pseudomonas > Pseudomonas sp. S2_F07. The sequence goes on from NZ_CP162758.1 coordinate 3,117,840, forward strand.
CACGCGCAACCCGCTACGACGGGGCCAGGTCGAAGGTCGCGATTATTTTGTGCTGACCTGAGATTGGCTCAGACTTGATGCAAACGGAGATCCCCTGTGGGAGCGGGCTTGCCCGCGAAGGCGGCGTGTCAGGCGACGTCAATATTGACCGATAGGGCCTATTCGCGGGCAAGCCCGCTCCCACAGGGGTCAGTGGCGTATTCAAAGTTGCACTTATCCCCTGGAAGCAATTGAACATTTGATGGAGTGGTTTTTATGGGCCCATGGCTCGATAGCGTGACCGGATGGTTGGCGGTCAACCCGCAGTGGCTGGCGGCAGCGGTATTCATCGTGGCCTTTGTGGAATGCCTGGCGATTGCCGGGCTGATCGTTCCCGGCACGGTGTTACTGTTCGCCGTGGCGGTACTGGCAGGCAGTGGCGCGCTGACGCTCAGTGAGACGCTCTTGCTGGGTTTCGTCGCCGGGGTGCTGGGTGACGTCATTTCGTATTTTCTGGGACGGCACTTCCATCAGAACATCCGGCGCCTGCCGGGCTTGCGCCATCATCCGGAATGGATCGCCGGGGCCGAGTCATATTTCCAGCGCTACGGCATCGCCAGCCTGCTGGTCGGGCGTTTTATCGGCCCCCTGCGGCCCATGCTGCCCATGGTGGCCGGCATGTGCGACATGCCTTTCCCGCGTTTCTTCGCTGTCAGCCTGCTGGCCGGCGCGGGTTGGTCTGTCGCTTATCTGATGCCTGGCTGGGCCACGGGCGCGGCAATCCGCTTGCCTTTACCCGAAGGTTTCTGGCTCCAGGCCGGGGTTGTTGCCGGCAGTATTGCTCTGATGGTCGGCTTGAGCGCGACCAGCAGTCTGCGCCGGCATCGCCGCGCGACATTGTTCATTACCGGGATGAGTCTACTGATTCTTGCGGGGCTGTTTATCGGATATTCGCACCTGTCCGCACTCGATCAAGGCGTGATGACGCTGGTGCAGGAACATCGTAAACCGTTGCTGGATGAAGTAGCGGTGGTCTTCACGCTGATCGGCGAATTCCGCAACATGTTGCTGTTCAGTGCGCTACTGACCGGTTTGCTGCTGCTGATGCGCCAATGGCAGCACGCGATTTTCGCGGGCAGCACGCTGCTCTTCACGGCACTGGCCAATACCGCGACCAAGTACTTTTTCGCCCGCGTGCGCCCCGAGGTGTTGAGCGACCCGCTCACCAGCTACAGCATGCCCAGCGGCCATGCTTCAGGGTCTTTCGCGCTGTTCCTGACCCTCGCCGTCCTGGCCGGCCGCGGGCAACCGCCCCGGATGCGTCTGACCTGGTTATTGGTGGGCTGCCTGCCCGCAATGGCGATTTCGCTTTCGCGGGTCTACCTCGGAGCGCATTGGCCGACGGATGTATTGGCCGGCGCAATGCTGGCGGCGTGTGTCTGCGCGGCCAGCCTGTGGCTGATCCAGCGCAAAGAACCGCTCAACGCTTTGCCGCCCAAGGTCTGGTGGCTGGTGTTACCGGCGCTGCTGGCACTGTTCGGTTTCTTCGTGTTGCGGCATTTACCGCATACGATGTTGCGGTATGCGTACTAGATAAAACAGAAGATCGCAGCCTTTAGTCGCACCTACATGAATGGGGTGTTCGCCCTGTAGAAGCTGCCAAAGACTGCGATCTTCTCAACAATACCAGACAAACAACTTTTCAGTGACTCATTCAATCACTGCAGGCCAACCAGTAATCGCCTCCATACCAAACAACAACGATTTCTGATGACTTATATTTAATCTCACGCATCAAAAGGGAAGCTTGGCAAATTCGAGCCACTAACACCACGATATTTCTCAATGGCTGCATCGGCATGTTTGGCAACCTCACGAGCGACGATAACATAGTCATCAAAACTCCAACGAACTTGCGTAGAGAATTTGATCATCGCCTCCACCGCATAATCATCCCAGAGTCGTTTTTCAAAACTATCACGACCGTCACCCACATTCGAACGTCGTGCCAGGATCAACGCACTCGCCGCATTCGCCGCCGAGTTCGCCGCAAACTCAACGTCGACCTGTGGTGTATTTACAAAAACATACTTCACCATAACACGGGAAAAGCACAACCCCCACAACGTACGTTCATCACCGCTTAAATCTCTCACAAAACAGCTCCTTATATATGTAATGCCCGCCTCATGCAGGCAACGCAAATATAATCAGCTGAACTTTACAGATCAACACAAACCACTACCCGAATTTATTATAAATCAATACAACGACCAGACAGGTAAACTGACTACACCCCCACCTAAACAACCAACCATTAAATTGATGACCCAACCAAACAACACCCAGCCAAACAATCGTTGGTTTGTCATTATTAATCAGGCAAACAATTCCCCCTGCAACTCATCCAGCAACGCCTGAATCGCATCCAGTCGTTGCTGCGGATCATCGAGTTGCAGCAGGTCGATCTTGTCCAGTTCAGCGAAGGGCAACAGGTACGCCAACTGATTGGCCAGCGACTGCTGGCCGGTCGCTTCGGTGCCCATGTTCAAGGCTTCGACCATCGGGTGTTCGGCCAAAGCCTTGAGCAGCGCAACCAGATCGGCATCTTCGTCCTGCAACGGTTGCTCCGGCTCGTCTTCCAGCCACTCGACCTCGGCGACGGTCAACTGATCGCGCTGGACGTCCGTTCGTAATACATGGAAACGCCGCCCGCCCTGAACCCGAATCCCCAGCAGGCCGTTGTCCTGCTGCTTGAAATCGGTGATCAGCGCCTCGCACCCGACCAGGGCGTATCCAGCCGGGGCGATACCGACTTCTTCGCCATCGAGGATGCATACCACGCCGAACCCGCCGCCCTGCTTCATGCAGCGGCCGATCATGTCCAGATAGCGCGCCTCGAAGATCTGCAAGTCGAGGATGCAGCCTGGAAACAGCACTGTATTGAGCGGAAAAAGCGGCAGACTCATAGACATTTCCTTACACCACCATCGATACCGCCAACGGCAGGAACACCGCCGTGGCCACACCCATCAGGCTCATCGCCAGCGCCGCGAAGGCACCGCACTCTTCACTTTCCTGCAACGCCACCGACGTTCCGACCGCGTGGGCCGTCATGCCCAGCGCCATGCCCCCGGCTTCCGGGCTGTGCACGCCGAGACGGGTCAACAACGCCGGGCCGAAAATCGCGCCGATCACGCCAGTAATCAAGACGAACACCGCTGCCAGCGCCGCGACACCACCGATCTGCTCAGCCACCAACATGGCGATAGGCGAAGTCACCGATTTCGGCGCCATGGTCATCAGGATCATGTGCTCGGCACCGAACGACCAGCCCAGTAACACACCCATCCCCGTGGCCACCACCCCACCTATCACCAGCGTAGTAAATATCGGCCAGAACAACTGCCGAATCCGTCGCAGGTTGAGATAAAGCGGCACCGCCAGCGCGACAGTGGCCGGGCCTAACAGGATGCTGAGAATCTCGGTGCTCTTGCGGTACTCGGCGTAGGTCAGGCCGCAACCCACCAGCACGCCGATCACCAGCAACATGGAGACAAGCACCGGCTGCAAAAAGATCCATCGGGTTTTCTCGAATGCCGCCAGGACGAGTTGGTAGGCGCCAAGAGTGATGCCGATACCAAACAAGGGATGATGAATTACCGACGTCCAGGCGCCGTGCCAGTCGAAGATCATTGGTTGTCCTCGGAGTGAGCGTGACGCTTGACCATGCGCTGCATCAGCACCCCGGCGAAGGCCATCGAAAGCAGCAGTGACAACACCAGCGCACCGACAATGGCCCAGAAATCCGCCGCGATGTCAGCGGCGTAGACCATTACGCCCACGGCCGGCGGTACCAGCAACAGCGGCAGGTAGCGCAGCAGGCTGCTGGCCGCCAGGTTCAGCGGTTCGCCGACCTGTCCGCGACAGATGAGGTACACCAGCAACAGCAGCAACCCCACAATCGGCCCCGGCAGCACCGGCAAGAACAAATGATTGATCGCAGTGCCGAGCAATTGGAACAGCACCAGCCACGTCAGGCCCCGTAACAGCATCAAAGATCTCCCGCAAAATCCGTCACCCGCATTGGCAGGGCATTATAAGCATGCTCGCGCTATAGACCGGCATTCGCCAAAAGCATGGTCAGTTGACCGGAGCGTTTGGCCATGTTGATCTAAAGTGGTAAGCCGGGAGGTCAGATCCCCGCAAGCCAAAACCATAAAACCGATGAACCCAAGGAGAGTCTCAATGCCCTATGTTCCAGTTGCAGAGCTCAAAGATTATGTCGGCAAGGAACTTGGACGTTCCGAATGGCTCACCATCGACCAGGACCGCATCAACCTGTTCGCCGAAGCCACAGGGGATTTTCAGTTCATCCACGTCGACCCGGTCAAGGCCGCGCAAACGCCATTTGGCTGCACCATCGCTCACGGCTTCCTGTCGTTGTCGCTGATCCCGAAATTGATGGAAGACATCCTCGTCATGCCAGAAGGCTTGAAGATGGTGGTCAACTACGGCCTCGACAGCGTGCGCTTCATCCAGCCGGTCAAGGTCAATTCGAAAGTGCGCCTGAAGGTCGACCTGACCGAAGTCATCGAGAAGAAACCCGGCCAATGGCTGCTCAAGGCCACCACCACCCTGGAAATCGAAGGTTCGGACAAACCGGCGTACATCGCCGAACCCCTGTCCCTGTGCTTCGTATAAACCGTCCTGGATGCGAAGCAGTTCACGCTGTTTCGCGACCTCACGCGGTACCTCGACCTGTATAAGGGCACATAGCTGCGGCATACTCCCTCGCCTAATTGCCCGGAATCCGCTATGCGCCCACTTGCACTCCTCGCCTTGACCCTGATGCTCACCGCTTGCGGCGACGGCGAATCGCCATTGCCTCCTGACGCACGCCTGCCGGACGGCGGACGCTATCGCGGTGATCTGGTCAATGGTTTGCTGCAAGGCAAGGGGCGTATCGACTACCCGAATGGCAGCTGGTACGCCGGCGAGTTCGACAAAGGCCAGTGGCAGGGCCAGGGCGAATGGCATGGCAGCAATGGCGAAGTCTATCGCGGGCAGTTCAATCAGGGACTGTTCGACGGCCAGGGGGCACTGACCACCAACGCCAGCAGCTACAGCGGCGGCTTCAAGGCCGGCCGGCGCAACGGCGAAGGCACACTCAAAGAAAACGGCATGAGCTATCGCGGAGAGTTCAAGGCCGATCAATACGCCGGCCTGGGGCGACTCGAACTCGAAGACGGCAGCTCCTATCAAGGCCAGTTCGCCCACGGCAAACCCAATGGCGAAGGTCAGCGCGGCGACGGCAACGGCAATCAGTTCACCGGGCATTTCGTCGACGGCCAGCTGGAAGGCAACGGGACTTTCAACAGCGCCGACGGCGACATCTATGTCGGCAGCTTCAAGAACAATCAACTGCACGGCAAGGGCCGCTACGAAAACGCCGACGGCGATGTCTGGCTGGGTCAGTTCAAGGAAGGCTCGCTGAACGGCAAGGGCGAGTTGATCGGCACTGACGGCAGCCACTACATCGGCCAGTTCAATGACTGGCGCTTTTCCGGCCAGGGTCGCTTGAACCTGTCCGACGGCAGCTTTTACACCGGCCAGTTCGACAACGACAGTTACCAGGGGCGCGGCACATTGGTGTTGACCGACGGCACCGTGCTCAGCGGCACCTGGATCAACGGCCAGCGCGTACGCGACGCCGAGGGCAAATTACTGCCCGACACCCTGGAGCTCGGCCTGCTGGCCCAGGGGCGCCTGCTCGACGCAGCGCTGGCCAACGTTCCACCCTCGACCCCGGCGGTGGAGCTGTATTCGTTGACCCTGGGTGGCGATGGCAAGCAAAGCGTGTTTCTGCGCGAATCCGACTATGTCGCCAACATGCTCAACACCCGTTTCGGCACCTTTGGCCAGATCCGCCTGGTGAACCATCGTGACCACCTCGCCGACCGCCCGATGGCTACCCGGGAAAACCTGCGCCGCGCAGCCCTGACGCTGGCCGAACGCAGCGGTCCGGAAGACCTGATTTTCATCTACCTGACCAGCCATGGCACCAGCGAACACGAACTGGTGCTAGACCAACCACGCATGGAATTGGCCGATCTGCCGGCCGACGAATTGGCCGCTGTTCTCGCCCCACTGAAGAACCGCGACAAGATCATCGTGATTTCGTCCTGCTACTCCGGCGGTTTCATCCCCGCGCTCAAGGATGAACGGACCCTGATCATGACAGCCTCGCGGGCCGACCGAGTGTCCTTCGGTTGCTCGGAGGAAGCCAACTTCACTTACTTCGGCGATGCCCTGTTCGCCCAGGCCCTGAACCAGACCGATGACCTGGAACAAGCTTTCAAACTGGCCAAGGCCACTGTCGCCGAACGTGAACTGGCGGACGGTTTCGAAGCGTCCGAACCACAGATCTGGGCACCGAAAACCGTCCTCTCGCATTGGCAACTGCTGCGCAAACAGCAGGCACGAAAAGCCCTGCAAAGTGCGTCCATCGAAAGCAAGGATGCAAACAGCAACTAAGCTGAATAGTATCAAGGGAGAAACACTATGTACTTGACGCCTCAGCACGTATTGCTTGCCGGAGCCACCGGCCTGACCGGTGAACATCTGCTTGATCGTTTGCTCAACGAGCCAACGATTTCACGGGTATTGGCCCCCTCACGCAGGCCATTGGCCGAGCACCCGCACCTTGAAAACCCCGTCGGCGACCCGGCGGAGTTTCTGCCGCAGTTGAACGGTCGCGTCGATATCGCCTACTGCTGCCTGGGCACCACCATCAAACAGGCGGGCTCGGAACAGGCGTTCCGCGCGGTGGACCTGGACATGGTCGTAGCCTTTGCCAAACGTGCACGGGAGATGGGCGCACGGCACCTGATCGTGATCAGTGCTCTGGGAGCCGATCGCAGATCCTCGATTTTCTACAACCGGGTCAAAGGCGAGATGGAGTACGCACTGCGCGCGCAGGACTGGCCGCAGCTGACCATCTGCCGCCCTTCGCTATTGCTGGGTGATCGCACCGAACCGCGACTGGGCGAAAAAGTCGCCGGCCCGCTGTCTCGGCTGATTCCTGGCAAATACCACGGCATCGAAGCGTGCCAGTTGGCCCGGGCAATGTGGCGTCTGGCACTGGAAGAGCAGGACGGGGTCAGGATTGTCGAGTCGGATGAGCTGAGGAAGTTGGGCAAGTAATTTTATGGTGCCTGAGCGGGCCTCATCGCGGGCAAGCCCGCTCCCACAGGTTTTTTCAGCGATTACAAAATTTGTGTACAACACAAAATCCTGTGGGAGCGAGCTTGCTCGCGATAGAGCGCGAAGCGCTCTCTTACAATCCACCCGTCGCCTGAAAGCTCACCCCGATCACCGTCAGCAACGACAACGGCAACAGCAGCGTGTCGAGCAACGCACTGGCCGGCAGATCAACGCCCGGATAACTCGGTGCTTCGGCTCCGAAACGGTCCATCGCGCAGCACCCACCGTTCAACGCGTACAAATCCAGGCGAGTCCCCGAGTACACCACCGGCGCCCCCGGCTTCGCTGCATCGAGGGTGCGCACGGTCGCACACCCGGCCAATTGCAGCGCCAGCACCATCACCAGCAGCTTATTCATCGCTGGTCAGATGATGCTCGCCCCAGCGCGGCAACATGTCCTGAGGAATATTCAGCAGGTTGAGGATCCGCGCCACGACGAAATCGATCAGGTCGTCGATGGTTTGCGGCTGATGATAGAAGCCCGGAGATGCCGGCAGGATTGTCACGCCCATGTTCGACAACTTGAGCATGTGCTCCAGGTGAATGCTCGAATACGGCGCTTCACGGGGCACCAGGATCAACTGCCGACGCTCTTTGAGCGTCACGTCGGCGGCCCGTTCGATCAGGTTGTTGCAAGCACCGGTAGCGATGGCCGACAACGTGCCCGTGGAACACGGCACCACCACCATCGCCGCCGGAGAGCCGGAACCCGAGGCCACCGGCGACATCCAGTCTTCCTTGCCGTATACCCGAATCTGCCCGGCGGCAGCCCCCGTGTATTCGGTGAGGAACGCCTGCATCATCTGCGGCTTGGCCGGCAGTGTGACGTCGGTTTCGGTGGCCATCACCAACTGCGCGGCCTTGGAAATCAGGAAGTGCACTTCACGATCTTCCCGCACCAGGCAGTCGAGCAGACGCAAACCGTACTGGGCGCCCGAAGCGCCGGTCATGGCCAGGGTGATGCGGTCCGGGCCATGGTTCATTTGAGCGCCTCGGCCAGTTTGCCGTGCAGGCCGCCGAAGCCGCCGTTGCTCATGATCACCACGTGGGTGCCCGGCTGAGCCTGGCTCTTCACGCGCTCGATGATGCCTTCCAGGGAATCGCTGACAATCGACGGCACGGTGCACAGCGCCGCGGTACCCGCCAGATCCCAGCCGAGGTTGGCCGGTGCGTACCAGATCACCTGATCGGCATCGACCACGCTTTCCGGCAATCCGTCACGGTGCGCGCCAAGCTTCATGGAGTTGGAACGCGGCTCGATGATCGCGATCAATGGTGCATCGCCGATGCGCTTGCGCAGGCCATCCAGCGTGGTGGCGATGGCGGTCGGATGGTGAGCGAAGTCGTCATAAATGGTGATACCACCCACTTCCGCGACTTTCTCCATCCGGCGCTTCACGCTTTTGAACGCGCTCAACGCGGCGATGCCCATGGACGGCACCACACCGACGTGGCGTGCGGCCGCCAGGGTCGCCAGGGCGTTGGCGACATTGTGCTGGCCAGTCATGTCCCACTCGACCACACCCTGGGCGACGCCTTCGAACATCACTTCGAACTTCGAGCCATCTTCACTGAGCAGCTTGACCTGCCACTGGCCGCCGGCACCGGTGGTTTGCACCGGAGTCCAGCACCCCATCTCGATCACGCGCAGCAAGGCCGGCTCAGTAGTCGGATGAATCACCAGGCCTTCGCTCGGGATGGTTCGCACCAGATGATGGAACTGCCGCTCGATGGCCGGCAGGTCCGGGAAAATGTCCGCGTGATCGAATTCCAGGTTGTTCAGGATGGCCGTACGTGGACGGTAGTGAACGAACTTGGAACGCTTGTCGAAGAACGCGCTGTCGTATTCGTCGGCTTCGATGACGAAGAACGGCGTATCGCCCAAACGCGCCGACACCGAGAAGTTCTGCGGTACGCCGCCGATCAGGAAGCCGGGGCTCATGCCCGCGTGCTCCAGCACCCAGGCCAGCATGCTGCTGGTGGTGGTTTTGCCGTGCGTACCGGCAACCGCCAGTACCCAGCGACCTTGCAGCACGTGATCGGCCAGCCATTGCGGGCCGGAGACATAGGGCAGGCCTTTGTTCAGCACGTACTCCACAGCAGGGTTGCCCCGGGACATGGCGTTGCCGATCACTACCAGATCAGGGGCCGGATCGAGTTGCGCCGGGTCGTAGCCTTGGGTCAATTCAATGCCCTGGGCTTGCAGCTGAGTGCTCATCGGCGGATAGACGTTGGCATCGGAGCCCGTCACGTGATGGCCCAGCTCTTTGGCCAGAACCGCCATTGACCCCATGAAAGTGCCGCAGATACCAAGAATATGAATGTGCATAGTCGACCTCGTAAAACATGGCCGCAGGTTAGCTTAGGGAGGGGAAAATCGCACCTTGTGTTTCAGATCTGAAGACGCCTTCGCGGGCAAGCCCGCTCCCACAGGGTATGCGCAGACCCTGTGGGAGCGAGCTTGCTCGCGATTGGGCGCGACACGATTTAGCGGGCGATACCGTGTTTACGCAGCTTCCGATAGAGGGTATTTCGACTGACCCCCAGCTGCTCCGCCGTGTGCGTCATATGCCAGCGCGTCTGCTCCAGCGCCGTGAGTAACGCCAGCCGCTCGGCATCTTCCAGCGGATGCTCCGATGGCTCCTCGAAAGCCTGCGCCACCGCCGGCCTGGCCTGACGAATCATCGCCGGCAAATCCTCCAGGCCAATCCGCCCGTCCTCACACAGGGCGGCCAACGTACGCAGCACATTTCGCAACTGCCGCACGTTTCCCGGCCAGGCGAATCCCAATAAGGCCGCCCGCGCCGGCCCGTCGATCAACACGGTTTCGCCGCCCGCCTCCTCGGCCAGCAGAAAGTCGAGCAACCGGGATTTGTCGCTACGATCACGCAAGGCCGGCAACGCGACTTCCAGCCCGTTGAGGCGGTAATACAAATCCTCACGGAAGCTGCCGTCCTGCACACGATCCAGCAAGTTACGGTGAGTGGCACTGATGATCCGCACATTCACCGATTCCGGCTCGCCGCCGATCGGCACCACTTGACGGTCTTCGAGCACCCTCAGCAAGCGCGTCTGCATGGCCAGTGGCATGTCACCGATTTCATCGAGGAACAAGGTCCCACCATCGGCCTGCTGCAACTTGCCGCGCATGCCTTCCTTGCGCGCACCGGTAAAGCTGCCGCCGCGATATCCGAACAGCTCGCTTTCGATCAGGCTTTCGGGAATGGCCGCGCAGTTGAGGGCGACAAAGGCTTTCTCCGCCCGCTGGCTGGCGTGGTGCACCGCTTTGGCAAAGGCCTCCTTGCCGGACCCGGTTTCACCATTGATCAGCAGCGGCACGTCGCGCTCGTAGACGCGCAAGGCTTTGCGGAAGTCCGCCTGCAACATCGCGTCATCCAGGCAAATGCCCGACAGGCGCGGCGCTTGTACAACCTTGGCCGCGGGCACCATCGGAATCGGCAGCGGTCGCCGTGCCTCACCGCGCAATACCGCGAACAGCTTGCGGCCATCACGGGTGCGCAACGGCCAACTGGCGGCGGCATTGGTGCTCGCGCGTCCGAGCAACTCATCGAGCGAGCAATCGAAAAACGCCTCCACCGGTTTGCCAAGCAAGCCGCCGCGAATATGTCCCAGCAGGTTCAGCGCACTCTGGTTGACCGCGCTAATGCGCCCTTCCCCGTCGAACGCCAGCAAGCCTTCGCTGAACAAACCGACGGACTCGGCCTGCAAGTGAAAACGCAACAACCATTGATTGTCGAAGCAGCGCAGGAAGTAGCAGCTCTCGATCATCTTCGCCGACAGATTGACCAGCGCCATGGTGTGGAACTGACTTTGCCGCGACACATCGCGCCGCGCCGACGACACGTCGAGCACCGCCAGCAATTCGCCATGGGGATCGAAGACCGGGCTCGCCGAGCAGGTCAGGCCGGTGTGGCGGCCGCGAAAGTGTTCGTCCTGATGGATGGTCAGCGACTGACGCTCCACCAGGCAGGTGCCGATACCGTTAGTGCCTTCGCAGGCCTCGCTCCAGTCGGCCCCGAGCCAAAGGCCGGCGCGCTCGAAGATCTGTCGTTCGGCGGGCGCGGTGACGCAGTTGAGGATCACGCCGCGGGCGTCGGTCAGCAGCACGGCATGACCGGCGCCGGAGAGTTGTTGATGCAAGCTGGTCATTTCATTGCCGGCGATGTGCAGCACTTGCTGCAAGCGCTCGCGGCTTTCCAGGACACGGCCATGTTCCAGCACCGTCGGCGCGATGCTCAGGGCCGGATCGAGGTGATAGTCCTCAAGGCAGCGCAGCCAGGAACGGGCGATGGACGGATCACTGCCAGGACCGTGCAGGTGGGTCTTGCCCTGAGTCACCGTCAATACTTGCTGGGCATGGCGACTCAAATGATTGTCGTGCATTTCTTATTATTCTCCCCGGGGCTCGGCGTCCCGTGCATGAGGTGATGCCGAGCATCCTCCAGCCCGGCCCGCATTGCAATGCCTGCAAGACCGGTTGGTCACAAGCTGTGCCACAAAGGGTACAAAGTGTCACCCAGGCTGTACCGAAAGCGTCACAGGCGCTGCCCACCCGTCCGACAAAAACCTCGCAAAGCCTTGATTTACCTGACATGCAAGGCACTGGCCCGGCCCTTGCTCTACGCTTAAAGCAAGCGCACATGCGCGACTCCCTATAAGCACAAAAGCAAGGAGAGACCACCATGCGTTACGCTCACCCCGGTACTGAAGGCGCTATCGTTTCGTTCAAAGCCAAATACGGTAACTACATCGGCGGCGAGTTCGTCGCGCCTGTCAAAGGTCAGTACTTCACCAATACCTCGCCAGTAAATGGCCAACCGATTGCCGAATTCCCCCGTTCCACGGCCGAAGACATCGACAAGGCCCTGGACGCTGCCCACGCCGCTGCCGATGCCTGGGGCGCCACCTCAGCCCAGGCGCGTTCGCTGGTGCTGCTGAAAATCGCCGACCGCATCGAACAGAACCTTGAACTGCTGGCAATCACCGAATCCTGGGACAACGGCAAAGCCGTGCGTGAAACCCTCAACGCCGACATCCCGCTGGCCGCCGACCACTTCCGCTACTTCGCCGGTTGCATCCGTGCCCAGGAAGGCAGCGCCGCCGAGATCGACGGCAACACCGTGGCCTATCACATCCATGAACCGCTGGGCGTGGTCGGGCAGATCATTCCGTGGAACTTCCCGATCCTGATGGCCGCCTGGAAACTCGCCCCGGCGCTGGCTGCCGGCAACTGCGTGGTGCTCAAGCCTGCCGAGCAAACCCCGCTGGGCATCACCGTGCTGGTCGAACTGATCGGCGACCTGCTGCCACCGGGCGTGCTGAACATCGTCCAGGGTTTCGGTCGCGAAGCCGGCGAGGCCTTGGCCACCAGCAAGCGCATCGCCAAGATTGCCTTCACCGGCTCGACCCCGGTCGGCTCGCACATCATGAAATGCGCGGCGGAAAACATCATTCCGTCCACCGTGGAGCTGGGTGGCAAGTCGCCGAACATCTTCTTCGAAGACATCATGAAGGCCGAACCGTCCTTCATCGAGAAGGCCGCCGAAGGCCTGGTGCTGGCGTTCTTCAACCAGGGCGAAGTCTGCACCTGCCCTTCCCGGGCGCTGGTGCAGGAGTCGATCTACGACGAATTCATGCAAGTGGTGATGAAGAAGGTCCTGCAAATCAAACGTGGCGACCCGCTGGACACCGACACCATGGTCGGCGCCCAGGCGTCCGAGCAGCAATTCGACAAAATCCTTTCGTACCTGGAAATCGCCAAGGGCGAAGGCGCCGAGTTGCTGACCGGCGGCAAGGTGGAAAAACTCGAGGGCAGCCTGGCGAGCGGGTATTACATCCAGCCGACGCTACTCAAGGGCACCAACAAAATGCGCGTGTTCCAGGAAGAAATCTTCGGCCCGGTGGTGAGCATCACCACCTTCAAGGACGAAGCCGAAGCCCTGGCCATCGCCAACGACACCGAGTTCGGCCTGGGTGCCGGCCTCTGGACCCGCGACATCAACCGCGCCTACCGCATGGGCCGCGCCATCAAGGCCGGTCGTGTGTGGACCAACTGCTACCACCTGTACCCGGCGCACGCCGCGTTCGGTGGCTACAAGAAGTCCGGCGTCGGCCGTGAAACCCACAAGATGATGCTCGACCACTATCAGCAGACCAAAAACCTGCTGGTGAGCTACGACATCAATCCGCTGGGCTTCTTCTAAAAACCGGGGGCGACACAGGTATTTCTGTGTCGCCCTTTCTACCGCCTTCTTAAATGACCCAACACACAAGGCCTGGCCGCTCTGGCACGGGCCTTGCCTACCCATCATTCAGGATTTGCACCCAACCCGTCGTACCCGAAAGTCCAAAAGATTGAACAATAAAAATTAGAGAGGACTTATGACTACTTCTTCCACACAGCTCAAACCCACACTCGGCACCCTGCATTTATGGGGTATTGCCGTCGGCCTGGTGATTTCCGGCGAGTACTTCGGCTGGAGTTACGGCTGGGGCACCGCTGGCACACTGGGCTTTCTCGTCACCGCGCTGATGGTGGCGACGATGTACACCTGCTTCATCTTCAGCTTCACCGAACTGACGACGGCGATTCCCCACGCTGGCGGGCCGTTTGCCTACAGCCGCCGGGCCTTTGGTGAGAAAGGCGGGTTGATCGCCGGCATCGCCACACTGATCGAATTCGTCTTTGCACCACCGGCCATCGCCATGGCCATCGGTGCCTACCTCAACGTGCAATACCCGGAACTGGACCCGAAGATCGCCGCCGTTGGCGCCTATTTCGTGTTCATGGGCCTGAACATCCTCGGCGTCAGCATCGCGGCCACCTTCGAACTGGTGGTCACCGTGCTGGCAGTCGCTGAATTGCTGGTGTTCATGGGCGTGGTCGCCCCGGGCTTCAGCTTCAGCAACTTCGTACTCAATGGCTGGTCGGGCTCGAACGAGTTCACGATGGACTCGATTCCCGGGATCTTTGCGGCGATCCCCTTTGCGATCTGGTTCTTCCTCGCCATCGAAGGCGCGGCCATGGCCGCCGAGGAAGCCAAGGACCCGAAACGCACGATCCCCAGAGCCTATGTCAGCGGCATTCTGACCCTAGTGTTCCTGGCCATCGGCGTGATGGTGATGGCCGGCGGCGTCGGCGACTGGCGTCAACTGTCGAACATCAACGATCCGCTGCCCCAGGCGATGAAAGCCGTGGTCGGCAATAACTCGACCTGGATGCACATGTTGGTCTGGATCGGCCTCTTCGGCCTGGTGGCAAGTTTTCACGGGATCATTCTTGGCTACTCACGACAGTTCTTCGCCCTGGCTCGCGCTGGCTACCTGCCCAAGGGACTGGCCAAACTCTCGCGCTTCCAGACCCCGCATCGGGCGATTCTGGCCGGCGGCGTGATCGGCATCGCGGCGATCTACAGCGACGGCCTGGTCAACCTGCAAGGCATGACCCTGACGGCGGCAATGATCACCATGTCGGTATTCGGCGCCATCGTGATGTACATCATCAGTATGCTGAGCCTGTTCAAGCTGCGTAAGACCGAACCGAACCTGGAGCGCACCTTCCGCGCACCGGGTTATCCGATCGTACCGGGGATCGCGCTGTTCCTGGCGGTGGTGTGCCTGGTGGCGATGGCCTGGTTCAACACTGTGATCGGCCTGGTTTTCCTCGGCTTCATGGTTGTCGGCTACCTGTACTTCCAGGTGACCGCCAAGCAACGTTCCGAGGCACCGGCAGACGCTATGCTCGAAGGTATATGAATGCACCGGCGCCGGGCCTCGAGCCTGGCGCCTGCATTATTGAAGTGCATGCAATTCCCCTGTGGGAGCGGGCTTGCTCGCGAAGGCGGTGTGTCATTCAGCACATGTGGCGGATGCAAGACAGCTATCGCGAGCAAGCTCGCTCCCACAGAAAAGCGGATCGCATTTTAAATTGATCAGGAGGCCCCCGCCCCATGGCCGTATATGCCCATTCCGTCGGCGCCCAGACCTATCGCTTCGACAGCCTCAAGGATGTGATGGCCAAGGCCAGCCCGGCGCGTTCCGGGGATTTTCTGGCCGGCGTCGCGGCCCTCAATGACGGCGAGCGCGTCGCGGCCCAGATGACGTTGGCCGACATTCCGCTATCCCACTTCCTGCAAGAGGTGCTGATTCCCTATGAGTCCGATGAAGTCACCCGCTTGATCATCGACACTCACGACAAACAAGCCTTCGCGGTCGTCAGCCACCTCACCGTCGGCGGCTTTCGCGACTGGCTGCTCAGCGATGCCGCCGACGAGCAGGTCCTGCGCGCCCTCGCCCCCGGCCTGACTCCGGAAATGGCCGCCGCCGTGTCGAAGATCATGCGCGTGCAGGATCTGGTGCTGGTGGCGCAGAAAATCCGCGTGGTCACCCAGTTTCGCGGCACCCTGGGCCTGCGCGGTCGACTGTCCACGCGCCTGCAACCGAATCACCCCACCGACGAACCGGCCGGCATCGCCGCAAGCATTCTCGACGGCCTGCTGCACGGCAACGGCGATGCCATGATCGGCATCAACCCGGCGACCGACAGCATCGCCTCGATCTGCGCCATGCTGGAGATGCTCGACGCGATCATCCAGCGCTATGAAATCCCGACCCAGGCGTGCGTGCTGACCCATGTCACCACCTCGATCGAAGCGATCAATCGCGGCGTCCCGTTGGACCTGGTGTTCCAGTCGATCGCCGGCACCGAGGCGGCCAACGCCAGTTTCGGCATCAACCTCAATATATTGCAGGAAGGTTACGACGCAGGTTTGAGCCTCAATCGCGGCACACTGGGCCAGAACCTGATGTACTTCGAAACCGGCCAGGGCAGCGCCCTTTCGGCCAACGCGCATCACGGCGTCGATCAGCAAACCTGCGAAACCCGTGCCTACGCCGTCGCGCGGCATTTCAAACCGTTCCTGGTAAATACCGTCGTCGGCTTCATCGGCCCGGAATACCTGTACAACGGCAAACAGATCATCCGCGCCGGCCTGGAAGACCACTTCTGCGGCAAATTGCTCGGTGTGCCCATGGGTTGCGACATCTGCTACACCAACCACGCCGAAGCCGACCAGGATGACATGGACACCCTGCTGACCCTGCTGGGCGTCGCCGGGATCAACTTCATCATGGGCATCCCCGGCTCCGACGACATCATGCTCAACTACCAGACCACTTCGTTCCACGATGCGCTCTACGCCCGGCAGACCCTGGGCCTGAGGCCCGCACCGGAATTCGAACAGTGGCTGGCGAAAATGGGCATCTTCACTCAAGCCGATGGCAGGGTTCTCTTCGGCGACAGCCTGCCGCCAGCCTTCCGGCAGGCCCTGGCGCAACTGGGATGAGCATCGACATGGACAAACTACCCTTCGATCCACACAACCCTTGGCTGGAGCTACGACGCCTGACACCAGCGCGAATCGCTCTGGGCCGCACCGGCACCAGCATTCCCACCCGTGCACAACTGGACTTCCAATACGCCCACGCCCAGGCGCGAGATGCGGTGCACTTGCCGTTTGACCATGCCTCCCTCAGCGCGCAATTGGCCGAACGTGATCGCCAGTGCCTTTTGCTGCACAGTGCGGCGACGGATCGCAACACCTACCTGCAACGCCCCGACCTGGGGCGAAAACTCAGTGATGCCTCGGCGCAGACCCTGCGTGACTACGCGACGGTCCATCCGGGTGGCGTGGATCTGGTGATCGTGGTCGCCGACGGCCTGTCGGCACTGGCCGTTCATCGCCATACCCTACCGTTTCTGGCGCGATTCGAAGAGCAAATGGCCGGCGACAGCTGGACTGTTGCGCCAGTCGTACTCGTGGAACAGGGCCGGGTGGCCGTCGCCGATGAAATCGGTGAGTTGCTTGGTGCAAAAATGACCGTAATCCTCATCGGCGAACGCCCTGGCCTCAGCTCTCCGGACAGCCTTGGATTATATTTCACCTACAATCCCAAGGTCGGTCTTACCGATGCCTACCGTAATTGCATCTCCAACGTTCGGCTCGAAGGCCTGAGCTACGGCATGGCCGCACACCGTTTGCTGTATTTGATGCGCGAAGCCTGCCGACGGCAGTTGTCAGGGGTGAATCTGAAGGACGAAGCACAGGTTCAGACACTGGAGTCGGACACGGGAGGCGACATGAAAGGAAATTTCCTGCTCGGCCCGCCGAATGCCTGAACCGCTTGCGCATTGCACATTCGTACCAGTTTCAGGCAGGATCGTTGCGCGCCCGCCAAGGGTTTCCCATCGCCGTCAGAGACGCAAGACAGCCACTTGAAGACGAGACCTACCATGCGGATTATTCAAGCGACCCTCGAACACCTGGACCTGCTGACCCCGTTGTTCGTCAAATATCGCGAGTTTTATGGTTCCCTGCCGTATCCGGACTCGTCCCGGGCGTTCCTCGAAAAACGCCTGCGTCGCAAGGAATCGGTGATCTATCTGGCGCTGTCCGATGACGACAGCAACAAACTGATGGGCTTCTGCCAGCTGTACCCGAGCTTCTCTTCGCTTTCGCTCAAGCGGGTATGGATCCTCAACGATATTTATGTCGCCGAGGACGCCCGCCGCCAGTTGGTGGCCGACAACCTGATCCGCACTGCAAAAAAAATGGCCAAGGAAACCAATGCCGTGCGCATGCGTGTTTCCACCAGCAGCAACAACGAAGTCGCGCAGAAAACCTACGAGTCCATCGGATTCAAGGAAGACACCGAATTCAAGAACTATGTGCTGCCGATCAGCGAAGAACTCTGAATCACCTGCTCCGTGCTCGCGATGGCATCGACTGGATTACACTGGTCCAACGAGGCAACGGCATCGCGAGCAGGCTCGCTCCCACCCGATCGTTATCAAACATCAGCCCTGTGATGACATTCCCCGCTACAATCTCGACGCGATTTTCACCACTCGCCTCGTATAATCCCGATATTCCCGGCTTGTAAGAAAAACTACCTCTATCCGTAGTCTTACGCGAAGTCATCCGCACAGGCCTGCCGAGTCGGGCCGTCACCACAGGTGCTTTCCATGGATTTCAACCCGATCGACATTGTCCTGCATCTCGACGTCTACCTCGACATGCTTGTAACCAACTACGGGGCATGGATCTACGCCATTCTGTTCATGGTGATCTTCTGTGAAACCGGCCTTGTGGTCATGCCTTTCCTGCCGGGCGACTCTCTGCTGTTCATTGCTGGCGCCGTGGCGGCCGGCGGCGGCATGGACCCGGTCCTGCTCGGCGGCCTGCTGATGCTGGCGGCGATCCTGGGCGACAGCACCAACTACATCATCGGACGAACGGCGGGTGAAAAGCTGTTCAGCAATCCGGACTCGAAGATCTTCCGTCGTGACTACCTGCAACAAACCCACGATTTCTACGACAAGCATGGCGGCAAAACCGTGACCCTGGCGCGCTTCCTGCCGATCATCCGCACCTTTGCGCCATTCGTCGCCGGCGTGGGGAAAATGCCTTACCCGCGTTTCTTTGCCTTCAGCGTGCTGGGCACCATCCTGTGGGTCGGCGGCCTGGTGACGCTCGGTTACTTCTTTGGCAACGTGCCGTTCATCAAGAAGAACCTGTCGCTACTGGTAGTCGGCATCATCCTGATATCGCTGGTGCCGATGATCATTGGCATGGTGCGCAACCGCCTCGCCGGTTCGAACTCCAAAGCCGAATCGCGCTGACACGATGTGGTCCCTGAGCGCCTGGCGTCGCCGGCGCACCCTGGCAAAGCACCCGATTGCCGATGACATGTGGCAACGGGTGCGCCATCATCTGAGCTTTCTCGATGGCATCAGCGCCGCCGAAGACCAATGGCTGCGCGAAGCCTGCGTGCTGTTCCTCGAAGACAAGCACCTGAGCGCCCTGCCCGGTGTCGAACTGCATCAGGAACAACGCTTGCTGCTCGCCGCCCAGGCACAGCTGCCGCTGCTCCACCTCGGCGACCTGAACTGGTATCAGGGCTTCCACGAAATCATTCTCTACCCCGACGACTTCCTCAGCCCCCAGCGCCATCGCGATGCCAGCGGCGTCGAGCACGAATGGGACGGTGAGCACAGCGGTGAAGCCTGGCAGCAGGGCCCGATCATCCTCGCCTGGCCCGGTGTAATGGCCAGTGGTGGCTGGGAAGGCTACAACCTGGTGATCCACGAACTGGCGCACAAACTCGACATGCTCAACGGTGTCGCCAACGGCCTGCCTCCGTTGCATCCCGACATGCGTGTCAGTGACTGGGCCTGCGTCATGCAAGAGGCCTACGACGACCTCGACCGGCAACTGGAACGCAATCCCGATGCCGAAACCGCCATCGACCCGTATGCCGCCGAGAATCCTGCCGAGTTCTTCGCCGTCACCAGCGAATACTTCTTCAGCGCCCCGGATTTGCTGCACGAGGCTTATCCACAGGTGTACCAGCAGTTGAAGCTGTTCTATCGCCAGGACCCGTTGGCGAGGTTGAAGCAACTTCAGGCGCATGACCCTGTCTATCAGGCACACCAGTAAGCGCCATACGACTTCTGGTCCATGGCGTCGACACAGGAATATGCCTATAATCGCCGCCACTTTTTGGTCAATCCGGCCAAGTGTTTTTGGTCAACTAACGGGGGCAACGCCCAATGAGCTACAGCAAGATTCCGGCTGGCAAAGACCTGCCGAACGACATCTACGTCGCGATCGAGATTCCGGCCAACCACGCGCCGATCAAATACGAAATCGACAAAGACAGCGATTGCCTGTTCGTTGACCGTTTCATGGCCACCCCAATGTTCTACCCGGCCAACTACGGTTACATCCCGAACACCCTGGCTGACGACGGTGATCCCCTCGACGTGCTGGTCGTAACCCCTTACCCGGTTGCTCCAGGTTCGGTAATCCGCGCCCGTCCGGTCGGCATCCTGAACATGACCGACGACGGCGGCGGCGATGCCAAAGTCATCGCAGTCCCACACGACAAGCTGTCCCAGCTGTACGTGGACGTAAAGGAATACACCGACCTGCCACCACTGCTGATCCAGCAGATCGAGCACTTCTTCGCGAACTACAAAGATCTCGAAAAAGGCAAATGGGTGAAGATCGAAGGCTGGGCCGGTGCAGACGCCGCCCGCGAAGCGATCACCAAGTCGGTTGCCGCCTACAAAGGCTAAGCCCGGCTGCAGGCTTTTAGCTGCAAACGGCAAGAAAAACCCCGGGTAATCCGGGGTTTTTTGTGGGCGTTTGATAAGCACGCCAAACACCCCGTTTAAACAGACCTTCCAATAGTTTTTGCTTGTTTAAAACGCCCCAGGAACGTCTTACATCCGGTCGTAAATTACCCGCAAAATTTGAACGAGGCGTTTATTCAAACCCTTGTTAGCCGCCAGTAGACTCACGTTCATGAAAAAGAACACTAGCGGCCCACGCTTTAAAGCGCTCCTCGAAGCAGCGAACATCACGACCACCGGATTTGCCGAATTCCTGGATACGGCTCCACAAAATGTACATAACTGGTACACCCGCGGTGTGCCCGCCCATTGCATGGAAGAAGTCGCCCGAAAACTCTCCGTCAGCAGCGACTGGCTGAAAACCGGCGAAGGCCCGAAAGATGCCCAGCTCCTGCGCCTGCTCGACGAAACTGGCAACACCTTCGATGCCCAGACCATCCGCGGTGTCTACACGGTCATCGAGCCTGTCGACGTCGAACTGCCATTCCTCAAGGAAGCTGTCACCGCCTTGGGCTCCAACAAAACCCACGTCATAGAAGACCCCGAGAAATCCATCCGCCTGCCCCGCAGCCACCTCGATTCCCTGGAAATCAATCACTCAGACGCCATCTGCGCCCTGATGAGCGGCAACAGCATGGGGGAAAAAATTGAAGACGGTTCGACCCTGGCGATTGACCGTGGCCTGACCCAGATTGTCGATGGCGAGATCTACGCCATCGAACATGACGGCATGCTGCGCATCAAGTACCTGCATCGACTGCCGGGCAACTCCCTGCGACTGCGCAGCCACAACCGCGCCGAATACCCGGATGAAATCTTCAGGGCCGCACAAATCGAAGAGCAGAACATCAGGGTGCTGGGCTGGGTGTTCTGGTGGTCGACCCTGAACAAACGACGGCCAACGGTGCCCTTTCTTTAAGCACTCCAGAACGCCCATCGGCCGCCCACCCGAGTGGCCAAACGGCTCTGCCCGGCACTTCCCGCTGGGAATTTCCATCAAACCTGCGTATGCTGCGCCCCACATTTGCGTATCGAACCGCCCAGCGGCTCAGATGCACTGGCCTGACAGATGACTTTCTCACCAGGTCCCACAGCCGGACGCAAGATCCGGGTGTACGTTTTGAAGGCTGGCGCGGTTTACCAAAAATGATCCAAGCCAGTCCCCGAGAAGCCGGCCACAAGCCGGCTTTTTAATGCCTGAAAGCCACGCAGAATGCGGGTTTTATACAAAACACTATCCTTGACCCACACTTTGACCCACACCCAGACGCTTGGTTAGCCGCTGCTCCATCGACTCGATTTCATGTGGCATCAACGATCTGTGTCGTCTCATGGCTCACGCCTATAGCCACGCCTCACAGAGCATCTCCGCCTGATTGAGTATCAACTGGGCCGCTTCCTCGGCTTGATCCGGCGGGTACTTGTACTTGCGCAGAATTCGACGCACCAGGATGCGCAACTTGGCCCGCACGCTTTCACGGCTGCTCCAATCGACACTGACGTTGGCTCGCAGGCTGGCGGTCAACTCATGGGCAATTTTGGCCAGGACCTCGTCGCCCAGCTCGCGCACCGAAGCTTCGTTGTTGGCCAAGGCATCGTAGAACGCCAGTTCGTCATCGTTGAGTCCCAGTGAATCGCCGCGCTGACTCGCGGCGGCGTATTTTTTGGCCATTTCGATCAGCTCTTCGATGACCTGGGCGGTCTCGATCGAACGGTTTTGGTAGCGTTGGATCACATTGGCCAGCAGCTCGGAGAACTTCTTCTCTTGGGCCAGGTTGGTGCTGTAACGGCTCTTGATCTCGCCTTCGAGTAAGCGCTCCAACAACTCGACCGCCAGGTTTTTCTCGGGAAGATTGCGCACTTCAGCAAGAAAGGCATCGTCGAGCAGGCCGATATTAGGTTTGTCCAGGCCCACCGCCTGGAAAATGTCCACCACGTCGCCAGAGACCACGGCATTGCCGATGATCTGGCGAATGGCCAACTCGCGCTCCTCGTCTGTCTTTTTCTGCTGACTGACTTCACGTTTGATCAAAATCACCTTGATCGCTTGGAAGAACGCCACTTCCTCGCGGACAGCCTTGGCTTCATCCAAGGTGCAGCACAAGGTGAAGGCCTTGCTCATGGCCAGTGCGGTGTCGGCAAAGCGCCTCTTACCATCTTCCAAGCCCAACACGTGGTTGGCTGCCCCGGCCAGCAGCTTGTGCCCACCGGTGAGAAAATCGCTGCAGTCGAAGCCATGCAGCAGGCTGCGCAAAACGTCGAGCTTCTCCTCCAGCACCGCATAGGCTTCATGGGCATCCACGGTCGGTCGTCCTTTGCCCTTGCTGCCGGTGTACTCCTTGAGCGCGGCTTTCAGCTCATTGGCGATACCGATGTAGTCGACCACCAGGCCGCCCTGCTTGTCCTTGAACACGCGGTTGACTCGGGCAATGGCCTGCATCAGGTTGTGGCCCTTCATGGGCTTGTCCACGTATAGGGTATGGACGCAGGGGGCATCGAAGCCGGTCAGCCACATGTCACGGACGATCACCAGTTTGAGCGGATCGAGCGAATCCTTGAAGCGTTTTTCCAGGCGCTTTTTGAGCTGACCGGAATAGATGTGTGGCCGCAGCAAGGCTTTGTCCGACGCGCTGCCGGTCATGACGATCTTGATCGCACCTTTCTCTGGATCTTCGTCGTGCCACTCCGGACGCAAGGCGACGATCTCGTTGTACAGATGAACACAGATCTCGCGACTCATGGCCACCACCATGGCTTTGCCGGGCAACTGCCCCATGCTCACCAGGCCCTGATTACGCTCCTCAAAGTGGGTGACCAAATCGGCCGCCACGCTGTGAATCCGCGGCTCGGCCCCGACCACCTTTTCCAGGGCGGCCCAACGGCTTTTCAGGCGTGACTGCTGGTCGTCCTCTTCGTCTTCGGCCAGTTCATCAACTTGATCGTCGATCGCGGGGAGCTCGCTGTCTTTCAAGGACAACTTGGCCAGCCGCGATTCGTAATAGATGGCGACGGTGGCACCGTCTTCGGTGGCCTGTTGCATGTCGTAGACGTGGATGTATTCACCGAACACCGAACGGGTGTCGCGATCTTCGCTGGACACTGGGGTGCCGGTAAAGGCCACGAATGTGGCGTTTGGAAGTGCGTCGCGCAGGTGCTGGGCATAGCCGACCTGGTAACGAGTTTGGCTCTCGCCGGACAGTGTCCCCTCCGAGGTTTTCAGCTCCGCACCAAAGCCATATTGGGTGCGGTGCGCTTCGTCGGCAATGACCACGATGTTCGCGCGCTCGGACAGCAGCGGAAAGGTGTCTTCATCCACCCCTGGCATGAACTTCTGGATGGTGGCGAAGACGATGCCCCCACTCGGTCGATTGGCCAGTTTGGTGCGCAAGTCACCGCGTGACGTCACCTGGACGGCTTGTTCACGCAACAGGTCCTGGGACAGCGAGAACACCCCGAACAGCTGGCCATCCAGGTCATTGCGATCAGTGATCACCACGATGGTTGGGTTCTCCATCGCCGCTTCCTGCATCACCCGGGCAGCGAAGCAGGTCATGGTGATGCTCTTGCCTGAGCCTTGGGTGTGCCAGACCACCCCGCCCTTATGGCTGCCGCCGGGACGTGAGGCGCTGACCACCTGCCCAATGGCGGTACGCACGGCGTGGAATTGGTGATAGCCGGCAATCTTCTTCACCAGCCGGCCGTCATCCTCAAACAGCACGAAGTAGCGCAGGTAATCGAGCAGCATTGGCGGCGCCAATGCACCCCGTACCAGAGTCTCTAGTTCGTTAAATTGACCCAGCGGGTCAAGATCCTGGCCGTCGATAGTGCGCCAGTTCATGAAGCGTTCGGCATCTGCCGACAACGAGCCCATGCGCGCTTCGCTGCCGTCGGAAATCACCAGAATTTCGTTGTAGTGGAAGAGGTCAGGGATCTGTTCCTTGTAGGTCTGGATTTGGTCGAAGGCTTTGCCTAGGTCTGCCTTCACATCGGCCGGGTTCTTCAGCTCCAGCAACACCAACGGCAGGCCGTTGACGAACAGGATGATGTCCGGACGCCGGGTGTGTTTCGGCCCTTGGATACTGAACTGGTTGACGACCAGCCAGTCGTTGGCTTTCACCTCAACCCAGTCGATCAAACGGACGAAGTCGCCGCGGGTTTCGCCATCTTTTTGGTACTGCACCGGTACGCCGCTGACCAATAGGCGATGGAACAGGCGGTTGGCCGACAGCTGTACGGGCAGACCCAGTTCGTTCACCTGTTTGAGCGCATCTTCGCGTGCCGCCAGTGGCACCTTGGGATTGAGTTTGGCCATGGCGCGACGCAGACGCTCGACCAAAATCACCTGGCGGTAGTTGTCGCGCTCAGGGCTCTCGCCGTCATAGGCAATCGTCGGGCCGTACACATGGGTGTAACCCAGTTCGTTCAGCCAGCCGAGGGTTTCCTGTTCCAATTGGTCTTCGGTCATTCCGCTGCACTTCCTTTGTTCAGTTCACCCG
The DNA here is from genome assembly GCF_054668325.1 of Pseudomonas sp. S2_F07. Classification (NCBI taxonomy): domain Bacteria; kingdom Pseudomonadati; phylum Pseudomonadota; class Gammaproteobacteria; order Pseudomonadales; family Pseudomonadaceae; genus Pseudomonas; species Pseudomonas sp. S2_F07. The sequence continues at coordinate 3,142,797 of NZ_CP162758.1, forward strand.
CAAGCTCCGCCTCCACCTCAGCAATGCTCGGCAGATTTTGGCCCAAGGTTTCGGGCAAGTCGCGCAGCAATTGGTATTCGGCGACGCCGATAGGTTTGTCGAGACGCGACAACGCGCACTTGGCCACTAGGTGGTTCTGCTGTTTGCACAGCGGCTGACCGATGGTGGGTTTGTCGTCCTCGGCCTAGAGTTCTACGACCACAGGCGGCGTAGCCCTCAGGTAGTGCGCGAAGCGTTCCCGTGCTCATGCGCTAACTTCTTCGACCATCTCGGCTTCCGACAAACGCAGCTGGCCGGAGATCAGTCGCGGCAGCAGGGTATCGCGGAGTTGGGCGAGGGTTTTGGCTTGGTGTACGTTAGCAGTTATCTGATCAAACAGAGGCTGTACTACATCTGAATATGCTGCCGCCACTTCAACAGACGGTATCACGAGCACGTAATCTGACAAATCTTTCCAGTTCACACGTGGCATTTTTGCGCCATTGGATAACCTATACGCATACGCAACCAATTCAGTGCTGAACAGCTGCATTGCCACAAATCCGTAGTAGTCAGCCTCCTTGGCTTTGCAGACGAGAATGTCTGTTGAACAGACCCCTACAAACGGTGCGATCACTACCTTGTGAAAGTAAGGACGCAGTTTTCCGAATAAAATATCGCCTTTTTCAAAACATGACTTCGCGCTTTCCAGGCCATCTGTGATTCCCCAGCTGTCTAGCGCTAGTGATTGCCTAGGGATGTGCTCCAAGCCGACGTACAAGGTATCAACCGTCATTGCGTTAGGTTGAATCTGCTTGCGTGCAGTCTCTGCAACGTCACCTAGCACGCCAACCCGCCACCCCCTCGGTACCACCCCCAGTTTGGATTCTTCAAAACTGTCTGGGAACAGCGCGGCAGTGGCAGCGTCCATGCCTTCCGGCTCAAGCCCTGCAGCCTTGGCACGCACCGGGTCGAAATCGACGAACCAGGATTTGAATAGCGCCTGGACGATGGCCTCAAGGGTGGCGTTGATGTCACGAAACAAGTCTATTCGATCATCGAGGCTACCGAGCAAATCGCCAATACTGCACTGCTCATCCATCGGGGGAAGAGAGATTGGAAAGCCTCGCAACGATCCTAGGCCGATAAAGGGTTGAGCGCTGCCGCGGGTTGATCCCTTTATGAACCGCTGAACCTGCTCAGATAAGAGAAAATACTCGAGGTAACGTGGAAATATTTTTAATGGGTTAGGTTTAAAAAGCGCCACGTTCTTGATGCTGAACGATCTGTCAGTTTGTACCCGGACGAGGTCCCCGATAGAGTTTCCAATATTGGCAAACAGGATATCGTTGCGCTCTGGCTTAGAGCGTTCGATGACCTTTTGGTGATCTTCATCTGAAATATTATATGTGACCGAAAAGTCAATATTTCTATCCTTGATAGCCCTCCCTGTAACAAGTGGATAGCCACCTTCAGCAACTTGCTTGGGGGAGTCGTGCGTTCCGTCAGTCACTTGGCGGCAAACTTCCTCTAGCGTTGCCTCTTCCCAGTCAGTGGGAAATTCGCCAAGGACACTTAGCGGTAGGTATTCTCCTGAGACCTTAGCCATAGAATCCCAACCCCTCCAACTTTTGGCGGATCAACTGGTCGAACTCTGCGCCCTTGGCCATCTGCTCCCCTAACAGAGCTGTCAGGTCCTGCATCTTCTCGGTAAAGGCTTCGTCGTCGTCCTCAACCGCTTCGGCGCCGACATAACGGCCTGGAGTGAGGACATGACCGTGCTCGGCGACTTCGCCAAGGGGCACGCTGCGGCAGAAGCCCGGAATATCAGCATACTCGGCGATCTCACCGCCGACATCCAGCGGCACCCCGCGCCAATTGGCCACGGTTTGGGCGATTCGTTCGATCTCGCTGTCAAGCAGCTCGATCTGCACCCGACTGATATTCGTTCCCAGTTTACGCGCATCGATAAACAACACTTCGCCCGGACGGGCGACTTTCTGCTTGGCCAAGAACCACAGGCAAGCCGGAATCTGCGTGTTGAAGAATAACTGGCCGGGCAACGCGACCATAACTTCGACTACATCGGCCTCAACCATGGCACGGCGAATATCGCCTTCGCTGTTCTGGCTGGAGCTCATTGAACCGTTGGCTAGGACGATGCCGGCCCGTCCGCTGGACTTGAGGTGAAACAGCATGTGCTGCAGCCAGGCGTAGTTGGCGTTGCCTTGCGGCGGCGTGCCATACACCCAGCGCGGGTCACCGTCGAGGCTGCCGTGCCACCAGTCGCTGATGTTGAACGGCGGGTTGGCCAGGACGAAGTCGGCGCGCAGATCCGAGTGCTGATTGCGGATAAAGGAGTCGGCCGGCTCGCGGCCGAGGTTGAAGTCGATGCCACGGATCGCCAAGTTCATCGCCGCCAGGCGCCAGGTAGTCGGGTTGGACTCCTGACCGTAGATCGACACGTCACCGAGTTTGCCGCCATGGGCTTCGATGAATTTCTCCGACTGCACGAACATACCGCCGGAGCCGCAGCAGGGGTCGTAGACCTTACCATGGTGCGGGTTGAGCACGGCGACCAAGGTTTTGACGATGCTGGCGGGAGTGTAAAACTGTCCGCCGCGCTTGCCTTCAGCGCTGGCGAACTGGCCGAGGAAGTATTCATAGACTTGGCCGAGCAGGTCGCGGGCCTGGTGGGCGTCACCGCCAAAACCAATGATGGAGATTAGGTCAACCAGTTCGCCAAGCTTGCCATCCGGCAGCTGGGCCCGAGCATAGCGTTTGTCGAGGATGTTTTTTAACGGAGGGTTTTCGGCCTCAATGGCGGCCAGGGCTTCATCGATGCGTTTGCCGATGTCCACCTGTTTTGCATTAGCCCGCAGCGACTCCCAGCGAGCCAATTCCGGTACCCAGAAAACATTCACTTCTTTGAAGTAGTCACGCTCTTCCAGCTCGTTAGCCAATAGTTCGGCGTCTTCACTACCCAGGTAGTAGTCATCGTTGGCATCGGCAAACCGCCGTTCCAGCTCGACGCGACGGCCGGTGAAACTGTCGGAGATGTACTTGAGGAAAATCAGGCCGAGGACTAGGTGTTTGTACTCGGCGGCGTCCATGTTGGCGCGCAACTTGTCGGCGGTGGCCCACAGGGTTTTCTCCAGGTCTTGCAGGGTGCTACTGGTGGCATTCACCGCCGCTTTGCGCCCCGGCTTCTTTTTCAATGGCTCGGACTCTAGCTCGGCATCGTTGGCGATTGGCGCAAAACGCGCGCGGGCCTGGTTGAGGGCCTGCTCAGCGAGACTGCTGGCTGCCTGTTCGGCACCCTTTTGCTCCGTCATGGACGATTCCCTACATTCAACGCCGTTGAGTGGCGCGACAAAAAATGAAAACCCAGCCACCGAGTGGCCGAGCGAAGATGGACAACATGATAACTGCTCGAGGGGGTTTGGTCTGACTTCCTCGCTGACATTCCAGCGGCGGTTTCGATCCGGCACTTAGGTTAATGGCGTCGTCGTGGCGGATTGAGGCGGATTGAGGCGGATTGAGGCGGATGCTAGACCCCATGCTGGCGATCGGCTATGTTTCTCGTCATTAAATCGCAGTTGCAGTCCATTTATAGGGAAATAACAATGGATACGAAGGCCCCCTCCCCAGTACAAATGGCCGCCGCACCAGGCGCGAGCAGCTTGGGGATCTTTCTGCTTGAGGAGGAGATCCGCAAGGTTGGGGAAGGTGTTCATTCGGCAACCATCTACGCGGACGCGCGTGATGCGCTTGTCAATGCCATTGCCGAGGTATGCCACCTTTCAGGTTTACATTCAGGATCAAATCTGGAGCGAGTACTCGGAAGGGTTGAGTCCGCCACCTCTGGCCACCGTATCGTTGCTATTCTCCTCATTCGCTGCATGGCGATTGATGGACTGCTGCCGATAGATGACGAGCACAACGTGATCATTCGGAAAATCCTTTCGATCATCGAGTCTCATACCCCTGATTTGATAAGGCAGTACAAGTTCGATAAGCAGCAAAATTTCGAGAAGGTCAATGTCATCAAGTCCCTTCACGGGACGATCTGTGCGCACTACCTAGCGTTGGGCCAAGTCTCTGGCTCTCTGAACGAAATAGCGACCCAGAAATCCACGATTCTCAAATGTTTGCGGCATAACACCTATCAAGGTTATCTGCAGCCTTTCAATTACTTGCCTATCAAAACCAAGCTTGAGGCGTTGATTGAAGGGCTGGATGCTGTAGTGAGCAGCAGTGGGTCAGACTACAAACTCAGTCTGGACGAGCTAGAGCGTGTCCTTGAGGAGGGAAATACGCTGGCTACCGCGTCGCAATCCTTCTTCACCGAAAAATTTGCACTTCCTTTTCTGGAGGCCGTGAACGAGGCGGTGGGGCTTGTTAAGACAACAGCCTCCGAGCGTCTTACATCTGTCATTGAACCCCTGCGTAATCCACCCAGGGCAGCTGAAAAACGCTATCCCCTGCATCAGGTTGACCGCTTCATCAATATCATCCTCCCCTTGGTCAACAAGGGCCCCAGCACGGCAGTAGAGGTCGTCGTAGAGATCGACTGTGGCCACGGATCAAACGTTATTCTTGAGAATGATCAACTGCGCTGCGGGGATGTCCCCCCAGGAAAGTTTTCGGTCTGTTTGAGAGCCTGCGTAATCGAGCCTTCCGCGAAAGTCGAGATGACCGTCGATATCAGCTGGCGCGAACTGTTCGGCACGCAACGCAGCGAGATCTTTGACCTGGTGATAGAGGGCCAGAACGAGGCAGTAGATTGGTTGTCTTTAGAGTCTTTGGAGCCCTACAGCCTTGAAGTAGCCGAAGGCGACATGTTTGTGGGGCGAAGCGCGAAGGTCAAGGCTATAGCCAACAAACTCCTAAAACACCCCATGACGTCAACGTACGTAACCGGACAAAAACGAATCGGGAAAACCTCACTCGCCAAGGCTGTCGTCAACTACCTTGAACGGGATCGTCCAGACTTTCATAGTTTGTATCTTGAGTATGGAGAATATTGCTCGACCACCCCACAAGGGACGCTGAAATCTCTTGGCGAGAACATCTACAGCTTTTTGCTCGACTTTATGCCAGCCACCGATGCGACAGCTGGCGACTTCAGCGAGTCTATTGCTGACCTGAACCTTACGGCGAAGAAGCTCGAGGTAAGACATCCCAACAAGAAGTTTGTCGTCATCCTCGACGAGTTCGACGAAATACATCCTGAAATGTACCGATCAGGGCCCATTGCCGAGACATTTTTTGCCAACCTTAGGACCCTAGCCGCCAGGAAAAACCTCGCCTTCATCTTAGTCGGCGGTGAGAAAATGCCCTTCATCATTGGGGCGCAGGGTGACCAGCTCAACAAATTCTCTCGGGAAACGCTCGATTATTTTTCCCGCAGCACCGAGTGGGCCGAATACCTAGAACTGATCACCAAACCTGTCGAGGGACAACTGAACTGGGACGACGAAGCCATCAACCAGATATTCACCTTGACCCATGGCCATCCTTATTACACCAAGCTGTTGTGCTCAAAAATCGTCAGCATCGCCATCGCAGAGCGGGACACCGAGATCATCGCATCGGATGTTTCAAACGCATTGCCTATGCTGCTGGCTGAACTAGATACCAACGCGTTTGCGCATTTATGGAAAGACGGCATCAGCTTTGAGCGCGAACAGGCCGAAGTTGCAGAGCTCAAGAGGCTTCGGCTGCTAGTTGGCATCGGCCGATCCCTGCGCGAGCACAAGCGCAGCGAAGAGGAGGTCAAAGCCCGGGCAGTGAGCGCCCATTTACTCGAGCATGAAATCACGCCCCTGATCTCAGATTTCCAAAGACGTGAAATCCTGTATGAGCGCAATGGTGATTTGTATTTCACCGTTCCGTTGTTTGAGCATTGGCTGACAGAATATGGGCTCAACAAGCTCATCACGAGTACCTTGGGTGATGAACTGGAGGATGGCATCAAGGCGGCAGAGGACAAGGCACATGTTACCGCCAAGGACATTCAAACATTGGCGGCCCAGTGGCCGATTTATCGTGCACAAAAGGTTGATGGCGAACAAATCAGGGCTTGGCTTGATCAGGAGCCAGAAATCCTGAACCAAAGGCTCCTTTTCTCGATTCTTGAAAATATCCGGTTTATTAATCCCGTCGAGATTGAGGATTACCTGAAAACGGCACATGCGCGGATTGTAAGGCCAGTGATCGGCGTATCGACTATTACACGACGTACTGACCGTCGCAGTGACGTATTTATCACCTTCGTAGACGGCGTTGGCAAGAGTGGCCTGCAGTATGCACGCACCTATGCCAAGACAAATTCAGTATCCGCGCAGAGAATCATAGATCCCGCTTTGCTCGGCAAGCGGCTCGCCGCAGCCAGGGAAGAAGAGCCTCCAAAGGCGATCATCATCGTGGACGATGTCATTGGCAGCGGTGACACCTTATCTGAGGGATTAGCGGGCATGCTCGACAATCTAGCTCCTCAGCTTATCGAGCTCGAAATTCCAGTCTTGATTATTTCGCTGATAGGTACGGAGGAGGGAGAGAAGAAGGTCAAGGCCACGCTGGATAAATACGGTGTAACCCACGACCTTTATCTGTGCGAAATCTTGTCGCCCACTTCTTATGCGTTTCCAGTCGAAGGACATAGTTTTTGGGAGAACGAGGAGCAGATGCACAAGGCGAAAGCCCTATGCCTTCAATTGGGCACAAAGCTCTACAAGCAACCCCTCGGATTCAAAAATCAGGGGTTATTGTTGGTACTTCCAGAGACATGCCCTAACAACTCTTTGCCGATACTTTATAAAGCTAAGATGGGTGTCTGGACGCCTCTGTTTCCAAGGCCCACAACCTGAAGATCAAGCGTGGCCCCATGAGTAGCCCCCCAGAGTGGGGTTTACACCTGATAGATGACAGTGGCGGGCTACAGATAGCCGTGTTCGCTGGCCGATGCATACGGGTCAGTTGGAAGGCATAAACAATCGAATAAAGGTCATCAAGCAGATGGCGTACGGTTTCCGGATAGCGAGTTCTTTTTCATGAAGATCAAGAACGTCTTTCCCGGTAATCCGTGAAGAACCAAGAAAAAGGGCTCGCATCGCTGCAAGCCCTATTTTGTATGGTGCCGGCACCAGACGAACGGTAGCTTGCTGCGAGGCCAGGTTTTCTGCGGATCTGGAATTCGCTGGAAAATTCGGCGTACCCCAACTAGTAACTATAAATAAATCAGCTAGTTATGGCGTTCGGTGGAATCGAACTCGGGATTTTTTAGAGGTCAGCACGTTGTCAGTCTGCAAGTAATTCAGAGCCACATACGGAATGGTAGTAAGCGTCTGGGGAAGTCACCTTCCGAACTCCAGCATTAAGGGCGATGGTGTCCGCGTATTTTTAAGCGGACGCTATCGGCCTTAACGTCAGGAGTTCCATGCGCCATCGAAGCTCTTATCCGAAACCCTTCAAGGCCCAGGTTGTTCAGGAATGCCTGCAACCGGGCGCAACCCTATCCAGCGTCGCCATCAGCCACGGCATCAACGCCAACATGATCCGCAAGTGGCTGCCGCTTTACCGAGACCAGCCGCCAGCAGCGTTGCCGGCTTTCGTTCCGTTGAGAGCTGCACCCAAGCGGCAGACGGAAGCTTTGGCGATTATTGAGCTGCCGCTTGGCGAGCAATCGATCACGGTGAAATGGCCGATGTCTGATCCTGAAGGCTGCGCTCGCTTTGTCCGTGGACTCACGCAATGATTCGCATCGACGCCATCTGGCTTGCCACCGAGCCCATGGACATGCGTGCCGGCACCGAGACCGCGTTAGCCAGAGTGATCGCGGTGTTCGGTGCGGCGAAGCCGCACTGTGCTTATCTGTTTGCCAACCGCCGCGCCACTCGTATGAAAGTGCTGGTGCATGACGGGATTGGCGTCTGGCTGGCTGCTCGTCGATTGAACCAAGGAAAGTTTCACTGGCCAGGCATTCGACTAGGCTGCGAGATGGAGCTGGATGCCGAGCAACTTCAGGCTTTGGTGCTCGGTCTGCCTTGGCAACGCGTTGGGGCTGGCGGTGCAATCACATTGCTCTAGAAGCTGTAATTAGCGCCTCGGCCTGCTGCCGCAGGCGATCCGCTTTGGTAAAATCCAGGGCATGACTTCCTCGCCCAATCTCGATCAGATGACCCCCGACCAACTGCGCGCTTTCGCTGCGCAGTTGCTGTCCCAGGTTGATTCGCTCGGACAGCAAGTCGACAGGATGGGCAAGAAGAACGACCGCGACCAAACCATCATCGAGCAACTCACCCACGAAATCGCCTGGTTCAAACGTAACAAGTTTGCCAAGCGCAGTGAGCAATTGAGTCCCGACCAAGGCAGCTTGCTCGACGACTTGCTCGACACCGACATCGCGGCCATTGAAGCCGAGCTGAAGGCGTTGAATCCGCCGGCTGCGCAAGCTGAACCACGCAAGCAGCCCAAGCGTGTTTCCTTGCCTGCGCAGTTTCCGCGTACCGTGATTTATCACGAACCCGACAACATCCAATGCGCCTGCGGCTGCCAGCTCCAGCGGGTTGGCGAGGACGTCAGCGAGAAGCTGGATTACACGCCGGGCGTGTTTACGGTGGAGCAGCATGTGCGCGGGAAATGGGTCTGCCGCGAGTGTGAAACACTGACTCAGGCACCGGTTCCCGCCCAGGTCATCGATAAGGGCATCCCGACGGCAGGGCTGCTGGCTCACGTGATGGTGGCCAAATTTGCCGACCATTTACCGCTGTATCGGCAAGAGAAAATCTTTGGCCGCGCCGGCTTCGCCATCGCCCGATCGACACTGGCGCAATGGGTCGGTCAAACCGGTGTGCAGCTCCAGCCCTTGGTCGATGCGCTACGCGAAACAGTGCTTGCTCAAGGCGTGATCCACGCTGACGAAACGCCGGTGCAGATGCTCGCCCCGGGTGAGAGGAAAACGCATCGTGCTTATGTCTGGGCCTACTGCACTACGCCATATTCGGCGCTCAAGGCGGTCGTTTATGACTTCAGTCCAAGCCGTGCGGGAGAGCATGCACGCAACTTCCTTGGCGCGTGGAATGGCAAGCTGGTTTGCGATGATTTTGGTGGTTACAAAGCAAGCTTCCAGCAAGGCATCACTGAAATCGGCTGCATGGCCCACGCCCGCCGCAAGTTTTTTGATCTGCACGCGACGAACAAAAGCCAACTGGCCGAGCAGGCGCTGCACTCAATTGGTGGGTTGTACGAAATTGAACGGCTGGCGCGGGAGATGACCGACGAAGAACGCTGGCGAGTACGTCAGGAAAAAGCGGGGCCCCTTATCGACGCACTCCATACCTGGATGATGGCCCAGCGCGACCTTGTACCCGAAGGGTCGGCTATCGCCAAAGCTCTGGATTACAGCCTCAAGCGCTGGATGGCACTGACGCGCTATCTCGATGACGGTGCTGTGCCCATAGACAATAACGCGGTCGAAAATCAGATAAGACCGTGGGCACTTGGGCGCTCCAACTGGTTGTTCGCCGGGTCACTGCGCAGCGGCAAACGGGCGGCAGCAATCATGAGTTTGATCCAGTCTGCGCGCATGAACGGGCATGATCCGTATGCTTACTTGAAGGATGTTCTGACTCGCCTGCCGACGCAGCGGGCGAGTGAGATTACGGAGTTGCTGCCGCATCGATGGGCGCCCATTCAATCACGCAAGGCGTGTTGGCCGGACATCTAGAAACAAAGGAATTGCCAAACGCCAACGGACTTCCTCTTCATTCCTTTTAGTCGAGATTGCGCGAAATATTGATGCTGTAACCGGTGCTATCCGTAGGCAGCTTCTTCTTGGCGAATCCGTTGATAACGAGGTAAAGCAATGGGCCAATCGATACGAAGACTGCCGTTATCAGAAAGTAAGGCACAAGAGAGACCGCAGATCGGCCTTTGGAACGAGCGTCCCGATACATCCAGATGCAAGCGAGGACGCCGAGCAGGTAAAGGTCAATAACTACTTGGGCAGTGTCCGGGCTGGATATTAACTCCAGGCCGAAGTCGATGAGCGATTGATCGGCAACGAACATGGTACCCGCCGTATACAAGGAAAAAATCACCAATGTGGCAAGTGAGAGGTAGGGTCTTTTCATTTGTCCTCCTTGAGCAAGAAGCGATGATCAACGCTGACAAGGTAGTGATATTGTCACGACGAGATCAATGACCTCACAGGTCATGGACTCAGCCAATTCGCGCCGTCAGAGTCGAACAATGAGCCCCCGACCTTTTCCTCGAACGACACCCTCCATCACTGCAAGTGAGCAGTTGCGTCAACTGCGACGTCAGGCAAAATTGAGCCAACTCGACCTCGCCTTGATGTCAGGTATTTCTCAGCGCCACCTCAGCTGCATCGAGACAGGGCGCGCCAAGCCAAGCCCAGGCACTCTGCATAACCTACTCATGGCACTCGATGCGCCTCTAGAGCACTGCAACAGTGTCTTTCTCGCCAGTGGTTATGCACCGCGCTACGAAGCAACACCTCTTACCTCGCCAAGCATGGAGGCTGTTCGTGACGCTATAACTCACCTCCTTCATGCCAACAACCCCGCACCAGCGATTGTCTTGGGGAGTCAGTGGGAGATATTGGCAGCCAACGCCAGCACTGGAGTGCTGTTCGATCTGGTCGGCCTGAGTGCCGATGCGGCAGAAGGCCTAAATCTGTTGGTAACGCTGCTGGAGCCTGGAGGGTTGGGCGATCATCTGAACAACGTCGAGGAAATCAGATTGATTGCTTGGCAAAGGGCAGCTAGAGAGGCCCTGAGCAACCCGGGGCTCGCTACGCTTCTGAAAAGCCTCCCCATGCCTCAAGAGGCTTCCACGTTGACAAACGAACTGCCTCCGTTGGTACTGACGCGGCTCGACTCAAGGCACGGGGAACTGAAATTCATGTCAACTTTTACAACATTTGGCATGCCTCTCGACATTACGATGGAGTCGCTGCGTATTGAGCATCTGATTCCTGCCGACGCGAGAACCTGGGAAGTCATGGCCCGAGCCTATGGACAATTGAAATGCTGATGCCCTTATCTTCGGTTCAACACATTCATAGGTGTGTTCGCCAGACGCTTACGAATGGTAAGCCTCCTGAACTCGAACGTTGTCGATTATCCCCTCCGTAGAGAATAGGCAGGAATCCGCCAAAAACTGCCGTGGTGACAGACAGCAGACGGCCAATTGCTGCCTGTCAACAACGATCCCTGTGACGAACCACCTTACAGGTTCAGGAATGGGCGTTGCGTCATCAGGGCGGTTAGTACCGATAAGTGGCCTGAACCGAAACCCCATTCGCACTGTTGTCGTAGTTGGCACTGTATTCCGGTTGAAGACCTGAGTTGTTCGATTGCTTTACCGAGACTTTGGAATCCCAGAGATAACCGTAAGCAAAGTCGATCGTCAGATCGGGATTCGGCGAATAAGCACCGCCCAAGGTCACGGCTTGGCGATTCCCGACCGGAACGCGCACGCTGCGATCGGCGTTCCTGATGGGCGACGGGTCATAGGCGTAGCCTGCGCGCAGTAGCCATTGCTGGTTCAATTGATAAGAGGCACCCAGAGCACCAGACCAGGTGTCACGCCAGTTCATTTCTTCGGTCACACTTCCCAGGCCAGCTGCCTGGCCCAGGGGGGAAAGACCGCTGTTGAGGGCCTCAACCTTCTGGATCCGACTCCAGCGTTTCCAGGTAGCTCCCAGGTAACCCGTCCAGCGACTGTTGAAATGATGGGTGATGGACGTATCCACGGATTCGGGCATCGTGAGATCTATCTTGTTGTCATACTTTCCATCCAGCGAAATAAAGCTCGGGGAGCCGGAAACCTCAGTATGCCCTTCAAGTTCATAGTCCACCTTCGAGTGATAGTTGATCCCCCAGCTGGTGGCCTCGGTAAAGTCAATCAAGATGCCGACGTTGTAGCCAAGTGCGGTGTCATCGCCTTTGATGGTGACCAGCGTGTCTTCGCCGTTGTTCAGGGCGCCGGTGGCCAGGTAGTTCTGAAGCTTTGCATTGAAGCGGTTTATGGTCGGTCCGCCACCAATGGACACGTAATCATTGATCCGCCAGGCAATGGTGGGCTGCAGGGTGATCTCCTTGGTCGTGCTATAGGAACCATGGTAACGGCCTTGAAAACTGCTCTCGTAATCATTGATCAGACCACTCGGAGCATACAGGCCCAGACCCATCGAAAAACGATCGTCAAGCGGCGTCGACATGTAGGCAAAGGGCACAACCCCCAAAGGGACCGAGTCCCCTTTGTTCGTTCCCGGGGCACTGCTCTGCGCGTCACTGATGTCATCGCTCACCGAGACGACCGCGGCTCCGCCGGAAATCTCGGTACGTTTCAATTTGGTCAAACCTGCAGGATTTCCAAAGATAGTGCTGGCGTCCAGCGCAGAAGACGATCTCCCCGCATAAGCAGTACCCGCACTGCTTGCACTTTGTTCATTTAAGGCAATGCCATTGGCTAGGACGCTTGTGGAAGCGCTGAGTATTGCCACGACACCTGCGAATTTAGTCCAGGCAGACACTTCTCCCACGACTGAGAGATACATGATTGCACGGTTGCTCAGTTTCATTTCCCACCTCGTATTGTTTTTATTGATTGGTGCGCAGGCAAAGCTTCACCTTCCGGTGCACTTGGCAGTGCCGGTTGGCGTTCATCGATGTTGTGAAAAGGTCCCTGTAGAAGGCACCTTGTAGCCCGATTCGCCGGCGTGCTCTGCTGCAGATGCTGCCTTGCGAGGTAATGACAAATAGCGCGGTGAGCGCGCGGAGCTACGCCGGCAACTAGCTCCGATCACGGGCGATCAGAACGCGCCTGAAGTTCCGTTATGCGCCAAAGCCGTGAGAAATCCCTCTAGCCACTCATGGCGCTGCCGGTAGGCTTCATCCGTGACATGGCCATAAGGGCAGTCGAAGAGTGTTCGGCCGGAAAGTCCCGACTCGAATCCGACATCAAAAGGCTTTTTCTCTGCCTTAGTGCTGAGCTCCTCAAGTTCATGAAGGGTGATGATCATGATCATTCCTCGTGTAGCCCAGAAGGGCGTAATTGGTCGGGCAGAAGATAAGAAGGGGCTTGAATCCGCTCCAAGGTTTCTATTACCGATCGGCAACACTTTACTTATTGCAGGCAAGGGCGCCTCACCGGAGAACTGTTCGTTGATCCAGTTCTCCTACTACTATTATTGCCAGAGTTAGATTGTTCGGTGGCTAGAAGCTATATATGATGACCCCTTCTCCGTAACGGATACCAAGTTGATGGAGACTAGAAGGTATTTAACTAATAGCCCGACAGATTCTTAATAATGGCTCTGCGCGTGCGCTGTGGCAGAAATTTAGTCACGGCACGCATCAGTCGAGGACGCCAGGTATCAACTTCCCAATGAACGCCCCTTCGGTTCTGCACGGCTTTCCATACTGTTGCAGTAACATCGCTGGCTTTTAGATGAATACCTACCGAGTCGACGATATTTCCATGTGCCGCATCCATCATTGGCGTAGCCACAAAATTTGGCATCACGTCACATACATAAATCCCGTATCGATCCCACTCGATGTTTAAGGCCTCAGTAAATCCTTTTACCCAAAACTTGCTGGCTGAATATGATGCCTCGCTTGGTACGCCATATTCAGAACTGAGGGAACACATGTTAATCATCGCCGGCTCCGCGCTTTCCTTAAGGTACGGGAGCGCATGGAAGGCACCAATCTGTATCCCCTTAGCATTGACATCGGTGACCGAGAGGTGTTTCTCAAGAGTCACTTTCTCAAAATCATCGATGAAGGCTATGCCTGCGTTGTTGAACAGCACATCAATGGCACCGCCGCTCTCGGACGCAAACTCACTTAACACGGCGGCAAACTCATCAGATTGAGTAACATCTAGACGACGATAGAAATGACTTCCACCAAGTTTCTTTTTCAGCATGACAAGGTCTGTCTCACTGATGTCTGTCGCTGCGACTCGGTATCCCTGCTTAGCAAAAAACAAGGCCGTTTCGGCACCAATTCCTTTGCCCGCGCCTGTGATGAATATAGTAGGTTTATTGTTCATCTTAATGTCCATGTGTAAGCCGCTTAAGCGGAGCAAACTTGCTGACTGCCCTCTGAGCTTGGCACTGAGAGTAATAAATCAGTTTATCTGCACAGGGCAGTTATTTTTCCATCTTGCGAATCAGCGCATGAATTCTTTTATCACGGTCCAAAGTCAAATCCGTGAGCAGATTAAAGATCCCTCGAAGAATAGAAATGGGGATCCACCGGCGCGGACAGTTAATTCGGGCAGAACGAGTCTGAACCCCCTTGACGACTGCCTCCGCGATTCTCGCTGGCTGAATAGGCGCTCTCAACACACTTGGGTACGCCAGCTTCACAAGCTCAGTGGCTTCTGCATTCCCCCCAAAAGCGCTCTTGGCGATCGCTGTCGATACCCAACCTGGGTAAAGAACACCTGCAGTAGCACCTGTCCCTGCAAGTTCAGCCCGAAGAGAGCGGCCGAACATCTCTACACCAGCTTTGGACATGGCGTAGGGCGCATTCACCACCCCATTGACGAACGCATATACGGATGACGTGACTAGGACATGACCATTGCGGGCGCAAATCTGGGGCAGACACGCACGCACCGTCCGCCAAACACCCAATAGGTCGACCTCAACGACTCGTTCGAATGTCGCCTCGTCCATATTTCTGATGGTCGTGGGCGGATCACAGGCGATACCCGCATTAGCGAACACGACGTCGATTCCACCAAAGGTCTCTACAGCCCTCGCAACCGCTCGATCCAAATCTTCGCGGGAGGTGACGCTCGCGAATATCGCTAGAGTTCGTGGGCCAAGCTCCGTTGCAAGCTCTTGGATAGCGTTTTCTGTTACGTCCAGCAGTACAACCTTCGCGCCGACGGCATGCATTGCTCGAGCGGTTGCGGCACCAATGCCTCCGCCCGCGCCAGTAATTAATACGACCTTATCCTGCAAATGAAACATGTTCATATCTCGATATTGTTATTGTTGGGCAGACAGCGATGGCGCTAAGTCATGCAGCGTGGAAGCGTGCGGCTCCGCGTGAGACGCGACGCTTTAGAAAGGAAATTTGCTTCTGGATGACATGCTCGAAGGCCTCCCCGACATAGATGTCGAAATGTCCTTCCTTGCACATATGAATTTCAGCGTCAGGAGCCCTTTTGGCATGGCGCAATGTGGGGCCTGTAGGTGCGACGCTATCTGTTTCGCAGATGCAAAATAAAATTGGGCAAAGAAGCTTCGGGGTCTTTTTCCCCGGCCTATAGAGCCCGATAGCCAGCGCAAATCGAGCCGCTACGTAATTCTTGAAAGGGTATTTAGCGGGTACCAATCCAAGATACCCAGACTCCGCATCCGGTGCGGTCATAAGCGCCGCAGACCACTTTGGCCCAGCTAATTTGGCGGTTACAGGCCCGGCACCAATTAGAGAGCAAGCCACGTCGGCGACACCCCATGCGGTCAATTTGAGCGAAGTGAACAGGTCGACCTTTAGTAATGACGCCAACCCATCAGTAAAAGGGCACTGGGCCATCACAGCTGCGATCTTTGCATCAGCCGCTGCGGTGTAGATCACGTGCCCGCCGCTAAACGAAGTGCCCCATAGGACTACCTTTGCGGCATCCAAATCGTCATGGGTTCGAGCATAGGCAACGGCTGATCGCCAATCCTCCTGCTGACGCTTGATGTCCAGCAGTTGCCTAGGTTCGCCTTGGCTTGCACCAAAGTTGCGGTAGTCGAACACCAGGCATGCGTATCCGGCCTCACAGAAGCGCTCGGCAAACGCTTCTAGGCGCATTTCTCGTACGCCACCCAGGCCGTGAGCCATCACGATGACGGGATGTGGCTTAGGTTGTTCTGGCAGGTACAGCCAAGCGGCGCACCTTGCGTCGCCGGATGGAAAAGAGACATCGAGACGTTGGAACATGGCGGGTACCTTTGTTATTTTTTTGATGCTATTCCACTTTTGGATGAACATACAACAACCAATCGTCGTGTATACTCGCGCCATGACAAATTCCACGCCCTCTACTCCCGCTCCCACTCGCACCCAGCGCAAGGCTGAAGCCACGCGGCTAGCGATAATCCAGAATGCCGAAGCCTTGCTTTTGGAGGGCGGAGCGGCCGCTTTTACTCTCGAGGCCGTAGCTGAACGGGCAGATATTGCGGTGCAGACCATCTACAACAGGATTGGCGGGCGATCAGCTTTGCTTATGGCTGTTGCTGAACGGGCCTTTGAGGAAAACAAGGTTTACATGGACGCAGCTTATGCGGCTGCCGGGACGCCCATGGAGCGACTTTGGATCGTTGCACAGGGTTATTTTCGCTTCGCTTGTGAGCGGCCAAATGAGTTCCGCCTGCTCGCAGATCCCCCCAATGAGCCTGAAGCGGTCGCGCGAATGAGCGATTTGATAAGGCACCAGAACAGCAAGATGGAAGCAGCCTTACGCGATGGCATAGCTGACGGCACCATTGACCCCACGATAGACCCATGCCTGGCTGCCACCTCGTTATGGGCAGCTGCAAATGGCATCCTGAGCTTGTCTTGGCGGGCGGATGCAACTCCTATAAGTCAAAACGGAATGGAGCAGTTGTGGGCGCAATGGGTGAGTATTGTCGTCAAGGGCATCTCCATACGCCGTACATGATTCTTTGCAGTCCGTCATGAAAGAAGTGACTACCCCCGCTCCGGTAGACATCCCCGGCCATGCTGGATCGCCTCTGCTTTTGTAGTCACTCGATGACCGCTTTTGGCCGATTCTGTTGAAAAGTCGGTTCGCCCAAACAGTCTGGTCATTCACTGGTTAAATCGCCTTTTTTGCACGCTGCTACGTAAAGTCTGCGTCCGGAAGCCTCTGCCGAAAGCAAAGATTTAAATCTCGGACGCATACTTTTCTGCTGCGCAAACCATGGCCGACTTTTTCAACAGAATCGACCGGAAGCAGTCGTTCCTGGACGTCCGCTTCTGGCCCAGGCTGTGTAAATAAGCAGGCACCGTTTTAAAGTCTGCGTCGCTACGTAAAATCTGGCAGTCCTTGGTTAATCAGCAGACCTGAAATTTGCGTAGGAACGCGATTTCCGTTCTGGTTCTGAACCTCAATCCTGCGCTAAAACGTTTTTACACAGCCTCGGCCGTCTTCTGACATTCGTTTAGCGGTTGAACTGAAAGGGTTTTCCTAAGCGATGAGTGAGTAATTGCATGGTCAGCAAATAGTAATACCGCGTCGATTCAGCGTGCTGGTTTAGGTGGTGATTCAAAAACCACGCCAGGTGTTTTCTTTGCCAAGTCCATGGATTGTCGCGTTGCCAGCGCTCAGCGATTGCTGTTTGGATAGCCTTCGCCTGACGTAGGTGGCGTTGGCGGGTGGTATGCGACCCGGTCAGGACGCCTGACAGGAACAGCTCCATATCGAATGGCTTGCTCATGCTCGACCACCAATGTAAGCCGACACCACGTCGATACGGCCATGCCCCAGCTCATAGCTGATTTGTACTCGGGCATCCTGATCTAGGCGTCGGTCGAGTTGATAGCAATGGCCTCCGTTGATGGGGGCGGGATGGCGGGTGATTTGCTCATAGCGTTCGCACGCATAAGCCGCGCGCAGTTCGTGGAAGCCTTTGAAGTTGTGCGTATGGAGGATATCTCGGGCGGGGCGGACGATCCCCTGCAAGAAATCGAGGTAGCTTTCGTTCGGTGCCAGCAGGTTGCGGCCACCATCGGGCGAAACCTGTTCGGCAAACCTCAGAGCTTCTCGAATATGGTCATCTACCGTAATCCAGCGAGGTGCTGACGCACCGGATCGGCCGCCTTTGGTGCCGTCCTGGATGTTGATCTTGTCGTAGTGTTCGGCTTCACGCTTGAGTCGCGGTAGGTCGGCCAGAATCGCTTCGCGCAGACGCATGCCAGTGGCTCGCGTTAACTTAGCGATGGCCGCGGTGCGCGGCTGCTGATGTTTGCAAAGTACCTCTACGATCCGCTTCACGTGTTCGCGGTCTTGGCCTTGTGGCACCGAGCAACGAACGCTGGTGCGCCGCATTCCCAGCGCCTTGCTCGGACTCGGCACTTTCACATACTGATCACCGCGAAGCGCGGCCATGGTCCGGTTGACGCTGGACAACCGGTTTAGCGCGGTGGCGATGGCGAGCTCACCTTGGTCAACTTGCTGACGCAGATGTCCGGCGTAGTCCAGCAAGGTCTGCCAATTAATTTGCCGCGCATCGTTAAACCCCGGCCCTTCCTCCGACCGACACCAGCGTACAAACGCTTGCCACCGATCACTGTGCGCCTTGACCGTGCCGTAATGCCCGCCGCCAAACAGGTCTTTCAGTGCCTGCGGTCCTGCAAAGCTCAGTTGCCGGCCATAGCCAAAATTGCGCCCATCTCGTCTAGCTACTAATCCCATGACCATATTCCTCTCGAAGCCAAACCTTCGAAACCTTCCCCACGTCATCCCGCCAAGAATGCTGAGTGTTATCAGGGATCAAGGCCCCTGCGACCTGTGAGGGTTGTCCACTAACGCGGGACTGGCGGCTCTTTACGACCGGGAGCTTAGGCATCTCATAATCTGGCCTCCTGAGCACTTCCGCAGAAGTGGGCGGGTGGAGGCTGCACTGGCTGACGAGACCAGCGCCGCGAGATCCTGAGTCGGGTGAAGGCAGTGAGGCGACGACCGGGGCATACCTGACTGTCAGTCAGGTGCAGTCCATTCCGTGGGCTGCGGCACCATCATCGGCATCGCTGTTGCTGGTAACTTCGGTGTTTGTCACGCCGATTGTCACGAGGGGGAATGCCGCAAAGCCTTGTACGAGTTGGGCTGCAGCAGTGGTAGTAGCGCCCGTCTCTTTCCGGAAGAAAGAGACGGGCGCAGGTTGGCGCAATGAAATGGCCAAGCGGATAGGTTGCTGCAGGGCAGCGAAGTAAAGGGGCATCTGGCGCACGAGGGCCATGAGTAGAAGTGGCATCCATCACATGGGTAGTGACCGTGCGTGCTGCCGGACGCTAAACGCACTTGGGGAGAACCACCACGGTGTGGCGTAGCCTTAAAGGTCCTGGCTACCTGGGTCGCTGTCAACGACAGCGCTTTGCCAGATCTTTTCTACGCCTGTGGATAATTCGGGTCAAGGCTCGAATTTCCGGGAGTTCTGCGGCTGTGGATGAAATTATCCACCAGTGGAAATCAGTGGTTTTCCACAGACAGTTTGCGTGGGCTTTAGATTTTTTAAATGAGGTCCATCCAAGCAGGGCGGCTTTGCAGCCCCGCTTGGATGGACCCGCGTGGAAGGGCGGACTGCGGTGATCTCTTTGGCTTACCCACGTTTGGATGCGCCACGGCTATTTTGTAGGGCTGTAATGTTGTCGCCGACCGGGTGAGCGAATTCGTGGGGCGTCACATGCCCATGGCGGTTGGCGTCGATGTAGTTGCTCCACCACGCCATGATCAGCCGACGCTGTTCGAGGAATTCGGCCTTGTGGATATAAGCGGCGCGCACGCGGTTGCGTTCCTTGTGACTCATTTGCCGTTCGATGGCTGCGTCGGTCCATAACCCGGACTCCAGCAGGGCGCTACAGGCCATGGTCCTGAAGCCGTGGCCGCACACGTCCTTGCTGGTGTCATAGCCGACGTTGCGGAGCATGGTGTTCACCGTGTTCTCGGACATGGGCTTCCAGTACTTGTGGTCTCCCGGTAGCACTAACTCTGAAAAACGACTGAGGCTGCGCAGGCGCTCCAGTATTTCGATGACCTGCGGCGAGAGCGGAACCATTTGAATGTCGCCGTTCATTTTGGTCCCGCGTGTGGAGTTGCGTACCCCTTCAATCGGTGCGCGGGTATCGGGGATTTCCCACATGGCGCGTTGGAAGTCGAACTCACTCCATCGCGCGAAGCGCAGTTCGCTGGAGCGGACAAATACATGCAGCGTCAACAGGACGGCGAGGCGCGTCAGCTCGCGGCCGTTGTAGTTGTCGATACGGTGTAGAAGCTCGGGTAGACGGTTGAGGGAGAGGGCCGGGCGATGGATTGTGCGCGGCGCGTGAATCGAGCCTGCCAGATCCAGTGCAGGATTCATGGTGATCTGCCGAGCCCTTTTGGCCCCGCGCATGATGGTGGATAAGTAGTTCTGTACCCTTAACGCCACATCCATGGTGCCGCGTTCCTTGATGCGCTGGGTGATCTCTAGCAGGTCGTGGGTATCGAGTTCGGCGATGGGGCGTTGGCCGATCAGCGGGAAGACGTGGGTGCGCAGTCGGCTCATTACGGTTTTTGCGTGGCCTTCGGTCCAGCGACGGGACATGTCGGCGTGCCACTCCAGAGCAACGGTTTCGAAAAGCAGTGCCGCCCGCTGGGCTACGATCTTGGCCTTCTTCTTTTCTTCCATTGGGTCGAGGTTGTCGAGCAACAACGCCTTGGCTTCATCGCGCTTACGTCGTGCGACGGAAAGGGTAACGATGGGGTAATTGCCGATGATGAGCGTACCTTCCTTGCCACTGGGCTTGGTGTATTTCAAGCGCCAGGTCTTCACGCCATTGGGTTTGACGAAAAGGTACATGCCGCCGCCGTCGAACAGTTTGTAGGCGTGTTCGCGGGTTTTGGCCGTGCGGCATTGCAGGTCGCTGAGGGGGATCGCTAGACGTGGCATAGGGGTACGCGCTCCTGACCGGGAAATCGCAGTACCCCTAACATACCCTCGGGGAAGGGGGATTTTGTTGGATCCCGACGGAGGGTCCTGGAACGAAAAAACCCGCCAAAGGGCGGGTTTTCGGGGCTTCCAGAGTATTCGGTGGAATGCAATGGAGCCTAATGTGGTGCCGGCACCAGGAGTCGAACCCGGGACCTACTGATTACAAGTCAGTTGCTCTACCGACTGAGCTATACCGGCGTGATGGGCGATGATTATAGCGATTGGATTGGTTCTGTAAACCTATGAATTCAGGCTATTTTTTTGCGTGGGCTGGGCCCATTACTGCCTGACTGAAGCGACATATAACGATGTGTCGATTCTGATGAAAACAATCGGATTTTCAGCCTGAGTAATATCAAGCACAGCTACCACCGGAGATCCGACCTGTTCGGCCTTCCGCCAACTCCACCGTGTGACGAACACCTCGCGGAAGTAGCCCTGTGCGAAATGGGGTCGCCGAAGGAGGAGCTGCGGTCCAGCAGGCTTGATGGTCAGTCAGCATTCGGCGCTTCGGTGTAATAGTCTGCCGAAGTCACCTTGCGTAAGCTAGGCAGTAGCGAAGGATGAATATTTGGTTAAGTCCATCCTTACGTTTTCGTGCCGGTGGGCTTCAACCAGCTCGATGCCGGCCAACTGGCTGCGGGCTTTCAGGTCGACGGGCATCAGGCTAAAGAAGTTGCCGACACCCATGGACGGCTCCAGTAGCTTGGCCCATTTATTACCCCCCTCGCGCGCGCGCGCGTACTGCTCCGAAAATCATCAAAAATCCCACGCTTTAGTGTCTACGAAAATCATCCAACGATACGCTTAGGTGATTGCTTGAGCACGGTTCTGAAACTGAACCATGTCACGCTCCAGCTTCTCCTCAATAGCCAAGCGCACGAATTCCGAACGGTTGCCCTTCGCCGGATGCCTGCCGCCGAGGGGCTTACCGATAAGCTCGTCAATGATTTCCACGGTATCGCCCTCAACGGACACGATCAGACGGATTTTTGGCTGATTCTTGAACAGACGGTTTTTGCTCATCGCTTACTCCTCGGTCTTAACTTTTCACCCCCCCACGGCCGCACAATCCGGAAATCAGGCGGCATCTTGGGTGGGTTTTACTTTGCGCCGTTGCGCCGATGGTGTTCCGCGCTGCGCCGTTGATGATTGGCGCACTGGCGCAAGCATCCCCATGCGCTGCGCCGATGCGCTGAGGGGGTTATAGGGGGTGGTGCGGCGCACTTTAAACACTCGAAATTTGCACATTTTCGAGCGGAACTGCGGGCGTCTCTGACAGTTCGACCAGCTCAAAGAGCTCGCGAATTTTACGGTTCGGGGTCTTGTATTTGATGCGCCGCACACGCCCGAGGCGGAGCAACGCAGTAATGGCAAGTGAGGCGCGTTTACCTCCCGGTTTGCCCCGGAAGACCCGGTTGTACTCTGGCAGTGATTCCAGCGCCTTCATTGCCGAGTGCGCGCCGGGGATCAAATTGGCCGGCACTTTAATACCCGCGTCATTGGCTGCCATAAAGACGCGAATGATTTCGGCGTGATCGAAGTTCTCAGTCGTCAGACCCTCTGCTTGAGTACCAGCCTCAGGCACGGGAACGCCATCCACGAACAAAAAAGCCATAGGCTCAGCACGCGCGCTAAGGTTGGCTTTCTCATGTACGAGAAGGATGCGCCCATCCTGCTCCATCAGCGCCAAACGCGAGCGAGCGCTGTTGTGCCAGGCAGTCGAACCGCTGTAGTTGTTGCCGCGTGCGCCATCCTTGGCAGCGCTCTTATCGATATGCGCCAGCAGAACCACAGCAGCATTGTGTTTGCGGGCAATGTCAGCCAAGCCACGCACAAAAGCACGTACCATACGGCGGCTGTTTTCGTTCGCATCGAACGCATCAGAAGCGTTGTCGATCACGATCAACCCCGCACCATAAGCCCCCGCTTCAAGCTCCCGATATGCCTGTGTGAAAACGGGTTGCGCGCTGAAGCCATCGCCCTCTGTCATAAGAGCGGTGATGGTTTGCGTGCCGTCCAACAGGCGAAGGGAGGCAAGCACGCGCTCTGCGGGCAGCCCGTATGCCTCAATGATACTGCGCAAGCGCAGACGCACGATGCTGGCTTCATCCTCCAAGCTTACGAACAGCACAGGGGATTGCTCGACTTCCTGACCTGCGAAGGGAAAACCGCATGCAACATGCGCGCTGATAGCCAATGCGAGGCTCGACTTACCGATACCGCCATGCCCCCCGAACAGAGTCACATGACGGCGAGGCATCAACGGTTTCACGGCATAGCGCACAACGTCCGGGCTGGCGCTCATAACGTCGTCCAACTTCACCTCCACCAACGCAAGGCGTGGCGGTGTTGCGACGCTCCCCAGCTCTACGAGCTGATGATCCAACTGGTAGACTCGCTCGCGTGCCAGTGCCAGCCGTGCGGTGCTCTCTTCACTCAAGGCTCCGGCCTCAGCCTCTGCCTTTGCAATCTCGATAATCAAGCGCTCAGAATCGCGTTCGTGTTCCAGCTTGATGCGCCGGAACTCCCGGCGCTGATCTTGGCTCATGTTCTCAGGGAACAGGTCTCGCATCTCCAAGCCAACCGCGCCCAGTACGTCACGGGGATCGCAGCCGGCAAAGCAGTGAACCAGTGCGCGGCCATCCCCGGCCCGCGACAGGCTCAGGGATGGAGACTTGTCTTGATGTGCGGGGCATACAGCCATGAAGCTGTCGCCGTGTTGCTTGACACCTTTCATACGCGAAACCACCACGCTGAGTGGTTCACCGTGGTTGTGGATGGCGGTTTTGTTCATGCTGCCTCCATGATCAGCCGATACAGGAGTGCTACAAACGTCAGCAGCACAGGCAGGCGGAGGGCGTACTCAAGGACCGACAAGGCGCGGATGAGAGTGATAAACTGGCCACGCGACGGGCTGCTCTGCTGGTATGGGGGGCGGCTCTTTTTCATTTAGAGCACCTCACCAATGTAAACGCCACCAGCCTTCAGGCTACCGAAGCAGCCCGTAACGCTGGGTTCGGCATACAGCAGATACCAGCCGCTCAGACTGCCAGGCTTATCACCGGGGACGTGGAAGCGATGGATCTTGCCATCGGGAATTGGAAGGCAATCAAGTGGGCCATAAACGGCTTGCAGATCATCAAGAAACAACAGGGAGTGGCCGCTTTTCATTATTGGCACTCCAGCTGCTCGGAAATCCAGGCCTCGATCTCCAGCGAGTCCCAGCCAACAACATGCGCACCCGCGATGCGGCGGGCCTTCGGAAAGCGACCCTCCTTCATCAAATTATAGATTTTGGAACGCCCCAGACCCGTAGCAAATTTCACGGTAGGGAGTCGCCAGATCATGCGCTGTTGGTGCTGGTTGGCGGACTGTTGGGCGAGTTTTTGGTTGGTTGCTGCCATCGTCGTTTTCCTCTAAGGATTGACCCAGCTCGGGGTGGACGATGGCATTTCATATGGAGGTGACGAAGACTCTAACCGGCCATAACGCGCTTTATGAGGGGAGTGCCGGCTAGCGGCCCCAACATCTCCAAGAGGGCGCCGTCAGGGTAGTGCTCAATCTGGGATTTGTTTTCCGCATGTGCTGCCTTGACCGCCTTGTCTCCTTTACCATCAGGAAACAAAAGATTTGCAGCGTCGCCAATTGCGTCCTGCCAGAGAAAACCTTTTCGCATCAGCAGCACCACACAAGCAGCCGCCGCCATATCGCGCTCCGTCGTATCTTCACGGTCGTACCCACCTCTCCACAGCTTCAAACCAAATGCTTGGCACCCGGTTCTTTTATCTTCCACAGCTCTCGCGACGACCATGGTCATATATTCGTGAAGAAAGTCCTGGTCGTATGAATACCCGTTGCTCATGCGCTCATGGAGGTACTCAAGAATGTTTTGGGCCGCCTCTGGATCATGGCCATTTTTGATGGAAGCTAATGCTGCGTTCAGGTCATCGCGCGTAACGTTTGCCCACTTCATCTCTCACTTCTCTCCTAACAGATTTCGATCATTGGCAATGACAATCGTTTTCCAGGCTGCCCAACTTAAGCTCGTTTGAAATCTCCTTGAATGACAATTGACGTTGGCGGCGTGGTAATGAATTTCGCCCAATCGGCCATCAAAGCGTGGCGCTTTTCGATGAAGTCGGATCGGGAGTAGGCGGCCTCGGTCTGGTCGCGCTCATCATGGGCCAAGGCCAGTTCACAGACTTCACGGGGATATTGAGTGCACTCGCTTGCCCAGTCACGGAAGCTCGACCGAAAACCATGACGGGTCACGTCATCATGCCCGAGGCCGTGTAACAGGTTGCGGATGGCGTTGGCATGCATAACGCCAGTCTTGCCTTGACCAGGAAATAGATACGAGCTGTCCTCGCCGCGCGGCAGGGCTTCCAGCAGCTCGACAACCTCTGGAGCCAAGGGAATCTTGAAGGCCTGGCGCATTTTCATCCGCTCGGCAGGCAGCGACCAAATACCGGCCTTCAAGTCGAACTCCGACCATTTTGCAAAGCGGACCATGAGCGCGCGCGCACCAGTGAGGATGAGCAGTCGAGCCGCAACAGAGGCGCGAGATTCGTCCAACGCCAGCTTGACCATAAGCGTCGGCACATCCTTCCACTTCATCGCAGGGAAATGCTGGCGCTGGCGGGCTTTTTTCTTTTCTACCTTGCTCAGCAGGCTGTCCAGATGTCCGCGCCAGCGCGCCGGATTGTCGCCATCGCGCAGCTTGTGCGCCTTGGCGGCATCCAGGACCTGCTCGATTTGTCCACGCACCTCGTCGGCGGTGCGGGTCTTGGTTGCCCAGATGGGACGAAGTACTTTCAGGACCTGCTCGGTCTGAATCTCGGCAGCAGGAAGCTTGCCGATGATAGGGAAGACATACAGCTCCAGTTTTCGCAGCCAGCCTTTACGCCATTTTTCCGACCAGGCAGAACCATGAGCATTCCGGTATTCGGTCGCAAGCGACTCAAAGGTCACACGACGCGTTTGCGCTTGTCGCTCGGCTTCGCGCTTTGCTTCTCGCGCGTCATCGCGGGCCGCCAGAGGGTCAGAACCAGCAGCCAAAACCTTGCGTTGATCTGCAGCCAGTTCGCGGGCCTTCGCAAGAGTGACGGTTGGATAAGGGCCCAGGCCCATTTCACGACCTTTACCTTCAAGCTTGTAGCGGAAAATCCAACTGGACACCCCCGCTTTGCTTATCTGGAAATACAAACCATCGCCGTCGTTGGTTTTACCTGTGTCTCCAGACCGGACAAGTGATTCGATTGCCTTGATTGTCAGCTTGCCCATAAAGCCCTCCCGTTCCGACCCACACCTTGACCCACACCTGAATCGTGGCTTTTAGTAATTTGCTGTGGACATCTGAGGACTGATAGTAGGCGTAAAGCCCCGAAATATCTAGGGATTTTGAAATTCTGTAGCGGGCTGTGGATCTATAGAACGCCGGCCACAAGCCGGCTTTTTAATGCCTGAAAGAAAGTGAACCTCCCAGAACCTGCATTTGTCGCAGCACTGCTGCGACAAATAAAAAACAAATAGTGTCAGCACTGCTGTCACTTTCCCCTCAGGGATAACTAAACGACTTCACCAACGTCAACTCCCCCACCGCACGCATCGGCACCAGGAAGGTCTCCATCTTCTCGCTCGGCGTGCCTTCCTCGGTAATCACCGTCACCTGCGCCGTGGTCAGCGCTTGCACCGCGTCTTCCTGCCCCTCTTCATCACTGCTGTAACCACCGCCAAAGTAGTTCACATAGACCAGATATTGCCCCTTGATCGGTGCGGGCATGGCGAAGATTTCCGGGCCGTAGCCGGTGGTGACGTCGACGTCGAGCGCGGCGCCGTTGGGGACGGCGCGGTCGCCGTACCAGATGTGCGCGCCGTCGGGGGTGATCAGGTGCAGGTCGAGGTCGGTGTTGTCGCTGTCCCACGCCAGCAAGACGCGCAGTTTGGCCGGGGTCGCACCGCCGCTGCTGTTGAGAAATTGCGTGCGCTGACGTTGCTGGCCATCGGGGCTGCGCACCTCGACGCTGTTGCTGCCGTTGGGGAATGAGAACGGGCGATCGAAGCGGCCGGCCGGGTCGATTTTCAGCGGCATGCTCACTCCGTTGACGATCAACCGGCCGGGCTCTGTGGATTTGGGCGTGGCTTTGATCTGCCCGCTGATGCGCGCGGTGTTGGCCTGCCCTGCCGGGGTATTCACCGACGAGGCCGGGTAGTTCACGGTCTGCCGGAAGTGTTCCCCTTCGCCCTCAGGCGCGCCGGTGCGCCAGCCACCTGCAGGGGTGTCGAGTTTGACGCTGTCAGCCGCCATCACCGATGGCAACGCCACCAGCGAGCAGAGCAACAGCAAGACCTGTGGATAACGGAGTTTCATGGACTATTCCAGCAAGAGGTGGCGGGCGAGCCCTTCGATGTAGGTTTCATCCTGGCCATTGGGGTGTGCTTCGAAGGCCAGGTGCAGGTATTCGTGGGTCAGGTCGAGGCGGTCTTGCAGTGTCTGCACGCCACGCACGTAGATGCGCCGACGTTCGCGGTCGACATAGGGACGACCGAAGGCCAGGCGGCAGACGGCGAAGGTGCTGACTTCGCTGTAGCCGGTTTCGCTTTCAAGTTTCTGGCGCCAGCCGCGCCGTTGCTTTTGCAGCCATTCTTGTGCGGTGGGCAACGCTTCGCAGGACGCGATCGGGTTGTCCCAGCGACTGAGACTGGCGCGTGGGTAGGCGTGCAGCAGGATGGCATCGTAGCGCTGGCCGGCACGGGCCTGTTCGACGGCTTGCTGCCAGGACAGCTTGTCCGGGCCGGGTTGATCGGAATGGTAGGTGACGGTGCTGCCAGCCAGCACCAGGTCGCTGGTCCAGGCGGCGATGTCGCGCGACTCGGGCGACGCCGGACGCGGTGCGACCCGCTGACGGCTGCTGCTGTCGTCGATGCTCAGGCAATCACCGCTGCGCGTGGCGTTTTGCAGCAGGTAGGTGCGGATGGCCACGGCCAGGGCTTTGGCGGCCTCGACCGGTTCGGCGCTGGCTTCGCGCTGGAGAACACGGGCCACGTACTCTTCGCGATCCAGGCGTGCCACCAGCTTGTCGTTCAGCAGAAACAGTTCGCCGTCGCTGTGGATATCCAGCGTATTGCCGTTGGCGAATTCAACGCGGTAGTCACCCCGCAACGCCCCGGAATTCACCGCGGTGCCCCCTGACAGCACGCCCCGAAGTGGATAGCGGGAGAACAGGTCGACCTCTACGCACTGCCCTGCATCCGCAGGCCATGCAACTGGAATCACCGTAGAGAGTGCCTGCGCGTAATCTCGAAGAACCCGTTGACTGGTGCCGCGCCCACCGGCCCAGACCGCTGTGCCGTCCGCTGTCCAACCGGCAAACCCGCCCTGACGCGATGTTGCATCCTGATCCGCCAACCAGCTCCAGGTCTTTACCCGCAGGCGGCTTCCGAGTTCGCCGACGGCTTGGCCATCGGCGGCATTGAGCACCACATCGAGCAACACACGTCGGGCTTGATCCTGCGCTGGCAGCACGGCCAACACCTTCAAAAGCTCCGCCACCGAAACCCGGGTAGCCGGTTGCAACGAAGGCAAATCCAGCAACCATTGCGGCGCCTGCCGCGTCTGCCAATAGGCTCGCCAGTCTGCATCGCCGATGCCCAATCGCGCGGGTTCGAAATACAGACCGCATGACTTCACCAACGCCTGATCACGCTCGACCCTGCCGCCCGCCGTGCAGCAATACACCTCTTCTTTCGACTGGCCGCGGCATTCATAAGCAGGCTCGCGCGCGCCGGTGTCCACCAGCCAGGCGTAGACGAACAACTTCCACACACTGCCCAGCGGCGCCTGCAACGTCTGCGGCAACGGCTCGCGGGTGGTCACCTGCGTTCGGCTCAGGGACAACAAATCGCCCTTGAAGGCCAGGCGCAAAGGTTCGTCCTGCGCCATTGCCAGCACAGGAATCAAACACAGCAACCAAGCGATCAGCCGCCTGTGCACGTCAGTGAACCGTGACCTGGCCAAGGGCAGCCTTTTGTTCCATCGCCTGATGCTGCGGCGCATACACCTGAGTGAAACGCACCGGCGGCAAGTTGAACTGCCCCTTCTGCGAGAAACGCACCAAATGCCGCAGGCGCAATTCGCCACTCAAGGCATCGACCGGAACGGCATAAGCCATTTGCCCCGGCTCGAAACGCGCCTTCTCCAGCGATGTCGGTTCGGTGCCGGCCTTGCCCATGAGTTTGATGCCCCAGGTGGTGCGCTCGACATCGGCACCCGGTGGCAGCGGCACTTCCAGCAGGCCATAGCGCAACGGTCTGGCGGCTTTGCTGGTGATGATCACTTCATCGAGATAGAGGCTGTCACTGGACAGCGGCGCGCTGCCGACCGCTTCGAGTTTGAAGGTGAAAGCCTCATCCCCCGGCACCAGTCGCGACAGGCGACGGGTAATGGTCACGGCCATCGGATCGACCGCCGGCTGCTGACTGCGGTAGCTCAATGCAGCGCGCAGTGGACGCTCTTGCGCGCCGGTCAGCGTCAATACCGCCGGCACTGGCGCAGGCCCCTGCCACGTCCAGTACATCTCACCAGAAACCCCGTACTGCTTCTTCCAGCCTTCACCCGGCGCCAATGCAATGGTGGGCGATGCCTGCTCGATGCTGCGTTGCAGCCAGGTGAGCGACAATGCACGTTCCAGGGTCGATTGCTGTGGCAGCAAACGTTGCAGCAAGGCCTGGGCGCGAGCCTGATCGAAGGGTTGCAGCGACAGGTTCAGCGCTTCGGCAAACGGCTGGGAACTGACCGCCAGACGTTGCTGCGCGTCGGCCAGTTGCCGATTGAACCTGTCCGGCAAAGCGACCTTCGCCTGCCTGGCCAGCGATGCCGTCAGCACTCGTGCACCCGCCAGCCCCAAGGCGGAATCCGGATCGCTCATGACGAGGCTGTCTTCGCCGTCTTCCATCAGGTTCGCGGCAGTGCCCTCGCCCGCTTTCGCCAGGTCGTCCATCAAGCCACTGAGCAAGGTATTGACCGGCAACTGCATCTGTTTGGCGAACGACAGGATCAGCGCCCGCTGCAACAGCGGCGTGTTCTTCGCCTGCTTGGCGTAGACCTCCAGCACCCGCTGCCAATGCTCCGGCGGCAGGCTCAGTTCCAGCACCTGGCTGGCGTGCCAGTCGGCGTAATAGGCGTAGGCGGTGAGGAAGGCATCGGGCTCGCCGTCCATGCCCCACCAGGTGAAGCTCGCCGAAGGGCCGGCCATTTGCACCAGGCGCAAACGACTGTTTTGCATGATCAGGCGCAGACGATCACGGATCTGCGGATTCGCCGCCAGCGTCGGGTAAGCGATGCTCAACGGAAGCAGGCGGCTGGCGGTCTGCTCGACGCCACCGTAGGGGTAGCTCAACAGATCGTCGAGGGCAGAACGGAACAACGCTTGCGCACTGTCGTCCAGACGCAGGCGGATATCACTGGCGTCTGTCGGCAACGTCAGCGGCGTATCGCCCTCAGCCACATCGAGGCTCTGGGTTTGAGTCACCTGCCAGCCTTCACCGGTCGCGCTCAGGCGCACCGCCAGGGCGTCAGCGGTTTTGCCATCCTGCACCAGCTCGGCGCTCCACTCGCCATTGGCCAGTTCAAATTCTGGCAACGGGATGTAGTTGATGCCGCTGTTCAGGGTCACAGGCACGCGTTGTTCGTTGCCGGCGTAACGGGTCACCAGTTCGGCCTTGACCGGTTTCTCGGCCTGACTGAAGGCGAACACACCAAGGTCCGGTTTGTCGCCAGCGCGGAATCGGGTCGGGCCGCTCCACTTCAGGTACAGCGGTTTTTCCGAGCGCACGAATTGCTTCTTCTGCCCGACCTGCCCGCCATCGGCGATGGCCCTGGCGGTGATGCGCCAGCGGGTCAGGGAGTCGGGCATCTTAAAGGTGAAGCGGGTTTTGCCGTTGGCATCGGTCAGCAATTCAGGTTGCCACGCCGCCGTGTCGACATCCTCGCGACGCGGTCGCTCCAGAACCTTCACGCCACGCTCACTGCGATTGGCTTTGCCCGGTGCACCGGGGCTGCCCGGCAAAGCGACGTCATAACTGATGAACGACAAACTGGCACTGGTGCGCACGTTGTTGCGCCGTGGGTGATAGAAGAACTGGTCGATGCTCGGCGCCACTTCCGGTTGCAGGGCGTAGACCATTTCATCGACCACGCTGACCGTCAGGTGCGCGGGAATCGCTTTGCCGGCGAACTGGGTGGTCAGGTCCACCGACACGGTTTCACCCGGCTGATAGGTTTCTTTGTCCGTGGCGATGGCCACGTCGATCTGTGGCGTGACCACCTTGATGCCGGCGTTCTGGAAACTGTACTGGCCGCCCTTGGTGTACAGCACCGAAAAGGTCAGGTTCGGCGCGAAACCGTCCTTTACCGGGATGCGCGCGCGGTATTGGGTATCGCTGAGTTTTTCCATCTTCAGCCAGTCGCCGCCCTTGGAAAGCAACGCAGTGGCTTCGACCTTGTCGCGCTCCAGAGACAGCAGCGCATCGCTCACTGGCTCGGGGAAAGTGATCAGCGCCAGCGCTTCATCGCCTGCGATGTACTCGGGCTTGTCGAGGACGATTTCCACGGTGCCGGGTACGGCTTTGACACCTTCGCCGGTAACCGAATGGCCGGTGGCACCGACTACCCGGCCATGATCATCCTTGAGCGTCAGGTTGTAGGTGCCCGGCCGGTCAAAGACCAGGATGAACCCCTTGTCGGTTTCCGCGAGTTTGCCTCCACCGGTGCTCTGGTCTTCCAAACGCACCCAGCCATAGCTGCCCGGAGTAACGGCATCGACCTGCTCGCCTTCGCGGGCGTAGCTGAACGCAACCTTGTCACCCACCGCGCTGAAGCGTTGAGGCGCGCCCACGCGGAAATTCGCCGCGCCACGGTCGATGAGGATTTCCTTGGTGGTCTTGACCCGATACGCCGCTCCGTCGCTGGCAAACACCGTGAGCATGTAGCGACTTGGCTTCTCGGCGGCCGGCAAGTCGAGGGACGCATTGCCCTTGGCGTCGGTGGTCAATTCGGTGCTGGTCAGCTCCACCGGAAATTGCCCGAGGTATTGCAGTTCGTTGTCGACCATCGACAGCTGTTGGGCGCGCAGGCTCAGGCTCAATTTCGCATTGGCCACCGGTTTTCCATCCGGGTACAGCAGCACCAGGTTGCCCTTGACCGCTTCGCCGGTACGGTAATCCTGCTTGGCCAGGTTGAGTGAAATCTCGAAGTGCGGCTTGATGTACTCAGCGACGCGAAAGGCGCTGCTGTAGGCCTGATCCTTGTAGTTGAAACGCAGCTCATATCCACCGGCCACGGCGTTGTCCGGCAACTGGAATCGGCCCTGGCTGCCAGCCTTGGAATCGAGCTTTAGATCGAGGGATTGCAGTGCCGTACCGGTCGCATCCAGCACGGTTACATTGACGTCGGCCGCGCTTGGCTGCACCGAATCCCGCGCGTTCTTGAATTCACGCCCAACGATTTTCAGCGACACCCAATCCCCCGGCCGATACAGCGGCCGGTCGGTGAAGGCATAGAGTTTGGTGTCGTAGATTTCGCTGTCGTAGTAGAAGTTCTCGGAGACGAACACCCCGCCCTCTTCGTCCTCGCCGATCACGAACGAACGCTCGGGGCTGACGTGCTTCAAGCGCAGCAAGCCATCGATATCCGTAGCGCCGCTGCTCATTACGCCGAGGCCATCGGTCCACAGCACATTGACCCTTGGCACCGAGCTGCCTTCGTGTTTGCGCGCGGCCCACACCAGCAATTCGTCGCCGGCGATCTTGCTCACCGCCACGGTGTTGGAGACGAACACCATGGTGGTCGCACGGTACTTGCCGATCAGCGCTTCCACCAGATAAAGACCTGGTTTGAGATTGCCCAACGGGATGTACACGTTGCCCGGCGCGACGCTGACGAACTCGCTGGAAGAACCGGCCAGGTTCACCCCCGCAGGTGGCTGGATCGGCTTGGCCTGCCACAACGGATAACGGAACTGGCTGACCACCGGCAAACCCGGTATCAGCGCGAATTGCGGCTGCGCATCGTAGGGCGTTGGCGCGGCCATCGCATTGCCCATCTTCAGTTCCGGCACTTCCTCGGTGACTTGTTTACGCGACTCGTAGGAAAACGCCCGCTGCATCACCCGACGGGATTTGCGATACCAGTTATCCCACAGGTAAGCGAGGGTGTTGGACAGGCCTTCACCCTTGAACTGGCCATCGCTGACCACTCGATGCAGGTTCTTCTGACGCTTGAGGAAATCCAGCGGTCTGTCGATGCGATACACCCGAATGTCGGCGCCGCCGTAGGGCTCCATGCGAAACCGGCGATAGTCGCGGCCCGGCGCTTCGAGACGCACCATCGCCGGTTCATCGCTGGCAAAACTGCTGTCGGCCAGCAGGAAAAAACTCTCGCCGGCCACCGGCGCATAGCCGCTGGCCGGGACCGAATCGTCGGCGTAACCCGCCGAGAACGGCAGCACCAATACCAACATCAGAGACAGAAAACGCAGCATGCGGGCACCGGTCATTGGGAAAGAAAATTCAGTCGATAGACGCCGATGAAGTTGGGGTTGGCTGCGTCGGGTATCCATCGGGTGTCCTTCCATGTCATGAGTTGCTGCAGGCTTGCCGAACGCATGCCGTTGTCGGTGGGTGTGCTGGTGCCAGTGTGATAGGCGATGTAGCGGCCCATCCAGATCATCAGGTGCTGGTCGTCGCCCTGATCGAAAAACATCAGGTCGCCAGGGCGTGCCTGAGACACATCGCGGCTGACCAGATGGCTGTTGAACTGGATCAACTTGATCGCATTGACGTATGGCCCGACCTTGCCGCCGCCCTGCTGCCATTGCTGGGCAAGGCTGCGCTGGGCGTCGCTCAGTTGCAGTTCCGGCGGCAGGTAACGATTGGACAGGCCATTGCTGCGCAGCCATTTGTCGTCATGGACTTTCAGCGCTTCATTGGCAGCGAAGCGCACCAGTCCGGCGCAGTCTTGCTGATACCAACGGGGGCTCGGGCCCTGGCTCAGTTGCTCCTGGGCGATACGCACGAACCAGGCGCGAAACACCTGGGATTGCTGCGGGTCGAGCGATGGTGCCTCGACAGCGTGGGCACCCGCGCTCAACAACAACGCCAGCAGGCCGAGACTTCGGATCAATGCCGTCACAGGGCTTTCCACTCCAGCGGCAGCCATTGCCAATGGCCGTCGGGCTCACTGCCTTCGGGCAAGGTCAGGGCGTACTTGCCGTAGCCGCCGAGCTTGCGCAGCTTCGGGATAAGGTAGGTTTGCGCGGCGTTGTAGAACACCGGTTCCATGTCCTGGGGCAGGCTGTCGAGGGTTTCCTGCTGCATCAGTTGCGCCATGGAATCCGGGCCGAAATAGACCGGCATCAGCAGGTCCTTGGGCACCACGTCGGCCATCGGCGGGAAGCGTTTGTCGAGGGTGCCTAGAGCCTTGTCGACGAGTTTGTCATCGAGGGAAAACAGCAAGGTTGAACCGTGGCGGGCCAGGCTCACACGCATGAACGCCTTGCCGCTGATCGCCTCCGGATTTTCGGCGTCCTTGGCTTTGTACGGGCCGAAACTGGAACTGACTTGCCGCTGCCACTGATGGCTCTGCCCCTCCTGTTTCTCCACCACCGGGAATGCGTGCCCGGCGACATTGCTTTCATAGGCGCCGACCATCGAGCCGAACAGCTTGCCCAGATTGCCATCGAGCGTGCCGCTATCCTCGTCGCTCAGACTGGCCACCAGCAACGGCGTGTACAGACGCGAATCAGCGTACCAGCAGAGCCCCGCCGCGCCGGCCATGTGTTCGGTCAACGCTTGTGCCACGCTATCTTCGGCACCGAGTTTCACCAGCAGCGGCTTCTGTTGTTCGGCAGCCAGCGGCAACGCCACGCAAGCGCTGGCGCCCATGGGCATGGCTTGCCAGATCGGTTTGAAATCGAAGTCCGGCTGATTCTCCAGTTCATCCATGGCCAGGAAGCTGTGCCAGCCCTTGTCGTCCATGTCGAAACGCAGGCCAGCGAAGTTCGGAATAAAGCGCTGGTAACCCATGGCCAACACACTGGCATTCACCGACAGGCGTTGTTTCACCTCCGGCGCGCGCGGCGGCAGGCCGAAAGCGTCGGGGAACAATTTGTCGCCATTGAGCAGCGCAGCAATGGCCGTGGTCGACACGCTGCCCGATTCTTCCGTTGCGCCGCTTTGCGGATCGTAGAGTTTCGCCGGATTGGACAACACCACCAGTTTGTCGCCATGGGATGCGAACAGCAGCGCCTTGCTCGCGTTGTAACCGAGTTGATAGAGCGCCACGTCGTCGGTACCGACCTTCAGGTCCGCAACCTTGCTCAGTTGCGAGTCGTCCAGTGCCACTTTGGCCAGCGGCTCCAGCACCTTGGCCAGCCCGCCGCGATCCATCACCAGCAGGAAATCCTTGAGCCGCCCATCCGCCCCGCGCCACAACGCTACGTCCGCCGGTTGATCGAACAGTTGCTCGATCAAGGTGTCCTGCAGTTTCAAGTCATGTTCGTAGATGATCCGCCGCAAGCTGCCGATCAACCCCAGGCGATCGGCGTGGGTTTCGTAATAGAAGACGAAATCTTCGGTCAGGGTTTCCTTGAGGAACGGCACTGCCAACAAGTCCTTGGGTAACTGGCTCAAGGAGTGGGTTTCCAGCAAGCCATCCGGGCGGCTCATGCCCAGTTTGTCACTGGCCAACACAGGCACCGGGGCCTTGGGTTTGTGCATGAACCACCCCAGCCCACCGGCCACGCCAATGACCAGGCATATCCCGATCAGCAGCGTCGGCCAATGCAGAGAAGGTTTGGCCGCTGGTGCGCCTGCGGCCGGAGTAACAGTGCTATCACTCATGTTCACAAAACCCGATGTTCATCCGTGGAGCGGGGATGCCTAGTAGTTGAAAGTCTTGACCAGCAGCAGGTCGCCGATTGCGCGCAGGGGCACGATGAACGTCTCGCGTTTTTCATCGACGGTGTTTTCGTTGAGCACCAGGTTGATCTGCGAGGTAATCACCTCGTTCTGGTTGCCGGACTCATCGAAGTTATAGCCGCCGCTGCCGAAGTTGCCCCAATAGTTCACGTAAACCAGATAGGTGCCACGCAGCGGCGCGGTCATGGTGAACATTTCCGGACCCGGGCCATCGACGCCGTCGGGGTCGAGGCCGCCGCCATTGGTCAAGGCCGAATGTGCCCAGAAGGCATGCTGGCCATCGGGCGTGACAATATGCAGGTCGAGTTCGGCTTTCGGATCATCCCAACCCAGCACCACGCGAATCCGCGCCGGGGTGCGCAGGTTGTTGGCTTCATAGAATTGAACACGCTTGAGGGACTGGCCTTCGGCGCTGCGCACTTCGACGCTGTTGGAACCGGCGCCAAATGCATAGGGCCGGGCGAAACGCCCTTGCTCGTCGGTATAGAGATTCAGCGGATTGCCGTTGACCGCCAAGGTATGCGGCCCGCGCTGGGTGCCCAGGGCCTTCAGTTGGCCTTCGATCATCGTGCGATTGCGCTGCACACCCCGATCAATCGGCGGCGTGGGATAGGCGACTTGCGGGTTTTCGCTGCGCTCCAGCAGACCGTTGTAACGCCAACCACCCACCGGTTCCGCCAACTCGGCATTCGGCGCGGCCAGAATCACGGGGGCGAAAACCAGCCCGATCAGCAGCAATAGAAATGAGCGCATGCGACGCCTCCTGCCATGCATGACGAAACCTTGCGCCTGATCCTGGGCACGTTACAGATGCCGATACTGCGTTTCGTCTGAAAGACCCGTGACTACCAGGTCGTATAGGGCTCGAAGGTTATCCATTCGGGTGTTTTTTAACAATCGAATGGCTGCGAAATTGCGGCGGGAATCACGGTAATGGGTGGACGGTGAGCCGAATAATCCTCAGTACACTTGAGGTCCACTTACTTTGTGGCGAGGGAGCTTGCTCCCGCTGGCTTGCGAGGCAGGCCCAATCAATTGACCTCAGTATTCCTGAAAAACTTGGCAGATGAATTTAGGGCCGCTTTGCGCCCCAACGGGAGCAAGCTCCCTCGCCACAGGGCTCCGCTTTTCGCGTGTCAAACACCCCGCTCATTTGCCCATGAACCCCCTATCTGCTAGTGTCGCGCCGGTTTAACGTCAACCGGAAATCGCCGCCATGGCCCGCAAAAAAGCTGCACTGGATTTCGAACAGTCCCTCGCCGACCTGCAAACGCTGGTGGAGCGTCTGGAGAATGGCGAATTGTCGCTGGAGGACTCGCTGGCCGCTTTCGAGCAAGGCATCGGTCTGACCCGCGATTGCCAGGCGGCGCTGGCCCAGGCCGAGCAAAAGGTTCAGGTGCTGCTCGAGCGTGATGGCGAGCTGGCCGAGGAACCCTTCGAAGCGGATCAGCCAGAATGATTGCAGCGTACTCGGCAACCAGCCAGGCCCGCGTCAATGCGGCTCTGGAAACCCTGTTCACTGCCCCGAGCCCCGAGCTGGCGCGGCTGTACGAGGCCATGCGCTACAGCGTGATGAATGGCGGCAAACGCGTGCGTCCACTGTTGAGCTACGCCGCCTGCGAAGCGTTGGGCGGCAAACCCGAGCAAGCCAACGGCGCAGCCTGTGCCGTGGAGCTGATCCATGCTTATTCGCTGGTGCATGACGATTTGCCGGCGATGGACGATGACGATCTGCGTCGCGGCCAGCCCACCACCCACAAGAAATTCGATGAAGCCTGCGCGATCCTCGCCGGCGACGGCTTGCAGAGCCTGGCCTTCAGCGCCCTGCTCGACCCGCGCCTGAGCGCGTTGGATGCCGAAATCCACCTGCAAATGGTCAGCGCCCTGGCACTTGCCGCAGGCCCGGCGGGCATGGTCGGCGGTCAGGCCATCGACCTCGGCTCGGTCGGACTGAAGCTTGACCAGAAAGCCCTGGAGTACATGCACCGGCACAAGACCGGCGCGCTGATCGAGGTCAGCGTCAAGCTCGGTGCCCTGGCCAGCGGCCGTGCCGAAAAAGACGAACTCAAGTCCCTGCAGACTTATGCACAGGCCATCGGCCTGGCATTCCAGGTCCAGGACGACATTCTCGACGTCGAAAGCGATACCGAAACCCTCGGCAAACGCCAGGGTGCCGACATTGCCCGGGATAAGCCGACCTACCCGGCCCTGCTCGGCCTCGACGCCGCCAAGGCCTATGCGCTGGAGCTGCGCGATCAGGCCCTGCACGCGCTGCGACCGTTTGACGCGGCGGCCGAACCCTTGCGTGATCTGGCCCGGTATATCGTCGATCGCCGCAGCTGAAGGCGATTGCGCCAAAAAAGCCCAACGCGTGGGCAGGGGGCGATGCATCAGGTAAACTGCCGCATCTTTTATACCTATAACGATTCGCCTGATGCCCACGACGTTTCATGAGATTCCCCGCAAGCGCCCGACCACGCCCCTGCTCGACCGCGCGAACACGCCGGACGGCCTGCGCCGGTTAGGCGAAGCCGAGCTGGAAACCCTGGCCGATGAGTTGCGCCTGGAATTGCTCTACACGGTCGGCCAGACCGGTGGGCATTTCGGTGCCGGCCTGGGCGTGATCGAGCTGACCATCGCGCTGCATTACGTCTTCGACACCCCGGACGACCGGCTGGTGTGGGACGTGGGTCATCAGGCTTATCCACACAAGATCCTCACCGGTCGTCGCGAGCGCATGGGCACCCTGCGCCAGAAGGACGGCGTCGCTGCGTTCCCGCGCCGCTCCGAGAGCGAGTACGACACCTTTGGCGTCGGTCACTCCAGCACCTCGATCAGTGCCGCGCTGGGCATGGCGATTGCCGCCCGCCTGCAAAACAGCGAGCGCAAGGCGATCGCGGTGATCGGCGACGGCGCGTTGACCGCGGGCATGGCGTTCGAGGCGCTGAACCATGCACCGGAAGTGGACGCCAACATGCTGGTGATCCTCAACGACAACGACATGTCGATCTCGCGTAACGTCGGTGGCTTGTCGAACTACCTGGCGAAGATCCTTTCCAGCCGCACCTACGCGAGCATGCGCGAAGGCAGCAAGAAAGTGCTGTCGCGCCTGCCCGGTGCCTGGGAAATCGCTCGCCGGACCGAAGAATATGCCAAAGGCATGCTGGTTCCCGGCACGCTGTTCGAAGAACTGGGCTGGAACTACATTGGCCCGATTGATGGCCACGACCTGCCGACCCTGATCGCCACCCTGCGCAACATGCGCGATCTGAAAGGCCCGCAGTTCCTGCACGTCGTCACCAAGAAAGGCAAAGGCTTCGCCCCGGCGGAAGTCGACCCGATCGGTTACCACGCCATCACCAAGCTCGAACCCCTGGACGCCCCGGCCGCCGCGCCGAAAAAAGCCAGCGGGCCGAAGTACTCCGGTGTGTTCGGCGAATGGCTGTGCGACATGGCGGCTGCCGACCCGCGTCTGGTCGGGATTACCCCGGCGATGAAGGAAGGCTCGGACCTGGTTGCTTTCAGCGAACGCTTCCCGCTGCGCTACTTCGACGTCGCCATTGCCGAGCAACACGCCGTCACCCTCGCGGCCGGCATGGCCTGCGAAGGCGCCAAACCCGTGGTGGCCATCTATTCGACCTTCCTGCAGCGCGGCTACGACCAGTTGGTGCATGACGTCGCGGTGCAGAATCTCGACGTACTGTTCGCCATCGACCGCGCAGGCCTGGTGGGCGAAGACGGTCCGACCCACGCCGGCAGCTTCGATTTGTCGTTCCTGCGCTGCATCCCCGGTATGCTGGTGATGACCCCGAGCGATGAAAACGAGCTGCGCAAGATGCTCACTACCGGCCACCTGTACGAAGGTCCGGCGGCGGTGCGTTATCCACGGGGTAACGGCCCGAACGCGACCATCGAGAAAGACCTCGAGCCGATCGAGATCGGCAAGGGTGTGATTCGCCGACAGGGCAGCAAAGTCGCCCTGCTGGTGTTCGGCGTGCAACTGGCCGAAGCCCTGAAAGTCGCCGAGACGCTGGACGCGACCGTGGTCGACATGCGTTTCGTCAAACCGCTGGATGAAGCGCTGGTTCGCGAAATCGCCGGCAGCCACGACTTGCTGGTGACCGTCGAAGAAAACGCGATCATGGGCGGCGCCGGTGGCGCGGTCAGCGAATTCCTCGCCCGCGAAAACATCCTCAAGTCGATGCTGCACCTGGGCTTGCCGGATATTTACGTCGAGCACGCCAAGCCGGCGCAAATGCTGGCCGAGTGTGGCTTGGACGAGGCGGGAATCGAAGCGTCCATTCGCGAACGCCTGCAACTGCTCAACCTCTAAACGCAAAACCCTGTGTAGGAGCTGCCGAAGGCTGCGATCTTTTGATCCTGGCCCTCGACAACTCCATATCTGAAAAAATCAAAATCAAAAGATCGCAGCCTTCGGCAGCTCCTACGGAGAGTTGCGTCGCATCTGAAATCTCGGATACTCCATGAAACTCTCTCCCTTCGCCCTGACGCTGACCCTGCTGCCGGCCGGTCAATTGCTGGCCGACGCCTTCGAACGCGACCAGGCCCTGAAGCTGCCCGACGTGTTGATCAGCGCCAACCGCCAGGTCGAAGCGCGCAACGACAGCAGCGCCGCCAACACCGTATTCACCCGCGAAGACATCGATCGCCTGCAACCCTATAGCGTCACTGACCTGTTGCGTCGGGTGCCGGGCGTGCAAGTCTCGCAGTCCGGCGGGCGCGGCAGCATTCCGGGTGTCTACATCCGTGGCACCCAGTCGGCCCAGAGCCTGGTGTTGGTGGATGGCCAGCGCATCGGCAGTTCGACCTCCGGCGACAGCAACCTGCAACACATCAATATCGAGCAGGTCGAGCGCGTGGAAGTGCTGCGCGGCTCCCGCTCGGTGATTTATGGCAGCGATGCGATTGGCGGGGTGATCCAGATCTTCACCCGCCGTGGTGGCGAGCAAGGCCTGCAACCTCGATTGCACATGGGATTTGGCAGCAACCAGACCTGGGAGCGCAGTCTCGGTTTGTCCGGCGGTGATGAGCAAACCCGCTTCAACCTCGGCGCCAGCCTCGACGAAACCGCCGGCATCAATCGCACCCATGAGTCGTATCCCAGTGATGGCGACCATGACGAATATCGCAACAAGTCGCTCAGCCTGAGCCTGAGTCACGCCCTGACGCAAGACATCGAAGTCGGCGCCAACCTGCTGGATAACCGTGGCAAGAGCGAGTTCGACAACCCGTTCGGTCGCTTCGACATGAATACGTTCGAATCGGTCCAGCAACAGCCCTACAGCGACTTCGACGTGAGCAGCGTCAGCAGCTATGTCGATGCACGGATCAACGATCTCTGGAAAACCCGCGTTGATGTCGGCCACAGTGAAAACCGCGAGAAGACCCTCGACAAGCTCAGCGATGAGCGCACCGTGTTCAACACCTATCGCGACTCGGTGACCTGGCAAAACGACCTGACGCTCAATGAGCGCAACAGCCTGATGCTCGGCGGCGACTGGTACGAAGACCGGATCAATAGCACCACGGCATTCGACGAAGACAGCCGCTGGAACCGCGCCGCATTTATCCAGCATCGCTATCAGGCTGACAGTTTTTCCACGGAGTTGGGCCTGCGCCACGACGATAACCAGCAGTTCGGCAGCCAGAACACCTGGAGCGGCACCTTCACCCTGCCGCTGAACCCGGACAACGAAGTGCTGCTGACCTACAGCGAAGGCTTCCGCGCGCCGACCTTCAACGACCTGTATTACCCTGACTTC
The DNA here is from genome assembly GCF_054668325.1 of Pseudomonas sp. S2_F07. NCBI lineage: Bacteria > Pseudomonadati > Pseudomonadota > Gammaproteobacteria > Pseudomonadales > Pseudomonadaceae > Pseudomonas > Pseudomonas sp. S2_F07. Next base: position 3,184,272 of record NZ_CP162758.1, read on the forward strand.
AGCAACCCCGACCTGAAGCCTGAAACCTCGAAAAGCTATGAGCTGCAATGGCGTAGCCAATTGACCGAGGACAGTCGCCTGGAGACGTCGCTGTATCGCACCGACCTTGAAGACGCGATCATTTTCGGCAGCAACTCGCGCCCCGAGAACGTTGCCTCGGCACGGATCAACGGCTTCGAAGCAGCGCTGAAACAGGAACTGTTCGGCTGGCAGAGCAACCTTGGCGTGGCGATTATCGACCCACGAGATCGTGACACGGGTCACACCCTGGCCCGTCGCGCGCGCCGCACCTTGAGTTGGGATCTGGACCGTCAGTTCGATCGCCTGGGCCTTGGCGCCAGTTGGCAAGCGGTCAGCAGCAGCTATGACGACCTGAACAATCAACAGCCATTGGGCGGTTATGCCTTGTTGGGACTACGCAGCAGTTGGGAGCTCAATCGTGAAGTCCGGCTGGAGCTGAAGGTCGATAACCTGCTGGACAAGGGTTACAGCCGGGCGCTGTACAGCTTCCAAGGGAGCCAGTACGGGTATCGCGAGGAAGGTCGGGCGTGGATGTTCGGGGTAACCTGGACGCCGGAGATCTGAGGCTGACGCAAATCATTGTGGCGAGGGAGCTTGCTCCCGCTCGACTGCGCAGCAGTCGCAATCAAAGCTGACAGGGCAATCAGACAAATTGCAGTGTTGGTTTTTAGGGCTGCTTCGCAGCCCAGCGGGAGCAAGCTCCCTCGCCACAGTTACAAATTCGGCGCGATCAACTGGCACAGTTTTGCAGTTGCCTCAATCATCTGCCCGCTCGGCCGCTCCAGGCCCTTGTCCGTCACCAGTCGCAATTGCCCTTGTGCCACGGCCGCCACCTGCGGCCAGGCTTTCCACGCATCGAGCTGCGCCTGATCGCTGGCCAGGATTACCTCGGGATTGCGCTGCAACACGGCTTCCACGCTGACTTGCGGTGCCGGCAGCTTCAGGTCATCAAATACGTTTTGCGCACCGCAGACCTCCAGCGCATCGCTGATGATCTGCTCGCCGCCAACCGTATACAGCGGCCGATCCCAGACCTGATAGAACACTCGCAACGGCTTGTCCCGGCGATAGCGCTGACGCAATTCATACAGCCGCTGGCGTAAATCGCCGGCCAATGAAGTTCCGCGCTCAGGCCGACCGAGCTGAGCGGCAATGGCCTCGATCTGTGCGGCGAGCTGGTTCAGGCTGTGGGGTTCGGCGACGTAGGTGGGCATATTCAGTCGCTTGAGCTGATCACGCTGGGCCGGGCCGACGCTACCGGGCCATAGCAGCAACAGATCGGGTTTCAGGCTGAGCAGGCGCTCCATGTCCAACTGGCCATAGCGACCAACGGAGGGCAGGTTCTTGAGTTCGGCAGGTCGTTCACCGGCGTCCAGCACCCCTACCAGGAGGTCGGCGGAACCCAGTTCAACGACGATTTCAGAGAGCGACGGAGCGAGGCTGACAACCCGTTCGACCGCGAATGCCGAGCCGCTGGCGGCCAGCAGCAACACCGCCAGCCAGAGCGCGCGCATCAACCGAGTTGACGCGGAATACGGTAAAGGTAGAACAGCACGGCGGTCGACAGGGCCAGCAGCATCAGCGGCACGGCTTCGAGACCGACGAACACCGCCAGGGCACCGATCCAGGCCGGCAGCCCGGCGGCCAGGAATGCCGTGCGCCGCTTGGCCGCCAGACTGATCCAGGCGCCAGGTTCTTCAGGGGTATCGAGGGCTTTCTGGGTGGCGATAAGCGCGTGTTTGTAGGCACCGAAAAACTTCAGGCTGACAAACATCGAGGCGACTCCGGCGATGAACAACGGCATCGCCAGCACCGGCAGAATCGCTTCGCTCTGACCGAATACCGCGTTGATCACAAACAGCGGCAACAAGGCCAGCGCCAGGTATTGCCACCAGTTGAAGGACAATCGCCGCCGCACCTGACCGCGGGTCACGCCCGATCTACCTCGCCCTGATGCTCATTGCCCATCATGTGGTCGAGCTTGCTGGCCTTGGTCGCCAGGTAGAGTCGGTTATGCGGATTGTGGCCGGTGTGCAGCGGCACGCGCTCGGCGACCACGATACCCATGTCGGTCAAGGCCTTGACCTTGCGCGGGTTGTTGGTCATCAGGCGCAAGGACTTCACGCCCAGGTGCTCCAGCATCGGCAGGCACATGGCGTAGTCACGCTGGTCGGCGGCAAAGCCCAGGCGTTCGTTGGCTTCGACGGTATCGGCGCCACCGTCCTGCAACTCATAGGCTCGGATCTTGTTGAGCAGGCCAATGCCCCGGCCTTCCTGGCGCAGGTAGAGCAAGACGCCACGACCTTCGCGGGCGATGGCCTGCAAGGCGGCCTCCAGTTGCGACCCGCAGTCGCAGCGCTGGCTGAACAAGGCATCGCCCGTCAGGCATTCGGAGTGCAACCGGCCGAGTACCGGGGCACCGTCGGCAATCTCACCCAGGCTCAGCACAACGTGCTCGCGGCCGGTGGCTTCATCGAGAAAGCCATGCATGGTGAATTGCGCAAAAGGCGTTGGCAGCTTGGAAGCGGCGACAAAAACGACAGGCACCGGTGTGCTCCTGATCTAAAAGTCTGAAGATTCGCAGAGCCGGCATTGTAACAGCAGGTTCCGGAGGACGCTTAGGCTGAATTATCGGCGATAACTATCAAAATGTTTGATATACACCGCACCGCCGCTCCCACAATGGATACATCATCTACCTTAAGAACCGTGTCAGTTCGAATCAACAGCTCTCATGATCAACGCCTGGAATCCCCGGTCAGGCGAAAAACCACACCAGTCCCTGCATCGCCAACCAGGCGAACACCCCGGCCAGGACATCATCGAGCATGATGCCGACGCCGCCATGTACGTGCCGGTCAATCCAGCGAATCGGCCATGGCTTGAGGATGTCGAAGAAGCGGAACATCAGGAAACCCGCCAGCAACCACTGCCAGCCTTCCGGCACCAGCCACAGGGTGATCCACATCCCGACCATTTCGTCCCAGACGATGCCTTCATGGTCGTGTACCCGCAAATCGTCGGCCACTTTGCCGCACAGCCAGAAGCCGAACAGCATGGTGATGCCCAGCATCAGCCAGTAACCCCAGTCGGGCAGCATCTGCCACAACGGGATAAAGGGCAGCGCAACCAACGACCCCCAAGTGCCGGGCGCCTTTGGCAAGGTGCCCGAGCCAAAGCCGAACGCCAGGAAATGCCATGGATTGCGCCAGACCGACGGCGGTACGAACTCCGCCGGGACCTGTTTGGGATGATCTGTCACGGTGACTCCCGAAAATGTTGATAACCCCGGGATTGCGGGGTGATGTCTTTGCCATCGGCGTCCAGCAGCCTCACGCCCTGCCCTGTCACAACCTGGCCAATTACATGGATCGGCCAGCCACCGGCCAGTAATAGCGGCAATTCGACGGGCGGCAAGGTGAAGGCCAGGACGTAATCGTCGCCGCCGCTCAGGGCTGCAACCTGTGCGTCCGACTGACCGAGAAAGTCGACCAGACTCTGCGACAGCGGCAATCGATCCCGCTCGACTTCGATTCCGACCTTCGACGCCAGCGCGATATGCCCGCAATCCGCGAGCAGGCCGTCGGAGATATCCATTGCCGAAGTGGCCTTGCCCCGTAGCGCCTGACCCAAACCGAGCTGCGGTTGCGGCGACCAGTAATGCGCCAGCAATGGCTCGGCAATGCGTGCTTCGGCTGTGCGCTGGCCGAGCACCAAGGGCAAGGCACCGGCGGCATTGCCCAGGTTGCCGCCGACACACAGCAGGTCGCCCGGTTGCGCTCCACTGCGGGTCAGCGCCAGGCCGGCCGGCACGCGTCCGAACACGGTCATGGTCAGGCTCAGCGGCCCGCGGGTCGTGTCGCCCCCCACCAGCGCCACGCCGCAGCTTTGCGCCATCTGGTTCAAACCACGGGCATAGGCTTGCAGCCAATCGGCGGTCACCGTCGGCAAAGTCAGGGCAAGGGTAAAGGCAATCGGGGTGGCGCCCATGGCGGCCAGGTCGCTGACGGCCACGGCCAGCGAGCGCTGACCGAGCAGAAACGGATCGCAGGGATCGGCGAAATGCACACCGGCCACCAACGTATCGGTAGAGATCGCCATCTGCTCCCCGGAGGGAACAGCCAGCAAGGCGCAGTCATCGCCGATCCCGAGGGCAACGCCTTCGCCGCCCTGCGCACAAGGCGCGGCGGCGAAGAAATTGCGGATCAGCTCAAACTCGCCCATGGCTTCGTGTCGACATTCCAAGCGCCGATCAGCGCTTGAACGCCTTCACTTCAGCTTCACGCAGACGCGGGGCCAGCTTGTCGAGCACACCGTTGACGAACTTGTGGCCGTCGGTGGAACCGAAGACCTTGGCCAGTTCGATACCCTCGTTGATCACAACGCGGTACGGCACGTCGACGCGCTTGAGCAGCTCCCAGGTGGACAGACGCAGAACCGCCAGTTCAACCGGGTCCAGCTCATCGATGGTCAAGTCCAGGCAAGGCGTGAGCGCGGTGTCGATTTCGGTCTTGAATTGCGGAACCCCGTGCAGGATTTCGCGGAAGTACGCGCCGTCGACATCACTGAAATCGTTATCGACCCGGAACTGCGCTTCGATCTCGTTCAGCGACTGCTTGGCCATGTGCCATTGGTACAGCGCCTGAGTCGCGAGCTGACGGGCTTCGCGACGCTTGACGCTTTTCGATGGCTTGCCGGCATCCGCAGGCTTTGGATCGCGCGGGTTGAAACGATCGCTTTCGTCGCTAATCACTTGGCCTCCAACTGCGCCAGCAGGCTGACCATTTCCAGAGCGGACAGGGCAGCTTCAGCACCTTTGTTGCCGGCCTTGGTGCCGGAACGTTCGATGGCTTGCTCGATGGAATCAACGGTCAGGACGCCGAAAGCGACCGGTACGCCGAACTCCATGGACACCTGGGCCAGGCCCTTGGTGCACTCGCCAGCCACGTATTCGAAGTGCGGGGTGCCGCCACGAATGACCGCGCCCAGGGCGATGATTGCCGCGAATTCGCCTTTCTGGGCGACTTTCTGCGCAACCAGCGGGATTTCGAAGGCGCCAGGTGCGCGGATGATGGTGATGTCGCTTTCGCTCACGCCGTGGCGAACCAGGGCATCAACTGCACCGCTGACCAGGCTTTCAACGACGAAGCTGTTGAAACGGCCCACTACCAGAGCGTAGCGGCCTTTAGGGGCGATGAAGGTACCTTCGATGGTCTTCAGGGTCATTCGATAGATCTCTTAAAGAGCCGGGACGCGTCTCGTACGCGTCCCTCGGTGATATTTGAACCGCGAATTCAAGGCCGGAAACAACCGGTCATTATTCGGAGGGCACGTATTCTACAACTTCCAGATCGAAACCGGATATCGCATTAAATTTCATGGGTGCCGACATCAGGCGCATTTTGCGTACGCCAAGGTCACGCAGGATCTGCGAACCGGCACCGACAGTGCTGTAGGTGGTCGGTTTTTTCACCGCTGCGTGATCGGCGGTTTCGCGGATATGCGCGAGCAACACGTCGCCATCGAGCGGGTGACCGAGCAACAGCACCACGCCGCTGCCAGCCTCGGCAACCGTGGCCATGGCGGCGCGCAGGCTCCAGCGGCCGGGTTGCTTGACCATCAGCAGGTCACGCAGCGGGTCCATGTTGTGCACGCGAACCAGGGTTGGTTCTTCGGCACATACGTTGCCCAGGGTCAGCGCCATGTGCACGTCGCCTTCCACCGAATCACGATAGGTCACCAGGTTGAATTGGCCCAGTTCGCTGTCCAGTGGCTGCTCGGCAATCCGCTGAACGGTACGTTCGTGGATCATCCGGTAGTGAATCAGGTCGGCGATGGTGCCGATCTTGATGTCGTGTTCAGCGGCAAAAGCTTCCAGCTCGGCGCGACGGGACATGGTGCCGTCGTCGTTCATCACTTCGCAGATCACGCCGCTCGGCTCGAAACCGGCCATGCGCGCCAGGTCGCACGCCGCTTCGGTGTGGCCGGCACGGGCCAGGGTACCGCCGGCCTGAGCCATCAGCGGGAAGATGTGGCCCGGGCTGACGATGTCTTCAGCCTTGGCATCACGGGCAGCGGCAGCCTGCACGGTGCGCGCACGGTCGGCGGCCGAGATGCCGGTGGTCACGCCGGTGGCCGCTTCGATCGATACGGTGAACTTGGTGCCGAAACCGGAACCGTTGCGCGGCGCCATCAATGGCAGCTTGAGCAGTTCGCAACGCTCGCGGCTCATCGGCATGCAGATCAGGCCACGGGCATGCTTGGCCATGAAGTTGATGTGCTCGGGCTTGCAGCACTCGGCGGCCATGATCAGGTCGCCTTCGTTCTCGCGGTCTTCGTCATCCATGAGGATGACCATCTTGCCTTGGCGGATGTCTTCAACCAGTTCTTCGATGCTATTGAGCGCCACAAGGCACCCCCCTTCTTTCGAAATTAGAGCTCAGGATTTGAGGTAGCCGTTTTGGGCCAGAAAGCTTTCGGTAATGGTGCTGCCGGCAGTCGGCTCTGCGGCCTTGTCGCCCAGAAGCAGGCGCTCCAGGTAACGGGCCAGCAAGTCCACCTCCAGGTTCACCCGGCGGCCTGGCTGATACGACGCCATGATGGTTTCGCTCAGGGTGTGGGGAATAATGGTCAGCAGGAACTCGGCGCCATCGACTGCGTTCACGGTCAGGCTGGTGCCGTCGACGGTGATCGAGCCTTTATGGGCGATGTATTTGGCCAGGTCCTTCGGCGCGCGGATGCGGAATTCCACGGCGCGCGCGTTCTCGGTACGGGCAACCACTTCGCCCACGCCGTCGACGTGACCGCTGACCAGATGCCCGCCGAGGCGAGTGGTCGGGGTCAGGGCTTTTTCCAGATTGACCGGGCTGCCGCTTTTCAGGTCGTTCATGGCGGTGCAGTCGAGGGTTTCGCGACTGACGTCCGCCGCAAAGCCATTGCCCGGCAATTCCACGGCCGTCAGGCACACGCCGTTGACCGCGATGCTGTCGCCCAGTTTGACGTCGCTCAGGTCGAGCTTGCCGGTTTCGACGTGAACCCGCACATCACCGCCCTTTGGGGTCAATGCACGAATACTGCCGATGGATTCGATGATGCCGGTAAACATGAGGTTCTCCTCGAGAACAAAGCCAGCGCTATAGCGATGGCCGGAAATTATACGCTCGCTGCTGGCGTAGGAATGGCAATGACTCGCCAGTCATCGCCCACCGCGCGAATTTCGATGATTTTAAGCTCGGGCGCATCCTTCATTTGCGCGAGCGGCCAGTCCAGCAGCGGCCGCGCCGAGGAACCCAGGAACTTGCCGGCAATAAAAATCTGGAACTCGTCCACCAGACCGAGCTGGGCAAAGGCACCCGCCAGACGCGGGCCGGCCTCGACCAGCACCTCGTTGGCACCACGGGCGGCGAGCTCAACCAGCAGCTGGCGCAGATCGACCTGGCCATCGTAGCCCGGCACGATCAGGCATTCCGGACCGTTGGCGTATTGCTCTTCCACTGCCACGCAGGTCGCGACCAGCGCCGGCCCGGCCTTGAAGAACGGTGCATCCAGCGGCACCCGCAGGCGCCCGTCGACCAGCACCCGCAGCGGTGGACGGCTCATGGCCAGTGCCGTTTGCCCGGCATCCAGACCCAACTCATCGGCGCGCACGGTCAAACGAGCACTGTCCGCCAGCACTGTATCGGCACCAGTCAGCACCACACTCGCCTGGGCACGTAGCCGTTGTACCGCCGAACGCGCTGCCGGGCCGGTGATCCACTGGCTTTCGCCGCTTTCCATCGCCGTGCGCCCGTCCAGGCTCATGGCCAGCTTGACCCGCACGAACGGCAAGCCGTGTTCCATGCGTTTCAGAAAGCCTTGATTAAGCTTGCGCGCCTCGCCTTCCAGCACACCGCTTTCAGTGGCGATACCGGTCTGGGCCAGGCGTTGCAGACCGCGACCGGCGACTTCCGGATTCGGGTCCTGCATCGCTGCGACCACGCGAGCCACACCGGCATTGACCAGTGCATCGGCGCAAGGCGGTGTGCGGCCGTGGTGGCTGCAAGGCTCAAGCGTCACGTATGCGGTGGCGCCACGAGCTTGCTCACCGGCCGCGCGCAAGGCGTGGACTTCAGCGTGGGGCTCGCCGGCGCGCTCGTGCCAGCCTTCGCCGACAATCTGCCCGCCCTGCACGATCACGCAACCGACACGCGGATTGGGGTGCGTCGTGTAATGTCCCTTGCGCGCCAGTTCCAGGGCACGAGCCATGAAATGGGCGTCGAGGATGGCTTGTTCTGCGGGTATGGTCATTCTTTCACCGGTTCACGGGCCAGGCGATCGATCTCTTCGCGGAACTCATTGAGATCCTGGAAGCGACGATATACCGAAGCGAAGCGGATATAGGCGACTTCGTCGAGCTTCTGCAGCTCGGCCATCACCAGTTCGCCGACCACGAGGGATTTGACCTCGCGCTCGCCCGTGGCGCGCAGTTTGTGTTTGATGTGCACCAGCGACGACTCGAGGCGCTCGACACTCACCGGGCGCTTCTCCAGCGCGCGCTGCATGCCGGCGCGGAGTTTTTCTTCGTCGAACGGCTGGCGACTGCCGTCGGTTTTGATCAGGCGCGGCAACACCAGTTCAGCCGTCTCGAACGTCGTGAAACGCTCGCCGCAGGCCAGGCATTCACGCCGGCGGCGCACCTGTTCGCCCTCGGCGACCAGACGCGAGTCGATGACCTTGGTGTCGTTGGCACCGCAGAAGGGACAGTGCATGGTGGCAGGCAACAAAAAAAGGGAGGGCCATGGTAGCGCATCCCGGTGGCAAGACAAGCCATAGGGTTTGCGGTATACAGACGGGATGATCACTTGATCCATGGAATTCAGCTTTATGGAGCCACCAATGTCGTTACGTCCGCTCATTTTGCTCAGTGTTTTCAGTCTGCTGGTGGCTTGCGGCAGCGATGCCCCCAAGTCCCAGCCGCCAACGCCAGGCCCGGCGCCGCAGCAAGCGCAGAAGAAAGCCCGGGAGGCGGCTGACCTCGGCCCTCTGCCCGCCTATCAGCGTGAACTGAGCGGTACCCTGCAAGGCGTTCCAGCCGGCGCTGAGGTCGAACTGGCATTGCTGGTGATCGACGATAAGGACCGCCCGCAACAATTGCTCGCCAGTTCCAGCCTGATCGGCAACAACCAGGTGCTGCCATTTCACCTGCGTTTCAATCCGCAATCCTTCCCGTCCGGGGGCCGTGTTGAACTGCGAGGCCGCGCCAGTCAGTCCGGGCAGCTGATCCTGCACTTGCCGTCGCAGCTGATTACCCAGCCGACCACCCAGGCCCTGGGTCAACTGCAATTCGTCAAAGCCCCATGAGTGCACCGCTCGACCTGCAAAAGGCGTTGGGTGAACTGCTCGGTGATGCGCAATTGGTTGCCTGTGAGTTACCAGGGACCGACCTGAAGTTGTGGCTGATCGACGGCGACAACATGGACCGCGCCTTCAGCCCGGAAGAGACCCGGCGCATCCTGCATGAGCCGCCGTACTGGAGTTTCTGCTGGGCCAGCGGCCTGGCCGTGGCCCGTTATCTGGCCGACAACCCGCATTGGGTCGAAGGCAAGCGCGTGCTGGATTTCGGTGCCGGTTCCGGGGTGGCGGGGATTGCCGCTGCCAAGGCCGGCGCGCTGGAAGTGCTGGCCTGCGACCTCGACCCACTGGCGATTGCCGCGTGTCGGGCCAATGCCGAGCTCAATGACGTAGAGCTCAACTACTCGACGGATTTTTTTGCTGAGGCTGATCGCTTCGACCTGATTCTGGTGGCGGATGTGCTGTACGACAGGGCCAACCTGCCGCTGCTCGACCAGTTCCTCAGCCGCGGCCGAGAGGCGCTGGTGGCGGATTCTCGAGTGCGGGATTTTCGCCATCCGTTGTACCGGCGCATAGAGATGCTGGAGGCGATGACCCTGCCGGATCTGGCCGAGCCCCACGAGTTTCGGCATGTGAGCCTGTACCACGCGCAGCGCTAGCTAAAAGCATCGCGAGCAGGCTCGCTCCTACAGTGGTTGGTGTGAACCACAAGTCTTGTGGCCGACTTCAATCCCTGTGGGAGCGAGCTTGCTCGCGATGACGTCTTGTCAGACGAAACATCTCTAACGGCCACCCCGCTTCCGGCGCGCCCCCACCAAGCCGTATAGTTGCCCCATTCACGCTTTTACGAGATTGCCCATGAGTCAGGAAACGCCGTACATCTTCGACGCCACGACTGCCGATTTCGACCAGTCGGTGATCGAGAACTCTTTCCACAAGCCGGTGCTGGTGGATTTCTGGGCCGAATGGTGCGCGCCCTGCAAAGTGCTGATGCCGATGTTGCAGAGCATTGCCGAGAGCTATCAGGGTGAATTGCTGCTGGCCAAGGTCAATTGCGACCTCGAACAAGACATCGTCGCCCGCTTCGGCATCCGCAGCCTGCCGACCGTGGTGCTGTTCAAGGACGGCCAGCCTGTCGACGGCTTTGCCGGTGCCCAGCCGGAATCCGCCGTGCGCGCCCTGCTCGAACCCCACGTGCAGATGCCGCCACCGGCCGCCGCCGATCCGTTCGAACAGGCCCAGGCGCTGTTCGACGACAGCCGCTTTGCCGATGCCGAAGCGCTGCTCAAAGTGATCCTGGGTGAAGACAACACCAACGCCAAGGCACTGATCCTCTACGCCCGCTGCCTGACCGAGCGCGGTGAACTGGGCGAAGCGCAAGCCGTGCTGGATGCGGTCAAGAGCGACGAGCACAAGGCCGCGCTGGCTGGCGCCAAGGCACAGATCAAGTTTCTCGGTCTGGCCAAGGACCTGCCGGATGCCGCCGATCTGAAGGCCCGGCTGGCAAAAGACCCGCTGGACGATGAAGCGGTCTATCAACTGGCGATCCAGCAACTGGCCCGTCAGCAGTACGACGCCGCTCTGGATGCTTTGCTCAAGCTGTTCACCCGCAACCGCAGCTACAGCGAAGGCCTGCCACACAAGACCTTGCTGCAGGTGTTCGAGTTGCTGGGCAATGATCATCCGTTGGTGAGCACCTACCGCCGCAAGTTGTTTGCCGCCCTCTATTAAAAATCAAAAGATCGCAGCCTGCGGCAGCTCCTACAGAGAATATGTATTCACCCTGTAGGAGCTGCCGCAGGCTGCGATCTTTTTACGGTCTACTCGATCCAGCTGTAGAGCGGCGTATCCCCGCCGCTCACTACCTTCACGTCCGGACTATGGCGCAAACGCACCAGCAGGCGTTTGCCCGCCGCCGCGCTGCCGGTCAGCCCTTCGAGTTGATCAAGCAGGTCCGGCCCGCTGAGCTGCCCTGCCTTGCGCAGCAAATCCCCGGCGATCTGCCACAGCGCATCATCCTGATTCAGTGGTTTCGCCGCTGGCACGCTGACGGCGGATTTTTCCACCTGCAACTGCGCCCCTAGCCGCGCCCAGTCCGCGTCGTCCATCTCCAGGGTCAAATCCACCGGCCAATCGCCGATGCTTCCGCGAATTCGCAACATAGGTCTGCTCCCGCACATTTCTTCCCGGCATGCTCCCATGGGACTTGTGCAACGCCAAGCAGGCAGTCAAACTCTCCGCACTTACGTTATAAGATTACATAACATTTTCTTCATTTTACTTTTCGGAGACTCGTCATGCGCTGTCTGCTTCTCGCCCTGCCGTTTGCCATGTTGCCGCTGGCTGTCGCCCATGCCGCCGACGAACACGATCATGAGCATGGCAGCCTGGCCGCCCACGAACACGGCGTGGGACGCCTGAACGCGGCGCTGGATGGCAAGACCCTGGAGCTGGAGCTGGAAAGCCCGGCCATGAACCTGGTGGGTTTCGAGCACGTCGCCACCAGCGACGCCGACAAAGCCAAGGTCGCCGCCACCCGCGCGCAACTCGAGCAACCACTGGCCCTGTTCAACCTGCCGAAAGCCGCCGGTTGCGTGGTGGAAAACCAGGAACTGGAAAGCCCGCTGTTCGGCGACAAGCCCGAGGCCGACGATGATCACGATGAAGACGCCAAGGACGAAGACGGCCACGAACATCATCATGATCACAGCGAAATCCACGCTCGCTATCAGTTCACCTGCGCCACGCCAGATGCATTGAAGACCCTGGACCTGGCGAATATTTTCACCCGCTTCCCGGCCACCCGGAAAATTCAGGTACAACTGATCGGCCCGAGCGGGCAGCAAGGGGTTGAAGTGACGGCCAAGGCTGCTGCGCTGAAATTCTGAATTCACTGAAGCCCCCCTGTAGGAGCTGCGGAGTGAAACGAGGCTGCGATCTTTTGACCTTCAACGATCAAAAGATCGCAGCCTGCGGCAGCTCCTACACAGGTCAATCAACACCCATGAAATCGGCTAAATGACCCAAGCACTCATCGAACTGTCCGACCTGGGCTTCAGTTGGCCCGGTCACCCGCCGCTGCTGGACATCCCGGCGTTTCGCCTGGAGCGCGGCGAAACCCTGTTCCTCAAAGGCCCCAGCGGCAGCGGCAAGACCACCCTGCTCGGCTTGCTCGGCGGCGTGCAAAAGCCTGATCGCGGCAGCATCCGCCTGCTCGGCCAGGAACTGACGCAACTCTCGGCCGGCGCCCGCGACCACTTCCGCGTCGATCACACCGGCTACATCTTCCAGCAGTTCAACCTGCTGCCGTTTCTGTCGGTGCGCGAGAACGTCGAACTGCCCTGCCACTTCTCGAAACTGCGCGCCGAACGGGCGAAACAACGCCACGGCAGCGTCGACAAAGCCGCCGCCACGCTGCTCGCCCACCTGGGTTTGAAGGATGAAAACATCCTCGGTCGCCGCGCCGACTCGCTGTCCATCGGCCAGCAGCAACGGGTCGCCGCCGCCCGCGCACTGATCGGTCAACCGGAACTGGTGATCGCCGATGAGCCGACCTCGGCCCTCGATTACGACGCCCGCGAGAACTTCATTCGCCTGCTGTTCGCCGAGTGCCGCGAAGCCGGGTCGAGCCTGTTGTTCGTCAGCCATGACCAGAGCCTGGCGCCGCTGTTCGACCACAACCTGTCGCTGGCCGAACTCAATCGCGCCGCCACCCCGTCCGAGGTCTGAGATGTATCTGTTTCGTCTAGCCATGGCCAGCCTGGCTAACCGTCGCTTCACCGCGATCCTCACCGCGTTCGCCATTGCCCTGTCGGTGTGCCTGTTGCTGGCTGTGGAGCGCGTGCGCACCGAAGCCAAGGCCAGTTTCGCCAGCACCATCAGCGGCACCGACCTGATCGTCGGCGCCCGCTCCGGCTCGGTGAACCTGTTGCTGTATTCGGTGTTCCGTATCGGCAACGCCACCAACAACATCCGCTGGGACAGCTTCGAACACTTCGCCAGCAACCCGAAAGTGAAGTGGGCGATCCCGATGTCCCTCGGCGACTCCCATCGTGGTTATCGGGTGATGGGGACCACTGAGGCGTACTTCGAACATTACCAGTACGGACGCCAGCAACACCTGCAACTGGCCGATGGCCGGGCTTTTGCCACTGACCCGTTCGAAGTGGTGCTCGGCGCCGAAGTGGCCGATGCACTGCACTACAAACTCGGTGACAAACTGGTGCTGGCCCACGGCGTGGCGGCGATCAGCCTGGTCAAGCACGACGACAAGCCGTTCACCGTGGTCGGCATTCTCAAACGCACCGGCACACCGGTGGACCGCACGCTGCACATCAGCCTCGGTGGCATGGAAGCGATTCACATCGACTGGCATAACGGCGTGCCGGCCCGGGGCGAGGGGCGCATCACCGCCGACCAGGCGCGCAACATGGACCTCACGCCGCAAGCGATCACCGCGTTCATGCTCGGCCTGAACAACAAGATTTCGACCTTTGCCCTGCAACGGGAAATCAACGAGTTCCGTGGTGAGCCGATGCTGGCGATCCTGCCGGGCGTGGCGTTGCAGGAGCTGTGGAGTCTGATGGGCACCGCGGAAAAGGCTTTGTTCGTGGTCTCGCTGTTTGTGGTGCTGACCGGGTTGATCGGCATGCTAACGGCGATTCTCACCAGCCTCAATGAACGCCGCCGGGAGATGGCGATCCTGCGCTCGGTGGGCGCACGCCCCTGGCACATCGCGACGCTGTTGGTTCTGGAAGCCTTTGCCCTGGCGCTGTCGGGCGTGATCGCCGGTGTGGCGTTGTTGTATGTGTGCATCGCGGCGGCCCAGGGCTATGTGCAAGCCAACTACGGTCTGTTCCTGCCGCTGTCCTGGCCGAGCGAATATGAATGGACGCTGCTCGGTGGCATCCTGATCGCCGCGCTGCTGATGGGCAGTGTGCCGGCCTGGCGCGCCTATCGCCAATCCCTGGCCGATGGCCTGTCGATTCGTTTATGAGGACGTTGAAAATGCCCCGCGCCGTACTTGCGCTGTTGATGCTGGTCGCCCTGCCGCTGTGGGCGGCCCAGCCAAAAGACCTGACCTGGTCGGAGATGATCCCGCCCGACGCGCCAAAAGAAGTGCCGAACATGACGCCGCTGCACGATCTTTCGCAGATGAGCAATGCTCTGTCGGCCGAATCGGCGCCCGCCGCCAAGCAAGACCTGCCCAATGCACCGGTGGTCAAGACCCTCGATGGCCAGAACATTCGCCTGCCGGGTTACATCGTGCCGCTGGAAGTGAGCGAGGAAGGCCGCACCACGGAGTTTCTGCTGGTGCCGTATTTCGGCGCCTGCATCCATGTGCCGCCACCGCCGTCGAACCAGATCGTGCACGTCAAAAGTGAGGTTGGCGTGAAGCTCGACGAGTTGTATCAGCCTTACTGGATCGAAGGCGCGTTGCAGGTCAAGGCGTCCACCAGCGAACTGGCGGATGCCGGATATCAGATGGAGGCGGACAAGATTTACCTGTATGAACTGCCGGAGTGAGTCCGACTGTATTGTGTCAACTGTCTGTCCGCCATCGCGAGCAAGCTCGCTCCCACAGGGTCAAGTGCTGAAACACAAATCTTCAGCACACCACAACTCCTTGTGGGAGCGAGCTTGCTCCGGGCGGCGATCCGACGATGAGGCCATGAAAAACACCACAAAAATCACTCCCACCCCACTTTCATTGAGCTGCATCAAAAGACCGAATAGTTAGCCCGCTTACCATTGGACATCGAACTTTTTAACGTCCTCTGGAGCCCCCATGAACAAGTCCATGCTCAGCGCTTCGCTGGTTGCCCTCGCGCTTGCAGCCCCGCTCGCCCACGCCTTCGAGGCGGGCGACATTCTCCTTCGCGCCGGTGCAATCACCGTCAACCCGGAAGCCGACAGCTCCAGTGTCAAGGTTGATCAAGGCCCGCTGGCGGGTGCCGACCTGGGTGGCAAGGCGACACTGAGCAGCGATACGCAACTGGGCTTGAACTTCGCCTACATGCTCACCAACCACCTGGGCATCGAGCTGCTGGCGGCGACCCCATTTGAACATGATGTAAAAATCAAGGGCACCGCGCTGGCACCCGCCAACGGCAAGCTCGGTAGCATCAAACAGCTGCCGCCGACCTTGAGCCTGGTGTATTACCCGCTGGATCCCAAGTCGGCGTTCCAGCCGTACATCGGCGGTGGCATCAACTACACCTATATCTACGACGAACATGTCGGCAGCCGAGCCCAGTCCGCCGGTTTCAGTAACTTCAAGGCGGATAATTCCTGGGGGCTGGCCTGGCAGGTCGGTGCCGACTACATGCTGACCGACAACGTGATGATTAACGCCCAGGTGCGCTACATCGACATCGATACCACCGCCACTGTGGAAAACAACGCCATTGCACCGGGCACCCGGGCCAAGGTAGACGTTGATGTGGATCCGTTCGTCTACATGGTGGGTCTGGGTTACAAGTTCTAAGCGACACTGCTGGAAGAATGTTCACGTGGTGGTGAACCTGGCTGTTGTGGCGAGGGAGCTTGCTCCCGCTGGGTTGCGAAGCGACCCTAAAACCGACAAAAGCGGTGATTCAAACAAACCGCATTGACTGGATTTACGACTGCTGCGCAGTCGAGCGGGAGCAAGCTCCCTCGCCACAGGAGTTGCACAAGTTGTACGTAAATTCCGGCCATGAAAAAGGCGCCTGTAAAAAGGCGCCTTTTTCATGTCCGCATGGAAGCGATCTATCGCCCCAGCAACCGCGCCAGCCCCTCGCGCATCGGGGTCTGCTCAGTGGTACTGAAGCGTTCCAACAGGCGCCGGTTGTTCGCCCGGGAATGACGAATGTCACCGGAGCGCGCCGGGCCGTAGCTCACCGGTGGCAGCTTGCCGACCACCGCTTCGAGCGCTTCGAGCATTTGCTTGAGGGTCGTCGCCTGGTTCCAGCCGACGTTGACCGCACCGTCTTCGACCCGGGGCTTCTCGATGGCCTGCACCAGCAAGTCGACCAGATCTTCGACATAGACAAAATCCCGGGTCTGCTCGCCATCGCCGAACACCGTGATCGGCAAGCCCTTCAGTGCGCGCTCGCTGAATATGCTGATTACCCCGGAGTACGGCGAGGACGGATCCTGGCGCGGACCGAAGATGTTGAAGAAGCGGAAAATCACCGGCTCCAGCGCATGTTGGCGGCGGTAGAAGTCGAAGTAATGCTCGCTGGCCAGTTTGTCCACCGCGTAAGGCGTCAACGGCGCCTTGGGCGTGTCTTCGTCAATCGACTCACCTTCGCCGTTGTTGCCATACACCGCCGCGCTCGAAGCAAACAGCACACGCTTGACCCCGGTCTGGCGCATGGCTTCGCAGACGTTCAGCGTGCCGATGAAGTTGCTCTGGTGCGTGCGCACCGGATCGTCTACCGAGGCCTGCACCGAAGCCACGGCCGCCAGGTGCGCCACGGCGCTGCAACCGGCCATCGTCCGGGCAACCAAAGCTGCATCGGCCACGTCGCCAACGATCAGTTCGACCCCGGGATTGTCCAGCGGCAGATTGCTGCGTTTGCCCGTGGACAGGTCATCGAGAATCCGCACCGAGTGGCCCTTGGCAAGCAGCGCGTCAGTCAGGTGAGAACCAATGAAACCGGCACCACCGGTGATCAAAACGGGGCCGTCAGCCATGGCGATAAAACCTGTCCAGTAGACCGGGAAGCGCCGCACGCCAGGCGCGCGGTTTGATTCCAAAGGTGTGCAGAATTTTTTTGCAGGCCAGTACCGCGTGTTGCGGTTCTTCGGCGGCATCCGGACGCGCGGCGTGGGCCTGGGCGGTCGGGGCTTCGATAGCCAGCGGATGCAGGCTGCGGGCTTCGGTCAGGATCGCCTGCCCCAGCGCCAGCGGCGTGGTCGCCTCATGCCCGGCGTAGTGGTAGGTGCCCCACAGCGGCGCGGCGCAATCGAGTTGCTTGAGCACTGAAATGATCACGCGGGCGGCATCGTCGACCGGCGTCGGATTGCCCCGTCGGTCGTCGGCCATCAGCAGCTCTTCGGGTTGCTCGGCACGGGCGAGGAAGCGGCCAAGGGCGCCGTCCGGGCTATCGTCCAGCAGCCAGCCGAAACGCAGCAGCACGTGCTGGGGGCAGGTAGCGCGCACACTTTGCTCGATCCGCCACAATGCCTGACCCCGCAGACCCAGGGGTACCGGTTCGTCTTTTTCGCTGTAGGCCGTGGCGCGGGAGCCGTCGAACACGCGATAGCTGGAGGGTTGCAGCAGAACGATGTTGTGGTGCTGGCACAGTTCCGCCAGACGCTCGATAGCGCGCTCCTGGCCGGCCAGGCGCGATTCGCTCACTGCCTCGGCCTGAAACCAGTCGAAGTAGTAGGCAAGGTTGATCAATGCATCGGGACGGGTGTCGTCGAGCAGTTGTGTCAGGCTCGCGGCATCCCAGCCGTCTTCGGGCGGGCGGGGGGCGAGGAATCCGATGTCTTCCTCCGCACCAAGGCGAATCAGCGCCTGCCCAAGGGCATTTCCGCCGCCCAGTAACATAAGGCGCATTCGCATAGAGTCAGCAGGCCCAGTCTGATTGAAACGATGGCTTTATCGACACCGCCCCAGGCGATGTCGTTGATAATTGCCGGAATCGTTGCATTTTGCGGGTTTAGTGCGCAACCGTCACCCGTAAAGTGTAGATGTCCGACTTTTGCGTTGCCGCCACTGGCCTCATCGCGAGCAAGCTCGCTCCCACAATGGTTTTGTGTAAACCGCCCCCCTGTGGGAGCGAGCTTGCTCGCGATGAGGCCCTGAAGACCAGCGAAGGTCTTGAGCGGTACTTGCAACTTCCCGTCCCCACCCGCATAAATTGCTGCATGAACCTGCCCATCCCCGCAGACAGTGCCCTGAGCGGCTTTCACCCTGCCGTCAGCGCCTGGTTCAACCATACGTTCCCGGCCGTCACCGCCGCCCAGGCCCGGGCGTGGCCGTTGATCCGCCAGCGCCGCTCGACCCTGGTCGCCGCGCCCACCGGTTCCGGCAAGACCCTTACCGCCTTTCTCGCCGTCATCGACGACCTGGTACACCGCGGCCTGGAAAACCCCGAAGGCTTGCCCGACGCCACCCTGGTGGTCTACGTCTCGCCCCTCAAGGCGCTGTCCAACGACATCCAGATCAACCTGCAAAACCCGCTGGCCGGCATTACCGAGCAATTGGGCGTGATGGGCCTGCCGCAACTGCAGATCAGCACTGCCGTGCGCACCGGCGATACACCGCAAAAAGACCGTTCGGCGATGCGCAAAACGGCGCCGCACATTCTGGTGACCACGCCGGAATCCCTGTATGTGCTGCTCGGCTCCGATTCCGGCCGGCAGATGCTCGGCACGGCACGCACGGTGATCGTCGACGAGATCCACGCCATGGCCGCCAGCAAACGCGGCAGCCACCTGGCACTGAGCCTTGAACGCCTGCAAGCACTCTGCCCGGAGCCGCTGCTGCGCATCGGTCTGTCGGCCACGCAAAAGCCCATCGAAGCCGTTTCGCGCTTCCTTGTCGGTGGCGATCGTCCGTGCGAGATCGTCGACATCGGCCACGCCCGCCCCCGCGACCTGGACATCGAAGTGCCGCCCGTGCCGCTATCGGCCGTGATGGCCAACGATGTCTGGGAACTGGTGTACGACCGCCTCGCCGCCCTCGCCCGGGAACACCGGACCACGCTGATTTTCGTCAACACCCGGCGCCTCGCCGAGCGCCTGAGCCGGCACCTGAGCGAGCGCCTGGGCAAGGATGCCGTGGCCGCCCATCACGGCAGCCTGGCCAAGGAGTTTCGCCTGGACGCCGAGCAGCGACTCAAGCGCGGCGACCTGCAAGTGCTGATTGCCACGGCATCGCTGGAACTGGGGATAGACATCGGCGACGTCGACCTGGTGTGCCAGATCGCCTCGCCGCGTTCGATTGCCGGGTTTCTGCAACGGGTCGGCCGTTCCGGGCACCAGGTCGGCGGCACGCCCAAGGGCCGTTTGTTCGCCACCACCCGCGACGACCTGATCGAATGTGCCGCGCTGCTCGACTGCGTGCGTCGGGGCGAACTCGATACCTTACTGATCCCGCGAGCGCCGCTGGACGTGCTGGCGCAGCAGATCATCGCCGAGGTCAGTTGTCAGGAATGGCCGGAGCAAGCGCTGCTGCACATGCTGCGCCGCGCCTCGCCCTACGCCGCACTCGACGACAAACACTATCAGGCACTGCTGCACATGCTCGCCGAGGGCTACAACGGCCGTCAGGGCATCCGTAGCGCCTATCTGCATCGCGACGCCGTGAGCCGCACCCTGCGCGGGCGCCGGGGCGCAAAACTGACGGCGGTGACCAGTGGCGGGACCATTCCGGACAACGCCGACTACAGCGTGCTGCTGGAGCCTCAAGGGCTGAACATCGGCACCATCAACGAAGACTTCGCAGTGGAAAGCATTGCCGGGGATATCTTCCAGTTGGGCAACACGTCCTATCGGATCCTGCGGGTGGAAACCGGCAAAGTCCGGGTCGAGGATGCCCGGGGCCTGCCGCCGACCATTCCGTTCTGGCTCGGTGAAGCACCGGGGCGCAGCGCCGAATTGTCCGCGGCGGTGGCGCGCTTGCAGGCACAACTCGACGACCTGCTGGGGGCTGCGCCAGGCAACTTGCAACCAGCACTCGACTGGCTGACCGAGACCCTGGGCCTGAACCTTGCCAGCGCCGAACAACTGGTGGACTACCTGGCTCGCGCACGGCAAGCGCTGAGTGCCCTGCCATCCCAGGACACGCTGCTGATGGAACGCTTTTTCGACGAGTCCGGCGGCACCCAACTGGTCATTCACACGCCGTTCGGCAGCCGCATCAACCGCGCCTGGGGCCTGGCCTTGCGCAAGCGCTTCTGTCGCACCTTCAACTTCGAGTTGCAGGCAGCCGCCAGCGAAGACGCCATCGTGCTGTCGTTGTCCACCGGCCACAGTTTTGAACTGGATGACGTCTGGCGCTACCTGCACAGCAACAGTGCCGAACACATCCTGATTCAAGCCGTGCTCGACGCGCCGCTGTTCGGCGTGCGCTGGCGCTGGAATGCCGGCGTGGCCCTGGCGCTACCGCGCTACAGCGGCGGGCGCAAGGTCCCGCCGCAGATCCAGCGGATGAAAAGCGAAGACCTGATCGCCAGCGTGTTTCCCGATCAGATCGCCTGCGTGGAAAACCTCGCTGGCGAACGGGAGATTCCCGACCATCCGTTGGTGGAACAGACCCTCGACGATTGCCTGCACGACGCCATGGACACCGAAGGCTGGCTGGCTTTGCTTCGACGCATGGAGCGCGGCGACATTCGCCTGATCAGCCGCGACTTGCCGGCACCCTCGCCGCTGGCGGCGGAGATTCTCAGCGCCCGGCCCTATACCTTTCTCGACGATGCACCACTGGAAGAACGCCGCACTCAAGCCGTACTCAACCGCCGCTGGAGCGACCCGCAATCCACCGATGATCTTGGTGCGCTGGACGCCGAGGCGATTGCCGCCGTGCGCGACGAAGCCTGGCCGACGCCCTCCGGTGTCGATGAAATGCATGAGGCCTTGATGAGCCTGGCGTGCATCACCAATGCCGAGGCCAGCGCCAATCCGCAGTGGCTAGACTGGCTCACAACCCTGGCCGACAGCGGGCGCGCGAGCCGTTTGCAGATCAACGCCGGGCAATCGCTGTGGCTGGCACTGGAACGCCTGACCTGCCTGCGGGCGATTTATCCACAGGCCGAATTGACGCCATCGCTGCAAGCGCTGCCGGACTTCGAGGAGGCCTGGGAACCCGACGACGCCATCCTCGAACTGATCCGTGCACGGCTCAGCGCCTTCGGGCCGCTGGCTCTCGAGCGCATTGCCGAACCGCTCGGTTTGCCCGCTGCGCAGGTCAACCAGGCCCTGGCGCAACTGGAACGCGAAGGTTACGTGCTGCGCGGCCGATTCACCCCGGGCACCGCCCAGGAAGAATGGTGCGAGCGGCATTTGCTGGCGCGGATTCACCGCTATACGGTCAAGCGCCTGCGCCGGGAAATCGAGCCGGTGGCATTGCAGGATTTCATGCGATTCCTGTTCGACTGGCAGCATGTATCGAGCGCAAGCCAGGGCCAGGGCGCGGCGGTTTTGCCGGCCGTTATTGCGCAATTCGAAGGCTACCCCGCCGCTGCTTCAGCCTGGGACAGCGATATCCTGCCAGCGCGAATCAAGGACTACTCGGCGACCTGGCTGGATGAGTTGTGCCGCAGCGGCAGACTGGTATGGACACGCCTGACTGCGCACAACAAAAGCGCCAGCACCGCCCTGCGCAGCACGCCGATCGTGTTGCTGCCGCGCAACCAGGTCGGCCTCTGGAGCAGCTTGACCGAACAGACGCCGGTCAGCGAACTGTCGCCGAAAACGCAAAAGGTCCACGCCGCCCTCAGCCAGCATGGCGCGCTGTTTTTCGATGAGCTGATCCATGAGGCCCACCTGCTGCGTTCAGAGCTGGAAATCGCCCTGCAGGAACTGGTGGGCGCGGGGCTGGTGAACGCCGACAGCTTCGCCGGATTGCGCGCCCTGATTACCCCGGCCAGCAAGCGCCAGCCGCGCAACAGTCGGCGTGGACGCGGAGCATTCATCGGTGGCATGGACGACGCCGGACGCTGGGCCCTGTTGCGACGCGCACCTACCGGGCCGATGGTGCAAAACCTGCGGATGTCTGCCGAAACCCTTGAACACATCGCCATGACCTTGCTGCGCCGCTACGGCGTGGTGCTCTGGCGCTTGCTGGAACGCGAGGCGGACTGGTTGCCGAGCTGGCGGGAACTGCTGCGTACCTTCCATCGGTTGGAGGCACGCGGCGAGATTCGCGGCGGGCGGTTTGTCAGTGGCCTGGCGGGCGAGCAATTCGCCCTGCCCGAGGCGATCCCCTTGTTGCGAGAGGTGCGGCGTCGGCCCCATGACGGCAGCCTGGTCGCGGTGTGCGGGGTCGATCCGCTGAACCTCGCCGGCACGCTATTGCCCGGCATGAAAGTCCCAGCGCTGGCGAGCAATCGGCTGGTGTATCGGGACGGGTTGCCGGTGGCTGCCGAGATTGCCGGCAAGCAGCAGTTCTGGGGGGAGTTGGATCAGCTCGGTGGTGCCGAGGTGCGCAACAAACTGATTCGGCATTGAAGTTGTCTGGTCTGGCGCCTTCGCGAGCAAGCCCGCTCCCACAGTTGATCTGGGCAAGGGCACAGATTGATGTGCCACCACAAAACCCTGTGGGAGCGAGCTTGCTCGCGATGGGGCCATTACAGCCGCCATAAACCTCCCGGGCGACTTACTGAGAACGCGGCCGATCCGGCATCAACACAGCAGCATGCTCTGGTTCGATCTCCGGCGGCGCTTCGACCGGATGCCGCGGCACCAGCGCCTGCTGTGGATAAGTCTGCGCGAAGTTCACCCACGGGCAGTTATCCACAAGCTTTTTCAACCGCTGGTTGAAGGCCCGGCTCACCGCGTATTGACCACCGGACACCGTGCGGAATTGCGCGGTCAGCACCACACCGTTGAGGTCCATCTTGTCGACGCCAAACACATCCAGCGATCCTTGCAGGTTGTAGCGCAGGAACGGGTCGTTGCTGATGGAGTGCCCGGCCTCGCGGATCAGTTCGATGGCCTTGTCGACATCGGTGTCGTAAGTGAACTGCACCGAGAAAAACGCATAGGCGAATTGCCGCGATTGGTTGGTCACGGCCTTGATCTGCCCGAACGGCACCGAGTGCACGAATCCCTTGCCGTCGCGCAGGCGCAAGGTGCGAATGGTCAGGCCTTCGACGGTGCCTGCGTGGCCGGAATCGAGCACCACCCAGTCACCAATGGACAAGGTGTCTTCGATGATGATGAACAACCCGGTAATCACATCCTGCACCAGTTGCTGGGAACCGAAACCGATCGCCAGGCCGATGACCCCGGCACCGGCCAGGAATGGCGCGACGTTGATTCCCAGGTTGGCCATGGTGGTGATCGCGCAAATCACCACCAGGATGATTTTGATCGCGTTGCGCAGCAGCGGCAGGATGGTTTTCACCCGCGTACTCGGCTGGCGCGCCGAGCGCTTGTTGGTGGGTGGTTTCAGGGCTTCCTGAATGGCCGTGTCGAGCAACACCCAGACCATCCAGGTCACCAGGAGGATCAAACCGATGTGGCTCAGGGAATCGCTGATCGCCCGGCCCACGGCATTGGTCACTGCGAATTCGAACAGCGACACGCCCCAGATCCGTCCGAGGATATCGATGAACACGATGGCCATGCCGATGCGCAGCAAGGCGTGGGACAGATTGAGAAAGCGTTCCTTGTAGGCGCTGCTGCGGCGCAGCTCCGTCTCGCTGCGGGCCTTGAACAAATGGTGCAGCGTGGTGCTGAGGAACACCGTGGCAATCAGCAACACCGTGGTGAACAAGGCGCTGCGCAGCACTCTCTGGTTGTCGGCCCCGGCACCGATCAGGTTGATGATCGAAACCAGTACCATCAACAGAATCGGCCAATACCAGAGCCCGGAAAATATCCGCAGGGTTTCACGCAGCGCCGGCTGCCTGAGGCGCTGGGCCAGCGGCAGGATGCGGATCACCTGGGCGACCGGTCGGCGCATGCGGATCACCAGTAAGCCGAAGGACATCGATGCTGCCAACCCGGTGAACACGGCGATGCTGCTGGTGAGGTTGCTGCCCAGTTGATGGGCGATCTGCGGGCTGGTCAGGGCATCGCTCAATGCAACCAGAAAGCCGATGACGAACAAGGGGCGGGGACTCTTCTCGCGGATGATCTGCACCGCCCGCCGCTTGTGCCCGACATTGAACACCACCACCAGCGACAGCACCAATGACGCGGCAAATATCCCCGCGCTGGCGGCATAAGCCAGACACAGCGCCAGCGCCCGTCCCGCCGATATCGACAAGAACTGACTGGCATAAATCGTCAACGGCAGACTGATCACCGCCGCAAGGGTGTAGGGCAGCACGTAGCCGAGCAACGCCTGGCCCCGCTCACGACTGAGCAGCAGACGATGCTCGCACAGGCGCCTGACGGCCATCCGCCCAAGCAGCCAAAGACAGGCAAACACCACCGCCCACACGCAGGTCAGCAGCAGGAAATCGCCAGCCACGCTCCAGGGCGAACGGGCCGAAGGCTGATTGACTAACTGATCCACTTCATCGACTGCGAGGTCGGCACGCAGGCGCCAGACGTCGACGAGATTTTCATTGAGATCGAGTTTGGTCTGGACCTCGTCGATGCTTGAACTGATGGCCCCCAGTAACCCGCCTTGCACCAGCGGCTCGGGGTGGGCCGGCGGCGTCGCGGCGGTCGCGGTGGCGGGCAGCCCCGGTATCGCGGCGGCTTCCAGTTGCTCGCTGCCCACAAACAGCAACGCTCCGAGCAGTATCGCGGTCTTGAGCCTGATCAAAACACCCGCTCCTTTGGCTGTGTCGGTAGGGAACTGATCGAGAAATGCCGGACAAGTTCGGATATAGATCCCTCGCCACAGACTAACACCCGCGCTCGCGATCTTTGCGCCCGAGGCAAATATCAAATGTCCTTCCCTGTATTTTTCTGAACGAGCCAAATCCAGACGCTGCGCTGCCCACGGGGTGTTTTTCTCGATCAACTCGACTATCGCCACCAGTCTAGTGCCGAAGGAAAAAGCCGCCAGCACGATTGCGAGCATGTTCACCAGCCTGGCCGGCGTTGGTCACCGGCGTGCCGCTGGGGACATTCATCGGCCAGCATTTGGACTGGTGTGAAACCGTCCTTGCCGTTTTGGCTCCGGGTGTAATCGCCCTCATCGGCAGCTACGTGCCGGAATATATCGCCCACAAGTGGTGCTCTGTAGAAAATTTACCGTCCGTAGCGCCATCGAAACTTTCGCCGCAGCCTCGTAGTCATCTCAAGACAGGCGCTGTCAGACCGGAGGCGACATGGCGACGATTCATATCGGTATTTCAGGCTGGCGCTACACGCCCTGGCGGGGAGATTTCTACCCCAGTGGCCTGACCCACAAGCGCGAATTGCAATTCGCCTCGCGGGCGGTCAACAGCATCGAAATCAATGGATCGTTCTACGCGCTGCAGCGGCCCGAACGTTATGCCCAGTGGTACGGCGAAACCCCGCTCGACTTCGTTTTCAGCGTCAAGGCCCCGCGCTTCATTACCCATATCAAGCGGCTGCGGGACATCCACAGACCGCTGGCCAATTTCTTTGCGTCCGGAGTGCTGGAATTAAAAGAAAAGCTCGGCCCTGTCCTCTGGCAGTTTCCCCCCAGTTTCAAATTCGATGCCGAGTTGTTCGAAAACTTCCTCGACCAATTGCCCCACAATACCGAACAGGCCGCCGCCCTCGCCCGCCAGCACGACTCCCACGTCACCGGCCATGCGAGTCTGAAGGCTCACAAAAAACAGCCCTTGCGCCATGCCGTAGAGATCCGTCACGACAGTTTTATCGATCCGCTGTTCGTCCGCTTGCTCAAGCGCTACAACACGGCCCTGGTCATCGCCGACACGGCAGGTAAATGGCCGTACCGCGAAGACATCACCAGCGATTTCGTCTACCTGCGCCTGCATGGCGCCGAAACACTCTATGCCAGCGGCTACACCCCGCAGGCACTAAAACACTGGGGCGAACGAATCGAAGCCTGGCATCACGGCCGGCAACCGGATGATGCACAACTGATCGCGCCCCGGCAGAAACCAAAGGCGTGCAAATCCCGGGAGGTATTCTGCTATTTCGATAACGACATCAAAATCCGCGCCCCCTTTGATGCACGCCATTTGCTGCAACGCCTGCACCTCGACAAAAACCTCGCCACCGTCCCCGGTGAGCCTGCCACCGAGGGCGTGTTGCCATGAACATTCCCGAGCCGGTCGGCGTCACGGACGAGCAGACACCCATCAATACGACAGTGCGCAGCTTCACAGTGCTGACGGTCAACACCCACAAAGGTTTCACCGCGCTCAATCGCCGTTTCATCCTGCCGGAACTGCGTGAAGCGGTGCGCAGTGTGTCTGCCGATGTGGTGTTTTTGCAGGAAGTCCACGGCACCCACGAACAGCATCCCAGGCGCTACACCAACTGGCCGGCGATGCCGCAATACGAATTCCTCGCCGACAGCCTGTGGCCACAGTTCGCCTATGGCCGCAATGCGGTGTATCCGGCGGGCGATCACGGCAATGCGCTGTTGTCGAAGTTCCAGATCATCCGCCACGACAACCTCGATGTATCCATCAGCGGCCACGAGAACCGCGGGCTCCTGCATTGCGTGTTGCGCCTGCCCGGCGATGGCCAGGAGGTGCATGCCATTTGCGTACACCTGGGGTTGCTCGAAACCCATCGCACCGCACAACTGAAGCTGCTCGCCCAACGCCTGGACGCACTGCCCGGCGACGCCCCGGTGATTGTCGCCGGTGACTTCAACGATTGGCGCCAGCGCGCCGATGCGTTGCTAAAACCCAGTGGTTTGCGTGAAGTCTTCGCCGCGCACCATGGCAAACCGGCACGCAGTTTCCCCGCGCGCTTGCCGGCATTGCGCCTGGACCGAATCTACGTGCGCAACCTCAAGGCCAGCCATCCGCGAGTGCTGACCTCCCGGCCCTGGTCGCACCTTTCCGACCACGTCCCGCTGTCGGTGGAGATCGAGCTATGAGCAGCCAGTCGATGGAAAAAACCACGCTGGAACACATCCCCGCTCCGCCGACCCGCGAGCCGACAGCGGTCGATGTCGAATACGGCTGGCAAGGCAGCAATCGTGTCGAGTTGCTGGAAAACGGTGAGGCGTATTTTCCCCGGGTGTTTGAAGCCCTGCGCCGGGCGCAAAGTGAAATCTTGCTGGAAACCTTCATTCTGTTCGAGGACAAGGTGGGCAATGAGCTGCAACAAATCCTGATCGAAGCTGCTCAACGGGGCGTGCGCACCACCGTCAGCCTCGACGGCTTTGGCTGCGGCGAACTGAGTACCGGGTTCCTCACCGCCCTGACAGCCGCCGGCGTGCACCTGCAAATGTTCGATCCGGCACCGAAACGCCTGGGCATCCGCACCAACTGGTTCCGGCGCCTGCACCGCAAGATTGTGGTGGTCGATGGCACCGTCGCGTTCGTCGGCGGGATCAACTTTTCCGCCGATCATCTGGCCGATTTCGGCCCCGAGGCCAAACAGGATTATTCCGTAGAGGTTCAGGGTCCGGCCGTTGCCGACATCCATCACTTTGCCCTGCTGCAATGCGGTCGCCCGGCACACGCCAAATACTGGTGGCAGCGCCGTCGGCAGCGGCGTTCGGAACTGGCCTTCAGTGATCACGATGGCCAGGTGCGGCTGGTGTACCGCGACAACGGGGAACACCAGACCGACATCGAGGAGGTTTACCGCCAGGTGTTGCGCCAGGCGCAGCGCCGGGTGGTGATCGCCAACGCCTACTTCTTTCCCGGTTTCCGCTTGCTGCGCGAGATCCGCAACGCGGCACGCCGAGGGGTGGATGTGCGGTTGATCCTGCAGGGACAGCCAGACATGCGGGTGGCCAAGCTCGCGGCGCGCATGACCTACGATTACTTGCTCAAGTCCGGGGTGAAGATCTACGAATATTGCGACCGCCCACTGCACGGCAAGGTCGCACTGGTGGATGAGGACTGGAGCACCGTTGGCTCGAGCAATCTCGACCCGTTGAGCCTGTCGATGAATCTGGAAGCCAACGTGCTGATCCGCGACCGTGGCTTCAATCGAGTTCTGTTCGATCGCCTGGAAGACCTCAGCGACAACCACTGCAAGGTCATGTCTCACGACATCGCGCCACGCGGGCGTGTCTGGCACATGACCATCGGTTTTCTGGTGTTTCACTTCCTGCGACATTTCCCGGCATGGGCCGGTTGGTTGCCGGCGCATAAACCTCGCCTGAAACCCTTCCCCCCTCCGACCGAGAGCGCTGACCATGAACCGCGCTGATCCCCACACGGCAACTCACGCCAAAAGCCCGGGCAAGTCGCACTGGAGCCGCTGGAAACGACCGCTGACGATGCTGTTCTTCCTGATGCTGATCGTGCTGTTCACGATGCTCGCCCAGCGCCTGGAATGGAACGAAGTGTTCGATAACCTGGCGGACTTCAAGGTGCGCACACTGATCATTGCGTCGGGGCTGACCCTGGTGAGTTTTCTGGTGTACGCCTGCTTCGACCTGATCGGCCGCACTTACATCCGCCAGAACCTGACCTGGAAGCAAATCCTGCCGGTGGGAATCATCAGCTACGCCTTCAACCTGAACCTCAGCGCCTGGGTCGGCGGCATCGCCATGCGTTACCGGTTGTATTCGCGGCTCGGGGTCAGCAAGAGCAACATCGCGAAAATCCTCGGCCTGAGCCTGGCGACCAACTGGTTTGGGTACATGGTAATTGCCGGTGCCGTGTTCAGCAGCGGGCTGGTACGCATGCCTCCGGGCTGGAAGCTCAGCAGTAGCACGCTGCAAGGCGTGGGGGTCTTGTTGTTGCTGCTGAGCGCCGGGTACCTGGCGGCGTGCCGGTTTGCCAGGCGTCGGGAGTGGGCGATTCGCGGCATCGAAATCGACCTGCCATCCTTGCGCATGGCGGTGCTGCAACTGGCCCTCGGTGCCCTGAACTGGTCGCTGATGGCGGCGGTGATTTTCACCTTGCTGCCGAGCAAACTGGACTATCCACTGGTGTTGGGCGTGCTGTTGATCAGCGCCATCGCCGGGGTCATCACTCACATCCCGGCCGGGCTCGGCGTGCTGGAAGCCGTGTTTGTGGCCCTGCTGCAACACGAGGCTTCGCGGGGCAGCCTGGTGGCGGGACTGCTGGCCTATCGGGCGATTTATTTCATCCTGCCGCTGTTGATTACCCTGGTGATGTATTTGCTGGTGGAAGCCAAGGCCAAGGCGCTGCGGATAGAGAAAAAACCCAAGTGATTTTGTGCTGGTTGTGAAGACGCCTTCGCGAGCACACCGCAAATCACCGGGATTGAATAATGCTCAACCGCTCCCCCACCACCATCTCGGTAATCCAGCCGACAAGGATCGAGGTGTAGGCCTGCTGCGAAACCGGGTCGCTCAGCGCGTGATCGGCACCATCGATGATGCGATGGGTCAGCGAGTGAGTCTGCTGGCACGCCGCGCGGTAACTCATGATCGTCGAATGGGGCACATAGTCGTCGGTCTCGGACTGCACCAGCAGGACATCCCCGGTGAATTGCGAGCAGGCATGCAAGGCGCGATTGCTGTCGGCACGCACCAGGGTGCTTCGGTAATCACGCAGGTCCAGCTTGTCCAGATCGCGTTTCGGCGCGTGCCATTGCTCGTCGCGATACAGCGCCGGCACCCGCAACGCCAGCCAGCGAACCGGCCTGAGCGAGGTCAGGATCGAGGCCAGATACCCCCCGTAACTGGTGCCGACCACGGCAATCGCCGAGGTATCGAGAGCCGGGTGCGCGAGCAAGCGGTCATAGGCCGCCAGCAGGTCGCGCAAATTGTCTTCCCGGGTCACCCGTGTCAATGGGATACCGGTGCCATTGGTGTGCCCGCGCAAATCGAATGTCAGGCACACGCATCCCAAGCCGGCGATGCCTTTGGCGCGCTCCAGGTCCCGCTCCTGGCTGCCGCCCCAACCGTGCACGAAGAGCACACCGGGAACTTTCGATTTGGGACTCAGGAAGGTCCCGCTCATCTGTTCGTCGTCGATGTCGATCTGAATGGATTCGCTTCTAGCCGTCATAGGATTCAACCGTCACGTACTTGAGGAGAAAGTCACTGGCCTGCGCCGGCCCGCGGTACACCTCGATGGCGTCCGCCGGTAGCGGCTGGTCGATGTAGGTTTCCACCGAAGACACACGAATCGCGCATATCCCCGGATCGTTGACGAAACTCTGCAAGGCCGCCACCTCGGCGCTGCTGGCACCGCCCATGCGCCAGGACTGTTCCAGCACACCGCTGCGTGGCCGGCCGTCGCTGCCGACGCCCTGGGCGATGTCGTAGTTGCGCCGCGAGGCATAGAAACCGGGATAGGCTTCATCCGCCGCGCTGTCGAACACCTGTGCCTGATGGATCGCCAGGCGCACGTCTTCCGGAAGATCCAGTTCCAGTAATGCGTCATAGCCGCCTGGCACCACCAGCAGGTTGGACCCGCCATACACCTGTTCCCCCTGAGCGTCCTCGGTCAAATATTGATCACCGCAGTAACTGAGTACGTGGCCGCCGATACGACTCTGGCCGACGCTGTGGGTGATCACCTGGTCCAGGTCCTGTTCGAGTACCACGCCTTCGGTGAACATCGCCTCAGCCTCCGGCTGGGCAAGCAGCTCATCGAACTCGTCGAGGCTTTTGATCACTTCCTGACCACGTCCGGCACAGGCATGAATCGGTTTCAGGCGGATCGGCCCGGTGTACAGCAAATGCTCTGCCGCCGGACGCGCATCCTTCAGAGAGAACACACTGAGACCGTCGAGCACCACGCTGCGCACCCGCTCGGAAAACAACGGAGCCCAGCCTGGCGGCGCATGGGCGTGGCGGTTGAGCAATCCGTGGCTGATGGCCTTGGTGCAAATGAAGTCGTGGTCGACATAACCACCCCACAAATCCTCCGGCCCCTTGACCCCCAGTTGCCGGGCAATCGCAGCGCCCACCAGGGTCTGGGTCGGCAACAGGTAGAGGTCCCGCCCGACATGCAGTTGCGGGTCGTAGCTGCCGCCATACTTGAGCCCCAGTATCTGAGCCAGCCAGCGGGCCAGCGCACGGTTGGTTTCAACTTCGTGCTGCGGTGCATCGGCGAGCACCGAATGGGCGACCACCAGTCTCCTGGAGTTTGCTGGGGTCATGCATCCCCCTTCAATCGACGCTTGATGAATGTAGCTGAAGGGGTGCAGAGATCAGGCCAAGGCCCGTCGAGGGAAAAGTGGTTTAAAATCAGCCAGTTGCACAGACAGCGATGGCATTAGGCCTGTTTTATTCTGCACGACGCCCTTTGATACTCCGGCATTTTGCACGATTCCAGACTGGCACAGAACACATGTGGGAGCGGGCTTGCTCGCGAAAGCAGAGTGTCATTCACCGCAAATGTTGACTGAAAGTCCGCATTCGTCGGAACGCCGCCCGGAGCAAGCCCGCTCCCACAGGGGGATTTGTTGTGAACGGCCTACCGCGCCGCGGCCCCCGGCGTCACCCCAAACCGCGTCCGATAATCACTCGGCGCCAACCCGGTGATTTTCCTGAACGTCGCACGAAATGCCCCGGGGTCCTGATACCCCACGGTCCAGGCGATGTGATCGATAGTGCCGTTGGTGAACTCAAGCATTTCCCGGGCCTTGCCGACCCGCAGATGCTGGCAGTATTCGGTGGGTTTGAGCCCGCTGGCCGCGCGGAAGCGGCGCAGGAAGGTACGTTCTTCCAGCCCTGCCTTTTCGGCCATCGCCGCCAGCGACACATCGGTCGCCCCGGTGCTTTGCAGCCAGTGTTGCACCTTGAGGATCGCCGCATCGCCATGACTGAGGATCGGCGCAAAGTTGCTGCCGCACTCACTGGCGCTGTCGCTGTGTTCCACCACCAGAAAACGTGCGGTGTTGGTGGCGATGCTCGGCCCCAGCAGTCGATTGACCAGGCGCAGACCCAGTTCGGACCAGGCCATCAGCCCGGCGGTGGTAATCAGGTCGCCGTCATCGACAATCGGCGTATCGGCCTTGAGTCTGATCGCCGGATAACGCTCGGCGAAGGCTTTGGCCGAGGTCCAGTGGGTAGTGGCGCTGCGACCGTCAAGCAGACCGCTTTCGGCCAACAGGATAGAACCCACGCAAACCCCGCCCAGTGTCGCACCGCTGGCATGTTGCTCACGCAACCAGCGGATCAATCCCTGTGGCGCCTGGCCCTCGGAAAAACCGCCGATCGACGGCGGAATCAACACGGCCACCAGGGCGCGCCCCGGGCCGGAATGACTATCGAATACCCGAACCGGCGGCTGATCACCCTCGACCTGCCAATGGCTGACCCGCAACAGCGGTAACTGCGCAGCCTGATGCTCGGCGGCGATCCGGTTCGCCACCCCGAACAAGTCCGTCAAGCCGTGCACCGCCGCCATCTGCGCGCCGGGATAGATCAGCACACCGAGTTCGGCGATTGCCCTTTCTGCGTCCATTGTCAGTTTTCCCCCTTCTATTGTCGGTGCGGCCAATCCTCGGATTGCCTGCCACAGCCAATACTTCATTCCACACCAACACACACTTCGAGGAAACAGTCATGGCCAAGCAAGCGCTCATCGTAGTCGATATCCAGAACGACTACTTCCCCCAAGGCAAGTGGCCGCTGGTCGGTGCCGACGCCGCCGCCGACAACGCCGTCCGCCTGATCAAGGCCTTCCGCGACGCGGGGGATTCGGTGGTGCACATCCGCCACGAATTCACCTCCGAAGAGGCGCCGTTTTTCACTCCGAACTCCGAAGGCGCCAAGCTGCATCCGAAAGTGCTCAACCGCGCCGACGAACCGGTGGTACTCAAGCACTTCGTCAACTCATTCCGCGAAACCGAATTGAAATCGATCCTCGACGAGCAGGGCATCAAGGAACTGGTGGTCGTGGGCAGCATGAGCCACATGTGCGTCGACGGCATCACCCGTGCGGCGGCGGATTTTGGCTATACGGTCACCGTGATCCACGACGCCTGCGCCACCCGTGACCTGGAGTTCAATGGCGTGACGGTTGCGGCGGTGCAGGTTCATGCGGCGTTCATGGCAGCCCTGGCGTTTGCTTATGCCAGCGTGGTGTCGACCAACGAGTTCCTAGCGGCCTGAGTCTGCAACCAAATTTTACCGCCCATAAAAAACCCGCACTTCGAAGTGAAGTGCGGGTTTTGTGTTTCAGCTTGCCGCTTGTAGCTTGAGGCTTGCAGCCAGGCTAGAACGGAATATCGTCATCAAAGCTGTCGAAATCCGGAGCCGGCTGAGGAGCCGCCTGCTGTGGAGCCGGGCGCGACTGTTGCGGTGCCGACTGCTGTGGACGCGGAGCCTGCTGGCGCGGAGCGGATTGCTGGTAGTTGTTACCGCCGCCCTGGCCTTGCTGGTCGCCCTGTGGACGGCCGCCCAGCAGTTGCATGGTGCCTTGCATGTCGACCACGATTTCGGTGGTGTAACGCTTGATACCGTCTTTTTCCCACTCGCGGGTCTGCAGCTTGCCTTCGATGTAGACCTGCGAACCTTTACGCAGGTATTCGCCAGCGATTTCTGCAACCTTGCCGAACATCGACACACGGTGCCATTCGGTCTTTTCGACTTTCTGACCGGTTTGCTTGTCGGTCCACTGTTCGCTGGTCGCCAGACTCAGGTTGGTCACGGCGTTACCGTTAGGCAAGTAGCGAACTTCGGGATCCTGGCCGCAAGTGCCGACCAATATGACTTTGTTAACCCCACGGGCCATAACGTTCTCCTAGGCTACGCACGCTGCCCCGGCCGGGTTGTTCACCAGGCGCTCAAGGGTGGTGCGATCCAATAGTTCGGTGTCCAGTTTGATGTAAATCGCCGCCTCTTCCGCGACGATGACTGCATCTGTTACCCCTACGACCGCCTTCAGGCGCTCGACCAGACCCGCTTCGCGGATCGCCTCGGGCGACAACGGCAAGCGCAGGCTCGTGACGTAGGGAGGTTCGCGCATGGTAACAGCAAAGGCCAGCCAGAGGGCAGCGAGAGCGGCGCATCCGAGGAACACAACCGACAGACCGCCATGCTGGAACAGCCAGCCACCGAGGATTCCCCCCAGTGCCGAGCCGAGGAACTGGCTGGTGGAGTAAACCCCCATCGCCGTGCCCTTGCCGCCAGCCGGTGAAACCTTGCTGATCAGCGACGGCAACGAAGCTTCCAGCAGATTGAACGCGGTGAAGAACACCACCGTACCGATCACCAGAGTCCGCAAGCTGTCGCCGAACTGCCAGAAGAATAGCTCAGTGAGCATCAGCGTCACGACGGCGCCGAGTAAAACTCGTTTCATTTTGCGTTTCTTCTCGCCGTAGATAATGAACGGGATCATGGCGAAGAAAGAAATCAGCAACGCGGTCAGGTATACCCACCAGTGCTGCTCTTTGGGCAGCCCGGCTTTCTCGACCAGCGCCAGCGGCAAGGCGACGAAGCTGGACATCAGCATCGCGTGCAACACAAAAATGCCCAGGTCCAGGCGCAACAGGTCCGGATGCTTGAGGGTCGGGATCAGCGCCTGGCGCGCGACACCGGACTCACGGTGCTGCAACGGGCCGGTGGAGCGCGGCACCATGAACATCACGATCACGATGCCGAACAGCGCCATACCGCCCGTGGCAAGGAACAGCCCGGACAACCCGAAGGCGCGGGTCAGCAGCGGGCCGACCACCATGGCCACCGCAAACGACAGGCCGATGGTCATGCCGATCATGGCCATGGCCTTGGTCCGGTGCTGCTCGCGGGTCAGGTCGGACAGCAAGGCCATGACCGCCGCGGAAATCGCCCCGGCGCCCTGCAGGATCCGGCCGGCAATCACGCCCCAGATCGAGTCGGCATTGGCTGCCAGCAGACTGCCGAGGGCAAACACGATCAGGCCCAGGTAAATCACCGGGCGGCGACCGATGCGGTCGGAAATGAAACCGAAAGGAATCTGGAACACTGCCTGGGTCAGGCCATAGGCGCCAATCGCCAGACCGATCAGCGCCGGCGTGGCGCCAGCCAGATCCATCCCATAGGTCGCCAGTACCGGCAACACCATGAACATGCCAAGCATACGGAAGGCGAACACCAGGGCCAGACCGCTTGCCGCGCGGGTCTCGCTGCCACTCATGCGCTCGCTGTGGGGATCGTGCATGGAAAAACCTCATGTGAACCGGCGGCGATTCTACCAGTCCCATCGATTGGCAGGGTATATCGCGACGCTTTGACGCGCATTGCTGACACACTCTTCATGTAAGACAGTAGCCCACTCGTTTGATAGTGTGCATCCATCCAGTATTTGGCCGTATACTCCTACGTTTTCGACGCCCGCCGAGCGAGGCCACCTTGGACAAGATCCTGATTCGTGGGGCTCGAACCCACAACCTGAAGAACATCGACCTGACCCTGCCGCGGGACAAGCTGATCGTCATCACCGGCCTGTCCGGCTCCGGCAAGTCGTCCCTGGCTTTCGACACCCTGTACGCCGAAGGTCAGCGTCGCTACGTCGAATCGCTGTCGGCCTATGCCCGGCAGTTCCTGTCGATGATGGAAAAGCCCGACGTCGACACCATCGAAGGCCTGTCGCCGGCGATTTCCATCGAACAGAAGTCGACCTCGCATAACCCGCGTTCGACGGTCGGCACCATCACCGAAATCTACGACTACCTGCGTCTGCTTTATGCACGCGTGGGTATTCCCCGCTGCCCGGATCACGACATCCCGCTGGAAGCGCAGACCGTCAGCCAGATGGTCGACCTGGTCCTCGCCGAACCGGAGGGCAGCAAGCTGATGCTGTTGGCGCCGGTCATCCGCGAGCGCAAAGGCGAGCACCTGTCGGTTTTCGAAGAGCTGCGCGCGCAGGGCTTCGTCCGCGCCCGAATCAACGGCAAGCTCTATGAACTGGACGAAGCGCCCAAGCTCGACAAGCAGAAAAAACACACCATCGATGTCGTGGTCGACCGCTTCAAGGTTCGCGCCGACCTGCAACAGCGCCTGGCCGAATCCTTCGAGACCGCGCTGAAACTGGCGGACGGTATCGCCCTGGTGGCGCCGATGGACGACGAGCCGGGTGAAGAGATGATCTTCTCCGCACGCTTCGCCTGCCCGATCTGCGGCCACGCGATCAGCGAACTGGAACCCAAGCTGTTCTCCTTCAACAACCCGGCCGGCGCTTGCCCGACCTGCGATGGTTTGGGGGTGAAGCAGTTCTTCGATATCAAGCGCCTGGTCAATGGCGAACTGACCCTGGCCGAAGGGGCGATTCGTGGCTGGGACAGGCGTAACGTCTATTACTTCCAGATGCTCGGCTCGCTGGCCTCGCACTACAAATTCAGCCTGGAAGTTCCGTTCAACGAACTGCCCGCCGATCAGCAGAAATTCATCCTGCACGGCAGCGGCTCGCAAAACGTCGATTTCAAATACCTGAACGACCGTGGCGATATCGTCAAACGCTCGCACCCGTTCGAAGGCATCGTGCCGAACCTGGAACGCCGTTACCGCGAAACCGAATCGGCATCGGTGCGCGAAGAACTGGCCAAGTTCCTCAGCACCCAGTCGTGCCCGGATTGCCGTGGCACCCGTCTGCGGCGTGAAGCGCGGCACGTGTGGGTTGGCGAGAAAACCCTGCCGGCGGTGACCAACCTGCCAATCGGCGATGCGTCCGATTATTTTGGCGGGCTCAAGCTCACCGGCCGACGTGGCGAAATCGCCGACAAGATCCTCAAGGAAATTCGCGAGCGCCTGCAATTCCTGGTCAACGTCGGCCTCGACTACCTGTCGCTGGATCGCAGCGCGGACACCCTGTCCGGTGGCGAGGCCCAGCGTATTCGTCTGGCCAGCCAGATTGGCGCTGGCCTGGTCGGCGTGCTGTACATCCTCGACGAACCTTCGATTGGTCTGCACCAGCGCGATAACGACCGGTTGCTCGGCACCCTCAAGCACCTGCGCGATATCGGCAACACGGTGATCGTGGTCGAGCACGACGAAGACGCGATCCGTCTGGCCGATTACGTGGTGGACATCGGACCGGGCGCAGGCGTGCACGGCGGGCACATCGTCGCCGAAGGCACACCGGCCGAAGTCATGGCTCACCCTGACTCCCTGACCGGCAAATATCTGTCGGGCCGGGTGAAGATCGAAGTCCCGGCCAACCGCACGCCGCGCAACAAGAAGCTGTCGCTGTCGCTCAAGGGCGCTCGCGGCAACAACTTGCGCAATGTCGACCTGGAGATTCCAATCGGTTTGTTGACCTGCGTGACCGGCGTGTCCGGCTCGGGCAAGTCGACGCTGATCAACAACACGCTGTTTCCATTGAGCGCCACGGCGCTGAACGGCGCGACGACGCTTGAAGCTGCCGCTCACGACAGCATCAAGGGTCTGGAACACCTGGACAAGGTCGTCGACATCGACCAGAGCCCGATCGGCCGTACACCGCGCTCCAACCCGGCGACCTACACCGGGTTGTTCACACCGATCCGCGAGTTGTTCGCCGGCGTACCGGAGTCCCGCTCCCGGGGCTACGGGCCGGGGCGTTTCTCCTTCAACGTGAAAGGCGGGCGATGCGAGGCTTGTCAGGGCGATGGCCTGATCAAGGTGGAAATGCACTTCCTGCCGGACATCTACGTGCCCTGTGACGTGTGCAAGAGCAAGCGTTACAACCGCGAGACCCTGGAGATCAAGTACAAGGGCAAGAGCATCCACGAGACCCTCGAGATGACCATCGAGGAAGCACGGGTGTTCTTCGATGCCGTACCGGCCCTGGCGCGCAAGCTGCAAACCTTGATGGACGTCGGACTGTCGTACATCAAGCTGGGGCAATCGGCGACCACGCTTTCCGGCGGTGAAGCCCAGCGGGTGAAGCTGTCCCGCGAACTGTCCAAGCGCGATACCGGCAAGACCCTGTACATCCTCGACGAACCCACTACCGGGCTGCACTTCGCGGATATCCAGCAACTGCTGGACGTTTTGCACCGCCTGCGCGACCACGGCAATACAGTGGTGGTGATCGAACACAACCTGGACGTGATCAAGACCGCCGACTGGCTGGTGGACCTGGGTCCGGAGGGCGGTTCCAAGGGCGGACAGATCATTGCCGTCGGCACGCCGGAGGAGGTGTCAGAGATGAAGCAATCCCACACCGGTTACTACCTCAAGCCGCTGCTGGAACGCGACAGGGCTTAACCGGGCCCCATGAAAAAGCCCCTGTCACTTCATCAGTGACAGGGGCTTTTTTGTATTCGCAGCAATCAGGTGTGGGATTGCAGGTAGTTCTCAAGACCGATCAACTTGATCAGACCCAACTGCTTCTCGAGCCAGTAGGTGTGATCTTCTTCGGTGTCATGCAATTGAACCCGCAGCATTTCGCGGCTGACATAGTCCTTGTGTTGCTCGCAGAGCTTAATGCCCTTGCACAGCGCTGCCCGCACTTTGTATTCCAGGCGCAAATCCGCTTCGAGCATCTCGGTGACTGTGGTGCCGACATCGAGATCGTCCGGACGCATCCGCGGCGTGCCCTCGAGCATCAGAATCCGGCGCATCAGGGCATCAGCGTGCCCTGCTTCCTCTTCCATCTCGTGGTTGATTCGTTCGTAGAGCTTGGTGAAACCCCAGTCCTCATACATCCGCGAGTGGACGAAATATTGATCACGCGCGGCCAGTTCGCCGGTCAGCAACGTGTTGAGGTAATCGATTACATCTGGGTGGCCCTGCATCGCCCTACATCTCCCTGCTTGAAAGTTGTAGTTTGAACCAACATGCCGGTATCGTCACTCGCAAGACGCAATAAAAGCGAAGATATTCTGAGAAAACCGGCTGAAATAACGCAAAAACCGCCCAAACAAGGGCGGTTCTGCTTCTCATTTAGACTTCGTTAAGCTGTACGTTGAGCAACTTTGCGATTGCGTCTCCATACGCCGGGTCAGCCTTGTAGAAATGTTGCAACTGGCGGTCAACCACATCACTCGACACACCCGCCATCGCACCGGCGATGTTGCTGACCAGCAGTGATTTCTGCTCTTCAGTCATCAAGCGGAATAATGCGCCGGCGTGACTGTAGTAGTCCGTGTCTTCACGGTGGTCGTAACGATCGGCGGCACCACTGAGGGCCAACGCCGGCTCTGCGTAACGAGGCGCCTGCTTCGGCGACTCGACGTAGCTGTTGGGCTCGTAGTTCGGCGTCGCACCGCCATTGCTGCCAAAAGCCATCGAACCATCGCGCTGATAACTGTTGACCGGACTCCGAGGAGCATTGACGGGCAACTGCTGGTGATTGGTGCCGACACGGTAGCGATGAGCGTCCGCATAGGCGAAGACCCGACCTTGCAGCATACGATCCGGCGATAGTCCAACGCCTGGAACCATGTTGCTGGGCCCGAACGCGGCTTGCTCGACTTCCGCGAAGTAGTTCTGCGGATTGCGATTGAGCTCAAGTTCTCCGACTTCAATCAGTGGAAACTCTTTCTGCGACCAGGTTTTGGTGACATCAAACGGGTTCTCGTAGTGCGCCGCTGCTTGAGCCTCGCTCATGATCTGAATGCACACGCGCCATTTCGGAAAATCACCCTGGTCGATTGCATTGAACAAGTCGCGCTGGGCGTAATCCGGATCAGTACCCGCCAGGCGCGCAGCCTCGGCAGGAGCAAGGTTCTTGATCCCCTGTTTGGTCTTGTAGTGCCACTTCACCCAGTGACGCTCACCTTGAGCGTTGATGAGGCTGTAAGTGTGGCTGCCAAAGCCGTGCATGTGGCGGTATCCGTCAGGGATACCCCGGTCAGAGAACAGGATGGTGACCTGGTGCAGCGCCTCGGGCGAATGCGACCAGAAGTCCCACATCGCCTGGGCACTCTTCAGGTTGCTTTGCGGTAAACGCTTCTGGGTGTGGATAAAGTCTGGAAACTTCAGTGGATCACGAATGAAGAACACGGGGGTATTGTTGCCAACGATGTCCCAGTTGCCTTCCTCGGTGTAGAACTTCAAGGCGAACCCGCGCGGATCACGCTCGGTATCGGCCGAACCACGCTCGCCGCCCACGGTGGAAAACCGCAGGAAAGTCGGGGTTTGCTTGCCGACTGCCTCGAACAGCTTCGCGCTGGTGTATTGAGTGATATCGCGCGTCACAGTGAACGTACCGTAGGCACCCGAGCCTTTGGCGTGTACACGGCGCTCAGGGATGTTTTCACGGTTGAAGTGGGCAAGCTTCTCGATCAGGTGAAAGTCGTCGAGCAGCAGCGGGCCACGAGGGCCGGCGGAACGGGAATTCTGGTTATCGGCAACAGGAGCGCCACTGGCGGTGGTAAGCGTTTTGTTTTGGCTCATGCGATCTTCCTTCCTCTGTCGGTCTTGAACTGCCGGCTATCGGCTGAGAAGGAGTATTGATCATCAATACGACAGCTACAAATTCATTAACTTGCAGACATCGATAGAGAAAAACTAATGATCATCCCCATCACATAATGCCGATGCGGACGAAGGAGACGCTTGTACAAACGGCGCGTTTCTTACGGGCACAAAAAACCGGGCACTAGGCCCGGTTCTTTGTTTCAGACTGACGTCTTACTCGGCAGATACAGCTTCGCCGGCAGTAGCACGATCAACCAACTCGACGTACGCCATAGGCGCGTTGTCGCCAGCGCGGAAACCGCACTTGAGGATGCGCAGGTAGCCACCCTCACGGGTAGCGTAACGCTTGCCCAGGTCGTTGAAGAGCTTACCAACGATAGCTTTCGAACGAGTACGGTCGAAAGCCAGACGGCGGTTAGCAACGCTATCTATCTTGGCCAAAGTGATCAGCGGCTCGGCAACGCGGCGCAGTTCTTTAGCTTTTGGCAGAGTAGTTTTGATCAGCTCGTGCTCGAACAGCGACACCGCCATGTTTTGGAACATGGCCTTGCGGTGCGAGCTGGTGCGGCTCAGGTGACGACCACTTTTACGATGACGCATGGTTCATTCCTTACCAAACACTACGTTCGGTGATTACGACGATCAGGCAGTCGCCTTGTCGTCCTTCTTAAGACTTGCAGGCGGCCAGTTGTCGAGGCGCATGCCGAGGGACAGACCGCGGGAGGCCAGAACGTCCTTGATTTCAGTCAAGGATTTCTTGCCCAGGTTCGGAGTCTTCAACAGCTCTACTTCGGTACGCTGAATCAGGTCACCGATGTAGTAGATGTTTTCCGCCTTAAGGCAGTTAGCCGAACGTACAGTCAGTTCCAGATCGTCAACCGGGCGAAGCAGGATCGGATCGATCTCGTCTTCCTGCTCGACAACCACTGGCTCACTGTCACCCTTGAGGTCGACGAACGCAGCCAACTGCTGTTGCAGGATGGTTGCAGCGCGGCGAATTGCCTCTTCAGGATCCAGAGTACCGTTGGTTTCCAGATCAATAACCAGCTTGTCCAGGTTAGTACGCTGCTCGACACGGGCGTTTTCCACCACGTATGCGATACGGCGAACCGGGCTGAACGAAGAGTCAAGCTGCAAGCGACCGATGCTGCGGCTTTCGTCTTCATCGCTCTGACGCGAGTCTGCCGGTTCATAACCACGACCACGAGCCACTACGAGCTTCATGTTCAGGGCGCCGTTAGACGCCAGGTTAGCGATTACGTGATCGGGATTAACGATCTCGACATCATGATCCAGCTGAATATCGGCAGCGGTAACCACCCCCGAACCCTTCTTCGACAAGGTCAGCGTAACTTCGTCACGACCGTGCAGCTTGATAGCCAGACCTTTAAGGTTCAACAGGATTTCAATTACGTCTTCCTGTACACCTTCGATGGCGCTGTACTCGTGGAGCACACCGTCAATCTCGGCCTCGACTACTGCACAGCCGGGCATTGAGGACAACAGGATGCGGCGCAGCGCGTTGCCCAGGGTATGGCCAAAGCCACGCTCGAGAGGCTCGAGAGTGATCTTGGCGCGGGTTGGACTGACAACCTGCACATCAATGTGGCGGGGTGTCAGGAACTCATTTACCGAAATCTGCATGGATGCACCTATTTTCTAGCCCT
Source organism: Pseudomonas sp. S2_F07 (assembly GCF_054668325.1). NCBI lineage: Bacteria > Pseudomonadati > Pseudomonadota > Gammaproteobacteria > Pseudomonadales > Pseudomonadaceae > Pseudomonas > Pseudomonas sp. S2_F07. Next base: position 3,226,299 of record NZ_CP162758.1, read on the forward strand.
TACTTGGAGTAGAGCTCGACAATCAGGCTTTCGTTGATGTCGGCGGACAGATCACTGCGAGCTGGAACGTTCTTGAAAACGCCCGACTTCTTCTCAGTGTCTACTTCTACCCATTCTACGCGGCCACGTTGGGCACACAGATCGAGAGCTTGGACAATGCGAAGTTGATTTTTTGCTTTCTCGCGAACAGCGACCACGTCACCAGCACGAACCTGGTAGGACGGAACGTTAACGGTCTGACCGTTTACGCTGATCGACTTGTGCGATACCAGCTGACGGGATTCGGCGCGAGTCGAACCAAAGCCCATACGGTATACAACGTTGTCCAGACGGCATTCGAGCAGTTGCAGCAGGTTTTCACCGGTTGCACCTTTCTTGCCAGCAGCTTCTTTGTAGTAGCCGCTGAATTGACGCTCGAGAACGCCGTAGATACGACGGACCTTCTGCTTTTCACGCAGTTGGGTGCCGTAGTCGGACTGGCGACCGCGGCGTTGGCCGTGGATACCAGGTGCTGCTTCAATGTTGCACTTCGATTCGATCGCGCGCACGCCGCTCTTCAGGAAGAGATCGGTGCCTTCGCGACGAGCGAGTTTGCATTTTGGACCAATGTAACGAGCCATTCTTTACAATCTCCTGGATTACACGCGGCGCTTCTTCGGCGGACGGCACCCGTTGTGCGGGATTGGCGTCACGTCGGTGATGCTGGCGATCTTGTAGCCACAGCCGTTCAAAGCGCGGACTGCGGATTCACGACCTGGACCTGGACCTTTGACGTTGACGTCAAGGTTTTTCAGGCCGTATTCCAGCGCAGCTTGACCAGCACGTTCAGCAGCTACTTGAGCAGCAAACGGGGTGGACTTGCGGGAACCGCGGAAACCCGAACCACCGGAGGTAGCCCAGGAAAGAGCGTTACCTTGACGGTCGGTGATGGTCACGATGGTGTTGTTAAAAGATGCATGGATGTGGGCGATGCCATCAACCACTGTCTTTTTAACTTTTTTACGAGGACGAGCAGCAGGTTTTGCCATGATTAAATTCCTGTCGATTCGCTGGGGCGATTACTTGCGGATCGGCTTACGCGGACCTTTACGGGTACGCGCGTTGGTCTTGGTACGCTGACCGCGTACTGGAAGACCGCGACGATGACGCAGACCGCGATAGCAACCGAGGTCCATCAAGCGCTTGATTTTCATGTTGATTTCGCGACGCAGGTCACCTTCAGTGGTGAACTTCGCCACTTCGCCACGCAGCTGTTCAATCTGCTCGTCGCTCAGATCTTTGATCTTTGCTGCTGGGTTTACCCCAGTCTCTGCACAAATTTTCTGTGCAGTAGTGCGACCAACACCATAGATGTAGGTCAGCGAGATAACAGTATGCTTGTTATCTGGAATGTTAACGCCTGCAATACGGGCCATTCAGTGGGACTCCAATTGACAGCTACCTACGCCCCGGAAGCCAAGAAATAGGGCGCGAGATAATATCGCTGTAATAACAAATAATCAACCCGGCAGCGCACTAGCTGCCGGGCTTGAAGCACAATCACACTCAGCCTTGGCGCTGTTTGTGACGCGGTTCCGCGCTGCAAATTACTCGAACAACACCTTCGCGGCGAATAATCTTGCAGTTACGGCACAGCTTTTTCACCGATGCACGAACTTTCATCACCAACTCCTCGAACCTTATGGGTCAGCGCAGCATGCCGCTGCCGTAACCCTTCAGGTTGGCTTTCTTCATCAGGGATTCGTACTGGTGCGAAACGAGGTGCGATTGTACTTGGGACATGAAGTCCATCACAACCACGACGACGATCAGCAACGAGGTCCCGCCAAGGTAGAACGGTACGTTGGCTGCAACCACCAGGAACTGGGGCAACAGGCAGACGGCCGTCATGTAAAGAGCACCGAACATGGTCAAGCGAGTCAGAACGCCATCAATGTAGCGCGCAGACTGCTCACCTGGACGGATGCCCGGAATAAAGGCACCGGACTTCTTCAGGTTTTCCGCTACGTCTTTCGGATTGAACATCAACGCCGTATAGAAGAAGCAGAAGAAAATAATCCCTGCACTAAACAGCAGAATATTCAACGGCTGACCAGGAGCGATCGACTGCGAGATGTCCTGCAACCAGCCCATACCTTCAGACTGACCGAACCAGGCACCCAACGAAGCCGGGAACAGCAAAATGCTGCTCGCGAAAATAGCCGGAATAACACCGGCCATGTTCACCTTCAGCGGCAAGTGGCTGGTCTGCGCAGCGAAGACCTTACGGCCCTGCTGACGCTTGGCGTAGTGAACAGCAATACGACGCTGACCACGCTCAATGAACACCACGAAACCGATAATCGCTACTGCCAGCAAACCGATGGCAACCAGGGCGAAGATGTTGATATCACCCTGACGTGCAGACTCGAAAGACTGCCCGATCGCTCTCGGAAGACCGGCGACGATACCCGAAAAAATCAACATCGAGATACCGTTGCCAACACCACGCTCAGTAATCTGCTCACCCAGCCACATCATGAACATCGCACCAGCCACAAAAGTGGATACCGCGACGAAATGGAAGCCAAAGTCACCAGTGAACGCAACGCCCTGCCCCGCCAGACCAATGGACATGCCAATGGCCTGGACGAGAGCGAGGACGACAGTGCCGTAGCGGGTGTACTGGCTGATCTTGCGACGGCCAGCTTCACCTTCCTTCTTCAACTGCTCCAGCTGCGGGCTGACGGCGGTCATCAGTTGCATGATGATCGATGCCGAGATGTACGGCATGATCCCCAGTGCAAAGATGCTCATCCGTTCCAGCGCGCCGCCGGAAAACATGTTGAACAAGCTAAGAATGGTCCCCTCATTCTGTCGAAACAGGTCCGCGAGTCGGTCCGGGTTGATACCTGGAACCGGGATGTGTGCGCCTATTCGGTAGACGATAATCGCCAGGAACAGAAAACGCAGACGAGCCCAGAGTTCAGACATACCGCCTTTGCCGAGCGCAGAGAGAGCACCTTGCTTAGCCATTTATTCCTCGAACTTGCCGCCAGCTGCTTCGATAGCCGCACGCGCACCTTTGGTGGCGCCGATTCCCTTGCCGATAGTGACAGCGCGAGTCACTTCACCGGACAGCATGATTTTCACACGCTGTACGTTGACGTTGATCACGTTGGCATCTTTCAGGGACTGCACGGTGACGATGTCGCCTTCCACTTTAGCCAGCTCGGACAAACGCACTTCTGCGCGGTCCATGGCCTTCAGGGAAACGAAACCGAACTTCGGCAGGCGACGATGCAGCGGCTGTTGACCGCCTTCAAAGCCTGGAGCAATGGTGCCACCGGAGCGGGAGGTCTGACCTTTGTGACCACGGCCACCAGTCTTACCCAAACCGCTACCGATACCACGGCCCGGACGATGCTTTTCGCGACGGGAACCCGGCGCTGGACTCAGATCATTGAGTTTCATCGATTAACCCTCGACACGCAGCATGTAGTAAGCCTTGTTGATCATCCCGCGATTCTCGGGAGTATCCAGGACTTCTACAGTGTGACCGATGCGACGCAGACCCAGACCCTTAACGCACAGTTTGTGGTTAGGGATACGGCCGGTCATGCTTTTGATCAGCGTTACTTTTACGGTAGCCATGATCAGAAGATCTCCTTGACACTTTTGCCACGCTTGGCGGCAATGGATTCAGGAGACTGCATTGCTTTCAAACCCTTGAAAGTGGCGTGAACCACGTTTACCGGGTTAGTCGAGCCGTAGCACTTGGCCAGAACGTTCTGAACGCCAGCAACTTCGAGGACAGCACGCATAGCGCCGCCAGCGATGATACCGGTACCTTCAGAAGCAGGCTGCATGTACACCTTCGAAGCGCCGTGAGCGGACTTCATTGCGTACTGCAGAGTGGTGCCGTTCAGATCAACCTGGATCATGTTGCGGCGAGCAGCTTCCATTGCCTTCTGGATCGCAGCAGGCACTTCACGCGACTTGCCACGGCCGAAGCCAACACGGCCCTTACCATCACCAACCACGGTCAACGCGGTGAAAGTGAAGATACGGCCGCCTTTAACGGTTTTGGCTACGCGGTTAACTTGAACCAGCTTCTCGATGTAGCCTTCGTCGCGCTTTTGGTCGTTATTTGACATAACTTAGAACTCCAGCCCAGCTTCACGAGCAGCATCAGCCAGCGCTTTAACGCGGCCGTGGTACTTGAAGCCAGAGCGGTCGAAAGCCACTTGCGAGACGCCAGCGGCCTTAGCACGCGTAGCGACCAGCTGGCCAACCTTAGTGGCCGCGTCGATGTTGCCGGTGGCACCATCACGCAGTTCTTTATCCAAAGTCGAGGCGCTTGCCAGGACTTTGTTGCCGTCGGCCGAAATGACCTGGGCGTAGATGTGCTGCGAAGAGCGGAACACGCAGAGACGCACGACTTCGAGTTCGTGCATTTTCAGGCGTGCTTTGCGAGCGCGACGCAGTCGAGTAACTTTTTTGTCGGTCATTTGCTATGCCCTACTTCTTCTTGGCTTCTTTACGACGGACGACTTCGTCCGCGTAGCGCACACCTTTGCCTTTGTACGGCTCTGGTGGACGGAAGTCGCGGATCTCGGCGGCCACTTGACCTACCAGCTGCTTGTCGATGCCCTTGATCAGGATATCGGTCTGGCTAGGAGTCTCAGCGGTGATGCCTTCCGGCAGTTCGTAATCCACTGGGTGCGAGAAGCCAAGAGCCAGGTTCAGCACTGTGCCTTTTGCTTGCGCTTTGTAACCAACACCGACCAGCTGGAGCTTGCGCTCGAAGCCTTGGCTTACGCCTTGGACCATGTTGTTTACCAACGCACGAGTGGTACCAGCCATTGCGCGAGTCTGTTGATCGCCATTGCGAGCAGCGAAACGCAGCTCACCAGCTTCTTCAACGATCTCAACGGACGAATGGATGTTCAGTTCAAGAGTGCCCTTGGCACCCTTCACCGAAAGCTGTTGGCCTGCGAATTTTACTTCGACACCGGCTGGCAGCTTAACGGGGTTCTTAGCGACGCGAGACATGCTTATCCCCCCTTAGAACACAGTGCAAAGAACTTCGCCGCCGACACCGGCAGCGCGCGCAGCACGATCAGTCATCACACCCTTGTTGGTGGAGACGATAGACACACCGAGACCGCCACGAACTTTTGGCAGATCATCGACGGACTTGTACTGACGCAGGCCTGGACGGCTAACGCGCTTCACTTCTTCGATAACCGGACGGCCTTCGAAGTACTTCAGCTCGATGGACAGCAGTGGTTTGATTTCGCTGCTGATCTGATAACCCGCAATGTAACCTTCGTCCTTCAGGACTTTGGCAACAGCTACCTTCAACGTGGAAGATGGCATGCTTACGACGGACTTTTCAGCCATCTGGGCATTACGGATACGAGTTAGCATGTCCGCTAACGGGTCCTGCATACTCATGGGCTAGACGCTCCTAATACAAAAAAATTAGCCTTGCGGCTATTACGTGTCGCCGAGAATCTCCGAGCATGAAAAACACGGGCTCAGGCGAGCCGGGTATTCTAGACACACCCCGGAAATGAATCAAGCCCCAAAAGGGGCTTGATCCAGATTCAAGGCCACCGGTGGTCAGGATCTTGCGATCCTGGACACCGAGACTTTGACAGTACTTACCAGCTGGCTTTAACCAGACCCGGTACGTCACCACGCATGGCAGCTTCACGCAGCTTGTTACGGCCGAGGCCGAACTTGCGGTAAACGCCGTGTGGACGACCGGTCAGGCGGCAGCGGTTACGCATGCGCGAAGCGCTTGCGTCACGTGGCTGCTTCTGCAGGGCTACTGTAGCTTCCCAACGCGCTTCTGGACTTGCGTTCAGATCAACGATGATAGCTTTCAGTGCTGCACGCTTCTTGGCGTACTTGGCAACCGTGAGCTGACGCTTCAGCTCGCGGTTTTTCATGCTCATCTTGGCCATGGTCCTACTCCAATCAGTTGCGGAACGGGAATTTGAACGCACGCAGCAGAGCGCGGCCTTCATCATCGTTCTTGGCAGTGGTGGTCAGGGTGATGTCCAGACCGCGGAGAGCATCGATCTTGTCGTAGTCGATTTCCGGGAAGATGATCTGCTCTTTCACGCCCATGCTGTAGTTGCCACGACCATCGAAGGACTTGGCATTCAGGCCGCGGAAGTCGCGAACCCGAGGCAGGGAGATCGACAGCAGACGATCCAGGAACTCGTACATACGCTCACGGCGCAGGGTCACTTTGACGCCGATCGGCCAACCTTCACGGACTTTAAAGCCAGCGATGGATTTGCGAGCGTAGGTCACAACGACTTTCTGGCCGGTGATCTTTTCCAGGTCAGCAACAGCGTGCTCGATGACTTTTTTGTCACCGATCGCTTCGCCCAGACCCATGTTCAGGGTGATTTTGGTAACGCGCGGAACTTCCATCACGTTCGAAAGCTTAAGTTCTTCCTTAAGTTTCGGAGCAATTTCCTTCCGGTAAATCTCTTTTAGTCGTGCCATGGTCTCATCTACCTAGCAGTGTTCAAGCATCAACCGCTTTTTGGGTCGACTTGAAGACACGAATTTTCTTGCCGTCTTCTACTTTGAAACCAACGCGGTCAGCCTTGTTGGTTTCGCCGTTGAAAATGGCGACGTTAGAAGCATCCAGTGGAGCTTCTTTTTCGACGATACCGCCCTGCACGCCCGACATCGGGTTAGGCTTGGTATGACGCTTGACCAGGTTCAGACCACCAATAACCAGACGGTTGTTAGCGAGAACCTTAAGCACCTTACCGCGCTTACCTTTGTCTTTGCCGGCGATCACGATGATCTCGTCGTCACGACGAATCTTTTGCATGTCGGATCTCCTTACAGCACTTCTGGGGCGAGCGAGACGATCTTCATGAACTTCTCAGTACGAAGTTCACGGGTCACTGGCCCAAAGATACGGGTGCCGATCGGCTCTTGCTTGTTGTTCAACAGAACAGCAGCGTTGCCATCAAAGCGGATAATGGAGCCATCAGCACGACGTACGCCGTGACGAGTGCGGACTACAACAGCAGTCATCACTTGGCCTTTTTTCACTTTACCGCGAGGAATTGCTTCCTTCACGGTAACTTTGATGATGTCACCGATACCAGCGTAACGACGATGGGAGCCACCCAGCACCTTGATGCACATAACGCGGCGAGCGCCGCTGTTATCGGCCACATCGAGCATGGATTGAGTCTGAATCATATAATTTCTCCGACCCCTAGTCCTTAGACTTCCACAGCGCGTTCGAGAACATCAACCAGCGCCCAAGACTTGGTCTTGGCCAAAGGACGAGTTTCACGAATAGTGACTTTGTCGCCGATGTGGCACTGATTGGTTTCGTCGTGCGCGTGCAGCTTAGTCGAACGCTTAACGTATTTACCGTAGATCGGGTGCTTAACGCGACGCTCGATCAGAACGGTGATGGTTTTGTCCATCTTGTCGCTGACAACACGGCCAGTCAGCGTACGGACAGTTTTTTCGGCTTCAGCCATGATTACTTACCTGCCTGCTGGTTGAGCACAGTCTTCACGCGAGCGATGTCACGCTTAACTTGCGAGAGCAGATGAGACTGCCCCAACTGGCCAGTTGCTTTCTGCATACGCAGATTGAACTGGTCGCGCAGCAAGCCGAGCAGTTGCTCGTTCAGCTGCTGTGCGGATTTTTCACGAAGTTCATTCGCTTTCATCACATCACCGTCCGTTTAACAAAGGAGGTGGCGAGCGGCAGCTTTGCAGCAGCCAGGGCGAAAGCCTCACGCGCCAGCTCTTCAGAAACACCCTCGATTTCATACAGGACTTTGCCTGGCTGAATCTGGGCAACCCAGTATTCGACGTTACCCTTACCTTTACCCATCCGAACTTCGAGTGGCTTCTTGGAAATAGGCTTGTCCGGGAATACACGGATCCAGATCTTGCCGCCACGTTTTACGTGACGGGTCAGAGCACGACGCGCTGACTCGATCTGACGAGCGGTGAGACGACCACGAGCAACAGACTTCAGCGCGAACTCGCCGAAGCTGACTTTGCTACCGCGCAATGCCAGGCCACGGTTGTGACCAGTCATTTGCTTGCGGAACTTCGTACGCTTTGGTTGCAACATTTGGCGTACCCCTTACTTAGCAGCTTTTTTACGAGGCGCTGGTGCTTGTGGTTTCAGTTCTTCTTGGCGACCACCAATTACTTCGCCTTTGAAGATCCAAACCTTTACACCGATCACACCGTAAGTGGTGTGAGCTTCGTAGTTGGCATAGTCGATGTCGGCACGCAGGGTGTGCAACGGCACACGACCTTCGCGATACCATTCAGTACGTGCGATTTCAGCACCGCCGAGACGACCGCTCACTTGGATTTTGATGCCTTTGGCACCAATGCGCATGGCGTTCTGTACAGCGCGCTTCATAGCGCGACGGAACATTACGCGACGCTCCAGCTGCTGAGCTACGCTCTGCGCAACCAGCATACCGTCGAGCTCCGGCTTGCGGATCTCTTCGATATTGATGTGCACAGGCACACCCATTTGCTTGGTCAGGTCCTGACGCAGTTTCTCAACATCTTCACCTTTCTTCCCGATAACGATACCTGGACGAGCGGTGTGGATGGTGATGCGTGCAGTTTGGGCCGGACGATGGATATCGATACGGCTTACGGACGCGCTTTTTAGTTTGTCTTGGAGGTACTCACGCACATTCAGATCTGCGAGCAAATAGTCCGCATAAGTCCGACCGTCTGCGTACCAGACGGAGGTGTGCTCCTTGACGATTCCCAGGCGAATGCCAATGGGATGTACTTTCTGACCCATCTCTTCGACTCCGTTACTTGTCAGCAACCTTGACAGTGATATGGCAAGACCGCTTGACGATGCGATCAGCACGGCCTTTGGCACGTGGCATGATGCGCTTCAGCGAACGCCCTTCGTTGACGAAAACAGTGCTGACCTTCAGGTCATCAACGTCTGCGCCTTCGTTATGCTCGGCGTTGGCTACGGCCGACTCCAGCACTTTCTTCATGATCTCGGCGGCTTTCTTACTGCTGAAAGCCAACAGGTTGAGCGCTTCGCCCACCTTCTTCCCGCGGATCTGGTCGGCGACCAAGCGGGCTTTCTGGGCGGAGATTCGAGCGCCCGACAACTTAGCGGCTACTTCCATTTCCTAACCCCTTAACGCTTGGCTTTCTTGTCTGCCACGTGCCCGCGATAAGTGCGGGTACCGGCGAACTCGCCCAGTTTGTGGCCGACCATGTCTTCGTTCACGAGAACTGGGACGTGCTGACGACCGTTGTGTACTGCGATGGTCAAACCGACCATTTGTGGCAGGATCATCGAACGACGCGACCAGGTTTTCACCGGCTTGCGATCGTTCTTTTCCGCCGCCACTTCGATCTTCTTCAGTAGGTGAAGATCGATAAAAGGACCTTTTTTCAGAGAACGTGGCACTGTCGTATCCCTCTATTTACTTGCGACGACGGACGATCATTTTGTCGGTACGCTTATTACCACGAGTCTTCGCGCCCTTAGTCGGGAAGCCCCATGGCGATACCGGATGACGACCACCAGAGGTACGACCTTCACCACCACCATGTGGGTGGTCAACCGGGTTCATGGCAACACCACGAACGGTTGGGCGAACGCCACGCCAGCGTTTGGCACCAGCTTTACCCAGCGAACGCAGGCTGTGCTCGGAGTTCGAGACTTCGCCCAGGGTCGCACGGCATTCAGCCAGGACTTTACGCATTTCACCGGAACGCAGACGCAGGGTAACGTACACGCCTTCACGAGCGATCAGCTGAGCCGAAGCACCAGCGGAACGAGCGATCTGAGCGCCTTTACCTGGCTTCAATTCGATGCCGTGTACGGTGCTACCAACTGGAATGTTGCGCAGTTGCAGAGCGTTGCCCGGCTTGATCGGTGCCAGGGCACCTGCGATCAGCTGGTCGCCAGCGCTCACGCCTTTAGGGGCGATGATGTAGCGACGCTCGCCATCTGCGTACAGCAGCAGAGCGATGTGAGCAGTACGGTTTGGATCGTATTCGATACGCTCGACAGTGGCAGAGATGCCATCTTTGTCGTTGCGACGGAAGTCGACCAGACGATAATGCTGCTTATGACCACCACCGATGTGACGAGTGGTAATACGGCCATTGTTGTTACGACCACCAGTCTTCGATTTCTTCTCGAGCAGCGGTGCGTGAGGAGCGCCTTTATGCAGCTCCTGGTTGACCACCTTGACCACAAAACGGCGGCCAGGGGAAGTCGGTTTGCATTTAACGATTGCCATGATGCACCCCTTCCTTACTCAGCACTGCTGCTGAAATCGAGATCTTGGCCTGGCTGAAGGGAGATAACTGCCTTCTTCCAGTCATTACGCTTGCCCAGACCGCGAGCAGTGCGCTTGCTCTTACCCAGAACATTCAGGGTAGTAACACGCTCTACTTTCACGCTGAACAGGCTTTCGACGGCCTTCTTGATTTCCAGCTTGGTTGCGTCGGTAGCAACCTTGAAAACGAACTGGCCTTTCTTGTCTGCCAGAACCGTAGCCTTCTCGGAAACGTGCGGGCCAAGCAGAACTTTAAATACGCGTTCCTGGTTCATCCCAGCAGCTCCTCGAATTTCTTCACGGCCGACACGGTGATCAACACCTTGTCGTATGCGATCAGACTAACTGGATCGGAACCTTGCACGTCACGTACATCTACGTGTGGCAGGTTACGAGCAGCCAGGTACAGGTTCTGATCAACAGCGTCGGACACGATCAGAACGTCGGTCAGGCTCATGTTGTTCAGTTTGCCCAGCAGGTCTTTGGTTTTCGGCGTTTCAACGGCGAAATCCTGAACCACGACCAGACGATCAGTACGCACCAGCTCAGCAAGGATGGAACGCATTGCTGCGCGATACATCTTCTTGTTCAGCTTCTGGGAGTGATCCTGAGGACGAGCTGCGAAAGTGGTACCGCCGCCACGCCAGATTGGGCTACGGATAGTACCGGCACGAGCACGGCCAGTACCTTTCTGACGCCATGGGCGCTTACCGCCACCACGAACGTCGGAACGGGTCTTTTGCTGCTTGGAACCCTGACGACCGCCAGCCATGTAGGCTACGACTGCTTGGTGAACCAGCGTCTCGTTGAACTCGCCGCCAAATGTCAGTTCGGAAACTTCGATCGCTTGAGCGTCATTTACATTTAATTGCATGTCAGCTTCCCCTTAACCGCGAGCCTTGGCTGCTGGACGTACAACCAAGTTGCCGCCAGTAGCGCCAGGAACAGCGCCCTTGACCAACAACAGATTGCGTTCAGCGTCCACGCGCACTACTTCGAGGGACTGCACGGTCACGCGCTCAGCGCCCATATGACCGGACATTTTTTTGCCCTTGAATACACGACCAGGAGTCTGGCACTGGCCGATAGAGCCTGGAACGCGGTGGGATACGGAGTTACCGTGGGTGTTATCTTGCCCGCGGAAATTCCAACGCTTGATCGTACCCTGGAAGCCTTTACCCTTGGACTGACCGGTTACATCAACCAGTTGACCAGCGGCGAAGATTTCAGCGTTGATCAGATCGCCGGCCTGGTACTCACCTTCTTCAAGGCGGAATTCCATTACGGTACGACCAGCGGCAACGTTCGCTTTAGCGAAGTGGCCAGCCTGAGCTGCTGTTACACGCGAAGCACGACGCTCGCCGACAGTGACTTGCACTGCACGATAGCCATCGGTCTCTTCAGTTTTGAACTGGGTGACGCGATTCGGTTCGATCTCAATGACCGTGACCGGAATGGAGACACCTTCTTCGGTGAAAATACGGGTCATACCGCATTTACGACCGACTACACCAATAGTCATGTTGTAAACCTCATGAGTGTACGGGGCTTTCACCCGCTATGGCCGCCCATTTCAGAGCGTTACACGACTAAGACCGAGTCTTAGCCGAGGCTGATCTGCACTTCCACACCGGCCGCAAGATCAAGCTTCATAAGAGCATCAACGGTTTTATCCGTTGGCTGGACGATGTCCAGAACGCGCTTATGAGTACGGATCTCGTACTGGTCACGCGCGTCTTTGTTGACGTGCGGGGAGACCAGAACGGTGAACCGCTCTTTACGGGTAGGCAGTGGAATTGGACCACGCACTTGAGCACCAGTACGTTTCGCGGTTTCCACGATTTCCTGGGTTGATTGGTCGATCAGGCGATGGTCGAAAGCCTTCAACCTGATACGGATTTGCTGATTTTGCATTGGATTTCAGACTCCGGCTGCTATTCCCACCGAGCGCAATACGCCCGTTAAAAGGAGGCGCAATTCTATAGACGCCCCAGATGGGTGTCAACCCAATAAAAAAGCCCCCGCTGAGCGGGGGCTTTTCAAAGCATCGAAGCTATCTCAAAAGAGATGCTTACTCGATGATTTTGGCTACGACGCCAGCGCCGACGGTACGACCGCCTTCACGGATAGCGAAACGCAGGCCGTCTTCCATTGCGATGGTCTTGATCAGGGTAACTTCCATCTGGATGTTGTCACCTGGCATTACCATTTCAACGCCTTCTGGCAGCTGGCAGTTACCAGTCACGTCAGTAGTACGGAAGTAGAACTGTGGACGGTAGCCTTTGAAGAACGGAGTGTGACGACCGCCTTCTTCCTTGCTCAGAACGTAAACTTCTGCGGTGAACTTGGTGTGCGGCTTAACCGAACCTGGCTTAACCAGAACCTGGCCACGCTCAACGTCGTCACGCTTGGTACCACGCAGCAGAACGCCGCAGTTCTCGCCAGCACGACCTTCGTCGAGCAGCTTGCGGAACATTTCAACACCGGTGCAGGTGGTGGTGGTGGTGTCACGCAGACCAACGATTTCCAGTGCATCTTGAACGCGAACGATACCGCGCTCGATACGACCAGTCACAACAGTACCACGACCCGAGATCGAGAATACGTCTTCGATTGGCATCAGGAATGGCTTGTCGATAGCACGCTCTGGTTCTGGGATGTAGCTGTCCAGAGTCTCAACCAGCTTACGAACGGCAGTGGTGCCCATTTCGTTATCGTCTTTGCCTTCCAGCGCCATACGAGCCGAACCGATGATGATTGGAGTGTCATCGCCCGGGAAGTCGTAGGTGGACAGCAGGTCGCGAACTTCCATCTCGACCAGTTCCAGCAGCTCAGCGTCGTCTACCAGGTCAGCCTTGTTCAGGAAAACCACGATGTACGGAACGCCTACCTGACGGGACAGCAGGATGTGCTCACGAGTTTGCGGCATCGGACCATCAGCGGCCGAGCAAACCAGGATCGCGCCGTCCATCTGGGCAGCACCGGTGATCATGTTCTTCACATAGTCAGCGTGACCTGGGCAGTCAACGTGAGCGTAGTGACGGATCTTCGAGTTGTACTCGACGTGCGCGGTGTTGATGGTGATACCACGAGCTTTTTCTTCTGGAGCGCTGTCGATTTTATCGAAATCAACGATTGCGGAACCGAAAACTTCGGAGCAAACGCGAGTCAGAGCTGCGGTCAGAGTGGTTTTACCGTGGTCAACGTGACCGATGGTGCCAACGTTGACGTGCGGTAGGGAACGATCAAATTTTTCTTTAGCCACGACAATTAACTCCTTGCCTAAAGGACTGAATCAGCCTTGTTTTTTGGTTACAGTTTCGACGATGTGCGACGGAGCTGTATTGTATTTTTTGAATTCCATAGAGTAGCTTGCGCGACCCTGGGACATCGAACGAACGTCGGTCGCATAACCGAACATCTCGCCCAACGGAACTTCAGCACGGATCACCTTACCGGAGACCGTGTCTTCCATACCCAGAATCATGCCGCGACGACGGTTAAGGTCGCCCATCACGTCACCCATATAGTCTTCAGGCGTAACAACCTCTACCGCCATGATCGGCTCCAGCAACTCACCACCGCCCTTCTGGGCCAGTTGCTTGGTCGCCATGGAAGCAGCCACCTTAAACGCCATCTCGTTCGAGTCGACGTCGTGGTAAGAACCATCAAACACGGTAGCCTTCAGGCCGATCAGCGGATAGCCGGCAACTACGCCGTTCTTCATCTGCTCTTCGATACCCTTCTGGATAGCCGGGATGTATTCCTTAGGAACCACACCACCCACTACTTCGTTCACGAATTGCAGACCTTCCTGACCTTCGTCAGCAGGAGCAAAACGGATCCAGCAATGGCCGAACTGGCCACGACCGCCGGACTGACGAACGAACTTGCCTTCGATTTCGCAATTCTTCGTGATGCGCTCACGATACGAAACCTGAGGCTTACCGATGTTGGCTTCGACGTTGAACTCACGGCGCATCCGGTCAACCAGGATGTCCAGGTGCAACTCGCCCATGCCAGAGATGATCGTTTGACCAGTCTCTTCATCAGTCTTGACGCGGAAAGACGGGTCTTCCTGAGCAAGCTTGCCCAGAGCGATACCCATTTTTTCCTGGTCATCCTTGGTCTTAGGCTCAACGGCAACCGAAATAACCGGCTCCGGGAAGTCCATGCGAACCAGGATGATTGGCTTGTCAGCGTTGCACAAGGTTTCACCAGTAGTGACGTCCTTCATGCCGATCAGGGCCGCGATGTCACCAGCGCGTACTTCCTTGATCTCTTCACGGGCGTTTGCGTGCATTTGCACCATACGACCCACGCGCTCTTTCTTGCCTTTGACCGAGTTGATCACGCCGTCGCCGGAGGCCAACACGCCCGAGTAAACACGGACGAAAGTCAAGGTACCCACGAATGGGTCGGTAGCGATCTTGAACGCCAGAGCCGAGAACGGCTCGTTGTCGTCTGCATGACGCTCCATCTGCTTTTCCTCGTCATCCGGGTCAGTACCCTTGATGGCAGGAATGTCGGTTGGAGCCGGCAGGTAGTCGATAACGGCGTCGAGAACCAGGGGAACACCCTTGTTCTTGAAGGAAGAACCGCAAACAGCCAGAACGATCTCACCAGCGATAGTACGCTGACGCAGAGCACCCTTGATTTCCTCGATGGTGAGTTCTTCACCTTCAAGGTACTTGTTCATCAGCTCTTCGCTGGCTTCGGCCGCAGCCTCAACCATGTTGTTGCGCCACTCTTCAGCCAGTTCCTGCAGTTCAGCAGGGATGGCTTCACGACGAGGGGTCATACCCTTGTCGGCATCGTTCCAGTAAACGGCTTCCATGGTCATCAGATCGATCTGACCCTGGAAGTTGTCTTCGGAACCGATAGCCAGCTGGATAGGCACCGGAGTGTGACCCAGACGCTGCTTGATCTGAGCGATCACGCGCAGGAAGTTCGCACCGGCACGGTCCATCTTGTTCACGTAAACGATACGTGGAACACCGTACTTGTTGGCTTGACGCCATACGGTTTCGGACTGAGGCTCAACGCCGGAAGTACCGCAGAACACAACGACCGCGCCGTCGAGTACACGCAGGGAACGCTCAACTTCAATAGTGAAGTCTACGTGGCCCGGGGTATCGATGACGTTGAAACGGTACTGGTCTTTGTGCTGCTTGGCGGAACCCTGCCAGAAGGCGGTAATGGCAGCAGAAGTAATGGTAATACCACGCTCCTGCTCCTGAACCATCCAGTCTGTGGTCGCGGCGCCGTCATGCACCTCGCCCATTTTGTGACTTTTGCCAGTGTAAAAAAGGACGCGCTCAGTGGTGGTGGTTTTACCAGCATCCACGTGTGCAACGATACCAATGTTACGGTAGCGATTAATCGGTGTTGTACGAGCCATAAAGCCCTCGCAAAATTAGTGACGCTAAAATTAGAAGCGGTAGTGCGAGAAAGCCTTGTTGGCTTCAGCCATACGGTGAACGTCTTCACGCTTCTTAACTGCAGCACCTTTACCTTCGGCAGCGTCCAACAGTTCGCCAGCCAAACGCAGAGCCATAGACTTCTCGCCGCGCTTGCGGGCGTAGTCTACCAACCAGCGCATTGCCAGAGCGTTACGACGGGAAGGACGAACCTCGACCGGAACCTGGTAAGTAGCACCACCAACGCGGCGCGACTTCACTTCGACCAGCGGAGCGATGGCGTCGAGTGCTTTTTCGAAGAGTTCCAGGGGATCGGTGCCGGCCTTACGAGCCTTCACGGTATCCAGGGCACCATAAACGATACGCTCGGCAACGGCTTTCTTGCCGCTTTCCATTACGTGGTTCATGAATTTGGCGAGGATTTGGCTTCCGTATTTCGGATCGTCCAGAATCTCACGCTTGGCTGCTACGCGACGTCTTGGCATTGATAAGCCCTCAAACGGTCTTCAGGTTAGCCCGGGACAGCTCCTATGGATGCGTGCCCGACCTTACTCTTATCGACTCAATAAAATGAAAAACTGCAAAACGGCCGATTACTTCGGACGCTTGGTACCGTACTTCGAACGACCCTGGTTACGACCTTTAACACCGGAAGTATCCAACGAACCGCGAACGGTGTGGTAACGAACACCTGGCAAGTCTTTTACACGACCGCCGCGGATCAGTACCACGCTGTGCTCTTGCAGGTTGTGGCCTTCACCGCCGATGTACGAGGAAACCTCGAAACCGTTGGTCAGGCGCACACGGCATACTTTACGCAGTGCCGAGTTAGGTTTTTTCGGCGTGGTGGTGTACACACGGGTGCACACGCCACGGCGTTGCGGGCAGTTCTGCAGCGCAGGCACGTCGGATTTCTCGACGATACGCTTACGCGGCTGACGTACCAGCTGGTTGATAGTTGCCATCTACTAGCTCCACTGTTGTCTTGCGACGCTATTGTCTTGCAAGAAAAGCAAAATGGCAGGAACGAGTTCCCGCCAAATTTAGGGGTACAAGAGTCTAAAGAGGATCTTGTCCCCAGTCAAGGCAAGGCCCCGCCCTCCCCGCTCATCCAATCTCGACAAATTGTCTCGATTCGATGAACGGAGTGACCAGGGCCTCACACTCATTTACCGCAGAACTCAGTTACCGCTCGAGTTCAGCGCTTCGGTCAGTGCAGCTTCCACTTCACTGGCGCTTACGCGCAACGGCTTGTCTGCATCACGGCGGCGCTTACGCTCGCTGTGATAAGCCAGGCCGGTACCAGCCGGGATCAGACGACCCACGACCACGTTTTCTTTCAGGCCGCGCAGGTAATCGCGCTTGCCGGTTACCGCCGCTTCGGTCAGTACGCGAGTGGTTTCCTGGAAGGAAGCCGCCGAGATGAACGATTCGGTGGACAACGACGCCTTGGTGATACCCAGCAGCACGCGAGTGAACTTGGAGACAAACTTGTCTTCGCCGCTCAGACGCTCGTTCTCTACCAGTACGTGAGTCAATTCCATCTGGTCGCCCTTGATGAAACTGGAATCGCCGGATTCAGCGATCTCAACTTTACGCAGCATCTGACGCAGGATGGTCTCGATGTGCTTGTCGTTGATCTTCACGCCTTGCAGACGGTAAACGTCCTGGATCTCGTTGACGATGTACTTGGCCAGCGCACTCACACCCAGCAGACGCAGGATGTCGTGTGGATCGCTCGGACCGTCGGAGATAACTTCGCCGCGGTTTACCTGTTCGCCTTCGAACACGTTCAGGTGACGCCACTTCGGAATCAGCTCTTCGTACGGATCGGTACCGTCGTTCGGGGTGATAACCAGACGGCGCTTGCCTTTGGTCTCTTTACCGAACGCGATGGTGCCGCTGACTTCAGCCAGAATCGACGCTTCTTTCGGACGACGGGCTTCGAACAAGTCGGCAACACGCGGCAGACCACCGGTGATGTCGCGAGTTTTCGAAGTCTCTTGCGGGATACGAGCGATAACATCACCGATCGCGATCTTCGCACCATCCGCTACACCGACCAGGGCGTTGGCTGGCAGGAAGTACTGAGCGATAACGTCAGTGCCTGGCAGCAACAGATCCTTGCCGTTGTCGTCGACCATCTTCACGGCAGGACGGATGTCCTTACCGGCAGCTGGACGATCTTTGGCGTCGAGTACTTCAATGTTGGTCATACCGGTCAATTCGTCAGTCTGACGCTTGATCGTGATGCCTTCTTCCATGCCCACGTAGGTCACGGTACCTTTCATTTCGGTAACGATCGGGTGAGTGTGCGGATCCCACTTGGCCACGATGGCGCCAGCTTCGACCTTGTCACCCTCTTTAACCGAAATCACGGCACCGTACGGCAGCTTGTAACGCTCACGCTCACGACCGAAGTCATCAGCGATGGCCAGCTCACCGGAACGGGACACAGCAACCAGGTGACCATCCACTCGCTCAACGTGCTTCAGGTTATGCAGACGGACGGTACCGCCATTCTTCACCTGAACGCTGTCGGCTGCGGAGGTCCGGCTTGCCGCACCACCGATGTGGAACGTACGCATCGTCAGCTGGGTACCCGGCTCACCGATGGACTGGGCAGCGATAACGCCGACCGCTTCACCGATGTTCACCTGGTGACCACGAGCCAGATCGCGGCCGTAGCACTTGGCGCAAATACCGAAGCGGGTTTCGCAGCTGATCGGCGAACGCACGATCACTTCGTCGATGCTGTTGAGTTCGATGAACTCGACCCACTTTTCGTCTACCAGGGTGCCGGCAGGAACGATGACGTCCTCGGTACCTGGCTTGAATACGTCACGGGCGATAACACGACCCAATACGCGCTCACCCAGCGGCTCTACAACGTCACCGCCTTCAATGTGCGGAGTCATCAGCAGACCGTGTTCAGTGCCGCAATCGATCTCGGTTACAACCAGATCTTGTGCAACGTCTACCAGACGACGAGTCAGGTAACCGGAGTTAGCCGTTTTCAACGCGGTATCCGCAAGACCCTTACGAGCACCGTGAGTGGAGATGAAGTACTGAAGTACGCTCAAACCTTCACGGAAGTTCGCAGTAATCGGCGTTTCAATGATGGAACCGTCCGGCTTGGCCATCAGACCACGCATACCGGCCAGCTGACGAATCTGCGCTGCGGAACCCCGCGCACCCGAGTCGGCCATCATGTACATCGAGTTGAAAGACTCTTGATCGACTTCAACGCCATGACGGTCGATAACCTTCTCTTTCGAGAGGTTGGCCATCATTGCCTTGGAAACTTCGTCGTTCGCTTTCGACCAAAGGTCGATCACTTTGTTGTACTTCTCGCCCTGGGTTACCAGGCCGGAGGCGTACTGGCTTTCGATCTCTTTCACTTCATCAGTGGCAGCATTGATGATGCGGGCTTTTTCATCCGGGATAACGAAGTCGTTAACACCGATGGAAACGCCGGAAATGGTCGAATACGCAAAACCGGTGTACATCAACTGGTCAGCGAAGATCACAGTCTCTTTCAAACCAACCACGCGATAGCACTGGTTGATCAGCTTGGAGATTGCCTTCTTCTTCATCGGCAGGTTGACGACGTCGTACGACAGACCCTTTGGCACAACCTGGAACAACAGAGCACGGCCGACAGTGGTGTCGACGATACGGGTGTTGCTCACGCTGCCGCCATCACGGTCGTTGACGGTTTCGTTGATCCGGACTTTAACCTTGGCGTGCAGTGCGGCTTCGCCGGCACGGAACACACGGTCAACTTCCTGCAGATCCGCGAACACACGACCTTCGCCCTTGGCGTTGATCGCTTCACGAGTCATGTAGTACAGACCCAATACAACGTCCTGCGACGGAACGATGATTGGCTCACCGTTGGCTGGCGACAGAATGTTGTTGGTCGACATCATCAACGCACGCGCTTCGAGCTGGGCTTCCAGCGTCAGCGGTACGTGCACGGCCATTTGGTCGCCGTCGAAGTCGGCGTTGTACGCGGCGCAGACCAGAGGGTGCAGCTGGATAGCCTTACCTTCGATCAGTACCGGTTCAAACGCCTGGATACCCAGACGGTGAAGGGTCGGTGCACGGTTGAGAAGAACCGGGTGTTCGCGAATCACTTCAGCGAGAACGTCCCAAACCTCTGGCAGCTCGCGCTCGACCATCTTCTTGGCAGCCTTGATGGTGGTAGCAAGACCACGCATTTCAAGCTTGCCGAAAATGAACGGCTTGAACAGCTCGAGAGCCATTTTCTTCGGCAGACCGCACTGGTGCAGACGCAAGGTCGGACCTACGGTAATTACCGAACGGCCGGAGTAGTCAACACGCTTACCGAGCAAGTTCTGACGGAAACGACCCTGCTTACCCTTGATCATGTCAGCCAGGGACTTCAGAGGACGCTTATTGGAACCTGTGATAGCGCGGCCACGACGACCGTTGTCGAGCAGTGCGTCGACGGCTTCCTGCAACATACGCTTTTCGTTGCGCACGATGATGTCCGGAGCGGACAGATCCAGCAGGCGCTTCAAACGGTTGTTACGGTTGATCACTCGACGATACAGATCGTTGAGGTCGGAAGTCGCGAAGCGACCGCCATCGAGCGGGACCAGTGGACGCAGATCTGGCGGCAGAACCGGCAGAACGGTCAGCACCATCCACTCTGGCAGGTTGCCGGAACCCTGGAAGGCTTCCATCAACTTCAGACGCTTGGACAGCTTCTTGATCTTGGTTTCGGAGTTGGTTTGCGGAATTTCTTCACGCAGGCGGCCAATCTCGTGTTCCAGGTCGATAGCGTGCAGCAGTTCGCGGACAGCTTCGGCACCCATGCGGGCATCGAAATCGTCGCCGAACTCTTCCAGCGCTTCGAAGTACTGCTCGTCGTTGAGCAGTTGACCTTTTTCAAGGGTGGTCATGCCTGGATCGATAACGACGTAGCTCTCGAAGTAGAGAACGCGCTCGATATCACGCAGGGTCATGTCCATCAGCAAGCCGATACGGGACGGCAGCGATTTCAGGAACCAGATGTGGGCAACTGGCGAGGCCAGTTCGATGTGCGCCATGCGCTCACGGCGAACTTTTGCCAGCGCGACTTCAACGCCGCACTTCTCGCAGATCACACCACGGTGCTTCAAGCGCTTGTACTTACCGCACAGGCACTCGTAATCCTTTACCGGGCCAAAGATCTTGGCGCAGAACAGGCCGTCACGTTCAGGTTTGAACGTACGGTAGTTGATGGTTTCCGGCTTTTTAACTTCACCGAACGACCACGAACGGATCATCTCAGGCGATGCCAATCCAATACGGATGGCGTCGAACTCTTCGACTTGACCCTGGTTTTTCAGCAAATTCAGTAGGTCTTTCAAGGCCTTTCCTCCTGGCGGAGCAGAGAGCGGGCAATCCTGCCCCGCTCTCGATTCGCGTCACGTGTTATTCGGTTTCCAGATCGATATCGATGCCGAGGGAACGAATTTCCTTGATCAACACGTTGAAGGACTCGGGCATGCCCGGCTCCATACGGTGATCGCCATCCACGATGTTCTTGTACATCTTGGTACGGCCGTTCACATCGTCCGACTTCACTGTGAGCATTTCTTGCAGAGTGTAAGCGGCACCGTATGCTTCCAGTGCCCAGACCTCCATCTCCCCGAAACGCTGACCACCGAACTGCGCCTTACCACCCAGCGGCTGCTGGGTAACCAGGCTGTACGAACCGGTAGAACGAGCGTGCATCTTGTCGTCTACCAAGTGGTTCAGCTTCAGCATGTACATGTAGCCAACGGTAACCGGGCGCTCGAACTTGTTGCCGGTACGGCCGTCGGTCAGCTGCATCTGGCCGCTTTCTGGCAGGTCCGCCAGTTTCAGCATGGCCTTGATTTCGCTTTCCTTGGCGCCGTCGAACACTGGAGTGGCCATTGGAACGCCGCCACGCAGGTTTTGAGCCAGGTCCAGGATTTCCTGGTCCGAGAAGTCATCGAGGCTTTCCTGACGACCGCCGATCTCGTTATAGATCTCGTGCAGGAACTTGCGCAGCTCGGCAACCTTGCGCTGCTCTTCAATCATGCGGTTGATCTTCTCGCCCAGACCTTTGGCCGCGAGGCCCAGGTGGGTTTCAAGGATCTGACCGACGTTCATACGCGAAGGTACGCCCAACGGGTTGAGGACGACGTCGACCGGGGTGCCATTGGCATCGTGCGGCATGTCTTCAACCGGCATGATCACGGAGACCACACCCTTGTTACCGTGACGACCGGCCATCTTGTCGCCCGGCTGGATGCGACGACGGATTGCCAGGTAAACCTTGACGATTTTCAGCACGCCTGGAGCCAGGTCATCGCCCTGCTGCAGTTTGCGCTTCTTGTCTTCGAACTTGTCGTCCAGCAGACGGCGACGATCAACGATGTAGGCCTGAGCCTTCTCGAGCTGCTCGTTCAGAGCATCTTCAGCCATGCGCAGTTTGAACCACTGGCCGTGCTCAAGACCGTCGAGAACTTCGTCGGTGATGTCCTGGCCTTTCTTCAGACCGGCGCCGCCTTCGGCTTTGTGGCCGACCAGAGCGGAACGCAGACGTTCGAAAGTAGCACCTTCAACGATACGGAACTCTTCGTTGAGGTCCTTGCGGATCTCGTCCAGCTGGGACTTCTCGATCGACAGGGCACGAGCATCACGCTCAACGCCGTCGCGAGTGAAGACCTGTACGTCGATGACAGTACCCTTGGTACCGGTAGGTACGCGCAGGGAAGTGTCTTTAACGTCGCTGGCTTTTTCACCGAAGATCGCACGCAGCAGTTTTTCTTCCGGAGTCAGCTGGGTCTCGCCTTTCGGAGTGACCTTACCGACCAGGATGTCGCCTGCGCCAACTTCGGCACCTACGTAAACGATACCGGCTTCGTCCAGCTTGTTCAGAGCCGCTTCACCCACGTTCGGGATGTCGGCGGTGATTTCCTCTGGGCCAAGCTTGGTGTCACGAGCCACACAGGTCAGTTCCTGGATGTGGATCGTGGTGAAGCGGTCTTCCTGAACAACACGCTCGGACAGGCAGATGGAGTCTTCGAAGTTGAAGCCGTTCCATGCCATGAACGCGATGCGCATGTTCTGACCCAGTGCCAGTTCACCCATATCGGTGGACGGGCCGTCGGCCATGATGTCGCTACGCTGAACCCGATCACCCTTACGCACCAGCGGACGCTGGTTGATGCAGGTGTTCTGGTTGGAGCGGGTGTACTTGGTCAGGTTGTAGATGTCGACACCGGCTTCACCGGTTTCAACTTCGTCATCGGCAACACGAACCACGATACGGCTGGCGTCGACGGAGTCGATCACGCCGCCACGACGAGCCACGACGCAAACGCCGGAGTCACGGGCTACGTTTCGCTCCATGCCGGTACCTACCAGCGGCTTGTCAGCGCGCAGGGTTGGTACAGCTTGACGCTGCATGTTCGAACCCATCAACGCACGGTTGGCGTCGTCGTGCTCGAGGAACGGAATCAGCGACGCAGCAACCGAAACTACCTGCTTCGGCGATACGTCCATCAAGGTGACGTCTTCCGGCGCCTTGACGGTGAATTCGTTCAAGTGACGAACAGCTACCAGTTCGTCGATCAGGACTTTCTTGTCGTTCATCGTGGCCGAGGCCTGAGCGATCACGTGATCGGCTTCTTCGATGGCGGACAGGAACACGATCTCGTCGGTGACCAGAGCGTCTTTCACCACGCGGTACGGGCTTTCCAGGAAGCCGTACTGGTTGGTGCGCGCATAAGCGGCCAAGGAGTTGATCAGACCGATGTTCGGACCTTCCGGCGTTTCAATCGGGCATACACGACCGTAGTGAGTCGGGTGTACGTCACGAACTTCGAAGCCGGCGCGCTCACGAGTCAGACCGCCAGGGCCGAGTGCGGAAACACGACGCTTGTGGGTGATCTCGGACAGCGGGTTGTTCTGGTCCATGAACTGGGACAGCTGGCTGGAACCGAAGAACTCTTTCACCGCCGCAGCCACTGGCTTGGCGTTGATCAGGTCTTGCGGCATCAGGCCTTCGCTTTCAGCCATCGACAGACGCTCTTTGACCGCACGCTCAACACGTACCAGGCCAACGCGGAACTGGTTCTCGGCCATTTCGCCTACGCAGCGAACACGACGGTTACCCAGGTGGTCGATGTCATCGACGATGCCTTTACCGTTACGGATGTCGACCAGGGTCTTCAGTACCGCGACGATATCTTCCTTGCACAGCACGCCCGAACCTTCGATCTCGGTACGACCGATACGACGGTTGAACTTCATCCGGCCGACCGCAGACAGGTCATAGCGCTCAGGGCTGAAGAACAGGTTGTTGAACAGGGTCTCGGCAGCGTCTTTGGTTGGCGGCTCGCCAGGACGCATCATGCGATAGATCTCGACCAGCGCTTCCAGTTGGTTGCTGGTGGAGTCAATCTTCAGGGTGTCGGAGACGAACGGACCGCAGTCGATATCGTTGGTGTACAGAGTTTCGATGCGAACAACCTGAGCCTTGGCGATTTTGGCCAGGATCTCGGTGTTCAGCTCGGTGTTGCACTCTGCCAGGATTTCGCCGGTTGCCGGGTGCACGATGACCTTGGCGGTTGTACGACCCAGGACGTAGTCCAGAGGCACATCCAGCTCTTTGATCCCGGCTTTTTCCAGCTGGTTGATGTGGCGAGCGGTGATACGACGACCCTGCTCGACAATAACCTTGCCCTTGTCATCCTGAATATCGAGGACAGCGATTTCACCACGCAGGCGCTGAGGCACCAGCTCCAGGCTCAGGGTCTCGCCCTTCACATGGAATACGTTGGTGGTATAGAACGCGTCCAGCACTTCTTCAGTGGTATAGCCCAGCGCGCGCAGCAGTACCGATGCAGGCAGCTTGCGACGACGGTCGATACGCACGAATACGCAGTCTTTCGGGTCGAACTCGAAGTCCAGCCACGAACCGCGGTAAGGAATGATGCGCGCGGAGTACAGCAGTTTACCGGAGCTGTGCGTCTTGCCACGGTCGTGGTCGAAGAACACGCCCGGGGAACGGTGCAGCTGGGAAACGATTACACGCTCGGTACCGTTGATTACGAAGGTACCGTTTTCAGTCATCAGGGGGATTTCACCCATGTAGACTTCTTGCTCTTTGATGTCCTTGATCGCTTTGTTCGACGACTCTTTGTCGAAAATGATCAGGCGCACTTTTACCCGCAAAGGTACGGCGTAAGTTACACCGCGCAATACGCATTCTTTGACATCAAATGCCGGTTCGCCCAGGCGATAACCGACGTACTCCAGCGCAGCATTGCCGGAGTAGCTGATGATCGGGAAAACGGATTTGAAGGCCGCATGCAGGCCCACGTCGCGGAACTGATCTTTAGTCGCTCCCGCTTGCAAGAATTCACGATACGAATCCAGCTGGATGGCCAGGAGGTACGGCACATCCATGACGTCCGGCAACTTGCTAAAGTCCTTGCGGATACGTTTTTTCTCAGTATATGAGTAAGCCATCAGCGTTCCCCAGCTTGGTCACCTGCTTGTTTGGCCCCTCCCGACGGGAGCAGCCAGAAAATCGTGCAAACCCCATGGTTTGCGCCACCGCATCGGGTGGTTACAGCACGTTATCGGCACCGACCCAGTCGGCTGCCAATAACGGAAAAAGGCCGGTGGCAAGAGCCACCAGCCATCAGCCTGTCGCTTAACGCTCGGGCTGGAGGAGCAAAGTCGATGCTTACTTCAGCTCGACTTTAGCGCCTGCTTCTTCCAGAGCTGCTTTGGCTTTGTCAGCTGCGTCTTTGGCAACAGCTTCCAGAACCATGGCAGGTGCGCCGTCAACTACAGCCTTGGCTTCTTTCAAGCCCAGACCGGTCAGTTCACGTACAGCCTTGATCACGTTAACTTTCTTCTCGCCAGCTTCGGTCAGCATGACGTTGAATTCGGTTTGCTCTTCAGCAACGGCAGCAGCAACAGCTGGACCAGCCGATGCAGCAGCAGCGGTAACACCGAATTTTTCTTCGAAAGCTTTGATCAGCTCAACAACTTCCATTACGGACATGTTGCCAACTGCTTCAAGGATATCGTTCTGAGAGATAGACATGAATCTAATTCCTGATATTGGGGACGGCCTACGCGACCATCGAAAAAAACAAAAAACGCGAGAAGTTGACGAGCCTTAGGCTGCAGCAGCTTCTTTCTGGTCGCGAATTGCCGCCAGAGTACGAGCCAACTTGCTGGTAGCGCCTTGAATCACGCTCATCAGCTGAGAAATTGCTTCGTCACGGGTCGGCAGAGTTGCCAGTACGTCGATTTGGTTAGCTGCGAGGAACTTGCCCTCGAACGCAGCTGCCTTGATCTCGAACTTGTCCTGACCCTTTGCGAATTCCTTGAAGATCCGGGCAGCAGCGCCTGGATGTTCCTTGGAGAACGCAATCAGGGTAGGGCCAGTGAACACGTCGTTGAGGACACTGAATTCAGTGTCAGCAACAGCGCGCTTGAGCAGGGTGTTACGTACAACACGTACGTAAACGCCAGCTTCACGAGCCTCTTTACGGAGTCCGGTCATCGCGCCTACTGTTACGCCACGGGCATCAGCCACGACAGCGGACAGAGCGACTTTGGCAGCCTCGTTGACTTCAGCGACGATGGCCTTCTTGTCTTCGAGTTTAATTGCCACGGGTTTAACTCCTGCTTGTTACCGTTTCATCTGGTCGAAACCGGATGTCGTTTTGGTGTCTGATTCGGTAAGGAACCGGGAGCACCATCTGCGTAGGCTTGTGGTTTAAGACTTGCGTCGCCTACGGTCTTGGATAGCCCCCGCCAGGCAGGGACCCCAATTTTTCAATTGGCGCAATCGCTTGCGCCAATTTGTGTCTTACGCGTCGAGCGAGCTTTGGTCGATGACCAGACCTGGGCCCATAGTGGTGCTCAGGGTAACGCGCTTGACGTAAATGCCTTTCGAGGAAGCTGGCTTGATACGCTTCAGATCAGCGATCAGGGCTTCAACGTTTTCCTTCAGCTTGACGGCGTCGAAGCCGATCTTGCCAACGGAAGTGTGGATGATGCCGTTTTTGTCGGTGCGATAACGAACCTGACCAGCCTTGGCGTTCTTAACCGCGGTAGCTACGTCTGGAGTTACGGTGCCGACTTTAGGGTTAGGCATCAGGCCACGTGGACCGAGGATCTGACCCAACTGACCTACAACACGCATTGCATCCGGGGATGCGATCACTACGTCATAGTTCAGGTCGCCGCCTTTCATTTCGGCAGCCAGGTCGTCCATGCCTACGCGGTCAGCGCCGGCAGCCAGAGCGGCTTCAGCAGCTGGACCCTGGGTGAACACAGCAACGCGAACGGTCTTGCCAGTGCCGTGTGGCAGCACAGTAGCGCTACGAACGACCTGGTCGGATTTACGCGGGTCAACACCCAGGTTTACAGCTACGTCGAACGACTCGCTGAACTTGACAGTCGACAGCTCAGCCAGCAGGGCAGCGGCGTCTACAAAGTTGTAGGCCTTGCCTGCTTCGATTTTGCCGGCGATAGCCTTTTGACGCTTGGTCAGCTTAGCCATTACACACCCTCCACGTTAAGGCCCATGCTACGAGCAGAACCGGCGATAGTACGCACGGCTGCTTCCATATCAGCTGCAGTCAGATCCGCGTTTTTGGTTTTCGCGATTTCTTCCAGCTGAGCACGAGTCACGGTGCCAACCTTAACGGTGTTCGGACGAGCGGAACCGCTGGTCAGACCGGCCGCCTTCTTCAGCAGAACCGAAGCAGGGGTGGATTTGGTTTCGAAAGTGAAGCTACGGTCGCTATAGACAGTGATGATCACTGGAGTCGGCAGACCTGGCTCAAGACCCTGAGTACGGGCGTTGAAAGCCTTGCAGAATTCCATGATGTTCACGCCGTGCTGACCCAGAGCAGGACCAACAGGTGGGCTTGGGTTAGCCTGAGCGGCCTTCACTTGCAGCTTGATGTAAGCGGTAATCTTCTTGGCCATGAGGCACTCCAATTACGGGTTCGAACGCCTCGAGAGGCTCCCCGGTTACTTGCGCGTTTATCCCAGTGACGACAAAACCCCACAGCCTACGGCTGCGGGGTTGGGATTTTTGCTCAACTAGACCTTTTCGACCTGGCTGAACTCGAGCTCCACCGGAGTAGAGCGACCGAAAATGAGCACTGCGACCTGGATCCGGCTCTTTTCGTAGTTAACTTCTTCAACAACACCGGTAAAGTCTGCGAACGGACCGTCATTGACACGCACCGACTCGCCCGGCTCGAACAACGTCTTCGGCTTCGGCTTGTCGCTGCCATCGGCAACGCGACGCAGAATCGCTTCTGCTTCTTTATCGGTGATTGGCGCAGGCTTATCGGCAGTACCGCCAATGAAACCCATCACCCGAGGCGTATCCTTGACCAAGTGCCAAGTACCCTCGTTCATATCCATTTGCACCAGCACATAGCCAGGGAAGAATTTGCGTTCGCTTTTGCGCTTCTGGCCATTGCGCATTTCAACCACTTCTTCAGTGGGAACCAGAATCTCGCCGAAGCCATCTTCCATACCAGCCAGCTTTACGCGCTCGATCAGCGAGCGCATTACATGCTTCTCGTAACCGGAGTAAGCATGCACAACATACCAACGCTTAGCCACGGGACACCCTTAGCCGACGATCAAGGAAACAAGCCAGCCGAGCAGGGAATCAAGCCCCCACAACAGCAACGCCATAACCAGGACAACAGCCACAACGATCAACGTGGTCTGCGTGGTTTCTTGGCGAGTTGGCCAAACGACTTTACGAATTTCGGTGCGCGCTTCCTTAACCAGTACAAAGAAAGACTTGCCCTTGACTGTCTGCAGGCCTACAAAGGCAGCTACGGCAGCAATAGCAAGCAATGCGAGTACGCGGTACAGGATCGGCGAAGCAGAAAAGTACTGATTGCCAACAACGCCAACAACCACCAGAGCGACTACTACAAGCCACTTGAGGAGGTCGAAACGAGAGCCTTGAGCTTCAGCTTTAGGAGTCATCTATGAAGATCCTGTGAAAAGAAAGCCAGACACACCGAGTGAATCTGGCAGGTCAGGAGGGAATCGAACCCCCAACCTACGGTTTTGGAGACCGTCGCTCTGCCAATTGAGCTACTGACCTAAAACAAAATCAGGCCGACCATTATGCCGACCCGAAAAAGACTTTACAACACTTACGAGGCAATCCTGGCTGCAACACCGATATCCATGACACCGGCAACCCTCAGAAACACAATCAGGCGCAACCACTACCACCTAAAACAAAGGCAGATATTTTCATATCTGCCTTGTTATATGGAGCTCTTGAGCGGATTTGAACCGCTGACCTCACCCTTACCAAGGGTGTGCTCTACCAACTGAGCTACAAGAGCGTAACACTGTGCAAAACCCGTAAACTTGGAGCGGGTAGCGGGAATCGAACCCGCATCATCAGCTTGGAAGGCTGAGGTTCTACCACTAAACTATACCCGCGAGGCTTACAGCTCTCGCTAAAAATGGTGGAGGGGGAAGGATTCGAACCTTCGAAGTCGTAGACGTCAGATTTACAGTCTGATCCCTTTGGCCGCTCGGGAACCCCTCCTAAGCGAGCCGGCATTCTACATCATGCCAGCCTTCTGTCAAGCATTTTTCTCATTAAAAACCTGAGCTTAGCTGCGTTGACCTCGCTTCACACCGCTTACCGTTTCCGGTGTTCGCTGTGGAGCGGGCGCCATTCTATGCAAACTATTCGGTGGGTGCAACCCCCTCGCACGGCATTATTTTATGTTTTAACTCATTGAATTCTTTAGAAAGGTTTTGCAGCTGCAAATCGTCCAGCCAACGCCGGCTTTCCGGTGCGATACGCACCCAATACGCCGCTCCTTCAGCCGCAGCTTTCGGCAGGGACTGAAACTTGACCTCCATCCCGCTCAAACGACGCTCAACCGCCTGTGCGGCCTCCTGGCGCGCATAGCCGCCCAGATAAAGGCAGCCATTGTCTGCCGAGGCAGCTTTTCCCTTATCCTTGGATACGTCACTTGCTTCGCTCAACAAGCGAATATCTTGTTGAGATCCGCGATACAGACTCAAAGGCGTGACATCCTTCGCGCGCAAAGGAGCCTCTTGTTGATGCCAGATGTAGTAGAAGCCATTGAGGACAAGCAGCAGCAGAAACAACCAACGCATAAAAACCTCAGGACAAGGGACAGGCCATGGCCAATCCGACAAACACCAAGTCCGGAACAACCCTGGCCTGAGGCACGACCTCGGCAACCAGGCTCGCATCCCCCCCGGTGAGGAACACGACAAAGTCCTCACCCCAGTAACTGCGCGCCAACTCGAGCTGGGTCAGCACGAAGCCGCGCAACATCAACAGACAACCACGCTCTACAGCCTCGACAGTCGCGCGACCAGGAACAAGACTTTCCTGAGCCTGCTCGGCCGCCAGATCCCCATAACGAATTTTGCGGGTGTGGGTGCGCAACTGGTTGCGCATCAACGGCATCCCTGGACAGATGAAACCACCCAGGTGTCCTCCATCCGCCGCGATAAAGTCAGCGGTCACGGCCGTACCGAAATCGAGCACCAGACACGCACCCGAGGCCAGATGAAAGCCTCCGAGCATTGCGAGCCACCGATCCAGCCCCAACCGCTCAAACTCTTCATACCCATTACGCACGCCTGACATTTCGCGAGCAGGCGTTGCGCATACAACCGGCACATCAAAGGTATCGCCGAGCAATGACGTCAACGCAGCGGTTTCCTCCGCGGTCCTGACGCTCACCAACCGGCAAAACGTGAGGGCAAGCCCTTTGATCGCCCCCAAACCCTCCAGCAATCCAAGATTGGAATCGACGACCCCTTCACCGAGCACCTGCCCGGCATTAGCGGCAAGCACACGCCACTTGATGAAACTATTCCCACAATCGAGCTCAAGAATCATCACGCAACCTCAGGCTCAACTCACCACCACTGAAGACTTTCTCCACACCATCCACCTTCAGGCGCAAAGCGCCCTGGCCATCAATACCAAGTACTTCACCATCAATTTGATTGACGCCGGCAATCAAGGACACGCTTCGCCCCTGCCATAGGTGATTTTGCTCCCACTCCGACTGGATGGCCAAAAAACCACCCGCCTGGTGACGAGCCAGGTATCGCTGCAGCATCTCCCCCAGCACCGCAACCAATTGGTTGCGGTCAAAAAATTTGCCTGACTCGAGCCGCAGGGATGTCCATTGCTGGTCCACCTCATCAGCGGACTGCATGTTCACATTGATCCCCACCCCCAGGACCACGTGGCACACATCAGCAGGATCACCAACCAACTCGAGCAGTATTCCCGCGATCTTTTTCTGGCCTACAAGGACATCGTTAGGCCACTTCAATCCAGCGGATGCAATACCGAGCTCGCGCAACGCCTGCAAGACAGCGAGCCCAACGACAAGACTCAAGCCCTCCAGCTGGCGCATCCCACCATCAATGCGTAGCACCAGGCTGTAATAGACGTTTTCTGCGAATGGACTGACCCACTTGCGACCACGTCGCCCGCGTCCGGCTGTCTGCCGCTCCGAAAGCACCACAAAGGGTGCCGCTTGCCCACGCTCGATAGCACGCAGTGCTTCGGCATTAGTGGAGTCGATTGAGTCGTAAACCTGGACGGGCCAGGCGCAGGAGTGCGCCTGAGCGCTAATCTCGGCAGGATCGAGCAGCGCCAATGGCGCGGACAGTTGATAGCCGCGCCCACGAACCTTATGAATAGACAGACCCAGCTCAGCTTCCAAATGCTGAAGCTGCTTCCACACAGCACTACGACTGACGCCCAGGGCGGCACCCAATGCTTGGCCCGAATGGAATCGGCCATCTTTAAGAAGCTTTAACAACGTCAGCATGCAGGTCTCGACTCACAATGAGGCCCGCATGATAGCCACGCATCGAGCGATTGCATAGAAATCCAGCAGCCGTGGCTTTCTTGCGGACAAAAACAAAACCCCAACTGCTTTCGCAATTGGGGTTTCGGAATTTAATCTTGACGATGACCTACTCTCACATGGGGAAACCCCACACTACCATCGGCGATGCATCGTTTCACTGCTGAGTTCGGGATGGGATCAGGTGGTTCCAACGCTCTATGGTCGTCAAGAAATTCGGGTACTGAGTCGTGACCGGTTGGCCTCGCTTCAGCAAATTGGGTATGTGATAGTTTGGTGTTTTGTGAGTATCTCGAACTTTCGGTTCGTTTCGTCTTCACACACCGCAATCTGGCCTCTTTCGTTTCTTCAACTAGGAGCAGCAAATTGCTTGGGTGTTATATGGTCAAGCCTCACGGGCAATTAGTATTGGTTAGCTCAACGCCTCACAGCGCTTACACACCCAACCTATCAACGTCGTAGTCTTCGACGGCCCTTCAGGGGACTCAAGGTCCCAGTGAGATCTCATCTTGAGGCAAGTTTCCCGCTTAGATGCTTTCAGCGGTTATCTTTTCCGAACATAGCTACCCGGCAATGCCACTGGCGTGACAACCGGAACACCAGAGGTTCGTCCACTCCGGTCCTCTCGTACTAGGAGCAGCCCCTCTCAAATCTCAAACGTCCACGGCAGATAGGGACCGAACTGTCTCACGACGTTCTAAACCCAGCTCGCGTACCACTTTAAATGGCGAACAGCCATACCCTTGGGACCGGCTTCAGCCCCAGGATGTGATGAGCCGACATCGAGGTGCCAAACACCGCCGTCGATATGAACTCTTGGGCGGTATCAGCCTGTTATCCCCGGAGTACCTTTTATCCGTTGAGCGATGGCCCTTCCATACAGAACCACCGGATCACTAAGACCTACTTTCGTACCTGCTCGACGTGTCTGTCTCGCAGTCAAGCGCGCTTTTGCCTTTATACTCTACGACCGATTTCCGACCGGTCTGAGCGCACCTTCGTACTCCTCCGTTACTCTTTAGGAGGAGACCGCCCCAGTCAAACTACCCACCATACACTGTCCTCGATCCGGATAACGGACCTGAGTTAGAACCTCAAAGTTGCCAGGGTGGTATTTCAAGGTTGGCTCCACGCGAACTGGCGTCCACGCTTCAAAGCCTCCCACCTATCCTACACAAGCAAATTCAAAGTCCAGTGCAAAGCTATAGTAAAGGTTCACGGGGTCTTTCCGTCTAGCCGCGGATACACTGCATCTTCACAGCGATTTCAATTTCACTGAGTCTCGGGTGGAGACAGCGCCGCCATCGTTACGCCATTCGTGCAGGTCGGAACTTACCCGACAAGGAATTTCGCTACCTTAGGACCGTTATAGTTACGGCCGCCGTTTACCGGGGCTTCGATCAAGAGCTTCGCGTTAGCTAACCCCATCAATTAACCTTCCGGCACCGGGCAGGCGTCACACCCTATACGTCCACTTTCGTGTTTGCAGAGTGCTGTGTTTTTAATAAACAGTCGCAGCGGCCTGGTATCTTCGACCGGCGTGGGCTTACGGAGCAAGTCCTTCACCCTCACCGGCGCACCTTCTCCCGAAGTTACGGTGCCATTTTGCCTAGTTCCTTCACCCGAGTTCTCTCAAGCGCCTTGGTATTCTCTACCCAACCACCTGTGTCGGTTTGGGGTACGGTTCCTGGTTACCTGAAGCTTAGAAGCTTTTCTTGGAAGCATGGCATCAACCACTTCGTGTTCTAAAAGAACACTCGTCATCAGCTCTCGGCCTTGGAATCCCGGATTTACCTAAGATTCCAGCCTACCACCTTAAACTTGGACAACCAACGCCAAGCTGGCCTAGCCTTCTCCGTCCCTCCATCGCAATAACCAGAAGTACAGGAATATTAACCTGTTTTCCATCGACTACGCTTTTCAGCCTCGCCTTAGGGACCGACTAACCCTGCGTCGATTAACGTTGCGCAGGAAACCTTGGTCTTTCGGCGTGGGTGTTTTTCAC
>NZ_CP162758.1:3265000-4615000 GCF_054668325.1 Pseudomonas sp. S2_F07
TCAGCGCTAGCTGCTCTTCAACCGACTTCATAACAGACCCGCAAGGCTCAGATTCAAAGGGAACCAACCATACAAGATCGCGCGTCAAATACAAGGTTTGCCCGGCGCACGGAAGCCAATCCATAGACAGAACGTCTGCGGACTTGCTTCAGAGATGATTTGGTTATATTTTATACAGTTATTTCATCTTCATCATGTCATTCATCTTTTCCAATTCATCTTTTTCAAAGTCAAAACCACTTATGACCACAGAATCGTCTAAAGCGCCGCCGCTTTACCCGAAGACCCACTTGCTTGCCGCAAGTGGCATCGCTGCCCTTCTCAGTCTGGCGCTCCTGGTATTCCCTTCCAGCGATGTCGAAGCCAAAAAGACAACCCTGAGTCTTGAACTGGAAAGCCCTGCTGAACAACTGACACAAGATCAAGACGCTGCTGACGCCGTTCAAGCCACAAATGAACCAGCAACCTCCCCCTTCGCGCAGATCGACAACAGCGCCGAAGACACTCAGGAAACCGCTCAGGCCGAACCTGCACCTGCACCTGCACCAGTCGTCGAAGAAAAGAAGCCGGCAAGCCACAGGGAAGTGATCGTCACCAAGGGTGACACCCTCTCTACACTGTTCGAGAAGGTCGGCCTCCCGGCCACTTCAGTGCATGACGTGCTGGCCAGCGACAAGCAGGCCAAGCAGTTCAGCCAGCTCAAGCACGGGCAAAAACTCGAGTTCGAACTGAGCCCTGACGGCCAGTTGACCAACCTGCACAGCAAGCTCAACGACCTCGAAAGCATCAGCCTGACCAAGAACGACAAGGGCTACACCTTCAATCGCATTACCGCGAAACCGACCGTGCGCTCTGCCTATGTACACGGCGTGATCAACAGCTCGCTGTCGCAGTCCGCAGCCCGGGCCGGCCTGTCTCACAGCCTGACCATGGACATGGCCAGTGTGTTTGGCTACGACGTGGACTTCGCCCAGGATATTCGCCAGGGCGACGAGTTCGACGTGATCTACGAACAAAAAGTCGTCAACGGCAAGGCCGTCGGCACTGGCCCGATCCTGTCGGCGCGCTTCACCAACCGCGGCAAGACCTACACCGCCGTGCGCTACACCAACAAACAAGGCAACAGCAGCTACTACACCGCTGACGGTAACAGCATGCGCAAGGCGTTCATCCGCACACCGGTGGACTTCGCCCGCATCAGCTCGAAATTTTCCATGGGCCGCAAACACCCGATCCTGAACAAGATCCGCGCCCACAAAGGCGTTGACTACGCAGCACCGCGCGGTACCCCGATCAAAGCTGCCGGTGATGGCAAGGTCCTGCTGGCCGGCCGCCGTGGTGGCTACGGCAATACCGTGGTCCTCCAGCACGGCAACACCTACACCACGCTCTACGGCCACATGCAAGGCTTCGCCAAAGGCGTGAAGACTGGCGGCACGGTGAAACAGGGCCAGGTGATTGGCTATATCGGCACCACCGGTCTCTCCACCGGGCCACACCTGCACTACGAGTTCCAGGTCAACGGTGTACACGTCGATCCGCTGGGCCAGAAACTGCCAATGGCCGATCCGATTGCCAAGGCTGAACGCGCACGCTTCCTCGCCCAAAGCCAGCCACTGATGGCGCGCATGGAACAGGAAAAAGCCACTCTGCTGGCTTCGAGCAAGCGCTAGGCCATGGCGCTCTATATAGGTGTGATGTCCGGAACCAGCCTTGATGGCCTGGATATCGCACTGATCGAGCAAGCCCCGGCGATCAGACTGATCGCCTCCCACTACATCCCGATGCCCGACTCCCTGCGCGCCGAGCTGCTCGGTTTGTGCGCCAGCGGCCCGGACGAAATCGCTCGTTCCGCCATCGCCCAGCAGAACTGGGTGAAACTGGCAGCCCAAGGGATTCATGCCGTACTCGCCCAAGAGCAACTGAAGCCTGACGACATTCGTGCGATTGGCAGTCATGGCCAGACCATCCGCCATGAACCGGCACGCGGCTTCACTGTGCAGATCGGCAACCCGGCCCTGCTGACCGAGCTGACCGGTATCACCGTGGTCAGCGACTTTCGCAGCCGCGATGTCGCCGCCGGCGGACAAGGCGCACCACTGGTTCCCGCTTTTCACGAAGCCTTGTTTGAAGAGCAGGCCGGCAATCGCGCAGTGCTGAACGTTGGCGGCTTCAGCAACCTCAGCCTTATCGAGCCCGGCAAGCCGGTCGCCGGTTTCGACTGTGGCCCGGGCAATGTGCTGCTGGATGCCTGGATTCATCAACAACGCGGCGACCACTTTGACCGTGACGGCCAATGGGCTGCCAGCGGCAAGGTAGAACCGGTGCTATTGAATGCCCTGCTCAGCGATCCGTTCTTTGTGACCAAAGGCCCGAAGAGTACCGGCCGGGAAGTGTTCAACCTGCCATGGCTGACACGGCATCTGGCACAACTGCCAGCCTTCGCCACCGAAGATGTTCAGGCGACGCTGCTTGAGCTGACCGCGCTGACCATCATCGAATCACTGCAAAGCGCCCAGCAAGACACGCAAGAACTGCTGGTCTGCGGCGGAGGCGCTCACAACACCACTTTGATGACGCGCCTGGCCAGCCTGCTGCCAAACGCCAGCGTCAGCAGCACCGCCACTTACGGCGTGGACCCCGACTGGGTCGAAGCCATGGCCTTCGCATGGCTGGCTCATTGCTGTCTCGAAGGCATCGCAGCCAACCGTCCGAGCGTCACCGGTGCCCGCGGCTTGCGCGTACTGGGTGCCATCTATCCCGCATAAATCCTCCACACAGCAAAACGCCGCAAGGCCCTGAGGCCGTGCGGCGTTCTGTGAAACTGGTGCGCTGATCAGATCGAGAACGAAGAACCGCAGCCACAGGTGGTGGTCGCATTCGGGTTCTTGATGACGAAACGCGAACCTTCCAGACCTTCCTGGTAGTCCACCTCGGCACCTGCCAGGTACTGGAAACTCATCGGATCGACAACCAGACTCACACCTTCGCGCTCGACGATGGTGTCGTCATCGGCCACTTCTTCATCGAAGGTGAAGCCGTACTGAAAACCTGAACAACCGCCGCCCGTAACGAATACGCGCAGCTTCAAGCGATCATTCCCCTCTTCATCGACCAGGCTCTTCACCTTGTGCGCGGCACCGTGGGTGAATTGCAAAGCCGTGGGGGTGAAGGATTCGACGCTCATGCTGACTATCTCCCGGCGTTACGCCGTCATATTGCGTGATGACGCGCATTATCCGCTTCTCCTAGAAAAGCGGTCAACTATTGTTATGGTATATCAACCAATCCAATCGCCGGCCCGGAATGCAAAAAGGCCCGTCTGACGGGCCTTTTGCTGTACGCCATAAAGCTTATGGCAGCATGCCGGCGTGGGACAGGCCCAGACGCTCATCCAGCCCGAACAGAATGTTCATGTTCTGCACCGCCTGACCCGAAGCGCCTTTGACCAGGTTGTCGATCACCGACAGCACAACCACCAGATCGCCATCCTGCGGGCGATGCACCGCGATACGGCAGACGTTGGCACCCCGTACGCTACGAGTCTCCGGATGGCTGCCGGCCGGCATCACATCGACGAACGGTTCGTTGGCATAACGCTTTTCAAACAACGCCTGCAGGTCCACCGAGCGATCAACAACGGTTGCGTAGAGCGTGGAGTGAATGCCACGAATCATCGGGGTCAGGTGCGGAACGAAGGTCAGGCCGACGTCCTTGCCTGCTGCGCGACGCAGCCCCTGGCGAATCTCCGGCAGGTGGCGGTGACCCTTGACCGCATAAGCCTTCATGCTTTCCGACGTTTCGGAGTACAGCGAGCCTACGGAAGCACCACGACCGGCACCGCTGACGCCGGACTTGCAGTCAGCAATCAGATGCGCGGCATCGGCCAGGCCGGCTTCGAGCAATGGCAGGAAACCCAATTGCGTTGCAGTCGGGTAGCAGCCCGGCACGGCAATCAGGCGCGCCTTCTTGATCTGCTCGCGATTGACTTCCGGCAAGCCGTAGACCGCCTCGTCCAGCAACTCCGGTGCACCGTGCGGCTGGCCGTACCACTTGGCCCATTCATCCGCGTCTTGCAGACGGAAGTCGGCCGACAGGTCGATGACCTTGGTCCCGGCCGCCAGCAGTTCACCCGCCAAGGCATGGGCAACACCGTGCGGCGTGGCGAAGAACACCACATCGCAGGCACCCAGGGTCTTGATGTCCGGAACGCTGAACGCCAGGCCGTCGTAATGGCCTCGCAGGTTCGGGTACATGTCGGCCACGGCCAGGCCAGCCTCGGATCGGGAAGTGATGACAACCACCTCAGCTTGCGGATGTTGCGCCAACAGACGCAGCAGTTCGACACCGGTGTAACCCGTGCCGCCGACGATACCGACCTTGACCATAAACCTGCCCTCAACGAACCCACTGGAAAGCCGTCGATAATAGGGGCCGCGCGCCCCTGCGACAACCGTCAAGGTGACGTGCGGACGCTCACGAGTCCCGTCTCGGGCATACGTTCAAGTTTTGGCGAGTGGATTTTGTTGCCAGACAAGGCGCCGCGACGAGTCATAGCCCGCTATGGCGAGGAGCGGCAACGCAGTATGGCGACAAAAGACACCGTCAAAATTGAACAGTTATGTCCGAGACGGGACTCTTTCTCTACTATTCGGGTTACCGTGAATTGGGGAATAACTAAAAATGCTCTATCTGTGGCTCAAAGCGTTTCATATCGTCAGCGTCGTGTGCTGGTTTGCCGGCCTGTTCTACCTGCCACGGCTGTTCGTTTATCACGCACAAAGTGAAGACACGATCAGCAAGGAACGCTTCAGCATCATGGAGCGCAAGCTGTACCGGGGCATCATGGGCCCGGCGATGATCGCCACGCTGATTTTCGGCGGCTGGCTCATCTACCTCAACCCAGGCATCTTCAGCCAGGGTGGCTGGATACACGCCAAACTGACCCTGGTCGTATTGCTGATCGGCTACCACCACATGTGCGGCGCCCAGGTAAAACGTTTTGCCCGTGGCGAGAACACCCGCAGCCATGTCTTTTATCGCTGGTTCAATGAAGTGCCGGTTCTGATATTGCTGGCTATCGTAATTCTGGTCGTCGTTCGGCCGTTCTAAATCCACCAGGCACAACTTACCGGGGTACTTCCAATGTCGCTGCCCGCTCTGCTCGAAGAACGTTTGCGTCTGCCCGTGGTGGCGGCGCCGATGTTCCTGATTTCCAATCCGCAATTGGTACTCGCCTGCTGTCGCCAGGGCGTGGTCGGCAGCTTCCCGGCGCTGAACCAGCGCGAAAGCAGCGGTTTCAAAGCCTGGCTGGAAGAAATCGAAGCCGGGCTGGCGACAATGGAAAACCCCGCGCCTTATGCCGTGAACCTGATCGTCCATAACAGCAATCCTCGTTTACAGGCGGATCTTGAGATCTGCGTCGAACACAAAGTGCCGATCGTGATCACCAGTCTCGGTGCCGTGAAAGAACTGGTCGACGCGGTGCACAGCTACGGCGGCCTGGTGTTCCATGATGTGACAACTCGTCGTCATGCCGAGAAAGCGGCCGAAGCCGGCGTGGATGGCTTGATCGCCGTGGCTGCCGGCGCCGGTGGACACGCCGGGACCTGGAGCCCGTTCTCGCTGATTGCCGAAATCCGCCAGTTCTTCGACAAGACCTTGTTGCTGGCCGGTTGCTTGAACCACGGCCACGAAATTCTTGCCGCTCAATTGCTCGGCGCGGATTTGGCCTACTTTGGCACACGATTTATCGGCACGACCGAAAGTCACGCGCCTGACGCCTACAAAGAAATGCTGCTGACATCCAAAGCGGCAGACATCATCCATACTCCAGCCGTGTCAGGTGTACCCGCGAGTTTCATGCGCCAGAGCCTGGAGGCCGCCGGTTTTGACATGGCCGCCTTGCAAGGCAAGGGCGAGATCAACTTCGGTTCCAAGCTCAAACCCGTGAGCGATGAGGCCAAGGCCTGGAAGACCGTTTGGTCTGCAGGCCAGGGTGTGGGAGAAATCGAAGACTTGCCGAGTGTCGAGCAGTTGATTGCACGTCTCGACGCGGAGTACCGCCAGGCCCTGGAGCATGCCGCCCAGTTGCCAAAACGCTGGCCGCGCTGACAGCAAATCTTGGCCAGTCTTGCCCGGCTGGCCCTACATTCACCCGGGCACAAGCTTCTTCTTTCAACCTCTCGCGACAAGGATGCCTCGCACATGGGCGAAAATCGTTTCAAGATCGTATTCGAAGGCGCCTTGCTACCCGGTGTCGACATCACCACGGCAAAGCTCAATCTCGCCGACTTGTTCAAAAGCGATGTCACAGCCATCGAGCGCTTGTTCGCCGGGCGTCCGGTAGCGCTCAAACGCAACCTGTCGCAAGCCGACGCCCATACCTATCTCCAGGCGCTGAGCAAAACCGGTATCGACGCCCGCATCGAAGCCGAAACGCCGATCGAACTGAACCTCGCCGACGTGCATGAGCATGCTCCGGCCAACAGCCAGGAGCCATTGGCAGACCCGCAATCCCCTTACGCGCCGCCTCGCGCGCCCGTCGGCGAAGCCGTGGCGGAATTCGCTACGCTCAAGCCATTCAGTTTCGATGGCCGTATCGGCCGCTTGCGTTACCTCGCCTGGACGCTGGTGCTGTCAACTGTGCTCTTGGCCGTTTGCGGGGTGTTTGCCTTGGTCGCCCTGGCTCTCATCGGCGCGGATTCGACCGGCGGCCTGATATTGGGCAGCTTGCTGGCCTTGATCCTGTTCGTCGGCTTTATATTCGTCAGCATCCAGATCACTGTTCAACGCTTGCACGATGTCGGTTGGTCCGGCTGGTTGTGGCTGCTGAACCTGGTGCCGTTCGTTGGCAGTTTCTTTCCGTTCGTGATCATGGTTGTGCCGGGCAACGACACCGCGAACCGCTACGGCCCGCCGCCTCCGCCGAACAGTACTGCGGTCAAGGTATTGTCTTCGCTGTGGCTGGTGGTTATCGCGCTGGTTCTGTTCGGCTCGCTGGCCGGTGGTCTCACGGCGATACGGGAAGAATACAAAAGCGCCGCCCAGAGCAGCTACGAAAGCAGTTCGGTCACCACCGATGAAATCGAAGTCGAGGTCGAACCGGTGCCAAATTCCACCGACGATGCAGCCGAAGAGGCCCAGCCCCCTGTAGACTCTGCGAAAGAATGAACAGCGCTCCTGGCCCGTGACACCTGCGTCGCGGCGCGGAGCTGTTGCGATGGAGAACTGCATGACCCGTTACGCTCTGATCACTGGCGCCTCCAGCGGCATCGGCCTGGCAATGGCCGAAGCGCTGGCCCGGCGTGGCCGCAGCCTGATTCTGGTGGCCCGACAACGTGATCAGCTGGAAAGTATTGCGATTGAACTGACCCAGAGGTTCGGCGTGGAGGTGTTGTTCCGTGCCTGTGACCTGGGCGAACCGCTGCGCCTGTCCGGGTTCCTGCTGGAGCTGGAAGAAGGCGACCGGCAGATCGATCTGCTGGTCAATTGTGCCGGTATCGGTACATGCGGCCCGTTTCTGGCCCAGGACTGGATGACCGAGCAAGACCTGATCGAAGTGAACATCCTCGCCCTCACCCGCCTGTGCCATGCCATCGGCAACAGCATGGCCCTGCAAGGCGGCGGACAGATTCTGAATGTGGCCTCGGTGGCGGCGTTTCAGCCCGGGCCGTGGATGAGCACCTATTACGCCAGCAAGGCGTATGTGCTGCACTTTTCCGAAGGATTGCGCGTCGAGCTGAAAAAATGTGCGATCAAGGTTTCGGTGCTCTGCCCCGGGCCGACCCGAACGGCATTTTTCCGTACCGCGCAACTCGACAGCGAAAAACTGACCAACAGCAAACTGCTGATGAGCCCTGAGGAAGTGGCGCTCTACACCGTGCGCGCACTGGAAAAGAACAAGGCGATCATCATTCCCGGGCGGCGCAACCGCTGGTTCGCCTTCCTGCCGCGACTCGGCTCGCGGTGGCTGACTCGCACAATCGCCGGCATGATCAACAAGGCCTACTGCCCGCGCTGATCCAACCCAAGGTAAAAGGCTGGGCGCTGGCATACACCATGAGTACACTCAGGCCAGCCCAAACAACGGAGAAAACAGCTGTGGATACTCTGTTCACCAAGATCATCAACCGGGAAATCCCGGCGAAGATCATTTACGAGGACGACCAGGTACTGGCCTTCCACGACATTGCCCCACAGGCGCCAGTACATTTCCTGGTGATCCCGAAAAAACCGGTTCGCACCTTGAACGACCTGACCGAGGACGACAAGACATTGGCCGGGCACATACTGTTCACCGCCCAGCGCCTGGCACTGGAACTGGGCTGTGAAAAAGGTTTCCGCGTCGTCATGAACTGCAATGAAGAAGGCGGGCAAACCGTCTACCACATTCATATGCACGTGCTGGGTCAGCGCCAGATGCACTGGCCGCCGGGCTGATTGCGCCAAACCCTGTGGAAGCGGTGCATTGCCGCCTCCACACAAGGCATCACAACAATGTCACAGCACCTGCATCACAATGACCCAGCGCAAACCTTCCCCGGCCGATTGGGTTAAACTGGCCGCCGAAATTCCCCCCGGAGGTCAGCATGACTACCCAACGTCACTACTCGCCGATTGACCGCCTGCTGCTGCAAGCCGATGCCGCGATGCGCACCTTGCTGCCCTTCAGCGGCCAGCCGTACCGTCCGTCGCCTGCCATCGTGCAGCCGGATGCGAAAATGAGCGACGAAGATACGCGCCACGTTGCCGGCCTGATGCGCATCAACCATACCGGCGAAGTCTGCGCCCAGGCGCTGTACCAGGGGCAGGCGCTGACCGCCAGGCTGCCGCAAGTGCGCGCTGCGATGGAGCATGCCGCCGAAGAAGAAATCGACCACCTGGTCTGGTGCGAACAACGCATCCATCAACTGGGTAGCCACACCAGCATCCTCAATCCGCTGTTCTATGGCATGTCGTTCGGGATTGGCGCAGTGGCCGGCCTGATCAGCGACAAAGTCAGCCTCGGTTTCGTTGCGGCAACGGAAGACCAGGTGTGCAAACACCTGAACGAGCATCTGGAACAATTGCCGGCCGAGGACGAAAAATCCCGGGCAATTCTTCAGCAGATGCGCATCGATGAAGAACAGCACGCCGAAAGCGCGCTGGAGGCTGGCGGCTTCCGCTTTCCGGCACCGGTGAAGTTCGGGATGAGTCTGATGGCCAAGGTGATGACAAAGAGTACTTATCGGATCTGACTCCGTTTTTTTGTAGGAGCCAGCGCCAAAATAAAAAAAGGCGACTGCCGTGAGGGAGTCGCCTTTTTTGTGTTCGAAAATCTTACGCCATATTGCGCGCGTAGAAGATTTCGAGCATTTCGTGTTTCACCCGTTCGGTCACCTGGGCGCGTTGCTCAGAGGACAGGTTGCTGGTGGCGTCGCCGAACAAGTAGTTATCCAGTTCGAAGTTCTTCAGCAGCATCTTGGTGTGGAACAGGTTTTCCTGGTACACGTTCACGTCGGTCATCTGGTACGCGTCGTAAGTGTCGTCGGAGAGGTAGTTCTGGATCGAATTGATCTCGTGGTCGATGAAGTGCTTTTTGCCTTCAACGTCACGGGTGAAGCCGCGCACTCGGTAATCCACGGTCACAATGTCCGAATCGAACTGGTGAATCAGGAAGTTGAGCGCTTTAAGCGGTGAAATGACCCCGCAAGTCGACACGTCGATGTCCACACGGAAGGTTGCAATACCGCTGACCGGATGGATTTCCGGGTAGGTGTGCACCGTGATGTGGCTCTTGTCGAGGTGGGCCAGAATGATTTCGGGCAGCGGGCCCGGGGACTCTTCGATCTGACTGTCGGTCGGGGTTACCGGTTCCTCCGAGATCAGGATCGTGACGCTGGCGCCCTGCGGCTCATAGTCCTGACTGGCAATGTTCAGGATGTTGGCACCAATGATATCGACAACTTCCGTGAGGATCTGCGTCAGGCGTTTCGCGTTGTACTCTTTATTGATGTACTCGACGTAAGCCTGCTGGTCTTGCGGGGTTTCCGCGTAGCAGATGTCATAGATGTTGAAGCTCAAGGTCTTTGTCAGGTTATTGAACCCGTGGAGCTTGAGTTTGCTTTTCACCGTTAAAAACTCTCTATGTGTTTGCGGCCCGGCCGCGTGATCAAGCATGCCCGTCAGATGCGAACAACGCACCTGCGTAGGACGGTTAACACCTCTTCGCGATGGCGATTTTGGTTGTCTGTTTCGGGTTTGAGGCCTGTCGGCTGACGGGCCACTACCCTGAAAAAAGTGGCGCATTATGCAGACGTCAGCTTGTGTTCGCCAGAGTCTGCACTGCTTTTATGATAGTTGAATGTCGATTCAACCGAGCTCGATGATCTCGTAGTCGTGGGTAATTGCCACGCCAGCCGCGCCGAGCATGATCGAGGCCGAGCAATACTTCTCGGCAGACAGTTCGATGGCACGTTTGACCTGGGCTTCTTTCAGCCCGCGGCCCTTGACCACAAAGTGCATGTGGATCCTGGTGAACACCTTTGGATCTTCGGTCGCACGCTCGGCTTCGAGGAAGGCTTCACAGCTTTCCACTGCCTGGCGGGACTTCTTGAGGATGCTGACCACATCGAAATTGCTGCAACCGCCAACACCCAGCAGCAGCATTTCCATCGGCCGGACACCCAGGTTACGTCCGCCGGCATCGGGCGGACCGTCCATGACCACGACATGACCGCTACCGGATTCGCCGAGGAACATGGCTTCGCCAGCCCATTGGATGCGTGCCTTCATCGCCAAGACTCCACTGTATAAAAAAGGGTCGCCAGCTTAGCACAGGCCCCGTGATTGACAGCGCCCGGCGTCCTGGGACATATCCCACTGCCTTGTAGGTAAATGCTCGAATATTGCAGGAAGTGTCTGTTAAGCTGACGCCAATTCTATGGCGCACAGCCAGCCTTACTCCAGCGTTCACTATTTATAAAAACCAAACATACCGTGCAGTTTTTTCGGGATACAACCATGGTTGCTATTGCCCCCAACTCCAAGAT
Organism: Pseudomonas sp. S2_F07; assembly: GCF_054668325.1. Lineage (NCBI taxonomy): Bacteria > Pseudomonadati > Pseudomonadota > Gammaproteobacteria > Pseudomonadales > Pseudomonadaceae > Pseudomonas > Pseudomonas sp. S2_F07. The sequence continues at coordinate 3,276,034 of NZ_CP162758.1, forward strand.
CAAGAACCTCGACAAGCTGTTGATGCATTGCCAGCGCCGCCGTTATCAGGCCAAGAGCAACATCATTTGTGCCGGCGACCGCTCGGAAACGCTGTTCTTCATCATCAAAGGCTCAGTCACCATCCTGATCGAAGATGATGACGGCCGGGAAATGATCATTTCCTACCTGAACGCCGGGGACTTTTTCGGCGAGCTGGGTCTGTTTGAGCAAGCCGGCCTGGAGCAGGAGCGCAGCGCCTGGGTGCGGGCCAAGGTTGAATGCGATGTCGCGGAAATCAGCTACGCGAAATTCCGCGAATTGTCCCTGCAGGACCCGGACATTCTTTACGTCCTTAGCGGACAAATCGCACAGCGCCTGCGCAACACCACGCGCAAGGTCGGTGACCTGGCATTCTTTGATGTAACCGGTCGAGTCGCCCGCTGCCTGCTGGAGCTGTGCAAACAGCCAGACGCCATGACGCACCCCGATGGCATGCAAATCAAGGTAACCCGTCAGGAAATCGGTCGAATTGTCGGTTGTTCACGGGAGATGGTCGGTCGCGTGCTCAAGGATCTGGAGGAACGCAACCTGGTGGACGTCAAAGGCAAGACCATGGTGGTCTTCGGTACGCGATAAGCTCGAAAACCTAGCCGCTGAACATCTGCACGAGCATCAACCGGTAGAGTTCGTCGAGGCGTGCCAGTGCATTGGGTGCCGTGAACTTCTCATGCAGCGCGATGTGGCTTTCGGCGCGCACTCGTTGCTCCAGACCGCAAGCCTCGTTGAAACGATTGACCGCGGCGACCATAGACTCTCGCTCGTTATCGATCAGCATCGCTCCGTGCACCAGTCCTACCGGACGCTGCCCACCCAGGCTCTGACGCCAGCGCTGGGCGGTGCCAACCATCTTGCGACCATCGAGGTTGACGTTGAAGCGACCATCACAGAACGCCCCCTCGATTTCGCCAAGGGACGACGTGCCGCCCAACTCATCCAGCAGCTGACAAATGGGATCGCACAAACGGTGGTAACCGGTTTCGATGCGATTCAGATCCCCTTCGCTGCGCGGCGGTGCGTAAACCAGCGCGATGTTGATCGTTGAGGCCGATTGCGGCACCGGCTCGCCACCGGTTTCACGCAACAGTACTGGCCAACCGGCCACCGCCGACACTTCACATGCAGCCTCGAAACCCGACAAGCGGCTCAAACGGCGTGGCATAACCAGCGCCCGATCGCTCGGCTGCCAGAACAGCAGGCCGAACTCCGCGTCGCCGGAACAGACCGATGCCAGCAAGTCCTGTTCGGCTTGCAGGCCGGCTTCGATGGTGAGGGAGGTTGGCAGCGACATGGAAGGCTCCGACAGACCAGAGGTCTTCAGGGGATTTGCGGGCCTCTTCGCGGGCAAGCCCGCTCCCACAGTGGAAGCGGATTGCCTGTGAAGATGTATTCAGTCGAGGGTCGAGCCGCTGACGGGAATACCGCGCTCAGGGAAGAACAGACGCTGCAACTCGGTACCCGGGCTTTCGGCGCGCATGAACGCCTCGCCGACCAGGAATGCGTAGACGTCGCTGATTTCCATCAGTTCGACATCGGCGCGATTGAGAATGCCACTCTCGGTGATGACCAGACGATCTCGCGGAATACGCGGCAACAGGTCGAGGGTGGTTTCCAGGCTGACATCGAAGGTGTGCAGGTTGCGGTTGTTCACGCCAACCAGCGGAGTATCGAGGGTTTTCAACGCTCGCTCCAGCTCATCGCCGTCATGGACTTCCACCAGCACATCGAGGTTGACGCTTTTGGCCACGGCTGCCAGTTCGGCCATTTTCACGTCATCCAGCGCGGAGACGATCAACAGCACGCAGTCGGCACCCAAGGCACGGGCTTCGACGATCTGGTATGGATCGATCATGAAGTCCTTGCGGATCACCGGCAGCTGGCACGCCGCGCGGGCCTGCTGCAGGTACGCATCCGCGCCCTGGAAGTAGTCGATGTCGGTGAGTACCGACAGGCAGGTCGCGCCGCCCTTCTCATAGCTTCTGGCGATGTCGGCGGGAACGAAGTTCTCGCGGATCACGCCCTTGCTCGGCGAGGCTTTCTTGATTTCGGCAATGACTGCCGGCTGCTTCAGCTTGGCCTGAGCCAGCAAGGCCCCGGCAAAGCCACGGGGCGCATCGGCCGCCTTGGCCAGGCTTTCCAGCTCGCAGAGGCTGACGCGAGCGCTACGCTCGGCGACTTCCTCGACCTTGCGCGCCAGAATCTTTTCCAGAACCGTCGGTACACTCATCCCTCATTCTCCACTCTGAATACCGCGGTAAACGCACCCAGCTCCTCGAGCTTTTCCCGAGCGAGGCCGGTGTGCAGCGCATCGTGCGCAAGTGCAACTCCCTCTTTCAAACTGCTGGCATGATCGGCGGCGTACAGCGCGGCACCGGCATTGAGCATGATCATCTCGGCCGCTTTCTGACCGTTCTCGGTCTTGCGCTTGCCCAGGGCATCGCGAATCAGCTCAAGTGAAGCCGCCGGGCTTTCCACCGCCAGGCCATGCAGACTCTGGCTCTTCATGCCCAGGTCTTCCGGCTCGACCCAATACTCGGTGATCTGGTCGTTTTTCAGCTCTGCCACGAAGGTCGGTGCTGCCAGGCTGAACTCGTCCAGGCCATCCTTCGAATGCACCACCAGCACATGCTTGCTGCCCAGACGCTGCAACACTTCCGCCAGCGGCCGGCACAAGGCCTGGGTGAATACGCCTACTACCTGATGCTTCACGCCGGCCGGATTCGTAAGCGGGCCGAGCATGTTGAACAAGGTCCGCAGACCCAGTTCGCGGCGCGGGCTTGCAGCGTATTTCATCGCAGAGTGATGGGTCTGGGCAAACATGAAACCAATACCAACGTTGTCAATGCAGCGCGCCACTTGCACGGGTGTCAGGTTCAGGTAGATACCGGCCGCCTCCAGCAGATCGGCACTGCCGCTCTTGCCCGAGACTGCACGGTTGCCGTGCTTGGCCACGGTGCAGCCAGCAGCGGAAACCACGAACGCAGCAGCGGTCGACACGTTGAAGATATTGGCGCCGTCGCCGCCGGTGCCCACTACATCGACCACACCGTCGAGGGTCTTGAGTTCGACCTTGTCCGCCAGTTCACGCATCACCGACACGGCACCGACGATTTCGTCGATGCTTTCGCTCTTCATGCGCATGGCCATCATGAACGCGCCAATCTGTGCGTCCGAGCATTGCCCGGTCATGATTTCGCGCATCACATCGCGCATTTCATCGGTGCTGAGGTCAAGGTGATCGACGATACGGCTCAGGGCTGTCTTGATGTTCATGAAAAGTCCTTAGCGCGTGCCGCCGGTTTGTTTGAGGAAGTTGGCGAACAGTTCATGGCCCTGTTCGGTGAGGATCGACTCAGGGTGGAACTGCACGCCTTCGATGTTCAGAGTCTTGTGACGCAGGCCCATGATCTCGTCGACCGAGCCGTCTTCGAGCTGAGTCCAGGCGGTCAGCTCCAGGCAATCTGGCAGGGTTTCGCGCTTGACGATCAAAGAATGATAGCGGGTCACCGTCAGCGGACGATTCAGGCCTTCGAATACACCCTTGTCCTCGTGAAATACCGGGCTAGTCTTACCGTGCATCACTTGACGGGCGCGCACCACATCACCGCCAAAGGCCTGGCCGATGGATTGGTGGCCGAGGCAGACGCCAAGAATCGGCAGTTTGCCGGCGAAATGCTTGATCGCTTCAATCGAAATTCCGGCCTCGGTCGGGGTGCAAGGACCGGGGGACACAACGATGCGCTCAGGGTTGAGGGCTTCGATTTCAGCGATGGTCAGTTCATCGTTGCGCACGACCTTGACCTGGGAGCCGAGCTCGCCCAGGTACTGCACAACGTTGTAGGTAAAGGAGTCGTAGTTATCGATCATCAGCAACATGGCGTATAGAACCTCTTGAACTCACTGACTTTAAAGATGGCCTTCGAATGTTTTACCCGCAGGGCGCTGCGCTTTGTCAGGTGCCGACGTAGCGCCAGCAAAGCGGCATTTCAAACAGGTAAAGAAGGCAAAGCGGTACAGGTCCGGCGAAGCCGGTAAAAGAATTCAGGCGCGCCAACGCCAGCGGGCGTGTGCCTTGATGACTTGATCCAGGAGTTTACTGATGATCAACACGGGGAAGGTCTCGTTCGTACGTCCCGGCACAGTAACTTAGCTGGGCAGAGCGCGCAATATCGCCGGAGGCACTGTCCGCGAATCTATCAAAGGCTTCGCGACAGATGGCAAAAGGCCGAAAGTTTTTGGTACTGTCGTTTCGTTCACTAAAACAATAAATAAACGGACTTGCTCATGATCAAACAGTCGTTGTTTGTACCGCTCGCAGGATGCTTGCTCGCGATCGCATGCGCCCAGGCGAACGCCGCACCCAATCCTTATACAAATTTCGTTGTCTTCGGGGACAGTCTCAACGATGCAGGGACCTTTGCCGACACGGGCGGGCCTGCCGGAGCGACACAGCGCTTCACCAACCGGACGGGACCGGTGTACCTGGATGGCAGCGGCGAAGTCCGCTCGCTCAACTCCACACAGATCCTGGGTGGGAAACTGGGGTTTTCACCGGACCAGACGGCATCTTCTACTTCAGCAGTTCGCGCCAACGAAGGCCTGCCTGATGGTAACAACTGGGCTGTAGGCGGCTACCGTACCGACCAGATTCTTGATTCGATTACCAGCATCTCCGCCACCGGCGAACGCACCCGGTCCGGCTATCTTCCATCCAATAACTTCCGTGCCGACCCGAACGCACTGTATTACCTGTCGGGCGGCGGTAACGACTTCCTGCAAGGACGCGTCACCAGCCTGCCCCAAGCCAGTGCCGCCGCCGACCGCCTGGCCGACAGCGTGCAGACCCTGCAAACCGCCGGTGCCAGATACGTCATGGTCTGGTTGCTGCCCGATATCGGCTTTACCCCGGCGTTCAACGGCACCCCGCTGCAAGCGTTCACATCTCAACTCAGCGCCCAGTTCAACACTGAACTGGTAAGCCGACTGCAAAACATCAATGCCGAAGTCATCCCGCTGAACATTCCGGTACTGCTCAAAGAGACTTTCGCCAACCCGGCACAGTTTGGCCTGGCCACCGACCAGAACCTCATCACCACCTGCTTCAGCGGCAACGGTTGTACCGAGAATGCCCGCTACGGCATCAACAGCGCCACGCCGGACCCGACCAAGCTGATCTACAACGACTCGGTGCACCCCACCGAAGCCGGGCAACGCCTGATCGCCGATTACGCCTATTCCCTGCTGGCCGCACCATGGGAGCTGACCCTGCTGCCGGAAATGGCCCAGGGCACCGTGCGTGCGCATCAGGATGAGTTGCGCAACCAGTGGCTGGCCGATTGGGAAAACTGGCAAGGCGTCGGCCAATGGCGAGCCATCGTTTCCGCCGGCGGACAGCATCAGGACTTTGACGGCCAGGACAGCGTTGCAAGCGCCGACGGCAACGGAGCCAACCTGAACATCGGTGGCAGCTATCGTCTCAACGATGCCTGGCGTGTTGGTCTGGTGGCCGGTTTCTATAACCAGGAACTCGAAGCCGGCAACAACGACTCCGACTACAAGCTCAACACTTACCTGGGCACGGCATTCGCCCAGTACCAGCAAAACCGTGTGTGGGCCGACGCGGCGCTGACGGCCGGGCATCTGGATTACGACAGCCTCAAGCGCAAATTCCAGCTGGGCGTCAACGAACGCGGCGAAAAAGGCGATACCAGCGGCTACGTCGAAGCCTTCAGCGCACGCGTGGGCTACGACATTGCGCAACAAGCCAGCAGTCCTTGGCACCTGTCGCCGTTTGTCAGCGCCGACTTCGCCAAGGTACAAGTCGATGGTTACTCGGAGGACGGAAACAATTCCACGGCGCTGACCTTCGCCGATCAGGAGCGTATTTCCCGGCGCCTGGGCGCTGGCCTGCAGGGCAAATACCAGATCACCCCGCAAACCCAGGTGTTCGGCGAAGCGGCAATCGAGCGTGAGTACAACGACGATACCCAGGACGTGGACATCAACCTCAACAGCCTGCCAAACAACCAGTTCACGCTGGAAGGCTACACCCCGCAAAGTCACTTGCAACATGTGAACCTGGGGGTGAGCCACAACCTCACCAAGGACCTGGCACTGCGCGCCAGCTACAACATCCGCAAGGACGACGACTTCACCCAACAGGGCATCAATGTAGGTGTTGCGCTGGACTTCTGATGTGCAACCAATAAAAAACGCGGCGCCCTCACAGGCGCCGCGTTTTTTTGGCGATGAGATCATTGTGGGAGCGAGCTTGCTCGCGATAGCGGTGGGTCAGACAACATCAATGTGGCAGTGATGGCCCCATCGCGAGCAAGCTCGCTCCCACAGGTTTTTTCGCAAACTCAGGCGTTCGGTGTTTGTTCCGCCAGGGCAACGGCGCGGAACATCGCGCGGCGCTTGTTCAGGGTTTCTTCCCATTCCAGCGCCGGCACCGAGTCGGCAACGATGCCGCCACCGGCCTGCACATGCAGCTCGCCGTTCTTGATCACCGCCGTGCGGATCGCAATGGCGGTGTCCATGTTGCCGTTCCAGGCGAAGTAACCGACCGCACCGCCGTAGACGCCACGTTTGACCGGCTCCAGTTCGTCGATGATTTCCATCGCGCGAATCTTCGGTGCGCCGGACAAGGTGCCCGCCGGCAGAATCGCCCGCAGTGCATCCATGGCCGTCAGCCCGGCTTTCAGTTGCCCGGTGACGTTGGACACGATATGCATCACGTTGGAGTAACGCTCGATGACCATCTTCTCAGTCAGTTTCACCGAGCCGATTTCCGAAACGCGACCGGTGTCGTTACGCCCCAGGTCGATCAGCATCAAATGCTCGGCGATTTCCTTGTCGTCCGACAGCAGGTCTTTTTCCAGCGCCAGGTCAGCCTCTTCGTTGGCGCCCCGCGGACGGGTGCCGGCAATCGGGCGCACGGTGATCAGGTTGTCTTCGACCCGCACCAGTACTTCCGGCGAACTGCCAACGACGTGGAAGTCGCCGAAGTTGAAGAAGTACATGTAAGGCGTCGGGTTGAAGCAGCGCAGTGCGCGATACAGATCGATGGGGGCCGCCTTGAAGTCGATCGACATGCGCTGGGATGGCACGACCTGCATGCAGTCACCGGCCAGGATGTATTCCTTGATGGTGTCGACGGCTTTTTCGTAATCGTTCTGGGTGAAGCTGGAGCGAAACACCGGGTCAGCCGATTGTTGCTTGCTGAAGTCCAGGCCACGGCGCGGGGTGATCGGCTGTCGGAGTTTTTCCAGCAGCTCTTCCAGGCGCGCGCGACCTTGTTCAAAGGCGTCTTCCTGCGCCGGGTCGGCCAGGACGATGGCGTGCATCTTGCCGGCCAGGTTGTCGAACACCACCACGGCGTCGGACACCATCAGCAGAATGTCCGGTACGCCCAGCGGGTCCGGGTTCGGGCATTTGCCCAAGCGCTTCTCCACATAACGCACGCAGTCATAACCGAAGTAGCCCACCAGGCCGCCGTTGAAACGCGGCAGGCCAGCAATGGTCGGCACGTTGTAGCGCGCCTTGAAGGCTTCGACGAAGGCCAGCGGATCTTCCACGTCGTGGCTTTCGGTCTCGACGCCATCGACGGTCACGCTGACGTGATGATCATGAACCCGCAGCACGGTTCGGCACGGCAGGCCGATGATCGAGTAACGCCCCCATTTCTCGCCGCCCTGTACGGACTCCAGCAAGTAGGAATTGGGCTCGTCGGCCAGCTTCAGGTAGATCGACAGCGGCGTGTCGAAGTCGGCCAGGGTTTCGCAGGCAAGCGGAATGCGGTTGTAGCCGGCAGCGGCCAAGCGCAGGAATTCTTCGCGGATCATGAGGTGCCTCGTGGCTTGAGGGTCGAACAGTCAGGTATGCAAACGCGCCGGAAACCGGCCAGGATCAAGTCAGGCGCGCCAACGCCAGCGGGCCAGGGCCTTCATGACTTTCATCCAGAGTTTGCGAGTGACCACCACGATGGCGTTTCCAGAAGGGGGTTTGACAGCGTCGGCCAACGTTATCTCAGCGGCCGGATCCAGGCAACCGGGAATTAGCTTGCGCAGGTCGTCGATCACCAGTGCCGGCGATTCTTCCGCGATCGGCCGACCGTGGTTATAGCCGTAGCTCAGGGCCACGCACTTGACCCCCGCCGCTTTCGCCGCCAGCACATCGCTGCGCGAATCGCCGACGAACAAAGACTGCGAAGCCGGAATGTTGGCCATTTTCATCACGAAAAACAGTGCGGCCGGATCGGGCTTTTTTTGTGGCAGGGTGTCGCCGCCGATGATCCAGCGGAAATAACGGCCGATTTTCATCTGATCCAGCAGCGGCGCGACGAAACGCTCCGGCTTGTTGGTGATCAGCGCCATCTCGACGCCCTGCTTTTGCAGCCATTTGAGGGTGTCGCGCACGCCGGGGTAAACCACGGTCAACTCATGGCTCTCGCCATAAGCCTGCATGAAATGCTCCAGCGCCCGTTCGGCTTCGTGGTCATCGACCGCCGAATGATCGATAGCGCCAGCCAGCGCACGACGCACCAGTACCGGCGCGCCGTTGCCGACCCATTCGCGTACCGCTTCCAGACCGGCGGGCTTGCGACCGAGTTTGAGCAGCATCTTGTCCACAGCCACTGCCAGGTCCGGGACCGAGTCGATCAAGGTACCGTCCAGATCGAACATCACCAGCCGCGGCAGTTGCCCCGGGAACAACTGCTCAAATCCACTCATGGGCGAGCCAGCGCCAGTTCGGAACGCATCTTCTCGATGACTTCCTGATAGTTCGGCGCATTGAAGATGGCCGAGCCGGCGACGAAGGTGTCAGCGCCAGCCGCGGCGATTTCGCGAATGTTGTTCACGTTCACGCCGCCGTCGATTTCCAGGCGGATGTCACGGCCCGACGCATCGATCAGTGCCCGCGCTTCGCGCAGTTTGTCGAGGGTGCCGGGGATGAACTTCTGCCCGCCGAAGCCCGGGTTGACGCTCATCAGCAGGATCATGTCGACCTTGTCCATCACGTACTTGAGCACGTCCAGCGGGGTCGCCGGGTTGAACACTAGGCCCGACTTGCAGCCGCCTTCGCGGATCAGTTGCAGAGAGCGGTCGACGTGCTGGCTCGCTTCCGGGTGGAAGGTGATGTAGGTCGCGCCGGCTTCGATGAAGTCGCCCACGATGCGGTCCACCGGGCTGACCATCAGGTGCGCGTCGATCGGCGCGGTCACGCCATACTTGCGCAGTGCCGCGCAGACCATCGGGCCGATGGTCAGGTTCGGTACGTAATGATTGTCCATGACATCGAAGTGCACGAAGTCGGCGCCGGCGGCCAGGACGTTGTCCACTTCTTCACCCAGGCGGGCGAAGTCGGCGGAGAGAATCGACGGAGCAATTACGAAGGGCTGCATGACGCACCTTTTCTGAGCAGAATCACGATGGCGCGCATTGTATACCTCATGCTTTGAAGCGCGCACCGTGAGCGCGATGATTGGACCTTGCCATCATCCATCGACGGCTGGGGTCCTAGTACGCCGCGCGATAGATCTTTTCGATATCGACGGCACTCAACTTACGCGGATTGTTGCGCATCAAGCGCTCGATCCCCGCTGCTTCCACGGCCATGGAAGGAATGGCGTCCTCGGGCACACCGAAACTACGCAGGCCCTGGGGAATTTCCACCGCGGCACACAGTTCGGTCATGGCTTGCACGGCTTTGTCAGCCGCTTCGTTGATGCTCAAGCGAGCGGTCTTCACGCCCATGGCCTCGGCGATATCCTGCATGCGTTCGATACAGGCCATCTTGTTCCAGGTCATGACATGGGGCAGTAGCAAGGCATTACTGACCCCATGGGCAATGTTGAAGCGCCCGCCCAGCGGATACGCCAGCGCGTGCACCGCGCCAACCCCGGCATTGCCGAACGCCATGCCGGCCATCAGGCTGGCAGTGGCCATGTCTTCCCGGGCTTGCAGGTTCGACGGATTGGCATACGCCTTGGGCAAAGCCTTGGCGATCAACTTGATGGCGCCGATGGCCAGGGCATCGGTAATCGGCGAGGCGTTGACCGACAGATAGGACTCGATGGCATGCACCAGCGCATCGACACCGCTGGCCGCCGTGACGCTGCGCGGACAGGTCAGGGTCATTTGCGGACTGACCAGCGCCACATCCGGCAACAGAAAGTCGCTGACAATGCCCTTCTTCAGTTGCGCGACCTTGTCGGAAAGGATGGCGACGTTGGTCACCTCCGAGCCGGTGCCGGCGGTGGTCGGGATGGCGATCAGCGGCGGGCCTTTGCGCGGGACCTGATCGATGCCGAACAGATCCGCCAGCGCACCGTGGTACCCGGCGTAGGCCGCCACGCTCTTGGCAATGTCGATGGCACTACCGCCACCGAGGCCGATCAAGCCGTCATGCCCACCGTCACGATAGGCCTGCATGCAATCTTCGACGATGGCTATTTCCGGGTCCGGCAGCACCCGGTCGAAAATCTCGTAACTGCGTTCGCCCAGCTGCTCCAGTGCCAGTTCTACCGTGCCGGATTTCACCAAAGCGGCATCAGTAACGATCAGTGGGTTGTCTATGTCCAGACGCGCCAGTTCGGCAGACAGTTGCTCGATGGCACCTGCGCCGGTGATCAATTTGTGAGCGATTTTGAAAGAGGAAAGACTCATGTGCGCAGCCTCTTATAGGTAGGGGAGCTGGGCACAATAGTAGCTGGGGATTAGAGGTTGTCTTCTATTCAGGTCGTGAATGACCGAGGACCTCGAAAACGCCAAAAATCCCTGTGGGAGCGAGCTTGCTCGCGATGAGGTAGTTCCAGTCGATAAAGATGTCGACTGATAGTCCGTCATCGCGAGCAAGCTCGCTCCCACAGGGAATGAGGTGATTCGTCAGACCTGCGCAGTACGCAGTTTCTCGCTACGCCCTCGCAGCCATTCCAGGGTCAGCAGCAGGATCACCGAGAAAGCAATCAGCAGCGTCGCGGCGGCGGCGATGGTCGGGCTGAGGTTCTCGCGGATGCCGCTGAACATCTGCCGTGGCAGGGTCGCTTGTTCGGGGCCGGCGAGGAACAGCGTCACCACCACCTCATCGAACGACGTCGCAAAGGCAAACAGCGCCCCGGAGATCACGCCCGGCGCAATCAGCGGCAAGGTCACCCGGCGGAACGTGGTCAGCGGCGAAGCACCCAGGCTCGCGGCGGCCCGCACCAGGTTATGGTTGAACCCCTGCAAGGTCGCCGACACGGTAATGATCACGAACGGCACACCCAACACCGCATGCACCACGATCAGCGAGAAGAAGCTGTTACCCAATCCCAACGGAGCAAAGAACAGGTAACTGGCCACACCGATGATCACCACCGGCACCACCATCGGTGAAATCACCAGAGCCATTACCAGCGCCTTGCCGGGGAAGTCGCCCCGGGTCAGGCCGATCGCCGCCAGCGTACCGAAGACCATGGCCAGCACCGTGGCTGCCGGGGCGACGATGATGCTGTTCTTCAGGGCGCGCATCCATTCCGCCGAGGCGAAGAAATCGTGATACCACTGCAATGAGAAGCCCTGCAGCGGGTACACCAGGAAGCTGCCGGAGTTGAACGACAGTGGAATGATCACCAGCACCGGCAGGATCAGGAACAACAGAATCAAGCCGCAGAGAATCCGCAAGCTGTAGAACCACACCCGTTCGATGGGCGACATATAAGGACTCAGCATTTCGTTCTCCCCTTAGCTCAGGCGCAGGCGGCTTGCGCCTACCAGCCAGCTGTAAATCAGATAAAGCACGACCGTCGCGAGCAACAGCAGCCCACCGAGTGCGGTCGCCATGCCCCAGTTGATGCTGGTGTTGGTGTAGAAGGCGACGAAGTAGCTGACCATCTGGTCGTTCGGGCTGCCCAACAATGCCGGGGTGATGTAGTAGCCGATGGCGAGGATGAACACCAACAGGCAACCGGCGCCGACACCGGCATAGGTCTGCGGGAAATACACCCGCCAGAAGCTGGCGAACGGATGGCAGCCGAGGGAAATCGCGGCGCGCATGTAGGTCGGCGAGATCCCTTTCATCACGCTGTAGATCGGCAGGATCATGAACGGCAGCAGGATGTGCACCATGGAGATGTAGACACCGACGCGGTTGAACACCAGCTCGATCGGCTTATCGATAATGCCCATGGCCATCAGGCCGCTGTTGATCAGGCCACCCGATTGCAGCAACACGATCCACGCCGCGACCCGTACCAGGATCGAAGTCCAGAACGGCAGCAGCACCAGGATCATCAGCAGGTTGCTCTGACGCGACGGCAGGTTCGCCAGCAGATAAGCCAGTGGATACGCCAGCACCAGGCAGATCACGGTGATGACCAGGCCCATCCAGAAGGTACGGGCGAAGATGTCGAGGTAGATCGCCTGATCCGGGGTGGCCGGGGCGATTTCGCCGAGGTCGTCGATGCGGTGATCGACGGCCGCCAGCAGATAATACGGGGTGATGCTGCTGGTGTTGCGACGTACCGCTTGCCAGTAGGCCGGGTCGCCCCAACGCTCATCGAGACCTTCCAGCGCTTCTTTATAAGAAGCCGGCTCGGTTGTGAGCGGCAAGGCGCGGGCGGTTTTGGTCAGCAGGCTGCGGTAGCCGGCCAGTTCCATGTTCAGGCGTTTGGACAGATCACCCAGGGTCTGATTCTTGCGAGCCTCGGCGAGGTCTTCGGCCGCTGCTTTGTAAACCGGTTCAGCGGGCAGGCCGCGGCCGTCCCAACTGGCGATGGCGGTCACTGTGCGGGGCATGCCGCCGACCACTTCCGGGTTGCCAACGCTTTTGTAGAGCAGCGCCACGATCGGCACCAGGAACACCAGCAACAGAAACAGCACCAGTGGCGCGATCAACGCCTGGGCCTTCCAGCGATTGACCCGCTCGGCGTGCTTGAGCCGCTGCTTCAAGGTGGGGCTGGTGCCCTCGTTCAGGGGAACGGCGATAGCCATGACGTACTCCGGGAATCTTTGAATGGGCGGCACCACCCACGGTGATGCCGCATTACATCAACACTCATGAAACACGCCAGTCCCTGTAGGAGCTGGCGCAGCCTGCGATCTTTTGGCGTATTCAAGGCCGCTGAAGAGCAAGATCAAAAGATCGCAGCCTTCGGCAGCTCCTACTTGGCAGCCCAGGCGTTGAAGCGCTGTTCCAGTTGCTCGCCGTTGTCAGCCCAGAAACTGACGTCGATCTGCACCTGGTTGGCGATGTTTTCCGGGGTGGTCGGCATGTCCTTCAGGACATCCTTGGCCAGCAGCGGTACGGCCTGGGTGTTGGCCGGGCCGTAGGCGATGTTTTCCGAGTAGGTCTTCTGCTGCTGCGGCATTACCGAGAAGGCGATGAACTTCTTCGCCGCTTCAGCGCGCTTGGCATCCAGACCTTTTGGAATGGCCCATGCGTCGAAGTCGTAGATGCCGCCGTTCCACACGACTTTCAGGTTGCTTTCTTTCTGCACGGCAGCGATACGGCCGTTGTAGGCCGAGCTCATCACCACGTCACCCGAAGCGAGGTATTGCGGCGGTTGTGCGCCGGCTTCCCACCACTGGATGTTTGGCTTGAGCTCATCGAGCTTCTTGAACGCGCGGTCCTGACCGTCCTTGCCGGCCAGCACTTTGTAGACGTCTTTGGGCGCAACGCCGTCGGCCATCAGTGCGAATTCCAGGGTGTACTTGGCGCCTTTACGCAGGCCACGCTTGCCCGGGAACTGCTTGGTGTCCCAGAAATCCACCCAACTGGTCGGTGCGGTTTTCAGCTTGTCGGCGTTGTACGCCAGCACGGTCGACCACACGAAGAAACCTACGCCGCAAGGCTGGATGGCGCCCTTGACGTAGTCTTCTGTCTTGCCGAACAACTTCGGATCAAGCTGCTCGAACATGTCTTCGTCGCAACCACGGGACAGCTCCGGCGATTCAACCTCTACCAGATCCCAGGACACGCTCTTGGTGTCGACCATGGCCTTGACCTTGGCCATTTCGCCGTTGTACTCGCCGGCCACGATCTTGCCGTTGCCTGCCGCTTCCCACGGTGCGTAGAAGGCTTTGACCTGAGCCGCCTTGTTCGCGCCGCCAAAGGACACCACGGTCAGGTCCGGGCCGGCCGCCATTGCGTGTGCCGCGCCCATCATGCCCAGTGCCAAAGCGGTGAATTTCAGGGATCTCAACATTTATTGTTCTCTCCACGTGCAGGGTTGGTGTTGGTGTTGCCGGGGCGATCAATGCGCCTCTAGAAGTGGATCGAGCGCGCGAACGTGTTCGACCTGCCAGCCAAGCGGTACCACGTCGCCGACGGCGAGCGAGGGATCTAGCTCGGCAATCGGCTGTTTCACGAAGAAGTCGGTCTTGCCGCAGACTTCCATGCGAACCCGGACGTGGTCGCCCAGATAGATGAATTCCTCGACTCGCCCGGAGAAGCGGTTGACGCATTGGTCGCTGGAGCCATTGAGGCTCACTCGCTCCGGACGAATGGACAGGGTCACCGGCTCGCCGGTCTGGCCGACGTTGACCGCCAAGGCCTCTACCTTCTCACCCCGCCCGAGCTCGACAATGCAACGGTCGCCGGTCTGGCTGTGCAGGCGGCCATTGAGGCGGTTGTTCTCGCCGATGAAGTTGGCGACGAAGGTGTTTTTCGGCTCTTCATAGAGGGTGCGCGGCGGCGCGATCTGCTGGATTTCGCCCTGGTGGAACACCGCCACACGGTCGGACATGGTCAAGGCTTCGCCCTGATCGTGGGTCACGTAGACCACGGTGACGCCCAGGCGCTGGTGCAGGTGCTTGATCTCCATCTGCATGTGTTCACGCAGTTGTTTATCGAGTGCGCCGAGGGGTTCGTCCATCAGCACCAGTTGCGGCTCGAACACCAGCGCGCGGGCCAATGCCACACGCTGTTGCTGACCACCGGAAAGCTGCGCCGGGTAGCGCTGGGCGAAGGCATCGAGCTGGACCATGCTCAGCACGCGCTTGACCCGGGCACTGACGTCGCTCTTGTTCATGCCGCGTACGGTCAGCGGGAACGCCAGGTTCTCCGCCACCGTCATGTGCGGGAACAATGCGTAGTTCTGGAACACCATGCCGATGTCGCGCTTGTGCGGCGGCACGTTGTTGATGGCGCGCCCGCCCAACAGGATTTCGCCCGCGGTCGGCGTTTCGAAGCCGGCGAGCATCATCAGGCTGGTGGTCTTGCCGGAACCGGACGGCCCGAGCAATGTGAGGAATTCGCCTTTGCGAATGTCCAGGTTGAGGTCCTTGACGATCAGGTTCTCGCCGTCGTAGCTCTTCTGCACTCCACGAAAGCTGACCAGAACATCATTGGCCCCTGCGCTTGAATCGACCTGGCTCATACCCACACCTTTGTTATTGATGACTGCTGTGGGACTAAGCCTAGTGGACGCTGGGGACCGCGCAAATCGGGGGGCAAGAGAGATTGGCCTCAGCCGGATGGAAGGTTGGGGGTAGGGATTGCCCTACAAGGATGGCGCGTTTGGGCAAATGTAGTGGCAAGGGGTCAGCTATAAGCCACAAGAATAAGCCCATGCGATATCTGGAGCTGTCGTAAATGGATATGCCACCACTGGACCACACTGAATTTCGGTGTGTTTTAGAGGAGCTTGTGTTCCATCGCGTACTTCACCAGTTCCGCCAGCGAGGTGATGTTGAGCTTCTGCATCAGCCGCGCCTTGTGGGTGCTGATGGTCTTGCTGCTCAGCGCCAGTTGCTGGGCGATGTCATTGACGTTGGCGCCCTGGGCCAGGCGTTCGAACACGGAGAATTCGCGCTCGGAGAGCAACGAGTGCAATGGACGCGAGTCGGTAAGACCGACTTCGAAAACCATGCGATCGGCCAGTTCCGGGTCGATATAACGCCCGCCTGACGCCACTTTGCGAATGGCCGTCAGCAAGAGCGCCGGGTCGCTGTCCTTGGTCGCATAACCCGCAGCGCCCACCTTCAACGCCCGGGCGGCCATTTGCGCTTCGTCATGCATCGACAGCACCAGGATCGCGGGTGGATTGTTCAGGGCGCGAATCCGCGGAATCGCTTCCAGGCCGTTGACGCCCGGCATGGAGATATCCAGCAACACCACTTCGCAGGGCACATGACGCAAGGTGTCGAGCAACTGCTCACCATTGCTCGCCTCCCCCACTACCAGCAAGTCCTTGGCCAGGCCGATCAACTGCTTGATGCCTTCGCGGACAATGGTGTGGTCTTCGGCTACCAGTACACGGATCACGTTCTTCTCCAGGGTCAAGATCTATCGCGAGCGTTCCGACGATGACGTCAGAGCAAACAATAGATAAACATCAGGCTGCATCCAGCGGCACTCGCACACTCAGAGTCGTGCCTTCACCCGGCTCACTCTCAAGCGACAACTCACCGCCCATGATCAACACCCGCTCGCGCATGCCGACCACCCCAAAGGATGTCGGCCTGCCAGCTGCGGCGACAAATCCTACGCCATCATCGCTGACCGTCAGACACAACTCGTCGCCTTCCAGCGCCAGTGTCAATTCAACAGTATGCGCCTGGGCGTGCCGCATGACATTGGTCAGCGCTTCCTGAAGGATCCGGAACAAACCGATTGCCTTCGCATCGCTGAGCACCGGCAAGTTGTCCGGCACCTGCACCAGACACGGGATCTGCGTGCGCGCCTCGAATCGACGGGCCTGCCACTCAATGGCCGAGGCGATGCCCGCGTCGAGAATCGGCGGTCGCAATGCCGTGGCCACATCACGAACCAGCTGAAACAACTGAGCGATCAAGCGCTTCATGCTGTTCAAGCGCTCGTTCAGACCCGGATCAAGCTGCGCGTAAGCCAGTTCGCACATGGACGTTTCCAGCTTCAACACGGTGAGCATCTGACCCAACTCGTCGTGAACTTCCCGGGCAATGCGCGCCTTTTCTTCTTCGCGCACGCTTTCCAGGTGTGCGGACAACTCACGCAACTGCTCCCGGGAGCTGGCCAGCTCAAGCTCGATGCGCTTGCTTTCGCTGATGTCCCAGACGATTCCGTCCCAGACATAGGCACCGTCATCCAGCCGGCGGGTGATGGCCTTGATTTCCGCCCAGCGCTGCTCGCCCTGACGCGTGAGGATTCGCCCCTGCCACGACCAGTCGCTGTCGGTATCCAGCGCATGATCCTGGGTCTGGTGATAGCTGGCCTTGTCATCCGGATGCACCAGGCTGCGCAGGCCTTTATCGCGATGCGCCAGCGTGGCCGGCGAGTAACCCACCAGGCTTTCGCTGCCTTCACTGATGTAGGCAAAGTCGATCTGACCGGTCACCGGCGCCCGCTCCAGGCGGAAAACCAGCCCCGGAACGTTGGCGGCGATGCCTTGCAGGCGCGCCTCGCTTTCCTGCAAGGCCGCCAGGGCGCGACGCCTCTCGGTGACATCGTTGAGGTAAACCACCAGGTATTCGCCATCGCGAAAGCGCAGAAAACTCAACGAGACATCGGCCGGCAGGATGCTGCCATCGGCCCGCACGCAATTGGATTCAAAGCTTTGCGGGCCGTCTTCACTGGCCCGCGCGCGCTTCCACAGGTTCAGCCAACGGTCCATGTGCAGGCCAGGCTCGAAATCGATCAGGGGCCGATCGATGATCCCGCCGGCCGGATAGCCCAGCATGCTTTCCGCCGCGCGGTTGGCGTAGCGCACATGGCTGTCCCAGTTGACCCAGAGGATACCGACGGTGCTCTGATCGATGGAAAACTGGGTGAGCCGCAGGGCCTCTTCGCTGGCGGCGCGCAAGGCAATGTCTTCCTGCGCGGCCAGCAGACGCTGCTCCAGGAGGTGCTGCTGGCGACGCTGCCAGACCACAATGGCCATGCAACTGGACGCCAGCACGGCCAGCAGAAGGCAGAGGTTTTGCCAAAACCCCGGAGACTCGGTGAGCCGCGGATACTTGGGTTGCAGCCATTGATTGTGCAGTTGCTCCAGATCCTTGGCCGGGATCGCCCGCAATGCACTTTCGACGATGCCCGCCAGTTCCGGCTTGTCGCGCCGCGTGGCCACCCGCAGCAGTTGCGGCAGGCCGACATCCCCCACCACCACCAACCCGGCGAACTCCGTCTCGACCGACAAGCGTCCCAGTTGCGCCTCATCGATCACCGCATAAGTTGCCTGCTGGCCAACCAGTAATTGCAATGCCTGGCGCTCCATCGGTACGCCTTGCAGATTCAGGTGCGGGTAGTTGCCACGCAGGTAATCGGCGATGGCACTGGGCATGCGCACGGCGACGCGGGTCTGGCTGTCGAGTTTTTCCAACTCGACCGCGCCAGCGCTTTTCTGGTCGCTGACCACCAATTGCGGCACCCGCATGTAGGGGTCGGAAAACTGCCAGAGACGCAGCCCGCCAGGGGTCTGGGTCAGGCCCGGAGCGATGTCGATTTCGCCCTCGCGGGCCGCGGCTTCCAATTGTTCAAGGTCGGGAAAATTGCGCCAGCTCAGTTCGACATTGAGGTTTTTAGCCAACCACTTCATCAACTCGATGTTCACCCCGGACAAGCGCTGCAAGCGGCGGTCGTATTGCGCATAGGGCGCCTGCAACACCACGCCGACCCGCAACTCGCCCTGCTGCGCCAGCCAGTGCTGCTGTTTCGGGGACAGTTGGGCAACGGGCGCCGGAGGCGCGGCGGCCGCCCAGCCCATCAAGGGAAACCACAAACAGCCGATAACCCACAGGCAGCGAAAACGCATCATTGAACTCTCACACCCTGACAAATACAGACCAACCCATTAGGCTGCCGGAACATCTTCTGGCCTGGAATATCCGATGCCCCCTGTCTACCGCCTGGCACTGCCAGCATTGTGCCTGTCGCTGATCCTGCCTTGCGCTTTTTCCGTCAAGGCGGCCGACCCGACGCCCGCCGCGGAGGAAAAAACCGCCGAAGAAAAACCACTCGAACGTCAGCCGCTGCCTGAGCGTAGTCAGGAAGAAGCGACTGCACTTGAGCGAAAGATCCCGGCTCAGGAACAGCAACAACTGCAAGCAGGCACCGACACGTTTCTGGCCTTGTGGAAACCGGCCAATACCGCCGAACCCAAAGGCGCGGTGATTATCATCCCCGGCGCCGGCGAAACCGTTGACTGGCCGCAAGCAGTAGGCCCTTTGCGGCGCAAATTGCCGGATGCCGAGTGGAGCAGCCTGAGTATCACCTTGCCGGACCTGCAAAGCGATGCCATTGCGCCACGAATCGTCGAAGCAGCGCCGACACCCAAACCCGCCGAAACCGGCAGTAAAGACTCGACCACCGCGGCCCCTATCGAACAGGTCGCCGGTGGCGAGGCCGATGTGGCCGACAAGCCCTTCGCCGAAACCACCGAGGAACAGTCCAAGGCAGATGCCGAGCGGATCTTTGCCCGAATCGATGCCGCGATCGCCTTCGCCGAACAGCAAAGCGCCCGCAGCATCGTGGTGTTGGGGCATGGTTCGGGCGCCTATTGGGCCGCGCGCTACCTGAGCGAAAAGCAGCCATCGCAGGTCGAAAAACTGCTGATGGTTGCCGCCCGGACACCTGTGGCGGCCACGCCCGGGCTGGCCGAGCTGACCCCGACCCTGAAACTGCCGACCGCAGATATTTTCTACAAGGACAAAGCGCTGGATCGCGATGCAGCATTGGAGCGCCTGCAGGCCAGCAAACGCCAGAAATCATCGGCATTCAGCCAGGTCGCACTCAAGGCGTTGCTGGATAACAAGGCCGAACAGGAGCAGCTGTTTCGTCGGGTGCGAGGTTGGTTGAATCCGCAGAACCCGGCGGGCTGACAGACCGAGGCGCGATCATCGCGGGCAAGCCACGCTCCCACAGGTTTTTTGCCGATCAGAAAATTGCGAACGACACAAAACCTGTGGGAGCGAGCTTGCTCGCGATAGCGGTATCACTGGCTAGCGAAAATCCCGCCGCTCCCGAATCAGCGTGTAGGCGTTATGCAGTTCACGCGTTCGTTCGGTGGCCTCACGCACCTGCGTGGCCGTCGCGCCAGTGCCGGCAATCTTGTCCGGATGATGGCGACTGAGCAGGCGCCGATAAGCACGTTTGATCTGCGCCGGCTCAGTGGTGGCCGACACCCCCAAAAGCCTCAGCGCGTCCTGATAACTGGGCACACTTTTGCCCAAGGGCCGTTTCTGCGGTTCATAATCGTGGGCCAACGCCTGCACCTGATGGGATGTCCAGCCCAACCACTTGCCCCATTGGCCGATCAATTGACGTTCACTGCTGCCGGCACGACCATCGGCCCAGACCATTCGCCAACAGGCGCGCAACACACCTTCCGCCGCATGGGGCTGGGCACTCAGGCGACGCAAATAACCGCGCAGGCGGTCGTTGCCCGACTTGCCGCGATTGAACGCGGCAATCGCACGACGCTGGGCCGACTCGGACATCTCCAGCGAGCGCATTTCCGCCCGGGCCTGTTCGATGTGCCCGGCCATCACCTGGCCGTCACACTTGGCCAGTCGCCCTAACAGGACAAACAGCAATTCATCGTTACGCAGCACTGGGCGACCGCCCAGTTTTTCCCGCAAGTGCCCCCAGCTCTGCAGGTGCAAGCGCCGGTCCAGCGCCTGCCCCAACAACGCCCCGAGAATGGCCCCCGGAATACTGGCTATGGCATAGCCTGCTCCGGCTCCGATCAGAGTCCCTGGCCACAACATGTCAGCGCCTCGCTTCTATTAATGTTTCAACTTCGGCCAGACGCTCGTGAGTACCGACATCGACCCAGTCCCCCTTCAACTGCTCGCCAGTCACCTGACCGTCAGCCATGGCTTTGCGTAACAGCGGCGCGAGCTTGAAGGCCTCGGCGGTGCAACCGTCGAACAACTGCGGATGCAACACGGCGATACCGCTGTAGGTCAGGGTGCCAATCTCTGGCTGACCGTCGCGGACCTGCGTTTCGACCAGGCTGAAGTCCCCGGCCGGATGATGGGCCGGGTTACTGGCCAGCACCAGGTGCGCCAGGCCGTTGATGGGTTGATGCAGCACGCTGAAATCGTAATCGGTCCAGATGTCGCCATTGACCACGACAAACGCTTCATCCCCCAGCAACGGCAACGCGCGGAAAATCCCGCCGCCGGTTTCCAGGGGCTCACCTTCGGCCGAGTACTGAATGCTCACGCCATAACGCGAACCATCGCCCAGATAGTCTTCGATCTGCTGACCGAGCCAGGCGTGATTGATCACGATGTCGGTGAACCCGGCGGCTGCCAGCGCTCGCAGGTGATACTCGATCAGCGGCACGCCGCCTGCACGCACCAGCGGTTTTGGCGTGGTCAGGGTCAGCGGGCGCATGCGCTCGCCTTTACCCGCGGCCAGAATCATTGCCTTCATGCTTTCACTCCGGCACGCAGACTGGCCAGCAGCACATCCAGTTCGGCCAGCTCAGGGCGACGAGCGATCACTGCTTCTATGTACGCAAAGAAACGTGGCACGTCCCCCAGATAACGCGGTTTACCGTCGCGATGACAGATGCGCGCGAAAATGCCGATGACTTTCAGGTGACGTTGCACGCCCATCAAGTCGCTGGCACGCAGGAAGTCCTCGAAGTCGGGCTGAACCGCAATCCCGAGGGCGCCCGCCTGCTGCCAGTAGCTTTCGAGCCAGCCGTGCACGCGCTCCTCGGGCCAGCTGAGGAATGCATCCTTGAACAGGCAGGTCACGTCGTAGGTCACCGGGCCATACACCGCATCCTGGAAATCCAGCACGCCGGGATTGGGTTCGCTGAGCATCAGGTTGCGCGGCATGTAGTCGCGATGCACCAGGACTTTCGGTTGAGCCAGGGCGCTGTCGATCAACAGTTCGCTGACCTGCTGCCAGAGCACTTGTTGTGCCGCGTCAAATTCGATGCCCAGTTCGCGCTTCACGTACCACTCGGGGAACAGTTCCAGCTCGCGACGCAGCAAGGCCACGTCATAGCTCGGCAAAGGCGCAACCATTGGCAACTGCTGGAAAGCCAGCAACGCCTGCAGGGCATCCTTGAACAAATTGTCGGCGTTTTCGCTGTCGATGACGTCCAGATAGGTCTTGTTGCCCAGGTCATTGAGCAAAAGAAAACCGCGCTCGAGGTCTTCGGCATAAATTTTCGGCACATTTATTCCGGATTTCGCCAGCAAAAAAGCGATATCCACGAAGGGTTTGCAGTTTTCCTGGGGCGGCGGCGCGTCCATCACAATGAAACTTTTGCCATCGCCTTGCCAACGGAAATACCGCCGGAAACTCGCGTCACTGCTGGCCGCAGTCAACGTGGCCGGGGGTACGACGCCCCAGCCCTGCTCGGCAAAAAGGGTCGCCAATTGTTCATCGAGCCAAACTTTCAGGTGTTGCAAGCGTACATCTTGATCAGGCATTGCAAGGGTCTCCGACGGCGCTAGCCGTCAAGCGGGTCATGCTTTATTATCCAGCATCTTTTTCAGACCATCGAGAGGCGTGCGGCCCACACCGCGGGCAGATGGCACGCAGGAAGCCCGGACTAATAAGATGGCATTGAAATCCCCCGCGTTTCGTAAAAAATTTCCGTTGTTGGTTACCGGCAGTTTGCTGGCGCTGCAACCCCTTGCCACTTCCTACGTGGTCGCCGCGGAACAGTATGACTGCTCAGTCTCTGCTTCGGGTTCCTGGGACTGTGCGCCAAAGACGCCGGCGGCTGCATTGCCACCGCGTCCCGTCCATGACGGCAGCGCAGTTTCGGCCACCGGCGAAGCTCCGGCCGAGAACGGTTCCAGCGAAGACGCCGGCGCCAAGCCGGTGCTGGTCACCGAATCCAAAGGCCGTGGCCTGAAGTCGCGTAGCGCAGACTACAGTCACCTCGACTGGGTTCCCCGCGAGCAGCTCAC
Organism: Pseudomonas sp. S2_F07; assembly: GCF_054668325.1. NCBI lineage: Bacteria > Pseudomonadati > Pseudomonadota > Gammaproteobacteria > Pseudomonadales > Pseudomonadaceae > Pseudomonas > Pseudomonas sp. S2_F07. The sequence goes on from NZ_CP162758.1 coordinate 3,298,909, forward strand.
CGCCGCACAATTGGCCGAAACCGGTCCTTATTGCTCTGGTTCCTATATCGAACCGATTCGTCCTGGCATGGATGACAAGACCAATAAAAGTGACGCTCCAACCTTTATCGGCGCAAAAGCCTCCCGCTATAAGCAGGATGAGCAAGTCGCGACCCTGGCCGGCGACGTTGTCATGCGCCAGGGCAGCATGCAGGTCGAAGCAGACGAAGCCAACCTTTACCAGGCCGAGAGCCGTGGCGACCTGAACGGCAACGTGCGCATTCGCGACAACGGCGCCCTGATCGTCGGCGACCACGCCGACGTACAGCTCGACACCGGCGAAGCCAAGGTCGACAACGCCGAATACGTGATGCACAAATCCCGCATCCGCGGTAATGCGCTGTACGCCAAACGTGCCGAGAACGCGATCATCCGCCTCAAGGATGGTACGTACACCACGTGCGAACCGAACAGCAACGCCTGGCAGCTCAAGGGCAACAACATCACCCTGAACCCGGCCACCGGCTTCGGTACCGCGACCAACGTGACGCTGCGGGTCAAGGACATTCCGATCCTGTACACGCCGTACATCTATTTCCCGATCGACGACCGTCGCCAGTCCGGCTTCCTGCCGCCGACCATCGGCACCGGCAGCGATACCGGCTTCATGCTGGTCACCCCGTATTACTTCAACCTGGCGCCGAACTACGATGCCACGTTGTACCCGCGCTACATGGAAAAGCACGGCTTGTTGATGGAAGGCGAATTCCGCTACCTGACCAAGTCCAGCGAAGGCCAGTTCGGTGCGGCGTACCTCAACGACGAAAGCAACGAACGCGACAAGCAGAGCGACGCCGAAAAAACCCGCTACATGTACAACTGGCAGCACAAGGGCGGTCTCGACTCGCGAGTGCTCACGCAAGTCGACTACACCAAGATCAGCGATCCGTATTACTTCCAGGATCTGCAGACCGACCAGATTGGCATCAAAAGCAACGACTACGTGAACCAGCAAGGCTCCGTCACCTATCGTGGCGACAGCTATTCCGCTCGCGTGAACGCCCAGGCCTACGAACTGGCGAGCGTGTCGAACATTACGCCGTACGACCGCCTGCCGCAGCTCACCCTCGACGGCATGCTGCCTTATCATCCGGAAGGCCTGGACTTCACGTACAACACCGAACTCGTGCGGTTTGACCGGGATCTGCAGAGCGGAACATACTTTGACGAAGACGGTGTCGGCTCTCCCCGCCTCGATAACAACGTTCAAGGCCTGGCTCGTGCCAATGGCGACCGCCTGAACCTGGCGCCCGCCATCAGCTTGCCGATGAATACGACGTACGGCTTCCTGACACCGAAGCTCAAGTACCAGTACACACAGTACCAACTGGACCTGGACAGCACTGGCAAAGGTCAGATTGCGAATCAGACCGCAGAACAGGACAAGCTCCTGGGAACGTTCGACAGCAACCAGAACCGCGGCGTACCAATCGCCAGCATCGACAGCGGCCTGTACTTCGATCGCAATACCCAGTATTTCGGCAAGAACTACCGCCAGACCCTCGAGCCGCGCCTGTTCTACCTGTACGTGCCTGAGGTCGACCAGGAAGACATCCCGGTATTCGACACCAGCGAATACACCTTCAACTATGCGTCGCTGTTCCGTGACAACCGCTTCTCCGGCTCCGACCGTGTCGGCGACGAGAACAAACTGTCCCTGGGCGTGACCAGCCGCTGGATCGAAGACGACGGTTTCGAGCGTCAGCGCATCAGTGTCGGCCAGGCCTTGTACTTCAAGGACCGCGAAGTTCAGTTGCCGGGTATCGATGCAAAAACCCGTGCCGATGCCCAAGCCAGCGTTTCGCCGTACGCACTGGAATACGAATATCGCTGGAACCGCGACTGGCGTACCACCGCCGACTACAACTGGGACCCGGACAGCCGCAGCCCTCGCTCGGGCAGCGCGATGTTCCACTACCAGCCTGAAGACAATCCGAACAAGATCGTCAACTTCGGCTACCGCTATCGCAATGACCAGGTCCGTTACGACCAGAACACCGGTAAATGGACTGTGGGCGGCGGTGACTACGGCACCCCTGGCCAGCCTGGCTACGTGAAGGATTACTACAAGATCGAACAGCACGACTTCTCGGTGATCTGGCCAATCGTGCCGCAATGGAGCGTTATCAGCCGTTGGCAGTATGACTACAACCGCAACCGTACCCTGGATGCATTCGGTGGTTTCGAGTACGACAACTGCTGCTGGAAACTGCGCCTGATCAACCGTTACTTCGTTGATTACGACGAGTTCAGCCAGGAAGCACCGCAAAACGAAAAAGGCGACCATGGCGTCTTCCTCCAAATTGTTCTGAAGGGACTCGGCGGCCTTACCGGCTCCAAGGCCGAGAGCTTCCTCGACAAAGGCATTCAAGGTTATCGTGAACGTGAAGACCAAGCTTTCTGATTGTCTGCGCCCGCTGATGCTGGGCGCGCTGTTCCTGAGTACGGCGGCCAGCGCCGCCGTGCAGTCCATCGATAAAGTGGTGGCCATCGTCGACAACGACGTGGTCATGCAGAGCCAACTGGACCAACGGGTTCATGAAGTTCAAAAAACCATTGCCAAGCGCGGTTCTGCCGTGCCGCCGGCCAGCGTGCTGGAACAGCAGGTACTTGAGCGCCTGATCGTCGAAAACCTGCAATTGCAGATCGGCGAGCGCTCCGGCATCCGCATTACCGACGAAGAGTTGAACCAGGCTGTCGGCACCATTGCCCAGCGCAACAACATGTCGGTCGAGCAGTTCCGCACCGCCCTGACTCGCGACGGTCTGTCCTACGACGACGCACGCGAGCAGATTCGCCGCGAAATGGTCATCAGCCGTGTACGCCAGCGTCGGGTCGCCGAACGCATCCAGATCTCCGAGCAGGAAGTGAAGAATTTCCTGGCGTCCGACCTGGGCAAAATGCAGCTGTCTGAAGAGTTCCACCTGGCCAACATCCTGATTCCTACGCCGGAAAGCGCCAACTCCGATGCGATTCAGAGTGCAGCCAAGCAGGCCGATGCGATTTACCAGCAGCTCAAGCAAGGCGCTGACTTCGGTCAGTTGGCAATCGCCAAGTCCGCCAGCGAAACCGCACTGGAGGGTGGTGACATGGGCTGGCGTAAAGCCGCTCAATTGCCTCCGCCGTTCGATCGCCTGCTGAGCACCATGCCGGTGGGTGATGTCACCCAGCCAATGCGCACCCCGGGCGGCTTCATCATCCTGAAGGTCCTCGAAAAGCGTGGCGGCCAGACCCAGATGCGCGACGAAGTGCATGTGCGCCACATCCTGGTCAAACCGAGCCCGATCCGCGACGAAGCAAAAACCAAGGCCCTGGTTGAGTCGCTCTACAGCCGTATCGAGTCTGGCGAAGACTTCGGCGAGCTGGCGAAAAGCTACTCGGAAGACCCGGGTTCAGCCCTTAACGGCGGCGACCTGAACTGGATCGACCCGAACGCACTGGTGCCGGAATTCCGCGAAGTGATGGCCAAGACCCCGCAAGGTCAGCTGTCCAGGCCGTTCCAGACTCAGTACGGCTGGCACGTCCTGGAAGTCCTTGGCCGTCGCGCCACCGACAGCACCTCACAGGCCCGCGAGCAGCAAGCAATGACCGTTTTGCGTAACCGCAAATACGATGAAGAGCTGCAAACCTGGCTGCGTCAGATCCGTGACGAAGCGTACGTGGAAATCAAACTCCCTGGCGCCGACCAGGCAGCGCAGTGAAACCCCAACGTTTCGCGCTGACACCCGGCGAACCAGCCGGCATAGGTCCCGACCTGTGCCTGCTGCTCGCCTCGCAAGCCCAGCCTCATCCCCTGATTGCCATTACCAGCCGCGACCTGCTCATTGAGCGGGCCGCGCAGCTGGGTGTGGCTGTCGATTTGCTACCGGTCACACCGGACAACTGGCCGGATGCACCCGCGCCAGCCAACAGCCTGTATGTCTGGGATACACCGCTCAATGCCAAGGTCGTCGCCGGGCAACTGGACAAGGCCAACGCTGCCTTCGTACTGGAAACCCTGACCCGCGCCGGCCAGGGCTGCCTGGACGGACATTTCGCCGGCATGATTACCGCGCCGGTGCACAAAGGCGTCATCAACGAATCCGGCATCGCCTTTTCCGGGCACACGGAATTCCTCGCCGACCTGACCCACACCGCGCAAGTGGTGATGATGCTGGCTACACGCGGCTTGCGCGTGGCCCTGGTGACCACTCACCTGCCCCTTCGCGAGATTGCCGATGCAATCACGCCAGAGCGTCTGGAACGCGTCACGCGAATCCTGCACGCCGACCTGAAAAGCAAGTTCGGCATCGCCCGGCCACGCATCCTAGTCTGCGGGCTCAACCCCCATGCCGGCGAAGGCGGACACCTGGGCCATGAAGAAATCGATATCATCGAACCCACATTAGAGCGCCTGCGCGGCGAGGGCATGGACCTTCGTGGCCCCCTGCCCGCCGACACTCTGTTTACCCCCAAATATCTGGAGCACTGCGATGCGGTGCTGGCGATGTACCACGACCAGGGCCTGCCGGTGCTGAAGTACAAAGGCTTCGGCGCGGCAGTCAACGTGACCCTCGGCTTGCCGATCATCCGCACCTCGGTTGACCACGGCACAGCCCTGGACCTGGCCGGCAGCGGCAGGATCGACACCGGCAGCCTGCAAGTCGCCCTGGAAACCGCCTACCAGATGGCCGAGACCCGTTTATGACCGAGCACTACCAACACAAGGCGCGCAAACGCTTTGGCCAGAACTTCCTGCACGATGCCGGCGTTATCGACCGTATCCTGCGCTCCATTCATGCCAAGGCAGAAGACCGCCTGCTGGAAATCGGCCCGGGCCAGGGTGCACTGACCCAAGGCCTGCTCAGCAGCGGCGCGCAACTTGATGTGGTGGAACTGGACAAGGACCTGATCCCGATCCTCAACCAGCAGTTTGCCGGCAAGAGCAACTTCAACCTGCATCAGGGCGATGCGCTGAAGTTCGACTTCAACAGCCTGAATGCCGCGCCTGGCAGCCTGCGAGTGGTCGGCAACCTGCCGTACAACATCTCCACCCCGCTGATTTTTCACCTGCTGCACAACTCGCACCTGATTCGCGACATGCACTTCATGCTGCAAAAGGAAGTGGTCGAGCGCCTGGCTGCCGGCCCTGGTGGTGGTGACTGGGGTCGCTTGTCGATCATGGTTCAGTACCACTGCAGGGTCGAGCACCTGTTCAACGTCGGCCCTGGCGCGTTCAACCCGCCACCGAAAGTCGACTCGGCCATCGTGCGCCTGGTGCCCCACGCGGTACTGCCACACCCGGCCAAGGATCACCGCCTGCTGGAACGCGTCGTGCGCGAAGCGTTCAACCAGCGCCGCAAAACCCTGCGCAACACCCTCAAGCTGTTGCTGAGCAATGCTGAAATCGAAGCCGCCGGTGTCGATGGCAGCCTGCGTCCCGAGCAACTCGACCTGGCCGCGTTCGTGCGCCTGGCTGACAAGCTCAGCGAACAAAAGCCTGCCGCAGACTGACAAGCGATGAGCGCTATCGGGTAGGACGCCACTCTGGTCTACTACCCGATACTTGGCCTAGACTGAACCCCAACAGCTACGCCCCGCGTCCCGCTTCGTTTTTAAGGCCCCTTGCATGTCCGATCCTCGCTATCAGGTCGACGTCAGCGTCGTCACTCGCTATCTGGCAGAACAATCGCAACCCGAGCACGACCGCTTTGCCTTCGCCTACACCATCACCGTGCAAAACAATGGTGAAATGCCCGCCAAACTGCTTTCACGGCACTGGGTCATCACCGATGGTGACGGGCATGTCGAAGAAGTGCGCGGCGCAGGCGTCGTCGGCCAGCAACCGCTGATCGACCCCGGCAAGAGCCACACCTACAGCAGCGGCACGGTCATGACCACCAAGGTCGGCACCATGCAAGGCACCTATCAGATGTTGTCCGACGACGGCAAACACTTCGATGCCATCATCGCGCCCTTCCGCCTGGCGGTGCCCGGAGCCTTGCACTGATGGCAACGTACGCTGTCGGTGACCTGCAAGGCTGTCTTCAAGCCCTGCAATGCCTGCTCAAACAAGTGGCGTTCGACCCACAACGGGATCGCCTGTGGCTGGTGGGCGACCTGGTCAACCGCGGCCCGCAGTCGCTGGAAACCTTGCGCTTCCTCTACAGCATTCGCGAATCGCTGGTGTGCGTGCTCGGCAACCATGACCTGCACCTGCTGGCGGCCGGACGCAATATCGAGCGACTGAAAAAGGCCGATACACTGCGCGAGATCATTGAAGCGCCCGATAGCGCCGAACTGCTGGAATGGCTGCGCCAGCAAAAGCTCATGCACTACGACGAACAGCGCAACCTTGCACTGGTCCATGCCGGCATTCCACCGCAGTGGTCGCTGCGCAAAGCCTTGAAGTGTGCCGCCGAGGTCGAGACCGCCTTGCGCGACGACAACCTGTTGCCGCCCTACCTCGATGGCATGTACGGCAACGATCCGGCGAAATGGGACAACGACCTCAAAGGCGTGACGCGCCTGCGGGTGATCACCAACTATTTCACGCGCATGCGCTTTTGCACCGCCGAAGGCAAACTCGACCTCAAGAGCAAGGAAGGCCTCGATACCGCACCGCCTGGCTACAAGCCCTGGTTCCAGCACAAGGAACGCAAGACCAAGGACCTGAAGATCATCTTCGGTCACTGGGCAGCGCTGGAAGGCAACGTCGAAGAGCCGGGTATTTCGGCACTCGATACAGGCTGTGTCTGGGGCGGCGCCCTGACCCTGATGAACGTCGACAGCTTTGAGCGCCTGTCCTGCAAATGCGACGAACACGGTCATGCCGTGCCGCCAGTCGCCTCATCCATTCCCCAAACATCGCCAGCCAGCGCCCCGCGCTAGACTGCCCATTCAGCCGAGCCACAGGAGCCCGCCATGAGCGAATTCAAACGTATCCCCCCGGAACAGGCCCAGGCCCTGCGCGAACAAGGCGCAGTGGTGGTCGACGTCCGCGACCCGGCCACTTTTGCCGCCCTGCACATCGCAGGCTCCAAGCACCTGGATAACCATTCCCTGCACGCTTTCATCCAGGGTGCCGACCTCGATGCACCGACCGTGGTGGTCTGCTATCACGGCAATTCCAGCCAGGGCGCAGCCGCCTACCTGATCAGCCAGGGCTTCTCCGACGTCTACAGCATGGATGGCGGATTTGAGTTGTGGCGTACGACGTATCCTGCGGAAACGGCGCAAGGCACCACTGAATAATTTTTTTGTAACGTTGCAGGCCCCGGCTCCCGCGGGCTGGCGCGGTGGCAGACGAACGGTCTGCCACAACTAATTACGTATCTCGCCTTTACCTCCCGAATTCCCAACTATCCTTAAGCCCAGGCCATCCAAAACAGGGGAGAGCCGGTACACCGGCGCACGGGTCATCGGGAGTAGCTTTCGGAGTAGTCAGCTCCGGGAGAGTTCTGGGGGGTAAACAGCAATCGCCTGTTCGGTTGCTGCCAGCATCGACTGAGTGATCCGGCGTCGGCTCCACGTATCGAGCGAGGTGACGTCATGAGTATCTTTAGCCACTTCCAACAACGCTTCGAGTCCACACGCCAGGAAGAACTCTCTCTGCAAGAGTATCTGGAACTGTGCAAAAAAGACCGTAGCGCCTACGTTTCCGCCGCCGAGCGTCTACTGCTGGCCATCGGTGAACCGGAACTGCTCGACACCTCGACCAACTCGAGACTGTCGCGCATCTTCTCCAACAAGGTCATCCGTCGCTATCCGGCCTTTGAAGACTTCCACGGGATGGAAGAATGCATCGACCAGATCGTGTCGTATTTCCGCCATGCCGCGCAGGGCCTGGAAGAGAAGAAACAGATCCTTTACCTGCTCGGCCCAGTCGGTGGCGGTAAATCGTCCCTGGCCGAGAAGCTCAAGCAACTGATGGAAAAAGTGCCCTTCTATGCCATCAAGGGCTCGCCGGTTTTCGAGTCGCCCCTGGGTCTGTTCAACTCCACTGAAGATGGAGCGATCCTGGAAGAAGACTTCGGCATTCCACGGCGCTACCTCAACACCATCATGTCGCCATGGGCGACCAAGCGCCTGGCCGAATTCGGCGGCGACATCAGCCAGTTCCGCGTGGTGAAACTCTACCCGTCGATCCTCAACCAGATCGCCGTGGCCAAGACCGAACCTGGCGACGAAAACAACCAGGACATCTCGGCGCTAGTGGGCAAGGTCGATATCCGCAAACTGGAGGAGTTCCCGCAGAATGACGCCGACGCCTACAGCTACTCGGGCGCCCTGTGCCGGGCCAACCAGGGCCTGATGGAATTCGTCGAAATGTTCAAGGCACCCATCAAGGTGCTGCACCCACTGCTGACCGCCACCCAGGAGGGCAACTACAACAGTACCGAAGGCCTCGGCGCGATTCCGTTCACCGGGATCCTGTTGGCCCACTCCAACGAATCGGAGTGGCATACCTTCCGCAATAACAAGAACAACGAAGCCTTCATCGACCGGATCTACATCGTCAAAGTGCCGTACTGCCTGCGGGTCAGTGACGAAGTCAAGATCTACGACAAGCTGCTGTTCAACAGTTCGCTGGCCAAGGCGCATTGCGCGCCGGATACCCTGAAGATGCTGGCCCAGTTCACCGTGCTCTCGCGCCTCAAGGAGCCGGAAAACTCCAACATCTACTCGAAGATGCGCGTGTACGACGGCGAGAACCTCAAGGATACCGATCCGAAAGCCAAATCGATCCAGGAATACCGCGACAATGCGGGCGTCGACGAAGGCATGAACGGTCTTTCGACCCGCTTCGCATTCAAGATCCTGTCTAAGGTGTTCAACTTCGATCCGCACGAAATCGCCGCCAACCCGGTACACCTGCTCTACGTGCTTGAACAACAGATCGAGCAGGAACAGTTCCAGGCCGAGACCCGCGAACGCTATCTGCGCTTCCTCAAGGAGTACCTGGCACCGCGCTACATCGAGTTCATCGGCAAGGAGATCCAGACCGCCTACCTCGAGTCTTACAGCGAGTACGGTCAGAACATCTTCGATCGTTATGTGCTGTACGCCGACTTCTGGATCCAGGACCAGGAGTATCGCGACCCGGAAACCGGCGAGATCCTCAACCGCGTAGCGTTGAACGAAGAACTGGAGAAAATCGAAAAACCGGCCGGCATCAGCAATCCGAAGGATTTCCGCAACGAAATCGTCAACTTCGTACTGCGCGCCCGGGCCAACAACAACGGCAAGAACCCGACCTGGCTCAGCTACGAAAAACTGCGGGTGGTCATCGAGAAGAAAATGTTCTCCAACACCGAGGACCTGCTGCCAGTCATCAGCTTCAATGCCAAGGCCAGCAAAGAGGACCAGCAGAAACACAACGACTTCGTCACACGGATGGTCGAGCGGGGCTACACCGACAAACAGGTACGACTGCTCTCCGAGTGGTACCTGCGGGTCAGAAAATCACAATAACCCGCTGCCGGTCAGACCGGTTGTCGTCAGCCAGAGACCTGTGTGCGCTTTTTCTGTTACACAGGCCTCTGGAAGGTGTTCGAAAGTCGGTAGCGAGTTCAGGCAGCATCCAAAGCGCTTGGGGGAGCGTTCAACATCCCTCGGCTCTCGGTTCGATGCTGTATCACCGCTCGCCCCTTTCAGGACAGCTTCTAAGGAGCAGTCATGAGCTATGTGATCGACCGACGTCTCAATGGCAAGAACAAGAGCACGGTGAACCGCCAGCGGTTTCTGCGGCGTTACCGTGATCACATCAAGAAGGCTGTCGAAGAGGCGGTCAGCCGGCGCTCCATTACCGATATGGAACACGGCGAACAAATCAGCATTCCCGGCCGCGACATCGACGAGCCGGTGCTTCATCACGGTCGCGGTGGCAAGCAGACGGTCGTGCACCCGGGCAACAAGGAATTCACCAGCGGCGAACATATCGCCCGCCCACCGGGAGGTGGTGGTGGCCGTGGCCCCGGCAAGGCCGGCAATTCCGGCGAAGGAATGGACGAATTCGTCTTCCAGATCACCCAGGAAGAGTTCCTCGAGTTCATGTTCGAGGACCTCGAACTACCCAATCTGGTCAAGCGCAACCTGACCGGCACCGACACCTTCAAGACCGTGCGCGCCGGGATCAGCAACGAGGGTAACCCCTCGCGGATCAACATCATCCGCACCTTGCGTTCGGCTCACGCCCGGCGTATCGCCCTGTCCGGCAGCAGCCGGGCAAAGCTGCGCGAAGCCAAGGAAGAACTTCTGCGACTCAAGCAGGAAGAACCGGACAACTTCGGCGATATTCAGAAAATCGAAGAAGAAATCGAAAAACTCAGTGCGCGCATTCATCGCATCCCGTTCCTCGACACGTTCGACCTCAAGTACAACCTGCTCATCAAGCAACCCAACCCCAGTTCCAAGGCCGTGATGTTCTGCCTGATGGACGTATCCGGCTCGATGACCCAGGCGACCAAGGATATCGCCAAGCGCTTCTTTATCCTGCTGTACCTGTTTCTCAAGCGTAACTACGACAAGATTGACGTCGTGTTCATCCGCCACCACACCAGCGCCCGCGAAGTGGATGAAGAGGAGTTTTTCTACTCCCGTGAAACCGGCGGCACCATCGTCTCCAGCGCCTTGAAACTGATGCAGGAGATCATGGCCGAGCGTTATCCGAGCAACGAGTGGAACATCTACGCCGCCCAGGCCTCCGACGGTGACAACTGGAACGACGACTCCCCTATCTGCCGCGACATCCTGATCAACCAGATCATGCCTTTCGTGCAGTACTACACTTACGTTGAGATCACCCCGCGCGAACACCAGGCCCTGTGGTTCGAGTACGAGCGCATCGCCGAAGCCTTTTCCGACACATTTGCCCAGCAACAACTGGTCTCGGCCGGGGATATCTATCCGGTCTTCCGTGAACTCTTCCAGCGCAGGTTAGTGACATGACCGCCAAAGAGCAGAAACGCCAACCCATTTCCACCGGCTCCGAATGGACGTTCGAGCTGATTCAGGCCTACGACCGCGAAATCAGTCGTATTGCGGCCGGTTACGCACTCGATACGTATCCCAACCAGATCGAAGTGATCACCGCCGAACAGATGATGGACGCCTACGCCTCGGTCGGTATGCCGCTGGGTTATCACCACTGGTCCTACGGCAAGCACTTCCTCAGCACCGAAAAGTCCTATACCCGCGGCCAGATGGGGCTGGCCTACGAAATCGTGATCAACTCCGATCCATGCATCGCCTACCTGATGGAAGAAAACACAATCTGCATGCAGGCGCTGGTGGTGGCCCATGCCTGCTACGGGCACAACAGCTTTTTCAAAGGCAATTACCTGTTCCGCACCTGGACCGACGCCAGCTCGATCATCGATTACCTGGTGTTTGCCAAGCAGTACATCATGCAGTGCGAAGAACGCCACGGCATCGACGCGGTCGAGGACCTGCTCGACTCCTGCCATGCCCTGATGAACTATGGTGTCGACCGCTACAAACGCCCTTATCCGATCTCCGCGGAGGAAGAACGTCGCCGGCAAAAGGACCGGGAAGAACATCTACAGAAACAGATCAACGATCTGTGGCGCACCATTCCCAAGGGCGCGGACAAGTACAGCGACAAGGACAACGCGCGCTTCCCCGCCGAACCTCAGGAAAATATCCTGTACTTCATCGAAAAACACGCGCCGCTGCTGGAGCCATGGCAACGGGAAATCGTGCGCATCGTGCGCAAGATCGCCCAGTATTTTTATCCACAGCGTCAGACCCAGGTGATGAACGAGGGCTGGGCCACGTTCTGGCACTACACCCTGATGAACGACCTCTACGACGAGGGCCTGGTCACCGACGGCTTCATGATGGAGTTCCTGACGTCCCACACCAGCGTGGTGTTCCAGCCTGGTTTCGACAGCCCTTACTACAGCGGCATCAACCCCTACGCCCTGGGGTTTGCCATGTACCGCGACATCCGTCGCATGTGCGAAGAACCTACGGAAGAAGATTACCGCTGGTTCCCGGACATCGCCGGTACCGACTGGCTGGCAGCCATCAAATTCGCCATGAGCAGCTTCAAGGACGAGAGCTTCATCCTGCAGTACCTGTCGCCCAAGGTGATCCGCGACCTGAAGCTGTTCAGCATTCTCGATGACGACCAGAAGGACGACCTGCTGGTGCCCGCCATTCACGACGAAGGAGGCTACCGCATCATCCGTGAAACCCTCGCGGCACAGTACAACCTGGGTAATCGCGAGCCCAACGTGCAGATCTACAGCATCGACCGGCGTGGCGATCGATCCCTGACCCTGCGTCACCAGCAGCACGACCGCAAACCACTCGGGGACTCGACTGAAGAAGTGCTCAAACACCTGCACCGCCTCTGGGGCTTCGATATTCACCTGGAAACCCTGCAAGGCGATCAGGTCATGAAAACCCACCATGTGCCGCCCAGAAGCGAGCACAGCGAAGGTGATTACGGCCGCCTGGACCTGGCCGTCATCCATCTTTGATCCGGTTTGCGCCTCCGAAAGCTCGATGCAACGGTTATCCTGTCGAGCTAACGGAGGTTTTTTATGCGTATTTATAAAGTCGGCGGCGCGGTACGCGATCGCCTGCTGGGCAAACCGGTAACCGATATCGACTGGGTCGTGGTCGGCGCCACCACCGAAGAAATGCTCGCCAAGGGCTTTCGCCCGGTGGGTGCGGACTTCCCGGTGTTTCTTCACCCAAAAAGCGGTGAGGAATACGCCCTGGCCCGCACCGAGCGCAAAAGCGGGCGCGGTTACGGCGGGTTCACTTTTCACGCAAGCCCTGAAGTCACCCTCGAAGAAGACTTGATCCGTCGCGACCTGACCATCAATGCCATGGCCGAAGACGACCAGCAGAACCTGACCGACCCGTACCACGGCCAGCGCGATCTCGAAGCGCGCCTGCTTCGCCATGTTTCCCCGGCATTTGCCGAAGATCCGCTCCGGGTCCTGCGTGTTGCCCGCTTCGCGGCACGCTACGCGACGCTGGGTTTTACCGTTGCCCCGGAAACCCTGGCACTGATGCGCCAACTCAGCGAGTCAGGCGAACTTGAAGCACTGACCCCGGAACGCAGCTGGAAGGAAATTTCCCGCGCCCTGATGGAAGATCAGCCACAGGTGTTTGTGGAGGTTTTGCGCGCATGCGGCGCACTCCAGGTCCTGATGCCCGAGGTCGACGCGCTGTTTGGCGTACCGCAACCACCCGCCCACCACCCGGAAATCGATACAGGCATACATACCCTGAGCGTGTTGCAGCAAGCGGCGCTGCACAAACAGCCGTTGACCGTGCGCTGGGCCTGCCTGCTGCACGACCTGGGCAAGGGCCTGACGCCCGAGGAAGAATGGCCGCGACACATTGCCCACGAGTTCAAAGGCCTGAAGCTGATCAAAGCGATCAATGAACGCTTCAAGGTACCGAGGGACTGCCAGGAACTGGCACTGCTGGTGGGCGAGTATCACACCCATGGGCATCGCGCCCTTGAGCTGAAGCCATCAACGTTGCTGGAGGTGCTGCAAAGCTTCGACATTTACCGCCGGCCACAGCGGTTCGAGGAGTTCATCGCGGCATGTGAGATGGATGCGCGTGGGCGCGAAGGGCTGGAAGAAAGAAGTTATCCACAGGCGGATTATTTGCGCGGCGCGGCAACCGCGGCTCGTAGCGTGGCGGTTCAGCCGCTGCTGGAGAAAGGCTTCAAGGGGCCGGAACTGGGGGAGGCGATCAAGCGTGAGCGACTCAAGGCGCTGAAGGCCTACAAAGAAAAAGCCTGAACAGGATAAAAGATCGCAGCCTTCGGCAGCTCCTACAGGACGCATCAATCCTTGTAGGAGCTGCCGAAGACTGCGATCTTTTTGCTTTACAGTAAATCAGAGGGTGTCAGCTGCCCACCACGCCATTCGAAAGCCACTGGCGCCAACACCTGATCAATCTGCGCTTCAGCCCACAAGGTCGCAAAGCTCTTGCCTGCGCCCGGGTGCACGCGATCCGGTGCTATCAACGACAACGGCCACAGAACAAACGCATTCTTCAGAATTTCTGCCCGCGGCAAGATCAGGCCGTCGAAGTTGCCCACCAGGTCACCGAACAACAACACGTCGATATCCAGTGGCAAACCTCGGCGATCCGGTGCGTAACGACCGTTATCCGCCTCGATGAATTTCAATCGACGATCAAGTTCAATAAGCGGCAGATCGGTATACGCCGACACCACGAAATTGAAGAATGGCCCACTCTTGATGCCCACCGGCTGACTTTCGAACACCGCCGAACAGCGGATATCGACAAGAAACGCCGCCAAAGCATCGAGCCCCGCCCGCAAATGGGCTTCACGCTCGATATTGCTACCGAGCCCGAGGTACACCTGTGTCAGCGACATCCGCGCTCGATCTCCACGCCCACACCGCCGATGGCAGCCGGGACAGCGCCGGGCTTGGTCAGCTTCAGGCGCATCCAGGTGATCTTGAATTCGCTCATCAGTACTTCAACCAGCCGCTCGGCAAAGGTTTCCACCAGCTGGAATTGCGCCTGCTCGGCAAACGCCTGGATACGCGAGGAAACACTGGCGTAGTCGAGCGCCAGGGTCAGGTCATCACCGGCTGCGGCCGGGCGATTATCCCAGGCGAAGCTCAGATCAAGACGCAAGCACTGTCGGATGCCTCGTTCCCAGTCGTAGGCACCAATCACCGTGTCGACTTCCAGGCCCTCGATAAACACTCTGTCCAAGCACTTCTCTCCGCTACACGACAAGGGCGCAATGCGCCGTTAGAATCAGGGCTTCCTCGCCCGGAATAGTTAGCATGTTTTGGTTATTGGCGATCCTCGCCTACCTGCTCGGCTCTCTGTCCTTTGCCATTTTGCTCAGCCGCCTGACCGGTAACCCCGATCCGCGAATGAGTGGCTCGGGTAATGCCGGCGCCACCAACATGTTGCGCCTGGCCGGCAAGAAACTCGCCATCCTGACCCTGCTCGGCGACCTTTGCAAAGGCCTGCTGCCCGTGCTGATCGCCGGTATCGCGGGCCTTTCACTACAGGATCAGGCCTGGATCGGCGTCTATGCCGTGATCGGCCATCTGTTTCCGTTGTACTTCCGCTTTCGTGGCGGCAAGGGTGTCGCCACCGCAGCCGGCATGTTGCTGGGACTATACCCGCCCGCAGCCTTTCTGGCGGTCTGCGCCTGGCTCTTGACGTTCTACCTGACCCGCACCAGCTCCCTGGCCGCCCTCATCGCCACACCACTGACCCTGCCGCTGCTGGCCTGGCAGGAACCGGCCGCCCTGTTGCCCATGAGCGTACTCACAGGCCTGATCGTCTGGCGCCATCGCGGCAATCTACGCGACCTGTTTGCCGGGCGCGAACGGCACTTCTAGCGGCCGGACATAAGCACCGTTCATCACAATGCGGTCAACTGCTCCATCGGCCAGCGTGCCTGCACGCTGATAGCCAGGCTTTCCTGCTGACCGGCCTGCAAGCGCTGGCAACCGGCGAACGCAATCATTGCGCCATTATCGGTGCAGAACTCAGGGCGTGCATAAAACACATCGCCTTTCATGTCGCCGAGCATTTTTTCCAGGGAAGTGCGCAACGCCTTGTTGGCACTGACGCCCCCTGCTATCACCAGGCGCTTCATTCCTGCCTGCTTGAGGGCACGCTTGCACTTGATGGTCAAAGTCTCCACCACGGCCTGCTGGAACGCCAGCGAGATGTCGCAACGGGCTTGCTCGCTGTCGTCCCCGGCGCTGACGCACTGCTGCCAGGTATTCAAGGCGAAGGTTTTCAAGCCGCTGAAACTGAAATCCAGGCCCGGGCGGTCGCACATAGGCCGCGGGAACACGAAACGTCCTGCAACGCCCTGCCCTGCAAGGCGAGCGATCTCCGGCCCGCCCGGATAATTGAGGCCCATCATCTTGGCTGTCTTGTCGAAAGCTTCGCCGGCGGCATCATCCAGGGTCTCGCCCAGGAGCGTGTACTGACCGATTCCGTCGACCTGAACCAGTTGCGTATGACCACCCGACACCAACAAAGCGACGAACGGAAATTCCGGCGGTTGCGACTCCAGCATCGGCGCCAGCAAATGGCCTTCCATGTGATGCACGCCGAGGGCCGGGATGCCCCAGGCAAAGGCCAGCGCCTGGGCGCAGGAAGCCCCTACCAGCAGGGCACCGACCAGGCCAGGACCCGCGGTGTAGGCGATCGCATCGATCTCGGTCGGCACGCAGCCGGCCTCGGCCAACACCTGACGAATCAAGGGCAGCATGCGTTTGACGTGATCGCGCGAAGCCAGCTCGGGCACAACGCCGCCATAGGCGCGATGCAGGTCGATCTGACTGAACAGCGCGTCGGCCAGCAGGCCGCGCTCACTGTCATATAATGCGACACCGGTTTCGTCGCAGGAGGTTTCTAATCCCAGTACTAGCATGGGTTTGCGCCTTGTTTAGGCTGAATTCGAAGGCGCGCATAATAGTCGTCGCGTGATGCCCCGACCAGCGGTTTTCGATCAGAGGCTTTGCATTCCGAGCGATGAGGGGTTAACATCCGCAACCCTTAAAAACCGACGTCTTCAAGTGCTCTTTTGCCGCGAGGATGTTGACCCCGGTAATGAATGAAGGTAGCTCTGGATGCCAGCCGTCAAAGTAAAAGAGAACGAACCCTTCGACGTAGCTCTGCGTCGTTTCAAGCGCTCCTGCGAAAAAGCCGGTGTACTGGCTGAAGTTCGTAGCCGCGAATTTTACGAGAAGCCAACTTCTGAGCGTAAGCGCAAAGCAGCAGCCGCTGTTAAGCGTCACGCCAAGAAAGTTCAGCGCGAACAGCGCCGCGCCGTTCGTCTGTACTAATACACAGACGATCGTAGCAAGCTTCTGCCAAGCCCGGCCCTCAGCCGGGCTTATGGCATTTGCGTAAAACGCTTGATGCTTCACTGTCAAAGCCGCAGACGCGACCGAGACAAATCTGCTTCACCGCGTCAGACCTGGCTCTTTTGCCAGCGGTGCACGTCTTTTCTGACGAGCCTTTCAAGGCTACTGACGAGCACACCCACTGATTCCTCTCACGACGATCAGCCCAAGGCACCTGCTTGCGTGCCAGATGATGAGCTATCCGGGGCCTATGATTGGCCGTAGCGGATTCAGCGCAACACATTCAAACAGTCGGATACTGATTGGCATTAACGTCAGTGGATTTTCGGCAGATACACTTCCCGACAATGAATACGCAGACGACACTGGTCGAGCCGCACACTTTGCGCGCCTCAAACAATGACCGCCGTTCGGTCGCCGTACGTTACGGGATCCTTTCAGCGCAGATGACGAGAACGCCATGGCCGGGCTAATTCCCCAGAGCTTCATTGACGACCTTCTGAACCGCACCGACATCGTCGATGTGGTCAGCTCGCGCCTGCAATTGAAAAAGGCCGGCAAGAACCACACCGCCTGCTGCCCGTTCCACAAGGAAAAGACTCCGTCGTTCAGCGTCAGCCCCGACAAGCAGTTCTATTACTGCTTCGGCTGCGGCGCTGGCGGCAACGCCCTCGGCTTCATCATGGACCACGACAACCTGGATTTCGTCCAGGCCGTCGAAGAACTGGCCAAAGCCGCCGGCATGGAAATCCCCCGCGAAGAAAGCGGCCGACCGCACAAACCGCGACAGCCGACCGATTCGCCGCTGTATCCGCTACTGAGTGCCGCTGCCGATTTTTATCGCCAGGCCCTGAAAAGCCACCCATCGCGTAAAGCCGCCGTGGAATACCTGAAAGGTCGCGGGCTGACCGGCGAAATCGCCCGGGACTTCGGCCTGGGCTTTGCTCCGCCCGGCTGGGACAACCTGTTCAAGCACTTGAGCAGCGATACCCTGCAACAAAAAGCCATGATCGATGCCGGCCTGTTGATCGAAAACGCCGAAAGCGGCAAACGCTACGACCGCTTCCGCGACCGCGTGATGTTTCCGATCCGCGACAGTCGTGGGCGCGTCATCGCCTTCGGCGGTCGGGTATTGGGCGACGACAAGCCGAAGTACCTGAACTCCCCGGAAACCCCGGTTTTCCATAAAGGCCAGGAACTCTACGGCCTGTACGAAGCGCGCAAGACCAACCGCAACCTCGACGAGATCATCGTCGTCGAGGGCTACATGGACGTCATTGCCCTGGCCCAGCAAGGCCTGCGCAATGCCGTCGCAACCCTGGGCACAGCCACCAGCGAGGAACACCTCAAGCGGCTGTTTCGCGTCGTGCCCAACGTGCTGTTCTGCTTCGACGGCGACCAGGCCGGCCGCAATGCAGCATGGCGGGCGCTGGAGGCGACACTTTCGAGCCTGCAGGACGGTCGTCGCGCACGCTTTCTGTTCCTGCCCGAAGGCGAGGACCCGGACACCCTGGTCCGCGCGGAAGGCACCGATGCCTTCCGCGCGCGCATCAACCAGCACGCGCAGCCACTGGCAGATTACTTCTTCCAGCAACTGACGGAGGAAGCCGACCCGCGCTCGCTTGAGGGCAAGGCTCACATGGCCACCCTCGCCGCGCCGTTGATCGACAAAGTCCCGGGCGCCAACCTGCGCATATTGATGCGTCAACGCCTGAGCGAAATCACCGGCCTGAGCGGTGAAGCGGTGAGCCAGTTGGCACAAAGCGCCCCGCAAGAAGCACCGCCCGCCTACGACCCGGGCATCGATTACGACGCGATGCCCGATTACAGCGACTATCATCAGCCGCAGGCACAGGAAATGTATGTGCCGCAGCAGGAATGGACGCCGAAGAAACCCGGTGCAGGAGGCAAGAAATGGGACAAGAAACCGTGGGACAAGAATGGCAAACGGGGCGGTGATCGTGATCAACCCCGCGCGCCACGGGTGCCCGCCGCCGTAGAACCGCCGACCCTCGCCGCCTTGCGCACGTTGCTGCATCACCCGCAACTGGCCGAAAAAGTCGAGGATGCCGGGCACTTCGCCGCCGAGGATCACACCAACACGCAATTGCTGGTGGCGCTGCTCGAAGCTGTGCAGAAGAATCCCAAGCTAAACTCAATTCAATTGATTGCGCGTTGGCACGGCACAGAACAAGGCCGCTTGCTCAAAGCCCTGGCGGAAAAGGAATGGCTGATTGATGGAGATAACCTTGAACAACAGTTTTTCGACACCATTACTAGCTTGTCAGCCCGCCAACGCGAGCGAAACCTGGAACAACTTCTGCGAAAAGCGCGTCAAAGCGAATTGACCAGCGAAGAGAAAAATCAACTGCGCGACCTCTTGAGTCGCAATGTTTCCGCATCAAACCCGACCTCAACTGGCGCGTGAGGTCATAGCTCAGGTATAATCCTCGGCTTGTTTTTTGCCCGCCAAGACCTTCAGTGGATAGGGTGTTATGTCCGGAAAAGCGCAACAGCAGTCTCGTATCAAAGAGTTGATCACACTTGGTCGTGAGCAGGGCTACCTGACTTACGCGGAGGTCAACGACCACCTGCCGGAGGATATTTCAGATCCGGAACAGGTGGAAGACATCATCCGCATGATCAATGACATGGGGATCAACGTATTCGAGGTTGCGCCAGATAAGGATTCCCTTATGCTGGCCGACGCCGATACCGACGAAGCCGCAGCCGAAGAGGCCGCTGCAGCGTTGGCTGCGGTCGAGACCGACATTGGTCGCACTACCGACCCGGTGCGCATGTACATGCGCGAAATGGGTACGGTGGAGCTCCTCACGCGTGAAGGCGAAATCGAAATCGCCAAGCGTATTGAAGAGGGCATCCGTGAGGTGATGAGCGCAATCGCGCACTTCCCCGGCACGGTTGATCATATTCTCTCCGAGTACACCCGCGTCACCACCGAAGGTGGCCGCCTGTCCGACGTCCTGAGCGGTTATATCGACCCGGACGACGGCATCGCGCCGCCTGCGGCAGAAGTGCCGCCGCCGATCGACGCGAAAGCCGCTAAAGCGGATGACGACTCCGAGGACGATGACGCCGAAGCCTCCGATGACGAGGAAGAAGCCGAAAGCGGTCCGGATCCGATCATCGCTGCACAGCGCTTCGGTGCTGTGGCCGATCAGATGGAAATCACCCGCAAGGCGCTGAAAAAGCACGGCCGCAACAACAAGGCAACGATTGCCGAGCTGTTGGCCCTGGCCGAGCTGTTCATGCCGATCAAACTGGTTCCGAAGCAATTCGAAGGCCTGGTCGAGCGTGTTCGCAGTGCCCTGGATCGCCTGCGTCAGCAAGAGCGCGCAATCATGCAGCTCTGCGTTCGTGATGCACGCATGCCGCGTGCCGACTTCCTGCGCCAGTTCCCGGGCAACGAAGTCGACGAAAGCTGGAGTGACGCCCTGGCCAAAGGCAAAGGCAAATACGCTGAAGCCATTGGTCGTCTGCAGCCGGACATCATCCGTTGCCAGCAGAAGCTGACCGCGCTGGAAACCGAAACCGGCTTGACCATCGCTGAAATCAAGGACATCAACCGTCGCATGTCGATCGGTGAGGCCAAGGCCCGCCGCGCGAAGAAAGAGATGGTTGAAGCCAACTTGCGTCTGGTGATCTCGATCGCCAAGAAGTACACCAACCGTGGTCTGCAATTCCTCGATCTGATCCAGGAAGGCAACATCGGCTTGATGAAAGCGGTGGACAAGTTCGAATACCGTCGCGGCTACAAGTTCTCGACTTATGCCACCTGGTGGATCCGTCAGGCGATCACTCGCTCGATCGCCGACCAGGCCCGCACCATCCGTATTCCGGTGCACATGATCGAGACGATCAACAAGCTCAACCGCATTTCCCGCCAGATGCTGCAGGAAATGGGTCGCGAACCGACCCCGGAAGAGCTGGGCGAACGCATGGAAATGCCTGAGGACAAGATCCGCAAGGTATTGAAGATCGCTAAAGAGCCGATCTCCATGGAAACCCCGATCGGTGATGACGAAGACTCCCATCTGGGTGACTTCATCGAAGACTCGACCATGCAGTCGCCAATCGATGTTGCAACCGTTGAGAGCCTTAAAGAAGCGACTCGCGAAGTGCTGTCCGGCCTCACTGCCCGTGAAGCCAAGGTACTGCGCATGCGCTTCGGTATCGACATGAATACCGACCACACCCTCGAAGAGGTTGGTAAGCAGTTCGACGTGACCCGTGAGCGGATTCGTCAGATCGAAGCCAAGGCGCTGCGCAAGCTGCGCCACCCGACGAGAAGCGAGCATCTGCGCTCCTTCCTCGACGAGTGATCACAAAACCCCCGGCCCAGGCCGGGGGTTTTGCTTTGTACAGATTAAATCCCCCCCGCCTCCCCCCTCCGCCCTGTAGCCGTCTACACTCGAAACATTCCCCCGAGCCATAACGAGACCGTTATGCCCAGACTGCCGACCGTGCTTTTTTTGCTGTCGCTGATGACCTGGACCGCAACGGCTGGCGCGCTGACTCTCACTGACGAAGAACGTAGCTGGCTGGCGGCTCACCCGGAATTGCGCCTGGGTGTCGATGCGTCGTGGCCGCCTTTCGAGTTTCGTGACGATGAGGGCCGCTACCAGGGCCTTGCCGCCGATTACATCGAGGTCATCCGCAAAAGGCTGGCAACCCGACTCACGCCCATCGAGCCGGTGAGCTGGACCGCCGTCCTGGAGCAGGCCAAGAAGGGCAAGCTAGACCTGCTGCCGGGCATCATGTCGACCCCGGAACGCCAGCAATACCTGTCGTTCACCCGCCCCTACCTGGATTTTCCGATTGTCATCCTGGCCCATGTCGGGGGCCCCCAACCACACAACCTGAAAGACCTGTACGGCCTGAAAATCGCCGTAGTGGAAAACTACGCCCCTCACGAACTGCTGCGCACCCACCATCCCGACTTGAATCTGGTAGCGATGCCCAACGTCAGTTCGGCGCTACAGGCACTGGCCACCGACGAAGTGGACGCCGTGGTAGGCGATCTGGCTTCCAGCGTCTGGAGCCTACGCCAACTCAAGCTCGACGGGTTGTATGTCAGCGGTGAAACGCCCTATCGCTATCAACTGGCCATGGGTGTACCCCGCAACAACAAGATGCTGGTTGGCATTCTCGACAAAGTCCTGGCGGACATGAGCCCCGCTGAAATCAGCGCCATTCAGGAGCATTGGGTCGGCAACGTCCTCGATCATCGAACGTTCTGGAGTGACCTGCTGGTGTATGGCCTGCCCGGACTGCTGCTGCTGACTGTCGTACTGGCGGTGGTCATCCGCATCAACCGCCGTTTGAGCTCGGAAATCGCCCGCCGGGTCGACCTTGAACAGGAACTGCGCAGCAGCGAATACCACTACCGCGGCTTGGTGGAGAGCCTGTCGGCCATCGCTTGGGAAGCAAAAGTCACCGACTTCACCTACAGCTATGTATCGCCCCACGCCGAAGACCTTCTCGGATATCCCCTGTCCCATTGGCTGATCCCGGGCTTCTGGCGCAACATCATTCACCCCGCCGACCTGACCCGCGCCCAGACCTTCTGCGACCACGAAGTGCTGGCCGGGCGCGACCATCGCCTCGATTACCGGGTAATCACCGCCGACGGCCGCTGCCTGTGGGTGCGCGACATCGTCAGCCTGATCGAGCACGGGCATGAACCGGTGATGCGTGGGCTGATGATCGACATCACCGACGCCAAGCGCACCGAAGAAGCACTGCGCCTGTCGGAACAGAAATTCGCCTCTGTGTTCCAGCAATGCCCGGACATTCTGGTGATCGCGCGCCTGAGCGACGGTTGTCTGCTGGAGGTCAACGAAGCGTTCGAGGAGCAAATTGGCCTCAAGGCCGAGGACGTCATTGGCCAGACCGCCACCAACCTGAACATCTGGGGGATTCCCGGTGTCGGGCCGGGCCTTCTGCAACGCTTGCAGGCCGGCAGCATCCGCAACCTGGAAATGCCCTTCCGTCGCAGCAACGGCCAGGTGTTTACCGGCCTGATCTCCGCCGAACCGTTCGACCTCGACATGACACCGGCGCTGGTGGTCGTGGTGCGGGACATCACCCAGCTCAAGGAAACCCAGCAACAGCTGCAAACGTCCGAAGAAAAGTTCGCCAAGGCCTTCCACGCCTCCCCCGACGGCTTGCTGCTGTCGCGGCAAAGCGATGGCTTGCTGTTGGAGGTCAACGACGGTTTCAGCCGCATCACCGGCTTCAACAGCGCCATGTCGGTGGATCGTTCGGCGCTGGACCTGGGGATCTGGGTCAACCTCAATGAACGCAAGCAAATGCTCGACCTGCTGCACCGCGACGGTTTTGTCCGCGATTTCAGCTGCCATATCCGCCGCAGCGACGGGCAGATCCGCCTCTGCGAAGTGTCCAGCCGTCCGCTGCCGATTGGCGATGAAAACTGCATGCTGACCATCGCCCGGGACATCACCGAGCGGCACCTGATGCAGGAAAAACTGCAACAGGCCGCCACCGTGTTCGAAAGCACCGCCGAAGGCGTATTGATCACCGACACCCAACAGCACATCAGCGCGGTCAACCGTGCGTTCACCGAAATCACCGGTTACAGCGAAAGCGAAGCCCTGGGCCACACGCCACGCCTGCTCGCCTCGGGCCTGCATGACAGCGCGTTCTACGCGGCCATGTGGCACCAACTGACCGCCGAAGGCCATTGGCAAGGTGAAATTTCCAACCGACGCAAGAATGGCGAGCTGTACCCCAGCTGGCTGACCATCAGTGCCGTGCGCAACCGGGAGAAGTTCATCACCCACTTTGTCGCGGTGTTCGCCGACATTTCCAGCCTCAAGCATGCCCAGGCCAAACTCGACTACCAGGCGCACCACGACCCGCTGACCGGCTTGCCGAACCGCACACTGTTCGAAAGCCGCCTGCTGACCGCGCTCAACAGCCAGCAGGAAAACGGTGGCCAGGGCGCGGTACTGTTCCTCGACCTCGACCGCTTCAAGCACATCAACGACAGCCTCGGCCACCCGG
Organism: Pseudomonas sp. S2_F07; assembly: GCF_054668325.1. Lineage (NCBI taxonomy): Bacteria > Pseudomonadati > Pseudomonadota > Gammaproteobacteria > Pseudomonadales > Pseudomonadaceae > Pseudomonas > Pseudomonas sp. S2_F07. Next base: position 3,322,851 of record NZ_CP162758.1, read on the forward strand.
TCGGCGACCTGCTGCTCAAGGGCATCGCCGTGCGCCTCAAGGAGCAACTGCGTGATATCGACACTGTGGCGCGCCTGGGAGGTGACGAGTTCATTATCCTGCTGCCGGGCCTGCAACAATCCAGCGACGCCGACCACATCGCCAATAAACTGCTCAACTGTTTCGCCGCGCCATTCCAGGCCGGCGAACACGAGTTTTTCATCAGCGCCAGCATCGGCACCAGCCTCTATCCGAAAGATGGCTGCGACGTTGCCACACTGATCAAGAACGCCGACGCCGCGATGTACCGCTCCAAGGCCAAGGGCCGCAACCGCGTCGAAAGCTACACCCGCGACCTCACCGCCCAGGCCAGCGAACGCGTGGCGCTGGAACACGAACTGCGCCGCGCCATCGAGCGCAACGAATTGCACCTGTGCTACCAACCGAAAATCAGCCTCGAAGACTACAGCCTGGTCGGCGCCGAAGCCCTGATCCGCTGGCACCATCCGACCTTTGGCGACGTACCGCGGGAACACTTCATCCCGCTGGCCGAAGAAAACGGCATGATCCTGCAAATCGGCGACTGGGTGCTGGAAACCGCCTGCCGGCAGATGGCCGAATGGCACAGGCTGTACGAAAGCCCCGGTCCGCTGTCGGTCAACCTGGCCGGCGCCCAACTGCGCCAACCCAACCTGGTGGGCCGCATCGAACAGTTGCTCAAGGACAACGGCCTCAACCCCGGTTTCCTGCAACTGGAAATCACCGAAAACTTCATCATGAGCCAGGCCGAGGAAGCGCTGGCGGTGCTGCATCAACTCAAACAACTGGGCGTGCAACTGGCCATCGACGACTTCGGCACCGGCTACTCGTCCTTGAGCTACCTCAAGCGCCTGCCGCTGGACATCCTCAAGATCGACCAGTCCTTCGTCCGCGGCCTGCCGGACGATCCCCACGATGCCGCCATCGTACGCGCCATCATCGCCCTCGGCCGCAGCATGCAATTCACCGTGATTGCCGAAGGGGTCGAGACCCGGGCGCAACAGCAATTCCTCGCCGCCGAGGGCTGTGAACAAATCCAGGGCTACATCGTCAGCCTGCCCCTGCCCCCCGACGAATTCGCCGCGACGTTTCTTCGTACAACAGTAAAGGCTTTTTCGGATAGCACAGTCGCAAAACCGTCGCTATAATCCGCGACCTACTGAGGGCCTATAGCTCAGTTGGTTAGAGCAGAGGACTCATAATCCTTTGGTCCACGGTTCAAGTCCGTGTGGGCCCACCAAACAAGAAAGCCGCGCATTGCGCGGCTTTTGCGTATCTGAATAGCCCGAAACAGTAGAGCCATTTTTTAATCGTTCAGTTGGCAAAGTTTTCGATCTTTACCTGGCCCTCGGGGAAGGTGGCGATGATTTCCAACTCGCCACCCATGGCGCGGATGTAGTTGCGCAAAGTACTGATGTACATGTCCGTTCGCCGCTCCATCTTGGAGATCGCCGCCTGATTGACATGCAGTGTCCTGGCCAGTGTGTCCTGACTCAACGCTTGCGCCTGGCGCAACTCGTGCAGCGGCATTTGTGCTCGTAGCTTCTGATGCAAGGCCTCAACACGCGCTTGAGACTCTGGAGAGCGACGTGACACCAAATCAGCAAATTTTTTAGCCATTCTCATAGCCCTCTTTCTTCAATGTTTCCAAGTGCTCGTCGTAGAGACGTTCGGCCAGTGGCACGTGTTCCGTATACCAACGCTCCTGGCCGGTTTTATCACCGCCAATCAGCAGAATCGCACTGCGCCGTGGATCAAACGCGTACAGCACACGGTACGGCCTGCCAGCGTGCTGCACTCTTAACTCACGAAGGTTGCCATGCCGTGAACCCTTGATATCGCTGGTATGTGGAAAACCCAAGTGTGGGCCATCCTCGCCCAGCAACATCACTGTGGCCTGAACCGAGTCCTGTTCGAACTCGTTCAGGTGATCCCACCAGGCCTCAAATTCATCCGTGTATTCGACGTCCCATTTCATACAAATATGCCACCAAAGGAATATAACCTCAAAGGAATAAATGTATGAGCTTCAGAGGTGCCCAACCACTCTGACTCCTCTGTCAATTGTTAACGATGGTTACTCGCAGTAGGTTTGCCGTTTCGCCAATTGCTTCAGCGCCCTCATGACAACGTGGGAACCCAGCGCTTGGCTCAACTACTCAGAGGATGCACCGGCCTGGAAAATCGCTCGTCGCGCCAGTCTTCGTTTACAGAGGGTGTCGCAATATCGGATGACGTCCGTAAACCTTGTAGGCAAACTCCGAACCTTGCTTTTGGGCACTTTGCCGCCTTGTTGCGCTTTTCTTTGACGGGATAGTCTCCGGTCGTCGCTGACCATTCAGCGATCGGGCTTGGAAACCCGTCGGATCAAATCGCAGCAGAATCTACCACTACTCCAGTCGTTTTTTACGACTGCGAAACTGTGTTATGGCAGCTGTGCGTGGGACGCTTTCGGGCGTGCCGGTTTCCTTGATCCCCGGTTTTCCAACCTGCGTACAGCTGCCACCCATTCGCTTGGAAACGAACGTGGCGGCTTCTTGGATTAAGGAGTTACATCATGAGCAAAACCATCTCGCACGATCCTTCAGAACTGAAAACCATCGGCTTCACCCCCTTCCTATATCTCTCGGATCAACCACTGTTCCACGTCTGCCGTGACGTCCCCATCGCCGACGCTCTGGCCCAAGCCTCCGACCTGCTGTTCCTCGCCAAGTCCCTCACCGTGGACGCCGCCTACGCCCAAGATTCCGACCGTCACGCCTGGGCCGCGCATTACCTGACGACGATGAGCAAAGCGGTGATTGATGATGTGGTGAAGGTACTGACGCGCAAACCTGCTCAAACGAGAGCACAAGCAGATCAATAAAACACACAGAGCCTCAAAGCTCCCAAATAGGGACCGAGCGTTCCCTTTTTGGGGCTGATTAGAGCCAAATGCTTCGGCTATTCAGTTCAAACACATCATGAAGGCATGGCCTGCATGGCTAGCCGCCGCTCCAGCTCCTGCCCCGTCAGCATGCCCTCATACGTATCCGCCGGCCGTCCCCACTGCTCCACGATGACCATGCCGTCCACCAGCGCCACAGCCAATTCGGCAATCGTCTCGGCCTGATCTACTATGATTTTTTGCGTCCGCAGCCACAGCCGACCTGTCATCTCTTTAAGCTCCGCCGTTATCCGCTCACCCGACGCAGGATCAGTGTCCGGGTAGACGATATTTCGCAGCAGATGCTGAAGCTCCCTGATTTTTGCGTAATCCTGTTCCGCCCCCTGCTTGCCTTTGAGGATGGCGGTGGCCTTGGGCTTATCGACGCGTTTGGCGGCTGAAGGTTTTGAAGGCAGGGTCTGCGCCATTGAGCCAGCCAGGAGCACCATCATCCGGGCTTCCAGATGTTCCTTCATGGCTTCCATCGACGAAATCGGGCGCACCAAGGTAATGGAGGCCCCTCCCTGGTGCCGCAAATCCTTGCTCACTGTCAGGGTCACGCCGCCCGTTTCAAACCCCAGGGCGCGGGCCACCACGTAGTGCCCCATTTCGTGATGGGCGATCTGCAAGGCACGTTCCCGTACAGCAGCAGGTAGCTTCATTGTCATGTTCTTCGCCTCGCACCCTCGACTGCCTCAATCCTAGCCGATTTCCACACAGGCTCTTTCGCCCAAGAAAAAGCCGCGCAATGGCGCGGCTATCCTGACTGAAGTTTCAGCCCTTATTTGGGCAAGGCGTAGGCAATCACATAATCCCCACGATCCGTCGACTGACGCGCACCGCCCACCGTGAGCAGGATGTACTGCCTGCCGGTTTTCGGTGAAACGTAGGTCATCGGCCCGGACTGACTGCCCACCGGCAAGCGCGATTTCCAGATTTCGTTGCCGTTGCCGGTGTCGAAGGCGCGCAGGTAGAAGTCCTGGGTGCCGGCGAAGAACAGCAGGCCCGACTGGGTGGCCAGCGATGCGCCGAGGGTCGGCATGCCGATCGGGATCGGCAAGTGCATGCGGATGCCCAGCGGGCCGGTGTCCTGCACGGTGCCGACAGGAACTTGCCACATCAGTTTGTGGGTCTTGAGGTCGATGGCGGACATGGTGCCGAACGGTGGTTTCTGGCACGGAATACCGACCGCCGAGAGGAAACGTTCGCGCATGGCGCCGAACGGCGTGCCTTCCTGGGGTACCACGCCCATTTCGATACCGCTGGCCCCGGCTTTGATCTTGTCGCGCGGGATCATGTAGTTGGCCAGGCCCAGGCGCATGTCGTTGACGAACATGTAATTGGTGTTCGGATCAACCGAGACGCTGCCCCAGTTCATGCCGCCCAGCGAGCCCGGGAATTGCAGGGCGCGGTCCATGCCCGGTGGGGTGTAGACGCCTTCGTGGCGCATGCCTTTGAACTGGATGCGGCACATCAACTGATCAAACGGCGTGGCGCCCCACATGTCGGATTCGGTCAGGGTCTTGTTGCCGATTGACGGCATGTCCACCGAGAACGGCTGGGTTGGCGAGTAGCGTTCACCGGGCACCTTGCCTTGCGGCACCGGGCGCTCTTCGACGCGGGCAATCGGCACGCCGGTTTCGCGGTTGAGCAGGAAGATCTCGCCCTGCTTGGTGACTTGCGCCAGGGCTGGCTGGGTGCCGCCCTTATCGTCCGGCACGTCGTACAGCAGCGGCTGCGCCGGCAGGTCGAAGTCCCACAAGTCGTGGTGGGTGGTCTGGTAGTGCCAGCGTACCTGCCCGGTTTTCACATCGATGGCGACGATGGACGAACTCCACTTGTCGTCGAGCTCGGTGCGTTGACCGCCGAAGAAGTCCGGGGTGGCGTTGCCGGTTGGCAAGTAAACCAGACCGAGCTTGGCGTCGTAGGACATGGCCGACCACACATTCGGCGTACCACGGGTATAGGTCTCACCGGTCGGTGGGCGTTTGGTGGTGTTCGGGTTGCCCGGATCCCACGCCCACATCAGCTCACCGCTGCGCACGTCGTAGGCACGCACCACGCCCGGCGGTTCGCCAGTGGAATAGTTATCGGCCACGCGGCCGCCGACGATCACCACGTCTCCTGCGACCAACGGGGTCGAGGTTTGCTGGTAGTAACCGGGCTTCACTTCGCCCATGTCAGTGGTCAGATCGACAGTGCCGTGGTTACCGAACTCTTCGCAGGGCTTGCCGGTGTCGGCATTGATAGCGATCAGGCGCGCATCGCCGGTCGGCAGAAACAGACGTTTCGTACAGGCGGTTGGCTGATTGTCCGAAGACGCCGGAGTTTCGGAATAGCCCAGGCCACGGCAACGCTGCCAGTTGGGCGCGGTGCCTTGGGGGTCGAACTTCCAGCGCTGGGCGCCGGTGTCGGCATCCAGGGCGAAGACTTTGCCGTAGGCGGTGCAGGTGTAGACCGTGTCACCGATTTGCAGCGGAGTGTTCTGGTCTTCGGCGCCGGCACCGGTGCTTTGCGGGATGTCGCCGGTGCGGAAGGTCCAGGCGACCTGCAACTTGTCGATGTTGCCCTTGGTGATCTGGTCCAGCGCGGCAAAGCGGTTGCCGGCAGTGGTGTTGCCCCAGTGGGCCCAATCTTTCTGTTCGGTGCCCGGAGTGACCGGCGTTACCGTAGGTACGGTGGCGTTTTTGACCACATGGGTCGGCACGAACATGTAGGCCATCGTGGCAACGACGCCCACGCCCAGAATGCCAGCCAGACCGTAGGCGCCACGCCCACCGGTCGCGCCCGAAGCACGGACCAGGGTCGGATAGATCAACGCCACCACCAGACCGATCACGGCGAAGGTCAGTACCCGCGAGACCAGCGGCCAGTACTCGAGGCCCGCATCCCAAACGGCCCAGATCGCAGTGAGGAGCAATGCCACAGCATACAGCCAGGCGCCGAGCGGCTTGCGCCGGGCAATCATCAACCCGGACGCCAGCATTGCCAGCCCCATCAGCAGGAAATACCAGCTGCCACCCAGCGCGATCAGATAGCCACCGCCACCGGCCAGGCCGAGCCCGATCAGTGCAATCAGCACACCCAGCCCCGCCAGCAACCATTTGCTGCCGGCGGCAGCCCCAGAATTATTCATGTCGGAAATTTTCCCCATTTGTGACATGGGCGGAATAATGTACTACCTAGTTACTTATGGCAATTTGTCGCAGGCAAAAATGTCATGAACGGTATTGAGGCTAGATCAAATCGCCGTCGCGAGCGTCCTGCAGGAACTGCCTGTAACATGCTTGCGCACTGATCCATGCCCCTGGAGATAACCCCTTGCCTGACACTCGCACGCCCGTTCTCGATGAAATCGACCGCCAATTGATTGCCGCCCTGCAGATCAACGCCCGCGAGAGCGTGGCCATGCTCGCCCGACAACTGGGCATCGCCCGTACCACCGTCACTTCGCGCCTGGCGCGGCTGGAAAAGGCCAAGGTGATCACCGGTTACGGCGTGCGCCTCGGCCAGCGCGTGGTGGATGGCGGGTTGCAGGCGTATGTGGGGATCACTGTGCAACCGCGTTCCGGCAAGGAAGTGTTGCGACGCCTGAGCGCAATGGCGCAGGTGCAACAGCTGTGCGCGGTGAGTGGCGAATTTGATTATGTGGCGTGGTTGCGCACCGATTCGCCGGAGCAACTCGATCAGTTGCTGGATCAGATTGGCAGTGTGGATGGGGTGGAGAAGACCACGACGTCGATCATCTTGAGTAGCAAGATTGATCGGGGGCAGCCGGTTTGAGTTTTCAGGCCTGGGTTCATCCGTGACTGAACTGGCGCTATCGCGAGCAAGCTCGCTCCCACAGTGGTCAGTGTGCATTGATAGTTCGTCATATCGATCAAACAAACATCAAAATGACGACACTTTGCGTCTTAATAACGTGTTCTGCGCTCTCTAGAATGGCTGACATCTTTTCCTATACTCAGATGCGCATCCCGCGTCGGGTCGCCAGCAAGGTCAGCCATGAACAAGAACAATCGCCATCCTGCAGACGGTAAGAAACCAGTCACCATTTTCGGCCCGGATTTTCCTTTCGCCTTCGACGACTGGATCGAACACCCCGCCGGGCTGGGCAGTATTCCCGAGCATAATCACGGTGCCGAAGTGGCGATTGTCGGCGGCGGGATTGCCGGCCTGGTGGCGGCGTATGAGCTGATGAAGCTGGGCCTGAAACCGGTCGTCTACGAAGCTTCGAAAATGGGCGGCCGTCTGCGTTCCCAGGCGTTCAATGGCGCCGAAGGCATCATTGCCGAGCTGGGCGGGATGCGCTTCCCGGTGTCGTCCACCGCGTTCTATCACTACGTCGACAAACTGGGTCTGGAAACCAAACCTTTCCCTAACCCGCTGACACCCGCGTCGGGCAGCACGGTGATCGACCTCGAAGGCCAGACCCATTACGCACAGAAGCTGTCGGACCTTCCTGCACTGTTCCAGGAAGTGGCTGACGCCTGGGCCGATGCCCTGGAAGCCGGCTCGCAGTTCTCCGATATCCAGCAAGCCATCCGCGACCGTGATGTGCCACGTCTGAAAGAGTTGTGGAACACCCTGGTTCCGTTGTGGGACGACCGCACCTTCTACGATTTCGTCGCCACCTCCAAGGCGTTCGCCAAGCTCTCGTTCCATCACCGCGAAGTGTTCGGCCAGGTCGGTTTCGGTACCGGTGGCTGGGATTCGGACTTCCCCAACTCGATGCTGGAAATCTTCCGCGTGGTGATGACCAACTGCGACGATCACCAGCACCTGGTGGTTGGCGGTGTGGAACAGGTGCCCCAGGGCATCTGGCGTCATGTACCGGAGCGTTGCGCGCATTGGCCAGCGGGCACCAGCCTCAGCTCGCTGCACAACGGCGCACCGCGCACCGGCGTGAAGAAAATTGCCCACGCGCCGGGCGGCCGTTTCGCCGTCACCGACAACTGGGGCGACACCCGCGAATACGCGGCCGTGCTGACCACCTGCCAGAGCTGGCTGCTGACCACCCAGATCGAATGCGACGAAACCCTGTTCTCGCAAAAAATGTGGATGGCTTTGGACCGTACCCGCTACATGCAGTCGTCTAAAACTTTCGTGATGGTCGACCGCCCGTTCTGGAAGGACAAGGATCCGGAAACCGGCCGCGACCTGATGAGCATGACCCTCACCGACCGCCTGACCCGTGGCACCTACCTGTTCGACAACGGCGACGACAAGCCGGGGGTGATCTGCCTGTCGTACTCGTGGATGAGCGATGCGCTGAAAATGCTCCCGCAGCCCGTGGAAAAACGCGTGAAGCTGGCCTTGGATGCGTTGAAGAAGATCTACCCGAAGGTCGATATCGCCGCGCGGATCATCGGCGATCCGATCACCGTTTCGTGGGAAGCCGACCCGCATTTCCTCGGCGCGTTCAAAGGCGCCCTGCCCGGCCACTACCGCTACAACCAGCGCATGTACGCGCACTTCATGCAGGACGCCATGCCAGCCGAGCAGCGCGGGATTTTCATCGCCGGCGACGACGTTTCGTGGACGCCTGCCTGGGTTGAGGGCGCGGTACAGACCTCGCTCAACGCGGTATGGGGCATCATGAAGCACTTCGGCGGTGCAACTCACGCCGAGAATCCGGGTCCAGGAGATGTATTCAACGAGATCGGACCGATCGCCCTGCCCGAGTAAGAGGAATCCGAAATGCGCGTAGCCCTTTACCAATGTCCGCCGCTGCCTCTGGACGTCGCTGGCAACCTGCAACGCCTGCATCAGTTGGCGCTGGAAGCCAAAGGCGCCGACCTGCTGGTGCTGCCGGAGATGTTCCTGACCGGCTACAACATCGGCGTCGATGCCGTCAGCGTGCTGGCGGAGGTGCATAACGGTGAGTCGGCACAGCAGATTGCGCGCATTGCCAAGACTGCCGGGATCGCCATTTTGTATGGCTATCCCGAGCGCACCGAGGACGGGCAGATCTACAACGCCGTGCAGTTGATCGACGCTAACGGCGAGCGCATCTGCAATTACCGCAAGACCCATCTGTTCGGCGATCTGGATCACTCGATGTTCAGTGCAGGTTCCGATGAGTTTCCCGTCGTTGAACTCAACGGCTGGAAACTCGGTTTCCTGATCTGCTACGACCTGGAGTTTCCGGAAAACGCCCGACGCCTGGCCCTGGCCGGTGCCGAACTGATCCTGGTGCCGACCGCGAACATGATTCCGTTCGATTTCGTCGCCGATGTCACCGTGCGTTCCCGCGCCTTCGAAAACCAATGTTATGTGGCTTACGCCAACTACTGCGGCCATGAAGGCGATATCCACTATTGCGGTCAAAGCAGCATCGCTGCGCCGGATGGCAGCCGCATCGCTCAGGCAGGCCTTGATGAAGCATTGATCGTCGGCGAGCTGGATCGACAGTTGATGGTCGACTCCCGCGCCGCCAATCGCTACCTGATCGATCGTCGTCCCGAGCTTTACGGCGAGCTGAACAAGTCCTAATCCGCTAGCATTGGCACTTCACTGTTCTGGAAGTGCCCATGCCCGCGTTGAATCCCCTTCGCCCCCACACTGAAACTCTGGCCAACGGCCTGCGGGTGACGCTGCGTCATGCCCCGAATTTGAAGCGTTGCGCAGCAGCGTTACGGGTCGCCGCGGGTAGCCATGATGTGCCGCTGGCGTGGCCTGGCCTGGCGCATTTTCTTGAGCATTTGCTGTTTCTGGGGACTGAGCGTTTTCCTGCCGGGCAAGGGTTGATGGCCTACGTCCAGAGTCATGGCGGCCAGGTAAACGCGCGGACCAGCGAACGCACCACAGACTACTTTTTCGAACTGCCGCCCCAGGCGTTTGCCGGTGGGCTGGAGCGTTTGTCAGACATGCTCGCCCATCCGCGTATGAATCCGGACGACCAGCAGCGGGAACGGGAAGTGTTGCAGGCGGAGTTTGTCGCCTGGTCGCAGGATGCCGAGGCGCAGCAGCAGTTTGCGCTGTTCAATGGACTGGCCGAGGCTCATCCGCTAAGGGGTTTTCATGCTGGCAATCGCGACAGTCTGCCACTGCAACAACCGGAGTTTCAGCAGGCGCTGCAGGGTTTTTATCAGCGCTATTACCAGACCGGGCAAATGACCCTGAGCCTGGCCGGACCGCAGGGCCTCGATGAATTGAAAGCGATGGCAGAAGCCTTTGGCAGCGTCATTGCCAAAGGCGAAACAGTCACGCAGCAAGCGCCGATACCGCTGATGGATGCGCCAGATAAAAGTTATCAACAGGCTGACGAACGACGTCTGGACCTGCTGTTTGCCCTCGAAACACTGCCTGACAACTCTGCCGAAGCGTTGGCGTTCCTGTGCCATTGGCTGAACCAGGTAAAACCCGGCGGCTTGTTGGCGGACCTGCGCGAGCGCGGGCTGGCCGATCACCTGAAAGCCCAGCCGCTGTACCAGTTCGCCGGGCAAGCCTTGCTGCATATCGAATTCACCCTGCCTGCCACAGTCTCGGCAACAGGCATCCGCGGACGCCTGCTGGACTGGCTCGGTTTCTTTGCCGAGCAAGACTGGAACCGATTGCGCGAAGAGTACGCCACCCTGCTCCAGCGCCAGCAGCAAATCAGCAGTGCCTTGCAACTGGCCCGCCTGGACAGCGAACAACGCGAAGTCGGGTTATCCGAACCGGGTGTAACAGCCCTCAAGCAAATCCTTCAACAAATCGGCGCTGTGGATAACTTCAACGGCCCATGGCAATTGCCAGAACCTAATCCGTTCCTGTGCGCCGAAGCACCAACACCTAACGCCGGATTGATTCGCGGCCAGACCAGCGCCCACCGTGGCCTGCGCACGTTTGCCCAGGATCGCTCGCGCAGCCGTCGTGAACGCTCGCCGATGCAGTTCAGTCAGGCATGGCCGGACAACGGTGCTGAAGGTGCGATTTATCTGCGCTGGCGTCTGGACCCGGCCCCCGGCAGCCAGCTTCAATCACGGCTGGAAAACCACCTGCAACCGTTGCGCGAAGACGCGCGCCAGGCTGGTGTGGATATTTCCTTCAGTGCGTCGGGCAACGAATGGCTGCTCAAACTGAACGGGCTACAGGAGCCGATGCCCAGCGTCCTGGAGCATGTGCTCAAAGAACTGACAAAACCCGATGCCGCTGTCTCACAAGCCGAATCGACCAGCGTTGCGTTGATTCCGATTCGACAACTGCTCAAGGCATTGCCCGATCACTGCCTCGGGCACACCGCGAACTCGGACGACGTGCAGCCACTCTGGTCGAGTGCGCGCTGGGATGGGCTGGCCATCGGGTTATCGGCTCAGGCTCAGGCAGCCATGGGACTGGCCTTGAGCCGCATACCCGGCACGCCGGACAATCAACTGACGCCGCGCTCTTCTATCCTTGCACAGCACCTGTGGAGCAATGTCGATACCGCCTCCAGCGAGCACGCGTTGCTGCTGTTCTGTCCGACAGCCACCCAGGAATTGGCCGACGAAATTGCATGGCGTTTGCTCGCGCATGTCTGTCAGACGCCGTTCTACCAACGCCTGCGGGTGGAACTGCAACTCGGCTATGCGGTGTTCAGCGCCCTGCGGCAGATTCACGGACAAACCGGGTTGCTGTTCGGCGTGCAATCGCCAAGCGTTGCGCCGGTGGAGCTGCTGCAACACACCGAGCAATTCCTGAATCGATTGCCGGAACTGATCCACGCACTCGACGACACTAGCTTCAACGCTCAACGCCAGGCCCTGGCGGATCAGTTTTCCAGCGCTGCGCTCACTACGGCGCAAGCGGCCGAATTGCTTTGGCAGGGCAAGCTGGCCGGCCGTTCGTCGGATTATCTGACGCAATTGCCCGAGGCCATAGTGCGCATTGACCGGACCGCTCTACTGGCTGCGGCCCAACGCCTGAATCAGGCCGAAGGCGGCTGGCTGTGCCTTGCCAACAGCGCTTCGCCAGGCGCGCCATGGCAAGCGGCAAAATGATCATTACCGGGGCTGCAAGGAGCTTTCTCAAAGTTTCACGGGCAATTTCTTTGAAATTTTGAGTAACATAGCAACCTAACTATCTGGAACATCTCTGACTTGAGGTGGACTATACCTATAGATAGCGCTGTCCCACCTTACCTGAGGAGTTCAATTTATGGCCTGGACCAAACCTGCCTACACCGACCTGCGTATTGGCTTTGAAGTCACCATGTACTTCGCAAGCCGCTAATCTCAGCTTTGACAGAGATGCAGCACAACGCCTCGGTTATCCGAGGCGTTTTATTTTCAGCGTTGAAATGATGGAGCGTCCATGTTTGTCCAGATTCTAGGTTCCGCTGCTGGCGGCGGCTTCCCCCAGTGGAACTGCAACTGCGTGAACTGCGCGGGATTTCGCAACGGCAGCCTGCGGGCCAAGGCGCGGACGCAATCGTCCATCGCGATTTCCGACGACGGCGTGAACTGGGTGCTTTGCAACACTTCCCCGGACATCCGCGCCCAACTCCAGAGCTTCGCCCCGATGCAGCCGGGCCGCGCCCTGCGCGATACCGGGATCGGCGCGATCATCCTGATGGACAGCCAGATCGACCACACCACCGGCCTGCTCATGCTGCGCGAAGGCTGCCCGCATCAGGTCTGGTGCACCGACATGGTCCACGAAGACCTGAGCACCGGTTTCCCGCTGTTCACCATGCTCAACCACTGGAATGGCGGGCTGACCTGGAACCGGATCGAACTCGATCAAAGCTTCAGCGTACCGGCCTGCCCGAATTTGCGCTTCACCCCGCTGCCTTTGCGCAGTGCCGCGCCGCCCTACTCGCCACATCGCTTCGACCCGCATCCGGGCGACAACATCGGCCTGATCATCGAAGACCTCAACACCGGCGGCAAACTGTTCTACGCACCGGGCCTGGGCAAGGTGGATGCAGAACTTCTGGAAATCATGGCTGGCAGCCATTGCCTGCTGGTCGACGGCACGCTGTGGGACGACGATGAAATGCAGCGTCGCGGCGTTGGTACCCGCACCGGTCGCGAGATGGGACACCTGGCGCAGAACGGCCCCGGTGGGATGCTTGAAGTCCTTGAGCAATTGCCCAACCAGCGCAAGGTGCTTATCCACATCAACAATACCAACCCGATTCTCGATGAGGATTCGTCGGAACGGGCGGAGCTGGATCGGCGCCAGGTTGAAGTGGCGTATGACGGCATGAGTATTGTGTTGTAGCGGAGGGCCCCTTCGCGGGCAAGCCCGCTCCCACATTGGATCTGTGGCGTACACAACCCCTGTGGGAGCGGGCTTCTCGGATCGCCGCACCGCCGCGAAAGCGTCCGACCAGACACCCAAGATTTCAACGGTTGTACACCGGAGAACCGCAATGACCGACACCCCAATGTCCCCCGCCGAATTCGAAGCGGCCCTGCGCGCCAAGGGCGCCTATTACCACATCCATCACCCCTATCACGTGGCGATGTATGAAGGCCGGGCCACCCGCGAACAGATCCAGGGCTGGGTCGCCAACCGTTTCTACTATCAGGTGAACATCCCCCTGAAGGACGCGGCGATCCTCGCCAACTGCCCTGACCGCGAGATCCGCCGCGAATGGATTCAGCGCCTGCTCGACCACGACGGTGCGCCCGGTGAAGACGGCGGCATCGAAGCCTGGCTGCGCCTGGGCCAGGCCGTGGGCCTCGACCCGGACCAACTGCGCTCCCAGGAACTGGTGTTGCCCGGCGTGCGCTTCGCCGTGGACGCCTATGTCAATTTCGCCCGCCGCGCCAGTTGGCAGGAAGCCGCAAGCAGCTCGCTGACCGAACTGTTCGCCCCGCAGATCCACCAGTCGCGCCTGGACAGCTGGCCCCAGCATTACCCGTGGATCGACCCGGCCGGCTACGAGTATTTCCGCACGCGCCTGGGCCAGGCACGGCGTGATGTCGAGCATGGTCTGGCGATCACGCTGCAGCACTACACCACCCGTGAAGGCCAGGAGCGCATGCTGGAAATTCTCCAGTTCAAACTGGACATTCTTTGGAGCATGCTCGATGCCATGAGCATGGCCTACGAACTGAAACGCCCGCCGTACCACAGCGTGACCGGGGAACGGGTCTGGCACAAAGGAATCACCTTATGAGTTTCGATCGCAGCAAGACCCCGACCTGGCGCCCTGGCTATCGCTTCCAGTACGAACCGGCGCAAAAAGGCCATGTGCTGCTGTACCCGGAAGGCATGATCAAGCTCAACGAAAGTGCCGCGCTGATCGGCGGTTTGATTGACGGTGAACGGGATGTCGCGGCCATCATCAATGAGCTCGATCAGCAGTTCCCTGGCGTGCCCGAGCTCGGTGACGACATCGAGCAATTCATGGAGGTTGCCCGTGCGCAGCACTGGATCGAACTTGCCTGATTCATCGGTGCAAGTACCGCCCAAACCTGAAATCGGCCTGCCGCTGTGGCTGCTGGCCGAGCTGACCTATCGCTGCCCGCTGCAATGCCCGTATTGCTCCAACCCGCTGGATTTCGCCGAGCAAGGCAAAGAGCTGAGCACCGAGCAGTGGCTCAAGGTGTTTCGCGAAGCGCGGGAAATGGGCGCGGCGCAACTGGGCTTTTCCGGTGGCGAGCCGCTGGTGCGTCAGGACCTCGCCGAGTTGATTGCCGAGGCCCGAAAGCTGGGTTTCTACACCAACCTGATCACCTCCGGCATCGGCCTCACCGAGCAGAAAATCAGCGACTTCAAGAAGGCCGGGCTCGATCACATCCAGATCAGTTTCCAGGCCAGCGACGAGCAGGTGAACAATCTGCTGGCCGGTTCGAAAAAGGCCTTCGCGCAGAAACTGGAAATGGCCCGGGCGGTGAAAGCCCACGGCTATCCGATGGTGCTGAACTTCGTCACCCATCGGCACAACATCGACCAGATCGACCGCATCATCGAGCTGTGCATCGCCCTGGAGGCGGACTTCGTCGAGCTCGCCACATGCCAGTTCTACGGCTGGGCGCAACTCAATCGCGTTGGGCTTTTGCCGACCAAAGAACAACTGGTGCGCGCCGAACGCATCACCAACGAATACCGCGCCAAACTGGAAGCCGAAGGGCATCCGTGCAAGCTGATTTTCGTCACGCCGGACTATTACGAAGAACGCCCGAAAGCCTGCATGAATGGCTGGGGCAGTATTTTTCTGACGGTCACGCCAGACGGAACCGCCCTGCCCTGTCACGGTGCCCGACAGATGCCGGTGCAATTTCCCAACGTGCGCGACCACAGCATGCAGCACATCTGGTATGACTCGTTCGGCTTCAACCGCTTTCGCGGTTACGACTGGATGCCCGAGCCGTGCCGCTCTTGTGACGAGAAAGAAAAAGACTTCGGCGGCTGCCGCTGCCAGGCGTTCATGCTCACGGGGGACGCCAGCAACGCCGACCCGGTGTGCAGCAAGTCGCCACAACACGGCGTGATCCTCAAGGCCCGCGAAGAAGCCGAGAGCGCCACTCAGACCATCGACCAACTGGCCTTTCGCAATGAACGAAACTCACGCCTCATCGCCAAAAGCTGAACCTTTCAGCGCTGCCAAAGCCGTGGCCGCCGGTATCGACTTTGCCGAACTGCAGGTCGGGCGGCAGGGCCTGTTCTGGAACGAGTACCGCCCCGAAGACGCGGCGTGCCGGATCTGGCACTGGCGCGATGGTGCAGCGAAATGCCTGACGCCACCGGGGTTCAGCGCGCGCAGTCGGGTGTACGAATATGGCGGCGGCGCGTTTTGTCTGACGGACGACGGTATCGTTTTCGTCAACGAGGCCGACCAGCAGTTGTATCGGCAATCACTGCAAGACGAAGCGCCCGAAAGGCTGACCTCCGGTGCGTGCCGATATGGCGATCTGCAGTTCGCCAACGGACAAGTGCTGGCGGTCGAGGAGCATCGCGATCAACACCGGCTGGTGGCAATCGATCTGTTGGATGGCGCACGTCACCTGCTGGCCGAAGGTGCTGATTTCTACTCGGCGCCGACGCTGAGCCCTGATGCCCGGCGCCTGGCCTGGATCGAGTGGAGTCGTCCGGATCAGCCATGGACAGCGACACGTTTGATGGTTGCTGAAGGCCTCGCCAACGGTGGCTTTGCCGAGGCTCGTTGTGTGGCCGGCGACGGCGTTCAAGAGTCTGTGCAACAACCGCGGTTCGATGCCGACGGTCGCTTGTATTGCCTGACGGATCGCGCAGGTTACTGGCAGCCATGGAAAGAAACTGAAAAAGGCTTGAGCCCATTGCCAAGTGCGGCCGCCGACCACGGCCCCGCGCCTTGGCAACTCGGCGGCAGCACCTGGTTGCCGCTGGGCGACGACAGTTATCTGGCCAGTTGGACCGAGGGTGGCTTTGGCCGACTGGGCATAGGCGGCGATTCCAGCGCCGATTTCACCGGCGACTACAGCCGCTTTCGCCATCTCGCCGTGGATGAGCAGTTCATCTATTGCATCGCGGCGTCGCCCGTCAGCTCAACTGCCGTCATCGCCATTGACCGCCAGAGCCGGCAAGTGCAAGTACTGGCCGGCGGCATCGCACCGCTTGCTCCCGAACAGATCAGCCGCCCGCAAACCTTGCGCTACCCAAGTGGCTCAGGCGAAGCCCACGGCTTCTTCTACCCGGCGATGACCGGCGCGGCGAAACCGCCATTGGTGGTGTTCGTCCATGGCGGCCCGACCTCGGCGTGCTACCCGATGCTCGATCCGCGTATCCAGTACTGGGCACAGCGGGGCTTCGCCGTCGCCGACCTCAACTACCGCGGCAGCAGCGGCTATGGCCGGGCCTATCGCCAGGCACTGCACCTGAGTTGGGGCGACGTGGATGTGCAAGACGCTTGCGCCGTGGTGAGTTACCTCAACGACCGTGGCTTGATCGACGGCGAGAAGGCATTCATTCGCGGCGGCAGCGCTGGCGGCTATACCAGCCTGTGCGCCCTGGCTTTTCACAACGTGTTCCGCGCTGGCGCCAGCCTGTATGGGGTCAGCGACCCGGTGGCGCTGGGGCGCGCGACCCACAAATTCGAAAGCGACTATCTGGACTGGCTGATCGGCGATCCGCAACTGGATGCCGAACGCTACGCCGCCCGCACGCCGCTGCTGCATGCCGGCAACATCCGCGTGCCGATGATCTTCTTTCAAGGAGAACTGGATGCCGTGGTCGTCCCGCAACAAACCCGCGACATGGTCACGGCGCTGCAAGACAACGGTATCCTGGTCGAAGCGCATTACTACGCCGATGAACGCCATGGCTTTCGCAAGGCCGGTAACCAGGCCCATGCGCTGGAGCAGGAGTGGTTGTTTTATCGGCGGGTGATGGACTCAGTGAACTGAAGCCTGCGCTCATTGCCGAAACGGTGGCGCCTCAATCGCGAGCCCTGCTCGCGAAGGCGGTCTACCTGCCGACGTTCTACTCAGCGCTTGGCGATGATGTACACCGCATGCACGATCCCCGGAATGTAACCGCACAACGTCAGCAGAATATTCAGCCAGAACGCCCCGCCGAATCCTACTTGCAGAAACACACCCAGTGGCGGCAACAGGATGGCGATGATGATGCGAATGAAGTCCATGGGGCAGCTCCTGATTGGGGTGGACTCGTTCGAGCCCTACAGCTAATCGACCTGTACCGTTTGTCAGGGTTCAGCCCGATTTCTCAGGCGAGTATCTCCAGACCGTGTTTGCGCACGATACTCAGCAACTTCAGCGCCATGCCACTGGGGTGCTTATCCCCTGCTTCCCATTGCTTGACCGTGGAAGCACTGGTGTTCAGGTAGCGCGCAAACACAGGTTGACTGACATTGTTGCGCTCGCGCAATGCCTTGATCTCCTGCGCGGGAATCGCATCCGGCACCCTTGCAAGGCAGGATTCATCGAATTCACGCATGGTCGCTTTGCTGATTGCACCTATGGCATACAAGGCACTGGCCGATTCGTGGATCGATTCCGATAGCTCACTTTTGAATTTTTTACTCATTTGGTATCTCCACAAACTCCTTTGCATCCAGCAAACGCTGAATTTGCATTTCGGTCAGTCCACCATATGTCTTGGCCAACTCTCGCAAGTCGAGCAGATGCCTGGGACTGATATTGCTCTGATCTTTTTTTGCGTACAGGAACTGATAGACCCAATGAGCACCGCCCTTGGCCAGGATAATCGAGCGATGGCGGTTGGCATTCAAACGCTTCTTCCAGACCCCGCCACCCAAATTGTCAGCCTGACCATTGAGCATTTCGGTGAATGCCTCCCGGAGTTCGTCATCACCGATCCAGGCCTTGGCGGCCTGCATTGCGAAGCGCTTTGTCTTGAACAACCTTGGTGACATCGGCATCCCTTCCATAAAACATACCACCCAGTGGTATAGAAATCAAAACCAACGCGAAGGTAATACAGTTTCGCTGGCACCGGCACTCCCTGCCGATGCACGCTAGAAAGCCATTGATGTGCTAACCGCTCAAGCCGAAATTGCCTTTGGAAAAGGCCGGCCACAAAAAAACGCCCCACGCCAAAAGTGTCGGGCGTAGGGCGTGCGTATTACCGCGAGACGGTTCTGGAATGTGTGCAGGGCGCGCCGGATCAGACGGCAATCCCTTTGCGGCACTGCAATTGCGCGGTGCGTACTCGGGAGAAGGCACGCGCCAGGCGCAGGAGCATTTCATCGATGTTGGCGTTGCTGACATTGAGCGCAGGGGTAAAGCGCAGGCAGTCGGGTTGTGGTGCATTGAGCAACAAGCCTTCATACAGCGCGGCCTTGACCACCGCGTCGGCGGAATCGTCCGACAGCGTCAGCCCCCAAAGCAGCCCTTGTCCGCGCAACTCGCCGTGACCGTAACGATGGGCCAGACGCTCCAACCCTTCACGCAGGTGTTGACCGGCTTCTGCAATGTGTTTGAGGAAAACCTTGTCCTGCACGGTATCGAGCACCGCAAGTCCCGCCGCCGTCATCAACGCATTACCGTGATGAGTGCCTGTCACCTCGCCAATGTCGAAGCAGCAAGCCTTGCCCCTCGCCAGCAATGCGGCCAATGGCACCCCGCCGCCCAAGCCTTTGCCAAGCACGACGATATCCGCCGTGACGCCACAGGACTGTTCCGCGAGCAAGGTGCCACAACGGCCGATGCCGGTTTGCACTTCGTCAAGGATCAGCAAAATGCCGAGTTCACGGCACAAGCGTTCGACGCCCTTGAGGTAGTGCGCGGTGGCCGGGATCACGCCGGCTTCGCTCTGGATCGGCTCGAGCATGATCGCTACGGTCCGTTCATCCACGGCCGCATGCAACGCTGGCAGATCATTGAACGGGACACGACTGAAGCCTGGCAATTGCGGCTCGAAACGGTTGGCCAATGTCGAACTGTCCGACGCCGAAATCGTCCCCAGGCTGCGGCCATGGCAACCGTTGTTGGCCACGATGATGCGCGACGCACCACCGCGATGCTGTTGACCCCATTTGCGCGCCAGTTTGATCGCCGCCTCACAGGCTTCGCTGCCGGTATTGAGCAGGTAGGCCTGATCACTGCCGGTGCTGGCACACAGATGTTCGGCGAGGCTGAGCATGCCGCGATTGTGCAGGCCGAAACCCGGATTGATCAGCAACTGAGCCTGGGATGTGATTGCATTGACCAGTACCGAAGGGCTGTGACCAAGGCTGTTGGCCCCGCCGCCCTGGGAAAAATCCAGGTACGCACGGTCATCGCTGTCCCACAACCATGAACCCTGGCCACGCACAAATATCTGTTTCGGCCGCTCGACACTGGGCATCAAGTACTCGCTGGAAAGGTTATCGCCTTGGGATGGCAGGAAGGCGTCCATGACCAGATCATCAAGACTGGGTGGACTGCGGCGCAGACTGAACAGATTCATCTGACAAAACCTCTGATGAGGTTTTTTGCCTTACCTATGTAAATACCATCGAAGCAAAGGGTATTCATCGCACTCTGTGGCCCTGTAAGCCCTGTGAATGCGGTTAGACTAGGCTCAGGCGAGGCGTTCAGCCATTTCGATTTCCCAGCATTTTCGATAAGCATTACTTATGGATTTCAAGCAACTGCGTTATTTCGTCGCGGTTTACGAAGAAGGCCACGTGGGCCGGGCCGCCGAGCGTCTGTCCATCTCCCAGCCGGCGCTGTCCCAGCAAATCCGCCACCTCGAGCAAAACCTCGAGGTGAGCCTGTTCGAGCGCAGCAGCAAACGCCTGTTGCCGACCCTCGCGGCGCACACGCTGTACAACCACGCACTGCCTTTGCTCGATGGTCTGCAACGGGCACGGGAAGCGCTCGGCAACTTTAAGGGGCAGGCCCTGCGCACCCTGGCCATCGGTGTGTTGCAGACCGTGCACACCAGCCTCGTTCCGCAGATGCTCGAACGGGTGCGCAAGGCGCAGCCGCATCTGGTGGTGCAGATCTATGAACTGACCGGCCTGGAAATCGAGCGGCGACTGCTCAACGGTTCTCTGGATATCGGCATCGGCTACCTGCCGCCCCGCCAGCCTGGCTTGCATGGCGTGATGCTGTACGAAGATGAACTGACCCTGGTCATCCCGGCAGAGCATCCGCTGCGTGAATTCAAGAAAGTGTCCATGAGTCAGGCGGCCGAACTGCCGATGTTGCTGCTGGGCGAAGAATTTCAGATCAGGCAGATCTGGCAGGCACAGCTGACAAGCCTTGGTCGTCGCCCACAGGTGCAAGCCGAGTTGAACAACATGGCCGGCATCCTCGACAGCCTGCCCCACACGCGCCTGGCGACGGTATTGCCCGGTCGCTCGCAAAAGACCCATGGCAACCACGAACTGCTGTGGAAGCCCCTGAGCGAACCCCGGGTACCGCTGAAGGTCGGTCTGGTGTGTCGGGATGTGCAACGGCAGCAGGCCTCGCTGGCATTGCTGCGGACATTGCTGGAAGAGGTGATAAACGGCCCGGACGGGCGCTTGAACAGCGCGCAGGCTCTGGATGGGACAAGCTGAAAACTTTTCTTCAGGCAAAAGAAAACCCCGCCGAAGCGGGGCTTTGCAGACTGTTTCCCTGACATCCATTTCACTCCGCCGTCCTGGCAGAATCCTACGTGTCCCTGTTGTTGCTTTGCGCTTCCTGCGCTACGTCCATGAGAAGTAGATTAGCTGTGGATCCAATTTGCATCTATGGGAGAACAGCAGCACGTTATGTAAGAGAATGCTTACATAACGTTACTTCATCAGAATTGTCCTGCATCCAGCAGAAACAACGATTCGCTACCGGCCTTCACCGACGCGCTCAACGAGTGAATGCGCGGCAGCAGGCGGGCGAAATAGAAGCGAGCCGTACCCAATTTGCTGGCGTAGAAATCGTCTTGCGCTTCCTTGCCGAAAGCCGCCTTGGCCATCAGGGCCCACATGTAGGCGTATGCCACGTAACCGAACACCTGCAGATACTCGACCGACGCCGCGCCGATTTCGTTCGGATTGCTCTTCGCACGGTCAAGCAACCACGCGGTCAGTTCATCGAGGGTGGTTACGGCGTCGTTCAGTGGCTTGGTGAACTCGGCGAGGTCCGCGCTGGCGGTTGCCGTGAAGTGGCGAATCTCGTCGGCGAACAGATTGTAGAACGCCCCGCCGCTGCCCACGATCTTGCGTCCGACCAGGTCCAGCGCCTGAATGCCATTGGTGCCTTCGTAGATCTGGGTGATGCGCACGTCACGCACCAGCTGCTCCTGGCCCCACTCACGGATGTAACCGTGGCCGCCGAAGATCTGCTGGCCGTGTACGGTGGTTTCCAGGCCGAGGTCGGTCAGGAACGCCTTGGCCACCGGGGTCAGCAATGCCACCAGGTCTTCCGCACGCTTGCGGGTGGTTGCGTCTTCGCTGAACTTGGCGGTGTCCAGTTGCATCGCCACGTAGGTGGAGAACGCACGGCCACCTTCGTTCGAGGCTTTCATGGTCAGCAGCATGCGACGCACGTCCGGGTGGACGATGATCGGGTCAGCCACTTTGTCCTTGTTCTGCGCGCCCGTTGGCGAACGGCTTTGCAGACGGTCGCGGGCGTATTCCACGGCGTTCTGGTACGAGCGCTCGCCAGTGGCCAGGCCCTGGATACCGACGCCCAGACGCTCGTAGTTCATCATGGTGAACATCGCCGCCAAGCCCTTGTTCGGCTCGCCGACCAGGTAACCCACGGCTTCGTCGAAGTTCATCACGCAGGTCGCGGACGCCTGGATGCCCATCTTGTGTTCGATCGAACCACAATTCGCCGGGTTGCGCGCGCCCAGGCTGCCATCGGCATTGACCATGAACTTCGGCACCAGGAACAGCGAAATACCTTTCGGCCCCGCCGGTGCGTCCGGCAGTTTGGCCAGTACCAGGTGAATGATGTTCTCGGTCAGGTCGTGTTCGCCGCCGGTGATGAAGATTTTGGTGCCGCTGACTTTATAGGAACCGTCAGCCTGAGGCTCGGCCTTGGTACGGATGATCCCCAGGTCAGTACCGGCGTGCGGCTCGGTCAGGCACATGGAACCGGCCCATACACCGGCGTACATGTTTGGCAGGTACGCCGCTTTCAGCTCTTCGCTGGCGTGGGCGTTGATCGACAGGCAAGCACCGGCGGTCAGCATCGGGTACAGGCCGAACGACAGGCTCGCGGAGTTGACCATTTCTTCGACCTGCGCCGAAACCGCCTTGGGCATGCCCATGCCACCGTAGGTCGGATCGCCACCGACACCGACCCAACCGCCTTCAGCGTAGGTCTGATAAGCCTGTGGGAAGCCTGCCGGAGTGGTGACGGCACCGTCGGCCCAATGGCAACCTTCTTCGTCAGCGGCACGGCTCAGCGGTGCGATGCTTTTGCTGGTGACTTTGCCGGCTTCTTCCAGAATGGCTTCGACCGTTTCTGCATCCACGGTTTCAGCCAGTGCAGGCAGTTCGGCCCAGAGTTTGGCAACCTCGAAAACTTCATTGAGGACGAAGCGCATATCGCGCAGGGGCGCTTTGTAGTCAGCCATGGCAAACCTCGCAAGATCTATACAGATGATTCACAGGAAGAGTGTTTTCGTTGGGTCGAGTGTAACCCAACAACTTTTGCGACACATAGGGTCAACTCATGACTGTTTTGTTATTTTTAGTCATCAACAAAAAAGCCCGCGCAAGGCGAGCTTCTTTGTAACGGACTTTTATGACTAAAGCGCAAACAACTCCGCCGGCAACTGCATCAGGCAATCGCTACCCGCCTCTATGGCTGCCCGATGAGCGGCAGTGCGTGGCAGCAGACGCTTGAAGTAAAACTCGTTGGTCGCCAGTTTGCCCCGGCAGAAGTCGCCATCGCCGCTGCCGGCATCGAGTTGCGCCTGAGCCACCAGCGCCATGCGCAACCACAGGTAGCCAAGGATGATGTAACCGCTGTACATCAGATAATCCACCGACGCGGCACCGACTTCGTCCGGGTTTTTCATCGCCGCCATTCCGACCTTGGTGGTCAACTCACCCCACTGCTGGTTCAGTTGATTGAGCTGCGCCACATACCCGGCCAGTTGTGGATGCTCGGCGTTCGCCGCGCAGAACTTATGGACGATTTTGGTGAAGCCGCGCAGCAGCTTGCCCTGGCTGCCGAGTACCTTGCGCCCGAGCAAGTCCAGCGCCTGAATGCCGTTGGTGCCTTCATAGATCGGTGCGATCCGGCAGTCACGGACCAGTTGCTCCATGCCCCATTCGCGAATGAACCCGTGGCCGCCAAACACCTGCATGCCATGGTTGGTCACTTCCAGCCCGGTGTCGGTCATGAAGGCTTTGCAGATCGGCGTGAGGAACGCCAACAGGTCTTCGGCGTCCTGGCGCGCCGTTTCATCCGGGCACAGGTGTGCAACGTCGAGCAACTGCGCGGTGAAATAGGTCAGCGCGCGGTTGCCTTCGTTGAAGGCTTTCATGGTCAGCAACATCCGCCGCACATCAGGGTGCACGATGATCGGGTCGGCGGCTTTTTCCGGCGCTTTCGGGCCGGTCAGCGAGCGCATCTGCAAACGCTCGTTGGCGTACTTTATCGCGCCCTGGAAGCTCGCCTCCCCCAGACAAAGCCCTTGCATGCCAGTGCCCAGCCGCGCGTGGTTCATCATGGTAAACATGCAGTTGAGTCCCTTGTTCGGCTCGCCGATCAGGAAGCCCTTGGCCTCGTCGAAGTTCAGCACGCAGGTGGCCGAGGCCTTGATGCCCATTTTGTGTTCGATCGAGCCGCAGGACACGCCGTTGCGCTCGCCCGCTTCGCCCGTCGCATCGGGCAGGAACTTGGGCACGATGAACAGCGAAATGCCCTTGGTCCCGGCCGGTGCGTCCGGCAATTTGGCCAGCACCAGGTGAATGATGTTGGCGCTCATGTCGTGCTCGCCGGCGGAGATGAAGATCTTGCTGCCGGAGATCGCGTAGCTGCCATCGGCCGCAGGTACGGCGCGGGTCTTGATGATGCCCAGGTCAGTGCCGCAATGGGCTTCGGTCAGGCACATGGTGCCGGTCCATTGGCCAGCGGTAAGCTTCTTCAAATAGGTCTGCTTCTGCGCCTCGGTACCATGGGCGTGGATCGCCGACATCGCACCGTGGGTCAGGCCGGGGTACATGCCCCATGAGGTGTTGCTGGAACCCACCATCTCGCTGATCACCAGGCCCAGGGAGATCGGCAACCCTTGACCGCCGTAAACCGGATCCGCCGCCAGGCCATGCCAGCCGCCCTCGACATATTGGGCGAATGCCTGCTTGAAGCCCGCGGGGGTGGTGACCACGCCATTGTCGAAATGGCAGCCTTCTTCATCACCACTGCGGTTGAGCGGCGACAGCACGTTTTCGCAGAACTTCGCCCCTTCTTCGAGGATCGCATTGACCATGTCCGGGCTGGCATCGGTGGCCCCCAGCGCGGCGTAATTGCGGTGAAAGTCGAAGACGTGGTCGATCAGAAAGCGCATGTCGCGCAAGGGAGCTTTGTACTCGGGCATGGTCATTCTCCGTCGGCAGATTTCTCCAACCTACTGCTGCCGACCACGCCTCACAATCATTTTGCGCTCGCTGAATGCGCCATCATCACTCAACCGTAGCGGTGTCCATGCGCACGGCGCCACGGCGGTTCTGCCCGAACGCCATCACGCAGTTGCGCCCGGCGCCCTTGGCGCTGTAGAGCGCCTGGTCAGCGGACTTGAGTACCTCTTCGGGGGTGCGTTGGTCGATCCGCTCCGCAACACCGATACTGACCGTCACCGACACACTCGACGCACCGGAACCGGCACGCCGCTGACGCCCCTGACTATCGTCCTGCGGGCGATTTTCCTGATTGCGCAGCTGAATGTTGTAAGTGGCGATGGACTCGCGGATGACCTCCAGGTGCGGCAGGCACTCTTCGAGGGTCCTGCCTGCAAACACCAGGGCAAATTCCTCGCCGCCATAGCGATACGCCTTACCGCCACTGCCGATTTTCGACAGCTTGCTGGCCACCAGCCGCAGCACCTGGTCACCGACGTCGTGGCCGTGGGTGTCGTTGAATTTCTTGAAGTGGTCGACGTCGCTCATGGCCAACACGTAGTTGCGCCCCAACCGTTGCAGGCGTTCATTCAGCGCACGACGGCCCGGCAGTCCGGTCAGTTCGTCGCGGAAGGCCATTTGATAGGCTTCGTGGGCAACGGCGGCGGCGATCATCAGCATCACCTGGCTACACATGATGTTCAGCGTGAACGGCAGGATGAAGGTTTTCGGCAACATCCAGAACAACCCGAGCAGCCCCACCCATTGCGCGGCATGCAGCGGTCGCGGGTTGCGCCAGTATTGCCAGGCCAGCAGCAGGAACGCAGCGATGAACACCGGATAGGACAACTGGATCAGGCTCATCCAGGCGCCATGCAAGGCAGGCCAGCGTATCTCCGACAGCCAGATCAGTAGCGCGTGTGGATAACTTTGCTCAAGCCCCAGCGCTACGCTGCCGACCGCGAGCAAGACCGCGAAGCGCGCCACCATGTCCTGGAACAGATGGGTGCGTTCCTGCCATGCCGCGAACACGCCAAACAACAGCGGCAGCAGCAGGCAACACAAATGAAAGACCACGGCGGCATCGTCACGCACCTTGCCGTTGTCGCGGTAATAGTCGGTCTGGGTGTCGAGCAGGAAGTAGGCGATGTACACCGTGACCATCAGAAACAGTTCACGCTGGCGTCGGTACACCGCGCAATAGGCGCCCCCGAGCAACAACACCAGGGTGGGCAACACGTTGAACAGCGACGTGAAGAAGACGTTCAGATCCTTGATGTAAGCAGCCGCAAGCCCCGCCAGTAACAGCACTAATGACGGCAGGAAATGACTGAAACGTACAGCAGATGAGCGCGGCAAGGGTAAAGCTCCGACCCGTCAAATCAATAGATGGCAATGTGCCCACTACTGTAACGGCAGGAAGCCCGAGTTGCTGAGTGAATTACTGAGGTATTTTTCAAAGGCCGTTCCAACCATTCATTTCACCGGCAACCTTTAAAGCAAAAAAAGCCGCTGCTCCCGAAGGAGCAGCGGCTTTTTCAAGTACTTCGTTAAGGCTTAGTAGCCCAGGTCGAAGTTCTCTTCTTTCATGTCCATCAGGTTGTTGGCGCCCGACAGCATGGTTACGACGTGAGTGCGGGTACGCGGCAGGATGCGCTGGAAGTAGAAACGCGCAGTCTGCAGCTTGGCGGTGTAGAACGCCTCTTCGGAAGTGCCGGCAGCCAGTTTCTCGGCAGCCAGACGCGCCATGTCAGCCCAGAAGTAGGCCAGGCAGGCGTAACCGGAGTACATCAGGTAATCCACGGAGGCCGCGCCGACTTCTTCGCGGTCTTTCATGGCGGCCATACCGACCTTCATGGTCAGCTCGCCCCACTCCTTGTTCAGTGCGGCCAGCGGAGCGACGAACTCCTGGACCGCTTCGTTGCCTTCGTTGGTCTGGCAGAACTTGTGGACGATCTTGGTGAAACCTTTGAGGGCCTCGCCTTGGGTCATCAGCACTTTACGGCCCAGCAGGTCGAGTGCCTGGATACCGGTGGTGCCTTCGTACAGCATCGAGATGCGGCTGTCGCGGACGTTCTGCTCCATGCCCCACTCGGCGATGAAGCCGTGGCCACCGTAGATCTGCACGCCGTGGTTGGCCGATTCGAAACCGACTTCGGTCATGAAGGCTTTGGCGATTGGCGTCATGAACGCCAACAGTGCGTCGGCTTTCTTCTTCTCTTCTTCGTCCACACCGTACTTGACGATGTCGACCTGCTTGGCGGTGAAGTAAACCATTGCACGGTTGCCTTCGGCGAATGCCTTCATGGTCAACAGCATGCGGCGTACGTCAGGGTGCACGATGATCGGGTCAGCGGCTTTGTCCGGCGCTTTCGGGCCAGTCAGCGAGCGCATCTGCAGACGGTCGCGAGCGTATTTCAGGCCGCCCTGGAAACCGACTTCAGCGTGGGCCAGGCCTTGCAGCGCAGTACCCAGGCGTGCGGTGTTCATAAAGGTGAACATGCAGTTCAGGCCTTTGTTCGCCGGGCCGATCAGGAAACCGGTAGCGCCGTCGAAGTTCATCACGCAGGTAGCGTTGCCGTGGATGCCCATCTTGTGTTCCAGGGAACCGCAGGACACAGCGTTACGCGCGCCAACCGAACCATCGGCGTTCGGCATGAACTTCGGCACGATGAACAGGGAGATGCCTTTGGTGCCAGCCGGTGCATCCGGCAGGCGGGCCAGAACGATGTGGACGATGTTGTCGGCCATGTCGTGTTCACCGGCCGAGATGAAGATCTTGGTGCCGGAAACCTTGTAGGAACCGTCGGCCTGAGGCTCGGCCTTGGTGCGCAGCATGCCCAGGTCGGTGCCGCAGTGCGGCTCGGTCAGGCACATGGTGCCGGTCCACTCGCCGGAAACCAGCTTGGTCAGGTAAGCCTCTTGCTGTTCAGGGGTGCCGTGCTCGGAGATGGTGTTCATCGCACCGTGCGACAGGCCTGGGTACATGCCCCACGACCAGTTGGACTCGCCAACCATTTCGCTGATGGCCAGACCCAGGGACTCCGGCAGACCTTGGCCACCGTGCTCTACGTCGTGAGCAAGGCTCGGCCAGCCACCTTCGACGAATTGCTTGTAGGCTTCCTTGAAGCCAGTCGGGGTCTTAACGCCGGACTCGCTCCAGGTGCAGCCTTCGAGGTCGCCCACGCGGTTCAGCGGAGCCAGTACCTGCTCACAAAACTTGGCGCCTTCCTCAAGAATGGCGTCAACCATGTCCGGAGTTGCGTCGGCACAAGCCGGAAGGCTCTGATAGTGCGCTTCGTAGCCGAGCAACTCGTCACGAACGAAGCGAATATCACGCAAGGGGGCCTTGTAGTCAGGCATAGCGATAAACCTCTGCTGATGTAACCGGGAATGAACGACCGCATTGATTTGTTGTTGCGATCAAACAGTTGTTTGAAACATACGTTTACGCCCAAATCTTGTCAAGCGTCGATCTTTTGCCGTTCGTCATCGCAGGATTGGACACACAGGCACGCGACAACGCAGCCGCGCTCGCGAAGCAGCCCGCCGCACCGAAAAGATTAGTTGAACAAGAAAGACTTACGCAGAAAAACGCCGCGAACAGGCGCGGCGCTGGAGGGTGCAAATTTCTTTAAAGAATCAGGCGTAGGTATCGATCAACGTCCCGAGCACTTCGTCGGCTGCCTTGGCGATTTTCACGCCCAGCTCCGCCTGAATCTTGCCTTGGGCCATTTCGACCACGTTGCTGGCCAGGTCCGATTGCCGGCTGCGATCAACCGATCGCAGACGATCGGCCTGCGCCTCGGAGGACTGGCTGGTGACCGAACGCTCAATAGTGGTGTTGGCGATCTGCCCGGCGGCTTGATCGACGCGGTTCTGCCCTGTCTGAAGGGTGCTCAGACCGGCATAAAAAGCGGTGTTTCCTGAGATTTCCATGGGAAAACTCGTCCTTTCAAAGGATCAACAGCGGCCATTGAAGCAGAGTGGCCGGCAAAACACTCGACAAAAACACTAATGGCACAGTGCCCCATCATAGGCAAAGCCCGCATGCGACCAACCTCAGTCCAACAGGTCCAGTTGCAAGTGCTCGGCCACTGCCTCGGCCGTAACGGCCTTGAGTTTAGGCACACGCCCCAGGCACGGTGCCGGGATGCGCTCGGCAAGGGTGGCCAGGTTTTCTTCCAGCCGCGAGGTCTTGGGGTCGATAATGTTGGCCACCCAGCCCGCCAGTTGCAAACCGTCCCGGGCAATCGCCTCAGCGGTCAGCAAGGCATGGCTGATGCACCCCAGCCGCACGCCGACCACCAGGATCACCGGCAGCTTCAAAGCGATGGCCAGGTCCGACAGATTGTCCTGATCCGCCAAGGGTACGCGCCAGCCGCCAGCGCCTTCGATCAGGGTGAAGTCCGCCTGCATGCCCAGGATCTGCCGCATCGGCGTCAGCAACGACTGCACCGTCAGCGCCACGCCCGCCTCTCGCGCCGCCAGATGCGGGGCAATGGCCGGTTCGAAGGCCATCGGATTGACCTGCGTGTAGGTCAGCGGCAGCGAACACTCCGCCAGCAAGGCCAGCGCATCGGCGTTGCGCAGGCCCTTGGGCGTCACATCGCAACCGGACGCGACCGGCTTGCCCGCCGCCGTGCTCAATCCCGCCGAACGCGCCGCATGCAGCAGCCCCGCAGCGACCGTTGTTTTACCGACATCGGTATCCGTGCCGGCGATGAAATAGGCTGCGCTCATAAGGGCTTCTCCAAAACGGCGTACACCACTTGATAAGTCGCCGGCAGGCCCTGGGCTTGACGAAACTGTTCGTAAGCTTCAATCAGACCCAAAATCCGTGCCCGGCCGGTCAAGCCACCCGGCCGCCCGGGATTGAGATTGTGCGCACCCAACGCCTTGAGTTCATGGGTCAGGCTGCGCACATCCGGGTAATGCAGCACATGCGCAAGGTTTTGCAGACTGACCACATTCAAGGCGCTGGCCGCACACAACTGCTGATAAACACCAAACTCCCGGAAGCGGTTGACGTGCACCATGCCGTCGACTTCGCGCCAGCTGTCGCGCAATTCAAACAACGTCCCTACACACAGACTAGCAAACGCGAAAATGCCACCCGGTTTCAGTACTCGAAAGGCTTCACTGAGCACCGAGTCGAAGTCCGCGCACCACTGCACCGCCAGGCTGGAGAAGATCAGGTCGCAGGTCGAATCCTGCAGTGGCAAGCGCTCGGCATCGCCGGCCACGAAGTGTGTGGCGCCGCCCAATGGCCGGGCGTGGTTGAGCATGCCCTCGGCGATGTCCAGCGCCACACCGTGACTGCCCGGAAATTGCTCATCCAGGGCACGACTGAAATGCCCAGTGCCACAGCCAAGGTCCAGCCAGCGCTGCGGTACGAAGTCTTGCGGCATGCGCCCGAGCAATTGTCTGCCCACATCCCGCTGCAACTCGGCCACGCTGTCGTAGCTGGCCGCCGCGCGGGAGAATGAAGCGGCTACCTGACGTTTGTCAGGCAAGGCGCCGGGCAGGTTGGGAAGGGATAAATCAGTCATCGCCGGACTCATGCAAAAAGGCCTGGATCGCCCCCGCCACACCGTGGGGATCCTCCAGGAGAAACGCGTGGCTGGCCTGTTCAATCAGACCGATTTCGACATCCGGCAGCAATGCCAGTAACTCGCCCGCCGCTTCCACCGGCACCAGCCCGTCGAGGCCGGCGAACAGATGCAGTTGCGGACCGCGGAACGATTGCAGAGCCTGTCGTGTATCCAGTTGTGCGAGCACCTGCAGGCCACTGAGCAGCACTGGCGCGGCGGTATTCGGGGCGCCGCCGAGCAACAACCGCGACAGTCCGCGGGAGTCTTCGGCGCCTTGGGCGCAGAGTAGTGAAAAGCGTTTCAAGGTCGCGCGCGGATCGGCTTCGCATCCCGCCAGAAACGCGTCGAAGGTTTCTCCGGGCATCGCGCTTGACCATTGATCATGGGCGACAAAAGAAGCGTTGCTGGCCAGGGTGAACACGCCACAGCAGCGATCGCCACGCCGGGCCGCCAACTCGCAAGCGAGCATGCCGCCCAATGACCAACCACCTAGCCAGACGTCTTGCGGCAAAGTCGAATCAAGCTCATCGAGCCACTCTTCAAGATCGCTCGACTCCAGCTCCGGCAACGGCTCTATCTCGACATGCAGGTGCTCATCCAGGCCACGCAAGGCCGCCGCCAGAGGCTCCAGCGGTGAAACGCCAAGGCCCCAGCCGGGCAGCAGAATCAAACGATCACGCATGGCTTGGCTCCGGCTTCAGTTGCTGAAAACAATCGGCCAGTCCATTTAACAATAGCTGTACCTGGGCTTCGCTGTGGGCAGCCGTCAGCGTGACCCGCAGCCGGGCGCTGCCGGCGGGTACGGTCGGCGGGCGAATCGCGGTCACCATCAACCCGCGTTCACGCAACATCTGCGAAAGGCGCACCGCGCGCCCGGCGTCACCGATCATGATCGGCTGGATCGGCGTGAAGCTGTCCATGAGTTCCAGGCCAATCTGCTCGGCACCTTTGCGGAACTGGCGGATCAGCGTCTGCAAATGCTCGCGGCGCCAGTGTTCGCTGCGCAGCAGTTCCAGGCTTTTCAACGTGGCGCAGGCCAGCGCAGGTGGCTGACTGGTGGTGTAGATGTAGGGACGGGCGAACTGGATCAGGCTTTCGATCAGTTCTTCGCTGCCAGCCACAAAGGCACCCGCCGTACCGAACGCCTTGCCAAGGGTGCCGACCAGCACCGGAACGTCATCCTGGCTCAAGCCGAAGTGTTCGACGATGCCGCCACCGTTGGCGCCCAGCGGTCCAAAACCATGGGCATCGTCGACCATCAACCAGGCGCCTTTGGCCTTGGCCTCTCGGGCCAGCGCTGGCAAGTCGGCGATATCACCGTCCATGCTGAACACGCCGTCGGTGACCACCAGCGTATTGCCAGTGGCTTTTTCCAGGCGCTTGGCCAAACTCACCGGGTCGTTGTGCAGGTAACGATTGAACCGCGCGCCGGACAACAGCCCCGCGTCGAGCAGCGAAGCATGATTGAGCCGGTCTTCGAGCACCGTATCACCCTGCCCCACCAGCGCCGTGACCGCGCCGAGGTTGGCCATATAGCCGGTGGTGAACAGCAACGCGCGCGGGCGACCGGTCAGGTCGGCCAACGCTTCTTCCAGGGCATGGTGCGGGGAGCTATGGCCGATGACCAGATGGGATGCCCCTCCGCCCACCCCCCACTTCGACGCACCGGCACGCCAGGCTTCGATCACTTGCGGATGATTGGCCAGGCCCAGGTAGTCGTTGTTACAGAACGCCAGCAACGGCTGGCCATCGACCACTACTTGCGGCCCCTGCGGGCTTTCGAGCAGCGGGCGCTGGCGGTAGAGGTTTTCGGCACGACGGGCGGCAAGGCGTGCGGCGAGATCGAAAGACATGCAGGCCTCGACTATCAAATGACACATGTCCCCTGTGGGAGCGGGCTTGCTCCGGGCGGCGATCCGACGAATACGGACTGACATTCAACATTGATGTCGACTGGACTGACGCCTTCGCGAGCAAGCCCGCTCCCACAGGGGGTTTCGCACTCCTTCAGAGGAACCGGAGCGAATTTCAGATGGCCGCGTTATAGAACTGCTCGCTGCTCTTCTGCTCCACCAGGGCCTGCTCGATCGCCGCCTGATGCACCTCGTCGGCGTGCTCTTCGCGGGCTTCCGGCAGGATGCCCAGGCGAGAGAACAGTTGCATGTCCTTGTCAGCCTGCGGGTTGGCGGTGGTCAGCAGTTTTTCGCCGTAGAAAATCGAGTTGGCGCCGGCAAAGAACGCCAGGGCCTGCATCTGCTCGTTCATGGCTTCGCGGCCGGCGGACAGGCGCACGTGGGATTGCGGCATCAGGATGCGCGCGACGGCGAGCATGCGGATGAAGTCGAACGGGTCGACGTCATCGGCATTTTCCAGCGGCGTACCGGCGACTTTCACCAGCATGTTGATCGGCACCGACTCCGGATGCTCCGGCAGGTTGGCCAGCTGGATCAGCAGGTTGGCGCGGTCGTCCAGCGACTCGCCCATGCCGAGGATGCCACCGGAACAGATCTTCATCCCCGACTCACGCACATAGGCCAGGGTTTGCAGGCGCTCGCTATAGGTGCGGGTGGTGATGATGCTGCCGTAGAACTCCGGCGACGTATCGAGGTTGTGGTTGTAGTAGTCAAGGCCGGCCTTGGCCAGCGCTTCGGTCTGATCCTGATCCAGGCGACCGAGGGTCATGCAGGTTTCCAGGCCCAGGGCTTTCACGCCTTCAACCATCTTCAGAACATAAGGCATGTCCTTGGCCGACGGGTGCTTCCACGCCGCGCCCATGCAGAAGCGGGTCGAACCGATGGCCTTGGCGCGAGCGGCCTCTTCGAGGACCTTCTGCACTTCCATCAGTTTTTCTTTTTCCAGGCCGGTGTTGTAGTGACCGGACTGCGGACAATATTTGCAATCTTCCGGGCAGGCGCCGGTTTTGATCGACAGCAGGGTCGACACCTGGACGCGGTTGGCGTCGAAATGCGCACGGTGCACCGTCTGCGCCTGGAACAACAGGTCATTGAATGGCTGAACGAAGAGTGCTTTGACTTCGGCCAAAGTCCAGTCATGACGCAGGGTTGCAGTGGTGCTGGCGCTCATGGGCGTTTCCTTTGAATTATGCTTTGGCATGCGGCTGGGTAATGGAATGTCACAGCCGCTTCACAGATGTTTCGGCATATTTAAGGAAGAGCGATGCGCTGTCAACCACGATACGAAGGGCAGGTTTACATCTGGTCAAAAAACAAACAATCGTGCCTTTTGTGCGATGAACCGGCCGACGGTATCCCTCCTGTCTGCACAGCCTGCGAAATCGAGCTGCCCTGGCTCGGCGATCACTGTCTGGCCTGCGCCCTGCCGCTCCCGGCCCCGGGCCTCACCTGCGGCCATTGCCTGAAGCAGCCACCGGCCTTTGAACAGGTGATTGCGCCTTGGACCTACAGCTTTCCGGTAGACAGCCTGATCACCCGCTTCAAACACAACGCCAAGTGGCCGTTTGGCCGCCTGCTCGGCGAACTTCTTGCTCAATACCTGCAACATCGCTTCGAAGACGACCTGCCGCGCCCCCATGCGCTGATTCCGGTCCCGTTGGCCATCCGACGCCTGCGCCAGCGCGGGTTCAATCAGGCGGCGATGCTGGCTAACTGGCTAACTGGCTGAGTGCGAGTCTCGATATCCCTTGCGACGAACGGTTGCTGCTACGCCACCAGGACACCGACGCCCAACAGGCCTTGAACGCCCAAGCCCGCCGAAAGAACCTGTGCAACGCTTTCTCCCTGGCACCCGGCGCCGTCGTCAAAGGCTTGCACCTGGCGCTGGTCGACGATGTACTGACCACCGGCGCCACGGCCCAGGCCCTGGCTCGCCTGCTGATGGACGCCGGTGCGGCGAGGGTCGACGTCTATTGCCTGGCCCGTACGCCCAAACCCGGCGAAACACCCTGACTTGACTCGCGCGACCCAAGCGGCCAACTTCCTGACCATCGTCACCACTCAAAGCGACTTGTCATGTCTTTGCCCACCTTGCTGTCCCAGCACATCGTCCGCCGTCCGCAGCGCATCGCCCTGTTGCAGCACATCGCCGAACAAGGCTCGATCACCCGGGCGGCCAAAAGCGCGGGCATGAGCTACAAGGCCGCCTGGGATGCGATCGATGAGCTGAACAACCTGGCGCAGAAACCGCTGGTGGAGCGGATTGTCGGCGGCAAGGGCG
This sequence comes from Pseudomonas sp. S2_F07, assembly GCF_054668325.1. Classification (NCBI taxonomy): domain Bacteria; kingdom Pseudomonadati; phylum Pseudomonadota; class Gammaproteobacteria; order Pseudomonadales; family Pseudomonadaceae; genus Pseudomonas; species Pseudomonas sp. S2_F07. The sequence continues at coordinate 3,357,505 of NZ_CP162758.1, forward strand.
GCGGCGGTGCGCGATTGTCCAACGAAGGCGAGCGGGTGTTGCGCCTGTACCAGAAGCTGCAAGCCTTGCAGACCCAGGTGCTGGAAGCCGCTGAAGACGCGAGCGATCTGGACCTGCTCGGGCGCCTGATGCTGCGCACGAGCGCGCGCAACCAGTTACACGGCAAGGTGGTGGCGATTGAACCTCAGGGGCGCAACGACCTGATTCGCCTTGAAGTCGCCGAAGGCCTGATCGTCACCGCGCAAATCACCCACGACAGCACCGAGCGCCTGGAGCTGCAAATCGGCACCGATGTCGTGGCATTGATCAAGGCCGGCTGGCTCGACGTACTGCAAACTGACACCGTCGAAACGCCTGGAAACAATTGCCTCAGGGGCATCATCGAAAAAGTCCTCGACGCCGACGACGGCCCCAGCGAAGTGCGCATCACCCTGGCCAACGGTCTGACCCTATGCGCCCTGGTCGAACCGAGTCTTCTGCAAGCATCGGAGTTGACCTGCGGCAAGCCGGTGCGCGTGGAGTTCTCGCCGTCCCGGGTTCTACTGGGCACGCCGCTTTAAGCAAACTGCAACAAAAGGTTCATTACTCATCTTTAAGGTGTCTGCAAAATCCGCAGGGAGCCTGAAATGAGCCTATTAGAAGAAAACCAGTCCACCGACCTCGAAAACATGGTCGGCCTCAGCCGTCGCGGCTTCATCAGCGCAGGTGCCCTGTGCGGCGCTGCGATGTTCCTCGGCGGCAATCTGCTGAGCCGCAGCGTAATGGCCGCCAGTGTCAGCGCCGGTAACAGCCAGTTGTTGGGCTTCGACAGCATTGCCGCCGCCACCAGCGACTCCATCACCTTGCCACCTGGCTACAAGTCCTCGGTACTGATCAGCTGGGGCCAGCCTCTGCACAAGGACGGTCCGGCGTTCGACCCGAGCGGCAACGGCAGCGCCGAACATCAGGAAGTCCAGTTCGGCGACAACAACGACGGCATGAGCCTGTTCGAATTTCCGGGCGAAAAAGACCGGGCGCTGATGGCGATCAACAACGAATACACCAACTACCGTTACCTCTACGCCCACGGCGGCATGCCGCAATCGGCCGAAGAAGTGCGCAAGGCGCTGGCCTGTGAAGGTGTGTCGGTGATTGAAGTGCAGCGCAAGAACGGCCAATGGCATTTCGTCCAGGGCTCGCGCTACAACCGCCGCATTCACGGCAACGCACCCATCACCCTGAGCGGCCCGGCCGCCGGACATGCCCTGCTCAAAACCAGCGCCGATCCACAGGGCAAGAATGTCCTGGGCACCTTCCAGAACTGCGCCAACGGCAAGACACCGTGGGGCACCTATCTGACCTGTGAAGAGAACTTCACCGACTGCTTCGGCAGCAGCAACGCCGAGCAGAAATTCGACCCGGCGCAAAAACGCTACGGCGTGGTGGCCACCAGCAAAGAGATCAACTGGCACCAGTACGACGAGCGCTTCGACATGGCCAAGAACCCCAACGAGCTGAACCGTCACGGCTGGGTGGTGGAGATCGATCCGTTCGATCCGAAGTCGACGCCGGTCAAACGCACGGCCCTGGGCCGCTTCAAACACGAAAACGCCGCCCTGGCCGAAACCGCCGACGGTCATGCCGTGGTGTACATGGGCGACGATGAGCGCGGTGAGTTCATCTACAAATTCGTCAGCCGCGACAAGATCGACCACAAGAACCCCAAGGCCAACCGCGACATCCTCGACCACGGCACCCTGTACGTAGCGCGTTTCGATGCCGGCGACGGCAACGTCGATCACCCGAAAGGCCAGGGCGAATGGATCGAACTGACCCATGGCAAAAACGGCATCGATGCCAGCAGCGGCTTTGCCGATCAGGCCGAAGTGCTGATCCACGCCCGCCTGGCTGCCAGTGTGGTGAAAGCCACCCGCATGGACCGCCCGGAATGGATCGTGGTCAGCCCCAAGGATGGCCAGGTTTACTGCACGCTGACCAACAACGCCAAACGCGGCGAAGACGGGCAACCGGTGGGCGGGCCGAACCCGCGCGAGAAGAACGTCTACGGGCAGATCCTGCGCTGGCGCACCGAGCGTGACGATCACGGCTCGAAAACCTTTGCCTGGGACCTGTTCGTCGTCGCCGGTAATCCGGGGGTTCACGCCGGCACACCCAAAGGCGGATCGTCGAACATCACGCCGCAGAACATGTTCAACAGCCCGGACGGCCTGGGCTTCGACAAGGCCGGACGCTTGTGGATTCTCACCGACGGCGATTCGAGCAACGCCGGAGACTTTGCCGGCATGGGCAACAACCAGATGCTCTGTGCCGACCCGGTAACCGGCGAGATTCGCCGCTTCATGGTTGGCCCGGTAGGTTGTGAAGTGACAGGGATCAGCTTCTCGCCGGACCAGAAGACCCTGTTTGTCGGGATCCAGCATCCGGGTGAAAACGGTGGTTCGACCTTTCCCGAGCATCTGCCCAATGGCAAGCCGCGGTCTTCGGTGATGGCGATTTCTCGGGAAGATGGCGGGATCGTCGGCGCCTGACAGGGCCTCTTCGCGGGCAAGCTCGCTCCCACTTTGGATTGTCGGCGTGCATGCGATCGGCGGCACACCAGAGATCTCCTGTGGGAGCGAGCTTGCTCGCGATGGCGTCAGCCCAGACACCACACATCTCAGTCCAACCACTAAAACCGCGCCGTCTGCGCTACCATGCCTGGCCGGACGCAGCAGCCTGCTGCGCGCAGGAGTCAGCATGGCCCACCCGTTTGAAACCCTCACCCCAGACCTCGTGCTCGATGCCGTTGAAAGCATCGGCTTTCTCAGCGACGCGCGCATCCTGGCCCTCAACAGCTACGAGAACCGCGTCTATCAGGTCGGTATCGAAGACGCCGAGCCGCTGATCGCCAAGTTCTACCGGCCGCAACGCTGGAGCAACGAAGCGATTCTGGAAGAGCACCAGTTCACCGCCGAACTCGCCGACTGCGAGGTGCCGGTCGTGGCGCCGTTGATCCACAACGGTGAAACCCTGCACGAACACAAAGGATTCCGCTTCACCCTGTTCCCCCGTCGTGGCGGCCGCGCACCGGAACCGGGCAACCTCGACCAGTTGTATCGCCTGGGCCAGTTGCTCGGACGCCTGCATGCGGTCGGCTCGACTCGGCCGTTCGAGCACCGTGAAGCGCTGGCGGTAAAGAACTTCGGCCATGACTCGCTGGCCACGTTGCTCGATGGCAACTTCATCCCCCGCAGCCTGCTACCGGCCTACGAATCGGTGGCCCGCGATTTGCTCAAGCGTGTGGAAGATGCCTACAGCAACACGCCGCACCAGAACATCCGCATGCACGGTGACTGCCACCCCGGCAACATGATGTGCCGTGACGAGATGTTCCATATCGTCGACCTCGACGACTGCCGCATGGGCCCAGCGGTGCAGGACATCTGGATGATGCTCGCCGGCGACCGTCAGGATTGCCTGAGCCAGTTGTCGGAACTGATGGACGGCTACAACGAGTTCCACGACTTCAACCCCCGTGAACTGGCCTTGATCGAACCGCTGCGCGCCTTGCGCCTGATGCACTACAGCGCCTGGCTCGCCCGCCGCTGGGAAGACCCGGCCTTCCCCCGCAGTTTCCCTTGGTTCGGTACCGAACGGTATTGGGGGGATCAGGTGTTGGCGTTGCGCGAGCAATTGGCGGCGCTCAATGAAGAGCCGTTGAAGCTGTTTTAATCGAAAATCAAAAGATCGTCCGAACGCGGCCCGAGCCTTCGGCAGCTCCTACAGGGCGAATATGTTTTCTCTGTAGGAGCTGCCGAAGGCTGCGATCTTTTTTCTGACACGACACATCTATACAACCACCTTACAATCCCTTCTTTGTTAGCTGCCTAAGCAAGGATTCTGCATGCAAGCCGCCAACCCGCGTCGCGGGTACATTCTAGGCCTGAGTGCCTACATCATCTGGGGACTTTTCCCCCTCTACTTCAAAGCCATCGCCAGTGTGCCCGCCGTGGAAATCATCATTCACCGGGTACTGTGGTCGGCGCTGTTCGGCGCCTTGTTGCTGATGGTCTGGAAGCATCCCGGCTGGTGGCGCGAACTGCGAGAAAACCCGCAGCGGCTGGCGATCCTGGCCCTGAGCGGTGCGCTGATCGCAGCCAACTGGCTGACCTACGTCTGGTCGGTGAACAACGGACGCATGCTGGAGGCCAGCCTGGGTTACTACATTAACCCCTTGGTGAACGTGTTGCTGGGCATGCTGATTCTTGGCGAACGGCTGCGGCGCATGCAATGGATTGCCGTCGGTCTGGCGGCTGTCGGTGTGGCGCAACAGGTCTGGCAAGTCGGCAGCCTGCCATGGGTGTCGCTGGTGCTGGCACTGACCTTCGGTTTCTATGGCCTGATTCGCAAGCAGGCGCCCGTCAAGGCGCTGCCGGGGCTGGTGGTGGAAACCTGGATGCTAGTGCCGATTGCACTTGGCTGGTTGCTGCTCAATCCGACGGCCAGCAGCGCCCAGGCCGAATTCTGGACCACGTCCCAGGCCTGGTGGCTGGTCGCCGCCGGCCCGATCACGCTGGTGCCGCTGGTCTGTTTCAACGCTGCTGCAAGGCATTTGCCCTACACGACACTGGGCTTTCTCCAGTATCTGGCCCCGACACTGGTGCTACTGCAAGCAGTCCTGCTGTTTGGCGAACACCTGTCGTCCAGCACCTTGGTAGCGTTCATGTTTATCTGGGCCGGCCTGGCGGTTTACAGCATCGATGCGTGGATAAGTTTGCGCCGCCGCAGCTGATCAAAAAACGCACAAAAGCCTGCAGGCCACGTCTTCCGTGGCCTGCATCATTCCTTCCCAAGGTTATCCACAGCGTGATCCCCGCCGTTTGTGCGCAAGTATCTGAAACTGCTGGTTTTTTGATCAGAACCTGAAAACCCCCGGTCGGCGTGGCCTGGCGATGTGTCTCTACAGGTTATCCACAGGCCGGTGCACGTTTAACTTGGATAACCTGATCAGGGTTCACTGCGCAGCACCAACTCGACCATCAGGTCGTCAGCCAGGGTTTCCAGGCGCGATTGCAGTACGTCCAGCGACAGCGTCAGCGGGACCGCGAGAATCGCTTCGGCATGGAACAGCGGCTCGCTGCTCATCGGTGCCGGACGCACTTCGGTGACCAGCCGTTCCAGATTCACCCCCTGCTCGCTCAGCAAGCGCGTAATGTCACGCACGATCCCCGGGCGATCATTGCCCACCAGTTCCATGGCAATCGGTTTCCAGGTGCAGGATTGTTCGATACCGCTTTCTGCGATCAATACGCGAATGCCATGAGCGGACAAGCTCTGCAAGGCATCGACCAGTTCGTCGTAGGCCTCGGCCGGCACCCCCACCCGAAGAATCCCGGCGAATTGTCCCGCCATACGCGACATGCGGCTTTCCAGCCAGTTGCCGCCGTGCTCGGCAATGCATTGGGCAATGCGCTCGACTTGCCCGGGTTTGTCCGGAGCAAAAACAGTGAGTACGAGGTGGTCCATGGCACAGCCCTCTTGTCATGACTTTTGTTATAGAGAACCAAGTATAGGCAAGGGTTGGATGGTGCCTGGGCAGATCCGAAATCAAAGGTGTATCGACTGGCCTCTTCGCGGGCAAGCCCGCTCCCACAGAGTCATGCGCTGTCCTTGTGGGAGCGGGCTTGCTCGCGAATGAAGGCACCGCCGATCTGACTGACCCAACAAATCGTGTACAACTTTTGATATTTAGCTGGAACAATCCAATAGTTTTTTGAGAACATCACGCTCCCCGACGTGACCGCAATGCGTCATGGGGTCGCAGAACGACGTAATTAGTCTAATTTTCACAACCGCAATTCATCATGTAGTATGCCGCAGCGCGCACTACATAACGTTGGATCGATGTCTGCCGCAGGCACGTTCGCAACCCTGAAAGCCCTGTCAGCAAGGCCCCAAGCCGTTGATTGGTCCCAACCCAGCCGCCTGTCATGGGCATGTACTGGTAGAGGGGTTTGTGGTTTAAATGGCCAAAGGCTTCATTGTTAAATTGAAGAGCTGAAAAGCGAAATAGCTGAGCAGAGTGAGGCAAGCAATGACTGAACACGTTCAAGTCGGTGGCCTGCAGGTCGCCAAAGTCCTGTTCGACTTCGTGAACAACGAAGCCATTCCCGGAACCGGCCTCACCGCCGATCAGTTCTGGGCCGGTGCCGACAAGGTCATTCATGACCTGGCGCCGAAGAACAAAGCCCTACTCGCCAAACGCGATGATTTCCAGGCTCGCATCGATGGCTGGCACCAATCCCGTGCCGGTCAAGCGCATGACGCCGTGGCCTATAAAGCCTTCCTGCAAGAGATCGGTTATCTGCTGCCAGAAGCGGCCGATTTCCAGGCAACGACGCAAAACGTCGACGAAGAAATCGCCCGCATGGCCGGCCCGCAGCTCGTGGTGCCGGTGATGAATGCCCGTTTCGCCCTCAATGCCTCGAACGCCCGTTGGGGTTCGCTGTATGACGCGCTCTACGGCACCGACGCCATCAGCGAAGCTGACGGCGCGGAAAAAGGCAAAGGCTACAACAAAGTTCGCGGCGACAAGGTCATCGCCTTCGCCCGTGCCTTCCTCGACGAAGCGGCGCCATTGGCGGCCGGCTCCCACGTCGATTCCACCGGCTACAAGATCGTTGACGGCAAACTGGTGGTCGCCCTTAAAGGCGGCAGCAACACCGGCCTGCGCAACGACGCACAACTGATCGGTTTCCAGGGCAATGCCTCTGCACCGACCGCGATCCTGCTGAAAAACAACGGCCTGCATTTCGAAATCCAGGTCGACGCCAACACCCCGGTCGGCCAGACCGACGCGGCCGGCGTCAAAGACATCCTGATGGAAGCCGCACTGACCACCATCATGGACTGCGAAGACTCGGTTGCCGCCGTCGACGCCGATGACAAAGTGGTGATCTACCGCAACTGGCTCGGCCTGATGAAGGGCGATCTGTCGGAAAACGTCGCCAAGGGCGGTCAGACCTTTACCCGTACCATGAACGCCGACCGTACCTACACCGCTGTCGATGGCAGTGAACTGAGCCTGCACGGTCGTTCGTTGCTGTTCGTGCGCAACGTCGGTCACCTGATGACCATCGATGCGATCCTGGACAAAGACGGTAACGAAGTGCCGGAAGGCATTCTCGATGGCTTGGTGACTTGCCTGGCATCGATGCACAACCTGAACGGCAACACTTCGCGCAAAAACACCCGCACCGGCTCGATCTACATCGTCAAGCCGAAGATGCACGGCCCGGAAGAAGCGGCGTTCACCAACGAGCTGTTCGGTCGCATCGAAGACGTGCTGGGCCTGCCGCTCAACACCCTCAAAGTCGGGATCATGGACGAGGAGCGTCGTACCACGATCAACCTCAAGGCCTGCATCAAGGCGGCGAGTGAGCGTGTGGTGTTCATCAACACCGGTTTCCTCGACCGCACCGGCGATGAAATCCACACCTCCATGGAAGCCGGCCCGATGGTGCGCAAGGCGGACATGAAGGCGGAAAAATGGATCGGCGCCTACGAGAACTCCAACGTCGATATCGGTCTGAGCACCGGCCTGCAAGGTCGCGCACAGATCGGTAAAGGCATGTGGGCCATGCCTGACCTGATGGCGGCGATGCTCGAACAGAAAATCGCTCACCCGATGGCCGGTGCCAACACCGCCTGGGTACCATCGCCGACCGCTGCTGCGCTGCACGCGCTGCACTACCACAAAGTTGACGTGTTCGCCCGTCAGGCCGAACTGGCCAAGCGTGCCCACGCTTCGGTGGACGACATCCTGACCATCCCGCTGGCGGTGAACCCGCAGTGGACCGCCGAACAGATCAAGAACGAACTGGACAACAACTCCCAGGGCATTCTCGGTTACGTAGTGCGCTGGATCGACCAGGGCGTCGGCTGTTCGAAAGTGCCGGACATCAACGACGTCGGCCTGATGGAAGACCGTGCCACGCTGCGTATTTCCAGCCAGCACATCGCCAACTGGCTGCGCCATGGCATCGTCACCGAAGACCAGGTCATGGAAAGCCTCAAGCGCATGGCGCCGGTGGTTGATCGTCAGAACGCCGGCGATGCGCTGTACCGTCCGCTGGCCCCGAACTTCGACAGCAACATTGCCTTCCAGGCGGCGGTTGAACTGGTGGTCGAAGGCACGAAGCAGCCGAACGGCTACACCGAGCCGGTCCTGCACCGTCGTCGTCGCGAGTTCAAGGCGAAGAACGGGTTGTAACCAGCTGTCTTCACAGCAATCCCCCGGTTGAAAAACCGGGGGATTTTTGTTTCAGCTTCCAGCAAATGCAGGGCTACCTCCTGTAACGCAACGCGTTTGCAGCGATGCAATGGCCTATTCTCGACGCATTCATGAACAAGGCAATTCCGAGGACCGTGATTACGAGAGCAAACAGTTTTTCGCCACCAATGGGTTCGTCGAGTACATACCACGAGGTCAAGATGCCCGATATCGGAACAATCACTGACAACGGTGCAACCTGGCTCGCCGGATACTTCTCAATCATTCGGTTCCACACCCAATACCCGAATACCGTCGCCACATAGGCCTGAAACAGGACAGATGCCAGCACCGGAGCGGTCATGTCCGTTAGCAACGACTGGAAAGGGGCTGCGCCTTTGACCCAGTAAGTCATCAGATATAGAGGAGGTGTTGCATACAGACTCGACCAAACGACAAAGGAAAATATATCAACAACTTTGCTTCTCTTGACCAACACATTGCAAAGACTCCAGAACAATGCGCCGAGCAATACCAGAAAAAGTCCAAAGCTTTCGGCATCGCCGTCCGTTACATGAATTATAAACATCAGCCCAACCAACGCCATGAGAATGCCAGCCACCTGTATTGCCGTCATTTTCTCGCCAAACAGAAGTACTCCCCAGATGACTGTGAAAAAAGCACTGAATTGCAAGAGCAAAGATGTCACGCCGGCACTGACACCAAGAAACATGCCATAGTTCATCAACCAGCACATTCCGACACCAAACAACAAACCGTAGACGATAGTTACAAATGTACTGATACCCTTGGGTTTGGGGAGGAAAAACACCAACGGTAATGCACAGAAAGTAAAACGCAATGCTGTCAATATGAAAGGATCGATACCGTCAAGACTGATACCAATTACCGTAAAATTGCTACCCCACATCACTGTCACACCGATAACAAGTACAAGATCGCGAAACTCCATTTTCTTTATCATATCGTCCTCATTGTGATACACAGCCACACAATCCAGGAAGAGTAATGACCTGACCTTTACCGGAGTTTTATCCACAGGAATTAGCCGAAGCCTGAATACACGACTGCCATCGGCATACTCAAGCCGCTAATATTTAAGAGTCAAACTGGCAACCTGGATAGTGCTACGACAGATTTTATTGAACCAAGCGCGACATCAAATAAATGCCTGCATTAGCCCTCAAGAACTGAACGATAACTGAAACACAGGAAGAAAAAACAAGCTATTTGTGAGTAGCTTTTTCGCGGGCCAGTTAGATAAGTTAAATTACAAATAAAAACCAACAAAACAACTCAAGCCTGTAATTAATAACTACAGGCTTGAGTTACTTAATGCCCAGCTCGCGTTTTACCAGTGTCACCAGATGGCTGGCATCAATCGGCTTGAGCAAAAAATCCACCACGCTCATATGCATCGCGGCGATCGCATCCTTCACGTCGGCGTCACCCGAGACAATGATGATCGGCAATGCCGCCCTTACCGATTCGCGTACCTGACGAATCAGTTCCAGACCGTCAATGTGGCCCATTCGCAAGTCGGTGATCATTAAACCGATCGAGGTTTTTTTGATCTCAGCCTCGGTCACCAGCATCTTGAGTGCCGCTTCTCCGCTGGCCGCCGTTATGCAGTTGATGCCCTCCAACGCGAGGATCTCTGACAGCAGTTCCCGGGCGTCTTTATCGTCGTCGACGATCAGCACTCGTTGCAGCGGCAGGTCAGGCTCCAGCATGACGGCACTCAGCGCTTCGCGCTCGGCGTTGCTCAAAATATCGTGGTCGGACATGGCGTTCTCTACATGTTCAATTCAATTCCCTAGCACAGTTAAGAGACATCGCTAAGCTGACCACCAATGTGCACTCCGGCAGATAATTTTCCAATAGGGGAGCAGAGAGGTTTTTCGCACACTTGCGTAGGCTTCTTCCGACATTTCAGGGCGCTAACCGCCTACCTAGACTTACGTCCAATGGGCACCCCGACCGTAGGGGTCGACCATGTCCATGTCACCCGACCACAACAATTCAAAAAAGACTGCGGTAATGGTTATGAGTAAAGCGGACGCCTTCACACAGGCAGGGAAAACCGCGGTGTTGCAGAACATCCAGGGCACGTTGCAATTCCTTCAGCGCTTCCCGCCCTTCAACCAGATGGAACACGCTCACCTGGCGTATCTGGTCGAGCAATGTCAACTGCGTTTTTATGCCCCCGGCGAGAGCATCATCAAACCCGCCGACGGGCCGGTCGAGCACTTCTATATCGTCAAGCAAGGCCGGGTCGTGGGCGAGCGTCCGCATACGGCAAAAGGTGGCACCGAAACGGTCTTCGAGATCACCACCGGCGAGTGTTTCCCCCTCGCGGCGTTGCTGGGTGAACGGGCGACCCGCACCGAGCACCTGGCCGGCGAAGACACCTTCTGCCTGCAACTGAACAAGCCGGCGTTCATCCGCCTGTTTTCGCTATCGGACACTTTCCGCAACTTCGCCCTGCGCTGCGTCAGCAGTCTGCTGGATCAGGTCAACCAACAAGTGCAGCAAAAAGCCGTGGAAACCCTCGGCACCCAATATTCGCTCAATACCCGTCTGGGCGAGTTGGCTATGCGTCACCCGGTGACATGCACCCCGCAGACACCATTGCGCGAAGCCGTGACGTTGATGCACGAACAACAGGTCGGCAGCATCGTGGTGGTCGACGAACACAAGGCGCCACTGGGGATTTTCACCCTGCGCGACCTGCGTCAGACCGTAGCCAACGGCAGCAGTGATTTCAACGAAGCCATCGAAGGGCACATGACCCGGGCGCCGTTCTTCCTGTCGCCGGATCACAGTGCATTCGACGCGGCGATTGCCATGACCGAGCGTCACATCGCCCATGTCTGCCTGGTCAAGGACCAGCGCTTGTGCGGCGTGGTTTCCGAGCGCGACCTGTTTTCCCTGCAACGGGTCGACCTGGTGCACCTGGCGCGCACTATCCGCAATGCCCAGAAAGTGGAAAACCTGGTGGCGCTGCGGGGCGAAATCGGTCAACTGGTCGAGCGCATGCTGGCCCACGGCGCGTCTTCGACGCAGATCACCCACATCATCACCTTGCTCAACGACCACACCGTGTGCCGGGTGATCGAACTGACCCTCGCCGAAAAAGGCGACCCCGGTGTGCCGTTCAGCTGGCTGTGTTTCGGCAGCGAAGGCCGTCGCGAGCAGACCCTGCACACCGATCAGGACAACGGCATTCTGTTCGAAGCCAGCGACGCGGCACAAGCCGCCGAGATTCGCGGCAAGCTGTTGCCCATTGCCCAGCAGATCAACCAGAGCCTGGCGCTGTGCGGCTTCACCTTGTGCAAGGGCAATATCATGGCCAGTAACCCCGAACTGTGCCTGTCCCGCGCCGAATGGGCGCGGCGCTTTGCGGCGTTTATCCGCGAGGCAACCCCGGAAAACCTGCTGGGTTCGAGCATTTATTTCGATTTGCGCGTGGTCTGGGGCAGCGAACAAGGCTGTGAGCAGTTGCGCCGGGGCATTCTCGACCAGGTCGGCGACAACCGCTTGTTCCAGCGCATGATGGCCGAGAATGCGCTGCGCAATCGACCGCCCGTAGGACGTTTCCGCGACTTCGTGCTGGCGCGCAAAAATGGCGAGAAGGCCACCCTGGACCTGAAGACCCAGGGCCTGGCACCCTTTGTCGACGGCGCCCGGTTGCTGGCCCTGGTCCACGGTATCGAAGCGAACAACACGCTGGAGCGCTTTCGCCAGTTGGTCGACAAGGAGGTCATTGATCCCCTGGACGGCGCCGCGTACGAAGAGGCCTATCACTTCATCCAGCAAACCCGCATGCAGCAACACCAACTACAGACCCGGGAGAATTTTCCTTACTCGAATCGGGTCGATCCCGACAGCCTCAATCATCTGGACCGACGCATCCTGCGTGAGTCCCTGCGCCAGGCACAACGCCTGCAAAGCAGCCTGGCCTTGCGGTATCAGTTATGAGCCTGTTTTCGTGGCTGCGCCCGCCGAGCCTCACCCTGCCCGCCCACCTGCAATATCGGCTGGAGCAATTACCGACGGCGGCCGACCTGACTGAGTCCAGCCTGCGCGAACAGCGCTGGGTGGTGCTCGATCTGGAAACCACCGGCTTGAACCTGAACAAGGACCACGTGGTGTCCATCGGCGCGGTGGTGATCGAGGACGGGGCCATCGACTTTCGCCAAATGTTCGAACGCACCCTGCAATATCCGCAAGTGAAACTCGGCCCCAGCGTGCTGATCCATGGCATTGGCCCCAGCGCCATTGCGGCGGGCAGCGAACCGGCAGAAGCACTGCTCGACCTGATGGAGTACATCGGGGACAGTCCGGTACTGGCCTTCCACGCGCCGTTTGACCAGCACATGCTCGGCCGTGCATTGAAAGATCACCTGGGTTTCAAATTGCAGCATCCGTTTCTGGATGTGGCGGATATTGCGCCGCTGCTATGTCCCCAGGCGCACATTCGCGAGGCCGGGCTGGACGACTGGATCGACTGGTTCAAGCTCGAAGTCTTCGAGCGCCACCACGCCAGCGCCGACGCCCTGGCCACCGCCGAACTGATGATGATCCTGTTCAGCCGTGCGCGACAGCAGCAGATTCACAGCCCGTTGAACCTGCAACAGCGCTTGAATCAGTGGAAACGCCGGCAGCAGGCGCCGTCCTTCTGACCCATACGCCATCCCTGTAGGAGCGAGCCTCCTCGCGCCTACAGGGGCCGTCGCAAATGTCCCGCCCGACCAACGCCAATTGCTTACCTCCCTCGCCTCTGCCACAATCGCGAACAATTCTCGTTAGTTAATACTTCCCAATCGGTGATGCGGCGTGTCGTCAGTCCCAAGCCCCCAAAGTGAGCTCGTCGGCGCGTTATATCGCGACCATCGCGGTTGGCTATTGGCCTGGCTTCGACGCAACGTCGCCTGCCCGCAGCGGGCCGAAGACCTGAGCCAGGACACTTTCGTGCGTTTGCTGGGCCGTGAAGAACTGAAGGTACCGCGCGAGCCCCGGGCGTTCCTGGTGGCGATCGCCAAGGGCCTGCTGTTCGATTATTTCCGCCGTGCCGCGCTGGAACAGGCCTACCTCACCGAGCTGATGCTGATTCCCGAAGCCGAACAACCGTCGGTGGAAGAACAGCAAATGATCCTCGAAGACCTGAAAAACATCGACCGCCTGCTCGGCAAGCTTTCCAGCAAGGCCCGGGCGGCGTTCCTCTACAACCGTCTCGACGGCCTCAGCCATGCAGAAATCGCCGAGCGCCTCGGTGTATCGGTGCCGCGGGTGCGCCAGTACCTGGCTCAAGGCATTCGCCAGTGCTACATCGCGCTGTATGGTGAGCCGACATGAATCCGCTCGGTTCCAAACCGGTATCGGCCAACGTGCTGGACGCGGCGATTGCCTGGCAGTTGTCCATGGACTGCGCCAACCCGATAGAACGTGAAGAGTTCGCCAAGTGGCACGCGGCCCACGAAGAGCACGCCCGCGCCTGGCGCCAGTTGGGTATGCTCGACCAGCGTTTCAGCGTGGCCAGCGGCCCGGCCCGCACGGCCTTGCTGCAATCGCGCGAAGGCATCCGCCGGCGAGTGCGCAAGCTTGGCAACGGTTTCGCCAGTATCGTTGCCATGATCGGCCTGGCCCTGTTCGCCGGGGATCGTTACCTGCCGATCGACTATTGGCTGGCCGACCAGCGCACCGCCGTTGGCGAGCAGCGCACCCTGCGTCTGGCTGACGGCACGCTGATCAATCTCAACACCCACAGCGCACTGGATGTGCGTTTCGATGAAAAACAGCGGCGCGTTGTGCTTCAGGAAGGCGAAATCCTGGTCGAAACCGGCCATGGCGATCCCCGGCCGTTCATCGTAGAAACCCGTGAAGGCAGCATGCGTGCGCTGGGAACGCGGTTTCTGGTCAAGCGCGAGGAAGACGGAACGCGCTTGAGCGTATTGCAGTCGGCGGTGGCGGTTCACCCTGAGTCCAATCCTGACGAACAGATTCTGCACGAAGGCCAGCAGGTGCTGATCCGCAACAACGGCCTGGGCCCGATTCTGGCCGTCAACCTCGGCGCGGATGCCTGGGCCCGCGGCATGCTGGTGGTGGACAACACGCGGCTGGAAGATTTGGTGCATGAAATCGGCCGCTATCGAAACGGTTACGTCGGGGTCGCCCCTGAAGTGGCCGACCTGCGCATCACCGGCAGCTTCCCGCTACGCGACACCGACCTGGCACTCAACGCCCTGTTGCCGACCCTGCCGGTGCAGATCGAACAGCACACGCAATGGTGGGTGAAAGTCGTGGCCAAGGCTGATACCAAGCCCTGAAAAGCTTTTTGTCTGATCAACCGTCATCGCGAGCGAGCTTGCTCGCGATGGCGGCGTTCGACTCCCCGCAAAAACCGTTTTGACCCAATACCAGCCGCAACCGACTTCTGAATCGAAATTATTTTCATCCAGCCCTATCACTTTTTTATTTTCGTTCGGCACACAGGCAATTGAGAAATGTTTCCATTCAGGAGCCGCTGTATGCCTCGTTCGCTAGACTCCCTGTTGCGCCGCAGTTTGCTGGCGGTCGCCATTGCCCTTTGTACCCCGTTGGCCAGCAGCCAACTGGTCGCCGCTGAACAGACGTCCAGCGTCCGCGCCTACAACCTGCCGGCCGCGCCACTGGTCAACACTCTGAACCAGATTGCCAGCCAGGCCGGTCTGGCCCTGTCATTGAATCCATCCCTCGCGGCGGGCAAGACCTCGGCGCCGGTCAAAGGCCAGTTCGACGCACCCGACGCCCTGCGCGAAGCCCTGCGTGGCACCGGCCTGCAACTGGAGCAGAGCAGTGCGGGCACCTATACCCTGGTGGCCGTGCCAGAAGGGGTGATGGACCTGCCGGCCACCAGCGTGATCGGCGTGCAAGACACTGAAAGCGCCTGGGGCCCGGTACAGGGCTACCTGGCCAAGCGCACCGCCGCCGGCACCAAGACCGACACCGCGCTGGTCGAGGCGCCGCGTTCGATTTCGGTCGTCACTCGAGAGCAGATGGACGACCGCAACGCGCACACCCTCGACGATGCCGTGCGCTACTTGCCGGGCATCACCTCCAGCAGCTTCGGCAGCGACACCCGCGCCGACTGGTTGCGCGTGCGGGGGTTCGAGCCGACTCAATTCCTCGACGGCCTGCCACTGCCAAAAGGTGTGTACTCCAACCCGAAACAGGAAACCTGGAACCTCGACCGACTGGCGCTGCTGCGCGGCCCGGCTTCCTCGGTGTACGGACAGACCCCGCCGGGCGGCCTGCTGGACATGGTCAGCCGTCGCCCAAGCGCTGAAGCCAGCAGCGAGATCCAGCTGCAATACGGCAGCGACAATCATCGCCAGATCAACTTCGCCAGCACTGGCAAGATCGATGAGGAAGGCCAGTTCCTGTACAGCCTCAGCGGCGTGCTGCGCGACGGCGGCACGCCCATCGACCACATCGATGACAAGCGCTACAACATCGCGCCCAGCCTGACCTGGAACATCGACGAAGACACCAGGTTCACCCTGCTTACGCAGTTCACCCGTGACGATACCGGTATCACCAGTCAGTTCTATCCGATCCAGGGCACCAAGATCGACATGCCGTTCGGCGATATCTCCCACCACAAGAACCTGGGTGACCCGGACTACGACTACTACGACCGCACCTACTACGCGCTGGGTTATGCCTTCGAACACCGCCTGAACGATGTCTGGCAGTTCCGGCAGAACCTGCGCTACACCAAGTCAGAGCTATCGTTCCAGGCCGTGACCGTCAATAGCTACAACCCCGACTTTGCCGATCTCGGGTTTGTCGTTGACGATCAAGGCAACACCGGCCGCGGCACCACCAATGTCGACGAAGACATCGCACAGTTCGCCGTGGACAACAACCTCCAGGGCGACTTCGTCACCGGCGACGTCAGTCACACCTTGCTGATCGGCCTGGATCACCAGCGCAACACCACCAACTACCTCTCGATCTTCGGCACCGCGCCGGGCATCAACGTCAACGACCCGATCTATGGTTTGCCGATAACCCGTCCGCCACGCTCCACGGCGTTCTACGACTACGAACAAAAGACCCAGCAGACCGGCCTGTACATCCAGGACCAGATGGCCCTCGGCCAATGGCGCCTGACCCTCGGCGGTCGTGAAGACTGGGTCCACACCGGAACCACGTTCTTCAACAAGGGCGATGCCACCAACACTGAGCGCGACAAGAACTTCAGCGGCAACGCGGCGATCAGCTACGTGTTCGACTCGGGCTTCGTACCCTACCTGTCCTACGCTGAATCGTTCCAGCCGACCAGCAATGCCGTCGCCTCGCCGACCGAGTCGTTCAAGCCGACCGAGGGCAAGCAATGGGAACTGGGGATCAAGTACCAGCCACCGGGCAGCAACACCCTGCTGACGGCGGCTGTGTATGACCTGACCCAGAAAAACGTTTCCGTCACCAACAACGTGGGCAACGTGACAGTCACCAGCCAGACCGGCGAAGTGAAAGTCAAAGGCCTGGAGCTGGAAGCCGTTTCCGACGTGACCGAAAACCTCAAGGTCACCGCTGCCTACACCCTGGCCAAATCCGAAGTGCAAGAGGGCATCTACAAGGGCAATCGCCTGCAACTGATGCCTAACCAGCAAGCGTCGGTGTGGGGCGACTACACCTGGCACAACGGCGTGCTGGACGGCTTCGGCATCGGTGCCGGTGCGCGCTATACCGGCAATACCTATGGAGACCAGGCCAACACCTGGCTGGGCAAGGCCGACGCCTACACGGTGTTCGACGCAGTGGTTCACTACGACCTCGGTCGCCTGGACAACAGCCTCAAAGGCGCTTCGCTGGCCGTTAACGCGACCAACCTGTTCGACAAGGACTACATCTCGACTTGCGACAGCTACTACTGCTACTACGGCGACCAGCGCAGTGTCGTCGCAAGTGCAACCTACAAGTGGTAACGCTTTGAGCTGACACGCCCAATGACCAGGCCGTCCTTCGTGGGCGGCTTTGGTTTTTCTGAAGGCTTTGAAATGAAAAGTAAAACGATTCGCCGCTGGTCCGCTGTTCATACCTGGACCAGCCTGATTTGTACGGTGTTCCTGTTACTGCTGGCACTGACCGGCCTGCCGTTGATCTTTCACCACGAGATCGACCACTTGCTGGGCGATGCGCCTGAAGTGAAGGAAATGCCGGCGGACACCCCGCACCTGAATTTGCAGCAGCTGGTGGAGACCGCCGAGAAGCATCGCCCCGGTGAAGTCATGCAGTATTTCGGCTTCGAGGACGATGAGCCCAACGCGGTGCTGACCATCATGGCCGCGACGGCGGGCACCGAGCCGAACTCGTCCCACACCTTCATGCTCGACGCCCGTACCGGCGAAGCGCTGGAGACGCCATCGGCCAACGGCGGTTTCATGATGGTCATGCTGCGCCTGCACGTGGACATGTTCGCCGGGCTGCCTGGCAAGTTGTTGCTGGCGTTCATGGGGATTCTGTTCGTGATAGCGATTGTCTCCGGTACGGTGCTGTACCTGCCGTTCATGCGCCGCTTGAAATTCGCCACCGTGCGCCAGGACAAATCCACCCGCCTGCGCTGGCTTGACCTGCATAACCTGATCGGCGTCGTGACCCTGACCTGGGCGCTGGTGGTCGGCGTGACGGGCGTCGTCAGTGCCTGCGCGGACCTGCTGGTTGCCGCATGGCGCAACGACACGCTGACCGCGATGATCGCGCCCTATCGGGATGCACCACCGCTGACACAACTGGCGCCCGCCAACCGTTTGCTCGATATCGCCAGGGAAGCCGCACCGGGCATGCAACCGGACTTCATCGCCTTCCCCGGCACGCGCTTTTCCAGTGAGCATCATTACGCAGTGTTCATGAAGGGCAGCACGCACCTGACCTCGCACCTGCTGACGCCGGTACTGATCGATGCCAGCACCCTGCAAGTCACCGCGGTGGTCGAACGCCCGTGGTACATGGACGTCATGGGCATGTCACAACCGCTGCACTTCGGTGACTACGGCGGCATGCCGATGCAGATACTCTGGGCGACCCTCGATGTGCTGACCATCATCGTGCTCGGCAGCGGGGTCTACCTGTGGGTGGTTCGGCGCAAGGTCGCCAGGCCGGTGCTGGAAAAAGCGGAGAGCGTGGCATGAAACCCCGGCAGTCGAACTTCTGGAAAGTGTTTACCATTCCGACCGTCATCGCGGTGCTCAGCGCGGCAGGGTTGTTTGCCGCGTTGCTCGGGGATGGTGTTTGGGATTCGTTGAGCTGGGTGGGTTTGGGTATCCCTGCTGTGCTAGCCCTGCGTGGCCTCCTGCAACGCCGCTGATCCCTGTGGGAGCGAGCTTGCTCGCGATGGGGCCATGTCAGTCGCCATTGTCGTATCTGACACACCGCCATCGCGAGCAAGCTCGCTCCCACAGGTTCTGCGAAAACCTAAAACCCTGACAGTCATACGACAACACTTCCCCCATCCGTCGCCTCCCCCTGCAAATCCTCTGACATATCTGTTGACAGTTTTACCCTTGCGCTCCTATAAAGACGCACGTTGTACGACAACCTACAACAGATGCAGCACCAAAAATAAATCCAAAAAAATGATGGTGAAGTGATGAAAGTCAAAGGCATCCGCTGGTGGATGGTCGGTCTGGTGACGGCCGGCCTGATGGTCAACTACCTGGCTCGCAATACCCTGTCAGTGGCCGCTCCGACCCTGATGAGCGAAATGAACATCTCCACCGAGCAGTACTCGCACATCGTCGTCGCATGGCAGGTGTGCTATGCGCTGATGCAACCGGTGGCGGGCTACATCATCGATGCCATCGGCACCAAAATGGGCTTCGCGATTTTCGCCTTCGCCTGGTCGATTGCCTGCGCACTGGCGGCCCTGGCGACCGGCTGGCAGGGCCTGGCCTTTGTCCGCGGCCTGCTTGGCCTGACCGAAGCGGCGGGGTTGCCGGCGGCGGTCAAGACTTCCACTGAATGGTTCCCGGCCAAAGAACGCTCGGTGGCCATTGGCTGGTTCAACATTGGCTCGTCGATTGGTGCCGTGCTGGCGCCGCCGCTGGTGGTCTGGGCGATCCTGCACAGCGGCTGGGAACTGGCGTTCCTGATCGTGGGCGGCCTGGGCGTGGCCTGGACCTTCCTGTGGATGGTTCTCTACAAGCACCCACGGGACCAGAAGCGCCTGAGCGACGAAGAGCGCGACTACATCCTCAGCGGTCAGGAAGCACACTTCAAAGACCCGGCGACGAAAAAAGGCAGCTGGAAAAAGATCATCGGCAACCGCAACTTCTACGCCATCGCCAGCGCGCGCATGCTCTCCGAGCCAGCCTGGCAGACCTTCAACGCATGGATTCCGCTGTACCTGATGACCGAGCGGCACATGAACATCAAAGAGATCGCAATGTTCGCCTGGCTGCCGTTCCTCGCCGCCGACCTCGGCTGCGTGCTCGGCGGTTACCTGAGCCCGTTCTTCCACAAGTACTGCAACGTGTCGTTGTTCACCTCGCGCAAAATGGTCCTGCTGTTCGGCGCCTCGTGCATGATCGGCCCTGCGTGCATTGGCCTGGTGGCCAGCCCGTACACAGCCATCGCGTTGTTGTGCATCGGCGGCTTCGCGCACCAGACCCTGTCCGGTGCGCTGTATGCGATCACCTCCGACTCCTTCGGCAAAAACGAAGTGGCCACCGCCACCGGCATGGGCGGCATGTTCGGCTACCTGGGCGCAGCTGCGTTCACCCTGGTGTTTGGCGTGATGGTGACCAGGATCGGCTACAGCCCGCTGTTCGTGGTACTGGCGATTTTCGACATCGTTGCCGCGTTCATCGTCTGGACCGTTGCCCGTGAGATCAAGCCGAAAATAGTTTCGGGGCCTGCCGCTGATCAAACGCTGCAACCTGCGAGCTAAAACACAAAACCTGTAGGAGCGAGCCTGCTCGCTCCTACAAAGGTGTTTGCCATCTTGAGCTATCCCCCCAACACGCTATGCTGCCCGACACTGCCACCGATCGAGACACAGCCATGTCCGCCCCGAGCATGACCCTGTACCACAACCCGCTCTCTCCCTTCGTTCGCAAAGTCATGGTGCTGCTCCACGAAACCGGCCAGCAGAACCGCGTGGCGTTGCAATCCAGCGTACTCACACCGGTCAACCCGGACCTGACCCTGATCGAAGACAACCCCCTGAGCAAAATCCCGGCCCTGCGCCTGGCCGACGGCAACATCATCCACGACAGCCGGGTCATCCTCGACTACCTCGACCACCAGCACGTCGGCAACCCGCTGATCCCCCGTGAAGGTTCAGCCCGTTGGCGTCGTCTTACCCTCGCCTCACTGGCCGACGGGGTCATGGACGCGGCCGTGCTGGTGCGCTACGAAACCGCCCTGCGCGCCCCGGAAAAACACTGGGACGAATGGCTCGACGGCCAGCGCGACAAAATCCGTCGCGCCCTGGCATTGCTGGAAAAGGACGCGATTGCCGAGCTGACCTGCCACTTCGACGTGGCCGCGATCAGCGTGGCCTGTGCACTGGGTTACCTGGACCTGCGCCATCCGGATCTGGACTGGCGCACAGTGAATCCTCAACTTGCAGCGTGGTATTTCGAGGTGAGCCAGCGGCCTTCGATGATTGCGACGATACCGAAGGTTTAGATCTTCGCTGACTGCGTCGCCCCCTTCGCGAGCAGGCTCGCTCCCACCTTTGACTGCGGTCCCATGTGGGAGCGAGCCTGCTCGCGAAAATACCAACGCGGTTCATCCGGCAACCACTGCAAAATCCGCGTCGCCAGCACCTCGCTCCAGCGCTGGTCCTCGCGCAGCCCCACCGACCGGCTCATTGCACCGCTCCAATATCGAAGTCCAATGGTTTTGGCGTTTTTTGCCCAACCCCATACCAGTCCAGCTTGCGGGTCAGCACCATGAACACACCCAACAAACCAAACAGCAGCAACGAGCCCATCAATAGCGCGTAGTCCTCTGCACTCAATAACCCGTAGAGCAGTCCATACAACGCCGCCAATCCCGCGGAAAAGCTCAGCCCGTGTCGCACGCTGCGCAACACGTGGCAAACGTAGAACCCGATCAACAACACACAACCGCTGGCTGACAACAGGTACGCCAGGGCAAAGCCGATGTGCTCGGACAACGACAGCAACAACAGGTAGAAGAATGCCAGCGCCACACCTACCAGTGCATATTGCACCGGGTGTACCGCAAGGCTTTTCAGCACTTCGAACAGGAAGAACCCGGCGAAAGTCAGGACGATGAACAACAACGCATATTTGATCGCCCGATCGCTTTTCAGGTACTGGTCCACCGGGTCGATAAAGCTCACGCCGAAGCTGCGGCCGCTAAAGGCTGTGCAGTCACCGCCGGTGACGCAACTGTTCAAGGCCTCCTGCAAATTGGTAGAGAAGAATGACGCCTGCCAGTTGGCGGAGAATCCCTGATCGGTGACTTTACGCTGGGCCGGCAGATAGTTGCCGATGAAGCTTGGGTGAGGCCAGTCGGCGCTCAGCGAGACTGTGCTGGTTTTACCCACCGGTAAAACCTGTAACACACCCGTGCCTTGCAGGCGCAGGTCAAAACCGAAATCCAGCTCCGTGGCCTTCTCTGTGTTGAGCGTCGGTAGCGCCACATGCACGCCCTCCCCCAGCCATCCGACCTGACTTCCGGGAATGAAGTCCAGACTCTGGCCGTCGAGTTCGAGTTTCAAGGCATTTTCGATACCACGGATGTCGCTGATGCCAATGGCGAGAAACGGCTGGTCGAACCGGTAATCGGCAAAGTCTTCCTTGATACCGAGCTGCGCCGGCAGCGAAAAATGCCCACTGATGCGATTGTCGGCATGAAACAGCCGCGCCTGGTAAATCCCCCGGGAGCGCAACTCAGTCTGCACCTGGCCGTCGAGTTCGAAGCGTTCCGGCAGGAAATACAGTCGACCGCGCTCTTCGCCGATCTCCTGATAACGCTCGTTGGTTTTTTCACGGGTCTTCCAGGTACGCACCACCTTGCGATACGGCACCACCATCAGCGGCCCGCTCAATTGCTGGCTGTAACTGGAACTGCGGGCAATGTCTTCGAGCACACCGTCACGCAGTTGCTGGCGGTCCTGAATCACGCCGTTGATCATCAGCAGTGGAACCAGCAACAACAGAATCAGCAGGGCAATTGCCCCGAGTTTTAGGGTCAGGCTACGGTTCATGGGACTCTCCCTGTTTTGGATGGGGAAAGTCTGGGTTGGCTGTGTGAGGAATGAATGGAGGGAGTGTGGAGACTTTGTGGAGACTGGACCCGGCCCTATGGCAGGTGCACTGTCACTTGCACACCGCCATCGACATTGCCGATGCTCAGGGTGCCGCCATGCAGCTTGACCACCTCCTCGACAAAATTGAGCCCGAGCCCGGTACTTTTGCGCCCACTGTCGGGACGCGGCAACGAGTAGAAACGCTCGCTCAAACGCGGCAGCGCGTAGTCGGGAATAGGCTCTGCCTGATTGAAAAGCTTGAACTCGACCTGCTCGCCTGCCCGTTCGGCGGTAAATCGCAGCACGCCTTCAACAGGGGTGAAATCCAGCGCGTTGTCCAGCAGATTGCCCAACGCCTGACGCAGCAGAAATGGCTCGCCGATTAGCACCAGGTCCGATGGAATCGTTTGCTCTACGCGCAACTGTTTACCTTCGATCTGCGCAGATTGCGCGTTCAGCAGGCCATCCACCAATGCCGCCAATGGCACCGCCACCCGCTCCTCCAACCCTTGGCGCTGCTCGACCTGTGCCAGGTTCAAAAGCCGCTCGATCAACTGCTGCATGCGCGCACTTTCGCTGTCGATGTTGCCGACGAACCGTTGCCGCTGTCCCGGAGGCATCTCGCCCTGCAACAGCTCCGCCGCACCACGAATCGCCGCCAGCGGACTCTTCAGCTCATGGGTCAATGTGTGCACGTAACGCTCGACGTAGGCCTTGCCTTCAAGCTGCGTGCGCATCTGCTCCACCGCCGTGGCCAACTGCTCGAGTTCACCGCCGCGATAGTGCGGCACTTCAACCCGCCGGCCTTTACTGACGCCTTGGGCGTAGGCCGTCAATCTTCGCAGGGCACGGCTCAGCCACCAGGACAACAATGCGCCGAACAGCAGACCGAGGCCGATCAGCCCGGCTCCATACGCCAGCAACCGGCGTTCGGTGCGATCCACATAAGGCTGCAACGAGCTGTTGGGCTTGGCCACGGTGACCACGCCGATGATCTGGCCGTTGTCGCGAATCGGCGCGCCGACGTGCATCACCGAAGACCCCGGATCGTTCGGGTCATTGCGCGTGGAGCGAGCGCCGTATTCGCCGCGCAGGGTCAGGTAGACGTCATTCCAGCGCGAGTAATCCTGCCCCACCGCCACCCCGCTGGAGTCCAGCACGACGATACCTTTGGCATCTGTGACGTAGATGCGGTGATTGACCTGATTCTTTGGCAAACCCCAGATTTTCGCTCCGGGCTGTCGTTCACCATAGGCCTTGAGCAGTTCCGGCCAGCGGTTCTGATTGAGGCTGCCGGCCTTGAAATCGTCGCGCAGGATCTCGGCCATCAGGTTGGCAGTATCGACCAGGGTTTCTTCGGTGGACTGGCGAACGCCGGGGCGGATCTCTTGCATGACCGTGTTGAGCACAAAGTAGCCAGTCAAGCCGATGAACAGTGCATAGACCAGGAAAATCCGGATTCCCAACGGCATCAGCTTTGTCCCGGGTTGTAGCTATAGCCGAGGCCGCGGTGGGTCTGGATCGGCTCGGCGTCAGCCTTCACCAGTCGCAACTTGGCGCGCACGCTCTTGATGTGGCTGTCGATGCTGCGCTCGTAACCGGCGTCGGCGGCCACGCCCAGGGCATCGAGCAACTGTTCGCGACTGAAGACGCGCCCGGGCTGCTCCAGCAGGCATTGCAACAGACGGAATTCATGGCGGGTCAGAGTCAGCGGTTGACCGCGATAACTGATTTGCACACGCTCGCTATCGATGCGAAACAGCGGCGTCGACGGTTCGCTCACTGTGCGGGGCGCCATGCGCTTGAGAATCGCCCGGACCCGCGCCGCTACTTCCCGAGGGCTGAACGGTTTGACCACATAATCGTCGGCGCCGATTTCCAGGCCCACGACGCGATCGATCTCGCCATCCCGGGCACTGAGAAACATCACCGGCACTTCGCTGAAGCGCCGCAGTTGCTTGCAGGTTTCGAAGCCGCTGATGTCCGGCAGGCCGATATCGAGAATTATCAGATCCGCCGGAGTCTGGCGCTGGTGCTCCAGCGCCGCCGCGCCGAGGCTAAGCCATGTAGTGGTGAAGCCCTCGCCTTGCAGGGCGAAAACCAGGGTGTCGGCAATGGCCGCTTCGTCTTCGACAATCAGGATATGAGGCATGGCGTCCGAGCCCGCTGGTTGAGTGGGCGAACGGTGACTCAAGGGGGGATCGGCGTCAATCCGGCTGAACTGATTGGCGGTCAGGTCTGTAGTACCTAGCAGTTCTGATAGTAGGCAATGGCTGAAAAAACTCCGATGCTCAAGGTTGAGCGATCCGGATCTTGAATGGAGTTCAACCCATGTCCAACACATCACGTGACACCGAACTGTGTCGCTATCACTACGATCCATTGGATCGCCAAAATGGCTGCACAGTACTTCAGCAACCTGCTATTCAGCACTTTCATTGCAAAAATCGACTGGCCACCGAGATTCAGGGTGCCGTTCGGTCAAGCATCCTTCAGCATGACGGCCAACCACTGGCTGAGCTAAAACAACTCGATACCAAAGCGACCACCACACTGCTGGCAACCGACCAACAACTCTCGGTGCTCAACGCTCTCGATGCCACTCAGCCCAACCCCCTCACCTATTCACCCTACGGTCATCGCCCGGCGGAAAACGGATTGCTCAGCCTGCTCGGCTTCAACGGCGAACGGCCGGACCCGGTGACCGGGCATTATCATTTGGGCAATGGTTATCGCCAGTTCAATCCGGTGTTGATGCGGTTTAACAGCCCGGATAGTTGGAGTCCGTTTGGGGTGGGTGGGGTTAATGCTTATGCGTACTGTGGAGGAGAACCAGTAAATCGCAATGATCCAACGGGGCACACCTGGCGTCCGCTTAAAATTTTTCTAAGAAAAATCGGTGTGATGAAAAAAACATCCAAACCCGAAACCGTTGTACAAATTGGTGCATGGCAACAAGTTCCGGGCAACCCAGATCGCGTACAACTCCCCTCCAAAATCCCCTCAAAACAAAAGCAGACAAAACTGACGAAAAAGGAGGAGAAACAGTTCCAAAAGGAGCTCAACCAAGCATATGTCGACGGTAATAACATGGACCGGAAGCTTCGTTTGAACAATGCAAACAGTAGAAGCGGTAATTCAGCAACCTCACCTAACAGCGCGCCGAACAGCGGCACCATCACTTCAAGTCATTCTGCTCTTTCAGACTCAGTTGAACACATGCCAACACAAGAGTTTACTCAATTTCGGAAGACTGTAAGCGCATGGCAAAATGTCGGCACCGAAAGGAACAACATTTTAAGAACCGTAGACAGTGAAACAACAATCAGAGAGCTGAATTTCTTTAGTGCGCAACCCATTAGTAATAGGGGTATACGTCGGGGGGAGCCGGGGTATTTTTCAAGCTGAACCAAACACGGATCATATCTAGCTTGGCACCTTCCGGCGAAGGTGCCCCGTTCATATAATCAACAATCCGGCTTATCCGCCGTAAAACGCCGAGCTGGATTCACCGCAGCCCCAAATTCACGCAGCGCCTTGGCCCCAATCAGCAATGGGTAGTTAAAGCTGCTGCGATCCGTCAAATTGACCTCGACCGTGCGCTTGACGTTACCCAGGCACAGTTCCAGATCGACCACCGGACGCTTGGTGGGTGCGATCACTTCGCTGTCATCCTCGTCCTCTTCGGAACGGGTCTTGATCTTGCTTACCCGTGCGACCTTGTGTTCATAGACCTGATTGCCCGCATCCTTGGTGGCTAGGCGGAAACGCACCCAGTCTTCGCCGTCACGCTTGAAGGTTTCGATGTCCTTGGCCGACAGCGACGCGGTCAGGGCGCCGGTGTCCATTTTCGCCTTGAGGACCTTTCCGCCGATTTCCGGCAGCGCGATGTATTCGTAACGACCATAGAGGGTCGGCTCGGCGGCCATGACCGGCAGGGCGATGAGGGAGAGCACTGCAAGGAGGGATTTCACGTAATGGGTTTCCATGAGAGTGAACAGTCGGATTTTAGACCGTCGTGCGCTTGAACGTTCCCACAAGCCTACCGACCCAAAAGTGAAACATTCGTCAGCACCGATTTGGCCTGTCGCCCGAAGCTGCTTATCATGGCGCGCCCAACCGCTTCCACGAGTGACTTATGCGCCGCCTGCTCACCGGCTGTTTCGTGACCCTGCTGCTTGTGCTCAACACCTTGGTCCTGATCGGGCCGTTGATGGTGTTTGCCCTGCTCAAGCTGGTCCTGCCCGGCCGTTTTCGCGATTACGCCTCCTGGTCGGTGATGTGGATCGCCGAAACCTGGTCGGAGATCGACAAGCTGATCTTCCGCCTGTGTATCCCCACCCAATGGGACATCCGCGGCGGTGACGATCTGCGTCGCGACACTTCATATCTGGTGATCAGCAACCATCAATCCTGGGTCGACATCCCGGCGCTGATCCAGACGCTGAACCGGCGCACGCCGTTCTTCAAATTCTTCCTCAAGAAAGAACTGATCTGGGTACCCTTCCTGGGCCTGGCGTGGTGGGCGCTGGATTACCCGTTCATGAAGCGCTACAGCAAGGCGTTCCTGGCCAAGTACCCGGAACTGGCCGGCAAGGATCTGGAAATCACCAGACAGGCCTGCGAACTGTTCAAGCGCCAACCGGTAACAGTGGTCAATTATCTGGAAGGCACCCGCTTCACGGCGGCCAAAAGTGCCCAGCAGCAGTCACCGTTCAATTACCTGCTCAAGCCCAAGGCCGGCGGGGTGGCCTTTGTGCTGGCGGCGATGGGTGAGCAGCTGGACGCGATTCTCGATGTGACGGTGGTTTACCCGCAGCAGAAGATTCCGGGGTTCTGGGACTTGATCAGCGGCAATGTGCCGAGGGTCATCATCGATATCCAGACCCGCGAACTCGACCCGGCGCTGTGGCAGGGCGATTACGAAAACGATCCTGTATTTCGCGAGAAGGTCCAGAACTGGGTCAACCAGCTCTGGATCGAGAAGGACCGGCGCATCGACGCCTTGCGCGCCGGATGCCGCTGAATCAGCTACCGGCGCCAGCGCCCCAGATGCTGCCCAGACTGCTCAGCAGCGTACCGCCGACGCCCTGCTGACCGAAGTATTGCAGGAGCACCGGGGCAAACTGGCCAATCATGCCGCTGTCCATGCCCAAGGCGCTGAAGGCATTGTTCAGGTCGTTGGTGTCCTTGACGTTGCCCAGGGCGTTATCCAGCCCTGCCGCTTTGCCGCTGGAGCCAAGCAGACCGGCCAGTGCGCCCAACTCACCGCCGCCCGAGAGCATGTCGATGCCCGGCACGCTTTTGGCCAGTTGCGAGTAGTCGGTCGAACTCAACTGGTTCTTCGCCAGCCCCAGCATCGCCCCGGCACCGCCAATGGCTTGCTCTGGGGTGATGTCCAGTTCACTGAGAGTGCTCAGCAGATCGGCTGTCTGCGGCGTCGGTGCGGCGGTCGCAGCTGCGTCACCGCCCTTCATGCCGGCAATGGCATTGGCCGCATCGCCCAGGCTGAACTGTGCAAAGGCCGGGCTGGCGGACAGCGTCAACAGCGAAGCCAGTGCAATACCGCGTGAAATCTTCATTCAGACATCCTCTTGTGCCACGAAACCATCCGAAAACCGGCGGTAAAACTGCCGATTAGACCGGGTATCCTCAATCATGTTCCTTGCCGCGCATCCGTTTTTACCCGGTCACGCATAGAAAACGTGAATCCCCGGATGCCACGCGATGAACGGCACGACCGGGCAGCTGGTTGGGGCCGGCATCGAATCAGGAACCTTGGCGGCTGTTTGAAAAAGATATCCAAGCAAAAACGGCGACCCGAAGGTCGCCGTTTTTTGTTTACGCAAAGACTTACGCCGCACTAAACATCTTATGCGGATCAATCACAAACTTCTTCGGCACACCCGCGTCAAACTCGCCATAACCCTGCGGCGCCTGATCCAGGCTGATCACCTGCACCCCCACCACTTCAGCAATGTTGATGCGGTCCCACATGATCGCTTGCATGAGCGCGCGGTTGTACTTCATCACCGGGGTCTGGCCGGTGTGGAAGCTGTGGGATTTGGCCCAACCCAGGCCGAAGCGGATGCTCAGGCTGCCCATTTTCGCGGCAGCGTCGACGGCGCCCGGGTCTTCGGTCACGTAGAGGCCGGGGATACCGATCTTGCCGGCCACGCGCACCACGCCCATCAGCGAGTTGAGCACGGTGGCCGGGGCTTCGTGTTTCACGCCGTCATGGCCATGGCCACGGGCCTCGAAGCCTACAGCGTCGATGGCGCAATCCACTTCCGGTTCGCCCAGCAGTGCGGCGATCTGTTCGTGCAGCGGGGTATCGAGTGACAGGTCGGCGATCTCGAAGCCCTGGGCCTTGGCATGGGCCAGGCGCACGGTGTTGACGTCACCAACGATCACCACCGCCGCGCCCAGCAGGCGAGCGGATGCGGCCGCCGCCAGGCCGACCGGACCGGCACCGGCGATGTACACAGTGCTGCCCGGGCCGACGCCAGCGGTCACGGCACCGTGATAGCCGGTCGGCAGGATGTCGGAGAGGCAGGTCAGGTCGCGGATTTTTTCCATCGCACGGTCGCGATCCGGCAGTTTCAGCAGGTTGAAGTCGGCGTACGGCACCATGGCGTATTCGGCCTGGCCGCCGGTCCAGTCGCCCATGTCGACGTAACCATAAGCACCGCCCGGACGCGCAGGGTTGACGCTCAGGCACACGCCGGTATGCATTTCCTTGCAGGAACGGCAGCGCCCGCAAGCCACGTTGAACGGTACGGATACCAGGTCGCCGATTTGCAGGTTCTCGACGTCGCTGCCCTTCTCGATCACTTCACCGGTGATCTCATGGCCCAGCACCAGGCCGGTTTGCGCTGTGGTACGCCCGCGCACCATGTGCTGGTCGGAACCACAGATGTTGGTGGACACCACACGCAGGATGACAGCGTGGTTAATCTTCCTGCCGCGCGGGTCCTGCATTTTCGGATAGTCAATACTTTGCACTTCGACCTTGCCAGCGCCGAGATACACCACACCACGATTACCAGACATGCTTTCACCTCGCTGTTGTTTTTATGGAACCGCGTTGCCCAGGCAGGCAGCGCGTTAAGTGCTTGGGTACAGATGCTGTTTCTTGTGTTGCCTGTAAGGGCCTCTTCGCGGGCAAGCCCGCTCCCACAGTGATTCGGGTTGAACTTAAGATTTGTGAACGACACAAAACCCTGTGGGAGCGACGGTGCGACGATTCGACTTGCTCGCGATAGCAATCTAGAGAACGACCGTACGATTGGCGTTCAAAAACACTCGTCTCTCAATGTGATACCCCACCGCCCGGGCCAGGGTCAGCCCTTCGATATCCCGCCCCTTGGCGATCAGGTCTTCCGGGTAATGGCTGTGGTCCACTGCCTCGACACCCTGGGCAATGATCGGGCCTTCATCCAGGTCGTTGTTGATGTAATGCGCGGTGGCGCCCACCAGTTTCACGCCCTTGTTGTAGGCCTGGTGGTAGGGCTTGGCGCCCTTGAACCCGGGCAGCAGGGAGTGGTGAATGTTGATCGCCTTGCCATCGAGCTTGCGGCACAGCTCCGGCGACAGCACTTGCATGTAGCGCGCAAGGATCACCAGTTCCGCACCGGACTCTTCGATCACCTGCCACACCTGGCGCTCTTGCGACGGTTTGTCGTTCGGGTCCAGCGGGAAGTGGTAGTACGGAATCTGGTGCCAGTCGGCCAACGGCTTGAGGTCCGGGTGGTTGGAGACCACGGCGGCCACGTCCATCGACAACTGGCCGATGCGCTGGCGATAGAGCAAGTCGTTGAGGCAGTGATCGGCCTTGGAAACCATGATCACCACTTTCGGCCGGTAGTTCGGCGCGGTCAGTTCGAAGATCATGCCGAAGGCTTCACCGCGCTCGGCCAGGCCCGCGCGAAAGGACTGCTCGTCGAAACCGTCAGGCTGGCGGAATTCCACACGAATGAAAAAACGGCCCGAGAGCCGGTCATCGAAGGAATGGTGCTCGGTAACGTAGCAGCCCTGCTCGAACAGAAAGCGGGTCACCGCGTCCACGGTGCCGAGTACGCTGGGGCAGTCGGCGGTCAGAATCCATGTGTCTGGGGCGCGGCTCATAATGCGGTGACTCCTGAGAAATCGGTAAAGGTGGTGATCAGGCCTGCACGCTCAGGCCATACTCGGCAGAAGCGTCCTGCAACCACAACCACCAGTAATCCGAGAAGCTGCGACGAATCAGCAGTTCCCAGGTGTCTTCGGCGGTGTGACGGATCATCAGTTGCGATTTGGCGAACACCGTGCCGACGGCCTTGCCCACCGGGAAGTTGTTCGGGTGCACGTCGTAGCTGGTGGACTTCATCAGCACCTGGCGCACGTTCGGGCCGCTCAGTTCGAGGAGTTGTTGGCCGCCGCTGACGTTGACGATCGCAATGTGCAAATCGCCCAGCGCTTTGCGCAGTTTTTGCTCGGCGACCAGTTCTTCACCGGTCGGCACGATCAGCAGCCACTCATCCGGCCCCATCCATTGCAGACTGGTTTCGCCTTTGACAATGACGCTCAGTGCGCCTGGCAACTCAATGCCCAGGGCCTTGTGCACGCCTGCGGCGAATGCTACATCGTGGCCATCGCCACGGATGGTCAGGTGGCCGAGGAGTTTCTTTTCACGCACGATCACGCCGGCGTTCTTGCGACCCTTGCCCACCAGGCTGGCGAGGTCGGCGTGATGCAACGACGACTCGGCCTTGGCCCCGGAGGTTGGGCGTTGTTGGTAAACATTGGCTGCGGTCATAAAGCACCTTTCCTGAATTCTGTTGGTTCCGGCCTTGTGGTGGCTGCACTACCGCCTTCGCGAGCAAGGCGAATCGTCGCACCGCCGCTCCCACATTTGACCGCATTCCCCTGTGGGAGCGGGCTTGCTCGCGAATGGGCCGACTCGGTGTCAATGCCCACTCACAAGCCTTGAAGCCATCAAACGTTCTGGCGTTCGCCCTTCGGATCAAAGAACACCGAAGAAACGATTTCCGCCTCGATCACGCTGCCGTCGGCCAGCGGTGCGAACACTCGCTCGCCCATCCGCTGCAACCCGCCCTTGACCACGCCCATGGCGAACGAATAGCCCAGGGAGTTGTGCAGGTAACTGGAAGTCACGTGACCCACCATGGTCATCGGGATGGCTTGCTTGGTGTTGAACACCAGTTGCGCGCCTTCCGGCAGCCATTTGTTCGGATCGATCGGCTTCAGCCCAACCAGTTGCTTGCGCTGATCACGCACGCAGTCTTCACGGTTCATGCCACGCCAGCCGATCCACGAGAACGGTTTGGTGCGACCGACACACCAGCCCATGTTCAGGTCGTCCGGGGTCATCGAGCTGTCAGTGTCCTGGCCGACGATGATGAAGCCCTTCTCCGCCCGCAGCACGTGCATGGTTTCAGTGCCGTACGGGGTCAGGTTGTACTTCTTGCCGGCGTCGACGATTTTTTCCAGCACGCCCATGGCGTAGTCGGCTTGCACGTTGACTTCGTACGACAGCTCACCGGTAAACGAAATCCGGAATACCCGCGCCGGCACACCACCCACCAGGCCTTCTTTCCAGGTCATGAACGGGAAGGCTTCGCTGCTC
The DNA here is from genome assembly GCF_054668325.1 of Pseudomonas sp. S2_F07. Lineage (NCBI taxonomy): Bacteria > Pseudomonadati > Pseudomonadota > Gammaproteobacteria > Pseudomonadales > Pseudomonadaceae > Pseudomonas > Pseudomonas sp. S2_F07. The sequence continues at coordinate 3,389,677 of NZ_CP162758.1, forward strand.
AGGTCGATGTCGGTGACTTCAGCGAGCAGCTTGCGGCTGTTCGGCCCGGACAGGGTCATGGTCGCCCAGTGGTCGGTGACGGAGGTGAAGTACACCTTCATGTCCGGCCATTCGGTCTGGTGGTACAGCTCCAGCCACTGCAGAACACGAGCCGCGCCGCCGGTGGTGGTGGTCATGACGAAGTGGTTGTCGGCCAGGCAAGCCGTCACGCCGTCGTCGAAGACCATGCCGTCTTCTTTGCACATCAGGCCGTAACGCGCCTTGCCCACATCGAGCTTGGTCCAGGCGTTGGTGTAGACGCGGTTGAGGAACTCACGCGCATCCGGGCCCTGGATGTCGATCTTGCCGAGGGTCGAAGCATCCAGCAGGCCGACGCTGTCGCGCACGGCTTTGCATTCGCGCTTCACGGCGGCATGCAGGTCTTCACCGGATTTCGGGAAGTACCAAGGACGTTTCCACTGGCCGACGTCTTCGAACTCGGCGCCGTTTTTCAGGTGCCATTGATGCAGTGCGGTGTAACGCACCGGCTCGAAGATGTGCCCACAGTGACGACCGGCCACGGCGCCGAAAGTCACCGGCGTGTAGTTCGGGCGGAACATGGTGGTGCCCATCTGCGGGATGGTCACGTTCAGCGAGCGGGCAGCGATGGCGAGGCCGTTGACGTTGCCAAGCTTGCCCTGATCGGTACCGAAGCCCAGCGCGGTGTAGCGCTTGACGTGCTCGACCGACTCGAAGCCCTCGCGGGTCGCCAGTTCGATGGCGGCGGCGGTGACGTCGTTTTGCAGGTCGACGAATTGCTTCGGCGCCCGGGCGGTGTTCTTTTCATGGGGCACCTGGAACAGCGCCAGGGTCGGCTCTTCGAGACGGCTCAGGGCTTTTGGCAACACGCCTTCGACCGACTGGAAGCCGGCTTCGGCAGCAGCGCGAACGCCACCTTCAAAACCATCGGCCAGGGAATCGCCGAGGCCGTAGACGCCGTTGATGCCACCGACACACACGCGTTTCTGCGGTGCTTCGCCCGGTACGAAACCGAGGATGTCTTCACGCCAGGTCGGCTTGCCGCCCAGGTGCGAAGCCAGGTGAACCACCGGGCTGTAGCCACCGGAGCTGGCGACCACATCGCAGTCGAGCCATTCGCCCGGGCTGGTCACGGTGTGGGCTTTGACGTCGATGGCGGCCACACGGGCAGCGGTCACGCGCTTGCTGCCACGGGCCTCGATCACGGCGCTGCCGGTGAGGATGCGGATGCCTTTGGCGCGGGCTTCTTCCACCAGCGCACCACGCGGATTGCTGCGGGCATCGGCGATAGCCACCACTTGCAGGCTGGCATCGAGCCAATCCAGGGCAACGCGGTAGGCGTGGTCGTTGTTGGTCGACAGCACCAGCTTCTTGCCCGGTGCCACGCCGTAACGACGCACGTAAGTCGAGATGGCGCCGGCGAGCATGTTGCCCGGCACGTCGTTGTTACCGTAGACCAGTGGACGCTCGTGAGCGCCGGTCGCCAGTACCACGCGATTGGCGCGGACCCGGTGGATGCGCTGACGCACCTGGCCAATCGGTGCGCGGTCGCCGAGGTGATCGGTCAAACGCTCGTGAATGGTCAGGAAGTTGTGATCGTGATAGCCGTTTACGGTGGCGCGCGGCAAGAGCAGCACGTCCGGGGTGTTCTTCAGTTCGTCGATAACGCTGGCCACCCACTCCATCGCCGGTTTGCCGTCGAGGCTTTCGCGGGAGTCGAGCAGGCTGCCGCCGAACTCTTCCTGCTCATCGGCGAGGATCACGCGGGCACCGCTGCGCGCAGCCGCCAGTGCAGCGGCCAGGCCAGCAGGGCCGGCGCCGACGATCAGCACGTCGCAGTGCTGGTTCATGTAGTCGTAGGTGTCCGGATCGTTCTCGGTCGGCGAGCGGCCAAGACCGGCAGCCTTACGAATGTACTTCTCGTAAGTCATCCAGAACGATTGCGGGTACATGAAGGTTTTGTAGTAGAAACCCGGTGGCATCAGCTTGCCGCCGACCTTGCCGAGAATCCCCATCATGTCGTTGTTGACGCTCGGCCAGCCGTTGGTGCTGGTGGCGACCAGACCTTGGTACAGCGCCTGTTGCGTGGCGCGCACGTTCGGGATCTGCGTGGCTTCGGTGGCGCCGATCTGCAGTACCGCGTTCGGCTCTTCAGCGCCGGCAGCGAAGATGCCGCGCGGACGGGAATACTTGAAGCTGCGACCGATGATGTCGACGCCGTTGGCCAGCAGAGCAGCGGCCAGGGAATCGCCTTCGAAGCCTTTGTAGTTCTGGCCGTTGAAGGTGAAGGTCAAGACTTTGTTGCGGTCGATCCGTCCGCCATTGGACAGGCGATTGATCTGGCTCATACCTTCTCTCCCAGAGCCGTGCTGGCCGCTTTCGGGCTATCGGTCTTGTCGGTGAATTGTGGCTTGGCGCCGATCTTGTAGGTTTCGAGAATCTCGTAGGTCACGGTGTCACGGGTGACGTTGAAGTACTGACGGCAACCGGCGACGTGATCCCACAGCTCGTGGTGCAGACCGCGCGGGTTATCGCGGAAGAACATGTAGTCGCCCCACTCCTCGTCGGTGCAGGTGTTCGGATCCAGTGGACGCGGGATGTGCGCCTGGCCGGATGCGTGGAATTCCTCTTCGGAGCGCAACTCGCCGCAGTGAGGACAGAAGATATGCAACATGGGGATTTCTCCTGTTAGTGGGCAACCGCAGCAGCGCCGTGTTCATCGATCAACGCACCGTTGTGGAAACGGTCGATGGAGAAAGGTGCGGCCAGTGGGTGCATTTCACCCTTGGCCAGGCTCGCGGCAAACACGTTGCCCGAACCAGGTGTGGCCTTGAAGCCGCCGGTGCCCCAACCGCAGTTGAAGAACATGTTCGGTACCGGGGTTTTCGAGATGATCGGGCATGCGTCCGGCGTGGTGTCGACGATGCCGCCCCACTGACGGTTCATGCGTACCCGCGACAGCACCGGGAACATCTCGACGATGGCCTGGACGGTGTGCTCGATCACCGGGTACGAACCACGCTGGCCGTAGCCGTTGTAGCCGTCGATACCGGCGCCGATCACCAGGTCGCCCTTGTCGGACTGACTGATGTAGCCGTGTACGGCGTTGGACATGATCACGCTGTCGATAATCGGCTTGATCGGCTCGGACACCAGCGCCTGCAGCGGGTGCGATTCGATCGGCAGGCGGAAACCGGCGAGCTTGGCCATGTGCCCGGAGTTACCGGCGGTCACTACGCCGACGCGCTTGGCGCCGATAAAGCCTTTGTTGGTTTCAACGCCGATGCACACGCCGTTTTCCTTGCGGAACCCGATCACTTCGGTTTGTTGAATCAGGTCCACGCCCAAGGCATCAGCGGCACGGGCAAAGCCCCAGGCCACGGCATCGTGCCGGGCCACGCCGCCGCGACGCTGGACGGTAGCGCCCATCACCGGGTAGCGGGTGTTCTTGGAGCAGTCGAGGTACGGAATCTCGTCGGCCACCTGTTTGGCATCGAGCAGCTCACCGTCCACGCCGTTGAGGCGGTTGGCGCTGACCCGACGCTCGGAATCACGGATGTCCTGCAGGGTGTGGCACAGGTTGTAGACGCCACGCTGGGAGAACATCACGTTGTAGTTCAGGTCCTGGGACAGGCCTTCCCACAGTTTCATCGCGTGTTCGTACAGGTGCGCCGACTCGTCCCACAGGTAGTTGGAGCGAACGATGGTGGTGTTGCGCGCAGTGTTACCACCGCCCAGCCAGCCTTTCTCGACCACGGCCACGTTGGTGATGCCGTGCTCCTTGGCCAGGTAGTAGGCCGTGGCGAGACCATGCCCGCCACCGCCGACGATGACCACGTCGTAGACCTTTTTAGGGGTCGGCGTGCGCCACATTTTCTGCCAGTTTTCATGATGGCTGAGAGAGTGTTTGAAGAGGCCGAAGCCCGAGTAGCGTTGCATAGTCATTTACTCCAAAACCGCACTCAGCGATAAACCGGGAAGTCCGCGCACAGGGCTGCCACTTGCTCGGCGACATTGGCCTCGACATCGGCGTCGCCGAGGTTGTCGAGGATGTCGCAGATCCAGCCGGCCAGCGTGACGCACTGGGTCACCTTGAAGCCGCGAGTGGTGACCGCCGGGGTACCGATGCGCAGGCCCGAGGTCACGAACGGCGACTGTGGATCGTTCGGGACAGCGTTCTTGTTCACAGTGATGTGGGCGCGACCGAGAGCGGCATCTGCCTCTTTACCGGTGAGGCCCTGACGGATCAGGCTGACCAGGAACAGATGGTTGTCGGTACCGCCGGACACTACATCGTAGCCGCGTTTGATAAACACGCCGGCCATGGCCTGGGCGTTGTCGATCACTTGCTGCTGGTAAACCTTGAAGCCAGGCTCCAGCGCTTCCTTGAAGCACACCGCCTTACCGGCGATCACGTGCATCAGCGGGCCGCCCTGGGCACCCGGGAAAACTGCCGCGTTGAGCTTCTTCTCGATTTCTTCGTTGGACTTGGCCAGGATCAGGCCGCCACGTGGACCGCGCAGGGTCTTGTGGGTAGTGGTGGTGACCACATCGGCGTACGGCAGCGGGTTCGGGTACAGGCCGGCAGCGACCAGACCGGCCACGTGGGCCATGTCGACGAACAGCAGTGCACCAACCTTGTCGGCAATCTGGCGGAAGCGTGGGAAGTCGAGGGTCTTGGAGTAGGCCGAGAAGCCGGCAACGATCATCTTCGGCTTGCACTCGACGGCCAGGCGCTCGACTTCGTCGTAATCGATCAGACCGGTCTTGGTGTCGATGCCGTACTGCACGGCGTTGTACAGCTTGCCCGAGGACGACACTTTGGCGCCGTGGGTCAGGTGACCGCCGTGGGCCAGGCTCATGCCGAGGATGGTGTCGCCGGCTTGCAGCAGGGCCAGGTACACGGCGCTGTTGGCCGAGGAACCGGAGTGCGGCTGCACGTTGGCGTAATCGGCGCCGAACAGTTGCTTGGCGCGCTCGATGGCCAGCGCCTCAACCTTGTCGACGTGCTCGCAGCCACCGTAGTAGCGCTTGCCCGGGTAGCCTTCGGCATATTTGTTGGTCAGACCGCTGCCTTGCGCTTCCATCACGCGCTTGCTGGTGTAGTTCTCCGACGCGATCAGCTCGATGTGATCTTCCTGGCGTTGCTCCTCGGCATTCATCGCCGCCAGCAGTGCATCGTCGTAACCCTGGATCTGGTCTTGCTTGCTGAACATCGCGTCTCTCCCAGCGGCATCTTTGCGCCATTCGTCTCGGTAAGGCACTGGCATTTCGGCAGTGCCCTTTGGTAGCGATGGTATGACTGGCTTCAAAGGGTCAAATGCCTACGGGCGCCACGCAAAGGTGCGTTTACGACATGGGGAGAAATGGCGGGCCAAACACAAACCTCAAATCAGCATGCAACCCCTGTGGGAGCGGGCTTGCTCGCGAAGAACGATAACGCAGTCTGTCTGAAATACCGCAGTGCCTGCTTCGCGAGCAAACCCGCTCCCACAGGGTCAGGCGATAACCTGACGCACTGCAAGCAACACCAGGAAATGCAATGGATAGAGCGCATACGCCCAGCGCCGCATCGGTGGTGGTTTTACGTCCTTTGCATGTCGCAACAAGAACAGCCCGAGCCATGGCGCAATCAGACACGCGACGATGGCCGGAATCGCCGTGAAATTGCCCAGACGAGCGGCGTAATACAGCACCTGCCACTGATTGGCCGCCAGGCATACCAACCCCGCCAACAGCGCGAAATACCAGGGCCGTTGCAGCACCAGCAACATCGCCAGTGGCAACAGCACGCCAAAGAACCCGAACATCAATCGCTGGGAGAAAAAACCTGCCAACAGCAACGCGCCCACCGCCAGCAGGCGCGACGCAAGCACCGGCTGCTGCCAGCCACGAACCACCAGCAAGCCCAGGGCAAGGGTGGGCAGCACATTCAAGGTGTCGGGATTGGGAATGTACATCCGGTAAGGAATTTCACTCACCGCACTAAACAGCAACAACCAGCCCAGATAACGCCATTGCCCGGCGTTCACCAAAACAGGCTTTCGCGCCAGATTGACCGCCATCGCCAGGCAGAACCACGGAAACGCCAGGCGCCCCGGCACATACAACAAATCGGCGGAATAACCGACATATCGCAGGTGATCGAGCACCATGCTCAAAAGCGCCAGCCACTTGAGCAGATCCAGTGCCCCATCGCGCGGCTTTAAGTGCATGGCCTCGTGCATGCTCTTGTACATGCTCTTGTACATAGTCACGTGCATAATTGCCCTTCGACTGTGTATGTTCCCGACAGCGACATCCAGTGTGCTCCACCTGACGATCTTGGGTACGGTGCGCACCCTCATTGACCACGGGACGCTTCACCATAGGCATCTCGACCACGGAAGCAGGCCATGACCGACAAGAGCCAACAATTCGCCAGCGACAACTATTCCGGCATCTGCCCTGAAGCCTGGGCGGCCATGGAACAGGCCAACCACGGCCACCAACGCGCATACGGCGACGACGAGTGGACCGCCCGCGCCTCTGACGGATTCCGCAAGCTGTTCGAAACCGACTGCGAAGTGTTTTTCGCCTTCAATGGCACCGCCGCCAACTCGCTGGCGTTGTCGTCGTTGTGCCAGAGTTACCACAGCGTGATCTGCTCGGAAACCGCCCACGTCGAAACTGACGAATGCGGCGCCCCGGAATTCTTCTCCAACGGCTCCAAACTGCTGATCGCCCGCACTGAAAACGGCAAGCTGACCCCGGAATCGATCCGCGAGGTCGCGCTCAAGCGCCAGGACATCCATTACCCGAAACCCCGCGTCGTGACCCTGACCCAAGCCACCGAAGTCGGCAGCGTCTACACGCCGGACGAAATCCGCGCCATCAGCGCCACCTGCAAAGAGCTTGGCTTGAACCTGCACATGGACGGCGCGCGCTTCTCCAACGCCTGCGCATTCCTCGGCTGCACCCCGGCTGACCTGACCTGGAAGGCCGGTGTCGACGTGCTGTGCTTTGGCGGCACGAAAAACGGCATGGCGGTGGGCGAGGCAATACTGTTCTTCAACCACAAACTGGCCGAAGACTTCGATTACCGCTGCAAGCAGGCCGGGCAGCTGGCCTCGAAAATGCGCTTCCTGTCGGCACCGTGGGTCGGGATCCTGGAAAACGACGCCTGGCTCAAATACGCCAACCACGCCAACCACTGCGCACAATTGCTCGCCGAACTGGTCAGCGACATTCCCGGCGTTGAGCTGATGTTCCCGGTACAGGCCAACGGCGTGTTCCTGCAACTGTCGGAACCGGCCATCGCCGCACTGACCGCCAAGGGCTGGCGCTTCTACACCTTCATCGGCAACGGCGGCGCACGCTTCATGTGCTCGTGGGACACCGAGGAAGAGCGGGTGCGGGAACTGGCGCGGGATATCCGGGAAGTCATGTCCCACTAAAACATTGGTTTACACCGCTCCCCTGTGGGAGCGAGCTTGCTCGCGATGAGGCCAGCACATCCAACATTGATGTCGACTGACACTCCGCTATCGCGAGCAAGCTCGCTCCCACAAAAGCCAACACCATCTCCCCCTGTTGCTTGCTCCTCGTCTACATTGTTTGTCGAGCCGAACCGCTCACATAACAACAATCAGGAGCGTCAGCATGTCATTGCAAGGCAAAACCCTGTTCATCACCGGCGCCAGCCGCGGCATTGGCCGCGAGATCGCGCTGCGGGCCGCACGCGACGGGGCCAACATCGTCATAGCCGCCAAAAGCGCCGAACCCCACGCCAAGCTGCCGGGCACGATTTTCAGTGTGGCCAAGGAAGTGGAAGCCGCAGGCGGCAAGGCGCTGGCCTTGCAAGTGGATGTGCGGGAGGAGGATGCCGTACGTGAGGCCCTGGCCCAGGCCAACGAACATTTCGGTGGTATCGATGCACTGATCAACAACGCCGGGGCGATCAAGCTCACCGGGGTCCAGCACCTCGAACTCAAGCGCTTCGACCTGATGCACCAGATCAACACCCGCGCCGTCTTGCTGTGCAGCCAGGCTGCGTTGCCGTACCTGAAGAAGTCCGGTGGCCACATCCTCAACCTGTCCCCTCCGCTGAACCTGGCCACCAAGTGGTTCGCCCAATACAGCCCCTATACCGTCACCAAGTACGGCATGAGCATGCTGACGCTTGGCATGAGTGAGGAATTCAAGAACTACGGGATCAGCGTCAACTCGCTGTGGCCACAGACGATGATTGCCACCGCCGCCATCGAGTTTCAGCTGGGGTCGAGGGAATCGTTCAAGCATGCGCGCCTGCCAGCGATCATGGCGGATGCCGCCCACGTCATTGTGAGCAGCAGCGGGCGCAGCCTGACCGGGCGTTTGCTGATTGATGAGGAAATACTGCGGGAGAACGGTGTGACGGAGTTCGAACACTATCGGTTCGCGCCCGACAGCAGCGACAAGCTGATGACGGATCTGTTTGTCGACTGATTTTCTACACATGCCCCGTAGGAGCTGCCGAAGGCTGCGATCTTTTGATCTTGATTGTAAAAAAGTCAAAAGATCGCAGCCTTCGGCTGCTCCTACAGGGCGAAGATCGGCGCTGTTTAGAACTCGATCCGCACATCCCCCTTCGGCACGCTGCAGCACGACAGGATGAACCCTTCGGCTTCGTCTTCCTCGGTGATCCCGCCGTTGTGCTCCATCTCCACTTCGCCGCCCAGCTTCAACACCTTGCACGTCCCGCAAATCCCCATGCCGCATGCTTTCGGAATCAGCAGGCCGACCTTGGCCGCTGCCGCATGCACGGTCTCGCCCGGGGCCACGCGGATGCTCTTGCCGGAGGCGGTGAATTCCACTTGATGCAGGTCTGCCGCGTCGAGTTCCGGTGCGTCGGCCGCTTGCTCGGCGTGCTCCACGGCGTCGGCGCGCGCCTCTGGCGGGGTCGCTCCGAAGGACTCTTCGTGGTAACGCGACATGTCGAAGCCAGCGGCTTCGAGCAAGCGTTTGACCGCGTTCATGTATGGCGTCGGGCCGCAGCAGAACACTTCGCGCTCGAGGAAGTCAGGAACCATCAGTTCCAGCATCTTGTGATTGAGGTAACCGCGATAACCGGCCCATGGCTCGCCCAGTCCGTGCTTCTCGCAGATCAGGTGCAGGCTGAAGTTATCGATCCGCGACGCCATGTGTTCCAGCTCGCGGTGATAGATGATGTCTTTGGGCGAGCGGGCGCTGTGGATAAACGTCATGTCGACGTTGGCGTTGGTGTCATAGAACCAGCGCGCCATGGACATGCACGGGGTGATCCCCACGCCGCCGCTCAGGTACAGGACTTTCGGGCTCGGGAAGTCCATGGCGTTGAACAGCCCGACCGGCCCGTGCACCGCCAGCTCCTGGCCTTCGTGCAGGGTGTCGTGCAACCAGTTGGACACCTTGCCACCCGGCACGCGCTTGATGGTTACCGAAAAGCTGTACGGCACCGACGGCGAGCTGGAAATGGTGTACGAGCGCATGATCGGCTGCCCTTCGATCTCCAGCTCAAGGGTGACGAACTGCCCCGGCTTGAAGAAGAACATGATCGGTTGGTCGGCCATGAAGCAAAAGGTGCGCACATCCCAGGTTTCCTGGATGACTTTGACGCAACGGACGATGTGTCGACCATTGGCCCAGGTCTGGGTGGTTACCGGATTCAGGAAACTATTGGACATGCTGATCTCCACGGCCGACTGCCGGCCTTCATGTTGGCGATTCTGCGTATAGCGCGAACCATCCATTTACCTATCTGCGACATTGACATGCTTATCGCGACCAGCCCCCGGCTACCGGGGCTTGCGCGTCGGGAACAGATTGCACCATGTCGCCCATGGATAAGGTTCTGCCCCGCGCCGGCCCCACACTCGCCCCATACCAAGACACAACCTTTTACACCTTGCGTAGCAAACCGTAGCCAAGTCACTTTCGCCGGCCACACAGAATGGCCTTGAGGATCAAATCGATGGACGTCACCGCAAAAATCAGCCTGGGCGATCCGCTGGAACCCGCACGCAAGGCCACTGCACAGATGCTGCAAGAGCGCGAGCGCACGTTCTCGCTGCCGCAGCCGTTTTACTCCGACGAGCGCCTGTTTGATATCGACATGCAGGAAATCTTTCAGAAAGAGTGGTTGATCGCGGGCATGACCTGCGAGATCCCCGCCAAGGGCAACTACCTGACCCTGCAGATCGGCAAGAACCCGATCATCGTGATCCGTGGCGCCGAAGGCGTGGTGCATGCGTTCCACAACGTCTGCCGCCACCGTGGCTCGCGCCTGTGCACCAGCGACAAGGGCAAGGTCGCCAAGCTGGTCTGCCACTACCACCAGTGGACCTACGAACTGGACGGCCGCCTGCTGTTCGCCGGCACCGAAATGGGCGCCGACTTCGACATGAACCAGTACGGCCTCAAGCCAGTGAACGTGAAGACCGCCGGCGGCTACATCTTCATCAGCCTGGCGGAGAACCCGCCGGCCATCGATGACTTCCTGTCGACGCTCAACCACTACATGGAACCGTACGACATGGAGAACACCAAGGTGGCGGTGCAAACCACCTTGATGGAAAAGGCCAACTGGAAACTGGTGCTGGAAAACAACCGCGAGTGCTACCACTGCAACGCGTCGCACCCGGAACTGCTCAAAACCCTGCTGGAATGGGACGACGTCACCGACCCGCGCGCCGACCAGGCGTTCAAGGACCACGTCGCCGCCTCCGCCGCTGCCTGGGAAGCCGAGAAGATCCCTTACGCCCACGCCAGCTTCGGCCTGCGCAACCGCATTGTGCGCATGCCGCTGCTCAAGGGCACCGTGTCGATGACCATGGACGGCAAACAGGGCTGCGCCAAGCTGATGGGCCGCATCAAGAACCCGGACCTGGGCTCGATGCGCATCCTGCACCTGCCGCACTCCTGGAACCACTGCATGGGTGACCACATCATCGTGTTCACCGTGTGGCCGATCAGCGCCCAGGAAACCATGGTCACCACCAAGTGGATCGTGCACAAGGACGCGGTCGAAGGCGTGGACTACGACGTGGAGCGCATGCGCCAGGTCTGGGACGCCACCAACGACCAGGACCGCCGCCTGGCCGAAGAGAACCAGCGCGGCATCAACTCCACCGCGTACCAGCCTGGGCCATACTCCAAGACCTATGAGTTTGGCGTGGTGAACTTCGTGGACTGGTACAGCGAGCGTCTGCTGAGCAACCTGGGGGCCGAGCCTGCGCCGTATCTGAAAGGGGTTCCGGTTAGCGGCTAAACATCAAACGCAAAAAGCTTCGCGAGCAAGCCCGCTCCCACAGTGGATCGGTGGCGCACACAAACCCTGTGAACGCCTCGGTCATTGTGGGAGCGGGCTTGCTCGCGAAAGCGGCCTCACTTTCCCCGATCATTTAGAACTGTACGAAATATGATCTATCTCGTTCAGGCCTATGCCCGCCGCACCTCCCAGCCTTCCGCAAACAAGTTATCCACATCTCCACCCACAGCTATTGGGGACAACTGTGGAAAGACCGCAAATTTTCTTCACAAAATCCAAAGAAAAATCGTGACTTATCCAGAAGCATGCTTCCACGGACGGACTGATCATTTTTTGATCGACAACCTGAAAGCCACGTATTACAAGGCTTTCAGAGGATGGCAAACACCTTATCCACAGAAGCGCCAACAGACTTTGGGGTTAACTTCGAAGACGCTGTGGAAAACTGCCATAACCCGCAATAAACCGGCGTTTACGTGCAATTCCACGGCTCACAACCGTCAATTGATCATTTTTTGATCGCGACCATGAAAGCCGCTATTTGTAAGGCCTACAGCCGATAGCAAACATCTTATCCACAGAAGCACCAACAGAGATTGGGGGCAAGTTTGCATCCACAGCAGCACTTATCCCCTTGAAAAAGCTTGGAAAAAACACGAACAAGGCTGGTTGTTTTTTGAACGACGCCTCGCAAGGCTTGATTTGTATGGGGTGTAGCGAGGGGCGAACATGTTATCCACAGAACCACCAACAGGGATTGTGGGTAAACACCGAGTTGTTCAGACTTTATTGAGGCATGAATGACCTGAATCCAGGTCCAGGTTCAATTCAAAGTCTTTGAACGCGCGCCATCCGAGCAATATCGACGGGACGTATTGCCCTGCTATCAGCGCCGGCGGGATGGTAAAGCCCGGGTAGTATTTGTAGGTAACCGCCATGGTGTTGCCCTGCAGGGCCAATACGCCGTCGAAGCGTTGGAAACGCTTGTTGTCGTTGGTGGAAACGCTCGAGCTTCCCGGTGTCAGCGCCTGCGCATCGCTGAGTTGCCTGCCAGGTGACGAGGCCGTCAGGTAGTCGACATTTCCCGTATCGATGATGGCCTGCGTTGCCCGGCGATCCAGCTGTGCGGCCACCACCAACCGTTGATTGAGATCCAGGCGGCTAATGGCAATCGGTGCATCACAGCGTGTGGCAGGCGGCGGATTCAGCTCCAGTGTTCTGCTGGTGATCTTCAAGCGCCCCAGCTTGCTGATCAGATCCAGCCCCAACAGATTATCGCGGTCGCTGACAAAGACCAGGACGTTCCTGAATTCACGGGTGCCGACTTTCAGCGACCGGAGAATGCCCAGCCTCGCAGCCAGGCCTTTTTCGCCATAAAACGTGCTGTAGCGATAAAAAGCATCGGGCAACAACCTGATGCCCATCTGTTTCGCGGTGTCGATGTTGACCCGGGTTTGCGGTGCCCCCGTGTCCAGTACAAAACGCGCCGAGGCACCATTGGCCGCGCCGACCTCGATAAATGGCAGCACTTGTTCAGCGATGTAAAAGTCGCCGACATACGGATAGAGCGGCAGCACCTCATGCCGCGTCGAACCCTTGACCGTGAAATCGCCAGTCGCCGCCAGCATAGCCAGTGATTTGCTGCCAAACGTGGAGAACAGAGGCTTCAGATCGGCGCTGGCGGCAATCGCCCGGGCATGCCTGGCCTTGATCGCGAGGTAGTATTCAGGGAGTTGGTTGGCGGCCTTGGCTTCGAGCAATCTGGCGAAGACAGTTACCGAGCAGCTGAGGTGTCTATCGGCATCCAGCACCTTGTCGCACTGTTGCCGCAGTTGCGCCAGGGACGCGCTGCGCCCCTGTTCGGAGTCTATCCAGCGGTAAAAATCCTGGTCAGCCACAGGCGCATTTGTCTGGGCGGCAGAGATCACACCTGTGGATAACCACATGGCTGATGCACAGAGCACCAGAAGAGCGAAAGTCTTCATATTCAGGCCAGTCATAAAAACCGGTTTTTATGAGTCAGCGCTGAATGTCTGAAAGCTCCCGAAAGCGTACCGCACCCCTGATCAGCGCATTGAAAACTGTAGCTCACTGCCCTCGTCGGCGTGGGGCGAGAGCAAGGGTTCGTGGCGTTGTGGATAACCGCCGCCGGTCGCCCCCTCGAGCAAGCTCAAGGCCTGTGCATAAGATAGGCGTCACCGCTGACGCGGATCATGGGATGAGGGGTGATCTGGCAGGTCTTGATGATCCCGAAACCGTGCCGCTCGTAAAAACGCCGGGCGCCAGCGTTGGCGGCGTAGTCGATCAGGCTCAGGCCATTGAGCCCCAGTTGGTCGGCGCGTTCTTGAGCATGGGCGAGAAACTGCACGCCCAGTCCCCGGTTGCGCCAGCCTTCATGCAGGACCAGGCTGGAGATGTACAGGGTATCGGGTACCTCCATGTCGGCGTAAGGCGCCAGTACCGGGTCGGTCGTCGGCACAGCCAGTGGATCGTGGCGCATCGCGTAGCTGTGCATCATGCCAATGACCTGACCATCGGCCTCGGCAATCAGGCAGTTCTGGTAGGAGAAATCCACGTCGTCCCGGGCGTATCGAATGGCACCTACATCCAGCAAATCCTGACCGGGCTCGGCCAACTGGCTCCAGATGTAATCCGAAGCGCCCTCTGAGGAAATCTGGAACAGACGCGCAATCGCGCGCGCGTCCGCACGCACTGCCGAACGAAATTCAACTGCCATTGTTTTTTCTCTGCCAGATTTATCCAGTCCACATGAAGGAAAGCGTTAGCGGACCACACCTTCTTCAATCAGCAATTTGAGGATGGCCTCGGCACCGGCCTGGGCCGTTACGCCTTTAAGCACCTGCCCGCCTCCACCACTGGCCTTGGCCGTCGCGGCTTTCATGCGGTCGGCGCCGCTCTTGGCCTTGATCACCTTCAGGCGCTTGGGCCGTGGCTTGGCCGGTTGCAGAGTGGCGACCGCGAGCAGTTCATCGTCGATGACCTCGACGTCCTGTGCTTGCAGCACACCGCGTCGAGCCGGGCCGTAAGCGCTTTGCCGAGGCTTGGGGGCGGCGTTATCCACCGTCGCCAGAAACGGCAGGCGTACCTTCAGGCGACGGCGTTGACCACGGGGCAAGGCTTGCAGCACCAGCGCCGAACCGCCATCGATGGACTCGACCTGCGCCAGCCCCACCACCAGCGGCCAGCCCAGGCTTTCGGCCAGCAGGAAGGGCAACATGCCCGAGCCTTCACCGGTTTCCGCCTGGCTGCCGGTCAACACCACCTGCGCCCCGGCATCACGCAAATAGTCGGTCAGCGCCGGTAGCGCGTCGGCGCCTTGGGGTTGCTCCAGCACATGCAGTTGCTCAAGCCCCATGCCCAGGTAGGCGCGCAAGGCAGGCTCGGCAATGTCGCCGGCATGCAGCACCTGCAAGTTATCCCCAGCCAGTTGCAGGCCCAGTTCCACCGCCCGCGCATCCTGCTCCGCGCGACGCGGCCGACCGGATGTCGGGTGGGCACCGATGGACACCAGGCTGATGATTTTCGTGCTCATAACCCTTTCCTTCCCTTAAGCCGCATCGCGCTTTGCGTCGTTGCGGTAAACCTCTACCGCCTCGATCAAGGCTTGAAGAATTTCCGCGCTCTCGCCGATCACCGAGAGGTCCGCGCGCTTGATCATGTCGCAGCCGGGGTCGAGGTTGATCGCCACCACCTTGTCGCAGGCACCAATGCCTTGCAGGTGCTGGATCGCCCCGGAAATCCCCACCGCCACATAGACCCGTGCGGTGACCCAGGTACCGGATGCGCCGACTTGGCGGTCGCGGGCCATGAAGCCGTCGTCCACCGCCACCCGCGATGCGCCTTCGGTCGCGCCGAGGGCTTCGGCGGTCCTGTGGAAAAGGCCCCAGTCCTTGACCCCGTTGCCGCCGGAGAAGATGAACTCGGCTTCGGCCATGGGAATTGCCGCCGGATCGACGGCCACCGCGCCCAGATCTTCGATCCGCGACAGGCTGCGCGCCACGGTTGTGGATAACTCCACGGGCAAGGCTTCGTGACGGGTTTCACTGACCGGTTCGGCGCACTCGACAGCCGCCAGAATCAATCGCGCCAGCGGACGGGCAAGATCTTGCAGACCCGCGCCGGCGCGGCCGATGCACTCCTGATCCTTGACCTGCCAGACCCGCGTGGCCGGGCGCTCGCCCAGTGCCGCGGCAAAACGTCGACCGAGTTCGCCACCACCGCTGCGGCTGTCCGGCAGCAACCAGTGACGCGGACTGAACTGGTTATCCACAGCCCGCAGCCCCTGGACCCGTTGTTCCGGTGCATAACCGCTGAATTCTTCGCCTTCCAGCACCAACAGGCGGTCGACGCCTGCCGTGGCGAAGGCGTTTTCCTTGTGTTCGCCGAACACCACGGCCAGCACTGCGCCGTCCTTGCCGGCCAGTTGATGGGCCAGGCCCAGCAGGTCACGGTCGTGGCTGCTCAAGCGGCCACCGACCATATCCGGCACCACGCTGATGTAAAACGCCGGCGCGGTCACCTGATGTAGCGGCAATTGCACTTCAACAGCGGCTGAACGTTTTGTCGCTCCACCCTGCTGAGCGCCGCTACGGTCGATACGCTTGATGCCATTGGGACCAATGAAACCGATGCCATGGGGATTTTTGCGGATGACGCCGTTAGGCCCCATCCAGCTGTGTTGCGCCGGCTGCATGGCTGCGTGCAGCGGGTGCAGACGGTTGCGGGCAATCCATTCGGCCCGAGGGTCGCGGCGGATAATGTCGCTCATCAGTGCACCTCCGCAGGTTCACGTTTGGCCGGTGCCGAAGGCTTTCCCGGCGCGGCGTCTTCGAGCAGCGCATCAGCCACCAGTTCGGCGATGTCCTTGATCATCGGCCGGGGTTCGACCACGCCTTCAAGCATCGCGGTGCATTGTGGACAACCCACGGCCACCAGTTCGGCGCCGGTTTCGCGGATGTCTTCCATGCGCATGTCGGGAATGCGCTGCTTGCCCGGAATGTCGGTGATCGGCGCGCCGCCACCACCGCCGCAGCAGCGGGAGCGGAAACCGGAACGTTGCATCTCTTTCACTTCGATCCCGAGGGCGCGCAGGACCTGACGCGGCGCCTCGTATTCGCCGTTGTAGCGGCCGAGGTAGCACGGGTCGTGGTAGGTCACGCTGTCGCCTTTGTGCTGACCGAGGTTCAGCGCGCCAGCATCAATGATTTCCGCCATGTAGGTGCTGTGGTGCTGCACCAGGTAGTTGCCATCGAAGGCGCCGTACTCGTTTTTCAGCACGTGGAAGCTGTGCGGATCGCAGGTGACGATGCGGTTGAAGCTGTACTTGGCCAGGGTCTGGATGTTGCGTTTGGCCAACAGCTGGAAGGTCGCTTCGTCGCCCAGACGTCGGGCCACATCCCCGCTATCGCGCTCTTCGAGGCCGAGGACGGCGAAGTCGATTTTCGCCGCTTTGAGCACTTTGACGAAGGCGCGCAGGGTGCGCTGGTTGCGCATGTCGAAGGCGCCATCGCCAACCCAGAACAGCACGTCGGTGGATTTCTTTTCGCTCAGCAGATTGAGGTTCAAGTCTGCTGCCCAGTTCATCCGCCCGCCCGGCGCGAAACCGCCCGGGTTGTCGGTGGCGATCAGATTTTCCAGGACTTCGGCACCCTTGTTCGGAGTCGCGCCTTTTTCCAGGGTTAGATGGCGGCGCATGTCGACGATGGCATCGACGTGCTCGATCATCATCGGGCATTCCTCGACGCAGGCACGGCAGGTGGTGCACGACCACAGGGTTTCGGCGTCCACCAGACCGTTGACGATCGGTTGATGCGGATTGCCCCCGTGTTCGCCTATCGGCTTGCCCGGATACGGGCTGCCGGCGAATTTTGCATCGGTGCCACCGGCCAGGCCGACGACCATGTCCTGAATCAGTTTTTTCGGGTTCAGCGGCTGACCGGCGGCGAAGGCCGGGCACGCTGCTTCGCATTTACCGCACTGCACGCAGGCGTCGAAGCCGAGCAATTGGTTCCAGGTAAAATCCTTGGGTTTTTCCACGCCCAGTGGCGCGGTCGGGTCGTTCAAGTCCAGAGGCTTGAGGCCCGTGGAACGACCGCCACCGAAGCGTTCGGCGCGACGGTGCCAGGCCAGGTGCAGCGCACCGGCGAAGGCGTGCTTCATCGGCCCGCCCCAGGTCATGCCGAAGAACAGTTCCGACACGCCCCACAACACGCCTACCCCGAGAACCGCCGCCACCAGCCAGCCACCGAAGTTTTCCGGGAGGATCCCGGCCACCGGCAGGGTCAACAGGAAGAACGAGACCGAGAACGCCAGCAAGCTTTTCGGCAGGCGCATCCACGGGCCTTTCGACAAGCGCGACGGAGGGTTGCGCCGACGCAGGTAAACAAAGATCGCTCCGACGAACATCACCGCTGTCATCAGCAGCAGCGCATAGCCGAGGAAACGGTTATGCAGGCCGAAACCATGCACCAGAATCGCCAGCACGATGGACGCCACCGCACCGCCGGCCGTGGCGACGTGGGTGTTGGCAATGTATTTGTCTCGCGCCACCACATGGTGCAAGTCGACCATGTAGCGCTTGGGCATGGCGAACAGGCCGCCGATCAGGTCGACTTTCGAAGCCCGGCCCCGGCGCCACATGGCCACCCGCCGCAACGCGCCCAGGACACCAAGGCCCAGGGCGGCGAACAACAGGATTGGAAGAAGGGTGTTCAACATGGTGAAGCTCCCACCAGTACATCTTGGAGAAACACGGTCGGTGTGTAGGAGCTGCCGCAGGCTGCGGCAGCTCCTACACAGGGGGTGTCAAAACCTTAGAAATCCTTGCACAACCGCAGCGCGTCGTAGATCGCCGCATGCACGTTGCGCTGTGCCACGCAGTCACCGATGCGGAACAGCAGGTAGCCGTCGCCGCTCTGCTCCAGGCAAGGTTGCGGCTTGATCGCGAACAAGGCTTCGACGTCGATCTGGCCTTTGTTGCGCGAGCCTTCCTTCAAGGCGTAGTAGATTTCCTCGTCCGGGCGCACACCGTTTTCGATGACCACCTGGTCCACCACCCGCTCCTCTTTGGCACCGGTGTATTCGTTTTCCAGCACTGCAACCAGCTTGTCGCCTTCGCGGTAAACCTTCTCCAGCATCATGTCGCCGGTCATGATCACTTCTTTCGGGTACATGCTGCGGTAGTACGTCGGGAACGACGTGCCGCCAATCGCCACGCCCGGCTTGATGTCGTCGGTGACGATTTCGACCTGGCTGCCCTTGTCCGCAATGAAGTCCGCGGTAGACATGCCGGTGAACTCGCAAATGGTGTCGTAAACCAGCACGTTCTTGCCAGGCAGAACCTTGCCGTCGAGCACATCCCAGCTGCTGACCACCAGACCTTCAGCCGCACCCCAGTGTTCGTTCTGCTCGATGAACGGATGTCCACCGACGGCCAGCACCACCACGTCTGGACGCAGGTCCATGATGGTCGGCGCATCCGCCGCAGTGCCCAGGCGCAGATCGACTTTCAACCGAGCCAGCTCCAACTGGTACCAGCGGGTGATACCGGCGATCTGATCCCGTTGTGGTGCTTTCGAAGCGGTGGTGATTTGGCCGCCGATGAATTCTTTCTTCTCGAACAGGGTCACGTTGTGGCCACGTTCGGCGGCAACGCGAGCGGCTTCCATCCCCGCAGGGCCAGCGCCAACTACCACCACTTTGCGTTTCACGCCGGTGGTTTTTTCAATGATGTGTGGCAGGCCCATGTATTCACGGGAAGTTGCGGCGTTCTGGATGCACAACACATCCAGACCCTGGTATTGACGGTCGATGCAGTAGTTGGCCCCGACGCACTGCTTGATCTGGTCGATCTGGCCCATCTTGATCTTGGCGATCAGGTGCGGGTCGGCGATGTGGGCGCGGGTCATGCCGACCATGTCGACGTAGCCACCTTCCAGAATGCGCGTGGCCTGGTTCGGGTCCTTGATGTTCTGCGCGTGCAGCACCGGAACCTTGACCACCTCCTTGATCCCGGCCGCCAGGTGCAGGAACGGCTCGGGCGGGTAGCTCATGTTCGGAATCACGTTGGCCAGGGTGTTGTGAGTGTCGCAACCCGAGCCGACGACGCCGATGAAATCGAGCATGCCGGTGTCGTCGTAATATTTGGCGATCTGCTTCATGTCTTCGTGGGACAGGCCGTCCGGGTGGAACTCATCACCGCAGATGCGCATGCCTACGCAGAAGTCGTCACCGACCTCGGCGCGCACGGCTTTCAAGACTTCCAGGCCGAACTTCATGCGGCCTTCGAAGGTACCGCCCCATTCGTCGGTACGCTTGTTGACGCGCGGGCTCCAGAACTGGTCGATCATGTGCTGGTGCACAGCCGACAATTCCACGCCGTCCAGGCCACCGGCCTTGGCACGACGCGCAGCCTGCGCATAGTTGCCGATCACCCGCCAGATTTCTTCCGGCTCGATGGTCTTGCAAGTGGCACGGTGCACCGGCTCACGCACGCCCGACGGCGACATCAACGTTGGCCAGTTAAAGCCGTCCCAACGCGAGCGACGACCCATGTGGGTAATCTGGATCATGATCTTGGCGCCGTGCTTGTGCATGGCATCGGCCAGATTCTGGAAGTGCGGAATGATGCGGTCGGTGGACAGGTTCACCGAGCTCCACCACTCCTGCGGGCTGTCGATCGCCACGACGGACGAGCCGCCACAAATCGCCAGGCCGATCCCGCCCTTGGCTTTCTCTTCGTAATACTTGACGTACCGGTCGGTGGTCATGCCGCCGTCGGTGGCATAGACCTCGGCGTGCGCGGTGCTGAGCACGCGGTTGCGGATGGTCAGTTTGCCGATCTGGATCGGCTGGAACATTGCTTCGAAAGCCATGGCGGGTTCCTCGACTTACAACGGCTTGACGGTGAACAAGCCGTCTTCGTGACCCTCTTCGGAGCCACCGTAGACTTGTTCGGCCACGGTACGGATCTTGCTGCCGCGAGCGGCGAGGATCTGGTCCATCGCCCCTGCAAACCAGCCAGTGAACATGTAGTCGACCTTGCGCCCGACTTTGCCGTACACGTAGACGAATGCCGAGTGTTCGAGCTTGACGCTCGCGGTGCCTTTGTCGAGGTCAATGTCCTGGATCTTGAACAGCCCCCAGCCGCGCTGCGACAGGCGCTTCATGTAGTGCTCGAACACCGCGACGCCTTCCAGGCCATGGCATTCGGCTTCTTTTTCACACCAGTGCCAGGCGGACTTGTAGCCGGCCTTGTAGAGGATTTCGGCGTAGGCTTCAGCGCCCAGCACTTCCTCGATGCCCATGTGGTTGTTGACGAAGAAATGGCGCGGCACGTACAGCATCGGCAAGGCGTCGGAGGTCCAGATACCGGTTTCACTGTCGACTTCGATTGGCAATTGAGGGGCGATCTTGGCCATGAAAACTTAACTCCAGAAAATTTGTTGTGTTGCCCGCTGCACGAACGGCAGCGGGAAAGGATTCAGAGATGCGGCGGCTTATTCGCCCCAAACGTCCTTGAGGACGTTGACCCAGTTCTCGCCCATGATTTTGCGCACTACCCGCTCGGAGTGGCCGCGCTTGAGCAGGGTCTCGGTCAGGTTCGGGAACTCGCCCACGGTGCGGATACCCAGCGGGTTGATGATCTTGCCGAAGCTGGTCAGGCGGCGGGCATAGCCCTTGTCGTGGGTCAGGTATTCGAAGAAGTCCTGGCCATGGCCCTGGGTGAAGTCGGTACCGATGCCGATGGCGTCTTCGCCGACGATATTCATCACGTACTCGATGGCTTCGGCGTAGTCGTCGATGGTCGAATCGATACCCTTGGCCAGGAACGGCGCGAACATGGTCACGCCGACAAAACCACCGTGGTCGGCAATGAACTTGAGTTCTTCATCGGACTTGTTGCGCGGGTGCTCCTTGAGCCCCGACGGCAGGCAGTGGGAGTAGCAGACCGGCTTCTTCGATTCGAGGATGACTTCTTCGGAAGTCTTGGAACCGACGTGGGACAGGTCGCACATCACGCCAACCCGGTTCATCTCGGCGACGATTTCGCGACCGAAGCCCGACAGGCCGCCGTCACGCTCGTAGCAGCCGGTGCCCACCAGGTTCTGGGTGTTGTAGCACATCTGCACGATACCGACGCCAAGCTGCTTGAAGACTTCGACATAGCCGATCTGGTCTTCAAAGGCGTGGGCATTCTGGAAGCCGAAAAGGATGCCGGTCTTGCCCTGCTCCTTGGCTTTACGGATATCGGCGGTGGTGCGGACCGGAATCACCAGGTCGCTGTTCTCGCGGATCAGCTTCTGGCTGGCAGCGATGTTGTTGACAGTGGCCTGGAAGCCCTCCCACACCGACACGGTGCAGTTGGCCGCGGTCAGACCGCCTTTGCGCATGTCTTCAAACAGCTCGCGGTTCCACTTGGCAATAATCAGCCCGTCGATAACGATGCTGTCGGCGTGCAATTCGGCTGGGCTCATCAGGCTGTCCCCTATTAGCGATTCATGCGCCGAATCGTGTGCCGGCGCTTTGGGGCCAGCATATGCCTCGGTGCAGGGGCAGCCGGGTGCAAAAACGACAGGGGGTTTGCCGAAAGCGTCAATCCGCGACAAAGGGTCGTCGCCAGGCACAATCTCCGACCTGTTCAAGGCCCTCGGCTTGGGCCAGAATTCGCCGCATCACTGGATGCTTCACTGGACAAGAGCGGCGACGATAATGAAATCGATCATTCTGGCAATGGCACTGATTGCGACCGGCGTACACGCAGCGCAGGTGTCCGACGACAACCCGTGCGACAAAGTCGAAAACGACATCCAGACCCTGGAATGCTCGGCCTTCAGCAAAACCTCCGCCGAAGATCTGCTCAAGGAAAACCTCCAGGGCCTGACCGAGCGCATGCAGTCGCAGTACGGCAAAAACCCGTCGCAACTGGCCGACATCACCGCCAGGATCAAAGCCGCCCAACAGCAATGGCTGAAGACCCGCGACGCAGACTGCGCCGTCGAAACCTTCCCGGCCACCGCCGGCAGCAAGGCGCTCACCATTGCCCAAAACGATTGTGTGGCACGGATGAGTGATGAACGGTCGGAGTTTTTGGAGTCGATTGGGCAGGAATAGTCCTGAGTATCCCGCTGAAAGCTGGCGCTACCACCAGCTTTCAATCGCCAAAAAACCTTCTCCCACAAAGCGCTCTGCTCTGACCTACAGCTTCTGTCCAAAGCTGCTGCTCTGCGGACCTTTCACGCAACATGCCGACAAATGTTGCTGATGGCCAAGCATAAAAATATAAGTAAAGATTCGCAAATCTTATAAAAGACTTATATTCTTCCATGAACAGCATTCACTGGACTCGAAAGGCCGTTAAGCAACTCTTGAGATTGCATTCCGTTCACCAGATTCAGGTTCGTGATGCCATCACGGCGCTCGCTGGCATGCCTGAGGCAGGCAATGTCAAAGCACTGGTCGGTCATGACTACGCTTATCGGCTGCGTGTCGGTAATTACCGGGTCATGTTTGATTGGGATGGCGCGATCAAAGTGGTCAGTATTCAAGAGGTCAAAAAACGCGATGAACGCACCTACTGACATTCAAATCATCAACGACGCCGAAGGCAATCCAGCCTTCGTGGTCATTCCCTATGCACAATACGTGGCGCAGAAAATCGAGCCCGACTTGATCCCCCATGAGGTAGTGAGCCGTATCGTCGATGGCGCTACCCCTATCCGCGCCTGGCGCGAACATTTGAACCTTACCCAGGATGAAGTAGCCAAACGCATGGGCATAACCCAGCCTGCCTTTGCCCAACAGGAAACAGTCGCCAAGCCCCGTAAAGCCACTCGCGAAAAAATCGCTTTGGCGTTTGGCATCACGGCCAGCCAGCTTGAGCTGTAAGCTGCATACCCTCTGTCACTAATGGGATTGAACATGAAAGTCTGCGGCATCGAAATCAAAGGCAGCGAAGCGATCATCGCCGTGGCCACGCTGGACGGTCAGGCGCTGAGCCATGTCGCGCTCGCAACCAAGAAAATTGCCCTGGACGATGACGACGAAGCCGCCAATGTCAAAGTGTTCGCCGCTCAGGTCGCTTCGTTTGTCCGTGAGAATTCCATCGACCGCATTGCGATCAAGAAGCGCAGCAAGAAAGGCGAGTTCGCCGGCGGGCCGACGACATTCAAGATCGAAGGGGTTTTCCAGTTGCAGGAGAATTGCGAGGTGACCCTGCTGTCGCCGCAGACCATCAATGCCCAGGCTAAAAAGCACAATTTCGAACTGCCAGGGACGCTGAACAAGTATCAGCATGAGGCTTACAAAGCGGCGTGTTCGGCGTTGGTGAAGAAATAAGATCAAAAGATCGCAGCCTTCGGCAGCTCCTACAGGAGATCTCATGTAAGAGCTGCCGAAGGCTGCGATCTTTTAATTTATGCCTTGGCAGTACGCCGGTCTTCCCTCGGGCACCGCTCATATTTCGCCCGATAACTGCGGGTGAAGTACGACGGCGATTCAAATCCGCAGGCAATGCTCACCTCCAGCACACTCATGTCCGTCTGCCGTAGCAACTGCCGGGCCTTTTCCAGCCGTAAGCGCAGGTAGAAATTACTCGGTGTGTCGTTCAGATGCAGGCGAAACAGGCGCTCCAGCTGTCGCCGCGTCACCTTGATCGATTCAGCCAGTTCCAGCGTGCTCAGGGGCGGTTCGCTGTGCTGCTCCATCTCGCCAATCACATGCACCAGCTTCTTGTTGCTGATGCCATAGCGCGTGGCGACTTCCATGCGCTGGTGGTCTTTGCGCGGGCGGATGCGGCCAAGCACGAATTGTTCGCTGACCTGGATCGCAAGATCAGGGCCGTAGGCCTGGGCGATCAGATCCAGCATCAGATCAATGGAAGCAGTGCCGCCAGCGGAGGTGATGCGGCGGCGGTCGATCTCGAACAGCTCCTGAGTAACGCTGAGCTGTGGATAAGATTCCTTGAAGGCATCGATGGCTTCCCAGTGCAGGGTCAGGCGATGACCATCGAGCAAACCGGCCTCGGCGAGGATGAAACTGCCGGTGTCGATGGCGCCGAGCGTCACGCCTTCGTGGTCCAGGCGGCGCAGCCAGTGTTCCAGCGCCGGGGTGGTGAACTTCAGGGGCTCGAAACCGGCGACCACCAGAAGCGTCGCGCCTTTTTTCAACGGCTCCAGCGCCGCATCGGCGTTGACCGACATGCCGTTACTGGCCAGCACCGCCCCGCCATCGGCGCTCAGCACATGCCAGCGGTACAGTTCGCCGCGAAAGCGATTGGCGACCCGCAACGGCTCGATGGCCGAGATAAATCCGATGGCCGAGAAACCCGGCATCAACAAGAAGTAGAAATCCTGGGACATGGAGCGCACTCGCTTAGCAGGTAACAGGAGGCCAGGTAACGAGAGGGCGGGCAGCGTAGGGAGTTGATACGCCAGTTGCGAGCGGCATTCAAGGGGGCAGGTCGCTGCAGTGCAAGAGCTGGTCGCCGCAGTGCGCTTTCATCGGTGCTTTGCTGCGTAACTTGGCATCACCGGCGCATCAGACACCGGAACTCACAATAAACGAACTGCCGAGGAACCTGAGAATGAAACGACTGATCAGCAGCTGTGTTCTTGCACTCAGTGGTACCGCTTTACTGAGCGCCAGTGTCATGGCCGCCGAACCCGCCGCATGCCAGAACGTGCGCATGGGTGTAGTGAACTGGACCGACGTGATCGCCACCAGTGCCATGACCCAGGTATTGCTCGATGGCCTCGGCTACAGCACCAAACAAACCAGCGCCTCCCAGCAAATCATCTTCGCCGGGATCCGCGACCAGCGTCTGGACCTGTTCCTCGGCTACTGGAACCCGCTGATGACCCAGACCATCACCCCGTTCGTCGACGCCAAACAGGTCAAGGTGCTTGAGGCGCCAAGCCTGCAGGACGCCCGCGCGACTCTCGCCGTGCCGACCTACCTCGCCGACAAGGGCCTGAAAACCTTCGCCGACATCGCCAAGTTCGAAAAAGAACTGGGCGGCAAGATCTACGGCATCGAGCCTGGCTCGGGCGCCAACACCCAGATCAAGGCAATGATCTCCAAGAACCAGTTCGGCCTCGGCAAGTTCCAGCTGGTCGAATCCAGCGAAGCCGGCATGCTCGCCGCCGTGGATCGCGCCGTACGTCGCAACGAAGCCGTGGTGTTCTTCGGCTGGGCGCCGCACCCAATGAACGTCAACGTCAAGATGACCTACCTCACCGGCAGCGACGACGCCCTCGGCCCGAACGAAGGCAAGGCCACCGTGTGGACCGTCACCGCGCCGACATATACCGAACAATGCCCGAACATCGGTCGCCTGCTGAGCAACCTGACGTTCACCGCCGAAGACGAGAGCCGGATGATGCAGCCGCTGCTGGATCACAAGGACGCTTTCGAGTCGGCCAAACAATGGCTCAAGGATCACCCGCAGGACAAAAAGCGCTGGCTTGAAGGCGTCACCACCTTCGATGGCAAGCCGGCCGCTGAAAACCTGCAACTGACCAGTAAATAAACCCGAACGAACCACCGACTCGCAGCCCCGACGGGCTGCGAACGGGACCACCACGCCTGGCCAAAGCCAAAACTCGCCTGTAAGGAACCGCCAAATGAACCACGACGTCATCATCACCTGCGCACTCACCGGTGCTGGCGACACGACCGCCAAGAGCCCACACGTGCCGGTCACCCCGAAACAGATCGCCGCTGCCGCCGTGGAAGCCGCCAAGGCCGGCGCCACCGTGGTTCACTGCCATGTGCGTGACCCGCAAACCGGCAAGTTCAGCCGTGACGTGGCGCTGTACCGCGAAGTGATGGAGCGCATCCGCGAGGCGGACGTCGACATCATCGTCAACCTCACCGCTGGCATGGGCGGCGACCTGGAGATCGGTGCCGGCGAGAACCCGATGGAGTTCGGCCCGAATACCGACCTGGTCGGCCCGCTGACCCGCCTGGCCCACGTCGAAGAACTGCTGCCGGAAATCTGCACCCTCGACTGCGGCACCCTGAACTTCGGCGACGGCGACACCATTTACGTCTCCACCCCGGCCCAGCTGCGTGCCGGTGCCAAACGCATTCAAGAGCTGGGCGTTAAAGCCGAGCTGGAAATCTTCGACACTGGCCACCTGTGGTTCGCCAAGCAGATGATCAAGGAAGGCCTGCTCGACAACCCGTTGTTCCAACTGTGCCTGGGCATCCCTTGGGGCGCTCCCGCAGACACCACCACCATGAAAGCCATGGTCGACAACCTGCCGGCCGACGCGGTCTGGGCCGGTTTCGGTATCGGTCGCATGCAGATGCCGATGGCGGCGCAAGCGGTGTTGCTCGGCGGCAACGTGCGGGTCGGGCTGGAAGACAACCTGTGGCTGGACAAGGGCGTGCTGGCGACCAACGGCCAACTGGTCGAGCGCGCCGGCGAAATCCTCAGCCGCCTCGGTGCCCGCATCCTGACCCCGGCTGAAGGCCGGGCAAAAATGGGCCTGACCAAGCGCGGTTGATCCGAACCTACACATACCCTTGTGGGAGCGGGCTTGCCCGCGAAAGCGGTGGTTCTACCGCTGAAGATTCGTCGGATGTACCGGCCTCTTCGCGGGCAAGCCCGCTCCCACAGGGTTCTTCGAACTCTTCAGGAAACCACCATGAGCTTTATCACCGAAATCAAAACCTTCGCCGCGCTGGGCAGCGGTGTCATCGGCAGCGGCTGGGTGTCCCGCGCCCTCGCCCATGGCCTGGATGTCGTGGCCTGGGATCCGGCCCCCGGCGCCGAAGCCGCCTTGCGCAAACGCGTCGCCAATGCCTGGGGCGCGCTGGAGAAACAAGGTCTGGCGCCGGGTGCATCGCAAGATCGCCTGCGCTTTGTCGCGACCATCGAAGAGTGCGTGCGCGATGCCGATTTCATCCAGGAGAGCGCCCCGGAACGACTGGAGCTGAAACTGGAGCTGCACAGCAAAATCAGCGCGGCAGCCAAGCCCAATGCGTTGATCGGCTCCAGCACTTCCGGGCTGTTGCCGAGCGAGTTCTACGAGAGCGCCACGCACCCGGAACGTTGCATGGTCGGTCATCCGTTCAACCCGGTTTACCTGCTGCCATTGGTGGAAGTGGTCGGCGGTAAAAACACTGCCCCTGAAGCAGTGCAAGCGGCCATGAAAGTCTATGAATCCCTGGGAATGCGCCCGCTGCACGTGCGCAAGGAAGTGCCGGGCTTCATCGCCGACCGCCTGCTCGAAGCGCTGTGGCGTGAGGCTCTGCACCTGGTCAACGACGGCGTGGCGACCACCGGCGAAATCGACGACGCGATCCGTTTTGGCGCGGGTTTGCGCTGGTCGTTCATGGGCACGTTCCTGACCTACACCCTGGCCGGTGGCGATGCCGGCATGCGCCACTTCATGGCACAGTTCGGCCCGGCGTTGCAATTGCCGTGGACCTACCTGCCGGCACCGGAGTTGACCGACAAGCTGATCGACGACGTGGTCGATGGCACCAGCGATCAATTGGGCAAACACAGCATTTCGGCGCTGGAGCGCTATCGTGATGACTGCCTGCTGGCGGTGCTGGAGGCGGTAAAGACCACCAAAGAGAAGCATGGGATGGCTTTCAGCGAGTAACCCCTAGGCTTGGGGCCAACAGCACTGGCCTCTTCGCGAGCAAGTCGAATCGTCGCACCGCCGCTCCCACATTGGAATGCATTCCCCCTGTGGGAGCTGGCTTGCTCGCGAAAGCGGCAGTCCAGTCACTCTATAAATTGGATCAGAAACCATGCCCACCCTCACCACCTACCAAACCACCATCATCCCCGACTGGGTCGACTACAACGGCCACCTGCGCGACGCCTTCTACCTGCTGATCTTCAGCTACGCCACCGATGCCCTGATGGATCGCCTGGGTCTGGACAGCAACAGCCGCGAGGCCAGCGGCAACTCGCTGTTCACCCTCGAACTGCACCTCAATTACCTGCACGAAGTGAAGCTCGACGCCCAGGTCGAAGTGCACACCCAAATCATCGCCCACGACAGCAAGCGCGTGCACCTCTATCACAGCCTGCATCTGGTCGGTGAAGCCCAGGAGCTCGCAGGCAACGAACAGATGCTGCTGCACGTGGATCTCGCCGGGCCGCGTTCGGCGCCGTTCAGCGAACAGTCGTTGGGCCGCTTGCAAGCCATCGTTGCCGAACAGGCGGACCTGCCAACACCCGGGTACATTGGCCGAGTGATCGCACTACCCCCAAAAAAATAACAAGGAGATCGCCATGAATACCGCCGCTGCATTTGCCGACTTCCGTACCTATCCGTTGATCAGCGCGCTGGCTGGCGTGCAGACCCTGGCGGACAGTGTTCTGGTGAAGTGGGCCGACGATCGCGTCAGCCCTTTCCACCATCAATGGCTGCGGGATAACTGCCCGTGCCCGCAATGCGTTTACACCGTGACCCGCGAGCAAGTACTGGAAATCGTCGACGTGGCTCAAGATCTGATGCCCGATAACGCCGGTATCGACAGCGAAGGTTGCCTGTCGGTGGCTTGGCAGGACGGCCACAGCAGCCGCTTCGACCCTGGCTGGCTGCGCGCCCACGCCTATGACGATGAATCCCGCGCCGAGCGTCAGCAGCGCAAGCCGAAAGCCAGGCTCTGGCACAGCGATTTGCAGTTGCCGGTGTTCGAGTATCAAGCGCTGATGAGCGACTCCGACGCCTTGTTGCAATGGTTGTTGGCTGTGCGGGATGTCGGATTGACCCAGGTCCGTGGCGTGCCCACCGAGCCCGGCTCCCTGAAACTGATCGCCCAGCGTATTTCCTTCATCCGCGAGAGCAATTTCGGCGTGCTGTTCAACGTGCAATCCAAGGCCGACGCAGACAGCAACGCCTACACCGCCTTCAACCTGCCGCTGCACAGCGACCTGCCGACCCGGGAGTTGCAACCGGGGCTGCAATTTTTGCATTGCCTGGTCAATGATGCCGAGGGTGGCGAGAGCATTTTTGTCGACGGTTTTGCCATTGCCGACACCTTGCGCCTGGAAGCCCCGGAGGCTTTCAAAAGCCTGTGTGAAATCCCCGTGGAGTTTCGCAATAAGGACCGCCACAGCGACTACCGCTGCCTGGCGCCGATCATCGCCCTGGATGCGTTGGGGCAGGTGTCGGAAATCCGCATGGCGAACTTTCTGCGCGGGCCGTTCGATGCTTCGGTGGAGCAGATGCCCAAGCTGTATCAGGCCTACCGGCGCTTTATCGCGATGACCCGCGAGCCTCGATTCAGGTTGATGCAGCGGCTCAATCCCGGTGAGCTGTGGTGCTTTGACAACCGCCGCACCCTGCATGCCCGCAACGCCTTCGACCCCGCCACCGGGGCGCGGCACTTCCAGGGCTGCTATGTGGACCGTGATGAGTTGTTGTCGCGGATTCTGGTGTTGCAGCGTTAAACCGCGTCATCGTTCTTCGTCGGAACGCCGCCCGGAGCAAGCCCGCTCCCACATTCGATCGCATTCCTCTGGGAGAACTCGGTCAACTGTGGGAGCGGGCTTGCTCGCGAAAGCGGTATATCAATCAACACAAAACCCACTGAATCACAGGCAAAAAAAACCCCGATCAAGCCGTGACAGGATCGAGGCAGAGGGTACTGTTGAGGAGCTGCCGTGCGAGGGTGACCAAACCTTCGTGAAGCAAGCTGAGTCCAGTGTGCCCCCTCCTTTGGCCGGCAAGTTGCCCGAAAGCGACCTGTTCATAGCCAATGCTGCCATTGCGACAATTCGTCCTTGCCGACACACGGCACCCCTACCAGAATCGAACCACGACACCGTTCCCTGAAGAAGGATTGCGTCATGATGCACGCCGATTTGATAGACCAGGAAGACCTGTTGGGCCAGCTCAAGTCGTTGGGATTCAACGTGCCCACTGGAGCCACCGCCGAGCAGGCTTGCGAGTGCGTGGTAAGGGGCTTGGACGATGCCCGGGCGTATGAACTTCGCAAGATGGTCAAGGAGATGTACACCAGCAGCGCGACGATCCTGCCGGCAGTGCGCCAGGCCATCGACAAACAATTGCTGCCGGCGTTGTCGGAGTACCAGCAAAGCCATCGCGGCTGACAGAAAATCAAAAGATCGCAGCCTTCGGCAGCTCCTACAGTTGAACCCGATCCCTGTAGGAGCTGCCGAAGGCTGCGATCTTTTAATGACGCCTTGGTTTAGAGCCTTACACTGGCAAACGTCGACTCATTGCGCGCCTGGCTCAGCGCCGACAACGGACCGGACAACGGCGACAGCACCAATGCTTGCGGCAGCGGCATCATCGCCACTTGCTGGGTGGTGTTGGACCCTACGCGCTCGTCACGCGGCGGAATGCCGAAGTATTCGCGGTAGCACTTGGAGAAGTGCGGCGTGGACACGAAGCCACAGACCGACGCCACTTCGATGATCGACATCGGCGTTTGCTTGAGCAACTGCCGCGCGCGGATCAGGCGCAGCTTGAGGTAGTAACGCGACGGCGAGCAGTGCAGGTACTTCTGGAACAGGCGCTCGAGCTGACGACGGGACACCGCGACATATACCGCCAGTTCGTCCAGGTCGATCGGTTCTTCGAGGTTGGCTTCCATCAACGCGACGATTTCCTGCAACTTCGGCTGGTTGGTGCCGAGCATGTGCTTGAGCGGCACACGCTGGTGATCCTGCTCGTTGCGGATGCGCTCGTAGACGAACATTTCCGAAATGGCCGCCGACAGCTCACGACCGTGATCGCGGCTGATCAAGTGCAGCATCATGTCCAGCGGCGCGGTGCCGCCGGAGCTGGTGAAACGGTTACGGTCGAGGGTGAACAAGCGTGTGCTCATCGCTACACGCGGGAAAGCTTCCTGCATCGCCGCCAGGCATTCCCAGTGCACGCTGCAATCAAAACCGTCGAGCAGGCCGGCGCAGGCCAGGGCCCAGCTGCCGGTGCACACCGCACCGAGGCGGCGGGACTGGCGAGCCTGGCTTTGCAGCCATGACACATGTTCGCGGGTAACAGTGCGCTGGATGCCGATACCGCCGCAGACGATGACCGTGTCCATTGGCGGCGCTTTGTGCATAGAGGCGTCGGGGGTGATCTGCAGGCCGTCACTGGCCCAGACCTGGCCGCCGTCGACGGTGAGGGTGGTCCAGCGATACAGCTCGCGACCGGACAACTGGTTGGCCATGCGCAGGGGTTCCACTGCGGAGGCCAGAGAAATCAGCGTGAAATTGTCCAACAGCAGAAAGCCGATGGATTGAGGCGCACGGTTCTGGGGTTGGGCCCCGGAGTTGAACGTCGTCATCGCGGTATCTCCTCACACAAAGCGGGTGATGGCCTCAGGCGGAGGCTCTTTTTATCGCCATCGTTCTCGCGTGGGAGACGGGCTTTGTAATGACAGAGCAATTGCCATGCCTAAATTTGAATGCGCGTTCAATAACTCCTAAAAACGACGTCGGAATGTGTCTATATATGTCTTGCAAGGCAGGGGGATTTAAATGGCCATCAGGACTGGCAAACGCCCCCGCCCACAAGCTGTGAGCAATTCGGTAGCACTTGTGGGAACGGCGTTGCGCCGCGATGGAAAGGAGTGTCACCGCAGGCACGGGTGACAGGCGGTCGAAGGCCGGTTGGCCCTCGATCAGTGGCAAGACGATTTATCTGTGAGCGACGCGCCAAAAGGTGGCGCGTTTTAAACAGGGTGTTCACTTAGCGCGCAGTTTTGACTGGTCTGGCGCTATCGCGAGCAAGCTCGCTCCCACAGGGATCGAGGTGAACACAATTTTTGTGACCGACGCAAAACCTGTGGGAGCGAGCTTGCTCGCGATGAAGGCGACGCGGTCTCAGCACTCCACCGCGCTTACCGCCAACCCACCCCGCGATGTCTCCTTATATTTGTCATGCATATCGGCACCGGTATCGCGCATGGTGCGGATCACCCGATCCAGCGAAATAAAGTGCTGGCCATCACCGCGCAATGCCATTTGCGCAGCGTTGATCGCTTTCACCGCGGCAATCGCGTTGCGCTCGATGCACGGCACCTGGACCAACCCACCCACCGGGTCGCAGGTCAGGCCGAGGTTGTGCTCCAGACCGATCTCCGCCGCGTTGCACAACTGTTCTGGCGTGGCACCAAGAATTTCCGCCAGTCCCGCCGCCGCCATGGCGCAGGCCGAACCGACTTCGCCCTGGCAGCCGACTTCGGCACCGGAGATCGAGGCGTTCTTCTTGCACAGGATTCCCACCGCCGCCGCGCCGAGGAAGTAGTCGACGACATTGGCGTCGGTCACGGCCTCGCTGAACTTCATGAAGTAGTGCAGTACCGCCGGAATGATCCCCGCCGCGCCGTTGGTCGGTGCCGTGACCATACGCCCGCCGGCGGCGTTTTCTTCGTTGACCGCCAGGGCGAACAGGTTGACCCATTCCATGGCGCTCAAGGTCGAGCCGATCACGTTGGGTTTGTTCAGTTCCTGCAGGCTGCGATGCAGCTTGGCCGCACGGCGACGCACGTTCAGCCCGCCGGGCAGGATGCCTTCGTGTTTAAGGCCTTGTTCAACGCAATCCTGCATGGCGCGCCAGAGCTTCATCAGGCCGCTGCGGATTTCATCCTCGCTGCGCCAGACTTTCTCGTTGGCCATCATTAACTCAGCCACGCGCAGCTTGTGCTTTTTACACAGCTCCAGCAGCTCGGCAGCGCTGGAAAAGTCATAAGGCAACACGGTGCGGTCGAGGTCGACAACACCGCTGGAGGCCTGCGCCTCATCGACGACAAAACCGCCGCCAACCGAATAGTAGGTGTCGCGATGCAACTCGCCGTCCTCGCCCTCGACAATCAGGGTCATGGCGTTGGGGTGGAATGGCAGGTTCTCGTCGATCAGGCGCATGTCCCGGGCCCAGATGAAGGGCACCGGCAAGCGACTGTCGAGCAGCAGCGTATCGGTCTCGCGCAGGGTGGCGATACGAATGCCGATTTGCGACGGATCGATCGCGTCCGGCCACTCGCCCATCAGGCCCATGATCACGGCATTGTCGCTGCCATGGCCGATGCCGGTGGCCGACAACGAGCCGAACAGCTGGACTTCGACACGCCGCACTTGCTCAAGCAGCCCGCGCTCACGCAGGCCCTGCACAAACAACGCCGCCGCCCGCATGGGCCCCACGGTGTGTGAACTGGAAGGGCCGATGCCGATTTTGAACAGGTCGAAAACACTGATAGCCATTACTGCCGAACTCCTGGATGGGCCCACTGCGCACGCGAAAGCGCACGGTGACGGAGCTGCTACGCTCAAGCTGCAATCCGCCGAGATGACCGCATCATCAAGCTTTTATCCAGTTGTTCGACGTCTCTAACCGACGCACTCATGCCCACCAGCGCCGCGTGTCTTTTACGCTGTGTTTTCGCCGTTTTTTTGCGGTTCAGAGGGGGAAATCGGGCTGAAAAAATCTGTAAACGACGTCACCGACACTGGATGCGACCATCCCTGTACTGGATACGACGCACCCTGTAGGCGTCAGATTTTCACTGGTACATGATCGTATCGACTCGATTACAAGGCGACGTGGTAGAGCTGTCTCCAGAACGCCATCCAACCGCAACCTATAAGTGCGGTGGTCCAGTCGGAACACTGCCAAAAAAAACACCAAGGAGTCCATCCATGAAAGGTTCCCCGTCGTTGTTGTTGGCCGCAATGCTTAGTCTGCCGGTTCTGGCGCAAGCCGCCGAACCGGCCCAATGCAGCACCGTAAACTTCTCCGATGTCGGCTGGACCGACATCACCGCGACAACCGCGACCACCAGCGTCGTGCTCAACGCCCTCGGCTACAAGACCAAGACCACCATGATTTCCGTGCCCGTGACCTATAAGTCCCTGGCCGACGGCAAGAACATGGACGTGTTCCTGGGCAACTGGATGCCGACCATGGAAAACGACATCAAGGCCTACCGCGATGCCGGCACCGTGGAAACCGTGCGCACCAACCTAAAGGGCGCCAAGTACACCCTCGCCGTCCCTCAGGCGCTGTACGACAAGGGCCTGCATGACTTCGCCGACATTGCCAAATTCAAGAAAGAGCTCGACGGCAAGATCTACGGCATCGAGCCCGGCAACGATGGCAATCGTCTGATCCAGAGCATGATCGACAAGGATGCCTTCGGCCTGAAGACCGCCGGCTTCAAAGTCGTCGAGTCCTCCGAAGCCGGCATGCTGTCGCAGGTCGACCGCGCGCAGAAACGCGACACCGCCGTGGTGTTCCTCGGCTGGGCGCCGCACCCGATGAACAAGCGCTTCAAAATTCAATACCTGACCGGTGGTGATGACTTCTTCGGCCCGGATTTCGGTGCCGCCACCGTGGCGACCAACACCCGCAAGGGTTACGCCCAGGAGTGCAACAACGTTGGCCAGTTGCTGAAGAACCTGGAGTTCACTGTCGACATGGAAAGCGAACTGATGGGCAACATCCTGGACGACAAGATGAAGCCTGACGCGGCCGCCAAGGCCTGGCTGAAAAAGAATCCACAGGTGCTCGATACCTGGCTCGCTGGCGTGACCACCATTGACGGTAAACCTGGCCTGGAGGCCGTGAAAGCCAAACTGACGCCTTGAATTAGGGAGCATCGTTTATGCCGGGCAGGTTCGCCTGCCCGGGCTGTTAATTACCTTGCATGCGGACGTTCACTACCATGCTGATTGATCAGAAAATACCCCTAGGCCAGTACATCGCAGGCTTCGTTGAATGGTTGACGCAACACGGCGCCAGCACCTTCGACGCCATCGCCGTGACACTGGAAACGATGATCCACGGCGTGACGTTTGCGCTGACCTGGTTCAACCCGCTGGCATTGATCGGCCTGATCGCACTACTGGCACACTTCATTCAACGCAAATGGGGCCTGACCGCGTTTGTCGTTGCCTCCTTCCTGCTGATCCTCAATCTGGGGTACTGGCAGGAAACCATGGAAACCCTCGCCCAGGTGCTGTTCGCCACCCTGGTCTGCGTGCTCATCGGTGTGCCATTGGGCATCGTCGCCGCGCACAAGCCGATGTTCTATACTTTAATGCGTCCGGTACTCGATCTGATGCAGACCGTACCGACCTTCGTGTACCTCATTCCTACCCTCACCCTCTTCGGGCTGGGTGTGGTCCCGGGCCTGATCTCCACGGTGGTGTTCGCGATTGCCGCGCCCATCCGCCTGACTTACCTGGGTATCCGCGATGTTCCGGAAGAATTGATGGATGCCGGCAAGGCCTTTGGCTGCTCGCGCCGTCAGTTGCTTTCAAGAATCGAACTGCCCCACGCCATGCCAAGCATCGCGGCCGGCATCACCCAGTGCATCATGCTGTCCCTTTCGATGGTGGTGATTGCGGCACTGGTGGGCGCCGATGGCCTGGGCAAACCGGTGGTCAACGCACTGAACACTGCTGATATCGCCCTGGGCTTCGAAGCAGGCCTGGCGATCGTACTGCTGGCGATCATGCTCGACCGTATCTGCAAACAACCCGACGCCAAAGTAGGGGGTGATGCATGAGCATTATTCGCTTTGATAACGTTGACGTTATCTTCTCCAAGGATCCACGCGAGGCCCTCAAGCTGCTGGATCAAGGCATGACCCGTAACGAAATCCTGAAAAAGACCGGGCAGATTGTCGGCGTTGAAAAAGCCAGCCTGGATATCGAAAAAGGTGAAATCTGCGTGCTGATGGGCCTGTCCGGCTCCGGCAAGTCCAGCCTGCTGCGCTGCATCAACGGCCTCAACACCGTCAGCCGCGGCAAGCTGTTCGTCGAGCACGAAGGCAAGCAGATCGACATTGCCTCGTGCACCCCGGCAGAACTGAAAATGATGCGCACCAAGCGCATCGCGATGGTGTTCCAGAAGTTCGCCCTGATGCCTTGGCTGACAGTGCGCGAGAACATCAGCTTCGGCCTGGAAATGCAGGGTCGTCCGGAAAAGGAACGACGCAAACTGGTGGACGAAAAGCTTGAGCTGGTGGGCCTGGCCCAGTGGCGCAACAAGAAACCCGATGAGCTGTCCGGTGGTATGCAGCAACGCGTGGGCCTGGCCCGTGCGCTGGCGATGGACGCCGACATATTGCTGATGGACGAACCGTTCTCGGCCCTCGACCCGTTGATCCGCCAGGGCCTGCAAGACGAGCTGCTGGAGCTGCAGCACAAGCTCAACAAGACCATCGTATTCGTCAGCCACGACCTCGATGAGGCCCTGAAACTGGGCAGCCGCATCGCGATCATGAAAGACGGCCGGATTATCCAGTACAGCAAACCGGAAGAAATCGTCCTCAACCCTGCGGACGATTACGTGCGGACCTTCGTTGCCCACACCAACCCGCTGAACGTACTGTGCGGTCGCAGCCTGATGCGCACCCTGGACAACTGCAAACGCATCAACGGTTCGGTGTGCCTGGATCCAGGTGGTGATTCGTGGCTGGACCTGGCCGATGGCAACACCATCAAGGGCGCTCGCCAAAACGGCTCTGTGCTGGACTTGCAGAACTGGATACCGGGTCAGGCCGTTGAAGGCCTGGGTCGTCGACCAACCCTGGTGGACTCGAACATCGGCATGCGCGATGCACTGCAGATTCGTTATCAGACCGGCAACAAGCTGGTGCTGCATGACAACAACAAGGTGGTGGGGATTCTTGGCGACAGCGAGCTATATCACGCACTGCTCGGCAAGAACCTGGGGTAAGGCAACAGACACAAAAACGCCGCGATAGAATCGCGGCGTTTTTGTTTGAAGAGCAAAGATCAAAAGATCGCAGCCTTCGGCAGCTCCTACCTTAAACGCATTCCCCTGTAGGAGCTGCCGAAGGCTGCGATCTTTTAAGGCTGACGCGATGCCACTGACACACCGCGCCCTTTCACCACTCAGCTATAAACCCGGCCAAGTAGCTGCCGATGGCTTTCAAACTGATCGAGCACGTCACGGGTGATCTGATCCTGGGTGAAGCCCATCAAGTCGTAGTCCTGGCTGCCGTTGTGCAGGTACACCTCGGCGCGATAGAAACGCTGGCGCGCCTCGTCGGATTGCACCGATTCGGTCGGCGTGGCCAGATAGCCATCCAGGCTCACTTCGTAGACGAAAGGGTTGCCCTCTTCCATTTCCACGCGCACGCCCATGCAACGCTTGGACTTACCGAGCAAAGTCTGCACTTGCAGGCCTTGTGCACGCATCTGCGCCGTCGCATCTTCCAGCGCCGGGCTCACCTGTTTGTCCATGAAGCGCTGCACCACCGATTGGCTCGGTTGCAGGTCCAGCTGAGTCAAGCGCTCGCTGAAACCTCGACGACCACGTTCGGCCAACTGCGCTTGCTCCTGTTCGATCTGCACGTCCTGGCGCATGGCCTTGTGCAATCCGAACATGAAGAACACCAACACCACCGAAAACGGCAGACCGGCCAGCACCACCATAGTTTGCATGGCTTCGAAGTTGCCGGCGAACAGCAGGCCGATGGTCACCAGGGTGATCACCGCCGACCAGAAGATCCGCAGCCAGTGCGGTGCGTCTTCGTCGACATTACCGCCCTTGCACGAAAGGTTGGCCATCATCACCGCGCCGGAGTCCGCCGGGGTCAGGAACAGCACGAAACCGACAAAGATCGACACGCCGATCACAACCTTCGACGCCGGGTAGTGCTCAAGCAACTGGTAGATCGCCATGGACGGCTGTTCCAGTGCCGTCTTCCCGAGCTCCACCGCCCCATGGTTCATCACCAGGTCCAAAGCCGAGTTACCGAAGATCGACAGCCACGCGAGGGTGAAGCCCAGCGGAATCAGCAGCACGCCGGCTACCAGTTCGCGCACGGTGCGGCCACGGGAAATACGCGCGATGAACATGCCCACGAATGGTGCCCAGGAAATCCACCAGGCCCAGTAGAACAGGGTCCACAGGCCCAACCAGCGGTCGGACTTCTCACTATCGCCCTCGTAGACATAGAGGTCGAAAGTCTTCAGCACCACGCCATTCAGGTAGTCACCGACGTTCTGTACGAAGCCGTTGAGCAGGTGCAAGGTCGGGCCGAACAACAGCACGAAAATCAGCAGGCCACTGAACAGCACGATGTTCAGGTTGGACAGACGGCGGATGCCGTTTTCCACGCCCGACACGGCAGCGATGGTCGCCACGGTGCTCATCACGATGATCACGATCAGCAGGTTGGTGTTGCTGTGTTCCATGCCGAACAGGTTTTCCAGCCCCGACGACACTTGCAGCGAACCGATCCCCAGGTTCGTCACCAGCCCCAGCAGGGTCACGAACATGCCGAAGCCGTCCACCGCATGCCCGGCCGCGCCCTTGACCCAACGCTCGCCCACCAGCGGATACAACGCCGAACGCAACGCCAGCGGCTGGTTATGCCGGTAGGCAAAGTACGCCACGGCCAACCCCACCAGCGCATAGATCGCCCAGCCGTGCAGGCCCCAGTGCAGGAACGTCAGTTGAACGGCCTGACGAGCGGCAAGGTTGCTGCCGGCCACGCCTTCCGGCGGGTTGAAGTAGTGGTCCAGCGGCTCGGACGCGCCGAAGTACAGCAATGAGATGCCGATACCCGACGAGAACAGCATCCCCGCCCAGGCGCCGTAGCTGAAGTCCGGGGTGTCGTCCTTGCTGCCCAGTTTCAATTTGCCGTAGGACGAAAACGCCAGGCCGACGACGAAAATCAGGTAGGCGGCAATCACCACCATGTAGTACCAGCCGAAGCTGCGGGACAACCAGGCTTGCGCCGTACCCAGCATTCTGCCGGCCTCTTGCGGGGCGATGATCAGAATGGCGGTCAACAACAGAATCAACGCGGTAGAGGTGTAGAACACCCAACCGTTGACCGTCACCTTCTCGGGTGGGGTCTTTATTAGCGAGGCAGAACTCATGGCACAGATGCTCCGGGCAGTGCGAGAGAAGAACGCAAGACAAACGTGTTACCCGACCAATCGGTTAGTGGGCAGCCGACCGGCGGGTGATATAAAGACACCCCGAAAAAAGCCCGAAACCCCTGGAGCGCCGCAGCGCGTAGGTTTCGAGCCGTTTCAGTTGTCGTTTTTTCCGCCACAGCGCGTAGGAAAATTCACAGGCAGCGACGATTTGTCGCAGATCTTATTCTTTGTTGATTGAACGTTCAATCAAAACAAAATAGACTGGCCTTCAACCCGGTAGCCGTACTACGTCCACCGGAAGGCCTAAGGAGATGTGCAAGATGCCCAAGGTCGGTATGCAACCCATCCGCCGCCAGCAATTGATCGAAGCCACTTTGCTGGCCGTCGATCAGGTCGGAATGGGGGACGCCAGCATTGCGCTGATCGCCCGTTTGGCAGGTGTCTCGAATGGCATCATCAGTCACTACTTTCAGGACAAGAACGGCCTGATTGCCGCCACCATGGGGTACCTGATGACCGTCCTGAGCGAGAACGTCACCCTGCGCCGACAGGCGCTGACAGATGACAGCCCGCGGGCGCATCTGCAGGTGATCATCGAAGGCAACTTCGACGCCAGCCAGGTCAATGGCCCGGCGATGAAAACCTGGCTGGCCTTCTGGGCCACCAGCATGCACCAGCCGTCTTTGCACAGGTTGCAGCGGATCAACGATCACCGTCTGTATTCCAACCTGTGCTGCCAGTTCCGCCGCGTACTGCCGCTCAATGATGCGCGCAGTGCCGCCCGAGGCCTGGCTGCGTTGATCGACGGCCTGTGGTTACGCGGCGCGCTGTCGGGAGATGCTTTCGACACCGGGCAGGCGCAACAGATTGCTTACGAATACATGGATACCCAACTGGCCAAGCGGGTGAGTTAGAGCACACATAAACGCTCAACCACCGAACCGCGCCAGCCACTTAATGCTCTTGCGAGGACTTTATGGCCCGTTTCGAACTGCAAAAACTCTACATCGATGGCGCGTACAGCGACGCCAGCAGCGACGCCACTTTCGAAGCCATCAACCCGGCTAACGGTGAAGTCCTCGCAAAAGTGCAACGTGCGACCAAGGAAGACGTCGAACGCGCCGTCGTCAGCGCCGAAAAGGGCCAGAAGATCTGGGCCGCCATGACCGCCATGGAGCGTTCGCGCATCCTGCGTCGCGCCGTGGAAATCCTGCGCGAGCGCAACGACGAACTGGCCGCCCTGGAAACCCTGGACACCGGCAAGGCCTACTCCGAAACCCGCTATGTCGACATCGTCACCGGCGCTGACGTGCTGGAGTACTACGCAGGCCTGGTACCGGCCATCGAAGGCGAGCAGATTCCGCTGCGCACCACTTCGTTCGTCTACACCCGTCGCGAGCCGCTGGGCGTCGTGGCCGGTATCGGCGCGTGGAACTACCCGATCCAGATCGCCCTGTGGAAATCCGCACCCGCCCTGGCGGCCGGCAACGCGATGATCTTCAAGCCAAGCGAAGTCACCTCGCTGACCACCCTGAAACTGGCCGAGATCTACACCGAAGCCGGCGTGCCAAACGGCGTGTTCAACGTCCTGACCGGCAGCGGCCGTGAAGTCGGCACCTGGTTGACCGAGCACCCGCGCATCGAGAAAGTCTCGTTCACCGGCGGCACCGACACCGGCAAGAAAGTCATGGCCAGCGCCTCGAGCTCTTCGCTCAAGGACGTGACCATGGAACTGGGCGGCAAATCCCCGCTGATCATCTGCGACGACGCCGACCTCGATCGCGCCGCCGACACCGCGATGATGGCCAACTTCTACAGCTCCGGGCAGGTCTGCACCAACGGCACTCGCGTGTTCGTCCCGGCCCACCTGAAAGCCGCTTTCGAAGCCAAGATCGCCGAGCGCGTTGCACGCATCCGCATCGGCAACCCGCAAGACGAAAACACCAACTTCGGTCCGCTGGTCAGTTTTGCGCACATGGAAAGCGTGCTGGGCTACATCGCCAAGGGCAAGGAAGAAGGTGCCCGCCTGCTGTGCGGCGGTGAGCGCCTGACCGACGGCGAATTCGCCAAAGGTGCGTTCGTGGCGCCGACCGTGTTCACCGACTGCACCGACGACATGACCATCGTGCGTGAAGAAATCTTTGGCCCGGTCATGGCGATCCTGTCCTACGAAACCGAGGAAGAAGTGATCCGCCGCGCCAACGACACCGACTTCGGCCTGGCCGCCGGTATCGTCACCAAGGACCTGAACCGCGCCCACCGCGTGATTCATCAGCTGGAAGCCGGTATCTGCTGGATCAACGCCTGGGGCGAGTCCGACGCGAAGATGCCGGTTGGCGGCTACAAGCAGTCGGGTGTCGGCCGTGAGAACGGCATCAGCTCGCTGAACAACTTCACCCGCATCAAATCGGTACAGGTCGAGCTGGGCGATTACGTCTCGGTGTTCTAAGACTGAGACCCGTATTGCTCGCGAGGGCCTCTCGCGAGCAAGCCCGCTCCCACAAGGGACCAGTGGCGAACACAGATCCTGTGTACACCAGAGATCAAATGTGGGAGCGGGCTTACTCGCGAATCGAGTGCGCAGCACTCGTCAGGCCAGACCTGACCAACATCAAAGAGGGTGCATTCAATGTCCCAAGAATTCGACTACATCATCATCGGTGCCGGCTCGGCCGGTAACACCCTGGCGACCCGTCTGACCGAAGACGCCGGCGTCACCGTCCTGCTGCTCGAAGCGGGCGGCCCGGACTACCGTTTCGACTTCCGCACGCAGATGCCGGCCGCCTTGGCGTTCCCGCTGCAAGGCCGTCGCTACAACTGGGCCTACGAAACCGATCCAGAACCACACATGGATGGCCGTCGCATGGAATGCGGTCGCGGCAAGGGCCTGGGTGGTTCCTCGCTGATCAACGGCATGTGCTACATCCGCGGCAACGCTATGGACTACGACGGCTGGGCGAAACTGCCAGGCCTGGAAGACTGGTCGTACCTGGATTGCCTGCCATATTTCCGTAAAGCGGAAACCCGCGACATCGGCCCGAACGACTACCACGGTGGCGACGGCCCGGTCAGCGTGACCACGCCGAAAGCCGGCAACAACCCGCTGTTCCACGCCATGGTTGAAGCCGGCGTGCAGGCCGGTTACCCGCGTACCGAAGACTTGAACGGCTACCAGCAGGAAGGCTTCGGCCCGATGGACCGCACCGTGACACCGAAAGGTCGTCGTGCTTCCACCGCCCGTGGTTACCTGGACGTCGCCAAGAAGCGTTCGACCCTGACCATCGTCACCCACGCCCTGACCGACAAGATCCTGTTCGAAGGCAAGCGTGCGGTCGGCGTGCGTTACCTGGTCGGCGCCGCTGAAGAGCGCGTTGAGGTCAAGGCG
This sequence comes from Pseudomonas sp. S2_F07, assembly GCF_054668325.1. Classification (NCBI taxonomy): domain Bacteria; kingdom Pseudomonadati; phylum Pseudomonadota; class Gammaproteobacteria; order Pseudomonadales; family Pseudomonadaceae; genus Pseudomonas; species Pseudomonas sp. S2_F07. The sequence goes on from NZ_CP162758.1 coordinate 3,432,229, forward strand.
CGCAAGGAAGTGCTGTTGTGCTCCGGCGCCATCGCTTCACCGCAGATCCTGCAACGCTCCGGCGTCGGCCCGGCCGAGCTGCTGAACAAGCTCGACATTCCGGTGGTCCACGACCTGCCGGGCGTCGGTGAAAACCTGCAGGATCACCTTGAGCTGTACCTGCAATACGCTTGCACCCAACCGGTCTCCCTGTACCCGTCGCTGCTTTGGTACAACCAGCCGGCCATCGGTGCCGAGTGGCTGTTCAACGGCACCGGCATCGGCGCCAGCAACCAGTTCGAAGCCGGCGGTTTCATCCGCACCCGTCCGGAATTCGAATGGCCGAACATCCAGTACCACTTCCTGCCGGTAGCGATTAACTACAACGGTAGCAACGGTGTGAAAGAGCACGGCTTCCAGGCGCACATGGGCTCCATGCGTTCGCCGAGCCGCGGGCGCATCCAGGCCAAGTCGAAAGACCCGCGCCAGCACCCGAGCATCCTGTTCAACTACATGGCCACCGAGCAGGACTGGCAGGAATTCCGCGACGGCATCCGCCTGACCCGTGAAATCATGCAGCAGCCTGCACTGGACGCCTTCCGTGGTCGCGAAATCAGCCCGGGGATCGACGTGCAGAGCGACGAGCAACTGGACAAGTTCATCCGCGAACACGCCGAAACCGCGTTCCACCCGTCCTGCTCGTGCAAGATGGGCACCGACGAAATGGCCGTGGTCGATGGCGAAGGTCGCGTGCATGGCATGCAAGGCCTGCGCGTGGTCGATGCCTCGATCATGCCGATCATCACCACCGGCAACCTCAACGCACCAACGATCATGATGGCCGAGAAAATCGCCGACAAGATCCGTGGCCGCAAGCCGTTGCCGCGCAGCACCGCCACTTACTATGTGGCGGGTGAAGCGCCGGTGAAGGGCAAGCCGGTGCGGGAAGTGAGCCAGATCGCTTAAGGCGTTACACCGCGTTACGGCTATTCGCGAGCAAGCCCGCTCCCACACTTGATCTCCAGTGGACACAGATTTTGTGAACACCCGGGATTAAATGTGGGAGCGGGCTTGCTCGCGAAGGGGCCCTGTCAGCCACCATCCCTCCCAAAGTATCCACCGCTCTAGACCGCTCCATCCTTGATCCCTCCCCCCTTGCAGGCCTAATCTAGCGCCACGCAATCGTTTCACCCCTCCCCTCGCAGCACCGCTCCATCGCCACTCCATACCCAGGAGGTTCACGAATGTTCGATTTTTACCCCCAGCTCAAGCAGCGCTTCGCTGCCTTGCGCACGGGTGCCGAATTCTTTTCCCTGCGTTATGTACGCGAGTCCGGGCAGTACCTGTCGGTGCGCAAGAGCGTCGCCGAACCGCCGAGCCTGAGCCGTGACGAAGGGGCGATGCTGACCGTGCGGGTCAATGGCGTCGAGGCCTATGCGGCCACCAACGATTTGTCGCCACAAGGCCTGCAAGCCGCCCTCGAACGCGCCGAACTTCAGGCCCGTCGACTCAAGCCCCACGCCTTGCTGGACCTGCGCGAACAAGCCGTTTCCAGCGACCGCGCCGATTACTTTTCACCCAACCTCGACCAGGCCTTCCCGTCCCTGAGTGAGTGCTACCAGTTGCTCGGCGCCGAATCCGCCGCCGTGCCCAAGGACGACCGCCTGGTGAACTGGCAGGTCAGCCTCGGTATCACCCACGTCGAGCAGATCTACCTCAACAGCGCCGGTGCCGAACTGCGCCAGGCCCAACGCTTTGTGTACCCCGGCCTGGATGTCACGGCCTACGACGGCAACGACAGCCAGACCCGCAGCCTTGGCCGCGAGAACTTCGGCCAGCAAGGCGCGGCGGACGTCATCAGCCGCTGCGGCCTGATCGGTGCCGGTGCCCAGGTGGCCGATCAGGCCCTGCAGTTGCTCCTGGCGCCAAACACCCCGCAAGGCAAACGCGACCTGCTGCTGATGCCCGACCAGATGATGCTGCAAATCCACGAGTCCATCGGCCATCCGCTGGAACTGGACCGCATCCTCGGCGACGAGCGCAACTACGCCGGCACCAGCTTCGTCAAAGCCAGTGATTTCGGGCGCCTGCAATACGGTTCCGGCCTGCTCAACGTGACCTTCGACCCGGACATCCCCGAGGAGCTCGCCAGCTACGGCCATGACGACGACGGCACGCCTGCCAGCAAACAGTTCCTGATCCGCGAAGGCCTGCTACTGCGCCCGCTGGGCGGTGCGTTGTCGCAATTTCGTGCGGGCATGGACGGCGTCGCCAACAGCCGTGCCTGTGGCTGGAACCGCCCGCCGATCGACCGCATGGCCAACCTCAACATCGAGCCGGGCGACCAGTCCATCGAACAACTGATCGGCGGTATCGAACACGGCGTGCTGATGTCGACCAACCGTTCATGGTCGATCGACGATGCGCGCAACAAATTCCAGTTCGGCTGCGAATGGGGCCAACTGATCGAAAACGGCGAACTCAAGGGTGTGGTGAAGAACCCCAATTACCGGGGCATCTCCGCGCAATTCTGGAAGAGCCTCAGCGCCGTCGGCGATGCCAGTACCTTGAAGGTCCTCGGCACACCGAACTGCGGCAAGGGCGAACCGAACCAGGTGATCCGCGTCGGCCACGCGTCACCGGCCTGCGTGTTCAGCAATGTTGATGTATTCGGAGGAGACGCCTGATGAATCCTTCAAACAGCCAGTCCGCGTCGTTCAAGGCGCTGGTCAACAGCCTGCGTGAAGCCCTGCGCGAGCCCGAGCAGTTCACCCTCAGCTACGCCGCCGAGTCGTCGGCCTTCGTGCGTTTCAACCACGCCAGGGTGCGTCAGGCCGGTCAGGTGCAGCAGGCGAGTATCGGCCTGAAACTGATTAACGAAGGCCGCCATGCCGACCTGAACATCACCCTGGGCGGCGATCCCCAGGTTGATCTGCAACGTTTGACCGAAGGCCTGCAACAGCTGCGGGAAACCTTGCCGCTGCTGCCTCAGGATCCTTATTTGCTGCTCAACCACAACGGCTGGCAGAGCAACAACGTGCAATCGCATCCGCTGCCGGACACCGAGGAGGTAGTCGCGCAAATCACCCAGGCCGCCGAAGGCCTGGATCTTGTCGGTTTCTACGCCGCCGGCCCGATCAGTCGTGGCTTTGCCAGTTCTTCGGGCGCCTTCGGCTGGCATCAGGCCAACAGTTTCAATTTCGACTTCAGCCTGTTCCACGAGAATGGCCAGGCCGTGAAAGCCAGCTACGCCGGGCACGACTGGAATAGCGAAGGCTTTGCCAGACGCTTCCAGCAGGCCCGCGAGCAGCTTGAGTTTCTGGGCCGGCCGCTGCGCACTTTGCCGCCCGGCCAGTACCGCGCTTACCTGGCACCGGCGGCGCTGGAAGAAATCATGGGCATGCTGTGCTGGGGTGGTTTCTCGGCACAGTCGATCGCCAGCAAAAGCAGCCCGCTGCAAAAGCTCTACGGTGGCGACAGCGCGTTCAGCCCGCTGGTCTCGCTGGATGAAAAAGTCAGCGGCTCGCTGAGCCCGGCGTTTTCCGATGAGGGTTATCCACGCAGCGATCTTAAGTTGATCGTCGACGGCAAGGCCGGGGCACGACTGGTCAGTTCGCGCAGCGCCGCCGAATACGGCTTGACCGCCAATGGCGCCAGCGGCGGTGAGTCACCGAGCGCGCTGAACATGAAAGCCGGGGCATTGCCTGACGCGGACATCCTCAAGCAACTGGGCACGGGGCTGTACATCAGCAACCTGTGGTACCTGAACTTCTCGGATCAACCGGCCGCACGCCTGACCGGCATGACCCGGTTTGCCACGTTCTGGGTCGAGAACGGCGAGATCCAGGCGCCGGCCAACACCATGCGCTTCGATGACAGCGCCTTCAGCCTGCTCGGTTCGCAACTGGAAGCCTTGACCGAGGAGCGGGAGTTGTTGTTGTCGGCGAGTACCTATAGTCAGCGAGCGACGGCGTCGGCGTTGTTGCCGGGGGCGTTGGTCAGCCGATTGACCCTGACCCTGTAAACGCAATACCTGTGGGAGCGGGCTTGCCCGCGAAAGCGGCGGATCAGTCGACATTGATGTTGAATGTTACGACCTCTTCGCGGGCAAGCCCGCTCCCACAGGGTCCGGTTACCTGACCACCACAAGAGGTCCCATGCCCAACCGCCCGCCTCTCGACGCCGTGACCGCCCGCTGGATACCCTGGGTCGTCGCCATTGCCTTCTTCATGCAGTCCCTCGACGGGACGATCCTCAACACCGCCCTGCCCGCCATGGCCCGGGACCTGGCCGAAGATCCGCTGCGCATGCAGGGCGTGATCATCGCCTACATGCTCACCGTCGCCTTGCTGATTCCCGCGTCCGGCTGGATCGCCGACCGCTTTGGCACCCGGAAAATCTTCTTCAGTGCGATTTTGCTGTTCAGCCTCGGCTCGCTGCTCTGCGCATTGTCGAGCAGCCTGAGCATGCTGATCGGTGCCCGGGTGATCCAGGGCCTGGGCGGCGCATTGATGCTGCCGGTTGGGCGGCTGGTGGTGCTGCGCGCCTACCCGCGTTCGGAGCTGGTGCGGATCATGGGCTTCATCACCATTCCCGGGCTGCTCGGCCCCTTGATCGGCCCGACCATGGGCGGCTGGATGGTGCAATACCTGACCTGGCACTGGATCTTCCTGATCAACCTGCCGGTGGGGCTGGTCGGTTGCTACGCCGTGTGGAAATTCATCCCGGACCTGCGCGGTTCCGAGCGCACGCGCTTCGATAGCCTGGGCTTCGTGCTGTTTGGCGCGGCGATGATTCTGATCACCATCGCCATGGAAGGCCTGGGCGAATTGCACCTGCCGCATCTGCGGGTGATGTTACTGCTGTTCGGCGGCATGGCGTGCCTGGCGGCGTACTGGCTGCGCGCCGGGCATATCGAGAACCCGTTGTTCGCGCCGTCGCTGTTCAAGACCCGGACCTTTGCCGTGGGCATTCTCGGCAACCTGTTCGCCCGTCTCGGCAGCGGCGCCCTGCCCTTTCTGGTGCCGTTGCTGCTGCAAGTGGCGCTGGGCTATTCGCCGTCCCAGGCCGGGATGAGCATGCTGCCGCTGGCGGCGGCGGCGATGATCGCCAAGTGGGTGGCGCGGCCGCTGATCGAGCGTCTGGGCTACCGCATCGTGCTCACCGGCAACACCCTGGCCCTGGGGATCATGCTGGCGAGCATGGGCCTGGTCAGCGAGCAGACGCCGTACTGGCTGCTGCTGTGCCAGCTGGCGATCCTTGGCGCGATCAACTCCTTGCAGTTCACTGCGATGAACACCGTGACCCTGATCGACCTCGACGATGCCAGCGCCAGCAGTGGCAACAGCTTGCTGTCGGTGGTCGCGCAATTGTCCCTGAGCCTGGGGGTTGCGTGCGCGGGTGCGTTGCTCGGTGGCTTTACGGCGGAGATTGGCAATGATGGCGTGGACACGGTTTTGGGGGCATTCCAATTGACCTTCGTGACCGTAGGAATCATGGCAATGTTGGCCGCGACGATCTTTTCCCAGCTGTCACGGAATGACGGACGGCGTGTTAAACGTCCGGAAGAACACATAGAGCCTTAGGGCGAATGGCCACTGGGCTGGTACACTGCGCGACATTTTGTTTTGCAGGCCAGTCCCGTGACCACCATCGCCACCGAATTTAATACTTTGCCGCTGTCCGCCGCCATGCTGGCTAACCTCGACTCCCTCGGTTATGCCCAGATGACGCCGATCCAGGCGCAAAGCTTGCCGGTGATCCTCAAGGGGATGGACCTGATCGCCCAGGCCAAGACCGGCAGCGGCAAGACCGCTGCCTTCGGCATCGGCCTGCTGAACCCGATCAATCCGCGCTACTTCGGTTGCCAGGCGCTGATCCTGTGCCCGACCCGCGAGCTGGCTGACCAGGTCGCCAAGGAAATCCGTCGCCTGGCCCGCGCCGAAGACAACATCAAGGTCCTGACCCTGTGCGGCGGCGTGTCCCTCGGCCCGCAGATCGCTTCGCTGGAACACGGCGCGCACATCATCGTCGGCACCCCGGGACGCATCCAGCAGCACCTGCGCAAGGGTTCGCTGGTACTCCACGGCCTGAACACCCTGATCCTCGACGAAGCCGACCGCATGCTCGACATGGGTTTCTACGATTCCATCGAAGAAATCATCATGCAGGCCCCGGAGCGTCGCCAGACCCTGCTGTTCTCCGCCACCTACCCGGTAGGCATCAAGCAGTTGGCCTCGAAGTTCATGCGCAACCCGCAGCAAGTGAAGGCCGAAGCGTTCCACGACGACACGCAGATCGAGCAGCGCTTCTTCGAGATCTCTCCGGATGACCGCATGAGTGCGGTGACCAAGGTCCTTGGCCACTTCCGCCCGGCCTCCTGCGTGGCTTTCTGCTACACCAAGCAGCAGGTTCAGGAAACCGTCGACCACCTGACCGCCAAAGGCATTTCCGCCGTCGGCCTGCACGGCGATCTGGAACAGCGTGACCGCGACCAGGTGCTGGCGATGTTCGCCAACCGCAGTACTTCAGTGCTGGTGGCGACCGACGTCGCCGCCCGCGGCCTCGATATCGACTCGCTGGACATGGTGATCAACGTCGAACTGGCCCGCGATTCGGAAATCCACATCCACCGCGTCGGCCGTACTGGCCGTGCCGGTGAGAAAGGCCTCGCCATCAGCCTGGTGGCGCCGTCCGAAGCGCAGCGCGCCCAGGCCATCGAACAATTGCAGAAGACACCATTGACCTGGGATCAGGTGGACAACCTCACCTCCAAGGGTGGTGGTCCGCTGCTGCCGCAGATGAGCACCCTGTGCATCGCTGCCGGCCGTAAGGACAAGGTTCGTCCGGGCGACATTCTTGGCGCACTGACCGGTGACGCCGGCATCCCCGGTGCCCAGGTCGGCAAGATCGCGATTTTCGACTTCCAGGCCTATGTGGCCGTGGAGCGCGGCGTTGCCAAGCAGGCCTTGCAGCGTTTGAACGACGGCAAGATCAAGGGCCGTTCGTTGCGCGTTCGCATTTTGTAAGCGATCTTCGACCCAACGAAGATCCCCCTGTGGGAGCGGGCTTGCTCGCGAAAGCGGTTTATCAGTCGACATTGATGTTGAATGTGATGGCCCTTTCGCGAGCAAGCCCGCTCCCACATTGGTTTTGTGGTGATACATCAAGAGGACACCGTTTTGCGCTCTACCGAAGTCGTGATCATTGGCGCTGGCGCCGCAGGGTTGATGTGTGCACTGACCGCCGCCGGGCGTGGGCGCAAGGTGTTGCTGCTGGACCATGCCAACAAGGCCGGCAAGAAAATCCTGATGTCGGGCGGTGGCCGCTGCAATTTCACCAACATGTACACAGAGCCGAGCAATTTCCTCTCACAGAACGCGCACTTCTGCAAATCCGCCCTGGCCCGCTATACCCAGTGGGATTTCATCGGCATGGTCGCCAAGCACGGCGTGCCGTACCACGAGAAAAAACTCGGCCAGCTGTTCTGCGATAACAAATCCAGCGACATCCTTGAGATGCTGCTCAACGAGTGCGATCAGGTCGGCGTCAGCCTGCACCTGGACACCTCGATCCAGACCATCGAGAAGCTCGAAAAGGGCTATTTGCTGGACACGACGCTTGACCAGATCACCTGCGAATCCCTGGTGATCGCCACCGGCGGCCTGTCGATCCCGACCCTGGGCGCCACCGGCTTCGGTTACCAGGTGGCCAAACAGTTCGGCCACGAACTGCTGCCGACCCGCGCCGGCCTGGTGCCATTCACCATCACCGATCAGCTCAAGGCCTTGTGCACCGAGCTGTCCGGTACGTCGGTGGATTGCCTGGTGAGCTGCAACGACCAGAGCTTTCGCGAGAATATCCTGTTCACCCACCGCGGCCTCAGCGGCCCGGCGATCTTGCAGATCTCGTCGTTCTGGGAGTCCGGCGATACCGTCGAGATCAACCTGATGCCGGATCACGACGTGCCGGAATGGCTGCAACAGCAACAGGCCGAACGTCCAAACAGCGAGCTGAAAACCCTGCTCGGTGAAATCTTCACCAAGAAGATGGCCAACCTGCTGGCGGACAACTGGTTCGTCTCCAAACCGATGAAGCAGTACACCCACGCGGAACTGGCCGATATCGCGGAGAAACTGGCGAACTGGAAAGTCGTGCCCGCCGGCACCGAAGGCTATCGCACTGCCGAGGTGACCCTGGGCGGCGTCAACACCAATGAAGTGTCGTCCAAGACCATGGAATCGCTGAAAAGCCCGGGGCTGTACTTCATCGGCGAAGTGCTGGACGTGACCGGGCATCTGGGCGGGTTCAACTTCCAGTGGGCCTGGGCTTCGGGCTACGCGGCTGCGCAGTACGTCTGATCGCACCGTTCTTGTAGGAGCTGCCGAGTGAAACGAGGCTGCGATCTTTTGATCTTGAAAAGCAAAGTCAAAAGATCGCAGCCTGCGGCAGCTCCTACAGGGACCGTATTTCAGTCAGGAAAGGAACAGATTTTGCTGTCTGATGTGATCGACGCCATTGCGTCGGCGTCATTAGTGGCTCAATTTAGCGTCATTGCCTCGGAAGGCCTTCGCATTTCATGTCATCGACTTCGTTCCGCCAGTCTCTGCGTCGCCTTTGGGCGCTGGATAAATTCAGCTACAGCGTGCGGGTGTTCATTGCCCTGACCGGCACCATGGCGCTGTGTTGGTATCAGGATGAAATGGGCCTGCTGATCCCGTTGTTCCTGGGGATTATCGCCAGCGCCCTGGCCGAGACCGACGACAGCTGGCAAGGCCGTCTCAACGCGCTGGCGGTGACGCTGGTGTGTTTCGCGGTTGCCGCTCTGTCGGTCGAACTGCTCTTCCCCTACCCCTACCTCTTCATCATTGCCTTCGCCCTCGCAGCATTCTGCCTGACCATGCTCGGCGCCCTGGGCGAACGCTATGGCGCGATTGCCTCGGCGACGTTGATCCTTTCGGTCTACACCATGATCGGCGTGGACCAGCGTGGGGGCGCGGTCACCGACTTCTGGCACGAACCCCTGCTTTTGGTGGCAGGCGCAGCCTGGTACGGCGTGCTGTCAGTGTTGTGGCAGGCGCTGTTTTCCAATCAGCCGGTGCAGCAGAGCCTGGCGCGGTTGTTCCGCGAACTGGGCTTTTACCTGAAGCTCAAATCTTCGTTGTTCGAGCCGATCCGGCAGATGGACGTGGAGGCTCGGCGCCTGGAACTGGCCCAGCAGAACGGCCGGGTGGTGGCGGCACTGAACGCCGCCAAGGAGATCATCCTGCACCGGGTCGGCAACGGGCGCCCGGGGTCGAAAGTCAGCCGCTACCTCAAGCTGTACTTCCTCGCCCAGGACATCCACGAGCGCGCCAGTTCGTCGCACTACCCTTACAACGCCCTGGCCGACGCCTTCTTCCACAGCGACGTGCTGTTCCGCTGCCAACGCCTGTTGCGCCAGCAAGGCAAGGCCTGCCGGGCCCTGGCCGAATCGATCCAGATGCGCCAGCCGTTCACCTATGACGCCAGTTTCGCCGAGGCCCTGAGCGACCTCGATGCCTCCCTCGAACACCTGCGCATCCAGAGCAACCCGGCCTGGCGCGGCTTGCTGCGCTCACTGCGGGCACTGGCGGCCAACCTCGGCACCCTCGACCGCCTGCTCAGCGATGCCAGCAACCCCGACGCCCTGGCCGATGCCACCGACAGCAGCCTGCTCGACCGCTCGCCGCGCAACCTCAAGGACGTGTGGCTGCGCTTGCGCACGCAACTGACGCCAACCTCGCTGCTGTTTCGCCATGCCCTGCGATTGCCCCTGGCCTTGAGCATCGGCTACGCCATGGTGCATTTGATTCACCCGTCCCAAGGCTACTGGATCATCCTCACCACGCTGTTCGTCTGCCAACCGAACTACGGCGCCACCCGCCGCAAACTCGGTCAACGGATCATCGGCACCGCCATCGGCCTGACCCTGGCCTGGGCGCTGTTCGACCTGTTCCCGAATCCGCTGATCCAGTCGTGTTTCGCCATCGCCGCCGGGGTGGTGTTCTTTACCAACCGCACCACCCGCTACACCCTGGCGACGGCGGCAATCACCCTGATGGTGCTGTTCTGCTTCAACCAGGTGGGCGACGGTTACGGGCTGTTCCTGCCCCGACTGTTCGACACCTTGCTCGGCAGCCTGATCGCTGGCCTCGCGGTGTTCCTGTTCCTGCCGGACTGGCAAGGCCGACGCCTGAACAAGGTGCTGGCCAACACCCTGGCCTGCAATAGCATTTACCTGCGCCAGATCATGCAGCAATACGCGGCGGGCAAAAGCGACGACCTGGCTTACCGCCTGGCCCGCCGCAACGCGCACAACGCCGACGCGGCGCTGTCGACCACACTGGCCAACATGCTGATGGAGCCGGGCCATTTCCGAAAGGAAGCGGACGTAGGCTTCCGCTTCCTGGTGCTGTCACACACGTTACTGAGTTACCTGTCGGGCCTGGGCGCGCACCGGGAAACCCAACTGCCGCCGGACATGCGTGAGCACTTGATCGAAGGGGCCGGGGTGAAACTGGCCGCCAGCATCGACGCGATCGCCCAAGGACTGGCGAGCAAGTCTTCGATCGAGATTCAGAGCGATGAAGAAGAAGCACTGGCCAATGAACTGGAACAGATGCCTGATGAAATCGATGAGGGTCAACGGTTGGTGCAGACGCAACTGGCACTGATCTGCCGGCAGCTGGGGCCGTTGAGGACATTGGCGGCGCATCTGATCAAGGACACCAGTGAGGATTGAGATCTGTGGTGCCTGGTCTGCCCTCATCGCGAGCAAGCTCGCTCCCACAGGGGTTCTCTGGTGTTCACAAAATTTGTGTCGACTGAAGATCTAGTGTGGGAGCGGGCTTGCCCGCGAAGAGGCCATCAGCAACAGCACAGAAACTGGCTCAACCCACTCACATCCCGTGCTGTTTAATCAACTTGTCATAACTTCCGTCCGCCTTCATCGCCGCGATCTCCCGGTCGAAACCGGCGACGATCCGTGCATGCTCGGGATTCTTCAGGCTGACCATGATATGCAGGCTGTTCTCGCTCAATGGCTTGGGCAGGAACTCCACGGCGTTTCGCACCTTGGGTGACTCACGGGCCAGGTAGTAGCGGGCGACGAATTCATCTTCCAGCGTCAGCTTGACCCGGTCGGCCGCGAGCATGCGCACCGCCATGGCGAAACTGTGCACGGGGATTTTCTGCAACGACTCGTCGTTGTCGAACGGAGGCGAATAGGCGTATCCACGCACGATGGCAATCGGATAAGTGTGCAATTGCTGCAGGTTATTGAATTCGATGGGCGCATCTTTGCGCTTGAGAAAACGCACGCGATTGAGCAGGTACTCGCCGGAAAACTGGCCAAGCCTGGTTCGCTCCTCGGTGTACCAGGCGTTGACCAGCACGTCGTATCGACCCTCGCCCAATCCCATCAAGGCCCGTGCCCAGGGCACCTGTTCGAAATCACTGGCATAACCAGCCCTGGCGAGCGCGGTACTGACAATGTCCGTGGCCAGACCACCGTTGACGAGCGTGGAGTCGGTAAAGGGTGGCCAGGCATCAGCAACCAACCGCAGTTTTTCTGCAGCCGCTCCCTGAGCCAGCCACAGCAATCCAATCAAGGCCAACGCTCGATGCAATCGCGGCATGCCAGAAAATCCTTAGCGGGCGGGTTGCCCGACGTGTTTTCAGCCAAAACCCCAAGACCCCCGTACCGGCAGGACCCGGGTACTCAACATTAGCTCATCGAAGCAACAACCCAGCGCTGCGATCCAGATTACACAAAGAAGACATCCGCGCGAAAAATGAATGATGGCATTTTGGCCTTTGTCACAGATTCTTCCGCCATAAAGACTTCTGGCGTGAGTGCGCTTAGTATCGGAACGACGTTTTCAGGGAATCAAAACATGACAGTCGATTGGATTTGCAAACACCACAGCGACCTGGGCAAGGAACAGCTATACGCCATTTTGCAGTTGCGTGCGCAAGTGTTCGTCGTCGAGCAGCAATGCGCTTATCAAGACGTGGATGGCCAGGACCTGGAAGGTGACACTTGTCACTTGATGGCCTGGGACAACAATCAACTGGTGGCCTATCTGCGGCTGCTCGACCCGGAACTGCAAGGCGGGGACGTAGTGATCGGTCGGGTGATCATTGCTCCACAAGCACGAGGTGCCGGGCTTGGACATGAGTTGATGGAGCAGGCATTGAAGCAGATTGAAGAACGCTGGCCGCAAACGCCGATCTACCTCTCGGCCCAGACGCATTTGCAGGGGTATTACGGGCGGTACGGGTTTGTCGTGACGGGTGAGGAATTTGTCGAGGATGGCATTCCACACATTGGCATGCGTCGTCCGTAAGGGCCTCTTCGCGAGCAAGCCCGCTCCCACATCAGATCAGCAGTGAACACAGATTTTGTGTGCGATAGAGATCAAATGTGGGAGCGGGCTTGCTCCGGGCGGCGTTCCGACGAAGGCGCCAGTCAATCCTCTGAAAAGATTTCAGGGATACTCCAGCACCGCCTTGATCTGCCGCAGATTACGCTCGATCCACCCGCGATCAATCGCCCCCCACTCGCGAATCCGATAGCGCCCCGCATGGTTGCGCGCGCCCTCTTCCTGCTCGAACTCACAAATGATATCCAGATCCGCCAACGCCGCGATGGTGTCCTGCGCCGTACGCCGGGGCATGCCGGTGACCTCGGTCAGCGTCGGGACGCTGCTGGCCAGACCGCTGTCGATAAGGTACGCCACGTACAACCGGCGATAGAAGCTGCTCTTGGTCTTGCTCACGTCCATCCAATGCTCCTTAAAAGATCGCAGCCTACGGCAGCTCCTACAGATCCCGCCATGTCAGGTATACCCGCACATCAAATTCCACCTGGTGATAACCCGGCAGCATGTGTTCGCACAGTTTGTAGAACGCCTTGTTGTGGTCCGACTCCTTGAAGTGCGCCAGCTCATGCACCACGATCATTTTCAGGAACTCGGAAGGCGCCTCCTTGAAAAGCGAAGCGATGCGGATTTCCTTCTTGGACTTGAGCTTGCCGCCCTGCACCCGGGAAATTGTAGTGTGCAGGCCAAGGGCACGGTGGGTCAGGTCCAGACGGTTGTCGAACAGCACCTTGTCGATGGCCGGGGCATTACGCAGGTATTCCTGCTTGAGGTCCAGGGCATAGGTGTACAGCGCCTTGTCACTCTGCACCCCGTGCTTTTGCGGGTAACGCTGGCTCAGGTAGTCGCCCAGCCGACCGTCGGCGATCAGCTGGCGCACCTGATCCTGCAAGGTAGCAGGATAAGCCTGGAGATATTTCAACACGGTCATCGGGGCGGCAATACAGGTCACTGAAAGGTCGCCAGTGTAGCGAATTCAGCGAGGCAGCGCGCTCCAGTCAAACGGCTGGACAAAGGCCCCGGTATCTTCGGCCATCAGCGGCCGGGCCACGAGAAAACCTTGCACATATGCACAGCCATTGGCTTGCAGCCATTCATACTGCGCGACGGTTTCCACCCCTTCGGCAATCACCAGCATCCCGAACTGTCTGCACAGGTCGATCACACTGCGCACCAGCGCCGCATCCCTTGCCGACTCCGGCAACCGGGCGATCAAATGGCGGTCGATCTTGAGGGTATCCAGCTCCAGGTCACGCAGGTGCGTCAGGGAGCAAGGTCCGGCCCCGAAGTCATCCAATGCCACGCGTACGCCCAGATTGTGCAGCAGGCGCAATTGCTTGCGGGTTTCTTCGGGGTTGTGCATCAAGGCCTCTTCCGTGACCTCGACCTCCAGATGATGCGGTTGCAGGCCATGGCGCTCCAGCACCTGGCGCAACTCGGTGACCAGGTTGGGCATGCCGAACTGCGTACTGCTCAAGCTGACGCCGAGCACCAGGTCCTCGGCAAACAGGGATTCCCAGGCTTTACGCTGCCCGGCGCCGCGATGGTAGATCCAGCTGCCCAGGCGACTGATCAGCCGTGCCTCCTCCAGCAATGGCAAAAACAGCCCCGGCGGGACATCGCCAACGCTCGGATGCTGCCAGCGCAACAAGGCCTCGAAACCCCGAATCCGCCCGTCGGAAATCGCAACCTGAGGCTGATACACCAGATTGAAATCCCGGTTCTCGATGGCTGTGCGCACACTTTCTTCCAGCATCAGCCGCGTGCGCGCCCGGCCGTTCATTTCATGATCGTAGAAACGATATTGTTGGCGGCCGGCACGCTTGGCTTCGTACATGGCGATGTCGGCCGCCCGCAGCATGCCGTCGAGATTGGCGCCACATTCAGGGAACGTGGCAATGCCGATGCTGGCACCCAGGGCGATATCGAGGCCATCGATCTGCTGACAGATCGACACTCGCTCGATCAGCTTCTCGGCAATCTTCGCCGCCTGCTCGGGGAACTCCAGATCCAGCAGCGCGGTGAACTCGTCGCCGCCCATCCGCGCCAGAATGTCGAAGGGCCGCAGGCAAGCCTTCAACTGTTCGGAGACCCAGCGCAGCACCCGATCGCCGGCATCGTGCCCGAGGGAATCGTTGACTCGCTTGAAGCCGTCGAGGTCCAGGTACATCAAGACCCAGGAGCTGTTGGAACGCTCACCGCGCAACAGCAGGTTCTCTACGGTCTGGTAGAAACCCCGACGGTTGAGCAATCCGCTCAACGGATCGGTAACCGCCTGAAATTCCAGTTGTTGATGCAGATGGCGCACCACCGACATGTCCAGCACGGTCACAACCATCGCGTGTTGCTCGGCGGGCAATGGCGCGCAGGACAAGGCCACCGGCACCTGCTGGCCGGGCGCGGTTCGTAACTGGGCATCGTGCAGGCGCAAGGTTTCGCCGCGCTTGTATCCGGCCAGCAACTCGGAATCGGCCCAGATCGGGATATGCGGCTTTTGCAGGTAGTCCAGAAACTCCTTGCCTTGCAGTTCCTGCACCGTGGCATTGAGCAACCGTGACATCGCCGGATTGGCAAAACGAATCAGACCGTCCTCGCCCAACACCAGAATGCCTTCGGCTGCGTTATCCAGCACCGACGCATTAAAGGCACGAGCGGCTTCCAGATCGTGACTCAGACGCTGCAGGGCCCGACGGTTACGCTGGTGTTCGAGCAACGCCTGGACCTTGGGCGTGAAGATCTGTGGGTCGAACGGTTTGAACAGGTAATCCACCGCACCACTGGCATAGCCCTTGATCACGGCGTCCTGGGACTGTTCGTTGGCGGTCAGGAAAATGATCGGGGTGAGACGGGTTCGCTGGCTACCGCGCATCAGGCGTGCCACTTCATAACCGTCCATGCCCGGCATCTGCACGTCCAGCAGCACCAGGTCGATTTCGTGTTCAAGTAACAAGCCGAGAGCCTCGAAACCCGAGGTGGCAGTAATGACCCGCCAGCCCTGGCGCTGTAACAACGCGCGCATGCTGATCAGGTTTTCAGGGTAATCGTCGACGACTAAAAGGGTTGAGCCGCCTTCTACTGGCGTGGGTTGCGCGCATTCCATGCTGCTTCTCTAATTGCGGGGGTGTCAGGCCGGTTTCTCGTGAAAACCGGACAAATACTGTGCCCTCACTCTAGACCCGGTTCTGCAAAAGCAGAAGGTGTCAGTGAGCCACCACTTAATCATTGTGTCTTTTTACCGACTAACGGTCGAATGCCCAGTCCGGTGAAAACCCGAAAGATGGCATTTCGACAGGATGTTGACGTCAACCACCCGTCAGGGGAGCATTAACAAAATCCCCCGCTACGCTTATAAAGGCCGCCCCAAAGGTGCGGTCTAGAGCTTCTGGCACGCCCGTGCAGCATGAACCCAGTGGAAGAACCGACATGATCGACCTCGCAACCTGGAACCTCAGCGTTCCCGTTGGCAGCCCGCCGTACACCGTCGAAACCGCCAAACTGGTGGATGGCTTCAAGGATCAATACTTCCATTCCGACACCGGCACATTGTTTTTCTGGACGCCCGTGACCGGTTCCCGTACCGAAAACGCGATTTATCCGCGCACCGAATTGCGTGAAACCTACAGCAACGGCACGTTGAAAAACTGGTACTACCCGGAGGCCGACAATTTGTTGTATGCCACTTTGGCAGTAAACCAGGTGCCGAGTTCCGGGAAGGTCGTCATCGGCCAGATCCATGCCTATCAAAGCCAGAAACCTCTGGTGAAGGTCGAATACCAATACAAAACCAGTACAGGCACCGGCAATATCGTCGCCAAGGTCCGGATGCATCCCGATGACGATACTGGCCGGGTGATCATCGTTGCGACGGGGGTGAAACTCGATCAGGAGTTCAACTACCTCATACACCTCAGCCCCGGTGGCGCCTTGGGCATCAGCGCGGCAGGTTATCAGTGGGATACGCAAATCAGCACAACCTGGCGCGACAAACCGCTGTACTTCAAGGCCGGGGTCTATGTGCAGGACAACACCGGGTACACCACCGAAGGCGGCAAGGTGACCTTCAGCAAGCTGGATATCGATCACAATCAATAGCCCGAAAGCCCGTGGCATACATTTCTCTGGCCCACAAAAAACCCGCCTCTCGACGGGTTTTTCATCAAGGCAGTTTAACGCTCAGGCTCAGTTGACCTTGGCGTTCAACTCACCTTTCAGGTAACGCTGATACATGCCTTCCAGCGAGATCGCCTTGATCTTCGAAGCGTTGCCGGCAGTGCCGAAGGCTTCGTAGCGAGCGATGCATACATCGCGCATGGCGGTGACGGTGGCGCCGAAGAATTTACGCGGGTCGAACTCGCTCGGGTTGGTGGCCATCAGGCGACGCATGGCGCCAGTGGATGCCAGGCGCAGGTCGGTGTCGATGTTGACCTTGCGCACGCCGTGCTTGATGCCTTCGACGATTTCTTCAACCGGTACGCCGTAGGTTTCCTTGATGTCGCCGCCGTACTGGTTGATGATCGCCAGCCACTCTTGCGGAACCGAAGACGAACCGTGCATCACCAGGTGAGTGTTCGGAATGCGCTTGTGGATCTCTTTGATACGGTCGATGGCCAGCACGTCGCCGGTAGGCGGCTTGGTGAACTTGTAGGCGCCGTGGCTGGTGCCGATGGCGATGGCCAGGGCATCCACCTGAGTGCGTTTTACGAAGTCAGCGGCTTCTTCCGGGTCGGTCAGCATCTGGCTGTGATCCAGGACGCCTTCGGCGCCGATGCCGTCTTCTTCACCGGCCATGCCGGTTTCCAGCGAACCCAGGCAGCCCAGCTCGCCTTCTACCGAAACACCACAGGCGTGAGCCATGGCGACGGTTTGCTGGGTAACGCGGACGTTGTAGTCGTAGTCGGTCGGGGTCTTGCCGTCTTCACCGAGGGAACCGTCCATCATCACCGAGCTGAAGCCCAACTGGATGGAGCGCTGGCAGACGTCAGGGCTGGTGCCGTGGTCCTGGTGCATGCACACCGGGATGTGCGGAAATTCTTCGATGGCAGCCAGGATCAGGTGACGCAGGAACGGTGCGCCGGCGTATTTGCGAGCACCGGCCGAAGCCTGGACGATCACCGGGGAGTCAGTCTTGTCAGCGGCTTCCATGATGGCGCGCATCTGCTCAAGGTTGTTGACGTTGAAGGCTGGAACGCCGTAGCCGAACTCGGCTGCGTGGTCCAGCATCTGGCGCATGCTGATAAGTGCCATTGTGTGTATCTCTCCCGGTTGAGGGTCGTTAATCGTGCCAGCCTGCCGGAGCGGCGGCGGCTATTCAAGTTTTTGCAGATCGGGGGTTAAGCCGGGCTGCGGATTCGGTGTTCTTCGTTTTACTCGGCCTTGCAACCACGGCCGATCAAATCATTGGTGGCGACCCAGTAAACCAGGCCTTCCTCACCTTTTATGTGGAACGCCAGCATGTCATTGCTGTACAGCGAACCCGATGCACCCGGTTCCTGCTTCAGGCGGTAGACCTGATCGGCACCGCCCAGGCGCACATCGACTTCCCTGCGGCTGTCGTCGGTGTAGCGCCACAGCACCTTGGCCTGGCTGTCGCAGGTCCAGGTGGTCCAGTTATCCACAGACGCGGACGACTGGAACGGGTTCAACTGATTGAACTGAGCACAACCGGCCAACAACGTCAGCGCCGCAACGGCGATAAAACCTTTCATCCGTGTCCCTCGACTGACGGCGCACGCTGCCAGCCCTGAGTAATGAGTCAGACCCGTCAAGGGCAGCCATGTTCCTTGGCGGGTGCCTGGGTCTCGTATTTGTCCAGGCCTTCCGGCCCGGAACGCTTGTTGAGCACCGGGTTGGTTTCCGCCTGCCAGTCAGCCTGGTAGCAGCCTTTGTCCGACTCGGACGGCGCAGGTTCCGGGGTGGCCTTCGGGTTACTCCCGCACGCCACCAGCGAACCTGCGACGATCAACAGCGCTAACGTCTTGACCATTTCAACACTCCCTGCCTGGTCAAACGGGCGACCCTCAGGCCTTGGCCCGGCTTTCCAGGACTTCAACGGCTGGCAGGACCTTGCCTTCGACGAATTCGAGGAACGCGCCGCCACCGGTAGAAATGTAGGAGATCTGCTCGGCCACGCCATATTTGTCGATGGCCGCCAGGGTGTCGCCGCCGCCAGCGATGGAGAACGCTGCGCTGTCTGCGATGGCCTGGGCCAGCACCTTGGTACCGTTACCGAACTGATCGAATTCGAACACGCCGACCGGACCGTTCCACAGGATGGTTTGCGACGACTTCAGCAGTTCGGCGAAGTTGGCAGCGGTCTGCGGACCGATGTCCAGGATCATGTCGTCGGCAGCGACGTCAGCGATCAGCTTGACGGTCGCAACGGCGCTTTCGGCGAATTCCTTGGCAACCACCACATCTACTGGCAGCGGTACGCTGACCTTGGCGGCGATGGCGCGCGCGGTGTCCAGCAGGTCCGGCTCGTACAGGGATTTGCCGACCGGGTGACCGGCGGCGGCCAGGAAGGTGTTGGCGATACCGCCACCAACGATCAACTGGTTGCAGATCTGGCTCAGGCTGTTCAGCACGTCGAGTTTGGTCGACACCTTGGAACCGGCAACAATGGCCGCCATCGGCTGGGCCGGGGCGCCCAGGGCTTTGCCCAGTGCTTCCAGTTCAGCGGCCAGCAGCGGGCCGGCAGCAGCGACTTTGGCGAACTTGGCCACGCCGTGGGTCGAACCCTCGGCACGGTGAGCGGTGCCGAAGGCGTCCATCACGAACACGTCGCACAGGGCGGCGTATTGCCGGGCCAGTTCGTCAGCGTTCTTTTTCTCGCCCTTGTTGAAGCGCACGTTTTCGAACAGCACGATGTCGCCCGCTTTCACGTCGACACCGCCCAGGTAATCGGCTACCAGCGGCACTTCACGACCCAGGGCACGGCTCAGGTAGTCGGCGACTGGCTTGAGGCTGTTCTCGGCCGAGAACTCGCCTTCGGTCGGACGGCCAAGGTGCGAGCAGACCATCACGGCCGCGCCTTTTTCCAGGGCCAGCTTGATGGTCGGCAGCGAGGCCAGGATACGCGCATCGCTGGTGACAACACCGTCCTTGACTGGGACGTTGAGGTCTTCGCGGATCAATACGCGCTTACCTTGCAGATCGAGGTCGGACATCTTCAACACGGTCATGGGTCGCACTTCCTACGGTTTTTTTGAAGTTGCTGTTTGCAGATAGTGTTCTGCAACGTCCAGCATTCGGTTGGCAAAACCCCACTCGTTGTCGAACCAGGCCAGGATGTTCACCAGCCGTGGGCCGGAAACGCGGGTCTGACTGGCATCGACGATGGCCGAATGTGGGTCATGGTTGAAATCACAGCTTGCGTGAGGCAACTCGGTATAAGCCAGCAGGCCTTTGA
This sequence comes from Pseudomonas sp. S2_F07, assembly GCF_054668325.1. Lineage (NCBI taxonomy): Bacteria > Pseudomonadati > Pseudomonadota > Gammaproteobacteria > Pseudomonadales > Pseudomonadaceae > Pseudomonas > Pseudomonas sp. S2_F07. The sequence goes on from NZ_CP162758.1 coordinate 3,452,017, forward strand.
GCGGGCCGCTGGTGGCGGCTTCGCGCAGGATCCGGTTGACCTCGGTGGCATCGGTCGCGGTGGCGGTCTGCATCGTGATATCGAGGCAGGACACGTTGACCGTCGGCACCCGCACGGCTTTGGCCTGAATTCGGCCGGCAAGTTCCGGCAGCAGGCGCTCGATACCTCGCGCCAGACCGGTGGACACCGGAATCACCGACTGGAACGCCGAACGGGTACGGCGCAGGTCTTCGTGGTGGTAGGCATCGATGACCGGCTGATCGTTCATGGCCGAGTGAATGGTGGTGATCGACACGTAATCCAGACCAATGGCCTGATTCAGCAGACGCAACAACGGCACGCCGCAGTTGGTGGTGCAGGACGCGTTGGACACCAGCAACTCGTCGCCGGTCAGGCAATCCTGGTTCACGCCGTAGACGATGGTCGCGTCGACGTCCGTCTCGCTGGCCATCGGCTGGGAAAACAGCACACGCGGGGCGCCGGCGTCGAGGAAACGCTGGCCGTCTTCGCGGGTGTGGTAAGCGCCGGAGCACTCCAGCACCAGATCGACGCCCAGGGACGCCCAATCGATGCCTTCGGGGGTGGCACTGCGCAGGACCTTCACGCAGTCGCCATTGATATGCAGACAATCGCCGTCGACCTTCACTTCGCCGGGGAACCGGCCGTGGGTGGAGTCGAAGCGTGTCAGGTATTCGATGCTGGCCATGTCCGCCAGATCGTTAATCGCGACAATCTCGAACCCAGCCGTCGAGCCTCGCTCGAACAACGCACGCAAGACGCAACGACCAATCCGGCCGTAGCCGTTGAGTGCAACTTTGTAGGGACGCGGTTGAGGCATGGGGTTCTCGATAGACGCAGGCAGATCGAAATCTAGTTAACAACGCAAACCCTGTAGGAGCTGTCGAGTGAAACGAGGCTGCGATCTTTTGATCTTGGTTTTGAAGATCAAGATCAAAAGATCGCAGCCTCCGGCAGCTCCTACAAGGGACCGCGGTGGTCGTGAAACCACCGCGTCGTGTTTAGTCTTCCAGCAGCTCTTCAGCCTGACCCAGGATGTTTTCCAGAGTGAAGCCGAACTCTTCGAACAAGGCCGACGCAGGCGCCGACTCGCCGTAGGTGGTCATGCCGATCACGCGGCCTTCCAGGCCCACGTACTTGTACCAGTAGTCCGCGTGAGCGGCCTCGATGGCGATACGGGCGCTGACCTGCAACGGCAGGACCGATTGCTTGTAGCCGGCGTCCTGGGCATCGAACACGCTGGTGCACGGCATGGAAACCACGCGAACCTTGCGGCCCTGCTCGGTCAGTTTGTCGAAGGCCTGAACGGCCAGGCCGACTTCCGAACCGGTGGCGATCAGGATCAGCTCAGGCTCGCCCGCGCAGTCTTTCAGCACATAGCCACCACGGCTGATGTCGGCGATCTGGCCGGCGTCGCGGGTCTGGTGCTGCAGGTTCTGACGGGAGAAGATCAGGGCCGAAGGACCGTCCTTGCGCTCCAGTGCGTATTTCCAGCTCACCGCCGATTCAACGGCGTCGGCTGGGCGCCAGGTATCGAGGTTCGGCGTGCAGCGCAGGCTGGCCAGTTGCTCGATTGGCTGGTGAGTCGGGCCGTCTTCGCCCAGACCGATGGAGTCATGGGTGTAGACGTGGATCACACGCTGCTTCATCAGGGCCGACATGCGTACCGCGTTGCGGGCATATTCCATGAACATCAGGAAGGTCGCGCCGTAAGGCACCAGGCCACCGTGCAGGGCAACACCGTTCATGATCGCGGTCATGCCGAACTCGCGCACGCCGTAGTACATGTAGTTGCCGCTGGCGTCTTCGGCGGTGACGCCTTTGCAGCCTTTCCACAGGGTCAGGTTGGAACCGGCCAGGTCAGCCGAACCGCCGAGGAACTCAGGCAGCAACGGGCCGAACGCGTTCAGGGCATTCTGGCTGGCTTTACGGCTGGCGATGGTTTCGCCCTTGGCCGCCACTTCGGCGATGTAGGCCGAGGCTTTTTCGCTGAAGTCAGCTGGCAGGTCACCGCTCAGACGACGCACCAGTTCACTGGCTTCAGTCGGGAACGCGGCGGAGTAAGCGGCGAAACGCTGGTCCCACTCGGCTTCCACGGCGCGACCTGCTTCCTTGGCATCCCACTCGGCGTAGATATCGGCCGGAATTTCGAACGGACCGTGGTTCCATTTCAGCGCCGCACGGGTCAGGGCGATTTCCGCGTCACCCAGTGGAGCGCCGTGGCAATCTTCCTTGCCTTGCTTGTTCGGCGAACCGAAACCAATGGTGGTCTTGCAGCAGATCAGGGTTGGCTGCTCGCTTTTACGTGCAGTGTCGATCGCCGTCTTGATTTCTTCCGGGTCGTGACCGTCGACATTGCGGATCACTTGCCAGTTGTAGGACTCAAAACGCTTCGGCGTATCGTCGGTGAACCAGCCTTCGACTTCGCCATCGATGGAGATGCCGTTGTCATCGTAGAAGGCGATCAGCTTGCCCAGGCCCAGGGTACCGGCCAGGGAAGCGACTTCGTGGGAAATGCCTTCCATCATGCAGCCATCACCCAGGAACACATAGGTGTGGTGGTCGACGATGTTGTGACCAGGACGGTTGAATTGCGCCGCCATGACTTTTTCAGCCAGGGCAAAACCCACGGCGTTGGCCAGGCCCTGGCCCAGTGGACCGGTGGTGGTTTCGACGCCCGGGGTGTAGCCGAGTTCCGGGTGGCCCGGGGTGCGGCTGTGCAGTTGACGGAACTGCTTCAGGTCGTCGATCGACAGGTCGTAGCCGGTCAGGTGCAGCAGCGAGTAGATCAACATCGAGCCGTGGCCGTTGGACAGCACGAAGCGGTCACGGTCGGCGAACGATGGATTGCTCGGGTTGTGCTTGAGGTAGTCGCGCCAAAGTACCTCGGCGATATCCGCCATACCCATCGGGGCACCGGGATGGCCGCTGTTGGCTTTTTGCACGGCATCCATGCTGAGGGCACGAATGGCGTTGGCACGCTCACGACGGCTAGGCATCGCTGTTCTCCTGGGGGCTTGAATAAAACGAAACGGAAAAAAGGCGAGCATTTTCCCTCACCGGGACGCCTCGGGGCAATGACAGATAGTCATCTGAAGGCGTTTTTCCAATGGATAACGACGGTTTCGCTTGGTGAAACCTTTCCGCCATCCGTTTGTTGACAGAAGCTAACGTTAAGAAGTGCCATCTATCGAGCAATATCAAAACTTTTTGATATTGCTCTTGCGATGCCTTCGACCCGTGACTAGACTGCCGGCCTTATGAATTTACGCGTGCCATCCATTCAACACGACGATTGCGATGAGCTGGCGGCCTTGTGCAAGGCTGGCGGCGATCCTCTGCGGTTGAATGTTTTACGCGCACTGGCCAACGACTCGTTCGGCGTACTGGAGCTGGCGCAGATCTTCGGCATCGGTCAGTCAGGCATGAGTCACCACCTCAAGGTACTGGCCCAGGCCGACCTGGTGGCGACGCGCCGCGAAGGCAACGCGATTTTCTACCGTCGCGCCCTGCCCCACACCGAACTGCCGGGTGGCAAATTGCACGCCGCCTTGCTCGAAGAGGTGGACAACCTGACGCTGCCGACTGACGTACAGTCGCGCATCGCTCAGGTCCATGGGCAACGGGCGGCCGCCAGCCAGGACTTTTTCTCACGGGTGGCGGAAAAGTTTCGCGCCCAGCAAGACTTGATCGCCGGCCTGCCGCAATACCGCGAAAGCGTGGTGGCCCTGCTCGACAAGCTGAGTTTTGACAAAGACGCCACGGCCATTGAAGTCGGCCCCGGAGACGGCGCATTCCTGCCGGAACTGGCGCGCCGCTTCGCGCAGGTGACGGCGCTGGATAACAGCAGCGCAATGCTCGAACTGGCGCGCCAGGTCTGCGAACGCGACAAGCTGACTAACGTTAGTCTGCAATTGGCCGATGCATTGAACGGCGTCAGCCTCAAGGCCGATTGCGTTGTACTGAACATGGTGCTGCACCATTTTGCCGCGCCGGCCGATGCGCTCAAGCACATGGCCAATTTGCTGCAATCAGGCGGTAGCCTGTTAGTGACAGAGTTATGTAGCCACAACCAGAGTTGGGCCAAGGAGGCCTGCGGTGATCTCTGGCTGGGGTTTGAACAGGACGATCTGGCCCGTTGGGCCACCGCTGCGGGACTCGTTCCCGGGGAAAGCCTCTATGTAGGCTTACGTAATGGTTTCCAGATCCAGGTCCGCCATTTTCAGCGACCGGCTGGCGACACTCACCATCGGTAATTTCAGGAAAACATCGAGATGAGCGAATACTCCCTTTTCACCTCCGAGTCCGTGTCTGAAGGGCATCCGGACAAAATCGCCGACCAGATTTCTGATGCGGTGCTGGACGCCATCATTGCTGAAGACAAGTTCGCCCGTGTGGCGTGCGAGACTCTGGTGAAAACGGGCGTGGCCATCATCGCCGGCGAAGTCACCACTTCGGCCTGGGTTGACCTGGAGCAGATCGTTCGTGACGTGATCACCAACATCGGCTACACCAGCTCCGACGTCGGCTTCGACGGCGCGACCTGCGGCGTGATGAACATCATCGGCAAGCAGTCCCCTGACATCAACCAGGGTGTCGACCGTGCCAAACCTGAAGATCAGGGCGCCGGCGACCAGGGCCTGATGTTCGGCTACGCCAGCAATGAAACCGACGTGCTGATGCCTGCACCGATCACCTTCTCGCACCAGCTTGTACAAAGGCAAGCTGAAGCCCGTAAATCCGGCCTGCTGCCTTGGCTGCGCCCGGACGCCAAGTCGCAAGTGACCTGCCGTTACGAAAACGGCAAGGTTGTCGGCATCGACGCCGTCGTTCTGTCGACCCAGCACAACCCTGAAGTGTCGTACAACGACCTGCGCGAAGGCGTGATGGAGCTGATCGTCAAGCACGTGCTGCCTGCCGAACTGCTGAGCAAGGACACCCAGTTCCACATCAACCCGACCGGCCAGTTCATCATCGGCGGCCCGGTGGGCGACTGCGGCCTGACCGGTCGCAAGATCATCGTCGACAGCTACGGCGGCATGGCCCGTCACGGTGGCGGCGCGTTCTCCGGCAAGGATCCATCGAAGGTTGACCGTTCGGCGGCCTACGCCGGTCGTTATGTGGCCAAGAACATCGTCGCTGCCGGCCTGGCCGAGCGTTGCGAGATCCAGGTGTCCTACGCCATCGGCGTTGCCCAGCCGACGTCGATCTCGCTGAACACCTTCGGCACCGGCAAGATCAGCGATGACAAGATCGTCAAACTGGTCCGCGAAGTATTCGACCTGCGCCCATACGCGATCACCACCATGCTCGACCTGCTGCACCCGATGTATCAGGAAACCGCTGCGTACGGCCACTTCGGTCGCACCCCGGCGACCAAGACCGTGGGTGACGACACCTTCACCACGTTCACTTGGGAAAAAACCGACCGCGCCGACGCCCTGCGTTCCGCTGCCGGCCTGTAAGGATTCCCCGCAACACCCGAAGCCCCGCACGGTTCGCGCCCTGCGGGGCTTTTTATTGGGATTCGCTTTACACCGCGTCGCAGCCTGCTCGCGAAGTGGCCAGCACAGCCACTGGAAATACCCGGCAAAAACACCCCTCTGCGCGCCACCCCATACTGACCTAGCCTTCACGCACCTCACCGAGCAAGGACGCTCAAGATGCTTCCCGACCTGCGCCTGTTTTTCGCCGCTCTACTGACCTTTACCTATCTGACCGCCAGCGCCGCCGAGTGCCCGGCCTGGCCACCCGAACGCGCCCGGAACGAAGTCGACAAACTGCAACAGCAAATCGACCTCTGGGACGACAGCTATCACCGCCTGGGACGTTCACTGGTCGCCGATGAACTCTACGACCAGTCCCGCGCGCGACTCACCCAATGGCGCCACTGCTTCAACCTGAGCCCGTCCGCAGACCCCTTGCGCACCGCGCGCGGCACCTTGCCCCACCCCATCGTCCACACCGGCCTGGACAAGCTGCACGATCGGCCCGCCGTGGAAAAATGGCTGCGTGACCGGGTGGACGTCTGGGTCCAGCCTAAAATCGATGGTGTGGCGGTGACCCTGGTTTACCGCAACGGCCTGTTGGCCCAGGCAATCAGTCGTGGTGACGGCCAGAGCGGTCAGGACTGGACGGTTCCTGCGCGGCTGATTCCGGCCATCCCGCAACGGCTATCGCAGGCCCGGGACTTGATCGTGCAAGGCGAACTGTATTGGCGCCTGACCGATCATGTGCAGGCCCGGGCCGGCAGCCTCAATGCCCGCGGCTCGGTGGCCGGCCTGATGGCGCGCAAGGTCTTGAGCGCCGAACAGGCCGCCAACATCGACTTGTTTGTCTGGGACTGGCCCCAAGGGCCGGCGAGCGTGCCCGAGCGTGCCGCGGCGCTGACTGCGCTGGGCTTCCCGAATACCACGGCATACAGCCAGCCAGTTACTTCAGTCATCGATGCCGAACGCTGGCGCGAACACTGGTATAGCTCCCCCCTGCCCTTTGCCAGCGACGGTGTGGTCCTGCGTCAAAACCAGCGCCCAGCCGCCGAACGCTGGCAGACCAGGTCACCCTACTGGGCCATTGCCTGGAAATACCCCTTCGCCAAGGCACTGGCCGAAGTCCGCCAGGTTCACTTCAAAATCGGCCGGACCGGGCGGATCACTCCGGTACTTGAACTGACCCCGGTGAAGCTCGATGACCGGCAGATCAAACACGTCAGCGTCGGTTCGTTGCAACGCTGGCAGACGCTGGATATCCGCCCGGGTGATCAGGTTGCCATCAGCCTGGCCGGGCTGACCATTCCCAGGCTCGATAGCGTTGTATTGCGCAGCAGCGAGCGCGCCGAATTGAACGCCCCCCTGGCAGAGGACTTTCATTCATTGAGTTGCTGGCAACCGACTCCAGGCTGCGAGAGCCAGTTCCTCGCGCGCCTGACCTGGCTCAGCAGCAAACAGGGCCTGGCGCTGCCCAATGTGGGTCCGGGGACTTGGGAAAAACTTCTTGCAACAGGTCGCCTGAACAGTCTGCTGGATTGGTTGACCCTCGATGCCCAAGAGCTTGCTACCATTGACGGTTTCGGCGAGCGCAGTGCGCTTCGCCTTGCGGACAGCTTCAGCCAGGCCCGGCAACGCCCGTTTATACACTGGCTCAAAGCCTTGGGATTACCGCCGACAGGCCAGGCGCCTCTCGGCGACTCATGGCAGGCACTGGCCCGGCGCGACATCGAACAATGGCGGGCCGCGGCCGATATCGGGCCAGGGCGCGCAGCGCAACTGAACGCTTTTTTCCGCGATCCGCAGGTTCTGGCCTTGAGTGAAACGTTACGTGATGCGGGGATTGACGGCTTTTAGCGGTCGGCCCTGCGCCCACCGGGAACCCCAGGAGACCGCTGGGCTCCAACAAGCCATTGCCACACCGGTCTGCTTGCTTTCCTACATGGAGCTTTTATGAAACTTCTTTCACCGCTCGCCCTGTTGACCCTTTGCAGCGTGCTGGCCACCCCGTTGATGGCGGACGAGGAAGCGCCGGGGCTGACCGGTTGCGCCGCCAAGAAGCAAGGTATCGTCAACCAGATCGAATTGGCCAAGGTCCACGGCAATGCCGATCAGCAGGCCGGGCTGGAAAAGGCCCTGAGCGAAGTCGAAGCCAACTGCACCGACGCCTCGCTGAAGAAGGAACGGGAAAACAAGGTGCTCGACGCCAAGCACGAAGTCAGCAAGCGTCAGGCGGACCTCGACAAGGCCATGAGCAAAGGCGACCCCGACAAGATCAACAAGCGCAAAGACAAACTCGCCGATGCCCGCAAGGAATTGCAGAACGCATTGGATGAGCTGGATAAGTAAGAACGGATAACGAACAAAGAGCTTTGGTATTGCCGAAGCAGCCTTCGTCGGACCGAGCAACACCAATCAATGATCCCGAAACGCCTTATGACAAGCACTGCAAGCATCTTCGACTTTCTGCACCGCCGGCCCCAGGTTGCTAGCCTTGTAGGGCTGGACCTGGCTGGCAATCACCAATTCACCGGTGGCGCCTTCAAGGTCACGGGCCATTGCCTGAAAACGTGTCTGTTGCTCCCAGACATCGCTCTTGGCGCTGGTGTGATCCTCTTCGCGCACTTGCGGAAAATGCTGCCACGGCTCACGGGACAACGCATCGAGCTTCACCGCGCCTTCGGCGAACTTAGGACCATCGAACGCAATGCGTCCACGCAACATGCCGCCCAGGTCTTCGCCAGTTTTGAGCATCTGCTTGAAAATGGCCTTGCGCTGGCCGAGCGGCGAGTTGGGGTCGATACCGCCACAAGCGGACAGCGTCAGGCAGGCCAGCAATACAACAGAAAGTCTTTTAAGAGTCATGGTGGCTTCAGGTCACGGGAAACGGCGGCCAGTATCCTCGCGTCATCGGCAAAGACCAATAGCCCTATTATCAACAAGGGTTGCTTGAGCACATGGAGCGCTCAGGCAACCGGCAAAGGAATCACTCCATGAACAGCCGTTTCAAGGCATGGCGTCACAGCCTGGCCTGGACCCTGCCGATGGTGGCCCTGCTCGCAGGCTGCACCGGTGGCGACAAACAACAACCGAAAACCCACGCCCTTGCCACCTACTCCAGCGCCACATGGGAAGCACTGCCGGCGGTGTCCGACAGCGATCTGGTCGCCGGTTTCGGTTCCTGGCGCAGCGCCTGCACCCGACTCAAGGCGGACCCGGTCTGGGGTGGCACCTGCGCCGCGGCTGCCAACGTGCCGCAAACCGCCAGCGACATTCGCGGTTTTCTCAAGCAGAACCTCGATGTCTATGGCCTGCGCGCCGCCAACGACAACCCCAACGGCCTGATCACCGGCTACTACGAACCGGTCTATCCCGGGAGCCTGACCCAGACCGGCGCTGCCAATGTCCCGGTCTATGGCGTCCCCGAAGACATGATCATCGTCGCCCTCGACAGCATTTACCCGGAACTCAAGGGCAAGCGCCTGCGCGGGCGACTCGAAGGTCGCGTGCTCAAGCCGTACGACGATGCGGCAACCATCGAGAGCAAAGGGGTCAAGGCGCCGGTTGTGGCCTGGCTGACCGACCCGATGAACCTGCAGTTCCTGCAAATCCAGGGGTCGGGTCGTATCCAGCTCGACAATGGTCGCCAGCTGCGCATCGCTTACGCCGATCAGAACGGCCATCCGTATCGACCGATCGGCCGCTGGCTGGTGGAACAGGGCGAGTTGAAAAAAGAAGACGTGACCATGGGCGCCATCAGCACCTGGGCCAAGGCCAATCCTTCGCGCATTCCCGAACTGCTCGGCAGCAACCCCAGCTACGTGTTCTTCACCCGAAACCCGGACAGCAATGAAGGTCCGCGCGGCTCGCTGAACGTACCGTTGACCGCCGGCTACAGCGCGGCGGTGGATCGCAAGGTGATTCCGCTGGGCAGTCTGTTGTGGCTGTCCACTACAAAACCGGACGGCACGGCCCTGGTTCGCCCCGTGGCAGCGCAGGACACTGGCGGCGCCATTGCCGGCGAGGTTCGGGCAGATCTGTTCTGGGGTACCGGCGATGCGGCCGGGCAACTGGCCGGGGACATGAAACAGCAGGGACAGATCTGGATGCTCTGGCCCAAAGGTGCAGTGCTACCGCAAGTGCCGCAGGTGGCGGACAAACTTTAACGTCAAAAGATCGCAGGCTTCGCCAGCTCCTACAGGCACATTCGACACCCGGTAGGAGCTGGCGAAGCCTGCAATCCTTTGATCTTGCCTTTAAACCGACGCCACAAAGAAACTCACGATCAACCCCATCCCCACCAACCACATCAACGACCGCAGCGTCGCCAGGTCCGTCAGATAGAAAATGATGTAGAGCAGACGACTGGTGATGAACAACACCGACAACACATTGATTGTCACCAATTCGGCGTTGCCCGCCAGGTGCGCCACGATCACCGCGGCTGCGAACGCTGGCGTCACTTCAAAACTGTTCAGCTGCGCCGCATTCGCCCGCTTGCCCAACCCCTCCAGGGAATCGAGAAACCCTCGTGGATCATGATTGTCTTTCAGTCTGTACCCGCCACTGACCTTCGCGACACCCGTGCACAGATATGGCAGGAAGATCGCAATCAAAATGCACCACAGAGCAACCGTCATAAAGCAGTCCCTTCTTCACGTTTCAGAACAGTCAAAATTTCATGATCAATATACCGATCAGCACCAGCCCACAGGCTAAGAGGCGCGGCCCGCCAAAAGGTTCTTTGAGGTAACGCATGCCAAACAGTACCACCAGGATTACGCTGATCTCGCGCAACGCCGCTGCCTCTGCAATCGATCCCAATTGCATCGCCCACAGCACCAGAGCGTAGCTGAACAACACGCAGAACCCGACGGCCAGGCCCAGTCGCCACTGCTCGCGCCAGAACAACATGAACGCAGGCCGTTTGCGCACCAATGCCAACAGCGGAAAAGGCCAGGCACTGAGCAAGGTGACCCAGACCAGGTAATCCAGTGGATGGGACCAGCGCCGCAATGCCTGCCCGTCGATGTAGGTGTAGCAACCGATGCACAGGCCGATCAGTGCCACCACCGGCAACATTGACCACGGCAAACGCGCTCCGCCGCCGCCCTGCCAGAGCAGGCACAACATGCCGAACGGAATCAGCAGGATGCCGAAAATCTGCTGATGGGTCAGCACTTCCCCGGCAAAGATCAGCGTCAGCGCCAGCACCACCAACGGCGAGAGGCCGCGCATCAATGGATAGACCAGCCCGAGGTCGCCGACCCGATAGGCCTGGATCAGCAAATAGCGATAGAGCAACTCGAACGCCGCCGATGCCAGGATCCACGGCCAGATCTCCAGCGGCGGCACACTCAGGAACGGCAACATCAGCACGACAAAGAGCAGCGCCACGCTGTCCATGCAGGCCACTACCAACAGTCGCTCGGCACTGAACTTGATCAGGGTATTCCACGCCGCATGCAACAGCGCCGCCACCAACACCAACGCAGTCGCAAGCACGACCCACTCCTTTTGTTGTCTCCACGATCCTTGTTGGGGTGCAGAGAATTGATTCGCCATATTTCAGTGTCTGTTTATACTGCAAGCGACCACGCCGCACTCAGTTGCGCACAGACTAATTCCAAAAAAAATTCTGCCCGGCCCGCTCTCATCGAGAACGGTCGTCGGCCTGCGTATGCCTGATCACAGCGTCAAGACTACCGACAGAGACCTTGCGCATGCCACTCGCTTTGCTTGCCCTCGCTGTTGCCGCCTTCGGCATCGGCACCACTGAATTCGTCATCATGGGTCTTTTGCCCGATGTCGCCCGCGACCTCAGCGTGAGTATTCCCGATGCCGGATTGCTGATCACCGGCTACGCCCTGGGCGTGGTGTTCGGTGCGCCGATCCTCGCGGTCGGCACCGCCAACATGCCCCGCAAGGCCACGCTGTTGGGCATGACGCTGATGTTCATCCTCGGCAACATGCTCTGTGCACTGGCGCCGAACTACGCCACGCTGATGGCCGCACGCGTGATCACAGCACTGTGCCACGGCGCATTTTTCGGCATCGGTTCGGTGGTGGCTGCCGGACTGGTGGCCCCCAACAAACGGGCTCAGGCGATTGCCATGATGTTCACCGGCCTGACCCTGGCCAACGTGCTCGGCGTGCCACTGGGCACCGCACTCGGGCAATACGCCGGCTGGCGCTCGACCTTCTGGGCGGTGTCGGTGATCGGGGTTCTGGCGGCGATTGCGCAATGGGTCTGGCTGCCGAAAAACATCGCGATGGATAAAGCCAACCTGGCCAGCGAGTTCAAGGTGCTGGGCAAGGCCAACGTGCTGCTGGCCCTGGGTATGAGCGTGCTGGCCTCGACCAGCCTGTTCAGTGTGTTCACCTACATTGCGCCAATCCTGCAGGACATCACCGGTGTCAGCCCCCACGGCGTCACCATCATGCTGTTGTTGTTCGGTGTTGGCTTGACCGCCGGCAGCATGCTCGGTGGTCGTCTGGCGGACAGCCGCTTGCTGCCTTCTCTGGTGGGCATGGCGCTGGCGGTTCTGGTGGTGTTGGCGGCCTTCACGCAAACCAGCCATTCGGTGATCCCGGCGGCGATCACGCTGGTGTTGTGGGGGACATTTGCCTTCGCCCTGTGCCCGATCCTGCAACTGCTGATCATCGACCAGGCCCACGAAGCACCGAACCTGGGTTCGACCCTGAACCAGAGCGCCTTCAACCTGGGCAACGCGGCCGGCGCCTGGATCGGCGGGCTGGTGGTGGCCAGCGGCGCCGACCTGGCAGACCTGCCCTGGACCGGCGCGCTGGTCAGCGGGCTGACTGTGGTGACTGCACTGTTCTTCATCTATCGCCAGCGCCGCGGTGCGGCTGCACTCGACGTGGTGGGCTGAACATCACCTTGATGGTTTTTTGATCTGCTGCGGATCGGGCGCCTCGCTCTGATCCGCTGATTTTTTCGGCGGCCCGCTTTCGCTGCGAATCTGCGCATGGCTGATCAGCGCGAAAATAAAACTGCCACCGATGATGTTCCCCGCCAGCGTCGGCCCGGCGAACACCAGCCAGAAATCACTCCACGGCAACTCGCCGGCAAACACCAGATACGAAACCTCCAGCGAACCGACCACGATGTGGGTGAAATCCCCCAGCGCCATGAGGTAGGTGATGAGGATGATGATCCACATCTTGGCACTCTCCATGGACGGGATCATCCAGACCATGGTGGCGATCATCCATCCGGAAATGATGCCCTTGGCGAACATCTGGCTGGCGTGGTTTTCCATGACCTTGCGGCCGATATCGAGGAAGGCGACATCGGTCTTGCTGTCGAAAATCGGCAGTTCCAGCATCACGTACGCCACCAGCAAGGTGCCACAGAGGTTGCCGGCCAGCACCACCGTCCACAGCCGTAGCAGCCGGCCGAAGTTGGCCAGCGTCGGCTTGGTCATCACCGGCAGCACGGCGGTCAGGGTATTTTCGGTGAACAGCTGCTGGCGGGCCAGGATCACCGCGAGAAAACCGGCGCAATAACCAAAACTCGCGATCACCTTGAACCCTTCGCCATCCGGCAGACGCGAATTGAGCAACCCCATGCCCATCAGCGACAGGCCCATGGTCAACCCCGCCGCCAGCGCCGACCACCACAACGCCGCAATGCTGCGCTCCAGTTCCTGATCGCCCTGGGTACGGATGATCTCGTGCAGCACCGCGGCGCGGGGCGGCTGGCTCTTTTCGACTTCGTGCTCTTCTTGCGCCGAAAGGTTCGGGGTCTTGCCGTCTTGTGCCGAGTTCATGGGATGCGCAACCGGTGGCGGGCTATTTAGCTACGACACGCGCCGATCAAGTTACGTTCGGTAGGAGCTGCCGAAGGTTGCGATCTTTTGACTTGGATCCTGGCGTCATCACTGACTGCTTAAAATCAAGATCAAAAGATCGCAGCCTGCGGCAGCTCCTACGGGGCTCGTATTACGAGCCGACGTCATCATCCTTGAACTGGTCCTTGACGTACTTGATCTCGGTCCGGCCGTGAGGTGCCGGCAAGCCGTCTTCACCGAGGTTCACGAACACCATTTTTTCAACGGTGAGAATGCTCTTGCGGGTGATCTTGTTGCGTACTTCGCACGTCAGGGTGATCGAGGTGCGACCGAACTCGGTAGCGGTAATGCCCAACTCGATGATGTCGCCCTGGCGCGAGGCGCTGACGAAGTTGATTTCGGAGATGTACTTGGTGACCACACGCTGGTTGCCCAACTGGACGATGGCGTAGATCGCCGCCTCTTCGTCGATCCAGCGCAGAAGGCTGCCGCCGAACAGCGTGCCGTTGGGGTTGAGGTCTTCGGGTTTTACCCATTTGCGGGTGTGGAAATTCATGTTCACTCCTGAGCGTCTTGCCGAATGATGCTGACCATCATGGCAGAGCCCGACCTAGAGCTCTATTGAGCGTCGTCTATGGTCTCGATTACCGTTCGGACATTGACCGACAGAAACGCTTTGGAAGATCGGCATAGCCCGCTATAATCGCCACCGTTTCAAAACGGTAACCTCTACTTGATACCGTTTTCCCGCCACCTGTCCGAGGGGCGCTGCAGCAGGTTCGACCTGTCAGGCTCGGATGGGGCGTTGCCTGGCCTTCAGTGGCTGGACACTAAACGCACAACGGCGCCCATTCGCATACATTACGAATGGAGGCTCTTCATGAGCGCTGTTATCACGCCTGCAGATTTTACCGACTACAAAGTCGCCGACATGTCCCTGGCTGCCTGGGGCCGTCGCGAAACCATCATCGCCGAATCCGAAATGCCGGCCCTGATGGGTCTGCGTCGCAAGTACTCCGAAGAGCAACCGCTCAAGGGCGCGAAGATCCTCGGCTGCATCCACATGACCATTCAGACTGCCGTGCTGATCGAAACCCTGGTTGCCCTGGGTGCCGAAGTGCGCTGGTCGTCCTGCAACATTTTCTCGACTCAGGATCAGGCCGCCGCTTCCATCGCCGCTGCCGGCATCCCGGTTTTCGCCTGGAAAGGCGAGACTGAACAAGAGTACGAATGGTGCCTGGAGCAAACCATCCTGAAAGATGGCGCGCCTTGGGATGCCAACATGATCCTCGACGACGGCGGCGACCTGACCGAACTGCTGCACAAGAAGTACCCAGCCGTTCTGGACCGCGTCCACGGCGTGACCGAAGAAACCACCACCGGCGTTCACCGCCTGCTGGACATGCTGGCCAAGGGCGAGCTGAAAATCCCGGCCATCAACGTCAACGACTCGGTGACCAAGAGCAAGAACGACAACAAGTACGGCTGCCGTCACAGCCTGAACGATGCGATCAAGCGCGGCACCGACCACCTGCTGTCCGGCAAGCAAGCGCTGGTCATCGGCTACGGCGACGTGGGCAAGGGTTCGGCCCAGTCCCTGCGTCAGGAAGGCATGATCGTCAAAGTCTCCGAAGTCGACCCGATCTGCGCCATGCAAGCCTGCATGGACGGTTTCGAACTGGTTTCGCCGTTCATCGACGGTATCAACACCGGTACTGAAGCAAGCATCGACAAGGCACTGCTGGGCAAGATCGACCTGATCGTGACCACCACCGGTAACGTCAATGTTTGCGATGCAAACATGCTCAAAGCCCTGAAGAAGCGCGCTGTTGTCTGCAACATCGGTCATTTCGACAACGAAATCGACACCGCTTTCATGCGCAAGAACTGGGCATGGGAAGAAGTGAAGCCGCAGGTTCACAAGATCCACCGTACCGGCGCTGGCGATTTCGACCCGCAGAACGACGACTACCTGATCCTGCTGGCCGAAGGCCGTCTGGTTAACCTGGGTAACGCAACCGGCCACCCGAGCCGCATCATGGACGGTTCGTTCGCCAACCAGGTTCTGGCGCAGATCTTCCTGTTCGGCCAGAAGTACGCCGACCTGTCGCCAGCCCAGAAAGCCGAGCGCCTGACCGTTGAAGTACTGCCGAAGAAACTCGACGAAGAAGTGGCCCTGGAAATGGTTCGCGGCTTCGGCGGTGTTGTGACTCAACTGACCAAGACCCAGGCCGACTACATCGGCGTGACCGTCGAAGGCCCGTTCAAGCCGCACGCTTACCGCTACTGATCGGATCTGCTGCCTGCTCTCCCTGTGGGAGCGGGCTTGCCCGCGAAAGCGATTTATCATTCAACATTAATGTCGACTGACCCACTGCTTTCGCGAGCAAGCCCGCTCCCACATGGGATGTGCAAGCCTCACAGGCTTACGCGTTTTCAAGGGTATTCCCATGTCCCAAGATCGTCGCTACAGCTTCGAGTTCTTCCCTACGAAGACCGATGCTGGGCAAGAAAAGCTGCTGGCCACTGCTCGCCAGCTGGCCGCCTACAACCCCGATTTCTTCTCCTGCACCTACGGCGCCGGCGGTTCGACCCGTGATCGCACGCTGAACACCGTGTTGCAGCTCGAAAGCGAAGTCAAAATCCCTGCCGCTCCGCACCTGTCCTGCGTGGGCGATAGCAAAGCTGACCTGCGTGGCCTGCTGGCCCAGTACAAGGCCGCCGGCATCAAGCGTATCGTCGCCCTGCGCGGTGACCTGCCTTCGGGCATGGGCATGGCCAGCGGTGAAATGCGCCACGCCAATGACCTGGTTGAATTCATTCGCGAAGAAACCGGTGATCATTTCCACATCGAAGTCGCCGCTTACCCGGAAATGCATCCGCAAGCGCGCAATTTCGAAGACGATGTTGCCAACTTCGTGCGCAAGGCCAAGGCTGGCGCCGACAGTGCAATCACCCAGTACTTCTTCAACGCCGACTGCTACTTCTACTTCGTGGAACGCGTGCGGGCACTGGGCGTGAACATCCCGATCGTGCCGGGCATCATGCCGATCACCAACTACAGCAAGCTGGCGCGCTTCTCCGATGCCTGCGGTGCGGAAATCCCGCGCTGGATCCGCAAGCAACTGGAAGCCTACGGCGACGACACCCAGAGCATTCAACGCTTTGGCGAACAGGTCATCACCGAGATGTGCGAACAACTGCTGCAGGGTGGCGCTCCAGGGCTGCACTTCTACACCCTGAACCAGGCTGAAGCGAGCCTGGCGGTGTGGAACAACCTGAAGTTGCCGCGTTAAAAGTCGTTAAAGCACGATTAAAAGATCGCAGCCTGCGGCAGCTCCTACAGAGAAATGTGTATTCCCTGTAGGAGCTGCCGCAGGCTGCGATCTTTTGCTTTCAACGCACTATTAATGTGCGGCAATCCACGGAGTTAGAGCATCTGCGGTCAGTTTCTGGCTCTTTCCGGTTTCTCGTCGTAATCTCAGCCCATGCCTTTGATCACGCAGCTAATCGCCGTGCTTGTCTTCACTTGCCTGAGCCTCACCGCCCGGGGCGAGAAGCTGCGCATTGTCACGGAACCCTGGGCGCCCTACGTATACGAAGACAACAACGGCAAATCCCTGGGCCTGGACTACGAAACCACCGCCATTGTCTTCAAGCGCCTGGGCATCGAAGTGGAGTGGCAGTTCCTGCCATGGAAACGCTGCCTGTCGATGCTGGAGACAGGCCAGGCCGACGGCGCGCTGGACATCTTTCACAGCGACGAACGCGAAGCGACCCTGCTCTACCCCAGCGAACCCCTGTCTGAAGTCCAGTTCGTGATGTTCTACGCCAATGAACGGCCCCATCCGTTTCGCACCCTCGATGACTTGCAAGGCCTGACCATTGGCACCTCGCCGGGTTACCTTTACAGCAAGGATTTCAGCGATTCGACGTTGTTCACCCGCGAGCCGGCCCCTACCCATGAAGCCAACTTCGGCAAACTGGTGCGCGGGCGGATTGACCTGCTGATCACCGACCGCCGGGTCGGTCAGCATTTGCTCGACGAACTGGGAATCCGCGACAAGATCACCGAAAACCCCACGATCATCAGCCAGCAAAGCCAGTTTCTCGCCGTGCGGCGCAATGCGGGCATGGATCTGCTGGTGCAGCGTTTCGGCGCCGAACTCAAGCGTTTCAAACGTGAGCCCGCCTACGCTGAACTGAGTGCCCGCTACGGCGCGGAACCGGCAGCCAGCGTGAAGACTGAAAAGGCCACGGTTGCCACGGAAAAAACCGTTGAGCAGCAGGAAAGCGGCGCGCAGTGATTGCTCTGTTATACTCCGGCCTTCCCGCCAGGCTCACGCCCGGACGCTCGGAATCGTTAAAGGCATCTCAACCCCGCTACTGCGCAGCTTTCAGCCCGCGCGAGCGCTTGCAGACGAGCCTTCGAGACCCAGCAGGACCGGACGGGATTGCGTCCTCTTAAACGCGATTCGCGCCAGGCAAGACTCCCATTGGGCCAAGCCCTAACTAGAACAGGATTACTCATGTCCTTTGCTTCCCTCGGTCTCTCCGAGGCTTTAGTCCGCGCCATCGAGGCAGCGGGCTATACCGAGCCTACTCCGGTGCAACAGCGGGCCATTCCCGCCGTGTTGCAAGGTCGCGACCTGATGGTCGCGGCACAGACAGGTACTGGTAAAACCGGCGGTTTCGCCCTTCCGATTCTGGAGCGGTTGTTCCCCAACGGTCACCCGGACAAATCCCAGCGTCACGGCCCGCGCCAACCGCGCGTACTGGTCCTGACCCCGACTCGCGAACTCGCAGCCCAAGTGCATGAAAGCTTCAAGGTCTATGCCCGTGACCTGAAGTTCGTCAGCGCCTGCATTTTCGGCGGTGTCGGCATGAACCCGCAGGTTCAGGCCATGTCCCGTGGCGTAGACGTGCTGGTGGCCTGCCCCGGCCGCCTGCTCGACCTCGCCGGCCAAGGCAGCGTCGATCTGTCCCACGTGGAAATCCTCGTGCTGGACGAAGCCGACCGCATGCTCGACATGGGCTTCGTCCATGACGTGAAGAAGGTCCTGGCCCGTCTGCCGGCCAAACGCCAGAACCTGCTGTTCTCGGCGACCTTCTCCAAGGACATCACCGACCTCGCCGGCAAGCTGCTGCACAATCCGGAACGCATCGAAGTCACGCCGCCGAACACCACGGTCGAGCGCATCGAACAGCGCGTGTTCCGCCTGCCGGCCAGCCACAAACGTTCGCTGCTGGCGCACCTGATCACCGCTGGCGCCTGGGAACAAGTGTTGGTGTTCACCCGCACCAAGCACGGCGCCAACCGCTTGGCCGAGTACCTGGACAAGCACGGCCTGAGCGCCGTCGCGATCCACGGCAACAAGAGCCAGAACGCCCGCACCAAAGCCCTGGCCGACTTCAAGGCCGGCACCGTGCGCATCCTGGTCGCCACCGACATCGCCGCTCGCGGCCTGGACATCGACCAGTTGCCACACGTGGTCAACTTCGAGCTGCCGAACGTCGATGAAGACTACGTGCACCGTATCGGTCGTACCGGCCGTGCCGGCCGTTCGGGCGAGGCGATTTCGCTGGTAGCCCCGGACGAAGAAAAACTGCTGAAAAGCATCGAACGCATGACCAGGCAGAAAATCGCCGACGGCGACCTGATGGGCTTCGATGCCAGCACCATCGAGGCGGAAAAGCCTGAAGTGCGCGAGCGTCCGGACATGCGTAACCCACGCAATCCACGTGGCCCGCGCGGCGACGGTCCGAATGGCAGCGGTGGCGGCGGTGGTCGCAAGGACAAAGGCAAGGACAAGGGCAAGGAAAAACCGGCCGGCGAACGCGGTGAGCGCCCGGCCCGTCAGCAAAAACCACGTGAAGGCACTCCGGCTCGCGAACAGCGTCCGTCGCAGCCTCCTCGTGCCGCCGCTGACCGTGCCCCGGACGAGTTCCTGGACGACGATGTGGATAACTTCGGTAACCGCGTCGACTACGTGCCACAGCAAAAGCCGGCTCAAGGCCGTGGTCGCCGTCCGGGCGCTCCGGCACAGGGCACCGCGGCAGGTTCGGGCGCTCCACGTTCCGGCAAGCCACAAGGTCGCCAGAACGGCCCACGCAACAGCGATGGCGCCAGCACTGGCACCCCACCGGCCAAGCGTAGCGGTCCTCGCAGTGGCGCACCGCGCGACGGCCAGGCCCGCCGCGAAGACTCGCGCAATCGCCGCCCGGCCCGTGACGACCAGCCGCGTTCGGAGCCTGCCGTACAGAACCCGCGCGGTCCCGCGCCGAAGATCATGCACAAGGAGTCGAAGGCTGACCGCTTCCCGACACCTGAGCAACTCGATCAACTGCCAAGCCGTCCTCGTGGTGAAAAACCAGCGTTGCTGACCCGCAATCGCTGAGTTATCGCTGAAATAAAAAATGCCCTGATCTCGCGATCAGGGCATTTTTGTTTGTGCCGCGAATTGCTTTTACAGGAGCTGGCGAAGCCTGCGATCTTTTGATTCTGAAAAGATCGCAGCCTGCGCCAGCTCCTACGGTCTCAGCATTACTTCGCTTTTACACCTTCAAAGGTCACGTACATCTCAACCGCATCGGACGATGGGCCCAGGTCTTTCTGCTTGCCGAAATCGGAACGCTTGAGGCTGAAAGTACCCTCAAAGCCTGCACGGTAGCCGCCCCATGGATCCTTGCCTTCGCCCAGGAACGTGGCCTTGACCACGATTGGCTTGGTTACACCGAGGATCGTCAGGTCACCAGCCACGTCAGCAGTGTCCTTGCCAGCGGCGTTTTTGCCGGTGGGTTTGACGCTGGTGGACACAAACGTGGCTTTGCTGGCGTTCAGGAAGTCTTTGCTGGCGATGTGCTTGTCACGCTCGGCGTTGTTGGTGAACACACTGGCGGTGTTCACGTTGAACTCGATCTTGCTGTCTTCAGGCTTGGCAGCGTCGAAGCTGAACTTGCCGTCGATGTCCTTGAAAGTACCGGTGATGAAGCTGTAGCCCAGGTGGCTGATCTTGAAGTCAACGAAGGCGTGCTGGCCTTCTTTGTCGACCACATAGTCAGCGGCCATTACGTTACCGGCGGACAACAGGGCCGAACCGATTGCCAGGGCGGCCAGAGTCTTTTTCAACATGCTTTGTTTTCCTTTGGAGTCGAGGTTGAACTTCAGGCTTTGCGACCCAGCATTCGCTTGAGGGTCACATCACGGTCGATAAAGTGGTGCTTCAATGCTGCCAACGCATGGAGGCCGGAAAAAATTACCAGCACCCACGCCAGATAGAGGTGAATCACGCCAGCGGTATCTGCCTGGTCCGGCAGTCCGGATATCAGCGCCGGGACTTCAAACAAGCCAAATACCGGGATACCGACACCTTCTGCGGTGGAAATCAGGTAACCGGCAATCAACACGGCAAACAGACTGAGATAGAGAAATCCATGGCCGAACCTGGCGCCGAGGCGCGTCATGCGGCTGTAGCTGGACAAGGTCGGTGGCGGCGGGCTGATGAAGCGCCAAAGCACCCGCAGCAGCATCACACCCAGCAACACCAGGCCGATGCTCTTGTGCAGGTCCGGCGCGTCTTTGCGCCAGGTGCTGTAGTAATCGAGCCCGACCATCCACAGCCCAAGCGCGAACAGACCGAAGACCGCCAGTGCCACCACCCAGTGAATAACGATGCTGACCCAGCCGTAGCGGGAGGTAGAGTTACGTAGCTGCATTGCCTAGATCCCTGTAAGTGCTGGCCCAAGACTATCGAGTTATCTATCGAATTAAAGCGGAAAATTTTGCTTTGAAATATCGAGAAATACGATCAAGAGTCTGAAACAGATGAGTTAAGAAAAGATTAAAGGCCAATGTGTGTACAAAAATGTAGCCCAACTCAATAACACTTCCTGCCAAAGGTTTATTCGATTGTGTGCCCAGATTTCTCCGGGCATAAAAAAACGCGGCATTTGCGCCGCGTTTTTTTATCCCAGGGCTGACTACGCCTTGGCATCCGTTGTCGGAGTCGCCGCGGGTTTAGCCACTGGCTTCTTCACTGGCTCGGCCTTCTTTACCGGTGCCTTGGCCGGGGCTTTTTTCGCTTCGGTCTTGGCAGCCGGTTTCGCCGGAGCCTTTTTGACCGGCTCGGCTTTTGCCGGGGTTACTGGCTTCGGTGCTTCGACCGGAGCCGGTGCAACAACCGGTACCGGAGCAGGTGCCGGAGTTGCCGGCGCTACCGGCTCTGGCGCCTTGACCGGCTCCGGCTTCTTCTCGTCGTCGGAGCCGCCGAACAGGTTGCTGAAGAAATTGCCTTTCTTCGCCACCACCGCACCAGCGCCCGCCGCTGCGGCAGCCGGACCCACTTTCGCCGGTTCGAACGACTTGCCCGCCGCCAGGTCTTCAACCTGACTGGCTGCACGCTGACCGGTACGCAGCGCGCCTTCCAGGGTGCCCGGGTACAGGGTATCGGTGTGTTCACCAGCGAAGGCTACGCGCTGAATCGGGCGTTCCCACAGGCGCCAGAACTTGCTGATCTGGCCCGGACCGAAGGCCAGGTAGGCGCCACCGGTGGACGGGTCGGTGCTGTAGCGACGGATTTCATAACCGGTGAACGAACCACGCGCCTGTGGATAGAACGCGTGCAGGCGGATCAACACCTGGTCGACCATCTGCTTGTCGCCGAATGCCTGCATCACCCGCGCGTTGTCGCCGGACAGGTTGATCACCACGTTGGCGCCACCCTTCAGGGCAGGCTCGACCCACAACATCCCCAGGCCGGCGTTGCTGTAGATCTCGCCGGACATGCGCGCCTTGCTTTCCCACACCGGCGTCTTGAACTTGAGCATGATCTGGTCGCGCCAACCGTAGTTGGTGCCCTTGATCGCCGCCAGGTGCTGGGCGTCAAGCGCCGGGGTCATCTGGATCTTGTTCAGGGCGCGCAATGGCACGGCCAGTACCACGTAGTCCGCCTGATAGCCGACGTTGTCGACTTTGACGGTCACGCCGTCCTTGTCCTGAATGATCGACGAGACCGGGGAGCTGGTCTTGATGGTTTTCAGCTGCTTGACGAAGGCCTGGGCCAGCACCGGGCTGCCACCGACCAGGCGCGAAGCTCGCAGGTCACGATCGGAGACGCCACGATAGACGCGGCTCTGTTGCGCGAAGTACAGCAGCGACAAGCGCGAAGGTTCGTCGTAGCGGGTACGGATTTGCTGGTTGATCAACTGGCGGGCGGTGGCCGGCAGGTTCTGCTTGTCGAGCCAGCTCGACACGTTGATCTGGTCCAGCGCGTACAGCGTATTGTTGGCGGCCGGGTTCTGCGGGTCGTCGATCGAGCGGGCCAGATCGTCCACGGTCTTGTCAAAGCGCTTGAGCGCCTCGGCGGTGGCCGGCTGTTTGGTCGCCAGGTCGGCGGCGGAGAAATACTCGCCATCGATCAGGTAGCCCGGGGTCCGCACGAACTCAGGGGCCGGCGTGGTGCTCAGCTTGAAGGTCGAGACGTACTTGTTCAGCACCGGCTGGACCTTGTCGTTGCCGATCCACTCGCTGGTGGCCATGCCGGAGCGACCGCCCAGGCTCGACTTGGCTTCCAGCAAGATGACCTGCCAGCCCTTGTTCTGCAGTTCGTACGCGGCAGTCAGGCCCGACAGGCCGCCGCCGATCACGATCGCGGTTTTATCCTTGGCCAGCGCAGACACGCTGAACAGCCCCAACATCACCAGCGCACAGGCGCGCAGCCAACCGACAGACATTCAGCGAACTCCGGAATCACACGAGGAAAACAGCAGTTTTTGCGAGCCAGACGGCTCAAGAACGGCGAAGGATACGTCAGCCTTCAGACGCCCGCCAGCAACGTCTATCGGCCTGTACAAAGTAGCTCATTCGACACAATGGGTTGTCCCCGTGGCACGCATTGCATAGGCTTGCGCGATTGTTTGTCCGCGCTGGTCACGGACCGCCTCCAGGAGAGTGAAAATGGGCCTGAATAATCAGTGGATGCAACGCGACCTCGCCGTGCTGTGGCATCCCTGCACCCAGATGAAAGATCACGAACAACTGCCGCTGATCCCGATCAAGCGCGGGGAAGGCGTGTGGCTGGAAGACTTCGAAGGCAAGCGCTACCTCGATGCGGTCAGCTCCTGGTGGGTCAATGTGTTCGGCCACGCCAACCCGCGGATCAACCAACGCATCAAGGACCAGGTCGACCAGCTCGAACATGTGATTCTTGCCGGCTTCAGCCATCAACCGGTGATCGAGTTGTCCGAGCGCCTGGTGAAGATGACACCGGAAGGCCTGACCCGGTGCTTCTACGCCGATAATGGCTCGTCCTGCATCGAAGTCGCACTGAAAATGAGCTTTCACTACTGGCTCAATCGCGGCCAGCCGAACAAGAAGCGCTTCGTCACACTGACCAACAGCTACCACGGCGAAACCATGGCGGCGATGTCGGTGGGCGACGTACCGCTGTTCACCGAGACCTACAAAGCGCTGTTGATGGACACCATCAAGGTACCAAGCCCGGACTGCTACCTGCGCCCCCAAGGCATGAGCTGGGAAGAACACTCGCGCAACATGTTCGCCGCCATGGAGCAGACCCTGGCCGAAAACCACGACACGGTCGCGGCGGTGATCGTCGAGCCGCTGATCCAGGGCGCTGGTGGCATGCGCATGTACCACCCGGTATACCTCAAGCTGCTGCGAGAGGCCTGCGACCGTTACGGCGTGCACCTGATCCACGACGAAATCGCCGTCGGCTTCGGCCGCACCGGGACGATGTTCGCCTGCGAACAGGCCGGCATCCGCCCTGATTTCCTGTGCCTGTCCAAGGCCCTGACAGGCGGCTATCTGCCGCTGGCGGCATGCATGACCACAGACGACGTCTACAGCGCGTTCTACGACGACTACCCGACCCTGCGCGCCTTCCTGCACTCCCACAGCTACACCGGCAACCCGCTGGCGTGCGCGGCGGCCCTGGCGACCCTGGATATTTTCGAAGAAGACAACGTCATCGAGAACAACAAGGCCCTGGCCCAGCGCATGGCTTCGTCGACGGCGCACCTGGTCGATCACCCGAACGTATCCGAAGTGCGCCAGACCGGCATGGTACTGGCCATCGAGATGGTCAAGGACAAGGCCACCAAGGAAGCTTACCCATGGCAGGAACGTCGCGGCCTGAAGGTGTTCCAGCATGCCCTGGAGCGCGGTGCTTTACTGCGGCCGCTGGGTAGCGTGGTGTATTTCCTGCCGCCCTATGTGATTACCCCGGAGCAGATCGACTTCCTTGCCGAAGTGGCCAGCGAAGGGATCGACATTGCGACCCGTGACAGCGTCAGCGTGGCGGTGCCGAAGGACTTCCATCCTGGGTTCCGTGATCCGGGCTGATTTGTTTCCTGAGTTTCTGTGGTGTCAGGGCTGAAGCTTTCGCGAGCAAGCCCGCTCCCACAGTTGACCGCAATCCCCTGTGGGAGCGGCGGTGCGGCGATCCGACTTGCTCGCGAAGACGCCCATAAGACCTATACATGAATTACAGAGACCCCGCATGAGACTGTCCCGCTTCTTTATCGACGCCCCCCTGAGCATCGGCGAGCACGAGTTGCCCGAAGCCCAGGCCCATTACATCAGCCGCGTGCTGCGCATGGCCGAGGGCGATGCGTTGCAGTTGTTCGACGGTTCGGGCCAGGAGTTTCGCGCCAGGCTGGTCGACGTCGGCAAAAAGCGTGTCGTGGTACAGATCGATGAAAGCTTCGCCGGGCAGATCGAATCGCCGCTGCAGATCCATCTCGGCCAGGGCCTGTCCCGGGGCGAGCGCATGGACTGGGCGATCCAGAAAGCCACGGAGCTGGGCGTCACCGAAATCACCCCGATCTTCACCGAACGCTGCGAAGTCCGGCTCAAGGACGAGCGCGCCGACAAACGCCTGCTGCACTGGCGCCAGGTGGCGATCAGCGCATGCGAACAGTGCGGACGCTCGCGAGTACCGGTGATTCATCCGCCGCTGTTGCTGGTTGACTGGTTGAAGCAGACCGAAGCCGAATTGAAGCTGGTGCTGCATCCGGTGGCGGAGCCGATGGTGAGCCATGCCAAACCTTCAAGTCTGGCATTCCTGATCGGTCCGGAGGGTGGTTTGTCCGATGCCGAAGTCGATCAGGCCAAGGCCAGCGGCTTCCACGCCGCCCGCCTCGGTCCACGGGTGCTGCGCACCGAAACCGCGCCGGTTGTTGCACTGGCGGTGGCCCAGCAGCTTTGGGGTGATTTCTAAAAAGATCGCAGCCTGCGGCAGCTCCTACAGGATGTACGCCATCCAATTGTAGGAGCTGCCGCAGGCTGCGATCTTTTGCATTTACTGCACCGGATCACTCACCGGTTTGGCAATGATTGCCTTGAGTTCGCTGGTCATCGGGAACTCAAGGTTCAACCCCTTCGGCGGGATCGGCTGCTCGAACCAGCGCTTGTAGATGCCATTGATCTCGCCCGAGCTGTACAGATCCGCCAACGCGCCGTTGACCAGCGCCAGGAACTGCGGATCGTCCTTGCGCACCATGCAACTGTAGATCTCCCGAGATTGCTCCTCCCCGACCACCACCCACTTGTGCGGGTCATTGGCCTTGGCGCGCTCACCGTAGAGCAGCGCGTCGTCCATGTAGAACGCCACCGCCCGGCCCGATTGCAGCATCTGGAAGGCTTCGCCGTGGTCCTTGGCGCTGATCACGAACATGTCGATCTTGTGATCGACGTTGTAGCTTTTCAGGAAGCGCTCGTTGGTAGTACCGGCGGTGGTCACCACGTTCTTGCCACGCAGATCGGCGAAGCTCTTGATCCCGCTGTCCTTCGCGGTCAGCAACTGGCCTTTGACGTAGATGAAGCCATAGGAGAACGCCACCTGCTTCTGCCGTTCGGCGGTCACGCCGGTGGAGCCGCACTCCAGGTCCACGGTGCCGTTCTGCACCAGTGGAATGCGGGTCTGCGAGGTCACCAGGTTGTACTTCACCTTCAAGTCCGGCAGCGCCAGTTGCTGCTGGATGCGCTCGACGATCTTGCCCGCCAGATCCACCGAGTAACCCATCGGCTTGCCGCTGTGATCACCCACGTAGGAAAACGGCACCGAAGCATCGCGATAGCCCAGGGTAATGCTGTTGGCGCTGGCGATTTTGCTCAGGGTGCCGGTCAGCGGCGCTTCATTGGCCCGGACCTGACTGCCGAGCAACAGGCCAAGCGTACAAGCGAGCAACGTGATTTTTTGCATTGTTATTCTCCGTTGTGGGTGTTGGTTTATCAGACGCGCGCAGCGATGACGGTGATTTCCACCAGCACCTGCGGTCGGGCCAGTTCGGCCTGCACGGTGGTGCGGCTCGGTGCCTGTCCCGGCGATAGCCAGGCCGACCAGACCTCGTTCATCGCGGCAAAATCCTCGGTGATGTTCTTCAGGTAAATGGTCGCACTGAGCAGATGATCCTTGTCGCTGCCCGCCTCGGCCAGCAAGGTATCGATTTTCGCCAGCACTTCGCGGGTCTGACCGCTGGCATCCCGGGCATCGCCCGGCACCTGCCCGGAGAGAAACACCAGGTCGCCAAAGGTCACGGCGCCAGACAGGCGCGGGTTGCTGTGCAGTCGGGTAATGGTCATTGCAGTGCCCTCTTCAAAAATCAGTATTCAGGCGGCCCGGTGGCTGAAACCCTGAAGGTCAATGGACGGCCGGCGCTCGCCGATCAGCTCGCTGAGCAAGCGCCCGCTGCCGCAGGCCAGGGTGAAACCCAGCGCGCCGTGGCCGAGGTTGAGCCACAGGTTGCGATACGCCGTCGCGCCCAGCAACGGTACACCGCTGGGGGTGGCCGGACGCATGCCGGCCCACTCAATGGCTTCGTCATAGGCGCCGGCATTGGGAAAGGTGTCATGGGCCTGACGCTTGATCAGCGCCAGGCGCTTGGGGTCCAGGGCAGGGTCGAAACCGACGATGTCGACCATCGCCGCCACTCGCAATTGCTGGCCGATGCGGGCGTAAACGATCTTGCGGTCGTAGTCAGTGATGCTCACGTCCGGCGCCCGGTGACCGGCGTCGATCGGCACGGTCAGGCTGTAGCCCTTGAGCGGATAAAGCGGCAGTTGCAGCCCGGGAAGCGCCAACAGCGGACTGCGGTGACCGGCGGCGATCACCAGTTGATCGACCGGCAGCACTAGCTCACCCAGTTCGATGGCGTTGACGCCGCCGTTGCTGTGGCGGATGCCGGTCACTGCTTGTCCGAGACGAAATTCGCAACGGCCGGACGCTTGCAGCCGGGCGGCCAGTTGCTGGCAAAAACCGTGGCAGTCGCCGACCTCTTCGTCCGGGGTGTAGATCGCGCCGACAAAGGGCGCATCGATCAGCGCCGGTTCAAGGTGCGCGCATTCGGCCGGCGACAACACCTGCTGGTGCTGCGGGTCAGCCAGGCCCAGGCGCGCATGCTCGAAGCTGCTGCTCTGGCGGAAAGTCACCAGTTTGCCGTTGCGCCGCCACTGAAATCCCGCCAGTCCATCATCCTCGCGCCAAGACTTCAATGTGTCCTGGCTGAACAGTGCCAGGCGCAGCAAGTGCGCGGCGTTCTCGCGGTTGACCGAGCGACGGCAAGCGCCGAGGAACGACGCCATCCAGCGCCACTGGGCCAGGTCGAAGCGCGGGCGTAGCTTCAGCGGTGAATCGCCGCGCAGCATCCAGCCGATGGCTTGCAATGGCACACCGGCGTCGGCCAGGGGCGCGACATAGCGATAGGACAACTGGCCGCCGTTGGCGAAGCTGGTTTCGCTGCCCAGCGAGTCCCGGGCCTCGACCACCGTCACCTCAAAGCCGTCGCGCACCAGCGCGTAGGCCGTTGCCAGGCCAATCACACCGCCACCGATGATGCACACACGCTGAGCCATGTCCGTCCTTAAAACTGTTGTGAAGACGAGGCCAAGGTTAGAGCCAGGTGACAGACGCTGAACAATGCATAAAGATGGCAAACCCATAAACAAAGGTTATGGACTTGCCATGCGTCTTCGCCATATCGAGATTTTCCAGGCCATCCGCCAGACCGGTTCGATCAGCGCTGCCGCGCAATTGCTGCACGTCTCGCAACCGGCGGTGAGCAAGGTGTTGCAGCACGCCGAGCAACAATTGGGTTTTCCGCTGTTCCTGCGGGTACGCGGCAAGTTGCAGGCGACGCCGGAAGCGCTGGAACTGGAGCGCGAAGTGGACAAGGTCAGCGAAAGCCTGCAAGGCGTGCGACGCCTGGCGCAGAGCCTGCGCCGCGAACCGGGCCACAGCCTGCGCATCGGTGCCACTCCGGCGCTGGCCCTGTCATTGCTGCCGCCGGCCATTCACGAATGGACCGGGCGTTACCCGGACATCGCTTGCGAACTCTCCAGCGCCCACAGTCGCGAACTGGTGCAGAACCTGTTGATGCGCGAAGTGGATGTCGCCCTGACCCTGCAACGTCCGGATCACCCGGGGCTCAAGGCCCAGGCGCTGGCGTCCGGCGTGCTGGTGGCGCTGGCTCCGATTGGTTACTGGCCCCAGGAAGAGGTGGGTAAACCGTTGCCTCTGCTGGCGCTGGCGGATGCGCCGCTGATCGGTTTATCCAGCGCCGATCCGCTGGCCGCGCGACTCGACAGTTACCTGGAAGCGGTCGAACCGCCGCCTAGGGTACGCATCGCCGTACAAACCTACTCACTGGCACGGGCGATGGTGGAGTCCGGCGCGGGCCTGGCGGTGATCGATCCGTTCACCGCCCTTGGCGCCTCTCCCGCCACCACAACGATCCGCCCCCTGGCACCGCCGTTACCCATCACCCTGTACGCAGTGACCCGCGCCGCCGAACCGCCGCCCCACACCTTGAACGATCTGTTGCAGGTATTCAGCCGTCGAGCCCGGGAGCAGCTGGATCGCCTGGTCCCGGTACAGCCTTAAAGGACATAAAAGAAAATCGCCACAAAGTGCAGCAAGCTCCCGGCGATCACGAATAGATGCCAGATCCCGTGGGCATGGCGCAGGCGATGATCGAGGGCAAAAAAGATAATCCCGACGGTGTACAGCACCCCGCCTGATGCCAGCCACGCAAACCCGGCGCCGCCCAGCGCCGCGAGCAGCGGCTTGACCGCCACCAACACAATCCAGCCCATCACCGCATAAATCACGATCGACAGAATCCGCGCTTCCGAACGTGGCTTGATCTCCTGCAGGATGCCGATCAGCGCCAGTCCCCAGACAATCCCGAACAACGTCCAGCCCCACGGCCCGCGCAGGGTCACCAGGCAAAACGGCGTGTAGCTGCCGGCGATCAACAGGTAGATCGAAAAGTGATCGACCTTCTGCATGATCGCTTTCTTGCGCCCGCGCACGCTGTGGTACACGGTCGATGCGCTGTAGAGCACCAGTAAGGTAAAGGCGTAGATCGCCATGCTGACGATCTTCCACGGGCTGCCGTCGAGACTGGCCAGCACAATCAGCCACACCCCGCCGATAAACGCCGCCACGGCCCCGGCCAGATGCGTCCAGGCGTTCAGTCTTTCCCCGTGATACATACGTTGCTCACCTCGAATTTCATTGCCGCAGAGCGCAAGGCTCAGGCTTGCAGCGTAAAAGCGCAATGTTTCTGTACGACGGGCCCGGCGTAATTGGGCACAATCGAGTCATTCCAAAAAGAGTCCGCCCCATGTTGATCGATGAAGAGTTGACCCTTAAAAAACTCGAGGTGTTCCTGGCCTTCATGCGCACCGGCAACCTGGCGCGGGCCGCGGCCGAGTTGCAGACCAGCAACGTCAGCGTGCATCGGGCGATCCATTCCCTGGAAAGCGCCCTGCGCTGTCCTTTGTTCAAGCACGAAGGCCGCAGCCTGACGCCGCTGGAAAGCGCATATGTGCTGGAAGAGCGAGCGCAGAAGCTGATTCAGGATGTCGTCGAAAGCGTGCGCCTGACCCGCGAAGCCGCCGGATTCTCGGCCGAGCGTTTCAAACTCGGCTCGCTGTACTCACTGACGGTGAAGACCGTGCCACAGCTGATCATGGGTTTGAAGATCCGCCGCAGCGAGCTCAACATCGACCTGATTCTGGGTTCCAACATCGACCTGCTCTACAAGCTCAAGAACATGGAAGTCGATGCGGCCCTGGTGTCCCTGGACGAGAGTGTCAACGATCCGGATTGCGAGCAGATTCCGCTGTTTTCCGACGATATTTTCCTCGCCACACCCGCCGATTCCAAGTTTGCCCAGCGCACCGAAGTCGACCTGGCCGAGGTCCGCGACGAAACTTTCATCACCCTGACCCAAGGCTTCGCCACCCATCAGGACGGCAAGCGGGTATTCGAGCAGGCAGGGTTCGAGCCGAAGGTGGCGATGCAGGTCAACGACATCTTCACCCTGCTGAGCATGGTCAGTTCAGGTGTGGGTTATGCGTTGCTGCCGGGGCGGATTGCGGCGGTGTACGAGAACCGGGTGAAGCTGATCCCGTTGCAGGAAAAGTACCGGTTGCAGCAGCACATTGGCGTGGTGTTCCTGAAGGCCAAGGAGCGTGATCCGAATCTGCTGGCGTTGCTGGCGGAGTGTCGGATGTATGCCAATCGGCAGGTCTGACGGAGCCCTTGTGGCGAGGGAGCTTGCTCCCGTTCGGGTGCGAAGCGCCCGCAAAATCAGGCCACCGGATTTACCTGACTCATCTCGGTGGTAGATTTCAGGGCTGCTACGCAGCCCAGCGGGAGCAAGCTCCCACGCCACAAACAGCAGTCACTGGACTACCCAACAATCCCGCGAACAATGAAGTACAACAGCGAAGGCCCGAGCAAGCAGCCAAGCCCGGTGTGGAAGGTCGCAGTCAACGCGCCATAAGGCACCAGACGCCGATCCGTCGCCGCCAAGCCGGCGGTGACGCCACTGACCGTCCCGGCCAGCCCGCCGAACACCATCGCCGAGCGCGGGTTGTCCAGGCCCATCCAGCGCGCCGCCATCGGCGTGCCGACCATCACCAGAATCGCCTTGATCAGACCCGTGGCAATCGACAGCGCCACCACATCGGAACTGGCGCCAATCGCAGCTCCCGTCACCGGGCCGACGATGTAGGTCACCGCACCGGCGCCGATGGTGGTCATGCTCACCGCATCGCGGTAACCGAAGACCCAGGCCATGCACGCGCCGACAATAAACGGCAGTACGGTGCCCAGCAGCAGCGCAATCACACCGATCAACCCGGCCTTTTTCGCTTCGGTGGCTTGCACCTCGAATGCCGTGGCGACGATGGCGAAGTCCCGCAGCATGGCGCCGCCCATCAGCCCGATACCGGAAAACAGTGTCAGGTCCGCCAGGCCTTTTTGCCCGCCGGTCATCGTGCCGCCGACCCAGGCCAGTACCAGGCCAATGACGATGGCAATCGCCGAGCCGTGGATACGCCCGAAGGTCAGGCGCTTGGAGATCAGCACTGACACCCACATGATCACGCCGACGAAGGCGAATGCGGTGACCAGACCGTTGTGCTCCAGACCGCTCTTGATGAGATCCCACATATCAGCGACCTCCTGCCGGTGCGCCAACCGGTGTTACATCCACCGGTTCATCGGGCAAGGGTTCGCCTTTGTGGGTCCGGCTGATCAGGGCAATGGTGCAGCCGCAGATCACCACCGAACCGATCGCCGCCAACACCGCCACCGGACCGCCATGCAGCGCCGTGACCACGTTTTGTTGCGCGGCCATCGCCACCACCACCGGGATATACATGGCGCCCCAGAAGCCGACGCCCAGCTCGCAATCCTTGGTCATGCCGCCACGCCTGTGCATCCACAACCGTGCGCAGATCAGCAGGATCATCGCGATCCCGACTCCGCCGACGTTTGACTTCACTCCCAGCAACACACCGAGCATGTCACCCATGATCACCCCTGCCAGCGTACAGATCGCCAACAGCGCCACACCGTAAATAATCATTGTTGTAGTCCTCAAAGTGCATTTCGAATGTTGTTTTTGTTGTTCGAAGCCTTAAGTCGGGTGATTTAAGAGTGGCGGCCTTCCTCCTCTCGCATCAGCGCCTGCAAGGTATCGAGCCGGGCACCGTCGAAGGCAATCACGGTACCCTGCTCGAACACCCGGCGCGCCAGTCCGGTCAGCACCGCACCGGGCGGCAGTTCGATCTGTAGACGTACACCACGCTCGTAGGCGCCTTGTACCGTGCCGCGCCAATCGACGATGCGGCACATATTGAAGGCCAGGTCGTCACGCAAGGCTTCAGGCTTGATCAGCGGGCGCGCGCGACTGCCGCTCAGGTAACCGATCTTCGGGGTTTGCAGCGGCACCTTGGCGAAGGCTTCGGCCAACCGTTGCGCGGGCACCTCAAGCAATGGGCAGTGGGACGGCACGCTCACTGCCAGACGCTTGGCCAGGCCAGCCCCGCAACCTTTCGCCAACTCGGCCACTGCTTTCATCGCCGTGTCGCTACCGGCAATCACCACCTGGTTATCGGCGTTGATATTGGCCAGATAAACCGGCATTTGCGCGCTGTGCACCCGGGCCAGCAATCCTTCCACCGTGGCCAGGTCCAGACCGATGATCGCGGTCATACCGTAGCCCTGCGGATAAGCCTGCTGCATCAGCTCACCGCGCAGGCTGACCAGATGCAACGCATCGCTGAACCCCAGGGCACCGGCCACCACCGCTGCCGGGTAAGCACCGATCGACAAGCCGGCCACGTAGTCCGGGGTCAAGCCCAACTGGCGTGAAGCGGCGACACCAGCGATCAGCAGGCAAAGCTGCACCGCCCTCGTCGACTGCAACGCCTCGGCAGAGTCCAGCTGCGTCACATCCTCACCGAGCAGGTCGCTCGCCTCGTTCAATGTTTCCCGAGGCAAACGCGCGAGCATTCCGGGTTGTTGCGCGCCCTGGCCGGGGAACACCAGCAAGCTGCTCATGCTGCTTGCTCCTGTGGATTCCACGGATCAGTCACCAGGCTGGCCTGAGTGGCACTTTTCAGCAGGACCCGCGACGAAGCGCCGGCCCATTCGCGCAAGGCAACGGCGCCCGACGGTGTCTGCAATTGCAAGTCCACGCGGCACACGGCTGCATCGAGAACAGCCACCAACGCCCGGGCATCGACACGACTCAACGGACGTGGCGTACGCAGGATCAGATCGAGATCGCTGCCCTCGTGCAAGGCGGCAAATCCACTGGCCAACTCGAACCCGGCGCTGCCGCTGACACCCCAGACCCAACCGCTGTCATCGAGGTGCGAGCGCAGTTGCGCCAAGGCCCGCAGCGCCGGGAAATCGCGCTGGCCTTGAACATGGCACAGCTCTTGCGGCCGCACCCGCCGCGTGATGGCAGCGACTTCCATCACCGCCGCAAATCGCTGTTCGCGCAACGGCCCGCGCACGCCCACCGCCACCTGCCCCGCCTCACTCAAGGCGCGACGGACCACCACCGGCTGGCCGGCACTGATCGACTCGATCACCCAGGCAGGCGCATCCGCCGGCAACTGCCGTGGGGTCATGCCCCACAGCAGGTCGTGAGCCAAGAGCGTGCTCACCACTGCGCTCTCAGCAATTGGCGAACCTTGCTCGACGCCGCCCGATTGGCCGCCCCCAGGCGACCGCCCAGATCACGGCCAGTGGCGGCCACATCGCCAATCGCCAGATGCAGGCACTCGGTCACCCGCGCCAGATCCGCCGCCGTCGGCTGCTCAATCTGCTCCACCGTCAAGGTTTCCCACAGCAGCCCGAGGCTGGCATAACTGTCGATGTCATAGGCCATCGGCGGCACGCTGGCCGCCAGGGCTTCGAGTTCTTCGACGCTGCGCAAGGTTACCCGCGCCGCCGACGCCTTGCCCATGGCATGCACCATCACCCCCGGATCGCGCAGGGCGATCAAGCGGCTGGCCTGATAGCCGTGGGCCAGAAACGCCCCGGACATCGCCTTGCCCACCAGCAAGCCGATCACCGCATGACCGGCCAGACGGGCACGGGCATAACTGTCCGCCGCAGCGGCCAGCGCCTGATGAATGCCGAGGGCTTCTTCGCGTCGACCGTAAGCCTGGCTCGGCACGTCGACGATGGCGATCAGGGCACGTTTTTGTGCCTTGTCCTGATCGGCGGCGATGACTTCATCCACAGCCTTGGCCAGGCCCCAGCCTTCGAGCAAGCCAACCTCGCCGTTGCGGGCACGGACGAAGCGGTTTTCCGGGTCGGCCACCACCGCGATGAAACGCACAGGTTGATCGCCCAGCGAACCGTCGGCGACCTTCAGCGAAGCCGGCAAACCCTCGACCGCTTTCGCCCCGGCACTCAAGGCATTGAACCAGTTCAAGCCTCGCAGGGAATACGAACTCATGGGCGTTCTCCTTGGTACAGATCGCGAACCACAGATGGCTCGATTTGCGGCTCGGCATCCAGACGCGCCAGGCGTTGCAGGAACAACTCCGCCTGACGGCTGCGCGGTTGTTCAGGCAAACCTTGCTGGAGCAACTCGCCGACTTGCTGGCGGATCTGCGCCACGTCGTCGGCAACATAGCGATCCACCAGGCCACTGGCAAAGCGCTGCTCACCACCGGTCAGGCTCCAGATGAAGGGCCGGTCGCGGGAGTCGTACTCCTCGAGTCCGGCTTCCTGTTCGATCACCTGTGGACCGTTCAGGCCCAGTCGCGCCTCCCGGGTCACCAACAGATAGCTGCACAACCCGGCGGCAATCGACATGCCGCCAAAGCAACCGACGCTGCCCGCCACCACCCCGACCACGGGTTGGTACTGCTGCAAATCGACAATCGCCGCGTGGATGTCGGCAATGGCCGCCAGGCCGAGGTTGGCTTCCTGCAAGCGCACGCCGCCGGTTTCCAGCAGCAGCACGGCGCGGGTCGGGATGCCGTTGCGGTTGTCTTCGGCGGCCAGTTCCAGTGCGCCGGCAATTTTTGCTCCGCCGACTTCACCGAGGCTGCCGCCCTGGAACGCCCCTTCGATGGCTGCGATCACCACCGGCAAACCATCGAGATTGCCCTTGGCGATCACCACGCCGTCGTCGGCTTGCGGCACCACGCCCTGGCGCGATAGCCACGGCGACATGATCCGTTGAAAGGGGTCGAGCAATTCACGGAAGGTGCCGGCGTCGAGCAGGGCCCCGGTCCGTTGCCGGGCACCGAGTTCGACGAAGCTGTGCTTGTTGAGCAGGGATGCGCTGTCAGTCATGGCCGATCTCCTCGAAACCCTGTTCCAGGCGCAGGCGCACCACGCCGGGTGTCGCGCCGAAATCGTGGATGTCGATATCCATGGCCGGTGGCGTCTGGCCGTCGAACATCCGTGCGAACAGATGCTGCCAGCGTTGTTCGCTGCCATTGACCGAGGTCTGCACATTGATCGTCAGCTTGCCGGCCTGGCCCGGTTCGATCAGTACTTCCAGATCGCCAGAGCCGACACAGCCCACCAGAGTACGACCGCGTGACGGCTGCCCGGCGGGGAATTCAAAGGATAAGGTTTCCATCAAAACACTTCCTGGATAAGGCCGTCGCCAGACGCGATACGGTCGATGAACAGGCAGGCTGCGAGCAGGTCGGCAGC
The DNA here is from genome assembly GCF_054668325.1 of Pseudomonas sp. S2_F07. NCBI lineage: Bacteria > Pseudomonadati > Pseudomonadota > Gammaproteobacteria > Pseudomonadales > Pseudomonadaceae > Pseudomonas > Pseudomonas sp. S2_F07. The sequence goes on from NZ_CP162758.1 coordinate 3,487,843, forward strand.
GCCGCCGGGCGAGGCATTCAACGCGATGAGTTGTTGGTCCAGCTCGTGCAGGCGGCGACGTCCGCCGAGGCTGGCACTGCCACCGGCATCGAGCACCGCCCGGGCGCCCAGTTGCATGCTGTTCAAGCCTTCTTCACCGGCGCGATAAAGCACGCAGGTGTCGGCCAGATCGGTCATGATCGCCAGCAGCGCATCGAGCCGGGCGTTCTGTTCGCCATGACCGGCGGCGCGGCTGCGCAGCAGTTGTGGCAGAGCACGTTGAGTCACCGCAGGAAAACCCAGCTGCGCTTCTTCACGGGCGCCGCGAGCGCCGTAGCGTTGGGCGACTTGCGCACCGTGACTGAGCGGACGTGGTGCAAAACGGTCGTCGAGCAAGGCCAACCTCGCAGCACGTAACGCCACGCTATTGGCGCTGCAGGATTGAGGTTCCAGTGCAGCGGCAGTGATCAACAAGCCCAAGGCCCAGATTGCCCCGCGATGGGTGTTCACCCCGCCGGTAGTGTCGAGCATGACTTGCTCACCTTCGCGACCGATGCGGCCCACGGCTTCGCGCAGGGGCAAGCCGATTTCGCCGAGCTCGATGGCGGCTTCAGCCATTTCTTTAAAGGCCGGCCACAAAGACAGCGCTGAAGCGTGCATCAGCCCCAGGTGCAAATCGGTGTGGGCGCCATTGCCGCGACGGTCGACCAGTGCCGGCTTTGGCGACAGATCAGCCTCGTCGATCAGCGCGTCCACTGCCAGGTCCGCCAGCCGTTCGGCCAGGCTCAGGCTTTTGGGTTGCAGGTTAAGTGCGTGCATTACCAGCTCCTGAACTTGGCGGGCGGGTTGTAGAGGCCACCGGACCATTCCACCAGATCGGCCACGCTTTTCGCCGCGAGCAGTTCGCGGGTGGCATCGGTGCGGCGGATGCCGAGGTCTTCGGGCAAGGCGATCAGCCCTTCGCGGCGCATGCGTGCGGTGTCTTTGGGGTTGTGGCGCAGGCCGATGGCGGTCACCCCGGCGACGGCGGCGATCATCGCCTGGCGTTCTTCCAGCGAGCGCGCCTTGTACAGGTAGGCGATGCCTTCTTCGGTCAACAGGTGGGTCACGTCGTCACCGTAGACCATGATCGGCGCCAGTGGCATGCCGCTCTTCTTCGCCACATCGACCGCATCGAGGGTTTCAACGAAAGTCGGTTTGCCGCCCTCCTGGAAGGTTTCGACCATCTGCACCACGAGCTTTTTGCCGCGCTCAAGCATCGGCTCTGCCACGTCGGTGTTGCGCATGTCGAGCCAGGCCGGTGTGCTGTGACGACGACCGCGCGGGTCGTGACCCATGTTCGGTGCCCCGCCGAAACCGGCCAGACGCCCGCGGGTCACGGTGGAAGAATGCCCGTCGCCATCGACTTGCAAAGTCGCGCCGATGAACAGGTCCACGGCGTATTGCCCGGCCAGTTGGCTGAACATCCGATTGGAACGCAGGGAGCCGTCGCGCCCGGTAAAGAACACATCCGGCCGCGCCGCAATGTAGTTCTCCATCCCCAGTTCGGTGCCGAAGCAATGCACGCTTTCCACCCAACCACTTTCGATGGCGGGAATCAGGGTCGGGTGCGGGTTGAGGGTCCAGTTGCGGCAGATCTTGCCTTTGAGGCCGAGGGACTCGCCATAGGTCGGCAGGATCAGTTCGATGGCGGCCGTGTTGAAACCGATGCCGTGATTGAGCGACTGCACGTTGTGTTTTTCGTAGATCCCGCGGATCGCCATCATCGCCATCAGCACGTGCACGGGCTTGATGTGCCGAGGGTCGCGGGTGAACAGCGGTTCGATATAGAACGGCTTGTCGGCCACCACCACGAAGTCGACCCAGGAGGCGGGAATGTCGACGCGTGGCAAGTCGCTGACGTCGTCCACCAACTGGTTGACCTGGACGATGACGATGCCGTCGCTGAAGGCCGCCGGCTCGATCAGTGCCGGGGTGTCTTCAGTGCTGGGGCCGGTGTAGATGTTGCCGGCGCGGTCGGCCATGAACCCGGCCGAAAGTACGACATTGGGGATCAGGTCCACCACCAGCCGTGCGTAGAGTTCGATGTAGGTGTGGATCGCGCCGACTTCCAGCAGGCCGTCTTCAAGCAACTGACTGATGCGCAGGCTCTGGGTGCCGGCGAAAGAGAAGTCGAGCTTGCGGGCGATGCCGCGTTCGAACAGGTCCAGGTGCTCGGAGCGTCCGACGCTGGGCATGATCATGTGCAAGTCATGCAGCTTCGCGGGGTCGGCCTTGGCCAGGGATCGCGAAAGGAAATCCGCCTGCTTCTGATTGTTGCCTTCGAGCACCACGCGGTCGCCGGGCAGGATCAGCGCTTCAAGCGCCGCGACGATGTTGTCGGTGGGCAACACCACACCGTCGGCAAGACCTCGCACCAGCTCGAGGCGCCGCTGCTTTTCGCTGCGCCGCCGCGTCCATCGCGAGTCGGGGGATATTGTTGTTGTCATGACCACTCCACGGGTTCGCTGTCGTGGAGCTACCTTAGGAGTGTTGGGCGCAGCGTATCAATCAAGCAGAGTGGTGGATCGTTACGCTCAGGTTAATGATCGAGATCTGCGTCGTTCATGCGGGCCTCTTCGCGAGCAAGCCCGCTCCCACAGGGTTTTGTGTTCACCACAGATCAACTGTGGGAGCGGGCTTGCTCGCGAAGGCGTCAGTCAGATCATCGCAGAATCGGGATCAGTTGATTAACCCGGCATCCACCAACAACGTCTCCAGCGCCAACAAATCCGGCACCTTGGCCACCTGCTCGCCCACCTGCACCGCCGCTTGTTCCAGCGCACACAACGGCACATCCACGTAACTCAACTGGCTATCGAGCTTGCAGGAGCGCGGAATCCCCTGCACCAACAGCGCAATGAATTTCAGCTCGGGACGCCCGCCGAGGGCGTTGAGAATGACGATCCGCGCGCGTTCGCCAATGACGATTTTCTGCGCGCATGCCGACTCGAAACTCAGCAGCGGAATCTGCCGGTCGCGCCACGTCACCAGGCCCAGGTACCACGGCGGCGTGTCGAGGTCGAAGGTCCCCGGCTGCTGGTAATCGATCAGCTCGGCAACGGCGACATTGGGCAGGATCAGGTTGCGGTCGGCCAACGGCAGCAGCAGGCCGGTGAGGTTACTGGTGCGGTGCTCAAGCATGGGTCTTGCTCCACAAGGCGATGCTTTCGAGCAGCACCGATTCCTGGTACGGCTTGCCCAGGTAGTCGTTGACGCCGATGGCCATGGCGCGGTCGCGGTGTTTCTGCCCGGTGCGGGAGGTGATCATGATGATCGGCAGGTGTTGCAGGCGCTCGTCGTTGCGCACCTGGGTCGCGACTTCGAAGCCATCCATGCGCGGCATCTCGATGTCCAGCAGCATCAGGTCGGGCATGTGCTCTTCCAGCAGCAGCATGGCGTCGACCCCGTCCTTGGCGGTCAGCACATTCATGCCATGGCGTTCGAGCAAGCGGCTGGTGACCTTGCGCACGGTGACCGAGTCGTCGACTACCATCACCAGCAGCGGGCGCTGCGGTTCGGCCTCGATCTCTTGCCCCGGCGAACGCTGGGGGACACGGGCCTGCATGGCGCGGATCGGCGCCAGCAAATCCAGAATCAGCACCACCCGGCCGTCGCCGAGAATCGTCGCACCGGATACCCCTTGTACCGCCGCAAACTGCGGCCCCAGGCTCTTGACCACGATTTCGCGAGTGCCGGCCATGGCGTCCACCAGCACCGCAATGTGCCGTTCGTTGCATTGCACCAGCAACACCGGCAATGGCAGGCTCTGGCCCAAGAGTTTCGGGCGCTGGCTGGTTTTCAACAGCTCGCCCAGGTAGCACAGCTCGTAACGTTGTCCGGCGTATTCGTAGGTCGGTGAATCGAAACGAAAATACCCTTCGAGTTCATTGGGCAGGACACGCACGATGCCGTCGATGGTATTGAGCGGGATCGCGTATTGGTCCTCACCGCACTGCACCATCAACGCCCGGTTGACCGATACGGTAAACGGCAGGCGAATGCAGAAATGCACGCCCTGCCCGGGCACCGAGTCGATGCTCATGGTGCCGCCCAGTTGCCGCACCTCTTCGTGCACCACGTCCATGCCGACGCCGCGCCCGGAGATCTGGGTGATTTTTTCGGCGGTGGAAAACCCCGGTTGCAGGATGAACTGCAACACGTCGTGATCACTGATGATGCTGTCCGGGGCGAGCAAGCCGCGCTTGATCGCCTTGCGCCGCACCGCGTCCAGCGGCACACCGGCGCCGTCGTCGCGGATGTCGAAAATGATGTCGCCGCCTTCGCGCAGCAGATCGAGGGAGATCTTGCCCTTGGCCGGTTTCCCTGCCGCCAGCCGCGCTTCGACGGACTCCAGGCCATGGTCGACGGCGTTGCGCAGCATGTGTTCCAGCGGCGCGGCCATGCGCTCGAGAACGTTGCGATCCATCTCGCCTTCGGCGTTGTCGACGATGAAGTCCACGTCCTTGCCCAGTTCGCTGGACACCTGCCGGACGATGCGCTGCAAACGCGGGAGCATGCGTTCGAACGGCACCATGCGCGTGCGCATCAGGCCTTCCTGCAATTCGGTGTTGATGCGGCCCTGCTGTTGCAGCAGGTTTTCCGTGTCGTGATTGCGTCGCTCGAGGGTTTCCTTGAGGTCGAGCAAGTCAGAGGCCGACTCGAACAGCGCCCGGGACAGCTGCTGCAACTGTGAGTGGCGGTCCATTTCCAGCGGGTCGAATTCCTCGTAGCCCAAGCGTTCGGCGTCGACTTGCTGGCGGCTGAGGATCCGCCCCTGGGTCTCGGTATCGAGGCGGCGCAACTGGTCGCGCATCCGCTCGATGGTGGTCTCCATCTCATTCAGGGCGATGTGCGCATCGTTGACCTGCTGTTCGATCCGGCCACGGAAGATCGAGGTCTCACCGGCCAGGTTGACCAGATCGTCGAGCAGTTCCGCCGAGACCTTGACCATGTCGGCGCCGGCATCGGGCGGCGGCGCCAGCGGCTCGGCCTTGGCCTTGGCCGGCGGCGCAACCGGCGCGGGCGATTCCGGCACGGCCGGGTGGCTGAAGTTCTTGATTGCATCGATCAAGCGGTCGGCCGGCGGCATCGGCTCACCGGCGCGGGCCGCATCGAGCATCTGCGCCAGACGGTCATGGCTGCGCTGCAACAGCGCGAACAAGGGTTCAGTCGGTTGCAGCACGCCAGTGGACAGGCCTTCGTAGAGGAACTCCAGTTCATGGGCCAGATCGCCAATCGCGGCGATTTCCACCATGCGCGCACCACCCTTGAGGGTGTGCAGGTCCCGCAGCAGGGTTTCCACTTCCTGGCGACTCGAAGGCTGGGCCTGCCAGCGCGCCAGCGCCGCCCCCGAGCTTTCGATGATGTCGAAACCTTCCTCAAGGAAGATCTCCAGCAATTCCGGATCGTGCGCAGTCGAGTCGTTGCCGGTCGCCTGCCGGGCCCCCTCGGCGACACCTGCATGCCCTTGACGGTAGGCGCGAATGGCTTCGATCAGCTCACGGGAATTGTCCAGCGGCTGGTTGAGCTGCAACTGTTCGAGGTACAACGCCAGTCGCTCATGGCACTGTTTGAGCAGCACCGCCAGTGAATCGCTGAAGGCATAACGACGATCCACCAGGCCCTGGTAAAGGCTTTCCAATTCATGGGCCAGATCGCCGACCGGCCCGATCTCGGCCATGCGCGCGCCGCCTTCGAGGGTGTGCAGATCCCGTTGCAGGGACGACAGCGGCGCGGCGTTGTCCGAGTCGCGTAACCAGCGCTGCAAGGCCTGACCGGCGCTCTCGAGGATATCCACCGCTTCTTCAAGGAAGATCGCGACGATCTCATCGTCCACCCCCGGCGCCGTCGCACGCTGCTCAAGCTCGGCGGTGGCCGTACCCAATTCACGGATGCTCAGGCTGCGGCTGCCATCGCTGCGGATCAGGCCCACGGCCGACGGGTCAAGGCTCTCGTCGAGCAGTTCGCGCAAGGCCCTGATCCGTTGCGGTTGGGGGCTGACTTCCTGGCCCGCGGCCAACTCGTCGAGCATGTTGATCAGCGCTTCGTGGGCAGCCTGTGCCTCCTGGAAAAACCGCTCGCTGACCGCCAGGCTGCTTTCTTCCACGGCGCCGTACAGATCGAGCAACGCTTCGCACAGTTCATCCACCGGGTGCAGGTCGGCCAGATGGGCGCCTTCGCCAAGGGTGGTCAATTCGTCCAGCAGAGCGCTGAGTTCCTGACGTTCGCCGGGATGTTGCTGCCAACGCTGCAGCAGGCTTTCGGCGTCCAGCAGGATGTCCATGCCCTGGGCGAGGAAGTTGTTGATCAGTTGCGGGTCGCGCTTGATCCGCAGCCCGGTGTTTGGTGTGCTCAGGAGGCTTTCCAGGCGCTCGGCCAGCAGCGCCCTGGCGCGCTCGTTCAAACCCCGGGCACCGGGAATTTCCGCCAGCGGATCTGTCTTGAGCTGGCGCAAGCCGAGGCGAAACAGCCCTTCAGCTTCCAGCAGCAATTCGACTTCATCCAGATCCAGCGCGAGCAGGTGCGCCTTGTATTCCCGGGCCAGTTGATCCAGCGGTGCGGCCAGTTCGGCAATCGGCAACACGCCGGCCATGTAGGCACTGCCCTTGAGGGTGTGCAAGGCGCGCTGCAATTCGTCGCTGGCCTGCAACGGTACATGTTCGGCGGCCTGATCAAGGAAGCGATTGAGGCTGCCCAGATGGGTTTCGGCCTCTTTGCGAAAGATCTCCAGCAATAGCGGATCGAGGGCCGCGACATCTTGCGTATCCTCATCGGACACGGGTTCATTGCCCTTGGCCAGGGCATGGGCGCGGGCGGCCAGCTGATCGACATCGTTGCGCTGGCGCTGGGCATTGGCGGCGTATTCGGCCACCAGCTCCGGCAGCAGATGCAGCACATCGCCGATCAGTTGCTGCACCTTGGCACCCGGCTCCACGCTGCTTTCCAGTACCCGGTTGAGCAGGTTTTCCACAGCCCAGGCCAGCTCACCCAGCACCAGGGCACGCACCATGCGACCACTGCCCTTGAGGGTGTGGAAAGCGCGGCGCAGTTCGCTCAGGGCCGAGCGGTTGTCAGGGTTGGCCGACCAGCGCGGCAAGTACTCGCGCAGGATTTCCAGGACTTCGTCGGTTTCTTCGAGGAACACTTCGCGCAGTTCCTCGTCCACCGGCACTTCGCCCGAGGGCGGCGGCAGCAGGCTGCCGGGGGTGTTCTGCGCGGGCGGGTTCAGGCTCGAAACCGGGCTGGCGAGCACATCGGCCAGGGTCTGGACGACCTGAGGATCATCCAGCTCCTGCATCATCTGCATGACCTGCGCATCGCTCGGGTTGAGCACATCATCCAGCACGGGTACGTGTTGCTCACTAGGGAAAAAACCGAGGCTCGCCAGGCTTTTTTCCGCGACATCGAGCAGGTTTTCGCCCTGGGCCTGCGGGTCATCGCTGAGGCGCTCAAGGTAGTACTCGATGCTGGTGATCACGTCGGCCAGGCTGTCCAGTTCCTGCCAGCCCGGTTGGCCCGGCTCGAGCAACAGGTGCTCGCGGATAAAGTGATTGCAGGTTTCCACCAGGCTCGCCGCCCGGCTCAAGGGAATCATCGCCAGCGCCCCGCGCACCTGGGTCAGCAAGGCCGGCAACGCCTGCAAGTGCTGGCGGTCCCAATCGGCGTCGATATAGTCGACGATCATGTCCTTGGCCTGCTGCAAACAGATGCGGGCCTCCTTGATCACGATCTGATGGATCTGCGTCAGATCGGTGGTCGGCAGGCGGTTGTCGTCCTGGCTCTCCGGCTCAACGGTTCCGACCATGCCGGCCAGCGTCGCTTCGACGTACAACAAGGCCCCGGCAACGTCCATGAGGATCGCATCGTTGGGTTCGCGCTGGCCCTGAGCGAGGCTGAGCACCACCGCCAGTTGATCGATGATCACCTTGCGCGGTTGGCCGAAACCCAGCACCGCCAGGGTGTCGGCGATTTGCCGCAGCGGCGCCAGCAGGCTGTCGAGGTCGGAGGTGTGCTGGCGGTCACTGCGCACGAACAGGTCCAGGCGCTCCTTGACCCGCACCAGCTCTTCGCACAGTGCAGCCAGCACCGAGCGCATGGCGTCACGGTCGGGACCTGCCAGCCGCGCGCGTTCTTCATCGACCATCGCGCTGTCGGGCAGCGCGTCGTCCAGTGAGTAGCGTTCTTTCATGGTCAGCATCTGCCCGGTGGGATGTTCGGCCTTGGCAATGTAGAACAGCAAACTCTTGAGCAGCTCCGGCGGGGCCGGTTGATTGATGCCGGGCATGCCTTGTTCGAGCAGGCGTTTGAGTTCCTTGTCGGCCTCCTTGAACAGGCTGCGCAAGGCCGGGCTATTGGCGATCGCACCGCCCTGCATGCCTTCGACCAGCGCCGATGCCACCTGCCATAACGGGCTCAGGGGGGCGTCTGCGCACAGTGTTTCGAGGCGGGTGAAGACCTTGGCCAGGTAATCGAGGTTGGTGTCGTTGTCCTGTTCACGCAGGAATCCGACCAGCGCCATTTGCAGCATCTGCCGCAGCTTGCGCAGCACACCGGGCAACTCGGCCGGTTCCAGCTGCGCCAGCGTTTGTGCGTCCAACGCTGGCAACTCGGGCAATTGCGGGCTGAACAGGCTGGTTTCCGACAGCAGGCTTTCGCCCCGGGCGCTGCGCAGGTCGTTGATCAAGGGCAACACCACCAATGGCAGGTCGCGACGCGCGCCTTGCACCCGGTCAAGGTAGATCGGCAGTTGCCCGAGGGCCTGCATCAACAGGTGCAACGCCTCGTCGCGATGGCTGACACGATTGCCTTGCAGGGCCATGGCCAGTTGTTCCATTTCTTCGGCGAGCAACGCCGCGCCGTAGAACTCGACCATCTGCAAACTGCCGTGGACCTGATGGATGCATGCCAGGCAATCATCCAGCGCTTGGGTCGCCTGCGGGTCATCGAGCAGGTTTTCAATCGCGTGATGAGCCTGTTTCAGCGTTTCGGCAATCTCGCCCTTGACCCACTCGAGGGCCACATAGTCGTGCCGATCACCCATAACCACTCCAATCACAATTCAGACACCCATGGGCGGTTCAAGCTTTGTCCACAACCTGCGCCTTGGCATCCGGCAAGGTGAAGCCGGACACCGAACGACGCAATTGACTGGCCATTTTCGCCAGGTTACCGATGCTATCAGCCGTGGCGGTGGAACCCGACGACGTCTGCGAGGTGATCTGCTGGATCACGTTCATCGTCAGGGAGATCTGACCGGCCGACGACGTCTGCTGTTGCGCCGCATTGGAAATACTCTGGATCAACGCCGCAAGTGTCTTGGAGACGCCTTCGATTTCTTCCAGGGCCACACCGGCATCCTGCGCCAGACGAGCGCCACGCACCACTTCGGTCGTCGTTTGCTCCATGGAGATGACCGCTTCGTTGGTATCGGTCTGGATCGCCCGCACCAGGGTTTCGATCTGCCGGGTGGCGGCGGACGAGCGTTCGGCCAGGCGCTGCACTTCATCGGCGACCACAGCGAAACCGCGACCGGCGTCACCGGCCATGGACGCCTGGATGGCCGCGTTGAGGGCCAGGATGTTGGTCTGATCGGCAATATCATCGATCAGGCTGACAATGTCGCCGATTTCCTGTGAGGATTCGCCCAGGCGCTTGATGCGTTTGGCGGTGTCCTGAATCTGTTCGCGAATGTTGTCCATGCCGTGGATGGTGTTGTGCACCACCTCGTTGCCCTTGTTGGCGATTTCCACCGAGCGTTCGGCAACCGCCGAGGATTCCGCCGCGTTGGCCGACACCTGGTCGATGGACTCGGCCATGTCGTTGATCGCCATGGAGGCCTCGGAAATTTGCTGGGCCTGGTGCTCCGACGCCTGGGCCAGGTGCATGGCGGTCGCCTGGGTTTCCTGCACGGCGGCGGCCACCTGGCCGGCGGTGAGGTTGATGGTCGCGACCAGATCGCGCAACTGGTCGACGGAGTAATTGATCGAGTCGGCGATGGTGCCGGTAAAGTCTTCGGTCACCGAGGCCGTCACCGTGAGGTCGCCGTCGGCCAGGTCTTCGATTTCGTCGAGCAGACGCATGATCGCGTTCTGGTTACGCTCGTTTTTCTCGGCGGTTTCACGCAACTGACGATTGGTTTCGCGCACCATCACCATGCCGATCAGGATGATCGAAGCCAGCGCCAACAAGCCCAGCACATAACCGCCAATGGTGTCGGTGGTACGCCCGCCGACCATGTTTTCGAACCCGCTGGCCAGGTGTGAGGCTTCGTCGAGCAGGGTTTGCGACAGACTGAAAATGTTCGAGGCCGATTCGCGGACCTTGAACAGTTCAGGCGAGGTTTCGAGGATCTCGTCCACCGAGCCCGAGACGAACTCGAACAGCTCGGAGATTTCCGCGAGTCGAGCACGGGCGTCGCGGTCTTCGACCTGGCTGACCTTGAGCGCAGGGTCGCCCTGGAGCATGCCGTTGAGCACTTTGCCGAACTGCGTCGCGTCGCGTCCGAACGCATCGGCTGCCTGTTGTGAATTTTCGTCGCCGGCCAACACCGTATTGACCGCGCCGAGGATCCGCTCGGCCAGCAACGACTGACGCTGGGCCATGGCCACCTGGGCCGCCGGGGCGCCCCGTTGCAGGAGAGTCTCGACGACTTTCTCGTACTCGACCTGCAGCTGCGGCACGGTTTCGGCCAGGGTCGCGGCGACCTGATGCAGCGACAGTACGGTTTGCTCGCTGGACAGAATCGCGTCGGTGTTTTTCAGCAGGCGTTCCCAGTCCTGTTGCACCGCGCGCATCTCTGGACGCACAGTGGCGGGCGCCGGCGGCAGGCCGGTGGCCGGGTCGCCCTTCTTCAGATAACCCCAGCGCCGGGCAAAATCGTTGCGCGCATCGCTGAGCAACTTGAACGCGGCCGCCTTGCCGGCGGCGGCTTCGGTGGCGTTCTTGGCGATACGCTGGGACAGCACGCGCAGTTCGCCAGCGTGGCCGATGTACTGTTTGTCGTAGATAGCCTGGGTGTTGAGGTACGCGAAGTTGGCGAACAGCAGCATGATGAAGACGATCAGCGCGATGAACAGCACGATAATCTGCGACCGGCTGCGCGACCCTTCCATTGGCTTGCCTGCTTTTGCTTTTATCATCGGTCCTCGCCTGTTAACCAACTTCTACGCTTACCCGAGACCCTGTGGGAGCGGGCTTGCTCGCGAAAGCGGTAGATCAGCCAATAGCAATGTCGAATGGACTGCCGCCTTCGCGAGCAAGTCGGATCGCCGCACCGCCGCTCCCACATTGGATCTCTGTTGTTCCGGTTACACCGCGACGTTCATGAACCCCTGGGACTGCGTCAACGCAAACGGGCTGAACACCTGCCAGCACTGCTCGCGCTGAAACCGGCCTTTGACGAACGCCGCCACCGGGCCCTTCAACTCGTCCGTCGGCACTGGCTCCAGGCTGTCCTGGGCAAAGTGCTGGAGGCCGAAGACTTCATCGACCAGCAACCCGGCAAACACCTCTTCATGTTCCACCACCAACACCCGCCGCTGCCGGCGCGCCGCCGAAAGCTCGTGCCCGAAGAAACCGCACAAATCCATGACCGGCAACAAACGCCCGCGCAGGTTGGCGACACCCTTGACCCAAGGCTTGACCCCCGGCAACTGAGTGGAGCGCGGCTCGTGCAGGACTTCGCTGACTTCGCTCATGGGCGCGACATACCAGTGTTCGCCCAGGCGAAAACCAATGCCGCTCCAGCTGTCCCGCCGGGCAGGCTGGGACGGCAGGTCCGCCGCCAGCAGACGACAGCGCTGGTCGATTTGCAGCAGCAGTTCGAAAGCCGTCAGCGACTCGTTCATGACCCGACGATCAACCGGCCAGCACGTTATTCAGGGTCTTGATCAGGGTGTCTTCATCGACCGGCTTGGTCAGGTAGTCCTTGGCACCCTGGCGCGTGCCCCAGACCTTGTCGGTTTCCTGATCCTTGGTGGTGATGATGATCACCGGGATGTGCCCGGTTTCCGGGTCCTTGGTCAGTTGGCGGGTGGCCTGGAAGCCGTTGAGGCCGGGCATGACGATGTCCATCAGCACCGCATCGGGCTTTTCCTGGCGGGCCAGGGCCACGCCGTCGGCGCCGTTTTCGGCTTTCAATACTTCATGACCGTGCTTTTCCAGCATGCCGGTCAGTTTGTACATTTCGGTCGGCGAATCATCGACGATCAGAATACGTGCCATGGTTTTCCCCATTCTTGTCGACGCCGGGCCCGATGGCCGAGCGTCACTGTGCGTGTCCTACTGCGGCAAAACGGCGGCGAAGCCAGGAACATGGGCCTGGATCGCATCAAGCAATTCTTCCTTGCTGAACGGCTTGGTCAAAAACTGGTCGGAGCCGACGATGCGCCCCTTGGCCTTGTCAAACAGCCCGTCCTTGGACGACAGCATAATCACAGGCGTGGACTTGAACGCGCTGTTGTTCTTGATCAGGGCGCAGGTCTGATAGCCATCAAGGCGCGGCATCATGATGTCGACAAAGATGATGCCGGGGTGGTTGTCGGCAATCTTGGCCAGGGCATCAAAACCGTCGATGGCCGTGATGACCTCACAACCCACGTTCTTGAGCAGTGTTTCGGCGGTGCGACGGATCGTCTTCGAATCGTCGATCACCATGACCTTCAAGGCGCTGGGGTGCTGTTCCATAAAATGCTCTACCGTCGCCTTTGCGAAACAAATTGTCCGTTTGCCGGTTAACGCGGCTCGAAACCCTTGATGCTCAAGGGCCGGCACGACATGGCAGCCTTTTTAGCACAGTCTCCAGAACCAATCTATCGGACGACCCGCAAGGTGGTTTTTCCTTGACCGGGAACACACTCAGCGCCACTCTGACGCCACTTTTTTCATACCGATCCGGTAGCCAATTTTCGAGGAAAACCCAATGAGCGTTCGCGTCGGGATTGTCATGGACCCTATCGCCAGCATTTCCTATAAAAAGGATAGCTCGCTGGCCATGCTGCTGGCCGCGCAGAAGCGTGGCTGGGAATTGTTCTATATGGAACAGCGCGACCTGTATCAGGGCGAAGGCCAGGCCCGGGCCCGGATGCGTCCGCTGCAGGTTTTCGCCAACCCGGAAAAATGGTTCGAACTGGGCGCCGAAAGCGACGCGCTGCTGAGCGATCTGGACGTGATCCTGATGCGCAAGGATCCGCCGTTCGACATGGAGTTCGTCTACTCCACCTATTTGCTGGAGCAGGCCGAGCGCGCTGGCGTGCTGGTGGTCAACAAGCCGCAAAGCCTGCGTGACTGCAACGAAAAGCTGTTTGCCACGTTGTTCCCGCAGTGCACACCGCCGACTATCGTCAGCCGTCGTCCTGACGTGCTGCGCGAATTCGCCGACCATCATGGCGATGTGATCCTCAAGCCGCTGGACGGCATGGGCGGCTCTTCGATCTTCCGCCACACCGCAGGGCATCCGAACCTGTCGGTGATCCTCGAAACCCTGACCCTGCATGGTCAACAGCAAATCATGATCCAGGGTTACCTGCCGGCCATCGTCGATGGCGACAAGCGCATCCTGATGATCGATGGCGAGCCCGTGGATTACTGCCTGGCACGAATTCCCGCGGCGGGCGAAACCCGTGGCAACCTGGCCGCCGGTGGCCGTGGCGAAGCGCGCCCACTGACCGACAAGGACCGCTGGATCGCCGCGCAAGTCGGCCCGACCCTGCGTGAAAAAGGCCTGTTGTTCGTTGGCCTGGACGTGATCGGCGAACACCTGACCGAAATCAACGTCACCAGCCCGACCTGCATTCGCGAGATCGATAATGCGTTTGGCACCGACATCGGCGGCATGCTGATGGATGCCATCGATCAGAAGCTCAAGGCACGTTGATTAGCCAAACCAACATTGCGTTATCATGCGCGGCCTGTGAAAACGCGATGTTGGTTTCCTTGTCATGACACTCCCGTCCGATCTGCCTGCCGAACTCGCCCACCGTGGCGTGCGCCCGGCCGACCGCCTCGGTTTTACCCTGTTTCTGGCGGCGCTGATCCACCTGGCCTTGCTGTTGGGTGTCGGGTTTGCAGTGGTCGAGCCCAAGCAGATCAGCAAAACCCTGGAAATCACCCTCGCCACCTTCAAGAGCGAAAAGAAGCCCGAGAAAGCCGATTTCCTGGCTCAGGAGAATCAGCAAGGCAGCGGCACCCTGGATAAAAAGGCGATTCCCAAGACCACCGAGGTCGCGCCGTTCCAGGACAACAAGGTGCAAAAGGTCACGCCACCGCCGGCCGCCAAGCCTGAAATTCAGGAAGCCCCGCCCAAGGCTGCCGTGACCACAGTGGCGCCGAAGCCGAAAAAGGCCCCCGCCAAGACCGAGGAACCCAAGACCGAGGTCAAGCCCCAGGTCCAGGCGCCGACCTTCGACAGCGAGCAACTGTCCAGCGACATCGCCAGCCTCGAAGCTGAACTGGCCGCCGAACAACAGTTGTACGCCAAGCGCCCGCGCATCCACCGTTTGAGCGCGGCATCGACCATGCGCGACAAGGGCGCCTGGTACAAGGACGAATGGCGCAAGAAGGTCGAGCGCATCGGCAACCTCAACTACCCCGATGAAGCGCGGCGCAAACAGATCTACGGTAACTTGCGCCTGATGGTGTCGATCAACCGCGACGGTTCGCTGTATGAAGTGCTGGTGCTGGAGTCTTCGGGCCAACCGCTGCTGGACCAGGCAGCGCAACGGATTGTGCGGCTGGCAGCGCCGTTTGCACCGTTTACCGGGGATTTGTCGGATATCGACCGGCTGGAGATCATCCGCACCTGGAAATTTGCCCGCGGGGATCGACTTTCCAGCAACTGATCACCGCAAATCCCCTGTGGGAGCGGGCTTGCTCGCGAATGCGGTCAGTCATTCAATATAGATGTCGACTGACACGACGCCTTCGCGAGCAAGCCCGCTCCCACATTTGATCCGTGTCGACAGCCAAATTACGGCATCCCCAGCTTGTCAGTTCGCCCCTCGAACGCCACACTAGCGGTCATGAAAAACGTCAGCCCCAGCTACCTCAAGCATCAATTCCTGATCGCCATGCCACACATGGCCGACCCGAACTTTGCGCACACATTGACCTACATCGTCGAGCACACGGCCAATGGCGCCATGGGGCTGGTGGTCAACCGTCCGCAAGATCTGAGCCTGGCCGATATCCTTGAGCAATTGCGCCCGGAAATCGAACCGCCAGCGCTCTGCCAGCATGTGCCGATCTTCATCGGTGGCCCGGTGCAGACCGATCGCGGTTTCGTCCTTCACCCCAAAGGCCTGAGCTTCCAGGCGACCGTTGATCTGGAAGACGAACTGGCCCTGTCAACCTCCCAGGACGTGCTGTTCGCCATCGCTGACGGCGTCGGCCCGGCAAAAAGCCTGATTGCCCTCGGCTATGCCGGTTGGGAAGCCGGGCAGCTTGAAGCCGAACTGGCGCAAAACGCCTGGCTGACCTGCCCGTTTGACGCGGACATCCTGTTCAATACCAGCAGTGAGTTGCGCCTGGAGGCGGCGGCCAGGCACCTGGGCGTCAACCTCAGCCTGCTGACCAGCCAGGCGGGGCACGCTTGATGGCCCTGAAGCTGATTCTGGGTTTTGACTACGGCACCAAACAGATCGGCGTCGCGGTCGGCCAGGTGATTACCGGCCAGGCCCGCGAACTGTGCACCCTGAAAGCGCAGAACGGCATTCCCGACTGGAACCAGGTCGAAGCCCTCATCAAAGAGTGGAAACCCGATGCCGTGGTGGTCGGCCTGCCGTTGAATATGGACGGCACACCCAGTGACATGTGCGCCCGCGCGGAAAAGTTCGCCCGGCGCCTGAACGGCCGCTTCAATCTGCCCTTCTATACCCACGATGAACGCCTGACTACCTTCGAGGCCAAGGGCGAACGCCTGGCTCGCGGCGGCCAGAAAGGCAGTTACCGCGACAACCCGGTCGACGCCATCGCCGCCGCCCTGCTGCTGCAAGGCTGGCTCGACGAAAACACCGCACTGTTTGAATCCTGAAGAGCCGCTGTCCGTCTCTCTTAGCTACAACCCGAGCCACTCCCGCACAGGCTGGCCCGGGCCAAAGAAGGAGCAACCATGAGCCTGCCCAATCCCGCCGAACTGATCAGCCAGATGGCGATCCGACTTGACGCCTATCTGGCCAAACGAGGCATCAGCGACCCGCGCTTCATCGGCATCCGTACCGGTGGTGTCTGGGTGGCCCAGGCCCTGCTCAAGGAGCTGGGCAGCAATGAGCCCCTCGGCACCCTGGACGTGTCCTTCTACCGCGACGACTTCAGCCAGAACGGCTTGCACCCACAGGTTCGCCCTTCGGCGCTGCCGTTCGAGATCGAAGGCCAGCACCTGGTGCTGATCGACGACGTGCTGATGAGCGGCCGGACCATCCGCGCCGCCATGAACGAACTGTTCGACTACGGCCGCCCGGCCAGCGTGACGCTGGTGTGCCTGCTGGACCTGGACGCCGGCGAACTGCCGATCCGCCCGAACGTGGTTGGCGCGACCCTGTCGCTGGCGGCCCACGAACGGGTGAAGCTGTCCGGCCCGGAACTTGCGCTCGAACTGCAAGACCTCGCCCTTTAATTCGCCCTATTGAGAGTCCCCCTCGCGATGACGCCTCTAGAAACCAAGCGCCCGCTGCAACTCAATGATCAGGGCCAGTTGCGCCACTTCCTCTCGCTCGACGGTTTGCGCCGCGAGCTGTTGACGGAAATTCTCGACACCGCCGACTCCTTCCTTGAAGTCGGCGCCCGGGCCGTGAAGAAAGTCCCGTTGCTGCGCGGCAAGACCGTGTGCAACGTGTTCTTCGAAAACTCGACCCGCACCCGCACCACCTTCGAACTGGCGGCCCAGCGGCTCTCGGCGGACGTGATCACCCTGAACGTGTCGACATCGTCGGCGAGCAAGGGCGAAACGCTGCTCGATACCCTGCGCAACCTGGAAGCCATGGCCGCCGACATGTTCGTCGTGCGTCACGGTGATTCCGGCGCAGCGCACTTCATCGCCGAACATGTCTGCCCGCAAGTGGCGATCATCAACGGCGGTGACGGCCGGCACGCGCACCCGACCCAGGGCATGCTCGACATGCTGACCATCCGCCGGCACAAGGGCGGCTTCGAAAACCTTTCGGTGGCCATCGTCGGCGACATCCTGCACTCGCGGGTTGCGCGCTCGAACATGCTGGCCCTGAAAACCCTGGGCTGCCCGGACATCCGCGTGATCGCGCCGAAAACCTTGCTGCCGATCGGCATCGAGCAGTACGGCGTGAAGGTCTACACCGACATGACCGAAGGCCTCAAAGACGTCGACGTGGTGATCATGCTGCGCCTGCAGCGTGAACGCATGACCGGCGGCCTGTTGCCGAGCGAAGGCGAGTTCTATCGCCTGTTCGGGCTGACTACCGCGCGCCTGGCCGGGGCCAAACCCGATTGCATCGTCATGCACCCGGGGCCGATCAACCGTGGGGTGGAAATCGAGTCGGCGGTGGCCGATGGCCCGCACTCGGTGATCCTCAACCAAGTGACCTACGGGATCGCCATTCGTATGGCCGTATTGTCCATGGCCATGAGCGGGCAGACTGCGCAGCGCCAATTCGACCAGGAGAACGTTCAGTGAAGCTCAGCATTCTCGGCGCACGCGTCATCGACCCGGCCAGCGGCCTGGATCAAATCACCGATATCCATATTGAAGCCTGCAAGATCGTCGCCCTTGGCGCCGCGCCGGCCGGTTTTGTCGCAGTCGACACCATCGACGCCAAAGGCCTGGTGGCCGCTCCCGGCCTGGTCGACCTCAACGTTGCCCTGCGCGAGCCGGGCTACAGCCGCAAAGGCTCGATTGTCAGCGAAACCCGCGCGGCGGCGGCTGGCGGCGTGACCAGCCTGTGCTGCCCGCCAAAGACCAAACCGGTGCTGGACACCTCGGCGGTGGCCGAGCTGATCCTCGACCGCGCCCGTGAGGCCGGCAACACCAAAGTCTTCCCGATTGGCGCCCTGAGCAAAGGCCTGGACGGTGAGCAACTGGCAGAGCTCGTGGCACTGCGCGACGCCGGCTGCGTGGCCTTCGGCAACGGCCTGGAGAGTTTCCGCAACACCCGCACCCTGTGCCGGGCACTGGACTATGCAGCGACTTTCGACCTGACGGTGATTTTCAACTCCCAGGATTACGACCTGGCCGAAGGTGGCCTGGCTCACGAAGGTCCGACCGCCAGCTTCCTGGGCTTGCCGGGCATCCCGGAAAGCGCCGAAACCGTCGCCCTGGCCCGGGATCTGCTGCTGGTTGAACAGACCGGCGTGCGCGCGCACTTCAGCCAGCTCACCAGCACCCGCGGCGTGGAGCTGATCGCCCAGGCCCAGGCCCGAGGCCTGAAGGTGACCGCGGATGTCGCCCTGTACCAGCTGATCCTGACCGACGAAGCCCTGATCGGCTTCAGCAGCCTGTATCACGTCCAGCCGCCGCTACGCACCCGCGCCGACCGCGAGGGCCTGCGCGCTGCGGTGAAATCCGGCGTGATCTCGGCCATCTCCAGTCATCACCAACCCCATGAGCGTGACGCCAAACTGGCACCGTTCGGTGCGACCGAGCCGGGCATCAGCAGCGTTGAGCTGCTCTTGCCATTGGCAATGACCCTGGTCGAAGACGGCTTGCTGGACCTGCCGACGTTGCTCAAGCGTCTGAGCGCCGGCCCTGCCGAGGCCTTGCGTCTGCCGGCAGGCAAACTGGCGGTGGGTGGCGCGGCGGACATCGTGCTGTTCGACCCTGCGGCCTCGACCGTGGCGGGTGAACGCTGGCTGTCCAAGGGCGAAAACTGCCCGTTCATTGGCCACAGCCTGCCAGGCGTGGTGCGTTACACGCTGGTGGATGGGCGGATCAGTCACCAGGCTTAACTTCGCGTCGCCTGCATTCGCGAGCAAGCCCGCTCCCACATAAATCTCCAGTAACCACATATTGTGTGAACACCAGAGATCAAATGTGGGAGCGGGCTTGCTCGCGAAGACTGACTAAAAGGCGCCGCGATTCTGCGCATTACGCACAGAAACCTGGTCATTCAACGTCCAGAAGTCATACAGCACCCCAAGAAAGAACAACCCGCCCGTCAGCAGATACAGCAGCCCACTGATCCATTTCCCCTGATACATCCGGTGAACGCCGAACACCCCGAGAAACGTCAGCAGGATCCACGCCACGTTGTATTCGATCGGGCCCGCGGTAAATCGCAGGTCAGCCTCTCGGTCCATCGCCGGAATCAGGAAAAGGTCGATCAGCCAACCGATCCCCAGCAAGCCGAAGGTGAAGAACCAGATCGTCCCGGTCACCGGCCTGCCGTAATAGAAGCGGTGAGCACCGGTAAAACCGAAAATCCACAGCAGGTAACCGATCACTTTGCTGTGGGTGTCTTGCTGCTGGACAGCCTGTTGATAGGGGTTCATGAATGACCTCGATTCACACGATAGATAAATATTCTTTAATTCTTTGTGACTTTTTTACGGGCACCCGACGTATGGCAAGTGCTACCTTCGCACCTGTCAAAGCCTTGTAACACCGGACTCCTGTCCGACAATGGCGCCATTTTGCTGCTTTTTTGCCACCATTGCCCCCCTTATTGAATCGACCAACGGCCTCGGAAGCGGGAAAAAAGCTGTTATAAAGTTGCGCGCTAACTTATTAAGAGCCTTGCCTAATGCGTTCATTTTTCAAGACATGGCTAACCATTTGCCTTTTGATGCCACTGGCCGCCCACGCCACCAATCGTGAGCAACGTCTTCCAAACGTTAATGGTTACACCCCGAAATCCCATGCCTCTGCTCCTTCGAGCAAAGACAAGAAATCCGCTAAATACGCTCCAAGCCTGGCCAGCAGCAAAAGCGGCCTGGTTCCACCGATGGGCACCAAGGAAAGCAGCGACGTGCTGAGCCGCGCCGTGAACGTCCTTGGCACTCCCTATCGTTGGGGCGGCAGCAGCCCAAGCAAAGGCTTCGATTGCAGCGGCCTGGTGAAATACGCGTTCAACGACGCCACGTTCGACCTGCCACGCACCTCCAACGCCATGGCCAGCGGTCATGGGGAGAAAGTCGATCGCGACGACCTGAAGCCGGGCGACCTGATTTTCTTCAACATCAAGAGCCGTCGGGTCAATCATGTTGCCATTTACCTGGGCAACGACCGTTTCATCCACGCGCCACGCCGCGGCAAGTCGGTGTCCATCGACACCTTGAAGAAGCCGTACTGGGAAAACCACTACGTAGTTGCCAAGCGGGTTCTGCCGAAAGAACAAAATGCGTTGCGGGTTGTTCAGCGCTGATTGAAGCAAGATCAAAGGCTCGCAGCCTTCGGCAGCTCCTACATGGAATCGCATATTCCTGTGTAGGAGCTGCCGAAGGCTGCGAGCCTTTGCTTTCAGGGTCATCAAAAACCATCCGGTGACCGCGCCTTCTCCCGCGCATGATCACGACTGACCAACCCCTTGGTCACCAGATCCTTCAGGCTCATATCCAGCGTCTGCATCCCCAGCGACCCTCCCGACTGAATCGCCGAGTACATCTGCGCCACCTTGTCCTCGCGGATCAGGTTCCGGATCGCCGATGTCCCCAGCATGATCTCGTGTGCCGCGATGCGTCCGCCGCCGATTTTCTTCACCAGGGTCTGGGATACCACCGCCAGCAGCGACTCGGAGAGCATAGAACGCACCATCGACTTCTCGTCCCCCGGAAACACGTCGACCACCCGGTCGATGGTTTTCGCCGCCGACGTGGTGTGCAGCGTGCCGAACACCAGATGGCCGGTTTCGGCTGCGGTCAACGCCAGGCGAATGGTCTCCTGATCGCGCATCTCCCCCACCAGGATCACATCCGGGTCTTCCCGGAGTGCCGAACGCAACGCGGTGGCGAAACTACGGGTATCGCGATGGACTTCACGCTGATTGATCAGGCATTTGCGCGACTCGTGAACAAACTCGATGGGGTCCTCAATGGTGAGAATGTGGTGATGACGATGGGTATTGAGGTAATCGATCATCGCTGCCAGCGTGGTGGACTTGTCGGAACCGGTCGGGCCGGTCACCAGCACCAGGCCACGGGGAGCGTCGGTCATCTTGCGAAACACGTCGCCCATGCCCAGTTCGTCCATACTCTGCACTTTCGCCGGGATGGTGCGAAACACGGCGCCCGCGCCACGGTTCTGGTTGAACACATTGACCCGAAAGCGCGCCACGCCGGGCACTTCAAAGGAAAAATCGGTTTCCAGATGCTTTTCGAAGTCCGCCCGCTGGGTGTCATTCATGATGGCATGGATCAGCGCCTGCACCTGCTGGTGGTCCATGGCCGGCAGGTTGATGCGCCGCACATCGCCATCCACCCGAATCATCGGTGGCAGGCCGGCGGACAGGTGCAGGTCGGATGCCCCCTGTTTGGCGCTGAATGCCAGCAGCTCAGTGATATCCATAGCGCCTCTCAATTCCAGTAGAATGCCGCGAACCTTCAGACCGCTGGCGCCTCTTGATGTCCACCATAGCAGACAACATTCTTCAGGTTAGTTCGCGCATACATGCCGCAACACTTGCCGCGAACCGCGCCGAAAACAGCGTCCGGTTGCTGGCTGTGAGCAAGACCAAACCCGCTCAGGACCTGCGTGAAGCCTACGCTGCCGGCCTGCGCGACTTTGGCGAGAACTACTTGCAGGAAGCGCTGGGCAAACAGCTGGAACTGGCCGACCTGCCCTTGATCTGGCACTTCATCGGCCCCATTCAATCGAACAAGACTCGCGCTATCGCCGAGCACTTCGACTGGGTGCATTCCGTGGATCGCCTGAAAATCGCACAACGCCTGTCCGAACAACGTCCCGCCGATCTGCCGCCCCTGAACATCTGCATTCAGGTCAATGTCAGCGGTGAAGCCAGCAAATCCGGCTGCACCCCGGCCGACCTGCCAGCCTTGGCCAACGCCATCAGTAACCTGCCGCGCCTGAAACTGCGCGGATTGATGGCCATTCCGGAGCCGACTGAAGATCGCGCCGCCCAGGATGCCTCTTTCGCGGCCGTGCAAAGCCTGCAAGCCAGCCTGAACCTGCCGCTCGACACACTTTCCATGGGTATGAGCCACGATCTCGAATCGGCCATCGCCCAAGGCGCCACTTGGGTGCGGATCGGCACCGCCCTGTTTGGCGCCCGCGACTACGGTCAGCCTTGAAAAATGGCTGACTCCTCTCTTTATAAGGACCTGACATGAGCAAGACACGTATTGCCTTTATCGGTGCCGGCAACATGGCCGCCAGCCTGATCGGCGGCCTGCGGGCCAAGGGTCTGGAAGCAGCGCAGATCCGCGCCAGCGATCCGGGCGAAGAAACCCGCGCCCGCGTGAGCGCTGAACACGGCATCGAAACCTTTGCCGACAACGCCCAGGCCATCGATGGCGCCAACGTGGTCGTGCTGGCGGTCAAGCCGCAGGCGATGAAAGCCGTGTGCGAAGCCATTCGCCCAAGCCTCAAGCCCGATCAACTGGTGGTTTCGATTGCAGCGGGCATCACCTGCGCCAGCATGAACAACTGGCTCGGCGCCCAGCCGATCGTGCGCTGCATGCCCAACACCCCGGCGCTGGTGCGTCAGGGCGCGAGCGGCCTGTTTGCGACAGCCGAGGTGTCCGCCGAACAACGTCAGCAGGCCCAGGAGTTGCTGTCCGCGGTCGGCATCGCCCTATGGCTGAATGAAGAACAGCAACTGGATGCCGTCACCGCCGTTTCCGGCTCGGGCCCGGCGTACTTCTTCCTGCTGATCGAAGCCATGACCGCCGCAGGCGTGAAGCTCGGCCTGCCGGCGGACATCGCCGCGCAGCTGACCCTGCAAACCGCCCTGGGCGCCGCACACATGGCGGTCTCCAGCGACGTCGACGCAGCCGAGCTGCGCCGCCGCGTCACCTCGCCTGCGGGCACCACGGAAGCTGCAATCAAGTCGTTCCAGGCCAATGGCTTTGAAGCCCTGGTCGAAAAAGCACTCGGCGCTGCCGCGCATCGCTCGGCCGAGATGGCCGAACAACTGGGTCAATAAGGAGCTTTTCATGATTGGATTGAACACCGCAGCGGTCTACGTGCTGCAAACCCTCGGCAGCCTGTACCTGCTGATCGTGCTGATGCGCTTCGTGCTGCAACTGGTGCGGGCGAACTTCTACAACCCGATCTGCCAGTTCATCGTCAAGGCCACTCAGCCACTGCTCAAGCCACTGCGCCGGATCATCCCGAGCGTGTTCGGCCTGGACATGTCCTCGCTGGTGCTGGCGATCCTGGTGCAACTGGCGCTGATGGCCCTGACCCTGCTGCTGACCTACGGCACCACCGGCAACCCGCTGCAACTGCTGATCTGGTCGATCATCGGGGTGACCGCGCTGTTCATGAAGATTTTCTTCTTCGCCCTGATCATCAGCGTGATCCTGTCCTGGGTCGCCCCGGGCAGCCATAACCCCGGCGCCGAACTGGTGAACGACGTCTGCGAACCGGCCCTGGCGCCGTTCCGCAAGTTCCTGCCGAACCTGGGCGGTCTGGACCTGTCGCCGATCTTTGCGTTCCTGGCACTCAAGCTGTTCGACATGCTGGTGATCAACAACCTCGCCGCCATGACCATGATGCCGGAAATCCTCCGCGTGTTGATCTGACCCGGTGAGCTGGTTTCGCTGGGACGGTGACGACCTGATTCTGGAGTGTCACCTGCAACCGGCAGCCCGTAGCGATGACTTCTGCGGGCTGCACGGCGATCGCCTAAAGATCCGCCTGACCGCGCCGCCGGTCGAGGGCAAGGCAAACGCGTATCTGATGGCGTTCCTGGCCAAGGCCTTTGGCGTATCCAAGAGCCAGGTCAGCCTGCTCAGCGGCGAGTTGAACCGGCAGAAACGGGTGCGGATCTGTTCGCCGAAGAAGCTGCCGGACTTGCCTGATCTGGTGCGTCCAGCCTGATCCACCGAGTCGCCTCATTCGCGAGCAAGCCCGCTCCCACATTGGAATGCGCCCCCCTGTGGGAGCGGGCTTGCTCGCGAATGGTGCACCTCAGTCTTACTGAATGAAATCAGGCCCGGCCTCTGCTTGCCGCTTACCCCAGCGGTCTTTAGACTTACGCCTCATTTCAATGAGAGCAGGGTCGATGCCAGCTGCCTTTCCCCCCGATTCTGTTGGTCTGGTGACGCCGCAAGTGGCGCACTTCAGCGAACCCCTGGCGTTGGCCTGCGGCCGTTCGCTTCCGGCCTATGACCTGTTTTACGAAACCTACGGCACGCTCAATGCCACGGCGAGCAACGCCGTGCTGATCTGCCACGCCCTGTCCGGTCACCACCACGCCGCCGGCTACCACAGCGTCGACGACCGCAAGCCCGGTTGGTGGGACAGCTGCATCGGTCCCGGCAAGCCGATCGACACCAGCAGGTTCTTCGTGGTCAGCCTGAACAATCTCGGCGGCTGCAACGGCTCCACCGGCCCGAGCAGCATCAACCCGGACACTGGCAAGCCCTTCGGCGCCGACTTCCCGGTGTTAACCGTCGAGGATTGGGTGCACAGCCAGGCGCGCCTGGCGGATCGCCTCGGCATCGCCCAGTTCGCGGCCGTGATCGGCGGCAGCCTCGGCGGCATGCAGGCGATGCAATGGAGCATCACCTACCCTGACCGCATCCGTCACTGCCTGGCCATCGCCTCGGCGCCCAAGCTGTCGGCACAGAACATCGCGTTCAACGAAGTGGCGCGCCAGGCGATCCTCACCGACCCTGAATTCCACGGCGGCTCGTTCCAGGAACACAACGTGATCCCCAAGCGCGGCCTGATGCTGGCGCGGATGGTCGGGCATATCACCTACCTGTCCGACGACTCCATGGGCGAGAAATTCGGCCGCGGGCTCAAGAGCGAGAAGCTCAACTACGACTTCCACAGCGTCGAGTTCCAGGTGGAAAGCTACCTGCGCTATCAGGGCGAAGAGTTCTCCGGACGCTTCGATGCCAACACGTACCTGTTGATGACCAAAGCGCTCGATTACTTCGATCCGGCAGCGAACTTCGACGATAACCTGGCGAAAACCTTTGAAGGTGCAAAAGCCAGGTTCTGCGTAATGTCGTTCACCACCGACTGGCGCTTCTCCCCTGCCCGCTCGCGGGAGCTGGTGGACGCACTGATGGCCGCGCGCAAGGACGTCTGCTACCTCGAGATCGACGCTCCGCAAGGCCACGACGCCTTCCTGATTCCGATCCCGCGCTACCTGCAGGCATTCGGCAATTACATGAACCGCATTACGTTGTGAGAAAGCCATGAGAGCTGATCTGGAAATCATCCAGGAATGGATCCCCGCCGGCAGCCGCGTGCTCGACCTCGGGTGCGGCGATGGCGAGCTGCTGACCTGGCTGCGCGATAACAAGCAAGTCACCGGTTATGGCCTGGAAAACGACGCCGACAACATCGCCGAGTGCGTGGCCAAGGGCATCAACGTCATCGAACAGGACCTGGACAAGGGCCTGGGCAACTTTGCCAGCAACAGTTTCGATGTCGTGGTCATGACCCAGGCGCTGCAAGCGGTGCACTACCCGGACAGGATCCTCGAGGAAATGCTGCGCGTCGGCCGTCAGTGCATCATCACTTTCCCGAATTTCGGTCATTGGCGCTGCCGCTGGTACCTGGCGAGCAAGGGCCGCATGCCGGTTTCCGAGTTCCTGCCGTACACCTGGTACAACACGCCGAACATTCACTTCTGCACCTTCGCGGACTTTGAAGCCTTGTGTCGCGAACGTGAAGCGAAGGTCATTGATCGGCTTGCCGTGGATCAACAGCATCGGCACGGGTGGGCCAGCAAGCTATGGCCTAATCTGTTAGGTGAGATCGGTATCTACCGGGTCAGCAGCCCGGGACTTTCCGATCACAAGGTCGCAGTCTGATCCACCCTATTTCAAGGAGAACGATCATGGGTCGTCTAGCGTTGTTTCTACTCACTGCCTGCCTGAGCATCACCGCCATGGCCGCCGACGCCATCAAGAGCGAACGCAAGGAAACCTTCGGTGACGTGACGGTGCACTACAACACCTTCAACTCCACCTACTTGCTACCGGACGTTGCCAAGGCCGCCCAACTGACTCGCAGCAAGGATCAGGGCGTGATCAACATTACAGTGATCAAGGCCGGCACGCCGATGACGGCCGAGGTCAGCGGCACCGTCAAAGACCTGACCAGCCAAAGCTATACACTGAACTTCAAGCAGGTCACCGAGCAAGGAGCGATCTACTACATCGCCCAATACCCGGTACCCCAGCAGGAAGTCCGCACCTTCAACATCAAGGTGCAGACCGGCGACAAGATAAACACCATCAATTTCAACCAAGAGCTCTTCCCTGGCCAATGATCAACTTCACGCAACTCGTACTGGCCAGCCATAACGCCGGCAAACTCAAGGAACTCCAGGCCATGCTCGGCGAGTCGGTGCATCTGCGCTCGATCGGCGAGTTCAGCAGTGTCGAGCCCGAAGAGACTGGTTTGTCGTTCGTCGAAAACGCCATCCTCAAGGCCCGCAATGCCGCGCGCATTTCCGGCCTGCCGGCGTTGGCCGACGATTCCGGGCTGGCGGTGGACTTCCTTGGCGGCGCGCCAGGCATCTACTCGGCGCGTTATGCCGACGGCAAGGGCGATGCGGCGAACAACGCCAAGCTGCTCGACGTATTGAAAGACGTGCCTGAGGCCGAACGTGGCGCACAGTTCGTATGCGTGCTGGCACTGGTGCGCCACGCCGATGATCCGTTGCCGATCCTCTGTGAGGGTCTGTGGCACGGGCGAATCCTGACCCAGGCCAGCGGCGAACACGGTTTTGGCTACGACCCGCTGTTCTGGGTGCCGGAGCGCGATTGCTCCAGCGCCGAACTGAACCCGGGCGACAAGAACCAGATCAGCCACCGCGCCCGTGCAATGGATCTGCTGCGCCAGCGCCTGGGCTTGAAATGACCCGTGAATCATCCGCGTCGCCGCTGATCTTCGGCGGCGCCGCTCAATCGCCTCGGGCAGCCCTGCCTGTGCTGCCGCCACTGGCGCTGTATATCCACATCCCGTGGTGCGTGCGCAAATGCCCTTATTGCGACTTCAACTCCCACACCGCCAGCCCTGTGTTGCCGGAAGAAGAGTACGTCGACGCATTGCTGGCCGATCTCGATCAGGACCTGCACGCCGTTTATGGTCGAGAGCTGAGCTCGATTTTCTTCGGTGGCGGCACGCCAAGCCTGTTCAGTGCTGAATCGCTGGGTCGCTTGCTCAAAGGCGTCGAACAGCGCATCCCGTTTGCCAGCGACATCGAAATCACGCTGGAAGCCAATCCGGGGACCTTCGAGCAAGACAAGTTCGTCGCGTACCGGAAACTGGGGATCAATCGCCTGTCGATCGGCATCCAGAGCTTCCAGCAAGAGAAGCTCGAGGCCCTGGGGCGGATTCACAACGGTGACGAAGCCGTACGCGCCGCCGGCATGGCGCGACAGGCCGGGTTCGATAACTTCAACCTGGACTTGATGCATGGCTTGCCCAATCAGTCCCTGGACGATGCCTTGGCCGACCTGCGCACAGCCATCGCCCTGAAGCCGACACACCTGTCGTGGTATCAACTGACCCTGGAACCGAACACGGTGTTCTGGAACCAGCCGCCGACGCTGCCGGAAGACGACACGCTGTGGGACATCCAGGAAGCCGGGCAAGCGCTGCTGGCTGAACACGGTTACGCGCAATACGAAGTCTCGGCCTACGCCCTGCCCGGTCGCCCGGCACGGCACAACCTCAATTACTGGAGTTTTGGCGACTTCATTGGCATCGGCGCCGGCGCCCATGGCAAGCTCAGCCATCCGGACGGGCGCATCATTCGCACCTGGAAGACCCGCCTGCCGAAGGATTACCTGAATCCGGCAAAAAGCTTCCAGGCCGGCGAGAAAGCGCTGGGCAACGATGAAATGCCGTTCGAATTCCTGATGAACGCGCTGCGCCTGACTAAAGGCGTCGAATCACGGCTGTACCCGGAACGCACCGGCATGACACTGGAAAGCCTTGCTGAAGGCCGCCGCGAAGCCGAACAAAGCGGCCTGTTGCAGGTCGAACCGTCACGTCTGGTAGCCACCGAACGCGGACAACTCTTCCTCAACGACTTGCTGCAGAAATTTCTGACATAAGGAAATCGAATGGATTTGGTACTCGACCTGCTTGCCACCGTGTCTCGCTGGAGCCGCAGCAACCTCTCGGAAATCGCCCTGGCCCTGGTGGGCTGCCTGCTGGTGCTGTTTGGTGCGGATTTCAAAGGCTGGGTCGAGCAACGCCTGGGCAGCATCGCCGGCGCCTTGCGCGTGCCACTGATGTCCCTGCTGTGCATGATCGGCAGCGGCGCGGCGCTGATCTATGCCACGCCGTGGGTCGTGCGCGGCTTGAGCCAGTTCAACAACTACAGCCTGGCGCCGGTGCTGCTGGTGGTGCTGGTGTTGATTGGCGTTGTGGCAGACCGCCGCTGATCTCAGCCACACCTTAAAACAACTGTGGGAGCGGGCTTGCTCGCGAAAGCGGTGCATCAGACAACATTAATGTCGACTGACACGACGCCTTCGCGAGCAAGCCCGCTCCCACAGTTTGTATTGGGTGATGCTTAGGACTGCTTCTCGAACTTCAAATCCCAAACCCCATGCCCAAGACGTTCGCCACGGCGTTCGAACTTGGTGATCGGCCGTTCGGCCGGGCGTGGCACGCACTTGCCGTCTTCGGCGAGGTTGCGGTAACCCGGCGCAACGTTCATCACTTCCAGCATGTACTCGGCGTACGGTTCCCAGTCGGTGGCCATGTGCAGAATGCCGCCGACTTTCAACTTGCTGCGCACCAGCTCAGCGAAGGACGCCTGAACGATACGACGCTTGTGGTGACGGCTCTTGTGCCATGGGTCCGGGAAAAACAGCATCAGGCGATCGAGGCTGTTATCGGCCACGCAACGGTTGAGCACTTCGATGGCATCACAATCGTAGACCCGCAGGTTGGTCAGGCCTTGCGTCAGCACGCCATTGAGCAGCGCCCCGACACCCGGACGGTGAACCTCGACGCCAATGAAATCCTGATCCGGCGAAGCGGCGGCCATTTCCAGCAGCGAATGGCCCATACCGAAACCGATTTCCAGCGAGCGCGGTGCCGAGCGACCGAACACTTGGTCGAAATCCACCGGCGCGTCGGCCAGCGGCAGCACGAACAGCGGAGTGCCCTGCTCCAGGCCCTTTTGCTGGCCTTCGGTCATGCGCCCGGCGCGCATCACGAAGCTCTTGATGCGGCGGTGTTGGCGCTCGTCGCCTTCTTCCGTCTGGATTGGCGTGTCGTTCGATTCAGTCATCAATGGCTCTTACTTGATCAGACCATCCAGCGGCGAAGAGGCGCTGGCATAGAGTTTTTTCGGCATGCGGCCGGCGAGGTAAGCCAGGCGGCCTGCGACGATCGCATGTTTCATGGCTTCAGCCATCATGACCGGCTGCTGGGCGTGGGCGATGGCCGAATTCATCAGCACCGCATCACAACCCAGTTCCATGGCAATGGTAGCGTCGGAAGCAGTACCGACACCGGCATCCACCAGCACCGGGATTTTGGCTTCTTCGAGGATGATCTGCAGGTTGTACGGGTTGCAGATCCCCAGACCAGAGCCGATCAGACCGGCCAGCGGCATCACCGCGATACAGCCGATTTCCGCCAATTGACGGGCGATGATCGGATCATCACTGGTGTAGACCATCACGTCGAAGCCTTCCTTGACCAGCGTTTCGGCGGCCTTGAGGGTTTCGATCACGTTGGGGAACAGGGTTTTCTGGTCGGCCAGCACTTCCAGCTTCACCAGGTTGTGGCCATCGAGCAGCTCACGGGCCAGGCGGCAGGTGCGCACGGCTTCGATGGCGTCGTAGCAACCGGCGGTGTTCGGCAGGAAAGTGTAGCGATCCGGCGACAGCACATCGAGCAGGTTCGGCTCGCCCTCGATCTGGCCAAGGTTCGTGCGGCGCACGGCGAAGGTGACGATCTCGGCACCCGAGGCTTCGATGGCCAGGCGGGTTTCTTCCATGTCACGGTACTTGCCGGTACCGACCAGCAAACGCGACTGGTAAGTACGACCGGCCAGGACGAAAGGCTTGTCGCTGCGAACGATGCTCATGGAAAATCCTCTGTAGGGGTGAGGTACTTGCTGAATTCTGTGGCCACTGGGCCGAGGCTGCTAGCCGCCGCCGATGGCGTGCACCACTTCGACGTTGTCGCCGTCGTTCAACGTGGTGTCTGCGAGCTGACTGCGCGGGACGATATCCAGATTGAGTTCGACCGCCACCCGGCGTCCGGTCAGGTCCAGACGGGTCAGCAGGGCCGCAACGGTTTCACCGTCGGGCAGTTCAAGGGATTCGCCGTTCAACTGAATGCGCATGCCGGATGCCGCCATCATTTTTAGGGGCTGGCATTCTAGCCCGATCAGTCAGGCCGACCCAAGCCATTCGTCATGAAATGGACCGTTAAGTCAGCTCAGGCGCCAGGCGGCAAGTCCGAGGCAAAACCAACCCACCAGAAAGGCCAGACCACCGAACGGGGTGATGATGCCGAACTTGCTGATGCCCGTCAGCGTCAATACATACAGGCTACCGGAGAACAGCAGGATACCGATGGCAAACGATGCAGCGGCCCAGGTGGCGAGTCGACCGGGAATTTGCGTGGCCAGCGCTGCAACACCGAGCAACGCCAGGGCGTGCACCAGTTGATAGGTGACGCCAGTGTGGAAGATCGCCAGGTAATCGGCGCTCAGGCGGCTCTTCAGGCCATGGGCGGCAAAGGCCCCGAGGCCGACACCGGTGAAGCCGAAAAAAGCGGCCAGCATCACAAAGCCACGCAGCATGCAGAACTCCAGTCAGTTTCGATTCAAAGGGTCTGTATAATGGCCCGCTCAACGGGTTCGGCCAAGCCATCTCTATGCTGCGTATCTATTTCCGTCATTTCTCCAAGGCCGTGCTCTGGTTCATGGGTGGCAGCGTATTGCTGGTGCTGATCTTTCGCGTGGTGCCGCCGCCGGGGACGACGCTGATGGTCGAGCGCAAGATCGAGTCCTGGTTTGACGGCGAACCCATCGACCTGCAACGGACCTGGAAACCCTGGGACGAGATCTCCGATGACCTGAAAGTCGCGGTGATTGCCGGCGAAGACCAAAAATTCCCGGAGCACTGGGGCTTCGATATCGGCGCGATTCAGGCGGCGTTTGCCCATAACGAGCGCGGCGGTTCGATCCGTGGCGCCAGCACCCTGAGCCAGCAGGTTTCGAAAAATCTGTTCCTGTGGTCTGGCCGCAGCTGGCTGCGCAAAGGCCTGGAAGCCTGGTTCACCGGACTGATCGAAGTGCTCTGGCCCAAGCAGCGAATTCTTGAGGTGTACCTCAACAGCGTCGAGTGGGATGACGGCGTGTTTGGCGCCGAAGCGGCGGCCCGGCATCACTTTGGTGTGAGCGCCAAGAACCTGAGCCGTCAGCAATCGAGCTTGTTGGCTGCGGTATTGCCCAATCCTCGCGTGTGGAGTGCGAGCCATCCGACCGCTTACGTGGCGCGACGCGCAGGCTGGATTCGGCGACAGATGAGCCAACTGGGTGGCGACAGCTATCTGGTCGGGCTGAACGATTCGCGTCGGGCGCCTTGGGCGCAGTAACTGAAAAAATCAAAGATCGCAGCCTTCGGCAGCTCCTACTGGGGTACGCAATCCTATGTAGGAGCTGCCGAAGGCTGCGATCTTTTGAGCCTGAAAACAAAACACCCCGATCAATGACCGGGGCGTTTTTTATTGCCTGCTCGCCGATTACGCAGCGATCGACAACTTGAGCTTGTTCATCGCACTCTTCTCAAGCTGACGAATACGCTCGGCCGACACGTTGTACTTCTGCGCCAGGTCATGCAACGTGGCTTTTTCTTCCGCCAGCCAGCGCTGGTAGAGGATGTCACGGCTGCGGTCGTCCAGCACTTCCAGCGCTTCGTGCAGGTTGTGGTTGGAGTTGTCGCTCCAGTCGGCATCTTCCAGTTGACGGGCCGGGTCGTACCGGTGGTCTTCCAGATAGTTGGCCGGCGACTGGAAAGCACTGTCGTCGTCCGCTTCGGCAGCCGGGTCGAAGGCCATGTCATGGCCGGTCAGGCGGCTTTCCATCTCGCGCACTTCCCGAGGCTCTACACCCAGGCTTTCCGCTACGCGATGGACTTCTTCGTTGTTCAGCCAGGCCAGACGCTTCTTCTGGCTGCGCAGGTTGAAGAACAACTTGCGCTGGGCCTTGGTGGTCGCGACTTTCACGATGCGCCAGTTGCGCAGGATGAACTCGTGGATTTCCGCCTTGATCCAGTGCACGGCAAAGGACACCAGGCGCACGCCCATTTCCGGGTTGAAGCGCTTCACGGCCTTCATCAGGCCGACGTTGCCTTCCTGGATCAGGTCAGCCTGGGCCAGGCCGTAGCCGGAATAGCTACGGGCGATATGTACGACAAAACGCAGGTGGGCGAGCACCATCTGCCGAGCCGCCCCCAAATCCTGCTCATAATAGAGACTCTCGGCCAGTTCACGCTCCTGCTCCGGCGACAGCAATGGAATGCTGTTGACGGTGTGCACATAGGCCTCCAGGTTCGCACCCGGGACCAGAGCATATGCAGGTTGCAAAGAATTGGTCATACGAAAAAACCTCCGACTTACAAACTCGTGCAGTTCAGCACTGCGAAAATTGACCGGAAACCGAAAGACAAGTTCCCTAAAACCCAAAAACGCTGAAAGGTCAATACGAGCAAAATGATACTACTTAGGCGCAAGCTCCCTCAGGTGGCGTGCGACTGCAATCCATGCACCGATATACCCCAACAGCACCGCGCCAAGCAAGAGAGACAGACCGTCGGCAACTGGCACTCCAGCCAGTGCAAAATCACTGCCGTACAAACCGGCCAGCCCTACCACCGCGTCGTTCAGCCAATCAAGGCCGAACGCCAGGACGCCCCAGGACAGAATCCCCGCACCGAAGCCATACAACGCGCCCATATACAGAAAGGGCCTGCGCACATAGCTGTCAGTGCCGCCAACCAGTTTAATCACTTCTATCTCTGTGCGGCGGTTTTCAATATGAAGACGAATGGTATTGCCTATCACCAAAAGTAATGCAGAAACCAGAAGCACGGTCAGACCGAAGACAAAACGGTCACCCAGCTTGAGGATGGCTGCCAGACGCTCGACCCAGACTAAATCAAGTTGCGCCTGTTGTACCTTCGGTAACTCGGATAGTTTTTGTCTTAATGCTTCAAGGGCCGGCTTGTCGACTTCGTTCGGCGTCACCAGGACCACGCCCGGCAGCGGGTTCTCCGGCAATTCCTTGAGCGCCTCGCCCAGCCCGGACTGTTGCTGGAACTCTTCCAGCGCCTGATCCCGGCCAACATATTCGGCCTCGGCGACGCCAGGCATGCCCTTGATCTGATCGCGCAGAGATTCACCTTCGGCCGACTTGGCCTCAAGGTCCAGATACAGGGAAATCTGTGCCGCACGCTGCCAGGAGCCACCGAGGCGCTCGACGTTACTTAGCAAAAGTGACAGCCCCATGGGCAAACTCAGGGCCACCGCCATCACCATGCAGGTGAAGAAACTGCCGATGGGCTGCTTGCCCAGGCGGCGCAGGCTGTCCACCAGACTGGCACGATGACTTTCGATCCAGGCGCGGAACAACGTGGCAAAGTCCGGCCCGTCGTCATCATCGCGTTTTTTCTTTTGCGGCTGCGGATCGGCGGCCTTCGGGGCCACACGCTCGGAAACCTTGGGGCTACGTGTTGCACTCATACCGCGGCCTCCCCGTCACCGATCAATCGACCGCGTTGCAACGTCAGCATGCGATGGCGCATGCGGGCGATCAGGGCCAGGTCGTGACTGGCGATCAGCACGCTGGTACCCAGGCGATTGATGTCTTCGAACACGCCCATGATCTCGGCGGCCAGACGCGGGTCGAGGTTACCGGTCGGTTCATCCGCCAGCAGCAAGGCCGGACGATGGACGATGGCGCGGGCGATGCCGACGCGCTGCTGCTGACCGGTGGACAGGTCGCCCGGGTACAGATCGGTTTTATCCGACAGCGCCACGCGCTCCAGTGCCGAGTCCACGCGCTTGGCGATCTCGGCCTTGGACAGCCCCAGGATCTGCAAAGGCAGCGCGACGTTATTGAACACCGTGCGATCGAACAGCAACTGGTGATTCTGGAACACCACGCCGATCTGCCGGCGCAAGAAAGGAATCTGCGCGTTGCTGATGGTGCTCAGGTCTTGCCCGGCGAGCAGCAGCTTGCCGCTGGTCGGGCGCTCCATCGCCAGCAACAGGCGCAACAGCGTGGATTTACCGGCGCCGGAATGGCCGGTGACAAACAAGAACTCGCCACGACGGACTCGAAAGCTCAGCTCATGCAAGCCGACGTGACCGTTCGGGTAGCGCTTACCGACCTGTTCGAAACGAATCATGAACGCTCCCGTTCGGCAAACAATGCCTGGACAAAGGGTTCTGCTTCAAAGGTACGCAAATCATCGATGCCTTCGCCGACGCCAATGTAGCGGATCGGCAGGCCGAATTGCTTGGCCAGGGCGAAAATCACCCCGCCCTTGGCGGTGCCGTCGAGCTTGGTCAGCGCCAGGCCGGTCAGTTCGACGGTCTGGTTGAATTGCTTGGCCTGGTTGATGGCGTTCTGGCCGGTGCCGGCGTCAAGCACCAACAGCACTTCGTGCGGGGCGTCGGCGTCGAGCTTGCCGATCACCCGACGAACCTTTTTCAGCTCTTCCATCAGGTTGTCTTTGGTGTGCAGGCGGCCGGCGGTGTCGGCGATCAACACATCGATGCCACGGGCTTTGGCGGCCTGCACGGCATCGAAGATCACCGAGGCCGAGTCGGCGCCAGTGTGCTGCGCGATCACCGGGATCTTGTTGCGCTCACCCCAGACCTGCAATTGCTCCACCGCCGCGGCACGGAAGGTATCGCCGGCGGCGAGCATGACTTTCTTGCCTTCCAGCTGCAGTTTCTTCGCCAGCTTGCCGATGGTTGTGGTCTTGCCGGCACCGTTGACGCCGACGACCAGAATCACGAACGGCTTGTTCTGCGAGGTGATTTTCAGCGGCTGCTCGACAGGCTTGAGCATCGCTGCCAGCTCGGCTTGCAGGGATTTGTACAGGGCATCGGCGTCGGCCAGCTCCTTGCGCGCAACCTTCTGCGTCAAACGCTGAATGATCACCGAGGTGGCTTCAACACCAACGTCGGCGGTCAGCAAACGGGTTTCGAGGTCTTCGAGCAGCTCGTCATCAATAACCTTTTTGCCCAGGAACAGGCTGGCCATGCCTTCGCCGATACTGGCGCTGGTCTTGGACAGGCCCTGCTTGAGGCGGGCGAAGAAACCGGCTTTGGTTTCTTCGGTGCGTACCAGCTCCGCCGGAGCTTCAACGGGTACCGCGATCGGCTCAGGAATCGGAGCGGGTGCCGGTGCTTGAGCAACCGGAGCAACGAATACCGGAACCTCTGGCTGGCTGACAACAGGCACAGGCTCGGCTACGACGGCTGGTTCAACAATAGGTTCGACCACAGGCACATGAGCCGGTGCAGGCGTAAACGCTACCGGAGCCGGAATCAGTGGTGTCACGTGAGGAGCCAGGTCATTTTCGACCAATGCCACGGGTTCTTCGGCCACCGGCAGGGTCAACCACGGCTCGGCCGTCGGGGCCAACGGCTGTTCGGTGACGATTTCGCTGACGGGTTCGGGAGCGGCTTCAACCTTGGGTTGCTGCAACGGCTCGGCAATCGGCAAAACAACCGACGCGGGCGCTTCTTCTATTACCGGGACCGGCGTCGGCGCTGGTTCAGAAATGGCTTGTGGCTGTTCGACGACGGGTTCCTGCGGCTTTTTGCGCAGCCATCCGAACAGGCTTTTTTTCTCGCCAGCCGCAGCTGGGGTCTTCTTGTCGTCGTTGGAACCAAACATGGAGGACGGCTATCTCACGGTAGCGACGCGCCAATGGCGCCCCGGCAAATAAATATTCGATGCAGAACAGACTGTGTTTCACCCAGCTTGTTCACGCGCAACATTTTGTCGAGGTGCTCATCGGCGCCTCAAGGAATCGATTTCTCATAGGACTAAAGCAGCAAAATCGGCGAAAACGCGGAATTCAGTTGATAAATATCCACCTTCCGTCGCAAACCCATTCAACCTGATCAAGCATAAAGGCCTGATAGGCGTGGCCGCCGCTAAAACGGATCAGTATCCTAGGGCGTGTCATCAATCATTACCAGTACCGCGTGGCCGCCTGAAAGCGGGCCAGACAAGGCGCAGGCCGCAGGGAATGTGCTTTCCTTGCCAAGGACTGCAACGCAGTATGGCCCGCTTTCAGGCGACCACCCGGAGGCCGGGCCTGATAGTGCGCAGGGCTGCGTTGCTCGGAGTTTATTTGGAATACCAAACTACACTCCTCGCGCCTTGCCCTGCGCACTATCAGGCTCCGGCGCGGTACTGGTAATGATTGATGACACGCCCTACCTCTCGCCCGCTGACGCTAAGACCAAGCGGGCAGCCCCAAAGGTTTGAAAACGAATGAATGCTCTTGCCCGCCGCGCCGCAGGCCTGCTGCTCAGCACAGTTTGCCTGCCCCTTTCGGCCTTGGCTGCCGACCCGCAACCCACCCACGAATTCACTCTCGACAATGGCTTGAAGGTGGTCGTGCGCGAAGACCATCGTGCGCCCGTGGTGGTTTCCCAGGTCTGGTACAAGGTCGGCTCCAGCTACGAGACGCCGGGTAATACCGGTTTGTCCCACGCTCTGGAGCACATGATGTTCAAGGGCAGCGAGAAAGTCGGCCCCGGCGAAGCCTCGCTGATCCTGCGCGACCTCGGCGCCGAAGAAAACGCATTCACCAGTGACGACTTCACCGCGTACTACCAGGTGCTGGCCCGTGATCGCCTGGGCGTTGCCTTCGAGCTGGAAGCCGACCGCATGGCCAGCCTGCGCCTGCCGCCCGACGAGTTCGCCAAGGAAATCGAGGTCATCAAGGAAGAACGTCGCCTGCGTACCGACGACAAGCCGATGGCCAAGGCCTACGAGCGCTTCAAGGCCATGGCCTACCCGGCCAGCGGCTATCACACGCCGACCATCGGCTGGATGGCCGACCTTGAGCGGATGAAGGTCGAAGAGCTGCGCCACTGGTACGAAACCTGGTACGTGCCCAACAACGCTACGCTGGTGGTGGTTGGCGATGTCACTCCGGACGAAGTCAAAACCCTGGCCCAACGCTATTTCGGCCCGATCGCCAAGCGTGATGTGCCCGCCGCAAAAAAACCGCTGGAACTGGCCGAACCAGGCGAGCGCCAGATCACTCTGCACGTACAGACCCAACTGCCCAGCCTGATGTTGGCCTTCAACGTGCCGAGCATCGCCACCGCCGAAGACAAGCGCCTGGTCAATGCCCTGCGTCTGATCTCGGCGCTGCTCGACGGCGGCTACAGCGGGCGCATCCCGACGCAACTGGAACGCGGAGAAGAACTGGTGTCCGGCGGCTCGTCGAGTTACGACGCCTACACCCGTGGCGACAGCCTCTTCACTCTGTCGGCATCGCCAAACTCGCAGAAACACAAGACCATCGCCCAGGCGCAAGCCGGTTTGTGGAAGCTGCTCGACCAGTTGAAAACCACGGCGCCAACCGCCGAAGAACTGGAACGCGTACGCGCACAAGTCATCGCCGGCCTGGTCTTCGAGCGCGACTCGATCACCAGCCAGGCCACCGCCATCGGCCAACTGGAAACGGTCGGCCTGTCATGGAAACTGATGGACACCGAACTGGCCGATCTGGAAAGCGTCACGCCGCAAGACATCCAGAAAGCCGCCAAGCTGTACTTCACCCGCGAACGTCTCAGCGTCGCCCATGTATTGCCTCTGGAGACGACTCATGAGTGAGCGTAAACCCTCCCACCTGGCCCTGATCGGCCTGGTCGCCGTCGCCGTTATCGGCTCCGCCGCGTTCTATCTGTCGCGCTCCGGTGAAACCAATGCCAGCGAAGCCCTCGACAAGGCCAAGGCCAGCCAGAAACTGCAATCGCTGACCGAACTCAACGGCAAGGCACCGCAACACCGCAAGCTGGACGTGCAGACCTGGAACACCGCCGAAGGCACCAAGGTGCTGTTTGTCGAAGCCCATGAGCTGCCGATGTTCGACATGCGCCTGATCTTCGCTGCCGGCAGCAGCCAGGACGGCGATGCACCGGGCGTGGCGGTGTTGACCAACGCCATGCTCAACGAAGGTGTGGCCGGCAAGGACGTCGGTGCCATTGCCCAGGGCTTCGAAGGCCTGGGTGCTGATTTCGGCAACGGCGCTTATAAGGACATGGCAATCGCTTCGCTGCGCAGCCTGAGTGCCAAGGACCAGCGCGAACCGGCCCTGAAGCTGTTCGCCGAAGTCATCGGCAAGCCGACTTTCCCTGCCGACTCGCTGGCCCGCATCAAGAACCAGATGCTCGCCGGTTTTGAATACCAGAAACAGAACCCCGGCAAACTGGCGAGCCTGGAACTGATGAACCGCTTGTACGGTGATCACCCGTACGCACACGCCAGCGATGGCACGGCGAAAACCGTCCCGGCGATAACCCAGGCACAGCTGCGTGTTTTCCACGAGAAAGCCTACGCAGCCGGTAATGTGGTGATCGCGCTGGTCGGCGACCTGTCCCGCGCGGAAGCTGAAGCGATTGCCGCCCAGGTTTCCAGCGCCCTGCCCAAAGGCCCGGCCTTGCCGAAAATCGCGCAACCGGTCGAGCCCAAGGCCAGCGTCGGCCATATCGAGTTCCCGTCCAAGCAGACCAACCTGATGCTTGCGCAACTGGGCATCGATCGCGACGACCCGGACTATGCGGCGTTGTCCATGGGTAACCAGATTCTCGGTGGCGGCGGCTTCGGCACCCGCTTGATGAGTGAAGTGCGCGAAAAGCGTGGCCTGACTTACGGCGTGTATTCGGGCTTCACCCCGATGCAGGCACGCGGCCCGTTCATGATCAACCTGCAAACCCGTGCCGAGATGAGCGAGGGCACCCTGAAACTGGTGCAGGATGTACTGGCCGACTACCTTAATACCGGCCCGACCGAAAAAGAGCTGGACGACGCCAAGCGCGAACTGGCCGGCAGCTTCCCGCTGTCCACCGCCAGCAACGCCGATATCGTCGGTCAGCTGGGCGCCATCGGTTTTTACAACTTGCCGCTGAGTCACCTGGAAGACTTCATGCAACAGTCCCAGGCCTTGACCGTCGAGCAGGTCAAAGCCGCCATGAACAAACACCTGAGTACGGACAAGATGGTCATCGTCAGCGCTGGCCCGACCGTGCCGCAAAAGCCGTTACCGGCCCCTACTGATAAACCTTCCGAGCAGCCGCTCGGGGTTCCGGAGCATTAATGGCCCACCCTAAAAAACCCGCCAAAAACGTCCACAACGGCGTAAACCAGTTGCGCATCATCGGCGGTGAATGGCGCAGCCGCAAGCTGAGCTTCCCCGACGCCCCGGGCCTGCGCCCGACGCCGGACCGAGTGCGTGAAACCCTGTTCAACTGGCTCGCACCTTATGTACCCGGTGCCAAGGTACTCGACCCGTTCACCGGCAGTGGCGCGCTGTTCCTCGAAGCCCTGTCCCGCGGCGCAGCCATGGGTCAGGCGCTGGACGCCAGCAGCATCGCGGTGTCCAGCCTGAAGGAACACCTGGGCACATTGCGTTGCACCAACGGCCAGGTCCAGACCGCCGACGCCCTGCGCTACCTGGAAACCCAGACCGCAACGGCCTACGACCTGGTGTTCCTTGACCCGCCGTTCAACCAGGACCTGCTGCCCACCGTCTGCAAGTTGCTCGAAGAGCGCCAATGGCTGGCCGAAGACGCCTGGGTGTACACCGAAAGCGAGTCGGCGCCGTCGACCCTGGGCCTGCCGGAGAACTGGCGCCTGCACCGGGAACAGAAATCCGGGCGCGTGTATTACTCATTGTGGCAGCGCAGCACTGAAAACCCTGCCGAGTAAAGCGCACGGGCAGGCCGATGGCTTGCCCGGCACCACGGTGGCTTCTTAAAACGCAACACATCTGAGGTGGCTTGTTCCTCTGCTCCTGGATCATCGTTGACGTGCGAAATGTCTCGCATGGATGCAATGAATAACCAATGGATGAACAAGCCAATGACTGAACGAACTCCAACCCCTACGCATGAGTGCACTCTCGAAAATGGCCTGAAGATCATCGTTCGCGAAGATCATCGAGCACCTGTGGTGATCTCCCAGCTCTGGTACAAAGTCGGTTCCAGCTATGAACATCCGGGGCAATCGGGGCTATCCCACGCCCTGGAACACATGGTGTTCAAGGGCAGCAATAAAACCCGACCCGGTGAAGCATCGATAATATTGCGCAGCCTCGGCGCTGAGGAGAATGCCTTCACCAGCGACGACGCTACCGTTTATTACCAGTTGCTGTCCCGCGACTACCTTGGCGTGGCCTTCGAACTCGAAGCCGACCGCATGGTGAACGCACACCTGCCAGCCGAAGAGTTCAATAAAGAGATCGAAGTCATCAAGGAAGAACGCCGCCTGCGTGTCGACGACAGCTCGATGAGCAGGGCGCGAGAACTCTTCTCTACCATCACTTTCCCCAGCAGCGGCTACAGAACGCCAACCATTGGCTGGATGGCCGATCTTGAGCGCATGAAGATCGAAGAGCTGCGTCACTGGTACCAATCCTGGTATGCGCCGAACAATGCCACGCTAGTTGTGGTGGGTGATGTGACACAGGAAGAGGTCGTCACTCTGGCCCAGCGTTGGTTCGGGCCGATCCAAAGTCGTGACATCCCCCCAGTCAAGATTCCGCTGGAACTGGCAGAGCCAGGCGAACGCAGGATTACAGTGCACACACAGACCCGGGAACCGGAAATACTCATGGCGTTCAACGTGCCCGGTATAGCCACCGCCGAAGACAAACACGCGGTAAACGCCTTGCGGCTGATTGTGTCCCTGCTTGATGGTGGTTATAGCGCCCGTATCCCGGCGCTATTGCAACGTGGTGAAGAGCTTGTCTCCTTTGCGTCCTCGTACTACTCCCCCTACACCCGAGGCGACAGCTTGTTCACCTTGTCAGCGACACCTAACGTCCGGAAACACAAAACCATAGAGCAGGTTGAAGCCGGCCTGTGGCGACTGCTCGAACAGCTCAAAACCACCGCGCCTT
This sequence comes from Pseudomonas sp. S2_F07, assembly GCF_054668325.1. Classification (NCBI taxonomy): domain Bacteria; kingdom Pseudomonadati; phylum Pseudomonadota; class Gammaproteobacteria; order Pseudomonadales; family Pseudomonadaceae; genus Pseudomonas; species Pseudomonas sp. S2_F07. Next base: position 3,529,108 of record NZ_CP162758.1, read on the forward strand.
CTGCTGAAGAAATCGAGCGGGCGCGCGCTCGAGCGATCGCTCAACTGGTCTACCAACGAGACTTGATCAACAGTCAGGCTCACACCATCGGACAGCTGGAAACAATCGGCCTGTCGTGGAAGCTGATGGATACTGAACTTGCCGGTCTGCAGGAGGTAACTCCCGAGGACATCCAGAAAGCGGCCCACACATTTTTCACCCGCTCTCGCGTGAGTGTTGCCCATGCCTTGCCCGAGGAAACAACTCATGAGACTGACGGTCCTGATGGCCCCAACCTGCCGGTGGAATCACTGGCGATGCTCGACGGCAAAGTACCGAGCTCCCGCAAACTTGACGTACAAACCTGGAACACAGCCAACGGTGCCAAGGTGCTGTTTGTCGAAGCCCATGAACTGCCGATGTTCGACATGCGCCTGACCTTCGCCGCCGGCAGCAGCCACGACGGCAACGCACTCGGTCTGGCGCTATTGACCAACGCCATGCTCGGCGAAGGAGTGGCCGGCAAAGACGCCAGTGCCATTGCCCAGGGCTTCGAAGACCTTGGCGCCAATTTCGGCAACGACACTTATAACGACATGGCAGTCGCTACGCTGCGCAGCCTGAGTGCCAAGGACAAGCGCGAGCCGGCCCTGAAGCTGTTCGCTGAAGTCGTGGGCAAACCAATCTTCCCGGCCGACTCGTTAACCCGCATGAAGAATCTGATATTCACCCATTTCGAATATTACAAGCAGGACCCCGGTAAATTGGCGAACCTGGAACTGATGAGCCGCTTGTATGGTGATCATCCGTACGCTCATTCCAGCTACGGCACGGCGGAAACCGTACCGGCGATTACTTTGGCGCAACTGCGTACTTTCCACGAGAAAGCCTATACAGCCGGTAACGTTGGGATCGCACTGGTCGGCGACCTGTCCCGCGCGGAAGCCGAAGCGATTGCTGCCCAGATTTCCAGCGCCCTGCCCAAAGGGCCAGCCTTGCCGAAAATCGCGCAACCGGTCGAGCCCAAGGCCAGCGTCGGCCATATCGAGTTCCCGTCCAAGCAGACCAACCTGATACTCGCGCAATTGGGCATCGACCGCTACGACCCGGATTACGCGGCGTTGTCCATGGGTAACCAGATTCTCGGTGGCGGCGGCTTCGGCACCCGCTTGATGAGCGAAGTGCGCGAGAAACGCGGCCTGACTTACGGCGTGTATTCGAGCCTCACCCCAAAGCAGGTGCGTGGCCCGTTCATGATCGAACTGCAAACCCGCGCCGAAATGAGCGAAGGCACCGTGAAACTGGTGCAGGACGTGCTGGCCGATTACCTTGAGACCGGCCCGACCGAAAAAGAGCTTGACGATGCCAAGCGCGGATTGGCCGGCAGCTTCCCGCTGTCCACCGCGAGCAACGCCGATATCGTCGATCAACTGGCGGTCATCGGCTACTTTAATTTGCCGTTGAGTCACCTGGAAGACTTCATGCAACAGTCCCAGGCCCTGACCGTCGAGCAGGTCAAGGCCGCCATGAACAAACACCTGAGCATGGACAAGATGGTCATCGTCAGTGCTGGCCCGACCGTGCCGCAAAAGCCGTTACCGGCCCCTACTGATAACCCTTTCGAGTAACCGCTGGGGGTTCCGGAACATTAATAATGGACCCACCATCAATTGTTTCCTGTCCCTTGCGGACCGGCTGTGGTGCACGGTATTTCCAGACAAGCTGCGAGCAACGCACCTCTGATTCCCGCGAGACGACCACCCCAAACCGGTCGTGAAGTGCACTACATAGTTACCGCCTGACGTCCTTACGGATCATCCACAGTGGTTTGCGCAATTAACTGCAAACCACTGAGGATGAACACGGATGAACATCTCATGCAGCACGCTTGTGCTGCCCTTCATCGCCTGGCTGCCGCTCATGGCCAGCGCGGCGACCCCCCCTGCGACGCAAGACTTCGTACTGGATAACGGCCTCAAGGTTGTCGTGCGCGAGGACCACCGCTCCCCCATCGTCACCGCCCAACTCTGGATCAAGGTCGGTGCAAGCTACGAACCGCCCGGCCAGTCGGGCCTGTCCCACGCCCTCGAACACATGGTCTACAAAGGCAGCAGCAAGGCCTGCGCCGGAGAGTTCGAGGCGATACTGAAGAAGCTTGGCGCCAGTGAAAACGCCGTAACTTACACGGACTACACGTCGTTTCACCAGACACTGCCCTCTGCCCGGACAGGTGTTGCTTTCGAAATACTGGCTGACCTGATGAGTACGGCCGAGCTCAATGAACAGGACTTCACTCCGGAGCTCAAGGTCATTCAGGAAGAGCGCCGGATGCACGTTGATGATGGAATCATCGCTTCGGCTCGCGAGCGACTGAACAGCATTGCCTACCCGGCCAGCGGCTATCGCACCCCGACGATTGGCTGGATGCACGATTTGCAACGCATGAACGCCGTGCAATTGCGGCAGTGGTATCAGGCCTGGTATTCGCCAAACAATGCGACGCTGGTGGTGGTTGGCGATGTAACGCCTGAGCGGATCAAGGCCCTTGCACAGCAGCACTTCGGCCATCTTGAGCGGCGCGCGACACCCGTGGCCCATGCCCCCGTCGAGCTGGCTTCTGCCGGTGAACGGTCACTGACCCTGTATGCACCGATAGCTTCCCCACGCCTGATCATGAGCTTCAACGCGCCAAGCCTGGCCACGGCACCGGATCGTCGGACCGCCCATGCCCTGCGCCTTCTTAATATGTTACTGGCCGGATCCAGTAGCGCGCGGATCAAACAACAACTGCAACTGAGCGAAGCGATATTCACTGAGGCCCGCTCAGAGTACGACGCCTTCAATCGTGGTGATTCGTTGCTGACCATCAGCACACAGCTCAACCCGGACAAGCTCAATGATGCTGACGAAGCCCTTGCCCGCCTGTGGCAAGTGATCGAATCACTGAAGAACAAGGCACCGGAACCGGCGGAGCTGGAACGCGCGCAAAATCTCCTGATCGCTGACACCGTTTATGCGCAGGACGATCTGGAAGGGCAGGCCAACACCTTGGGCCTGCTGGAAACCATCGGCCTGGACTGGCGGCTGGCCGATCAGGATACGAATGAGTTGAGCAAAGTTACGCCCCTGGAGATTCAGGAGGTGGCAAAGACGTACCTGACGCGTGATCGCCTGACTACCGCGAAAATCTTGCCGGAGAAAAACAATGGATAAGTTCAAAGGCCTCATCAATGGATTGATCCTGGCCGGCATGCTGTTGAGTACCCAGGCCCCTGCCGCTGCAACCACGGCGCCCCGGAAACCAGCGCTGCAATCGCTCAATGAACCCCAGACTCCGACGACCCACCGCACACTGCCGATCAAGGGTTACAAAACCCTCGGCGGAACGAAGATCCTGTTCATCCGCATCCCCGGCCTGCCGATGTTCGATGCCCTGGTGAGCTTTGCCGCCGGCAGCGCCCTCACACCAGATCAACCCGGCCTGGCTGCGCTCACCTATGGCCTTTTGAATGAGGGTGTGGCTGGCAAGGACGTCAATGCCATACAGGCGACGTTCGATAATCTGGGGGCAAGGATGGACATGGGTATCAGCCAGGACCGGACCTGGCTTTCCCTGCGTAGCCTGAGTGACGAATCACGGCGCACTCCAGCCCTGGAGCTGTTCGCCCAGGTACTCGGCAAGCCGCTGTTGCCGGAAGAATCCCTGCCTGAGGTGAAATCCCAATTTCAGTACTTTCTGGACCTTGAAGATCAGTCCCATGCCGCTCAAGCCCGAGAAGCCAATCTCGGCCAGATGTTTCCCGGCCACGGTTATGCTCAGTCCCTCTACGGAACCCGGGCCGGGCTTGCCTCCATCACCCGCACCCAGGCGCAAGACTTTCATCGCCAGGCTTATGCCGCGGGCAATGCCCAGATCACACTGGTCGGCGACCTCACCGAGGAAGAAGCCCAGCGCATCGGTGCGCAGATATCAGCGGCCTTGCCCCTGGGACCGGCCATTGCCGCGATCCAGCCAGTGACAAGCCCAGGCGCTCCAGGTCTGCTGCGCATTGAGCGACCATCGACCCAGGCTTACCTGCGTCTTACCCAGCCAAGTGTCCTGCGAAGCAGTCCGGACTATGTCGCGCTTTACATGGCCAGCAGTATTTTCACCAACCGACTGATGAATGAACTTCGTGAGCGCCGAGGCCTGACCTACCACGTTGAAGCCGGCCTTTCAGCTCTTCAGGCACAGGGGTGGCTGACCGTTCAATTGCAGGCCCCACCAGAGCAGGCCGATGCCGTGCTGGCCCATATCAAAACAATGTTCAGCGACTTCCTCGCCCAAGGGCCGACCCAACAGGAACTTGACGACATCCAACAGCAACTGGCCGGTAGCTCACCGTTGAACAGTGCTACCAACGCGCAGATCCTGAAGCGATTGCAAATCATCAGTGCCCACGATCTGCCGCTGGACCTCGATTTTTCCACGCAAGCGGCCTTGAAGCTGGACCTCGCATCAATCAAAAGCGCGCTCAACCGGCATCACCACGCCGACCAATGGCGCGTTGTCATCCTGGGGCCGAAGACAGATCAACAACCACTGCCAGCTCCGAGCGAAAGCGCAACCAATGCCATGTGTCGCATGCCTGGCGAGATTGTGGCAAGTTAGACAGCCATGATGACGCGGTCGCGGCGCTGCCCCGCCGCGTCTTCGGGCAGACTCATGAACACCTCCACCGAGAATGACTGTGCAACCGCACCCCGCCCTGGCCCCACCGCCGTCCTTTACCCCTGCCTTCGGCATCGGCAATCCGCACTTGCAAACCTTGTGGGGGCCGCTGTGGCGTAAAACCGTGCACATCGACCGCGAACGCGAACGCCTGTGGCTTGAAGACGGCGACTTCCTCGACCTCGACTGGCATGGCCCACACAGCGCCAACGCCCCCCTGGTACTGGTGTTGCACGGGCTCACCGGTTCGTCGAATTCGCCTTACGTTGCCGGCATGCAAAAAGCCCTGGGCGACCGAGGCTGGGCCAGCGTCGCGCTGAACTGGCGCGGTTGTTCGGGCGAACCCAATCTGCTGCCGCGCAGTTACCATTCCGGTGCCAGTGAAGACCTGGCCGAAGCCATCAAACACTTGCGGGCCAAACGGCCTCTGGCGCCACTGTATGCGGTGGGTTACTCCCTGGGCGGTAATGTCCTGCTCAAGCATTTGGGCGAAACCGGTAGCGACAGTAATTTGATGGGCGCCGTGGCGGTGTCGGTGCCGTTCCGCCTGGACCAGTGCGCCGACCGTATCGGCCAAGGCTTTTCCAAGGTTTACCAGGCGCATTTCATGCGCGAGATGGTCGCCTACATCAAGAACAAACAGCGACAGTTCCAGCACGACGGACGCGAGGACGGCCTGGCAGCCCTGGCGGCCCTCGGATCCCTGGAAAACATGCGCACGTTCTGGGATTTCGACGGACGCGTCACCGCACCACTGCACGGTTTCGCCGATGCCGAGGATTACTATCGCCGCGCCTCCAGCCGCTATTTCCTTGGTGAAATTCGTACGCCGACCTTGATGATTCAGGCCGCCGACGACCCCTTCGTTTTTCCCCACAGCCTGCCGCAAGTCGACGAGTTGTCCGCTTGCACGCAATTCGAACTGCAAGCCAAGGGCGGGCATGTCGGCTTCGTCGACGGCACGCTCAGGCAACCGGGTTACTACCTGGAACGGCGCATCCCCGAGTGGCTGGCCGCCGCAGGGCGCACTTGAATCATGGATGCTGAACAAAGCGAGTCAATCCACTTTTGGCAAACCCCGCCACTGGCCGGGGTCGAGTTGTTGTCCGCCCGCTACATCGATCATCGCTTTGCCCCCCATGTGCATGACGGCTATGTGATCGGCATGATCATGGCCGGCGCCCAGCGTTATCGCTATCGCGGCGCCGAACACCTGGCGGGTAGCGGCACGCTGGTGCTGATCAACCCCGATGAACTGCACACCGGCCACAAAGGCACCGAGGATGGCTGGCTGTACCGGGCGTTTTATCCAGACAGCGGGCAGATAACTTCGCTACTGGCCGAACTCGAACTGCCGACCCATCACTTGCCGGCGTTCGGCGCCACGCTGTATCGCGATCGGGATCTGGTGAACGGTTTCTGCCAGCTTCACCGTTTACTGGAAAGCCCCGCCACCGCATTGCAGCAACAAACGGTCTGGCGCGAACTGATGCTGTCGCTGTTGCAGCGTCATGCGGCGGTTCCGAACGCTGGAAAACCCGGGAAAGAACACCGGGCGGTGACATTGGCCAAGGAACTGCTGCACGCACAACTGGCAGAACCACCCTCCCTGGAGGTGCTGGCGGCGGCGGTCAACCTCTCGCCATTCCATTTCGCCCGGGTGTTCCGTCGGGCCACCGGTATGCCGCCACACACCTGGCTGATGCAACAACGCATCGCCCGGGCGCGGGCCTTGCTGCAAAGTGGTTGTTTGCCGCTGGAAGTTGCGATGCAACTGGGGTTTGCCGACCAGAGCCATCTGAGCCGACAGTTCAAGCAGGTGTATGGGGTTGGACCGGGGGCGTATCGCAGTGCAAAGCGGGGACTTGAGGCTTAACGAGGTCTCACAAACACCATCCATCCCTGTGGGAGCGAGCTTGCTCGCGATGGCGGCTTAACAATCAGCATCAATATTGAATGTAATGGCCCCATCGCGAGCAAGCTCGCTCCCACAAGGTTTCGTGGCGCTCATTCGCCGGTGGCGATGCCCCGCGCAGGCTCATTGATCCACTCGCTCCACGACCCGGCATACAACGAACCCAACGGATAACCGGCCAGACACAGCGCAAACAGGTTGTGGCACGCCGTCACACCGGAACCGCAATACGCTACAAGATCACTCGGTGAGCGATCGCCCAATTTCGCGGCGAAGCGCTGCTTGAGCTGATCGGCTGGCAGGAAGCGCCCGTCACTGTCCAGGTTGTCGGTAAACGCCGCACACTGGGCACCGGGAATGTGCCCGGCAACCGGATCGATTGGTTCCATTTCACCCTTGAAACGCGGCAGTGCGCGGGCATCAAGCAGGGTCAGTTCCGGCCGTGCAAGGCGCTTTTGCAGCTGCTCGGCACTGATCAGCAACGCCGTGTCAGGACTGCCGGTGAAGGATCCAGGGGTGATCACCGGCGCATCCAGGCTCAGCGGCAAACCGGCCGCGTGCCAGGCCTTGAGACCGCCATCGAGGATGAATACACCGTCGCGCTTGCCCAGCCATGCCAGCAACCACCAGGCCCGCGCCGCATAGGCTCCCGGACCGTCGTCATACAGAACCACTTCGCTATCGGCATTGATGCCCCAGGCTTGCAGGCGCTCGATCAGTTGCGCCGGCTCGGGCAACGGATGACGCCCGGTCACGCCCTTGACCACGGCACCACTCAGATCGCGTTCGAGGTCGGCATAGCTCGAACCGGCGATGTGCCCTTCGGCATAGCTGCGCTGACCGTAATCCGGGTCTTCGAGGGCAAAACGACAATCCAGAATCACCAGCCCCGGCTGGTCCTTTTTCAGGTCCAGTGCTTGCGGGCTGATCAGTTGCGCAATGGGCATAGCGGGCTCCTTTGAATAACTCGAACTTGATCCTACTGTACTTCTTCCAGCGCCTGGGCGAGGGGCACGTAAAACTCTTCGAACAAGGCGCTGACCGCATCGCGGGCCTCATCCGTGACGAACCCGGCTTCCAGCACCAGCACCTGATACACCCCGCGTTTAATGGCCTGTTCGCTCAAGTGGCTGGAGTTCTCCCGCGTGGTGCACAGGAAGCGCACCCAGGAAGTGAGGATGATCCAGGCATTGAGCGTCAGGGACTCGATCTGCACCTTGTCCATCTTCAGGATGCCGGCGGCGACGAAACCTTCGTAGATCGCCGAACCCTGGATCAGGCAGCGCTGGGAGAAGCGTCGATAGCGGTCGGCAAGGTCCGGATCGCTGTCGAGCAGATGCTCGAGATCGCGATGCAGAAACCGGTAGCGCCACATCGCCGACAGCAGCTCCTTGAGGTAGAAGCGTTTGTCTTCCACCGTGGCGGCGCGGCCCTGGGGCGGGCGCAGGAAGCTGTCCACCAGGCTTTCGTACTCGCTGAACAGCACGGCGATGATCGCCTGCTTGTTCGGGAAGTGGTAGTACAGGTTGCCCGGGGAAATTTCCATGTGGGCAGCAATGTGGTTGGTGCTGATGCTGCGCTCGCCCTGCTGATTGAACAGCTCCAGGCTGTTCTGCACGATGCGCTCGCTGGTTTTGATCCGTGGGGCCATGGCTTGAGCTTTAATTCAGAGTGCGTTGACGGGCATCTTAGATCTATCCGCGAGCGGATAAAACCAAGCTGTTCCAGGATGTCATTTGACTTTTTAGAGCATAGACTCTAAAAAGTGCTTCATTACAATAAATCCGGAGCCGACCATGACTGCTGAAATTTCCTACCTGCAGAACCTACAGCAGCCGCTGGAAGAGCTTCAGGCCCTGTTCGACGCACAGCGTGCCGCCTACGCCGCCAACCCGATGCCACCGGCCGCGCAGCGCCAGCAATGGCTCAAGGCACTAAAGGATTTATTGAACAATGAACGCCAGGCCCTGATCGATGCGATCAGCCAGGACTTCAGCCATCGCAGCGCCGATGAAACCCTGCTCGCCGAACTGATGCCCAGCCTGCACGGCATCCATTACGCCAGCAAACACCTCAAGGGCTGGATGCGCGCCTCGCGACGCAAGGTGGGCGCCGCCTTCCAGCCGGCTTCGGCCAAAGTGGTTTACCAACCGCTGGGCGTGGTCGGGGTCATCGTGCCGTGGAACTATCCGCTGTACCTGGCCATCGGTCCGTTGGTCGGCGCGCTGTCGGCGGGCAATCGGGTAATGCTCAAACTCAGTGAGTCGACCCCCGCGACCGGCTTGCTGATGAAGCAACTGCTGGCGCGAATCTTCCCCGAAGACCTGGTTTGCGTGGTCCTGGGCGAGGCGGATATGGGCGTGGCGTTTTCACGCCTGCCGTTTGATCACCTGCTGTTCACCGGCGCCACCAGCATTGGCAAACACGTGATGCGCGCCGCTGCGGAAAACCTGACCCCGGTGACCCTGGAACTGGGCGGCAAGTCCCCGGCCATTGTTTCTCACGACGTGCCGCTCAAGGACGCCGCCGAGCGCATCGCCTTCGGCAAGACCCTGAATGCCGGCCAGACCTGCGTGGCCCCTGACTATGTGCTGGTGCCGGAGGATCGCGTCGGAAGTTTCGTCGAAGCCTATCGCACAGCCGTCCGCGGGTTCTATCCGACACTGGCCGACAACCCGGACTACACCGCGATCATCAATGAGCGACAACTGGCGCGTCTCAACGGTTACGTCAGCGACGCCACCAGCAAGGGTGCGCTGCTGATGCCGCTGTTCGACCAGGGCCAGGGCCGCCGCATGGGCCATAGCCTGCTGCTCAACGTCACGGACGAGATGACGGTGATGCAGGACGAAATCTTCGGGCCACTGCTGCCGATCGTGCCGTACAAGGATCTGGACCAGGCATTTGCCTACATCAACCAGCGCCCTCGCCCACTGGCGCTGTATTACTTCGGCTACGACAAGCGCGAACAACAGCGCGTGCTGCACGAAACCCATTCCGGCGGCGTGTGCCTGAACGACACCCTGCTGCACGTCGCCCAGGACGACATGCCGTTTGGCGGCATCGGTGCCTCGGGCATGGGCCACTACCACGGCCATGAAGGCTTCCTGACCTTCAGCAAGGCCAAAGGCGTGTTGATCAAACAACGGTTCAACGCCGCGAAGTTGATCTACCCGCCGTACGGCAAGTCGATTCAGAAGCTGATCCAGAAGCTGTTCATCCGCTAACGATCATCACCGTCAGGTAATAACAATAATGATCCCCAGCCTGTCCGATACACCCGCGCTGTCACGGCGCGGGCTGCTTAAATTCAGCCTCGGCGCCACAGCTTTCCTTGCCACCGCCGGGCTCGGAGCCAGCCTCAGCGGTTGCTCGTCGAGCGTTCCGGCCAATGGTTTTGTCACGTTGCGCAGCGGCGACCTGCTGTTCTTGCGGGCATTGATTCCGGTCATGCTCGAGGGTGCCGTGACCACCGAACGGATGCCCGAGGCTGTCGAGGGCACACTGAAAAGCCTGGACTACAACCTCGCCCACCTGTCGCCGGAGATGCTCAAGCTGACCCAGCAACTGTTCGATGTGCTGGGCATGGCCGTGACCCGCGGACCGCTGACCGGGATCTGGGGCAGCTGGGAAAATGCCAGGGCCGATGATATCCGGCAGTTTCTGAACCGCTGGGAAAACAGCTCGTTGAGCCTGTTGCGCATGGGCCACAGTTCCTTGCTGCAGCTGGTGATGATGGCCTGGTACGGCCGCAAGGAATCGTGGGCGCATTGCGGGTATCCCGGGCCACCCACCGTTTAAAACTCTGCACATAACCTGTGGGAGCGTGGCTTGCCCGCGATGGCGCCAGTCGCCACACCACCGCATCCAAAATAATAAAGAGAACCTGAAAGATGCCCGTACCCGATCCGTTCCGCGAAGGCATGGCCCGAGGCTGGAAAACCTACAACGGCTCGCAACTGACCCAGGACCTGACGCTCGAAGCGGACGTGGCGATCATCGGCAGTGGTGCCGGCGGCGGCACCACCGCCGAAATCCTCAGTGCCGCCGGATACAAGGTGCTGCTGATCGAGGAAGGCCCGCTCAAGACCAGCAGCGACTTCAAGCTGCTGGAAGACCAGGCCTACGCCAGCCTTTACCAGGAAGGCATCGGCCGCATGAGCAAGGACGGCGCGATCACCATCCTCCAGGGCCGGGCAGTGGGCGGTACCACGCTGATCAACTGGACTTCCAGTTTCCGCACTCCGGAGCCGACCCTGGAACACTGGGCCAAAGAGCACAACGTCAAGGGCCACAGCCCGGCGGAAATGGCGCCGTGGTTCGAGAAAATGGAGCAACGCCTGGGCGTCGCGCCGTGGATGGTGCCACCCAACGCCAACAACGATGTGATCCGCAAGGGCTGCGAAGCACTGAATTACTCATGGCACGTCATCCCGCGCAACGTTCGCGGCTGCTGGAACCTCGGCTACTGCGGCATGGGCTGCCCGACCAACGCCAAGCAATCGATGATGGTCACCACCATTCCAGCAACCCTGGAAAAAGGCGGCGAGCTGCTTTACCTGGCCCGCGCCGAAAAACTCAACATCAGCGGCGACAAGGTCATCGGCCTGCAATGTTCGGCGATGGATGAACGCTGCGTCGCACCGACCGGACGCACCATCACGGTCAAGGCGCGGCATTTCGTGCTGGCCGGTGGCGGCATCAACAGCCCGGCCCTGCTGATGCGTTCCGGAGCACCCGATCCGCACAAGCGCCTGGGCAAACGCACATTCCTGCACCCGGTGAACATGTCCGCTGCGTTGTTCGACGAAGTGGTCAACCCTTTCTACGGCGCGCCGCAGTCGATCTATTCCGACCATTTCCAGTGGCAGGACGGCACCACGGGCAAGATGTCCTACAAACTGGAAGTCCCGCCCCTGCATCCGGCGCTGGCCACGACACTGCTCGGTGGTTTCGGCCAGGAAAACTCGCAGCACATGGCCAATCTGGCCCATACCCACGCCATGCTGGCGTTGCTGCGGGACGGTTTTCACCCGGACAGCCCCGGTGGCAGCGTCGAATTGCGCAGCGATGACACGCCGGTGCTGGATTACCAGCTATCACCCTACGCCTGGGATGGATTGCGTCGGGCGTTCCATACCATGGCCGAGATCCAGTTTGCCGGTGGCGCCAAGGCCGTGATGCCGATGCACGCCGACGCCCGCTACGTGAAGACCCTCGCCGAAGCGCGCACGCTGATCGACAGCCTGAGCCTGGAGTTGTATCGCACACGCCTGGGCAGTGCCCATGTGATGGGCGGTTGCGCCATGGGAGAAGACCCGACAATCGCGGTGACCGACAGCCTCGGCCGACATCACCAACTGGGCAATCTGTCGATTCACGACGGCTCGCTGTTCCCCACCAGCATTGGCGCCAATCCGCAGTTGTCGGTCTACGGACTGACGGCACAACTGGCGACTTCCCTGGCCGAACGTTTAAAAAATCCATGAAAATGACGAATATTCCCATCGTCTATAGTGCTTTCTTACCCAACAGGCGACTTGGCCGACCGGGAAGGCTGCGATACCATCCGACTCCCCAACGGATTCCCGCCAGGACGACGCGATGAACCGAGTGTTGTACCCAGGTACCTTCGACCCTATTACCAAGGGCCATGGCGATCTGGTCGAACGCGCCTCGCGCCTGTTCGATCACGTGATCATCGCCGTCGCCGCGAGCCCGAAGAAAAACCCGCTGTTTCCTCTGGAACAACGGGTAGAACTGGCGCGCGAGGTCACTAAACATCTGCCGAACGTTGAAGTCGTCGGCTTCTCGACGCTGTTGGCGCACTTCGCCAAAGAGAAGAACGCCAATGTGTTCCTGCGTGGTTTGCGTGCGGTGTCGGACTTCGAATACGAATTCCAGCTGGCCAACATGAACCGCCAGTTGGCGCCGGACGTGGAAAGCCTGTTCCTGACCCCGTCCGAGCGTTATTCGTTCATTTCCTCGACGCTGGTCCGTGAAATTGCAGCCTTGGGCGGCGATATCACCAAGTTCGTGCACCCTGTGGTGGCGGATGCACTGACCGAACGCTTCAAGAAGTAGGAGCTGGCGCAGACTGCGATCTTTTCAGCTTTCGCAGCCTGCACCTTTCTGCACTTGATCGCGCCCGCGTGCACTGCGGGCGCCAATGCGGCACAATTGTGCGCATTGGTTTATTGCGCCCGGGCTTGCCGCCCTGGCTGGAGTTAGCATGTCCCTGATCATCACCGACGATTGCATCAACTGCGACGTCTGCGAACCCGAGTGCCCGAACGCCGCCATTTCCCAAGGCGAAGAGATCTACGTGATCGACCCGAACCTGTGCACCCAGTGTGTCGGCCACTACGACGAACCGCAGTGCCAGCAGGTTTGCCCGGTGGATTGCATTCCACTGGACGAAGCTCATCCGGAGACTGAAGAGCAGTTGATGGAGAAGTACCGGAAAATTACCGGGAAGGCTTAAGCCATTCGGCGCCTGTCAGGCCGCCTTCGCGAGCAAGCCCGCTCCCACATTTGGAATGCATTCCCCTGTGGGAGCGGGCTTGCTCGCGAAGGCGTCATCAGCCTCACTGAAAATCTAACTGACGTATCAGCTCTGACAACGCGGGCAAAACACGCTGGCGCGCTGCCCGAGCTTCACTTCCCGCAAGCCCGTGCCACAGACCTTGCAGTGTTCACTGCCACGGCCGTACACGAACAGTTCCTGCTGGAAATAACCAGGCTGACCGTCACCGCCGATAAAGTCCCGCAACGTTGTACCGCCGCGCTCGATGGCGGCGACCAGGATGCGCTTGATCTCGATGGCCAGCTTCAAGTAACGCGCACGGGAAATGCTCTTGGCTTCGCGGCGCGGATCGATCCCGGCGGCGAACAACGCTTCAGTCGCGTAGATATTGCCCACGCCCACCACCACCGCGTTGTCCATGATGAACGGCTTGACCGCCATCGAACGTCCGCGGGACTGCTGGAACAGACGCTCGCCGTCGAACAGGTCGGTCAGTGGCTCAGGGCCCAGGCGGATCAGCAATTCGTGATTGAACGGGTCGAGGCTCCAGAGCATTGCGCCGAAGCGTCGCGGGTCGGTGTAACGCAGGGCCAGGCCCGACTCCAGTTCGATGTCCACATGCTCATGCTTGACCGCCGGCAGCCCGGCTTCCACCAGCCGCAAATTGCCTGACATACCCAAATGGCTGATCAAGGTGCCGACTTCGGCATTGATCAGCAGGTACTTGGCGCGTCGTTCCACCAGCACGATACGCTGTCCGGACAACCGCACATCGAGGTCTTCGGGAATTGGCCAGCGCAAGCGCCGGTCACGCACGATCACCCGGCTGACACGCTGACCCTCCAGGTACGGCGCGATGCCGCGACGGGTGGTTTCGACTTCTGGCAATTCAGGCATGGTGCTCTCGGCTCAGGCGCATGGCCTGGAAGGTTCCGACACTCAGCGATGAGTGCCGAGGTCGCGGATCGTCTGCTTGAGGGTCTCGAAGTCGTAGTCCGAGAGGCCGACATAATCGAGCACCAGCGGCGCGATGCTGTTCCACTCGTGATCTTCGGTCTGATTGCCCAGCACGCGGTACGACGCGCAAATGTACTCGGCCATCTTCAGGATCGCCAACAGGTTCTTCAACGAACTGTTGCGCGAAGATTCATCGCTGAAGATCGCCAGGGCATTGTGGTGATTGGCGATCGCCGCGCTCACGTGTTCCGGCAGGCGCCAGGACTTGGCCGTGTAATACCCGACCACCGAGTGATTGGTATTGAACACCTGGTTCTCCGTGTCCACCACCCGGCATTCGGCGCTGGCGTTGGCATAGGCCTGCTCCAGAACGCCCATGTAGTCGGGGAAGCGCTGGAGCATCAAGGGCACGCCGCAGTCGTGGAACAGGCCCAGGGCATAGGCTTCATCGCCGTTCTCTATGCCGATGCGCTTGGCCAGGGTCAGGCAGGTCATGGCCACGTCCTGAGCGGTGTCCCAGAAACGGTTCAGGGTGACAATGGTGTCGTCATTCATCTCGCCCTTGATCGACTGCGCATTGATCAGGTTGATGACCGAACGGCTGCCCAGCAGATTCACCGCGCGCTGGATCGAAGCAATCTTGTTGCTCAGCCCGTAGTACGGCGAATTGACGATCTTCAGCAGGGACCCGGAAAGTCCCGGATCCTGGGAGATCAGTTTGGCAATGACTTCCAGGTCCGGATCGGGCATGTACTGCTCCATCTGCAAATCCACCATGATTTGCGGCTGGGCCGGTACGCTGATGCCCTGCAGGGCTTGTTGGATCTGTTCGGAAGTCAGCTCTTGGGACATTTGTGCACACTCTGGGTCAGACGGTGATTCTAACCTTTATGAAGTTGGATCCGACATACCAAATCGCATGACAACACTCGCCACATGTCCACTTGCAGGCCAATCCGGGGTCCCAACACGCTATACTCCCGCTCTTTTTTCCGGAGCGACGACATGTCCCTGCCTAGCCTGCGCCTCAAAGCCAACGCCGACCGTCGTCTGCGCAACGGTCACTTGTGGGTCTACAGCAACGAAATAGATGTAGCCGCTACGCCTTTGCACGGTTTCAAGGCCGGCGACCAGGCGATCCTCGAAGCCGCCGGCGGCAAGCCGCTGGGCATCGTTGCCATGAGCCCGAACAACCTGATCTGCGCCCGTGTGCTGTCGCGCGACATCAAGTTGCCGCTGGACAAGTCGCTGCTGGTGCATCGCCTGAACGTAGCCCTGTCCCTGCGTGATCGTCTGTTCGACAAGCCGTTCTACCGCCTGGTCTACGGTGATTCCGACCTGCTGCCAGGCCTGGTGGTCGACCGTTTCGGCGACATCCTGGTGGTACAGATCGCCTCGGCGACCATGGAAGCCCATAAAGACGACGTGATTGCAGCGCTGACCCAAGTGCTCAAGCCGAGCGGCATCCTGTTCAAGAACGACTCCGCTGCCCGTGACGCCGAAGGCCTCACCCGCTACGTAGAAACCGTATTCGGCCTGGTGCCGGAGTGGGTTGCCCTCGAAGAGAACGGCGTGAAATTCGAAGCCCCGGTCATCCAGGGTCAGAAAACCGGCTGGTTCTACGACCACCGCATGAACCGCGCACGCCTGGCGCCGTACGCCAAAGGCAAACGCGTGCTCGACCTCTACAGCTACATCGGCGGCTGGGGCGTGCAGGCTGCCGCGTTCGGCGCCAGTGAAGTGTTCTGCGTCGACGCTTCGGCCTTCGCCCTCGACGGTGTCGAGCGCAACGCCGCGCTGAACGGCTTCGCCGAGAAAATGACCTGCATCGAAGGCGACGTGTTCGAAGCCCTCAAAGAGCTGAAAGCCAGCGAGGAACGCTTCGACGTGATCGTGGCCGACCCGCCGGCGTTCATCAAGCGCAAGAAAGACATGAAGAACGGCGAAGGCGCCTACCGCCGCCTGAACGAACAAGCCATGCGCCTGCTCACCAAGGACGGCATCCTGGTCAGCGCATCGTGCTCGATGCACCTGCCGGAAGACGACCTGCAGAACATTCTGCTGACCAGCGCCCGTCACCTGGACCGCAACATTCAGATACTGGAACGTGGTGGTCAAGGTCCGGATCATCCAGTGCACCCGGCCATTGCCGAGACGCGGTACATCAAGAGCATTACTTGCCGGTTGTTGCCTAACAGCTAACCAAAACCTGCGTGCAGGAGCGAGTCAGCTCGCTCCTACAACAGTTTCAGAAAAGTCCCGCGCCACCGGCATTGACTTGCAACCGCATCAAATCAACTCTCGTCTCCCCCTTCACGGACCGAGCGCGTTGATTGATGACCAACACCCTGCATGCCAAAGAAAAGTCGTCGTTCATCCTGCTGCTGATGGCCATGACGCTGCTCGCCGTTTTCCCTCTCGACGTGGTCCTTCCCTCCTTCCCCGCCCTTTCCGACCACTTTCGTACCACACCTTCCGATATCGCCCTATCCGTCAGCATCTTTGCCATCGGCCTGGCGTGCTCACTGCTGCTGATCGGGCCGTTGTCCGACATGTTCGGCCGCAAAAAGCTGTTACTGGGGGGGATGGCACTTGCCGCGGTGGGAGCAACAGGTTGCCTGTTCGCCACCGATTTCACCTGGTTTTTGGGCTTTCGAGTGGTTCAGGCAGTGGGCTGCGGATCGTTTGCCTTGTCTCAGGCATTGATCCAGGATCTGTTCAGCGGCCGCGAGCTGGAACGACTGCGCATCTGGACGACGACCGCCGGCGGGATTTTCATCTCCAGTTCTCCGCTGATGGGTACATGGTTGCAGTTGCATCTGGATTGGCAGGGCAGCTTTTATGTATTCATCACCCTGGCAGCCATTGTCTGGCTGAGATCGTGGTTCCTGCTAAAAGAAAGCCGAAGTAGCGAGCGGCAGTCCCGGCGATTTTTCGGCGCGTACTGGATGCTCCTTTCCGACATCCGATTTACCGGCTACTGGCTGATCTCTGCCCTCGCCTTCGCCTGCCATTTTTCGTTCATCGTCATTTCGCCGATCATTTTCATGGAACACCTGGACCTTTCGGCCTATCAGTTCGCCTGGGCGCTGTTGCTGTATGGCTCGGCTTATGTAATCGGCGGGGTTGTTGCGAGCATCCTGCATCGCCATCTGGAAGGCTCCACGCAAATCATCACAGGCCTGGGCCTGATCGCCCTGTCGGGACTGGTGATGCTCTGGCTGAACCTGCAATTCGGCCTGTCCGCCGCAACGGTGCTGATCCCCATGCTGATCTGCACTGCCGGCACCACCATTTCCCGGCCCATCGCCAACTCCAGGGCAATGGGCCTCTACCCGCAACATGCCGGTACCGCGACTTCTGCCGGCAGTCTGTTTATTTTCATGTGTGGCGGCCTGATCAGTGCCGTGATCAACATGGCCAGTGATCACCTGATTACTGCCCTTGCAGTGTGCTTTTTGATTCTGAGTGCCATGGGGGCATGGGTTGAACACTGTGATCAGTCAGCGCCACCCGATCAGCGAGGCATGACGCCGAGAGTTTGCCCACACGTCATGTGAACGCTCTCTCCATGCTTGCGAGCATTCCCTCCAGCCGCCAGCCGTGTAGAATCGCGAACATTCATCGCCAGTCATCCCCGGCGGGTTTATGAGCTCAAGCTGAAGCGCGCGGCGATCCCGCAAAGTTATCGGCAACTTCCGGACACGCGGCCATTTCTGAGTGTTCCAGACGTCAATAGAAGCTCACTTCCCTTTTGATACCTGATTAGCCGCCCGGAGTGCTTCATGCCTGATTACCGCTCGAAAACATCCACCCACGGCCGCAACATGGCCGGTGCCCGCGCACTGTGGCGCGCCACGGGGATGAAAGATGACGACTTCAAGAAGCCGATCATCGCCATTGCCAACTCGTTCACCCAGTTCGTACCGGGTCACGTACACCTCAAGGACCTGGGCCAACTGGTCGCCCGCGAGATCGAACGCGCCGGCGGCGTGGCGAAGGAATTCAACACCATCGCTGTCGATGACGGCATCGCCATGGGCCACGACGGCATGCTCTATTCGCTGCCGAGCCGCGAGATCATCGCCGACTCCGTCGAGTACATGGTCAACGCCCACTGCGCCGACGCGATCGTGTGCATCTCCAACTGCGACAAGATCACCCCCGGCATGTTGATGGCGTCCCTGCGCCTGAACATCCCGGTGATCTTCGTATCCGGCGGCCCGATGGAAGCCGGCAAGACCAAACTTGCCTCCCACGGCCTCGACCTGGTCGACGCCATGGTGATCGCCGCCGACTCCAGCGCTTCTGACGAGAAAGTCGCCGAGTACGAGCGCAGCGCATGCCCGACCTGCGGTTCGTGCTCCGGCATGTTCACCGCCAACTCGATGAACTGCCTGGTCGAAGCCCTGGGTCTGGCATTGCCGGGCAACGGTTCGACCCTGGCCACCCACAGCGACCGCGAGCAGCTGTTCCTGCAGGCCGGCCGCACCATCGTCGAGCTGTGCAAACGTTACTACGGCGAGAATGACGAGTCGGTACTGCCGCGCAACATCGCCAACTTCCAGGCGTTCGAAAACGCCATGACCCTGGACATCGCCATGGGCGGTTCCACCAACACCATCCTGCACTTGCTGGCCGCTGCCCAGGAAGCCGAGATCGATTTCGACCTGCGCGACATCGACCGTCTGTCCCGTCACGTGCCGCAACTGTGCAAGGTCGCGCCGAACATCCAGAAGTACCACATGGAAGACGTGCACCGTGCCGGCGGGATTTTCAGCATCCTCGGTTCGCTGGCCCGTGGCGGCTTGCTGCATACCCAGCTGCCGACCGTGCACAGCCGCAGCATGGAAGAAGCCATCGCCAAGTGGGACATCACCCAGACCACCGACGAAGCCGTGCACCACTTCTTCAAGGCCGGTCCTGCGGGCATCCCGACGCAAACCGCGTTCAGCCAGTCGACCCGCTGGGAAACCCTGGACGACGACCGTGAAAACGGCTGCATCCGCAGTGTCGAGCACGCGTACTCGCAAGAAGGCGGCCTGGCCGTTCTCTACGGCAACATCGCTCTTGACGGTTGCGTGGTGAAAACCGCTGGTGTCGACGAGTCGATCCACGTGTTCGAAGGCAACGCCAAGATCTTCGAAAGCCAGGACAGCGCCGTGCGCGGCATCCTTGCTGACGAAGTGAAAGAAGGCGACATCGTCATCATTCGCTACGAAGGCCCGAAAGGCGGCCCGGGCATGCAGGAAATGCTCTACCCGACTTCGTACCTGAAATCCAAAGGCCTGGGCAAAGCCTGCGCCCTGCTCACCGACGGCCGTTTCTCCGGCGGCACCTCGGGCCTGTCCATCGGCCATGCTTCGCCTGAAGCCGCTGCCGGTGGTGCAATCGGTCTGGTGCAGGACGGCGACAAAGTGCTGATCGACATTCCGAACCGCTCGATCAACCTGTTGGTCAGCGATGAAGAACTGGCTGCACGCCGGGTCGAGCAGGACAAGAAAGGCTGGAAGCCGGTTGAAGTGCGTCCACGCAAAGTGACCACCGCCCTGAAAGCCTACGCCCTGCTGGCGACCAGCGCCGACAAGGGTGCTGTGCGTAACAAGGCGATGCTTGACGGGCTGTAAGCGTTAACCGTCGAACATGAAAATGCCCCGCCAAGTGCGGGGCATTTTTGTTTACGCCGATCCCCTGTAGGAGCGAGCCTGCTCGCGATGAACGTAAAGACACCGCGCTAAATCAGGAAGCACGCGTCATCGTTAACGACCATCGCGAGCAGGCTCGCTCCTACAGTGGGCGAGTGGGCCTCACATCGATCAGTCCTGCGGGTCGAGGTTATCCAACGCCTGATTCACCGCCAACTCGCCCAGCATGATCACCTGCGCAATCCCCAGCATCGTGCTGCGTTGCGAGCCTTCCAGCAATCCGGCGAAATCGCTGGCCATGACATTGGCCGAGGCGAGGGATTCGCAGGCGTGGGCCAACAGGGTTTCGGTGTCGAGGCCGGGGGCGATCACGAATGTTCGGCTGGGTTTGCGCGGGGTGGTGTTGATGTGGGCGCAGAGGTTGTCGGTATTTGGGGGATCGGGGGTAATTTTGAGCATAGATAAAACTCCCTACACATTAAGACAAGGAGCCATCACCCTCGCTACCAAACGAAGGGTGGCGGCCATGCGCAGGTTGGTAGACCGGGGTGTAAGGAAACCGGCGCGCCCGAAAGCGCCCTGTGCATGACCACCATAAAATGCAGAGACGTAAGAACGCCTGCAAATCATGATGCTTTGCACCCTACACAGCCGGGCTACCAAACCCGATCGCTGATGCTCAGCGACGAGTAGACGGTAGAGCCCGGGAGTAAGGCGCACAAGCCGGCGGATTCTGGCGTAGTCGTAGGCCGCTACGCAAGAATGCGTAGGTTGCGACTGTAAGGAGATGTCGTTCGAGCGGAGGCTTTCATTGCACCGATTGGCCCCATCGCGAGCAAGCTCGCTCCCACAGGGGATCTTCGGTGTTCACACAGTCGGTGCTTCACCCGAGATCTTTGTAGGAGCGAGCTTGCTCGCGATGGATGAAAGGACGACGCGCTGCACCAGAAAGCACGCGTCATCGTTAACGACCATCGCGAGCAAGCTCGCTCCTACAGTAGTTGCACCCGGTCTTACTGGATTTCTTCCGGCTTGACGATCACCCAGTTCTTGTCGGCAGTCACCGTCAACCCTTCCTTGGCCTGGGCCGCCGCGTTCTTGGCCATCATGCCCTGGATCTGGGTCATGTACTTGTCCTTGCGGTTGACCCACAGGTGGATGCCGCCCTTGGCCACGTCAACACTGTGGAACAGCATGTAACCGTCACTGGTAGGGGTATCGCCGCCGACCAGTACCGGTTTTTTCCATTCATCGATGTAGGTCAGGATTGCCGCGTGCTTGCCGGCCATCCAGGTCGCCGGGGTCCACAGGTACGGGGTCAGTTCGAGGCCGAGGTTGGCCTTCTCGTCATACTTGCCGGCGGTGACCTGCTTGCGCGCGGTAGTCAGCTCGCCAGTTTTCGGGTCCTTGAGCAGCAGCGACACGCCGATCACGTTCTGCGGCTTGACGTTGTAGCCGTACTTCGGATCGGACGCGACCATGCGCACCAGTTCTTCGGAGGCGGCGGTCATCACGTAGACCTCGATGCCGTTCTCCATCAGCTTGTTGTAGAGCTCTTGCTGGCCGGTGAAGATCTTCGGCGGGTTGACGTCGAGTTTCTTGACCACGTCGCCTTCGTAATAAGTCGCCGGCACCGGTTTGCCGGACGCCATCATCTCGTCGACGTAGCCCTTGAGTTCCTTGAGCGTAAAGCCCGAAAACACCTGGGCGACCCATGGATAGCAGACCATGTCGTCGACTTCGCAGAGGCGGTAGTAGTAGCTGAACAGGCTTTCCTTGTGGTCGGCGGTGTCCTTGAACGGCATCAGTTTCAGGGAGGGATCGAGCTTGTCGCGGGTGATCAGGCCCTTGTTCTCCATGAACGGCAGCAACGACTCTTCGAGGTCGTAGCGGTAACTGGTGTTGTCCATGTCGAATACCGCGTAGTTACCCTTGTTGGCGTTGGCGGCGATCATCGCTTCCAGCGCCTTGGCCTGATCGGCGGGCCAGTGTTTCAGATCCGTTGCAAGCACCTGGCCGGCAAGGCCCAGGCAAAGTGCTGCAGCCAGCAATTTCGGTGCGAACTTCATGTGCATATCTCCCTGAATGAAAGACATCGACGCTAACAAATAAGTGTGACAGTCCTCGTCTGTCAGCGACCGCCCACGTCCCTTTCGCGTCAGTTGCATTTCTGACAGCGACATCCGCTTATTCCAAAAACGACAGTCACCATACGTTTTTGATATTAATTCATTAGTTTTCAAGCTGTTAGGCTTGCCGGTTCGCAGCTGCCCCGGAAGGTGGCTGGCACAAGTCTCACTCGGAGTTCTCATGAATCTGCCGCTGATCCTCAATCTGCTGGTGTTCCTCGCCCTGCTCTTCGGCTTGGCGCAAACCCGCCACACCACATGGAGCCTGGCGAAAAAAGTCCTGCTCGCTCTGGTGCTGGGCGTGGCGTTCGGCGTGGCCTTGCACACCGTTTACGGTGCCGGCAACCCGGTCCTCAAAACCTCGATCGGCTGGTTCGATCTGGTGGGCAACGGTTATGTGCAACTGCTGCAAATGATCGTGATCCCGCTGGTGTTCGCCTCGATCCTCAGCGCCGTGGCCCGCCTGCACAACGCCTCATCGCTGGGCAAGATCAGCTTCCTGACCATCGGCACGCTGCTGTTCACCACGGCCATCGCGGCCTTGATCGGCATCGGTCTGACCAACCTGTTCGGCCTGACCGCCGAAGGCCTGGTGGCCGGTACCCAGGAAATGGCGCGCCTGCAAACCATCCAGACCGACTACGCCGGCAAGGTCGCCGACCTGAATGTGCCGCAACTGTTGCTGTCGTTCATTCCGCAAAACCCGTTCGCCGATCTGGCGCGGGCCAAGCCGACGTCGATCATCAGCGTGGTGATCTTCGCTGCGTTCCTCGGTGTCGCGGCCCTGCAGTTGCTCAAGGATGATGCTGACAAAGGTCAGAAAGTGATCAACGCCATCGACACCCTGCAAGCCTGGGTGATGCGTCTGGTGCGCCTGGTGATGAAGCTGACCCCGTACGGTGTTCTGGCGCTGATGACCAAAGTGGTCGCCGGTTCGAACCTGCAAGACATCATCAAGCTCGGCAGTTTCGTGGTGGTGTCCTACATCGGCCTGGGCCTGATGTTCGTGGTACATGGCGTGCTGGTGTCGGCCGCCGGGATCAATCCGCTACGCTTCTTCCGCAAGATCTGGCCGGTGCTGACGTTTGCCTTCACCAGCCGTTCGAGCGCTGCGACGATTCCATTGAGCATCGAAGCGCAGACCAGTCGCCTGGGTATCCCGCAGTCCATCGCCAGTTTCGCCGCTTCGTTTGGCGCAACCATTGGCCAGAACGGTTGCGCCGGCCTGTACCCGGCGATGTTGGCGGTGATGGTGGCGCCGACCGTGGGCATCAACCCGCTGGACCCACTGTGGGTCGCGACGCTGGTGGCGATTGTCACGCTGAGTTCGGCCGGTGTGGCCGGGGTTGGCGGCGGTGCGACCTTTGCGGCGTTGATCGTGTTGCCGGCGATGGGCTTGCCAGTGTCACTGGTGGCGTTGCTGATTTCGGTCGAGCCGCTGATTGATATGGGGCGTACGGCGTTGAACGTCAGTGGCTCGATGACGGCGGGGGCGATTACCAGTCAGGTGATGCAGCAGACTGATAAAGAATTGCTGGATGCGGATGAGCATTCGGAGTTGGCTCACGCGTAGGAGCTGCCGCAGGCTGCGATCTTTTCGTGGCAAAGAAAGATCAAAAGATCGCAGGCTTCGCCAGCTCCTACAGTGAATGCGCTGATCCTGTAGGAGCTGCCGCTGGCTGCGATCTTTAGGCTTTTTCCCAGACTTCGAAGTTGTACGCCGGTTTGTCGCCTTCGGCCGGGTTCGGCACATTCGACACCAGTTTCCACTGGTTCAAATCAAACTCCGGAAACCACGCATCCCCTTCCGGGCTCAGCGCCACGCGGGTCAGGTACAACCGATCAGCCTGCGCCAACCCTTGCGCATACAACTGCGCCCCGCCAATCAGCATCAGCTCATCAACGCCCTGTTCCTTCGCCCATGCTTCGGCGCGAACCACAGCGGCTTCGAGCGACGGATAAACCTCCGCGCCTTCCAGCACCAGATCCGCCTGACGGCTGACCACGATGTTCAAACGGCCCGGCAACGGGCGACCGAGGGAATCCCAGGTCTTGCGACCCATGATGATCGGCTTGCCGAGCGTCGTGGCCTTGAAGTATTTGAAGTCCCCCGGCAAGTGCCAGGGCATGCTGTTGTCGACGCCGATCACACGGTTTTCACCGAGGGCTGCGATCAGGCTGAGGGGGAGTGATTTAGTCATGCCGGCGAGGATACCAGAGCCTCGCTTTCGCCGATAAGCGTCACAGCGGTTATGCTCACTGCTCAATTAAGCGACGGGATGCCGCGTGACTGAACTCAATACCCTCTGGCTGACAGAAACCATCCGCCTGCGCGAAGAGTACGCCGGCCCTCTGGAAGACCTTGAAGCCAACCGACTGGCCCGCAGCACCGGCGGCGATTTACCGTTGCGCATTCAACGCCGGGCCCTGTGGCTGGCTGAACGCGATGGCCTGGTTACGGCCCTCAAACACTGGCTGCAAGGTGCACGACTGGCGCTGATCGTCATGGCGGTGCTGGCGGTGATCAGCGGGGCCGGCCTGGCCTTTGCCGCCATGGGCGACGGCCTGCACCCGGTGAATGTGTTCTGGGCCTTGGGCAGCTTGCTCGGGCTCAATTTGATCCTGCTGCTGAGCTGGGCCTTGGGCCTGGTGTTTGCCGGTGAACACGGCGCCAGCCTCGGACGCCTGTGGCTGTGGCTAAGCGAAAAACTCGCCCGGGACGCCAAAGCCGCACAACTGGCGCCGGCTCTGCTGCTGTTGCTGCAACGGCAGAAACTCAACCGCTGGGCAATCGGTGTGCTGGTCAACAGCTTGTGGTTGCTGGCGATGCTCAGCGCGCTGGTGATCCTGCTGGCGTTGATGGCGACCCGGCGCTATGGCTTCGTCTGGGAAACCACCATCCTCGGCGCCGATACTTTTATTGCCGTGACCCAGGCCCTCGGCGCGCTGCCGGCCCTGCTCGGCTTCAGCGTGCCCACCGAGGAGATGATCCGCGCCAGTGGCGACGCCGCCCTCAACATCGAAAGCGCCCGCCAGGCCTGGGCCGCGTGGCTGGTGGGCGTTCTGCTGGTCTACGGCGTTTTGCCGCGCCTGCTGCTCGCGCTGTTTTGCCTGTGGCGCTGGAAATCCGGGCAGGCGGCGCTGCGCCTGGATTTGAACCTGCCTGGTTACGCACAACTGCGCGAACGCTTGATGCCCACCAGTGAGCGCCTCGGCGTCAGCGATGCGGCACCGGCCCAACTGCATCGCGTGGAAAGCGGCGTCAGTGAACAACAAAGTGATGGTGCTCTATTGGTCGCCATCGAACTGGACGACGACCGCCCGTGGCCACCGCAATTGCCGAAAACCGTCAGCAACGCCGGCATCCTCGACAGCCGCGAATCGAGACACAAACTCCTCGAACAACTGAGTCGCTTTCCCCCCGCGCGCCTGGCCATTGCGTGCGATCCACGGCGTTCGCCGGATCGCGGCAGCCTGGCCTTGATTGCCGAACTGGCGCGCAGTGCCAGCGCCACCCGCGTGTGGTTGTTGCAGGCACCACCCGGAGAAGCACTGGACGCTGAACGCCTGGGCGACTGGCACGTGGCGCTGCAACAGCTTGAGCTGCCGTTTGCCGATTGTGCACCGATGAACTGGCTGGAGACGGGTCATGACTGATACCTGGAAGCAGCCGCTGAAACTCGCCGTGGTCGGCCACACCAACGTCGGCAAAACCTCGTTGCTGCGTACCCTGACCCGCGACGTCGGCTTCGGTGAAGTGTCCCATCGCCCCAGCACCACGCGGCACGTCGAAGGTGCACGGTTGTCGGTGGACGGCGAGCCCTTGCTCGACCTCTACGACACTCCCGGCCTGGAAGACGCCATCGCCCTGCTCGACTACCTCGAACGCCTGGAGCGGCCTGGCGAACGCCTCGACGGCCCGGCGCGGCTGACTCGTTTCCTCGATGGCAGCGAAGCCCGGCAACGCTTCGAACAGGAAGCCAAGGTGCTGCGCCAGTTGCTGGCGTCGGACGCCGGGCTCTATGTGATCGACGCCCGGGAGCCGGTGTTGGCCAAGTATCGCGACGAACTGGAAGTGCTGGCCAGTTGTGGCAAACCCTTGCTGCCGGTACTGAACTTCGTCAGCAGCGCCAACCACCGCGAGCCGGCATGGCGTGAAGCACTGGCGCGGCTTGGCTTGCATGCCTTGGTGCGCTTTGACAGCGTCGCGCCGCCGGAGGATGGCGAGCGTCGACTCTATGAAAGTCTCGCCCTGTTGCTGGAATCCGCCCGGCCGCAGCTCGAACGCCTGATCGCCGATCAGCAAGCCCAGCGTCTGGCTCGCCAGCAAAGTGCGGCGCGGTTGATTGCCGAATTATTGATCGATTGCGCGGCCTGCCGACGCAGTGTGGTCAGTGAGGCCGAGCAGGAACAACAGGCGATCAGCGAACTACGCAAAGCCGTACGCCAGCGCGAGCAGCGTTGCGTCGAGGCCCTGCTCAAGCTCTACGCCTTCCGCCCACAGGATGCCGCCGCCAGTGATTTGCCGCTGCTCGACGGCCGTTGGGGCGACGACTTGTTCAATCCGGAAACCCTGAAACAATTGGGCGTGCGAGTCGGTGGCGGAATCGCAGCCGGCGCGGCCGCCGGGGCCGGGGTTGATCTGCTGGTGGGTGGCATCACCCTGGGCGCGGCGGCACTCGCCGGGGCCATCGCTGGCGGCGCCCTGCAAACCGCGCGCAGTTACGGCAGCCGTTTGCTCGGTAAAATCAAGGGCCAGCGTGAATTGACGGTGGATGACAACGTGCTGCGGCTGTTGGCGCTACGTCAGCGGCAATTGCTGCAAGCGCTTAATGCCCGTGGGCACGCTGCGATGGACAGTATTCAGGTCGCCACGCCACAGGATAAAACCTGGCGCGAAGGCAAACTGCCCGAAGCGCTGAACAAGGCGCGGGCGCATCCGCAGTGGTCGTCGCTCAATCCTCATCCAAAATTGAATCAGGCGGAGCGGCAGGAGCAGGTTGAGGGGTTGGCGCAGCAGCTTTAGTGGCATGACCGATGATTTATGGTGTGAGCGCTGGCCTCTTCGCGAGCAAGCCCGCTCCCACAGGTTTTTGTGCTGGAACAACAATCTGTGACCAGACGCAAATCCAATGTGGGAGCGGGCTTGCTCGCGAAGGCCGCGCCTCGGTTCAAAGGCTTCATGCAGCCAACAAACGCACCGCTTTGTCCTTCAACACCGCCAGATCAATCACCGGCACATGCATCTCTTTCGCCAGTTCATCCCACTGGCGCATGCGCAAGCTCACGGCACACAGCGGGTCCTGCTCGAACGCCTGCGCCTCTTCAGCCGTCATCACCCCGCCCTGATATTCCAGGGTTCGGCGACTGGCTTCACTCAGGCGCTCGTAGTATCCCGCCTCCTTGAGCGTCAGGTAACGCTTGGCCTGCACGTGATACTCGACCAACCGCGCCATGCGCTCGCTGAATCCGGCGCGGCGCAGATAATCCGCACCCAGACGCTCATGACTGACCACGCCTAAGCCGCCCATGTTCTCCGCGCTTTCAGCGCAGATATGCCCGATGTCGTGAAAGAACGCCGCCAGAATCACTTCATCATCGAAGCCTTCGGCAATGGCCAGCTCAGCGGCCTGGGACATGTGCTCGATCTGCGACACCGGTTCACCGATGTAATCGCTGTCACCAAAACGCTCGTACAGACTGAATACTTCGGCGACGACTTGTTCATTGCGCGCCATCAGATTTCCCCCAACACAGCTGCGATGTTTCGTTCAGCCATCGCTGGCCCGACACTCATGCCGACACCGGTATGCATCAACGCCACGCTCAGGCCTTTTGCCGGGCGCAGAAACGAGAACGGTCCCGGTCCCCGTGAACCATAGACCCCCTGCCAGCGCTCGACCACTTGTACCTTGCAGCCCAGGGTCTGCTCGGCCAGCTCGATCATCCAGTCGTCAATCTGCTCGGCATTGAAGGGTGACGGATCGCTGCCGTAATGGTGCGAATCACCAATGATCAATTCACCATAGGGCGTCGGGCTGATCAGCAGGTGGATACCGTTCTCGTGCAGATGCGGCGCGTACCGCAGAATTTCTGCCTGTACCGCGCCGGCCTCCGGCAAGTCGGCGAAGGCGCCGTAGTGCACGCAACTCAAACCGGTGAGCAGCGCGTGTTGCAGGTTGAGGTTGATTTGCGGGCGCGCGCGAAGCATTTGCAGGCGACAGATTTGCGGCTCGAGTTCGGCGATCTGTTCGGCCAGCAGCGTCTGATAATCGTGGCCGGAGCAGACGATGATCTGCCCGGCACTGAAGCTGCCGGCGGTGCTGTGCAGGCGGCCCGGCTCGATATCGCGTACCAGGGTAGAGAAGTGAAACTCGACGCCCAGGTCGCGGCGCAGGAAATCGATCAGCGCCGGAATCGCTTCGCGGGAATACAGCTGCTGATCGTCCATACCATGCAAGGCCGCGCGGTGATGGCGGAACTGACCGCCGTACAAATCGCGCAGCGCGGCGCCGCGCAGCAGGTCGACGCGGTAACCGTGTTCGACGGCGCGGCCGTCGCAGAAAGCTTCCAGCAACTGCTCTTCCGCCTCGTTGCGGGCGAACAGGTACGAGCCATTGCGCTTGAGTTGCAGGCCGGCGAGCTGCGCCCAGTCGCACCAGATCCCGCGACTGGCGCGGGCCAGTTCCAGCATTGGTCCTGGCGGTTGGCCGGTGACCAGTGCCTGGCCGAAGTTGCGCACCGAAGCGCCAACAGGCGTTTCGCTGCGCTCGAAAACCCTGACCTTCAGACCGCGTTTGGCGGCGGCATACGCGTGGGACAAACCCAGGATGCCGGCGCCGACGATCAGCATGTCGTTGTGTTGTGTCATGGAGTCTTGTCCTGAATGTGAAACCGTCTTCGCGAGCAAGCCCGCTCCCACAGGGGAATGCGTTCCAATGTGGGAGCGGGCTTGCTCGCGAAGAGGCCCTGTCAGCCGATAAAGACCTACTTGGCCGCCACTTTCTCTGACTTGCCGTCATAGCGCTTGCGCCATTCGGTCAGGATCTCGTCGCGGTTCTTCGAAGCCCAGGCGAAGTCGTTCTTGATCAGGCGCTGTTCGTAGTCAGCCGGCAGTTCGGTCTGTGGCTTGGCGATGCCAGGCTGGGCGAGCACGGCGAAGTTTTCCTTGTAGAGTTCCATCGCCTCTGGACTGGCGGAGAAGTCAGCCAGTTTCTTCGCCGCTTCTTCGTGGGCAGTACCCTTGATCACCGCAGTCGCTTCGATCTCCCAACCCAGGCCTTCCTTCGGCAGGATGATGTCCAGCGGTGCGCCCTGGCGTTTCAGCTGAACGGCCGGGTATTCAAAGGAAATACCAATCGGGAATTCGCCAGCCGCCGCCAGTTTGCAAGGCTTGGAACCGGAGTGAACGTACTGCCCGATGTTCTGGTGCAGGCCGTCCATGTAGGCCCAACCCTGCTTCTCGCCGAAGGTTTGCAGCCAGGCGCTGACGTCGAGGAAACCGGTGCCGGACGATGCCGGGTTCGGCATGACGATCTTGCCTTTGTACTCAGGCTTGGTCAGGTCTTGCCAGCTCACGGGCTTGGTCAGGCCCTGCTTCTCGGCTTCGACGGTGTTGAAGCAAATGGTCGCGGCCCAGACGTCCATGCCGACCCAGGCTGGTGGGTTGGCCGCGTCGCGGTAGTTGGCGCCGATCTTGCCCAGGTCTTTCGGTGCATAGCTTTGCAGCATGCCTTGCTGATCAAGGATCGCCAGGCTGGAAGCTGCCAGGCCCCACACGGCGTCAGCCTGCGGACGGGCTTTTTCGGCCAGCAGTTTGGCGGTGATGATGCCGGTGGAATCACGCACCCATTTGATTTCGACGTCCGGGTTGGCCTTTTCGAAAGCTTCTTTGTAGGTCTTCAGTTGTTCGGCTTCGAGGGCGGTGTACACCGTCAACTCGGTTTTCGCCGCAAAGGCGTTCAGGCTGAAAGCGGTGAGGACAGCAGCGGCCAGGGCCATAGGCTTGAACATGATCTTTTCCTGTTTTTGAGTTGAGGGGTTGTGCAGATTCAATGACCGGGCGCGGTCTGCCGCCAGGCTTGGGAGCGGCGCAGCAAACCGCGCGAGGCCCAGGCCAGCAGCAGAGACACGCCCGCCGAGGTAATCAGGATCAGCGTCGACATCGCTGCCGCACCGCCGACGTTGCCGGCGTCGTCCATGTTCAGTACCGCCACCGCCGCGAGGATGGTGTCGGGGCTGTAGAGGAAGATCGCCGCCGAAACGGTGGTCATGGCCGAGACGAACAGGTAGCGCACGATGTCCAGTAGTGCCGGCAGGCAGATAGGCACGGTGACCCGCAGGTAATGGCGATACAGCGGCGCCTTGAGCGACAGCGCGGCGGCTTCGAACTCGGCGTCGAGCTGACGCAGCGCGGTGGTGGCGGTCATTTGTGCGGTGGTCAAATAGTGAGCAATGGTGCAGACGATCAGCAGGGTCATGGTCCCGTACAGCACATGCAGCGGGTTGCCGGTGAGATTGAAGAAGAAGACGTAACCCAGCCCAAGCACCAGTCCCGGTACCGCCATCGGGACGAAACTGAGCATGCGCAAGGTCAGGTTCAGGCCGCGCTGGCCCTTGGTTTTTTCCATCAGGTAGGCGCCGGTGAAAATCAGCAGGCTGCCGATCAACGCCGTGGCCAGGGCCATCTTCAGGCTGTTGCCGTAGGCCAGCCAGCCACCGCCGGCGGTTTCGTTGAACTGATAGTGGTTGAGCGACAGCGACAGGTTGTACGGCCAGAACTTCACCAATGACGAGAACACCGCCATGCCGAACACCAGCAGCAACGCGGCGCAGATCAGCAGGACGATGACCAGGTAGCAGCTGTCGCGCAGCTTCGATGGCAAAGGCTTGAACACTTGGGCGCGACCGCTCATGGCGTCGCCATGGCGCCGACGCAACCAGGCATCGACCCCGAAACTGAAGAGCGCCGGCAGCAACAGCACCATGCCGATCAACGCCCCGCGACCAAACTGTTGCTGGCCGACCACCGCCTTGTAGGCTTCCAGCGCCAGCACTTGATAGTCGCCACCGACCACCACGGGCACGCCGAAATCGGTGATGGTCAGGGTGAACACCAGGCAGAACGCAGCGAACACAGCCTGTCGGGTCGCCGGCCAGGTGATGCTGCGGAAGGCTTTGGCCGGGCTGGCTCCCATGCTGGAGGCAGCATCGAACAGTCGCGCATCGGCCAGGGACAGGGCCGACAGCAGAATCATCAAGGCGTGTGGGAAGGTGTAGATGACTTCGCCGAGCACAATGCCCCAGAAGCCGTAGATGTTGTCCGAAAGCAGGCCACGCAACATGCCCTGGTTGCCGAACAGGTAAACCAGCGCAATCCCCGGCAGCATCGACGGCGCCATCAATGGCAACAGCGAAATACCGCGCCAGATGCCTTTGGCCGGAATCAAGGTGCGTTGCAGGGCGTAGGCAAACAGGTAGGCCAGCGGTACGACAATGGCCGCGACGCTGAGGGAAACCTTCAGGCTGTTACCGAGCAACCAATGGAAGTTCTCGCTGCTCACCAGCTCTTTCGCTGCGACCCAGCCACCGCCCTGCCCGGCTTCGGCGCTGAAACCGCGCCAGAAGATCGCCAGCAACGGCATCAATACGGCAACGCCCAACAACACCAGCATGAGGACTTTGCCACCGACCACGAACAACCGGTCACCAACCTCGGCGCGGGTGGTTTGCCGAACCTGCTTGTGCGGCAGCGGCAGGGCGATGTTCGCGCTCATCAGGCAAACACCTGCAGGCTGCGCGGCGGCAAGGCGACCATGATCTGCTGGGTGCCAAGGCGCGGCATGGCTTCCGGCGCCAGCTCAGCCAGCAAGGCGTGGCCCGGCAAATGATCGAGTTCAAAGCTCATGCGGCAGCGGTTGCCGAGGAAGGTGATCTCGCGAACCTTGGCCGGGAACAGGTTTTCCTCGTGCACCAGCGGATTGACATTGATCGCTTCCGGACGGCAGAACAAGCGGCCCGACGCGGTCTTGGCGCTGCCATCGGCCAGACGCATGTTCATCCCGCCGACCTGGGCGTGGCTGTCGCCGCTGCGCTGGAAGGGTAGCCAATTACCCTGGCCGACGAACTCCGCCACAAACGGCGTGGCCGGGCGGTTGTAGATTTCCTGCGGCGTGGCGTACTGCTCGACCTTGCCGTTGTTCATCACGGCGATGCGGTCGGCCATCAGCATGGCCTCGTCCTGATTGTGGGTGACCATCAGGGTGGTGATGCCAAGGTTGCGTTGCAGTTGGCGCAACTCGGTACACAGATGCTCGCGCACCCGGGCATCGAGGGCCGACATCGGCTCGTCCAGCAGCAACAGCGAAGGTGCCGGGGCCAGGGCGCGAGCCAGGGCAACCCGCTGCTGCTGGCCGCCGGACAATTGACCGGGATACTTTTTCTCGCTGCCACTCAGGCCGACCAGTTCCAACATCTGACCGACACGACGGCGAACTTCGTCGCGACCGCTGCCGGCGAGGCCGTAGGCTATGTTCGCTTCGACGGTGAGATTGGGAAACAACGCGTAGGACTGAAACAGAATACCGTAGTCCCGCGCTTGGGGCGCCAGGTGGGAAACGTCACGATCACCGAGGTACAACTCGCCGCTGTCCTGCTTTTCCAGACCGGCGATGCAACGCAGCAACGTGGTTTTGCCGCAACCCGACGGGCCGAGCAGACACACCAGCTCACCGGCCGCCACGTCGAGGGAAACGTTATCCAGCGCCGTGAAAGCGCCAAAACATTTCTGTACGCCGCGCACTTTCATCGGTGCACCGGGGTTGGTCAAGGCAGTTGCGATCGGGTTGTTCATGGACGGACCTCATCTAGCAGATGGGGCAATCCTAGAGTTGTAATGAGTCCGTCATGTGGCAGTAAGGCAAAAACTGCCGATAGTGGTATTCAAGGATTTTGGTTCAAATTTTGTATTGCCTGAACTGGCCTCATCGCGAGCAAGCTCGCTCCCACAGTGGGTTTGAGGTGAAACACAAATTGTGTGAACACCCAAAATCCCTGTGGGAGCGAGCTTGCTCGCGATGGCGCCGGTACAGACACCACAGAATTCAGGCCGGAGCCATTTCCTGCGCCAACCCCAGAAACGCCGCCGGCAGCCGCGCGTTTTTGCGCTCCTTGAGGCAATACAGGTATTCGGGTATCTGCGGTGCATTCTCGATGGTCAGCACTCGCAGTTGCGGATCATGGGGCACTTCCTGTCGGGCAATGATGCTGATGCCGATGTTGCGCAGCACCGCTTCGCGAATCGATTCGCGGCTGCCGATCTCCAGCAGCGGGCCGAAACACACGCCAGCGCTGAGCAGCAACTCTTCGGTCAAACGACGGGTGGTCGAGCCCGGTTCGCGCATCAGCAAGGTGTGCCCGGCCAAGGCGCCGAGCGGCACGTGATCGTGAACCGCCAGCGGATGATTGCGATGCACCGCCAGCACCAGCGGATCGCTACCGAGCACCCGGCGAACCAGTCGCGCGTCGTCAAGCAACTGCGACGAGGCCGCGACATCGACCCGGTAATCCTCCAGCGCTTCAAGCACCTGTTGGGAGTTGCCGATTTCCACCGAAACCTCAACCTGCGGCAGGCGTTCGCGGAAGGTTTTCACCAGGTCGAGAATGTAATACGGCGCCGTGGCGGCTATGCGCAACGTGCCCTGGACCTGACCGCAGTTACGCAGGAAAAACTCGATGTCGGCTTCCTGCTGCATCAGCACCTTGACCATCGGCAGCAGCCGCGCGCCCTCCTCGCTGACGCTGAGACGCCGGCCGCCACGGTAGAACAGCTCGACCGAATACTGACTTTCGAGGTTGCGGATCTGCGTCGTCACCGTCGGCTGGCTCAGGCCGAGCTTTTTGGCAGCCTGGGTAATGCTGCCCAGGCGGGCCACCATGTAAAACGCCTTCAGCTCGGCACTCAGCACACCCGCCCCTCATCCTTTACTTGCGCAGCAGGCGCAAACCGTTGAACACAACCAGCAGACTCACGCCCATGTCGGCGAACACCGCCATCCACATGGTAGCGACCCCGGCGAAGGTTACCCCAAGAAAGATCGCCTTGATCACCAAAGCCAGGGCGATGTTCTGTTTGAGGATGCTCGAGGTCTGCCGAGACAGTCGAATGAACGCCGGGATTTTGCGCAGATCGTCGTCCATCAGGGCGACATCGGCGGTTTCGATTGCGGTATCGGTACCCGCGGCGGCCATGGCGAAGCCGATTTCGGAACGCGCCAGGGCCGGGGCGTCGTTGATGCCATCGCCGACCATGCCGACCCGATGCCCTTGGGCGTAAAGCTCCTCGACAGCCTGCAATTTGTCGCCTGGCAACAGGTCGCCCCGGGCTTCGTCGATGCCGACTTGCACGGCAATGGCTTGCGCGGTGTGGACGTTATCGCCGGTGAGCATCAGGGTCTTGATGCCCAGGTCATGCAACTGCCGGATAGCCTCGCGGCTTGACTCCTTTACCGTGTCCGCCACGGCAAACAGCGCCAAAGGGCCGGACGAATCGAGCAGCAACACCACCGATTTTCCCTGTTTTTCCAGGGCAAACAGCTTTTCCTCCAGCGCCGGCGAACACAGGCCCAGATCTTCCACCAGTCGATGATTGCCCAAATGGTAGAGCTGGCCGTTGATCTCGCCGCGCACCCCGCGCCCGCCAAGCGCTTCGAAGTTATCCACAATCAGCATCGCGGTCTGGTTATCCACAGCCGCTTTGGCGATGGCCAGGGAGACCGGGTGATCCGAGCGCCCGGCCAGCGCGGCGGCAATGGCGGGCGCCGAGTCGTCGGCGGTCGGGTCTAGCGACAGGTAGTCGGTCTGCACCGGTTTGCCGTGAGTGATGGTACCGGTCTTGTCCAGGGCCAGGTAATCGAGCTTGTAACCGCCCTCCAGATAGACGCCGCCCTTGACCAGAATGCCTTTGCGCGCCGCCGCCGCGAGGCCGCTGACGATGGTCACCGGCGTGGAAATCACCAGCGCACAGGGGCAGGCCACCACCAGCAGCACCAGCGCCCGGTAGATCCAGTCGAACCACAACTCGCCCATGAACAATGGCGGGATCACCGCCACGGCCAAGGCCAGGACAAACACCGCCGGGGTGTAGATTTTCGAGAAGCTGTCGACGAAACGCTGGGTCGGCGCCCGCGCCCCTTGGGCCTGCTCGACGGCGTGGATGATGCGGGCCAGGGTCGAGTTATCCGCCACGGCGGTCACCGCGTACTCCAGCGAACCGGCCTGATTGATGGTCCCGGCGAACACTTTGTCGCCGACGGTTTTTTCCACCGGCAGGCTTTCACCGGTGATTGGCGCCTGGTCGATGGTCGAGCGACCGGACAACACTTCACCGTCCAGGCCGATACGCTCACCGGGGCGCACCCGTACCCGCGCGCCAAGCCCGATGCTTTTGACATCCTGCTCAAGCCAGCTCCCGTCAGCCTGCAACACCGTTGCCGTGTCCGGGGTCATTTGCATCAAACCGCTGATGGCATTGCGCGCACGGTCGAGGGATTTGGCTTCGATCAACTCGGCCACGGTGAACAGGAACATCACCATCGCCGCTTCCGGCCACTGGCCGATCAGCACCGCGCCGGTCACGGCAATGCTCATCAGGGCGTTGATGTTCAGGTTGCGGTTCTTAAGGGCGATCCAGCCTTTTTTGTAAGTACCAAGGCCACCGCTGAGGATCGAGACCAGCGCGATAACCGCCACCGCCCAGTTCGGCGCGAAGCCGGTGAAGTGGATAACTTCTGCCAGCAATGCACCAACACCGGATAGCGCCAAGGGCCACCACGGCTTTTTCCCAGGCGCCGGCGTCGGCGTCGGGGCTTCAGCACCCTGTTCCAGCGGTTCGGCCTGCATGCCCAAGGACTTGATGGCCTCGACGATCGGCTCGACTCCAGGAAAATCGTGGGTCACGCCGAGCACCCGATTAATCAGATTGAACTCCAACTGGTGCACGCCGGTCAGTTTGCTTAGCTTATTCTGGATAAGCGTCTGTTCGGTTGGACAGTCCATCGCCTCGATGCGAAAACGGCTCAGTCGGGCCCCGGGCGTCGGCAATTCGCTCAGTTTTACCAGCGCAGGCGCTGCCGCTTTAGATGAACAACAGGCGTCGCCATGACCGCCGTGGTCATGTTTTTTCACGGGTTTGAGCTTGTGGCTGTGCTCGTTTCCAGCCTCGGGTTTGTGGGAATGCAGGGAATCGCTCATTGGTTGCGTCCATAAGAGTGCCTGTTGCCAAGTAAAGACCCTGTAGCCACTATAGGGTCAAGCACCCATTCCGGAGTTTTGGAGATTGGCGTCATGAAAATTGGAGAATTGGCGAAACTCACGGACTGCGCCGTGGAAACGATCCGCTACTACGAGCGCGAGAGCCTTCTGCCGGAACCGGCCCGCAGTGACGGCAATTATCGCGTCTATACCCAGGCCCACGCCGAGCGCCTGACATTCATCCGCAACTGTCGCACCCTCGACATGACGCTCGAGGAAATCCGCAGCCTGCTGGCGTTTCGCGACAGTCCGCAGGATCAGTGTGAAAGCGTGAATGCACTGATCGACGAGCACATTCACCACGTCAAGGCGCGGATCGACGGCTTGCTGGCCTTGCAGGCACAACTGCTCGACCTGCGCCAACGCTGTGGCGAAGGGCCGGGAGTCGATCAATGCGGGATTTTGCAGCGCCTGGAAGTGAGCGGCGGGGTGGCGGCGACGGAGGTGGAGCATTCCCACGTTGGCCGTAGTCACGGTCACTGAAAACAACACAAAACCAAATGTGGGAGCGGCGGTGCGACGATTCGACTTGCTCGCGAAGGGGCCGTGTCAGCTGATAGAAATATCACTGGCAGACCGCTTTCGCGAGCAAGCCCGCTCCCACATTGGTTAAGCGTCGTGTTTCAGACCGCCATCGGCGCGGTCATCGGCGCGTGGTGTTCGTACCCTTCCAGCGAGAAATCCCCCGGTTCCACCAACTCCAGCCATTCCGGCTGGTAAACACCCGTCTTGGCAAACTCCGGCACACGGTCAGAAATCACCAGTTTCGGCATCGGGAACGGCTCGCGCTTGAGCTGTTCGTTGAGCATGTCCAAGTGGTTTTCGTAGACGTGGGCATCACCGATGAAATAGGTGAACCAACGCGGCGTGTAGCCCGTCAGGCGACCAATCAGGCTCAACAGCGCAGCACCTTCGGTGAGGTTGAACGGCGTGCCCAGGCCCAGGTCGTTGGAGCGGATGTAGAGGGTCAGGGAAATCTCCCTGGTCTCGACATTCGGGTGGAACTGGTAGAGCAGGTGGCACGGTGGCAAGGCCATTTCATCTAGCTGCGCGCAGTTCCAGCCATGGAACAGGATGCGGCGGCTGCCCGGGTCCTTGATGATGGTGTCGACGCACTGGCGAACCTGATCGATGGCCTTGTAGAGCACCACATAGGCCTGGCCGTCTTCTTCGCCTTCGGCAATCTGGCGATAGCCTTGCTTCAGGGTCTGCTCGATGGCAGCCGGGTTGCTGACCGGGATCTGCTTGTACGCAGGCCATTTGCGCCATTGCACGCCATAGATTTCGCCGAGGTCATCTTCGCCCTGACGGAACGGGTTGGCCAGCCACTGGGCGTTTTCGTTGGCGTTCTGGTCCCAGACCTTGCAGCCCAGGGCGCGGAATTCGGCAGCGTTGTTCACGCCACGCAGGAATCCGCACATTTCGCCAATGGCCGATTTAAACGCCATCTTGCGCGTGGTAATCGCCGGGAAACCTTCCTGCAGGTCATAACGCAGCATCGCACCGGGAAAGCTGATGGTGTTCACGCCGGTACGGTTGGCCTGTTTGGTGCCGTTCTTGATGACGTGGGCGACCAGTTCGAGATATTGCTTCATGAATTACCTGTGTCCTTGAACCCGGGACCGTAGCCCCGGGGTTCGAATTTTATACGGCTGCCGCTGGAGTTGCCGGGGCGCGGTGATACGCCAGCCAGATCAGGAACAGCCCGCCGACGATCATCGGCACGCACAGTACCTGGCCCATGGTCAGCCAGTTCCAGGCCAGATAGCCCAACTGGGCGTCCGGTACGCGGACGAACTCGACGATGAAACGGAAGATGCCATAGAACAGCGCGAACATCCCCGATACCGCCATGGTCGGCCGTGGCTTGCGCGAGAACAGCCAGAGAATCAGGAACAGTGCCACGCCTTCGAGGGCGAACTGGTACAGCTGCGACGGATGACGCGCCAGTTGCGCCGGATCGGTCGGAAAGACCATCGCCCATGGCACATCGGTCGCCTTGCCCCACAACTCGGCGTTGATGAAGTTGCCGATACGCCCGGCGCCCAGGCCAATCGGCACCATCGGCGCAACGAAATCCATCAGTTGGAAGAACGACTTGTTGTTCTTCTTGCCGAACCACAATGCCGCCAGCATCACGCCGATGAAACCGCCGTGGAACGACATGCCGCCCTTCCACACTTCGAAAATCAGCATCGGGTTGGCCAGGTAAGCGCTCAGATCGTAGAACAGCACATAACCCAGACGTCCGCCGACGATCACCCCCATCGACATCCAGAACACCATGTCGGAGAGTTTCTCCTTGGTCCAGGTCGGGTCGAAGCGGTTCAGGCGGCGGGACGCCAGCAGCCAGGCGCCGCCAATGCCGATCAGGTACATCAAGCCGTACCAGTGGATTTTCAGCGGACCGATGGCCAGGGCCACCGGGTCGATCTGCGGGTAAGGCAGCATTGCGACTCCTCGTTAGAGATTCAAATCTTAAAAATTCCCGGGCGACGCTGCCACCTCAGGATTAAGCCAGGATTGCGCTGCCCGTCAGAGCAGATGCTTCAGACTAGAAAGTTCAGGCCGACGCAGAACAGCAAAGCGGCAAACAGCCGTTTCAGCAACTTCGGCGACAACCTGTGGGCCAATCGCGCGCCCAAGCGGGCGAACACCATGCTGGTCAGGGCAATGCCCAGCAACGCCGGCAAATAGATAAAACCGAGACTATGGGCCGGGAGCAACGGATCGTGCCAGCCCAGAATCATGAAACTTAATGCACTGGCCAGGGCAATCGGCAGACCGCAGGCCGATGAAGTGGCCACCGCTTGCTGCATCGGCACGCTGCGCCAGGTCAGGAATGGTACGGTCAACGAACCGCCGCCAATGCCGAAAATCGCCGAAGCCCAGCCAATCACGCTGCCGGCCACGGTCAGACCGAGTTTGCCCGGCACGGTTCGGCTGGCCTTGGGTTTGATCTCCAGCGCCAGCTGAGCGGCGATCACCAGGGCGAATACACCAATGAGCTTCTGCAGGTTGGGGCCGGAAATCGCTTCGGCCGTCAGCGCGCCGAACCCGGCTCCGAGCAGAATACCGACGGTCATCCACATGAAGATCGGCCAACGCACGGCGCCACGGCGATGATGCTCGCGTACCGCGTTTACCGAGGTAAAGATGATCGTCGCCAGGGACGTACCCACTGCCAGGTGCGTGAGGATCGACGGATCGAACCCTTGGGCCTTGAAGCTGAACACCAGCACCGGGACTATGATAATCCCGCCACCCACGCCAAACAGCCCGGCGAGTACACCTGCACAGGCGCCGAGCGCCAGATAGAGCAGAAATTCCATGGTCGTCCCGCCCGCATCCCCAAAACCGGAGCGGCATGGTAACGGATGCATGGCCTCAAGCTCCACTGCGCAAGGCGATGGATCGATGAGCGATGTCTGCGTAGAGTGAGCAAAAAACACACAAGGACAGCCTGATGTGCCTGATTGTTTTTGCCTGGCGACCGGGTCATGCCCAGCCGCTGGTCGTGGCGGCCAATCGCGATGAATTCTACGCCCGCCCCAGCCTGCCCCTGGCGCCATGGCCCGAAGCGCCGCACGTGCATGCGGGGCGCGACCTCGAGGCCGGTGGCACCTGGCTCGGTATCGGTGCCAACGGACGCTTTGCGGCGCTGACCAACATCCGCGACCCCCATCGGCCACCGGGGCGCAAGTCTCGTGGGGAGCTGGTGGCGCGATTTCTCAATGGCGACTGCTCGATTGATGACTATTTGGCCGACGTTGTCCGACGTTCGCTTGAATATGGCGGTTTCAATCTACTGGTTGGCAACAGGAACGAGCTCTGGCACTTCAACGCCCGGGAAACGCAAGCCGTGATGCTGCAACCGGGAGTCTACGGCGTGTCGAACGCCGGGCTGGATACGCCGTGGCCGAAGTTGCTCAAGGCCAAGGCTGCATTGAGCGAGGTGCTGGATGATCCGCAGCCGCAGGCGCTGCTGGCGTTATTGAGCGATGCACAGACCGCGCCGTTTGCCGAGTTGCCGGATACCGGTGTCGGACTGGCCACCGAGACGCTGCTGTCGAGCGTGTTCATTGCCAGCCAGAGCTATGGAACGCGGGCGAGTACGGCGTTGATTGTGCAGGCGGATGGGGCGCTGCATATGGTCGAAAGGAGTTTCGGGCCGTTTGGTGGGCATCTTGGAGAAGTGGAACTCAAAATTTGATCTGACGTGGCCCTGTGGCGAGGTTGCTTGTCGGATCGCCGCACCGTCCCGCTCGGCTGCGAAGCAGTCGCAATCCAGCTACCACAGTTTTTCTGAAAAACCGCATTAGCCGGAGTTAGGAGCGCTTCGCACTCCAGCGGGAGCAAGC
The DNA here is from genome assembly GCF_054668325.1 of Pseudomonas sp. S2_F07. Taxonomy (NCBI): domain Bacteria; kingdom Pseudomonadati; phylum Pseudomonadota; class Gammaproteobacteria; order Pseudomonadales; family Pseudomonadaceae; genus Pseudomonas; species Pseudomonas sp. S2_F07. The sequence continues at coordinate 3,569,641 of NZ_CP162758.1, forward strand.
TCCCTCGCCACAGGGGCCGTCAGCGTTTTAGAGGGGCTTGATCGCTGCCGGATTGATCATCCGCGCCAACCCGAGGTTCTTCAGCGCCAGCTGCAACGAGCTGTGAATCACTTGCGGATTGTCGATGGTCATCAGCTCTGCCAGCAGCTCCTTGGCCTTGCTCAGGTTGATCTGGCGCAGCATCCACTTCACTTTCGGCAAGTTGGTGGCGTTCATCGACAAACTGTCGAACCCCATCGCCATCAACAGCACCGCCGCCGCCGGATCACCGGCCATTTCACCGCAGATACTCACTGGCTTGCCTTCGGCGTGGGCATCACGCACCACATTCTGCAGCGCCTGCAGCACCGCCGGGTGCAGGTAATCGTAGAGGTCGGCCACCCGCGGGTTGTTGCGGTCCACGGCCAACAGGTACTGGGTCAGGTCGTTGGAGCCGACCGACAGGAAGTCCACTTGCCGCGCCAGTTCCTTGGTCTGGTACACCGCCGCCGGAATCTCGATCATGACGCCAATCGGCGGCATCGGTACGTCGCAGCCCTCGTCACGCACTTCACCCCAGGCACGGTGGATCAGGTGCAGGGCTTCCTCCAGCTCGTGGGTGCCGGAAATCATCGGCAGCAGGATGCGCAGGTTGTTCAGGCCTTCACTGGCCTTGAGCATGGCGCGGGTCTGCACCAGGAAAATTTCCGGGTGATCAAGGGTGACGCGAATGCCGCGCCAGCCGAGGAAGGGGTTGTCTTCCTTGATCGGGAAGTACGACAGCGATTTGTCGCCGCCGATGTCCAGGGTTCGCATGGTCACCGGTTGCGGGTGGAACGCGGACAGCTGTTCGCGGTAGATCGCCAGTTGTTCCTTTTCGCTCGGGAAACGCTGGTTGATCATGAACGGCACTTCGGTGCGGTACAGACCCACGCCTTCGGCACCGCGCTTCTGCGCGCGCGCCACATCCGCCAGCAGGCCGGTGTTGACCCACAGCGGCATGCGGTGGCCATCGACTGTCACGCACGGCAGGTCGCGCAGCGCATCCAGCCCCAGGGCCAGTTGTTTCTCTTCCTCGACCACCTCGGCGAACTGCTTGCGCAGCACTTCACTCGGGTTGGTGTAGACCTCGCCGTGGTAGCCGTCGACGATCATCTGGATGCCGTCGACCTTGGAGTACGGCAGGTCGACCAGGCCCATCACGGTCGGAATGCCCATGGCGCGGGCGAGGATGGCGACGTGGGAGTTACCGGAACCGAGCACCGACACCAGGCCGGCCAGCTTGCCTTCCGGCACCTCGCCGAGCATCGCCGGCGTCAGTTCTTCGCTGACCAGAATAGTGTTGTCGGGGTAGACCAGGGTTTGCTGGCGCTCTTCCTGCAAATAAGCCAGCAAGCGACGGCCGAGATCCTTGACGTCGGAGGCACGCTCACGCAGGTAAGCGTCGTCCATCAATTCAAAGCGGTTGACGTGATCGGTGACCACCTGGCGCAACGCGCCCTGGGCCCACTGGCCGGTCTTGATCACGGTGGTGACTTCGCTGCCCAGCGCGGCATCGTCGAGCATCATCAGGTAGACGTCGAACAAGGCCCGTTCTTCGGGGCGCAGCTGGGTGGCGAGCTTGGCCGACAACGCGCGCATGTCGGCGCGTACGCCTTCGATGGCGGTCTTGAACAGCTTGAGCTCGGCGTCGATGTCAGAAATGGCCTTATCCGGCACCACGTCCAGATCGGCCGGGGGCAACATGACTACCGCCGTACCAACCGCGGCACCCGGCGAACCCGGCACGCCGACGAACTTGGCTTCCTGGATGCCCTTGCCCTGGCGACCGAGGCCACGGATCGAACCGGTGGCTTCGGCGTGGGCGATAACACCGGCGAGCTGCGCGCTCATGGTCACGAGGAAGGCTTCTTCACCCTCATCGAACTGGCGACGTTCTTTTTGCTGGATGACCAACACGCCAACGACGCGGCGGTGGTGAATGATCGGCGCACCGAGGAACGAGGCGTAGCGCTCTTCACCGGTTTCGGCGAAGTAGCGGTAGCGCGGGTGGTCCGCGGCGTTTTCGAGGTTCAGGGGTTCTTCACGCGTGCCGACCAGACCCACCAGACCTTCGTTGGGCGCCATGCTGACCTTGCCGATCGAGCGCTTGTTCAAGCCCTCGGTAGCCATCAGCACGAACCGGTTGGTCTCCGGATCAAGCAGGTAGACCGAGCAGACCTGGCTGCCCATGGCCTCTTTGACGCGCAACACAATAATCCCCAACGCCGCCTTGAGATCCTTGGCGGAGTTAACTTCCTGGACGATCTTGCGCAGCGTATTGAGCATGGCTCGGGGTCGAACTCCGTCGTCAGTCGCGCGCTAAAAGGCGCGGGGCAAGCTCTTTGAGAGCGCGTCGATACACCTCGCGCTTGAATGTCACCACCTGGCCCAACGGATACCAATAGCTGACCCAGCGCCAGCCATCGAATTCCGGTTTACCGGTCAAATCCATCCGCACCCGCTGCTCGTTGGAGATCAGGCGCAGGAGAAACCATTTCTGTTTCTGGCCGATGCACAGCGGTTGGCTGTGGGTACGTACCAGACGTTGCGGCAAACGATAGCGCAACCAGCCCCGGGTGCAGGCGAGAATTTCAACATCTTCGCGTTCAAGGCCCACTTCTTCGTTCAGCTCGCGGTACAAGGCGTCTTCCGGCGTCTCTTCGGGGTTGATTCCCCCCTGCGGAAACTGCCAGGCATCTTGATTGATTCGGCGAGCCCATAGCACCTGGCCGGCGTCATTCGTCAGAATGATCCCGACATTGGGGCGAAAACCATCGGGGTCGATCACGGCAACAACCTCGCAAACGCATGTCGCCGCATTGTTCCACAAAGGTTGTGAAGGCGGCAACGAAGGTTCCTACCTTATGTGCACTCTTGTGAAAAGACCGTATTCTTGTCGCCTTTTTACTGACTTTTCAGCGGGTAACTGTAATGCGCCTGGCTTTATTCGATTTGGACAACACCCTTCTGGGCGGTGACAGCGATCACGCTTGGGGCGATTACCTGTGCGAGCGCGGCTTTCTAGACGCCGTCGCCTACAAGGCACGCAACGATGCGTTCTACCAGGATTACCTGGCCGGCAAACTGGATAACGCCGCTTACCTGAACTTCTGCCTGGAAGTCCTCGGCCGCACCGAAATGGCCACGCTGGCTCAATGGCACAGCGATTACATGCGCGACTGCATCGAACCGATCCTGCTGCCCAAAGCCATCGAGCTTTTGGCCAAGCACCGCGCGGCCGGCGACAAACTGGTGATCATCACTGCGACCAACCGCTTCGTCACCGGGCCGATTGCCGAGCGCCTGGGTGTCGAAACCCTGATCGCCACCGAATGCGAAATGGTCGACGGCCGCTACACCGGGCGCAGCACCGACGTGCCGTGCTTTCGCGAGGGCAAGGTGACGCGCTTGAATCGCTGGCTGGAGGAAACCGGGTTTACGCTGGAAGACAGCTACTTCTATAGCGACTCGATGAATGATTTTCCGTTGCTGGAGCAGGTGACTCATGCGGTGGCGGTTGATCCGGACCCGAATCTGCGAGCCGAGGCCGAGAAGCGGGGTTGGCCGGTGATTTCGTTGCGCGATTGATAAATCAAAAGATCGCAGCCTTCGGCAGCTCCTACAAGGTATCGCGCGCACACCTGTAGGAGCTGCCGAAGGCTGCGATCTTTTTGGGTCAAACAGGCTTGGCACCCATCAACCCGGCAATGGCCACAAGACAGACAAAACTGAACAACGCCAAGGCAAAGGTGAATTTCCCCACACCACCCGGTGTCTTGCGCAGCTTGTTCAGCCGCACCAGCAGCCAGAACCACGCCAGCGCCGCCACGGTGTACAGCACGCTCGACACCAGCAACCAGGCTTGCCCCAGCGGCCAGCCCACCAGGTGCACCATCCACCAGCCGGTAAACGGCATGCTCAGCAGCGCCAGGCCCATCAGCAGCCAGACATATACCCTTGGCCGCTGCAAGGTTCGACTACCCGCCGTCGCGTCACCCTTGCGCCGCGCAAGCAAAACCCAGGCTCCCAGCCCCAGCGCACAGGCCAGCAGTACAACCGTTGCCACCATGTGCGCCGCTTTCAGGGCAGTTAACGTTTCCATTGTCAGATTTCCTTATTTCCTTGCCCGTCAGCGTAGCCGTTCAGCCAAGAAACAGCTGATAAGCCGGGTTGTCGCTTTCGTCCCAGTATGGGTAACCGATTTCTTCCAGCGCCGCCGGCACCAGGTGGCGCTCGTCGTGAGGCACTTGCAGGCCCGCGACGACACGGCCATCGGCCGCGCCATGGTTGCGGTAGTGGAACATCGAGATGTTCCAGCGCCCGCCGAGCTTGTTGAGGAAGTTGAACAGCGCGCCCGGACGCTCCGGGAATTCGAAACGCAGGATCACTTCATCGACCACATGCGCCGCACGCCCACCCACCATGTGGCGGATGTGCAGCTTGGCCAGTTCGTTATCGGTCAGGTCCAGCACCGGGAAACCCTGCTCGCTCAGGCTGGCGATCAACGCGCTGCGCGGGTCGTTTTCCGGGTGGGTCTGCACGCCGACAAAGATGTGCGCTTCGCTGCCGGTGTTGTAGCGGTAGTTGAATTCGGTGATCTGACGCTTGCCGATGGCCTCGCAGAACGCCTTGAAGCTGCCCGGTTTCTCGGGAATGGTCACGGCGATGATTGCTTCGCGGCCCTCACCCAGCTCCGCACGCTCGGCGACATGGCGCAGGCGATCGAAGTTAACGTTGGCCCCGGAGTCGATGGCCACGAAGGTCTGGCCGCTGACGCCGCGCTGCTCGACATACTTCTTGATCCCGGCCACGCCCAAGGCGCCGGCAGGTTCGGTGATCGAGCGGGTATCGTCGTAGATATCCTTGATCGCCGCGCAGATTTCGTCGGTGCTGACGGTGATCACTTCGTCGACATGGTCTTTGCAGATGTCAAAGGTGTGCTGACCGATCTGGGCCACCGCCACGCCGTCGGCGAAGAGGCCTACGGTCGGCAGTACCACACGCTCACCCGCCGCCATGGCGGCTTGCAGGCAATTGGAGTCATCCGGTTCGACGCCGATGACCTTGATGTCCGGGCGCAGGTACTTCACGTAAGCGGCGATGCCGGCGATCAGGCCGCCGCCGCCCACCGGGACGAAAATCGCATCCAGTGGCTGCGGATGCTGGCGCAGAATCTCCATCGCCACGGTGCCCTGCCCGGCTATGGTGTGGGGGTCGTCGTACGGGTGAATGTAGACGTAGCCTTTTTCGTCGACCAGTTTCAGCGAGTAGGCCAGGGCTTCCGGGAACGAATCGCCGTGCAGCACCACTTTGCCACCACGGGAGCGCACGCCTTCGACCTTGATCTCCGGGGTAGTCTTGGGCATGACAATGGTCGCTTTCACGCCCAACACCTTGGCCGCCAGGGCCAGGCCCTGGGCATGGTTGCCCGCCGACGCGGTGACCACGCCGCGAGCGCGTTCTTCGTCGCTCAACTGGGTCAACTTGTTGTAGGCGCCGCGAATCTTGAACGAGAACACCGGCTGCAAGTCTTCGCGCTTGAGCCAAATGCTGTTGCCCAGCCGCTCGGAGAGCTGGCGGGCAGTCTGCAGCGGGGTTTCTACGGCAACGTCATAAACGCGCGAGGTGAGGATCTTTTTGACGTACTGTTCAAGCATCGGAAAGCATCACTGAGCGGGTTGGGCAGGACCAAGGAGTCTAACCCGGCTTTCAACTGTACGACCATACGAATGCAGAGGTTTTAGCCCCGCTTAGGGCTATAATGCCGGCCTTTCGTCCCCTCCTCGGCACCCCGGAGCCCGCATGAACCAGGATCAACTCAAACAGGCAGTGGCTCAGGCCGCCGTCGACTTCATCCTTCCGAAACTCGACGACAAGAGCATCGTCGGGGTCGGCACCGGCTCCACCGCCAATTGCTTTATCGACGCGCTGGCCAAGCAAAAGGGCGCATTCGACGGCGCTGTCGCCAGCTCCGAAGCCACCGCCGCACGCCTCAAGGGCCACGGGATTCCGGTGTACGAACTGAACACCGTCAGCGACCTGGAGTTCTATGTCGACGGCGCTGATGAAAGCGACGAGCACCTGAACCTGATCAAGGGCGGCGGCGCGGCCCTGACCCGCGAGAAGATTGTCGCGGCCGTGGCCAAGACCTTCATCTGCATCGCCGACGCCAGCAAGCTGGTGCCGGTCCTCGGTACTTTCCCGCTGCCGGTGGAAGTGATCCCGATGGCCCGCAGCCACGTGGCCCGCGAACTGGTGAAGCTCGGTGGCGACCCGGTTTACCGTGAAGGCGTGCTGACCGACAACGGCAACATCATCCTCGACGTGTTCAACATGCAGATCACCAATCCGGTGGAACTGGAAACGCAGATCAATGCGATCGTCGGCGTGGTCACCAACGGTTTGTTCGCGGCACGTCCGGCGGATCTGTTGTTGCTGGGTACGAGCGAAGGCGTGAAGACACTGCGCGCCGAGTAAGCCAGTTTGCCCACCTGTTTGCGGGCAGACGAAATACCTGTGGGAGCGGCGGTGCGGCGATCCGACTTGCTCGCGAAGGGGTCGTGTCAGTCGATAGAGATGTCAACTGACAGATTGCCTTCGCGAGCAAGCCCGCTCCCACATTTGTTTTGTGGTGCTGGTTAGAGTTGCGTGGGTTTCTTGAACACGTAGAACAGGTTCGGCTCACTCACCAGGTACAACGCACCGTCGTCGTCCACGGCGAGCCCCTCCGCTTGCGGCACGGTTTTTTGCAGGCCATGGCGCCCCTTGCTCAATGACATTGTGCTCAGCGGACGCCCGCCCACATCCAGCTCCAGAATCAATCGCGACTCATCCGACAGCGCCAGCAAATGCCCGCTGCGCTCGTCGTATTGCAGGCTCGACAGATCCCGCACGAACATCCCGGCATCACGCTTGGGGTCGTTGATCACGTGCACCGAGTAGGATTCTTCAGGATTGAAGCGCGGAAAACCGTGCACCTCGTAGATCAGCATCGGGTTGCGCTCCTTGGCGACGAACAGGCGCTTGCCCACAGAGTCGTAGGCCAGGCCCTCGAAGCCCTTGTTGCCGCCCATGTGTACGCCAATGGTCATCTGCTCGGCGTCTGCCGCATCGACGAAGGTGGTGTCCTGCTCCAGACGAATCTTGATCAGCCGCTGCTGGCTTTCATCAGTGACCACGTAGATGTCTTCGCTGATGAACTCCACCGCCTCCGGATCACCGAAACCGACCAGCGCCACACGACGCAAGATCCTGCCGTCGAGGGACAACTCGACCAGCTCGCTCCGTTTGTTGGTGACGGTGAACAGGCTTTTGCGCACGGGATCGTAGGTCAGCGCCGAAACGTTGTCGGCCAGGCCATCGATCACCTGCGCTTCGGTCGCGACCTGGTACTGGTCCAGCCCCATGGACCGGGAACTCACCGGCTGCCACAGCGTATGCAGATTGAACCAGGTGCGCTCGAACAGGCGCATGTACTGGGCGATCGCTATCAACGCGATCAGCAAGACCACCAACAGAATCAGAATCAGGGATTTGGGACGGGCAAATCGACGCATTCGGGTGGGCTCGGGTCAAAACAGGCGGATGAAATATCACGCCCGTCTGAACTGAAGCTTAATGGCCGTGAGCCTTTTACGCATACGCAATCAGCGTAGGAGCTGCCGCAGGCTGCGATCTTTTGATCTTTAGCTATCAGTCAAGAGATCGCAGCCTTCGGCAGCTCCTACACAGAGGCACTACCTCTGTTTTTCGAAGCGATAAAACAGGTTCGGTTCACTCACCATGTACAGCGTGCCCGCTTCATCCATGGTTACGCCTTCGGCACGGGGAATGGTATTTTTCAGACCGTTGAAGCCACGCAGCAGGGTAATGAAACTGACCTGCTCACCCTTCTTGTCCAGCTCCAGCAGCAGGTGCGAGTCAGCGGACAACACCAGCATGTGGCCGGTCCGTGGATCGACGGCCAGGGCAGACAGGTTGCGCATGTCCAGTGCATGGCTGGCCAGCTTCAGCTTGTCGCCGGTCAGGACCTTGCCATCACCTTTCCAGGCGAACAATGCCGGCGGACGCTCTTCGCCCAGTAGCAGTTGCTGATTGCTCGGGTCCCAGGTGACAGCCTCGAACGCCTTGTTCTGGTCTTTGGAGGGTCCGAGGTCGTATTTCGGGAAGTCGGCCATATCCAATTCGCGGGTATCGGCATCGACCTTGACGATAGCGATCAGATGCTCTCGCTCATCGACAATGGCCAGCCGGCCGTCGCCCAGCACGGTGATGCCCTCAGGGTTGCTCCAGCCGACCAACGGCATTTTGCGCAGCACATCGCCCTGCAAGTTCAATTCGACCAGGAACGGGTTCTTGCCCATGACCGAAAACAGGGTCTTGGTCTGAGGGTCGTAGGCCACGTCCGATGCTTCATCCTTCTCCATGCCCGGCAACGGCTTGGCATCGATCACCGCCCGATAGCCCGGAAGCCAGATACTCGCCTGACGCTCGGCCGGACTCTTGAATTGCTCTTTCACCCAGAGCACGCCACGAGAATCCCAGTGCATGGCAAATGCGACGCCGTAGGCAACAACCGCCACCAGCAGCAGCCAGGTGTGCCAGCGCAGGGCGAAGCGCGAACGGCGAACAGGTTCAAGCGTGGAAAGAGGAGGAGTGGCCATCGAGGAATGCGTTCCAGAAATTCAGGCTAGGGTAATAGCACAGTTTGGGGCCGGCTCAGAGGCCAATAGCCCTGAAATTATCCAGACTGGATGTGAAAAAAACGGGAAATGCCAGGGTGAGCCTTTTGAAGACCACGGAAAAATCAATGTGGGAGCGGGCTTGCTCGCGAAGAGGGTGTGTCAGACAACACTTATGTCGACTGTCACGCCCCCTTCGCGAGCAAGCCCGCTCCCACAGGGTTTGGCGGTGCCTGGACTAGCGAACGCTGCTGGTGAAACTGCTGGCGCCGGGCAATTCCAGAACGATCTCGTCACCGACGTTCAGCGGACCAACGCCCACTGGCGTGCCGGTGAGGATCACGTCACCAGCCTGCAGCGAGAAGCAGCCGGCCATGTGCTGGATCATCGGCACGATCGGGTTGAGCATCGCGCTGCTGTTGCCGTCCTGGCGCACTTCACCGTTGATGGTCAGGCGAATGCCGATATCGGTCAGGTCGGCAAAGGTGCTGCCGGACACGAACGGAGCAAGCACTGCCGCGCCGTCGAAGGACTTGGCGATTTCCCAGGGCAACCCCTTGGATTTCAGCTCGGCCTGCTTGTCGCGCAGGGTCAGGTCCAGGGCCGGAGCGAAACCGGAGATGGCGTCGAGCACTTCTTCACGGCTCGGCTTGGTCGACAACGGTTTGCCGATCAAGACCGCGATTTCCGCCTCGTAATGCACCGAACCGCGCTCGGCCGGAATGCTGAAACCGCCTTCCAGCGGCACCACGCAACTGCCCGGCTTGATGAACAGCAGCGGCTCGGTCGGCACCGGATTGTCCAGTTCCTTGGCGTGTTCGGCGTAGTTACGGCCGATGCACACCACTTTCCCCAACGGGAAGTGAATGCGCGTACCGTCGACATACTGGTGCTGATAGCTCATTACCGACTCCTGCTTCGTTGGCTCTTAAAGTTCGAAAATCAAACAGCGAAAATCTTGCCCGGGTTCATGATGCCGTTCGGGTCGAACACCGCCTTGACCGCCTTCATGTATTCGATCTCGACAGGCGAGCGGCTGTAGGTCAGGTAGTCACGCTTGGTCATGCCCACGCCGTGCTCGGCGGAGATCGAACCGTTGTACTTCTCGACGGTTTCGAACACCCACTTGTTGACGGTCGCGCACTTGGCGAAGAACTCATCCTTGCTCAGGTTATCCGGCTTGAGGATGTTCAAGTGCAGGTTGCCGTCGCCGATGTGGCCGAACCAGACGATTTCGAAATCCGGGTAGTGTTCGCCGACGATGGCGTCGATTTCCTTCAGGAATGCCGGGACTTTCGATACGGTGACCGAGATGTCGTTTTTGTACGGTGTCCAGTGGGAAATGGTTTCGGAGATGTATTCGCGCAGCTTCCACAGGTTCTGCAGCTGGGTTTCGCTCTGGCTCATCACACCGTCCAGTACCCAGCCCTGCTCGACGCAGTGCTCGAAGGTTTCCAGGGCGTGGTTGGCCACTTCCTCGGTGGTCGCTTCGAATTCCAGCAGCGCGTAGAACGGGCAATCGGATTCGAACGGCGCCGGCACATCGCCACGAGCCATGACTTTGGCCAGGGCTTTGTCGGAGAAGAATTCGAAGGCGGTCAGGTCAAGCTTGCTCTGGAAGGCGTGCAGCACCGGCATGATCGAATCGAAATCGGCGGTACCGAGGACCATTGCAGTGAGGTTTTTCGGTGCGCGGTCCAGGCGCATGGTCGCTTCGACCACGAACCCGAGGGTACCTTCGGCACCGATGAACAGCTGGCGCATGTCGTAGCCGGTGGCGTTCTTGATCAGGTCGCGGTTCAGTTCCAGAACGTCACCCTTGCCGGTGACCACTTTCATGCCGGCGACCCAGTTACGGGTCATGCCGTAGCGAATCACCTTAATCCCGCCGGCATTGGTGCCGATATTGCCGCCAATCTGGCTCGAACCCGCCGAAGCGAAGTCCACCGGGTAGTACAGGCCTTTCTCTTCGGCGACGTTCTGCAGGTGCTCGGTGACCACGCCCGGCTGGCAAACGGCCGTGCGGTCAGTGAGGTTCACGTCGAGGATCTGGTTCATGTAGTCAAAGGACACCACGACCTCACCATTGGCCGCCACCGCTGCTGCGGAAAGACCGGTACGACCGCCGGACGGCACCAGCGCCACCTTGTGTTTGTTCGCCCACAGGACAATGGCCTGGACCTGCTCGGTGGTCTTGGGGAACACGATGGCGGTCGGGGCCGGGGCGAAATGCTTGGTCCAATCCTTTCCGTAAGCATTCAGGGAGTCGGCATCGGTCAGCACCTTGCCAGGCTCAACCAGGGTCTTCAGCTCTTCAATCAGGGCAGGATTGGTCATCGACAGAACTCTCGAACAATTCATGGTCATCCTGAGAACGCTTCACGTCGCAGGAATGAGTGTTTAGCGGGGTGCATATGCTAGCATAACGACCCCGCAGGATAGTGCCCAAGGGCTGTTCTGCGGTGACGGCTTTCCTGCCGTCCGGGTCAGCATCTGCTGGCTACTTCCTGCCATTTTTTCTCCGGGACACAGGTTTACGCAGATGAGCAAGACTTCTCTCGATAAGAGCAAGATCAAGTTCCTTCTTCTCGAAGGCGTCCACCAATCGGCTGTCGACGTCCTCAAGGCGGCGGGCTACACCAGCATCGAGTACCTCACGGGTTCTCTGCCGGAAGCCCAGCTCAAGGAAAAGATCGCTGATGCTCACTTCATCGGCATTCGCTCCCGCACTCAACTGACCGAAGAGATCTTCGATCACGCGAAGAAGCTCGTGGCTGTAGGGTGTTTCTGCATCGGCACCAACCAGGTCGACCTGGACGCGGCCCGCGAACGCGGCATCGCGGTGTTCAACGCACCGTACTCCAACACCCGTTCCGTAGCGGAGCTGGTGCTGGCCGAAGCGATCCTGCTGCTGCGCGGCATCCCTGAGAAGAACGCTTCCTGCCACCGTGGCGGCTGGATCAAGAGCGCGGCCAATTCCTTCGAGATCCGTGGCAAGAAGCTGGGCATCGTCGGCTACGGCTCGATCGGCACTCAACTGTCGGTCCTGGCGGAAGGCTTGGGCATGCAGGTGTACTTCTACGACACCATCACCAAGCTGCCATTGGGTAACGCCACTCAGGTAGGCAACCTGCACGAGCTGCTGGCGATGTCCGACATCGTTTCGCTGCACGTTCCGGAAACCGCCGCCACCCAGTGGATGATGGGCGAGAAGGAAATCCGCGCCATCAAGAAAGGCGGCATCCTGATCAATGCCGCCCGCGGCACCGTGGTCGAACTGGACCACCTGGCGGCAGCCATCAAGGACAAGCACCTGATCGGCGCGGCCATCGACGTATTCCCGGTGGAGCCACGCTCCAACGACGAAGAGTTCGAAAGCCCGCTGCGTGGCCTGGACAACGTGATCCTGACCCCGCACATCGGCGGTTCCACCGCTGAAGCCCAGGCCAACATCGGTCTGGAAGTGGCGGAAAAACTGGTCAAGTACAGCGACAACGGTACTTCGGTATCGTCCGTGAACTTCCCGGAAGTGGCCCTGCCGGCTCACCCTGGCAAGCACCGCCTGCTGCACATCCACGAAAACATCCCGGGCGTGCTCAGCGAGATCAACAAGGTCTTCGCCGAAAACGGCATCAACATCTCCGGTCAGTTCCTGCAGACCAACGAGAAAGTCGGTTACGTGGTAATCGACGTCGACGCCGAGTACTCGGATCTGGCGCAAGAGAAGCTGCAACACGTCAAAGGCACCATCCGTAGTCGTGTGTTGTTCTGATCACGACCTGAGCGACAAAAAAGGGAGCCTTCGGGCTCCCTTTTTCATTCACGCAACAACGTTACTTGACGTTGACGGTGATCTTCTCGGAAACGATCGGCGGATCGAACGGCATGTGGTTGCTATCGCCCAGTTCCAACTGCAAGGTGTGCTTGCCCGGCGTGAGCGTTACTTCAGCCTGGGTCTGCGCGTTGCCGAAATGCATGTGGTTGGCATCCTTGGGAATCGGCGCACCGGCGGCGGGCAGCTCGTCGACATCGATCAGCAAGTGGTGGTGACCGGTGTTCTTGGTGGTATCGCCCGCCGGTGCCAAGGCAACGTTCTCGACCGCGAACTTGACCACGACCGTCTGGGGAACCGTCGCGCCATCCTTGGGAGACACGATGGACACTTCGGCGCCTTTCGGAGCCGGCGTTGCAGCACTGGCCAGCACCGAAACACCCATCAACAGGCCAGCCAAAGCAGCACGTGACATAAAGGTTTTCATTCTCTTCTCCAGTTTTTCCGTAAAATCCGCGTGACCATGACAACTTCATGGCCATTCGTTGTCGAAGGCACTCGACAACCATAGCAAAGCGAGCCTGAATCAGAGGGTCGCGATAATAAATTCAAAGGAGTGACCATGCGCTTTCTGCCTGGCCTGATCTGCCTGCTACCCCTTCTGAGCCCTTTGGCTCATGCCGAACTGATTGATGACGTCAACGACCGGGGCGAATTGCGCATTGCCGTTGAAGCCAACACTCCCCCGTTCAATTTCAAGGATGACGATAAGCTCACCGGCTTCGAAGTCGAGCTGGGCCAACTGCTGGCAAGTGAACTCGATGTCCGGGCCGACTTTGTCGTCACCGACGGCAGCGATCTGCTGACCGGCGTCGAAAGCGGCAAATACGACATCGCTATCAACCACATAGCAGTGACCCCGGATCTCAAGGATCGTTTCGACTTCAGCGAGCCTTACATTCAAACCCATGCGCAACTGATCGCGCAGAAAGAAGAGCCGCGCTCCATTTTGCTGGTGCAATCGCTGACGCAAGAGACGCCCAAAACCAACCCGGCCGTGAGCCTGGCGATTCCGTTCCAGAAGGGTAATCCGGCGTTCCATGCCAGCCTGGAAAACGCCTTGCAGCGGATCAAGGATGACGGACGACTGCAAGCGCTGGAGCAGAAGTGGTTGGGGGCGGATGCGGGTGTGGTGCCGAAGCTGCAGAACTGAAGTAAATGCAGAACCTGTGGGAGCGAGTTTGCTCGCGATGAGGCCAGTCCAGTCAACATTGATGTTGGATGTCAGGCCGCCATCGCGAGCAAGCTCGCTCCCACAGTGTCTTGTGTCGCTCGTTAATCGAGTGTTGCCAACGCCTGCGCCGCCTGCGGCAACTCCAGCTCACTGAACACCTGCACCCCGTGGCGTTTGAGCAGTGCCGCCGTCACGCCCTCGCCACTGACCTTCACACCGCTGAACGTCCCGTCATAGGTCAGCAGATTGCCGCAGGACGGGCTGTTGGCCTTGAGGACGGCGATGCGGATGCCGTGCTTTTGTACCAGCTCCAGTGCCTGATACGCCCCCGACAGAAACTGCGAACTGACGTCCTCACCCTCGGTGGTGATCACCAACGCCTGGCCATCGAGGACTTGCACGCCCTGCCCGCCTGGAATTTCCGCTGCCGCCCGAGGTGTTGGCAATCCACCGGCCACCTCGGGGCACAACGGCACGACCCGCCCCTCATCAAGCCACTGCTGAAGCTGATCGAACGGCCCGCTGGCCCCGCCGTCGTAACGGACGCGGTGGCCCAACAGGCAGCGGCTGACGAGAATTTTCCGCATGATCAGAACGGCTCGTTGCCGCGCCGGCGGAACCAGCCGGTCAGCGACAGGCGATCCCGGGTCGCGGGCAGGACTTCATGGGGAACCTCTCCGGAGAGAAACACCACCAGGCAGCCGCCTACAGGTTGCACGTCGTGGACGCGATCATTGTCGAGGTACATGCGCAACTGGCCGCCGAGTTCGGGAAGCCAGGCGTCATTGAGGTAAACCACCGCCGAAACCATACGCCGGTCGTCATCGCGAAAGCGGTCGACGTGCTTCAGGTAGAACGCACCGGGCGGGTACATCGCAAAATGGCTTTCGAAATCCTCCAGGCCGAGAAACAGACCGCGATTGATCGCCTCGCGCAGGCTGTTCATCAAACTCAGGTAGCTGTCGCACGCCTCGGCCTGGCCGGGGTCGATCCACTGGATATGGTCGCCACGAATCCCTTCGCGGATCTCCGAAAACGGTCCACGGCCGACGGCGGCCGGAGCCAGTTCACCCTCGGCAGCACGTTTGCGACACTCGGCCGCCAGCGCCCGGGTCAGATCCAGAGGCAGGAAAATATTCTGCTGCGACCAGCCGTGCTCGGCCAGGTCGTCGACGATTCGTAGCAGCAGCGGGTGATCAGAGGATATTTGCATGGCGCGCATAGTATTCCTGTGCCCGGAAATCCGACAGAGCCGCGCAGCGGGTTGATACGAATTCTCGACAAGCAGGAGTGCCGCACGGAGAATAGTCGCCTGCTGACAGGAGTCCCTATGCGCCGTTTGCTTTTATCACTGCTGATGTTCTGCGTTATGCCCGCCTGGGCAGACGGCCATGACCTGTTGTACAAGGTCGCCGGCTGGCCGGAACAACGCGCGCATTTCAGCGACGCCCTCTCGGCCGCTCAGCAACGCTACCAGGGCAGCCTGCCTCCAGCGGTATTTCAGGCACTGGTCAGTAACAGCAATCAGCGTTTTTCCGCCCAGGCCATGGACCAGCGCGCCGAAGCGCAATTGCGCAAGAACCTCGCCAACCCCAAGCCCGCGCTGACGTTTTTCCAGTCACCCCTGGGCAAGAAAGTCGTCGCCGCCGAGCTGCTGGCGACCCGTCGCGACCAACTGGCGAAAAACGCCAAGGGCCTGCCGAAGATGCAGGCCAGTGACAGCCGCATGCTGATCATCGGCCACCTGGCACAAGCCCTGCCCGCACGCGAGGCCGGCGCGGAAGTCAGCCTGGCGATTGCTGGCGTCGCCGCCGACAGCTTGAGTTCGATGATCCCCGGGTTGCTCGGTGCCGGTCAGGCCCAAGGCATGCTCAACGGCCAACGCCAGCGCCTGATGGACCAGATCGGCAGCGACCTGAACAACACGCTGCTGTATGTCTATCGCGACCTGTCGGACAACGAACTGGAAGAGTTCGCGACCTTTGCTGAATCTTCGGAAGGCCAGGCTTATTATCAAGCCGCATTGGCAGCAATCCGGGCAGGGTTGGCGGTGGGGCAGAGTAATTCGAACCTGACCCAGTAAAAAAGATCGCAGCCTTCGGCAGCTCCTACAAACGTTCGGTAGGAGCTGCCGAAGGCTGCGATCTTTCGATCTTGACTCATCGATATTGCCGGCTCATCCGCCTGGTCAAGAACCCGAAATACTCCTCTCGCATCACCAGCGTCTCATTCGCCAGATGATGCCGCGCCTCGGGAAGCATCAGCACCTGCGGCCGATCAAACTTGCCCCGCAACACTTCCAGGTTGTGTTCCCAATCCACCGTCATGTCGGCCTGCCCCTGCACGATCAGCGGCCGGCGGGCACTCACGGGAGCGGCCTCGATGCGCTTGATCCAGCGCGCCAATGCGCCCACCCAGGCCGTCGGCAGACGCAGCGGCTGCAACGGATCGGCTTGCAGGAACGGCAGAAAGGCCGGGTCGCTGGAGTTCTCGCTGAAACGTCGGGCGATGGCTTTGACGAAAGGCTTGAGCAGGTAATAACTCAGCTGCGACCAACCCCACGCCCGCGGCCGCACCAGCGGCGACAGCAGAATCACCTGCCCCTGGGCCGGGCTGCTCGCCCCCGCATTCAACACATGATCGATCACGATCGCCCCGCCGGTGCTCTGCCCGCACAGGTGCCACGGCTGCGGCAGGTCGAGAGACTGCGCCTCACTGAACAGACCTTGCAGCGTGTCCTGGTACTCGGCGAAATCCTTGATGCTCGCCCGTTCGCCACTGGACAAGCCATGCCCCGGCAAGTCGCAGGCAATCACCGCAAAGCCCTGGTCCAGCGCCCATTCGATCACATGCCGGTAGAGCCCGGTGTGGTCGTAGAAACCGTGGATGACAAACAACGTCGCCTTTGCCCGCTCGGGCCACCAGAACTGGCTGACCAGCTCATAACCGTCGACCTCGAATCGCCCAAGGCCACTGCGCACCTGACGCGAGGCAAAATCCAGCCCGTAGAATCGCTGGTAAGCCTGCGCCTGCGCCGACAACGGCTGCCCGGCCGCCAATGGCAGCAGGCTTGCACGTAGAAAATCAGGGTCGAAAGTAGCCGGCATGGACGATTCCAGAACGTGAAACGGACTTTATAGGCCTGCGATATTCATCTGTCGCGGCAAGCATGGCAAGCTAGCCGACCTTCGAGGATTGAACCGATGCGCTCGCCCCTTCGCGCCACCCTGTTTGCCAGCCTGCTCGCCGTGGTGTGTGCCGGCGCATTGTGGGCGGCCTACGACTGGTTCCAGGGGCGTTACCTGCGGGCGTTCAGCGAGCACACCGCGATGTTTTCCGGCGATCCGCTGCGCCTTCCCGAATCCCTCGCCGGCCCTGGCGCCATCCGCCTTGTGCATTTCTGGGACCCGGCCTGCCCGTGCAATGTCGGCAACCAACAACACCTGACCGAACTGGTCGAGCGCTACATTCCCCATGGCGTGGAATTCTATGCCGTGCAAAAACCCGGCAGCCACGGCCAATTGCCGGGCACCTTGAACAGCCTGAAAACCATCGACGTCCTGCCCGGCTCCGAACAGATCCCCGCCAGCCCGGCCGTGGCGATCTGGGATCGCAGCGGCAAACTGGCGTATTTCGGCCCCTACAGCGAAGGCCTGACCTGCAATTCGAGCAACAGCTTTATCGAACCGATCCTGCAAGCGCTGGATGAGGGACGTGCGGTGAGTGCCACGCACACACTGGCGGTGGGGTGTTACTGCCCGTGGCTTGTCGAGCCAAGCAAATAGGGAAAGACGCAGTAATACGAATCCCTCCTACGGGCGATGCGCCAAATCGGCGCAACGTGTTACACAGTGGCGCCAGGAATCACAATAACAACAAGGAGTCTCCATGAAACGCAGCCTGACCGCTCTCGCTCTGTTGATCGTCATGCTGGCCGCCGGGGCCGGTTGGTACCTCTACAGCAAGCAGCCGTCACGCCAGGGCATGATGGAACTGCAACACCTGCAAGGCTCCGTCACCGTGCGCTACGACGAGCGCGGCGTCCCGCACATCCGCGCCGACAACGAAACCGACCTGTACCGTGCCCTCGGCTATGTGCATGCCCAGGACCGCCTGTTCCAGATGGAAGTCCTGCGTCGCCTGGCCCGTGGCGAACTGGCCGAAGTGCTGGGGCCGAAACTGCTCGATACCGACAAACTGATGCGCAGCCTGCGCATTCGCGAACGTGCCGAAACCTACTTGGCGAATCTCGACAAGCAGTCGCCCTCCTTCATCGCCATGCAAGCCTATCTGGACGGCATCAACCAGTATCAGGACAGCCACGCCAAACCCGTGGAGTTCGATGTGCTGGGCATTCCAAAACGCCCGTTCACGGCCCAGGACACCATCAGCATCGCCGGCTACATGGCCTACAGTTTTGCCGCGGCATTTCGTACCGAACCCTTGCTGACATTCGTGCGCGATCAACTGGGGCCTGAATACCTGAACATCTTCGATCTCGACTGGCAGCCAAAGGGCGTGCTCAACGGGACCGGCACACCCTTGGCCAGCGCCGACTGGAAAGACCTCAACGCCCTCGCCCGCCTGAGCGAGCAAGCCCTGGCTGACAACGGCCTGCCACAGTTCGAGGGCAGCAACGCCTGGGTCGTCGCGGGCAGCCGGACCCAAAGCGGCAAGCCGTTGCTGGCGGGTGATCCGCATATCCGTTTTTCCGCGCCGTCGGTGTGGTACGAAGCACAGCTCTCGGCGCCGGGCTTTGAACTCTACGGCCACTATCAGGCCCTGATGCCGTTTGCCTCCCTGGGCATGAACAGCGACTTCGGCTGGAGCATCACCATGTTCCAGAACGACGACCTCGACCTGATCGCCGAGAAGGTCAACCCGGACAACCCCAATCAGGTCTGGTATCGCGGCAAATGGGTGGACATGACGACCAGCGAGCAGCAGATCGTGGTCAAGGGCCAGGCGCCAGTCACCCTGGTGTTGCGCCAGTCGCCCCACGGCCCGATCGTCAACGATGCCTTGGGCAGCGGCGCCGGCAAAACGCCGATTGCCATGTGGTGGGCGTTTCTCGAAAGCCAGAACCCGATCCTGGAGGGCTTCTACCAGCTCAATCGCGCCGATACCCTGGCCAAGGCCCGCAGTGCCTCGGCAAAAATCCAGGCCCCGGGCCTGAACGTTGTCTGGGCCAATGCCAAGGGTGACATCGGCTGGTGGGCGGCGGCGCAATTGCCTAAACGCCCGACGGGTGTACGCCCGTGGTTCATCCTCGACGGCAGCACCGCCGAGGCGGACAAGGACGGCTTCTACCCGTTCACGGCCAACCCCCAGGAAGAAAACCCGGCCCGGGGCTACATCGTCTCGGCCAACTTCCAGCCAGTGTCGCCGACCGGCATGGAGATTCCCGGCTACTACAACCTTGCCGATCGCGGCCAGCAACTCAATCGCCAGCTCAGTGACAAAGCGGTCAAATGGGACCTGGAAAACAGCCAGAAGCTGCAACTGGGCACCACCACCGCCTACGGCCCGCGCCTGTTGGCACCACTGTTGCCAGTATTGCGCGAAGTGGTGAGCGGTCCCGCCGAGCTCAAACTGGTGGAGCAACTGGCCCAGTGGCAAGGCGATTACCCCCCCGACTCGACCAGCGCCACGCTGTTCAACCAGCTCCTGTTCAACCTGGCTGACGCGACGATGCGCGATGAACTGGGTAACGACTTCTTCGAAACGCTGCTCTCGACCCGGGTGATCGACGCCGCGCTCCCCCGCCTGGCCGCCAGCGCCGATTCACCGTGGTGGGACAACCGCAGCACCCTCGGCAAGGAAACCCGTGCCGATACGGTGAAGGCCGCCTGGCAAGCCAGCCTCGCGCACCTCAAGAGCACACTCGGCGCCGACGCCTCGCAATGGCAGTGGGGCAACGCGCACACGTTGACCCACGGCCATCCGCTGGGGCAGCAAAAGCCGCTGGACCTGTTCTTCAATGTCGGCCCCTTCGCCGCACCGGGCAGCCATGAAGTGCCGAACAACCTCTCGGCGAAAATTGGCCCGGCACCCTGGCCCGTCACTTATGGCCCCTCGACCCGACGCCTGATCGACTTCGCCGACCCGACCCACAGCCTGACCGTCAACCCGGTCGGCCAGAGCGGCGTACTGTTCGACAGTCACTATGATGATCAGGCCGAGGCCTACATCGAGGGGATGTACTTCCAGGCGCATCTCAATGATGAAGAAGTCACGGCCAACACGCGCAGTACGTTGAAGCTGTTGCCGGCGCGGGCTGTGCCATAGATTTTGCTGGCTGGACCGGCCCCTTCGCGAGCAAGCTCGCTCCCACAGGGATCTGTGTCGAACACAAATTGTGTGAACACCAGAGAACCCTGTGGGAGCGGGCTTGCCCGCGAAGGGTCCCTCACAGGCAATAAAAATGTCAGCTCAAACCATCGCCGCAAAATTCAACCTGAACTGCTGCGGCGTCACCCCCAATCTACGATTGAACACACTGCGCATATGCTGGGCATCGCGAAAGCCGCATTGATAGGCCACGGTCTTGAGCGGCGCGCGGGTACTTTCCAGCAGCGTCCTCGCCGCATCCACTCGCGCACGCTCGACGAACTCGGCCGGGGTGATTTTCGCTTCCCTGGCAAACACCCGGGAGAAGTTCCGCGCGCTCATGTTGGCGGCATTGGCCAGGTCGGCGATCGTCAGGTCGCCCGTCAGGTTGGCCAGCACGTAATGCTGCACCATCGCCACCGCTGAATCCGTTTCGGCGTGCGGCGTGAGGAACGGACTGAATTGCGACTGCCCGCCCGAACGCTGGGTAAACACCACCAGCCGCTTGGCGACATTCAGCGCCACTTCCGACCCGTGATCCCGACCCAACAGATACAGCGACAGATCGATACCCGCGGTGACCCCGGCCGAGGTGAACAGCTCGCCGTCCTCGACATACAGTCGATCCGCCTCCACCCGGGACGTGGGACACAACACCGCCAGATCCGATGCGTCCTGCCAGTGCGTGGTGACCGTGCGCCCCTCCAGCAATCCGGCCCGGGCGAGCATGAACGCGCCATTGCAGATCGAGCCAAAGCGCTTGGCCCGGGCACAGGCATCGCGCAACCAGCCATCGAATGCCATACCGAAACTCATGAACGGCAACTGCAGCCCGCCGGCCACCAGCAACAGGTCGTATGGCTCCAGCGCCTCGCTGAAATGCCGATGGGCATTGAGTGCCAAACCGTTGGAGCACGCCATCATCCCGCGCTCGACGCCGATCACCTCCAGACGATAGTGATCCTGCGGGGCAAGGAAGCGATTGGCCTCGGAAAACACATCCATGGGACCGGTGACATCCAGTGACTGGACGCCGGCGAACACCACGATGGCTACGGTTTTCTGCATGGTTCAAGTTCATCCTCAACGTTGAAAAAAGATCGCAGCCTTCGGCAGCTCCTACAGGTGAGCGCAATGCCATGTAGGAGCTGTCGAAGGCTGCGATCTTTTCTAGCTGCTCACCAGCAACCCTAGCCAATCCACACATAACAAGCGAGGTTGGCGCGATATGCACGCTCATTGGCCGGGATCGCAGCCATGGATCGATTGTCCGGTTTCGGGGGCCGGAACAGACTGAAACCCTCAGCGCCGCCAAGGCGTTCACGACGAGGAAAACTCCATGAGCAGCACCATCGCCGGCATCCAGATCCCCGACAGCGCACTGGCCAGGGCCACCACCGAATACATTCGCGACATCGAGTCCGACCTGCTCTACCACCACTCGCGCCGGGTCTTCCTGTTCGGCGCACTAAGCGGTGAGCGCAAGCGACTGGCCTACAACCCGGAGTTGCTGTACGTCGGCGCGATGTTCCATGACCTGGGCCTGGTGCAAGGTTATCGCAGCGACAACGAGCGCTTCGAAGTCGATGGTGCCAACGCTGCAGCGGCGTTCCTCAAGCCCTACGGGTTGAGCGATGACGACATCGAACAGGTCTGGCTATCGATTGCCCTGCACACCACGCCGGGCGTGCCCCGGCATTTGCGGCCCACCGTGGCGCTGGTCACGGCTGGCGTCGAGATGGACGTGCTGGGCATGGACTACGCAGCGTTTTCCAGCGTGCAGCGCGAAGCGGTGGTGCATGCGCATCCACGGGGCGAGGGGTTCAAGGAGTGCATCATCTGCGCGTTTGCCGATGGCTTGCGCCATCGTCCGCAGACCACGTTTGGTAATGTGAAAGCCGATGTGCTGGCGGATCAGGAGCCGGGGTTCAAGCCGATGAACTTCGTCGAGGTCATCCGCAAATCGCCCTGGGTCGCATGAGCAAATGTGGGAGCGGGCTTGCTCGCGAAGGGGTCGTGTCAGTCGACATCCACATTGACTGACACACCGCTTTCGCGAGCAAGCCCGCTCCCACATTTTGAATCGGGGTGACCACATTGTTGTGGTCACCCCTGGTTCAGACTCAAGCCGCTTCCGGTGCCTGTGCGCGACGCACGTCCGGTTGCTTCCACGAGTCGGCTGCCGCTTCTTCGATCGCCTGCTGGATCGCACGACGACGGCTTTCTTCGGCGCGACGGCTGAAGAACCAGACCAGGAAAGTCACGATCGACACCGCCAGCAGGATCAGGCTGGCCACGGCGTTGATCTCGGGCTTGACCCCCAGACGCACCGCCGAGAACACTTCCATCGGCAGGGTCGTGGAACCCGGGCCCGACACGAAACTCGCCAGCACCAGGTCATCGAGGGACAATGCGAAGGACATCATCCCGCCCGCCGCCAACGACGGTGCGATCATCGGGATGGTGATCAGGAAGAACACCTTCCACGGCCGTGCACCGAGGTCCATGGCCGCCTCTTCGATGGACAGGTCCAGCTCGCGCAAGCGCGCCGAAACCACCACCGCCACATAGGCCGCACAGAACGTGGTGTGGGCGATCCAGATGGTGACGATGCCGCGTTCCTGCGGCCAGCCGATCATCTGCGCCATGGCCACGAACAGCAGCAACAGCGACAGACCGGTGATCACCTCAGGCATCACCAGCGGCGCGGTGACCAGGCCACCGAACAGGGTACGGCCCTTGAAGCGCGTAATGCGCGTCAGGACGAACGCCGCCAGTGTGCCCAATGCCACCGCCGCCACCGCCGTGTAGCAGGCAATTTCCAGCGAACGCACCACCGAACCCATCAGTTGGCTGTTGTCGAGCAGGCCGACGTACCACTTGATCGACCAGCCGCCCCACACCGTTACCAGTTTCGAGGCGTTGAACGAGTAGATCACCAGGATCAGCATCGGCAGGTAGATGAACAACAGACCCAGTACCAGCATCAGGCTGGAGAAACGGAAGCGCTTCATTCTTTACCCTCCATTTCCTTGGCCTGACTGCGGTTGAACAGGATAATCGGCACAATCAGGATCGCCAGCATCACTACCGCCAGGGCAGACGCCACCGGCCAGTCACGGTTGTTGAAGAACTCTTGCCAGAGCACTTTACCGATCATCAGGGTTTCCGGACCGCCGAGCAGTTCCGGGATCACGAACTCGCCCACCACCGGGATGAACACCAGCATGCAGCCGGCGATGATGCCGTTTTTCGACAGCGGCACGGTGATTTTCCAGAAGCTGTTGAAGGTGCTCGAACCCAGGTCCGACGCAGCTTCCAGCAGGCTCTGGTCGTGCTTCACCAGGTTGGCGTACAGCGGCAGGATCATGAACGGCAGGTAGGAATAAACCACGCCGATGTAGACCGCCAGGTTGGTGTTGAGGATCTGCAGCGGCTCGTCGATCCAGCCCATGCTCATCAGGAACCCATTGAGCAGGCCGTTGTTGCTGAGGATGCCCATCCACGCGTAAACGCGGATCAGGATCGCAGTCCAGGTCGGCATCATGATCAACAGCACCAGCACCGTCTGCACTTCCTTGCGGGCAACGGAGATGCCGTAGGCCATCGGGTAGCCGATCACCAGGCAGAGGATGGTGCTGAACAGCGCCATCTTCAGCGAGCCGAGATATGCGGCGATGTACAGCTCGTCACCGGCCAGCATCGCGTAGTTGCCCAGGTTAAGCAGCAACTGCAGCTTCTGCTCGGCGTAGCTGTAGATTTCGGTGTAGGGCGGAATGGCCACGTCCGCTTCTGCGAAGCTGATCTTCAGTACGATGAAGAACGGCAGCATGAAGAACAGGAACAGCCAGATGAAGGGAACCCCGATGACCATTTGACGGCCACCGGGAATTATTCGATTGAGTCGACGCTTGAGTTTGCGCATGTTCATGAGCGAAGCACCACGCCGCTGTCGTCTTCCCAGTACACGTAGACCTGATCACCCCAGGTCGGACGCTGCCCGCGACGCTCGGCGTTGGCCACGAACGACTGCACCAGCTTGCCGCTTGGCAGTTCGACGTAGAACACCGAGTGCCCGCCCAGGTAGGCGATGTCGTGCACCTTGCCGCTGGACCAGTTGTACTGGCAGGTCGGCATGTCGGCGGTGACCAGCAGTTTTTCCGGACGGATCGCGTAGGTGACCGACTTGTCCTGCACCGAAGTGCTGATGCCGTGGCCGACGTAGATCTGGCGATCCAGGTCTTTGCAGGTAATGATCGCGTGGCCTTCGGCGTCGTCGATCACTTCGCCTTCGAAGATGTTCACGTTACCGATGAATTCGCAGACCAGGCGACTGGTCGGGGTTTCGTAGATGTCGATCGGGCTGCCGATCTGGGCGATCCAGCCCAGGTGCATGATCGCGATGCGCTCGGCCATGGTCATGGCCTCTTCCTGGTCGTGGGTCACCATGACGCAGGTCACGCCGACGCGCTCGATGATCTCCACCAGCTCCAGCTGCATTTGCGAACGCAGCTTCTTGTCCAGTGCGCCCATCGGTTCGTCGAGCAGCAGCAGCTTCGGACGCTTGGCCAGGGAACGGGCCAGGGCCACACGCTGACGCTGACCGCCGGACAATTGATGCGGCTTGCGCTTGGCGTACTGGCTCATCTGCACCAGCTTGAGCATTTCGGCCACGCGGGCGTCGACTTCTGCCGCGGGAATCTTGTCCTGCTTGAGGCCGAAAGCGATGTTCTGCGCCACGGTCATGTGCGGGAACAGAGCGTAGGACTGGAACATCATGTTGATCGGCCGCTCGTAGGGCGGCATGTCTGTGATGTCTACGCCATCGAGGAAAATGCGTCCCTCCGTGGGCCGCTCGAAACCTGCGAGCATGCGCAGCAAAGTGGATTTGCCCGATCCCGAACCGCCGAGCAGGGCGAAAATTTCGCCTTTCTTGATTTCCAGGGACACATCGTCCACGGCAATCGTCTCGTCGAACTTCTTCGTGACCCGGTCGATTTTGACCAGCACCTGTTTAGGTTGCTGGTCGCCCTCGAGGGCTTTCTTATAGGCGCCGGAGGCAACTGCCATTTACGAAACTCCCAGAAAAAAGAGTGCAGTTCGCTCAAGGTGAGCCAACCTTGGATAGTTTGAGCCTTGAAACTATTTACCCGACTTGACCTTGGTCCAGCTGCGGGTCATCAAACGTTGAATATTCGGCGGTAACTCGATCGACACGTAGGTCTTGTCGAGCACCTCTTGCGGTGGATAAACCGCTTCGTCGGTGCGAATGGACTGTTCCATCAGTTTGTCCGACCCCGGGTTAGGGTTGGCATAGCCGACGTAATCGCTGACCTGGGCAATCACCTCAGGCTTGAGCAAATAGTTGATGAAGGCGTGGGCTTGCTTGACGTTGGCCGAGTCCTTCGGAATCGCCAGCATGTCGAACCAGAGTGCACCGCCCTCTTTCGGAATCGAGTAGGCAATGTTCACGCCTTTCTTGGCTTCTTCGGCGCGGTTCTTGGCCTGGAAGATGTCACCGGAGAAACCGATCGCCACGCAGATATCGCCGTTGGCCAGATCCGCGATGTACTTGGAGGAGTGGAAGTAGGTCACGTAAGGCCGTACTGCGAGCAACTTCTCTTCGGCCTTTTTGTAATCTTCAGGGTTGGTGCTGTTGGCATTCAGGCCCATGTAGTTGAGCACTGTCGGCATCATTTCATCGGCGGAATCGAGAAACGCGACGCCACAACTTTGCAGCTTCTTGATGTTCTCCGGCTCGAACAGCACGCCCCACGAATCAATCGTATCGACGCCCAGCACAGCCTTGACCTTGTCGACGTTGTAACCGATGCCGTTGGTGCCCCACAGGTACGGCACGGCGTACAGGTTGCCCGGATCGTTCTGCTCCAGGCGCTTGAGCAGCACCGGGTCGAGGTTCGAATAGTTCGGCAGCTGAGACTTGTCGAGCTTCTGGAATGCTCCGGCCTTGATCTGTTTGCCGAGGAAGTGGTTCGACGGCACGACCACGTCGTAGCCGGTACGCCCGGCCAGCAATTTACCTTCCAGGGTTTCGTTGGAATCGAAGACGTCATAAACCGGCTTGATACCGGTTTCTTTCTGGAAGTCGGCCAGGGTGGTCTCGCCGATGTAGTCCGACCAGTTATAAATATGCACGGTACCGGCGGCCTGGGCACTGACAGCCAGCGTCAACCCGGCGCCCGCCAGCATGGCATTGCGCAACAAAGAAAAAATAGGCAAGTGGAGGTCCTCTGAAATTAGTTGGGCCCAAGTTGCCCCGTGTTACATGACAACCGTGGTTGCCCGGCAACAAAACCGGCGCGCAACTTACCCTCGAAAAACCGTTCCAGCAAAACTTTCTGTCATTTAATTACACCTGTTGTCGCCACCGCGCGGGTGGCGACAACAGGTTGTTGCATAAAACCGGCTTATTTACCGGATTTGATCTTGGTCCAGCTGCGGGTCATGATCCGCTGCGTCGCGGCCGGCAAGTCGGCAATCGCGTACAACTTGGCGAGCACGTCCGCCGGTGGGTAAACGCCCGGGTCGCTGGTGATGTCTTTATCGACCAACGCAGTTGCAGCCGCGTTACCGTTCGGGAAGCGCACGGCGTTGGTGATTTCAGCCATGATTTCCGGCTTCTGCAGGAAGGTCATGAACTTGTAGGCGCCTTCGACGTTTTCGGCATCTTTAGGGATGGCGACCATGTCGTAGAAGCTGCCGGCACCTTCTTTTGGAATGTTGTAGCTGACTTTCACCTTGCCACCGGCTTCTTCCGCGCGGGACTTGGCCTGGTAAATGTCACCCGAGTAACCCACAGCCACGCAGATGTTGCCGTTGGCCAGGTCGGAGATGTACTTGGACGAGTGGAAGTAACCTACCGAAGGGCGGATTTTCAGGAACAGCGCTTCGGCTTCGGCCAGTTGTTTCTTGTCCTGGCTGTCGGTTGGATAGCCCAGGTAGTGCAACGCCACCGGAATCATCTCGGTTGGCGAATCGAGGAAGCTGATGCCGCACGATTTCAACTTCGCGGCGTTTTCAGGTTTGAACAGCAGGTCCCAGGAGTTGGTCGGCGCGTCGGCACCCAACGCAGCCTTGACCTTCTCGGGGTTGAAGCCGATACCGATCGAACCCCACATGTACGGGAAGGCGTGTTCGTTGCCCGGGTCGCTCACGGAAACGGCCTTGAGCAGGTCGGTGTTCAGGTTCTTCCAGTTAGGCAGCTTGGACTTGTCCAGCTTCTGGTAGACGCCAGCCTTGATCTGCTTGGCCAGGAAGTTGTTCGACGGTACAACGATGTCGTAACCGGACTTGCCTGCCAGCAACTTGGCTTCCAGGGTTTCGTTGCTGTCGAAGACGTCATAGACAACCTTGATGCCCGACTCGTCTTCAAACTTCTTGACGGTATCCGGTGCGATGTAGTCGGACCAGTTGTACACGTGCAGTACTTTGTCATCGGCCTGAACCGCGCCCGCCATCAAACCCATCACGGACATGGCAAGGAGGGTCTTGCCAGCGAGCTTTTTACCTAGTGCCTTCATGCGTAATGCTCCAAATTTTTCTTTTTTGAACCACTTGTTCAGCGACCGAACCCGGGCAACTGGAACCGCGGCTAGTCTGGCAAGATCCACATCGGTCTTTCAAGGAACGGCCACGCTTTCTGACCAGTTCCGAGCGAAAGTTCCTGGTTCATTTGCAGAACTTTGGACTTCCGCTCAGAGCCTAGCACTTAGCCCTGCAATGCACTCAGGGTCAGGTCAAGACACTTGCGAGCCTTGGTCACCAGTTCATCGATTTCCGCCGGTGTAATCACCAGTGGCGGAGCGATGATCATGGTGTCGCCGACGGCGCGCATGATCAGGCCGTTATCGAAGCAGAACTGACGGCAGATCATGCCGACGCCCTTGCCTTCGTAGCGCTTGCGCGTGGCCTTGTCCTGGACCAGTTCGATGGCCCCCAGCAGACCCACGCCACGAACTTCACCCACCAGCGGGTGATCGTTCAGTTCCCGCAGACGCTTTTGCAAATACGGTGCCGTTTCTGCATGTACGCGCTCGATGATCTTCTCGTCGCGCATGATGCGGATGTTTTCCAGCGCCACCGCAGCGGCTACCGGGTGACCGGAGTAAGTGAAGCCGTGGTTGAAGTCGCCGCCTTCGTTGAGCACGTCCACCACTTCATCACGCACGATCAGGCCGCCCATCGGGATGTAGCCCGAGGTCAGGCCCTTGGCGATGGTCATCATGTCTGGCTTAAGGTCGTAGAAATCGGCACCGAACCACTCGCCGGTACGACCGAAACCGCAAATCACTTCGTCAGCCACGAACAGGATGTCGTACTTGGCGAGGATTTCCTTGATGCGCGGCCAGTAGGTCTCTGGCGGAATGATCACGCCACCGGCGCCCTGGATCGGCTCGGCAATAAAGGCACCGACGTTGTCGACGCCGACTTCCAGAATCTTTTCTTCCAGCTGGTTGGCCGCCCAGATACCGAATTCTTCCGGGGTCATGTCGCCGCCTTCGGCGAACCAGTACGGCTGGGCGATGTGTACGATACCCGGGATCGGCAAGTCGCCCTGTTCGTGCATGTACGTCATGCCGCCCAGGCTCGCGCCGGCCACGGTGGAACCGTGATAGCCGTTCTTGCGGCTGATGATGACTTTCTTGTTCGGCTGGCCCTTGATCGCCCAGTAGTGACGAACCATACGCAGCATGGTGTCGTTGCCTTCGGAGCCGGAGCCGGTGAAGAACACATGGTTCATGCCTTCTGGCGCGATGTCGGCGATAGCCTTGGCCAGTTCCAGTACCGGTGGGTGCGCAGTCTGGAAGAACAGGTTGTAGTAAGGCAGTTCACGCATCTGTTTACTGGCGGCATCGGCCAGTTCATCGCGACCATAACCAATCGCGACGCACCACAGGCCGGCCATGCCGTCGAGGATCTTGTTGCCTTCGCTGTCCCAGAGGTAAACGCCCTTGGCGTTGGTGATGATCCGCGGGCCTTTCTCTTTCAGCTGCTTGAAGTCGCTGAACGGAGCCAGGTGGTGATCATTGCTCAGGGTTTGCCATTCACGGGTTTGCGGATTGTTGCTGGTCATACGAATCTCCTAAAACAATCAGGTGAAGGCGCCGCCAGGCAGCGGCGGCGCCCGGCGTATCAGACGGCAAAGAGCAGGAATTCCCTTTCCCACGAACTGATCACGCGCTTGAAGTTTTCATGCTCGGCCCGCTTGACCGCAACGTAGCCAGTGATGAAATTTTTGCCCAGGTACCGCTCGATGGTCGCGCTGTTTTCCATGCGTTCCAGTGCGTCTTCGATGGTTAGCGGCAGGCGCAGGTTGCGGCGTTCATAGCCTCGCCCAACCACCGGCGCACTCGGGTTCAGGCCTTCGACCATGCCGATGTAACCGCAGAGCAGGCTCGCGGCAATCGCCAGGTACGGGTTGGCATCGGCGCCCGGCAGGCGGTTTTCCACCCGTCGGTTTTGCGGCCCCGCATCCGGTACCCGCAGGCCCACGGTGCGGTTCTCTTCACCCCACTCCACGTTCACCGGCGCCGAAGTATCCGGCAGGAAGCGGCGGAACGAGTTGACGTTGGGTGCGAACAGCGGCAACAGTTCGGGAATGAGCTTCTGCAGACCACCGATGTGGTGCAGGAACAACTGGCTCATGGTCCCGTCTTCATTGGAGAAGATGTTCTTGCCGGTCTCGATGTCGATGATGCTCTGGTGCAAGTGCATGGCACTGCCCGGCTCGCCGGTCATCGGCTTGGCCATGAAGGTCGCGGCCACGTCGTGCTTGAGCGCGGCTTCGCGCATGGTGCGCTTGAACACCAGGATCTGGTCGGCCAGGGACAGGGCATCGCCGTGACGGAAGTTGATTTCCATCTGCGCCGTGCCGTCCTCGTGGATCAGGGTATCGAGGTCCAGTTCCTGCAATTCGCACCAGTCATAGACGTCTTCGAACAGCGGGTCGAATTCGTTCGCCGCTTCGATGGAGAACGACTGGCGACCGATTTCCGGACGACCGGAACGGCCGATCGGCGGTTGCAGCGGGTAGTCCGGGTCGTCACTGCGCTTGGTCAGGTAAAACTCCATTTCCGGCGCCACGATCGGCTGCCAGCCTTTGTCGGTATAGAGTTTCAGGACTTTCTTGAGCACGTTGCGCGGCGACAGCTCGATCGGGTTGCCTTGCTTGTCGTAGGTATCGTGGATGACGATGGCGGTCGGCTCGATGGCCCACGGCACCAGGTACACCGCACCCTGATCGGGACGGCAGATCATGTCGATGTCGGCCGGGTCGAGCAGCTCGTAATAGATGTCGTCTTCGACGTAATCGCCGGTCACTGTCTGCAACAGCACGCTTTCTGGCAGGCGCATGCCTTTTTCGGCGATGAATTTGTTGGTCGGCGAAATCTTGCCCCGGGTAATCCCGGTCAAGTCGGCGATCATGCATTCGACTTCTGTGATCTTGTGGTTTTTCAACCAATCGGTGAGCTGGTCGAGGTTGTTACTCATAAATGCCTCTAGGCTTGAGTTGTCTGACCCTTTTAAGGTCAGGCGTTGTTTGACGCATCGGCGTCGCGTTGTAGAGCGTTTGCGCGGCAGATTATCGTGCTTGCCGACACGGCTGCAGAAGCCGGGCGTGCAGAATCGCGAGCGGTGCCCTGAACGATGGTCAGGCCGCTATTGTGAATCGGTTCTATATTGAATGGAGTAACCGTAATGGGGGTGCCATCACGACCGTCCAGAATATCGGACGGGGACGGTTGAACCGTCACGGATGGGAGGATCACCAGAACCGCTGAGGCCACGGAACGGACGGACGTGTCATCACTGATGTGATAAACATGCCGACCGACCTGTCTTGAGCAGTCGGTGACGCCGATTATCGGCAGGCGAGACATGAAGCACCCCGGTATTATTGCTGTTATGGGTTTGATTCGAGCTTAGCCTTGTTCATTTTTTTACACAACACCCCCGTAAAAAATACAACACGGCCCGCTCAAGCCTGCGGGCGCCATGGAGGCCAAAGGCATAAAAACGCCCCAAAGTGCCTCAAAAAAGCCACACGGGCGCTTTTTTAGGGCAAAAAAGGCCTCGCTTGACTTCGGCATGCCGTTCGGGTTGACTGGAATCTGAAAAGATCAATGATTGATATTTTTAACAACAAAGGTGTTGCATCATGTCGGTACCCCCGCGTGCCGTTCAGCTTAACGAAGCGAACGCGTTCCTTAAGGAACATCCTGAGGTTCTGTACGTTGACCTTCTGATTGCGGATATGAATGGTGTGGTGCGCGGCAAGCGCATCGAACGCACCAGCCTCCACAAGGTTTACGAGAAAGGCATCAACCTGCCGGCCTCTCTATTTGCTCTGGATATCAATGGCTCGACGGTGGAAAGCACCGGCCTGGGCCTGGACATCGGTGATGCTGACCGAATCTGCTATCCAATTCCCGATACCCTATGCAACGAGCCATGGCAGAAGCGCCCGACCGCGCAACTGCTGATGACCATGCACGAACTCGAAGGCGAACCATTCTTCGCCGACCCGCGTGAAGTGCTGGCCAATGTGGTGCGCAAGTTCGACGAAATGGGCCTGACCATCTGCGCCGCGTTCGAACTGGAGTTCTACCTGATCGACCAGGAGAACGTGAACGGTCGTCCGCAGCCACCGCGCTCGCCGGTTTCCGGCAAACGTCCACACTCGACACAGGTCTACCTGATCGACGACCTCGACGAATACGTCG
Source organism: Pseudomonas sp. S2_F07 (assembly GCF_054668325.1). Lineage (NCBI taxonomy): Bacteria > Pseudomonadati > Pseudomonadota > Gammaproteobacteria > Pseudomonadales > Pseudomonadaceae > Pseudomonas > Pseudomonas sp. S2_F07. Next base: position 3,601,423 of record NZ_CP162758.1, read on the forward strand.
ACTGCCTCCAGGACATTCTGGAAGGTGCCAAAGAGCAAGGCATTCCCGCCGACGCCATCGTCAAGGAAAGTGCCCCGGCGCAGTTCGAAGTGAACCTGCACCACGTGGCTGACCCGATCAAGGCCTGCGACTACGCGGTCCTGCTCAAGCGCCTGATCAAGAACATCGCCTACGACCATGAAATGGACACCACCTTCATGGCCAAGCCTTACCCAGGCCAGGCGGGTAATGGTCTGCACGTCCACATTTCGATTCTCGACAAAGACGGCAAGAATATTTTTGCCAGTGAGGATCCCGAGCAGAACGCCGCACTGCGTCACGCGATCGGCGGTGTGCTCGAGACCCTACCGGCGCAGATGGCTTTTCTCTGCCCGAACGTCAACTCCTACCGTCGTTTCGGCGCACAGTTCTACGTGCCAAACTCGCCGTGCTGGGGCCTGGATAACCGTACTGTGGCGATTCGCGTACCGACCGGTTCTTCCGACGCCGTGCGCATCGAGCATCGTGTAGCCGGCGCCGATGCCAACCCGTACCTGCTGATGGCTTCGGTTTTGGCGGGTGTGCACCACGGCCTGACCAACCAGATCGAGCCTGGCGCCCCGGTCGAAGGCAACAGCTACGAGCAGAACGAGCAGAGCCTGCCGAACAACCTGCGCGATGCACTGCGCGAGCTGGACGACAGCGAAGTCATGGCCAAGTACATCGATCCGAAATACATCGATATCTTCGTCGCGTGCAAAGAGAGTGAGCTGGAGGAGTTCGAACACTCCATCTCCGACCTCGAGTACAACTGGTACCTGCATACCGTTTAATCGGTTGCAGTAAAAAAAACGCCGCCGGCTGTAAAAGCCGGCGGCGTTTTTTTATGGGTGCCATCAAACCCCGTGGCGAGGGAGCTTGCTCCCGCTGGAGGCCGAAGGACTCCCTTTAATCCGCAGTCGGTTCTGTCAGGCACACCGCATCGGCCGTTTTGGGGCCGCTTCGCGACCCAACGGGAGCAAGCTCCCTCGCCACAGGGGATATGGAACATCTGCCCGCTCTGCGTACAATGCCCGCTGCCCCGCAGGAGACTCCAATGACACGCGTAGCCACCCCCCGCAAACCCCGCGCACGCAGCCAGGCCCGGATCGATTCGATACTCGATGCCGCCCGCACGCTGCTGGCTGCCGAGGGTGTGGCCAGTCTGTCGATCTACAGCGTCGCCGAGCGCGCGGAGATTCCGCCCTCCTCGGTCTACCACTTCTTCGCCAGCGTGCCGGCTTTGCTCGAAGCCTTGACCGCCGACGTCCATGCGGCCTTCCGCGCCTGCCTGCAAGCTCCCATCGACCATCTCGCCTTGAATGGCTGGCGCGATCTGTCGCGACTGGTGGAACAACGCATGCTCGACATCTATGCAGAAGACGCCGCCGCCCGCCAACTCATTCTGGCCCAGCACGGTCTGACTGAAGTCACCCAGGCCGACCGCCAGCACGACATCGAACTGGGCGACCTGATGCACAAGCTGTTCGACCATCACTTCGAGCTGCCGACGTTGCCCAGTGATGTCGATGTGTTTGCCCTGGCCATGGAACTGGGCGACCGGGTGTATGCGCGCTCGGTGCAGCAGCACGGGCAGATTACGCCGCGCATGGCCGAGGAAGGGATGCGGGTGTTTGATGCTTATGTGGGGTTGTATTTGCCGCCGTATTTGCCCAAGCGTGTGGCGCTTTAAAAGATCGCAGCCTTCGGCAGCTCCTACATCGGAATGCGTATTCCAGTAGGAGCTGCCGAAGGCTGCGATCTTTTGATCTTAACGAATAAAAAACCCCGAAGGGCTCAAACCCTTCGGGGTTGTTGTTTACGCATGTGCCTTACAACTTGGCGATCGACACCTCGGTGGATTTCACAAACGCGATCACTTCACTGCCGACCGCCAGTTCCAGCTCTTTCACCGAACGCGTGGTGATCACCGAAGTGACAATGCCGGACGCGGTCTGCACGTCGATTTCCGACAGCACGTCGCCGAGGACGATTTCCTTGATGGAGCCCTTGAACTGGTTGCGAACGTTGATGGCCTTGATAGTCATGATGTTGATTCCTGTCGTGGATAAGACTTGAGTTATTGAGCCCAGCGCAATTGCGTAGGCAAGGGTGAAACAGGTTCCGGTTCCGGCGGGTGGCCGGGCAGCGCCAGCACGCGATTTAGCACTTCGGTTTCCAGCGCCGCCAGCCGATGGGAACCACGAACCCGAGGGCGCGGCAGTTCCACGTGCAGGTCCAGGCCGACTTCGCCGTCTTCGATCAGGATCACCCGATCGGCAATCGCCACGGCTTCACTGACGTCATGGGTCACCAGCAACACCGTGAAGCCGTGCTGCTGCCAGAGCCGTTCGATCAGTTGCTGCATTTCAATTCGAGTCAGGGCATCCAGCGCACCCAAAGGTTCGTCGAGCAACAGCAGGCGCGGCTGATGAATCAACGCACGAGCCAATGCCACGCGTTGCTTCTGCCCACCGGACAGCGCGGCCGGCCACTCGTGGGCACGATCGGCCAGGCCCACCGCTTCCAAAGCTTCAAGCGCCTGCGGCCGCCAGTTCCCCTTGAGGCCCAGACCGACGTTGTCGATGATCTTTTTCCAGGGCAGCAAACGCGCTTCCTGGAACATCAGCCGCGTATCCTCCCGCGCATCACTCAATGGCGCGGCACCGGCGAACAACTCACCGCCGCTTGGTTGATCGAGGCCGGCGAGCAAGCGCAACAGGGTACTTTTGCCGCAACCACTGCGACCGACCACAGCGACAAACTGGCCCGCCGGAATGTGCAGGTCGATCTCGCGCAGCACCTGCCGCGCACCGAAGGTTTTTTGCAACTTGCGCACCACCAGCGGAGTCCCGCGCAGCAGGCGTGGAGGCTGTTGGGCAGTCATACCGAACCTCCCCTCGCAACCTGATACGCCGGATGCCAGCGCAGCCACACTCGTTCAAGTCCACGGGCCGCGAGGTCTGCCAGTTTGCCGAGCACCGCGTACAACAGAATCGCCAGCACCACCACGTCGGTCTGCAAGAACTCCCGGGCATTCATCGCCAGATAGCCGATGCCGGAACTCGCGGAAATGGTTTCCGCGACGATCAACGTCAGCCACATGAAGCCCAGCGCGAAGCGTACGCCAACCAGAATCGAAGGCAGCGCCCCCGGCAAAATCACCTGCCAGAACAGGCTGAAACCGCTCAGGCCATAGCTACGCGCCATCTCTACCAGCGCCGGGTCGACATTGCGGATGCCGTGATAGGTGTTGAGGTAAATCGGGAACAAGGTGCCCAGCGCCACCAGGAAAATCTTTGCCGACTCATCAATGCCGAACCACAGGATCACCAGTGGAATCAGCGCCAGGTGCGGCACGTTGCGGATCATCTGCACCGAACTGTCGAGCAAGCGCTCGCCCCACTTCGACAGACCGGTGATGAAGCCAAGGGTCAGGCCGATGCCACCACCGATGGTGAAGCCTAGCGCGGCACGCCAGCCACTGATCGCCAAGTGCGTCCAGATTTCGCCACTGCGCACCAGGCTCACGCCGGCCTCGATGACGGCGATGGGTGCCGGCAGGATTCGTGTCGACAACCAGCCCGCCGACACACTCAACTGCCACACCGCCAGCAACAACACCGGCAACGCCCAGGGCGCCAGGCTGTGGATGATTTTCTTCATGATCGCGCCTCAGCTCTGGGACGCGGCTTTTGGCAGAATGTCGTTGGCGACCATCTCGCCGAACGGGCTGACGTAACCGGCGCTCTTCGGCAGTTCAGGACGCTCGACATCGAGGTGCGGGAACAGCAACTCCGCCACCCGGTACGACTCCTCCAAGTGTGGATAACCGGAGAAGATGAAGGTATCGATGCCCAGGTCCGCGTACTCCTTCACGCGGGCGGCCACGGTCGGACCATCGCCCACCAGCGCCGTACCGGCACCGCCGCGCACCAGACCGACGCCGGCCCACAGGTTAGGACTGACTTCCAGGTTGTCACGGCTTCCGCCATGCAGCGCAGCCATGCGTTGCTGACCGACCGAATCGAAACGCGCCAGCGAAGCCTGGGCGCGGGCGATGGTTTCGTTGTCCAGATGCGAGATCAATTTGTCCGCCGCTTGCCAGGCTTCGGCGTTGGTTTCACGCACGATCACATGCAGGCGAATGCCGAAGCGTACGGTGCGACCAAGCCTGGCGGCCTTGGCACGGACCTGTTCGATTTTTTCCGCAACGGCGGCCGGTGGTTCGCCCCAGGTCAGGACCATTTCCACCTGTTCGGCGGCCAGATCCTGGGCGGCTTCAGAGGAACCGCCGAAGTACAGCGGCGGACGCGGTTGCTGGATCGGCGGATAGAGCAATTTCGCCCCCTTCACGCTGATGTGCTGGCCGTCGTAATCGACGGTTTCGCCTTCCAGTACCCGACGCCAGATGCGGGTGAATTCCACCGAGGCCTGATAGCGCTCTTCGTGGCTCAGGAACAGACCATCGCCCGCCAACTCTTCCGGATCACCACCCGTCACCAGATTGAACAACGCACGACCGCCGGACAGTCGATCCAGGGTCGCAGCCTGACGCGCCGCCACCGTCGGGGAAATGATCCCCGGGCGCAGGGCAACCAGGAACTTCAAGCGCTGGGTCACAGGAATCAGCGATGCCGCCACCAGCCACGAGTCTTCGCAGGAGCGACCGGTAGGAATCAGCACACCGCCGAAGCCCAGACGATCCGCCGCTTGCGCCACTTGTTGCAGATAACCGTGGTCGACGGCGCGAGCGCCTTCGGCGGTGCCAAGGTAATGGCCGTCGCCGTGGGTAGGCAGGAACCAGAAAATATTGAGGCTCATGGAGTGGTCTCCTTGGGGAATCGAATTATTGGGCTTTGGTTACTGAGCTTTGGGCAACGGCAGCCGGCGGCGTCCAGATCACGTCTTTAATGCTCAACTGCTTGGGAATCAGCTTGAGCTGGTAGAAGCTGTCGGCGATTTTCTGCTGTGCGGCGACCACTTCCGGGGTGAGGAACAGCGCGCCATAGCCCTGGCGTTTCACCGAGGTCAGGGTGATGTCCGCTGGCAGGCCGAGCAGCGGTGAAACCTGTTGGGTCACCTCTTGCGGGTTAGCCTTGGACCACTCGCCCACCGCGCGCACTTCTTCCACCAGTGTCTTGATCACCTCGGGATTTTTCTGCGCATAAGGCTTGGTTGCCAGGTAGAACTGATGGTTGTCGACGATGCCTTGGCCATCGCGCAGGGTGCGCGCTTGCAGCTGTTGTTCGGCAGCGGCCTGGTACGGGTCCCAGATCACCCAGGCGTCGACACTGCCACGCTCGAACGCGGCGCGGGCATCGGCCGGCGGCAGGAATACGGTCTGGATGTCGGTGTATTTGAGGCCGGCATCTTCCAGCGCACGCACCAGCAGGTAGTGCACGTTGGAACCCTTGTTGAGCACGATTTTCTTGCCCTTGAGGTCCGTCACCGACTTGATCGCCGAGTCCTTCGGCACCAGGATCGCCTCACTGTGCGGCGCTGGCGGTTCATAGGCGACGTAGAGCAGATCGGCACCCGCTGCCTGGGCAAACACCGGAGGCGTTTCGCCGGTAACACCGAAGTCGATGGAGCCGACGTTCAGGCCTTCAAGCAGTTGCGGGCCACCGGGGAATTCCGTCCATTGCACGTCCACACCTTGGGCGGCGAGACGTTTTTCCAGGGTGCCCTTGGCTTTGAGCAGCACCAGGGTGCCGTATTTCTGATAGCCGATTCGTAGCACGCCTTCCCGGGTAGAAAGCGCCTGAGCTTGAGTAATGGCGCCGAAGGTCAAAGCCGCAGCAAACAGAGCGACCAGACCACGACGCAAAATGACAGGGCGCATGGCGCTCTCCTTTTTGCAGTTGGGTTTTGGCTGCACCTGCTTGCCCGTTGGCGGGCGAGTAAGGCCAGTACTTCAATTTTTTGGTGAGGTTCAAATGCTCCAGCGAGCACTCAACAAACGATCATTCAACAGGTTCGGGTCGAGCGGCTTGGGCCGTCGCGCCATAGCGCTGAAAAACAGCTCCAGCGATTCATTCAGTCGTTGTTCCAGCTCCGGTGCCAACTGCGCCTGGGCGCTACCTTCGCCGTAGGCGATCTGACTGTCGACGGCGAAAATGCCTTGCAGCATTTCCTGGGCCTTCAATGCCGACAGCACCGGTTTGAGCGCGTAATCCACTGCCAACATATGGGCGATGCTGCCGCCAGTAGCCATCGGCAGAACCACCTTATGGCTCAAGGCGCGTTCGGGCAGCAGATCCAGCACGACTTTCAGTGCTCCGGAAAACGATGCCTTGTAAACCGGTGTGGCGATCAGCAGGCCATCGGCATTTTCAATCTGTTGCAACAAGTCGATCACCTTGGGGCTGTCGAAGCGTGCGTGCAGCAAGTCCTCGGCCGGGAAGTCCCGCACCTGATAACTCACTACTTCCACGCCCTGCCCTTGCAACCAACGCTGGGAGCGATCCAGCAGCACCCCGGAACGAGAGCGCTGACTGGGACTGCCACCGAGTGAGACAACCAACATTCAGACGATTCCTTGCACGGTGTTGGCGATTCGCGGTTTGCGATCTCGCTTCGATGGAGTGACCTTAACAGCTGATTCATATATCCATAAATCATATTTATTCATTTGGTTATGCATAAAAGAAATATATAAACCGGTTTCTTCCAGGCAAAAAAACAGGCCGTCGAAACGGCCTGAAATCCCCTGCTTTGTGGGTGCCTTGAAAAGATCGCAGCCTGCGGCAGCTCCTACAGGGATCGACGTATGCACGTAGGAGCTGCCGCAGGCTGCGATCTTCTGACCTTCAACGATTGGGCTGCGGCGTCAGGCGCAGGTAAGGCTTGACCGCCCGATAGCCCTTGGGAAAGCGCTGTTTGATTTCATCTTCATCCTTGAGCGACGGTACGATCACCACCTCATCACCGTCTTGCCAGTTGGCCGGCGTGGCCACCTTGTAGTTGTCGGTGAGTTGCAGCGAGTCGATCACCCGCAGGATTTCATTGAAGTTGCGGCCGGTGCTCGCCGGGTAGGTAATCGTCAGCCGGACCTTTTTCTTCGGGTCGATCACGAACAGACTGCGCACGGTCAGGGTGTCGTTGGCGTTGGGGTGGATCAGGTCGTAGAGGTCCGAGACCTTGCGGTCGGCGTCATCCAGGATCGGAAAGTTGACCACGGTGCCCTGGGTTTCGTTGATGTCCTCGATCCACTTGTGGTGCGACTCCACCGGGTCCACCGACAAAGCGATGGCCTTGACGTCGCGCGCGGCGAACTCATCCTTGAGCCTCGCGGTGAAGCCCAGCTCAGTCGTGCACACCGGTGTGAAGTCCGCGGGATGGGAAAACAGCACGCCCCAGCTATCGCCCAGCCACTGATGGAAACGGATGGTGCCTGCGCTGGAGTTCTGTTCGAAATCGGGGGCGATATCGCCAAGTCTGAGACCCATGGTGCTGCTCCTTGTGAGTGCTTGATGGGTTCAACTGTGCCTGTGTTTTTTATCTATTAAAAAGAATAAATATCGATTTATTTAGATCATAAAGAAATATTAAATATCTGTTCACTGGACGTGCCCGCGCAACCGGCCGAACATCGCCCCCAAGGTTCGAGAAGGCCTTGAGTTGCTGCAAAGAGGGAAGTTCAAGGCGGGATTACGGGGGTGAACCCGTCTTGAAAATGTAAAAGCCCCGCCCGGTGCAATACCGGGCGGGGCTTTTTTGTCTCGGTTACGCGAGCGCTTATTACAACAGCGGGATCGAGTAGCTGACGATCAGGCGATTTTCGTCCTGCGAACGGGTGTTCGGCAGGTCGGTGCGCCACGTGGCGTTTTTCCACATCAGGCCGAGGTTCTTCAGCGCGCCGGACTGAACGACGTAACCCACGGTCAGGTCGCGCTCCCACTCAGAGGCACCATTGGCCGCCTCGCCCCCCTTGGCGTTAACGGTATCGATATTGTCACCGCGCAGGTACACCAGGCCAGCCGTCAGGCCAGGTACGCCGACCTTGGCGAAGTCATAGGAGTAGCGTGCTAGCCAGGTACGCTCGCCAGCACGGCCGAACTTCTGGATTTGCGAATCGGTGATGGTGTAGTTCGACGAACCGTCGCCCTGGTTCAGCCAAGGGAAATCGCTGCTGCCGTTGCTGACCTGATAACCGCCACCGAAGGTGTGACCGGCAACGGAGTACAGGAACAGGCCGCTGTACAGGTTGTTGTCGACCTTGCCCTTGCCGTTGGCTGCACCGCTGTAGTTGCCAGTGGTGTAGTACAGAGGATCGTGACCGTTGGCACCGTCGTCGGAGCTGTTGAAGTAACGCAAGTCAGACTTCAGCACGCCAGGGCCGATGGCCCAGTTGTGCACCAGACCCAGGAAGTGTTGCTTGTAGAACTCTTCCAGGGTGCCGTAGTAGTACTGGGCCGTCAGGTCCTTGGTGATCTTGTAGTCGCCACCGGCATAGATGAACTTGTTGCTGTCGCGGCCTGCAGCGGAACGGCTGTTGGCGCCAGAGATAGACAACTGTTCATTGTTGCTCGAGTTACGACCTTTTACCTGCTCGATCTGACCGCCGATCAAGGTCAGGTCCTTGATGTCGTTCGAGGAGATCTGGCCACCCTGCCAGGTTTGCGGCAACAGACGACCGTCGTTGGTCACGATCACCGGCAGCTTGGGCTGCAAGGTACCCAGCTTCAGCTCGGTCTGGGAGATCTTGGCTTTGGCAGTCAAACCCAGGCTGGAGAAGTCATCAACCGCTTCGCCGTTGGACTTGCTCGGGAACACGGTGCCGCCATACGAGTTGTTGCTCGCGCCGTTGGTGCCGCCACCGGAATCCAGTTTGACGCCCAACAGGCCGATCGCATCGATACCGAAGCCGACGGTGCCCTGGGTGTAACCCGAGATGAAACGTAGATCGAAGCCTTGGCCCCATTCTTCGTTTTTGTTCGGGCCAGTACCGTCACGGTAATCGGTGTTGATGTAGAAGTTACGCAGCCCCAGTGTTGCCTTGCTGTCTTCGATAAAACCCGCGGCGCTTGCCTGCTGGGTCAAAACCCCGACGGCCACAGCCATGGCCAAGGTGGACTTGTTCATGTTTCGCTCCTCTCGTTTCTAGTTCTGATGTTCCTGGTCCCGAATCGATTGCCCGGGATCCTGAATGCATTAATTCGTGGCAAACCGTCTAGGCCGGTCGTTTTGCGGGCCGCAGGATACATGGCCTTAAAGCCAAAAAGAATTTTTTGGTGCTTTTTAATACCGCTTAGGAATATGGCTTCCCACGACAGATCCGAGGTATCGGCGGCAAGGCCGAATTCTGAACCTGAGCAAATATCGAGGGACGAAACTGCCAAATCCGGGCTCAGGGATGAGTGGCGGACAGGCGCACTTTAAGCGGGATATTTAAAAACCAAAAAGAATAATAAATAATCAGCAAAGATCTTTATGGAATATAAAAGAACGGACAAAAAAAACCTCGCCAGCGGGCGAGGTTTTTTTCTCAAGGCTTGTTACAGGAAGCTGTAGGTGTAGTTGAAGATCAGACGAGTCTGGTCAACATCAGGGTTGTTGGAGACTTCACTGCCACGGTAGACGCCATTACGCAGCGTTACGCCGAAACCTTTGAGCGTGCCCTGCTGGATGGTGTAGTCGATCCGCATGTCGCGTTCCCACTCGGAGCCATCAGGGCCGCTGCCGTTGGTAGCCTTGATGTTGTCGCCATGCAGGTAGGCGATCGAAGTTTTCAGGCCCGGCACGCCCAGTCCGGCGAAGTCATAGGAGTATTGACCGAAGGTGGTGTTTTCACCGGCACGAACAAACCCGTTGATCATGGAATCGGTGAACAGGTAGAAGCTGGCGCCGCCGTTCCCTTCCGGACGGCCATTGCCATCGACCACGTTGCCCTGGTTCAGGTAGACAAAACCACCGTCATCGCTGACGCGCTGATGACCGACCAGGAAGGCATTGCCACCCAGGGTGTAGGTGAACATGGCGCTCCAGGTCTTGTTGTCGACCTCGCCCGGGGTCTTGGCGAAACCGTTGTTGTTGTTGAAACGGAATCCCGGATCACCGTTCTTGCCGTCGGAGCTACTGTCGAAGTAGCGAATATCAGTCTTGAAGGACTGCTTGGCGTCGATCGCAAACACGTGGACCAAGCCCAGGAAGTCCTGTTTGTAGTAGTCCTTCAGATTCGAGTGGTAGTACTGCAGGGTCAGGTCCTTGGTGACCTTCCAGTCAGCACCACCGTAGTAGAACTTGTTGCTGTCCTCTGTACCGCCAGCCACGGCCAGGCCGGTGGAGTTCGAAGAAGCGCGACCCGCCGAATGCTCCAACTGACCTGCGTTGAAGGTCACGTTGTCGATTTCTTTCGAAGTGATGGTGCCGCCTTCAAAGGTCTGCGGCAGCAGACGGCTGTCGTTCGCGACCAGGATCGGCAAGTTGGGTGCCAGAGCGCCACCCAGGTGGGCTTCGGTCTTCGAGAAGCGCGCCTTGACGTTGGCCGCCGCACGGCTCCATTCGTGTACGGCCGAACCATCGGTGTCGCTTGGGAAGAAGGTGTTGTTGTCCGGGTGGTGACCCTTGCCGCCGTCCAGGTGGATACCCAGCAGTGCCTGGGCGTCGATACCGAAACCGACAGTGCCTTGGGTGAAACCGGACAGATAATCGAATTTCAGGCCTTCCGCGGACTCTTTCTGATCCGCACCGCCTTCACGGTTATCGTTGTTGTAATACATGGTCCGGGAACTGATGGACGCCTTGCTGTCTTCCAGGAAACCTGCGGCGCCTGCCTGCTGCGCCAAAACCCCTACGGCCACGGCCAAAGCCAAGGTGGACTTGTTCATTGTGTAGCTCCTCTCGATTCTAATTCTTGTATTCCTGGTCTCGAGTCGTCGCCCGAAATCCTAAGATTCGCGATTAGCGCCAGACCGTGACCCACAAGTCAATCGTAACCATGTGTGTCTACGACCATAGTCTAATCCCCGTTTTTTGGTCCCTGCCGGGTCATGAGTTCGTCATGAACCTGAAAAGAATTACCCCATTCTTTTCTAATACCGTTTAGGAATTTAGCACCCGATTTACAGATCCCCCAGAACAGAGGGCTCGGCTCATAAGCTAATTCCTAAAAAGTATTTATTTTTGTTTTTTTAGATCGATTAGTTTTTTACGCAATTCGGAAACAAATCCTTTACCGAAAGGCGGCCCCATGACGACCAAACGCGCACTATCCGGACCAATTGTTACAGTTTGTGTATCTCTCGCATTTTCTTTCGCCGCCCAGGCAGCAAACCTCACTGTCGGCTATCAAACCGGAATCGACCCCAGCAAAGTCCCCCAGGCCGATGGCCTTTATGAAAAAACAATTGGCCAGCCCATCGACTGGCGACGCTTCAACAGCGGCCCGGAAGTGGTCACGGCGATTGCCTCCGGTGATGTGCAAATCGGCAATCTCGGCTCCAGTCCGCTGGCCGCTGCCGCCTCGCGCAACCTGCCGATTGTCGCGTTCATCGTCTCGGCCCAGATCAACGCGGCCGAAGCGTTGGTGGTGCGCAACGGCAGCGGCATCGAGAAACCGCAAGATCTGATCGGAAAGACCATCGCCACGCCTTTCGTTTCAACCTCCCACTACAGCCTGCTTGGTGCGCTGAAGCACTGGGGCCTGGACAGTTCGCAAGTCAAAGTGGTGAACCTGCAGCCGGCGGAAATCGCAGCAGCCTGGAAGCGTGGTGATATTGATGGCGCGTTTGTCTGGTCGCCCGCCCTGGGGGAAATCCGCAGGACTGGCAAGACCCTGACCGACGCTGCGCAGGTAGGCCAATGGGGTGCACCCACCTTTGAAGTCTGGGTGGCGCGCAAGGATTACGCCGAGAAGCACCCGGAGGTGGTGGCCAGATTCGCCAAGGTCACCCTCGACGCCTTTGCCGACTACGCAGCGCATAAAGCCGACTGGACGGTGGACTCGGAGCCCGTGCAGAAAATCGCCAAGCTGACCGGTGCCAATGCCGCCGATGTGCCGGAGTTACTGGCCGGATCCGCATTCCCGGATGCCAAGGCGCAACAGAGCACCGCGCTACTGGACGGCGGCACGGCCAAGGCCATTGGCGAGACGGCGAAATTCTTGAAGGAGCAAGGGAAGGTGGAGACGGTGCTGCCGGACTATTCGCCGTATGTCAGTGCGAAGTTTGTGCAGGAGTAACGCAAGGCTCCTACAAAAGTCGTTCAAACCTCAAAGGGCTTTTTCGAAGATCTTCGAATTACGCTGATAGTTGTACAGCGACGCCCGCGCCGACGGCAGACGGTCAACGCTGCTCGGCACAAAACCACGCTCGCGGAACCAGTGAGCGGTACGGGTGGTAAGGACGAACAAAGTCTTCAAACCCTGAGCCCGGGCGCGGGTCTCGATGCGCTCCAGCAATTCATCACCGCGACCGCCATGGCGATACTCCGGATTCACCGCCAGGCACGCCAGTTCACCGGCATCCGAATCGGCAATCTGATACAGCGCCGCACAGGCGATGATCATGCCTTCGCGCTCGACCACGCTGAACTGCTCGATCTCGCGCTCCAGCACCTCGCGGGAACGGCGCACCAGGATGCCCTGCTCTTCCAGCGGGCTGATCAAATCCAGCAGTCCGCCGACGTCTTCGATGGCCGCTTCGCGCACCACTTCGAACTGCTCCTGGGCCACCAGCGTACCGCCGCCGTCACGGGTGAACAGTTCGGTCAGCAGTGCACCGTTCTCGGCATAACTGACGATATGACTACGGGCCACACCGCCACGACAAGCTTCGGCAGCGGCATCCAACAGTTCCGCCTGATAGTTACTGCCCAGGCGCTGCAAATGCGCCGGCACCTGTTGCGGACGCAATTCGCGCACCAGGCGCCCGTTTTCGTCGATCAAGCCCAGTTCGGCGCCAAACAGCAGCAGCTTGTCCGCGCCCAGATCAATGGCCGCGCGGGTGGCGACGTCTTCGCAGGCCAGGTTGAAAATTTCCCCGGTCGGCGAATAGCCCAGCGGCGACAGCAGCACGATGGAGCGCTCGTCCAGCAAACGGTTGATGCCCTTGCGGTCGACCCGGCGCACCTCGCCGGTGTGGTGATAGTCGACGCCTTCAAGCACGCCGATCGGCCGTGCCGTCACCAGGTTGCCGCTGGCCACCCGCAGGCGCGAGCCCTGCATCGGCGACGAAGCCATGTCCATCGACAGGCGAGCCTCAATGGCAATGCGCAACTGGCCAACTGCGTCGATCACGCACTCCAGGGTCGCGGCATCGGTGATACGCATACCGTGGTGGTAATGCGGGGTCAGGCCGCGGGCCGTGAGGCGCGCTTCGATTTGCGGGCGGGAACCGTGAACCAGTACCAGACGCACACCCAGGCTGTGCAACAGCACCAGGTCGTGGACGATATTGCCGAAGTTCGGATGCTCAACGCCGTCGCCGGGCAGCATGACGACAAAGGTGCAATCGCGGTGGGCGTTGATGTAAGGCGAAGCGTGACGAAGCCAATTGACGTATTCGGGCATGAACCTGGGCCTGTAATAAATAGCAGCCGAAAAAAGGGCGAAACAGAAAAACGCACAGCGGGCTGATGGTTATCGTCGGAACAGGCTTGGCGACACGCGCGCTCTCCTCATGAATACGGGTTGGGGTACCGGCAATTTATACGGCTTGTCAGGTAATTCACAGACCCCTGTGGGAGCGGGCTTGCTCGCGAAGGCGGTGTGCCATTCAGTATTGAGGTGGCTGACACGACGCCTTCGCGAGCAAGCCCGCTCCCACAAGGTCAAGCCGCCGGTGCCAGGCAATAGTGTTCGATCAGTTGCCTTAATAGATGCACCGTAGGCTGCAAACGTGACATTTCGAGGTATTCCCCCGGCTGGTGGGCGCAAGCGATATCACCCGGGCCAAGCACCAGCGTTTCACAGCCAAGGCGCTGAAGATAAGGTGCTTCGGTGCCGAACGCCACTGCTTCGGCGCTGTGACCGGTGAGCTTTTCGGCAAGGCGTACCAGCTCGGCGTCCTCAGCCTGCTCGAACGGCGGCACTTCAGGGAACAACGGCGCGTAATCGATCTTGACCTGATGCCGCTCGGCAACCGGCTTGAGCTTCTGCAGGATCTCGGCGCGCAGGACTTTGGGGTCCATGCCGGGCAGCGGGCGCAAATCGAATTCCAGCGAACACTGGCCGCAGATGCGGTTGGGGTTGTCGCCGCCATGGATGCAGCCGAAATTCATCGTTGGCATCGGCACGCCAAACTGCGGATTGCGGAATTCACGCTGCCACAACAGGCGCAGGCCACGCAGTTCACCGATGGCATCGTGCATGGCTTCCAGGGCGCTGTGGCCCAGGCGCGGGTCGGAGGAATGACCGCTCTGCCCGAGAATGTCGATGCGTTCCATCATGATGCCTTTGTGCATGCGGATCGGCTTGAGCCCGGTCGGCTCGCCGATCACCGCCGCCCGCCCCAGCGGTCGCCCCGCTTCGGCCAGCGCGCGGGCACCGGACATCGAACTTTCTTCATCGCAGGTGGCGAGAATCAGCAACGGCTGTTTGAACGGCTGATCGAGCAGCGGTTTGACCGCCTCGATGGCCAGGGCGAAAAAACCCTTCATGTCACAACTGCCCAGGCCAATCCAACGACCGCCGACTTCAGTCAGCTTCAACGGGTCGGTTTGCCACAACGCGCCGTCGAACGGCACGGTGTCGCTGTGCCCGGCCAGCACCAGGCCGCCGGGGCCGGAGCCGAAACTGGCCAGCAGGTTGAACTTGCCGGGGCTGACCTGCTGGATCTCGCAGGTGAAACCCAGCTCACCGAGCCACGTCGCCAGCAGATCGATAACCGGGCGGTTGGTTTGATCGAGACTGGGCTGCGTGCAACTGACCGACGGTGCGGCGATCAACGCAGCGAATTGTTCTTTCATCGATGGCAATGGCATCGCTGACTCCCGGCACCCGAATTGAGGTCCATCATAGAACCAACCGATGACAGGAATAAACCGTCTCGGCGCGTACTAACCGTGAGTCCTGTACACTGCACGACCTTGGCAGCCACACATTCCCCCGGCTGCGCTCCCGATCCTGGATTTTCCGGCCATGCAGAAAGAAACCGAAATCAAACTCCGCGTCAGCCGCGAAACCCTCGCCGCCCTGCGCGAGCACCCGTTACTGAAAAAACGCAACAAAAGTGGCTGGGAACGCCGTGAGTTGATGAATCAGTACTTCGACACGCCCGAGCGCGACCTGGCCCAGGCCAAAGTCGCCCTGCGCCTGCGCAAGGATGGCGAAGAAGTGATTCAGACCCTCAAGACCCGCGGCCAGAGCGTCGCCGGCTTGTCCGAGCGTAATGAATTCAACTGGCCCCTGCCCAAGGCCAAGCTCGACTTGAAGAAACTCGACGGCGAATGCTGGCCCGAGGAACTGGCCGAGCTGGACAAGAAGACCCTGAAGCCGATCTTCACCACCGACTTCGTCCGCGAATGCGCGGAAATCGCCTGGGGTCGCGGCAAGACCAAAGTGGTCATCGAAGCCGCGCTGGACCTGGGTCACGTCGTGGTCGGCAAGCAGAAAGAAGAAATCTGCGAGCTGGAACTGGAACTGCGCGAAGGCGAGCCGGCAGCCCTGCTGGAACTGGCCGCCGAGCTGGCCGAGAAACTGGCCCTGATGCCTTGCGACATCAGCAAGGCCGAGCGCGGTTATCGCCTGTACGACGCCCACAGCTATTCGTTGAGCCTGCCGGCGCCGCAGATCACCGCCGAAACGCCGCTGGACGACGCGTTCGCCGCGCTGAGCTGGCATTTGCTGGGCAGCAGCCAGCGTCTGGCCGAGCAGTATCGCTTCAATGGTCACTGGCGCCTGTTGCAGGACTGGGTCGAATGTCTCGCGGAAATGCGCGCGCTGATCAGCAGCCTGGGCCAGGCCGCTCCGCGTCAGTCGACCCACGACCTGCGTATCGCCCTTGATGCCTTGCTGGAAGACTGGCGCCCGCTGGTCCAGGCCGGCCTGGAAGATGAAGACGTGCGCAAAGCCGCGCCCGAGCAGTTCCTCGAAGAGCTCGAAGACCCGCGCTGGGGCCTGTTCTCCCTGACCAGCTCGCGCTGGCTGCTGGCCCGCACCTGGGCCGCCGACCGCAACACCCGTGGCAATCGCCAGGGCGCTGCGCAACTGGGCAGCTGGTTGCCGCGCCTTTTGGGCGAAGAGGCCACTTCGTTGCAATTGCAACGTTACCAGCAACAACCGGAAGACCTGGCCGAGCAACTGCCGCGCATCGAACGCATCCAGGTCTGGCTGCACCATGCGCGTAACGTGCTGGAGATCCCGGAAATGGATCGCCTGTACGGTGAGCTGAACAAACTGGCGCAATTGGCCAACGAGTCGATCACCGACGAAGTCCTGGATGCGCGCAAGCAGCAGGCGATTGCGGTGTATCAGAACCGTGCCTGGAAAATGCTGTTGCGTCTGTAATACCGAAAAGATCGCAGGCTTCGCCAGCTCCTACGGGTGTACTCCATCCGAATGTAGGAGCTGCCGCAGGCTGCGATCTTTTTGCTTTATCGCACCACCGGCAAACTGGTCGTCGACTTGATCTCCGACAACGCCACGATCGAATTCACCTCCTGAATCCCCGGCACCATCGACAGTTTCTCGAAAAAGAAACGCTCGTAGGCCTCGATGTCCGCCGTGACAATCCGCAGCAAGAAATCCACCGCCCCCATCAGCACGTAACACTCCAGCACCTCCGGAAAGCCGCGAATCGCCTCGGTGAATTCGGTGAAGTTCGAACGCCCGTGGGCATTGAGTTTCACCTCCGCGAAGATCTGCGTGTTCAGGCCGATTTTCTTGCGGTCGAGCAAGGTCACCTGAGCGCGAATGATGCCCTCCTCTTTCATCCGCTGAATCCGCCGCCAGCACGGCGATTGCGAGAGCCCCACCTGTTCGGCGATCTGTGCGCTGGAAAGCGAAGCATCCTCTTGCAGCAAGGCGAGGATCTTGCGGTCGTAGCTGTCCAGTTCGCTTTGCATAAAAAAACCCTTAATCGACTAACAAGTGAATTGATTTATTCTTCAATTCTGCAATACAGCCAATCATAGAGAAGAAATACCCGGCACAGGATGTAAACATTTCTCCAATGATTTTGGAGCCAGACCATGCCGTATCTCGAAGCCGTAAACACCCCACCTGCCCGTTCCGATGTCTGGAACGTCGGTAACGCCCATTGCCGGGTTCGCTATCAAATGCTGGCCGAGGCAGAACCGGACCTGCTGTGTCGTGCCCTCAATCTGTTCGCTTTGCAACTGCTCACCCCGGAACAGGTCAACGCACAGCGCCAGGACGACTGGCTGAACATCGAGATCGTCATCGACGGTTTGAGCTGGCACCGCGCGCAAGTGATTGCGGAAAAACTTCGTAACCTGATCAGCGTTTGCTCGGTGGAGCTGCAAGAAGCTGATTCCCCATGGGCCGAAGCGGCTCAAGCGGCGGGCTGAAAAACGCCGAAACGGCTTTGTCGGGTAGTGGCCCAGCTGTCAGCCGGGCCACGGCTATCCTTTGCGCACTGTCGTTCAAAAGGAGCCCGCATGTCCGTACATCTCGCCTTTCAGGACCGCTGGCTGGATCTCAATGACCTGCTGCGCGAACTGGTCGCCCAGAGCTTTATCAGTCAGGATTCGGCCGAACACGCGCTCAATGCCCGTCGCCGCAACGCCTCCCTTGGCCAGATGCATCCGCTGGAGTTCATTGCCAGCCAACAGCTGGACGATCTCAGCCGTCCCGGCAAACCGCTGGACCTCGAGAGCCTGACCTTGTGGCTATCCCGGCAGGCCGGCCAGCCTTACCTGCGCATCGACCCGTTGAAAATCAATGTCGCTGCCGTGACCCCGCTGATGTCCTATGCCTTCGCCCAGCGCCACAAGATCCTCGCGGTATCGATCGACCGCGAGGCGGTCACCGTGGCCAGCGCCCAACCTTATGTCAGCGGTTGGGAAGCTGACCTGACCCATGTGCTCAAGCTGCCGATCAAGCGCGTGGTGGCCAACCCGGTGGACATCCAGCGCTTCAGCGTCGAATTCTTCCGCCTGGCCAAATCGGTCACTGGGGCGAACAGCGCCGACCCGCAAGTCAGTACCCTCGGCAATTTCGAACAGTTACTCAACCTCGGCGCCAGCGACCAGGAGCCCGACGCCAACGACGCACACATCGTCAACATCGTCGACTGGCTGTTCCAGTACGCGTTCCAGCAGCGTGCCAGCGACATCCACATCGAGCCCCGGCGCGAGCAAGGCACGGTGCGTTTTCGCATCGACGGCGTGCTGCACAACGTCTATCAATTCCCGCCCCAGGTCACCATGGCCATCGTCAGTCGCCTGAAAACCCTGGGGCGCATGAACGTCGCGGAGAAACGCAAACCCCAGGACGGCCGGGTGAAAACCAAGACCCCGGACGGCGGAGAGGTCGAACTGCGCTTGTCGACACTGCCCACGGCCTTCGGCGAAAAAATGGTCATGCGGATCTTCGATCCGGAAGTATTGCTCAAGGACTTCGACCAGCTTGGTTTCTCCGCCGACGACCTGCGCCGCTGGCAAGACATGACCCGCCAGCCCCACGGCATCATCCTCGTCACCGGGCCGACGGGTTCGGGCAAGACCACCACCCTCTATACCACCCTGAAAAAACTGGCGACGCCGGAGGTCAACCTCTGCACCATTGAAGACCCGATCGAAATGATCGAGCCTGCGTTCAACCAGATGCAGGTCCAGCACAACATCGACCTGACCTTCGCCGCCGGCGTGCGCGCGCTGATGCGGCAAGATCCGGACATCATCATGATCGGCGAGATCCGCGACCTCGAAACTGCAGAGATGGCGATCCAGGCCGCGCTCACCGGGCACCTCGTGCTGTCGACCCTGCACACCAACGACGCACCCAGCGCCATCAGCCGCCTGCTGGAGCTCGGCGTGCCGCACTACCTGATCAAGGCCACGGTGCTTGGCGTCATGGCCCAGCGACTGGTGCGAACCCTGTGCTCGCACTGCAAGGCGCCGCTGACGCTGGGCGAAGACGACTGGCAAACCCTGACCCGCCCCTGGCAAGCACCCTTGCCGACCAATGCCCAGCGAGCCATCGGTTGCGTGGAGTGCCGCGACACCGGTTATCGCGGTCGCGCCGGGGTCTACGAAATCATGCAGTTAAGCGATGGCATCAAAGCGCTGATCAGTCCTGATACCGACCTGCTGGCCGTGCGGCGCCAGGCATTCAAGGAAGGCATGCGCAGCCTGCGGCTGTCAGGAGCGCAAAAAGTCGGCGCCGGGCTGACGACCATCGAGGAGGTTCTGCGCGTGACACCCCAGAGCGAGCAGAACTGAGACCCGGCTGTACTTATCCGGCATCGGCACAGCTACACTCCAGCGATTGAAACTCCACAGATCCACACATCAACAAGGAATCGTTATGCAGATCGGTAGTGTGCTTTTGCTTTTTGTCGGCCTGGTGGTCGCCATTCTGTTCATGGGTTTCAAGGTCGTGCCCCAGGGCTTTGAATGGACAGTCGAGCGTTTCGGTCGCTACACCAACACGCTCAAGCCGGGTTTGAACGTCATCATTCCGGTCATGGACCGCATCGGCCGCAAGATGAATGTGATGGAAAGCGTGCTGGATATTCCGCCGCAGGAAGTCATCACCGCCGACAACGCCACGGTGCAAATCGACGCCGTGTGCTTCTTCCAGGTGGTCAACACGGCCCAGGCGGCCTATGAGGTCAACAACCTCGAACACGCCATCCGCAACCTGCTGCAAACCAACATCCGCACCGTGCTCGGCTCGATGGAACTCGACGCCATGCTCAGCCAGCGTGACGGGATCAACGAAAAACTGCTGCGCACTGTCGACGAAGCGACCGCGCCGTGGGGCATCAAGATCACCCGGATCGAGATCAAGGACATCAGCCCACCCGCCGACCTGATGGCGGCGATGTCGGGGCAGATGAAAGCCGAACGGATCAAGCGTGCACAGATCCTCGAAGCCGAGGGCCTGCGCGCCGCAGCGATCCTGACCGCGGAAGGCAAGAAGCAGGCACAGATCCTCGAAGCCGAAGGCAGTCGCCAGGCCGCGTTCCTGGAATCCGAAGCCCGCGAGCGGCAAGCCGCGGCAGAAGCACAGGCGACCAAAGTGGTGTCCGAAGCCATCGCCAGCGGCAACGTGCAGGCGGTCAACTACTTCGTCGCGCAAAAGTACATCGATGCGCTGGGCAAGCTGGCTTCGGCCAACAACAGCAAGGTGATCCTGATGCCGCTGGAGGCCAGTTCGATGATTGGCGCGGTGGGCGGCATTGGCGAAATCGTCAAGGCCACTTTCGATAACAAGAAAGCCTGAGGCGCGCCATGTGGGCATTTTTGCAGCACCTTTCGTTCTGGGACTGGTTGGCGCTGGGCACGGTGCTGTTGATTCTCGAAGTGTTCGGCGCCGGCGGTTACCTGCTGTGGATCGGCATGGCTGCGGCCGCCGTGGGCGTCTTGACCTTCCTGCTGCCGGACCTGTCCTGGGAATGGCAGTTTCTGCTGTTCGGCCTGCTGTCGATCACCACCGCGTTGTACTGGTGGCGACGTCAGCGCACGGCGGCGCGCCCGAGCGATCAGCCGCACCTGAACCTGCGCGGTCAGGATCTGATCGGCAAAACCTTTGTGGTGCATGAAGCGATTGTCGACGGTCGCGGCAAAATCAAGGTGGCCGACGGCGTGTGGATGGCCCGAGGGCCGGATGCTGGCATTGGCAGTCGCGTGCGGGTGGTCGGCCAGCAAGGCGCGATCCTGCTGGTCGAAGCGGCGGATTAGGCGACCACGGAACTCGATTGGGGGTTGGCAATCCAACCGCGTAGTCAACCCAGTGGAGTCACCCTGTCATGCGTTTCAAACTTGCTGTCGCTACCGTCGCGCTGTTGTCTTTGCCTGTCGGTTCGGCGATGGCCGATACTTTTTGGCGTAACGTTCTCACCTCCGGCGCAACCACCGGTTCGAGCTATCTGACATCCAAGGATAACAAGCTGGTTGTCGCAGCCCAGGACGATGCCAGCAGCTTCGTCGCCAGTGATGGCAGTATCCGCGGCCCGTACCTGGAAGCGGCCATGCAGAAAGTCCGCGCCGACAACCCGGGCCTGCAAGCCACGGACATGGAGCTGGCAAACGCGATCCTGGCGAAGAATGCCGTGGCTTCGGAGTAAGCGTTGCGAATGAAAAATGCCGCTCATATGAGCGGCATTTTTTTTGCTTTGCGAACACAACCTCATGTTCACTGATACCCCTGTGGGAACAGCCTGAAATGTCAGCGGTAATCATCCACCGGCACACAGGCACAAAACAGGTTCCGGTCTCCATACACGTTGTCCACCCGGTTCACCACCGGCCAGTATTTGTGCGCCTTGGTGTGCGCGTCTGGCGTGACCGCTTGCACGATGCTGTATGGCCGCTCCCACACGCCGGTGATATCGGCCAACGTATGCGGCGCACCTTTCAACGGGTTTTCTTCAGCCGGCCAATTGCCGTTCTGCACCTCGTTGATTTCCGCGCGGATGCTCAGCATTGCCCCGATGAACCGGTCCAGCTCCGCCTTCGACTCACTTTCGGTCGGTTCAACCATCAGCGTCCCCGGCACCGGAAACGACATGGTCGGGGCATGGAAGCCGTAATCCATCAAGCGCTTGGCCACGTCCTCCTCGGTAATGCCGGTCAACGCCTTGAGCGGACGCAGGTCGAGGATGCATTCATGGGCCACCCGCTCGTTGCGCCCGGTGTAGAGCACAGGAAAGGCACCGGACAAATGCCGCGCCAGGTAATTCGCGGCGAGGATCGCCACTTCGCTGGCGTCCGCCAACTGCGGCCCCATCATCGCGATGTACATCCAGCTGATCGGCAGAATGCTTGCGCTGCCCCAGGGTGCTGCGCTGACGGCGCCATTTTGTGGAAGCGGGCCGTCGATCGGCACCACCGGATGGTTGGCCACGAACGGCGCCAGATGCGCCCGAACACCAATCGGCCCCATGCCCGGCCCACCGCCACCATGGGGAATGCAGAAGGTCTTGTGCAGGTTCATGTGCGAGACATCGGCGCCGATATCGGCCGGACGCGCCAATCCGACCTGAGCGTTGAGGTTGGCGCCATCCATGTACACCTGCCCCCCGTGCTGGTGGATCACTTCACAGATTTCGCTGATTCCCTCCTCATACACGCCATGGGTCGAAGGATAGGTCGCCATCAGGCAGGCGAGTTTGTCTGCGGCCTGCGCGGCTTTTTCCTTGAGGTCATCCAGGTCAACGTTGCCCGCCTCGTCACACTCGACGATCACCACGCGCATCCCGGCCATCTGCGCCGACGCGGGATTGGTGCCATGAGCCGACGAAGGAATCAGGCAAATATCGCGGCCGCCCTGTTGCCGGCTCTCATTGTATTTGCGGATTGCCAGTAGCCCGGCGTATTCGCCCTGGGCACCGGAGTTGGGTTGCATGCAGATCGCGTCGAAACCGGTGATCGCACACAACCAGCGCTCCAGCTCCTCGATCATCAGTCCATAACCGGCGGCCTGTTCCTTGGGCACGAACGGGTGCAGGTTGGCGAACTGCGGCCAGGTAATCGGGATCATCTCGCTGGTGGCATTGAGCTTCATGGTGCAGGAGCCCAGCGGGATCATCGATTGATTGAGCGCCAGGTCCTTGTTTTCCAGTTGCTTGAGGTAGCGCAGCATCTCGGTTTCGCTGTGATGGGCGCTGAACACGGGATGGCGCAGATAAGGCGAAGTTCGCACCAGCCCTTCGGGAATACCGCCAGGCAAGACCTCGGCATCCAGGTCATCGACGCTGAACCCGTGATCGGCCCCCAGGAACACATCGAACAGCTTCGCCACGGTGCCTTCGTCACAGGTCTCGTCAAGGCTCAAGCCCAGTTGGCCGCGCCCGAGAATGCGCAGGTTGATCTGTGCGGCCCGGGCACTTTCGATGATCGCGGTCTGGGCTCCGCCGACTTCCAGCGTCAGGGTGTCGAAGAAGTGCCGGTTGATCCGGGTGATACCGTTGCGCTCAAGCCCGGCGGCCAGGATGCAGGTCAGCCGATGAACCCGCTGGGCGATCCGCTTGAGCCCTTCGGGGCCGTGGTAGACCGCATAGAAACTGGCGATATTGGCCAGCAGCACCTGGGCCGTGCAGATGTTGGAGTTGGCCTTCTCCCGGCGGATGTGTTGCTCGCGGGTTTGCAGGGCCATGCGCAAGGCGGTGTTGCCCCGCGCATCTTTCGAAACACCGATGATCCGCCCGGGAATTGCCCGTTTGTATTCATCGCGGCTGGCAAAAAATGCCGCGTGAGGCCCGCCGTAGCCCATGGGCACGCCAAATCGCTGGGACGAACCGAACACCACATCGGCACCCAGTTCACCTGGCGGGGTCAGCATCAACAGGCTCAGCAAATCCGTGGCGACGCAGGCCAGGGCCTGTTGCGCGTGCAGGTGATCGATCAGCGGCCGCAGGTCGTGGATTTCACCGTGGGTGTCGGGGTATTGCAGCAATGCGCCGAACACCTGGTGCTGCTTCAAGTTATCCACAGCGTCGACGATCAGCTCGAAGCCGAAACCTTCAGCACGGGTCTGCACCACGGAAATGGTTTGCGGGTGGCAGTTTTCGTCGACAAAGAACAGGTTGCTTTTGGACTTGGCGACCCGCTTGGCCAGGGCCATGGCCTCCGCCGCGGCGGTGGCCTCATCAAGCAGTGAGGCATTGGCCAGCTCCAGGCCGGTCAGGTCAATGGTCAGTTGCTGGAAGTTAAGCAGCGCTTCGAGCCGCCCTTGGGCGATCTCAGGTTGATAAGGGGTGTACGCGGTGTACCAGCCGGGATTTTCCAGCACGTTGCGCAGAATGACGGCCGGTGTGAGGGTGCCGTGGTAGCCCATGCCGATCAGGCTGGTCCAGACCTGGTTCTGTTCGGCATAACCGCGCAGCTTGGCCAGCGCGGCCTCTTCATCGAGTGCCGGGGGCAGATCCAGCGCCCGGTTGAGACGGATGCCCGGCGGCACCGTCTGCTCGATCAATTCGACCCGACTGCCCAGGCCGAGGCTGTCGAGCATCGCCTGCTGCTCGGCGGCATCGGGCCCGAGGTGGCGGCGCAGAAAGGCATTGGGGTCGCGTAACTGGCTCAGGGACGGCAACTGGGACATGACGGGCTCTCTCTTGACTGGCGCTCAGCGTCGATGCAACACGGTCAAACCAGCATAGCAGTCGATCTCCCGGTGGATGGCGTGGCGCGCTCGAGCAATCCGGATCATCATGTCCGCCGCCTGCCCAATGTCCGCTGATCGGTGACTGTATCCATGAGCCAACTGCCTTTCCTGCCGTTTTCCAAACCTACTATCGATGAAGCCACGATTGCCGCCGTCGGCGACGTATTGCGCTCGGGCTGGATCACCAGCGGCCCCAAGGTCCAGGCCTTCGAAGCGCAACTCTCGGAGTATTTTGGCGGGCGCCCGGTGCGCACCTTCAATTCCGGCACCTGCACCATGGAAATCGCCTTGCGGATTGCCGGGGTCGGGCCAGGCGATGAAGTGATCACCACGCCGATTTCCTGGGTGGCCACCGCCAACGTCATCCTGGAAGTCGGCGCCACCCCGGTGTTTGCCGACATCGACCCGATGACCCGCAATATCGATCTCGATCAACTGGAAGCGGCGATTACCCCCCGCACCAAAGCCATCATCCCGGTGTACCTCGCCGGTTTGCCGGTGGACATGACACGTTTGTACGCCCTGGCGAAAAAGCACGGCCTGCGGATCGTGGAGGATGCAGCCCAGGCGCTGGGCTCCAGCTGGAACGGCCAACGCATTGGTTCGACGGGGGACTTCGTGTCCTTCAGTTTCCAGGCGAACAAAAACGTCACCTCCTCCGAGGGCGGTTGCCTGGTGCTGAATACGGCCGAAGAAGTACGACTGGCGGAGAAATACCGGTTGCAGGGCGTTACCCGCAACGGCTTCGATGGCCTGGATGTCGACTTGCTGGGTGGCAAGTTCAACATGACCGACGTCGCCGCAGCCATTGGCCTGGGGCAATTTGCTCATATCGAAGCCATCACCGCTCATCGCCGTGACCTGGCCCGGCACTATTTCGCCTGTTTTGGCGAGGATTTCGAAGCGCAGTACGGAGCGCAACTGCCGCCAGCGGATTTCGAGAACAGTAACTGGCATCTGTTCCAGCTGGTATTACCGGAACGCACGGATGGCAAACCGGCGCGGGCGACTTTCATGGAGCAGATGCAGGCATTGGGTGTCGGGATCGGCTATCACTACCCACCGATTCACCTGTTGAGCCTGTACCGCGAGTGCGGCTTCAAGGAGGGCATGTTCCCGGTCGCTGAGCAGGTCGGTCGGCTGATTGTCTCGCTGCCGATGTTCACGGCGATGAGCAAAGCCGATGTCGAGCGTTCGGTGGCGGCGGTGAAAGCGGTTTTGCGCGACGCCTGAGCCCGCAATGAAAAAGCCCCGACGGATCGGGGCTTTGGGATGTTGCGTCAGGCTTATTCGCCGATGGCAGCCTTGTAGCCGGCGGCATCCAGCAGCTTTTCCAGCTCTGCCTTGTCGCTTGGCTTGAGCTTGAAGATCCACGCGCCGTACGGGTCGGTGTTGAGCAACTCTGGCGAACCACCCAGTTCTTCGTTGATCGCAATCACTTCGCCGCTGATCGGAGCGTAAATGTCGGAAGCGGCTTTAACCGACTCCACCACACCAGATTGATCGCCAGCGCTGAAGACTTTACCAACTTCAGTCAGCTCGACGAACACCACATCACCCAGCGCTTCCTGCGCGTGATCGCTGATGCCCACGGTGACGGTGCCATCGGCTTCCAGACGTGCCCATTCGTGACTTTCGGCAAAACGCAGGTCGGCAGGGATATTGCTCATGTTCTGTGTCCTCAGGAAATTGTCAGCGGTCGTTAACCGCTGGAAAAGATTAGATCAAGGTTTTGCCGTGGCGTACGAAGGTCGGCTTGACCACCCGGACCGGGTACCACTTGCCACGGATTTCCACTTCAGCGCGGTCGGCTGTTGCCATCGGCACGCGCGCCAGTGCAATCGACTTGCTTAGCGTAGGAGAGAAACTACCACTGGTGATCTCCCCTTCGCCAACATCAGCGATACGAACCACCTGATGAGCACGCAAAACACCGCGCTCCTCAAGGACCAGCCCTACCAGTTTGTGCTGTATGCCGGCGGCCTGCTCGGCTTCCAGCGCCTTGCGCCCGATGAACTTCCGGGTGGCGGGCTCCCAGGCAATGCTCCAGGCCATATTGGAGGCCAAGGGTGAAATATCCTGCTGGATGTCCTGACCATAAAGGTTCATGCCGGCTTCGACCCGCAAGGTATCCCGCGCGCCAAGGCCGATGGGAGAAATCCCGGCACCGACCAGATCGTTGAAAAAGCCTGGCGCCTGATCGGCCGGCAGAATGATTTCCAGGCCGTCTTCGCCGGTATAACCGGTGCGCGCGATGAACCAGTCACCATCGGACAGGCCTTCGAAGGGCTTGAGGAGCTGGATCAGGTTGCCGCGGGACTGGCTGACCAGTTCGGCAATTTTCTGCCGGGCGTGAGGGCCCTGGATGGCCAGCATCGCCAATTCGGAACGCTCGCGAAGTTGCACGTCGAAACCGTCGAGATGCGCTTGCATCCAGGCCATGTCCTGATCGCGGGTGGAGGCGTTGACCACCAGGCGATAACCCTCATCGAGACGGTAGACGATCATGTCATCGACGATCCCGCCCTGCTCGTTGAGCATGGTGCTGTACAAAGCACGGCCGGGGCTGTGCAGGCGTTCGACATCATTGGCCAGCAAATGCCGGAGCCAGGCTTTGGCCTGGGTGCCGCCGACATCGATTACGGTCATGTGGGATACATCGAAGACACCGCAATCGCGGCGCACCTGATGGTGCTCCTCGACCTGCGATCCATAATGCAGAGGCATGTCCCAACCGCCAAAATCGACCATCTTCGCGCCGAGTGCGAGATGAAGGTCATACAGAGGCGTACGCTGTCCCATGGGTTTCTCCTTCCGGGCGTGGCGAAGGCGCGGGCAGGTGCTGCACGGACTGAATGCCTTGAAACAAAGGGCCTTCAGCCGATTTCAGCTACCTGGTCTGTCAGACTGACCGCACCGAATGCCGCGCATTGTAGCCGCAAGGTGTAGGACTGACACCTAGCTGTTTCGATGCGCCGAGCGCCGGATCAATCCGATGACCGGCAACAGCCCGACCAGCACCAGGGTCAAGGCCGGCAAAGACGCCCGCGCCCATTCGCCTTCGCTGGTCATTTCGAAGATTCGCACTGCCAGCGTGTCCCAACCAAACGGGCGCATCAGCAAGGTCGCGGGCATTTCCTTGAGCACGTCGACGAACACCAGCAGCGCGGCGCTCAACGTGCCGGGTAGCAATAATGGCAGATACACTTTGAAAAACAGTCGTGGCCCACTGACGCCAAGGCTACGTGCCGCTTCGGGCAAAGATGGCCTTATACGCGCCAGGCTGCTTTCCAGCGGACCGTAGGCCACCGCAATGAAACGCACCAGATAGGCCAGCAGCAACGCCGACAGGCTGCCCAGCAGCAGTGGCTTGCCCGCGCCACCGAGCCAGCTCGAGAACGGGATCACCAGCTCGCGATCCAGGTAACTGAACGCCAGCATGATCGACACCGCCAGCACCGAACCAGGCAAGGCATAACCCAGATTGGCCAGACTGATCCCGGAACGAATGACCCGGGTGGGTGCCAGTCGTCGGGCAAACGCCAGTAACAAGGCGACGCTGACGGTGATCAACGCCGCCATCGCCCCCAGGTACAAGGTATGGACGATCAACCCGGTGTAGCGCTCGTCGAGATCGAAGCGCCCGCGCAACCAGAACCACACCGCCAATTGCAGCATCGGGATAACGAAGGCGCAGGCGAACACCAGACCGCACCACGTCGTGGCCGCCAGTGCCTTGATGCCTCGCAGGTGATACAGCGCCTTGACCCGTGGTCGCTCGTTGCTCGCCCGGTTGGCCCCACGGGCACGCCGTTCGCCGTAGAGCACGAGCATCACCACCAGCAGTAACAGGCTGGCCAGTTGCGCGGCGGACGACAGGCTGAAAAAACCGTACCAGGTCTTGTAGATGGCCGTGGTGAAGGTATCGAAGTTGAACACCGACACGGCGCCGAAGTCCGCCAGGGTTTCCATCAACGCCAATGCCACGCCCGCACCGATGGCTGGTCGCGCCATGGGCAACGCCACCCGCCAGAACGCTTGCCAGGGCGACTGGCCAAGGACTCGCGCGGCTTCCATCAGACCCTTGCCCTGGGCGAGGAAGGCGGTGCGCGCCAGCAGATAGACATAGGGATAGAAAACCAGCACCAGCACCACAATCACCCCACCCGTGGAGCGCACGCGCGGCAGCCGCAGACCACTGCCAAACCACTCGCGCAGCAGGGTTTGCACGGGGCCGGCGAAATCCAGCAGGCCAACGAAGACGAAGGCCAACACATAGGCAGGGATCGCGAAGGGCAGCATCAGCGCCCAGTCCAGCCAGCGCCGGCCGGGGAATTCGCAAAGGCTGGTGAGCCAGGCCAGGCTGACACCCAGGGCGGTCACGCCGACACCGACGCCTAGCACCAGGGTCAGTGTATTGCCCAGCAACCGCGGCATCTGTGTGTCCCAGAGATGGGACCAGATCTGTTGATCGATGGTTTGCCAGGAAAGCAGCAGGACGCTCAGGGGCAACAGGACCAGCGCAGCGATGGCGAAGACGACGGGATACCAGCGGCGCTGGGCGGGATGGGCCAAGGAAAATCTCTCGCGAAATTTTGAAGTGTAGAGAAAACGCAAAAAGATCGCAGCCTCCGGCAGCTCCTGCATTGGGTTGGTGATCACCCTGTAGGAGCTGCCGGAGGCTGCGATCTTTTGACCTTTAAAACAGCAGGCTCAGTTCCAGCCAGCCTTGTCCATCAGGCGAATCGCCTCGGCCTGGCGCTTGCCGGCGATTTCCACAGGCAAGGTATCAGCGATGAACTTGCCCCACGCGGCGACTTCAGCCGATGGCTGCACGGCCGGGTTCGCCGGGAACTCCTGGTTCACGTCGGCAAAGATTTTCTGCGCTTCAGGAGTGGTCATCCACTCCACCAGGGCCTTGGCCGCTTCCGGGTGTGGCGCGTGTTGTGTCAGGCCGATACCCGACAGGTTGATGTGTACGCCACGGTCAGCCTGGTTCGGCCAGAACAGCTTCACCGGCAGGTCTGGCTTCTGCTTGTGCAGGCGGCCGTAGTAGTAGGTGTTGACGATACCGACGTCGCACTGGCCGGCGTTGATCGCTTCCAGCACGGCGGTGTCGTCGGAGAACACGTCAGTGGACAGGTTCCTGACCCAGCCCTTGAGGATTTCCTCGGTCTTCCCGGCGCCGTGCACTTCGATCATGGTCGCGGTCAGGGACTGGTTGTAGACCTTCTTCGCCGTGCGCAGGCACAGGCGGCCTTCCCATTGCTTGTCGGCCAGCGCTTCGTAGGTGGTCAGTTCACCCGGCTTCACCCGATCAGTGGAGTAGGCGATGGTCCGCGCCCGCAGGCTCAGGCCGGTCCAGGCATGGGAGGCAGCCCGGTATTGCAGGGGAATATTGGTGTCGATGGTTTTCGAGGTGAACGGCTGGAGGATGCCCATCTGCTCGGCTTGCCAGAGGTTACCGGCATCGACGGTCAGCAGCAGGTCGGCCGGCGTATTCGCGCCCTCGGCCTTGAGCCGCTGCATCAGCGGCGCTTCCTTGTCGGTGATGAACTTCACTTTCACGCCGGTCTTGGCGGTGTAGGCATCGAATACTGGCTTGATCAGCTCGTCGATTCGCGAGGAGTAGACCACCACTTCGTCAGCGGCCTGGGCGGCGGTGCTGCCGATCAGGGTCAAGGCCAGTGCAGTCAGTAGACGCTTCGGTGCCAACATGGGAGCGGTCTCTCGATTGAAAAATGAGGACAAATGATAAGGACTCACATTTAGCTTCTCAATCGAAGCTGGCCGTGGAGGAGTTACCAGATGTTGCTTGAGCTGGAATATGAGGTGACTGAACTGCCGCCATCGCGAGCAAGCTTGCTCCCACAGGGTTCTCCAGCGTTCACACAAATTGCATTAACACCTGAATTCCTGTTAGAGCGAGCTTGCTCGCGATGAGGCCATAAGCCTCAACGAAAATCTCAGAGCTTGGCAAGCGCCGGCAAATCCCCGGTCAACCCCAGCGCTTCACGCACGAACAACGCCTTGGCTTCCGGCATCTTCTCCACAATTTTCAACCCGGTATTACGCAACCAGCGCACCGGCAACGGATCGGCCTGGAACAAGCGCTCGAAGCCTTCCATCGCCGCCATCAGCGCCAGGTTGTGGGGCATGCGCCGACGTTCGTAACGGCTGAGGACCTTCACATCCGCCAGGCGTTCGCCACGTGTTGTCGCTTGCAGCAACACTTCGGCCAGCACGGCGGCATCAAGGAACCCGAGATTCACCCCCTGCCCGGCCAACGGGTGAATGGTGTGGGCCGCGTCGCCGATCAATGCCAGGCCTTCAGCCACATAACGCTTGGCATGCCGCTGGCGCAGAGGCACACACAGGCGCGGGTCAGCGCTAAGCACCTCGCCGAGCCGACCTTCAAAGGCCCGCTCCAGCTCCTTGCGGAAACCTTGTTCATCCATCGCCATCAGGCGTTCGGCTTCGCCGGGTGTGGTCGACCAGACGATCGAACACCAATCCTGTTGGCCGTCGCGCTCAAGGGGCAGAAACGCCAACGGACCGTTATCGGTGAAGCGCTGCCAGGCCGTCATCTGATGCGGCCTGGCGCAACGCACGCTGGTAACGATGGCATGGTGCAGATAATCCCATTCGCGGGTCGCCACACCGGCCAGGCGTCGCACCGCCGAGTTGGCGCCATCCGCCGCGATCACCAGCGGCGCGCGCAGGGTGCGGCCGTCGGCCAGGGTCAGCAGCCAATCATCGCCGGAGCGGCGCATCTGCTCCAGGCGAGCATTGGCCAGCAACCCCAGGTCGCATTCGTGCAGGCGCTCGAGCAAGGCATCCTGCACCACGCGGTTCTCGACTATATGTCCCAGTACCTCGGCATGCACGCTGGTCGCCGAGAAGTGGATTTGCCCGGTGCCGCTGCCATCCCAGACCTGCATGTCGGTGTAGGGGCTGCTGCGCCGCCCGGCGATGCCGTCCCACACACCCAGGCGCTCGAGAATCCGCTGGCTGGCGGCCGACAAGGCGCTCACCCGCGGTTCAAACGCAGCCTGAGCGTTGAACGGTTTGACGCTCATGGGGCTGCCGTCCAGCAGCAGGACTTCCAGCCCGCTGTCCTGTAACGCCAGCGCCAGGGCGCTGCCGACCATTCCGGCCCCGACAATCAGCAGATCTGCGCGCATTTCCATGCTTTAAGCCTGTCTCTCTTGCGGCTTGAGCCGCACGTAAAGGGTTTTCCCGACCCGCGCCACCCAGTGGCAAGAGCCGTCATGAATGCCGAACCTGCAGGCAGGTATTTTTATCGATCGTGCCTTGCCGAATCCGCGGATCAGCCAGTCACGCATCCGGTCGCGTACCCAACCCCATCGCCTGCCGGGCAAACCAGCGTTTGGCCGGTGGCAGCAGATCCAGGCCGAGCAAGCCGATGTTGCGCCCCAGGGACACCAGCGGCTGGGTGCTGCCAAACAGGCGCGTAACCTGATCGGAGAAACCCACGGTGAGGTCCTGATCGAGTCGCTGGCGTTCGCGATAGGCCTGCAACGTGGCGAAGTCGCCCAAAGGGTTTTCGCTGGCGAGCAAGGCATCGGCCAAAGCCTGGGCATCGCGCAGGGACAGGTTGAACCCTTGGCCGGCGATCGGATGCAGGCTGTGCGCTGCGTTGCCGAGAATCGCCAGATGCGGGCGCACCTGTTCTTCAGCCTCGACCAGCGTCAGTGGATACAGATGCCGCGCACCCACCTGCTTCAATGTGCCGAGGCGATAACCGAACACACCCTGCAACTCGCTGAGGAAGCTGCGCTCATCCAGGGCCGCCAGGCGTTGCGCGTCCATGCCCAGGCGGGTCCAGACCAGTGCGCAGCGATTATCCGGAAGCGGCAGCAACGCCATCGGGCCTTCGTCGGTGAAACGCTCGAAGGCCATGCCGTTGTGGGCTTCACTCGGGGTGATGTTGGCGATCAGCGCGCTCTGGTTGTACGGACGCTTGCGGATACCGATCCCCAACTGCTCGCGCAAGCCGGAGCGGCCGCCATCGGCGAGCACCGCGAGGTCGCATTCCAGGGTGGTTTCATCATTCAGGGTCAGGCGATAGCCATCGACCAGCGGCTCCATGCGGGTGACTTCCGCCGGGCAGCGCCAACTGATCACGTCCTTGTCCAGGCCTTGCCACAGGCATTGGCCGAGCCAGGCGTTTTCAACGACATAACCCAGCGCTGGAACACCCTCTTCCATCGCCGACAGCCGCGCCGTCGAGAACCGACCACGGTCGGAAACATGAATCTGCTTGATCGGCTCGGCGCGGCGCGAGACTTCCTGCCAGACGCCCAGCCGTTGATAGATCTGCCGCGAGCCGAAGGACAACGCCGAGGAACGGGCATCGTAACTCGGTTGATAGCTGTCGCCAGGGGCGAACGGTTCGATCAACACGATCTTCCAGCCCCGGGCCTTGGCCCCGGCCTGAAGCGCCAGCGCCAGGCTTGCACCGACCAGCCCGCCACCAATGATTGCCAGGTTGACTCGACTCATGCTGCCTGTGTCCGCGCGGCGGCCATCAGGGCCTCGATCTCGGCAACGGTTTTCGGCACGCCGTTCGTCAATATTTCACAGCCGGTTTTGGTGACCACTACGTCGTCCTCGATGCGCACGCCAATGCCACGCCATTTCTTCGCAACATTCTGGTTGTCCGGGGCGATATAGATCCCCGGCTCCACGGTCAGCGCCATGCCGACTTCCAGCACGCGCCACTCGCCGCCGACCTTGTATTCGCCGACGTCATGCACATCCATGCCCAACCAATGGCCGGCGCGGTGCATGTAAAACGCCTTGTAGGCTTCGCTGGCGATCAGTTCATCAACGTCGCCCCGCAGCAGGCCCAGTTTGACCAGCCCGGCGGTAATGACCCGGACCGTTGCTTCGTGTGCCTGATTCCAGTGCTTGTTCGGGGCGATTTCGGCAAAGGCGGCTTCCTGGGAAGCCAGCACCAATTCGTAAATCGCTTTCTGTTCCGCAGAATACTTACCGCTGACCGGAAAGGTCCGGGTGATGTCACTGGCGTAGCAGTCGATCTCGCAACCGGCGTCGATCAGCACCATATCCCCATCCTTGAGCAACGCGTCATTCTGCTGGTAATGCAGGATGCAGCTGTTACGCCCCGCCGCGACGATCGACCCGTAGGCTGGCATCTTCGCCCCGCCCTTGCGAAATTCGTAATCGAGCTCGGCTTCCAGGCTGAATTCGTGCAACCCGGCGCGACAGGCCTGCATGGCCCGTACATGCGCCTGGGCGGAAATCCGCGCCGCCTCGCGCATCACTTTCACTTCTGCCGCCGATTTATACAGGCGCATGTCGTGCAGCAGATGATCCAGGGCAACGAATTCGTTCGGCGGCTGGGCACCGAGGTTGGCCTTGGAGCGGATCACGTTGATCCACTCCATCAGGTGGCGATCGAATTCGGGGTTGCTGCCCATCGCCGAATACACCCGGTCACGGCCTTCGATCAGGCCTGGCAGGATGTCGTCGATATCAGTGATTGGAAAGGCGTCGTCGGCGCCGAAGTCGCGAATTGCGCCTTCCTGCCCGGCACGCAGGCCATCCCACAGCTCGCGCTCGGCATTGCGTTCGCGGCAGAACAGGATGTATTCGCCATGCACGCGCCCCGGCATCAGCACCAGTACGGCCTGAGGCTCGGGAAAACCGCTGAGGTACTGGAAGTCGCTGTCCTGGCGGTAGACGTGCTCGACGTCGCGGTTACGAATTGCGACCGCGGCGGCGGGCAGGATGGCGATGCTGTTGGGTTCCATCTGCGCCATCAGGGCCTTGCGGCGACGGCTGTATTCCGATTTCGGGATATGAATCATGGGCAGATGGTTTTCCCTGTCTTACGATTAGTGCAAAGACGGTTTGGCAGCGACCTGCACGTCTTTTTTGGTCTCGGAGAACAGCAGCAGCGGTGCGACGCGCAGGTACTCCATGACTTCCATGTAGTCGTTTTCGCCGTCGTCGGACTCTTCCAGGGCATCTTGCACCTGGGAAATGGCCGCCAGATCCTGCAACACCTCGGTGGCCTCGGTGCTCAGGGCGCTGCTGTCACGGCAGTTCAAGCCAAAGCCACTGAGGAAGCCCTGGCACCACTCGCCCAGTGCAGCGGCACGCTCGGTGAGCGGGGCGTCGTCAGTCGGCAGCAGCAGAACGACGGTCACGTCATCGCCGGTGAGTTCGCCTTTTACCATCTCTTGCAGGCCGGTCAGGGCGTTGCGAACGTTGTCCTGCGGCTCGCTTTCGAGCAGTTCAGCGGCGTCGATCAGCCAGCCTTCGGCGTCGAAACCGGCGCCGGCGCAGCTGCGGCCGAGCAACAGCCCGTGCAGTTCAGCGGGCGAGACGTTGTGACCGCTGGAAGTCAGCAGGGTGGCGAAGGCTTGGTACGGGGAATTCTGAATGGTCATGGGCAGCTAGGCGCCAGACGGCGCTATGTCTAGAATGAAGGCCTTGTATCCTACATCGACAGACTCGCCAAGACTATTAAAGGCTGTCCGCCAGCTACCCCGTCAGACACAGTGGACAATATGGAAGACACCGACCTGCAAGCGCTGATGGCCAGACTCGAGCTGCTGATTACCCGAGTCGAGCAACTTAAGAGTCAAAACGCACTCTTACTAGCTCAGGAAAAGACCTGGCGCGAGGAACGCGCGCACCTCATTGAAAAAAACGAAATCGCCCGGCGTAAGGTCGAATCGATGATTTCGCGCCTCAAGGCCCTGGAGCAAGACTCATGAGTTCAAGCAATAGCGTCACCGTGCAGATCCTCGACAAAGAGTATTCGATCATCTGCCCTCAGGAAGAGCGCAGCAACCTGGTCAGCGCAGCCCGTTATCTGGACGGCAAGATGCGCGAGATCCGCAGCAGCGGCAAGGTCATCGGTGCCGACCGTATCGCCGTGATGGCCGCGCTGAACATCACCCACGACTTGCTGCACAAGGAAGAACGCCCGGATATCCAGGCCAGCGGATCGACCCGCGAACAGGTGCGTGACCTGCTCGATCGCGTCGATCTGGCGCTCGCCACCGATCCGGACGTCACCAAAGGCTGATTCGCGCCGCCGCTTGCGGTATAATCCCCTAACTCCCTGGGGTGCTTGCCAGTTGGCGATGTCCCTGAGCCGATTTGCTATACCCTGGAGGTTGCACGTTGGGCTGGTGTGCATGTCCGCTAGACGGAAAGCCTTAAAGCCTACTGCATCTTCCACCTTGAACTTTCGGGTTCAAGGGCTAAGTCGACAGCGGCACATTCGGGGAGCCTGATTTCAGTCCAATGCCGGTTTTGATACCGGCATTGGCGTTTTTACGGGTACGCTTCACGTATCCGCATTGTTGAAGCCCGAATACATGACCGAACCTGCGCTGCTCCCCCGCCCGCAACTTCGACGCATGCTGCGCAAGGCCCGCCGCGCACTGACTCCCAGTCAGCAACGCCAGGCCGCTCGCGGACTGTACAAGCAATTGGCCCAGCAACCGCTGTTCCGCCGCGCCCGGCACATCTCGCTCTACCTGCCCACCGACGGTGAAATCGATCCACGCCTGTTGCTGCGCGCCGCGCAACGCCGGGGCAAGGCCACCTATCTACCGGTGCTGAGCGCCTGGCCGCGAACCAAAATGGTGTTCCAGCGTATCCGACCCGGGGAAAAACTCAAACCCAACCGCTTCCGTATTCTCGAACCACGGGCCAACCTCGCCCGGCAGCGCAAGATCTGGGCACTGGATCTGGTGCTGTTGCCATTGGTGGGTTTTGACGATGTCGGCGGGCGCCTGGGGATGGGCGGTGGCTTCTACGACCGCAGCCTGGCCTACCTGGCGCGACGAAACGACTGGCGCAAGCCGACGCTGTTGGGGCTGGCCCATGAATGTCAGAAAGTGGCGCGATTGGCTCAGGCGAGCTGGGATGTGCCGCTGCAAGGAACGGTGACAGACAAGGCCTGGTATTACGCAGGCTAGACGCCACTTCGATCAGTGGCGCCGAGGCAACAGGATCAGCGCTTGAAGGCGGTCGACTGTTGCTGCAATTGGGCGAGTTCGACCGGTGCATCGGTCTTGTTGGCCCACAGGCTTTGGGCATAGCCAGTGGTTACGACGCCAAGGCCAAACAAAATGACCAAAATCCATAGTAAATCCGGTTTGCGTTTCATCGATTGCCCCCCAAAGGCACATCAACACGATGACAGCAGCGGTTTCCGTTTGTAGGCCGTGCAGCAGCGTCAAGCTCTAAAGGCCGGCATTTTGCGACAACGTGAACCGCTGCGCAAATGCTGACGTCAACCGACTGTCGGTTTGTCATAAAATCGCCGACAAGCTGCTCAATCACCACGCAAGGAGCAACAGACATGGCCTATTGGCTGATGAAGTCCGAGCCCGACGAACTCTCGATCAAGGGGCTGGAAAAGCTCGGCAAAGCGCGCTGGGACGGGGTTCGCAACTATCAGGCACGCAATTTCCTGCGGACCATGGCGGTGGGGGATGAGTTCTTTTTCTATCATTCCAGCTGCCCTGAGCCGGGCATCGCCGGAATCGGCAAGATTGTCGAAGCCGCGTATCCGGACCCGACGGCGCTGGAGCCAGAGAGCCATTATTTCGACCCTAAGGCCACCCCGGACAAAAACGCCTGGAGCGCGATCGATGTCGAGCATGTCGAGACCTTTGCCCGGGTGCTGAAACTGGATTATCTGAAACAGCAGACGGCACTGGCCGGGTTGCCGCTGGTGCAGAAAGGCTCGCGGCTGTCGGTGATGCCGGTGACGGCGGAGCAGTGGGCAGCGGTGGTTGCGCTCAAGCCGTAGGATTTGCAGCGTCTTTCAGAACGCCTTCGCGGGCAAGCCCGCTCCCACAGTGGATTTGTGTTGGAACATGATCATAAGTCCACCACGGAACCCTGTGGGAGCGGGCTTGCTCGCGAAGAGGCCCGTCAGGACAGCGAGAGTCTTATTGGATGATCAGGTTGTTGAACAACAAATCCTCAACCACCGGCTTACCGGTTTCGTCGTTCATCACCTGCTGGGTCTGCTTCAACGCTTCCTGACGCAGCTTTTCCTTGGCCTCGACATTGTTCATCGTCTCGGTGGTCTGCTGGGCGAACAGCGCGACCAATTGATTGCGGATCAACGGCTCATTGGCCTTCACCGCCTTGGCGGCTTCGTCACCGGTTACCCGCAACGCCACATCGGCCTTGTAGACCTTCAGTTTCGGCGTGCCATCCAGCCCGTAGTTACCCACGAACGGCGGGCTCAGGGTGATGTAACTGACTTTCGGCGCTGCATCTTCCCTGGCTTCTTCGGCCACCGCTGCCACAGGCAGGGACAGGGCCAGCATCAACATGATCCACGCTTTCACAATTCGCTCCTTATCCGGTTTGCGGCCTAGCATAACGACCCGCCACGCCAGCACAAGCTTATGGCTGACTATCAGGGTCGGGCATGCTCGTTGACCCATCGACCCACACACCTACACTTATCGGCCATCACTCCCAAAGGAATAGCCCTGATGAAAGCCGTGCTGTGCAAAGCCTTCGGCCCTGCCGAATCGCTGGTGCTGGAAGACGTCGCCAGTCCTGTCGCAAAGAAGAACGAAATCCTGCTGGACGTGCACGCCGCCGGGGTGAACTTCCCCGACACGTTGATCATCGAGGGCAAATACCAGTTCAAGCCGCCCTTCCCGTTTTCACCGGGCGGTGAAGCGGCCGGCGTGGTCAGCGCAGTGGGCGAAAAGGTCAGCCACCTGAAAGTCGGTGACCGGGTCATGGCCCTGACCGGCTGGGGCAGCTTTGCCGAGCAGGTCGCTGTACCGGGTTACAACGCGCTGCCGATCCCGCCATCGATGGACTTCAACACTGCCGCCGCCTTCAGCATGACCTACGGCACCTCGATGCACGCCCTCAAGCAGCGCGGTAACCTGCAGCCGGGCGAAACCCTGCTGGTGCTTGGTGCCTCCGGTGGTGTCGGCCTGGCGGCGGTGGAAATCGGCAAAGCCATGGGCGCCCGGGTGATCGCCGCGGCCAGCAGCGCAGAGAAACTCGCCGTGGCCAAGGCCGCCGGTGCCGACGAACTGATCAACTACAGCGAAACCAGCCTCAAGGACGAAATCAAGCGCCTGACCGACGGCCAGGGTGCCGACGTGATCTACGACCCGGTCGGCGGCGACCTGTTCGACCAGGCGATCCGCGCCATCGCCTGGAACGGCCGCCTGCTGGTGGTCGGCTTCGCCAGCGGGCGCATTCCCGAGTTGCCGGTCAACCTGGCCCTGCTCAAGGGTGCGGCGGTGCTCGGCGTGTTCTGGGGCTCGTTCGCCCAACGTCAGCCGCAAGACAATGCGGCAAACTTCCAGCAGTTGTTTGGCTGGTTTGCCGAAGGCAAGCTCAAGCCGCTGGTGTCTCAGGTGTATCCGCTGAGCAATGCGGCGCAGGCGATCAATGACCTTGGCCAGCGTAAAGCGGTGGGGAAAGTGGTGGTGCAGGTTCGCTGAATCTCTATCTGCAATAAAAGCGCGGCCATTTAGCCGCGCTCTTTCTTGCCGTCAAAGCAACACCCGAATCTCCTCCGGCAAAAACCGCACATACCGACTTGCCGGATGTGCGCTACACCGCTGCACAATCGAACGCACGCTGGCATTGAGCCTGGCGATCAGAGCCAGACGTTTCTCTTCCGGCAATTGCGTCGGTGAAAGCGAGTGGGTCAGGTAACTGCGAGTCCAGCTGAAAACCGGCAGGTCCACCCACGAGGAAGTGGCGATGTTCAACGATGCCCGTGCGATAGCACTGCATTTCAGCCGCTCCAATTCCTTGTTGACGTGGAAGGGATGATCTCTGTCCAGCCTGTACTCCATAGGTGCGACCACGATGATTTGTGCAGGCTGATCCTTGGTAACTGTCCACGGCTTGAATCGCCATTGGTTGACTGCGGCCAATGATGCCTCTTCGAGTTCGGGATGCACACTTTGCGCAATCACGGCATTACTGACTGATCCATCGGCCTTCACAATCATGCTGACACGCACCATCCCGGTGACACCCGCCCTATGCAGCGCCATTGGATAAACCGGCTTCGGATTATTCTCGGGAATCAGGAACACCTCCCCGGCCCTGACATCTAGGGACACCACCAACAACAGCACGCATACCCACCACCGCATGTCCCTCTCCCTTCGCCTACAACGCCAGACCTGGCAACAGCACAAAGGTTAAGGCGCTGAGTCATTCGGCATAACGCCATGACTTCTGCTTTAAACGAAGGGCCTTTCCTAAAGACCTGCCCTATTTCAGGCACATCAAGCGCCTGCCAACCAAACAGGTAACGCTTCCTACAACGCCCCTCACTTACATCTGACCGACATGTTCATAAAGGAACGCGCGATATCCAACATTTCCGCTGTTTTGCCGATGAGAACCGGTGCTATTTTCGGTAACGAAACTGTAACATTCGTATCCGCAGTCAAAACAAGAAACCTGGAGCTCTTGAATGTTTGCTTTCTTTCGTCCTGCCGCACATCAGGCTCCATTGCCTGAAGAAAAAATAGACAGCACCTACCGACGCCTGCGCTGGCAGATTTTCGCCGGTATCTTCATCGGCTATGCCGGTTACTACCTGCTGCGCAAGAACTTCTCCCTGGCCATGCCGTACCTGATCGACGAGGGTTACTCCCGTGGCCAGCTGGGCCTGGCGATGTCTGCCATCGCGATTGCCTACGGCCTGTCGAAGTTTCTGATGGGCCTGGTGTCCGACCGTTCCAACCCGCGCTTCTTCCTGCCGTTCGGCCTATTGGTGTCGGCCGGAGTGATGTTCATTTTCGGTTTCGCACCCTGGGCGACGTCCAGCGTGACCATGATGTTCATTCTGCTGTTCATCAACGGCTGGGCGCAGGGCATGGGTTGGCCGCCAAGTGGCCGGACCATGGTGCACTGGTGGTCGCAGAAGGAACGTGGCGGCGTGGTGTCCGTGTGGAACGTGGCGCATAACGTCGGTGGTGGCCTGATCGGCCCGTTGTTCCTGATCGGCATGGGCCTGTTCAATGACTGGCACGCCGCGTTCTACGTGCCGGCAGCCGTGGCGCTGGCAGTAGCGGTGTTTGCCTTTGTGACCATGCGCGACACCCCGCAATCGGTTGGCCTGCCGCCGATCGAGCAATACAAGAACGACTACCCGGAAGGCTACGACGCCAGCCACGAAGAGGAATTCAGCGCCAAGGAAATTTTCGTCAAATACGTGCTGCGCAACAAAATGCTCTGGTACATCGCCCTGGCCAACGTC
This sequence comes from Pseudomonas sp. S2_F07, assembly GCF_054668325.1. Classification (NCBI taxonomy): domain Bacteria; kingdom Pseudomonadati; phylum Pseudomonadota; class Gammaproteobacteria; order Pseudomonadales; family Pseudomonadaceae; genus Pseudomonas; species Pseudomonas sp. S2_F07. Next base: position 3,641,961 of record NZ_CP162758.1, read on the forward strand.
TTTGTCTATCTGCTGCGTTACGGCGTGCTGGACTGGGCGCCAACCTACCTCAAGGAGGCCAAGGGTTTCACTGTGGATAAAACCTCGTGGGCGTACTTCTTCTACGAGTGGGCAGGTATCCCGGGCACGCTGCTGTGCGGCTGGATGTCGGACAAGATCTTCCGGGGCAACCGTGGCCTGACCGGCATGGTGTTCATGGCGCTGGTGACGGTTGCGACGCTGGTTTACTGGCTCAACCCTGCCGGTAATCCGATGGTCGACATGATCGCGCTGCTTTCCATCGGCTTCCTGATCTACGGCCCGGTAATGCTGATCGGCCTGCAGGCGCTGGAACTGGCACCGAAGAAAGCTGCCGGTACGGCGGCGGGCTTTACCGGTCTGTTCGGCTACTTGGGCGGTTCGGTCGCGGCCAGTGCAGCGATGGGCTACACCGTGGACCATTTCGGCTGGGACGGCGGCTTCGTGCTGCTGGTCGGCGCCTGCCTGCTGGCGATGGCCTTCCTGGCCCCGACGCTACGGCACAAACAAATCGCCAGTCAGGGCCGCGAAGCACTCGCTTGATCGGCCGTTGATTTACAGCGCTTGAGCCGCGCCTCCAGATTCCGGTCTGGCATGGCGTGGCTGCGCAGGGCGTGCGCGGTCTGCTCGACATAATCGCGAGTGGTGCCGTAGCGCCCGCAGGCGTTTTCGAACACATGGCTCAGCACATGGTCCGGCAGGTTGCCGGCATAGCTGGGCAGGTGTCGCTCCAGAACGAATCCCAATGCCTGAACCTGGCTGCCATCTTCGAGACGGCAGTTGAGCCAGTGCGGGCGGTAGGAAGGGAAAGGCATCTCGCGCTGCCATAGTGCGTAGAGCGAGGCTTCGAGTTGCTCTTCGGGCAAGCGATAGGCGAAACCGCTGCAAGAACCGCCGCGATCCAGGCCAAACACCAGGCCAGGCATTTCCGGTGTGCCGCGATGTTCGTGGGACCACAGGTACAACCCGCGATGGTAGCCATGCACCCGGCCGCGAACCCGCTCAACCGCCGTGCACTCAGGGCGCCAGATCAGTGAACCATACGCAAACAACCAGACCGGCCCACCTTTGTGGCGCGCCATGAGTCGATTGCATCGAGCCGAGCAGTTGTTCGTGCGTGAGCTGCGGCCCCAGATCGAGCCGCGGAGGGTAAGCCAGATTCAAAAAAGCAGATTCAATGGCGCTCATGGCGAATAGCGTTCAGCTCCCCGCGAGTGAAGAATTACTTAATAGAACGCACAGCTGTAACAATAAGGCACATAAGTTTTAAGGCAATTTGAATGCCATGGCACCGTACTTATTTAAATGCCTGAACGACATATAACCTACCGACATTTATAAAAGTTTATAAATGCCGATTGGCTATATATAGAGTTATAACGAAAGAGCGCGGATCAAGATCGCGGATCAAGATCGCGGCTCAAGGGCGCGGCGCATACGCAAAAACGTCGGCGCGCATCTGGTGGGCGTCCATCCCCGCTTCCACCAGCGCATCCAGCGTGCCGTAGACCATGGCCGGAGAGCCGCTGGCGTACACGTGCAGCGGCTTGAGGTCAGGGAAGTCTTCACAGACCGCTTCATGCAACATGCCGCACCGCCCTCCCCAACCGCATTGATCGCTGACGACCTTGTGCAGGAACAGGTTGGGCAGCTTCAGCCATTCGTCCCAATGCTCGATTTGATAAAAATCTTCAGGACGACGCACGCCCCAATACAGATGCACCGGGTGCTTGAACCCCGAGGCCCGGCAATGCTCGATCAGACTGTGGATCTGGCCCATGCCGGTACCAGCGGCGATCAGCACGAGAGGACCGTCCGGCAACTCCTCCAGGTGGGTATCGCCAAACGGCAATTCGACCCGCACCATGCTGTTGCGCTGGAGCTGTTCGATCAGGCTCAGCGCACTGGATTCGCGCGCCAGTACGTGGATTTCCAGGTCGCGCCCCGCATGCGGGGCCGAGGCGAGGGAGAAGGCGGACTTTTCGCCGTTCTCGCGCTCGATCATCAAGTACTGGCCGGCGTGGTAGCGCGGTGGTTTACCGGCCGGAGCCCGCAGACGCACGCGCCAGGTGTCGCCGCCCACCCCCTTGCACTCAATGACCTGACACGACACGCTGCGCACCGGCAGTTCTCCCAGCGCGAGCACGCCATCCCACAGCACGATGCAGTCTTCCAGCGGCTCTGCTATGCAAGTGTAGAACTCGCCATGGTCGCGCACATTGCCGGCCTGCTCGACCCGGCCTTCCACCAGCAGCGCCGCGCACACGTGGCAATTGCCGTTGCGGCAGCTTTGCGGGCATTCGTAGCCCAGACGTCGTGCGCCATCGAGAATCCGCTCGCCGGGCAATATCTCAAGCACTGCTCCGGAGGGCTGCAAGGTTACACGCATCAATCTATTCCTAACTGATTCCAGATGGCATCGATCCGCTGGGTCACGGCATCGTCCTTGACGATGACCCGGCCCCATTCGCGGGTAGTTTCGCCCGGCCATTTATGCGTGGCATCAAGGCCCATTTTCGACCCCAGGCCGGACACCGGCGAGGCAAAGTCCAGGTAGTCGATCGGCGTGTTGTCGATCATCACCGTGTCGCGCTTGGGATCCATGCGCGTGGTGATGGCCCAGACCACGTCGTTCCAGTCCCGGGCGTTGATATCGTCGTCGGTGACGATAACGAATTTGGTGTACATGAACTGTCGCAAAAACGACCAGACACCCAGCATTACCCGCTTGGCGTGGCCCGGATACGACTTCTTCATGGTCACGATGGCCATGCGGTACGAGCAGCCTTCGGGTGGCAGGTAGAAATCGGTGATCTCCGGGAACTGCTTCTGCAGGATCGGCACAAACACTTCGTTCAACGCCACGCCGAGGATCGCCGGCTCATCCGGCGGACGGCCGGTGTAGGTGCTGTGATAGATCGGCTTGATCCGATGGGTGATGCGCTCGACGGTGAACACCGGGAAGCTGTCGACTTCATTGTAGTAACCGGTGTGGTCGCCGTATGGGCCTTCATCGGCCATCTCGCCCGGATGGATTACGCCTTCGAGGATGATTTCGGCGGTGGCCGGCACTTGCAGGTCGTTGCCGCGGCACTTCACCAGCTCAGTGCGGTTACCGCGCAACAGGCCGGCGAAGGCGTATTCGGAAAGGCTGTCGGGCACCGGGGTCACGGCACCGAGGATGGTCGCCGGGTCCGCACCCAGGGCCACGGAAACCGGGAACGGCTGGCCCGGGTGCTTCTCGCACCACTCGCGGTAATCCAGCGCGCCGCCACGGTGGCTCAGCCAGCGCATGATGACTTTGTTGCGACCAATCACCTGCTGACGATAAATGCCGAGGTTCTGGCGATCCTTGTTCGGGCCTTTGGTGACGGTCAGGCCCCAGGTGATCAGCGGGCCGACATCGCCCGGCCAGCAGGTCTGTACCGGCAGCATGGCCAGGTCGACGTCGTCGCCTTCGATGACCACTTCCTGGCACACCGCGTCCTTGACGACTTTCGGCGCCATCGAAATGATCTTGCGGAAGATCGGCAGCTTGGACCAGGCATCCTTCAAGCCTTTCGGCGGCTCGGGCTCCTTGAGGAACGCAAGCAGCTTGCCGATTTCGCGCAGCTCGCTGACCGACTCGGCACCCATGCCCATGGCGACCCGCTCGGGGGTGCCGAACAGGTTGCCGAGCACCGGGATGTCATAGCCTGTCGGCTTTTCGAACAACAGCGCCGGGCCTTTGGCACGCAGTGTGCGATCACACACCTCGGTCATCTCCAGCACTGGAGAGACGGGGATCTGGATGCGTTTCAACTCTCCGCGCTGCTCAAGCTGCTGCACGAAATCCCGAAGATCCTTGAATTTCATTTGATGATGGCACCCGAAAAATAGGCGTACATCCTACCTGCTCTGCTGGCCGCTGGCAGCTTATCGCTGCTTATCTGGATGCATTACCCCGGGTTTGCCCCGGCTGCAGACTGACAAACAGCGGTTCGAGGATCGGCGCCACGAACCGCGCACCGACTTCCGAGAGGTGATTGTCATCGGTGTACAACGAGTAGCCGCTGCGTTCGGCGCGGCACAGGCCGCTCGCGTCACACAGCCTTGGCGCCGGGTCCACCACCTGTACCGCCGGGTCTTGCGCCAGTTGTGCAAACAATCGACTGATGAATGCCTGGCGCTTGTGGTGCTCTGCGAGCGCCAGCCCGACATCGTCGACCGGGCGGTCCAGCATTGCCAGGCGGGTGAGGCGATACGGAGGGCTGAAGGCCTGCAACGGCACCTCTTTTACCAGCCAGACCCGATGCCCGCCTGCACGCAATTGCGCGACTCGTGCACGCAAGCCATCGGCCAGACGTTGTTCGGCGCTGGCGCGGTCGTAGTGCCCGTCAGCGCTTTTCAGTGCGTGGCCCAAGTCACCTTTGCCGTCGCCATAGAGGTACAGGCTCCAGTGCGCGACCAACACCACATCGCCGACAGCTTGCGGCATCAAGGCCTGTTCAACGCGCCGGTTGAACCGCGCACAACGCGCATCGTGCTCCAGGCCATCGACTGGCAAACAACCAGCAGAACTGGCGAGGATCACGTTGACGCCATGGGCCTTGGCACCCTCGTCGAAAACCGGAATCAACGCCGTGGCATGGCTATCGCCCCAGACAAGCGCTGGGGGCAGGCGATTTTGTGCGCCATAACGGCAGAACAACTTGTCATCCGGCGTCTTGTCATCGGCCAGGCAGGCCATCAGCTCCGGTCGCCATTCGCGAGCCTTGGCGTATTGCAAGGCCTGGTCAGACAGACGCCACGGCAAGCCGTCGGTCCAGCGCAAGGTCTGCCCGGCCAGGCCGAGCACCAGGACACCGCATGCGCTGGCGAGCAGGATCTGCCGGCGTCCGGCAATCAGGCGACGCTCACGAAACGGGGTTTCGACAAATTTCCAGGACAGATAACCCAGCAACAGCGTCAGCAGAATCAACCCGGCACTGTCGAAAGCACTCGGCTCACCGACGCTGGCATAGCGGGAGAATACGAACACCGGCCAGTGCCACAGGTACCAGGAATAAGAAACCAGGCCGAGGCCGACCATTATCCGACTGCTCAAAAACTGACCAATCCAGGTTTCACGATGACCGTTGGCCAGAATCAGCAGCACCACACCCAGCACCGGCAACAACGCAGCAACGCCCGGGAATGGCGTGGCCTTGTCATAACCGAACACCGCCAGCAGGATCAGCACCATGCCCAGCAGGCTCAGCCACTGCGCCGCCATCGGCTTGAGACGCCACGCAGACTTGGGCGCGACCGCCAGCATCGCTCCGGCCAACAGCTCCCACGCACGCATCGGCAACAGGAAGAAGGCTTTTTCCGGATGATGGGCGACGGCCCACACGCTCAAGCCAAAGGACAGCAGCAATACGCCGAACAGCGTCAGTCGCCGATGCTTGAGACGGCTCGACAGCAGTGTCAGCAGCAACGGGAAGACGATGTAAAACTGCTCCTCCACGGCCAGCGACCAGGTGTGCAGCAGGGGTTTGAGATCGGAGGCGACATCGAAATAGCCGTCCTGGCGCATGAACAGGATGTTGGACACGAACATCACCTGGTAACGCACCGATCGCCCCAGCTCTTCGTAATCCTTCGGTGCCAGCAAAAACCAGCCGACCGCCAGCACCGCGATGATCATCGCGAACAACGCCGGCAAAATCCGCCGCGCACGCCGGGCCCAGAAATCGACAAAGCTGAATTGTCCGGCCTGGCGCTGATTCCAGATGATCGAGGTGATCAGGTAACCGGAAATCACGAAAAACACGTCCACGCCGACAAAGCCGCCGGTAAACCCCGGAACACCAAAATGAAACAGCACGACAGCGATCACCGCCACTGCGCGCAAGCCGTCGATATCCCGTCGATAAGCCAGTGAGCTCATAAACATTAAACCATTCAGATCGTTGTTTTCAGCGCGCTTGGGCATCGTCCCCGGAGATGACTGCAAACGCGCCTGGTTGAATTGCCAAGTAACTGACCTTGGCCAATCAAAAACCTCCCATGGCGCGGGCAAAAAAGTGCGGGCAAAAAAAATGGCGCCCCACCGGGGCGCCATTCTCTTGAACTCAACGGGCGATGTTACTTGCGTTTCATCGACAGGAAGAATTCGTCGTTGGTCTTGGTCGTTTTCAGCTTGTCGACCAGGAACTCGATGGCAGCCACTTCATCCATCGGGTGCAGCAGCTTGCGCAGGATCCACATGCGCTGCAGCTCGTCGTCGGCAGTCAGCAACTCTTCGCGGCGGGTGCCGGAACGGTTGATGTTGATGGCCGGGAAGACGCGCTTTTCAGCGATACGGCGATCCAGCGGCAGCTCCATGTTGCCGGTGCCTTTGAATTCCTCGTAGATCACTTCGTCCATCTTCGAGCCGGTTTCAACCAGCGCGGTGGCGATGATGGTCAGCGAGCCGCCTTCTTCGATGTTCCGCGCGGCGCCGAAGAAACGTTTCGGTTTCTCCAGGGCGTGGGCATCGACACCACCGGTCAGTACCTTGCCGGAGCTCGGGATCACGGTGTTGTAGGCACGGGCCAGACGGGTGATGGAGTCGAGCAGGATCACCACGTCTTTCTTGTGCTCGACCAGGCGCTTGGCCTTCTCGATCACCATTTCGGCAACCTGCACGTGGCGGGTTGGCGGCTCGTCGAACGTCGAGGCAACCACTTCGCCGCGCACGGTGCGCTGCATTTCGGTCACTTCTTCCGGACGTTCATCGATCAGCAATACGATCAGATGAACTTCAGGGTTGTTACGTGCGATGTTCGCCGCGATGTTCTGCAGCATGATCGTCTTGCCGGCTTTCGGCGGTGCAACGATCAGGCCGCGCTGGCCTTTGCCGATCGGGGCGCACAGGTCGATGACACGACCGGTCAAGTCTTCGGTGGAGCCGTTACCGGCTTCCATCTTCATGCGCACGGTCGGGAACAGCGGGGTCAGGTTCTCGAAGAGAATCTTGTTCTTCGCGTTTTCCGGACGGTCGTAGTTGATCGTGTCGACCTTGAGCAGCGCGAAATAACGCTCGCCTTCCTTTGGAGGGCGGATCTTGCCAACGATGGTGTCACCGGTGCGCAAGTTGAAGCGACGGATCTGGCTCGGCGAGACGTAGATATCGTCTGGGCCGGCGAGATAGGAAGCGTCAGCGGAGCGCAGGAAGCCGAAGCCGTCCTGGAGAATCTCCAGCACGCCATCACCGGAGATTTCCTCACCGCTTTTCGCGTGCTTCTTGAGCAGGGAGAAAATCACGTCCTGCTTGCGCGAACGGGCCATATTTTCTATGCCCATCTGTTCGGCCAATTCGAGCAGTTCGGTAATCGGCTTTTGCTTGAGTTCAGTCAGATTCATATAGGAATGACGTAATCATTTATGGAGGGGGGAAATTAAGCTTTTGGCTTAATGAGGCCGCGCCGCAGAGAAGGCGACAGGATCGCGTACTTATTCGAAAAGGAGTGCGTCGGCGACGGCTAGCAGGGGGCAATGGAGAAACCAGTGCGGGGCCGAATGTACCACCTGAGTTTAGGAGCGTCTAGCCCTGAATACGCAAAAAGCCCCGCTATTTTGCGGGGCTTTTTCAGGACACTTTGCAGCGACGCTTAGATGTTGGCGTCGAGGAAGGCAGCCAGTTGCGACTTCGACAGTGCGCCGACCTTGGTCGCTTCAACGTTGCCGTTCTTGAACAGCATCAGGGTCGGGATACCGCGCACGCCGTGCTTGGCCGGGGTTTCCTGGTTCTCGTCGATGTTCAGCTTGGCAACGGTCAGCTTGCCTTTGTAAGTCTCGGCAATTTCGTCCAGAACCGGAGCGATCATTTTGCAAGGGCCGCACCATTCAGCCCAGTAGTCGACCAGTACAGCGCCTTCGGCCTTGAGTACGTCGGCCTCGAAGCTAGCGTCGCTAACGTGTTTGATAAGATCGCTGCTCATGGAATTCTCCAGGTTGTAAGCAAAAAAACGTGGCCCATCATAGCGGTCCTTCCCTCGTTCAGGAAGGTGCAGATGATTGAGTCTCGCTATGGTGATTCATGAGTTTGGGTATAGCTCAGGTCATGAAGCGACGGGAGCGATGAACGCGATTCCGGTACGCAGCGCGGCATTGCGTACGTGCTCTTGCATAGCCTTTTGCGCGGCGCCAGACGCTCGACGGGCCAGCGCACGAAGGATTTTACGGTGTTCCTGCCAGGTTTCCATGGCACGTTCGACCCGGATGAACGGTAGCTTCTGACTCTCCAGGAAGATGTCGGCGCTGGCAGTCAGGATGCTCAGCATCGCCTGATTGCCGCTGGCCAGCAGGATGCGGCGGTGGAATTCGAAATCCAGGCGGGCCGCGGCTTCGAAGTCGCCGGACTTCAGTTCGTTACGCATGGCGGCGACATTGTCTTCCAGCGCATCCAGTTCGTCGGTGCTCAAGGTTACGGCCGCCAACCCCGCCGCAAACCCTTCCAGCGCATAGCGCAACTGGAAGATGTCCAGCGGCGAAGCCTGCGCCGCGAACGGCCAGCCCGGCGCTGCATCGCCACGCGGCAGCTCCACCGGCGACTGCACGAATACGCCTTTGCCCGGCTGGATGCTGATGACCCCCAGCGCACTCAGCGATGACAACGCCTCGCGCAGCGACGCCCGACTGACCCCCAGTTGCACCGCCAGGTCCCGTTGCGAAGGCAAGGCATCCCCCGGCCCGAAGCCCTGTTCGGTAATCAGTTTACGGATGGCTTGCAGCGCCACTTCAGGTACGGCGCGGGAGATCGAGTTCATGGTTTTCCAGACGAACCAGGCCAATGTGCGCTCAGTTGTAAAGCTATTCGCGACGCCCGGCAAGTCGTGCCCCATGGGGGTTCGGTGATTTTCACGGCTGCGCCATCGGGGTGCGAAACGCAACCCGACTGTTCAGACCAGTAAGACCGTACGACACCAGCAAAACCGCGCCCTGGCGCCCTCAAGACCCCATGTTGGCATGGCCCATGCTCTGTCGATCCGCAGAAATCACTTCTTGCCGATCCGGAGATTTGCCATGACCCAGCGTTACAGCGCCCTCCTCGCCGCCCTGTTTGCCAGCCTGATGCTGAACCAGGCACCCGCCCACGCCGACGGTCTGGAGGATGTGGTCAAGCGCGGCGTCCTCAAGGTGGCCGTGCCCCAGGACTTCCCGCCCTTCGGCTCGGTCGGCCCGGACATGAAACCCCGCGGCCTCGATATCGACACCGCGAAACTGCTGGCCGATCAGCTCAAGGTCAAGCTCGAACTGACCCCGGTCAACAGCACCAACCGCATCCCGTTCCTCACCACCGGCAAGGTCGACCTGGTGATCTCCAGCCTCGGCAAGAACCCGGAGCGCGAAAAAGTCATCGACTTCTCCCGTGCCTACGCACCGTTCTACCTCGCCGTGTTCGGTCCGCCAGACGCCGACATCAAGGGCCTGGACGATCTCAAGGGCAAAACCATCAGCGTCACCCGTGGTGCCATCGAAGACATCGAGCTGACCAAGGTCGCCCCCGAAGGCGTGGCCATCAAGCGTTTCGAAGACAACAACTCGACCATTGCCGCGTACCTGGCCGGGCAAGTCGACCTGATCGCCAGCGGCAACGTGGTGATGGTCGCGATCAGCGAGAAAAGCCCGAAACGCGTGCCGGCGCTGAAAGTGAAGCTCAAGGATTCGCCGGTCTACGTCGGCGTCAACAAGAACGAGCCGGCGCTGCTGGACAAGGTCAACCAGATCCTCGTGACCGCCAAGAGTGACGGCGCGCTGGAAAAGAACGCCCTGACCTGGCTGAAAGAGCCGTTGCCGGCCGATCTCTGATTCGGCGTGCTGGAGACGTTTTATGGCTTATCAGTTCGATTTCCTGCCGGTGGTGAACAACACCGACCTGTTGCTGCGCGGTGCGTTGTTCACCCTTGAGCTGACCGCCATCGGCGCTGTGCTCGGCGTGGGACTGGGCATCGTCGGGGCGCTGGTGCGGGCGTGGAACATTCGGCCTTTCGCGGGAATTTTCGCGGTCTACGTCGAGTTGATCCGCAACACGCCATTCCTGGTGCAGTTGTTTTTCATCTTCTTCGGCTTGCCGTCCCTGGGCGTGCAAATTTCCGAATGGCAGGCGGCGGTGCTGGCGATGGTCATCAACCTCGGCGCCTATTCCACCGAGATCATCCGCGCCGGCATCCAGGCGATCCCCCGGGGTCAGCTGGAAGCCGCGGCAGCACTGGCGATGACGCGCTTCGAGGCGTTCCGCCATGTGGTGCTGCTACCGGCCCTGGGCAAGGTCTGGCCGGCCCTGAGCAGCCAGATCATCATCGTCATGCTCGGCTCGGCGGTGTGTTCGCAGATTGCGACGGAGGAGCTGAGCTTCGCCGCCAACTTCATTCAATCGCGCAACTTCCGCGCCTTTGAAACCTATGCCCTGACTACCTTGCTCTATCTGTGCATGGCGCTGCTGATCCGCCAGTTGCTGAACTGGATAGGCCACCGCTTCATTGCAAGGAGCAGCCGATGAGCGACTTCACCTTCTGGGACATCGTGCGCAACCTGCTCATGGGACTGCAATGGACGCTGGCGCTGTCACTGGTGGCGTTCATTGGCGGCGGGCTGATTGGCTTGCTGATCATGGTCATGCGTATCTCGAAAAAATCCCTGCCGCGTAGTTTCGCCCGTACCTACATCGAACTGTTCCAGGGCACACCGCTATTGATGCAGCTGTTCCTGGTGTTTTTCGGCGTGGCATTGGCCGGGATAGAGATTTCGCCGTGGATGGCGGCGGCGATTGCACTGACGTTGTTCACCAGCGCTTATCTGGCGGAGATCTGGCGCGGTTGCGTCGATTCGATTCCAAACGGCCAATGGGAAGCCTCATCGAGTCTGGCGCTGACCCCTCTGGAGCAATTGCGCCATGTGATCCTGCCTCAGGCCCTGCGCATCGCCGTGGCGCCGACAGTGGGGTTTTCGGTGCAGGTGGTCAAAGGCACCGCCGTGACCTCGATCATCGGCTTCACCGAGTTGACCAAGACCGGCGGCATGCTCGCCAACGCCACCTTCGAACCCTTCATGGTCTACGGCCTCGTCGCCCTCGGCTATTTCCTGCTCTGCTACCCCTTGTCGCTCAGTGCGCGCTACCTGGAAAGGAGACTGCATGCCTCTGCTTAGAATTTCCGCCCTGCATAAATATTATGGCGATCACCATGTGCTCAAAGGCATCGACCTGAGCATCGAGGAAGGCCAGGTGGTGGCGATCATCGGTCGCAGCGGCTCGGGCAAGTCCACTTTGCTGCGCACCCTCAACGGCCTGGAGTCGATCAACGACGGCGTGATCGAAGTCGACGGCGAGTACCTCGACGCCGCCCGCGCCGACCTGCGCAGCCTGCGGCAGAAAGTCGGCATGGTGTTCCAGCAGTTCAACCTGTTCCCGCACCTGACCGTGGGTGAGAACGTCATGCTCGCGCCGCAAGTGGTGCAGAAAGTGCCGAAAGCCAAGGCCGCCGAATTGGCGCGGCAGATGCTGGAAAGGGTCGGGCTGGGGGAAAAGTTCGATGCCTTTCCTGATCGGCTGTCCGGTGGGCAGCAACAGCGGGTGGCGATTGCCCGGGCACTGGCGATGTCGCCGAAGGTTTTGCTGTGCGACGAAATCACCTCGGCGCTGGACCCGGAACTGGTCAATGAAGTGCTGAGCGTGGTCCGGCAACTGGCCAGCGAAGGCATGACGCTTATCATGGTCACCCACGAAATGCGCTTCGCCCGGGAGGTTGGGGACAAGTTGGTGTTCATGCACCAGGGCAAGGTGCATGAGGTTGGGGATCCGAAACTACTGTTCGCCAACCCCCAGACGGCGGAACTGGCGAATTTCATCGGGACGGTTGAGGCTGTGGGCTGATAGATCTTTGTTGACCGGAAGGCCGCCTTCGCGAGCAAGCCCGCTCCCACAGTTGACCGCGTTGTTACTGAGGTACGCGGTTAAATGTGGGAGCGGGCTTGCTCGCGAAGAGGCCATCAGCAGCACCGCAAATATTCCCGCGGCAGAAGATCGCAGCCTTCGACAGCTCCTACGCGTTGGCGCCAGCCTTTGATCGTGGCACGATGTCGAGGTTATCGACCGAGACCCCAGACCATGCCGCAATCCAAAGCCAAGAATCTGTCCCTGATCGCCGCAATCGACCTGGGCTCCAACAGTTTTCACATGGTCGTGGCCAAGGCCCAGAACGGCGAGATCCGTATTCTCGAGCGTCTCGGGGAGAAGGTTCAGCTGGCCGCCGGCATCGACGAAGAGCGCCATCTCAACGAAGAATCGATGCAGCGCGGGCTCGACTGCCTCAAGCGCTTCGCCCAACTGATCAGCGGCATGCCCACCGGCGCCGTGCGAATCGTGGGTACCAACGCCCTGCGTGAAGCCCGCAACCGCGCCGAATTCATCCGTCGCGCCGAAGAAATTCTCGGCCACCCGGTGGAAGTCATTTCCGGCCGTGAAGAAGCGCGCCTGATCTACCTCGGCGTGTCCCACACCCTCGCCGATACCCCCGGCAAGCGCCTGGTGGCCGACATCGGTGGCGGCAGTACCGAATTCATCATTGGCCAGCGCTTCGAGCCGCTGCTGCGCGAAAGCCTGCAGATGGGTTGCGTCAGCTACACCCAGCGCTATTTCAAGGACGGCAAGATCACTCCGGCCCGTTACGCCCAGGCGTACACTGCGGCGCGGCTGGAGATCATGAGCATCGAGCACGCCCTGCACCGCCTGACCTGGGATGAAGCCATCGGCTCCTCGGGCACCATCCGCGCCATCGGTCTGGCGCTGAAGGCCGGCGGCCACGGCACCGGCGAGGTCAACGCCGAAGGCCTGGCCTGGCTCAAGCGCAAACTGATCAAGCTGGGCGACGTCGAAAAAATCGATTTCGAAGGCATTAAACCGGATCGCCGGGCAATTTTTCCAGCGGGCCTGGCGATCCTCGAAGCCATCTTCGACTCCCTCGAACTGCAGCGCATGGACCACTGCGAAGGTGCCCTGCGCGAAGGCGTGCTCTATGACCTGCTGGGCCGTCATCATCACGAAGACGTGCGCGAACGTACGCTCACTTCGCTGATGGAGCGCTACCACGTCGATCAGGAACAGGCGGTACGGGTCGAGCGCAAGGCACTACATGCGTTCGACCAGGTGGCCGAGGATTGGGACCTGGAAGACGGCGTCTGGCGCGAACTGCTCGGCTGGGCGGCCAAGGTCCATGAGGTGGGCCTGGACATCGCTCACTACCAGTACCACAAGCACGGCGCCTACCTGATCGAGCACTCGGACCTCGCCGGGTTCTCCCGCGAAGACCAGTTGATGCTCGCACTGCTGGTACGCGGCCACCGACGCAACATTCCCAAGGACAAGTTCGCCGATTTCGGCGATGACGGCATCAAGCTGATTCGCCTGTGCGTGCTGCTGCGCTTTGCGATCCTGTTCCACCACATCCGTGGCACCCAGCAAATGCCCCAGGTGGAGCTGAACGCCCACGGCAATAGCCTCGAAGTGGTGTTCCCGGAGAACTGGCTGGACGAAAACCAGCTGACCCAGGCCGACTTCGAAATCGAAGCGCAATGGCTGACCCGGGTCGATATCGTGTTGAGCGCTCGCTGAAACTGAAAAAGGCCTTCTTCGGAAGGCCTTTTTTGTGCCGCTCCCACAGGTTCCGAGTTAACGAACCGCCAGGATCGGACTGCCCAAACGCTCCAGCAACGTCGCCTGGGCGCTGCGCGGGTTCTGGTTGCCGGTCGGTGTGTTACGGATGTAACGACCGTCCGACTGCAGGCTCCAACTGTGGGTGTTATCGGTCAGATACAACTCCAGCTCTTTCTTGACCCGCATGATCAGCTTCTTACCCTCCACCGGGAAGCAAGTCTCGACGCGCTTGTCGAGGTTGCGTTCCATCCAGTCGGCACTGGACAGGAACATCTGCTCGTCGCCACCGTTGAGGAAATAGAAGACCCGGGTGTGCTCCAGGAAGCGGCCGATGATCGAGCGCACATGGATGTTGTGGGAAACCCCGGCGATGCCCGGCCGCAGGCAGCACATGCCACGCACCACCAGATCGATGCGCACGCCTGACTGGCTGGCCTTGTACAGCGCGCGGATGATCTTCGGATCGGTCAGCGAGTTGAACTTGGCAATGATGTGCGCCGGTTTGCCGTCGAGGGCGAACTGGGTTTCCCGGGCAATCATGTCGAGCATGCCCTTCTTCAGGGTGAACGGCGCGTGCAGCAGTTTCTTCATGCGCAGCGTCTTACCCATGCCGATCAACTGGCTGAACAGTTTGCCGACGTCTTCGCACAAGGCGTCGTCGGAGGTCAGCAGGCTGTAGTCGGTATACAGGCGGGCGTTGCCGGCGTGGTAGTTACCGGTGCCGAGGTGCGCGTAACGCACGATTTCACCGGCCTCGCGCCGCAAAATCAGCATCATCTTGGCGTGGGTCTTGAAGCCGACCACGCCGTAGATCACCACCGCACCGGCCGCTTGCAGACGGCTGGCCAGTTGCAGGTTGGATTCCTCGTCGAACCGCGCACGCAATTCGATCACCGCCGTGACTTCCTTGCCGTTACGCGCAGCATCCACCAGCGCATCGACGATTTCCGAGTTGGCGCCGGAGCGGTACAGGGTCTGGCGCACCGCCAGAACGTGTGGGTCCTTGGCGGCCTGGCGCAGCAGGTCGACTACCGGGGTGAACGACTCGAACGGGTGCAGCAGCAGGATGTCCTGCTTGCTGATCACGCTGAAAATGTTCTCGCTGTTCTGCAGCAGTTTCGGAATCTGCGGCGTGAACGGCAGGTATTGCAGCTCGCGCTGGCTGTCCAGGCCAGTGATGCTGAACAGTCGCGTCAGGTTCACCGGACCGTTGACCTGATACAACTCCGACTCGCTCAGGTTGAATTGCTTGAGCAGGTAATCGGACAGGTGCTTCGGGCAGGTGTCGGCCACTTCCAGACGCACCGCATCGCCATAGCGACGGGAGAACAGTTCGCCGCGCAAGGCGCGGGCCAGGTCTTCGACGTCTTCGGAGTCCAGCGCCAGGTCGGCGTTACGGGTCAGGCGGAACTGGTAGCAACCCTTGACCTTCATGCCCTGGAACAGGTCATCGGCGTGAGCGTGGATCATCGACGACAGGAATACATAGTTGTCGCCAGCGCCGCCAACTTCTTCCGGCACCTTGATGATGCGCGGCAGCAGGCGTGGCGCCGGGATGATCGCCAGGCCGGAATCGCGGCCAAAGGCGTCGATGCCTTCGAGTTCGACGATGAAGTTCAGGCTCTTGTTCACCAGCAACGGGAACGGGTGCGTCGGGTCGAGGCCGATCGGGGTGATGATCGGTGCGATCTCGTCACGGAAATAGCGGCGGACCCAGGTCTTGAGCTTGGTCGTCCAGTTACGGCGACGGATGAAGCGGACCTGATGTTTTTCCAGTTCCGGCAACAGAATGTCGTTGAGGATCGCGTACTGGCGATCGACGTGACCGTGGACCAGTTCGCTGATGCGCGCCAGCGCCTGATGCGGTTGCAGACCATCGGCGCCGGCCTGTTCACGGGCGAAGGTGATCTGCTTCTTGAGGCCGGCGACCCGAATTTCGAAGAACTCGTCCAGGTTGCTGGAGAAGATCAACAGAAACTTCAGCCGCTCCAGCAATGGATAGGACTCGTCCAGCGCCTGCTCCAGCACGCGGATGTTGAACTGCAGTTGCGAGAGCTCGCGGTGGATGTACAGGCTGCTGTCATCCAGGCCGGGAATGGCCAGCGCTGGCGCTGGCGCTGTCACGGCGGTTTCGACGACCGCCGCGGGCGGAGCTGGCTCCAGCTCCGGCGGGGTCTCGTCGACTTGCTCCACCACAGGTTGAGCGTCTTTTACGGCAACTTCAGTGAGTACTTCGGTATTCATCGAATGTTCCTGGGAGGGCTATTTTTGCTCTCGTAACAATTGAGCGGCACGAACGGCAAAGTACGTCAGGATGCCATCAGCCCCTGCACGTTTGAAAGCGGTCAAGGACTCGAGGATAACCCCTTCGCTCAACCAGCCATTCTGGATCGCCGCCATGTGCATGGCGTATTCGCCGCTGACTTGATAAACAAACGTCGGCACTTTGAATTCTTCTTTTACCCGGCACAGGATGTCCAGGTACGGCATGCCCGGCTTGACCATGACCATGTCTGCACCTTCTGACAAGTCCGCCGCCACTTCGTGCAAGGCTTCGTTGCTGTTGGCCGGGTCCATCTGATAGGAGGCCTTGTTGGCCTTGCCCAGGTTCAGCGCCGAACCGACCGCATCGCGGAACGGGCCGTAATAGGCACTGGCGTACTTGGCCGAGTAGGCCATGATCCGCACGTTGACGTGACCGGCCACTTCGAGGGCTTCGCGGATCGCCTGGATGCGACCGTCCATCATGTCCGATGGCGCCACGACCTGAGCGCCGGCTTCGGCGTGGGACAGGGCTTGCCTGACCAGTGCGTCGACGGTGATGTCGTTCTGCACGTAGCCTTCTTCATCAAGAATGCCGTCCTGGCCGTGGGTGGTGAACGGGTCCAGGGCAACGTCGGTGATCACGCCCAGCTCAGGGAATCGCGCACGCAGCGCACGGGTCGCGCGCTGGGCGATGCCTTCGGGGTTCCACGCTTCGGCGGCGTCCAGCGACTTGAGTTCCGCGGGTGTCACCGGGAACAGCGCCAGCGCCGCAATCCCCAGCTCGACCCACTTGGCCGCTTCTTCCAGCAACAGGTCGATGGTCAGGCGTTCGACGCCCGGCATCGAAGCCACCGCTTCGCGACGGTTTTCACCGTCCAGTACGAACACCGGCAGGATCAAGTCATCGACGGTCAGGACGTTTTCACGCACCAGGCGACGCGAAAAGTCGTCACGACGATTGCGGCGCAGGCGGGTTGCGGGGAACAAACGGTTGGCGGGGGTAAAGCTCACGGCAGACTCCTGAGCCCGCAGACGTGCGAGCGTGACAGTTATAAGCGGCCATTATGACGAACGCGTGACAGTTATGTGCACGCTGCGACAGGTAGCCGCATTCCATTGTCGTTGTAGGAAATGTTCACGTCGAGACACATTTGGACACTTTCCTGAATGTGCCCGAAGGGTTAGGCTGCGCGTTCATTTCGCCAGCACCCAGACAATGCTCCAACAATTTCTGCATGACTTCGGCTACTTTGCCCTTTTTCTAGGCACGTTCTTCGAAGGCGAAACCATCCTGGTACTCGCGGGCTTCCTCGCGTTCCGTGGATACATGGACATCAACCTGGTGGTGGTCGTGGCCTTCTTCGGCAGCTATGCCGGCGACCAGCTGTGGTATTTCCTGGGGCGCAAGCACGGCCGCAAACTGTTGGAGCGCAAACCGCGCTGGCAGATGATGGGTGACCGGGCGCTGGAACACATTCGCAAGCACCCGGACATCTGGGTGCTGAGCTTCCGCTTCGTCTACGGTTTGCGCACGGTCATGCCGGTGGCCATCGGGCTGTCAGGTTATCCGCCGGGCCGTTACCTGCTGCTCAACGGCATTGGCGCAGCGATCTGGGCCACAGCCCTGGCGGCCGCCGCATACCATTTCGGCGCCGTGCTCGAAGGCATGCTCGGCAGTGTGAAGAAGTACGAGCTATGGGTACTCGGTGCGCTGCTGGTCCTGGGCTTCGTGCTGTGGCTGCGTCGGCGCTTCAAGAATGCCCGCCTGGCCAAGCAGGTCTACGCCGACGA
This sequence comes from Pseudomonas sp. S2_F07, assembly GCF_054668325.1. NCBI lineage: Bacteria > Pseudomonadati > Pseudomonadota > Gammaproteobacteria > Pseudomonadales > Pseudomonadaceae > Pseudomonas > Pseudomonas sp. S2_F07. The sequence continues at coordinate 3,659,692 of NZ_CP162758.1, forward strand.
ACAAGCCCTGAAAGCTGTGCGAACCAACACCGAAGGCCCTACGACGCCAACCGAGTGATGCGGCTCCTGCAACAGTAAATACCGACGCCGCTCAACAGGCTGTAACTGAGCAGGCCGACCCAGCCCAGCGCGCTAGCCGGCCACAGCCCCACCATCGGGGCCAGCCATGCCAATGGCAGATTCGACGCCAGCCGCACCAGCTCCAGCTTCAACGCCCACGGGCGATTCTCCAGGGCCACGCCCAGCACAAACAGACCGAACGCCATCGCTCCCCAGCCCGACACCAGGGCGGCGACTGGCAGCTTCGACTCAAGATTCATCAGGTAACTGCCCAGTACGATATAGACGCAAAACTGCAAGAGGACGTAGAGCTGCTGACGCCCGTCCAACGCCACCTCGAATTTACGAAACTGGCTGAGATCCGGCTTGTTCATCGGGTATCTGGCCGCCACGTCCGCCGGGCGCCAGCCGGTGCGCATGAACCAGATCCGCAGCTTGTCCCGGGTGCTTTCGGCACGCCGCGCATCTACCCACAACTGCGCGTAGAACTGCACGTTCGCCCACACGGGGTTCCAGCTCGCCAGCGGCGTGGTCACGCCGAAGATCACCGGCTCGTTGTCGTCTTCTTCCTGGAACGAGCCGAACAGACGGTCCCAAATAATGAACACGCCGCCATAGTTGCGATCCATGTAGAGAGCGTTCTGTGCATGGTGGGCCCGATGATTGGACGGCGTGACAAAGAACCATTCGAACCAGCCGAGCTTGGGAATGTGCCGCGTGTGCACCCAGAACTGGTACAGCAGGTTCAGCGCCGCGACGCTGACGAACACCAGCAGCGGCACGCCGGACACCGCCATCGGCAGATAGAAGATCCAGCCCAGCAGGAAGCCGGTGCTGGTCTGGCGCAACGCCGTGGACAGGTTGTAGTCCTCGCTCTGGTGATGCACCGAATGGGCGGCCCAGAGGATGTTGCGCTCGTGGCCCATGCGGTGCAGCCAGTAGTAGCAGAAATCGTAGAAGACAAAGGCAAACACCCATGTCCAGACGTTGTCGGCCGACAGTTCGAACAGTGCCAGGTGCTTGAGGGCAAACCCATAGGTCACCAGCCCCACCCCCTTGGTCAACAGACCCGTGGTGGTCGACAGCACGCCGGTGCTGATGCTGTTGATCGCGTCCGCCACCCGATAATTGCTCACCCCGCGCCAACGGTCGGCCAGCAGCTCGGCAGCGATCAGCACAAAGAAAAATGGCACCGCATACAGAATGAAGTCCATGACGCGCCCTGATCGGAATCTTGAGGACAGATGCTATGTGCAGCCGTGAATTAACCCTATGGCAACGCAGGACAAATTAGTGGACATTTAACGCCATGAATCTGGAGAAAAGCCCATGAGCAAAAAAGTTGCAGTGATCCTTTCCGGTTGTGGCGTGTACGACGGCGCCGAGCTCCACGAGAGCGTCATCACCCTGCTGCGCCTGGACCAGCGCGGTGCCCAGGTGCAGTGTTTCGCACCGAACATCGCGCAGTTGCATGTGATCAACCACCTGACCGGCGAAGAAATGCCCGAATCGCGCAACGTGCTGGTGGAATCGGCGCGGATTGCCCGGGGCAACATCAAGGATATCCGTGACGCGAACGTCGATGAGTTCGATGCGCTGATCGTGCCCGGCGGCTTCGGCTCGGCCAAGAACCTGTCCAACTTCGCCATCGAAGGCGCCGGCTGCAGCGTTCAACCGGATGTCCTGGCACTGACCGAAGCCTTTGCCGAGGCTGGTAAACCGGTGGGGTTGATGTGCATCTCCCCTGCCCTGGCGGCAAAGATCTACGGCCCTGGCGTCACCTGCACCATAGGCAACGACACCGATACCGCTGCCGCGATGAACAAGATGGGCGCGACCCATACCGATTGCGCGGTCAGTGAGATCGTCGAGGACAAGGCTCGCAAACTGGTGAGCACACCGGCTTACATGCTGGCGCAATCGATCAGTGAAGCGGCATCGGGGATCAACAAGCTGGTCGACCGGGTACTGGAACTGACCCACGAAAACGATGCGTAAAAACAAGATCAAAAGATCGCAGCCTGCGGCAGCTCCTACAAGGGGCGGTGTATACCTGTAGGAGCTGCCGCAGGCTGCGATCTTTTCAGGCGTTGCGGGATAACCTGGTCAAAATCCGGTCCAGCGCATTGGCAAACGCCTGCTTCTCACGCTCGCCAAAGGGTGCCGGGCCACCGCCCATTTGCCCCTGTTCGCGCAAATCAGTGAACAGGTTGCGAACCGCCAGCCGCTCGCCCATGTTCTGCGCATCAAACTCCTTGCCCCTCGGGTCAAGCGCTGCCACGCCCTTCTTCACCAGACGATCGGCCAGCGGCACATCGCTGCAGATCACCAACTCACCGGGTACGGCGTGTTCCACCAAGTAGTCATCGGCCGCATCCGGGCCGCTCGGCACCACGATCAGCTTGACCAGGGCCAGTCCCGGCTTGGTCTGCGGTTGCCCGGCCACCAGCACCACTTCGAACTGGCGCTTGAGGGCGAACTTCACCACCAGATCCTTGGCTGCCCGCGGACAGGCGTCCGCATCGATCCACACACGCATTGAATTTTCCTCTGTTTAAAAGCATCGTCGGAACGCCGCCCGGGGCAAGCCACGCTCCCACAGGTTAACGCTAAACCTGTGGGAGCGTGGCTTGCCCGCGGAAGTGAGCGAAGCGAATGCCGTTTAAGAAACCTGCACCCGCTGCCTCTCAACCACTCGGCTACGACCGTACAACACGACAATCGCAATGATCGCCACAGCCTGGGCACTCAACGAATAGGCGTCGGCATGGATCCCCAGCCATTCAAAGTCAAAGAACGGTACCGGCCGCGTACCGAAGATCCCGGCTTCCTGCAGCGCTTTCACGCCATGCCCGGCAAACACCACCGACAAGGCGCACAAAAGGCCGGCATTGATGCTGAAGAACAGCGCCAGCGGCAGCTTCGCCGAACCGCGCAAAATTACCCAGGCCAGGCCTATCAGCAACACCAGCGCCGTGGCCCCACCGGCCAGCACCGCGTTGTGCCCCGCGGGCCCCGCCTGCAACCACAGGGTTTCGTAGAACAGAATCACTTCGAACAGCTCGCGATACACCGAGAAGAACGCCAGGGTCGCAAACCCGAAACGCCCGCCGCCGCCCACCAGGCTGGTCTTGATGTAATCCTGCCAGGCCGCCGCGTGACGACGGTCATGCATCCACACGCCCAGCCACAGCACCATGACGCTGGCAAACAACGCCGTCGCACCTTCCAGCAATTCGCGTTGTGAACCGCTGACATCAATCACATAGGCTGCCAGCGCCCAGGTGCCCAGCCCCGCCACAAACGCCAGGCCCCAACCGACGTTAACGCTGCGCACTGCCGCCTGTTGATCCGTGTTACGCAGGAAAGCAAGGATCGCCGCCAGCACCAGGATCGCTTCCAGACCTTCGCGCAGCAGAATCAGCAGACCGGAAATGTAACTCAGCGACCAGCTCAAACCCTCGTTGCCCAACAGGCCGGCCGATGCCTTCAACTTGTCCTTGGCCACTTCCAGGCGCTGCTCGACCTCGCTCACCGGCTGGCCGTCCTGCAACGACTGACGGTAGGCCATCAGGGATTTTTCAGTGTCTTTACGCACGTTGGCGTCAATGTTATCCAGCGAACTCTCAACCAGCTCAAAGCCTTCCAGATACGCTGCTACCGATAAGTCATAAGCCTGATCATGCTCACCGGCACGATACGCCGCGATGCTTTTGTCCAGAGTGGCCGCAGTGTAGTCGAGCAGTTGCGCCGGGCCACGCTTGACCTGCGGCGGTTGCGCCCGCTGGGCACGGAAGGTCGCGGCGGCTTGCGGGCCTTCGACGGCCTGTACTTCGGCCGGGGTCTGACGAGCCAGGTCGGCGATGTTGTAGGTCTTTTCAGCCTTGACCGTCGCCGGGTCGACGCTGAAGCTGGCGATATAGGTGGCCAGGTCCCAACGCTGACGATCATCCAATTGATCGGCAAAGGCCGGCATGTCAGTCCCTTCGACGCCCAAGCCCAAGGTGCTGTAGATCGCGTAGAGGCTCAGGCGATCCAATCGTGTAGTGTCACGCAGATCAGAAGGCGGTGGCGTCATGCCGACACCTGCCGGGCCATCGCCGGCCCCTGCATCGCCATGGCAGACCGAGCAGTGCTGAGCATACAGCGGCGCGCCACGCGCCGGGTCCGGCGTAATCACCGGGGCCTGGCTGACTTCATAGGCCACGGCCAGCTTCGCGCCCAGTTGCCTGGCCTGGCGAGTGACCTCGGTACCCTCCTGCCGGGCGCCGATGGAATTTCCCAGCGCGGCCAGGCTTTGCTCCAGCGCAGCTTTTTCCGGCTTGGCCGGCATGGCTGTAATCAGACTTCCCAGCGTCTTGACCGATTCTTGCTGCGCGCGAAATCCTGCCTGGTCCGTGATGCTGCCCGCCTGCACCGTGTCCGGGTAATCGGTGCCGATGTAATCGAGCAAGTGCAACGCCTGCGGTGCACCCTCGGCGGGTGCGGCCAGCAGTTGAAAGCTGCACGCAGCCAACAGCGGCAGCAACAGCCAGGCCAGGAAACGTGGGGGGGCAATCATGAATGAATCTCAATTGGAAATACGAAGTTACATATTGTTAACGCCAGACGGGTTTCGCTCAAGCTTTGTTGATACTTCTTCGTAATTGCATTGGTTTCTGAAATTGCTCCCCAAACGAAAAAGGCGACCTCCAGGGTCGCCTTCCTTGTAAGTCGCCGTTTTAAACGGCAGCCCTGCGCAACGTCGCCATGAACGCCGCCGCACCGATGAACAGCCCGGCAAAGGTGCGGTTCATGCGTTTTTGCTGTTTCGGCGTTCGCAACATACGAAGCACTTTGGACGCCAGGCCGGTGTAGCCGGCCATGACAATCAGGTCGACGCAAACCATGGTCACGCCGATCACCAGATACTGAATCAGCAGCGGAGCATGGGGGTCGATGAACTGCGGCAGCACCGCCAGCATGAACACCAGCGCCTTCGGGTTGCTGATGTTCACCAGAAACCCACGGAACACCAGGGCCATCGGCTTGCCGATCTGGCGCAGCGCCGCGTCATCGCTCATATCGCTGGGCAGCGCACGCCATTGCTTGATCGCGAGGTAAACCAGATACGCCACGCCAAACCACTTGATGGCGTAGAAGGCCGTGGCCGAAGCCGTGAGAATGGCGCCGACACCGGCACCGACGATGGCGATCTGCAAAGCCAGGCCCAGTTGCAGGCCCAGGGCGTTCCAGTAGCCGCGCCAGAAACCGTATTGCAGGCCGCTGGACATCGACGCAATGGCGCCGGCACCGGGAGACAGGCTGATGACCCAGCAGGCGGCAAAAAACGCCAGCCATGTTTGAAGCTCCATTGCACACCTCGACTCAGATTCGTGACAGACGTCTAAGCTAATGCGGCTTTGGGCCAATGACTACCGATTTTTTGTAGGACATGGCGACTGCCGACTTGCTCGCGATCGCGGTGTATCAGGCAGCAGAAGCCTTACTTCTCAAACCCGCTGGAAGGAAACACATCCGTCCCGCGCCAGCGCCGTACCGAACGTTGGAAGAACAAACTGTTGGGCACCTGCACCATCGCGCTGCCGGTGCCGAGCTCTTCGGCCTCGACCAGCGTGGTGTAAAGAAGATTGATCGCCACCACCCGGCCTTTGACGCCGGGCTTGTCGGTGGTGTCCACCAACTCGACCACGTCACCGATGCGAAACGGGCCGACGGTGAAGATCAGGATCGCGCACAGCAGGTTCGACAACACGCTCCACATGGCGAAAAACGCCACCGCCGCGACCGCGACGAAACCAGACAACGCGGTCCAGAGCACCGTAGCCGAGACACCGAGTCGCTCCAGGACGAAAATCAGCGCACTACCCATGATCAGCCAGCGTAGACCACCGCGCAGCGGCATCAGCAACTGCGGCGGAAACGGATAGCGCTCACCGAGACGGGTCAGGCATTTGGCGACGAAACGCTGGGCGATGTAGCCGGCCAGAAGGATCAGCAGGATTTGCACCCCAAGCCAGATCGGCTCGGCCCACACCGCCGGTAGCGGCATCTTGAAGGCGTCCATCAGGACAGTGCCTCCAGCTCCGCCTGCATGCTTTCCAGCAATTCCAGGGCTTCCATCCACGCTTCTTCCAGCTCTGCCTCACGCACCTTCAGCCTGGCCTGTTCGGCCAGCAGGTCACGCAATTCGTTCTTGCGCGCCGGCTCGTAGATGTCACTGTCGCCGAGGCTGGCATCGATCTTCGCCAGCTTTTCGTGGAGCTTGCCGAGTTCGGCTTCGAGCTTGTCAGCCTCGCGCTTGTGCGGCGCCAGTTGCTGACGCAACGCAGCAGCGGCCTGACGCTGGGCTTTCTTGTCGGTCTTGTCCGGGTTGACCGGCGTGTTGCTGACCGGGGCGTTGCGCTGGCGATACTCCACCAGCCAGCGGGTGTAGTCCTCCAGGTCGCCGTCGAACTCCTCGACCTTGCCGTCCGCCACCAGATAGAAATTGTCGGTGGTGCTTTTGAGCAAGTGGCGATCGTGAGAAACCACCAATACCGCACCACTGAACTCTTGCAGGGCCATGGTCAGCGCCAGGCGCATTTCCAGGTCCAGATGGTTGGTCGGTTCGTCGAGCAGCAACAGGTTCGGTCGGTCCCAGGCAATCAAGGCCAACGCCAGGCGGGCTTTCTCGCCACCGGAAAAATTCAGTACCGGCTCGTCGATTCGCGCGCCACGGAAGTCGAAACCACCGAGGAAGTCGCGCAGGGTCTGTTCGCGCTCGGTTGGTGCCAGGCGCTGCAGGTGCAGCAACGGGCTGGCCTTGGAGTCCAGAGAATCGAGTTGATGCTGGGCGAAGTAACCGACCACGGTGTTCTCGCCACGGGTCAAGCGGCCGGCCAGAGGCGAAAGCTCACCGGCAAGGTTCTTGATCAGGGTCGACTTACCGGCACCGTTCGGGCCGAGCAGACCGATTCGCGCACCCGGGGTCAGTTGCAGCTTGACCTTCTCCAGCACGGCTTTGTCGCCGTAACCCAAGCGGGCATCGGACAGGTCGATCAGCGGGCTGGAAATCTTCTGCGATTCACGAAAGACAAAGTCGAACGGCGAATCGACATGGGCAGCGGTCAGCTCTTCCATCCGCTCCAGTGCCTTGATCCGGCTCTGGGCCTGACGGGCCTTGGTGGCCTGGGCCTTGAAGCGGGCGATGTAGCTTTCCATGTGCGCACGTTGCACCTGCTGCTTCTCGTACGCCTGCTGTTGCTGGGCCAGGCGTTCGGCACGGGCGCGCTCGAAGGCGCTGTAGCCACCGCGGTACAGGGTGATCTTGCGCTGATCGACGTGGGCTATGTGGTCGACCACGGCATCGAGGAAATCCCGGTCGTGGGAAATCAGCATCAAGGTGCCGGGATAACTCTTGAGCCACTCTTCGAGCCAGATGATGGCGTCGAGGTCGAGGTGGTTGGTCGGTTCGTCGAGCAGCAGCAGGTCCGACGGGCACATCAAGGCCTGCGCCAGGTTCAGGCGCATCCGCCAGCCACCGGAGAAATCCCCGACCTGGCGATCCATCTGCTCGTTGGTGAACCCGAGGCCGGCCAGCAACTTGCGCGCCCGGGCGTCGGCGGTGTAACCGTCGGCGCTGTCGAGCTCCGAGTGCAGGCGGGCCTGTGCGGCACCGTCATGGGCCGCTTCGGCTGCCGCCAGGTCGCGTTGCACCTGGCGCAGGCGCAGGTCGCCATCGAGCACGTAGTCGACCGCCAGGCGCTCGAGGGTGTCGACCTCCTGGCGCATGTGGGCGATACGCCAGTCGGCCGGCAGGAAGCAATCACCCGAGTCCGGGTGCAGTTCGCCCCGAAGCAAGGCGAACAGGCTCGATTTGCCGGCGCCGTTGGCACCGATGAGGCCGGCTTTCTGGCCGGCGTGCAGGGTCAGCTCGGCGTCTTCTAGCAGACGTTGCGGGCCACGCTGTAAAGTCAGGTTCTGAAGTCGAATCATAATGGCGGCGGAGTCTACCAGCTTCGCTCGCAACTGGCGCGAGTAGCACTATGTCCTCTGACCTGTGGAGCTTTTCCCTGAACACTTACGCTCGACCGGGTATTGAGCAGGCATGCCTGCAATTGCAGTCGGCGGGTATCAACGTGTGTCTGTTGCTGTGTGCTGCCTGGTTGGGACAGCGAGGCGTGGCCTGCGATGAGCAGCGCTTGCAACAACTGCGAAGTGTGGCCGCTCCTTGGGACGCCGATGTCGTGCGGCCGTTACGCGCCTTGCGCACCCACTGGAAGGCCGCTGCCACGGCAGACGCCGATTTGCACAACCTGCGTGAACAAGTGAAGGCACTGGAGCTGGAAGCCGAGCGGCATCTGTTGTTGCGGCTCGAGAGAGCAGCGCAGAGTTGGCCGCAAGATGCCGAGACCGATCTATCGGCCTGGCTGGAAGGTGCGGCGGCGGGTGCCGCCCACCTGCACCGCGACGCGCTGCATCAGCTGCGCGTCGCGGTAACCGGCACTTAGGAAGCGCTGGTTGGGGTGGTTGCTGCGATCGATGCGGCAGCCGGCGTTGGCGCTGGCGTGGCTGTCGAGGTGGCTGCTGCTAAAGCAGACGTTGCTGCCGGAGCCGGGTTGGCTGGCTTGGCAACCGGTGCGGTGGCTGGCTTGGCGGCAACCGGCTTTTTCACTGCAGGTTTGGCCGCTGGTTTTGCAGCGGGTTTTGCCGAAGCAGGTTTGGCGGCAACTGGCTTGGCAGCGGCCGGCTTGGCGGCGACTGCTGGTTTCGCTGCAGCTGGTTTTGCGGCTGGTTTGGCAGCCGCTTTTACAGCAGGTTTGGCAGCGGGCTTGGCTGCTGGTTTTGCAGCGACGGGTTTGGCCGCCGGCTTGGCAGCAGGTTTCGCCGCAGCGGTCCGGGCAGCTGGTTTAGCGGCCGGTTTTGCAGCTGCTTTGGCTACTGGTTTTGCAGCCGGTTTAGCTGCTGGTTTTGCAGCGGCGGTTTTAGCTACGGCTGGTTTACCAGCAGCGGTTCTTGCAGCGGCAGGTCGTGCGGCGGCTGGTTTGGCAGCCGTGGTTTTAGCCGCAGGTTTTGCAGCGCTGGCAGCAGCCGGTTTTCTCGCAGCCGGTTTGGCAGCAGGTTTGGCCGCGGCAGTTTTAGCGACTGGCTTGGCAGCTGCAGGTTTTGCAGCAGCAGGCTTGGCCGGTGCTTTTGCAGCAGCCGGTTTGGCAGCGGCTTTCTTCGCTGGTGCCGCAGCAGGCTTGGCCGCACGCAGGGACAACACCTTGCCGACAGCCTCTTGTACACGACCGACGCCCTGGGCCAGTTTCAGGCTTTCCTGAGCATCGCGCTTGAGTTGCAGAATGTAGCCGCGGGTTTCCGATTGACGATCCTTGAGGGCATCGAGCAGTTCCTCAAGATCGGCCACTGCGCCCTTGGCCTTGGCTTGCGCCTTGGCTTTTCCGGCTGCCGCAGCGTCCTGCAATTTAGTACGGGACTTGTGCAGTTTTTCTTGCGCTTTTCCGCGCTGCTTTTCCAGTTTGGCGAGCAACTTTTCAGCATCAGCCAAGGCTTCGGAACAAGCGGTTTCCAGATGCTCGAGCAGGCTGCTCGAGAGTTGTTGGAGCAAGTGCAACGGAGTGTTTACTGGCTTCTTGGTGGCCGACATGGTTTACCTCCTGGCTGAAGTGAGTGCGGCTCATACTAGACCTCTGCAGCAACCGCCGCTAGGGCATGTTGACACTATCGAAAGCGCTGTGTTGCAAAGGTTTGAAAAACTTCTGCCTCGGCGCAAAAGCAGTTCACCGTTGCGCATATTCTCGCTGGCATAATCGCCCGCAATTCAGGTCGGAGAGAGCTCATGTCGCGCTACCTTTTTTTATCGCTGTGTGTGTTTTTTTCGGTGGCCCAGGCCGCCGAAAAAACGCAGGGAAATGAAGCCCACGATCTCGCTTACAGCCTGGGCGCAAGCCTTGGCGAACGCTTGCGCCAGGAGGCTCCCGACCTGCAGCTCCAGGCACTGGTCGAAGGATTGCAGCAGGCCTATCAGGGCAAGCCGCTAGCGCTGAAGGACGAGCAGATCCAGCAGATACTGAACGAGCATGAAGCCCGGATCGCCATGCAGTCAGACGAGCCGCAAAGCGAAATGGCACTGGAAAAAGAACAGCGATTTCTCGCCACGGAAAAAGCCAGACCCGGCGTGCGCGAACTGGCCGATGGCGTGTTGCTGACCGAGTTGACGCCAGGCACTGGCGCCAAGCCCGGACCGAACGGCAAGGTGCAGGTGCTGTACATCGGTCGCTTGCCCGACGGTACGGTGTTCGATCAGAGCAGTCAGCCACAATGGTTCAGTCTCGACAGCGTGATCGCCGGATGGCGTAGCGCGCTGCAGAACATGCCGGTTGGGGCGAAATGGCGACTGGTGATTCCATCGGCTCAAGCCTATGGCGCCGACGGTGCCGGCGACGTGATTGCTCCGTTCACTCCACTGGTGTTCGAAGTTGAATTGCGCGGAGCCACCAGCTGACAACGCAAACAGAAAACGGCGTGCCTTGGCACGCCGTTTCGGGATCTTGCAGAGAAGTGTTTCAGGCCTGAACCGAATCAGTTTCCTTGTGGGCGGTATGCAGCACCTCGATCAGGCAGTCTTCCAGTTCAAAGCGCTCATGCAACAGTCCGCCGAGTGTCTTGAACTCTTCGGCAACACACTTTCCTGCATCACACAGGTCATTGAAGGCGAGCAGCTTTTCGGTGATGACGTCGATACGCGGATAGATCGTCTCGGCGAGCTCCAGGCCACGCTGGTCGTTGAAGGCCTTGGCCTCCCCCGTCAGCTGCTCGTAGATCTCGAAATGCCCGGCCGATACATAATCGACAAGCACGCCGCAGAATTCCTGCAAGGGCTTGCGGTTCTCACCCAGCGCCTCAGGCTTTGCGCCGAGAGCGTCATAGGCCCCGATCAGTTCGTGTCGTTCCTGCAACCAGCGATCAATCAGCAGGTGCACTCCGCCCCAGCGTTCCTGAGCATTCTGACAACTTTCGAGCATGGTGATCTCTCTTCCCTTGTGGGTCAGCTGCTCTATGCCCGCTCGCCTCTTGTAACATCGGTGGGCGGTCAGGCAGAGCGTCATCGAGCAACATAATTCCAATGACACGTGCGGGCCAGATTATGCCCGCGCGACACTGGCTTCAAGGTACGCAGGCGATAAAGTTCATACAAGTGTTTAATCGCCCGCAAAGGCCCGGTGCGACGACTCGCCGCTGAGTGGTCGCTGATAGCCGCTCCAGACCAGTCGCAGCGACTGGTAAATGGCCAGAATCATCATCGCGACGAAGAACAGCAGGCTCCACTCAGTGAGACTCAGATCGAACAGCGTCCAGGAAATTTCCACACAATCGGCAGCGCCCTTGAACATTTGCTGTACGACCGATAGCCACGGCGAGTTGGACAACAGGTCCGCCAGATGCGTCGAGCACGCTGCGACCTGTTCCGCCGGCAGGGTTTGCAGCAGGACTTGTCGCCATGCCGTGACAGTGCCGGCCAGGCTGCAACAAAGACTGAGCAACCAATACAGAACGTTTCCGATGCGACCGGGGCCATGGACCGAAGCCATCAGGCAGACGCCGGTAAGGAGCGCCAGGCAAAACCGCTGCACAAGACACAAGCCACAAGGTCGCAGGCCGACTGCATATTCCAGGTAGTAGGAAACGCCCATCGCCAGGGCACCCGCAATGAAAGCCATGAAAAACAAGGAGCGTGAGCAGGCCAAAGACATGGCTTTTCCGTAAAAGTAGTGACAGACCATTACGGTAGAGGAAAGCGCGACAGCCTTTCAAGGCAAGTGCCCACAGAGACTTCAGCACAGGAGTAGGGAAATCCCGACGCAGGCGAGAGGATAAAATGTAGCCCGCTGTAGGACTTTTCCTGCGACGAAATTTGGCGACTGAATTTCAACTGATCATCGTACTGCGGCGAGGGCGATTGCTCCCTCGCCACAGGTCATCGCTCAGGCGCCGGAGCCCGGCGCCAACGAATGGCTCAAGCGCGGACCGGCGCTGGCAGAGGGGCCGCGAGCAAGCGCTCATCCAACAACCCCAGGCCTTCCTGAAACAGCTGGTTGCTGCGCTCGGCATCGCCCATTTGCGCCAGCAAGCGTGCCAGCTCGGCACAGGCTTCCGGATTGCGTTGTACACGCAGGCTGCTTTCCAGATAGTCCCGGGCCTTGCCCCACAAACTGTTTTGCAGGCATAGACGCCCAAGAGTCAGCAGCAGGCCCGGATCAGCCGGATGGTCCTTGAGCCAGCCTTCGGCGGCCTGCAACTGGCGGACCGGATCATTGCCGCGAACCAGTCCGTAGAGTCGTGCCAGATGACTGTCGTAGCTGCGCTTGAGCGCAGTGCGCAGCACTTCTTCGGCCTCGACCTGAGCCCCCAGTTGCCGCAGCTGTTCGGCATACGCGAGCACCAATTGCGGCTCCTGACGCTGTGCCGAAGTCAGTTGCTGCCAGGCACGTTCCAGCGATTGCTTCCCCACCGTTCCGTCTGCTTCCCGTTGCGCCGCCAGGGACAGGTTCGCCCCCCAGGCCCGACGCTCCAGCTCGGCGAGTTCGGCAGCCGGCAGGATTTTGTCCTTGCGCAGTTCCGGCAACAGGCGAATCACTGCCGACCAGTCACCACGCTGCGCAAGCAGGCGCTGCAACTGACGCAGGGTCTGTGCGTTATGAGGATGGCGTTCACGCATGGCTTGCAGGGTGGCGAGGGCGCCTTCGGTATCACCGCGGTCGGTCTGCAACTGGGCGTGGCTCAAGGCAATCGCCAACTCGGCCTGAGGCTGACGCTCCAGGGCGCGCTCCAGCAAGTTGTCGCTTTCTTCGTAATTACCCAGTTCGTTCGCGGCACGGGCAGCGCCGAGGTAGTAAAGCAGCGGCTGGCGCTCGGCTTCGGCAGCCCGATACAAGTGCCGTTGCGCGTTGGCCCAGCGTCCCTCGGCCAGGTCCAGCTGACCGTGTTCGATCGCCACCTGCACCCGACGGCTGCGGTTGCGCCGCGACCACGGATTGACCACGCCACTGGAAGCCATCACCAGTTCGACCAGCGACTTGATGCCCCAGATCACCAGCCAGAGCACAGCCACCAGCGCCAAGGTAGCCCACAGGCTCGACTCGTAACGGAAGGTCTTGTAGGCAATCAGCACATAGCCGGAGTGTTCGGCAATCGCCAACCCGAGCGCAGCGGTAGCAGCGATCACGAAGAACACGATCACATAGAGGCGTCTCATGGCGTGGCCTCCGGCGCGGCGTTCGCGGCAGGCCTGGCCAGTGGCTTGACCGAATCTTCAGCGTTGACGTTGCGCCGCTCCAGATACCCCTGCACCGCGCTCAGGGTGCCGGTCATGTCCGGAGTGACGACGGTGACAGGTTGCTTGCTCAACTCGGCGACCTGCTCAAGCATGACTTTGCTTTGCGCGTTGTCCGGGTTGAAGTTGCCCTTGAGGATGTCCCGCGCCTCGTCCAGCACCTGGGAGTAAACCGCCGCCTGGCCATTGAGTGCGGCCCACTGCGCCTGCTCCAGCGCCAGGCTCAGGGCCAGGCGTACCTGACTCAGGCTCTGGCCGGCCAACAATGGGCGAACGTTTTTGTCAGCATTGAAATCGATGCGGATGTAGCGCGAAATCTGATCCCACCATTGCGCCCAGCGACTGGCACCGTCGCCATCGGCAGTCAGGCCCAGCAACGAATCACCTCGGTCCTTGTACTCCGGTGCCAGCTCGGTGAGGCTGGCCACTTGATCACGCAGCGCGCCAAGACGCAGGAACAGCCCGGTGCGATCCGGTTGTTCGGTGCTGCGCAAGGCGATCAGGGTCTTGGCCACCTGCTCGCGAGCGGCAAAGGAGCCCGGGTCGTTTTGCTCGCGCAGTATCTCGTCGGCACCCTGGACCAGTGCCTGGGCACTGCTGATGTCCTGCAACGCGGACAGTCGCAGGCTGGCCAGACGTAGCAGGTGCTCGGCCTCGGCCAGACGCCAGTCCTTGCGGCTGGCGCCGAGAACGGTTTCCAGCCGTTGGTTCAACCGCTGCTGATCACCTTGCAGCTGAATCACCAGGCGACTGCGTGCTTCCAGCTCATCGGCGGGAGGCAATTGCGCCAGGCGTGCGCTCAGGCGCTCCTCATTGAGCTTGAGGCTTTGCGCCTGGTCATTCAGCGCCTGCACCTGGCTCAGTTGCTGCTGATTATTGGCCTGCAGGTGACGCACCTGCCAGACACCCCAACCGCCCACGGCTACACCGGCTGCGCCCAACAGCAGCGCGATGATTGCCAGACCATTGCCTCGACGCTGCTCGGCAGCAGGTGGCGGCGGCGACACTTCATCAACAGGAGCATCAACAGGTGCATCAAGCACCGGTCGCGAGTCATCTTTAGGCAAGGCTGTTTCGCTCACGTATCCATCCTTTGCATCAGAAAACGGGTACGGGATGCTCCCGCAACGCCGTCAGCAAGGCCGCGGCACTGGCGCCGCGACAATCCACAACTGTTTTGGCCCCGGCGGCACGCGCCATCTCGGCAACCCTGGGGCTCGGTACAAACAACGGCAACCGCGCCAACTGCGGCCAGGCATCGCCGGCCAATTGGTGCAGGTGCTCAAAACCTTGTCCACTGCTGACCACCAACCCGTTCAGGCGTTCCGCCTGGATCCGTTGCGGCAGCAGTGTCGGCGGATAAATCGGCAACCCCCGGCGGTACAACTCCAGATACTCGACACTAGCACCAAGCTCACGCAAACGCTCAGCCAGCAACTCGCGCCCGCCCTCCCCGCGCAGGATCAGCACTCGCGCATCGGGTTGTGCGATAGCCTCGCGCAGACGGGAAAGTTCGAGCAAGGCTTCACTGTCATCGCCTTCTGCCGGGAAGCTCACGTCCAGCCCGTGATCCTCGAGGATCCGCGCAGTCGCCGCGCCGACGCTGAACCACTTCACACCGGGCGGTGTTGGCCAATACCGCTCGAGCAGTTCGACGCCGATCCGGGCTGCCGGCTTGCTGACCACGATGACGGCGCAGAACTGATCCAGCGCCTGAATCACCTGGCGCATTGTGTCAGTGGTCGCAATGGGCATGATGTCCAAAAGCGGCAGGCTGTTACTGAATATCCCCTGCTCGGCCAAAAGGCTGCTCAGCGCCGCCGCTTCTTCGGCGGGACGCGTCAGCAGCAAGCGCCAGCCGATCACTCGTGACCAGCCTCGCCATAGACCGCCTTGAGGATGGCGCCGGCACCCTGGCTGAGCAGGTCTTCGGCGACTCGCACACCCAGCGCCTCGGCATCGTCGCGAGGAGCCCGGGCCTGTGCGCTGAGCAGCAGGCCACCGGCCGGATCGCCCACCAGCCCGCGCAACCAGACTTGCTCGCCCTCCAGCACGGCGTAGCAGGCGATCGGCACCTGGCAGCCACCATTGAGGTGCTTGTTGAGGGCTCGTTCAGCGGTCACGCGAGTGGCGGTATCCTGGTGATGCAGGGGTGTCAGCAACGCATGGATTTCACTGTCGCCGCTGCGGCATTCGATACCCACCGCGCCCTGGCCACCGGCCGGAAGGCTGTCGTCGACGCTGATGGCCGAGCTGATGCGATCTTCGAATCCCAGGCGGATCAGGCCGGCGGCGGCGAGGATGATGGCGTCGTATTCGCCGGCATCGAGCTTGGCCAGGCGAGTGTTGACGTTGCCGCGCAGGAAACGGATTTCCAGGTCCGGGCGGCGGGTCAGCAATTGAGCCTGGCGACGCAAGCTGGAGGTGCCGACGATGCTGCCCCGGGGCAACTCATCCAGGCGGGTGTAGGTGTTGGAAACGAAGGCATCGCGCGGGTCTTCCCGCTCGCAGATGCAGAACAGGCCGAGGCCTTCGGGGAAGTCCATCGGCACGTCCTTCATCGAGTGCACGGCGATGTCGGCTTCATTTTCCAGCAGCGCGGTTTCGAGCTCCTTGACGAACAGGCCTTTGCCGCCGATTTTCGACAGCGGTGAGTCAAGCAGCTTGTCACCACGGCTGACCATGGGGACGAGGGTCACCAGCAGGCCCGGATGAGCCGCTTCAAGACGGGCTTTGACGTATTCGGCCTGCCAAAGGGCGAGAGCGCTTTTGCGGGTGGCGATGCGGATCTGGCGAGAGGACATGGATCAATCCGTACTGAATAGATACGGCGGATAATAACAGCTCAGCCAAATCCACTTTGACTTGTATCAGATACTACTCGGCCTCCCTGGCCCCGGATGTCCGGCAATCGGGTGTAAAATTGGCCTGCGAACAGCTGTTTAAAGCTGTTGCATCATTTTGCGTACCCCAGCCACATGACGACGGCTGACGATCAGCGCATCACCGTTGAGGCCTTTCAGGAATAGCTGAAAATGTCCCAAGGGTGTGCGTTGCAATCGCTCGATACGCTCACGGGCGACCAGTGCATTGCGATGGATACGCACGAAACGGTCACCGAATTCATCTTCGAGGGCCTTGAGCGGCTCATCGAGCAGCACTTCGCCGCTTTCGTGGCGCAAGGTCACGTATTTGTGGTCGGCAATGAAATACACCACCTGATCCAGCGGAATCAGCTCGATCCCCTTACGGGTTCGGGCGCTGATATGGCTGCGCGGGCCGTTGCCGCTTTCGGCGGCAGGGCGGGTCAGGGCGGCGAGCTGGGCACGATTGGGGCGCTCGGCTCTCTTTAATGCGTCATGTAATTGTTCAGTTCTCACAGGTTTCACCAGATAGCCTACGGCGCTGGCCTGTAAGGCTTCCACGGCAAATTCATCGGGCCCGGCGCAGAACACCACGGCGGGCGGAGTTTCGCGTTCGCATAACCGAGCAGCCACTTGCAGGCCATCCAGGCCGGGCATGCGGATATCGAGCAGCACGATATCCGGCTTGTGGCTGTCGATCAGTGCCAACGCCTCTTCGCCATTCGTGGCACTAGGCTCCAGGACACTGTATCCCTCGAGTTCGCCAACCATGCGGCTCAGGCGCTCTCGGGCCAAGGGTTCGTCATCAACGATCAGGACATTCATATTGCGCTGGATTCCTGCGTGAGTCTCGCACAAGGATAGCGTAGACAGGTGAAGTGACATCCGTCACCGCGATCCACGCTAAGACTAGCGCGAGCGCCAAAAAGTGCCGTTGGTCCGGCGGCTAAATTTTCATCTGCCGGGCGATTGGCGGCCCAGGCCCGCGTTGGCGATGCATCGCCACAGGGTTTGCTGATACGCAATATGAACACCCCACTCTTCTTATAGCCAGCGGCTGCACCGAGAAGTGCGCTGATCCTACTGTCCAACTGTAGACGGTTGCCGGGACGATATTGCTCAATTGGAAAATATCGTTCTGCAAAAATGCGCGGATATTGCCCGGGCCCGGGCTCTCGCCCCCAAAAAAACGTATCGACCAGTGTCAGCGACAGGATTGGCAACCCTGTTATTATCCGCGCCAGCGTTCCACGCCTTCTTACTTCAAGCCGATACGAGCGAATTCATGAGCACTGACAAGACCAATCAGTCCTGGGGCGGCCGCTTCAGTGAACCCGTCGACGCCTTCGTCGCCCGCTTCACCGCCTCCGTCACCTTCGACCAGCGCCTGTATCGCCACGACATCATGGGCTCGATCGCCCACGCCACCATGCTGGCCAAGGTCGGCGTGCTGACCGATGCCGAGCGCGACAGCATCATCGATGGCCTGAACACCATCCAGGGTGAAATCGAGGCCGGTCAGTTCGACTGGCGCATCGACCTCGAAGACGTTCACATGAACATCGAGGCACGCCTGACCGACCGCATCGGCGTGACCGGTAAAAAGTTGCACACCGGCCGCAGCCGTAACGATCAGGTCGCCACCGACATCCGTCTGTGGCTGCGTGACGAGATCGACCTGATCCTGGCCGAAATCACCCGCCTGCAAAAAGGCCTGCTGGAGCAGGCCGAGCGCGAAGCCGCCAGCATCATGCCGGGGTTCACCCACCTGCAGACCGCACAGCCGGTGACGTTCGGGCACCACATGCTGGCCTGGTTCGAAATGCTCAGCCGCGACTATGAACGCCTGGTCGACTGCCGCAAACGCACCAACCGCATGCCATTGGGCAGCGCGGCGCTGGCCGGCACCACCTATCCGATCGATCGTGAATACACCGCCCAACTCCTGGGTTTCGACGCGGTTGGCGGCAATTCGCTGGACAACGTCTCCGATCGTGATTTCGCCATCGAATTCTGCTCGGCGGCCAGTATCGCGATGATGCACCTGTCGCGCTTCTCCGAAGAGCTGGTGCTGTGGACCAGCGCGCAGTTCCAGTTTATCGATCTGCCCGACCGTTTCTGCACCGGCAGCTCGATCATGCCGCAAAAGAAAAACCCGGACGTACCGGAGCTCGTGCGTGGCAAGACCGGTCGCGTGTTCGGCGCACTGATGGGCCTGCTGACCCTGATGAAAGGCCAGCCCCTGGCCTACAACAAGGACAACCAGGAAGACAAGGAACCGCTGTTCGACGCCGCTGACACCCTGCGCGACTCGCTGCGGGCCTTTGCCGACATGGTGCCGGCGATCAAGCCCAAGCACGCGATGATGCGCGAAGCAGCCCTGCGCGGTTTCTCCACCGCCACCGACCTGGCCGACTACCTGGTGCGTCGCGGCCTGCCATTCCGTGATTGCCACGAAATCGTTGGCCATGCCGTGAAGTACGGCGTGGACAGCGGCAAGGACCTGGCGGAAATGAGCCTGGAAGAACTACGCAAGTTCAGCGACCAGATCGATCAGGACGTGTTCGCCGTGCTGACCCTGGAAGGCTCGGTCAATGCCCGCAACCACATCGGCGGCACCGCGCCGGCGCAGGTGAAGGCTGCCGTGGCTCGTGGTCAGGCGCTGCTCGCCAGCCGCTAAATCGCCAAAAACTTCGCGAGCAGGCTCGCTCCCACACTGGATAGTGTTCGCACATCCAATCCTGTGGGAGCGAGCCGGCTCCGGGCGGCGTTCCGACGATGCCTGACTTCAAAACCCCACAGAATTACTTCTTGGCAGCGATCATCGCCATGAACGCCGGCATCGCCGCCTCTCTGTCCGCCGCAATTCGCTGAACGTTGGGGTTCTGTCCCAGACGTTCCAGCAACGCCCTGGCCGCCGGCATTTCTGCCAGCAGATCAATCCCGAACACCTTCTGCCCGACCGCACTGGCCAATGACACGCTGTACTGGAAGTACAGATCGGCAATGCTCAAGCTTTCTCCAGCCACATAAGGGGCGAATTTGCCGTGCCTGGCCAGGGAGGCAAACCCCAGTAGCAACTCAGCCTTGCTCTTTTCCTTGATCGCCTCCGACACCGTCATGCCAAAAAATGCTTCCGGGAAGCAGGCACGCGCCGGCAGTTCGATGTACAGCTCGATTTCCTTGGCTAACGCCAGCACCTGCGCGCGCTCGAACGGCTCATTCGGCAGCAGTGGCTTGCCCTTTTGGGCTTGTTCGATGTACTCGAGAATCACGCTGGTTTCGTTGATGTAGCCCTGCTCGACACCCAGCACCGGGACCTTGCCCCGCGGGCTGATCGCCAATGACTCCGGGGTCTGGGTCGGGACGAACATGACCTCCTCGAATGGCAGGCCTTTTTCCAGCAACGCCAGTTTGACCATGTTGTAGTAGTTGCTGACACAAAATCCATAAAGTTTAAACATCACATAGCCTCCAGGCCGTGCGGGGTGGGCAGTGCCTGTTTATAGAACGCTGCCGGGATTCTTGCCAGCAGCATCACGCCGCTGAATGCGGGTAAACTGGCCGCCTTTCCCTTAGGAGCCTGCCATGAGCGAGCCAACCGATATCGACAACGACGAAGAAGAGTTCGCCGAAAGCACCCTGATCCAGGCCATCGAAAACCAGATCGAAAGCGACAACCCGCCGGCTGCCAAGGCGACGTTCAACAAGCTGACACTGGTGGGTTACGAACGCGAAGAAATTCTCAACCTGATGGCTCACGTTTTGGCGGTAGAAATCGACGCGATCCTCGAAGAAGACCGCGCGTTCAACACCGAATGGTACGAAGCTGCCCTGCGCGCCTTGCCTGAGTTGCCGCCGGAAAAGCAGTAAGCATCGAAATCGATTCTTGTGGCGAGGGAGCTTGCTTCCGCTGGGTCGCGAAGCGGCCCCAAAAGCTTTGCGACTGCTTCGCAGCCGAGCGGGACGGTGCGGCGATCCGACAAGCTCCCTCGCCACAGGAAAGCAAGCTACACACATTTTGTTGCCAATCCTGCCTGCCGTCTCCCGACACCTGACTACACTGGAAACACCCCGCTGCCCCACCATCCGCCGGGGGAAGGCTACCCGAGGCAAAAAACCCTGTCGCGAGCACTGGACATGCCGCGCAAGTGGGATCACCTTAGGGGCGCTGTCGTCCAATTCCTAGAAAGTCTGGAGTCCTTATGTCGCTTACCCCTGAGTTGGTTGCCGAACTGGAAGTCCTCGCACTCTTCAACCTGGACAGTTCCCAGGAAGGTCTGAAAATTCATCAGACCGCTGCCCCGAAACACATTGCCGCCGCCAAACGCCTCTTTGAAAAAGAACTGACCGACCAACCTGACGGCGGTTACCTGACCAGCCTGGGTCGTGACGCCGCGCAAAATGTGCAATCCGTGCTGACCATTCTTAACGCCGAAGTAACAGCCTGAATTCTGCCGCATCGCCCACGGAGACCCCGACCCAGGGATTTCCGCGGGCACATTCCCCTGATGCCTGCCCCCAATCGTTAGAAATCTGACGCCAGAAAAACAAAATCAGCTTAAAAGTCCTCGCCCCAAGGCGCTAAACTGCCCCACATCCGAAGAGCCCCACGTCCGAGCCCTGCGAGCCGGTTTGAGCTGACATGACGCGCACCCACGAAATCCGCCCTGATCTGGACGAGGGAATCGATCGCAAGGTTCTCAGCCAGCTGCGCGCACGCTTTCTGAAACTCAACGAAGGACGCATGGCTCGCGCCATGGAAGGGTTGTCGACCCGCCAGCAAGGGGTTCTGACCTTGCTGCCGCTGTTTTTCCACGTTAACCATCCGCTGTTGCCCGGCTATGTTTCGGGCGGTACGCCGGCCGGGATGTCGAATTTCGAACCGGATGCCAATGTCCTCGCTGAAGCCCAGCGCCTGACCCGCTCGTTTTCCTATAAGCCGCGCCACGGCAGCAACCAGCCAAGACCAATTCATGGTCTGTTCCTGATGGGCAGCCTCGGCACCCTGGCGCAGGCTGACCAGAGCGACATGGATGTGTGGGTCTGCCATGGGCCGGACCTGAGCGAAAACGAACTCGTCGAGCTGCGCAAGAAATGCCAGTTGCTGGAAGCCTGGGCCGCCAGCCAGGGCGCCGAAGCGCATTTTTTCTTGATCGATCCGAGCCGTTTCGTCCGCGGTGAGCGTGATACCCAACTGAGCTCGGAGGATTGCGGCACTACCCAGCACTACCTGTTGCTGGACGAGTTTTACCGCACCGCGATCTGGCTCGCCGGGCGCACACCGATCTGGTGGCTGGTGCCGGTCTACGAAGAGTCGAGCTACGACCGCTACACCCATGCCTTGATCTCCAAACGCTTCATCCGTGCCGATGAAACCCTCGACCTCGGCAACCTGGCCTACATCCCTCCCGGCGAATTTATCGGTGCCGGGCTCTGGCAGCTGTTCAAGGGCATCGAGTCGCCCTACAAGTCGGTTCTCAAGCTGCTGCTGACTGAGGTTTATGCCAGTGAACACCCCGGGGTCCATTGCCTGAGCCTGCGCTTCAAGCAGGCGGTGTTCGCCAACCGGCTCGACCTCGACGAGCTGGATCCATACGTCGTGGTGTACCGGCGCATCGAGGAATACCTGATTGCCCGCAACGAACCGGAACGCCTGGAACTGGTGCGTCGCGCGTTGTACCTGAAGGTCAATCGCAAACTCACCGGCAACAGCCGCACCCAGAGCTGGCAGCGCTCTTTGCTCGAGCGCCTGGCCCATGAATGGCACTGGGACCAGCGGCAACTGACCCTGCTCGACAGCCGCAGCCAGTGGAAAGTCCGCCAGGTCGGCTCCGAACGGCGGGCACTGGTCAACGAGCTGAACTACAGCTACCGCTTCCTCACCCAGTTTGCCCGTCACGAACAAACGGTCAGCCGTATCAACAAACGCGACCTGAGCGTCCTCGGCCGTCGCCTGTATGCCGCTTTCGAGCGCAAGGCCGGCAAAGTCGAATTCATCAACCCTGGCATCGCCCCGGATCTGGCTGAAGACACCCTGACGCTGGTGCACGCACCGAACAAGAAAGAACCGGGGCAAAGCCAGTGGGGCTTGTACAACGGCAGCCTGACGGCACTGGAGTGGGAACATTTCGCGCCGATCAAACGCAGCCGTCACCTGCTCGAACTGCTGACCTGGTGCCACCGCAATGGCGTGATCGACAGCAGCACCCGCCTGGCCTTGCACCCCGGCACCAGCAACTTGAGTGAATTCGAACTGTTCAATCTGCTTGGCAGCCTGCAACAGACCATCGCCCTGCCCTTGCCCACCGTCGCCGAGGAACCTCTGTTGCGCGCAAGCGTACCGAGTGAAGTGCTGATCCTGGTGAATGTCGGCATCGATCCGCTCAAGCACCATCGCGACCTGAACATCCTCATGACCACCGAACGCACCGACTCCCTGAGCTACGCCGGTGTCCGGGAAAATCTGGTGCTGACCCTGGACCAGGTCACGCTCAATAGCTGGAACGAAGTCCTGGTCGGTCGCTACGACGGTCCCCACGCCCTGCTCGACTGCATCCGCGACTACCTCAACAACCTGCCAACCGGATCACAACAGCCGAAGCTGAGGGTGCGCTGCTTCTGCCATAACCGCGCGCAGTTCATTGCCCAACGGGTCGAGGAAATCCTCGATACCGCGCAGAACCTGCTGCTGAGCCGGCTCAATCATCGCTACCTGATCCAGGTCCAGCAGCACTACCACGTGCTGGAGTTGGTGCCGGGCCAGGTCCAGCACATAGCACTGGCCACTCTGCCGGCACTGATCGATTACCTGGGCAAGGAAATGACGAGCTACAGTCCGTTGCACCTCGATCCGAAGGCACTGGAAGACCACGACCTCGCGCTGTTCCTGCCAACGGGCCAGCCGGACTGCATTCAAGTGTTCTACCGGGTCAATGAAGATCAGGCTGATCTGTACGTGCTCGATGAGTTCAACGCCCTGTGGCAGCAACGCCTGCCCTGGCACGATGAGCAAAGCCTGCTGGTGCCGCTGCAGCGTTTCCTGCAATCGATCCAGTACCGTCGCGATGCCCTGTTGCCGATGGACGCGGCCCACCCCTTGAACCTCGACACCCTGTATTGCCAGCTGCTGCCGTCAGGCCCTGGCCGGGCGCGCCGCATCGAAGCCCGGCCGGCACCGCAGACGCCGGTGAACAAGCCGTTCTACGACGTGCAGGCGATCGTCGGCAAAGCCGCACCGGGTCAGGTGCAGGTGACGTTGTATTGCAATCAACGGGAGTTTTCCGAGCTGGAACATGGCGACCAGTTGTTCCGCGTGGTCGCCCGGGAAATCGTCGGGCAGCGCCGGGAAACCGAACGCTACCGCTGCTACATCACCGATCTCGACCTGTCAGGCCTGCTGGGCGAAGGGCAGAGTTCCACCCATCTGTACCTGCGCTACAAGGCAGACCTGGAGCACGCGTTGAACGAGGCGCTTGATCAGGCCTGAGGGGGTCTCACTCCGGGAACGCGCCGCCATTGGCCGGCTGCGATTCGACTTCCAGCAACGTCAGCTTCAGGGTCTTGCCGCCCGGAGCCGGCCAATCGATGTGCTGGCCAACCTTCAGGCCCAGCAACGCGCTGCCCACGGGCGCCAGGATCGAGACCTTGCCTTCGTCGGCATTTGCATCCTTGGGGTACACCAGGGTCAGGTGGTAGTCCTTGCCACTGCCTTCTTCGCGGCAATGCACTCGGGAATTCATGGTCACGACATCCGCCGGCACTTCATCGTGGCCGACCAGGGTATCGGCGCGATCCAGTTCGGTTTGCAGCGCAATAACGCCCGGCAGCGTGTCGTCCAGGCTGTCGATCAGACGCTCCAGACGCTGTACGTCCAGACGGGTAAGGGTGATGGAAGGTGCGGTCATGATCTGGGCAGACTCCTTTCTTCTGCACGAAAAAAGCAAAACCCCGCCAGAAAAAGGCGGGGTTTTCATCAGCCTCGATGGGTTGAGGCGTTTCTGGACACTATCACAGCTCAAAAAATATACAAGCCGCCACACGGCGGCGTAGGAGCTGCCGCAGGCTGCGATCTCTTGATCTTGTTCTTCGGCAATCTTCAGAGCTGCCAAAAGATCGCAGCCTTCGGCAGCTCCTACAGAGCGCCAGCCTTGCGATTCGAAGCCTGCACGCAAATCACCCGCCGACGTTCGTCATCGGCCGAACGCCATTCGCGGATGTCTTCGACGTGACGGAAGCAGCCCAGGCAGACTTTCTGCTCGTCCAGCCGGCACACACCGCTGCAGGGCGATGGCACCGCCGGACTGACGTTACTGTAGAGCGGCTTGGGAGCACGAACAGGCGCAGGCTGGGTCACGATCTCACAGGCCTTCGAAATCGAGCTCGACACCGGCCTGCTGCTGGACGATACGCTCAAGCATTTCACCCAACTGCTCTTCGCTCTTGTCGCACATCCAGCGCTCGCTTTCTTCGTCGTAGTCGAAGTGAAAACCACCGGAAACCGCCGCCAGCCACAGCTGACGCAGCGGCTCCTGGCGACTGAAGATCAACTGGCTGCCGTTCTCGAACTTGACGGTCAGCACACCGGCCGAGCTTTCGAGGTCGATATCCAGGTCGCTCTCGTCAAAGATGTCCTCCAGGGTTTGCTGGGTGGCATCGACAAGGTCATGGAAACGCGCTTCGGACAAACTCATTACGGCAACCTCAAAAAGTGTCTGATCAGGCTCAAGCGCCGCAAGATACGACCGAGCCCCGTCGATTGCAAAGGATAACGACCAGTTGCCCTACCCGTGGGTTCGATGTGCTTGCGGCCAAGCCCCGCCGGACGGGCGGTCCGTTGCATAGGCAAGCTGCCGGGTGGCCGGTATACTCCGGCGCAATTAATGCATTTTCAAGGATTTCGCCATGAAGCGCCTGATCTCTTCCCTTGCTGCGCTCCTCGCGGTTGCCTGCCTTGTGTCGGCCTGCGGTCAAAAAGGCCCGCTGTACCTGCCCGATGAAGACCAGGACCCTGTCGAGCAAGCCAAGTCGTCGCAGCAGCAGCAGCCTGCCTCCAAAGCACACAAGCACGACGTCTACCAATAATAAGGGAACCTCATGGACGCTTTTAACTACCGTGACGGTGAACTGTTCGCGGAAGGTGTTGCCCTGTCTGCCATCGCCGAACGCTTTGGTACACCGACCTACGTTTACTCGCGCGCGCACATCGAAGCCCAATACCTGGCTTACGCCGATGCACTGGCCGGCATGCCGCACCTGGTGTGCTTTGCTGTAAAGGCCAACTCCAACCTGGGCGTACTGAATGTCCTGGCGCGCCTGGGCGCCGGTTTCGACATCGTCTCCCGTGGCGAACTGGAACGTGTACTGGCCGCTGGCGGCAGCGCCGACAAGATCGTGTTCTCCGGCGTCGGCAAGACCCGTGACGACATGCGTCGCGCCCTGGAAGTCGGCGTGCACTGCTTCAACGTCGAATCCACCGACGAGCTGGAACGCCTGCAAGTGGTCGCCGCCGAACTGGGCGTTCGCGCGCCGGTTTCGCTGCGCGTGAACCCGGACGTCGATGCCGGTACCCACCCGTACATCTCCACCGGACTCAAAGAGAACAAGTTCGGCATCGCCATCGCCGACGCCGAAGATGTGTACGTGCGTGCCGCGCAGCTGCCGAACCTGGAAGTGGTCGGCGTCGATTGCCACATCGGCTCGCAACTGACCACCCTGCCACCGTTCATCGACGCTCTCGACCGCCTGCTGGGCCTGGTCGACCGCCTTGGCGATTGCGGCATCTACCTGCGCCACATCGATCTCGGTGGCGGCCTGGGCGTGCGATACAAGGACGAGGAGCCGCCACTGGCTGCCGACTACATCAAGGCCGTGCGCGAGCGCCTCGACGGCCGTGACCTGGCACTGGTGTTCGAACCGGGCCGCTTCATCGTCGCCAACGCCGGTGTATTGCTGACCCAGGTCGAATACCTCAAGCACACCGAGCACAAAGACTTCGCCATCGTCGACGCGGCCATGAACGACCTGATCCGCCCGGCGCTGTACCAAGCCTGGATGGACGTCACTGCCGTGCGCCCGCGCACCTCCGCTGCCCGCGCCTACGACATCGTCGGCCCGATCTGCGAGACCGGCGACTTCCTGGCCAAGGACCGTCAGCTGGCGCTGGAAGAAGGTGACCTGCTGGCCGTGCATTCGGCCGGTGCCTACGGGTTTGTCATGAGCTCCAACTACAACACCCGCGGCCGTACCGCAGAAGTGTTGGTGGACGGTGATCAGGCATTTGAAGTGCGTCGCCGTGAAACGGTAGCCGAGTTGTTTGCTGGCGAAAGCCTGCTGCCGGAGTAAAACCATGCTGCTGCGTTTTACCAAGATGCACGGCCTGGGCAATGATTTCATGGTCCTCGACCTGGTCAGCCAGCACGCGCACATCCTGCCCAAGCATGCCAAGCAATGGGGCGACCGGCACACCGGCATCGGTTTCGACCAATTGCTGATCGTCGAGGCGCCGAGCAACCCGGACGTGGATTTCCGCTATCGGATCTTCAACTCCGACGGTTCCGAAGTGGAACAATGCGGCAACGGTGCGCGCTGTTTCGCCCGCTTCGTGCTCGACAAGCGCCTGACCGCAAAGCGGCTGATTCGCGTCGAGACCAAAAGCGGCGTCATCGAGCTCGACGTGCGTAACGATGGCCAGATCAGCGTCAACATGGGCGCCCCGCGCCTGGTGCCGGCGGATATTCCGTTCCAGGCACCGGAGCAGGCCACGAGTTATCAGGTCGACGTCGACGGCACCCCGGTCGATCTGGCTGCCGTGTCCATGGGCAACCCCCATGCCGTGCTGCGGGTCAGCGATATCAACAACGCGCCGGTGCATGAACTGGGGCCGAAAATCGAACATCACCCGCGCTTCCCGGCACGGGTCAATGTCGGTTTTCTCCAGGTCATCGACCGGAGCCGCGCGCAGTTGCGAGTCTGGGAGCGTGGAGCCGGGGAAACCCAGGCTTGCGGAACCGGCGCCTGCGCCGCCGCAGTGGCCGCGATCAGCCAGGGGTGGATGGATTCGCCGCTATTGATCGACCTGCCTGGCGGGCGCTTGTCCATAGAGTGGGCAGGCCCTGGCCAACCGGTGATGATGACCGGCCCGGCAGTGCGCGTATATGAAGGACAAGTGCGTCTTTGAGTGAGCGAAACCTATGACCGACAAGCCTCAGGTACCCGCGCGACAAGCTGACGAATCACCGTCCGAAAGCCTGGAGGCGGCGGCTATTGCCGCGTACCTGGAGGCTCATCCGGACTTCTTCGTCGAGCACGAAGAGCTGCTCCCGTCCCTGCGTATTCCCCATCGTCGCGGTGATACCGTGTCGCTGGTGGAGCGTCAGATGACCATCCTGCGCGACCGCAACATTGAACTGCGTCATCGCCTGTCGCATTTGATGGACGTGGCCCGGGACAACGACCGATTGTTCGAAAAGACCCGTCGCCTGATCCTGGCGCTGATGGACGCAGCCAGCCTGGAAGATGTAGTGATGTGCGTCGAAGACAGCCTGCGCCAGGAATTCCAGGTGCCCTTCGTCAGCCTCATCCTGCTCGGCGACAACGCCATGCCGGTGGGCCGCTGGGTCACTCACGCGGAAGCCCAGGTGGCCATCGGCGGTTTGCTCTCGGAAGACAAAAGTGTCAGTGGCAGCCTGCGCGAGCATGAGCTGGACTTCCTGTTCGGCGAAGAACAGCGCAAGCAGATCGGCTCCACCGCGGTCGTTGCCATCAGCCATCAAGGCATCCACGGCATCCTGGCCATCGCCAGCCG
Organism: Pseudomonas sp. S2_F07; assembly: GCF_054668325.1. NCBI lineage: Bacteria > Pseudomonadati > Pseudomonadota > Gammaproteobacteria > Pseudomonadales > Pseudomonadaceae > Pseudomonas > Pseudomonas sp. S2_F07. The sequence continues at coordinate 3,687,740 of NZ_CP162758.1, forward strand.
TGATCCGCAACACTACAAAAGCTCGGTGGGCACCTTGTTCCTGAGCTACATCGCTGAAGTCATGGGTCGCGTGCTGCCACGGGTCAACAACTCCCTGCGCTCGGTACGCTGAACATGGAACGACAACTGGACGCTTACTGCGAACACCTGCGCAGTGAGCGGCAGGTGTCGCCACACACGCTGTCGGCCTACCGCCGCGACCTCGATAAAGTGCTGGGCTGGTGCATCAAACAGAACATCGGCAGCTGGACGGCGCTGGACATCCAGCGCCTGCGCAGCCTGGTTGCCCGCCTGCATGCCCAAGGCCAATCGTCCCGTAGCCTGGCGCGATTGCTGTCAGCCGTTCGCGGGCTCTATCACTACCTGAACCGTGAAGGCCTGTGCGACCACGATCCAGCCAATGGCCTCGCACCGCCCAAAGGCGAACGCCGCCTGCCGAAAACCCTCGATACCGACCGCGCCCTGCAACTGCTGGAAGGTGGTGTGGAGGACGACTTTCTCGCACGCCGGGACCAGGCGATTCTGGAACTGTTCTACTCCTCGGGGCTGCGCCTGTCGGAGCTGACCGGACTCAATCTCGATCAGCTCGACCTGGCCGACGGCATGGTCCAGGTGCTCGGCAAGGGCAGCAAGACCCGACTGTTGCCGGTGGGTAAAAAGGCTCGCGAAGCACTGGAACAATGGTTGCCGCTGCGGGCGATGGCCAACCCGGCAGACGATGCGGTGTTTGTCAGCCAGCAAGGCCGCCGCCTCGGCCCCCGGGCGATCCAGGTGCGGGTCAAGGCTGCCGGCGAGCGCGAACTGGGGCAGAACCTGCACCCGCACATGTTGCGGCACTCCTTCGCCAGCCATTTGCTGGAATCCTCCCAGGACCTGCGCGCAGTACAGGAACTGCTCGGCCACTCGGACATCAAGACTACGCAGATCTACACCCACCTGGACTTCCAGCACCTGGCCACGGTCTACGACAACGCCCACCCAAGGGCCAAACGCATTAAGGGCGACGATTCATGAGCATTCAGTTGATCACCTTCGACCTCGACGACACCTTGTGGGACACCGCCCCCGTCATCGTCAGCGCCGAAGCCGTTTTGCGTGAATGGCTGACCGAGTACGCACCCAACCTTGGGGCGGTGCCGGTGGAGCATCTGTGGACCATTCGTGAGCGCGTGTTGAGCAACGAGCCTGGCCTCAAGCACCGCATCAGCGCATTGCGTCGGCGGGTGCTGTTCCATGCACTCGAAGAGTCTGGCTACACCCATGCAGAAGCCTCGGATCTGGCGGACAAGAGCTTTGAAGTGTTCCTGCATGCCCGGCATCAGATCGAAGTGTTTCCAGAGGTCGAACCGACCCTGGAAATTCTCGCCAACCATTACGCTCTCGGCGTGATCACCAATGGCAACGCCGATGTGCGTCGGCTGGGCCTGGCGGATTACTTCAAGTTTGCGTTGTGCGCCGAAGACATCGGCATCGCCAAACCCGATGCGCGACTGTTTCAGGAGGCCTTGCAGCGTGGTGGCGCGACCGCTGAAACGGCGGTGCACATTGGCGATCATCCGGGCGATGACATTGCCGGTGCGCAGCAGGCGGGAATGCGGGCAATCTGGTTCAACCCGGCGGGCAAGGTCTGGGAAGCCGAACGGTTGCCGGATGCGGAGATTCGCAGCCTGACCGATTTGCCGGCGCTGTTGGCGCGGTGGAACAAGGCCTCAGCCTGACACAGAACCAATGTGGGATCGCCGCACCGCCGCTCCCACAGGGATCACCACAGGTTTCATATTTTTGTTTCAGGCATGAAAAAGCCCGCAGCGACGGCGGGCTTTTTCAGCAAGCGGGTAGCAGGCTCAGATAGGCCGGCTGCCGTACTTGTTGTCCGGTTTCTTGGGCGGATCGGCGACCACATTGGCCTCCACTTCCTGCACCTTGCCACCCTTGGCCAAAAACTCCTCCATGGCCCGCGCGAGAGCATCGCGTTCCTTGTTCTTGGCTTCGACGCTTGGCAATTCATCGACCGATACCGCTGCCTTGGCCTTGCCTTTGGCAGCCGGAACCGGCGCATCACCGCCGTCGTCTTCAGCGACGTCTTCCGCCGCTGCTTCCAGACCTTCTTCGGTTTCGTCGTCGTCGCCTACTTCGAGGTCGTCGTTTTCCAGATCATCGTCGCTCATGTTCTACCTCATGACTTGCGAAAAGCAGATTAGTTATAGCCCAGCTTTGCCCTCTGTCGAAGGCAGCAGGAAAAAATTCAACAGCCGCTGCTGACCAGCGGCTATGCCTCTTCACCGTGTACGGTGGCGAGGACTTTACGGGCACCGCCATGATCACGGTGCTCGCCCAGATAAACGCCTTGCCAGGTCCCCAACGCCAGCTGGCCTGCCGAAATCGGCAAACTGAGCTGACAGCCAAGCACGCTGGCCTTGAAGTGCGCCGGGAGGTCGTCCAGGCCTTCGTCGTTATGCTCATAGCCGTCTGTTCCTTGTGGGATCAGACGATTGAAAAATCGTTCGAAGTCGCGACGTACCGCCGGATCGGCGTTCTCGTTGATGGTCAACGACGCCGAGGTATGCTGCAGCAACAAATGCAACAGACCGACCCGACACGCCTTGAGTTCAGGCAGGCCGGCGAGTAACTCGTCCGTTACCAGATGAAAGCCCCGGGGCCTCGCCCGCAAGGTAATCAGAGTCTGTTGCCACATACAGTTCTCCGCACGTTCGGGGCGCATTCTAGCGCGCTCTGGGAAAAAACAAAGGCCCTAATATTCCTTCAATCCTGTAAGCCTTTGGCTGCACAAAAACACCCGACGTAAACATCGTAAAACCTGTAGGAAAAAACCTTTCAGCCCAGCCTTCAACAACAAATTCCAGACAAAAAAATGCCCGGCAAGCCGGGCAGTTTTTTTAGCGCTTGCTTACAAGTTGTAGCCGCGTTCGTTGTGAAGCGCCAGATCGATGCCGACCGCCTCTTCTTCTTCGTTGATACGCAAGCCCATGACCGCATCCAGCACCTTGAGGATGATGTATGTAGCGATCGCGGTGTAGATCACCGTGAAGCCCACGCCTTTGCACTGAATCCACACTTGCGCGGCGATGTCGGTCACGGTGCCGAAGCCACCCAGGGACGGAGCAGCGAACACACCGGTCAGGATTGCGCCGAGGATACCGCCGATACCGTGCACACCGAAGGCGTCCAGGGAGTCGTCATAGCCGAGCTTGCGCTTGAGGGTGGTGGCGCAGAAGAAGCACACCACGCCAGCCGCCAGACCGATTACCAGCGCGCCCATCGGGCCGACAGTGCCGGCAGCCGGGGTGATTGCCACCAGACCGGCAACCACGCCCGAAGCGATGCCCAGTGCGCTAGGCTTGCCGTGGGTGAGCCACTCGGCAAACATCCAGCCCAGTGCGGCAGCGGCGGTAGCAATCTGAGTTACCAGCATCGCCATGCCGGCGGTGCCATTGGCCGCAGCGGCGGAACCGGCGTTGAAACCGAACCAGCCAACCCACAGCATGGCCGCGCCCATCAGGGTGTAACCGAGGTTGTGCGGAGCCATCGGCGTGGTCGGGAAGCCCTTGCGCTTGCCCAGCACCAGGCAGGCAACCAGACCAGCCACACCGGCGTTGATGTGCACCACTGTGCCACCGGCGAAATCGAGCACGCCCCAGTCCCACATCAGGCCGCCGTTGCCGGACCAGACCATGTGTGCGATCGGCGCATACACCAGGGTGAACCAGATGCCCATGAACACCAGCATCGCGGAGAACTTCATCCGCTCGGCGAACGCACCGACGATCAGCGCCGGGGTGATGATCGCGAAGGTCATCTGGAAGGTGACGAATACCGCCTCAGGGAACAGCGCCGCAGGGCCGGTCAGGCTGGCTGGCGTGATGCCGGCGAGGAATGCCTTGCCCATGCCGCCGAAGAACGAGTTGAAGTTGACGACGCCTTGCTCCATGCCCGTGGTGTCGAACGCGATGCTGTAGCCATAAATGACCCACAGGACGCTGATCAGACCGGTAATGGCGAAGCACTGCATCATCACGGAAAGAATGTTTTTCGACCGAACCATGCCGCCGTAGAACAGCGCGAGGCCGGGAATGGTCATAAACAGCACCAAGGCCGTCGAGGTCATCATCCAGGCGGTGTCGCCGGAGTTGAGGACTGGGGCCGCCACTTCGTCTGCCGCCAGAGCAAGGCTGGGCATTACGATGGACAACAGGGCTCCTAGCCCTGCGAATTTACGCAGAGTCATATTGTTTTCTCCTGGGGCGTTGGGTTTGTGGCGGCTTAGATTGCGTCGGTATCGGTTTCGCCGGTACGGATGCGAATCGCCTGTTCCAGATTGACCACGAAGATCTTGCCGTCACCGATCTTGCCGGTGTTGGCAGCCTTGGTGATGGCCTCGATTACCCGGTCCAGATCCTTGTCGTCGATGGCGACGTCGATCTTCACCTTGGGCAGGAAATCGACCACGTATTCCGCGCCGCGATACAGCTCGGTGTGACCCTTCTGCCGACCAAAGCCTTTGACTTCAGTGACGGTAATGCCCTGCACGCCGATCTCGGACAGCGACTCGCGTACGTCGTCCAGCTTGAACGGCTTGATGATGGCAGTGACTAGCTTCATGAAAACTCTCTCCCGAATTGGTGGACTTGCCCCAGGAAAACAAACCCGACTCAAGTCTAAGCGCAGTGCCTGGCTTTGTAACGCATCGTCGGCCCTGACCTGCCCGTCCGACGCTCCTCACGAAACACTCCCCCGCTTCGCTTGGCGCACTGCGTTCGTCACAGTGACTGCATCAGTGCATGGGTCACCAGCATCTAAGCAGAAACCTTGCCATCTCCACAAAACCCATAGTTTTCAATCTTTTGCCGGCAGATGTCCGCCATATCGCAACAACACTCGCCGGGTTACGCACAACAACGGTGCGGCACCGTCCGTCCCAATGCGCGAAAAGTGTGCATCCCTTGCCCGCGCAAATGACTATAGACACTGCGTGATACACTGCCCGTCATTGTTTCCAGGACATTGCCCATGCTCGCGCCAAAAGACTTCCTCGACGCCCTCACCGGCACCGCCTCCCGCCTCTTCAGCGGCGATACGCCTCTGCCGAAAACTGAAATCGAAAGCCAGTTCAAAATGCTGCTGCAGAGCGGCTTCAGCAAACTGGATCTGGTGAGCCGGGAAGAATTCGATAGCCAGATGGTCGTGCTGGCACGCACGCGGGCTCGGCTGGAGAGCCTTGAGGCGAAGGTGGCGGAGCTGGAAGCGAAGCTGAATCCGCCGACTGAATAAATTCTGATGTGAAATGCAGTCCCCCTGTGGGAGCGAGCCTGCTCGCGATTGAAGGTCGGCACGACCTTGCACTTCACCTGTAGGAGCTGCCGCAGGCTGTGATCTTTTGATCGCAAGCCCCGCAACAATCCCGGCAACGTCCTACAAACATCACACCGCCGTCCGATTGCGCCGCAGATCTCCGGTTCCTAAGCTCACCCTCAGCTGAATGTTCAGCACTGGGTTTGGCGACCCGGAAGCTAAAGGAGCATGACGACCATCGACGCAAGTCATGGCGGTTGTGCGTGGGAGATCTCCGGGTCTGCCGGGTTCCTTTTGCTCCGGTTCGCCAACCCGCGTACAACTGCCACCCAATTGTTTGGCGACAATTGCCGGCAGCCCTTAAGCAAAAGGAGCTGTATCAATGAATCGAGATGATGCTTACCTGATTCCGCAAGTCTTCACCCGCCACAAACTCCACCTCCACGCCCTCCTGATACAAAACCAACCCTGGTTCAGCGCCCGCGACCTAGGGCGACTGCTACGCATCTACCTCAACGACCGCCAAGTCCGAAAACTCGACCCCGACCAATACCAAACAGCCAAAACCCTCATCCACGGACATATCGAAAACACCCTGCTGGTCAGCGAATCCGGCGTCTACGCATTACTGGTCTACCACTACTGCCCCGAGTACCGAGCTCTGCGTGAATGGCTCACCCACGAAGTTGTTCCCGCCCTGCGAGATGCCCAATACCCCACCACAACCGAACGCCCGCAACTGAGCCTGCTCAACTGGCCGGAAATGTCGTTGAGCCTGCTGCACTGGAACAACCAGCCGTGGATTCGGTTGCAGGATGTGCCGCAGATGATGACAGAGCAGGAGCAGGCAAGACGCCCGGTAAAACCGTGGTGGAAGCGGGCTTCACTCGTCTTGCAGTCGCTTTGAATATTTAACGTTCAACCACGCTCGATCTGGGCCGAGCGCAACTCGTAGGTCGATTGCAGATTCAGCCAGAACTCGGGCGTGGTGTTCAGGTTGATGGATAGCTTTTGCGCCAGACCAACACTGACACCGCTCCGCTGATTCACAACATCGCTTATTTCCGCCTCCGGGTCGTTCAACGAGCGAGCCAGAGCATCGGTTGTAACGCCCAGTGGCTTCAAAAACTCCTCACTGAGAATTTCGCCAGGATGAATCGGGCGCATCCCATTCCTGTTCATTCACGCCTCCTAAGGCTGCATTCAGCGAGATCATAAGCAGCAACCTTCATCCGGCAAGACCATCCACGCTCTTTCACCGACGTCCTTCATCTTTCTCGGCAGGGTCCTACAAAAAGCGGCGCTCCGGCCTGATTTATCAGTCCTCACCCTTTTCTTTACGCTTTTCGCCTTGTTACTCGATAGACGCCAGCAATGAGAAGAAAAGGAAAAGGCACCGAACTTCGAAACCAGACTTACAAATCAGATGCACGAAAGCTCGCATATAAAATGTTCGTCAAGGACTGTAAATCTCGGGCCAGGAAACTCAACACCGAGGCGGTTAGGTTCGACCCAATAACTCCAGCTGCGATTACTGCCTGCCTCCCGTGGTTGGAAGCTGCACTCTTCCCATGGGAAAGCGTGTCGAACTGGAAGTGCAAAGATGCCAAGGGACTGGATTTGGCCATCTGGTACGAACAGAAACTATGTGGTCTGTGTTATGCCACTCCGCGTAAAAGCGCTATTTGCATAAAGATCATTCTTTTGCAGGGTCACCCAGACAGGTCTCATCCTCTTCGTGGCTTGATCGCTCCGATGGCACTGCTGGCTACAGATACCTATGCACGAATGCTGGGGTGCAAAGAAATAGAGATTCAGGATCCTGGCCCAAATGTCGTCCCCTACTACCAGAACCTCGGATTCAGCTTCGACCAGAACAATCGACTTGTCATTTACCTGGACGATTAATAGTATCGATCTCACTCCAAGGCACAGGAGGTGTCCATGATTCAAAGAAAGCGAAAAGCCAAGCTTTTACTCATTATTCAATATCATGCTGAAGCACTTCGGCTAGGCGGCAAGATTTCAGCCAATCAACAACGATTTCTTGATGTCGCTGCGGCTCACGGCAAAGACCTTGAACCTCCGGGCTTACTTGCCGGTAAAAGAGTCTGAAACTGTTTACCAAAGAACCGCTTGAATGGCGGTTTTTTGCTGCCCGCCCGTCCGGCGATAGCTCGCAACATCCTGCGAAAATTCACCTTCCCTGACACCACGCGAAATGCTCATCTCCTGACTACCCTTGAAAAACCGCAGGAAGCGGCTCCCCGTAATTTCAAGGAACGACCATGTCCCTCTCCATCGTCCACAGCCGCGCCCAGGTGGGCGTGGAAGCGCCTGCCGTTACCGTAGAAGTTCATCTGGCCAACGGCTTGCCGTCGTTGACGATGGTCGGTCTACCTGAAGCCGCAGTGAAGGAAAGCAAAGACCGGGTGCGCAGTGCGATCATCAATTCGGGGCTGCAGTTTCCTGCGCGTCGGATCACGCTGAATCTGGCGCCCGCTGATTTGCCCAAGGATGGCGGGCGATTCGATCTGGCGATTGCCCTGGGGATTCTCTCGGCCAGCGTGCAGGTGCCGACGCTGACGCTGGATGACGTGGAGTGCCTGGGGGAGCTGGCGCTTTCCGGTGCAGTGCGGCCGGTCCGTGGAGTGCTGCCGGCGGCATTGGCGGCGCGCAAGGCCGGGCGCTGGTTGATGGTGCCGCAGGCGAATGCCGAAGAGGCCTGCCTGGCGTCAGGGTTGAAGGTCATCGCAGTGGACCATCTGCTGCAGGCAGTGGCACATTTCAATGGGCACACGCCCATCGAGCCTTACGCCTCCAATGGTTTGCTCTACGCCAGCAAACCCTATCCCGACTTGAATGAAGTCCAGGGGCAAATGGCAGCCAAACGCGCACTGCTGATTGCGGCAGCGGGTGCGCACAACCTGCTATTCAGCGGGCCACCGGGTACAGGCAAGACGCTATTGGCGAGCCGATTGCCAGGGCTGCTGCCACCCTTGGCCGAGAGCGAAGCACTGGAGGTCGCAGCGATTCAATCCGTCGCCAGTTGTGTACCACTGAGCCACTGGCCACAGCGCCCCTTCCGACAGCCACACCACTCCGCCTCAGGACCGGCACTGGTGGGCGGTGGCTCAAAACCGCAACCGGGAGAAATCACCCTCGCTCACCATGGCGTGCTGTTCCTCGATGAACTCCCGGAATTTGATCGCAAGGTATTGGAGGTGTTGAGAGAGCCACTCGAATCCGGCCACATCGTGATTTCCCGCGCCAAGGACCGCGTACGCTTCCCGGCTCGCTTTCAACTGGTCGCCGCGATGAATCCCTGCCCCTGTGGATATCTTGGCGAACCGAGTGGCCGTTGTTCCTGTACGCCGGACATGGTTCAGCGCTATCGCAACAAACTGTCGGGGCCACTGCTGGATCGTATTGATCTGCACCTGACGGTTGCTCGCGAAGCCACGGCATTGAATCCTGCGTTAAAACCCGGCGACGACACTGCCACCGCCGCCGGGTTGGTTGCCGATGCACGCGAACGGCAACAAAAGCGCCAAGGCTGTGCCAATGCCTTTCTCGACTTGCCGGGCCTGCGCAGACACTGCAAGTTATCCACAACAGACGAAACCTGGCTGGAGACGGCGTGTGAACGACTGACCTTGTCACTGCGAGCGGCCCATCGACTGCTCAAAGTAGCGCGCACTCTTGCGGACCTTGAACAAGTCGATGAAATCAGACGCGAGCACTTGGCCGAAGCACTGCAATATCGGCCAACAAGCCAGTAGCTCAAATTTGTAAGCGTTTTTTCGGCCAATAAGCGGCTTTTCGCAAAGACGGCGAAAATCAACCCTTGGTAAGGTCAACCAACGGCGTCTGCCGCACCTCAGTATCCCGCCCACCTTGAATCTCGCTGACCTGCTTCAACGCCTTATCCACAGCGATCTTATCCGCCAGCAAGCCGTAGCTGATGCGGAACTGCTTCTGCTCCTTCGGCCCAATGATTGGCACCAGGTTCAGAGGCCGCTGATACCGGCGGTTGTAGGAAAAACTCGTGCCTGGCTCCAGTCCCGTGACATAGCCCTGCCCTTGGGTATCGGTGTTTTTCCACAGGGAGAACACGGGCAGTGTTTGAGTGTTGAAACCAACCGAGACGCCCAGGCTGCCGGCCTTGTTATGCAGGACGGTCAATGTATCGCCCTTGGCATCGGCGTAGGGCACTACGTTGTAAACCGTTTCGTCGTAGTCCTTGGTCGGTCCGCGATAGGTTTGCCAGTCCGGCAAATCGCTTTTGGCTTTATCGTTGAACGGCGACACCTGTTTCACCGGCGCAGCGAAGCGGGCGCCCTGCTCCAGGAATGGGGTGCTGAAGTTACTGTGATACAGCGCCTGGTATTCCTTCGGATAGTCGCCGTTGTTGGTCAGGGTGTCGTTGAGGGCGAACGCTACGCTGCCGGGCTCGGTGACGAGTTCGGTCGCGACCGAGAAGTCGACTTTCTTGAAAGCCTGCTCTTTCAGCTCGCCGCGCAGGCTGATGGCGTACGGCGGTTTTTCATCAATGTGCAAGGTGACTTTGTTGGCCGGGATATTGGCAGCGCGACCGTGCAGGGTCAGCAGTTCGCCGTTGTCGATGCCGGGGTGGCCGACCCACTCGTAACCGCAGCGGGTGACCAGCTCATTGAAGCCTTCCAGCCAGCCCAGGCCACCACGGCCGTTGAGCTCGATGAAGGACGGATTGACCACTTCCTTGACTGGTGAATCCCAACCCATGCGCACGTTACCGACCGAGGCCTGCAGGACGTTCATGCCACGAGTTGGAACTACCGAAAGTTTCATCGTGCCGTTATCGATGTCGACGATGCTGACGCCTTCCTGCCGACCGCCGTGCAAGGTGCGCAGGGTCACGCTGAAAGGTTTGTCGGTTTTTATGCCGAGTTGCTGGCTGGTGACTTGCCAGTTCTGGGCGGCTTTGTCGGTGTCGAGCAGAACGTAATCCCAGGCTAGTGCTTGGGAGGCAGCGGACAGTGCGCTAAGGGCAACGACGAGTTTGAGTGGGGTCATGGCAATCGCCTTTGTTGGAGTTGTGCCATTTTTATAAACTTGATGAAACGTTTCAGCAAGAACATAAGTCGAGAAAATGCCAAGAAAGACAATTGATACGTAGATGGGGGGGCAAACGGAATTGAGTCGATGCCATCGGTTCAGCCAAGGCGTTCGACATCCGGTAACTCCATGGCCCGGACCTCGCCTTGCAGGAAATCGCTGAGGCGACGCAAACGCTCGCCGCCGGGGCGGGTTTTCGGCCAGACCAGGTAATAATTCTCACCACTGGCGACGGCGGTCGGCCAAGGCAAACTCAAGCGTCCCTGGGCTACATCTTCCGCCACCATCAGCAGATCGCCCATGGACACGCCATAGCCCCGCGCGGCGGCGATCATGCCCAGCTCCAGGGTATCGAACACCTGTCCGCCCTTGAGCGACACCTGATCGGCCAGCCCCATGCGCTCCAGCCAGTTGCGCCAGTCGCGGCGGTCCGGGGTCGGATGCAGCAGCTCAGTACTGGCCAGACGCGCAACGTCCCACGGTTGATCCTTCAGAAGATTCGGCGCGCCCACAGGAATCAACTCCTCGGGGAACAGGAAAGTCGCTTCCCAGTCCGGTGGAAAATGCCCGTTGCTGAGGATGACGGCGCAGTCGAAAGGTTCATGGTTGAAATCCACCGAATCGACGTCCATCCACGCACTGGTCAATTGCACTTCGTTGCCCGGCTGCAGATGACGGAAGCGACTGAGGCGCGCCAGCAACCAGCGCATGGTCAAGGTCGAGGGAGCTTTCATGCGCAGGATGTCGTCTTCGGCGCGCAAGGTATTGCAAGCCCGCTCAAGCGCGGTGAAGCCTTCGCGAATACCCGGCAACAACAAACGGGCCGACTCGGTCAGTTGCAGGTTGCGGCCACTGCGGTGAAACAAGCGGCAGGCAAAATGCTCTTCGAGCGTACGAATATGCCGGCTGACCGCACTTTGGGTAATCGACAGTTCTTCGGCCGCACGGGTAAACGAGCTGTGTCGCGCCGCCGCTTCGAATGCGCGCAGGGCATACAAGGGAGGAAGACGACGGGACATTGGGAAAGCTCCTACTGCGGGGTTCGCCCACCCTAGCAGAAACTCTCCAGCATGAGTTTGAATCATGCCATCCATCCTTTTTATCCCTTTGTGCAAACCCCGCAAAGCGCCGAGAATCGGTTCTTTCCTGTTCCCTTTGATAATCGAGCGTGATGACCATGCAGCATCCAGCACGTACTGAACTCTGGGCCATCCTGCGGCTGGCGGGGCCGCTGATTGCCTCACAGTTGGCACACATGCTGATGGTCCTCACCGACACCCTGATGATGGCGCGCCTGAGTCCCGAGGCATTGGCCGGTGGTGGGCTCGGTGCGGCAACCTATTCGTTCGTGTCGATTTTCTGCATCGGCGTGATTGCAGCAGTCGGCACTCTGGTGGCGATCCGTCAGGGTGCTGGCGATATTGTCGGGGCTACCCGGCTGACCCAGGCCGGGCTGTGGCTGGCGTGGTTGATGGCGCTGGTTGCCGGTTTGCTGCTGTGGAACCTCAAACCGGTCTTGCTGCTGTTCGGGCAGACCGAAACCAACGTCAACGCGGCCGGTCAATTTTTGATCTTCCTGCCGTTCGCCCTGCCCGGCTATCTGAGCTTCATGGCCCTGCGCGGGTTCACCAGCGCCATCGGCCGCGCAACACCGGTAATGGTGATCAGCGTGGGCGGGACGGTTGCCAACTTTTTGCTCAACTATGCGTTGATCACCGGCATGTTCGGCCTGCCGAAACCGGGGCTGATGGGTATCGGGCTCGTGACTGCGATTGTCGCCAATCTCATGGCGCTGGCGCTGGCCTGGCACATTCGTCGGCATCCGGCCTACAACGCCTATCCGCTACGCCAGGGTCTGTCGCGGCTGAACCGCCCGTACCTGAAGGAACTGTGGCGCCTGGGCCTACCGATTGGCGGCACCTACGCGGTGGAAGTCGGGCTGTTTGCCTTCGCCGCGCTGTGCATGGGCACCATGGGCAGCACGCAGTTGGGGGCGCATCAGATTGCCCTGCAAATCGTCTCGGTGGCGTTCATGGTCCCGGCGGGGATTTCTTATGCGATCACCATGCGCATCGGCCAGCACTACGGTGCCGGACAATTGCTGGATGCACGGCTGGCCGGGCGGGTCGGCATTGCGTTCGGGGCGGCGGCGATGCTGTGTTTCGCCATGGTCTTCTGGCTACTGCCAAATCAGTTGGTCGGCCTGTTTCTCGACCACAACGACCCGGCGTTTCGCGATGTCATCAACCTTGCCGTGAGCCTGCTGGCGGTGGCGGCATGGTTCGAGCTGTTCGACGGCGTGCAAACCATTGCCATGGGCTGCATTCGTGGGCTCAAGGATGCCAAGACCACCTTCCTCGTCGGCCTGGGCTGCTATTGGCTGATTGGCGCACCGGCGGCGTGGTGGATGGCGTTCCACCTGGACTGGGGGCCAACGGGCGTCTGGTGGGGCCTTGCGCTGGGGCTGGCGTGTGCGGCGGTGAGCCTGACGCTGGGGTTTGAGTGGAAGATGAAGCGGATGATTCGGCGCGAGTCGACGTCACAGAATGGCTTCACAGTCGCTCAGCCAGATTGAGATCCCCCTGTGGGAAATCCTCTGTGGGAGCGAGCTTGCTCGCGATGAGGCCAGGTCAGTCAACATCCATTTCGACTGATACACCGCCATCGCGAGCAAGCTCGCTCCCACAGGTTTTGGACCAACTGAAAGGTCGCGGTCAGCTCACGACTTCCAGCATCGGCTGCTGACTGGAGCCAAACGTCAGGTACTCCACCAACTCGGCCAGCGGCAATGGTTTGCTGATCAAATACCCCTGCACCTGATCGCATTCAAACCCGCGCAGCAGATCCAGTTGCTCCGGCGTTTCCACGCCTTCTGCGACCACCTCGAGGTTGAGGTTGTGCGCCAGGTTGATCATCGCGTGGACCAGTTTGCGGTTTTCCTCACGCTGCTCCATACCGCCGACAAAGCTCTTGTCGATCTTCAGCAAAGTGATCGGCAGGCTGTTGAGGTGCACAAACGACGAGAACCCGGTACCGAAGTCGTCGAGGGAGAAGCGCACGCCGAGGCGCCCTAGGGCGTCCATGGTCTGCTTGACCAGATCGCTGCGGCGCATCACGGCGGTCTCGGTCAGCTCGAACTCCAGCCACTGCGCCTCGACACCGCGCTCGGCAATCAGGCGACTCAGGGTCGACAGCAACTGGCTGTCCTGGAACTGCCGGAACGACAGGTTGATTGCCATGTGCAACGGCGGCATTCCAAGTTCAAGCAACGCCTGCATGTCGCGCAGGGCCCGGGAAATCACCCAGTAGCCCAGCGGCACAATCAGACCACTTTGCTCGGCCAGCGGCACGAATTCGCTCGGTGGCAGCAAGCCGCGCTCGGCATGCCGCCAGCGCACCAAAGCTTCGAGGCCGACGATTTGCCCGTCTTCGAGGTTCAGCCGTGGCTGGTAATGCAGCTCCAGCTCATCGCGACGCAGCGCCCGGCGCAGCTCGGTTTCCAGGTCGGCGATGCTGCGGGCATTGCGGTTGATACGCTCGTTGAAAATGTGAAAGGTGCAGCCCTGGGTGCTTTTGGCCTGCTGCATTGCGATGTGCGCATGCCACATCAGCGGATCCGCGCCGGTCTGGGCCCGGGCGTAGGCGATGCCCAGGCTGGAGCCGATCAGCAGGCTTTCACCATCGACCCAATAAGGCTCGGCCAGCGCTTCGCTGATGCGCTCGGCCATCCACTCCGCACGCTGGGGAGCGCGACGGGTGTCGATCAGCAGAGCGAATTCATCACTGCCCAGGCGCGCCAGTTGATCGCCGACCTCAAGCTGGCTCTTGAGCCGCGCCACCACTTGCAGGATCAGGCGGTCACCGGCCTGATGGCCGAGGGCGTCGTTGGCATAACGAAAGTTGTCGAGGTCGAGATGACCGAGGGCCAGGCCACGACCGTCGTTTTCCGCCAGGCGTGCCGTCAACAGGGTCTGGAAGCCCTGACGGTTGGCGATGCCGGTCAGCGGATCTTGCTCGGCCAGGCGTTGCAGCGTGTTTTCCAGGACGCCGCGTTCGCGCACATGACGCAGGCAACGGCGCAACATGCCGGGATCGAGCAGGTCGCGCACCAGCCAGTCACTCACGCCGTCGGGCGGGGTCAGCGGCTCATGGTCGAGCAACAACACCGTCGGCAGGCTGCAACGGCCCGGCGCCGGTTGAAGTTGCGGGATGGTCAATAACACCGCGCTGTGGTTGTCATCGAACAGGCTGCTGACCGACTCCCAACTCGGCGCGCTGATGAGCACGGCCGAGCTCCCCATAGGAGCCAGACACTCGCGCAACAACGCTGCCCACGCTGGCTCTTCGGCCAGTAGCAGCAAACGCAAGGGTTCGACAGGCGTAGACAAGCTAGCTCCCTAGACTCTGCAAAGATGTAGGCGACGGGCATTATGCCGTTCCGATGACCAATGACAATGACATCAGTGAGCAAAACGAACCCTTTGTATCCGCAATTACGAACATTAGCCGCAAATTCGTTGCGCATCCTGCGTGAAAGTAACAAAACCGGCAATTACAGATAGCGCGCTACGTCACAAGTCGGACAGAGCAGCACAATTCGCTGAGCCTGTTAAAATGCCGGCCCATTTCGTGACTGACTCCTGAATTTACCTATGTCCCGACTCAATCCCCGGCAGCAAGAAGCCGTGAACTACGTCGGCGGCCCTCTATTGGTGCTCGCCGGCGCAGGCTCCGGCAAGACCAGCGTGATCACGCGCAAAATCGCGCACCTGATCCAGAACTGCGGCATTCGCGCCCAGTACATCGTCGCCATGACCTTTACCAACAAGGCCGCCCGCGAAATGAAGGAACGGGTCGGCACCCTGCTGCGTGCCGGTGAAGGGCGCGGGCTGACGGTCTGCACGTTCCACAACCTGGGCCTGAACATCATCCGCAAGGAACACGTGCGGCTGGGCTACAAACCGGGTTTCTCGATCTTCGACGAGACCGACGTCAAGGCCCTGATGACCGACATCATGCAGAAGGAATACTCGGGCGACGACGGCGTCGACGAGATCAAGAACATGATCGGCGCCTGGAAAAACGACCTGATCCTGCCGGCCCAGGCCCTGGAAAACGCGCGCAACCCCAAGGAACAGACCGCCGCCATCGTCTACACCCACTACCAGCGCACGCTCAAGGCGTTCAACGCGGTGGACTTCGACGACCTGATCCTGCTACCGGTGAAGCTGTTCGAAGAGCACGCCGACATCCTGGAAAAGTGGCAGAACAAGGTGCGCTACCTGCTGGTCGACGAATACCAGGACACCAACGCCAGCCAATACCTGCTGGTGAAAATGCTCATCGGCAAACGCAACCAGTTCACCGTGGTAGGCGACGACGACCAGTCGATCTACGCCTGGCGCGGTGCTCGCCCGGAAAACCTGATGCTGCTCAAGGACGACTACCCGTCCTTGAAAGTGGTGATGCTGGAGCAGAACTACCGCTCCACCAGCCGCATCCTGCGTTGCGCCAACGTACTGATCTCGAACAATCCCCACGAGTTCGAAAAGCAGCTGTGGAGTGAAATGGGTCACGGCGACGAGATCCGCGTGATCCGTTGCCGCAACGAAGACGCCGAGGCCGAGCGCGTGGCCATGGAAATCCTCAGCCTGCACTTGCGCACCGACCGCCCGTACAGCGATTTCGCGATCCTGTATCGCGGCAACTACCAGGCCAAGTTGATCGAGCTGAAGTTGCAGCATCACCAGGTGCCGTATCGCCTCTCCGGCGGCAACAGCTTCTTCGGACGTCAGGAAGTGAAAGATCTGATGGCTTACTTCCGTCTGATCGTGAACCCGGACGACGACAACGCGTTCCTGCGGGTGATCAACGTGCCGCGCCGCGAGATCGGCTCGACCACGCTGGAGAAGCTGGGCAACTACGCCACCGAGCGCAAGATCTCGATGTACGCCGCCACCGACGAGATGGGTTTGGGCGAGCATCTGGACAGCCGCTTCACCGATCGCCTGTCGCGCTTCAAGCGTTTCATGGACCGGGTGCGCGAGCAGTGCGCCGGCGAAGACCCGATCTCGGCCCTGCGCAGCATGGTCATGGACATCGACTACGAGAACTGGCTGCGCACCAACAGCTCCAGCGACAAGGCCGCCGACTACCGCATGGGTAACGTCTGGTTCCTGATCGAGGCGCTGAAGAACACCCTGGAAAAAGACGAAGAAGGCGAAATGACCGTCGAGGACGCCATCGGCAAACTCGTCCTGCGCGACATGCTCGAGCGTCAGCAGGAAGAGGAAGATGGCGCCGAAGGCGTGCAGATGATGACCTTGCACGCCTCCAAGGGCCTGGAATTCCCCTACGTGTTCATCATGGGCATGGAAGAGGAAATCCTCCCGCACCGTTCCAGCATCGAAGCCGACACCATCGAAGAAGAACGTCGCCTGGCCTACGTGGGCATTACCCGCGCGCGCCAGACCCTGGCCTTCACCTTCGCCGCCAAGCGCAAGCAGTACGGCGAGATCATCGACTGCGCACCAAGCCGCTTCCTCGATGAACTGCCGCCGGACGATCTGGCCTGGGAAGGCAACGACGACACACCGACCGAAGTCAAAGCCGTGCGTGGCAACAATGCATTGGCGGATATACGCGCGATGTTAAAGCGCTAGAATTGACCACTTTTTAATTGAACATCGGCATAGCCAGGCGCTGTGAAAACGTAGCGAGCGAAGGTAAGACAAGGCAAAAACAGGCGAGGAAGCGGAGTTTACTGGCTGTAAATGAGCATTCCGAGCCTGTTTTTAACGCAGGATTACCGAGCGCAGTAGTTTTCACAGTGTCTGGAGCCAACTGAGGACAGCTTCATGGAAGCATTGCACAAGAAAATTCGCGAAGAAGGCATCGTGCTTTCCGATCAGGTCCTGAAAGTCGACGCCTTTCTGAACCACCAGATCGACCCGGCCCTGATGAAGCTGATCGGCGACGAATTCGCCACGCTGTTCAAGGATTCGGGCATCACCAAGATTGTCACCATCGAAGCCTCGGGCATCGCCCCGGCGATCATGACCGGTCTGAACCTGGGTGTGCCGGTGATTTTCGCCCGCAAGCACCAGTCCCTGACCCTGACCGAAAACCTGCTGTCGGCGACCGTGTACTCGTTCACCAAACAGACCGAAAGCACCGTGGCCATTTCCCCGCGCCACCTGACCAGTAGCGACCGCGTGCTGATCATCGATGACTTCCTGGCCAACGGTAAGGCGTCCCAGGCACTGATTTCGATCATCAAGCAGGCTGGCGCCACCGTGGCGGGCCTGGGCATCGTGATCGAGAAGTCGTTCCAGGGCGGCCGTGCGGAACTGGACTCGCAGGGTTATCGCGTAGAGTCCCTGGCCCGAGTGAAGTCGCTGGCCGACGGTGTTGTGACCTTTATCGAATAAAGCCACCACAACGCACATCCCCCTGTGGGAGCGAGCTTGCTCGCGATTGCATAGTGTCAGTCGACATCTTCGTTGACTGATACACCGCTATCGCGAGCAAGCTCGCTCCCACTGATGTTTTCGGTGACCAGTTACTGCCCAGTCGCCTTGAGGCCTGTGAGCAGCAGGCGCTGATACAAATCCTCCTTCATCCCCTCCGGACTGGCCAGTTGCATGCGTTGCAGATGCTCCTGGAACAACGCAGGCTCCGGCGCGTCCAGCGCTGCCTTGCCCAACTCCAGCACCTCACTCAGCTTGAACTTGCTCTTGAGCCAGTTCAGCGCCCGCAACAGATCCTGCTCGACCTCGGTGAAATCACAGCCCAGCGGATACTCCGGAAACAGCTGCGGATGCCGCGCCTGAATCGCCAACAAACGCTGCGGATTGTTATCGGTGAAGCGCGGATCGAGACAGAAGTCCTTGGGCAGTTTGCCGACTTTCTGCGCCTGCTCGATCAATCCCGGCTGAAAACGCGAGTCGCTGATATTGAGCAAGGCCTCGATCACTGCCGCATCGGTCTTGCCACGAAGATCGGCGATGCCGTATTCGGTGACCACGATGTCCCGCAAGTGCCGGGGAATCGTGCAGTGACCATACTCCCAGACGATGTTCGAGCTGACGTCGCCGCCGGACTCACGCCAGCTGCGCAGTAGCAACACCGAGCGCGCACCTGCCAGCGCATGCCCCTGCACCACGAAGTTGTACTGCCCGCCTACGCCACTGAGCACACGTCCGTCTTCGAGCTGATCCGCCACCGCGGCACCGAGCAAGGTCACGGTGAACGCGGTGTTGATGAACCGCGCATCCAGGCGCTGCAAGCGCTTGAGTTCTTCCTGGCCGTAGAGCTCGTTGATGTAGCTGATGCGGGTCATGTTGAATTCGAGCCGCTTGCTTTGCGGCAATTCGCGCAAGCGCTCGTAGTAGCTACGCGGACCGAGAAAGAAACCACCGTGCACCGAGATGCCATCGGTTTGTGCAGCCTCGTCGAGGGTGCCGGCATTCGCCTGCTGCTGGGTCGCCACATCCGGATAGACCTTGCGTTGCACGATCCCGGCATCGGCCAGCACCAGCAAGCCGTTGACGAACATTTCGCTACAGCCATACAGGCCTTTGGCGAAGGGGTCGATGCCGCCTTCGCGCTCGATCAGTTGCGCCCAGTGGCTGAGGTTTACGTCTGCCAGTAAAGCCCTGTATCCGTCGTTGTCGGCTTGCCGCGCCAGCAGCGCCGCTGTCAGCGCATCGCCCATGGAGCCGATGCCGATCTGCAAGGTACCGCCATCACGCACCAGGGTGCTGGCGTGCAGACCGATGAAATGGTCCTGACACCCCACCGGCATGTTCGGCGTGGAAAACAGCGTGGTGTTGTCCTTCTCATCGATCAGCAGGTCAAAGGTGTCGATGCCGACTTCCGCATCGCCGGGCATGTAAGGCAGGTCGTTGTGCACCTGGCCGACCATCAGGATGGTTTCTCCGGCGGCGCGGCGCCTGGCGATCATCGGCAACAGGTCGAGGGTGATGTCCGGGTTGCAGCTCAGGCTCAAACGGTCAGGATGCTCGGCGTGGCTGGCCACCAGCTGCGCCACCAGATTCAACCCGGCGGCATTGATGTCCCGCGCCGCATGGCTGTAATTGCTGCTGACGTAATCCTGTTGCGCCGCGGCACTGTTGAGCAGGCTGCCGGGCTGCATGAAGAACTGCTGGATGTGGATGTTGTCCGGCAGACTATCGCGGCGCAGGTCGGCGAGAAATTCCAGCTCCGGATAGTCGCCGAAGACCCGTTCGACAAAGGGTTCGAGAAAGCGCTTTTGCAAACCATCGCCCAAGGGCGGGCGCCCCAGGCACAACGCGGTGTAGATCGTCAGCCGTCGTTCGGGCGACTGTGCGATCCGCCGATACAGCGCGTTGACGAAGTGATTAGGTTTGCCCAACCCCAGAGGCAGGCCCATGTGGATATGCGCCGGCAACCGTGTCAAGACGTCATCGACTGCCTGTTCGATAGAGCACAACTGAACCATCGGATCCTCCCTCACGTTCCATGACTTGGGCCTGGACCGAGCTTGCCGGGTCTTTGCTGCAATGAACAGCCATCCGGGTTAAATCACAGGCACAAAAAAGCCGCTCGAAAGCGGCTTTTCCAGCAGCAAGACTCAGGCTTATTTCAAGCCGGACATCTTCTGGATGGCGCCTTTGAGCTCGGCGTCGGAGCAATCGGCGCAGGTACCTTTAGGCGGCATCGAGTTGATACCGGTAATGGCTTTGGCCAGGATGCCGTCAAGGCCGCCCTGGTGATCGGCACGCTCTTTCCAGGCAGCGGCATCACCGATTTTCGGTGCGCCCAGCAGGCCTGAACCGTGGCAAGCGTTGCAATGTTTTGCAATCACTTCATCCGGAGTTTTCGCACCACCACCGCCGCCAGCGGAAGCGGCCACTTCCATGCCCTTGCACTCTTTACCCTGAACACAAACCTGGCCGACTGGCTCAAGGCGTTTGGCGATATCGTCATTGGTCGCAGCTTGAGCGCTGACACTGACAGCCCATAGGGCCAATACGGTTGCTGGTGCAGCCAGCATTTTCATAATTAGGTTCACGCGTTCACCCTCAATGGTGGCTAGTCACGCCTACGGCCACGGTTCGCAGGCGGGCGCAAGTATAGCGGTAAGCCCGTCGCACTGAAACAACCCCAAAGTCGAAGGGGTCTTAGGCCGCGACGGAAAAACAGCCCGGGCGCCTCTGCGATGCTGGCAGGACGCCTCTTTTCTTAGAAATTCGCCGGTGTGGCTGCGCTGATTAGTCGCGCCGGCACATCGAACGGATTACGAAAACGGTGTGGCTTGGTACTTTCAAAGTAGTAGCTATCGCCGGCTTCAAGGACAAAAGTTTCGAGACCGACCACCAGTTCCAGTTTTCCTTCGACCAGGATGCCGGTTTCCTCGCCCTCATGGGTGAGCATCTCGTCACCGGTGTCGGCGCCTGGCGGATAGATTTCATTGAGGAATGCGATGGCCCGGCTCGGGTGCGCCCGACCGACCAGCTTCATGGTCACCGCGCCATCGGAAATATCGATCAGCTCGTTGGCCTTGTAGACAATCTGGGTCGGTTTTTCCTGCAGGATTTCTTCGGAAAAGAACTCGACCATGGACATGGGAATCCCGCCCAGCACTTTGCGCAGCGAACTGATCGAGGGACTGACGCTGTTCTTCTCGATCATCGAAATCGTGCTGTTGGTGACCCCCGCCCGTTTGGCGAGCTCACGCTGGGAAAGGCCTTTGAGCCTACGGATGGATTGCAGTCGTTCACCGACGTCCAAAGCTTGCGCCTCCAGGATTCAGATTGTTGGAATAGTGAGCGTTATCATGGCGACAGCGTTCAGTATTTACAACACCTTGACCTGAATCCTGCTCAGCGAGGCGACTTCCGGTCTGGAGCCCTGCGCACTAAGCCCCGGAATAGAGCAGTGGCACCCGGCGCAGGTTGCAAAAGATCTGGTAAGGAATCGTGCCGGCAGCCATGGCCACATCACTGGCGAGGATGTTTTTGCCCCACAACTCGACGGTCGAACCGAGGCCGGCCTGCGGGACATCGGTCAGGTCGATGCAGAGCATGTCCATCGATACCCGGCCGATCAACTGGCTGCGCTGCCCGGCAACCAGCACTGGCGTGCCGGTCGGTGCCAAACGCGGGTAGCCATCGGCGTAACCCATGGCCACGACACCAATGCGCATCGGTTTAGGGGTGATGAATTTGGCGCCGTAACCGACGGGCTCGCCAGCCGGCAACTCGCGCACACTGATCACTTTCGATTCCAGGGTCATGACCGGTTGCAGCCGCGATGCTGCTTCGTTGGCCTCTTCGAAGGGCGTCGCGCCATAAAGCATGATGCCTGGGCGCACCCAATCGCTCGGAATCTGCGGCCAACCGAGCACCGCCGGCGAGTTGCGCAGGCTGACCTCGGCGGACAAGCCCTTGCGCGCGGCTTCAAATACCGCCACCTGATCGGCACTGGCTTGCTCGTGCAGTTCATCGGCACGCGCAAAGTGGCTCATCAGCACCACTTTCGCGACCTTGCCGCTGGCCAACAGTCGCTGGTAGGCCGCCTGATAATCCGCCGGGTGCAGCCCCACGCGGTGCATGCCCGAATCGAGCTTCAGCCACACGGTGATCGGTTTGCTCAACGCCGCTTTCTCGATGGCTTCGAGTTGCCACAACGAATGCACCACGCACCAGAAATCATGCTCGACAATCAGCGCCAGCTCATCGGCTTCGAAAAAACCTTCCAGCAGCAGGATCGGCGCGCGAATGCCCGCCGCCCGCAGCTCCAACGCCTCTTCGATGCAGGCTACTGCAAACCCGTCCGCCTCGGCTTCCAGCGCCTGGGCGCAACGCACCGCGCCATGGCCATAGGCATCGGCCTTGATCACAGCGAGGGCCTTGGCCCCCGTGAGTTCACGGGCGATTCGGTAGTTGTTGCGCAAGGCTTGAAGGTCGATCAGGGCACGGGCAGGACGCATGGCGGCAGACTTCTGGTCGGGTTTTCGGGAAGAAAAACCGGCGCTGGCTGGTAGCGTGAACCGCCAACAGCACCGGGAGAGGGATCTTTCTGACAAGCTTTATGGCAGAGCGGCTACAACCGACAGCTCGACCAGGATTTCCGGTTCGCACAATTTCGATTCAACGGTGGCACGGGCCGGGGCGACGCCTTTTGGCAGCCACTGATCCCATACCGCGTTCATGCCTTCGAAATGCGCGTCGATGTCTTTCAGGTAAATCGTCACCGACAGCAGATGATGCTTGTCGGTACCGGCCAGGTCGAGCAAACGCTCGATGTTGGCCAGTGTTTCGCGGGTCTGCTGTTCAATCCCGGCATTCATGTCATCGCCGACCTGTCCGGCCAGGTAAACCGTACCGTTATGGGTGACGATCTGACTCATGCGCTCATTGGTGAGCTGGCGCTGGACTGACATGCTTTGCAGACTCCTGGGTTTTTTTGCCATAACGGGAAATATCGAGGCCTTCGGCGCTGATCTGCGGCTTTTTCTTCGCCATCAGGTCTGCCAGCAAGCGACCGGAGCCACAGGCCATGGTCCAGCCGAGCGTGCCGTGACCGGTGTTCAGGAACAGGTTCTTGAATGGTGTGGCACCGACGATCGGGGTACCGTCCGGGGTGGTCGGACGCAGGCCGGTCCAGAAACTGGCCTGGGCCAGATCGCCGCCCTGAGGATAAAGGTCGTTGACGATCATCTCCAGGGTTTCCCGGCGACGCGGGTTCAGCGACAGGTCAAAACCGGCGATTTCAGCCATGCCGCCAACGCGGATGCGGTTGTCGAAACGGGTGATCGCGACTTTGTAGGTCTCGTCGAGAATGGTCGAAGTCGGGGCCATCGCCGGGTTGGTGATCGGCACGGTCAGAGAGTAGCCCTTGAGCGGGTACACCGGCGCCTTGATCCCCAGTGGCTTGAGCAGTTGCGGCGAGTAGCTGCCGAGGGCCAGCACGTAGCGGTCGGCGGTTTCCAGCTTGCCGTCGATCCATACACCGTTGATGCGATCACCGGCGAAGTCGAGGCGCTGGATGTCCTGGCCGAAACGGAACTGCACACCGAGGCTCGCGGCCATCTCGGCGAGCTTGGTGGTGAACATCTGGCAGTCGCCAGTCTGGTCGTTCGGCAGGCGCAGGGCACCGGCGAGGATGTCGGTGACACTGGCCAGCGCTGGCTCAACGCGGGCAATGCCGTCGCGGTCGAGCAGTTCGAACGGCACGCCGGACTCTTTCAGCACGGCGATGTCTTTCGCGGCGCCGTCGAGTTGAGCCTGGGTGCGGAACAGTTGGGTGGTGCCCAAGCTGCGGCCTTCGTAGGCGATGCCGGTTTCGGCCCGCAGTTCATCGAGGCAGTCGCGGCTGTACTCGGACAGACGGACCATGCGCTCCTTGTTCACCGCATAACGGCTGGCGGTGCAGTTGCGCAGCATCTGTGCCATCCACAGGTACTGGTCGATGTCGGCAGTGGCCTTGATCGCCAGGGGGGCGTGGCGCTGCAACAGCCACTTGATGGCCTTGAGCGGCACACCCGGCGCGGCCCACGGCGAGGCATAACCCGGCGAAACCTGCCCGGCGTTGGCGAAACTGGTCTCCATGGCAGCAGCTGGCTGCCGGTCCACAACCACCACTTCAAACCCGGCACGGGCCAGATAATAAGCACTGGTGGTACCGATGACGCCGCTACCCAAGACCATGACGCGCATTTTCATATCCCTCATCGCGGCTAACCGCTGACGTTTGTTATTCAGAGCTTTAGATGCGCGCAGTGTAAAAAAGATTTGCCAGTGCTTTTCACTATATAAGCGCCTATATTTGGCGACAATTCTCGGCAAAAACCCTTTTCACGGAGGCGCATCCCCTATGCGTACCAACACTCAGACCAAACGTGAGCTGGACAAGATCGACCGCAACATCCTGCGGATCCTGCAAGCGGACGGGCGGATTTCCTTTACGGAGCTTGGAGAAAAGGTCGGGCTCTCGACCACGCCCTGTACTGAGCGGGTCCGGCGTCTGGAGCGCGAAGGGATCATCATGGGCTACAACGCCAGGCTCAATCCGCAGCACCTGAAGGGTAGTCTGCTGGTGTTCGTCGAAATCAGCCTGGACTACAAATCCGGCGATACTTTTGAAGAGTTCCGACGCGCGGTGCTGAAATTGCCCCATGTGCTGGAGTGTCATCTGGTGTCAGGGGATTTCGACTACCTGGTGAAAGCGCGGATTTCCGAGATGGCCTCGTACCGCAAGTTGCTGGGCGACATCCTGCTCAAACTTCCTCATGTACGGGAATCCAAGAGCTATATCGTGATGGAAGAGGTGAAGGAGAGCCTGACTTTGCCGATTCCGGATTGAAGATCAAAATATCGCAGCCTGCGGCAGCTCCTACAGGTGTACACACGCTTTTTGTAGGAGCTGCCGCAGGCTGCGATCTCTTAAACCAACACCTGCCGAGTGCTGGCCATGTACTCGAACACCTGCTTCTCCACCCGCGGATGAATCAGCTCCACCGGCCCGCGTCCATTTGGACACGGCAAGGTCTTGGTGGTGCCGAACAACCGGCAGATCAGCGGCCGCTCGTCATACACCGTGCAACCATTCGGCCCCAGATGCACACAGTTGAGCTCTTCCATGGCGGCATCCTGCTCGGCGCGGGACTTGCGCGGCAGGCGCGACATTTCTTCCGGCGAGGTGGTCACCGGCCCGCAGCAGTCATGGCAGCCGGGAACGCACTCGAACGAGGGAATCTGCTGTCGCAATGTGCGGATTGTCTGGCTGTTGCAGCTCATTGAAGCGGTGACCAATAGCGGAATAGAGCGCGATTCTGACGCAAAAGCACCGATCCAGACAGCACCAGCCGACCAATGTTGCCCGCCCGGGAAGGTCCGGCTTATGCTCCGTCAGGTTTTCCAAACGCAAGAACCAGGAACACGCACATGAATGCCCGTGCTCAACAGCCTGCCCTGAACCACACCGCGTCCTACTACGCCGCCAGCAGCCTGCCGCAGCCCGAACTTGCGGCGCTCAAAGGCGAAGTGCTGGCCGATGTCTGTGTGGTTGGCGGCGGGTTTTCGGGGTTGAACACGGCGCTTGAGCTGGCCGAACGCGGCCTCAGCGTGGTGCTGCTTGAGGCCCACAAAATAGGCTGGGGTGCCAGTGGACGCAATGGCGGGCAGCTGATTCGTGGCGTCGGCCACGGCCTCGATCAGTTCACCAGCGTCATCGGTGCCGAAGGCGTTCGTCAAATGAAACTCATGGGCCTGGAAGCCGTGGAAATCGTCCGGCAACGGGTCGAGCGCTTCCAGATCCCCTGCGACCTGACCTGGGGTTACTGCGACCTCGCCAACAAGCCCCGTGACCTTGAAGGCTTCGCCGAGGATGTCGAAGAACTGCGCAGCCTCGGCTATCGCTACGAAACCCGTTTGCTGCAAGCCAACGAGATGCACACCGTGATCGGCTCCACGCGTTACGTCGGCGGCCTGATCGACATGGGCTCGGGGCACCTGCATCCACTGAACCTGGCCTTGGGCGAAGCCGCAGCGGCACAACGACTGGGGGTCCGGCTGTTCGAGCACTCGGCCGTGACCCGCATCGACTATGGCCCAGAGGTCAAGGTCCATACCACCGAGGGCTCGGTGCGCGCCAAAACCCTGGTACTGGGTTGCAATGCCTACCTCAATAACCTCAACCCGGAACTCAGTGGCAAAGTCCTGCCCGCCGGCAGCTACATCATCGCCACCGAACCACTGAGCGAAGAACAGGCCCACGCCCTGCTGCCGCAGAACATGGCGGTCTGTGACCAGCGAGTGGCGTTGGACTACTACCGGCTCTCGGCGGACCGGCGCCTGCTGTTTGGCGGCGCCTGCCATTACTCGGGCCGCGATCCGAAAGACATCGCCGCGTACATGCGTCCGAAAATGCTGGAAGTCTTTCCGCAACTGTCTGGTGTGAAGATCGACTATCAATGGGGCGGCATGATCGGCATCGGCGCCAATCGCCTGCCGCAGATCGGACGACTCAAGGACCAGCCGAACGTGTATTACGCCCAGGCCTATTCCGGTCATGGCGTGAATGCCACGCATCTGGCCGGCAAGCTGCTGGCCGAAGCCATCAGCGGGCAGCACAGTGGGGGTTTTGATTTGTTCGCCAGGGTGCCGCACATCACTTTCCCCGGCGGCAAGCATTTGCGCTCACCGTTGCTGGCGTTGGGGATGTTGTGGCATCGGCTTAAAGAGTTGGTCTGAAAGATTCCCTGCGTCTTTGCCGACGCTATCGCGAGCAAGCTCGCTCCCACAGTGTTTGACGGCATTCACAAGATTTGCGTTCACCACCGCTCCTTGTGGGAGCGAGCTTGCTCGCGATGAGGCCCTGAAGAACACTGCAAAACTCAGATCCGCCAGAAAGGCTTCAGCCCCTCCTCCCGCGCCTGCTCCCGTGTCAGCCCGATATCCTTGAGCTGGTCAGCCGTCAGGGCCAGCAAGGCCTTGCGCGTGTGCAGGCGACGCCAGAACCGGTCCCAGCGACTCAGGTCGGACGACGCATTGCCCATGCCCGCCTCCCGCGTGCCGTTGTTCTGCCCGGTCGCCAGTTCCTGACTGTGTAACGTCAGCCGCACATCGCTCAAACCGTTCATCTTGGATGCTCCTGTTTACTTGGGTAGCCAGAGGTTCCATGATGCGTGTGCGCGCAAAAGCATTACAGATTCAAAGCAACTGTATTAACCCAATACAGTTCTGCCGATTCCGCCACTGAATCCCGATTTTTTGCCCGATCTGTACTGGTTAACCGAGTCACCCCTATCGAGGCTGCACCATGACCCTTTACGTCAACCTCGCCGAATTGCTCGGCACACGTATCGAACAGGGCTTCTATCGCCCCGGTGACCGGCTGCCTTCGGTACGGGCGCTGAGCGTCGAGCACGGCGTCAGCCTGAGCACAGTGCAACAGGCCTATCGGGTGCTGGAAGACAGCGGGCTGGCCATGCCACGGCCGAAATCCGGGTACTTCGTCCCGGCCAGCCGCGAACTGCCGGACTTGCCGGCAGTCGGCCGCCCGGCCCAACGGCCGGTGGACATTTCCCAATGGGATCAAGTGCTGGAGCTGATTCGCGCCGTACCGCGCAAAGACGTGGTGCAACTGGGCCGCGGCATGCCGGATATCAACAGTCCGACCATGAAACCGCTGCTGCGTGACTTGGCGCGAATCAGCCGGCGGCAGGACATGCCCGGCCTGTATTACGACAACATCCACGGCAACTTCGAACTGCGCGAACAGATCGCTCGCCTGATGCTCGATTCCGGCTGCCAGCTGAGCGCCAGCGAACTGGTGGTCACCACCGGCTGCCACGAAGCGCTGTCCACCAGCATTCGCGCGATCTGCGAACCCGGCGACATTGTCGCAGTGGACTCGCCGAGCTTTCACGGCGCGATGCAGACCCTCAAGGGCCTGGGCATGAAAGCCCTGGAAATCCCCACCGACCCGCTGACCGGCATCAGCCTCGAAGCGCTGGAACTGGCCCTGGAACAGTGGCCGATCAAGGTCATACAGTTGACCCCCAACTGCAACAACCCGTTGGGCTACATCATGCCCGAGTCGCGCAAACGCGCGCTGTTGACGCTTGCGCAGCGCTATGACGTGGCGATCATCGAGGACGATGTGTATGGTGAACTGGCCTACACCTACCCGCGTCCGCGCACGATCAAGTCCTTCGACGAGGACGGTCGCGTCCTGTTGTGCAGCTCGTTTTCCAAGACCCTGGCGCCGGGCCTGCGTATCGGCTGGGTCGCGCCCGGCCGCTATCTGGAGCGGGTGCTGCACATGAAGTACATCAGCACCGGATCCACCGCGCCACAACCGCAGATCGCCATCGCCGAATTTCTCAAGGGCGGCCACTTCGAACCGCATTTGCGGCGGATGCGCACGCAATACCAACGCAATCGCGACGCGATGATTGATTGGGTGACCCGCTACTTTCCGGCCGGCACCCGCGCCAGTCGCCCACAAGGCAGCTTCATGTTGTGGGTCGAACTGCCGGAAGCTTTCGACACCCTGAAACTGAATCGGGCATTGCACGACCAGGGCGTACAGATTGCCGTGGGCAGCATTTTTTCCGCCTCGGGCAAGTACCGCAATTGCCTGCGCATGAACTACGCTGCCAAGCCAACACCGCAGATCGAAGACGCGGTGCGCAAGGTCGGTGCGACAGCGATCAAACTGTTGGCGGAAACCGATCAGCTCAGCGACTGACTTTTCTTCGGGAATCAGCGTCCATATGCCTATCTGCGCCGCCAAACGGAACGATCCTACGTGAGAGTCAGACAGCCCCTGCTTGCTCTTCTGCTACTCGCCGCGTTCCTGAGCGGTTGCGCCAACCTCGACGTACAGCGCGTACCGAGTCAGGCGTTGCCGGCCTCAGACTCCGCATTCGGTCGCTCGGTCCAGGCGCAAGCCGCTCCCTACAAGGGCCAATCGGGCTTTCGCCTGTTATCGGACAGCACCGAGGCCTTCACCGCCCGCGCCGAACTGATCCGTAACGCCCAAAGCAGCCTCGACTTGCAGTACTACATCGTGCACGACGGCATCAGCACGCGCATGTTGATCGAGGAGTTGCTCAAGGCCGCCGACCGGGGCGTGCGGGTGCGGGTACTGCTCGACGATACTGCCAGCGATGGCCTGGACCGGGTCATCGCGACTCTCGCCGCACACCCGAACATCCAGATCCGTGTGTTCAACCCGCTGAATCTGGGCCGCAGTACAGGGGTGACGCGCACCGTGGGCCGGCTGTTCAACCTGTCGCAACAGCATCGACGCATGCACAATAAGCTGTGGCTGGCGGACAACTGCATGGCCATTGTCGGCGGCCGCAATCTCGGGGACGAGTATTTCGATGCCAAGCCCAACATGAATTTCACCGACATCGACATGCTCGGTGTCGGCCCGGTCGCCGAGCAACTCGGGCACAGTTTCGACCAGTACTGGAACAGCGCCCTGAGCAAACCGATCGACGAATTCCTGTCGAGCAAACCCACACCCCAAGACCTGGAAAACACCCGCACCCGACTGGAAGAGTCCCTGGCGGAAACGCGCAAACAGAATCACACGCTTTACAAACACCTGATGACCTTCACCACCCACCCACGACTGGACATCTGGCGCAGTGAACTGATCTGGGCCTGGAACCAGGCATTGTGGGATGCGCCGAGCAAGGTGCTGGCCAAGGGCGAGCCCGATCCGCAGTTGCTGCTGACCACGCAACTGGCACCTGAACTCAACAGCGTCAGCAAAGAGCTGATCATGATCTCGGCCTACTTTGTGCCCGGCCAGCCGGGACTGGTGTACCTGACCGGGCGTGCCGATGCCGGCGTTTCCGTGAGTTTGCTGACCAACTCACTGGAAGCCACGGACGTTCCCGCCGTACACGGTGGCTACTCGCCCTATCGCAGGGCGCTGCTGGAGCACGGCGTGAAGCTGTACGAGTTGCGTAGCCAGCCCGGCGAGGGAGGCGGCAGCGGTAGCGGGCCACATCTGTTTTCCAGCAGCGCCTATCACAGCTCTGACTCCAGCCTGCACAGCAAGGCGATGATCTTCGACCAGCAGAAATCCTTTATCGGCTCGTTCAATTTCGATCCGCGCTCGGTGCTCTGGAACACCGAAGTCGGCGTGCTGGTGGACAGCCCGGAATTGGCCGCACGGGTCCGCGAACTGGCGCTGCAGGGTATGGCACCGGCCCTGAGTTATCAGGTGGAACTGGAAAACGATCAGATCGTCTGGACCACCGAAGACGACGGAAAAATGCACACACTGAGCAAGGAGCCAGGGAGTTGGTGGCGGCGCTTCAATGCCTGGCTGAGCAATACGGTTGGGCTGGAGAAGATGCTGTAAGACTCGACCGCCATAGCTCTCCGGTGCTCATCAGGCTGGCTGAGCGGTACCAAACGCCCCTTGCCGCGACACCACAATCAACACGCCCAAGGCCCCTACCGCCATCAGCAACGGCAACGCATGGCCGCTGATCCACTGGCTGCCAGCACCCGCCAGCAGCGGCCCGATCAGACAACCGACCCCCCATAGCTGGGCAATGTGCGCGTTAGCCCGCACCAGCGCATCATCGCGATAACGCTCGCCGATCAGGATCAACGACAAGGTGAACAACCCGCCAGCGCTGGCGCCGAACAGCACCCACAACGGCCAGATCAGCAGCGTGTCGATCAGCAGCGGGATGGCCAGGCTCGATATCAGCAGGACCACCGCACAGCCGGTGAACAACGCCCGTCGCGACAAGCGATCGGCCAACGCACCAATCGGCAATTGCAGTACCGCATCGCCGACCACCACCGTACTGACCATCGCCAGGGCGATCTCCGTGGTGAAGCCCTGGCGCAAGCAATAAACCGGCAACAGCGTCAGGATCATCGCCTCGAACGCGGCAAACAGCGACACCGCCCAGGCAATCGCCGGCAGGCCACGACAGAACTCAAGCAAATCACGCAGGGTCACGCTACTGGCTTCACTGCTCGGCGCGCCACTGCGGCCCAGCAACAGGAACGGTGCAGCCATCAGCAAACCGACACCCACCCAAAAGCCATAGTCATGCTCGGTACCGAGCAAGCCCAGCAACACCGGCCCCGCCAACTGACTCAATGCATAGCTGCTGCCATACAGCGCCACCAGCCGCCCGCGCCATTGCTCGACCACCAGTTGATTGATCCAGCTTTCACCGATGATGAATACGAGTGTCAGGATCACCCCGATCATCAGCCGCAGCACCAACCAGACCGGATAGCTCGGCAACAGCGCCAGCAAACCGATCGAAACCGCCCCGGCCCACAGGCACAGGCGCATCAGGTTGGCCGTGCCGAATCGTGCCGCCAGATGGCTGGAGATTTTCGCCCCCAACAGAACGCCGATGGCCGGCATCGCCGCCATCACGCCAATGGCAAACGAGCCGTAGCCCCAGCTTTCCAGGCGAAACGACACCAGCGGCATGCTGACCCCCAGGGCCAGGCCGACACTCAGGACAGATGCCAAAACGGCGAAATAAGTCGCCCAACGCATGCTCCACGCTCCTGTGGATAATTATTTTTCAGGCCATACAAACAAATGTGGGAGCGGGCTTGCTCGCGAAAAGGCCATCACATCCAACATCAATGTTGGCTGATACACCACATTCGCGAGCAAGCCCGCTCCCACAAGGGGTTTGCGTCGATTGGGAAGCCTGATTCTCAACAGGCTTCCTTCACAGGCTTACAACTTGATCCAGGTCGCCTTCAGCTCGGTGTACTTGTCGAACGCGTGCAGCGATTTGTCGCGACCGTTGCCGGACTGTTTGAATCCACCGAACGGTGCCGTCATGTCGCCGCCATCGTACTGGTTGACCCACACGCTACCGGCGCGCAGCGCACGGGCGGTGAGGTGAGCCTTGGAAATATCGGCAGTCCACACCGCCGCGGCCAGTCCGTAAGGCGTGTCGTTGGCGATGGCGATGGCTTCTTCAGCGCTATCGAACGTGATGACCGACAACACTGGCCCGAAGATTTCTTCCTGAGCGATTTTCATCGCGTTGCTCACACCGTCGAAAATCGTCGGCTCAACATACGTGCCGCCGGTTTCCTGGAGGATGCGCTTGCCACCGGCTACCAGTTTGGCGCCGTCGGTGTGACCCGACTCGATGTAAGACAGCACAGTGTTCATCTGCTGGGTATCCACCAGCGCACCGACGTTGGTCGCCGGGTCCAGCGGGTTGCCCGGCTTCCAGGTTTTCAGTGCTTCGATCACCAGCGGCAGAAATTTGTCCTTGATCGAACGCTCCACCAGCAGGCGCGAACCGGCGGTGCAAACCTCGCCCTGGTTGAAGGCGATGGCACCGGCTGCGGCTTCGGCAGCGTCTTGCAGGTTCGGCGCATCGGCGAACACGATGTTCGGGCTCTTGCCGCCGGCTTCGAGCCAGACGCGTTTCATGTTCGATTCGCCCGAGTAGATCAGCAGTTGCTTGGCGATCTTGGTCGAACCGGTGAACACCAGGGTGTCGACGTCGTTGTGCAGGGCCAGGGCCTTGCCGACGGTGTGGCCATAGCCCGGCAGCACGTTGAGCACGCCTTTCGGGATGCCGGCTTCGACAGCCAGCTCGGCGATGCGAATCGCCGTCAGCGGCGACTTTTCGGACGGTTTGAGAATTACCGAGTTACCGGTGGACAGCGCAGGACCGAGTTTCCAGCACGCCATCATCAGCGGGAAGTTCCACGGCACGATGGCGCCAACAACACCCACCGGTTCACGGGTCACAAGACCCAGTTGATCGTGCGGAGTGGCTGCCACTTCGTCGTAGATCTTGTCGATGGCTTCGCCGCTCCAGCTCAGGGCTTGCGCCGCGCCAGGAACGTCGATGTACAGGGAATCGCTGATCGGCTTGCCCATGTCCAGGGTTTCAAGCAGGGCCAGCTCTTCGGCGTGCTGTTTCAGCAGGCCGGCGAAACGGATCATGGTGGATTTGCGCTTGGTCGGCGCCAGGCGCGACCAGACACCGGAATTGAAGGTGGCGCGAGCGTTTTCCACGGCGCGCTGGGCATCGGCGGCGTCACAGCTGGCAATCTTGCCCAGCAGACGGCCATCGACCGGGCTGATGCACTCGAAAGTCTCGCCAGAGACGGCGTCGGTGTATTCGCCATTGATATAGGCGCGGCCTTCGATTTTCAGGTCGCGGGCACGTTGTTCCCAGTCGGCACGGGTCAGGGTGGTCATGCGAGTGTCCTCCTCTTATTGATACGACACCCGCGTTCTTCGCGGGCGCTGTCAGGAATTCTGCCCGGCCAGCCTGCTTTTCGGCCCAAGGCATCCACCACCCTAAACCAGCCGCATATGAAGTTTCAATATATTTGACAAAACGCTGGCAAACGGCCTTGCGATGTTCATTTTAATAAACATAGACTTTGAGCCTTTCTACGTAATCACGGGAGATAACAACAATGAATATCCAGAACGTCGTCGACTTCAGCCAGGCCACCACCGCCGCCGAACGCTACCGCCCGGACGCAGCCAAAGTGCTCAAGGGCGACCCGGAACAAGCCGTTTACAACCACTACAACAGCCCTTGTGGCCAGCTGAACGCTGGCGTGTGGGAAGGTGCAGTCGGGCAGTGGACAGTGAACTTCACCGAGCACGAGTACTGCGAGATCCAGCAAGGGGTTTCGGTGTTGCGTGACAAAGACGGCAATGCCAAGACCCTGCGCGCAGGCGACCGCTTCGTGATCCCCGCCGGATTCAAAGGCACCTGGGAAGTGCTGGAGCCATGCCGCAAGATCTACGTGGCGTTTGAACAGAAGGCTTAGCACTAAAGTGCTGTGACTTGATCAGATTGAAGCGCTACCCGCTTTTTCAAGCACAACAAAAAAGGCCCGTATCTCGCGATACGGGCCTTTTTCGTAAGAGGGAAAAATCAATTACTTGATTTTGCCTTCTTTGTAGATCACGTGCTTGCGAACAACCGGATCATATTTCTTGATCTCGATTTTGTCCGGGGTAGTACGCTTGTTCTTGTCGGTAGTGTAGAAGTGACCAGTACCGGCGCTCGAAATCAAACGAATCAATTCACGCATGATTAGCTCCCTTAAACCTTGCCATCGCGGCGAAGTTCGGCCAGCACGACAGTGATGCCACGCTTGTCGATGATACGCATGCCTTTGGCAGATACGCGCAGACGCACAAAACGTTTCTCTTCTTCAACCCAGAAGCGGTGATGCTGCAGGTTCGGCAGGAAACGACGACGGGTTTTGTTGTTTGCGTGGGAAATGTTATTCCCAGTTACCGGACCCTTACCGGTAACTTGACATACTCTAGACATGCCTCAGCCCTCTAAAACCACATGCCCAACCCGGCATGGGTTGGCCGCTTAATCTCTCAGTCATTTGGCGCCAGGCGCCGCGTTTCTTTAGAGGTCTTACCGGCTACACCTACAGTGAAGGAACCGGGCCCCTAGAAAAGAGCGCTGCTTTATACCAGAAAGACTGGAGAGCAACAACATTCAGTATGCGTTGAATTCACAAAAACCCTGTTTTTCGGGCTCCGAGCGCCTTGGACAAAGGCTATCATCGATGGCGACCGCTCGTCGCAGAGAATCGGCCAACCGGCCAAATCAGGATTTTGCTCGCCCGCCTCACAGCAAATTCAGGCGCTATAGTCCCCTCAAAATGAAAAAGGGGATAGTCATTTGCAAAAGAGCCCACTAGGGTAAGCCTTTTCCAGACTGCACTTGCAGATGGGCCTTCGATCTGTAAAGGAAGCCGACCATGCGCCTCGCTGCCCTACCGCTATTGCTCGCCCCGCTTCTGCTGAGCCCACAGGCCTTTGCCGCCGCCCTGAGCGTCTGCACCGAGGCCAGCCCTGAAGGCTTCGACGTGGTGCAGTACAACTCGCTGACCACCACCAACGCCTCGGCCGATGTGCTGATGAATCGCCTGGTGGACTTTGACACGACTAGTGGCAAAGTGGTCGCCAGCCTCGCCGATAGCTGGGAAGTCAGCCCCGACGGCCTGACGTACGTCTTCAAGTTGCACCCGCAGGTGAAATTCCATCGCACCGAGTATTTCACCCCGACTCGCGACCTGAGCGCCGAAGATGTGATTTTCAGCTTCGACCGCATGCTCGACCCGGCCAATGCCTGGCACAAAGTCGCCCAGAGCGGATTCCCTCATGCGCAATCGATGCAGTTGCCTGCATTGATCAAGAAGATCGACGCCCTTGATCCGCAGACCGTACGCGTCACCCTCGACCACCCGGATTCGACCTTCCTGGCGACCCTGAGCATGGGCTTCGCTTCGATCTATTCGGCCGAATACGCCGACAAACTGATGAAGGCAGGCACACCCGAGAAGCTCAACAGCCAGCCGATCGGCACAGGTCCGTTCGTTTTCACCCGCTTCCAGAAGGACGCTTCGGTTCGCTACAAAGCCAACCCCGAATACTTCGGTGGCAAACCCTCTGTAGATCCGCTGATCTTCGCCATCACCCCGGACGCCAACGTGCGCCTGCAGAAATTGCGCCGCAACGAATGCCAGATCGCCCTGTCGCCCAAGCCTCTGGACGTACAGGAAGCGCTGAAGGAGCCGACGCTGAAAGTCGAAAAGACTGACGCGTTCATGACCGCATTCGTCGGCATCAACAGTCAGCATCCGCCACTGGACAAACCTGAAGTCCGCCAGGCCATCAACCTTGCCTTCGACAAGGCCAACTATGTCAAAGCCGTGTTCGAAGACACCGCCGAGGCGGCCAACGGTCCGTATCCGCCCAACACCTGGAGCTACGCGAAAGGCCTGCCGGGTTACCCTCACGACATCGCCAAGGCCAAAGCCTTGATGGCCAAGGCCGGACTCAAGGACGGCTTCCAGACCACCATCTGGACTCGCCCTTCCGGCAGCCTGCTTAACCCCAACCCAAGCCTGGGCGCTCAACTGCTTCAGTCTGATCTCGCGGAAATCGGCATCCAGGCCGAAATCCGTGTGATCGAATGGGGCGAACTGATCCGCCGTGCCAAGGCCGGTGAGCACGACTTGCTGTTCATGGGTTGGGCCGGTGACAACGGTGACCCGGACAACTTCCTCACACCGCAGTTTTCCTGCGCCGCGGTCAAGTCCGGCACCAACTTCGCCCGCTACTGCAATCAGGACCTGGACAAGCTGATCAGCGCCGGCAAGACCACCGGCGAGCAAGGTGTGCGCAGCAAACTCTACGAACAGGCCCAGGCGCAGATCCAGCAGCAGGCGCTGTGGTTGCCCCTGGCCCATCCGACTGCGTTCGCGCTGACGCGCAAGGATGTCGAGGGGTATTCGGTCAGCCCGTTCGGCCGACAGGACTATTCCAAGGTCAACATCAAATAACCCGCCACACACAAAACCCTGTGGGAGCGGGCTTGCTCGCGAAGAGGGAGTGTCAGTCGCCATCAATGCCGACTGATACACCGCTTTCGTCGGAACGCCACCCGGAGCAAGCCCGCTCCCACATGGGTTTCGCTAACTTCACAACCCCTACATCCACCCATACTCCGCCATCGACAACGGATCGCCGTCGCCGATGATGAAATGGTCAAGCACCCGCACGTCAATCAACTCCAGCGCCTTTTGCAGGCGCTTGGTCAGCACCCGGTCGGACTGACTGGGGTCGGTGTTGCCCGAAGGATGGTTGTGGCAGAGGATCAATGCTGCTGCGTTGTGGGCCAAGGCCCGCTTGACGACCTGACGAGGGTGAACGCTGGTGTTGTCGATAGAACCGCGGAACAGCACCTCAAACGTGAGCACCTGATGCACTGGAATCCAGAAACAGGCAACCGAATACTTCATGAGGCTCATGGCGCAGCATCGATTTGAGGTACTCACGTACTGCCTGCGGATTTTCCAGCACCGATCTATGACGCAAACGTTCGGCCAGATGGCGCCGGCCCATTTCCAGTACTGCCTGTAACTGCGCGAATTTTGCCGGCCCCAGCCCCAAGTGCTTACTGAACGTTTTGAGATCGGCTTCCAACAACGAACGCAGACCGCCAAATTGACTCAGTAGATGTCTCGCCAGGTCCACCGCACTTTTTCCGGCCACGCCGGTTCGTAGAAAGATAGCCAGCAACTCGGCATCGGAAAGACTCTCCGAACCCTGCTCAAGCAACTTCTCCCGCGGCCGTTCCGCCGCCGGCCAATCGCGAATACTCATAGCACCTCCCTGTCTGTGGGCACCGCTGTTCCGTAGCGGTCGCTGTGATATCGTAGCCCATCTTTTTTGCGGGCGAATTCATCCTGGGGAGGGGGTTTCGCCACGTATGTCACCAACGAATTGAAAGGCAGGCCTATGCAGCGGCTGTATCGGAAACGCATTGTTCTGGGCGTAGGCGGCGGTATCGCTGCCTACAAGAGCGCCGACCTGGTTCGCCGCCTGATCGATCAGGGCGCCGAAGTGCGCGTGGTCATGACCCGTGGCGGCGCAGAGTTCATCACCCCGCTGACCATGCAGGCCCTGTCCGGGCACCCGGTCCACCTGGACCTGCTGGACCCGGCGGCCGAAGCGGCCATGGGCCACATCGAACTGGCCAAATGGGCCGACCTGGTGCTGATCGCCCCCGCCACGGCAGACCTGATCGCCCGCCTGGCCCAAGGCATTGCCGACGATCTGCTGACCACGCTGGTGCTGGCCACCGACGCCGTGGTCGCCGTTGCACCGGCAATGAACCAGGCGATGTGGCGCGATCCGGCGACCCAGGCCAACCTGCAAACCCTCGAAAGCCGCGACATCAAGGCTTTCGGCCCGGCCTCCGGCAGCCAGGCCTGCGGCGACGTCGGCCTGGGGCGCATGCTCGAAGCCCTTGAACTGGCCCAGTGCGCCGCCGACTGCTTCCAGCGTCAGGCACTGACCGGCAAACACGTGCTGATTACCGCCGGCCCGACCCAGGAAAACATCGACCCGGTGCGCTACATCACCAACCACAGCTCCGGAAAAATGGGCTTTGCCCTGGCCGAAGCCGCTGTGGAGGCCGGTGCCCGCGTAACACTGATCACTGGCCCCGTGAACCTGCCGACTCCGGATCGTGTCACCCGCATCGACGTGGTCAGCGCCCGCGACATGCTGGCAGCGTGTGAAGCGGCGATCCCTTGCGACCTGTTCATCGCCTCGGCAGCGGTCGCGGATTACCGTCCGGAGGTTGTTGCCCCGCAGAAACTCAAGAAAGATCCTACGAACGGCGACGGCTTGTTGCTACAGATGGTGCGTAACCCGGACATCCTGGCCACCATCGCCACCCGCCCCGACCGCCCGTTCAGCGTCGGTTTCGCCGCCGAGACCGAACACCTGCTCGATTACGCTGCACGCAAGTTGAAAGACAAGAACCTCGATCTGATCGTCGCCAACGACGTCGCCAACCCAAGCATTGGCTTCAACAGCGAAGAAAACGCCTGCAGCGTCATCGACCGCGAGCTTCACGCCACACTTTTCGCCCAGACCAGCAAGAGCAAGATTGCTCGCCAGCTGGTCACCTTTATCGCCGAACGTCTGAACCAGGTTTAATTTACATGCACGCTTTGCAAGCCAAGATCCTCGACCCCCGCATCGGTACCGAATTCCCGCTGCCGCAATACGCCACACCGGGCTCCGCCGGCCTCGACCTGCGCGCCATGCTGGAACAGGACACCGTGATCAAGCCGGGTGAAACCGTGCTGATTCCCACCGGCCTGTCGGTTTATATCGGTGACCCGAACCTGGCGGCGCTGATTCTGCCGCGCTCGGGGATGGGCCATAAGCACGGCATCGTACTGGGCAACCTGGTCGGCCTGATCGACTCCGACTACCAGGGCCCATTGATGGTCTCTTGCTGGAACCGTGGCCAGACCGAATTCACCATGCCGGTCGGCGAGCGCCTGGCGCAACTGGTGCTGGTGCCGGTGGTGCAGGCTCACTTCGAGATGGTTGAAGAGTTCGTTGAAACCGAGCGCGGCACTGGCGGTTTCGGCCATACCGGTACCCGCTGATCCGGACGCGCTCTTCTGTGGTGGGGGATCTGGCTCCCTCGCCACAAAATTCAAATTGCCATCTGCAAGGTTTAGCTCCGAAAATCAAGGCATTGCCCGGTCAACCCCCTGCCGTCGGGGCGTCATGGCCCTTTCATACCACGAACTCTCTGTGGAAAACGCCGTCATACCCTTCAGTTTGAACCTGCCGCCGAATGAATTGGCGGCCTGTCCAGCCACTTTCGAGATGGAGCATTTCCACAGATGAACACCCCGGCCAAAGTCGCACCCAAGTTCCCTGACAGCATCTTCCGCGCCTACGACATCCGCGGCACAGTCCCGGAATTCCTGAACGCCGAAACCGCTTACTGGATCGGCCGCGCCGTCGGCTCCCAAAGCCTGGCCCAGGGCGAGCCAAACGTGTCCGTCGGTCGCGATGGCCGTCTGTCCGGCCCGGAGCTGGTCGCACAACTGATCAAAGGCATCGCCGACAGCGGCTGCCACGTCAGTGATGTCGGCCTGGTCCCGACTCCGGCGCTCTACTACGCCGCCAACGTACTGGCCGGAAAATCCGGCGTGATGCTCACCGGCAGCCACAATCCGTCGAACTACAACGGCTTCAAGATCGTCATCGCTGGCGACACCCTGGCCAACGAACAGATCCAGGCCCTGCACGACCGCCTCAAGACCAACAACCTGAGCAGCGGCCAGGGCAGCATCACCCAGGTCGAGATCCTCGACCGCTACACCACCGAAATCGTCCAGGACATCAAGCTGGCCCGGCGCCTGAAAGTGGTCGTCGACTGCGGTAACGGCGCGGCCGGCGTGATCGCCCCGCAACTGATCGAAGCGCTGAACTGCGAAGTCATCCCGCTGTTCTGCGAAGTGGACGGCAACTTCCCGAACCACCATCCGGACCCGGGCAAGCCTGAAAACCTCGTGGACCTGATCGCCAAGGTCAAGGAAACCAACGCTGACATCGGCCTGGCCTTCGACGGCGATGGCGACCGCGTCGGCGTGGTGACCAACACCGGCAGCATCGTCTACCCGGACCGCCTGCTGATGCTGTTCGCCCGCGACGTCGTTGCGCGCAATCCGGGCGCCGAAATCATCTTCGACGTGAAATGCACCCGTCGCCTGATTCCGCTGATCAAGGAATACGGCGGCCGGTCGTTAATGTGGAAGACCGGTCACTCGTTGATCAAAAAGAAAATGAAACAATCCGGCGCCCTGCTGGCTGGCGAAATGAGCGGGCACATCTTCTTCAAGGAGCGCTGGTTCGGTTTCGACGACGGCATCTACAGCGCCGCGCGGCTGCTGGAGATCCTCAGCAAGGAAAAATCATCG
The DNA here is from genome assembly GCF_054668325.1 of Pseudomonas sp. S2_F07. Classification (NCBI taxonomy): domain Bacteria; kingdom Pseudomonadati; phylum Pseudomonadota; class Gammaproteobacteria; order Pseudomonadales; family Pseudomonadaceae; genus Pseudomonas; species Pseudomonas sp. S2_F07. The sequence continues at coordinate 3,727,966 of NZ_CP162758.1, forward strand.
GCCGAAGAGCTGTTCGCGACCTTCCCGAACGATATTTCTACGCCGGAAATCAATATCCATGTGACCGAAGAGAGCAAATTCAGCATCATTGATGCATTGCACGATGCGCAGTGGGGCGAAGGCGCTGACCTGACCACCATTGACGGCGTGCGAGTCGACTATGCCAAAGGCTGGGGCCTGGTACGCGCCTCCAACACCACTCCGGTGCTGGTGCTGCGTTTCGAGGCCGATGACGAGGCTGAATTGCAGCGCATCAAGGACGTATTCAAAGTCCAGCTGAAGCGTGTTGCACCTGATCTCCAACTACCGTTCTGATTCACCCGGAGCCCTGAATGACCCTCGAACGCGAAGCCGCCGCCAACACCGCCAAGGTCCTGTCCGAAGCGTTGCCTTACATCCGCCGTTATGTCGGCAAGACACTGGTGATCAAATACGGCGGCAACGCGATGGAAAGCGAGGAGCTGAAAACCGGCTTCGCCCGCGACATCGTGCTGATGAAGGCCGTGGGCATCAACCCGGTGGTGGTTCACGGTGGCGGCCCGCAAATCGGTGACCTGCTCAAGCGCCTGTCGATCGAGAGCCATTTCGTCGACGGCATGCGCGTCACCGACGCCGCGACCATGGACGTGGTGGAAATGGTCCTCGGCGGCCAGGTCAACAAAGACATCGTCAACCTGATCAACCGTCATGGCGGCAGCGCCATCGGCCTGACCGGTAAAGACGCCGAGCTGATTCGCGCGAAGAAGCTCACCGTTACCCGTCAGACCCCGGAAATGACCACCCCGGAGATCATCGACATCGGCCACGTGGGCGAAGTGGTCGGCATCAACACCGATCTGCTGAACCTGCTGGTCAAGGGCGATTTCATCCCGGTGATCGCGCCCATCGGCGTCGGTGCCAACGGCGAGTCGTACAACATCAACGCTGACCTGGTGGCCGGTAAAGTCGCCGAAGCGCTGAAAGCCGAGAAGCTGATGCTGCTGACCAACATCGCCGGCCTGATGGACAAGTCGGGCACGGTCCTGACCGGCCTGACAACCCAGCAAGTCGACGACCTGATCGCCGACGGCACTATCTACGGCGGCATGCTGCCGAAGATCCGTTGCGCACTGGAAGCGGTCCAGGGCGGTGTGGGCAGCTCGCTGATCATCGACGGTCGCGTGCCGAACGCGATCCTGCTGGAAATCTTCACCGATACCGGCGTTGGCACCTTGATCAGCAATCGCAAGCGTCCTTAAGCGATAGCGCATACAAAAAAGACCCCGCTCGGCCTGGCTGAGCGGGGTCTTTTTTTGCCTGCGATCCCTGCGGGATTTTGTACATCCCAGTAGGAGCTGCCGAAGGCTGCGATCTTTTGACTTTGGCTATTTTAAAACAAGATCAAAGGATCGCAGCCTTCGGCAGCTCCTACAGGTCGCCGTGTCAGACGCCGAACTGGGCGCGGTACGCTTCCACGGCTGGCAAGTGCTGCTTGAGTTGCGGGTCGTCCGCCAGGAATTCCAGCACCTGGTTCAGCGAGACGATGCTGATGACCGGGATGCCGAAGTCACGCTCGACTTCCTGGATCGCCGACAACTCGCCATTACCACGCTCCTGACGGTTCAGGGCGATCAGCACGCCAGCGGCCTTGGCGCCGTCCTGGGAGGCAATGATCTGCATCACTTCACGGATCGCGGTGCCAGCGGTGATCACGTCGTCGATGATCAGAACATCGCCGGTCAGCGGCGCGCCAACCAGGCTGCCGCCTTCGCCGTGGGCCTTGGCTTCCTTGCGGTTGAAGCACCATGGCAGGTCACGGTTGTGATGCTCGGCCAGGGCCACGGCGGTGGTCGCCGCCAACGGGATGCCCTTGTAGGCCGGGCCAAACAGCACGTCGAAGGGAATGCCGCTCTCGGCAATGGCAGCAGCGTAGAAACGTCCCAACTGCGCCAGGGCCGAACCCGAGTTGAACAGGCCCGCATTGAAGAAGTAAGGACTGGTGCGCCCGGACTTCAGGGTGAACTCACCGAAGCGCAAAACGCCGCGATCGATGGCAAAACGGATGAAATCGCGCTGATACGCTTGCATGAAAAACCCCAAATACCACGGATTTAGCTAATTAGCTTGACGCCGTGTATCATACACGCACGCGATTTTTGGGGCCATTTATGCGGATCATCAGTGTGAACGTCAATGGTATTCAGGCTGCAGTCGAGCGTGGTTTGCTCAGTTGGCTGCAGGCACAGAATGCCGACGTCATCTGCCTGCAGGACACCCGCGCCTCCGCCTTTGAACTGGACGATCCAGCCTTCCAACTGGATGGATACTTCCTTTATGCCTGCGATGCCGAAGTTCCCGCCCAAGGTGGCGTGGCTTTGTATTCGCGGCTGCAACCGAAGGCTGTCATCAGCGGTCTCGGTTTCGAGACGGCCGACCGCTACGGGCGCTACCTGCAAGCCGATTTCGACAAGGTCAGCATCGCGACCTTGCTGCTCCCTTCGGGGCAGAACGGCGATGAAGACTTGAACCAGAAGTTCAAGCTAATGGACGACTTCGCCCGTTATCTGGATAAACAGCGACGCAAACGCCGCGAGTACATTTATTGTGGCTCGCTGTACGTGGCGCAACAGAAGCTGGATATCAAGAACTGGCGTGACAGCCAGCAATCTCCGGGCTTCCTGGCACCTGAACGTGCCTGGATGGACGAGATTGTCGGCAACATGGGTTATGTCGACGCCCTGCGTGAAGTCAGCCGTGAAGGCGACCAGTACAGCTGGTGGCCGGACAACGAACAGGCGGAGATGCTCAACCTCGGTTGGCGCTTCGACTACCAGCTGCTGACGCCGGGCCTGCGCCGCTTTGTACGCAGCGCACGCCTGCCACGCCAGCCGCGGTTCTCACAACACGCGCCGCTGATCGTGGACTACGACTGGACGCTGACGATCTAAGTGATTTTTCACTGAGCAGTCTGATAGACGGTCGAAAAAATGCCCGTATCGCAAGATACGGGCATTTTTATGCGCTCTATTCAGAGGCTCCCAGCGACCTGAACCTCAAACCGCGGCGAAAAACGGCAGTGCAAGGTACAACTTGATCACGATGACATTAATGATGTCGATGAAGAAAGCGCCCACCATTGGCACCACCAGGAACGCTATCTGAGAAGGCCCATAGCGCTGTGTCACCGCTTGCATATTGGCGATGGCCGTTGGCGTGGCACCCAGTCCAAAACCGCAATGCCCTGCCGCCAATACAGCCGCGTCGTAGTTACTGCCCATCATCCTGAATGTCACAACAATCGCAAACAGAGCCATGACCAACGTTTGCGCAGCCAGGATGATAAAGATCGGCAACGCCAGTGCAGCCAGATCCCACAACTTGAGCGACATCAGAGCGATTGCCAAAAACAGCGACAAGCTGACATTCCCCAGCACGGAAACTTCTCGCTCAAACACCTGATACACGCCAAGCGCCGAAAGCCCGTTGCGTAAAAGCACGCCCACGAACAACACGCAAACAAACGTCGGCAACTCAAATGCGGTTCCCTGAAGCCACCCATTCAGGAGTGAGCCCGCCAGCAGGCTGACAGCAATCAAAGCCAGTGTCTCGACTAGCGAAAACGACGTGATCGAGCGTTCTTTGTTCGGTTGTTCAAAGCCCTTGGGCAGCCGTGGCTTTTCCTGCTCGCAGCCGGGTGTCTGGACACGACTGATGAGCAGGCGGGCAACAGGCCCACCAATCAAGCCGCCCAGCACCAGGCCAAACGTTGCTGAGGCCATGGCCAGTTCAGAGGCAGAGGCCAGACCGAACTTCTCGCTGAACGTCGCCCCCCATGCAGCACCTGTACCGTGGCCGCCTGCCAAGGTGATCGAGCCTGTCAGCAAGCCCATCAAGGGGTCGAGTCCCAACGCCGTGGCAAGCCCGATGCCCATCGCATTCTGGATCACCAGAAGTCCGACAACCGCCAGCAGAAAGATCCCCACGACGCGCCCGCCCTTCTTCAGGCTGGCGAAGTCTGCACTCAAACCGATGGTGGCAAAAAACGCCAGCATCAAGGGCGTTTGGAGCGAAGTATCAAAGCGAACTTCAATATCGAGGGTTCTCAAGGCGAGAAGAGCCAAGGCAACCACCAGGCCGCCGGCTACAGGTTCAGGGATATTATAAGTGCGTAAAAAACCGACACGAGAGACAAGCGCGCGCCCCAGCAAAAGCACTAAAGAGGCAGCGACAAGTGTTCCGTAAAAATCAAGATGAAGCATTCTGGGTATTCTTGTTTATATATTCAGTGGCGAACTTTTTACCTGGGCACGCCTTTTGAACAGGTTGAGGATCTCAACACTGATTGGTATTGGATTCAGAAGCCGTCAATGGTCCGAATATATCGAAATATTTCTTGATGAATATTACTTGGAGCAACCTTATCAACCGCCAAGTCCCATTGCCAAGCCTGCAAGCCGTACTGAGGCTTACAGTTTGTGACTAAACGTGTAAGAAATATTACTTACACTAGTGGACGTCGATTGAATAGCGATCGAACAATTTCGCAACATTAGAGATTAATCTGATTGCAAAAAAACAAATGCCCCAACATGTCGGGGCATTTGTATTGAACTGCGCTTAAAGCAGCATCAGCGTCCTGGGCTTACTTGATCAACCGCCATGTGAACGGGTAGCGATAAGGCTGCCCCTCATTGGCCTTCACCCCGGCAATGATCGTCAGCACCAGCGCACCGATCGCGATCAGGCCAAACAGGAAGAACCCGATAATCACCAGCATCAGCAGGAAGCAGATAGCCGAGGCGATCGCCACGGTTAACTGAAAGTTCAGAGCTTCCTTGCCCTGAGCGTCGATGAACGGGTCCATCTCGCGCTTCATCTGCCAGAGAATCAGCGGGCCTATGATCGTGCCGAACGGAATCCAGATCCCCAGCAAGGCGGACAAGTGGCAAAACATGGCCCACTGACGCACCTCTTGGCTCGGCGTAGGCAGCGGCAGTTGCTCGTCACTCATGGTGTCCTCCTTGTCTGGGGCATTCCAGTCAGTCGGCCAGTGCGGCCTTTTGCAATTCGAAGATCTCGTTCATGCCTTTCTTCGCCAACTCAAGCATCGCGTTCAGCTCTTCAGGCTGGAACGGCGCGCCTTCGGCAGTGCCCTGGACTTCGATGAAACCGCCAGCACTGGTCATCACCACGTTCAGGTCGGTCTCGGCGGCCGAGTCTTCCAGATAATCGAGGTCAAGCACAGGCTCACCCTTGTACATGCCCACGGAAACCGCAGCGATCATCTGCTTGATCGGGTCACCGCCCTTCAGGCCGCCACGCTTCTTGATCACTTTCAAGGCATCGATCAGCGCAACCATGGAACCGGTGATCGACGCGGTGCGGGTGCCGCCATCAGCCTGGATCACGTCACAGTCGACGTACAGGGTGACGTCACCGAGCTTGGACATGTCCAGCGCAGCGCGCAGGGAGCGGCCGATCAGACGCTGGATTTCCAGGGTGCGGCCGCCTTGCTTGCCACGGCTGGCTTCACGCTGGTTACGCTCGCCGGTAGCGCGCGGCAGCATGCCGTACTCGGCGGTCAGCCAGCCCTGGCCCTGGCCCTTCAGGAAACGCGGTACGCCCGGTTCAACGCTGACGGTACAAATGACCTTGGTATCGCCGAACTCGACCAGCACAGAACCCTCGGCGTGTTTGGTGTAGTTGCGGGTGATGCGGATCGAGCGGAGCTGATCGGCAGCGCGACCACTTGGACGTATCATAGGGAGTACCTGTACTGGGGACGGAAAACTGCGGAGCATTATAGAGCCGACGGCCGCCACTGGGCACTTCTAAAAAATTCCGCCGACGACCGAGGGCTCTGCACCGCGCGTCGGTGCAGGCCTGCCGCTCTTTGTCACACTGTGTGTTTGGGCGCATCCGCGCCACTGCGCTACAATCCTGCGCCTTTGCTGCCAGTCGGCTTTAATTCATTGATATCGGATTCCCGGAACCTCGGTTCTGTGCCGATCTGCCTGCGAGGTACCTCCATGGTGCACAGCATGACCGCCTTCGCCCGCGTCGAGAAAGCCGGCGTTCAGGGCACCCTGAGCTGGGAACTGCGCTCGGTCAACAGCCGCTACCTGGAACCCCACCTGCGCCTGCCGGAATCCTTTCGCGACCTCGAGGGCGCTGTTCGTGAAGCCCTGCGCCAGGGAGTATCGCGGGGCAAGCTCGAATGCACCCTGCGCTTCACCGAAGAAAATACCGGCAAGTCGCTGCAAATCGATCAGGAGCGCGCCGCGCAACTGGTCGCCGCCGCCGAGACCATCGCCAGCCTGATCAAGAACCCGGCAGCGCTGAACCCGCTGGAAGTCCTGGCCTGGCCCGGCGTCCTGGTAGGCGACGCCACCGACCCGCAAGCCTTGAACGCCGAAGCGTTGGCGCTGTTCAACCAGGGCCTCAAGGAACTGAAAGCCGGCCGCGAACGCGAAGGCGCGGAGCTGGCGCGGCTGATCAACGAGCGCCTGAGCTCCATCGAGGAAGACGTGGTGACCTTGCGCGAACTGGTCCCGCAAATGCTCGCCACCCAGCGCCAGAAAGTCCTCGACCGCTTCGCCGACATGAAGGCCGAGATGGATCCGCAGCGCCTGGAGCAGGAAATGGTCATGCTCGCGCAAAAAAGCGACGTCGCCGAAGAACTGGATCGCCTGAGCACTCACATCATCGAAGTTCGCCGGGTGCTCAAATCCGGCGGTGCCGCCGGTCGGCGCCTGGACTTCCTGATGCAGGAACTCAACCGCGAAGCCAATACACTGGGCTCCAAAGCCTTCGACCCGCGCAGCACCCAGGCTGCGGTCAACCTCAAGGTGTTGATCGAGCAGATGCGCGAACAAGTGCAGAACATTGAGTAAGGCTACCCCCGACATGACACACAGCACCGGCACCCTGTACATCATTTCCGCCCCTTCGGGTGCGGGCAAGAGCAGCCTGGTCAAGGCCCTGACCGATGCAAATCCGGAGATCCGCGTCTCGGTCTCCCACACTACCCGCGCCATGCGCCCCGGTGAAGTGAATGGCGTGAACTATCACTTCGTCGACCGCAGCGAGTTCGTGAAGATGATCGAACACGGGGATTTCCTCGAGCGTGCTGAAGTGTTCGGCAATCTCTACGGCACTTCGCAAAGCCACCTGCAGCAGACCCTGGACGAAGGCCACGACCTGATTCTGGAAATCGACTGGCAAGGTGCCGAGCAAGTGCGCAAGCTGATGCCTCAGGCCCGTTCGATCTTCATTCTGCCGCCGTCATTGCAGGCCCTGCACCAGCGCCTGACCAATCGCGGCCAGGACAGTGACGAAGTCATTGACGGCCGGATGCGCGAAGCCGTCAGCGAAATGAGCCATTACGTCGACTACGATTACCTGATCATCAACGACGATTTCGCCCACGCACTGCACGACCTGAAGGCGATTTTCCGCGCCAATCAGCTGATTCAGAAGCGTCAGCAGCAGCGTCACGGCAAATTGCTGGCCGAATTGCTCGGTTAATCAGCTCTTCCCAAAACCGCTGCAAGGGCTTTACATTGGCACTTGCAGCGCGTTGAAGGGCTTGGTCAAAAAATCAGCGCTTCCCTAAACGCTGGTGATTTTTTAAACTGTCGAGTCCGCTCGCCCATCCGGGCAGCGCGCATATTGCATTTGCTACGAGGAAGACCATGGCCCGCGTAACCGTTGAAGACTGCCTAGAACACGTGGATAACCGCTTTGAGCTGGTCATGCTCTCTACCAAGCGTGCCCGTCAACTGGCCACCGGCGGCAAAGAGCCGAAAGTAGCATGGGAAAACGACAAGCCTACCGTCGTCGCCCTGCGTGAAATCGCTGAAGGCCTGATCGACTACGCAGCTATCGCCGAAGCCGAAATCGTTGAAGATGAACCGCTTTTTGCTGCATTCGAGGACGAGTCCAACGAGGCCGTCTAAGCCTATGCCTGGTCGACGTAGCACGGCGCGGGATAAAAGCTTACGGCAGGAGACATCATGCCGAGCATAGACGCCCTCGCCGATCGCTTATCGGCCTACCTCGGCAAGGACCAGGTCAACCTGGTCCGCCGAGCGTATTTCTACGCCGAGCAAGCCCACGACGGCCAACGCCGCCGTAGCGGCGAGGCGTACGTCACGCACCCACTCGCGGTTGCGAATATTCTTGCCGACATGCACATGGACCATCAGAGCCTGATGGCCGCGATGCTGCATGACGTGATCGAAGACACCGGTATTGCCAAGGAAGCGCTGCAAGCGCAGTTCGGTGAAACCGTGGCCGAACTGGTCGACGGGGTCAGCAAACTGACCCAGATGAACTTCGAGACCAAGGCCGAAGCCCAAGCCGAAAACTTCCAGAAAATGGCCATGGCCATGGCCCGCGACATTCGCGTGATCCTGGTCAAGCTGGCCGACCGCCTGCACAACATGCGCACGCTGGAAGTGCTGTCCGGCGAAAAACGCCGGCGCATCGCCAAGGAAACCCTGGAAATCTATGCACCCATCGCCAACCGGCTGGGCATGCACGCCATCCGCATAGAGTTCGAAGACCTTGGCTTCAAGGCCATGCACCCGATGCGTTCCGCGCGGATCTACCAGGCGGTCAAACGCGCCCGGGGCAACCGCAAGGAAATCGTCAACAAGATCGAAGAATCCTTAAGCCACTGCCTGGCCATCGATGGCATCCAGGGCGAGGTCAGCGGTCGCCAGAAACACCTCTACGGCATCTACAAGAAAATGCGCGGCAAGCGTCGGGCCTTCAACGAGATCATGGACGTCTACGCGTTCCGGATCATCGTCGACAAGGTCGATACCTGCTACCGCGTGCTGGGTGCTGTACATAACTTATATAAACCACTGCCAGGGCGTTTCAAGGATTACATCGCGATCCCCAAGGCCAACGGCTATCAGTCGCTGCACACCACGCTGTTCGGCATGCACGGTGTTCCGATCGAGATCCAGATCCGCACCCGTGAAATGGAAGAGATGGCCAACAACGGCATCGCCGCCCATTGGCTGTACAAATCCAGCGGCGACGAGCAGCCCAAAGGCACCCATGCCCGCGCCCGCCAGTGGGTCAAGGGCGTGCTGGAGATGCAGCAACGCGCCGGCAACTCGCTGGAATTCATCGAAAGCGTGAAGATCGACCTGTTCCCGGACGAGGTCTACGTGTTCACGCCCAAAGGCCGGATCATGGAACTGCCCAAGGGCTCCACGGCGGTCGACTTCGCTTACGCGGTTCACACCGACGTGGGCAACAGCTGCATTGCCTGCCGTATCAATCGTCGTCTCGCGCCGCTGTCCGAACCGCTGCAAAGCGGCTCCACGGTCGAGATCGTCAGCGCTCCCGGCGCGCGGCCGAACCCGGCCTGGCTCAACTTCGTGGTCACCGGCAAGGCGCGCACGCACATACGCCATGCCCTGAAACTGCAGCGCCGCTCCGAATCCATCAGCCTGGGCGAGCGCCTGCTGAACAAGGTCCTCAACGGCTTCGACAGCTCGCTGGAGAAAATCCCGGCCGAGCGCGTCAAGGCCATGCTCGTCGAGTACCGCCTGGAGCTGATCGAAGATTTGCTCGAAGACATCGGCCTGGGCAATCGCATGGCCTATGTGGTGGCCCGCCGGTTGCTGGGCGAAGGCGAGCAGCTACCCAGCCCTGAAGGCCCGCTGGCGATTCGCGGCACCGAAGGCCTGGTGCTCAGCTACGCCAAGTGTTGCACGCCGATCCCGGGCGACCCGATCGTCGGCCACCTGTCCGCCGGCAAAGGCATGGTCGTGCACCTGGACAACTGCCGCAACATCAGCGAAATCCGCCACAACCCGGAAAAATGCATCCAGCTCTCGTGGGCCAAGGATGTCACCGGCGAATTCAACGTCGAACTGCGCGTCGAGCTGGAACACCAGCGCGGCCTGATCGCCCTGTTGGCCAGCAGCGTCAACGCCGCCGACGGCAACATCGAGAAAATCAGCATGGACGAACGCGATGGTCGCATCAGCGTGGTCCAGTTGGTGGTCAGCGTACACGACCGTGTGCACCTGGCCCGCGTGATCAAGAAACTGCGCGCCCTGACCGGGGTGATTCGCATCACCCGCATGCGTGCATAGCTCGCAAACGTAGCCACCTCATTACAAGGAGTCATCAATGACCAAGACTGTTATCACCAGCGACAAGGCCCCGGCCGCCATCGGTACTTACTCCCAGGCGATCAAGGCTGGCAACACCGTTTACATGTCGGGTCAGATTCCCCTGGACCCAAAAACCATGGAACTGGTCGAAGGCTTCGAAGCCCAGACCGTCCAGGTGTTCGAGAACCTCAAGGCCGTGGCTGAAGCTGCTGGCGGTTCGTTCAAGGACATCGTCAAGCTGAACATCTTCCTCACCGACCTGAGCCACTTCGCCAAGGTCAACGAGATCATGGGCAAGTACTTCGACCAGCCTTACCCTGCCCGCGCCGCCATCGGCGTAGCAGCCCTGCCAAAGGGTTCGCAGGTTGAAATGGATGCCATCCTGGTCATCGAGTAAAGCGTACGGCGCAGCCACGGGCTGCGCCGACTGCTCTGCTGTAAAAGAATGCTTGAAAGGATTCCACCCATGCGCAACGCGCTTGCTCTCTCGCTGCTCGCCCTGTTCCTGGGCGGATGTGCCAGCAACCCTGCCGACCGCGACATCAGCGGCACCTGGATCAACCAGGTGGCGATCGATGCTGCCGCCAAAGGCGTCCCCCTGCGTGAAGCGCTCCAGGCCTATGGCCCGAACCTGGAATGGGACATCAACACCAAGGCCGGTCAGGCCCGCTACACCAACGGTTTTGAAAATGTCGACGGCAAGCTGCTGGGTGAACAGTCCGGCGCCTGGAAAGTCGACTTTTATGGCAGCTCGGCCAGTGAGCTGAAGCGTGACGGCAAGCAACTGAGCCAGTCCGCAAGCGACAACGAGCCCGAGCAAGTCTTCGACCGCGTACAGATCCAGGTACCGGATGGCGCACCCATGGGCGCCAGCTTCGAACGTGCGCTGTATTCCGCCTACATGGGCGGCGGCTGGACAATCGTGAACGGCCCGGGCGAAGGCAACACGGTTCAATTCCAGGCCGACGGCCAGGTGACCGGCCTGCCAGGCAGCGACCGCTATGCGTTGTGCCTGGCCGGCGATTGCGCATCCATGAGTGGCGGCAATGACAACATGTGGCTGCAACTCAATGGCCAGGGCAACGCCTGGATCTTTGCACGCAAGGGCAAGGAGCTGGAGATTTTCCAGACCGTGAACACGGCGCAGGCGGACGAGATGCCCTCGTTCACCCCGGGTGAGCGCAAGTGGCTGCTGGAAAAGCAATAAATCCCTGAAAAGATCGCAGCCTTCGGCAGCTCCTACAAAGGTTATATGTACACCTGTAAGAGCTGCCGCAGGCTGCGATCTTTTGCTATCAGCAGCGCCCCTCAAGAATCGCCGCATACCCCTCGCGGAAACTCGGGTACTTCGGCGTCCAGCCCAACGCTTTTGCCCGTGCATTACTGCAGCGTTTGCTGCCGGTGCGACGCACGCTGTCGTCATCGGCCCACTCGGTCACACCCAGATACTCACGCAACCAGCCCACCACATCCGCCAGCGCTGCCGGCGCGTCATCGACGCCGATGTAGACATCATCCAGCGCTACGCCACGCCGATCCGCCTCAAGCAGGCATGCCATCAATCCCGCGGCGTCGTCGGCATGAATCCGATTGGCATACAACGGCGGATCGGTTACCACGCGATACCCCCGACGAACCTGTGTCAGCAGCCACTCACGGCCCGGACCATAAATGCCGGTCAGACGCACGATGCTCGCCGGAATGCCGCTTTTGAGGGCAAGTTGCTCGGCTTCGAGCATCACACGCCCGGAATAGCCCGCCGCCACGGCCGGTGAGGCCTCGTCGACCCATTCGCCGTTCTGCTGACCGTAGACACTGCTGCTGGACACGAACAACAGGCGGTTGGGCACCTGCCCGTAGTCGTCCAGCCACTCCAGCACATGCTCCAGGCCCTGGACATACGCAGCGCGGTAACCGGCTTCGTCGTGATCGGTGGCCGCCGCGCAATACACCAGGTAATCCACGGCGCCGATTGGCCAAGTGTCCGGGCAGTCTTTGTTGAACAGGTCACCGGCCACGCCGATGACGCCCTTGGGCAGGCGTGAAACGTCGCGTCGCAGGCCATGGACCTCCCACCCCGCCGCCAGCAATTGTGTAGCCAGGCGGCTGCCGACATCACCGCAGCCGGCGATCAAAACAGTAGGCGCAGACATCAGAAAACTCCCATCGCAAAGCCACAGACTAGCGCCGGCAATAGACAGGCGGCTAGCAATGCAGGAAAAAAAGAGACGCTATTACTTTTGTTAACAAGAATTAATTGCAATAATGCCTTCCCACTTTTGTTCTCGGCCTTCGAGGCCTGGAAGAACATCACCCGTTTTTTCTCTCAGGTCCGGCCAGCATGACACGCAATCAATTCTCCGCTTCGCCAACCAAACGACCTCGCGCCCGGAGCGCAGTGGCCGCCCTGCTCCTCAGCCTGATGCTCGCGCCAGTCGCCGCTTTCGCCGATGCCCAGGCGCCAGCCACACCTGCCACCACCGCGCCGGCTCCGGCCGATCACGCCGCCCCGGCCGTAGCTCCGGTTGCGACCGATCCGGCCCTGGCCGCACCGGCAGAAACACTGGGTGAAGACGTCCCTGAAGTCCTCGAAGCCGACAACACCCTGGGCATGGCCCACGACCTGTCGCCATGGGGCATGTACAAGAATGCCGACATCATCGTGAAAATCGTGATGATCGGCCTGGCCATCGCCTCGATCATCACCTGGACTATCTGGATCGCCAAGGGGCTTGAGCTGATGGGTGCCAAGCGTCGTCTGCGCGGTGAAATCGCCCAACTGAAAAAATCCGCCTCCCTCAAGGAAGCCAGCGCTACCGCGGCGAAGGAAGGCACCCTGGCCAACCTGCTGGTACATGATGCTCTCGAAGAGATGCGCCTGTCGGTCAACAGCCGTGAGAAAGAAGGCATCAAGGAACGCGTCAGCTTCCGTCTTGAGCGCCTGGTCGCGGCCTGCGGTCGCAACATGAGCAGCGGCACCGGCGTGCTGGCCACCATCGGTTCCACCGCCCCGTTTGTCGGCCTGTTCGGCACCGTATGGGGCATCATGAACAGCTTCATCGGCATCGCCAAGACCCAGACCACCAACCTTGCCGTCGTCGCCCCCGGCATCGCCGAAGCCCTGCTGGCTACCGCGCTGGGCCTGGTTGCAGCGATCCCGGCGGTCGTGATCTACAACGTCTTTGCCCGCTCCATCGCCGGTTACAAGGCTCAGGTGTCCGACGCGTCGGCACAGGTCCTGCTGCTGGTCAGCCGCGACCTCGACCACCAGCCTGAGCGCAGCTCGCAACCGCACATGGTGAAAGTGGGGTAATCGGCCATGGGCCTGCATTTGAAAGAAGGGGCAGACGACGATCTGTCCGAAAACCACGAAATCAACGTAACGCCGTTCATCGACGTGATGTTGGTGCTGTTGATCATCTTCATGGTGGCGGCCCCGCTGGCCACCGTGGACATCAAGGTCGACCTGCCTGCGTCCACCGCCAAACCGGCGCCGCGGCCAGAGAAACCGGTGTTCCTCAGCGTCAAGGCTGACCAGCGCCTGTTCCTCGGTGAAGACGAAGTGAAGGCCGAAGCACTCGGTGCCACCCTCGACGCCAGGACCCAGGGCAAGAAAGACACGACAATCTTCTTCCAGGCCGACAAAGGCGTGGATTACGGCGACCTGATGAGCGTGATGGACAACCTGCGCTCTGCCGGTTACCTGAAGGTAGGTCTGGTCGGACTCGAGACGGCAGCCAAGAAATGATCACGACGCGCCATAAGCTGACGCGTTACAGCGGTAGCCTGGCCGTGGTGCTGGGTGTTCACGCGCTGGCCATCGCGCTGGCGCTGAACTGGTCCGCCCGCCCGCCCATTGAATTGCCCCCCCAGGCAATGATGGTCGAACTGGCGCCGGTTCCTGCCCCGCCACCGCCTGCTCCGCCGAAGGTCGTCACTCCGCCGCAGCCACCGGCTCCGGTTGAAGAATTGCCGATACCCAAGCTCGCTGAAGCGCCGAAAGCTGAAATTGCCGTGCCCAAGCCGGTCAAACCCAAGCCGAAGCCGCAACCGCCCAAGCCGGTAGAGAAGAAACCCGAGCCGCCGAAGGAAAAACCGGCCGAAGAAAAACCGGCCGAAACCCAGCAGACCCAGGCACCGACGGAGAAATCAGCCCAGCCTGCGCCGGGTCCGTCGCCTGCTCAAATGGCGGCCAAGGCCAGCTGGCAAGGCACGCTGTTGGCACACCTGCAGAAGTACAAGAAGTACCCTGCAAGTGCCCAGGCGCGGGGCAAGGAAGGCATGAACCGTCTGCGTTTCGTCGTGGATGCCGAAGGCAATGTGTTGTCGTTCGAGCTGGTAGGCGCCTCGGGCACTGCCGATCTGGACCGGGCCACCCTGGAAATGATCCGCCGCGCTCAACCGCTGCCCAAGCCACCGCCCGACATGTTGACCAATGGCTCCATCGAAATCGTTGCACCCTTTGTGTATTCGCTGGAAAAACGCCGGCGGTAGAAAGCAGCAGATCAAAAGATCGCAGCCTGCGGCAGCTCCTACAGGGATCACATTAACCCGTGTAGGAGCTGCCGCAGGCTGCGATCTTTTTTTGCCTTTCGCATTGCCCGGTGTCACTCGACGCACTCAGTCTGATAACGTGCGTCTATCGATTGCAGCCGGTATGCTTGGCCCGCAACTACATGGACGCTTGCTATGACCCTCACAGAATTACGCTACATCGTTACCCTCGCCCAAGAGCAGCACTTCGGCCACGCGGCCGAGCGTTGCCACGTCAGCCAGCCGACCCTGTCGGTAGGCGTGAAAAAGCTTGAAGACGAACTCGGTGTGCTGATTTTCGAGCGCAGCAAAAGCGCCGTGCGCCTGACGCCGGTCGGCGAAGGCATCGTGGCCCAGGCCCAAAAGGTATTGGAACAGGCCCAAGGCATCCGCGAACTGGCCCAGGCCGGCAAGAACCAGCTGACCGCCCCACTCAAGGTCGGCGCGATCTACACCGTCGGTCCGTACCTGTTTCCGCACCTGATTCCACAACTGCACCGGGTCGCCCCGCAGATGCCGTTGTACATTGAAGAAAACTTCACCCACGTGCTGCGCGACAAACTGCGCAACGGCGAGCTCGACGCGATCATCATCGCCCTGCCGTTCAATGAAGCCGACGTGCTGACCCTGCAGCTCTACGACGAGCCGTTCTACGTGCTGATGCCGGCGCAGCACCCGTGGACACAAAAGGAATCCATCGACGCCAGCCTGCTCAACGACAAGAGCCTGCTGCTGCTCGGCGAAGGCCACTGCTTCCGCGACCAGGTGCTGGAAGCCTGCCCGACCCTGACCAAAGGCAACGACGGCGCCAAGCACACCACGGTGGAATCCAGCTCCCTGGAAACCATTCGCCACATGGTCGCCTCGGGTCTCGGGATTTCGATCCTGCCGTTGTCGGCAGTCGACAGTCATCACTACGCCCCCGGCGTGATCGAGGTGCGTCCGTTGTCGGCACCCGTACCGTTCCGCACCGTGGCCATTGCCTGGCGCGCCAGCTTCCCGCGCCCGAAAGCGATTGAAATCCTCGCTGACTCCATTCGCCTGTGCTCGGTGGCCAAGCCAGCGGCGCAAGTCGCCGCGGGCTAAGCAACGGTCATGAGCGAGTTGTCGCAAGTGTCGGTGACGGCACTCAAGGGTGTCGGTGAAGCCATGGCCGAGAAACTGGCCAAGGTCGGCCTGGAAAACCTCCAGGACGTGTTGTTTCACCTGCCGTTACGCTATCAGGATCGCACCCGTGTCGTGCCGATCGGCGCACTGCGGCCCGGGCAAGATGCGGTCATCGAAGGCACCGTCAGCGGTGCCGATGTGGTCATGGGCCGGCGACGCAGCCTGGTGGTCCGGTTGCAGGATGGCACCGGGGGCTTGAGCCTGCGTTTCTATCATTTCAGTAACGCGCAAAAAGAAGGCCTGAAACGCGGCACGCGGATTCGCTGCTACGGCGAGGCGCGGCCCGGCGCTTCGGGGCTGGAGATCTACCACCCGGAATACCGCGCCATCACCGGCGACGAACCGCCGCCGGTGGATGAAACCCTGACCCCGGTCTACCCGCTCACCGAAGGCCTGACCCAACAGCGCTTGCGCCAGTTGTGCATGCAGACCCTCACCCTGCTCGGCCCCAGCAGCCTGCCCGACTGGCTACCGAACGAACTGGCCCGGGATTACCAACTGGCGCCGCTGGCCGATGCGATCCGCTACCTGCACAACCCGCCCGCCGATGCCGACGTCGATGAACTGGCACTCGGTCACCACTGGGCGCAGCACCGTCTGGCTTTCGAAGAACTGCTGACCCATCAACTGTCGCAACAGCGCCTGCGTGAAAGCATGCGCTCCCTGCGTGCGCCAGCGATGCCCAAAGCCACCAGGCTGCCGGCCAAATACCTGGCCAACCTCGGCTTCAGTCCGACCGGTGCCCAACAGCGGGTCGGCAATGAAATCGCCTATGACCTCAGCCAGCACGAACCGATGCTGCGGCTGATCCAGGGCGACGTCGGCGCCGGTAAAACCGTGGTCGCCGCCCTTGCCGCGCTGCAAGCGCTGGAGGCCGGTTATCAGGTCGCGCTGATGGCACCCACCGAAATTCTCGCCGAGCAGCACTTCATCACCTTCAAGCGCTGGCTTGAGCCGCTGGGCATTGAAGTCGCCTGGCTGGCCGGCAAGCTCAAGGGCAAGAACCGCGCAGCCGCGCTGGAGCAAATCGCCAGCGGCACGCCGATGGTGGTCGGCACCCACGCGCTGTTCCAGGACGAAGTGCAATTCAAGAACCTGGCGCTGGTGATCATCGACGAACAGCACCGTTTCGGCGTGCAGCAGCGTCTGGCCTTGCGGCAGAAAGGCGTCGGCGGACGCATGTGCCCGCACCAGTTGATCATGACTGCCACGCCGATTCCGCGCACGCTGGCCATGAGCGCCTACGCCGACCTCGACACCTCGATCCTCGACGAATTGCCGCCCGGCCGAACCCCGGTCAACACCGTGCTGATCACCGACACCCGGCGGGTCGAAGTCATCGAGCGGGTGCGTAGCGCTTGCGCCGAAGGGCGTCAGGCCTATTGGGTGTGCACGCTGATCGAAGAGTCGGAAGAGCTGACCTGCCAGGCAGCGGAAACTACCTTCGAGGACCTCACTGCCGCTCTCGGCGAGTTGAAAGTCGGGCTGATCCACGGCCGCATGAAGCCTGCGGAAAAAGCTGCGGTGATGGCCGAATTCAAGGCCGGCAACCTGCAACTGCTGGTCGCGACCACGGTGATCGAAGTCGGCGTCGACGTGCCCAACGCCAGCCTGATGATCATCGAAAACCCCGAGCGCCTGGGCCTGGCGCAATTGCACCAGTTGCGCGGCCGAGTCGGCCGGGGCAGCGCCGTCAGCCATTGCGTGCTGCTCTACCATCCGCCACTGTCGCAGATCGGCCGCCAGCGCCTGGGCATCATGCGTGAAACCAACGATGGTTTCGTCATCGCCGAAAGGGATCTGGAACTGCGCGGCCCCGGCGAAATGCTCGGCACCCGGCAAACCGGCCTGCTTCAATTCAAGGTCGCTGACCTGATGCGCGATGCCGATTTGCTGCCCGCCGTGCGGGATGCCGCCCAGGCATTGCTCGAACGCTGGCCGACCCACGTCAGCCCGCTACTCGACCGATGGCTGCGTCATGGCCAACAATACGGCCAAGTGTGACAACCGTCACGGTTTCTGAGGCGTGGCCCCAAGCAAGCTGGTTATACTCCCGCCATTGTTTAAGTACGGATACAGACCATGACCGAAGTTGCCTTCGCACCCGACACCCCGCACGCTCCGTCGGTTATTCGGCTGATGCTGGGCAAGTTGGGCATTACCTACGAAGAAGTGCTGGATCGTCACGGCCTCAATGCCGCGCGCAAAGTGCAGGCCGTTCTGCTGGAAGACAGCGTTGGTGTATTGATGGTGCTGTTCCCGCAGAGCCAATTGCTGGACCTCAATCGCCTGACCGAACTCACCGGTCGCCGCCTCGCCGCCGTACCCATCGAACGCCTGAAAAAAATGCTCGGCAAGCACAACCTCAGCTTGCTGCCAGGCCTGCCGGCGCTGACCAGTTCACCGTGCCTGTACGA
Source organism: Pseudomonas sp. S2_F07 (assembly GCF_054668325.1). NCBI lineage: Bacteria > Pseudomonadati > Pseudomonadota > Gammaproteobacteria > Pseudomonadales > Pseudomonadaceae > Pseudomonas > Pseudomonas sp. S2_F07. Next base: position 3,746,204 of record NZ_CP162758.1, read on the forward strand.
CGAAAGCCTGCTGCGCGAGCCGAAGTTGCTGATCAACTCCGGTGAGCCGGGCGTGCTGCTGGAAATCACCAGCGAAGACTTCAAGGCGACCATGCTGATCAAGGCCAGCGCCGCCAACTTCGGCGAAAACCTGACCAGCATCCGCCCCAACCTTGACCGCCCCGATGACGACCGCGAGGAAATCACCCAGGCCGTCCAGGCGTTCACCGCACGGCGCATCCAGCAGCGTCTGGAAGCGACCATCGAGATTCCGCCGCTGGCCGAAACCGCGCAAAAAATCATCAAGCTGCGCGTCGACCCCAACGCCACCATCGACGACATCACCGGCGTGGTCGAAACCGACCCGGCGCTGGCCGCACAAGTCGTGAGCTGGGCGGCATCGCCGTACTACGCCTCGCCGGGCAAGATCCGCTCGGTGGAAGACGCCATCGTGCGGGTGCTGGGCTTCGACCTGGTGATCAACCTGGCGCTGGGCCTGGCCCTGGGCAAAACCCTGAGCCTGCCCAAGGACCACCCGCAACACTCCACGCCCTACTGGCAGCAATCGATCTACACCGCCGCCGTCATCGAAGGCCTGACCCGCGCCATGCCCCGCGCCCAGCGTCCGGAAGCCGGCCTGACCTACCTGGCCGGCCTGCTGCACAACTTCGGCTACCTGCTGCTGGCCCACGTGTTCCCGCCGCACTTCTCGCTGATCTGCCGCCACCTGGAGGTCAACCCGCACCTGTGCCACAGCTTCGTGGAACAGCACCTGCTGGGCATCAGCCGTGAACAGATCGGCTCATGGCTGATGCGCTACTGGGACATGCCCGAAGAACTGGCCACCGCCCTGCGCTTCCAGCACGACCCGCATTACGACGGCGAATTCGCTGAGTACCCGAACCTGGTGTGCCTGTCGGTGCGCCTGCTGCGCAGCCGTGGCATCGGCTCCGGCCCCGACGAAGACATCCCCGACGCCCTGCTCGAACGCCTTGGCCTGAGCCGCGAAAAAGCCAACGACGTGGTCAGCAAAGTCCTCGAGGCCGAAGTGCTGCTGCGCGAACTGGCTTCGCAGTTCACCCAAGGCTGAAAAGCAATCGCGAGCAGCCTCGCTCCCACATGGATCACCTGAATCCTGTGGGAGCGGGCTTGCCCGCGATGAATATCACTCGGTCTACCTGAAAGACCTCAAGCCTTGGGCTTGGCCTTCTTCGGCTTCAAATACTTGGTCAGCCCCTGGAACCAGATCACCAGCGCCGGGTTGCCCTTGATCTGAATCGACTTGTCCTGAATCCCCGTCATGAACGCCAGCTGCTTGTTCTTCGCCTGCATCGTGGCAAAGCCGTACGCGGCGTCTTTAAAGGCAATCGCAAACGCAGGCTCGGCATGCACACCCGATTGGCTGGTGATGCGCTGGTCTTTCACGCGGAAATGCCGCGCCACTTTCCCGTCCAGGGTCTGCAGCTGAAACACCAGGTCCTTGTCACCCAACTGCTGCTGAAACGCCGGATTGGTCCGGCTGGCCTTACCCATCAACAAACCCAGCATCCACAGCAGAAAACGAAATTTCATGCGCACAGCCTCAAGAGAAAAATGAACGGCTGGGGCAGTTTAACGGCTTAACAACAGAACACCACCTTTCAGATGCGTTAGAAGAAGATAAGCCATATTTCTCGCATGATGACCGCTAAGTCACGCTTTCATACTGTCTCACTGATCGTTCCACACTCATGCGTAGGAATGCCTTCCCTGGCACTCCTACAACGGCAGAAACACATTCCTGTAGGAGCTGCCGAAGGCTGCGATCTTTTGATCTTGCACCCCGCAGACTTCTCGGACATTTCCTTCAAAACGCCGGGCCATGCGCGAACTAGGCGATTTTGGTCGGCACCGATAACCTCTTTAAGTCACCGCAAAATCGGTGACTCGGACGTGCAAGTCCGGAATCGGCACACAATCGGTAATGGCTATTCCCAGAGCGTTTTTTTATGCTCGCGGATCATTATGGCAGCTGTGTGTGGGAGATCTTCCGATCTGCCGGTTTACCGATTCCGGTCTTGCACACCTATACACAGCTGCCACCTCTTTCGAAGTGCAAGCGAAATGGTGTTAGCCCTCAAATCGGTACGATTCCAATGATTAAGCCAACACCGAATCCCCCAGTAAACGAAGCCCCTCCCTCCTACGAAGCCCTTAATACCAAAGAGCTCAATCAAGCGGTAGAACGCGCCCCCGATCACCATGCAACCCAAACCGAACAGAAACAACCAAAACGCAACGGCCAACTCTTCAGCGTCTGTCCTGACATCAATACCGAAGCACTGCTGGCCAACGCCTCGGAAGATCTGCTGTCCATCAGCGCCATCGCCGCTGACCTGGCCGATGATGTAGACGGCTCGCGCCGCTCAGTAGCCCTGGCGATCAGTCGCGTGGCTGAGGGGGCGCATTTGCTGGTAGAGCAAGCGCTGGATCATCTGGAAGAACCGGAAATGACGGCGATTCTCACGAAGAAATTAAGCCGAACCTGCTAACTCGCCAAGCAGGAAAACGCCCCCGATCGGAGCCGTCACCATCGGGGTTTTAAGGCAAGTCGCTGCTGCCGCCCTTAAAAGCCAACTCCCACTCACTTCTCCCTTTCCCAAATCTGCGTAGGAAGCTTCCTGCTCTCCCTGTGTTGTCTTGAATTACCTCTCTGGTCACGTACTTTGCGCTAGCCCGACTCGTTCCCGAGCCGGAGTCACTCATTGTTAACGATGGCGCGTTTCCCAAGGGTTGGGACGCCAGTGGAAAGGGACATCAAGACATGGCTACCGGGTTTTACATTGGGCTAGGCGACAAAACTACCTGCGGCGGTACCGTTCTGGAGGGGGACCACACTTTCAGTTTCGGTCTCATCCATGCTCGTGAGGGTGATCTGGTCAGTTGCGGAAAAGACAAGAAGAGTTACCGGATCATCGGCGGCGTTTCTCACGTCCTAAGCGAGGGTCGACGTGTTGCTGGCACGCTGGATAGTTTCAGCGGCTGCCCCTGTGAAGCCCAACTGATTCCCTCGAATTTCGAGGGCAGTTATGTCAATGAACCTCCTGCACCGAAAGCAGCCAGGGCAACCGCTCAATCGGCCTCGGCCATACCATCGTCGACAACCACCAGAAGTCCGATTGCACCGCGCCCATCTGGTTTTACGTCAATGACAAACGCCCCATCTCCACCACAGCTCACTGGCCGCGATGCGCCGGAGCCGGGCTTCTACATCGTGCCCAAAAGCACCACCCGCGAACAGCTTGAGGCCTCGTTGTTCACCCTGCGCGACCCGGCGGTGATGGGCAAATTCAAACTGCTCAATCCCAACTTGAGCGACGTCAAAGCCGGCTCGATGATCGTGCTGAGCGACCCCAGCAACTACCAGTGCACCCGTGAAGAAGCCCTGCTCATGGACGTGGCGGCCAAGACCAATCGGGTGCTTGAAACGCTCAGCCCGGAAGAAGCGGATTTCATGGTGCAGCACCGGGATGTCATCCAGAACTTCTTGACCTATGGCTCCGGCGCTATTGGAGTCGGCGCGAGCATTTTCAAGAATAATCTGGATAACGTCGGCAATGCTTTGAGGGATATTGAAGCGTTGCAACAAAATACGCTTCAAAGAGACGGGCACCTGCGCTCGCCAGCGTTCTTTGCAGAGCGCCAGCGTCTGCTCGCACAACTGAACAGCCATATGACGGCACTGACCCGCAAGGGAATTGGATTCCCAAACCACATCAATTTGAAAAAAATGTTGGGCATCTCCAGCCAAAGCCTGGTCCACCACTGGACCAATGCCAGTCCTGCGGGGCAAATACCGGGCTATGCCACCCATCTTGAAGGTGTGGCAAAGGCTTCAAAATACGTTCAGTACGGTGGTTGGCTGGTTACTGCCGTCGGCGGAGGAGCATCTGCCAGGAAGGTTCAAGATGTTTGCGCTGCAGGAAGTACCGAGGCATGTGAACGAATCCGGCTAACAGAGTCTGGGAGTTTTACCGGTGGAGTGGCTGGAGGCATGGCTGCAGGCAGGATGTTAACCGCTTCAGCAATCGGCGGACTTTGCGTGGCAATGGGAGTTCCAACAGGCGGATTTTCAATGCTTGCGTGCAGTATCGTTGCGGTGGGTGCAGGCACCTATGCGGGTGGAAAATTGGGAGAAATTGGTGGTGAGGAGATCGCCGAAGTCGTTTACGAGAATACGAAATGACTACCGCGGAAATGGTTGCTGGCAGCTTGTGTGGCATTCCGATCGCCACTCTGATGATCGGCAATGTCGTCGCATTGTACTTTGGCTATACGAAGAGAGAGTTGTTGCTAGAGCATTTCAAGAACAGCTCTTCATCCATTACTAACACCGTACGTATACATACAGGCCCTTGGGGCAAGCTGCAGCTTGTGGGTAGCGCTTGTATGGTTCTTACTTTTCCCAGTTTTTACATCAAACATGGAATCCTCAGCATTGAGGACTTTGAATTTTTCCCCCACCCACTGAGACGGAAGCTAGTCGCGTTGCAATGGAGTGTTATCGGGTCATTCGCAGTTTTGGCATTACTAATAACGTTATTGAAATCAGGAGTGCTCAAATAGCCTGATCACGGCGCGATGACATAGCGGGACAGATGCAGCCTTTGCCACACCTTGAAGGTGTGGCAAAGGCTGCTAAATACTTCAAATACGGCGGCTCGCTAAAGATTGCCGTCGGTGGAGGGGCATCGAGAGACCATGAAATGACTACCGCTAAAATGATCATCGGCAGCTTGGGCGGCGTGGTTATTATTTGTCAATTCATCTGCATTGGAACAGCTTTGTATCTGAGTTATACCAAGGGTGACTTGATGTCGTCACACTTCAAAAACAGCTCGTCTCTACTGACTTTCGGAATATATAAGCGCACAACTATCTATGGCAGGTTACCGCTGGTAGGAAACATTTCTAGCATTCTTACATTCCCGGGGTTTTTCCTTAAACGAGGTCTAGCCAATTCTGAGGACATAGACAGCTTCCCCCTCCCACTTAAGCGACACCTTGTAATGCTGCAATGGAGTTTTATTGGGCTTGTAGGTGCGATGGTACTGCTTGTCGCAATAGGGCAGTCAGGGATCCTCAATTAACCCTCCACAAAAAAATGGGCACCCAACCCTGGTTGGCGTGCCCATTTTTTATTCCACTCCCCGCTGCGCGGGAGGTGAAAACGGATTACGGATTAACGCTGTCTTTCAACGATTTGCCTGGCTTGAACGCAACGGTGTTGCTGGCCTTGATTTTGACGGGTTCACCGGTTTGCGGGTTTTTGCCGGTGCGGGCACCGCGATGGCGTTGCAGGAAGGTGCCGAAACCCACCAGCGTCACGCTGTCTTTGCGGTGCAGGGCACCGGTGATTTCTTCAAGAACGGCGTTGAGAACGCGGTTGGCTTGTTCTTTGGTGAGGTCTGCTTTTTCAGCAATGGCTGCGGCGAGGTCTGGTTTACGCATGTGAGTGAAGCCCCTTTGACGGTTTGTTGTTGTTATGTCCGTGCTGCTCTCGCGGAGCAGCGCCAAAAGCGCCGCAGGTGCTCTACTCTGCGGCAGACGGGAGTGAGGATGGCACGCAGTGAGGCCCCGCGCCAGTATCGGCGCGGCCATTGTTGGGGCAAAAGGGGGGTGATTCCGACAGAACGACCGCTATTTATGCCAACAGGGCCGGAAGCTCTTTGTTCAGGGCCAGTTTTTCCATCACGGCGGCACCGGTGAGGGCGTAACCGAGCAGCTTGCCCGCGGCATCGCGACACAAAACCTTGATGTCGGCGCCCTGCCCTTCGACTGTCCAGATGCCCTCTGCGCCCCGTGGCGGCGGGGACACCACCAGCGGGCAGACCGGAGTTTTGACGGTGATCGGCATCGGGCCATAGGTGACGGCGGTCGGGTTGCCGGCCAGGGTTTGCGCCAGCGCCCTCGCACAGCTCATCAGGGGCATCACGTACAGCAGGTTCAGCCCGTCGACCTCGGCGCAGTCGCCCAAGGCGTAGATGTTGGCATGAGAGGTCTTCAAGTGCCGATCGACCATGATGCCGCGGTTGACCTGCAAACCGGCCGCAGCCGCCAGGTCGACGCGCGGGCGCAGGCCAATGGCCGAGACCACCACGTCGCACGGGATCACCTGGCCATCGGACAGCTGCGCTTCCAGGCCGTCAGCCACGCGTTGCAGGCGATTGAGCACGGGGCCGAGGTGGAAACGCGCGCCGAGACTTTCGAGGCCAGCCTGCACCGCAGCGGCCGCCGCCGGGTGCAGCAGGGTCGGCATGACTTGTTCGCACGGCGCAACCAGCTGTACTTCGTAGCCGCCCAGGGTCAGGTCGTTGGCGAATTCGCAGCCGATCAGGCCGGCGCCGAGCAGCAGCACGCGGCGCTTGCCGGCCGCCGCCGCACGGAAGCGTGCGTAGTCTTCCAGGTCGTTGATCGGGAATACGCAATCCGCCGCATCACCCTCAATGGGCACGCGCACGGTTTCGGCGCCCCAGGCCAGGATCAGGTCGCGGTAGATCACCGCTTCTTCACCGATCCACAGGCGTTTGTGGCCCGGGTCGATACCGCTGATGCGCGTGTGGGTGCGTATTTCGGCCTTGAGCTGCTCGGCCATGGCGCCGGGTTCGGCCATGCTCAGGCCGTCGGCATCCTTGTTTTTGCCGAAGCCGGTGGAGAGCATCGGCTTGGAGTAGGAGCGCCCGTCATCGGCGGTAATCAGCAGCAGCGGGGTTTCGCTATCGAGTTTGCGAAACTCGCGGGCCACGTTGTAGCCCGCCAGGCCGGTGCCAATGATTACGACAGGTGCGTTCATTCCTTACTCCTCAATTATTCAGGCAGCGATTTCGATCATTTCAAAATCCATTTTGCCCACACCGCAGTCCGGGCACAGCCAGTCTGCCGGGACGTCTTCCCAACGGGTGCCCGGCGCAATGCCGTCATCCGGCCAACCGTCGGCTTCGTTGTAGATCAGGCCGCAGACGATACATTGCCACTTTTTCATCAGGTACTTCCTCAAGGTTCAGGCGTTTTGCCGGCCGGACGGTCGATGGTTGCAGCACTGCCGTCCAACTCAGCGCGTTTTGTACTGATCGGAGCCGCCGGATGCAAGCCTGTTCGGCGCAACGGCAGGCCAATTCAATCGATATCGGCAGCTGACATGTTAAGCTCGCCGCCTCATTTGCTGCCAATAATGACTCATTGTGCATCACACAGAATCCCCCTCTCCAGCTCCTCTCTGGCTCTCGCGCAGCGAACTGGCGCCACTCCCCGATGCCTCCACTCTCGACTGGCTGTTCGACGAAGGCTCACTGACTCGACGCCTGATTCATCTGTCGAATGATGCGTTCAGCGTCTCGCCGATGTTCGAAGGCTGGCAACCCCTGCGTGCCGACGAGTGCACAGCGCTGGACCTGGCCGATGGCAGTGAGGGTTGGGTGCGCGAGGTGTATTTGCGCGGTCATGGCCAGGCGTGGGTGTTTGCGCGCAGCGTAGCCTCACGCAGTGCATTGCAAGGCGACGGCTTGCACATGGACGAACTGGGCAGCCGCTCGCTGGGCGAATTGCTGTTTTGCGATCAGGCTTTTCAGCGCCGGGCCATCGAGGTTTGCCATTATCCGCAATCGTGGTTGCCCGCCGAGGTGCAATCCCCTGGGCTGTGGGGCCGCCGCTCGCGCTTCGACCGCGGCGCCTTGAGCGTTTTGGTGGCCGAAATTTTCCTGCCTTCCCTGTGGGACGCCGCCTGCGCCCGATCGGAGAACCGTTGATGTACCAAAGCCTGCTCAAGTCCTTGAACCGCTTGAATCCTCGGGCCTGGGATTTCATTCAGCTGACCCGCATGGACAAGCCGATCGGCATTTACCTGCTGCTCTGGCCAACGCTGTGGGCGCTGTGGATTGCCGGCAAGGGGTCGCCGTCCCTGGCCAACATTGTGATTTTCGTCCTCGGCGTGGTGCTGACCCGCGCCGGTGGCTGTGTGATCAACGACTGGGCGGACCGCAAGGTCGATGGCCATGTGAAGCGTACCGAGCAGCGGCCGCTGGTGAGCGGCAAGATCAGCTCCAAAGAGGCGCTGGTGTTCTTCGCATTGCTGATGGGCGCGAGCTTCCTGCTGGTGCTGTGCACCAATGCCGCGACCATCTGGCTGTCGTTGGGCGGCCTGGCGCTGGCGTTCAGTTACCCGTTCATGAAGCGCTACACCTATTACCCGCAAGTGGTGCTGGGCGCCGCATTTTCGTGGGGGATGCCGATGGCGTTCACCGCAGAAACCGGTGAATTGCCGGCCGTCGCGTGGTTGCTATGGATCGCCAACCTGATGTGGACCGTGGGTTACGACACGTATTACGCGATGACCGACCGCGATGACGACCTGAAGATCGGCGTGAAATCCACGGCAATCCTGTTCGGCGACGCGGACCGGGCGATCATCCTGACCCTGCAAGGGCTGGCGTTGGGCTGCCTGATGCTGGCGGGGTCGAAGTTCGACCTTGGCGGCTGGTTCCACCTCGGATTACTGGTGGCGGCGGGCTGCTTTGCGTGGGAGTTCTGGTACACCCAAGGCAAGGACCGGATGCGTTGCTTCAAGGCGTTTTTGCACAATCACTGGGCAGGTTTGGCGATTTTCGTCGGGATTGTGCTGGACTACGCGCTGCGTTGACCTTTGAAAAGATCGCAGCCTGCGGCAGCTCCTACCGAAGGCTGCGATCTTTTTGCGTTGTTACATATGCTCGCGAACGACATGCCAGACGTCTTTTTTCTTGTCACCCGTCATGTCTCCAGGTTTTTTGTCGTCCTCGTAGTAGTACAGCGGCTTGCCGTCATAAGCCCATTGCATCTTGCCATCGTCACGCTTGACGACTGTCCATTTACCTTCGGCCTTGGCACCCGCCGGCGCCATCATTGGCGGCCAGTATTTGGCGCAGTCGCCGTTGCACATCGACTTGCCGTCCGCGTCCTTGTCGAAGGTGTACAGGGTCATCCCTTTGTGGTCAGTCATCATGCCGTCTTTCATCATGCCCGGTTCGGCGGCGAAGGCCATCGAAGGCAATGCCAGGGCAGCGGCCAGCAGCAGGGCCTTGAGGGATTGCGAGTGTAGATTCATTTGAAGCCTTCCTTTGTGGTTGTCAGGATTCGGACTTAAAGCTTAGCCCAGGATCCAGCCAATCGCCGACCGACTAAAATACTGTCACACGACTGCAATAATTCCGTTATCTAATGCGGCGCAAGACAGTTAAATGACAAGAGGAATAAGGGCATGGTTGGCAGGAGCATTCTGATCGTCGACGACGAAGCGCCTATTCGCGAAATGATCGCCGTTGCATTGGAAATGGCCGGCTATGACTGCCTGGAGGCTGAAAACTCCCAGCAGGCCCACGCCATTATCGTCGACCGCAAACCGGACCTGATCCTGCTCGACTGGATGCTGCCCGGCACGTCCGGCATCGAACTGGCCCGTCGCCTCAAGCGTGATGAACTGACCGGGGACATCCCGATCATCATGCTCACCGCCAAGGGTGAAGAGGACAACAAGATCCAGGGCCTGGAAGTCGGCGCCGACGACTACATCACCAAGCCGTTTTCCCCCCGTGAGCTGGTAGCGCGCCTGAAGGCCGTGCTGCGCCGTGCCGGCCCGACTGATGGCGAGGCGCCAATCGAAGTCGGCGGTCTGCTGCTGGACCCGATCAGCCACCGCGTGACCATCGACGGCCGTCCTGCCGAGATGGGACCGACTGAATACCGCCTGCTGCAATTCTTCATGACCCACCAGGAGCGCGCCTACACGCGTGGCCAGTTGCTGGATCAGGTCTGGGGCGGCAACGTCTACGTCGAAGAGCGTACGGTCGACGTGCACATTCGACGCCTGCGCAAAGCCCTCGGCGATGCTTACGAAAATCTGGTACAAACCGTGCGCGGCACTGGCTACCGGTTCTCAACCAAGGCCTGATGATCGCAGCGGTTCCACTTTCAAGGACGTATTTTTTTCGTGAACCAAAACTGGCATGGCACCCTGATTCGCCACATGCTGCTGCTGGTCACCGCCTGCCTGGTGATCGGCCTGATCACCGGCTATTACGGCTGGAGCCTCGCTGCAGGCCTGGGTCTTTACCTGGCCTGGACCCTCAAGCAATTGCTGCGTCTGCACGAGTGGCTGCGCCTGCACAAACCCGATGAAGCGCCACCCGACGGCTACGGCCTGTGGGGCGAGGTGTTCGACAGCATCTACCACCTGCAACGCCGCGACCAACGGGTACGCGGACGCCTGCAAGCGGTGATCGACCGGGTTCAGGAATCCACCGCCGCGCTCAAGGATGCGGTGATCATGCTCGATACCGACGGCAACCTGGAATGGTGGAACCGCGCCGCCGAAACCCTGCTGGGCCTCAAGACGCCACAGGACAGTGGCCAACCGGTGACCAACCTGGTGCGCCATCCGCGCTTCAAGGAATACTTCGAGCAAGACAGTTATGCCGAGCCACTGGAAATCCCCTCGCCGACCAACGACCGCGTGCGCATTCAGCTGTACATCACCCGCTACGGCAATAACGAACACTTGATGCTGGTGCGCGATGTCACGCGCATCCATCAGCTTGAGCAAATGCGCAAAGACTTCATCGCCAACGTTTCCCATGAACTGCGCACACCGTTGACGGTGATCTGCGGTTACCTGGAAACCTTGCTCGACAACGTCGACGAGGTGAACCCGCGCTGGGGCCGCGCCTTGCAGCAGATGCAGCAACAAGGCGGACGCATGCAGACCTTGCTCAACGACCTGTTGTTGCTGGCCAAGCTGGAAGCCACCGATTATCCGTCGGACAACCAGCCGGTGCCGATCGACGGCTTGCTGCAATCGATCAAGAGCGATGCGCAGCAGTTGTCCGGCCAGAAAAACCAGAAAATCATCCTGGAAGCCGACCCGACGATTCTGCTCAAGGGCAGCGAAGCGGAGTTGCGCAGCGCGTTTTCCAACCTGGTGTTCAACGCGGTGAAATACACCCCGGCCGAAGGCAATATCCGCATTCGCTGGTGGGGCGATGACCAGGGGGCGCACCTGAGCGTGCAGGATTCCGGGATCGGCATCGATGCCAAACACCTGCCGCGCCTGACCGAACGCTTCTATCGCGTCGACTCCAGCCGCAACTCCAACACCGGGGGCACCGGCCTGGGACTGGCGATCGTCAAACACGTCTTGTTACGACATCGGGCACGGATGGAAATCAGCAGCGTACCGGGCCACGGCAGTACCTTTACCTGCCACTTTGCCCCGGCTCAAGTCACCAAATCACGGGTTATCAGCACCACTGACTGATACCGGCCAGCACGCGCCACTAGGCAACTGGCCGGTCAGCCGCTACATTGGCTGACTTGTGCCTGCCTTTCAGGCGCGGTTTTTTACTTCCCTCTCGAATATACGGAACCCGCAAAACTCCATCATGGACCCTTCCCCTGGCTTGACCCTCGCTACCATTTTCGCCGACTTCGGCATGATTCTTTTTGCTCTGATCCTGGTTTTGCTCAACGGATTTTTCGTTGCGGCGGAATTTGCCATGGTCAAATTGCGCTCGACCCGGGTCGAGGCCATCGCTGACAAAAACGGCTGGCGCGGGCACATCCTGCGCACCGTGCACAGTCAACTCGATGCTTACCTGTCGGCTTGCCAATTGGGTATCACCCTCGCCTCCCTGGGCCTGGGTTGGGTCGGTGAACCCGCGTTTGCCCACATTCTTGAGCCGGTGTTGAGCGCAGTCGGCGTCGAGTCGGCCGAAGTGGTCAAAGGCATCTCGTTCTTCACCGCCTTCTTCATCATTTCGTACCTGCACATCGTGGTCGGCGAACTGGCCCCCAAATCCTGGGCCATCCGCAAACCCGAGTTGCTGTCGCTGTGGACCGCCGTGCCGCTGTACCTGTTCTATTGGGCCATGTACCCGGCCATCTACCTGCTCAACGCCAGCGCCAACACCATCCTGCGCATTGCGGGGCAAGGTGAGCCCGGCCCGCATCACGAGCATCACTACAGCCGTGAAGAACTGAAACTGATCCTGCACTCCAGCCGTGGCCAGGACCCGAGCGACCAAGGCATGCGCGTCCTGGCCTCGGCGGTGGAAATGGGTGAACTGGAAGTGGTCGACTGGGCCAATTCCCGCGAAGACCTGGTGACCCTGGAGTTCAACGCGCCGCTCAAGCAGATCCTGGCGATGTTCCGTCGCCACAAGTTCAGCCGTTACCCAGTGTACGACAGCGAGCGCCAGGAGTTCGTCGGCCTGCTGCACATCAAGGATCTGCTGCTGGAACTGGCGGCACTGGACCACATTCCCGAGTCGTTCAACCTGGCCGAACTGACCCGCCCACTGGAGCGGGTGTCGCGGCACATGCCGCTGTCGCAGTTGCTGGAACAGTTCCGCAAGGGCGGCTCGCACTTCGCCGTGGTCGAAGAGGCCGACGGCAACATCATCGGCTACCTGACCATGGAAGACGTGCTGGAAGTGCTGGTGGGCGACATCCAGGACGAACACCGCAAGGCCGAACGCGGGATCCTCGCGTATCAGCCGGGCAAGCTGTTGGTGCGGGGCGATACGCCGCTGTTCAAGGTTGAGCGACTGCTGGGTATCGACCTCGACCACGTCGAAGCCGAAACCCTTGCCGGACTGGTCTACGAGAGCCTCAAGCGCGTACCCGAAGAGGAAGAAGTGCTGGAAGTCGAAGGCCTGCGGATCATCATCAAGAAGATGAAAGGGCCGAAGATCGTTCTGGCCAAGGTGTTGATGCTGGATTGATGCGATTCGTTAAACCGCATTGATCCCAAGGCTTTACTGCTTGCCCAACGCAAAGTTGGGCAGTGCGCCTACCGGCTGGTTGAACTGATACGGAATCGAGACCAGCCCCAGCCCGGTATTGCGCTGCACCACGAAGTGCAAATGCGGCCCGGTGCTGTTGCCGGTGTTGCCGGACAACGCCAGCGCACTCCCTACCGTTACCCGCTGACCTTCCCGAACGCAGACCGAGCCTTTCTTCAGGTGCAGATAAACGCCCATGGTCCCGTCATCGTGCAGCACCCGCACGAAATTGCCGGATGCGTCGGTGCCGCGCCCACTCTGTCTGTTCTCGGTTTTCACTACCACACCGCCTCGCGCGGCAATGATCGGCGTGCCCTCAGGCATCGCGATATCCATGGCGTATCGGCTCTTGGGCCCGAAGTGGCTGTAGGGGCCATTGGCGCCCTGGCTTATCCGGAACGGTCCGCCACGCCAGGGCAACGGGTACCGATAGCCAACCATGGGCCCTGAGGGGTCGCCCAGGGAGTAGTTGAACTTCGGGACGTACGCGATGGGCTTCCCACCTTTAGTCGCCGTGAGCTGCGCCAGGCGAACGCTGCTGCGTAGCGGGATCACCCGCCGAATCGTCCCGCCCGGCACACCGCTGGCGTTCTTCACCCCTGCAAAGCTCAATTCGACTTCGACCGGCGCATACAGGTCATTGCGCACGTACACGCTGTGCACGCCATTCTTCTTCATGATGATAAGGCGCACCTGGCGCTCAAGGTGCTCGACCATGCCATCGCGAAAAACGAACACATGGGCGCCTTTGCTAGGGCGGTCGCTGTAGGAAACCACACCATAGGCATCTTTGGATTTGTAGATGGTCATGGCCATGGCCGAGTTGGCGACCATGAACAGGCCACATATAAGCAGCAGGCGCGAGAACATGAGCAAGGATTCTGTCGAGTGAGATCTGGGATTGAGCCTAGCAGCTGCAATGGACCCGGGTAGTCGGCAGATGTTTCAAAATGGGCCGTTCAGAAGACTTTCGGCAAGGCCAATGGACCCTTCGAACTCGCAGACGACGCTGGATCAAGCACCAGGAATGAAGTGCTTCTGCGCCGTACCCCGCGCAATCAGGCGCGAGATGTAATCGAGCTTCTGCGCATCCTGGTCGACAAAGCGGAAGGTCAGTTGCAGCCAGTCACTGTCGGGCTTCGGTTCATGGGCCACGACGGCGTGCAGATAGCCGTTGAGGCGGGCGATTTCGGCATTGTCGCCCTGCTCCAGGTCCAGCACGGCGCTGTCGAGGATCTGCGGCAGGATCTCGGAGCGCTTCACCACCAGCAGCGCTTCCTTGAGGCTCAGGGCCTTGATCACGCATTGCTGGATACCGTTGGGCAACCGCAGTTGACCCTGGCCACGGCCACTGGCGGGTGCCGAAGAGGCTGCTGGCGCCTTGATCGGCGGGCTGTTGAGCAAGCCTTTGGACGGTGCGGGTGCGGCCGTTGGCGTGGCGACGGGGGCCTTGCCACCGGTCAGGGCAGCGAGGGAGTCGTTAGCGAAGGCAGGGCTGGTTTTGGTCGCGGCGACGTTGATCAAGGCGTCGAGTTTGCCGACCTTGTGCAGCGCCTGCTTGACCTTGGTGATCAGTTGCTCGTTGGTGAACGGTTTGCTGACGTAGCCGGATACCCCGGCCTGAATCGCCTGGACAACGTTCTCTTTGTCGCCACGGCTGGTCACCATCACGAAAGGCATGGCTCTGAGGTTGTCTTGCTCGCGGCACCAGGTCAGCAGTTCCAGGCCGGACATTTCCGGCATTTCCCAGTCGCACAGGACTAGGTCGAAGGCTTCCTTGGCCAGCATGGCCTGGGCCTTTCTGCCGTTGATCGCATCTTCGATCCGCATGCCCGGGAAATAATTGCGCAGGCACTTTTTCACCAGGTCACGAATGAACGACGCGTCGTCCACGACCAACACACTGACCTTACTCATCCAAAACCCCTTTAAAAAATCCCGGCCAGCATACCGCCTTGCTGATGGCACATTGCCAAAAAACCTTCAGTCACGCCGGACTTTTCGTTCGCGGGTGCTGCCTTTCGAATTCGTAAGCCGCAAACAAAAACGCCCGGCCAAAAGGCCGGGCGCTTTACTTGGGCAACCTTACTTATCGTCAGTTTTGCCCGGAACATTAGCTGTTTCGCCGCTGGTTCCTTCGACTTCTTCCTTCATGCGCTTGAGACCCAGGTGCCGCACGTCGGTGCCGCGTACCAGGTAGATCACCAGCTCGGAGATATTGCGCGCGTGGTCGCCGATACGTTCCAGCGAACGCAGCACCCAGATAATGCTCAGAACCCGCGAAATGGAACGCGGATCTTCCATCATGTAAGTGGCCAGCTCACGCAAGGCGGTCTTGTATTCGCGGTCGATGATCTTGTCGTACTGCGCCACCGACAACGCCAGCTCGGCGTCGAAACGGGCAAAGGCGTCCAGTGCGTCGCGCACCATGTTGCGCACCTGGTCACCGATGTGGCGCACTTCCACGTATCCGCGCGGCGCTTCGCCTTCTTCGCACAGCTGGATCGCGCGACGGGCGATCTTGGTCGCTTCGTCACCGATGCGCTCCAGGTCGATCACCGACTTGGAAATGCTGATGATCAGGCGCAGGTCGGAAGCCGCCGGCTGGCGACGGGCCAGAATGCGCAGGCATTCCTCGTCGATGTTGCGTTCCATCTGGTTGATCTGGTCATCGATCTCGCGCACTTGCTGGGCCAGGCCGGAGTCGGCCTCGATCAGCGCGGTCACCGCGTCGTTGACCTGCTTCTCGACCAGCCCGCCCATGGCCAGGAGGTGGCTGCGCACTTCCTCCAGTTCGGCGTTGAACTGCTGGGAGATGTGGTGTGTAAGGCCTTCCTTAGAAATCATGTTGTCTGCTCCGCAAAAGCTGTGAGCTGCAAGCTACAAGCTGCAAGCTGATGTGTTGTACCCGAACCGCCCTGACTTGCCGCTTGAAGTTCGCGGCTCGTGGCTGCCGCTAGCCGTAGCGACCGGTGATGTAGTCTTCGGTCTGCTTCTTCGCCGGATTGGTGAACAGGGTATCGGTGTCGCCAAACTCGACCAGCTTGCCCATGTACATGAACGCGGTGTAGTCGGACACCCGCGCCGCCTGTTGCATGTTGTGGGTCACGATGACGATGGTGAACTTGGATTTCAGTTCGTAGATCAGCTCTTCGACTTTCAGCGTGGAGATCGGGTCGAGTGCCGAGCACGGTTCGTCGAGCAGCAGCACTTCCGGCTCAACGGCGATGGTGCGAGCGATCACCAGACGCTGCTGCTGACCACCGGACAGGCCCAGTGCCGACTCGTGCAGACGGTCCTTGACCTCGTCCCACAGCGCCGCGCCTTTCAACGCCCACTCAACGGCTTCGTCGAGCACGCGCTTCTTGTTGATGCCCTGGATGCGCAGGCCGTAGACCACGTTTTCGTAGATGGTTTTCGGGAACGGGTTGGGCTTCTGGAACACCATGCCGACGCGACGACGCAGCTCGGCCACGTCCTCGCCCTTGCGGTAGATGTTGTTGCCGTACAGGTTGATCTCGCCTTCAACGCGGCAGCCGTCAACCAGGTCGTTCATCCGGTTGAAGGTACGCAGCAGCGTGGACTTGCCACAGCCGGACGGACCGATGAAAGCGGTCACGCGCTGTTTCGGGATGTTCATGCTGACGTCGTACAGCGCTTGTTTTTCGCCGTAGAACAGGCTCAGGCCCGGTACTTCGATAGCTACGGTTTCCTGCTCGAGGTTCAGGCTCTGTTTGTCGCGACCCAGGGCCGACATGTTGATGCCGTGGGTATGTGCTTCGTGCTGCATGGGAGGCTCCCTGTGCTAACAAATTCGGTTCGGAACGCTGCTTATTGCAGTTCCCATCAATATTCCGGTGGACGCGGTCCAGTGTGGGAGCGGGCTTGCTCGCGAAGAGGCCGGCACATTCAACATCAATGTTGCCTGACCCACCGCTTTCGCGAGCAAGCCCGCTCCCACATTGGAAATCAGCTATCCAGCGCCTTGTACTTCTCGCGCAGGTGGTTACGGATGTACACCGCCGACAGGTTCAATGTCGCGATCACCAGCACCAGCAGCAGCGCCGTGGCGTACACCAGCGGTCGCGCGGCTTCGACGTTCGGGCTCTGGAAGCCGACGTCATAGATGTGGAAGCCCAAGTGCATGATCTTCTGGTCCAGGTGCAGGTACGGGTAGTTACCGTCCACCGGCAGCGACGGCGCCAGTTTGACCACACCCACCAGCATCAGCGGCGCCACTTCACCCGCGGCGCGGGCCACCGCGAGGATCATGCCGGTCATCATCGCCGGGCTGGCCATCGGCAGCACGATCTTCCACAGGGTTTCAGCCTTGGTTGCGCCGAGGGCCAACGAGCCTTCACGCACGGTGCGAGGAATCCGCGCCAGACCTTCTTCGGTGGCCACGATCACCACCGGCACCGCCAGCAGTGCCAAGGTCAGCGAAGCCCAGAGCAGACCCGGTGTACCGAAGGTCGGTGCCGGCAGTGCTTCCGGGAAGAACAGACGGTCGAGCGAGCCGCCCAGCACGTAGACGAAGAAGCCCAGGCCGAACACGCCGTAAACGATGGCCGGAACGCCCGCCAGGTTGTTCACTGCGATGCGGATAATCCGGGTCAGTGCGTTCTGCTTGGCGTATTCACGCAGGTACACCGCCGCAAGTACGCCGAACGGGGTCACGATCATTGCCATGATCAGGGTCATCATCACGGTGCCGAAGATGGCCGGGAAGATCCCGCCTTCGGTGTTCGCTTCACGCGGGTCGTCGCTCAGGAACTCCCAGACCTTGCTGAAGTAGAAACCGATCTTGGTGGTCGTGCTCATGGCGTTCGGCTGGTAGGCGTGAACCACTTTGCCGATGCCGATTTCGATTTCCTTACCGTTCGCATCGCGGGCGGTCAGGCTGTCGCGGTTGAACTGCGCATGCAGATCGCTCAGGCGCGCTTCAACATCCTGATAGCGGGCATTGAGTTCGGCGCGCTCGGATTCCATGTCCGCTTGTGCGGTGGCGTCGAGTTTGCCATCCAGCTCAAGCTTGCGACCGTGCAGGCGGATGCGTTCGAGACCGGCGTTGATCGCGCCGATGTCGGTTTTTTCCAGGCTCTTGAGTTGTGCAGCCAGCTTGTTGACCCGGTCAACACGGGCCTGCAACTCAGGCCATGCGGCTTCGCCTTCAGCGACAACCTTGCCATCCTGTTTGACGTTGACCAGGTAACCGTAGAAGTTGCCCCACTCGCGACGCTCGATGGCCATCAGCTCCGGCGGCGTCGTCTGCCTGGTCAGCCACTCGCCGACGATCCAGGTGAAGTCGTTGCCGTTCAGGTCACGGTTGCCGACCTTGATCAGCTCGCGGGTCATGAACTCCGGGCCTTCGTCAGGCACCGGCAGGCCGGCGCTCTTCAGGCGGGCACGTGGCACTTCTTCCTTCTGTACGATTTCGCCGATCACCAAGTGATTGGCCTGGCCCGGTACGTCGTAACTGGCATGCACCAGGTCAGCCGGCCAGAAGTGACCAAGGCCACGCACGGCAATCACTGCCAGCAGGCCAATGGTCATGATGACCGCGATGGACACCGCGCCACCGCTGATCCAGACGCCGGGGGCGCCGCTCTTGAACCATCCTTTCAGGGAGTTCTGTTTCACAGACTTCTACCTTTGCTTAAAGCGACGAGTATTTCTTGCGCAGACGCTGACGAATCAGTTCCGCGAGGGTGTTCATGACGAAGGTGAACAACAGCAGCACCAGCGCCGAGAGGAACAGCACGCGGTAGTGGCTGCCGCCGACTTCCGATTCGGGCATTTCCACCGCGACGTTGGCCGCCAGGGTGCGCAGGCCTTCGAACAGGTTCATTTCCATGACCGGGGTGTTACCGGTGGCCATCAACACGATCATGGTTTCGCCGACCGCACGGCCCATGCCGATCATCAGCGCCGAGAAGATACCCGGGCTCGCGGTGAGGATCACCACGCGGGTCATGGTCTGCCACGGCGTGGCACCGAGGGCCAGGGAGCCCAAGGTCAGGCCGCGAGGCACGCTGAACACGGCGTCTTCGGCGATGGAGTAGATGTTCGGGATGACCGCGAAGCCCATGGCCAGGCCGACCACCAGGGCGTTGCGCTGGTCGTAGGTGATGCCCAGGTCGTGGGAGATCCACATGCGCATGTCGCCGCCGAAGAACCAGTTTTCCATGAACGGGCTCATGTACAACGACAGCCAACCCACAAACAGGATCACCGGAATCAGCAGCGCACTTTCCCAGCCATCCGGGACTTTCAGGCGAATCGACTCAGGCAGGCGGCTGAAGGTGAATCCGGCGACCAGGATGCCGATCGGCAGCAACATCAGCAGGCTGAAGATGCCCGGCAAATGCCCTTCCACATATGGCGCGAGGAACAGACCGGCGAAGAAACCAAGAATCACCGTCGGCATCGCTTCCATCAACTCGATCACCGGCTTGACCTTGCGGCGCATGCCCGGAGCCATGAAGTACGCGGTGTAGATCGCCGCGGCAACGGCCAGTGGAGCGGCCAGCAGCATGGCGTAGAACGCGGCTTTCAGGGTACCGAAGGTCAGCGGCGACAGGCTCAGCTTGGGTTCGAAGTCGGTGTTGGCGGCGGTCGATTGCCAGACGTATTTAGGCTCGTCGTAGTTCTCGTACCAGACCTTGCTCCACAGTGCGCTCCACGAGACTTCCGGGTGCGGGTTGTCGAGCAGCAGCGGATGCAACTTGCCGCCGGCTTCCACGATCAAGCGGTTGGCACGCGGCGACAGACCGAAGATGCCCTGGCCTTCAGCGACCGACTCCACCAGCAAGGTACGGTGGGCGGTACTGTGGAACACGCCGAGCTTGCCGGAAGCGTCGAGGGCAACGAAGCCCTTGCGGCGCTCTTCGGCAGTGATTTCAACGATAGGCGTGGTGCCCATCTGGAAGGTGCGGATCTGCTTCAGGCGTTGCTCGCCATCGGGGTCGCGCGCCATGAACCACTGGGCCAGACCACCTTTGGAGTCACCGATGATCAGCGAGATACCGCCCACCAGCTGGGTGCTGGCGGTGACTTCGGTTTCGCCGTTTTCCGCCAGTTTGTAGCGACCGTTGAGACTTTTGTCGCGAAGGCTGAACACGTCGGCCTGGGCACGCCCGTTGATCACGTACAGCCACTGCTGACGCGGGTCGACGAAAATATTCTTCACCGGCTCGGTCATTTGCGGCAGTTCGATGCGCTTCTGCTCGTTGGTGACTTCGCCGGTCATCATGTTCTCTTCGCTGGTCAGCGACAGAACATTGAGTTGCGAACCGGTGGAACCCACCAGCATCAGGGTCGAATCGTTGGCGTTGAGGCTGACGTGCTCCAGCGCACCGCCGGCTTCGTTCACCGCGATTGGCGCTTCGCCATACGGGTACTCGATGGCCGGGGTGATGGTCTTCTTGCCGTCCGGGTAGCTGACTTTATAGGTGTGACGGAACACCAGGGCCTGACCGTTGGACAGACCCACAGCCACCAGCGGGTGACCTGGCTGGTCTTCACCGATGGAGGTCACGGTGGTGCCGGCCGGGATCGACAGATCGACGCGCTTCAATTCAGCGCCACTGTCGATGTCGAAGAACAATGCCTGGCCCTTGTCGGAAACCCGCATCGCAACTTGGTTCTGCTCTTCCAGGGAGATCATCAGCGGCTTGCCTGCGTCTTGCATCCAGGCGGGTGTGATGGCGTCCTTGGCGGTCAGGCTGGCACCCTGGAACAGGGGCGCGACGACGTAGGCAAGGAAGAAGAAGATCAAGGTGATCGCGCCCAGTACAGCGAGGCCGCCAACGAGGACGTACCAGCGGGTCAGGCGATCTTTGAGCGCGCGAATGCGGCGCTTGCGTTGCAACTCAGGCGTATTGAAATCAATTCGCTTGGGGGGATTAGTAGTCATGTTGGAATTGGCCAGATCATTCATTCGCACACCCTAGCGATCCTGTATGACAGAAAGATGACAGTGCAGTGACGCAACAAATCCGCCGCTAGCGGTAACCAGCAGCGAATAGAGAATTAGAGGTGCATGGGGGCGGCTCCTGCCGCCCCCATGTGAGTCCGAGGGGTTCACCCTGGACTCAATTTGTTACTTTTTTGCGACTTCAGCGCCGCCTTCCGCCAGACCCAGGTCAGCCAGAGCTTTGGCAGCTACTTTGGCCGGCAGTGGGATGTAACCGTCTTTCACTACGACTTCCTGACCCTGTTTAGACAGAACCAGTTTCACGAACTCGGCTTCCAGCGGGGCCAGTGGCTTGTTCGGGGCTTTGTTGACGTACACGTACAGGAAGCGGGACAGCGGGTACTTGCCGTTCAGGGCGTTTTCTTCAGTGTCTTCGATGAAGTCCTGGCTGCCTTTCTTGGCCAGGGCCACAGTCTTCACGCTAGCGGTCTTGTAGCCGATGCCCGAGTAACCGATGCCGTTCAGCGAGGAGCTGATCGACTGCACGACCGAAGCCGAACCTGGCTGCTCGTTCACGTTAGGCTTGTAGTCGCCTTTGCACAGGGCTTCTTCCTTGAAGTAGCCGTAGGTGCCGGATACCGAGTTACGACCGAACAGTTGAACCGGCTTGTTGGCCAGGTCGCCGGTCACGCCCAGGTCGCCCCAGGTTTTCACGTCGGCTTTAGCGCCGCACAGACGAGTGGACGAGAAGATCGCGTCGACCTGTTCCATGGTCAGGTGCTGGATCGGGTTGTCCTTGTGCACGAATACAGCCAGCGCGTCCACGGCAACCGGGATAGCGGTTGGCTTGTAGCCGTACTTCTGCTCGAAGGCAGCCAGTTCGGTGTCCTTCATCTTGCGGCTCATCGGGCCCAGGTTGGAGGTGCCTTCAGTCAGCGCAGGTGGCGCAGTGGCGGAGCCAGCGGCCTGAATCTGGATGTTTACGTTCGGGTATTCTTTCTTGTAGTTCTCAGCCCAGAGGGTCATGAGGTTGGCCAGGGTATCGGAACCAACGCTGGACAGGTTGCCCGACACACCAGTGGTCTTGGTGTAGCTCGGGATAGCAGGGTCAACAGCGGCAACCGCGTTGGCAGTCGCAACGCCAGCAGCGACAAAAGTCATTGCCGCCATCAAACGCTTCAGTTTCATGCCTTACTCCTAGCAGATAGGGTGTGTTATTCGGGGCCAAGTATCAGCAGGCCGTGTGAACACTCTATGGCTGAAATATGACAATTGGATGAAAGGCCAGCACTCCGCTTGGAAGGCTGGCCTTTCAGTTGTAACTGTAGATGTGAGGAGTGCTGTGATCGTTCGCTATCAGCGGCCCTTCTTCCAGAGATATGCACCTACCAGAATCCCCACCCCGCATAGCACCGCCACATAATAGGCAGGCCCCATCGCACTCTCCTTGAGCAACAGGCTGACGATCATCGGTGTCAGACCACCGAAAATCGCGTAGGCGACGTTGTACGAGAACGACAGGCCGCTGAAACGCACCACCGGCGGGAACGCCTTGACCATCACATAGGGCACCGCGCCGATGGTGCCGACCAGCAGACCGGTCAGGGCATACATCGGGAACAGCCAGTCGGGATGATCGGCCAGGCTGTGGTAGAAGGTCCAGGAACTGGCCAGCAGCGCGGTACAGCCGATCACGAAAACTCGTCCCGCACCGAAGCGATCGGCCAGTGCGCCGGCAATGATGCAACCAAAGCTCAGGAACACGATCGCCACGCTGTTCGCCTGCAGGGACGTGGTTGGCGAGAAGTGATAGACCGTCTGCAACACAGTCGGGGTCATCAGGATCAACACCACGATGGCGGCCGACAGCAGCCAGGTCAGCAACATCGAAATGGCAATGGCGCCTCGATGGTCACGCAGCACCGCCCGCAGCGGCACTTCTTCGGCCAGGGCCTTGCGCTGTTGCAACTCGGCGAACACCGGGGTTTCGTGCAACCAGCGACGCAGGTACACCGAGAACAGGCCGAACACGCCACCCAGCAAGAACGGAATCCGCCAGGCGTAATCCGCTACTTCCACCGGGGTGTAAAGGCTGTTGATCGCCGTGGCGACCAGCGAGCCGAGCAGGATGCCCGCCGTCAGGCCGCTGGTCAGGGTGCCGCAGGCGTAGCCGACATGCCGCTGCGGAACGTGCTCGGAAACGAAGACCCACGCCCCCGGCACTTCACCGCCAATGGCCGCGCCCTGGATCACCCGCATCAACAGCAACAGGATCGGCGCCCACATGCCGATCTGCGCATAAGTCGGCAGCAAACCCATGATCAAGGTGGGCACCGCCATCATGAAAATGCTCAGGGTGAACATTTTCTTGCGGCCCAGCAGGTCGCCGAAGTGCGCCATCACGATGCCGCCCAGCGGCCGCGCCAGATAACCGGCGGCGAAGATGCCGAAGGTCTGCATCAGGCGTAGCCATTCAGGCATGTCCGCCGGGAAGAACAGCTTGCCCACCACCGTGGCGAAGAACACGAAGATGATGAAATCGTAGAACTCCAGCGCGCCGCCCAGGGCCGACAGCGATAGAGTCTTGTAGTCGTTGCGGGTCAGCGGACGTGCGGGTTGGTCTGGCTGCGCGATGCTCGAGGGCGCTGTGGTCATGGCAAGGGCTTCTCTTATAGTCGGATCTGCAACCTCAACAACGCTGGCTGAGGTTTGGGCAGGTCCGGCACGATAGCAAATTGTTCGAAAAAGCACATAGAGGTGCGTTTTTGACAGTCAAAATGAGAACCGGACGGTCGTCGCGGAGTCTACCGACCGATATACTCAAAGCCTGCTCCGGTTTTTGAGGGGTTGCTGTGCGAAAGCGCCTGTCAGGTTCATAGGCGATTTCGCAGAGTTTCCCTTTAGGCGCCTGATGGAAAACGTGACGAACGTAGTATGTTCGGTGCTGAATCGTTTTTCCCGAAGACGGCTACCACCAGCAATACCAACGAAGAGTCACGGGTCAGAGGCCCCCCGGCATGATAGAACTCGAACAAGAAGATCCGATCCCGCAAGGCGACCTGGCCCTGCAAATCACCGCGCTTCCTCGCGAAACCAACGGCTTTGGCGATATTTTCGGCGGCTGGCTGGTGGCGCAGATGGATTTGGCAGGCACCGCGATGGCCAGCAAGGTCGCTGGCGGGCGCGTTGCCACCGTTGCAATCGACCGCATGGCGTTTCTGGTACCGGTGGCGGTGGGCGCTCAGCTCTCCTTTTATACCCAGGCCCTGGAAATCGGCCGCAGCTCGATCAAGATGATGGTCGAGGTCTGGAGCGACGATCCACTGTCCAGCGAGTGGCGTAAAGTAACCGAAGCGGTGTTTGTGTTCGTGGCCATCGATGGCAGCGGTCGCACCCGCTCGGTTCCGCCCCGGGCTCGCTGAAAGAGCTTTTAAACCTGGTAGCCGTTTTGCGGTCGATAGTCGTCCACGTTACTGATCGAGAGCTGTCCCATGAGCACGCCCAATGTTGAAGCCGTAAAACTGGATGAACTGAACTGCTGGCGCATCCGCCACGGTCAGGCCGAATTACTGGTGGCCCAGCAAGGCGCGCACATCCTCAGCTATCAATTGGCCGGCCAGCCGCCGCTGATCTGGCTCAACGACGAGGCCGTGTTCAAGACCGGCAAGAGCATCCGCGCCGGCGTGCCGGTGTGCTGGCCATGGTTCGGCAACTTTGCGCGCAACCCGCAAAGCGTTCAGGCGATGCGCACCAGCAATGAAGCGCCGTCGGCTCACGGCTTCGTGCGAGCGATGGATTGGGAACTGGGCGGCATCGAAGCCGAGGGCGAAAGCCTGAAGGTCGAATTCCTCCTGCCCTACCCTGAAGGCGGCTTTCCCGGCTGGCCGCACCAGGTGGATTTGACGCTGAGCATTCGCCTCGACGAGCAATTGCACATCCACCTGACCAGCCACAACCGGGGCGCTGAAACCGTCAGCATCAGCCAGGCGCTGCACAGTTACTTTGCCGTCAGCGATGTGCGCGAAGTGCATGTCGAAGGCGTGGATGGCTTGAGCTACATCGAAACCCTGGAAGACTGGAAAACCAAGCAACAGTCCGGCGATCTGCGATTTAGCGGCGAAACTGACCGCATCTATCTTAATGTCCCGCCACTGCTGAGCATCGTCGACCCGGCCTGGGAGCGACGCATCGAACTGACCAGCATGGGCTCGCGCACCGCGGTGATCTGGAACCCGTGGATCGACCGCGCCGCCGCGTTCAGCGACATGGCCGACGATGGCTGGCAGCGCATGCTGTGCATCGAGACGGCGAATGTGATGGGTGATGTGGTGAACCTGAAACCAGGTGCTAGCCATACGCTGGGCGTGAGTATCGGCAGCAACTCTCTCTAAGCAACACCACAAAACCAATGTGGGAGCGAGCTTGCTCGCGATAAGGCCATAACATTCAACA
Source organism: Pseudomonas sp. S2_F07 (assembly GCF_054668325.1). Lineage (NCBI taxonomy): Bacteria > Pseudomonadati > Pseudomonadota > Gammaproteobacteria > Pseudomonadales > Pseudomonadaceae > Pseudomonas > Pseudomonas sp. S2_F07. The sequence continues at coordinate 3,771,398 of NZ_CP162758.1, forward strand.
TTTAAGTTGCCTGTTACACCGCCATCGCGAGCAAGCTCGCTCCCACAGTTTTTTGTGCCAAGCCATCTGGCGGGGCGTTACAAATCCGACTCTTTCACCACCCGTACCTTCTGCGCATCCAGCGCATATGCCGCATCGGCCAGGTCATTGCTGACCTTCTCGACTTTCAGCGTGCCGGTGACCCACAGCGGCGTGTAGATATCATTCAGCTTCAGGCCCTTTGGATAGCGCACCAGCACCAATTGATTGGGAGGCGGAGGCGGTACGTGGATGCAGGCGCCCGGGTATGGCACGAGGAAAAACAACGTGCTGTTGCCCTTGGCGTCGGACTCAAGCGGCACGGGGTAACCGCCAATGCGGATGTTCTTGTCGTTCATCGACGCAACGGTCTTGGTCGAGTACATCACCGCAGGCAAGCCTTTGGCCTGCTTCATTCCACCCTTGTCGGTGAAAGTGCCATTGGCCTCAGGGGAGTTGTGGTCGATTTCAGGCATGGCCTCGAGGGCCTTCTGGTCCGACTTGGGCATCAATTCGAGCCAGTCGGTTTCCGGCAGTTCGCCGGCATGGGCAAGGCCCGAACCCAGTAAAACAAGAGTCAACAAAAGACGGCGCATGAAGGTGCTCGGCAAAGGGAAGAACAGGAAACGCCGAGCATTCTAGCCCTCCCGGCCGGTTTGGCGGAGAGGGCTTTGTCGCCTGGATCAGTTCTTTTTGATCAACCCGTAGATCACCAGCAACACAACGGCGCCCACCAGCGCACCGATGAAACCTGCACCTTGACCAGCCTGATAGATGCCCAGGGCTTGGCCGCCGTAAGTGGCCGCCAGCGAACCTCCGATACCGAGCAGGATCGTCATGATCCAGCCCATGCTGTCATCGCCAGGTTTCAGGAACCGAGCCAGCAGGCCGACAATCAAGCCGATAAAGATGGTTCCGATAATTCCCATGGCATTCTCCTCTCAATGAAGTAGCTATTGGAAAGCCTAGTCAGACTTTCGCAACCTGCCATGAGAGAACGGCGCACCCCGAAGGTTCCACCGTTGCACATAAAAAACTATTCGGCGATCAGTGCTTGCACCTTGAGAATCTGGGCCGCCAGCGTCTCGCGGTCTGCACAACGAAGGTTGGCATGACCGACCTTGCGGCCGACCTTGAACGCCTTGCCATAGTGATGCAGATGGCAATCGGCGATGGTCAGGACCTTCTCGGACTCTGGCACTTTGCCAATGAAGTTGAGCATCGCGCTCTCGCCAACCTTGGCAGTCGAACCCAACGGCAGGCCGGCAACGGCCCGCAGGTGGTTTTCGAACTGGCTGCACTCGGCGCCTTCGGTAGTCCAGTGCCCTGAGTTGTGTACCCGCGGGGCGATTTCGTTGGCCTTGAGGCCACCGTCGACTTCAAAGAACTCGAACGCCATCACGCCGACGTAATCCAGCTGCTTGAGCACACGGCTGGAGTAGTCTTCGGCCAGGGCTTGCAGCGGGTGATCGGTGCTGGCCACGGACAACTTGAGAATGCCGCTTTCGTGGGTGTTGTGTACCAGCGGATAGAAGCGGGTTTCACCGTCGCGGGCACGCACGGCGATCAGCGAGACTTCACCGGTGAACGGCACGAAGCCTTCCAGCAGGCAGGCCACGCTGCCCAGTTCGGCAAAGGTGCCAACCACATCTTCTGGCGTGCGCAGGACTTTCTGACCCTTGCCGTCGTAACCCAGGGTACGGGTCTTCAGCACCGCTGGCAGACCGATGGAAGCCACGGCGGCGTCCAGATCAGCCTGGGACTGAATGTCGGCGAACGCCGGGGTAGGAATCCTCAGGTCCTTGAACATGCTCTTCTCGAACCAGCGATCGCGGGCGATGCGCAGTGCTTCGGCACTCGGGTAGACCGGGACGAATTGTGACAGGAAAGCCACGGTCTCGGCCGGAACACTTTCGAACTCGAAGGTCACCAGATCGACTTCATCGGCCAGTTGACGCAGGTGATCCTGATCGCCGTAATCGGCTCGCAGGTGTTCGCCCAACGCGGCTGCGCAAGCATCCGGCGCCGGGTCCAGGAAAGCGAAGTTCATGCCCAGCGGAGTGCCCGCCAGCGCCAACATGCGACCCAACTGGCCGCCACCGATTACACCGATCTTCATCGTCAACAACCTCAGGCGATGCGTGGGTCTGGATTGTCCAGGACGCTGTCTGTCTGCTCAGCACGGAAGGTTTTCAGCACCGCGTGGAACTGCGGGTGCTTGGCGCCAAGGATACTCGCCGACAGCAGTGCTGCGTTGATCGCGCCCGCCTTGCCGATGGCCAGGGTGGCGACCGGAATGCCCGCTGGCATCTGCACAATAGAGAGCAGCGAATCAACGCCCGACAGCATAGCGGACTGAACCGGTACGCCAAGCACCGGCAGGTGAGTCTTGGCTGCACACATGCCAGGCAAGTGGGCCGCGCCACCGGCACCGGCGATGATCACCTCGATGCCACGCGCCTCGGCTTCTTCAGCGTACTGGAACAGCAGGTCCGGGGTACGGTGGGCAGAAACCACTTTCACCTCGTAAGGGATGCCGAGCTTTTCCAGCATATCGGCGGTGTGGCTAAGGGTGGACCAATCGGACTTGGAGCCCATGATCACGCCAACCAGTGCACTCATCGTCGTGCCTCTTCTCTCTGGGCGCCCGCAGGCGCGTCAAAAAACAACAAGCCACGCAGGATGCGTGGCTTGATTGTACGAATTATGGCCGGTCGTAACCGGCCGAAGGCCGCGCAGTATACCTCAATGAGGCAGATAAACAGCCCCTGTTGCGACCATCTGTCACGCGCTCGAAAAATAGGTATTTCTTGACCATCAAGTCAGTCATTTGACTGCCTGAATGTCGTGAATTTCTTAACTTAGTAGCTCAATACAATTCGCAATTCAATGGGCCGATCTGGTGATCATAAGTTCATTGAAGCTCTCAACAGAAACAATTAAACCCACTTAAAAATTGCGAACACCGCCAGACAACGCAAATATAAAACGGTAAAAAATCATAATTGAACAGGGAGTACAAATATGAAAAAGCCTATTACCATAATAGTTGTCCTTCACAAGGATCTTCAGGAATATCAAAAAAATGATTTATACACCGATTACTTTTCCTGGCTGAAAACAGAGCTTGAATCCATCTCGGAACGCAAGGTCAGATTTTTGATGTACGCTCATCATGAAGTTCCGGAGTTGTCAGGATACAACTACAGAAACGAAGATGGTTCAGCTGCGCTGCGAGGGTGGTGCAACCTGATACGGGACTGGTATACAAAGATATTAAAATATGAAGAACATGAACCGGACCTGACGAAAGTCCTCTTGTTGACCCGAAACAATATCAACACAAAGGCAGGGGGTCTCCTCGAATCGACAAGCGGATACGGCCAAGTCAAAGGTCATTGCGCAATTGCGGCGATCACGTCCAAACAAGTCCCAGCACATGAAATAGGCCACATGTTGGGCGCGACACATGAAGACAGTGAAGTCATCTATGACGGCTGGTGGCACGACACGATCATGCTCTCGGACGAATTCTCAGGCGTACGTGGAAACGCTTATCGATACAGTGAAAAAAACAGGGAAAACATTCGCAAACACCTTAGCACTTTTGCGTAAGTTCGTTTCGGTATCGCGCGACCTGAAATCCGCGCATGGCGTGTTTGTGCCATTAACACGCTTACGCTGAATGAACAGTTGCTGCAACTCATGGCCACAGAACTGGCCATGAGTTCCTGGCTCTCAAACAGTAGCACCCGCTACGCCGCTCTCGAGCTTGCGCCACAACAACCGGACATTCGCTTTGCGCACCAGCGCACAGCGGTACAAACGGATCTCCAGCGGCACATGCCATTGCGGACCGCCACACACTACCAGTTCGCCACGCGTCAGCTCGGCACGCACGCTCAACTGCGGAACCCAGGCGATGCCCAGTCCCTCCAGAGCCATGCTTTTCAGGCTGTCGGCCATGGCGGTTTCGTAGATGGTGGTGAAGCGCAGCGCCCGTTGACGCAACAGCATGTTCACCGAACGGCCGAGAAACGCACCGGCGCTGTACGCCAGCAACGGCACGCTGCCTTCGCCTTCCAGGTCGAACAGTGGCTTACCGTCGGCGTCGGCGGCGCAGACCGGCAGCATCTCGGTGTGCCCAAGGTGCAGCGAGGGGAAGATTTCCGGGTCCATCTGCATGGCGGCGTCCGGGTCGTAGAACGCCAGCATCAGGTCGCAGCCGCCTTCACGCAATGCATGCACCGCGTCACCGACGTTGGTCGCCACCAGCCGCGTGGCGATATTCAGACCTTCGTTGCGCAACTGCGCGATCCAGCGCGGAAAGAAACCGAGCGCCAGGGAGTGCGCGGCAGCGACCTGCATCACTTCGCCCTGTCCGCCTTCCAGGTGATGCAGATGGCGCAGCACTTCGCCCAGCTGTTCGACTACGGTGCGCGCGGTGACCAGAAACAATTGCCCTGCCGCCGTCAGCTCCACCGGCGTGCGCGAACGGTTGACCAGGGTCAGCCCCAACGCGGCTTCAAGGCTGCGGATTCGCCGACTGAACGCCGGCTGCGTCACAAAACGCCGCTCGGCGGCCTGGGAGAAACTGCGGGTGGCGGCCAGGGCACTGAAGTCCTCCAGCCATTTGCTTTCCAGATTCATCACGCCCTCCCGGACATGCACCAATTTAGGTCACACGCTCGCCGTCAGGACGGCGTCACACGGGTATTATGCCGAATATGCATAGCCTAGTGTTTAACAGCATTGGCCCAAAATTCTCCACAGGCCTAGCATTCACAACGTTCCGGTACAGACCGGGTCCATATTGAGATGATTTCTATCATGTCCTCCGCTGCATCATTCCGCACAGAAAATGACCTGCTTGGCGCCCTCGAAGTACCGGCTCAAGCGTATTACGGTATCCAGACCCTGCGAGCGGTGAATAATTTCCGCCTTTCGGGCGTTCCGATTTCGCACTACCCGAAACTGGTTGTCGGCCTGGCGATGGTTAAACAGGCCGCCGCTGACGCCAACCGTGAATTGGGTCACCTGAGCGAAGCCAAGCACGCTGCCATCAGCGAAGCCTGTGCACGTTTGATCCGCGGCGACTTCCACGAAGAATTCGTGGTGGACATGATCCAAGGCGGCGCTGGCACTTCGACCAACATGAATGCCAACGAAGTCATCGCCAACATCGCGCTGGAGGCCATGGGTCACCAGAAAGGCGAGTACCAGTACCTGCACCCGAACGATGACGTGAACATGGCGCAGTCGACCAACGACGCCTACCCGACGGCGATCCGTCTGGGCCTGTTGCTCGGTCACGACGCCCTGCTCGCCAGCCTCGACAGCCTGATTCAAGCGTTCGCGGCCAAGGGTGAAGAATTCAACCACGTCCTGAAGATGGGTCGTACCCAGCTGCAAGACGCCGTTCCGATGACCCTGGGTCAGGAGTTCCGTGCGTTTGCCACCACCCTGGGTGAAGACCTGGCACGCCTGAAGACCCTGGCTCCGGAAGTGCTGACCGAAGTGAACCTGGGTGGCACCGCGATCGGCACCGGCATCAACGCCGACCCGCGTTACCAGCACCTGGCCGTTCAGCGTCTGGCAGTGATCAGCGGTCAACCGCTGGTACCGGCCGCCGACCTGATCGAAGCCACCTCCGACATGGGCGCCTTCGTGCTGTTCTCCGGCATGCTCAAGCGTACCGCGGTCAAGCTGTCGAAGATCTGCAACGACCTGCGCCTGCTGTCCAGCGGCCCACGCACCGGCATCAACGAGATCAACCTGCCGGCGCGTCAACCAGGCAGTTCGATCATGCCAGGCAAGGTCAACCCGGTTATTCCGGAAGCGGTCAACCAGGTGGCGTTCCAGATCATCGGTAACGACCTGGCCCTGACCATCGCGGCCGAAGGCGGCCAGCTGCAACTGAACGTGATGGAGCCGCTGATCGCCTTCAAGATCTTCGACTCGATCCGCCTGCTGCAACGCGCCATGGACATGCTGCGCGAACACTGCATCGTCGGCATCACCGCCAACGAAGCACGCTGCCGTGAACTGGTCGAGCACTCGATCGGCCTGGTCACCGCGCTGAACCCGTACATCGGCTACAAGAATGCCACCCGCATCGCCGGCCTCGCCCTTGAAAGCGGCCGCGGCGTGCTGGAACTGGTGCGCGAAGAAGGTCTGCTCGACGAAGCCATGCTCGCCGACATCTTGCGCCCGGAAAACATGATTGCTCCGCGTCTGGTGCCTCTGAAGGCATAACCCGACGCGTTACTTGTAGCACCGCTCACCAGGTCGAGGGACTAGACACCTCTCACCTTTTGAGGGCTTGGGGATTTAGTCCCCAGGCCCTTTTTTTTAACTTCTTCGCGGGCAGGACGTTAAATGTTTTGTGTATTTGATACCGCCAAGATCGCAGCCTTCGGCAGCTCCTACATGTTTGACGTACACCTGTAGGAGCTGCCGAAGGCTGCGATCTTTTGATTCTGCAGCACCTCGTTTCGTCGCTTGCACCACTACTGTGCAGACGGGCGCGCCACTGATCGGTATAGTGCCGCCCCTCTTCGCATGAGCGGTCGTCGGTAGCGAGGCCACAACCCATGCGAAACCCGAACTAATAACAAACCCGCGATATGAAACCGGGACGAACGTCGAACCGCCCATTGTGCCGTGCGCCAAGGGGTGTAACTCGATGTGTCTGTCCGGCCAGCATTGTTGCCTACACAAAAAACAGCGAGGAATAATCCATGCTCGAAGTCATTAACGACTTCCTCTCAGGGAAAGTACTGATCGTGCTCATTGTCGGGCTCGGTAGCTACTTCACGATCCGCTCGCGTTTCGTTCAATTGCGTCACTTCTTCCACATGTTCGCGGTGTTCCGCGACAGCCTCAAAAGCAGCGCCGGGCAACTCAGTTCGTTCCAGGCCCTGATGCTCAGCCTCGCCGGCCGCGTCGGTGCGGGCAACATCGCCGGTGTCGGCATTGCCGTGACCCTCGGCGGCCCCGGTGCCGTGTTCTGGATGTGGGTGACCGCGCTGGTCGGTATGTCCAGCAGCTTCTTCGAATGCTCACTCGGCCAGCTCTACAAGCGCTGCGATTCCGAAGGCCAGTTCCGTGGTGGCCCGTCTTATTACATCCAGCACGGCCTGCAAAAACGCTGGCTGGGCATGCTGATGGCGTTCCTGCTGCTGGTAACGTTCGGCTTCGCCTTCAACGGCCTGCAAGCCCACGCCGTGACGCACTCGCTGAACAACGCCTTCGGCCTCGACACCACTTACACCGGCATCGGCCTGGCCGTGCTGTTGGGCCTGGTGTTCATCGGGGGGATCAAGCGCATCGCCAAGGTCGCCGACCTGTTGGTGCCGGTGAAAACCCTGGTGTACATCGGCGTGACCCTCTACGTGATCGTGCTGCAGTTCGACCATGTGCCGGGCATGCTGATGACTATCGTCAAGAGCGCCTTTGGTCTGGACCAGGCCTTCGGCGGACTGATCGGCAGCGCCATCGTCATGGGCGTGAAGCGGGGCGTGTTCGCCAACGAAGCCGGCCTGGGCAGTGCGCCGAACGTAGCGGCTGTCGCGGCGGTCGAGCACCCGGTGGCACAAGGTGTGGTCCAGGCGTTCAGCGTGTTCCTCGATACCTTCGTGATCTGCACCTGCACCGCGCTGCTAATCCTGCTCTCCGGCTTCTACACCCCGGGCTTCGAAGGCGACGGCATTGCCCTGACCCAGAACTCTCTGGCCGCCGTGGTCGGTGACTGGGGCCGGATGTTCATCTCCGTGGCCCTGGCTTTGTTCGTGTTCACCTCGATCCTCTACAACTACTACCTGGGCGAGAACAACCTGCGCTTTTTGATCGGTGAAAACCGCAAGGCGCTGATGGGCTATCGCGCGCTGGTACTGGTGCTGATTTTCTGGGGCGCCATCGAAAACCTCGGCACCGTATTTGCCTTCGCCGACATCACCATGACCATGCTCGCGTTCGTCAACCTGATCGCGCTGTTCCTGCTGTTCAAGGTCGGCATGCGCATCCTGCGTGACTACGATGACCAGCGCGCCGCTGGCATCACCACGCCGGTATTCGATTCGAGCAAATTCCCGGATCTGGATCTGGACCTGAAAGCCTGGCCGGCGAACCCGCCAGCACCCACCGCCAAAGCTGAAGCTGCTCCGGCAGGCGTGACCGCAGCGCAACGCTGATCGGTAGAAAACCGGGCGCATCCCCTGCGCCCGACGTGACACAGCTTGCAACCGGCGTCATGCTCGGAAACAAGCTGTCATCATTTTTGGAGAACCTCCCATGAATGCCCCGATCTATCCCGCCGCTCAGCACGTCATGGTGCTCTACACCGGCGGCACCATCGGCATGCAGGCCAGCGCCAACGGCCTGGCCCCGGCATCCGGCTTCGAAGCGCGGATGCGCGACTACCTGCACAGCCAGCCCGAGCTGGTGGTGCCGCAATGGCGCTTTCGTGAAATGTCGCCGCTGATCGACAGCGCCAACATGACCCCGACGTATTGGCAGCAGCTGCGTGAAGCCGTGGTCGATGCGGTGGATGTTCAGGGCTGCGACAGCGTGCTGATCCTGCATGGCACCGACACCCTGGCCTACAGCGCAGCCGCGATGAGTTTCCAGTTGCTCGGCCTGCATGCCCGCGTGTGCTTCACCGGCTCGATGCTGCCAGCTGGCGTGACTGACAGCGACGCCTGGGAAAACCTCGGCGGCGCGCTGGTTGCGCTGGGCCAGGGCCTGGCGCCGGGCGTGCATCTGTACTTCCATGGCGAACTGCTGGACCCGACCCGTTGCGCCAAGGTACGCAGTTTTGGCCGTCATCCGTTCAAGCGACTGGAGCGTCAGGGTGGTGGCGTGAAAGCGACTTCGGTTCCGTCGCAGCTGAATTACCACCAGCCCAAACAATTGGCGTGCGTCGCGGTGCTGCCGCTGTTTCCCGGCATCGGCGCCGAAGTGCTGGATGGCTTGCTCGACAGCGGCATTCAGGGCCTGGTGCTGGAGTGCTACGGCAGCGGCACCGGCCCGAGCGACAACCCCGGGTTTCTCGCCAGCCTCGCACGTGCGCGGGACAACGGCGTGGTCGTGGTAGCCGTCACGCAATGCCACGAAGGCGGGGTTGAACTGGACGTCTATGAAGCCGGCAGTCGCTTGCGCGGTGTGGGCGTGTTGTCCGGTGGCGGCATGACCCGTGAGGCGGCGTTCGGCAAGTTGCATGGGGTGTTGGGTGCGGGGCTTGATACGGAGGAAGTCCGTCGGCTTGTCGAACTCGACCTGTGCGGCGAACTGAGCTGAATCAACACATAACCCTGTGGGAGCGGGCTTGCTCGCTCCCACATTGGGACTCTCACCCGGCATACAACTTGCTGCGCTCCAGCCACCCCAAGGCTGGAAGTCCTCATGCTCCACTCCCACCTCACCACGCTCAACGCCGTCTCCCTGGTACTCGATGCCTTCAAGGCACAAGGCTTGTCCAGCGAAGCGCTGCTGGCCGGAAGCGGCATCAGTGCGGCGGATCTGAACCGTGCCGACACGCGCATCACCACCAATCAGGAAATGCAGGTCTGTGCCAACGCCGTCGCCCTCAAGCGCGACATCGGCCTGGAACTGGGCCGGCGGATGCACGTTTCCTGCTACGGCATGCTCGGTTACGCCCTGCTCACCAGTGCCACCTTCGGTGACGCTTTGCGTCTGGCGATGCGCTACCCGGCGCTGCTGGGAACACTTTTCGAACTGAGCCTGGAGGACGATGGCGAGCGCATCTGGTTCGCCGCCGCCGATTACCGCGAGAGCCCGGCCATGGCGGTGTTCAACGCCGAGTTCTGCCTGGTGTCGCTGAAAGTCACCTGTGACGACCTGCTCGGCCATTCCCTGCCCTTGCTCGGCGCACGCTTCGAACATGCCGCGCCCGACTACGAAGCGACCTACGCCGAACACTTCAACTGCCCGGTGCACTTCGACGCGCGGAACAATGCCTTCGCCTTCGACAAGCGCTGGCTCGACCAGCCACTGCCGCTGGCCGATGTCATCACCCATCAAGCCATGGCCGAACGCTGCCGCAAACAGAACATCGAGTTCACCGGGCGTCAGGCCTGGCTGGGACGGATCCGCCAATTGCTCAGCGCGCAACTGAATGCCGCGCCCGGGCTGGAAGGGCTGGCCGAGCAAATGAACTGTTCGGCGCGTACCTTGCGCCGGCATCTCAAGGACATGGGTTGCAGCTATCAGGAACTGCTCGACGAACTGCGCTTCGAGCAGGCCAAGCAAATGCTGTGCGAGGATCAGTTGCCGATCTATCAAATTGCCGAGGCGCTGGGCTTCAGCGAGACCGCGAGCTTTCGCCATGCGTTTGTGCGCTGGAGTGGTGTGGCGCCCAGCCAGTTCCGGCCACACGGATAAACCTGTGGGAGCAAGGGGCGAATTTCGGTCAAATGTTTTGGCCGTATCGATCCCCTTTTGGCCTTTCCTGCCGTTCTCCGATTCGTCGTGCGCCGCAACACTGGGGGCAACCGAATCAGCCCTGCGGAGAACAACAAATGCTGACGATCTACTCTGACGATCACCACCTGCACCATGGCCGCTGTGAACTCATCGACGGCCAGCTCAAGCCGTGCTTCGAGATGCCTTCGCGCGCCGACCACGTGCTGCAACGCGTGCAGAACCAGAACCTTGGCCCAGTCGAAGCGCCAAAGGACTTCGGTCTTGAGCCCATCGCGCGCATCCACACTCGCGACTACCTCGACTTCTTCAAGGGTGCCTGGACGCGCTGGACCGAATTCAACACCGACGGTGACCTGCTGCCCTACACCTGGCCTGCACGCACCTTGCGCCCGATCAAACCCACCAGCTTGCACGGCCAACTCGGTTATTACAGCTTCGACGGCGGCGCCCCGATTACCGCCGGCACCTGGCAAGCGGCGTACAGCGCAGCACAGGTCGCCCTCACCGCCCAAGCGGAAATCCAGCGCGGCGCCCGATCTGCTTTCGCCCTGTGCCGCCCACCGGGACACCACGCCGCCAGCGATTTGATGGGCGGTTATTGCTACCTCAACAACGCCGCCATCGCCGCCCAGGCGTTCCTCGATCAGGGCCACAAAAAAGTTGCGATCCTCGACGTCGATTACCACCACGGCAACGGCACCCAATCGATTTTCTACGAGCGCAGCGACGTGCTGTTCACCTCGATTCACGGCCACCCGGAAGCCGAGTTCCCGTTCTTCCTCGGCTATGAAGATGAACGCGGCGAAGGTGCTGGCGAAGGGTTCAACTTCAACTATCCGTTGGCCGCCGGTTCAGGCTGGGATACTTGGAGCGCAGCGCTGGAACAAGCCTGCAAAGAGATCGAAAGCTACGGTGCCGACATCATCGTCGTGTCCCTGGGTGTCGATACCTTCAAGGACGATCCGATCTCGCAATTCAAACTCGACAGCCCGGATTACCTGGCCATGGGCAAGCGCATCGCAGCGCTCGGCAAACCCACGCTGTTCGTCATGGAAGGCGGCTATGCCGTGGAAGAAATCGGCATCAATGCCGTAAACGTTCTCGAAGGTTTTGAAAGCGCTTAATGAGGAAGTAGAAGAATGAAAAGTCTTAAGCGTTTTATTTTTCCAGCCCTGTGCGCCACGCTGCTCAGCGGCACCGCACACGCGGAAGAGCGGACGTTGCGCGTCTACAACTGGTTCGACTACATCACCCCCAAGGCCCTGGAAGACTTCAAGACCCAGAACGCCCAGACCAAACTGGTCTACGACATCTTCGACACCAATGAAGCACTGGAAGCCAAGCTGCTGACCGGCAACTCCGGATACGACGTGGTGGTGCCGTCCAATGTGTTCCTCGCCAAGCAAATTGAAGCCGGGGTATTCCAGCCCCTGGACCGCAGCAAGCTGCCGAACTGGAACCACCTCGATCCCAAGCTGATGAAGCTGATCGAAGCCAACGACCCGGGCAACAAGTTCGCCGTGCCGTACATGTACGGGACCATCCTGATCGGATTCAACCCGGACAAGGTCAGGGCAGCCCTGGGCGCCGACGCGCCGGTAGACAGCTGGGACCTGATCTTCAAGGAAGAGAACATCAGCAAGCTCAAGCAGTGCGGCGTCGCCTTGCTCGACTCGCCTTCCGAGATTTTGCCGCTGGCCCTGCAACACCTCGGCCTGGACCCCAACAGCAAGAAGCCCGCGGACTACGCCAAGGCTGAAGCACTGCTGATGAAGATCCGTCCGTACATCACTTACTTCCACTCGTCCAAGTACATGGCCGACATTGCCAACGGTGACATCTGTGTCGCAGTCGGTTATTCCGGCAGCTTCTCGCAAGCCGCCAACCGCGCCAAGGAAGCCAAGAACGGTGTTGTTGTCGACATGCGCCTGCCGAAAGAAGGCGCGCCGATCTGGTTCGACATGCTGGCGATTCCGAAAGGGGCGAAAAACCCCGAAGACGCCTACACCTTCATCAACTACCTGCTGCAGCCGCAAGTGATTGCACCGGTCAGTGACTTCGTGGGGTATCCGAACCCGAACAAGGACGCCACGGAACTGGTCGATCCGGCGATTCGCAACAACCCCAACCTGTATCCGACCGACGCGGCGATGGGCACGCTCTACACCCTGCAACCGCTGCCGCGCGATGCCGAACGTGCGCGCACCCGGGCCTGGACCAAGATCAAGTCCGGGACTTGAGATAAGAAAAACCTCCTGCCGTTGCTGGCAGGAGGTTTTATTGTTAGAACTCAGGCCAGGCGATGCAAATTGGCCACCTTGAAAGTTGCTTCAATTTCTTTGTAAGGCGACTCTTCAATCAACTTGACGTTGAATGAGCCAGAGAACTCCTGTTGATTACCTTCACCACAAATATGAGCTCGACCAGACTCCGCAGGATATTCCAGATTCGGCTCCCCTGCATTTTCTATCATATAGCCGATGGTGACTTTTCCATCGAGACTGACATCATGCTCTCCGTCACCAAGATCTTCATCCGCCGCCACCGATATATATCGCCGATTATTTCCCTCATTAATGACTCCCACCACAATCTTTACACCAAAACTGATAAATCCTTGAACGTCATCGGCGTTAAAGGCCGCACCATCAATCGTTGCAGTAAAGTGGTCGCCCGTTACCTGCCGCAGGCCCTGGCACCTCGTTGCTTCCAGCGCTGCTTTCAGGCACTTTGCGTGTAAATGTTTCATAGTAATATTCCTTGATGAGTCCAAGCAAAAAAACACCCGAATTCAGGTCATGACTTCATAGAATCGAATGATAAATAAACTTATAAAACGGCAATAAGAATACACAACAGAAATTATCGATTTCGCTTGCGTGCACACTTCCTCCGTTACGCACAAATTATTTATGCGCATTGATGTGCTCGGTCAATCCTGAAAGTGTTTCATATAACTTTGTTACAACTACAACTTCGACATTTAACCATGTAGCCTGGCTACGACGTGGTGGGTTACCTGACCAGAAAAAGGACACCACAGAACTGTGTCGACCCGGCGATCCGCAGCCCCCCGTCGTTATCAAGACCTCGCACGTTTCAGCCAGCACGCCACACCGTCCGCAACCGTTGCAGCGCCGCCTCGATGGCCTTTTCGGGCACCGCGGCAAATCCCAGTACCAGACCGGCGCGTTGATCCATCGGGGTTGCGCAATCCGGCAGCCAATAACTGCTCAAGCCGTTGACCTCGACATCGACACTGCTCGCCAACTCGATCAGCTCGCGTTCACGGGCCACGCTGTCGACCGGCACCGTCATGTGCAGCCCTGCGGCGACGGTGGGCAGCTTGCCAATGCCTGGAATATCCAGCGGCCAACCGTTGAGCAAGGTATTGCGCCGACTCAGCGCCGCACGCCGCATGCGCCTTATGTGCCGCTGGAAATGCCCGGCTGCCATGAACTCGGCCATCACCGCCTGGGTGCTGACTTCGGAATGCCGTACGTCCACTGCACGTCGTTGCGCAAACGCCTGCACCAGCCCCGGCGGCAGCACCAGATAACCGAGACGCAATGCCGGAAACGCGACCTTGCCGAACGTGCCGACATACAACACCCGCCCGTGACGATCGAGTGCCGCCAAAGGCGCCAGTGGCGCGCCGCTGTAGCGGTACTCGCCATCGTAATCATCCTCGACGATCCAGCCTTGGGTGCGCTCGGCCCAGGCTAGCAGTTCCAGACGTCGCGCCAGGCTCATGACCACGCCGGTGGGATACTGGTGGGACGGCGTGACGTAGGTCAGCCGACAATCATCGAGTGCTGACAGTTCGCTGCAATTGATACCCTCGCTGTCCACCGCCACCCCGTGTAACCGCGCCCCCGCCACGGCAAAGGCATGACCGGCCGCCCGATACCCCGGATTTTCAATCGCCACCCCGTCGCCGGGCTCCACCAGCAACTGTGCACAAAGGCTGATTCCCTGCTGCGCGCCACTGGTGATCAAAATTTGCTCAGCTGTGCATTGCATGCCCCGCGAACTGCGCAAATACGCGGCGATCATCCCGCGCAGGCGTGCATCGCCTGCCGGGTCGCCGTAGCACAGCTGTTGAAAATCCGGCTTGCGCCAGAAAGCCGCATTCAGCTTGGCCCAGACCTCGAATGGAAACAGATCGAACGCCGGGACACCCACCCGAAATGCCCGGGGCGGACCGCTCGGAGGATTGGCTAAATGGTTGTTTTTGACCCGGGTCAACGGGTCGTTGTGGATAACTTTGCTGGATGAATCCACAGGTAAATCGAGCCATTTTGTGGATAAGGCTGTGGGTAACCCTGTTGAAAACCCTGTGGATACTTTTGTGGATAGTTTTTTTGCCGGCACGGTTGCCTGGGGCAATTGCGCGACATAAGTCCCGTCGCCTACCCGCCCTTCGATAAACCCTTCGGCGTACAACTGATCGTAGGCGCGCACCACGCTGTTACGGGAAATCGCCAGCGCGGCAGCCAGATCACGACTGGCCGGCAGACGCGTACCGCTGGCCAGTCGTCCGTCGAGCACACGCGTGCGCAATGCCTGGTAGAGCTGACGACTCAGCCCCTGGCGACGATCAAGTTCGATACCCGCCGGGTTGAAGGTCAGGGACAGTGGTTCGCTGGTCATCGTAATGGACCCATGAAATTGGTCGTTAATGGCTCTTACAACAGACCAATAGCCTGCCTAGGATGCAGGCATTCGCCAAGGAAAATATCTCCATGTATACGCCACGTGCTTTTGCCATCGACGAGTTGTCCCAACTGCATGAACTGATCCTCGCCACCCGTCTCGCCATATTGGTGACCCATGGTGAAAGCGGCCTGCAAGCCAGCCATGTACCGGTGCTGCTGCACTGCGAACAAGGTTCGAACGGCACGTTGTACGGGCATCTGGCCAAAGCCAATCCACAATGGAAAGACCTGCGCGACGGCGCCGAAGCCCTGCTGATATTTGCCGGTGCCGACGCCTACGTCAGCCCTGGCTTCTACCCAAGCAAGGCCGAACACGGCAAAGTCGTGCCTACCTGGAACTACGTCGCCGTACACGCCTACGGCCGAGCCGAAACCTTCAGCGATGGCGGACGGCTGCTCGACATCGTCAGCACCCTCACCGATCGTCATGAAGCTGGCCGCGCCCAACCGTGGTCAGTGGCCGATGCCCCCGCCGATTACATCGACGGCATGCTCAAGGCCATTGTCGGTTTCGCCATTCCCATCGACCGTCTGGAAGGCAAGCGCAAACTCAGCCAGAACCGCAGCCCCGCCGACATCGCCGGTGTGCGCGAAGGCCTGGCCGCCAGCCCCGACGTCAACGACCAAAGCCTCGCCCAATTAATGCGCTAAGGAGGTAACCATGAGTCAAATCGACATTCGCCAAGTCACCGCCGGTGATCACGCGGCCTGGTTGCCGCTGTGGCAAGCCTACCTGCGCTTCTATAAAACCGAACTGCCGGAGGCCGTTACCCAAAGCACCTGGCAGCGCATGCTCGATCCGAACGAGCCAACCCACGCCGCCCTCGCCTGGGCCGACGGCAAAGCGGTGGGCATGGTGCATTTCATCTACCATCGTTCGAACTGGGCCATAGAGAACTCCTGCTACCTGCAGGACTTGCTGGTGGTCCCGGAAACCCGTGGCACCGGTGTCGGCCGCCAGTTGATCGAATTCGTCTACACCACGGCCAAGGCCGACGGTTGCAACAAAGTCCACTGGCTGACCCACGAAACCAACGCCACCGCGATCCAGCTCTACGAGCGCATCGCCGAACGCCCGGGTTTCATCCAGTTTCGCAAAGCCATCTAAGTTCAAGGAGAACAGCATGTCGATTTCACTCGCCGACTGGAAAGGCGTCCCGGCCCCCACGACTCAACTGATCGAAGGGCGTTACATCCGCCTGGAAAAACTCGACCCGGCGCGCCACGGCGACGACCTGTTCAACGCCCTGCAAGGCCCCGGCGCCGACCCGAAGCTGTGGGACTACCTGCCTTACGGCCCCTTCCCTGAGCGCAGCGTCTTCAACGACTGGCTGAACAACCACGCGGCCAGTAGCGACCCGTATTTCTTCAGCGTAATCGACCGCGCCAGCGGCGAGGTCCAGGGCATACTCAGCCTGATGTCCATCGTCCCGGCCCAGGGCCGCATCGAAATCGGCCACGTTACCTTCGGCGCCCCGATGCAGCGCTCGCCGAAAAGCACCGAGGCGGTTTACCTGTTGGCCAAGGAATCCTTTGCCCTGGGTTACCGTCGCCTGGAATGGAAATGCAACAACGCCAACGCCCGCTCCAAATACGCGGCCGAGCGCCTGGGCTTCAGTTTTGAGGGAGTGTTCCGTCAGCACATGGTGGTCAAAGGACAAAATCGGGACACCGCGTGGTACTCGATTCTGGATTCGGAATGGCCGGCGATTGGCGCCGGGTTCGAGAAGTGGCTGAGCGATGAGAACCAAACCGCCTCGGGTCAGGTTAAAGGGTTGGTGGAGTGCAGAACGCAACAGTCCTGAATCCATAAAACCGCAGTCTTCGGCGAAGGCCGCGGGTTGAATTTCGGGCGAAAAAAAGGGGAGCACATGCTCCCCCGAGGTATAAAGCGTTGTATCGCGGCTGTTAACTCAGCCTTCGATCTCGATCAGGATCTCGCCCGGGTTCACCCGGTCGCCCTTGGCCACGTGAATGGCGGTGACTTTACCGGCGATGGCTGCCTGGACTTCGGTTTCCATCTTCATCGCTTCGGTGATCAGCACGGCCTGGCCTGCCTTGACGGTGTCGCCTTCCTTGACCAGCACGTCGACGATGTTGCCCGGCATGGTGGTGCTGACGTGACCCGGTGCAGTGGCTTGCTTGCGCTTGCTGCTGCCGCCGCCGACGAATTCGTTGAGCGGCTCAAACACCACTTCTTCCGGCATACCGTCGATGGACAGGTAGAAGTGACGCTTGCCCTCGGCCTTGACGCCGACGCCGGTGATGTCGACGCGGTAGGTTTCGCCGTGAACGTCGATGACGAACTCGGTTGGCACGCCTTCCCCACCAACAGAAGCGACGCCGCCGGCTTCAGGAATCGGCAGCAACACTTCAGGGGTCAGGGTGCCGGCAGCACGTTCTTCGAGGAACTTGCGACCGATGTCCGGGAACATGGCGAAGGTCAGTACGTCTTCTTCAGACTTGGCCAGTGCACCGATGTCGGCACGCAGCTTGGCCATTTCCGGCTTGAGCAGATCGGCCGGACGAACGTCGATCACTTCTTCGCTGCCGATGGCCTGGCGACGCAGTTGTTCGTTCACGGTGCCCGGCGCCTTACCGTAACCGCCTTGCAGGTACAGTTTCACTTCGTTGGTGATGGTCTTGTAGCGCTCGCCGGCCAGCACGTTGAAGAACGCCTGGGTGCCGACGATCTGCGAAGTCGGAGTCACCAGCGGCGGGAAGCCGAGGTCTTCACGAACCCGCGGGATTTCGGCCAGCACTTCGCTCATGCGATTGAGTGCGCCCTGCTCTTTCAACTGGTTGGCCAGGTTGGAGATCATCCCGCCCGGTACCTGGTTGACTTGAACACGGGTGTCGACGGCGGTGAATTCACTTTCGAACTGGTGGTACTTCTTGCGCACGGCGTAGAAGTACAGGCCGATCTCCTGCAGCAGCTCCAGGTTCAGGCCGGTGTCGAACTCGCTGCCTTTAAGGGCGGCGACCATCGACTCGGTACCCGGGTGGCTGGTGCCCCAGGCGAAACTGGAGATCGCGGTGTCGATGTGGTCGGCACCGTTTTCGATGGCCTTCATTTGGCACATCGCGGCCAGACCAGCCGTGTCGTGGGAGTGAATGAACACTGGCAGCGATTGCTCGGCTTTCAGCGCCTTGACCAGTTCGCCGGTGGCGTACGGGGTCAGCAGGCCGGCCATGTCCTTGATCGCCACCGAGTCGCAACCCATGGCTTCCATTTGCTTGGCCTGGCTCACGAAGGCCTCGATGGTGTGCACCGGGCTGGTGGTGTAGGCGATGGTGCCCTGGGCGTGTTTGCCGGCGGCTTTCACCGCTTCGATGGCCACGCGCAGGTTACGCACGTCGTTCATGGCGTCGAAGATGCGGAACACGTCGATACCGTTGACCGCCGCCTTGGCGACGAAGGCCTTGACCACGTCGTCGCTGTAGTGGCGGTAGCCCAGCAGGTTCTGGCCACGCAGCAGCATTTGCAGACGGGTGTTAGGCAGCGCCGCGCGCAGTTGGCGCAGACGCTCCCACGGGTCTTCTTTCAGGAAGCGAACGCAGGCGTCGAAGGTCGCGCCGCCCCAGCATTCCAGTGACCAATAGCCGACTTTGTCGAGCTTGTCGCAGATCGGCAGCATGTCTTCGGTGCGCATGCGAGTGGCGAGCAGCGATTGGTGGGCGTCGCGCAGGATTGTGTCGGTAACGTGGATTTGTTTGCTCATTGTTCTATTCCTCACAGGCCTGCGTGGGCGGCGATGGCGGCGGCGATGGCCAGGGCCAGCTCTTCGGGTTTGCGCTTGATCGAGTAGTTGGTCAGTTCAGGGTGGCTTTCAACGAAGCTGGTGTTGAACTGGCCGCTACGGAATTCCGGGTTACGCAGGATTTCCTGGTAGTACGCGGCGGTGGTCTTGACCCCTTGCAGACGCATGTCGTCCAGGGCGCGCAAGCCACGGTCCATCGCCTCTTCCCAGGTCAGCGCCCACACCACCAGTTTCAGGCACATCGAGTCGTAGTACGGCGGGATGGTGTAGCCGGTGTAGATTGCCGTGTCGGTGCGCACGCCAGGGCCACCGGGGGCGTAGTAACGGGTGATCTTGCCGAAGCTCGGCAGGAAGTTGTTCTTCGGGTCTTCGGCGTTGATCCGGAATTGCAGGGCGAAACCACGGTGGTGGATGTCTTCCTGCTTCACCGAAAGCGGCAGGCCGGAGGCAATGCGAATCTGCTCACGGACAATGTCGATACCAGTGATTTCTTCGGTGATGGTGTGTTCCACCTGCACCCGGGTGTTCATCTCCATGAAGTACACCTCGCCCTCGGCGAGCAGGAACTCCACGGTACCGGCGTTCTCGTATCCCACGGCCTTGGCTGCGCGCACCGACAGGTCACCGATGTAGGCGCGCTGTTCCGGGGTCAGTTGCGGGCTCGGGGCGATTTCGATCAGCTTCTGGTTGCGGCGCTGGATCGAGCAGTCACGCTCGAACAGGTGCACCACGTTGCCAAAGCTGTCGCCAAGAATCTGTGCTTCGATATGCTTCGGATTAACGATGCATTTTTCCAGGAACACTTCCGCCGAACCGAACGCCTTGGTGGCTTCGGAAATGACACGCGGGAAAGCCTGTTCGAGTTCTTCGCGGCTGTTGCAGCGACGAATGCCGCGGCCGCCACCACCGGAAGTGGCCTTGAGCATCACCGGGTAACCGATGCGATCGCCTTCGGTCAGGGCTTCTTCAATTCCCGACACGTTGCCTTCGGTGCCCGGGGTCACCGGTACGCCGGCCTTGATCATGCTGCGGCGCGCTTCGGTCTTGTCGCCCATACGGCGAATCACTTCAGCCGACGGGCCAATGAATTTGATCCCGCGTTCGGCGCAGATCTCCGCCAGCTCGGCGTTTTCCGAAAGGAAGCCATAGCCTGGGTGCAGTGCATCGCAACCGGTTTCCACCGCCAGATTCACCAGCTTGCGCGGGTTCAGGTAACCGGCCAGCGGCTCGGCACCAATGCTATGGGCCTCGTCCGCACGCTTGACGTGCAGAGCATGACGGTCGGCATCGGAGTAGATCGCGACCGAGCGAATGCCCATTTCGGCGCAGGCACGTACGATTCGTACGGCAATCTCACCACGGTTGGCGATCAGGATCTTTGTTATCACTTGGAGGTTCCCTTGAGCCGGTGGTACCCACGACCTGCTAGACCCAGGTCGACGCGTGACCAAATGTTTCAATTTGGTCGCAGGTCCACACTAGCGCCCACAAGGGATTAACAAAAATGAATAAAAATTGGGTCGTGCATAAGTAAAGACTTATAGTTGATTCACCAACCAGCGACGAGAGCGACCAGATAATGCGTAAGTCATTGATGCGTATGACTTTGCGGCAATTACAGATCTTCAACGAGGTCTGTGATTTGCGCTCCTACAGCCGCGCGGCCGAGGAAATGTCGCTCACACAACCTGCCGTCAGCCTGCAGATTCGTCAACTTGAAGAGCTGATTGGTCAGCCTTTGTTCGATTACGTCGGCAAAAAACTCTACATGACCGAAGCGGCTGAAGCGTTACAGCGGGCCAGCCGGGATATTTTCGGGCGCCTGGAAAACCTCGACATGCAGCTGTCGGACATGCAGGGCTCGTTGCAGGGGCAGCTGAAACTGGCGATCGAATCCAGCGCCAAATACTTCGTGCCGCATCTGTTTGCCGCGTTCAAACGCCAGCACCCGGAAGTGAACCTGCAACTGACGGTGGTCAACCGTGGCCAGGTCATTCGGCGCCTGTCGGACAACCGCGACGACCTGGTGATCATGTCCATGGTGCCCCAGGACATGGGCCTGGAATTCCTGCCGTTCCTGAACAACCCGATCGTCGCCGTGGCGCCACCGGATCACCCGCTGTGTCATATGGGGCCGCTGCGCTTGCAGGATCTGGAGCCCTACACACTGCTGCTACGCGAACCCGGCTCCGGGACACGGCTTGCGTGCGAAGAATACTTCAAAGAGAAGCGCGTGCACTTCAACCAGACTCAGGAAGTCTCGTCTGCCGAAGCTCAGCGTGAATGTGTGCTGGCAGGCCTGGGCGTTGCGCTGTTGACGCGCCACGCCCTGAGCCTCGAGCTGGCAACCGGTGGGCTGATCGAGCTACCGGTCGAAGAGCTGCCACTGTTTCGCAGTTGGTGCCTGGTGCAGGCCAAGGCGAAACGCCTGTCACCGGTGGCTCACGCCTTCCTGGCGTTTATCCGCAGCGAACGGATTCAGATCAGCGCGCTGGTTGAGCGTTTCGACGGGACGCCGAGGGAGATGCCTGCCAGAAATTGAGTTCCAATTCCGGGAAATCGCCTATTTCGGCCAGAAGCTGACGGCGTTCGCAGCGATCTTCAATGGCGCGACGGAATTCCATGCGGCGCTGATCTTCTTGCTGACGACGGGTTTTGACAGCGCTGTTGCGTTCTTCGTAGGGCATGGCCATTTCGAGTCTCCCAAGGCGAGTACGGGAGTTTCAAGATAGGCGCGGGGGATGACGGTTTGGCGGCTTGGGCGTTACAGGGAGATGAACATTCAGAAGCAAAGATCGCAGCCTTCGGCAGCTCCTACGCAGGAACGCGAATACCTGTAGGAGCTGCCGAAGGCTGCGATCCCTTGATCTTAGTCGTCAAGCGCTTTCACCGACTTGGGCGACAGCCGCAAGCTGCGCAGGCTGCGCTTGACGCTCTTGAGGTGGTTGACCAGGCTCGGGCCACGCGCCATGGCCACGCCCATCGCCAGCACGTCGATCACCACCAGGTGGGCGATACGCGAAGTCAGCGGCGTATAGATTTCAGTGTCTTCATGCACATCGATCGCCAGATTGACCGTAGACAGTTCAGCCAACGGCGTCTGGCTCGGGCACAAGGTGATCAACGAGGCACCGCTTTCGCGCACCAGGTTGGCGGTGATCAGCAGGTCCTTGGAGCGCCCGGACTGGGAAATGCAGATCGCCACGTCGGTTGGCTTGAGCGTCACGGCCGACATCGCCTGCATGTGCGGATCGGAATACGCCGCAGCAGTGAGCAGCAGGCGGAAGAACTTGTGCTGGGCGTCCGCGGCGACCGCACCCGAGGCGCCAAAGCCGTAGAACTCCACACGCTGGGCCTGGGACATCAGCGTCACCGCCCGCTGCAACTCCAGCGGATCGAGCTTCTCGCGAACCTCCATCAGCGTATGCAGGGTGGTGTCGAAGATTTTCAGGCTGTAGTCGGCGACCGAGTCATCCTCATGGATCGCAAACTGGCCGAAACTCGCACCTGCCGCCAGACTCTGGGCCAGCTTCAGCTTCAGGTCCTGAAAGCCGGAACAACCGATGGCACGGCAAAAACGCACGATGGTCGGTTCGCTGATGCCCACGCTGTGGGCCAGGTCGGCCATGGAGCTGTGCATCACGGCCGCAGGATCGAGCAGCACGTGGTCGGCGACCTTGAGCTCCGACTTGCGTAACAGGTGGCGAGACTGGGCGATGTGTTGCAGCAGATTCAAAGGGCTGGACTCTTTGTTATTGGCAGGTGCCGGGGATGTAGCACGCTTGTAGTTATACTACATGAATCGGCTTTTTGCCTGCTCAATGCGTTACCGAATCCCTCGATTTCACGCGCGGGCACCTCATGTAGCCCTCGTCGACAGATGCAAGCCAGTGATCGATCAGGCCCACGAGAAAAAGACAGCTTCTGCTCCAGCCACTGGAAGTTCATATAACAATAAAATCAAACATACAAATTTACATAGTCCACCAACAAACACCACCATTAACATATTCAACCTTGCTACATTAATTTCGCAGGAGCAAAACAACCTAATCAAAAGGAACTGAATACAATGAGCATTCAAACAAAAAACTGGACAGCACAAATTAACCGCATGCCTGGCGCCACTTATTTTCGAGTGTCTGGTACCGTAACTGTTACTGACTCAGGCATTATGCCAAAGCTTGTGCCAAGCCAGGTACAAGACACTCCCTTCCTGCCTCTGGAACTGATCCTTGAGGATCAAAAAGGCATTTTGCCAGTCTTAACAGACAGAGTTGTAGAATACAAAATACCTGGAATCCACGCCGTAACCAGCGTTGGAATTTTTTATAACGGAGAATTATTGCACCACATTGACAAAGTAATAATAACTGACTAATAACTTGTCATTCTTACGCAATACCGGGCCTCCCGCCTAGCAACTAATAACGGGAGTGGGGATTGCGATAACAATTCATTCGGTGCGCTACTCTCTTGGGGATGGTCTGACGTAGCGATGTGTTTCTGGCTGACTTCGGTCACCGCCGATTTTGAAAGTGACGCATCGATCCAAAAAACGCTGAGATCACTCACGCCCCCCTGTTTTTTAGCCGTCGCGAGCACCTCGCGGCGGCTATTCCCCACACTAAGGCGCATCTCTACTGCATGGCTCAGTAAATATCGGCGGGCCATCCACAGATTCGACAGTGCAAACAGCGTCACCCGCTGTGCGGTGTTCTTGGCCAGCCACGAAAGCCTGTCTTCACATAACCGAACTGGCGCTTGATCACCCGGAACAGGTGCTCGACCTTCACCCTTACCTGCGCCTCGGCTTTTTCGATCTTGCGCCTGGCTTTGTACAGGACGCTGCGCTTGCGCAGTTTTTGGTAGGTGCTACGCCGGGCGGCAATTTTCCAGATGACCTGGCGACCTTCATGCTCGGGGCGTTTCTCCACGCCGGTATAAGCCACCAACTAGTGCTTTTCCAGCAGGCGACAGAAGTTGAAGATCGTGGTTTCGTCGGCGGATCACTGCAGCCGAACCAATTCAATAGCTGCACACACCGCCTTACAAATCCAACCAACTTAACTCAAGCGTGACAAACCACGGCTGGATATATTAATTCCGCAGGAAGCAAAAAAATCATTTAAAGGAGCTACCTATCATGACCATTAAAACCAAAGACTGGTCCGCACATATTGACGGCATGCCTCCCGGCACCTGGATCAACGTCGAGGGCACCGTAACCGTTGCCCACTCTGGCATCACTCCGAAGCTGGAAATGGCCAACGCCTGCGAACCGCGCCTGGAGCTTAAATTGGAAAGTTCCAATGAAACGTCACTGCAGGTTGAAACCGATAAGCGTGTTAGATATTTCGCATGGGGGAATTACAACTCCGATTTCAAGTTCACCAGCGTTAGTATCTTCTACGAAGGCAAGTTGCTGCACCATATTGATAAAATAACGTTTACTAGCTAAAAGCATAAACTGCTTCCGGCAATTCAGGCGTCCCGCAGCCTCGTCTGCCTGATAGACGGGACGCCACCGTCTCAGCTTGCGGCTTGCGTGTGCAGTAAACCCGCCAACGTCTCGGCCTCAACTGGACGGCTGATCAAATAGCCCTGTACTTCATCGCAGCGCTCGGCTTTCAGGAACTCAAGCTGTTCTTCCCGCTCCACCCCCTCCGCCACGACCTTCAGCTTCAGGCCGTGAGCCATGGCAATGATTGCCCGGGTAATCGCCGCGTCTTCACTGCCCTCCCCCAAGCCACGGATAAACGCCTGATCAATCTTCACGTAGTCCACCGGGATTCGCTTGAGATAGCTCAGGGAGGAGTAACCGGTGCCAAAATCGTCAATGGCCAGTTTCACTCCGAGATCACGCAATTGCTGGAAGGTTGCGATGATGTGCTCGACGCTGTCCAGCAACTGGCTTTCGGTGAGTTCCAGCTCCAGCAGTTGCGGCGCCAGCCCGGTCTCTTCCAGCACCTGCCGCACCAGGCTGACCAGCTTGCCCTGGCGCAATTGATGCACCGACAGATTGACCGACACCCGTATCGCGTCCAGCCCCTGCCGTTGCCACTCACAGGCTTGCCAGCAGGCCTGACGCAGCACGAACTCACCGATCGGGCCGATCAATCCGGTTTCTTCAGCCAGGCCGATGAAATCCCCCGGCGGCACGCGTCCCATGGTCGGATGATCCCAACGCACCAAGGCTTCGGCGGCATTCAATCGGCCAGTGGCCAGGCACAGTTTCGGCTGGTAAAACACCTTCAGTTGTTTGTCTTCGATGGCTTTGCGCAGATGGTTTTCCAACTGTAAACGCTCCAGCGTGCTGGCTTGCAAGCTGTCGGTGTAAAACTGAAAATTATCGCCACCCAGATGTTTGGCGTGCTGCATCGCCATGTTCGACTGACTGACCAATGCCGATATTTCCCGCGCGCTGTCCGGCAGCAGGCTGATGCCCATCGATGCGCTGACCACCAGCTCATGCCCGTCAATGGTCACCGGCAAACGCAATTTGTTCGCCAGACGAGTCGCCACCCGGGCCAGGCTCGAAAGGTTACCGTAGGAATTGAACAGCACGGCAAACTCATCACCGGAAAGGCGTGCGATGGTGTCTGCTTCAGGCAATGCATTCACCAGTCGCCGGGCCATTTTCTGCAACAACTGGTCGGCGACTTCATGCCCCAGGCTGTCGTTGAGTTGCTTGAACCGGTCGAGATTGATGTGCAGCAACGCCAGGCTGCGGTAACCGCCCTGTCGCACCCGTTGATGAGCCTCGCTGAGTCGCTCGCGAAACATCGCGCGGTTGGCCAGACCGGTAAGTTCGTCGTAATGGGTCAGATAGCGCATGCGCTCTTCGGATTCTCGGCGAGCCGAGAGATCGGCGAAGAAACCCACAATATGGCTTACATTTCCCCGGGTATCGCGTACAGCATTCAGTTGCAGCCATTGCGGATACATCTCGCCGTTCTTGCGGGCTTCCACCAATTCGCCTTGCCAGCTCCCTTGCTGCTCCAGTGCCTGATGTATTGCAGCGTAATGCCGACGAGCATCGCGACTGCATGGCAACTCAACGACGTTGCGTCCGATCATGTCGTCGATGTCATAGCCGGTCACCTGACTGAAGGCTTGATTGATCGCGATCAGGACGTAGTTCGGATCGAAAATCACGATCCCTTCGCTGGCCGCCTCGAATACGGTTGCCGCCAGTTGCCGCTGCTCTTCCAGGCCTTTGCTGGCGCTGATATCGCGACGAGTGCCGACCATGCGAATCACCCGGCCGTTGTCGGCACGCTCGACTGCCCGCCCGCGGTCCTCGATCCAGACCCAGTGGCCATCGCCATGCCGCACGCGATACTCGATTTGATAGTCCTCGGTGCGGCCCTTCAAATGCTCGACCAGCGCCCTTTTCAGCCCAGGAAGATCCTCAGGGTGAAGGCGCGGCTTGAGGTGACGCAGTATCGCCGTGACCTGTTCCGGCTCCAGGCCGAACAATTCCTGAATCTGTGTGTGATGGACTTCGTCGGTTTGCAGATTCCAGTCCCATAACCCCAATTCGCTGGCTTTCAACGCCAGCGCCAGACGCGCCTCACTCTTGCTCAGCGCCTGGTTGGCGGCGTCCAGTTCCAGGCTGCGTTGAGCGACTCGGTTTTCCAGGTCGACCTGGATCTCTCGCAACTCGTCCTCGGCACGTCGGCGCTGCTCTATCTGAGTGGCCAGCTTCTGATTGAGCTGATCACTGCAGCTTTGCGCCTGCTGCAGATGCTCGATCAGTGCCTGATTCTGAAAGCGTCGCATCAAGCCCCGATCGATCAATCGATTCACCTGCCAGGCAACCACGCTCAACGCACCGAGCAGGATCAGCCCGAACCAGCCCCAACCTTGCTGCTGTTCGTCAGCGCCCCAAAACATATAGGCGATGGCCGGCAACAGGCAGGGCAAGGTGAATGACAGAAAGGCCGGCAAGCTGACCGCATAAGCCACGCTGGCCGAGAGCGCCGCGGCACCGATGAGGCCGAAGACCCAGGCTTGCTGAATGAAGTTATCGGCAGGAACCAGGGCAATGCCGGCACCTGCCAGCGTCAGACCGGTGAGACCGGAGCCCAGCAAAAACATCCGTCGCCAAACGGGATGGGCCTGACGGTTGGGAATGGCCGAGTCGAAGGCTGCGACCTGAATCACCCGCAATGCCACCAACGACAACAACCACACCAGCCAGACACTGACCAGAAAATAGCGCTGCGGGCTCCAGAGCAAACCGGCGCAGACCAGGCCATTGATCAGCATGAACAACGTGGGCAGCAGCGAACCTTGATACAACAGGCGCGTGCGTTCGACCGCCATTTCCATGGCGTACTGTTTACGGATCACCCGAGGCTCCACAGTGGGGCCCGACAGGTCGAAGCTGAGGGTCATAGGCGATGTTCTTGTTCTTATAATGATGAGCATGTGCCCGAAACTGCTCGGAGCATACACAAGCAATTGCCCGGACCAAACTGCTGCTGATCAATAAATCGCCAAATTTTTCGGCTGCCGATGCCGCTGAAAATGCTCAAGGCACGCCCCGCCAACGCCTGCAGCCGATGACTGACCAGTCGTCCTTCACATAACTTTCATCGGTTAAAGCAAAGCGGGGTTTGCCCGGTGTGTCGCGGCCCCCTAGAATGCCCCGATGCGCGATGATCTCTCCCTTCTGCTGAACTCCCTCAACGATGCCCAACGTCAGGCCGTAGCGGCCCCCGTGGGTCGTCAGTTGGTCCTGGCCGGTGCTGGTTCCGGTAAAACCCGAGTGCTGGTGCACCGTATCGCCTGGTTGATCCAGGTCGAAAACGCCTCGCCCCACTCCATCCTGTCGGTGACCTTCACCAACAAGGCCGCTGCCGAGATGCGCCAGCGCATCGAGCAACTGATGGGTATTAACCCGGCCGGTATGTGGGTCGGCACCTTCCACGGCCTGGCGCACCGCCTTCTGCGGGCGCACTGGCAGGAAGCGGGCTTGAGCCAGACCTTCCAGATTCTCGACAGCGATGATCAGCAACGACTGGTCAAGCGGGTGATCCGCGAGCTTGGCCTGGACGAACAGCGCTGGCCGGCCCGTCAGGCCCAATGGTTCATCAACGGTCAGAAAGACGAAGGCCTGCGCCCTCAACACATCCAGGCCAGCGGTGACCTGTTCCTGGCGACCATGCGCGGCATCTATGAAGCCTACGAGGCCGCCTGCCTGCGTGCGGGTGTCATCGACTTCTCCGAATTGCTGCTGCGCGCCCTCGATCTGTGGCGTGATCACCCAGGCCTGCTCGCTCACTATCAAAAGCGCTTCCGGCACATCCTGGTGGACGAGTTCCAGGACACCAACGCCGTGCAATACGCCTGGTTGCGCCTGCTGGCCAAGGGTGGCGACAGCCTGATGGTCGTAGGCGACGATGACCAGTCGATCTACGGCTGGCGCGGCGCGAAAATCGAGAACATCTACCAGTATTCCGAAGACTTCCCGGACGCCGAAACCATTCGCCTGGAGCAAAACTATCGCTCCACCGCCGGCATCCTGAAAGCTGCCAACGCCTTGATCGCCAATAACACCGGACGCCTGGGCAAAGAGCTGTGGACAGACGGCGGCGAAGGCGAAGCGATCAACCTGTACGCAGCCTTCAACGAACACGACGAAGCACGCTACGTTGTCGAAACTATAGAAAGCGCGCTGAAAACCGGCTTGTCTCGTAGCGATATCGCGATTTTGTACCGCTCCAACGCCCAATCGCGGGTTCTGGAAGAAGCCTTGCTGCGCGAGCGCATTCCCTACCGTATCTATGGCGGCCAGCGCTTCTTCGAACGCGCCGAAATCAAGAACGCCATGGCCTACCTGCGCTTGCTTGAAGGTCGTGGCAACGACGCCGCGCTGGAACGGGTGATCAACGTGCCGGCCCGTGGCATCGGAGAAAAAACCGTCGAAGCGATCCGCGACCATGCGCGCCACAGCGATGTGTCGATGTGGGAAGCGATGCGCCAACTGGTGGCCAACAAAGGCCTGACCGGTCGTGCGGCCGGCGCCCTTGGCGCGTTTATCGAGCTGATCGAGAACCTCGCCGCCAAGTGCATGGAAATGCCACTGCACCTGATGACCCAGACCGTCATCGAGCAGTCGGGGCTGATCGCCTATCACGAAGCGGAAAAAGGCGAGAAAGGCCAGGCCCGGGTAGAAAACCTTGAGGAACTGGTCAGCGCCGCACGCAATTTCGAAAACAGCGAGGAAGACGAAGAGCTGACGCCATTGGCAGCGTTCCTCGGTCACGCATCGCTGGAGGCCGGCGACACCCAGGCCGACGAGCACGAAGACAGCATCCAGTTGATGACTCTGCACAGCGCCAAAGGCCTGGAATTCCCTTACGTGTTCCTGGTGGGCATGGAAGAAGGCCTGTTCCCGCACAAGATGAGCCTGGAAGAACCCGGCCGCCTTGAGGAAGAACGTCGTCTGGCCTACGTAGGCATCACCCGGGCCATGCAGAACCTGGTGATGACCTATGCCGAGACCCGACGCCTCTATGGCAGCGAGACCTACAACAAGGTGTCGCGTTTCGTACGCGAAGTTCCGAAAGGCCTGATTCAGGAGGTGCGGCTGTCCAACAGCGTCAGCCGCCCGTTCGGTGGCAACCAGTCGATGAGTGGCAGCAACCTGTTCAGCGGCAGCGAGATTCCGCAGACCGGCTTCAGCCTGGGCCAGACCGTACGCCACTCGGTGTTTGGCGATGGCGTGATCCTCAACTTCGAAGGCGCCGGGGCCCAGGCCCGGGTGCAGGTGAACTTCAGCGAAGGCAGCAAGTGGCTGATGCTGGGTTACGCCAAGCTGGAAGCTATTTAAGGTCACACTGACAGTTTATCTGTGAAAGCGAGCCTGGCCTTGATTTTGTACGCCACGGGCCAATATCAATCATTGGGATCGATCTCTACGCAGAGCTATCTGTTCCTGCTGTTGTCGGGCCTTGCCACCGGTGCATCGTGGATCTGCTATTTCCCCGCATCGGTGTCACTGGTTTCCCTGCGACGCCAGGCAAGCGTCCTACAAGCCCTGTCCACTCATCTGACAGATCAAAGTCAAAAGGCCTTATTGCACTGACTGGAGCTGAACACGACCTGTCAGGCAAAAGCCCGAAACACTCTGCCGCTAGCCAGTAACACTTCACCTGTGCAACATGGCGCGCGTGCCTTCCACAAATGGGAATTCCCTTTATGAAACGTTTTCTTAGCATCGCCATGGCGTTGTGCATCGGCCTGACGATGAGTCTCGACGTCAATGCCGCCAAGCGCTTCGGTGGTGGCAAAAGCGCAGGCGCTGCGCCGACTCACCAGACCAGCCAGATGGCTCCTTCTTCTCCAGGCATGGGCGGCGCTGCGGCGACCGCTGGTGCTGCCGGTGCCGCTGGCGCTGCCGCCAAGGCTGGTGGCGCTTCGCGCTGGCTCGGCCCGCTCGCCGGTATCGCGGCCGGTGGCCTGCTGGCATCCATGTTCATGGGTGACGGCTTCCAAGGCATGCAGATCTTCGACATCCTGATCATGGCCGTCATTGCGTTCCTGGTCTTCCGCTTTATCGCCGCCCGTCGTCGCAAGCAGCAGGAGCAGTACGCCCCGGCCGGCCACGCGCCGATGCAACGTGAGGCGTTCGAACAAAAGCCTGCCGGTGGTTCGATCTTCGGTGGCTCGGCAGCACCTGTTGCCGCTCGCCCGGTGATCAACGCGCCAGCCTGGTTCAACGAAACAAACTTCGTCGAAGCGGCGCGCAATCACTTCCAGTCCCTGCAACAGCACTGGGACGCCAACGAAATGGACAAGATCGCCGAGTTCGTGACCCCGCAAATGCTGGAGTTCCTCAAGCGTGAGCGTGCTGACCTGGGCGACGGTTTCCAGTCCACCTACATCGATAACCTCAATGTACAACTGGACGGCGTGGACGATCGCGCCGACAAGACCATTGCCACCCTGACTTTCACTGGCGTGTCGAAAACCTCGCGTTTCGACCAGGGCGAAGTCTTCAGCGAAAGCTGGAACATGGAACGTGCACAAGGCGAAAACCAGCCTTGGCTGGTAGCTGGTATCCGCCAGAACGGCTGACTCCCTCCAGCGCTTCACTTGCAGTAAACAAAACCCCGGCCTCGGCCGGGGTTTTCTATTTCGCGGTTGCATCTATAGCAAGCTACTGTATAAACCGCCCCATATAAACCGCGCCATACAAGCAAGAGGATCCCGGACGTGGAAGAAATCATCGAACAACTGCGTGAAGCCAACGAACCGGTACCGGTCCCCTTGGAATTGCCCGACGAAGACCTGCTGGTCGAAATCGAAGAACAACTGTTCATCGACATTCCGTTCGTCTTCAGAGAGTTTCTGCTGACCGTCAGCGACGTGGTATACGGCAGCCTGGAACCGGTCACCGTGACTGACCCGCAATCCCACACTTACCTGCCCGACGTTGCCGCCAACGCCTGGGACGCCGGGGTCGATCGCAGCATGATTCCGATCTGCCAGGACGGTGACAATTACTACCTGGTCGAAGAAGACGGCACCGTGGTGCTGTGGTTGGCCGAAGAAGAGCTGCTCGCCGAAGAAACCTGGGAATCGGTATGGCACTGGGCGCGGGACGTCTGGCTGGAAAGTTGATCCAGTCAACGCCGCTGGGTGGTCAATGCCCGGACGACTCCTTGTGATTATCGAGGGTTTCCAGCAACGCCACCTGCATCCGCGTATGCACGCGAATGAACCAGCGCCACAGTAGCGCCGCCACGGCGGCCGCGACTACGGCGATCAATACCAGCAACTTGTTGGTCGGCAGAATACTGGCCGACAAGGCTGCCAACAGCAAAAAGATCACCAGCAGCGACAGGATCGGGATCACTTCGGCGATTACCCGGCGCACTCGCTGCGTATGGCGCCCGGCCATCTCCGGCTTCACGCCCATTTCCGCCAGCAACATCGACAGCGCCTTTAGCTTGCGGTACGCCGCAATCAAAAAAGGCAGCGATAACAGCAGCGCCCCACCCCAAATCAACGCCTTTTGCCAGCTCGGATCACTGATCCAGCCTTGCAGGTAAGCCGACATGCGTTCGGCGAAGTACGCGCCCGAAAAGAAGATTGCGATCACGAGCGCCAGATTGACTCCCACCTGCAGCAAAATCCTGCGAATCATGGATGCCAGTAACGCGCCCTCACCCTGAGGCTGGATGCTGCGCAGCCATTCGCCATACATCCCCAACACCCGTCCCAGGCGCTCTGGCATGACGCTGGCAAGCTTGATCGACAATGGATCCGCCGCGCGGATCAGATAGGGCGTCAGCAGGGTCGTGATCACCGAAACTGCCACAGCCACGGGGTACAGAAAGTTACTGGTGACCTGCAACGTCATGCCCAGTGCCGCGATGATGAAAGAGAATTCGCCAATCTGAGAAAGACCCATCCCGACCCGCAGCGAAGTGCGTCCGTCATTACCGGCGATAAATGCACCGAGGCCGCAGGACAGCATCTTGCCAAGCACCACGGCTATGGTGATTACGGCGATTGGCCAGGCGTACTGAAGCAGGATCGCCGGATCGAGCATCAGCCCGATGGCCACGAAGAAAATCGCACTGAAAAGATCGCGGACCGGTTCAATCAGTCGTTCAATTTTCAGCAGTTGCCGGGATTCCGCCATGATCGCGCCGATCAGGAATGCCCCGAGGACCATGCTGTATTCAAGCTTGACTACCAGCAGGCAGAAGCCAAAACACAGGCCCAGTACCGTGATCAGCAGCATTTCGTTGCTGTCGAATCTGGCGACGTAGGCCAGCAACCGCGGCACCATCAGGATGCCGATGACCAACGCGACGATCATGAACAGCGACAGCTTGCCGACCGTGGACAACACTTCACCGGAGCTGACCGTGCCGCTGACCGCGATGCTGGACAGCAGCGCGATGATGCCGATGCCCAGGATGTCTTCGACGATCAGCACTCCGAATATCAACTGGGCAAACCGCTCGTTCTTCAGCTTCAGATCATTGAGCGCCTTGACGATGATGGTGGTCGAGGAAATCGCCAGGATCGCGCCGAGGAACAGTGAGTCCATGGTGTTCCAGTCGAACCAGCGACCGATCTCGTAGCCGATCCAGATCATCAGCACGATTTCCAGGAATGCCGCGATGAATGCCGTGGCACCGACCTTGAACAACTTGCGCAGGCTGAACTCCAGGCCCAGACAGAACATCAGGAATATCACCCCGAGTTCGGCAAGGGTCTTGATGGTTTCTTCGTCATGGATCAGGCCGAACGGCGGGGTATGCGGGCCAATGATGAACCCGGCGACGATGTATCCCAGCACCACCGGTTGTTTCAGGCGATGGAAGACCACGGTGACCACACCTGCGATCAACATGATCACTGCCAGATCCTGAATGAAACTTATGGCATGCATGGCGTGAGACTCCCTGGGTGGCATTGCTCGATCCCCGGACGCAGGAAATATCTGATCGAGCAGAACAAAAATCGGAATTGCACGTAGGAAATGCCCTTGAGACAGGGCTTTTTGCAGGGTAACACCGCGACTTCTGGCAGAAAGGCGGTGCAATATATGGAAACAGATCGATCCGGCGTGACGGCGACCCTGCACCCGGCGTCCCGATAACTGTTGGTTTGAAAAAACCACTGAGGCACCCGCAGAGGTGCATCCCTCAAACCTGGCCTTGACCCGTGAGAATGCTATGGAACCCGGAAACGCCCAGCTGTCGATGACGGTATTGATGACCCCCGACATGGCCAACTTCTCTGGCAATGTCCACGGCGGCACCCTGCTCAAATACCTCGACGAAGTGGCCTACGCCTGCGCCAGCCGTTATGCCGGCCGCTATGTGGTGACCCTGTCGGTGGATCAGGTCATTTTCCGCGAGCCGATCCATGTCGGCGAACTGGTGACCTTTCTCGCCTCGGTCAACTACACCGGCAACACCTCCATGGAGGTGGGCATCAAAGTGGTGACCGAGAACATCCGCGAACGCTCGGTGCGCCACACCAACAGTTGCTTCTTCACCATGGTCGCGGTGGATGACCAGCGTAAACCTGCATCGGTACCGCCGCTGCAACCGGACAACAGCGAGAGCAAGCGCCGCTTCATCCAGGCTCAGCAGCGTCGCCAGATTCGTCAAGAGCTGGAAAAGCGTTATCAGGAGATCAAGGGCGACGCTTAAAGCTAAAGATCGCAGCCTGCGGCAGCTCCTACAAGTAGGTCACATTCCCTTGTAGGAGCTGCCGCAGGCTGCGATCTTTCTGCCCAAATCTGATTAAAAACTGATCGAGGTCGCCTCAAACCGCACCCGCGGATGCGCAATCCGATCCTGAGCCCGAACCAGTTCCAACTCGTAGCTGGCACAGGCCTGGGTTTCCAGCAGCACTTCATGCACCGCCGACGCCGCGAACTCGAACGCGGCCACCAGGCTGTCGCCCAACAGCACACGGGCCAGGAACAGGCCGGACGTCAAATCGCCCACGCCCACCGGCTGACGCGGGAACGCCAGCAACGGGCGCTGCAAATGCCAGCCGCCTTCGGCCGTCACCAGCAGCATCTCGAAGACCTCCGCCGGTTTACCGGGGTAGTCCAGATGCTTGACCAGCACCGCTTTCGGACCGCGCACCAGCAATGCACGCGCCATTGCCAGGCAATCGAACAGCGATTGCGGCTTGCGCCCGGAGAAGCTGTCTAGCTC
This sequence comes from Pseudomonas sp. S2_F07, assembly GCF_054668325.1. Lineage (NCBI taxonomy): Bacteria > Pseudomonadati > Pseudomonadota > Gammaproteobacteria > Pseudomonadales > Pseudomonadaceae > Pseudomonas > Pseudomonas sp. S2_F07. The sequence continues at coordinate 3,806,045 of NZ_CP162758.1, forward strand.
CAATTGGTTCGGGCACATGAAGTCCGCCACGGCGGCGGCCTCTTCCAGCAGGAAATCACTGACTTCCGCCGGAACACTGCAGCCCTTCTCCGGATGCCCCATGACCGGGTCACACAGGTACAGCGCCTTGGGGTTCATCGACTTGATCCGCTCCACCCCCGTCAGGATCGCCCGGCCCTGGGCCGCACTGCCGAGGTAACCGGAGAGCACCGCATCGCAGTTGCCCAGCTCGCCAATCGCCGCGATGCCTTCGACCAGGTCAGGAATCTGGTGTGGCGCCAGCACTTCACCGGCCCACTGACCGTACTGGGTGTGATTGGAGAACTGCACGGTGTTGAGCGGCCAGACATTCACCCCGACCCGTTGCATCGGGAAAACCGCGGCACTGTTGCCGGCGTGACCGAATACCACGTGGGACTGGATAGCGAGCAAATGCGGTGTACGTTTCATGCGGTGGATTTCCGTAAAACGATTGAAATTCTAGCCGCGCAGTATGCGACTAAACGCAGCCTGTACGACAGACCAGCGACACAGTTAAGCTGACACTATCTTGTTGGAGCACCCTGTTGATGCTGACCCTTGGAAATATATTCGTGCTGATGCTGTTCGCCACTGCCGGCGCATGGCTATGGCACAACCACGGCTTGCGCGAGCGCGCGCTGGAACGGGTCAAGCAGCATTGCGGCAAGCTCGGGATTGAATTGCTAGACGGCAACGTGGCCTTGAAAAGAATCGCCTTCATCAAGGATGCCAGTGGTCGGCGACGCCTGGCCCGTGTGTATAACTTCGAATTCACCGTAACCGGCGAAAGCCGCCACAACGGCACCATCACCCAGTTCGGCGCTCACAGCGCACAGATTGAACTGGCGCCCTACCCGGTCCCGTTCGACGAAACCGAACCAGTGGTCGACGTGGCGAAACCTCGCGCGGAAGTGATCGAGCTGAGTCAGTGGCGTCAGGACCATACCAAGTGGCGGCCTTGAGCCGTTAACCCGATCCGGATCGGCACGCAGCCAGCTCACGCTGCAACTGTTCTGCATTCTGCGCTTCACTGAAAATCAGCTCGATACGCGAATCCTGCCGCCATTCACTGGGTTGCCAGTCCAGCGCCGAGTTATCCACCGCGTTCGCCGAGATCCAGCCGCTGGCACTGTGGATAACCAGCTTCGCCCGCCTCCAGCCAAGGCTTTCAAGCCACCGGCCAACCAGAGCGGCATCAAACACCTGGCTTGGGTGCCAACGCCATCCGATGCTCCAGCCTCCGTCCTGTTCCTGACGCAGGCAAATGGGCAACGCGGGATCGCTCCAGACTGCCGGCAGCTGCGCCAATCCCTTGGGCACGACGAAGTTATCCACACCTGCCCGCGCTTTGGCATTCAACCCCGGCAACTCGCTCAAGGGTAAAGCCGCCTGTTGCGTCCAGCACAGGGGGAGCGGCGGCAATTGCCCGGCGATTCGCTGGCGGATGTCTTCTTCGAGACCTTCAGACTTGTTCAACAGCAGCAGTCCCGCATGGCCCAGCGCTTGCTGCTGAACATCCGGCAGCGGTTTGCCTGCGGCGAGCGCCTGGGCATCCACCACCAGCACACAAGGCTGGACGGCCAACACGCCTTGCCACGGCGCTTCGTTCAATTGCCTGAGCAACTGCGCCGGATGCCCCAGTCCCGAGGGCTCTATGAACAGCCGATCCGGTTGTGCCTTGCGCAACAAGCGCCCAAGACCAATCTGAAACGGTGCACCGTTGACGCAACACAAGCAACCCCCGGCCACTTCCCCCAGTGCGATACCATCGGCGTCCTGGGTCAGTAGCGCAGCGTCGAGACCGATCTGGCCAAACTCGTTGATCAATACTGCCCACCGCTCGCCAGCCGGGCGCTGGGCCAGCAGGTGCTTGATCAGGCTGGTCTTGCCGGCGCCCAACGGGCCGGCAATGACATGAGTGGGGATATTCTGCAGCATGGTTGATGATTTCTGAGGAGGTGGTGGATGCGGTTGATCGGCTTGTCGTTGCTCCTGGCACTCGTTTCAGGCGAGGCGCTGGCCCAGGCTTGTGTGGTTCACAGCCAGGGCGAGCGGCTTGACGTCCAGGTTTGCCAGCAGAACCGCAACATCCCGCCAAAACTCTTCGCCGATGGTTTCTGCCAACCAAACCTGGCGGGACAGAAAGTCGATGTGCAGTACGTCGATCAATGCCCCGGCGGCGCATTTGGTATCTGCAGCAACGCCCAAGTCGCCAATATGCCCTACCGACAGGATATTCACTATTACGGCGTTGCCACCGACGCGGCGTATCTGCAGCCATACTGCGAGGCCCGGAGCCAGGGCATCTGGCTCAAGCCTTGAAGCGCCAGTAGTGGATCAGGCGGCTTCTTCGTACCAAGGGCCGAATGGATCAGGCAGCAAACGCCAACCCTCTACGCCCAGCGCCATTTCCTCATCGGTCAGCAGGCATGCGTCCAGCTCAGCCGTGAGTTGCGTGAAGTCGATGTCCTGGCCGATGAACACCAGTTCCTGGCGGCAGTCTCCGCTGTCGGCGGTCCAGTTTTTCATGATCCCGGCGGTACTTTCTTCGTCCTGCGGCCATTGGTTTTTCGGTACAAAGCGCCACCAGCGCCCGGCAAAACCATAGCGCATCAAACCACCGGCCTGAGACCAGCTGCCGGCGTCCATGTGCTTGCTCGCCAGCCAGAAAAAGCCCTTGGAGCGCAGCAGCTTGCCGTTATCCCAAGGACCGTCGATGAAGTTGAAGAAACGCTGCGGATGGAACGGCCGGCGCGCCCGGTAAGCACTGGAAGCAATACCGTACTCCTCGGTTTCCGGCACGTGTTCGCCGCGCAGTTCCTGCAGCCATCCCGGTGCCTGGGCAGCCTTTTCGAAGTCAAAACGACCGGTGTTGAGAATCTTGTTCAAGGGGATTTCACCCATCGCCATCGGAATGATTTCCGCCCGGGCGTTGAGCCGCTCAAGTATGGCGATCAGCTCCTCGCGTTGGTGGCTGCTGATCAAGTCGATCTTGCTGAGCAAAATCACATCGGCGAATTCGACCTGCTCGATCAACAGATCGGTAATCGAACGTTCGTCTTCTTCCCCAAGGGTTTCTCCTCGGGAAGCCAGGCTTTCGGCAGCCTGGTAATCGATCAGGAAGTTCATGCCATCGACCACCGTGACCATAGTGTCGAGACGAGCGATGTCGTTGAGGCTTTGGCCGCTTTCATTGCGAAAGGTGAAGGTTTCCGCTACTGGCAGCGGTTCGGAAATACCGGTGGACTCGATCAGCAGATAGTCGAAGCGACCCTCCCTGGCGAGTTGACTCACCTCCTCAAGCAAGTCTTCACGTAACGTACAGCAAATACACCCGTTGCTCATCTCGACCAACCGTTCTTCAGCGCGATTCAGGCTGACATCGCGCTGGACTTCGGTGCCATCGACGTTGATTTCGCTCATATCGTTGACGATGACTGCAACTCGCAACCCATCGCGATTACGTAGTATGTAATTAAGAAGTGTACTTTTTCCGGCGCCTAAAAAGCCGGAGAGAACGGTCACGGGAAGTCGATTGGACATCTGCATATTCCTCACAGGGATGCCCGGTCGCTGTGTCGGGCCTACACAATGTTATACTGTAACAATGCAAATAAACCATCCCATCTTGCCCGACAGTGCAAAGGACAGGATGCTGAACGCCGCTCCCCTCGCGAGAAAGCCCATGCGCAACGCCCTTAAATCTGCATTGATCATGCTTTCCCTGTTGGTGGCTGCCGACGCGATGGCACAGGTCCCGACCCTGGCCAAATGCACCCGCAGCGCCAATCTGCTGGCCTGCGAGGATGCGCAGGGCAACGCCTACAGCGTCAACACCGTCGGCAACACCCTTTATCTGCGGGGCTTCGAAACGGCCGGAAAACGCTATTGGGCGCAGACCAACAGCCGCTACGGCCAGCTGACGTTTTTCACCGGTATCGCTTCCGATGGCGAGGCCTGGGTTGGCTACAACCGGCGCGTCGGCTGGACCACGATCAACCGGTTTTCCAGCTCCGGCGGCAGCAGCGCCAGGTTCACTTGCAGCCGGATCGCTGGCTGTTAGGCCTCTTTGTTTTTCTGTTGATGGCGTGAAATCAGGCTGAGCATGTGGTGGTTGCGCGTGATGAAAGTCCGTTCATGAAAAAGGCATCGCCGATTTTATTGTTATACTATAACATGACAAATCAACTCCCACGATGGACCTGCTCATGAATGCGCTGACTCTGCCGGATATCGCCGCGCAGGCCTCACGCCAAGCCCTTCCACTGGAGTGGGTGGGCATGTGCGGCATTGCTCTTCCCGTTTTTTTTGATGGCCAACGATTGAACGCAAAAGCCGATGCCGGCGTTAGCCTCGACGATGGCAACGCGCGCGGCATTCATATGTCACGGCTCTATCTGGCGCTTGAATTGCTGGAGCAGGAAAACCTTTCACCGGTTTTATTGCGGCGGGTTTTGCAGCGCTTTCTTGATAGTCATGAAGGGCTGTCGAGTAGCGCACACCTAAGCATTCACGCCGATTTGTTGCTGAAAAGGCCGGCGCTGATCAGTCCATTGGCCGGCTGGAAAAGCTATCCAGTGACCATCGAAGCGCGCTTGAAAAACGCAATGTTCCACGTGGAACTAAAAATCGACGTGCCTTATTCCTCAACCTGCCCGTGTTCCGCAGCCCTTTCTCGACAGTTGATTCAGCAGCAGTTCATCGATGATTTCGCCAACAAGCCACCGCAACACGCCGACGTTTTAGCCTGGCTCGGCTCCCCGAACGGCATCATCGCTACCCCCCACAGCCAACGCAGCAGCGCAAAGTTGCGCGTACGGTTGGCCGATTTTTTGGACGAGTTGCCTCTGATCGCCATCATCAACGACGCCGAAGCCGCACTCGGCACCGCCGTTCAAACAGCGGTAAAGCGCGCCGACGAACAGGCCTTCGCCCTCGCCAATGGTCAGAACCTGATGTTCTGCGAGGACGCCGCACGCCGTTTGAATCTGGCCCTGAAGCGCTCCACAGGTATCAATGCCTTCCATATTCGTGTGACCCACGCCGAAAGCCTGCACGCCCATGACGCTGTAGCCGAAAGCCGTTTCAGCTGGGAGCTCGCATGATTGCTTGCCACGCTTTACGTTGGGGCGCACCTGGGCAGCCACTCACGCCAGCGCTGGACCTCGAACTGTCGCAGGGCAGCCTGACCGCCATCATCGGTGCGAACGGCTCCGGGAAAAGCAGCCTGTTGAAGGTCATCGCTGGCCTGCAAAAACCGTTGGCCGGAAAGGTTCGACTGAGTGTTCCACTCAAGCGCAGTCTGTCGTTCCTGCCCCAGCAACAACACCTGGACAGGCAATTTCCGATCAGCCTTCAGGCATTGATTGCCGCCGGTTTCTGGGGCAGCAAACAGTCACCGGAGATCCGTAGCCAACGACTGAAAACCGTCCTTGAAAACTGGTGCTTGAACGGCCTGGAAGATCGACCGTTGATGGCCCTCTCCGGCGGCGAATTGCAACGCGCCCTGCTCGCCCGATTGAGCCTGACCGATGCACCCTTGCTGTTGCTGGATGAACCCCACGCGGCCCTCGATGAAGTCGGCCAGGCATTGCTTTGGAAGCACATACACCAATGGCACCTTGAAGGCCGGACACAGGTGGTCGTGTGCCATGACCTCGCCGCTGTCCGCGAGCACATCCCACACACGTTGCAGATCAAAGGCAGCGGTTGCGTATACGGTCCGAGCACCGAACTGATCAGCCAACCACCACAAACGCAGGTGGCCTGATGATCGCTGCCGCGCATCTTTGGCAACCGTTCCACGAGTTCGTGTTCATGCGTCGGGCGCTGCTGGGCGGTTTGCTCCTGGCGTGCAGTACGGCGCCTCTTGGAGTGTTTCTGATCCTCAGGCGCATGAGCCTGATCGGCGATGCGGTCGCCCACGGCATCCTTCCCGGTGCGGCCCTGGGATTCTGGTTTGCCGGCTTGAGCCTCCCGGCGTTGACCATCGGCGGTCTCGGCGCTGGCCTGAGCATGGCCGGCCTTGCAGCCTGGATTACGCGGCGAACCGGCCTGCGAGAGGACGCCAGCCTCGCGGCGATCTACCCGATTTCCCTGGCCGGTGGCGTACTGATTCTCGGCATCGCCGGCAAACGCCTGGACCTGTTGCACCTGTTATTTGGCTCGGCGCTGGCGGTCGACGGCCCGACCTTGACCGGCATGCTTTGGGTCTCGGGCCTGAGCCTGATGGCCATGGCATTGATCTACAAACCACTACTGCTCGACACCCTCGACCCGCTTTTTCTGCAAACGGTCAGCCGACTCGGCCCCTTGGCCCACGGCGTATTCCTGACGCTGGTGGTGTTGAATCTGGTCATCGGTTTCCAGGCGATCGGCGCGTTGATGGTGGTCGGCCTGATGATGCTGCCTGCCGCCGCGGCGCGCTTCTGGAGTCGTCGTCTGCCGGTGCTGATCGTCGTCGCCGCCTTGCTCGGCAGCCTCTCGGTGTGGCTCGGTTTATTGATCTCGTTCTATTACTCGCTGCCCAGTGGCCCGGCAATCGTGCTGGTGGCCGGCGGTGGGTATCTGTTGTCCGTGGTGTTCGGGCCGGTGCACGGCTTGCTACGCCACCCGCCTTTGCTCACATCCCAATGAGGTGTTACCCGATGCGCGCTTTACTCGTGCTGTTCAGCTTGATGGTGTCGATGTCGCTGTCTGCCGCCGAAAAACTTCAGGTGGTCACCAGCTTCAGCATCCTTGCCGACATGACCCGCCAGGTCGGCAAAGATCATATCCAGATCACCAACATGGTCGGCCCGGACGCGGATGCCCATACCTACGAGCCGACACCGGACGACGCCAAAGCGCTGCTCAAGGCCAGGCTCATCATCAAGAACGGCCTGGGTTTCGAGCCCTGGCTGGATCGCCTGGTAACGAGCACAGAGACCCGGGCGCCAGTCATCAGCGCAAGCCACGGCGTCATCCCGCGTAGCCTGGATGAAGACGGCGAAACCGTTCCTGATCCGCACGCCTGGCATAATCTGGCGAACACCGAACTGTACATCGCCAACATTACCAAGGCGCTGATTGCCGCCGACCCGGCGAACGCCGCCGACTATGAGCGCAACAGCCAGGAGTACCTGAAACAGGTCTATGCCCTGCTCGCCGAAGCCAAGGCCAAGCTCGGTTCACTGCCACCGGGCAACCGCAAGATCGTCACGTCCCATGATGCCTTCGGTTATCTCGGCCAAGCCTACGGCATCGAGTTCATGGCGCCTCAAGGCCTGTCCACCGAGCGCGAACCTTCAGCCGCCGAAGTGGCCGCACTGATCACCCAGATTCGTCAAGCCAAGGTCAAGGCGGTGTTCATGGAAAACATCAAGGACGCACGCCTGCTCAAGCAGATCGCGGATGAAAGCGGCGCGCAGATCGGCGGCACGCTGTACTCCGATGCCCTGGCGGCGAGCGGTCCGGCCAGCACCTTCACCGGGTTGTTCGAGTACAACCTCAACACCCTGTACAACGCGTTGAGCAAGCCATGATCCGCAAGAACCCTTCCGGAGATTTACCGCTGATTGCCGAGTCGGCCTACGTCGACAAGACGGCGATCATCTGCGGCAAAGTGGTGATCGGCGAGAACGTGTTCGTCGGGCCCTACGCGGTGATCCGCGCAGACGAAGTCGATGACTCAGGCGACATGCAGCCGATCACCATCGGTGCCAACTCGAACATCCAGGACGGCGTGGTGATCCATTCCAAATCCGGTGCGGCGGTGACCATTGGCGAGCTCAGTTCCATCGCCCACCGCTCGATCGTGCATGGTCCCTGCATCGTGGGCAATCGAGTGTTCATCGGCTTCAACAGCGTACTGTTCAACTGTGTGGTCGGTGACGGTTGCGTGGTGCGGCACAACTCGGTGGTGGACGGTCGTGACCTGCCTGAAGCCTTCTACGTGCCCTCCACCACGCGGATTGGCCCCAACACCGACCTCTCGCAATACCCGCCGGTAAGTGTCAGTGCCTCGGAGTTTTCCGAAGACGTGGCGCGCACCAACGTCGATCTGGTGCGCGGCTACAAAGCCCTGCAAAACGAGTTCTGACGCGGGTGGCCAAAAACAGCCATCGTGTCAGGACAAATTGCCTGGCACGACAAACGTCTTAATGTTTACCCCTACGGTTTATGCGATAACGCTCGTTAGAAGCACGTGAGTACGCCGACCATGATCCAGATCACCCTGCCCGATGGTTCATTGCGTGAATACGACCAGCCACTGTCCGTGCACGAGATGGCCGCCAGCATCGGTCTCGAACTGGCCAGCGCAGCCGTAGCGGGTCGAGTCAATGGTGTATTGGTGGACTGCGAATACCTGATCGAGGCGGATGCCCGCGTCAGCATTGTCACCCCCCGGGAGCCGGATGGCCTGGAGATCCTGCGCCGCTCCTGCGCGTTGATGCTGGCCATGGCGGTCAAGCAACTGCACCCTCATGCGCAAATGCGTGCGGGAAAGGAATTGGGTGACGGTTTCTTTTACGAGTTCACAGTCGAGCAACCGCTGACCCCGGCAGACCTGCCCCTCATCGAAGCGCGCATGCAGTCACTGGCAGCGACCAATCACTCGATCCGTCGACGGCCGGCGCGCGAAGCAGTGCCGCTGTACCGTCTGGGGGACACCGAGTACCAAAGTCACGGACCGCACGTCCCCACCACCAAAGTCTTGCAGGCCTTTGCCCTCGATCACATCAGCGGCACGTTACAGCAACGGATCTACGGCACCTGCTGGTCCAGCCATCAGGAACTGCAACACTGGCGCGTTCCACCCCATGTGGTCGTCGTGAGCATGGATGACCGCCAGGCGACTTATGCCCAAGCGGTGACCGAATCCTTGCGCCAAAAAGGCGTGCGCGCCAAGGCCGATCTGCGAAACGAAAAAGTCCGCTACAAGATTCGCCAGCACAGCCAGACCGTGCCGTACCTGGTCGTGGTTGGTGAAAAGGAACAGGCTGGGGGGTTTGTCAGTGTGCGCAGCCGCACGGGGGAGGATTTTGGCCGGATGGCTGTCGAGGCGGCGTGTGAGTGGTTGAGTCGGCCGGGGATCTAGGAGGCTGGGTGGACGCCTTCGTCGGATCGTCGCCCGGAGCAAGCGGGCTTGCTCCGGGCGGCGATCCGACGAAGCTTTTAAGCTCTCGGCTTCACAGTGCCACAATCCTGCCCCAACCAGACGGCGCGGGATTCGAGGCTGCCCTTCTGCTGAATGCCGGTGGCGTTGAACGTCCCGTTGACCTTGGTGGTGAATTCGCGATCACTGAGGAACGTCGCCACGCCGGCACCCTGGGCTCTCGGGCAACTGAAACGGAATTTCCACTGATTGCCGGAGCGGTCGGTGATTTCCTGTTTGCAGCCAGACTGCGGATCGGTCAGCGGGATGTTGTCGGTCTTGACCTGCTCAGGGGTCAGGCACGCCCGGATCCCTTTTCCGCCCATGGTGATGCCCTGCTTTTCCAGTTGGGCGCGCTGCTCAGGGGTCATCTGGCTCTGGATCTGGCCGAGGATCAATTGCAGGTCCGGCATATTCTGCTCGTCGACCTTCATGTTGCTCGTGGTCATCTCCCACAATCCTGGTTGCAGCATTTGCGCGTGAGCCGCCACAGGAAGTGCCAAACCCAGTGCCATGGCCAAACCCAGCAGACGAACGTTCATCGAGTAACTCCTGATCAGTAGTGGCCGTTAGACGTCAGCCGCAAGCTTCGGTTCATGGGCGAATTAATTAGCGACATTCTGCACGGAACATGGTCTGTTAAGCACTGAATCTTCAGGAGCAAGGCAGCCCCCATGGATTATTTCGGACCGCATATTTTCGGTTATACCATCGCCCTGTTGCACTCGCTGGGCATGATCGCGGCCATACATGCTGTGTTGACCGTCCGTACCGCCCAAGGCTCGATCGCCTGGGCTCTGTCGCTGTTTTTCATCCCTTACCTCACGCTGATCCCGTACCTGATGTTCGGCCGCAGCACCTTTGATGGCTATATCAAGGCGCGGCGGCAGGCCAACGAGGAGATGCGCAAGGCCGTTTCCGAACTCAACTGGCGACCCTGGGTAGAGGAAGCGCTCACCGCCCGCGCGTCTTCTGCCTACGCCTCACTCAGAGCCATGCCCAAGCTCGGACACATGCCCTGCCTGGCCAATAACCAGACGCGACTGTTGATCAACGGCCAGGCGACATTCGACGCCATTTTTGATGCCATCAGCCAGGCCAAAGAAGCCGTGCTGATCCAGTTTTTCATCGTCCACGACGACCGCCTAGGCCAACTCCTGCAGACTTTGCTGTTGAAGAAAGCCGCCGAAGGCGTGGCGATCTACCTGTTGTATGACCGAATCGGCAGTCACTCCCTGCCCAACGGGTACGTGCAGGCTTTGCGTGATGGCGGAGTCGAGGTCAAGGCTTTTGGCCCCCGTAGTGGCTGGTTCAATCGCTTTCAGGTGAACTTCCGCAACCATCGCAAGATAGTGGTCGTAGACGGCATTCTCGGCTTCGTCGGCGGGCACAACGTCGGTGATGAATACATGGGCGAAAAACCGCCCCTGGCCCCCTGGCGCGATACCCACGTGCAAGTGCGCGGGCCAGTGGTGGCGTGCATGCAGGAGTCTTTCGCTGAAGACTGGTTCTGGGTGGCTCATGCCCTGCCGCCACTGATCCTGCCCGAGGTTTACCCGGAAGACGGCGTGCTGTGCCAGTTGCTCGCCAGCGGCCCGGCAGACGCCTACGAAACCTGCTCTCTGTTCTTTGTCGAAGCGATCCATGCGGCGACGGAACGGGTCTGGATCACCAGCCCGTACTTCATCCCCGATGAAGCCGTGTTCGCAGCGTTGCGCCTGGCGGTGCTGCGGGGTGTGGATGTACGGCTGCTGTTGCCGTCTCGACCCGACCACCGAATCGTCTACGCCGCCTCCAGCCTCTACGCCTTCGAAGCCGTGCGCGCCGGTGTGCGGGTGTTCCGTTACGAGCCCGGATTCCTGCACCAGAAAGTGGTGTTGATCGACAGCGAAATCAGCGCCATCGGCAGCGCCAACCTGGACAACCGGTCGTTCCGGTTGAATTTTGAAGTGATGCTGCTGACCGTCGACCGCGCCTTTGCCGCCGAGGTGGAACAGATGCTCAACGATGATTTCGCCAACGCCCACGAAATCGCCAAAGGAGAAGGCCGGGAGACCCACCGCCTGCAGCAGGTCGGCATGCGGGTCGCCCGACTTATTTCGCCGGTTCTCTAGAGGTAGATATCGTCACGGGTCCATGGCAGTTCATGACTGCCATCGGCGTGGGCCTTCACCGCGAGAATCTGGTGCAGGTTGATCCAGCCCCGGGCAAACGCGTAAGCGCAACCGGCCAGGTACAGCCGCCAGATACGCAGGGCTTGTTCCGGTACGAGTTTGGACGCCGCTTCGAGGTTGTCCTCCAGGCGCTCGCTCCAGTGATCGAGCGTGCGTGCGTAGTGCAGGCGCAAGCTTTCGACGTCGACGATCTCCAGCCCGGCCTCACTGATCTCGGCAGAGATCATTGAAAGGTGCGGCAGTTCGCCGTTGGGGAACACGTATTTCTCGATGAATTCGCCGGCACCGCGTCCCACCGGACGGCCATCGGTGTATTTGGCGGTGATCCCGTGATTCATCACCAGGCCGCCCTCTTTCACCGCACCGAACAGGGTCTTGCAGTACTCCGCCAAATTGGCGTGGCCGACGTGTTCGAACATGCCGACGCTGACAACCTTGTCGAAACGGCCATCCTGCGGCAGATCGCGATAGTCGAGCAGTTGCAGTTCGACCAGATCCTCCAGGCCCTCCGCTTTTACGCGTTCCCGGGCCAGGGCCAACTGCTCCTTGCTGAGGGTGATACCGAACACTTTCGCGCCAAACTCCCGCGCCGCATAACGCGCCAATCCGCCCCACCCGCAACCCACATCCAGCAGATATTCGCCGGGCTGCAGGCGCAGCTTGCGGCACAAATGACGGAACTTGGCTTGCTGGGCCTGCTCGAGGCTTTCGCTGCCGGTCTCGAAGTAAGCGCAGGAATACGCCATATCGCTGTCGAGCCACAGTTGATAGAACGCGTTGGAAAGGTCGTAGTGGTAGGAAATCGCCTTGGCGTCAGTCTCTTTGTCATGGGCACTACGGACAGGCTGGTTGTCGTCGTCTTCGTCCAGCAACGCCTGGCTCCATTCATCGCAGACGCGGATCACTTCGCTGATGGAGCCTTCGAGTTCCAGTTTGCCTTCGACAAACGCAGCACCGAGGGCGTCCAGGCTTGGATGGGTAAACTGAGTGACCATTTGTGGATCCTTGACCACAATCGTGACGCTGGGCGCCGGTCCCAGATTGAGTTCATGGCCATCCCAGAGTCTCAGGCGAAGCGGTAATTGCAGATTCTGTAAGGCCGGTGGAAGTTGCGCGAGCATGGAAATTCCCCTTGTTTCAGACGTCTGATCAGAGGGTAGACCATCTTTGAAAAATAGCTGGCTATCGAATTAACAGCCGTTTTCAATGATTCGCGAAGCCCACACCTGCCGCCGCGAACGCACAAAAAGATGTGCCCTCATTTCCAATGACTACGAACCGGGCGCACAGTTCTAAAAAAGATTAAGCACCGTGATCACCCGGTTTAGAGCATTCGCATTCAGGCTTCGTCCTTGAGCTTGAGCAACGGCTCCTGAAACCGCAGCAAACGACCGGCGTTACCCAACACCAGCAAGGTGCTGAGGTTATGCAGCAGCGCCGCAATCATCGCCCCGGCAGCGCCGAGCCAGCCAAACGCGGCGAAGGCCACGATAGCCAGGGTCCAGCCCAGACCGATGACCACATTCACCTGTAATGTCTGGCGGCACTGACGACTCAGGCGCACGCAGGTGCCGAGGCGGCGCAGGTCACTGCCGATCAGCACGATGTCCGCCGATGCCAGGGCGATGTCCGCACCGCCCGCGCCCATGGCCACACCCACCACGCCAGCCTTGAGGGCCAGGGAGTCGTTGATGCCATCTCCGACCACCATCGGCCGGAAACCGCTGTCGATTTCTTTCAGCACGCGGTTGAGTTTGTCTTCGGGCAGGGCTTGCGCTTCGACGTCACTGATCCCGACATCCCGAGCGAGCGTTTGCGCGACGCTGTGGCGGTCACCGGTGAGCAACAACTGGCGACCCAAGCCCAATTCACGCAACTCACCCAAGGCAAACTGCGCCTCGGGTTTGACGCTGTCGGCCAACAACAGCCAGGCGAGGAATTCACCATTGAGCGCCAACCCGGCAATCGGACCGTCATGATCGGGAACCGCCGTTGTGCTGATGCCCAGTTGCGCAAACAACTCCGGCCGACCGAGCGCCGCTTTGCCCTGCCCGGTCATCGCCACCACGCCCAGGCCCTGGCGCTCATGAATGTCGGAAAGCAGCAGGAAATGCTCCTGGGTCACCAACCCCGCGAGCGCACGACTGACCGGGTGACTGCTGGCCGAACCGAGGCTGGCAGCGAGCGTGAGGACATGGCTGCGATCCTCCAGCGGGCTGTCGATGGATTGCAGGCGCAAGGTGCCGAAGGTCAGCGTCCCGGTCTTGTCGACCACCAGCGAAGTCAGGTCCGCCAACTCTTCGAGGAACGCAGAACTGCGGATCAGAATCCCGTGGCGTGCCGCTACCGCCACCCCGGCAATCGCCGTCGCCGGTGCCGATAACACCAGCGCACAAGGACAGGCCGCCACCAACACGGCGAGCATCGCTTGAGCGTTGTTGGTGATAAACCAGGTCACCGCCGCCAGCAGCAACACCAGCACCATATAGCTGCCGGCGTAACGCTCCAGCAGACGAGTGATCGGCGGTTTCGAGCGCTCGGCGTTTTGCATCAGGGCGATGACTTTGCCGAGGGTCGACTCCTGGCCGGTGCGGGTCACCTCAATCCGCAGCAAACCGTCGAGGTTGATCGCGCCACCGAACACCGACATGCCGACGCCCGCCTCCATCGGTACCGATTCGCCAGTAATGGAGGCGGTGTCCAGACTGGCCTGACCGGACAATACCCGACCATCCGCCGGCACCCGGTCCCCCGCGCGGACCTCAATCAGGTCGCCGGCCTTGAGCGTGCCATTGTCGACTTCGATGACGGAGCCGTCCGCCTGAACTTTGCGCGCGTGACTGCGGGTCAGTTTGCCGAGGGCGTGAATCGCCTCCTGGGAACCGATCACGCTGCGCTCCTCCAGCACGTGACCGAAGATCATGATGATCGGCAACAGAGCCGCCGTCAGCAGATCCCCGGTGGCCCAGGCACCCAGCATGGCCAGGGCGATCAATTGATCGGTGATGCCATGCAAGCTTGGATAGCGCAGGCTGTACCAGGCCGAGCGCATGACCGGCACGGCGACCAACAACGAGGCAAACCCCAGCAGCAGTTGGCTGACGCCGGTCTGTTCCGGCGCCAGCCAGCGCCAGATCAAGCCCAGCGCGAGCAGGCCCAATGCAAGCATGGCCAGGGTCAACTGGCGCGCGGCGCGGCGCTGTTCGGCCGAAGACAACAGGCTCGGTGCAGCGGCGATTTGAGCAGTCATTGTGCAGCTCCCTGAATGATCAGGCGGGAATCGTCTTTGGGATCGACCGTCGTGACCGAACCGGCCTGGCCAAGAATTTTCGGCATCCGCTCGCGATAGATGCGCAGCAGCATTTGCGGGTCAGTGCCCTGTTGTTGCGCCTTGGCCAGGCTCAACACCGTGGCCGTGTCGGTGGATGCTTTGGCCAGTCGTTCACTGGCCTGGGCATGGGCGACTTGCAGTGTTCTGTCGGCTTGCTCGTTGGCAGTTTGCGTCAGCTTTTCGGCTTCGGTACGCGCATTAGCCACGGCTTTGTCGGCCTGCTGACTCGCTGTGAGTACCGCATTGAAGGCATTGACCGCCGGGCTTGGCAGACTCGATTGCACATCGACCCGCGCCACTTCGATCCCCAGTCCCTGCCCCGTCGCGGTGAGTTCGGCCAGCCGTTGATTGATGCCCTGTACCAGATCGCCTCGTAAGCGCTCGCGTCGCTCCGCCGCCTGACTGTCAGCGCCGATCAATTCCGGGCGAGCGACCAGGATAGTGTCCAGATCCCGTGCGGCGCTGAGTGCCACAGCGCTACGGGTGACCAAGCGATCCAATGCGGGCAACACATGTTCGCCTTGAAGCACAAAGGCGTAGGGTTCGGTGACTTTGTAGAAAACCCGCACATCGAGTTGCACGACACCGGCATCACCCGTTAGCAGATAGCCGGAGCCTGCAAGGGCATCGCTGATGGGCGTGGCAAAACTGGCCACGCGATCTGCCTGCATCGCGGCACCACTGCGCAACAAACCTTCCACCCGACGCTCGATCACCCGATCCGCCGCTGGCAACAAAATCACCTGCTCGAACGGTTGCGGCCAGGCCAACAACAGCCCGGCATTCTGAATGCGATCCAGCGCGCCGAAATGCAAAACCACTGCGCGATTCTGCGGGTCGATCTGCCGCACATTGGAAAACGCCCACGCCAATGCCGCCAACACCGTTACCGCATACAAGGCCAGAAACGCCAAGCGCCCAGCCTGAATCCAAGGGCTGCTCAACTCATTTGTTCCACGTGGAACCAAACTCATGGCTGCGATCCGGATTTGTTGTCGAGGCTTGGCGGACCGTCAACCAACACCCGGAACGGTGCGGCATCGGTGCGCAAAATCAGCTTGGTCCCAGGCGTCACCACCGTGCCCAAAGTGTCGAGCGAGCGCAGCAGGTTGTAGAGCTGCGGCGACCCCGCGTAGGCGCGACCGTAAATCTGCGCCGCTTCCACCCGCGATTGCGCTTCGATATCTGCCGCTTTCACGGTGGCATCAGCCTGCACAATTCGCGCATCGCGCTCGGCGGCGGAACGAATTTGCGCGGCCTCGCGCTTGCCGATGGCCGTGCGCTCAGTGGCGATGGTTTCACGCTCGGCGCGCATCCGGTCGACCGTCGCAGTGAGCGTCACCGAAGGCAGCGTCAATCGTTCGATGCCGACCTGCAACACGCGCACGCCATACGTGGTGAGCAGCTGCTGATCGATTTGCTTGCGCAGTTGTGTTTCGAAATCGGCGATACGCACTTGGCTGGCATCGGTATTGACCAGGCTCGCCAAATCAAAACTGCTGGCAGTGGTTTCCAGTGCGGAGCCGACAAAGGTACGAATCTGCCGCGCGGCTTCATCAGGCTGGTTCTGCACCGCGCGCATGAAACGTTGCACATTGTCCGGATCGCCCTGCACCTGCCAAGCCACGTAGGCCTGAACAATGATGCGCAAACCGTCCCGGGTGCCGACATCCTGCAAACCGCTGGACGTGGTGCGCAGCCGTAGATCCACCGGGATTGCCGCCTCGAACGGTGCCGGCCAGCGCCAACCCAGGCCGGGCTCCAGCAAGACTCGCGATGGATTGCCGAAGCGCGTGATCACTGTGGCTTCCCCCGAACGCACCTGAACCACGCTTGCAGCGGCGACCGCAAACGCCACCAGCAATGCCGCCCACCCCATCCGACGCCATGGGAATGGACCAGCCTCCTGAGGATCGCCGTGGTGATGGTGATGGCCGTGGTGGTGATGCCCGCCATGACCGTGATCGTGTCCGGCGTGGTCATCGTGATCGTGCGTATGGGACTGGCTCAATTGGCAGCTCCTGGCTGAGCGGTTTTACGCGACGGCGCAGGGTCAACCGGCAGCGTGAAAGTACGGAGGTCGATGGTCGGCGCGTTGCTGCTGCCGCCTAGACGATGATCGAGCACCAGCAACTTGGCGTTGGCCAAACCCTGGGACAACTGACTGAAATACTGCTCCAGCAAGAAGGCCTGGCCAGCGCTGGCATAGGCCTTTTGCTCAGCGTTGAATTTCAGGTTCGCGGCCTCGGCACCAGCATTGATTTCTCGGGCGCTGGCCGTCGCCTGATCGTGGGCAATACTGGCCTGCAACTGAGCCTGATTGATGGCCTCGGCAGCGGCGCCGTGTTCTCGGGCGATCAAGGCTTGCGCGCCAATCTGCGCCGCTTGCACGCCGTGATAGGCATTGGCTGCACCGGCCGGAGGATGAATCGCCTCGACCACCGTGGCGAGAATTTCCACGCCGCTGTCGAGTTTTTGCAAGTCAGCCTGGACGGCGCGGCCAATTTCTTCGGCCAGCCCTACCCTGTCCTCGCCAAGCAAACCGTCGAGTGTGCGCGAGGCGAAGTCGTGAACCAGGATTCGGCTGGCGGTGCTGCGAATCAACATCGGCACATCGGCACTGTTATAGGTTGCGGCCAATGCCGCCTGATCGCTCAGCCCGATGCGATAGACCAATCTCACGTCCATGTTGACGATCTGAAAGCTCTGCTTGTCGGCTCGGCTGCTGGCGATCACCTGGGATTTATCGTTCACATGGCTGGCGTCCCAGAGGCGATTGGCGATTGTCGGGGCCGGGCCTTCCGCAGGGTCTGCCTGAGCAGGGGCCGTGGTTTCTCCAACACTGGTAGCCAACTCGTGAACCACGCCATTCTCGACGTTCAACACCCGGCCCAATGGCCAAGGTAGACCCATGTGCAAACCTGGGCCAAACACCTCCACTGGCTTGCCGAATCGCTCGTAGATGCCACGCCCTTGCAGGGCAATCTCGTGAATGCCGGTCAGCGACCAGCCAACCAGCGACACCACCGCCAACACCGGCAGGAACGCCCGACGCATGTAAGTGAAGGCCCAGATCTGTCGCAGGTCGATGCCGAAGCGGTTATGCAATTCGTGCTGCAACGCCAGCAATGGCTGTGGTGGCCAGCGCAGCATGTCGGCGACAAAACTGCGCGCCAACAGCTCCGGCTCAAGGCGGTCCCGGCGCGGGCTGAACAGTGACAACACCGCGCGCAGCAACAGTTCTGCCGCCACCAGCCCCGGCAGCAGTCCGATCAACACCGCCAGGCGTATAGGCCATACCGAGGTTTCATCGGCAAACAACAGACAAAAAGCACCGAGCACCAGGCTGATAATCGCCACACGAGTCAATTGCGCCAACGCAGCGGCTTCAGGCCATTGCGCGGTGTTTTCCTGAGCCAGATGGCGCTCCATCACCAACAGGCCGAATGCCAACAGTAAGGAGCACGCTGCCCCGACAGTGGCCGACAGGCCCAGCGCTGCCGGAGGCAACGCGAGGTTCCAGGCCTGTTCCACGCCCAATAGCGCCAACAATGCCCAGCCGCCAAGCCACAGCGTCGGCGCGCCGATTTGCCCCAGCAGGTGCTGCGATTGCTGGCTGATCCGGTCCAGCAAACGCTCATACCACCCCGAAGGCGCGACAGACTCGTCGACAACGACCACCGGCACTTCGGGATTCATCGCCAGCGCACGCCACTGGGTTACCCACCAGGCCGATTGCAAACCGGCCATCAGCACCACAGACGCCGCGCTCAGGTTCAGCAGCAACGCCGGCCACAGTGTTTGCGACGAAAACAGCCCGGCAAACAGCGCCAGCAACACACCCACCGACGCGAGTACGCCCGCACCGATGGCGAACTGGCGCAAACGCCGCCCTTGAATGAACGCCTGCTGAAAGCGCGGCAACCCGGCTAACGGCGCTTGATCAACATCGAGATCGACTTGCATACCACTCCAGAGTGTCTTCGCTTACAGGGCCATTCGTTACGATATAACGGAAATGGTGAAATTTCCGTATTCAAGCGCGCTATCTAAAGATGCCCAACCTGTCGCTTGGCTGAAGCCTTGACCGAAATGCAGCCGAACGCACATATTACGATCGTAATTTTATCAAGGAACTACTTTTACCCATCCCCTTTCGATCCAGGAGTACATCCATGAGCACTTATGACGTCGTGATACTTGGCGGTGGCCCCGGCGGTTACAACGCGGCGATCCGCGCCGGACAACTGGGTCTGAAGGCCGCCTGCGTGGAAGGACGCGCCACACTCGGCGGCACCTGCCTGAACGTTGGTTGCATGCCATCCAAGGCGTTGCTGCATGCCTCCGAACTGTACGACGCGGCCATGGGTGCGGAATTCGCCAACCTGGGGATCGACGTCAAACCCAGCCTCAACCTCGCCCAGATGATGAAACAAAAAAATGAAAGCGTTACCGGGCTGACCAAGGGCATCGAATTTCTTTTTCGCAAGAACAAGGTCGACTGGATCAGAGGCTGGGGCCACATCGATGGGCCGGGCAAAGTCACGGTGACCGATAGCGCCGGCGGCAAGACAGTACTGAGCGCCAAGGACATCATCATCGCTACCGGTTCGGAGCCCACGCCCCTGCCCGGTGTAGACATCGATAACAAACGCATCCTCGATTCCACAGGCGCCCTGGCACTGACCGAGGTGCCCAAGCACCTGGTGGTGATCGGCGCCGGTGTGATCGGCCTGGAACTGGGTTCGGTCTGGCGCCGCCTTGGGGCGCAGGTGACGGTGGTCGAGTTTCTCGACCGGATCTGCCCCGGCGTGGACATCGAAGCCGGCAAAACCCTGCAGCGCTCCCTGAGCAAGCAAGGCTTGAGTTTCAAATTGAGTTCAAAAGTGACCAGCGCCACCAGTTCCGCCAATGGCGTTCAGCTCAGCATCGAGCCTGCCGCTGGCGGTGCCGCCGAGTTGCTGGAAGCGGATTACGTATTGGTAGCCATCGGGCGCCGACCTTATACACAGGGCCTGGGCCTGGAGAACGTCGGCCTCGCCACGGACAAGCGCGGCATGCTCGCCAACAAAGGGCATCGCACAGATGCCGCCGGGGTCTGGGTGATTGGCGACGTGACCTCGGGTCCCATGCTCGCCCACAAGGCCGAGGACGAAGCCATGGCCTGCGTCGAGCAGATTGTCGGCAAGGCGGGCGAGGTCAATTACAACCTGATCCCCAGTGTGGTCTACACCAAACCGGAACTGGCCAGTGTCGGCAAGACCGAAGAGCAGCTCAAGGCTGAAGGCCGGGCGTACAAGGTCGGCAAGTTTCCCTTCACCGCCAACAGCCGGGCGAAGATCAACCATGAAACCGAAGGCTTCGCCAAAGTGCTGGCCGATGAGCACACGGACGAAGTCCTGGGCGTGCATTTGGTTGGCCCGAGCGTCAGTGAAATGATTGGCGAATATTGCGTGGCCATGGAGTTCAGCGCCTCGGCCGAAGACATCGCGCTGACCTGCCACCCACACCCGACCCGCTCCGAGGCCTTGCGTCAGGCGGCGATGGATGTGGAAGGGATGGCGACGCAGATGTAATCCAAAGGACTGGCGGTGACGGGGCCACCGCCTTCGCGAGCAGGCTCGCTCCCACAAGGTTTGCGCTGTACCTGTGGGAGCGGGCTTGCTCGCGAAGGCAGGCGACTCGGTCTAAAGCGGCAAATGCTCCAGCGGCAGCGATCCCGGGGCCTTCACCGTATGAATCGCAAAGTTGCTGCGAATGTCGCTCACCCCCGGCAGCTTCAGCAAACGCCCGGTGAGAAAGCGGTCATAGGCACGCAAGTCCGGCACCACCACCTGCAGCAGAAAATCCGACTCCCCCGACACCAGAAACGCCGAAATCACCTCGGGCAATGCCGTCACCGCCAGGCGAAAGGCTTCGGCTTGTTCATCGTTGTGACGCTCGACCTTGACCCCGACAAACACCGTCAGCCCCAACCCCACTTCATCGCGATCCAGATTGGCCTGGTAGCCGCGAATCACCCCCGCCTCTTCAAGCATTCGCACCCGGCGCAAGCAAGGCGATGCCGACAGGCCGATCTCGTCTGCCAGTTGCACATTGCTCAGGCGGCCGTCCCGTTGCAGCGCGGCGAGAATCTTGCGGTCGTAAGCGTCCAGTTTCATGGTTTGGCAGATCCTGATGATTCAAGCTTGATTAAGTGGCAGATTATGCCAATACACGAGCGGATAGAAGCTGACAACGCAAGCACCTGCCCCGCCCTCCAGCCCTAGACTGGCACGACCAAATCGACAACGAACGGGGTGCAACATGCAAGGTCTCTGGCTGTTTTTCATGGCGCTGGCAGTGGTCTATCTGTTGCCGGGGCCCGACATGATCCTGCTGTTGCAGACCGGTGCCCGTCAGGGCAAAGGCGCCGCGCTATCTACGGCCGTGGGACTGGGCATCGCCCGGGGTTGCCATGTGGCATTGGCGGCGCTGGGGCTGGCGGCACTGTTCAAGGCCGCGCCATGGACCTTCGACCTGGTGCGCCTGGCCGGCGCCGCGTATCTGCTGTGGATCGGCATTCAGTGCCTGCGAACCACGATGCTGCCGAGCCTCACCAGCGCCGACACCACCGGCGAAAAACCACGTTGGGGCACGGCCATCCGACGCGGACTGCTGACCAACCTGCTCAACCCCAAGGCACTTTTGTTCTGCTCGGTGCTGCTGCCGCAATTCATCAACCCACAGGCCGGGCCGGTGCTCGGGCAATTTGCGACCTTGGGCGTGGTGCTGGTCGGCGTCGGTTTGCTGTTCGACAGCGCATACGCCCTGGTCGGCGCGGCACTCGGCCGTTGGCTGCAACGCAGCCCCTCAGCCCAGCGCCTGCAACAATGGTTGTTCGGTAGCCTGTTGATCGGTTTCGCCGTACGGTTGACCTTTGTGCAACAGGCTTGAACCTCACTGCGCCTTGCGGCGGCGATTGATCAGGAGTAATGCCGCCGCCGTGACCACAATCACGCCGCCATACTGCAACGGCTTCTTGTACGGCCGCAGCGCTGAACGCACGGCATCGGTAACCTGGGTCACGTAGCGCTTGTCGGCGTTCTGGAAGTCGGGATACGGGCATTGATGACCGAAATTGAACGCCCAATCCACGTACGGCCCCTCTTTGACATAGCGCTGGTAGAAAGCGTTTTCTTCTTCAAGACTGCTGTTCCAGCCTGCAGCCGCGCACAGCACTGCCGCAAAGGCCTGGCTGGTGTGAGGCAAATTGTCGGCCGCACGGCTGGCCAATGCCGTGGCCACAAAACGATAGTGATAACGCTCATCGGGCTGAGCAACGCTGGCCTGCTGGCGCTTCACTTCGCCCACGGTTACTAACGGCCCGACCTTGAGTTCGGTACTTTCCAGACTGTAGTTGCCGCCGAATGTGGCGTAATCCGGGGCCATTTCATAACCGAGGATTTCCATTCCCCACGTGCGCGCGACCCCGGCCGAGTTAAACAGCGCAGCAGCGCGAGTCGTGGGCCACCAGGCAGAATCCGCCTCTTTGCGTAATATTGCGTATGACTTGGCCTTGTTCTGCAAGTCGACGTTATCGAAGTACGCCGGCGCCTCCTCGTAATGCCCCTCGCGCAACAAACGTCGCCCCAGCAGATTGCGCAGGCTCGCCGCCACCGGCAAGGGCACATAATTGTCGCGGTCCTGCTGGCTGAGCGGCGGCGGTGCTGGCACCTGCGTGTCGACGTAGTGCTTGAGTTCTTCGAGGGTCAACACGCGCTCGGCAACGGTGGCAGCGTCGAACCAGTAAATGCTTTGGCTGCGATACAGCTGATCGAAGGCCTGCAGGTAATCCCCGCGTTGCAGCGCCAGGATCGCACTTTCACCCTCGACCCGGCATTTGGGCTGAAGCGTTTCGTAATCGTAGTCCGGTGTGCGGCGCTCGCCCCAGGATTCATTCTGCGGGAAGGCCTGGGCTGCTTTGGCATAGGCTGCGGCGGCCGCACTCTTATCACCCTCGCGCACCGCCAGCTTGGCCCGCAACCACCAGGCCAATCCGCCATCGCCGGCATGTTCGAGGAAAGCCTTGGCGCTGGCGTAATCACCCTGTTGATAATTCATCGCTGCCAGGCGGTCGGCGTTTTCGAGACTGCCACGAGTGCTGTTTTGCAGCAGCTTGATCATTTTCTGTTCGTTGGGCGGTTGATCGCCGAACGACCAACCCAACCGGCTGATCAGCGACGCGGTCACCAATTGCTGCACGGGTTGGCCCTTGAGCAACTCGGCTACTTGATCCTCCGGCAGCGTCATCAGGTCCGCCATCAACAGTTTCAGTGAGGTGTAACCTACTGCGGATCCGTGCAGATTCTGCGTGGCGTAGAGCTCGATGGCGCGGTTCCAGTCGCCGGCGGTGCGTACCACCCGGGCTTCTTCACCGAGGCTGGCGACACCCAGTTCCAGTGGGTCGCTGAAACCGTCGATGCTCAGTTGCCGGGTTTGCTCGAAGGCCTTGGCGGATTGTTCGAGCAGACCCGGAGCCGCATTGGCTTCGGCGCTCATGGCGAACAACGCGCGACCCAACGAGTAAGCCGCCCAGGTGCTGCGCGAAGCCCGTTGCTCGGCGGGCAAGGCCAGCACTTTCTTGAAATACCCGGCGGCCAAGGCGGGATCACCCGCGCCAAAAGCCACAGCGCCGGCCAGATACAATCTGAGCTCAGGCGGCAGTTGCGCCCCTTCGGTTTCAACCTGATGGGCATCCGTCAGGCTGCGCAGGTGTTTCACCAACACCTGTTGCTCAGCGGAAAGTCCCGCCTGCTCGGCTTGATCCCGCAGCGCTACAGCATCAGGTTCATCCGAGTAGTCGACGTTGGCGGTGACGTTCTTCAATCCGTTGATGGCGTGGCCGAGGCGGCTGATTTCGAAGCTGAAGTTGCCTTCCGGCAGTTCCGCCAACGACTGGCCACGGTTATCCAGCAGGCGCATGGGGAAGTCCGGGCCGCAGGCCAGCGCCGAACCCAGCGGCAGGCTTAGGCTCAGGCAAAGCAAATGACGCGGCCAGTTACGGGTGAACATTCGAACCTCCTTGATCAATGTGTGCGCAGCGAGCCCAACCAATGGCACGCTGTCCGCCGGCCGGTATTCGGCCATCGCGCAGGCGGGTGAAGGTAAGCAGATCCGGACGCTGTTGCAACGCGTAACCGGCCAAGGCATCGGCTCCCTCACAACCGCTGACCGCCAGTGTCAGGCGTTCGGGCCAGGCGCGGTCGAGGTTGCCTTGGTTGCTGATGCCGATGTCATAGAGGCCATTGTCGGCCGAGAGTTTCAGCGCCAACTGACTGTCGAGCACATCTCCACGCGCCACGGCGCGCAAGGTGGTCAGGCTCCAGGCCCGACGGTCGTTGGCCAATGGCAGGCGAAACCAGATCAGGCCCGCCAGATGTTTCGGTGGATCGGCCCGCAGCTCGGTACCGAGGGTGCGCAATGACTGCGGATCGGCGAGCAACTCCCGGCGCAGGCCTCCGCGCTCCACCGTGACTTCGCTTTCCACAACGGGCGCGCCACCCGCCGATGGCAGCAACCCCACGCCATAGGCTGGCAGCGCCAGATAGAAAGGTTTTGTCGTGATTCGGCTCCAGGCCTTCACCCATTGCCGGGCCTGATCGGCATCAAACAAACCACGACGCGGATCGCTCACCGCGTGCACCTGCAACACGCTGCTGTCGACTGTGGATAACAACGCCGGCAGTTCGCGACTGTCGAGCCAGGACGGCAACGCGGTGATGCTCAGGGGCAGCGACGTCGGCAGTGCTGCGCGCAACTGCGCGAGAAACTGGCGGTAGGCCGGCAGCCGAGCGTTACCGGCATCGTGGTCGATTTCCACGCCGGCGAGGTTCACCTCCTGCCCCTGCCAATCGCTGATCACCTGCCGGATTTGCGCGGTGATCTCATCCTGATCCAGCGCCTTGAGCTGCCCATCCAGGCGAATCACCGCAATCACCGGCCGACCATCACGCTTGAGCAGTGCCGGATCAATCCGGGCCTGACTCCAGCCGGCGTTGGGGAAAGCCTGCAAGGCCAGCACCCGCAGGGTCGAAAAATCGGCGCGGCTGTCCCGAAGGGCGGCGTCGTGGGCCGGTGTCCACTGCCGCTGCCAGACGTAAAGCTGTTGATCCAGCGGCGGTGCATCCTGTCTTTCGCAACCGGTGGTGAGCACCAGCGCCATCAGCAAGACCATCGAGCGAGTGAAAAAAACCATTGAAACGCCTGTTCCTGAAATGCAGAAAGGGCCTCTGCGGCCCTTTTTAGTTCTGCTCACTACCCTACCCAGCCATCGACCGGCGGGCAATGTTCGCCTGCAATGATCTTCAGATATCGAGTACCAACGGCTGCGCCCCCTGCGCCGGAATCGCACAGCAAATCAGCACCTGTCCGTCATCCGGCACCTCCGCTGGCGGCAGTGGGTAATGCACCTGGCCGCTGATCAGGCGCGTCTTGCAGGTGCCGCAGGAGCCGCCGCGACAGCTGAACTCCGGACGCAGGCCACGGCTTTCCGCCAGCTCCAGCAAGCTGCCGCCGTCTGGCTGCCAACGCGCCTCCTTGGCCGAACGCTGGAACATCACGGGCACGGATGTGGTGGCGGCGGACGGTTGCTCGATGACCACCGCATCGGGGTCCGGTCGCCGCCGCAAGGTGGACGGGCCGAAGGTTTCGGCGTGAATCCGCGAATCGCGAATGTCCAACTCGCGCAAGCCGTCGTACAGCGCCTGGGTAAAACTCCCGGGACCACAGACGACAAAATCCGGCTGATCGTAGTCCTCGACTGTCAGCAGATCCTTGAGCAGCACGACGTCGATCCGTCCACCGAGGTCGAAATCCTCTCCTTGCATCGCTTCGGCTTCCGGTTGGCTAAGCAAGCGCACCACCCGCACCGCGTCTCCGGCATCCTCGAGCAAGCGATCCAGCTCCCGGCGAAACGGCTGGTCGGCCAGCGTGCGCGAACTCTGGATTAACCAGGTCGGCCGTATACGACGGGTACGCAATCCTTGGTAAACCACCTCCCGCAGCATCGACAACAGCGGCGTGATGCCGACCCCGGCAGCCAGCAACACCAAAGGCCGACGCTCATGGGGCGCCACGGTGAAATGACCTTGTGGCGCCCGTGCTTCCAACAGGTCACCAACACGAATCTGCTCATGCAAATGCGTAGACACCCGCCCGTCACGCTTCACGCTGATGCGGAAAAAATCATCGGACGGCGCGCTCGATAAACTGTACGTGCGGATTTGCACATCGCCGTCAATGTTGAAGCGCAGGGGCAAATGCTGCCCGGCCTGGAACAGTGGCAACCCGGCCCCATCGGCGGACTCCAGGTAAATCGAGCGAATGCTGTGGCTTTGCGCTTCAATCCGCGCCACCCGCAACGGCCGCCATTGATCGCCCAGGGCCTTGGCCTGCAAACGCGCCTTGGCCTGCTCCCAGGTGCCAGTGAGCAAACTGGTGGGTGAAACACCGTCGAAACGCCAGCGCAACGCCAGGGCGGCGGGGCGACGTACCACCTGCTCGACATCGATTGTCCACAGGCGCTCGGCGCCCTGGAACGCCTCGACCTGAGGGCCGTCCAGGATGATTTCTGTGCGCCCGCTGAGCTGCAGCAAATCACCGGTATTGAAATCGATGAACAACAACCCGGCCCGGGGATTGAGCAGCAGGTTGCCCAAGGTGTTGAAATGCAGGTTGCCGGCGAAGTCCGGGATGGTCAGGCGATTGCCTTCCACCTGTACGAAACCGGCCTGACCGCCGCGGTGAGAAACATCCACCGAGCGTTCACCGTCGACGTCCACATAACTGGCAACGAAGAAGGTGTCCGCCTCGGCGATCATGGCTTTGGCCGCATCATCCAGTTCGCTGAAGTGCTGGGCGACACGCGTCGAGGGATCGGCCAGCGGCACCGAGCGAAACTGGCGCAGCTGAATGTACTGCGGGCAATTGCCGAAGGACTGATCCACCGTCACCGCGAAACCGTCCTTGGACATGGCGCGGACATGCCCATTGATGCGATTACGGCGGCGAGTGTGCAACTCGATGCCCAACAGGCCGATGGCCGAGCCGTCGCTCAACTGCGCGGGATCATCAAAGGCCGGCAGGCTGCGAAACTGCAGCAAGCCAGGTTCCGGCGAGTGCGCAAAACCGGGCTGACCTTCCAGGATGCTGGCCCAGGGATGACCCTCAGCATCCACCGCTGCGTACAGCATGAACGGCAATTGCTGATAGAAGGTTCGGTGCTGGTCCGGCATCTCGCTACGAATTACCTTACGACCGAACGCCTCCATTCGTTCGGCAACGCCCACATGCGCCTGCAATTGTTTCTCGCCGGCATGCCAGGGTGAACGGTCCATACGGCTGCTCCCTTGCGCCTGTGGCGCAGAACGGGGCGGCCCGGCAACACCGGGCCACCAGCATCAGGCGGTTTTTTGCAGGCCGGCGACGGTGCGTGGCATGCCGACAAACCCCGGCAAGGCTTCGATGCGGGCCAGCCAGGCGCGAATGTTGGCGTACTCGTCCAGCGACACATTGCCCTCAGGCGCGTGGGCGACGTAGCTGTAGACGGCGACGTCGGCAATCGTCGGTTCAGTGCCGGCCAGGTACGGCGTACTGGCCAGCTCGTGATCGATCACTTTGAGCACGGTATGGGCGTAGGCAATCACTTCTGCTGCGTTGTAAGGCGCGCCAAACACAGTGATCAATCTTGCCCGGGCAGGGCCGAAGGCAATCGGACCGGCAGCCGCCGACAACCAGCGCTGTACCTTGGCGGCCCCTACGGGATCAGCCGGCAGCCAGCGACCGTTGCCGTACTTTTGCGCCAGGTAAACCAGAATTGCGTTGGAATCGGCCAACACCACGCCTTGGTCATCAATCACCGGCACCTGACCGAATGCATTGAGCGCCAGAAACGCCGGTTGCTTGTGTTCGCCCTTGGCGAGGTCAACGAAGATCAATTCCGTCGGCAATTTCAGCAGGGACAGCATCAACTCGACACGATGAGCGTGGCCGGAACGTGGGAAGTTGTAGAGTTTGATCGCTTGCATGGTCGACACCTCGGGTGAGTGCTGCTGTTCAGGAGTGAGATGGGTCATATCTTCTACTCACATCTAAACCAACAGAATCACCAGCCAACGCAATCCATTATTTCAGCGGGTGAAATAATTCAACGCGTGAGCGCCGGATGCTCGCGCAGGGTCTTCACCGCGAAATCGACAAAACTGCGCACCCGGGCCGGCGCTTTACGCCCGCCCTGATAGACCACATGGATGGGCAATGGTGGCAGTTCGAATTCGGCCAGGATGATTTCCAGCTCGCCGGCAGCCACCTTGCTCGCCACTTGATAAGACAGTACCCGGGTGAATCCCAACCCCAGGCAGGCAGCCGTGATGGCCGCCTGATTCGCCGTCACCACCAGCCGTGGTTCAGCCCGGACACTCAAGGTTTCGCCGTCTTCAATGAATGGCCAACTCCTGAGTTGGCCAATTGCCGAGGTCGCGATAATCGGCGCCTGGGCCAGCTCCCGGGGATGCCTGGGCCGACCATGGCTGGCCAGAAATTGTGGTGAGGCGCAGATCACCCGACGCACCTCGCCGACCCGAATCGCATGCTGGTTGCTGTCGGGTAGCTCGCCGATACGAATGGCCACGTCGACGCCCTCCTCGACCACGCTCACCACCCGGTCCACCAGCAGCGCGTTGATGCAGACCTCGGGGAATTGCGTCAGATAATTCACCATCAACGGCGTGACAAACAGCTCGCCAAACAAGACCGGTGCGGTGATGGTCAGTTGCCCACGGGGATGGATATGGCTGCCTGCTGCCGAGTCCTCGGCTTCCTGTACCTCGGCGAGAATTCTCCGACAGTCCTCCAGGTATCGCTGGCCGGCCTCGCTCAAATACACACTGCGCGTGGTACGCGTGAGCAGTTGTGTGCCAATCCGCTTCTCCAGCGCCGCTACCGCTCGGGTGACACTGGCCGCCGACAGGCCCAAACCCCGCGCCGCCGCCGAAAAACCCTGCTCCTTGGCGACAGCAGCGAAGACCTGCATTTCCTGGAAGCGGTCCATGGGACTGTCCTCATTTCAGATAGATAAATCGCAACCGAAGACCGGAATTTTAATCGTTCAACTACATAGTTGGGCCCGCGACCATCAGGTAGAGCAATGGGCTACTGCACTCTAGCGCCGGCACCGTAAAAACCAAGCGTGTCACAAACCTTGATTATTGATAATTAATGAGGATTATTTTCTTGCGAGGGGTGCGACTGTTGGCAATTATCCTGAGCAGCCCGCTGCAACGGTTAATGCCCGGTAGAGAAAAAGAGCCATTGGTTCAGCTTCCAGACCGCTTCAGGCAGGGGCTCGCAGCGGACTCCATCAACTACAGCAGAATTCCAGCCTGTATAAACGGGCGGAATATACGACTGCTCCTATACTACAAACCACCCCGTTACCTATTGGGTTTTTGGTAGGTACCTCGTTGATGTTTTCTCTACTTAAAGTAAGGCGTTATGGGTTTTTTAACGCTTGGACGGCTGTCCGTCGATCCTGCTTTTTTGGATTCCCTTAGTAGGGAAGAGTTGAACTTCAACGGCCTGGCTAACCTGTGTGACACCGCAAGGAGTTCGACAATGTTGCGCACTAACATTTCCGCTAGAGCACTGTCCGGTGGTTTGCTCGACGTACTGATTCGCGCCGGGCTGATTACGGTGCTGGTACTGTTTTGCTTCCAGATCTTCCACCCCTTTCTCAACCTGATGCTCTGGGCAATGATTCTGGCCATCACCCTGTATCCACTGCATGGGCTCATCAAGCGCAAGCTGGTCAACAAGGACGGTCGTGCCGCCACCCTGATCGTGGTGGTAGCCCTGGCTTTGCTGATGGTGCCGATCTACTTGCTGGGCACCTCGATCAGTGAGTCGGTCCAGGCCACCCTGGCGATCCTCAAGTCCGATACGTTGCAGATTCCGCTTCCCAGCGAAAAAATCGCCTCCTTGCCACTCATTGGCGAGCCGCTCTATGGCTACTGGATGCAGGCCGCCACTGACATGAGTAGCGTGGTGATGAAGGTACTGCCCTATATCAAGTCCGTCGGCCTGACCTTGTTGGGCAAAATGGCCGACGTTGGCGTGGGCTTTCTATTGTTCATCGGTGCCCTGATCATTGCCGGCGTGTTCATGGCCTACGGCGAAAATGGCGAAAGAAGCGCCCTTGCCATCACCTCGCGCCTTTCCGGACCAGAACGTGGCCCTCGCATTACTGTGCTGTGCACTGCGACCATCCGCGCGGTCGCCCAGGGCGTAGTGGGCATCGCGTTTATCCAGATGTTGCTGGTTGGCGTGGGCTTCGTGCTCATGGGTGTCCCCGGTGCCGGGCTGCTGGCCATGGTGGCGCTGTTGATGGGAATCATGCAATTGCCGGTGCTGCTGGTGACCATCCCGGTGATCGCTTATGTCTTCGCCACCGAAGGGACCAGCCTGGCCACCGTCGTGTTTGGCATCTACAGCCTGATCGCCGGGATGGCCGACAACGTCCTCAAGCCATTGATGCTGGGTCGTGGCGTCGATGTCCCGATGCCGGTGATTCTGATTGGCGCCTTGGGCGGCATGGTGAGCGGCGGCTTCATCGGTTTGTTCATCGGGCCGGTTGCGCTGGCGGTGGGCTACCAACTGTTCTGGCAATGGGTCCAGGACCAACCGACTGTCGAGGTCCTGAACGAGACACCCGAGATCGAGGCGTTGAACGAGACACCGACGATAGAGGCAACGAACGATCAGCGTCCTGTCTGAGGAGTTTGCGCTTGATGCCACGCCCTGCTCGCATCAGCCGGCTTCTGCTCTGTGGCACCGTCGTCCTGGGGGGCTGCGTACAACTGGGCCCGGATTTCCAGTCGCCGGCCCAGCCCTGGGTCGACCACTGGAACAGCCCGGCCCTGGAGATCGCCGGCCAACAACACGCGCAACCTGACAGCCGTCAATGGTGGCGCGTGTTCAACGACCCGGTGCTGGACCATTTGATGGCCGAAGCCGATGCCCACAACCCCGACCTGCACGTCGCTGGCCTGCGGGTCATGGAGTCCCGGGCGCAATTGGGTATCGCCCTGAGTGGACGCTACCCGCAATTGCAGCAGGCCAGCGCCGACAGCCTGTACCTGAACCGTCGACAGTCGGGCGGCGCCAACCCCCAGGACACGAATTTCTGGCAACACAGCGTCGGCTTCGATATCGGCTGGGAGCTGGATTTCTGGGGGCGTTTCAGCCGTGCCATCGAGTCGGCCGATGCGTCCTGGTTTGCCGCCCAGGCCAACTACGAAAATGCCCTGGTGCTGTTGCACGCGCAGCTGGCACAAAACTACTACGCCTTGCGCACCGCCGAGGCGCGCCTGGCCATCGCCCGCAGCAACGCCAAACTGCAAAAACGCAGCTACGAGATCACCGAGCGCCTGTTCAACAGCGGGGCCGAAGCCGAACTCGATCTGCAACAAGCCAAAACCCAGTACCTGGGCACCCTGAGCACCATCCCGGACTTCGAGAGCCAGGTGGCGAGCCTGCGCAATGCGTTGTCCACCCTGATCGGCCAGCCGCCCGGCTCGATCCCTGACCTCAATCGCAACACCGGCTTAGTGCCGCTGCTCGATACCGCGGTCTTGCAAGATGTGCCGGCCAACCTCCTGGTGCGACGCCCCGATGTACGCGCTGCCGAGCTGCAAGTAGCAGCGCAGTCGGCATTGATCGGTGTGGCCGAGACCGACCTGTACCCCTCCATCAGCCTGCTGGGCAGCATCGTCTGGTCCGCCAGCTCGCTCAATGGTGCGTCCAACACCCTCGACATGGTGGCCGGCCCCAGCCTGCGCTGGGACATCTTCGACCACGGCCGGATCACCAACAACGTTCGCGTGCAGGACGCGCGCTTGCAGCAATTGATCGTTATCTACCAGGACAGCGTGCGCCAGGCGGCACGTGAGGCCGACGATGCCGCGACCGGCTTGATCAAGGCACTGGAGCGCGACCAAATTCTCAGTGACGCATCGGTGGCCGCCCAACGTTCGGTGACCCTGGCCAACGCCCAATACCGCGAAGGCTATTCGGATTTCCAGCGCGTGCTGGATGCCCAGCGAGCCCTGTTTGCCCAACAGGATACCTATCTGGTCAACCGTGGCACCGCGGTCAACAGCCTGATCGCCCTGTACAAGGCCTTGGGCGGAGGCTGGTACAGCGACCAGCCGATAGTCGACCCGGCCACCCGCAAACAAATGCAAGAACGGACCGATTGGGGCGATCTGCTCGACGAACCGAAGGAAAGTGCCCATGACTGACAGCCAACAACCGGCCGCCGAGAAAGCCCCGGCACCCGCCGCCGACCCTGCGAAAAAAGCGATCAACTGGGTGGTGCTGCTGATCATCCTGAGCCTGGTCTGGTACCTGATGGCCGACCGCTACACCCCCTACACGCAACAGGCACGGGTGCAGGCCTTCATTGTACCGGTGGCCGCCGAGGTATCCGGTCGGGTGACCAAGGTGCATGTACGCAACAACCAGGACGTCAAGGCCGGCGAATTGCTGTTTGAAGTCAATCCGGAGCAGTACCAGATCGCCGTCGATCGCGCCCGCGCCGACCTTGAATCGACCCGTCGCCAGG
Organism: Pseudomonas sp. S2_F07; assembly: GCF_054668325.1. Classification (NCBI taxonomy): domain Bacteria; kingdom Pseudomonadati; phylum Pseudomonadota; class Gammaproteobacteria; order Pseudomonadales; family Pseudomonadaceae; genus Pseudomonas; species Pseudomonas sp. S2_F07. The sequence goes on from NZ_CP162758.1 coordinate 3,838,366, forward strand.
TAGGCGCCAACACCGCCGGCGTCGACTCCAAGCAAGCGTCCCTGCGTGCATCCCAGGCCAACGAGCTCAAGGCACGCCAGGACATCCAGCGGCTTGAACGCCTGTACAGCGAAGACCCGGGCACCATCTCCCTGCGCCGCCTGGAGATATCCCGCGCCACCCTGTCAGAGTCCATCAGCCAGGTCGCCGCTGCCAAGGCCGAAGTGCAACGTGCACGGGAACAACAGGGCGGTAACGAAGACGAAAACGCCCAGTTGCTCAGCGCCGCCAGCAACCTTGAAAAAGCCGAGCTGGACTTGGGCAATACCAAGGTCCATGCGCGCTCCGCCGGCCTGATCACCGACCTGCGCACCGATGTCGGCCAGTTCGCCGCCGCCGGTGCTCCGGTGATGACCCTGATCGCTATCCACGATGTGTGGATCAGCGCCGACATGACCGAAAACAATCTGGGAAGCGTGCAGCCCGGGACGCCGGTGTCCATCATCCTCGACGCCCACCCGGGCAGAATTTTCAAAGGCCATGTGCGCAGCGTCGGCTATGGCGTCGATATCGGCCAGACCACCCAGCCGGGCAGCCTGCCGACAGTAGAGAACAGTCGCGATTGGCTACGCCCTGCCCAGCGCTTTCCGGTCATCATCGAGTTCGAGCCCGGTGAGTTGACCGGCCCGCAAGGTATCCGGTCCGGCGGACAGGCCGAAGTCATGGCATTCCCGAGTGAAAGTAACCCGCTGAATATCCTGGGTCGCCTGTTCCTGCGCGTGATGAGCTGGATGTCCTATGCGTATTGAGCGTCCGGCCCGGGTTCAGCGCGCCCTGCGCCTGAGCTTCGGTACGGCGCTGTGCCTGGCGACGAGCTTTGGTCTGGCCCTGCCCATCCCGTTCCTCTCGCCGATGCTGGCGCTGATGATGCTGGCAGCGATGAACCGACCGTTGCCATTCAAGGCCAGCCTGGGCCTGATCCTGATCCTTATGCTGACCACCGGGACCGGCCTGCTGCTCATTCCCCTGCTGCGTTACTACCCGTTCAGTGGCGTGCTGCTGGTCGGACTGTGCCTGTTCATGGCCTTCGGTTATGGCCTGCGCGGCGGCAACCCGCTGGTGGCAACCTTCCTGGTGGTGGGCCTGACCTTGATCAGTTCGGCCGGAACCGCTGAATTCGCCTTGGCGCTTGAAGTGATCGTGGCCTTGGTCAAGGGCCTGTTCCTGGCCGTCACCACGCTGACCATCAGCCATTGGCTGTTTCCCGACCCCGCCAGTGCCCCCGCGGCCAAACCCGGCCCGAGCCTTACGCCAACCGAAAGCGGTTGGCTGGCGCTACGGGCCACGCTGGTGGTGCTGCCGACTTTCCTGCTGGCCATGATCGACCCGGCCAGCTACCTCCCGATCATCATGAAAGCCGTCAGCCTCGGCCAACAAAGCTGCGCGACCAGCGCTCGCACCGCCGGCCAGGAATTGCTCGGCTCGACCCTGCTCGGTGGCCTGATGGCGATCCTTTTCTGGTGCGCGCTGAGCCTGTTCGTCAACCTGTGGATGTTCTTTCTGTGGATGCTGCTGTTCGGATTGCTGGCGGCCAGAAAGCTCTATGGCCTGTCCCTGACCCGACAACCACCGAGCTTCTGGCTCAACAGCCTGGCGACCCTGATCATTCTGCTCGGCCAATCGGTGCAGGACAGTGCCGCGGGCAAAGATGTCTACACAGCCTTCGCCATTCGTATGGGCCTGTTCATCCTGGTGACCTTGTATGCCTGTGTGATGGTCTATCTGCTGGACACGCGGCGGCGTCGCCATGTCGCCAAGCCGGCACCTGAAGAGGGTCAGCCCGGTTGATAACACGGTACGAATCAGGAAAGCGTCTTGAATAAGTTAGAAAAGCCCCCCTCACATTCCTCGGACCCATCCAGTTACTGTAAGAAAACTCTCTAGTCAGTGAAGGCTGCATCCGTAACAAAAAGATTCTTGAACATCCTGCTTGTGCCGCCGCCCCTATCTGGATCAAAGATACATCCATGAATGGAAATTTTTCAGGTACTACTTGGGGTCTTCCCGATATCGACCGGCGCCTGCTGAAACTGCAATTCAGCTATTTGCTGATCACTCTGGGTGGACGGTGCAATCAACTGGCGGTGGCCTGGTGGGCCCTGCAGGTAACAGGCTCTGCGACCTACTTCGCCAACATGATTGCCTGTTCCATCGCGGCGGAAGTGTTAGCCAAACCCCTGCTGGGATGGCTGGGCGACAAGTACAACAAAATCCTCATCATCAAACTGACCTCATGGATCAGCCTGCTGACAGCGTTATTGATGGCGGTGCTGTCCGCCACGGAGGCGTTCAACCCTTGGGCGGTTGGCGTGCTGATGATGCTCAGCAGTGCGATCGTTGGCGTTCGCGACCCTCTCCAGGCGTCGATCATTCCTTTGTTTGCAGACGACGATAAAGTCTCCTTGGCCTTTCGGACCAAAAGTGTGATGTCGTCCTTATCTATTCTTCTGGGGCCGATACTTGCCAGCGGGTTGATTTACGGGTTCGGCATCACATTCGCCCTTGCCACCGATTTTTTTGCAATTCTCATCGCCGGTGCATTGATCGCAACCATCCCGGGCCACATCGGTGCAGTTGACCCATGCGAAAAAACACCACGTGCCAGTGGCTTCAGCATGATCTATTCCGGCTTCAAAGTAGTTTATGGCGTGAAAGTCGAATTTTACCTGGCGACTATTTCGATGCTGATCAATTTCGCGCTGTTTCCGTTTTTCACTATCTTGATCCCGCTGTATGTAAAGGACGTCATCCAGTACCCAGTCACTTACATCGGTCTTCTGGATTCGTGCTTCGGGCTGGGCATTTTGGCAGGTAGTTACAGAATCATCGGATGGTTATCCACCCGGTTACCTCGTGACATGTGCGTGTCCGCAGGTTTTGCGCTATTGGGAAGCAACCTCGTGGTGGTTGGGACTGTTTCATCGTCGTTCTTCATACCCGTAGCCTTTTTTGGCGGAGGTGTCGGCCTGATGTTGATCAACATTCCAACCTCTGCTGTGAGGTTGTTGGCGACGCCAAAGCTCCATCGCAACAGGGTTTTCGCCATAGTTTCATTTCTGTCTGCGGCGGCCAGCCCCTTGGGCAGCTTCGCGATGCCCTCCCTGATCATTTATCTAGGAGTCGAATTGACAATCACGCTGCTGGGCGCATTGGTTCTACTCTTGTCTTTACTGGTCTTTCTGGTACCCGATTTCACGACTTTCATGCGCTTGCGGGATACGCAGCTCAAAGATGCCTATCTGGTCAAATACCCTAAAGCGTTTACGCAGTGCGTGCCTCGACGTATAGCAACAAAAAGTCTAAGGAAAACATCAGAGACTGTGAATAAGTCTGAGTCCTAATACCAGACGATTTCCCTGGTAGGTCATAAACAAAATTTGGGCATATGGTGAAGACATAAAAGCCCCTGAAATCAGGGGCTCTTGTCAAAATTTATTGTCTGAAACCAGGTCTCTTTCACCTGTGGATAACTTATTCCACAGTAACCGACTTCGCCAAATTGCGCGGCTGGTCAACATCGGTGCCCTTGAGCACGGCGACGTAGTACGACAGCAGCTGCAGCGGGATGGTGTAGAGAATCGGCGACAGGATGTCGTGGATGTGCGGCATGTGCACCACGTGGGTGCCTTCACCGTTGGTCATGCCGGCCTTCTCGTCTGCGAAGACGATCAACTGGCCACCGCGGGCGCGGACTTCCTGGAGGTTGGACTTCAGCTTCTCCAGCAGTTCGTTGTTCGGCGCCACGGTCACCACTGGCATGTCGTTATCCACAAGCGCCAACGGGCCGTGTTTCAGCTCGCCGGCCGGATAGGCTTCAGCGTGGATGTAGGAGATTTCCTTGAGCTTGAGTGCCCCTTCCATCGCTACCGGGAACTGCGCGCCACGGCCGAGGAACAGCGTGTGGTGTTTCTCGGCGAACAGCTCGGAGATTTTTTCCACGGTGCTGTCCATGGCCAGCGCTTCGCCCAGACGGGTCGGCAAACGACGCAGTTCTTCGACCAGCGTCGCTTCGACGCCTTTGGCCAAGGTGCCACGAACCTGACCCAGGGAAAGCGTCAGCAACAACAGGCCAACCAGTTGCGTGGTGAAGGCTTTGGTCGATGCCACACCGATTTCGCGACCGGCCTGGGTCAACAGGGTCAGATCGGATTCACGCACCAGCGAACTGATACCGACGTTGCAGATCGCCAGGCTGGCGAGGTAGCCCAGTTCCTTGGCGTTGCGTAGCGCGGCCAGGGTGTCGGCAGTTTCACCGGACTGGGAAATGGTCACGAACAAGGTGTCCGGCTGCACCACTACCTTGCGGTAGCGGAATTCGCTGGCGACTTCGACCTGGCAAGGAATGCCGGCCAGTTCTTCGAGCCAGTAACGCGCGACCATGCCGGCGTGGTAACTGGTGCCGCACGCGACGATCTGTACGTTGCGTACTTTGGCGAACAGTTCGGCCGCCTGTGGGCCGAATGCCTGTACCAGTACCTGATTCTGGCTCAGACGACCTTCCAGGGTGCGCTGCACCACGGATGGTTGCTCGTGGATTTCCTTGAGCATGAAGTGGCGGAACTCGCCCTTTTCAGCGGCTTCGGCACCGTCGCGATACTGCACGGCTTCGCGCTCGACAGCCTGGCCGTTGACGTCCCAGATCTTCACGCTGTCGCGGCGGATTTCGGCGATATCGCCTTCTTCCAGGTACATGAAGCGGTCGGTGACCTGACGCAGGGCCAACTGGTCGGACGCCAGGAAGTTTTCCCCCAGGCCCAGGCCGATCACCAGCGGGCTGCCGCTACGGGCTGCGACCAGACGATCAGGTTGCTTGGAGCTGATCACTGCCAGGCCATAAGCGCCGTGCAGTTCCTTGACCGTTGCCTTGAGGGCCACGGTCAGGTCGCTCAGATCCTTGAGTTTGTGATTCAGCAGGTGAGCGATGACTTCGGTGTCGGTGTCCGAGGTGAACACATAACCCAGGGCCTTGAGTTGTTCACGCAGGGCTTCGTGGTTTTCGATGATGCCGTTGTGCACTACTGCCAGGTCGCCGGAGAAATGCGGGTGGGCATTGCGCTCGCACGGTGCACCGTGGGTGGCCCAGCGGGTGTGGGCGATGCCCAGACGACCGACCAGCGGCTCGTTGGTCAATGCCTGCTCCAGTTCACTGACCTTGCCCGGACGACGCAGGCGCTCGAGTTTTTCATCGTTGGTGTAGACCGCCACGCCAGCGCTGTCATACCCACGGTATTCGAGGCGCTTCAGGCCTTCGACGAGGATGGCGGTGATGTTACGTTCTGCGACTGCGCCGACAATTCCACACATGCTATTTCTCCTGACTGACAGCCGCGCATATCAAAGTGATGCCGCGGGCCTGAATCTGATCGCGAGCCTCAAGTGGCAGGCGTTCATCGGTAATAAGGGTATGGACACTGCTCCAGGGCAGTTCCAGGTTTGGAATCTTGCGGCCGATCTTGTCGGCCTCCACCATCACGACCACTTCGCGGGCGACTTCGGCCATGACTCGGCTCAGCCCGAGCAGTTCGTTGAAGGTGGTTGTACCGCGAACCAGATCGATGCCATCGGCACCGATAAACAACTGGTCGAAATCGTAGGATCGTAGTACCTGCTCGGCAACCTGCCCCTGAAAGGACTCGGAATGCGGGTCCCAGGTACCCCCGGTCATCAATAGCACCGGTTCGTGCTCAAGCTCGCTCAGGGCATTGGCGACATGCAACGAGTTGGTCATCACCACCAGGCCGGGTTGCTGGCCGAGTTCCGGGATCATGGAGGCGGTGGTACTGCCACTGTCGATAATGATGCGCGCATGCTCGCGTATCCGCGCGACGGCGGCACGGGCGATGGCTTGCTTGTATTTGGAAACCGGCTGACCAAGGTCCGCGACCAACTCCTGAGGCATGGTGATCGCCCCGCCGTAACGACGCAGCAACAGGCCATTGCTTTCAAGTGCCGCCAGATCCTTGCGAATCGTAACTTCCGACGTTTCGAAGCGCTTGGCCAACTCATCCACACTGACTTCGCCCTGCTCATTGAGCAAGGCGAGGATATTGTGACGACGCTGAGGGGTATTGCGCTTCGACATGAGCTGGTAAGTTTCGTTTCGAAAGATAACGGAAGCAATCAAAACCTATCAGCGAAACTTCGTCAAGCGCCATGCGATAAAAAGAGCTGTGGATAAGCTAAAAAAGATCGCAGCCCTCCGGCAGCTCCTACACAGGATTTTTGGTCACCCTGTAGGAGCTGCCAAAGGCTGCGATCTTTTGATCTAACGAACTGTGGATAACTCAGCTCTTCTTGATCTTCTCCGGCCGCTTCCAGCCATCGATGTTCCTCTGACGACCACGCCCGATGGCCAACTGGGATTTATCCACAGTTGAGGTAATGGTCGAGCCGGCCGCCGTGGTAGCACCATCCAGGATATCCACAGGCGCCACCAACGAGTTGTTGGAGCCAATGAACACATCTTCACCCAGCACGGTTTTCCACTTGTTCGCGCCGTCGTAGTTGCAGGTAATAGTGCCAGCACCGATGTTGGTGCGCGCGCCCACTTCGGCATCGCCCAGATAGGTCAGGTGACCGGCCTTGGCGCCTTCGCCCAGGTGAGCATTTTTCAACTCGACGAAGTTACCCACATGGGCTCGCGCTTCCAGCACGGTGCCTGGACGCAGACGCGCGAATGGGCCGGCATCGCTGCCTTCACCCAGAATGGCACCTTCGATATGGCTGTTGGCCTTGATGACCACGCCTTTGCGCAGGGTGCTATCCTTGATCACACAGTTCGGGCCGATCACCACATCGTCTTCGATGACCACCTTGCCTTCGAGGATCACGTTGATGTCGATCAGCACGTCGCGGCCTACTGTCACGTCTCCACGCACGTCGAATCGTGCCGGGTCGCGCAGCGTTACACCTTGAGCCATCAAACGACGACCGGCGCGCAATTGATAATGCCGTTCCAGTTCGGAAAGCTGCTTGCGGTCATTGGCGCCCTGCACTTCCATGGCATCGTGCGGCTGCTCGGTGTCCACCACCAGACCATCGCTCACGGCCATCGCAATGATGTCGGTCAGGTAGTACTCGCCCTGGGCGTTGTTATTGGAAAGTCGGCTCATCCAGTCGCCAAGACGGGCAAAAGGTAGCGCCAGAATGCCGGTATTGCCTTCGGTGATCTTGCGTTCAGCTTCGTTGGCATCTTTCTGTTCGACGATGGCCGCAACCTTGCCGGCAGCATCACGAACAATCCGACCGTAACCGGTCGGGTCATCCAGTTCGACGGTCAGCAAGCCCAACTGCTGCGGCCCCACCTTCTTGAGCAAGCGCTGCAGGGTATCGACTTCGATCAACGGCACATCACCGTAGAGCACCAGCACGGTGTCGGCCTGAATGAACGGCACGGCTTGGGCAACGGCGTGACCGGTACCCAGTTGTTTATCCTGCAGGACGAAGTTCAGGTCATCCGCCGCCAGGCGTTCGCGCACGGCATCGGCACCGTGACCGATCACGACGTGGATGCGCTGTGGATCAAGTTGCCGGGCGCTGTGGATAACATGGCCAAGCATGGAGTTGCCGGCAATCGGGTGCAAGACTTTCGGCAAAGCGGAACGCATGCGCGTGCCTTGGCCAGCAGCAAGAATAACGATTTCAAGAGACATGACTGGCTACCAATCCTGGGTGGTCAGCGGCTGCGACCAGGTTGTAAAAGTTGGAAAAGAAAAAAGGGTAGCCGAGGCTACCCTTTTTAATCAATCACACAACAAGTGCTGCCTTAGTGGCCGAACTTCTTGCGGATCTGCTGGACGGTGCGCAGCTGAGCTGCAGCCTCGGCCAGACGTGCGGCAGCAGAACCGTAATCGAATTCCGCGCCCCGCTCATGCAGTGCCTTCTCGGCAGCCTTGACGGCTTCCTGAGCGGAGGCTTCGTCCAGGTCGGCAGCACGTTGCACGGTGTCGGCAAGAACCTTGACCATGTTCGGCTGAACCTCGAGGAAACCACCGGAGATGTAATACACCTCCTCTTCCCCGCCCTGCTTGACCAGGCGGATCGGACCTGGCTTCAGATTAGTGATCAGCGGCGCGTGACCCAGGGCGATACCAAGATCACCCAGTGCACCGTGCGCAATCACCATCTCGACCAGACCGGAAAAGATTTCTCCTTCCGCGCTGACGATATCGCAATGGACTGTCATAGCCATCTGATTGCCTCAACCTAAATTAGCGCCCGTTGCCGGGCGCCGGGATTACAGTTTCTTGGCTTTCTCGATCGCTTCTTCGATGCCGCCAACCATGTAGAACGCTTGTTCTGGCAGGTGGTCGTAGTCACCGTTGAGGATGCCTTTGAAGCCAGCAATGGTGTCTTTCAGGGAAACGTATTTACCCGATGCACCGGTGAAGACTTCAGCCACGAAGAACGGCTGCGACAAGAAGCGCTGGATCTTACGAGCACGGTTTACCAACTGCTTGTCGGCTTCCGACAGCTCGTCCATACCCAGGATCGCAATGATGTCCTTCAGTTCTTTGTAACGCTGCAGAACATACTGAACGCCGCGAGCGGTGTCGTAGTGGTCCTGGCCGATTACGTTCGGGTCCAGCTGGCGCGAAGTCGAGTCGAGTGGATCGACCGCTGGGTAGATACCCAGGGAAGCGATGTCACGGGACAGAACGACGGTAGCGTCCAAGTGGGCGAAGGTGGTCGCTGGCGACGGGTCGGTCAAGTCATCCGCAGGTACGTATACCGCTTGGATCGAGGTGATCGAACCTTCCTTGGTCGAAGTGATACGTTCTTGCAGAACGCCCATCTCTTCAGCCAGGGTCGGCTGGTAACCTACTGCCGAAGGCATACGGCCCAGCAGTGCGGATACTTCAGTACCGGCCAGGGTGTAACGATAGATGTTGTCGACGAACAGCAGAACGTCGTTACCTTCGTCACGGAACTTCTCGGCCATGGTCAGGCCGGTCAGTGCTACGCGCAGACGGTTTCCCGGCGGCTCGTTCATCTGACCGTAAACCAGTGCCACTTTGTCCAGAACGTTGGAGTCCTTCATCTCGTGGTAGAAGTCGTTACCCTCACGAGTACGCTCACCCACACCGGCGAACACGGAATAACCGCTGTGCTCGATGGCGATGTTACGGATCAGTTCCATCATGTTTACGGTCTTGCCTACACCGGCACCACCGAACAGACCGACTTTACCGCCTTTGGCGAACGGGCAAACCAGGTCGATAACCTTGATGCCGGTTTCCAGCAGGTCGTTGCCGCCTGCCTGTTCAGCGAACGAAGGCGCTGGACGGTGAATGCCCCAACGCTCTTCGGTAGCGATTGGACCAGCTTCGTCGATCGGGTTGCCCAGAACGTCCATGATCCGGCCCAGAGTCGCTTTACCGACCGGTACGGAGATGGCTGCACCAGAGTCGACAACGTCCAGACCGCGCTTCAAGCCTTCGGTGGAACCCATCGCAATGGTACGAACCACGCCGTCGCCCAGCTGCTGCTGAACTTCCAGGGTGGTCCCGGCCGCGCTTTGTACAGTCAGCGCGTTGTAGATGCTCGGTACGCTGTCGCGTGGAAATTCCACGTCGATAACGGCGCCGATGATTTGAACGATACGTCCGCTACTCATAGCTGGATCCTCTGAATATTTGAACCGTTAAACCGCGGCAGCGCCGCCGACGATTTCCGAGATCTCTTGGGTGATCGCAGCCTGACGCGCCTTGTTGTAGACCAGCTGCAAATCGCTGATCAAATCACCGGCGTTGTCGGTAGCGTTCTTCATCGCGATCATCCGCGCAGCTTGTTCAGCCGCGTTGTTCTCGACCACCGCCTGGTAGACCTGCGACTCCACGTAACGGACCATCAAGCCGTCCAGCAGCTCCTTGGCATCCGGTTCGTAGAGATAGTCCCAGTGGTGCTTGAGGTCTTGATCCGGGGTTGCCACCAGTGGAATCAACTGCTCCACGGTAGGCTGTTGCGTCATGGTGTTGATGAACTTGTTGGACACCACGGACAGGCGGTCAATACGGCCGTCCAGGTAGGCATCCAGCATCACCTTGACGCTGCCGATCAGATCATTGATCGACGGCTCTTCACCCAGGTGGCTGATAGCTGCAACGACGTTACCGCCGAAGTTGCGGAAAAAGGCCGCACCCTTGCTACCAACGACACACAGATCGATCTCGACGCCGTTTTCGCGGTTTACCGCCATGTCCTTGACCAGGGCCTTGAACAGGTTGGTGTTCAAGCCGCCGCACAGACCACGGTCACTGCTCACTACGACATAACCCACACGCTTGATTTCGCGGTCGATCATGAACGGGTGGCGGTATTCCGGGTTGGCGTTGGCCAGATGCCCAATTACCTGGCGGATACGCTCCGCATAAGGACGGCTAGCAGCCATGCGCATTTGTGCCTTGCGCATTTTGCTGACCGCCACTTTTTCCATGGCGCTGGTAATCTTTTGCGTGCTTTTGATGCTCGCAATCTTACTGCGAATCTCTTTTGCGCCTGCCATGTAACACCTATCAGGTTAGCAAGCGGGAGCCTTGCGGCTCCCGCTGCGGCTTACCAGGTTTGGGTGGCCTTGAACTTCTCGATACCGGCTTTCATGCCAGCGTCGATTTCGTCATTGAAGTCACCTTTCACGTTGATCTTCGCCATCAAATCGGCGTGATCGCGGTTGAAGAAAGCAATCAGCGCTTGCTCGAAGCTGCCGATCTTGGCGATTTCAACGTCAGTCAGGAACCCACGCTCAGCGGCATACAGCGACAGCGCCATGTCAGCGATCGACATTGGTGCGTATTGCTTCTGCTTCATCAGCTCGGTAACGCGCTGACCATGCTCAAGTTGCTTACGGGTCGCTTCGTCCAGGTCAGAAGCGAACTGGGCGAATGCGGCCAGTTCACGGTACTGAGCCAGAGCGGTACGGATACCACCGGACAGCTTCTTGATGATCTTGGTCTGAGCGGCACCACCCACACGGGATACCGAAACACCGGCGTTCACTGCAGGGCGGATGCCCGAGTTGAACATGGCCGATTCCAGGAAGATCTGACCGTCGGTGATGGAAATCACGTTGGTCGGAACGAACGCGGAAACGTCGCCAGCCTGGGTTTCGATGATCGGCAGTGCGGTCAGGGAACCGGTTTTGCCGGTCACTGCGCCGTTGGTGAACTTCTCTACGTATTCTTCCGAAACGCGGGATGCGCGCTCCAGCAGACGGGAGTGGAGATAGAACACGTCGCCTGGGTAAGCTTCACGGCCTGGTGGACGGCGCAGCAGCAGGGAAATCTGGCGGTAAGCCACTGCTTGCTTGGACAGATCGTCATAAACGATCAGCGCGTCTTCACCGCGGTCGCGGAAGAATTCACCCATGGTGCAACCGGAGTACGGTGCCAGGAATTGCAGCGCAGGAGATTCCGAAGCACTGGCAGCCACGATGATCGTGTTGGCCAGGGCGCCGTTTTCTTCCAGCTTGCGAACCACGTTGGCGATGGTCGATTGTTTCTGACCGATTGCTACGTAGACGCAGAAAATGCCGCTGTTCTTCTGGTTGATGATCGCGTCGATCGCCAGAGCGGTTTTACCGATCTGACGGTCACCGATGATCAGCTCACGCTGGCCACGGCCGACAGGGATCATGGCATCGACAGCCTTGTAGCCAGTCTGTACAGGCTGGTCTACCGACTTACGCCAGATCACGCCTGGAGCAACTTTCTCGACCGCGTCGGTCTCGGTGTTGCCCAGTGGACCTTTGCCGTCAACAGGGTTACCCAGTGCGTCGACTACGCGACCCAGCAGTTCCTTACCAACCGGAACTTCCAGGATGCGGCCAGTGCACTTGGCGCTCATGCCTTCAGCCAGAGACTGGTATGCGCCCAATACAACGGCACCTACGGAGTCTTGCTCCAGGTTGAGGGCCATACCGAAGACGCCGCCCGGAAACTCGATCATCTCGCCGTACATTACGTCGGCCAGACCGTGAATCCGCACGATACCGTCAGATACGCTGACGACAGTGCCTTCGTTACGGGCTTGGGAGGTCACATCGAGCTTGTCGATGCGGCCCTTGATAATTTCACTTATTTCGGAAGGATTGAGTTGCTGCATTGCTCTGCTGCCCCTTCAAACTCAAGATTTCAATGCTTCGGCAAGTTTCGCGATTTTGCCGCGAATCGAGCCATCGATAACCAGGTCGCCGGCGCGGATGACGACACCACCAATAAGGGCAGCGTCCTCCGCAACTTGCAGGCGCACTTCCCGGTTGAGTCGTGCACTGAGAACCTTGGCGAGTTTGTCTTGCTGTTCTTGGTTCAATGCGAAAGCACTGGTCACTTCAACGTCTACCGACTTCTCTTGCTCGGCCTTGTACAGGTCGAATAGAGCGGCAATCTCCGGCAACAGCGGGAGACGGTCGTTTTCGGCAACGACGTGGATGAAGTTCTGTGCCTTGGCATCAAACTTGTCGCCGCACACGTCAATGAACGTGGCGGCCTTTTCTGCGCTCGTCAGTCGCGGGGCCTTGAGCACGCGCTGCATGGTGTCGTCTTCCGACACCGCTGCAGCCAGGCCGAGCATGGCTGACCAATTGGCCAGTTGCTGGTGGGCCTGAGCGTGCTCGAAGGCCGCCTTAGCGTAAGGTCGGGCCAACGTGGTCAGTTCTGCCATGATCGCCCTCGCTTAGATTTCAGCAGCCAGTTGGTTAACCAGCTCTGCGTGCGCGTTTTGATCGATTGTGGCACCCAGGATCTTCTCGGCGCCGCCGACTGCCAGCAAGCCCACTTGGGCACGCAGCGCGTCTTTGACACTGTTCAGTTCCTGTTCGATCTCGGCTTGAGCCTGAACCTTCACACGGTCAGCGTCGACACGGGCTTTTTCAACAGCCTCTTCGACAATCTGGTTACCGCGTTTCTTGGCTTGCTCGATGATTTCAGCTGCCTGAGCTTTCGCTTCGCGCAGTTGGTGACCCGCTTTCTCTTGGGCCAACTCCAGGTCGCGAGCTGCACGGCTGGCAGCGTCCAGACCATCAGCGATCTTCTTTTGACGTTCGTGCAGAGCCGCAATGACCGGAGGCCATACGAACTTCATGCAGAACAGTACAAAAATCAGGAACGCAACGGACTGGCCAATCAGGGTCGCATTAATGTTCACGCCAACACCTCGCAGTTACGTTGTCCATCACACCAAATTACCCGGAAGATCCGAGTAATTAGCCAGCGATTTGACCAACGAACGGGTTCGCAAAGGTGAAGAACAGAGCGATACCAACACCGATCATGGTTACGGCGTCGAGCAGACCGGCAACGATGAACATTTTAACTTGCAGCATTGGAACCATTTCTGGCTGACGCGCTGCGCCTTCCAGGAACTTGCCGCCCAGCAGGCCGAAACCAATTGCGGTACCCAGTGCGCCCAGGCCGATCAACAGTGCAACAGCGATAGCGGTTAGACCAACTACAGTTTCCATCTTTCCTCCCGACTTTTACGTCGTATGGTTTAGGTTTTTTAGATTAAAGCGGTAAAACAAATCGTTTCAGATGCCCCGTAAGGAGCACCTTCCCGTTTTACCGGGAAGGACATCAGACTAGTCGAGACTGGTCTTAATGGTTTTCTTCGTGTGCCATCGACAGGTAAACGATGGTCAACATCATGAAGATGAACGCCTGCAGGGTGATGATCAGGATGTGGAACACAGCCCACGCCCACTGCAGAACAACGCCCAGGCCACTAAGCCAGAGCAGACCGCTGCCGAACATCACAGCAATCAGAATGAAGACCAGCTCACCGGCGTACATGTTGCCGAACAGACGCAGAGCCAGGGAGATCGGCTTGGCGATCAGGGTCACGAATTCCAGCAGGAAGTTCACCGGGATCAGCAGGGCCTGAACGAAAATGTTCTTGCTGCCGAACGGGTGCAGGGTCAGTTCGCCGATGAAGCCGCCGATGCCCTTGACCTTGATGCTGTAGAAAATGATCAGTGCGAAGACCGAGATAGCCATGCCCAGGGTCGCGTTCGGGTCGGTGGTCGACACGGCGCGGAACGGGATGTGCGCATCACCGGAGATCAGGATGGCCAGCTGAGGAATCCAGTCGACCGGTACCAGGTCGACGGCGTTCATCAGGAACACCCAGACGAAGATGGTCAGTGCCAGCGGTGCAATCACCGGGCTACGGCCATGGAAGCTGTCTTTCACGCTGCCATCGACGAATTCGACCAATACTTCAACGAAGTTCTGCAAAGCACCTGGCTGACCGGAAGTCGCTTTCTTTGCCGCCATGCGGAAAAGAAGAACGAAGATCAGACCCAATGCGACCGACCAGCCGAGAGTATCGACGTGGAAAGCCCAGAAGCCCATTTCCTTGGCTTCTGCTGCGGTGTGGGCAAAGCCCCAGCCGCCGTTTGGGAGCTGACCGAAGGTCAGGTTCTGCAAGTGGTGCTGGATATAGCCCGAAGCGGTTGTTTCTGCCATGGTTGCCTCAAACGCCCTAAGGTCTCGAAAGTCTTGTTCTCATCAGCAGGGGAGCGAACCAGCTGACTGACTGAGTCAGCACGAAGGCACCGAATACTGCAATCGGCGCCAGTGGCTTCACACCTGCAAACACCAGTGCAAACAGCACTGCCGTCAAAATCAGTTTGCCTGCCTCGCCGGCATAAAAAGACCGGACGATGGACTGGGCCGCTCGAGCGCCGGAAAACCGAAATGCCCTGTGAGCGAAATAAACATTGGGTAGCAAGGCTATCAGGCCTCCGCAGAGTCCCGAGTACCCGGCAACGACTCCATATCGGTACCAAAGCGCCAAAGCGGCAATCAGCAATACGACAAATTGAGCCATTAACACCGGAAAAACTGCCAGGCGATGGAAGGGCAGGCGGTTTGGCGTGCGGGTTTCCATCACTTTTACTCTCCAATGGTCGGCTGCCGAAATTCAATAACTTGGCATAATTTGTGCCGACAAAATGCGCGCAGAGTATAGGGGCGGTTCTGCCCCTATTCAACTGTCAGGTAGTGATTTCCGACTGCGCGCTACATGAGGAAATGTTTCAGCGGATATGTGCAAGTACGCCTTGAAGCTCATCCAGTGAGTTGTAGCCAATCACCAACTGCCCTTTACCCTTCTTACCGTGGCGGATCTGCACCGCAGAGCCTAGGCGCTCGGCCAGGCGCTGTTCGAGACGAGCAATATCCGGGTCCGGTTTTGCCGCTTCCACAGGCTCCGGTTTACCACTCAACCACTGGCGAACCAGTGCCTCTGTCTGGCGCACGGTCAGCCCGCGTGCGACAACATGTCGCGCCCCTTCAACCTGTTGAATTTCCGGTAAACCGAGCAAAGCACGGGCATGACCCATTTCCAGGTCGCCGTGGGACAACATGGTCTTGATGACTTCCGGCAGGGAAATCAGGCGCAACAGGTTGGCCACGGTCACCCGCGACTTGCCCACGGCCTCGGCCACCTGTTGCTGGGTCAGCTGGAACTCCTGCTGCAAACGCTGCAGGGCCACCGCTTCTTCAATCGGATTCAGGTCTTCGCGCTGGATGTTCTCGATCAGCGCGATGGCGATCGCGGTTTCATCGGGTACATCGCGAACCATCGCCGGGATCGTTTCCTGCCCGGCCTGCTGGCTGGCGCGCCAGCGACGTTCGCCGGCGATGATCTCGAAGCGGCCGCCGCCGATCGGGCGAACCACGATAGGCTGCATGACGCCCTGGGCCTTGATCGACTGCGCCAGCTCTTCGAGCGCCTGCGGATCCATGTCACGACGCGGCTGGTACTTGCCGCGCTGGAGCAGATCAAGGGGAAGGTGCTGCAGCTCACGCAGATCGGCTTGCGCCGCTTGTTCTTCCAGCGAGCTGACAGTCGGACCACTCAACAGAGCATCCAGTCCACGTCCGAGACCTCGTTTCTTGACGGCCATGGGGATTCCTTAAGTTGCCTGAGCAGCGGCGATGCGTGAGTTTTTGCGTTGACGACGAACCATTTCGCCCGCCAATGCCAGGTAGGCAACGGCGCCTCGCGATGTTTTGTCGTACGCCAGCGCCGGCATGCCGTAGCTTGGCGCTTCAGCCAGACGGATGTTGCGCGGAATGACGGTGTCGTAGAGCTGCTCGCCGAAGTGTTCCTTGAGCTGCGCCGAGACATCGTTCATCAGGCTCAGGCGCGGGTCGTACATCGTACGCAGCAGGCCTTCGACCTTGAGGTTCGGGTTCAGCAGTTCAGAGATACGCTTGATGTTATCCACAAGATCGCTCAAGCCTTCAAGTGCGAAGTACTCGCACTGCATGGGGATAATGACCCCGTCGGCGGCAACCAGTGCGTTCAAGGTCAGCATCGACAGCGATGGCGGGCAGTCGATCAGAATGTAATCGTAGTTTTCCCGGATCGGCGCCAGCGCGCTGCGCAGACGGCTTTCCTTCATCTGCATTTCCAGCAGAACCACTTCGGCCGCGGTGAGGTCGCGGTTGGCCGGCAACAGCTGGTAACCACCATGCTCGGAGAAGTGCATGGCCTGGGCCAGGTCACATTCTCCGATCAGCAGGTCGTAGACCGAGTTTTCCAGGCCATGTTTATCCACACCGCTACCCATGGTGGCGTTGCCCTGTGGATCAAGATCGATCAACAGCACCCGGCGCTTGGTCGCGACCAGGGATGCTGCGAGGTTGATGCAGGTGGTGGTTTTGCCCACGCCACCCTTTTGGTTCGCAATCGCGAATACCTTAGCCATTCTTGCTTGTGTTCCCAATCATGCCGTGCGGCGCAGTATCAGCAGATGGCGTTGGCCTTGGCAACCAGGTACGGCCAGGGCGTGTTCGCTATCGAGGTGGAAGTCTGCCGGCAATGCTACCAGCTCATCGGCCGGATGAACGCCCTTCATTGCCAGCCAGCGTGTTTCGCTATCGCCGAGGTGGCGAGTCCAGTTGCTGAAGTTCTCCATGCTGCTGAACGCCCGGGAAATGATCCCGTTGAACGGTTGGGCAGGCTGGAATGCTTCGACGCGACTGTGGATAACTTGCAGGTTATCCAGTTTGAGTTCGAGTTTGACCTGGGTCAGGAAGCGGGTTTTCTTGCCGTTGCTGTCCAGGCAGGTCACCTGGGACTCGGGAAACAGGATCGCCAGCGGAATGCCAGGCATGCCGCCGCCACTGCCGACGTCGAGCCAGCGACCGTTTTCGATGAACGACATCACGCTCAGGCTATCGAGCAAATGACGGGAAACCATTTCGTCCGGATCACGCACGGCGGTGAGGTTGTAAGCCTTGTTCCACTTGATCAACAGGGCCAGGTAACCCAGCAACTGTGCGTGCTGGGTTTCTGTCAGCGTGACACCGAGTTGGCGAGCACCTGTGGATAACTCTTCTGCGTGTTGCGAAGTGACCAACGAACTCAAGCGCTTTGCTCCAACTGACGGCCCGCGCCGCGTTTTTTCAAATGAATCATCAACAGCGAAATGGCTGCCGGCGTAACGCCCGGGATACGCGAGGCCTGGCCCAGGGTTTCTGGACGGGTCGCGCCGAGCTTGCTCTGGATCTCCTTGGAGAGACCGGAAATATTCGTGTAATCGATATCCACAGGCAGTTTGGTGTCTTCGCTGGCGCGCAAGCGGGCGATTTCGTCCTGTTGACGATCGATGTAGCCGGCGTACTTGGTCTTGATTTCGACCTGCTCGGCAACCTGTGGATCTTCTGCGCCGCCACCGGTCACGGCGATCAGACCAGCGTAGTCGATTTCCGGACGACTCAAGAGATTGAGCAGGTTGTATTCGTGAGTCAGTGGCGTGCCGAATTTTTCGGCAATGGCATCGCCCTGTTCGGTGCCGGGGCGTACCCAGGTGCTTTTCAGGCGCTGCTCTTCCAGTTCGATGCTTTCGCGTTTTTTGCAGAAAGCTGCCCAGCGCAAGTCATCCACCAGACCCAGTTCGCGGCCTTTTTCGGTCAGGCGCAGGTCGGCGTTGTCTTCGCGCAGGATCAAGCGATATTCGGCGCGGGACGTGAACATCCGGTACGGCTCTTGGGTACCAAGGGTAATCAGGTCGTCGACTAACACGCCGATATAGGCCTCGTCGCGACGCGGGCACCAGGCCTCTTTGCCTTGCGCACGCAGCGCAGCGTTGGTCCCGGCCAGCAAACCCTGGGCACCGGCTTCTTCGTAACCGGTGGTGCCGTTGATTTGCCCGGCAAAGAACAGACCGCCGATGACTTTGGTTTCCAGGCTGTACTTCAAGTCACGTGGATCGAAGTAGTCGTACTCGATCGCGTAGCCCGGACGCACGATGTGCGCGTTTTCCATGCCGCGGATCGATTGCACGATCTGCAATTGCACGTCGAACGGCAAGCTTGTGGATATCCCGTTCGGATACAGCTCATGAGTGGTCAAACCTTCCGGTTCGATAAACACCTGATGGCTTTCCTTGTCGGCAAAGCGATGGATCTTGTCTTCGATCGACGGGCAATAACGCGGGCCGATCCCTTCGATCTCGCCGGCAGCGGAATACATCGGCGAACGGTCGAGGTTCGCGGCAATGATTTCGTGGGTGCGGGCATTGGTGTGGGTAATCCAGCAGCTGACTTGCTTCGGATGCTGTTCTTTGGACCCCATGAACGACATCACCGGGATCGGCGTATCACCCGGTTGCTCGGACATCACCGAGAAATCCACAGACCGGCCGTCGATACGCGGCGGAGTACCGGTTTTCAAACGACCCACACGCAATGGCAGTTCACGCAGACGGTGAGCCAGCGCGATCGATGGCGGATCACCGGCGCGACCGCCGGAAAAATTCTGCAAACCGATGTGGATAAGTCCACCGAGGAACGTGCCGGTGGTCAACACCACGGAATCGGCGAGGAAACGCAGACCCATTTGCGTGACAACACCACGGACTTGTTCCTGCTCGACGATCAGGTCGTCAGCGGCTTGTTGAAATATCCACAGGTTCGGCTGGTTCTCCAGGATTTCGCGGACAGCTGCCTTGTACAGAACCCGGTCTGCCTGCGCGCGGGTTGCTCGCACGGCCGGGCCTTTGCGGCTGTTCAACACGCGAAACTGGATACCGCCTTTATCGGTAGCCATGGCCATCGCACCGCCGAGGGCGTCGATTTCCTTGACCAGGTGGCTTTTGCCGATCCCGCCAATGGCAGGGTTGCAACTCATGGCACCGAGGGTTTCCACGTTATGCGTCAGCAACAGGGTTTTAACCCCCATACGTGCTGAGGCCAGTGCTGCCTCGGTACCGGCATGACCGCCGCCGATGACGATCACTTCAAAACGGGAAGGGAAATCCACCACGCACCTCGTGCCTGCTTAAGTAGGTAATTCAGGAATAGTTTGAGCTCAGGTTTTTGGACCTGGTCGACAAGTATAGGGACTTCGCCCTTCCTAAAGAACCCTTTGCACAAAATTTAACCAGCTGTGGAAAAGTCGGAGTTATAGAAATTAAAAAGAAAGAAATTTATTAAATCTTTGTTTTTATGTTTATTTCTATGCACCCTCATTTCTGTGGATAGATTGATATAGGCCTTTATTTTCAATGTGTACAGAGATTCAAAACCCTGTGTTCATGTGCCAATGAGGCCCTTGGATAACCGGTGTAAGCCTGTGGATGAAAGAGGTGGTTATCCACAGAGGTGGTTATGTTCAGTTTTCAGGCCCTGTTATCAACTGACCTTAGCCACGGTTATTCACAGGGCTTAATCCACAGAAAAGTGCCGTTTGCTCGAAATTCGGGTACAGGAATTGCGCTAAAGCAGACAAAGTCCGCTCGGCACTGGAGGTTTTTTTCAGAAATGGAGAGAACAGACAGGCACGAATGGCCTGTCTGTGAGTAACAGGTGGGCTACTTACCGATACAGAAGCTGGAGAAAATTCGCCCCAGCAGATCATCGGAGCTGAAAGCACCAGTGATTTCACCCAGCGACTGCTGAGCCTGGCGCAAATCCTCGGCCAGTAACTCGCCAGCGCCGGCCAGGGTCAATTGAGCGCGGCCATGCTCGAGGGCTGCACTGGCATGACGTAGCGCCTCAAGGTGTCGCCGGCGAGCGCTGAAGCTGCTTTCGGACGTTTGTTCATAGCCCATGCAGGCCTTGAGGTGTTCGCGCAGCAGGTCCAGCCCGACACCACCAGACTTGGCGCTCAGGCTGATGGTGACATGGCCGTCCGCGCTGACCTCCAGGGCAATGGCTTCGCCCGTAAGGTCGGCCTTGTTGCGGATCAGGGTGACTTTCGCGGGATCGGGACGGGTTTCGAGAAACTCCGGCCAGAGTGCGAAAGGATCGAGGGCTTCCGGGGCCGTGGCATCGACCACCAGCAGTACCCGATCCGCTTCGCCGATGGCTTTCAAGGCACGCTCGACGCCGATTTTTTCCACATGATCATCGGTATCGCGCAGGCCGGCGGTATCCACCACGTGCAGCGGCATGCCATCGATGTGGATATGTTCACGGAGCACGTCACGGGTGGTGCCGGCAATTTCGGTCACGATCGCCGCTTCACGCCCAGCCAGGGTATTGAGCAGACTGGATTTACCGGCATTCGGACGGCCGGCAATGACCACTGTCATGCCGTCACGCAGCAAGGCGCCCTGCCCGGCTTCGCGGATGACGGTGGATAACTCGTCGCGAACCTTGTCGAGCATGCTCAGGACGTGGCCATCGGCAAGGAAGTCGATTTCCTCTTCCGGAAAATCGATGGCCGCTTCGACATAGATGCGCAGGCCGATCAATTGCTCGGTGAGGTTATGCACACGCGACGAGAAAGCACCCTGCAGTGAGCGCAACGCGTTTCGCGCAGCCTGGGCAGAACTGGCTTCAATCAGGTCGGCAATGGCCTCGGCCTGGGCGAGGTCCAGTTTGTCGTTGAGGAAGGCGCGCTCACTGAATTCTCCCGGCCGGGCGAGACGGCAACCCAGTTCCAGGCAACGCTTGAGCAGCATATCCAGAACGATCGGACCACCATGGCCTTGCAGCTCCAGCACGTCTTCGCCTGTGAACGAGTTCGGGCCGGGGAAATACAAGGCAATGCCCTGGTCCAGCACCTCGTCGTTTTCACTGAAAAACGGACCGTAGTGAGCAAATCGCGGCTTGAGCTCGCGACCGCTGAAGGCCTTGGCCGCAACGCTGGCCAACGGCCCGGAAATACGCACGATGCCTACACCGCCTCGACCTTGAGCGGTGGCGACGGCTGCGATGGTTTCGCGAGGAACGCTCATAAACCGGTATCCAGACAAAAGTGACAGATAGCAAAACGCCCCACTAGGGGGCGTTTTGAGTGGTTATCCACAGTGTAAATCAGGCAGCTGCTTTAGCGGCTGCTTCGATCTTACGTGTGATGTACCACTGTTGGGCGATCGACAGGCAGTTGTTCACTACCCAGTACAGCACCAGACCGGCCGGGAACCACAGGAAGAAGAAGGTGAAGATGATCGGCATCAGCTTCATCACCTTGGCCTGCATCGGATCCGGAGGAGTCGGGTTCAGCTGCTGCTGGATGAACATGGTTGCACCCATGATGATCGGCAGAATGAAGAACGGATCCTTGATCGACAGGTCAGTAATCCACAGCATGAACGGAGCCTGACGCATCTCGACGCTTTCCAGCAGAACCCAGTACAGCGAGAGGAAAACCGGCATCTGCACGAGGATTGGCAAGCAACCACCCAGCGGATTGATCTTCTCTTTCTTGTACAGCTCCATCATGGCTTGCGACATTTTCTGCCGGTCATCGCCATGTTGCTCTTTCAGTGCAGCCAGTTTCGGTGCCACTGCACGCATGCGCGCCATGGATTTGTAGCTGGCAGCCGACAGCGGGAAGAAGATCCCTTTGATCAGCATGGTCAGGAAGATGATCGACCAGCCCCAGTTACCCACAATGGCGTGGATGTGTTGCAACAACCAGAAGATCGGTTGGGCGATGAACCACAGAATGCCGTAGTCGACCGTCAGTTCCAGACCTGGGGACAACTCTTTGAGCACGGCCTGGCTTTTCGGACCGGCGTACAGAACAGCGCTGGTCTCGGCCTTGGCACCCGGTGCAACACTCATCGATGGGCCGGTATAGCCGATGATGTAGTTGCCTTTGCTGTCTTTACGGGTCTGGACGACATTGTTTTCGCCCTTGGCCGGAATCCATGCGGTCACGAAGTAGTGCTGCAACCAGGCAACCCAACCGCCAGTGACGGTTTCTTTGAGCGGCGCCTTGTCCATGTCCTTCATGGACACTTTCTTGTACGGCTCGGAACTTGTCCACAGGGCGGCGCCCAGGTAGGTCGCGG
This sequence comes from Pseudomonas sp. S2_F07, assembly GCF_054668325.1. Classification (NCBI taxonomy): domain Bacteria; kingdom Pseudomonadati; phylum Pseudomonadota; class Gammaproteobacteria; order Pseudomonadales; family Pseudomonadaceae; genus Pseudomonas; species Pseudomonas sp. S2_F07. Next base: position 3,860,657 of record NZ_CP162758.1, read on the forward strand.
TGCCGGTAGCCGTGGTCGACGAAGGATCGGCGCTGGCGTCGCGCTTCAACTGGGCAAACATCGCACCGGTCCAGGGCTGGGCGCTCTGGTTGTCGATCAGGTAGGAAACGGTTACGTCATACAAGCCACGTTTCACGGTGAAACGCTTGATGTAGTTGACGCCGTCCTTGCTGAACTTCAGGTCTACGACCATTTGGTCCTGACCGTCAGCCAGTTGATAAACCTTCTTCTCCGAGGAATAAACCGGACGACCGGCCGGATTTGCATCCGGACCGTTGGTGCCGATCAGACCGCTTTGCGCCAGATAAGTACGTTCGCCGCCGTTATCGAACAGCTGGAACGGAATTTCCGGGTGATCCTGACGACGCGGATACAGCGGCAGGGTCAACTGGGCAACATCGCCGCCTTGTGGGTCGATAGCCAGGTCCAGTACATCCGTTTTGATCTGGATGAGGTCCTTGCTCACAGCCGCCGGAGTTTCGGCAGGTGCGCTGGTGTCGCTTGCAGCACGTGGAATGTCGTCACTGGCGGAAGCGTTGGAGCCAGTTGCCGTTTCCGGCAGGCCCGGTGCAGTCGTACTGGAGGCAACATTCTGAGTCGGCAAGGCAGCCTGACCATAGTCCTGGTTCCATTTAAGAACCATAACGTAGGACACGATTGCCAGGGCGACGATCAGGATCGTGCGTTTGATATCCATGATTACTCGGCCATCGAAGAAGAACGGGAGGTAGGGATAGGTGGAACCGGGTCATAACCACCGGGATTCCACGGATGACAGCGACCTAAACGACGAAAGGTCAGCCAGCCACCGCGAAGAAGGCCATGATTTTCGATGGCTTCTAACGCGTAGCAGGAACAACTGGGGTAGAAACGACAGTGACTGGCCATCAGAGGACTAATGGCATAGCGGTAAAACTGGATCGGAACGAGTGCCAGTTTACGCATCTGGACTGTCTACCCCTACAGTTTCGGTTTTGACTGCTGGTACCGGCGAACTGCGAGCCAGACGCTTCCAGAGTTTGCCGAAATGCTGAATCAATTCGGGGTTTTCTACGTCGCCCAAACCTTTGCGCGCGACGATAACAATGTCCCAGCCGACCAGTGAATCCTGGTTCAGGCGAAACGATTCGCGCATCAGACGTTTGAGGCGATTGCGCTCGACGGAGAGCTTTACGCTCTTTTTCCCGATAACCAACCCGAGACGGGGGTGATCAAGATCGTTGTTGCGCGCAAGGAGCAGGAGATTTTTCCCCGGAACCTTGCCGGTAGGGGAGTCAAAGACTGCCTTGAATTGCCGGGGGGTAAGCAGACGCTTTTCCCGACTGAAGTCCTGACTCACCTCCAGTGCCGGATTATCAAACTGCCAGACGCGCACGACCTTTGGCGCGACGACGCGACAGGACGGCACGACCGTTCTTGGTAGCCATGCGAGCACGGAAACCGTGGGTACGAGCGCGTTTGATAGTGCTTGGTTGGAAAGTACGTTTCATTGTCGTGTTACCTGGTTCGTCCACAACGGGCCGGAATGGCCCCCGTTTTAAGAGACCGGGGATTCTAGAGAAAGCAAGCCTTCAGGTCAATTTCCAACCAGCGTTTCCTTATAAATAGATCTCCAGAGGTTTTTCGGCGCTTGCCCCTTACGTAGATATAAAAATAAGAAAGGAAAGTATTTAAAGCTTTTCTGTAAAGCTTATAAAAGCTAGGCCCGCACCCTTCTGTGGATAACTCAATTCAACCCTTGTTTTACCTGCTGTACAGAGAATGACAACTACAGTGGAAAACAGTGTTCAGCCTGTGCTGCGCTGTCGGATAACCTGTGTGTGAAAGCAGGCTTTATCCACAGGGTGGTTATCCACCGAGTTTCGCCCCCACTTGTGCAACGACCTTAACCCCGGTTATCCACAGAGCTTATGCACAGACCACTGGTCGCCTTTTTTGCGTATGAAAGGGTGATTCTTCTTGGTCGATGAACCACCTTCGTGTGGATAAGTCGGCGTCTGGTCGCTACAATGGCCGCTTGTTTTTGCCTCACCGGCTTTCAACTTAGGGGATATCCGTGTCAGTGGAACTTTGGCAGCAGTGCGTGGAGCTTTTGCGCGATGAGCTGCCTGCCCAACAATTCAACACTTGGATCCGTCCACTACAGGTCGAAGCCGAAGGCGACGAGTTGCGTGTCTATGCGCCCAATCGTTTTGTTTTGGACTGGGTCAACGAAAAATACCTGGGGCGTGTTCTCGAATTGCTCGATGAGCACGGCAATGGCATGGCGCCAGCGCTTTCCTTATTAATAGGCAGCAAACGCAGTTCGGCACCCCGTGCCGCGCCCAATGCTCCCCTGGCTGCCGCGGCTTCCCAGGCCCAGGCTGCTCAAGCGCCCGCCAGTCCGTCGCCGGCACCTGCCGCCGCGTCGACCAAGCGTGCGACGCAAAAAGTGGCCGAGGTCACCGAAGAAGAACCTTCACGTGACAGCTTCGACCCGATGGCCGGTGCCAGTTCGCAACAGGCACCTGTGCGCGCCGAGCAACGTACGGTGCAGGTCGAAGGTGCGCTCAAGCACACCAGTTACCTGAACCGCACCTTTACCTTTGAGAATTTCGTTGAAGGTAAATCCAACCAGTTGGCGCGCGCCGCCGCCTGGCAGGTGGCAGACAACCCCAAGCACGGTTACAACCCACTCTTCCTTTATGGTGGTGTCGGCCTGGGTAAAACCCACTTGATGCATGCAGTGGGTAACCATCTGTTAAAGAAGAACCCGAATGCCAAGGTGGTGTACCTGCATTCCGAGCGTTTCGTGGCGGACATGGTCAAGGCCCTGCAACTGAACGCGATCAACGAATTCAAGCGCTTCTACCGTTCGGTGGATGCGTTGCTGATCGATGACATTCAGTTCTTCGCCCGCAAGGAACGTTCCCAGGAAGAGTTTTTCCACACCTTCAACGCCCTGCTCGAAGGTGGCCAGCAGGTCATTCTCACCAGTGACCGCTACCCGAAGGAAATCGAAGGCCTTGAAGAACGCCTCAAATCCCGTTTTGGCTGGGGCCTGACCGTAGCGGTCGAGCCGCCGGAGCTGGAAACCCGCGTGGCGATCCTGATGAAGAAGGCCGATCAGGCCAAAGTCGAGCTGCCTCACGATGCCGCGTTCTTCATTGCCCAGCGCATTCGCTCCAACGTCCGTGAGCTGGAAGGCGCGCTCAAGCGTGTGATCGCCCACTCGCACTTCATGGGGCGCGACATCACCATCGAGCTGATTCGCGAATCCCTTAAAGACTTGTTGGCGTTGCAGGATAAACTGGTTTCTGTGGATAACATTCAGCGCACTGTCGCCGAGTACTACAAGATCAAGATCTCCGACTTGCTGTCCAAACGCCGTTCGCGTTCGGTCGCTCGTCCGCGTCAGGTCGCCATGGCGTTGTCCAAGGAACTGACCAACCACAGCTTGCCGGAAATCGGCGATGTGTTTGGCGGTCGCGACCATACAACGGTCTTGCACGCGTGCCGCAAGATCAACGAACTTAAGGAATCCGACGCGGACATCCGCGAGGACTACAAGAACCTGCTGCGTACGCTGACCACTTGATGAACACCAGCGCAGCTTATTAAGGCAAGGGACTAGACCATGCATTTCACCATTCAACGCGAAGCCCTGTTGAAACCCCTGCAACTGGTCGCAGGCGTCGTCGAACGCCGACAGACCTTGCCGGTACTTTCCAACGTGCTGCTGGTTGTCGAAGGCCAGCAATTGTCGCTGACCGGTACCGACCTGGAAGTCGAGCTGGTTGGTCGTGTTCAACTCGAAGAGCCGGCGGATCCGGGCTCCATCACCGTACCGGCGCGCAAGCTGATGGACATCTGCAAAAGCCTGCCGAACGATGCGCTGATCGACATCAAGGTCGACGAGCAAAAGCTTGTGGTCAAGGCTGGCCGTAGCCGCTTCACCCTGTCGACACTGCCGGCCAACGACTTCCCTACCGTGGAAGAAGGCCCGGGTTCGCTGACCTGCAGCCTGGAGCAAAGCAAGCTGCGTCGTTTGATCGAACGCACCAGCTTCGCCATGGCCCAGCAGGACGTGCGCTACTACCTCAACGGCATGCTGCTGGAAGTCTCCGCTGGTGTGATCCGCGCCGTGGCCACCGACGGTCACCGGCTGGCCATGTGCTCGATGCAGGCCGATATCGGTCAGCCGGATCGTCATCAAGTCATCGTGCCACGCAAAGGTATCCTCGAACTGGCACGCCTGCTCACCGAGCCGGACGGCAATGTCAGCATCGTACTGGGTCAGCACCACATCCGCGCCACCACTGGTGAGTTCACCTTCACCTCGAAACTGGTCGACGGCAAATTCCCGGACTACGAGCGTGTTCTGCCTAAAGGCGGCGACAAGCTGGTACTTGGCGATCGTCAGGCTCTGCGCGAAGCGTTCAGCCGTACCGCGATTCTGTCCAACGAGAAGTACCGTGGTATCCGTCTGCAACTGGCCAGCGGTCAGCTGAAGATCCAGGCGAACAACCCGGAACAGGAAGAAGCGGAAGAAGAAGTGGGCGTTGAATACAACGGCGGCTCCCTGGAAATCGGCTTTAACGTGAGCTACCTGCTTGACGTACTGGGCGTGATGACCACCGAGCAGGTTCGCCTGATCCTGTCCGACTCCAACAGCAGTGCGCTGGTACAGGAATCGGATAACGACGACTCGGCCTACGTTGTCATGCCGATGCGTCTGTAATCATGCCCAGCAGAAGCTAGATGTCCTTAAGTCGCGTCTCGGTCACCGCGGTGCGCAATCTGCACCCGGTGACCTTCTCCCCCTCCCCCCGCATCAATATTCTTTACGGCGCCAACGGCAGCGGCAAAACCAGTGTTCTGGAAGCCATCCATCTGCTGGGGCTTGCCCGTTCGTTTCGCAGCACCCGTCTGTTGCCGGTCATTCAATATGAACAACTGGCATGCACGGTCTTTGGCCAGGTTGAGCTAGCGGAGGGTGGGCATAGCGCCTTGGGCATATCACGGGATCGACAGGGCGAATTCCAGATCCGTATCGATGGGCAGAATGCTCGCAGCGCCGCGCAACTGGCCGAGATCCTGCCACTGCAGCTGATCAATCCGGACAGTTTTCGATTGCTGGAAGGTGCACCGAAGATTCGCCGGCAGTTTCTTGACTGGGGGGTGTTCCACGTGGAACCGCGCTTCATGTCAACCTGGCAGCGCTTGCAGAAGGCCCTGCGCCAGAGAAACTCTTGGCTTCGGCATGGTACACTTGACGCCGTTTCGCAAGCGGTTTGGGACAGGGAACTGTGCCAGGCCAGCGCTGAAATTGATGAATACCGCCGCGCTTATATCAAAGCCTTGAAACCAGTCTTTGAACAAACCTTGAGCGATCTGGTTGAGCTTGAAGGCTTGACGCTCAGCTATTACCGCGGCTGGGACAAGGACCGTGAACTGAGTACTGTGCTCGCCGGGTCTCTTCAGCGGGACCAGCAAATGGGGCATACCCAGGCCGGACCACAACGTGCTGATTTGCGGCTCAGACTGGGCGCGCATAACGCTGCGGACATCTTGTCCCGTGGCCAGCAGAAGTTGGTGGTTTGCGCATTGCGGATTGCCCAAGGTCACTTGGTCAGCCAGGCTCGACGCGGTCAGTGTATTTATCTGGTGGATGACTTGCCGTCCGAACTGGACGAGCACCACCGTCGCGCGCTTTGCCGCTTGTTGGAAGACTTACGCTGCCAGGTCTTTATCACCTGTGTAGATCACGAATTATTGAGGGAAGGCTGGCAGACGGAAACGCCAGTCGCTCTGTTCCACGTGGAACAGGGCCGTATCACCCAGACCCACGACCATCGGGAGTGAAGGCATTGAGCGAAGAAAATACGTACGACTCAACGAGCATTAAAGTGCTGAAAGGCCTGGATGCCGTACGCAAACGTCCCGGTATGTACATTGGTGACACCGACGATGGCAGCGGTCTGCACCACATGGTGTTCGAAGTGGTCGATAACTCGATCGACGAAGCTCTCGCCGGCCACTGCGACGACATCAGCATCATCATTCACCCGGATGAGTCCATAACCGTTCGTGACAACGGTCGTGGCATCCCGGTAGACGTGCACAAAGAAGAAGGTGTTTCGGCAGCCGAGGTCATCATGACCGTACTGCATGCCGGCGGTAAGTTCGACGACAACTCCTACAAAGTATCCGGTGGCCTGCACGGTGTAGGTGTGTCGGTAGTGAACGCACTGTCCAAAGAGCTTGTTCTTACGGTGCGCCGCAGCGGCAAAATCTGGGAACAGACTTACGTCCACGGTGTTCCACAAGAACCGATGAAAATCGTTGGTGAGAGTGAAACCACCGGCACCCAGATTCACTTCAAGCCATCGGCCGAGACGTTCAAGAACATCCACTTCAGCTGGGACATCCTGGCCAAGCGGATTCGTGAACTGTCCTTCCTCAACTCCGGTGTCGGCATCGTCCTCAAGGATGAGCGCAGCGGCAAGGAAGAGTTGTTCAAGTACGAAGGCGGCCTGCGAGCGTTCGTTGAATACCTGAACACCAACAAGACTGCGGTCAACCAGGTGTTTCACTTCAATATTCAGCGCGAAGACGGCATCGGCGTGGAAATCGCCTTGCAGTGGAACGACAGCTTCAACGAGAACCTGTTGTGTTTCACCAACAACATTCCACAGCGCGATGGCGGTACTCACCTGGTGGGTTTCCGTTCCGCACTGACGCGTAACCTGAATACCTATATCGAAGCCGAAGGTCTGGCGAAGAAGCACAAAGTCGCGACCACCGGTGACGATGCCCGTGAAGGCCTGACCGCGATCATTTCGGTGAAAGTACCGGATCCGAAGTTCAGTTCCCAGACCAAAGACAAGCTGGTTTCTTCCGAAGTGAAGACCGCGGTCGAACAGGAAATGGGCAAGTACTTCTCCGACTTCCTGTTGGAAAACCCGAACGAAGCCAAGCTGGTCGTCGGCAAGATGATCGATGCGGCACGTGCTCGTGAAGCGGCGCGTAAAGCCCGTGAAATGACCCGTCGTAAAGGCGCGCTGGATATCGCCGGCCTGCCGGGTAAACTGGCTGACTGTCAGGAAAAAGACCCTGCCCTTTCCGAACTGTACCTCGTGGAAGGTGACTCTGCTGGCGGCTCCGCCAAGCAGGGACGTAACCGTCGGACCCAGGCCATCCTGCCGCTGAAGGGCAAGATCCTGAACGTCGAGAAGGCGCGTTTTGACAAGATGATCTCTTCGCAAGAAGTAGGCACCTTGATCACCGCGCTGGGCTGCGGCATCGGCCGCGACGAGTACAACATCGACAAGCTGCGTTACCACAACATCATCATCATGACCGATGCTGACGTCGACGGTTCGCACATCCGTACCCTGCTGCTGACCTTCTTCTTCCGTCAGTTGCCGGAGCTGATCGAACGCGGCTACATCTACATCGCTCAGCCACCGCTGTACAAGGTCAAGAAAGGCAAGCAAGAGCAATACATCAAAGACGACGACGCCATGGAAGAGTACATGACGCAGTCGGCTCTGGAAGATGCGAGCCTGCACCTGAACGAGGATGCACCGGGTATCTCCGGCGAAGCCCTCGAGCGCCTGGTGAATGACTTCCGTCTGGTGATGAAGACCCTCAAGCGTCTGTCGCGCCTGTACCCACAGGAGCTGACCGAGCACTTCATCTACCTGCCAGCGGTGAGCATGGAGCAACTGTCCGATCACGCAGCGATGCAAGATTGGCTGGCCCAGTACGAAGTGCGTCTGCGCACCGTCGAGAAGTCGGGTCTGGTCTACAAGGCCAGCCTGCGTGAAGACCGTGAGCGTGGTGTGTGGCTGCCAGAGGTCGAACTGATCTCCCACGGCCTGTCGAACTACGTCACCTTCAACCGCGACTTCTTCGGCAGTAACGATTACAAGACTGTCGTTTCGCTAGGCGCTCAACTGAGCACCCTGCTGGACGACGGCGCGTACATCCAGCGTGGCGAGCGCAAGAAGCCGGTGACCGAGTTCAAGGAAGCCCTTGAATGGCTGATGGCTGAAAGCACCAAGCGTCACACCATCCAGCGATACAAAGGTCTGGGCGAAATGAACCCGGATCAGCTGTGGGAAACCACCATGGACCCAAGCCAGCGCCGGATGCTCAAAGTGACCATCGAAGACGCCATTGGCGCGGACCAGATCTTCAACACCCTGATGGGTGATGCGGTCGAACCACGTCGTGACTTCATCGAGAGCAACGCTTTGGCGGTGTCCAACCTGGATTTCTGATCCCGGTCGATACCAACGAAAAGGCCAACGCATTGCGTTGGCCTTTTTTATTGTCTCGCCGGAGCAACGCGCGGTCCCGTTGCGGCTCCTGTCTCACGATCTGTGGGCGAATCGAGTGTCGGATTAAGTTCGGTGGGATAGACATTCAGGCTGCAAATTCCGCTGTTTGCAGAATGAAACCGGGTGATCCAGGCCGCCCCGTCAGGTCGACAGCCAGTGTTTGTTCCAGGCATAAAAAAACCGGCTATATCAGCCGGTTTTTTTACGTCCAAAAAAAACTTATGCACGTTTTTATGGTTTTTATCATTCAAAAAAATATGTAAAAAAATCATAAGGTTACATACAAAAAACGACGGTTTTCAATGAAACGGTACACAGGTTATCCACAGAATCTCAGACAGCCACCTGATCGTTTGAAACCGGCGCTTGCGGAGCCGGTGGTAGCGAGCCCATTTCCCGTTGCATCTGCTCGTTCCACGCCTGGACCCGGTCGTTCAATTCAGCGATGGCTCGCGGTCCGGTGCCTGCGGCATACATCGGCTCGCCAATGATCACAGTGATGACGCCCTGCTTCTTCACCCAACCGGTTTTCGGCCAGAACTTGCCTGCGTTGTGCGCAATTGGCAGCACCGGCAATTCGGCGTTGACCGCCAAGGCGCTGCCACCGCGCGAGAACTTTCCAACGGTGCCGAAAGGAACGCGCGTGCCTTCGGGGAAGATCAGCACCCAGACATTGTCCTTGAGCAACTCATCACCCTTTTGCGCCACATGCTTGAGTGCGGCTTTCGGGTTGTCGCGATCGATGGCGATCGGTCGCAGCATGGCCATGGCCCAACCGAAGAACGGCACATAGAGCAATTCACGCTTGAGCACCTGGCTCAGCGGCGAGAAGTAGGCAGAGAGAAAGAACGTCTCCCACGTGCTCTGGTGATTCGACTGAATGACGCAAGGCCGTTCAGGTACGTTCTCGGCCCCCTTCACTTCGTAGCGAATGCCCAAAAACACTTTGCTCAGCCACAAGGCGCAGCGGCACCAGTACACGTTGATGAAGCGATAACGTGCCTTGAATGGCAGAAACGGCGCGATAAAAAAACTCAGGCTGCACCACAGCAAGGAGCTGGTGCCCAGCAGCAGGTAAAAGAGGAAGGTTCTGATGGCCTGCAATATCGACATGGTGACGTTTACCGTTGCGGGCAATACCCGCCTGTATAAAGCGCACTCCTGATCAATCCTTTGCCAGGAAATTCAGAAGCACTCTAATTGTGGATAAGTTCTGCGGCAATCGCCGCCAGATCGTCAAAAATCAATGTGCCAACCGGAAGGGTCAAGCCCTGAGTCTTTTCGCCTTTCCCGGTCTTTACCAAAACTGGCTGTGAATCGACGGCTTTGGCGGCTTCCAGGTCACCAAGGCTGTCGCCGACGAACCAGAGATTGGTCAGCGACACGTTGTAATGAGCGGCGATGGTTTTCAGCATCCCGGGTTTCGGCTTGCGGCAATCGCAGCCTTCGTCCGGCCCGTGCGGGCAATAGACGATCAGGCCGACTTCACCGCCCTGCTCCGCCACCAGCGCGCGCAAGCGCTCGTGCATGGCATCCAGGGTGGCGAGGTCGTAATAGCCGCGAGCGATACCCGACTGGTTGGTAGCGACCGCTACCGTCCAGCCGGCCTTGCTCAACTGCGCGATGGCTTCGATCGAACCGGGGAGTGGAATCCACTCCTCCACCGACTTGATGTAAGCGTCGGAGTCGTAATTGATCACTCCGTCCCGATCGAGAATCAGCAGTTTCAACAGCAATCCCTCAGCCCAGCAGCGAAATGTCGGCGACGCCGAGGAACAACCCACGCAGACGCGCCAGCAACGCATAACGGTTGGCGCGGACTTTTGCGTCCTCCGCGTTGACCATCACAGCTTCGAAGAACGCATCCACCGGCTCGCGCAGTGCAGCCAGGCGTGCCAGGGATTCGCTGTACTGACGCGAGGCGGCCATTGGCTGTACAGCCTGGTCAGCCTGCTGGATCGCCGAGTACAGGGAGAACTCGTTGGCGTTGTCGAAGTACTTGGCCTCCACGACTGTCGGAACGGAGCCTTCGACCTTGCTCAGCAAGTTCGACACGCGCTTGTTCACGGCGGCCAGGGCGGCGGCTTCCGGCAGTTTGCGGAAGGCCTGTACCGCTTGCACGCGCTGGTCGAAGTCCAGGGCCGAGCCCGGCTTCAGGGCACGTACAGACAGGTAGGTCGCGACATCGACACCTTCGTCTTCGTAGCGGGCACGCAGGCGGTCGAAGATGAACTCAAGTACCGATTCGTTCAGGCCGGCTGCCTTGACCTTGGTACCGAATGCATTCACAGCGAAGGCCACGGCGTCGTTCAGGTCCAGATCCAGTTGCTTCTCGATCAGGATACGCAACACGCCCAGTGCGGCACGGCGCAGGGCGTACGGGTCTTTGCTGCCGGTCGGCAGCATGCCGATACCGAAGATACCCACGAGGGTGTCGAGCTTGTCGGCGATGGCCACGGCCGCACCGGTCAGGGTGCTAGGCAGTTCAGCGCCGGCACCGCGCGGCATGTACTGCTCGTTCAGGGCCAGTGCGACATCTTCCGGCTCGCCATCGTTGAGGGCGTAGTAGTAACCGGCGACACCTTGCATCTCCGGGAACTCGCCGACCATCTCGGTCGACAGGTCGCACTTGGACAGCAGGCCCGCACGAGCAGCCCACGAAGCGTTGCCGCCAATGCGCGCTGCGATGTAAGCGGCGAGTTTGGAAACACGTTCGGCCTTGTCGTAGACGCTGCCGAGTTTTTCCTGGAACACCACGTTCTGCAGGCGCAGGTTGAAGTCTTCGAGCTTCTGCTTCTTGTCTTGCTTGAAGAAGAACTCGGCGTCGGTCAGGCGTGGACGAACCACTTTCTCGTTACCGGCGATGATCTGCTGTGGGTCTTTGCTCTCGATGTTGGCCACGGTAATGAAACGTGGCAGCAACTTGCCGTCGGCGTCCAGCAGGCAGAAGTACTTCTGGTTGTCCTGCATGGTGGTGATCAGGGCTTCCTGCGGCACGTCGAGGAAGCGCTCCTCGAACGAGCACACCAGCGGCACTGGCCATTCGACCAGCGCGGTCACTTCATCGAGCAGGGCTGGCGGAACGATTGCCGTGCCTTCCTGACGGGTGGCCAGCTCTTCGGTGCGCTTGCTGATGATCTCGCGACGCTCGTTGGCGTCGGCCAGAACGTAGGCGGCACGCAGGTCGGCCAGGTAGCTGGACGGCGAACCGATGCGCACGTTTTCCGGGTGATGGAAGCGGTGGCCACGGGAGTCGCGGCCGGCCTTCTGGGCGAGGATGGTGCAATCGATGACCTGGTCACCGAGCAGCATCACCAACCACTGGGTCGGACGAACGAACTCTTCCTTGCGCGCACCCCAACGCATGCGTTTCGGGATCGGCAGGTCGTTCAGGGAATCTTCGACGATGGTCGGCAGCAGGCTTGCGGTCGCCTTGCCGGCGATGCTCTGGCTGTAGCGCAGTTTCGGGCCGCTCTGATCGATTTCGCTCAGGTCGACGCCGCACTTCTTGGCAAAGCCCAGTGCCGCTTGGGTCGGGTTGCCTTCGGCATCGAACGCGGCCTGACGTGGGGGGCCGTCGAGGTTGATGCTGCGATCCGGCTGCTGGGTGGCCAGTGCGGTGATCAGCACGGCCAGGCGGCGCGGGGCGGCATAAACGGTTTTGCTCTCGTAGTTCAGGCCGGCAGCTTGCAGGCCCTTGTCGATACCGGCGAGGAATGCCTCGGCCAGGGTGTTCAGGGCTTTGGGTGGCAGTTCTTCAGTGCCCAGTTCAACCAGAAAATCCAGAGCACTCATTGTGCAGCCTCCAGCTTGGCCAGTACTTCATCACGCAGGTCCGGGGTCGCCATCGGGAAGCCCAGCTTGGCACGAGCCAGCAGGTAGGCTTGCGCAACGGAACGCGCCAGGGTGCGTACACGCAGGATGTATTGCTGACGCGCAGTCACGGAAATCGCCCGGCGCGCATCCAGCAGGTTGAAGGTATGGGAAGCCTTCAACACCATTTCGTAGCTCGGCAACGGCAGCGGCTGGTCGAGTTCGATCAGGCGCTTGGCTTCGCTTTCGTAGAAATCGAACAGTTCGAACAGCTTGTCGACGTTGGCGTGTTCGAAGTTGTAAGTGGACTGCTCCACTTCGTTCTGGTGGAACACGTCGCCGTAGGTCACTTTGCCGAACGGACCGTCAGCCCAGACCAGGTCGTAGACCGAGTCCACGCCTTGCAGGTACATGGCCAGACGCTCGAGACCGTAGGTGATCTCACCGGTCACCGGGTAGCACTCGATGCCACCCGCTTGCTGGAAGTAGGTGAATTGGGTCACTTCCATGCCGTTGAGCCAGACTTCCCAGCCCAGACCCCAGGCGCCGAGGGTCGGCGATTCCCAGTTGTCTTCGACGAAGCGGATGTCGTGGACCAGCGGGTCCAGGCCGACGTGCTTGAGGGAGCCCAGGTACAGTTCCTGGAAGTTGTCCGGGTTCGGCTTGAGGACCACCTGGAACTGGTAGTAGTGCTGCAGACGGTTCGGGTTTTCGCCGTAGCGGCCGTCAGTCGGACGACGGCTTGGCTGCACGTAGGCAGCGTTCCAGGTTTCCGGGCCGATGGCGCGCAGGAACGTTGCGGTGTGGAAAGTGCCGGCGCCTACTTCCATATCGTAGGGCTGAAGTACCACACAACCTTGCTCGGCCCAGTATTGCTGGAGGGCGAGGATCAAGTCTTGGAAGGTACGCACGGCTGGCGTAGGCTGGCTCACGAAATTCACCTGTTTCTTGGGCTGCGATTTAAAGAGCGGGAGTATACCCGATTCATTGCTGCGCACGCCCCCTGGAGCCTTATGCCACGCTGCTTTTGGTGTTCCGAAGATCCGCTGTACATGGCTTATCACGATCAGGAGTGGGGCACGCCGCTACGCGATGCGCAGGGTTTGTTCGAGTTGCTTTTGCTCGAAGGGTTCCAGGCCGGGCTTTCCTGGATCACTGTGCTGCGCAAACGCGAGCACTATCGCCAGGTGATGTTCGGCTTTGATGTCCAGCGCGTGGCGCAGATGAGCGATGCCGAAATCGACGAGTTGATGCTCGATCCCGGCATCATCCGCAACCGCCTCAAGCTCAACGCGGCCCGGCGCAATGCCCAGGCCTGGCTGGCGCTGGAGGACCCGGTGGCGTTTCTCTGGTCGTTCGTCGGTGGCGTGCCTGTGATCAATCATTTCAAGGATCGCAGTGAAGTCCCGGCCGTGACGCCGATCGCCGTGGAAATGAGCAAAGGCCTGAAAAAAGCCGGTTTCACGTTCGTCGGGCCGACCATTTGCTATGCGCTAATGCAGGCTTCGGGCATGGTGATGGATCACACCCGGGACTGCGACCGCTACGCGCAGTTGGCGAACGGCGGTTAGAATGGCCGCCTCGCGCACAGCACAAAATCAGGAGTGACCTGTGGATAAGTTGAAAGGCGCCTTGCTGGTAGGCGCTCTGCGGCTGTTTGCCCTGCTTCCGTGGCGGGCCGTGCAGGCCGTCGGCTCGGCGATTGGCTGGGTCATGTGGAAAACCCCGAACCGTTCCCGCGACGTGGTGCGGATCAACCTGTCCAAGTGCTTTCCGGACATGGACCCCGCCGAGCGCGAACGTTTAGTCGGACAGAGCCTTAAGGACATCGGCAAGTCCCTGACCGAAAGCGCCTGCGCCTGGATCTGGCCGGCCCAGCGCTCCATCGACCTGGTGCGCGAGGTTGAAGGCCTCGACATCTTGAAGGACGCCCTCGCCTCCGGCAAAGGCGTGGTCGGTATCACCAGCCACCTGGGCAACTGGGAAGTGCTGAACCACTTCTATTGCAGCCAGTGCAAACCGATCATTTTCTACCGCCCGCCGAAGTTGAAAGCGGTGGATGAATTGCTGCAAAAGCAGCGGGTGCAGTTGGGTAACAAAGTCGCCGCTTCCACCAAGGAAGGCATCCTCAGCGTCATCAAGGAAGTGCGCAAAGGTGGTGCAGTGGGCATTCCCGCTGACCCGGAACCGTCCGAATCCGCCGGGATCTTCGTGCCGTTCTTCGCCACCCAGGCGCTGACCAGCAAGTTCGTGCCGAACATGCTGGCCGGCGGCAAAGCGGTCGGCGTGTTCCTGCATGCCCTGCGCCTGCCGGACGGTTCCGGCTACAAAGTGATCCTTGAAGCTGCGCCAGAGGCCATGTACAGCACCGATACCGCGCAGTCCTGCGCGGCCATGAGCCAGGTGGTCGAGCGCTATGTGCGGGCATACCCGAGCCAGTACATGTGGAGCATGAAGCGCTTCAAGAAGCGTCCGCCGGGTGAAGAGCGTTGGTATTGAATCGATTGGCATGATCTGTGGATGACCCTGGACTCGGGGTTATCCACAACCGTTCACTCAAGGGCGCAGAAGATGTCCGAACACCGCAAGTCATTCCGCATCAAGATCAGTCACGAAAGCTTTGGCGATTGCCTGGGGCAGACGCGCAACCTGTCGACCACCGGCGTTTACGTCAAGCATCCGGGGTTGTCGACTTTGCCCAAAGGCGCGGTGGTTTACGGTCAGGTGCAGGGCTTACCCACAGGCGCGCCGCGGGTGCGTATGGAAGTAGTGCAGGTGGATGCCGAGGGAATCGGTTTGCGTTATCTCTGATCAGTACGCCTGACGCTCGAGCTTCTTCAGGAACACCGTCATTTCCTTTTCGGCCTGCTTGTCGCCATGGGCGCGAGCGGCTTCCAGACCTTGCTCCCAGGCTTGGCGCGCGGCCGTAAAGTCCGCCAGCGCCAGATGGGCCTTGCCCAGTAGTTTCCATGCCGCCGAATACTTCGGATCGAATTCGACGCAGCGTTGGAAATGCTCCGCAGCCTTGGCGTTTTCCCCCAGATCCAGATAGCCCTTGCCCAGGCCGAAGCGCAGCAATGAGTTATCCACACCCTTGGCGAGCATTTTTTCCAGGGATTCGATCATCAGTGGATTCCTTTTTGAGGTGTGTCAGGAAAATATCCGGTATCTGGAAGTCCGCTATCGCGAGCAAGCTCGCTCCCACAGTTGATCTTCAGAAACACAAATGCTGTGTACGACCGAGAACCCTGTGGGAGCGAGCTTGCTCGCGATGAGGCCAGTCTGATCGCCGAAAAATCCGGATCAGAAGAAGCTCAACCCCACATGAAACAGCTTCTCCACATCGCGAATATGCTTTTTATCCACAAGGAACAGAATCACATGGTCGCCCGCTTCGATCACGGTGTTGTCGTGGGCGATGATCACTTCTTCGTCGCGGATAATCGCACCGATGGTGGTGCCTGGCGGCAGGCCGATGTTCTCGATGGCCTTGCCGATCACCTTGCTCGATTTCGCATCGCCATGGGCAATCGCCTCGATGGCCTCCGCCGCACCCCGGCGCAGTGAGTGCACGCTGACGATGTCGCCTCGGCGCACGTGGGCCAGCAAGGTGCCGATGGTCGCCAGTTGCGGGCTGATGGCGATGTCGATGTCGCCGCCCTGGATCAGATCGACATAGGCCGGGTTGTTGATGATGGTCATCACCTTCTTCGCGCCCAGTCGCTTGGCCAGCAACGATGACATGATGTTGGCTTCGTCGTCGTTGGTCAGCGCCAGGAACAGGTCGGCGTCGGCGATGTTCTCTTCCATCAGCAGGTCGCGGTCTGAAGCACTGCCCTGCAACACTACCGTGCTGTCCAGTGTGTCGGAGAGATGACGGCAGCGCGCCGGGTTCATCTCGATGATTTTCACCTGATAACGGCTTTCGATGGCCTCGGCCAGACGCTCGCCAATCTGCCCGCCACCGGCGATGACGATGCGTTTATAGGTTTCGTCGAGACGGCGCATTTCGCTCATCACCGCGCGAATATTCGCCTTGGCGGCGATGAAAAACACCTCGTCGTCGGCCTCGATCACCGTGTCGCCCTGGGGCAGGATCGGCCGGTCACGACGGAAAATCGCCGCGACGCGGGTTTCCACGTTCGGCATGTGTTCACGCAACTGCCGCAGTTGCTGGCCCACCAGCGGCCCGCCGTAGTACGCCCGTACCGCCACCAGTTGCGCCTTGCCTTCGGCGAAGTCGATCACCTGCAAGGCGCCGGGGTGCTGGATCAGGCGCTTTATATAGTTGGTGACCACTTGTTCCGGGCTGATCAGAACGTCCACCGGAATCGCTTCGTTCTGGAACAGCTGCTCTTCGCGGGTCAGGTACGCGGCTTCGCGAACCCGGGCGATCTTGGTCGGGGTGTGGAACAGGGTATGGGCGACCTGGCAGGCGACCATGTTGGTTTCGTCGCTGTTGGTCACCGCGACCAGCATGTCGGCGTCATCCGCTCCGGCTTGGCGCAACACGGTCGGGAATGAGCCACGACCTTGTACCGTGCGGATGTCCAGGCGGTCACCAAGGTCGCGCAGGCGCTCGCCATCGGTGTCGACCACAGTAATGTCGTTGGCTTCACTGGCCAGGTGTTCGGCCAGCGAACCGCCGACCTGCCCTGCACCAAGGATGATGATTTTCATCCAGTCACTCCATTGAATCCATTTAACCGCGAGCGGCGGCGATCTTGATCAGCTTGGCGTAGTAGAAACCATCGTGGCCACCTTCCTGGGCCAGCAACTGGCGACCATGGGGCTGCTTGATGCCGGCCGCCGTGGCGAGGTCCAGTTCCCGGGCACCCGGCGTTCGGGCGAGGAAGGCTTCGATGACTTCGGTGTTTTCGGTCGGCAGCGTGGAACAGGTGGCGTACAGCAGGATGCCCCCGACTTCCAGGGTTTTCCACATGGCATCGAGCAACTCGCCCTGCAGCAGCGCCAGCGCGGCGATGTCGTCGGGTTGGCGGGTCAGCTTGATGTCCGGGTGACGACGAATCACGCCGGTGGCCGAGCATGGCGCGTCCAGCAGGATGCGCTGGAACGGCTTGCCGTCCCACCACGCCTGAGTGTCGCGACCGTCGGCGGCAATCAGTTCGGCGCTCAGTTTCAGGCGTTCGAGGTTTTCCCGCACTCGTACCAGTCGCTTGGCTTCAAGGTCTACGGCCACGACGCCGGCCAGTTTTGGCTCGGCTTCGAGGATGTGGCAGGTCTTGCCGCCCGGTGCGCAGCAGGCGTCCAGCACCCGTTGGCCTGGCGCGAGGTCGAGCAGATCGGCAGCCAGTTGCGCGGCCTCGTCCTGCACGCTGATCCAGCCCTCGGCGAAGCCTGGCAGGCCGCGCACGTCGGTGGCGGCTTCGAGCACGATGCCATCGCGGCTATAAATGCATGGCGTCGCGGCGATACCGGCGTCGGTCAACAATCCGAGATAGGCATCACGGCTGTGATGACGACGGTTGACCCGCAGAATCATCGGCGGATGCGCATTGTTGGCGGCGCAAATGGCTTCCCATTGCTCGGGCCAGAACGCCTTCAGGGATTTCTGCAACCAGCGCGGGTGGGCGGTGCGCACCACCGGATCACGTTCCAGCTCGGCGAAAATCGTTTCGCTTTCGCGCTGAGCATTGCGTAGCACAGCGTTGAGCAATGCCTTGGCCCAAGGCTTTTTCAGCTTGTCGGCGCAACCGACGGTTTCGCCGATGGCGGCGTGGGCCGGGACGCGGGTGTAGAGCAATTGATAGAGACCGACCAACAGCAACGCTTCGACATCGGCGTCGGCTGCCTTGAACGGCTTCTGCAACAGTTTGGCCGCCAGCGCGGACAAGCGTGGCTGCCAGCGTGCGGTGCCGAATGCCAGGTCCTGGGTGAAGCCGCGATCACGGTCGTCGACCTTGTCCATTTGTGTTGGCAGCGAACTGTTGAGCGAGGCTTTGCCGCTCAGGACTGCGGCGAGTGCCTTGGCGGCGGCCAAACGCGGATTCATTGAGCGTCCGCCGCTTGACCGAGGATCGTTCCGGTGGCGAATTTCTCACGGCGGCTGTTGAACAGGTCACTGAAGTTCAGCGCCTTGCCGCCGGGCAATTGCAGACGGGTCAGGCACAAGGCCTGCTCGCCGCAGGCGACGATCAGACCGTCCTTGCTGGCGCTAAGGATTTCACCCGGGGCGCCTTTGCCTTCAGCCAGATTTGCGGCCAGCACTTTCAGGGCTTCGCCGTTCAAGGTGCTGTGGGTGATCGGCCACGGGTTGAAGGCACGCACCAGACGCTCCAGCTCAACCGCCGGGCGACTCCAGTCGATGCGTGCTTCGTCCTTGTTCAATTTATGCGCATAGGTGGCCAGGCTGTCGTCCTGCACTTCGCCCTCCAGTGTTGCGGCGGCGAGGCCGGCAATCGCCTGGACCACGGCCGGCGGGCCCATTTCGGCCAGACGATCATGCAGGCTGCCACCGGTGTCTTCGGCGCTGATCGGCGTGGCGACCTTGAGCAGCATCGGCCCGGTATCGAGGCCGGCTTCCATGCGCATTACGGTCACGCCGCTTTCGGCGTCCCCCGCTTCCACGGCGCGCTGGATCGGCGCCGCACCACGCCAGCGCGGCAGCAGCGAGGCGTGACTGTTGATGCAACCCAGGCGCGGAATATCCAGCACCACTTGCGGCAGGATCAGGCCGTAGGCGACCACCACCATCAAGTCCGGCTTGAGCGCGGCCAGTTCCGCCTGGGCATCTTCGTTGCGCAGGGTCGGCGGTTGCAGCACCGGGATATTGTTCTCCAGCGCCAGTTGCTTGACCGGGCTTGGCATCAGTTTTTGCCCGCGACCGGCCGGACGATCCGGTTGGGTGTAGACCGCGACGATCTCGTAAGGGCTGTCGAGCAGGGCCTTGAGGTGTTCGGCGGCGAATTCGGGGGTGCCGGCAAAGACGATGCGCAGTGGCTCAGTCATGGGTGTTCTCTATTGCAAAGCATCTTGAAAAGAAAAAGGCTTGCCGCGGCAAGCCTTTGAAGGAGGGCATCAAGCGTTTTGGCGATGCTGTTTTTCCAGCTTCTTCTTGATGCGGTCGCGTTTGAGCGTCGACAGGTAATCAACGAACAATTTGCCGTTGAGGTGGTCGCATTCATGCTGGATGCACACCGCGAGCAGGCCTTCGGCGATCAGTTCGTAGGGTTGGCCATCGCGGTCCAGCGCCTTGACCTTGACCCTTTGCGGGCGATCGACGTTTTCGTAGAAGCCCGGTACCGAAAGGCAGCCTTCCTGGTATTGCTCCATCTCGTCGGTCAGGGGTTCGAATTCGGGGTTGATGAACACTCGCGGTTCGCTGCGGTCTTCGGAGAGGTCCATCACGACGATACGTTTGTGCACGTTGACCTGGGTAGCGGCGAGGCCGATGCCAGGCGCTTCATACATTGTTTCAAACATGTCGTCGACCAACTGACGCACTTCGTCGTCCACTACGGCCACTGGTTTGGCGATAGTGCGCAGACGCGGATCAGGGAATTCGAGGATGTTTAAAATGGCCATAAGCTTGATTAGTGCACGTGTGAAGTAAGGTCGGGTCGATGGCCTGGCGGTCCGAAGATGCAGGCTACCGTTGTAAAACGTAGCTCCCTTTTGTTGACAAGCAAGTCTTGATAAGCAAGCAGGGAGCGAGCCTCTGATGGCTCTGGCGTTTCACGCGAACGCACATAATAAAGGGATTCACCGCATGAGGAAATCACTACTCGCCCTGCTGCTACTGGCCTCGGCCGGTCTGGCCTACGGGCAAGTGCAACTTCGGGAAGATATTCCCACCATAAAGCTGTCGCCTCAGGTGCGTAGCAGCCCGGTAACCGAGGCTATCCCCGGTATTGCGCTGAAATCGATCAACAGCTTTTTGCTGAGCAACCGCATCGTCGACAAGGCCGAGGATTTCGACAAGGCGCCCTACATCGTCGCAGGCGATGCCGAGCGCGTGCTCAGTGGCGCGGGTGACCGCATTTTTGCCCGCGGCCATTTCGATCCGGCGCAACCGGCGTACGGCATCTTCCGCCAAGGCAAGGTCTACACCGATCCGCAGAGCAAGGAAATCCTGGGGATCAACGCCGATGACATCGGCGGCGGCGAGGTCGTGGCCATCGAAGGTGAGGTCGCCACCCTGGAGTTGCAACGCACAACCCAGGAGGTCCGCCTCGGCGATCGCTTGTTCGGCGGTGAGGAGCGCGCGATCAACTCGACCTTTACGCCCAGCACACCGAGCCACGAAATCAACGGTTTGATCATCGATGTGCCGCGTGGGGTCACGCAGATCGGCGAGTTGGACGTGGTAACACTGAACAAGGGGCAGCGCGACGGCCTGGCCGAAGGCAATCTGCTGGCGGTGATGAAGACCGGCGAAACCGTGCGCGACCGGATAACCGGTCAGCCGTTGAAAATTCCCGATGAGCGCGCTGGTCTGCTGATGGTTTTCCGTACCTACGACAAGCTCAGCTATGGGCTGGTGCTCAGCGCTTCGCGCTCGCTGTCGGTGATGGACAAGGTGCGAAATCCGTAAGAGAGCTTCACAAGTTACCAACAGAGTTATCCACAGCTTATTCCCGTTTGTACGGGTGCTTATTACGATCAAGGATGATCCATGTCGCTGCCTACTGTTACACCGGTTTCCCCCGCGGAACTGGAAGCTCGATTACGTCTGCACCGCTTGCCGGAACTCGGTCCGGCACGTTTCAAGAAGCTGCTTGAAGCCTTTGGCTCGGCGTCAAAAGCGATCAGCGCACCGGCCAGTGCCTGGCGCGCGCTGGGTTTGCCACTGGCCTGTTCCGAGGCCAGGCGTAGCACCGAGATCCGTGACGGCGCCAGTCATGCATTGGCCTGGCTGGAGCATCCGGCCCAGCATTTACTGATGTGGGACCAACCGGACTATCCGGCACTGCTGGCACAAATCAGCGATGCACCGCCGCTGTTATTTGTCGCGGGCGATCCGGGCATTCTGGAAAAACCACAACTGGCGATGGTCGGCAGCCGTCGCGCGTCCCGGCCAGGAATGGACACCGCTGCCGCGTTTTCCCGCAGCCTGGCCGGTGCCGGTTTTGTCATTACCAGCGGCCTGGCCCTGGGCATTGACGCCGCCGCGCACCAGGCCGCGCTCGACGTCGGTGGGCAAACAGTTGGTGTGCTCGGCACGGGGCTCGAGAAGTTTTATCCACAGCGAAACAGACGCCTGGCGGACGCCATGATCGCGTCGGGCAGCGCAGTGCTTTCGGAGTTTCCACTGGATGCAGGCCCCAGCGCCGGCAACTTCCCCCGGCGCAACCGGATCATCAGTGGTTTGTCTCTCGGGGTGCTGGTGGTCGAAGCCAGTGTCGCCAGCGGTTCTCTGATCACCGCGAGGCTGGCGGCGGAACAGGGGCGCGAGGTGTTTGCGATGCCTGGATCGATCCATCACCCCGGTGCCCGCGGCTGTCATCAGTTGATTCGGGACGGTGCGGTGCTGGTGGAAACTATCGAACATATCCTCGAAGCCTTGCGCGGCTGGCAACGACTGTCGTTATCCACAGAAACCTGCATCCCTGCAACGACTCACCCACTGCTGAAGCTGCTGCATGCCGCGCCTCACACCAGTGAAGCGCTGGCCGACGCAAGCGGCTGGGCCCTGCCGAAAGTGCTGGCGGCGCTGACGGAACTGGAAATGGATGGCCGCGCCGTGTGCGAATGCGGGCGCTGGTTTGCGCGGGTGAGCTAGGTTTTATAAACAAGATCGGTAAACTGCGCAGAGCCTAATTCTGGAGTGTTTTTCATGGTCAACAGTTGGCGTGTGCAACAAGCCGCGCAAGCAATTCGCGCCGGGGCGGTGATTGCCTACCCAACCGAAGCAGTCTGGGGCCTGGGTTGCGACCCCTGGGATGAGGAAGCGGTGGAACGTCTGCTGCTGATCAAGGGCCGGTCTGTGGACAAGGGGCTGATTCTGGTCGCCGACAACATCCGTCAGTTCGATTTCCTTTTCGAAGACTTCCCCGAATTGTGGATGGACCGCATGGCCAGCACCTGGCCGGGTCCGAACACCTGGCTGGTGCCGCACCAGAACCTGTTGCCGGAGTGGATTACCGGCGTGCATGAAACCGTGGCGCTGCGGGTCAGCGATCACCCTCAGGTGCGGGATTTGTGCGCGCTGGTCGGGCCGCTGGTGTCGACGTCGGCCAACCCGCAGGGACGTCCGGCGGCGCGTACGAGGATTCGCGTCGAGCAGTATTTCCGTGGCCAGGTGGATCTGGTGCTGGGTGGCAATTTGGGCGGGCGCAAGAACCCGAGCGTGATTCGTGATCTGGCGACCGGCAGGGTTGTGCGTCCGGACTAAAGCTGGATGGACATGTGGCGAGGGAGCTTGCTCCCGTTCGGGTGCGCAGCGCCCGCAAAAACTGCAGGCGCGTTATAACTGAAACTACACAGTTGCCGAATGCAGGGCTGCTGCGCAGCCCAACGGGAGCAAGCTCCCTCGCCACAGAGGGTTATGGCAGCAGAACAACCGAACCCGTCGTGCGCCGCGCCGACAACTCGGTCTGCGCCTTCGCCGCGTCAGCCAGTGGATAACGCTGGCTGATGTCCACGGTCAGCTTGCCGCCGATGATCATCTCGAACAACTCGTCGGCCATGCGTTGCAGGTTCTCGGCGTTGTTCGCATAAGTGCCCAGGGTTGGCCGGGTTACGTACAGCGAGCCTTTCCCTGCCAGGATCCCCAGGTTCACACCGTCGACCGCGCCGGACGCATTGCCGAAACTCACCACCAGCCCGCGTGGCGCGACGCTATCGAGTGAAGTCAGCCAGGTGTCCTTGCCAACACCGTCGTACACCACCGGGACTTTTTTGCCGTCGGTCAATTCCAGCACGCGTTGCGCGACATTTTCATGGCTGTAGTCGATGGTCGCCCAGGCGCCGTTGGCCTTGGCCAGCGCGGCCTTCTCCGCCGAGCTGACGGTGCCGATCAACTTGACGCCCAAGGCTCTGGCCCATTGGCAGGCCAGGGAACCGACCCCGCCGGCCGCGGCATGGAACAGGATGGTTTCGCCACCCTTGAGTTCATAAGTCTGACGCAGCAGGTACTGCACGGTCAGGCCCTTGAGCATCACGCCGGCGGCCTGTTCGAAGCTGATGGCGTCCGGCAGTTTCACCAGATTAGCCTCGGGCAAGACGTGAAGATCGCTGTAGGCGCCCAGAGGGCCGCTGCCATAGGCGACGCGATCGCCGATCTTGAAGCGGCTCACTTCGCTGCCCACCGCCTCGACCACGCCTGCACCTTCCGAGCCGACACCCGACGGTAGGGACGGTGGTGGGTACAGGCCACTGCGGTAATAGGTGTCGATGAAGTTCAGGCCGATGGCCTTGTTGGTCACGCGCACTTCCTTCGGACCTGGCTCGGCGGGCTGGTAATCCACATATTCGAGCACTTCGGGGCCACCATGGGCGCGGAACTGGATACGCTTTGCCATCAGAACTCTCCATAGGTCGTTTTACCAAGCTCCCTATCGGACTCCTAAGCTTGATCTTCGTCAACTGCGGCGGGGTGACTTGCGATGGTATGCTACGCGCCCATTTGCGCAGGCTGAGCTCCAATGGAGCGCCGCGTTGTTTTGCCCGATTCAAGGTGATGACATGACGACCCGCACCGAGGCCGTAAAAGCCTACCTGCTCGACCTGCAAGACCGTATTTGCGCCGCTCTGGAGGCCGAAGACGGTGGCACGCAATTCGTCGAAGACGCCTGGACCAGGCCGGCGGGCGGTGGCGGTCGCACCCGCGTGATAGAAAACGGCGCGGTGATTGAAAAGGGCGGCGTCAACTTTTCCCATGTCTTCGGCAGCGGTCTCCCACCGTCTGCCAGCGCTCATCGACCGGAACTGGCCGGCCGTGGCTTCGAAGCCCTCGGCGTTTCGCTGGTGATTCACCCGCACAACCCGCACGTGCCGACTTCCCACGCCAACGTGCGCTTTTTCATCGCGGAAAAAGAAGGTGAAGAACCGGTCTGGTGGTTTGGCGGCGGCTTCGACCTGACCCCGTATTACGGCAACGAAGAAGACTGCATCCACTGGCACCGTGTCGCCGAGCAGGCCTGTGCGCGGTTCGGCCCGGACGTCTACCCGCGTTACAAGGCCTGGTGCGACAGCTACTTCCACATCAAGCATCGTCACGAGCCGCGTGGCATCGGCGGGTTGTTTTTCGACGACCTGAACGAGTGGGATTTCGACACCAGCTTCGCCTTCATGCGCGCCATCGGTGATGCGTACATCGACGCCTATCTGCCCATCGTGCAGCGCCGCAAGAACGATGCGTTCACCGAAAAACAGCGGGAATTCCAGGAGTTCCGCCGTGGGCGCTATGTCGAGTTCAACCTGGTTTATGACCGTGGCACGCTGTTCGGCCTGCAATCGGGCGGACGTACCGAGTCGATCCTGATGTCGCTGCCGCCGCAAGTGCGCTGGGCCTACGACTGGAAGGCCGAGCCCGGCAGCGAAGAAGCGCGCCTGACCGAGTACTTCCTGCAAGACCGCGATTGGTTGGCCGAAGCCTGAACGAGGAATCCTGATGGACCGTTATGTCGTATTCGGTAACCCGATTGGCCACAGCAAGTCGCCGTTGATCCATCGCTTGTTCGCCGAGCAGACCGCGCAGAAGCTGGACTACAACACGCTACTGGCGCCACTGGACGACTTTTCCACCTGTGCCCGGACGTTTTTCCTCGAAGGGCGTGGCGCCAATGTGACGGTGCCGTTCAAGGAGGAAGCCTATCGGCTGGCGAACAGCCTGACGGCACGGGCGCAGCGGGCGGGCGCGGTGAACACCCTGAGCAAACTGGCCGATGGCAGTTTGCTGGGCGACAACACCGACGGTGCCGGGCTGGTGCGCGACCTGACGGTCAATGCCGGGTTCAGCCTCAAAGGCAAACGCATCCTGCTGCTCGGTGCTGGCGGCGCGGTGCGCGGTGCTTTGGAGCCGTTGCTGGCCGAGCAGCCGGCATCGGTGATCATCGCCAATCGCACGGTGGAAAAGGCCGAGTTGCTGGCGGAACTGTTCTGCGATCTGGGGCCGGTCTCGGCCAGTGGCTACGACTGGTTACGGGAGTCGGTGGACCTGATCATCAACGCGACGTCGGCGAGCCTGACCGGCGATGTGCCACCGATTGCTGCCAGCCTGATCGAGCCTGGCAAAACGGTGTGCTACGACATGATGTACGGCAAGGAGCCGACCTCGTTCTGCCGCTGGGCCAGCGAAAACGGCGCGGCAGTGGTGATGGATGGCTTGGGGATGCTGGCCGAGCAGGCAGCCGAGGCCTTCTTTCTGTGGCGCGGTGTACGCCCGGATACAGCGCCGGTATTGGCTGAGCTTCGCCGGCAACTGGCCCTTTAAAGTCAAAAGATCGCAGCCTTCGGCAGCTCCTACTGGTGATCACACAACCCGTAGGAGCTGCCGAAGGCAGCGATCTCTTTAATCTTCAAACCGGATCGGGCACTTCTGTGCCCCTTCCAGCTTCCTCAACTCTTCCACCACCTGCGGCCGGGCTCGGCGCAAGGTCAGGCTGCGGTCCTGGCGAAGCAGGCGCCGCGCTTCCTGGTGCAGCATTTCCACTCCTGAATAGTCGATGAAGTTGATCTGCTGCGCCTCGATCACCACGCGCGCGCCGTGCATGCGTTGCAGGCGCACTTGCAGGTAATGGCTGGCGCCGAAAAAGATCGAGCCGCCCACCCGCAGAATGTCTTCCTCGCCATCCCGCACATGCTGCACCCGTGGTTGCGATGTGCGCTTGAGGTAGAAAAAAAGCGAGGCCAGCACACCGGCGTAGATTGCCGTCTGCAATTCCAGCAGCAGGGTGGCGACGCAGGTCAGCGCCATGACCACGAATTCGGCGCGGCTGACCCGCAACAACGCGCGAATGCCGCGATGGTCCACCAGCCCCCAGGCGATCAACAGAATGCTGCCGGCCATGGCCGGAATCGGGATGTGCGCGATCAGGCTCGCGCCGAAGATCGCAAACAGCGCCACCCACAATGCCGAAAAAATCCCGGCCAGTGGCGAACAGGCCCCCGCTTCATAGCTCAGGCCTGAGCGAGTGAAGGAGCCGGCTGACAGTGATCCGGAAAAAAACGCACCGACGATGTTCGACAGGCCTTGGGCACGAACTTCCTGGTTCGCGTCGAGTAATTGCTGCGAACGTGCGGAGATCGAGCGGGCAATCGACAGGCTGGTGACCAACCCGAGCATTCCTACCGCTACCGCGCTGGGCAGCAGGCGCAGGATCAGATCAAGGTCCAGCGGCAATGGACTGAAGGGCGGCAGTTTGCCGGTAAAGGCGCTGACCAGTTGCACATGGCCGAACATTGATGGCCAGAGCCAAACCAGCAAGCCGCCGAGAACCAGGGTGATCAAGAGCGTCGGCCAGCGTGGCAGCAGCAGCTTGAGGATCACGCCCACCACCACCGTCGCCAGCCCCAGTGCCAGTGAAGGCTTGTCCATTTCGCCGAGATGGCGCAACAAGGTGATGAAGCTATCCAGCGCGGTAGCCTGACTGGGCAAGTCCAGTCCCAGCAGGTTAGGCAATTGACCGATGGCAATCACCACGGCGGCACCCAGGGTGAAGCCGAGCACCACCGAATGCGAGACGAAATTCACCAGTGCGCCAAAGCGCAGCAATCCCAGCATCCACTGAAAGAGGCCGGCAAGAAACGTCAGCAACAGGATCAACATGACGTAGTCCTGCGACGCAGGAACGGCCAGAGGACTGACGCTGGCGTACAAGACAATGGAGATGGCCGCCGTAGGACCGCAGATCAAATGCCACGACGAGCCCCACAGGCAAGCGATCAACACCGGGATGATTGCGGCGTACAGGCCGTATTCCGGCGGCAGGCCGGCAATCAGTGCGTAGGCAATGGATTGCGGCAACGCGAGAATCGCGCCGCTGAGGCCAACGATCAGGTCGCGACCGACACTGGCGCGGGTTTGCCGGGGCAGCCAGGTGAGGAAGGGGAAGAGTGAATGGCGGCTTGGCAGGGCCATGGGGCCTCTCGGTTGGGGATTTTGCGCAAGGGTAGCAGGACAACGCGATCATTGTGGCGAGGGAGCTTGCTCCCGCTGGACCGCGTAGCGGTCCCAAAAGGGCAATCACGATGTGTCTGACTCATCGAGGTAACCGGATTGCGTCTGCTGCGCAGCCGAGCGGGAGCAAGCTCCCTCGCCACAGGTAATCATCAGAGTTTCGCTTTGACCGCTGGCAGCGCATCCTTGCCGTCCACGGTCTTCACTCCATCGAGCCATTTATCCAACACCGCCGGGTTGGCCTTGATCCACGCCTTGGCTGCGTCGGCATTGCTGACTTTCTTGTTCACCACCTCGGCCATGATGCTGTTCTCCATGTCCTGGGTGAAGCTCAGGTTGCTCAGCAGTTTGCCAACGTTCGGGCAGGCCTGTGCATAACCTTTGCGGGTCAGGGTATGTACGCTGCCGGTGTCACCGAAGTATTTCTCGCCACCCTTCAGATAGTGCATTTTCAGCTGCACGTTCATCGGGTGCGGCGTCCAGCCGAGGAAGGTCACGAATTTCTGCTTTTTCACCGCGCGGGACACTTCCGCCAGCATCGCCTGCTCGCTGGACTCGACCAGTTTCCACTGGCCCATGTCGAAATCGTTTTTCTTGATGATCTCTTGCAGGGAGATGTTCGCTGGAGCACCGGAGCCGATGCCGTAGATCTTGTGGTCGAACTTGTCGGCGTATTTGTTCAGGTCGGCAAAGTTATGCACACCCGCGTCCCACACGTAGTCCGGAACAGCGAGGGTGAATTCGGTGCCGTCGAGGTTCTTCGCCAATTGCGTGACATCGCCGTTGGCGACGAACTTGTCATAGAAGCCCTGCTGCGCCGGCATCCAGTTACCCAGGAATACATCGACCTGGCCATCCTTCAGCCCGCCAAAGGTGATCGGCACCGCGAGGGTGTCGACCTTGGCCTTGTAGCCCATACCGTCCAGCAGAAACCCGGTGATGGCATTGGTCGCGGCGATATCGCTCCAGCCCGGGTCGGCCATTTTCACGGTCTCGCAACTCTGATCGGCAAACGCCGATGCACTGCCCAGAGCCAGGAGCCCGACCGTCAGTACTGTGGATAACCTTTGCATGGACTTCCCCTTAACATTATTGGTTTTGGCAGGGTTGTGGATAACGTGCTTTACGCTCCAGATCGTCGAGGTCGATGTGGTTGCGCATGTACTGCTGACTGGCGTCCACCAGTGGCTGGTGATCCCAGCTCTTCAGCTTGCCGAGGGTCAGCGCCTCGGCCACGAAGCGTCGGCGCCGCTGGCTGGCGAGCACCTGCTGGTGAATCGCCGGAATGTTCCATTTGGCCCGCGCTTCGACGAGAAAATCGTCGAACAACTGGCGATGTTGCGGCAAATGACTGAGTTCTTCCAGTTCGCGAGGGTCATTCTGTACGTCGAAGAGTAGGCAAGGGTCGTCTTCGCTGTAGATGAATTTGTAGGCACCGCGGCGAATCATCATCAACGGGCTGACGGTGCCTTCGGCCATGTATTCGCCAAACACCTCGTCGTGACCGCCCTGCCCTTGCAGGTGCGGGACCAGCGAGCGGCCGTCCAGCGGCAAGCCCGGTTCCAGCGAGCCGCCGGCCAGTTCGACGAAGGTTGGCAACAGGTCCGCCGTGGAAACACTGGCGCTGACCCGGCTGGCACCGAACTGCCCTGGTGCGCTGACTAGCAGCGGCACCCGAGCAGCCATTTCATACCAGTGCATTTTGTACCAGAGGCCGCGCTCGCCGAGCATGTCGCCGTGGTCGCCGGAAAACACAATGATGGTGTCATCAATCAGCCCGGTATCCTCGAGAGTTTGCAGGAGTTTGCCGACGTTGCTGTCGATATAGCTGCACGCGCCGAAATAGGCGCGGCGGGCGTCGCGGATTTTATCCACAGGCAGCGGCTTGTCCCACAGGTCGTAGACCTTGAGCAGACGTTGCGAGTGCGGGTCGAGGTCATGCGGGTCCGGGGTTACAGGCAGCGGAATGTCTGCATCGTCGTACAAATCCCAGAAAGCCTTGGGAATCGTGTACGGATCGTGTGGGTGAGTCATGGAAACGGTCAGGCAGAACGGCTGGTCGCCGTCCTCGCGAATATGGTCGAACAGGTACTGCTGGGCCTTGAACACCACCTCTTCGTCGAAATCCAGTTGATTGGTGCGCACGCACGGGCCGGCTTGCAGTACCGACGACATGTTGTGGTACCAGGTCGGGCGCACGTCCGGCTCATCCCAGTTCACTGCCCAGCCGTAGTCAGCCGGATAGATGTCACTGGTCAGGCGTTCTTCGTAGCCATGCAGCTGGTCTGGCCCGCAGAAATGCATCTTGCCCGACAAGGCGGTGCGGTAGCCGAGGCGGCGCAGGTAGTGGGCGTAGGTCGGTACGTCGGCGGGGAAATCGGCGGCGTTGTCGTAGGCACCGATCCTGCTCGGCAACTGGCCGCTGACGAGGGTAAAACGCGAGGGCGCGCACAATGGGCTGTTGCAATAAGCCGAGTCGAACACCACGCCTTGTGCGGCGAGGCGGCTGAGATTAGGCAGTTTGATGGGCGATGGGCCGTAGAACGGCAACATTGGCGCAGCCATTTGATCGGCCATGATGAAAAGAATGTTCTTGCGCTTCATGTGATCGCGGCATTCCATAGTGGATGTTTATGCGAGAGTGCTGGTTTCGAGAATGAAACCCTCACAGCTTGCGGTAAAGCCCACGCGCGGCAATGACTAGGATAAGCACAGCTTATGTATGACGCCCTTGGTGACCTGTCACTGGATCTGCTTCGTGCCTTCGAAGCGGCGGCCCGTCAGCGAAGTTTTACCGCCGCGGCGGTTGAGCTGGGCACCACGCAACCGGCCATCAGCCAGCAGATCAAGCGCCTGGAAGAGCAACTGTCGACACGCCTGTTCGATCGCATTTACCGTGGAATCGAACTGACTGAGGCCGGGCAGATCCTTTTCGAGCAGGTTCAGCTAGGTTTGCAGAATATCGACGCAGGATTGAGCGCGATCAGCGCACAGCAACAGCATGAAGTGCTGCAGGTGGCCACGGATTTTGCCTTCGCCGCCTATTGGTTGATGCCGCGTCTGCACCGCTTTCACGCGGCCAATCCGCAGGTGGATGTCAGCCTGGTCACCAGTGAACGCAGCCATAACATGCTACGTACCGATATCGATGTGGCGGTACTGTTCGGCGATGGCCGCTTCAAGCAGGGTGAAAGCCATTGGCTGTTCAGCGAAGAAGTGTTTCCGGTGTGCAGCCCGCAGTTGTTGAGCGAACGTCCCCTGCCCTTGCCGGCCCACGCATTGCTGGAGTTTCCGTTGCTGCACCTGCGTGGGGAGCACAGCAGTAACTGGTTCGACTGGAGTGGTGTGTTCCGCGAACTGGGCATCACTTCGCCCCCGGCACCCGGGCAGTTGCGCTTCGACAATTACACCTTGCTGATTCAGGCGGCGATTGGTGGCCAAGGCGTTGCCATCGGCTGGCGCCACCTTGTGGATAACTTACTGACGCAGGGGTTGTTGTGTCGACCGATCGGCGAAACGGTGATGTCGAGGCTGGGTTACTACGTGGTGTTGCCCCAGCGCAAACGACGCGGAGCGTTGATCCAGCAGTTTGTGGATTGGTTGATGGCAGAGCAGGCCAGCAGTGCGCAATCACTCAACGGCCTGACACTGCCGTCCATTGCGGTTTAGCTGTCGGTGGCGATGAAGTTGACGTGCTCTCGGATGTGCAGGTTCAAGTGCAATTCATCGGCAATGCCCGCGGCGGTGCGGGCCAGTCGTCCGAGTGGTTCGGCCAGTCCCGGCTCGAGGTTGCCCCCGATTTGGGCAAAATGTTCGATGGTCAGTCCCGGTATGCCGCGCGGTTCGTTAACCATCGTCCACTGCAAAGGGCTGCTCTGCAGTGCTTCGCGGATTTCCTCGGCGGCGTGACGTTCCAAGCTGTCCTCGGTTTCCGGATCGTCCAGCACGTCGAAATCACCCACCAGAAACAATCGGGCGATTTTTGCTGCCTGCATGCCATCGATTAGCGCATCTACTGCCAGCACCTGCTCTACCGGGCCCGGTACGATGGTTTTTTCCACGTGTTCGCTGCTGAACGGTAAACCTGGAGCGTCCAGTAGGCAGATGACCACGGAGCTGCCGGCCACACTCTGCTTGACCCGTTGCGCGTCGAACAGGTCGCCAGTCTTGGTGCGCAGCCCCGGACGGGGTGCCAGCGCATTGAGGTCATCGAGAATTGCGATCACTTCATGCTGGCGCCGCAGCATCTCAGCCATCAGCGCACTGCCCAAGCTACTCATGGCACCATAAAGCACCACTTTCACGACGGGGGTTTCGGCATTTTTCATGGCTGGGCTTCCTGTTTTCCAGCGCCTGTATGATGTTTGACCCGCAGGAACCAGCAAGGGTTCGAACAGTTTTCAGAGGGGTTCAGATGCAGCAGATCAGGGGTTACCACGCCCACGTTTATTTCGATGCCAGCACAATCGGGCTGGCGCGGGCCTTGTGTGAGCAGGCGGCGCAATTGTTTCCACTGAAAATGGGCCGCGTGCATGAGCGCCTGGTCGGTCCGCACCCGGACTGGAGCTGCCAGTTGGCGTTCGAGCCGCAGGTGCTGGGTGACGTGCTGCCGTGGCTGGCGCTCAACCGCAAGGGGCTGGTGGTGTTTCTGCACCCGGACACCGGCAACGATCTGCTCGACCACACCGAGCACGCGATCTGGATGGGCGCTATTCGGCCGTTGGACCTGACGGTTTTTTGATCAGAGTGTTTCTCCGGCCTCACCGGGCAGGTGTTCGTCCAGATGCAGCCACGGCAAGCGGCTGTCGGTCCAGATGTGCCGCTCGGCCGGCGCTTGCTCTGGATGGTCGAGGGTGGCGATGGTCAGGTCGATGCTTTTCGGGCTCAGGTGCGTCACCAGCGCCAGCTGCGCCCCGCAGTGGCCGCAGAAATATCGCGCGCAGGTGGATGAAGAATCATAGCGCGACGGCGTCCCGGCCAGCCATTGAAAGGCCGATACCGGCACGGTGATCCAGGTGGTCACGATGCCGCCGCTAACCCGTCGGCAAATCGAACAATGGCAGTGGGCGATATCGTGCAGCGGCCCGCTGAATTGATAGCGCAGTTGCCCGCAATGGCAGCCCCCGGTGTGAATTCTGTTCATGGCATTCCTCCTGATGCGTAGTTACCGACGTCTTCGTCGGATCGCCGCCCGGAGCAAGCCCGCTCCCACATTGGTTTTGTGTACGACTCAGATCCAGTGTGGGAGCGGGCTTGCTCGCGAAGGCCGTAACTCGGTTCACCTCCCCGCCCCAATCCGACGATCGGTTGCACATCCGGTCCTTGCTTTCATTGGCGAAAGCTGGCTGAAAGCTTCCCCGATTAGGATCGCCCCCACTACCGGCAACAGACCGGTTGGCCAATGCCAGCGTTTTATCGCTCGCACAGCCCATTTAACAACAACAATGGTGATTCTGATGTCCTCTTCTATCCGCCGCTTCGCTGCTACTCCGCCCGTACGTCTCGTGCTTCCCGTTCTGCGCTGATCCCGCCCGATCCGCCCATTCCCTAGCCGCGCTACGCCTGGAGTATTCCCATGCTGACTTTCCTTGGCTTCGCCATGGTCATCACGTTCATGTTCCTGATCATGACCAAGCGCCTGTCCGCGCTGATCGCCCTGATCATCATTCCAATCATCTTTGCCCTGTTCGGCGGTTTTTCGCCGAAGATCGGCCCGATGATGCTCGAGGGCATTACCAAGCTTGCGCCGACCGGCGTGATGCTGATGTTCGCTATCCTGTACTTCGCCCTGATGATTGACTCCGGCCTGTTCGACCCGGCTGTGCGCAAGATTCTCAAACTGGTCAAGGGCGACCCGCTGAAAGTTTCGGTCGGCACCGCCGTTCTGGCGCTCGTTGTCTCCCTCGATGGTGACGGCGCGACCACTTACATGATCTGCGTGGCCGCCATGCTGCCGCTCTACAGCCGTATCGGCATGAGCCCGCGGATCATGGCCGGCCTGATCATCCTCGCCGGTGGCGTGATGAACATGACCCCATGGGGCGGTCCGACCGCTCGCGCTGCCAGTGCGTTGCATGTGGACCCGTCCGACATCTTCGTACCGATGATTCCTGCGATGCTGGCTGGTGTAGTGGCGATCCTGGTCATTGCCTACTTCTACGGCAAGCGTGAGCGTGCACGCCTGGGTGAACTGCACCTGGTTGGCGATGAAATCGATCACAGCGAAATCAGCGTTTCGCAGTTCCCGGATGCCCGTCGTCCGAAGCTGATCTGGTTCAACGGCGCCCTGACCCTGGCCCTGATGGGCACCCTGATCGGTGGCCTGCTGCCGTTGCCGGTGCTGTTCATGGTGGCGTTCAGTATCGCCATGATCGTCAACTATCCTTGCCTGCAACAACAGAAGGATCGTGTCGCGGCCCACGCCGGTAGCGTGCTGGCGGTGGTCGGGTTGATCTTTGCGGCCGGTATCTTCACCGGTATCCTGACCGGCACCGGGATGGTCGACGCCATGTCGAAAAGCCTGTTGGCGGTGATTCCGGACTTCCTCGGCCCGTACCTGGCGGTGATCACGGCACTGGTAAGCATGCCGTTCACTTTCTTCATGTCGAACGATGCATTTTATTACGGCGTGTTACCGGTTCTTGCCGAAGCCGCCAGCCATTACGGTATAACCGCCGTGGAAATGGCACGTGCCTCGATCGTCGGTCAGCCCGTCCATCTGTTGAGCCCGCTGGTTCCATCGACCTACCTGTTGGTGGCCCTGGCAGGCATCGATTTCGGTGACCACCAGCGCTTCACCCTGAAGTGGGCAGTGCTGGTTTGTATCTGCATACTGATTGCTGCACTGCTGTTGGGGACTTTCCCGGTGTTCAGCACTCTATAAGCCCAAGACTCACCACTTCGGGTCCAGGCTTCGCTGTTTGAAGCCCGGGCCCGTTGTGGTTTAACAATCGCTCAAAGGAATACACATGGAATGGCTGACCAACCCTGAAATCTGGGTTGCCTTCTTCACCCTGACCGCCCTGGAAATCGTCCTGGGTATCGATAACATCATCATGATTTCGATCCTGGTCAGCCGCATGCCCAAGCACATGCAGGCACGCACCCGGATTTTCGGTCTGGCGCTGGCCATGATCACGCGAATCCTGCTTCTGCTGTCGATCACCTGGGTCATGCGCCTCACGGCGGACCTGTTCGTCGTATTCGGCCAGGGTATTTCCGGACGCGACCTGATCCTGTTCTTCGGTGGTCTGTTCCTGCTGTGGAAAAGCTCGCAAGAGATGTACCACGCGCTGGAAGGTGAAGATGAAAGCAACGACGAACCTTCGGGCAAGGGCGGAAACTTCCTCTACACCATCATCCAGATCGCGATCATCGACATCGTGTTCTCCCTGGACTCGGTGATCACCGCCGTTGGCATGGTCTCCCACGTACCGGTCATGGTCGCGGCAATCATCGTGGCGGTACTGGTGATGATGTGGGCATCCGGCACCATCAGTGAGTTTATCGACAAGCATCCATCGCTGAAGATGCTGGCGCTGTCGTTCCTGTTGATCGTCGGTACGGTGCTGATTGCCGAATCCCTGGACGT
Source organism: Pseudomonas sp. S2_F07 (assembly GCF_054668325.1). Taxonomy (NCBI): domain Bacteria; kingdom Pseudomonadati; phylum Pseudomonadota; class Gammaproteobacteria; order Pseudomonadales; family Pseudomonadaceae; genus Pseudomonas; species Pseudomonas sp. S2_F07. The sequence continues at coordinate 3,895,470 of NZ_CP162758.1, forward strand.
GCACGTGCCAAAAGGCTACGTCTACTTCGCCATGGCGTTCTCGCTGGCGGTGGAAGCGATCAACATCAGGATGCGCACTGCCATCGCGAAAAAGAAGAAACAGCAGGATCCGGTAAAGCTGCGCAAAGATATTCCGGGCCAGTAACCCGGTAGTACGCAACACCCTGTGGGAGCGAGCCTGCTCGCGATGGCGGTCTGTCAGTCAACATCAACGTTGGAGCTGATGGCCTCATCGCGAGCAGGCTCGCTCCCACTTTGTTTTTTGGCGGGTTGCATGAACGGGATTTCATGACAGTTTTGTTTCAATCCCTTCTTTGGCTATGCGATGCTGGCGCGCAGACCGTTAGCCAACTACAGCTTAAGTACAGAACGTAGAACGTTGCGCGGTACCGTCAACTTGCTCCTTTGGGGCGCTACACCACAGGGGGTCATTATGCTCACCCTGCTCAATTTGCTTTCTGCCGTGGCCCTGCTGATCTGGGGCACGCACATCGTCCGAACCGGCATCCTGCGGGTCTACGGCACCAACTTGCGGCATGTCATCAGCCATAACATGTCCAACCGCTGGCTGGCTTTCCTCTCCGGAATCGCTGTGACGGCGATGGTTCAGAGCAGCAACGCCACCGCCATGCTGGTCACTTCCTTTGTCGGCCAGGGCCTGATGGCGCTTACGCCGGCGTTGGTCACCATGCTCGGTGCCGATGTCGGTACGGCCTTGATGGCGCGGGTGCTGACGTTCGATCTGTCGTGGTTGTCGCCCCTGCTGATTTTTACCGGGGTGATTTTCTTTCTGTCGCGCAAGCAGACCCGACTCGGGCAGATGGGCCGTGTCGCCATTGGCTTGGGGTTGATCATTCTGGCGTTGCAACTGATTGTCGAAGCCGCGCACCCGATTACCCATGCCAAAGGGGTGAAGGTGATTTTCGCTTCGCTCACCGGCGACCTCCTGCTCGACGCCCTGGTCGGCGCGCTGTTCGCGATGGTTTCCTATTCCAGCCTGGCCGCTGTGTTGCTTACCGCGACTCTGGCGGGCGCCAACGTGATCAGCTTGCCGGTGGCCATCGGGCTAGTGATCGGTGCCAATATCGGCAGTGGTGTACTCGCTTTCCTCAGCACCAGCATGCAGAACGCCGCCGGGCGCCAAGTGGCGCTGGGCAGCCTGCTGTACAAACTGATTGGTCTTTTATTGATCATTCCGGTGCTCGATCCGCTGGTGCACTGGCTCGATGGCCTGGATTTCAGCCCTCAGGAAATGGTCATCGGCTTTCACCTGCTCTACAACATCGCGCGTTGCCTGATCCTGCTGCCAAGCGTTGGGCCGATGGCCAGGTTTTGTGCCTGGGTGCTGCCGGAGCGCCCGCTGGCCAACGGTACGGCCAAGCCCCGGCATCTTGACCCGACGGCGTTGGTCACCCCTGGCTTGGCGCTGGCCAATGCGGCCCGGGAAACCCTGCGCATGGGCGACCTGATCGACAACATGCTTGAAGCCATGCTGGATGTTTTGCACGGCAAGCAAACCGCCGTCACCCAGGAAATGCGCCGCCTGACCGACGATGTCGAAGCGCTCTACAGCGCGATCAAGTTGTACCTGGCGCAAATGCCCCGGGAAGATCTCAGCGATCAGGACAGCCGGCGCTGGGCGGAAATCATCGAACTGGCGATCAACCTGAAACTGGCCAGCGACTTGATCGAACGCATGCTGCGCAAGGTCCAGCAGCAGAAAACCTCGCAGCGCCGGTCGTTTTCCGAAGTCGGGCTGGACGAATTGACCGGGCTGCAAACTCAGTTGATCTCCAACCTGCGGCTCGGGATGTCGGTGTTTCTCAGTGGCGACCCGGAAAGTGCCCGCCAGTTGGTGCGTGAAAAACGTCGTTTCCGCGCACAGGAACGGCGCCTGGCCCACGCTCATGTCAGCCGCTTGCAACGAAAAATCGTGCAAAGTATCGAAACCAGTTCGTTGCACCTGGAACTGATCGCCGACATGAAACGTCTGAATTCGCTGTTTTGCAGCAGTGCCTACGTGGTGCTGGAAACATCGGAGACAGGTGCGCTGGTGGTCGACGATTTGAGCGACATCACTCATTCACCCTGAACGTCCGCAGTTGCCTGAAGTCTGTTGAACTTACGCCAGCCGTACGGAAGCTCGTTATGCGTTGTCTGTTGTTCGCTTGCCTGTTACTTGGCTCATTCCCGTCATTCGCTCTGGATCGCTTCCAGGTCGAGGGCTACACCCTGCGCAACGGTTTGCAGTTGCTGCTCAAACCCGGCACTGATCGCGGGCATGTGGCGATCCGGCTGGTGGTCGGCGTTGGCCTGGACGATTTCAAGTGTGAAGAAAAGGAGCTGCCGCATCTGCTGGAACACCTGTTGTTCAGCGGAATCGACGCCAGCGGCGAAGGCGGCCTGGAAGAAAGCATGCAGGCCCTGGGCGGTGAGTGGAACGCGTTCACCAGCAATGCCGATACGACCTTCGTCATCGAAGCCCCGGCGAAAAACCAGCGCAAGGTGCTTGACCTGTTGCTGGCGCTGCTGACCCAGACCCGCTTCGACGACAACGCCATCAACGCGGCCAAGCAAGTGGTCGAGCGTGAAGACGGCGGCCACTACTCGCACCTGCAACGCTGGCTCGATCGACAGGACCTCGGTCACACGGCCAGCAAACAACTGGCCGTGGAGCTGGGCCTCAAGTGCCCGGAGCGTGCGCAAGTCAATGACCTGACCCGTGAACAGCTGGAGCAGGTGCGCAAGGACTGGTATGCGCCGAACAACATGACCCTGATCGTGGTCGGCGACCTCGACAAGTTGCTGCCGGCCTATCTGGAGCGGGCGTATGGCGCGCTGGAAGCGATCACCCCCGGCGAGCATCCGCCGCTGCCGCAAATCCAGGCCAGCGCCGCCCATGAACGCACCTTGACCCACGGTCTGGTCGGCAACGGCGCCAAGTTACACTGGCTGGTGCCGGAGCCGGTACTGGAGGATGGGCACGATGAAACCTTCGATTTGCTCAAGGACTATCTGGATTGGGCGCTCTATCGCCAGTTGCGCCTGGCTCACGGTTTGTCCTACGGCCCGTGGGCGGAGCGCGAGGTGTTCGGCGGCGTGGGGTTCATGAGCCTCAATGCCGACCTTGAACGCGACGACGTGGCCGATGCCGAACAAGTACTTGAGGACCTGAAGGCCGGACTGCTCAAGGATGGCCTCAATGCCGATACCTTCAACCGCCTCAAGCAGGCCGCAATTGCCCGCCAGTCCTGGGCCGTGCAAGGCAACAGCGCGTTGGCCGACTACTACTGGAGCGCCATCGGCAACTACGAGGACGGTCGCTTCACCAACCCGACCCGGGAGCTGCAAGGGGTGACCCTGGAAGAAGCGAACAAGGCCGTGCGTGAGTTGCTCCTGCAACCGGGGTATTTGCGGATCGAGAAACCGTTGTTCAGTTATGACCAGTTGATGTGGCTGGCGGTCGGTGGGACGGGCTTGATCGTGTTGATGCTGGTGGGCTGGCGTTTGCATAGCAGGAAATAACCATTCCAGGTGACAACGGACTGAGAGGCCTTGCCGGTTCCCCCAGGTGCATGGTGTAACTGACCGTGAACCCTCGCCACAGAGCCGCACCAGCGGTACCCTGTCGAGGTTTTTTCCTACGACGACTGTGAAACCGCCGAATGCAAAACCTGACCTTTTTCGTACAGCGCATCCTCGAATTGATGAAGCGGTACCCTGGGGTCATTGCGCTCTGTGGTTTCATCTCGGGGGTGGGCAGTTTCATTCTGGTCGATCGCCAGCAAGGCCTGGCGAGCTGGATCACCACCATCATGCTGATCAGCTGGATCTGGCTGATGCTGGAAAACAGCCTGACCAAGCTGTTCAAGCGCATCTTCAAGCGAGAAATCCCGGAACCCTTGCTGCGTTACGCAACGCAGATGATCCATCAGGAAAGCCTGTTCTTTGTCCTGCCGTTCTTCTTCATCACTACGACGTGGAACAGTGGCCAGTTGTTTTTCACCGGGCTGCTCGGCGTCGCGGCGCTGATTTCGATCATCGACCCGCTCTACTACAAATGGCTGGCCCCACGGCGCTGGGCGTTTCTGGCCCTGCACACCCTGACCCTGTTCGCCGCGCTGCTCACCGCCTTGCCGGTGATCATGCACCTGACCACCGCGCAAAGTTTCAAATGGGCACTGGGTATCTCGGTGCTGCTGTCGTTCCCGAGCCTGGCGTCGATCTTCCCGATTCGTACCCTGCGCAATGCGCTGGCGATCTTGAGTATCACCTTGGGCATCGGCGCCGTTGGTTGGGAGCTGCGTTCGTGGGTGCCGCCAGCGACGCTGTGGATGACCGATGTGGCCATCAGCACGCAGATGCAAGACCGCACGCCGGGCGCCAGCCTCGACGAAGTCAGCGCCGAGCAGATTCGCAATGGCGGGCTCTACGCATACACCGCGATCAATGCCCCGCGTGGCCTGGACGAGCGGATTTATCACGTCTGGCAGTTCAACGGTAAAGAGGTCGATCGCATCCCCCTGGATATTCGTGGCGGGCGCAAGGAGGGTTACCGGGCCTGGACCCACAAGCAGAACTTCCCGGGCAACCCGGCCGGCAAATGGCAGGTTCGGGTGCTGACCGAAGATGGCCAGGTCATCGGCGTGCTGCGTTTCAAAGTCACGGACAGCACAGCGATCAAAGAAAAGTAATCCGGTTCGTGCTATTACGTAAATCTGCGTAATCACTGAACAAGCACGGAGCTTATGATCAGCAGCACGATGGCCGGCAACGCCCGATTGGACACGTCGATTACCCCAGCGCGGTTGCGGGTGACGGGCGACTGGACGCTTGCCCATTACGCTGACCTCAAGCTGTTGAGCGAAAAACTCCATGGCCAGTACGACGTCAACACCCCGATCGACCTCAATGGTCTAGGCGCCCTCGACACCGCTGGCGCCTCGCTGTTGGTCGAGCTGCTCGGCTCCGAGCGCCTCGGCCGTTCCGCCGAACACCCTGATTGCACACTCTCTGCCGCCGATCGTGCATTGCTGCAAACCGTCTACTGCTCGTTGACCGATTTCTGCGTACCGATCAAGGAACCGGAAGTCAGCGTTTCCATTCAGTTGCTGACCCGTATTGGCCGCGCGGTGGACACCGTCTGGCAGGACACCCTGCAACTGCTGGGTTTCGTCGGCCTGATCATCGAAACCATCGCCCGTGGCCTGTTCCGTCCCAAGCGCTGGCGCGTCACGCCGATGATCGCCCACATCGAACAGACCGGTCTCGACGCCGCGCCCATCGTTGCTTTGCTGACTTTTCTGGTGGGCGCCGTGGTGGCGTTTCTCGGCTCGACGGTGCTGGCCACTTTCGGCGCCACCGTCTTCACCGTGGACCTGGTGGGGTTTGCTTTCCTGCGCGAATTCGGTGTGTTGCTGACTGCAATCCTGATGGCCGGGCGCACCGCCAGTGCGTTCACGGCGCAAATCGGGTCGATGAAGGCCAACGAGGAAATCGATGCCATCCGCACCCTGGGCCTCGACCCCGTGGAGTTGCTGGTGGTGCCGCGGGTCCTGGCGTTGCTGATCGCCCTGCCGATGCTGACCTTCCTGGCGATGCTGTCGGGGATTATCGGCGGTGCCGTGGTCTGCGCGGTGGCGCTGGATATTTCGCCGGCGATGTTCCTGTCGCTGCTGCAAACGGACATCGGCGTTCAGCACTTTCTGGTGGGGATCGTCAAAGCGCCGGTGTTCGCCTTCCTCATCGCCGCCATCGGTTGCCTGGAAGGCTTCAAGGTCAGCGGCAGCGCTGAGTCTGTGGGCGCGCACACCACGTCGAGTGTGGTGCAGTCGATTTTCGTAGTGATCGTGATGGATGCGATTGCCGCGATGTTTTTCATGGAGATGGGTTGGTGAGTCGTATCCCCCGAGCGCCCTCCGAGGCGGTGATTGAAGTCCGTGGACTGTGCAACCGCTTTGGCCGCCAGAGCGTGCACGAAAACCTCGACCTGGACTTGTACAAGGGCGAGATCCTCGCCGTGGTCGGTGGCTCCGGCAGCGGCAAATCGGTGCTGCTGCGCAGCATTGTCGGGTTGCGCCAGCCCAGCGAAGGCGTGGTGAAAGTCTTCGGGAAAAACCTGCCGACCTTGTCCGAACACGAGCGTTCGCTGGTGGAGCGGCGATTCGGCGTGCTGTTCCAGAAAGGCGCGTTGTTCTCTTCGCTGACCGTGACCGAGAACGTCGCCCTGCCGCTGATCGAACACGCCGGCTTGAGCCGCAACGACGCCGAGCACCTGGCGGCGGTGAAAATGGCCCTGGCCGGGTTGCCGCTGTCGGCGGCGGAGAAATACCCGTCGTCGCTGTCCGGCGGCATGATCAAGCGCGCCGCCCTGGCCCGGGCATTGGCGCTGGACCCGGACATCCTGTTTCTCGACGAACCCACCGCCGGTCTCGACCCGATCGGCGCTGCCGCGTTCGACCAATTGATCCTGACCCTGCGCGATGCCCTGGGCCTGAGTGTCTTTCTGGTGACCCACGACCTCGACACGCTCTACACCATCACCGACCGGGTGGCGGTGCTGGCGCAGAAAAAAGTGCTGGTGGCGGATGCCATCGACAATGTCTCGGAAACCGACGATGCGTGGATTCACGAATACTTCCATGGCCCTCGCGGCCGCGCGGCATTGACGGCCGCCCAACAGCTCAATGAGGTCTGACATGGAAACCCGAGCCCATCATGTATTGATCGGCCTGTTCACCGTTATTGTGGTGACGGCCGCGCTGCTGTTCGGCCTGTGGCTGGCCAAGTCCAGTGTCGACACCGAGTTCAAGGACTACGAAGTCGTGTTCAACGAGGCGGTCAGCGGTTTGTCCAAGGGCAGCTCGGTGCAGTACAGCGGGATCAAGGTCGGCGATGTGATCTCGCTGCGCCTGGACCCGAAAGACCCGCGCCGGGTGCTGGCGCGAATTCGCCTGGCCGGCGATACCCCGGTCAAGGAAGACACCAATGCCAAGTTGGCCCTGACCGGCGTCACCGGGACTTCGATCATCCAGCTCAGCGGCGGCACGCCACAGAGCCCGACACTCAAGGGCAAGAATGGCAACCTGCCGACCATCGTCGCCTCGCCCTCGCCCATCGCCCGCCTGCTCAATGACAGCGAAGACCTGATGGCCGGGGTGACCACGCTGATGCATAACGCCAACCTGATGTTCTCCACGGAAAACATCGAGCGCATCAGCAATACCCTGGAGCACCTGGAGCAAACCACCGGGGCCATTGCCGATCAGCGCGGCGATATTCGCCAGGCCATGCAGCAACTGGCGTCGGTGGGCAAGCAGGCCAACACCATGCTGGAGCAGACCACGGCGCTGATGCGCAATGCCAACGGGCTGCTCAACGAGCATGGCAAGGAGGCGCTGGGCAGCGCCGAGCAGGCGATGAAGTCGCTGCAGGAGAGCAGTGCCACCCTCAACAAACTGATCACCGCCAATCAGGATTCGCTCAACAGCGGCATGCAAGGCCTCAATGGCCTGGGCCCGGCCGTTCGCGAGATGCGCGAAACCCTGAGTTCGTTGCGCACCATTACCACACGCCTGGAAGCCAACCCCAGCGGTTACCTGCTGGGCAGTGACAAGACCAAGGAATTCACACCATGAAGCTGATTCGGATTGCCCTCGTCGCTGGCTTCACGCTGATCAGTTCGTGCTCGATCCTGCCCAAGCCCGAGCCCTTCGAGGTCTATCGATTGCCATCGGCCCAGAGTGCATCGGCCAGCCATGGCACGCCGCAGCGCTGGTCGCTGCGCCTGAGCAAATTCCAGTCCAGCGAAGCGTTGAACAGTCCGAACATTGCCGTGATTCCCCAGGGTGATGTGATCAGCCACTACAAGGGTTCACGCTGGAGCGACCCGGCGCCGGTGCTGGTGCGCAATCGTCTGCTGGAAGGTTTCCAGTATGACGGACGGGTGCCATTGTTGAGCACCGATGACAGCATTTTCCAGACCGATCTTGAATTGGGCGGCAGCCTGCAGGCGTTCCAGACTGAATACCAGGGCATGAATGCCAGCGCGGTCGTGCGTCTGGATGCATTGCTGGTGCGCAGTTATGACCAGCGCATCCTCGCTAGCCGCCGCTTTGAAGTGCGCCAGCCACTCAGCGATGTGCAGGTTCCGGCGGTGGTGGTCGGGTTCGGTCAGGCGAACGATCAGTTGACCACGCAGGTGGTGAACTGGGCGGTTGAGCAAGGGCAGAAGTTAGCGCCACCGCCGAGACCTTGAGGAAGAACACAGTCCCCCTGTGGGAACGCCGCACCGCCGCTCCCACAGTTAATTTGTGCCGGCCTTATCAGCGCTGCAAAAACGCCTGATGCAACTCAGCCAGCGTTTCAAAGTGATACGCCGGCGCTTCGGCGCTCAACTCTTCATGGCTGCCGAACCCGTAGCCCACCGCCGCCGCGTCCAGGCCATTGCTGCGCGCGCCGATCAGGTCGTGCTTGCGGTCGCCGATCATCAGGGTGTTGGCCGGGTCCAGGCTTTCTTCGGCCATCAAGTGAGCGAGCAACTCCACCTTGTTGGTCCGGGTGCCGTCCAATTCACTGCCGTAAATCACCTTGAAGTGTTTGGCAAAGTCGAAATGCCGGGCGATTTCCCGGGCGAACACCCAGGGTTTCGAGGTAGCGATGTACAACTGACGCCCTTGTCCGCCCAAGGTTTCCAGCAGCGGCATGACGCCATCGAACACGCGGTTTTCGTAGAGACCGGTGACCTTGAAGCGTTCGCGGTAGAAATTCACCGCCTCCCACGCCTTCGGCTCGTCGAAGTCGTAGAACTGCATGAACGCCTGCAACAGCGGCGGGCCGATGAAGTGTTCGAGTTTCGCTAGGTCCGGCTCATCGATACCCAGTTTGCCCAGGGCGAACTGGATCGAACGGGTGATGCCTTCGCGCGGGTCCGTCAGGGTGCCATCGAGGTCGAACAAAACGGTTTGGTAATGCATGTCGAATCCTGAATAAGGGGGCCGGGTCAAAGCTGGTCGTAGCCTTCGGCCAGATGCAGATCCTTGAGCTTCACGTAGTTCGCCGCGCTGTAGGTGAAAAAGGCGCGCTCCTTGTCAGTCAGCGGGCGGATCTGCTTCACCGGACTGCCCACATACAGGAAGCCGCTTTGCAGATGCTTGCCCGGCGGCACCAGGCTGCCGGCACCGATGATCACATCATCGTCGACCACTGCGCCGTCCATGACGATGCTGCCCATGCCGATCAACACCCGGCTGCCTACCGAACAACCATGCAGCATGACCTTGTGGGCGATGGTCACGTCATCGCCGATCAGCAACGGAAAGCCGTCCGGGTTGAACGGCCCGGCGTGGGTGATGTGCAACACGCAGCCGTCCTGCACGCTGGTGCGCGCGCCGATGCGGATGCGGTGCATGTCGCCACGGATCACGGTCAGCGGCCAGACCGAGCTGTCTTCGCCAATTTCAACGTCGCCGATCACCACCGCCGAGCCGTCGACAAAAGCGCCTTTACCCAGCAGCGGCGTGTGGTTCTGATACTTGCGAAGGTTCACGATAGGGTTTCTCTCTGTTGCTGATAGCTGCGGTGAACGTCGATTGTAATTAAGATGGCTGCATGTTTCTCCAGCCAAGGTATCAACCGTGAGCGTGAACAACCCTCTTTTGCAGTCCTATGACCTGCCGCCGTTCTCCGCCATCCGCGCCGAACACGTACAACCGGCCATTGAACAGATCCTGGCTGACAACCGTGTCGCCATCGTCGAGATCCTCAAGACCCAGGTCAAACAGCCAACGTGGGCTGGCCTGGTGCTGGCGATGGACGAACTCAACGACCGCCTGGGCGCCGCCTGGAGCCCGGTCAGCCACCTCAATGCCGTGTGCAACAGCGCCGAACTGCGTGAAGCCTACGAGTCGTGCCTGCCGGCCTTGAGCGCCTACTCCACCGAAATGGGTCAGAACCGCGAACTGTTCCAGGCTTTCGAAGCCCTGGCCAACAGTCCGGAGGCCGCCGGTTTCGACGTGGCGCAGAAAACTATCCTGGAACACTCCCTGCGTGACTTCCGTCTGTCGGGTATCGACCTGCCGGAAGCCGAACAGAAGCGTTACGCCGAAGTGCAGAGCAAGCTGTCCGAACTGGGCAGCCGTTTCTCCAACCAATTGCTCGATGCCACTCAAGCCTGGACCAAGCACATCACCGATGAAGCCGCCCTCGCCGGCCTGACCGACTCGGCCAAGGCGCAAATGGCCGCCGCGGCTCAGGCCAAGGACCTGGACGGCTGGCTGATCACCCTGGAATTCCCGAGCTATTACGCGGTGATGACCTACGCCCAGGACCGCGCACTGCGTGAAGAAGTCTATGCGGCCTACTGCACCCGTGCGTCGGACCAGGGCCCGAATGCCGGCCAGAACGATAACGGCCCGGTCATGGAAGAAATCCTCGACCTGCGTCAGGAACTGGCCAAGCTGCTGGGTTTCAGCAGTTTCTCTGAGCTGAGCCTGGCGACCAAAATGGCCGAGTCCAGCGATCAGGTGCTGAGCTTCCTGCGTGACCTGGCCAAGCGCAGCAAGCCGTTCGCCACCCAGGATCTTGAGCAGCTCAAGGCTTATGCCGCTGAACAGGGCTGCCCGGATCTGCAAAGCTGGGACAGCGGTTTCTACGGCGAAAAACTCCGTGAACAACGCTACAGCGTGGCCCAGGAAGCCCTGCGCGCCTACTTCCCGATCGACAAGGTGCTCAGTGGCCTGTTCGCCATTGTCCAGCGCCTGTACGGCATCGAGATTGCCGAACAGAAAGGTTTCGACACCTGGCACCCGGATGTTCGCCTGTTTGAAATCAAGGAAAACGGCCAGCACGTAGGCCGCTTCTTCTTCGACCTGTACGCCCGCGCCAACAAGCGTGGCGGTGCCTGGATGGATGGCGCCCGCGACCGTCGTCGCACCGCTGGCGGTGTATTGCAAAGCCCGGTGGCCAACCTGGTGTGCAACTTCACCCCGGCCGACAGCGGCAAGCCTGCGCTGCTGACCCACGACGAAGTCACCACCCTGTTCCACGAGTTCGGTCACGGCCTGCATCACCTCCTGACCCGCGTCGAGCATGCTGGTGTGTCCGGCATCAACGGCGTGGCCTGGGATGCGGTCGAGCTGCCGAGCCAGTTCATGGAAAACTGGTGCTGGGAGCCGGAAGGACTGGCGCTGATTTCCGGTCACTATGAATCCGGCGAACCGTTGCCCCAGGATCTGCTCGGGAAAATGCTCGCGGCGAAAAATTTCCAGTCCGGCCTGATGATGGTCCGCCAATTGGAGTTCTCGCTGTTCGACTTCGAACTGCACGCTACCCACGGCGACGGCCGCAGCGTGCTGCAAGTGCTTGAAGGCGTGCGCGATGAAGTCTCGGTGATGCGTCCACCGGCCTACAACCGTTTCCCTAACAGCTTCGCTCACATCTTCGCTGGCGGTTACGCAGCGGGTTACTACAGCTACAAATGGGCTGAAGTACTGTCGGCCGATGCGTTCTCGAAGTTCGAAGAAGAAGGCGTGCTCAACGCCGATACCGGTCGTGCGTTCCGCGAAGCAATCCTGGCCCGTGGCGGCTCCCAGGAGCCGATGGTGCTGTTCGTCGACTTCCGTGGTCGTGAGCCATCAATTGACGCACTCTTGCGCCACAGCGGCCTGAGTGAGGACGCGGCAGCATGAGTGAGGGACCTGTGATTACGAAAAAACGCTTTATCGCCGGGGCGGTCTGCCCGGCATGCAGCGAGCCGGACAAATTGATGATGTGGAATGAAGACCAGGTCCCGCACCGAGAGTGCGTGGCCTGCGGTTACTCCGACACACTTAATGAGCAAGGGCTTTCGGTGCCCAAGGAGTTGGGTACGCGGGTTAACACCAGCGCACCCAAACCTGCCGACACCAAGGTTCAGGCGGTTCAGTTCTTCCCGAATCCGAAATTGAAGAAAAAGCCTGACGAACAACACTGAGTGAAAAAAAGCCCCCGTTGCGCCATGCAGCGGGGGCTTTTTTATTCGATGTGAGCGGACTTGAACCAGCTCTTCATCGAGCACGCGGCGAACGGGCTGGTGCTGCAGTCGCCATTGGCCAGGGCAGTGCGCAGTTTTTCCACATCAGCCTGCATCATGTAGCGGATGCCGTCCTTGAAGTGGGTACTGTCGCCAAAGCCGCCTTGGGTCATTTCGTTCAGTGCCTCTTCCTTGGTCCAGCCCTGCACCACCACCCTGTACATGGCCGCTATCAGTCCGGTCCGGTCGGAGCCATGCTTGCAGTGCATCAGCACTGGACCGTTGGCTTCGGCGGTTTGAATGGTACGCAGTGCCTTGAGTATGTCTGCATCATCTACGTGGTTGGTTCGATAAGGCAAATGAACTTGGGTGATTTTTGCCGTGGACAACCAGCTCGCGTCTGACTCGGGCAGAAAACTGACCACCGTGCCGACCCTGAGTCTTTCCAGTAACGGCAATGCCCCACTGTCCGGCAACGCACTGCGGTACAGCGTAGGCGACATCTGGAAAAGGTTGTACTGGACCTCGACTGGTTGCGCCCAGTCTGTTGGGCGAGTCGAGATGCTGTCGGCGGCAAGAGCTGGTGTGAGGTTGAACAATGCGACCAGCAACAGGCACATCGCAAGGATAAAGCGCAGTAAGGACATGCCCGAGTGACCGTTCAGGGAGAGAAAGGATGTTGGAATCCAGCTTCAACCCTGAGCGGTCAAAGGCCTGTGAGAGGACTGTCAATGAAACGTGAAAGGGTGTTGTCTGAGGTGACTGGCATGGACTTACAATTTGAGTTTGATGAATGATTTGACCAAGTCATCCATCCCCGGGACGTAAAAGATGCCGGAATGGGGATTGATCCTTCGTACTTTAAAATTTGCTCCATTGTCCACGGATAATGCAGTCATGAAATAGTCGAACTCCGGTTGATCACCATCTTCCATATCCAGCACTTCAATTTGCACCCCGATTCTCGGAGGAGGGACAGGTTCAATTGGTTTCTCTGGATCAAAGATATCAACAAGATCCTCTGGTTCAAGAGAGAGAAAAGCTCCGTCGCCAGGAGCAATTATCGGTTGACTGTAGAAGGCGAGAGCCAGCTTGGTAATGGCGTCGATATCTTTCTCATCAATACTTCGGTCTGGAGTTACGTTAATGTCAGACCATGGATCGTAGTCTAGTCTGTACTCTTCGATGTTCTCAGACTTTATGTGCAAGGTCATTGTCGTGACATTGCTGTAGAGGTTGAAAGATCGCTGGTCGGCACTATTGTCCGATTGTTTTCTTACTAACTTTATAATTACCTTATCAATTCCCGGTGTTTCTATCCGCTGTAGAAATACACCTGTATCGCCGGGTGTCCACATAATAATATCCCTATATATCCAATCTGCTACGCATGGACGTCATGCGTAGCAGGTCAAACCACATCGACATTCTCCTGTCGATTGCTTACTGCAAATCATCAATTATGGATTGACAATATCTGCATAAGCTTTGGCCAGTGCCAGCATTTTTACCTTGTCGGTTTCACCGATATTGCCATCACCCTCTACGTCTCTGACATTGTCAATACTGAAAGTCTGGCCACCGTCGCGAGACGAAGCAATGTAAATGGTGGAATCCAGCAGGCTCTCCGTCGGAGAGCCGTTACCATCCAGACTCGATTCTTTCAAAGCAAACTGCATGGAGACTAGCACTTCATTCGGGTCGACTATGGTAGGCCCAAGTTTTTGCAGAAAAATACCACGACGATTAAAAAACGACATTATTAAATCCCTTTAAGTTATTTCCATATGTCTGATTACAGCGACTAAACAATACAGACAAACATAATTTTTAGGCCACTCTTTATATGTAACTCTCAATTTCAAAGAGTTCTGGAGGCGTCCCATCCATGTTTGATGGTCAAGCTGTTAATTAGCCGTTTATACAAAAGGCGCCGAACGGCATTGGCTCGCCGATGAGTTCTGGTGTACTGTATAAGCATACAGTATGGTAAGGCGCTCACTATGAATATGCCATTGCCTCCTCGCGGACGCGGCACCGCGACCAACCCGCACAACCGCTTCGCCCCTAATCATTCGGTGGCCGAGGACGACGGTTGGTACCAGGAAGCACCCGTGACTCAAGGCACGGAAGTGCGCATCGAGACGGCGAAAACCATCATCACCCGCAACAATTCGCCGGACCTGCCCTTTGATCGCTCGATAAACCCTTATCGCGGCTGCGAGCATGGCTGCATCTATTGCTACGCACGCCCCAGTCACGCCTATTGGGACATGTCGCCGGGGCTGGATTTCGAGACAAAACTGATCGCCAAGACCAACGCCGTGGACGTACTGGAGGAGCAGCTGTCCAAACGTGGCTATCAATGCGCACCGATCAATCTGGGTTCCAACACCGATCCCTATCAGCCGATCGAGCGTGAATACAGGATCACCCGGCAAACCCTCGAAGTACTCCTGCGTTACCGACACCCTGTGACCATCGTCACCAAGGGCTCGCTGATTCTTCGCGACCTGGACCTGCTGACCGAACTTGCCAGCCAAAGACTGGTGGCGGTAATGATCAGCCTGACCACCCTGGATGACGAACTCAAACGCATCCTCGAGCCCCGTGCCGCAGCGCCCACGGCCCGGTTGCGGGCGATCAGGGTCATGCGCGAGGCGGGCATTCCGGTGGGCGTGCTGTGTTCACCGATGATTCCGATGATCAACGACAGCGAACTCGAAAGCCTGCTCGCCGAGGCCCATGCGGCCGGGGCGCAAAGTGCTGCCTACATGATGTTGCGCCTGCCGCTGGAAGTGGCGCCGCTGTTCGAAGAATGGCTGGGCGCCCACTATCCGCAGCGGGCGGCGCATGTGCTGAGCCTGATTCGCCAGAGCCGTGGCGGTGAACTCTACGACAGCCGCTTTGGTGCTCGAATGCGTGGTGAAGGCCCCTTCGCCGACCTGCTGGCACAGCGCTTTGCCAAAACCATCAAGCGCCTGGGGCTCAATCGCCGGGAAGGCTTTGACCTGGACTGCAATGCCTTTTGTCCGCCTGGTCGCCAAATGTCGTTGATTTGAGGACAATTGGCCTATGGTTGAGTACTGAAGATCGCGCTCACGCCTTAGGCTGGTCACGTTTTTTGTGACTTGGAACACGCATTCCAGAGCGTTTTATTCAGTTTCAATTAAGATTCGGCCGCTACCTTGTTCATCGAGTGACTGATGGGTCGAGATTTTTGGCCTGGATGTTTTTTAACAGCCACTGGCTTCACACCGGACCACCCGGGAAGACTCCCTGAGCCCGCCAATGAGGATGAATTGATGAGTGACAAGGATAAACAGCCGTTGGCTGCGTCGGCTTCAGCCCAACCCGAGGCCGAAACCGCCGATGCAGCGTTGCAGCATATCGTTGACGGCTTTTTGCATTTTCATCATGAGATCTTTCCTCAGCAGGAAGAGCTCTTCAAGAAACTCGCCACGGCCCAGCGGCCACGAGCGATGTTCATCGCCTGCGCCGATTCGCGCATTGTTCCCGAGTTGATTACCCAGAGCTCCCCCGGCGACTTGTTCGTGACCCGTAACGTCGGCAACGTCGTGCCGCCTTATGGGCAAATGAACGGCGGTGTTTCCACGGCCATCGAGTACGCCGTACTGGCGCTGGGAGTGCATCACATCATAATTTGCGGGCATTCCGACTGCGGCGCCATGCGCGCGGTGCTCAACCCGGACAGTCTGGAAAAAATGCCCACGGTCAAAGCCTGGCTGCGTCATGCCGAAGTGGCCAAGACCATGGTGCAGGAGAACTGCAACTGCTCTAGCGAAAGCGAAAGCATGCACATCCTCACCGAAGAGAATGTGATCGCCCAATTGCAGCATCTGCGCACCCATCCGTCGGTGGCCTCGCGCATGGCCAATGGTCAGCTATTTATTCACGGCTGGGTCTACAACATCGAAACCAGCGAAATCAAAGCGTACGACGCCGATCAAGGCTGTTTCCTGCCGCTTAATGGCAGCCTGCCAATTCCCGTGGCGACGCCCAAAGCGCGCTTCTAAACCCTCCTAAATCGTTGTGTGGTTCAGCCGAGGCTGCCGTTCAGGCAGCCTGGCTTTGCCATGCCTGAAGAAAACTTCGGGAGATTCACCATGCGTGCTGCTCGACTCAAAGCTGTTCTGCCACGGGAGCTGCTGGCTTCGGTGGTTGTGTTTCTGGTCGCCCTGCCCCTGTGCATGGGCATCGCGATTGCCTCGGGGCTACCGCCGGCCAAAGGACTGATCACCGGCATCATCGGTGGTCTGGTGGTCGGTTGGTTGGCCGGCTCGCCGCTACAAGTCAGCGGTCCGGCGGCGGGCCTGGCCGTTCTGGTATTCGAACTGGTTCGCCAACACGGTATCGCCATGCTCGGGCCCATTCTGTTGTTGGCGGGTTTGCTGCAACTGGTGGCTGGCCGTTTGAAGCTGGGCTGCTGGTTTCGGGTGACGGCACCCGCGGTGGTGTACGGCATGCTGGCCGGGATTGGTGTGCTGATCATCCTGTCTCAGGTGCATGTAATGCTGGATGCCGTGCCCAAACCCTCGGGCCTGGATAACCTGGCGGCCTTCCCGGCGGCGATGGCCCAGGCGTTGCCCTCGTTTGGCTGGCAAGCCGGGTTGCTCGGTTTGTCGACGATCGCCGTCATGTGGCTGTGGGAGAAATTCCGTCCGCAATCCCTGCGCTTCGTTCCTGGCGCGCTACTCGGCGTCGGTCTGGCCACGCTTGCCAGTCTAATGCTGGCGTTGCAGGTCAAGCGGGTCGAGGTACCGGCCAACCTGACGGAGGCCATCGACTGGCTAAAGCCAGCGGATCTGCTCAACCTGGCTGATCCGGCTTTACTGATCGCGGCGTTTGCGGTGGCCTTCATCGCCAGTGCCGAAACCCTGCTCTCAGCTGCCGCGGTTGATCGCATGCACAGTGGTCAGCGCTCGGACTTCGACCGGGAATTGTCGGCGCAAGGTATCGGCAACATGCTGTGTGGCCTGCTTGGGGCGTTGCCGATGACCGGCGTTATCGTGCGCAGTTCGGCGAATGTTCAGGCCGGCGCAACCACGCGGTTTTCGACCATTTTCCACGGCCTGTGGTTGTTGGCGTTCGTGCTGTTGCTGTCCAGCGTGCTGCAAAGCATTCCGGTGGCGAGCCTGGCGGGTGTGCTGGTTTACACCGGTTTCAAGCTGGTGGATCTCAAGGTCTTCCGTGGTTTGGGTCGGTACGGTCGGGCGCCGATGTTCACCTATGCGGCAACCGCGCTCGCCATTGTTTTCACGGACCTGCTGACCGGCGTGTTGATTGGCTTCGGCCTGACGCTGGTGAAGCTGGCGCTGAAAGCTTCGCGGTTGAAAATCAGCCTGATCGACCTGCCGCAGGAAGGGGAAATGGAATTGCGCCTGGTGGGCGCGGCGACCTTCCTCAAAGTGCCGGCGCTGACCCAGGTGCTGGGCAGTATTCCACCAGGCGTGACGGTGCATGTGCCGCTCAATAACCTGAGCTACATCGATCACTCGTGTCTGGAACTGCTGGAGGAATGGGGCCGGGCGAATGCGGCCAAGGGTTCGAAGCTGTTGATTGAATCGCGGGGGTTGAAGCGCAGACTCGAAGGCAGGGTTCGTACCAACACGGGCATAGGTGCGGCTGGCTGAAGCCCAATGTGGGAGCGAGCAAGCTCGCTCCCACAGGGGATTGTGTTTACCGGTGGATCAAGCCGCCGGCTGATCCAGTTCCAGGCCTACGCCCAAACGGCGGGACATGCACGGCCAGCGTTTCCACGCGGCACCGGTGTCCGGGCTATTGAGTTTGTCACGGTAGGCTTCCACCGACTCAAGTGCGAAACTTTCGTCGTTGAGCATCTCGTCAATGGTGTGATGCACCACTTCGTCCAGTTGGTTGGCAAATTCCTCACCGATCAATTGGTGAGCAATCAGGTTGGCGACAGTCATGTCCAAAGGGATCAGTGGCTGGCCGAAATGCTTGATGTACAGGTCGTTGACCTCTTCGACAAACCGGTGCGCCAGGTAAGCTTCATCCAGCAGGCTGTCGAGCCCGACATGGCCGGCCATGATGGCTGGCGGCTGGAGGAAGTACTGCTCGGCGATACTCAGCACCGGTTTGATCTGTGACTCAATGCCCGCTTCCCTTGCGACTTCATTGGCTGCATCCAGCAGATCGGGCACTTCTTCGATGTAGGCGGCGACAAATCGCGTCAGTACGCCGTTGGTATCGGCCTCCGGCAATTGGATCGCCGGGTGCAGATGAGGCAGCTTACTTTCCAGCTGACGCGTCAGCAGGCCGGTCTGGGCTTCGTGTTGTTGGGCTTTTTGGATCTGCTCGCGCAATGCGGCGGTGTTCATGAAAACTCCAGGAAACAAGGCAATGAAATAGGGAAGACATAACTTAGCTGGCTT
The DNA here is from genome assembly GCF_054668325.1 of Pseudomonas sp. S2_F07. Classification (NCBI taxonomy): domain Bacteria; kingdom Pseudomonadati; phylum Pseudomonadota; class Gammaproteobacteria; order Pseudomonadales; family Pseudomonadaceae; genus Pseudomonas; species Pseudomonas sp. S2_F07. Next base: position 3,913,896 of record NZ_CP162758.1, read on the forward strand.
ACGAAAAATGCTAAGACGCATTTGTCATAATTATTTCATCCTTGAGACGGCCCCGTTATATCGGTTTGCCACCACTCGTCTGCATCCTTCTCCATTCGTGCCCTGCAACGCAAGTTAATGCTGTTTCAGATCATTTACGCCTTCGCATTGCGAGGTGAGAGTCGCTGTCTATACTCGGGGTGGAATGGAGTTAGCTGATGACGCCCGACTGCATATGCAGCAAGGCCCGGTGCTCAAGTTCGTAGTCTGATGCAGCCGCTCCCTTGCCGCAGGTGAAAGCCGGCGGGATAACAAGAACGATAAGGGGAACCCGCAATGATGCGACATCCACATGTCTGGATGGGCCTCCTGTTGTGGTCGATTTTCAGTCAGGCACAAGCGGCCTGGACTGTGAATATGGCGCCTGGAGCGACTGAAATCAGTCACGCAGTATTCGACCTGCACATGATCATTTTCTGGATCTGTGTGGTGATCGGCATCATCGTATTTGGTGCCATGTTCTGGTCGATGATTCTCCACCGCCGCTCGACCGGGCAGGTGGCCGCCAAATTTCATGAAAGCACCACCGTCGAAATCCTCTGGACCATCGTGCCCTTCCTGATCCTGGTGGCCATGGCGATTCCCGCTACCGCGACCCTGATCAAGATGTACGACGCCAGCGAGCCGGAAATCGATATCCAGATCACCGGCTACCAGTGGAAGTGGCACTACAAGTACCTGGGCCAGGACGTCGAGTTCTTCAGCAACCTGACCACTCCCCAGGATCAAATCCACAACAAGGAAGCCAAGGGCGAGCATTACCTGCTCGAAGTCGACAAGCCATTGGTGCTGCCGGTCGGCGCCAAGGTGCGCTTCCTGGTGACCTCCGCCGACGTCATCCACTCCTGGTGGGTGCCGGCTTTCGCGGTCAAGCGCGATGCGATTCCCGGGTTCGTCAATGAAGCCTGGACCCGCGTCGACAAGCCCGGCATCTACCGTGGCCAGTGCGCCGAGTTGTGCGGCAAGGATCACGGCTTCATGCCGACCGTGGTCGAGGTCAAGGAAAAGGCCGATTACGAAACATGGCTGGCCGAACGCAAGACCGAAGCCGCGCAGCTCAAAGAGCTGACCAGCAAGGAATGGACTCTCGACGAGCTCAAGGATCGCGGCGACAAGGTCTATCACACCACCTGTGTGGCCTGTCACCAGGCCGAAGGCCAGGGCCTGCCGCCGATGTTCCCGGCGCTCAAGGGCTCGAAGATCGCCACCGGGCCGAAAGATGCTCACCTGAGCATTGTCTTCCACGGCAAGCCTGGCACCGCCATGGCCGCATTCGGCAAACAACTCTCGGAAGTCGATATCGCGGCAGTCGTGACCTATGAACGTAACGCCTGGGGCAACAACAAGGGCGACATGGTCACGCCTAAAGAAGTGCTGGAGCTGAAACAGGCGGAAAGCAAATGACCCGGTCTATTGCGCACCTACGGAACCGGTCGGGGCTACGCACCCCGGCCTGCCCAGCCCATCTGTTTGCAGGAGACAGGACATGACTGCTGTAATCGATGAACATGTTCATACCGCCACCGACCACGCCCACGGCCCCGCCAAAGGCCTGATGCGCTGGGTGCTGACCACCAACCACAAGGACATCGGTACGCTGTACCTGTGGTTTGCGTTCTCCATGTTCCTGCTTGGCGGTTCGTTCGCGATGGTGATTCGCGCCGAGCTGTTCCAGCCGGGGCTGCAGATCGTCCAGCCGGAATTTTTCAACCAGATGACCACCATGCACGGCCTGGTGATGGTCTTCGGTGCGGTGATGCCGGCCTTCGTCGGCCTCGCCAACTGGATGATCCCGCTGATGATCGGCGCGCCGGACATGGCCCTGCCGCGCATGAACAACTTCAGCTTCTGGCTGTTGCCCGCGGCGTTCCTGCTGCTGGTATCGACCCTGTTCACCCCCGGTGGCGGGCCGAACTTCGGCTGGACGTTCTACGCGCCGCTGTCGACGACCTACGCGCCGGAAAGCGTGACCTTCTTCATCTTCGCCATCCACTTGATGGGGATCAGTTCGATCATGGGGGCGATCAACGTGATCGCCACCATCCTCAACCTGCGCGCCCCCGGCATGACGCTGATGAAAATGCCGTTGTTCGTCTGGACCTGGCTGATCACCGCGTTCCTGCTGATCGCGGTGATGCCGGTACTTGCCGGTTGCGTGACGATGATGCTGATGGACATCCACTTCGGCACCAGTTTCTTCAGTGCCGCCGGTGGCGGAGACCCGGTGCTGTTCCAGCATGTATTCTGGTTCTTCGGTCACCCCGAGGTGTACATCATGATCCTGCCGGCCTTTGGCGCCGTCAGCTCGATCATTCCGGCCTTTTCGCGCAAGCCGTTGTTCGGCTACACCTCGATGGTCTACGCCACGGCGAGTATCGCGTTCCTGTCGTTCATCGTCTGGGCGCACCACATGTTCGTGGTTGGCATTCCGCTGGTGGGCGAGTTGTTCTTCATGTACGCCACGCTGTTGATCGCGGTGCCGACAGGCGTGAAGGTGTTCAACTGGGCCAGCACCATGTGGCAGGGCTCGCTGACGTTCGAGACGCCGATGCTGTTTGCCGTGGCGTTCGTGATCCTGTTCTCCATCGGCGGTTTCTCCGGGTTGATGCTGGCCATCGCCCCGGCGGACTTCCAGTACCAGGACACCTACTTCGTGGTCGCGCACTTCCACTACGTGCTGGTGCCGGGGGCGATCTTCGGGATCTTCGCCTCGGCCTATTACTGGATGCCGAAATGGACCGGCCACATGTACGACGAAACCCTGGGCAAGCTGCATTTCTGGTTGTCGTTCATCGGCATGAACCTGGCCTTCTTCCCTATGCACTTCGTGGGGTTGGCGGGCATGCCGCGGCGGATTCCGGACTACAACCTGCAGTTCGCCGACTTCAACATGGTGTCGTCGATCGGCGCGTTCATGTTCGGCGCCACGCAGATCTTCTTCCTGTTCATCGTGATCAAGACCATTCGCGGCGGCCCGCCAGCACCGGCCAAGCCATGGGATGGGGCTGAAGGCCTGGAGTGGAGCATTCCGTCACCGGCGCCGTATCACACCTTCACCACACCGCCGGAAGTGAAATGAAACGCCTCGGTCCTGTGGGAGCTGGCTTGCCTGCGATGCATGCGACGCGGTGTGTCGGGCAGGCCGCTATCGCGGGCAAGCCCGCTCCCACAGAGTTCTGTGTGGAGGGCTTGGCCCATGGCTGACTCGATTTCGATGAAAAAACTGGTCACGCGCCTGCTGACCGTGGTGGTGGCGATGTTTGTGTTTGGCTTTGCCCTGGTGCCGATCTACGACGTGATGTGCAAGGCCTTCGGCATCAATGGCAAGACCGGCGGGCAGTACGAGGGTGAGCAAACGGTCGACACCTCGCGGCAGGTGCGCGTGCAGTTTCTGTCGACCAACACCGCCGACATGCCGTGGGACTTTTACCCCAAACATGATGAATTGACCGCGAACCCGGGGGCGGTGAACGAGATGATCTTCATCGCCCACAACCCCACCGATAAGCCGATGAGTGCCCAGGCCGTGCCGAGCATCGCGCCCAGCAATGCGGCGGCGTACTTCCACAAGACCGAATGTTTCTGCTTTACCCAGCAAGTGCTGCAGCCCGGTCAGCGGATCGAGATGCCGGTACGTTTCATCGTTGACCGTGACATGCCCAAGGATGTGAAGCACCTGACGCTGTCTTACACGCTGTTCGATATCACCGCCCGACATCCACCGGTAGCTGTAAACACTGGCGGCTGAGCGTGCCCGATAAGGAGAACAATAAATGGCAACTCATGAACATTATTACGTCCCGGCCCAGAGCAAATGGCCGATCATCGCCACGGTCGGGATGTTCGTCACGGTGTTTGGCCTGGCCACCTGGTTCAATGATCTGAAGGCAGCGCGTCCGGAATCCCACGGCCCGCTTATCTTTTTCGTCGGTGGGCTGTTGGTGGCCTACATGCTGTTCGGCTGGTTCGGTACGGTGATCAAGGAAAGTCGCGGCGGCTTGTACAGCGCACAGATGGATCGCTCGTTCCGCTGGGGCATGAGCTGGTTCATTTTCTCGGAGGTGATGTTCTTCATCGCCTTTTTTGGCGCGCTGTTTTATGTCCGTCATATCTCCGGGCCGGCGCTCGGTGGTGAAGGCGCCAAAGGCGTGGCGCACATGCTGTGGCCGAACTTCCAGTTCACCTGGCCGCTGCTGAGCAACCCCGACTCGAAACTGTTTCCGCCGCCCAAGGAGGTCATCAGCCCCTGGGGCCTGCCGTTGCTCAACACCGTGTTGCTGGTGAGTTCCAGCGTGACCGTGACCATTGCCCACCATGCCTTGAAGAAGGGCCATCGCGGCGCACTGAAACTCTGGCTGGCGCTCACCGTATTGCTCGGCTGTGCGTTCCTCACCTTCCAGGCCGAAGAGTACATGCACGCCTACCGTGAACTGGGCCTGACCCTGGGTTCGGGCATCTACGGCGCGACCTTCTTCATGCTCACCGGGTTCCACGGCGCCCACGTCACCATCGGCACCATCATCCTGTTCGTGATGCTGGTGCGGATCATGCGCGGGCACTTCGACAACGAGCACCAGTTCGGTTTCGAAGCGGCGACCTGGTACTGGCACTTCGTGGATGTGGTGTGGATCGGGCTGTTTGTTTTCGTCTATGTGCTCTGAGGCTGTGAGCTTTTAGTTACCAGGGGGCATGGGAAACCAGCTGGCCACTGAAAAAACCCCAGGTGATCAGGCCCAGGGTAATGGCGGCCAGAGTGACACGCACACTCAAGGCAATGACGAGGCGGTTTGAGCGGCTGTCGTCCTTGACCAGAAAAAACAGGCCGCTGAACAGGCTGACAACCGTGGCAATCAGCATCAGGACGATGGCTGCTTTGAGCATGGTGAGACTCCGGGGGGATAAGCGATGCACTTGAGTATAGCTATCGCGATGACCGACTTTCTGGCGATGCCATGAAGCGCTTTCGGCCGGGTATCGTGCCAACGCTGGTGGTGGTGCTGTTACTGCCGCTACTGGTGTTCCTGGGGTTCTGGCAATTGAGCCGGGGCGCGGAGAAAAGCGCGCTGCTGCAAACCTACGCCGAGCGCCGGGCCGCTGAGCCGATGGCCAGCACCGAACTGCAACACACGACAGACCCGGCCTTCCGTCGGGTTCACCTGTACGGCCGGTTTGATGCCGAACACAGCCTGCTGCTGGACAACAGTCAACGCAACGGCAGGGTTGGCGTCGAGCTGTTGCAACCCTTTCTAGATCAGGCCTCCGGGCTTTGGCTGCTGGTCAATCGCGGCTGGTTGCCTTGGCCGGAGCGCCGCACACCACCGCAATTCAAGACACCTGGCGAAGCAGTCAGCCTCGAGGCGTGGGTCTATGTCTCCCCCGGGGCGACGTTCCAATTGCACGCAGATCCCACAACGTTGACATGGCCGAAGCTGATTACGGCCGTTGAGCCAGACAAGCTCTGGACAGCACTGAACCGCGAAGGCTTTGCCTACGAACTGCGCGCCGAAACCGGCCCCGCCACCTATCAGGCCGACTGGCCCGTAGTCGCCATGGGGCCGGAAAAACACATCGCTTATGCCGTGCAGTGGTTCGCCATGGCGATCGCCCTGTTCGGCCTTTATCTCTATCTCGGCTGGCACAACGCAAAGGAGAAACACCATGGGAGCGGCCATGAATCCACCCAGCATGTCTGAGGCGAAACCGTCGGTGAACCGCCGCAAGGGCCGTATGCAACTGCTGCTGATCCTGCTCGGGGTGATCGGTCCGATGATCCTCGCCACCGGCATGTACAAGCTGAATTTCTGGGTGCCCGAGGGCCGCAGTTATCACGGCGAACTGATCGGCAACGGCCAGACCCGTGCGGACATCGGCGTGCAGGCCCAGGAAGAGCGTTGGCAGATACTGGTGACCGCGCCCAAGGATTGCGCGGTGGATTGTCAGCAACTGGTGTATCTGGCGCGGCAAATCCAGATCGGCCTGGGCCGCGATGCGTCCCGCGCCAGTCATGCATTGGCCGCTGCGCAGACGCTGAACAGCGATTACGAGTCTAAACTTCAACGCGAGTACCCGCAGTTGCAACGCTATTCGCTGGACTTGCCTGCCTACACTAAAGGCGCCCAGAGCAATGACACGCCGCATCTGTGGATCATCGACCCCCACGGCAATCTGGTGCTGCGCTACGACCCGTCGGTAAAGGGCAAGGACCTGCTCAACGATCTGCGCCACCTGCTGAAACTGTCGAACATCGGATAAGGGCATCGTCATGGCCAAGCCTGGATTTCGCCTCGCGTTGTTTGCCACCTTGCTGGCACTGATTGTGGTGTTGCTCGGCGCCTATACCCGCCTGACCCACGCCGGCCTCGGCTGCCCGGACTGGCCCGGCTGCTATGGCTTCATCAGCGTACCGAAAAGCGAAGCCCAGCTGGCCCATGCCGAATTGCATTTCCCGGACGCTCCGGTCGAGGCCCACAAGGGTTGGAACGAGATGGTCCACCGCTATTTCGCCGGCACGCTGGGGCTGTTGATCGCGGTGTTGGCCGGTCGTGCGTGGGTGCATCGCCGCCATCCCGGGCAACCGGTGAAGCTGCCGTTGTTTCTGTTGGCGGTGGTTCTTGGCCAGGCCGCGTTCGGCATGTGGACGGTAACGCTAAAGCTCTGGCCGCAGGTGGTCACCGGGCATTTACTGGGCGGCTTCGCGACCTTGAGCCTGTTGTTTCTGCTGACCTTGCGCCTGTCCGGTGTGCTGCCGGCGCTGACTGTGCCACGACGTTTACAGCACTGGGCGACGGCGGGGCTGTTGCTGGTGATCGGGCAAATCGCCCTCGGGGGCTGGGTCAGTTCCAATTATGCCGCGGTGGCCTGTATCGACTTCCCGACCTGCCACGGCCAGTGGTTGCCACCGGCGGACTTCGCCAACGGCTTTCACCTGACCCAGCACATCGGCCCGAACTACCTCGGCGGGCAACTGGACAGCGATGCTCGTACTGCGATTCACCTGACTCACCGTATTGGCGCCCTGTTGGTGACTTTGGTGCTGCTCGGTCTGGCCTGGCAACTGAAAACAGTCGGCATGACGCGCCTGGCAGGCCTGGTGCTGATTGCCCTTGGCGCACAAATCACCCTGGGCATCAGCAATGTGCTGTTCCATCTGCCGCTGCCGGTGGCCGTTGCGCATAACGCGGGCGGCGCGGCGCTGTTGCTGACCATGGTGTTGGTCAACTACCACGCCCGAACCAGTCTGGTCCGGGTCAAGCAAGCGCGCTGGCACTTCAGCCCGCGTAAACACTCAGCCGGGCCCATAACAATAAAAGGAGAGATGCCATGGCGATTCTGATCGGCGAACGTCCCAGTCAGGCGATCTGGCGTGACTACCTGGAACTGACCAAACCCAAAGTCGTGGTGCTGATGCTCATCACTTCACTGGTGGGGATGTTCCTCGCGACCCGTGCTGGAGTGCCGTGGACGGTGCTGATTTTCGGCAATCTGGGCATCGCCCTGTGTGCCGGTGGCGCAGCGGCGGTCAATCATGTGGTGGACCGGCGCATCGACGCGTTGATGGCGCGCACCCACAAACGGCCGCTCGCCGAAGGCCGGGTTTCGCCGACCGCTGCGCTGACGTTCGCGCTGGTATTGGCGGTCCTCGGGCAAGCCATGCTGCTGGCGTTCACCAACCCGCTGACCGCGTGGCTGACCCTCGCCTCATTGCTTGGCTATGCGGTGGTCTACACCGGATTCCTCAAGCGCGCGACTCCGCAGAACATCGTCATCGGGGGGCTGGCCGGTGCCGCGCCGCCATTGCTCGGCTGGACCGCCGCCACCGGTCACGTCAGCGCCGAACCGCTGCTGCTGGTGCTGATCATCTTCGCCTGGACCCCGCCGCACTTCTGGGCGCTGGCGATCCATCGCAAGGAGGAATACGCCAAGGCCGACATCCCGATGCTGCCGGTCACCCATGGCGAGCACTACACCAAGATTCACATCCTGCTTTATACCTTCGCATTGCTTGCCGTCAGCCTGATGCCTTATGTGATCCACATGAGCGGCACTCTCTACCTGGTCTGCGCGCTCGGGCTGGGCGCGCGGTTTCTGCAATGGGCCGTGGTGCTGTACCGTGGCACTCGGCCGCACGCGGCGATCAACACGTTCAAGTACTCTATTTACTACTTGTTCCTGTTGTTTATCGCCCTGCTCGTAGACCACTATCTATTGTTGAACCTATGACTCGAACCCAGAAAACCGTCTTCATACTCGTCGCCCTGGTTGCATTGATCCTGGGCCTGACCGTCAACAAGGTGCTGTCCGGGAAAAACCAGGGCGATCCGACGGCGCTGATCGACGCCGGCATCATCTTGCTGCCGCAGAGCCGTAATCTGCCGGACGTGACGATGACCAATCAGGACGGCCAGCCGGTCGCGATCAACGAATTGAAAGGCAAGTGGAGCCTGCTGTTCTTCGGCTACACCTTCTGCCCGGACATCTGCCCGACCACCCTCGCGCAGTTGCGGCAGATCAAGAGCGAGTTGCCGTCAGAGGCTGTGGATAAATTGCAAATCGTGCTGGTCAGCATCGACCCCAATCGCGATACGCCCAAGCAACTCAAGCAATACCTGGGCTACTTCGACCCGCAGTTCATCGGCCTGACCCCGGCGTCGACCGATGAGCTGCAAAAGATCGCCAACGCGGTGAGCATTCCGTTCATTCCGGCGGACACCAGCAAGCCGAACTACACCGTTGACCACAGCGGTAACCTCGCTGTCATCGGACCGGATGGCACTCAGCGCGGGTTTATTCGGGCGCCGTTGAATAATGCGAAGTTGGTGGCGCAGTTGCCGGTGATGCTCAAGCGCAACTAAGTGACACAGGGGTCTATATTTCAAGGCACAAAAAAGGGACGCACTTGGCGTCCCCTTTTTCGTTGCAGCAGTTCGATCAGAACGCCGGCACCACCGCGCCTTTGTACTTCTCGAGAATGAAGGCCTTCACTTGCGGGCTGTGCAGGGCAGCGACCAGTTTCTTCATCGCGTCGCTGTCCTTGTCGTCCGGGCGAGCCACCAGGATGTTCACGTAAGGCGAGTCGCTGCCTTCGATGAACAGCGCGTCCTTGGCCGGATCGAGCTTGGCTTCCAGCGCGTAGTTGGTGTTGATCAGCGCCAGGTCGACCTGGGTCAGCACGCGCGGGATGGTCGCGGCTTCCAGTTCGCGGATTTTCAGGTCCTTGGTGTTCTCGGTAATGTCTTTCACGGTCGACAGGATGTTGTTCGAATCCTTCAACTTGATCAGGCCGGCCTTGGCCATCAACAACAGCGCACGGCCGCCGTTGGTGGCGTCGTTCGGGATCACCACGTTGGCACCGCCAGGCAGTTCGGCAATGGTCTTGTACTTGCTGGAGTAAGCGCCCAGGGGCTCCAGGTGCACGCCGGCCACGGAAACCAGGTGGGTGCCCTTGGCCTTGTTGAACTCATCCAGGTACGGCTGGTGCTGAAAGAAGTTGGCGTCCAGGCGTTTTTCCGCGACCTGCACGTTCGGCTGAATATAGTCGGTGAATACCTTGACCTTCAGGTCCACGCCTTCTTTGGCCAGCGTCGGCTTCACGAATTCGAGGATCTCGGCGTGCGGAACCGGGGTGGCTGCGACGGTCAGGGTTTCAGCGTGGGCAGAGAATGCCGCAACGGCCGCGAAGGCCACGAGTAGTTTTTTCATTCAGCTAACTCCATGTGAGGTGCCCGCTTGCGGTGCCCGTTTGGCACCTGCCAGCGAATGGCCGGCTCATGTCTTACTTACGGGAAAAGTGGACGACCAATTTGTCGCCAACGGTTTGCAGTACCTGAACGAGTACCAGCAGCAACACCACGGTCACCACCATCACATCGGTCTGGAAACGCTGGTAGCCGAAGCGGATCGCCAGGTCACCCAGACCACCGGCGCCCACGACACCGGCCATCGCCGTGTAGGACACCAGTGTAATGGCTGTCACCGTAATTGCTGCGAAGATGCCCGGACGAGCCTCCGGCAGCAAGGCATTGGTGATGATCTGTCGCGTGGTCGCGCCCATGGCCTGGGTCGCTTCGATGATGCCGCGATCCACTTCACGCAGGGCGGTTTCCACCAGGCGTGCGAAGAACGGCGTGGCACCCACCACCAGTGGCGGGATCGCACCGGCGACACCGAGGGACGTGCCGGTGATCAACACGGTGAACGGGATCATCACGATCAACAGGATGATGAACGGCAGCGAACGCAGGATGTTCACCACCAGCGACAACATCGCGTAGACGCCTTTGGCTTCCAGCAACTGGCGCGGGCTGCACAGGAACAGCAGAACACCCAGGGGCAAACCGAGCAACACGGTGAACAGCAGCGAACCGCCGAGCATCAGCATCGTGTCGCCAGTGGCCAGCCAGATTTCGAACCAGTCGATATTGGCGAAGAAACTTGTCAGGGCTTCCATTAGCGCAGCACCTCCATGTGGACGTCGGCTGCGGTGAAGCGGGCAAAGGCCGCTTCCATGTCACCGCCGGTCACGGCCAGGGTCAGTTGCCCGTAAGGGATGTCTTTGATGCGGTCGATACGACCGGCCAGGATGCTGTAGTCCACACCGGTTTCCCGGGCGACAGTGCCCAGCAGAGGCGCGTAGGTCGCTTCGCCCTGGAAGGTCAGACGCAAGATGCGCCCCGGCACGTGAGCGAAGTCGTCACGCTGTTCGCTTTCGTCGATCTGCTCGTCTTCTTGCACGAAGCGCTTGGTGGTCGGGTGCTTCGGATGCAGGAACACCTCGGCCACCGAGCCTTGCTCGACGATCACGCCGGCGTCCATCACGGCTACCTGGTCGCAGACCCGGCGGATCACATCCATCTCGTGGGTGATCAAGACGATGGTCAGTTTCAGCTCGCGATTGATCTCGGCCAGCAATTGCAGGACCGACGCGGTGGTTTGCGGGTCGAGGGCGCTGGTGGCTTCGTCGCACAGCAGGATTTTCGGCTTGGTCGCCAGCGCACGGGCAATGCCGACACGCTGCTTCTGCCCGCCGGATAATTGCGCCGGGTACTTTTTGGCGTGGTCGGACAAACCGACTCGCGCCAGCAACTCGGCCACGCGGGAATCGATCTCGCTGCGCGACAGTTCGCCGGCCAGGGTCAGCGGCAGCGCCACGTTGTCGGCGACAGTCTTGGAGGCCAGCAGGTTGAAGTGCTGGAAAATCATCCCGACCTGCTGACGGAAGCGGCGCAGGCCGTTGGCGTCTAGAGCGGTGACTTCCTCACCGTCGACGATGATCTTGCCGCCGCTGGCGTTTTCCAGGCGATTGATCAGACGCAGCAGGGTACTTTTTCCTGCGCCGGAATGACCGATCAAGCCGTAAACCTGCCCGTTCTCAATCGTCAGACTGGTCGGATGCAGGGCGGGGATTTCCTTACCGGCGACGCGGTAGGTTTTATGGACGTTTTGAAACTCGATCACGTAGCGAACCTTGTGGGGCGCGTTAGAAAAGGATCAGCGGTTAGCCGGGCGCGCATTTTAGCCTGTCCGTATAGAGGTTCTTAGCATTTATTTCGCATTTGTCCTGTCATTTGGCAATAACGCGATCAAAGGTCAGAAAAAAGGAACGGCTGAAGAAATACGTCAGTCACTACTTAGGCCACTGGAATACGCCTGAGGAGTTCACGCCTGATGAGTATCAAGAAGCCTGCCGCCACCCAGAGTGCCCTGGCCGGGTCCGATACCCCGGACCGCCACAACACCAATGCCAAGCTCGACAGCCTGGAAACATTTCGCTCCGATGCCACTGAGCAGGCCTTGCGCACCAACCAGGGCGTGAAGGTGGCGGACAACCAGAACACCCTGAAGGCCGGGGGCCGCGGGCCGTCTTTGCTGGAAGATTTCATCATGCGTGAAAAGATCACGCATTTTGATCACGAGCGGATCCCGGAGCGCATCGTTCACGCTCGCGGGACCGGTGCCCATGGTTACTTCCAGAGTTATGAAAACCACTCTGTGCTGACCAAGGCCGGTTTCCTGCAGGATCCGGCGAAGAAAACCCCGGTCTTCGTGCGTTTTTCCACGGTGCAGGGGCCGCGAGGGTCAGGCGATACCGTGCGCGACGTACGAGGTTTCGCGGTGAAGTTCTTCACCGACGAAGGCAACTTCGACCTGGTGGGCAACAATATGCCGGTGTTCTTCATTCAGGACGCCATCAAGTTTCCCGATTTCGTGCATGCGGTCAAACCCGAGCCGCACAACGAAATCCCTACCGGGGGCTCGGCCCATGACACCTTCTGGGACTTTGTCTCGCTGGTGCCGGAATCGGCGCACATGGTGATGTGGGCGATGTCCGACCGGGCGATCCCGAAAAGTCTGCGCAGCATGCAGGGCTTCGGTGTGCATACCTTCCGCCTGATCAACGCCGAAGGAAAATCGCGGTTCGTCAAATTCCACTGGCGCCCCACGGCCGGCACTTGCTCGTTGGTGTGGGACGAAGCGCAGAAGCTTGCGGGAAAAGATGCCGACTACCACCGTCGTGATCTGTGGGAGTCGATCGAGATCGGCGACTATCCGGAGTGGGAGTTGGGGGTGCAGGTCATCGAAGAAGAAAACGAACATGCCTTCGATTTCGACATTCTCGACCCCACCAAGCTTATCCCCGAAGAGTTGGTCCCTATCACGCCGTTGGGCAAGATGGTGCTGAACCGCAATCCGGACAATTTCTTCGCCGAAACCGAGCAGGTTGCCTTTTGCCCCGGACATATCGTCCCGGGGATCGACTTTTCCAACGATCCTCTGCTGCAAGGTCGGTTGTTTTCCTACACCGACACGCAAATCAGCCGACTCGGCGGACCAAACTTTCACGAGATCCCGATTAACCGTCCGGTGTCACCCTTCCACAACGGCCAGCGGGATGCGCAGCACCGCACCACTATCGACAAAGGACGTGCCTCCTATGAGCCGAACTCCATTGATGGCGGCTGGCCAAAGGAAACGCCGGCCTCCGCTCAGGACGGCGGGTTCGATAGCTATCCGGAGCGCATCGACGCCAATAAGATTCGCCAGCGCAGCGAATCGTTCGCGGACCACTTCTCCCAGGCTCGCTTGTTTTTCCACAGCATGAGTGAGCATGAACGGGAGCACATCATCTCGGCCTATAGCTTTGAGTTGGGCAAGGTCGAGCGCGAAGCGATCCGCGCCCGGGAAGTGAACGAAATCCTCGTCAATATCGATCTGGAATTGGCCAGGCGCGTGGCGCAGAACCTTGGATTGCCTGCGCCCAGTCGAGGAACCGTCGAGGTGCGCAAAACCGCGCTGGATCATTCACCGGCATTGAGCCAGGCCAATCTGTTGCCGGAAAACATCAAGACGCGAAAAATTGCGATTTTGGCGGCGAACGGTGTCGATGGCGCCTCGATCGCTGCAATGAAGAAAGCGCTGAAAGCGGAGGGGGCCCACGGGATACTGTTAGGGCCGAGTTCGGCGCCAGTCAAAACGGCTGATGGCAAAACCCTTGCGGTCGAAGCTTCGATGGAAGGTTCTCCTTCGGTGGCGTTCGATGCGGTGTTCGTGCCGGGCGGAGCCGCGTCGATCAAGGCGCTGAGCACTGACGGAGTGGCACTGCATTACCTGCTGGAGGCATACAAGCATCTGAAGGCTATCGCGTTGCAGGGCGAGGCGAAGCAGTTGCTGGATGTGTTGAAGCTGGAGGCTGATGCGGGGTTGATCGTGGGTGCGGATGCGAAATTGATCAAACCGTTTTTGGCTGCAATAGGGCAGCATCGGGTTTGGGGTAGAGAGGCGAAGGCCAAGGCGATTCCGGCCTGAGAGTTTTACTGCCAGACAGGATGCCTTCGCGGGCAAGCCCCCTCCCACAGGGCTCCAGGTTGGTCACTTGTTTTGTGGCTAACTCGGGCATTGTGGGAGCGGGCTTGCTCCGGTCGGCGTTCCGACGATGCTTTTCAGGGTTTGCGCGGACTCAGAACCATCTGCGCCGGAACACTGCGCAAAATCTGCCGCTCCAGCTTCAGATCAAACTCAGGATCGAGCTTCTTCACTCGCTTGGTCAGCAAGTTAGCCAGCCAAGGGTAATCGTTGGTGCGTGGAGCCTGAATGCTTACATCACACTGAAAATTCACCACATCGGCGGCGATGGCATCCAGTTGGCGACGCAGTTTGCCCATATCGTTGATATTCAGTACGACAGTGGTGCTTTCAGCCATGGGGTCGATGACCTTGGCTTTTGGCTTGGCTTCGGCAGCCTTGAGGGCGGCTTCGGCCTTTTCCAGCTCGGCCTTGCGCGCCTGGGCAATCGAGCCGTTGACTCCGCCGGTCAGTGCCGGAGCCTTGGGCATCAACGCGCGGGCACGGCTCAGGGCGGTCGCGGCGGCATCCACGTCACCTTTTTGCAGTACGGTCTGGCTGCGGCGCAGATAGGCTTCGGCCAGTTGCCGCTGGTATTGCTCAAGGGAAGCATCGTTGGGCGATTCGGCCTGCAAGGCTGCCAATTGGTCTTCGGCGATGGCCAGTTCATCGCTGGCGATGTTTTGCTCCAGCTGCACGATGGCCATGGCCCGTGCATCGGCGGCCTTGGTGGCTTCCGATGGCGTGCTTTGGCAGGCGCCCAGCAGCAAAGAAAATGCGACAAGGAGCAGATAACGGGAGGCGAACGACTTCATTCCTGCGACTCTCTATTTGCGCAAAAAACGAGCAAGTCTACACCCCTCGACGGGGCAGAACAAAACTCAGCAGAAATAGCGCGGCGGCCGTCACCACAATCGACGGGCCGGCCGGGGTGTCCTTGAACCAGGACAACGCCAGCCCGCCACACACGGCGAGTATGCCCAGCAGGCTCGCGCCCAGTGCCATCTGCTCCGGCGAGCGGGCGTGACGTTGTGCCGCAGCCGCCGGGATGATCAGCAACGAAGTGATCAGTAACACCCCGACGATTTTCATCGCTACGGCAATCACCACGGCGATCAACAGCATCAAGGCCAGGCGTAATCCCGCCACCGGCAGGCCTTCGACCCTGGCCAGTTCTTCGTGCACCGTGATCGCCAGCAATGGGCGCCACAACGCAACCAGCAAGAGCAGTACAGCAGCACTGCCGCCAAGGATCCAGGCCAGATCGGTCGGGCTGATCGCCAGCAGGTCGCCGAACAGGTATGCCATCAGGTCGATCCGCACTTCGTGCATGAAGCTTAGTACCACCAGGCCCAGAGAGAGCGTGCTGGGTGCGAGAATTCCCAAAAGCGTGTCGGACGCCAACGGCTGGCGTTGTTGCAAGGTCACCAGCATCACCGCCAGCAGCAAGCAGCCAACAGTGACGGCAACGGTCGGGCTGACATCCAGCAGGAAGCCCAGGGCTACGCCGAGCAATGCCGCGTGAGACAGGGTGTCGCCGAAATAGGCCATGCGCCGCCAGACCACGAAAGACCCCAGCGGGCCTGCGACAACGGCCAGGGCCAAGCCTGCAAGCAGGGCGTAGAGCAGAAAATCAGCCATGCTTGCAGCTATCTCCGTGAACATGGGGTTGGCCCGGTGTGGGCGCCTTGACCACCGAGCCGTGCAAGTCGTGGGCGTGGTCGTGGTGGTGGTGATAAATCGCCAGGCTTTGTGCGTTTTTTCCGAACAGCTCGACGAAAGCCGGATCGCCACTGACCTGCTCGGGATGGCCGGAACAGCAGACGTGACGATTGAGGCAAACCACCTGGTCGGTGGTGCTCATCACCAGGTGCAAATCGTGGGAGACCATCAGCACGCCGCAACCGTGGCGGTCACGCAGGCGGGTGATCAGGCTGTACAGCTCAGCTTGGCCGGCCACGTCGACACCCTGTACCGGTTCGTCGAGTACCAACAGTTCCGGTTCGCGTAACAAGGCCCGGGCCAGCAACACGCGTTGCATTTCGCCACCGGAAACGTTTTGCACCGGGCTATCGATCACCTGTTCGGCGCCGACTTCCTTGAGTGCCGCCAAGGCCATCGCACGGTCCACGCCCGGTACCAGGCGCAAGAAACGCAGGACCGACAGCGGGAGGGTTGGATCGACGTGAAGTTTTTGCGGCATGTAACCGACCCGCAGTTTCGGCTTGCGCCAGACGCTGCCGCTGTCCGGTTTCAACAGGCCGAGCACGGCCCGCACCAGGGTGGTTTTGCCGGCACCATTGGGGCCGATCAGGGTAACGATCTGCCCCGGCTCGACGCTCAGTTCGATGTTGTCCAGCACCGGTTGCCCGGCGAACGTGACGGCAACCTGTTCAAGACGGATCAGCGCGTTGCTCATCAAGCCCCCTGGCAACCCGAGCAGAGACCGACCACTTCGACGGTCTGGCCTTCGACGACAAACCCGACATCCCTAGCGCTGGCGATGATCGCGTCGCTGATGGATTTTTGCTCAAGTTCGATCGCGGCGTGGCACGCACGGCAGATCAGGAACTGACCCTGGTGAGCATGTTCCGGGTGATTGCAGCCGATGAAGGCGTTGAGCGAGGAAATCCGATGGACCAGGCCGTTTTCCAGCAGGAAATCCAGCGCGCGGTACACCGTCGGCGGCGCGGCGCGGCGCCCGTCCTGTTCGCTAAGGACTGCGAGAATGTCGTAGGCACCCAGCGGCTTGTGGCTTTGCCACACCAGTTCCAGCACTCGCCGGCGCAACGCGGTCAGGCGCAGGCCTTGACGCGCGCACAGGGCATCGGCCTCGGACAAAGCGCTGTGAACGCAATGTGAGTGGTCGTGGGGACGGCTGGCGATCGGTGTTTTGAGCATGAGCGGCGACGACGATTGTGAGAGACGTTATTATGTTACCCGTTCTCGCCTCTTCGAGTGGTCATCGTGTCCCGACTTTTTTCTGTTTTTGTCGCATTTATCGCAAGTTTTCTGCTGATCGGTTCGGCGCAGGCCGAGGTCAAGGTCCTTACCAGCATCAAGCCTCTGCAGTTGATCGCGGCTGCAGTGCAGGACGGCGTGGCGATCCCCGAGGTTTTGCTGCCACCGGGTGCTTCGCCGCATAACTATGCGTTGCGGCCTTCCGACGTACGTAAGGTGCAGTCGGTGGACCTGCTGTACTGGATCGGCCCGGACATGGAAGGCTTCCTGCCACGGGTGCTCAATGGTCGTACGTTGCCTAACGTCGCCGTGCAGGATTTGCCGGGCATGAAACTGCGTCGTTTTGCCGAAGATAGCCACTCACACGCCGAAGAAGCCGACGAGCACGACCACGATCACCGTCCGGGCAGTCTGGATGCGCACCTGTGGCTGTCGCCGGTCAACGCCCGGGTCATCGCCACGAAAATGGCGGCTGACCTGATTGCCGCCGATCCTGCAAATGCCGCGCGCTATCAGAGCAATCTGAAAGCCTTCGACGAGCGTCTCGATGCGTTGGATGCGCGCCTGAAGAAACGCCTGGCCGATGTTCAAGGCAAGCCCTACTTCGTTTTCCACGAAGCCTTCGACTACTTCGAAGACGCCTACGGCCTCAAGCACGTGGGTGTGTTCAGCGTCGCGGCCGAAGTGCAACCCGGTGCCCAGCATGTCGCGGCAATGCGCGCGCGGTTGCAGGAAGTCGGCAAGACCTGTGTGTTCAGTGAACCACCGCTGCGGCCACGCCTGGCGGAAACCCTGGTGGCCGGACTGCCAGTGAAGCTGGCTGAACTGGATGCGCTGGGCGGGTACACGCCGGCGACCGCTCAGGGCTATGAGCAGGTGTTGGAGAAGTTGGGGAATGATCTGGCAGGGTGCCTGGAGTCGTTGTAACCGCTGAAACAAAAAGATCGCAGCCTTCGGCAGCTCCTACATTGCTCCGTAGGAGCTGCCGAAGGCTGCGATCTTTGCTTTAAAGGGCGAAAGGCAGCGGCGTATTGACCGTCTGGCGCTGCGCCAGGCGTAACTGGAACTCCATCGGATCGTGAATCAACACGTCCTGCCCGGCGAACGACTCCGCGGCGATCAAGCGTGACAACCAGAACCGTACGCAGGCGACCCGCAGCATGGTCGGCCACAACTCGGCTTCGGCGGCGGTGAACGGTCGCAAGGCCGCGTAAGCGCCGAGCAAGGCCCGCGCTCGTGGTCCATCGATCACGCCATCGTCGTCCGAGCACCAGTCGTTCAAGGCAATCGCCACGTCGTAGAGCATCGGCCCGGAGCAGGCGTTGTAGAAGTCGATCAACCCGGTCAGGTGCGTGCCTTCGAACATCGCGTTGTCACGGAACAGGTCGGCATGAATGTTCGCCCGTGGCAGTGCCAGGATTTTTTCTTTCTGCCGGGTGATTTCTTCCAGCGCCCGCTGCAGCAGCTCTTTCTGTTCGGCACCACCGAGGTGCGACAAAAACTGCGTGCCCTCTTCCAGCATCCAGTCCAGGCCGCGATCGGTTTTGCGCTTGATCATGTTGGCCTGGGTCGCCAGGTGCAGATGGCCGAGTAACTCACCTACCTGCGCGCAATGTTGCGCGTTGGCTTGCTTGATGTGTTTGCCGGCCAGGCGCGGTTGCAGCAACGCAGGCTTGCCCGCCAGTTCGCGCAAGGCCACGCCGTCGGTGGTGCGCAAGGCATAAGGCACCGGCAGGTCCGCGCCGTGCAGCACGTCGAGCAGTTCGATGAAGAACGGCATTTCCTGAACCGGGCCGCGCTCGACCAGGGTCAGGACAAATTCGCCCTGCTCCAGGCTGATAAAGAAATTGGTGTTTTCGCTACCGGCGGCAATCCCCTGGAAATCAAGCAGGCGGCCGAGGCCATAAGGGGCGAGAAAAGCTTCCAGCTCGGGCCGAGCCAGGGGGGTGAACACAGACATGTTTAAGCTGCCAGTACGGGCGCCGCTGTTGAGCCGGCGCCGATTGAAATTAAGAAACTACTTCCATTCGAAAATCTTCCACGACGGAATCAGCATATCGGGCTGATCCGAGCGGATAAAGTTACCGTCCGATCCATCTGCCCGCACCAGAAAGTACGGTTTTCCGCCCTTCGGTGTTACCTGAATGGCATACAGGAAGCCATTCTGGCGGTACTCCTTGATCGTGTTGTCGCCTTCCGTGCGAATAGTCACATCCGGTTCCGGCGATGGCGCATCGTCCGCCGCCATGACGGCCAGTGGTGTGATTGCAAACAAGCCAGCCAGCAACAGGCGATTTAGTGTGCGCATGATAACCTTGTCCCTTTGTCGTCAACGGTCCCGCTATTCTAGCGCCGGACCCGCCGAAAAGGTTGATCCTGCTCATGAGCCAAGCCCCCCTCGTCCTGGTGGACGGTTCTTCTTACCTGTACCGCGCCTTTCACGCACTGCCACCGCTGACCACGTCCAAAGGCCTGCCGACCGGCGCGGTCAAGGGCGTGTTGAACATGCTCAAGAGCCTGCGCAAGCAATATCCGAACAGTCCGTTCGCCGTGGTGTTCGACGCCAAGGGTGGGACTTTTCGCGATGAGATGTTCGCCGAATACAAGGCCAACCGTCCGAGCATGCCCGACGACATGCGCTTGCAGATCGAGCCGCTGCACCAGAGCGTGATCGCCCTGGGCTTCCCGCTGCTGTGCGTCGAAGGCGTCGAGGCCGATGACGTGATCGGCACCTTGGCCCGCAGCAGCGCGGCGGCGGATCGTCCGGTGATCATCTCTACCGGTGACAAGGACATGGCGCAACTGGTCGACGGTCACATTACCTTGGTCAACACCATGACCGGTAGCAGCATGGACGTGGAGGGCGTGAAGGAGAAATTTGGCGTCGCTCCGGAGCAGATCATCGATTATTTGGCGCTCATGGGCGATTCGTCCGACAACATTCCAGGTGTTCCGGGTATTGGCCCGAAAACGGCTTCCGGCCTGCTGGTCGGTGTGAACGGGGGCCTGACCGAACTCTATGCGCAGCTCGACATTGTGCCGACCCTGCCGATTCGCGGCGCCAAGACCCTGCCGGCCAAGCTCGAAGAGCACAAGGAAATGGCTTTCCTTTCCTATCGGCTGGCGACCATCAAGGTCGATGTGCCGCTGGACGTTGGGCTCGATGACCTGCAAATGGGTCCTGAAGATCCGGCCAAACTCTACGAGCTGTACACCCTGCTGGAATTCAAGAGCTGGTTGAACGACCTCGATAGGGATGCCAAGCGTCTGGAGCTGAGCGCTACCGCCGAGCCTGCACCGGCCGCCGATCTGTTCAGCGAACCAGAGGCCGAAGCGCCAGCCGCCGCTGCTGAAGCCGCCTATGAAACCATCCTCGATCAGGCGCGGTTCGATGCCTGGCTGGAAAAGCTGAACAACGCCAAACTGTTTGCCTTCGATACCGAAACCACCGGCATCGATGCGCAGCAGGCGCAACTGGTGGGCCTGTCGTTCGCGGTTCAGGCCAATGAAGCGGCCTACATCCCGTTGACCCATTCCTACATTGGCGTGCCGCAGCAGCTGGATCGCGATACGGTCCTGCGCGTACTCAAGCCGATTCTGGAAGACCCGAGCAAACTCAAGGTCGGCCAGCACGCCAAGTTCGACATGAACATCCTGGCCAACTGCGCCATCGGCGGCGATCAGGACAACGGCATTACCGTGCGTGGCATCGCCTTCGACACCATGCTTGAGTCCTACGTACTCAACTCCACGGCCACGCGCCATGACATGGACAGCCTGGCGCAGAAGTATCTGGACCACACCACAGTGAGTTTTCAGGACATCGCCGGCAAAGGCGTGAAACAGCTGACGTTCGACCAGATCGCCCTGGAGCAGGCCGGGCCCTACGCCGCCGAAGATGCAGATATCACCCTGCGCTTGCACCATGCCCTGTTCGAAAAGCTCTCGGCCATTCCGAGCCTGGCCAGCGTGCTGACCGACATCGAAATCCCGTTGGTACCGGTATTGGCGCGTATCGAGCGCCAGGGCGCATACGTCGACGCCGCCTTGCTGGGCGTGCAAAGCATTGAACTGGGCGACAAGATGGTGGCGCTGGAGCGTGAAGCCTTTGAGATTGCAGGTGAGGAATTCAACCTCGGTTCGCCCAAGCAGCTTGGCGTGATCCTTTACGAGAAGCTCGGCCTGCCGGTATTGAAGAAAACCGCCAAGGGCCAGCCGTCCACCGCCGAAGAAGTGCTGGCCAAACTGGCAGAAGACGACTATCGATTGCCGAAAGTGCTCATGGAATACCGCTCCATGAGCAAGCTGAAAAGCACCTACACCGACCGTCTGCCGGAGCAGATCAACCCGCGTACCGGGCGGATCCATACCTCGTATCACCAGGCAGTGGCGTCCACCGGGCGGCTGTCCTCCAGTGATCCGAACCTGCAGAACATCCCGGTGCGCACCGCCGAAGGGCGGCGCATCCGCCAGGCGTTCGTGGCCCCGGCCGGTTACAAGCTGCTGGCGGCGGATTATTCGCAGATCGAACTGCGGATCATGGCGCACCTGTCCCGGGATGAAGGGCTGATGAACGCCTTCCGCCACAATCTGGACGTACACACCGCGACCGCCGCCGAAGTGTTCAAGGTCGAACTGGCCGACGTGACCTCCAACCAGCGCCGCAGCGCCAAGGCGATCAACTTCGGCCTGATCTACGGCATGGGCGCGCAGAAGCTCGGCAAGGACATCGGCGTCGACACCAAGACCGCCAAGGCCTACATCGATACCTACTTCGCCCGGTACCCCGGCGTTCGCCAGTACATGGACCGCACGCGTGCCCAGGCCGCCGAGCAAGGGTATGTCGAGACGTTCTTCGGCCGTCGCCTGTACCTGCCGGACATCAATTCCAACAAGCCGCAAGAGCGCGCCGCCGCCGAACGCACGGCGATCAACGCGCCGATGCAAGGCACCGCTGCAGACATCATCAAGAAAGCCATGGTCGCGGTGGATAACTGGCTGAGCGTGTCGGGCCTCGACGCCAAAGTCATCTTGCAGGTGCACGATGAGCTGGTGCTCGAGGTGCGTGAAGACCTGGTCGACCAGGTTCGCGATGAAATTCGCGTGCACATGAGCGAGGCGGCGAAACTGGATGTGCCGTTGCTGGTCGAAGTGGGTGTTGGAAACAACTGGGATGAGGCTCACTGAGCCCCCTGAAAAGACCTTTTCTGCTGCGGCATAGTGCCGCGGCAGAAGGGCGCAAAAAACAGTTTGGTCCGAAGGGTTATCAGAGTTATTTCAAACCCATTTGAAAAAAATCTGAACTAATCTTGCACACCACCACTCAGAGTTACTGAATGGCTGGTGAAGCCCTTCGATGCTCCTATGTTGTGTTAAGTGTTGGCAGATATCTGGACCCCGCCCTAGCGGTCTAGAGCTTCAACCCCGGAACTTCTCCCTCCCCATATGAAGCCCGGGGTTTTTTTTGCCCCGAGAAAACTGCCCGCGTGCACCGCAGGCAGTTTTCGCACTTACTGGGCTTCTGCTTCGGCACCCTTGTCCGCCAGTTCCATCCAGCCGGCCAGTACGGTGTAGGCATCTTCCAGGCCCATGCGTTTCGGGGCCGAAAACAGCTGGATTGTCACCAGGTCGCCCCAGCCCTTGCGGATTTCCGCCTGAACCTTGAGCAGTGTGTTCTTGGCCGCGCCGTAGGTCAGCTTGTCCGCTTTGGTCAGCAGAATGTGCATCGGCATGCCGGCAGCCACGGCCCAGTCGAGCATCAACAGGTCGAAATCGGTCATCGGATGGCGGATGTCCATCATCAGGATCAGACCTTTCAAACTCTCGCGACCACCCAGATATGCCTCCAGGTGACGCTGCCAGTGTTGCTTGAGCGGGATCGGTACTTTTGCATAACCGTAGCCCGGCAGGTCGACCAGACGGCGTTCATCGTCTAGCTTGAAGAAATTCAACAGTTGCGTGCGCCCCGGGGTTTTCGAGGTGCGCGCCAGGCTGGCGTGCGTCAGGGTGTTCAAGGCACTCGACTTGCCGGCGTTGGAACGCCCGGCGAAGGCGACTTCGAAGCCCTCGTCATCCGGACATTGGTCGACTTTGGCGGCGCTGAGCATGAAGGTGGACTGTTGGCACAGACCGAGGATGGGATTCTTGAGTTGCATGGGATTTCCGATGTGGGCGGCGCCAGGAATGGGTGCGGCAAGCAGTGTCGCTTCCGTTTCAGTGACGCCAGTATATAATGCCGCAGATTTTGTGTGCGCTTTGTCCCAGCGTAGGATGAAGTTCACGAGAGCGACAGACCTTGATTGCGCACTAGAACGCAGCTCGCTCTCAACCCTGAAAAGGTCGTTTTATGACGAAATGGCTGCTAGCTGCCGGTGTATTGATGCCGCTTTACAGCGCTCAGGCTACACAGGATCCGGAAGCTGTGTACAACCGTGTTTGTGGTGCCTGTCATTCCGGCCAACTCCCCATGGCGCCGAAAAAAGGCGATCAGGAAGCTTGGACGCCGAGGTTGGCGAAAGGTATGGAGACGCTGGTGCAACACGTGACCCAGGGTTTCAAGGCGATGCCGCCGCGTGGTTTGTGCATGGACTGCAGTGCCGAGGATTACCAAGCCATCATCCTTTGGATGAGCGAGTAAGCCCGGTCCATAACTCTTAACCCTTAGCCGTAGTTGGATTAGCTGATGAAGAAATTGATCGTGAGTCTGCTGTTGACCGTGGGCATCTCCGGCATGGCCCATGCTGCAGGTGAGGCAGTACAACCGGGTGATGCAAAAGCCGGCCAGGCCAAAGCCGCCGTCTGTGGCGCCTGCCACGGCCCGGATGGCAACAGCATGGCGCCAAACTTTCCAAAACTGGCGGGTCAGGGTGAACGCTACCTGACCAAGCAATTGCACGACATCAAGTCGGGCAAGCGCACTGTTCTGGAAATGACCGGCCTGCTCACCAACCTGAGCGATCAGGACCTGGCGGACATCGCCGCCTACTTCGCCAGCCAGAAAGGTAGCGTCGGTGCCGCCGATCCGAAGATTGTCGCTCGCGGTGAAGCCCTGTTCCGTGGTGGTGACCTGGCCAAGGGCTTGCCAGCCTGCACCGGTTGCCACTCGCCAAATGGCGCAGGTAACGCGGCTGCCGGTTTCCCGCACCTGGGTGGTCAGCACGCTCAATACGTCGGCAAGCAACTGGTCGATTTCCGCAAGGAAGAAGGCGGCCGCACCAACGACGGCGATACCAAGCCCATGCAGAGCATTGCCAAGAAGCTGAGCGACGAAGACATCGCCGCGGTGTCCAGCTACATTCAAGGCCTGCACTAAGGCCGGCGGATCAGGCGTTGAGCGGCGAGCTTATCGCCTGCAGTGTTAACGCTCGATTAATCCGTCACAGCAAGTATAAAAAGGGTGGCCTTGGCCGCCCTTTTTTGTGGCCGCTGCCGTTACACTACAGAACTCAAGCCCGCCAGGATCTGTCCGATAACAAGTCGCGCGAGGCGATAAAATTTGTCCAGGAGTAAAGCATGCGTAATCTGATCATCAGCGCCGTTTTTGCCGCTGCCAGCCTGTTCGGCATGACTGCCCAGGCCGCTGACGCCCCCGCCGCGCCTTATGTCGAACTGACCAACCCTGTTCCGGTCGCCGTGCCTGGCAAGATCGAAGTGGTAGAGCTGTTCTGGTACGGCTGCCCGCATTGCTTCGCCTTCGAGCCAGTGATCAATCCGTGGGTCGAGAAGCTGCCTTCGGACGTGAACTTCGTGCGCATTCCAGCCATGTTCGGTGGCCCGTGGGACGCTCACGGCCAGATGTTCCTGACCCTTGAAGCCATGGGTGTCGAACACAACGTCCATGCCGCGGTGTTCAATGCCATTCAGAAAGAACACAAAAAACTGACCGACAAGAACGACATGGCCGACTTCCTCGCTACCCAAGGCGTGGACAAGGACAAGTTCCTTGCGACTTTCGACTCTTTCGCTATCAAGGGCCAGATCGTCAAGGCTCGTGAACTGGCCAAGAAGTACGAAATCTCCGGCGTTCCAACCATGATCGTCAATGGCAAGTACCGCTTTGACGTGGGTTCCGCCGGCGGTGCCGAACAGGCCTTGCAACTGGCCGACAAACTGATCGACAAAGAGCGAGCGGCTAACAAGGCTGCCGCCAACTAAGGGCAGTCACTGCCATGCGCCGATGGGGTACTGAACGCATCGTTGGCCTGCATGATCCGCGGGTCAACGAGCATCATCTGGAGTCCACGGGCTTGCCCGCAGACAGTCGTCTGCGCTTGCTCAGTTTCAATATCCAGGTCGGTATCAGTACCGAGCGCTACCGGCATTACCTGACCCGGGGCTGGCAGCACCTGCTGCCGCACACCGGGCGTGCCGATAACCTGCAGAAAATCGGCAATCTGCTGGGCGACTTCGATCTGGTCGCCTTGCAAGAGGCCGATGGCGGCAGCCTGCGATCAGGCTACGTCAATCAGGTCGAACACCTGGCCCAGCTCGGTGCCTTTCCCTACTGGTATCAACAACTCAATCGCAATCTCGGTCGCCTGGCCCAGCACAGCAATGGCGTGCTCAGCCGGTTGCGCCCATGGGCAATCGAGGATCATCCGTTGCCGGGGCCAAAGGGGCGCGGAGCCATTCTGGTGCGGTTCGGCGAAGGCCCGGAAGCGCTGGTGGTGGTCATGATGCACCTGGCGTTGGGCGCCCGGGCCCGCAGCCTGCAATTGGCCTACATCCGCGAGTTGATTGGCGACTACAAGCACCAGGTACTGATGGGCGACATGAACACCCATGCCAGTGACCTGCTGCAACATTCCCCGTTGCGCGATCTCGGCCTGCTTGCGCCGCAACTGGAAGCGACGTTTCCCAGCTGGCGCCCACAGCGCTGCCTGGACCATATCTTGC
The DNA here is from genome assembly GCF_054668325.1 of Pseudomonas sp. S2_F07. NCBI lineage: Bacteria > Pseudomonadati > Pseudomonadota > Gammaproteobacteria > Pseudomonadales > Pseudomonadaceae > Pseudomonas > Pseudomonas sp. S2_F07. The sequence goes on from NZ_CP162758.1 coordinate 3,939,630, forward strand.
TGAGCCCGAGCCTGACCCTGGAAAAGGTCGAGGTGCTGGCACAGCCCATTTCCGATCACCTGCCGGTAGCGGTAGAGATTCGTTTGCCGGGTTCGCTCACGGCCGATGCATTGCCCGCATTGAGTCCTGCCCCTCGCGGAACCCCTGAATGAGCGACGAAGCACAGCGTTGGAAAGAGAAATACCTCAAAAGCATCGAACAACAGGAAAAGCTCGAACGTCGCTGGGACGCGCGGCTCGACTTGCTGCGTCGCGGGCTGGTGCGCAGCACCCTGGCGGCGGAAGGTACTGACCGCGCCGTTGACCAATGCATGAAAGAAATGCGCGAGGTCGTGCGCACCGACGACATGGACGCAGGCCTGGCCGCGCTGATTCCACGCCTTGAAAAGGCAGTGCTCGACTCGGAGCAGCGTCGGGAAACCCGGGTCAACCAGACCAGTGCCGCCCTCAATGCGCTGGTCACACAACTGCAAACATTGCCGTTGCCACGGGATGTGAGTCGGCCACTCAAGAGTTTCGCCAAGCAACTGGATGCGCGAGTCAGTCAGGCACGTGAGATACCCTTGCTGCTCAGCGAGCTGAGTGGCTTGCAGGGCAAGGCCCTGAGCCAGCTGGAGACCCCGACGGAGAATGGCCGGCCGGGCTTGCTGCAGCGGTTGTTCGGCGGTCGTGAAGCGGAGGAGGCAGCGGCATCAACGGTTATTTCTCCTGATCTGGTCTCTGTAGCCAGGAATCCTGCGGCAACTTTCCAGGTACCCCCCGCTGCGCGAGTTGAAGGTGAGTCTGCACCGACCGGGCCAACCGTGGCTGCGCCTGCTCCGGCAATCGTAGCTTTTGCCCACCCGGCTGTGGAACCTCAACCGGCCAGTGCCGTCGCGGCAGAAATCGAATCGGCCGGGCAGTCCGCCCCGGAAACCATCGCGACGACTCCTGAATCGGAAGCAAACCCTGACGAGCTGACCGCGCAAGTTTCGCCGGATAGCTTGCCTTTACCTCCGATGCCTATGGAGGATGTGGCCGTCGTCGATCAGGCGCTATCCGAACACGATATTCTCTATGCACTTCCGGATTCCCCCGAGCCCTCCTACAGCTCGGTGGCCAGTCACATCGAAGACACGCTGCTGGGGCTGCTCGACGACCTGACATTGCCCGAACGTCATCGCCCGCAAGCCGAATCCATGCGCGATCGTTTGAAAAACGGTCTGAACTGGTACGAATTGCTGCCGATCCTCGACGACTTCGCCACGTTGATGCTGGCTATTACCGACAGCGGCCAGCATGAGTTCGAAGCCTATCTGCAACGATTGAACGAGCGTCTCGAGTCGTTCCAGAGCAACTTGCAGGCCGCCACCGCAGGGCACGCCGACAACCGTTCGGCTGCGCGGCAGATGGATACGCAGATCCGTGAACAGGTCGATGGCCTGCAAAGCAGCATGCAGGAAGCGGCGGACCTGGAGGATCTCAAGCACGTACTGGAAAACCATCTCGAAGGCTTGCTGGGTACCATGGACCAGCACCAGAAACAACGCGATGAGCGCGAGCAGGAGGTCGCTGCGCGCTTGCACAGCCTGGCCGAACGGGTCGCCCATATGGAGCAGGAGGCCCAGGGTTACCGCGAGCACCTTGAAGAGCAACGGCAGAAGGCATTGGTCGACCCGTTGACCGGGCTGCCCAACCGTGCGGCCTGGAGCGAGCGCCTGGATCATGAAATCACACAATGGCAGCAACATGGCAACACGTTGTTGCTTGCCATGCTCGACCTCGATCATTTCAAGCGGATCAACGATAACTACGGGCACCTGGCCGGTGACAAAGTGCTGAAAATCATCGCCAGTGTGTTGCGCAAGCGGTTGCGCGGGACGGATTTCATTGCCCGGTTTGGCGGCGAGGAGTTTGTGCTGTTGATGCCATCCACGGTGCCAGCGGCGGGGTTGAAGTTGCTGGAAGCCTTGCGGGCCTCCATTGAGGCTTGTCCTTTCCACTTCAAGGGAGAGCCGGTGACCATCACCGTGTCTATCGGGATGACGGCGTTCAGGCCGGGTGAACACGGCGATCAGGTGCTTAAAAGAGCCGATCAGGCGCTGTATCGCGCAAAAAATGCCGGACGCAATCGCGTGGAGCCGGGCTGATCGTCAATTGTTCCATTTTGTTTGATTGCCGTCAGCCCGCCAGGCATTACGTTACACTGTTGCATTATTGTCTTGTGTGTACTGCCTTCGCCATGAAATATTTTGCTCTGATTGCGTCACTGATTCTGCTGGCCGGCTGCGCCGGCGGTCCCCGTTTTGACACCAGTCATCCCTCAGCCAATTACGACAGCCGTGTGCAGTTCGTGGTGGTGCATTACACCAATGCCTCGCTGGAGCGTTCGTTGCAATTGCTGACCCACGGTGAAGTCAGCAGCCATTACCTGATCGGCGACGACAAGGGCGCCACCATCTACAAGCTGATGGATGAAAATGTGCGAGCTTGGCACGCCGGGGAGAGCGAATGGAATGGCCGGACCTGGCTGAACTCCAGTTCCATCGGTATCGAAATCGTCAATCCGGGCTTCAAGGACACCCCGACCGGACGCGTGTGGTATCCCTACACCGAAGATCAGATCCAGTCGTTGATCGTATTGCTCAAGGACATCAGCAAACGTCAGGGCATCAAGCCTCGCGACATCATCGGCCATAGCGATATTGCACCTTTGCGCAAGCTGGACCCGGGGCCGCTGTTTCCCTGGAAGCGTCTGGCCGCCGAAGGCCTGGGTATCTGGCCGAATGAACAGGCGGTGGCGCGCCAGCAAATGTTGTTCGCCGAGCAGTTGCCGAGCATCAGCTGGTTTCAGGCGCAGTTGACCCGCCTGGGTTATGCCTCGCCACAAACCGGCGAGCTCGATGTCGCGACACGACATGTGATCGCGGCATTCCAGATGCATTTCCGTCCGGCGCACTTCGATGGCACTCCGGATGCGCAAACTGCCGCGCTACTTTTGGTGTTGAATCAGACAAAATAATGACGCCCGCCCGACGGTCAGGGCTTTTTTCCAATCAGCAGCTATAACTCATTGGTAATCCTTCGGATATTTCACAATGACCGCTGCTCGAGAGACCTTACGTAGTTGGTTCCATCGCCCCTGGTTCCTGGGGCTGATGTCTACTGTCTTGAGCGCAACGTTGTTGATGGCCGGCAGCCTGTTCGTTGCCATACACCAGGTCGAGCAAAACGAAAGCGAAGAAATGAATGCTCAGGGCGAACGCTTCCTCGCCCGCCTGGAACAGCTCTTCGGTCAACTGCGTGAAAGCCTTGACGACCTTGAAGCGCAACCGTTGCGCGGTTGCGATGCTGAAATGATCGCAACCCTGCAGCAGGTTTCGTTCAATTATCGCTTCGTCTACGAAGCTGCCTACATGGACTCCTCGCGAATCTGCTCCAATCGCCCCCGCCAGGAAGGGTTGTCGCTGAGTCGATCGCCAGACATCAAGGGCCCGACTTACAGCTATTGGCTCAACACCACCACCGAACCCGATGAAAACCGCGCCGCGCTGATGCTCGGGCGCGGGAATTTCCGGGTCGCGACCTCTCGCGGGCATTTGACCGATATGGTCGACCTGTCGCCGGGCAGCAGCCTGCTGGTAGTCCTGGACCATGGCGCGCGCGCGATTCCGGTGCTCGGCGCTTCTCAGGTATGGCCGCCGGACGAGGCCTGGCCACCGAAAAACCGTGATGCGCTGCAAATCACCCAGGCACGCCTGATATACCGGATGCCCACCGACAACCCGGAATATCAATTGGTGTTGATCAGCCCACGCACCGGCATGCATATCCCGGCGGTCTGGTGGTGGTTGCTGCCGGCCAGCCTCGCGCTGGGCATCTGCGTCGGGTTCCTGGTGTTTCTGCTGGTGCGCCAGCGGCAGTCGCTGGACGCCGAACTGACCGGCGCGATTCGCCGGGGCGAGTTGCAGGTGCTGTATCAACCGATCTTCGACCTCGATAGCCGCAACTGTGTCGGGGCTGAAGCACTGCTGCGCTGGCGCAGGCCGGACGGCACCCTGACCAGTCCCGACCTGTTCATTCCGATGGCAGAGAATACCGGGCAGATTCGCCAGATGACGGACTTCGTCCTGCAACGCCTGCTCGAGCAACTCGGCCAGTTGCTGCGTGCCAACCCGCAGTTGTACATCTCGGTCAATCTCGCGGCGTGTGATGTGATGGTTCCGCGGATCGGCCAGGTGATGGCGCGGTTGTTGACCCTGCACCGCGTCGCTGCGCGGCAAATTGCCTTTGAAGTCACCGAGCGCGGGCTGGTCGATGTGGTGGTGGCCCGGGAAAACCTGCAAGCGCTACGGGATGTCGGACACCAGGTGTTGATCGATGACTTTGGCACCGGCTATTGCAGCCTCGCCTATTTGCAAACCCTGCCGGTGGATTGCCTGAAAATCGACAAGGCGTTCATTGACGCGCTGGGCCATGACGCCGCCAGCAGCGGCGTGGCCCCGCACATCATTCACATGGCCCAGTCGCTGCACCTGAAGGTGATTGCCGAGGGCATCGAGCATGAGGCCCAGGCCGCGTTCCTGTGCAGTGAAGGCGTGAAGTTCGGCCAGGGCTGGCTGTTCGCGCGGGCGCTGAGCGCAGTGCAGTTCACTGAATTGATTACCCGGGGGCGACGTCGGGGAGGCCGGCGCCTGGATGACGAAGCGTGAGGGTGACCTAGACGGTCAGCGCCATGTAGAACTGAGTACCCTGCCCCGGCCGTGAATAGACGCCCATCCGCCCGCCATGCAATTGCACGATCTCCTTGCACAAGGCCAGGCCGAGCCCGGCCCCGCCTTTCTTGCGTCCGACCTGCACGAACGGCTCGAAGATCCGCCCCTGCTGGCCGTAGGCAATACCTTCGCCGTTGTCCTCGACGCTGATGATGACCCGGTCACCGTGGCGCCGGGCATGCAAACGTATCCGCCCGCCGGATCCGGTGTGCCGCAAGGCATTGTCGAGCAAGTTGTCGAGTACCCGCTCCAGTTGTGGCTGGTCGGCCTGTAACCGCGGCAAAGGCTCCTGCACCTCCACCAGCAGATTGATTTCCTGCTCTTCGGCCGCCGTGGCAAAGCGTGAGCGAGCCTGTTCCAGCAACGCCTCGATGGAACAAGGCGTCAGGGTGAGCTTCTGCAAACCGTTCTGGTAACGGGAGAAGTTCAGCAGGTCGTTGATCAACTGCATCAGCCGCTGCATCTCCTCATTCACGGTATCGAGCAGGTCGGCTTCCCGGGAGTCCTGGGCAAAGTGCGCGCGCTCACGGAACAATCCGAAGGCCATGTGCATGCCAGTGACTGGTGTGCGCAATTCATGGGAGGCGCGTAATACAAATTCGCTGCGTACCCGTTCGAAGGCACGCTGTTCCGTGACGTCATGCAGCACCATCACGGCGCCCAGAATATGGCCCTGGGTATGGCTGACCGGAGTCAGGCTGTAGGTCAGCAGTCGCGACTCGCCGTCGACTTCGACACTCAAGTCTTCCAGCGCCCGCTCCAGCGTGCCGCCGCGCAGTACCAGTTGCAGCTGCTCATCGAGCTCGGGGCGCTTCAGCGCCGTGCCCAACCCCTGACCCAGACGATCGGACTCCCAGCCCAATTGACGCTGGGCTACAGGGTTAAGGTGTTCCAGATGACCCTGGCGGTCGATCATCAGGAGTCCGTCGTCGATGCTATCGAGCACGGCCTGCAAACGCTGCTGACCGGCCAGCAGCTCATCGACGTTGGTGGCCTGATGTTCACGCAGTGCCTGGGCCATGATCCCGAAACGTCGGGTCAGCTGGTTCAGTTCCATCGCCGAAGAAATCGGCAGGGTGACATCGAAATTGCCCTGGCCGATATGGTCCGCCGCCTTGGCCAAGGCCTCGATGGGCTCCCCGAAACGTCGGGCGATAGCTTGCGCGGTCACGAAGCCGATGATCAGCACTGCCAGCCCCACCAGGCCAAGCAACCCTGCAATCAGCAATGCCTGCTCCCGGGCCTGTCGCTCGGTATCGCTGATGTTATCCAGTGCGCGCTTGTGCTCGGCGATCAGGCCATTGCGTAGTGCGTTGAATTTTTCCGTCAGGTTGTCGTGGCTGCTGAGCACATTCGACGGGTTCGGGGACGTTTCATAAGCCTGGATAAAGCTCTCGTAGTCGGCCTTGGCTTTTCTGAAGCCGTGCTCGCTTCCGGTATCTGCCGGCTCCTGGGCGATGCCTTCCTCCAGCAGTTCGAAGTAATGCTGCTTCGAGGCCGCGAAAGCGGCGGAGTCAGGCTTCTCGCTGAGCATGATGATCAATTGATCACCCAGGGTCTGACGCAGCTTGAGCCCCAGGTCCAGGGTGATGAAGTTATTGCGGATCAGTGCTTCCTGGCTGCCGGCCATCTGCATCACGCTGACCAACCCGAGCAAGAGCCCGAGCAACGCGACGGTGATCAGTGCGGAGATGCTCAGGAAAAGCCGGGTCCGTAATTTCATCGCCAGTTTCATCGGCGATTGCTCACAGGTTGTACTGCTTGCGCTTGCGGTACAGCGTCGAGGCGTCGATGCCCAGGGTTTTCGCCGCTTGATCCAGGGTGTCGGCGGTGGCGAGGACCGCGCCGATGTGGGCCTTTTCCAGCTCATCCAGGCTCAGTGCCGCGCCGATTCGCGGTGCATTGGTGACCGGGGTTTCAGCCATGCCCAGATGGCTGATCTCGACCCGCTCCTGCGGACAGATGATGCTCGCCCGCTCAATCACGTTGCGCAGCTCACGGATGTTGCCCGGCCAGCGATAACTCAGCAGCGCTTCCCGGGCCTCGTCGCTGAAGGCGCGCGCGGGACGGGCGTACTCCTTGACGAAGCGCGCCAGGAAACGGTCGGCCAGGTTGAGAATATCTTCGCGGCGTTCGCGTAGCGGTGGCAGGTGCAAGGTTATGACATTCAGGCGATAGAGCAGGTCTTCACGGAAACGACCATCGCGCACCATGTCCTCAAGGTTGAGGTTGGTGGCCGCAAGGATGCGCACATCGGCACGACGGGTCACCGGATCACCGATGCGCTCATATTCCTTGTCCTGAATAAAACGCAGCAACTTCGGCTGCAATGTCAGGGGAAAGTCGCCGATCTCGTCGAGAAACAGCGTTCCGCCATCAGCCTGGTTGACTCGCCCCAAGGTGCTTTCGCTGGCGCCGGTGAAGGCGCCGCGGCTGTGGCCGAAGAGTTCGCTTTCCATGAGCTCGGCGGTCAGCGACGGGCAGTTGATCGTGACGCAGGATTTCTTCGCGCGTTTGCTCCAGCCATGAATGGCTTGGGACAGTTCGCCCTTGCCGGTACCGGATTCACCCAGAATCAGAATATTGGCGTCAGTCGTGGCGACCTGACGGGCGGTTTCGAGTACCACTTTCATGGCTGGGCTGTGGGAGTCCAGACCATCCTTGGGCTTGCGCACCTCGCCTTCCAGGGCTTCCAGTCGCGCCGACAGTTGTCGAACTTCCAGTTGCTTGGCGGTTGCCAGACGCAATTGATCGGGGCTGCACGGTTTGACCAGATAATCGGCGGCACCGGCCTGAATCGCATCCACGGCCGTGTCGACGGCCGAGTGGGCAGTGACGATCACCACCCGCATCCAGGGCGCCTGGATACGCATCTGGGCCAGCACATCGAGGCCGTTGTCTTCACCCAGACGCAAATCGAGGAAGCACAGGTCGAAAACCTGTCGCTGCAACAGGGCATCTGCCTGCGCGGCGCTGGTGGCGGTGGCCACGCTGTAGCCTTCGTCTTCAAGGCAGTAACGGAAAGTACGCAGGATGGCGGACTCATCGTCCACCAGCAGAATGCGGCCTTGATGCTCAGTGGCGGATTCCATTTTCCTACGCTCCTTAAAGAATGATCTTAATTTAGTCCCGGAGAAATCGGGCAAGTTGCATGATTGATTCTGAGCCATTCCTGTCATGGCAGGGTAGCTCTCATCGGATGTATCGGTTAGCCACCTGACTTTGCGGGTCTTTTGATAGATACCCGGAATCTGCCAACGGCCAGCGTGAATTTCTGACCTCCGTACCCTCCTCTCAATTCAAAAAATTTACGCCTTCCTTCAGACCCGTCGTGCAATACGCACGACTGCATAGATGGCATCGTGCAGGATGCGCGCGAAGTGGTTTCCTTGGCGTTCATAACATATTGATATTAAAGGGAATTAATTCGTATCAAAGCTGGCATGCGCTCTGCAATTGTCTGATTAACCAGGGCATTCAAAAACAAGCGCCCGCTATCGAACCGACCCCAGTGGTAGGAGCCCCAGGATGAACCGTCAACGTGCCGCCCACCTGCAACTCTCGCCTGTGTATATCCAGCAAGGACTGTTTGCTGTTCTGGCGCTGTTGATTACCTTGCTTGGCGGCCAGCAGTTTCTGCGCTGGGAGCAGAGCCGGCAGCCGGAAGCGCCATGCCTGTCGATTCCGCATCCGACCCAAACCCATTTCAGCGCCGTCAGCAGTAGTCAGGCTGATAGCCCACCGATGCGCATGATGGATGTCGACCAGGCCGGGCCTGTGGGTGAGATACGTCATCAAGAGCGTTGGGTGTTTTAGACATAACTTCCGCCGCACCCCATGCGCCGGGAAATGCAGCACCTCTAAACAGAAGCGTAAGGAGAATCACCATGTTGAGCTGGGCAATCACATTCCTGATCATCGCCATCATCGCCGCTGTACTGGGCTTCGGTGGTATCGCGGGCACCGCCACGGGTATCGCCAAGATTCTGTTTGTCGTGTTCCTGGTGATGTTCATTGCTTCCTTCTTCTTTGGCCGTCGCGGTCGAGGCTGATATGAGAGGTTTGTTCAAGTCACTGGCAGCCGCCCTGCTGTTGGGCGGTAGTGCCATGGCATGCGGGCTGGCGTTTTCCCGACTTGCCTGAGGCCCCATCAAGGGCTTGCTGATAGAACAGAATTTGTACACGAAGGAGGCCAGCGCCTCTTTCCACCTGCGCCACCTGAGGAAGGCCGGCGCATGACCAAGGGGTCGGGACGTTCTGCCTGTTTCAGGGGCGGAGTGACCTACGGGTACAGGGAGTACCTGCGCAAGGGCCGGGTCAGGAGAAGCTACTGCGCAAGTTCGCCGGACCGCCAAGGCTCGACGGGCTTGCGAAGGGCTTGATCAAGCAACATATTGAAATAGAGCGCTCGTCTCTATTTCGTCAGTGTTATCCCGTCCTTATCCCTGTTACGTCGGAAAATACTTTTCTCGGTGTTTCATTGGTGACCGTATATCGAGAAAAATCACCTTTCTTTGGCCGCGATTTTTCCCTTCGCCCGGCGGGATTTTGCTGAAAAATCAACGCTCAGTCGCTGCTCAAAAAATATTCAATCTGCTCTGTGATGGCCGGTTCACGGCACTTATGCCTGCTGAAATGTCGTATTCGAACCGGTTGGGACGCGCGTTTCGCTAAAAAAACCTCATGCCGATTCTGCATAGGGTAGGCGTTTACGGCATTAGACGGCGCTTACCTGCATCGGAATAGTTGCGCCTTTTTTCGCCTGCCAGAGAGCGGCAAACACGCGCTCCGGGGCACCTTATACGGGGGGCAGATGCACTGGACTTTTTCGCCATAAGCGTTCCAGTTCGCGCATCTCCCTGAGTCAAACGCAAGTAAGGGTAAAAATATGAAGAAGGCAAAGCTTAGCCTCGCCTGGCAGATCCTCATCGGTCTGGTATTGGGGATAGCAATCGGTGCGCTGCTCAACCATTTCAGTGCCGAAAAAGCCTGGTGGATCAGCAACGTCCTGCAACCGGCAGGCGATATCTTTATCCGTCTGATCAAGATGATCGTGATCCCGATCGTCATCTCCTCTTTGATCGTCGGCATTGCCGGCGTCGGTGACGCCAAGAAGCTGGGGCGCATCGGCTTCAAGACCATCATCTACTTCGAGATCGTCACCACCATCGCCATCGTGGTCGGCCTGCTGCTGGCCAACCTGTTCCATCCGGGTGCCGGCATCGACATGAGCACCCTGGGCACTGTGGACATTTCCAAGTACCAGGCCACGGCGGCCGAGGTTCAGCATGAACACGCGTTCATCGAAACCATCCTCAACCTGATCCCGTCGAACATCTTCGCGGCCATGGTTCGCGGCGAAATGCTGCCGATCATCTTCTTCTCCGTATTGTTCGGTCTCGGTCTGTCGAGCCTGCAGGCGGACCTGCGTGAGCCGCTGGTGAAGATGTTCCAGGGCGTTTCGGAAAGCATGTTCAAGGTCACTCACATGATCATGAACTACGCCCCGATCGGCGTGTTCGCACTGATCGCGGTGACCGTTGCCAACTTCGGCTTCGCCTCGCTGATACCGCTGGCCAAACTGGTGATCCTGGTTTACGTCGCCATCGCCTTCTTCGCTTTCGTGATCCTGGGCCTGATCGCTCGCCTGTTCGGCTTCTCGGTGATCAAGCTGATGCGCATCTTCAAGGATGAGCTGGTACTGGCCTACTCCACCGCAAGCTCCGAAACCGTGCTGCCGCGCGTGATAGAGAAGATGGAAGCCTACGGCGCGCCGAAAGCGATTTGCAGCTTCGTGGTGCCGACCGGTTACTCGTTCAACCTCGACGGTTCGACCCTGTACCAAAGCATCGCGGCAATCTTCATTGCCCAGCTGTATGGCATCGACCTGTCGATCAGCCAGCAACTGCTGCTGGTACTGACGTTGATGGTCACCTCCAAAGGCATCGCCGGCGTACCGGGTGTGTCCTTCGTGGTACTGCTGGCCACCCTGGGCAGCGTCGGTATTCCTCTGGAAGGCCTGGCGTTCATCGCCGGTGTCGACCGTGTCATGGACATGGCCCGTACCGCGCTGAACGTGATCGGCAACGCCCTGGCGGTTCTGGTTATCGCTCGTTGGGAAGGCATGTACGACGACGCCAAGGGCCAGCGCTACTGGAACTCCCTGCCGCACTGGCGCAGCAAGGAAAAGCTGCCGGTAGGCGAGATTTCCAAGAGCTGATGTAATACCCCTTGTGGGAGCATCTGCCGCACCAGACAAACCCCGGAGAAATCCGGGGTTTGTCGTTTCTGGCCACCCCGCTATCATTCGCGGATCTTTTGGGGGGATTTGACTGATGCTCAATGGCCTGTGGCTTGGCTTCTTCATCGTGGCAGCCGTATCGGCGCTGGCCCAGTGGCTGATTGGTGGCAACGCCGGGATATTCGCGGCGATGGTGGAAAGCATTTTTGCCATGGCCAAGCTGTCGGTCGAAGTCATGGTGCTGCTGTTCGGCACCCTCACCCTCTGGCTGGGTTTTCTGCGCATTGCCGAGAAAGCCGGCATCGTCGAATGGCTGGCCAAGGCCCTGGGACCACTGTTCTTGCGCTTGATGCCTGAAGTCCCGCCGGGTCATCCGGCCATCGGCCTGATCACCCTGAACTTCGCCGCCAATGGCCTGGGCCTGGACAACGCCGCCACGCCGATCGGCCTCAAGGCCATGAAAGCACTGCAAGAACTCAATCCCAGCGCGACCGTCGCCAGCAACGCACAGATCCTGTTCCTGGTGCTCAACGCCTCCTCGCTGACCCTGTTGCCGGTGACGATCTTCATGTATCGCGCCCAGCAAGGGGCTCCGGACCCGACGCTGGTGTTCCTGCCGATCCTGCTGGCGACCAGTTGCTCCACCATTGTCGGCTTCCTGTCGGTGGCGTTCATGCAGCGCCTGCGCATCTGGGACCCCGTAGTGCTGGCCTACCTGATCCCCGGCGCCCTCGCCCTCGGTGCTTTCATGGCGTTGCTGGCGACCCTTTCGGCGACCGCTCTGGCCGGCCTGTCATCGATCCTCGGCAACTTGACGCTGTTTGGCCTGATCATGCTGTTCTTAGTGATCGGCGCGCTGCGCAAAGTGAAGGTCTACGAGGCTTTCGTTGAAGGAGCCAAAGAGGGTTTCGACGTCGCCAAAAACTTGCTGCCCTACCTGGTGGCGATGCTCTGCGCGGTAGGCGTACTGCGCGCGTCCGGGGCGCTGGACTTTGGCCTGGACGGGATCCGTCATCTGGTGGAATGGGCCGGTTGGGACACGCGTTTCGTCGATGCGCTGCCTACGGCGATGGTCAAACCCTTCTCCGGTAGCGCCGCCCGGGCGATGCTGATTGAAACCATGAAGACCTCGGGTGTGGACAGCTTCCCGGCACTGGTGGCGGCAACTGTCCAGGGCAGTACCGAAACGACGTTCTATGTCCTGGCGGTGTACTTCGGCGCCGTGGGCATCCAGCGTGCACGCCATGCCGTTGGTTGTGCATTGCTGGCCGAGCTTGCCGGGGTGCTGGGTGCGATCGGGGTTTGCTACTGGTTCTTTGGTTGATCGGCTCCGTCAGCCAAAGCCTTCAGCGCGGCCTTGCGCTCGTCCGTCGGCAAGGCGCCAAGCTTTTCCACGGCGGCGTAAAATTTAAGCCAGTCGCCATTCTCCTGCTGGAACAGTGCGGCAAAAGCCGGCACCCATTGGTCGTACAAGCCAAACGGCAATAGCCGGGCATTGTTCATGGGGGCATAGATCCAGGCGTCATAGCGTTTGTCTGCGTCCCACTGACTGTCGCGCAATTTCCGGTATTCGCTGCGCAAGCGCTCGAACTCGGCCGCCTTGCGCTGGCGCATTTGTTCAGTTGGCAGCGGCAAGGTGTAGAGCTTTTCCAGTCGGGTGCGGGTCTTGAGCACCAATTCAGTGAACTGGTCGCGCTGACGTGCCTGCGCATTGTTATCCGGTGGCAGCTGGCGGTAAGCGCGCCATTGGCGAGTACCTTCCTGCTCGACGAAGGTGGCGAAGGATTCGTTGAACTCCGTGTCGTCCTTCACATAGAAGCGCTGATGGGCCAGCTCGTGAAAGATCAACGTGGCCAGTCGCTCATCCCCCCAGCCCATCATCGAACTGATGATCGGGTCGTTGAACCAGCCAAGTGTCGAATAGGCCTCGACGCCGCCAATCGACACGTCCATGCCTTGCAAGCGTTGCAAAGCCGCTGCGCCGCGGGCTGCGCTCTGGCTGTAGTAACCGCGATAGGCCACGCAACCGGCTATGGGGAAACAGTGGTTTACGGGCTTGAGGGAAAATTCCGGCGTGGCGAAGACATTCCAGACGACGAAGGGACGCCCAATATCCGCGTACAAGCGGTAACTCTGGTTATCCGGCAGGTGCAATTGCTGGCTGGCGAAGGTTCGGGCCTTTTGCGATTGCTCCAGGTGTGTGCGCAGTTTTTGATCGCGCGCCGGGTCGGCAATCACGCTGGAAACAGGCTCCCTGGCTCGCAGCAACTGCAGTTGGCCGTTGGCCAGTTGGCTGTAATAGCTGGCGCTGGTGCAGCCGTTGAGCAACAAAAACAACAGGCTCGGAAACCAAACGCGAAAAACGCGATCAAGTAACCCAAGGCTAGGAAGCGGCCTGATCACAATAATTCTTCCTTGGAGAGTCTTTCCGCAAGACTATCCCGCTTGAATGGAGCTCCGCTATGCGCATGTTGATACTGACAGGAGGCCTGCTGATGCTGGCCGGCTGTGCTGGTTTCGGAATACCCCGCCACGATCCCGCGCAAGCCTGGATCGACCTGGACTCGAAGCAAGAAGATACGGCGCTGCAGGCGCTGGAGGTCGATGACAGGAACACCGACGATAAACGCTATTTCCAGGTTCAACCCGGTGGCCATGAGTTGACGGTCCGGTACCAATTCGCGGTCCAGCCCACCAATATCGGCCCAGACGCCGAGCCGTTGTGGCGCGATTGTCAGTTGAATGTGAAATTCAGCGACTTCAACGCGGGTGAGCGTTATCAGCTACAGGCAGGGAACATCGGGTTTCGGCCTTGGGCGAAACTCTACGATCAGCAGCGCAAAGTGATTGGGCGCGGCACGCCGGCAGGCTGTCAACACACCTGATCGGCGTTATGCTGGATGCATATCCCTTGGGACATCCATCATGCGCAGGTTGATGCTGTTACTCGCCGTCGGTGTTGTCGCGGGTTGCCAAAGCCCGATGCCGACACCCAATCCCAAAATGGCCTGGGTCGAATTCTCGACACCTTTCCCTAACGACAAGTTGTTGATGGCCGAAAGACTGGATAAACAACGCCTGCGCGACGGGCGTTTTTTCGAGGTCACGCCGGGCAGCCATGAACTGATCGTGCGTTTCGACTTTGAAGTACCCGGTGGCGGATTGGGCATGATGAGCGGCCCTTCGGAGCGGCTGTGCTACCTGACCATCAAATACGATCATTTCGAAGCCGGCCAGCGTTATGTGCTCGAAGGCCGTTCCATTGCCTTTACCCCCGGTGCCCGGCTGTACAACGCCAAACGCGAAATCGTTGCTGAAGACCGGGAATCCTACTGCCTGATGTGAATGGTTCAGCGGTCGTTTTTCTGGTAAATGATTTTCTTCGTGCCGTTTTCGCACGAGCCCACGACCATGTTCTGGTCATGAACCTCGTCGTTGGTGACGATTTCAAGCGTGTAGGAAGTGACGCCGCTGGCCTGGATCTTGGCTTCGATCTCGGCCTTGAGTTCTTCGCAGGGTTTCGGTGCCGCAAGGGCCGAAGTGGCCAGTGCGCAACAGATAAGCGCCAAGGCAAAACGTTTCATGGTGAAGCTCCTTTGAGGCAGCACGCACAATCGTGGTTTTCGCTGCTGTCATTTATTCGACCACAGTTTTAGCGGGCAAGTCTGTCGCGACGCAAAAAAGATCGCAGCCTTGAGCTCCTTTTACCGAATGATCCCGGCAGGTTGTGCAAGGCTGCGATCTTTTGTCTTCAATGAAAATCTAGCCGACCAACGTTGCCTCCAGGCTGATCTTCGCATTCAGCACTTTTGACACCGGACAGCCCTCTTTGGCCTTGTTGCTCAGCTCTTCGAACCGGGCCTGGGTCGCCCCGGGGATTTTTGCCTTCAGAATCAATTTAACTGCGGTAATCGCAAAACCGCCGTCCACATGATCCAGGGTGACTTCAGCCTGGGTATCGATGCTATCGGCCTTCAGGCCGGCATCGCCGAGAATCATGGAAAACGCCATGGAGAAACAGCCGGCGTGGGCCGCGCCGATCAGCTCTTCCGGGTTGGTACCCCGGCCGCCTTCGAAGCGCGCCTTGAAGCCATAGGGTGCTTCGCGGAGCACGCCGGTTTCTGTGGAAATCGAGCCGATGCCGGTTTTCAGATCACCTTCCCAATGAGCCGAAGCTTTCTTAACGATAGCCATGCCTGCCTCCTCAAGATTGACGCGAAACGTCGCGCCTTCGTGGTTTCCGTTTGCCTGGGTTGTGAGGATAGACGGTGGGGCAAAGTTCATCTCGTCCGATCAGTCTGCTTTTTTTGCGGGATTTTTTACCGGGCTATTGAAACTCGGGTATATGCCCTCATTGCATGAATCAGGCTTTTGGATTCGGCAGGTTTGCGTTCGCAAGAACAAACCTGCGCCCTCAATTGGAGAAGCAGGTTTATGAAACGACTGTCCGATATCAAGTTCTCGACCCTCGATCTGGTGCCGGTGCGCGAGAACGGCAGCGCGGCCCAGTCGCTGCGCAATTCGCTGGACCTGGCGCAGCACGTCGAGAAATTCGGCTACAACCGCTTCTGGGTGGCTGAGCATCACAACATGGATGGCATCGCCAGTTCCGCGACTTCGGTGCTGCTCGGTTATCTGGCCGGTGGCACGTCAACCATTCGAGTCGGTTCGGGCGGGGTGATGTTGCCCAACCACGCACCGTTGGTGATTGCCGAGCAGTTCGGCACCCTGGAAAGCCTTTATCCGGGCCGGATCGATCTGGGCCTGGGGCGCGCTCCCGGTTCCGATCAGATGACCGCACGTGCACTGCGCCGCGAACGCTCCGGCAGCGCCGACGACTTCCCGGAAGATGTGGCGGAACTGGTGCGCTACCTCGGGCCGCGTACCCCGGACCAACGCATCATCGCGATGCCGGGAACCGGGACCAATGTGCCGGTCTGGTTGTTGGGATCGAGCCTGTTCAGTGCGCAATTGGCCGGCGAGCGCGGTCTGCCCTACGCCTTCGCCTCGCATTTCGCTCCGCGCTACATGCATGAGGCGATTCGGGTCTACCGCAATCATTTCAAGCCGTCAGCCGTTTTGGACAAGCCCTACGTGATGCTCGGCGTGCCATTGGTGGCAGCCGATACCGACGAGCAGGCCGATTACCTGGCGACCTCGGTGTTCCAGCGGATTCTCGCCCTGATGCGTGGCCAAAGCCTGGTACAGCGTCCTCCGGTGAAGTCCATGGACGGCCTGTGGCTGCCCCATGAAAAAGATGCCGTGCACGATTTCCTTGGGCTGGCCATGATCGGCAGCCCGCAGAAAATCCGCGCCAAACTTGAGGTCCTGATCGAACAGACCCAGGCCGACGAGCTCATTTTCACCTGTGACCTGTACGAACATGCCGATCGCGTGCATTCCTACGAGCTGCTGGCGCAGGTCATGCGGGGTTGATACTCAAACGGCAGGCATAAAAAAGCCGGCGCCTTGGCGTCGGCTTTTTTATTCGGGCGAGAATCGGCCTACTTTTTATAGACGATCACTTTGGCGCCCTCTTCGCATTTGCCAACAACTTTCCCGCCGGCAGCGGCACCTTTGTCGACAATCTCCAGCGAATAACCGGATACGCCCTTGGCATCAAGTTTCGCTGCGATTTCGGCTTTCAGCTCTTCGCATGGCTTGCCGCCCGCCAATGCGCTCCCCGCAAGGCTCAACAAACCTACTGCCAACATAAACTTCTTCATCGGTTGCATTCCCTGGTCGGATCATAGGGGTAACCAGCCGTCAGCCGGACGCACTCATGGAGTGCTTTGCCATTCCCTATGGCATTCGACCGGCGTGCAAGTTCAGAAGACTAGCCCAAAGTCAGCTGCTGGCAATCCGGAATCCGACTTTCAAGGTCACCTGAAAGTGCGCAGCCTTACCGTCCCTGATGTGCCCACGGGTCTCGGTCACTTCAAACCATTCCATGTACTTGATGCTTTTGCTGGCCTCGGCCAGCGCGTTGTTGATCGCATCTTCGATACTGCTGGTGGACGAGCCGATCAGCTCGACTTTCTTGTAGGTGTGATGGTCAGACATGGCGTTCTCCTCGGCGTGTGAATTACAGACTAGCAGTGATTTTTCCTATTTCTTCTGTTGGCCGTTCTGAGGGTGAGGTTCAGATTTTCTGCACTTTCTCGAACCCGTGAAGTCCCAACCAACACACGCCACTCATCACCAATGCAGGAGAGCCACCATGGCCAACACCTCGTTACGTAAAGCCTCATTGCAAAGCATGGAAGCCGAGATCGAGAGTCTGCTCAAGTCTTTGGAAAGCCTGAAGGACGACACCTCGGACGAGTCGCGTAAAACCCTCAAGACCCTGAAAAGCAACGCCGAGAATGCCTTGAAACACTCGCGCCATCTGCTTGCCGATGCTTATGAAGAGGTCAAGGTCAAAACCCGCGAAACCGGGATTGCCACCCGGGACTACGCCCAGGACCACCCCTGGACAACTGCCGGTGTCGCCGTGGGCGCATTGGGCCTGCTGGCCGCTTATCTGTTGTGCAAGCGTGATTAATCCGCTCGACGCAGTTCGTTCTTGAGCCACTGCGCCAGTTGTCGGGCGCGCCCGTCCGCGGCGCGCTTGGGTAGCCACAACGCCAGTTGCGCCGGGGTTTCACTGAAGCCCCAAGGCGCAACCAGGCGCCCGGCCTTCAAGTCCTCCGTCACCAAGGGTTCGGGAGCAATCGCCACGCCCAGACCCGCGACGGCGGCTTCCAGCAAGTAATACAAATGTTCAAATCCCTGACCGTACTTCAGCGCCCTGGGGTCGAGCCCCCGTGGTTGCGCCCAGTTCGGCCAGGCTTGCGGGCGTGAGGTAGTGTGCAGCAAGGGTTCGTTCAGCAGCGCGGTTTCCGGCGCCTGCTTGAGCCGTTCATAGCCGACAAACCGCGGGCTCATGACCGGGCCGATGCGTTCGCTGGCCAGCTCAAAAACCTGCATGTCCGCCGGCCAGGGCGGCTCGGCAAATACCAGCAAGGCATCCAGCCCCGGTTTTCGCGGATCCAGATCGCCTTCGCCGGCCGACAAGTGCAGGCGCAAGTCCGGCAGGTCGGCATTGAGCCGCCCCAGTCGCGGGATAAACCAGCGCGCCAGCAGGCTTCCCGAGCAACCGAGCACGAATGGCGCATCGGCTGTGCTTTGTGTGAGTTCGGCGCAAACGCTGCGCAGGCGCTCGAAGGCTTCGCTGCTGGCATCACGCAGTCGCAACCCGGCATCTGTGAGTTTCAGGCCGCGACCGTCCTTGATGAACAGGCTTACGCCGAGGTGTTCTTCAAGCACCTTGAGTTGCCGGCTGACCGCACCGTGGGTGACGTGCAGCTGTTCCGCCGCCTGACTGACGCTGTTCAGGCGGGCAGTGGCTTCGAAGGCGCGAAGCGCGTTCAGCGGAGGAAGGTCATGGCTCATTTGATCTGTGAGTTTTCCTGACAGGTTGTGGCGATCTTATCGGTTTTCAGGTCGGGGCGTCAGGGGTAGAGTGAAGCCCACTATCTCTTTATGCATCACTTCACGCATTCAACTGGAGCGCCCCATGACCCAGACTAATCTGCGCAACGGCCCTGATGCCAACGGCCTGTTTGGCGCGTTCGGCGGCCGCTACGTTGCCGAAACCCTGATGCCGTTGATCCTCGACCTGGCCCGCGAATATGAGTTGGCCAAGGAAGATCCTGCATTCAAGGAAGAACTGGCCTACTTCCAGCGCGACTACGTCGGACGTCCAAGCCCACTGTACTTCGCCGAGCGTTTGACCGAGTTCTGCGGCGGCGCGAAGATCTACCTCAAGCGTGAAGAGCTGAACCACACCGGCGCGCACAAGATCAACAACTGCATCGGTCAGATCCTGCTGGCGCGGCGCATGGGCAAGAAGCGCATCATCGCCGAGACCGGCGCCGGCATGCACGGTGTGGCCACTGCCACCGTCGCTGCGCGTTTCGGTCTGGATTGCGTGATCTACATGGGCACCACTGACATCGAGCGTCAGCAGGCCAACGTGTTCCGCATGAAGCTGCTGGGTGCCGAGGTTATCCCGGTGGTAGCCGGTACCGGCACGCTGAAAGACGCGATGAACGAAGCCCTGCGTGACTGGGTGACCAACGTTGACAGCACCTTCTACCTGATCGGTACCGTGGCCGGTCCGCACCCTTACCCGGCGATGGTTCGCGACTTCCAGGCCGTGATCGGCAAGGAAACCCGCGAGCAGCTGCAAGCCCAGGAAGGTCGCCTGCCAGACAGCCTGGTGGCGTGCATCGGCGGTGGTTCCAACGCCATGGGCCTGTTCCACCCGTTCCTCGACGACCAGAGTGTCGAGATCATCGGCGTCGAAGCCGCCGGTTACGGTATCGAGACCGGCAAGCATGCGGCCAGCCTGAACGGCGGCGTACCCGGTGTGTTGCACGGCAATCGCACCTTCTTGCTGCAGGACGACGATGGCCAGATCATCGACGCCCACTCGATCTCCGCTGGCCTGGACTACCCGGGCATTGGTCCGGAACACGCCTGGTTGCATGACATCGGCCGCGTTCAGTACACCTCGGTGACCGACGACGAAGCCCTCGCTGCATTCCACCAGTGCTGCCGCCTGGAAGGGATCATCCCTGCCCTGGAAAGCGCCCATGCCCTGGCTGAAGTATTCAAGCGCGCACCGACCTTGCCAAAAGATCACCTGATGGTGGTCAACCTGTCCGGCCGTGGCGACAAAGACATGCAGACCGTGATGCACCACATGGAACAATCCAAGCAGGAGAAACACTGATGAGCCGCCTGCAAACGCGTTTTGCCGAACTCAAGGAACAGAACCGCGCCGCCCTGGTGACCTTCGTCACTGCCGGCGACCCGGGCTATGACACCTCCCTGGCCATCCTCAAGGGCTTGCCGGCGGCTGGTGCCGACGTGATCGAACTGGGCATGCCCTTCACCGACCCGATGGCTGATGGCCCGGCAATCCAGCTCGCCAACATCCGTGCATTGGGTGCCAAGCAGAATCTGGCAAAAACCCTGCAAATGGTTCGCGAGTTCCGCCAGGACAACAACGAAACGCCGCTGGTGCTGATGGGGTACTTCAACCCGATCCACATGTACGGCGTACCGCGCTTCATCGCCGAAGCCAAGGAGGCCGGCGTTGACGGCCTGATCGTGGTCGACCTGCCGCCAGAGCATAACGGCGAGTTGTGCGACCCGGCGCAGGCAGCGGGCCTGGACTTCATTCGCCTGACCACGCCAACCACCGATGATGTGCGCCTGCCGACCGTTCTCAACGGCAGCTCCGGCTTCGTCTACTACGTCTCGGTGGCCGGTGTGACCGGTGCCGGTGCCGCCACGCTGGAGCACGTCGAGGAAGCGGTCGCCCGTCTGCGTCGCCATACCGATCTGCCGATCAGCATCGGCTTCGGTATCCGGACTCCAGAACAGGCGGCGTCCATTGCGCGGCTGGCTGACGGTGTTGTGGTGGGTTCGGCGTTGATCGATCACATCGCCAATGCCACTTCCCCGGAACAAGCCGTCGATGGCGTTCTGAGCCTGTGCTCGGCGTTGGCCGAAGGCGTGCGTAAAGCCCGCGTCAGCTGAAGGTAAAGCTCCTGAACGCTGTAAACCTTGTGGGAGCAGGCTCGCTCCCACAAGGTGCGGTATCAAGGCAACTCTATCCCGCCTGATGCCTTGTGCAGTTTGCGCAGGTGCTCACCGATCTGCGTCACGTTGGCCTCGTTGGCGGCCATCTCGGCGGCGCGGCCCGGTTCAAGCAACGCCCTCACCTCCTTGTCCAGATCCCCGGACAGCGCCAGGAGTTGTTTCTGGCGCTGGCTGCTTTCCGCTTCCAGATGCTGCCATTCGCTCGGTTGTGGCAACCCGTAACCAGTGGTCCCCAGCAACTCTGCCGGGCGGCTGAGGAAGCCGCTGTTGGCGAGAATCTGCTTCAGTGTCTCGTTGGCCTTGTCCATGCCGCCGTTTTTAAGCTCCCGAGCGCCCAGATAGCGCTGCTTCACTTCGTCCTGGGCCAGCAACATCTGTCGACGGAAACTCGCCTGTTCCAGCAGCAGCAATGCTGCGCTGGTACGCAAATCGGCCTGTTCGAACCATTGCCGCCGCTCTGCGGCTTTAAGATCCAGCCACTCTTCGACAGTTTCCTGTTTGATCGGCATCTGCTTTTTCAACACTTCGAACATCGCTTGGTAGCGATCACGGAAGGAGTCGAAGCGAT
This sequence comes from Pseudomonas sp. S2_F07, assembly GCF_054668325.1. Classification (NCBI taxonomy): domain Bacteria; kingdom Pseudomonadati; phylum Pseudomonadota; class Gammaproteobacteria; order Pseudomonadales; family Pseudomonadaceae; genus Pseudomonas; species Pseudomonas sp. S2_F07. Next base: position 3,960,846 of record NZ_CP162758.1, read on the forward strand.
AACCCAGGCGCAGTGCTTCGCGAGGATCATCCAGCACGCTGGTATCGGCCAGACCGCGCCCCTTGAGCACTTCGAGCATGCCGTTGGGCATGATGTTGTCCAGACCAACCAGTTGCGGGTTGTTAGTGCTGCTACGCAGCAGTTTCAGTCCTTCTACCGCACAGTTATTGGACAGGAAGAAATAGTTGCCGTCGTAGCTCCAGTGCATTTCGGCGGCGTGCTCCACCACATCTTCGATCTCGCGGCGCGACAGGTTCAGTGGTACCGAGGCCAGGCTACGCAACTCGGTCTTGGTATATTCGTCGATTACCTGGGAAAGCGGCAGGACAAACAATCGCGACGGGTACTTGCCGACCAGCCCATTCCAGCTCGACATCTGCACATCACCGACAAATGCGCGGTATGACAGCACCAGATGCTGGTCCAGGTCCAGTCGGCAATCCGGTCCGCGAGGCCGGCCCGGTGCGCAGATGACCAGGCGCAACATGCTGTGACCCCAGTAGCTGAACAGGTTCTGGTTAGCTTCGGCCAACAGGTAATCGATGGCGTAAACCCGTTCAGGATCGACCTGTCCCAGTGGTGTTTTGGCGAAATCACTGCCGGCATTGAGGAAGGCGACGGTTTTGCCGCAAGCGTCTTTGGCAGCGGGTGCCCAGCCGAAGTGTTCTTTGTAGTAGCGGTACAACGCGGGACGACGGCAGGCATAGCTCGGATCGAGCAGGAAGTACTCGATATTGACCGCGACGAACTCCTTGGGGCTGCTCGTCTCGTAGATGTCCGGGCTGCGCGCGATCTGCCGGTTGTACTGTTCGCGTTCGCCACGACGGCCGACGTATTGCGGCCAGCCGGCGAGGTCGAGCAGGCGTGGATCATCGCTGAGGGTAAAGCGGCGGCCGGTCTGGCCGCGGCATTGGTCGGGGATGCCGACCAGCCCTGAGCTGCTGTCTTGGCGGGTACAGCGTTGAATCAGTGCACGCTCCGACTTTGGCCACAGGCGTGAGCGATCGTAGATGTGAGTCAGCTCGTGCAACACCGTGGCGAGCATTTCCCGGCGTACGGTGCCATGGGGGCGATGGGTTTTTTTGGTCGCGGCGCTGCCATCGGTGAGGCCGGCCAGCAGGTTGCGGTTCAGGTCGAGTTCGGACACCAGTGTCGCCTGACCGTAGGCATTTCTTGGCATGTCATCGGTCCAGCCGACATCGATGTGTCGATCGAGTTGCTCGACGAAGCGTGGCGGCAGTGCCTGCATGGCTTCATCGAGCAACGCCTGGCTGGCGTGCTGTTGCGCGGGTGTCAGACCTTCGGTCTTGAGCTGTAATTGAAGGCCGGCGTGGGCCGTGTTGCCGAACAGCAACAGGGCCCCGGCCAGCAGCCAGGCGCCTGGACGCTTCACAGTGCGAGGATGGCTTCAGCGAGATCCAGGTCACTGGCGTCACGGGCTTCCGGCACGCGGGTGCGCAGCAAATCGAAGGCTGATTCCAGATGAGCGCCACGTATGTCGCCATTGCTGGCAACGAAACTGGCGGCGTCGTCCTGGGCCTCGCGCACGATTTTCGAATCGCGAATGGACGTGGTGGTGTCGGAAGTGAAATCGAGGGTGCGCTGGGTAGCACGGATCAGGATATTACTGGTGGCAACCAGGGTATGTGCCTGGGCCACATCGGCCAACAGCAGCAGGCCTAAAGTGGCAGCAATCAGCGGGTTACGCATGGAATGACTCCAGAAAAAACAGGGATAACTATTGGACGAGAATTGCTTGTGCCAGTTCAAGGTCGCTGGCATGAAGTTTTACCTGGGTTCGGCGCAGATACCGCAGGGCCGACTCCAGTCGTGCGCCTCTTAGCTGGCCGTCACTGGCAATGAATGCCGCGGCGTCATCCTGGGCTGCGAGCAGCAGTTTATGGTCGAAGGGGGCGGAGGTCACCATGCTTGTGGCATATCCACTGGCCACGATCCCCTGGGTTGACAGGTTAAAGGCGTCGTAAGCATGGGCTGAACCTGAACAGGCAGCCGTAATCATGACTGGAGTGATCAACAGATTTGCAAGAAAACGCATGAGACTCGACAGTTAGAAGTGAGTCCCAAGGCTAGCGCAAGGCCCATTCCAGAGCCAGCACGGAAATATCGGGGCACGTCGAGCGTGTCCCCGAACAGAGCAGTCGATCAGATCGTCAGGATCGCCTGCGCCAGTTGTGCGTCGGTTGCGTTCAACTGGGGTGCCTGATGACGAATATGGTTGAGTGCGCTTTCCAGTTTCACCCCACGGATGGAACCTTCGCTGGCAACGAAGCTGGCGGCATCGTCACGCGCGGCGAGCACGATCTTGTCATCTTTGAATGAAGACGTGATGTCGGACGTCGCATCGGAACTGGATTTGAGTGCCCCAACGACTGCGTCGGTGGTCACGATAAAACTGGTGGCGTGGGAATTGGCAGCTACGGCAAGCAGGGCTGCAGCGCTGAGCAGGCGAAGTCGGGACATGGTGTAACTCCTAGGGTAAGCCGATTGGAAGATGGCGCAGTGTCTGCTGTGTCAGACGCTCGTTGCCCGCCAGGTTCTGATTGATAGTAGCTGTCTGTGCGTGACGCCGCGACAGTCTCATCGTGTTGATCTGGCGAAGTTTCCAGACTGTATCAAATCTGGTGAAGCAACTGTTCAGGTATAATTTTGGTTTGTTAAAACTGCACTGCTTTTTTCTTTCTTCTCCGAAACGACAAAGCCCGTCGTGGTTTCCCACGACGGGCTTTGTTTTTTCAATTCGGGTTGCTGGCGGTGGACCTTCAGGTCAGAGCCAGCGACGCTAACTTAGCGCCAGAACGGCTTGCTCAGCTCTTCGTAGCGTTGTGCTTCGCTAATCCCGGCATCAGCCAGCAGACGCGAATCCAGGCGAGCCAGTTGATGGCGGCTGGTGATGCGGCGCTGCCACAGCATCAGGTTGGCGATAACGCGCAGAGGCAGGGAAGCCTGGGTTTTTGCAGCAGTGTCTTCGAAGAACAGTTCGGAACTGAGTGTACGTTCCATGGTTGACATCCTTCCGCTTATGGCGGGATTAGGTAGTGGTTTAACTGGTGCCCATGATCCTCTTGTTTGCCTAGTCTCTGTAGATACAGTTCATCTGTATTGTGAGAGCTCAGTTAACTGTTTATAGGGGGTGTACTGGTCTAAATTGAGGCAACTGTACCTATCCGCACTATTAAGGTGCGAAATTGTTGTTTTTGTCCGAAAAGGTAGGAATTTTCCTTAGGAAATGACCAGTACAGCAGTACAGTTTTTTTCATATTTCGAAGAGGCAAGAGCAAGCTGACGAAACTGTGTTTGCGCCAGCTGCCATCTGTACTAATTACTTCTTCAGCATTTGCCCGGTTTCTTCCAGGTTGATGTGCCAGCTCAGGGCATCACGCAGGATGTGTGGGGTGTGCCCACCGATGGCGCACGCGGTGGTGAAGTAATCATTGAGCGCCTGGCGGTAATCCGGGTGCACGCACTGGTCGATGATGATCCGGGCGCGTTCCCGGGGCGCCAGGCCGCGCAAGTCTGCCAGGCCCACTTCGGTCACGAGGATGTCGACGTCATGTTCGGTGTGGTCGACATGGCTGACCATCGGCACCACGCTGGAGATCGCACCGCCCTTGGCGATCGACTTGGTCACGAACACGGACAGATGCGCGTTGCGCGCGAAGTCGCCCGAGCCGCCGATGCCGTTCATCATCCGCGTTCCGCAGACGTGAGTGGAGTTGACGTTGCCATAGATGTCGAACTCCAGCGCCGTGTTGATGCCGATGATGCCGAGGCGGCGCACGACTTCAGGGTGGTTGGAAATCTCCTGCGGGCGCAGGACCAGCTTGTCCTTGTAGCGCTCCAGATTGCCGAAGACGTCAGCATTGCGCCGGCTCGACAGGGTGATTGAACTGCCCGAAGCAAAACTCAGCTTGCCCGCATCGATCAGGTCGAAGGTCGAATCCTGCAGCACCTCGGAATACATCGTCAGGTCTTCGAACGGCGAGTCGATCAGGCCACACATCACCGAGTTGGCGATGGTGCCGATTCCGGCTTGTAGCGGGCCGAGCTTGTTGGTCATGCGCCCGGCTGCCACTTCCTGTTTGAAGAAGTCGATCAGGTGGTCGGCAATGGCCTGGGTCTCGGCGTCTGGCGCCAGCACAGTGGAGGGCGAGTCAGCCTGGTTGGTGACCACGATGGCGACGATTTTTTCCGGTGGAATCGGGATGGCGGTGCTGCCAATGCGATCGTCGACCTTGACCAGCGGAATCGGCGTGCGGGTCGGACGGTAGGTCGGAATATAGATGTCGTGCAGACCTTCGAGATTCGGGTTGTGCGCCATGTTGATCTCGACGATCACGTGCTTGGCGAAAATCGCGAAACTGGCCGAGTTGCCGACCGAGGTGGTTGGCACGATATGCCCTTGTTCGGTGATCGCTACGGCTTCAATCACGGCGATGTCCGGCAGCTTCAATTGCTGGTTGCGCAATTGCTCCACGGTTTCCGACAAGTGCTGGTCGATGAACATGACTTCACCGGCATTGATCGCCTTGCGCAGGGTGCTGTCGACCTGAAACGGCATGCGTCGCGACAACACACCGGCTTCGGTCAACTGCTTATCGAGGTCGTTGCCCAGGCTTGCGCCGGTCATCAGGCTGATTTTCAGCGGCGTGACCTTGGCGCGCTCAGCCAGCGCCTGGGGGACGGCCTTGGCTTCGCCTGCGCGAGTAAAGCCACTCATGCCGACGGTCATGCCGTCCTCAATCAGAGCGGCAGCGTCGGCAGCGCTCATCACTTTGTCCAACAACGAAGGCAGGCGGATACGGTCACGGTACATGGATTGTTATCTCGGGCAACAGGTAGCAGGACGTGCAGTCTAGTGAATTGCGCCGGCTTCTGTCCCGCTACCAAGGTCGCAATCGAGGCGTCTATTCCGGGCTTTTCAAGCAAAACACCGTTACCGGATCGGTAACAAAAGAATAGTTTGTCCGACGATTTGCACAAACAAAAACGCCCCGACGAGTCGGGGCGTTCCGTGTGCCGCAGAGGGTTACTCGACGGCCTTGACCATGTCTTCGATGACCTTCTTCGCGTCGCCGAACACCATCATGGTCTTGTCCAGGTAGAACAGCTCGTTGTCCAGGCCGGCGTAGCCGCTGGCCATCGAGCGTTTGTTGACGATGATGGTCTTGGCCTTGAACGCTTCGAGGATCGGCATGCCGGCAATCGGCGATTTCGGATCGTTCTTGGCGGCCGGGTTGACCACGTCGTTGGCGCCCAGCACCAGCACCACGTCGGCCTGGCCGAACTCGGAGTTGATGTCGTCCATCTCGAACACCTGGTCGTAAGGCACTTCGGCCTCGGCCAGCAACACGTTCATGTGGCCGGGCATACGACCGGCAACCGGGTGGATCGCATATTTCACGGTCACGCCGCGATGGGTCAGCTTCTCGGTCAGTTCCTTCAGTGCATGCTGAGCGCGTGCCACCGCCAGGCCGTAGCCCGGCACGATGATCACGGTGTCGGCGTTGGTCAGCAGGAAGGTCGCGTCGTCAGCCGAACCGGATTTCACCGGACGGGCTTCTTTGGAACCCGCCGGGCCGGCCGCCTCTGCCGTATTGCCGAAGCCACCGAGCAGCACATTAAAGAAGGAGCGGTTCATCGCCTTGCACATGATGTACGAGAGGATCGCACCGGACGAGCCCACCAGCGAGCCGGCGATGATCAGCATCGAGTTGTTCAGCGAGAAGCCGATGCCCGCCGCTGCCCAGCCGGAGTAGCTGTTGAGCATCGACACGACCACTGGCATGTCCGCGCCACCGATCGGGATGATGATCAGCACGCCGAGCACGAAGGCCAGGGCCAGCATCACGGCGAAAGCGGTGTAGTCACCGGTGAGCATGAAGGTCACGCCCAGGCCCAGGGTGGCCAGGCCCAGCAGCAGGTTCAGCTTGTGCTGGCCACTGAACTGTACCGGTGCCCCCTGGAACAGGCGGAACTTGTACTTGCCTGCCAGCTTGCCGAAGGCAATGACAGAGCCGGAGAAGGTGATTGCACCGATGGCGGCACCGAGGAACAGTTCCAGGCGGTTACCGGCCGGGATCGCGTCACCGAGTTGCTTGACGATGCCCAGCGACTGCGGCTCGACCACGGCAGCCACGGCGATGAACACTGCTGCCAGGCCGATCATGCTGTGCATGAAGGCGACCAGTTCGGGCATCTTGGTCATTTCAACGCGTTTGGCCATGATCGTACCGACAGTGCCGCCGATCAACAGGCCGACGATCACGTAGACGATACCGTCCTGGGCCAGTTCGGCACCCAGCTTGTAGATCAGGCCGACCGTGGTGAGGATCGCCAGGCCCATGCCGAGCATGCCGAACAGGTTGCCACGACGCGACGTGGTGGGGTGCGAGAGGCCCTTGAGCGCCTGGATGAAGCAGACCGAGGCGATCAAATACAGGGACGTAACCAGGTTCATGCTCATGCTTGCTGCACCTCAGCCTTGGCTGCTGTTGCGGTCTTGGCAGCCGGAGCTTTGGCCGCTTTCTTCTTGAACATTTCCAGCATGCGGCGGGTCACCAGGAAGCCACCAAACACGTTGACGGCGGCCAGGGCCACGGCCAGGGTGCCCATGGTCTTGCCCAGCGGGGTCACGGTCAGCGCCGCTGCCAGCATGGCGCCGACGATCACGATGGCCGAGATGGCGTTGGTCACGGCCATCAGTGGCGTGTGCAGTGCAGGTGTGACGTTCCAGACCACGTGGTAGCCGACATAGATCGCCAGCACGAAGATGATCAGGTTGTAGATACCGTGAGAGATCAGCATGTCTTCCATTGTTTTTATCCTCAGCCGTTCTTGCGCACGATCTGGCCGTCGCGGCACATCAGGCACGCGGCGACGATATCGTCTTCAAGGTTGATCACCAGTTGTCCTTCTTTATCGAACAACAGTTTCATGAAGTCCAGCAGGTTGCGGGCGTACAGCGCCGAAGCGTCAGCCGCCACGGCACTGGCCAGGTTGGTCGGGCCAACGATGGTCACGCCATGTTCGACGACCACCTGATCGGCCACGGTCAGCGGGCAGTTGCCGCCCTGGGCCGCCGCGAGGTCGATGACCACCGACCCCGGCTTCATCTGGGCCACGGTTTGCGCGCTCAACAGTGTCGGTGCCTTGCGGCCGGGAATCAGCGCGGTGGTGATGACGATGTCAGCCTGCTTGGCGCGTTCGTGCACGGCGGCGGCCTGGCGCTGCATCCAGCTGGCCGGCATCGGGCGGGCGTAACCGCCGACACCGACGGCGCATTCACGCTCTTCATCGGTCTCGTAGGGCACGTCGACGAACTTGGCGCCGAGGGATTCGATCTGCTCTTTTACCGCCGGACGCACGTCAGACGCTTCGATCACCGCCCCCAGGCGTTTCGCCGTAGCGATCGCCTGCAAACCGGCCACGCCAGCACCGAGGATCAGCACGCGCGCCGCTTTCACGGTGCCTGCCGCGGTCATCAGCATCGGCATGAAGCGAGGGTAGTGGTGAGCGGCCAGCAACACAGCCTTGTAACCGGCGATGTTGGCTTGCGACGACAGTACGTCCAGGCTCTGAGCGCGGGAGGTACGCGGCGCGGCTTCCAGGGCAAAGGCGGTAATGCCGCACTCGGCCATTTTGGCGATGGTTTCGTTGCTGAACGGGTTGAGCATGCCCACCACAACGGTGCCGCTTTTAATCAGCGCCAGCTCGCTGTCGCTGGGCGCGACCACCTTCAAAATCAGCTCTGCAGCAAACGCGTCATTGGCGCTGCCAATGGTTGCGCCTGCCGCTTCATAGGCACTGTCGACAACGCTGGCATTAATGCCGGCGCCGCTTTGTACAGTGACCTTATGGCCCTGGCCGATCAGCTTCTTGATGGTTTCCGGGGTTGCAGCAACCCGTGTTTCACCGGTCTGGGTTTCGAGAGGAACACCAATGTGCACGTCAAATCTCCTGCGTGATCTTATAGAGTAAACCCATGCACTACGGATGGTGCGGCTGGGGGCGGCCGATCAGCACGATCCCGCCAAATCAGGGCGGGGCGCGGCATTTTGCAGGCGAACTTTGTGCCCTTCAAGGGATTATGACGGGTGACGGAAAATTAACTACAAGTCACCCCGTGACCGAATGTCGCAACCAACCGGCTCAATCCCTTGTAGACCGTGCTTTTCAAGGATTCTGGCCGAAATTGAAGAATTTACACATCGGCCGTATGAATGATGCGGCATTGCCTTGAAATAGTGGCGCAAAGCCGCGTCATCAGGCGCTTGTGGGACGTTTGTACGACTTGTCGATACAGTTTGCTGTCATGCGACAAATACGTATATCTGTAGGGCTTTCATTTAGCTGACTACGGGGTCAAGTAACATTGTAGAGCCTTTATCCCTCTAGGCTGTAGCTGTGCGCCTGATTTACCAGCCAGTCACGAAATGCCCTCAACGACGCGGATTCGACCTTTCGCTCAGGAATCATCAGGTAGTAAGCCTTGATGCTGGACAGTGCCTGGGGGTTGGCGATCACCAGACGTTTCTCTTTCAACTCCCTTTGAATCAGGAACGGTGGGATCAGGGCAATGCCCATGTCGTGCATGGCTGCCTGGGCGAGCATGGAGAATAGCTCGTAGCGGGGGCCCGTCATGTCTCGCGGGACATTCAGGTGTTGGGAGTCGAACCATTGGCGCCAGGCATAGGGGCGGGTGGTTTGTTGCAGGAGAGGTAGGTCGGCGATTTCGCCGGGCGTCAGACAGGTCTTGTTTCCGAGCAGGTTGGGGCTGCAAACGGGCATCGGATTTTCACCCATCAACCTGTGGGATTCTGTACCCGACCAATCCGCATCACCGAAGTAGATGGCAGCATCAAAATCCGTGTCGGCGAACAGGAACGGCCGCGTGCGGTTGGTCAGGTTGACCGTCACTTCCGGGTGTTTCTGCTGGAAGTCCTTGAGGCGCGGCAGCAGCCATTGGGTGCCGAAAGTCGGAACTACGGCCAGCTCGATCACGTTGGTGCCCTGCTGGCCCATCACTGACAAGGTGTCGCGCTCAACGGCATCGAGCTGAGTGGCCACCCGACGGCTGTAGGAGAGTCCGGCTTCCGTCAGCTTGACCCCGCGCCGCGAACGTCGGAACAGCTCCACACTGAGGAACTCTTCAAGGCTGGCGATCTGTCGGCAAATCGCTCCTTGGGTCAGCGAAAGTTCCTGGGCGGCCTTGGTGAAGCTCTCGTGGCGTGCGGCAGCCTCGAAGCTGATCAGGGCGGTGGTGCTGGGTATCTTTCTGCGCATGTACGTCAATCTCACTAATACATCGCATAAAGGCTCTTTCGCGACGTTTCGGAGTGAGAAATTAGCACAACAGTATGCAAAATCCTCGTTTGCCGTAGCGCCGATCCGGGCCTAGGATCAGTCCACGTTATTTGACCCGATTCGAGAGGACACACTCATGGGCGGTAAAGCTAGCTTCAACTGGATCGATCCCCTGCTGCTGGATCAACAGCTCACTGAAGAAGAGCGCATGATTCGCGACACGGCTGCGCAATTCGCTCAGCAAAGCCTTGCGCCGCGCATCCTCGAAGCTTTCCGTCATGAGAAGACCGATCCGGCGATCTTCCGCGAAATGGGCGAGGTCGGCCTGTTGGGCGCAACCATCCCCGAGCAGTACGGTGGCAGCGGCCTGAACTATGTCAGCTACGGCCTGATCGCTCGTGAAGTCGAGCGCATCGACTCTGGCTATCGCTCGATGATGAGCGTGCAGTCCTCGCTGGTGATGGTGCCAATCAATGAATTCGGTACCGAAGCGCAGAAGCAGAAGTACCTGCCGAAACTGGCGTCGGGTGAGTGGATCGGCTGCTTCGGCCTGACCGAGCCTAACCACGGTTCCGACCCGGGCGCGATGATCTCACGTGCGCGCAAAGTCGAAGGCGGCTACAGCCTCACCGGCAGCAAGATGTGGATCACCAACAGCCCGATCGCCGATGTGTTCGTGGTCTGGGCCAAGGACGATGCCGGCGACATCCGTGGCTTCGTTCTGGAGAAAGGCTGGAAAGGCCTGAGCGCTCCGGCGATTCACGGCAAAGTGGGCCTGCGGGCTTCGATCACCGGTGAAATCGTGATGGACAACGTGTTCGTGCCGCAAGAGAACATTTTTCCGGATGTCCGTGGCCTGAAAGGTCCTTTCACTTGCCTCAACTCGGCACGTTACGGCATCTCCTGGGGTGCGCTGGGTGCAGCCGAGTTCTGCTGGCACACCGCTCGCCAGTACACCCTGGATCGTCAACAGTTCGGTCGCCCGCTGGCCGCCACTCAGTTGATCCAGAAGAAGCTGGCCGACATGCAGACTGAAATCACCATGGCGCTGCAAGGCTGCCTGCGTCTGGGTCGTATGAAGGACGAAGGGACCGCTGCAGTCGAAATCACCTCGATGATGAAGCGTAACTCTTGCGGCAAGTCCCTGGACATCGCGCGCATGGCTCGCGATATGTTGGGCGGCAATGGCATCTCCGATGAATTCGGTGTCGCGCGTCACCTGGTTAACCTGGAAGTGGTGAACACCTATGAAGGTACGCACGACGTCCATGCGCTGATCCTCGGTCGTGCGCAAACCGGCCTCCAGGCGTTCTATTAAGGAGAACGTCCATGGGCGCGCTATCGCATCTACGGGTACTGGATTTATCGCGGGTGCTGGCCGGGCCTTGGGCCGGGCAGATCCTGGCCGACCTTGGCGCTGAAGTGATCAAGGTCGAGCGTCCGGGTAACGGCGATGACACGCGCGCCTGGGGACCGCCGTTCCTTAAAGACGCTTATGGCGAGAACACCAGCGAGGCCGCCTATTACTTGTCGGCCAATCGCAACAAGCAATCGGTCACCATCGACTTCACTCGCCCTGAAGGGCAGAAGCTGGTGCGTGAGCTGGCGGCCAAGTCGGACATCCTGATCGAGAACTTCAAGGTCGGCGGTCTGGCGGCTTATGGTCTGGACTATGAATCGCTGAAGGCGATCAATCCGGATCTGATCTATTGCTCGATCACCGGGTTCGGCCAGACCGGCCCTTACGCCAAGCGTGCGGGTTATGACTTCATGATCCAGGGGCTGGGCGGCCTCATGAGCCTGACGGGGCGACCTGAAGGCGAAGAAGGTGCGGGGCCGGTGAAGGTTGGCGTGGCGTTGACGGACATCCTGACCGGGCTGTATTCGACTGTTGCGATCCTGGCTGCGCTAGCGCATCGGGATCACGATGGCGGTGGTCAGCATATCGATATGGCATTGCTGGACGTGCAGGTGGCTTGTCTGGCCAACCAGGCAATGAACTACCTGACGACAGGCAATGCGCCTAAACGCTTGGGTAATGCTCATCCGAACATCGTGCCCTATCAGGATTTTCCTACGGCGGATGGCGACTTCATCCTTACCGTCGGGAACGATGGGCAGTTCCGCAAGTTCGCGGAAGTGGCTGGGCAGCCGCAGTGGGCGGACGATCCACGTTTTGCCACCAACAAGCTGCGGGTGGCAAACAGGGCAGCACTGATTCCGCTGATCCGCCAGGCGACGGTGTTCAAGACAACCGCTGAATGGGTGGCACAGCTGGAACAGGCTGGCGTGCCATGCGGGCCTATCAATGACGTGGCGCAGATGTTTGCCGATCCTCAGGTCAAGGCGCGTGGGTTGGCTATCGAGCTGCCTCATGCACTGGCTGGGATGGTGCCGCAGGTGGCGAGCCCGATTCGACTGTCGCAAACGCCGGTGGAGTACCGTTTTGCGCCTCCTCTGCTGGGTGAGCACACGCTGGAAGTTTTGCAGCGGGTGTTGGGCCTGGATGCCGGGGCGGTGTCGGCATTCAAGGCTTCGGGCGTTCTCTGATAGGTCTCTTCTATATAGAGGGGTGTTTCGGCTCCTCTATATAGGCTCCCTTTGGGACGTTTTGCTGCTTATTGATAGAAAACCTAAATCAGTGCTTGACGGCAGATTCCAGATCTCTATAATTCGCCCCACTTCCGGCGCAGTCGAAACGGAAAACTCCTTGGCAAACAATGAGTTACGCAGTTTTCGACAGCAGGTTGCTTCAGTTCATCGAAGCCGAAAGGGAGTTGAAAAAGAGGTGTTGACAGCAGCGTGTAACGCTGTAGAATTCGCCTCCCGCTGATGAGAGATCTGAAGCGCAAGTGGTTGAAGTTGAAAAGGAAACTTGGAAAACTTCTGAAAATAACCACTTGACAGCAAATGAGGCTGCTGTAGAATGCGCGCCTCGGTTGAGACGAAAGATCTTAACCAACCGCTCTTTAACAACTGAATCAAGCAATTCGTGTGGGTGCTTGTGGAGTCAGACTGCTAGTCAACAGATTATCAGCATCGCAAGTTACTCCGCGAGAAATCAAAGATGTAACCAACGATTGCTGAGCCAAGTTTAGGGTTTTCTCAAAACCCAAAGATGTTTGAACTGAAGAGTTTGATCATGGCTCAGATTGAACGCTGGCGGCAGGCCTAACACATGCAAGTCGAGCGGATGACAGGAGCTTGCTCCTGAATTCAGCGGCGGACGGGTGAGTAATGCCTAGGAATCTGCCTGGTAGTGGGGGACAACGTTTCGAAAGGAACGCTAATACCGCATACGTCCTACGGGAGAAAGCAGGGGACCTTCGGGCCTTGCGCTATCAGATGAGCCTAGGTCGGATTAGCTAGTTGGTGAGGTAATGGCTCACCAAGGCGACGATCCGTAACTGGTCTGAGAGGATGATCAGTCACACTGGAACTGAGACACGGTCCAGACTCCTACGGGAGGCAGCAGTGGGGAATATTGGACAATGGGCGAAAGCCTGATCCAGCCATGCCGCGTGTGTGAAGAAGGTCTTCGGATTGTAAAGCACTTTAAGTTGGGAGGAAGGGCATTAACCTAATACGTTAGTGTTTTGACGTTACCGACAGAATAAGCACCGGCTAACTCTGTGCCAGCAGCCGCGGTAATACAGAGGGTGCAAGCGTTAATCGGAATTACTGGGCGTAAAGCGCGCGTAGGTGGTTTGTTAAGTTGGATGTGAAAGCCCCGGGCTCAACCTGGGAACTGCATTCAAAACTGACAAGCTAGAGTATGGTAGAGGGTGGTGGAATTTCCTGTGTAGCGGTGAAATGCGTAGATATAGGAAGGAACACCAGTGGCGAAGGCGACCACCTGGACTGATACTGACACTGAGGTGCGAAAGCGTGGGGAGCAAACAGGATTAGATACCCTGGTAGTCCACGCCGTAAACGATGTCAACTAGCCGTTGGGAGCCTTGAGCTCTTAGTGGCGCAGCTAACGCATTAAGTTGACCGCCTGGGGAGTACGGCCGCAAGGTTAAAACTCAAATGAATTGACGGGGGCCCGCACAAGCGGTGGAGCATGTGGTTTAATTCGAAGCAACGCGAAGAACCTTACCAGGCCTTGACATCCAATGAACTTTCCAGAGATGGATTGGTGCCTTCGGGAACATTGAGACAGGTGCTGCATGGCTGTCGTCAGCTCGTGTCGTGAGATGTTGGGTTAAGTCCCGTAACGAGCGCAACCCTTGTCCTTAGTTACCAGCACGTCATGGTGGGCACTCTAAGGAGACTGCCGGTGACAAACCGGAGGAAGGTGGGGATGACGTCAAGTCATCATGGCCCTTACGGCCTGGGCTACACACGTGCTACAATGGTCGGTACAGAGGGTTGCCAAGCCGCGAGGTGGAGCTAATCCCACAAAACCGATCGTAGTCCGGATCGCAGTCTGCAACTCGACTGCGTGAAGTCGGAATCGCTAGTAATCGCGAATCAGAATGTCGCGGTGAATACGTTCCCGGGCCTTGTACACACCGCCCGTCACACCATGGGAGTGGGTTGCACCAGAAGTAGCTAGTCTAACCTTCGGGAGGACGGTTACCACGGTGTGATTCATGACTGGGGTGAAGTCGTAACAAGGTAGCCGTAGGGGAACCTGCGGCTGGATCACCTCCTTAATCGACGACTCAGCTGCTCCATAAGTTCCCACACGAATTGCTTGATTCATTGAAGAAGACGATAGAAGCAGCTTTAAGCTCCAAGCTGATAGCTCCAAGCTAACAGTTGCGCGCTCGAAATTGGGTCTGTAGCTCAGTTGGTTAGAGCGCACCCCTGATAAGGGTGAGGTCGGCAGTTCGAATCTGCCCAGACCCACCAATTTTGTTATGGGGCCATAGCTCAGCTGGGAGAGCGCCTGCCTTGCACGCAGGAGGTCAACGGTTCGATCCCGTTTGGCTCCACCATATAACTGCTTCTGAAAGTTTAGAAATGAGTATTCCGATGTGAATATTGATTTCTAGTCTTTTGATTAGATCGTTCTTTAAAAATTTGGGTATGTGATAGAAAGATAGACTGAACGTTACTTTCACTGGTAACGGATCAGGCTAAGGTAAAATTTGTGAGTTGCTCTTAGGAGCTCAATCGAATTTTCGGCGAATGTCGTCTTCATAGTATAACCAGATTGCTTGGGGTTATATGGTCAAGTGAAGAAGCGCATACGGTGGATGCCTTGGCAGTCAGAGGCGATGAAAGACGTGGTAGCCTGCGAAAAGCTTCGGGGAGTCGGCAAACAGACTTTGATCCGGAGATGTCTGAATGGGGGAACCCAGCCATCATAAGATGGTTATCTTGTACTGAATACATAGGTGCAAGAGGCGAACCAGGGGAACTGAAACATCTAAGTACCCTGAGGAAAAGAAATCAACCGAGATTCCCTTAGTAGTGGCGAGCGAACGGGGACCAGCCCTTAAGTGGCTTTGAGATTAGCGGAACGCTCTGGAAAGTGCGGCCATAGTGGGTGATAGCCCTGTACGCGAAAATCTCTTGGTCATGAAATCGAGTAGGACGGAGCACGAGAAACTTTGTCTGAATATGGGGGGACCATCCTCCAAGGCTAAATACTACTGACTGACCGATAGTGAACTAGTACCGTGAGGGAAAGGCGAAAAGAACCCCGGAGAGGGGAGTGAAATAGATCCTGAAACCGTATGCGTACAAGCAGTGGGAGCCCACTTTGTTGGGTGACTGCGTACCTTTTGTATAATGGGTCAGCGACTTATTTTCAGTGGCGAGCTTAACCGAATAGGGGAGGCGTAGCGAAAGCGAGTCTTAATAGGGCGTCTAGTCGCTGGGAATAGACCCGAAACCGGGCGATCTATCCATGGGCAGGTTGAAGGTTAGGTAACACTGACTGGAGGACCGAACCGACTACCGTTGAAAAGTTA
The DNA here is from genome assembly GCF_054668325.1 of Pseudomonas sp. S2_F07. Taxonomy (NCBI): domain Bacteria; kingdom Pseudomonadati; phylum Pseudomonadota; class Gammaproteobacteria; order Pseudomonadales; family Pseudomonadaceae; genus Pseudomonas; species Pseudomonas sp. S2_F07. The sequence goes on from NZ_CP162758.1 coordinate 3,976,097, forward strand.
GCGGATGACCTGTGGATCGGAGTGAAAGGCTAATCAAGCTCGGAGATAGCTGGTTCTCCTCGAAAGCTATTTAGGTAGCGCCTCATGTATCACTGTAGGGGGTAGAGCACTGTTTCGGCTAGGGGGTCATCCCGACTTACCAAACCGATGCAAACTCCGAATACCTACAAGTGCCGAGCATGGGAGACACACGGCGGGTGCTAACGTCCGTCGTGAAAAGGGAAACAACCCAGACCGTCAGCTAAGGTCCCAAAGTTATGGTTAAGTGGGAAACGATGTGGGAAGGCTTAGACAGCTAGGAGGTTGGCTTAGAAGCAGCCACCCTTTAAAGAAAGCGTAATAGCTCACTAGTCGAGTCGGCCTGCGCGGAAGATGTAACGGGGCTCAAACCATACACCGAAGCTACGGGTATCATCTTCGGATGATGCGGTAGAGGAGCGTTCTGTAAGCCTGTGAAGGTGAGTTGAGAAGCTTGCTGGAGGTATCAGAAGTGCGAATGCTGACATGAGTAACGACAATGGGTGTGAAAAACACCCACGCCGAAAGACCAAGGTTTCCTGCGCAACGTTAATCGACGCAGGGTTAGTCGGTCCCTAAGGCGAGGCTGAAAAGCGTAGTCGATGGAAAACAGGTTAATATTCCTGTACTTCTGGTTATTGCGATGGAGGGACGGAGAAGGCTAGGCCAGCTTGGCGTTGGTTGTCCAAGTTTAAGGTGGTAGGCTGGAATCTTAGGTAAATCCGGGATTCCAAGGCCGAGAGCTGATGACGAGTGTTCTTTTAGAACACGAAGTGGTTGATGCCATGCTTCCAAGAAAAGCTTCTAAGCTTCAGGTAACCAGGAACCGTACCCCAAACCGACACAGGTGGTTGGGTAGAGAATACCAAGGCGCTTGAGAGAACTCGGGTGAAGGAACTAGGCAAAATGGCACCGTAACTTCGGGAGAAGGTGCGCCGGTGAGGGTGAAGGACTTGCTCCGTAAGCCCACGCCGGTCGAAGATACCAGGCCGCTGCGACTGTTTATTAAAAACACAGCACTCTGCAAACACGAAAGTGGACGTATAGGGTGTGACGCCTGCCCGGTGCCGGAAGGTTAATTGATGGGGTTAGCTAACGCGAAGCTCTTGATCGAAGCCCCGGTAAACGGCGGCCGTAACTATAACGGTCCTAAGGTAGCGAAATTCCTTGTCGGGTAAGTTCCGACCTGCACGAATGGCGTAACGATGGCGGCGCTGTCTCCACCCGAGACTCAGTGAAATTGAAATCGCTGTGAAGATGCAGTGTATCCGCGGCTAGACGGAAAGACCCCGTGAACCTTTACTATAGCTTTGCACTGGACTTTGAATTTGCTTGTGTAGGATAGGTGGGAGGCTTTGAAGCGTGGACGCCAGTTCGCGTGGAGCCAACCTTGAAATACCACCCTGGCAACTTTGAGGTTCTAACTCAGGTCCGTTATCCGGATCGAGGACAGTGTATGGTGGGTAGTTTGACTGGGGCGGTCTCCTCCTAAAGAGTAACGGAGGAGTACGAAGGTGCGCTCAGACCGGTCGGAAATCGGTCGTAGAGTATAAAGGCAAAAGCGCGCTTGACTGCGAGACAGACACGTCGAGCAGGTACGAAAGTAGGTCTTAGTGATCCGGTGGTTCTGTATGGAAGGGCCATCGCTCAACGGATAAAAGGTACTCCGGGGATAACAGGCTGATACCGCCCAAGAGTTCATATCGACGGCGGTGTTTGGCACCTCGATGTCGGCTCATCACATCCTGGGGCTGAAGCCGGTCCCAAGGGTATGGCTGTTCGCCATTTAAAGTGGTACGCGAGCTGGGTTTAGAACGTCGTGAGACAGTTCGGTCCCTATCTGCCGTGGACGTTTGAGATTTGAGAGGGGCTGCTCCTAGTACGAGAGGACCGGAGTGGACGAACCTCTGGTGTTCCGGTTGTCACGCCAGTGGCATTGCCGGGTAGCTATGTTCGGAAAAGATAACCGCTGAAAGCATCTAAGCGGGAAACTTGCCTCAAGATGAGATCTCACTGGGACCTTGAGTCCCCTGAAGGGCCGTCGAAGACTACGACGTTGATAGGTTGGGTGTGTAAGCGCTGTGAGGCGTTGAGCTAACCAATACTAATTGCCCGTGAGGCTTGACCATATAACACCCAAGCAATTTGACTACTCGAAAGAGCATCAGATTGCGGTGTGTGAAGACGAAACGAACCGAAAGTTCGAGATACTCACAAAACACCAAACTATCACATACCCAATTTGCTGAAGCGAGGCCATCCGGCCACGACTCAGTACCCGAATTTCTTGACGACCATAGAGCGTTGGAACCACCTGATCCCATCCCGAACTCAGCAGTGAAACGATGCATCGCCGATGGTAGTGTGGGGTTTCCCCATGTGAGAGTAGGTCATCGTCAAGATTAAATTCCGAAACCCCTATCTGCGTACGCAGGTAGGGGTTTTGTTTTTAGTAGAAGTCACCAGTTTTCACCGGCACGTTAAAGTTCTAACGGGCTGGTCACAGAATTTCTTGACGACCATAGAGCGTTGGAACCACCTGATCCCATCCCGAACTCAGCAGTGAAACGATGCATCGCCGATGGTAGTGTGGGGTTTCCCCATGTGAGAGTAGGTCATCGTCAAGATTGAATTCCGAAACCCCTGTCTGCTAACGCAGACAGGGGTTTTGTCGTTTCAGGGGTACTGAAAAGCTCGTTGTGGAGTCTCTCCACAACGGGCTTTTTCGTCTTAAGCAAACAGCTTCAGCACATTGTTCATCGCATCATCGGCAAAACCCTGTACGAAAGCCTTGAAGCCCGGTATCGCCTCGGCGCCACCTTGGGCAGGTTCGGCGATGATGGTCCAGGTGGCTCGGGACTGGCCCGCACCCAGTGGTTCAACGCTCATCGCTGCCCACAGATTGGCCACACCCAGGGTGTTGTAGATAGTGGTCCAGGTCATGTGCCGTGCCTGGTCGTCCCGGGAGTTGAGTTGCTCGACTACCAGGTTGCCATCCTTGAAAAACTTTTTGCGCAGCGATGACACACCATCACCGGTCATCTCAATGTGCGACAGCGCCGGGATGAAGCGATCGAAGCCGGCAAAATTGCCGACTACGGCCCATACCTGAGTGGCATCGGCAGGTACGTCCACCGAGGACGCCACGTGGCAGCCTTGAGGGTTTTTGATCAGCGTGTCGGGTTGCAGAGTGCTCATGGTCTTGCTCCGTTGGGTTGAGTCAGATGAAATTGATTTCTTTGAGGTAGTCGCAGCCGCGACGCAGCAGCGCCGGGGACTTTTGCGGGTAGTGCGTGCCCATCAGCCGAACACCGGCCTGGGCGTTGTCGTGACCGATCATCGAGATGTCGCCGATGTCCTCCTCGAAGCCGTTGAGGTAGAACCCCAGCACGCCGTACAACGCGTTGTCGCTGTCGACCCGACCCAGTTGCTGCTGCCAGTCGGCAACGCTGACCATCGCGAATTCGCGCCCTGCTTCGCGGAAGGACGCCACGTAGTTGTCCCAGCTCAAGGGCTCGGGGTTGTGCAGGTTGAATACCGCTTGCTCCGGCTGATAACGACTGGCGTGGAAAGCGATGAATCGGGCGAGAAAGTCCACCGGCATCAAGTCGAAGTTCAAGGCGAACTCCGGCACCTGCCCCAGCTGGATCGAGCCCTTGAGCATCAGCATCAGGCGATTCTTGTGCGGCTGGCACACGCCCGTGAGGCTGTTGAAACTGATGTTGCCGGGGCGGTAGAGATTGACCCGCACCCCAAGCTCCCGCGCCCGTTCGAGGATCCGCTCGCCGACCCATTTGGACAGGTTGTAGCCGTTCTTGATGTAGATCGGTGGTGTGGGTGCAGCCGGCAACTCAAGCACTCGGCCGTCGGCGGATATCGTGCTGGAGGCCGAGAGCGTCGAGACGAAGTTGAAGATTTTTTTGCTGCGTCCTTCGCACAGGCGCAAACATTCGAAAATCGGCTCGACGTTGTCACGGGCCAGCGACTCGTAATCGAGGACGTGATTGACGTTCGCCGCGTTGTGCACCAGTGCGCCAAACTCCTGATCCAGTCGCTGGTAAACCTCAGCCGCCAAACCGAGTTCCGGCCGCGTGATGTCTGCCGCGTAAACCCGCACCCGGTTCATATCCAGATGCTCCAGACGGTTCTCCCGCAACGCCTGGGCAAAGCGCTCGTCCGCCGATTGCCCGTTGCCATCGCGAACCAGGCAAGCGACTTCGCTGGCACCCCAGGCCAGCAACGCATCGACGATGTGTACACCGACAAAACTGTTGGCACCGGTGACGATCACCTTGTGCACATCGCCCATGCGGCTGACGGGCAGCGGCTGAACATCCAGCTCGCGGAAGGCATCGCGCATGGCCTGTTCGCTCAGCACTTCTTCGCTGCCGGAACCCCGCACCAAAGTCGCCAGTTTCTCGAGAGTGGGGAGTTCGATGAAACGGTTTATCGAGATGCTGCGCCCGAACTCCTCGCGCAATCGCAGGAGCATGCGCGACAGCAGGATCGAGTGCCCGCCCAGATTGAAGAAGCTTTCGTCGGTGGAAATATCGCTCGCCGGGAGCTCCAGCAACTCGGCCCAGATATCCAACAGCAGGGCCTCATCGGCGCTGGCGGGCAGACGTCGTGGAGAGTGCTCGGTGACGTTGAGCGCCAGCTCCAGAAGCGCCTTGCGGTCAACCTTGCCATTACTTGCATAGGGCATGGCTGTCAGCTCGGTCCATGCAAGGGGGCGCATGTAGTCCGGCAGGAGTTGTGTCGCGTGGGCCTTCAACTGGCGAACGCTATCGGGCTGGTCGTCCCGGGGCTGGGCAACGAAAGCCAGTATCCGTCGCTGGCTATCGATGACCACGGCAACCTGGCGGTACAACTGGCTGTCGCGCAGGCAGCGCTCAATCTCTTGCGGCTCGACCCGGAAGCCGCGAATCTTCACCTGATGATCACGCCGACCGCACAGCTCGATCCCTTCAGCCGTCCACTTTGCCATGTCTCCGGTGCGATAGACACGCAACCTCCGGCCATCAGGCAAGTTCAAGTGCAGATAGCGTTCAGCGGTTTGCTGCGGGTTGTTCAGGTAACCCAGGCACACACCCGGGCCGGCGATGTACAACTCACCAACGGTCTGTTCGGCCACGGGGTGAAAGTCGTCATCGAGAATCAACACCTGGCTGTTGGCGATTGGAGCGCCCAGAGAACGGTTGCTGTCGCCTGCCTGGAGTTTGCGCGCGGTAATCAGCACCGTGGCTTCGGTGGGCCCGTAGAGGTTGTAGAGCTTGCCCTGGCGGCTCAGTTGTTCGATGACCCACGGCTCGCAGACATCGCCGCCGGTCATCACATGATCCAGGCACTGCAATTGTTCCAGCGGGAGGATGCTCAACAAGGCCGGCGGTAAAAAGGCGTGGCTCAGTTGCCGATGACGAATCAGCTCCACCAGTTGCAGCGGATCGCGGCGTTGGTCATCGCCGGGCACGATCATCTCGGCGCCTTGCAACAGGGTGGGGAAGATGTCGATCAGCGATGAGTCGAATCCCAACGAAGAAAACTGTAATACCCGGCTCTGGCGGGTCAGCTGCACATAGTCGGCGTACCAGTGGGTGAAGTGCGCAAGGTTGGCCTGGCTGAGCAACACGCCCTTCGGATGACCGGTGGTACCCGAGGTGTAGAGCGCCATGCAAGGCGCATCGAGGTCGGGGCGTTGGCGCATCAAGGGTTGAGTGAGGTCTGCGTCATGGGCGTCGATTCTGCTGATGTCCAGCCCTGGCATCTCGTACGCCAGGGGATGCTCACCGTCATGCAGCAACAACACCGCGCCGGCATTCGACAGGATGTACTGCTGACGTTGCAACGGATGGCCCGGCTCCAGCGGCAAGTACACCGCGCCGCTGCCCAGGATCGCCAGGATTCCCGCATACAGCGCGCTGCATTTAGGTAAGCAGATCCCGATGACGACCGGGCCTTGATGCTGCTCCAGAAGCGGTCGCAGACGTTGCTCGATGGCGCGGCTGTGGGCGTGCAACTGGCGATAGTCGAGGGTGTCGCCGTCGATGCTCAAGGCCGGATGGTCGGCGCTCTGGATGCATTGCTGTTCCAGGCTTTCGATCATCGGCGTTAACGCGAGTTGCTGCAGTCTTGGGTCAGCGGTGGCATTGAGCCGATGCACGAACGTGAGGCTTTCCAGGAACCGCAGGCTCTCGATGCGCTCGAAGCGGGCAGATACGGCGGGTTCGACGAACCGAAAATAGTCGGCATCGCGCGAGTAGCGGCTGACCAGCAGCGCCACATGGTCAACCAGTGCTGTCATGGCCTGCATACGCAACGCCTGGCCGTTACCCGACGGTTCATCGGCGATGGGTGCGCGGCTCAGCAGTGTTGAACCATGCCAGCACAGTACGTCCAGCGATGGCAGGCCGGACGCCTGCGGCAGGCGAAGGCCCAACTGCAATGTCAGGCGTGGCGCCTGACAGGTGAACTCAAGCGACGTGCCATCGTCGATCAGTAGATCCGCAGGCCCCGGCATTTCGTCGAGTGCGGATATCCGCGTCAGTGAGTGACCGTGTTGTTCGAGTTCCAATGCCAGGTCGGTCAGGGCCTGGCTTTTTCCGGTGAGCAAGATGTCGAGACGTCTCATGATGGGCTCCTCGTCAAACCAGGTAGGCGCTGAGGGCGGTTTGTACGCACAGCGAATCGAGCAGCGAACTGCTGTGGAAAAACCGCACAATGTTGGCCACCAGCGGGTGATGGCGATTGATCGGGAAGGCCAGTGCAGACACTTCGTTCTTGAGGGCGTGACGCGTCGCGTCGTTGATCTGCAGTGCGTCGATCAAGCGGAAGTCGAAGGATTTCTGGATGTCGTTGGTCAGGTAATGAGCAATGAACACCGGCAGGATCTGCGCGATGCACTGGCGGTCTTCTGCACTTGCGGCATGCCAGTAGATGCGTACCAGCCGCGCCCAAAAACCGGAATGGCGCCCCTCATCGAGCAAGTGATCGGCCATCAGGCCCTTGATCGATTGCTTGACCGTGTCGTCCTTGGCGAACGCGGCGACATCACCGGTCACCGTGTTTTCGGCGATGGCCACACAGATCAGTTCTACGGCGCTGCGCAGGTGCTCCGGAGCGAGTGCCACGGCCACCGGTATCGCCCGGCTCAGCTCGATTTCATCCGGCAATTCAATGGGGGGGATGCCGGTCATGGCGATGGTCTGTTGCATGAAATCCATCGCCACCAGCGCGTGGTAATCCTCGTCCACCACCACAGTCATGGCGTCGTAGCGGCAGGCGAACGGAAACTCGACCGCAAAACGATTCTTGGCAATGCTGCGGGCGGTTCTGTCGACGATCTCGGTTTCGAAAATCACCACATCGCTGATGAACTTGTAGAGGGGCTGTACCAGGGCGAAGTCGCGCTGTTCCGGGCATTCGCGCAGAAAGGTTTCGCTTAACGCCAACGGTTGGCGGCTCAAGGGGTAGATCAGTTTGTCGTCGTTCTCCAGCACGCGGCGCGGGCGGGTGCGGATGGTCGCGCGGCTCTCCCAGGCGTCGGCGAAGGATTGGTAGTCGGCGGCGTTCATGCGTTCACCTCCACGACGTATTCGTTCATGCTCAGGCGCAACCCGTCCCACAGGGCGATACGACTTTCCACGGCAGCGATGGCGCTCGCATACACGTCTTCCTGCCGTTGCGGGTCGCTATCGACCAGTCGTGACAGGAGCTTTTCCGCTGCCGGGCCGTGGTCCTCGGAATCGACCTCAATGTGCCGTTCGAGGTAGTACCGGAAAGTCGGCGCTTGCTCGATGCCGATGCCCCAATCGTCGAGGATGCGCTGGAACATCTGCGGGATAACGCTCTCGCGACCGTGCAGAAACGCTGCGGCCACACTATGACCCGGCGCATGCAGTGCGGTGTGAAGCGTATGACGGACGAAATTGGCGGCCGCCGGATCGATCTTGACGCTCTGCAAGGCCATGTCGTAGTTCACGCCTTCTTGCTGCAGGGCCACGAAACGCTCGATGGCAACGGTGCAGGCGCCGACCTCGCGCATTGCATCCAGGTACAACTCGAAGTGGCTGTAGTGACCCAGAGCCGGGCGATCATCCGACTCCTCACCCAGTACGATCTCGTTGATCAACCGCGCGGCCTGGGGATCCTGCGGTGGAAGCCAGGGCAGTCGCACGCAGGTCAGCTCCTGTTGCAGGCGCTTGGTCAGCGACATGAAGTCCCATACGGCAAACACGTGGGTTTCCATGAAGCGTCGCAGGACCGGCAGCGAATGTATTTCAGAGAAGATCGGGTGTTTGCCAAGTTCTGATTTTTTTTGAAACAGACGTTCTTTAGTTGGTTTCATGGATGAGCCTGTAAATGATCCTTGGTGAGAAGTCATCAAGCACTGAAGTTCGTTGGAAGTTTTTTCCTGGCGAACGGGTACCTCAAACTAATTGATTTTTTTCAGTGCCATGGATGCCAAGTGGGTTAGGCGTTGCAGCCGTTTGTGGCTGGCGACGAAGAAAAACTAATACACATATAAAGTGTTGATCAAGTTGTTTTGTTGTTATTTCAATATTCAACTTTTTCGAGAATGACAAGTTCCAATAAAACTATTTAGGTTGGTTTTATTTTGGCGTAGTTACTCCTTCCGGCTTATATGAGTCAGAATTGAATAAAGAGTGAATGCCTCACTCGAAGTAACTTTTTACGGGCGTCGTTGGGAATGTCTGAGGGGGTGGAAGCGGGTCGCGAGCGATGCCGATCCTTCCGTTCCCGTGATGAGGCTCCTTCCTTCGCTTCTGGGGGCAGGGGTTGCTCCATTCGAACGGAGCGTCACCCGTTTTTTGTCCTGGTTATCCAGAGTGGGCGTAAATCGAGGTGGCCGCCATTACTGAGGCATCACGCAAATGTTGCAATGGTCGGGTTTCAAGGCGGCGAGGCGTTGCGGCGCGGTATGGCGCTGCAAGGGCGGCGTGGTATGGGGGAAGGGGATTTGTAATCAAATTATTCGCGGAGCATTTGGAGGGATGCGCGGCAAGCGGGGTGAACCCTTCGGTACGCTCCCCCGGGCTTGCCGCCGAGGGTTACTTCGACCTGTTCCTGGCCTGGACTTCAGGGCTGTTGAGGTAGCGCGTAATGACCTCGACCCCTCGGTTCAGGTGATGTTCGAGCAGCTTCACGGAGCGTTCGACGTCCCGCTCTGCAGCAGCCTGCAACAGTGCCTTGTGGTCATCCTGGGACAGTTTGCCCAGGCCCATGGCTTCCAGGTTGAAGCGCAGGAACCGCTCTTCTTCGTTCAGGCCGTCTTCGACCAGTTTCAACAGCCGGCGATTCGGCGCCTGGCTGTAAAGCGTCATGTGGAACAAGCGATTGAGCCGACCGATTTCGGTGTAGTCGCTTTCCGTTTCCAGTTCGTCGATGTAGCGGGCAGCCTCTTCGAGATCTTCTTCGCGAAGCAGTGGCACCGAGAGACGCAGGGCTTCGGATTCCAGCAGGATGCGCAGCGCGTAGGTTTCCACGGCATCGCCCTGGACCAGCGGCGCGACCACGGCACCCTTGTGGGCAACCACGTTGAGCAACGACTGTGCTTCGAGTTGGCGCAAGGCTTCGCGTACGGGCATGCGGCTGACGCCGAACAGGTCGGCGAGGTCTTGCTGGCGCAGGGCCGCACCGCAAGGAATGCGCCCGTCGAGTATGGCCGCGCGCAGGGTTTCTTCGATCACCGAGCGTGCCATGTGTGCGGGAATCGGCCCGTTGACCTTGATACGGCTGAGAGGGTTGGGCTTTTGTGTCACTAAACGCACCCTGATTGATGGAATATTTTTGGATCCAAATGACACTAGTAACTGACTGACTGCTTGTCAAACAGGCTCTCGAGTGCCTTTCTTGCAGTTTAGCGCGCCGCCAGTGATCTCACCGTGCCATTGTCTTTTTCCGGGCTAACCTTCACCATTCGAACGATTCCCTCCTGCCTATCCAGGATGCCTCGCATTGGCGGCAAGTTTAACGATCCCCCGGGTTTTACGCTGGCTGTGCAGCGCATTGCTGCTGACTGGCGTAATGCTGGGCAGCTTGAGCGCCGATTGGGATTTTTCCCTGATCAGCCGGCGGGCGCAGGCATTGTACGGACCTTTGGGAGAAGGTCAGCAACGCATTAATGATTGGCAATACTTATTGACTAGCCAGAAGCAGATCGGCGAGCTGGAACAACTCAATGTAGTCAATCACTTCTTCAACCAGCAGCTGCGATACGTCGAAGACATCGATCTGTGGCATGAAGTCGACTACTGGGAAACCCCGATCCAAGCCCTCTGGAAAGGCGCGGGCGACTGTGAAGACTACGCTATCGCCAAGTACTTCAGCCTGCGGCACCTCGGTGTAGCCAGTGAAAAGCTGCGTATCACCTATGTCAAGGCGCTGACCCAGAACCGTGCGCACATGGTACTGACTTACTACGCGAGCCCGGAAGCCGAGCCCCTGGTACTCGACAGCCTGATTGATGCAATCAAGCCGGCAGGCCAACGGAAGGATTTGCTGCCGGTCTACTCTTTCAATGCCGAAGGGATGTGGTTGCCGGGTGCCAAGGGCAATAAAAAGGTCGGCGATACCAAACGCCTTTCGCGTTGGCAGGATGTGTTGAAAAAAATGCAGGCCGAAGGATTCCCGGTCGAGACGACTAACTAGGAGCACGTGCTCAGATGTCTTTGTTCAAACAGCTGTTGATTGCTATCTGTCTGTTCCTGGTGGTCGCCTTCACCGGCAGTTTCATGGTCAGTCTGGAGAGCTCGCGTACTCAGTACGTCAACCAGTTGCGCTCCCATGCCCAGGACGCCGCGACGGCGCTGGCGCTGTCCCTGACACCGAACATCGACGACCCGGCGATGGTTGAGTTGCTGGTCAGCTCGATTTTCGACAGCGGTTACTACGCGAGTATCCGCGTGGTCGATCTGAAGACCGACCAGACCCTGGTCGAGCGTACGGGTATTCCGGCGGTCAACAATGTTCCGGACTGGTTCGTCAAACTGATCGGCCTTGAACCCGCCGGTGGTGATGCGATCGTCAGCCGTGGCTGGGAACAGGCTGCCCGGGTCGAGGTGGTCAGCCACCCGATGTTCGCGCTGGCCAAGTTGTGGCAAAGTGCTTTGGGTAGCCTGGGCTGGTTGCTGCTGTGTGGCGCGGTCAGTGCGGTACTCGGCGCGCTGTTGCTGCGTCAGCAATTGAGACCGCTGGATTACATGGTCAAGCAATCCCACGCCATCGCCCGGCGGGAATTCCTCAGCCTGCCGGAACTGCCGCGTACCCCAGAACTTCGCCGGGTAGTGCAGGCCATGAACCAGATGGTCGAAAAGCTCAAGGCGCTGTTCCAGGAGCAGGCCGAACGCAGTGAAAAACTGCGGGTCGAGTCCTATCAGGACTCGTTGACCGGGTTGGCCAATCGGCGATATTTCGAGATGCAACTGAATGCGCGGGTAAGCAACCCGGAGCAGGCCAGTTCCGGTTATCTGCTGCTTTTGCGGGTCAAGGATCTGGCCGGTCTCAACCAGCGACTCGGTGGCCAGCGCACCGATGAAGTGCTTAAGGCCGTCGGTGAGCAACTGTCTCGTGAGTGCGCCAAATACCCGGAAACCCAGAACCTGGTCACCCGTATCCGTGGCGGCGAATTTGCCGTACTGGCACCGGGGCTGGTGCGCGCGGAAGCGCTGCAATTGGCACAGAACCTCGACAGTGCCCTGGCCAGTCTTCACGCGACCGGCGCCACCGATGTGGCTGCCGTGGCGTCTATCGGCCTGGCGCCTTTTGCTCATGGCGACTCGCCGCAAACCGTTCTCAGCCTTGGCGACCAGGCGCTGGCGCAGGCCGAAGGCCAGGGCGAGCAGAACTGGGCCTGTATCGAGCACAGTCTCGCGGCCAGTGTCGGCGACGATCACCACGCCTGGCACCGGATGCTCGACCAGGCGCTGACACAGCGGCGTTTCGAGCTGTATTTCCAACCGGTAGTGGCCGCCCAGGACACGCAACTGGTGCTGCACTACAAAGTGTTGTCGCGACTGCTCGACGAACACGGCCAGACCATCCCCGCCGGGCGTTTTCTGCCCTGGCTGGAGCGCTTCGGCTGGACTGCACGTCTGGATCGGCTGATGCTCGAGCGGGTGCTGGAGCAAATGAGCGGGCATGAGGAGTCGCTGGCGCTGAACCTGTCGTCGGCTACCCTGGCCGACCCGCAGGCGCAAAACAAAATCTTCGAGATACTGCGCGCGCACTCCAACCTCGGCCCGCGCCTGACCCTGGAAATTGGCGAAGAGCAACTGCCTGACCAGGCGGTGCTGGAGCAACTGACCCGGCGCCTGCGCGAACTCGGGTTCTCCCTGAGCCTGCAACGTTTTGGTGGCCGCTTCAGCATGATCGGCAACCTGGCTCGGTTGGGGCTGGCTTACCTGAAAATCGATGGCAGCTACATTCGGTCGATTGACGAGGAGAGCGACAAACGCCTGTTCATCGAAGCGATCCAGCGAGCGGCGCACAGCATTGATCTGCCGCTGATTGCCGAGCGGGTCGAGACTGAAGGCGAGTTGTCGGTGATTCGCGAGATGGGGTTATACGGTGTACAGGGCCAGTTGTTCGGCGAGCCCAAGCCCTGGGGTTGATGTGATCGCTCCCACGCCGTGCGTGGGAATGATCGCAGGGGCGCGTCAGATCAGCCCGGTCTCTTCATCATCGATCAATTGGCTCAAGCCACCCAAGGCTTCACGGGCCTGGTTTCGGTCCATGAGCTTGGCCTGGGCCGCCGTCGGCAGGTCGGTGACGCGGATCACGCCTTTCTGGGTCAGCACCTGAATCAAGTCGTCGAGTACCCGGATCATTTCCAGGTCACTTTGCTTGAGCTGTTTGAGGCTGTTCTCCACAGCCGCGTTGGCAAACCAGGCCTGAATCTCATGATTGTCGGCCGCCAGCGTTTCCGTGGCCTCGGCGTAGGCGGCGGGTTCCACGCGTATCAACAGGCCCTGCGCATCGCGTTGCACGTAAAACATTGAGCATCCCTCGGAATGGAACCAGCGTCGTGCTGTCAGCAGCATAGGTCAACTGCACGCCAGTATGTGGCGCCGCGACGAAATCGTCACCGGGCAGTGGACGCAATCGTGACGACCGCCCCATAGGGGGCGGCCGTTTCCGTGCATCAGCTGTTGTTGTGATCGATTTTGATGGTCGGGTCGCTACCGGCAATCAGGTTGTGCAGGTTAGCGCTCGACCAATTGTTGCCTTCCAGCTTGATCGTCACGTCCGGCGTGGCGGCTGCGGCGTTGCCCGAGTTGAACTGGCCGGCCGAGCTGACTTGCAACGACGACACGCCATCGACGGTGCTGATCTTCAGGAAGTTGTCGATGGTGCTGCCGGTTTCGCCCTGCAACAGATCACGCAGGTCGATCCGGTCGCCTTCGCTGGCCTTGAAGTCCTTGATCACGTCGTTGCCGGTATCGCCCGCTTTCCAGACGAAGGTATCACCGCCGGAACCACCGATCAGGATGTCGCTGCCCTGTCCGCCCATCAACGTGTCGTTACCGGTGCCGCCGAGCAGGATGTCATTGCCCTTGCCACCGTCGAGGTTGTCGTTGCCGCCCGAGCCGAACAGGATGTCATTGCCGGCACCGCCCAGCAGGGTGTCGTTGCCGTCATGGGCACCGGACAGATCGAACGCGTTGTAATGCTCGGTGATGTATTGGTGCACATTACTGGTGGTGACTTTGCTGACTTCCACGCCGGATTGCTGCGCCACGAAGGCTTGCATGGCCTGGTAACCCTCGCCGGCAATGCCGTTGAAGCTCACCAGGTCGCCGAACAGGATGTCGTTGCCTTCGCCACCGCTGACGGTGTCGTGACCCGGCATCGTCGCTTCGGTGTGGCCGATGATCGAGTTGGCCAGATCCTTCGGATCGATGTTGGTTTGTGGCAATTGATTCGAGTCATACGGCTTCAGGTCGTTGAGGCTCACGCCGTTGTTGAGGCCAATAGCCTCGACATTCGACAGGTTGCTTAGCAGTGCAAAGCTGCCGGTGGAGTTGCTGGTGGTGTCCCAGTCAGTGCTGCTGCCGTCGCCGTCACGCCCCGAGAACTCGTAGGTGCCGTCACCCTGGGCATGCAGATAGCCGAAGTCCTTGGATGACCAGCTACTTCCGTTGCCGTTGCCGTTGCCATTTCCGTTATTGCCGTTGCTGCTCTTGGTCCAGACCGTCACTTGGCCCGAGGCGGAAATGTCGATCTGGTGCGTGCTGTCGGGGAACAGGCTGATCGCTTTACCCAACTGATAGTTACTGGTGGTGACCAGGCTATCGAGCGTTGTGCTGCCATACAGGGTCGGGTTGGTCGACTCGCCGCTCTGGTAGTAAGTCGGCTTGCCGTCAGTAATGAAATACGTGAGGTTCTTCGCCCCGGTGTTGGCCACGGCGTCCGCACTCTGGAACCAGTTGGCCGTGGTTTTGAATACGTCCTCGTAGTTGGTGCCGCCGCCGGACGACATCGAGTCCAGAGTCGCCTTCAACTGAGTCAGCGCATTCGAGTCATTGAGGTTCACCGACACCGACTTGTTGACCTGGGTGTCGAAGTCCACCAGGAAGATGTTCACCGTACCCGAGTTGCTGCCCAGGCTTTGCTTGAGGGTGTTGAACACCGACGTCAGCGAGTCCTTGGCCGAGCTGATCGACGACGAACTCATACTGCCGGAGCTGTCGACCATGAACGCGATGTTGTAGTTGGTGCCTGGCACCACGGTCAGGCCGCCGATGTCGGCGACGATGATGTCATTGCCGTCGGTGCCGGTGACGGTGTCATTGGCCGCGGTGGCGGTGACAGCGTTGTAGGCCGCCGGGTACACGGTCACGGGGATCTGCGAAGTGCTGCTGGCCGAACCACCCAGGGCCTCGGTGGAAGTCGAGGTCACGGTCAGGTTGAACTGGCCGTTGTAGTACGGTGGCGCGGTGACGGTCAGAGAGCCGAGGTTCCAGCCTGTCACATTGGCCTCGCCATTGGACGCGGTGACCGTGAAGGTATGTCCCGCGCCGTCGGTGAGCACCGAGCCGACCGGCATGCCGCTGATCTTCAGGCTCAGGCTTTCCGAGCCGTCGGTGTCGGTCAGCGCGGTGGTGATGGCGGACAGTTTCACACTGGTGCCTTCGGCGCCGGTATTGAGTTTGTAACCGTCGTAGTAGCCTTCGCCATTGGTGCCGTGCAAGTCGGACACGGTCACGCCGGCATTCACCAGGTCCGGGACGCCGGTGTAAATCGGTACGCCGGCACTGCTCAGGTCGATCGGCGTGCTGCCATTGACCGACAGGTTGACGTCATAGCTGCCCGGGCCACTCTGGTTGTGGTGGTAGATGTCCAGGGTGTAGTAGCCGCTGGTGGTCGGGGTGTACGAACCGTTGAGGTTGCCGCCCGCACCCCAGGTGATCGCAGCGACGTTCTTGCCGCCGATGGTCACCAGCAGGCTGTCATCGCCAATACCGCTGAAAGTGTAGGTCTTGCCGGCTTCGAGGTAGATCAGGCCGGAAGTTTTCGACGCCGTACCGGCGGTTACGCTACCGTCGGACTGCACGTTGGTCACGGTGCCTTTGGAGTTCGCCGTGCCAGCGGCGTCGATCACGTTTTTCAGCGTGGTCGAGTCCGCGCCATTGCCGCTGGTGCCCAGGCCCGACAGACCGGTCCAGACTTCCTTGATCAACCCGGTGGACCTTACGCTGTTGTCGGCAACGCTCAGGGTCGGGGCATCCGCCACTGGAGTGATGTCGATCTTGATCGTGCCGGTGTTGCCCAGCGTCTGGCCGTCGGTTGGCTGGAACTGGAGTTGCGCGTAGTCAGCCTTTTGGTCACCAGTGCCAGGGCCGTAACCGTCCACGCCCGACTCGTTAGCATCCGGCATGAAGCGAAGTTTGCCCGCGTCGATATCAGTCTTGCTGAACGTCTGGTTGGCGGCGACATCTTTCCAGGTCGAACCGTCCAGGTACTGCAGTTTGCCCTCGCCCGGCAGCTGGGTGATTTTCACGCCCAGGTTGGTGGCCGGACTGTCGATGTCGCTGACGCCGAAGGTCGACCAGCCGAGGATCAGCGGCGTGTCTTCGGTGCCGGTGACGTTGACCGGTGCTGCGACCGGTGCGTCATTGACCGCCACCACGTTGACCGTGGTGGTCGCGGTGTTGGAGTAGTTGCTGCCATCGGTCACCGTCACAGTGATGATGCGCGGCACGGTGCTCGGATCTTCACTGTTGTTGGTAAAGGTGATGTTTTTGATCTGCTGCATGTAGTCGGCCAGCGTCGCGTTACCTGACAGGGTCAGGGTGACGGTGCCGTTGGTGCTGTTGGCATTGATGGTAATGCCGTTGACGCTGTTGCCCAGGTTCAGGGCATCGCCGTCCTGACGGTTGGTCAGCACGATGGTCGCGCCGGTCAGCAGGGTGCTGTCCGGGTCGGTGATGCTCAGGTCGGTATCGCCAATCGACACGCCAGGGCCGGCAGTGTTTTCGGTGAACGTCACCTTGTAATCGGCTCCGGTGGCGCCGCTGGAGTTGTTGGCATCGAGGTCCAGTGCTGGCGGTGCGTCGTTGTCGATGATCGAAGTGCCGACGCTGCCGTTGGACGTGCTGATCTCCAGGTTCTCGAAGTTGCCTCCGGTGGCCGAGTCGATCTTGACCACGAAGTTTTCGGTGCTTTCGGTGATCCGGTCATCGATGGTCGAAATGTCGAACGGCACGCTGCTGGCATTCGCCGGGATCTTGACTGTCGTCACACCGGTGAAGTCCACACCATTGGCTGCGGTACCGGAGTAGGTCAGGGTTACGGTCACTTCACCGTGAGCCGGGTTGGTCAGCGCAAGGGTGTAATGTGCGGCCTGACCCTCGACGACAGATGTATCACCCGAGATGCTGATGGTGGTGACGTCACCGGTGTTGGCTGGCGTATTTGGCGTACCCGAACCTGCTTCGTCGGTGACGGCAGTGGTGAACTGGTCCTTGCCCAGGGTCAACTTCTCGAAATTGTCAGCGCCGCTGACCGATTCCAGTTTGTTTACGATGGACGGCTGGCCGCCGGTGTAGACGTCATCCTTGGCAATGATGGTGGCGGAACCGGTCGCGGTATTGGCTGGGACGGTGACTTTGGTGCCATCGGAGAGGGTGAACTCCAACGGGCCGTGGTTATTGACCGGCAGACCGGCCGCGTTGGTCAGGGTCACGGTGTAGGTGACCTGGCCGCCTTCGGCGACGGTGGACTTGTCGGCGGTCAAAGTGGCAATCACTTCGCTGACGGTGTCGGTGATGGCCACGTTGGCCGCGGTGCCGTCGATCACCAGGTTTTCGAAGGTCTGGCCGTCGACGCTGGCCGAACCGACGGTCAGGCTCAGGTTACTTGGGTCGCTGTAGACGTCGTCGCCCTGCACCGGTGCGGTGTAGATGGCCGACAATTTGCCCGCTTCAATGGTGACGGTGTCGCCATTGCTCAAGGTGACCTTGAGGTCGTGATCGAGTTTCTGGTCGACCTTGACGGTGAAGGTCGGCGCGAGGTTTTCCTGTACGCCGCCATTGCCTTCGATGCTGACGGTGACCTTGTCGCCCTGGCCTGATGGCTCATCGGTGACGGTGGTTGCGACCTCGGTCTGACTCAGGGTCAGTTTTTCGAAGTTGTCAGCACCGCTGACCGATTCCAGTTTGTTGACGATCGGCGCCTGGCCGCCGGTGAAGACGTCGTCGGCAGCGGCGATGGTCGCCGTGCCAGTCGCGGTATTGGCCGCGACGGTGATCTTGGTGCCATCGGAGAGGGTGAACTCCAACGGGCCGTGGTTATTGATCGGCAGACCGGCCGCGTTGGTCAGGGTCACGGTGTAGGTGACCTGGCCGCCTTCGGCGACGGTGGACTTGTCGGCGGTCAAAGTGGCAATCACTTCGCTGACGGTGTCAGTGATGGCCACATTGGCCGCGGTGCCGTCGATCACCAGGTTTTCGAAGGCCTTGCCGTCGACGCTGGCCGAGCCGACGGTCAGGCTCAGGTTACTTGGGTCGCTGTAGACGTCGTCGCCCTGCACCGGTGCGGTGTAGATGGCCGACAATTTGCCCGCTTCAATGGTGACGGTGTCGCCATTGCTCAAGGTGACCTTGAGGTCGTGATCGAGTTTCTGGTCGACCTTGACGGTGAAGGTCGGCGCGAGGTTTTCCTGTACATCGCCGTTGCTGGCGATGCTCACCGTGACCTTGTCGCCCTGATTGTCGGTCGGGGTGCCCGAACCGGGTTCGTCGGTGACCGTGGTTGCGACCTCGGTCTGACTCAGGGTCAGTTTTTCGAAGTTATCCGCGCCGGTAACCGATTCCAGTTTGTTAACGATCGGCGCTTGGCCGCCGGTGAAGACGTCGTCGGCAGCGGCGATGGTCGCCGTGCCAGTCGCGGTATTGGCTGGGACGGTGATTTTGGTGCCATCGGAGAGGGTGAACTCCAACGGGCCGTGGTTATTGATCGGCAGACCGGCCGCGTTGGTCAGGGTCACGGTGTAGGTGACCTGGCCGCCTTCGGCGACGGTGGACTTGTCGGCGGTCAAAGTGGCAATCACTTCGCTGACGGTGTCGGTGATGGCCACGTTGGCCGCGGTGCCGTCGATCACCAGGTTTTCGAAGGTCTGGCCGTCGACACTGGCCGAACCGACGGTCAGGCTCAGGTTACTTGGGTCGTTGTAGACGTCGTCACCCTGCACCGGTGCGGTGTAGATGGCTGACAATTTGCCCGCTTCAATGGTGATGGTGTCGCCGTTGCTCAAGGTGACCTTGAGGTCGTGATCGAGTTTCTGGTCGACCTTGACGGTGAAGGTCGGCGCGAGGTTTTCCTGTACGCCGCCATTGCCTTCGATGCTGACGGTGACCTTGTCGCCCTGGCCTGATGGCTCATCGGTGACGGTGGTTGCGACCTCGGTCTGACTCAGGGTCAGTTTTTCGAAGTTATCCGCGCCAGTAACGCTCTCGAGCTTGTTGACGATCGGCGCCTGGCCGCCGGTGAAGACGTCGTCGGCAGCGGCGATGGTCGCCGTGCCAGTCGCGGTATTGGCCGCGACGGTGATCTTGGTGCCATCGGAGAGGGTGAATTCCAACGGGCCATGGTTATTAATTGGCAGACCCGCCGCGTTGGTCAGGGTCACGGTGTAGGTGACCTGGCCGCCTTCAGCCACGGTGGACTTGTCGGCGGTCAAAGTGGCAATCACTTCGCTGACGGTGTCAGTGATGGCCACATTGGCCGCGGTGCCGTCGATCACCAGGTTTTCGAAGGCCTTGCCGTCGACGCTGGCCGAGCCGACGGTCAGGCTCAGGTTACTTGGGTCGCTGTAGACGTCGTCGCCCTGCACCGGTGCGGTGTAGATGGCCGACAATTTGCCCGCTTCAATGGTGACGGTGTCGCCATTGCTCAAGGTGACCTTGAGGTCGTGATCGAGTTTCTGGTCGACCTTGACGGTGAAGGTCGGCGCGAGGTTTTCCTGTACATCGCCGTTGCTGGCGATGCTCACCGTGACCTTGTCGCCCTGATTGTCGGTCGGGGTGCCCGAACCGGGTTCGTCGGTGACCGTGGTTGCGACCTCGGTCTGACTCAGGGTCAGTTTTTCGAAGTTATCCGCGCCGGTAACCGATTCCAGTTTGTTAACGATCGGCGCTTGGCCGCCGGTGAAGACGTCGTCGGCAGCGGCGATGGTCGCCGTGCCAGTCGCGGTATTGGCTGGGACGGTGATTTTGGTGCCATCGGAGAGGGTGAACTCCAACGGGCCGTGGTTATTGATCGGCAGACCGGCCGCGTTGGTCAGGGTCACGGTGTAGGTGACCTGGCCGCCTTCGGCGACGGTGGACTTGTCGGCGGTCAAAGTGGCAATCACTTCGCTGACGGTGTCGGTGATGGCCACGTTGGCCGCGGTGCCGTCGATCACCAGGTTTTCGAAGGTCTGGCCGTCGACACTGGCCGAACCGACGGTCAGGCTCAGGTTACTTGGGTCGTTGTAGACGTCGTCACCCTGCACCGGTGCGGTGTAGATGGCTGACAATTTGCCCGCTTCAATGGTGATGGTGTCGCCGTTGCTCAAGGTGACCTTGAGGTCGTGATCGAGTTTCTGGTCGACCTTGACGGTGAAGGTCGGCGCGAGGTTTTCCTGTACGCCGCCATTGCCTTCGATGCTGACGGTGACCTTGTCGCCCTGGCCTGATGGCTCATCGGTGACGGTGGTTGCGACCTCGGTCTGACTCAGGGTCAGTTTTTCGAAGTTATCCGCGCCAGTAACGCTCTCGAGCTTGTTGACGATCGGCGCCTGGCCGCCGGTGAAGACGTCGTCGGCAGCGGCGATGGTCGCCGTGCCAGTCGCGGTATTGGCCGCGACGGTGATCTTGGTGCCATCGGAGAGGGTGAATTCCAACGGGCCATGGTTATTAATTGGCAGACCCGCCGCGTTGGTCAGGGTCACGGTGTAGGTGACCTGGCCGCCTTCAGCCACGGTGGACTTGTCGGCGGTCAAAGTGGCAATCACTTCGCTGACGGTGTCAGTGATGGCCACATTGGCCGCGGTGCCGTCGATCACCAGGTTTTCGAAGGCCTTGCCGTCGACGCTGGCCGAGCCGACGGTCAGGCTCAGGTTACTTGGGTCGCTGTAGACGTCGTCGCCCTGCACCGGTGCGGTGTAGATGGCCGACAATTTGCCCGCTTCAATGGTGACGGTGTCGCCATTGCTCAAGGTGACCTTGAGGTCGTGATCGAGTTTCTGGTCGACCTTGACGGTGAAGGTCGGCGCGAGGTTTTCCTGTACATCGCCGTTGCTGGCGATGCTCACCGTGACCTTGTCGCCCTGATTGTCGGTCGGGGTGCCCGAACCGGGTTCGTCGGTGACCGTGGTTGCGACCTCGGTCTGACTCAGGGTCAGTTTTTCGAAGTTATCCGCGCCGGTAACCGATTCCAGTTTGTTAACGATCGGCGCTTGGCCGCCGGTGAAGACGTCGTCGGCAGCGGCGATGGTCGCCGTGCCAGTCGCGGTATTGGCTGGGACGGTGATTTTGGTGCCATCGGAGAGGGTGAACTCCAACGGGCCGTGGTTATTGATCGGCAGACCGGCCGCGTTGGTCAGGGTCACGGTGTAGGTGACCTGGCCGCCTTCGGCGACGGTGGACTTGTCGGCGGTCAAAGTGGCAATCACTTCGCTGACGGTGTCGGTGATGGCCACATTGGCCGCGGTACCGTCGATCACCAGGTTTTCGAAGGCCTTGCCGTCGACGCTGGCCGAGCCGACGGTCAGGCTCAGGTTACTCGGGTCGTTGTAGACGTCGTCGCCCTGCACCGGTGCGGTGTAGATGGCCGACAATTTGCCCGCTTCAATGGTGACGGTGTCGCCATTGCTCAAGGTGACCTTGAGGTCGTGATCGAGTTTCTGGTCGACCTTGACGGTGAAGGTCGGGGCGAGGTTTTCCTGTACGCCGCCATTGCCTTCGATGCTGACGGTGACCTTGTCGCCCTGGCCTGATGGCTCATCGGTGACGGTGGTGTCGACTGTGGTCTGACTCAGGGTCAGTTTTTCGAAGTTATCCGCGCCAGTAACGCTCTCGAGCTTGTTGACGATCGGCGCCTGGCCGCCGGTGAAGACGTCGTCGGCAGCGGCGATGGTTGCCGTGCCAGTCGCGGTATTGGCCGGGACGGTGATCTTGGTGCCGTCGGTCAGGGTGAATGTGAGTTCACCGTGATTGTTCAACGGCAGACCGGCCGCGTTGGTCAGGGTCACGGTGTAGGTGACCTGGCCGCCTTCGGCGACGGTGGACTTGTCGGCGGTCAGGGTGGCGATCACTTCGCTGACGGTGTCGGTGATGGCCACATTGGCTGCGGTGCCGTCGATCACCAGATTTTCGAAGGTCTGGCCGTCGACGCTGGCCGAGCCGACGGTCAGGCTCAGGTTACTTGGGTCGTTGTAGACGTCGTCACCCTGCACCGGTGCGGTGTAGATGGCTGACAATTTGCCCGCTTCAATGGTGACGGTGTCGCCGTTGCTCAAGGTGACTTTGAGGTCGTGATCGAGTTTCTGGTCGACCTTGACGGTGAAGGTCGGCGCGAGGTTTTCCTGTACGCCGCCATTGCCTTCGATGCTGACGGTGACCTTGTCGCCCTGGCCCGATGGCTCATCGGTGACGCTGGTGTCGACTGTGGTCTGACTCAGGGTCAGTTTTTCGAAGTTATCCGCGCCAGTAACGCTCTCGAGCTTGTTGACGATCGGCGCCTGGCCGCCGGTGAAGACGTCGTCGGCAGCGGCGATGGTTGCCGTGCCAGTCGCGGTATTGGCCGCGACGGTGATCTTGGTGCCATCGGAGAGGGTGAATTCCAACGGGCCATGGTTATTAATTGGCAGACCCGCCGCGTTGCTCAGGGTCACGGTGTAGGTGACCTGGCCGCCTTCGGCGACGGTGGACTTGTCGGCGGTCAGGGTGGCGATCACTTCGCTGACGGTGTCGGTGATGGCCACATTGGCCGCGGTACCGTCGATCACCAGGTTTTCGAAGGCCTTGCCGTCGACGCTGGCCGAGCCGACGGTCAGGCTCAGGTTACTCGGGTCGTTGTAGACGTCGTCGCCCTGCACCGGTGCGGTGTAGATGGCCGACAATTTGCCCGCTTCAATGGTGACGGTGTCGCCATTGCTCAAGGTGACCTTGAGGTCGTGATCGAGTTTCTGGTCGACCTTGACGGTGAAGGTCGGGGCGAGGTTTTCCTGTACGCCGCCATTGCCTTCGATGCTGACGGTGACCTTGTCGCCCTGGCCTGATGGCTCATCGGTGACGGTGGTTGCGACCTCGGTCTGACTCAGGGTCAGTTTTTCGAAGTTGTCAGCACCGCTGACCGATTCCAGTTTGTTGACGATCGGCGCTTGGCCACCGGTGAACACGTCGTCGGCAGCGGCGATGGTCGCCGTGCCAGTCGCGGTATTGGCCGGGACGGTGATCTTGGTGCCGTCGGTCAGGGTGAATGTGAGTTCACCGTGATTGTTCAACGGCAGACCGGCCGCGTTGGTCAGGGTCACGGTGTAGGTGACCTGGCCGCCTTCGGCGACGGTGGACTTGTCGGCGGTCAGGGTGGCGATCACTTCGCTGACGGTGTCGGTGATGGCCACATTGGCTGCGGTGCCGTCGATCACCAGATTTTCGAAGGTCTGGCCGTCGACGCTGGCCGAGCCGACGGTCAGGCTCAGGTTACTTGGGTCGTTGTAGACGTCGTCACCCTGCACCGGTGCGGTGTAGATGGCTGACAATTTGCCCGCTTCAATGGTGACGGTGTCGCCGTTGCTCAAGGTGACTTTGAGGTCGTGATCGAGTTTCTGGTCGACCTTGACGGTGAAGGTCGGCGCGAGGTTTTCCTGTACGCCGCCATTGCCTTCGATGCTGACGGTGACCTTGTCGCCCTGGCCTGATGGCTCATCGGTGACGGTGGTTGCGACCTCGGTCTGACTCAGGGTCAGTTTTTCGAAGTTGTCAGCACCGCTGACCGATTCCAGTTTGTTGACGATCGGCGCCTGGCCGCCGGTGAAGACGTCGTCGGCAGCGGCGATGGTTGCAGAGCCGGAGGTCCCGTTCGCTGGAACAGTTACCTTCGTACCGTCGGAGAGGGTGAACTCCAACGGGCCGTGGTTATTGATCGGCAGACCGGCCGCGTTGGTCAGGGTCACGGTGTAGGTGACCTGGCCGCCTTCAGCCACGGTGGACTTGTCGGCGGTCAAAGTGGCAATGACTTCGCTGACGGTGTCAGTGATGGCCACATTGGCCGCGGTACCGTCGATCACCAGGTTTTCGAAGGCCTTGCCGTCGACGCTGGCCGAGCCGACGGTCAGGCTCAGGTTACTTGGGTCGCTGTAGACGTCGTCGCCCTGCACCGGTGCGGTGTAGATGGCCGACAATTTGCCCGCTTCAATGGTGACGGTGTCGCCGTTGCTCAGGGTGACCTTGAGGTCGTGATCGAGTTTCTGGTCAACCTTGACGGTGAAGGTCGGCGCGAGGTTTTCCTGCACACCGCCATTGCCTTCGATGCTGACGGTGACCTTGTCGCCCTGGCCTGATGGCTCATCGGTGACCGTGGTTGCGACCTCGGTCTGACTCAGGGTCAGTTTTTCGAAGTTGTCTGCGCCAGTAACGCTCTCGAGCTTGTTGACGATCGGTGCCTGGCCGCCGCTGAATACGTCATCGGCAGCAGTGATGGTTGCAGAGCCGGAGGTCCCGTTCGCTGGAACAGTTACCTTCGTACCGTCGGAGAGGGTGAAAGTGAGTTCACCGTGATTGTTCAGCGGCAGACCGGCTGCGTTGGTCAGGGTCACGGTGTAAGTCACCGAACCGCCTTCAGCCACGGTGGACTTGTCGGCGGTCAGGGTAGCGATCACTTCGCTGACGGTGTCGTTGATAGCAACCGATGCTGGACCACTAATGACCAGATTCTCAAACGTCTTACCGGCAACGCTAGCATCAGCGATACCCAGCGAGGCGCTGCCGCCATCCTTGTAGACGTCATCACCTTGCGCCGGCAATGCATAGCCAACTTGAGTTGCGCCTGCGGCGATGACCACCGTCTGGCCGTTGCTGAGTGTCACCGTCAGGTCGTGATCCAGCTTCTGGTCGAGTTTGATGGTGAAAGTCGGTGCCTGGTTCTCCAGCACCGGACCAGCGCTTTCGATGGTAACGGTGACCGTGTCATTCACATCGGAAATCGTGGTGACTGCTGGAGTGTTGTTGAGCACCAGGTTTTCGAAGTTGCCACCGGTGGTACCAGTGATGGTGGTGCTGACGGTGCTGCCGTTGACATAAACGTCGTTGGCCGCCGTCGGCACGTTGACGCTGCCGCTGGTCTGGCCCGCTTCGATGGTGATGACCGAGCCGTTGCTCAAGGTCACGCTCATCGGTGTGCCGGCCGGATTGCTCAGGGTGGCGGTGTAGGTGATCTGGCCACCTTCGGTGATGTTGCCGGTAGCCGTGAGGGTCAGCCCGGTGGTGTCCACGGAATCGGTGATGGTGGTCACGGCCGGGGTGGTGTTGGGCACCAGGTTTTCGAAGTTGCCGCCGGTGGTACCAGTGATGGTGGTGCTGACGGTGCTGCCGTTGACATAAACGTCGTTGGCCGCCGTCGGCACGTTGACGCTGCCGCTGGTCTGGCCCGCTTCGATGGTGATGACCGAGCCGTTGCTCAAGGTTACGGTCATCGGCGTGCCGGCCGGATTGCTCAGGGTGGCGGTGTAGGTGATCTGGCCACCTTCGGTGATGTTGCCGGTAGCCGTGAGGGTCAGCCCGGTGGTGTCCACGGAATCGGTGATGGTGGTCACGGCCGGGGTGTTGTTGAGCACCAGGTTTTCGAAGTTGCCACCGGTGGTACCAGTGATGGTGGTGCTGACGGTGCTGCCGTTGACATAAACGTCGTTGGCCGCCGTCGGTACGTTGACGCTGCCGCTGGTCTGACCCGCTTCGATGGTGATGACCGAGCCGTTGCTCAAGGTCACGCTCATCGGTGTGCCGGCCGGATTGCTCAGGGTGGCGGTGTAGGTGATCTGGCCGCCTTCGGTGATGTTGCCGGTGGCGGTGAGGGTCAGCCCGGTGGTGTCCACGGAATCGGTGATGGTGGTCACGGCCGGGGTAGTGTTGGGCACCAGGTTTTCGAAGTTGCCGCCGGTGGTACCAGTGATGGTGGTGCTGACGGTGCTGCCGTTGACATAAACGTCATTGGCCGCCGTCGGCACGTTCACGCTGCCGCTGGTCTGACCCGCTTCGATGGTGATGACCGAGCCGTTGCTCAAGGTTACGGTCATCGGCGTGCCGGCCGGATTGCTCAGGGTGGCGGTGTAGGTGATCTGACCGCCTTCGGTGATGTTGCCGGTGGCGGTGAGGGTCAGCCCGGTGTTGTCCACGGAGTCGGTGATGGTGGTCACGGCCGGGGTGGTGTTGGGCACCAGGTTTTCGAAGTTGCCACCGGTGGTACCAGTGATGGTGGTGCTGACGGTGCTGCCGTTGACATAAACGTCGTTGGCCGCCGTCGGCACGTTGACGCTGCCGCTGGTCTGGCCCGCTTCGATGGTGATGACCGAGCCGTTGGACAGAGTGACGGTTACTGGCGTCTGCGCCGGGTTGGTCAGTGTCGCGGTGTAGGTAATCTGACCGCCTTCGGTGACGGTATTGCCGGCCGTCAGGGTGACTGTGGTGGCGTCGACGGTATCGGTGATCTGGGTCACGGCCGGGGTAGTCGGCGTCGTTACTGTGATGCCGTTGCCGCCGCTGGTGCCGGTGACAGTTACTTCGATCTGGGTCGCGTCATTATAGACAGTGTCGTTCGCAGCCAATGGCACGTTGACGGTGCCGGTGGTCGAGCCTGCGGGAATCACGATCACGGCGCCGTTGGACAAGGTAACGGTCAGGTCGCTCAGCGGTGCCTGGGTCAGGGTCGCGGTGTACACCAGCACGCCACCGGCCTCGGTGATGGTCGGCGTGGCACTGAGGCTGAGGACTGATTCACTCGGGGTATCGGTATCGGTATCGGTGTTGGTATTGAAATTGGCGTTGGCATTGGTGGTCTGGCCACCCGGGATTTCCAGGGTCGTTTGCCCGGCAGAGTTGATACCCGCGGTCGGGAAGCCAATGGTCGGGTCGACGCGGCCAGCCGTAGCATCGAGCATCACGAAGCTGTGACCGCCACCGGCGGCACCACCAGAACCCGACGCCGTCGGACCCGCAGCGGTGGCTTCAAGGTCTTTGGTCGGGTCGGCACCGGCGATAATGGCTTGTTGCAGCTCTTCAACGGACGGCGCCGCCTGCGCGGTGGCGGCTGCCAGATCAGTGCCTGAGTCCGGGGCGTCAGCGCTCCACTGGGTGTCACGGCCCAGATCCAGGGTGCGGCCATCGGCCAGCTCCAGGGACACGGCACCGGAAAGGCCAGTGTCGATCTGATCGCCGGCAAACAGCTTGTCGCCTTCAACGAGAACGCGGCGGATGCCCTCGGGGGACACCACGAAAACCTGACCGACAATGCTTTTGACGATGGCAACAACACTGCTCATTGAAGACTCTCCGGGGTGTCACGTTCAGTTGACTTCCATAGACCTGATGGCATCTGCGCCGACCAGACTGGACGTACATTGCAAAATAGATGCACAAGTTTGACGCATCAACTCGTCAATAATTTGGCTATATTTTTTCGCTATTAACTTTATGC
This sequence comes from Pseudomonas sp. S2_F07, assembly GCF_054668325.1. Lineage (NCBI taxonomy): Bacteria > Pseudomonadati > Pseudomonadota > Gammaproteobacteria > Pseudomonadales > Pseudomonadaceae > Pseudomonas > Pseudomonas sp. S2_F07. Next base: position 4,003,307 of record NZ_CP162758.1, read on the forward strand.
CAAACTATTGACCTTCTGGATCCCATCCTAAACAATCGTCCCAGTAATGTCACATTGATATTTAAGCTGTGACCTGTCCTCGGTATGTGATCCAGTTCCGCTTTTGAACTTTCCGACATACGGTCATTTCGCTTGCCATCTTCCGACACAGCGCGTTCTTTTGCTGTGATTCAAGACAAGAAGTCCTGGGAAATTCCTACAATGCGTTCGCCTTTGTTCATGGCTCTACCTTTCGTCCTTTCCGCGTCATTCATCCAGGCGCAATCCTTACCAGAAGCCATGCAACAAGCGCTGGATGTCCATCCGGAGGTCCAGGCGGGCGTCAACAGCCGATTGGCAGCGGACTATCAGTTGAAAGCTGCGAAGGGGGGTACTTGCCACGGGTCGACCTGCTGGGCGGTTATGGTCGTGAAGGCACCGATAGCGTGACGACGCGAGATGGCAGCAACAATCACTTCGAAACCCTGAATCGCAGTGAGTCAAGTTTGCGACTGACCCAAATGGTCTTTGACGGTTTTGCGACGTCCAGCGAAGTCGGGCGTCAACAAGCCACCGTCAACTCCCGCGCCTACTCGCTGCTGAGTACCTCCGAGCGTACCGGGCTGACCGTGGCCCAGGTCTATCTCGACGTACTGACTCGCCGCGAATTCGTGCGCCTGGCCGAGGAAAACCTCAAGAGCCACCAACGCATTTACGACCAGATCCAGTTGCGCACCCAGCGTGGCGTCGGCAGCGGCGCCGACCTCGATCAGGCCGAGGCGCGGATGGCCCAGGCGCGCAACAACCTGATCACCGAGCAGACCAACCTGGCTGACGCCGAAACCAACTACCTCTCCGCTGTCGGCCAGATGCCGGATCAACTGGAGCGCCCGGCGAGTTTCATGGCGCTGATGCCGGCAAACCTGAATGAAGCCCGTGCACAGATGCTGGAAAACAGCCCGATCCTGCGCTCGGCCGAATCCGATATCGCCGCTGCCGAGAAGCAATACGACACGGCCAAGTCGACTTTCTACCCGCGCTTCGATGCTGAGTTGGGTCGCTCCGCGGACAACGACATTGATGGTCAGAACGGCCACAACAACGAATGGCAAGCCATGTTGCGCATGCGCTTCAACCTGTATGCCGGCGGCAGCAACAAGGCCGATCTGGAATCCAAGTCCTACCTGTCCAACCAGGCGCTGGACATCCGCAACAACGCCCTGCGCCAATTGAACGAAGAGCTGGGCCTGGCCTGGAACGCCCTGAACAATGCCAACGCGCAGGTGCCGATCGCCCAGCAATACGTCGATCACAGCACTGCCGTGCGTATCGCTTACCAGCGTCAGTTCAGCCTCGGCGAGCGTACCCTGCTCGATTTGCTCGACAGTGAGAACGAACTGTTTTCCTCCTCTCGCCGTCTGGCGGAGATCAAGAACATTCAGTTATTTACTCAGTACCGAATCAAGGCGACCATGGGCGAGTTGCTCAAGAGCCAGGGAGTGGTCGCACCATTGGCATCCGTTGTGCAGAACGACGTGAAGCCCAAGGTCCAATTGCCCGGTATGAATTGAGCAGGACCTTCGTTGTTCAATTGTTAGCCAAGAGTGCCGAGCGTGGAATCAGAAGTCAGTCGGGTTCAACTCATTCATGATCCGCGCGCGTTGCATGACGATCCGTTACTGGATGGTCTGCTCGCTCTTTGCATGCTGCACCAGAAACCTGCCAGCGCGGCAATGCTGACCACCGGCCTGCCGCTGTTCGAGCAGCGCTTGACTGTTGAGTTGCTGCCTCGTGCGGCCGCTCGCGCGGGGCTGCAAGGCCGGGTGCTGCAACGCAAGCTGGAGGATGTTCCGGCGATTGCCATGCCGGCATTGTTGCTGCTCAAGGACGGTCGCAGTGCCGTCCTGCTCGGCTGGCAAGGCGAAGATCAGGTGCGGGTGCTGCTCAGCGAAAGCGATGGCGGTGAGTCTCTGGTCAGCCGTGAACTGCTGGCCGACGACTATATCGGCAAGGTCTTTTTCGCCCAGCCGCAGCACAAGTTCGACGTCAATCACGGCACGCTGATTCCGCGTGCGCGCTCGTGGTTCCGCGATACCCTCAAGCGTTCGCGCTGGTTGTACGCGGACGCCATCGCCGCCAGTTTTCTGATCAACATCATTGCCATGGCCGCGCCGTTGTTCGTGATGAACGTCTACGACCGCGTCGTGCCGAACCAGGCCGAAGCGACGCTCTGGGTGCTGGCACTCGGCATCACGGGCGCCTACCTCTTCGACCTGATCCTGAAAAGCCTGCGCAGCCTGTGCCTGGATCTGGCCGGCAAGAAAACCGACCTGATCATCTCGGCCACGCTGTTCGAGCGCATCGTCGGCATGGCCATGAAATACCGGCCGGCGCGGGTCGGCAGCTTTGCCCAGAACATCCATGAGTTCCAGAGCCTGCGGGACTTCCTCGCCTCGCTGACCCTCACCAGCCTGATCGACCTGCCGTTCACGATTCTGATCTTTATCGTTATCGCGATCCTCGGCGGGCACTTGGTGTGGATACCGGTACTGGCATTCCCGATCGCCCTGGCCATCGGCTATGCCTTGCAGAAACCCCTGGTGGCGACCATGGAGCGGACCATGGCGCTGGGGGCCGAGCGTCAGTCTAGCCTGATCGAAACCCTGGCCGGCCTGGATGCGGTGAAGGTCAACAACGCCGAAAGCGAACGCCAGTATCAGTGGGAACAGACCATCGGCACCCTCAGTCGTCTTGAGTTGCGGGTGAAAATGCTCTCCGGCCTGGCGATGAACATCACCTTGCTGATCCAGCAGCTGGCCGGGGTGATCATGATCGTCTTCGGCGTGTACCAGATCATCGACGGTCACCTGAGCATGGGCGGCCTGATTGCCTGCTACATGCTCAGTGGCCGTGCACTCAGCCCGCTGGCGTCGCTGTCCGGGCTGCTGACTCGTTATCAGCAGGCGCGGGTGACCATGACCTCGGTCGACCAGATGATGGAGCTGCCACAGGAGCGCAATTTCGAAGAACGTCCGCTCAGCCGCAAGGTGCTGCAGGGCGGCATTGAGTGCCGCCAACTCAACTTCACCTACCCGCAACAGCAGAACCTGGCGCTGAAGAACATCAACCTGTCGATCAGTCCCGGCGAGAAGGTCGGCATCATTGGCCGAAGCGGCTCGGGCAAGAGCTCGTTGGCGAAATTGCTGGTGGGGTTGTACCAACCAGATGACGGAGCGCTGTTGGTCGATGGAGTGGATATCCGCCAGATCGACGTCAGCGAGCTGCGCTACAACATCGGCTACGTGCCACAGGACATTCAATTGCTCGCCGGCACCTTGCGCGACAACCTGGTTTCCGGCGCGCGGTATGTCGAGGACGAACTGGTGCTGCAAGCCGCAGAGCTGGCCGGCGTCCACGAATATGCGCGCCTGCATCCGCAGGGCTATGAGCTGCAAGTCGGTGAGCGCGGGCAGAACCTGTCCGGTGGTCAACGACAAAACGTCGCCCTGGCCCGTGCATTGTTGCTCAACCCGCCGATCCTGCTGCTCGACGAGCCGACCAGCGCCATGGACAACACCGGCGAAGAGCGCCTCAAACAGCGCCTGGCGGCGGTGATCGAAAACAAGACCATGGTGCTGGTGACGCACCGGGCATCGCTGTTGTCGCTGGTGGATCGGCTGATCGTGGTCGACCGCGGGCAGATACTCGCCGACGGCCCGAAAGCCGCGGTGATGGAAGCATTGAAGAAGGGGCAGATCAGTGTTGCTTAAGTCGGGTAAGGATTCGATCCGTCGCTACTTCAAAGGCACTGCTTCACTTCAGGGCCAGCCGCTACCTGAGGTCAACAAGGCGTTGATCGAGGATGCGCCACGGGTGGTGCGACTGACGATCTGGGCGATCATTGCGTTCTTTGTGTTCCTGATGCTCTGGGCCAACTTCGCGGTAATCGACGAGGTGACCAAGGGCGACGGCAAGGCGATCCCATCGTCGAAGATCCAGAAAATCCAGAACCTTGAAGGCGGTATCGTTGCCGAGCTGTTCGTCAAGGAAGGCCAGATCGTTGAAGCCGGCGCACCGCTGATTCGCCTGGACGACACGCGATTTGCTTCGAACGTCGGTGAAACCGAGGCTGATCGGTTGTCGATGCTGCTGCGGGTAGAACGCCTGAGCGCCGAGGTCGAGGATCGCCCGCTGAACTTCCCCGAGGATGTGCTCAAGGCCGTGCCGGGTCAGGCCAAGAGTGAAGAATCGCTCTATATAAGCCGCCGCCAACAGTTGCACGACGAGATTGGCGGCTTGCAGGAACAGTTGATCCAGCGCCAGCAAGAGCTGCGCGAATTCACGTCCAAGCAGGCCCAGTATCGCCAGCAATTGGGCTTCCAGCGTCAGGAAATCAGCATGTCCGAGCCGTTGGTGGCCCAGGGCGCGGTATCGCCGGTGGAAGTTCTGCGCCTCAGGCGTGCCGAAGCGGAGACCCGTGGTCAGCTCGACGCCACCACCCTGGCCATTCCGCGTGCCGAGTCGGCAATCAAGGAAGTGCAGCGCAAGGTCGATGAAACCCGTGGCAAGTTCCGTAGCGAAGCCCTGACCCAACTCAACGAAGCGCGCACCGACCTGAACAAGGCCCAGGCCACCGGTAAGGCCCTGGAGGATCGGGTCAGCCGGACGCTGGTCACTTCGCCAGTGCGGGGCATCGTCAACAAGCTGCTGGTCAATACCATCGGCGGGGTTATCCAGCCGGGCAGCGACCTGGTGGAAATCGTGCCACTGGACGACACCTTGCTGGTCGAGGCGAAGATCCGCCCGCAGGACATCGCGTTCCTGCATCCTGGGCAGGAAGCGACGGTGAAATTCACCGCCTATGACTACACCATCTACGGCGGGTTGAAGGCCAAGCTGGAGCAGATCGGCGCCGACACCATCACCGATGAAGACAAGAAGACTACTTACTACATCATCAAGCTGCGCACCGACCGCAGCCACTTGGGCACCGATGAAAAGCCGTTGCTGATCATTCCGGGGATGGTGGCTTCGGTGGACATCATCACCGGCAAGAAGACCGTCCTCAGCTACCTGCTCAAGCCGATCATTCGCGCACGGGCCGAGGCCCTGCACGAGCGGTAATCTTCATCAAGGCTAATGACCTCATCGTCGGAACGCCGCCCGGAGCAAGCTCGCTCCCACAGTCGATCTGTGTTGAAACGCAATTTTTGTGTTTCCACTGACCCCTGTGGGAGCGAGCTTGCTCGCGATAGCGTCCGCCCAAACACCACAACCCTGTCAGAAAGTGACAAATAACGTCACACCGCGATTCCTCCATTCCCTTAGCAATCGCCATATAGTTATTCGTTAACGGTATTTAAATTTCAATTCTTATATCTATAAAGTTAATCTCCTGCGTACCTGCCGACCAATCGGCGCGCCGCACGACACGAACCAACACGGGACCTCCGTGAGTTTCTGATCGACGCGCGCGCCTTTGAGCGTGCCGTGCGTGGGAGTGATTTATGTCTGCAGCTTCAGCTTCGCCAAACATCGCGCCGCAATTCTTTGAAGTCCGCCCGTTCAGCGGAGCGGTGGGCGCCGAGATCATCGGTCTCGACCTGTCCCGCCCGATCAATGATCAGGATTTCGCACGCATTCACCGTGCGCACCTGGACCATCACGTGGTGGTGTTCCGCGACCAGCGCATCACCCCTGAACAACACATCGATTTCAGTCGCCGTTTTGGCGTGTTGCAGATCCATGTGCTCAAGCAGTTCCTGCTGGCGGGGCATCCGGAAATCCTCATCGTGTCCAACATTGTCGAAAACGGCCAGAACATCGGTCTCGGCGACGCCGGCAAGTTCTGGCATTCCGATCTCTCCTACAAGGAGCTGCCGAGCCTGGGCTCGATGCTGCATGCCCAGGAGCTGCCGTCGGAAGGTGGCGACACATTGTTCGCCGATATGCACAAAGCCTGGGACAGCCTGCCGCTCGCGTTGCGCAAAGCCGTGGAGGGTCGCTCGGCGGCGCACTCCTACACGGCGCGTTACAGCGAGACCAAGTTCGAAGGCAACTGGCGTCCGACCCTGACCCCGGAGCAACTCGCTCAGGTCGCCGAAGTGGTGCATCCGGTGGTGCGAACCCACCCGGAAAACGGCCGCAAGGCGTTGTTCGTCAGCGAAGGGTTCACCACCCGTATCGTTGGCCTGCCGGAAGACGAGAGCCAGCAACTGCTGACCGAGCTCTACGCCCACAGCGTGCTGCCGCAAAACATCTACCGCCATCAATGGCAGCCCCATGACCTGGTGTTCTGGGACAACCGTTCGCTGATCCACCTCGCCGCCGGATGCCCCAGCCATCTGCGCCGCAAGCTGTATCGCACCACCATCCAGGGCGACGCGCCTTTCTGATTTGCCGGAGATCTGATCATGTCCAAACGTCTTCCATTCGCACCGCTGGCCGCGGCCATCGGCCTGGGGTTCAGCCTGGTCGCCGGCAGCCTGGTGGCGCCGACCGTGGCCCACGCCGAAGGTGAAATCCGCATTGCCGAACAGTTCGGCATCGTTTACTTGCTGCTCAATGTGGTGCGCGATCAGAACCTGATCGAGAAGTATGGCAAGCAGGAAGGTATTGATATCAAGGTCGACTGGACCCAGCTCTCCGGCGGCGCGGCGGTCAACGATGCGTTGCTGTCGGGCTCGATCGACATTGCCGGCGCCGGTGTCGGCCCGCTGCTGACCATCTGGGATCGCACCCACGGCAAGCAGAACGTAAAAGCCGTGGCTTCCCTGGGTAACTTTCCGTACTACCTGGTGAGCAATAATCCGAAAGTCAAAACCATCGCCGACTTCACCGAGAAGGACCGTATCGCGGTGCCGGCGGTGGGTGTGTCGGTGCAGTCGCGCTTCCTGCAATACGCGGCGGCCAGACAGTGGGGCGACAAGGAGTTCAATCGCCTCGACAAGTACACCATCGCCGTTCCACATCCTGATGCCACGGCAGCGCTGGTAGCCGGCGGCACCGAGCTGAGCGGGCACTTTTCCAACCCGCCGTTCCAGGATCAGGAACTGGCCAATCCCAACGTGCACGTGGTGCTGAACACCTATGACCTGCTCGGTCCGAACTCGCCGACGGTGCTGTTCGCCACCGAGAAATTCCGCAATGAGAATCCGAAAACCTACAAGGCATTCATTGATGCGCTGACCGAAGCGGCCACGTTTGCCCAGAACGACAAGGGCGCGGCAGCCGACACCTATATCCGCGTTACCAAGGCCAAAATCGACCGCGCCGCGTTGCTGAAAATCATCGACAACCCGCAGTTCGAATTCAGCGTCACGCCGAAGAACACTTACCCGTTGGCCGAGTTCCTCTACCGCGTCGGCGCGATCAAAAACAAACCGGATTCATGGAAGGACTACTTCTTCCAGGACGCCAAGCCGCTGCAAGGGAGCTGACCGACATGAATGCCCCTTTGCAAGGCCACACGGTCAGCAAACCGATCGCGGCAGCCCAGGCGCTGCTGTCGGTCGATAACGTCAGCCTCGAATACCGCACCCCGCAGCGGGTAGTGCGGGCGACCCATCAAGTCAGTTTCGAGATCGATCCGGCGGACCGCTTTGTCCTGCTCGGGCCATCCGGTTGTGGCAAGTCGACGTTGCTCAAGGCCGCCGCCGGCTTCATCCAGCCAGTGGAAGGCGAGATCCGTCTGCAAGGCCAGCGCGTCGATGCGCCGGGACCTGACCGGATCGTGGTGTTCCAGGAGTTCGACCAACTGCCGCCGTGGAAAACCGTGAAGCAGAACGTGATGTTTCCACTGCTGGCCTCGAAAACCCTCAAGCGCAGGGAGGCCGAAGAGCGAGCGCTGCACTATCTGGAAAAGGTCGGCCTGGCGGCGTTTGCCGATGCCTATCCGCACACCTTGTCAGGCGGGATGAAGGCCGGGGTCGCCATCGCCCGTGCGCTGGCGATGCAGCCGAAAATCCTGTTGATGGACGAACCCTTCGCCGCTCTTGACGCCCTGACCCGGCGCAAGATGCAGGAAGAATTGCTGCTGCTCTGGGAGGAAGTGCGCTTCACGCTGCTGTTCGTCACGCACTCTATCGAAGAGGCGCTGGTGGTGGGCAATCGCATTCTGTTGCTGTCGCCCCATCCGGGCCGGGTGAGGGCGCAAGTCCACAGCCACCAATACGATTTGCACAGCCTCGGCGGTGTGGCGTTTCAGGAATCGGCGCGACGTATTCACCGGCTGCTGTTCGACGAAGGCCAATCACCGCAAGCCGAGCATGAACTGGATTTCGCCGACATCCGCATCGCTTATTGAGCCAGTTGAGAGGAGGGTCCGATGAGCTATTTATCATCCCCGCGTGAAGAGTTCGAAACGGTTTTGCAGCCGCTGACCAGCGTGCCGCTGGAGCGGGAATTACCCCTGGGCCAACGACTGTGGCAACAAGGTTGGTTGCGCAAAACCCTGATCCTGATCTTGCTCGCCGTGCTTTGGGAAGCCGTTGCGCGGTATCAGAACAACGACCTGCTGCTGCCGGGTTTTGTGCAAACCGCATACGCCTTGTACGACGGCCTGCTCAGCGGTGAATTGCTGGGTAAGGTATGGATTTCCCTGGTGGTGTTGCTCAAGGGTTACCTGATCGGCATCGTCCTGGCGTTTGCCCTGACGACACTGGCGGTGTCGACGCAATTCGGTCGCGATCTGCTTAGCACCCTGACCTCGATGTTCAACCCCTTGCCGGCCATCGCCCTGCTGCCGTTGGCGCTGTTGTGGTTTGGGTTGGGCCAGAACAGCCTGATTTTCGTGCTGGTGCATTCGGTGCTCTGGGCACTGGCGCTGAACACCTACGCCGGCTTCCTCGGCGTCTCGGAAACCCTGCGCATGGCCGGGCGCAACTACGGCCTCAAGGGCATGCGTTTCGTGCTGTTCATCCTGATTCCGGCGGCACTGCCGTCAATTCTCGCCGGGCTGAAAATCGGCTGGGCGTTTGCCTGGCGGACGTTGATTGCTGCCGAGCTGGTGTTTGGTGCGACCAGCGGCAAGGGCGGGTTGGGCTGGTACATCTTTCAGAATCGCAATGAGCTGTACACCGACAAGGTGTTTGCCGGGTTGGCGGTGGTGATTCTGATTGGGTTGCTGGTGGAGAACCTGGTGTTTGATTCGTTGGAGCGGGTGACGGTTAGGCGGTGGGGGATGGTGCGGTAGAGGAGGATAAGGTTGGTGGGACTACCCAGTCCGTGCAGCCGCATGCGGAAGACAGCTCTCCCAACCTTACCTAATACATTCGTTACTGCTTTGCGTTATAGCCTGGCTTTTAGTTTGGCGGCGGAACAACGACTATTAGCGGCGGAGGTGGTGGGACTGCTGGTTGTCTTATCGCCTGAATCGGATGAGCAAGATCTATTACAGGATAGTTGACGTGAGGAGCTCCGCTGGCCACCACAAAGGTTCTGCCCCGTTGCGATTCCGCGAAAGTATTGGCGTTCCAGAGCTTGAGTTTGGACGTTGCCTTTTCGTAACTCGGTGGTGATCCAAAATTACTCGGTCTTCCCGATAAGGTTTTAGCGTGACTTTTCCCCACCACAGGAATAGAGCGCTTCGAACCTGATGAAGCAGGTTCGATTGACACGTGATTGGGAAAGCTGTCAGTTCCCCATTTTGCTGTTCCGTGTAACTCCCCCCCATCGTTTCCCCAATTGATCTTGGGCTTCTTGCCGCCAATATAGTCAGCGGCGTCGGTAAGCGCGGACATGTCACTTGTTTTCGCAAATTTCTGACCTTTATGCATAGCGCGCGCTGCGGCAGCACCGTCTGCAATGCTCACGATATTTTTTGGTACTGGAACAGCCCGATAATTGGGCAAATGAAATTCCGAAGCCAGACTGCGTAACTTGGCAATCAAGGTTTGCCAGCTATGCCCCGTCGGATCCACCCGATTCACCGGATCCCCCACGCAATACATATACGCATTCAACCCACCCCCACGAAACGGGCTCCAGCTGTCCGGACTATGAAAACGCATCAACCGCGGGTTGTAGGCGCGGTAGCCGTTACCCAGCAAATACCAACCGATATCCGCCTCACGTAACTGGCCATTGAACCCCAGCCGTGTCTCGACTTTCTGCTGCGCGGACTGCTCGCCGTAGGCGGAGTAACCGATGGTTTTGGTTTGGCCATCGACGATTTCGCCAATGATGGATTGGCTGCGGTCGGTTGCCAGCAGCACTGCCCGGGGGGCGCTGCGGGTGCCTGAAACATCATCAGGTTTGGCTTGGCTCATATCGGGAGCTTCGTGGAAGTGGGGCGGGCCTTGAGTATTGCTCGCTTGAGTCAGGCTTGAGAACTATCAGAACTGATAGTGGTTCGAGCCGTACTTTTGGGCCGGTACAGTCAAAGCATCATTCGGAGGATGTTTGCTAGCATTGCATTTGACTCAACCAAGATCAGCCATGAGTGCTCACCATGCAACTCCCAGACATGAACCTGTTGGTCGCCCTCGACGCCTTGCTCGACGAGGGCAGTGTGGTCGGCGCCGCTCGGCGGATGAATCTGAGCCCGGCGGCCATGAGCCGGACGTTGACGCGCATCCGTGAAGCCATTGGCGATCCGATCCTGGTGCGCGCCGGTCGTGGCCTGGTGCCGACCCCCAAGGCGCTGGAGTTGCGCGAGCAGGTGCGCAGTGTGGTGGAGCAGGCCGGGTTGCTGTTTCGTTCGGCCGATGCGGTGGAGCTGAGCTCGCTGCGGCGGCGGTTCAGTATTCGGGCCAACGACTTCTTTGTCGGTGTCTACGGCGGCAAGTTGTTCGACACCCTTGATCGGCAGGCGCCGCACTGCGAACTGCGTTTCGTCCCGGAAGGCGATGGCGATGATGAGGCGTTGCGCGAAGGGCGGATCGATCTGAGCGTCAGCAACACCCGGCCGTTGACCCCGGAAGTGAAGATTCAGAACCTGTTTTCCACCCACTTCGTTGGTCTGGTGCGCGAGGATCATCCGCTGCTGGACGATGAGATCACGGCAGAGCGTTACGCGGGCTTCTCGCATATCAGCATGTCCCGGCGCGGCATTGCCCGGGGGCCGATCGATACCGCGCTCAATGCCCTGGGGCTGGAGCGGCGGGTGGCGGTGATCGCGCCGAGCTTTCATGCGGCAATGTTTGCCTTGCCCGATTCCGACCTGATTCTGCCGGTGCCCAAGGAAGCCTTGCTGAGTGTGCGACGGCTCGGCCTGAAGCTGCGCTCGTTCGACCTGCCGATCCCGTTGCCGACCCTGATGCTGACCCAGGCCTGGCATCCGCGTTTCGACAAGGATCCGGCCCACCGCTGGCTGCGTGAAACGCTCAAGGCGTGTTGCGATGAGACGTGGCTGGCTGCGCAGCCGGACTGAGGTCGAGCGCAATTTCCCCCTGTGGGAGCGGGCTTGCTCGCGAATGCGATTTGTCATTCAACATTGACACCGACTGACCCAACGCCTTCGCGAGCAAGCCCGCTCCCACAAGGGGTTTTGTATTGTTGCGTAAGACGCACTTATAACCTGCCGATAAGTTGATTTTCGTCAGGCATCACGCTTCCTAGAATGCTTCGGTCTTTCCACGCCGGAGCTTGCAGTACATGACTTCCCTTACGGTCACGGCACCTGTTGCTGCGGCCAGCATGGCAGCCGCTCCACCCGTCTTCGGCCCGCGGATCATCATCGGCCTGGTGGGCGTGTTGCTGGCGGTGCTGGTGTCGGGCCTGAACGAGATGGTGACCAAAGTCGCCCTGGCCGACATCCGTGGTGCGCTGGCCATCGGCTACGACGAAGGCACCTGGCTGGTGGCCTGTTACACCGCGACTTCCGTAGCGGCCATGGCCTTCGCGCCGTGGTGTGCGGTGACGTTCTCGTTGCGGCGTTTCACCCTGTGCGCCATCAGCCTGTTCACCCTGCTGGGTGTGTTGTGCCCCTTCGCCCCGAATTACGAAAGCCTGTTGTTGCTGCGCACCCTGCAAGGCCTGGCGGGCGGTGCATTGCCACCCATGCTGATGACCGTGGCCCTGCGATTTCTGCCCGCCAACGTGAAGTTGTATGGCCTGGCCGGTTATGCCCTGACGGCGACGTTCGGCCCGGGCCTGGGCACGCCGTTGGCCGGGTTGTGGACCGAATATGTCGGCTGGCAATGGACCTTCTGGCAGATAATCGCGCCGTGCCTGATTGCCATGGCCGCGGTGGCGTACGGCTTGCCCCGGGATCCGCTGCGCCTGGAGCGCTTCAAGTCCTTCAACTGGCGCGGTGTGCTGCTGGGTTTTCCCGCCATCTGCATGCTGGTGATCGGCATCCTGCAGGGCAACCGCCTGGACTGGTTCGAGTCCAGCCTGATCTGCGGATTGCTCGGCGGCGGGCTGTTGTTGCTGGTGCTGTTTTTAACCGGCGAGTGGTCGCAGCCGATTCCGTTTTTCAAGATGCAGATGCTCGGTATCCGTAACCTGTCTTTCGCCCTGCTGACCCTGGCGGGCGTACTGGTGGTGTTGCAGGCGGTGATCATTATTCCGTCCAGCTACCTGGCGCAAGTCCAGGGTTATCGCCCGGTGCAGACCGCGCCGATCATGCTGCTGGCGGCGCTGCCGCAATTGATTGCGCTGCCGTTGGTGGCGGCGCTGTGCAACTTTCGCTGGGTCGATTGCCGCTGGGTGTTGGGCATCGGCCTGAGCATGCTGGCGCTGTCGTGCGTCGGCGGCTCGCAACTGACGTCCGCGTGGATTCGCGACGATTTCTATGTGCTGCAATGGCTGCAGATTTTCGGTCAGCCCATGGCAGTGTTGCCGCTGCTGATGCTGTCCACCGGCAGCATCAACCCGATGGAAGGGCCGTTCGCATCGGCCTGGTTCAACACCGTCAAAGGCCTGTCGGCGGTCATCGCCACCGGGGTGATCGAGGCGTTGACCACGGCACGCCTGCATTTTCACTCGACCATGCTGGTCGATCGCCTCGGCAATTCGCCGCTGGCCGAGCACGACAGCGCAAGTCTCGCTCATCGTCTGCATGAGCAAGCCGTGGTGCTCACTTCCTCTGATCTTTACCTGTGCATGGCCGGGCTCGCCGTGACCTTGATCCTGCTGATTTTCTGGCTGCCGACGCGGATCTTTCCACCGCGCGCACCGACCTGAATGCTCCACTGATACAGAAGGCTTTTATGAACACTCAAGCAAAACAGAAAGTCGCGGTGGCCGTGGCCGCCGCGTTGGCCGTCGGCGTGTTGCTGTACCTGGCGATGCCCGGCCTGTTCGGCAAGCGTACCCGGCAGAACACCAACGATGCTTACGTCTCAGCGGATTTCACCCTGGTGGTGCCGCGGGTTGCCGGGTTTATCAAGCAAGTGCTGGTGGAGGACAACCAGCAGGTCAAGGCCGGGCAGTTGCTGGCACTGATCGACGACCGGGATCTACGCGCCGCCGCCGAGGCCGCCGATGCCGAAACGCTGGTGGCCGGGGCGCAACTGCAAAACGCCCGGGCGACCCTCGAGCGCCAGGCGTCAGTGATTGCCCAGGCGCAATCCTCGGTGGTTTCGGCCAAGGCGGAAGTGGCCTTTGCCGAGCACGAACTGAGCCGCTACAACCACCTCGCCGGGGTGGGCGCCGGCACGGTGCAAAACGCACAACAGGCAAAAACACGCATCGACCAGGCCTCCGCACGGCTGGCCAACGCTACGGCAGTACTGGCGGCGGAACGCAAGCAGGTGGAGATCCTCACGGCCCAGCGCGATGGGGCCGAAGGGGGGCTGAAACGGACGCAAGCGAAGCTGGAAATGGCCAGCTACGAGTTGTCCTATACGAGGATCGTCGCGCCTCAGGACGGCATGGTCGGCGAACGCGCGGTGCGGGTCGGCGCCTACGTCACGCCGGGCAGCAAAATCCTCGCGGTGGTGCCGCTGGCGCAGGCATACGTGATGGCCAATTTCCAGGAAACCCAACTGACGGATGTGCAGCCGGGGCAGGTTGTGCAAGTGCGCGTCGACAGTCTGGGCGGTGCGGCATTGAACGGTCGTGTCGAAAGCATTGCACCGGCCACGGGGGTGACGTTTGCCGCGGTCAAACCGGACAACGCCACCGGCAACTTCACCAAGGTGGTGCAGCGGATACCGGTGAAGATCGTGCTGGAGCCGGGACAGTCGCTGGCCGAGCGCTTGCGGGTGGGGATGTCGGTGGAGGCGAGTATTGATACGGCCACCGCCAAGGCGAAAGAGGTTGTTCAGCGATGAAGATATGCGTTGATCGCGCTGATGCCTTCGCGAGCAAGCCCGCTCCCACATTGAATCGCATTCCCATGTGGGAGCGGCGGTGCGGCGATCCGACTTGCTCGCGAAGAGGTCATCAGTCTCGCCTGATTTTTTCTGTCTTGCTTGTGCTGAGCCTGTCAGCCTGCACCGTCGGCCCGGACTTCCACAAGCCTGCGGCACAGCCAATCGCCGAATGGTCAAAACCATCAAGGGCAGCCGCCAGCCAGGCCATCGCCGAAACGATGACCGAGCGCTGGTGGGAGGTGTTCCACGACCCCAAACTTTCGGCCCTGAGCCAACGCGCCCTGACCGACAACCTCGACCTGAAGCTGGCCAGCAGCCGCTTGCAGCAAAGTCGCGCAGTTCGTCAGGTCATCACCGCCGAGCGCTACCCCAGCACGGCGGCCAGCGGTCGTTACGGACGCAACCGCAACAGTGGAGAAGGCCTGAACGACCCGTCAGGACACAACGGCCAGTCCGCATTCAACCTGTGGGATGCCGGCTTTTCCGCCTCCTGGGAACTGGATTTCTGGGGGCGCGTGCGGCGGGAAACCGAAGCGGCCGACGCCAACCTGGAAGTCGCCGAGAACGACCGACGCGGCGTGCTGCTGTCGGTGCTGGCCGAAACCGCCCAGGACTACATTCAACTGCGCGGTGTGCAGAACACCCGGCTCGTCACCGAACAGAATCTCGACGTTGCCCGCCATAGTCTGAAGCTCTCGCAGTTGCGCCTGGCCGACGGCGTCGCGACGGATCTGGATGTCGCCGAAGCTGCCGCGCAGGTGGCGGCCATCGAATCGCGCCTGCCCGCACTGGAGCTGCGCCAGTGGCAACTGATCAACGCCTTGAGTCTGTTGATGGGCGAACCGCCCCAGGCATTGGCGACGGAGTTATCCACAGACGCACCGGTGCCACAGACTCCGCGTCAGATCGCCATTGGCCTGCCATCGCAACTGGCTGCTCGTCGGCCGGACATTCGCCAGGCCGAAGCGCGGCTGCATGCCGCCACTGCCAGCATTGGCGTGGCCAAGGGCGATTTCTATCCGCGAATCACCCTGTCGGGGAACATCGGTTCCCAGGCCATGCAACTGAGCGACTTCGGCTCCTGGGGTTCGCGTTCGTTCGGGATCGGCCCGCAGTTCAGCTTGCCGTTGTTCGACGGAGGCCGCTTGCGTGGCGTACTCGAGTTACGCGAAGCACAACAACAGGAAGCCGCTATCGCCTATCAGCAAACCGTATTGCGCGCCTGGCATGAAATCGATGACCAGTTGACCGCCTACAACGCCAGCCAGTTGCGCCGCGACAGCCTGGCCGAAGCCGTGCGCCAGAACCGCATTGCTCTGGACACCGCGCAACAGCAGTACGTTGAGGGTGTGGTGGATTTCGTCACCGTACTCACTGTGCAAGGGGCGTTGTTGGCGACTCAGGAGCAGTGGGTCGAGAGTTCGACCGGCGTGTCGCTGGCGGCCGTCGGGTTGTACAAGGCTTTGGGTGGGGGGTGGGAGTCGGTGTATCCGTTGACCGAGACCGCGCAGCGTTAATACGCAGGGAATGATGGCCATCTGCTTGACGCTAGTCACCGCTGCCGTAGACTCGATTGATCCGAAAGGGAGTACGGTCATGCGGATTTTCTGTGTGTTGGGGTTGGTCTTCGTCGCAAGCGTTGTCCAGGCGCAAACGCCTGGGGCAGACGATCCGCTTGCGCAAATGGATGCAGGCGCCAGTGCTGCGACCAGCACCGAGGCTCGCGGTGTATTGCGGGCCCGGGATCAGGCCGTACTGGCCAGTGAGGTGCCTGGGCGGATTGTCGAGTTGCCGTTCAGCGAGGGGGAATCGTTCAAGAAGGGCGATACCCTGGCGCGGTTCGATTGCTCGGCCTATCAGGCGCAGCTCAATGCCGCTCAAGCGGCCAGCCGTGGCGCGGGTGAAGAGCTGGCGCACAACCGGCAACTGGCCGCGCTGAATTCGGTCGGGCGTTTCGAAGTGGCACGTGCCGAGGCCAAAGTCAGCGAAACCCAGGCGCAGTCCCAGGTGTATCAAGTGCAGGTCAAGCGCTGCAGCGTGCTGGCGCCGTTCGATGGCCAGGTCGTCGAGCGCAAGGTACAGCGCTATGAAAGCGTACCTGCCGGTGCACCATTGCTGGACGTGGTCGACAATCGCACCCTGGAAATCCACCTGCTGGTGCCCTCGCGCTGGATGGCCCGACTCAAGCCCGGCCAGACCTTCAGCTTTGTCCCCGATGAAACCGGCAAGCCATTGGACGCGACAGTCAAGCGCCTGGGCGCACGAATCGATGAAGGCAGCCAGACCCTGCTGCTGGTGGCCAGCGTGCCCGACGCCAGCGGGCTGCTGGCCGGCATGAGCGGCACGGCGCATTTCGCGGAGTCCAGGTGAACGCGCCGGTGAGCGGCGGTGCCGAACAGGTATTCGCACGTTTCCTTGATCTTGAGCGCCAGACCCGCGCAGCCCAAACGCCCGCCCAATTGGCCTACAGCCTGGTCAATGATGGCCAGGCACTGTTTGGTTTTCGCCATGCGGCACTGTTGATCGCCGGCAAGGTGCAGGCCGTGACCGGTGTCAGTACGGTGGAGCCGAACTCACCCTTTGTAGCGTTCGTCGAGCAGGCAGTGGCGCAGTTGTTCAAGGGCGAACAGTTGCAGCAGGCGCGGGTCGTTGCCGCCGATGTCCTCAGCGAGTCGCTGCAGGATGAATGGCAAAGCCTGTCGGCTGCGCAGGTGTTCTGGCTGCCGCTGATCGATCGCCAGGGCGAGGTGTTCGGCGGGTTGTGGCTGGCCCGGGATGTTGCGTGGAACCCTGCCGAACAAGTCCTGCTGGCGCAATTGGGCGATACCTACAGCCACGCCTGGCAGGCATTGCAACCGCGCAAGCCATGGCGTCTGCGCTGGACCCGCAAACGCCAGGCGCTGCTGGTCGCGTTGCTATTGCTCGGGCTGTTCATCCCGGTGCGCCAGTCCGTATTGGCACCGGCCGAAGTGGTGCCGCTGGGGGGGCGGGTCGTGGCCGCACCGCTGGACGGTGTGATTGCCGAGTTCCTGGTCAAACCCAATCAGACGGTGAAGGCCGGCGATCTGCTGCTGCGCTTCGAAAGCACCACGCTCAAGGCCCAGGCTGATGTCGCCGAACGTGCCCTCGGGGTTGCCGAGGCGGAGCTCAAGGCCAACTCCCAGCGTTCGTTCGCCGATGCCGAGTCCAGTTCGAAACTGGATTTGCTGGCTGCCCGGGTTGAGCAGAAACGCGCCGAGCGAGATTACGCCCGTGAACTGCTCAAGCGCAGCGAAGTGCGCGCCGAGCGCGATGGCATTGCGGTGTTTGCCGATGCCGAACGCTGGACTGGCAAGCCGGTGCAGACCGGCGAGCGACTGATGGAAATCGCCGATCCGACCCAGGCGCAATTGCGTATCGAGCTGGCGGTGGGGGACGCGATATCCCTGGAGCCCGGCGCTGAAGTCGCCCTGTTCCTCGACAGTGATCCGCTGCAACGGCATCTGGCCAGGCTCGAACGTTCGGCTTATGAAGCGCAACCCACGGCGGGCGGGCAATTGGCTTATCGGCTGGATGCGAATTTCGACGCGCCGCCTCCGCGCATCGGTTTGCGCGGCACGGCAAAAATCTTCGGTGACAGGGCGCCGCTGGCGTTGTACCTGCTGCGTCGACCGTTGGCCGGTTTACGTCAGAGCGTGGGCTTGTAAGTGAACCTGCCCGGTCTGCGTGCCGACCTGCAATTGTCCCCGGCAGCGCCGGCGCTGGACGGTGCGCCCAGCTGGACGCTGGCCGACCCGGTGCGGGGGCGTTACTTCAAGCTCGGTACGACGGCGATGCGCTTGTTGCGCCACTGGTCGCTGGGTGAGCCCGAGCAGGTCCTGCAAGCGGCCAATCGCGAACCGGGACTGGCGCTGGACGCTGCGGATCTGGAGCAGTTGCTGGTTTTTTTGCGCAGTCACGATCTGATTACCGCCCTCGATCCCCAGCAGCGTGCCAGTTACAGCGTTAAAGCGGATGCCCAGCGCCGGAGCCTGTGGCAAGTGTTGCTGCATCAGTACCTGTTTTTTCGTATTCCGCTGTGGCGCCCCGAGCGTTTTCTCAATCGCGCCTGGCCCTGGCTGGAGCGCTTTGGCCCGCAAGCGCTGCGCTATGGATTACCCGCTGTGCTGGGGTTAGGGGTGTTTCTGGTGTCGCGGGACTGGCAGCGATTTATCGCGACGTTTCCGCATTTGTTCAGCCTTGGCGGTGCATTGGCTTTTGGCGTGTCCCTGTTCTTCGCCAAGCTCTGCCACGAATTCGGTCATGCGTTCATGGCCAAGCGCGCCGGTTGTCGGGTGCAGAGCATGGGCGTGGCGTTCATGGTGCTGCTGCCGATGTTCTATACCGATGTCAGCGATGCCTGGCGGGTCAATGATCGCAAGGCCCGGTTGCTGATTGGCGCTGGCGGCGTGCTGGCGGAGTTGCTGTTGGCGTGCATTGCCTTGCTGGCGTGGTCGTTGCTGCCCGACGGTCCCGCCCGCACCGCGGCGTTCATGCTCGCCAGTGCCACGTGGATCACCACATTGGTGGTCAATCTCAACCCGTTCATGCGCTTTGACGGTTATTTTTTGCTCAGCGATTTCTGGCAGGTCGATAACCTGCAAGGTCGGGCGTTTGCCCTGTGCCGGTGGCGTCTGCGCGAGTTTTTATTCGGCTACGGCGCAGCGGCGCCGGAGCCTTGGTCGCCGACAGTGCAACGGCGTTTGCTGATCTGGGGGTATGGCTCGTGGTTATGGCGCGCGGCATTGTTTTTTGGGATCGCTCTGGCGGTCTATCACCTGTTTTTCAAGGTGTTGGGGATTTTCCTGATGCTGGTGGAGCTGATCTGGTTCATCTTTGTGCCCATCATGAGTGAGTGGCGCCAGTGGTGGAGCCGCCGCGAGCAGGCGCATGGACCGCGGGTGCTGCTCAGCAGCCTGGTGCTGCTCGGACTGTTATCGGTGCTTATCCTGCCTTGGCGCAGTGCCGTCGAGGTGCCGGCCATGCTGGAAGCGGGCCGGGTCAGCACCTTGCACGCGCCAGTGGCGGCACGGATCAAAGCCGTGAAGGTGCATGACGGACAGTCGGTGGCGCAGGGCGAAGTCCTGATCGAGCTGGAGTCCCCGGATCTCGATTCGCGCCAGGCTATTGCGCGCCGGGAAATCGAGATTCAGCAGTTGCAAATGCGCCGACAGGCCGGCCGCAGCGAAACGGCTTCCGATGCCGCCATCGTCGAGCAGCGCCTGGCCGAAGCGGTCGCCGAATACCGAGGGCTGGCGGCTCAGCGCGAGCGGTTGCTATTGCGTGCCCCCCATGCCGGCACCGTGCGTGACCTGCTGTCGCAATGGACGGTGGGGCGCTGGCTGTCGACCCGGGAGCCGCTGGCCGGGGTGGTCGAGGACGGCGTGCGCTTGCGCGGCTATCTGGCCGAGGCAGAGCTCTGGCGCGTGGCACCGGGCGCTACCGGACGGTTTATCGCCGATGATCCGATGCACCCGGCGATTGCGGTGCAATTGAGCGAAATCGACACCAACGGGGTGGCGTTTGTCGATCAGGAGGCACTGACTTCCGATCACCACGGACCGATTGCCGTGCGTCGCGATCAGCATCAACGGGCCGAGCCGGTACAGGCGCAATACGGCGCGCGGTTGATGACCCTCGAACCGGCGCCGACGCCGGTGCAGCCGTTGCGTGGCGTGGTCGTGTTGCAGGGCGGTGGCGAGTCTTTATTGGGGGGCGCCTGGCGACGCGTGGCGGCGCTGGGGGTCAGGGAAAGCGGTTTTTAAGGAGAGCGACGATGGCGAACAGCAGTGCTGTGGCAGCCGAAGGTTTGGTGGTACGGCCTTCGCTAGCCAGTGATGGGCCTTTTTTGCAGCGCCTGTATCAATCGGCCCGACCGGACCTGCAATGGATCGACGACAGTGTGGAGGTGGTCGAGCAGGTTGTGGCCCAGCAGTTCCAGGTGCAGGAGCAAGGACTGGGTGAAAACTTCCCCAATGCCATGCATTACGTGGTTGAGAAGCTTGGTACTGCGATCGGCGCATTGAGCACTGATTTCGGGCCGAACGAGATTCGCGTGCTGTATCTGGCCTTCATCCCGGCGGCGCGGGGGCAGGGGTATGGGCGGGCGGTATTGCAGGGGGTGCAGAAAGCCGCCCAACAGATTCGTTGCCCGGTGGCGACGGTGGTCTGGGCCAGCAATCCCCATGCGCTTGCGCATTACCTGGCGCTGGGCTTTGCAGTGCAGGAATACAACGTCGCGGCACAACGGCTGGTGTGGTATCCGCAAGGCTGAAGGCACTGCGAGCCAGAAAGGGTCAGTTGAAGGCGATGTAGAAGTAGCCTCGCTGCGGATCACGTCCCATCGAAGGCACCCGGGAAACGAAAATGTTTTCCACTTCGCCCAATTCCGGCAATTGCAGCATGCATAGACCGTCCACAAAATCGGTCGGGACCAGGCTGTTGAGCTCGACACTGAATGGCATGCGCTCACTGTTGCGCATGCGGGCGCCGGGTGAGTCTTCAAGGTGTTCGATCTGCATCGGCAATTCACTGCCGTCGGGCAGGCGTAGGGCGACGGTCTGGCCCAGCAGGGCCTGGAAATGATGGCTTTGAACCGCTTGCAACATGATCAGGCTCCGAAAAATGAACAGTGCCGGGGGGCGTGCGGCCCCCGGCGAATCTTCAGCTGCGCGATGGAAAATACCCTTGCAGGGCGATGCTGAAGTTGATGACCAGGAACGGGTTCATCACGCTCATGGGCTGGGCTCCGCCCGTGGAGGCAATCTCTCCGGTGACGGTGGTGCTCACGCCCTTGAGTGCCACCGCCGACGCTCCTTGTTGATCGGAGTAGATATTCGCCGTCCCCGGTCCGCCGCTCGAAGCGCCGATGAAGGAGTTGGTTGCAGTTGGCGCGTTTACGGGGTTGCTCGAGGGATTGGCCAGTTGCAGGGTAGTGGTGGCGGTCAGTCCGGACAACAGGTGGGTGTGGTTAGGCATGTTGCCGATGGTCGCGGTGACGTTTTCGGTACCGGAAATCTCGCCAATGGTGCGCGGGCTGAGATTGGTACCGGTGCCCTGGGCCATGGGTAAGCGGCCTTGCAGGTTGGGTAGCATGAAGGTGGTCTGGCCGTCGCCGCCGTAGTTCACGCCAATCAGCGAGAACAATGCACTCCATTGCGCAATGCTCAACGTCTGGCCATTGCAAAGGGCCCAGTTCTGGGGGGCGAAATCAAAGGCGAAAGGCTGGATAGTGCCGATAAATACTTCCATGAATCCTCATCCTTCAGGTTGGTGGTTGGCGCGCCACGCGGCTGCCAGGCACCTGGGGGTGTCGACTCCTTTTCTTTGCGTGGCTCGGTCACGCCACGTCACAGCGTAGACGTAGATTGTGGGTGTCGTGGCGAGGTTGTTTTGTCCGATGGACGCTCCCCCAGGGTTGTCGTCGTTAAAGTCCTTCACTGGTTGCGCAAAGCTCGGTATCAGGTCGGTTTAGCTTCAAATTGATATCAAAACACCACTAGTCGAGGCGTTATCGATCGACTACGCTTTGTCCTACAAAGGACTATCAAAACGGTGAAGGGACTTGCACCATTTTCATTTCATTTCCGGTTTGCCGCGCTCGGGCTCGACCCTGCTTTCTGCAATCCTGTTGCAGAACCCGCGTTTCCATGCCGGAATGACCAGCCCGGTGGGTTCCCTGTTTTCCGGTGTTCTGGAGCAGTGCAGCGCTGGCAGCGAGTTCGGCGCGGTGATCGACACCGACATGCGCCGCCGCCTGTTGCGCGGCCTGTTTGACTCCTTCTACGCCGACAAGGCCGACAAATCGGTGGTGTTCGACACCAACCGTCTTTGGAGCGCCCGGCTGCCGGCCATCAACGATCTGTTTCCCAGGGCCAAGGTGATTGCCTGTGTGCGCAATGTTGCCTGGATCATGGACAGCATCGAGCGGCTTTACCGCGCCAATCCCTATGAAAACACCAAGCTCTTCGGCGATGCCGTCGAGCGCAACACCGTCTATAGCCGTTGCGAAACCCTGGCCCAGCGCAATCGGCTGGTGGGATTTGCCTGGGCGGCGCTCAAGGAAGCCTATTACGGCGAACATGCCGACTCCTTGCTGATCATCGACTATGACTTGTTGACCCAGGCTCCGGAGCGGGTGCTGCGGCTGGTCTACGACTTTGTCGACGAACCCTGGTTCGAGCACGACTTCGAAAACCTGGCATACGACGCCCCGGAATTCGATCAAGCCCTCGGGGTGAACGGCCTGCACAAGGTCAGGCCCAAGGTTGCCGTCCAGGCCCGGCGCACCATCCTGCCGCCGGATCTGTTCAAGCAATACTCAGACTTGTCCTTTTGGCTCGATGGCTCTGCCAGCGCCGCCAATGTCATTCGTATGAAGTCCGACGCCGCGAACATTTGATCGCGGCGTTTTTCATTGATGCCTTACGTATATTCGTTCGAATTCGGGTGAGCAGCATGTGGTGGACCATTTTTGACGGGGCAAAGGCAAAGTCACGGGCAACCGAAGGCCAACGGACGCCAGCGGCGCCCATGATCATGTCCCTTGAACCGCGCATGCTGTTCGACGGCGCTGTCGCCGCCACGGTGGCCGATACCGCGGCCCAGGCCGATAGCCATTCCACAGCAGATGCCGCCAAGGCACCGACCGCCGATCACCCGACGGCCAGCAAGGACACCCACGGCCAGGCCGATGCCACACCGGCCGCCAGCCCCATTGCGGTGCCGGGGCAGAGCGTGGTGTTCGTTGACTCCCGGGTGAAAGAAGCCGACAGCCTGCTCCAGGGCGTCGCCCCCGGGACCCAGGTCGTGAAGCTGGACGCGGGCAAGGATGGACTGCAACAGATCGCCGACTACCTCGATCAGCATCAGGGCGTCAGCTCGGTGCAGATCATCGCCCACGGCAACGCCGGCGACCTGTGGCTGGGCGACAGCTATCTGTCGGCCGACAACGTCGCCGCCCGCAGCGCGGTGCTGGCGCAAATCGGCAAGGACATCAACGCTGGCGGCGACATCCTGATCTACGGCTGCTACACCGCCGAAGGCGAGCGTGGCCTGAGCTTTGTCGATTCGCTGGCGCAAATGACCGGCCGCGATGTAGCGGCTTCGAGCAACCGCACCGGTGTGGGCGGCGACTGGGATCTGGAAATCGTCACCGGCAACATCGAAAGCGCCAACGTGCTGTCGACACAAGCCATGAGTGATTACCAATGGGGCCTGGCCACCTGGACCGCCACCAACAACGCCAATACGGGCGTCGGCTCGCTGCGTGCCGCCATCGCCTCGGCGCAGAACGGTGACCTAGTCACCTTTAACAGCAGCATGACGGTGCAGCTGACGTCCGAACTGCTGATCAACAAGAACATCACCGTTGATGGCGACTTGAACAACGATGGCGCGGCTGACGTGATTCTCGATGGTCAGTACAGGACCCGAGTGATTGAAGTGGCATCTGGCAGTACCGTGACACTCGATGGCCTGGTGATCACCAGGGGCCTGGTGTCGGGCACGGGCGGCAACGGTGGCTACGGT
This sequence comes from Pseudomonas sp. S2_F07, assembly GCF_054668325.1. Taxonomy (NCBI): domain Bacteria; kingdom Pseudomonadati; phylum Pseudomonadota; class Gammaproteobacteria; order Pseudomonadales; family Pseudomonadaceae; genus Pseudomonas; species Pseudomonas sp. S2_F07. The sequence goes on from NZ_CP162758.1 coordinate 4,027,096, forward strand.
GCCTCGGGCGCGATGGCCGGTGGCATTTTCAACGCCGGTATTCTTACCCTGAAAAACGTAACCGTGACTTCCAACGGCGCTTCCGGTGGCGGCGGTGGCGGTGGTGTCACGGGCGCCTTTTACGGCGGTGGCGGTGGTGGCGGCGGCGGTTTGGGCGGCCAGGGTGGCGGGCATGGCGGTTCGGCAGGGCCGGGTACCGGCACGTTGGGTGGTGGTGCGGGCGGCGGTGGCGCCGGTGGTTACGGCGGCGGTTATGACGCGACCCACATGGGCGGTCGCGGCGGTACCACCACTGGCGGTGCTGGTGGGGTGGGCGTTTCCTATTACAGCAACGGCGGTAACGGTTCGACGGCCACCAATGGCACGATTTCCATTGGCGGTGGCGGCGGCGGGGCCGGTTGGGACAAGGTGGGTGGCGCTGGCGGCAACGCGGTGGGCGGGATCTACAACGCCAGCAGCGGCACCATCACCATCATTGGCACGTCGACCATTAGCAACAACATTGGCGCCGGTGGCGGCGGTGGCGGTGGCGGTGGCCAGGGCAGCAATGCCAGCAATGGCGGTGTGGGCGGCCGGGGCGTCGGTGCGATCTGGAACAAAGGCACATTGTTGATCACGGCAGCCAACTTCGCGGCCCTGGCCGGTAATGCCGCGGCCAGTGGTGCAGGCGGTACCGCGCAGGGCGGGGGGACAACCGGCACCTCGCCGACCTCCGTTGCGACCATCTACAACGACGGAGGTGTACTCAACACCGCGTATTCGCCGCCGCCGACCGCGACCATTGTGGTCGCTGACACCACACTGAGCATCGGCGAAACGTCCTTGGTGACGATCACTTTCTCCGAGGTCGTGACCGGTTTCACCAATGCGGACCTGACCATCGCCAACGGCACGTTGACGGCCGTAAGCAGCGGCGATGGCGGCATCACCTGGACGGCAACGTTCACGCCGACCGCCAGTCTTTCCGATACGAGCAACGTCATTACCCTGGACAACACCGGGGTGATCAACGGTCTGGGCACCGCCGGCGTTGGTGTCACCAACTCCAATAACTACGCCATCGATACCGTGCGGCCGACGGCGACCATTGTGGTCGCGGATACGGCGCTGAGAATCGGCGAAACCTCGCTGGTGACCATCACCTTCAACGAAGCGGTCAGCGGTTTCACCAACGCCGACCTGACGATTGCCAACGGCACCTTGACCGCAGTGAGCAGCAGCAATGGCGGCATCACCTGGACAGCGACTTTCACTCCGACCGCCAGCATCACTGACACCACGAATGTGATCACTCTGGACAACACCGGGGTCAGCGACCTGGCGGGCAACGCCGGCAGCGGCACTACCGATTCGAACAATTACGCCATCGATACCGTGCGTCCAACGGCCACCATCGTGGTGACGGACACGGCGCTGAGAATCGGCGAAACCTCTCTGGTAACGATCACCTTCTCCGAAGCGGTCAGCGGTTTCACCAACGCCGACCTGACGATTGCCAACGGCACCTTGACTTCGGTGAGCAGCAGCGACGGCGGCATCACCTGGACCGCCACGTTCACCCCGAACGCGAGCATCAATGACACAACCAACCTGATCACCCTGAACAACACCGGGGTCAGCGACCTGTCGGGCAACGCCGGCAGCGGCACCACCGACTCCAACAACTATGCCATCGATACACTCCGACCAACCGCGACCATCGTGGTGGCGGACACTGCGTTGAGAATCGGCGAAACTTCACTGGTGACCATCACCTTCTCCGAGGCGGTGAGCGGTTTCACCAACGCCGACCTGACCATTACCAACGGCACCTTGACCTCGGTGAGCAGCAGCGACGGCGGCATCACCTGGACGGCGACCTTCACGCCGTCGGCGAGCATCACGGATACGACCAACCTGATCACCCTGGACAACACCGGCGTGGCTGATCTGGCGGGCAACGCCGGCAGCGGCACTACCGACTCCAACAACTACGCCATCGATACCGTGCGGCCGACGGCGACCATTGTGGTCGCGGACACGGCGCTGAGAATCGGCGAAACCTCGCTGGTGACGATCACCTTCAGTGAAGCGGTCAGCGGTTTCACCAACGCGGATCTGACCATCACCAACGGCACGTTGACTGCGGTGAGCAGCAGCAACGGCGGCATCACCTGGACCGCCACCTTCACGCCTTCGGCGAGCATCAACGACACGACCAACCTGATTACCCTGGACAACACCGGGGTCAGCGACCTGTCGGGCAACGCCGGCAGCGGCACCACCGACTCCAACAACTATGCCATCGACACGCTGCGCCCGACCGCCACGATCGTGCTGGCCGATACGGCGCTGGCGGCGGGCGAAACGTCACTGGTGACCATCACCTTCTCCGAGGCCGTGACCGGTTTCACCAACGCCGACCTGAGCGTCGCCAATGGCACGTTGACCTCGGTGAGCAGCAGCGACGGCGGCATCACCTGGACCGCCACGTTTACCCCGACCGCAGGGATCATCAGCGCGACCAACGTCATCAGCCTGGCTAATACCGGCGTGGCCGATCTCGCGGGCAATACCGGCAGCGGGATCAGTTCCTCGGGCAACTACGCCATCGATACTGCCCCGCCGACCGCGACGATTGTGGTGTCCGACACCGCGCTGAGAATTGGTGAAACGTCGCTGGTGACCATCACCTTCAACCAGGCCGTGAGCGGTTTCACCAACGCCGACCTGACCATCGCCAACGGCACGTTGACCTCGGTGAGCAGCAGCGACGGCGGTATCACCTGGACCGCCACCTTCACTCCGACTGCCAGCATCAACGATACGACCAACCTGATCACATTGGACAATACCGGTGTGCAGGCTGCCGCCAGCGGTAACGTGGGCAGCGGTACCACCGACTCCAACAACTACGCCATCGATACCGTGCGCCCGACGGCCACCATTGTGGTCGCGGACACGGCGCTGAGAATCGGCGAAACCTCGCTGGTGACGATCACCTTCAGTGAAGCGGTCAGCGGTTTCACCAACGCGGACCTGACGATCACAAACGGCACGCTGACCGCAGTCAGCAGCAGCGACGGCGGCATCACCTGGACCGCAACCTTCACGCCTTCGGCGAGCATCAGCGACACGACCAACCTGATCACCCTGGACAACACCGGGGTCAGCGACCTGGCGGGCAACGCCGGCAGCGGCACCACCGACTCCAACAACTATGCCATCGACACGGTTCGCCCGACCGCCACGATCGTGCTGGCCGATACGACGCTGAGCGCGGGTGAAACCTCGCTGGTGACCATTACTTTCTCCGAAGCAGTAAGCGGTTTCACCAACGCCGACCTGATCATCGCCAACGGCACTTTGAGCGCGGTCAGCAGCAGTGATGGCGGCATCACCTGGACCGCGACCTTCACCCCAACCGTCGGCGTGAATGATTCGAGCAATGTCATCACCCTGGCCAATACCGGCGTGACCGATGTGGCCGGCAATACAGGCAGCGGCACCACCAACTCCGGCAACTACACGATTGATACCGTGCTGCCGACCGCCACCATCGCGGTGGCCGACACCGAGCTGCTACTCGGTGAAACGTCGTTGGTGACCATCACGTTCAGCGAAGCCGTCAGCGGTTTCTCCAATGCCGACCTGAGCATCGCCAATGGCACCTTGAGTATCGTCAGCAGCAGCGATGGCGGTATCACCTGGACCGCGGCATTCACCCCGACCAATGCCATCACCGACACCAGCAACGTCATCACTCTGGATAACAGCGGTGTGCAAAACGGCTCGGGCAACGCGGGCAGCGGCACCACCGATTCCAACAACTACGCCATCGACACCGTGCGCCCGACGGCGAACATCGTCGTGGTCGACGATACGCTGGCCATCGGTGAAACCTCCCTGGTGACGATCACCTTCAGTGAAGCGGTGAGCGGTTTCACCAACGCAGACCTGACCGTCGCCAACGGCACATTGAGCAACGTCAGCAGCAGTGACGGCGGTATCACCTGGACGGCAACCTTCACGCCGTCCTCGAGCATCAACGACACCACCAACCTGATCACCCTGAACAACACCGGGGTCAGCGATCTGGCGGGCAACGCTGGCAGCGGCACCACCGACTCCAACAACTATGCCATCGACACGCTGCGCCCGACCGCCACGATCGTGCTGGCCGATACGACGCTGAGCGCGGGTGAAACCTCGCTGGTGACCATCACCTTCTCCGAGGCGGTGAGCGGTTTCAGCAGCGTGGATCTGAGTGTTCCCAACGGCACGTTGAGTGCGGTGAGCAGCAGCGACGGCGGCATCACCTGGACGGCGACGTTCACGCCAACCGTCGATGTCAACGACACGACCAACCTGATCACCCTGGACAATGCCGGGGTCAGCGACCTGGCGGGCAACGCCGGCACCGGTACGACCAATTCCGCCAACTTCACCATCGACACCGTGTTGCCGACCGCCACCATCGTAGTCGCCGATAACGCCCTGAGTGTCGGCGAAACCACGCTGGTGACCATCACCTTCTCCGAGGCCGTGAGCGGTTTCAGCAACGCCGACCTGAGTATCGCCAACGGCACCCTGAGCGCAGTGAGCAGCAGTGATGGCGGCATCACCTGGACGGCAACCTTCACGCCGACCGCCGACATCACCAACGCAAACAACCTGATCACCCTGGACAACAGCGGCGTACAGAACATCTCGGGCAACGCGGGCAGCGGCACCACCGATTCCAACAACTACGCCATCGACACCGTGCGCCCGACGGCGACCATCGTGGTCGCGGACACGGCGCTGGCGGTGGGCGAAACCTCGGTGGTGACTATCACCTTCTCCGAGGCGGTAACCGGCTTTTCCCTGGCCGACCTGACGGTGAGCAACGGTACTCTGAGCAATCTCAGCACCAGCGATAACATCACATATACCGCGACATTTACTCCGACGGTTGGCGTCACCGACACCAGCAACCTGATCACCCTGGACAATAGCGGTGTGATCGACGGGGCGGGCAACGTCGGCAGCGGAACCACGGACTCGAACAATTACGCGGTCGACAGCCAACGCCCGACCGCGACCATTGTCATGGCCGATTCAACCCTGATTGCCGGTGAAACGACCCAGGTGACTATCACCTTCAGTGAGGCAGTGAGCGGTTTCACCAACGCCGATCTGAGTGTTCCCAATGGTACGTTGAGTGCGGTCAGCAGCAGCGACGGAGGCATCACCTGGACGGCGACGTTCACGCCGAACGTCACGGTCAACGACACGACCAACCTGATCATCCTGGACAACAGCGCAGTCGCGGACCTCGCAGGCAACGCCGGCAGCGGTACGAGCAACTCCGCCAACTTCACCATCGACACCGTGTTACCGACCGCCACCATCGTGGTCGCCGACAATGCCCTGAACGTCGGCGAGTCCTCGCTGGTGACCATCACCTTCAGCGAAGCAGTGAGCGGTTTCAGCAACGCCGACCTGACCATCGCCAACGGCGCCCTGAGCGCGGTGAGCAGCAGCGATGGCGGCGTCACCTGGACGGCAACCTTCACGCCGACCGCCAACATCACCGACGCCGCCAACCTGATCATCCTGGACAACAGCGGCGTGCAGAACGCCTCGGGCAATGCGGGCAGCGGCACCACCGACTCCAACAACTACGCCATCGACACCCAGCGCCCGACCGCCACCATAGTGGTCGCTGACAATGCCCTGAGTGTCGGCGAAACCACGCTGGTGACCATCACCTTCTCCGAGGCGGTGAGCGGTTTCACCAATGCCGACCTGACCATCGACAATGGCACCTTGAGTGCGGTGAGCAGCAGCGACGGAGGCATTACCTGGACGGCTACCCTGACACCGTTGACGGGTATCGCCGACACCAGCAACCTCATTCGGCTCGATAACAGCGGTGTTCAGGATGCGGCGGGCAACGCCGGCAGCGGGAGCACGGACTCGAACAACTACGCGATCGACAGCCAACGCCCGACCGCGACCATTGTCATGGCCGACACCGACCTGCGTCCCGGCGAAACGACCCTGGTGACCATCAGCTTCAACGAAGCAGTCAGTGGTCTGGACAGTTCAGATCTGAGCGTCGCCAACGGCACCCTGAGCGGGTTGAGCAGCAGCGACGGTGGCGTTACCTGGACCGCGACGTTCACGCCGACCGCCAGCATTACCGATACCAGCAACCTCATCACCCTGGACAACACCGGTGTCACCGACGCGGCAGGCAACGCCGGGAACGGGGTGACCAACTCGGCGAATTACCTGGTGCAAACCAGCGTGCCAACCGCCAGCATCGTGATCGCCGATACGGCGCTCAAGGCCGGCGAAACGAGCCTGGTGACCATCACCTTCAGCGAGGCCGTCAACGGTTTCAGCAACGCCGACCTGACCCTCGCCAACGGTACATTGAGCAACGTCAGCAGCAGCGACGGCGGCATCACCTGGACGGCGACCTTTACGCCAACCTCGGACGTTAGCGATGCCAGCAACCTGATCACGCTCGACAATAGCGGCGTGGCCAATGGTTCGGGCAACGCGGGGTCGGGCACCACCGACTCGAACAATTTTGCCATCGACACCGCACTGCCCACCGCGACCATCGTGGTTGCCGACACGGCGCTGAGTACCGGTGAAACCTCATTGGTGACCATCACCTTCAGCGAAGCGGTGAGCGGTTTCGACAACAGTGACTTGACCATCGCAAACGGCATCCTGAGCAATGTCAGTTCCAGCGACGGCGGGATCACCTGGACCGCCACCCTTACCCCGACGGCCGATCTCACCGACACCAGCAACACCATCGCGCTGAACATGGCGGGTGTGCAGGATGTGGCCGGCAATGCCGGCAGCGGTACGGTCAACTCCAATACCTACACCATTGACACCCAAGGCCCGACCGCGACCATCGTGGTCGCCGACGGTACGCTGGCGGCCGGTGAATCGACCTTGGTAACCATCACGTTCTCCGAGACAGTGAGCGGCTTCACCAACGCGGACCTGTCCATCCCCAACGGTACATTGAGCGCCGTGAGCAGCAGCGACGGCGGTGTGACCTGGACCGCGACCTTCACGCCAACCGCCAACGTGAAGGACACGACCAACCTGATCAGCTTGAGCAACGCCGGGGTGTCCGACCTCGCGGGCAATGCCGGAACCGGCATCAGCAACTCGGCCAGCTTCACCATTGATACCGTGCTGCCGACGGCGACCATAGTGGTAGCCGACACGCAACTCGGCATCGGTGAAACCACCACCGTGACCATCACTTTCAGTGAAGCGGTGAGCGGTTTCGACGTATCGGACATCAGCGTTGCCAACGGCGTGTTGTCGAACCTGAGCAGCAGCGATGGCGGCGTGACCTGGACCGCGACCCTGACGCCGACCGCCAATGTCAGCGACGCAACCAACCTGATCGTGCTCGACACCGGTCGCGTGCAGGACAATGTCGGCAACTTCGGCGCCAGTATCGCTATCTCCAACAACTACGCGCTCGATGCGACCCGGCCGACGGTGAGTATCGTGGTTGCCAACCCGAACCTCGGTATCGGCCAGACCACTACGGTGACCTTCACCTTCAGCGAGGCCGTCAGCAACTTCGACCTGTCCGACTTGAGCGTGACCAATGGCGACCTGAGCAACCTCGGCAGCAGCGATGGCGGCAAGACCTGGACGGCGACGTTCACGCCGACGGCCAATGTCACCGACCCAAGCAACTTCATCGCCCTGGACACCCGCAACGTCACGGATCTGGTGGGCAACACTGGCAACACGGTGGCGGTGTCGAACAATTACACCCTCGACAGCGAACTGCCAACCGCCACCGTGGTGATCGCCAATCCGAACCTGGGCGTGGGCCAGACCTCGCAGGTGACCATCACCTTCAGCGAAGCGGTCAGCGGTTTTGATTTGTCCGACATCAGTATTGCCAACGGCACCTTGTCCGACCTGAGCAGCAGCGACGGCGGCAAGACCTGGACCGCAATGCTGACACCGACCGCCAACGTCAATATCGCCAGCAACGCGATCAGCATCAACCGCGCCGGTATCAGCGACATGGCCGGCAACAGTGGCAGCGGCGTGAGCCAGTCCGACAATTTTGTCATCAACACGGTGCCGACCTCATCGGTTGTCGTCGTAACGGTAGACCCCGAGTTCCAAAGCAGCACCCCGGTGACGCTGCCCGATGTGCCCAACGTGCCGCTGCAACCGAGCATTTTCACGCCTCCGACGGGCAACCTCACTTCACCATTGACCTTCCAGCCATTGTTCGAACAACGGGTGATCGGCAACGGTATCCGGCCGTTGGGCGATATTTTCATGAACCACGGCGCATTGACCCCGAGTTTCATCGCGCAGGTTTTCAGCAGCACTGACGGCGGTGGCGATGGCTCGGGACATGGTTTCCTCGGTTTCGGTGGCGGTGACGGTGGTGTGTTCAGCACCAGCACGCTGTCGAGCCTGTTCAATCAGGACAGCAGCAGCGAGCGCGATTCGTTGAACGCCTTCGGCAGTCAGTCGATCAAGTCCGGCGATGTTTCCCAAGGGCTGCGCGGGGTATTTGGCGCACCGACCCTGGGCCAGCAATTGCAACAACTCAAGGACAACGAGCAGCAGCAGGTCGCCAACCTGGCCGCCGCTTTGAAACTGGCCGGCATCGGCGAAATGCAGGCCTGATGAGAACTTTCACTTTTGATGCGGCACCCAGGGGCGATGCAAGGATGAATAGAAGTCATAAGTTGTTTGGAGTCAGTCTGCTGGCACTGGCGATCAGCGGATGCGCAGTCACCAGTGAGCCGATCGAACGCAGTGTCAGTGAGCAGCGGGCCAAAAGTGACCTGCAAAGCATGTACAAGGGGCAGGAGCCCCTTGCCGGCCCGTTGACCCTGCACCAGGCCATGGCCCGTGCGGTGAAGTACAACCTTGAAGGCCGGTTGAAAATCATGGAGGAGGCCCTGGCCAAGCGTCAGCTCGACCTCGCCAGTTTCGACATGCTGCCGCGCATGGCGCTGGACGCCGGATACGTGGGCCGCAACAACGTCAACGCCTCCAGCAGCCAGAGTGTGCGCACCGGTACACAGTCCCTGGAACCTTCGACCTCCCAGGACCGCGACCGTGATGTAGCGGACCTGACGATGGTCTGGAACGTGCTCGATTTTGGTGTCAGTTACATCAGCGCCAAGCAGCAGGGCGACCAGCGCCTGATCGTTCAGGAACGTCGGCGCAAGGTGATCAACACCATCGTCCAGGACGTGCGCTCGGCGTATTGGCGGGCGATGGCCGCCGAACGCCTGCTCACGCAGATCGACAGCCTGATGGCGCGGGTTGAAACCGCGCGCAACGACAGCCAGAGCATGAGCCAGCAACGCATTGGCGATCCGGTGCAGGCCCTCGGTTATCAGCGTTCGCTGATCGAAGCGACACGCCAACTGGAGGAGCAGCGCCGTGCCTTGTCTCTGGCGAAGACCGAACTGGCGACCCTGATCAACCTGCCGATGGGCACCGAGCTGACCCTGGCGACCGATAACGGTTATGAGATTCCCGAGCTCAAGATCGATCTGGCCACTCTCGAACAGGAAGCCCTGACCAGCCGCCCGGAACTGCGCGAACAGGATTATCAGGCCCGCATCAGCGCTGCCGAGACCCGCAAAGCCATGTTGCGCCTGCTGCCGGGCCTGGAGTTCTCCGCCGGCGGACATTACGACAGCAACTCGTTTCTGGTGGAGCAAGGCTGGGCCGATTACGGCGTCAAAGTCACCTGGAACCTGTTTAACGTGATCTCGGCTCCCGCGGCGATCAACGTGGCCAAGGCTGGTGAAGAAGTCGCCACCGCGCGCCGTCAGGCGATGTCGATTGCGGTGCTGGCGCAGCTGTATGTGGCCAATGCCAATTACCGCGAGGCGTTGCGCCAGTTCAAGACCAATCAGCAATTGTCGGACATCGACGGGCAAATCGTCGGTCAGTTGCGCAATCGTCACCAGGCGGACGGCATCGGTGAGCTGGATCTGATCCAGGGCGAACTCAACACCTTGCAGGCCGATCTGCGTCGTGACCTGTCCTACGCCGACCTGCGCAACGCCTACGGGCAAATTTTCGCCAGCGCCGGCCTCGATCCGCTGCCGGATCAGGTGCAATCGACGCAAGTCCAGTCCATCGCCACGGCCCTGGCCAACCGCGAAGCGGCTTGGGCGGCGGGTGATATCACGGTTCCGGTGGCCCATGCCCCAGCGCGTTGATGTGAAGCCCCCGACCGCCAGCATCAGCCGTGCCCGGCGCGAGCAACGCAACGGCCATCGCGGCGCGGCGATCCTGCTGACCGGTCTTCCGGCGGCGGGCAAGTCGACCCTCGCGCAAGCGCTGCACGCCGAGTTGTTTGCACGCGGGCTGCAGAGCGTGGTGCTCGATGGTGACGGGTTGCGGGTAGGGCTCAACCAAGACCTTGGCTTCAGCGACAGCGATCGTCAGGAAAACATCCGTCGCGCCAGCGAACTGGCGGCGTTGCTGGTGGAGAACGGACAAATCGTGATCCTGGCGATGATCGCGCCCCTGGTGGAGCTGCGCGATGTGTTCGCCCGGCGGCTCGGTGACGATTATCGCGAAGTCTGGTGCAGTGCGACCCTGGCGGTGTGCGAGCAACGTGATCCAAAAGGTCACTATGCTCGCGCCAGGCGCGGCGAATTGATGGGGTTTACCGGGGTGTCCGCACCGTATCAGGCGCCGGTTGATGCGGCGCTGGTACTCGACACCGGAGTACAAACGATCGAGGCTTGCCTTGATCGACTGTTGACCTGGCTTGGCGAAGCCGAAGTGTTGCCCAGGTCCTGAACCGGTCGGCGTTCAGGCTTTCGACGACAAATCCGCCATGCCCTTGAGCAGCTCGATCGGCAGTGGAAAGACAATGGTCGAGCTCTTGTCGCCGGCAATCGAACTCAAGGTCTGCATGTAGCGCAACTGCATGGCCCCCGGCTGTCGGCCGAGCATTTCGGCGGCCTGCATGAGCTTTTCCGAGGCCTGCAATTCACCCTCGGCGTGGATCACCTTGGCTCGCCGTTCCCGTTCTGCCTCGGCCTGCCCGGCGATGGCGCGGATCATCGATTCGTTGAGGTCCACGTGCTTGATCTCGACGTTGGCGACCTTGATGCCCCAGGTGTCGGTCTGGGCGTCGAGTACTTGCTGGATGTCCAGGTTCAAGCGTTCGCGTTCTGCCAGCAGTTCGTCCAGTTCGTGTTTACCCAGCACTGCCCGCAGCGTGGTTTGCGCCAATTGGCTGGTAGCAGCCAGGAAATCCTCGACCTGGATGATTGCCTTCTGCGGATCGAGTACGCGGAAATACAGCACCGCGTTGACCTTGACCGACACGTTGTCGCGGGTGATCACGTCTTGTGGCGGCACGTCCAGCACCACGGTGCGCAAATCGACCCGGACCATTTGCTGGACCACCGGAATCAGCAGGATCAGGCCAGGGCCCTTGACCTGCCAGAAGCGCCCGAGCTGGAACACCACCCCGCGCTCGTATTCGCGCAGGATGCGGAACGTCGACCCCGCCAGTGCGATGATCAACAATAGCAGCGCGACAAGACCCAATTGCAAACCCATGACTATTCTCCGCCCGGCGCCGCGTCAGTCGCGGCCACTTGCAGCAGCAAGCCCTGGCGCCCCACCACCCGCACCCGTTGCCCGGGGTGCAGCGGCGTTGCGCTGAGCACTTGCCATTGTTCTCCTTGCAGATGAACCCAGCCGCCACAGGCGTTGCCGAGCTGTACTGAAGTGACCGGCGTTTCGCTGCCGACCAGCCCGGCATCACCGCTGACAGTGTGGCGCGGTCGGGTCTTCAGGGCATGAAACACCAGGTAAACCAGTAACAGTGCACTGACCAGTCCCAGGCCGATCATCAGTGGCACGGGCACATCGGTATTGGTCAGGATCACCGCGCCGATCACGAACATCACGATGCCGCCCAGGCCGATCACACCGTAATTGGGCAGGGCCGCCTCGGCGATCAGGAACGCGATGCCGAAGGTGATCAACCAGATCCCGACGGGGTTGGGCAACAGCACCACAACCGTGTCGGCGGCGCAGGCCGATCCGCTCAACGCCAACAGCAACGCAACTGCACAGCAACGCGTGTTCACTTGACCCTCCGGGAGAGTCGTGGAGTGGCTCTGTATACAGTTTAGTTGAGCCTTGGCCGGTATGAATTTTGCTCAACTGCCGTCGACATCCGATGGGCAGATTTCCCGCCGGATCGCGCTGACGGGCCTAGACTTTTACTACGCAAGCCAAGCTTTAATCATCGTCCGCAAGCGATCGTGGCGGACACCGAGGTGCATCATGCGTATGGCAAGAACCGTGCAGCGAAGCCTGGAAAAGGCTCAATGCGAATATGACATCGTCAGCCACCCACACTCGGCCAGCAGCCTTGAAACGGCGCGGGTCGCAGGTATTCCCGCCGAACGGGTGGCCAAATCGGTGATCCTCGACGATCACCATGGGCATTACCTGATGGCCGTGCTGCCCGCCAGCCGTCACCTTGACCTGAGCAAAGTCCGCAACAGCGGTGAGTGGCAGGTTTCCCGCGAAAGCAACCTGGCGCACCTGTTCGATGATTGCGAACGCGGTGCCGTACCGGCGCTGGGTGAGTCCTATGGGTTGGAGGTGGTGATCGATCCGCTACTGACCCGGCAGAAAGACATCTATCTGGAGGCCGGCAACCACGTCAACCTGGTGCGCATGGACATGCCCGAGTTTCTGAAAATGGTGCCGCATGCCGAGGTGCGGGAGTTGAGTCATTGAGTTTTGTTTCGTCAATGCTGCCATCTTCGCGGGCAAGCCCGCTCCCACAGGTTTTGTGATCGACTCAGAACCGTGTGGGAGCGAGCTTGCTCGCGATGACCGCGCAGCGGTCCCTTAATCAGTTCACAGGAGCTAGACATGGAAAGCCCAACCCACAACCTTCCCTCCCTGTTCAAGCAACTCGGCCTGCCAGACGATGCCGAAAGCATCGATAAATTCATCGCCACCCATTCACCACTCAAACCGGAGTTGCACCTTGCGGATGCATTTTTCTGGAGCCCGAGCCAGGCGGATCTTCTGCGTGAAGAGATACTCGATGACGCGGATTGGGCGGAGGTGGTGGATCAGCTGGATGTGCTGTTGAGGAAGGGGCGGGGGATCTAGAAAACTGATAGGCGGTGCTCAACCTAGGTTGCTCTGATCACAGTAATTGACCAGAATTAAGACCTTATTTGAGGTCTTAATTATGCAAAGTGTTTTGGCTGATATGGCTGTCAGCGTGTCTGAACTAAAGAAAAACCCCTCTGCCGTTTTGAATGGCGCCCATGGAGGGCCCGTCGCAGTGCTCAATCACAATCGCGTCATGGGGTATATGGTCCCTGCCGATGTGTTCGAAGCCATGATGGAGCGCCTGGATGATTTGGAATTGGCGGAAATCGTGCGTTCTCGTCGTCATGAAACACCGATCCCGGTAACGCTGGATGACTTATAAGCTCGAATTTCTGCCATCTGCACGCAAAGAATGGGACAAGCTGGGGCACACGCTACGTGAGCAATTCAAAAAGAAGTTGGCAGAGCGGCTCGAAATGCCTCGAATCCCTTCCGACTCACTCCATGGCATGCCCGACTGCTACAAAATCAAGTTGAAGTCATCGGGGTATCGACTCGTCTACGAGGTGATAGATGAGCGCATCGTCGTTTCTGTCGTTTCTGTCGTTTCTGTCGTTGCAGTAGGAAAGCGCGAACGCAGTGAAGTGTATGAGCGTGCCAGGAAACGCTGATGGCTCTCGGCAGGTCGCTGTTACGTATTTGTTTCAAAACTTGACGGAAAATCCCTCTCAATGCAATATTGATAGTTAGCAAACTAACAGTGTGTATTGTCCCTCGTGCCGAATAACCTCGACGTTCTCCAGATGAACATCAGCAGCGCCATGGTGGTGGCCGCCAGGCATTGGCGCAAAATCTGCCAGACCACGCTGGCCAACTATGGAATCTCCGAAGCCTGTGCCGTTCCGCTGTTGATGATCGGGCGTCTGGGCGAGGGTGTGCGTCAGGTGACGGTGGCCCAGGCAGCAGGGATGGAGAGCCCGTCGCTGGTGCGCCTGCTCGATCAGTTGTGCCATGGCGGCTACGTCTGCCGCACCGAAGATGCACAGGACCGCCGCGCCAAATGCCTGAGCCTGACCGAAACCGGTCGGGAGCTGGTGCAGGCGGTCGAAGTGGAGCTGGTGCGCTTGCGCCACGAAGTCCTTGAAGGCATTGACCAGAGTGATCTGGAGGCTACGCTGCGGGTACTGAGAGCATTTGAAGCGGCCACGCCGCCATCGGTGGCGAACCCTTGAACGGATTTTTCTCTGGCATGCCCCCGGCGCGGGACTGGTTCTACGGAGTCCGCACCTTCGCCGCATCAATGATCGCGCTGTACATCGCCCTGCTCATGCAAATGCCGCGTCCGTACTGGGCGATGGCCACGGTGTACATCGTTTCCAGCCCGTTTCTCGGCCCTACCAGTTCCAAGGCGCTATACCGGGCGGTTGGCACCTTTGTCGGCGCTGCGGCGGCGGTTCTGTTCGTGCCGATGTTCGTGCAGAGCCCCTACGTGCTGGTGGTGGTGATTGCGCTGTGGACCGGGACGCTGCTGTTTCTGTCCCTGCATTTGCGCACCGCCAACAACTACGCCTTGATGCTCGCCGGCTACACCTTGCCGTTGATTGCCCTGCCGGTGGTGAACAACCCGCTGGGGGTATGGGACGTGGCCGAGGCACGGACCGAAGAAATCTTTCTCGGCATCGCCGTGGCGGCGGTGGTCGGCGCGATGTTCTGGCCCCGGCGCCTGGCGCCGGTGTTCAATGATTCGGTGAGCAAATGGTTTACCGATGCGTCGACCTACAGCCTGCGCTTCCTTAGCCGCAACGTGCAGCCTGAAGAAGTCAGCGCGCTGCGCGCATCGATGGTCGCCACGTTCAACTCCCTGGAATTGATGATCGGTCAGTTGCCCCACGAAGGCTCGCGACCGCAGACAGTGCGCAATACCAAGGAATTGCGCGGTCGGATGATTCACCTGCTGCCAGTGATCGATGCCCTCGACGACGCGCTTTACGCCCTGGAACGGCGCACCCCGGAGCTTGTGGACAAGTTCGCACCCTTGCTGGCCGCCACCACCGAATGGCTCGAACACAAGGATGCCGATCTCGACCGCTGGCAAACCCTGAAGGCTCAACTCGAGGCCCTGCAACCGGCTCCCGAAGCGCTGGATGAGCGCAAGCAACTGCTTTTCTCCAACGCCATTTACCGTCTCGGCGAGTGGATCGATTTGTGGCAGGACTGTCGCAGTCTGCAGTACGCCATCCAGTGCGAAAGCCAGGACAGCTGGCGCGCGGTGTATCGGCACTGGCGGCTGGGGCGGCTATCGCCGTTCCTGGATCGCGGCCTGATGTTTTATTCCGCTGCATCGACCGTTACGGCAATCATTGTCGCCTCGGTATTGTGGATTCTGCTCGGCTGGACCGATGGCGGCAGCGCGGTGATCCTGGCAGCGGTGGCTTGCAGTTTCTTTGCCTCGATGGACGACCCGGCGCCGCAGATTTACCGGTTCTTTTTCTGGACGGCGATGTCGGTGGTGTTCGCCAGCCTCTATCTGTTTCTGGTGCTGCCCAACCTGCATGACTTTCCGATGCTGGTGCTGGCGTTTGCCGTGCCGTTCATTTGCGTCGGCACCCTGACGGTCAAGCCGCAGTTTTACCTGGGCATGCTGCTGACCCTGGTCAACACCTCGTCCTTCATCAGTATTCAGGGCGCTTACGACGCGGACTTCCTCAGTTTCGCCAACTCCAACCTGGCCGGCCCCATGGGGCTGCTGTTCGCGTTCATCTGGACCCTGATCGCCCGGCCGTTCGGTGCCGAACTGGCGGCCAAGCGCCTGACCCGTTTCAGCTGGCGTGACATCGTCAGCCTCTCCGAGCCGGCCACTTTGTCCGAGCATCGGCTTCTGGGCATACGGATGCTCGATCGGCTGATGCAGCATCTGCCGCGCCTGGCCATGACCGGCCAGGACTCCGGCGTGGCGCTGCGGGAAGTGCGGGTGGCGTTGAACCTGTTGGACCTGCTCGCTTATACGCCGCGAGTCCTTGGCGTGCCGCAGGTGCTGTTGCGCCAGGTGGTGGCCGAGGTGGGCGAGTACTTCAAGGCCTGTCTCAAGGCTGGTGAGCGCTTGCAGGCACCGAGTCCGTTGCTGATGACCCTCGACCGCACGCGCCGCGCTCTCAGCGGTGCCGGCGATGATGAGACCCGTCGGCATCTGCTGCACGCCCTGAGCGGCCTGCGCCTGGCACTGTTGCCCGGCGTCGAGTTCGTCGGCTCCGCCGAGTCCGAAGAACCGCTTCCCCATGGCATTGATGGAGCGCCTTTATGATCGGTGACCTGGATTTGAGCGGGGTGTTCCTGCCCACGCTGCTGGTGCTGATGGGCATTACTTATGTGTTGTACCTGTTGGTGCACGGGGTGCTGGCGCGCCTGCACTTTTACCGTCTGGTCTGGCACCGGGCATTGTTCAACGTGGCCCTCTACGCCTTGCTGCTTGGCGCGGTGGACTCACTCAGTCGATACCTGATGACATGAAAAAACCGTTTTTAACCCTGGGTCGCGTGGTGTTGACCCTGCTGATCGTGAGCTTCGCCGTTGTCGTGGTCTGGCGCATGGTGATGTATTACATGTTCGCGCCCTGGACCCGCGACGGGCACATCCGTGCCGACATCGTGCAAATCGCGCCGGATGTCTCCGGGCTGATCCAGCAAGTGGAGGTGCGCGACAACCAGTTGGTCAAGCGCGGCCAAGTGCTGTTCAGCATCGATCCGGACCGCTTCAAGCTGGCCCTGCGCCAAGCGAAAGCGGCAGTCGCCGACCGCGAGGAAACCCTGGCCCAGGCCCAGCGCGAGGCCAAGCGGAACAAGGGGCTTGGCAACCTGGTGCCGGGTGAACAACTGGAAGAAAGCCAGTCGAAAGTGGCCCGCGCCCAAGTGGCCTTGATGGAAGCCCAGGTGGCGGTGGACAGCGCACAGCTCAACCTCGACCGCTCGGTGATCCGCAGCCCGGTGGACGGCTACGTCAACGACCGTGCGCCACGGGCCCAAGAGTTCGTCAGCGCCGGGCGACCGGTGTTGTCGGTGGTCGACAGCAACTCGTTCCATATCGATGGTTATTTCGAAGAAACCAAACTGAACGGCATCCATATCGGGCAAAGCGTCGACATCCGGGTGATCGGCGACAATGCGCGCCTGCGCGGGCATGTGGAGAGCATCGTCGCCGGTATCGAAGACCGCGACCGCACCAGCGGCAACAACCTGCTGCCCAACGTCAACCCGGCCTTCAGCTGGGTGCGGCTGGCCCAGCGGATTCCGGTGCGCATCGCTTTCGATGACGTGCCGGAAGATTTCCGCATGATCGCCGGGCGCACCGCCACGGTATCGATCATCGACGATCAGAAACGGGAGCCGGCGCAATGAGCAAGGCCTCGGGTTTGGCGGTCGCCGGATTAGGCTTGCTGCTGTCGGCGTGTCAGATGGTCGGGCCGGATTATCATTTGCCCGAAGAGGCGGCTGTGCATCGCTCGGACCTCCAGGGTGATCTGGCGGTAGACGGTAAAACGGTGGTTTCCGCACCGGTGCCGGCCGACTGGTGGCGCCTGTACAAGGATCCGCGACTCGACCAGCTGGTGCAGCAGGCCATGGCCTCCAACACCGATTTGCGTGTGGCGGCGGCCAGCCTGTCGC
Organism: Pseudomonas sp. S2_F07; assembly: GCF_054668325.1. NCBI lineage: Bacteria > Pseudomonadati > Pseudomonadota > Gammaproteobacteria > Pseudomonadales > Pseudomonadaceae > Pseudomonas > Pseudomonas sp. S2_F07. The sequence goes on from NZ_CP162758.1 coordinate 4,044,870, forward strand.
GGTCTCGCGCACAGGTTGATGAAGCCGAAGCGGCGGGCGGCTGGAGCGGCGGCGTGCAGATGGGCGCCCAGCGCTTGCAGGAGTCCGGCCAGGCTTTCCTGCTGCCGGAAAAAGTGCCGGTGGCGAACATCGGCGATATCGGTATCAGCGCGTCGTACCAGTTCGATCTGTTCGGTACCCTGCAGCGCGGCATCGAAGCGGCCAAGGCCAATGCCGATGCGACGCAGGCCGCCGCCGATACCGCACGCATCACCGTAGTGGCCGACGTGGTCCGGGCCTACACCCAGGTGTGCGCGGCCAATGAAGAGCGGGAAATTGCCCAGCACTCCCTCGACCTGCAAGCCCAGAGCACCACGCTGATCCAGCGTCTGCGCGATGCCGGGCGTGGCGACGAAACCCAGGTCACCCGCTCGCAGACCCAATTCAAATCCCTGCGCGCCGACATGCCGCGTTATGAAGCGGCGCGTCAGGCCGGGCTTTATCGCTTGTCGATGTTGCTGGCCAAGCCGGTGGACCAACTGCCGGCCGGCACCGCCACCTGCGACGAGTTGCCGAAAATCGCGCAATTGATTCCGGTGGGCGATGGCGCCGCATTGCTCAAGCGTCGTCCCGATGTACGGCAGGCCGAGCGTCGGCTGGCGGCCGCGACGGCCGGTATTGGCGTCGCCACGGGCGAGCTGTACCCGAACATCAGCATCGGCGCGACCATCGGTACCGTCGGTATCCTCGACGATCTCGGCGACCCGTCTACCAACCGCTGGGGCTTCGGTCCGTCGCTGACCTGGAACGTGCCGACCAACGGCGCCCGTGCGCGCATCCGCGAAGCCGAAGCGGTGACTCAGGCGACCCTGGCACATTTCGACGGGGTGGTGCTCAACGCCATTCGCGAGACCCAGACCGGCCTGGCCCAGTACACGGCATTGCTGCAACGTCGCGACGCACTGGCCGATGCCGAGCAATCGGCAAAACTGGCGTCTGACCAGACCCACCGCTTCTTCCAGGCCGGCCGCGCCTCGTTCCTGGCCGACCTGCAGGCCACCCGCACCTACATCGATGTCACGGCGCAACTGGCTGCCGCGAACACCCAGGTTGCCGCCAGTCAGATCGATTTGTTCCTCGCCTTGGGCGGCGGCTGGGAAAGCGGACGAACGCAAGCGTCGAACTCCGGCAAACCCTGAGGCCGTTGCTATGCTTTGAAGTGTTGGAGGGGCGCCCCGTACAAAGCGCCCTTTCTTCGCACAAGGCTCGCGCAGGTCAGGGGGAAACCAATAATGAAAAACCCTTATGCTCTCGGCTTCTGGTGCGCCATCGTGGCGTTGGTGCTGCTGTCGGCCACCTATTTCTACGGCATCATGCTGGCCCTCCAGATCGACAAGGCTCTGGCGTTCCTCGACAGTGCCGCCGCACTGATCGCGGTGATGTCCATTGCGGTGGTAGCCTGGGCCTCGGTCCAGAATCAACGCACCAAGAAAAGACAACTCGAACAAGGCAAGACCCTGGTCCTGATCTGGGACACCAAGGTGGCGCTGCGTCGTGTCGAAACGGTGTTCGACCGTTATTTCTGGGGCAGTTACTGGCAACCGGGGCGCACCTTTCAGGAAGTCATGGGCGAATTGACCGGCACGCCGCTGGAAAAAAGCCTCGAAAGCCTGAAAAAACAGTGCCTGGCGCTGGACCGACAAGTGGCTGACGACGGTCGGCACTGGCTCAGCAATGCCCGGGAGCTGGCGGATGTCGCCACGGCCATGGCCCGTGAACGCTATCAACTGGATGTTTGCGACACGCGCACGGAAGTGACCGGCGGGGCGGTGATCAACCGCGACTTCGAAGTGCTGGTGTACACCTGGACTGCAAGGCTCAAAAGTTTTGATCATCAACTGGATGAAATCGAGGTCCAGTATTCCTGATTTTGTGGTGGCTGTTATGCCGCCTTCGCGAGCAAGCCCGCTCCCACAGGGATTACGCCATACCTGTGGGAGCGGGCTTGCTCGCGAAGGCGATTGCATTGACTGTGAATATCTCCAGCCGTGTGACCACCCCAAGACACTCTTTCACCTTTAAACATTGGGCCGTTCGTCGCACCCGGTGCTAATCTGCAACTCACTTTCAGCGCTGTCGAGCCGCAACCCGTCATGGGTTCAGGGAAGACGACCTCACTTTCAACAACGGACATTGAACGGGTCATACATGAATAAATCAGCAGGCTTGCTACTGGGAATTGTTGTCGCGATCGGTGCCATCAGCGCAGGCGGAGCCTGGTTCACCGGCACCAAAATCGAAGGTGTACTGAACACCTCGATTGCCGATGCCAACAAGGAATTGCAGGCGGCGATGGTCGGTTCCAACGGCACTGCGTCGCTGGAACTGGTGTCGCTGGAGCGTTATGTATTCAGCAGCACCGCGCACTATCGCCTCAAGGGCGAAGGCGAAATGTTCGGCGAAGCGCCGGTCGAGTTGCTGTTTGTCGATCACATCGAACACGGCCCGTTGCCGTTCTCGCGCCTGATGTCGCTCAAGTGGCTGCCGGTCCTGGCGACCAGTCACTACGAGCTGGAAAAGACCCCGTACACCGAGAAGTGGTTTGCCGCCGCCAAGGGCAAGTCCCCGCTGAGCGGCGTGGTCAATATCGGCTATGACAACGCTACCAATGGCACCTTCGAGTTGCAGCCGCTGGAAATGGCCCTGGATGACAAGTCGAGCATGAAATTCTCTGGCTTGAGCATGGACATCGATGCCAGCGCCAAGGCGCAGAAGGTCAAGGCCAACGGCTACATGGACAGCCTGAAGGTGACCACCGTTTCCGAAGACCAGGCGCCGGTGCAGGTTGAGTTGAACGGCCTGACCCTGGCCAGCAACCTGACAAAAAGTACCTACGGTTTCTACACCGGCGAGAACGTCGTTGAACTGGCCAGCGGCAAATCGACCTTCGGCGTCAAGCAGTCGGTGCTGGACTTCAAGAAGTTCGAAATGAAGAACCTGACTGAAGAAAAGGGCAGCAACGTCTCCGGACGTGCCGACTACAAGGTCGGCGACGTGTCCTTCAACGGCAAGACCATCGGTTCCGGTGCGCTGGCCATGAGCCTGAAGAACCTCGACATTCCGGCGACCCTGTCGTTGATGCAGGTTTACCAGAGCAAGCTGCAGCCGTATGAAAGGGCGGCGGCCGAAGCAACAGCGGCCGGCCTGCCGGCGCCAGAGCTGAAACTGACCGAAGCCGAAGAGGCGCTGCTCAAGTCCAGCCTGGAAAAACTGCTGGCGGCCGGACCACAAGTGGCCCTGGAAAACCTGTCGTTCAACACCGCCAACGGTGAGAGCCGCGCCAACATGGTGCTCGACCTGACCAAGCCACAGACCATTGATCTGCCGACCGATCAACTGGTCAGACAGCTGATTGCGCTGCTCGACTTCAATCTGCAAGTGTCCAAAGCCATGCTGGTCGATGTGCTCACCGTGCAATCGCAAATCGACGGTCAGACCGACGCCAAGCTGATTGCCGACCAGGCCACCGCCACCGCGGACATGTTCAGCAGCATGGCGGTCGGCAGCCAACTGGCAAAACTGGACGGCAACAACATCGTCACCAACTTGCGTTACGCCAACAATCAAGTGGACTTCAACGGCCAGAAAATGACCGTTGAAGAGTTCGCCAGTTTTGTAATGAGCAAGTTCGCAGATACCAGTGCCACCGAATAACGGCGGCTGCTAACCCTGCAACGCCCGGCCTCTGCATCGCGCAGGCGCCGGGCGTTTTGCTGTCCGGCCCCTAGGGGACGTCACGGATCAGGCGCCATGCCTCTTCCCAGGGCAACGGTTGTTTCATCCGCTCGGCGAGCATCGCCATGGCCCGGTCCATCTCGCAGGCTACCGCCGCCGACACCACGCCGTTTTTTCCGAACAGGCCTATGAATGGCGGATCGAAAGGGTCGCCCTTGAACTCGACTTCGTCCCAAGCCTGGGCGTGGCCGAGGTAGTCGTAGGTTTTACCGAAATGCCAGGTCCAGAAAAACGGCACGTCGAGGTAGTGCTCGTCAGCGCCCAGCATATTGGCCGCGGCGATCCGTGCCTGCTGTTGGGCCAGTCGCCAGTGTTCGATGCGCAGGTATTGGTTGTTCAGCGGGAACGTGGCGATATCGCCAGCCGCCCAGAGGCCGTCGGCCACGCGCATTGCGCCGTCGACACGCAGCGACTGGTCTTGCTCCGTTGGCAACCCGGTAAAGGCCGCAGTGGCTGGCGTGACGCCAATACCGACCAGCACCAGATCGGCCGCCAAGTGTTCGCCATTATCCAGGCGCACGGCCTCGACCTTGTCCGTCCCTTCGATCTGTACCGCATTGCCCTGGGTATGAAACACGACGCCATGGGCTTCATGTCGTGCGCGAATGGCCTTGCCGACCGTGTCACCGAACTGTTTGGCAAACGGCACTTCGTGACGGGCCAGCACGGTCACGTTCAGGCCAAGCTGGCGCAGGGACGAGGCGGACTCCATGGCAATGAAACTGTCGCCGATGATCACCACCCGCTGGCCGGCGCTGGCGCTGTCGAGAATCTGCTGCGCATGGGCTTTGGAGCGCAGGACGAACACTTGCGGCAGGTCGGCGCCCGGCAGCGTCAGCGGATTGGGTACGCCGCCGGTGGCCAGTAGCGCGGCGTCGTAGGCCAGTGATTGGCCGTCAGTCAGCCGCAGCGTCCGGTTTGGCGCATCCAGGCTTGCCACTTCGCCTCGCAGGCGCTCGATCCGCTGCTTGCGGTAAAAATCCTCGTCACGCAGCGGCGGGACTTCGTCCAGCGGCATCTCCCCGGCGATCACGTATTTGCTCAGCGCGGTGCGGTCGTATCCGGAATCGGCTTCGCGGTCGATCAACAACAGCCGGCCGCCGAAACCTTTCTCGCGCAAACACGCTGCCGCTGCCGTGCCTGCCGCGCCAGCGCCGACAATGATGAAGGTTCGTGGATCGTCGGCCGGTGGCGCGTGGCCACCCGACATCGGCTGGTCGCCGACCCAGATATCGCCGTCACGGACTTCGAGGGGATAGCGCTTGAGGCTGTCCAGGGCTGGCGGTTCACACAGCCCGCCATCCTCGATCCGGAACTGCGCCTTGTGCCATGGACACGTCAGGCGTCCGTGGCATATCGCGCCGTCCGCCAGCGGGGCTCCGGCGTGCGGGCATTCGGCCTGATAAGCGCGCAGTTGTTCGCCGGCCCGCAACAGCAGGATCTTGCTGTCCAGGACCTGCACTTCCAGACCCCGGTCTTCGGGCACATTGGCGACACGCGCAACGCGATGCAGAGTCATGATCGCTCTCCAGTCAGACGTTTCACTTATGAGTCTGGTACTTATCGCGAGGTTCAGCCAATTGCCCCTGCCACGGCGTGAACGGTCCGGCTATAGTTTGCACGCCGACGACGGCCCAACACGCACAAGGTGCTCCGGTATGCCCCGATTGACCTCAATGAACCCTTGGCTCGCGGCCTTGGCAGTCGCCCTTTGTGTGCAGTTTCCGGCGCAGGCCCAGGAGCGCTTCACCCTGAACATTCCCGGCGTCTCCGATGACCGCCTGTTCACGTCGGCCGCCGCCAGCGACTCCGCGGGTTGTGGCGGACATAATATTTCTCCGGCCTTGAACTGGAACGCCGGCCCGGCAGCCACCCAAAGCTACGCCATCGTCATGCACGACCCAGACGGCCAGAAAGGCCAGGGCGTCGATAACTGGGTGCACTACGGCATCAAGGCCGGCACCCACCAGATCCCGGCCGGCGCCGGGAGCAAACCCGGCCTCGAGGGCGTCGGCGGTACCAACAGCAAGGCAACCACCGGCTACATCGGCCCTTGCCCGCCCGTTGGCGACAGTGCGCACCACTACATCATCCAGATCTACGCCCTGGACCTGCCCCCGGACGCCTTGCCCGCCGGTCTGACCCGTGCGCAGTTGCTGGAAAAAATCAAAGGCCATGTCCTGAAAAACAGCAGCGTGGTGCGGCGCTATCACCGCTGAAGGCTGATCGCCCCAGCGGATTTGCAGACAACTGAAGTGCGCGGCATTCCGGGGATTTGGCATCCACCCCCGAAAGCGCGCACTATCAGGCTATAGCCGATGCGTTGGAGGATGCCGTGGCAAAAAAAATCGACCGCATCGCCCAAATGCTCAGCTGCCCACAAAAGGGCGAGGAACTGCGGCGAGCGATTACCGAGAGTCGCAAGGATTTTCTGCTGAACCAGCCGGAAGAAGACGTTGTTGAAGACGACGACCTCGAAGAGGAGCTTTTCGAGGACGACGAGGACGATGATGAGTACGACGAGTTCGACTGGACGACAGAATGAAAAAAACCGCCTCGGCGGTTTTTTTGTGGGTCCAGGCTAAAGCCCTGAGGGGCTGTATCTGGCGTACTTGATAGTGTCAGAGCCCATTGGGGAGAAACTTGGTTGCGCCGCTGACATCGTCGATTTTCTTGATGCGAAAGGCTTTCAGGCACGTTTCGTCGCGGGTGTTGGCGTCAGAGCAAAATTGCTTGATGAAGTCGGCAAAGACCATGTCCTGGCCATTAACGGTGAGGACGCGCTTGTAATATTCACCATTGATACCTTGGGCTTGACGACTGGTCGTCATCTCCTGATCCACCACCAGGCGTCCGTGCAGGTCGACAGCTGGAACCTGGGCTTTGGGGTCTTCTTTGGAGCAGGCGCTCAGCAGTAGTCCCGCGGCAATCAGCGTACATAAACGCAGCATATGAATTCATCTCTGATAACGGATGCCCCGGACCAGGGTCCGGGGAAGATCGATAGGAAGATTACTCGCCGAACAAGCGGCTGGAGCGGTTGACTTCAGCCTTGCCGGAGTCTTCCAGCAGAGACTTGGCACCGGAGGTCACATTGCGTGCCGAGTCGGCTTCAGACTGGATCACATCGGTGCGTGCCGCGCTGTCACGCAACTCCGCATCGATGTAGTCGTTGGCGCGTGCGGTGCGCGCGCGCTTGGCCTGTAGTGCCAGGCGGCGCTCTTCCAGCTCCAGTGCGCGCAACTCGTCTTCGAAGCCTTCTTCACGGGTTTGCACACGCTTGTGTTCAAGTTCTTGTGTCTTGCGCTGCTCAAGAGCCCTTTGCTGCGCAGCTTGCTGTGCCACTGCCCGTTGCCGACGATCAGCAGCGCTACGGGCCTCCTCGCGTGACCGCTCGGCTGCCGCCTGGCGGATGCGTTCGGCTTCGGCGGCCGCTTCAGCCTGTTTGGTTTGCTGTTCGATTTGATACAGATTGTCGAATTGGCCCGCCAATGTCGGCATGGCGAGCAGTGCGAAGACCGAGCCGAAAACAATATGTTTCATGTCCGACCCCCTTAGCTTTTCTTGGGTTCTGGACAGGTCGCATTCGGCTGAATGCGTGTTTCGTTGGAGATCGTCATCACCATCAGAGATATTTCGCCAACCTTGAACTCACAAGGGCGACCCACCTGGGCAGAAGTGAAGATCTTGCCGCTTTCGGAATAACCAATCAGCACGCCCGGTACCAGGGTGGTGTCATTGACCATCGAGCCCGCCATGGCGCCTGCAGCGCCACCGGCTACACCGCCGACAATGGCCGTGTCAGTGTTTTTAGTGTTGCCCAGTGCGGCACCACCGATCAGACCCAGTACCCCGCCCGCCATCATGGCTGCTTTTTTGTTCTTTTCGTTGCTGACTTTAATCTTGCTCGGCGAAATCGTAAGGATTTTGACGGTTTTAGCTTCCTGCTGAGTGTTTACCTGACTGGCGTCGAATACATCTGCCTGATACTCCTCACCGCTCGTTTGGCAACCAGCAAGAACGGCAGCAATCGAAAGCACCAGGCAGCGTTTTAACATCATCATTTCTAATATCTCTATGAGCGTAAGAAATCCCGAGCGGGACAATCCATTGTGATTTGAGGCAATGTGCCATCATTTTAATCAAACTCAAGAAGATAAGGCCAAGGAAACTTTGGAGAGGATGTGGATCAGGTGCCTCAGGCAGCAGTGGGATAGCGCGTCGTCATGCGCAAATTTCGGGTGGCAGTTTCAACGCCCGCAGCAGGCTGCCGATGCCGTTCGCCGAAAAAGCCAGAAGGTGTAAACCTTATTCAGGACGAAACAACACCCACAAAAAAGCCCCAGGCCCATAAAGGCCTGAGGCTTTCTCGTTACAACGTATGGTGCACCAGGCGGGATTCGAACCCACGACCCCTGCCTTCGGAGGGCAGTACTCTATCCAGCTGAGCTACTGGTGCAGCGGGCGCCATGATACGCATATGCACTGCGGGCGTCCATGCTGCTGAATCGCCTGCGTTTTTTCAAAGCGGTAACGCGCGTTTGCTACGTTGATCAGAAAAAATAGGCAAAAGCGTCGTTTTCGTTCTTTTTTTCGAACAGGCTATTGTCCTTTACCCCCTTTGATCCTAGGATTCGTTTGAGATTTCAAACGCTCTTGTCTGGGTGCTGAACCGCACGATTTGAATCAGTGCGCTATTTATGTGCTTCAGCCCGGTGAATGATTTCCCTGACGGCAGCCTATCGAGGCGCCTTTCTACAATCATAATTTGCTCCGCATTCGTTGCGGTGCTGTTAAGGAAAGCCGACATGCAGCTTAAAGACACCCAGTTGTTCCGCCAGCAAGCCTTCATCGATGGCGCGTGGGTCGATGCGGACAATGGTCAGACGATCAAGGTCAACAACCCGGCAACGGGCGAAATTCTGGGCACCGTGCCGAAAATGGGCGCTGCCGAAACCCGCCGTGCGATCGAAGCCGCTGACAAAGCGCTGCCGGCCTGGCGTGCACTGACCGCCAAAGAGCGTGCGACCAAGCTGCGTCGCTGGTATGAGCTGATCATCGAGAACCAGGACGACCTGGCTCGCCTGATGACTCTGGAGCAAGGCAAGCCATTGGCCGAAGCCAAGGGCGAAATCGTTTACGCCGCTTCCTTCATCGAGTGGTTCGCCGAAGAAGCCAAGCGCATCTATGGTGACGTGATTCCGGGCCACCAGCCAGACAAGCGCTTGATCGTGATCAAGCAGCCAATCGGCGTGACCGCTGCAATCACCCCGTGGAACTTCCCGGCTGCAATGATCACCCGTAAAGCCGGCCCGGCCCTGGCCGCCGGTTGCACCATGGTGCTCAAGCCTGCTTCGCAAACTCCGTTTTCCGCCTTCGCCCTGGCCGAACTGGCCCAGCGTGCCGGCATCCCGGCTGGCGTGTTCAGCGTTGTTTCCGGCAGCGCCGGTGACATCGGCAGCGAGCTGACCAGCAACCCGATCGTGCGCAAGCTGTCCTTCACCGGTTCGACCGAAATCGGTCGTCAACTGATGTCGGAATGCGCCAAGGACATCAAGAAAGTGTCCCTGGAGCTGGGCGGCAACGCGCCGTTCATCGTGTTCGACGACGCGGACCTGGATAAGGCCGTCGAAGGCGCGATCATTTCCAAGTATCGCAACAACGGTCAGACCTGCGTCTGCGCCAACCGCCTGTACATTCAGGATTCGGTCTACGACGCGTTCGCCGAGAAGCTGAAAGTGGCTGTGGCCAAGCTCAAGATCGGTAACGGTCTGGAAGACGGCACCACCACTGGCCCGCTGATCGACGAAAAAGCCGTGGCCAAGGTGCAAGAGCACATCGCTGACGCCATTTCCAAAGGCGCCACCGTGTTGTCCGGCGGCAAGCCGATGGAAGGCAACTTCTTCGAGCCGACCATTCTGACCAACGTGCCGAACAACGCTGCCGTGGCCAAGGAAGAAACCTTCGGTCCATTGGCTCCACTGTTCCGTTTCAAAGACGAAGCCGACGTGATCGCGATGTCCAACGACACCGAGTTCGGTCTGGCCTCGTACTTCTATGCTCGTGACCTGGGCCGTGTGTTCCGTGTGGCTGAAGCCCTGGAATACGGCATGGTCGGCGTCAACACCGGGTTGATCTCCAACGAAGTCGCGCCGTTCGGCGGCATCAAGGCCTCGGGCCTGGGCCGTGAAGGCTCCAAGTACGGCATCGAAGATTACCTGGAAATCAAATACCTCTGCCTGGGCATCTAAGCTCGAAGGTATAAGCCGAGAAGGTATTGCTTGAAACGCAAAGGGCACGAGAGCGCTGTTCCTTTGCGTGCGTAAAACCGGAATTTTCTCTGTGACCGGGAACACTGTGGCAGTCGATCATCGCATGCTGCCGCCGTTGCTCCCCGTCGCTTTATCCTTGAACCACGCCGCCCGATGAGCGGTGAATGAGGAATGTATGAGCAAGACTAACGCTTCTTTGATGGCCCGCCGTACCGCCGCTGTTCCACGTGGTGTTGGCCAGATTCACCCGATCTTCGCCGATTCCGCGAAGAACGCGACCGTAACCGACGTTGAAGGTCGTGAGTTCATCGACTTCGCCGGCGGTATCGCTGTGCTGAACACCGGCCACGTGCACCCGAAAGTCATCGCCGCCGTGACCGAGCAGTTGAACAAGCTGACCCACACCTGCTTCCAGGTTCTGGCCTACGAGCCGTATGTGGAAGTGTGCGAAAAAATCAACGCCAAGGTCCCAGGTGATTTCGACAAGAAAACCCTGCTGGTGACCACCGGCTCCGAAGCCGTGGAAAACTCCATCAAGATCGCCCGTGCCGCCACTGGCCGTGCCGGCGTGATCGCCTTCACCGGCGCTTACCACGGTCGCACCATGATGACCCTGGGCCTGACCGGTAAAGTCGTGCCTTACTCGGCCGGCATGGGCCTGATGCCAGGCGGCATCTTCCGCGCGCTGTACCCGAACGAACTGCACGGTGTGAGCATCGACGATTCGATCGCTTCCATCGAACGCATCTTCAAGAACGACGCCGAGCCGAAAGACATCGCCGCGATCATCATCGAGCCGGTTCAGGGCGAAGGCGGTTTCTACGTCGCGCCTAAAGAGTTCATGAAGCGTCTGCGTGCCCTGTGCGACCAGCACGGCATCCTGCTGATCGCTGACGAAGTACAGACCGGCGCTGGCCGTACCGGTACGTTCTTCGCCATGGAGCAGATGGGCGTTGCTGCCGACCTGACCACCTTCGCCAAATCCATCGCTGGCGGCTTCCCGCTGGCCGGTGTGTGCGGCAAGGCCGAATACATGGACGCCATCGCTCCAGGCGGCCTGGGCGGCACCTATGCCGGTAGCCCGATCGCTTGTGCCGCGGCCCTGGCCGTGATGGAAGTGTTCGAAGAAGAGCACCTGCTGGATCGTTGCAAGGCTGTTGGCGAGCGTCTGGTAACCGGCCTGAAGGCCATCCAGGCCAAGTACCCGGTGATCGGTGAAGTCCGTGCCCTGGGCGCGATGATCGCTGTCGAGTTGTTCGAAAACGGCGACAGCCACAAGCCGAACGCTGCAGCCGTGGCGTCGGTTGTGGCCAAGGCTCGCGACAAGGGTCTGATCCTGCTGTCTTGCGGCACCTACGGCAACGTTCTGCGCGTCCTGGTACCGCTGACCTCGCCGGACGAGCAACTGGACAAAGGCCTGGCGATCATCGAAGAGTGCTTCTCCGAGCTCTGATCCCCGGTGTGACCTGATCCACAAAAAACCCGCTTCGGCGGGTTTTTTCATGCCCCTGGAAACAGATCCCGCGCATTAGCGCTGTATCGAATGGCCAGCATTGGATAAGGTTCCTGCATTGCCAGGGAGAGCTGTATGACAACTGTCATTTTACCCGCCGTTCCAAGAGTCCTGATTGCCGAGGCCGACCCCTGGTCCCGGGATCTGCTCAAGGAAGTGTTATTGAACGTACGCTGCGATGCCCGGCTGGATCTGTGCGCCGATGGCCAGCAAGCGCTGGAGCTATTGGCCGCCCACCCCTATGACCTGGTGATCGCCGATTGGGAGTTGCCGGGCGTCGATGGCCTGAATGTCCTGCGCAATGTCCGTCAGCGCAAACGCAACCCGCCGCTGCCCTTCATCCTCATGAGCAGTCGCAACGACAGTGCCAGCGTGCGCGAGGCCTTGCCGCTGGTGCCGGCCGCGTACCTGACCAAGCCCCTGAATATGCAAAGCCTGACCCAACGGTTGCAGGGGTTGCTGCTGAACGCTGGCGAAGAAGTCTCGTGCGAAGTGCCGGCGCTGGCACCGGGCATGACGTTGTCGGTGTTTCTGGAGCGTCGCCGGGAATTGGCCGACGGCGCGCCGCTGATGACCGACGTGCAAGTGGCGGTCAAACGCAGCCTCAATCCCAACGGCCTCGACCTGACGGTGCTGGAAGACGAAATCCGCACCGATCCGCAGGTAACGGCCGTGTTGATCGCCGCTGCCAACAGCGCGGCCCAGCACCACGGCAGCGGTGTGCAAACCCTGTCCCAGGCGCTGCATCGCCTGGGCACCGGGCAGAGCATGAACCTGATTCTCGGCCTGGCGCTCAAGCGCAGTGCCCGGCTCAGCGATCCGCAATTGGCCGACTATGCCGAGCGCTACTGGGATCTATCGCTGCACACCGCCGAATACGCGCGAACCCTGGCGCGCCTGCTCGATCTGGATCAGGAGCGCTGTTATTGCGCCGGCATGTTGCATCGACTCGGCGATCTGGCGTTGCTGCGCTGTTTGCAGGAATGGAAACAGGCCGGTGGCGAACTGGACGAGCAGGAGGAAGTGGGTGAAGCGCTGGTTGAATTTGGCGCGGCCTATGGTTCGGCCTTGCGCACGCGCTGGCGCCTGCCGCTGGAGTTGCGGGAGCTGATTGCGGCGGCCTACCAGCTCGGTGGCGGGGTTTACTCCCGCGAAGCGCTGGTGATGAACATGGCGGCGCAGATGGCGCGCCTGACCGAGCATGAGGGCATTGAGGCGCTGGCGAAGAGCCGGACGGCGCGGTTGCTCAAGATCGGTTTGCCGGAGTTGATGCGTTTGCGCAGGAAATAAGGGCGAACGCGATTCCCTGTGGGAGCGGGCTGTGGTGACCTGTCAGGCAGTGACAATCCGGTTCTTGCCCTCGCGCTTGGCCCGGTACATCGCGGCATCCGCCCGGGAAAACAGGTTCTCCACGTTTTCGTCCGCGGCGCTCAGGCAGGTCAGGCCCTGGCTGACGGTGATGCCAAACGTCTGGCCTTCATGGGTGAAACGCATTCGCTGAATCTGCTGTTGCAAGCGTTCCGCCACTTGCAGGGCCATCTGCGGCGTACAGCCGGGAAACACCGCTGCGAACTCCTCACCGCCAATGCGCCCGAACAGGTCGCCACGACGCAACGCCGCGCGGCCGCTATCGGCGATGCATTGCAACACGTTGTCGCCTTCCTGGTGACCGTAGGTGTCGTTGATGATTTTGAAGTCATCGATGTCCAGCATCAGGAACGACAGCGGTTGGCCCCGTTGCCGGGCGTGTGCGAATTCCTGGTGGGCGCATTCGAAGAAATGCCGGCGATTGCTGCTTTGGGTCAGGGCGTCGGTGGTTGCCAGGCGATGCAGCTCGCTTTCCATCCGCTTCTTGTCGGTGATGTCTTCGGCGATGCCGACGATGATCACGGGTTGCCCCGGTTCGGCCTGGCGGTTGACGTAGCATTTGTCGCTGAGCCAGCGTACCTGGCCATCGGCGGCAATGATTCGATACTCGCGGTCTTCGACGGCGCCCTTGTCCAGCACCTCGGCCAGGCTGCGCTCGGCATAGTCCAGGTCGTCAGGGTAAATGCTGTCGCGCCATTGGTTGCAGTCGACCAGCAGCCGATCAGCCGAACGGCCAAAGATCCGTTCATAGGCGGGGCTGACGTAAAGCACCTGGCGGGTTTCCCAATCGAAGGCCCACAGCACCGCGTTGACGCTCATCAGCAAGGTATTGAGCAACTGTTCGCGTTCGCTCAGGCGTGCGACTTCGCCTTGGGCATGCATCAGCGCTATCAGGGTCTGCGCGGCCTCGGGCCCATGTGACGGAGATGAGTCTTGCAGGTTTTTCTGGGCCATCGACACAAATCTCAAAGGGCATGCCGCGTGTTAGTTCGCGGCCAACACCAAGCCCGCCGGGGATGGCGAAGTGTCTTTGAGATAGGGCTTTTCGGGTGAAGTTCCCACCCTTTGTCACGAGAGAGCTGGCTCCCGCCGGGCGGTACTGATGGCGCGATATTGCAGTCACACCACATAACCCAGTGGGAGCGAGCAAGCTCGCTCCCACTGGGTTTTTCAGACAGCGGCAGGGCGCAGGGAGTAGGTCTTCAACTGATCGGCGAAGTCGCGCAGGGATTGAATCCCGCTGGCTTCGGCTTCGTGTACCCAGTCCTTGATGGCCGCGAGCATGTCGTGACCATTTGAGCTGGTCTTGACCCAGATCTGCTGCAGGGCCAGGCGTTTCTCGTAAATTACCTTCAGCGCCTGACTGTGCTCGAGCATGTTCTGGATGCGTACATGGTGTTTGTCATCCAGCAGGCTGGTCTCCCGCGAAAGCAGGCGCTTGGCCCGGTGGAACTGGTGGCGTACCGAGTGATCGACCTTTTCCAGCTCTTGCTTGACCAGCGGGCCGATCACCAATTTGCGGTACTGGGCCATGATCTGGAAGCGGTTGTTGAGGATCGCCATGGCGGTGTCCATGTCCAGGTTGCCCTTGCCTTCGACGCGATGGGCAATCGGTGCAACCCGCTGAACCTTGGCCAGGCGCAGGAAGCTGAAGACTTTAATCCACGCCCAGCCCAGGTCGAATTCCCACTTCTTCACCGACAATTTTGCCGAGTTAGGGTAGGTGTGATGGTTGTTATGCAGTTCTTCGCCGCCAATCAGGATGCCCCAAGGCACCAGGTTGGTCGCCGCATCGCGGCATTCGAAGTTGCGGTAGCCGATGGCATGGCCCAGGCCATTGACCACGCCGGCGGCCCACACCGGGATCCACATCATCTGGATGGCCCAGATGGTGATGCCGATGGTGCCGAACAGCAGCAGGTCGATAACACCCATGATCGCGATGCCCAGCAGCGGGTATCGGCTGTAGAGGTTGCGCTCGATCCAGTCTTCGGGGCAGTTCTTGCCGTAGATGCGCAGGGTCTCGGGGTTTTCCGCTTCGGCGCGGTACAACTCGGCGCCTTTGCGCAGCACCGTGGACAAACCCTTGATGACCGGGCTGTGCGGGTCATCGACGGTCTCGCATTTGGCGTGATGCTTGCGGTGGATGGCGGTCCACTCGCGGGTGTTCTGCGCCGTGGTCAGCCACAGCCAGAAACGGAAGAAATGCTTGAGCCCCCCATTCAGCTCCAGGGAGCGATGGGCGGAGTAACGATGCAGATAGACCGTGACGGCGATGATCGTGACGTGGGTCATCAGCAGGGTGACTGCTACCAGCGACCAGGGCGACAAGCCAAGAAAACCTTCGTACCACATAGGCTGTAGGGCCCTCGATAAAGAAAAAACAGCCGTTGCATTATCACTAAGCCCACACAGAAAACCAGTCGCCCTTTCAGATAAGAGTGGCTGGATGTGTCTTTCAACTATAATTCCAAACTTTTTGTAGGGACATGGATTGCCGGATGTCAGCCACCTATCGCGATGCCTTGCGCGCAGCGCTGCTCTATCTGTTGCTTTCTGTGGTTTGGCTGCAGATCAGTGGCTATTTATTAAACAGTTTCTTCGATAGCTCTGCCGAGCGACTGCGATGGCAACTGATCAACGGTTATGTCTGGGTGCTGTTCAGCGCCGGGTTGATCTTCATTGCCCGGGCGCGGCTGCTGCGGTGTCTGGGTATCGGCGCCAAACTGCGTGAGCGCGATGCCGACCGCATGCGCTTGCGCCAGGCGGCGGCCGTGTTCGACTGCACCCGCGAAGGCGTGCTGGTTACCAATCGGGAAGGCCTGATCATCCATGTAAACCGGGCGTTCATGGAAATCACCGGTTACGGGTGTGAGGACGTGCTGGGACAGCGGCCCAGCCTGTTCAAGTCCGGGCGACATTCCCCTGAGTTCTATCAGGTGATGTTTGCCTCGCTCGCCAGTGTCGGGGAGTGGAGTGGGGAAATCTGGAACCGGCGTAAAAGCGGCGAAATTTACCCGCAATGGCAAACGATCCGCCTGATCCATGACGATTTCGGCCGGCCGAGCGAATATGTGGCGGTGTTTTCCGACATCAGTGCAATCAAGAACTCCGAACACGAACTGATGCACCTGGCGCACCACGATCCGCTGACCGACCTGCCGAACCGCCTGCTGTTCACCGACCGCGCCGAACAGGCCCTGGCCTCGGCACAGGTGCACAAGCGTGGCTGCGCGCTGCTGATGATCGATCTCGATCACTTCAAGATGATCAACGACAGCCTCGGGCACAGCATTGGCGACCAGTTGCTCAAGGCTGTGGCCGAGCGCCTGGACGCCATGTTCGGTCCGGGCATCACCTTGGCTAGGCTGGGCGGAGATGAGTTCGCCATACTTGCCGAAAGCTGTCCGCAACTGGTTCAGGCCGCTGCGTTGGCCCAGCGGATCATCGATGGTCTTAAAGAGCCGTTTCTTATTGATGGGCACCCACTGTCCATCAACACCAGCATCGGCATCAGCCTGTTCCCCAGCGATGCCTTGAGTGTCGAGCAACTGCTGCGCAATGCCGACTCTGCACTGTTCAAGGCCAAGAGCACGGGGCGCAATGATTATGCCCTGTACACCGAAGAGCTGACGGCCCATGCCCAGCAACGGGTGGAGATCGCCTTCGAGTTGCGCCGAGCCCTGGAACGGCAGGAGCTGCGGGTCCATTACCAGCCGGTTCACGACCTCAAGACCAGCCGCCTGATTGGCGTCGAGGCGCTGGTGCGTTGGCAGCACCCGCAGCGGGGCCTGGTGTCGCCGGCGGAATTCATTCCGGTCGCCGAACGAACCGGTCTGATTGCTGAAATCGATGCCTGGGTCATGGCGCAGGCGTGCCGGCAGATGTGCCAGTGGCAGCAGGGCGGGGTGGTGTTGTCGTTTGTCGCGGTCAACGTTTCTTCGCGCCTGTTCGCCCGCCGTGAGCTGTATCGGCAGGTGGCGCAGGTCTTGCGTGAAACCGGGCTGGAACCGGCGTTTCTGGAGCTGGAAGTTACCGAAAGCGCGGTGATGGAGGACCCGGAGGTCGCGCTGGAGCAGATGCATCGCCTGCGCGAACTGGGTGTGCGCCTGGCCATCGACGACTTTGGCACCGGTTATTCATCGCTGCTGCGACTCAAGCGTCTGCCGGTACAAAAGTTGAAAATCGACCAGGGCTTCGTCGCCGGATTGCCGTGGGATGAGGATGATGCAGCGATTTCGCGGGTGATCATTGCCCTGGCCCAGAGCATGGGTATGCAGGTGCATGCCGAGGGGATCGAGCAGGTCGAACAGGCAGCTTTCCTCCTCGAGCAGGGGTGTGATCTGGGTCAGGGTTACTGGTTCGGGCGGCCGGTGTCGGCGGCGCAGCTCGATTGGATGCATGCGCCGGTGATCGGATAGGCGCAAATCCTGTGGGAGGTTTTTTGGTGTGTCTGAAAAGGGGTGATTCACCTCAAGCCCTTGTCCCTTCAGTTAATCTCTTCTGGTTATATAAACATTCTTAAATAGTCTTTTTAAGAATATCTACACCTCTCTAGTATTGCTCTCAAGCCGCAAGCAGTGCCGACACTGCGAGGCAACCTCTCAGTTGAAGGAGCAGCAATATGAGCGCATCCCTGCGTAGCGTCGACGGTCAAGACGAAGCCACCATCCTGCGTGAAATCCAGAGTGCCCTGCGCGATCTGCGCTTTGGTGCCGTGGAAATCACCGTGCACAACGCCCAGGTGGTGCAGATCGAGCGCAAAGAAAAATTCCGTTTGCAGCAGCCGGGCAACAAGTCGGGCTGAAGGGGATCGCAGCCTGCGGCAGCTCCTACAGAAGCACGCAATCACCTGTAGGAGCTGCCGAAGGCTGCGATCTTTGAACCGGCAACGCGATTCCAGAAATCCATAAAAAAGCCAACAAACCAAGAATTCCAGGAGCTTTCACCATGTCGTCGATTCGTCATTTCGCTTTGGCCGCCCTGGCCAGCGCCCTTTTTGCCGGTTCCGCCGTTGCCAAGGACTACGAGTTGCTCAACGTGTCGTACGACCCGACCCGCGAGCTGTACCAGGACTACAACGCCGAGTTCATCAAGTTCTGGCAGAAGGATCATGCGGGCGACACCGTGAAGGTCCAGCAATCCCACGGCGGTTCGGGCAAGCAAGGCCGTGCGGTGATCGATGGCCTGCGTGCCGACGTCGTGACCCTGGCCCTGGCCGGTGATATCGACGAAATCGCCAAGCTCGGCAAAACCCTGCCGGCCGACTGGCAAAAACGCCTGCCGGACGCCAGCACGCCCTACACCTCGACCATCGTGTTCCTGGTGCGCAAGGGCAACCCTAAAGGCATCAAGGACTGGGGCGACCTGGTCAAGAATGACGTCTCGGTGATCACGCCGAACCCGAAAACCTCCGGCGGTGCACGCTGGAACTTCCTCGCGGCCTGGGCCTATGGCTTGAAAGCCAATGGCGGCGACGAAGCCAAGGCCAAGGAATACGTACAAACCCTGTTCAAGCACGTGCCAGTGCTGGATACCGGCGCTCGCGGCTCGACCATTACCTTCGTCAACAACGGTCAGGGTGATGTATTGCTGGCCTGGGAAAACGAAGCCTTCCTGGCCCTGAAAGAAGAGGGCGGCGCCGACAAGTTCGACATCGTCGTGCCTTCGCTGTCGATTCTCGCCGAGCCACCGGTGGCGGTGGTCGACAAGAACGCCGAGAAAAAGGGCAACGAGCAGATCGCCGAAGCTTACCTCAAGCACCTGTACAGCCCGGCCGGCCAGGAAATCGCGGCGAAGAACTTCTATCGTCCACGTGACAAGGACGTGGCCGCCAAGTACGCCCAGCAGTTCCCGAAACTGGAACTGGTGAGCATCGACAAGGACTTCGGCGGCTGGAAAACCGCACAGCCGAAATTCTTCAATGACGGAGGCGTGTTCGACCAGATCTATCAGGCGCAGTAATCTTAAATAGCCATCAACGAGCCCCGGATTCACCTCCGGGGCTCAGTGCGTTCTCAACCAAGGACTTTTATGTCGCGTCGTATCTCCCCCGTCATACCCGGCTTCGGGCTGACGCTGGGCTACACCTTGGTGTACCTCAGCCTGATTGTGCTCATACCACTGGCGGCAATGTTCGTGCATGCCGCTCAACTCACCTGGGATCAATTCTGGGCAATCATCTCGGCGCCACGGGTGCTGGCCGCGCTTAAGCTCAGCTTCGGCACCGCCCTGTGTGCCGCGATCATCAACGGCATCATCGGCACGCTGTTGGCCTGGGTATTAGTGCGCTATACCTTCCCTGGACGAAAAGTGATCGATGCAATGATCGACTTGCCGTTCGCATTGCCCACGGCGGTGGCCGGTATTGCACTGACAGCGTTGTACACCCCTACCGGTCTGGTGGGTCAGTTTGCAGCGGATCTGGGTTTCAAGATCGCCTACACCCCCCTGGGCATCACCCTTGCCCTCACTTTTGTGACACTTCCATTCGTAGTACGTACCGTACAGCCAGTATTGGCGGATATTCCCCGTGAAGTGGAAGAAGCGGCGGCGTGCCTGGGTGCAAAACCCTTGCAGGTCTTTCGCCATATCCTGCTGCCGGCACTGCTTCCGGCATGGCTCACCGGTTTCGCCTTGGCCTTTGCCCGCGGGGTCGGCGAGTACGGTTCGGTGATTTTCATCGCCGGCAACATGCCGATGAAAACCGAGATTCTGCCGCTGCTGATCATGGTCAAGCTCGACCAATACGATTACACCGGCGCTACCTCCATTGGTGTACTGATGCTGGTGGTTTCCTTCGTCCTGTTGCTGCTGATCAACTTGTTGCAGCGGCGCATCGAAACCCCATAAGGAGGCGCACCCATGTCCCAATCGTCTATTGCTGCCGCTTCCTCGAACGCTGCCCGTCGTGGCAGTGCGACTTCGCGGCGAATCCTGATCGGCCTTGGCTGGCTGATTTTTGCGCTGTTCCTGTTGTTGCCGCTGTTCATCGTGGTGTCCCAGGGCCTGAAGCTCGGCCTCGGGGCGTTCTTCACTGCGATCTTCGAGCCGGACGCGCTGTCGGCACTGAAGCTCACGGTCATCGCCGTACTGATCTCCGTGCCGCTGAACCTGGTGTTTGGTGTCAGCGCCGCCTGGTGCGTGAGCAAGTACTCGTTCCGCGGCAAGAGCATGCTGGTGACTTTGATCGACCTGCCGTTCTCGGTGTCGCCGGTGATCGCCGGTCTGGTCTATGTGCTGATGTTCGGCGCCCAGGGCCTGTTCGGCCCATGGCTGCAGGACCACGACATCCAGATCGTCTTCGCCCTGCCGGGCATCGTGCTGGCGACGATCTTCGTTACCGTGCCGTTCGTGGCTCGTGAGCTGATCCCGCTGATGCAGGAGCAAGGCACCCAGGAAGAGGAGGCCGCGCGCCTGCTAGGGGCCAACGGCTGGCAGATGTTCTGGCACGTCACCGTGCCCAACATCAAATGGGGCCTGATCTACGGCGTGGTGTTGTGTACCGCGCGGGCCATGGGGGAATTCGGTGCGGTGTCGGTGGTTTCCGGGCACATTCGCGGGGTGACCAACACCCTGCCGTTGCACGTCGAGATCCTCTACAACGAATACAACCACGTGGCCGCGTTCGCCGTGGCGAGCCTGTTGCTGATCCTGGCGCTCTTCATCCTGCTGCTCAAGCAGTGGAGCGAAAACCGTATTAACCGCCTGCGCGCCAGCGCCGCGGAGGAATAATTCATGTCGATCGAAGTGCGTAACGTCAGCAAGAATTTCAACGCGTTCAAGGCGCTGGACAACATCAGCCTGGACATCCAGAGCGGTGAACTCGTCGCGTTGCTCGGCCCGTCGGGTTGCGGCAAGACCACACTGCTGCGGATCATCGCCGGCCTGGAAACCCCGGACCGGGGCAACATCGTGTTCCACGGTGAAGACGTTTCCGGCCATGACGTGCGGGATCGCAACGTCGGTTTCGTGTTCCAGCACTACGCCTTGTTCCGCCACATGACGGTGTTCGACAACGTCGCGTTCGGCCTGCGCATGAAGCCGAAAAACCAGCGCCCGAGCGAAAGCCAGATCGCAACCAAGGTTCACGAACTGCTGAACATGGTGCAACTGGACTGGTTGTCGGATCGCTATCCGGAGCAACTCTCCGGCGGTCAGCGCCAGCGCATTGCCCTGGCCCGAGCGCTGGCGGTGGAGCCGAAAGTGCTGCTGCTCGACGAGCCCTTCGGCGCTCTCGACGCCAAGGTTCGTAAAGAACTGCGCCGCTGGTTGGCGCGTTTGCACGAAGACATCAACCTGACTTCGGTGTTCGTGACCCATGACCAGGAAGAAGCGATGGAAGTCGCCGACCGTATCGTGGTGATGAACAAGGGTGTGATCGAGCAGATCGGTTCACCGGGTGACGTCTACGAAAACCCGGCCAGCGATTTCGTCTATCACTTCCTCGGTGACTCCAACCGTCTGCACCTGGGCGAAGACAAGCACGTGCTGTTCCGCCCGCACGAGGTGTCGCTGTCACGCCATGAGCTGGAGGATCACCACGCGGCTGAAGTGCGCGATATCCGTCCGCTGGGCGCGACGACACGGGTGACGTTGAAGGTCGAGGGGCAGAGCGATCTGATCGAAGCCGAAGTGGTCAAGGATCACGACAGCCTGGTTGGTTTGGCAAAAGGCGAGACGTTGTTCTTCAAGCCGAAGGTCTGGCAGAAGGTCGCCAACATCTAAGGTCAAAAGATCGCAGCCTGCGGCAGCTCCTACAGTGGTACAGCTTTCCTCTGTAGGAGCTGCCGCAGGCTGCGATCCGTTAAAGCGGCCTAAGCCGCCGCATTTTTGCGATTGACCCGAACACCCCCCGCCCTCGCCTCAATCTGCTCTTTGAGCTCATGCCGCATCCCCAGCATGAAGGCCAGTTCAGCCACCACGAACAGCGGCCCGACAATCAACCCGGTCACGTCATCGACAAATGCCGGTTTGCGCCCTTCGTAGTGATGGCCGACAAACTGGATCGCCCAGCCGATCACGAACATCGCCACGCCGCTGCCCAGCCAGACCAGCGTGCTTTGCTGCGCCAGCGCATGGCCTGCCCACACCGACAGCCCGAGCAATACCGTCATCAACACGCCCAGGCGCAACTCCAGGCGCAGGTAAAACCATGCCGATGCCAGCGAAACGAGCACCGCCGGAGACAGCCACGCGCCACCCATGGACCATTCCGGCCGAGACAGCAACACCGCGACGGCCACCACGATCAGCGGAATGCCGATAAAGTGCGAGGCGATGTTGCGCGGGTCACGGTGGTAGGCGGCGTATTGACTGAGGTGGTCGACGAGGCTTTTCATTGTTGTTCTCCTGTGGGGTGATTGATCATGCCCCGGGGTTACTTCCCGCTCTGTCAGCCAGGCGACAATCTCTAGGAGTTTTCATGGATATGCAGGTCTGGCGTCCACGCCTGATGAGCGGTCAGTGGTTCAGCCATTTGCCTGTTTCCCTACAGGATAGCCTGCTGTCGGCGGCCAGGCTGCGGCGCCTGTCGCCGGGCCAGCGGCTGTTCAAGCGTGGCGATCCGCCCTGTGGTCTGTACGCAGTGCTTGAGGGCGCGGTGCGCGTCGGTGCCGTGAGCGAGCAGGGCAAGGAAGCATTGCTGAGCCTGGTGGAGCCGCCGCACTGGTTCGGTGAAATCTGCCTGTTCGACGGTCAGCCGCGCACCCACGATGCCTGCGGCGTGGGCCAGTGCACGCTGCTGCACATCCCCCAGAACACCTTGCTGGCGCTGCTCGACGAGCATCCGCGGCACTGGCGGCAACTGGCATTGCTGATGAGTCAGAAATTACGCATGACCTTCATCAACCTCGAACAACTGAGCCTGTTGCCGGCCCCGGCCCGGCTGGCGCACCGCTTGCTGATGATCGCCGAAGGCTATGGCGAGACCGCCCCACCGCGCCGCGTCCTGCAACTGCCACAGGAGCAGCTTGCCGCCATGTTGTCGCTGTCGCGCCAGACCACCAACCAGATCCTCAAGGAGTTGCAGGGGCAGGGGATCATCGGGCTGAGTTACGGCGAAATTGAAATCCTTGATGCTGCCCGATTGCGGGAACTGGCCACAATCTGAAACTCGACGCATATCCCTTGTGGGAGCGAGCTTGCTCGCGATGACAGTGTGTCAGTCTCCAGGTATGTCGACTGACAGTCCGCTATCGCGAGCAAGCTCGCTCCCACAGGGGATCTGGGTGAATCAGAGATTTGTGGTCACCGAAAAAACTGTGGGAGCGAGCTTGCTCGCGATGGGGGCAGATCAGCCAACTCACTGTCCGGATCAATCACTGCAACCCATCCCGAAACTGCCCAGGCGTCATCCCCGTCCAGCGCTTGAACGCACGGCTGAAGCTGCTGGTGTCGGCAAACCCGAGCAGATAACTGATTTCGCTCAACGAACATTGCGGGTCACGCAAGTGCAGCAGCGCCAGATTTTCGCGGCTTTCATTGAGCAGCGTGTCGAACCGGCAGCCTTCATCGGCCAGGTGCCGTTGCAGGCTGCGCAGGCTCAGGTGCAGGGCCTTGGCGATGTGCTCGGCGCTGGGTTCGCCTTCGGGCAGTTGTTCTTCGATGGCGTCGCGGACCTTGCGCTCCCACGTCAGCGGCTTGAGTTGCGCCAGGGTGCGCTTGAGCACGGTTTCGTTGTGTTCGGCCAACTCCGGGTTGGCGTCGTCCAGGTGGCTGTCGAAGTCGATGAGGGCGAACTCCAGTCGGTCTTCGTCGGCACCGAAGTGCACGGGCGAGCGAAAGACTTTATGCCATTGATGCGCGTCTGCCGGCTCCGGACGGCGCAGGTAGGTCGCCAACGGCGCGTAATCACGACCCAGGCGATTGCGGCAGGTGCGCACGTAAATCGCCATGAACGCATCGATGGCTTCAAAGGCCGGGGCCGGGTTGCCCAGCGGAATTTTCAGACTGAAACAGTAGCGATCCTCGGCGCGGGTCAGTTCCAGTTCCAGGGCGTCGCTGACCACCTGGTAATAGCGCACGATGCGCTCGAACACTTCCCGCAGGCTGCCGCTGGCCACCAGCGCATAACCCAGCGCATGGAAAGTGGTCGGGCTGACGAAACGCGACACCCGCAAACCGATCGCCGGGTCGCCGCTGGCCTGCACCGCCAGATTCCACAGGTACGTAGTGCCCGACAGTGGGTAGCGCGCGTTCGGGTCGTCCATCAATTGTGGGTCGAGCCCCGCTTGCTGGCACAGGGCGGTGCTGTCGATGCCCAGGGCATCGAGTTGCTTGCGCAGGGCACGGGTCCAGCTGGCGAGGGAGGTCGGTTCAGTCATGCTGATTGGCGCTTCCAGTCAACAGGTTGGCGTTCTCGGCTACCGCGTTGCGAGGCTTCGCAAGGCAGGATGCAACCATCAATAACCAGAGGATGGAAGCATGGACGGTACTTCTGCAAGTCCCCAGCGACTGAATGCAGCCCAACGATCAGCACATATTCGCCAAGTGGTGCTGGCCAGAGGCGTCGCACTGCGCGAGCAATACCCGATTCTCAAGCACCAGGACGCCCTCGGCGCGGGCATTCTGGCCTTCGCCGTGGCCGGCATGGTTGGTTCGGCGACGCTCTACATGACCGGGCACATGGCGTGGTGGGCGTGCCTGTTGCTCAACGCTTTTTTCGCCTCGTTGACCCATGAGCTGGAACACGACCTGATCCACAGCATGTATTTTCGCAAGCAGAAGGTGCCGCACAACCTGATGATGGGGTTGGTGTGGCTGGCGCGGCCGAGCACTATCAATCCGTGGATTCGCCGCCATCTGCACCTCAATCACCACAAGGTGTCGGGCTCTGAAACCGACATGGAAGAACGCGCCATCACCAACGGCGAGCCATGGGGCATCGCGCGATTCTTGATGATTGGCGACAACATGATGTCGTCGTTCATCCGCATGCTGCGGGCCAGGACCTGGGCGCAAAAGATCAGCATCGTCCAGCGCACCCTGAAGGTCTACGCACCGCTGGCGCTGATGCATTGGGGCGCGTGGTACGTGTTTCTCGGTTTCCACGCAGCGAACGGCGTTGCGCATCTGGTGGGCGCACCGATCGAGTGGTCGGCGACCACGTTGTCGGTGATGCAGGTGATCGACATCGCGGCGGTGGTGATCATCGGCCCCAATGTATTGCGCACGTTCTGCCTGCACTTCATCAGCTCGAACATGCACTACTACGGTGACGTGGAACCGGGCAACGTGATGCAGCAGTGCCAGGTGCTGAACGCGTGGTGGCTGTGGCCGTTGCAGGCGTTCTGCTTCAACTTCGGCAGCAGCCACGGGATCCATCACTTTGTGGTGAAGGAACCGTTCTACATCCGTCAGTTGACTGTGCCGGTGGGACACAAGGTGATGCGCGAGATGGGTGTGCGGTTCAATGATTTCGGCACGTTTGCGCGGGCTAACCGGTTTGAGGGCAGGGAAGAAGTGGCTGTGCAAAAGGTGCGTACAGTCGGGGTTTGATTGGGTGTGTTTGATGGCCCCATCGCGAGCAAGCTCGCTCCCACAGGGTTTGTCGGTGTGAATGCGATCTTTGCATCACATCGGCCACTGTGGGAGCGAGCTTGCTCGCGATAGCGGTATATCAGGCAATATCAATCCGGCTGAAACGGCGACTCACTCAGGATCACCCCAGTCTCATCCACATACCGCTGCCAATGCTCGATCAAGGCACTGAGCTTTTCCGGCTGACTCGACGCCAAGTCGTGAATCTCCCCCGGATCATTGCCCAGGTCATACAACTGCCAGGTTGCCGGCCCCACCGGTCCCGGGATGTACACTGCCTTCCATTGCCCTTGCCGAATCGCCCGTCGTCCGAACAATTCCCACCCGGTAACGGTGTGCTCGTCATGCACTTGCGCCGTCTCGCCCGACAGGAACCCAAGCCACGACTTGCCGCGAACTTGCGCCACGGGTTTGCCGTGCCATTGCTTGCCCGGATGGCGCACGCCGGCGAGGTCGAGAATGGTCGGCGTGATGTCCATCACTGTGCCGAAACCGTGGCTGATCTGCCCCTTGAGCGGCAGCTGCGGATAGTGCACCAGCGCCGGAACACGGATCCCGCCTTCGGTGGTGAAGGCTTTGAACAGCCGCGACGGCGCGGTCGCCACTTGCGCCCAGTTCGGCCCGTACCAGACGTAGGAGTTGGCGCGGCCGATGTTGTCCAGGCTGTTGTCGTAATGCTGGTTGAGATAGGTCAGCAACTGCGGGCCGAATTTCGGAAAGGCCTCCAGCAACGCCCCTTCGGCGCCGTTATCGGACATGAACAGGATGAAGGTGTTGTCCAGTTGCCCCTGCTGGCGCAAGTAATCGATGACGCGCCCGATGTTCCAGTCCATGCGTTCGACCATTGCCGCGTAGACCTCCATGGCCCGCGCCGAAATCTGCCGTTGCTCGTCGCTCAGGGCATCCCATTGTGCAGTCAACTGGATCAACGGATGGGGCTCGACATCGGCTTCGATCAACCCCAGGTTCTTGAGCTTTTCCAAGCGCTCAAGTCGCAGTACTTCAGGGCCGGCGTCATAGCGCCCGCGGTACTTTTCCACCACCTCGGCCGGCGCCTGCAGCGGCCAGTGAGGTGCGGAAAACGGCAGGTAGGCGAAGAACGGTCGAGTCTGATCACGCTCCTTGAGGTATTGCAGCAGCTTGTCGCCAAAGGCATCGGAGGAATAGAAATCCTTGGGCAGTTCATCGATGAATTGGTCGTCTTCGATGTACAGCGCCGGGGTGGATTTCAGCAGCCGTGGCGTCGTTTCATCGTAGGTCGGCTCGAAGCCGTAATGGTTGGCCGCGCCGGGCAACAGCGAAAACGAACGCTCGAAACCCCGGGCGTGGGGCGCAAGTTCGGCGGTCAGGCCCAGGTGCCATTTGCCGCTCATCAAGGTCTGGTAACCGGCCTCGCGCAGCAGCTCGGGCAGGGCGACCACGCGGTCGTTCAGGTGTCCTTCGTAACCCGGTTTGCCGATCAGGTCCGGGGTCAATGCTTCGGCCATGGTGCCGATGCCGGCGATGTGGTGATCGGTGCCGGTGAGCAGCATTGAACGGGTCGGCGAGCAGGTTGGCGCGGTGTGGAAATCGGTCAGGCGCAGTCCATTGTTGGCCAATGCATCGAGGTTCGGTGTGTTGATTTCGCCACCGAAGGCGCCGATGTCGGAAAAGCCCAGGTCGTCGGCCAGGATCACTAGAAAGTTGGGACGTTGCGGCATCAGGAATTTCCTTTTTCAGTAGGCAATGAAGGACAGCGGCAGATCGCGGACCTGCACCGGCACCGGGGGCTGGTAGTGATCGTCGCTGGTGAGTTCGTGAAGCAGTTCTTCGCGCAGATGGTGGAAGTCGAAACTGCTGCGCTGGCGCGGATGGGGCAGGGCAATGTCGACCACTTGCTTGATCCGCCCCGGACGCGGCTCCATCACCACTACGCGGTCGGCGAGGAAAATCGCTTCCTCGACATCGTGGGTGACCAGCACTGTGGTGATTTTTGCCCGGGCGCGGATCGCCAGCAGTTCGTCCTGCATCTGCTGGCGAGTCAGCGCATCGAGGGCGCCGAAAGGTTCGTCCAGCAGCAGAATCCGTGGGCTGGCCACCAGGCCGCGAGCGATGGCCACGCGCTGCGCCATGCCGCCGGAGAGTTGGTGCGGATAGGCGCGGGCGAAGTCGCCCAGGCCCACCAGTTCGATGAAGTCATGGATGCGCTTGTGCTTTTGCGCAGCGCTCAAGGGCTCGTTGACCAGGCCCAGGCCGATGTTGTCGGCCACGCTCAGCCACGGGAACAAGCGGTGTTCCTGGAAGACGATGCCACGCTCGCCGCCGATGCCGGTGACGGCTTTTCCGTCGACGCTGATCTGCCCGCGAAACTGCGTATCGAGGCCCACCAGCAAACGCAGCAAAGTGGATTTGCCGCAACCGCTGGAGCCGACGATGGCGACGAACTCGCCCTCGGCGATGTCCAGGTTGAATTCGCGAATGGCCTCAAGTGTGAAGCCGTCGACGTCGAAGGTTTTACCCACGTGATTGAAGCTGACAATCGGTGCGTTCATGCGTGTCTCCAGCGAGTGGCGCGGATTTCCAGGCGTTGGCCAATGAGGTTGAGCAGGGCACCGGTCAGGCCCACCAGCAGCATGCCGGCCATGATCAGGTCCATGCGCAGCAGTTGCTGGGCGCCGATCATCTGGCTGCCGATGCCGCCGTTGGACGGCATGAAGTACTCGGCGCCGATGGTGCCGAGCCAGGCGTAGATCAGGCTCAGCCTTAGCCCTGCAAAAATCCCCGGGGCTGCACCCGGTAGCACCAGTCGACCGAGGCGCTGGCGCAGGTTCAGGCGCAACACCTGCGCGGCTTCGTTGAGTTGTGGTGAGAGGTTGGCGACGCTGCGTTGGGTGGCGATGAACAGTGGGAAAAAGGCGGCGAGAGCAACGAACACCCACTTGGCCAATTCCCCCAGACCGAACCACGCGGTGAGCAGCGGCACCCAGGCGAAAATGGCGATCTGGCGGATGGCGGCGAGGGTGGGGCCGAGCACCCGGTCACTGGTGCGCGACAACCCCAGCAACAGCCCCAAGGCAAAACCGAGCCCGCCACCGAGCAGCAATCCGCCAAGTGTTCGGCCCAGGCTCAGGGCCATGCCGCCAAGCAGTGTGCCGTCGAGCAAACCGTCCTTTGTGGTCTGCAGGACGGCCAGCGGGGTGACCAGAATGTTCGCGTCAATCCATTGCTGATCCGAGGTCAGTTGCCACAATGCCAGAAGCGCCAGTGGCAGCAGCCACGGCTGCAATCGCTGCCAGCCGTGATAACGCGGCCCGCGACGGATTTCGGCGGTGGCCGGGTGCGGCCAGTGCACCAGTTTCCTGTCCAGCAGACCGATGCCGCGATCCATCGCCACGCCGATCAGGCCGATCACCACGATGCACACGAACACGATGTCGAGCATGAACAGCTGCCGCGCCCAGACCATCAGGTAGCCGATGCCTTCACTGGAAGCGAGCAGTTCGACAGCGAGCAGTGAAGTCCAGCCGGCGGCCAGCGCGAGGCGCACACCGGCCATGAAGGCCGGCAGCGCGGCAGGCAGCACCAGGCGGCGGATCAACAGGTGCCTGGGCAGGCGCAACACGGCGGCGGCTTCGCGCAGCTTGGGTTGTGCATCGCGTACACCGACCAGCGTATGCAGGGTTACCGGCACCACAATGGCCTTGATCAGCACCACCAGCTTCAGCACTTCCCCTATGCCGAAAAACACCATGAACAACGGAATCCAGGCCAAGGTCGGGACTTGGGCCAACCCGGCGAAGGTTGGAAATACCAGGCGCTCCAGTCGACGACTGAAACCCAGTGCCGCACCCAAAACAGCACCGGCGCTGATCCCGGCCAGCAGTCCCCAGAACAAGCGTTGCAGGCTGATCCACAAATGGCTCCACAACTCGCCTTGGGACAGTTCCACCGCGCTGTTCCAGACCAGGCTCGGCGCCGGCAGGATCTGCTCACTCATCCAGTGATTGCGGCTGGCGAGCCACCAGAGCGTGAACAGGGTGATCGGCAGCAACCAAGGCAACAGGCGACGATTCAGGCTGGGCCAGAGGCGCTGGTTTTCCAGTGGTGGCGCGGCCAGCGGCAGGCTGAGAAGAGAAACACGGGCCATGGATGACCTCCGTTGTCGGCGTATGCAAAAACGATCTATAAAAAACAAAATCAATGCTATTGAGAAATAAGCAAAGCCATTTAAGGCCTCCAGTTCAGCTGCATCCAATGCATTCGAAGAATATTTTCGATGCCGTTACTGCATACCTGTCCAAGAGCCCCGGATGCGTTGATTTAGATCTAAATGGTCTAAAAATGTGAATTTATAGTATTTAAGTGTTGGTTCCACTTCGGCCTACTTTCGGCTCCTCAACGCCCGTTGCCCCAAGGAGCCGCACCCATGAACCTTCCCTTCAAACGTGTCATCAGTCTGTTCGCCGCACCGGCCCTGGCGGGGCTGCTGGCTTTTACGGCCAACGCCGATGAGCTCAAGGAAATCCGCATCGCCGTGCCGGACCTGAGTGCCGGGACCCAGCACAGTGGTGGCGGGGTCGTGGATGTGCTGCGTGATCAACAGATCTTCGAAAAGGCTTTCGCCGATCAAGGCATCAAGATTCAGTGGAGCTTCTTCAAGGGCGCAGGCCCGGTGATCAACGAAGCGTTCGCCAACGGTCAGGTGGACTTGGCCTACCTCGGCGATCTGGCGGCCATCATCGGCAAGTCCAATGGCCTGGATACGCGACTGCTCAGTGCCTCGGCGCGCGGGGTGAAGCATTACCTGGGCGTGGTGCCGGGGTCGGGGATCAAGACCCTGCACGACCTCAAGGGCAAACGGGTGGCCATCTTCCGTG
Source organism: Pseudomonas sp. S2_F07 (assembly GCF_054668325.1). NCBI lineage: Bacteria > Pseudomonadati > Pseudomonadota > Gammaproteobacteria > Pseudomonadales > Pseudomonadaceae > Pseudomonas > Pseudomonas sp. S2_F07. The sequence continues at coordinate 4,075,193 of NZ_CP162758.1, forward strand.
GCACCGCCAGCCAGTTGTCCTTCGATGCGGCGCTGGCCAGCCAGGGGTTGAGCGAGAAGGACGTGAAAGTCATCAACCTCGACTTCAACGCGGCAGTCGCGGCGCTGGCGGCGAAGCAGATCGATGCCTCGTGGGGCGGTTCCGGGCTGACGGCGCTGCAAGCCAAGGGGCTGGCCGAGTTGCCGCTCAATACCAAGGATCTGGGCGGTGCCGGCAGTGTGCAGGCGGTATTGATAGGGACCGGAAAGTTTGTCGAGGCGCATCCGGAGGCGGTGGCGAAACTGCTCAAGGCCCAACAGCAGGCCGTAGAGTGGCTGACCCAGGACAGCAACAAGGACGCCTACATTCAACTGGTGTCCGGGCTGGCGAGTTATCCACCGGTAATTCTTTCTCAGGATTTGAAGGATCAGAAACTGAGCGAGGTGTTCCCGTCGACGCTCGATCCGGTGTTCCTTGGCAAATTGCAGGATGCCGTGGATCTGGCTTCGCAGCAGAAGCTGATTCGCAAGCCATTCAAGGTGAGTGATTGGGTGGCGCCGGAGTTGGCTGCGGCCAGGCTTTAAATCTCAAAAGATCGCAGCCTTCGGCAGCTCCTACATTGATCAGTGTAGGAGCTGCCGAAGGCTGCGATCTCTTGATCTTCAAACAGCAACGGCCGTCTGCTGCCTGTCCACCGCCACCAACGTCTCGATCATCGCCCGCGCCGCCGGCGACAAGCGGAATCCGGTGCGACTGACGATCCCGCACCGTGCATTCATGCTCTCGATGTTCTGCGGCAGGTTGCGCCAGTGCAGCAGCACCAGTGAACCCTGGGCGATGTCTTCAACAAACGCTTCTTCAGTCCCCACGCCAATCGCATTCGATTGCAGCACCACTTTCACCAGCGCCGGGAAATGTTCGGTCTCGATGCTCGGTGAAAAATCCACCCGCCCACTGAGGTTCGCCAGCAGTTTTCGAATGCCTGGCGGGATCATCGTGGTCGCCAGCGGGTAATCGAACATGTCATTGGTCGACAGGCTTTCCTTGGCCAGCAGTGGATGCCCCGGTCGGCAGAAAAACACACCGCGCTTGGGCGTCAGGGCATGGGTCTGGAAATTCGGATCGGACTCGAAATGGCGGATGTCGGCGATGAAGAATTCGATCTCCTCACGGCTCAGCGCACGGCTGAGTTTTTCCCAGTTATCCACCTCAAAGCAGGTGCGCACTTTCGGATGCGCGTTGATGAATTGCGCCACCGCATCCGGCACCAGTTTCACCGCCGGTGCCGGGCCACAACCGAAGCGCAGTTCACCGGCATCGAGCTTGGTCATCTGCGTCACTTCAGCGTTCAAGAGGGCCGCTCCCTGCACCAGGCTGCGGGCATGTTGCAGCACCACCAGGCCTTCGGGGGTGGGGCGCAAATCCTTGTTGCCACGGTCCACCAGAACACAGCCGAACTCATGTTCGAGCCCCTGGATGCTGCGGCTGAAGGCAGGCTGGGTAATGCCCATGGCCTCGGCCGCGCGCACGAAACTGCGGTGTTCGTCGAGGGCGATGAAGTAACGCAACTGGCGAAGATCCATATGCTTTTCCGGCATCCTAAAAATAGTTCGAAGGCATTTGCGACGAGGGTTGACTGAGGTTTTAAATGCAACCTCTTATTCCGTCAACGAAGCATGTAGATATCTATTAGATCTAAACAGAATATAGATAGAGCAGTGTTTCGCGGCCGGTTCAACCGCAAGCAGTCCGATGAGGGTTTACCCATGAGCAATGCCGCTTTCGCAGTACAACCTGCTGTTCACGCGCTTGAAATCCATCCGGTGGCCGGTCGCATCGGTGCCGAAATCCGTGGTGTACAGCTTTCGGGCGAGCTGGATGCCGCCACTGTTGAAGCCATTCAACAGGCACTGCTGCAATACAAAGTGATCTTCTTCCGCGAGCAGACCCAGCTCGACGATCAACGCCAGGAGGCGTTCGCCCACCTGCTCGGCGAGCCGGTGGCGCACCCCACCGTACCGGTGCGCGAAGGCACGCGTTTTCTGCTGGAACTGGACGGTGCCGAAGGCCAGCGAGCCAGCTCGTGGCACACCGACGTGACCTTTGTCGAGGCCTACCCCAAAGCTTCGATCCTGCGCTCGGTGGTGGCCCCGGCTTTCGGCGGCGACACCCTGTGGGCCAACACCGCCACTGCCTATGACGGGTTGTCGGTGGAACTGCGTGAACTGGCCGACAAGCTGGTCGCCGTGCACAGCAATGAATACGACTACGCCGGCAGCCGGCCCGATGTCTCGGCCGAGAAGCTGGAGCGCTATCGCAAGATCTTCACCTCGACCGTCTACGAGACCGAACACCCGGTGGTCCGCGTACACCCGATCAGCGGTGAGAAGAGCCTGTTGCTGGGGCATTTCGTCAAGCGCATCAAGGGCTATTCCCAGGCCGATTCGGCGCACCTGTTCGGCTTGCTGCAAAGCCATGTGATCCGCCAGGAAAACATCGTGCGCTGGCGCTGGAAGGCCGGTGATGTGGCGATCTGGGACAACCGCTCCACCCAGCATTACGCAGTGGATGACTACGGGACCCAGGACCGCATCGTGCGCCGGGTGACGCTCAAGGGCGAGGTGGCGGTGGGTGTGAACGGGCAGGTCAGCCAGACGGTGAAAGGGCCGGATATCGACGGCGTCTGAGCTGACGCTATCGCCAGCGGGCTCGCTCCCACACTGACCGTGTGAACACTGGAGATCCCCTGTGGGAGCGAGCTTGCTCGCGATGGCGGCCTGGCAAGCAACAAAGAATTTACTTTGATCGGGAACCCTGCCTTATGAGTCCGTTGCACGTCGCTTCAACCTCTTCACCCCAACGGCTCAAACGCCTGCCCCTCGCGCTATTGCTGGCCGGCAGCGCCAGTTGGATCCAGGGCTATGCGGCCGAAAGCGCTACCCCGGAAACCACCCCCGTTAAAACCGCCACGGCCGACAGCGCGCAACTGGAAACCGTGACGGTCACCACTCGCCGCCGCGAAGAAAGCTCGCAGGATGTACCAACGCCAATGAGCGTGGTCAGCGGCCAGACCCTGGAAACCCAACGGGTCTATCGCATCCAGGATCTGCAGCAGCTGGTGCCTAGCGTCAACGTCGCCTACATGCATGCGCGCCAGTCCAGCGTGTCGATCCGAGGCCTGGGCAATAACCCGGCCAGCGATGGCCTGGAAGGCAGTGTCGGCCTGTACATCGACAACGTTTACCTGGGCCGTCCCGGTATGGCCGTATTCGACCTGATGGACATCGAGCAGCTCGAAGTGCTTCGCGGTCCGCAGGGCACCTTGTTCGGCAAGAACACCACCGCCGGGGTGATCAACATCAGCACCCGCGCGCCGACCTTCACCCCTGAACGCAGCATCGAATCTTCGGTGGGCGAGGACGGATACTTCCAGACCAAAGGTACGATTTCCGGCCCGTTGAATGACGAACTGGCCGGACGTTTTTCCGCGTATCGCACCCGCAGCGATGGCGACATCAAGAACGAATTCGACGGCCACGATTTAAATGGTGGCTCCCGCGAAGGCTTCCGTGGGCAGTTGCTGTTCAAGCCCAACGAGTCATTCAACCTGCGCTGGATCGGCGACTACAACGAGGAAGATTCCAGCGCCGGCACACGTGTGCTGTACAGCACCGGCCCGACCATCAATGGCACCAACCTGTATCAGACCCGGGCCAACGCGGCGGGCGCGACACTGGTTGACGGCACGCACCGCAAGGTCAACCTGAACAACGAACAACACGTCACTGTGCATCAGGGCGGTACCTCGGTCGAGGCCAACTGGACATTGCCAAGCGACTTCACCCTGACCTCTATCAGCTCCTATCGCTGGTGGAATTTCACCCCGCGCAACGATGACGGCCTGAACGTAACCGCCTTCTACAACGCTGGTGTTTCGGTGGAGGATAAGCAGTACTCACAGGAGTTCCGCCTGGCGTCGCCTACCGGTGGATTCTTCGATTACGTGCTCGGCGCCTACTACTTCGGTTCCGACCTGGACAACAAATCCTTCACCTATTACGGCCCGCAAGCGGACATCTGGAGCGGTACGCCAAACGGTGCGTTGAACAACATCGACAGCGTCGGCAACGGGCATATCGAAACCAACAGCTTTGCGCTGTTCGCCCAGGGCACCTGGCACCTGACCGAACGCCTGGACTTCACCGCCGGGCTGCGTGGCACCTATGAAGAGAAAAACGCCAATGTCACGCGCGATGCACCGGTCGGTGGCGTTGCGGTAACCGGTGCGGCGGCCGCGGCGAGGCGTGGTCGTGCCGGCGCATACGATTCCGGCGATCTGAATCAGTACAGCTCCAGCCCCTCGGGTTTGTTGAACCTCAGTTACCGCCTCACCGACGACCTGCTCACTTACGCCACCTTGTCCCATGGCGAAAAATCCGGCGGGGTCAACCTGGCGGTGGGCACGGCACCGGTTGCCGGCGCCGACTCGCTGCTGATCGGCACCGAGCGCGCCAACAATGCCGAGCTCGGTTTCAAGAGCACCCTGTGGGACCGTCGCCTGCAACTCAACGCCAACCTGTTCTGGACCCAGGTCAATGGCTACCAGACCAACGCCTACGACGACGTCAATCGCGTGCAATACCTGACCAACGCCGGTTCCGTGCGCTCCCGTGGCGTGGAGTTCGAAAGCACCCTGATCCCGCTGCGTGGCCTGACGCTGAACATCAACGGCTCGTACAACGACGTCAGCTACCTCTCCTACAAGGATGCACCGTGCCCGCCGGAAGTCAGCCTGGCGCCGGGCGCTCCAGCGTCCTGCGACCTCAGCGGCCATCAAGTGGTGGGTGCTTCGAAATGGATCGGCAACGCCAACGGCGAATACAAATGGAACCTGAGCAACGGCTTCGAAGAGTACGTCACCGCCAGCTATGCGTTCCGCTCCAAAGCGGTGGGCACGGTGGAAGATTCGGACTTCGGACAGATCCCGAGTTATGCGGTGGTCAACCTGTCCACCGGCCTTCGCGGCGACTTCAACCAGGGGCAGTGGGACGTTTCGCTGTGGCTGAAAAACGCCTTCGACAAAACCTATTACACGACGCTGTGGACGGCCGCCAATGGCGGTTATGAAGGCCTGCTCGGCACCCCGCGGACGCTGGGCGTGACCGGTCGATATGACTTCTGACGGCGAAAAACCATGCCTTGGATGAATACTTTCAATGCGGGCAAGGCATCGGTTTTTCCCCGCTACGCCGGAGCCCTTGAACGGCGGGCTCTGGCGGTGGATTGATGGTTTATATATTCGCTTAAGGTCTAAACATAAGTTTAAACATTACTTTAAGAACTAAGCGTTCAAGCCAATGATTGCTCTACCGGGACGTCGTCGGGGGATGTTCAGTACGACGTTCCGGTAGTCCGCAAAGAGACCGCAGGGAGTTAAACAATGGGCAATGTCCAGACCGCCGCCAGCGCCCATGAAGTGCTGTGGCGCCAGGCACCCGGTGGTGAGTTGGTCGACCTCGGCCGACCGCACCGGGTGCCCTTGGGCCAGTTGCGTTTGCAGCGTGCGCCCAAAGACGTCCTTCGCCGACGAGAAGCGATCGTGCTGGGCGTGCTGGCGTTGCTGGTGCATGGCGCGGTGATCTATTGGGTCAATCAGCAACCGACCACCGTGCTGCCCATCGTGCCACCGGAGATTCCGCCGATGACCATCGAGTTCTCGCGTCCGGCGCCACCGGTGGTCGAGCCGCCGCCACCGCAACCTGTCCAGCCTGTGGTGGAGCCGCCTCCTCCCGTGGAAGACGAACTGGCGGTGAAACCTCCTCCACCGAAGCCGGTTCCCAAGCCCAAACCGGTGGCCAAACCGTTAGTGAAACCGGCGCCAAAAGCCGTTGAACAACCACCTGTGCCGCCACAACCGGTAGCGCCTGTCGCGGCCCCGGCGCCACCTGCACCTCCAGCGCCCGCACCTGTGACACCGGCCTCGGCCACCGCCGGTTACTTGAAAAACCCGGCGCCGGAATACCCGTCGCTGGCCCAGCGTAAAGGCTGGGAAGGCACGGTGTTGTTGCGCGTGCATGTGCTGGCCAGCGGCAAGCCCGGCGAGATCCAGCTGCAGAAAAGCAGCGGTCGCGATGCACTCGACGAAGCGGCGCTGAACGCGGTGAAACGCTGGAGTTTCGTGCCGGCCAAGCAAGGTGATGTCGCCCGGGACGGCTGGGTCAGCGTGCCTATCGATTTCAAGATTCATTAAACCGAAACCAAATTCGCGCGAAACGTTTACACGAGGAATACACCATGACGTTACTGGCATCTCCACTTGAATCCATCGAAAGCGCGGTGATCTGGCTGCTGGTGGTTTTTTCCGTCGCGACATGGGGTCTGGCATTGCTCAAGGGCGTGCAGTTCGCTCGACTCAAGTCACAGGATCGAAAGTTTCATCAACAGTTCTGGGCGGCTTCGAGCCTCGACTCGGCGGCAGAGCTGAGCGAAACCAGGCCAGGGGCGGCAGCCCGGGTTGCACAGGCCGGTTATGCGGCCATCCAGGTGGGCGAGACGCCGCAGGCGGCGGACTTGAGTCAGGCGATCAATCATCAGGATCGTCTGGAGCGTGCCTTGCGTCAGCAGATCGTGCGTGAGCGTCGGTCGCTGGAAACCGGGTTGGCGGTGGTCGCGAGCATTGGCAGCACCTCGCCGTTCATTGGTTTGTTCGGCACGGTGTGGGGAATCATGGAAGCGTTGAAAGGCATCAGCGCGGCGGGCTCGGCAAGTCTTGAAACGGTCGCTGGACCGATTGGCGCGGCACTGGTCGCCACCGGCGTCGGGATCGCCGTCGCGGTGCCGGCGGTGCTGGTTTACAACTATTTTTTGCGTCGTTTGAAACTGACGGCGGCGGACCTGGATGACTTCGCCCACGACTTCTACAGCCTGGCGCAGAAGAGTTCGTTCCGTGTGCTGATCCACCCGACGGCGCACAAGGCGGTAGCCCAGGGCAATGCGCACAAAGTGAAGGAGGCGTCCTGACATGGCCTTCTCCACGCAAGACACTGACGAGGTGCTCAGCGAGATCAACGTGACACCGTTGGTGGATGTGATGCTGGTGTTGCTGGTGGTGTTCATCGTCACCGCACCGCTGCTGACCAACGCGATACCGATCAACCTGCCCAAGACCGAAGCGGTGGCGCCGGTGGAGCAGAAAGACCCCTTGGTGGTGAGCATCGACGGTGCCGGCAAACTGTTTATCAACAAGGACGAGATACAACCGGACTTGCTGGAGTTCAACCTCAAGTCGGCGAAGGCCAAGGACCCCGAGGTGCGCGTGCAGTTGCAGGCGGACGATGGGGTGAATTACGGCGAGGTGGCGCGGGCCATGGCGTCGATTGAACGGGCAGGGATTACCAAGTTGTCGGTGATTACTGCGCGTTAACAGATTTTCGTTTTCCGGGGCCGTCTCCTTGGCAGGGTGCGGCCCTTTTTTTTCCTCGATTTCAGCAGCACCACTAATCCCCTGTGGGAGCGAGCTTGCTCGCGAATGCGGCGTATCAGTCGACATAAATATTGCCTGACCGGACGCTTTCGCGAGCAAGCCCGCTCCCACAGTCGATGGTGTTTATATTCGATATAGATCTTAACAAATAGCTTCTTATTCCTTAACGAATATAAATCCTCTCCCTATACTCGACCGGGAACAGACACGCAGCAGGAGAGCTCCCCCATGCGCAACGAATCAATTCGCTACCTGATTGTGCCGGGCTGGCAAGGATCGCCAGAAGATCATTGGCAAAGCCACTGGCAGAACAGCCTGCCGAACAGCGCACGGGTGGAACAGGCCGACTGGCTGACGCCGCGCCGTGAAGACTGGGTCGCGGCGCTGGCCGAGGCGATTGCCGCCGACAGCACGCCGGTGATTCTCATTGCCCACAGCCTGGGCTGCATCACCGTCGCCCATTGGGCCGCGAGTGCCCCCGTGCAGTTTTTGCGTCAAGTGCGCGGCGCCTTGCTCGTCGCGCCGGCCGATGTCGAACGCCCGGCCTGCGCGCCGGCCTTGCGCAATTTCGCGCCGATCCCGACGGATCTGCTGCCGTTCCCCAGCCAGGTTGTCAGCTCCGACAACGACAGCGCCGTCAGTGCACCACGGGCCTTGGAGCTGGCGCGTAACTGGGGCGCCGAGGCGGGGATTCTGGCGGGGGCGGGGCATATCAACGTGAAGTCCGGTCACCAGCGTTGGGAGCAGGGTTTTGCCTACCTCTATCGACTGCAAAACCGCATGGAACACCACGCCCTGCGCCGCGCTTGAACACTTTCCTTATTTAACGCCCCCGTCTCCCGGCGGTTTTGGGCGGGAGTCTGCCATGAGCTTCGAAACCTTCGGCCAGCCACTGCTGACCTTTCCCGATGCTGAAAAAAGTCCCCTGAGCATCCGTGCCAAGGCGCTGGTGTTTGTCGATCCACGGTCACGGCAATTACGTGAAGACCTTGAACAACTGGCCACGCGTTCAGTGTCAGTGCTTATCCGTGGCGAAACCGGCACCGGCAAGGAGTTGCTGGCCCGCCATATCCACCGCGCCAGTGATCGCGGCGGGTTGTTCGTCTCGGTCAACTGCGGGGCCATCAGCCCGACCTACGCCGACGCCGAGTTGTTTGGCTATGCGGCGGGCAGCTACAGCGGCTCGGCGAGCAGCCGCGCCGGGTGGTTCGGTTCGGCCAACGGCGGCACGTTGTACCTGGACGAAATCGGCGATTTGCCGTTGCCGATCCAGATCAAATTGCTCGCCGCGCTGGAAAACCACGAAGTCACCCGCGTCGGTGCCCAGCAACCGAGCCCGGTGGACGTGCGACTGGTGGCGGCCACCAGCATCGATCTGGCCCAGGCGGTTGCCGCCGGAAAATTCCATGAACGGCTCTATCACTACCTCAGCGAAGGCCAGCTCGAACTGCCGGCGCTGCGCGAGCGCACGGGTGACATCCTGTCGCTGGCCGAATACTTCCTCGGGATCTACAGCCAGCGTCTCGACTTGCCTGTGCCGCTGATCAGCGAAGCGGCGCAGCTTGTGCTGGAACGCCACAGTTGGCCGGGCAATACCCGGGAGCTGGAAAACATCATTCACTTTGCACTGCTGGTGAGTACGGGCGACGAGATTTTGCCGGAGCATTTGAACCTGCCCGAGACGTTGGTTTCTTTGGGGCAAATTGAGCAGCAAATAAAGTATGTCTTTTCCAACGGTACGCCTGAGGAGCACCAGGCACTGAAGCAATTGCTGCTTACGACCGGGCTTTTGTAGGAGCTGCCGCAGGCTGCGATCTTTTGATTTCCGGCGGCCTCAATGCCATCAAAGTCAAAAGATCGCAGCCTGCGGCAGCTCCTACGTGAACAAAATGGAATATGAAGCTGAATAAACGTTATTGTTCGGGAATAAAAAATCCCGGTATTGTCCGCTTCACGCCAGCGATAGCACTTCACTGGCACTCTCATATTCAAGCCGTCGCCACAAGCGACTGTGATTTTCGATAAGGACACTGCATGAAAAAGGTTCTGTTGTTCACCGCACTGGCGGCTGCCCTGACCACGGGTCTGGCCCAGGCTGGCGAGAAGCTGGTGGTTGCCGCGACTCCGGTGCCACACGCCGAGATCCTTGAGCTGATCAAGCCAACCCTGGCCAAAGAAGGCGTGGACCTGGAAATCAAGGTTTTCACCGACTACGTTCAGCCGAACGTGCAGGTCGACCAGAAGCGTCTGGACGCCAACTACTTCCAGACCCTCCCGTACCTGAAGAGCTTCAACGAAGGCAAAGGCACTCACCTGGAAACCGTGATCGGTGTTCACGTTGAACCCTTCGGCGGCTACTCGAAGAAAATCAAAACCCTGGCTGAACTGAAAGACGGCGCGACCATTGCCATCCCGAACGAAGGCAGCAACAGCGGCCGTGCCCTGATCCTGCTGCAGAAGGCTGGCCTGATCGAGTTGAAAGACCCGAAAAACGCCGTGTCGACCCCGAAAGACATTGCCAAGAACCCGCACAACTTCAAGTTCAAGGAGCTCGAATCGGCCATGTTGCCGCGTGTGCTGGATCAGGTCGACCTGGACATGATCAACACCAACTACGCACTGGAAGCGGGCCTGAATCCGGCGAAAGACGCGCTGATCATTGAAGGTGCCGATTCGCCTTACGTGAACTACCTGGTGGCCCGTCCGGACAACAAGGACAGCGTCGCCATCCAGAAACTGGCCAAGGCCCTGACCAGCCCGGAAGTAAAAGCATTCATCGAGAAGAAATACAGCGGCGCGGTATTGCCGGCGTTCTGATTCGCGAAGCAAACCCCTTTAAGGTTTCAAACGCCGACGGCTGATTTAGCGTCGGCGTTTTTTATGTGTGCTGGTTTTATGCTCCGCAACCCAGCGGGAGCAAGCTCCCTCGCCACAAAAAACAACTCCGGGGGCTGCTGTAACCTTCAAGCCGGCTTGGTCTTCAAGGCCCTGCGCAACGCCATCAAGAGTTTCACAATGTCCTGCGGATCCAGCCGTTGCGGCGGTTGTACGTCTGCCATGTTCTCGTCCTTGTGAGGTTTTGGCCGGGAGTCTGGCCAAAAGTGGTTCGTCCTTGGAGCAGCGTTTCGAAAAAAAGATCCTTCCTACGGTGTAAGGGAAAGTAGCTGTCCTCTCTTGTCTGGGCAAACCCGGGCGTCAGTTTTCTCCCTGCACTAACAGTTCTGCTAGGTGCCGGCGTATTCAAACGGGTGCAAACTGCTTCCCTCGCCGGGAGTTGACCCTCATGAGCGCATTGACTCACCCCCTCAATCGCTACCGCTATGATGCCCTGGACCGGTTGGTCGAACTGGAGCCGTCGGAGCTGGAAAAACTGACCCGTTTCTACTGCGGCGAACATCTGGTGACGCAACTGAAAGGTCAGGGTGGGCACTGTGTGCTTCAACACGACAGGCAACTGCTGGCAGTGCAATCGTTTGACGGCGTCGAGCGCAACAGCCAGTTGCTGGTCACCGATCAGCAACGTTCGGTATTGCAGTTGGCCGGACCTGACGGAGTTGTGCGCCAGGTCTACGCGCCCTACGGTCATCGGCGGCTCGAAAGTGGTCCCGGCAGTTTGCTCGGATTCACCGGCGAAGCGCTCGATCCGGCCACCGGTCATTATCTGCTGGGCAACGGGCATCGGGCGTTCAACCCGGTGCTGATGCGCTTCAACAGCCCGGATGGCCTGAGTCCGTTTGGGCGGGGTGGGTTGAATCCGTATGCGTATTGTTTAGGCGATCCGGTGAATTTCAGTGATCCGACTGGGCGGTTCGTCAATGTGCTCAAGATATTCACCAGCGGCGCAGGCCTGTTCAGTTCGCTCATCACGCTGAAGCCCTCTGTACCTTTTAAAGTTGCTAACAAGGCTTTGGCGAATGGAGCCGCATTTCGAGCAAGTCCTAAGCAATTCGCTGGTGCAACGGCCTCCGTTACCGCCGGAATCATGGGGGTTGGAGTGGCTGCGACAGGTTTGGCGAGCACCATTATTGCTGCGATTGACCCTGAATCTCCGTTGATCACACCGTTGGCTTTTGTATCCGCAGCACTGGCGACCGGTGCTGTTCTGGGCAGGGTGGGTTCGGCCTGGGTTGGGCGCGATCCAAAAGCCATCGCTGGGTTGAAGGCACTGGGTGAAAAACAATCAGGTGTGAAAGGTATCGCGGTATCCAGGAACCCGAGGCCCTCGAGCATTTCGTTACAGCGAAATCATGGGCCTTCTGCACCCGATTTATCACAGTTCACTCCAGTGCCTTCCGCACCGTCACCTAGACAGTTTGATGTACGACCTTTTGACTGGATGACACCAGAAATCGATGCTGTGCTGAACAAGCTTGGTGGTAAAGCACCATTGTTCGACTTCGGTTCGTCGCGGCGTAGTTCCATAAGCAGTATTCGCAGTACTTAGCTCTGTAAATCCTACTTCTGGAGGTTTACTTGACTTCAATCCGGCCAATACCACGCCGGCTCATCCAGCATCCGTTGCCCGACAATCCCGGTCTGCCCGAGATTCTTCTCCAGCACGATGCAGTTGCACTCCGGGTCCTCCTGCAACGCCGAAATCAAACGCCGGGCATGGGACACCACCCACACCTGGCAATGTTCTGAAGCGCGGATGATCAAGCGTGCCAGCGCCGGCAGCAGGTCCGGGTGCAGGCTGGTTTCCGGTTCGTTCAGCACCATCAACGTCGGCGGTCGTGGCGTCAGCAGCGCCGCGACCAGCAGCAGGTAACGCAACGTTCCGTCCGACAGCTCGGCGGCCGACAGCGGCCGCAACAAACCTTCCTGAAAGAACTCGATGGCGAAGCGCCCGCCAGGCAGTGGTTCGATGTTCAGTCTGGCGCCGGGGAAGGCGTCGCTGATCGCCGTCCGTAAAGCCTCGGGATCACCGATTTCGATGATCGTCTGCAAGGCCGCCGCCAGGTCGCGTCCGTCGTGGTGCAGCACCGGCGTGCGGGTGCCCAGTTGAGGTTGTCGTGCCGGGGCGTCGGCATCGCTGCGAAAGTGATCGTAGAAGCGCCAGCGGCGGATGAACTCGCGCATTTCCAGCACTTCCGGTGAGCCGCGCAGGCTGCCGACCTGATCGAACAGGCTGTCGAAAGTCGGTGTGTGCTGCGCCAATACATCCCACTTGCGATCGGCGCGGGCGCGGATCATCGGGCCGTCACGATCGACCAGCAGACTGGCCGGGCGATAGAACGCCCCGGCCCACAGGCATTCGCGTTTGATCTGCGGGTCGAGGCTGAAATAAGACGGTATTGGCGAGTTGCGCCCGGGGAGCATGAAATGGCCATTGGAATCGGGCAGGCCGAGGCTGATCGAGTAGCCGAAGTCCTCTCCCGCAAACCCCAGTCGAAGGCGTTTGACGCCCTGACGCACGGTGGGCTCGATAGCGACTTCGCCGGTGCGCATGCGCCGGCAGATGTTTTCCGGCCCGGCCCAAAAAGTCGAATCCAGGCCTCCTTCACGGGCCAGGGCATTGACCACGCCGCCGTGGGCGGTTTCCGCCAGCAGGCGCAGCGCGCGGTACAGGTTGGATTTGCCGCTGCCGTTGGGACCGGTGATCAGAGTCAGCCGGCCCAGCGGGATCACCAGTTTGTTGATCGAGCGGTAATTGGCCACGGCGAGAGTCTTGAGCATGTGGGTTCCTGAGGCGGGATCGACCGGGGCTCATTGTCAGGCATGCACAGGCGTCTATGGCAAGTGTTTCAGGGCTAAAAAAGTGTGAACTTTTTCTTCATAAGACGCTCGTGCAAGGTTCCCATCCTGTTCTAAGCTCTCTGTCGTGTTGTACGTGAAAAAGGCCAAGGAGTTTGCATGGTGGTTCCCGGATTGAAAGTAGTAATGGCCTTGAGTGTCGTCACCCTGCTGACGGCTTGCGACGAAAAAAAGCCCGTGCAGGAATACCTGCCACGGGTGTTCGTGCAAGTCGTCAAGCCGGCGGATTACGCGGCCTCGATTACCCTCACCGGTGATATCCAGGCACGGATACAGACGGAGCTGTCTTTTCGTGTAGGGGGCAAGATCATCCAGCGCTCGGTTGACGTCGGTGATCGAGTGACAGCCAAACAAGTGCTGGCCCGGCTCGACCCGAAGGATCTACAGACCAGTGTCGATTCGGCCCAGGCGCAAGTCGTCGCCGAACAGGCGCGGGTGACCCAGAGTGCGGCGGCGTTCGTGCGCCAGCAAAAACTGCTGCCCAAGGGTTACACCAGCCAGAGCGAATACGACTCGGCCCAGGCGGCCTTGCACAGCAGTCAGAGTGCCTTGAGCGCCGCCAAGGCGCAGTTGGCCAATGCCAAGGATCAACTGAGCTATACGGCACTGATCGCCGATGCGCCGGGGATCATTACCGAGCGCCAGGCAGAGGTTGGCCAGGTGGTGCAGGCAACCATGCCGGTCTTCAGCCTGGCCCGTGACGGCGACCGGGATGCGGTGTTCAACGTCTATGAATCACTGCTGGCCGAGAAGCCGAAAGATCAAACCATCGTCCTCAGCCTGCTCGACAACCCGGCGATCAAGACCACCGGCACCGTGCGCGAAGTCACCCCCTCGGTGTCGGCGCAATCCGGCACCGTGCAGGTCAAGGTCGGTCTCGACAAACTGCCCGACGGCATGCAGTTGGGCTCGGTGGTGAGTGCCACGGCCAGGGGATCGGGCAAGTCGGTCATCGAGTTGCCGTGGTCGGCACTGACCAAAAACATCAGTGAGCCTGCTGTCTGGATTGTCGACGACAAGGGCAAGGCCCAATTGCATTCGGTCACCGTCAGCCGCTACCTGACCGGCAAGATCATCATCAGCGACGGGTTGAAGGACGGCGACAAAGTCATCATCGCGGGCGGACAACTCTTGCACCCGGACATGGAAGTCGAAATTGCCGAAAACACTTACAAGGATCTGACGTGGGGAGCCAAGCCATGAAGCCTTTATGGGCGTTGTCCATCGGGCTGGTGCTGAGCGCCTGTTCCAAAAGCGAACCGCCGCCGGCGCCGGTACGGCCGGTGCTGTCGATCAAGGTCCAGACCTTGAATGAAGAGGACCTGGGCCGCTTCGCCGGCAGCATCCAGGCGCGCTATGAAACCGATACGGGTTTCCGTGTGGGTGGGCGAATCGCCAGCCGTAACGTTGATGTCGGCACCGAGGTGGAGAAGGGTACGCTGCTTGCCACCCTCGATCCTTCCGACCAGCAGAACCAATTGCGCTCGGCCCAGGGCGATCTGTCGAAAATCCAGGCGCAACTGATCAACGCCAAGGCCACGGCCCAGCGCCAGCAAGCCTTGTTTGACCGTGGGGTTGGCGCGCAAGCGCAACTCGACGAGGCCAATACCGACCTGAAAACCACCCAGGCTTCACTCGATCAGGCCCGGGCGGCCGTCAACCAGAGCAAGGACCAACTGGGCTACACCGAACTGCGCGCCGACCATAAAGCCGTGGTCAACCAGTGGAGTGCCGAGGCCGGGCAAGTGGTGTCGGCCGGTCAGCAAGTGGTGACCCTGGCGCAACCGGACATCAAGGAAGCGGTGATCGACCTGCCCGATACCCTGGTCGATCAACTGCCCAGCGATGTGGTGTTCCTGGTCGCTGCGCAGCTGGACCCGAGCATCAACACCACCGCC
This sequence comes from Pseudomonas sp. S2_F07, assembly GCF_054668325.1. Classification (NCBI taxonomy): domain Bacteria; kingdom Pseudomonadati; phylum Pseudomonadota; class Gammaproteobacteria; order Pseudomonadales; family Pseudomonadaceae; genus Pseudomonas; species Pseudomonas sp. S2_F07. Next base: position 4,090,307 of record NZ_CP162758.1, read on the forward strand.
ATCATCCGCGAAATCGAACCCAAGGCTCAAAGCGCCACACGCACCCGTCGCGCCCGCCTGACCCTGGCCGAAACGCCACCGGGCTTTCGCCTGGGTACGGCCATCAGCGTCACCCTGAGCTCGGCGATCAAGCCGCGTATCGAATTGCCGGTCACCGCACTGCAGGAGGTCGATGGCAAACCACGTATCTGGGTGATTGATGCACAGAGTAAAACCGTCTCTCCCCGTGACATCCAGGTGATCAGCCGTACCGACAGCACCGTGGTGCTGGCTGGCGGCGTGAAGAACGGCGAGCGGGTGGTCAGTGCCGGTGTGAACAGCCTCAAACCGGGGCAGCAAGTGAAAATCGACGAGGACAGTCAATGAAAGGGCCTTTCAACCTCTCGGAATGGGCCCTCAAGCATCAGTCGTTCATCTGGTATCTGATGTTCGTCGCATTGCTGATGGGTGTGTTCTCGTACTTCAACCTGGGGCGCGAAGAAGACCCTTCGTTCACCATCAAGACCATGGTGATCCAGAGCAAATGGCCGGGGGCGACCCAGGAGGAAACCCTCAAGCAGATCACCGACCGGATCGAGAAGAAGCTCGAAGAACTCGACTCCCTCGACTATGTGAAAAGCTACACGCGCCCCGGTGAGTCCACGGTGTATGTGTACCTGCGCGACACCACCAGTGCCAAGGACATTCCGGAGATCTGGTATCAGGTACGCAAGAAGATCAACGACATCAAGTACCAGTTCCCGCAAGGCATACAAGGGCCGTCGTTCAACGACGAGTTCGGTGACGTCTTCGGCTCGATCTACGCCTTCACCGCCGACGGCCTGACCCTGCGTCAGTTGCGCGACTACGTGGAACAGGCACGCATGGAAATTCGCGGCGTGCCGGGGTTGGGCAAAATCGAAATGGTCGGCCAGCAGGATGAAGTGCTGTACCTGAACTTCTCCACACGCAAACTCGCAGCGCTGGGTATCGATGAGCGTCAGGTGGTGCAGAGCCTGCAAACCCAGAACGCCGTGACCCCGGCGGGTGTCATCGAGGCCGGGCCGGAGCGGATTTCGGTGCGCACTTCAGGGAAGTTCGCTTCGGAGAAAGACCTGGCCGAGGTCAACCTCAAGCTCAACGACCGCTACTATCGTCTGGCCGACATTGCCGAAATTCGTCGCGGCTATGTCGATCCGGCCTCGCCGGAATTCCGCTACAACGGCAAACAGGCCATCGGCCTGGCGATTGCCATGCAGACGGGGGGCAACGTCCAGGCGTTCGGCAAGGCCTTGCACGCCCGGATGGACCAGTTGACCGCCGACCTGCCGGTGGGTGTCGGCATTTACAACGTCTCCGACCAGGCCGTAGTGGTGGAAGAGGCCGTCGGCGGTTTTACCAGTGCCTTGTTCGAGGCGGTGGTGATCGTGTTGCTGGTCAGCTTCGTCAGCCTCGGCGTGCGCGCCGGGCTGGTGGTGGCGTGCTCGATCCCGTTGGTGCTGGCGATGGTGTTTGTGTTCATGGAATACAGTGGCATCACCATGCAGCGGATTTCCCTCGGTGCACTGATCATCGCCCTCGGCCTGCTGGTGGACGATGCGATGATCACCGTGGAAATGATGGTCACGCGCCTGGAGATGGGCGAGACCAAGGAGCAGGCGGCGACCTTTGCCTACACCTCCACGGCGTTCCCGATGCTCACCGGTACGCTGGTGACAGTGGCGGGCTTCGTGCCGATCGGCTTGAACGCCAGCTCCGCCGGTGAGTACACCTACACCCTGTTTGCGGTAATTGCCTGCGCGATGCTGGTGTCGTGGGTAGTGGCGGTGCTGTTTGCGCCGGTGATCGGCGTGCACATTCTCAGTGCCAACGTGAAGCCCCATGAAGGTGAACCCGGGCGCATCGGCAAGGCGTTCAACGGTGGGCTGCTGTGGTGCATGCGCAATCGCTGGTGGGCCATCGGCATTACGGTGCTGTGTTTTGTGTTGGCGCTGTTCAGCATGCGTTACGTGCAGAACCAGTTCTTCCCGTCTTCGGATCGCCCGGAAATCCTGGTTGATCTGAACCTGCCGCAAAACGCCTCGCTCGACGAAACCCGCCGGGCTGTCGATCGCCTTGAAGCCACGCTCAAGGACGATCCGGACATCGTGCGCTGGAGCACCTACGTCGGTCAGGGCGCGATCCGTTTCTACCTGCCACTGGACCAGCAACTGCAAAACCCGTTCTACGCGCAGTTGGTGATCGTCAGCAAAGGCCATACCCGTGAAGCCATGATGCAGAAGCTTCGCGAGCGCTTGCGCAACGACTTCGTCGGCATCGGCGGTTATGTCCAGGCACTGGAAATGGGCCCGCCGGTAGGGCGTCCGATCCAGTACCGGGTCAGCGGCAAGGACATCGACCAGGTACGCCGACATGCCATCGACCTGGCCACTGAGCTGGACAAGAACCCGCACGTTGGCGAGATCATCTACGACTGGAACGAGCCGGGCAAAGTCCTGCGCATCGACATCGCCCAGGACAAGGCGCGGCAATTGGGGCTGTCTTCCGAGGATGTGGCCAACCTGATGAACGGCATTGTCAGCGGCCAGACGGTGACTCAGGTCGATGACGACATTTACCTGATCAACGTGGTCGGGCGCGCGGTGGATTCCGAGCGCGGAACGCCGGAAACCCTGCAGAACCTGCAAATCGTCACGCCTAGTGGCACGTCGATTCCGCTGCTGGCGTTTGCCACGGTGCGCTACGAACTGGAGCAGCCGTTGGTATGGCGTAGGGATCGCCTGCCGACCATCACCATCAAGGCGGCGATTCGTGACGAAATCCAGCCGACGGACCTGGTGAAAATCCTCAAGCCATCCATCGACGCTTTCGCAGCCAAACTGCCGGCGGGCTACAAGGTCGCCACCGGTGGTACGGTGGAGGAAAGCGGCAAGGCCCAGGGGCCGATTGCCAAGGTTGTGCCGCTGATGCTGTTCATGATGGCGACCTTCCTGATGATCCAGCTGCACAGCGTGCAGAAGCTGTTCCTGGTGGCCAGTGTCGCGCCGCTGGGGCTGATTGGCGTGGTGATCGCGCTGGTGCCTACCGGTACGCCGATGGGCTTCGTGGCGATCCTCGGGATCCTGGCGCTGATCGGTATCATCATCCGTAACTCGGTGATCCTGGTGACCCAGATCGAAGAGTACGAGCAGAAGGGCTACGCGCCGTGGGATGCGGTGGTGCAGGCCACCGAGCATCGACGTCGGCCGATCCTGCTGACCGCCGCGGCGGCGAGCATGGGGATGATCCCGATTGCCCGGGAAGTGTTCTGGGGGCCGATGGCCTACGCGATGATCGGCGGGATCGTCATCGCCACCTTGCTGACGCTGCTGTTTTTGCCGGCGCTGTATGTGGCCTGGTACAAAATTCGCGAGCCGAAGAAAGAGGCGCAGTAAAGGCGAGCGCTTCGCGCTCATCGCGAGCAGGCTCGCTCCCACAGGTTGACCGCGTTCAATTGTGGGAGCGAGCTTGCTCGCGATGGCGTCCGAATTGACTACACAGCCTTACGCCAGACACTCGCCAACCAAGGCTGCTGCTCCCGCGGCAGCCCTGCAGGCCGGTAGTAATGCTCCAGCTCCACAAACCCCGCCTCGATCAACAAATGCTGCCAGGCCGCCAGGTCGTGATACGACCCATAACGCGGTCCGTTCCAGCCTTCCTGATTTTCGCCACGGGGATTGGAACTGAACAACACACCACCCGGTTTCAGCGCTCCCCACAATTGCTTCAACACCCGTGGTAATTCCTGACGCGGAACATGAAACAGCACCGCGTTGGCAAAGATTCCGTCGAAACGCTCGGCCGGCAGATCAAGCTTCAGGAAGTCCTGCTGCCACACCTCGCACCCGCTGTCCTCACGGGCCATCTGCGCGAACTTTTCCGAACCGTCGAGGCCGACCGCCCTGTGGCCCATGCGGGTGAACGTCTGCAGATCACGTCCCGGCCCGCAGCCAAAATCGAGAATGTCGAAAGGCGCCTCGCCCTGAATGTGCCGCAGCAGGGCATCGATGTTCTGGCTGACATCGTGATCGCGCGTGCCTTCGCGGAAACTTTCGGCCGTCGAGTTGTAGTGGCCCAAGGTCGTGGTGGTGATCTGTTCGAGGTCGTCGGGTGTTTGCTTCATGGTCGGCTGCGCAGGAAAAAGGAGATGTGTTGACTATAAGCGCTTTCGCGCTTTGAAAGATCGCAGCCTGCGGCAGCTCCTACGTGTGAACGCCAAACTCTGTAGGAGCTGCCGAAGGCTGCGATCTTTTGGCCTTGGCTCAGCCCTGCTTCATCCCCAAACACTCAATGGAGTGATCCACCATCGCCTTGGCAATCTCCAGCAAATGCCAGATCGAGTACACCATCGCCCGGTCGGCACCCTTGAGTTGATCGCCACACTGATACGCCGTGACCGAAGCACAACGCAGCAGATCGGCGACATAGAGCTGGGTGTCTTCAAAACTCACGTCCTTGCTGACGTTGTAGAAGCGCATTTCATCGGGGGGTGTGGGTTGCTTGCCGGTGAGGTGGAAATCGATGGCGCGGTAAAGCGCGGAACGATCCCTGAGCAAATCGTCGGTGACGGTTTCGGTGGTAGGGTTTTCGGGAGGTGGATCGGGAACGGATTTCTTCATTGGTAAAACTCCTGGTATCTATTGGAGCCAACCGATATCGCGACTAAACGAACAGGGGTGGCGGCTGCACGCAGGTTAGTCGACCGGTCACCAGGAAACCCGGCGCACCCAAGGGTGCCCTGCGCACAGCCACCATAAATTTCAGATAATAAAAAATACCTGACATGAGGTGGCGCTGTACGCCTGGTAAGATCCGGGCGACTAAACCCGATCACTGATGAGCAGTGACGGACCGAGACTAGCCACGGAAAATGGCAGGCGCAAGCGAGCGAAATGATCTAGGAAACGTCCTGCAAAAGAAAGGGAACGGGCCTTCGGAATCGCTGATTTTCCTGTGCGAAATATCGCTAGGATCTTCACTTACCGCTTATTCAACCCCCGCGCCAACCGATCCCCACCCAATTGAATCACCGCCACCACCGCCACCAGCAACACAATCACCGTCAGCATGATCTGGCTATCAAAGCGCTGATACCCATACCGATAGGCAATGTCCCCCAGTCCACCGGCGCCAATCGCCCCGGCCATGGCCGAGGAGTTGATCATGGTGACCAAGGTGATGGTGAACCCGCCCACAATCCCGGGCAGCGCCTCAGGCAACAACACATGCCAAACGATGTGCCAACGCCGACAGCCCATGGCTTGCGCCGCTTCGATCAACCCATGATCGACCTCGCGCAGGCTGACTTCGGCAATGCGCGCAAAGAATGGCGTAGCGGCGATGGTCAACGGCACCACGGCCGCCCATACGCCGTAGGTGGTGCCTACGATCAATCGGGTGAACGGAATCAGCGCCACCATCAAAATCAGGAACGGAATCGAGCGAAACAGGTTCACGAATGCACCCAGTGCGCGGTTCAGTGCCGGGGCTTCGTAGATGCCGCCCCTGGAACTGGTGACCAGGATCACCGCCAGCGGAATGCCCGCCAACAGCGCGATCAATGACGACACGCCGACCATCAAGAACGTGTCGATGAAACCTTGCAGCAAGCGGTCAAACCACATAGCCCAGTACCTCCACTTGTTGCGCCCATTGGCCGGCGCGTTGACGCAATTGCTCGGCACCGAGAGTCGAGCCGGTCACTGCCAGCAGCAGTTGCCCGAGGGCATGGCCCTGAATCCGTTCCACGCCGCCTTGCAGCAATCGCACACGGCCTCCGAGGGCGCTGAACAGTGCCGCCAGGTCCGGTTCGTCGCGTTGGCTGCCGGTGAACTGCAAGCGCAGGACCACGGCTGCGTCGCTGGACTTTGGCTGCGCCTGCAAACGGCTTTGCAGCTCTTTGGGCAATGCATGTTGCAACGGCGCCAGCATTGTCTTGCTGACCTCATGCTGCGGATTGCCGAACACTTCCCACACCGGGCCTTGCTCGACGATGCGCCCATGCTCCAGGACAACCACGCGATCACAGATCTCACGGATCACCGCCATCTCGTGGGTGATCAGCACAATGGTCAGGCCCAGGCGCTGATTGATCTCGCGCAGCAGGCCGAGGATCGACTGCGTGGTCTCCGGGTCGAGCGCCGAGGTGGCTTCGTCGCACAGCAGAATTTCCGGGTCATGTACCAGCGCCCGGGCAATGCCCACGCGCTGTTTCTGCCCGCCGGACAACTGCGCCGGGTAAGCCTTGTGCTTGGCCTGCAAGCCCACCAGCTCCAATAGTTCACGGACCTTCTGCTCGCGTTGTTCCTTGGGCACGCCGGCGACTTTCAGCGGCAGTTCGACGTTCTGCCAAACGGTCTTGGCCGACATCAGATTGAAGTGCTGGAAGATCATGCCGATGCGCCGACGCAGCGCCACCAGGCGGTCTTCGTCGAATTCGCCGATGTCCACTTGATCGATCAGCACCCGACCGCTGCTCGGTTGTTCCAGGCGATTGATGGTGCGGATCAGCGACGACTTGCCGGCGCCGCTGCGACCGATGATGCCGAACACTTCGCCGCGCTGGATCGCCAGGTCGATGCCGTGCAACGCGGCCACCGGGCCTTGCTGGCCGTTGTAGGTTTTACCCAGATTGATGAAGCGCACATGAGCACGATTGAGCTCGGGATGCAGCTCGGTTTGTTCAGCGCGTTGAGGCTCTGGAAGCTCCAGTCGCCGTTGAATGGCGGCGGTCATGTTCAGCTTTCCCAACCGGCTTGATAGAGCTTGCCGTGGGCCTTATCCAGCGCGGCGCGCACCGCGGGTGAGTGCTGGTAGATGTCGACGAACTTGATCAGGCGCGGGTCGGTTTTGCTCTTGGGCTGGATCACGAACTGAATCACGTACTCCTTGTGATCGAGGCCGTCGAACAGCAGCGCAGAGCCTGCGTCGAAGGTTTTCGACAAGCGAATGTAGGCCGGGTAGCCCTGCACCAGATCGGCGTCGTCATAGGCGCGCACCAGTTGCACGGCTTCGACCTGGAGGATCTTGATGTGCTTCGGGTTGGCGATGATGTCTTCTTCGGTGGCCTTGTAGCCGACGCCGGGCTTGAGGGTGATCAGGCCGGCCTTGGCCAGCAGCTGCAAGCCACGACCGCTGTTGATCGGATCGTTGGCGATGGCCACGCTGGCGCCTTGCGGCAGTTCGTCGAAGCTTTTGTATTTCTTCGAGTAGAGGCCGACGTTGTTGATGATCCCGGGGGCGAACGGCACCAGGTCGAAACCTGATGCTGCCTTGGCGTTCTCCAGGAACGGGATGTGCTGGAAGTAGTTCACGTCGATGTCGCCTGAAGCCAGGCTGACGTTCGGTGCGATCCAGTCGCTGAACTCCACCAGTTCGACTTTCAGGCCTTGTTTGCCGGCTTCTTCGACCGCCGCTTCAAGGGGAATGGCGAAGGCGGCGGTGGTGCCGATTTTCAGTGGGGCGTCGGCGGCGAAGGTTACCGAGCTGAACAGGCCGAGGGCCAGGGCCAGTGCTTTGACTGGGTGGGAGAGGTAGTTCTTTTTCATGATGAGTTATCCAGTCAGTGCATTAAGTTTGTGGTGTCTGTTCGGGCCTCATCGCGAGCAAGCTCGCTCCCAAAGGGGTTTTGTGAACACCCGAGATCCACTGTGGGAGCGAGCTTGCTCGCGATGCTTTTAGCGGCGGTAAGCCGAACCGGTATGTTGCTCAGGCAAATGCGCCTCTCGCTGAAACAGCTTTTCGCGCAAGGTGCCGCTGTCGTACGCCGTCTTGTACGAGCCCCGCCGTTGCAACTCGGGGATCACCAGTTCGATGAAATCCTCATAGCTTTCCGGCGTGACAATCCGCGTCAGGTTGAAACCATCCAGCCCGGTTTCGGCGATCCAGGATTCCAGTTCATCCGCCACTTGCTGCGGTAAGCCGACCACGGTGATGTAACGCCCGCCGAGGGCGTGTTGTTCCAGCAGTTTGCGTCGGGTCCAGTCGTTGTTTTGCAGGTGTTTGGTGGCGGACTGGATCGCGTTGCTCTTCACATACTGGATCGGCTCGTCGATTTCATATTGGGAAAAATCGATCCCGGTGGACGCCGAGAAGTGCGCAACACCGGCCTCGGCACTGGCGTAGCTCAAGTATTCGGCGTGCTTGGCCCAGGCCAGCTCTTCGGTGGCACCGACGATCACGTTCAGCCCCATGAACACCTTGATGTCCTCGGGGTTGCGCCCGGCTTCGACGGCGCTGGCGCGCACCTTGTCCACCTGTGCCTTGGTCGATGCCTTGGTCTGGCCGCTGATGAACACGCACTCGGCATGTCGCCCGGCGAACAGCAAGCCGCGATCCGAACTGCCGGCCTGGAACAGCACCGGCGTGCGCTGCGGCGAGGGTTCACACAGGTGATAACCCTCGACCTGATAGAACTCGCCCTTGTGCTCGACCTTGTGCACTTTGTCTGGCAGCGCGTAGATCCGTTGCTGCGGATCGTTGAGTACCGCGCCGTTTTCCCAACTGCCTTCCAGGAGTTTGTAGAGCACCTCCAGGTACTCGTCGGCCTGGTCATAACGACGGTCATGCTCGACCTGTTCGCTCAGACCCATGGCCTTGGCGGCGCTGTCGAGATAGCCGGTGACGATGTTCCAGCCGACACGCCCACGGCTCAGGTGATCCAGCGTCGACAGGCGTCGGGCGAACAGATACGGCGCTTCGTAGGTGAGGTTGGCGGTCAGGCCGAAGCCGAGGTTTTTCGTCACTGCAGCCATGGCCGAGACCAGCAGCAGCGGATCGTTGACCGGCAACTGGATCGACTCTTTCAACGGCACGTCCACCGAGTTCCGGTAGACGTCGTAGACCCCGACGATGTCGGCGATGAACAGGCCGTCGAACAGCCCGCGCTCCAGCAGCTGCGCCAGTTCGGTCCAGTATTCGATCGTGTTGTAGCGGGTGGACGTATCGCGCGGGTGCGTCCACAAGCCATGGTTGATGTGCCCGATGCAGTTCATGTTGAAGGCATTGAGCAGGATCTTTTTCTTGGCCATTCAGATGGTCCCCCGCAGTGGCGGGTTTTCATCGTTGAGGTAGTAATTGCCGACGGCGTGGTACTTCCAGCGCACCGGGTCGTGCAGGGTATGCACCCGAGCGTTGCGCCAGTGGCGGTCGAGGCCGTGTTCGATCAGGGTCGCCTGGCTGCCGGCCAGTTCGAATAGTGTGCTGCCGGCGGCCAGGGAGATTTCGGTGCTGAGGGCGCGGGTTTCGGCGACGGCAATCGACGCCGCTGCGACGGTCTCGGCGTTCGTGTCGGCCTGGGCCTTGTCGAGGTATTCACCGGCCCGCTCCAGCAGTGCCTCGGCGGCGTGCAGGCGAATGCTCAGGTGGCCGAAGCTCTTGAGGGTCAATGGATCGTCCGTGGCTTTTTCGTGGGTGGCGTCGATCCACGGCCGGGTTTTGGTGCGCACGAAGTGCAGCGCATCTTCATACGCGGCGCGGGCGATGCCGGTGTCGATGGCGGCATGGAGAATCTGCGCCAGCGGGCCGACCGGGGTCGGGCGCTCGAAAGCGCTTTGAAAGGGGATGACATCTTCAGCAGCAACAAAGACATCTTCGAACACCACCGAACCGCTGCCGGTGGTGCGCTGGCCGAAGCCGCTCCAGTCGTCGATCACACTCAGGCCCTTGCTGTCGCGTGGCACGAACGCCAGTTGCTGCACACCGTTTTCATCCACCACCGAGGTGGGAATGCGCTGGGCGTAGATCGCGCCCGTGGCGTAGAACTTGCGACCATTGATGCGATAGCCGCTGCCATCGCGAGTCAGGCTGGTGACCCGATCGTGTGCGGTTTTGGTGCCGAGTTCAGCCAACGCATTGCCGAAGCGCTGACCGGCCAATACTTCGGCGTACAGGCGTTGCTTCTGCTCGTGGCTGCCGTTCACCCGCAGTACTTCGAGGGCATAGAAATGGTTCTGCGGAATCTGCCCCAGGGAGCCGTCGGCCCGGGCGATCAAGGCGATGACGTTGGCCAGGGTGATGTTGGAAACACCGGCGCCGCCGTATTCCTTTGGCACGCTGATGCCCCACAGGCCCGAGCGGGAAAACACTTCCAGTTCCGGGTGTGGCAAGCGGCGTAAACGGTCGCGTGTGGCGCTGTCGCGTTTAAAGTCTTCGGCAAGGTCGCTGGCGACGACCAGGGCTTGCTCATCGCTGGTGATGACCGCGACGTGGTGAGAACTTGTCATGTGTTTCTCCAGAGCTCTGGTAAAAAGTGTTCTGGTCGTCAGATCCAGGAATGGCGATTGGGCAGCGTGCCGTTGAGGCGATAGGCGCCGACCGCGTGATACTTCCAGCGCACCGGGTCGTGCAGGGTGTGCACCCGGGCGTTGCGCCAGTGGCGGTCGAGGTTGAATTCGGCGAGGGTCGCGCGGCTGCCGGCCAGTTCGAGCAGCTTTTCGCTGGCCAGCAGCGAAATCTCGGTGGTCAGCACTTTGGCTTCGGCCACGGCAATCGAGGCGCGGGCGGCGGACTCGGCGGTGAAAGGTGCGGCGCTGACATCATCGAGCACTTGCCCGGCCTTGCGCAGCAGCGCTTGGGCGGCGTGCAGCTCGATTTTCAATCTGCCGATATCGGCGATCACGTACAGGTCATCGCTGGCCCGCTCGACCTTGGCGTCGATCCACGGCCGGGCGCGGGTTTTCACGAAGTCGATGGCGTCGTCGATGGCGCCTCGGGCGATACCGGCGTCGATGGCCGCTTGAATCAGCTGCGAGACGGCACCCTGGATGTTCGGCGTGTCATTGATCCGCCAGTTATCCACCACCAGTTCAGGATCGGCCTGCACGTTGTTGAGCAAAATCGTGCCGCTGGCGGTGGTGCGCTGACCAAACCCGGACCAGTCATCGACGATGCGCAATCCAGGTGTGCCGCGCCGGATGAAAGCCAGCACTTGCTTGCCGTCATCGTTCAACGCTTTGACCGCGACCCAATGGGCGAACAGTGCGCCGGTGGAATAGAACTTCTGGCCGTTGAGGACGCCGTCAGCGGTGATGCGCGCCTTCAGTTCCAGAGTGTTTTTGGTGCCGCGTTCCGGCCCGGCATTACCGATGCGCCAGCCATCAAGGACACTTTTGAACAGCAGATTTTTCTGCGCTTCGGTGGCGCTGCCGAGTATCAGGTTAAGAATGCCGAACTGGTTTTGCGGGATCTGCCCGAGCGCCGGGTCTGCCGCGGAAATGATCGCGAAGACCTCGGCCAGGGTGACGAACGAAACCTGCGGGCCACCGTACTCGCGGGGGATGGAAATGCTGCCCAGGCCGCTGCGGGTGAACTGTTCTATTTCAGACCATGGGAGCTTGCGCTGCCGGTCACGTTTGGCCGCTTGCAGGCGGGCGACTTGCGCCAGCTCGTGGGCCGCCTTGATGGCTTGAGCGTCATTGCGCAAGACTTTTGCGGGCAACAACAGCGGGGCGATGTCCAGGTCACTCTGGACGTTTGCATCTGCCAGACTGGACATCAGTGCCGCTCCTTGGCTGCACGCAATGCCCTGGCGATCTGCACTGGGGTGATTGTGTTCCGGACCATACCTACCTCACATCTTATGGAAGCGCCGCTTGTGGCCGCGCATGAAAACAAGGATGTCCGGTGGTCCGGTGTATATACCCTAAACGTGTATAAATATTTTATGAACTAACTTTTAGGAATATGCATAGAAGGATGATTCCGCCAAAGAGGCCTCTTCATCGTCTACGGGGTTCGGCGGCCTTGAGGGGCTGTTTCTTCGGGACTTTCAGATAAGTGTTTGCACAACCAATCTTCAGCGTGCGGGCTGGAGCCCAGCGGGAGTTGTTGCCCACTCGGTCGAGAATGCAGTACGTCACCTCCAGCCGCAGGTCTTCGCCGGCTTCGAGGATGATGGCCGGCGGAATCCAGACATGAATCGGCTGGCCCACATCGGCGGACTTGATCCGTGGCAGATCCATGCGCACATCGCCCCAGCGCAGGGTGATTTCATCGTCGACGGCCATGTTCAGGTACGGCTCGATGGTCAAGGGAACACCGCGTTTGACCTGGCTCGGATTGACCCCCTGACGGCGAATCGCCTCGGGAATGCTCACCGGTGCCAGGCACTGGTTTTCATCGCCGCACAGCTCGGAAGGTTGGCCGCCTGGGCAGTCGAGTTTGATCTGCACGTTTTGGCTGGCCGAAATCACCGAGTCTCGACCCACCTGCATGACCCGGTAGTGAATGCGCGAGGTACCGTTGGCGACAAAGCTTTCAGGCACCCGCAACTGCACCGGTTGGCCGACATCGCTGGCCTTCAGCACGCGGGAGGCCACGTAGCAGCTATCCCAGAACAGTTCGATCAGGTCGCCTTCGTCCATGGCGGGGTAGGGCGCCACATCGATCAGCAGGTGCGCCGCACAAGTGACGTTGATGCCGGTCTTGTTGGATTGCGCCAGGGTCGGGGCCACAAGCCCGGATTTGTTCGAGGTGCTTTTCATGAAGTCTCCTTGAAGTTTTGCAACGAAGTCCGTTTCTGGGAAATCAAAAACTAAATATCGAACAGCAAAACCATTCATTACTTTTAATTGAAATAATGAGTTTGGCGTGATGAGTGACGTCGGTTGGAGACTAGATAAGAGTCAGGGGGAGTAAGTGTCAATGAGATTTATTAGTTATGGGTGAAGTGTGCTGTTATTCAGAAAGTTCCTACGGTACGAAGTAAGTAAACCATGGCGGCGTGTCGAATTTGTCCGCTGAAAGTGTCTAAAGCCGGGCGGCTTGGCGTGCGTGGTCGGCCAGGTGTTGTGAAAGGAACCTGGTGGGGAAAGGGAGGTTAATTGTTATTGTGCAGATATATGTACCGCGCGCGCGTACAAGATATGTATGTCGAATAGATTGGGTTAGTTTGGTATTGATAAAGTATTTTTTGCGATGGTGTCACTTCCATCCATGGAAGATGACCATTGTTGAACGGGTTGTTAGTTGTGGCTGTTGTTCAGGAACTTGCTGAGAAACTGTTTGGTTCGCTCTTCTTTCGGGTTGGCAAACAACGCCTTCGCTTCGCCTTGCTCGACGATCACGCCCTTGTCGAAAAACACCACGCGATTGGCCACGTCCCGGGCAAAGCCCATTTCGTGAGTGACGATCACCATGGTGCGATTCTCTTCGGCCAGGCCGCGGATAGTCGCCAATACCTCGCCCACCAGCTCCGGGTCGAGGGCCGAGGTCGGTTCATCGAACAGGATCACTTCCGGTTCCATCGCCAGCGCCCGGGCAATCGCCACGCGCTGTTGCTGACCACCGGAGAGGCGACGCGGATAGGCGTCTTCCTTACCCGCCAGGCCTACCTTGGCCAATAGCTTTTTACCCAGGGCAACGGCATCGGCGTGCGCGATCTTCTTGACGATGATCGGGCCTTCGATAACGTTTTCCAGCGCGGTGCGATGGGGGAACAGGTTGAAGTTCTGGAACACGAAACCCACGTGTTGGCGCAAGCGCCGCACCAGGCTCTGCTGCTGGTTCAGGGGACGGCTGGTATCGACTTCGATATCACCGACCTTGATCCGGCCGCTGGTGGGCTCTTCCAGAAAATTCAGGCAGCGCAGGAAGGTGGTCTTGCCCGAACCACTAGGGCCGATGATCGCGACCACCTCGCCTTCCTTGACCTCAAGATCGATGCCGTTGAGCACGACTTGACCCTTGAACTGCTTTGTCAGTTTTTCCACGACAATCATTGGGTCAGGACTCCTGGTCGTGCCGATTGACCCGCGCTTCCAACTGGTTCTGCAGGTGCGAAAGCACGGTTGCGAGGACCCAGTAGATCAGTGCGGCGGCAAGATACATGGTGAAGATTTCGAAGGTGCGAGCGGTGATCAGCTGCGCCTGACGGAACAGTTCCGGCACCTGGATGGTGGCGGCCAGCGCGGTGTCCTTGACCAGCGAAATGAAGCTGTTGCCCAGCGGCGGCAATGCGGTGCGCATCGCCTGCGGCAGGATGGCCCGGCGCAGGGTCTGCGCGCGGGTCATGCCGATACTGGCAGCCGCTTCCCACTGGCCGCGCTCGATGGAGCTGATCGCGGCACGCAGGATTTCACAGGCGTAGGCGGCCATGTTCAGCGAGAAGCCGATCAGGGCCGCCGGCAGCGGATCCAGTTCCAGACCCAATTGCGGCAAGCCGTAATAGATCACGAACAGTTGCACCAGCAACGGCGTGCCGCGAAAGAACGACACGTAGATGCGGGCGATCCAGCTCACCAGTTTGAAGCGCGACAGGCGCATCAGCGCCAGACCGAAGCCCATCACCAGGCCGAAGAACATCCCGCCCAGGCTGAGGATGACCGTGTAATACGCGCCCTTGAGCAGAAAGGGCGCGGAGTCCAGTGCGAGTTGGAAAGCTTCTCCCATTATTGAGTGACGTCAGCGTTGAAGTATTTTTCCGAGAGCTTTTTCAGGGTGCCATCGGCGCGCAGCTTATCGATTGCCTTGTTGACCGCGGCCAGCAGTTCAGGCTCGCCTTTGCGCAGGGCAATGCCGGCTTCCTGGCGGGAGAACGCATCACCGGCGGCGGTGGTGTCCTTGGCCTTCTTGGCGTATTCCAGCGCGGCCAGGCGGTCGATCAGAATGGCGTCGATACGGCCGACACGCAGGTCCTGGAACTTGGTCGGATCATCTTCGTAGGTGCGGATGTCAGCGGTCGGCACATTGGCCTTCACCCACTCTTCGTAGTTGGTGCCCAGGCCTACACCGACTTTCTTGCCAGACAGGTCGGCGGCGGACTTGATGTTCAGCTCGGCGGCCTTCTTCGTCAGCACCAGCGCCTGAATACCGGAAACGGTGTAGGGTTCGGAGAAGTCATACTTCTTCTTGCGCTCTTCGGAGATGGTCACCTGGTTGATCACTGCGTCCAGACGCTTGGATTCCAGGGCCGCGAGGATGCCGTCCCATTTGGTTGGTTGCAGCTTGACCTTCACGCCCAGTTCTTTGGCCAGGGCTTCGGAGAACTCGACTTCGAAGCCGGTCAGCTTGCCGTCGGCGTCGACGAAACTGAATGGTGGGTAGGTGCCTTCCAGGCCGACGTTGATTACGCCTTTGTCCTTGATTTGTTGCAGTTGCTCACCGGCAACCGCCTGGCCAATCAGGCCGGCGCTCAGTGCCAGGCCCAGCGAACCCACCAGCAGATTGCGACGTAGTGCGGAAAAATTCATGACAAGCCCCTGTGTTTTCTTATGGAAGACGCTTTAGGAAAGTTGGCAAATTCGGGATTTGGACGACTGCGATATCCTGCCCTAATGCAGCTTATGCGTCTCGCTGCAAATTCGCCTGCGGCGTGACTATAAGATGATGCCTATAGAATTGAAAATAATGAATATTATTTTTGTTATTCGTTAATTGCATATGCGTTTCA
The DNA here is from genome assembly GCF_054668325.1 of Pseudomonas sp. S2_F07. NCBI lineage: Bacteria > Pseudomonadati > Pseudomonadota > Gammaproteobacteria > Pseudomonadales > Pseudomonadaceae > Pseudomonas > Pseudomonas sp. S2_F07. The sequence goes on from NZ_CP162758.1 coordinate 4,105,713, forward strand.
TGGAAAAGATCGCAGCCTGCGGCAGCTCCTACATGGATCGGCATGCATCTGTAGGAGCTGCCGCAGGCTGCGATCTTTTGATCTTCTGAATCGCTTACAGAAAATCCTTATAGGCAAACAACGCCGGCGCGCCACCGGTGTGCAGGAAAATAATCGGACCCTCGTCGAACCGCTGACGGCCGATCCCGTCCAGCAAGCCGGCCATGGCCTTGCCAGTGTAGACCGGGTCCAGCAGCAAGCCTTCGTGACTCGCCAGCAGCTTCACCGCCGCCAGTGTGCCGGCATTCGGCTCGCCATAACGCGGGGCGAAATACTCGTCCCACAACTCGACCTTGAAAGCCTCCGGCAGATTCACGCCCAGCAACTCGGCGGTGCGTTCGGCCAGGCCTTGAACCTTTGGCCGCTGATCTTCATCGCTGCGCGAAACCGTCACGCCGATTACTGGCAGATTCGGCAGTGCTTCACTCAGGGCCAGTGCCAGGCCGCTGTGGGTACCGGCGCTGCCCGAGGCCAGGACCACGGCGGCGAACTTCAGGCCGGTATCCTTGATCTGTTCGGCCAGTTCCAGACCGGCACGCACGTAGCCCAGGGCGCCCAGCGCATTGGAGCCACCGATCGGCACCAGGTACGGCTTCTTGCCGTTGCTGCGCAGTCGGTTGGCCAGGGCTTGCAGTTGCTCGTCGGCGTTGTCGAGGTTTTCCACCAGTTCGACCTTGGCATCGAACAGGTCGAGCAGCAGGCGGTTGCCGTTGCCGGTGTAATTGCTGTCGTCAGTGCCGAGAGGATTTTCCAGAAGGGCTACGCAGCCCAGGCCCAATTTTGCGGCAATGGCGGCTGTCTGCCGTACGTGGTTCGATTGCAGCGCGCCCGCGGTGATCAAGGTGTCGGCGCCCTGGGCCAAGGCATCGGCGGCCAGGTATTCGAGTTTGCGCAGCTTGTTGCCGCCCATTGCCAGCGGCGTCAGGTCATCGCGCTTGACGTACAGGTCGCGACCCAGCCAGGTCGACAGGCGTTCGAGTTTTTCCAGGGCGGTGGGCTGACCGAGCAGGTCGAGGCGGGTAAAGCTGGCGAGCTGTTGTTTGATCATGAGTCCGTACTGGCGGTTGAAGATCTCAGGACTATAGGCACGCCAAAAAGTTGGGGCAACCGCCAATCGCTTATAGCCAATCGAAATGAGTACAGCACTATTGGTTCTTAATTTGCCTCGCGGCCCTTGCCGTAAAGTAATCGCCGTCAGTGCGGCCAGACAGTCCGGCCGCCCGTGAGGAGTTTTTACCGTGAGTGAGCGTTCCAGCCATTGGCAATTGCAGACCATCGTCAGCCAGCTGCGCACGGCACGTGAACAGTGGCGTGCACAAAACGGCCGGGCCACCGGCGAGCAGGGCGGTCGCGAATTGCCTTCCCGCGCAGCCATGGCGGACATTCTCGAGGCCCTGTGCGGTGCGTTGTTCCCGATGCGCCTGGGGCCGGTTGACCTGCGCGAAGAGAGTGAAGACTTCTATGTCGGTCATACCCTGGATGTGGCGCTGAATGCGCTGTTGGCCCAGGCGCGACTCGAATTGCGCTACGCCGCTCGCCACAGTGCCCAGGCCGAGACTGAAGTCGAAGCCAAAACCATCCAGATCATTCAGGACTTTGCCCTCGCGTTGCCTGGGTTGCGCAGCCTGTTGGACAGTGACGTGCTCGCGGCCTATCACGGTGACCCGGCGGCCCGCAGTGTCGATGAAGTGTTGTTGTGCTATCCGGGGATTCTGGCGGTGATTCACCATCGTCTGGCCCACCATTTGTATCGCGCCGGGTTGCCGCTGCTGGCGCGGATCAGCGCGGAAATCGCTCACTCGGCCACCGGCATCGACATTCACCCCGGCGCGCAGATCGGCCGCAGTTTCTTCATCGACCATGGGACGGGTGTGGTGATTGGCGAGACGGCGATCATCGGCGAACGCGTGCGGATCTATCAGGCGGTGACCTTGGGCGCCAAGCGCTTCCCGGCGGACGAAGATGGCCAACTGCAGAAAGGTCAGCCACGGCACCCGATTGTCGAGGATGACGTGGTGATTTATGCCGGGGCGACGATTCTCGGGCGGATCACCATCGGCCAGGGCTCGACCATTGGCGGCAACGTCTGGCTGACCCGCAGCGTGCCGGCGGGCAGCAACCTGACCCAGGCGAGTTTGCAGTTGGATGATGGGGCGCAGAAGTGAGGATGTAGGAGCTGTCGAGTGCAACGAGGCTGCGATCTTTTCCAAGCGCGCCGCGAACCAAAATCAAAAGATCGCAGCCTGCGGCAGCTCCTACAGAACACCTCTAAATTCCGCGTAAAACCTTTCCTTGAGCTAGCGTAACAACACCACCGCCGAGCCCTGCGATTAGTCCTTAGCCCCCTATCCATGTTTAACTTGAACGTTCATTCAAGTTAAACCGGCGGTTCGCTGCCCGCTCACAACAGGAGGCTTGCCTTTGCTGAGTCCGATTTTCACAGCCACTTTCTACCCCTTCGAGGTGCACCGAACATGAGTGCATCGTCCATCCCTCCAAGCGGTCTGATCCGCATGAATCCGCCGGTGTTCTGGTTCTCGGCGAGTTTCATTCTGTTGTTTGGTGTCGTTGTCATCGCCATGCCGGAGCAGGCCGGTGCCTGGTTGCTGGCGGCGCAAAACTGGGCGGCCAACACGGTCGGCTGGTATTACCTGCTGGCGATGACCCTGTATCTGGTCTTCGTGGTGGTCACCGCCTTGTCCGGCTACGGCAAGATCAAGCTCGGTGCCGACCACGACGAACCCGAATTCAGTTATCTGTCCTGGGCTGGCATGCTGTTCGCCGCCGGGATCAGCATCACCCTGTTTTTCTTCTGCGTGTCCGAGCCGCTGACCCACATGCTGCAACCGCCCCAAGGCGAGGCCGGTACGGCGGATGCGGCGCGCCAGGCGATGCAGATTCTGTTTCTGCACTGGGGCCTGCATGGCTGGGGCGTGTTCGCCTTTGTCGGCATGGCGCTGGCCTACTTCGCCTACCGGCATAACCTGCCACTGGCCCTGCGCTCGGCGCTGTATCCGCTGATCGGCAAGCGTATCAACGGCCCCATCGGCTACGCGGTGGATGGCTTCGGCATCATCGCCACGGTGTTCGGCCTCGGTGCCGACATGGGCTTTGGCGTGTTGCACCTCAACTCGGGCCTGGACTATCTGTTCGGCATCGCCCACACCCAATGGATTCAGGTCGGCCTGATCACCCTGATGATGGGTGCTGCGATCATCGTTGCCGTATCCGGCGTCGACAAGGGCGTGCGGGTGATGTCCGACATCAACATGCTGCTGGCCTGCGCGCTGCTGCTGTTCGTATTGTTCGCCGGCCCTACGCAGCACTTGCTCAACACCCTGATCCAGAACCTCGGTGATTACCTCGGCGCCTTGCCGATGAAGAGTTTCGACCTCTATGCCTACGACAAACCCAGCGACTGGCTGGGCGGCTGGACGGTGTTCTACTGGGCCTGGTGGATTGCGTGGTCGCCGTTCGTGGGCTTGTTCATCGCACGGATTTCCCGTGGTCGCACCATCCGCGAGTTCGTCTTCGGCGTGCTGTTGATTCCGCTGGGCTTTACCCTGGCGTGGATGTCGATCTTCGGCAACAGCGCCATCGATCAAGTGCTCAACCACGGCATGAGCGCGCTCGGTATGTCGGCCATCGACAATCCGTCGATGACGCTCTACCTGCTGCTGGAAACCTACCCGTGGAGCAAAACCGTCATCGCGGTCACGGTGTTTATCAGCTTTGTGTTCTTCGTCACCTCCGCCGACTCCGGCACCGTGGTGTTGTCGACGCTGTCCGCCAAGGGCGGTAACCCCGATGAAGACGGGCCGAAATGGTTGCGGGTGTTCTGGGGCGCGATGACCGCCCTGGTGACCAGCGCGCTGCTGTTCTCCGGCAGCATCGATGCGTTGAAGTCGGCGGTGGTCCTGACCTCGTTGCCGTTCTCGCTGATCCTGCTGTTGATGATGTGGGGGCTGCACAAAGCGTTTTATCTGGAGTCGCAGAAGCAGATTGCGCAGATGCATTCCTTGGCACCGGTGTCCGGTTCACGGCGGGGTGGCTGGCGTCAGCGTTTGAGTCAGGCGGTGCATTTCCCGTCGCGGGATGAGGTCTACCGCTTCCTCGACACGACGGTGCGCCCGGCGATTGAAGAAGTGTCTGCCGTGTTCATCGAAAAGGGTTTGCACGTAGCGACACACCCGGACCCGGCCAATGACAGCGTCAGCCTGGAAATCGGCCACGGCGATCAACATCCGTTTGTTTATCAGGTGCAGATGCGCGGTTACTTCACGCCATCGTTTGCCCGTGGCGGCATGGGTTCCAAGCAACTCAACAATCGCCGCTACTACCGGGCCGAAGTGCATTTGAGCGAAGGCAGTCAGGACTACGATCTGGTCGGCTATACCAAGGAGCAGATCATCAACGACATCCTCGACCAGTACGAACGGCACATGCAGTTCCTGCATCTGGTGCGCTGATCAAGGCCTTCATGTCTCGGTGGTCAACACCATGAACAACACCAGCGCCGCCACCGGGACACCGAACACGGCGCTACCGACCGCCAGTTCGGTGCTCAATGGCTGGCCGGCATGCACTATGCCGACTGCGCCGTTGATCAGCGTCAGCGCCAGCCACAGCACGATAAAACAGTAGGCCAGGGTCTGACGGGTAAAGCCGATTTTCTCGCCGATATAGAGCATCAACGCCAGGAGGATCAGGCCGAAGGTTGTGATGATGGTGGTGTGCATGAACTGTCCCGCCCTTCAGATGTGCATTGCTTTGGAGGCAGCCATCGCGAGCAAGCTCGCTCCCACAGGGGATTTCCCTTGAGCACAAATTTTGTGAGCAACCAAGATCAATGTGGGAGCGAGCTTGCTCGCGATTGGGGGCGCTGCGGTCTCAGTGTGAACTCAGTTAAACCAACCCGCCATTCACCCGCAAAATCTGCCCATTGACCCAACCCGAATCCGGCCCCGCCAGAAACGACACAACACGGGAAATATCCTCCGGCTGCCCCAGGCGCTCCAGCGGCGCCATCTTCGCGAAATTCTGAATCTGCTCCTCACTCTTGCCGTGTAAAAACAACTCAGTCGCCACCGGCCCGGGAGCCACCGCATTGACGGTGATGTTGCGCCCGCGCATCTCTTTGGCGAACACCTGGGTCAGGGATTCCACTGCCGCTTTGCTGGCGATGTACACCGCGTAACCCGGCAGGTTCATGCCGACGGTGCTGCTGGAGAAGTTGATGATTCGGCCACCGCTGTTCAGGCGGGTCGCCGCTTCACGCAGGATATTGAAGGTACCGCGAGTGTGGATGTTGAAGGTCTGCTCGAACAGTTCGTCGCTGTGTTGCGCCAGCGGCAGGACCTTGAGGATGCCGGCGTTGTTCACCAAAACATCGACCTTGCCGAACTGGGTTTCAACCTCGTCGAACATCCGGCGCACGTCGTCGGCATTGGCCACATCGGCCTTGATCGCTATGGCCTGGTGGCCGGCCTGACGCAGCTCCACCACCCGTTTCGAGGCTTCGGTGGCGCTGCTGGCGTAGTTGATGGCAACGGCGAAACCTTCGCTGGCCAGTTGTTTGGCGATGACCGCGCCGATGCCGCGGGAGGCACCGGTCACGATGGCAACTTTCGGAGTTTGTGCAGTCATGTTGATGTTCCTGTTGATGGGGTGTGAAGCCAATTTCACATGTTTACTCAGGCCGATAAATGCACGAGAGTTGCCTTGACTGTTCAATGATTGCCAACAATCGAGTGCCTGGAGTGAGCTGTGGACCAAGTCAAAGCGATGAAGGTTTTTGTGCGGATCTACGAGCGCAGCAGCTTCACGCAGGCTGCCGATGACCTGAACCTGCCCCGCGCAACGCTGACCCATACGTTGAATCAGTTCGAGGCCTGGCTGGGTACGCGTTTGTTGGAGCGCAGCACGCGTAAAGTGCGTCCGACGCTGGATGGCGAGGCGTACTACCTGCGTTGCGTGCAACTGCTGGCAGAGCTGGAGGAAGCGGAGTTGGCGTTTCGCGGCGTGGCCCCGAAGGGGCGGCTGCGGGTGGACTTGCACGGGACATTGGCCAAGCACTTCGTGATCCCGGCATTGCCGCAATTCATGGCGCGTTATCCCGACATCGAGCTGTCCATCAGCGAGGCTGACCGCCAGGTCGACCTGATCACCGAAGGTATCGATTGCGTGTTGCGGGCGGGAACATTGGGTGACTCCACGCTGATCGGCAAACGTGTCGCCAACCTGCGTCAGATCACCTGCGCCAGCCCCGCCTATTTGCGCAAATACGGCGAACCGAAAAGCCTCGCCGACCTCAGCCGGCACCGTGCGGTGAACTACGTTTCGCGCACGACGGCCAGGTTGTTCCCGTTTGAATTCATGGTGGACGGTGAACTCAAGGAAGTGGCCATCGACGGTGCGGTATCGGTGTTCGGCGCAGAAATCTACGCCGCCTCGGCGATTGCCGGGCTGGGCCTGATCCAGTGCCCGCACTACCGAATGGAAACGCAGATCTCCCAAGGCCTGGTGCAGGAAGTCCTCGTCGACATCCCTCCGCCATCAATGCCGGTATCGGTGTTGTACCCGCACAACCGACACATGTCGCCCAGGGTCCGGGTGTTTGTGGACTGGTTGGGAGAGGTGTTTGCGGGGGCACGGTAGCTTGTTGGCGGGGAAATACGTGAAACGTTTCAGTCATTAGTCGAATCAGGGGTTTTCTGGCGTTTGTCCGGGCGTATGCTGAGCGACTGGCAAAGCAGTCGATATCAGATTCAAGACCGACAAGAGAGGATTCGATGACCTACACCGCTGCCGAAAACCGCTACGACTCCATCCCCTACCGCCGCGTGGGCCGCAGCGGGCTGGTGCTGCCGGCACTGTCGTTGGGCCTGTGGCACAACTTCGGCGACAGCACGCCGATCGGTACCCAGCGCGCATTGTTGCGCACGGCGTTCGACCTGGGCATCAACCATTTCGACCTGGCCAACAACTACGGCCCGCCGTATGGCAGCGCCGAGATCAACTTCGGCCGTTTACTGCGTGAAGACTTCAAGCAGTACCGCGACGAGATGATCATTTCCAGCAAGGCCGGCTGGGACATGTGGCCCGGCCCTTACGGTCAGGGCGGCGGTTCGCGCAAGTACGTGCTGGCCAGCCTCGACCAGAGCCTGCAACGCCTGGGCGTGGACTACGTCGACATCTTCTACTCCCACCGTTTCGATCCGGACACCCCGCTGGAAGAAACCGCCAGCGCACTCGCCACGGCGGTGCAGCAGGGCAAGGCGTTGTACATCGGCATCTCGTCGTACTCCGGGGTGAAAACCCGCGAAATGGCGGCGTTGCTCAAAGAATGGAAAGTGCCGCTGCTGATTCACCAGCCGGCCTACAACCTGCTCAATCGCTGGGTGGAAAAAGACCTGCTCGATACCACTGATGAACTCGGTACCGGCGTGATTGCCTTCACTCCGTTGGCCCAGGGTTTGCTGACCGACAAATACCTCAACGGCGTGCCGGCGGATGCGCGGGTCAACCGTCCGGGCGGTGGTTCGTTGCAGGCATCGCATTTGTCAGAGGCCAACATCGCCCAGGTGCGGGCACTCAACGAAATCGCCAAACGTCGCGGCCAGAGCCTGGCGCAACTGGCGTTGGCCTGGACCCTGCGCGACCCCCGGGTCACTTCCGCGTTGATTGGCGCGAGTCGACCGGAGCAGATTATCGAGAACGTCGGGGCGTTGAAGAACTTGAGCTTCAGTGCAGAGGAACTGGCGGAAATTGACCGGTTTGCCCAGGAGGGCGGGATCAATCTTTGGGAGAAGCCTTCGACGGCTGAATAAGTAGTTGGCGCCGGATTATTCGGCGCCTTTCAGATCGCCATCGTCGGAACGCCGCCCGGAGCAAGCTCGCTCCCACTGGTTTGGCGGTGTTCACAGGTTTTGTGTACGCCACGGACACTGTGGGAGCGAGCTTGCTCGCGATGAGGCCATCAATGTCAGTACAAAAACTGGCTGTTCACCGAAAAAACGGCACATCCCCCAACACCGTCGCCCGCTGCATCACCCGCCGCGCCGGCCGGTAATCATCCACCGCGTAATGCTGGGTCACGCGGTTATCCCAGAACGCGATGTCGTCCTGCTGCCAGCGCCAGCGAATGGTGAACTCCGGCCGCGTTGAATGGGCGAACAGGAACTTCAGAATCGCCTCGCTCTCGGTTTCCGACAGCTCGTTGATCTTCGAAGTGAAACCTTCGTTGACGAACAGCGAGCGGCGCCCGCTGACCGGGTGCGTGCGGATCACCGGGTGCGACAGCGGCGGATTCTTGCGCCGTGCTTCTTCCCACTGGACCAGTGCCTCGGGCGTGTTGCCGTAGCGCTCCAGCGGAAACGAACGGGTGAAATCGTGGGTGGCGGTCAGGCCTTCGAGCAAGGTTTTCAGCGGTGCCGACAGGGCTTCGTACGCGGCAATCCCGCTGGCCCACAACGTGTCGCCGCCAAACTCCGGCAGCAGCTTGGCGCTGAGCACGGCGCCCATGGCCGGGGTCGGCAGGAAGGTCACGTCGGTGTGCCAGATAGCGTTATCGCGCACGTCGGTGACGGCGGTGTCGAGGATCAGCACTTCGGGTTGCTCCGGCACATTCGGGTAGATCGGATGAATGTGCAGGTCGCCGAAATTCGCGGCGAATCGCGCCTGTTGCTGTGGCGTGATCGGCTGGTTGCGGAAGAACAGCACCTGATGCTTGAGCAGGGCCTGTTCGATGGCATCGCGTTGCTCCAGGTTCAGCGGCTGGCTGATGTCGATGCCACTGATCTGTGCGCCGAGGGCGGAGCTTAAGGGGACGATGGTCAAGTCACTCATGGTGATTCTCTTGAAATTCGGGGGTGTTGATTACTGTGGGAGCGAGCTTGCTCCCACAGGGTTTCTCACAGGGAAATTATTCAGTGAGCCTGGCCATGCCACGGCACCAGTTTGCGTTGCAGGGCACGCAGGCCCAGTTCCATCGCGAAGGCGATCAGTGCGATCACCAGAATCCCCAGTACCACCACATCGGTGACCAGAAACTGCGCGGCCGATTGCACCATGAAGCCCAGGCCGCTGGTGGCGGCGATCAATTCGGCGGCGACCAGGGTCGACCACCCTACGCCGAGGCCAATGCGCACACCGGTCAGAATGTCCGGCAAGGCACTCGGCAAAATGACGTGGCGAATCAACTGCACGCGGGTTGCGCCCAGCGACTGCGCGGCACGCAATTTGGCCGGGTCGACCGTGCGCACACCGGTGGCGGTGGCGATGGCAATCGGGGCGAAGATCGCCAGGTAGATCAGCAGCACTTTGGACAATTCACCGATGCCGCACCAGATCACGATCAGCGGCAGATAGGCCAACGGAGGGATCGGCCGGTAGAACTCGATCAGCGGGTCGAGCACGCCACGGGCGATACGGTTGACACCGATAGCGATTCCCACCGGCACGGCAGTGAGAATCGCAAAGCCGAGGCCCAGGCCGATGCGGCTCAGGCTCGCGCCGAGGTGCTGCCACAGGGTTGAATCCATGTAACCCGAGGTCGCCAGCAGCCAGCCTTTTTGCAGAACGGCAGAGGGCGGCGGCAGGAACAGCGGCTCGATCAAGCCGGTCGCCGTCACGGCCCACCAAATAGCAACGAGAGCGACCAGTGTCATCACACTGATCCACCGGGTGCTCAAACGGCGACTTGCCGCAATCACGGCTGAGCCTGGCGTTATCGCTGCGACGGGAATTTCATAACTGCTCATGCGCGCTCCTGCCGCTGGGCGGCACTGCGTTGGGAGAACACTTTGGCGAGTACGTGTTCGCGGGTTTCGATAAAACGCGGGTCGGACTTGATTGAGCGAGCCGACTCACCGGCGGCATAACGCTGACCGAAATCGAGGCTCAGACGCTCGACGATTTGCCCAGGGTTGGGCGCCAACAGAATCAGGTCGGTGGCGAGGAATACGGCTTCTTCTATGTCGTGGGTAATCAGGAACACCGGTTTGGCGGTGCGTTGCCAGACTTGCAGCAACAACTCCTGCATTTGCTCGCGGGTGAAGGCGTCGAGGGCTCCGAAAGGTTCGTCCATCAGCAACACGCGTGGGTCGGCGGCGAGGGCGCGGGCCAGGCCGACACGCTGCTTCTGGCCGCCCGAAAGTTGCCAGATGCGGCGCTGTTCAAAACCGGACAGATCGACCAGGGCGAGCATTTCCCGGGCGCGAGCTTCGCGTTTGTCCCGGGCGATACCGGCCAGCTCCAGGCCGAACCCGACGTTGGCCAGCACGTTTTGCCACGGCAGCAGCGCGTCGTCCTGGAACACCACGCCGCGCTCGGCACTCGGGCCTTTGACGGGCACGCCGTCGAGGGTGATGCGCCCGGCGCTGGGTTCGACGAAGCCGGCAATCAGGTTCAACAGCGAAGTCTTGCCACTGCCGGACGGGCCGAGGGCGACCAGCAGTTGCCGGGGCCCCAGGCTCAGGGAGATATCCGCCAACACCGGTTCCGGGTTGCCGGGGTACTGTGCGCTGATGCGCTCCAGCTGTAGCAAGGCCATCGCGTTGACTCCCGATCAGTTGGTGATGAACTTGGCGCTGACGTACGGCGCGTAGTCCGGCAGTACCGCCTCGACCTTGCCTTGTTCCTTGAGGAACGCCGCCGTGTCGGTGATGGCTTTGGTGGTCGGCGCGCCGAGGGTGAGCACCTGGTCAGCCGCTAGCGGGTAGACGTTGCCTTGCAGCAGCAATGGAATGTCGCTGGCCTTGGCGCCAGACAGTTTTACAAGCTTGTCGACGTTGCCCTGATTGGCCAGCCAGGCTTGTGGGTCTTTGCGGTAATCGGCGTAGGCGTCCAGGGTCACTTTGGCGAACGCGGTGACGATCTCCGGGTGCTTCTCGGCGAAGTCCTTGCGCACGATCCAGGCGTCGAAGGTCGGTGCGCCGAACTTGGCCAGCTCACCGGAGGTGATCAGTACCTTGCCGTTTTCCTTGGCGACACCGAGGGCCGGGTCCCAGACGTAAGTGGCGTCGATGTCACCGCGTTTCCAGGCAGCAATGATCGCGGGCGGAGCCAGGTTGAGGACGGTGACTTTCGATGGATCAATGTTCCAGTGCTTCAGCGCAGCCAGCAGGCTGTAGTGGCCGGTGGAAACGAACGGCACGGCGATTTTCTTGCCGATCAGGTCTTGCGGGGTCTTGATCCCGGAACCGTCGCGGGCGACCAGGGCTTCGGCAGCGCCGATCTGGGTGGCGATGAGGAAGGTTTCGACCGGGACTTTACGAGTGATCGCAGCGGTCAGGGGGCTGGAACCGAGGTAGCCGATCTGCACGTCGCCGGAGGCAATGGCGGCGATGATATCGGCACCGTTGTCGAATTTGCGCCAGCTGATATCAGCCTTGGTGGCCTTTTCGTAAGCGCCGTCAGCCTGGGCGACTTTCGCCGGGTCAACGGTGGTCTGGTAGGCGACGGTGAAGTCGGCTGCCTGGGCAAAAAAACTTGCGGTAGCCAAGGAAGCGGCCGCCAGCAAGCGAAGAGGGAAAGTCAGTTTCATCAGAAAGCTCCTTGTCAGGCGACCGAATGTCGGCGTGAGAAAGAGACTAAATGATCTAAGAATTCTAAAATAAATAACTTTTTCGAATTAGCTTATGAGGCGAAAACCCGGTGAGTCATTGTGAATGGGCTGGAAACAAAAAGATCGCAGCCTTCGGCAGCTCCTACAGGAAACGCATTCCAATGTAGGAGCTGCCGAAGGCTGCGATCTTTCTTACAGGCGCCGATTAGTTACTGATCGCCAGAATGCTCGCCTGGTATGCCCCGACGAACACATCGAAATCACCGACTTCGTTCTGCTCCAGCTCAGCCTGCTGAGCCAGCGACGAACGCGCCCGCTCTTCAAACTTCGCCTGCTCCTCAGCCGGCAACGGCTCGCTGCGGAAGAACTCGGCATGGACCTGGCTCTGGCGCAGGGAGAACTGGGCGAAGCTTTCCTTGTGTTCAGCCATCGCCGCCAATACCTGGGCCGACGGCGTCAGGGACGGGTCCTGGACCTTCGACATCTGGGCGTCCAGCGCCTTGCTGTGGGCATCACCGCCATGGCTCTGGTCGAGCATCGCCGCCAGAGGAGCGATTTTTTCCAGCAGCTCGCCGGCCCATTCCTTCAGGTCAACCGGCTGGCCATCCCGCTGCAGTTGCAGGCCCGGACGGCGACCTTCCTTGACCACGCTGAGGAAGTTCGAGGTCGCGTTGCCGCAACTGGTGTTGGTCAGCAGCGGGCTGTCATTGAGTGCGCAGTACAGCAGGAACGCATCGAGGAAGCGTGACTCGGTGAGATCGATGCCCATCGGCAGGAAGGGGTTGATGTCCAGGCAGCGTACTTCGACGTACTGGATGCCACGGGCCATCAGCGCCTGGATAGGGCGCTCGCCGGTGTAGGTCACGCGTTTCGGGCGGATGTTGGAGTAGTACTCGTTTTCAATCTGCAGAATGTTGGTGTTGAGCTGTACCCACTCGCCATCCTGGTGGGTGCCGACTTCGACGTATGGCGCATACGGCGTGGCCACCGCTTTGCGCAGGCTGTCGGTGTAGCTGTTCAGATCGTTGTAGCACGGCGTCAGGCCGGCCTGGGCGTTGCTCTGGTAACCCAGGTCGCTCATGCGCAGGCTGGTAGCGTACGGCAGGTACAGGGTATGCGGGTCCAGTTGTTCCAACTGGTGCGAACGACCGCGCAGGAAGCCGGCGTCCAGTGCCGGTGAAGCACCGAACAGGTACATCAGCAGCCAGCTGTAGCGGCGGAAGTTGCGGATCAGCGCGATATAGGACGACGACTGGAAGTCGCGGTCGGTGCCGACAAAGCCTTCGGCCTGCTTGAGCAACGGCCAGAGTTTTTCCGGCAGGGAAAAGTTGTAGTGAATGCCGGCAATGCACTGCATGGTCTTGCCGTAACGCAGGGCCAGGCCCTTGCGGTACACGTACTTGAGCTGCCCGATATTGGACGTGCCGTAATAGGCGATCGGGATGTCTTCCTCGGCCGGCAACGGGCACGGCATCGATGGGCTCCACAGATACTCGTTGCCGAGCTTGCTGTAGGCAAAGCGGTGAATGCTGTCCAGGCTCGCCAGTGTGTCCGCCGGGTCGGGCAGGGCCGGGGTGATGAACTCCAGCAGCGACTCGGAATAGTCGGTGGTGATCTGTTCATTGGTCAGCGCGGAACCCAATTCTTCCGGGTGCGGCGTTTGCGCCAGGCGACCTTCATCGGTCACGCGCAGGCATTCACGTTCGATGCCGTGAAGGCACTGTTCGAGCAGAGAGAGGTTAGCGCGCTCGCCGAGCAGAGCCAGGCGGCGGTTGAGAAGTTCGCTCAAGTTGGATTCCTTCACGCGTCAGTCGCCCCAATATGGGGGTGGGCAAGACGGTCTACAAGGGTGAAGTTAAAACTGGCGTTTTCGCCTGGTTTTTTGAACTCGCCGCAACTAATGTGGGAGCGGGCTTGCTCGCGAAGACGGTGTGTCAGTCAGCACAGATGCCACCTGATACACCGCCTTCGCGAGCAAGCCCGCTCCCACAGGTTGCGTTCTGCTGAAATTAACTCAAATCGATAACGAGTAGCTACAGGACAGCGAACGTGCCTTGTGCTTTTGCGACCAGTTTGTCGCCCTGCACCACATCGGCCTCGACCACCAATGTGCGGCGACCCGGGTGGATCACCCGCGCCGTGCACATCACCTCGCCGTCAGAGACGGCGCGGATGTAGTTGATCTTGCACTCGATGGTCGCGCTCTGCTGGTCAAAGCCGTGGGTGCTGGAACAGGCCAGCCCCATGGCAATGTCCACCAGGCTGAACAAGGCCCCGCCGTGCAGCTTGCCGCCGCGATTGCGCAGCTCGGGTTCCAGCGCCAGGGCGACTTGCGCCACCCCGGTTTCCAGACTGTGCAAGCGGCAGCCCAACAGCTTGAAAAACGCGCTTTCGGTCAGCCCGGCGGGAATGTCCATCAGCGTTTCTTCAACTGCTTGGCATTGGCGAACAACGAAGCCATGGCATTGTTGCTCGGTGCTGCCGCCGTGGTTTCCTTGCGCGGTGCGGTGTTCTGGGACTGGCGTGGCGCCGACCCCGGACGCGCGCCGCGAGCGCCGTCGATTTTCTCGCCCGGGGTGTCGCTCATGCGCATCGACAGGCCTACGCGTTTGCGCGGGATGTCGACTTCCATGACCTTCACTTTCACCACGTCACCGGCCTTCACCGCTTCCCGTGGATCCTTGATGAACTTCTCCGAAAGTGCGGAGATGTGCACCAAACCGTCCTGATGCACACCGATATCGACGAAGGCCCCGAAGTTGGTCACGTTGGTCACCACGCCTTCGAGGATCATGCCCAGTTGCAGGTCCTTGAGGTCTTCGACGCCTTCCTGGAACTCGGCGGTCTTGAACTCGGGACGCGGGTCACGCCCAGGCTTTTCAAGCTCCTGGAGGATGTCGGTCACGGTTGGCAGACCGAAGGTTTCATCGGTGTACTTCTTCGGATCGAGACGCTTGAGGAACGCGGCATCGCCGATCAGCGAGCGGATGTCACGCTCGGTTTCAGCGGCGATGCGCTGAACCAGCGGATAGGCTTCCGGGTGAACCGCCGACGAATCCAGCGGGTTTTCGCCATTCATGACGCGCAGGAATCCGGCGGCCTGTTCGAAGGTTTTCTCGCCCAGGCGCGCAACTTTCTTCAGCGCTGCGCGGGTCTTGAACGCGCCATGCTCGTCGCGATGGCTGACGATGTTCTGCGCCAGGGTCGCGTTGAGGCCGGAGATCCGTGCCAGCAGCGCTACGGAAGCCGTGTTCACGTCGACACCGACGGCGTTCACGCAGTCTTCGACAACCGCATCCAGGCCACGGGCCAGTTTCAGTTGCGACACGTCGTGCTGGTACTGGCCGACACCGATGGATTTCGGGTCGATCTTCACCAGCTCAGCCAACGGGTCTTGCAGGCGACGGGCAATCGACACGGCGCCACGGATCGACACGTCGAGGTCCGGGAATTCCTTGGAGGCCAGCTCCGACGCCGAGTAAACCGATGCACCGGCCTCGGAAACCATGACCTTGGTCATCTTCATGGCCGGGTATTTTTTGATCAGTTCAGCGGCCAGCTTGTCGGTCTCGCGGCTGGCGGTACCGTTGCCGATGGCGATCAGGTCCACCGAGTGCTTGGCGCACAGGGCGGCGAGCACGGCGAGAGTCTGGTCCCACTTGTTGTGTGGCACGTGCGGGTAAACCGTTGCGTGATCCAGCAGTTTTCCGGTGGAGTCGACCACGGCGACCTTGCAACCGGTGCGCAGGCCCGGGTCGAGACCCAAAGTGGCGCGCGGGCCGGCCGGGGCCGACAGCAGCAGGTCGTGCAGGTTGTGGGCGAACACGTTGATCGCCTCGGTTTCCGCGCCATCGCGCAGCTCGCCCAGCAGATCGGTTTCCAGGTGGGTGTAGAGCTTGACCTTCCAGGTCCAGCGCACCACTTCGCCCAGCCATTTGTCGGCGGCGCGGTTCTGGTTCTGGATGCCGAATTGCTGGCCGATCATGCCTTCGCACGGGTGCATGGTGCCCGGCAGTTCGTCGCCGACTTTCAGCGCGGAGCTGAGGATGCCTTCGTTACGGCCACGGAAAATTGCCAGCGCGCGGTGCGACGGCATGCTTTTGAGCGGTTCGTCGTGTTCGAAATAGTCGCGGAACTTGGCGCCTTCCTCTTCCTTGCCGGCGATCACGCGGGCACTGAGGGTGGCTTCCTGCTTCAGGTAATTGCGCAGCTTGTCCAGCAGGCCCGCGTCTTCGGCGAAGCGTTCCATGAGGATGTACTTGGCGCCTTCGAGGGCCGCCTTCACATCGGCCACGCCTTTTTCCGCATCAATAAAGCGTGCGGCTTCGGTTTCCGGGCTCAGGGACGGGTCGTTGAACAGGCCGTCGGCCAGCTCGCCGAGGCCGGCTTCCAGGGCGATCTGGCCCTTGGTGCGGCGCTTCTGCTTGTACGGCAGGTACAAGTCTTCGAGACGGGTCTTGGTGTCGGCGAGCTTGATGTCGCGCTCAAGTTGCGGGGTCAGCTTGCCCTGCTCCTGGATGCTGGCGAGGATGCTGATACGCCGTTCGTCGAGTTCTCGCAGGTAGCGCAGGCGCTCTTCCAGATGACGCAATTGCGTATCGTCGAGGCTGCCGGTCACTTCTTTCCGGTAACGGGCGATGAAGGGAACGGTAGAGCCTTCATCGAGTAGCGCGACGGCCGCTTCGACCTGTTGTGGGCGTACACCGAGTTCCTCGGCGATGCGGCTGTTGATGCTGTCCATAAAACCACCTGACAAATTGTGAAAGCAGGCTCGCAGGCGCCGGGATAGGGCCTGGGCGAGTCTGGTTGAGCGGCCTGGCCTGCGCCGCTACCTGGATCAAAAGGTATCCCGTTGACCCGTGAAATCGAACAATTACTGCCGGCGCCATGAAAAAAATGGTGTCGGTCTGTAGTACCTGTCTGATGTTGCCTGACACAAAAGGCCGCGCATTATAACCAGCGTTCCGGCATTCGGGGACATCGCGGATGCAGGTGCAATGGCCGGTTTTCTGGCGCTAGAGGAAAAATCTGCTAACAATGCACACGGTGCGTATAACGGCAGCTACGCCATAATGCGTGCCGAGATCAAAGGAGCATCCAATGAGCAGCACTGCACAAACTGCTGAAGGCGAAAAAATTCTTATCGTTGACGACGATCCGGGGCTCAGCAGCCTGCTGGAGCGTTTTTTCGTCAGCAAAGGCTACCGCGCCCGCGCCGTACCGAACACCGAGCAAATGGATCGCCTGCTGGCGCGCGAAGTGTTCAACCTGGTCGTCCTCGACCTGATGTTGCCCGGCGAAGACGGCCTGACTGCCTGCCGCCGCCTGCGCAACGCGAACAACCAGATTCCGATCATCATGCTCACCGCCAAGGGCGACGAGCTGAGCCGCATCAAGGGCCTGGAGCTGGGTGCCGACGATTACCTGGCCAAGCCGTTCAACCCCGATGAACTGATGGCTCGCGTCAAGGCGGTATTGCGTCGCCAGTCGGCTCCAGTGCCTGGCGCCCCGGGCAGCGAAGACGAAAGCGTGACCTTCGGTGACTACGAATTGTCCCTGGCCACCCGCGAGCTCAAGCGCGGCGAAGAAGTGCACATGCTCACCACCGGTGAGTTCGCTGTACTCAAGGCCCTGGTGATGAACGCCCGTCAACCGCTGACCCGCGACAAGTTGATGAACCTGGCCCGTGGCCGCGAGTGGGATGCCCTGGAGCGTTCCATCGATGTGCAGATTTCCCGTCTGCGCCGGATGATCGAGCCTGATCCCTCCAAGCCGCGTTACATCCAGACTGTCTGGGGCGTGGGCTACGTGTTTGTACCGGATGGTGCCGCCACCAAGTGATTGGCGATTTGTAGGAGCGGGTCACGCGGACAGCGGATCAATCGATCCTGTCCGCAGACTCGCGACCCGCAATATGCGAGCATCGCTCGCTCCTGCAAGTGTTTAACGGTTATCCATGAAAACCCCCGTTTGGTTCCCCCAGAGCTTCTTCTCCCGCACCCTTTGGCTGGTGCTCATCGTCGTACTCTTCTCCAAGGCACTGACCCTGGTTTATCTGCTGATGAACGAAGACGTGCTGGTGGACCGCCAGTACAGCCACGGTGTCGCCCTG
The DNA here is from genome assembly GCF_054668325.1 of Pseudomonas sp. S2_F07. Taxonomy (NCBI): domain Bacteria; kingdom Pseudomonadati; phylum Pseudomonadota; class Gammaproteobacteria; order Pseudomonadales; family Pseudomonadaceae; genus Pseudomonas; species Pseudomonas sp. S2_F07. The sequence goes on from NZ_CP162758.1 coordinate 4,123,430, forward strand.
ACGCTGCGCGCCTATTGGGCGGCCGATGAAGAAAACCGCGGCAAGATTGCCGAGGCCGCGACCTTGATCCGGGTAGTGGGTGCCGGCGTGCCGGAAGGCGAACAGCACTGGCCTTACAGCGAGATCTACCAGCGGCAGATGCAAGCGGAGCTGGGTGCCGACACTGAAGTCCGGCTGCGCATGCATTCGCCACCGGCGCTTTGGGTCCGGGCGCCAAGCCTGGGCGATGGCTGGCTGAAAGTACCGCTTTATCCCCATCCGTTGCGCGGCCAGAAAATCTGGAACGTGCTGGGCTGGTTCCTCGCGATTGGCCTGCTGTCCACCGCTTCGGCCTGGATCTTTGTCAGCCAGCTCAATCAACCTTTGAAGCGTCTGGTGTATGCCGCGCGGCAACTCGGCCAGGGCCGTAGCGTGCGCCTGCCAATCAGCGATACACCGAGTGAGATGACCGAGGTTTACCGCGCCTTCAACCAGATGGCCGAAGACGTCGAGCAGGCCGGTCGCGAGCGTGAACTGATGCTGGCCGGAGTGTCCCACGACTTGCGCACGCCGTTGACCCGCTTGCGCCTGTCCCTGGAATTGATGGGCGATCACACCGACCTGACCGACGACATGGTGCGCGACATCGAAGACATGGACGCAATTCTCGATCAGTTCCTGGCGTTCATTCGTGACGGGCGCGACGAGTCGGTGGAAGAGGTTGACCTGAGCGAGCTGGTCCGTGAAGTTGCCGCGCCGTTTAACCAGACCGAAGAAAAAGTGCGATTGCGCCTGGAGCCTATCCAGCCGTTTCCGCTGCGTCGGGTATCGATGAAGCGGCTGCTGAACAACCTGATCGGCAACGCGCTGCATCATGCCGGAAGCGGTGTAGAGGTAGCGGCGTATGTGTCCGGGGACACCAGCGCACCGTATGTAGTGCTGAGTGTCATGGACCGTGGCGCCGGGATCGACCCTTCGGAGCTGGAGGCGATTTTCAATCCGTTCACCCGCGGTGATCGTGCCCGGGGTGGCAAGGGTACCGGGTTGGGATTGGCAATCGTGAAGCGGATTGCTTCGATGCATGGCGGCAACGTTGAGCTGCGCAACCGCTCGGGCGGAGGGCTGGAAGCGCGGGTGCGGTTGCCGTTGGGGTTGATGCTGCCGCGGGATGCCGTTTAAAACCTGATTTTTTCAGTGGGGCTGATGGCCCCTTCGTCGGAACGCCGCCCGGGGCAAGCCCGCTTCCACAATGATCGTGTTGAACACAAATTTTATGTCCACTGAAGATCACTGTGGGAGCGAGCTTGCTCGCGATGGCGGCATCCCTGCCGCTACAAGGCTTGGGGGTTTAACCCTTCCCTTTGGTCCGGGTCATATTCGGCCCGCCATTCTTCTCCAGATGTTCAATGATGATCCCCGCCACATTCTTCCCGGTGGTGGTCTCAATCCCCTCAAGCCCTGGCGACGAGTTCACTTCCATCACCAACGGCCCGTGATTGGAGCGCAGGATGTCGACGCCTGCCACCGCCAGCCCCATGACCTTCGCCGCACGCAACGCCGTCATGCGCTCTTCCGGGGTGATCTTGATCAGGCTCGCGCTGCCACCGCGATGCAGGTTGGAGCGGAATTCGCCGGGTTTGGCCTGGCGCTTCATCGCTGCAATCACCTTGTCGCCGACGACGAAGCAGCGAATGTCCGCACCACCGGCTTCCTTGATGTACTCCTGAACCATGATGTTCTGCTTGAGGCCCATGAACGCCTCGATCACCGATTCCGCGGCCGTGGCGGTTTCGCACAGCACCACGCCGATGCCCTGGGTGCCTTCCAGCACCTTGATCACCAACGGCGCGCCGTTGACCATTTCGATCAGGTCGGGAATGTCATCGGGGGAGTGGGCAAACCCGGTCACCGGCAAGCCGATCCCGCGACGGGACAACAATTGCAGTGAACGCAGCTTGTCCCGGGAACGGGCAATGGCCACCGATTCGTTGAGCGGAAATACCCCCATCATTTCGAACTGGCGCAACACTGCGCAGCCATAAAAGGTCACGGATGCGCCGATCCGTGGAATCACCGCATCGAAACCCTCCAGCGGTTTGCCGCGGTAGTGGATCTGCGGCTTGTGACTGGCGATGTTCATGTAGGCGCGCAAGGTGTCGACCACCACCATTTCATGGCCACGCTCGGTACCGGCTTCGACCAGACGACGGGTGGAATACAGACGCGGATTCCGCGACAGCACAGCGATCTTCATGCAACACCTGTGGAGGAGGTAGATACCGGGAACACCGGCTTGTCTTGTACATACTTGATGCCCGGATTGACCACCAACTGGCCGTGGATCAGGGCTTTGGAACCGAGCAACAGGCGATAACGCATGGACTTGCGGCAGGCGAGCGTGAACTCGACCCGCCAGACCCGATCACCAAGGGCCAGGGTGGTGCTGATCACGTATCGCACCTGCGCGTGACCGTTTGAGCTTTTAATGGTTTTCATCGTCACCAACGGAGCTTCGCAGCGTCGGTGGCGCAGTTGTACGACGGAACCCAGGTGGGCGGTAAAACGCACCCACTGCTCACCATCGCGCTCGAACGGCTCGATTTCGGTGGCGTGGAGGCTTGAGGTGCTGGCACCGGTGTCGATTTTTGCCCGAAGGCCGGCGACTCCCAAATCCGGGAGCGCCACCCACTCGCGCAGACCGACAACGGTCAAATGGTCAAATGTCTTCAATAGTGCTCAACCGGTAGAAACCGCTCGGGCCGCATGCGGCCGGATTCGCGGTATTCACGCAGAATAATGATTAAAAGGCGACAGATATCTACGGCCCGGATTTCCAGCCTCCCAGGGAGGTTATGGAATGTCGGCATTGTAATCCGAGCCGGTGAAATTCTTGGTACGTCAGAAACGGTAGTACAGTTCACCAATATTTCAGAATGAGGAAATTCCATGGCACAAAAAAACGAAGAGGACGACAAAGTCCGCCTCGATAAATGGTTGTGGGCTGCACGATTCTACAAAACCCGCGCCCTGGCCAAGGCAGCGATTGAAAGCGGCAAGGTGCATTGCCGGGGCGAACGCTGCAAGCCGGGTAAAGAGCCACGAATCGGCGATGAGTTCGTGATTCGCACCGGTTTCGAGGAGCGCACGGTGGTAGTCCTGGCACTGTCGATCGTTCGTCGCGGCGCACCGCAGGCGCAAACCTTGTATGCCGAGACCCTGGCCAGCATCGCCAAGCGCGAAGAGGCCGCGGCGCAAAGAAAGGCCGGAGCCCTGGGCGTGAGCACCGACGGTAAGCCGAGCAAGAAGCAGCGGCGGGATTTGTTCAAGTTTCGTGGCAGCAGTAACGACGACTGATACAGATATTGCTCGGGCGAGTGCCGCGTACTCGCCAGGTTTCACCGCGCCTTCAGGCCAAGACTTGCAATTGACCCGGTGCGCATCCATATCTGTGCCTGGCCAGCAGTGCATTGCATGGACGATATCGCCGCTCGTCGAAAATCACACACAGTCTCTGACCTGTAGGCCATAACCACATTGCCAGCAGTGCAGGGCGGGAAACGACCTGGAACCCATCAGCGCTTATTCCACCTTGCTTGGATCAGGCCCGGATTGTTCATAAAATGCCTTTCATGGCTGAACGTTGCGCACCCGAGGGGTGGCGCAAGGTCAATTTCCTGTTTCCTGTAACCATTTTCACTACTTCAGATACCCAGACCTATGACCGATCACGCGGATAACGACTTCACCCAACGCTTCATCTTCGATGACAGCGACACCCGTGGCGAGCTGGTCTCGTTGGAGCTCAGCTACGCCGAAGTCCTGGCCAAACACGCCTACCCGCAGCCGGTTGCGCAACTGCTCGGCGAGCTGATGGCGGCCGCGTCGTTGCTGGTTGGCACGATGAAGTTCGATGGCTTGCTGATTCTGCAGGCCCGTTCCGAAGGCCCGATCCCGCTGCTGATGATCGAGTGCTCCAGCGAGCGCGACATCCGTGGTCTGGCCCGTTACGACGCGGACCGCATCGCTGCCGATGCAACCCTGGCCGACCTGATGCCGGACGGCGTGCTGGCATTGACCATCGACCCGAAACAGGGCCAGCGCTACCAGGGCATCGTCGACCTCGACGGCGCCACCCTGTCCGAATGCTTCACCAACTACTTCGTCATGTCCCAGCAAGTCGGCACGCGTTTCTGGCTGTACGCCGATGGCCGCCGCGCCCGTGGCCTGTTGCTGCAACAACTGCCTGCCGACCGTTTGAAAGACGAAGACGAACGCGCCGCCAGCTGGCAGCACATCACCACCCTGGGCGGTACGCTGACCGCCGATGAGCTGTTGGGCCTGGACAACGAAACCGTGCTGCATCGCCTGTACCACGACGAGCAGGTGCGTCTGTTCGATGTGCAGAAGCTGCGCTTCCGTTGCAGTTGCTCGCGCGAACGATCGGCCAATGCGCTGGTCAGTCTGGGTATGGAAGACGCGCAGCAACTGGTGGTCGAACACGGTGGCAACATCGAAATCGATTGCCAGTTCTGCAATCAGCGCTACCTGTTTGACGCGGCCGATGTCACTCAATTGTTCGCCGGCGCGGGTATCGAGACGCCGTCAGATACCCGTCACTAAAACGATTCAGCGCAGGTAAATTCACTGCCTTGTGCCGGATTAACGCCGTTACGACAGGAGGGGCCTACTCTTTTTGGGCTTTTCTGGCATAATCCGGCCCACTTTTTTCGCGGTAGTAGTGCACGACTTTCTACTACAAAAACGTTTGGAGCACTCGGCCACTGGCCGACGGGGAACCTCATGACGCAAGCCAACAATGCCGTGTACACCGATCTGAGTGTTGATGATCTGGTTAAAGAAGCCCTCAATCGCGGTGAAGGCGAGCTTGCCGATACCGGCGCACTGGTTGTTCGTACCGGTCACCGTACCGGCCGTTCGCCAGTCGACCGTTTCATCGTTGAAGAGCCAAGCACCCAGGCCGCTATCGCCTGGGGCCCGATCAACCGCAAGTTCCCGGCCGACAAGTTCGACGCCCTGTGGGCTCGCGTTGAGGCATTCAACAACGCGCAAGAGCATTTCGTTTCCCACGTGCATGTAGGTGCGGCTTCCGAGCACTACCTGGCCGTGAAGATGACCACCCAGACTGCCTGGCAGAACCTGTTCGGCCGTTGCCTGTTCATCAACCCGGCTCAGTACAACCCGGCGGGTCGTGACGAGTGGCAGGTCCTCAACGTTGCCAACTTCGAGTGCGTGCCAGAGCGTGACGGCACCAACTCCGACGGCTGCGTGATCCTCAACTTCGCACAGAAGAAAGTGCTGATCGCCGGCATGCGTTACGCCGGTGAAATGAAGAAAGCCATGTTCTCGGTGCAGAACTTCCTGCTGCCGGCTGCCGACGTACTGCCAATGCACTGCGCCGCCAACATCGGCGAAGAAGGCGACGTGACCCTGTTCTTCGGTCTGTCCGGTACCGGCAAGACCACCCTGTCGGCCGACGAAAGCCGTTACCTGATCGGTGACGACGAGCACGGCTGGGGTGAAGGCGTCGTGTTCAACATCGAAGGCGGTTGCTATGCCAAGTGCATCGACCTGTCCGAGAAGAACGAGCCGGTTATCTGGAAAGCCATCAAGCACGGCGCGGTACTGGAAAACGTCGTTATCGACGATGCCAAGCACGCCGACTACGCCGATGTCAGCCTGACCCAGAACAGCCGCGCCGCCTACCCGCTGGAGCACGTTGCCAAGCGCTCCGAGAAGAACCTCGGTGGCGAGCCGAACGCTGTGATCTTCCTGACCTGCGACCTGACCGGCGTGCTGCCGCCAGTGTCGATCCTCAACGAAGAACAAGCGGCTTACCACTTCCTGTCCGGTTACACCGCTCTGGTCGGTTCGACCGAAATGGGTTCGGGCAGCGGCATCAAGTCGACCTTCTCCACCTGCTTCGGCGCACCGTTCTTCCCGCGTCCGGCCGGCGAATACGCTGAGCTGCTGATCAAGCGCATCCGCGGCTTCGGTTCCAAGGTCTACCTGGTCAACACCGGCTGGACCGGTGGTGGCTACGGCGTCGGCAAACGCTTCAACATCCCGACCACTCGTGCCGTGATCGCAGCGATCCAGAGCGGCGCGCTGATCGGTACCGAGACCGAGCACCTGGATACCATCAACCTCGACGTGCCAGTGGCCGTACCGGGCGTTGAGACTGGCCTGCTGAACCCACGCAACACTTGGGCCGATAAAGCCGCCTACGACGAAGCCGCCAAAGCACTGGCCGGCCTGTTCATCGAGAACTTCAAGAAGTTCGAAGTGAGCGACGCGATCAAGGCTGCGGGTCCAAAGCTGTAAGTGTTGGATTGAGCTAACGAAGAAGCCGCCCCTCGGTTATTCCCCCCCTCTTGGGAATACATAGTTAGGCCCTTTTCAGCCAGTTACTGCATCAATACCCCTCTATGAGGGGTATTTTTTTATCCGTAGATGTGAAAGCCATACCATGATTTAGCATGGCATGTAGGCGAGGCCCAGTCTTATGCATGACCACGTTGTGCTCCTCGGCAGAGTTTGCAGGTTCCGGCGAGTTGACCGTGTGTACGGATAGATGCTGACAGCTTCAGGGGCTCACACCGAATTCTCCAGCCGCACTGGGTTGCGACTATCACGGCAAGCACTTTGGCGCTCCGTATCTTGACGCTCAGTGCATTGATGGTTTTCTCTGGGACGAAGACAGCTGCGATGAACCGGGTGGCGCTTTGCATAACGGCGGCGATATTCCATGCCCGAAATGCAATGCAGCCGAATACGCCGCCGAATATGGGGATACAAAAGATGAGTGACGAACAGACCTACCCCCGCGTCATCCGCGTCGAAGCCAACACCAACCTCAAGCAGATCGGCGTCCAGCCCGGCTGGTTCGTCCGCGCCGGTTCCTGCTCGATCTGGTTCGAGGTGCAGCACGTGTATGACAAAGCAATACTGGTCGCCACCCGCGATCCGCGCCGCGTCTCAGACGTGGTGAGTGTGGGGAACTCTTCAGCGCAATTAACGAGGTGTCGAGCGTGGCCCCGCCTCACAGCCACTGGATCAAGCTCGACCGTAAGTTGCCCCACTCGCGACGCTCCAGGGTCATTAGCTCGGCCGGCTTGCTATGCCCCACCAACCATTCGCCGACCACCCAGGTGAAGTCACTGCCGTACAGATCGCGGTTGAGCTACTGCTCAACGCCGCCCAGTTCTTCATTGAGGCCGTCCAGTTGCCCGAGCTGGTTGTACGTCGCTTGGCCTTGGCTGTCCTTAACAAGTGGGCTCCAAAGCATGAAGTGTCGGCTGTACTCCGACAGGTACTTGTTTGCGTACTCAATGTCTCTTGAGAATTTATCGGTGAGTTTCTGTACGTTGTTGGGCCGTTTGTCCTTGACGTACTGGAGTCCTGTAGTCAGGTGAATGGCAACCTCACAAATGTAGACCTGCTTCTCTTTGAGATTGATGCCCACAACGTCGATCTCGCCGTGAGCCTCAACGGGGTAGAGATTGGTTTGAATGAAGTCGCATTTGCGGATGTACCGCAGATACGATGACACCAGTTGCTCTCCGACATTCAGCACCACGATCTCCCTAGCGGCTAACGATTAAGCCAAAGGGCGGCAGCACGGCGGGCGCTTCGGCAGCTTGCCGGTCGTGCCCGGCGCCGGCACTGCACATGCCATTGCTCGATAGCGTATCCAGGGTATCGGCCAGCCTTTGCCCCCTTGCCCTGGCAAGCATGGATGCGTCCAATGAACTGCCAGTGGAGATCTACAACTACTCGATGAACCTGGATATTGCCAAGGTCATCGCCACAGCCCCCCTTCCCTACGCCTGTGAGGTCGTGCCTACACGCAGACCTATGAGGACTCCAAGGGTCAGTAGCATATCCTTGAATACCTTGTACGGGGTGATGGCTGCAGCGGCGGCTGATGCGCCATTGAAGTAAGTCCGTGGCGGCTGTTCGAGGAATTAGCCGCCACGCCTACCGACGGGTGCTCCTTGAGCGCCTCCAGGAAAGTCTTCCACGGAGGCGACTCGAGCGGGCCTTGGTATAGTCCCATTGGACGAAGAATGATGCTTGCGCGCGCTCGACAATGGCGGCTTCTCAATTAATCCGGAATTTGCCAATCATGCCAACAAATATCCATGAGCGCAGGTCCAGGAAAAAGATCTATATTCTTCTGTCAGCTTCGATGCTGGTGCTGGCCTGTATTGGTATAAAGTTCCTGGTTGCGGATAAGCTGCCCCTCTCGCTGACCGCCTTTCGGGAGATCCTCGGGGGGGCTGGCGATATTGGCCACCTGGCCAACGGATCGGCAAACCGCGAATTTCAAGTGGCAGACGGAATCAGGGTGCCAACGCTGGTTGGAAGCCACCCGCTGATTCCGCACCCCCTGTCGAGACTGCCTATGCCAGACCATCCATTTCTTATGGATGAAACCGCGAGCGGCGGGGTTCATGGGGATACGTATAATTCCAGTACCACGCCATATGCGGGGCCTCTCGGGATCGCGCCAATAGCGACATATGTGCCGACACGCCCCGGCAACGAGATTTCGATGTGCACGCCCATGCTCATGACGCCTGGTGAAAAACTGGCGTCCTTGTGCGTCGGCTTGGGCAATCCGAGCCAGCTGGTGCTTTTTGATCCCAAGAACAATTTCAAGGTCGCGGCGCAGGTCGCCACGACCAGCAAGAAAATGAATTTCCTGGAGCCGGGAATGGGATGGTACACCGGCCTCGACGCTCTGGGTCGGGCCATCGTGGCGAACCCGGAACAAAAAGTTCAGATATATTCTATTGTTGGAAGCAATGACCAATACAAATGGTCTCTTGAAAAAGAGTATGACCTAAGCAGCGCCTTGCCTGATGGCCAACCAATTTCAGATGTTCATCCTGACTGGAAAAATAATCTCTGGTTTAGCACGATGTATGGCTATGTCGGCTACATCAACCAAATGACCGGCAAGATAGAACGTATGAAACTTCCGGGGGGTGAGGTTTCAGGTACGGCACTGGCGTTGAACGCGGATGCGACGTTCGTACTCACTACCATGGCACTTTATCGCTTTGAAATAGATGATGATGGAAAGATTATCACTCGCTGGCGATATGAATATGGACAGTCCAACTCAAGTGGTGATTTGACCGCTCCGACGCTGTTCGATGAAGGTAAGTTGATCTCATTCGGTTTGAACGATGACTCGCATCGCTTTGCGAGGGTGCTGGTACTTAAAACCGATAGCGCAGCAATGGCAAGCAGCTCCAGGGTCGTATGTGAGCATCCCGTGTTTAAAGAAGATAGAGGATATCTTGATAATACATTTGTGGGTTACGGAAAGTCACTTGTAATTCAAAATAATTATGGGTCGAAGTTCTTTGAACCGGCAGCATCCGAACCCGGGCTTGCCAGAGTCGATGTCAGGCCTGGATACAGTGGATGCAACACGATCTGGGAGAATTACGCGGTTTCGTCAAAGGTTCCACCCAAACTTTCGACTGCCGATGGTTATGTTTATCAATACACTATGAAATCGGGCGATGGAGACAAGCTGGGCGCATTTTATCTCAGTGCCCTCGATTTCCAGACTGGCAAACTAGCTTCAGAAATATTTATTGGAAGTGGAAAGAGGCTGGACAGCCCGATGCTGTCAATCAATTTCCTGCCTGGCGGTGTGATGGTTGCCGGCGTGCGGAACGGGTTGGTCACGTTGAGAGATCGCCCCGAGGCAACGGCCGGTGCCAGATAGGTTCAAATTGTGCCCAGACCTGTCGGTGACCATGGTGCGCGAGTTCGGTGTGAAGGCTTCCTGCTGGTTCTGAACACAACGGATGGCCCCGGCCCGGACGGCCCGGGGCATCGAAATCCTCAGGGTCACTTAGCCTCCAAGACGAAGGACTTTGGAACGTACCGTCCGCATTTCAACGGGCTCAATGCGGACAAGTGAGGAGCAAGCAGTTGAAATCTATCGGACGAATGATCAGTCTGTGCGGGATGGCTTTGGCTATCGGCGTGCCTGCGAGTATGACGGCTTGACGACGTAGGCTTCGGCGCTGGGCGTGATTGCAGCCACCAATGAAGCGGTCGAACACGCCGAGGTGGTGATGCTGGTGTCGATCTTCGGTGCCATCAGGCTGCAAAAGGGTCGTGACAATAGGGGACAGACCACGGTTATCTATTTCGATTTTTGTCTGACTAATCGTGGACTGTCCATGGTTATCCCCGCTGCGCGAACTACAGAGTGGCCAGGGCGGTAACGCCCACTACAGGCCGAATATACGAATGCAACCGCACTGACGACAGGGTTGGAGGAGCTTTACTCACTACTTGTGAGGAGTGTCCATATACGCATTGTTTGTTAGGTGCTATTTGAACCTAACCAGATTTATGTAGGATATGCCCTTCATGCCCATTTGGGACTCTGTGTGGGCTGACTCAATGTAAGCGTTTCTAACTCCGCACTGGCATAATTTGTTGATATGGTTTTTGATTGCACCTTCAGTGCTGTGGTCGAAACTAAATGCACTGCTGCCCTCTACAATGCATATTTCTTTGGTCATGCCATTTTCTATGGCCTGATTCTTTGTTTGATATACCGTGACCTCGCAGCTTGGCTCTACGCGGACAGCGTCGACCCCGATCGACAAGCCATTCTCGCATCGCCGACTTCCTTCGAGGAGCTTGTCGCCCTTGCGAAGGGAGAGATTTGCCAGATCCGCTTGGTAGCGATACATCGCTAACTCAGATGGGCCAGACCCTTGACCAGGTTGGCTTCTGAGCTATCCGCCCCTGAACTATGTACCGTTACGGTATAAGTCTTGAGAGGGCGGTTTTTTTGTGCGCAAAATTCGGTTTTTCGCGGGCAAGTCAGAATGCGTCGGGCCGTCATAGACCTTCGAGCTCATCCGTGTCCCAGCGTTGGGCCTTGATGGCCCGGTAGAGCATGTCGAGGGTCAATGGCACCTTCTCGCCGCGACCCTTGGCCTTTCGCTTTAGATTCACGTCAAAGCCGTCGGGCTGGAAATAGCGATAACTGTCGAAATCCACGAAATCGATGGCGAAGTGGTCTTCCAGGGTTTCGATCAAATGCCGGGCGTCTGCACCGTTGCAGCCCAGGTCGAAATTGATCGAGGTGCCGAGGTTGATGGTTTTGCGTTCGGGGAAGCCGAGTTCTTCATGCAGCAATTGCATGAGTTGCTGCATCAAGTCGTCGTCGGGGAGGTTGGGGGCGAGGTTCATGACGTAGGCTCCGCTAATCGAAATGCAGGCGCCATATTATCCTGCTCACGTTTCGATAGCCCCAATGCCCCCGCTAGTGTTGGCCATTGGCTGACAACTTCTTTGAAGCTGTCGATGATGTTTTCTGCATCCGCACGACTGACCCGAAAATACTCTGCCACTTCCCGGGCCAGCTCCAGATCCAGTGCGTTATCGGTATCGGTGATGTTGAGCTTCAAGCCGTCGGCATAGGCCACCGGGTTCATGTCATAGGCGGCAGACAATCGCCATCCACGACCCGGATCAAGGATAAAGCCATGGTTACGCAGGTGGTCGTCGCTGTTGGAGACCAGGATGTTGAACACAATCCGAGACCACAATTCCCGTAAGTCTGCTTTGGTTTCCGAGCCGTGCTCCATGAGCACTTCAGCCAACTCAAGGTAGCTCGCGCCGACTGAGGCATCGTCACCGTCAATGCGATCAGTCATGGTCATGCCTGAGGCAAAGTGCAGTCGGCCACCCCGTTCAGTGCGGTCGAAGCGCTTGACCATGAAGCAATGATGATCACTGGCATAGCGTCGGGCGATACCGGTCGCGACTCGCAGACCACAATGATTGGCCAAGGCATTCACCACCAGTTCCCAAGCGCCAATGTCATAGTCATCGCGGGTGCTGGGGAACTTGGCAATCCACAAGTGCCCCTGCTCGTCTGCAACGCTGGCCTTGGGGCGGGCGCCACCCAGTGAGCCTCCTGGTGCGATCAGCATTCTCAGCCACTCGCGGCCATCGAGTGAGGTGTTGTCCGGATCGTTTTCCAGAGCTCGGCTTGCTTGTTCCAAAGCCCGCAGCTCAATGAACGGTGGGGCGGCCACGCCATCACGATCATCGAGAAAGTTGCCTTGGTCATTGAGCTTGTAGCGGATTGCACCGACCCGATAGAGATCATGCACGCCTAACAGGAAATCCGACTCTTGGAGCTTGCTGCCTTTGGCAGCCAGGCCGTCGCGGATATCGCGCTCCAGTCGTCGCTTCATCAGTAATTGACCCCACCGATCCGGGCTTGAATCAGCGAACACGCCAAATCGGTTTTGATGTTGCCCCGGGAACTGACGACCTTCATAGAGCCCGATTCGAGGGTCCAGGGGTGTGAAGTTCAACTCGGGATCTGCCAGCGCAGCCTTGTCGTACTCAAATTCGAAGACTTCTGTGGAGCGGGCCTTTCGGGCATGCAGGAAGCCGAGACGTCTGGGTCCATTCAAGGATTCCCAATCGGCATACACCGCAATCTGAGTCATTTATCACCCGTCGTGGACTTGGTTTTTTTCTGGGTCAACAGATTGGAAAGCGAGTGGGTGTTGAAGGGGTAGTCAGCGGATAGGTCTGCTGTGCTGGCGCTTTCAATCACTCCAGTGCCTTTTTCAGGTATTGGAGCATTTGTTTTCACTGCACTCGTTCTGCGTGTTCGCTGGCTTGAGCCTGCGGTGGAGGTGGTGCTGGATTTCAGTTGTGCGTCCTGCAGTTGACGGCCCACTTCATCGGCTGCCGCGAGTTTGCTCAAGTCTTTTTCCAGACCCAGAACTTGCATGACAGACAGGTAGGCTCCGATGGTCACCCCTGAGCCACCTGATTCCAGGGAGCGCAAAGTTGTCAGTGACATGCCCGCCCTCTCAGCGACTTGTTTAGCTGTGAGTTTGCGGCGTAGGCGAGCGAGTTTCAGTCGCTCGCCGAACTCGGAAAGTAGTCTGGAAGCGGCGGGCAAGAGTGGAGCTGTCTTCTTGGCCATGTGCCAATATTCCTTCATTAGGGCGCTATAACTGCCAGAATAATAGCACTTAAGGAAAAGGTGAGCTGCGATTGGGACATTGAAAAAGACACCATTCTCGTGACGCTGATTTCCTTAAGGAAGGGATGATAACTGCCATTATTCCAGCTGTTTTTTATTTAAATAGCCAGAATAATGCCACTTAGGTGCTCTGATGAATGGCGTCAGGCTGGGGCTTTCCAGTTCAGCATGCGTTGTTGGGCGACCTTGAGCAGGTCGCAGCCGTCCTGGGTCAGCAGGTAGAGCGCGTGGGTGATGTGCGGGATGTCTTCGAGACCGCCGTGTTTGAAGCATTGGCAGTGCAGGGTTTGCAGCAGTTCGCTGGAGGCCCGGATGCGCTGGAGGGCGGCTTCGAGGATGTCTTGGGGGTTGGCCTCTGTGTCGATGATCAGGGGCGGGGTGTCGGTGAGGTTGGTGTGGAGTGGGCGGTAGCGATTTGGAAACGGGTTCAGAGTTGACATGGCATGTACTCGGTTTGTTGTTAATTAACCGCCAGCACCGTGACCAAACGATGGGAGGCGGACTGTGCGCAGGCTTGGTCAACCGAGAACAACAACTCGGCTCGCCCGAAGGCGTCCCGCACACAGTCGCCATGACAATGCACTGCGAGGACATAGATGTCCGCGGCGCGAATGATGGCACAACTATGTGCGTTGTTCTCAGGTGACCAAACCTGATCGCTGATTTGGCAGCGACAGTCCGGACTATATGTTCGAGCCACTGGCTGGCGATAGCCGACAAGTTGTCTTGTTTTGTAGGACCTTGCCGAAGCTTCCATAGGTCGTTGCTGACGGAGTTATCCACAGCGAAATATCCAGAACTTGCATGTCCGCAGAAGGACCGCGTTATCGTTCTTCGCGAGCAGGCTCGCTCCCACAGGCGGTTGTGGTGTTTTTCAGCCGGTGAGTTTCGGCAAGCGCTGGCGGGCGATGTCGAGCAGGTCATTGCCGTCCTGGGTCAGCAGGTACAGCGCGCTGACGATCTTGGGGATGTCGCTGGCATTGGCCTGTTTGAAGCACATGCAATAGAGGGTTTCGAGCAGGTCGCTGGCGGCGTGGATGCGTTGTCGGGCGGCGTCGAGGATCTCGAAGGGGTCGGCCTCGGTATCGATGACCAGCACCGGGGTTTCGCTGTAGCGGGTCTTGAGTGGGTGGTAGCGGGTTGTCAGTGAGTCGGGGTTTTTCATTGAATGGGTCCTGTGCGAAATCGGCAAGTGTTCCCGGCAGGCCGAGACACTGTTTTCAGCCGCGCTGGAAACTATAGGAGGGTATGGCGTTACGGGACAAGACGGCTGAGATCGACAGGCTTTGTAAGGGTTTTGTCATATTTTGAGGAAGCGGACTACACGTTGGGGCTGGGTTTTCAACGTGGAATGGCGAGAGGTAAAAATGCTTACAGCGTTTTCAGCCGCTTCGCAGTAAATCTCGGTAGAGGGGGCCTCGGACAATGTCGGGTATTTCGAGTTTTGCGGTGGGTGTGCTGGCCTCTTCGCGAGCCTGCTCGCGAAAGCGATCTCAAGCCCTTCCAGCCATCCGCTGTATGATCCGGTATCGTTTTTGCCCCCGACCTTTTCTCGACTCGCTGCGATCGCCGGCCAGGCTTTTGACTCCGCAGCAGTCAACGGAGTGACAGCTTATGCACAACACCCTGGAACAGGTTTTCGGTTATCCACAATTTCGACCCGGTCAGGAGGCGGCCGTCAGTGCCGTGCTGGCGGGGCGCTCGGCGGCGGCGATTTTCCCCACCGGTTCCGGCAAGTCCCTTTGCTACCAATTGCCGGCGCTGTTGCTGCCGCACCTGACGCTGGTGGTCTCACCGCTGCTGGCGTTGATGCAGGATCAACTGGCGTTCCTGCAACGCCACGGCATCTCGGCGGGCAGTATCGATTCGGCGCAGAGTCGCGATGACGCCAGCGATGTCATGACCCGGGCAAAATCCGGCGAACTGAAGATTTTGATGATCTCCGTGGAGCGCCTGAAGAACGAGCGCTTCCGGCATTTTTTGCAGCAAGTACCGATTTCGCTGCTGGTGGTGGACGAGGCGCACTGCATTTCCGAATGGGGACATAACTTTCGCCCGGACTACCTCAAGCTTCCCGACTATCAACGCCAGTTCAACATCCCTCAGGTGTTGTTGTTGACCGCAACGGCGACGCCCAAGGTCATCGCCGACATGCAGGCGAAATTCGCCATCGCCGCCAACGATGTGGTGACCACCGGTTTCTATCGTCCGAACCTCAATTTGCTGGTGGAACCGGTTCGCGGAGCGGACAAGCGCAGGCGTCTGGTCGAATGGATGAGCCAGCGTCCGGACCAGCCGAGCATCGTCTATGTCACCTTGCAGAAAACCGCCGAGCACATCGCCGAACATCTGAACCGCAACGGCATTCAGGCCGAGGCTTATCACGCCGGGTTGCCCCATGAGCAACGGGAAGCGATCCAGCGTCGATTCATGGGCGGGCAGTCCAATTGCATCGTCGCCACCATCGCTTTCGGCATGGGCATCGACAAGAGTGACATCCGCAACGTGGTGCATTTCGACCTGCCCAAATCCATCGAAAACTACAGCCAGGAAATCGGCCGCGCCGGGCGTGACGGGCAGCCGTCGGACTGCCTGGTGTTGGCCAACCGCGACAGCCTCAACGTGCTGGAGAACTTCGTCTACGGCGACACGCCCGAGCTCGATGGCATCCGTTGCGTGCTTGACGAGATGCATGCCGCCGCAACCGAAGGGCAGTGGGAGTTTCTGCTGGGGCCGTTGGCCGATCAGAGCAATATTCGCCAGTTGCCGCTCAAGACCTTGCTGGTGCAGCTCGAGTTGCGCGGGTTGATCGCCCCGCGCTACGCGTACTACGCCGAGTACCGTTTCAAGTATGTTCAGGAGCCCGAGGCGCTATTGGCACGCTTCGAGGGCGAGCGCAGGGATTTTGTCGCGGCGATCATCCAGACCTCCAGCCGCGCACGGACCTGGGCCACGGTGAATTTCGAGGCGTTGTACGAGCAGCATCAGGCCGAGCGCAGTCGGGTGGTCAAGGCACTGGATTACTTCCAGGAGAAGGGCTGGGTGGAGCTCGAAAGCAAGCAGATGACCGAGGTCTACAGCGTGCTGCAAAGCGGGTTCGACAGCGCCGCGTTGAGCGAGGAACTGCACGGCTATTTCACTCGGCATGAGCGCACCGAGGTCGCGCGGATTCACGCGATGCTGGACCTGTTCGCCACCGACCGTTGCCTGGGTTATCGCCTGGCCGAGTATTTCGGCGACCACAATGCGCCGCAGCAATGCGGGCATTGTTCGGTGTGTCATGGGCAAGTGGCGCGGCTACCGGCACCACCGGAGTTGCCGGCCCTTGTGGATAAGAATTTCGAGGCACTGTGTGGCGGTTTTATCCACAGGCACGAGCAGCACACGGGCAACGTGCCCTCGGCTGAACGCGTGACACGGTTTCTGTGCGGGATCAGTGTGCCGTTGTTCACCAGGCTCAAGGCGCGGTCGATTTCGGGGTTTGCGGCGCTGGAGGATTATCCGTATGCCGGGGTGCGGGAGTGGGCCGAGCAACATCTGGCAGGCTGAACCGTGGTCCTTGTGGGAGCGGGCTTGCTCCGGGCGGCGATCCGACGAAAGCGGTGGGTCAGTCACCATCACTGCCACTAGATGGATCGCCTTCGCGAGCAAGCCCGCTCCCACAGGGGTTTTCGGTGTGCTCAAAGGGCTACATCCATCCGCTGAATGTTGCTCATCACAGGAATAAATTTCAAAAAAACCTGGTGGCTGACTATGGTGGTGGCTGTCTTCGGATCGCCAACAAGAGAACAAAACATGAGCCAGACACCGTCGAATATTCAGCGCGCCGCCGTCATCGGCGCGGGCACCATGGGCCGTGGCATTGTCATGTGCCTGGCCAACGCCGGAGTGGCCGTGCAGTGGGTCGACAACAATCCGCAAATGCTGGAGCAAGCGCTGGCCACCGTGGCCGACACCTACGCCCACAACGTGCGCCAGGGCCGCATTGACCAAGGCGAAGCCGATGCCCGTGTGGCGCGGGTTACGGCGGCGGATGGTTATGTGGCCATCCGCGAGGTCGACCTGGTCATCGAAGCGGTGTACGAAAACCTTGAGCTCAAGCAGAAAATCTTCCGCGAGCTCGATGGCCTGCTCAAGCCTGAGGCGATTCTGGCGAGCAATACTTCGGCGCTGGACATCGATGCCATCGCTGCGGCCACACGTCGGCCGCAACAAGTACTGGGCCTGCACTTCTTCAGCCCGGCGCACATCATGAAACTGCTGGAAGTCGTCCGTGGCGCGCAGACTGCACCGGCGGTACTCGACGCGGCGCTGGCGCTCGGCCAGCGCATGGGCAAGGTCAGTGTGGTGTCGGGCAATTGCGACGGTTTCATCGGCAACCGCATGCTCAATACCTATGTGCTCGAAGCGCGAAAAATGCTGCTGGAAGGCGCTTATCCCTACCAGGTTGACGCTGCGCTGCAGGGCTTCGGTTTCGCCATGGGGCCGTTCCGCATGTTCGATGTGGTGGGCGTCGACCTGCAATGGCGCTCGCGCCAGCTATCCGGCATCGGGCAGGATGCGCCGGAGGTCCAGGTGGATAATCGTTTGTGTGAGCAGGGACGTTTTGGCCAGAAGAGTGGCAACGGTTTTTACCACTATGAACCCGGCAGTCGTCAGGCCGAACACGATCCGCAGGTGGATGCACTGGTGCTTCAAGTCAGTGAGGAGCTGGGGTTCCAGCGCCGCGAGATCGGCCCGGAAGAAATTCTCGAGCGCTGTTTGCTGGCACTGGTCAACGAAGGCGCGAAGATCCTCCAGGAAGGCATCGCCGGGTCGGCCCGCGATATCGATCTGGTGTACCTCAACGGTTACGGTTTCCCGGCGGACAAGGGCGGGCCGATGGCCTGGGCCGATCAGCAAGGGCTGGCGGACATTCACCGGCGCTTGATGGACCTTGAGACGCGTCAGGGCGATCACTGGCAACCGGCGCGGGTGATTGGCGAGTTGGCGGCAGCCGGCAAAGGCTTCGCTGACAAGTGATTGTTGTGGCGCCTGTGAGGGCGCCTTCGCGAGCAAGCCCGCTCCCACACTGTTACTTCATTGCCTGCAAAATTTGTGTCCGGCGATGATCCATTGTGGGAGCGGGCTTGCTCGCGAAGAACGATAACGCGGTTTTCGCCTTAGACTGGCGAACCCACTCAGGAATCAACACCAATGCCCCAACGCACCGACTATCCGCACTTCCAGCCCATCACCACCCGCTGGCACGACAACGACGCCTACGGTCACGTCAACAACGTGACCTACTACAGCTTCTTCGATACGGCAGTGAACACTTACCTGATCGAAGTCGGCGGCCTGGATATCCATGATGGTGAGGTGGTGGGGTTCGTGGTGAGTTCTTCCTGTGATTACTTTGCTTCCATTGCCTTCCCGGACCGCATCGAGATCGGTCTGCGGGTGGGCAAGCTGGGCAACAGTTCGGTGCAGTACGAACTGGCCGTGTTCAAGCAAGGAGAAGACGAGGCCTGCGCGGCGGGGCGCTTTGTGCATGTGTTTGTCGATCGTGCATCGAATCAACCCGTGGCGATTCCTGCCGGGTTGCGCGGGGCACTGGAACGTCTGGTGGTTCAGTAAGGCAAAAAAAATCGCAGCCCTTGGGCTGCGATTTTTGTTGTACTCACCAGCGAGGCGCTCGAGGCCTTAGTCGCGGTAGTACTTGTGGTGGTGCTTGCGATGGCCATAAGCATGGCCACGGCCCGGATGGCCGTCACGGTAGTAACGACGATCGTCATGGCCGCGATACGAACGATGACCGCCGTCTTCATCATCGTAATCTTTGCCCATGTAGTTACCCAGCGCGCCACCAGCACCGCCGCCCGCTGCGGCGCCGATCAGGCTGCCAGTGGTGCCGCCCACGCTGCGGCCGACCACGTTACCGCCCGCTGCACCCAACGCACCGCCAAGGGCTGCTTCGCCACGGCTGTGCTTGTTTGCGCCGACGGCGCTACCACCCGCGCCACCCAGGGCCGCGCCGATAGTGGAACCTGTGCTGCCGCCTAACGACTGACCGACGACCGAGCCTAAAACCCCGCCCAATGCGCCGCCTACACCGGCTTCGGTGGTGCCGCCAGCAGACGCGATACCGCTGACCAGGCCAAGGGACAACAAGAGAATCGAGGAGAACTTCATGGAGGAACCTCAAGGGGATGACGGCGCGATCCTGAGGCTCTGGAATGGGCGTGACAATCGAAATCCGACGAATAACACGACTTGTATACAATATTGCAAGTTACTGTTTTTTGGGCGGAACTTAACGTTTTTTTGCAGGTCTTTTACTACTTCGCAAAGGCCGTTTTCATGAGGAAACGGCCTTTTTTGTGGGCGAAAGGAAAGTGCAGGGTCCGGAGTTTTTGGTGATTGGTCTGGCCCCATCGCGAGCAAGCTCGCTCCCACAGGGATTTCAGTCGAACGCAGATTATGTGAACAACAGAAAAAGACTGTGGGAGCGAGCTTGCTCGCGATGGGGCCAGTTCAGACAACACATTAAGCAGACCTGGCCATGATCAACCCGGTCTCACTCGCCGCTTCCAACCGGATCGCCACGAATTTCGATGTCGGCGTATCACTGCCATCGCCGATGCTTTCCAGCGGCACCAACGGGTTCACCTCCGGATAGTAGGCCGCCGCTTGCCCGGCCGGGATATCAAACGCCAGCAGGGTGAAGCCTTTTACCCGACGTTCCACGCCATCGTCCCAGAGCGAAACGATGTCGGCCTTTTGCCCCGGCTTGAAGCCCAGGCGAATGATGTCGGCTTCGTTGACGAACAACACATCGCGCTGACCTTTCACGCCGCGATAACGGTCGTTGAGGCCATAAATGGTGGTGTTGTACTGATCATGGGAACGCATCGATTGCATGATCAGGTCCGGCAGTACTCCGGTGGCGCGGGTGCGTTCGTGCACCAGGTCTTTGGGCAGCGCGTTCGAGCGGAAATTGGCCCGGCCCGAAGCGGTGCTCCACTTGCGTGCGCCGGCACTGTTGCCCAGGTAGAAGCCGCCCGGGTTCTTGATTTTCTCGTTGAAGTCCTTGAAGCCGGGAATGGTCTCGGCGATCAGGTCGCGGATGCGGCTGTAGTCGGCCACCAGCCAGTTCCAGTCCACCGGGTGGCTGCCCAGGGTCGCGGCAGCGATGCCGGCCAGGATCGCCGGTTCCGAGCGCATCTGGTTCGACAGCGGCTGCAGTTGGCCATTGGAGGCGTGGACCATGCTGAACGAGTCTTCGACGGTGATCGCTTGCGGGCCTTGGGTCTGGATATCGATGTCGGTGCGGCCCAGGCACGGCAGGATCAGCGCGTCCTTGCCGTGGGTCAAATGGCTGCGGTTGAGCTTGGTGCTGATCTGCACGGTCAGGTCGCAGTTTCGCAGGGCCTGGAACGTGCGCGGGCTGTCTGGCGTGGCCTGGGCGAAGTTGCCGCCCAGACCGATGAAGACTTTCGCCCGCCCTTCAGCCATCGCATGAATCGCCTCGACCACGTTGTGGCCGTTGTCGCGTGGCACCTTGAACTGGAAGCGTCGCTCCAGGACATCGAGGAACGCGGCAGGAGGGCGTTCGTTGATGCCCATGGTCCGGTCGCCCTGCACGTTGCTGTGACCACGCACCGGGCACAGGCCGGCACCCGGCCGGCCAATGTTGCCGCGCAGCAGCATCAGGTTGGCGATTTCCTGGATGGTCGCCACCGAATGGCGGTGTTGGGTGATGCCCATGGCCCAGCACATGATGACGTTCTTGCCCTTGGCGTACATGCGCGCCGCTTGCTCGATTTCCACCAGGCTCAGGCCGGACTGCTCGACGATCTGCTCCCAGGGGGTGTCGTCGATGACGGCCAGGTATTCCAGCACGTTGACGCTGTGCCCGTTGAGGAAGTCGTGGTCGAACACCGCCGGCTCACCGGTTTTCTGCGCGTCACGCTCCCACAGCAGGAGGAATTTCGCCATGCCGCGCATGATCGCCATGTCGCCACCCAGGGCCGGGCGGAAGAATGCGGTGTTGGTCGGCTTGTCGCCATTGGTGAGCATTTCGATCGCGTGCTGGGGGTGCTGAAAACGCTCCAGGCCACGCTCCTTGAGCGGGTTGATGCACACCACTTGGGCGCCGCGCTTCACCGCTTCGCGCAGCGGTTCGAGCATCCGTGGGTGGTTGGTGCCGGGGTTCTGGCCCCAGACGAAAATCGCATCGGCGTGTTCGAAGTCGTCGAAGGTCACGGTGCCTTTGCCGACCCCGACGCTTTGTGACAACGCGACACCGCTGGCCTCGTGGCACATGTTCGAGCAGTCAGGGAAGTTGTTGGTACCGTAGGCGCGCACGAACAGCTGATAGAGGTACGCCGCTTCGTTACTTGCCCGGCCCGAGGTGTAGAACTCGGCCTGATCCGGGCTCGACAGGCCGTTCAGGTGTTTGGCGATCAGGGCGAATGCGTCGTCCCAGCTGATCGGCTTGTAGCGATCGGTCTCGGCGTCATAGCTCATCGGCTCGGTCAGGCGGCCCTGATACTCGAGCCAATAGTCGCTTTGCTCCAGCAGCGACGTGACGCTGTGCTTGGCGAAGAACTTGGCATCGACACGGCGTTTGGTCGCTTCCCAGTTCACCGCCTTGGCGCCGTTCTCGCAGAACATCACCATGCCCTTTTCCGGAGAATCGCCCCAGGCGCAACCCGGGCAGTCGAAGCCACCGTTCTGGTTGGTCTTGAGCATGATGCGCAGGTTCTTCAGCGCGTTGTCGCTGGTCAACCAGGCCTGGGCCACGCTGATCAGTGCCCCCCAGCCACCGGCCGGGCCTTTGTAGGGCTTGAAGCGAGGGACGGGTTTCTGGTCGGCCTGACGGTGTTGACTCACGCTTGATTCTCCAACGTTGGGCTGTAGACCCGCGGTGCATTCTTCTGAGGCAGATGGATGAGATTGAGGTTGTGGCGACGGGCCCATTGCACGGCAAGGCCCGTGGGCGACGACAGGCTGACCAGGGTCTGGATGCCAGCGCGCAAGACTTTCTGGATCAATTCGAGGCTGCAGCGGCTGGTGACAATCGCCAGGCCGCCAGCGGTCGGGATTTTTTGCCGGATCAATCCGCCGATCAGTTTGTCGAGGGCGTTGTGCCGGCCGATGTCTTCGCGGCCCAGCAGCAACTCGCCCTTGTCATTCATGAACACTGCGGCATGCACCGCACCGCAATGTTGGCCCAAGGGCTGGAAGGCACCGATGCGCTCGCGCAGGCCATCAAGCCATTCGACAGGCGGCAATGGGGCGCCGGGCAATACCCGAAGGTCAGGCAACGCCTGCTCGACTGCTTCCACGCCGCACAACCCGCAACCGCTGGTGCCGGCCAGTTGCCGACGCTGCTGCTTGAGGTTCCAGAACGCGCGGTTGGCGATGGTCACTTGCGCGTATTGCGCCGATCCCGAGCCGCTGAGTTGCAGGTCATAGATGTCCGTGGCGTCCTGGATGATGCCGCTGCCCAGGCTGAAGCCGACGATGAAATCTTCCAGGTCCGTGGGCGTCACCAGCATGACCGCCTGGCTGATGCCGTTGAAGGCAATCGCCAGCGCGACTTCCTCGGCCAGTGCGGTGCTGGCCGATTCGGAGTATTCGAGATTGCTATAGCAGTACGTCTGGCTTGCGGAGGGCGCGGGCGCTTCGAGGGCAGGCGCCGCGCATGCAGGGCGCTTGGTGTTCATGGCATCACCGACGGTTTGATCAGCTTTAAGACTAGGCGCGGCAAGTTGTCACGTCTAATCGCTAATACTGATCTACCGATAGATGCCGTCGATCAAGCGCCGATCAGCGATTGTTGATAGAGGGCAAAACAGGCTTCTGCCAGCGCCGAGCGTGGCGCGCTGCGACGCATGATCAGCCCCAGGCGGCCGAGGGTCTGGGCGTTCTCGATCGGTTGCAGGCGCAAGTGTTCGGTCAGGCCTTCGAGGCCGCCGTTCAATGGCATTACGGCGCAACACAAGCCGCCGTGCACGGCTTGTAACAGTTGATGCACGGCATCGGTCTGCAGCAACGGTTGCGGGGTCAGGCCACGGCTGTGGAAGTTGTGGTCGATGGACTGACGAAAGTGCATGCCGCTGGTGAGCATGCCCAGCGGCAGTTCGATCAAGGATTCCCAGCTCAGCGGTGCCTCGCCAAAGCTGAAGAAGCGTTGATCATAGAGCAGGCCCATGCGGGTTTCGCTGAAGGCCAGTGAGTCGAAGTGTTCGGTATCGAGGCGTTCCAGGTAGGAAACGCCGAGGTCCAGGCGATTGTTCGCCAGTTGCTCGAGGATCTGCTCGGAACTCAGGGCCGAGAGTTCGAAGCGCAGGTTTGGGTGCTCGGCGTGCAAGCGTTGCATCAGTGGCAGCGGATCGAAGCTCGACAACGGCACTACGCCCAGGCGCAAGGTGCCGACCAGATTGCCGCGACAGGCGGCTGCCTCGGCGTACAAGCCGTCGTAGGCCGCCAACACCGTGCGCGCCCAGGCCAGCACCCGCTCGCCTGGCGCGGTGAAGCCTTCGAAGCGCTGGCCGCGATTGACCAACGGCAGGTCGAGTTCTTCTTCGAGGCTGCGCAGGCGCATGGACAGGGTCGGCTGAGTGATGTGGCAACGCGCGGCGGCCTGGCCGAAATGGCGGGTTTCGTCGAGCGCGATGAGGAATTTCAGCTGCTTGATGTCCATCTGCGCTCCAAGGGGTGGGAAGGTGCGGATTCTATCGCAAGCGGGGTCATTGGTCGGGTTGGATTCGCAGGTGACGACCGTGGTCTAGGCTCTGACGTCTGGAACCCGAAACCCAAGGAGAGTGCACCATGAGTCTTTTGAGCTTTGTGAAGGAAGCAGGCGAAAAATTGCTGGATTTGCTGACGCCAGGTAACGCCAACGCCAGTGAGCAGTTGAAGGAGCACATCAGCAAGGTCGGCCTGGGCAACCCGAATGTGCAGGCGACGGTCGACGGCGACAAGGTCACGGTGACCGGTGAAGTGGCGAGCCAGGAAGAGAAGGAAAAGATTCTGCTGGCGGTGGGTAATATCGCCGGGGTTGGCAGTGTGGATGATCAGATCACCGTGACCGGCCCGGTCGTGAAAGCGGCGGTATTTGTCACCGTGGTGAAGGGTGACACCCTCAGCGCGATTTCCAAGCGCGTGTACGGCGATGCCAACAAGTACAACAAAATCTTCGAGGCCAACAAGCCGATGCTGTCGCACCCGGACAAGATCTATCCGGGGCAGTCGTTGCGGATTCCTGAGTAACACGAGGCCCGTAGGAGCTGCCGCAGGCTGCGATCTTTTGACCTTGACGCAATTAAGATGAAAAGATCGCAGCCTGCGGCAGCTCCTACGGTCAATCAAAGTCCCGCAATCAAATCCCGATAATCCCCGACCGCCGCAAACTCCGCCGTATCCTTCGGCCCCTTGCGGCTGTCCGGCTCGCGCACGGCCAGCAAATGCGCCACGCCGAAGTCCCGCGCGCTGCGCAGGATCGGCAAGGTGTCGTCGATGAACAGGCTGCGCGCCGGATCGAAATCGATATCGGCTTGCAGCGCATCCCAGAATTGCGGGTTTTCCTTGGGGAAGCCGTAGTCATGGGAACTGATCAAGCGTTCGAAGTAGGGCGCCAGTTCGATTTTTTCCAGCTTCAACGACAGCGCATCCCGATGGGCATTGGTGATCAGCACCACGCGCTTGCCCGCCCGTTTGATCGCCGCCAGAAAGGTGTCGGCATCCGGACGCAGGGCGATCAGGTGCGCGGTTTCCAGTTTCAGGTCGCGCACCGACAGCTTCAGTTCGGTGCTCCAGAAGTCCAGGCAGTACCACTGCAACTGGCCGGCATTGCGCTCGAACAACGGCTGCAATTCCATCTCGGCCATGGCCCGGCTGACCCTGTGCAGTTCGGCGTAACGCTGGGGCAGGTGCTCCATCCAGAAGTGATTGTCGAAATGCAGGTCCAGCAGCGTGCCGTCCATGTCCAGCAGAACGGTATCGATGTCGGACCAGGGTAATGAAGGCATGGCAACGTCTCGGGCAGTAGAAAGATTTCTGGCGTAAACAATCGGGAAAGCCGCGTTATAGTAGCGCGTTCACGCCAAGGAGCTTTGCATGCGCCAGAAACCCACCATACTCGCCCGCGAAATTGTCGCCACCAGTCGATTGTTCTGCGTGGAAGAGATGAAGCTGCGCTTTTCCAACGGCGTGGAGCGTACGTATGAACGCCTGGTCGGCAAGGGCGCCGGGTACGGCGCGGTGATGATCGTGGCGATGCTCGATGCCGAGCATGCGGTGCTGGTCGAGGAGTATTGCGGCGGCACGGATGCATATGAAATGTCATTGCCCAAGGGCTTGATCGAGCCGGGTGAAGACGTGCTGGCGGCGGCCGAGCGCGAACTCAAGGAAGAGGCCGGATTTGGCGCGCGGCAACTGGAGCACCTGACCGAGTTGTCGCTGTCCCCCGGTTACATGAGCCAGAAGATCCAAGTGGTGCTGGCCACCGACCTCTACGAAGAGCGTCTGGAAGGCGACGAGCCCGAGCCGATGCGGGTGGACAAGGTCAATCTGCGTGAACTCTCGGCGCTGGCGCAAAACCCGCAGTTTACCGAAGGCCGTGCCTTGGCGGCGCTGTACCTGGCCCGAGACCTGTTGACTCAGCGCGGAGCGTTCCAGCCATGAATTTCCCACACCCGATGATGGCATCGGTGATTGAACTGGCTTTGCAGGCCGGTGATGCGATCCTGCCGTTCTGGCGCACAGGCACGGCCGTCACGGCAAAGGCTGATGATTCGCCGGTGACCGCTGCCGACCTGGCTGCTCATCACCTGATTCTGGCCGGGTTGACGGCGCTCGATCCGAGCATCCCGGTGCTCTCCGAAGAGGACGCCAACATTCCCCAAAGCGTGCGGGCCGGCTGGCAGCGCTGGTGGATGGTCGATCCGCTGGATGGCACCAAGGAATTCATCAGCGGCAGCGAAGAGTTCACCGTCAACATCGCGCTGATCGAAAACGGTCGGGTGGTGTTCGGCGTGGTGTCGATGCCGACCAACGGGCGTTTTTACGTCGGTGGCGCTGGCCTCGGTGCCTGGCGCGGCGATAAAGGTGGTACGCCCGTGGCGATCAAGGTGCGTGATGCATTAGCGCCCGGTGAGTCCTTCACCGTGGTGGCCAGCCGTCGCCATTCGAGCCCGGAGCAGGAGCGCTTGCTGGCCGGGTTGAGCGCCAGCCTTGGCGAGCTGCAACTGGCCAATATCGGCAGTTCGCTGAAGTTTTGCCTGCTGGCCGAAGGCGCCGCGGATTGCTATCCGCGCCTGGCACCGACTTCCCAGTGGGACACGGCGGCAGCGCAAGGTGTGCTGGAAGGCGCGGGCGGTGAAGTACTGGAGTTGAGCGGTGAGCCGTTCAGCTATCCGGCGCGGGAGTCGCTGTTGAATGCGTTCTTCCTGGCATTGCCGGCGAAGGCAGCCTGGCGGGAGAAGCTGCTGGAATTGGCGCGGTCTTGAGATTCACACCTTTTTGTGGCGAGGGAGCTTGCTCCCGTCGGGGCGCGAAGCGGCCCCAATGCTTTATTGCGGCTACTGTGTAGCCTGACGGGAGCAAGCTCCCTCGCCACAGGGTTTCTTACCGATCTGAAGTTCAGCGGTGCAACACGTACTGCCCGACAAACCTCACCGCATCCTCATCACGACCTTCATTGACGACCCGCGTATGCAGCGTCAACCGCGCTCGGCTGTATCGCTGGAAGGTGGTCAGGAATTTCTTCCAGATCACCGGGTCCGGCGCCTGGCAAATGGCGTGGGCATCCCCCGTCACCGGCAGCGGATAGCTGATCTGCCCTTCCTGAATCACGATGTGCCCGTCGGTAATGCCTTCCTCCTTGAGGCGCAAATGCAGCCATCCCCAACCGGCCAGGACCGCGCCGCAATACAGGCTGCCGCCGAACATGGTGCTCTTGTGGTTGACGTTGGCTTCCAGCGGCAAGTGCAGGCGCAGTTGCTGGTCATGCCAGTCGAGCACTTTGAGGCCCATGTCCCGGGTGAGGGGAATGTCATGATGGAGAACGGATTCCAGTTGTCGACTGTCGCGGCTCATTCAGGGGCCTCTGGCGTGAAGTGGATGATTGGACGGTAGCTCAGTCGAGATCGTCAGGGTGGGCCGAGGCACCACTGTCGGCGAAACTCAGACCGTGCTTGCGCAGTTTGTCATGCAAGGTCTTGCGCGGAATGCCGAGGGCTTCGGCAACGCTGCGCACGGAGCTGTGCGAGCGTGCCAGTTCGGCGGCGATGAGGGTTTTTTCGAAGTTCTCCACTTGCTCGCTCAAACCGCCGCTGACGACTTCGACCCTGTTGCCAGCGCCGCCATCCGGCGTGCTGTTGTCGAGGGCCAGTTCCAGCCCGAGGGCAAAACGTTCGGCGGCATTTTGCAGCTCGCGCACGTTGCCGGGCCAGGTGTGGCGCAGCAGCAACGCACGTTGCCCCGGTTGCAGTTCATGGGGTGGCAAGCCGTGGCGGGCACTGGCTTCATCGGCAAAATGCTGGAACAGCATCAGCGCATCTTCGCCCCGTTCACGCAGCGGTGGAATCCGTAGCGGCGCGACGTTCAGGCGGTAATACAGGTCGGCACGGAAACGCCCCTGATCCGCCGCCTGGCGCAGGTCTTCCTTGGTGGCGGCAATGATGCGGATGTCCAGCGGGATCAGTTGATTGCCGCCCAGGCGTTCGACCACCCGCTCTTGCAGCAAGCGCAGCAACTTGACCTGCACATCCAGGCTCATGCTTTCGATTTCATCGAGGAACAGCGTGCCGCCATTGGCGAATTCGAACTTGCCGATGCGACGTTTCTGCGCGCCGGTGAAGGCGCCGGGCTCGTGGCCGAACAGTTCGCTTTCGACCACCGATTCGGCCAGGGCACCGGCGTTGATCGCCACGAACGGACCGTTGCGACGGCTTGATAAATCGTGCAGCGCCCGGGCCACGACTTCTTTGCCAGCGCCGGTTTCGCCGAGGATCAGCACGTCGGCCCTGGTCGCCGCCAAGGCGCCGATCTGCTCGCGCAGGCGCAGCATCGAAGGTGAGTGGCCGACCAGGCGCGTGCTCAGCTCGTTGCGGTCGCTCAAGGCCAACCGCAGGCTGCGGTTGTCCAGCACCAGTCGGCGCAGGGCCAATGCGCGGCGTACGCTGTCGAGCAGGGCGTCACTGGCGAAGGGTTTTTCCAGAAAGTCATAGGCTCCGGCGCGCATGGCCTGCACGGCCAGCGGCACATCGCCGTGGCCGGTGATCAGCAGCACCGGCAGCTCCGGATCCTGGGCGTGCAGTTCGGTCAACAGTTCGAGACCGTCCATGCCGGGCATGCGGATGTCGCTGACCACCACCCCTGGCCAGTCACGTTCAAGTTGTGTGGCCAGGCCCTTGGCTTCGGCCAGTGGCAGGATTTTCAGGCCGGCCAGATCCAGCGTTTGACTCAGGGCTTGGCGCAAGTGGGGATCGTCGTCGATCAACACGACCTGAATGCGGTTGTCGATGGTCATGCACTTCGGTCCTCGGACGGTTGCAGGCTCACGCCCGGTGCGCCTGCGCGCAGCTTCAGGGTAATCAGGGCGCCGCCCTCCTTGTGGTTGGCGAACGACAGTTCACCGCCGAAGGCGCGCATCAGGGTTTCGCAAATCGCCAGCCCCAGGCCGAGGCCCTGGGTGCGGGTCTTGGTGGTGTAGAACGGCTCGCTGGCGCGCCCAAGGGCTTCCATGCAAAAGCCTGGGCCGTTGTCGCGAATGTACAGGTTGACGCCATCGGCCGTGGATTGGGCACTGAGCCAGAGTTTACGTGGCGGGCCTTTTTCCGTCAGGGCGTCCAGGGCATTGGCCAGCAGGTTGCCGAGCACCTGGCGCAGGCGGGTTTCCCCGGCCTCGACCCACAGGGTGGCGGCGGGCAAGTCGCGGATCAGTTCGACTTCCATGCTGCGTCGACGCTTGGCCAGCAAGGCCAGGGCATCGTCCAGCGCCGGTTGCAGGGCGACGCTTTCCGGGGCGTGGCGGTCGCGCCGGGCAAAGGCGCGCAGGTGGGCGATGATCGAGGCCATGCGACCAGTCAATTCGCTGATCAGCTTGAGGTTGCCTCGGGCGTCGTCGGTGCGCTGGTGATCGAGCAATACTTCGGCGTTTTCCGCGTAGCTGCGAATTGCTGCCAGCGGCTGATTGAGTTCGTGGCTGATGCTCGCCGACATGGTGCCCAGCGCCGACAATTTGCCGGCCTGCACCAGATCATCCTGGGCGCGGACCAGCTCTTGCTGGGCCTGCTCGCGTTCCAGCACTTCCTGTTTCAGGCGTCGGTTCAGGCCCTCGAGATCGCTGGTGCGCTCGGCGACCCGGCCTTCCAGCTCGCGGCGGGCCTTGGCTTCGAAAGCGATGCGTTCGAGGTAGTGGCGACGGCGCTGCATCATCAGGCCAAGCAACAGCATCAACACCAGCAACGTTGCACCACCGATAGCCACCACCGTGCGCACCGGGCGGTCGATCAAGGTGCGCGGAGCGAGGATGCTGACGTCCCAGCCGGTTTCAGCGATCTGCCGGGTCTGGGTCAACCAGGCATTGGTATTGAGCTTCAGCGGTTTTGGATCGCGGGTTGGATAGGGCTGGATCGCCGTGATGGCTTTGCTTTCGTCTTCGCTCAACGGGCGGGTCGAGCGGAATCGCCACTCCGGTCGCGAGGTGAGAATGACCACGCCGTTGTGGTCGGTCAGCAGCAGTTGTTCCGGGGTTTTGCCCCAGAGGCTTTCGGTGTGGTCGAGGTCGACCTTGACTACCAGTACACCAACGATTTTTTCGCCATCACGTACGCCGGCGGCAAAGAAGTAACCGCGCTTGGCGGATGTCGTGCCCAGGCCGAAAAAGCGCCCGAGGCGCCCGGCCATGGCTTCGCTGAAATACGGCCGGAAGGAAAAATTACGCCCGACAAAACTGTCGTGTTTGTCCCAGTTGGAGGCGGCCAGGGTCTTGCCGGTGGCGTCCATCAGGTACATGACTTCGGCACCGGTCTGGGTGGCGATGTTTTTCAGCAAGCGGTTGGCATTGCCTTGGGTGACGCCATCGTCCGGCGCGCCGAGCACGGCACGCAAGGCCGGCAGGTCGCCGAGGATTTGCGGCAACACTTCATAGCGGTGCAGGGTACCCAGCAGGTTGGCGACGTAGAGGTCGAGGGTCTGACGATTCTGGCTGGCCAGCTCGCTGCGGTAGTAACGCTCGGCGAGATGCTCCAGCGGCCACAGCAACGGCGCCAGGCACAGTGCCAGCAGGGCCAGGCTGCGCCAACGGGGTCTGGGAGGAAGAGTTGGTTTCATGAGCAGCATGCGCCTGTGGGTACAGGCGCATTATGCCTAGGCTTGCCCGCCTTGGGTCAGTTGCATCTTGATTGGCGAGTTTCAGCCGGCCTGTCAGGCAAAGACATCGGCGTCCCTGAAAAATACCCCGGCCTGATCTTTCGCCGACAGCTGCGGCGTGCCTTGCAGTTGCCAGTCGATGGCCAGGTCCGGGTCGTCCCAGCGAATGCTGCGCTCGGCCGATGGCGTGTAGTAGTCGGTGGTTTTGTAAAGAAACTCGGCAAATTCGCTCAAGACCACGAACCCGTGGGCGAAACCTTCCGGGACCCAGAGCTGGCGATGATTGGCGGCAGACAGGCGCACAGCGACCCATTTACCAAAGTGAGGCGAGCTGCGACGGATGTCTACGGCGACGTCCAGCACTTCACCGACCGTGACGCGAACCAGTTTTCCCTGGGTATTTTCCAGTTGGTAATGCAGGCCGCGCAGCACGCCCTTCTGCGAACGGGAGTGATTGTCTTGAACGAATTCAGTCTCCAGCCCGGTGGCCTCTTTGAATGCCCTGGCGTTGAAGCTCTCGTAGAAGAAACCACGTTCGTCACCAAAGACCTTGGGTTCGAGGATCAGAACACCGGGCAGGTCGGTGGTCACTACATTCATGGTGGCTCTCCAGCAGTGTGCGTTTAATGGCCGCCATTCTTGCGCAAAGTGCTGATCGAGGCGAGTACCAGAACAAAACCTGTGGGAGCAACTGTGTTCACAAATGCCCTCATACCAGTTCCGGGGGGTTGCGTATCGCCCGAACCAGTGGCGATATAGGCGCCTAATAAAATTTCAGGGGTCGTTGTATGCCGCTCGCCACGTTGATTCATCGCGCCAGTTTGCCCAGCCCGCAGGTGTCTGCGGAGCAAGCGCTAGGGCTGCTGGAAGAACATTACGGGTTCAGTGGCAGGTTGCAGGCCCTTGGCAGCCAGCAAGACCTGAACTACCGCGTCGACAGCGAGCGGGGACGTTTCGTCCTGAAAATCTGCCGTGGCGACTACTCGGTACTGGAACTCCAGGCACAACATGCCGGGCTCAAGCATCTGGGCGAACATCCCGATGTACATGTGCCGCGTGTTATCACGGCGAAAAACGGTGCAGACCTGCTGTCGCTGGACGTGGATGGCCAGGCGGTCCACGTTCGCCTGCTCGACTACATCGAAGGCCAGCCGCTGACGAGCCTCGGTCGTTTCACCCCGACGGTGGTGTCCGGCTTCGGGCGCCTGTGTGGTGAAATGGACCTGGCCCTGGCGGATTTCGACCATCCGGGGCTGGAGCGAACCCTGCAATGGGACGCCCGCCATGCTCACGCCCTGATCGCGCATTTGCTGCCGTTGATCAAGGATGAGGCCCAGCGCAAATTGCTCATCGAAGCGTCCGCGCAAGCCGAGCGGCATTTGCAGCCACTGCAGGACAAACTGCCGGTGCAGGCCATTCACATGGACATCACCGACGACAACGTGGTGTGGCAGCGCGATGCGCAGCGCCATTGGCAGCTGCAAGGCGTGATCGATTTCGGCGATCTGGTGCGCACCTGGCGCATTACCGATCTGTCGGTGACCTGCGCAGCGCTGCTGCATCATGGCGAGGGCGATCCGTTCTGCATTTTGCCGGCAATCCAGGCCTATCACGCGGTCAACCCGTTGCAACACGAAGAACTGCTGGCGCTGTGGCCGCTGATTGTCGCCCGCGCGGCGGTGTTGGTGCTCAGCGGCGAACAGCAGATCAGCATCGATCCTGGCAATGCCTACAGCCGCGACAATCTGGTCCATGAATGGGAAATCTTCCGTGTGGCCACGTCGGTGCCGTTGGCGCTGATGGAAGCGGCGATCCTCACCGCCGTCGGCCAGAACCTGCCCACCATCGGCAGCGAAGGTTTCGCACCGCTGTTGCCGAACCTGGTGGGGCGAGAGTTCGCGCTGATAGACCTGGGCGTGCTCAGTCCGCATTTCGAGGCCGGGAATTGGGAGCAGGAGGGCGTCGATCAGCGCCTGCTGGATGAAGCGGCCGCGGCACATGGCCTGGCGGCCAGTCGTTATGGGCAATACCGCCTGTCCCACACCCGCCCGGACAGCGCAGCTGAACCGGACACTTGCCCGTTGCACGTCGAGTTGCGTGTGCCTCAGGGCACGGCGGTCGAAGCGCCGTTTGCCGGGGTGGTGCATCATCCATCGGCGGGCGTGCTGCAACTGGACGGCCCGCAATTGAGCGTGCGGCTTTGGGGCGTCACGCCGTCGCTGCACAGCGGCGCTGCCTTGGTCAAAGGCCAGGTACTGGGTTCGGTCAGCGGGCCATTGATCGTGCAGTTGTGCCGTGGCGCGTCGATCAATGCGCCGTTGTTCTGTACGCCTTCGCGCGCGGCGGCCTGGCAGGCGTTGTGCCCTTCGCCGGCGGCGTTGCTGGGTCTGGCCTGTGACGCCGAAGCCGAACTCGACGGCCCGACCTTGCTGGCCCGGCGCGATGCCAGCTTCGCCCGCACGCAAAAACACTATTACGTCGACCCGCCGCGTATCGAGCGTGGCTGGCGCAACCATTTGATCGACATGCAGGGCCGCTCCTACCTCGACATGCTCAACAACGTGGCGGTGCTGGGCCACGGCCATCCACGCATGGCCGCCGTTGCCAGCCGCCAGTGGTCGTTGCTCAACACCAACTCGCGCTTCAATTACGCAGCCGTGGCCGAGTTCTCCGAACGTTTGCTGAAGCTGTCCCCTGACGGCATGGATCGGGTGTTCCTGGTCAACAGCGGCAGCGAGGCCAATGACCTGGCGATTCGCCTGGCGTGGGCCTACAGCGGCGGCCGCGACATGCTCAGTGTGCTGGAGGCCTATCACGGCTGGACGGTGGGCGCGGATTCGGTGTCGACCTCGATCGCCGACAACCCCAAGGCCTTGAGCAGCCGTCCGGACTGGGTACACCCGGTGACCGCGCCAAACACCTATCGCGGTGAATTCCGTGGCCCCGACAGCGCGCCGGATTACGTGCGCAGCGTCGAACACAACCTGGCGAAAATCGCCGAGCAGAATCGCCAACTGGCCGGGTTCATCTGCGAACCGGTGTATGGCAATGCCGGCGGTATCTCGTTGCCCCCAGGCTATTTGAAACAAGTCTATGCCATGGTCCGGGCTCGGGGCGGCGTGTGCATCGCCGACGAAGTGCAGGTCGGCTACGGGCGCATGGGCGATTTCTTCTGGGGCTTCGAAGAACAGGGCGTGGTGCCGGACATCATCACCATGGCCAAGGGCATGGGCAACGGCCAGCCACTGGGCGCGGTCATCACCCGCCGGGAAATCGCCGAGGCGCTGGAAGCCGAGGGTTACTTCTTCTCGTCCGCAGGCGGCAGCCCGGTCAGTTGCCAGGTTGGCATGGCCGTGCTGGATGTGATGCAAGAAGAAAAACTCTGGGAGAACGCCCAGGTCGTGGGCGGGCATTTCAAGAAGCGCCTCGAAGCATTGATCGATATTCATCCGTTAGTGGGCGCGGTGCACGGTTCCGGTTTCTATTTGGGTGTCGAACTGATCCGCAACCGCGAAACCCTGGAACCGGCCACCGAAGAAACCACCGCACTGTGCGATCGTTTGCGTGAACTGGGGATCTTCATGCAGCCGACCGGCGATTACCTGAACATCCTCAAGATCAAGCCGCCGATGGTCACCTCGCGCCAAAGCGTGGATTTCTTCGTGGACATGCTGTCGAAGGTGCTCGCGGAGGGGCTGTAAACACATCCCCCTGTAAATGCGGGCCAATGTGGGAGCGGCGGTGCGACGATTCGACTTGCTCGCGAAGAGGCCGGTATATCCGACGCAAATATTGCGCCTGGAATGCCGCTTTCGTCGGAACGCCGCCCGGAGCAAACCTGCTCCCACATGGATGGTGGTTTTAATTCGATTGATATCGGCTTTTTATCGGTTGTTTTTGTAACGGAGGATGTAAGGTGCTTCAAAAGCCGATATTTATCGGATATAAAGTGGCCAGTCCACGGCGTGTACCAATGCGCTTCCATTTCTGTCAGGTATCAATGTCACTCCGGAGTCCTGAGCCATGACCACGTTGAACAGCACCCCTCGCGCCGACGGCTTCTACATGCCAGCCGAATGGGCACCCCAAACCCAGGCCTGGATGATCTGGCCCGAGCGCCCGGACAACTGGCGCCTGGGTGGCAAACCGGCACAAGCCGCCCACGTGGCAGTGGCCAAGGCCATCGCCCGCTTCGAACCGGTAACCGTGGCGGTTTCCGCCGGCCAGTACGAAAACGCCCGCGCCCGTCTGGATGTGCCGAATATTCGTGTGGTTGAAATGTCCAGTGACGACGCCTGGGTCCGCGACACCGGCCCGACCTTTGTCATCAATAACAAGGGTGAAGTCCGTGGCGTGAACTGGGATTTCAATTCGTGGGGCGGTTTTGACGGCGGCCTGTATTCGCCGTGGAACCGTGACTCGCAGGTCGGCGGCAAGATCCTCGAGATCGAGCGCAGCCCGCGCTACCGCACCGAAGGCTTCGTGCTGGAAGGCGGTTCGATTCACGTCGACGGCGAAGGTACCCTGATCACCACCGAAGAATGCCTGCTCAACCGCAATCGCAACCCGCACATGAGTCGCGCAGAAATCGAAGCGGTCCTGAGTGCGAACCTGGCTGTGGATAAAATCATCTGGCTGCCGGATGGCTTGTTCAACGACGAAACCGATGGCCATGTGGATAACTTCTGCTGCTACGTGCGCCCGGGTGAAGTGCTGCTGGCCTGGACCGATGATCCGCAAGACCCGAACTACCCGCGCTGCCAGGCAGCGATGAAAGTGCTGCAAAGCAGCACCGACGCCAAGGGCCGCCCGTTCACGGTGCACAAGATGCCGATCCCGGGTCCGCTGTTTGCGACCGAGCAAGAGTGCGCCGGTGTCGATCCGGTCGACGGTACGCAGGAACGTAATCCGACTGTTCGCCTGGCCGGTTCCTACGTGAACTTCCTGATCGTCAACGGCGGCATCATCGCGCCGTGCTTTGACGATCCGCAGGATGGCCCGGCAAAGGAGATCTTGCAGAACCTGTTCCCGCAACATGAAGTGGTGATGGTGCCTGGTCGCGAACTGTTACTGGGGGGCGGCAATATTCACTGCCTTACCCAGCAACAACCCGCGCCGCACAAGGAGTGAGTGAAGCCGTAACAGCTTGAGTTGATTGCAAAATTCCTCAGGCTGTCGATCAGCCACCATTGTTGCGCGGAGCCCGCGGCCCTACAGGCCTGCGGGCTTTTTTGTATCTACAAGGACACACTTCAGAAACCTTGGCACAGCTCTTGTATCTCTGCTGTTGTAACTCGGGGAGGGGGAGGACTTCGATGTTCTGTCATAAACCTTGGATAAGTTAGCCGCTCACAAACCGGGAGAGAGCGCTGAAATGAACGCCGAAGTGAATGTTGTGGGCGAAAAGGCGTTGCATCCCCTGGCAGTAAATAGCGAATCGCTCCAGATCCTGGCGCACTGGTTCAAGTCCAATGGAATGCGTCAGATCAGCGAAACTGATCCGCGCCGGACGATGATCGAGCGTTACCCTGCTGGTTTATTCAGCGAAGCGGAACTGGATGCGTTGTGGGATGTGATGGAAGGATAAGAAGAAAAACAACGGATTGAACAAGAAAAGCGCTGCCGGGATGGCAGCGCTTTTTTTTGCCCGCCGATTCATGCAATCACCAAGACCTCACAGGGTTTTGTGAGGCAACCATTCGACCGATTCAAGCAACAGACTGAAAGCCAATCCGGCGTTTTTCCGGGGCCGCTGCGGCACTAACCTGCCGACATCGAATTTTCCTGAATTTCTGTCGGAGCTTTCCCATGATCCTGCATTACATCTACGACCCCTTGTGCGGTTGGTGCTACGGCGCCAAACCGCTGGTGCAAGCCGCCCAGGCTGTGTTGCCCGTGATTGCACACGGTGGCGGCATGATGACGGGGGCCAATCGGCAAAAGGTTTCGCCACAACTGCGCAATTACGTCATGCCTCACGACCGGCGCATCGCCGAATACAGCGGGCAGCCGTTCGGTGAAGCCTATTTCGAAGGGTTGCTGCGTGATCACAGCGCTGTGTTCGATTCAGCGCCACCCATCGCTGCGGTGCTGGCTGCCGAGCAAATGACCGGTCGCGGGCTGGAGTTGCTGGGAAATTTGCAAAGTGCTCACTACGTTGAGGGGCGCCGCATCGCCGACGAGTCGGTACTGTTTGAACTTGCCCAGGGCATGGGGCTGGACCGCGAAGCCTTCGAAAAAACCTTCAGGTCGGCCGACACCGAAGGCCATATCAGGAACAGCCGTGCTCTTCTGGCCAAGGTCGGCGGGCAGGGCTTTCCGACCCTGGCGCTTGAGCACGATGACCAATTCACCCTGATCGATATCGGGCCATGGCTAGGCAAGCCCCAGGCATTTGCGCAGTGGCTGGGTCAGTCGCTACCTGATCAGGGGGCATCCATTTCCGTAGCAGCCTGTGGCCTCAATGGCTGCGATGATTGAATATTCCTGCCGCGTAAAGCCATTTCTTAGACGGTTTTCGCCTGTTTTTAGAAGATTCATGAAATTGACACATCGTTGAGGGCGCAGCTACGATTCGGCCCAACGCCTGTGGCCGACTGCCACGATCAACAATTAT
Organism: Pseudomonas sp. S2_F07; assembly: GCF_054668325.1. NCBI lineage: Bacteria > Pseudomonadati > Pseudomonadota > Gammaproteobacteria > Pseudomonadales > Pseudomonadaceae > Pseudomonas > Pseudomonas sp. S2_F07. Next base: position 4,160,470 of record NZ_CP162758.1, read on the forward strand.
AAAAAGGCCCGCCGCGAGAAATCGTGGGCGGGCCTTTTTGTTTTCGCCATGAAAAAAGAGCGCGATAGCGCCGTTTCGGCCGTTCGACACAGCGCGTATCAACCGGAAATAAGGAAAAGAACACGATGTTGAACAAGCGAATCAGCCTGATCGCTCTGGGGATGTTGAGTGCGACACAGGCCATGGCGAACGACCAGGCCGAATCCAAGGGTTTTGTTGAAGACAGCAGCCTCAAAGTGCTGCTGCGTAATGCTTACATGAACCGTGACTACAAAGACGGCAACCCGGATAAATCCGAGTGGGGCCAGGCGGCCATCGGCACGTTCTCGTCCGGCTTCACCCAAGGCACAGTCGGTGTGGGGGTGGACGCTTTCGGCCTGTACGCCCTGAACCTGGAACGCAGCGAGGACCGTAGCGGCGCGCAAGGCATCGATTTCTTCAAGAAGGGCGACAGCGGCCAACCGGCCGACGACCTGTCCAAGGGCGGCGCGGCGATCAAGTTCCGCCTGTCCAGCACCACCCTGACCTACGGCGACCAGATGCCGGCCCTGCCGGTGCTGAACTACGACAACTCGCGCCTGCTGCCGGAAAGCTACACCGGCACCTTGATCACCTCCAAAGAGATCAATGGCCTGCAACTGGACGCCGGTCGCTTCACCGCCGAGTCGCGCAAAAGCGCCGAAGGCCGTGACAGCGGTGGCTTGAAGTCGATCAACGTATTGGGCGGTAGCTACCAGTTCACCGAGCAATTCAAGGCTGCGCTGTACGCTTCCGACGTCGAAGATGTGCTGAAGAAGCAATACGTGAACGCCAACTACGTGTTCCCGATCGACAAGGATCAGTCCCTGACCCTGGACTTCAACGGCTACCGCACCAAGCTGGAAGATTCCTACGTCCGCGAAAACGGTATCACCGGCGACGACAACAAGATCTGGAGCCTGGCGGCCACCTTCATCACCGGCCCGCACTCGTTCACCCTCGCTCACCAGCGCAGCACCGGCGACAGCAACCTGGGCTACGCCTACGGCGGCTACCAGAAAGACCAGGGTCGCATCGGCGACGGCGGCAACACCATCTACCTGGCCAACTCCTACTGGTCCGACTTCAACGCCGAAGACGAACGCAGCTGGCAACTGGGCTACGGCCTGGACTTCAGCACCTTCGGTGTACCGGGCCTGAGCTACAACGTGGCCTACGTGCGCGGTGACAACATCACCACGTCCACCAGCGAAGGCGGCACCGAGCGCGAGATTTTCAACCAGATCAAATACGTCGTCCAAAGCGGCCCGGCCAAAGACCTCAGCGTGAAACTGCGCAGCTCCGTCCTGCGCGTGTCGCAGAAGTCGAGTGAGTACAACGTCAGCGGCAATGAAGTGCGTGTGTTTGTGGATTACCCGATCAATATTTTCTGATGATGGGTTGTGGTATCGAGGTCTGATGCAAGGCTGAGAAAAAAGAAGAAGCCCCGACTGGTTCGGGGCTTTTTTGTGCTGTTGATGTGCTCATGTCGTCAAAACTCGATTTTGGTAACACGTCTTCCGAACGTGTCGTCTGCGGCGACATGTTCGGAAGACGTGTCGCAAAAAGTGGAAAATTGCGACACGTCTTAGCACTTCAAATCGATTGCTCGCATATACGGCAATGCCGTATAGTTGGGTCCATGTTCACGATTATCGAAACCGAAATTTTCAAGCGTTATGCTGAATCCATCTGGGACGATGGCGAACGTCATGAATTCATTACCTGGCTGGCGGCTAATCCGCTGGCCGGCGATGTGGTTCCTGGCAGCGGTGGTCTTCGCAAGGTCCGTTGGTCCCGTAACGGGATGGGCAAACGAGGCGGTACCCGTGTCATTTACTACAACACGCTTTCTGAAGGCTCAATCTGGTTGTTAATCGCCTACACCAAGGCGAAGTTCGACAATTTACCCGCGGCCTTCCTCAAGCAACTGAAGGAGGAAATCAGCAATGGTCAATGAACTGGAGCAATTCCAGCAGGACTTGCTGGACTCTGTGCGTCAAATGAAAGCAGGCAAAGCCGCTCGCGTGACAGAGGTGCCGTTGTCTACGGCAGCTGAAGCACGGGCCAAAGTCGGTGTATCTCAAAGTGCATTCGCCAAGCTGATTGGAGTCAGTTTGCGAACGTTGCAGGATTGGGAGCAGGGGCGGCGGCAACCGACGGGAGCAGCGCAGACGCTGTTGCGTGTGGCGAGTCAGCATCCTGAGGCATTGCGTGACCTTCAAGCGATTTAGCTAAGAAGGCAAACTCCATTCTCAACACATCGCCGACTTTTGAGAAAGTCGGCAGGTTTCTCGATGGGCGCCAGTACTTTGCATGCCTTCTCTTTAATTCATTACACCACGTAACGAATGAAGTTCCCGCCCCCACCTTTATCCCCTCCCGCCAACCCCATACATTCATCTCCAACGCCTCTCCCATCATCCCGACGGGAAGGTCACTGGAGTTGCCCTCATGCCTTTCGTAACCGTACGCATCACCCGCGATGGCGTTACCACAGAGCAGAAAGCTCAGGTCATTGCCGAGATCACTGAAACACTGGAGCGCGTGCTCAATAAACGCCCTGACCTGACCCACATCGTGATCGAGGAAGTCGACACCGATAACTGGGGTTACGCCGGAATCACCACCACCCAGTACCGCAAGCAACTGGCCGAGACGCAAGGGCAGTCATGACGTCCTCCGTCACCATCGATTTCATTTCCGATGTGGTGTGCCCCTGGTGCGCACTGGGGGCGACGGCGCTGGAGCAGGCGATCGAGAACGTGGCCGGGGAAGTCTCGGTCGAGCTGACCTACAAGCCATTTGAGTTGAACCCGGACATGCCGGCCGAAGGTGAGCAAGCGGTCGAGCACTTGATGCGCAAGTACGGGAGAACGGCCGACGACGTCGCCGCCGGCAAGGCCATGCAGATCGCTCGCGGCGAGGCCATCGGCTTCAAGTTCGATCTGGAGAAGCGCACGCACTTCTACAACACCTTCGATGCGCACCGCTTGTTGCTGTGGGCGTTGCAGGAAGGCCGGCAGGTCGAGCTGAAGAAGGTGCTGCTACGGGCCTACTTCAGCGAAGGCCAGAACCCGAGCGATCACTCGACGCTGGTGCGCCTGGCGACTGAAGCGGGGCTGGATGCGGCAGGTGCGAGCGAGGTGCTGGCGTCCGACGCATTCGCCAGCGAAGTGCGTGAGCTTGAAATTTATTACCGCCAGCACGGCATCAACTCGGTCCCGGCCATGGTGCTGAACGGTCGCCATCTGGTGTCCGGTTCGCAATCGGTCGAGTACTACGAACAGATGTTGCGACAAATGGCGAACGCCCCGGCCGAAGCCTGATTACAGATTTTCTACCCCATTCTTTATTGTCAGAGGTCTTCATCATGAGCATTTCGAAAAAAGTCATCGTAATCACCGGCGCATCCCAGGGGCTCGGCGACGGTATGGTCAAAGCCTTTCGTGAACTCGGTTACCGGATCGTCGCCACTTCGCGCTCGATCAAGCCGTCCACCGATCCGGACATTCACACCGTGGCCGGTGACATCGGCGAGCCGGAAACCGCCCAGCGTGTCATCCGTGAAGCGATGTCCCGTTTCGGTCGCATCGACACCCTGGTCAACAACGCCGGGATCTTCATCGCCAAGCCGTTCACCGCGTACACCGCAGAAGACTACGCCAATGTGTTGTCGGTGAACCTCAATGGCTTCTTCTATATCACCCAACTCGCCATCGCCGAGATGGAAAAGCAAGGCAGCGGCCACGTCGTCAATATCACCACCAGCCTGGTGGACCACGCCATCGACGGCGTGCCATCGGTATTGGCATCGCTGACCAAGGGCGGCCTCAACGCAGCAACCAAATCCCTGGCCATCGAATACGCCAAGCGCGGGATCCGGGTGAACGCGGTCAGCCCGGGCATCATCAAGACCCCGATGCACGGCGAAGAAACCCACGCAGCACTGGGCAATCTGCACCCGGTCGGTCACATGGGCGAGATCGATGATATTGCGCAAGCGGTCGTGTATCTGGACGGCGCCAAGTTCGTGACTGGCGAAATCCTGCACGTGGACGGTGGTCAGAGCGCGGGGCACTGAAAGCGCTTTTTCAAACCCCGGAAACAACAAAGCCCCTGCATTTCTGCAGGGGCTTTGTTTTGTATGGTGCGGCATCAGGAGTCGAAAAATCGGACTTTTTTAATTCAATACAATGAGATAACAGCTATGGTTAATCTGCTATACCCCTAAAGCTACCCTAAGATTTTGCAGTTTTTTCGCTAGGGATTATTCCCATAGCAGGTGCAACGATGTGGTTAATAAATTTCAGAGTCTGCTTTTAGACTTTTGGCCTGCTGAGAGCCATCTTTAAAATCAGGCCGAAGTCGTAAATTTCTTTGATTTAGGCTGCTAAAGCTGCATTTGAGTTATACAAAATTCTCTAAAAATTCCGCGAGAGCATCTCCTTGGGAGTCTACCTGAGAGGAAAGCATGTTAATTCCCCATTGGTTAAGAATGGCTTCTTGGACGGGGTTTGGTCTAGGTGAAAATATGTATGACCGAGGCTGTGCCTCACTATTGCAGTTGGCCTTCCAGATTTTGGATAACTTGTAGAATAGGAACCTTAAATTTATATCGGCAAGTCGGTAACCAATGAATAGTACTGATTTGCCAAGCACGTCCGATCGCAATTTAATATCTAGAGGTGTTTCGAATTCTAATCTTTCAAAATAACTAGTTTCATCAAGTACTATCGAGGTGTCATCATCGAAGTCTCCGTGAAACTTAATTATTTGAGTGCTTCCAGGTCTTATTTTAGTTACGTCAGATACTGATGCTATTTTGGTGTATGGCTTTTGGAAGTGATCGAATGTGTTTTCGAGCCATCGATCATAGTTTGTAGTATAAATTATTGGAAAGTTGGCTTTTGCAATCAGTTCATGAATTTTCGACGATTCGATATTGATAGTCGGAGCATGCCAGCTTCGGTCCATCCAGCTTCGGAGGGGACCGATACTACCTTTTTTGATCCTATAATATTCGGCAAGGGCGTAATGATCGCCAAATGTCTTATAAATCTCAGGGTCATACCCTAGTTCTTGAGCGATTTTGTCGATCAGTTCGCCCCAAGATGGAAGCCCCAGATTGGTGGATACTCCAGCACCAACGAAAAGTATAACGTTGCCTTGCTTAAAAGATGATAGTAACTGTTCCATCAAGTATTTCCATCTTTAAGAAACTGTTTAAATTTATCGAATGCAATACGCCTCATCGATATGTCATTTTTTCTATCCCCCATTTCCGCGAAAGTTTCAGTAAAGCCTTCTGGAATAAAAACACAATCCCACTGAAAGTCTCTGTTTCCTCGGGGTTCAGCAGATATGGTGCCTTTTATTGCACCTTCAAAAAGATGGATTTTCATAGAGTCGCAATATCCAATTATCGTTTTTGCGACCAAGTTAGTATTTTCCCCGGATCCAAACAGGGTCGAAAATTTGTCAGCTTGAAGCTTGTCCCAAAAAATCTGTGTTAATCCACCTGGGAAGCCATTGAGGCTGTCAATATAGAGACCAGTATGCTCGACGAAAACAGGACGTCCTATTATATTGAAAGCCTTCAGTAATTTATCTCTGACCAAACTATCAACATTCTCAGTTTGGATTTCATCAATTGAGTATCGGGCAGCAACGACCTCTACTCCAGTATCCTGAAGTATTTGTTGGACTTCTTGGACTTTGAAGTTGTTTTTTGAAACAAATCTAATTTTCATTTTGATCTTCCATGAAGCTATATTTTCTTTGTAAGGTCAGCATGTTCTCGAGGATGGCACTATTTTCTGTTTCTTTATAGAACTCATTATAGTCATCGCTAATGCTCGCACCGTGAATCGCCGGATTGTCCGAGCAAATAACGAATGGTACACCGAATTTTATGAACTCGCATACAGGGTGGGACTCGCTTGATTTTACAGCACCTGTTAGGCGGTTGCTAATAGGGCATACCTCTACACATATATCGCGCTTGTGCATCAATTCCATGATTTTAGTTGATTTGAATGCGGCTGTACCGTGTCCAATCCTGTCAGCATCAAACTCGGTGATAGCTTCTATAATATTTTGGGGGTTGCCTGTTTCCCCTGCGTGTATAGTGACTTTTAATCCTAAATCAGATTTTGCTTTCCGATATAACTGAGGGAGTTCTGTTGGAGATACGGTATCTTCGTTGCCAGCTAAATCTAGTCCTACTATTATTCCGGGCTTACCAATAGATGCATAAGCGGCTAAGAGGGTACGTAGATGTTCCGCAGCGTAATCCCCGCGTGAAACCGTTAATATCAGCCCGCCCCTAATACCGTATTTTAATGAGGCGCTGTAAATCTCTTCGGTCAACCACAAGAGCGCCTCGGGTACTGTGACGTTATTAAGGAGTGCAAGATAAATTACGCTACTCCGTAACTCGACAAACTTTACATTCTGAGCTGCTAGGTTTTCGAATGCACTAAAAACCATTAAATTGAGAGCTGTGCGACCTTGAGGAATAAGCCTTAAAACTTGCCAAGGCTTTAGATATGTCTGAAGGTCAGGGGAAGGTGTAAACCTGGTGAGGTCTCTTTCTAAATTAAAATTATCAGGAATTTCTGCTCCCTGCTGCTGGAGTAAATCAATAACTAGGCGAGTACTGACGAGGCCATTTAAGTGTACGTGTAGCTCACCCTTTTCCATGCTTTTAAAATCGTGTTCCATCAGAGAGGTCTTCATCAATAAAAAGTTGATCTAGAGGCTAAATTGCGCTGGTAATATGAAGGGTGCGAAATAGGCAGTAAAGATCTCTAGGCTTATAATTGGTAACAAGGCTTTAGACGCAGTTACAAGCTGAAAATCCTTGGGTGACGATTTTATTAGATCCGGACTCATCGAGTCCGGACGTACTGCTGGGGGGCATCCCATACCCCCTTTTGATATATTGGTCCAGAAGCTAATTATCTTGGAAATTACTTCAAGAGCTCAATTCGCTTTCTTCTAAACTTGAACCAATAACGGATAGCTCAAAGTTGTTAACTTCGGCCATCACATAGGCCAGATGGTGGCTAGTGTCATTGGTAATCCATTGTGGGTGACCCCCCATACACTCTTTCTTGCTGCATTCTAAAATACGGTTATCACCCCAGCTAAAGGTTTCCCCCATATAGTATCTAGACTCAACAACAGTTTTGGCGAGCCCCCACATTTGTTGACCTTTTCCAGGAAGCTTCATGGAGTGACCGCGAACTATGAAAAAGTGCTTATCGATCGTATATCTGATTTTTCCATTAGCGTGAGGGTTTCGAATGCCTTCGTTACTCGACGGACCTCGTACACCATAGTCACTATAGATGATCCGCAATTTCGGATTGCTTTGACGGATCGCTTGCCATACCAACATTTCTTTGCGTGGAATGATATCTGATGTATCGGGTTTCTTTACAGCTAGATCAATTGATTTAGGCAGTGAGCATCCTGATACAGCAATGTAGCTGAATGCGTATTTTTCAAGGATAGAAAGAATTGAATCTACCTTATCCAGCATGTCTACAACGGACCAACCGGTCACGTCGCCAAAATCAATTAGGCAAGAGCAGTTGCTTGGTTCAAGTGACAAACCGTCTAAGATAGACTCAATGTTCTCTTCGAAAAACTCTGGCTCTTCGGTGTCCTCTAAGGCTTGAAGATCAAGGCGTATACAGGATTGATGTAAAAGTTCTGGATCTAAGTTTTGTAGTGCCAATCGATAAGCTTGGTTTTCCCAGCGGTCATATCCGATTATTGGACGGATATTAACTCCGAGCGCAGTGAGTCTGCCATAAATATATTGGACGATATGCTCTCCAGACTCTACAGTCGCGTCTGGTTGCCAATGGAAGGCATCGACCATCGATGTTCTGCCTTTCCATACAGCGGCAATCCTATCAGTCACTTCGTTTAGGTACGCTGTGGTCAGATGAGCGCATCCTTCAAAACGCTTTGCTTCAGTAATGTTCTTGCCGATACGTGGGATTTCAAACAAAGGACAAGTTCGGTCGGCAGTTATCTTGCTCATTTGAGCAACTGCTTTGAATTCGCTATCCATTGCTTTGAGAACAGGTATGTATCGAGGGGTCATTTGAAAACCTCGTAATCAGCTGTGGATAAAAACAACGATTTTACTTGGTGCTGCCCTGTCAAATCTGGAAAGCTACTATAATTTCCAGATTCTTTCCTCAATCTACCGGCAATTATAGCTGGATGGATTCTAAGCTCTCTTGCTAATGCCTCTATGTTTTCTCTATTTGGGGAGATAAAGGCATCACTTCTTCTCCAGATTCCTCTAGGAATAAATGCCTCTCGCGCCAATCGATTGGCTTCCGCCTCACGCCGATCCTCCGACTCTGTATTAAGATCGTCTAAAAAGGCATCTTCATTCCCTACATGCTTCCAAATATGGGCGACCTCATGAAGCAGCGTGAACCAGAAGTTGTCTAGCCTATCGTATCTCAGTGTTAACGCGACAATTGGAGTGCCATCATTATCTTTCAGAGCTGCACCGTCCAATTGAGTGCCTTTAAGGTGAGGCTCAATTACTACTGCTATTCCTTGCCTTTCCAAATACTCTACAGCAAGTAGCGGGCCGCGTTCCGACCAGCTAAGTTGTGCGAGCTCTCTTAAAAAATTGCTGGAAATATTTTCACTGTTGAACGGGCCAAGTTTTGGTTTTCTTATACGTGCGGATTGTATTACTCTAGCTAGCCAAGCATAAAGGGAGTATTGGGTTGTTGGAGATTTTGCTTCTCCCGAAAGCGTTCTTCGAAATGCTGCGGCTCCGAACTGTAATCCTGCGTCTGAGATGAAATGTTTAACAATATCTTCAACCGAAGTTTTTGCTTGAAATGAAAAGTTTTGCAGCCATCCCCTACGTGTCATTTCTTTAATTGGAAATTTCGACCAATCTATATCTTGTTTTGTTTGCTCGTTATCAGGGGTTGATAAACCTATAAGAGTTTCTGCAGATATGCCCAGTCCAAGTGATAACGCTCGAATCATTTGAACGGTTAAAGGTCTTTTTCTATTTAAAACTTCTGAAACCCGACTGCTGGTACCGAAGTAGGGAACGAGGTCTGCCTGCTTCAATCCCTTTTCTTGCATGCGAAAGAGAATTGCATCAATTGGATCTGGCGGCTCAACTGGGTACTTACTATTTTCGTAGGCTTCAAGTAGGACAGTGAGTACTTCAAGTCTGTCACTATCAGTAGTGTAAAGGGATGGATTTTTGGCCATCAGTACCTGAACTTCTTCAAGGTATGCTCGGTACTGTTCGTCTGTCCGGATAACCTTAGTGTCCATGGGTGTCTTCGCTAACTTTTAGATCTGTAATAAGGGCTACACCCTGCGGGAAGACGATTAACAGTTGTATCGTTAAGCCGCCATTACATACAGGGAATAAAAACGTACCATTGCCAGTGTTTTTGGCATTTGGGAATTGGCTGCTCACTTCAGTGGGATGCTTCCAGTGAGCGCTCATGACCTCAGACGCCCAGGTTCGCACCCACTTCTCAATTTCGCTGCCGATGCCTTTCAAGCTGGCTAGCTTTTCACGTCCGATGAGTCGCATATTTTTTCTTCCCGATTTGGGAGGATAATGCTCGGATTAGATAAGGCTGTCAATATCCCAATTTGGGAAAACTATCTATGCGTAAGCGTCAGTGCTTTTCCCACGAAGGCTTTCGCGTGATGGTTGGCTCTCTTGGGGTGGGGCGGAAATCCACAAGGTCGTTTCTCCTTGTTTTGACTGACTATCATTCCCACAAGCTATGGGTCTAGAGCAGACAATTTGATGGTACGTAACGTCCAGGTCTTTCCGGCCCTTTTGCAAACCAAATGCGCGGTAACCAGATAGTAGGCCCGTGTGTAGGGGGAGTGCTGGGCTAGATGAATGTCGAAAAACCAGACGAGATGCTTTCGTTGCCAGGTCCAAGGATTGTCTCGTTGCCAGCGATCAGAGATCGCCGCTTGAATGATCTTTGCCTGGCGTATATGACGCTCGCGTGTGGCATGCGATCCGGTCAGGACGGCAGCCAGGAAAAGCTCGATGTCGAATGGCTTACTCACGTCCTACCGCCGATATAAGCTGACACAATGTCGACCCTGCCGTGGCCCAGTTCATAGCTGATTTTGGTTCTGGTTTCCTGATCGAGACGCGGGTCGAGCTGGTAGCATCTGCCTCCGTTGATCGGCGCTTGATGGTGGGAGAGCTGCTCATAGCGTTCGCACGCATAGGCCGCCCGCAATTCGTGAAACCCTTTAAGGTTGTGCGTATGGAGGATGTCCCGGGCAGGCCGAACGACGCACTGCCTGAAGTCGCGAAAGCTTTCGTGCGGAGCTAACAGGTTGCGGCTACCGTCGGGCGAGACTTGTTCGGCAAACCTCAGCGCGTCACGAATATGATCATCTACCGTAATCCATCGATGTGCCGGCGCACCCGAGCGCCCACCTTTGGTGCCATCCTGGATGTTGATCCTGCCGAATTGGTTTGCCTCACGTTTTAGGCGTACAAGGTCGGCCAAGATAGCCTCTCGCAAGCGCATTCCGGTGGCTCTTGCCAACTGTGTAATAGCGGCGGCACGGGGATGCTGTTCGCGAAGCGCGTCGATAATGCGTATCACCTGTTCACGATCCTGACCTTGCGGTATCGCTGAGCGGACCGTGGTGCGCTGCATTCCCAGCTCTTTGCTCGGACTCGGTACTTTTACATACTGATCACCGCGAAGCGCGGCCATGGTCCGATTCACACTAGACAGTCGGTTTTGTGCAGTGGCGATGGCCAGCTCGCCTTGTTCAACTTGATTTCGGAGGTGCCCGGCGTAGTCCTGCAAGGTCTGCCGATCAATTTGCCGCGCATCGTTGAACCCCGGTCCATCTTTTGATCGACACCATCGTACAAATGCTTGCCACCGATCACTGTGTGCTTTGACGGTCCCGTAATGCCCGTCGCCAAACAGATCTCGTAGCGCTTGCGGCCCGGCATAGCTCAGTTGCCGACCATAGCCAAAATTGCGCCCGTCACGTTTACCTACCAGTGCCATGATCGAACTCCTCTCGAAGCCAAAACTTTTAAAACCTTCCCCACGTCATCCCGCCAAGAATGCTGAGTGTTATCAGGGATCAAGGCCCCTGCGACCTGTGAGGGTTGTCCACTAACGCGGGACTGGCGGCTCCTTACGACCGGGAGCTTGGGCATCTCATGATCTGGCCTCCTGAGCACTTCCGAAGAAGTGGGCGGGTGGAGGCAGCACTGGCTGACGAGACCAACGCCTGAAGATCCTGAGCCGGGTGAAAGCAGCGATGCGATGACCGGGGCATACCTGACTGTCAGTCAGGTGCAGTCCATTCCCCTGGTCTGCGGCACCATCATCGGCATCGCTGTTGCTGGTGACTTCGGTGTTTGTCACGTCGATTGTCACGAGGGGGAATGCCGCAAAGCCTTGTACGAGCTGGGCTGCAGCAGCGACAGGAACGCCCGTCTCTTTCCGGGAGAAAGAGACGGGCGCAGGTTGGCGCAAGGAAATGGCCAAGCGGATAGGTTGCTGCAGGGCAGCTATGAAAGGGGATGAGTTGCCGCAGTGGGCATACTGGTAAAAGTAGGCATCCATCACATCGCTGTGACCGTGCGAGCCACCGGACGCTAATCGCACTTCGGGAGAACCACCACCGTGTGGCGTAGCCTTAAAGGTTCTGGCTACCTGGGTTGCTGTCAACGACAGCGCTTTGCCCGATCTTTTCTACGCCTGTGGATAATTCGGGTCAAGGCTCGAATTATCGGGGGTTCTGCGGTTGTGGATGAAATTATCCCCCGGCGGAAATGAGTGGTTTCCCACAGACAGTTTGGTGGGCTTTAGATTTTTTAAGTGAGGTCCATCCAAGCAGGGCGGCATTGCAGTTCCGCTTGGATGGACCCGCGTGGAAGGGTGCGGTGATTTCACAGGCTTACCCATGTTTGAATGCGCCACGGCTTTTTTTTCGGGGCGGTGATGTTGTCGTCGACTGGGTGAGCGGATTCATGGACTCGATGGGGGCAGACCACGATTTTCGGCTTGAGTGATCGTAGGAAATTAATCGTGGTCTATTTCTGGCTTCCTTACTCCAAACACCATTGCTGCTGACGTTTCCAATCATTTGGAAATCCCATGAGTCTCAAATAACCCAGTTCCTGCTGATCCACTATTTCGGCCAGGCGAAATTTCCACTGGCTGTCTGGACTGATCAAGTCGGTTAGATAGGCCAGCATCGTCAATACGATGTATAGCCGCTGCTTGGGTTGAGGCCGGTCGGCAGGCGCATTTGGGATGGCCCATTCTTTGGGTAAGGATGGTCGAATCGAGAGCTCTCGGTTCCATAGTCGTGAGTGGTGGGCGCAGCAGTTTCGAATGAAGGTCAGGGTGTGGAGCCAGGAGGCCAATACTTCGAAGGGCAGATTGAATCTGCTAGCGATCGCTTTCTTGTCGACGCTTTTGCCTATGGCATTGAAGAGGGTAGATACCGTGCCAAGGCTGAGCTCTTCCAGAACAGCCCAGGCGGGCGGCAACTCAGGATGGGCATAAGTCGACCCGTAGAATCGAAAATAGTTATCGCGCATGCGATTTTCAATCCGCTGTTGCTGGACCCCATCAGCCTGACGGCTCTTTTTTATGCGATCAATCTCACGTCCAAGTTTGTTCCGTTCCTTGCTCAGATGATCTCGCAGGGGACGCAGAAGATCAGAATGTGAATATGACGAGGAGAAGACTGACGCGTCAGCTATCCAGTCAGGCCCATACTTAGGGCACATGTGATTGCTGATAGTCGCTCGTATGGCGACTTCGACACGTTCGATGGCATCCATGGTTATGCGTCGCAACGAACCATCGAAGCGGTAGATGTCGACGACTGCTTTCAGAGTGCTACCGGGCTTGAAGGTGTGTTCAGGGTCTGGCTCCTGGAAGGGGCGCATGTAAGGGCTCAGGCGAAACAGCGTGACCACTTCGAGAAAGCGCATGGCCCGATCGTCGTTGGCGACGTGCAGGCCTCGTTGCTTTAGCAGTTCCAATTGCTGTTCTACGCTGAGGGCCGGCTTGTCGAAGGGCCTCATGTAGTTTTCTCCAGACAAAAAAAACCCGCACGATTTGAGCTTGCTGACTGGGTCAACCTAGGCTTGGCGGGTGTGTTGGGGTGCATTATAGGTAGGTGTAAGAGCCCGTCAACGTCGCGCTGACGTGAAATTGTAACGGGTAAGCGCGCGGGCAATGTTTGGTTTGTATACGGAGATAAGGCGTTGTTGGTCTTATCGCAGCAATGTGGCCGCTTCTAGGGGAGTTTCCACCCCCCAGAAACAACAAAGCCCTCGTATTTCTACGAGGGCTTTGTTTTGTATGGTGCCGGCACCAGGAATCGAACCCGGGACCTACTGATTACAAGTCAGTTGCTCTACCATCTGAGCTATACCGGCGTGTCAGGGCGACGATTATAGCGATTGGCTGGCTTCTGTAAACCCCTGAATTCTGACTATTTTTGCACGAGCTTCAGGTCAGGTGCGCAGCAGGGTTTTCTTGAGTTTCTGGATGGCTTGCCAGGCTCGACTGTTTTGCATCGCGCGCAGCTGTGCTTCGGCCTGTTCGGCGCGTTGCAGGGCGGCGGCGAGTTGGTGTTCGGCGTCGCTGACGGGGTGGCTGAAGTTGTGGCCTTTGCAGAACTGGAACTCGTCCAGGTTGCAAGGCGGGATGTCGAAGGCGGGTTTGAGGTTCAGGTGTTCTTCGGCGAGGTAGTAGGTGTTGATGCCGTCGAACAGGATGGAGTGGTAGCCGGCGTCGGTGACCAGGGTTTCCCAAGTCTGGTCGCGGGCCCAGGGGGTTTCGATGAGGATCACCCATGGCCGCCATTGGCTGAAGTCCATGCCGCGCAGGACGGTTTCTTCGTGGCCTTCGACGTCGATTTTCAGGAAATGGATATCGCGGTCCCGGGCGTGTTCTTCGCAGATGGAGCTCAGGGTGCGGGACTTGATCGTTTGGCTGCGCACGTCCATGCCGGCGTCTTTGTGCAATTTCGCCATGGTCGGATCGAGGGTCGAGAGGCCGGTGCCGGCGATGCCGTAGAAGGTCAGGTCGTCAGCACTTTCCCCGGCCGCGCATTGCAGGTTGGTGTCTTTGGGACGTTGCTGGCACAGGGCTTCGTAGTAGTTGGGCATCGGTTCGACGTTGATGCCGGTCCAGCCATGGTCATAGAACGCCTTGGTGACTGAGTCATGGGTGGGGTGGTTTGCCCCGACGTCGATGTAGAAGCCGTTCTCAACGGTTTTGAGGGCGCGCCACAGGCGTATGTCTTCGAAATTCTGTGCGTATGAAATGAACGTCACTGGGGCATCCTGTCGGAGGAATGTTCTTGTTTGTGGCCGCGCTGCCGGCGCCCTTGCGTGTGTGTATATCAAGAGTAATGAAAGGGTGCAATTTCCCCTGTCTACGGTCCGGGATTAGGCGTTTATGTCGTTTTGATTAAATGCTTATGCACAATGCGATTGGCAGCGCACCGGGTTTAGGCCGAATTTGTGGATCTGTTCTCATTTGTCCGCAAATACCTGTTTTTTCGATTTTTTATTCGGGTGTACAAAAAATGAACAGTGTGGATTTAGTCCTGAAACCTGCATGGATATTGGATCCACGATAATTCCATCAACAGAGTTATCCACAGGTCGGATGCGTTTAGGCGCGTTCGGCCAGGAGCAGGAAATTACGCGGCGTGAGCGGGGTTTCGCAGAAGGTGCCGACGCGGACGCTGTAGCCCCGCTCGGCGAGGAAAAGTGCCCGATCAAGGACCAGCCAAAGCTCCAGCGGGCGTCGGAAAAGTCCGCGCAGTAGTTCAAGGTTGCGCACTTCGGCCAGTCGTTGCCAACCGGCGGCTTCGAGGGCTGGCCAATTTTGCGGGCCGATTGTGGATAACTCTTTGAGTGCGGCCAGGTGATGGCAGTAATCGGCGAAGGGTTTGTCCAGCCAGGCGCTGGGCAGGGAAGGGGTTGGCAGGTACTCGTCCAGGCCGCGCAGTTGCCGTTGCAGCAAGTCGAAGCCCAGGCGCCGGGCCATGGAGGTGTCGCGTTGACGTCGCACGCGGGTACCGGCGGTAACGGTTTCGCTCATGGGCAGCGCGAGGTCGTCGAGGGAAAGCTGTAGGCCGGAGCCATTGGCGGCCGAGGAAATCGGCGAGTATTGGGCAAGACTGATTCGGTTGTAGCAGCACGGTGCAATGGCGAGCTGTTTGCAGCCTGTGGCGCTGGCGAGTTGAATCAACCGCACATGCAAATCACCACAGGCGTGAAGCGCGACGGGCGTGTGATACGCACGCAGTAGACAAGCGGCGTCTGCCGCGAGCACATCCTGTTCGATATGCAGCGCATGCAGGTGATGGCGCTGGCTGAGTGCCTGGCCGCTGGTGACCAGTGCCGGGTCGTATTCCAGGCATGTCAGTTGTTGCCCCGGTTGCAGCAGGCGGCGGCCCAGATGTCCCTTGCCTGAGCACCAGTCCAGCCAATGCTGCGGTGCCTCGGAAAACTGCAAGCGACTGGCGAAGGCTTCGATCTGCTGCCATTTGCGCCCCGGTACATCGACGTTCAATCGATGGCCGGCCGCTTCGAGCATGCGCGCGGGCAATTCATCCACGGCACTCAAGGCAACGGACATTGTTGCCAGGCAAGCAAAGGGTTCGGGTGCATTCAGGAGGGCGGGTTGGTTGTGAGCGTTTTCCGCGTTTTCCAGCGTTCGCTCGCGTAGCCATGCGGCCAGCTCCGGGTAGGACGCTTCCCAAGGCAGCTGTAGATGAGTGAACGGCCGAGGTTTCCACAGTGCCTGATGCTCTGTCAGAAAAGCATCCAGCGCGGTGAAACGGGCGAGCAGGGCCTCGCCCGTCAACACGCCGGTATCAACGCCCTTGGCAGGCATCGACGCGCAACCAGCGCTCCAGCAGCTTGAAGCCACGCACCAGCACGTAAGCCATTACCAGGTAGAACATGCCCGCGGCGAAGAAGATCTCCACCGGCAGGTAGGTCCGGGCAATGATGGTGCGGGCCATGCCGGTCAGTTCCAGCAGGGTCACGGTGCTGGCCAGGGCGCTGGCCTTGAGCATCAGGATCACTTCGTTGCTGTAGGCCGGCAGGCCGATGCGCGCGGCGCGCGGCAGGATGATGTAGAACAGTGCCTTGGGCCTGGACATGCCCAGCGCCCGTGCCGCTTCGATCTCGCCCGGTGGAATCGCCTGGATGGCGCCCCGCAGGATTTCCGCAATGTAGGCCGCGGTGTGCAGGGTCATGGTTGCCGTGGCGCACCAGAACGGATCGCGCAGGTACGGCCACATCGAACTGTTACGGACCGCGTCGAACTGCGCCAGGCCGTAGTAGACCAGGAACAGCTGGACCAGCAACGGCGTGCCACGGAAAAAGAAAATGTAGCCGTAGGGAAATGCCCGCACCCACCACAGGCGCGACGAGCGGGCGATGCCCAGTGGGATGGCCAGCAGCAAACCGGCGATCACGGCGATGGCCACCAGTTCGAGGGTCAGGGTTGCGCCTTGGGCCAGTTTCGGCAGCCACTTGATGATGACTTCCCAGTTCATTGGGTGCTCCTCGCGAAGCCGCGAGCGGCACGTTTTTCCAGCAAGTGCATGCCGGTCATCGCCAGCACCGTCAGGCTCAGGTACATGAACGCGGCCACCATATAGAAGGTGAACGGCTGTTTGGAGACGGTCACGCCGATTTGCGCGTGACGCATGATTTCTTCCAGGCCGATCACCGACACCAGCGCGGTGTCCTTCATCAGGATCATGAACAGATTGCCCAGGCCGGGCAGGGCGATGCGCCACATCTGCGGCATGATCAGTTTGGTGAAGATGCGCCACTTCGACAGGCCCAGGGCCACGCCGGCTTCACGATGGCCTTTGGGAATGGCGAGGATCGCGCCGCGAAACACTTCCGTGGCGTAGGCGCCGAAGCACAGGCCCAGCGCAATCACGCCGGCGGCGAAGGCGTTGAGTTCAAGGTCGGGGTTGCCGAAGAACTCGCCCAAGGCACGCATCAGGTTGACCGTGCCGAAGTAGATCAACAGCACCCAGAGCAATTCCGGGATGCCGCGAACCAGGGTCGAGTAAGTGCCGCCAAGCCATTGCAGCGGCTTGTACGGGGAGGTCTTGGCCAAGGCGCCGAGCAGACCGAGTACCAGCCCCAGGCACAGGGCCGAGAGTGCCAGTTTCACAGTCATCAGCGCGCCAGCGGCGAGCGCCGGGCCGAATCCGTAGAGGTCGATAATCATGGATTTCTTTTCAAATCGCGGCAGGCAAGGCCGAGAACCGGCGCCATCAGGCGCCGGTCAGGCAGGTCAGTATCAATAGATGCTGAACGGGAAGTACTTGTCGTTGATCTTCTTGTAGGTGCCGTCAGCGACGATTTCTTTGAGCGCGGTGTTCAGCTTCTCGCGGATCGGGTCCTTCTTGCGCACGGCAATACCGATCTTGTCGCTTTCTTCCACCGGGTCGCCCTTGAACTCGTAGCTACGGCCAGCGTCGCTTTTCAGCCATTCGTAGTTGACGTACTTGTCGGCCAGGATGCCGTCCAGGCGGCCGGAAGTCAGGTCGAGGTAGGCGTTTTCCTGGGTGTCGTAGAGCTTGATGGTGATGTCGTCACCATAGTTGTCTTCCAGGAAGGTGCCGGCCAGGGTCGCGCGCTGGGCGCCGATGATCTTGCCTTTGAGCGCCGCCTTGTCGGTTTTGAAGTCGATGTCTTTCTTGGCGATGAACTGCAGCTTGTTGGAGTAGTACGGGTCGGTGAAGTCCACCGCTTGCTTGCGCTCGTCGGTGATCGACATCGAGGAGATCAGGAAGTCGAACTTCTTGGCGTTCAGGGCCGGGATGATGCCGTCCCAGTCGGAGGTCACGACGGTGCACTCGACTTTCATCTTGGCGCACAGGGCGTCGCCGATCTCTTTGTCGAAGCCGACGACATTGCCACTGGCATCTTTATTGTTGAACGGCGGGTAAGCCGCTTCGATGCCCATCTTCAGGGTTTCGGCCATGGCACCGGCGCTGAACGCCAGGGTGACGGCGGCAGCCAGGAAGACCTTTTTGTAGTTCTGCATGTGGGTAGCTCCGTTAGCGGTTGCTGGACATGAATTGTTTGCAGCGCGCCGAAAGCGGGTTTTCGAACACCTGCTGTGGCGATCCTTGCTCTTCTACCAGGCCCTGGTGGAGGAACACCACTTCGCTGGAGACCTGACGGGCGAAGCCCATTTCGTGGGTTACGAGCAGCATGGTGCGGCCTTCTTCGGCCAGCGCGCGGATGACATTAAGTACTTCCTGGACCATTTCCGGGTCAAGCGCCGAGGTCGGCTCGTCGAACAGGATGACCTTGGGCTGCATGGCCAGGGTGCGGGCGATGGCCGCCCGTTGTTGCTGGCCGCCGGACAACTGCGCCGGGTACGCGTGGCGCTTGTCGGCGATACCGACCTTGGCCAGCAGGGCTTCGGCCACTTCGATGGCTTCGGCCTTGCTCTGGCCGAGTACGCGGCGCGGGGCTTCGATGATGTTGTCGAGCACGCTCATGTGCGGCCACAGATTAAAGTTTTGAAATACAAAACCGATTTCGCTGCGCAGGCGATTGATCTGCTTGCCGTCGGCGGCCACCAGTTCACCGTTCTTCGCGGCCTTGAGCTTGAGTTCTTCGCCGGCGACCAGGATCTGGCCTTGGTGCGGATTTTCCAGCAGGTTGATGCACCGCAGGAACGTGGACTTGCCGGAGCCGGAGGAACCCAGGATCGAGATCACGTCGCCGTCGCGGGCGGTCAGCGAGATGCCTTTGAGCACCTCCAGCGAACCATAGCGTTTGTGCAAGTTGCGGATTTCAAGCGCGGGCGTGGCCTCAGCCATGTGCGTTCCTCATATATGTTGCGCTCCTGCTGTTGGCGGCCTTCCTGGCGAGGCGGCCAACCTAGCATAGCGTTTCAATGGCAGCCAACAGCGCTACGGACGGTAAACGGCTGGTGCGTGGCAGGTTGTCGCATCGGCGCAGCAGACTGTCGCCCCATCAACAACCGAACAGCCGTTTGAACCTTGCCTGTCGATAAAAGGCGCGGTGGCTGCCGCAAAAAAAGGCGCGATGTTGCCAGCTTTGGCAGGGTGTTGGAAGCGCTATCCGGCCAAATGCACCGCTTGTGCACTTTTAATGTGCGCGGAGCCATTTTCAGGTGTGTTTCCGGTGCGCTGATTCACCCCACAAAGTGGGTGGCAGGGTAACGTTCTGGCAAAGTGCCATTGAATTCAATGGGTTGCGATGACTGTCCGGTCGGGGTGAGATCGCCGGGTTAGAGGGTTTTGAAATATTTTGGCGCAATTATTGCGTGCAGAATCCAGAACGCCCTGTTGGCTTCTTTTTACGAGAAGGTTCGCCGAACGGGATGCACGCATTCGCTTCTCCTTACAAAGGTAGTTTTAATGAGCAGTACCCAAAGCTCTAGTGGCCTCGAACAGGGGCTCAAACCGCGCCACGTGACCATGCTGTCGATTGCCGGGGTTATCGGCGCCGGCTTGTTCGTTGGCTCGGGTCACGCCATCGCCGCTGCAGGTCCGGCTGTTCTGTTGGCTTACGCCGCCGCCGGTATGTTGGTGGTGCTGGTGATGCGCATGCTCGGCGAAATGGCCGTTGCCTCGCCGGACACCGGTTCGTTTTCGACTTACGCCGACCGTGCGATCGGTCACTGGGCCGGTTTCACCATCGGCTGGCTCTACTGGTGGTTCTGGGTGCTGGTAATTCCGCTGGAAGCCAACGCCGCTGCGACCATCCTGCATGCCTGGTTCCCTGGCGTGGACATCTGGGCCTTCGCCCTGGTCATCACGATGTTGCTGACTGTGACCAACCTGTTCAGCGTAAAGAACTACGGTGAGTTCGAGTTCTGGTTCGCCCTGATCAAAGTGCTGGCCATCATTGGTTTCATTGTTCTGGGCCTCATGGCGATCTTCGGCTTCCTGCCGGGCAGCCAGGTCAGCGGTGTTTCGCACCTGTTCGACACCCAGGGCTTCCTGCCAAACGGCATGGGCGCAGTGTTGGGTGCGATCCTGACCACCATGTTCTCCTTCATGGGCACCGAGATCGTGACCATCGCGGCCGCCGAATCGAAAGATCCGGGCAAGCAAATCTCCAAGGCCACCAACTCGGTGATCTGGCGGATCGGCTTGTTCTACCTCGTGTCGATCTTCATCGTTGTGGCCCTGGTGCCATGGAACGACCCGATCCTGGCCAGCGTTGGTTCTTACCAGACTGTGCTTGAACGCATGGGCATCCCGAACGCCAAGATGATCGTCGACATTGTGGTACTGGTTGCCGTGACCAGCTGCCTGAACTCGGCGCTCTACACGTCGTCGCGCATGATGTTTTCCCTGGGCAAGCGCGGCGATGCGCCGGCGATGTCCACGCGCACCAACAACAGTGGCACGCCTTACTGGGCGGTGATGCTGTCCACCGGTGCCGCGTTCCTGGCAACATTCGCCAACTACGTGGCTCCGGCTGCGGTGTTCGAATTCCTGCTGGCCAGCTCCGGTGCCATCGCACTGCTGGTGTACCTGGTGATTGCGATTTCGCAACTGCGCATGCGTAAGCAGCGTATCGCGCGCGGCGAGAAAATCGCCTTCAGCATGTGGTTGTTCCCGGGCCTGACCTACGCGGTGATCGTCTTCATCGTCGCGGCCCTGACCATCATGCTGTTCCAGGATGCCCATCGCGTGGAAATTCTTGCGACCGGCTTGCTCAGTGCCCTGGTGGTAGCGACCGGCTTGCTGGTGGCTCGCCGCCGCAAGCTGGAAAAACGCGGCGCGGTAGTGCTGAACTGATTCATACCGCGTAATGCAAAACGGCCGCTGTCAGTGATGACGAGCGGCCGTTTTTGTTTCTGTCGATTGTCCTGTGTTCAGTCGACATGAGCCCAGTCTTCTACGCGTAACCCTGGAACTCGCTCAAACTCCCGCAGGTTGTTGGTGACCACGATAAACCCGCGTGAGCGTGCGTGCCCCGCGATCATCTGGTCGTACGGGTCTATGGGTTTGCCTGCCTTTGCCAGCTCGGATCGAATCATTCCGGTGTGTGCTGCTGCTTCGTTGTCGAAGGGCAGGACTTCAAGTCGGGCGGCGAAGCCCTCGATGACCGCCAGGTTTTTTTCGGGCGCTGCTGATTTTTCCGCGCCGTAGATCAGCTCCATCAGCGTAACCGCACTGATGCACAGTTGGCCGTGATGACGGTTGAACGCCTCCCGTACCACCTGTGGTTTGTTCTTGATGGTGAAGATGCAGATGTTGGTATCGAGCATGTACTTGATCATCAGAACGACTCACGCTCCTGATCGGCGGGTTGCTCGCGATCGGTCATGAAGTCTGCCGTGATGCTTTCGCCATCGAACCAACTGTCCCAGGTTTCACCGGCGGGCGTGATGATTCGGCTTCGACCTACGGCGACGACGTCGACTCGTTTCACGTCGCTTGGCATGGCTACAGCTTTCGGCAGGCGAACGGCCTGGCTTCGATTGCTCATGAAAAGGGTTGTCTGTTCCATTTGGACCTCCTGCGCTTTTGCTGGTGCGATGAGTCCAAAGGATAGGTTTTGTGTTGGATATGTCAACGGGATATACGTGGTGCCTGACGGAAGGAATGCGCTCGATCAGAGCCAAAAAGGCCGCTGTCAGTGATGACAAAAGCGGCCTTTTTTGTTTGGGCGTAACCCTTACTCGGCTTTTTCTTCCGGCGCTTCCAGCGACTCGCGGTAGACATCCAGTGCAGCGCCGAAATCGGCGATGAACTGTGGCTCGCTCAGCCATGCCTGGGCGGCGTCGCGGTCCATGCCGTCGGCCCACATGCGGTAGTCGATCAGCATGTCGGCGGCCAGGTGGGTGGCGGCCATGCCTTCGTCGTCGGCGTTTTCCATGTCCAGCAGTTCTGGATGGTCGATGATGATAAAGGCGAGGTCCGTCAGCAATACCGAGAGCATTTCGCTGCGGCTGACCGCTTCGGCGTCACGCATTTTGCTGAACATCGCCAGGGTGTATTCCGGGATTGGCTCGCCGAAATCGGGCAGGTCCTGATCCACGATGGATTTTCTGCCGACCATGCGGATCTGCTTGGCTTTGGCTTTTGCGCGCTTGGCGCGTTTCTGTTGCTTGTTCAGGGAGGCCATGGGAACTCAGTTCGGTTTCTGTTGGGTTTGCGCGGCAATGGCGTCGGACGCCGCCACGTAGTCGGCCTGAAAGGCCGGTGATTCGATCCACGCCAGGGCGCCGGCTTCGTCGGTTTCGGCCGACCATTGGCGATATTCGATCAGAGCAGCGAGGATGAAGTCTGTCGCTGTTTCCTCGCCTTCCTGCTCCAGTACCAGTGCGATAAGCGGATGTTCCAGAAAGGCCGCGCACATGGCCTGCTGGCTGATCTTTTGTGCGTCGATCATCTCTTTGAACATGTCGGTCAGGTCCACCGACTCGAAGTCGATGCGATCGTCGTTCGGGTCCAGTTCCACCGGCGCGGCAGCCCGCTGGGTGCGGTTCTGCTTGGCCTTGGCCTTGGCGCGGGAGGCGCGTTTTTGCTGCTTGTTGGCGGAGGCCATGGGCGTCGTTCCGTATTCGTTGAAGGGGCAAAGGGCCTAGGGGGCGTTCTCAATTAGTTTTCCCGTCAGCAAACCCGGCGCGGCGTGAAAACTAATTGAGAACGCCCCCTAACTGCGTGGCACTCGCCGCCCGGGGGTATCGGGGGCCAGTTCGCCGTTTTGCAGCCAGGCCAATGCAATGGGCCATAGTGTGGCTTGGTATGCGCTACGAAAAAAGGCGAAATGTCCGACTTCTTCTTCGCCGATGTCTTCGGGATGGATGCGCAGGTGAGAGTTTGAGCTGCCGGTGAAGTAGCCAAGCAGGCGCTCGATGGCAGGGACCGTGCCGTAGGGATCGTCGCTGATGCTGATGGCCAGGGTTTGCGCGGTGACGTTGGCAAAGGGCAACTGCCCGGTGGTTTTGCTGATTGTGCGGCCGCTGGCGCGTTTCTCGTAACGGGCAGTGGAGAGACTCCAGTCACGGACCACGCCAGCAGGTGTGTCTTCCAGCCAGCCAAGGCGTTTGCCCGGAAAGTAGCCGTAGATCATCGTCACCAGTGGCATCAGCACATGCCACTTGCCGAACATGCGCCAGCGATGGGTCGGCGCATAGTCGCGCCAGTAGGCGAATTGCGCACCGACCGTCACCAGGCGCCGGATCAGGTGCCCGGACGCCCCCAGGCCCGCTGCACAGCCGCCAAAGCTGTGGCCGACCACATCGACAGGCTGCCCCGGGAACTCACGCTGTGCGCGCTTGAGCATCGCTTCGAAATCCAGCGCTCCCCAATCGGTCCACGAGGCTTGAAGCCCCTTGAGCGATGCCGGACGCGACTCGCCGATGCCGCGGTAGTCATAGGTGATGACATCGAAGCCGTGGGCGAACAGATAGTCGGCAAAACGTGAGTAATGCCGGCAACGGACTGACGTGGCGGCATTGATGATCACTACCGGACGAGCGGCGTCTTGAGAGGCGTGTCGCCAGGTGAAGCCACCGAGGATGAAACCGTCCGCGGCGGTTTCCTTGAACGGCTTGCCAGGGATGGTATCCGGCCGCGGCAGCTCGATGCGCGTGGGGGCCAGTGGAGGCGTGTCCTGCAAATTCATCGGCGTCAGTCCTTTGCGGGTAGCTGCCAACGATAGTCTTGATGCCGTTGATGGACAATCCGTTCGCCTCAACGCGGTTGTTGATTGGTCAAGCGCTCTTCAAGTGCCGCTCGCTCCCGATCCAGTGCATCACGCAGTTCCTCTTCACTCGGCAGGACAAGCTTGTACTTGCTGGCCAGCAATTGTTCGATCAGCGCTTGTTCGATCTCGCTTTCCTGAAGCTTGCCGGCATTGGGTAAACCAAGAAACTCCAGTACCACCGGATCACGGATGAAATCCCGAGGGCTGGCCTTCATGTTTTGAATGTGGGTGGCGGCCTCCTGCTTGACGCTGCCGCGATCGCGACTCGCCAGCAGGCGTTCGTAGTACAGCGTATTGATCTGGCGCTCCAGCGCTCGGCTTGACCAGTTTTGGGTGGCTGATTCGTTCATGTACCAGAGACGAGCGCTGTCGTTGTCGACCCGAAGCAGGTGGCGGTAGTGGGTCCAGCTCAATTCGTGACGCAGTGCGTCACGAATTGGAAAGGCTTGATAGAACAGACGCATATACCGAAGGTTGGACGCGTCAAATCCCTTTCCGAACTCCGCAGTTAGCACTTTGGCCAAGGTCGATAGTAACTCTTTGCCATACCTGGCCCGTCGCGCGCCGTTCTGTTCGAACTCAACAATGTGCCGGCCAATCTGCCAGCAGGTTTGCACTTGCACGGTATCGACCGCCCGAAGCACTTTCTGACGTGCCTGATGGATCAATTTACCAAGGTTGCCAAGCAGTGATGCCAGATGTGGGTCGTGAGTGTCGTTGGGGGTGAGGGTTGTCATGAAGTCTTCCGCAGCAGGTTGAACAGCGAAAGAGAATGACAAGTGTGCACCTTTCGAAGATGCCGGGGATTACTGAAAAACAGACAGGAAATACCGGGTTGTCCGGCAGGACGGGTCTGATGGCAAGCGAGGGTTGAGGAGCAAATGGCGTAGTACGTTTCGTACTCAGGCCAAATCAATCTAAACCCCTCCCTCCGGCTGGAAATCCAAAGAGTGTAACGATTGGGTTCTGCAGAACCCGGGAGTCGTCATCATGAAATACCTCCATACACTCCTGTTGCCCCTCACCGCTGTAGGCATGCTGATGTATCCAGCGATGACACCTGCCGCCAGCCTTGAGCCCATCGACAGCCAGGGGGTGCAGGTGCAAAGCCAGGAACAAAACGGCATCACCTACCTGTCGGGCGGTATCGGCGAGGATGAGTCCAAGGCCATCCAGCAGACCACCGGCTATAACCTGCACATGACATTCTCTGTCGGGACGGGAAATGAATACACTCCAGACGTGAATGTGGTTATTCAGAAAGCCCCGGGGCAGACCGTGTTGACGCTCAATGGCGCCGGCCCGCTGGTCTACGTGAAACTGCCGGCCGGTAAATACACGGTCATTGCGACGCATAACGGCGAAACACGGCAGGACGTTGCCGATGTTGGCAGTGGTGCAGCCCGTAATCTGGTTTTCCACTGGAATGATGCGAGTTAGCGAGAGTCTGTAAATCAAGAAGCGCAATCAGACCCTGGATCCTGTAATTCAGGGTTTCTTGTATGTGGTGTCATGAACGGCGTACAGACCCGTCTTGGGCGCCGATCATTTTCGACGTGATGATCATAACGACGCCAATGTCTGGATGAGTGCAACGCGTAAAGGGTTGGTTTCTACGCTCAGCAGTTTGATGGCCAACGCGCAGCAGACCACGATCAACATAGGTTTGATCAACCGTGGTCCAACCCGGACAGCGGCCCGTGCACCCAATTGAGCACCGACGAAGGCCGCCAAAGCCATGGCTATGGCTACCGGCCAGATAATCACACCTTTGGTGATAAAGACCGACAGAGAACCGAGATTACATGAGGCGTTGGCAAGTTTGGTAAAGCTCATGGCCCGCATCATGCCCAGGCCGCAGAGCAGTACGAATCCGACGATAAAGAAAGAGCCTACACCGGGGCCAAATATACCGTCGTAGAAGCCCAGAATCGGCGCAACGCTAAACGAAAAAAGCAGAATGCCAATTCTCTTGCGTCGATCTTCATTGGCCAGCTTTGGAGAAAGCGCAAAATAGATGGCTACCAGAATCAGCATGATAGGTACGCAAACTTCCAGGTAGCGCTTATCAATAGAGCTGACCAGCAAGGCTCCACTGGCGCCGCCAATAAATCCGCAGACAACCAGGAAGCGACCTTCGCGCCACTCGATCATTCCTTTGCGAGCAAAGGTTACCGTTGCCGAAACGGTTGCCGAAGCGGCCTGGAACTTGTTCGTGGCAATCGCACTGATGGGATCCACCCCAGCCAGAAACAGTGCAGGCAAGGTTATTAATCCTCCGCCACCTGCTATTGCATCAAAAAAGCCGGCGCAAAATGCGACGAGCGCTAATAGGCTAATTACATCCCAAGACATTCCGATTCCTCTTTTACAGTTACTGGCAAGTCATCCAAAAGTCAGCCCTGCAGCCTCAGCGGGTCTTCTGAAATAACGATAGGAGACGAAAATTTCGACAGGCCAAAAATGCGAACTAGCACCCGTCTGTTGTCTTGGATGATGTCCCGTCCGTGCAGCGCCCGAACGTTATTGATGAGCAAGGCGGACTCTTGCGTCAGCGTGTATTCGATTGGCGTTGCTTCGCGCACACCCTGGCATAGGGCGGCATAGGCCGTTTTGACGAAACGTGAGGCATTGCCGTTTACCGAAAATCGGTATGAGTTGAAACGGGCCGCGAACCCGACGTTGTCATCGAATTCCAGAATTGAAACATTGTGACCATCCTCTCCCTTGCCTCTGACAAAGGAGTCACTGCGGGTGAACTGAAAGCTCCCCGTAGTCAGCGCGAGGCAGTTGGTTATGCCGATTTTTTCGAGTATGGGAGGCAGTGGAATGACTCGTGTCGGTTCCAGGCTCGGGTTCCACAAAGCTGAGAGTATCAGCGACGACGGCGAGGGTGAGTGTCCGTCTTTCGCGTTTATGGCGCACCGGTAGGGCGCCTCTGTGTGTGGGCCTAGCGCCAGGCCGGAGTGGGAGCTCAATTCTTTGATGTCCGGCTCTGCAGGGATTCTGGTCAGTCCGCCGCCCTTGAAGTTGGCCACCAGTCGAACCAGTTTTCCGTCATTGTCCATGTCGTAGGCAAAGGCCCTGTTATCTACCAGTTTCAATAGGATCTGATTGCGGGCGGCCAGGCAAAGGACGTCGCTTCGGTTTTCCAGGGAAGTCTGATCTGGTAATTCATCTGGAGGGCTGGCGTCTGAGATTTTTTGCAACCCATCAAAGATCAATACGGAAATAAGGCCATCGGAATAGGCACTCAACAGTTCGCATTGGTCTTTCGAGAACGAGAACTTCAATTCAATAGCCGCCAAAGCGGCTTTGGACTTGGCTCCCGGTGCCTGTGGCCCACCGATGGCGGCCAGTTCTTCGGCGAATGTGTGAAGCAACGTTGACTGCGGAATATCAAAGCTGAAAGTTCTGATTTCTTGTTCGGTAAAAAGCTCTGCGGTTTCGACGTCTGGTTGAGCGGCGTCAGTCATTTTCTACATCCCTGCTGTGTATCTGTTGCTGGTTATGCGGCAGCTCCTCCTTTAATTCTGCACAAACTGTTAATCGTCGTATGTCATCCATTTCCGTTAAAGCAGACGGAGCGTTCTGACAGGCCGGGGGGGCAACCAGGAATGGCCAGCCTTGAGCCCATCGACAGCCAGGGGGTGCAGGTGCAAAGCCAGGAACAAAACGGCATCACCTACCTGTCGGGCGGTATCGGCGAGGATGAGTCCAAGGCCATTCAGCAGACCACCGGCTATAACCTGCACATTCACTTTCCCGCGGGCATATAAAACCCTGAATCCTGCGATTCAGGGTTTCTTGGTACTTTGGTGTCAGAGACGACCCTCTATCAGGCAATCAGGTCGGCAGTTTGCAAGTTGCTCACCCCCACCAACTGAATTTCGAACTCCGCTGCCGTGTCGGCGTCGGTGCTGCCGTAGAGAATGCCGCCGGCGAACCGCAACTGCCCTGCGGCATTGCTGCTGAAGGCGCTGGAGCCGATGAAGCTGAACGCATCGTTGGCCACCGTCGCCAGGTTGGCGTCCAGGGTCGACAGGTCGATCTTGTCGCCTTCGCTGGTCTTGAAGTCGCCAATGACATCGCGCAGGGCGGCGCCCAGGCCCATTTCACTCAAGGCATTGAAGTCGAACTTGTCGGCCCCGGTGCCACCATACAGCTTGTCCAGGCCCGTGCCGCCGATCAGCAGGTCGTTGCCGGCGCCACCGGTGAGCGTGTCGTTGCCGGCACCGCCGATGAGGGTGTTGGCGGCTGCGTTGCCGGTCAGCTTGTCGTTGTAGTTGCTGCCCGTGAGGTTTTCGAAGTTCAACAGGGTGTCTGAACCGGAACCACCGGTGGCTTGCGCGGTGGTCAGCGCCAGGGTGGCCGTGACCGCTGCGGTGGCGTAGGCATAGGACGCGGTATCGATACCGGCGGCGCCATTGAGGATGTTGTTGCCGGCCCCGGCGTCGATGACGTTGTTGAGGCTGTTACCGGTGCCGTTGGCAGCGCCGGTCGCCAGCAGGCGCAGGTTCTCGACATTGTCAGTCAGGGTGTAGGCACCGAGGGAGCTATAAACGGTATCGATGCCACCGGTGCTGGCGGCAGCATTGGTTTCGCTGACGATATCGCCGGCGTTATCGACGTAGTAGAGGTCGGAGCCGTCGCCGCCGATCAGGCGGTCGGCACCGGCAGCGCCGTTGAGTTGGT
Organism: Pseudomonas sp. S2_F07; assembly: GCF_054668325.1. Taxonomy (NCBI): domain Bacteria; kingdom Pseudomonadati; phylum Pseudomonadota; class Gammaproteobacteria; order Pseudomonadales; family Pseudomonadaceae; genus Pseudomonas; species Pseudomonas sp. S2_F07. The sequence continues at coordinate 4,188,983 of NZ_CP162758.1, forward strand.
CGCTGCCCAGGCCACCGCTGAGGGTGTTGGCGGCCGCATTGCCGGTCAGCCTGTCGTGATAGTTGCTGCCCGTGAGGTTTTCGAAGTTCAACAGGGTGTCGGAACCGGAACCACCGGTGGCTTGCGCAGTGGTCAGTCCCAGGTTGACCGTCACCGCCGCCGTGGCATAGGCATAGGACGCGGTATCGATACCGGCGCCGCCATTGAGGATGTTGTTGCCGGCACCTGCATCGATGACGTTATTGAGGCTGTTACCGGTGCCGTTGGCAGCGCCGGTCGCCAGCAGGCGCAGGTTCTCGACATTGTCAGTCAGGGTGTAGGCACCGAGGTAGCTATAAACGGTATCGATGCCACCGGTGCTGGCGACAGCATTGGTTTCACTGACGATATCGCCAGCATTGTCGACGTAGTAGAGGTCGGAGCCGTCGCCGCCGATCAGGCGGTCGGCACCGGCAGCGCCGTTGAGTTGGTCGCTGCCCAGGCCACCGCTGAGGGTGTTGGCGGCCGCATTGCCGGTCAGCCTGTCGTGATAGTTGCTGCCCGTGAGGTTTTCGAAGTTCAACAGGGTGTCGGAACCGGAGCCACCGGTGGCTTGCGCAGTGGTCAGTCCCAGGTTGGCCGTGACCGCCGCGGTGGCGTAGGCATAGGACGCGGTATCGATACCGGCGGCGCCATTGAGGATGTTGTTGCCGGCCCCGGCGTCGATGACGTTGTTGAGACTGTTACCGGCGCCGTGGACAGTGCCGGTCGACAACAAGCGCAGGTTCTCGACATTGGCGCCCAGGGTGTAGGTCCCGAGATAGCTGTTAACGGTATCGGTACCACCGGTGCTGGCGACAGCATTGGTCTCGCTGACGATATCGCCGACATTGTCGACGTAGTACACGTCAGAGCCATCGCCGCCAGTCATCTGGTCGGCGCCACTGCCGCCATCGAGGGTGTCGTTGCCGGCCCCGCCATTGAGGGTGTCGTTATCTGCGCCGCCGATAAGGATATTGGCCAGGGCATTGCCGGTCAGCGTGTCGGAGTCATCGGTACCGATGATGCCTTCGATAGACACGAATGTATCGTAGCCTTGGGACGTATATTGTGAGTTGGTGTTGGACAGATCGACGCTGACGCCATAGTTGGAGTAGGCATATGAAACAAAGTCGGTGCCCGCCGCGCCATTGAATACATTGTTTGATGTGTTGCCGACAAAGGTGTTGTTCAGGGCGTTACCTGTGCCGTTGATACTGCTGCTACCAGTCAGTATCAGGTTCTCCAGGTTGTCACCGAGTGTATAGCTGATTTCTGCCTGAACGACGTCGGTACCCTGGTTGGCAAGTTCAACAAGCGTATCCAGCGCATCCACGATATAGGTGTCGTCTCCCAGGCCGCCCAAGAGCCTGTCGCTGCCCGCTGCGCCGTAGAGCACATCATTTCCGGCGAAACCATTGATGACGTCATTGCCCGATGAGCCATAGAGCGAGTCATTCCCGGCCGTTCCTTGCATGTTGTCATTGCCGGATGTGCCGCTGACGATGCTGAACTTGTAATAACCGGCTACCCCTGTGTTACCAAGGGTGGTTTCCAGCCCGAGAATGGCGGATTCATTGCCCGATTGTGGCAGTTCATACCAGGAGGAACCGTCGCCGGTCGAGTAACCGGCACGGGCAACGGTTCCTCCCAGGCCGTCGGTACCGCCACTGGCGCTACCGGTCGTCCAGTTGATGGTTTCATATCTGAAGATGACATCGAAGTTGCCGTTGCCCTTTCCAACCAGCTGGAGTTGGAAGGCATTGAGCTTATCTACCTTACTGTTGTAGTAACCGACGTCATCCCAGGTAACGGTCAGCGTGCCATTGCCTGCGGTATTGAAGTCGTAATAGACCAGATTGCTGCCCGTCGATGTGCCACCCGGCGTGGCACTGACCGTTGTGCCACGGGTATCGACGTCGGCAAAAAAGGGAGCAATCATCGGCCTGCTGGAATCTTGCATGCCGTAGGGGGTATAGGTGGAAAGACCGCCGCCGAATGTGATGTTTCCGTTGTTGTTGACGGAAATGTCGGTGTAGTTGGTGCCGAAGAAATTGAGTCCGGCAGCCCCGAAAACAGTGCTGATATCAATGTAAGAGGTGTAGCTGTCATCGTTTCGAGTCAGCTGGTTCTCCCCGAAACCCGATGTACCACCAAGTCCGTTTATCAAGCTAGCCATATCAACACCCCTGTCATTTATTTAAAACTTTCTTGTCAGTTTGTTTTCGGGACAACCATGGAACATCGGATAGGCAACGTCTGACTGATCAGGCAATCAGGTCGGTAACTTTCAGTGTGTTCACCCCCAGCAACTGAATTTCGAACTCAGCGGCCGTGTCGGCGTCGGTGCTGCCGTAGAGAATGCCGCCGGCGAACCGCAACTGCCCTGCGGCATTGCTGCTGAAGGCGCTGGAGCCGATGAAGCTGAACGCATCGTTGGCCACCGTCGCCAGGTTGGCGTCCAGGGTCGACAGGTCGATCTTGTCGCCTTCGCTGGTCTTGAAGTCGCCAATGACATCGCGCAGGGCGGCGCCCAGGCCCATTTCACTCAAGGCATTGAAGTCGAACTTGTCGGCCCCGGTGCCACCATACAGCTTGTCCAGGCCCGTGCCGCCGATCAGCAGGTCGTTGCCGGCGCCACCGGTGAGCGTGTCGTTGCCGGCACCGCCGATGAGGGTGTTGGCGGTTGCGTTGCCGGTCAGCTTGTCGTTGTAGTTGCTGCCCGTGAGGTTTTCAAAGTTCAACAGGGTGTCTGAACCGGAGCCACCGGTGGCTTGCGCGGTGGTCAGCGCCAGGTTGGCCGTGACCGCCGCGGTGGCGTAGGCATAGGACGCGGTATCGATACCGGCGCCGCCATTGAGGATGTTGTTGCCGGCACCTGCGTCGATGACGTTGTTGAGGCTGTTACCGGTGCCGTTGGCAGCGCCGGTCGACAGCAGGCGCAGGTTCTCGACGTTGTCACCCAGGGTGTAGGCGCCGAGGTAGCTATACACTCTGTCGGTGCCGCCGGTACTGGCCGTGGCATTGGTTTCGCTGACGATATCGCTGGCGTTGTCGACGTAGTAGAGGTCGGAGCCGTCGCCGCCGATCAGGCGGTCGGCACCGGCAGCGCCGTTGAGCGAGTCATTGCCGGCGCCGCCGTTTAGATGATCGTTGGCGCGGCCACCTGTAAGCGTGTCGTTGCCCGCGCCGCCGTCGATGATCACGCTGCCGGCGCCGGTCCAGGTCAGGGTGTTGGCCAAGGTATCGCCTGTCAGGCTGGAAACCTTGTTGCCGTTCGCGTCAAAACGCTGGGTATAAACGTCAACTTGCCCATTGACCACAGAGGACTCCCAGGCAATCACATAACCGCCATCGGCCAATGTAGTCACCTGGGTGAACATTTGATTGCCGGTAGTGGTGGTATTGATGCGGGTTTCGCTCCCAACCTTGACGCCGCTGGCATTGAAGAGTTGGGCGAAGATGCCATTTACATCACCGGTGCCCTGGCCTGCCCAGGTCACCAGATAACCGCCCCCCGTCATGGCGGTGACATCAGGCTCTTCCTGATTGCCTGCGGTGGTGGTGTTCACCCGGGTTTCTGCGCCCACTTTTACGCCGGCGGCATTGAAAAGCTGCGCGTAGACGTCGCCAGGGGCATCGGTTTCGTCGTCGCCATCGCCATCGTCGGGAGCTGATTGCCAGGTGACGACATAGTTACCATTACTCAGAACCTTGATCATGGGGTCTGTCTGATCGTCGGCAACCCTGGTGTTGATGCGAATTTCTCCACCCGATTTGCTGCCGTCGGCCTTGAACCGCTGACCGAAAATACCGGATGTATCGCCTGTTCCGTTACCCTCCCAAACCACCATCATGCCGCCATCGGCAAGACCGGTGACCGTAGGGCCATCCTGGTCGTACTGAGTGGTGGTAGAGACGCGTGTTTCTGCACCAGTCTTTGCGCCGCTGGCGTTATAGCGTTGCAGGTAACCGCCCCAACCGCTGCCGTCCTGGCCGTACGAAGCCCAGGACACCACAAAACCGCCATCTTTTAGCGCGGTGATCTGCGCACTGTCCTGGATGCCGTTTCTGCTTGTGTTGACGATGAACTCGCTTCCAACCTTGGCGCCATTGGCGTTGTAGACCTGGGCGGCGATGTCCGACATATCGTCAAAGCTGTCCGATTGCCAGGCGACCACGTAGCCACCGTTGGCCAGTGCGGTAATGGTGGGATCTTCCTGTGCGCTGTTCGTAACGCTGTTGACGAGGGCGGGCCCGCCTGTCTTCACGCCACTGGCGTTATAGCGCTGGGTGTAGATGTAATCGGTGGAGCCTGTTCCCTGATCGCTCCACGCCACGATGTATCCACCATCTTTCAGAGCCGTGAGGGAGGGCTCGGAGTGATAGCCAGTCGTAGGGTTGACGCGAATTTCGCCCAGGGTTGGCATTGCAAATTCCTTTTATGCAAAGAGAAAGCGGAAGTGCCTGGCAGTCTACAGGGCAAAACGATGGCGTCAAACTGCCATCAGTCAGACGATCAAATCGGTAGCTCCAGGCTGTTTGCCCCTGTCAGCTGTGTTTTGAACCCGGCAACTGAGCCTGCGTCAGTGGATGCGGCTTGGGTGAGTTCTCGGCGATAGCTTCAAGCATTTCGAAAGCTATCTGTTTTTGAGAGGCGGGAGTGAGAATGGCTGGAATGACGGGTCAAGGGGAAAGTGTGAGGGACCTGGTCCGGCGGCCGTTAAATCGCAGGCAATAAAAAACCCCAAGGAATCATCTTCGCTTGGGGTTTTTCGGTATTTTGGTGCCCAGAGACGGAATCGAACCGCCGACACGGGGATTTTCAATCCCCTGCTCTACCGACTGAGCTATCTGGGCAACGGGGCGCATTAAACGGGTTTTTCAGGGGGTCGTCAAGCAAGTTTTCAAAAAAATTTAATTATTACCGTCGCTTACGTTCCGACCCCCGATAAATCGGGGTTATTCCGACGGCGGCACGTAGCCTTCGGCCTTGGCGTAATCCTCGCCGGAGAAGTACTTGTCCATTTCGCCTTGAAGATATTTGCGATCTTCGGCGTTCATCATGTTCAGGCGTTTTTCGTTGATCAGCAGGGTCTGGTGCTTCTGCCAGTCGGCCCAGGCCTTTTGCGAGACGTGGTCAAAAATGTCCTGGCCTTTGGCGCCCGGGAAGGGAGCGCGCTCCAGGCCTGGCAATTCTTCTTTGTACTTGCGGCACATGATGGTGCGGGTCATGACGAATCTCCTGCGTTCAATACGGCGGCCGCGCGTTCGAGCAAGGTTTTGACCGGGGCGGCAAGGCCCAGGCGCGGCGGGGTGGCGAGGTTATACCAGAGCCAGTCAGCCTCGGCCACGTGATGGCCGGCCTCCTGGACCTGAACCAGCCAGGGTTCGATGGATAACTGAAAATGGCTGAAGGTGTGCACCAGGTTCGGCAATGCCTGTTGGGCGCCCAGTTCCAGCGAGTGCTGTGATGCAAGGTGCGGCAGGTCGTCGAGGTCGTCGAGCTCCGGCAGGCTCCACAAACCGCCCCACAGGCCCGTGGACGGGCGACGGTAAAGCAGGATCGCGCCTTCGTCGTTGGCAAGCATCGGCATCAATGTGCGTTTCTGCGGAATCGCCTTGCGCGGCTTGGGAATCGGGTAGCGGGTTTCCAGGCCGAGCATGTGCGCCTCGCAGCCCTTTTCCAGCGGGCACAGCAGGCAGCTCGGTTTGCTGCGGGTGCAGAGCGTGGCGCCCAGGTCCATCATCGCCTGGGTGTAGGCGTTGACCCGATCGTGCGGTGTAAAGCGCTCAGCGCTGGCCCAGAGCTGTTTGGCGACCTTTGGCTCGCCTGGGTAGCCCTCCTGCGCGGTAAAGCGCGCCAGCACCCGTTTGACGTTGCCGTCGAGGATCGGTGCGCGCAGGCCCATGCTGATGCTGGCAATGGCGCCTGCGGTGGACAGGCCGATCCCCGGCAAGTCAGTGAGTTTTTCCACGTCCCGGGGGAATTCGCCGCCGTATTGCTCGACGACGATCTTCGCGGTCTTCTGCAAATTGCGCGCGCGGGTGTAGTAACCCAGGCCCGTCCACAGGTGCAGCACTTCGTCTTCCGGCGCCGCTGCCAGGGCTTCGACCGTAGGCAATGAGGCCATGAAGCGGTCGAAGTAGTTCAGCACGGTGCTGACCTGGGTCTGCTGCAACATGATTTCCGAAACCCACACCCGATACGGGTTGATGCCTTGTTGCCAGGGTAAATCGTGACGGCCGTGGCGATCGAACCAGTCCAGCACCGCCGTTGAAAACTGTTCGGCTCTCATTGCTTGAACAGCCCCTTGAGCGCGTCTTTCAGTTTCGGGTCGACCTTGTCGCCCCATTTCTCGTCGATTTTTTCGCTGATCCTGTCGCCAGCCAGTTTGGTCGCGACCTGGCCCATGCGGTCATTATCCAGGCGGCAAGCCTTGGCGCCCAGTTCCAGCGGGCCGCGGCAGCGCAGTGGCCACTCGATGCCGACAAACTTGTCGCCGACCTGGCAGGCCGGGTCCGGCATGGCGCTGGTATCGCCTTCGACGATGATGCCGACGCGGTAGTCCATGCCCAGCACTCGCAGATCGATGTCGCCGTCACCGTTGACGGTCATTCCCGGGATACGCACTTTCAGGTCCGGATTGCTGGCCACGCCGTTACGCAAGGTCAGGTTGCCTTTGAGTTCCTGGAACGGTGTGTCCTTGCCCCGGGGTTCGCCGTTGAGGGTTTTGCGGTTGAGCGTGGCGATGCCTTTGCACAGCTGTTGCTCAAGGTTGGCGTTGAGCAGCACGCCATTGTTGATGACGAAACTGGCGTTGCCATTGAGGGTTTCGATCAACGCTTTCTGGCTGTTACCGCTGCCGGTCAGGCTGCTGTTGAGCGTGACCAGGCCTTTGACCGGCGGGTTCTTGCCCTGGCTTTCGAGGATTTTTTCTGCCGGTACCCGGCTGATCTTCGTCTGCAGGTTCAGCGCCGGCACTGGCTGGCGTACATCGAGCGTGCCGGTGGTTTCGAAGTTGCCCTCGTACAGGTCGCCGCGCAGGTTGGCCAGTGTCAGCAGGCCGCCCTGGCCGGTGGCCTTGAGTGCTGCGTTATGGATCGGCAGTTTTTGCAGGGTCAACTGGCCGAAGTTCAGGTCGGCGTCCACATCGAGCTTGCTCAAGCGTTCCACAGGCAGCAGGCGCTCGCTGCTCCAGGCGTCCTTGGTCGGTGCGGGTGGCAACGGAGTGCTGCCGGCGCCGGCCATGGCATCGGCTTCGGTGCTGGCGACTTCGGCCTGGCGCACTTGTGTCGCGCTATTGGCCTCGGCGGATTTTGGCGGCAGGTAACGGTCGACGTTGAAGGTGTCGGCCTTGAGTACTGCGCGCAGCGATTGCCTGGCGAAGTCTTCGACGGCGATGCGGCCGCTGAAGGTGCTGTCGTCGACTTTCAGGTTGAGGTCGTCGAGCGCCAGGCTGGTGGGTGTTGCTGCCAGACGGCTGACCAGTTCGACCTTGCTCAGGCTGCCTTCGGCCATGGCCGGGAGTTTCTGGCCGATGCTTTCGACGAATTTCGCCAGGTCGAACTGGGCAATCGAGATGCCGCCGCTGACCTGTGGGGTCTTGTCGAGGTCGTTGACCTTCAGTTCACCCAGTGCCCGCAATTGGTTGGCGGAGATCTTGATGCCTGTCCACTCGGCGACATTGGCGGCCTTGTCCAGCACCAACTGCCCCTGGGCGGAGAACGTCATGGTCTTGCCTTGCAACGGGTCGCCGGTCACTTCACCGGACAACTTCATGTCTTCGAGCTGATAGCGCTGCAGTGCACGTGCGATGCGCACCTCACCATTGAGCTCGGTACGCACTCGCAGTGCCGGCTGGTTGGCTGACAGGAAGGCCGTGAGCTTGAGCGGAATGTTGACGGAGTCGTGAACCGCGCCGGTGCTCAACTGGATGCTTTCGGCGCTGAAACTCTTGCCGGTTTTTTCGTCGCTGTATTCGACCCGAGCGTTGTTCACGGTCAGGCTGTCGATGTCCAGCCGGATCGGCTGCGGCGGTTTTTCGGCCGCGACGCTGGCTTCGGGCGCAGGTTCACTCGCTGCGGGCGCAGTACCGGTCGTGTCGGTGTTGGCCGCTGCCGGCACCTTGCCGACGTCTTCCCAATTGCCGTGGCCGTCCTTGTCGCGGTTCAGGCGCAGGTTCAGGCCCTCGACGCGCACGTCGCTCATCTGCACTTCACGGCGCAGCAGCGGCAGTACGCGCACCGATAGGCCGAGCATCTGCAAGTCGGCAAACGGCTCGGCCGGCTTGACCAGGGTCGCCACACTGGCGTCGTGCAGCTCCAGGCCCAGCCACGGGAACAGGCTCCAGCCGATATCGCCATTGAGCGTCAGCTCGATGTGGGCCTTGTCGCGGGCAATCTGGCGGATCTCGTCTTTGTAGTCGTTGGGATCGAAGAGGTGGGTCAGGGCAAAGCCCAGCGCCACAATGATCAGCAACAGCCCGAGAAGTACCAGACCCAGGATTTTGCCGAACGCTTTCATGGGCGAGTCCTTGTAATTAATCGAATTCAAAATTTAGCCGAGGAGTATAGCGCCCCCGAACAGGCGACCGGTCAGTGTTCACGCCGGCAATATATCCAGCGGAAGTTTCAGCTTGGCGGCCAGCGCCTGAGCCTCCAGATGCCCGGCGGGCGCCAGCAGGCGCAGGGGCATGCCCGATTGCGCGGCCATTTTCCGGGCTTCGGCGACCAGTCGCTCGGCAACACCACGGCGACGGGTAATCTTTCGCACACATATTAGGGACAAGTGCCAGGCGTCTTGGTGCCTTTGCAAGCGGGCCGCGCCCAGCAGGCGATCATTGAAGCGTCCGGCGATCAGTGTGCCGTCGCGCAGACAGTCTTCGATCAACTGCGAGGCCCCGGTAAACGGGGGGAACAGCCAGTCCGGGGCGTCGCTGTAGATCTTCTGCAGATCCTGCCGATCCTGGGCAGTGGCTTGGTTCAGCGGCTCGACAATGATCGGCATGGGGATTCCTGTGAGGTCATGAAGCGATAGAGATCAGATGACGTACAAAAGGTGATGTCAGTTTGGTTTTTCTGTCACTTGCAAATGGTAACCTTTGCCCGTTCGTCCGTCCTTCTGCGACCTGTTGTCGCACAACAAGGTGCTCCACCCAAAAAAACGGTCATGCCTGCGTGCATGGAGGCCGGGAGCGGACCGTGGCTGGCGAACCATACTGATAATTGGGGGATACACAATGACCACGAGCATCACGGCGGACGGCTTCAGCGCCGACCAGCCTGCGTTCCTGTCCAAGGAGCGGATCATCGCCAAGCCCGGTTTCAATCGTTGGCTGGTGCCACCGGCCGCGTTGGCCATCCACTTGTGCATCGGCATGGCCTACGGCTTTTCGGTGTTCTGGTTGCCGCTGTCCAAGGCGCTGGGCATCGCCGCTCCAGTGGCCTGCGCACCGGACATGAGTTTTATCGCACAAGTCTTTTCGTCCCAGTGTGACTGGCCGATCTCGATGCTTGGCTGGATCTATACCCTGTTCTTCATCTTCCTGGGTTGCTCGGCCGCCATCTGGGGTGGCTGGCTGGAACACGCCGGACCGCGCAAGGCCGGTGTCGTATCGGCGCTGTGCTGGTGTGGCGGCCTGCTGATTTCGGCGCTGGGGGTATACACCCACCAGATCTGGCTGATGTGGATCGGCTCCGGGGTCATTGGTGGTATCGGCCTGGGCCTGGGTTACATTTCGCCGGTGTCGACCCTGATCAAATGGTTCCCGGACAAGCGCGGCATGGCGACCGGCATGGCGATCATGGGCTTCGGCGGTGGCGCAATGGTCGGCGCTCCGCTGGCGGCGGCGCTGATGGGGCATTTCGCTTCGCCAACCAGCGTCGGCGTGTGGCAGAGCTTCCTGGTGATGGCCGCGATCTACTTCGTGTTCATGATCGGTGGCGCGCTGTCCTACCGCGTTCCGCCAACCGGCTGGAAGCCTGAAGGCTGGACGGCCCCGGCGAAAAAAGCCTCGAACGCGATGATCACGCATCGTCATGTTCACGTGAATGTGGCCTGGAAGACGCCGCAGTTCCGTCTGGTGTGGCTGGTGCTGTGCCTGAACGTATCGGCCGGTATCGGCATCCTCGGCATGGCGTCGCCGCTGCTGCAGGAAGTGTTCGCGGGCAAGCTGCTGGGCAATGACCTGGCCTTCGGTCAACTGGATGCCTCGCAACTGGCTTCGATTGCCGCCATCGCTGCCGGTTTCACCGGTTTGTTGAGCCTGTTCAACATCGGCGGGCGTTTCTTCTGGGCTTCGTTCTCGGATTACCTGGGCCGTAAAAACACTTACTTCGTGTTCTTCGCCTTGGGCTTTGCCTTGTACGGACTGATTCCGAACCTGGGTCATCTGGGCAGCATTGCGCTGTTCGTGGCGGCGTTCTGCATCATCCTGTCGATGTATGGCGGTGGTTTCGCGACTGTTCCTGCGTATCTGGCAGACCTCTTCGGTACGCAAATGGTCGGTGCGATTCACGGTCGTTTGCTGACCGCTTGGGCTGCTGCCGGTGTGCTCGGCCCTGTGCTGGTGAACTACCTGCGTGAATACCAGCTGAGTATCGGTGTCGAGCGTGCGGCGGCTTACGACATCACCCTGTACATCCTCGCCGGCCTGCTGGTACTGGGTTTCCTGTGCAACCTGCTGGTGCGTCCGGTGGCGGACAAATACTTCATGACCGACGCCGAACTGGCCGCCGAACAGGCGCTGGGCCATGACAAAGGCGCTGACAGCAGCACCGTGCTGGAGTGGAAAGCCGCGCCGGGTACCAAGCCGCTGGCGATTGCAGCGTGGCTGGTGGTGGGCATTCCGCTGGCGTGGGGTGTGTGGGTGACCTTGCAGAAGACGGCGGTGTTGTTCCATTAAAAACTTCGGTGCCTGACGGGTGTTGTGTCAGGCACATTTGCTCAATGCCAAAAGATCGCAGCCTTCGGCAGCTCCTACACCGACCGTAGGAGCTGCCGAAGGCTGCGATCTTTTGCTTGTATGGACATGTCTATCGCCGACACCCCCGAATTCACTCCGTCAGGGATATCACCTCTCGTGTTTCTGTTTGGCGCCCGCACGCCTATAATGGCTGCCTTTTTCGCCCAATGATTTTGCGGAGCTGGTGATGGCCGAACGTAAGGCGTCTGTCGAGCGCGACACTCTGGAAACCCAGATCAAAGCCTCGATCAACCTCGATGGCACCGGAAAGGCCCGATTCGATATCGGTGTTCCTTTTCTTGAGCACATGCTGGACCAGATCGCCCGTCACGGGCTGATCGACCTGGATATCGTCAGCAAGGGCGACTTGCATATCGATGACCACCACACGGTGGAAGACGTCGGTATCACCCTCGGCCAGGCATTTGCCAAAGCCATCGGCGACAAGAAAGGCATCCGTCGCTACGGCCATGCCTACGTGCCGCTCGATGAAGCGTTGTCGCGCGTGGTGATCGACTTCTCCGGTCGTCCAGGCCTGCAGATGCACGTGCCGTACACCCGCGCCACCGTTGGCGGCTTCGACGTTGACTTGTTCCAGGAATTCTTCCAGGGCTTCGTCAACCATGCATTGGTCAGCCTGCACATCGACAACCTGCGTGGCACCAACACCCACCACCAGATCGAAACCGTGTTCAAGGCATTCGGCCGCGCCCTGCGCATGGCCGTCGAGCTCGATGACCGCATGGCCGGGCAAATGCCTTCGACCAAGGGCGTCCTGTAATGCAGACAGTCGCGGTTATCGATTACGGCATGGGCAACCTGCACTCGGTGGCCAAGGCCCTCGAGCACGTCGGTGCCGGCAAGGTGCTGATCACCAGCGATGCCAGCGTGATTCGCGAAGCCGACCGGGTGGTTTTCCCCGGCGTCGGCGCGATTCGCGATTGCATGGCGGAGATCCGTCGCCTCGGTTTCGATTCCCTGGTGCGTGAAGTCAGTCAGGACCGTCCGTTCCTTGGCATCTGCGTGGGCATGCAAGCCTTGCTCGACACCAGCGAAGAGAACGACGGCGTCGACTGCATCGGCCTGTTCCCGGGCGCGGTGAAGTTCTTCGGCAAGGATCTGGTCGAAGATGGCGAACACCTGAAAGTCCCGCACATGGGCTGGAACGAAGTGAAGCAGAAGGTCAGTCACCCGCTGTGGCACGACATTCCGGACATGGCGCGGTTCTACTTCGTGCACAGCTACTACATCGCTGCCGCCAACGCGCGGCAGGTGGTCGGTGGCGGTCACTACGGTGTCGATTTCGCCGCGGCGCTGGCCGAAGGCTCGCGTTTCGCCGTGCAGTTCCACCCGGAGAAAAGCCATACCCATGGCCTGCAGTTGCTGCAGAACTTCGCTGCGTGGGACGGTCGCTGGTAAATGGCAGTCAAGAAGAAACCCCCGATCCTGACCCTCACTCCCGAGCAAGAGAGCGAGGCCAATCGCAAGATCAAGCGTTTCATGGAAGACCGCTTCGAACTCGACCTCGGCTCGTTCGAGGCGGCGGAGATTCTTGAGCTGTTTACCCGTGAAATTGCTCCGCACTATTACAACAGGGCGATTTTCGATGTGCAGGCGCACCTCAAAGAGAGGTTCGAAAGCATCGAAAGCGACCTGTGGGCGCTCGAGAAAAACTGATTTCCGAGCCAAGCTGAACATTCAAATTTGAAGGTTTGCCAGATGCTGATTATTCCCGCTATCGATCTTAAAGACGGTGCCTGTGTTCGTCTGCGCCAGGGCCGCATGGAAGATTCCACGGTGTTCTCCGATGACCCGGTGAGCATGGCTGCCAAGTGGGTGGAGGGCGGTTGCCGTCGTCTGCATCTGGTCGACCTGAACGGCGCGTTTGAAGGCCAGCCAGTCAACGGCGAAGTGGTCACCGCCATCGCCAAGCGCTATCCGAACCTGCCGATCCAGATCGGCGGCGGCATCCGCTCCCTGGAAACCATCGAGCACTACGTGAAAGCGGGCGTGAGCTACGTGATCATCGGCACCAAGGCCGTGAAAGATCCGGCCTTCGTTGCCGAAGCCTGCCGCGCGTTCCCGGGCAAAATCATCGTGGGTCTGGACGCCAAGGACGGTTTTGTCGCCACTGACGGCTGGGCTGAAATCAGCACCATCCAGGTGATCGACCTGGCCAGGCAATTCGAAGCCGACGGCGTGTCTTCGATCGTTTATACCGACATCGCCAAAGACGGCATGATGCAGGGCTGCAACGTACCGTTCACCGCCGCACTGGCTGCTGCAACAAAGATCCCGGTGATCGCTTCCGGCGGCATCCACAACCTGGGTGACATCAAGACCCTGCTCGACGCCAAGGCGCCAGGCATCATCGGCGCGATCACGGGCCGTGCGATCTACGAAGGCACCCTCGATGTCGCTCAAGCGCAAGCTTTCTGCGATTCGTACAAAGGCTGAGGACTGATCATGGCGCTGGCCAAACGCATCATCCCTTGCCTGGACGTGGACAACGGCCGGGTGGTCAAGGGTGTGAAATTCGAAAACATCCGCGACGCCGGTGACCCGGTGGAAATTGCCCGTCGCTACGACGAGCAGGGCGCCGACGAGATTACCTTTCTCGACATCACCGCCAGCGTCGATGGCCGCGACACCACGCTGCACACCGTCGAGCGCATGGCCAGCCAGGTGTTCATCCCGCTGACCGTGGGCGGTGGCGTGCGTACCGTGCAAGACATCCGCAACCTGCTCAATGCCGGTGCGGACAAGGTTTCGATCAACACCGCAGCAGTGTTCAACCCGGAATTCGTCGGCGAAGCCGCGCAGCATTTCGGTTCGCAATGCATAGTGGTGGCCATCGACGCGAAGAAGGTTTCCGGACCTGGCGAAACCCCGCGCTGGGAAATCTTCACCCATGGCGGTCGCAAGCCAACCGGCCTCGACGCCGTTGAGTGGGCGAAGAAGATGGAAGGCCTGGGTGCTGGCGAAATCCTGCTGACCAGCATGGACCAGGACGGCATGAAAAACGGTTTCGACCTGGGCGTCACCCGCGCCATCAGCGACGCACTGGGCATTCCGGTGATCGCCTCCGGCGGTGTCGGCAACCTGCAACACCTGGCCGACGGCATTATCGAAGGCCACGCCAGCGCGGTATTGGCGGCGAGTATTTTCCACTTCGGCGAATACACCGTGCAGGAAGCCAAGGCCTATATGGCCCATCGCGGAATCGTGATGCGTTAAACAAACCGGTACAGGCTAGTGGACACCATGGCATACCCAAGGCACTCTTGGGTACGCCATGGATTTCGGTAGCCAGACATGCTTAAACGCTTTCTTCTCGTCCTTGCCAGCGCTTCTCTGTTGTTGATCAGCGGAGCAAACGCTAAAGACAGCCCCGATACCGACCTGGTGTTGCTGACAGAGAACTTCCCGCCGTACAACATGGCGAAGAACGGCAAGAACTTCGCTCAGGACGAGAACATCAATGGCATCGCCACCGATATCGTCCGCGAAATATTCAAGCGCGCCGGCATTAGCTACAGCCTGACGTTGCGTTTCCCTTGGGAGCGGGTCTACAAACTCGCCCTGGAAAAACCCGGTTACGGCGTATTCGTCATGGCGCGCCTGCCCGATCGCGAAAAGCTATTCAAATGGGTCGGTCCGATTGGCCCGGACGACTGGATCATGCTGGCCAAGGCTGACAGCAAGATCACCCTTGAAACCTTGAATGACGCGCGCAAATACAAGATCGGCGCCTACAAGGGCGACGCCATTGCCGAGACGCTTGCCAAGCAAGGCCTCCAGCCGATCGTTGTGCTGCGCGATCAAGACAACGCCAGGAAACTGGTCAACGGTCAGATCGACCTGTGGGCCACCGGTGACCCGGCCGGGCGCTATCTGGCGCGCCAGGAAGGGGTCAGCGGGTTGAAAACCGTACTACGTTTCAACAGTGCCGAACTGTACCTGGCACTGAACAGGGGCGTGCCGGACGAGACGGTGGCCAAGCTCCAGGCGGCGCTGGACCAGATGCGCAAGGAAGGTCGGGTGGATGAGATCATGGCGCAGTATCTCTAGGATCAACACCAACCCTTTAGTCATGCCTGAGCCCCTGTGGGAGCGAGCTTGCTCGCGATAGCGATCTGTCATTCAACAATGATGTCGACTGACACGACGCCATCGCGAGCAAGCTCGCTCCCACAGGGATTTTGCGGTGTAACTGCTAGCGGTATACGCCATCCTTTCCATGTGCCGCAGTCGCCCGGTTACCGCGCACACTGATCATCTGCCGGATATCAATCCATTCGATCCCCTGGGCCTTGAGCCTGGGTAATTCACGCTCCAGCACCGCCAGCGTCTGCGGATACGGATGACCGATCATCACCGCCGAGCCCTGCTTGCGCGCGAGGCTGATCGCGGTTTGCAGCTGGATCAGGATCGCCGCCTCAGTACGCTCATCGTCGAGAAATACATCCCGTGAAACGCTCGCCAAACCGATCTTCTGCGCTTGGGCGGCGGCCACGGTCTGGGCGCTGGTACGGCTGTCGACGAAGAACTTGTGCCGGCGCTGCAAATCCGCCATCAACCACGCCATGGCGACTGGTTGCGCGGTCATGCGGCTGCCCATGTGGTTGTTGATGCCGCTGGTATACGGAACCATTTTGAATGCGGCGTCCAGGCGCTTTTCCAGCTCTTCGACGGGCAGCTCGGGGTGCCAGGCGAACGGTCCGGTGGCCGGGTCCATGGGCATGTGCAGGATGACGATCTTGCCGGCGCGATGGGCTTCGCGGGCTAATTCGGTGGCGTGGGGTGTGTCGGGCATGATTGCCGTGGTCACAGGGCCAGGCAGGGCGAGTACGCGGCGATCCCGGGGCAGGTTCTGCCCCAGGTCATCGATGATCAGGCTCAGGTAGGCTCTATGGGGCGTGGATCTGGCGGGCTCTGCGTGAGCAACACCCGCCAGACAACACAACAGACCGATCAGCAACCGCAGAAACATCTCAACGGCCGGATGTGATGCTCAGCCCTTTGAGCAGGCTCAGGGCCTGGGCCAATTGGTAATCATCGTCCTGCGGCATCGGCTTGGCTTTGCCGCTGGAACCGGTCGGTTTGTCGGCGCCGCCGTTGCCGTTGCCCAGGTGACCCTGCAAGTCGGCTTCCTTGAAGTAGTCGCTGTCCTGCTCGCTGGTGATCTTGGCCTTGCGCACTTCGATGTCCGGCACGATGCCCTGGGCCTGGATGGAGCGGCCGTTCGGCGTGTAATACAGCGCCGTGGTGATCTTCAGTGCGCGCTCGTTGTTAAGCGGCAGAACCGTCTGTACCGAGCCCTTGCCGAAGCTGGTGGTGCCCATCAGCACGGCGCGTTTCTGGTCCTGCAGGGCACCGGCGACAATTTCCGAAGCCGAGGCGCTGCCGCCGTTGATCAGCACGACCATTGGCACCGCTTCACTTTCGTCCTTGCCGGTGGCTGAGAAACGCAGCTCGGAGTTGGCGATGCGGCCCTTGGTGTAAACGATCAGGCCCTTGGTGATGAAGTGGTCGACCACTTCCACCGCCGCTTGCAACACGCCGCCCGGGTTGTTGCGCAGGTCGAGAATGATGCCCTTGAGCTTCTTGCCGTTTTCCTTGCGCAGCTTGGCCAGGGCCTTGGAAACTTCTTCGCCGGTCTTGACCTGGAACTGGGTGATGCGGATATACCCATAGCCCGATTCCAGCAACTGGCTCTTCACGCTCTTCACCTGGATGACGGCGCGGGCCAGGGTTACGTCGAACGGCGTGCCACCGTCGCGCACCAGGGTCAGGGTGATTTTCTGGCCGATCTTGCCGCGCATCTTGTCGACGGCTTCGGTCATGCTCTGGCCGCGGGTCGGTTGGCCGTTGATCTTGACGATGAAGTCGCCGGCCTGAATGCCGGCCTTGGAGGCCGGAGTGTCGTCAATGGGCGACACCACCTTGATGAAGCCGTCTTCGGCGCCGACTTCAATGCCCAGGCCGCCGAACTCACCGCTGGTGCTTTCCTGCAACTCGGCGAAATCTTCAGGGCCCAGGTAGGCGGAATGCGGATCGAGGTTGCTGAGCATGCCCTTGATGGCGTTTTCCAGCAGGGTCTTGTCGTCCACCGGTTCGACATAAGCGGCCTTGATCCGGTCCATCACCTCGGCAAAGGTGCGCAACTCATCCAGCGGCAGTGGCGCCTTGGTGGTCGCAGCAGTGCCCGCAGGCGCAACCGCCGGCGCTGGTTGAGCGGCAAACGCCAGAGGCGCGCCGATCACCAGGGCGATCGTCAGGGCCAGCGAGGTAAGGCGGGACAAATGCAGCATGTCTAACAAACTCCTGAATTAGGTAACGCACTTATCCTTGCGCGCGGCACCATTGCGCCGGATCACTCGGGTGACCCTGCTGACGAATCGCGAAATACAATGCCGGTGTATCTTGTCCGCCACTGCTACCCACAGTGGAGATGGACTCACCGGCTTTTACCACGTCACCCGCAGACTTGAGCAGCGTCTGGTTGTGACCATAAAGACTCAAAAAGCCGTTGCCGTGGTCGAGGATCACCAGCAACCCGGCGCCTCGCAGCCAGTCGGCAAACACTACGCGACCACCATGCACCGCATGCACGGTGCTGCCGGCAGACGCGCTGATCATCACGCCATCCCACTTGGTCCGGGCATCGTCGCCACGGCTTTCACCGTAGCGCGCCAGCAGTCGACCATCGACAGGCCAGGGAAGTTTGCCGCGGGTTGACGCAAACGGGCCGCCAAAAGTCTCGCCGGAACTGGAAACCAGAGCGCCAGGCGTTGATCTGACCGGTTTGCGTGGGGCGTCGTCGCTGGCATCTGCCTGCGCCTGGGCCTCACGTAAACGCTTTTTTTCGGCTTCCTGCTGGGCAATCAGCGCTTTTTGCCGCGCTTCTTCTGCCTCACGAGCCTGGCGCGCCAGGGTTTCTTCAATGGTTTTAAGGACTTTAGACAGGTCTGCCTGATCCTGCTCGCGTGCCGCCAGTTTCTGATCGCGAGCCTTTACGTCGTCATTGAGTTTGGCCAGGACTTGCTGGCGCTCCTTGCGGACTTTCTCGAGCTCGTCACGCTGGGTGTCGAGGCTGCTTTGCTGCACCAGCAATTGCGCCTGCTGCATGGCGATGTCTTTCTCGACATTGGACAGTTGGCGCAGGGTCTCGTTGAAATTCTTCAACTGCTCCAGGCGAGCCTGGCTCAGGTAGTCGTAATAGGTGAGGGTACGAGCGAATCTTTCCGGATTCTGCTGGTTGAGCAGCAGCTTGAGGTATTCCTGGCGACCGTTCTGGTAGGCCGCCCGGGCCTGGATGGCGATCAATCGCTGTTGTTCAATACGCGCGCTCTGGAGTTTTTTTCTCTGCATCGAGGCGCTGCAGCTCGGCTTCGCTTTTCTTCAGCTCTTTTTGCAGGGCATCGACCTGCTTCTCGAGCTTGCCCATTTCGGTTTCGGTACCCTTGAGCTCTTTCTGCACACCGGACTTTTCTTCCTGCAACTTGCCCAGCAGCTTCTTCAGCTCGGCAATGTCCTGACGCGTGGCGTCCAACTGTTGTTGGGTATCTGCGCGCTCGTCAGCAAAGGCCGGTTGGAGCAGGCAAGTCAGAGCTAGGGCTATCAGGACGCGGAGCATAGGGGCGGGCGGCACCAGGGAAAGGGACGGCCTAGTATGCCCGCCATGGGCGGCAAAAAAAATGCCCATTTCTGACTGTGTGATGACTGGAGCAAGCGACAGACTGAATTCCATTTCGAAAACTCCATAAACCACTGTGGAAGCGGGCTTGCTCGCGATGGCGTCCGATCATTCAACATAGATGTTGGCTGTCAGATTGCTATCGCGAGCAAGCTCGCTCCCACAGGTTTTGTGGCGTTTTGGAGATCCGGTCAGACCAGAATCGAAGTCCCGGTCATTTCCGCCGGTTGCTCAAGGCCCAGCAACTTGAGCATGGTCGGCGCCACGTCCGCCAGAACGCCGCCCTCGCGGACCTTCAGGTCGCGCTTGCCGACATAGATGAACGGTACCGGCTCGGTGGTGTGCGCAGTGTGCGCCTGGCCGGTGGTTTCATCGGACATTTGCTCGACGTTGCCATGGTCAGCGGTGATCAAGGCTTCGCCGCCGACTTTTTCCAGGGCATCGACGATGCGACCCACGCACTGGTCCAGGCACTCAACGGCCTTGACCGCCGCTTCGAACACGCCGCTGTGGCCGACCATGTCGCCGTTGGCGTAGTTGACCACGATCACGTCGTAACGCTGGTTTTCGATGGCGTCGACGATGCGGTCGGTGACTTCCGGTGCGCTCATTTCCGGTTGCAAGTCATAGGTGGCGACTTTCGGCGAGGGGATCAGGATGCGTTCTTCGCCCGGGAACGGTTCTTCGCGGCCGCCGGAGAAGAAGAAGGTCACGTGGGCGTATTTTTCGGTTTCAGCGATGCGCAGTTGGGTCTTGCCGTTTTTCGCCAGGTAGTCGCCCAGCACGTTTTCCAGGCTGCCGGCGGCGAAAGCCGAGGGCGCGGGGATGCTGGCGGCATATTGGGTCAGCATGACGAAACCGGCCAGTTTCGGCTGGCGGGCACGCTCGAACTCACTGAAGTTGTCTTCGACGAACACGCGGGTCAGCTCGCGGGCACGGTCGGCGCGGAAGTTCATGAACACCACGGCATCGCCGTCTTCGACTTTTACCGGCTCACCGATGGAGGTGGCCTTGACGAATTCGTCGCTCTCGCCACGCTCGTAGGCCGCTTGCAGGCCTTCCTGGGCGGTGGCGGCGTTGAATTCGCCCTGGCCATCGACAATTAGGTTGTAGGCCTGGGACACGCGGTCCCAACGGTTGTCGCGGTCCATGGCGTAGTAGCGGCCGATGATGCTGGCGATCCGGCCCTTGCCCAGGGCCTGGAAGGTCGCGTCCAGCAGCTCGATCGACGACTGCGCGCTTTTCGGCGGGGTGTCGCGGCCGTCGAGGAAGGCGTGCAGGTAGATGTTTTGTGCGCCGCGCTTGAAGGCCAGTTCGGCCATGGCGACCAGGTGATCCTGGTGGCTGTGCACGCCGCCATCGGACAGCAGACCCATGAAATGCACGGCTTTGCCGGCGGCGACGGCTTTGTCCACCGCAGCGCAGATGGTCGGGTTCTCGAAGAACTCGCCGTCACGGATCGATTTGGTCACGCGAGTGAAATCCTGATACACCACGCGGCCGGCGCCCAGGTTCATGTGGCCGACTTCGGAGTTGCCCATCTGGCCATCCGGCAGGCCGACGTCCATGCCGCTGCCCGAGATCAGGCCGTTCGGCACGGTGGCCCACAGACGATCCAGTACAGGCTTCTTCGCCGCGAAAATGGCGTTGGATTCGGGATTGTCGCTGTGACCGAAGCCGTCGAGAATCATCAGGACCAAAGGTTTAGGCGTGGTAGTCATGGAATCCACTCGTGGCTGAGGTAAAAGGGGTAATGGAAAAAGGGAGTCGCAGTTTAAAGCGAAGTTCCGGCCGCGTCACCGCCGGACGGGGTTTGGCCCACCATAGTGGCTGTGTATACTGGCCGACATTTTAACGCCCTGGAACCTCCTTCGATGGTTGCTAACCTGATTCAATTTGCCACTAACCACTACATTCTCGTCGGTATCTTCGTCGTACTGCTGGCGTTGCTGATTGCCTATCAAATGCAGGGCGGCGGCCGTAGCCTGAGCACCGGCGAACTGACCGGGCTGGTCAACAAGGACGCAGGCGTGGTAATCGACATTCGTCCGACCAAGGATTTCGCCGCCGGTCACATTGTCGGCGCGCTGAACATTCCCCAGGACAAACTGACCGCCCGCGTTGGTGAGCTGGAAAAGCACAAGGCCAAGACCATCATCCTGGTCGACGCCATGGGCCAGACCGCTGGCACCCACGCCCGCGAACTGATGAAATCCGGCTTCACCGCCGCCAAGCTGTCCGGCGGTATCTCCAGCTGGAAAGCCGACAATCTGCCGCTGGTGAAGTGATATGAGCAGCGTCGTCGTCTATTCCAGCGATTACTGCCCTTACTGCTCGCGAGCCAAGTACCTGCTCGAGAACAAAGGCGTGGCCTTCGAAGAGATCAAGGTCGATGGCAAGCCGCAGGTGCGCGCTGCGATGGCCCAGAAGGCCGGGCGTACGTCCGTGCCGCAAATCTGGATCGGCAGCACACACGTGGGCGGATGTGATGATCTGTTTGCCCTGGAGCGCGCCGGCAAGCTCGACGCGCTGCTCAGGGCCTGACGGCAATATCCCAAACAAGCAAACCTAAAAGAACCCTGGATCAAGAAGGATCTGCGATGACTGACCAACAGAACACTGCTGCGAACGAAGAAGAAACTGCACCGCAATTCTCCTTGCAGCGCATTTATGTGCGTGACCTGTCCTTCGAAGCTCCGAAAAGCCCGGCGATCTTCCGCCAGCAGTGGGAGCCGAGCGTCGGTCTGGATCTGAACACCCGTCAGAAGACGCTGGAAGCTGACTTTCACGAGGTCGTGCTGACCCTGTCGGTTACCGTGAAAAACGGTGACGAAGTGGCGTTCATCGCTGAAGTGCAACAGGCCGGTATCTTCCTGATCAAGAATCTGGACGACGCCTCGATGAGCCACACCCTGGGTGCGTTCTGCCCGAACATCCTGTTCCCGTACGCTCGCGAAACCCTGGACAGCCTGGTGACCCGCGGTTCGTTCCCGGCACTGATGCTGGCTCCGGTGAACTTCGATGCGCTGTACGCGCAAGAGCTGCAACGCATGCAGGCTGCTGGCGAGACTCCGACCGTTCAGTAAAAGCTTCGTTTGCTCCATGAAAAAAGCGCCTCCGAAGGCGCTTTTTTCATGGAGCAAACGAAACCTTCGAGTAGGAGCTGCCGAAGGCTGCGATCTTTTGATCTTGAAAATCAAAATCAAAAGATCGCAGCCTTCGGCAGCTCCTACATTGGGTCATGGTGTTACTTGAAGTCGTTCTGACGCCAGGCTTCGTACACGGCCACTGCCACGGTATTGGACAGGTTCAGGCTGCGGCAGCCCTCGCGCATCGGCAGGCGCAGGCGTTGCTCGCTCGGCAGGGCGTCTAGCACCTCGGCGGGCAAGCCCCGGCTTTCCGGGCCGAACAGGAACGCGTCGCCCGGGACGAAGCTGGCATCGTGGAACGGCCGCGAACCCTTGGTGGTGAAGGCGAACAGTCGTGGATGGCCGAGGCTCTCCAGGCAGCTGGCAAGGTCCGCGTGGCGTTGCAGGGTGGCATACTCGTGGTAGTCGAGGCCGGCCCGGCGCAGGCGCTTGTCGTCCATCTCGAAACCCAGCGGTTCGATCAAATGCAGGTGGCAGCCACTGTTGGCGCACAGCCTGATAACGTTGCCGGTATTCGGCGGAATTTCTGGTTGGAAAAGGATGACGTGAAACATGCACGGCTCCGAAGGCAAAGATGACGCGCATTCTACGCCGCCAGAAGGCGTGCGTTCGAAACTATTCCTGCGGGTAATGGGCTCGCTGGCGATTGTCGGGGTGATGGTCGGGATGATGATCGGTCGCCTGACCACGCCGGACCCCAGTCAGTTGCAGCAGGTGGAAGTGACGAACGACGGGCTGGTGGTGTGGTTCAACAATGAGCCCAAGACCCACGGCGAGATGGTTGATGGCAGTGTTGCGCTACTGTTTGGCGCCGAGGGCAAGGCGCAGAAAGGTCAGCTCAAGCTCGGTGGCAAGGACGTGAACTGGCGGGTACGTTTGAGCGATGGGGGGTTGTTGCTGACACTGGTGGCGGCCCGGCCTCTGCAGGGCCAATGGGCCGGTAGCGAGGTCGATGACCGCTGGCGGCTGGAGATCCATCTCCGGGAGCAATAAAAGAGGGAATCCCCGGCCTGCCTGTACCAAGGTTCCCGAAACGGGAGGCTCGTCGCGAGTGCGGTGTGAGCCTGGTGTAAAGAAGGAACCCCTGACCTGCCTGTATCAAGGGCCCCAAAACTGCGGGGCTCGTCGCGGGTGCGGTGTGAGCCCGATGTAAAGAGGGGAATCCCCGGCCTGCCTGTACCAAGGTCCCCGAAACCGGGTGGGTGAACTGATTCACCTGAAAGGGTTGTTGCAGGGGGCGTGCCAGTTTTCACAAAGAGAAACAAAAAATCGCTTTGAAGCGCTGAAAGCCCCGGAATTCGGGGCTTTCGTGTTTTT
Organism: Pseudomonas sp. S2_F07; assembly: GCF_054668325.1. Taxonomy (NCBI): domain Bacteria; kingdom Pseudomonadati; phylum Pseudomonadota; class Gammaproteobacteria; order Pseudomonadales; family Pseudomonadaceae; genus Pseudomonas; species Pseudomonas sp. S2_F07. The sequence goes on from NZ_CP162758.1 coordinate 4,212,133, forward strand.
TCGAAAGGGATTCGGTTGCGAAAGCAGGCGGGGATTCGAAGCTGTTTTTGTGCGCGATTGCGGTTCACGGTGCATTGCGGCGGTGCATGGGGCGTTGTTATCGGCCAAAAAAGATCGCAGCCTTCGGCAGCTCCTACTGGGTCTTGCGTACGACTGTAGGAGCTGCCGGAGGCTGCGATCTTTTCGCTTGCGACTAAACTCGAAAGCCAGATTTAACCCTCATCCCCCTCATCATCATCCCCGCCATCAACCTTCATCCCCAATTCCTTGATCTTGCGGGTCAGGGTGTTGCGTCCCCAGCCCAGCAAGACGGCGGCATCGCGGCGGCGACCGGCGGTGTGCTTGAGGGCGGTCTCGATCATGATCCGCTCGAAGGCTGGTACAGCGCTGTCGAGCAGGCTCGACTGACCACGGGCCAGTGCCTGGTCAGCCCACTGGCGCAGGGCCTGTTCCCAGTTGGTGACCGGTGCCGAGTCCTGCGGCAGGCTCAGCAGTTCCGGCGGCAGGTCGCCGATGTGCACTTCGCGACCCGAAGCCATCACCGTGATCCAGCGGCAGGTGTTCTCCAACTGACGCACGTTGCCGGGCCACGGCAGGTTCTTCAGGTATTCCTCGGTTTCACTTTTCAGCAGCTTAGGCTCGACCGCCAGTTCCTGGGCGGCGCGGCCGAGGAAGTGCTTGGCCAGGGTCGGGATGTCTTCGCGACGATCCGACAGGCGCGGGATATGGATGCGGATCACATTGAGGCGGTGGAACAAGTCCTCTCGGAATTTCCCGGCGTGCACCAGGGTTTCCAGATTCTGGTGAGTCGCAGCGATGATGCGCACATCGACCTTCACCGGCACATGACCACCGACGCGGTAGAACTCGCCATCGGCCAGTACCCGCAGCAAGCGGGTCTGGGTGTCGGCGGGCATGTCACCGATCTCGTCGAGGAACAGCGTACCGCCATCGGCTTGTTCGAAACGCCCGCGACGCAGGTTGGCGGCGCCCGTGAATGCGCCTTTCTCATGGCCGAACAGTTCGGATTCCATCAGGTCCTTGGGGATCGCCGCCATGTTCAGCGCAATGAATGGCGAAGCGGCGCGCGGGCTGTGACGGTGCAGCGCGTGGGCCACCAGCTCCTTGCCGGTACCCGATTCACCATTGATCAGCACGGTGATGTTGGAGTGGCTCAAGCGCCCGATGGCGCGAAACACTTCCTGCATCGCCGGCGCTTCGCCGATGATTTCCGGGGTGCGGGTCAGGGTCGGGGGCACTTCCAGGCCCTGTTGTTCCTGAGCGTGCTGGTTGGCGCGCTTGACCAGGGAAACCGCTTCGTCGACATCGAACGGCTTGGGCAGGTACTCGAAGGCGCCGCCCTGATAGGACGCGACAGCGCTGTCCAGATCGGAGTGCGCGGTCATGATGATCACTGGGAGCCGTGGGTGCTGTTCGCGAATCCGCGCCAGAAGGTCCAGGCCACTGGCGCCGGGCATGCGGATGTCGGAGATGATCACGTCCGGCTGCTGGCGCGCCAGGCGGCTCATCACGCCATCGGCGCTGTCGAAGCTTTGCGTGGTCATGCCTTCCTGTTGCAAGGCTTTTTCCAGGACCCAACGGATAGAACGGTCGTCATCGACGATCCACACGGTTTCACTACGGCTCATGTCGATGTGGCTCCTTGTTCCAGTGGCAGAAAGATCGAGAAGGTGGTGTGGCCGGGGTGGCTGTCACATTCGATCAGGCCCTGGTGCTGGCTGATGATGTTCTGGGTAATGGCCAGGCCCAGCCCGGTACCGTCCGGACGACCGCTGACCATGGGGAAGAAAATGGTTTCCTGAAGTTCTGCCGGGATGCCCGGACCGTTGTCGATGATCTCGATCTTGGTCACCAGGCGATGGCGTACGTGGCCGATGGTGAACTGGCGCATCGCGCGGGTGCGCAGGCTGATGCGACCCAGGCGCAGTTCGTTCTGGCTGCTGATGGCCTGCATGGCGTTGCGCACGATGTTCAGCACGGCCTGAATCATTTGCTCGCGGTCGATCAGGACGTCGGGAATGCTTGGATCGTAGTCGCGCACCAAGGTGATGCAGCCCTGGCTTTCGGCCTCCACCAGATGGCAGACACGCTCAAGCACTTCGTGGATGTTGCACATGGCCAGCGACGGCAGCTTGTTGGAGCCGAGCATGCGGTCCACCAGGTTACGCAGGCGGTCGGCTTCTTCGATGATGACGTTGGTGTAGTCGCGCAGGCTTTCTTCCGGCAGTTCCCGGGCCAGCAATTGTGCCGCGCCGCGTATCCCGCCCAGGGGGTTCTTGATTTCATGGGCAAGGCCGCGCACCAGCATCTTGCTGGTTTCCTGTTTCGACAGCTGTGCTTCTTCCTTGGTGATCCGCAGCAGGCGGTCACGGGGGTGGACTTCGAGCAGCAGCATGGTGTCGCCGTTGCTCAGGATCGGCGTTACCGCGTAGTCGACGGTCAGGGTCTGGCCGGTGAGGGCGGTGAGCATCGCTTCGCGCTTGGTGAACGGGTGCGCTTGCTCGACGGCCTGGCGCAACGAGTTCAGCGCCTCGGTCGATTCGGTAAACAACTCACTGATGAACTGTCCATGGCTGCGCTGACCGCTGATGGCCAGCAGCATCTCCGCCGCCGGGTTCATGTACTCGAGGCGCAGTTCGGCGTCGAGCAGGATGGTGGCAGTGGTGAGGTTGTCGAGTAGCAAACGGTGGAGCGCGTCGCTAATGGTCATCGGGACCTCTTTTAGGGCAGAGCATGCGCAAAAAAACGCTGGTACGGGCAAAATGCAAAAACCAAACCAAGGCTCCGAAAAGAAGCGCTCAAGGCCTGAAACAGGCGTTTGACGCTCGTTTGCGTGGCGTTCTGCCAGCTTTCGCGGGTACTTTCGAACCAAAATGGGTTGGAATGTGAGTGCGGTGCAAGCTATTGCACCAATATAGTGCGCAAACCTGAATGAGGTTAGAAAAGTCTCAGGAAAGGATTTTTTTCTTCGCCAGGTTTGTCGCTGAGCGGGCATTCCGGCCGCTGGCCGTAGTCTTCGAGGACACAGGGTTTGATTCTGCGCTTCTGGGCGAGAGACGTGCGCTGCATGTGGAAAGGCTGGCTGGCGGTGCGTTCGACGATGCGTCCCTGTTCGTCGAGGATTTCCACGGACAGGGTATGGCTGCCGCGATCGATGTTGCTCAAGGCGAACACCGGGCTCAGGCCGGGGTCGGCGGTGGGCTGGCCGTCGAGCAGCAACCGGTAACGGTGGCCGGGTTGCAGGGCGGGTTCGTTGGTGGCGCTGATGATGACTTCGCCGGTGTTGCTACGGATGGTTGCGTCGGGTTCCGGGATCAGGATGCGCAGCACCTCATAGTGGAACAGCGCTTGTACTTCGGGGCTGCTCTGGGCAAGCGATGGCGCTGCACTGGTGGGAGTGGCCGCTATTCGATTGCTCGTTATCAGTGGTACGCGCCTGGCGTCGCCGGGTTTGGGCTGGTCGGTGAAAACCCGATTGCCCTGAGCATCGAGATACATGAAGACCTCTGCCGAGGCGGGCAGGGCGATCAGGCAGGCGATCAGTAACCAGGCCTTCAAGGCTTGTGCACCCGCTGTACGGTGAATGTCACCGCCGGGCTCTGCTGCACAACATTTTCGCCATCGATCACTTGTACGGCGAGACGGTGTTCGCCGCGATCGATGTTCACCAGTTGCAGGGTCGGTACATTGCCTGGCTCGCCGTAGGGTTGACCGTCCAGCAGCAGGCGCAACAGGTGAGGGCGTTGCAGGTGCGGTTTGATCAGTACGTTTATCGTGAAGGTGCCATTGTTGGCGCGTAACGCTTCTGTGGTGGGCAGGCCGGTGAGTTCCAGTTTTTCGTAGGCGCCGTGGATTGGCTCGGGGATATTGCCTGCCTGAGGTTGCGCAAGATCGCCGGGTGGTTGGCGTTCGATGCTGTTGAGTGGTGGCAGATCCACCGCCCGGGCTTCAACGCCATCGGGCGGTTGATTGCTGTAGGCGGTATTACCGGCAGCATCGGTGTATCTGTAGATTTGGGCCATCACAGGAAAAATGAAGGACAGCAGTAGAAGGAGTAAAAGTGGCCGCATTCGGACTTCCTGTGTGAAGCAAGGACTACTCCGCCAATGGAATGCCTTCGCTGCCAGCATAGAACACAACAAGTTCTACCGGTTCATCGCCGGTGACGCCGCGATGGGTGATGTTGACCATTTCGGCCAGCGCTTCGCCTGGTTTGATACGCCGGGTCTGGCCGCTGTTCCTGTCTTCGACTATCAGCTCGCCAGAGAGGATGTAAGCCGCGTTGGGAATCGGATGAGTGTGCCAGGGGAGTTTGCTATTGGCAGGGATCGTGAGTTTGAGCACGGTCAGTTCGGGCGCGGCGTCCGGGTAGCGAATGTAAGGTGTGTTATCCCACGACTTGCTGCTTTGCAGCAGGATTTCCCGTTTGATTTCTGTCGGCTGGGGGATTGTGTTGCAGCCCAGGAGGGCGAAGGTGGTGAGAGCGGCCAGTAGCGTCTTGAGTGGGAAGGTTTTCATCATTCCATCCGTTGATTGCAGGTAGTGAGCAGGCTACGAGTCATTCAAGTTGGTTGATGCCGGACGATGCCGTGTGTGCCCGAGGAGATGTCGGGTTTCATTGTCGGAAGTTGCCCACAAAAAAGGCCTCCCGAAGGAGGCCTCTTTTTGTCACGCCGCGTGTTGCGACGCTACCGGATCAGCAGCTGTAGTACAGCTCGTATTCCAGTGGGTGTACGAAGGTACGTACCTTGATTTCTTCTTCGCTTTTCAGGGCGATGTAAGCGTCGATGAAGTCGTCGCTGAAAACGCCGCCTTTGGTCAGGAACGCACGACCTTTGTCCAGCTCTTCCAGGGCTTCTTTCAGGCTGCCGCAAACTTGTGGGATCTCTTTGGCCTCTTCAGGCGGCAGGTCATACAGGTTTTTGTCAGCAGCGTCGCCAGGGTGGATCTTGTTCTGGATGCCGTCCAGGCCAGCCATCAGCAGTGCGGCGAAGCACAGGTACGGGTTGGCAGCCGGATCCGGGAAGCGTGCTTCGATACGGCGGGCTTTCGGGCTCGACACGTAAGGAATACGGATCGAAGCGGAGCGGTTGCGAGCCGAGTAGGCCAGCATCACTGGAGCTTCGAAGCCTGGAACCAGACGCTTGTAGGAGTTGGTTGCCGGGTTGGTGAAGCCGTTCAGGGCCTTACCGTGCTTGATGATGCCGCCGATGAAGTACAGGGCGGTGTCGGACAGGCCGGCATAGCCTTCGCCTGCGAAGGTGTTCTTGCCATCTTTCCAGATGGACATGTGTACGTGCATACCCGAGCCGTTGTCGCCGTACAGAGGCTTAGGCATGAAGGTCGCGGTACGGCCGTAGGCATCGGCAACGTTGTGCACGACGTACTTCAGGGTTTGGGTTTCGTCGGCTTTCTTCACCAGGGTGTTGAACTTGACGCCGATTTCGTTCTGGCCGGCAGTCGCCACTTCGTGGTGGTGAACTTCGACGGTCAGGCCCATTTCTTCCAGTGCGTTGCACATGGAGGTACGGATTTCGTGGTCATGGTCGAACGGCGGAACCGGGAAGTAGCCGCCTTTGACGCCTGGACGGTGGCCTTTGTTGCCGCCTTCGATGTCCTGGTCGGACATCCACGAACCTTGTTCGGAGTAGATCTTGAACATGGAGCCGGAAATGTCGGACTTGAACTTCACCTGGTCGAAGATGAAGAACTCTGGCTCTGGACCTGCGTATACGGTGTCACCGATAGCGGTGGCTTTCAGGTGCTCTTCGGCGCGCTTGGCGATCGCACGTGGGTCGCGGTCGTAGCCTTGCATGCTCGAAGGTTCGATGATGTCGCAGACCAGGATCAGGGTCGGTTCTTCGGTGAACGGATCCAGGACGGCGGTGGAGTCGTCCGGCATCAGGATCATGTCGGAGGCTTCGATGCCTTTCCAGCCAGCGATGGAGGAACCGTCGAACATTTTGCCGACTTCGAAGAAGTCGTCATCCAGCGCATCGCGAGCCGGCATGGTCACGTGGTGCTGAGTGCCTTTGGTGTCCGTGAAGCGCAGATCAATCCACTTGACGTCATGATCTTTGATGAGTTGAACCGACTTCGACATAGTGTCCTCCGGGTGGCTTCGGGCTAGTAGTGGATGCCCTTAAATGTGGGTGATGCCGGCGCGAATACTCTGCCAAGGCAACCTGCCTCACAAGGGAGCAAATTGCATGCCAGTGCCCCAGCATGGGTTTTTTGCCCCAAAAACACGCTTGCGGGGGCATATTGCGCTTTAAAGCAGAAAATCTCGCCCTGTAATGTGGCGCCGCTTCCTACAAATGACCTGTTTTGGTGCGCGCGAAACCTTCTGCACATTAACTGGTTAAACCTTGAGCAATTTCCGCTATAATCCGCGCCCCCCTTTTTCGGCAGGCCATGCGCGCGCTGTTTCCATGAAATTAATCGTAAAAGTCTTCCCCGAGATCACCATCAAGAGCCGCCCGGTACGGATGCGTTTCATCCGTCAATTGGCCAAGAACATCCGTGCCGTGCTCCGCGATCTGGACCCGGCCGTGGTGGTGAACGGCGTGTGGGACAACCTCGAGCTGGAAACCCGTGTCAGCGACCCAAAGGCCTTGAAGGAGATGGGCGAACGCCTGAGCTGCATGCCGGGCATCGCGCATTTCCTGCAAATCGATGAGTACCCGCTGGGCGATTTCGACGACATCGTTGAAAAGTGCAAGCAGCACTACGGTGATGCACTGGCCGGCAAGATCTTCTCGGTACGTTGCAAGCGCGCCGGCAAGCACCCGTTCAGCTCGATCGATATCGAAAAATATGTCGGCAGCCAGTTGCGCCGTCAGTGTGGTGCCGCCGGGATCGACCTGAAAAAGCCGGAAATCGAAGTCCGGATCGAAGTTCGCGACCAACGGTTGTTCGTGATCCACAGCCAGCACAACGGCATCGGCGGATATCCGCTGGGCGCGCTGGAGCAGACCCTGGTGCTGATGTCCGGTGGCTTCGACTCCACCGTGGCGGCCTACCAGATCATGCGCCGCGGCCTGATGGCGCATTTCTGCTTCTTCAATCTGGGCGGACGTGCCCACGAACTGGGCGTCATGGAAGTCGCGCATTTCATCTGGAAGAAGTACGGCAGCTCCCAGCGCGTGCTATTTGTCAGTGTGCCGTTCGAAGAAGTGCTGGGCGAAATTCTCGGCAAAGTCGATAACAGTCATATGGGCGTAGTATTGAAGCGTATGATGTTGCGCGCTTCGTCCCAAATTGCCGATCGACTGCACATCGACGCACTGGTCACCGGTGAGGCGATCTCCCAGGTGTCGAGCCAGACGTTGCCGAACCTGTCAGTGATCGACTGCGTGACCGACAAACTGGTCCTGCGCCCACTGATCGTCGCGCACAAGCAGGACATTATCGACACGGCCAACGAAATCGGCACCGCCGATTTCGCCCGGCACATGCCGGAATACTGCGGCGTCATCTCGGTCAATCCGAAGACCGCGGCCAAGCGCCATCGCGTCGAGCATGAAGAGAAAGAATTCGATATGGCGGTACTCGAGCGTGCGCTCGAAAACGCCAAGCTGGTGCCGATCGATCGCGTGATCGATGAACTGGGCCAGGATTTGCAGATTGAAGAAGTCAGCGAAGCGCTGGCCGGTCAGATCGTCATCGACATCCGTCACCCGGATGCCGCTGAAGACGACCCGCTGGACCTCGCTGGCATCGAGGTACAAACGATGCCGTTTTATGCAGTTAACGCTCGTTTCAAGGAACTGGACCCTACTCGCCAGTACCTGCTGTATTGCGACAAAGGCGTGATGAGTCGCCTGCATGCCCACCATTTGCTCAGTGAGGGGCATGCCAATGTGCGCGTTTATCGACCGAGCTAAGTGCCCGGGGCTGTTTGCCTGTGGCCTGCGTCACCGGCCCCCCGATGCCACCGTCAAGCTGTAACGGCTTTCACGGACGCTACTGTTAATCGCTGCCAAGACTTGTCAGCACACCGAATCCTCTGATCGAGATACACAAGTGATCGAAAATCTACGCAACATCGCCATCATTGCCCACGTTGACCATGGTAAGACCACCCTGGTAGACAAACTCCTGCGTCAATCCGGCACCCTGGAGCGCAACGAGCTCAACGACGAGCGCGTGATGGACTCCAACGACCAGGAAAAAGAGCGCGGTATTACCATCCTGGCGAAAAACACCGCCATCAACTGGAACGGCTACCACATCAACATCGTGGACACCCCGGGCCACGCCGACTTCGGCGGCGAAGTTGAGCGCGTAATGTCGATGGTCGACTCCGTTCTGCTGCTGGTTGACGCTCAAGACGGCCCTATGCCGCAAACCCGTTTCGTGACCAAGAAGGCTTTCGAAGCCGGCCTGCGTCCGATCGTGTGCATCAACAAGGTTGACCGTCCAGGCGCGCGTCCGGACTGGGTTCTGGACCAGATCTTCGACCTGTTCGACAACCTGGGTGCCACCGAAGAACAGCTGGACTTCAAAGTCGTCTACGCCTCGGCCCTGAACGGTATTGCCGGTCTGGACCACACCGAAATGGCTGAAGACATGACCCCGCTGTACCAGTCGATCGTCGACAACGTACCGGCGCCGGCTGTTGACCGTGAAGGTCCGTTCCAGATGCAGATCTCCGCACTGGACTACAACAGCTTCCTGGGTGTTATCGGTGTTGGCCGTATCGCTCGTGGTCGCGTCAAGCCGAACACCCCGGTTGTCGCTATCGGCGCCGACGGCAAGAAGCGTAACGGTCGTATCCTGAAGCTGATGGGTCACCACGGTCTGCACCGTGTGGACGTTGAAGAAGCTGCTGCAGGCGACATCGTATGCATCAGCGGTATGGACTCGCTGTTCATCTCCGACACCCTGTGCCACCCGGACACCGTTGAAGCGATGAAGCCGTTGACCGTCGACGAGCCAACCGTTTCCATGACCTTCCAGGTAAACGATTCGCCATTCTGCGGTAAAGAAGGCAAGTTCGTGACTTCCCGTAACATCAAGGAACGTCTGGACAAAGAGCTGCTGTACAACGTTGCACTGCGCGTTGAAGAAGGCGACTCGGCTGACAAGTTCAAGGTTTCCGGCCGTGGCGAACTGCACCTCTCGGTACTGATCGAAACCATGCGTCGCGAAGGCTTCGAAATGGCTGTAGGCCGTCCGGAAGTGATCATCCGTCTGGTTGACGGCGTGAAGCACGAACCGTTCGAAAACGTCACCATCGACCTGCCGGAAGAATCCCAGGGCAAGGTGATGGAAGAGATGGGCCTGCGTAAGGGCGACCTGACCAACATGGTGCCGGATGGCAAGGGTCGTGTACGTCTGGAATACAACATCCCTGCTCGTGGTCTGATCGGTTTCCGTAACCAGTTCCTGACCCTGACCAACGGTGCTGGCATCCTGACCTCGATCTTCGACCGTTACGACGTGATGAAGTCCGGCGACATGTCCGGCCGTCAGAACGGCGTTCTGGTTTCGGTTGAAACCGGCAAGGCACTGACCTACTCCCTGGAAACCCTGCAGGCGCGTGGCAAGCTGTTCGTAGAACACGGTCAGGAAATCTACAACGGTCAGATCGTTGGTCTGAACAGCCGTGACAACGACCTGGGCGTCAACCCTACCAAGGGCAAGAAGCTCGACAACATGCGTGCTTCGGGTAAAGACGAAACCATCGCCCTGGTTCCACCTGTTCGCTTCACCCTGGAACAGGCTCTGGAATTCATCCAGGACGACGAGCTGTGTGAAGTGACTCCTAAGTCCATCCGTCTTCGCAAGAAGATCCTGGACGAAAGCGAGCGTACCCGCGCTGCCAAGAAAGCCAAGGCATAAGATTTAGCCCGGCTTAACGAAAACGCCCCCGGTCGAAAGGCCGGGGGCGTTTTTGTTTGTCTGAAGCCATAAAAAAGATCGCAGCCTTCGGCAGCTCCTACAAAAGCACAGTCGTGCGCATTTCTGTAGGAGCTGCCGAAGGCTGCGATCTTTTCAGGCTTAAAACTTTTCCAAAGTCCGGCGGCTGCTGCTCTCGCGCTCCACTTCCTTGGGCTTGTACGCACAATACCCCGGCCGCGGGCCGATTTTCGGGTGATTGCGGCAAGTATCCGGGCGCTTTTCATAAATAGTGCACAGACGGCTCTTACGATCCAGGTAGTAGCAATCGTTGTTGCTCATGCGCTGGAGGGTGAAGATTCCTGACTTCTGGTTGAAACGCTCGACCAAACCTTCCTTTTGCAGGCGTTTGGCGATGTTCTTCGGCGGGTCACCCAGCTCGAATTCATCGACTACGCCGATACGGACCAGATCCTTGATCTTGACCTCGACCGGCAGGGTGCAGCAGCTGGACATGCACGAGCCGCACATCGGGGCGGAGTACTTGGCCCAGGTATCGAGTCGGTCGATCTCCGCGGCGGCGATCAGGTTCGGCTTCATCATCGGTTGTTACCAGCGTGTGCATCAGGGCGCGCGATCATACCGGGACTGGTGGATTTTTGAACAACCTTTCGCCAGTTTTTTTCACGGACGGCGCAAACAACCGGAAAATAGGCACGAGCCCTGCATTGATTCAGGCACAAGACAACGCAATGTCGATCCAGCTCGCATTCAAAGGAAAAACTGCCGAACCAGAGCCTCTACCGCCTGTCAGACCGACTAGGCTCAGACAACTCCAAGCTCGCTCGAGGTCCTATCGATGACTCAAGAACCACTTGTTCGCGAAGCAGAGGTGGCCGCATTCCGCGACGCCGTCTTGACCAAACTCACTTATGCAGTGGGTAAAGACCCGGATCACGCCTTCGACCACGATTGGTTCGAAGCCATTGCACTGGCCGCGCGGGATCACATGGTCGAGCACTGGATGGACCACACGCGGCAGATCTACCGCAAAGGCCAGAAGCGCGTTTATTACCTCTCCCTGGAGTTTCTCATCGGCCGGCTGCTCTTCGACAGCCTGAGCAACCTCGGCCTGCTCGACGTGGCCCGCGAAGCCCTGACCGAACTCGGCGTCGACCTTGAGCGCATTCGCTTGCTGGAGCCCGATGCGGCCCTGGGCAACGGCGGCCTCGGGCGTCTGGCAGCGTGTTTTCTGGAAAGCATGTCGACCCTCGGCATCGCCGGTCATGGCTACGGTATTCGTTACGAACACGGCTTGTTCCGCCAGGCTATCGTTGATGGCTGGCAACAGGAGCAGACCGAACACTGGCTGGATTTCGGCAACCCCTGGGAGTTCGAGCGCCCGGAGGTGGTTTACCCGATCGGCTTCGGCGGCGGTGTCGAGACCGTGACCGATGACAGCGGCAAGTCCAGGCAAGTCTGGCACCCGGCGGAAACCGTACGGGCCATTGCGTATGACACGCCGGTGGTCGGTTGGCGCGGGGCAAGCGTCAACACGCTGCGTTTGTGGCGCGCCCGGGCCATGGAAGATCTGCATCTGGAGCGTTTCAACGCCGGCGACCACCTGGGCGCCGTGGCCGAAGTGGCCCGGGCCGAAAGCATCTCCCGGGTGCTGTACCCGGCGGACAGCACCGAGGCCGGCCAGGAATTGCGCCTGCGCCAGGAGTATTTCTTCGTTGCCGCCTCGTTGCAGGATTTGCTGCGCCGCCATCGCAACATGCACACCTCGGTGCTGACCCTGGGCGATCACGCTTCGATCCAGCTCAACGACACTCACCCCTCGATTGCCGTGGCTGAGCTGATGCGGCAACTGGTCGACGTCTATGACGTGGCATGGGACGCGGCGTGGCAGATCACCGTCGATACGCTGTCCTACACCAACCACACATTGCTCCCCGAAGCGCTGGAAACCTGGCCGGTAGGTTTGATGGAACGCATGTTGCCGCGGCACATGCAGATCATTTACCTGATCAACGCCCAGCACATCGATTCCCTGCGGGCCAAAGGCATCCACGATTTCGATGTGCTGCGCGCGGTATCGCTGATCGAGGAAGACAACGGTCGCCGGGTACGCATGGGCAACCTGGCGTTTCTCGGCTCCCACAGCATCAACGGTGTGTCCGGGTTGCACACGCAACTGATGCGTCAAACGGTGTTCTCCGAACTGCACAAGCTCTACCCGGAGCGGATCAACAACAAAACCAACGGCATCACTTTCCGCCGCTGGCTGTATCAGGCCAATCCCGAGCTGACCTCGATGCTGGTCGATACCCTCGGCCCCGAAGTGCTGGATAACCCGGAAGAGCGTTTGCGCGCCCTCGAACCGTTCGCCGAGAAAAGTGCATTCCGCAAGGCGTTTGCCGAGCAACGCCTGCACAGCAAGAAAGCCCTGGCGTACCTGATTCATGAGCGGTTGGGTGTGGCGGTCAACCCGGCGGCGATGTTCGACGTGCAGGTCAAGCGGATTCACGAATACAAGCGCCAGTTGCTCAACCTGATGCACACCGTGGCGTTGTACCAGGCGATTCGCGCGGAACCTGAAATCGACTGGGTACCACGGGTGAAGATCTTCGCCGGCAAGGCGGCCGCCAGTTATCACCAGGCCAAACTGATCATCAAGCTGACCAACGACATCGCCCGGGTGGTGAACAACGACCCGACCGTGCGCGGCTTGCTAAAAGTGGTGTTCCTGCCCAACTACAACGTCAGCCTGGCGGAGAGCATCATTCCGGCGGCGGATTTGTCCGAGCAGATCTCCACCGCCGGGTTCGAAGCGTCAGGCACCAGCAACATGAAATTCGGCCTGAACGGCGCGCTGACCATCGGCACCCTGGACGGGGCCAACGTGGAAATGTGCGACCGCATTGGCGCCGAGCACATGTTCATCTTCGGCCTCAGCGCGCAGCAGGTGGAGGCGCGCAAGCAGAACCATGAGTTCAGCGCGGTGCCGGATATCGCCGCGTCCCATCGTCTGAATGATGTGCTGCAGGCGATTCGTGGCGGGGTGTTCTCGCCGGATGATCCGTCCCGTTATGCCGGGTTGATCGATTCGCTGGTGGACTACGACCGCTTCCTGGTCTGCGCCGACTTCGATTCCTACTGGCACGCCCAGATGCGCGTCGAAGCCCATTGGCACGATTCGAAGGAGTGGTGGCGTTCAGCCGTGTTGAGCACGGCGCGGATGGGCTGGTTCTCCTCGGACCGGACCATTCGCGAGTACGCCACGGAAATCTGGAAGGCACTGGAGTAAGTCTTCAGACCGGCGGATATACTGGCGCGCCGGAAAAGATCGCAGCCTTCGGCAGCTCCTACAGGATCGCGTAATACCGCGACTATGTAGGAGCTGCCGAAGGCTGCGATCTTTATGGATACGGCTGAGCTAATCTTTCCGGATTGGCCAATGCGCTTAGGGATATCGACCATGCAATGGATGTTCATGCTGATAGGGCTGGTGCTCGGCTGGATACTTGACGAGTCATTCAGCGATGCGCTGCTGGGCGCGTTACTCGGATTGGGTATCGGCCAGGCCCTTCGCTTGGCTCGCATGGACTCGCAGGCCGTCGAGCAGCTGCGTTTGCTGGAGCAGGCCCAGGTCGCGCTGCACGCGGTCGAGCAACGGCTGGCGCTGCTCGAGGCATCGGGCGTCAAGGCGCCGCAAGCCCGCGAACCATTTGCCTCACCTGAAACCATCCTTGATGAAGTACCTGTCGCAGCCCCGGATTTGCTCTGGGAGCTACCGCCCGAACTCGAGCCGGTAGCCGTCGCAGCCAGCGAAACCAAGCGTTTGCAGCCTGTCGATGCCTGGAGGTCCGAGCCGTCCGCTCGCGAACCACAGCCACCCGTCACCCCGCGTGGCCCGAACTTCATCGATCGTGCCATCAGCCGTGCCCGCGCCTGGTTGTTCGGCGGCAATACCGTGTTGCGGGTCGGCGTGGTGCTGCTGTTCCTCGGCCTGGCCTTTCTGCTGCGCTATGCCACCGAAGGCGTGGTGGTGCCGGTTGAGTTGCGTTACGCAGGTGTTGCGGCGGCGGCCTTGGGGCTGCTCGGGCTGGGTTGGTGGTTGCGAGCGCGCAACAACAGTTATGCGTTGATCCTGCAAGGTGCCGGGATCGCCGTGCTGTACCTGACGGTGTTTGCCGCGATGCGCCTGCATCCGCTGCTCGATCCCTCGGCCGGGTTTGGCCTGCTGGTGGCGGTGACGGCATGTTCGGCGATTCTCGCCATTACCCAGGACTCCCTGGGGCTGGCCGCCGCTGCCGCACTGGGTGGATTCGCCGCGCCGCTGCTGGCCTCCACCGGTGCCGGTAGCCACGTCGCACTGTTCAGCTATTTTGCCCTGCTCAACGCCGGCATCTTCGCCATCGCCTGGTTCAAGGCCTGGCGGCTGTTGAATGTCATCGGGTTCAGCGGCACCTTCGGTATCGGTTTCGCCTGGGGCCTGCGCTCCTACTCGCCGGAGCAGTTGTGGAGTACCGAGCCGTTCCTGATTCTGTTTTTCCTGATGTACCTGGCCATTGGTCTGCTGTTCGCCCGGCGCAGGCTGCTGGAAATGAGCGATGCACCGGCAGAGGGCAGTCGCGAATCGCTGCTGCAGTGGTCGGCGGGCAAGGGCAACTACGTCGACGGCACGCTGCTGTTCGGTCCGCCGCTGGTGGGTTTCGGTTTGCAGTTTGCATTGGTGCAGCATCTGGAGTTCGCGGCGGCGTTCAGTGCCTTGGCGCTGGGCATGATTTACATGGGGCTGGCCCGTTGGCTGATGGCCGGGCGCACGCTGTTGCTGGGGGAAACCTGCCTGGCCCTGGGTGTGATCTTCGCCAGCCTGGCGATTCCGCTGGGGCTCGATGCACGCTGGACGACGGCGGCGTGGGCGGTGGAAGGCGCGGGGATCTTCTGGCTCGGTCTGCGCCAGCAAAGGCCCGTGGCCCGGGCCTTTGCCTTACTCCTGCAACTGGGGTCGGCGCTGGCGTTTCTCAGCGAACTGCACGACAGCGAGAGCAGCCTGCTCGGCGGTGTACCGCTGGGCGCGTTGTTGCTGGGCGTCGCGCTGCTGTTCAGCTTCTACCAATTGCGTAAAGCCCTGCGGGAACAGATCAGGCCTTGGGAACTGAAAGGTCTGCCAATCCTGGCGTGCCTCGGGCTGTCGTTTCTCTATTTGCTGGCGCCGTTGTTTTTCTTCAGCCACGGCACGGTGATCAGTTGGGCCCTGGCCGGGGCGCTGACGTTGTTGGTTGGCTTGCGCCTGCCATCGCGCACCTTCGTGTTCAGCGCGCTCGCTGTGCAACTGTTGGGTGGCGCGTTGTTCCTGGCGACGGGGCCGCTGTTCAGTGAAGAGCTGAACCCCTTGGCTCATGCCGGATTCTGGGCGCCGCTGGTGTTGGGGCTGGCGGCGATGGTCGGGGCCTGGCGTTTGCAGATTGGTCATTCGCTTGGAGTATTCGAAGGGCTGAGCCTGTTGCGATTGTCCCAGGCGTTGCTGGTGTGGGGCGCAGGCTGGTGGGCGTTGGCCTGGGTCATCGAAGTGCTGCATTTTGCGCCGTTGCCGATGCGGGCGCCTTTGTTGTTGGGCATCGCGGCCGTGAGTGTGGCCCTGTGGACGGTAGTGGCGCTGCGCCTGAAATGGCCATCTCTTGGGGCACTCGGCACGGTGTTGATTCCCGCAGCGGCACTGGTGCTGCTCGCGGCCTGGCACTCGCGTTATCACCCGGCAGCCAACGTCGGCTGGCTGGCGTGGGCCGCCGTGTTCGTGGTGCATTTCATGTCCCTGCGACGCCTGGCGCCCATGCTGCCGGCGCGCGCGACGAGCGTCGCCCATGTGCTCGGCTGTTGGTTGTTGATGGGGGTGCTGGCTCTGGAGTTGCGTTACGGCTTGCTGGTGTTGTCCGAGCAATACAACGCCTGGCGCTGGTTGGGTTGGGCGATTCTGCCCAGTCTGTACCTGGTGCTGATGGCGGCACCTCGCGCGTGGCCGTGGCCGGTGTCGGCGTATCCGCGCGAATACCGTGTATACGCCGCCGCGCCGTTGGCGTTGTTGATGCTCGGCTGGTTCTGGCTGGCGAATGTCGCCAGTGACGGCAACGCCGAGCCACTGCCTTACGTGCCATTGATCAACCCGCTGGAACTGGGCCTGTTGTTGGCGCTGTTCGGCGTCTATGTCTGGTCCCGCAGCGCCATGACACAACTGGCGGTCCGCGAGGATTACGCCGCCATCGCCACGCAAGGGGTCGCAGGTGCCTCGCTGTTCGTGTTCTTTACTGCGTTGGTGATGCGTACGGCACACCATTGGAGTGGGGTGCCGTTCGAGCTGGATCTGTTGCTGGCGTCGATGCGGGTGCAAGCCGGCCTGTCCATCGTCTGGACCTTGATGGCCCTGAGCCTGATGATCGGCGGCCATTTGCTTCGCCGCCGTGAAGTCTGGTTGATCGGCGCGGCCTTGATCGGCGTGGTCGTGGCCAAGCTGTTCTTTGTCGAATTGAGTAACCGCGGCGGGCTGGCGCGGATCGTGTCGTTTATCGGTGTCGGTGTATTGCTGCTGGTGGTGGGCTATTTCGCCCCGCTGCCGCCCAAGCGTGCCGAAGCTGAGCCGGATAACGAGAAACCGGTCCCGGAATCCGAAGGAGTGTCGTCTTGAGTCAGAAGCTTAACCTGGGTTGGCTGGGGGCTGTCGCCATGGGTGTGGTGTTATCGGCGGTTGCCCAGGAAAAACCGGCGGACTTCGCCACTCAAGTGCCTTTGTCGGTGACGGGCGAAGGCCCCTGGTATCGACTTGAACTGCCTCTGAACGTACAGCTGAATGCACGGCAGACGGACCTGAGCGACGTGCGTGTGTTCAACGCCGTGGGCGAAGTTCAGGCTTATGCCTTGGCCCGGGAGTCGGCGCGGAGCAATGAAACCCGCACCTTGAACGAGGTGAAATGGTTTCCGTTGTACAGCTCGTTGGACGCCACTGAAACCGCGCCGAGTGTGCGGGTGCAATCGAACACCAACGGCACGTTGGTCCAGGTGCAGCCCTCCAGTCAGCTGGAGGCAGGCGAGGAGGAGTTGCGCGGCTGGTTGCTCGACGCATCGTCTATCAAGGCACCGTTGCAGCAGTTGGTTCTCGACTGGATCAGCGAGCGCGACGGATTCCAGCGTTTCACCATCGAAGCCAGCGATGATTTGCAGCATTGGCAGTCCTGGGGCGAAGGGCAGGTGGCGCGCCTGACCTTTTCCGACGAGCGGGTCGAACAGCATGAAGTCAACCTGCCGGGCCAGTCGGCACGCTACCTGCGGTTGCTGTGGATCACCCCGCATTCGGCGCCGACACTGACTTCGGCGCAACTGCAAAGCGCCAATATCCGCAGCCTGCCGCTGCCGTTGGTCTGGTCCCAGGCGTTAGCCGGCAGCAGCGTGAAGGCGGGCGAGTACACCTGGCAGCTGCCGATGGGGCTGAATGTCGAGCGGGTGCAGGTCGAGTTGAGCCAGCCCAACAGCCTGGCGCCAGTGAGCCTGGCCGGCCGGCGCGACAGCAGCCTGCCATGGCAGTCGTTGGGCGGCGGTTTGCTCTATCGCCTGACCCAGGACGGTCAGGACGTGGTGCAAAACCAATTGCAGCTGTCAGGGCAAATCGTCCAGCAATTGAAACTGACCGTGGATGAACGCGGCGGTGGCCTGGGTGATCAGGCGCCGACGCTGAAGTTTGCCGTGCGCGCCACGCAACTGGTGTTCCTGGCGCGTGGGCCGGGGCCTTACACGCTGGTCGTGGGGAATTCGACGGCGAAGGCGGCGAACTTGCCGCTGTCGACGCTGATTCCGGATTACAGCCCGGCAAAACTCGCGACCCTGGGCCGGGCCAAGGTGGATGTCGGGGCGGTGGTCTCGAATGCGGCGACAGAGAAAAGGCTGGCGACGACGGACACCCAGTGGAAGACATTCGGCTTGTGGGCGGTGTTGTTGCTCAGTGTCCTGTTCCTGGCAGCGATGGCGTTCAGCCTGCTACGCAAACCGCCAGCCAAATCCTGAAGAAGGCTGGCGAATGCGTTCGCCCGGTCAATGAAAATACCGAAATGACCGCAGTTCTCAGGCTCTCATCCAGCCCATTTCCAACTACGCTCATCCCCGCGCATGAACTCTCTTCGGCCGATCACGTCTGATAGGAGGAAATGCGCCCCGACTCGCGTTAAACTGCGCGGGTTTTTAGCCCCCCCATTCCTCCGGAGCCTTCCATGTCCCGCGTTACCTTGAGTCGCTATTTGATTGAGCAGACCCGCAGCAACAACACTCCTGCCGATCTGCGCTTCCTGATCGAAGTGGTGGCGCGTGCCTGCAAGGAGATCAACCACGCCGTGTCCAAAGGCGCCCTGGGTGGTGTTCTGGGCAGCATGGGCACTGAAAACGTCCAGGGCGAAGTGCAGAAGAAGCTCGACGTGATCTCCAACGAGATTCTGCTCGAAGCCAACGAATGGGGTGGTCACCTGGCCGGCATGGCGTCCGAAGAAATGGACAACGCCTACCAGATCCCGGGCAAATACCCGAAAGGCGCGTACCTGCTGGTATTCGACCCACTGGACGGTTCGTCGAACATCGACATCAACGCCCCGGTCGGCACCATCTTCTCGGTACTGCGTTGCCCGAACGAATACCTGAGCCAGAACGAGCCCTTGAATGAAAAGGCCTTCCTGCAGCCAGGTACACAGCAAGTGGCCGCCGGTTACGCGATCTACGGTCCGCAGACCATGCTGATCCTGACCCTGGGCGACGGCGTGAAAGGCTTTACCCTGGACCGTGAAATGGGCAGCTTCGTACTGACCCACGAAAACATCACCATTCCTGAAGCCACCCAGGAATTCGCCATCAACGCGTCCAACCAGCGTCACTGGGAAGCACCGGTACAGCGCTACGTCAGCGAATTGCTGGCAGGCGATGAAGGCCCGCTGAAAAAGAACTACAACATGCGCTGGGTTGCCGCGATGGTCGCCGACGTGCACCGCATCCTGACCCGCGGCGGTCTGTTCATGTACCCACGCGACAGCCGCGAGCCGTCGAAGCCGGGCAAACTGCGCCTGATGTACGAAGCCAACCCGATGTCGTTCCTGGTCGAACAAGCGGGCGGCGCGTCCACCGACGGCCATCAGCGCATCCTCGACATCCAGCCGGAAGGCCTGCACCAGCGTGTTGCGGTGTTCCTCGGTTCGAAAGAAGAAGTTGCCCGCGTCACGGCTTACCACAAGGAGTAAACCATGACCGCGCCCTGGCAGCCGTTGCTTGATTGGTGGTTCGGAAACTCCGGGTCAGCGAGGGAAGTGGCGGCGCAGAAGGGCAGGTTGTGGTTTGGCAAGCGCGACAGCCAGGACCTTGAAGCGCGCGAGCGTTTTGGGGACTTGGCCGAGCAGGCACTGGCCGGCGGATTGACCGAGTGGATGCAACGTCCCGAAGGTTGGCTGGCCCTGGTGCTGTTGCTCGATCAAATCCCGCGAATGATCTTTCGCGATACTCCAAAAGCATTCTCCGGCGATTCCCGCGCACAGAAACTCGTGGCCCAAGGCATTGCGGCGGATTTCGATCGGCAGTTGCAGCCGATTCAGCGGGTGTTCATCTATTTGGTGTTCGAGCACAGCGAAAACCTTGCGGTGCTGAATGAAGGTGTCTCGCGTTACATCGAATTGGTGGCGCAGCAGCCGGAGGTCGATCGGGCGTTGTTCGCCGATTATCTGGACTTTGCCGAGCGGCATCAGAGGGTGATTGCGCAGTTTGGGCGGTTTCCGCATCGCAATGCGGTGTTGGGAAGGGAATCGACGGCTGAGGAAATTGAGTTTCTTTCGGGGCCCGGGTCTCGGTTCTAATTTTTTCGTCGCTGCTGATGCCGTCTTCGCGAGCAAGCCCGCTCCCACAGTGGATCTTGGTCGTACACAAAGTTTGTGTCCACTGAAGATCAACTGTGGGAGCGGGCTTGCCCGCGAAGGGGCCGGTGAGCGCGCCTTAGATCCTGAAACTTCCGACTAGCTGCTTCAAACGCGCCGCTTGCTGCTCTAGATCGGCACACGCACGCAAGGTCGACTGCAGGTTCTCCACACCTTCCTGGTTCAGTGTGTTGATCTCGGTGATGTCGACGTTGATCGACTCCACCACGGCCGTCTGTTCTTCAGTGGCGGTGGCGACCGACTGGTTCATGCCATCGATCTCCCCGATGCGCAGGGTCACGCTCCCCAGTCGCTCGCCCGCCTGGTTGGCGATGCCGACGCTGCTTTCGCTCTGGCGCTGGCTGTCGGTCATGATGCCCACCGCTGCCCGGGCGCCGACTTGCAGCTCTTCGATCATCGTCTGCACTTGTTGCGCCGAGTCCTGGGTGCGGTGAGCGAGGTTGCGCACCTCGTCGGCAACCACCGCGAAACCACGGCCGGCCTCACCGGCTCGCGCCGCTTCAATCGCCGCGTTCAGTGCCAGCAGGTTGGTCTGCTGGGAGATGCTGGTAATCACTTCCAGGATCTGCCCGATGTTGACCGTGTTGCTGTTGAGGGTCTCGATGTTGCCGCACGAATCGCTGATCTTGGCCGACAGTTGCTGCATCGCAGCGATGGTTTTATCCACTACCTGTTGGCCGTCTTCGGCCAGGCTGCGGGCATCGCTGGAATGTTGCGAGGCGAGGGCGGCGTTTTGGGCGATTTCCTGGGCGGCGGCACCGAGCTGGTTGATCGCCGCGGCCACGCTGTTGGTGCGCGAGGCTTGCTGGTCGGAGTTGAACATCGACGAGTTGGAAGCGGCCACCACCCGCAGCGCCACTTCGTTGACCTGGCCGGTGGCTGAGGATACTTCGATGATCGAGGTGTGAATGCGTTCGACGAAACGGTTGAACGACAGCCCCAGCGCGCCGAACTCGTCGTGGCCGTGAATGACCAGGCGCTTGGTCAGGTCACCTTCGCCTTCGGCGATGTCGTGCATGGCGCGACCCATGGTCAGCAGCGGCTGCATCAACAGGTTGATCAGCATGCCCAGCAGCACAATGATGATCACCACGGCAATCACCATGGCAATGATCGCCGAGGTGCGGAACTCGCTGAGCATCGAGAACGCGGTGTCCTGGTCGAGCACCAGAGCCACGTACCAGTCCGCCGACGGTACGCCGTTGACGTGGGTGAAGGAGATGAACTGGCGCTTGCCGTCGATCTCGACCTCTTTCATGCCCGGGCTGACTTTCGGCGCACCGTTGGGGTAGGCCTCGGTCAGGTTCTTGAGTACCAGCTTGCTGTCCGGGTGAATCAGGATCTTGCCGTCGGCACCGACGATGAACGCATGGCCGTGACCGCCGAAGTTCAGCGAATTGATGATTGCACTGACGCTGGACAGGTCGATGTCGGCGCCGGCGACACCAATCATCTGGCCCTGATGCAGCACCGGGGTGGCGACGGTGATTACCAGCTTGCCGGAGGAGGCGGCGATGTAGGGTTCGGTGACGATGGTCTGTTGCGCGCTGTTGGCCGCCTTGTACCAGCCGCGGGCGCGCGGGTCGTAGTCCGCCGCGCGGTTGCCCGCCGGGACCGAGAACATCACGCCGTCGGTGCCACCGAAGTAACTCAGCTGGAAGTTGCCGGTGTAGGCGGGCAGGTCGATGATCCGTTTCAGGCCAGCGGGAGCATTGCCGTCGGCGTTGATCTGTTGGGCCATCGACTGCAGCAATTGCATGCGGCTTTCCAGCCAGGTCTGGATGTTGCTGGTGGTCAGGCTGCCGAGTTCCTGCATCGAGGCCTCGGTACTGTTGCGCAAGGTTTCGCGCTGGCGATAGTCGTTGAACAGGATGAAACAAGCGAATGCGACGGCCACCACGAGGGCGGCAGCCAGCAATATCTTGTGGCTGAACTTCATGTTTCGGGTCATGGATGAGCTACCGCAGAGGGGCTGTTCGACAAAATGGGAGAGCAAGCGCCAGCGACGTGGCTTTGCGTTGCATTTATGTCGACTGAACGGCGCCAAAGATTAGGCGGATTTTCTGAAAAACGATGAAATGCCCGGTAAACAGGCAAAGTGGCTGATTTTCGGCAAAAGGTAGACGAGTGGCCCGATAAATAGCCTGCCGGGCAGGGAACCAGACAGGGGTTTTCTCTTCTAAGCTTCAGCTTGGCAGCCATGCCAATCCCCTACGCCCCCGGAGTTTCACCATGTCGTTGCGTTCCATCGCCCTGCTTTCGTTCTGCGTATTGCTCGCTGCCTGCAGCAAGGTCAATCAGGAAAACTACTCGAAGCTCTCCGCCGGCATGGCCAAGGCCGAAGTGGAGACCCTGTTGGGCAAACCCGCCGATTGTTCAGGCGCGCTCGGCATGTCCAGCTGCACCTGGGGCGACAAGAACAGCTTTATCAGCGTGCAGTTCGCCGGTGACAAAGTGCTGATGTTTTCCGGCCAAGGCCTGAAGTAAACCGGGGCGATCGCCCACGGGAGAAAAATAATGAAGCGGTTATTGATCATCCTTTTTGCCGGCCTGGTGTTGGCCGGCTGTGCCACGTCTGGCCCGGACCCGTTGGCCCCCAAGACAGTCAATAGCGTTAACCTCAAGCGCTACCAGGGCACCTGGTACGAGCTGGCTCGCATGCCGATGTACTTCCAGCGCGACTGCGCGCAGTCCGAAGCCCATTACACGCTCAAGCCCGACGGCAACGTCGCGGTCTTGAACCGCTGCCTGACGGCGCAGTGGCAATGGGAAGAGGTCAAGGGCACGGCTTATCCACAGACGCCCGGCAAGAACGACAAGCTGTGGGTCGAGTTCGATACCTGGTTTTCCAGGTTGATCCCGGGTACGGCGAAGGGCGAATACTGGGTGCTGTATGTCAGCGATGACTACAAGACCGCCATCGTCGGTGATCCGAGCCGCAAGTATCTGTGGCTGTTGTCGCGCACGCCGACCGTGAACGGTGTGGTGCGTGAGGAGCTGCTGAGCAAGGCGCGTCAGCAGGGTTACGACACCACGCGGCTGATCTGGCGGGCATCGGAACAGCAGATGGCGAAGACATCTAACTAGCGGTGCGACTGAAAAAGATCGCAGCCTGCGGCAGCTCCTACATCGATCCGGTTGGTCGCAATCATGCGGATAAACACGGAACCTGTAGGAGCTGCCGCAGGCTGCGATCTTTTGCTTTTAACCGAGCAAGTCGCGCAGGACCTGGGTGAAGGCGCGGCTGCTTTCCTCTTCGTCCGCATGCCGACCGTCACGCACGACCCATTGGCCATTGACCAGCACATCACGCACCTGGCGATCGCCGCCGGCAAACAACCAACGGTTGAGAATCCCGTCGCCACTGGCCGTTGCCAGGTACGGATCGTTGCCGTCGAGCACCAGCCAGTCGGCGCGCTTGCCGACTTCCAGGGCGCCAATCGGCTGGCCCAGTGCCTGGGCGCCGCCATCCAGCGCCGCATCAAACAGCGTACGACCGACCATTGGCTGATCTGCGCCATACAAACGATTTCGACGCTGGTCGCGCAGACGTTGGCCGTATTCCAGCCAGCGTAATTCTTCCACCACGCTCAACGACACATGGCTGTCGGAACCGATGCCCATGCGACCGCCCTGGGCGAGGAAATCCACCGCCGGGAAAATCCCGTCGCCCAGGTTGGCTTCGGTGGTCAGGCACAGGCCCGCGATGGCGCGGCTCCTGGCCATCGACGTGACTTCTTCCGGGTTGGCGTGGGTCGCGTGGACCAGGCACCAGCGCTGATCGACATCGACGTTTTCATACAGCCATTGCAGCGGACGACGACCGCTCCAGGTCAGGCAGTCGTCGACTTCTTTCTGCTGCTCGGCAATGTGGATGTGCACCGGGCATTGCTTGTCGCTGGCCGCCAGCACTTCGCTGATCTGCTGCGGTGTTACCGCGCGCAGCGAGTGGAAACACAGGCCCAGTGCTTGCGCCGGTTGCTGCGCCAGCACCGGTTGCAGGCGCGATTGCAGCTTGAGGTAGTTTTCGGTGCTGTTGATGAAACGGCGCTGGCCTTCGTTCGGAACCTGGCCGCCAAAACCGGAATGGCTGTAGAGCACTGGCAGCAGGGTCAGGCCGATACCGGCGGAACCCGCAGCCTGGCTGATACGCAGGGCCAGTTCGGCCGGGTCCGCGTAAGCCTGGCCATTGATGTCATGGTGCACGTAATGAAATTCCGCCACCGACGTGTAACCGGCCTTGAGCATTTCGATGTACAGCTGACGGGCGATGACGCCGAGTTGCTCCGGGCTGATTTTTCCGACGAGGCGATACATCAGGTCGCGCCAGGTCCAGAAACTGTCGTTCGGATTGCCCGCCACTTCCGCCAGCCCGGCCATGGCCCGCTGGAAGGCGTGGGAGTGCAGGTTCGGCATGCCAGGCAACAGCGGACCGCTTAACCGTTCGGCGCCATCTGCGTTGGAATCGGCCTGGATATGGGTCAATACGCCGTCGGCGCTGACCTCAAGACGTACATTGTTGGCCCATCCACTAGGCAGCAGCGCGCGTTCGGCAAAGAAGGCGGACATGGTTCAGCACCCCATCGTGTGTTATTTGTATATACATATACAGACGTTTGCCTGCCCGGTAAACTCCGGCAAGCTAGCGACATCAATCAAATGACCAAGGATTAACCGTGCCGACTCCGCCTCCAGTCTCTCCGTTGGCCGCGAACATGGGCGACAGTCCGGCGCCCTTGTACGCCCGCGTCAAACAAATGATCACCCAGCAAATCGACAGTGGAAACTGGCCGCCGCACTACCGCGTTCCGTCGGAAAGCGAGCTGGTCAGCCAGTTGGGCTTCAGCCGCATGACCATCAACCGCGCCCTGCGCGAGATGACCGCCGATGGCCTGCTGGTGCGCATGCAGGGCGTCGGCACGTTCGTCGCCGAGCCGAAAAGCCAGTCTGCGCTGTTTGAAGTGCACAACATCGCCGACGAAATCGCCTCTCGCGGCCATCGCCACACCTGCAAGGTCATCACGCTCGAAGAAGAAGCCGCCGGCTCCGAGCGCGCCCTGGCCCTGGACATGCGCGAAGGGCAGAAGGTGTTCCATTCGCTGATCGTGCATTTCGAAAACGATATTCCGGTGCAAATCGAAGACCGTTTCGTCAATGCGCTGGTGGCGCCGGACTACCTTAAACAGGACTTCACCCTGCAAACGCCCTACGCCTACCTGAATCAGGTCGCGCCGCTGACCGAAGGCGAGCACGTGGTTGAGGCGATCCTGGCCGAGCCGTCCGAATGCAAATTGCTACAGATTGAAAAAGGCGAGCCGTGCCTGCTGATCCGTCGCCGCACCTGGTCCGGTCGTCAGCCAGTGACCGCCGCTCGCTTGATCCACCCCGGTTCCCGTCATCGTCTGGAAGGTCGGTTTCATAAATGAATCAGTTGAAGGTTTTACGCGCCAAAGATTACCCGCGCATGCCGTGGAAAAACGGCGGCGGCAGCACCGAAGAGATCACCCGCGATGCCGGCACCGGCCTGGATGGCTTTGGCTGGCGCCTGTCGATTGCCGACATTGGCGAATCGGGCGGCTTTTCCACCTTCGCCGGTTACGAGCGAGTGATCACCGTTTTGCAGGGCGACGGCATGAGCCTGACGGTGGATGGCCAGGACACTCGGCCACTGTTACCGCTGGACCCGTTTGCCTTCAGTGGTGAAAGCAAGGTTGCCTGCACATTGCTGGGCGGGTCGATTCGTGATTTCAATCTGATTTACGCGCCGCAGCGTTATGCCGCGCGGTTGCAGTGGTTGAGCGGTGAGCAGCGGTTCTTCAGTTCAGCGGGCACGGTGTTGGTGTTCAGCATCAGCGATGCGCTGGAAGTTGTGGTCGGTAACAGCGCTTCGAAGCTCGGTCGTCATGACTGCCTGCAACTCGACGGTAACGCTAGCCTGCTGGAAATCTCCGTCAATGGCCCATGCTGTGTGATTGAGCTGGCCGCACGCTGATTCTGAATTTTCAAAGGATCGCAGCCTTCGGCAGCTCCTACAGGATGCACACCATCCCATGTAGGAGCTGCCGAAGGCTGCGATTTTTTGCATTTCAGCGTTCCCGAAAGCGCACCACTTTGTTACCGAATGCCCCAGCGTGGCGCAATACCACGCTCAAGTAACAAAATCCCCTCGCCACAAAAATCCCCCCGAAAATTTTTCATCTACGCCAGAACCCTTGTTCCAGGCGCTCTCCAGCCATTTCCGAATTTTTCTTGAATGCTCATCCAACAAGTTGGCCGCTTGATTGCATATGCTTGTATGTACAAGTAAAGACGTATGTGTATGAGTCACGAGGACTCAACCATCGTCCACTGATTCGCTGGTGTGCACTGATGCCCATTGGCTTGCTCGCCCACTGCCTGGGTTGGTTTGGATTGATTGCTGAGGAGTCTTTTTCGTGACTGACATTAAACCTACTAAGTTTCGTGACGTTGAAATCCGTGCCGCACGCGGTAACAAGCTGACCGCCAAGAGCTGGCTGACCGAAGCGCCGCTGCGCATGCTGATGAACAACCTCGACCCGGAAGTCGCCGAGAACCCTAAAGAACTGGTGGTTTACGGTGGTATCGGTCGCGCTGCGCGTAACTGGGAATGCTACGACAAGATCGTCGAAAGCCTGACCAACCTGAACGACGACGAGACCCTGCTGGTGCAATCCGGCAAGCCGGTCGGCGTGTTCAAGACCCACAGCAACGCCCCGCGCGTACTGATTGCCAACTCCAACCTGGTTCCACACTGGGCGAGCTGGGAACACTTCAACGAACTGGACGCCAAAGGCCTGGCCATGTACGGCCAGATGACCGCCGGCAGCTGGATCTACATCGGCAGCCAGGGCATCGTCCAGGGCACCTACGAAACCTTCGTAGAAGCCGGTCGCCAACACTACAACGATGACCTGAAAGGTCGTTGGGTCCTGACTGCGGGCCTTGGTGGCATGGGCGGCGCCCAGCCTCTGGCTGCAACCCTGGCCGGCGCTTGCTCGCTGAACATCGAATGCCAGCAGGTCAGCATCGATTTCCGTCTGAAAAGCCGCTACGTCGATGAGCAGGCTACCGACCTCGACGACGCTCTGGCCCGCATCGCCAAATACACTAAGGAAGGCAAGGCGATTTCCATCGCGCTGCTGGGCAACGCCGCTGAAATCCTGCCGGAGCTGGTCAAGCGTGGCGTGCGCCCGGACATGGTCACCGACCAGACCAGCGCCCACGACCCGCTCAACGGTTACCTGCCTGCCGGCTGGACCTGGGACCAGTACCGCGCTCGCGCCAAGACTGAACCTGCCGCTGTGATCAAGGCCGCCAAGCAATCGATGGCCGTGCACGTCAAGGCGATGCTCGAGTTCCAGAAAATGGGCGTACCGACCTTCGACTACGGCAACAACATCCGTCAGATGGCGCAGGAAGAAGGCGTGGAAAACGCATTCGACTTCCCGGGCTTCGTACCGGCCTACATCCGTCCGCTGTTCTGCCGTGGCATCGGTCCGTTCCGTTGGGCTGCGCTGTCGGGCAACGCTGAAGACATCTACAAGACCGACGCCAAGGTCAAGGAACTGATCCCGGACGACGCCCACCTGCACAACTGGCTGGACATGGCCCGCGAGCGCATCAGCTTCCAGGGCCTGCCAGCACGTATCTGCTGGGTTGGTCTGGGCCTGCGCGCCAAGCTGGGCCTGGCGTTCAACGAAATGGTGCGCAGCGGCGAGTTGTCCGCGCCAATCGTGATCGGTCGCGACCACCTGGACTCCGGTTCGGTATCGAGCCCTAACCGCGAAACCGAATCGATGCAGGACGGTTCCGACGCCGTTTCCGACTGGCCACTGCTCAACGCTCTGCTCAACACCGCAAGCGGCGCGACCTGGGTGTCCCTGCACCACGGCGGCGGCGTTGGCATGGGCTTCTCCCAGCACTCGGGCATGGTGATTGTCTGCGACGGTACTGATGAAGCGGCCGAGCGTATCGCTCGCGTGCTGCACAACGACCCGGCCACCGGCGTCATGCGTCACGCCGATGCCGGCTACCAGATCGCCATCGACTGCGCCAAGGAACAAGGGCTGAACCTGCCGATGATTACCGGCAAGTAATGCTTGCTCTGTAGGAGCTGCCGCAGGCTGCGATCTTTTGATCTTGATCTTTTAATCGCAGCCTGCGGCAGCTCCTACAAGAGATCACGACGTTGCAGACCTAACAACAAGCGAAGTCGGTCGCGCTGCGGCGCAGGCCTGATTGGACGTGGACAGGGCTGGATGCCTCTTGACTGCCGTAAGCCAATTCATGATTAGGAGCGTCACAACAATGAAATCGAACAAGACCCTGCTGACCACATTGCTTTCCATGGGCCTGCTGGCCAGCGCTGGCGCCACTCAGGCGGCGGGTTGGTGCGAGTCGGGCAAACCGGTGAAGTTCGCCGGTTTGAACTGGGAAAGCGCCATGCTGCTGACCGACGTGATGCAAGTCGTGTTGGAGAAAGGCTACGACTGCAAGACCGACAGCCTGCCGGGCAACTCCATCACCATGGAAAACGCCCTGAGCAGTAACGATATTCAAGTGTTTGCCGAAGAATGGGTCGGCCGCAGCGAAGTCTGGAACAAGGCCGAGAAGGCCGGCAAGGTCGTCGGTGTCGGCGCGCCGGTGGTTGGCGCGATCGAAGGCTGGTACGTGCCGCGCTACGTGATCGAAGGCGACGCCAAGCGCAAGCTGGAAGCCAAGGCTCCGGACCTGAAAAACATTGCTGACCTGGGCAAATACTCGGCGATCTTCAAGGACGCCGAAGAGCCGTCCAAGGGGCGTTTCTACAACTGTCCGGCCGGTTGGACCTGTGAGCTGGACAACAGCGAAATGCTCAAGAGCTACGGCCTGGAAAGCACCTACACCAATTTCCGCCCAGGCACCGGCCCGGCGCTGGATGCCGCGGTGCTGTCGAGCTACAAGCGTGGCGAGCCGATCCTGTTCTACTACTGGTCGCCAACGCCGCTGATGGGCCAGATCGACGCGGTGAAACTCGAAGAGAAACCAGGCGTGAACAAGACCGTGGATATCAAGGTCGGCCTGTCCAAGACTTTCCACGACGAAGCCCCGGAGCTGGTGGCCGTGCTGGAAAAGGTCAACGTGCCGATCGACCTGCTGAACCAGAACCTTGGGCGCATGACCAAAGAGCGGATCGAATCACCAAAACTGGCCAAGATCTTCCTGAAGGAACATCCTGAAGTCTGGCACGCATGGGTGAGCGAAGACGCAGCCAAGAAAATCGACGCGGCCTTGTAGGTCGAGCTTCTCCGGCTGTCGGCAACGGCAGTCGGATGCTTGATCGCAACCCCTTGATTGAGAGTCTCTTATGTTTCCCGAAAGCTTTACCTTTTCCATCGCCGACTGGGTCAACGGTTGGGTCGATTCGCTGGTCACCAACTACGGCGACGTGTTCCGGCACATCTCCGACACCCTGTTGTGGGCCATCGTCAATCTTGAAGGCCTGCTGCGTGCCGCACCCTGGTGGCTGATGCTGGCGATCGTGGCCGGTGTGGCCTGGCATGCGACCCGCAAGGTCGTGACCACTGCCGTCATCGTTGGTTTGCTGTTCCTGGTGGGAGCGGTCGGCCTCTGGGACAAACTGATGCAGACCCTGGCGCTGATGATGGTGGCGACGATCATTTCGGTGTTGATCGGCATTCCGCTGGGCATTCTCTCGGCGCGCAGCAATCGCCTGCGTTCGATACTGATGCCGTTGCTGGACATCATGCAGACCATGCCGAGCTTCGTGTACCTGATCCCGGTGCTGATGCTGTTTGGCCTGGGCAAGGTCCCGGCGATTTTCGCCACGGTGATCTACGCCGCGCCGCCGCTGATCCGCTTGACCGATCTGGGCATTCGCCAGGTCGACGGCGAAGTGATGGAAGCGATCAACGCCTTCGGTGCCAACCGCTGGCAGCAACTGTTCGGCGTGCAACTGCCGCTGGCCCTGCCGAGCATCATGGCCGGGATCAACCAGACCACCATGATGGCCCTTTCGATGGTGGTGATCGCCTCGATGATCGGTGCCCGTGGCCTGGGTGAAGACGTGCTGGTGGGGATTCAGACCCTCAACGTCGGACGTGGCCTTGAAGCCGGTCTGGCGATCGTGATTCTGGCTGTGGTGATCGACCGCATTACACAGGCGTACGGTCGCGCACGGCATGAGGTGAGCAAATGAACAACGCAACCGTGAGCAAGATCGAAGTCAAGAACGTCTTCAAGATTTTCGGCAACCGTGCCAAGGACGCCCTGGCCATGGTCGGCCAGGGCAAGACCAAGGACCAGGTGCTGGCCGAAACCGGCTGCGTGGTCGGCGTAAACGACCTGTCGCTGAGCATCGGCAGCGGCGAGATCTTCGTGATCATGGGCCTGTCGGGTTCCGGCAAGTCGACCCTGGTCCGCCACTTCAACCGCCTGATCGACCCGACCAGCGGTGCGATCCTGGTGGACGGCGTGGACATCCTGCAATACGACATGGAAGCCCTGCGCGAATTTCGTCGGCGCAAGATCAGCATGGTGTTCCAGAGCTTCGGCCTGTTGCCGCACAAGAGCGTGCTGGACAACGTCGCCTACGGCCTGAAAATCCGTGGCGAAAGCAAAGCCATGTGTGCCGAGCGTGCGCTGCACTGGATCAACACCGTGGGCCTCAAGGGCTACGAAAACAAATACCCGCATCAGCTCTCCGGCGGCATGCGCCAGCGTGTGGGCCTGGCCCGCGCCCTGGCGGCGGACACCGACATCATCCTGATGGACGAAGCGTTCAGCGCCCTCGACCCGCTGATCCGCGCCGAAATGCAGGACCAGTTGCTGGAGCTGCAAAAGACCCTGCACAAGACCATCGTCTTCATCACCCACGACCTCGACGAGGCCGTGCGCATCGGCAACCGCATCGCGATCCTCAAGGATGGCCGCCTGATTCAGGTCGGCACGCCACGAGAGATCCTGCATTCGCCGGCGGATGAGTATGTAGACCGCTTTGTGCAGCGTCGGGCGGCGGTAGTTTAAGGCTCTAAAAGATCGCAGCCTGCGGCAGCTCCTACAGAAGTGAGCCGTACTCGGTGTAGGAGCTGCCGAAGGCTGCGATCTTTTGATTTTATTTAGATGAGGTTGAAGATGTCCCAGGCTGAAAAAATCGTTATCACCGAGGCGCAGGTCAGTTGGCAGGACGTGGTCGCCGTTGCTCGTCATGGCGCACAGCTTGAGCTGTCGGCGCCGATCTGGGCGCGCATCGAAAACGCGCAGGCCATCGTCCAGCGCATCGTTACCAGTGGCGAACGTGCCTACGGCATCAACACCGGCCTGGGCGCGCTGTGCAACGTCTCGCTGCAGGACGAACAACTCAGCCAGTTGTCGCGCAACACCTTGCTCAGCCACGCCTGTGGCGTTGGCGCGCCACTGACCAACGAGCAGACCCGCTCGATCATGTGCGCCGCCGTCGTCAACTACAGCCACGGTAAATCCGGCCTGCACCGTCAGGTCGTCGAAGCCCTGCTGGCCCTGCTCAACCGTGGCATCACGCCGCAAGTGCCGTCCCAGGGTTCCGTGGGCTACCTGACCCACATGGCGCACATCGGCATCGCGCTGTTGGGCGTTGGCAATGTCAGCTATCGCGGCCAGGTCGTTTCCGCGCAGCAAGCGCTGGCCGAAGAAGGCCTGCAACCGGTCAAGCTTGGTGCCAAGGACGGTTTGTGCCTGGTCAACGGTACGCCGTGCATGACCGGCTTGAGCTGCCTGGCGATTGCCGATGCCACGCGCCTGCTGGAATGGGCCGACGTGATCGGTGCCATGAGCTTCGAGGCCCAGCGAGGGCAGATCGACGCCTTCGATGCCGAGATCATCGCGCTCAAGCCGCACCCTGGCATGCAACAGGTCGGGAACAACCTGCGGGCCTTGCTCGACGGCAGCGAAGTGATTGCCCAGAGCAAAGGCATCCGTACCCAGGACGCCCTGAGCATCCGCTCGATCCCGCAGGTGCACGGCGCCGCTCGCGACCAATTGGTACACGCGAGCAAACAGATCGAAACCGAACTCAACGGCACCACCGATAACCCGCTGGTGCTGGGTACTGCCGACAGCTATCGCGTGGTGTCCCAAGCCAACCCCCACGGCCAGTCCGTGGCAATGGCGGCGGACCTGCTGGCGATTGCCATGGCGGAAATCGGCTCCATCGCCGAGCGTCGCCTGGACCGTTTGATCAACCCGCACGTCAGTGGCCTGCCGGCCTTCCTGGTGGCCAACCCGGGGGTGAACTCCGGGATGATGATCGTGCAATACGTCGCCGCTTCGCTGTGCGCGGAAAATCGTCAACTGGCACAACCGGCGGTGCTGGATAACTTCGTGACGTCGGGCCTGCAGGAAGATCACCTGAGCCTGGGCACCAACGCCGCGCTGAAGCTGCACCGCGCGCTCGAAAACTGCACGCAGATCCTCGCCATCGAGTATTTGCTGGCAGCCCAGGCGTTTGAATTTTTGAAAGAACAACGCTTCGGCGCCGGCACCGATGCGGCCTGGCGTCTGCTGCGCGAGCATGTTGCCCCCTACGACCAGGATCGCTGGTTGGCACCGGACATCGCCGCCGCTGCCGCTGTATTGAAAGACCCGACTTTGCTGCACAACACTTTTCCCAACCTGAACTGATTTCAACAACACCAGCGTGCCAAGGCGCGGCTCCCCAAAAGGCAGACGCGACGGACAACGGACATCTCCGGAGCGTCTGGTGAGTTAACAACAACTCTCAAAAGGAGCACAAAATGACTGCGCTAAACCTGATTCCCGGCCAACTGAGCCTCGCCCAACTGCGTGACGTCTATCAGCAGCCGGTGAAACTGACCCTCGACCACAGCGCCTCGGCCCAGATCGAAGCCAGCGTTGCCTGCGTGGAACAGATCCTCGCCGAGAACCGCACCGCCTACGGCATCAACACCGGTTTCGGCCTGCTGGCCTCGACCCGCATCGCCAGCGAAGACCTGGAAAACCTGCAACGCTCGCTGGTGCTGTCCCACGCCGCCGGTGTCGGCCAGCCGATCAGCGATGAGCTGGTGCGACTGATCATGGTGCTCAAGGTCAACAGCCTGAGCCGTGGGTTCTCTGGCATCCGCCGCGTGGTGATCGACGCGCTGATCGCCCTGATCAACGCCGAGGTGTACCCGCACATTCCATTGAAAGGTTCGGTCGGTGCTTCCGGTGACCTGGCGCCTCTGGCCCATATGTCCCTGGTGCTGCTGGGCGAAGGCAAGGCACGCTACAAAGGCGAGTGGATGGAAGCCACCGAAGCGCTGAAAGTTGCAGGTCTGACCCCGCTGACCCTGGCCGCGAAAGAAGGCCTGGCGCTGCTCAACGGCACTCAGGTGTCCACCGCTTTCGCCTTGCGTGGCCTGTTTGAAGGCGAAGACCTGTTCGCCGGTGCCTTGGCCCTGGGCGGCCTGACCGTTGAAGCGGTCTTGGGCTCGCGTTCGCCGTTCGACGCCCGCATCCACGCTGCCCGTGGCCAGAAAGGCCAGATCGACGCCGCCGCCGCTTACCGCGACCTGCTGGGCGAGCGCAGCGAAGTGTCCGACTCCCACGAAAACTGCGAGAAGGTACAAGACCCGTACTCCCTGCGCTGCCAGCCACAAGTCATGGGCGCCTGCCTGACCCAGTTCCGTCAAGCGGCCGAAGTACTGGCGATCGAAGCCAACGCCGTTTCCGACAACCCGTTGGTGTTCGCCGCTGAAGGTGACGTGATCTCCGGTGGCAACTTCCACGCAGAACCAGTGGCCATGGCCGCTGACAACATGGCGCTGGCCATCGCCGAAATCGGCTCCCTGAGCGAGCGCCGTATCTCGCTGATGATGGACAAGCACATGTCGCAACTGCCGCCGTTCCTGGTGGCCAACGGTGGCGTGAACTCCGGTTTCATGATCGCCCAGGTGACCGCGGCGGCACTGGCCAGCGAGAACAAGGCATTGTCCCATCCGCATTCGGTGGACAGCCTGCCGACTTCCGCCAACCAGGAAGACCACGTTTCCATGGCTCCAGCGGCTGGCAAGCGTCTGTGGGAAATGGCCGAGAACACCCGTGGGATTCTCGCGGTGGAATGGCTGGCGGCAGTGCAGGGCCTGGACCTGCGCAACGGCCTTAAGACTTCGCCAAAGCTGGAAAAGGCCCGTGCCATCCTGCGTAACGACGTGCCTTTCTATGAGAAGGACCGGTTCTTTGCGCCGGACATCAATGCGGCGTCTGAATTGTTGGCCTCGCGTTGCCTGAACGAACTGGTGACGGCGAAGTTGCTGCCTAGCCTGTAATTGCCCCTTCGCGAGCAAGTCGAATCGTCGCACCGCCGCTCCCACATGGATCGCGTTGAACCTGTAGGAGCTGGCTTGCCAGCGATTCGATTTAGCGTCGAATAACAATAATTAGGGACGAGAAATGCAACAGCCAGAAAAAGGTTTGAAACGCGGGCTCTCTGCCCGACATATTCGCTTCATGGCGCTGGGGTCGGCAATCGGCACCGGGCTGTTTTATGGATCTGCCTCGGCCATTCAAATGGCCGGGCCTGCGGTACTGCTCGCTTACCTGATCGGCGGCGCGGCGGTGTTCATGGTCATGCGCGCCCTCGGTGAGATGGCGGTGCACAACCCGGTGGCCGGCTCTTTCGGCCAGTACGCCAGCACCTACCTGGGGCCGATGGCAGGCTTCATCCTCGGTTGGACCTACGCATTCGAAATGGTCATCGTCGGCATGGCCGACGTCACTGCATTCGGTATTTACATGGGCTTCTGGTTCCCGGAGGTTTCCCGCTGGATCTGGGTGCTGGGTGTCGTTTCCATCGTTGGCGGCCTGAACTTGTGCAACGTCAAAGTCTTCGGTGAAATGGAGTTCTGGCTGTCGCTGCTCAAGGTCGCGGCCATCGTCGCGATGATCCTGGGCGGTTTCGGCATCATGTGGTTCGGCATCAGCTCGGCCCCAGGCCAGGCGACCGACATCAGCAACCTCTGGAACCACGGCGGTTTCATGCCCAATGGCATGGGCGGTCTGATCGCTTCGTTCGCGGTAGTGATGTTTGCGTTTGGCGGTATTGAAATCATCGGCGTAACGGCAGGTGAAGCCAAGGATCCGCAGCATGTGCTGCCCCGGGCGATCAATGCCGTACCGTTACGGATCCTGCTGTTCTACGTGCTGACGATGCTGGTGCTGATGTCGATCTTTCCATGGCAGCAGATCGGCAGCCAGGGCAGCCCGTTCGTGCAGATTTTCGACAAGCTGGGGATCAGCTCGGCGGCCACCATCCTCAATATCGTGGTGATCACGGCGGCGATTTCGGCGATCAACAGTGACATCTTCGGCGCTGGCCGCATGATGTTCGGCCTGGCCCAGCAAGGGCATGCACCCAAGGGTTTCGCCCGCCTGTCGCGCAATGGCGTGCCATGGATGACGGTGGTGGTGATGAGTGCCGCGCTGTTGCTGGGTGTGTTGCTGAATTACCTGATCCCGGAAAACGTGTTCCTGTTGATCGCTTCCATCGCGACCTTTGCCACGGTGTGGGTCTGGCTGATGATTCTGGTGACCCAGGTGGCCATGCGCCGGTCCATGAGCGCCGAGCAGGTGGCACAACTGAAATTCCCGGTACCGCTGTGGCCTTATGCGCCAGCGGCGGCGATTGTCTTCATGCTGTTCATCTTCGGCGTGCTGGGCTATTTCCCGGACACCCAGGCAGCGCTGATCGTCGGCGTGGTCTGGATCGTGTTGCTGGTGCTGGCCTACCTGACGTGGGTGAAACCGGCGGCGGGCCAGGCAGCCCTGGTGACACAGGACCCTGTTTTTTCTCATCGATAACCTAATGGAGGCCACGGATGAAAACTCTCTGGCAACACTGTCACGTCGCAACCATGGCACAAGGCGTCTACTCGATCATCGAGGACGCGGCCATCGTGACGTCAGGAGCGCACATTGAGTGGATCGGCCCACGCGGTGAATTGCCGGCGGGCGAGTACCCGGCCGTCAATGATTTGAGTGGGGCCTGGGTCACGCCGGGCCTGATCGATTGCCACACTCACACGGTGTTCGGCGGTAACCGCAGCGGTGAATTCGAACAGCGCCTGCAAGGCGTCAGCTACGCGGAAATTGCCGCCAGCGGTGGCGGTATTGCCAGCACCGTGCGCGCCACCCGCGCAGCCAGCGAAGATGAACTGTTCGCCAGTGCCGCCAAGCGCCTGAAAAGCCTGATGCGTGATGGTGTCACCAGCATCGAAATCAAGTCCGGCTACGGCCTGGACCTGGCCAACGAACGCAAGATGCTGCGCGTGGCCCGTCGCCTCGGCGCCGAACTGCCGGTCAGCGTGCGCAGCACCTGCCTGGCGGCTCACGCCTTGCCGCCGGAGTACAAGGATCGCGCTGACGACTATATCGATCACATCTGCGCCGACATGCTCCCGGCCCTGGCCGCCGAAGGTCTGGTCGATGCGGTGGACGCGTTCTGCGAGTACCTGGCGTTCTCCCCGGCACAAGTCGAGCGGGTGTTCATCACCGCCCAGAAACTGGGCCTGCCAGTGAAGCTGCATGCCGAGCAGTTGTCGTCGCTGCATGGCTCGAGCCTGGCGGCGCGTTATCACGCATTGTCCGCCGATCACCTGGAGTTCATGACCGAGGACGACGCCATTGCCATGGCCAAGTCCGGGACGGTCGCGGTGCTGTTGCCCGGCGCCTTTTACTTCCTGCGCGAAACCCAATTGCCGCCGATGGAAGCCCTGCGCAAGCACGGCGTGAAGATCGCCATCGCCAGCGACCTCAACCCGGGCACCTCGCCGGCACTGTCGTTGCGCCTGATGCTGAACATGGCTTGCACCTGCTTGCGCATGACCCCGGAAGAGGCCCTGGCCGGCGCGACGATTCATGCCGCCACCGCACTGGGCATGGCTGACACCCATGGTTCGCTGGAGGTCGGCAAGGTCGCGGATTTTGTCGCCTGGCAAATCGATCGTCCGGCCGACCTGTGTTACTGGCTGGGCGGCGACCTGGAAAAACGCGTCGTGCGCCACGGCGTCGAATCAAGTCTGTAGGAGATCTGTTGTGGATAAGGTTCTGAACTTCAAACAAGGCCGCGTACCGCTGCTGATCAGCATGCCCCACGCTGGCGTGCGCCTGACACCTGCGGTCGAAGCCGGGTTGATCCCTGACGCGAAAAGCCTGCCGGATACCGACTGGCATATCCCGCAGCTTTACGACTTCGCCGCGCAACTGGGTGCAAGCACCCTGGCCGCCGAGTACTCGCGGTTCGTCATCGACCTGAACCGGCCATCCGACGACAAGCCGCTGTACGTGGGCGCGACCACAGGCCTGTACCCGGCCACGCTGTTCGACGGCGTGCCGTTGTTCCGTGAAGGGCTGGAGCCGTCGAAAGAAGAACGTGCGACTTATCTGGAGCAGATCTGGACGCCGTACCACAGCACCTTGCAGCAGGAGCTGGCGCGGCTGAAAGCCGAGTTCGGCTATGCGCTGCTGTTCGATGCGCACTCGATCCGCTCGATCATCCCGCACCTGTTCGACGGCAAGCTGCCAGACTTCAACCTCGGCACCTTTAACGGTGCCAGTTGCGATCCACAGCTTGCGACCCGTCTGGAAGCGATCTGCGCGCTTCACGACAACTACACCCACGTACTCAACGGGCGCTTCAAGGGCGGGCACATCACCCGTCATTACGGTAACCCGGCAGAAAACATTCATGCGGTGCAGCTGGAGTTGGGGCAGTGCACCTACATGGATGAGTTCGTGCCGTTCCGTTATCGCCCGGACCTGGCGGAGCCGACGCGGGTGGTGTTGAAGGAGTTGCTGCAAGGGTTGCTGGCCTGGGGCGAGAAGCACTACAACCGTTAATACTGTCGCAAAACCCTGTGGGAGCGAGCTTGCTCGCGATGGCGTACTGTCAGGCAACATTAATGTCGGATGTTATGGCCTCATCGTCGGAACGCCGCCCGGAGCAAGCTCGCTCCCACAGGTTTTCATATGCCTCAACATCTGCACATGACAGTCGCCACCGTGCAAAACACGGTCGCCACAGGTCGCTTTCACCACTCGTCCGCTGCGTAATGTTCTGGCCACGGTGCACAAAGACACCGCCCCGACAATAATCCGCTGCCGCACGAGAATGCTCACTATGACAAGCCCCAAAGGTCTGTTCACCCGCTGTCTCTCAATCTTCTGCGGCACCGCTCTGTTGGGCGCCGGCGCCATGGCCGCGGACGACGCCTCCTGCAAAACCGTGCGTATGGGCGTGGTCAACTGGACCGACGTGATCGCCACCAGCGGCATGGCCGATGTGCTGCTCAACGGTCTGGGCTACGAAAGCAAGCAAACCAGCGCCGTACAGCAAATCATCTTCGCCGGTATCCGCGACAAGCGCCTGGACATCTTCCTTGGTTACTGGAAGCCGGCGATGGATAAAAACATCGCGCCCTTCGTGGCTACCAATCAGGTCAAGGTCATGGACAAGCCAAGCCTGGCCGATGCCCAGGCCACCCTCGCGGTCCCGGATTATGTGGCAGCGGCGGGCCTGAAAACCTTTGCCGACATCGCGAAGTTCAAGGATCAGCTCGGCGGCAAGATCTACGGCATCGAGCCGGGCAGCGGCGCCAACACCACGATCAAGACCATGATCGAAACCAATCACTTTGGCCTCAAGGACTTCAAACTGATCGAGTCCGGTGAAGCCGGCATGCTCGCTGCCGTTCAGCGGGCGGTGAATCGCAAGGAGTTCGTGGTGTTCGTCGGCTGGACCCCGCACCCGATGAACATCAACATGAAGATCGACTATCTGACCGGCAGCGAAGACGTCTACGGACCGAATGAAGGCGCCGCGACGGTCTCCACCGTGACTGCACCGGATTACGCCCAGCGCTGCCCGAACGTCAATCGGTTGCTGGAAAACCTGACGTTCACCGCCGCCCAGGAAAGCCAGTTGATGGTGCCGATCATGGAGCGCCAGACGGCTCAGGATGTCGCGAAAAAATGGCTGCGTGACCATCCCGAGGACTTGCAGCGCTGGCTGGCGGGTGTCAGCAGTTTCGATGGCAAGGACGGCGTGGCCACGGTTCAGGCCAGCCTGAAGAACTGATCCCTGTCTGATCAAGTCCTGTGGGTCCCACACATTTCCCTGAACGAGCACCAGGCTCATGGCTCCATACCCGCTTTCCAAACAGATGACGGCTTTCGTCGACAAAACCCTGAGTTTCAACAGTACCGACAGCAGTATCACCGGGTTGCGCCAGGCCTACAGCGAGATGTGCCGGGCATTTACCCCGGCACGTCCCGCCGGGTTGCAGGTGGTCGATTTCGAGTTGGACGGTGTTGCGGTTCGTTCCTATCAGCCACCGGCCAGCGGTGCGTCGTGCATCGTTTATTTGCATGGCGGTGGCTGGGTGGTGGGGGACCTCGATTCCCACGACTTCATCTGCGCCGAATGGGCATCGACACTCGGTGTACGGGTGATCGCCGTCGATTACCGTCGGGCACCGGAACATCCGTTTCCCGCCGCGTTCGATGATTGCCTGACGGTGTGGCGAGCACTGCGCGCCGGGCCGTTTAAACTCGACCCCGAGCGCACGCTGGTGGCCGGCGACAGTGCCGGTGGCAACCTGGCGGCGGCGTTGTGCCTGGCGCTACGCGATGCCGGTGAGCCGCTGCCGTGCGCGCAGGTGCTGATCTATCCGGGGTTGGGTGGCGATCACCGGCTGCCGTCGCGCAGTGAGTGCATCGACGCGCCGTTACTCAGCAGTAGTGACGTCGATTACTATCACGCGCTTTACCTGCAAGGCACCCGCCATCCGAGCGCCTGCGCCATGCCATTGCTCGCCACGGACTTCAGCGGACTGCCACCGGCATTGATCGCCGTGGCGCAATTCGACCCGTTGCGTAATGACGGCGTGCTGTATGCCGAGCGACTGAATGCCGCGGGCGTGATTGCCACTCTGTATGTCGGCGAGGGTTTGGTCCATGGCTGTTTGCGGGCCCGCGGGCAGGTAACCGAGGTCGATGCGCTGTACGAAACCCTGTTTGGTTATCTTGCGCAAAGACTCTGACTTCGCGCGGGCATGCTCATTGACGTAATTCGGGTTTATGATGCCGGACGGCAGAATAATAGAAGTCCCCCCAGGGATGACCTCGACCCCTTACGGAGTGCGCAATGCAGACTTTGTACCCGCAGATCAAACCCCACGCCCGGCACGATCTGGCCGTCGACGAAACCCACACCCTGTACGTCGACGAAAGCGGTTCACCGGAAGGTTTGCCGGTGGTGTTCATCCACGGTGGCCCCGGCGCCGGATGTGATGCCCAAAGTCGTTGTTTCTTCGATCCAAACCTCTATCGCATTGTCACCTTCGATCAGCGCGGTTGCGGTCGATCCACCCCCCACGCCAGCCTGGAAAACAACACTACCTGGGACCTGGTCGCCGACCTCGAGCGGATTCGCCAGCACCTGGGCATCGATAAGTGGGTGCTGTTTGGCGGTTCCTGGGGTTCGACCCTGGCGCTGGCCTACGCACAAACCCATCCTGAGCGGGTACACGGCCTGATCCTGCGCGGGATCTTTCTCTGCCGCCCGCAGGAAATCGAATGGTTCTACCAGGCCGGCGCCAGCCGCCTGTTCCCCGATTACTGGCAGGACTACATCGCGCCGATCCCGCTGGACGAGCGCGACGACTTGCTCACCGCGTTCCACAAGCGACTGGTCGGCAACGACCAGATCGCCCAGATGCACGCGGCCAAAGCCTGGTCCACCTGGGAGGGCCGTACCGCGACCTTGCGTCCCAACCCGCTGGTGGTCGATCGCTTCTCCGAACCACAACGTGCGTTGTCGATTGCCCGCATCGAATGCCACTACTTCACCAACAATGCCTTCCTGGAGCAGAACCAGCTGATTCGCGACATGGGCAAGATCGCCCATTTGCCTGGTGTGATCATCCATGGTCGCTATGACGTTATCTGCCCGCTGGATAACGCCTGGGAATTGCATCAAGCGTGGCCGAACAGCGAACTGCAGGTCATCCGCGATGCCGGTCATGCCGCTTCCGAGCCGGGCATCACCGACGCGCTGGTACGCGCCGCCGATCAGATGGCCCGGCGTCTGCTCGACCTGCCGCCTGAAGAAGCATGAAGGGTCTGCTACAGCGTGTGCGCGGCGCGCGGGTCGAGGTCGCGGGCGAGATCGTGGGTGCCGTCGATCAGGGATTGCTGGTCCTGGTAGCCGTCGAGCCCGACGATACGCGGGCCAGCGCCGACAAACTTCTTAATAAACTGCTTAACTATCGGGTATTCAGTGACGCCGAGGGCAAGATGAATCTGTCCCTGGCGGATGTGGGCGGCGGGCTGCTGCTGGTCTCTCAGTTCACCCTGGCTGCCGATACCAAAAGCGGGCTGCGTCCGGGTTTCTCGACCGCGGCCCCTCCGGCGCTGGGCGAGGAGTTGTTCGACTATCTATTAAGCAAAGCGAAACAGGTGCATGGCACTGTGGCATCAGGTAGATTCGGCGCGGATATGCAGGTGCACCTGGTCAATGATGGCCCGGTAACCTTCCTGTTACAGACCTGAAAGCGTTTGAAACAAGTTTTTACGCTCATTTCGACTGAAAACAGGGCTTTTTCGCGATAAATACTTTGTTACCCCTGATGCGTTGTAACGCGGCCTACTAGATAATCCCGCGCTACGGGGATCAGCGTTCGTTGGTCCATTTTGACTTAGGTAGAGACTTGTCCGGATCCGATTGGGGAATCATTTCGCCCCAGCGGAGTCGGAACAATGCTCGCCAACTTGGCAAGAGTGGTTTGCAAGGGCGGTTTTTTCAGACCGTACACCGTGCAGGCCCTTTAACTGGCCGTTGGTTTTTTGATCTGTTTTCGGCGAGGGTTGCTCGTGATTGTTAGTCCCTGTAACGCACCAAAATTGTCTGCCAAACGGTTACGCAGCGCCCTGGTAGCGGGCTCTGCACTGCTCTGCCTGCTCAGCGCCGGTCAGCTTTGGGCATTCAGTCTGGATGATGTATCGGTCAAGGCAAAAGAGCTGGCCGCGCAGAAATACGAAGCGCCGCGCAGTAACCTGCCGAACGAGTTCCGCGACATGAAATTCGCGGACTATCAGAAAATTCGTTTTCTGACGGAAAAGGCCGAGTGGGCTGATCAGAAGACGCCGTTCAAGCTGTCCTTCTATCACCAGGGCATGCATTTCGATACGCCGGTGAAAATCAACGAAATCACCGCCAACACCGTCGAAGAGATCAAATACGATCCGAGTCGTTTCGACTTCGGCGACTTGCAGTTCGATCCAAAGGCCACTGAACAACTGGGTTATGCCGGTTTCCGTGTGCTGTACCCGATCAACAAGGCCGACAAGCAAGACGAAATCATGACCATGCTTGGCGCGAGTTACTTCCGCGTCGTCGGCAAGGGTCACGTCTATGGTTTGTCCGCTCGCGGCATGGCGCTGGATACCGCATTGCCGTCCGGCGAAGAATTCCCGCGTTTCCGCGAGTTCTGGATTCAGCAGCCCAAGCCAGGCGACAAGCACCTGGTGATCTTCGCCCTGCTGGACTCGCCGCGTGCCACCGGCGCCTATCGCCTGACCCTGCGTCCGGGCAGCGACACCATCGTCGACGTCAAGGCGCAGATGTTCCTGCGTGACAAGGTCGGCAAACTGGGCATTGCCCCGTTGACCAGCATGTTCCTGTTCGGCGCCAACCAGCCGTCGAAAGTACTGAACTACCGTCGCGAGCTGCACGATTCCAGCGGTCTGGCGATCCATGCCGGCAACGGCGAGTGGATCTGGCGTCCGCTGAACAATCCGAAACACCTGGCCGTGAGCAACTTCAGCGTGGAAAACCCGCGCGGCTTCGGTCTGCTGCAGCGTGGCCGCGACTTCAGCCATTACGAAGACCTCGACGACCGTTACGACAAGCGTCCAAGCGCCTGGATCGAGCCGAAGGGTGACTGGGGCAAAGGCACAGTCGACCTGGTCGAGATTCCGACCGCCGACGAAACCAACGACAACATCGTTGCCTTCTGGAATCCGGAAAAACTGCCGGAACCTGGCCAGCCGCTCGATGTCGCTTATCGTATGCACTGGACCATGGATGAAGCCTCGATTCACGCGCCGGACAGCGCCTGGGTCAAACAGACCCTGCGGTCCACGGGTGACGTCAAGCAGTCCAACCTGATTCGTCAGCCGGACGGCAGCGTTGCCTACCTGGTGGACTTCGAAGGCCCGTCCCTGGCGGCATTGCCGGCCGATACGGAAGTTCGCAGCCAGGTCAGCGTCGGCGACAACGCCGAGCTGGTGGAAAACAGCGTGCGCTACAACCCTGAAACCAAGGGCTGGCGCCTGACCCTGCGGATGAAGATCAAGGACCCGGGCAAGTCCACCGAGATGCGTGCCGCGCTGGTGCAGAACATCGTGCCGGCGGACCTGGCCAAGACTTCGATTCCAGCGTCGAACTCGTCGGTTGCCAAGGCCGACAAGGTTGCCGCCAAGCAACAAGAGAAAGCGGACAAGGAAGCCAGGCAAGCGGAGGCCAAGCAGGCCGAAGCCAAGCCTGTTGCAGATGCCAAGGACCAGGCCAATAAAGACGCCAAGCAGCCTGTTGCTGCCGACGCGGCCCCAGCCACACCGGAATCGGCACCGACTGAAGAAGTCCTGACCGAAACCTGGAGCTATCAGTTGCCTGCCGATGAGTAACTCTCAAGTACGGCCAGAAACTCTTTCCGAGTATCTGGCGCATCTGCCGATGACCGACCAGCAGCGCGCGGAACTCGCGGGCTGCCAGTCTTTCAGCGAATTGCACGAACGCCTGTCATCGTCGACGTTCGACGCCCCGACCGAAGCCGCCCAGGCTTCGGTGGGCAAACGCCTGACCCTGAGCACTGCCGAAGAGCTGCAGGACGCGGAAATGCTGGTGCTCGACGCCAACGGCCGGGTCTGCCTCAAGGCGACCCCGCCGATCCGGCGGACCAAGGTCGTGCCGGAGCCGTGGCGCACCAACATTCTGGTGCGTGGCTGGCGCCGGATGACCGGTCGTACCAACCCGCCGAAGCCGCCGAAGGACGAACGTGTCCTGCCGGCCGCACGCTGGCGCACCGT
The DNA here is from genome assembly GCF_054668325.1 of Pseudomonas sp. S2_F07. Lineage (NCBI taxonomy): Bacteria > Pseudomonadati > Pseudomonadota > Gammaproteobacteria > Pseudomonadales > Pseudomonadaceae > Pseudomonas > Pseudomonas sp. S2_F07. The sequence continues at coordinate 4,256,094 of NZ_CP162758.1, forward strand.
GGGTTCGATCCGTCGCTACATTCTGTTGCTGCTGATGCTCGGCCAGACCATCGTCGCCGGCTGGTACATGAAAGGCATCATGCCGTACCAGGGCTGGTCGTTCGTCGACCTCGAAGAAGTCTTGCACCAACCGCTGCTGCAAACCGCCACGCAAGTGCTGCCGTATGCCTTGCAGACCAGCATCCTGATCCTGTTCGGGATTCTGTTCTGCTGGGTGTCGGCCGGTTTCTGGACCGCGCTGATGGGCTTCCTCGAATTGCTGACCGGTCACGATAAATACCGTATCTCCGGTAAAAGTGCCGGCAACGAGCCAATTCCGAAGGATGCACGCACCGCTTTGGTGATGCCGATCTGCAACGAAGACGTGCCTCGTGTATTCGCCGGCCTGCGCGCGACGTTCGAGTCGGTGGCGGCCACGGGTGACCTGGACCGCTTCGACTTCTTCGTGCTCAGCGACAGTAACGACGCTGACATCTGCGTTGCCGAGCAGCAGGCCTGGCTGGACGTCTGCCGTGAAGCCGGGGGCTTCGGCAAGATCTTCTATCGCCGTCGCCGTCGTCGCGTAAAACGCAAAAGCGGCAACCTCGACGACTTCTGCCGTCGCTGGGGCGGTGACTACAAGTACATGGTCGTACTCGACGCCGACTCCGTGATGAGCGGCGAGTGCCTGACCAGTCTGGTGCGCCTGATGGAAGCCACGCCGGACGCCGGGATCATCCAGACCGCGCCACGGGCGTCGGGCATGGATACCCTGTATGCGCGCATGCAGCAGTTCGCCACTCGCGTGTATGGCCCGCTGTTCACCGCCGGCCTGCACTTCTGGCAGTTGGGCGAGTCGCACTACTGGGGCCACAACGCGATCATCCGCATGAAGCCGTTCATCGACCACTGCGCCCTGGCGCCGTTGCCGGGTAAAGGCGCGTTCTCCGGCTCGATCCTGTCTCACGACTTCGTAGAAGCCGCGTTGATGCGCCGTGCTGGCTGGGGCGTGTGGATTGCCTACGACTTGCCGGGCAGCTATGAAGAACTGCCGCCGAACCTGCTGGACGAACTCAAGCGTGACCGTCGCTGGTGCCACGGCAACCTGATGAACTTCCGCCTGTTCCTGGTCAAGGGTATGCACCCGGTGCACCGCGCGGTGTTCCTGACCGGCGTGATGTCCTACCTGTCGGCGCCGTTGTGGTTCTTCTTCCTGGTGCTGTCGACCGCGCTGCTGGCGGTCAACACGCTGATGGAGCCACAGTACTTCCTCGAACCGCGCCAACTCTATCCGCTGTGGCCTCAATGGCACCCGGACAAGGCGATTGCGCTGTTCTCGACCACCATCGTGCTGCTGTTCCTGCCGAAGCTGCTGAGCATCATCCTGATCTGGGCCAAGGGTGCGAAAGAGTTCGGCGGCAAGTTCAAGGTGACCCTGTCGATGCTGCTGGAGATGCTGTTCTCCATGCTGCTGGCGCCGGTGCGGATGATCTTCCACACCCGTTTCGTCCTCGCCGCGTTCCTCGGCTGGGCCGCGACCTGGAACTCGCCGCAACGTGACGACGACTCCACGCCATGGAGCGAGGCGGTCAAGCGCCACGGCCCGCAAACCCTGCTGGGCTTCTTCTGGGCCATGCTGGTGATCTGGCTGAACCCGAGCTTCCTGTGGTGGCTGGTGCCGATCGTCGGTTCGTTGATGCTGTCGATCCCGGTATCGGTGATCTCCAGCCGCGTCGGCCTGGGCCTGAAGTCACGTGACGAGAGCCTGTTCCTGATCCCTGAGGAATACAATCCGCCGCAGGCCCTGCTGGCGACCGACCAGTACACCCACGAAAACCGCTGGCATGCGCTGAACGACGGCTTTGTCCGTTCGGTGGTCGACCCACAACAGAATGCCCTGGCGTGCTCGTTGGCGACCTCCCGGCACAATCAGGCCGAGCCGATTGAATGGCTGCGGATCGAGCGGGTTCGCCACGCGATGAAGGTTGGCCCGCAAGGGTTGACCAACAACGAGAAGGTGCAACTGCTGAGCGACCCGGTGGCCTTGGCTCGCTTGCATGAGCAGGTCTGGGGCGAAGGTCACCCAGAGTGGCTGGGCGCCTGGCGCGAGTCGGTCAAGGCCGACCCTCACGCGCCGCTGCTACCGCTCAAGCCAATGAGCGAACAGCCTCAGTTGGCATAATAAAAAAACCCGCGAAAGCGGGTTTTTTTTGTCTCAGAAAAAGCTTTTGCTGAAGATATGTCAGTCACTTCGTGTTGTTGCAATCGCGAGCAGGCTCGCGATGGGTATGCCGTCAAACCCTGAACTTGCCCACCAGCATCTGCAAATGCGTCCCCAACCGCGCCAGCTCAACGCTGGACGCTGCGGTTTCCTCGCTCGCCGCCGAGGTCTGATCCGACACATCCCGCACGTTCAGCACGCTCCGGTTGATCTCTTCGGCCACGGCGCTTTGCTGTTCGGCGGCAGCAGCAATCTGCTGGTTCATCGCCTGGATCGCCGACACCGTGCGGGTGATGCTTTCCAGTGAACCGCCGGCGCGGCGGGTCAGTTCAACGCTACTGTCGGTCAGGGTGCGGCTGTTGTCCATGATGGTCGCGACTTGCTGGGTGCCGTTTTGCAGGCCGACGATCAGCTCTTCGATCTCTTCGGTGGACTTCTGGGTGCGCTGGGCCAGGCTGCGGACTTCGTCGGCGACCACGGCAAAACCACGCCCGGCTTCACCGGCGCGAGCAGCTTCAATCGCGGCGTTGAGGGCCAGCAGGTTGGTTTGTTGGGCCACGGACTTGATGACGTCGAGCACGCTGCCGATCTTGTCGCTTTCGCGCTTGAGTTCACCCATGGCCTCGGTGGAGTGGCCGACTTCCTTGGCAAGGCGTTCGATCTGGGCGATGGCTTCAGCGACCACTTTGTCGCCCTCACGGGCCTGTTGGTCGGCGGCGACGGCGGCTTCGGAGGCCTCTTCGGCGTTGCGCGCGACTTCCTGTACGGTGGCGGCCATTTCGTTCATGGCGGTGGCGACCTGATCGGTCTCGACCTTCTGGCTGTTGACCCCGGCGCTGGTCTGCTCGGTGACGGCAGACAGCTCTTCGGCGGCGCTGGCGATCTGCGTGACGCCATCGCTGATGCCGCCGATCAGTTCGCGCAAGCCCTGGGTCATGCTTTGCATGGCACGCTGCAACTGGCCGAGCTCGTCGCGACGCTGGGACGTCAGGTTGTGGGTCAGGTCGCCACTGGCGACGCGCTGGGCCACGACCAGGGTCTGGTTCAACGGAATGATGATCTGCCGGGTGATCGCCCAGGCGGCCAACAGGCCGAAGGCGATGGCCAGCACGGTGGCGAGGGTCAGCATGTTCTTGGCGTGGGCGGCGTCGGTATCACGCACGACGGTTTGCGAGGCGGTGAGTTTCTGGCTCATGTCCAACAGGATTTCGCCTTGGGCAGACATGCGTGCCAGAGCCTTGGCGCTGGCCACCTGAGAGTCGCGGAACTGGCTGACGGCGGCGCGATAGGCCTTCAGCGAGTCAGTTGCCTGTTGCAGGTTGGCGATGTTTTCTTCAGGCAGTTTGGCCGGCAGGCTCTCGAGGTTCTTCAGGGCATTGTCGATTGCGTCTAGGGCTGGCTGTTCGGCTTCGCTCTTGCCGCTGTAGGTGTAGCCACGCACCTGGAAGCGCGCCTGCTGGATCAGTTTGCTCAGGTCGATCACGCTGTTGAACGCCGCCACGCTGTCACCTTGCAGCATGGATTGTTCCACTTCGGCGACGCGGGCCACGGCGTTGTCGGCGGTGGCGCCGAGTTTGCTGCGGGCATCTTCGCGGTTGGCACCGGCCTGGATCATGGCGGCGAATGCTTGTTTGTATTGGCTGACGGCGGCCAGTTGCTGGTCGATCATGGCAATGTCGACGGGCTGTTCGATCATCTGGCGAGCAGCTTGCAGGCTGGTGTCGATCTTGCCCAGCAGGTCATTGACGGTACCGGGGCCTTGTTCGCCGCGACGCGTTTCGTAGTCCAGGCGGGCGATGCGCAGGTCTTTGGTCAGCCCGTTGATCTCGGATATGAAACCGAGTTTATCGCCACGACTGGTCACATCGCTCAGGCCGGTCCAGCCGGTAAATGTGATCAGCAATGTCAGCAGCAGCACCAGACCGAAGCCGACGCCCAGCTTGCGGTTTACGCCTACGTTTCCCAGCTTATCGGCCAGCCATTGGTACATGCTGCAATTCTCCCGAACCATGCATTGGTTTTATGGGAGGTATATCGGCCGTGGGCAGATAATCTGTAGGCGCGGTCTGACGAGCGGGTAGGAGCTGCCGAAGGCTGCGATCTTTTGATTTTGATTTTTTAAGATCAATAGATCGCAGCCTTCGGCAGCTCCTACGAAAGGGATGGTGTTGGTTAGAAGAGGCGTGCGAGCAGGGCGGTAACGGCGGTTTCGACGCGCAGGATGCGTTCGCCCAGCTGAACTGGTTGCAGGCCGGATTTGCCCAGCAGGTCGATCTCGTAAGGAATCCAGCCGCCTTCCGGACCGATGGCCAGGGTTACCGGTTCACTCAGCGCACGAGGGCAGGGCGGGTAATGGCCGGGATGACCCACCAGCCCAAGAGTGCCCTCGGTGATGGCAGGCAGGCGGTCTTCAACGAAGGGCTTGAAGCGCTTCTCGATCACGACTTGCGGCAGTACGCTGTCCCGGGCCTGTTCGAGGCCGAGGATCAGCTGCTCGCGAATCGCCTCGGGCTCCAGGAACGGGGTCTGCCAGAAGCTCTTCTCGACGCGATAGCTGTTGACCAGCACGATACGCGGCACACCCATGGCCGCCACGGTCTGAAACACCCTACGCAGCATCTTGGGTCGTGGCAGGGCCAATACCAGGGTCAATGGCAGCTTGGCCGGTGGGGGCTGGTCGAGGGTGACGCGCAATTGCGCTTCGTCGGCGCCCAGGCGCAGCACTTCAGCCGAGCCCATCAGCCCGCCGATCCGCCCGACGCGCATGCTGTCGCCCACTTCACAGCGGTGGACTTCCTGCATGTGGGTCAACCGGCGATCACGCAGGACCACGCGGTCGGCCGCAATGAAATCGGCCTCTTCGAGGAGCAGCAGGTTCACGCTTGAGTCGCTGGCGGCTGGTCGTTGTGATCGTCAGCCGGCTGGTCGTCCGGATGCTCGCCACGCTTGCTGATCAGACTGCCAAACAGGATGCCGATCTCGAACAACAGCCACATCGGCACGGCCAGCAGGGTCTGCGAGAAGATGTCCGGTGGCGTCAGGATCATGCCGACCACGAAGCAGCCGATGATCACGTACGGGCGGATCTTCTTCAGGTACTTGACGTCGACCACGCCGATCCACACCAGCAGCACCACGGCCACCGGAATTTCGAACGCCACGCCAAAGGCGAAGAACAGCGTCATGACGAAATCGAGGTAGCTGGTGATGTCGGTCATCATTTCCACGCCGGCCGGGGTGGCGGAGGCGAAGAACTTGAAGATCAGCGGGAACACCAGGAAATAGGCGAACGCCATGCCGGCGTAGAACAGAAAGATGCTGGAGACCAGCAAGGGCACGGCGATGCGCTTTTCATGCTTGTACAGGCCTGGGGCGATGAAACCCCAGATCTGGTGCAGGATCACCGGGATGGCCAGGAACAGCGAGACCATCATTGTCAGCTTCAGTGGCGTCAGGAACGGCGACGACACGTCAGTGGCAATCATCGTCGCGCCAGCGGGCAGGTACGCGCGCAGCGGCGTGGAGACGAAGGTGTAGATCTGCTGGGTAAAGGCGAACAGCCCGGCAAAGATGATGAAGATCGCCGCTACGCAGCGCAGCAGACGGGTACGCAACTCGGTGAGGTGCGAAACCAGCGGCATGTGCTGGTCGTTTTCAGGAAGATCGCTCATGGGGCTCGCGGCGGCAGTGTTGGGTCATGAGGGGCCGGCGCAACGGGCGCAGCCGCAGGTGTAACGGGTTCAACCGCAGTGGCTGCAACAACAGGCGCAGGTTCGACAGGCGCGACAACGGGAGCGGGTGTCGGGTCGACGGCAGCGGCAGGCGCATGAATCGTCTGCGCGCCCACGTGCTCCACCGGCGTCGGCTCCTGCTGGGTCGGCGTGAAGATTTTCCGCGCCTCCTGCTCAAGCGACAGGATGTGCTCGTTGTGCAGTTGCCGACGGATTTCGTCGGCACCGATTTCACGTTCAACTTCCTGTTTGATTGCGTTGAAGCTGCGCTTCAGGCGCCCGACCCACAGGCCAGCGGTGCGCGCAGCGCCCGGCAAGCGCTCGGGACCCAGCACCAGCAGGGCGACGAGGCCGACGAGCAGCAGTTCAGAGAAGCTGATACCAAACATTAGTCAGTGCTCACACGTCTTTGCGGATCGGCTCTTCGACTTTCTGTGCCTGCACGTCGATGGTGTGCGGCTGATTTACAGAGGCCTGAGGCTGTACCGGTGGAACCGGTTGGGCCGGGGTCGCATTCGGATCGGCCGGTTTTTCGTCATCGTTCATGGCTTTCTTGAAGCCCTTGATCGACTCGCCGACGTCGGTGCCAAGGTTTTTCAGTTTCTTGGTGCCGAACACCAGTACCACGACCACCAGGATGACGATCCAGTGTTTCCAGTCAAAAATGCCCATGCTGCTGCTCCTCTCTAATAGTTATTCAGGCGGACGGGCGCGAGGCTTTCTCGGCGTGTCCGGAGAGACCGAAACGACGGTCCAGTTCATCGAGTACAGCCTGTGGATGCTGCCCCAGTTGGGCGAGCATGACCATACTGTGGAACCACAGATCGGCGGTTTCGTAGATCACATCGCTGCAGTCGCCGCTGACGGCGGCGTCCTTGGCGGCGATGATGGTTTCGACCGACTCTTCGCCGACTTTTTCCAGAATCTTGTTCAAGCCCTTGTGGTACAGGCTGGCGACGTATGAGCTGTCGGCAGCGGCGCCTTTGCGCTCTTCCAGTACCTCGGCCAGACGGTTCAGCGTGTCACTCATGTTTGTGCCCTGCGCAATAGATGGCGTGCGGATCTTTCAGGACCGGGTCGACGGTTGTCCAGTCGCCGTTCTCATAGACGCGGTAGAAGCAGCTCTGGCGGCCGGTATGGCAGGCGATGTCGCCGATCTGCTCGACCATCAGGATGATGACGTCGGCGTCGCAGTCCAGGCGCATCTCGTGCAGGGTTTGCACATGGCCGGACTCTTCGCCCTTGCGCCACAGCTTGCCACGCGAACGTGACCAGTAAATGGCGCGGTTCTCGGCAGCGGTCAGTTCCAGTGCTTCGCGGTTCATCCAGGCCATCATCAGGACGCGCCCGGTCTTGTGATCCTGGGCAATGGCCGGCACCAGGCCGTCAGCGTCCCACTTGATCTCGTCCAGCCAGTTTTTCATCTTCGACTCCGACAGCGGGCTCGACACTTCAATAGCCGAGCTCAGGCGTTCAAACAGTGTGCCAGTCGTTCACACAACTGGCTATCGGCGCACGACCAGATACAAACCGACCGCCATCATGATTCCCGCCGGCCAATAGGCCAACTGGTTCAGCGGACCGCCCGCGGCAAGGACGGCGCCACCGGCCAGGTGGGCCGTACCGAGCAGGCGCAGGAACCAGTCATCACGGCGTCGGTGCCACGAAGGCGGCGGGTTGAGGGCATGGGGTTGTGACATGCGCTCGAGCAGGTCGCGGGCCATGTTGGCCAGGTGCGGGATCTGTTCGAACTGGCTGTGCACATTGCCGAGCAGGGCTTTGGGGCTGACCCGCTCGCGCATCCAGCGTTCGAGGAACGGCTGCGCGGTGTTCCACAGATCGAGGTCCGGGTACAGCTGGCGGCCCAGCCCTTCGATGTTCAGCAGGGTTTTTTGCAGCAGGACCAATTGTGGCTGCACTTCCATGTTGAAGCGGCGCGCAGTCTGGAACAGGCGCATCAGCACCTGGCCGAAGGAAATATCTTTTAACGGTTTTTCGAAGATCGGCTCGCACACGGTACGGATCGCTGCTTCGAACTCGTTGAGTTTGGTTTCCGCCGGCACCCAGCCCGAATCAATGTGCAACTGCGCCACGCGACGGTAATCGCGCTTGAAGAAGGCGAACAGGTTGCGCGCCAGGTAATCCTGGTCTTCCGGGGTCAGGCTGCCGACGATGCCGCAGTCGATGGCAATGTACTGCGGGCTCCACGGATTCACGGTGCTGACGAAAATGTTGCCAGGGTGCATGTCGGCGTGGAAGAAGCTGTCGCGGAACACCTGGGTGAAGAAAATCTCCACGCCACGTTCGGCGAGCATTTTCATGTCGGTGCGCTGGTCGGCAAGAGTCGCCAGATCGGTGACCTGAATGCCGTAGATGCGTTCCATCACCAGCACTTTCGGCCGGCACCAGTCCCAATAGACTTGCGGCACGTACAGCAGCGGCGAGCCTTCGAAATTGCGCTTCAACTGGCTGGCATTGGCCGCCTCGCGCAATAGGTCGAGTTCGTCGTAGATGGTTTTTTCGTAGTCGCTGACCACGTCCACCGGGTGCAGCAGGCGCGCATCGGCCGAGAGTTTTTCGGCGGCGCGGGCGAGGATGAACAGCCACGCCAGGTCTTGGGCGATCACCGGCTTGAGGCCCGGGCGGATCACCTTGACCACGACTTCTTCACCGGTTTTCAGTTGCGCGGCATGCACCTGCGCCACCGAGGCCGAGGCCAGCGGTTCGACGTCGAAACGGCTGAACACTTCGCTGATTTTCTTGCCCAGCTGTTCTTCGATCAGCTTGACCGACACTTGCGAGTCGAACGGCGGCACCCGGTCCTGCAACTTCATCAGCTCATCGGCGATGTCTTCGGGCAGCAGGTCGCGGCGGGTGGACAGGATCTGTCCGAACTTGATGAAGATCGGCCCCAGGTCCTGTAATGCCAGGCGCAAGCGCGCGCCACGGCTCAGGTCCAGGGTCTTGCGTGGGAACCAGCGCCACGGCAAGGCATAACGCAGTGCCCGCAAGAACCAGGGCAGTGGCAGGGCGAACAGCAGGTCATCGAGGCGGTAACGGATCACGACGCGCTGGATGCGCAACAAACGGCGGACGGCAAGCAGCTTCATGCGTTATCGCTTGGGTCGAGGGATCGGGAAAGGCGCTCGAAACGCGCCTCGAGACGTTCCAGATCGAGCTTGATCTGGTCCAGTTCACTGAATCGGGCTTCGGCCTCGCGCTGACCGACGAGGGTGCGCGATTCTTCGGCCAGGTATTCGCCCAAGTTCTGGCCCAGGCTGGCAAAGCCTTGTTGATACCAGCGGGCGCGGCTGCGCAGGTGACCGCCGACCAGCTGCGTGGCTACCGGGCCGAGCCAGCGCGACAGCTCGTACTCCCAGTCCAGTTCGAGGTCCTGGAGGATCGCCGCCAGTTCCAGCAGCACGCCGCTGTCGCCATCGAGTTCGACTTCAGGGCTGTGCAGGATCGAGGTCTTGTCCTTGCTCATCGCCAGTTTCAACAGGCTCGAGGCTGGTGCACGCAAGGTGCAATCGGCGCCGGTTTCCCACTGGGAGGCGAGCATCAGGCCTTCGTCGCTGGGCAGGATGAACAGTTGCAGCGCCGGGCTGCGGCAATCGACGGCAATCACTTTGCCGGTCAAGTGCGCCAGCCGCGGCAGCGCCGTGCTGTCGAGACGCAGCCCCCGGTTCAGGCCGAGTTCAACGCTGGCGAGCAGGCCGGCGAGCAGCATCAGGGCTTGATGCCGCGGTGCAGGGCAACGATGCCTGCGGTCATGTTGTGATAGGTCACGCGATCGAAACCGGCCTCGACCATCATCGACTTCAGGGTTTCCTGGTTCGGGTGCATGCGGATCGATTCGGCCAGGTAGCGATAGCTTTCCGAATCGTTGGTGATCAGCTTGCCCATCAGCGGCATGAAGGCGAACGAGTAGGCGTCGTAGGCCTTGGACATCAGCGCGTTGGTCGGCTTGGAGAACTCCAGCACCAGCAAACGGCCGCCAGGCTTGAGCACGCGCAGCATCGAGCGCAGGGCATCTTCCTTGTGGGTCACGTTACGCAGGCCGAAGGCGATGGTCACGCAGTCGAAATGGTTGTCCGGGAACGGCAGTTTTTCCGCATCGGCCTGGACGAATTCGACATTGCCGGCCACACCGAGGTCCAGCAGGCGGTCACGACCGACCTTGAGCATGGATTCGTTGATGTCGGCCAACACGACCTGGCCGGTCGGGCCTACCAGGTGCGAGAACTTGCGGGTCAGATCGCCGGTACCGCCGGCGATGTCCAGCACGCGGTTACCGGTGCGCACGCCCGACAATTCGATCGCAAAACGCTTCCACAGGCGGTGCATGCCGCCCGACAGAAGGTCGTTCATCAGGTCGTACTTGGCGGCTACCGAGTGGAAAACCTCAGCGACTTTTTCCGCTTTCTGGCTTTCCGGAACGTTTTTGAAGCCGAAGTGAGTGGTGGGTTCGGCATCGCTGCCTTTGCGCTGATCAGTCATATCGCTGTCACCAAAAGAGAATGCGCGACATTCTAATCCCCAAGGCATGCTTTGTCTTGGCAAGGCTGAAGGTAAGATGGGCAACCATCGGGACGTTTTGACGCAGCAGAGGTCAAGATGCCTCGGGAAAGCATCCATAAAGCAGGAGTCATTCGATGGCCCGTATTAGTGTTGAACGTGCCCATGGCCTGGGTAAGGAAGCGGCTCGCGAAAAGGCCGACAAGCTGGCGCAGAAACTTTCCGACCAGTATGGCCTGGAGCCGCAGTGGTCCGGCGACACCCTGAACCTCAAGCGCTCGGGTGTGAAGGGCGCGGTGCATGTCAGTGAAGACTCGATCAAGGTCGACGTGGAACTGGGCCTGATGATGTCGGCCATGAGCGGCATGATCAAGGCGGAAATCGAGAAGGCGCTGGACAAGGCGTTGGTCTGATTTCTGTTTGAAATGAGATCCCCCTGTGGGAGCGGGCTTGCTCGCGAAAGCGGTGCGTCATTCAACATTGATATTGACTGACCTGACGCCTTCGCGAGCAAGCCCGCTCCCACATTTGTTTTGTGGCGAAGCCAAAGGTTTATGTCAGTTGTTAGGGTGCCGTTTCTAATTTTTCTCCCTACTTTGTGCCCAAGCCCGACAATTTCGCGGGCAGTTCCTCAAACCTTCTGCGCGTGAGGTGCACCATGGCCAAAGTTATTTTGAAGAAAAAAATCGACCCGTCGACTGGCACGCTGGGCGACGTCAAATCCTATGCCCGCAAGATCTGGCTGGCAGGCCTGGGTGCCTACGCCAAGGTCGGCCAAGAGGGCAGCGAGTACTTTCAAGAGCTGATCAAGGCTGGTCAGGTTGTTGAAAAGAAAGGCAAAAAGGTAGTTGCCGAGAAACTTGAAGCGGCCAATGCCGAGATCGATGAAGCCAAGAGTGAAGTCAGCACTTTCAAAGGCCGTGTCGAAGTTCAACTCGACAAGGTCGAGAAGGCGTTCGACACGCGTGTCGCAAGTGCCTTGAATCGTATCGGTATTCCGTCTAAACATGACGTTGAGACACTCTCTGCTAAGCTCGATGAGCTGACGGCATTGCTCGAACGTGTCGCGCGTAAATCTTAAGGAGAACGGGATGGCTGTTAAAAAGAAAACCGAAAAAGAAGGCAGCTCGTGGATCGGGAAGGTTGAAGATTACTCCCGAAAAATCTGGCTGGCTGGTTTAGGCGTGTACTCGAAGATCGACACTGACGGCAGCAAACTCTTCGATGCATTGGTTAAAGACGGCGAGAAAGCCGAGAAGCTCACCAAGAGCGCTGTTGGCAAGACTGTCGACGCCGCCAAGGACTCCGCTTCTTCGGCCAAATCGCGTATCAGCGGCGTGAAAGATCGCGCACTGGGCAAGTGGGATGAGCTGGAAGGTGCTTTCGACAAGCGTCTGAACAGCGCCATTTCGCGTCTGGGCGTACCGAGCCGCAACGAAGTCAAGGCACTGCACAGCAAGGTCGAAACACTGACCAAGCAAATCGAAAAACTGACCGGTGCCAAGGTTGCGCCTGTTGCGGCGAAAACCGCGGCAGCCAAGCCTGCTGCCAAACCGGCCGCCAAAACCGCAGCCAAGCCACTGGCAAAAGCAGCGGCCAAACCTGCTGCCAAGCCTGCGGCTAAAACTGCAGCCGCCAAACCGGCCGCAGCCAAACCAGCGGCCAAGCCGGTTGCCGCAAAAGCCGCCGCTAAACCTGCGGCTAAACCGGCCGCCAAGCCTGCAGCGAAAACTGCAGCGGCCAAGCCAGCAGCCAAACCCGCTGCAGCGAAAAAACCAGCGGTGAAAAAGCCGGCAGCTCCAAAAGCCGCCGCGCCAAAACCAGCAGTGGCAGCTGCCAAACCGGCAACACCGGCAGCTCCGGTCAGCGCATCGAACTCCGCGACCGCACCGACCCCCGCTGTCACCCCGACTGTCGCGCCAGCTCCAACGACGCCAACCAGTCAGTCCTGATTTTCAGGGCTCAAGAAAACGCCCGGCCTGTGAAGGCCGGGCGTTTTTGTTTGTGTATAGAAAAAGATCGCAGCCTTCGGCAGCTCCTACAGGGCAATCGTAGGAGCTGCCGAAGGCTGCGATCTTTTGATCTTAATGGTCTTCCAGATACTCCATCGCCATCTGTTCGGTTGCAGCCTTCATCGACGGCAGCAGGTGCGGCGCCACCAGCATCATGATCTGGTAAACCACCAATCGCACCTCGCCCTGACGATCCAGGATCCGCTGGTAATCCAGTGAGAACAGCAGCGTCATGGTGATCTGTTCCACCAGTTGCCCCAGTGCCTGGGTATCGCTGACCAGCAGTCCTTGCGCCTGCAACCGCGCCAGCAGCGACGCCAGTGTGCGCTTGAGTGCATTGAGCAGATTGCGAATGCCCTTGGCCAGTTTCGGCAGGCGCCCGGCGAGGTTCGACAGGTCCTGGAACAGGAACCGGTAGTGGGACAGGCGCTCGACGATCAGGTGCAGGAACAGCCAGTATTCTTCGGGTGCCAGTTCGGCATCGGCCGGTGGATCGAGCAAGGGCGCCAGTTCTCCTCGGAAGCGCTCGAACAGCCCGAGAATCAGCGGTTCCTTACCGTGGAAGTGGTAGTAGAGGTTGCCCGGGCTGATGCCCATTTCATTGGCAACTTCCATGGTGGAGACATTCGGTTCGCCCTTTTGATTGAACAACTGCAGGGCACATTCGAGGATCCGGTCGCGGGTTTTCATCCAGTCTTCTTAATGATCGGGTCTTGCCACGGCCGACAGCGGCCGTGGCTCGTTGAACGTCAGCGCACGCGCACGTAAGTACCGGGTGCCGCCTCCATCGGTGGATAGTTCTGGTTGCCGAGGGCCATGTGGGTTTCCTTCTGCGCGCCGGAGCGTTCCTGAATCCAGCTCAGCCACAGGGTCCACCAACTGCCGTCGACACGCTTGGCGTCGTAGTACCAGGCACGGGGGTCGCTGCTCAGTTTGCCGTTCTCGACGTAGTTGGCTTTCGGGTTGCTCGGCGGGTTGAGGATGCTCTGCACATGACCACTGTTGGACAGCACGAAGCGGCGCTCGCCACCGAGCAACAGCGTCGAGCGATACACCGCGTCCCACGGCGTGATGTGATCGTTGATGCCGGCGACGCTGAAGCTGTCGACGGTGACCTTCTGCAAGTCGATCGGTGTGCCACACACTTCCAGGCCACCCGGGTGAGTCAGCGGGTTGTGTTTGAAGAAGTCCAGCAGGTCGCCATGCAGGGCGGCCGGTAGACGCGTGTTGTCGTTGTTCCAGTAGAGGATGTCGAACGCCGGTGGCTCCTTGCCCAACAGGTAGTTGTTGACGAAGTAGCTCCAGATCAAATCGTTGGGGCGCATCCAGGCGAAGACCTTGGCCATGTCGCGGCCGTCCAGCACACCTTTCTGATAGGAACGGCGCTTGGCCGCTTCCAGGGTCTGTTCGTCGGCGAACAGCGTCGCGGGGCTATCCATCTGACTGTCGAGCAGGCTCACCAGGTAAGTCGCGCTGGACACCCTGCGCAGTTGCCGTTTGGCCTGCAAGTGACCCTGCAATGCGGCAATGGTCAGCCCGCCGGCGCAGGCGCCCATCAGGTTGACCTCCCGTGCGCCGGTGATCGCCCGGCAGACGTTCATGGCTTCTTCCACGGCTTCCACGTAGGTCGAGAGCCCCCATTCGCGATGGCGCACATCCGGGTTGCGCCAGCTGATCATGAAGGTTTGCAGGCCGTTTTTCAGGGCGAACTGGACGAAGCTGTTGTGAGGGCTCAGGTCGAAAATGTAGTACTTGTTGATTTGCGGCGGCACCACCAGCAGGGGCTTGGAGTACTGCTTTTCGCTCATCGGCTTGTACTGGATCAACTCCAGCAGCTCGTTGCGAAACACCACGGCACCGGTGGTGGTGGCGACCGTCTTGCCAACCTCGAACGCTTGCTTGGTGACTTGCCGGGGCAGGCCATCGTTGTGCAGCAGATCGTCCACCAAATGGCTGATGCCGCGCACCAGGCTGTTGCCGCCGGAATTGAACAGCTCCTTGACCGCCAGTGGATTGAGCAGAGTGTTGGAGGGCGATACGGCGTCGTTGAGCAAGGCGAAAGCGAAGTGGGCGCGGGCACGGTCGTCCGGGCTCATGTCGCTCTCGTCGATCCAGCTCTTGACCTGTTTCTGCCAGCTCAGATAGGCCTGCAGGCTACGCCGATAAAACGGGTTGAGGCTCCACGCCGGATCAGTGAAGCGGGCGTCCTGCGGATTGGTCGGATGCAGGGTTTCGCCCAGCAGCACACGGCCAAGCTGACCGCCGAGTTTGAGGGCATGTCGGGCGCTGTGCACCGGATTGCGCAAGCCATGGGCGGCCACACTGCGCAGGGTCGACAGCAGATCCCGACCGCGCAGACCGGTAATCGCACTCTGTGCATTGATGAACGCGGCGGGAGTCGGTAAAGAATCCCTCGTTGGTTTCTCGCGCATGAGTCAACACTCCTTCGTCTTCAGGCCAAAAACAAACACACCGAACCAGAACACCATAGACGCTGTAACGGGTTGTTGCGCGGCGTGGCGTCCTGCCGACCGCTGATGCAGCGGTTTTAGCCGCCTAATGGCGCCGGACGCGGATGCATCACCGCGCGCTGGCGCTCCTCTTCCAGGAATTTCATGATGATCGGGGCCACCGCTTCAGCCCGGGTAATCAGGAACAGATGCCCGTCATCGATGATGTGCAACTGGGCGTTGGGAATCCGCCAGGCCAGCACGCGCATGTTGATCAACGGGATCAGAGGGTCATCGTCGCCGGCCAGTACCAGGGTCGGCTGGCGGATCTTGTGCAGCCAGTGGATGCTGGTCCAGCCGAGGCCGGCAAACAGCTGCCAGTAGTAACCGAGCTTGCCCGCCGAACGCACCTTGGCCGCATGGCTCGCGGCCAGCGTCGGGTCGCGACGGAACGCACCACCGTAGATCATCGGTGCAATGCGGATCACGTGGGACGGCTGGATGTAGCGTCGCGGGCTGGCCATCATCCACAGCACTTTCGGTTTGCCCGGCACCATCACCGCACCCGCCGCCGTCGCGGCCAGCACGAGTTTCTTGCAGCGTTCCGGATAGTCGAAGGCGAACTGCTGGGCCAGTGCGCCCCCCCAGGACACGCCGATGACGTTGACTTGCCCATAGTCGAGATAGTCGAGCATGCGCGCCGTGAGTTTCGCCAGGCTCGGAAAACGATAAGGCCGGTTCGGTGTTGACGAACCGCCAACGCCGGGTACGTCGAAGGCGATGACTTCCAGGTCCGGGTCCAGTGCCGCGATGAACGGGAACACCAGCTCCAGGTTGGCGCCGATGCCGTTGAAAATCAGCAGGGGCGTCAAGTGAGGCTTGCCGGGGCGTACCGCCGTGCGGAGCGTCTGGCCATCCAGATCGACGGTACGGAATATGAAGGGTTGCGGCATGCTTCTGGCCCTGTGGGTCGCTTTTTCCAATTCATCCTCGCCCCCTGTGGGAGCGAGCTTGCTCGCGATAGCGGAGTGTCAGTCAGCGCATATGCCAAACCTGCCACCGTCATCGCGAGCAAGCTCGCTCCCACAGGGAAGTTGAGGTGTGTCAGTTACCGCTCGTGTACATAGGTGCCCGGTGCGGCTTCACCCGCTGGATAGGCCTTGTTGCCCAGTTTCAGCGGAGCTTTTTTCAGATTGCCCGAACGCTGTGCTTGCCACGCCTGCCAGTGCAGCCACCAGGAGTCGGCGTGCTTGGTCGACTCTTCCTGCCAGTCATCAGCATTGGCGGGCATTTCGGTGCTGGTCATGTAGCGCGATTTCGGATTGCCCGGCGGGTTCAGAATGCTCTGGATGTGCCCGCTGCTGGACAGCACGAATTCAACGTTGCCGCCGAACAGTTGCGCCGACTTGTAGCAGGAACGCCACGGGGTAATGTGGTCGCTGGTGCCGGCCAGCGAGAAGATGTCGGCGGTGACCTTCTTCAGATCGATCGGCGTACCGCACACTTCCAGTGCATCGGCACGGGTCAACGGGTTACTTTTGAACATCTCGATCAGGTCGCCATGGAACGCGGCGGGCAACCGGGTGGTGTCGTTGTTCCAGAACAGGATGTCGAATACCGGCGGCTCGTTGCCCAGCAGGTAGTTGTTGACCCAGTAGTTCCAGATCAGATCGTTGGGGCGCATCCAGGCGAAGACCTTGGCCATGTCGCGGCCTTCGAGCACACCAGCCTGGTACGACTGGCGCTTGGCGGCTTCGAGGGTTTGCTCGTCGACGAACAGGGCCACGTCGCTGTCCAGGGTGGTGTCGAGCACACTGACCAGCAGGGTCAGGGCGTTGACCTTGTTCTCGCCGATTGCCGCATAGTGGCCCAGTAGCGCGGTGCAGGTGATGCCACCGGAGCAGGCACCGAGCATGTTCACGTCTTTGCTGCCGGTGATGGCGGTGACCACATCAACCGCTTCCTTGAGCGCTTCGATGTAGGTCGACAGGCCCCACTCGCGCTGCTCCTTGGTCGGGTTGCGCCAGCTGACGATGAAGGTCTGCATGTTGTTGCGCAGGCAGAACCGCGCCAGGCTCTTTTCCGGGCTCAGGTCGAAAACGTAGAACTTGTTGATCTGTGGCGGTACCACCAGCAGTGGGCGTTCATGCACCTGCTCGGTGATCGGCTTGTACTGGATCAGCTCCAGCACGTCGTTGCGAAAGACCACCGCACCCTCGGTCACGCCAAGGGTCTTGCCGACCTCGAATGCGCCCATGTTGACCTGGCTCGGCATGCCGCCGTTATGCACCAGGTCCTTGGCCAGGTGCGAGAGGCCATCGAGCAGGCTCTTGCCACCGGTTTCGAAGAAGCGCTTGACCGCCGCCGGGTTGGCCGCCGTGTTGGTCGGGGCGAAGGCCTCGGTCATGAGGTTGATCACGAAGTGCCCGCGGCTGACGTCCTTGGCCGGCAGGTTACTGTCGTCGATCCAGTCGTGGAGTTCCTTGCGCCACGCCAGGTAGGTTTGCAGATAGCGTTTGTAGAGCGGGTTCTGGCTCCAGGCCGGATCCGCGAAACGACGGTCATCGCTGGTCGGTAGCAGCTCGGATTTACCGAGCAGCACGTTCTTGAGTTCAAGGCCGAAATGAGCGACATGCTTGGCGCTGTGAATCGGTTGCTTGATGGCCTGCCTGAGCACCATTCGAGCAGAAGCCAGTAGATCCTTTCCACGCAGTCCAACGACAGGATTCAGCCCCAAGGTGTTTTCCGAGGCTTGACTCTTCAAGTCATCGTTATTCTTGTTACTCATCTACGACGCTCCATTGTCCTGAGACGAGTACCGGGTCCTGCTGTGTAGTCACACAGCCAATGCCAGGTACTACTGCTCGGGGTGACCGTTAATACTGCATCGCTGCTTTTTAATGCAGAGAGCACTGCAGGGAACTTGCCAGTTCCATTGGTTACCCGAGTTTAATTTTTTTCGCAAGCAGGCCAATCGGCGGCCCTGGAGCGGAGCATTCAAACAGATGAAATTAGAAAATGCCCTCTAAAGAGCAAGAGGCTCGGATTAGAGCATCAGCCTGACGACGGATTCGTTCGGATCGCGGGTTTTTCCGGCGGCTTTGAGCTCGGCCAGATAATCTTCCCAGAGTGCGTCATAACGTCGCCCCAACTCGTACAGATATTCCCAGGTGAACAAGCCGCTGTCGTGGCCGTCGTCGAAGGTCAGTTTCAGTGCGTACTGACCGGCCGGTTCCAGCTTGGTCAGTCCTACGTTGATCTTGCCAAATTGCAGGATGGGTTTGCCATGGCCCTGGACCTCGGCGGAAGGAGAGTGCACGCGCAGGAACTCGGCGGGCAGGGTGTATTCCTCGCCGGACGCGTATTTGAGCGTCAGGGTTTTCGAGGCTTTGTGCAGCTTGATGTCGGTGGGGATCATGGCCGGATGTCCGCTTTGTGGAGATCCTTGTGGGAGCGAGCTTGCTCGCGATTGCGGTATCACATTCAACATGAATATCGAATGAGATGGCCTCATCGCGAGCAAGCTCGCTCCCACAGGTTCTCTATCGCTGTAAGAGTTGCTTACAGGATATAACGGGACAGGTCTTCGTTCTGCGCCAATTCGCCCAAGTGGCTGTTGACGTAGTCGGCGTCGATCTGGATCACCTTGCCGTCATGGACGCTGGCCAGGTCACCGGCGCTGAACGACACCTCTTCGAGCAGGCGCTCGAGCAGGGTGTGCAGGCGACGGGCACCGATGTTTTCGGTTTTCTCGTTGACCTGCCAGGCGATTTCCGCGATGCGCTTGATACCGCTGGGCTGGAACTCGATGCCCAGGCCTTCGGTTTTCAGCAGTGCGCAGTATTGCTCGGTGAGCGAGGCGTGAGGCTCGCTGAGGATGCGTTCGAAGTCCTCGGGGCTCAGGGCCTTGAGTTCGACACGGATCGGCAGGCGGCCTTGCAACTCGGGCACCAGGTCGCTCGGCTTGCTCAGGTGGAACGCACCGGAAGCAATGAACAGGATGTGGTCGGTCTTGACCATCCCCAGCTTGGTGTTGACGGTGCAGCCTTCGATCAGCGGCAGCAGGTCGCGCTGCACGCCTTCGCGGGATACATCGACGCCACCGGAATTGCCACGCTTGGCCACTTTGTCGATTTCGTCGATGAACACGATGCCGTGCTGTTCGACCGCTTCCAGGGCCTTGGCCTTCAATTCTTCATCGTTGACCAGGCGGCTGGCTTCTTCGTCGCGCACCAGCTTCAGCGCTTCCTTGACCTTGAGTTTGCGGGCTTTCTTCTTGCCCTTGCCCATGTTGGCAAACAGGCTTTGCAACTGGTTGGTCATTTCTTCCATGCCCGGTGGCGCGGAGATATCGACGCCGGCCATTTCGGCGACCTCGATTTCGATCTCCTTGTCATCCAGCTGACCTTCGCGCAGGCGTTTGCGGAACAGCTGGCGGGTATTGGAGTCGGCCGTCGGGGCGTCGTCGCTGCTGAAGCCCATGCGTGCCGGTGGCAGCAGGGCGTCGAGGATGCGCTCTTCGGCGGCGTCTTCGGCGCGGTGGCGAACCTTGACGATTTCCTGTTCGCGCAGCAGCTTGATCGCGGCATCGGCCAGGTCACGGATGATCGATTCGACGTCGCGGCCGACATAGCCGACTTCGGTGAACTTGGTTGCTTCGACCTTGATGAACGGCGCGTTGGCCAGTTTTGCCAGGCGACGGGCGATCTCGGTTTTACCGACACCGGTCGGGCCGATCATCAGGATGTTCTTTGGCGTTACTTCAACACGCAGCTCTTCAGGCAGCTGCATGCGGCGCCAGCGGTTGCGCAGGGCAATGGCGACGGCGCGCTTGGCATCGTCCTGGCCGATGATGTGGCGGTTGAGTTCGTGGACGATTTCACGGGGAGTCATGGACATAGTATTTAAAGGACCTCAAGCAAGAATGAGCCGTGGCGCGGGGCCGAAACAGGCTTACTCGGCGCAGTCCTGCTCCTCAATGGTCTGGGTGTGGTTGGTGAATACACAGATGTCGCCGGCGATACCGAGGGCGGTTTCGACGATCTCACGGGCCGACAGATCAGTCTTTTTCAGCAGCGCGCTGGCCGCGGCCTGGGCGTAGGCGCCACCGGAACCCATGGCAATCAGGCCGTCTTCGGGTTCAACCACATCGCCGTTGCCGGTAATGATCAGGGAGGCGTCCTTGTTGGCGACCGCGAGCATGGCTTCAAGGCGGCTCAGGGAGCGGTCGGTGCGCCATTCTTTGGCGAGTTCGACGGCGGCGCGCACCAGGTGGCCCTGGTGTTTTTCAAGCTGGCCTTCGAAACGTTCGAAGAGGGTAAAGGCGTCGGCGGTGGCACCGGCAAAACCGGCAATGACCTGACCGTGGTACAGGCGGCGAACTTTTTTCGCGTTGCCTTTCATCACGGTATTACCAAGGGAAACCTGGCCGTCGCCGCCCATGACGACTTTGCCGTGGCGGCGAACTGAAACGATGGTGGTCAAGGGAAGAGTCTCCACGCAGCGGGGCGAAAATGCCTTATGCCCATTCATATGGGGGTGGTGGAGAGGATTTCAACCGCGTAGCGGAAGAGGGGACGGGCGGCGTGTTACAAATGGAGATATGTGGTGTTGGAAATGACGCCATCGCGAGCAAGCTCGCTCCCACAGGGTTAGCGTAAAACCCTGTGGGAGCGAGCTTGCTCGCGATGAACGATGACGCGGTGGTTCTGAAGGGATCAGCGGCTCTGGCGTTGTTGTAACAACAAATTGCTGAAACCTGCACCGGCCAATTGTTTCTGCGCGGTGGTCAGTTGTTCGCGGTTGCTGAACGGACCGACCAGCACCCGATACCAGGTTTCGTCCTTCACCGTGCCGGACTCAACCGCCACGGCCTGGCCCAGCAGGATGATCTGTGCCCGAACCTTGTCCGCATCGGTCTCTTTGCGGAACGAGCCAGCCTGCAGGAAGAACTTGGTCACCGGCGCAGCCTTCACCGGCGGCGCAGGAGGCGGCGTAATCCCGGCCAAGGCAGCCTGGGCGCGAGCCGTGTCGATCTTCGCCGCTTCGGCCGGGGTGACCGGCGTGGTCGGGATAGCCGGCACTTGCGGTGTCGGCAGGGTTTTCTCCGGCACGGCATCCGGCGGCACGATGACTTCCGATTCCGGCAGCAAGGTGTAGAAGTCGTACTTCGGCTTCACCGGTTGCGTCGGGCTCGGCGGGGTCTTGTTGGCCTCGGCGATCTTGCTGGCTTTCTGCTGTTGCTGTTGCTCGACTTTCTCACGCTTGACCGTGTCGCTGCCCTTGCCCGGTTCCAGCTTCATCAGGAATACGATGAAGGCGCCGACCGTCAGGCCGATCGCCATCCACAACCAACCCGGGATCGGTTGCTTTGCAGGAGCTTGGTAACGGCTGGCGCCACGCTTGGGTGCAGGTTTTTCTTGGCAGCCAACTTACATGCGCTCCAGAGTTTCCAGGCCCAAGAGTTCCAGGCCTTGCTTGAGGGTGCGTCCGGTCAGCGCGGCGAGGCGCAAGCGGCTCTGCATTTGTGCCGGGGTATCGGCGGCGAGGATCGGGCAGTTCTCGTAGAAGCTGGAGAACAGGCCGGCGACGTCGTACAGGTAGGTGCAGAGGATGTGCGGGGTGCCTTTTTCGGACACGTTGTTCAGGATCTCGCCGAACTGCGCGAGCTTCGCCGCCAGTTCGTGTTCGTGGGCCGCTTCGAGGACGATCTGGCCGTCGACTTCGCTGAAGTCCTTGCCGAGTTTGCGGAACACACCGGCCACGCGGGTGTAGGCATACAGCAGGTACGGTGCGGTGTTGCCTTCGAAGTTGAGCATCAGGTCGAAGTTGAAGCTGTAGTCGCTGGTGCGGTGCTTGGACAGGTCGGCGTATTTCACTGCGCCGATGCCCACCACCTTGGCGATGTTGCGCAACTCGGCTTCGGCAAGTTCCGGGTTCTTGTCCTTGACCAGGGTGTAGGCGCGCTCCTGGGCTTCGGTCAGCAGGTCGATCAGCTTCACGGTGCCGCCATCACGGGTCTTGAACGGACGACCGTCCGCGCCGTTCATGGTGCCGAAGCCCATGTGTTCCATTTCCATTGGATGGGTCACGAAACCGGCCTTGCGCGCCACGGCAAACACTTGCTGGAAGTGCAGGGCCTGACGCTGGTCGACGAAGTACAGCGCGCGATCGGCCTTGAGCTTGCCGCTGCGGTAGCGCACGGCTGCCAGGTCGGTGGTGGCGTAGAGATAGCCGCCGTCAGCCTTGACGATGATCACCGGCAGCGGGTCGCCGTCGGCATTCTTGAACTCGTCGAGGAACACGCACTGGGCGCCGTTGCTCTCGACCAGCATGCCTGCGGCCTTCAAGTCGTTGACCACGTTGATCAGGTCATCGTTGTAGGCGCTTTCGCCCATCACGTCAGCCATGGTCAGTTTGACGTTGAGCAGTTCGTAGATCTTCTGGCAGTGGGACAGCGAGATGTCCTTGAACTTGGTCCAAAGTACCAGGCAGTCGGCGTCGCCGGCCTGCAACTTGACCACCAGGCCACGGGCGCGGTCGGCGAATTCTGCGGATTCGTCGAAGCGTTGCTTGGCGGCGCGGTAGAAGTTCTCCAGGTCCGACAGCTCGTCGCTGGTGATCGGGTTTTCCTGCAGGTAAGCCATCAGCATGCCGAACTGGGTGCCCCAGTCGCCGACGTGGTTTTGACGGATCACGGTGTCGCCGAGGAATTCCAGCACACGGGCCACGCCGTCGCCGATGATGGTCGAGCGCAAGTGGCCGACGTGCATCTCTTTGGCCAGGTTCGGCGCCGACAGGTCGACCACGGTGCGCTGCACCGGGCCAGCCTTGCGCACGCCGATGTGGGCGTCGGCCAGGGCAGCGTCCAGGCGCGTGGCCAGGGCGTCGGTGTTCTGGAAGAAATTCAGGAAGCCGGGGCCGGCGATTTCGGTCTTGGCGACATTTTCGTCAGTCGGCAGCGCGGCGATGATTTTTTCCGCCAGGTCGCGGGGCTTCATGCCGGCCGGCTTGGCCAGCATCATGGCGATGTTGCTGGCGAAATCGCCGTTCTTCTTGTCGCGGGAGTTTTCCACCTGGATCGCCGGCGACAGGCCTTCAGGCAACACACCTTCGTTGACGAGTTGGGTGATGGCTTGTTGGATCAGCTGGCGGATGGTGTCTTTCATGGTCTTCTCTTTCGACCGCAGGCGCGGCGGCGCATCATGCGCTGGTGGAAAAACTGGGCATTATCCGTTGCGAAGACGGGCTTGCCAACCATAGCAGGCAGGATATGGATGTGTGGTGACAAAAGAGGCAAAGATCGCAGGGTAGGAGCTGCCGAAGGCTGCGATCTTTTGATCTTGACCTTCTTAATACAAATCCACCGGATCAACATCCAAAGACCAGCGCACCGCCCGTCCACTCGGCATCTGCTCCAGCAGCAGCAACCAACTGGCCAGCAATCGATGCAAGGGTGCCCGCGCCGTAGCCTGTACCAACAGCTGCGCACGATAACGCCCGGCCCGGCGCTCCATCGGTGCCGGGACCGGTCCCAGTAGCTCGATTCCCGTCAGATTCTGCTCGGCCAGCAAACGCTCCGCCTCGCTGCAAGCCTCATCGAGGAAGCCTTCGGCCTGGCCCGGTTTATGCGCCTCGGCCCGCAGTAGCGCCAAGTGCGCAAATGGCGGCAGGCCGGCAGCGCGTCGCTCGCTCAAGGCTTGCTCGGCAAAGGCGAAGTAGCCCTGCTCGGTCAGCTGGATCAGCAGCGGATGGTCGGCCAGGTGTGTCTGGATAATCACCTTGCCCGGCTCTTCGGCGCGACCGGCACGGCCGGCGACCTGGACGATCAGTTGAGCCATGCGCTCGCTGGCGCGGAAGTCACCGGAGAACAGGCCGCCGTCAGCGTCAAGGATCGACACCAGCGTCACCCGTGGGAAGTGGTGACCCTTGGCAAGCATCTGCGTGCCGATCAGGATGCACGGCTGGCCTTTTTGAATGGTCGCGAACAACTGGTTCATCGCATCCTTGCGCGATGTGCTGTCGCGGTCGACCCGCAGCACCGGATAGTCCGGGAACAGAATCGCCAGGCGCTCCTCGGCCCGCTCGGTGCCGGCGCCAACGGGGCGCAGATCGACCTTGCTGCACTTCGGGCACTGGCGCGGCACGCGTTCGACGTAGCCGCAATGGTGGCAGCGCAGCTCGCCGTAACGCTGATGCACGGTCATCCGCGCATCACAGCGCTGGCACTCGGACATCCAGCCGCAGTCATGGCACAGCAGGGTCGGGGCGAAGCCGCGGCGGTTGAGGAACACCAGGACCTGCTGCCCGGCGGCCAGGGTCTGGCCGATGGCTTGTTGCATCGGCCCGGAAATGCCGCTGTCCAGCGGGCGGCTTTTGACATCCAGACGCAGGAAGCGCGGCTGTTTGGCGCCGCCGGCACGCTCGTTCAAGCGCAGCAACCCATAGCGACCGGTGTAGGCGTTGTGCAGGCTTTCCAGCGAAGGGGTGGCGGAGCCGAGGACAATCGGGATGTTTTCCTGTCGCGCCCGCACCAATGCCAGATCACGGGCGTGATAGCGCAAACCTTCCTGCTGTTTATAGGAGCCGTCGTGCTCTTCGTCGATGATGATCAGGCCTGGGTTCTTCATCGGTGTGAACAGGGCCGAGCGGGTGCCGATGATGATGTCGGCCTCACCGTCCCGGGCGGCCAGCCAGGCCTCGAGGCGTTCGCGGTCATTGACCGCCGAATGGATCAGCGCGATCCGGGCATTGAAACGCTGTTCGAAGCGCGCCAGGGTCTGCGGGCCGAGGTTGATTTCCGGGATCAGCACCAGCGCCTGCTTGCCGGCCTCAAGGGTTTCGCGGATCAATTGCAGATAAACTTCGGTCTTGCCGCTGCCGGTGACGCCGGCCAGCAGGAACGCGTGATAACTGTCGAAGCCGGCGCGAATCGCCTCATAGGCAGCGCGCTGCTCCGGGTTCAGCGGGAGTTCCGGTTGCGCCAGCCAGTGTTCGTGGCGTGCACCCGGGGCGTGCCGGCGGATCTCGACCTGCACCAGGTCCTTGGCCAGCAGCAAATCCAGGCTGTCCTTGCTCAGCATCAGTTTGCTCAGCAATTGATGGGCGACGCCGTGGGGGTGCTGGGCCAGCGTGGCCAGGGCTTCACGCTGGCGCGGGGCGCGGGCGATGCGCGGATCATCGAGGCTTGCCCCCGGCACGGCAGACCAGAAACGCTCCTGGCGCGCTTCAGCCAGCTCACCCTGGCGCAGCAAAACCGGCAGCGCCCAGCTCAAGGTGTCGCCAAGGCTGTGCTGGTAATACTGGGACGTCCACAGACACAACTTGAACAGCGCGGGTGGCAGCGGTGGCGTAGCGTCAAGCAGGGCCAGGGCCGGCTTGAGCTTCTCGACTGGCACTTCGCTGGTGTCGGTGACTTCCACCAGAATGCCGATCATCTCGCGCCGGCCAAACGGTACCCGCAGGCGCATGCCGGGGTGCAACTGGGCGCGCAGTACGCCAGCCGGAGCGCGGTAGTCGAACAGGCGGCGCAGCGGCGAAGGCAGGGCGAGGCGCAAAATGGCGTCGGGCACGCGGGGGGATCTCGGTTAGCAGGCAACATAAAGAAGGGGTGGACGCAGATCAATTGTGGGAGCGGGCTTGCTCGCGAAGAAGGAGTGTCAGTCAACGCATTTATCGCCTGACACACCGCTTTCGCGAGCAAGCCCGCTCCCACATGGGAATGCGCTTGAGGCCGGGAGCCTAGCAGACGGTCGGTCTCAGGGACAGCTTGCGTGATCAGGATTGTCTGGTAGAATCCGCGGCCTAATTACGTGCGGTATTCAACAATAGTGTTGGGTGGCGGCACGCTAGCCTGAGGAAGACACCATGAAAGCTGATATCCATCCAGAATACCCGGCAGTTGCTGTTACCTGCAGCTGCGGCAACAAGTTCGAAACCCGTTCGACCTTCGGCAAAGCCCTGGCGATCGACGTTTGCAACGAATGCCACCCGTTCTACACCGGTAAGCAGAAGACTCTGGACACTGGCGGCCGCGTACAGCGCTTCGCCGACCGTTTCGGTGCTTTCGGCGCGAAAAAGGCCTAAGGCCAATCAACTTGGGAAGCCGTTCCGGTTTTTCCATGCTGATGAAAAAGGCGTCCCTCGCGGGCGCCTTTTTTATGTCCGCGATTTGGCTATCCGGCGCCCAGGCGTTTTGCCCGGCACCCGGCGGCCTGACGCCCGTCGCGGTGCAGCGGGTGGTGGACGGCGACACCCTGCGCCTGAGCGATGGCCGCAGCGTGCGCATGATCGGCTTGAACACGCCGGAGCTGGGCAAGAATGGCCGTTCCGACGAACCGTTCGCCGTGGTCGCGCGCAAGCGACTTGAAGCCCTGGTGGCGGCGAGTGACGGGCAGGTTGGTTTGCTGCCCGGCAAAGAAAGCAAAGACCATTACGGTCGCACCCTGGCTCATGTCTACGGTGCCGATGGCGCCAGCCTCGAAGCGCAAATGCTCGCCGAAGGCCTGGGGTTTCAGGTGGCGGTGGCACCGAATGTCGATCTGGTCGCCTGTCAGCAAGCCGCAGAAAACAGCGCTCGGCAGGCCGGGCTCGGTGTGTGGCGCCAGTCGCCTGTACTGAAGGCGGAGCAGATCAGCACTTCCGGCTTTGCCGTGCTCAGCGGTCGTGTGAGCAAGGTTCAACGCAATCGCGGCGGGGTTTGGATCGAATTGCAGGATTCGGTTGTATTGAAGGTTGCGCCCAATCTGCTGGGACGGTTCGATGCAGCCTCGCTGGAACGGCTCGAAGGCAAGCAGATCGAGGCGCGCGGTTGGGTGCTGGATCGTTCGCGACGTGGCGGACTGAAAGAAGGTCAGGCGCGCTGGATGTTGCCCTTGACCGACCCGGCGATGTTTCAAGTGATGCAGTGATAAAAAATTGTAGACATTTTTTCTGTCGATTGTGAACAGTCTAGCCCTTGTGTGCTGTGGCTCTTGGCCCAAAGTCGTAGGGCCGGGCGCTTGACAGGGGTGACCGGTCAGTCTTGTGGGGATTTTGCGAGGCGCGTATCCTCGCTGACCAGTCTGTCCAACAGTAAAAGCGGAATGCCAAAATGTCTGATCTGAAAACTGCCGCTCTCGAATATCACGCCAATCCTCGTCCAGGGAAGCTGAGTGTCGAGCTCACCAAGGCCACCGCTACCGCCCGCGACCTGTCGCTGGCCTACAGCCCGGGCGTAGCCGAACCAGTACGCGAGATCGCCCGCGATCCTGAACTGGCCTACAAGTACACCGGCAAAGGCAACCTGGTTGCAGTCATTTCCGATGGCACCGCGATTCTCGGCCTGGGTAACCTCGGCCCATTGGCTTCCAAGCCAGTGATGGAAGGTAAAGGCGTGCTGTTCAAGCGCTTCGCCGGCATCGACGTTTTCGACATCGAAGTCGACTCCGAAAGCCCGCAAGCCTTCATCGACACCGTCAAGCGCATCTCCATCACCTTCGGTGGCATCAACCTGGAAGACATCAAGGCACCGGAGTGCTTTGAAATCGAACGCGCTCTGATCGAGCAGTGCGATATTCCGGTATTCCACGATGACCAGCACGGCACCGCTATCGTGACCGCCGCCGGCATGATCAACGCGCTGGAAATCGCTGGCAAAACCCTGCCGGAAGCCAAGATCGTCTGCCTGGGTGCCGGCGCTGCCGCTATCTCCTGCATGAAGTTGCTGGTGAGCATGGGCGCCAACATCGAAAACATCTACATGGTCGACCGTACCGGCGTGATCCACTCCGGCCGTGACGACCTGAACCAGTACAAGGCTGTGTTCGCTCACGCGACCGACAAGCGCACCCTGGCTGACGCCCTGCAAGGCGCTGACGTGTTCGTTGGCCTGTCCGGCCCGAACCTGCTGAGCGCTGAAGGCCTGCTGTCGATGGCGCCGAACCCGATCGTGTTCGCGTGCTCGAACCCTGATCCGGAAATCTCCCCGGAGCTGGCGCACGCGACCCGTAACGACGTGATCATGGCCACCGGTCGTTCCGACTACCCGAACCAGGTCAACAACGTACTGGGCTTCCCTTTCATCTTCCGTGGTGCCCTGGACGTTCGCGCCAAGCGCATCAACGAAGAAATGAAAGTGGCTGCGGCCAACGCCCTGCGTGAACTGGCCAAGCTGCCAGTACCTCAGGAAGTGTGCGACGCCTACGGCGGCATCAAGCTGGAATTCGGTCGTGAGTACATCATTCCGAAGCCAATGGATGCCCGTCTGATCACCCTGATCTCCGATGCCGTGGCCAAAGCTGCGATCGAGACCGGCGTGGCGACCCTGCCGTATCCGAAGAACTACCCGCTCAAGAGCGTGGATGACGTGTTCAACGGCTAAGCCGTTGTAGCGATTCAATGAAAGCCCCGGCTTGTGAGAGTCGGGGCTTTTTTGTGCCTGACAGTTTTGCGCCGCCTATGAGGGCCTCTTCGCGAGCAAGCTCGCCCACAGTGGGCGATGGTGTTCATCGAATTTATATACGCCGCTGATTCCTGTGGGCTTGCCCGCGAAGAGGCCGGATCAGTCAATATCAAAACAGGCAGGCAAAAAAAGCCCCGCACTTCTTTCGAAGGCGGGGCTTTTCAACTTGCAGCTATCAGAACAAATCGATCGGCGCCGCTTCATCCGCTGGCAGCGGGCTGCCAGGTGCCAGGCCGTTGCCCAGTTCGTTCCCCGACGGTGGCGTATCTTCGACCTTGAACAGCTCGAAGTAGGCCCCTGGCGTGCCCGGGCTGGCCGCGCGGCCGCTGATCGGATCGACTCGCAGGCTGAGGATGCCTTCTGGCTCCGGTTGCGTATGCGGCGGTTTGCCTTTGAGCGCGGCGCCCATGTAGTTCATCCAGATCGGCAGCGCGACGGTGCCGCCGAATTCCTTGCGACCCAGGCTTTCCGGTTGATCGAAACCGGTCCACACGGTCGTCACGTAATCGGCGTTGTAACCGGAGAACCAGGCGTCCTTGGATTCGTTGGTCGTACCGGTCTTGCCGGCAATGTCAGGGCGGCCCAGGGCTAGCGCGCGACGACCGGTGCCGAGCTTGATCACGTCCTCAAGCATGCTGTTGAGGATGTATGTGGTGCGCCCGTCAACGATGCGTTCGGCCACGGCGGGTGCTTGTGGCATCGGCGTAGTGCCCGGGGCTTCGCCTGGCGTCGCGTTGACGGTGAAGGCTTGAGGGACGGCTGGCGCGGCAATGCCATCGCTGGCGGCGCCGCCCTGAGGCACGCTCGGCGGGTTGGCGACGAACAGCGTGTCGCCGTTGCGGCTTTCGATCCTGTCGATGATGAACGGGGTGATCTTGTAGCCGCCGTTGGCGAAGGTGCTCCAGCCGGTGGCGATTTCCATTGGCGTCAGGGTCGCGGTGCCCAGCGCCAGGGACAGGTTGGGTGGCAGGTCCTGTTTGTTGAAGCCGAAGCGCGTGATGTAGTCGATGGTCTTGCCCACGCCCATCGCTTGCAGCAAGCGGATCGACACCAGGTTGCGCGACTTGTACAGCGCCTCACGCAGGCGAATCGGGCCGAGGAAGGTGTTGGTGTCGTTCTTCGGACGCCAGACCTTGTCCAGGTACTCGTCGACGAACACGATCGGTGCGTCGTTCACCAGACTGGAGGCGGTGTAGCCGCTATCCAGTGCGGCGGCGTAGACGAATGGCTTGAAGCTCGAGCCTGGCTGGCGCTTGGCCTGCAGTGCGCGGTTGTAGTTGCTCTGCTCGAAGGCGAAACCGCCGACCAGCGAGCGAATGGCACCGTTCTGTGGGTCCAGGGATACCAGTGCGCCCTGGGCCTGCGGGATCTGGCTGAACTTCAGCGAATTGTCAGGCTGACGCTGCACGCGAATCAGATCGCCGACCTGGGCCACGTCCGAAGGTTGTTTCGGGTTGGCCCCCATGCTGTTGGTGTTCAGGAACGGTCGGGCCCACTTCATGGTGTCCCAGTTCACGTGTTCCTGGCCGGTGCGGGTCAGCACTTGCAGGCCGCTCTTGTCGACCAGGGTCACGATGGCCGGTTCCAGGCCGCTGATGGTGCGTTGTTTGGTCAGCTCGGTTGCCCAGGCTTCGCGAGTCTTGCCCGGCAGCCGCGACTCGGGCCCGCGATAGCCGTGGCGCTGATCGTAGGTCATCAGGCCTTCGTGGACCGCGGTGTTGGCCAGTTCCTGGAGATCGCTCGGCACCGTGGTGGTGACGCGGAAGCCTTCGGTATACGCGTCGCTGCCATAACGCCCGACCATTTCGGCACGGGCCATTTCGGCGATGTACGGGGCGTTCACTTCCGGAGTCGGCACGTGATAGCTGGCGTTCAGCGGCTCGTTGACCGCAGCGGTGTAGTCGGCCTCGCTGATTTTCCCGAGCTTGTACATGCGCCCCAGGATCCAGTCGCGACGCTCCTTGCTGCGCGCCGGGTTGGCCAATGGGTTGAAGCGCGACGGCGCCTTGGGCAGGCCGGCAATCATCGCCATCTGCGCCAGGCTGACATCGCGGATCGATTTGCCGTAATAGACCTGCGCCGCCGCCTCGATGCCGTAGGCGCGGTTACCCAGATAGATCTTGTTGACGTACAGCTCGAGGATCTCGTCCTTGGTCAGCTGGCGTTCGATCTGCAGGGCCAGGAGGATCTCGGTGGTCTTGCGTGAAAAGCTGCGTTCGCTGGTCAGGAAGAAGTTCTTCGCCACCTGCATGGTGATCGTGCTGCCGCCGGACTGGATGTGTCCGCTTTTGACCAGCTGGGTCGCGGCACGCATCAGGCTGCTCGGATCGACGCCGTAGTGGTTGGCGAAATTGTCGTCTTCAGCACTTAGTAACGCATTGATGAAGTTGGGGGGAATGTCGGCGAAACGGATCGGTGTACGGCGCATTTCGCCAAATTCTGCGATCAACTTGTTATCGCTGCTGTAGACCCGCAAAGGGATCTGCAACTGGATGCTTCTCAGCGCCTCCACGGACGGAAGTCCGGGACTAAGGTAGAGGTACGCCCCGCTCAGACCCAGAAGGAGTCCGCAGAAAACCGCGACGATGGACCAACCGAAAAACTTCAGCAGACGAATCAAGGCTTTTGGATATCCAGGGTAAAAATGAATTGGGCAACAGGGTTCAGGCTAAATCAGAACGACCCGCGCTTGAGCAAATGCGGAAAAAAACGCTGGGCATTATAAGCATTTTTCTGATCGGGAGCGCGGCTGGCGCTGCTGTCAAGACGGGCGGATTGAACGCAATGGACATTGCAGAGTCCGTAACTCACGGAAAGTCATAGGGAATTGGTAGTGCCAGGACTCTTCAACAAAAAATCCAATACGCTCTTGGGAATCGATATCAGCTCCACCTCGGTGAAACTTCTTGAGTTGAGCCGTCAGGGCGAGCGCTACCGGGTCGAGGCGTATGCGGTCGAGCCGTTGCCGGTCGGCGCGGTGATCGAAAAGAATATCGCCGAACTCGAAGGCGTGGGGCAGGCCCTTGCGCGCGCGCTGGCCAAGGCCAGAACCGGCCAGAAGAACGTGGCCGTGGCCGTGGCGGGCTCGGCGGTGATCACCAAGACCATCGAGATGGAGGCCGGACTTTCCGAGGACGAGATGGAAAGCCAGCTGAAGATCGAGGCCGATCAGTACATTCCTTATCCCCTGGACGAAGTCGCGATCGACTTTGAAGTACAGGGCACCTCCGGGCGCAATCCCGAGCGCGTCAACGTGCTGCTCGCCGCTTGTCGCAAGGAAAACGTCGAGGTCCGCGAGGCCGCCCCGGCCCTGGCGGGGCTGACCGCTCGTGTGGTCGATGTCGAGGCCTACGCGCTGGAGCGCTCATTCGAATTGCTGGCCAGTCGGCTCACGGTTTCCGGGGGACCTTCGACGGTCGCCGTGATCGACATCGGCGCCACCATGACCACCCTGAGCGTGCTGCACAACGGGCGGATCATCTACACCCGCGAACAACTGTTTGGCGGTCGGCAACTGACCGAGGAAATCCAGCGTCGCTACGGCCTGACGCTGGAGCAGGCGGGGCTGGCGCAAAAGAAGGGCGGTTTGCCGGATGACTATGCAGGTGAGGTCTTGCAGCCATTTCGAGAGGCGCTGGTGCAGCAGGTGTCGCGCTCGTTGCATTTCTTCTTTGCCTCCGGCCAGTACAGCACCGTCGACCATGTCCTGCTGGCTGGCGGTACCGCATCGATCCCGGGGCTGGACCGTTTGATCGAGCAGCAATTGGGCACGCCGACCCAGGTCGCAAACCCTTTTTGCGATATGACTCTGGGCAGCAAGGTCAATGGTGCTGCCCTGGCGAGTGATGCCCCGGCGTTGATGATCGCCTGCGGTCTGGCCCTCAGGAGCTTCGACTGATGGCACGGATCAACCTTTTACCCTGGCGCGAGGAGCGGCGTGAAGTTCGCCGCAAGCGTTTCCTTCTGACCCTGGTGGCGGTGATGGTGGGCACGATGGGTGCGGTGCTGGTCGCGAACCAGCTCATCAGCGGTGCCATCGACCGGCAAGTCGCCCGTAACAATTACATTGGCAAGCAAGTCGCCGAGATCGATGAGCGGATCACCCGGATCAATGATCTCAAGGCGCGCCGCCAGCAACTGGTCGAGCGCATGGGCGTCATCCAGGACCTGCAAGGTAATCGCCAGATCAGCGGGCGAATATTTGACCAATTGGCGCGAGCCCTGCCCGACGGCGTGTATTTCACCGAGGTGAAAATGACCGCAAAGACCCTGTCCATCACCGGCGCCGCGCAATCCAACAACCGTGTTTCGGATTTGATGCGCAACCTGGAGGCATCAGACTGGTTCGATGCGCCGAGCCTGACCGAAGTCAAGGCCACGGCTGCCGGTCAGGTGGGGCAGGCCAACGCCTTCCAGCTGACCGTTCGCCAGACTCAGCCCGCAAAACCGGAGGAAGGCAAATGAGTCTGTCTGAATGGTTTGAAGGGCTGCGCAAGATCGACATCAATGATCTGGATACCAGCAACATGGGTTCCTGGCCGCCGGCGATCAAGTGTCTGGTGGCTGGTTTGCTCGTGCTTCTGGTGCTGGCCTTTGGCTATAGCTTTTCCACCCGCGACCTTGTGAGCCAGCTCGATCTCAAGCGCGAAGAGGAGTCGGCACTCAAGGAACAGTTCGCCGACAAGGCCCGCATGGCGGCGAATCTGGATCTCTACACCCGGCAGTTGAAGGAGATGGAGAGCGCCTTCGTCGTGCTGTTGCGTCAACTGCCCAGCGACACCGAAGTGCCCGGCTTGCTGGAAGACATCACGCGTACGGGCCTGGGCAGCGGCCTGGAGTTCGAAGAGATCAAGTTGCTGCCTGAAGTCGCCCAGCCGTTCTACATCGAACTGCCGATCCAGATCACGGTCACCGGGGACTACCACGACCTGGCCACTTTCGTCAGTGGTGTGGCCGGGTTGCCGCGAATCGTCACCTTGCACGATTTCGACCTTGCCCCCGTCAGCCCCGAGGGTGGTCCGAAGCTGCGCTTGACCATCCTCGCCAAGACCTACCGCTACAACGACAAGGGACAGCATCAATGATCCCGGGACGTTGTTTTGTGGTGGTGTTGCTGTCTGCCCTGTCCGGTTGTGGCGCAGGCGATGACTACACCGATCTGGACGCGTACATGAACGAAACGCGCCTGCATGGGCCGGGGAAGATTGAACCAACGCCGGTATTCCGGTCTTACCCGGCATTCACTTACAACGCGGCGAATCTGCGCAGCCCGTTTTCGCCGCAGATCAGCACTGATCTGGCGGCCCGGCGCAGGGGCTCGCACAACGTCAAACCCGACCCGGGTCGGGTCAAGCAATACCTCGAAGGCTTCAACATCGAGCAGTTTCAAATGGTCGGCACCCTTTCCAATGCGACGGGCTCCTATGCCCTGCTGCGTGGGGCGGGTGGGGTGCACCGGCTGAAAGTCGGCGATTACCTGGGGCGCAACGACGGACGGATCGTTGCGATCAGCGGCTCTCAGGTCGATGTGGTTGAAATTGTCCCGGATGGTCAGGGTGCTTGGCTGGAGCGTCCCCGGACCATTTCCTTGAAAGAGCACTCATAGTGGAACTCCAATAATGAACAGGATTCTTTCCACCGTCGGCCTTTCGCTATGGATAGCGTTGTTGTCGCCGATGGTACAAGCAGCCAATCTCAAGGCGCTGGATGTCGCTGCGCTGCCCGGTGACCGTGTCGAGTTGAAGTTGTCGTTCGATGCACCACCCCCGGTGCCCCACGGCTACACGACGGATTCGCCGGCCCGGATTGCCCTGGACTTGCCGGGTGTCGCCAGTCAGTTGGCCAGCAAGACTCGCGATCTCGGCAGTGGAAATGCCCGCAGTGCAACGGTGGTGGAAGCCCGGGACCGTACGCGATTGATCATCAACCTGGCCCAGTCGGCCCCGTACGACTCGCGAATTGAAGGCAACAATCTGCTGGTCGTCGTCGGGCAGGGAGTCAAACCGTCGACATCCAGGCCGGCGGCCACAGCAATGCCGGTTCCGGCTCGGGCCGCCGCGACGGCGGGCAAGGTCATTCGGGGTGTGGATTTCCAGCGGGGAACCCAGGGCGAAGGCAACGTGGTGATCGACTTGTCGGATCCATCGATTGCACCCGACATACAAGAGCGCGAAGGCAGGATCATCGTCGGATTTGCCAAAACCTTATTGCCCGAGCGATTGCGCGTGCGACTGGACGTGAAGGATTTCGCCACGCCCGTGCAGTTCGTCAATGCCAGCGCGAGCGGCGATCGAGCCACCATCAGTATTGAACCCGGCGGCACGTTCGATTACTCGACCTATCAGACTGACAACAAGCTCACTATCAGCGTTCGCCCGGCGACGGTCGACGAACTGCAAAAGCGCAATGCCGGGCAACAGGCCTATAGCGGCGAGAAGCTATCGCTGAATTTCCAGGACATCGATGTGCGCTCGGTGCTGCAACTGATCGCCGATTTCACCAACCTCAATCTGGTGGCCAGCGATACGGTCCAGGGGGGAATTACCCTGCGTCTGCAGAACGTGCCGTGGGATCAGGCGCTGGATCTGGTGCTGAAAACCAAGGGGCTGGACAAGCGCAAGGTCGGCAATGTCCTGCTTGTTGCGCCGGCCGATGAAATTGCTGCCCGTGAGCGTCAGGAGCTCGAATCGCAGAAGCAGATTGCCGATCTGGCGCCGTTGCGTCGGGAGTTGTTGCAGGTCAATTACGCCAAGGCGGCGGACATCGCCAAGCTCTTCCAGTCAGTGACCAGTGCTGAAGCGAAGCCCGACGAACGGGGGTCGATCACTGTCGATGAGCGCACCAACAATATCATTGCCTACCAGACCCAGGACCGGCTGGATGAGTTGCGCAGGATCGTTACGCAGCTGGATATCCCCGTGCGTCAGGTGATGATCGAGGCGCGCATAGTCGAAGCCAACGTCGACTATGACAAAAGCCTCGGGGTGCGCTGGGGCGGTTCGATACAGAACAAGGGCAACTGGAACACCTCCGGCGTCAGCAATGGGCTCAATGGGTCATCGACCATCGGCACGCCCGGCAGTACCAGCACCAACTCACCGTTCGTCGACATGGGTGTAGCCAACAACACCTCGGGAATCGGCATCGCGTTCATCACCGATAACGTCTTGCTGGACCTGGAACTTACGGCCATGGAGAAAACCGGCAACGGGGAAATCGTCTCACAGCCCAAAGTGGTCACGTCCGACAAGGAAACCGCGAAAATCCTCAAGGGCACCGAGATTCCCTATCAGGAAGCCAGCTCCAGCGGCGCGACTTCGGTCTCGTTCAAGGAGGCTTCGCTGTCGCTGGAGGTGACGCCGCAGATCACGCCCGACAACCGGATCATCATGGAGGTCAAGGTCACCAAGGACGAACCGGACTTCCTGAACAAGGTTCAGGATGTACCGCCCATCAAGAAAAACGAAGTCAACGCCAAGGTCCTGGTCAACGATGGCGAGACCATCGTCATTGGCGGTGTTTTCTCAAATACTCAGAGCAAGGTTGTAGATAAGGTGCCATTTCTTGGCGATGTGCCGTATCTTGGCCGCCTTTTCCGGCGTGACGTGGTTTCGGAGAAAAAATCCGAGCTGTTGGTATTCCTCACTCCGCGTATCATGAATAATCGGGCGATTGCTGTGAGTCATTGATTCTGTGCGAAATTTGATTCTTGTTGGACCGATGGGTGCTGGAAAAAGCACCATCGGCCGGTTGCTGGCCAAAGAGCTGCGCCTGCCATTCAAAGATTCCGATAAGGAAATTGAATTGCGCACGGGCGCCAATATCCCTTGGATCTTCGATAAGGAAGGCGAACCGGGCTTTCGTGATCGCGAGCAGGCAATGATTGCCGAGCTGTGCGATTACGACGGTGTGGTGCTGGCGACAGGCGGGGGCGCGGTCATGCGCGAAGCCAATCGTCGGGCACTGCATGCCGGTGGGCGTGTGGTTTATCTGCATGCGTCGGTCGAGCAACAGGTCGGCCGTACGTCTCGCGACCGCAATCGGCCATTGTTGCGTACCGCTGATCCGGCCAAGACCCTTCGGGATCTGTTGGCGATCCGCGATCCGCTTTATCGGGAAATTGCCGACCTGGTGGTCGAAACCGATGAGCGGCCGCCACGAATGGTCGTACTCGACATTCTGGAGCGCCTGCAGCAGTTGCCACCCCGTTAAAGCGCCGCGGGAAATGCGCTATCCTCGGCGTCCGCCAGGACCACTCCAGGTTGTGGCGGATGGCTACCGAGCGGCGTCACACCAGATGAGGCCGTGGATATTCGTTAACTCAGGGCAGAACGCCTGATTCCATCTTCACTGTGGGGACACATGCAGACACTCAAGGTCGATCTGGGCGAGCGCAGCTACCCGATTCATATTGGCGAAGGTTTGTTGGATCAGCCTGAGCTGCTGGCCCCGCACATTCGCGGACGGCAAGTAGCAATCATTTCCAACGAGACGGTTGCGCCGCTCTATCTCGAGCGTCTGACCCGCAGCCTGGCGAAGTTCTCGGTGATTTCCGTGGTGCTGCCCGACGGCGAAGCCTTCAAGACCTGGGAAACCCTGCAACTGATTTTCGACGGCCTGCTGACCGCCCGGCATGATCGGCGCACCACGGTGATCGCCCTCGGTGGCGGTGTGATCGGTGATATGGCCGGCTTTGCCGCCGCCTGCTACCAGCGCGGCGTCGATTTCATCCAGGTTCCGACCACGCTGCTGTCGCAGGTCGACTCCTCGGTGGGCGGCAAGACCGGGATCAACCATCCGCTGGGCAAGAACATGGTCGGCGCCTTCTATCAGCCGAACGTGGTGCTGATCGATACCGCCAGCCTCAACACCTTGCCGGCGCGCGAGCTGTCCGCCGGGCTGGCCGAAGTCATCAAGTACGGGCTGATCTGTGATGAGCCGTTCCTGACCTGGCTCGAAGACAACGTCGACCGCCTGCGCAGTCTGGACCAGCAAGCCCTGACCTATGCCATCGAGCGCTCCTGCGCGGCCAAGGCGGCGGTGGTCGGTGCCGATGAGAAAGAGACGGGCGTTCGTGCCACTTTGAACCTGGGCCATACGTTTGGCCACGCCATCGAAACCCACATGGGCTATGGTGTATGGCTTCATGGTGAGGCAGTGGCTGCTGGCACCGTAATGGCGCTGGAAATGTCCGCGCGACTCGGCTGGATCAGCGAGCAGGAGCGTGATCGCGGTATTCGTCTGTTCCAGCGTGCGGGGCTGCCGGTCATTCCGCCGCAAGAGATGACAGAAGCCGATTTCCTCGAACACATGTCCATTGATAAAAAAGTGATCGACGGTCGTTTGCGCCTGGTGCTGCTGCGCCACATGGGCGAAGCGGTGGTGACCGACGATTATCCGAAAGAGGTTCTACAGGCCACGCTGGGGGCAGACTACCGCGCCCTGGCTCAGCTTAAAGGTTAATAAGAACACGATGACTAGTTTGCATGCCGACGAGGCTTTCCTCGGCCATTACCAGTTGAGTCATGACCCTTTTGCTCCACGGGTACCTGGCTTCAAATTTTTCCCGGCCCAGCGCAAACCCGTGCTGGGACAACTGCATCACCTGGCTCGCTACAGCCAGTTGCTGCTGGTAGTCACTGGCCCCGAAGGCAGTGGCAAGACCCTGTTGCGTCAGGCCCTGGTCGCCAGCACCAACAAGCAATCGGTACAAAGTGTGGTGGTTTCTGCCCGCGGCGCCGGCGATGCGGCCGGTGTGCTGCGTCAGGTGGCCCAGGCGCTGAACGTCGGCCAGGCTGATGCCGACGCGATTCTGGCCCAAGTGGTGCAACTCGCACTGACCGGGCAAGAAGTCTATCTGCTGGTCGATGACGCCGAACAACTCGACGAATCCGCCCTTGAGACTCTGATGGTCCTGGCTGCCGGCGCGCCTGAGGGTCGCCCGCATGTGTTCCTGTTCGGTGAGACCTCGCTGATCGGTCAACTTGAGGCTCTGCATCTCGAGGAAGAGCGCTTCCACGTCATCGAGTTGCAGCCCTACACCGAAGAAGAAACCCGTGAATATCTGGAGCAGCGGCTCGAAGGCGCGGGTCGCGGTATCGAACTTTTCACCGCGGATCAGATCTCTGATATTCACGAAAGCTCCGAAGGCTGGCCTGGCAGCATCAATCAGGTCGCCCGCGATGCAATGATCGAAGCCATGATCGCCAGCCGCTCAGCGGTCAAGCGTCCAAAAATGGGGTTCAATATGCCGAAGAAACACGTATTGGCGATTTCCGCCGTGGTCGTGGTCGCGGTAGCTGCCGCCTGGTTGATTCCGGGTCGCAACAAGGCGCCGACCACCGGTGCACCGACCAATGAACAGGCGCAACTGCCGCTTGGCCAGGGTCAGCCAGCCGCGAATGGCGGTGCTCCGGCCGTCGAATTCGCCGGCAGCACGCAGCCGATGCCATTGCCGTTGGTCGGTAACTCGCAACCGGTCATGCGCGCCCCACTGGCTGAAGCCGCGGGCGGCATCACCGAAGGCGATGATGGCGTTCCGGTAGAAGGCTCCAGCGCTACGCCGCCGACCGTTACGACTACTGCACCACCAGCGGGTGTACCTGCCGGCCCTGCGCCGACACCAGCGGCCAAGCCTGCGCCTGCGCCGACTCAGGTCGCCACTGCCAAGCCTGCGCCTGCTCCAGTGGCCAAGCCAGCTCCAGCTCCAGCTCCAGCCAAGCCAGCCGTTGCCGCGGCGACCAAGCCTGCCGAGAAAGCCGCTCCGGCGGCCAAAGCTGCTGGCGGCACCTGGTACGCCGGTCAGGCACCGGGTAACTACGTGGTGCAAATCCTCGGCACCAGCTCCGAGACCGCCGCACAAAGCTTCGTCAAGGAGCAGGGTGGCGAGTACCGTTATTTCAAGAAAGTCCTCAATGGCAAGCCGCTCTACGTGATCACCTACGGCAGCTTCGCCAATCGTGATGCAGCCGTTTCCGCCATCAAGGCCTTGCCAGCGAAGGTTCAGGCTGGTAAACCTTGGCCTCGCACTGTCGCCAGCGTCCAACAGGAACTGGCAACAACTCGCTGAAGATTCGGCGGCCTTACCCAGGCCGCCTCTCCAAGCACCTCAAAATTTCTACAAGTGCGCGCAACCTTCCGGGCTGCGTGCCTTGTGGTGTCTGCGTCACAGTAGTCTTTGAGTCGTTGCGGTCAGAATTAAAAAAAGTTTTGACTAGCACAGCAGATCGCTTTAAACCTTTCACAAATGCGACATAGATTTGCGACATTTCGTCGTCAAATTTGTGAGCCTCCGTGTCGGTGTGTACAATGACCTCCCTTTTGCCCCCGCAAAGCTGGCGTACGTTCGGCGCGGTTGGTAAGTGGTTGAATTGAAAAGAAATTTGCTTCGCGAGAAGCAGCCTGGTGAGAAAGTGTCTATGAAAGCAGGTCTGTACCAACCAGATGAATTCAAGGATAACTGCGGTTTCGGCCTGATTGCTCATATGCAGGGCGAGCCCAGTCATACCCTTTTGCAAACGGCCATCGAGGCCCTGACCTGCATGACCCACCGCGGTGGGATTAATGCCGACGGCAAGACCGGTGACGGTTGCGGTCTGCTGATTCAAAAGCCGGACGTGTTCCTGCGAGCCATCGCCCAGGAAACCTTCGGCGTCGAAATGCCCAAGCAATACGCTGTGGGCATGGTTTTCTTCAACCAGGACCCGGTCAAGGCCGAAGCCGCTCGCGAGAACATGAACCGCGAGATCCTGGCCGCCGGTCTGCAACTGGTCGGCTGGCGCAAAGTGCCGATCGACACCAGCGTCCTCGGCCGCCTGGCCCTTGAGCGCCTGCCGCAGATCGAGCAGGTGTACATCGGCGGTGAAGGCCTGAGCGATCAGGACATGGCCGTCAAGCTGTTCACCTCCCGTCGTCGCTCGTCCGTGGCCAACGCTGCCGACACTGACCACTACGTGTGCAGCTTTTCCCACAAGACCATTATTTACAAAGGCCTGATGATGCCGGCGGACTTGACCGCCTTCTATCCGGACCTGAGCGATGAGCGCCTGCAAACCTCGATTTGCGTGTTCCACCAGCGCTTCTCCACCAACACCCTGCCGAAATGGCCGCTGGCTCAACCGTTCCGCTTCCTGGCGCACAACGGCGAGATCAACACCATCACCGGTAACCGCAACTGGGCCGTGGCCCGTCGCACCAAGTTCACCAACGATCTGATGGACCTGGAAGAACTCGGCCCGCTGGTCAACCGTGTGGGTTCCGACTCCTCGAGCATGGACAACATGCTGGAGCTGATGGTCACCGGTGGCATCGATCTGTTCCGTGGCGTGCGGATGATCATTCCGCCTGCGTGGCAGAACGTCGAAACCATGGACCCGGATCTGCGTGCGTTCTACGAATACAACTCGATGCACATGGAACCGTGGGACGGCCCGGCCGGCGTGGTAATGACCGACGGTCGTTACGCGGTGTGCCTGCTCGACCGTAACGGTCTGCGTCCGGCGCGTTGGGTCACCACCAAGAACGGCTTTATCACCCTGGCCTCGGAAATCGGTGTCTGGAACTACCAGCCTGAAGACGTGATCGCCAAAGGCCGCGTTGGCCCGGGCCAGATCTTTGCCGTGGACACCGAAACCGGCCAGATCCTCGACACCGACGCGATCGACAACCGTCTGAAGTCCCGTCATCCGTACAAGCAATGGCTGCGCAAGAATGCCCTGCGCATCCAGGCGACCATGGAAGACAACGACCACGGTTCGGCGTTCTACGACGTCGATCAGCTCAAGCAATACATGAAGATGTATCAGGTCACGTTCGAAGAGCGCGACCAGGTGCTGCGTCCGCTGGGCGAACAGGGCTACGAAGCCGTGGGCTCGATGGGCGACGATACGCCGATGGCCGTGCTGTCCCAGCGCGTGCGCACGCCGTACGACTATTTCCGCCAGCAGTTCGCGCAGGTCACCAACCCGCCGATCGATCCGCTGCGTGAAGCCATCGTCATGTCGCTGGAGATCTGCCTCGGTGCCGAGCGCAACATCTTCCAGGAGTCGCCGGAACACGCCTCGCGCGTGATCCTCAGCTCGCCGGTCATTTCCCCGGCCAAGTGGCGCTCGCTGATGAACCTCGATCGTCCGGGTTTCGAACGCGCGATCATCGATCTGAACTACGACGAAAGCGTCGGCCTCGAAGCGGCGATCCGCAACGTCGCCGATCAGGCTGAAGAAGCCGTGCGCGCCGGTCGTACCCAGGTTGTGCTGAGTGACCGTCACATTGCCCCTGGCAAGTTGCCGATCCACGCGTCCCTGGCCACAGGTGCTGTGCACCACCGCCTGACCGAAAAAGGCCTGCGTTGCGACTCCAACATCCTGGTGGAAACTGCGACTGCGCGTGACCCGCATCACTTCGCCGTGTTGATCGGTTTCGGCGCCTCTGCCGTCTATCCATTCCTGGCTTATGAAGTGCTGGGCGACCTGATCCGTACCGGTGAAGTACTGGGCGACCTCTACGAAGTATTCAAGAACTACCGTAAAGGCATTACCAAGGGCTTGCTCAAGATCCTGTCGAAGATGGGCATCTCGACCATCACCTCGTACCGTGGTGCGCAGTTGTTCGAAGCCATCGGTCTGTCCGAGGAAGTCTGCAACCTGAGCTTCCGTGGCGTGCCAAGCCGCATCAAGGGTGCGCGTTTCGTCGACATCGAAGCCGAGCAGAAAGCCCTGGCCACCGAAGCCTGGAGCCCGCGCAAGCCGATCCAGCAAGGCGGCCTGCTGAAGTTCGTCCACGGTGGCGAGTACCACGCCTACAACCCGGACGTGGTCAGCACCCTGCAAGCCGCTGTGCAGCAGGGCGACTACAGCAAGTTCAAGGAATACACGTCGCTGGTGGACAACCGCCCGGTGTCGATGATCCGCGATCTGCTGAAAGTCAAAACCCTGGACACGCCGCTGGACATCAGCGAGATCGAACCACTGGAATCGGTGCTCAAGCGCTTCGACTCCGCCGGTATCTCCCTGGGCGCCCTGTCGCCGGAAGCTCACGAAGCCCTGGCCGAAGCCATGAACCGCCTCGGTGCGCGCTCCAACTCCGGTGAAGGCGGCGAAGACCCGGCGCGCTACGGCACCATCAAGAGCTCGAAAATCAAGCAGGTTGCCACCGGCCGTTTCGGTGTGACCCCGGAATACCTGGTCAATGCTGAAGTGCTGCAGATCAAGGTCGCCCAGGGCGCCAAGCCCGGCGAGGGTGGTCAACTGCCAGGCGGCAAGGTCAACGGTCTGATCGCCAAGCTGCGTTACGCAGTGCCGGGCGTGACCCTGATTTCGCCACCGCCGCACCACGACATCTATTCGATCGAAGACTTGTCGCAGCTGATTTTCGACCTGAAACAAGTCAACCCGAAGGCGCTGGTCTCGGTGAAGCTGGTCGCAGAAGCGGGCGTCGGTACCATCGCCGCCGGTGTGGCCAAGGCCTATGCGGACCTGATCACCATCTCCGGCTACGACGGCGGCACCGGCGCATCGCCGCTGACCTCGATCAAATACGCGGGCGCTCCGTGGGAACTCGGCCTGGCCGAAACCCACCAGACCCTGCGCGGCAATGACCTGCGCGGCAAAGTCCGGGTACAGACCGACGGCGGCCTGAAAACCGGCCTCGACGTGATCAAGGCTGCGATCCTCGGCGCTGAAAGCTTCGGCTTCGGTACCGCGCCAATGATCGCCCTGGGCTGCAAATACCTGCGTATCTGCCACCTGAACAACTGCGCCACCGGCGTCGCGACCCAGAACGAGAAGCTGCGCAAGGATCACTACATCGGTACCGTCGACATGGTGGTGAATTTCTTCACCTACGTCGCCGAAGAAACCCGTGAGTGGCTGGCCAAGCTGGGCGTGCGCTCCCTCGAAGAACTGATCGGCCGTACCGATCTGCTGGAAGTCCTCGAAGGCCAGACCGCCAAGCAGCATCACCTGGACCTCACTCCGTTGCTGGGCAGCGACCACGTACCGGCGGACAAGCCGCAGTTCTGTGGCGTTGAACGCAACCCGCCGTTCGACAAGGGCCTGCTGGCCGAGAAAATGGTCGACATGGCCTCCTCGGCAATCAACGACCTGAGCGGCGCCGAGTTCGACCTGGATATCTGCAACTGCGACCGCTCCATCGGCGCACGGATCTCCGGCGAAATCGCGCGTAAACACGGTAACCAGGGCATGGCCAACGCGCCGGTCACGTTCCGCTTCAAGGGCACGGCAGGGCAGAGCTTCGGCGTGTGGAACGCCGGTGGCCTGCACATGTACCTGGAAGGCGACGCCAACGACTACGTCGGCAAGGGCATGACCGGCGGCAAGCTGGTCATCGTTCCGCCGAAGGGCAGCGTCTACCGCACCCAGGACAGTGCCATCATCGGCAACACCTGCCTGTACGGCGCCACTGGCGGCAAGCTGTTCGCCGCCGGCACCGCGGGCGAGCGTTTCGCCGTGCGTAACTCCGGTGCCCACACCGTTGTGGAAGGCACTGGCGATCACTGCTGCGAGTACATGACCGGTGGTTTCGTCTGCGTATTGGGCAAGACCGGGTACAACTTCGGCTCTGGCATGACCGGCGGTTTCGCCTACGTGCTCGACCAGGACAACAGCTTCGTTGACCGGGTCAACCACGAACTGGTGGAAATCCAGCGGATCAGCGGCGAGGCGATGGAAGCCTATCGCAGCCACCTGCAACGCGTGCTGAACGAGTACGTCGAGGAGACCGACAGCGAGTGGGGTCGTGAACTCGCCGAGAACCTCGATGATTACGTGCGTCGTTTCTGGCTGGTCAAGCCCAAGGCGGCCAACCTGAAATCGTTGCTTTCCAGCACCCGTGCCAACCCGCAGTGATATGCGCCTGAAGAGTTTGATGAGGTTTTAAAATGGCTGAACGTCTGAATAATGACTTCCAGTTCATCGAGG
This sequence comes from Pseudomonas sp. S2_F07, assembly GCF_054668325.1. Taxonomy (NCBI): domain Bacteria; kingdom Pseudomonadati; phylum Pseudomonadota; class Gammaproteobacteria; order Pseudomonadales; family Pseudomonadaceae; genus Pseudomonas; species Pseudomonas sp. S2_F07. The sequence goes on from NZ_CP162758.1 coordinate 4,300,381, forward strand.
TCGGGCGCAAGGATCCGAAGAAGAAACTGTTGCGTCAACGCAAGAAAGAGTTCGTGGAAATCTACGAACCCTTCAAACCCCAGCAGTCGGCCGACCAGGCCCACCGCTGCCTGGGTTGCGGTAACCCGTATTGCGAATGGAAGTGCCCGGTGCACAACTTCATTCCCAACTGGCTGAAGCTGGTGGCCGAGGGCAACATCCTCCAGGCCGCCGAACTGTCGCACCAGACCAACACCCTGCCGGAAGTCTGCGGCCGGGTGTGCCCGCAGGATCGTCTGTGCGAGGGTGCCTGCACCCTCAACGACGGCTTCGGCGCGGTGACCATCGGTTCGGTGGAGAAGTACATCACCGACACCGCGTTCGCCATGGGCTGGCGCCCGGACATGTCCAAGGTCAAGCCGACCGGCAAGCGTGTCGCGATCATCGGTGCCGGGCCTGCGGGCCTGGGCTGTGCCGACGTGCTGGTGCGCGGCGGCGTGACCCCGGTGGTGTTCGACAAGAACCCGGAAATCGGCGGTCTGCTGACCTTCGGCATCCCCGAGTTCAAGCTGGAAAAGACCGTGCTGAGCAATCGTCGCGAAGTCTTCACTGGCATGGGCATCGAGTTCCGCCTCAACACCGAGGTGGGCAAGGACGTGACCATGGAGCAACTGCTCGAAGAATACGATGCGGTATTCATGGGCATGGGCACCTACACCTACATGAAGGGCGGCTTTGCCGGGGAAGACCTGCCGGGCGTGTACGACGCGCTGGATTTCCTGATCGCCAACGTCAACCGCAACCTGGGCTTTGAAAAGTCGCCGGAAGATTTCGTCGACATGAAAGGCAAGAAGGTCGTGGTACTCGGCGGCGGCGACACGGCGATGGACTGCAACCGTACGTCGATCCGCCAGGGCGCCAAGTCGGTGACCTGCGCCTATCGTCGTGACGAAGCGAACATGCCGGGCTCGCGCAAAGAGGTGAAGAACGCCAAGGAAGAAGGCGTGAAATTCCTCTACAACCGCCAGCCGATCGCCATTGTCGGTGAAGACAAGGTCGAAGGCGTGAAGGTGGTCGAGACCCGTCTCGGCGAGCCGGACGCCCGTGGCCGCCGTAGCCCAGAGCCGATCCCGGGCTCCGAAGAGATCATCCCGGCCGACGCCGTGGTCATCGCTTTCGGTTTCCGTCCAAGCCCGGCGCCGTGGTTCGAGCAGTTCGAAATCCAGACCGACAGCCAGGGCCGCGTGGTGGCGCCGGAACAAGGTCAGTACAAGCACCAGACCAGCAACCCGAAGATCTTCGCCGGTGGCGACATGGTGCGCGGTTCCGACCTGGTGGTGACGGCGATCTTCGAAGGCCGTAATGCCGCCGAAGGGATCCTGGATTACCTGGGCGTGTAACCCCGCCCCGGAACTAAATGTAATACCCCCTGTGGGAGCGAGCTTGCTCGCGATAGCGGTGGATCAGTCAGCAGAGATGTTGAATGTGAAGCCCTCATCGCGAGCAAGCTCGCTCCCACAGTCGTTTTGTGGTGAGTCAAATACTGCATTCCACCGCGACAAATTGACCCGATAGACAAAAGGCTGACCTGCAACCGTGCCTTTTGCTCCCGGCTCTGAGAAAATGCCCTCACTTTTTTTCCGGATGCCGACATGACTGCCCTGAAGAACGACCGTTTCCTGCGCGCCCTGCTCAAGCAACCCGTAGACGTCACCCCCGTGTGGATGATGCGTCAGGCCGGTCGCTACCTGCCTGAATACCGCGCCAGCCGTGCCAAGGCCGGCGATTTCATGAGCCTGTGCATGAACCCGGCGTTCGCTTGCGAAGTCACGATGCAGCCGCTCGACCGCTATCCACAACTGGATGCTGCGATCCTCTTCTCCGACATCCTGACCATCCCCGATGCCATGGGTCAGGGCCTGTATTTCGAAACCGGTGAAGGTCCGCGCTTCAAGAAAGTCGTCAGCACCCTGGCCGACATCGAAGCCCTGCCGATTCCTGATCCGCACAAAGACCTGGGTTACGTGATGGACGCGGTCAGCACCATCCGCCGCGAACTGAACGGCCGCGTACCGCTGATCGGTTTCTCCGGCAGCCCGTGGACCCTGGCGACCTACATGGTCGAAGGCGGCTCGTCGAAAGACTACCGCAAGACCAAAACCATGCTCTACGACAACCCGCAAGCCTTGCACCTGCTGCTGGACAAGCTCGCGCAGACAGTCACCAGCTACCTTAACGGCCAGATCATGGCCGGTGCGCAAGCGGTACAGATCTTCGACAGCTGGGGCGGCAGCCTGTCGGCGGCGGCGTACCAGGAATTCTCCCTGGCCTACATGAAGAAAATTGTCAGCGGCCTGATCCGCGAACACGAAGGTCGCAAGGTGCCGGTCATCCTGTTCACCAAGAACGGTGGCCTGTGGCTGGAAAGCATCGCTGATGCCGGCGCCGACGCACTGGGCCTGGACTGGACCTGCGACATCGGCAGCGCCCGTGCCCGTGTTGGCGACAAGGTCGCGCTGCAAGGCAACATGGACCCGACCGTGCTCTACGCGAAACCCGAAGCCATCCGTACCGAAGTCGGGCGCATCCTGGCCAGCTACGGCAAAGGCAGCGGCCACGTATTCAACCTCGGCCATGGCATCACGCCGGAAGTCGATCCGGAACATGCTGGTGCATTCCTGCGCGCGGTACATGAGCTGTCGGCGCAGTATCACGAGTAGCGATTGCCCGTTTTCACAAAGCCTGTCCCGCCTCGCGCCGGACAGGTTTTTTTGTGCCGTTTAAAAGCTCAAAAAATAAAGCATCACCAACTGTAAGAATGTTTTCTTTCTTTGTCGGATTGAGACATGGAGAGACTGTTCCTGCCTCGCGTGGTGATTACTCCTACATAGAATTTTCCTCCATCCCCGTAAGGTTCCAGGCCCTTGTCCGGCGTATTGCCGAACAATCACGAAGCGAACAGGGGCGCCCACTAGGCGCCCTGTTTTCGATAAGCAGTCTGGAATACATCATGAAAATTACATTTGATAAAAGAAGTGCTTTAACGGCCTGCACTTCATCGATGATCCTGTTATCGGCAATGCTGGCCTCTCAAACCGTTTCCGCCCATGGCTATCTGGAAGTGCCGCCGTCGCGCGCGCTGGCTTGCCAGAAAGGCTTGAACACCAACTGCGGTGGCGCCCAGTACGAACCGCAGAGTGTCGGTGAAACCTTCAAAGGCTTTCCGGCGGGCGTCGGCGGTGCTCCCTTGCAGGGGCCGGTCGATGGCAAGATCGCCAGCGGTGGTCACTCGCTGTTTTCTGCCATGGATGCACAGTCCGCCACCCGTTGGCACCTGACTGAAATCAAGGACCGCAACATCGATTTCAAGTGGCATTACACAGCGGTTCACCCGGCTACCAAACACGAGTATTTCATCACCCGCAACGGCTGGAATCCGAACGAATCGCTCAAGCGCGCCACTTTCGAAAGCACGCCGTTCTGCACCATCGACGGCGGTAACAAGCGTCCGGAGTCCAGCGACAAGCACAACTGCAACATTCCGGCAGACAAGTCTGGTCATCACGTCGTCCTGGCCATCTGGACCGTGGGCGATACCGATGCCGCGTTCTACAACGCTACGGATCTGAACATCCTGGCGGAGCCTGAACTGCCTGGCGGCTGGTCCTCCGTAGGCAGCATTGCGCCTTCGACGGCGCTGTTGGTGGGCGACAAGGTCAAGGCCCGCGCATTCACCGGCAATGGCGAGAGCCCGGACTACAGTGTCGAAATCAGCATCGATAACGCTGTAGAAGGCACGCCGCAAAACTGGTCGTTCAAGCTGGCAGAGAAAATCAACCAGACCCACACCCTTGTTCGCGCCGGTATCCGCGACGAGAGCGGCAATGTCGAGCCGGTCAAAGGCACCAACAGCCTCTACGCACAAAAAGAAAGCGGGGTAGTGCGCTACGAAGTGCAACTGGACATGAAGGAGGACACCGCTGCGCGCATGTCGGTGGCCTCGCAGCAAGCCGAATACGTTCTGGATAAGGGCCGGGCGAAGGTCGAGTTCAGCATGATCGCGAACCGTGCGATGAACGTCGAAGCCACTTTGCTCGACCAGAACAACAAACCGGTAGGCACCACCTCGGCACAAGTGGCCAGTGGCTCCACCTCGCTGTCCATGGATGTGCGCAGCAACCCGGGCGCGCACACCTTGACCCTGGTCGGCACCACCCTGGATGGCCGCACGACCCGTCAGGACACCCAGACCACCCAACTGACCGGTGAGGGCGCCGGCATCGAATACGATTTCGTGTTCCCTGAAGGCCTCAGCGACTACGCCGCCGGTACCAAGGTGCTGCATCCGAAGACCAACGAAGTCTTTGAGTGCAAACCGTTCCCCGAGTCGGGTTACTGCAAGCAGTACAGCCCCTCCGCCAACGGCTTCGAACCGAGTGTCGGTGCTCACTGGCACATGGCGTGGAACAAGTTGTAAGTCCCCCTCGTAGCACTTCAGGCGATCGGTAGCCGATCGCCTGAAGCTTTATTCCCTTGATGTTGATCGAGTTGAAAATGACGGTTTCGGGTTATTCCAGACTGCGCGTGCTGCTGCATTGGTTGTCTGCGGCGGTGATCCTGTGGACCTTGCTGTCTGGTTTTCTTGTGGCCGGTTTCGAGGTGTCTGCGCACATCAAGGAATCGGTTGCGTTCTTCAATGTTTCACTGACAACAGTGTTCATACCGTTTTACCTGTGGCGCCTGTTTCTGTTTTTCACTCATACCCGTTTTTCGGGCCTGAGGTCGTTGTCGCTTGTCGAAGTGCTCGCACTGTTCGTGCACTCATCGATTTACCTCATCGTCGGGGCCGTCCTGGTGACCGGCGTGTTGATGATGGATCGCCCGATCAATGTATTCGGGGTTATCGGGATCGCTCAACCGTTAAGCGATCCATGCCTGATCGCCCTGTTTGTTACGGTCCACACGTGGGCGTGTGTGGTGTTGTCGCTGCTGCTGGCCGTCCACATCGGTGCCGTCATCGTGCATGAGGCCTGCAACCGCCGGGTGCTGCAACGGATGTCTTTGCGTCTGTGTGGCAAGCCTGGGGCCGGGCGACTTGAGTGAGGCCATGGTGATGCTTTCGCGCGAACGCTTGGCCGGACTGGTCTTGCTCCTGGGCAAGGCGAGCCTGCTGGTCGTGCCGCTGGCCTATGGGGCGTTCCTGGGCTGGCAGGAGTGGCGCTATCGCGAACAGTTGATGCTGCCAGCGCCGGTCGAAACCTCGCGAACCGCACCCGCACCCCGGCAAACGCTCGACGCAACGGCGGTTGCAACGGTGCTCGGTCTGACGACGGGCGCCGAGTTGCTGCCGAGCGCGGAACCGCTGACCTTGAAGGCAAGCTTCGTCGTCACTCATGGCTTGTCCCGGGTGTTACTGGCGGACTCACAAGGCGCGCGCATCTACCAGGTCGGCGAGCGCTTGCCCGGTGGCAGCGTCTTGCGTCGCGTCGAGCCCGACCACGCGGTGTTGTGGAGCAAAGGCCGAGAGGAACTATTGACGCTCCAGCCTCCCGCAGCGGGTTTTCTGCAACGGCTCGATCCCCACGGCAAGCCCCAAGTGCCCAGCGTTTCTCCGCGTTTTTTTAGCCCGCTTGCCGGGTCGACAGAGTGATCAAGTTCATGAATAGCTTTCTCGGTGCGCAAGCACTGCGACCGGTGATTTTTTTCGTCGCCATGGTGGTAACGCTTTCCCACGGCGCGCTTCTGGCCGAGGAAGAAAAATGGCAGCTGGCGATGAACAACGCAGAGCTGCGCGACATCGTCGAAGAGATCTCCAACATTCTGGGGACCACCGTGGTGCTGGACCCCAAAGTCTCCGGTCGCGTCACGGTCATGTCCCGACAGGCCCTCGATCGTGAAGGCGTGCGTCGGTTGTTCTATTCGGTGCTCGACGCCCACCACTTCACGGTGATTGATGAGGGCGACCGGATCCTCATCACCCCGGTTGCCGAGGCCAAGACCCGGGCCGGCCAGGGCACGGTGAAAACCACTACGGCGTCGCAGTTCGTGACCGAAGTCATCGGCTTGAACACCAGCAGTGCCTCCGATATCGCCGGGCTGGTGCGACCGTTGGTGTCTGCCAATGGTTATGTCGGCCCTTCGGTGTCGGCCAATGCGTTGGTGCTGACCGACACGGCTGCCAATGTGAAGCGCATCGCGCGGGTGATCCGCGAACTGGACTCCGGTCAGAACAACCTGCACGCGGTGGTCCCGCTCAAGCATGCCCTGGCGGGCGATGTCGCGCCGGTTATCGAGGCCTCCATGGGCAAGCGCAATACCGATTCAGCGATACAGGTACTGGCGGACACCGGGACCAATCGCCTGGTTTTCATTGGCCCGCCGGTCGTTCGCCAGCGCTTGATCGAACTGGCCCGAGGTCTCGATACGCCGGCTACCACGACCCTCGACAATGCCCGGGTGATTCGCCTGCGTCACAGCGATGCCAAGCAGTTGGCCGAGATCCTGGAGTCGATGGGGCAGGGCAGAAAGCAGACATCCGCCATCGGCAACGCCAAGGACACGTCTGGCGGTGCAAGCTTCATGATCAAGGCCGACGAAAGCCAGAACGCGCTGGTGCTGATCGCCGAGCCGGCGCAGGTACGGACCATCGAAAACATCGTGCGCCAGCTGGACCAGCCACGGGCCCAGGTGTTGATCCATGCCGCCATCGTCGAAATCTCCGGCGACATCGCTGAGGCCGTCGGTGTGCAGTGGAACCTCAGCACAGGTGACGCCAAGGGCTTCATCAACTTTCCCGGCACCGACATTCCGATCGTCGGCGGGTTGAAGTTCGACGAGAAAAGATCGGCGCCGGAGGGGGCGATCCTGCAACTGGGCGGCGACCGCTTCGGTGCGCTGATTTCGGCCTTGGCCAGCAACACCCACAGCAACCTGCTGTCCACGCCGAGCCTGTTGACCCTGGACAATCAGGAAGCCGAAATCATCGTCGGCCAGAACGTGCCGTTCAAGACCGGCTCCTACGCCACCAACAGCAACGGCGCGGAGAATCCGTTCACCACCGTCGAGCGCAAGGACGTCGGCATCAGCCTGAAGATCAAGCCTTACATCAACGAAGGCTCGACGCTGCGCCTGGAGGTCGAGCAGGAAGTGTCGGACATCGCGCCGTCGGTGTCGGGCATCGATTCCTCGGACCTGATCACCAACAAGCGAGCACTCAAGAGCACCATTCTCGCCGACGATGGCGAAATCATCGTGATCGGCGGCCTGATCAGGGACAGCGTGCGCACCCAGAAAAGCGGCGTGCCGCTGCTGCGAGACATTCCCTACCTCGGCGCGTTGTTCCGCTGGAGCCGCGACACCCAGACCAAAAGCAACCTGATGGTGTTCTTGCGCCCGACCATCGTGCGCAGCAAGGAAGACCTGTCTCAGGTCAGCCAGCAGCGTTACAACGCGCTGCGTGACTTGAGCAAATCAGGGGCGGGGGAAAACAACTCGCTGTTGCTGCCTTCCGAGGCGCGCGGGTTGTTCGAACCGGCCAGCGACGCGCCAGTGTTCGATTTGCGCGGCAAGGCGCAGTGAATCCATGAGCGAACTCTGCGAGCAATTGCCCTTCGGTTTCGCCCGGCGTTTTGGTGTGTTGCTGGAGCATGACGGCGACGAGCTGCGCATTGCCCTGCGCAGTGATGCGCCGCTCACCGCATTGGCGGAAGCGCGCCGGGTGTGCGGACGGACGTTGCCATTTCAAATCGTCGGGGCCGATGAGTACGCCTCGCGCCTGGCGGCGGCCTATCGCGAGGGGCACAGTGCGGTGGAGCAGGTTGCCCAAGGGCTGGACGAAGAACTGGACTTGCTCAGCCTGGTCGATCAGGTCCCGCAAACCGCCGACCTGCTGGAGCAACAGGGCGACGCACCGATCATTCGCCTGATCAACGCGCTACTCGGTGAAGCAGTGCGTGAGCATGCCTCGGATGTGCACCTGGAAACCTTCGAGCAGTACCTGTCGGTGCGCATGCGGGTGGATGGCCAACTGCGTGAAATGCTCAGGCCCAAGCGCGAACTGGCGACGCTGTTGGTGTCGCGGATCAAGGTCATGGCGCGCCTGGACATCGCGGAAAAACGCGTGCCCCAGGATGGGCGAATGGCCTTGCGCCTGGCCGGGCATGAAGTCGATGTACGGGTCTCGACGCTGCCTTCGGCCCACGGCGAACGGGTGGTGCTGCGTTTGCTCGACAAGCAGGCCGGGCGCCTGGACCTGCATCGGCTGGGCATGCCGGACGATACCCTCGCGGCCCTGCGCCAGTTGTTGGGCAAGCCCCACGGCATTTTGTTGGTGACCGGGCCGACCGGTTCCGGCAAGACCACCAGCCTGTACGCCGCCCTGAGCAGCCTGAATGACCAGACCCGCAATATTCTCACGGTCGAAGACCCGATCGAATATCACCTGCCGGGTGTCGGCCAGATGCCGGTCAACCCAAAGGTCGACATGACCTTCGCCCGGGGCCTGCGGGCGATTTTGCGCCAGGATCCGGACGTGGTGATGGTTGGCGAAATCCGTGACCGCGAAACCGCCGAGATCGCTGTCCAGGCGTCCTTGACCGGGCATCTGGTGCTCTCGACCCTGCACACCAACAGCGCGGCCGGCGCGGTCACGCGGCTGGTAGACATGGGCGTCGATGCCTATCTGTTGGCGTCCTCGCTGGTGGGCATTCTGGCCCAGCGCTTGCTGCGCACCTTGTGCCCCCATTGCAAGGTTTCGTACCTCGCCGACGCGGCAGCCTGCCAGCGCCTGGGGCTCGACACCAGCACGTCGCACACCCTGTTCAAGGCTTCGGGCTGTGAACAGTGCCAGCACGGCTATCGCGGCCGCATCGGCATTTACGAGCTGATCAGCGTGACGCCCGCCGTCTCGGCGCTGATCCATCAGGGCGCCAGTGAGCAATTGCTCGTCGACGAAACACGCAAGGTCTCGCGCAGCCTGTTCCAGGACGGGCGCCAGCGGGTGCTTGAAGGGTTGACCAGCCTCGATGAATTGCTGCGTGTGACCCAGGAGAACTGATCGATGCCGACCTTCGACTACCGCGCCCACGATGCCCAGGGACGATCCTGCAAGGGACGGTTGGAGGCCGATGGACCCCGCCATGGGCGACAGTTGTTGCGTGAGCGTGGTTTGTGGCCGCGTGTCTTGATCGAGGTCAGGGTTGGCGGCGGTGCGGGCCAGCGGTCGCGAGGTGGACGCCTGAGTGCCGCTGATCTGGCGCTGTTGACGTTGCAACTGTCAACGCTGGTTCAGGCCGGACTGCCCCTTGAGGAAGCGCTCGATGCGGTGGCGAAGCAGAGCTCAAAGCGCAAGGTTGCAAGCTTGCTCTCGGCGGTCAGGAGCCGGGTAATGGAAGGTCACGCCCTGGCCTCGGCACTGGGGCAATTTCCCCGGGCCTTTCCCGAGTTGTTCCGCGCCACCGTGGCCGCTGGAGAGCGCTCGGGGCATCTGGGCCAAGTGCTGGAGCAACTGTCGGGCTACACCCAGGCCCGCCAGGCCTCGCGACAAAAGATCCAGATGGCCCTGGTGTACCCGTTGATCCTGATGTTGGCCAGCGTGGCAATCGTCGGTTTTCTGCTCGGTTACGTGGTGCCGGATGTGGTGAAGATCTTCGTCGACAGCGGCCAGCGGTTGCCCTGGCTGACCCGGGCGCTGATCGGCGTGAGCAACGGCCTGCGCGACCATTTCCTGTTGTTGATGGGCGTGCTGGCGGTGCTGCTCGGCCTGTGGCGCTGGAGCTGGCAGCAGCCGCAGTGGCGTCTGCGCTGGCATCGTTGGGTGCTCAATGCACCCGTCATCGGTGAAGTGCTGCGCGCCATGGAAGCCGCGCGGTTTGCCAGCACCCTGGCAATCCTCGGCAAAAGTGCCGTGCCCTTGGTGGACGCCCTGGAAATTGCGGCCGCAGTCATTGGCAACCTGACCATCCGCGCGCGGATGGTCGATGTCGCCCGCTCGGTCCGCGAAGGCGCAACGCTGACCCGTGGCCTGGAGATGAGCGGCGACATCCCGCCGATGATGCTGCACATGATCGCCAGCGGCGAACGTGCCGGCGAACTCGACCGCATGCTGGCCCGGGCCGCCGAACAACAGGAAAACAGCCTCGCCGCGCGCATCGCGCTGGTGGTGGGCCTCTTCGAGCCGGCCATGCTGGTGCTGATGGGCGGCGTCGTGCTGCTGATCGTCATGGCCATCCTGCTCCCGATTCTCAGCCTCAACCAATTGGTGAATTGATCCATGCAACCTGTCCGCAAAAACCTTTCCCGCGCGCAACGCGGTTTTACCCTGATCGAAATCATGGTGGTGGTGGTCATCATCGGCGTGCTGGGGGCCATTGTGGTGCCGCAGTTCATGAGCCGCCCCGATCAAGCCAAGGTCACTGCCGCCAGAATCGATATCCAGGCCATCGCCACCGCCCTGGAAATGTACCGCCTCGACAACGCCCATTACCCCTCGACCCAGCAAGGCCTGGAAGCGTTGGTCAAGCGTCCTTCCGGACTGCCCGTGGCGCGGGGCTGGAACCCCCAGGGTTACCTCAAGAGCATGCCGGTCGACCCGTGGAACACGCCTTATCAGTACCTCAATCCGGGTATGCGATCGGTAGACGGCACTTACGACCTGTATTCCCTGGGCGCCGATGGCGCAGCGGGCGGCGAAGGGTTTGCAGCCGAAATCGGCAATTGGGGCCATTGATCCGTGGGCTACCGCTGCCGGGGGTTTACGTTATTGGAGCTGATGATCGTGATTGTCGTGGTTGGCGTCTTGCTGGGCATGGTGAGCTTTGTCGGTGGGGGCAGTCCCGCGCGCGAGGTCAGGCAGGTAGCCGAGGCGATGGTGCAGGTGATTCATCAATTGCGTGAGCGTGCGGTGTTCGAGGGGCAGGAATATGGCTTGCGGCTGGGTACCGATGGCCACCGAGTGATGCGCCGGGGTGATGGCGGGTGGGAGCCGGTGGAGGGGCTGACTACCTGGCCTTTGAGCATACGAGTACGTTTGCAGCAGGATGGCTATGGGGTAGGGCTGGACGCTGACGAAGGACCGCCGCAGTTGCTCTTGCTCAGCAACGATGAAACCAGTGCCTTCACGCTGACATTCGAGTCCGGCGACAGGACCTGGCTGAGCCTGTCCGGCGATGGTATCGGCGAGGTGGTGATCGATGACTAGTCGGCCACCCTTGTCGTCCATGGGCGGCTTCACGCTGCTGGAAATCATGGTGGCCCTGGCGGTCTTCGCGACACTGGCGGCAGCCGTGCTGTCGGCCAGTCAATACGCGGTGAAGCAGCGCGGCGCCGTCGAGACTCGGCTGTTCGCAGCGTGGCTGGCGGACAACCGCTTGAACGAATTGCGCCTGCAATCGGGCTTGGCGGCCGGTCAGCAGCAACAGATCGTGTCCATGGATCAACGCGACTGGGTGCTGCAACAGCACATCAGCGCCACCGGCGATCCGCGTTTGCTCCAGGCCGACATCCAGGTCAGCCCGGCGAACAGTGCGCACGCCTTGCATCGTGCCAGCGGCTGGATACTTGCGGTTCATGACTAGGCAGCGTGGGTTCACCTTGCTGGAGCTGGTTATCGCCCTGGCCATCTTCGCCGTGCTGGGGCTGGCCAGTTGGGGTTTGTTCGATAGCGTGCTGCGAGTGCAACAGGGCACGGCGGCCCACGAGCGAGCACTCAGGAGCCTGCAACGAGCGATGGCGGTGATCGAGCGGGATCTGCTGCACGTCACCGCACAGCCGGTGGTGCTCGCCGGGCCGCTTTTGCAGTTCCAGCGCAGTCACTGGCGCAACCCTCTGGACCAACCCCGCAGTGAGCGCCAGATGCTGAGCTATCGGCTCGACGGCGGCGTGCTGTGGCGCGAAAGCCAGGGCGAAGGTACGGAGTTCGTGCAGCGGCAAAAGTTGCTCGAAGACGTTCGCGAATTGGGCTGGCGTCTGTTCGACAGCCAGTCCGGCTGGGTTGCTCATTGGCCGGCCGGGCAGGACGCGAAGGCGCCCATGGCGCTGGAGGTGCAAGTCTCTGTCGGGCGCTTCGAATCGATTCGTCGGGTGTTGCCGATGCCGGGTGCATTGCCATGAACGGGCGCCAACGCGGCATTGCCTTGATCAGTGTATTGCTGGTCATGAGCCTGGCACTGCTGATCATCGGCGGCGTGTTGCGCAGTCATCACCTTGCGTTGCAAAGCAGCGGGCAACAATTGCAGCAGATACAGCTGCGGCAGCTCGCATCGGGCGGGGAAACCTGGGCGTTGTTGCTGTTGCGCGATGCGTTGCAGGACGCGAAAAAACCCGTCGAGCGGATTCAAGGCTGGACGGCCATGACGCCGGGTTTCGACGTTGAAGATGCGCAGATACGAGTCGATATCGAGGACCTCGCCGGACGCTTCAACCTCAATGCGTTGTTACGCCAGGGTCAGGTGGATCAAGTCACCCTCAACCGTTGGGCGCGCCTGCTTGAATTGCTCGATCTTCCTCCTGTGCAACTGAGCCAGGTCGGGCCGCTGCGGGAACTCAGCCAGCTGCGCTTGCTGCCCGGCATTGACGCTCGCTTGCTGCAGCGGCTGGAGCCTTGGGTGGCGCTGCTGCCCACCGAAGCCGCCTTGAACATCAACACCGCGCCGGCACTGCTGTTGAGAGCACTCGGCGAGGTGGACGCCGCGACCGCCGATGCGCTGGCGCGTCAGGCGGCAACAACGCCTTGGGCGAGCGTCCAGGCGTTTACCCAGGACCCCTTGCTCTCCGGGCAGGGCCTGAGCAGTCACGGACTTGGCACCCAAAGCCGCTGGTATCGGATAAGGGTGCGGGTGACCCGGGACGGGCGCGAACTGCACCTGGCCACGGATATCGGGCACGACCCCAAGACTCGACAACTGACAGTGCTGCAACGACGTTTTCTTCCCATGAGCAGCCACGAGAGACCGCGATGAACACTTGGCTTTACCTGACCGCCGAAGGGCAGGACGCGCCATCAGGCCTCTGGCCCTGCGTCCTGTGGTCAAAAACCGGTCAACGCCAGCCGATGCCACTGAATCAGGCGGCCTCGGCATTGCAAGGCCAGGTAGTCGATGTGCTAATGCCCATGGAAATGTGCAGTTGGGTTCGCAGCGAGCCATGGCCGTCGCGACGCAGGCCCGAAGCCCAGGCCATGGCCTACGCCGTGGAAGATCAACTGAGTGAAGCGCTGGAAGGCGTGCATCTGAGCGTTGGCGCTCGTGATCGTGACGGCTGCTTCCCGGTCATGGTCATTGGCCGTGAACGGTTGGCCGCCGTGCTCGACTTGCTGCGAGAGGCGGGCATTGAGGTGCGCGGGGTGTTCGTCGATGCCGATCTGTTGTCCGGCGATCAGCCGTGCGGAGCATGGTGGTTCGGTCGCTGGTTGTTGGGTGCAGGCCTGTCGGCGCGCCTCGCGATATCGCAAGACGACCTGGCTCTGCTCACTCCGTTATTGCCCAAGGACATGCAATGGCTGGATGCCCGTGAGGCCCCCGCCGTCATCGACCAATGCCTGACCCAGTGCCCAACCCGGGCCATCAACCTGCTGCAAGGCGCATTTGCCCCACGGGGCAAGCGTCTGCCCTGGCGCGCCGGCGGGTGGGCGTTGTTGATGCTGGCGCTGTTGACCTGGGGTGCCAGCGAAACGCGCATCCGCTTCCTCGACAGCGAAGCCCGCCGCCTGGCCACCCAGAATGAACAGCGATTCAAGGCGCTTTACCCGGAGCAAAGCCGCATCGTCGATATGGCTGCGCAACTCAAGGCCCTGCAAAGCCAGCCTGTGGATTCGCAAAACAGCCGCATTGCCGGGCTGATCCGGTTGATCGAACAGGTGATTGGCGCCAGCCCGGTCGAGGTCCAGCGCATCGAGTTTCGAGCAGGCGAAGGCTGGAAAATCCAGCTGACCGCCAGCGGTTTTACCGAGCTGGAGCAGTTGCGCGAACGCGGGCGACAACAAGGCATGCCCGTGCGGCTCGACAGCGCGAACAAAACGGCTGGCCGGGTACACGCCACCCTCACCGTGGAGGACGGGGCATGAAGCAGGCATGGCGGCGCATTTCCGTGCGCGAACAACGGCTGTTGCAAGTGTCGGGGACTTTTTTGTTGGCGGTCGTGGCTTTCAGCCTGATCTGGCAACCGACCCGGCAGCGACTGGAAACCGCCGAGCGACAGTATCAACAGCAGGCGGGGCTGGCCGCGCAACTGCAACGGGCGTTACCGCGCAGCGATGTCCCCGTCGACAGCGAAAAACCGCTATCGCTGCGCATCAGCGAAAGCGCCGCGGCGACGGGGCTGGAGATCCGTCAGATGGAGAGCGACACCGATCTGCTGCGCGTGACCCTCAATGGCAATGCACAACCGTTGATGCAGTGGCTCGACGGCATGGAGCGCAACGGTGTCGCGTTGCAATCGCTGACCCTGGAAAAACGCGACGATGCCCTGGAGGCACGGGTGGTGCTCAGGTAGTCGAGGTGTTCTGCGGCAACAACGGCAACTTCGCCAGCTTCAACGCGACCAGTAGCGCAATCACCAACAGCGTGCCGATGAACAACCCGATGCCGTTCCAGCCGCCCAGGTGCCAGAACACGCCACCCACCGTACCGGCGATGCTCCCCCCGGCGTAGTAGCTGAACAGGTACAAGGACGATGCTTGTCCCTTGGCCCTGGTGGCGCGGCGGCCGATCCAGCTGCTGGCCACCGAGTGGGCGCCAAAGAAGCCGAAGGTAAAGATCAGCATGCCGATGATCACCAGCGGCAGTGGCGTGAACATCGTCAGGGCCAGGCCAACGATCATCAGCGCGATGGTGCTCCAGAGCACTTTGCGGCGACCGAGTCTGTCGGCCAGCGAGCCGATTTTCGCTGAGCTGTAGATGCCCGACAGGTACACCACCGACAGCAACCCGACGAAGGCCTGTTCCATGTGGTACGGCGCGGCCAACAGGCGATAGCCGATGTAATTGAACAGCGTGACGAATGCGCCCATCAACACAAAGGCTTCAAGAAACAGCAGCGGCAACCCGGCGTCGCGAAAGTGCATGGTGAAACCGTCGAGCAGGCTGCGCGGGTGCAGCGAGCGGGCGCGGAAGTTGCGCGATTCCGGGAGGATTTTCCAGAACAGCGCCGCGGCGATCAGCGCCAGGCCACCGATCACCAGCATCGCCGTGTGCCAGCTGACGAAGTCGATCAATACCCCGGTGATCAAGCGTCCGCTCATACCGCCAATCGCGTTGCCACCGATGTACAAACCCATGGCGAGGCCGATGTGCTGTGGGTGGATTTCTTCGCTCAGATAGGTCATCGCAACCGCCGCCAGACCGCTCAACGACAATCCAATCAGCGCACGCATCAGCAGCACACCGTGCCAGCTCGGCATCATCGCACTGGCCATGGTGCACAGCGCCGCGGCGAACAATGCGGCCACCATCACCGGTTTACGCCCGATACGGTCGGAAATCGGGCCGGTGATCAGCAGGCCGATGGCAAGCATGCCAGTGGCGATGGACAGGATCAGGCTGCTCTGCGCCGCGTTGATGGAATACTCGTCGGACAGCAGCGGCATCATCGGTTGCACGCAGTAGAGCAGGGCGAACGTCGCGAAGCCGCCGCAGAACAACGCCAGCACCGTGCGCATGAACGCCGGGGTGCCTTTTTCGATGTAGATCTCCGCCAGCTCAGCGGCAATAGCGTCCGGTGCTGCGGGAGGAACTTCATGGGCGAGTGGGGCGACAGCAGTTTTCACGGGGGACCTCGGAGGACGCAGCCGGTCAGGCAATGAAAAAAGCATATAGCTGGCTAATGATTCAATCCAATATATTGTTCGACCTGTTTGATAGCTTTAACGACCTAATGGGGTTTCCATGGAATTGCGTCATCTGCGCTACTTCATCGCTGTCGCCGAAGAACTGCACTTCGGCCGCGCCGCACAGGTGCTGGGCATCTCCCAGCCACCGCTGAGCCAGCAGATTCAGGCGCTGGAGCAGGAAGTCGGCGCGCGGCTTTTCGAGCGTACCAATCGTCGGGTCGAGCTGAGCGAGGCCGGTCGGCTGTTTCTGCAAGAGGCACGGCTGGTGCTGGCGCAGGTCGACAAAGCGGCGGATGTCGCGCGACGGGCGCAACTGGGCGAGTTGGGTGAACTGAAAATCGGCTTCACCTCGTCGGCACCCTTCAACTCGACCATTCCCCAGGCGATTTTCTCTTTCCGCCAGCGCTTCCCGGCGGTGCACCTGAACCTGCGGGAAATGAGCAGCACCCAGGTGGCCGATGCGCTGGTGGACGAGTCGATTGAAGTCGGCATCATGCGCCCGCTCGGGCTGCCGGACTGCCTTAGCGTGGTCGAATTGATGCGCGAGCCGCTGGTCGCGGTACTCAGCTCCAAGCACCCGTTGGTAGAGGGCAGCGAGGAGGGCTTGTTTCTGTCAGCCCTGGCGCTTGAGCCCTTTGTGTTTTTTCCGCGCAGCTACGGCAGTGGCCTGTATGCGCAGTTGCTCAGCCTGGCGCGGGACTCCGGCTTCAGCCCGCACTTCGCCCAGGAGGCCGGTGAGGCGATGACCATCATCGGGCTGGTGGCGGCGGGGCTCGGTGTGTCGGTGCTGCCGGCGTCTTATCAGCGGATGCGTATTGACGGTGTGGTCTATCGCCCGCTGCTCGATCCGGCGGCGGTGTCAGCAGTTTGGCTGGTGCAGCGCAAGGATCAGAAGTCGGCGATGGCCAAAGCGTTTGTTGAACTGCTGACAAGAAAGGTTGAGCCTTTGCAGGCGTGACTGCTGCGCAGTCAATCGCGAGCAAGCTCGCTCCCACAGTGGGTGGTATGGCGAGCATTGTGTTCACAGCGCTGGACCCTGTGGGAGCGAGCTTGCTCGCGATGGCGTCCGAGAGAACACCAAAAAGACTAGCTGTATGGAGCAAGAAGCATCAGTCCTGCCGGAAGCTTCACCACCCGCCGTGGGACATTTCCGAAATCCTTCGCAAAGGCTACAGCGCCTTGCGACGTTGCCTGCAACTACTCCAGAATCCGCCGGCTTGTGCGCTTTGAGGGCCATCGCTAACTTGATTCGTGTCACTGATGGTCAGTGATCGGGTTTAGTAGCCCGTGTTTTCGCTAAGTGCATTTGCGCTCCTGATAGGCAGGTATGTCTGTACCTGCCCTTGACGGTAGCTGTGCGCAGGGCGCCTTCGGGCGCGCCGGTTTGGCGAAGACCCGGTCTACTAACCTGCGTACAGCTGCCACCCTTTTGATTCGTAGCGACACGGTGTCGGCTCCACTTTTCTGGGCGCTGAATCATGACCAATAAAGCAAAAAAACGGTCGGATACCGAACCGGTTACCTCACGCCAACCCGGCCAAATCTTCCTCGTCGCTCCTGAAGTCGACAACCACACTCTGCTGGAGTACGCCTGTGTTTCACTGGCATCAGCCAATGCCATGGCGAGCGACTTCGCGAGGAGTCTGAACGGAGCGCAAAGCAACACCCTGCTGGGCATTCAGCAGTCGATCATGCTGGGGGAAATGGCGGTGAATCGGGTGTTTGATAATCTCGACTCGCCCTGATAGTTACATCGCACATTAACAAGATCGCAGCCTTCGGCAGCTCCTACGGGTTCCTTGTAGGAGCTGCCGAAGGCTGCGATCTTTTGACGTTGATTAAGACCAGCGCTTGAAAATCAGCGAAGTATTCACCCCGCCAAACGCAAAGTTATTGTTCATCACGTACTGGTTGCTCATCTGCCGGAACTCGCCGCGCAGGTAGTCGAGCTTGCCGCAATGCGGGTCGACTTCGTCGAGGTTGAAGGTGTGGGCGTACAGGTCGCGGTTCATCATTTCAATGCTGAACCAGGACTCCAGCGCACCGCAGGCGCCGAGGGTGTGGCCGAGGAAGCTTTTCTGCGAGCTGATCGGCATGTGTTCGCCGAACAGGCTGCTGGTGGCCAGGGTTTCGGCGATGTCGCCCTGTTCGGTGGCGGTGCCGTGGCCGTTGACGTAGCCGATGTCCGACGGTTTCAGCCCGGCGTCTTCCAGGGCCAGTTCCATGGCCCGGCGCATGGTGACTTGTTCGGGACGGGTAGTGTGCTGGCCGTCGGCGTTGCTGCCGAAACCGACGATCTCGGCATGGATGCGCGCACCACGGGCCAGGGCGTGTTCCAGTTCTTCGAGCACCAGCATGCCGCCGCCTTCGCCGATCACCAGGCCGTCGCGTGCGGTGTCGTAAGGGCGCGGGCTGCGTTGCGGGGTGTCGTTTTTCAGGCTGGTGGCGTAGAGCGCGTCGAAGACCATGGCTTCGGTCGGGCACAGTTCCTCGGCGCCCCCGGCGAGCATCAGTGGCAGGCGCCCGAACTTGATGGCCTCGTAGGCATAGCCGATGCCCTGGCTGCCGCTGGTGCAGGCGCTGGAGGTGGGAATCAGGCGACCGGTGAGGCCGAAAAAGATGCTGATATTGGCTGCCGTGGTGTGCGGCATCATGCGCACATAGGAGTTGGCGTTCAGGCCCTCGGCCACTGAGTTGAGCAGCATGTTGCCGAACGCCTTGATCTCGTCGGTGCTGCCGGTGGAGGAGCCGCAGGCGACGCCCATGCGCCCGTCCTTGATCGATTCGTCACCCAATAATCCGGCGTCGGCCAGTGCAAGTTCCGACGCGCCGACGGCCAGCCGCGAAACCCGGCCCATGCTGCGCAGTTGCTTGCGGGTCCAGTGGCTCGGCACCTTGAAGTCATCGATGGGGCCAGCCAGGCGCGTGTTGAGTTCGGTAAAACGATCCCACTCGTCCATCCGGCGGATGCCGCTGCGGTTGGCCGCGAAGTTGCCGGCGATGGTCTCCCAGTCGCTGCCCAGTGAGGTGATGCCGGCCATGCCGGTGACGACGACGCGCTTCATCAGCACAGGCCTCCGTTGACGGCCAGAACCTGCCGGGTGATGTACGAGGCTTCCGCCGACATCAGGAAATTCACCGCGCCGGCCACCTCTTCAGGGGTGCCCATGCGTTGTGCGGGGATCATTTTCATCAGTTCTTCCACCGGCACGTTCTCGTCGAGCATGGCTGTGTCGATCAGGCCGGGTGCGACACAGTTAACGGTGATTTTGCGCTTGCCCAGCTCGATCGCCAATGCCTTGGCCGCGCCGATCAACCCGGCCTTGGAGGCGCTGTAGTTGACCTGGCCACGGTTGCCGATCAGCCCCGACACCGAAGTGATGCAGACAATCCGCCCGGCGGCGCGACGACGGATCATCGGCATCATCACCGGGTGCAGCACATTGTAGAAACCGTCGAGGTTGGTGCGCATCACCACATCCCAATCCTCCTCGCTCAGGGCCGGAAAGGCACCGTCGCGGGTCAGCCCGGCATTAAGCACCACACCGTAATAGGCACCGTGGGTTTCCACGTCGGCTTCGAGAACTTCCTTGCAACGGGCGCGGTCGGACACGTCGAACTGCAGGATGCGCGCACGACGGCCCAGGGCCTCGACTTCGGCCTTGACGGCTTCGGCGTCGGCCAGGCCGCTGCGGCAATGCAACACGATATCGTGCCCGGCCTGGGCCAGGCGCAAGGCGATGGCGCGGCCGATGCCACGGCTGGAACCGGTGACCAGTACGGATTCAGTCATCACTGGACTCCTTCGGGTTCATGGAGATATTGAGCGGCCTGGGGTGGGCGGTACACGTTCAGACGGGCGGTAACGTGAATGCCGGGGGCGTTGATGTGGCATTCGAACACGCCCATGCCGTTATCGTCTTCCAGGGAGCGAATACCGTGGATGGTCAACTCGGTACCGGCCGGAAAACTTTCGACGTTGCATTCGAATTTGCGGCTGCCGAGCAGGAAGCCCAATTCCACCTCATCACCGCGCTGGCGCGCATGGCAACCGGCGAAGGCGGCCACGCTCTGGGCCATCAGTTCGATGCCGACCCAGGCCGGCAGGCTGCCGTCGGGGAGATTGAACAGGCCATCGGGCTTGACGGTCAGGCGCGTGTGAATCTGCTCTTCATCGAACGCCAGGATCCGGTCGATCAGGATCATGTCGCCAGCGTGGGGCAGCAATTCAGCGATCGGCCAGTCAATCATGGGGCGTCTCCGATAATCAGGCTGACGTTGTTGCCACCGAAGGCAAAGGAATTGCTCATCAGGTAGCGAGGTGCAATGGACGTCAGGCGCGTGGCCGGGGTCACCCATTGCAGCGGCGGCAATTCGGGGTCGGGCTGTCCGTCCCAGACGTGTGGCGGCAGGGCATGCTCGCGATTGTCCGGGCTCAGGCTCAACCAGCAGAACGCCGCTTCCAGCGCCCCGGCGGCACCGAGGGTGTGGCCGGTCATGGGTTTGCTCGACGAACAGGGCACGCCGGCCGGGAACAGCGTCGCCACGGCCTGGCTTTCCATGGCGTCGTTGTGCTGGGTGGCGGTGCCGTGCAGGTTCAGATAAGCGATCTGCTCTGGTTGCAGGTTGGCGCGGCCCAGGGCTTTGCGCATCGCTTGCAGGGCGCCACGACCAGTCGGCTCCGGGGCGGATATGTGATGCGCATCGGAACTGGCGCCGCTGCCGAGCAAGGCAATCGGCTGGCTGTCGCCTGCACGCCTGGTCATCAGGAACAGCACCGCCGCTTCACCAATGTTGATGCCGTTGCGGTTCACCGAAAACGGATTGCAGCGTTGCTCCGAGACCGCTTCGAGCGCCGAAAAACCGTTGAGGGTCAGCTTGCACAAGGTGTCGACACCGCCACACAGCACCGCGTCGCAAATGCCCAGGTCCAACAGGCGCTGGGCGCTCATCAAGGCCCGGGCGCTGGAGGTGCAGGCCGTGGAAATGACATAGGCCGGCCCGCTCAACTGCAGCCACTCGGCAAGGAAGTCCGCCGGTGCCCCGAGTTCCTGTTGCTGATAGTCGTACTCGGCAGGGAACTGTTTTTCGCGCAGGTAATGCGCCAGGCTCTGGCTGGCCTCGTCGATGCCCGAGGTGCTGGTGCCCAGCACTACACCGATGCGGTCGCGGCCGTAGGTCTGGATCGCGCTGTCGATGTCCGGGCGGATTTGCAGCGTGGCTTCCAGCAATAACTGATTGTTGCGACTGTGATGGCGCGACATATCGGCTGGAATGCTTGCCAGTTTGCCCTGGACCGCACCGACCTGCAGCGTGCGTTGTGGCACCCAACCGGTTTGTTCGCGCATGCCGCCGCAGTCGCCGACAAACAGGTTGCGGGCAACTTCCTGCTTGTCGCGGCCCAGCGCGCAGACCAATCCGAGGGCATTGAGGTAAGCCGTCATGGCGTTTCACCGCTCAGGGGGGTGACTTGATAGGCCGGACCACGCGGTAGCTTCAATTCAAAATTCTGCGGTTGTACGTAGTGGATGTCCCAGCGCTCGGGCAGGTACCGTTGCCTGCCGTGCTGCCAGGCGCCGGGATAGTTGGCCGCCAGTTCATCTTGCGGCGTCAGCGCAAACAGCAGCGCCGCGAACAGCTCCCGGGCTCGCGGATTGGGCGGTAATAAACCATCGGACTCCCAGGTTTTATCGACCAATTTCTGGCGGGCCTGGGGAATGCCCAACAGGTCCATCATCGACCAGCGGATACCCGCCTCTTCACGCTGGATCACCAGCACCCAGTCCTCGCGTTCGTCGGCCTGCCCGCGCTGGATGTGCAATTGCAGTGGCAGCGGCAGATCCGGATTGTGCACGGGCAGCGGCGCCCGGCCGGCGCAGGCGCTCAAAAGCAGGGTTGCGGCGATTAACAGCAATCGCAATGCACTGGCTACCCCTGTGCAGTTCAAGCGACGGCTAATCAACATCACACAGTTCCTTCAAAAGGTTTTGCGCGCCACCACATTGACCAGAGGGTCTTCCCGTTGGCCAAAGGGGGCTGGCTTGCACACACAAGTGGTTCATGACGCATCCCTTGCACAGAATTCTGATATCACCTTCAACCGGCGCCTGGCTTCGCTGACGAACGGGTTGCTTTGATCCCAGGCATATCCGGCAAGTATGGAGCTGATCATCCTGCGGATTTCCGGCGAACTGCCCTCATGGAAGATCACATCCTGGAAGGTCCCCGCGTACCAGCCTTCGACGTAGCAGCGGAACGTGTCGACGCCGCGCTTGAGCGGTTCGGCGAACTCGGTTTGCCAGTCGACGGCTTCGCCTTGCAGCTGACGGTGCAAAACCCCGGCGGCCATGCTCGCCGAACGCATGGCGATGGTCACGCCGGAGGAAAACACCGGGTCGAGGAATTCCGCGGCATTGCCCAGCAGCGCGAAGCCCGGACCGTGCAGGGTTTTGACGTTGGCCGAGTATCCGCCGATGGTTCGGGCCTCGGTATCCCACTGCGCATTTTGCAACACGCTGGCCAGGCTTGGCGTCTCGGCAATAAAGCTGCGCAGGCACTCGTCCAGATTATCGCTGCGGCCGGCGAAACGTTCCTCGGCGGCGACCACGCCGACCGAGCAACGCCCGTTACTGAACGGGATGGTCCAGAACCATACGTCGCGCAGGGTCGGGTGAGTGGTCACCAGGATCTTGCTGCGATCGAAGGTCGGGAGGTCGATACGGTCTTCGACGTGAGTGAACACGGCCTGACGCACCGGGAAGTTCGACGGCGCCTCGAGGTCGAGCAAGCGCGGCAGTACGCGGCCGTAGCCACTGGCATCGAGCAGGAAACCGGCCTCGACGCGGTACTCGCTACCGTCTTCGCGGCGCACGCCGAGCTGCGGTTTTCCGGGGGCAATGTCGACGTCGACGATGGTTTCGCCATAGCGGATCTCCACGCCTTGCAACGTAGCCTGATCGGCCAGCAGCTTATCGAAATCGGCACGCAGGACCTGATATGTCGTCGATTTGCCGTGGCTGAACGTCTCGCCGAAATCGAACGCGCTGTAGCGCTCGCCCCAGGCAAACGCGGCACCGGTTTTCAGCTGGAAGCCGGCGGCGTTGACGGCGTCGAGCATGCCCGCCTCTTCGACGAAATCAAGGCAATGGGCCAATAGGCTTTCACCGATGGAAAACCGTGGAAAATGCTGGCGCTCGATCACCAGCACATCGTGTCCCTTGCGCTTGAGCAACGCGGCGGCGATGGCGCCGGATGGACCGGCGCCGATGACCACGACCTGGCGACATTCCATTTCAACGGTTGGCATGGGGGCTCCTTGCGGGGACAGCGGCTTTCAGGGGAATTCGGTGCATGCCGGTCAGGGCTGGCAGCAGTGTAGCGATCAGGCCCATCAGCATCAGGGCAAAGTACAGCGGCGGGCTGATGAGTTGTTGTTGCAGCAGCAGGTTGAGAAAAACGATCTCGCTCAAGCCGCGGATGTTCAGCAGCACACTTTCCCGCCAGCGGCTGGCGCCCTGGAACGAGGCCCCGGCCCAGCCGAGGCCGAGCCAGTTGCCCAGCAGTTTGCTCAGCATCGGCAACAGCAGCAGGGCGAGCAGTTGCCCCCAACCGAGGCTGTCCATCGCGCTGTGCACATTGATCTGCACAATGCCGAACGTAAGGATCAGCGGGATGGCGATGTACGTCTGCAAGCGGCCCATCCACACGGCTGGCAGTGGCAGGACCAGTGGGGCTTTCAGCGCGGCCATGATCAACACATAGCCGATGCCGAAAATCAGCGCATTGAGCTTGAAGTGTTCGGCGACGACCAGCAGGGCGAAAAAGCTCAGGCTGTAAAGCCATGTCTGGCGCAAACCGAGCAACCGCAGCAGCACCGGCAGGCACGCGCCGGCCAACGGCAGCAACAGGCTGCTCAGGTGCAGGCTGCCCTGGGCGATGCCGAACAGCGTCCAGCAGGCGAGGTCGATGAGGATCGCGGTTTGCACCAGACGTCGGGTGGCGGCGGGTGGGTAATCGATGTGCCGCAGGTACAGGTACAGCACCGGAATCGCGGTGATGGCGAACAACAGGCCGACGGCCAGCGAGCTGATCCACGGTTGTGCCGGCAACAACCAGACCGCCGTGGCCAGGCCGCAGGCAAACGGAATGCAAAAGCTGGGAAGGGCGATTTTCAGGCTTTGGCGATCCAGTTGCAGGTCGATCACATCGCTGAGGATGTAGCCCAGCAACAGGGCAAAGCTCAGGCTGTAGAGGTTCTTCAGCCAGCCCGGCGACACCAGCAGCGCACCGCTCAATTGCCATTGGGGCTCGATCCAGAAATACATCAACAGCGGCAGGCCAAGGGTCGCCAGCAGCAACTGGCTGACGATGGGAATCAAGCCGAAATGCCGGCCGACACGGGTCGCCAGGGCGAACAACACCAGCGCCATCGCCCAGAACAGAACGACCATCATATTGCCCGCTCCATGGCCGTGGGCTCATGCACCTGGCGACCGGCCCACGGCGCGAGCAGGAAGCTGAAGATCAGGCCCAGGCTCACCGACAGCCCGAAGTTGCTCACCGCCGGGGTGCTCGACACCGCCAGCAGGCCGAACGACAGCCAGGTGGTCAACGCCGCCAGCAGGGTGCCCAGCAGGCTCACGGCTGCGCCGCCGACCTGTTCGCGCATCAGGATCGCGTAATCGACGCTGATCGCCGTCACCAGCAGCAGGCCGAACAGGCTGAACAGGGTCAGCGGCTGCCCCAGCCAGCCGAGACTGGCCAGGCTGCACAACGCCGCCAGCAGGGGCAGGGACACGATTCGCAACGCGCCGCCGAGGCCGAATGGCAGGATCAGCACCAGCACGATCAGCACGCAGGAGGCGAGCTTCAGTTCAGCGGCACTGATTTGGGTGGCCGCGAAGACGTTGTTCAACTCACCCAGTCGATCCACCAGTGTCACGCCGGGCAAGTCCTCGCCCTGGAGCCGCAGCAGGGCCGGGTTGTTGATGCCTTGCAGGCTGACCATCGCCGCCACGCCGTCATCGGTCGGCCCCAGCCACAAGGGCCGGTAGGGTTCTGCCAACGGGCCGCTGAGCGCTGCGTCGATGTCCACGGTCGGCAGTGCCTGTAGCTTCGTCAGCTCGGCTTGCAGCGCCTCGGCCGGTACGCCGATGTCGAGCAAGGGTTGCCAGAAGGAAGGCAGTTTGTTCAGCGTTTCGCGCACCTGTTGCTGTTCGTTCGGCGGGCTGACCAGTTGATTGAGCGACAGATAGCCCTGGAGCTTTTCCAGGCCAATCAATTGATCCAGCCGCTCTCTCAGGGCGGTCTGGCGTTCGAGCAACTGCTGCTGATCGGCGGCGCGTATCAGGAAGAACTGGCTGGTGGGTTGATAGCCGGTGATCCGGGCAATGGCCTGGGCTTCGTCGGTCAATTGTTGCGGCGCGCTGATCCACTGACGAATGTCGTTTTTGCTGCCCAGTTGCAGCAGGCCAGCCACGCAAAAAGCGATCAGCAGTGCCAGCAAGACTGGCGTTTTCAGGTGTTTGAGCAGTGCTTCACGACAGCCCAGCAAAAACTCGCAAACGCGCAATGGCCATTGCGCCGGGCGCAGGTCTACGCCCTTGAGCAATGCCGGCAGCAGGCACACGGCGGACAGATAGGCACCGAGCAAACCGGCGGCGGAGAACACGGCAATCTGGGTCAGCGCCGGGAAGGGTGTCCAGGCCAGGGCCAGATAGCCGATGCCGCTGGTGATCAGGCTCAGGGTCAGCCCGGGCAGGGTCAGGCGCAGGGCCGGCCAGCTGTGCCAGGGTTTCAGGCTCCAGCTCTTGGACAGGTAATGCAGCGGGTAGTCGACGGCGACACCGATCAGGCTTGAGCCCAGTACCAGGGTCATCACGTGCATATGGCCGAACAACGCAACGCAGGCCACCGCACCGCAGAGCATGCCCACCAGCACCGGCACGAACGCCAGCAAGACGCGCCAGCGCCGGAAGGCCAACAGCAGCAGCAACAAAATCCCCACGGTGGCACCGCCACCGACCCAGGTCATCTCCCGGGCGGCCTGTCGTTGACCGCTGGCGGCGTACAACAGGCCGCTGGCGGCGAGCAGTTGCACGTCGTGCCGGGCGGCTTCCTCGCGGCTGTGTTCAAGCAGGTCGGCCACCTGCAGCGGCAGGTTCATGTCGAAGGCGTTGCCGGTGGTGCGCGCGCGCAGCAGCACCCAGCTCTTGCCATCGGCATCGGCGACCAGGGCGCCGCTGCCGATGTCCAGTTGCACCGAACCACGTTGCGGCTGGCTGTTCTGGATGCGCCCGGTCAGGCCCAGCCAGTCGTCCTGGCTCGGCACCAGGCTGTACCCGTTGAACGGGTCGAACAACGCTTGCACCCGTTGCTGGATAAAGGTGTCGGGGTGCTCGATCAGCAGTTGCCGGTCCGCCGCCTGGAGCATCGCCAGGCGACCTTGCAGCAATTGTGTGCGCAACGCCGGCAAGTCGGCTTGCAGGGTCCACTGGACCTTTTCGAACAAGCCGCTGGCCTGCCATTGCTCGCCGAGTGTCTGCGCCATGGCGACGGCCTGCTGGCGATCACTGTGGCCGACCAGCACCAGCATTTCGCGGTTCAGCGGCTCTTGCATGCGTTGTTCAGCGCGCAGTTCCAGAGCGTCGGGCGCCGTACCGGGCACCAGGTCCATCAGGTTGGCCGACAGCGGCGCGGCGTCACGCCATTGCCAACCGGCGAGCGCCAGTACTGCCAGCAGCAGGATCAGGAACAACCGTGGCAACCACCGTTCACTCGGCAAAGTCATGCTGCTCCGCGTCGCTCAACGGCTGGCTGCTGGTGCTGTCCTGCATGCGCAATAACGTACTGTCGCCCTGGGTCTCGAGCAGTTCGATGCTGTGCACCAGTTCTGCGCCGGTAATGTTGATCTGGTTGAACACCTGCTTGAGCAGCATCGAGCGCGGCAGCAGCGTGAGTTTCCAGTTCTGCGCATCGCCGCTCAGGGACAGTTCGAAATCCCGTTGCAGGCCACTGCTGTCACCTTGCAGCACGGCGAGGAACAAACGGTTCTGCTCGGCACCGGCGCTTTTGCCCGGCAGCATTTGCCAGACAATGCCGTCGCGCCGGGCAATGCCTTTGGCGGTGATGCGATAGTCCTGTTGCAGTGGCGTTTTCAGCAGCCACAACAAGCCGTGGTTTTTGGCCAGCACGAACGTGCCCTTGCTGGTCAGCGGCTGGGACAGGGCGCGCAGGTGTTTTTCCTGGATGAAACTGCCGTGGATCACCTCGGGCCTGGCCAGTTGATCGCTGAGTTGTTGCAGGTCGAAGGCACTGGCCATCGACGACACCCCGAGTAACGCCAAAACACTGAGGAATTTGAACACTGAGAAACGTGGCGAGCGAGCTTGCTCGCGCTGGGCTGCGTAGCGGCCCCAATACGTCAGCAAACCTCGGCGGGGTTGCGAGTGCTGCGCACTCGAGCGCGAGCAAGCTCGCTCGCCACAGGGGGGGCGGCTGGTCTCAAGGGAAATATCGATCATCCCAGTACCCTCTCAACCGCGTCGGTGAACACTGTCGGCGAGGCCAGTTGCATCTCGCGGCTGGCGATGTCGACGGCCACCTGTACCGACATGGCTCGGGTCAGGCGCTCACCGGTTTGCAGGTCGCTGATCAGGTAGTTGATCTTCAAGCGGTTCTCCCACTCCACCAGGTTGGCGCGCACGTTGAGCGTCTGGCCGAACACCGCGCCGCGCACGTAGCGCAATTGCAGGTCGATCACCGGCCAGGCATAGCCGGATTCGTTCATCGCCGTGTAGTTGTGGCCGATCTTGTCCAGCAGCGCACAGCGGGCCACCTCCAGGTATTTGACGTAATGGCCGTGCCAGACCACGTGCATGCTGTCGACGTCAAAGAACGGTACGACGATTTCCGTGTCGGTGTAGAGAAATCCCTTGCTACGCATGCAGCCTCCAGTGTTGTTCGGCGATGCGTTGCAGGCACAGGCGCAATTCGCCTTCCAGCGCGCGGTCTTCGATGACCGGTGGGAAGTCCTTGGCCAAGGCTTCGTGCATGGTCGCCAAAGCGGGTGGCAGGGGGCGTGCATCTTCGGCCTGGCCGCGCAGCCAGACGCCCTGATTGGCCGCCAGCAGCGTGGCGGCCGCCACTTGTTCGGTGAGTTCCAGCACGCGGATCGCATCCCGGGCGGCGATGGTGCCCATGCTGACCTTGTCCTGGTTGTGGCATTCGGTGGAGCGCGAGAAGACGCTGGCCGGCATGGTGTTCTTCAGGGCTTCGGCAGTCCAGGCGCTGGTGCCGATCTGCACCGCCTTGAAGCCGTGGTTGAGCATGGCGCGGTCGGCCGTGGCACCCGACAGGTTGCTCGGCAAGCCATGGTTGTAGCGCTCGTCCACCAGCAGCGCGAGTTGTCGATCCAACAGGTCGGCGACGTTGGCCACGAGGTTTTTCAGGCTGTCCATGGCGAAGGCGATGTGGCCTCCGTAGAAGTGCCCACCGTGCAGCACTCGCTCGGCCTCGGCGTCGATGATCGGGTTGTCGTTGGCACTGTTGAGCTCGATCTCGATGAATGAGCGCAGCCAGTTCAGGCTGTCGGCCAGTACGCCCAGCACATGGGGGGCGCAACGCAGGGAGTAGCGATCTTGCAGACGATGCAAGGGCGCGGTGGGCGCGTCGATGGCCAGATCCTCGCGCAACCACGCGGCGACCTGCATCTGCCCCGGGTGTGGCTTGGCGGCGAACAGGCGCTCGTCGAAGTGCTCCGGGTTGCCTTGCAGGGCGACCACGTTCAGCGCGGTAATGCGCGTGGCCAGGTGCAGCAGGTAATCGGCGCGGGCGTACGCCAGGCAGGCCAGCCCGGTCATCACTGCGGTGCCGTTCATCAGCGCCAAGGCTTCTTTCGGACGCAACACCAGTGGCTGCCAGCCGAGTTCGCGGTGCACATCGGCAGCTTGCCGGCGCTCGCCGCGGAACATCACCTCGCGTTCACCGGACAGCGTGGCGGCCACGTACGAAAGCGGCGTCAGGTCACCACTGGCGCCCACCGAGCCTTCCTCTGGAATCAGCGGCAGGATGTCGTGTTCAAGGAACGCCTGCAGGCGCTCCAGCAGCTCCACTCGCACTCCGGAAACACCGTGGCACAACGACTGCAAACGCGCCGCCAGTACCGCGCGGGTGGCCTGGGCGTCGAGCAGTTTGCCCAGGCCACAGCCGTGGAAGGTGTACAGGTGACGGGGCAGCGCCTCGACGTGATGCAGCGGCACCGCGACCACGCAAGAGTCGCCGTAACCGGTGGTCACGCCGTAGATCACGCCTTCCTTGTCCAGCAGAGAGTCCAGAAAACGCGCGCCCTTGGCGATGCGCTCGCGGTAGGCGGGATCGCTTTGCAACAGCGTCGGCACTTTGCGGTTGGCCAGTGCCAGCACATCTTCTATGCGCAAAGGGCGTTCGCCGAAGGTTACCGGCTCAAGCGTTGGCGTCGTCATCGGTCTTCCAGAAAGGGTAAAAGTTGAACCATTGTTGGGGCGCTTCAAGGCAATAGTGACCCAAGCGTTCGGCGTAGCGGGAGGCCCACTGATGAATGACCTGTTCGCGGTCAGTACGTTTCCAGGTGATTGCCTCAGCGAACGGCTCGATGGTCAGTCGATAGTCACCGTCGGGCTTTTTCAGGCACAGCAGCAGGTTGACCGGGCATTTCAGCAGGCCGGCCAGCAACCACGGGCCCTGGGGGAACCTGGCCGAATGACCGAGGAAGTCCACGGTCGCGCAGCGTCCGCCATGCAGCGGCACGCGGTCGCCGGCGATCGCCAGCCACTCGCCACGCTCCAGGCGCTCGCTCAGTTGCAGCATGATCCCGGGGTCCAGTTCGCTGACCTGGATCAAGCGCAAATTGGTCGCCCCGGCTTCACCCAGTAAACGGTTGAACTGTTCGGCGTGCTTGGTGTGCACCAGCACGTTCATCGTGACCTTTTCGCCGATCTCCGCCAGTGCGCGGCAGACTTCCAGATTGCCCAGGTGTGCGCCCACCAGCATCTGCCCGCGGGCACCGCGCAGCTGGTCACGCAGCAGCGCCGGGTCGATGATTTCGATTTGTTCGATGCTCAGCTTGCCGTTCCAGACGTCGAGTTTGTCGAGCATCGAATCGGCGAAAGCCATGAACTGGCCGAACACCCGCCAATGGCTCGGGCGCAATTCGCTGCGACCGCTCCAGTCGGCCAGCCGTTGCTGGTATTGCCAGGCACTGTGTCGGGCGCTGCGACCGAACAGGAAAAAGTACAGGACGATGCCGTACAACACTGGGCTCAGTACTCGACGGCCCAGCACTTTGGCGCCGAACGCGGTGAGCTTCATCAGCCAGAAACTGCCCCGTTCTTTGCGGTCGGCCCAGTGTTGCTTGTCTGCACTCATGCCCGCCACCGTCGCCAGAGGATCACTGGCGCACGCAGCAACATGCCGAAGAACAGCCGCGTGTGCATGCTGGAAATCAGGACGTTGTCGTGGAACATCCGAAAGTGCGAAACGCCGTCCAGCGGGTAATGGACCTTGGTTTGCAGCCATAACATCGGCTGATTGCGCCAGGACAGGCGCACCAGGATGTCCGAGTCGAAGTCCATGCGCTTGCCGATTTTTGCTGACTCGATCAACGCCAGGACCGGTGCCAAAGGGTAGACCCGGAAACCGCACATGGAGTCGCGAATCTGCAATGACAGGGTGTTGATCCAGACCATGACGTGAGTCAGGTAGCGTGCATACAAACGGCCTTTCGGCACGCTGGCGTCATATTGCGGATAACCGCAAATCAACGCTCGTGGGTAGCGGCGTGACTGTTCGATGAAGCGTTGGACGTCCTGCAAATCGTGCTGGCCATCGGCATCCACCTGTAAGGCATGGCTGAAACCCAGGCGCGAAGCTTCGCGCAAACCGGTCATGACCGCGCCACCCTTGCCCTGGTTTTCGGCCAGGCGGATCAGGTAAACCATTTCACGCTGGGCCAGGCGATCCAGCACCCGGGCGCAACGCGGGCTGCTGGCATCGTCCACCAGGATGCACGGCAGATGGCTGGCGATCAGCGCATCGACCACCGTGGTAATGGCTGTTTCGTGGTTATACACCGGGACGATGGCGCAGGGGCTATGCATGTTGGTGTACACCTGAAAGACCGAGGTGCCTGCTTCGCGAGCAAGTCGAATCGTCGCACCGCCGCTCCCACAGGGGGGCTGTGTCGTTCACAAATCCAGTGTGGGAGCGAGCCTGCTCGCGATTGAGTGCGCAGCACTCACCCGGCTTATGCATGCGCCGCCTCCAGCAAGATCCGCCCGCTGGAGCAGGTGGCGGTTTCGTCGCGATAGGTGAAATACAATTTGCCGCGGGCCGGGTCGAAGCGCAGGTGCAGCTGGATTTCATCTCCCGGGCGCACCAGTTGCTGGAACTTCAAGACTTCCATGCCGGCAAATTTTTTCGGCAGGTTCATCAATTGCCGGCCCAGGCTCAGCGCCCAGTCCACCTGCACCACGCCAGGCAACACCGGCGCCGTGGGGAAGTGTCCGCTGAAATAGGCCAGGTCCGGTGGCACCGCCAGTTGCAGGCTCCACTCGCCATCGCTTTCGGTTTGTTCCAGCACTTCGGGCGCCTTGGGGCGCGGCGCCAACAGCAGGGCGTCGACGTCGGCCTGGGGCAGTTTGCCCTGAGCGTTCAGCGGCAGTTGGCGCAGCAGGCGCCAGCGTCTTGGCAGGGCCAGGGCTTCGCAGTGTTGGCTCAGGTGCTGGCGCAATTGCTCGGTGAGGCTGCGTCGCCCCTGATTGCGCAGCACATGCAGACCGGCATCGCTCAGCACCAGCAATGCCCCCAGGGAGGCGCGGTTTTCCTGAACGACACCGAGCCGCGCTTCGATGACCCATTCATGGGCCGTCAGCGCTTGTTCCAGCATCGGCAGCGAGATGCGTTTTTCTTCCAGCTTGACGATCCGGTCCAGTCGCCCAAGCAATTCGAAACGACCGTCGACAGAGATACGCACGGCATCGGCCGTGTGTTCGACATGGCCATGGGGCAAATACGGCGAAGCGATCAGCAGTGCACCGTCACTGTCCTGGGTCAGCGTGACACCGGCAAAGGGCTGCCAGAGTTCCGCGCCCTGACGCCAGGCGATTCCACCGGTTTCCGAACTACCGAAGATCTCCGTTGGCCATTGCCCCAGACGCTCATGCAGGCTCTGTGCAGCCTCGACCGGCAATGCGCCGCCGGAGGAAAACACCCGGCGTACGGAACTCAAGGCAGGCCAGTCGAGGTTGTCGCCCATGCGCTTGAGCAGCGCCGGGCTGGCCACCCAGGCGAAGGCCGGGTGCTCGCGGCTGGCGCGTTGCAGGTCTTCCGGAAAGGCCAACTGCCGACGTACGAACGGGCGCCCGGCGCATAGCGGCCACAGCACCCGGAACAGCAGGCCGTAGATGTGCTGGGTGGCGACGCTGCCAATGATGCATGCCGGGCCCAGGTCGGCGCCCCACAGCTGTTCCAGGACTTCGACTTCATTGGCCAGTTGGCGCAGGTTTTTTTCGATGCGCTTGGGTTCGCCACTCGAGCCGGAGGTGCACAGGCTGAGTCGGCAGTTATCCAGGTCCAGGGCGGCGGCACTCAGTGGCTGCTGTTGTAGGTCGCCAAGGTGCGCATCGTCGGGCTGATCGCTCAGCCACAGATCGACTTCACCTGACCAGCGTTGGCGGGTCTGGGGTTGCAGGTCGGACGGCAGCAGCACACTGACTCCGGCACGCCAGGCACCGAACAGGGCAATCGCCAGGTCGGCGGCATCCTCAAGGTGCACGGCCATCTGCCGCACACCCCGGGCTTGCAGGCCGGCGGCCAGGCGCAGTGCCTGTTCGCACAGTCGGGCGTGATCCAGTGCCGGGGCGGTCGTTACGGCACGCTCAGGCTGAGCCTTGAGCAGCAGGTGCTCAAGTTTTATCCAATTCATGGGCGGCCTCGTACCCTTTGTCGTATGAGCCATTCAATGGCAAACATCAGGCCTATCAATCCGTAGGAAATCAGCCCGGTGTACAGCGTCCACCAGCTCAGCGGCGCCCAGAGTGTCAGGGCGGCGGCACACAAACCGTTGCATAGAAAAAAAACGCTCCAGGCGATGGTTACCTGACGGGTGTAGCGAATACCCTTGGCGGGCAAATGCGGCTCGCGTACCCGGGCCAGGCGTTCAACGATCGGTGGGCCGAATATCAGGCTCGATCCGAACAGCGCCAGCATGAAACTGCTGATCAGCACCGGATACCAGCGCAACAGCGCCGGGCTGTCGAACAGTGCCAGCAACAGGCAGAACATAATGGCCACCGTGGCCATCCACCGGCTGCCAGGCCGTCGCTTGCCGGTCAGCGCCCGGCCCAGCCACAGTGCGCCCAGCAGCATCCCGAACTGCCACGGGGCGAAATGCTCCATGCCGAAATACACCGCAAAGGGATACAAAAGGCCCGCCAGCAGCAGGCCGAGGCCAATCAGTCGATTCATGCGGCCGGTTGAACCAGACGGTAGACCGCCTCGACCACGTCACTGACGGTACGCACCGATTTGAATTCTTCGGCGGCGATTTTCTTGCCGGTCTGACGTTTGATGTGATCAATCAGGTCGACCGCGTCGATGCTGTCGATTTCCAGGTCCTGATACAGGTTGGATTCCAGGCTCACACGCTCAGGGTCCAGCTCGAAAAGCTCGACCAAGGCATCGCGCAGGGTGTTGAAAATGTCGTCACGAGTTTGCATGGTCCGGTCTCAAGCTGCCTGTTTTGCAATGACGAACGCCGCAAGGCTCGCCACGTTACTGAAGTGATTGCGCGTGTCCTTGGCATCGGCGTCGATCTTGATGCCGTATTTTTTCTGGATGGCCAGGCCCAGTTCCAGGGCGTCCACCGAGTCCAGGCCCAGGCCTTCGCCGAACAGGGTCTGCTCATTGCCGATGTCGTCGGCACTGATGTCTTCCAGGCCAAGGGCGTCGATGATAAGCATTTTGATATCACGGTGCAGATCGCTCATCTTCGGCGAGCTCCTTAATAAAGTAAGAATGTAGATAATCGTTGAGCTTGCGCGAGGCCTGCGGAGCCGGCCCCTGCGTGGCGAAGGTCTGTGGGTCTATATCGGCCCCGACCCGAAAACTGAAGTGCACGCGCCGCTTGGGGATGCGATACCAGGGCTCGGCCTTGGTCAATGTGGTCGGGCTGACTTTGATAATGACCGGGGTGAGGATTTTCGCACCCCGCAGGGCGATTGCCGCGCCGCCCCGATGAAAGGCCGGCGGCTGGCCGGGTCGGGTGCGCGTACCTTCCGGGAAAATGATCAGGGTCTGGCCGTCTTTCAGCGCGTCGGCAGCCGCGTCGAGCATGTCCATGCTGCCGTCGTTGCTGATGTATTCGGTGCAGCGCAGCGGCCCGCGAGTGAAAGGGTTTTCCCAGAGGCTTTGCTTGACCACGCAGTTGGCGTGACGCACCAGACCGATCAGAAAGACCACGTCGATCAGCGATGGGTGATTGGCAATGATCATTTGCCCGGGACGACCGAGTTTTTCCGCGCCTTCAATGTTATAGGTCAGTACCCCGGTACGGGCCATGAAACGCACAAAAATCCAGAAACAGCGGCTGACCGTTTGCCGGGCCCGCAGCCGATGGGTCCGGGCGTCGCCCGGCAGGCAGTTCAGCACAGGGAAAATCACCAGGCGCAGGCACAGCCCGCCCAACCCGAACAGGGCAAAGCTCGCGGCGGTGGCCAGCAAGCGCCAGTGGTAGGCGTCGCGGTTTTTCTCGGTCACGGGTTGCGTTGCCAGGTCCATACACGATTTTTCCAGGCATGTTGGCAGGTGGTTTGCTGGCCGAGCAGCGTACGCAGCAGATTCAGCGCGTGGGGCCAGCGGGATTTGGACAACGCATCCGGGGGGCTGTTCAGGGACAACCGCCAGTCGGTGCCGGGCGTGATCAGCAGGCCGACGGCATAAGGGAACGGTACGTCGTCGATCCAGGTCGAGTAAGCCTCGGGCGGCCGCTCTTCGGTGACTACCAGCAGTACCGCGTCAGCGCCTTCAGCCAGCAGCGCGGCAGCTTCGAGCATGCCATGTTCCAGGCCATCGCCTGCGGCGGCCAGGGCGGTCATTTCGCTGGTTTCACCACGCATGATCGACCACAGGCCAATGATCGCGTTATGCACCGACAAGCTGAAGCGGGTTGGCGACAGCGGTTGATCGGTGGCCAGGTCGCTGAGGATCTCGATCGTGCGGGGCGTTTCGCCGTGACGGGAAACAAAGACCAATGGCAGATCCTGCCGACCTTCGGCCAATGGCCAGCCGACACTGAACGCCATGCGCGCCAGACGGCTGAGCCGCCGACGCTGCATGGCCGGCAGAAAGGAAACGTCGGGAGCGGCATCGCTGTCCGGCAGCACAACCGGTTGTCGGCACCAGGCCTGCCAATCGGACACGCTATCAAGCCCAGGGGCCCAGGCGCGCCATTGGGCGATGTTGAAGTTGATCACAGACATTCATTCCACCCTCACGGGCTTACTTGACGCGGGGGAGTGGCCGAAAGCCGGGACTTACCCTGCGTGGCGTTTGGCGCCGAGTGGCGCGCATTATCCCGGTGCCGGGAACGTGTAGCAAATGCTGGTTACATTTTGCTCAGCAAGATGAAGCGACTGGCTCGCAAAAATTGAACGATTGGTAATTATTCACAGAATTATGACTCCGTCTGTCAGTTCTGGCGTCGAATCGCCGGGCTGTTCAGGGCCTTTCAAGCAGGAGAAGGCAACTGACTGTGTAGTCCTTGCACTGGTGAGGTAGCGTAGCCATGCCGGGGACCACTACACTCGGTCATTCTTTGATACACGGAGGTTTTGACATGCGGCGCGTGGTGTTCAATCAGAAAGGTGGCGTTGGCAAATCCAGCATTGCCTGCAATCTGGCGGCGGTCAGTGCCAGCGAGGGTTTTCGCACCTTGTTGGTGGATCTCGATGCCCAGGCCAACTCCACTCAGTACCTGACGGGGCTCACCGGTAGCGATATCCCGATGGGCATCGCCGATTTCTTCAAGCAGACGCTGTCTTCCGGGCCGTTCTCCAAAAAGAATCAGGTCGACATCTACGAAACCCCCTTCGATAACCTCCATGTCATTACCGCCACCGCCGAACTGGCGGACTTGCAGCCAAAACTTGAAGCCAAGCACAAGATCAACAAGCTGCGTAAGTTGCTTGAAGAGCTGAGCGAAGACTACGACCGGATTTACCTCGACACCCCGCCCGCGCTGAACTTCTATGCGGTTTCAGCGTTGATTGCCGCTGATCGTGTATTGATTCCCTTCGATTGCGACAGCTTTTCACGCCAGGCACTGTATGGCCTGATGGCGGAAATCGAAGAGTTGAAGGACGACCATAACGAAGGCCTGGAAGTCGAAGGCATTGTCGTCAACCAGTTCCAGGCCCGCGCCAGCCTGCCCCAGCAGATTCTCGATGAGCTGATCGCCGAAGGCCTGCCGGTGTTGCCGGTGTACCTGGCCAGCTCGGTACGCATGCGCGAATCCCACCAGGCCAATACGCCACTGATCCATCTCGACCCGCGGCACAAGCTGACCCAGCAGTTTGTCGAGTTGCACAACCTGCTGGAAAACGCCTGAAGATCAAAAGATCGCAGCCTGCGGCAGCTCCTACAGATTGGGCGCTGATGTCCTTGTAGGAGCTGCCGCAGGCTGCGATCTTTCCGGGCAGTCTCAGATCCCCTGGCTACGCAACCAGCTCATCAACTGCGGTAACGGAAAAGCCCCGCTCTGCCGGGCGACTTCCCGGCCGTTCTTGAACAGGATCAGGCTCGGAATCGAGCGAATCCCCAATTGCGCCGACAACTGCTGGTTCGCCTCGCTGTCCAGCTTGGCCAGTCGGCACTTGCCCACCAGTTGCCCGGCCGCCTGCTCGAACACCGGTGCAAACGACTTGCACGGCCCGCACCAGTCCGCCCACACATCCACCAGCAGCGGCAGATCGCCCTTGATCTGGCTGGCGTAGTCGCTTTGTTTCAATTCAAACGGTTTGCTCAGCATGACTTCAGCCTTGCAGCGCCCGCACTTCGGGTGGTCGTTCAGGCGCTCGGCGGGAATGCGGTTGAGGCCGTTGCAGTGGGGGCAGGGGATGAGGAGTGGGTCGGTCATGACAAAACGTCCAGTCGAAAGCGAATGATCCTTATCTGGAGACAGGACTGCAGATTTTCAATCGTGCAGTGCCTCACGACGAACAACTGATCTCCAGGTGCTTGCCCCATTCCGGTGGTCGCTCGGCGTAGCTTTGCATCCCCGGTTGTTCCTCGAACGGATTGCTCAGCACGGCGTGTAGCCGGCGGACTTCCGAGTAGTCGCCGTTCTGCGCCGCCTCGATGGCCTTCTGCGCCAGGTAGTTGCGCAGGATGTACAGCGGATTGACCGCGTGCATCCGCTGGCGGCGCTGCTGTTGATCAAGCGTACCTTCACGTGCCACCCGGGCGACGTAGAGTTCGCCCCAGGCATCAAAGCCCTTGAGGTCGACGAAGTCATCACGCAAGCGGGTGATGGCCTGTTCCGGTGCTTCATCACCCAGGCGGCGGAAAAACAGGCTGTAGTCGACGCCGCTGTTTTGCATGAGTTGCAGCAGGTTCTCCAGCAATTTCTGGTCGTCATCCTCCGCGGTGGCCAGGCCGAGGCGGCGGCGCATCAGGTCCTGGTAATGAGCCTGGAACAGCGGCAGGTACAGGCCGAGGGTTTCGCGCAGGGCTTCGACGCTGATGAACGGCGTCAGGGCCTGGGCCAGGGCGCTGAGGTTCCACTGGCCAACTGGCACCTGGTTGCTGAAGGAGTAACGGCCCTGGTCGTCGGAGTGGTTGCAGATGAAGTTG
Organism: Pseudomonas sp. S2_F07; assembly: GCF_054668325.1. Taxonomy (NCBI): domain Bacteria; kingdom Pseudomonadati; phylum Pseudomonadota; class Gammaproteobacteria; order Pseudomonadales; family Pseudomonadaceae; genus Pseudomonas; species Pseudomonas sp. S2_F07. The sequence goes on from NZ_CP162758.1 coordinate 4,338,068, forward strand.
GCGTCGAAGTCGTCGAGGAAGGCGAACGGGCCGAAATCGAAGGTGATGCCCAGGATCGACATGTTGTCGGTGTTCATCACCCCGTGGCAGAAGCCATACGCCTGCCATTTGGCGATCAGTTCGGCATTGCGCTCCACCACTTCGCGGAACATCGCCAGGTACGGCTCCGGTTGTTCCAGGCACTGCGGAAAATGCATGGCCAGCACGTGATCACCCAGCTCTTTCTGCTGCTCGGGGCGCTTGGTGTAGTAGAAGTATTCGAAGTGCCCGAAGCGCACATGGCTCGGCGCCAGGCGCAGGACCATGGCCGCGCGCTCCTGTTTTTCGCGCCACACCGGGGTGTCGGAGCCGATCACGCACAGGGCGCGGGTGGTCGGGATATTCAGCGCGTTCAGGGCTTCGGAGGCGAGGAATTCGCGGATCGACGAACGCAGTACCGCCCGGCCATCGCCCATGCGTGAGAACGGCGTCTGGCCGGCGCCTTTTAGGTGCAGGTCCCAGTGTTCGCCAGCCTCGTTGTACACCTCGCCGAGCAACAGGCCACGACCGTCGCCCAGTTGCGGGTTGTAGGAACCGAACTGATGCCCCGAATAGACCATCGCCCTTGGAATTGCGTCGGCCCAGAGCTTGTGGCCGCTGAACAGTTCGGCGAACTCCGGGGTTTCGGCCACGGCCGGGTCGAGGTCCAGCAGCGCCATGGCGGCGGGGCTGGCCACGACCAGGCGCGGATTATCGATGGGCTCGGGCAGCACATGGGCGGAAAACGCATCGCCCAGGCGGTCGAAGCGGTTATCGAAAGTGAGTTCGTCGAGGGCTTTCAAGGGCCGGCTCCAGCAGAATGTCCGAGCATTCTGCTGGGGAAAGTCCGGTTAGTCGAGTTTGGCGGCGGGCGGTTCTTGCGCTGGCTTGCCGTCGACGATCGGCACGATGGTTTTCGCTTCCGGTTCGATCGGCACCATCTTGTATTCCTGGCCGTGCAGGTTCTTGAGGTAGACCTCCATCTGCCGGAACGAGATGTTGATGTGCTGCTTCTTGAACTCGCGGTTGATGAAGCGGTTGACCTCGTCGAGCACCGGGTTGCGGTCGCCGAGATCGCGCACGTGCATGCGCAACTCGTGGTCGAGGGTGCTTTCGCCGAAGTTGAGGAAGTACACGTGGGGTTCCGGGTCTTTCAGCACGCGCGGGTTATCCCGTGCGGCCTTGAGCAGCAGCTCTTTCACCAGGTCCAGGTCCGAGCCGTAGTCGACGCCGAGCTTGAGGGTCACCCGGGTGATGGTGTCGGTCAGCGACCAGTTGATCAGTTGCCCGGTAATGAACGTCTTGTTCGGGACGATGATGTCCTTGCGGTCGAAGTCGGTGATGGTCGTGGCACGGATGCGAATCTTGCTCACGGTGCCGGACAGGTTGCCGATGGTGATGGTGTCACCGATCCGCACCGGGCGTTCGAACAGGATCATGATGCCGGAAATGAAGTTGGCGAAGATCTCCTGCATGCCGAAACCGAGGCCGACCGACAGGGCCGCCACCAGCCACTGCAGCTTGTCCCAGCTCACGCCGAGGGTCGACAGCGTCGAGACGAAACCGACGCCGGCGATCACATAAGACAGCAGTGTGGTGGTGGCGTAGGCGCTGCCCTGGGCAAGATTCAGCTTCGACAGCACGAACACTTCGAGCAAGCCCGGCAGGTTGCGTGCCAGGGCGAAGGTGATGCCGATGATGATCAGCGCGCCGAGCATGTCGCCGATGCTGATCGGTACCATGCTCATGTTGGCGCCGGTACCGCTGGTGTATTCGTAGAGGGTGACGTTGTCCAGGTACGAGAACACCGTGATCAGGTCGGCCCAGACCCAATACAGTGCCGCCATGAAGCCGCCGAGCAGTGCCAGGCGGATCAGGCGCAGGGACTGTTCGTTGACCTTCTCGATGTCCATCGTCGGTTCTTCGATCACCGCTTCGCCATCGCCGGCCTCTTTGGCGGCCAGCCGCTTGGCCAGGGCGCGCTGGTAGGCCAGGCGCCGCGCCGCCACACTGAGGCCGCGCACGAAGGTGGCTTCGATCACCAGCCAGAACATCAGCAGGTACAGGGTGTTGATCAAGCGGTCGCTGAGCTTCAGTGCGGTGTAGTAGTAGCCGAAGCACACCGCCACGAACAGGGCGACGGGCAGGGCGGTGAACAGGACCCCCACCAGTTTGCGGAACAGCGAAGCGTTTTCGTGGGTCGGGCTGCTGCTGAGCAGGCGGCTGAGCAGCAAGGTCATCAAGGCGTAGCAGATCAGCACCACCGGCATGCCGAGCACGTCATCGGCCAGTGCCGCCGGTTGCAGTTCGGCAACGGCGACGACGGTCACCAGTGCCATCACCACGATACCGAGGCGGCGGATCCATCTGCGCAGGAATTCCACCTGGGGCTTTTCCCAACGGAAATGCAGTTCTGCCACACCACCTGGCGCGAGGATCCGGTAGGCGGTGTAGAACACCAGCCAGGCCCCGGCCATTTGCAGCAGCGCCGCGCCCATATTGGCGTTCTGTCCACGGGCGTCGATCTGCAAGGCCAGCCCGCACAAGGCGAGGCCCAGGGAAACCGGCATCGCCAGCAGAATGTTGATCAGAATCGCCTGCGGCGTGTGCCACTGGCTATCGCGCTTGAAGTGACCGATGTCCTGGTGAACCTTGTTCAGTCGCGCGTACAGATTCTTGCGCCGCCACAGCAACGCGCCGATCAGCAGGGCCAGTGGCAGGAACAGCAGTGGGCGCTGGGTCAGGCCGTCGGTCAGTTCGCTCAGGCTTGACAGTACCGGCAGCGAATCGAGTTGCCGCTGCAGGCGATCCGGCACGCTGTGAATCCACTCCAGGTCCAGCGGCTTGTTACTGGGAATCCAGAACATCTGCTCATCCAGGGTCGCCCGCAGGCTTTGCGCGGTGCTGAGCAATTGCTTCTGGTTCAGTTGCAGGGTGATGGATTCATTGAGCACCGCACTCAGCTCGCGGTTCAGTCGCTCCAGCAGGTCGGCGCGGGTGGTGGCCAGTTCCATCAGGCTTTTGCGCAGCTGCGCCGTGACTTGCTCGGGGGGTTGGGTCGACAGCAGGTTTTCGACGTAGGTGGTCGGGTTGCTCAGCAATTCCCGTTGCTGGCTGACTTCGAACTGATACAGGCGAATGTCGGCGATCTGGTCGGCCAGGTTGCGGTCGAGCCGCAGGCGCGGCAACGCCTGTTTCTGTTTGTAGAGAATCTTCGAGAGCAGCAGGCTGCCTTTGAGTACGTTGATTTGCTCGTCCAGGGCCGCATCGCTCTGGGTCAGGCTGTCCAGTTGCTGCTTGGTCTGCAGGTTCTGCTGGGTGACTTCGTTCAGGCGGTCGGTGCTTTTGAGCAGGTAGTCCGAGAGCTTCAGGTTGGCCGCGCTTTCGGTGGCCAAAAGGCTGCTGCCGCCGGCCTTCTGCGCTTCGATGGATTGCTGGGTGACCGTTTCCTGGGACAACGCCAGGCGCTTCTGGTTGATCAGGGTTTGCAGTTCCTGGATTTCCCGATCCAGGCGGTCGGACCGCTCCGACAACAGGTCATGCTGGCTGTTGCCGAGGTCTTGCAACTGGGTATTGCCGGCCAGTTCCTGGCGCCGCAACGGGATCAGGGCGTTCAGCGCTGCCAGCTCGGCATTGAGCTGGTCGCGCTGCTCGGGGCTCAGGGTCTTGCCGGCGTCTTTGCCGTTCTTGAGGGTGTTGTTGATCTGCTGAATGCGCGTCTGGCTGCTGGATATCTCCGCCTGGGCGCGCTCGGGGCGAGTCTGGGCGGTGATGATCAGGCTGTTGGCGTCGGCCAGGGCCTTTTGCAGGTCGCTTTGCTGGGTGGAGCGCTCGGTGAGCAATTGTTCCAGCTGCTGGATCGGTTCCTTGGCGAAACGCTGCGCCACCGGCACCACGGAACTGGCCTTGAGGCGGGTCAGTTCACGCTGGTTCTCGATGGTCTGTTTGGGCGCACTGCTCAATTGCTGCTTGAGCGCGATCAGCTTCTGCTCGTAGTCGCGCTTGTTGTTGAGCTGGTTCAGCGTGCCTTGCAGGACCGATTGCAGGGCCTTCTGATCGGCTTCCGGCAGTTTGCGGTCGGAAATCTTGTCCAGGCTCGCTTGCACGGCTTCGCTGGAAGGCGGTTCGGCCGCTTGCGCCGCTTGCGATAAACCAAGGGTGCCGACAGAGAGACTCAAACCCAAAAGGGCAATGGCGAAAATGGAGCGCAGGTTAGGCATAAAGACCGGTCAAGCAAGTGATAGTGGAAGCAGTTTAGAGGAAGAGTCCGGGACCCGGGCGACTTCCTTCGGGGAATCTGACGCCCACTTTACCGATCTTGTTCCCGTCCATGACGGCCACGGTCCAAATGGTGTTGTTCCATTCCACCTGGTCACCCACCACCGGCGCGCCCCCAACCTTCTGGGCAATGAAGTGGCCCAGGGACATGTCCGGATCGATGCCTTCGACCTTCAGGCCATACAGTGCCGCAACCGCGGCCAGCTGGGCGTCTCCTTCGAGTACGAAGTCGCCGAAGAAACGCAGATCGAGGCCCCGTTGCGGCGCTTGGCTGAAGAGTTTTCCGAGGGCCGGCAGGTTGTGTTCATGGCCGATAACACACAGCAAATCATCGACTTCCAGTACCGTACTACCCGACGGATGGAGTAATTGTTGGCCACGAAACAAAGCGGCGATACGGGTGCCTTCGGGCATTTTCAGCTCGCGCAGGGGCGAACCGATGCACCATTTTTCCGCGCCGAGGCGATAGACGAACAGCTCCCACTCGCTGGTGACGTGTACTTCCAGGGCCGAGCGGGAGATGGGCGCCGGCTCCGGGGGCACCGTCACCTTTAGCAGCTTGGCGACCCATGGCAGGCTCGTGCCCTGAACCAGCAGCGACACCAGCACGATAAAGAACGCGAGGTTGAAGTACAGCTGGGCGTTGGGCAGGCCGGCCATCAGCGGGAACACCGCGAGAATGATCGGGACCGCGCCGCGCAGGCCGACCCAGGAAATGAAAGCCTTCTCGCGACCATGAAATGCCTTGAACGGCAGCAGGCCAACCATCACCGACAGTGGCCGGGCAAACAGAATCATCCACAGCGCCAGGGCCAGTGCCGGCAAGGCGATAGGCAGCAGGTCGTGAGGCGTCACCAGCAGCCCCAGCACCAGGAACATGCCGATCTGCGCCAGCCAGGCCATGCCGTCGAGCATGTGCAGGATGCCGTGGCGGCTGCGCACCGGACGGTTGCCGATTACCAGGCCGCAGATGTACACCGCCAGGAAGCCGCTGCCGTGCAGGGCGTTGGTCAGGGCAAAGACGACCAACCCGCCGGCGATGACCAGAATCGGATACAAACCGGTGGCCAGATTGATGCGGTTGACCAATTGCAGCATCAGCCAACCGCCACCAAGACCGATGACGCCGCCGATACCGAACTCGCGCAGCAAGTGGGTCAGCAGGCTCCAGTGCAGGCCGGTCTGGCCGCTGGCGAGCATGTCGATCAGGGTGACGGTGAGGAACACTGCCATCGGGTCGTTGCTGCCGGATTCGATTTCAAGGCTGGCGGTTACCCGTTCATTCAGGCCCTTGCCACCCAATAGCGAGAACACCGCGGCGGCGTCGGTGGAGCCGACGATGGCGCCGATCAGCAGGCCCTGGATCAGATTCAGGTTGAACAGCCATGCGGCCGCCATGCCGGTCAGCCCGGTGGTAATCAGCACGCCGACCGTGGCCAGAGAGAGCGCCGGCCATAACGCCACGCGAAAACTCGACACTCTGGTGCGCAAGCCACCGTCGAGCAGGATCACTGCCAGTGCGAGGTTGCCGACCAGATAAGCCGTGGGGTAGTTATCAAAAAGAATGCCGGCGCCATCGACACCGGCCACCATGCCGACGGCCAGGATGATCACCAGAATCGGGATGCCGAGGCGGGACGAAAGTGAGCTCACCAGAATGCTTGCACCTACCAGCAACGCGCCGATCAAGAACAGGCTGTTGATGGTCGTCGCATTCAAAGGCAGTACTCCAGAAAGCTGAAAGGCGGGCGCAAACTGACCATGCAGTCTGCGTGCCAGCGATTCTAACCTGTTGAATTGCGTCGCTGTCAAAAAAGGTTTGAGGGCGCCTGCTCAGATGCTATCTCTATGATTGGCTTGCTGTTGTGTTGATGAAAGATCCATTCGAATGGGGACTGTTAGTTTTCCGCTCAAGTCTTAAATTGAGTGGGATGTTTAATTGGCAAAGTACAATAGGTTTTTCAAGAAAGAAGCGATTGTTTTGCTGGTTTTTTGAGTTCGCTTTGGATAGGTGCTGTTAGATTGTTTGCTACGATGTGTCAGGACCATCCAGAATCGACGATGTCTCCCAGGCGGACGAGACCTTTTACTGAAATGACCATCATTGATGATTTAGCGCTTTGTCCTTTTACGAGGATATTACTCTGGTTGTTGTGAGGTAAGTAATCCAGAAATGCATCGCCCGGATTCCTGAATTCAGAAATGTCCGAAAGATTGAAGTTCAGTGAACCCACTCCGGCATTTTTCAAGGCTGTTGACATGTCGATGCGGTCTTTGCCTGTTTCGAAATTGGCGATGTATTGAGATTTTCTGGATGCTTCGAGAAATTCGATTATGCCATAGGTGACGCCGCCTCTATCGTTTGGTGTCAAGGTAATGCCGGGGCTTGTTGCCGTGTCGCTGTGCTGTGGGGCGGGGTCTGCAGTTGTAGAAGTAAGGGGGGTGAAGCTATTTTGATTTTCAATCATGATGAATTAGCTCTCGTTGGTATGTAAGTAGGGGGTTGTGATAGTTTTTAGTTTGATCCGCTATTCGGCGATGAGTAGATTGTTCCATGGTCTGAGTTGCCATTGCGAGCGAGGGTTTTATTCGAAGTGTGTCATGGTTGTTTTGTTGTGCTAATTGGTGGTGTGAACAATTATTTAGGTTTGTCGCGGTTGTCTTGAGTGTCGGGTTCTTCAGTGCACCATTTTTTATATTGAATTGGCGCTGTTGTACCGAATCGCGGGAAGTTGGATTGAGTGAGGTAATGGTGGGGATGTTTATTTGTTTCGTTATCCGCCGTGGCGGTCCGTTCGATTTCATTGTTTTGTCGGGTCAGAGAGGCAAAGTGGTGAGGGGCGAAAATCCGCAGCAGGGGTATCGCACAAACGCCATGGCGACGAAGTGCAGGAACCAGATCGGGCAATCACAGTCTCTACAGTTCGCGAGAAAGGTCACTCGTCAGCAAAATCAAGGCTTTGCGCCTGTATAACCCTGGCATCCAGGGTGACTTTTCTTTATCGTACGCGCCCTTTGAAAATGCCCGGAAAATCAAAATGTTGGAAGCATCCCTTAGCCAATTGGAACAACTGGTCAGCGACCTGGTGCAACAGAACCAGAACCTGGCCGCGGAACTGGCCCAGGCCAAAGATGAAAACGAAAGCCTGCAACTGAGCCTGATGGAGCACGAAGAAAAGCAAGGCGCCACGGCGGCTCGCATCCAGGCCCTGGTTGAGCGCGTCAGCGCAGGCCCTGTCAGCGCATGAGTTACAACGCCGCAGGGGTAAAAGTCGTCTCGATCCTGGGGGAGGACTATTCGATCAAGGCACCGGCCGGGGAAGAACAGACCCTGCTGGACGCCGCGATGATGTTGAAGGCAGCCCTGGCCGAAACCAAGAGGAAGTACCCGACGCTGATCGGTGACCGACTGCTGGTGCTGGCGGCGATGAATCTGTGCTCCCAGCAGATCGAAATGCAGAAGCAGCACAAGCTCGAACTCGACCGTTACCAAGAGCAAGTCAGCGCCACGGTTGAAGTGATTTCCAAGACGATCAATCAGGCCTGATCGGCTTTGCGCACAACCAAAGAATAAATTGTCGGTTGGCTTGTATACAATCGGCACGGCTGTTGCAGTGTTTCAGCCTCTTATTCTTTGGGGGGTGCTCCATGCAGTTCTGGCGACGCAGTATTCAATGGCAGTTGATCCTGAGCATGGGCACCGCTCTGCTCGTCAGTATCCTGATCGTGGTTGGCATTTATACCCTGGTGGTCAACCGCCTCGCCCAGAGCTATCTGGTCGAGCAAGCCTTGCCGTCGAGCATCGAAGCGATGCGCAACGATATCGAGCGGATCCTCGTTCAACCCCTCACCGCCGCCAAGGACATCGCCAGCAACAGCATGGTGCGCAACTGGTTGGCCGGGGGTGAAGACAGTGCCCAAACCGCAAGCTTCGCGCAGTACCTGGAAGGCATCCGCGCCGAGCACAAAGCCTTTACCGCGCTGATCATCGGCACCGCGTCCAGCCATTACATCAGCGAAAAAGGCCTGGACCGCACCCTCAGTCGTTCCAATCCCAAAGACGCCTGGTTCTACTCGTTCCTCGACAGCAACCAGCCGCGCACCCTCAATATCGACAATGACACGGCGACCGGAGAATTGGCGCTTTTCATCGATCTCAAGGTGGAGCAGGCGGGCAAAATCGTTGGTGTTGCGGGTCTTGGCCTGAGCATGAAAGAGCTGTCGGAGCTGATCCACAACTTCAGCTTCGGAGAGCGCGGCAAGGTCTATCTCGTGCGTTCGGATGGTTTGATCCAGGTGCATCCCGAGGCGCAATTCAGCGGCAAACGTACCTTGGCCGAGCAGATTGGTGCTACGGCAGCGCAAGCGGTGATGGGTCAACTCTCTACCTCCAAAGCGTCCGCCACCAACAGTGGCTTCCAGCGTGATGGCGAAGATTATCTGGCGTTGAGCTTGCCGCTGCGCGATCTCGGCTGGACCCTGGTGGCCGAAGTGCCACAGTCGCAGATCTACGCCGAAGCCCGCCGCGCCATGTGGGTGAGCAGCGGGATCGGTCTGGCTGTCGCGCTGGTGTGCCTGTTGCTGGTAGTACTGCTGGCCCGTGGGTTGGTACGACCGATTCGTCAGGTAACAGCGGCACTGGTTGCCATCGGTAGCGGTGGTGGAGATTTGACCCACCGGTTAGATTCCAGCCGTGCCGATGAGCTGGGCGACCTGGCCCGTGGGTTTAATCGGTTCCTGGACAGCCAGCGCGACATGATTGGTGAAGTGCTGACCACCAGCGAACGCCTGCGCACGGCGGTGGTTCAGGTGGCCAAGGTTGTGGATAACACCGCTGAACGCTCCGGTCGCCAGCAGGAAATGACCGACATGGTCGCCACTGCTGTCCATGAAATGGGCCTGACCGTTCAGGAAATCGCGCAGAATGCCGGCAACGCAGCAGTCGCGTCGCAAACCGCTCGGGATGAGGCGATGCAGGCGCGGGAAGTGGTGGGTGGCTCGATCCGCCATATCGAAAGCATGTCTGACGAAATCGGCATCGCGGCCAGTGCTGTGGGTGAGTTGGCGCATCAGGTGGCGTCCATCGATCAGGTGCTGGCGGTGATTCGCGGGATTTCCGAACAGACCAATTTGCTGGCGCTCAACGCCGCTATCGAAGCGGCGCGGGCCGGGGACATGGGGCGCGGGTTTGCCGTGGTGGCCGATGAAGTGCGGACGTTGGCGCGACGCACACAGTCATCCACCGACGAGATCCAGCAGATGATCGGCAGCCTCAAGCAAGGCGCGGAGAATGCGGTGTCCTCGATGCATTCGGGGCAAGCGGCGACGGGCACGGGTGTTGAGTCGAGCCAGCGCACCGGGGCTTCGTTGACCGCGATTACCGGGCAGGTCGAGCGCATCAGCGACATGAACCATCAGGTGGCGACGGCGACGGAAGAGCAATCGGCGGTGACAGAAGAGATCAACCGTAACGTGCAGGGCATTTCCGATCTGGCCCGGGCGACGGCGGGGGAGGTCAGGGCCTGTCGGGATGATTGCCAGACGTTGCAGCGCTTGGCGGATGATCTGGCGCGGCAGATGGGGGGATTCAAGCTGAGCTAGAAGCTCAAAATCAAAAGATCGCAGCCTTCGGCAGCTCCTACATGGATCTGATATACACCCTGTAGGAGCTGCCGAAGGCTGCGATCTTTTTTGTGGCCATTACACCAATCTATACCTGATCAGAACCACTCATCCTGCATCCCCAGGCAAACATCATCCCGCGCCTCAAGAATCGCCAGCTCATGGTGACAGCCCGGTACTTCCCACGTCAGGAAATACCGCGCCGCCTGCAGCTTGCCTTTATAGAAGCTCACATCCGCCGCACTACCCTTGGCCAAACCTTCCTCGGCACGGATCGCCTGCTCCAGCCAGCGCCAGCCAATCACCGTGTGACCAAACACCTTCAGGTACAACGCCGAGTTCGCCAGGCTGCTGTTGACCTTGCCTTGGGCCAGGTCGGTCAGCAGGCCGATGGTCACGGTTTGCAAACGAGCAACCAGTTTTTCCAGCGGTTCACGCAGCGGCGTCAATGAGTCAAACGCCTGTGCTCGCTCGCCAGTGTCGGCGATCAGGCGGATCAGTTGCTTGAGTCCCGCGCCGCCATTCTGCGCCAGTTTGCGACCCAGCAGGTCCAGTGACTGAATACCGTGGGTGCCTTCGTGGATCGGGTTCAGGCGGTTGTCGCGGTAATACTGCTCCACCGGGTATTCGCGGGTGTAGCCGTGGCCGCCGAGGATCTGGATCGCCAGTTCGTTGGCCTTCAGGCAGAACTCCGACGGCCAGGATTTGACGATCGGCGTCAGCAGGTCCAGCAGTTCATGGGCCTGTTTGCGTTCGGTTTCGGTCGCAAGGGTCGTGGTGTCATCGAACAGCCGCGCTGCGTACAGGCCGAGGTCAAACGAACCTTCGACGTAAGCCTTTTGTGTCAGCAACATGCGTTTGACGTCGGCGTGATTGATGATCGCCACCGGCGCGGTGTTCGGGTCCTTGCTGTCCGGCACGCGACCCTGCGGCCGCTCGCGGGCGTATTCCAGCGAATACAGATAGCCCGCGTAGCCAAGCATCACCGCGCCCATGCCGACGCCGATGCGCGCCTCGTTCATCATCTGGAACATGTAGCTCAAGCCCTGGTGCGGCTTGCCCACCAGATAGCCGACACATTCTCCGTTATCGCCGAAATTCAGCGCGGTAGAGGTGGTGCCGCGCCAGCCCATCTTGTGGAACAGACCGGCGAGCAGCACGTCGTTGCGTTTGCCGAGGCTGCCGTCGTCGTTGACCAGGAATTTCGGCACAATGAACAGCGAAATGCCCTTCACCCCGGCTGGTGCGTCCGGCAGCTTGGCCAGCACCATGTGCACGATGTTTTCCGACAGCGGGTGATCGCCACCGGAAATGAAGATCTTGTTGCCCTTGAGGCGATAAGTGCCGTCGGACGCAGGTTCCGCGCGGGTACGAATATCCGACAGTGACGAGCCGGCGTGGGGTTCGGTCAGGGCCATGGTGCCGAAAAAACGCCCGTCGATCATCGGTTGCAGGAAGCGCTGCTTCTGTTCGTCAGTGCCGAAGCTTTCGATCAGGTTGGCCGCGCCCATGGTCAGGAACGGATAAGAGGTCGAAGCCGCGTTGGCGGACTGGAAGTGCGAAAAACAGGCTTGGGACAGCAAGGTAGGCAGTTGCATGCCACCAGCGTCGAAACTGCGCGCGGCGTTGAGGAAACCGGCTTCGAGGAAGGCATCCACCGCCGGTTTCACCTCTGGAATCAGAATCGCCTGACCGTTCTCATAGCGCGGCTCGTTCTCGTCGCCCTTGCGGTTGTGCGGGGCGAAGAACTTCTCGGCAATGCTGCGGGCGGTGCCAATGGCCGCATCGAAGGTCTCGCGATTGTGCTCGGCGAAACGCTCACGCTGGGTCAGGCCCTCGGCATCGAGGACTTCATACAGCTCGAAAGCCAGATTGCGGGAACTGAGCAACGTCTCGGACATGGCGACCTACCTTTTATTGGAATGGGCCGAGTCTAGGCTGGCGAATTTATGCTGAATAGCATGATTGATGAGCGTGATGGTGGGGCAGAGCAGAGCCTTAACAGGCACCACAAAACAACTGTGGGAGCGAGCTTGCTCGCGATGAGGCCATAACAGTCAACATCACTATCGACTGTTATGCCGCTATCGCGAGCAAGCTCGCTCCCACAGGGATTGTTGCTGACCCGGGCACCTGTTGCAGGTGCCCGGATTGTCGGATTTAACCGATCGTCATCAGACTGGCATTACCACCCGCCGCAGCCGTGTTGACGCTCAACGCCCGCTCGATCACCAGGCGTTCCAGCGCAATGTTGGTTTCGCCTTGCGACAGGCCCTGCACGCCAACGATGGCACCGGCACGCTTGGCAACCTGCTGGCACACCGCACGCAACTGATCGGAATGGCCGTGATGCACAACCGCATCAATCACCACTTCGTCCTTGTTCCAGTCGGAAACCAGCTTGATGCGCGCCTGAATGTCCTTCGGCAGACGTGCGAACAAGGCCTTGGTCATGTCAGCTTCCGGCCATACCGCCGAACCACCGACTGCCAATACCGCCGCCAGTTGCGTCAGCAGGTCGCCTTCGACTTCCGCCAGGCACAGCACGTGTTCGCGTGGCAGGATCGCGTAGCTGTTGCGCTCGCCGGTCGGGCCGGCCAGAACGCGGGTGATGCCGCTTTGCGATTGCGCGGCGAACTGTACGCACAGGGTGCTCAGATCGGCGAACTTGTGGCTGTCGGCCCAGGCTTTCAGGGCGTTCAGCGGCTTGCTCATGGCGTCGCGCAGGCGAACGTCCGGTGCTGCGGCAGCATCGCCACGAGCGAAGGATTGTTCGATCGCATCCGCAGGACGGGTCGACAACAGGCGGTACAGATACAGCGGACCACCGGCTTTCGGGCCGGTACCCGACAGGCCTTCGCCGCCGAATGGCTGCACGCCGACCACTGCACCGACGATGTTGCGGTTGACGTAGACGTTACCGGCGTTGACGTTGTCGATCACCTTGGCGATGGTCTCGTCGATGCGGGTGTGCACACCCAGGGTCAGGCCGTAGCCGGAAGCGTTGATCTGGCCGATCAGTTGATCGATGTCCTTGCGCTTATAGCGCACCACGTGCAGCACCGGGCCGAAGATCTCCCGCTGCAACTCGTCGAAGCTTTCCAGTTCGATCAGGGTCGGCATCACGAAGGTGCCGCGTTTGACCTCTTCAGCGTCGGCGATGGCCACCTGGTACACGCTGCGACCTTTGTCGCGCATGGCCTGGATGTGCTTCTCGATGCCAGCCTTGGCTTCGGCGTCGATGACCGGGCCGATGTCCACGGACAGGCGCTCAGGGTTGCCGAGACGGCTTTCGGCCATCGCACCCTTGAGCATTTCGATGACACGGTCAGCGGAATCTTCCTGCAAGCACAGGACGCGCAGGGCCGAGCATCGCTGGCCGGCGCTGTCGAAGGCCGAAGACACCACGTCGATCACGACTTGTTCGGTCAGCGCTGAGGAGTCGACAATCATTGCGTTCTGGCCGCCGGTTTCGGCGATCAGCGGGATCGGACGGCCCTGGCTGTCCAGGCGGCCGGCAATGTTGCGTTGCAGCAGGCGAGCGACTTCGGTGGAACCGGTGAACATCACGCCTTTGACGCGATCGTCGCCGACCAGGCCGGCACCGACGGTTTCACCGCGACCCGGCAGCAGTTGCAGCACGCCTTCCGGAATGCCGGCTTCGAGCAGCAGGCGCACGGCCTGAGCCGCGACCAGCGGAGTCTGTTCCGCAGGCTTGGCCAATACAGGGTTACCAGCGGCCAGCGCAGCAGCCACTTGGCCACTGAAGATAGCCAGCGGGAAGTTCCACGGGCTGATGCATACGACTGGGCCCAACGGACGGTGAGCGTCATTGGTGAAATCGTTGCGTGCCTGCACCGCGTAATAACGCAGGAAGTCCACGGCTTCGCGCACTTCGGCGATGGCGTTGGCGAAGGTCTTGCCGGCTTCGCGAGCCAGCAGGCCCATCAGCGGCTGGATCTCGGCTTCCATCAGATCGGCGGCACGTTCCAGGATCGCGGCGCGTTCGGCTGGCGGGGTGGCCTGCCAGATCGGCGCAGCGTTGAGGGCGCACTGGATCGCGTTGTCGACGTCTTCGACGGTCGCTTCCTGCACATGGCCGACCACATCGCGCAGATCGGACGGGTTCAAGACCGGTGCCGGCGCTTCGCTGCTGGAGGCGCAACCGAGCATCGGCGCCGCTTTCCAGTGGTTGTGCGCGGTGGCGAGCAGGGCGCAGGACAGGGACGCCAAACGATGTTCGTTGGCCATGTCGATGCCGCTGGAGTTGGCGCGCTCGGAGCCGTACAGGTCACGTGGCAGCGGAATGCGCGGGTGCGGCAGGCCGAAACCACCTTCCACGGTCGCCATCTGCTCGATGCTGGCTACCGGATCGGCCACCAGTTCCTGGATCGAAATCGACTGGTCGGCAATACGGTTGACGAACGAGGTGTTCGCGCCGTTTTCCAGCAGACGACGTACCAGGTACGCCAGCAGGGTTTCGTGGGTGCCGACCGGAGCGTACACGCGGCACGGACGGTTCAGCTTGCCTTCGGAGACTTTGCCTACAACCTGTTCGTACAGCGGTTCACCCATGCCGTGCAGGCACTGGAACTCATACTGGCCCGGGTAATAGTTCTGACCGGCGATGTGATAAATGGCCGACAGGGTATGGGCGTTGTGCGTGGCGAACTGCGGGTAGATGACTTCCGGTACCGACAGCAGCTTGCGGGCGCAAGCGATGTAGGAAACGTCGGTGTACACCTTGCGGGTGTAGACCGGGTAGCCTTCCAGGCCTTCGACCTGGGCGCGCTTGATTTCGCTGTCCCAGTACGCGCCTTTTACCAGGCGGATCATCAGGCGATGACGGCTGCGGCGAGCCAGGTCGATCACGTAGTCGATTACGTACGGGCAACGCTTCTGGTAAGCCTGGATCACGAAGCCGATGCCGTTCCAGCCAGTCAGTTGCGGCTCGAAGCACAGGCGCTCGAGCAGATCCAGCGACAGTTCGAGGCGGTCGGCTTCTTCGGCATCGATGTTCAGGCCGATGTCGTATTGCTTGGCCAGCAGGGTCAGCGACAGCAGGCGCGGGTACAGCTCGTCCATCACGCGCTCGTACTGGGCGCGGCTGTAGCGCGGGTGCAGGGCGGACAGCTTGATCGAAATGCCCGGGCCTTCATAAATCCCGCGACCGTGGGAGGCTTTGCCGATCGAGTGGATGGCTTGTTCGTACGAGGCCAGGTATTTCTGGGCGTCGTGCTCGGTGAGTGCGGCTTCACCCAGCATGTCGTAGGAATAGCGGAAGCCCTTGGCTTCGAACTTGCTGGCGTTGGCCAGGGCTTCGGCGATGGTTTCGCCGGTCACGAACTGTTCGCCCATCAGGCGCATGGCCATGTCGACGCCCTTGCGGATCATCGGCTCGCCGCTCTTGCCGATGATGCGGCTCAGGGACGACGTCAGGCCCGCTTCGTTGTGCGTGGACACAAGCTTGCCGGTCAGCAGCAGGCCCCAGGTGGCGGCGTTGACGAACAGCGACGGGCTGTTGCCCAGGTGCGGGTGCCAGTTACCGGTGCTGATCTTGTCGCGGATCAGGGCGTCGCGGGTGCCTTTGTCCGGGATGCGCAGCAGCGCTTCGGCCAGGCACATCAGCGCCACACCTTCCTGGGACGACAGGGAGAATTCCTGCAACAGGCCCTGAACGATGCCGGCACGGCCGCCGGCGCTCTTCTGGTTGCGCAGTTTTTCAGCAATCGAGGCGGCGAGTTTGTTGGTGGCCTCGGCCATCGGTGCCGGCAGGCGAGCCTGCTCGATCAGCATCGGCACGACTTCCGGCTCAGGGCGACGGTAGGCGGCGGTAATCGAGGCGCGCAGTACCGATTGCGGCAGGATGCTTTCGGCGAATTCGAGGAAGCACTGGTGGGCGTGATCCAGAGGCGCATCGACGCTGTCGTCGGAATCCTTGGTCAAACCGTTCAGCTCGGACAGGGTTGCACCACCCTCGAGTTTTTCCAGGTAATTGAAGATTGCCTGCTTGATCAGCCAGTGCGGCGTGCGATCAATCGAGGTCGCGGCGGCCTTGAGGCGTTCGCGGGTCGGGTCGTCAAGTTTGACCCCAAGGGTGGTGGTAGCCATGTTTTTATCCTCATGTTTGCCACGACTGCGTGGCATCAGCTGGCGGCAAGATTAGCCGTGCGACTGTTGAGGTGCAACCGGGTGCAACCCTTTTTTTGTCGGAATATTACGCAGCTCGTCAGGAAATAAATTCTGGTACCACGGTCCCGCCTCTGCTTGGTGCTTTTTAGGTTGGTCAGCCTCCGTTCTTGCTCCGAAAAGGAGCAAAAAACCAGGTTTGAAATTTATTTCCGACTGGGTGCAACTTATTCTCGAGAAACTGGTTGCACCTTATTTGCTTTGTTGAATAGCATTCGCGCCCAAGGTGCAACCCGGAAAAAACCGGGTGCTCCGGCTGATGGCTTTCCTGGGGAAACATCAGTCATAAATGCGCGGGAATCCGGATCGTCTGTCAAACGTATGCGTTTGCGAGCGGTTCACCAGCCGCCGCTACATAAAAACAAAGCCAGGGCGTAACTTAATGAGCGTAAGCAATCCAACCCTGATCACGTTCGTGATCTACATCGCAGCAATGGTGCTGATCGGCTTGATGGCCTATCGCTCCACCAACAACCTTTCCGACTACATTCTGGGCGGCCGCAGCCTGGGCAGCGTTGTGACCGCACTGTCCGCCGGTGCCTCCGACATGAGCGGCTGGTTGTTGATGGGCTTGCCCGGCGCGATCTACATGTCCGGTCTTTCCGAAAGCTGGATCGCCATCGGCCTGATCGTCGGCGCCTACCTGAACTGGCTCTTTGTCGCTGGCCGTCTGCGTGTGCAGACCGAGCACAACGGTGATGCACTGACCCTGCCGGACTACTTCGCCAGCCGTTTCGAAGACAAAAGCGGCCTGCTGCGGATCATCTCCGCGGTCGTGATCCTGGTGTTCTTCACCATCTATTGTGCTTCCGGCATCGTGGCCGGTGCCCGTCTGTTCGAAAGCACCTTCGGCATGTCCTACGAGACGGCGCTGTGGGCCGGTGCCGCGGCGACGATTGCCTACACCTTTATCGGCGGATTCCTGGCTGTAAGCTGGACCGATACCGTACAAGCCACCCTGATGATCTTCGCGTTGATCCTGACGCCGGTTATCGTGCTGCTGGCCACCGGCGGCGTCGACACCACTTTCCTGGCCATCGAAGCGCAAGATCCAAGCAACTTCGACATGCTCAAGGGCACCACTTTCATCGGCATCATCTCGCTGATGGGCTGGGGGCTGGGCTACTTCGGCCAGCCGCACATCCTGGCGCGTTTCATGGCTGCCGATTCGGTTAAGTCGATCGCCAAGGCCCGTCGCATCTCCATGACCTGGATGATCCTGTGCCTGGGCGGCACCGTGGCTGTCGGCTTCTTCGGTATCGCCTACTTCTCGGCGCACCCGGACATGGCTGGCGCAGTCTCCGAAAACCACGAGCGTGTGTTCATCGAACTGGCCAAGATCCTGTTCAACCCATGGATCGCGGGTATCCTGCTGTCGGCCATCCTGGCTGCCGTCATGAGCACCCTGAGCTGCCAGTTGCTGGTGTGCTCGAGCGCCCTGACCGAAGACTTCTACAAGACCTTCCTGCGTAAATCCGCTTCCCAGGTTGAACTGGTGTGGGTCGGCCGTGCCATGGTGCTGTTGGTGGCTCTGGTTGCGATCGCCCTGGCGTCCAACCCGGAAAACCGTGTACTGGGTCTGGTGAGCTACGCTTGGGCCGGTTTCGGTGCCGCATTCGGTCCAGTCGTGCTGATCTCCGTGATCTGGAAAGGCATGACCCGCAACGGCGCACTGGCCGGTATCCTGGTCGGCGCGATCACCGTGATCGTCTGGAAACACTTCGAACTGCTGGGCCTGTACGAAATCATCCCTGGTTTCATCTTCGCCAGCCTGGCGATCTACTTCGTCAGCAAAATGGGCACGCCGACTGCCGGCATGTTCCAGCGTTTTGCGGCGGCAGAGAGTGATTATCGTCTGAACAAGTGATGAGTGATGGGTTGAACTCTTCCCGTCCCTGATAAAAGAACGGCTCGCAGCTTTATGTTGCGGGCCGTTTTTTTTTGCACACCTGGTCCAGGGAACTGGCGTTGGTACCCCAATATCCGTGGTCCTTTTCAGTGTTGGTCGTGAGAAATTTCCTGATTTTCTCGGCCATCTTGAGTTTCATCTCTGTCCACGTACTTTGCGTTAAGCCACTCATCCCGAGTCGGCTTACCGATCGTTAACAGTGGTGCGCTGCCCATGACTGGGGCGGCAGTAGAGAGGGAGATCAATCAATGACTGAAGGGCATTTTATCCGCTTGGGTGACAAGACCACGTGCGGAGGCAAGGTAAAGGACGCCGATACACGCGTCATGATGTATGGCCTCGCCCATGCGCGCGAAGGCGATCCGGTCACCTGCGGCGTGGACGGCCAAACCTACAGGATTGAGGGCGGTATTTCCTACATGGTGAGTCATGGACGATTGGTGGCCGGCACGCTGGACAGTTTCAGCGGTTGCCCTTGCAAGGCGACTCTGATCGCATCGGATTTCACAGGCTCGTATGGATCCAGCAGAAGTGCTGCACCGCACGCCGCACGGGCCGTCAGACAACCGTCTGCCCTAGCCACGAGCAACCCGGTAGCATCGCCATCATCACTCGCGACCGCGCGGAGCAATCCGAAACCGATACCGTTCAATACATCGGTCCAGGAGCCTGGTTTTTACGTCGTTCCCAAAAGCACCACCCGGGAACAACTCGAGGCCTCGCTGTTCACCCTGCGCGACCCAGCGGTGATGGGCAAATTCAAGTTGCTCAATCCCAACCTGGGCGACGTCAAGGCCGGCTCGATGATCGTGCTGAGCGATCCCAATAACTTCCAGTGCACCCGCGAAGAAGCCCTGCTCATGGACGTAGCGGCCAAGACCAACCAGGTGCTTGCATCGCTCAGCCCGGAAGAGGCGGATTTCATGGTGCAACACCGTGATGCCATCCAGACCTTTCTGACCTATGGCTCGGGCGCAATAGGTGTCGGCGCGAGTATTCTCAAAAATAATCTGGATAACGTCAGCGAAACCCTGAAAAAAATCGAAGCGTTGCATCAACATTCATTTCTGCGCGATGGCCACCTGAGCTCACCGACGTTTGTGGCAGAACGGCAAAAGCTGCTGGCACAACTCGATAGCCACCTGACCAGCCTGACGCGCAAAGGCATTGGTTTCCCCGACCACCCCAACTTGAATCGGGCGCTGTTCCTCTCGCCTCCCAGTCTGGTTCATCGCTGGACGGAAGCTGGCGGCGTGGGGCAGATGCCGGGTTACGCGACTCATCTTGAGGGGGTGGCCAAAGCATCAAAATACATCAAGTACGGTGGCTGGGTCGGCACGGCTATTGGTGGCGGGGCATCTGCCTTGAAAGTTCAGGATGTGTGTTCGGCGGGAAATACCGAGGCCTGCAAGCGAGTTAAATTTACTGAGGCGGGGAGTTTCGCCGGTGGAATCGCAGGCGGCGCAGTAATAGGTACAGCCTTAACCGCTAAGACAGTTGGTGGGATTTGCCTCGCGGTCGGCGTGACCACGGCAGGAGTCGGAACCTTGGTCTGTGGCGTGGTGGTGGTGACAGCTGGATCGTTAGTAGGCGGCGCAGTGGGTAACGGGCTTGGCGAGTTATTTGGCGACATCGTTTACGAGATGAATTAATGACCCCGGGGAAATTGATTTTCGGCGCTTTCGGTGGCGCAGTCCTGCTGACGATATTCATTTGGATGGGGTTAGCACTTTACTTGTCCTACACCAAGATTGACGTGATGCTAAAACATCTGAAAAACAGTACTGCGGTCATGGCTTTATCTCACTATCGGCGTCTCGGAGCATGGGGCCACTTGCATTTGATTGCGGGAATCGCAGCACTTGTCGCGTTCCCTGATCGCTATATTAAAAATGGCACTCTAAGTGCTGACGACATAAACAGTCTTCCTGCTTCACTCAAGCGCAAACTTGTCATTTGGCGCTGGGGAGTGCTGATTCTTTGTGGATTGCTTTTGTTGCTCGGTGGAGTTGGTGCAGCCACTGACTGGATATAGTTAAAGTCCTCATGAAGATCAGATCGATTTAAATAATCTTCCCTCCACAAAAAATGGGCACCCAACCCGGTTGGCGTGCCCATTCTTCATGCCACTTTCCCGTCAGGCGGGTTGGGAGGATGCCTTACGGATTAACACTATCCTTCAACGGCTTGCCCAGCTTGAGCGCAACAGTCTCAAATCTCTTTGATGGATTGGGGGGTGCTGCGAATTTTCCGGGCAGGGTCCTCGGACGTTTCCTTCAAAACCTAGCGGTTTTCATGAACTGGTACGACGCGAGTTCCGTCGATAGTCTTTGGTGGTCACTGACAATTCAGTGGTGGGGTGTAGGAACCCGTTAAGACCATGAGACACGCTTGGCATCGACACCTGATTTGCGGCCTCTAACGTGCGCCCGTAAGATCTGTTGCGGCGGCTGTGCGCGGGCACGCTTCGGCGTGGTCGAGTTCTCTGGTCTCGATATTCCTACCCCGCGTATGGCTGCCACCCAAGCCTGTAGGAAGGCCCATGGTAGCCCCCACTTCTACCAGAGGTTAAAAAATGAAAACAATTCACCCCGACCCACCCTACGAAAAACCAATCCCCCATCCCGACAACCGCTTCATGGCATTGACCAGCAACTGCACCGATATGCCCACTCTGTTCGTCGACACCCACGTGCCACTCGACATCCTCACCGACGCCGCCAACTACAGAATCCGCACAGTTACCCAAGTGCTTGAGAACCTGTCGATGCGCGGTTCGATCGAGTGCGAGTCCTTCATCCTCAGCGATTTCGCCTTGCTCTGCGCAATTACGTTGCGCGATGGCTGTGATGTGCTGGATGTGGTTGGGCGGCGGTTGCGGGGGCGGCCTACAGCGGCGGCGTAGGTGTCGCCACAAGATCAAAAGATCACGGGCTTCATCTTCGCCAGCCTGGCGATTTACATCGTCAGCAAATTGGGCGCGCTGTCTGCGGGCACGCTGCAGCGATTCGCCGCGGCGGAAAGGACTTCATGCTGAGCAAATGAGGTTTTCAGCGAGGCATTAGCTTCCTGATTGAAGAAGACGGCACGCATCCGATGGATGCGGGCCGTTTTTTATTGGGGATCAGTCAAGATCGGCATCGGGCTGATTCAGAAAGATCAGCACACCCAGTATTGCCATGTAGAACCTGAAGGCTGCGTCCTGACCATTCCAAATATCGGATTGCCACATCAGAAACCACTCGCCTCCAACAACCATGAAGCCGAAAAACCACACGAAAAACCCTGTCGTCAAACCCGCTACGGCCCACTTCCTGGCCAGTCTGAACTCATGCCCACCGGCTGACCGCGAGCGCCAGAGCTGTAGTGCGCCGTAGCCAAGAAGTCCACAGGTAATGGCTTCGCCAAGGATGATCAGCCAGTAAGCTCCATGCCACACCCAAGGCAGATCAATTGCGCGATACCGGGCGGCGTTGTCAGGGAAGGTGGTATCCATGCTCAGCACATGCCGGACGAAGTTGAAGTTGGAACTGTAGTCGGTGATGTTGTTGAACACGGTCATGAAGGCGAATGCGGCGAGCGCCAGGGTCATTGCAATCTTTGCGTAGCGAATGGTCATTTGTGCGTCCTTTGCTTTTTTCGACAAAGAACGCTATCACGCCGGTTTGCAGGTTCGGGAATCTTCCTGTTGTGAGGCGTTTCTGAATTTGTCGATCGATGGTGCGTGCTTGTTGCCGCTATGAATGCTCGAAGTGTCCGCTCAGCCGCCAACCCCTGACTTGCCGGCCGGTAAAAGGTAAACTTCCCGGCCTTCGCAGGAGCAGCCATGAATTATCGTCACGCCTTCCATGCCGGCAATCACGCCGATGTGTTCAAACACCTGACCTTGACCCGCCTCATCGCCCTGATGTCGCGCAAGGAGCAGCCGTTTGCCTATCTCGACACCCACGCTGGCATCGGTCTGTATGACCTTCAGGGTGATCAGGCCAACCGTACCGGCGAGTACCTGGAAGGCATTGCGCGTTTGTGGGATCAGCCGGATCTGCCGATCCTGACCGCTGATTACATGCAAGTGCTGCACGAGATGAACCCGGATGGCCAGTTGCGCTATTACCCGGGGTCACCGGAGCTGGCACGACGCCTGACTCGTCCGCAAGACCGCGTGTTGCTCAACGAGAAACACCCGGAAGACGGCTTGCTGCTCAAGGACAACATGGCCGGTGATCGCCGGGTCAAGGTGCACCTGGGTGAAGGCTGGCATGTGCCGCGAGCCTTGCTGCCGGTGCCGGAGAAGCGTGCGGTGATGCTGATCGATCCGCCGTTCGAGAAGCTCGACGAGATGCAGCGCTGTGCCGCGTCGTTGAAGGAAGCGATTGGCCGGATGCGCCAGACCGTGGCGGCTATCTGGTACCCGGTAAAGGATCAGCGCGCGCTGCGTCGCTTCTATCAGGACCTGGCCGGTACTGGTGCGCCGAAGTTGTTGCGGGTGGAGTTGCTGGTGCATCCGCTGGATACGCCGAACAGCCTGAACGGTTCCGGGCTGGCGATTGCCAATCCGCCTTGGGGGCTGGAGGAAGAGTTGCGTGAACTGCTGCCGTGGTTGTCCCGGAAGCTGGGGCAAACCCAGGGTGGGTGGCAGATGGATTGGTTGATTGCCGAGTAGTAGCTGCATGATCAAAAGATCGCAGCCTGCGGCAGCTCCTACAGGGCTATGCGTACACCCGTAGGAGCTGCCGAAGGCTGCGATCTTTTGTTTTGGCGATCAGATCGGGCAGGTCACGCCGGTACCACCAATGCCGCAATAACCTTCCGGGTTTTTCGCCAGGTATTGCTGGTGATACGTCTCGGCAAAGTAGACGGTCGGGGCCTGGTCGATTTCGGTGCTGATTTCACCGAGACCGGCCTTGGACAGCTCGGCCTGGTAGGTTTCCTTGCTCTTGAGCGCCGCGTCCAGTTGTTCCTGGCTGGTGGCGTAGATCGCCGAACGGTACTGGGTGCCGATGTCATTGCCCTGGCGCATGCCCTGCGTCGGGTTGTGCAGTTCCCAGAACATCGCCAGCAGTGCTTCGTAGCTGACCCTGGCCTTGTCATACACCACCAGCACTACTTCGGTGTGGCCGGTCAGGCCCGAGCAGACTTCTTCGTAGGTCGGGTTCGGGGTGAAACCGCCGGCGTAGCCGACCACGGTGCTGACCACGCCTTCGCGCTGCCAGAAGCGGCGTTCCGCACCCCAGAAGCAGCCGAGGCCGAAGATCGCGAAGTCGACGTCTTCGAAGAACGGGCCGAGCAAGGGGGTGTCTTTAAACACAAAGTGCTTTTCAGGCAGGGTCATCGCGGTTTCGCGACCGGGCAGAGCTTGTTCTTTAGTCGGGAGCACGTTTTTGTTCACCAGAATTTCCGAGCGCAGAACCATGATCAGTCCTCTCAGTCAGGTTGGGTTGTAAATAAACAGGCCGTCAGTGTGCCCAATACCTGCCCGATACGCACTACCTTGTGGGAGCGGGCTTGCTCGCGAAGGCGTTGAGTCAGTCAGTAACCACGGCTCTGACACACCGCATTCGCGAGCAAGCCCGCTCCCACAGGTTTTTTGTCATCCACAGGTTCTGTGTCTGTCAGGCGATTGGGCCACGGGGGTAGCGTTTGAGCTTGTCGACCAGCTCATTGCCCGGGATCGGACGGTCGAACAGGTAGCCCTGGCCGACGTCGCAGCGGTGACGGCGCAGGAACGACAACTGCTCGGCGGTTTCGATGCCTTCAGCCACGACCTTGAGCTTCAGGTTGTGGGCCATGGCGATCACCGCGGAGGTGATTTCCATGTCGTCCTGGTTGTCCGGGATTTCGTGGATGAAGCTTCGATCGATCTTGATGATGTCGATGGGGAATTTTTTCAAGTAGCTGAGCGACGAGTAACCGGTGCCGAAGTCGTCCATGGCCAGGGTCAGGCCCAGGCGCTTGAGCTGGTCGAGTTGCAGGTGGGTGTCTTCGGTGGCTTCCAGCAGCAGGCCTTCGGTCAGCTCCAGCTCCAGCAAATGAGCCGGCAGGGCTTCTTCCTTGAGGATGTTGGCAATGGAGGCCACCAGGTCCGGATCGGAGAACTGCTTGGGCGACAGGTTGATCGCCACTTGCAGGTTGCCCAGGCCGGCGGCGGTCAGCGCTTTGCTCATGCGGCAGGCCTGGCGGGCGATCCATTTGCCGATCGGAATGATCAGCCCGGTTTCTTCGGCGACGCTGATGAACTGGTCCGGGCGGATCATGCCCTTTTCCGGATGGTCCCAGCGCAGCAGTGCTTCCATACCCAGCAGGCGACCGCTGCGCAGGCACAGCTTGGGCTGGTAGAACACGTCGAGTTCGTTCTGGGTCAGGGCGCGGCGCAGGTTGTTTTCGACGAACAGCTTGTAGCTGGCCTCGGCGTTCAGCGCTTCGGTGAACACTTGCACCTGGTGTTTGCCGTTGGCCTTGGCCTTGTGCAGCGCTAGCCCGGCGTTGCGCATCAGGGTTTGCGGGTCGCGCCCGTGCAGCGGCGCGCAGGCCAGGCCCACGGAGCCAGTGACGCTGATCAACTGGTTGTCGACGAACATCGGTTTGTCGAGGGTCGCCAGCAACTGGTTGGCTACTTGCTGGCCTACCGTGAGGTCGCTGTTGTCCAGCAACACGGCGAATTCGTTACTGGCGAATCGCGCCAGGCTGCCGCTCGGGATCAGACTGTTGCGCAGGCGTCGGGCCAGGCTGATCAGCAGTTTGTCGCCGGTCTGGTGGCCGAGGCTGTCGTTGATCCGCTTGAAGTTGTCGATGTCCACCAGCAACAGGCTGATCGGCGCATCGCTGTCACGGGCGAAGCGTTCATCGAGGTTGCGGATGAACGCCGGGCGGTTGCCTAGGTTGGTCAGGTTGTCGGTGTAGGCCAGGCGCTCGATACGCTGCTGGGCAAGCTTGGTCTGGGTGATGTCTTCGTAGATGCCGATGTAGTGGGTCAGCTCGCGGTTGTCGCCGTAAACCTTGGAGATCGACAACTGGCCCCAGTAGGGTTCGAGGTTTTTCCGGCGGCTCTTGAATTCGCCCTGCCAACTGTTGCTCTTGGCCAGCGCCGAAGGCGCATCGAACAGCAGCTCGCTGAGGTTTTCCAGGGCCGGCAGTTCTGACAGGCGCTGACCGTGCACTTCTTCGGTGGAATATTGGGTGATCGCGGTGAAGCTCGGGTTGACGTATTCCACCACACCATCGCAGTTGACCAGCAAGAAGGCGTTGGCACTTTGTTCGACTGCGCGCTGGAACAGGTGCAGGGCGCTGGTGGCTGTTCGCCGATTGTGGTTGCTGATGACCTGGGCAAACTGGTCCGCCAGTTCTCCGGCGAAGGCAATTTCATCCGACTGCCAGTCGCGGGTCGCCCCGGTCTGCTCCAGGCACAAAACGCCGACCACTTGGCCATCGACGCGGATACTGGCGTCGAGCATTGCGTTGACATCGCGCGGGCGCAGGCTTTCAGCCATTTCCCGGGTACGCGGGTCGCGCATGGCGTTATGGGCGTCGATGGCACGGCCGGTGTGCAGGGCGTCGAGGTAGTCGGGGAAAACGCTGACATCGATCGGTTGCGGCAGCAGGTATTGCTGATTCGTGCGGTGATAGGCCGAGATCGGCACCAGCATCGAGCCTTCGAGGTGCCACAGGCTGGCACTGTCGATTTCGTAGATGTTGCAGGCGCTGCGGGTGATCAGCTCGGCGGCTTCGCGCAAGGAGTTGTTGCTGCTGTAGCGTTGTCGGGTGAGCAGCAGGATCAGGTCCTGCTGGGCACGCACCCGCTCCAGGTGCAGCAGTTGCTCCTGCTGGGCACGCTGATTGAGCTCCAGGGCGATTTGCAGGCGCGAGTTCTGGGTTTCCAGATCCAGGGCCGCTTGCAGCGGGTCATCCTCGAACAGGCCGTCGATGACCAGCAGGTAGCCGCGCAGCAGGTGTCGATTGTGTTGTTTGAAGGCTTCGCCCAGTTCAAGCAGGGTCAGGGAGCCAGAGGTGGTGTGCAGGGTGTAGCGGATCAGGTAATGCGTGCTTTCGCTCAGTTGCTGCTGGATCGCGTCGTGCAGTTGATAGCGCGCTTGCGGTTCCATCAGGCTGGCGTAGGGCGAGCCCACCAGCGCACACAGCTCAACGGCGGGGAGGCCGAACTGGCGTTCGCAATTGGGGTCGAGAAACAGCAGCGCCCAGCTGGGTTCATTAAGCCGTTCGAAACGCAGCATGCCGAGCCGCGAGGGCACAGGCAACTGCGTCACTACCTCGGCCACCATACGGCTGGCGGCATCGGGTTGGCTTTTCATGGAGGGAAACTCGCTTCGAATATGCTGAACGCGCCGGGCTCTCGCCCTCTTTACTGTTGCCTGCGGCAAGGTTGCATCATTGCGACACCGACTGACAAGAGAGATGAAGGCCAAGTGCTATAAGAATATGTCGGCAGGTGCGAAGATTTCTGAAGTTTCCAGTGAAAAGTATTGCTATTGATCAGGTCGCAGCCTTCGGAGTCGTCTCGAAGGCCGTGATTTTTTGCCGTCAACGCAATTCAATGGCTGTCGATTGCAATAGCTCGCCATCGCGATCGTGGTAATTGACCCGGATGCGTTTTGCGTCGATAACCAGATGCGCGAAGTTATCCTGACTGATGACTTTACCGGTCAGTTCCTGCCGATATTCGCCTGCGGCGGTCCGTGCCAGCGGACGGTCGAGGATAAAGCCGGATTGACTGGCATAGGGCAGCAGCCTGGAGTTGCACAGGGGCGACGAGACGATGGTGTGCACTTCGAAGCCCGGGTCTTCGCTGTGGGTCAGTCGGCTGGTCATGGAGGCGTGGACGTCACCGGCAACGAATATGACATTCTTCAGCCGGTACAAACGAATGGTCTCCAGCAACCGCAGCCGTTGCGCGGGAAATCCGGCCCAGGCATCATTTCCGTTTTGCCTGGCATCGGGGAAGAACATCACACTGGTGACCACCAGTTTGACCCGCGCAGGGCTGTGGATCAGCCATTGGCACAAGGCATATTCTTGTTCGTTATCAAGCAGGCGCCGATCATTGGCGGATAGATTGCGCCGGGTGCGACCATCGGTGACAAACCATTCGATATCGCCATCGCTGAACTGATACCAATAGTGCTTCGCCAGTCGGCTGATCCGGCCATCGTCAAATAATTCAAATACCGGGCTGTGGCTGGCTTGATATATCTCATAAGCACTTATGGCGTTGTTATATAAAATATCATCGCCTGATTTTTTCTTGTCTGGCCAGTTATCTTCAATTTCGTGATCGTCGAGGATCATGTAAGTCGATATATTGGCCATTAATCTGGAAATATGTGGCTGAGAGAACGCCGCACGGTATTTCGCAAGTATTTGCTGATATTCGCGATCAGGCGCGAAAAAATTCAAATCGTCGACATAGATCTGATCGCCAGTCATCAACATCGCGCTGACCGGCGGGTCGGCTTGCTGTGCCAGCTGAGCAATCGAGGCAAATATCCGGTCGCCCCACTCTGGCGCCGACGCAACGCCGGCGGTCATTCTCAGGTAGCGACATGAGCCGACGAAATAGCCACGTGGCGTGGCGAACGAGCCGGAACGCGTACGCAAGTGATAGAGCTCCTTCGGCCATCGCAGCGGTAGTTCCTGCAGTGAATCCGCGGTGTGCCCGGCACTCCTGGTACTGAACCAGCCGGCCTGGTATTCATATTCGGTATCGGGCGCCAGGTTATCGAGAACCAGGACATCGGACATATCTTGCAGACTTGTCAGCTTTGCAAAGATTGTTTCGATCCATTGTTCATGCCCGGATCGGCGATAACGGATGCCGGCAAATACGGGTGCATTCTTTTGTGCTGCGCCACGCACAAATATACGTGCATGATTAGTTGTAGTGTGGCCAATAATTGGCCCAATAGTTGGTTTGAACATGCTTGAGTCCATTCGCTGCCAGTTAATGGATAGTTGGTTGTTTCGGATGTAATGGAGGGTATTCAGCCAAGACTAGTTATTTGGCCTGAATAAATATCTGGCAGAAATGGATTCGATTTGTGGGCGATATCAGCCACAAATGTAGGAAGACGTTTTAAGTAAAAGTTTCAGGCAAAAAAAAGCCCCGCCAAATTGGCGGGGTTGAGGTACGAGCGTGGCGCTCGGAAACGTGGAACGCAACTGGCCCTCCGGTGAAGGAGGGCCGGTCGGTGTTACAGGAGCATGGTGCGGATGTCGCCCAGCAGATCGCTCAGACGCTTGGTGAAGCGTGCAGCAGCGGCGCCGTTGATCACACGGTGATCGTAGGACAGCGACAGTGGCAGCATCAGTTTCGGCTGGAAGGCTTTGCCGTCCCAGACTGGCTGGATGGTTGCCTTGGAAACACCGAGGATCGCCACTTCCGGCGCGTTGACGATCGGCGTGAAGCCGGTGCCGCCAATGTGGCCGAGGCTGGAAATGGTGAAGCAGGCGCCTTGCATCTCATCCGACGAAAGCTTCTTGGTCCGGGCTTTTTCAGCCAGGGAAGCAGCTTCGGCGGCCAGTTGCAGCAGGCTCTTCTGGTCGACGTTCTTGATGACCGGTACCAGCAGGCCATCCGGAGTGTCGACGGCGAAGCCGATGTTCACGTATTTCTTGCGGATGATCGCTTTGCCGCTTGGCGCCAGCGAGCTGTTGAAGTCCGGCAGTTCCTTGAGCAGGTGCGCACAGGTCTTGAGCAGCAACGGCAGGATGGTCAGCTTGACGCCGGCCTTCTCTGCAACGGCTTTCTGGGCAACGCGGAACGCTTCGAGCTCGGTGATATCCGCCGAGTCGAATTGCGTCACGTGCGGCACGTTCAGCCAGCTGCGGTGCAGGTTGGCTGCGCCGACCTGCATCAGGCGGGTCATCGGCACTTCTTCGATTTCACCGAAGCGGCTGAAGTCCACGACCGGAATCGGCGGGATGCCCGCGCCACCGGTTGCACCGGCAGCAGCGGCCGGCGCTTCCTTGGCCTTCTGCATCATGGCCTTGACGTAAACCTGCACGTCTTCCTTCAGGATGCGACCGTGCGGACCGCTGGCGCCAACGGCACTCAGCTCGACACCGAATTCGCGGGCCAGTTGACGCACGGCAGGGCCGGCGTGAACTTTTGCACCCGGCCTGGCTGGCGCGGCGGCCGGCGCAGCAGCAGGTGCAGCGGCGGCGGCGGCAGGAGCAGCAGCTGGAGCAGGTGCGCTCGGAGCGGCAGCAGCAGCGGCAGGTGCCGGTGCGGCGGCCGGAGCGGCGCCTTTGACTTTCAGTTTCAGGATCAGGTCGCCGGTACCGACTTCGTCATCGAGCTTGATGGAAACGCTTTCCACCACGCCAGCGGCAGGCGATGGAATTTCCATGCTCGCCTTGTCGGATTCCAGGGTGATCAGCGACTGGTCGGCCACAACGGTGTCGCCGGCCTTGACCAGGACTTCGATGATCTTGGCCTTGCCCGCCGAACCGATGTCCGGAACGTGGATGTCCTGAACGCTGTCGGCAACCGGTGCAGCCGGAGCTGCTGCAGGAGCAGGCGCAGCGGCGGCAGCTGGAGCGGCAGCCTGGGCCGGAGCAGCAGCCGGTGCCGCAGCACCCGCCACTTCCAGATCCAGGATCAGGTCGCCGGTGCCGACTTCGTCGTTGAGCTTGACGCTGATGGCCTTGACCACGCCAGCGGCTGGCGACGGGATTTCCATGCTCGCCTTGTCGGACTCCAGGGTGATCAACGATTGATCAGCCGCGACGGTGTCGCCGACCTTGACCTGGATCTCGATGATCTGGGCCTTGCCCGACGAACCGATGTCCGGCACGTGCACTTGCTGAACGCTGGCGGCAGCCGGCGCAGCAGGGGCAGGCGCGGCGGCAGGTGCCGCAGCCGGTTTGGCCTCAGCCTTGGCAGCCGGTGCAGGGGCAGCCGCAGGGGCCGCTTGCGCGGCACCTTCGACTTCCAGTTCCAGCAGTTCGTCGCCTTCTTTCAGGCGATCGCCCAGCTTAACTTTCAGGCTCTTGATGATACCGGCCTTCGGCGCAGGCACTTCCATGCTCGCCTTGTCCGACTCAAGTGTCAGGATGCTCTGGTCGGCTTCGATACGGTCGCCGACCTTTACAAACAGTTCAATTACTTCACCTTCACCGCTGCCGATGTCAGGTACGCGAATGAGTTCGCTCACAGAATCTCTCCTCAGCAGTCCAGTGGGTTGCGTTTTTCCGGGTTGATACCGAACTTGGCGATGGCTTCAGCCACAACCTTAGGTTCGATGTCACCACGGTCAGCCAGTGCTTCCAGGGCTGCCAACACCACGAAATGACGGTCGACTTCGAAGAAATGACGCAGTTTCTTGCGGCTGTCGCTGCGGCCGAAACCGTCGGTGCCCAGGACTTTGAATTCCTTGGACGGTACCCACTGACGGATCTGCTCGGCGAACAGTTTCATGTAGTCGGTAGAGGCGATGACCGGACCTTTACGGCCGTTCAGGCACTCTTCGACGTAGCTCAGCTTAGGCTTCTGGCCCGGGTGCAGACGGTTGGTGCGCTCAACGGCCAGGCCGTCGCGACGCAGTTCGTTGAAGCTGGTAACGCTCCACACGTCGGCG
This sequence comes from Pseudomonas sp. S2_F07, assembly GCF_054668325.1. Taxonomy (NCBI): domain Bacteria; kingdom Pseudomonadati; phylum Pseudomonadota; class Gammaproteobacteria; order Pseudomonadales; family Pseudomonadaceae; genus Pseudomonas; species Pseudomonas sp. S2_F07. The sequence goes on from NZ_CP162758.1 coordinate 4,368,674, forward strand.
CCGACGTTGAACTCTTCGCGCAGGATCTTCGCTGCTTCACGGACTTCACGCAGGATGGTGCCGGAGCCCATCAGCTGAACGTGGTGCGCCGCTTCGCGGTTGTCTTCTTCGAGCAGGTACATGCCTTTCTTGATGCCTTCTTCGGCACCGGCCGGCATGGCTGGCTGCTGGTACGACTCGTTCATCACGGTGATGTAGTAGAAGACGTCCTGTTGCTCTTCGGTCATCTTCTTCATGCCGTCCTGAATGATCACCGCCAGCTCGTAGCCGTAGGTTGGATCGTAGGTGCGGCAGTTCGGGATGGTCGCGGCCAGCAGGTGGCTGTGACCGTCTTCGTGTTGCAGGCCTTCACCGTTCAGGGTGGTACGGCCGGCGGTGCCGCCGATCAGGAAGCCACGGGTGCGGCTGTCGCCAGCGGCCCATGCCAGGTCGCCGATACGCTGGAAGCCGAACATCGAGTAGAAGATGTAGAACGGCAGCATCGGCTGGTTGTGGCTGGAGTACGAAGTACCGGCAGCGATGAAGGAGCTCATGGCGCCCGCTTCGTTGATGCCTTCTTCGAGGATCTGGCCCTTCTGGTCTTCCTTGTAGAACATCACCTGGTCTTTATCGACTGGCTCGTAGAGCTGGCCGACGGAGGAGTAGATGCCCAGCTGGCGGAACATGCCTTCCATACCGAAGGTACGGGCTTCGTCCGGGATGATCGGTACGATGCGCGGGCCGATTTCCTTGTCCTTGACCAGTTGCGCGAGGATTCGCACGAAGGCCATGGTGGTGGAGATTTCGCGGTCGCCCGAGCCGTCCAGGATCGCCTTGAGGGTGTCCAGTGGCGGAGTCGGGATGTTGAAGCTCTTGGCGCGACGCTGAGGTACGAAGCCGCCCAGTGCGGTACGGCGCTCGCTCAGGTAACGGGCTTCGGCGCTGCCTTCTTCCGGTTTGAAGAACGGCAGGTTTTCCAGTTCATCGTCCTTGACCGGGATGTCGAAGCGGTCGCGGAACAACTTCAGGCTTTCGACATCGACCTTCTTGGTGTTGTGCGCAGTGTTTTTCGCTTCGCCGGCACCGGTGCCATAACCCTTGATGGTCTTGGCCAGGATGACGGTCGGTTGTTCTTTGTGGTTGACCGCTTCGTGGTACGCCGCGTAGACCTTGTACGGGTCGTGGCCGCCACGGTTGAGCTTCCAGATCTCGTCGTCGGACAGGTCTTCGACCATTGCCTTGAGTTCTGGCGTGTTGAAGAAGTGTTCACGTACGAACGCGCCGTCTTTGGCTTTGTAGTTCTGGTATTCGCCGTCGATGACTTCGTCCATGCGGCGTTGCAGGATGCCGTCGACGTCCTTGGCCAGCAGTGGGTCCCAGAAACGGCCCCAGATGACTTTGGTCACGTTCCACTGGGCACCACGGAACACGCCTTCGAGTTCCTGGATGATCTTGCCGTTGCCGCGAACCGGGCCGTCGAGGCGCTGCAGGTTGCAGTTGATGACGAAGATCAGGTTGTCCAGCTTCTCGCGGCCGGCCAGGGAGATCGCGCCCAGGGATTCCGGCTCGTCGCACTCGCCGTCGCCCAGGAAGCACCAGACTTTCTGTTTGCCTGGCTGGATGAAGCCACGGTGTTCCAGGTACTTCATGAAGCGTGCCTGGTAGATCGCCTGGATCGGGCCCAGACCCATGGATACGGTCGGGAACTGCCAGAAGTCAGGCATCAGCCAAGGGTGCGGGTAGGACGACAGGCCTTGACCATCGACTTCCTGACGGAAGTTGTTCATCTGGTCTTCGGTGATGCGGCCTTCCATGAATGCGCGGGCGTAAACGCCTGGCGAGGTGTGGCCCTGGAAGTAGATCAGGTCGCCGCCGTGTTCTTCGGTCGGGGCCTGGAAGAAGTAGTTGAAGCCGATGTCATACAGGGTCGCACTGGAAGCGAAGCTGGAGATGTGACCGCCGAGGTCAGAATCCTTCAGGTTCGTACGCATTACCATGGCCATCGCGTTCCAGCGTACCAGCGAGCGAATGCGGCGTTCCATGAACAGGTCGCCAGGCATGCGTGCTTCGTGGGTTACCGGGATGGTGTTGCGGTAAGGCGTGGTGATGGCGTAAGGCAACTGCGAACCGCTGCGGGTCGCCAGTTCACCCATACGGGTCATCAGATAGTGAGCACGGTCTTCGCCTTCTTTGTCGAGAACCGATTCCAGGGCGTCCAGCCATTCCTGGGTTTCGACGGGATCGAGGTCTTGCATGGCTTGCTCCAGGGCGGAAAGGCTTCCAGAATCGGTTGCCTGAGTTTGCGACTGGCCTTGTGGGCAGACGATATAAATTCTTGGATTGCCGATAGGTTGTTCCGGCGGCGTGTAGTTTTACTACAAATCTTCCGGCATTTCAGCCCGGCTAATGTATATACGAGTAGTAAAACTACAGATGAGCGGCTTGTGGCCCCCGGCTGCGTTGTGAGAATAATCGTTAAGGTTGGTCTTTTTCCAACTACAAAAGGTAAAAGCTTGATGCTGGCTGCCAAAATTAAAGAAATTTCAGCTATTTCTAACTTTTGTTCGACACTCCCTCAGGTAGTGGGTTTTCGAAAACCACTACATGCAGTCCGTTGTACGCCGATCAAGGATAGACCATGAGCCTCCCCTCGCTTGCCGAACTGCCCGCCATTCTCCTGCCGTTTGTCACTCGCGCCGAGCAGTCGTTCCGGGCTGCTGTGGCCGCCCTGGACGATGATCACGGGCTGTCTGCCTGGACGCCGGAACGCTGGGCGCAATTTGCCCGCGTCACCGCCGCCAGCGATTTTGTGATTGAACAGTGTGTTCGTGACCCTTTGATGTTGCTGGAGCTGGTGCAGTCCGGTGAGCTGGACCGCAGCTTCGCTCCCGGTGAGTTATGCGGGCAGATCGCGGCCGCCGTAAGCGCGGCCGAGACCGACGATCTGCTTGGCCGCGTCTTGCGCCGCCAGCGTGCACGCCATCAGGTGCGGATCATCTGGCGCGACCTGACACGCCAGGCCGACTTGATCCAGACCTGCCGCGACCTTTCGGACATGGCCGATGCGAGCATCGATCAGGCCTATCAATGGTTGTACACGCGGCATTGTCAGCAGTTCGGCGTGCCGACCGGGCGGCGCAGCGGCGAGCCGCAGCAGATGGTCGTTCTTGGCATGGGCAAGCTCGGTGCCGTGGAGTTGAACCTGTCGTCGGACATCGACCTGATTTTCGCCTACCCCGAGGGTGGCGAAACCGTCGGCGTCAAACGCCCGCTGGATAACCAGGAGTTCTTCATCCGTCTGGGCCAGCGGCTGATCAAGGCCCTGGACCCGATGACTGTCGACGGCTTTGTATTCCGCGTCGACATGCGCTTGCGTCCCTACGGTTCGGCGGGCGCACTGGTGCTGAGCTTCAACGCGCTGGAGCAGTATTACCAGGATCAGGGTCGCGACTGGGAGCGCTACGCGATGATCAAGTCGCGGGTAGTGGCCGGGGATCAAGTCGCCGGCGCGCAACTGCAGGAGATGCTGCGGCCATTCGTTTACCGGCGTTACCTGGACTTCTCGGCCATTGAAGCGCTGCGCACCATGAAGCAGCTGATCCAGCAGGAAGTGCGGCGCAAGGGCATGGCCGACAACATCAAGCTCGGTTCCGGCGGTATTCGCGAAGTCGAGTTCATTGCCCAGGCATTCCAGCTGATCCACGGGGGGCGGGACCTGAGCTTGCAGCAGCGCCCACTATTAAAGGTACTGGGCACGCTGGAAGGCCAGGGTTATCTGCCGCCGGCCGTGATCAGCGAGCTGCGTGAAGGCTACGAATTCCTGCGTTATACCGAACACGCGATTCAGGCGATTGCCGATCGCCAGACGCAAATGTTGCCTAATGGCGAGCAGGATCAGGCGCGCATTGCCTTTATGCTCGGTTTCGCCAACTGGACGGCGTTCCACGAACAACTGATGTACTGGCGCGGCCGTATTGCCTGGCACTTCGGGCAGGTGATTGCCGATCCCGATGAAGAGCAGGGCGCCGAAAGCGAAGTGGTGGTCGGCGGTGAGTGGTTGCCGCTGTGGGAAGAGGCCCAGGACGATGAGGCTGCCTGCCGCCAACTGGAAGAGGGTGGTTTCAAGGATGCCCCAAAAGCCTTGAAAGCCTTGGCCGGCTTGCGCGGTAGCCCGCAATTGAGGGCGATGCAGCGTCTGGGGCGCGAGCGTCTCGATGCTTTTATTCCGCGGTTGCTGGCACAGGCCGTGGAACATGACAATCCGGACCTGGTACTGGAGCGGGTGCTGCCGCTGGTCGAAGCCGTGGCCCGTCGTTCCGCGTACCTGGTGCTGTTGACCGAGAACCCCAGTGCATTGCGGCGTTTGCTGACGCTGTGCGCGGCGAGCCCGTGGATCGCCGAGCAAATCACCCGCTTCCCGCTGTTGCTCGACGAATTGCTCAACGAAGGCCGGCTGTTCAAGCCGCCACTGGCGCCAGAACTGGCGGCCGAATTACGCGAGCGCCTGACACGGATTCCCGAGGACGACCTCGAACAGCAAATGGAAGCCCTGCGCCACTTCAAGCTGGCGCACCGCTTGCGGGTGGCTGCTTCGGAAATCGCCGGCAGCCTGCCGCTGATGAAAGTCAGCGATTACCTGACCTGGCTCGCCGAGGCGATCCTGGAGCAAGTGCTGGCCCTGGCCTGGCGCCAGACCGTGGCCAAGTACGGCACGCCGCTGCGCACCGATGGCACCTTGTGCGATCCCGGCTTCATCATTGTCGGTTATGGGAAAGTCGGCGGCCTGGAACTCGGGCATGGTTCGGACCTGGACCTGGTGTTCATCCACGACGGCGATCCGCAGGCTGAAACCGATGGCGTGAAACCCATCGATGGCGCGCAATTCTTTACCCGGCTGGGGCAGCGGATCATTCACTTGCTGACGGCGCAGACCAACTCCGGGCAGTTGTATGAAGTGGACATGCGTCTGCGGCCATCCGGTGCGTCGGGCTTGTTGGTGAGCTCCTTGGGGGCGTTTGCCCGCTATCAGGAGAACGAAGCCTGGACCTGGGAACACCAGGCGCTGGTGCGGGCGCGGGTGTTGGTGGGCAGCCAGGATGTCGGCCAGGCCTTCGAGAAAGTCCGCGCCGCGATATTGGGCAAAACCCGTGATCTACCGACCCTGCGCCAGGAGGTCAGTGAGATGCGCGCCAAGATGCGCGATAACCTGGGCAGCAAGAGCACCGCGGCCGGCACCGGGGCAAATGCCTTCGAAGCCACGGCGCCGTTCGATATCAAGCAGGACGCCGGTGGTATCGTCGATATTGAATTTATGGTGCAATACGCGGCCCTGGCGTGGTCCGAAACACACCCGCCATTGCTGCGCTGGACAGACAATATCCGCATTCTGGAAGAGCTGGAGCATGAAGGGCTGATGCCGGTCGAAGATGCCAGCCTGTTGCGTGAAGCGTATAAAGCGTACCGTTCCGCCGCCCACCGGCAGGCCTTGCAGAAGGACCCGGGGGTGATTCCGGGCGACCAGTTCGCGGACGAACGGCGGCAGGTCATGCGGATCTGGCGTGAGCTGGGGCTAAGCTGAAACGGGATATTTGATACGCCCAATATCCCCTGTGGGAGCGGGCTTGCTCGCGAAGGCGGAGTGTCAGTCAATAGTGATGTTGGATGTGACGGCCCCTTCGCGAGCAAGCCCGCTCCCACAGTAGATCTGCAGTGTCATGCGGATCGAGGTACACCAATACCCAATGTGGGAGCGAGCCTGCTCGCGATAGCGGAGTGACACTCGACAGCAATGTTGAAGGTGATGACCCATCGCAAGCCGCCGTGCTCCCGCAGAGATTCTCGAGGCGGGGAGGCGTAGGCCTCCCCGGTTCGTTTATGGAAACCACATGAAAATTCTGATCGTTGGGCCCAGTTGGGTCGGTGACATGGTGATGGCGCAGACACTTTTCCAGTGTCTGAAACAACGCCACCCGCAATGCGAAATCGACGTGCTGGCCCCCGAGTGGAGCCGGCCGATTCTTGAGCGCATGCCCGAAGTTCGCCAGGCCTTGAGCTTTCCGCTCGGTCACGGTGTCCTGGAGCTGGCAACGCGTCGGCGCATCGGCAAATCCCTGGCTGGCCAGTACGACCAGGCGATCCTGCTACCCAATTCCCTGAAGTCGGCACTGGTGCCGTTCTTTGCCGGCATCCCGAAACGCACCGGCTGGCGTGGCGAGTTCCGCTATGGCCTGCTCAACGACGTGCGCACGCTGGACAAGGATCGTTATCCGCTGATGATCGAGCGCTTCATGGCCCTGGCTTACGAGCCTGGCGTTGAACTGCCAAAACCCTATCCGCGCCCGACACTGCAGATCGACCCGGTTACCCGCGAAGCGGCACTGGCCAAATTCGGCCTGACCCTCGACCGCCCGGTGTTGGTCCTGTGCCCTGGTGCCGAGTTCGGTGAATCCAAGCGCTGGCCGTCCGAGCATTACGCCGCGGTTGCCGAAGCGAAGATCCGCGAAGGCTGGCAAGTCTGGCTGTTCGGTTCGAAAAACGATCACGCCGTGGGCGAAGACATCCGCGCGCGGCTGATTCCCGGCCTGCGTGAAGAATCGGTCAACCTCAGCGGCGGCACCTCGCTGGCTGAAGCCATCGACCTGATGTCCTGCGCCGATGCGGTGGTGTCCAACGACTCCGGATTGATGCACGTTGCCGCCGCGCTGAACCGCCCGCTGGTCGCGGTCTACGGCTCGACGTCGCCAGGTTTCACGCCACCGCTGGCCGAGCACGTCGAAGTCGTTCGCCTGGGTATCGAATGCAGCCCATGCTTCGACCGCACTTGCCGTTTCGGCCATTACAACTGCCTGCGCCAGCTCATGCCGCAAGCGGTGAACGAAGCCCTGCAGCGGTTGCAAGGCACTCCGGTCGAGGTCAAATAGCTTGCGGGTTCTGTTGATCAAGACGTCATCGTTGGGCGACGTCATTCATGCGTTGCCGGCGTTGACCGACGCTGCACGGGCGATTCCCGGCATCAAATTCGACTGGGTGGTGGAAGAAGGCTTTGCCGAGATCCCGACCTGGCATCCAGCGGTGGACAAGGTGATTCCGGTGGCGATCCGTCGCTGGCGCAAAAACATCTGGCAGACCATCAAGAGCGGTGAGTGGAAGCGCTTCAAGCAAAGCGTTCGCGCCACGAAATATGACTTGGTGATCGACGCCCAGGGCTTGCTGAAAAGCGCCTGGCTGACCCGTTACGTCAAGGCCCCGGTGGCCGGCCTCGATAAAAGCTCGGCGCGCGAGCCCATCGCCGCGCGCTTCTACAATCGACGCCTGGCCGTTGCCCGCGGGCAGCACGCGGTGGAGCGAGTGCGTCAGTTGTTCGCCATCGCGTTGGGCTATGACTTGCCCAAAGGCCTGGGCGACTACGGCTTGAATATCGAGCGCCTGGTGGAATTGCCGCGCAAGAATCCGTACGTGGTGTTTCTGCACGGCACCACCTGGGACACCAAACACTGGCCAGAAGCCTATTGGCGCGAGCTGACCGAACGGGTCGGCTACCTTGGGGTCGGGGTGAAACTGCCTTGGGGCAATGCCGTGGAAAAGGCCCGCGCCGAGCGTATCGCTGCCGGTTTCAAACACGCCCAAGTGTTGCCCAAACTGAATCTGGCCGGTGTCGGCAAGGTACTGGCGGGCGCGCAAGCCTGCGTGGCGGTAGACACCGGCCTGGGCCATCTGGCCGCCGCGCTGGATGTGCCGACGCTGTCGCTGTTCGGCCCGACCAATCCGGGCCTGACCGGCGCCTATGGCAAGGTGCAGATTCACCTGGCCAGCGATTTCCCTTGTGCTCCGTGCCTGCAAAAGAAATGCACTTATCAACCGACGGCTGAAGATGCCCGTCAATTTGACCTGAAACGCGAGTGGCCGTTGTGCTTCACGCGTCTGAATCCCGAGCGTGTCGCCAGCCGACTGAGCACGTTGTTAATGGCTGAGGAGCTGCGCTGATGCAATTGGCATTTGTCTTGTACAAATATTTTCCCTTTGGCGGTTTGCAGCGCGACTTCATGCGAATCGCCCTGGAGTGCCAGAAACGCGGCCATCAGATTCGCGTCTACACGCTGATCTGGGAAGGCGACGTCCCTCCGGGTTTCGAAGTGCTGGTGGCGCCGGTCAAGGCGTTCTTCAACCATCGGCGCAACGAAAAGCTCAGCGAATGGATGGAAGCGGACCTGGCCAAGCGCCCGGTCGACCGCCTGATCGGCTTCAACAAGATGCCGGGCCTGGACGTCTACTATGCCGCCGACGGCTGCTTCGAAGACAAGGCGCAGAACCTGCGTAACTCGCTGTATCGCCGTTGGGGCCGCTATCGCCATTTCGCCGAATACGAGCGGGCGGTGTTCGCCAAAGAGGCGAAGACCGAAGTACTGATGATTTCCGAGGTCCAGCAGCCGCTGTTCATCAAGCATTACGACACTCCACTGGAGCGCTTCCACCTGCTGCCACCGGGTATCGCCCAGGACCGTCGCCGACCGGCGGATGCCGATGAAATTCGCGCCGGGTTCCGTGCTGAGTTCAATCTCAAGGACGACGAACTGCTGCTGGTGCAGATCGGTTCCGGGTTCAAGACCAAGGGGGTGGACCGCAGCCTCAAGGCCCTGGCGGCATTGCCCGCTGATCTGAAGAAGCGCACCCGGCTGTTTGTAATTGGCCAGGATGACCCCAAATTATTCCAGATGCAGAGTGCGACATTGGGGTTGGGCGACAACGTCACCTTCCTCAAGGGGCGTAGCGATATCCCGCGTTTCCTGCTGGGTGCCGATCTGTTGATTCACCCGGCGTACAACGAAAATACCGGCACTGTGCTGCTCGAAGCCCTGGTGGCCGGCCTGCCGGTGCTGGTGAGTGCGGTGTGCGGTTACGCCCATTACATCGCCGAGGCCGATGCGGGCCTGGTGCTGGACGAACCGTTCGATCAGGCGCAGCTGACGCAGTACCTGACCGGCATGTTGAACGACGCTCAAGCAAGGGCGGCCTGGAGCCGCAACGGTCTGGCCTTCGCCGAAACGGCCGACCTCTACAGCATGCCGCAGCACGCGGCCGATGTGATTCTGGCGGAGCGCGCTTAAATGAAGTTGATGCTGGCTGAACCGTTCAAGAGCCTTTGGGCCGGACGCGACCCGTTCGCCGAAGTCGAGGGGCTCAAGGGTGAGGTGTACCGCGAGCTGGAAGCACGCAGGACATTACGCACGGAAGTCGACGGCAACGGGTTTTTCGTGAAAATCCACCGTGGCATCGGCTGGGGCGAAATCTTCAAGAACCTGCTCACCGCCAAACTCCCTGTACTGGGTGCCGGTCAGGAGTGGCAGGCCATTCAGCGCCTGCAGGAAGTCGGCGTGCCGACCATGACCGCCGTTGCGTATGGCGAGAAGGGTAGCAACCCGGCCGACCAGCACTCGTTCATCGTGACCGAAGAGCTGGCGCCGACGGTCAGCCTGGAAGACTTCAGTATCAACTGGGTCAAGCAGCCGCCCGAGCCAAAACTCAAGCGCGCGCTGATCGCCGAAGTCGCACGCATGACTGGCATGATGCACCGCGCCGGGGTCAATCACCGCGACTGCTACATCTGCCATTTCCTGCTGCACACCGACAAGCCGGTGACCTTTGATGACTTCAAGCTCTCGGTGATCGACCTGCACCGTGCCCAGACCCGCCCGGCGATCACCTCGCGCTGGCGCAACAAGGACCTGGCCGCGCTGTACTTTTCCGCGCTGGACATCGGTCTGACCCGCCGCGACAAGCTGCGCTTCCTCAAGGGCTATTTCCAGCAGCCGCTGCGCCAGATCCTGAGTGAAGAGGCGTCTTTGCTGGCCTGGCTCGACGGCAAGGCCAACAAGCTCTATGAGCGTAAACAGCGATACGGGGATGCGCTCTGATGTCGGGTTGGAAACTGGATCCGGCCTACAGCGAGCTGGCCGATGACTTTGGCAGCCTCGAGGCTGTGTTTGCACTGCAAGGCGAGCGTTTGACCAGTGACGTGCTCTCGGAGGTCATCCGTGTCGAGCGCAATGGCGTCAACTATTACGTCAAACGGTATGTGGGTGCCGGCAAAGGCTTGCGGCGTTACCTGGGCAAGCCTCGGGTGAAGATGGAATGGCAGAACCTCAAGCGCTTCGCCAAGTGGGGCATTCCCACTGCCGAAGTAGTGGCCTGGGGGCTGGAGCGGCGCGGTGCGGCCTACGCTCGCGGCGCGATGATTACCCGGGAACTGCCGCGCACCGAAGACTTGTCGGCACTGGCCGAGCGCCGCGACCCGAAGCTGTCGGATCGCGCCTGGGTCGATACCGTCAGTCGCCAGTTGGCCCAATACACCCGGACCATGCACGACCACCGCTTCACCCATAATGATCTGAAGTGGCGCAACCTGCTGATCGACGATGAGGCTCGAGTGTTTCTGATCGACTGCCCCAACGGCGATTTCTGGCGCGGTTTCTGGCTCAAGTACCGTATTACCAAGGATCTGGCGTGCCTGGACAAGGTCGCCAAGTATCAATTGTCGGCTACCCAGCGCCTGCGCTTTTACCTGCAATACCGCAACCGGACCCGGCTCAACGCTGCGGACAAAAAACGCATCCGGCATGTGGTGAGATTTTTCGAGGGACGCGAATGACTGATTTTCTGGCCGCTGAGGACCGTGCGCTGCTTGAGCGCCATGGCCTCGGCACGTTCGAGGCGCTCTGGGCCAAGCAGCTCGATGCGGTGGACGAACCCAACACCGGTCGCGGTGGCTGGAGCAGCGTGTTTCGGCTGGATCTGGAAGGTCATGGTTTTTACCTCAAGCGTCAAAGCAACTACCTGACCCGCACCTTGCGCGCACCGTTCGGCGAGCCGAGTTTCGCTCGCGAGTTTCGCAACATCTCCCGTTACCGGAAGATGGGCATTCCGGCGCTGGACGCGGTGTTTTACGGGGAGCGCAAGGTCAATGGCGAAGTCCGCGCGATCCTGATGACCCGCGCCCTGGACGGTTGGGACGACCTCGACTCGCTGTTGCAGCGCTGGGCTCAATTGAGCCCTGAGCAGCACTCGGAAATCCTCAAGGCCAGTGGCGAACTGGCCCGGCAGCTGCACGCCGCACGCCAGGTGCATGGGTGCTTTTATCCCAAGCACATTTTCATGCGCGCCACCGGCAACGGCTATCAGGCTCAATTGATTGACCTGGAAAAGACCCGGCCGCTGCTGTACGGGCAGCGTGACCGAATCAAGGATCTGGAACCGCTGACGCGTCGCGCGCCCGAGTGGGGCGAGTCGCAACTGCGGCAATTGCTGGCCGCCTATCTGGATCAGCCGCAGGACAGCTCGCTGATCGACAGCTGGCTGCAGCGGTTGACCGCGCGGCGCAGCCAGAAGAGGCCACGCTGATGCGATTGTCCGAACTGAAGTCTGCCGGCCGTACCCCAGGCTTGCCGCTGAGCGTTTCGCTGGCCGACGCCGCCGGCCCCGCCGAGTTGCAATTGCTGAGCCTGTTGCGGGTGTTGCCGGGGCAGCGTTATGTCGGTGCCGGCGTCTGGCGTGGCCGGCCGGTGCTTGCCAAATTGCTGGTCGGCAGCAAGGCTGCACGGCATTTTCAGCGTGAACTGGACGGCGTGCGCCTACTGTCTGCCCAGGGGCTGACCACGCCGCAGTTGTTGGCCGATGGCCTGAAGGACGGCGAGGGTGGCTGGCTGCTGTTTGATTTCCTTGAGCATGCCGAAAGCCTGGGCGACACCTGGAAGCAGGTTGAGCAGCAGCCCGTACTGTCCGATGGGCAAGGCGCGGTGCTGGCCGAGGCGTTGGGCGCGATCGGTCAGATGCATCGCAAGGGGCTGTGGCAAGAAGACCTGCATCTGGACAACCTGCTGCGCCAGGGCGGGCGCCTGTACCTGATCGATGGCGCGGGCATCTGCTGCGAGACGCCTGGCCAGCCGCTGTCCCGGCAGAAGGTCCTGGAAAACCTCGGGGTGTTCTTCGCCCAGTTGCCGAAGTCGATCGAACCCTTCATTGAAGAGTTGCTGGTGTATTACCTGCTCAGCAACGGCGAACACGCCTTGCCCATGGAAGCGTTGCAGAAGCAGATCGACAAGGTCCGCAGCTGGCGCCTCAAGGACTTCCTGATCAAGGTCGGCCGCGAGTGCACGCTGTTCAGCGTCCAGCGCGGGGCCTTCGGACTACAGGCGATTCGCCGAGAGGAAGTGCCGTCGATGGTGCCGGTGCTGGAGCAGGCCGATGCCTTGCTCGATCAGGGGCATCTGTACAAGACCGGCGGTGCGGCGAGTGTCGGCAAGGTCGAGGTGGATGGCCGCACGCTGGTGATCAAGCGCTACAACATCAAGGGTTTTGCTCACTGGCTCAAGCGTTTCTGGCGCCCGAGCCGGGCCTGGCATTCCTGGCGCGAAGGCAACCGCCTGGCATTCCTCGGGATTGCCACGCCCAAGCCGCTGGCGTTGCTGGAAAAGCGTTTCATGTGGCTGCGCAGCCGGGCTTACCTGATCACCGAGTACCTGCCGGGGCCGGACATCATCGAGCGTTTTGCGCCGTATGTGGAACGTGGCGATGCACCGCAAGCCGAACTGGCGGCACTGGATCATCTGTTCGCCGAATTGATTCGCCTGCGCATCAGCCATGGCGACTTCAAGGGGCATAACCTGTTCTGGCAGCAGGATCGCTGGGCGTTGATCGACCTCGACTCGATGTGCCAGCACGGCTCCCTCGGCAGCTTCGCCCCGGCGTATGCCGGGGATCGCGCGCGGTTCATGCGCAATTGGCCTGAAGGTAGTGCCCTTTACCAGGTCATCGATCAGCGTCTTCCCAAGGACATCTCAGGCGCTGCTTAAGCCGCTATCGCGAGCAAGCTCGCTCCCACAGGGATTGGTGGTGAACACAAAACCTGTGAACACCTCAGTTCAAATGTGGGAGCGAGCTTGCTCCGGGCGGCGTTCCGACGATGAGGCCGGAACTGCCAACCAAGAAAGCAGACAAGTTCTTGTGAACCGTCCTACGCGATCTTGGGAAGTCATGAACTGTGGCCAAAATTGCCCCGATGCTAGTTTGCCCGACGTTCTCGGAGGGCAGGCAGTGACGATCAAAATGGCAGTTTCAGCGGGTGTTTTATCAGTGGCGCTAACGGGCTGCGGGACCGCCGCCACCGTCCTGCTGGATGAAGCCCAGGCCGCGCAGGGGCTGCGCCGGCAAAAGACCTATTGCCAATCCATTCCCCGGGTCTTCAGCGGCCTGGCCTACGACTTCTGTGTATTGAATGCGCCGCCAGACCCTACGGGCATCCTTGTACCGCTCGTATTGGTGGACCTGGCCGTGTCCGGCGCGCTGGACACCGTTGTCTTGCCGTACACGATTTACCGGCAAAGCGTGGACGGCAATATTTCCATCTATTGGCGACCTGCACGCGGATAAAAAGAAGCCGCGAGGCCCCGGCCGTAGTTGCATGCCGCTTGCGGCTAGAGGTTTGCCGTCGCTTTTACGCTATAATCCCGCCCTTTAGCTGTCTCTCGCCCCTTGCGAGGGCACATTAATTTTTGAGGCGCTTGCGCCTGCATGCAGACTAAAGAGGCTAGACCCCTGTGGCATTGACGATTCTTGGCCTGTCCGGCGCCCTTAGCCATGATCCTTCCGCAGCCCTGTATATCGACGGCAAGCTGGTCGCGGCGGCTGAAGAGGAGCGCTTCGTACGCGATAAACATGCAAAGAACCGCATGCCCTACGAATCGGCGAAATTCTGCCTGGAACAGGCCGGCATCAAGCCGTCCGACGTTGACGTGGTCGCGATTCCATTCGCCCCGATCAGCCTGTTCGGCAAGGCCCGCTGGCAGTACGCCAAGCGTTACTGGTACGCCCCGGACCGCGCCCTCGACGCGATCCTGATGGGTAACCGTCGCTACAAGCGCTATCGCAACAAGATCGTCTGGTGCCTGGAGCAATTGGGTTTTGATCCGAAGAAGATCAAGATCGAGCCGGTCGAACACCACCTGGCCCACGCCTCCAGCGCTTATCACTGCTCCGGTTTCAAAGAGAAAACCGCGATCCTGGGTATCGACGGCAAGGGCGAGTACGCCACGACCTTCTTCGGTTATGGCGAAAACGGCAAGATCCACAAGATCAAGGAATTCTTCGATCCGGACTCCCTCGGCGGCCTGTATGGCGCGATCACCGAGTTCCTCGGTTTCGATATGCTCGACGGTGAGTTCAAGGTCATGGGCATGGCGCCGTACGGCGACGCCAGCAAATACGATTTTTCGCGCCTGGCTTCGTTCGAAAATGGCGAACTGGTGATCAACACCGACTACGCCAACGTCATCGGCCTGCGTCGCTACAAAGAGAAGGGCAAGGGTTACTACTTCTCGCCGAAGCTGATCGAGTGGCTGGGTCCCAAGCGTGAAGGCGACATCGCCGACGAGCCGTACATCCACTACGCCGCCAGTATTCAAGCGCTGTTCGAAAAAATTGCGCTGCAGATGATCGACCATTACCTGGGCGACGTGCTCAAGGAAACCGGCAAGCTGGCCTACGCTGGCGGCTGTGCGTTGAACGTCAAGCTGAACCAGAAAATCATCGCCCGCGACGACGTCAAAGAGCTGTTCGTACAGCCTGCATCCGGCGATGCCGGCACAGCAGTCGGTGCCGCGGCCTATGTGTCCCACGCCCGTGGCGTGCCGGTCGAGAAGATGGAACACGTCTACCTCGGCCCGTCGTACAGCAACGAGGACGTGATTGCCGCATGCGCCCGTCATGAGAACAAGCCGACCTGGCGCAAGCTCGACAACATGCCCGAGCAGATCGCCAAAATCATGGTCGATGGCAACCCGGTGGCCTGGTTCCAGGGCCGCATGGAGTTTGGTCCGCGCGCCTTGGGCGGTCGTTCGATCATCGGTTGCCCGAGCATTGCGGGCGTGGCTGACCGCATCAACCACCAGATCAAGTTCCGCGAGCGCTGGAGGCCTTTCTGCCCGTCGATGCTCGACACCGTGGCGCCACAGATGATCAAGATCGATCACCCGGCCCCGTTCATGACCTTCACCTTCGAAGTGGCTGAAGAGTGGAAGACCCGCGTGCCCGAAGTTGTCCACGAAGACGGTACCTCCCGAGCCCAGGTGCTCAAGCGCGAATACAACCCGCGCTACTACGACATGATGAAAGCGCTGGAAGTGCTGACCGGCAACGGTGTGTCGCTGAACACCTCGCTCAACCGTCGCGGCGAACCGATGATCTGCTCGCCGACTGACGCCCTGAACATGTTCTTCGGTTCGGATCTACAGTATCTGATCATGGAAGACATCCTGGTGGTCAAAGAGGGCGCGAACGCCTATGACACGTTCGGCTGAACGCCATGTGCTGCAGTTCTGCCACGGCTATGACGGGCCGTTCCTGGACTGCGCACGGCAGTACGCCAGCCTGTTCGCGGGGACCGGTTATCGAGTGACCACGGTGTTTCTCACCGGGGTTGCCGATGCCGAAGTCGCCGCGGGCTGCGCCTCCGACGAAGTGCTGTTCATGGAGTACAGCTCCAAGGCCATTCGTGGCCTCAAGCTGGGTGCCATCGGCGATCTGCGCAAGATCGCCGCATCACGCAACTTCAGTTTCTGCATCGCCCACCGCTTCAAGCCGATCTATATCGCCTTGCTCGGCACGTCGTTGCCGGTGATTGGCGTGCACCACGCTTTTGACGATTACAAGCGTGGCAGCCGCAAACTGTTCGCGCATATTTTCCGCAAGCGTTTGAGTCTGCTCGGTGTGTCCGACGCCGTGCGCGACGACATGCGCCAATGCCTGCCGAAGTGGCCGGCTTCGCGGATCCAGACCTTGTACAACCGTATCGATGTGGACGCCTTGCAGGTGACCCAGGTGTCGGCTCGCGAGGCCCGGGAAACCCTCGGTTTGTCGGCGGATGCGTGGATCGTCGGCAACGTCGGACGGCTGCATCCGGACAAGGACCAGGCCACGCTGCTGCAGGGATTCGCCGAGGCGTTGCCGGGGTTGCCCGCCAACAGCCAACTGGTGATTCTCGGCAAAGGGCGCCTGGAGGAGGACCTCAAGGACCAGGCCCGGGAACTGGGTATCGGTGACCGGGTTCTGTTCCTCGGTCAGGTGCCGGACGCGCGTAACTACTTCCGGGCCTTCGATGTGTTCGCCCTGAGTTCCGATCACGAACCGTTCGGCATGGTGCTGCTGGAGGCCATGGCCGCTGGCGTTCCTTTGCTCGCCACGGCGTGCGGCGGAGCGAAAGAGGTGGTCGAAGGCGTAGGCATCCTGTTCCCGTTGGGCGATGCCGGGCGTCTGGCCCAAGGGCTGCAACATCTGCACGGTATGGATGATCAGCAGCGTCGGCAGTGTGCCGGGTTGATGCTCGAGCGCTTGCGCGAACGCTTCTCCGATCGCGCAGTGCGCGATGCTTTCTGGCACTTGCCGCACGTTACCGAACTGGCACAGAGGGGCTGATGCTCAACCGATTTCAAGGCTGGCGCGAGCGTGGCTGGGCGGTAGTCGACGCCTCGACTTACGCCGAAACCTGGCAGCGTTATGGCGGCAGCGTCGCGACTCATCCCATGGTGGTCGAGCGGCTGGCGCAACTGGCTGACATTCCGGTGCGTTACCTGGCCTGGGTGCAGGGCGACGATGTCAAGGCGGCGATCCCGACCTGGGGTCGCGACCTGGCCTTGTCCAAGGACGTGCTCAAGCGTCGCGGCAAGAAGGGTCTGTTCGACCTCGGCAACGCCGAGATCATCCTGCCGGCCGCCGCCGATACCCAGGCGCCTTTGCGTCATCGCGCGCGGTATCTGTCGGCGCTGAACGAAGGCCGTTTCACTGGCATCAAGTTGCAAGCCGAACAACTGGCCATGGCCCGCACGCCCGAAGAGCTGTCGAAAAAATTTCGCTATAACCAGCGCCGCGAATTGCGCTTGCTGGAAGAGGCCGGTGGCGTGGTGCGGCCGGTGTCCGAATTTTCCAGTGCTGAGTTGGCGGCGATTTACTGCGACTTGTTCCAGCGCCGCTGGGGTTTCCCGGCGACGGGTGCCGAGCGCATGGCCGAGGTCATCGAGTTGCTGCGCGAGTTGCTGATCGGCTCGGTGATTTTCCTCAACGATGCGCCGATTGCGATTCAACTGGTGTACCGCGTCGAAACCCCGCAGTGGATCAGCGTCGAATACATCAATGGCGGGGTCGATCCCGAGACTCGCGAGTTCAGCCCCGGCAGTGTGTTGAGTTTCCTCAATACCCAAAGCGCCTGGGAACATGCCCGGGCCCAGGACAAGCCGTTGCGCTTTTCCTTCGGTCGCGCCGACCGTGAATACAAGGATCGCTGGTGCAACCCCGTGCCGGTGTTCACCGTATGAGCCAAGCCATGAGTCGCAAACAGCAACTGCTCAAGCGCCATCGGCGCAATAAACGTATCGGCCTGCTGATTGCGCTGGTGCTGTTGATCGTCATTGGCGTGCTGGTGGCCTGGTGGTTGCCGCTGGTGCTGGCGGTTCTGGGCTGGATTGCCCACGAAGCCTGGTTTGCCGACCATCTGTTCTACTCACCGAAAGACGATTATCAGTACAGCTTTCCCCCCTACACGCCCCAGCCCAAGGTGCACCTCAACGGTGAACATTTGCGGCTGGACGAGGGCGTGATGCTGGTCGACGACGCGACGCTGGTGCTGGCCCTGCGGGTAAAAAGCACCTGGCTGGGTCGTTTTTTCGATCCGCTGGTCGAGTTGGCGGGGGGTGAAAACCCTGACCGGCAAACCTTCGAACGGGGCGTAAACGGCCTGCGTTACCTCAATCTCAGCGGTCAGGCTCAGGCGCTGTCCCGTGGTGACCTGCGCTTGCGCGGGCGTTTCTGTCGCGTGTTCGGTGAGCCTGTGCTCTGGGCGCTGGAGCACCCGGATTACCGGCGCCAGCGGGTTATGGTCGTCGCGCCCCACGCCGATGACGCCGAACTGGCGGCCTACGGTTTGTACAGCCAGGCCGACGAAACCTGGATCGTCACACTGACAGCGGGTGAAATCGAAGCCGGACACTACCGGCAGATGGGGCTGAACAAGGTCGATGCGGCCCGCTTGAAAGGCCGTCTGCGCACCTGGGACAGCATCGCCGTGCCACGTTGGGCCGGTGTGCCCGAGGCCCGCTGCGTACAACTGGGTTATTTCTGTCTGCAACTGGCGAGCATGCAGGCCGCGCCTGCGGTGGCGGCAGGGTCGCGGGAAGCGGACCTGAGCGATACCCGGCTGTTCCGTCAGTTGAATCCTTTCACGCTGCCCGGCGATGCCGATGGCGCGCCGACCTGGAACAATCTGCTGGCGGATCTGCGTGAGTTGCTGCTGCGGGCCCGTCCCGAGGTCATCGTTTTGCCGCATCCGACCCTCGATCCGCATCCCGATCATATCTGCGCCCAGGCTGCAGTCCTCGAAGCCTTGCAAGGCCTGGACTGGCAGCCGTCCACGCTATTGGGTTATGCCAACCACCTGCACGACAACGACCGCTGGCCGATGGGCGATACCGGTGATGGCATCGCCTTGCCGCCTGCTTTCGATCCGGCCCAACCGATGCAGCCTTATTGCCTGCCCTTGCCGCTGGAGCAACAGCGCGACAAGGCCATGGCGTTGGGCATGATGCACGACCTGCAGCCGGCGATGCCGTTCAAGCGTCGCTTGCGTCGGTTGATACAACGTTTGTTGGCCGGCCGGTTGCCGCCCACTTATGGCGAGAACGAATTCTTTCGCAAGGCCGTCCGGCGCCACGAGCTTTTGTGGTCCGTCAAGCACACACCAGGCAACGTTTCTCAGCGGGGAGAGTTATGAGTCAGCGGTCAAAGGTCCTGCAACTGCAGCCTGACTACAACGTCAAAGCCCATGATTTCGCCGACCTCGCGGAGCAAATCGTCAAGGCCCTGCCCAGCGATCGCTATGAGGTGACGGCTGCGTTTCTGCGCGGCAAGCCCGGGCCGGGCGAAGCGGTGAGCCGGGCTGATCGTTCGGTGTACTTCGAATTTTCCGACAAATCCCTCAAGGGCATGCGCCTGCGGGCCATGTGGCAGCTGTACAAGTTCTGCCGCCGGGAAAAATTCGATGTGGTGATCTGCAACCGCTTCAAGCCGGTGAACATGATGCTGGCGCTCAACCGCTGGTTGAAAGTGCCGTTGTGCATCGGCATTTCCCACGGCTTTGGCGAGTACGACCGTTTTTACCGGCGCCGCCAGACCCAGCGCCTGATCGATCGTCACTGGCGCTTCGTCGGCGTGTCGCCTGCGGTGAAACAGTATCTTCTGGACTGTGACTGCGGCTTCACCGACCAGAATACCTACGCCATCACCAATGCCATCGACATCGAGCAAGCCGAAGGCCTGCAACACAGCCGTGAAAAGGCCCGTGAAATGTTGGGCATCGATCCGTCGGTGCGGCTGATCGGTGCGTTGGGGCGACTGGTGCCGGTCAAGGGGCATGTCTATTTGCTGCAGGCCTTTGCCGCACTCAAGGACAAATACCCCAATACCCAGCTGGCGATCATCGGCGCCGGCCGCGAAGAGTCGCGCCTGGCCGCGGAAATCGACCGCCTCGGCCTAAGTGGCCGCGCCCATTTGCTGGGGTTCAAGGAAATTGCCCTGCAGTACATCCGCGCTTTCGATATCTGGACCATGCCTTCTTTGGCCGAAGGCCTCGGGCTGGCGCTGCTTGAAGGCATGAGTGGGCATTTGCCGGTGATTGCCTCGAACGTGCCGGCCATGTTGCCGCTCATCGAGGGGGCCGGTGGCCTGGCGATTACGCCGAAGGATGTGCCGACGTTGCAGGCGGCGCTGGACACTTACCTTGGCCTTTCGGATGACGAGCTCAAGGCCAAGGGCGAGCAGGCTTTTCGTTATTTGCAACAACACCATGACATCGAGGAGTTCCGTCGCGAATACCTCAACCTGATCGACTCCGGCCTGGAACAGGCCCGCAAGGAACAGCCATGAACGACGCGCAACCCATCGTCACGGTCATTATCGCGTCGTACAACCACGCCCCTTACATCGAGGAAAGCATTCTCAGCGTCCTCAACCAGACCTACCGGAACATCGAGTTGCTGGTGGTCGACGATGGCTCGAAGGATGACAGCGTCGAGCGGATCAAGGCGTTGCAGGCTGTTCATGGTTTCGACTTCCGGGTTCAGGAAAACCAGGGGCTGACCAATACCCTCAACGGTGCGATTGCCCGGGCAAAGGGCAGCCTGATCGTGCCGTTCGGTTCGGATGACATCATGCTGCCGGAGCGAATCGCCACCCAGGTCGCGCATATGGACGGCAAGCCAGAGGTCGGCATTTGCGCCGGTAATATCGAACTGATCGATGCCGACGGCAATCTTTACCCCGAGAAGCGCCAGCGCCGGGATGTGCCGTTCCGTCGCCTGGACTTCGATGACATGTTCCTGGAGCGCAAGCCCTATCCTCCGGCACCCACCCTGATGATCCGTCGCGAAGCGCTGGACAAGGTGGGCGGTTTCGACCCGACCATTCGCCTGGAAGACTTGCTGATCGAATTGAAGGTGACCCATGCCGGCTACTTCATCGATGGTCTGAATGTGTTGATGGCGCGCTATCGCAAGCATGCCACCAACTCCTACAAGAACCACCGCTTCATGATCGACAGCATCCTGCGCACCTACGCGCTCTTCAGCGATCACCCGCTGTATGACGAGGTGCGCTACAAGTTTCTCAATTCCATGTTCCTCAAGACCGCCAACCGTGATCGCAAGCTGGCGCGGGAGTTGCTGGCGCAGATTCCGTTCAAGGCCTGGAACAAGAAAACCTGGCGTGGGTTGGGCCGTATGTATTTCTCACGGGTGGAGAAAGACTGAGCCAAAGGCTGGATTCAAGGGGGCGTGATATGCCGCGACCATTGCTCAACGTTGTTGAGCCGTCTCCTCGGGAAGTTCTTTCCCCGGTTTCCTGTTCTGGCGCAACCAGTGCAGGGTTTTCTTGCCGGCATTGATGCCGGGCTTTTCGATGTACAGGTAAGTCAGGCTGCCGATGATGATCAGCAGGCAACTGCACGCGGCCATCAACGGCAGGAAGACCCAGGCTTGCCGGGCGTCAAGGTGCAATATCGGCGGTAGTCGCTGCACCAGTACCCAGAGCACGAAGCCGTGCAGCAAATACGTGCTGTAGCTGATTTCCCCCAGCCAGCGGATGCTGCGTGGTCTCAGGGCGCCGAACAAAGTGTTGCCGGAGGCCACGATCACAAAGAACAGTGAAAGCAGCAACAACGCTCCCAGGTTGAATGCCCGGTTGAATGCTGTAAAGGCGATCGCCAAGGCGAGCAGGGCGATGATGCCCGCCAGCGGAGACAGGCTCCAGGCGACCCATTGTGGACGGCGAATCCAGTACGCCGCAGCGATGCCTCCGAGGAAGCTGGCCAGGAAGTGCTTTTTCAGCGAGTGTTCCCAGCCGACCACCTGGTACAGGGTGTAAATGCCGATCAGGCACAGCACTGTCTGCATCCAGCCGCCGCGATAGATGAACACCATGGCGGCCAGTGGCAGGGCCAGGTAGAAAAACACCTCGTACCCCAGCGTCCAGGTGACGTTGGAGATCAGCATGCCGGTCTGCTGGTACTGGTTGACGTCTGGCCGGTCGAAGATCAGCCAGGCCAGGGTCTGGCCAATGAGTTGGGTGCCGGAGTCCTTGAGTTCCCAGTCCTGCAAATAGAACACACAGGCAAACACGGTCAACATCAGCGGCAGGTAGAGCGGGTAGAGGCGAAACAGTCGGGATACCGCAAATGCCAGCCAGTCGTGTTGCCGCCCGTGGGTGAGCAGGCGGTCCCAGAACAGAAAGCCGGTGATCATGAAAAAGAGGGCGACGCTGCCCTGGCCGAGCTGCGAGTAGAAGTTGCTCGGCGGAAAATCGATCACACCGGTTTGCAGAAAAATCCAGGTAATGATCGAGTGATGGACAAACACGCCGAAGGCCAGATACCCGCGTAAGCCGTCGATGCCGGCAAAGCGGCTTTCGCCGGAGTGCTCCAGCTGTCGGGTGAATCTCGGCACACTGCGCAACAATAGCGCAGCGGTCGCGATGGCGAGCAGGTAAGCCGTCATCGCGATCAGCGGGTTGGTTTCTATCATCAGTGAGCCTGGGCTGGAGGACTCCCGGCCAGCACGTGCCTGTGCAAATTATCCACGTCGGCTTTCGAAGCCGTCGCGGCGTATCCCAGCAGCAGCGCTTCGAAGTGATCCTCGAACAACCAATGCCGATCTGATGCGTAGCGCTGCATGTGGCGCAGATTACGCCGACGAAGGGAAGGGCTCAATGCCGAGGGGTAAATTCGCAGGTCGGCCAGGTCGATCAGGCCGAACTCGCCGTCCTCCAGCACCAGCACATTGCCCAAGTGCAGGGAGCGGAAGTAGACCCCCTGCTGGTGCAGTTGAGCCATGAATTTACCGAAGCGCTCCACCAGTGCCTGGCGCACCGCCGGGGCGGTGATGCCTTGCAGGATCTGGCGCAGCGTGTTGCCCGGCAACGGGGAGTAATGCACAGCGGTGCTGCCGTCTTCGAACCGGTAAAGATCGAGGATGTGCGGTGTCGGAATGCCCATGCTGCGCAGTTGCACGCTATTGACGGCAAAACGGTCGGAGTAGGGCGTGAAACTACCCGAGGTATACCAGCGGCGGCGGCGGAACAGCTTGAGAAAACTGCCATCACTCAGGCGCAGGACCTTGGGGCCAAGACCATCCTCTTCGATGATCCGGGCATCGGCAGTCAGCTGTTGCAGGGTGCCTGGTGTCGCGGTCCTGATTGGCATGTCCAGCAGGCGCCGGGCCCGTTGATTGATGCTCAATGCGGCAATCAGCGCCAAGGGGATCCACAGCAGGAACCAGTGCTCCTTGGGGCGAGAGATGATCCCGCCACCTTCAGTCAGGCCCGCGCCGATACCGAAGGCCAGCCAGGCTGAGGCAATGATAAACAGCGGTTGCACGCGATGGCGCCGGCTGCTGATGAAGCCCCATGCGAGAAAGAACAGCCATGGCAGCAGGCCGATAATGCCGACGTAGTAGAGCACGCCCAAGACAAAGCTATGGGGCTCCTGAAGGTTGTAGCCTACGCCGGGGTCCAGTCTCAGTACGGCGTTGTAGCCGTGCCCGATCCATGGGTGCTCGGCGATCCGGTCCAGGGTCAATTGCCAGAGCTCGATGCGGAAGGAACTGCCTCTTTCGAAGATTTTGTCCGCAAATAACGCGAAAGTCGCAGTACCGGCGAAGAACATGGCGCCAAGCATGAACACCGAGCGTCGATTCCAGCAGATGAAACACAGCCATAGCGCAGCCAGCGTCAGTGCAACCAGTGGGGTCCTGGAGCCGGTGGCCAGCACTGCGGCGAACATGATCGCCATCGCCGGTACGCTCAGCCAAAGTATCTGGCGTCGCTTGCAGGTCATGCTCAGGCTGAGCCAGTAGGTGCAAAAAAAGCCGAAAACGTGGGAGCTGAGCAGTGGGTTGTCGAAAGCGCCTACACCGATCAGGCGCATTTCCGGTTGATAGATCTGGTCGAACCTGTACAGGTTGTAGGCAGAAATGACCAGTGCCACCGTCGCGGCGCAGAACAGCAGGGGCTGGATGATTTCGCTGCGAAAGCGCACCAGCAGGTAGCAGCCAACAAACAGCAACAAGGTGTGCAATGGCGGTTTGAACTGGCCAAAGTCGATGTCGTCGTCTGGCCTCCAGCACAGGCTGAGCAGTGCCCACGCCATAAACAGCAGGACTGCAATGACGATCGGTTCGCGCAGCAACTCTTTGCCGAGCCGCGGCCGCAGGCACAGCGCAAACAGTGCTGGAATGCTGAACAGGCCATAGTAAAGCTTGTGATGCACACTGCGTCCCGGCAGGAAAAACAGCGCACAAAGCAGCAATAAATAACCGAGCGGAAGGATCCACAAACAAATGAAATCGAAGATTCTGTTGGACGTGCTGTTCAAAGCGTTTAATTGCATGCTGGGTAACTTATTCCTGAATTGAGCGACCATACCAAGGCAGGGACATCTGGTGGCTATTTGACGCGCCACAATACACAGACTGTATGCGATTGCCAGAACCCTGGGGAAGCTGTGGTAAAGTCAGCGTCCTTTTCATCGACATTCGCGTGATATGACCGACTCCAGTCTCTGCGCAAGCCCATCGAGCTTGAAAATCTACTTCCGCCTGCTCGGCTATGTCCGGCCGTATATCAGCCTGTTCCTGATCAGCATCGTCGGTTTTCTGATTTTCGCTTCGACGCAGCCAATGCTGGGCTACATCCTGAAGTACTTCGTCGACGGTCTATCCAATCCTGAAGCGGTGCTGTTTCCAACCGTGCCCTACCTGCGGGATCTGCAACTGCTACAGGCGGTGCCGTTGTTGATCATCCTGATCGCCGCGTGGCAGGGGTTGGGATCGTACCTGGGCAACTATTTCCTGGCCAAGGTTTCCCTGGGCCTGGTCCATGACTTGCGGGTCCAGTTGTTCAACAACCTGCTGGTGTTGCCAAACCGGTATTTCGACAAGCATAACTCGGGGCACCTGATTTCCCGTATCACCTTCAACGTGACCATGGTCACGGGGGCGGCAACAGATGCGATCAAGGTCGTAATCCGTGAAGGCATGACGGTGATCTTCCTGTTTGCCTCGCTGTTGTACATGAACTGGCGCCTGACGCTGGTCATGGTCGCCATCCTGCCGCTGATCGCCCTCATGGTGCGCACGGCCAGCAAGAAATTCCGCAAGCAGAGCAAGAAGATCCAGCTGGCCATGGGGGACGTGACGCATGTGGCGTCCGAAACGATCCAGGGCTATCGCGTGGTGCGCAGCTTTGGCGGTGAAAAGTACGAAGAGAAACGCTTCTTCGATGCCAGCCAGGGCAACACCGACAAGCAATTGCGCATGACCCGCACCGGCGCCATCTACACGCCGTTGCTGCAACTGGTGATCTACACCGCCATGGCCGTGCTGATGTTCCTGGTGCTGTTCCTGCGGGGCGATGCGTCCGCTGGCGACATGGTGGCCTACATCACCCTTGCTGGCCTGCTGCCCAAGCCGATTCGCCAGCTGTCCGAAGTCAGCTCGACCATCCAGAAGGGCGTGGCCGGTGCCGAAAGTATCTTCGAGCAACTGGATGTCGAGCCTGAAGTCGATACCGGCACCGTCGAGCGTGATGTCGTCAGCGGTCGCCTGGACGTGCGCAACCTCAGCTTTACCTACCCTGATACCGAGCGTCAGGTGCTCAATGACATCAGTTTCTCGGTCGAGCCCGGGCAAATGGTGGCGCTGGTGGGGCGTTCGGGCAGCGGCAAGTCGACCCTGGCCAATCTGATTCCGCGTTTCTATCACCACGACAAGGGCGAAATCCTCATCGATGGCGTCGAAGTGGAACAGTACAAGCTGTTGAACCTGCGTCGGCATATCGCCCAGGTGACTCAGCACGTGACCCTGTTCAGCGACACCGTGGCCAACAACATCGCTTATGGCGACCTGGCTGGCGCACCCCGTGAAGACATCGAGAAAGCGGCCAAGGATGCCTACGCGATGGACTTCATTGCCCAATTGCCCGAAGGCCTGGACACCCAGGTCGGGGAAAACGGCGTGCTGCTGTCCGGTGGCCAGCGCCAGCGCCTGGCGATTGCCCGGGCACTGTTGAAGAATGCTCCGCTGCTGATTCTCGATGAGGCGACTTCGGCACTCGATACCGAGTCCGAGCGGCATATCCAGGCAGCCCTGGATCATGTCATGAAAGGTCGCACCACGCTGGTGATCGCTCACCGCCTGTCGACCATCGAGAAGGCCGACCTGATCCTGGTCATGGATCAGGGGAAAATCGTCGAGCGCGGCACCCATGAACAACTGCTGGCGCAAAACGGCTACTACTCGCGCCTCAACGCGATGGGCCTCGACGCCCCGGCCGAAGACATCGCCTGACCCCGAAAGGGCGAGCCTGGCTCGCCCTTTCACACTCCTGGCGTGCAACGCGTCCGGTGATTTGTATCCAGACCATTACGCTTCTTGACCAAGCCGGAATAAATCTCGGCAACGTGCTGTCGTCTGGCGGATTTTTTGCTCAAAAAATGAGCAATAAACCCCGGCGAATCATCCGGTTGCAGCCACCGCACTAGCCGACACCAACCCTGTGTTAATATCGCGCCCCTGTTCATTCTGTATGTGGGTTGCACCATGAAGTTGTCCATGCCGCGATTCGATCAAGCCCCTGTCTTGGTAGTCGGCGATGTCATGCTCGACCGTTACTGGCATGGTGGTACCTCACGGATTTCTCCTGAGGCACCGGTGCCGGTGGTCAAGGTCGATCACATCGAAGACCGCCCGGGCGGTGCTGCCAACGTTGCCTTGAACATTGCCGCCCTGGGGGCTCCAGCCTCGCTGGTCGGTGTAACCGGCGACGATGAAGCCGCCAACAGCCTGGTCAACAGCCTCAAGGGCGCCGGCGTGCGGGCCATCTTCCAGCGCATTGCGCACCAGCCGACCATCGTCAAGCTGCGGGTCATGAGCCGCCACCAGCAACTGCTGCGTATCGACTTCGAAGAACCCTTCGCCACCGACGCGCTGGCGCTGGCCGCGCAGGTCGACGAGTTGCTCGAAGGCATCAAGGTGCTGGTGCTGTCCGACTACGGCAAAGGCGCGCTGAAAAACCATCAGGCGCTGATCCAGGCCGCCCGTGCCCGTGGCATCCCGGTGCTGGCCGATCCCAAGGGCAAGGATTTCTCGATCTACCGCGGGGCGAGCCTGATCACGCCAAACCTCAACGAATTCGAAACCATCGTCGGTGGTTGCGCCGACGAGCACGAATTGGTGAGCAAGGGCGCGCAGTTGATGCACGACCTGGACCTCGGTGCCTTGCTGGTGACCCGTGGCGAGCACGGCATGACCTTGCTGCGCCCGGATCATCCGGCGCTGCACCTGCCGGCCCGGGCCCGTGAAGTGTTCGACGTGACCGGTGCCGGTGACACAGTGATTTCCACCCTGGCGGCCGCGATTGCCGCTGGCGAAGAACTGCCCCATGCGGTGGCCCTGGCTAACCTGGCGGCGGGTATCGTGGTCGGCAAACTGGGTACGGCAGCCATCAGTGCACCGGAACTGCGTCGTGCGATTCAGCGCGAGGAGGGTTCCGAGCGTGGAGTGCTGGGTCTTGAACAGCTGTTGCTGGCGGTCGATGACGCCCGCGCGCACAACGAGCGGATCGTGTTCACCAACGGTTGCTTCGACATCCTGCACGCCGGTCACGTGACCTATCTGGAACAGGCGCGGGCCCAGGGCGATCGCCTGATCGTGGCGATCAACGACGATGCATCGGTCAGCCGCCTGAAAGGGCCGGGCCGTCCGATCAACAGTGTCGACCGGCGCATGGCCGTACTGGCCGGCCTGGGGGCGGTTGACTGGGTGATCAGCTTCTCGGAAGGCACTCCGGAAAACCTGCTGAGCGCGGTCAAGCCGGACGTGTTGGTCAAGGGCGGCGACTACGGGATCGACCAGGTGGTCGGCGCGGACATTGTGACGGCCTACGGCGGTACCGTGAAAGTGCTGGGGCTGGTGGAAAACAGCTCCACTACTGCCATTGTCGAGAAGATCCGCAAGTCTTGATTGTGGCGAGGGAGCTTGCTCCCGCTGGGTCGCGTAGCGGCCCCAAAGCCATGCACCGCGGTTTTTCAGGCGGACCGCGTCTGGTGGTTTCACGACTGCTGCGCAGCCGAGCGGGAACAAGCTCCCTCGCCACAAAAGCCCCGCTCCTGGTTCTTGCTATCGTGCCGCCTTGCGCGGCACAATTTTCTTCAGCAGCAATTTGGCCTTGCCGCGCAATCGCGCCAGGCCCGAATCCTTCCCCGGCGGGGTCAGACCCTGCTGCCTCACCCAGTCCTTCCAGCGAATTCGTTCGTCGCGAACCAGCCAGCCCTCCTGTCGGGCAAAACTCTCGGCCAGGTACAGTCCGCGCGTGCTGGCAGGGTATAGCTGATCCTTTTTCAAGGTGTAGAGCTCAGCCATCGGGTGGCCGTCCTGCAAGGGCATCAAGTACAGATCGGGGCGCTTGCGGTCGAGGCGGGCGACGAGTTGATCACCTTCCAGTCGTTCGTCGACATGGAACAGGCTCAGGGATTTGGCATCCTTGGGAACGTCCAGGCGCAAGTCGTAGATCAGTTGCAGCGAGGCGGTTGGCAAATGCACGTAAGCCCGCGGGCGCTCTATCAGCATCAGGTTGGCGCAACGTACCGGCCGCGCCGAGCCGGACAGTGGCGACAAGCGAAACGGCAGGGCTTCGCGGTAATGCAGGGCGGCCGAGTAGGGCGTCGGCAGCCAGGTGTCATTGAAGCGCCCACCGAGCCAGCCTTCCGGGGTTTCCAACAGGCACTCTTCGGCTATCTCCTGGATCGCCGTGTGCAAGGGCAGGTTCAGTTCATGGGCCGGCACGTACCCGGAGATCAGCTTGAGCACCACATCGCCGCGGTCCTGCCGGCGTTGGCGCACCAGCACCCAATAGTCGCGATTCTGCCAATGCAGGGTCAGGCGCACCGAAACCCCGAGGTTGGCCAGTTCCAGGGCAAACCGTTCGCTGTCGCCAACCGTCACCGGCCGACGACGTTGCAGGGTCTGGGAGAAATTCAGCGGCCTGCCGACGCTCTGGTAAGCCAGGCCTTCGGGGGTCGCTTCGACGAATAACGGCAGGGTCTTGAAGTTGCTCGGGTTCTTTCTGATGAGCGTACGCGACATGTCGGCTCCTGCTTAAGGCCGCGTGGGCGGCGTCAGTGGCTACGTAGGACCTGGGCAACGGTCGCGACATTGTGGGCGAGGTGCAGCGGATTGATGGTCCCGACAATAGCACTGGCAACACCCGGATGTTCAAACAACAACTCGAAACTGGCGCGCACCGGATCCACGCCCGGACTCAGGCAGACATGACCACTGGCGAGGGCTTTCTTGACCAGAATGGCTTTGCCGTGTGCAGCAGCATAGTCAATGACGGCCTTCTCGTTTTGTTCGTTGAGATTGTAGGTGACCATCGCGCAGTCGCCTTGCTCGAGCGCTTTCAGGCCGCCGTCGACGGTTTTGCCGGAAAAGCCGAAACCGAGAATCTTGCCTTCGGCCTTGAGCTCGGCGAGGGTGTCATAGACTTCGCAGTCATTGAGGATCGCCAGGTCATTACCATCGGAGTGAACCAGCACCAGGTCGATGAAGTCTGTTTCCAGGCGTTGCAGGCTGCGCTCCACCGACATACGTGTGTGTGCGGCGCTGAAATCGTGACGGGACTGGCCGTCGGCAAACTCTTCGCCGACCTTGCTGACAATCACCCAATCCTGACGCTGGCCGCTCAGCAACGGGCCCAGGCGTTCTTCGCTGCGACCGTAGGCCGGGGCGGTATCGATCAGGTTGATGCCCAGGTCGCGGGCGAGTTTGAGCAGCATGCGTGCTTCGTCGTCATCGGGAATCTGGAAGCCGTTGGGGTACTTCACCCCTTGGTCGCGGCCCAGTTTCACCGTGCCCAGGCCCAGGGGGGAAACCAGCAGGCCGGTGCTGCCCAGCGGGCGATGCAAGTCGTGCAGGGTCGGTTGGCTCATGGCAGCAGTTGCTCCCAGGCGGGTACGCCCATCGGTGGCTTAGGCAGTTCAGGCAGCGCTGCCGGGTGGCTTGGCCGGATACCGTCGCGGGTCAGGCTGGCGATGACGCGGTCGGCGAAGTCCGGTGCCAGGGCGAGCTTGGTCGGCCAGCCCACCAGCAGTCGACCTTCCTCGGCCACAAAGGCGTTGTCGGGACGGGTCAGGCCTGATTGCAGCGGTTCGGCGCGATCCACGCGCAAGGTCGCCCATTGCACCGTGCTCAGGTCGATCCATGGCAGCAATTGGCCGAGTTCTTTCTGTGCGGTGGCGATCTGCTCGGCGGGTTCACGGGTCACGCCTTCGGATTCCGCGATATCGCCGCCCAGGTACCAGACCCATTGGCCATCCGCCGCCGGGTGCGTGGTCACGGTGATGCGCGGTTTGGTGCCACCACCCAGGCAGTGGGCGTACAGCGGTTTGAGGCTTGGCCCCTTGGCGATGATCATGTGCAACGGGCGGCGCTGCATGGCGGGCTGGCTCAGGCCCAGCGTTTCGAGCAATGCCGCGGTTCCGGCGCCGGCGCTCAGGACGATGCGCTGGGCACGGATCTCGCGCTCGTCCACCTTCAGGCCGACCAGCACGCCGCCTTCGAGCAGCGGCTCGATCGTCTGGCCGGCGAGCAAGCCATCGCCGGCCAGGTCGGCCAGGCGCTGGATCAGGCTCGGCACATCGACCACCAGTTCCGCCAGGCGATAGACCTTGCCCTTGAAGCGCTTGTCTTGCAGGGCTGGCGGCAATTGCTCGCCCTTGACCTGATCGACGCGACCGCGCACGGCTTTGCTGGCAAAGAAACTGGTGAGGTTGCCGGCGAGGGTGCCGGGGGACCAGAGGTAATGGGCTTCGGACAGCAGGCGTACGCCGGACAGGTCCAGCTCGCCGTTACCGGCCAAGGCTTCACGCCAGCGACGTGGCATGTCGGCGATGGCTTCCGAGGCACCGGTCAGGGCACCATGCAGCGCGTATTTGGCGCCGCCATGGATGATGCCCTGGGACTTCACGCTCTGCCCGCCGCCGAGGCTGGCGCTTTCCACCAGCACGGTCGAAAAACCCTGGCGACGCAGGCGCGCATTCAGCCAGAGGCCGGCGACACCAGCGCCGACAATCAGCACGTCGGTGGAAATAACGGATGGCATTCGGCGACCTCAGTGTTCAAGACGAGGGCGCAGTATACAGATTCATGGATTGGAGCTGAGACGGGAAAAGGATCGCAGCCTGCGGCAGCTCCTACGGGTGGGTCCGGTCTGCCTTTGTAGGAGCTGCCGCAGGCTGCGATCTTTTTATCAATGCCCGGCAGTCTTGGAGAACAGCTGGATAACCACGACGCCCAGCACAATCAACGCCATCCCCAGCATCGCCGGCACGTCCAGCTTCTGCCCATAGATAAACAGCGCGGCGACGCTGACCATCACGATCCCCATGCCGGCCCACACGGCGTACGCCACGCCCACCGGAACGCTGCGCACCACCAGGGTCAACATCCAGAAGGCGATCCCGTAACCGACGATGACCAGCACCAGTGGCAGCGGGGTGCTGAAGCCTTTGACCGCTTTCATCGAAACAGTGGCAATCACTTCGGCGCAGATGGCTATGGCCAGGTAGTAGTAAGCGGTCATGGGTCAATCCTCGTGTGAAGTGTTGCTCTCTGAGGTCGGCATTCTAGAGATTCGCCAGATGCGGTAAAGTCATTACCTATCTGTTTAGAAGATGGGTTGGGCCATGAGCATGCAATGGAATCTGGAGCAGCTGCGGTTGTTTGTCAGCGTAGCGGAGCAGCGTTCGTTTTCTGCCGTGGCGCGGGATCAGCGCAAGGCGCAGTCGGCGGTCAGCAGTTCGATAGCGTTGCTGGAAGAAGACCTGGGCGTCAGCCTGTTCGACCGCAGCAGCGGTCGTCAGCCGAAACTCACTGAAGCCGGTACCGCTTTGCTGGACGAAGCGCGGGAAGTATTGCGCCAGTGCGAACGACTCAATGGCCGGGCGCTGGCGATGATGCGCGGGCAGGAAGCGCGACTGCGTGTGGCGCAGGATGAGGCGATGCCTTATCAGCCGATCATCGAAAGCTTCGAGGCCCTGGCGGAAAAATTTCCCAGCCTTGAAGTGCAGTTGACCAGCGCCGCCCAAGGCGATGTGGCGCGCAAACTAGTGGAGCGGCGCGCCGACTTGGGGTTGCTGTTCTTTCACGATCAGATTCCCGAGGCGCTTGAGCGGCGGGTGCTGGGCAGCGTGGAAATGGTTACGGTGTGCGGCAAGGATCATCCGTTGGCGCGCAAAAGTGCAGTGGACGGCCAGCAGCTGGCGCAACATCGGCAGTTGCTGATGTCCACGGAGTCGAGCATTTATCCCGGCAGTGATCCGGCCAGCCCGCAGGTCTGGCGTGCCGACAGTTTCTATGTGATGGCCGAATGGCTGGTGCGCGGCCTCGGCTGGGCCTGGTTGCCGCGCCACGTAGTGCAGTACCCGACCTATCAGAACCAGATGGTCGAGCTGGTCAGCGAGTGGACCCCGCCGGCCCTGGTGGTGGAGCTGGTATGGCGCCGGGATGAACCGCTCGGTCCGGCCGCGCGCTGGCTCGCCGAACGTTTTGCCGTGCACTTGCAGGCGATAGGCGAAAAAGCCGATAAACTCCGCCGCCATGAATAGAACTCTCTACACCGCGCTGTTTTATCTGGGGCTGCCATTGGTAGCGATTCGGCTTTGGCTGCGCGCGCGCAAGGCGCCGGCTTATGCCAGGCGTATCGGCGAGCGCTTTTCCTACGGAATGCCGGCGATGAAACCGGGCGGCATCTGGGTGCACGCCGTGTCGGTGGGCGAAAGCATTGCGGCCGCGCCGATGATCCGCGCCTTGCTGGCGCGTTATCCGGATCTGCCGATCACCGTGACCTGCATGACGCCGACC
This sequence comes from Pseudomonas sp. S2_F07, assembly GCF_054668325.1. Lineage (NCBI taxonomy): Bacteria > Pseudomonadati > Pseudomonadota > Gammaproteobacteria > Pseudomonadales > Pseudomonadaceae > Pseudomonas > Pseudomonas sp. S2_F07. The sequence goes on from NZ_CP162758.1 coordinate 4,401,154, forward strand.
GGTTCGGAACGCATCCATGCACTGTTCGCCAATGAGCCGCGCATCCAGCACTGTTATCTGCCTTACGACCTGCCTTGCGCTGCCCGGCGCTTCCTCGATCGGGTCCAGCCGAAACTGGCGGTGATCATGGAAACCGAACTGTGGCCCAACCATATCCATCAATGCGCCAAGCGCGGGATCCCCGTGGCACTGGCCAATGCGCGGCTGTCCGAGCGTTCGGCCAGGGGCTATGGCCGGTTCCCCAGGCTGACCCAGCCGATGCTGGCCGAGATGAGCCTGTTCGCGGTGCAGACCGAAGCCGAGGCGCAACGCTTGCGCAACCTGGGCGCCCGGAACGAAACCGTCGAAGTAACCGGTTCGATCAAGTTCGACCTGACCATCGACCCGCAACTGCTGGAACGCGCTGTTGAACTGCGCGGGCAATGGCGGGCACTGGAACGACCGGTGTGGATCGCGGCCAGTACCCATGACGGCGAAGACGAGGTGGTGCTGGCGGCTCATCGTCAGTTGTTGGCCAGTCACCCCGATGCCCTGCTGATTCTGGTACCGCGTCATCCGGAGCGCTTCAATTCGGTGTTCGGGTTGTGCCAGCAACAGGGGTTTGCCACGGTCCGCCGTTCCAGTGGCGATGCGGTCAGCGCAAATACTTCAGTGCTGCTGGGCGACACCATGGGCGAGTTGCTGTTTCTCTACGCCCTGGCTGACAGCGCATTCGTCGGCGGCAGCCTGGTGCCGAATGGCGGGCATAATTTGCTGGAGCCAGCAGCCTTGGCTAAACCGGTATTGAGCGGTCCGCATCTTTTCAACTTCCTCGAAATTGCCGCGCAGTTGCGCACTGCCGGGGCGTTGCAGGAAGTGGAGGATGCCGAAGGGCTGGCGGTGGCGGTGCAGCGGCTGTTCGAACTGCCGCGAGATGCGCAGCGCATGGCAGAGGCCGGGTTGAAAGTGATGCGCACCAATCAGGGCGCATTGCAGCGCTTGCTGGACGGGTTGGGGCGGTTGATCGGCCAATAGACCGAGTCGTCGGACAGAAAAGGATCGCAGCCTGCGGCAGCTCCTGCACGGGATTGATATTCATCCTGTAGGAGCTGCCGCAGGCTGCGATCTTTGGTTTTTACTGATCAGGTCGCGCTTTCAACTGCTCCTCTGCCGCCTTGGCCAGATCCGGTGGCAGGAAGTCCTTGTCCGGGTTGTAGTTCGGATTGAGCCAGCGTGCCAGGACTTGCAGATCCCCCGGATTCAACGTGCCGGCCTGTTGCTTCAAGCGCAGGTTGTCGAGGATGTAGTCGTAACGGGTGTTGTTGTAGTCGCGTACCGAGGTGTAGAGCTGACGCTGCGCATCCAGCACGTCGACGATGTTTCGCGTACCCACCTGATAGCCGATTTCAGTCGCTTCCACCGCGCTCTGGTTGGAGATGATCGATTGCTTGCGCGCCTGTACCTGCTCGACATCGGTGTTCACCGCGCGGTGCAGGTCACGGGTGTTTTCCACGATGCTGCGGCGCAGGGATTCGCGTTGCTGCTCGGTCTGGTCCAGTTGTGCATAGGACTGACGCACCTGGGAGTTGATCAGGCCGCCGCTGTAGATCGGGATATTCAGTTGCAGGCCCACGGTCGTTTGCTCGACGTTGCCGCCGTAGGGTTGGCCCAAGGGAACCGGATTGCTGAAGCCCAGCGCATCGTTGTCGCCTTTCTCGTACTTGGCGACCGCGTCAACCGTTGGCAAGTGCCCGGACCTGCGCTGCTTGACAGTTTGTTCGGCGGCGCTGACGGCATAGTTGCTGGCCAACAGATTGAGGTTCTGCCTGCCCGCGGTTTCGACCCAGGCCTTGGCGTCGTTCGGTACTGGCGGCAGGATCGGCAGGTTATGGCTGATGCCCCAGATCGAGTTGTACTGGCGGTTGGTCAGGGTGATCAATGCTTCAAAGGCGTCGTCCACCTGGCGCTGCGCAACGATGCGGTTGGCGCGTGCGGTGTCGTAGCTGGCCTGTGAGTTCAATACGTCGGTCTTGTCCGAGAGGCCGACATCGAAACGCTCGTTGGATTGATCGAGCTGGCGTTTGAACGCCGCTTCTTCGGCCTTTGTCGAGGCCAGGTTGTCCTGGCTGCGCAGCACGTTGAAATAGCTGTCAGCGGTTTGCAGGATCAGGTTTTGCTCGGTCGCCGAAAGTTGCAGGGCAGCCTGTTCGTTGACTTCCTTGGCGGCCTGGAACTGGAACCAGCGATCGGCGCGGAACAAAGGTTGCGCCAAAGTGGCCTGGTAGGAATGAGCATCGCGGTTGGTCGTGCCCGAAGGTTGATCGAGCGACGTACGCACCTCGGCAACATTGGCGCCGCCCGAGAGGTTCGGCAGCAGCCCGGCGCGGGCCTGGGGCACGACTTCTTTCTGCGCGCCGTATTGGGCGATGGCAGCCGCCAGGTCGGCGTTGTTGTTGACGGCTTCCTGATAAACGCTGACCAGGTCCGTCTTGGCCGATAAGGGCGCATCTGCTGCCCAGGCCATTCCGTTGGACGCACAAGACACGGCGAGGGCCAGTGAGAGTTTGCGCAGCATAGACGATCCCTAGAATTGATATTACAGAGGTAATTTGAGCGCCAAGGCTAAGGCCATGGTTTGACAGCGTCAATGAGCGGCTCAGCGTAGCGAGTGTAGTTGTGCATTGGGGCCGCAACAATCCTGATACTGCGTGTAATTACGCCATTCATCACGGTAATTGCAGTGGGGTTGGCGTTCTTTGCCAGTTGTGTCTAGACTGGCCGGGTTCTTGTCGGGGTGCCTTGCTATGAGGCTGAGATCGAATAATTTCGGATCCCGTTGAACCTGATCAGGTTAGCGCCTGCGTAGGGAACAAGATTTCTCGTCACCCGGCGAGTCCTCTTGTGCTTCGTCCGGGATGTTGTTCGACAATCGAACACCCCTCGAGCACTGAGCACAGCACAGCTGGTTTCTCCAGCGCCCGTGCGTCCATTCGTTTACAGGTTCGCTCCGACAAAAATCCACTGCCTGGATGTGTGTCTGGAGAGCCCGTGATGACTACAAAATCAAAAATCGCCACCAACCTGAGTGACTCGGCCAAGGTCGATCAGCAATCGGTTCAGCCGTTTACCCGCTCGCAAAAAATCTATGTCCAGGGCACTCGCCCGGACATCCTCGTGCCGATGCGCGAAATCAGCCTTGATGTGACGCCGACCGACTTCGGCGGCGAGATCAATGCACCGGTCGTGGTGTACGACACCTCGGGCCCGTACACCGACCCCAACGTCATCATCGACGTGCGCAAAGGCCTGGCCGACGTGCGTTCGCCGTGGATCGAATCCCGTGGCGACACCGAGCGCCTGAGCGGCCTGAGTTCGAATTTCGGCCAGGAACGCCTTGCCGATCCTGAGCTGACAAAGCTGCGCTTCGCCCACGTCAACAACCCGCGTCGCGCCAAGCCGGGCGCCAACGTCAGCCAGATGCACTACGCGCGCCAAGGCATCATCACCGCCGAGATGGAATACGTCGCCATCCGCGAAAACATGAAGCTGGAAGTGGCCCGCGCCGCCGGCCTGCTGGACCAGCAACACGCCGGCCACAGCTTCGGCGCCAGCGTGCCGAAAATCATCACCCCCGAATTCGTCCGTGACGAAATCGCCCGTGGCCGCGCGATCATTCCGGCCAACATCAACCACACCGAACTGGAACCGATGATCATCGGCCGTAACTTCCTGGTGAAGATCAACGGCAACATCGGCAACAGCGCCCTGGGTTCGTCCATCGAAGAAGAAGTGGCGAAACTGACCTGGGGCATTCGCTGGGGTTCGGACACGGTCATGGACCTGTCCACCGGCAAGCACATCCACGAAACCCGCGAGTGGATCATCCGTAACTCGCCGGTGCCGATCGGTACGGTGCCGATCTACCAGGCCCTGGAAAAAGTCGGCGGCGTGGCCGAAGACCTGACCTGGGAGCTGTTCCGCGACACGCTGATCGAACAGGCCGAGCAGGGCGTCGACTACTTCACCATCCACGCCGGCGTGCTGTTGCGCTACGTGCCGATGACCGCCAAGCGCGTGACCGGCATCGTCTCCCGTGGCGGTTCGATCATGGCCAAGTGGTGCCTGGCGCATCACAAAGAGAACTTCCTCTACACCCATTTCGAAGACATCTGCGAAATCATGAAGGCCTACGACGTCAGCTTCTCGCTCGGCGATGGCCTGCGTCCGGGCTCGATTGCCGACGCTAACGACGAAGCGCAGTTCGGCGAACTGGAGACCCTTGGCGAGCTGACCAAGATTGCCTGGAAGCACGACGTGCAGTGCATGATCGAAGGCCCGGGCCACGTGCCGATGCAGTTGATCAAAGAGAATATGGACAAGCAGCTGGAGTGCTGCGACGAGGCGCCGTTCTACACCCTCGGCCCGCTGACCACCGACATCGCACCGGGCTACGACCACATCACCTCCGGCATCGGTGCGGCGATGATCGGCTGGTTCGGTTGCGCCATGCTCTGCTACGTGACACCGAAGGAACACCTGGGCCTGCCGAACAAGGATGACGTGAAGACCGGGATCATCACCTACAAGATCGCCGCGCATGCCGCCGATCTGGCGAAGGGGCACCCGGGCGCACAGATCCGCGACAATGCCTTGAGCAAGGCGCGTTTCGAATTCCGCTGGGAAGACCAGTTCAACCTGGGCCTGGATCCGGACACCGCGCGTTCGTATCACGATGAAACCCTGCCGAAGGATTCGGCCAAGGTCGCGCATTTCTGCTCGATGTGCGGGCCGAAATTCTGCTCGATGAAGATCACCCAGGAAGTCCGCGAGTATGCGGCCAACCAACGGATCGAAGCGGTCGACGTGGACGTTGCCCAGGGCATGGCCGAACAGGCCGAGCGCTTCAAGCAGGAAGGCAGTCAGCTGTATCAGAAAGTTTGATCTGAGCTGAAGTCGGCGGTGTTTTCACCGCCGCCATCGCGAGCAAGCTCGCTCCCACATTGGAATGCATTCCTCTGTGGGAGCGAGCTTGCTCGCGATGGCGTCAGACCAGTCAGCGAAGATCCGAATAACAAAATGTGTCCCTCTGAGATAACACCCTTGAGCATTCAACCCAGCACTTATTCTCCCGATATCGCGGTGCCGACCGACAATCGTGTGTTCGGCGGTCGCGACCTGTTTTCCCTGTGGTTCTCCCTCGGCATCGGCCTGATGGTGTTGCAGACCGGCGCATTGCTCGCGCCAGGCCTGGGCCTGTCCGGTTCGTTGCTGGCGATTTTCCTCGGCACCCTGGTCGGCGTTTTGCTGCTGGCCGCGGTTGGCGTGATTGGCAGTGACACTGGCCTGTCGTCGATGGCCGCGCTCAAGCTCAGCCTCGGTGCCAAAGGCGCGAGCCTGCCGGCGGTGCTGAACCTGCTGCAATTGATCGGCTGGGGTTCGTTCGAAATCATCGTCATGCGCGACGCCGCCAGTCTGTTGGGCGCAAAGGCGTTCAGCGACGGTAGCTGGCTGTCCAATCCGATAATGTGGACGCTGTTCTTCGGTGCGCTGGCGACCCTGTTGGCTGTCAGCGGCCCGTTGACGTTCGTCCGGCAGATCCTGCGCAAATGGGGCATCTGGCTGCTGCTGGCCGCGTGCACCTGGTTGACCTGGAACCTGTTCGCCAAGGCTGATCTGGCCGCATTGTGGGCCCAGGCCGGTGACGGTTCGATGCCGTTCGCCGTGGGTTTCGACATCGCCATTGCCATGCCGCTGTCGTGGTTGCCGCTGATCGCCGACTACTCGCGCTTCGGCAAGCGGGCGAAAAACGTCTTCGGTGGCACCGCCATCGGTTTCTTCATCGGTAATTTCTGGCTGATGAGCCTGGGCGTGGCCTATACCCTGGCGTTCGCGCCGAGCGGTGAAGTCAATGCCTTGCTGCTGGCGCTGGCCGGTGCCGGCCTGGGGATTCCGCTGCTGCTGATTCTTCTGGATGAATCGGAAAACGCCTTTGCCGATATTCACTCGGCGGCGGTGTCCAGCGGGATTCTGTTGCGCGCCAAGGTCGAGCACCTGGCCCTGGCCATCGGCGTTATCTGCACGCTGATTGCCCTGCTGGCGCCGTTAGCCCAGTACCAGAACTTCCTGCTGCTGATCGGCTCGGTGTTTGCGCCGTTGTTCGGCGTGGTGCTGGTTGACCACTTCATCCTGCGCAAGCGCAGCGCCCAGGTGGCCTCGGCCGCACTGCGCTGGCCGGCGCTGCTTGCCTGGCTGGGCGGGGTCAGCACCTATCACTTGTTGGCCAACCTGTATCCGGATATCGGCGCAACCCTGCCGGCACTGGTCGTGGCAGGGTTGCTCCAGCTAGTGCTGGGCCGGGCCTTCAGTTACGGCCGGGAAACAGCTCGGGCTTGATGATGCCGTTCAGGCGAGGGTAGGGGATCTTCAGTTCGACATGGCCCAGCGCGTAAGGCGCGATGGTGCTGGTTTCGTACTTGAGGATCACCCCGCCGTAGGTCAGCGCCACGTTCTGGGTTTTCTGGAACGGCCAGCTCTTCACGAACTCCGGTTCCTGATCGAGCTTGGTGCTGATCAGCCAGCTGTTGTGTGCCACTTGCGCGGCTTTCCAGAATGCGTCTTCCTGCCCTGGCACCAGCATGTCCGACAGTGTCAGCACTTTATGCTGTTGGCGTGAATAGTTGATGAAACCTCGTCCTGGGGTGCCGTGGGCACCGCCGGTGTCCAGGTAGCTGGACAATTCGACGATCACCAAGCCGTCATGCTGCTCACGTACCTTTGCCTGCAGATAGCTGCTGAAGCGCGGGCCGGCGGTGCGTAAAAACTCTTCGCGATAGGCCGCCAGGGTCGGGGCAACCGGCGCGTCGGGCGAGGTGCGGGTCATTTGCAGCAGGCGCTTTTCGATGATTCCGTCCAGCGCAGGCTCGTCCGGGAAGTGCAGGGTGTCGATGTTGACCAGCGGGCAATCCGGATTGCTGCAACCGGGCTTGAGTTGCTCGGAGGCGTCGCGGGTGGTCTCCAACGGCGTCCGGTAGTTGGGCTGGAACAGGCTCGCGCAAGCGCCCAGGGTCAGGGCGATAGCGGCCACGGAGGCGATTTTGAAAAGCGACATGAGCGTCCTTTCTGAAACAGGGGAAGGCAAAAAGTTACCGGCTTCGACTCTCAACAAAGCAGTCAGTTCGCCACTAAGCTAATTAGAGTGGGTTTCGCCCTCACCGTCCATCCCGCTGACAGGAAAGGGGCTGCATCAAACGTCACGGGCGCGTTAGGATGGCGCGAAGTCGAGGCCCAGGAAAAAAGCACCTCGAACAGGACTTGCAGTAAAAGAGGATAGTCATGACGGATTTTGCCAACGCCATTCCGACCGCCGTTGATATCGTGCGGCGCGAAAAGTGCTACGAGGGCTTCTACAAACTCGAACGCGTGCACTTGCGCCACGAATTGTTCGCCGGGGGCATGAGCCGCGAGATCAATCGCGAAGTGTTCGTTCGCCATGACGCAGTGTGCATGCTGCCTTACGATCCGCAGCGCGATGAAGTGGTGCTGATCGAGCAGTTTCGCGTCGGCGCCATGGACAAGACCGACAACCCGTGGCTGATCGAACTGGTCGCTGGTCTGATCGACAAGGATGAAGTGCCGGAAGCAGTTGCTCACCGCGAGGCGCAGGAGGAAGCTGGGCTTGAAATCGGGGCGCTCTGGCCGATCACCAAATACTTTCCATCGCCGGGCGGCAGCAACGAATTCGTGCATCTGTACCTGGGGCGTTGCGACACTACCGGGGTTGGCGGCCTGCATGGGCTGGAGGAAGAGGCAGAAGACATCCGCGTCACGGTCTGGGCTTTCGAAGATGCCCTGCAAGCCGTGCGCGACGGGCGTATTGCCAACGCGGCGAGCATCATTGCCTTGCAATGGCTGGCTTTGAACCGCGTTGAAGTGAGGGGGTTATGGTCGTAAACAAGCTGCGCGATCGCTATCGGGTGGACCTGGTGGGGCTGCAAGCGTCCTGCGAGGCGAACTACGCGCGCTTGATGCGACTGCTGCCGGACATGCGCAGCGAGCCCGCCGCGCGGCGCATCGCCGTGACCCATGGCGATCAGATGCTCGGTGTGCTGGCCCTGGAAGTCCTGCTGACCTGTCCTTACACCACGACCCTGCAAGTGCGTCAGGAGCACAGCCTGCCCTGGCTGCCGGTGCCGCAACTGGAAGTGCAGGTCTATCACGACGCGCGCATGGCCGAAGTGGTCAGCGCCGAACATGCACGACGCTTTCGCGGCATCTATCCTTACCCGAATGCCTCGATGCACCAGCCGGACGAAAAGGCCCAGCTGAACATGTTTCTGGGCGAATGGCTGAGCCATTGCCTGGCGCTGGGGCATGAGTACGAAGTCGTACGTTAGTTGTGAAGCGCAGTTGTGAACTGCGTCAGGTTCACAGATTTCCTCTTTCGATCGTCCCCCAGCATAATTGCGGCACTTACCCATCCCCGTGATCACGCCCTGGGAGAACGCCTTGCCGAGCGTATCCACATTGACCACCGCCGATCCGGCGTTGCTGGTGCAACTCTCCGACAGCCACCTGTTTGCCGAAGTGGACGGCGCGTTGCTGGGCATGAACACCCGCGACAGCCTGCAAAAGGTCATCGAGCTGGTGCGCGCGCAACAGCCACGGATTGACTTGATCCTGGCCACGGGTGATCTGTCCCAGGACGGGACGCTGGAGTCTTACCAACAATTTCGCGACATGACGCGTCAGCTCGATGCACCGGCGCGCTGGATTCCCGGCAATCACGACGAGCCACGGATCATGGCCGAGGCGGCGGTGCAGAGCGCTTTGCTGGAACCTGTGGTGGATATCGGCAACTGGCGGGTCACCTTGCTCGATTCGGCGGTGCCAGGCTCGGTGCCGGGATATTTGCAGGATGAACAGCTGCAGTTGCTCGCCCGCTCGTTGAGCGAAGCGCCGGAACGTCATCATCTGGTGTGCTTGCACCATCACCCGGTTTCGATTGGTTGCGCCTGGATGGAGCCTATCGGTCTGCGCAATCCCGAGGCGTTTTTTGAAGTGCTGGATCGTTTTCCACAGGTGCGTGCCGTGCTGTGGGGGCATGTGCACCAGGAAATCGATCAATTACGTAACGGCGTACGTCTGATCGCCTCGCCGTCGACCTGCATCCAGTTCGAACCCGGCAGCGAGGATTTCAAGGTCGGGGAACAGGCGCCGGGCTATCGCTGGCTGCGGTTGCTTCCCGACGGGCGGCTGGAAACCGGGGTGGAGCGGGTGACCGGGTTTGATTTCACTGTGGATTACGGTTCCAGCGGTTACTGATTTTTCATTTTTTCTGGAAAACCTAGTTGCGCCCTTCGCGAGCAAGCCCGCTCCCACAGGGGGGCTTGTGACCGACGCAGGCCCAGTGTGGGAGCGGGCTTGCTCGCGAAGGCGTCTACACAGACGCCGTGAATTCCGCGGATATCCCCGATTCCCCCAGGTCCCTGTAAACTCCGACTCTTTAGCCGACGCACAGGGAGCTCAAATGTCCGGTTCGATCCTTTATATCCACGGCTTCAACAGCTCGCCGTTGTCGAAGAAGGCCTGTCAGTTGGTCGAGGTGATGGAGCGTCTGGGCCTGAGCGAACACTTGCGCGTTCCGGCGTTGCACCACCATCCGCGTCAGGCTATCGAGCAGCTGGAACAGGCGATTGCCGAGCTGGGGCGGCCACTGCTGGTCGGCAGCTCGCTCGGCGGCTACTATGCCACTCACCTGGCCGAGCGCCTTGGCTTGAAAGCCCTGTTGATCAACCCTGCCGTCAGCCCGCACCGGATGTTCGACGGCTTTCTGGGGACGCAGAAAAACCTGTATACCGAAGAGACTTGGGAAATGACCCACGACCACGTGACGGCCCTGGCCGAACTGGAAGTGCCGGCGCCCCAGGATCCACAGCGTTATCAGGTATGGTTGCAGACAGCTGACGAAACGCTGGACTATCGCCTCGCCCAGCAGTATTACCGGGCATGCGCCTTGCGTATCCAGGCCGGCGGCGATCACGGTTTCCAGGGTTTTGCCACGCAACTGCCGGCCATGTTGAGTTTTGCCGGCATTGGCGCCGATTTGTATCAGGCAATCGATTTCACCGCATTGTGAGCGATAGCCCCATGAATTCTTTTTTCACCGAACACTGACGACGAGACCCCATGGCCACTCCCAGCGCTAGCTCTTATAACGCAGACGCCATCGAAGTCCTCTCGGGCCTCGACCCGGTGCGCAAACGCCCCGGCATGTACACCGACACCAGTCGGCCGAACCACCTTGCCCAGGAAGTCATCGACAACAGTGTCGACGAAGCCCTGGCCGGGCATGCCTCATCGGTGCAGGTGATCCTGCATGCCGACCATTCCCTGGAAGTCAGCGACGACGGCCGTGGCATGCCGGTGGACATTCACCCCGAGGAAGGTGTTTCGGGTGTCGAGCTGATCCTCACCAAGCTGCATGCCGGTGGCAAGTTTTCCAACAAGAACTACCAGTTCTCCGGCGGTCTGCACGGGGTGGGTATTTCCGTGGTTAACGCCTTGTCCACCGAAGTGCGGGTGCGGGTCAAGCGTGACGGCAACGAATATCAGATGACTTTCGCTGACGGTTACAAAAAGACCGAGCTGGAAGTGATCGGTACCGTCGGCAAGCGCAACACCGGCACCAGCGTGTACTTTGCGCCGGATCCGAAATACTTCGACTCCCCGAAATTCTCCATCAGCCGCCTCAAGCATGTGCTCAAGGCCAAGGCCGTGTTGTGCCCGGGGCTGCTGGTCAGCTTTGAAGACAAGGCCACCGGCGAGAAAGTCGAATGGCATTACGAAGACGGCCTGCGTTCCTACCTGGTGGATGCGGTCAACGAATTCGAGCGCCTGCCGGACGAGCCGTTCTGTGGCGCTTTTGCCGGTAACAAGGAAGCGGTGGACTGGGCGCTGCTGTGGCTGCCGGAAGGCGGCGACGCGGTGCAGGAAAGCTACGTCAACCTGATCCCGACCGCCCAGGGCGGCACCCACGTCAACGGTTTGCGCCAGGGCCTGCTCGACGCCATGCGCGAGTTCTGCGAGTTCCGCAGCCTGTTGCCGCGTGGTGTGAAGCTGGCGCCGGAAGACGTCTGGGAGCGCATCGCCTTCGTGCTGTCGATGAAGATGCAGGAACCGCAATTCTCCGGCCAGACCAAGGAGCGCCTGTCGTCCCGTGAAGCGGCGGCGTTCGTCTCCGGTGTGGTCAAGGATGCGTTCAGCCTGTGGCTCAATGCCAACCCGGAAACCGGCATGCTGCTGGCGGAACTGGCGATCAACAACGCTGGCCGTCGCCTCAAGGCCAGCAAGAAGGTCGAGCGCAAACGCATTACCCAAGGCCCGGCGCTGCCGGGCAAGCTGGCCGACTGTGCCGGGCAGGACCCGATGCGTTCCGAGCTGTTCCTGGTGGAAGGTGATTCCGCCGGCGGTTCCGCCAAGCAGGCGCGGGACAAGGAATTCCAGGCGATCCTGCCGTTGCGGGGCAAGATCCTCAACACCTGGGAAGTCGACGGCAGCGAAGTGCTGGCCAGCCAGGAAGTGCACAACATCGCCGTGGCCATCGGCGTCGACCCGGGCGCGGCGGACATGAGCCAGCTGCGCTACGGCAAGATCTGCATCCTCGCCGACGCCGACTCCGACGGTCTGCACATCGCGACCTTGCTCTGCGCCTTGTTCGTCCAGCATTTCCGCCCGTTGGTGGATGCCGGTCACGTCTATGTCGCGATGCCGCCGTTGTACCGCATCGACCTGGGCAAAGAGATCTACTACGCCCTCGATGAAGCCGAGCGCGATGGCATCCTCGATCGCCTGGTGGCCGAGAAGAAGCGCGGCAAGCCGCAGGTCACCCGATTCAAGGGTCTGGGCGAAATGAACCCGCCACAGCTGCGCGAAACCACCATGGACCCGAACACCCGGCGCCTGGTGCAGTTGACCCTGGAAGATTTCGAGGCCACCTCGGAAATGATGGATATGCTGCTGGCGAAGAAACGCGCCGGTGACCGCAAGACCTGGCTGGAGTCCAAGGGCAACCTGGCCGAGGTGCTGGGCTGATGCGTCTGGGCTTTGCCCTGGCCTGTGGGTTGCTGCTGACGTCGATTACGGTATCCGCCGAGCCGGCGCCACAGCTGCGCGTGTTGTCCGGGCATGTCATCGACGGCATGCGCGGCGGCAACCTGTCCGGGCTGGCGCAGTGCGGCAATGACCTGTGGGCGGTTTCCGACCGCGACGATGGCCAGATCTACCGCCTCGATACCCGCGAATCCGTGTGGCAGGCACAAACGGTGCACATCGACGTACCGACGGTGCCGGACAGCGGTTTGCCCTGGGGGCTGAAGTCTCGCGTCTGGGGGGCTTCGTTCGTGCGTGGCGGCGATCTGGACTTCGAAGGCATCACCTGTGACAGCGCCGGCAATCGCTACATCGTCAGCGAAGGCCATGCCGCTGTCTTGCAAGTGCCGCCAACGGGGCCTGCCACCTGGCTTAAAATTTCGCCGATGATGGTTCGCGAGGCACGGGCCAGAGGCCTGCTGTTGCAATTCAATGCGTTGTTCGAAGGGCTGGTGATCAATCCGGCGGGGGATCGGATGTGGCTCGCCGCCGAGCGTCAAGGCCGGGGGTTACTGATGATCAAGCGCCAGCAGACGTTGTGGGATTGCGACGGTGGTTGCGTGCTGCTGAGCGAGGCGGGCATGGAAATGCAGCCCGAGCAGTTTCCCCGTGCCAAGCCTGTCCCGCGGGATTTTTCTGACCTGTCGCTGTTCAACGGCAAGCTGTTCACCCTTGACCGCAATGCCTTCCAGATCTGTCGCCGGGATGCGCAGACGGCCAAGGTCGAGCGCTGCTGGTCGTACGCCGCCGAGTTGTTGGAGGAGAGCCGTCGTTATTCACAGAACTACGGGCTGGAAGAAGCGTTGATCGTGGATGCCGATGGCGCCTGGATCGGTGTCGACAATAACTTCGGCGCGCGCGCCGATGGCGAAGTCCGCCCGGTGGTCTGGCGCTTCGCCGCACCGGAAGGTGGCTGGAGTGCCAGGCCATGAGACAACAAAGCCCGGGGCAGCGTATCGGCCGGGTGTTCATGGTGCTGGCCTGGTGTGCGGCGCTGTTTCTGGCCACGCGGTTTTTCGCCCAGTGGGAAGCGCGTCAGCAAAATCCGAATGTGGTGGTCAGTTCGGAGCAGGGCGAAGGTTTCATCGAGGTGAAACTGGTGAGCAATGTGCAGGGGCATTTCGTCGCCAGCGGCCAGATCAACGGCCAGCCGGTGGACTTCATGCTCGATACCGGGGCGACCGATGTGTCGATTCCGGCGGGCCTGGCCAAGCGCTTGAAGCTCGAAGAAGGATTCGGCGTGACCCTGAGCACGGCCAACGGCCTGAGCCAGGGCTATCGCACCCGTATCGAGCGCCTGCAACTGGGCGACATCGTGCTACGGGATGTACGCGCACTGGTGGCCCCGGGGCTGCACGGCGATCAGGTGTTGCTCGGCATGAGCGCACTGAACAAACTTGAATTTACCCAGCGCGGTGGCACCATGCTGCTGCGCCAGACAACGAACCGATGAGGCCCGCATGAGCGACTCCCTTGATCTCAGCCTGGACGGTGTAGAACGCCGGTCACTGGCTGACTTCACCGAAAATGCCTACCTCAACTACTCCATGTACGTGATCATGGACCGTGCCTTGCCGCATATCGGCGACGGTCTGAAACCGGTACAGCGCCGCATTATTTATGCGATGAGCGAGTTGGGGCTGGACGCCGATTCCAAGCACAAGAAATCGGCGCGTACCGTCGGTGACGTGCTCGGTAAGTTCCACCCCCACGGCGACTCGGCCTGCTACGAAGCCATGGTGTTGATGGCCCAGCCGTTCAGCTATCGATACACGCTGGTCGACGGCCAGGGCAACTGGGGGGCGCCGGACGATCCCAAGTCCTTCGCCGCCATGCGTTACACCGAAGCGCGGCTGTCGCGCTATTCCGAAGTGCTGCTCAGCGAGCTGGGCCAGGGCACGGCGGACTGGGGCCCGAACTTCGACGGTACCCTCGACGAACCGCTGGTGTTGCCGGCACGTTTGCCGAATATCCTGCTCAACGGCACCACCGGTATCGCCGTGGGCATGGCCACCGACGTTCCGCCGCACAACCTGCGGGAAGTCGCCACGGCGTGCGTGCGTTTGCTCGACGAGCCCAAGGCCACGGTCGAACAGCTCTGTGAACACATCCAGGGCCCGGACTACCCGACCGAAGCGGAAATCATCACCCCGCGCGCCGACCTGCTGAAAATCTACGAAACCGGTCGCGGTTCGGTGCGCATGCGCGCCGTGTATCACATCGAAGACGGCGACATCATCGTCACCGCGCTGCCACATCAGGTCTCGGGCGCCAAGGTGCTTGAGCAGATCGCCGCGATGATGCAGGCCAAGCCGTCCAAGGCACCGCAAATCGCCGACCTGCGTGACGAATCCGACCACGAAAACCCGTGCCGGATCGTGATCATTCCGGGCGCGCGAAAAAACTTCGACCACGATGCCCTGATGCAGCACCTGTTCGCCAGCACCGAGCTGGAGTCGAGCTACCGGGTCAACATCAATATCATCGGCCTGGACGGTAAGCCGCAGCTGAAGAACCTGCGGGCGCTGCTGGTCGAATGGCTGGAGTTCCGGGTGCAGACCGTGCGTCGTCGCCTGCAATTCCGCCTCGACAAGGTCGAGCGTCGCCTGCACCTGTTGGACGGTTTGTTGATTGCCTACCTCAACCTGGATGAAGTGATCCACATCATCCGTACCGAGGAACACCCGAAAGCCGCGCTGATCGAGCGTTTCGCCCTGAGCGAAATCCAGGCCGACTACATTCTCGATACCCGTCTGCGTCAGTTGGCGCGACTGGAAGAGATGAAGCTGCGTGCCGAGCAGGATGAACTGCTCAAGGAACAAGCCAAGCTGCAAGCCCTGCTCAGCAGCGAAACCAAGTTGAAAAAACTGGTGCGCAGCGAGCTGATCAAGGACGCTGAAACCTACGGTGATGACCGTCGGTCGCCTATCGTCGAACGTGCCGAAGCCAAGGCCCTGACCGAGCACGATCTGCTGCCGAACGAGAAAGTGACGGTGGTGCTGTCGGAAAAAGGCTGGATTCGCTCCGCCAAAGGCCACGAAATCGACGCCACCGGGCTTTCCTACAAGGCCGGGGACGGTTTCAAGGCGCTGGCAGCCGGGCGCTCCAACCAGTTTGCCGTGTTTATCGACTCCACCGGACGCAGTTATTCGGTGGCCGCCCACACCTTGCCGTCGGCCCGTGGCCAGGGCGAACCGCTGACCGGTCGCCTGACGCCGCCGCCAGGGGCGAGTTTCGAATGCGTGTTGATGCCCGAAGACGACGCGTTGTACGTGATTGCCTCCGACGCCGGCTACGGTTTCGTGGTCAAGGGTGAAGACCTGCAAGCCAAGAACAAGGCGGGCAAGGCCCTGTTGAGCCTGCCGAACAACGCCAAGGTCATGCTGCCGCGCCCTGTGGCCGATCGTGAGCAGAACTGGCTGGCGTCGGTGACGACCGAAGGTCGCCTGCTGATATTCAAGATCAGCGACCTGCCACAATTAGGTAAGGGCAAAGGCAACAAGATCATCGGGATCCCCGGTGAACGAGTGGCCAGTCGTGAAGAGTATGTGACGGACATCGCCGTATTGCCGGACGGTGCAACACTGGTGTTGCAGGCCGGGAAACGTACCTTGTCACTGAAAGCGGACGATCTCGAACACTACAAGGGTGAACGTGGTCGTCGTGGCAATAAGTTGCCGCGGGGCTTCCAGCGGGTAGATGCGCTACTCGTCGAAAGCCCGGTCAACTGAGCGCTACTGCGTTCAGTTGACCGAAGAACGCGAGTTTGAGGCGCCGATCTACGATTTAACCCGTAGTTCGGCGCTTTGCGCTGGAGTCGGAACGCATATTCACGGATGATATGGCCTTTCAAGCGCCGGCACTGCCGCGCGTTCTTCATATTTATTGAGTATTTTCACTGTGATCAGCCTTTTTGCGATCACCTGGATGGGACGATGACTGCTCTGCGCCTTCCTTTTATTCTTTTGCTCGCCGGCGTTCTTGGCCTGGCGGGTTGCAGCGTTCACCAACCGGTGTCGTTGTATCAGCTGGACGCGGGTAGTCCGGTTCAGCCCGCACAGAACGCGGGCATGGCGGTATTGTTGGGGCCTGTGACCGTGGCCGACTACCTGCAACGCGAAACCCTGTTGCAGCGCCAGCCCGATGGCAGCCTGCAAGCCTCGACCGACGGTCGTTGGGCTGGCAGCCTTTCGTCGGATATCGATCAACTGCTACTGCGTCAGGTCGCAGGTCGCCTGGACAGCCAGCGCGTAGTGCTGGCCCCGGCAACACTGGGCTTTACACCGGACGTCCAGGTCCTGCTGACTATCACGCGCCTGGATTCGGGTGAAAAACAGCCGGCGATCCTCGACGCGCAATGGCGCCTGATCGACCGTCGCGGGCAGGTCCGCGACAACCGCATCATCCATTTGCAGGAACAGCATGCCGGTACCACGGCGGCTCAGGTCCAGGCACAGGGCGTGTTGTTGCAACGCCTGGCCGAGCAATTGTCGGTGGCGCTCAAGCCCCTGGCCAATCAGCCGCCGATCGCCGAAGCCCCGCGCAAGCCGGCAGCCAAGGCGCCAGCACCTGCGGTAGAACAGGAAAAGCAGCCGAAGATCCCGATGGCCGCGCCGATTCGTACGGATATGGAAGTGTTCCGCTTCTAAGGCTGGATGGATTTGAAACAAAGCCCGCATAGATGCGGGCTTTGTTGTTTCTGCAGGATGGAGATATCTGGCGTCAGTTCCGGCCTCTTCGTCGGAACGCCGCCCGGAGCAAGCCCGCTCCCACAATTATCTCTGTGAACACAGATCTTGTGTACGACCACGTCCCCTGTGGGAGCGGGCTTGCCCGCGAAGAGGCCAGAGCAGGCCACAAAAAAGCCCGCAGGCGATCGGTCATCTACGGGCTTGCAGGCTTAAAGGCTAAAAGATCGCAGCCTTCGGCAGCTCCTACGCGCGGCGCTCATGCATCCGCGCCAATTGCCGCTCCAGCATCGATGGATACGGCTCCATCAACCGCTCCACGCAGCAAGCCCCCTCAGGGCTGGCAATCGGGCGGATCCGTGCGCGCTGGCGGATTAACGCGTCGTCACTGATCTTGCGCTCCACCAGCAGCAGGTTGCGGCTGTGTTGCGACAGGGCCAGGGCGTCCTGGGCGGGATCGGTCAGCAGCAGGTCGATCTGGCTCAGGCCGAACAGTTCGTCGCCCAGAGTCAGGCCCAGTTGCAATTGCAGGGTGATGCCACTGTCCGCGACTTCGATCTGCAACTGGTGGCCCAGGGCCCGCAGCAGTTCGCCACAGCAGATGGCGTTGGTCAGGTAATCGTCGCCGCTGTCTTCTGTGTGGAACAGCATCAACGTGCTGCCATCGTTCAAGGTCTCTACTTCGCCCTGATACAGCGAGGCGGCCTGGTCGAGGCAATCGCGATAGCGTTCGAGCAGTTCTTCAAGACGTGCCCGCGGCAGGCGACGCAGTTGCTCCTGGGAGCCCAGTTGCACCGCCAGCACCGCGCTGTGTTGCGGCACGTTCGGCGTGGGTTTGCGAACCACCGGTTGTGGGGCGCTGTCGAGCGACTCGTCGCGCAGATCGGCGAACGGGTCTTCATCATCGTCGTCTTCGACGGTGCTGACGATCTGCCGTGGCGCTGGTTTGAGCGCCGCTACCGGACGGCTCTCGTCGAAACTCGGGTCGCGCAGGTTACGGACTTCGAAGGCCGGGTCGGCCTCGTCATCCATGTCGTCGAATTCCGGCTCCGGTTCCGGCACAGGGGCGGGCTCCGGGGCGAAGTTGGCGTGCAGCTGGCGCGCCAGGTCGCCGATTTCGTCCTGGCGGTCGGTGGCCGGGGTGTATTCGTCGATATTGCGCAGCCATACCCGCAATTGCAGCAGTGGCGTTGAGAGATAACGCCCCATGCGCAGGCTCAGGGCCAGGGACAAAGCCAGCAGGATGGCGCTCAGAATGCCCATGCTTTGCAGGCTGATGGTCATCGGCTGCTGGAACTGGTCCATGTCCAGGCTGATGCGCAATTGCCCGGCAGTCACGTCCTGGAAGGTGATCTTGCTCTGGTACATGCCCTCGGCTTCACCCAGCAGGCCATGCTTGGGACGCTGGCCGGATTCGGCGAGGATGCGGTTGTCCGGGCTGTAGATGGCGGCGTGGGCCACCAGCTTGTTCTTGGTCAGGTTATTGAGCAGCACATTGAGGCTGAGGATGTCATTGGACACCAACAGCTCGGTGGCCGAGGTGGCCGTCTGCGTGGTCAGGCTTTCGCCCAGCGCATCCGCCTGCTCGTGCATGGCCTGCTTGAACTGCAGGCCCATCACACCGGCATAGATGACCAGGGCCAGGGCGACCAGGATCACGTTATGGCTGGCGATGCGCAATGCAATCGGTACACGGCGGTGACGCAGTGCCCGGAAGATCAGCAGGAAGAAGTTGTCGGTTTTTACTGGCGTAGGCCGGTTCACTTGAGCTCGGCTCTTTTGTCCGTGGAGTTGACGCGCAGTATAGCGACAGGCCCTAGACCGTCAAAGCGCTCACGGTGCCCGATGGTCACTGAAAGTGGGTAGAATGCGGTTTTTTTCCACCTGCGGGGGTGCGCCTTGCGCGAAATCGTCCTGATAAACATCACGGGAGTCGACCGTCCGGGTCTGACTGCGGCCATTACCGGCGTTCTGGCCCAGGGTGGTGTGAACATTCTCGACATCGGTCAGGCGGTGATCCACGACACCTTGTCGTTCGGTATCCTGGTTGAAATTCCCGACACCGAACAAGGCAGGTCCGTGCTCAAGGACATCCTGTTCAAGGGCTATGAGCTCGATCAACAGGTGCGTTTCACGCCGGTGTCCGAAGAGGATTACCAGCAGTGGGTCGGCAACCAGGGCAAAAAACGCCACATCGTGACCCTGTTGACCCGCAAGGTGACGGCCGGGCAGTTGCAGGCCGTGAGTTCGATCACCGCCAAATATGGCCTGAACATCGACCACATCGATCGTCTGTCCGGGCGCATGCCGCTGGACACGCCGGCCGACAAGGGCAAGGGCTGCATCGAGTTTTCCGTGCGTGGCGAAGCGGCTGATCCGCAGGCGCTGCGTGCCGAATTCCTCAGCGTTGCCCAGGAACTGAATGTCGATATTGCCTTCCAGGAAGATTCGCTGTTCCGTCGCAACCGTCGCCTGGCTGTGTTCGACATGGATTCAACGCTCATCGAAGCCGAAGTGATCGATGAACTGGCCAAGGCTGCAGGCGTCGGCGACAAAGTGTCGGAAATCACCGAGCGGGCGATGGCCGGCGAACTGGATTTTCGCGCCAGCTTCAAGGAACGCCTGGCCTTGCTCAAGGGGCTGGACGTCAATGTGCTGGACTCCATCGGCGCCTCGCTGCGCCTGACCGAAGGTGCTGAAACCCTGTTCGCCGAACTCAAGCGCCTGGGCTACAAGACCGCGATTCTGTCAGGTGGCTTCACCTACTTCGCCAAGCAATTGCAGGCCAGGCTGGGTATCGACTACGTGTTCGCCAACGAACTGGAAGTGGTCGACGGCAAAGTCACCGGCGTGGCGGTCGAGCCGATTGTCGATGCGCAGCGCAAGGCGGATTTGCTGAAGGAACTGGCACACAAGGAAGGCTTGCGCCTGGAGCAGACCATTGCGGTCGGCGATGGTGCCAACGATCTGCCGATGCTGGCGATTGCCGGGTTGGGTGTGGCATTCCGCGCCAAGCCGCTGGTCAAGCAGTCGGCGAAGCAGGCGATTTCCACCCTCGGGCTGGATGGCGTGTTGTATCTGCTGGGCTTCCGCGATCGCGACGGCCAGCTCTAGGCACCACAAATAAATGTGGGAGCGAGCTTGCTCGCGATAGCGGTGTATCAGTCAACGAAGATGTCGACTGACACTATGCAATCGCGAGCAAGCTCGCTCCCACATTAGATCTCTACAGATCAGGCCTTTGGCAGGCCCATGCCCTGACCCATCTGCACCGCAGTACCGGCGGTCATTTCTTCAGCCCACTTCACCTGATCCGGCCCGAACAGCACGACAGCGGTCGAACCCAGTTTGAAGCGTCCCAGCTCCGCACCTTTTTCCAGGTGGATCGGCGCGCGCGCGGCTTCGTCGTAGCGGAAGGTTTTCAGCTCGCGCTTCGGCGGCGTGACCAGGCCGGCCCACACCGTTTCAATCGACGCCACGATCATCGCGCCCACCAGCACCACGGCCATAGGCCCGCGCTCGGTGTCGAAAATGCACGCCACGCGCTCGTTGCGGGCGAACAGTTCCGGAACGTTTTCAGCGGTGGTCTGGTTGACCGAGAACAGACGGCCCGGGATGTAGACCATCTCGCGCAGGGTGCCGGCCAGCGGCATGTGCACGCGGTGGTAGTCCTTCGGCGACAGGTAGATGGTCGCGAAGTCACCACCCATGAACGGCGCAGCATTTGCCGCATCGCCACCCAACAGTTCCAGCACGCTGAAGCTGTGGCCCTTGGCCTGGAACACGCGGCCGTGCTCGATCGGGCCGAGCTGGCTGATCGCACCGTCGGCGGGGCTGAGGATCGCGCCAGGGGTTTCGTCCAATGGACGGGCACCGTCTTTCAATGCACGGGTGAAGAACGCGTTGAAGTGCTCGTAGGCGGTCAGGTCTTCGACCAGCGCCTGGGACATGTCCACCTGATAACGCTTGGCGAACCAGGCGGTAAAGGCATTCTTGAACCAGCGAACGCGGCATTCGGCGATGCAGCCGGCCAGTCGCGAGAGCAGGTTGTGGGGCAGCAGGTACTGGCCGAGGAGAAACAGACGCTTGTTCATTAACGGTCCTTAAAAATCTTAAATTTCTACCGGGGTATCGGGATGGTTGCCCCATTCGCCCCAGGAGCCGGCGTAGCCTTTGACCCGCGGATAACCGAGGGATTTGGCCACCAGATAGGTGAAGCCAGAACGATGGTGAGTCTGGCAGTGGGTAATCACTTCTTTGTCTTTGCTGATCCCGAGTTGTTCGAGGATCTGCGGCATGTCGGTGCGGATGCGCAACTGGCGTGCCCGATCCATGCCCGCGGTCCATTCGAAATTGACCGCGCCGGGAATGTGCCCGCCCTTGGCTGCCAGGACTTTCTCGCCGGAGTACTCCTGCGGCCCGCGTGCATCCCAGATTGCCAGGTCGGCGGCGCCGAGACGGCTTTGCAGGTATTCGCGGGTGGCGGTGGGTTCGTCGTGCAAGGTCAGTGAAACCGGGCCGCCCACCGGTGGCGGGATCTGGATCGACATGGGCAAGCCTTCCGCCAGCCAGGCCGTCAGGCCGCCGTCGATATAGTGGTACTTGCTGTGGCCGATGACATCCAGCAGCCAGATGAAGCGCCCGGCCCAACCGCCGCCTTCGTCGTCATACACCACGTAGATCGCGTCGGGGTTGTGTCCCAGTTCACCAAACAGCGCTTCGAGTGCTGCCTGCGGGGGCATCAGCCCCGGGGCGGGGGCCTGGCCGAGCTGTGTGCGTTTCGGGTCGACAAAGCGTGCGCCGGGAATGTGCCCTTCGGCGTAGCGGGCGGGACTGGTCAAGTCCACCAGAATCAGTTCGCGGGCGTCGAGGCGAGGGAGCAAGTCGCTCGGCTCGATCACCAGCGGCAAGCCAGAGAAGTCAGACATGTGAGGTCTCCAGAGCACAAAAGGGAGGATTGTAACGCAGCTTATTGGCCACGGTGGCTAAAGCTGTGCAGGGCTTTTTCGATGCACTGCGCGGTTTTGCCGAAGGCCTGTACGGAAATTTCCGAAAACGGCCCGCCGCCTTGATCCGCCACGATGATCATGATCACCCGGCCATTGTTGACCAGCGAGCGCAGCAGCAAGTGTTCACCATTGAACTGCGAACGCAGGCTGTTGGGCAGCAGGGCCGAGAATTGCGCGTTGTTGGTTGGCGTCAGTCGCACCTGGGCCTGTTGCGCGAGCAGGCGTTGCAACACGTTGCTCTGGCTGACCACGAAATTCAACCCGGCAGCCTCCTTCGGCAGGCCGGCCGTTTGGTGCACGCGCAGATTGGCGTGGGTGCGGTCGGCCATCAGGATCATCACCCGGCGCATGCCGCAGGCCACGAGGGCGTCCCGGGCGGCGATGGTCAAGTGCATGGCATTGGTGAAACGACTCGGCTCGACCAGCAGTTCGGCGCATTGCTTGCGCCACTTCGCCAGGTCTTCGGCGGTGGGTGCCGCTGCCGGCAGCAAGCCTGCGTGGACACGGTTCATGCCCCACGGCCAGATCAGCGACTCGGCGGGGTGCCAGAGGTCGGGCATGGCGTGTTGGCGTGCGCTGTTGGCGGCTTGCTGGTGCAGTTGTTGCTGCAGCTCGTCCATCGGCATTTGCAGGTAAAGGCTGGTCAGGTACTGCCAGCGCTCACTGTGGGGGCTGTCCCAGGCGTGTTGCGCCGACAGCGCCAGCCCGTTGGCCAGCAGCACGGTGTTGGCCGGTTGATTGAGCCAGCGGCGCAGGGTCGGATCGTCATCGAGGCGGTTCTGCTGGCGCAGTGGATGCTCGCTGTCACGGGCAATACGCAGGACCTTCACCAGTTCCCGCTGCTCGGTGAGCAGCAGTCGATAGCCTTGCTGCACCCAGATCGGCAGGTGCCAGACCTCCACCAGTGCCTGGCCAATCTCCAGCAGGCGTACGCCAAACAGTTGCTGTTCGACTTTGCGTGCCGATTCACCTTTATGGATGACCCGCAGCTCCCAGTCTTCGAGCAGTTTCGGATGGGTCAGCGCCAGCGGCCACAGGGGCGAAAGAAACAGCAGGCTGCCCCAGTGGATGTCCTGCCACAGGCGCGCCAGGCGACTGGCAAAAAAGCCGTTGGCCTGTTGCGTGGCGTGCTGGCTGATCATCTGCAACTGACGCAGGGCTTTGGGAATCTCGGACTGGGGTTCGGCGGGCAGGCGCGCGAGCAGTTCTTCGGTGCGTTTCAGGCCGAGGCGATTGATCGCAACTTCAAGGTTTTCCGCAGGCTCGGTCATGCCGCCGTGGGTATGCCGGTTGGCTTCGCGAATCACGCTCAAGGCCAGGGCCGGGCTGCCTTGCATGAGGTCGGCGATATCGCGCAACGAGCTGCGATTGTCGCGGATGGCCTTGCAGACCCGGTCGTGGCTGGCTTGCGGAACCGGCAGGCGCACGCCATCGAGAAGCTTGACCCAGCCTTCGAGAGTGGTCGGTTTCGGGGTTGGGGCGTTCGTTTCGTTAACCATGGTGGGAGGCGATCATCGTCAACAGTACCTGTGCCCGCAAGGGGTCAAATTAGCTTTTCGCCTGAACTGGCTATAGTCTGGCGCAGTTTTGCCGATAAGTAGAAGAAGAGATTTTTTAACTTCCGAATATGACCTTGAACCCGACTCAGTAAGTGCTCTCCTAACCTATGGCTAAAATTATCGGCATCATCGTCGTATTCGCGAGCGTGCTCGGCGGATACGTGCTTTCCCACGGCAAGATTGCCGCCCTGATCCAGCCTTTCGAGGTCATGATCATCGGCGGCGCGGCCCTCGGCGCCTTCTTGCAGGCCAACCCCGGCTATATGACGATGCACGTGCTCAAGAAGTCCCTGAGCATGTTCAGTTCGCGTTTCAACCACGCCTTCTACCTGGAAGTGCTGGGCCTGATCTACGAGATCCTCAACAAGAGCCGCCGCGAAGGCATGATGGCCATCGAAGGCGACATCGAAGATGCCGCCGCGAGCCCGATCTTCGCCAAGTACCCGACGGTGCTGAAGGACGAGCGCATGACCGCGTTCATCTGCGATTACCTGCGCATCATGTCCTCCGGCAACATGGCTCCCCACGAGCTGGAAGGCTTGTTCGACATGGAACTGTTCAGCCTCAAGGAAGACCTTGAGCATCCATCCCACGCCGTCAACGGCATCGCCGATGCCATGCCCGGTTTCGGTATCGTCGCGGCGGTACTGGGGATCGTGGTGACCATGGCTTCGTTGGGTGAGGGCGACCAGAAGTCCATCGGCCTGCACGTGGGTGCGGCACTGGTGGGTACCTTCTTCGGTATTCTCGCCGCCTACGGCTTCTTCGGCCCGCTGGCCCATTCCCTGGCCCACGATGCCAAGGAAGAGCTGAACGTCTACGAAGCCATCAAGGCCTCGCTGGTGGCTTCGGCTTCCGGCATGCCGCCATCGCTGGCCGTGGAATTCGGGCGCAAGGTCCTGTACCCGGCGCACCGTCCAAGCTTCGCCGAGCTGGAACAAGCGGTTCGCGGTCGTTAGTGCTTTGTTTCGCAAATACGTTCCTTTTTGGCGAGTGACTGTTGTTGCCAGACAAGGCGCCGCGACGAGTCATAGCCCGCTATGGCGAGGAGCGGCAACGCAGTATGGCGACAACAGGCACCGTCAAAAAGGAACAGTATTTGTGAGACAGAGCACTCTCCATGGAAAATAACCAGCCGATAATCATCAAGCGCGTCAAGCGCATCGCCGGCGGGCATCACGGGGGCGCCTGGAAAATCGCCTTCGCCGACTTCGCCACGGCGATGATGGCGTTCTTCCTGGTGTTGTGGCTGCTGTCCACCGCCACGCCGGAACAGAAGATTGCCATCGCCGGTTACTTCAAGGACCCGATCGGCTTTTCCGAAAGCGGCACGCCCTACATCATCGATCTGGGCGGCACACCGACCCTGGCGCCGGAAAACACCCTCAACCCGGAGGTGAAGTCCCAACCACAACCGGACAAGGTCACCATCGATACCGATCAGGTCGAAGGCATGGCCGAGCAGGTCGAAAAAGAGCGCCTCGAACTGTTGCTGCAAGAATTGCAGAACAAGGTCGAAGAAAACCCGCAGATGCAGAAGTTCAAGGACCAGATCCTGTTCGAGATCACTCAGGACGGCCTGCGCATCCAGATCATGGACGCGGAAAACCGCCCGATGTTCGACTCAGGCTCAGCTCGCTTGAAGCCGTATTTCGAAGACATCCTGCTGGCCATGGCCGACACCATCAAGGCGGTGCCGAACAAGATCAGCATCAGCGGCCACACCGATGCCAAGCCATACACCGGCACCGGTGATTTCGGTAACTGGGAGCTTTCGGCCAATCGTGCCAACGCCGCACGGCGTGCGCTAGTGGCGGGCAGCTATCCGGATGCTCAGGTGGCACGGGTGGTCGGCTATGCCTCGTCGGCCCTGTTCGATCGCGAGCATCCGTTCAACCCGGTGAACCGCCGTATCGACATCGTCGTACTGACGAAAAAAGCCCAGCGTGCGATCGAAGGCTCGCAAGGCGCGGAGCCTGCTCCTGATGCACCGCAAGGTTTGGCCGCTCCGGGAGCTGCACCGGCTGAGCCGGTCGATCCGAACGCGTTGCCGGCGGACAAGGAGCCTCTGCCGGCTCATGAACTGCGTGAGCGTCTGAACCTGTTCGACGACCCGGCACCGAAACCGGGCGAGCCAGCCAAACCGGCTGAACCGCCCAAACAGTGACCGATAAAAAAGCCGACAGCGATGTCGGCTTTTTTGTCGGCGTTTTCTACGTTAAAAGCCGCGGATGACTCGGGACTTGAGGTCGGCGTGAAAGCGATCCGCATTGGATTTGTTGACGCTGCGCACCGACTCGCTACCGGTCACCGAATCCAGTGACATCGAACGCTTGAGCGTCGACTCGTTGCGATAGGCATCGATAAAGAACTCGATGTCCCGGTCGCTGGTCAGCTTCGGCCACTTGTCCAGGAACAGTGGCAGCTCGGTGGGGCCGGTCTTGAACGAGCAGATGCGTCGGTTGGTGATGGTCGCCTCGCCGATTTCGAACGGCACCCACCAGGACAGCGCGGTTTTTTCCGACACTACCGCCAACAGGTGCGTGCATTCGCTGATGTTGCGGGTGATCACCCCGGTGATGTCGTCGGTGGTCTGGGATTCGGCATCCAGCACGTCGAGGTAGGTCTTGATGTTGGCCTGGATCAGGCGTGTGTTGATGTGAACCGCGTGGGCGCGGTCCATGTGGCGGTAGCTGATAAACACTGGCATCAGAAATGTCCCTTGATCGCGAGTTCGCGGTAATAGGCGCCGAGGGCGGTGAGGCGGCAGCCGGTGGCGTGGATGGCGGCGTAGTACATGTGTTCGGCGTCCACCGGTTCGACCAGGCTGTGGCGGTTGCACTTTTGCAGTTGGGCGAAGACCTCGCCCTGTTCCGGGTTGAACTCGGGTTCGGTGGGCTCAAAGCTGGGGGCGAGGGGGTACACCGACTCCGCTTCGGCAAACCATTCGGGGAGTTTGCGCAGGATCTCCTTGGGGATCAGCGGCGACACTTCGCGCAGGGAGATGAACTGCGACACGTTGGTCTTGAACACCGGACGCTGTTCCCAGGCATCGAGGGCGTTGTCGACAAACGAATAAAGGCTGCCGGGGGTGATCTTGCCCAGGATGTTCGCTGCGCCACCGTGCAGGGCCTGGAGCAACAATCCGGTGAACACACCGTGCTGCACGCCCTCCATCGCCGGTTCTTCCTTTTTGCAGGCGGTCAGGATGGTCATGCCTTCGCCGACCACGCTGCCCTCACTGCGCAAGGCGCGCAGTTCGCCGGCCGAACCGCTCTGGCAACAGTCGAGAATGATCACTTTGTTCTTGATCTTCGTGGCCTTGCTCGCCCAGTTGAGAATGTCGCTGAGGCGAATCCCGTCCTTGGCACTCTTGTAATCCTGCGGGATCAACATGCCTTCGTCGGTGTCAGTGTCGAAGCTGCCGTGGCCGGCGAAATACAGCAGCGCGACATTGCAGTCCCCGGCAAACAGCTCACGGATCTGGTCTTCGAGTTTTTCCCGACTCAGATAGTCCTCGGCGGAGGTCAGTACGATGTTCTTGAAGTTCGGATCGCCATTGGCGTCGGTCTTGAGCACGGAGGCCATGGCCATGGCGTCATTGCTGCAGCCGCTCAGGCGTGACACATGGGTGTAGTCGTTGATGCCGATAAACAGTCCCTTGCGCATGGTTACACCGCCGTATGCTGGCGGATCGCATCGATGATGCTGTTGGTGTTCCACGCACATTCGGCATGTGCCGCGTCACGTACCACCGTGGAAATGCGCTCGGCACCGAACGGCTTGATCGCAATGATCACCTTGCCCATGCGCTTGGCGATCTCGATTTCCTTGTTGATCCACTTGCTGTAGGTGGAATACATCCCGGCCATGATCAATACCGCCGAACACGGGCGGATCTTGTTTTCGATGGCCTCCTCAAGTTGTTTGTCGGTTTTCGCGCCGACAATCGGGTTGTCCGGCGGTACCGAAAAATTCTTGTACGTGAAACCGGGCTTGGCGTTGAGCAGGCGCACGAGATTGTCGTGGGCGTCGGAGTAGTTCCACGAGTGGCTGATGAACAGGTGGTAGGTTTGCATGGGTGTCCCTCGGAGTCGCTGGAGTGCGAAGAGGGTTTGAACTTAGGCGAATGCAGCGCGGCCACAAGGTGTCGGCGCGGAAAGAGAAATGCCCTACAAGCGAGCGTGCGTACGTCTTACAGAAAGGTCTGATGTTTAAGAGGGGGGGGAAGATCCAGCCGTCGGCCGCCCCGCTGAAGGCAGGGCGGTCGGCACGTCTGTTTAGTAGCCGTTTTCCGGCAGGCTGGCGATGATCGAGCGGTAGCTGTTCATCCGTTGCTGCTGCACGCGGCCGTCTTCCAGGGCCTTGAGCAGGGCGCAACCCGGTTCGCGGTCATGCTTGCAGTCACGGAAGCGGCAGGTGCCGAGGAGGTCGTTGAACTCGATGAAGCCGGCTTCGACGTCGGCACGGCTGACGTGGCCCAGACCGAATTCGCGGATACCCGGGGAGTCGATCAACTCACCGCCACCGGGGAAGTGGAACAACCGCGCGGTAGTGGTGGTGTGGGTGCCCTGGCCGGACAGTTCGGACAACGGGCCGACGCGGGTTTCGACATCCGGCAGCAGGCTGTTGACCAGCGACGACTTGCCGACGCCGGACTGGCCGACGAATACGCTGATGCGTCCGTCCAGCTGTGTCTGCAATTGCTCCATGCCGTTGCCGTGGTGCGCCGACACTTCCAGCACCGGATAGCCCAGGGTGCGGTATACGGCGAGCAAGGCGTTCAGTGCAGGAGCGTTGTTTTCGTCGATCAGGTCGAATTTGTTCAGCAGCAACAGTGGCTTGATGCCTGCATGTTCGGCCGCCACCAGGTAACGGTCGATCAGGTTGGCATGGGGCTCGGGCAGCGGTGCAAACACGATGACGATCATGTCGACGTTGGCCGCAACCGGCTTGAGCTGACCACGGCTGTCAGGACGACACAGTTCGGTGTTGCGCGGCAGTTGCGCCACGATCACGCCGATGCCCTGGTTGCCGGCACGCCAGACCACCTGATCGCCGGTCACCAGCGCCGGCAGGTTGGCGCGCAGGTGGCAACGGAACACCTGGCCGGCCAGTTCGCCATCACGGGCCTCGACTTCGACCTGCACACCGAAGTGCGCGATCACCAGACCGTGCTGTTCCGGGCCCAGATCGCCGCCCTCAAGCGCCTCGACGGCCGAGGACTCGCGTTTGGCGGCGCGGGCAGCGCGTTCGCCCTGAATCTTTTCGATGCGCCAGTTTTGACGACGATTGAGTTGGCGTTTGGCCATGGGTGTTCCGTATCAAGAATGCAGCGATTAGGTAAAACGGCCGCGAGTTTAGCACGCCCGGCCACCGGCCTAGGCTAAACTGCGCAGCATTGCCTAGGAGCCGACACATGCAAAACCCACAGAACCTGATCTGGATCGACCTGGAGATGACCGGTCTGAACCCTGACACGGACGTCATCATCGAAATGGCCACCATCGTCACCGACAGTGACCTGAACACCCTGGCCGAAGGCCCGGTGATCGCCATTCACCACAGCGACGAAATCCTCGCTGGCATGGACGAGTGGAATACTCGTCAGCACGGCGGTTCCGGGCTGACCCAGCGGGTTCGCGACAGCCGCGTCAGCATGGCCGAAGCCGAAGCCGAAACCATCGCCTTCCTGGAGAAGTGGGTGCCGAAGGGCAAGTCGCCGATCTGCGGCAACAGCATCTGCCAGGACCGTCGCTTTCTTTATACCCACATGAAATCTCTGGAAAGCTATTTCCACTACCGCAACCTCGACGTTTCCACGCTCAAAGAACTGGCTGCGCGCTGGGCACCGGATGTGCGTGACAGCTTCAAGAAGGGCAGCACCCACCTGGCGCTGGACGACATCCGCGAATCGATCGCCGAGTTGCAGCACTACCGCAAGCATTTCATCAAGTTCTGATACGGCCCACGGTCCTTATGTAGGAGCTGCCGCAGGCTGCGATCTTTTGATCTTGAACACCAAAGTCAAAAGATCGCAGCCTGCGGCAGCTCCTACAGGGGGGTTGTAGGCTTTGGTGAAGTGAGTAGACTGCGCGCCTTTTTGCAAGGATCGCCACCATGCTGCTGATGCTCTATCTGATCGCCATCACCACCGAAGCCATGACCGGCGCCCTCTCTGCCGGCCGTCGCGGCATGGACTGGTTCGGTGTGGTGCTGATCGCTTGCGTCACGGCGTTGGGGGGCGGTTCGGTACGTGATGTGCTGCTCGGGCACTATCCGCTGACCTGGGTCAAACACCCGGAATACCTGGTGCTGACCACGGCTGCCGCCATGATCACGGTGTTCACGGCGCGCTGGATGCGCCATCTGCGTTCACTTTTCCTGGTGCTCGATGCCATGGGGCTCGTAGCCTTCACCCTGATCGGCTGCATCACCGCCCTGGAAATGGGCCATGGCATGTTGGTCGCCTCCGTCAGTGGCGTGATCACCGGCGTTTTCGGCGGCATCCTGCGGGACATTTTCTGCAACGATATTCCGCTGATCTTCCGGCGTGAGCTCTATGCCAGCGTTTCGTTTGCGGCGGCGTGGTGTTACATGCTGTGTATCTACCTGCAATTACCCGATGGGCAATCGATTCTGATCACCTTGTTCGGCGGTTTTCTGCTGCGCTTGCTGGCGATTCGTTTTCATTGGGAAATGCCGAAGTTCGTCTACAACGACGAAGCCTGACGTTCAGCGTGTTGCCGCAATGCCCACTCGACATGCTCACGCACCAGTTCCGAAGGGTGCTCCCGACGAGCCTTAAGCGCCTCCAGCACCGGAATCGTTGAAGGCGCATTCCCCAGCCCCACCGCCAGGTTGCGCAACCAGTTTTCGTAACCGGTCCGGCGTAGCGGCGAGCCTTCGGTGCTGCTCAGGAATTTGTCCTCATCCCACATGAACAGTTCCGCCAGTCCGGCATTGTCCAGATTGTGCCGCGGCTTGAAGTCGCCTTCACCGGACGGGTGGGCGAAGCGGTTCCACGGGCAGACGATCTGGCAGTCATCACAGCCGAACACCCGATTGCCGATCAGTGGGCGCAGGTCTTCAGGGATCGCGCCTTTGAGTTCGATGGTCAGGTAGGAAATGCAGCGTCGGGCATCCAGCACATAGGGGCCGACGAAGGCGTTGGTCGGACAGATGTCGAGGCAGGCGCTGCACCGCCCGCAATGTTCGGTGGCGTGGGGCGGGTCGACTGGTAGTGGCAGGTCGACGAACAGCTCGGCGAGAAAAAAGTAACTGCCGGCCTTGCGATTCAAGACCAGGGTGTTTTTGCCGATCCATCCAAGACCCGCCTGTTCGGCGATGGCTTTTTCCAGCACCGGGGCACTGTCAACAAAAGCGCGGAAGCCAAATGGTCCAATCTCGGCCTGAATCTTTTCTGCCAGTTGCTGAACGCGTTTGCGGATCAGCTTGTGGTAATCGCGACCCAGGGCATAACGGGAGACGTAGGCTTTTTCCGGTTGGGCGAGCATTTTTGCCATCTGCGTGTCGCCGGACAGGTAGTCCATGCGCAGGGATACCACGCGCAACGTACCCGGCACCAGCTCTTCGGGGTGCGAGCGTTTGCTGCCGTGGGCGCCCATATAGTCCATTTCGCCGTGGTAGCCAGCTTCGAGCCAGCGTTCCAGGTGCTGCTCATGCTCGGCCAGGTCGAGGCCGCTGATGCCGACTTGCTGAAAGCCAAGCTCGCGGCCCCAGTCCTTGATGGATTGGGCGAGGGCGGGCAGGTCTGTGGTAATAGCGGGCATGAGACGAGAGAAACCGGAGCTGAGGTGCGTATAATTCTGCCAGACATCGGAGCCCGAAGACGCATGCCGCACACTAAAGATGAATTACCCGACGCGCTGTACAGTGCCGCCCAGGTGCGAGCGCTCGACGCGAGCCTGATCGCCGCCGGCACAGCGGGCTTCGAATTGATGCAGCGCGCGGCGCGGGCGACGTGGCGGGCGCTGGTGCGGCAATGGCCGACCGCGAACGAACTGAGCGTGCTGGCCGGGCATGGCAATAACGCAGGCGACGGCTACCTGGTGGCTGTGTTGGCCCAGCGTGCCGGTTGGTCGGTGCGGGTGCTGGCGGTGGGGGATCCGCAGCGCTTGCAGGGGGATGCGGCGTTGGCCCATGCCGAGGCGGTGTCCGAAAACGTGCTCATCGAGCCCTGGACGGCACAATCCGGATTGCGCGGCATCGTGCTGGATGCTTTGCTTGGCACCGGTCTGAGCGGTGACGTGCGTGATCCCTATGCCAGCGCCATCGTCGCGATCAATGCCAGCGGGCTGCCGGTTGCGGCGGTGGATATTCCGTCAGGGTTGTGTGCGGATACGGGGCGCATCCTTGGTCATGCCGTGCATGCCGACCTGACGGTCACGTTCATTGGCTTGAAGGTGGGGTTGTTCACCGGCGAGGCGGCCAATGTGGTCGGTGAGTTGGTGTTCAACGACTTGCACGCGGACCCACAGCTAATAGAAGGCGCTGCTTTCTCCGCCCGTCGCCTGACCGCTGCTAATCTGCCGCGTCCAATGGCGCGGGCACAGGCTTCCCACAAAGGTAAGTTCGGCCATGTGTTGCTGATCGGTGGCGACCGTGGGTTGGGTGGCGCGATCCTGCTGAGCGCGCAAAGTGCGCTGCGCAGCGGAGCGGGCATGGTGTCGGTGGCGACCCGCAGCGAACACGTGTCCGCCGCGCTGGCGCGGATCCCCGAGGCGATGGTGCTGGGCACTTCGTCGGCCAATCAATTGATGGGGTTGCTTCAAAAAATTTCTGTGTTGGTTGTCGGCCCGGGGCTGGGCCAGGCTGGATGGGGGCGCAGCTTGTTGTCGGCCGCTGCCAATGCACCGCTGCCGCAAGTCTGGGACGCCGATGCGCTGAACATGTTGGCCGGGGAGCGTGTGAGTTTGCCCGGTAATTGCGTGATCACTCCGCATCCGGGCGAAGCGGCACGCTTGCTTGGGGTGAGCACTGCCGACGTTCAGTCTGACCGTCCCGCCGCAGCCCATGCCTTGAGCAAAAAATATACAGCTGTCGTCATCCTGAAAGGTGCCGGCAGCCTGATCGCCCATCCCGATGGGCGTCTGGCGCTGTGTCATCAGGGGCACCCGGCCATGGCCACCGCCGGTTTGGGCGATGTGCTGGCCGGTCTGGTCGGCGCATTGCTGGCCCAGGGCATGGAGCCATTCGACGCAGCCTGCCTGGCGGTCTGGCTGCACGCCAATGCCGGGGCGCAACAAGGAAAATCGGGCCGTGGGCTGGCGGCCAGTGATCTGATCCCAGCCATTCGTCAATTGTTGGAGGAGCAAGCACCGTGTCTGAAGTAACCCTGTATCTGGCCGATGAGCTGGCCATGAGCGACTTTGGCGCACGCATTGCCCGAATCACCCAAGGCCATGGCCTGATCTTCCTTGAGGGTAACCTGGGGATGGGCAAAACCACGTTGTCCCGAGGCATCATCCGCGGTCTGGGGCATGTCGGGGCAGTCAAAAGCCCGACCTTTACCCTGGTTGAGCCCTACGAGATCGGCGACATTCGCGCCTTCCATTTCGATTTGTACCGTCTGGTCGATCCGGAAGAGCTAGAGTTCCTCGGTATCCGCGACTACTTCGAAGACGATGCCCTGTGT
The DNA here is from genome assembly GCF_054668325.1 of Pseudomonas sp. S2_F07. Taxonomy (NCBI): domain Bacteria; kingdom Pseudomonadati; phylum Pseudomonadota; class Gammaproteobacteria; order Pseudomonadales; family Pseudomonadaceae; genus Pseudomonas; species Pseudomonas sp. S2_F07. The sequence continues at coordinate 4,434,194 of NZ_CP162758.1, forward strand.
CTGATCGAATGGCCCGATAAAGGTGCAGGCTTTTTGCCAAAGCCTGACCTGACCATTACCATTAGCCCGCAAGACAGCGGGCGTTCGCTGAAAATTTTATCCCAGGGCTCGCGTGGCGAGGCCTGGTGTGCCGCTTTGGCATTGGAATCCAAATAGATGATGGGGTTAGGTATGCGCTTTCGCGCGTTGGTGGCTGCCGTAGGGGTGTTGTTTTTGGCGGTGACCGTCGACGCTGTGGCCGATTCGAAGGTCAACAGTGTTCGTCTGTGGCGGGCACCGGACAACACGCGACTGGTGTTTGACCTGACCGGCCCGGTGCAACACAGCGTTTTTACCCTGACGGCTCCGGATCGCCTGGTCATCGACATCAATGGCGCGACCCTCGGTGCGCCGCTCAACGTCAATACCTCGAACACCCCGATTACCGCCATGCGCTCGGCCCAGCGCACGCCGACCGACCTGCGGGTGGTCATCGACCTGAAAAAGGCCGTGACGCCGAAAAGCTTCTCCCTGGCACCGAACGCCCAGTACGGCAACCGGTTGGTGGTCGATCTGTTCGATAACGCCGCAGACGCCGCGCCTCCTCCAGCGCCGACACCGTCGGTCGCGACTGTGCCTGCCGTACCGGTCACGCCGACGGAGCCTGCTATCAAATTGCCGCCAGCCCCGGCCGGCAAGCGCGACATCATTGTGGTGATCGACGCCGGTCACGGTGGCGAAGATCCGGGGGCTTCCGGCTCCCGAGGCCAGCGCGAGAAAGACGTGGTGCTGCAGATCGCCCGCGAAACCCAACGCCAGGTCAACGGCATGAAAGGCTTCCGCGCCGAACTCACCCGTACCGGCGACTACTTCATTCCACTGCGCGGCCGTACCGAAATTGCCCGCAAGAAAGGCGCAGACCTGTTCGTCTCGATCCACGCCGACGCCGCGCCTTCTGCCGCCGCTTTCGGTGCCTCGGTGTTTGCCCTGTCTGATCGCGGCGCGACTTCCGAGACCGCCCGTTGGCTCGCCGACAGCGAAAACCGCTCCGACCTGATCGGTGGCGCCGGCAACGTCAGCCTCGATGACAAGGACCGCATGCTCGCCGGCGTACTGCTTGACCTGTCGATGACGGCATCCCTGACCTCCAGCCTGAACGTTGGCCAGAAAGTCTTGAGCAACATCGGCCGGGTGACACCGCTGCACAAGCAACGGGTCGAACAGGCCGGGTTCATGGTGCTGAAATCGCCGGACATACCGTCGATCCTGGTGGAAACCGGGTTTATCTCCAACGCCAACGAAGCCTCCAAGCTTGCCGCGTCGAGCCACCAGCAGGCGCTGGCGCGTTCAATCAGCAGCGGCGTGCGCCAGTTCTTCCAGCAGAACCCGCCACCGGGCACTTATATTGCCTGGCTGCGCGACTCCGGCAAGATTGTGCAGGGGCCGCGTGATCACCGCGTCAACCCGGGCGAGACCCTGGCGATGATCGCCGTGCGCTATCAGGTTTCGCCCGCGACCCTGCGCAGCGCCAACAACCTGTCGAACGATGAGCTCAAGATCGGTCAGCACCTGACCATTCCGGGCACTGAACTGGCGGCCAAAGAATGAATCAGGTCGTGAACAACGGCGCGCGAATCGAGCTTCTCAGCCCGCGACTGGCGAACCAGATTGCCGCGGGTGAGGTGGTCGAGCGGCCGGCTTCGGTGATCAAGGAACTGCTGGAAAACAGCCTGGATTCCGGCGCCAAGCGCATCGACGTCGATGTGGAACAGGGCGGCGTCAAGCTGCTGCGGGTGCGCGACGATGGCAGCGGCATTTCCGCCGATGACCTGCCGCTGGCCCTGGCCCGTCACGCCACCAGCAAGATCCGCAACCTGGAAGACCTCGAACAGGTCATGAGCCTGGGGTTTCGCGGCGAGGCCCTGGCATCGATCAGCTCCGTTGCGCGCCTGACCCTGACTTCCCGCACCCGCGACGCCGATCAGGCCTGGCAGGTCGAGACCGAAGGTCGTGACATGGCGCCCCGCGTGCAGCCTGCGGCCCACCCGGTGGGCACTTCGGTTGAAGTGCGCGACCTGTTCTTCAACACGCCAGCGCGGCGCAAGTTTCTCAAGACCGAAAAAACCGAATTCGATCACCTGCAAGAAGTGATCAGGCGCCTGGCCCTGGCGCGCTTCGATGTGGCGTTCCATCTGCGCCACAACGGCAAGACCATCCTCAGCCTGCACGAGGCCCATGATGATGCGGCCCGTGCCCGGCGCGTGGCGGCGATCTGCGGTCCGGGTTTCCTGGAGCAGGCATTGCCGATCGAAATCGAGCGCAACGGCCTGCATCTATGGGGGTGGGTCGGCTTGCCTACCTTCAACCGCAGCCAGGCCGACCTGCAGTATTTCTTCGTCAATGGCCGTGCGGTGCGCGACAAGCTGGTGGCCCACGCGGTACGCCAGGCCTATCGCGACGTGCTGTTCAACGGTCGGCATCCGACGTTTGTGCTGTTTTTCGAGGTCGATCCGACCGGCGTCGACGTCAACGTGCACCCGACCAAGCACGAAGTGCGCTTCCGTGAAGGGCGCATGGTTCACGATTTCCTCTACGGCACCCTGCACCGCGCCTTGGGCGATGTGCGCCCCGACGATCAACTGGCAGCGCCGGTCGCCACGGCCATCGTCCGGCCTACCGGCCTTGAAGCCGGTGAATTCGGGCCCCAGGGCGAAATGCGCCTGGCCGCCAATGCGCTGCTGGAACAGCCACAGGCTCAGCCGTCGTTCAATACGCCGGCGGGCTCGGGTTCGGGCGCGGGTTATCAGTATCAATACACGCCGCGACCGCAGTCCGGTGTGCCTGTCGCCGAAGCGCAGGCTGCCTATCGCGAATTTTTTGCGCCGCTGCCCGAGGCTAATGCCGTCGCGCTCCCGGAGGGGCAGGACGACATCCCGCCGCTGGGTTATGCACTGGCCCAACTCAAGGGCATCTACATTCTTTCGGAAAACGCCCAGGGACTGGTGCTGGTGGACATGCATGCCGCCCACGAGCGGATTATGTATGAGCGTTTGAAGGTGGCGATGGCCAGTGAGGGCCTGAGCGGCCAGCCGTTGCTGGTGCCGGAGTCCCTGGCTGTCAGTCAGCGTGAAGCCGATTGCGCCGAGGAACATGTCGCCTGGTTCCAGCGCCTGGGCTTTGAATTGCAGCGCCTGGGCCCGGAAACCCTGGCGATCCGGCAGATCCCGGCACTGCTCAAGCAGGCCGAGGCCAACCGGCTGGTCGCCGACGTCTTGGCTGATCTGATGGAATTCGGCACCAGTGACCGCATTCAGGCGCACCTGAACGAATTGCTCGGGACCATGGCCTGCCACGGCGCGGTTCGTGCGAATCGGCGCCTGGCCTTGCCGGAAATGAACGGTCTGCTGCGTGACATGGAAAACACCGAACGCAGCGGTCAATGCAACCATGGCCGACCGACCTGGACCCAACTGGGCCTGGACGATCTGGACAAACTGTTCTTGCGCGGTCGTTGATGAGCCAGTTCCCACCTGCGATTTTCCTGATGGGCCCGACCGCCGCCGGCAAGACTGACCTGGCCATCGAGCTCACAAAGGTCCTGCCTTGCGAGTTGATCAGCGTCGATTCGGCGCTGGTCTACCGTGGCATGGACATCGGCACCGCCAAGCCCTCCAAAGAGTTGCTGGCGCAATACCCGCATCGTCTGATCGACATTCTCGACCCGGCCGAGAGCTATTCGGCCGCGGATTTCCGCCGTGACGCTCTGGAAGCCATGGCCGATATCACCGCGCGCGGAAAAATTCCGCTGTTGGTGGGCGGCACGATGCTCTATTACAAGGCTTTGGTTGAAGGTCTGGCGGATATGCCGGCCGCCGATCCCGAGGTCCGCGCGCAAATCGAAGAAGAGGCTGAGCGCCTTGGCTGGCAAGCCTTGCACGACCAGTTGGCGGTCATTGACCCGGTTTCCGCGGCGCGGATTCATCCGAACGATCCGCAGCGTTTGAGTCGAGCACTGGAAGTTTATCGTGTTAGCGGTCAGAGCATGACTGCCCTGCGTTTGCAACAAAGTGCGCAAAGTACTGAAGCAGCCGCTTCGGGACACCAACAATTGCCCTATACTGTCGCGAACTTGGCCATTGCTCCGGCAAATCGTCAGGTACTTCACGAGCGAATTAAACAAAGATTCACTTTAATGTTGGAACAGGGATTCATTGACGAGGTCGTAGCCCTGCGTAATAGAGGTGACCTGCATGCCGGGATGCCGTCTATACGTGCAGTAGGCTACCGCCAGGTCTGGGACTACCTGGATGGCAAGCTGACGTCAGCCGAGATGCAGGAGCGTGGAATCATTGCCACGCGCCAATTGGCGAAACGCCAGTTCACCTGGCTGCGCAGTTGGACTGATCTGCATTGGCTGGACAGTCTGGATTGCGACAATCTGCCGCGCGCCTTGAAATACCTTGGGACCATCTCCATATTGAGCTGAGTCCTTGCAATTGCCGTCTATCCTTGGGGGTGTGGCGGCCAAAGCCATCTGATTACCTATTTTTTATATTGAATCCTTAAAGGAGTGCGGCACATGTCAAAAGGGCATTCGCTACAAGACCCTTACTTGAATACTTTACGTAAAGAGAAAGTTGGGGTGTCCATCTACCTGGTCAACGGTATCAAGCTGCAAGGCACGATCGAGTCTTTCGACCAGTTCGTTATCCTGCTGAAAAACACCGTAAGCCAGATGGTCTACAAACACGCTATCTCTACAGTGGTGCCGGTTCGTCCAATTCGTCTGCCTAGCGCAACCGAATCCGATGCAGGTGACGCTGAGCCAGGTAACGCCTGATAGGAGTCTCCTTTGTTCTTTGAGCGCCACGGTGGTGGTGAGCGAGTCATCCTCGTTCACTTGGATGGACAGGACCCTGAGGCGCGCGAAGATCCGCAGGAGTTTCAGGAACTGGCTAATTCGGCGGGTGCCGAGACCGTTGCGTTTTTTAACGTGCCGCGTCATCGGCCAACCGCCAAGACCCTGATTGGCAGTGGCAAGGTCGAGGAACTGCGCGACCTGGTCAAAGCCGAGCAGGCCGATCTGGTGATTTTCAATCACATCCTCACACCCAGTCAGGAACGTAACCTCGAACGTGTTTTCGAGTGTCGCGTGATCGACCGTACCGGTTTGATTCTCGATATTTTCGCCCAGCGCGCCCGTACCCATGAAGGCAAGCTCCAGGTCGAACTGGCCCAGCTTGACCACATGAGCACCCGGCTGGTTCGTGGCTGGACTCACCTTGAGCGCCAAGGTGGCGGTATCGGTATGCGTGGCCCGGGTGAAACCCAGCTGGAAACCGACCGCCGTTTGCTCCGGGTTCGCCTGCGGCAGATCAAGGGGCGGCTGGAGAAAGTGCGCAGCCAGCGCGAACAGTCGCGCCGTGGCCGATCGCGTGCGGATATTCCTACCGTGTCGCTAGTGGGGTACACCAACGCCGGTAAGTCCACGCTCTTCAATAACGTGACGAAATCCGACGTCTACGCAGCTGACCAATTGTTTGCCACGTTGGACCCGACCCTGCGTCGTCTGGATATAGACGACCTGGGGCCGATTGTCCTGGCGGACACTGTGGGTTTCATTCGCCACTTGCCCCACAAGCTGGTCGAAGCATTTCGGTCTACCCTCGAAGAGTCGAGCAACTCCGATCTGTTGTTGCACGTGATCGATGCGGCCGAACCGGATCGCATGTTGCAGATCGAGCAGGTAATGGTGGTGCTCGGCGAGATTGGTGCTCAGGACTTGCCGATCCTCGAGGTCTATAACAAACTCGATTTGCTTGAAGGCGTTGAGCCACAAATCCAGCGCGACGAAAACGGCAAGCCCCAACGGGTCTGGCTGTCGGCGCGTGATGGCAGTGGTCTGGAATTGCTTGAGCAAGCCATTGCCGAGTTACTGGGCAGTGATTTGTTTGTCGGTACCTTGCGCTTGCCGCAACGATTCGCTCGACTGCGTGCGCAGTTCTTCGAACTCGGTGCGGTGCAGAAAGAAGAACACGACGAAGAAGGCATCAGTTTGCTGGCCGTTCGTTTGCCCCGGGTCGAGTTGAATCGACTGGTAAGCCGCGAGGGATTGCAGCCGATGGAATTCATCGAGCAACACACTTTGCAATAAAAGCCTGAGAAAGCGGTTGTGCCGTGGTGACAGGCATTCTGTAGCATTGGTCGGCGCGCCGTGGGTGCGTCTTTGCTTTATCAGATGGAGAGCGCTATGGCTTGGAATGAGCCGGGTGGCAACTCGAATAATCAGGATCCTTGGGGTGGCAAGCGTCGTAACAACGGCGATCGCAAGGGGCCACCGGATCTCGACGAGGCCTTCCGAAAGCTGCAGGAAAGCCTGAACGGTTTGTTCGGTGGCGGTAAGAAACGTGGTGGTGACGATGGTGGTGGTCCGGGCAAGAGTGGCGGCTTTGGCGGCCTGCTCGGCATCGGCCTGGTCGTGTTGGCCGCCGTTTGGCTGTACAGCGCGGTTTATGTCGTCGACGAGCAGGAGCAAGCTGTAGTGCTGCGCTTCGGCAAGTACTACGAAACCGTGGGGCCGGGCCTGAATATCTACTTCCCGCCGATCGACAAGAAGTACATGGAAAACGTCACGCGTGAGCGTGCCTATACCAAGCAGGGCCAGATGCTGACTGAAGACGAGAACATCGTCGAAGTGCCGCTGACCGTGCAGTACAAGATCAGCAACCTGCAGGACTTCGTGCTGAGCGTCGATCAGCCGGAAATCAGCCTGCAGCACGCGACCGACAGCGCCTTGCGCCATGTGGTGGGTTCCACCGCGATGGACCAGGTCCTGACCGAGGGTCGTGAGTTGATGGCCAGCGAGATCAAGGAGCGTCTGCAACGCTTCATGGACACCTATCGCACCGGTATCACCGTTACCCAGGTCAACGTACAGAGCGCAGCGGCACCGCGTGAAGTCCAGGAAGCCTTCGATGACGTGATCCGTGCCCGTGAAGACGAGCAGCGTTCGCGCAACCAGGCCGAAACCTATGCCAACGGCGTCGTGCCGGAAGCTCGTGGTCAGGCCCAGCGTATCCTTGAGGATGCCAACGGTTACCGTGACGAGACTGTCTCGCGCGCCAAGGGTGAGGCCGATCGCTTCACCAAGCTGGTCGCCGAGTACCGCAAGGCCCCTGAAGTCACCCGCCAGCGTCTGTACCTGGACACCATGCAGGAAGTCTTCACCAACACCAGCAAGGTTCTCGTGACCGGCAACAAGAACGGCCAGAACAACCTGCTGTACTTGCCGCTGGACAAGATGGTCGAAAGTGGTCGCAGCACCAGCACTCCGGTGACCAGTGCGGCAGCCACCAGCAATGAAGCGAATGCGCGTGCGGCAGCTGATCTGCAGCAACAGCAAGCACGTACCAGGGAGAGTCGCTGATGAGCAATAAATCGCTGATCGCCCTTATTGTCGGCGTCGTCGTGGCGATCGCTGCCTGGAACTGCTTCTACATCGTGGCTCAGACCGAGCGTGCGGTGTTGCTGCAGTTCGGTCGCGTGGTCCAGACCGATGTTCAGCCAGGCTTGCATGTGAAAGTGCCTTACGTTAACCAGGTGCGTAAATTCGACGCACGCCTGATGACGCTGGATGCACCGACACAACGCTTCCTGACGCTGGAAAAGAAAGCTGTGATGGTCGATGCCTACGCCAAGTGGCGCGTGAAGGACGCAGAGCGTTACTACACCGCGACTTCCGGTCTCAAGCAGATCGCCGACGAGCGTCTGTCCCGTCGTCTGGAATCGGGACTGCGTGACCAGTTTGGTAAGCGCACCCTGCACGAAGTGGTGTCGGGTGAGCGTGATGCGCTGATGGCGGATATCACGGCTTCGCTGAACAAGATGGCCGAGAAAGAGCTGGGCATCGAAGTGGTCGATGTTCGGGTCAAGACCATCGACCTGCCCAAAGAAGTGAACCGCAGCGTGTTCGAACGTATGAGCACCGAGCGTGAGCGTGAAGCTCGCGAGCACCGCGCCAAGGGTAACGAGCTGGCCGAAGGCATTCGTGCCGACGCCGATCGTCAACGTCGCGTGCTACTGGCTGAAGCCTATCGTGAATCCGAAGAGGTTCGCGGTGACGGCGATGCCCAGGCAGCTGCGATCTACTCCAAGGCCTACGGTCAGGATCAGGAGTTCTACGCGTTCTACCGTAGCCTGCGAGCCTACCGTGAAAGCTTCGCGAACAAATCCGACGTATTGGTCCTCGACCCAAGCAGCGACTTCTTCCACTACCTGGAAAAAGCCAAGCCTTGATACGGCGTTGACCTGATTTATCCCCCGCCGGGCGGCTAAAACCTCTGGCGGGGTGATCCTTTGGGAAAACGTGTGTATGATGCGGCAGCCGGGAAATTCCCGGCTTTTTTGCGTCTGCATGTTTGATTGCTGTTTTAAAGCAGATGCCGGGCCGATTGGCTCGACAGTTTTTCGAGGAAAGTGGTTGGCGAAGCCGGTAGAAGGGCTTTTCGCTCCGTCGCTCATGCGCGTGGTTTGTGCGCAAGCCGATCATTTTCTGCTTCACTCAAGGCTCGCCGACAGGCTGGTCGCCCGGAGATAGGGGAAGGCGTAATGGCAACGGTAGACCGCTGGCTTCTGCCAGATGGCATCGAAGAAGTACTGCCACCGGAAGCTGCGCGCATTGAAGTCGCGCGTCGTCAGGTGTTGGATCTGTTCCAAGGCTGGGGTTACGAGTTTGTCGTGACTCCCCATATCGAGTACCTGGAATCCCTGCTGACCGGCGCAGGCCAGGACCTGGATCTGCGCACCTTCAAGGTCATCGACCCGCAATCGGGCCGTCAGATGGGTTTCCGTGCCGACATCACGCCGCAAGTGGCGCGCATCGATGCGCATACCCTGCGTCGTGAAGGTCCAAGCCGCCTGTGCTATGCCGGTAGTGTCCTGCACGCTCAGCCTCGCGCCTTGTCGTCCTCGCGCAGCCCGATTCAACTGGGTGCCGAGTTGTACGGCGACGGCAGTCCGAGCAGCGACGTCGAAGTCATCAGCCTGATGCTGGCCATGCTGCAACTGGCCGATGTGCCGGATGTGCACATGGACCTCGGCCATGTCGGTATCTACCGTGGCCTGGCCCGTGCCGCCGGTTTGTCCGGTGAAGTCGAGCAGCAGTTGTTCGATGCCTTGCAACGTAAGGCCATCGACGAGGTCATTACCTTGACCGAAGGCTTGCCTGCCGATCTGTCGGGCATGCTGCGGGCGCTGGTCGACCTGTGTGGCGGTCGTGAAGTGCTGGCTGCAGCCCGCGAGCGTCTGGCCAAGGCGCCGGCACCTGTTCTGGCCGCGCTGGACGACTTGCTGGCGATTGCCGAGCGGCTGTCCGTGCGTTTCCCTGAGCTGCCGCTGTATTTCGACTTGGGCGAGCTGCGTGGCTACCACTACCACACCGGTGTGGTGTTCGCCGTGTTCGTGCCGGGTGTTGGCCAGTCCATTGCCCAGGGCGGTCGCTACGACGACATCGGCGCCGACTTCGGTCGCGCCCGTCCGGCAACCGGCTTCTCCACCGATTTGAAAACCCTGGTGACCCTGGGGCGTGCTGAGATCGAGCTACCGTCTGGCGGTATCTGGATGCCTGACAGTACGGATGCGGCACTCTGGCAGCAGGTTTGCCAGTTGCGCAGTGAGGGTCAGCGTGTCGTTCAGGCCTTGCCTGGACAACCTTTGGCCGCCGCCCGTGAAGCGGACTGCGACCGGCAATTGATTCAGCAGAACGGGCTTTGGCAAGTATCGCCACTGGCTTCTTGAGTTTTCCTGCCGGCTGCTGCCGGCACCAAGTTTGCGCGAATGAGGACAAGTGTTATGGGTAAGAATGTCGTAGTCCTGGGCACCCAATGGGGTGATGAGGGCAAAGGCAAGATCGTTGATCTGCTGACCGAACATGCTGCCGCCGTAGTGCGTTACCAAGGTGGCCACAACGCTGGCCACACTCTGGTGATCGACGGCGAGAAGACCGTCTTGCACCTGATCCCGTCGGGCGTGCTGCGCGAAGGCGTGCAGTGCCTGATCGGCAACGGCGTGGTGGTTGCACCTGACGCCCTGCTGCGCGAGATCACCAAGCTGGAAGAAAAAGGTGTGCCGGTGCGCGAGCGCCTGCGTATCAGCCCGTCCTGCCCGCTGATCCTGTCCTTCCACGTAGCGCTGGACCAGGCTCGTGAAAAGGCCCGTGGCGAGCTGAAGATCGGTACCACCGGTCGCGGCATCGGCCCGGCCTACGAAGACAAGGTTGCACGTCGTGGCCTGCGTGTGGGCGACCTGCTCAACATGCCGCGCTTTGAAGACAAGCTGCGTGAACTGGTGGATTACCACAACTTCATGCTGGTGGGTTACTACAAAGAGCCAGCCATCGAATTCGACAAGACCCTGGCCGAATGCAAAGAATACGCTGAGCTGCTCAAGCCGCTGATGCTCGACGTGACTGCCGAGTTGCACGACCTGCGTCGCGCTGGCAAGGACATCATGTTCGAAGGCGCCCAGGGTTCGTTGCTGGACATCGACCATGGCACCTACCCGTACGTGACCAGCTCTAATACCACCGCTGGCGGCGTTGCTACCGGTTCGGGTGTTGGCCCCATGTTCCTGGACTACATCCTGGGCATCACCAAGGCTTACACCACGCGTGTAGGTTCGGGTCCATTCCCGACGGAGCTGTTCGACGAAGTCGGCGCGCACCTGGCTAAACAAGGTCACGAGTTCGGCGCGACTACCGGCCGTGCTCGTCGTTGTGGCTGGTTCGACGCTGTTATCCTGCGTCGCGCTATCGATGTGAACAGCATCTCGGGCATCTGCCTGACCAAGCTGGACGTGCTTGACGGTCTGGAAACCATCAACATCTGCGTCGGCTACAAAGATGCAGAAGGCAAGGCCGTTGCCCCGACTGATGCTGACAGCTACGTGGGCCTGCAGCCTGTGTACGAAGAAGTGCCGGGCTGGACCGAATCGACCGTGGGCGCCAAAACCCTGGAAGAGCTGCCAGCTAACGCTCGTGCTTACATCAAGCGCGTCGAAGAGCTGATCGGCGCGCCGATCGACATTATTTCGACGGGCCCGGACCGCAACGAAACCATCGTCCTGCGCCATCCGTTTGCTTGATAAGTTGTTGATGTAAAACACAAAGGCCCCTTAATTGGGGCCTTTGTCGTTTATGCCTGTTGGACGGCATGACCTTTGCTATTAGCTTTGCCTAAAACGTCACTTTTGGCGTGCCATCAATTTAATGGCGCTTTTGCAGAGGGATATCAAGTGTCGGCCGTTCTCTCATTGTTACAAAGCCGTTTGTTGCGGCCCGTGTTCGTTACCCTTGGTATCGCCCTTTTGGTGCAGGTGCTGGTAGCTGTCGCTCTGACCCGGAGCACGGTGACCGCGCTGGAGGCCGATCTGGGCATGCGCCTGGGTGCGGACAGCCAAAAGCTTTCCGCTGAGCTTGAGCAGGCGGGGCGCGAAGTCACGTCGAGCCTCGACAGTCTCTCCACCAGTACCCGCCAGCGCCTGACGGCCGGTTTGTCCTCGCGACTGAAGGACGAGCAGGCGCAGTTGCGCGCAACGCTGGAAAAAGACCTGAAGGACTCCGCCGGCGACATGGCGCAGCTTCTGGCTTCCGTCGCGCCCCGCGCCATGTGGGACAACGACGTTCCGACACTTTCCGAGTTCGCTCGCCGCGCCCAGCGCAATCCCAACGTGCTGTTCGTGGTGTATGACGACGCCACCGGCCAGCACCTGACGCGCTACCTCAACCGGGAAAACCCGATCAACAAGGCGTTGCTGGAAAAAGGCCAGGGCGAGCGTGCGCTGGACAAGGTGCTGGATGCGGCGAAGAACGATCCTTCGGTGTTCTACATCGAGGCCCCGATCAATCCTAATGGCGTAGAAATCGGCAAAGTCCTGATGGGGGTCTCGACCGCTTCGGTGGAGACTGACTTGGCGGCCCTCGACAAGCGCTTCTCGGCCTTGATCGCCAGCAGCGATCAACTGGTGGGCGACAGCCTCAAGGGCGCGGCCGCCGACAGCGCCACGGCCATGCGCTCGCGCCTGCAGTCGGCGCAGTCCACGGCGGCTGAAATGAAGGCCAATACCACCAGCACCGTGCAGGAAGCCGCTACGACATTGCGCTGGCGCATCGGCGTGTGTCTGGCGGTGGTGGGTTTTGGTGTCCTGCTGTTGTTGGCGGTGGTACTCGGTCGCCGAGTGGTCAATCGCCTGAAAATGCTGATCATTGCCATGGATGACCTGGCGGCGGGCGAGGGTGATCTGACCAAGCGTGTGCAGATCAACAGCAAGGATGAAATCGGCGACATGGCCTCGGCGGTCAATCGCTTTGTGGATAAGTTGCAGCCGATCGTGCGCGAGGCCGGTGATGTAGCCCAGCGTACCGGTGTGGAAATCGGTGCCATGACCTTGCGCAATGCCGGTGCGGATGCGGCGGCTGGCATGCAGCGTGATGAGGTGGCGGAAAGTTTGCGCGCCTTGTCGCAAATGGCTGATGAGGCCCAGTCGGAAAGCCACGCCATGCAGGCGGCGCTGAAACAGGTGGTGGATATTCGTCAGGCGACTGACGAAAACACCCGGACCTCGGCGAAAGTCGGCAGCCTGATCGAGGCGTTGGCGGGTCAGGTCAACACTGGCGCCCAGGTGATCGAGCGTCTGGCGCAGCAAAGTGAGCAGATTGAGGTGGTGCTGACAGTGATTCACGGGATCGCCGAGCAAACCAACCTGCTGGCGCTGAACGCGGCGATTGAAGCGGCGCGTGCCGGCGAGACCGGGCGCGGGTTTGCCGTGGTGGCCGATGAGGTACGGGCGCTGGCGAGCAAGACACAAAGCTCCACCGGCGATATTCAGGCGCACATCGTCGCGTTGCAGCAAGGCGCGCGTGAAGCGGTGGCGGCGATTGGTCAGGCCGGGCGCCAGGCCAATGAGGGTTTGCTGGTGCTGCGCGACAGTGCGCGGTTGCAGCAGTCGGTGCAGGCATCGGTCGAGCAGGTCCATACGGCGATCGGTCTGGCCACCCAGGCGGCGGCGCATCAGGCGCAGGGCGCGCAGGCAGTGCGGGGGCGGGTCCAGACCATTCACGCCCAGGCCGAGAAGGCGGCGCAGGCAGTGGTGGAGACCACGGCGAGCGGTAAGGTGCTCGATGGTCTGGCGGCGCAGTTGAAGGCGAGTCTGGGGCAGTTCAGGGCTTAAAAGATCAAAAGATCGCAGCCTTCGGCAGCTCCTACAGGGGGCTTTGCGTTTCTCTGTAGGAGCTGCCGAAGGCTGCGATCTTTTGCTTTGTCAGCGGCTTAGATACATCCGGGTCGTCAGCAGATAGACCGGCAACCCCGACACCACTATCAACAACGCCGCATAGGGCGCCGCCGCCGCAAACTCCACGTTCGCGGTATGCGCCCAGACTTCCGTCGCCAGCGTGTTGAGTCCGGTTGGACTCAACAGCAAGGTCGCCGTCAGTTCCTTCATCGCATCCAGGAACACCAGGGCAAAAGCCGCCCCCAGCGCCGGGAAAATAATCGGCAGTGTCACTCGGCAGAAAGCACTGAATGACGAGGCGCCCAATGTGCGTGCCGCCTCCTCGAGTTGTGGCGCCGCCTTGTTCAGGGCGGTGCGGATCGGCGCCTGGGCCAGTGGCAGAAACAGCAGGGCATAGGCGATCAGCAGCAATGCCGAAGTCTGGTAAAGCATCGGCACGTAGTGCAGGGCGAAATACACCAGAGTCAGGGCAATGACCAGTCCCGGCAGCGCATGCAGCAGATACGGCAGACGCTCGGCCCAGATCGCCAGCCGGCCTTTGTGGCGCACGACCAACAGGCCGACTGGAACCGCCAGCACCAGGCACAGCGCCGCGCCACCCAGCGACAGTGCTAGGGATGACAGCAATGCTTCGCCAATTGCCGCCGCGGGAAAGGCTGCCGATGATCCCACCGCAAGCCAATAGGCCAGCATGCCCAGCGGAATCCCGCTGCCAATGATTGCCAGCAGCAGGCAGTAAAACTGTCCCGCCATGGCCCATGGGCCCAGTTGAACCTGTTCCGCGCGTCGCGCCGCACCCTGGCCGGTGCGCACGTGTCGACCCTTGCCGCGCACGCGCAACTCCAGCCACAGCAGTGCCAGGCACAACATCAGCAGTACGGCGGAGAGCATTGCCGCGTTGGCATTGCTGAACTCCAGTTCGAACTGTTGATAGATCGCCGTGGTGAAGGTTTGCAGGCCGATGATCGACAAGGCGCCGAACTCCACCAGCATGTGCAGGGCAATCAGCAGCGAACCCGCCAGCAGCGAAGGCCAGAGCAGGGGCAGGGTGACCTTGAAAAATACGCCCCAACGATTCTGCCCCAGCGTGCGCGCGGACTCTTCGAGGGATGGGTCAAGGTTGCGCAGTGTTGCCGCCACGGGCAGGAAAATCAGCGGGTACTTGGACAGGCTCATTACCAGGATAGCCCCGCCAAGTCCCTCGAAATGAGCGCTGAGGGAAACCCAGGTGAAGCTGCTGACAAAGGCTGGAACGGCGAACGGCAGGCAGAGGATCACGCCCCACAATCGTCGGCCCGGCAGATTACTGCGCTCCAGCAACCAGGCCAGCGACAGGCCGATTACCCCGCAAACAGCGGTGACCCCAATCATCAGTGCGAGTGTGTTGCGCAGCAAGCCGAACACATAAGGTCGCCAAAGCAAATGCAGCGCTTGTGCCCAGCCCGCCTGCCAGGCTTTCAGGCCGACATACAGCAGAGGCAGGAGACTGAGCGCCACCAGCAGCAACACAGGCAATATCAGCCAGATAGACGGCCGCTTGCGCCGTGGTGCGCAGGCGTGATGCGCGGACAGTGAGGCCCCCATCAATTCAGGCCAACATCGCGTTCCAGGTCCAGCGCTTCTTCGGCGTTGCCGAGGTCGGCAGGCGTGACTTTTGGTGCTTCCAGTTCGCTGAATGGCTTGAGCCCGCGATCTGATTCCATGCCTTTGTGCAGCGGGTATTCGGCGGTGGTCTGGGTGATCACGCGCTGGCCTTCTTCACTGGCCATGTAGGCGAGCAATTGCTGGGCTTCTTTTGGATGTTTGCTGGATTTCAGGACGGCAGCGCTGGAAACGGTGATCAGCCCACCGACATCGCCGCCAGTGAAGTAATGCAGCTTCGAATCGAGCTGGCCTTTTTCACGCTGCAGGGCGAACCAGTAGTAATTGTTCACCAGCACGGTGGCGACTTCGCCATTTTCCACCGCTTTCAATGCAACCATGTTGTTGCTGTAGGTCTTGCCGAATGCGCGCAGACCAGTCAGCCACTCTTCGGCTGCGTCCATGCTGTGGACCTTGATGATCGCCACCGCTTGTTCCTGGAAAGCGCCGCTGGTAGGAACGAAACCGACCTTGCCTTGCCATTTCGGATCGGAGAACTCCATCACCGAGGTTGGCAGGTCTTTTTCATCGATCAGCTTGGGGTTGAACGCAACGACGCGCACCCGGGCGGTCACGCCAATCCAGGTGCCGTTGCCAGCGACGTATTCCTTGGGCAGAACGGCCAGCGTGGCGTCATCCGTCTTGGCCAGCAGGCCTTGTTCGCCGAGTTTGTTCAGTGGCGGCGATTCTTCGGTGTAGATCACGTCGGCGGGGGAGCGATCGCCTTCTTCGACGATCTGGCTGGCGAGCTGGTTGCTACTGCCTTTGCGCACATTGACGTGGATCCCGGTCTTGGCTTCGAAGGCTTTGGCGACTGCGTCGCCGACTTCTTTGTGCTGGCCGTTGTAGAGGGTCAGGGCAACCGGGTCGGCGGCTTGGGTGAGGGGAGTGGCGAGTGCCAGGCCGAGGAGGGTGGTGATCAGGCCGCGGCGCAGGGTATTTCGAAACATCATTCGCAGGGTTCCTCACTGTCACATTGCAAAAACTTGTAACAATGATAAACGATATTGCTTCTCAAATGCGCTTTGTGAGGTGAGCTCCTGCAGGGGCGTGTGTGGTTTTCAAATGCCAGAAACGCAAAAACCCGCTTTCGCGGGTTTCTGTGAAATCCAAGGTCTTAACCTTGGATTTGAATTGGTGCCCAGAAGAAGACTCGAACTTCCACGACCTTGCGGTCACCAGCACCTGAAGCTGGCGTGTCTACCAATTTCACCATCTGGGCATTCATCTTCAGCGTTGCCGCTGTTGATGTGGCGCACTATACGGAGAGCATTTTGATCTGTAAACCCCTGATTCTAAAAATAATAAACCAGTGGTCAAAAATGCAAAAACCCGCTTTCGCGGGTTTTTGTGTGAGCCTTGAAATTGAACTAATCTCAAGCTCGAAATTGGTGCCCAGAAGAAGACTCGAACTTCCACGACCTTGCGGTCACCAGCACCTGAAGCTGGCGTGTCTACCAATTTCACCATCTGGGCAGTATCGGCAACGTTGTCCGTCGTCGATGGCGCGCACTATACGGAGCGTCTTTTTAACTGTAAACCCCCGAGGTCAAAAAAACCTGGAAAATTTCGCCAGTGGTCTACAAAACTGCTTTGCGGTGTCGATACAGGGCTTTAGATGGGTCGTCTTAGCCTGAAATTTCCCGTTTCATTACGCCTATGCCAAACTAACCCGCATATAGACAAGGTGAAAACTCTCTAATGGCCGATTGGCAGTCCCTCGATCCCGAGGCCGCTCGTGAAGCGGAAAAATATGAAAACCCTATTCCTAGCCGCGAATTGATCCTTCAGCATCTTGCTGATCGAGGTTCGCCTGCTAACCGCGAGCAACTGGTCGAAGAGTTTGGTCTGACCACAGAAGACCAGATCGAAGCCCTGCGCCGCCGTCTGCGCGCCATGGAGCGCGACGCTCAACTCATCTATACCCGTCGCGGCACTTATGCGCCGGTGGACAAGCTTGATCTGATCCTGGGTCGCATCAGCGGTCACCGCGACGGCTTCGGCTTCCTGGTGCCGGACGACGGCAGCGATGACCTGTTCATGAGCCCGGCGCAGATGCGTCTGGTGTTCGATGGTGACCGTGCCCTGGCCCGTGTATCTGGCCTGGACCGTCGCGGTCGCCGCGAAGGCATGATCGTCGAAGTGGTGTCCCGCGCTCACGAAACCATCGTCGGCCGCTACTTCGAAGAGGGCGGCATCGGCTTCGTGGTTGCCGACAATCCGAAGATCCAGCAGGAAGTGCTGGTGACGCCAGGTCGTAACGCCAACGCGCAGATCGGTCAGTTCGTCGAAGTGAAGATCACTCACTGGCCGACGCCACGCTTTCAGCCGCAAGGCGATGTGGTTGAAGTCGTGGGCAACTACATGGCGCCGGGCATGGAGATCGATGTCGCCCTGCGCACCTACGACATTCCTCACGTCTGGCCTGACGCCGTGCTCAAGGAAGCCGGCAAGCTCAAGCCGGAAGTCGAAGAGAAAGACAAAGAGAAGCGCATCGACCTGCGCCATCTGCCGTTCGTCACCATCGACGGCGAAGATGCCCGCGACTTCGATGATGCGGTCTATTGCGAAGCCCGTCCGGGCAAGCTGCGCCTGTTCTCGGGTGGCTGGAAGCTGTACGTGGCGATTGCCGACGTATCCAGTTACGTGAAGCTCGGTTCGGCGCTGGATGCCGAAGCGCAGGTTCGCGGCAACTCGGTGTATTTCCCCGAGCGCGTGATCCCGATGCTGCCTGAGCAGCTGTCCAACGGTTTGTGCTCGCTGAACCCGCAAGTCGATCGTCTGGCCATGGTTTGCGAGATGACCATCTCCAAATCCGGCGAAATGACCGACTACTGCTTCTACGAAGCAGTGATCCACTCCCATGCCCGTCTGACCTACAACAAGGTCAGCGCCATGCTGGAAACGCCGAAAGCCACCGAAGGGCGCAAGCTGCGCGGTGAGTACACCGACGTTGTGCCGCACCTCAAGCAACTGTACTCGCTGTACAAGGTGTTGCTGGCGGCCCGTCACGTACGTGGCGCGATCGATTTCGAAACCCAGGAAACCCGGATCATCTTCGGTTCCGAGCGCAAGATCGCCGAAATCCGTCCGACCGTGCGCAACGATGCGCACAAGCTGATCGAGGAATGCATGCTGGCGGCCAACGTGGCCACCGCCGAGTTCCTTAAAAAGCACGAAATCCCGGCGCTGTATCGTGTCCACGATGGTCCGCCACCGGAGCGTCTGGAAAAGCTGCGCGCCTTCCTCGGCGAGCTCGGCCTGTCCCTGCACAAAGGCAAGGACGGTCCGTCGCCGAAGGATTACCAGGCATTGCTGGCCGGTATCAAGGATCGTCCGGATTTCCACCTGATCCAGACCGTCATGCTGCGTTCGTTGAGCCAGGCGGTGTACAGCGCCGATAACCAGGGCCACTTCGGCCTGAATTACGAGGCGTACACCCACTTCACTTCGCCGATCCGTCGCTACCCGGACTTGCTCACGCACCGGGCGATTCGCAGCGTGATCCATTCGAAGCAGAACACCCCGCACGTTCGCCGTGCCGGTGCGATGACCATTCCGAAAGCGCGCATCTATCCGTACGACGAAGCGGCCCTGGAGCAACTCGGCGAGCAGTGCTCGATGAGCGAGCGCCGTGCCGACGAAGCGACCCGCGACGTAGTGAACTGGCTCAAGTGCGAGTTCATGAAAGACCGCGTGGGCGAATCGTTCCCGGGTGTGATCACCGCCGTGACCGGTTTTGGTCTGTTCGTCGAGCTTACAGACATTTATGTCGAAGGCCTGGTGCACGTCACCGCGCTGCCGGGCGATTACTACCACTTCGATCCTGTGCACCACCGCCTGGCCGGTGAGCGTACCGGTCGCAGCTTCCGCCTGGGCGATACCGTGGAAGTGCGGGTCATGCGCGTCGACCTCGACGAACGCAAGATCGACTTCGAGATGGCCGAGAAAACCATTAGCGCGCCGATCGGCCGCAAGAAGCGTGGCACCGAAAGCACCGCACCCGCAGCGAAAGTCGAAGCAGAACCGGCCCCGGCAAAAACCGGTCGTCGTCCTGCCAAGGAAAAGGCTGTAGAAGCCTATCGTCCGAGCGATGCGGCGGCGAAAAACGCCGAAGTGCGCAAAAGCCGTGAAATGAAGCAGGCGTTGCTGGCCGGTGCGAAAAGCGGCGGTAAAGCGGCGTCTGGGGGAAAGACCAGTCGGTCGACGCCTGACAAGGCCGTCGGCGGCAAGCCAGCCAAACCGAGCAAACATCGTAAAGGTCCGCCAAAAGCGGGCTCGGCTCCAGCCAAGAGTGGCGGGGCGCGTAAACCTAAGGCCAAGCCATGAGTCAGTTGGAAAAGATCTACGGCGTACATGCTGTAGAAGCGTTGTTGCGTCACCACCCGAAACGCGTGAAGCAGATCTGGTTGGCCGAAGGTCGCAATGACCCTCGGGTCCAGACGCTGATCGAACTGGCCAACGAAAACCGGGTCCAGGTCGGCCAGGCCGAGCGCCGTGAAATGGACGCCTGGGTTGAAGGCGTGCACCAAGGTGTGGTCGCGGACGTGAGTCCGAGCCAGGTCTGGGGCGAGGCGATGCTCGACGAGTTGCTCGATCGCACCGACGGCGCGCCGTTGTTGCTGGTGCTCGACGGCGTGACCGATCCGCACAACCTCGGCGCCTGCCTGCGTTCCGCCGATGCGGCGGGTGCGCTGGCGGTGATCGTGCCGAAGGACAAGTCGGCGACCCTGACTCCGGTTGTACGAAAAATCGCCTGCGGCGCGGCGGAAGTGATTCCGCTGGTTGCCGTGACCAACCTGGCGCGCACTCTGGAAAAACTCCAGCAGCGCGGCTTGTGGGTTGTCGGTACGGCCGGTGAAGCTGAGGTCAGCCTGTATGATCAGGATCTGACCGGCCCGACCATCCTGATCATGGGCGCTGAAGGCAAGGGCATGCGTCGCCTGACCCGCGAGCATTGCGACTACCTGGTGAACCTGCCGATGGCCGGCAGCGTCAGCAGCCTCAACGTTTCCGTGGCGACCGGCGTTTGTCTGTTCGAGGCGCAGCGCCAGCGCAGTGTCAAAGCCAAGGCTGCTGCCAAGAAATCCTGATCCACGCAGGCCCCCGTAGGAGCTGCCGAAGGCTGCGATCTTTTGATCTTGAAAATCAAAGTCAAAAGATCGCAGCCTTCGGCAGCTCCTACAGGTGTTCGGCATGTGGTTGAGGTGATTGTTCAAATAATCACCAATTACCTTGCACCTCCCTCGCCCCTTCTCTACAATTGCGCCCCTTGCTGCGATGGCAGGCACCAACGTGTCTAGCGTCCGCAAGTCCATAAGTGTCATTCACTCCTTGTCTGACCGCTTTTGAGCGGCAGGCTACAACCCGTAAGGAGCATTCATGCGTCATTACGAAATCATCTTTTTGGTCCACCCGGATCAAAGCGAGCAAGTCGGCGGCATGGTTGAGCGTTACACCAAGCTGATCGAAGAAGACGGCGGCAAAATCCACCGTCTGGAAGATTGGGGCCGTCGTCAACTGGCCTACGCAATCAACAATGTTCACAAGGCTCACTACGTGATGCTGAACGTTGAGTGCACTGGCAAGGCCCTGGCCGAGCTGGAAGACAACTTCCGCTACAACGATGCAGTGATCCGTAACCTGGTCATCCGTCGCGACGAAGCCGTTACCGGCCAGTCCGAGATGCTCAAGGCTGAAGAAAACCGCAGTGAGCGCCGTGAGCGTCGCGACCGTCCTGAGCACGAAGGCGCTGAAAGCGCTGATAGTGATGACAGCGACAACAGCGATAACGCTGACGAGTAATCCACGGACCTTTTAAGGAGCCAATTACATGGCACGTTTCTTCCGTCGTCGTAAATTCTGCCGCTTCACCGCTGAAGACGTGAAAGAGATCGATTACAAAGATCTCAACACTCTGAAAGCCTACGTATCCGAGACCGGCAAAATCGTTCCAAGCCGCATCACCGGTACCAAAGCTCGTTATCAGCGTCAGCTGGCCACCGCTATCAAGCGCGCCCGCTTCCTGGCCCTGCTGGCCTACACCGACAGCCACGGCCGCTGAGACCGGGCAGTCGACACGTAGCAAAGGATTGAATGCATGCGGGCCATAGCTGAGTTCATCATGCGCGGCCGTATGCAGGCCACTCTGGTAGTGGCTGGATGCGCGGCATTGCCGTTGTTGTATTGGTTGGGTGCTGCCGCCGGATGCCTTGTGCTCCTGCGGCGCGGATTGAGGGACGCCTTGGGCGTTCTTGCTCTGGGACTGCTGCCGGCATTGGCCTGGTGGCTTTACTCCGACGACCCACGGGCACTTCTGGTGCTGCTGGGGTCTGCGAGCCTTGCGTTGGTTTTGCGCGCAAGCGAGTCCTGGAACCGCGTGCTGCTGGTCAGCATAGCGATGGGAGTGGTGTTTTCAGTGGTGTTGGGGACAGCTTTTGCTCCCCAGATCGAGATGCTGGCGCAGGCTTTGATCAAAGTCATGCCGTCGCTCCTCGGCGATGTCTACCAGAAGTTGTCGGTAGACGAACAAGCGCGTTTCGCGTCCCTGATTGCACCGGTCCTGACCGGCCTGATTGCGGCGTTGTTGCAAATCGTCAGCTTGCTGAGCCTGCTTGTCGGGCGTTACTGGCAGGCGTTGTTGTACAACCCGGGCGGTTTTGGTCGCGAGTTTCGCGCCATCCGCATCCCGCTGTTGCCAGCGATGTTGCTGCTGGCGTGCATGCTTCTGGGGCCGAATCTCGGTTCACAGATGGCCATGTTGACGCCGTTGTGCAGCGTACCGCTGGTGTTCGCCGGGCTGGCCCTGATTCATGGGCTGGTGGCGCAGAAGCGACTGGCCAGGTTCTGGCTGGTGGGGTTGTACGTGACGCTGTTGCTGTTCATGCAGCTGATCTATCCGTTGCTGGTGGTCCTGGCCATCGTCGACAGCCTGATTGATTTTCGCGGTCGTTCGGCACCGAAAGATGCCGATAACGCGAACGGTGAAGGTTAAAAGTTAAGAGGATTTTCACATGCAACTGATCCTTCTGGAAAAAGTCACCAACCTGGGCAACCTGGGTGACAAAGTGAACGTTAAGGCTGGTTACGGTCGTAACTACCTGCTGCCTTACGGCAAAGCTACCGCTGCGACCCCAGCCAACCTGGCTGCGTTCGAAGAGCGTCGCGCTGAGCTGGAAAAAGCTGCAGCAGATCGCAAAGCATCGGCTGAAAGCCGCGCTGCCCAACTGGCCGAGCTGGAAGTGACCATCACTGCCACCGCTGGCGACGAAGGCAAGCTGTTCGGTTCGATCGGTACTCACGACATCGCTGACGCACTGACCGCCTCCGGCGTTGAAGTGCAGAAGAGCGAAGTTCGTCTGCCGAACGGCACCATCCGCAACGTAGGCGAATTCGACGTAGCCGTGCACCTGCACGCCGAAGTTGAAGCCACCGTACGCGTTGTCGTGGTAGCAGCTTAAGCAGCACTTGTCGGCTGGCACCCTCGGGTGCTTGCCGGTAACATCGGGCACGATCCTGTTTACAGGTCGTGCCCTTTGTCTTTCTGATTCCTCCAATTTCAAGTGGCCATGAACGATATCTCCGCTCCTGAGCAATACGATCTGCAAACCGCCGCGCTGAAAGTGCCGCCGCATTCCATCGAAGCCGAACAGGCTGTGCTCGGTGGTCTGATGCTGGACAACAACGCCTGGGAGCGTGTGCTCGATCAAGTCTCCGACGGCGATTTCTATCGACATGACCACCGCCTGATTTTCCGTGCGATCGCCAAGCTGGCCGATCAGAACATGCCGATCGACGTCGTGACCCTGTCCGAGCAACTGGACAAGGAAGGTCAGACTTCTCAGGTCGGCGGCCTCGGTTACTTGGGCGAACTGGCGAAAAATACCCCGTCCGTCGCCAACATCAAGGCCTATGCGCAGATCGTTCGCGAGCGGGCGACGTTGCGCCAACTGATTGGTATCAGTACCGAAATCGCCGACAGCGCGTTCAACCCTGAAGGTCGCACCGCCGCCGAGATTCTTGACGAAGCCGAACGGCAGATCTTCCAGATCGCCGAGGCCCGGCCAAAAACCGGTGGCCCGGTGGGCGTCAACGACCTGCTGACCAAGGCCATCGACCGCATCGACACCTTGTTCAACACTGACAACGCCATTACCGGCCTGTCCACGGGTTACACCGACCTCGACGAGAAAACCAGCGGCCTGCAACCGTCCGACCTGATCATCGTCGCCGGCCGTCCATCGATGGGTAAAACCACCTTTGCGATGAACCTGGTGGAAAACGCCGTGTTGCGCAGCGAGAAGGCCGTCCTGGTTTACTCCCTCGAGATGCCAGGCGAATCGCTGATCATGCGTATGCTGTCCTCCCTGGGCCGTATCGACCAGACCAAGGTCCGCTCCGGTCAGCTTGAAGACGACGACTGGCCGCGCCTGACCTCGGCGGTCAACCTGCTCAACGACCGCAAGCTGTTCATCGACGATACCGCCGGCATCAGCCCGTCGGAAATGCGCGCGCGGACCCGCCGCCTGGTACGTGAACACGGCGAAGTCGGCCTGATCATGATCGACTACCTGCAACTGATGCAGATCCCGGGTTCCAGCGGTGACAACCGGACCAACGAGATTTCCGAGATCTCCCGATCCCTGAAAGCCCTGGCCAAGGAATTCAACTGCCCGGTGGTGGCACTTTCCCAGCTCAACCGTTCCCTGGAACAGCGCCCGAACAAGCGCCCGGTGAACTCCGACTTGCGGGAATCCGGAGCGATCGAGCAGGACGCCGACGTGATCATGTTCGTGTATCGCGACGAGGTGTATCACCCCGAGACCGAGCACAAGGGCATTGCCGAAATCATCATCGGCAAGCAGCGGAACGGGCCGATCGGCTTTATTCGCCTGGCCTTCATCGGTAAGTACACCCGCTTCGAGAACCTGGCGCCGGGTAGCTACAATTTTGATGATGACGAGTAATTTGTAGCGACTGATCGGTCCTCATCGCGAGCACGCTCGCTCCCACAGGGATCACATTGAACCTGTGGGAGCGAGCTTGCTCGCGATGGGGTCACCGCAATTTCCGACCACAGCCGTCGGAATTGGTCAAAATTTGTGCTATATTCCGCGCCCGCGAAATTCAATGAAAGCCAACACCGGTTATCGACATGCAAGCAGCCAAGCCGTTATTTGACTATCCCAAGTACTGGGCCGAATGTTTCGGGCCAGCGCCGTTCCTGCCCATGAGCAGGGAGGAGATGGATCAGCTCGGCTGGGATTCCTGCGACATCATCATCGTCACCGGTGATGCCTACGTCGATCACCCGTCGTTCGGCATGGCAATCATCGGCCGGCTGCTGGAGTCCCAGGGTTTCCGCGTCGGGATCATTGCCCAACCGAACTGGCAGTCCAAAGACGACTTCATGAAGCTCGGCGAGCCGAACCTGTTCTTCGGTGTCGCGGCCGGCAACATGGACTCGATGATCAACCGCTACACCGCCGACAAGAAAATCCGTTCCGACGATGCCTACACGCCAGGTGGCCTGGCCGGCAAGCGTCCGGACCGCGCCAGCCTGGTCTACAGCCAGCGCTGCAAGGAAGCCTACAAGCACGTGCCGATCGTGCTCGGCGGCATCGAAGCGTCCCTGCGCCGCATCGCCCACTACGACTATTGGCAGGACCGTGTGCGTAACTCGATCCTGATCGACGCCAGCGCCGATATCCTGCTTTACGGCAACGCTGAGCGTGCGATTGTCGAAGTCGCCCAGCGCCTGTCCTACGGCCACAAGATCGAAGACATCACCGATGTGCGCGGCACCGCGTTCATCCGTCGCGACACGCCGCAGGGCTGGTACGAAGTGGACTCCACGCGTATCGACCGTCCGGGCAAGATCGACAAGATCATCAACCCGTACGTGAACACCCAGGACACCCAGGCCTGCGCCATCGAGCAGGAAAAAGGTTCGGTCGAGGATCCGCAGGAAGCCAAGGTCGTGCAGATCCTGGCCAGCCCGCGCATGACCCGTGACAAGACCGTGATTCGTCTGCCGTCGGTGGAAAAGGTCCGTAACGACGCGGTGCTCTACGCCCACGCCAACCGCGTGTTGCACCTGGAAACCAACCCGGGCAACGCCCGTGCGCTGGTACAGAAGCATGGCGAAGTCGACGTCTGGTTCAACCCGCCACCGATTCCGATGACCACCGAAGAAATGGACTACGTGTTCGGCATGCCTTATGCGCGCATTCCGCACCCGGCGTACGGCAAGGAGAAGATCCCGGCCTACGACATGATCCGTTTCTCGGTGAACATCATGCGTGGCTGCTTCGGCGGCTGCACCTTCTGCTCGATTACCGAGCACGAAGGCCGGATCATCCAGAACCGTTCCCACGAGTCGATCATTCGCGAAATCGAAGAAATTCGTGACAAAGTCCCGGGTTTTACCGGCGTGATCTCCGACCTCGGCGGCCCCACCGCGAACATGTACCGCATCGCCTGCAAGAGCCCGGAAATCGAATCCGCGTGCCGCAAGCCATCGTGCGTGTTCCCGGGTATCTGCCCGAACCTGAACACCGACCACTCGGCGCTGATCCAGCTGTACCGCAGTGCCCGTGAGTTGCCGGGTGTGAAGAAAATCCTGATCGCTTCCGGCCTGCGTTACGACCTCGCGGTCGAGTCGCCGGAGTACGTCAAGGAACTGGTGACCCACCACGTCGGTGGCTACCTGAAGATCGCCCCGGAACACACCGAGGAAGGTCCGCTCAACCAGATGATGAAACCGGGCATCGGCAGCTATGACAAGTTCAAGCGCATGTTCGAGAAGTACTCCAAGGAAGCGGGCAAGGAGCAGTACCTGATTCCGTACTTCATCGCGGCCCACCCGGGCACCACCGATGAAGACATGATGAACCTTGCCCTGTGGCTCAAGGGCAACGGCTTCCGTGCCGACCAGGTGCAGGCGTTCTACCCGTCGCCGATGGCCACCGCCACCGCGATGTACCACTCGGGCAAGAACCCGCTGCGCAAGGTCACCTACAAGAGTGACGCGGTAACCATCGTCAAGAGCGAAGAGCAGCGTCGTCTGCACAAGGCGTTCTTGCGTTATCACGACCCGAAAGGCTGGCCGATGCTGCGTGAGGCACTGACCCGCATGGGTCGCGCCGACCTGATCGGGCCGGGCAAGAACCAGTTGATTCCTTTGCACCAGCCGTCGACCGACAGCTACCAGAGCGCCCGGCGCAAGAACTCGACGCCGGCCGGCAGCCACAAGGTTGCAGGGGAAAAGACCACCAAGATCCTGACCCAGCACACCGGCCTGCCACCACGTGCCAGCGATGGCGGCAACCCGTGGGACAAGCGCGAACAGGCCAAGGCCGCGGCGTTCGCCCGCAACCAGCAGGCGGCCAAGGAACGCAAGGACGCGGCCAAGGGCAAGGGGCCAAAGCCGACCCGCAAGCCGGTCGTGCCGCGCTAAACCTCGCTTGAGCTGAACAGAACGCCAACCTTCGGGTTGGCGTTTTGCATTTAATTCCAAAATCAAAAGATCGCAGCCTTCGGCAGCTCCTACAGGTGTAAGCCATTCCAATGTAGGAGCTGCCGAAGGCTGCGATCCTTTATCTTCGCCACATTTACGTGCAATCGATACAAACCATTTCCCTGCATCGCCCGATTTTGGTGCTGTACTGCCTCAGGCAACCGAAGAAAGCGCCAGTGCTGCTGGATGGCATAAGTCTTGCGCGCTTTCCCAAACGCTCAAGGCTCGCAGGAGGCACGCCGTGTCGATTCATGTCGCATTGCACCACGTCACGCATTACCGCTATGACCGCGCTGTCGAGCTCGGCCCGCAGATTGTTCGCCTGCGTCCCGCTGCCCACAGCCGCACGCGGATTCTGTCCTATGCGCTGAAAGTCTCCCCCGAACAGCACTTCATCAACTGGCAGCAGGACCCTCAGGGCAATTACCTGGCGCGGCTGGTGTTCCCGGAAAAAACCGAAGAATTGCGAATCGAAGTCGATCTGCTGGCCGAAATGGCGATCTTCAATCCGTTCGACTTCTTCCTCGAACCCTACGCGGAAAAAATCCCCTTCACCTATGCCGCGGATGAGCGCAAGGAGCTGGCGCCGTACCTGGAAACCCTGCCACTGACGCCGAAGTTCAAGGCCTACCTGGACGGCATCGACCGCACTCCGTTGCCTGCCGTGGACTTTCTCGTCGCGCTCAACCAGCGCCTGAGCGAAGACATCGACTACCTGATCCGCATGGAACCCGGCGTACAAACACCTGAGCACACTCTCGATCAGGCCTCCGGTTCGTGCCGCGACTCCGCGTGGTTGCTGGTGCAATTGCTGCGCAACCTGGGGCTGGCGGCGCGTTTTGTGTCGGGTTACCTCATCCAGCTGACCGCCGACGTCAAAAGTCTCGACGGGCCGTCCGGCACCGAAGTGGATTTCACCGACCTGCACGCCTGGTGCGAGGTGTACTTGCCCGGTGCTGGCTGGATCGGCCTGGATGCGACTTCCGGGCTGTTTGCCGGTGAAGGACATATTCCTTTGGCCTGTAGTCCCGATCCGTCCTCAGCGGCGCCGATCAGTGGCCTGGTGGAACCCTGCGAGTGCGAATTCAGCCACGAAATGTCCGTGGAGCGGATTTGGGAGGCACCACGGGTCACCAAGCCCTACACCGACGACCAGTGGCTGGCGATCCAGGCCCTGGGCCGGCAGATCGATGCCGACCTGCTGGAGGGTGATGTACGCCTGACCATGGGCGGCGAGCCGACCTTCGTGTCCATCGATGACCCGGACGGCGCCGAATGGAATACCGCGGCATTGGGGCCGGATAAACGACGGTTGTCCTCCGAACTGTTCCAACGCATGCGTAAACACTACGCGCCCCAGGGGCTGGTGCATTTCGGGCAAGGCAAGTGGTACCCCGGCGAGCAACTGCCGCGCTGGTCGCTCAATTGCTACTGGCGCCGTGACGGCGTGCCGATCTGGCACAACAGCGCGCTGATCGCCGACGAGCAGGAAGACTACGGCGCCGACGGAGCACTGGCCGGGCGTTTTCTGGCGAGTGTCGCCGAACGCCTGAAAATTCCGACACGCTTTGTTTTTGCGGCCTACGAAGACAATTTCTATTACCTCTGGCGCGAAGGGATGCTGCCGCAAAACGTCAGCGCCGAAGACTCGCGCCTGGAAGAACCTCTGGAGCGTGCGCGCCTGCGCAAAGTATTCAGCCAAGGCCTGGACAAGGTGATTGGCCAGGTCCTTCCATTGGCGCGCACTGCCAAGGGCGATCAATGGCAGAGCGGCCGCTGGTATTTGCGCGACGAGCACTGCCGACTGGTGCCAGGGGACTCGCCGCTGGGCTATCGCTTGCCGCTGGGTTCGCAACCCTGGGTGAAAGCGGCGGAATATCCGTTCATTCATCCGCAAGACCCGAATCAAGACTTCCCGCCGCTGCCCGACACCACGCAACTGCAAAGCCAAAGCGAAGCTGCCGAGGTGCAGGAACGCGCACCGAAGATCGACGAGTCCGCCGACTGGCTGACCCGTACCGCCTTCTGCGCCGAGGCGCGGGCGGGTCGGTTGTACCTATTCATGCCGCCGCTGGAACGGGTCGAGGACTATCTCGAACTGGTCGCTGCCATCGAAGCCACCGCCGAAGAGCTGATGTGCCCGGTGTTGCTGGAAGGCTACGAGCCGCCGAGCGATCCACGCCTGAGCAACTTCCGCATCACCCCGGATCCGGGGGTGATCGAGGTCAACGTGCAGCCGTCCGCGACCTGGGATGAGTTGGTCGAGCGCACAGAATTCCTCTACGAAGAAGCGCGCCAGACCCGGCTGACCACCGAGAAATTCATGATCGACGGCCGACACACCGGCACGGGCGGCGGTAACCACTTTGTGCTGGGTGGCGCGACGCCGGGGGACTCGCCGTTTTTGCGTCGCCCGGATCTGCTGCGCAGCCTGATCAGCTACTGGCACAACCATCCGTCGCTGTCCTACCTGTTTTCCGGATTGTTCATCGGCCCGACGTCCCAGGCGCCCCGTGTCGACGAAGCGCGCAACGATGCCTTGTACGAGTTGGAAATTGCCTTCGCACAGATGCCTGAACCGGGTGAAGAATGTCCGCCATGGTTGGTGGACCGGCTGCTGCGCAATCTGCTGATCGATGTGACCGGCAATACCCACCGTGCCGAGTTCTGCATCGACAAACTCTATTCGCCGGACGGTGCCACCGGGCGCCTGGGGTTGCTGGAGCTGCGTGCGTTCGAGATGCCGCCCCATGCCCGAATGAGCCTGGCGCAACAGCTGTTGCTGCGGGCGCTGGTCGCGCGGTTCTGGCGCGAGCCCTATGCACCGCCGAAACTGGCGCGCTGGGGCACGGAGCTGCACGATCGCTTCCTGTTGCCGCACTTTATCGAGCAAGACTTCGCCGATGTCATCGTCGACCTCAACGCCGCCGGTTATCCGGTGCGGGCGGAATGGTTCGCCGCGCATCTGGAGTTCCGTTTCCCCAAGGTTGGCGACTACGCCGTCAGCGGCATTGCATTGGAACTGCGCCAGGCGCTCGAACCCTGGCACGTGCTGGGCGAAGAGGGCGCCATGGGCGGTACGGTGCGTTACGTGGATTCGTCGCTGGAGCGCTTGCAGGTCAAGCTCAGCGGCTTGCCGCCCCAGCGTTATCTGCTGACCTGCAACGGCATTCCGGTGCCCTTGCAGCCCACCGGACGTGTAGGCGAATTCGTCGCGGGCGTGAGATTTCGCGCCTGGCAACCGGCCAACTGCCTGCAACCGACCATCCCGGTGCACGCGCCGCTGGTGTTCGACCTGCTCGACACCTGGATGCAGCGCTCGCTGGGCGGTTGCCAGTACCACGTGGCCCATCCGGGCGGGCGCAACTACGACAGCTTGCCGGTCAATGCCAATGAAGCGGAGAGCCGGCGAATGGCGCGGTTCTTCCGCATCGGACACACGCCGGGAAAACTTCCTGTACCCAATGTGGAAATTAATGACGAGCTACCTATGACACTCGATTTGCGACGTTTCTAAACCGTACGCGACGCTCGGATTTTTCGTATATCCGGGCGTCACGAGCCTGCGTTAGTCTGACCGTTCATTGCTGTCTGCCGAGCTTTCCATGCCTGACCTGCTAGACCGCTACCCGCTGACGGCGGGCACCTATCACGAACTGCTCGACGACAGTGGCGCCGTGCGCCCGCACTGGTGCCGGCTGTTCGAGCAGTTGCAACGCAGCACGCCGGCGCAGCTGGTGCAGCGTCAGGCCCTGCTGACCCGGCAG
Source organism: Pseudomonas sp. S2_F07 (assembly GCF_054668325.1). Lineage (NCBI taxonomy): Bacteria > Pseudomonadati > Pseudomonadota > Gammaproteobacteria > Pseudomonadales > Pseudomonadaceae > Pseudomonas > Pseudomonas sp. S2_F07. The sequence continues at coordinate 4,464,386 of NZ_CP162758.1, forward strand.
ATTCAGGAAAACGGCGTTACCTATAACGTCTATGCCGATCCCAAGGGTGCGGACCGGCCGTGGGAGCTGGACCTGCTGCCCCATGTCATCGCAGCTGATGAGTGGCAACAGTTGTCGGCGGGCATCGCTCAGCGGGCGCGCTTGCTCAATGCCGTGCTGGCTGACCTTTACGGTCCGCAACGGCTGATTGCCGAAGGTCTGCTGCCCGCCGAGCTGGTGTTCGGTCACAACAACTTCCTTTGGCCCTGCCAGGGTATCAGCCCGCCCGACGGGGCCTTTCTGCATCTGTATGCCGTGGATCTGGCGCGCACACCCGATGGTCGCTGGTGGGTGACGGCGGATCGTACCCAGGCGCCTTCGGGAGCCGGGTATGCGCTGGAAAACCGCACGATTGTGTCCCGGGCCTTTCCCGAGTTGTACCGCGATTTGAAAGTGCAGCACCTGGCCGGGTTCTTCCGCACCTTGCAGGAAACCCTTGCCCGTCAGGCCCCGAGTGACGGGGACGCGCCGTTGGTGGTACTGCTGACACCGGGGCGTTTCAACGAAAGCTATTTTGAACATTTGTATCTGGCTCGCCAGCTCGGTTATCCGCTGGTGGAGGGCGGCGACCTGACGGTGCGCGACGCCACGGTCTACTTGAAAACCCTGAGTGGCCTGCGTCGGGTTCACGCGATCATGCGTCGGCTTGATGACGATTTCTGCGACCCGCTGGAACTGCGTACCGACTCAGCCCTCGGCGTGCCGGGCCTGCTGGAAGCCGTGCGGCAGGGGCGGGTGCTGGTGGCCAACGCCCTCGGCAGCGGAGTGCTGGAGTCGCCCGGTTTGTTGGGCTTCCTGCCGAAGATCAATCAATTCCTGTTTGGCGAAGAACTGATCCTGCCGTCCATCGCCACCTGGTGGTGTGGCGAAGCGCCGGTTCTGGCCCAGGCCCTGGAGAAACTGCCGGAACTGCTGATCAAGCCGGCGTTTCCGTCCCAGAGCTTTGCTCCGGTATTTGGCCGGGATTTGAGTGAAAAACAGCGCCAGGAACTCGCCGAGCGCATGCAGGCTCGGCCCTACGCCTATGTGGCGCAAGAACTCGCGCAGTTGTCCCAGGCGCCGATCTGGCAAGCCGAAGACGGTCAATTGCAACCCCGCGCCATCGGCATGCGCGTGTATGCGGTGGCCAGTCGCGAGGGATATCGGGTATTGCCCGGTGGCTTGACCCGGGTCGCCGCCCAAGCCGATGCCGAAGTGGTGTCGATGCAGCGCGGCGGCGCCAGCAAGGATACCTGGGTGTTGGGCGAGCGTGCGCCCAGTGGCGAACAATGGAAGGCCCAGCGCAACATCGGCGTTCACGATCTGGTGCGGCGCGATCCGTACCTGCCGTCGCGAGTCGTGGAAAACCTGTTCTGGTTCGGTCGTTACTGCGAGCGTTGCGACGACAGTGCCCGTTTGCTGCGCATCATGCTGGCGCGCTATGTCGACGGCGACGACCCGCAAGCCCTGCAGGCCGCTGTGGACCTCGGCGAACGGCTGATATTGCTGCCCGAGGAGGGCGAGTTGCAGGAGCGCCTGTTGGCGGCGTTGCTCGGTGATGACTGGCCGTTCAGCCTGCGTTCCAACCTGCAGCGCTTGCAGTGGGCTGCTTCGCAGGTGCGCGGCAAGCTCTCGCGGGAAAACTGGCAGGCGCTGGTGGAGTTGCAGCGCGAAGCCATGGAGCTGGAAACCGAAGAGCCGGATTTCGGCGAGCTGCTGGATTTCCTCAACCGTCTGGTGATGTCCCTGGCGGCGCTGTCCGGCTTTGCACTGGACGACATGACCCGGGACGAAGGCTGGCGTTTCCTGATGATTGGCCGACGGATCGAGCGCCTGCAATTTCTCAGCGGCAGCCTGGCGGCCTTCCTTCGGGGCGCCGGGGCTTTTGACCAGGTCGGGCTGGAATGGCTGCTGGAACTGGGCAACAGCAGCATCACCTACCGTTCTCGATACCTGGCGGTGGCACAGTTGATCCCGGTGCTCGACCTGCTTTTGCTCGACGAGCAGAACCCTCATGCCGTGTTGTTCCAGTTGAAACTGGTGACCCGCACCCTCAAACGTCTCAACGATGACTTTGGCGTGCCGCGTGAAGCCGCGTTGCCACAATTGGTCGAGCGTCTGGCGCGATTCGATCTGGGCTGCCTGGAAAACCCGCTGTTCGGCGACGCCAGTGTTCGCGCCGCCATCGAGGGGCTGGCCGCGCTGCTGCAAGAGATCGCCGACGCCAGCGGGCAGGTTTCCGATCGCCTGGCGCTGCGGCATTTCGCCCATGTCGATGATGTCAGCCAACGCACGGTGTCCGTCTGATGAGTGCTCATTACCAGATTTTCCACGACACCCATTACCACTACGACAGCCCGGTGTCCCTGGCCCAGCAACTGGCGCATTTGTGGCCGCGGCCTTGTGCCTGGCAGCGCTGCACCGACCGGCAATTGCAGATCAGCCCCGAGCCGACCTCGCGTCGGGATGAACTGGATGTGTTCGGTAATCCGCTGACCCGGCTGGCGTTCGAGCGTCCTCATGATGAATTGCTGGTCAACGCCAGCCTGACCATTGAAGTGCTGCCCCGGCCTGCGTTGGACTTCAATCGGTCACCCGCGTGGGAACAGACCCGTAGCGCGCTGACCTACAGCAGCCAGCCGCTGTCGCCCGAGCTACTCGAAGCCTGCCGATACCGGTTTGAATCGCCGTATGTGCATTTGAAGAAAAACTTCGTCGAGTTCTCGCAAAGCTGTTTTCCGCCCGGTCGAGCGTTATTGCTCGGCGTGCAGGCGCTGATGGAGAAAATCTTCAGCGAGTTCACCTTCGATGCCGAGGCGACCCAGGTGGCGACGCCGCTGGTGGAGGTGCTGGAGCGTCGGCGCGGGGTCTGTCAGGACTTTGCCCACCTGATGCTCGCTTGCGTACGTTCCAGAGGGTTGGCGGCGCGCTACATCAGCGGCTACTTGCTGACTCAGCCACCCCCGGGCCAGCCTCGGCTTATCGGCGCCGATGCGTCCCACGCCTGGGTCTCGGTGTTTTGTCCGGTGCTGGGGTGGGTGGATTTCGATCCGACCAACAATGTGCAACCGGCACTGGAGCACATCACCCTGGCCTGGGGCCGGGATTTTTCCGATGTGTCGCCGTTGCGGGGGGTGATTCTGGGTGGGGGCAACCATGATCCGGAAGTGCGTGTGACCGTGATGCCACTGGATTAACGCAGGTCAAAATGTGGGAGCGGGCTTGCTCGCGAAAGCAATTTCATATTCAACAAGGATGTTGCCTGACACTGCGCTTTCGCGAGCAAGCCCGCTCCCACAGGGGATGTGCAGTGGTTTCTGGAAAGGGGTATTTCAGACTGGCCTGTGAGGGTCGACAGCAAAGCTGCCAACCCTGGACACAGATCCGGTGGGCCTGATCAGGTTATCGGGCCCGGAGGTTCTCAGGCGTCAGGCGCCGAGTCTTTCGGTGCATCAACATCGTCTTCTGCCGCCACTTCACCCTCAGGGTTCAGTGCCGCTTCTTCAGCTGTAGCTTTCTTGCGCTGAAGCTTTTCCTCTTTCTTCTGCTCCTTGGCCAAGTCTCTCTGACGTTTGGCGAAGGAATAATTAGGTTTAGCCATGGGCGATCCTCTGGGGTCGAAGGTGAGGTTGAGCGGCGCATATTCTGCCCTGTATCGGTGCCGAGCCGTTAGCTGGGTTTTTGCTCGGCCCATTTTGGCGCTACGGACGGTTGCCAGGCATCCAGAGCATCGAGCAGGGTTTGCGGCGATTCGCTCACTTGCAGCATGTCACGGTGCTGCCCGCGAACGAAGCCTTCGCCGACGATGTGATCAAGAAAAGACGTCAATTTGCTGTAGAAACCGTTCACTTCCAGCAAACCCAGCGGTTTTCCGTGGTAGCCGAGCTGGCCCCAGGTCCAGACTTCGAACAGTTCTTCGAGGGTGCCAAGGCCACCGGGCAGCGCGATAAAGGCATCGCTTAGCTCGGCCATCCGGGCCTTGCGCGCGTGCATGCCATCGACGACTTCCAGGCGAGTCAGGCCGCTGTGGCCGATTTCCTTGTCCTTGAGGCTTTGCGGGATGATGCCGATCACTTCACCGCCGGCCGCCAGGGCCGCATCGGCGACGATGCCCATCAGGCCCACGGCGCCACCGCCATACACCAGGGTCAGCTTGCGCTCGGCCAACGCCCGGCCAAGGGCCACGGCTGCTTCGCGGTAAGCCGGGTTGGTGCCGGTGCTGGCACCACAAAATACACAAACGGATATTAAAGACATGCCTTGCTCCATGGTCGATCAGGGCCACAGAGTAAAGGCAGGCGCACGGCACTCCAAGGGCTAGACTTGTTGTTCCGGAGTTTCGTACGTACCGCTGGCGCCGCAGGCATAGGCGGCGAGCAAACTGCACAACAGGCTGTTGATTGACATGACAGACGTTCCATTTGAAGGGGGACGGTCTGATGATAGGCCCGGGCCAGACGCTTGGCCGGTAGATATTTCGCATCGGTGTCATAGCGCGAAAGTTGTATACAATTTTTGATTCAAGTCATATGAACTTGCGAGGTTTTCAGGCAGTCTTCTGTTTATTCGCGATTTCGTTAACCCTGCCTTGGAGATTCACCATGTTTGCCAAACTTGTTGCGGTATCCCTGTTGACACTGGCTAGCAGCCAATTGATGGCTGCAGAGTGCAAAGTCACTGTCGACTCCACCGACCAGATGTCTTTCGACACGAAGGCCATTGAAATCGACAAGAGCTGCAAGACGTTTACCGTGGAACTCAAGCACTCCGGCAGCTTGCCGAAGAACGTCATGGGCCATAACTGGGTGCTGAGTAAAGAAGCCGACATGCAGCCGATCGCCACCGACGGCCTGAGCGCCGGCATCGACAAGAACTACCTGAAGGAAGGCGACGCCCGCGTGATTGCCCACACCAAGGTCATCGGCGCTGGCGAGACAGACTCGGTGACCTTCGATGTGTCCAAGCTGGATGCGGCTCAAAAGTACGGTTTCTTCTGCTCGTTCCCGGGTCATATCTCGATGATGAAAGGCACCGTTACCCTGAAGTAATCGAATCGTAGTCATAAAAAAAGCGTCCTTAGTGGACGCTTTTTTTGCACTTGTAGGAGCTGCCGCAGGCTGCGATCTTTTGATCTTGAACATCAAAAGATCGCAGCCTCGTTTTACTCGACAGCTCCTACACGCTCCTGCGCGCAGGCGTTACGGCGCAAACGGCATCACCCGCTTGTGATGGGTCTTGTTGTACGTATCAACAATGATCTTGAACGCCTCTTCACGCACCGGTTCGCCGTGCAGGAAGGCGTCGATCTCGGTGTAGGTCACGCCGTGGGAGGCTTCGTCCGGTTTGCCCGGCGACAGGTCTTCAAGGTCGGCGGTCGGGACTTTCTCCACTAGCGACTCCGGCGCGCCGAAGCTGCGGGCGATGGCGCGGACCTGGTTTTTCACCAGGCCACTCAGTGGCGCCAGATCGCAGGCGCCGTCACCGAACTTGGTGAAGAAACCCATCACCGCTTCCGCCGCGTGATCGGTGCCGATCACCAGGCCATGGGCCGCGCCGGCGATGGTGTACTGGGCGACCATGCGCATGCGCGCCTTGGTGTTGCCGAGCACGAAGTCCACCGACACCGCATGTTTGCCTTCGAAGGCCGCCACTTCATTGGCCAGGGATTTGACCGCCGCGCCGATGTTCACGGTGTGGCGCTCGTCCGGCTTGATGAAGTCCACCGAAGCCTGGGCGTCGTGCTCATCGAACTGGGTTTCGTAGGGCAGGCGCACGGCGATGAACTTGTAGGCGGCATCACCGCTGCGCTGGCGCAGTTCACGGACGGCCCTTTGGGCCAGCAGGCCAGCGGTCAGGGAGTCGACACCACCACTGATGCCCAGTACCAGGGTCTTGAGCCCGGAGTTGACCAGGCAGTCCTGAATGAAGGTCACCCGCCGGGCGACTTCGGCCTCAAGGGCGGCTTCGTCGGCGAATGGCGGCTGGACCTTGAGCTGTTCAGCAATCTCACGCTGTACGGCTTGCATGAATTCACTCCTTGCTTGATGTACTTGAAAGGGTGGCAGGAACCTGGAAAACGTGTCGCAAGTAAGCGACGAAATTCGGGTCTTTGCAGTGCGTCTTGCCTGGCTCGTCGGAGATCTTCGCCACCGGCTGGCCGTTGCAGGCGGCCATTTTAAGCACGATGCTCATCGGTTCGACACCCGCAATATCACAGGTCAGGTTGGTGCCGATGCCGAAGCTGACATTGATCCGACCGCGCAGCGCCCGGAATATTTCCAGGCACTTGGGCAATGTCAGGCTGTCGGAGAAGGTCAGCGTCTTGCTCATCGGGTCGATGCCGAGCTTGTGATAGTGGGCGATGGCTTTTTCCGCCCAGACCACCGGATCGCCTGAATCGTGGCGCAAACCGTCGAAAAGCTTGGCGAAAAACAGATCGAAATCGCCGAGGAAGGCATCCATGGTGATGCAGTCGGTCAGGGCAATCCCCAGCAGGCCACGGTATTCGCGGACCCAGCAATCGAGGGCGGCGATCTGGCTGTCGATCAGCCGCGGGCCGAGTTGTTGGTGCGCCATGATCCATTCGTGGGCCATGGTGCCCAAGGGTTTCATGTCCAGTTCCCGGGACAGGTGCACATTGCTGGTGCCGACGAAGCGTCCGGGGAAATCGTGCTTGAGCACGTTCACCACTTCTTCCTGCACCCGATACGAGAAGCGACGGCGGGTGCCGAAATCGGCCACCTGCAATTCCGACAATTCATCACTGCTGGCGTTGGCACTCAGCCAGTCGAACTTGCGGTAGAGCTGCTCGCAGGCCTGCTCCAGCACGACTTCGCGGTAGCGATAGCGGTTGCGCACCTCGCTGACCAGGGCCAGCAGCGGCACTTCGAACAGGATCACATGCAGCCAGGGGCCACGCAGGCGGATAAACAGCTCACCGTTTTCGATGCCGGTGTGGATGTAGCGCAGGTTGAAGCGAAACAAACCGAGAAAACGCAGGAAGTCCGGCTTCAGGAAGCTGATGCGCTCCAGAAAGCTCAACTGGTCGGCGCTCAGGCTCAGTTCGGACAGGCGCTCGATCTGGAAGCGGATTTCCGCCAGATACGGGCGCAAGTCCTCGCCGTTACGGCACCGAAACTCCCATTCGACTTCGACGTTCGGGTAGTTGTGCAGCACCGCCTGCATCATCGTCAGTTTGTAGAAGTCGGTGTCGAGCAGGTTCTGCACGATGCGATCGGCAAACACACTCTCGCTCATAACGGGAATCTCCAGCGTTGCAGCGGTATTGATCGGTGGCGCTAGTGGCGCATATCAGTAGCAAGGAATGCCAGCGATTTCTTGGAACGCAGCGGATTCCACAGGGATTGTGCAGGGGCTTAATGTTGCACCGCCTCCGGGCTATCGATCTGCTCCAGCATCCACTTCACAAAGTCCCGCACCTTGGGCACTTCCGCCGAGTGCTCCGGGTATGCAAGGTAATAGGCGTCGGTGCTGGGCATTGCATGCTGCCAGGGAATGACCAGCTTGCCGTCAGCCAGTTCTTCCTCCACCAGAAAACGCGGCAACAACGCTACGCCGCAACCGACCTGGGCGGCGCGGATGCACATATAAAAGGTTTCGAAGCGCGGGCCGTGGTAGCTGTGCTCGGTGTGGTAGCCCTGATGGTCGAACCAGTCATGCCAGGCCTGGGGGCGGGAAGCGTTTTGCAGCAGGACCAGGTCCGTCAGTTGCGTCGGATCGGTAAACGGTGTGTCCGGCAGGCTGCCCGGGGCGCACACCGGCACCAGCTCTTCGCCGAACAGCTTCAGGCATTCGGAACCCGGCCGCGAACCCTGGCCGAAATAGAACGCCAGGTCGCTGCGACCTTGCAGCAAGTCGTCGGCTTCCTGTTCGCTGCACAGGTCCAGGTGGATCGACGGATGCCGCAGGCGCCAGCCTTTCAGGCGCGGCACCAGCCAGCGTGCGCCGAAGGTCGGCGGTGTCGAGACGCGCAGGACTTCAGTCTCGCCGCCGTAGGAACGCAGGTAATGGGTCGACATCTCGACCTGCGTGAGGATTTTTCGCACCTCAACCAGGTACAGGTCGCCAGCCGGCGTCATCTGCAGGCGTCGGCGCACCCGGCGAAACAGCAGGTGCTGCAACAGCTCTTCGAGTTGTGCGACCTGTTTGCTCACGGCGCTCTGGGTCAGGTTCAACTCTTCGGCGGCCCGGGTGAAGCTCAAATGCCGGGTGACGGCCTCGAAGCACTGCAACGCAGCGATCGATGGCAAGTAGCGTTTATTCAGCATGGGCGGTCCTTGGTTCTTGTCTCTTTATTGCCAGCAATGCACAGCATGAATAAACGGAATGATATCTCTCTTAATGGTCGTTTGTTGAGTAACCTCCGGGCAGCTAAAACTACAGGTCTGATCAGCCGTGAATTTCCGGCTGCACGTGTTCTGTCTTTTGCTTGAGGAGTGACCCATGGTTGCCGCATTGCTTGATCGTCTAGGTGTGAACCCGGCCCTGTACCAGAACGGCAAAGTGCCGGTGCATTCGCCGATCGATGGCAGCACGATTGCCGCCGTGAACTGGGAGGGCGCTGCTGAAGTCGAGCAGCACATCAGTCGCGCAGATCATGCGTTCGAACTGTGGCGCAAGGTCCCGGCGCCGCGCCGTGGCGAGCTGGTACGGCAACTGGGTGACATCCTGCGCGAATACAAGGCCGACCTCGGCGAGCTGGTGTCCTGGGAAGCCGGCAAGATCACCCAGGAAGGCCTGGGTGAAGTTCAGGAAATGATCGACATCTGCGACTTCGCCGTCGGCCTGTCACGCCAGTTGTACGGTTTGACCATCGCCTCCGAGCGTCCTGGCCACCACATGCGCGAAACCTGGCATCCGCTGGGCGTTGTCGGGGTGATCAGTGCATTCAACTTCCCGGTCGCGGTATGGGCCTGGAACGCCACGCTGGCGCTGGTCTGCGGCAACCCGGTGATCTGGAAACCGTCGGAAAAGACCCCGCTGACCGCACTGGCTTGCCAGGCGCTGTTCGATCGCGTGCTGAAGAACTTCAGCGATGCCCCACCGTACCTGAGCCAAGTGATCATTGGCGGTCGCGATGCCGGCGAAGCCCTGGTCGATGATCCGCGTGTCGCGCTGGTCAGCGCCACCGGCAGCACCCGCATGGGCCGTGAAGTGGCACCGAAAATCGCCGCACGTTTCGCCCGCAGCATCCTGGAACTGGGCGGCAACAACGCAATGATCCTCGGTCCAAGCGCCGACCTGGACATGGCCGTTCGCGCGATCCTGTTCAGCGCCGTCGGCACCGCCGGTCAGCGCTGCACCACCCTGCGTCGCCTGATCGCCCATGAGTCGGTGAAAGAGGAAATCGTCACCCGCCTGAAAGCGGCGTACTCGAAAGTGCGTATCGGCCATCCGCTGGAAGGAAACCTGATCGGCCCGCTGATCGACAAGCAAAGTTTCGACAACATGCAGGATGCGCTGGAGCAGGCCTTGAGCGAAGGCGGCCGGGTGTTTGGCGGTGAGCGTCAGCTGCAAGACAAGTTCCCGAATGCCTACTACGTTTCACCGGCCATCGTCGAAATGCCCGAGCAGAGCGATGTGGTGTGCCACGAAACCTTCGCCCCGATCCTGTACGTGGTCGGTTACAGCGACTTCCAGGAAGCCCTGCGCCTGAACAACGCCGTGCCACAAGGCCTGTCCTCGTGCATCTTCACCACCGACGTGCGTGAAGCCGAGCAGTTCATGTCGGCGGTGGGCAGTGACTGCGGCATCGCCAACGTCAACATCGGCCCGAGCGGCGCGGAAATCGGCGGCGCGTTCGGTGGCGAGAAAGAAACCGGCGGCGGTCGTGAGTCCGGCTCCGATGCATGGCGCGGCTACATGCGCCGCCAGACCAACACCGTGAACTATTCGCTGGAGTTGCCGTTGGCGCAGGGCATCACCTTCGATTAAGTATTGATTGTGAAGCTGGAAAGATCGCAGCCTTCGGCAGCTCCTACGGGACTGTGGCTGGCTGCGATTTTGTAGGAGCTGCCGCAGGCTGCGATCTTTTGGCGGCGACAACGAGGTGGGTTAGGTTTCTGTTGGAGTCTGGCAATGCCGTTACGCGAAGAGTGTCTGTGGGAAAAACTGACGCCGCAAAGGCCGGACAATTCGCCCCTCAAGGGTGAGGTTTCGGTAGATGTCTGCGTCATCGGCGCCGGATTTACCGGTTTGTCGGCGGCGGTGCATCTGCTGGAGCAGGGCAAGTCCGTTTGTGTGCTGGAGGCCCATCGTGCCGGCCATGGTGGTTCGGGGCGCAACGTCGGGCTGGTCAATGCCGGGATGTGGATTCCCCCGGACGAGATCGAAGCCGGGTTTGGCGAGGCGGTCGGCAGCCAGCTCAACCGCATGCTGGGGGCGGCGCCTTCCCTGGTGTTCAGCCTTGTGGACAAGTACAACATCGATTGCCAGTTGCGCCGCGAAGGCACGCTGCACATGGCGCACAACGCCCGTGGCGAAGCCGACTTGCGCAGTCGTGAAGAACAATGGAAACGACGCGGTGCGCCGGTGGAATTGCTCACCGGCCAGGCCTGCGAACAAGCCACCGGCACGAAAAAGATCGCCGCCGCGCTGCTCGATCGCCGCGCCGGCACGCTCAACCCGATGGCCTACACCACGGGGCTGGCCAAGGCGGCCATCGGCCTGGGCGGTCAATTATTCGATCATTCCCCGGTCACCCGACTCGAGCGTCAGGGCCAACGCTGGTCTGTGCAAACCGCCCAAGGCTCGGTCATGGCCGAGAAAGTGGTGATTGCCTCCAATGCCTACACCGAGGGCGACTGGACGGAACTGCGGCGCAATTTCTTCCCCGGTTATTACTATCAGGTGGCCTCGGCCCCGCTGACCGAAGAGGCCGCCCGGCAAATTCTGCCCGGAGGACAGGGTTCCTGGGACACCCGACAGGTGCTCAGCAGTATCCGTCGAGACAAGGACGGTCGCCTGCTGCTTGGCAGCCTGGGTAATGGCAATCAGAAACCGGCCTGGTTCCTCAAGGCCTGGGCCGACCGGGTGCAGCAACATTACTTCCCTTACCTGAAACCGGTGGAATGGGAGTGCACCTGGACCGGTTGCATCGCCTTTACCCCCGATCATTTGATGCGCCTGTTCGAACCGGCGCCCGGTTTAGTGGCAGTCACCGGTTACAACGGCCGGGGCGTGACCACGGGAACAGTGGTCGGCAAGGCCTTTGCCGATTACCTGTGTAACGGAAATCCTCAAGCGCTTCCGATTCCTTTCGCGCCCATGCAGCCATTGGCCGGGGTAGGGTTGCGCAGCTGTCTGTATGAGGCGGGATTCTCGCTGTATCACGCAGGCCAGTGCCTGCGGATCGTGATCTGAAGGTTGTTTTTTGCAGTGGGGAGCGGCGCTTTTTCGATCTGCGGCTAGCCTGTAGTGGTGCGGGTTGTAGCAGTCTCGCACCAGCAGTGTGCACTTCGGTGACGCACGTTGTTACAGGCTGGTTGCACGTCGTTTAAAGCCGCGGTTGCAATGATGGCGCAGTCGGGTTGCGCCTCAAAAAAATAATGGTACTACCTTCAGCGGTTTAGACGGTTGCACGCCCAATGAAAATGGGATCGAAACAGTCGAAATAACAAGAAAGCAGCGACTTTTTTCAGAATAAAAAACCGATGGCACGGCCCTTGCTCTGAGCATTCAGTGAAGTCGCAGTGCCAATTAAAAAAACCATGGAGCACCACCTCATGTCCCAGACGTTTTACAAGAAAGGTTTTCTGGCCCTCGCAGTGGCAACTGCGCTGGGTGTTTCTGCGTTTGCTCAGGCTGACATCAAGATCGGCGTAGCGGGACCCATGACTGGCGCCAACGCGGCATTTGGCGAACAGTACATGAAGGGTGCACAGGCCGCGGCCGATGCGGTCAACGCGGCGGGCGGGGTCAACGGGGAAAAAATCGTACTGGTCAAGGGCGATGACGCCTGCGAACCGAAACAGGCTGTGACGGTCGCCAAAGACCTGACCAACCAGAAAGTCGCCGGCGTGGTCGGTCACTTCTGCTCCTCGTCGACCATCCCGGCTTCCGAGATCTACGACGAAGCGGGCATCATCGCAATCACTCCAGGCTCCACCAACCCCGCCGTTACCGAACGCGGCCTGAGCGCCATGTTCCGTATGTGCGGGCGTGACGACCAGCAAGGCATCGTGGCCGGCGACTACATCGTCGACGTGCTCAAGGGCAAGAAAGTGGTCGTGCTGCACGACAAGGACACCTACGGCCAGGGCCTGGCGGATGCCACCAAGGCTCAGCTGGTCAAGCGCGGCGTAACGCCTGTGCTGTATGAAGGCCTGACCCGTGGCGAGAAAGATTTCAGCACCATCGTGACCAAGATTCGCGGCGCCGGCGCTGACGTCGTCTACTTCGGTGGCCTGCACCCGGAAGCCGGTCCTCTGGTGCGTCAACTGCGTGAGCAGGGTCTGAAAGACGTCAAGTTCATGTCCGACGACGGCATCGTGACCGACGAACTGGTGACCACCGCTGGCGGTCCGCAATTCGTTGACGGGGTGCTGATGACCTTCGGCGCCGACCCACGCCTGCTGCCAGACAGCAAGACCGTGGTAGACGCCTTCCGCAAGGCCGGTACCGAGCCTGAAGGCTACACCCTGTACGCCTACGCTTCGGTCCAGGCCCTGGCAGCAGCCTTCAACGGCGCCAAGTCCAACAAGGGCGAAGAAGCGGCTGCATGGCTGAAGAAGAACCCGGTCAAGACCGTCATGGGCGAGAAGACCTGGGACAGCAAGGGCGACCTGAAAATCTCCGACTACGTGGTTTACCAGTGGGACAAGGATGGCAAATACCACCAGCTGGAAAAACAGAAGTAAGGGCTGACTCGATCAACTGACCCACAGTCCTCCTGTGGGAGCGAGCTTGCTCGCGATTACGGACTGACAGGCGACAACTTTGTTGAATGTTCAACCGCTATCGCAGGCAAGCCAGCTCCCACAGGGTCCGTGGTGGCCTGCCTGATCGTGGCTGACATTGCTCCGACGTAAATCTGTATTTTCCTTAGAAGAACCGCACAGCCACATGTGCAGGTTCTCATTGCGTGAGATTGCGTTATGGATGGTATTTTCCTGCAGCAACTGGTCAACGGCCTGACCCTCGGGTCGGTCTATGGCCTGATCGCCATCGGCTACACAATGGTCTATGGCATCATCGGCATGATCAACTTCGCCCACGGCGAGGTTTACATGATTTCCGCTTACCTCGCGGCAATCAGTCTGGCTCTGCTGGCTTACTTCGGTATCGAATCTTTCCCGCTGCTGATGCTTGGCACACTGATCTTCACCATCGTCGTCACGGCGGTGTATGGCTGGGTCATCGAGCGCGTCGCCTATAAACCCCTGCGTAACTCTACCCGACTCGCACCGCTGATCAGTGCGATCGGTATCTCCCTGATCCTGCAAAACTACGCACAGATCTCCCAGGGCGCGAAGCAACAAGGCGTTCCGACTCTGCTCTCGGGTGCCTGGCGCGTTGATATCGGTACCGGTTTCGTTCAGTTGACCTACACCAAGGTCTTCATTCTGGTCGCAGCGTTCGTCGGGATGGCCGCGCTGACCTACATCATCAAGTACACCAAGCTCGGCCGCATGTGCCGTGCAACCCAGCAAGACCGCAAGATGGCTTCGATCCTGGGGATCAACACCGATCGGGTGATTTCCTACGTGTTCATCATTGGTGCAGCGATGGCGGCCCTGGCCGGTGTGCTGATCACCATGAACTACGGCACATTCGACTTCTATGCCGGCTTCATCATCGGGATCAAGGCGTTCACCGCCGCGGTGCTCGGCGGGATTGGCTCACTGCCCGGCGCGATGCTCGGCGGGATCATTCTCGGGATTTCCGAGTCGCTGTTTTCCGGTCTGGTGAACTCGGACTACAAAGACGTTTTCAGCTTCTCGCTGCTGGTCCTCGTTCTGGTCTTTCGGCCTCAAGGCCTGCTCGGCCGTCCTCTTGTGTCGAAGGTGTAAGCGATGTCTTCAACCACTAAAAAAACCATTGATATCAAAAAAAGTCTGGTTGACGCGATTCTTGCCGGCCTCATTGCCCTGATTGTGTTCGGGCCGATTGTCGGCGTCGTTCTCGATGGCTATGGCTTCAACCTGGAAACCACCCGGGTGGCGTGGATCGTGGCGATCGTCATGGCCGGCCGCTTTGCCCTGAGCATGTTCCTGCAGACATCCAAGGGCCTGAAAATCCTCGAAGGCTTTGAAACGACAGGCTCCGGGGTGCATGTGCTGGCGCCGGACTACAAGTCGCGGTTGCGCTGGATCATCCCGCTGATGATCGTCATCGCCGTGGTGCTGCCGTTTTTCTCCAACTCCTACCTGCTGGGCGTGGTCATCCTCGGGCTGATCTACGTGCTGCTGGGGCTGGGGCTGAACATCGTGGTCGGCCTGGCCGGCCTGCTCGACCTCGGTTATGTGGCGTTCTACGCCATCGGTGCCTACGGCCTGGCGCTCGGTTATCAATACCTTGGCTTGGGTTTCTGGACGGTGTTGCCGCTGGCGGCGATTACCGCGGGGTTGGCCGGCTGCATTCTCGGCTTCCCGGTGCTGCGCCTGCACGGTGACTATCTGGCGATCGTGACCCTGGGCTTCGGCGAAATCATTCGCCTGATCCTCAACAACTGGTTGTCGCTGACTGGCGGCCCGAACGGCATGCCGGCACCGCTGCCGACCTTCTTCGGCCTGGAATTCGGCAAGCGGGCCAAGGATGGCGGCGTGCCGTTCCATGAGTTCTTTGGCATCGCCTACAACCCGGATGTGAAGTACTACTTCATCTACGCGGTGCTGTTCCTGGTGGTGCTGGCCGTGCTGTACATCAAGCATCGCCTGACCCGCATGCCGGTCGGCCGCGCCTGGGAAGCCCTGCGCGAAGACGAAATCGCCTGCCGCTCCATGGGCCTGAACCACGTGCTGGTCAAGCTCTCGGCGTTCACCATTGGTGCCTCGACGGCCGGTCTGGCCGGGGTGTTCTTCGCCACCTACCAGGGCTTCGTCAACCCGACCTCGTTCACCTTCTTCGAATCGGCCCTGATCCTCGCCATCGTGGTACTGGGTGGCATGGGGTCGACCATAGGCGTGGTGATTGCCGCCTTCGTGCTGACCGTCGCCCCTGAGCTGCTGCGTGGCTTTGCCGAGTACCGAGTGCTGCTGTTCGGCATCCTGATGGTGTTGATGATGATCTGGCGACCGCGCGGCCTGATTCGGATCAGCCGTACCGGTGTGACCCCGCGTAAAGGAGTAGCGCCATGAGCGAAGTCGTACTCAGTGTAGAAAAGCTGATGATGCACTTCGGCGGCATCAAGGCGTTGAGCGATGTCAGCCTGAAAGTGCACCGCAACTCGATCTTCGCCCTGATCGGCCCAAACGGCGCCGGCAAGACCACGGTGTTCAACTGCCTGACCGGTTTCTACAAAGCTTCCGGCGGCAAGATCGAACTCAACATTCGTGGGCAACAGACCAACGTCATCAAGTTGCTGGGCGAGCCGTTCAAACCAACGGATTTCGTTTCGCCGAAATCCTTCGCCAGTCGGCTGTTCTACAAGGCATTCGGCGGCACCCACCTGGTGAACCGTGCTGGCCTGGCGCGGACCTTCCAGAACATTCGCCTGTTCAAGGAAATGTCCGTTCTGGAAAACCTGCTGGTGGCCCAGCACATGTGGGTCAACCGCAACATGCTGGCCGGCATCCTCAACACCAAGGGCTATCGCAAGGCCGAAAGCGATGCACTGGACCACGCGTTCTACTGGCTGGAAGTGGTGGACCTGGTGGACTGTGCCAACCGCCTGGCCGGTGAACTGTCCTACGGCCAGCAGCGCCGCCTGGAAATCGCCCGTGCCATGTGCACCCGACCGCAGATCATCTGCCTCGACGAACCGGCCGCCGGCCTCAACCCTCAGGAAACCGAAGCGCTGAGCGCGATGATCCGGCTGCTGCGCGACGAGCATGATCTGACGGTGGTGCTGATCGAACACGACATGGGCATGGTAATGAGTATCTCCGATCATATCGTGGTGCTGGACCACGGCATCGTCATCGCCGAGGGCGGACCCGATGCGATTCGTAACGATCCGAAAGTGATTGCGGCCTACCTGGGCGCCGATGAAGAGGAAGTGGTGCTATGAGCCAACCCATCCTCGAACTCAAGGAACTGGACGTGTTCTACGGGCCGATCCAGGCCCTTAAAGGCGTCTCGCTGCACATCAACGAAGGGGAAACCGTCAGCCTGATCGGCTCCAACGGCGCCGGCAAGTCGACTCTGCTGATGTCGATCTTCGGCCAGCCACGGGCAGCCGACGGGCAGATCCTCTATCAGGGCGTGGACATTACCCACAAGTCGTCCCACTACATCGCCTCCAACGGCATCGCGCAGTCGCCGGAAGGGCGGCGGGTGTTCCCCGACATGACCGTCGAGGAAAACCTGCTGATGGGCACCATCCCTATCGGTGACAAGTATGCCAAGGAGGACATGCAGCGCATGTTCGAGCTGTTCCCCAGGCTCGAAGAGCGGCGTACCCAGCGGGCGATGACCATGTCCGGCGGCGAGCAGCAAATGCTCGCCATCGCCCGGGCCCTGATGAGCCGGCCCAAGTTGTTGCTGCTCGATGAGCCGAGCCTGGGCCTGGCGCCGATCGTGGTGAAGCAGATCTTTGCAACGCTACGGGAACTGGCCAAGACCGGTATGACCATCTTCCTGGTGGAGCAGAACGCCAACCACGCCCTGCGGTTGTCGGACCGGGCGTATGTGATGGTCAACGGCGAAATCCGCATGACCGGCACCGGCAAGGAGTTGTTGGTCAACGAGGATGTGCGTAACGCCTATCTCGGCGGGCACTGAGTCTGCTCTGTCATGCACAAGCCCCGGCGCGCAATCGCCGGGGCTTTTTTACATCTCCAATAACCCACTAATCCCTGTGGGAGCGAGCTTGCTCGCGATAGCGGTGTGTCAGTCACCACGATGCAAGCTGTGCCCCGGTCATCGCGAGCAAGCTCGCTCCCACAGGGTTTTGGCATGCCTGCGGGAAATTGTGGAAAACAATATTCCCAAGCTCCGAAACCGCGACATAAAGCCGCTGCAAATAGTTGTTTTGTCACAGTTTTGACTTGTCCCCGTTTACTGTGGAACCGGCTGTGAATAACGTGGGAGTAGCTGGCTGGAGGCCTTTTAAACCGTGGCTTGCAGAGGGGTGGTTGTTTTTTGATCAAGTGTTTTTGCGCAGCTTGAAGGCCGCTTTGTCAACCTTTTTGTTCCGGGCGCAAGAGCGTGAAATCGGGGTGGACAAGCCTGTGGATAAGTCTGTGACTAAACTCTGGAAAGACTCGGCTGAAGGCCGTGGTTACTGGCTTGGCGCCATCGTCGGTTTGACCCATCAGTCATGAAAATGGCCAAGGGCTACACAGCAGGCGGTCGAGGGTCAAGCGAAAAAGTTTCAAAACCCCGCGCAAAGCCTTGTGGATAGCGGCTTGCAGCTTTTCCACTTGCCCCCAAAGACTGTGGACCGGCCTGTGGATAACGTGCGCGCACATGGCTGTAGGCCGCGCTGGTCAAGGGCTTGCCGGGATTGAGCGTTTTTTGAACAGATTGAACGGTGGTTGCCGCTGTGAACAAGGCCGGGCATGCTGCCTGCTGATTTTCTATTCCAATGGCTGGCGATCAGCCGAAGCAAGGAGAACACGATGTCCAACACCCTGTTTATTACCGGCGCGACCTCCGGTTTTGGTGAAGCCTGTGCCCGTCGTTTTGCCGAGGCCGGCTGGAAACTGGTGCTGACTGGCCGTCGTGAAGAGCGCCTCAATGCACTGTGCGCCGAGCTGTCGAAGCAGACCGAAGTCCATGGCCTGGTGCTCGATGTGCGCGATCGCAAGGCCATGGAGGAGGCGATTGCCAATCTGCCGCCATCCTTTGCCAAACTGCGCGGGTTGATCAACAACGCCGGGCTGGCCCTGGGGGTTGATCCGGCGCCCAAGTGCGACCTGGACGACTGGGACACCATGGTCGATACCAACGTCAAAGGCCTGATGTACAGCACCCGTCTGCTGTTGCCGCGCCTGATTGCCCATGGTCGTGGTGCCGGTATCGTCAACCTGGGGTCCATTGCCGGCAACTACCCGTACCCGGGCAGCCACGTTTATGGCGCGACCAAGGCTTTCGTCAAGCAGTTCTCCGTGAACTTGCGCTGCGACCTGCAAGGCACGGGCGTACGGGTCAGCAACATCGAACCAGGCCTGTGCGAGAGCGAGTTCTCGCTGGTGCGTTTTGCCGGTGACCAGGAGCGCTATAACGCCACTTACGCCGGTGCCGAGCCGATTCAGCCGCAGGACATCGCCGAGACCATCTTCTGGGTGCTCAATGCCCCGGCGCACATCAACATCAACAGCCTGGAACTGATGCCGGTCAGCCAGACCTGGGCCGGGTTTGCAATCGAGCGTAAGTCTTAAGACCGCGTAACGGCCCTTCGCGGGCTTGCTCGCGAAGGGGGCGGAACTGGCAGTGCAAGACATCAGCTAGACTCCTCACCCAACAACTCCGCCACACCCGGCGGTCTAGAGGTATTAGAGGAGATCAAGTGAGTAATCGAGGCGAGCAGTCGCTGCTCAAACAATCGACCTTCCTGATGCTTGCCGTGACATTCGCCGGGATCATCACCGGGTTTGTTTCGGGCGCCCAATCCATCCTGTTCGATGGCTTCTTTTCGTTGATCGCGGCCTTCATCAAGGTCCTGATGCTGATTACCGCCCGGCTGATCGCCAAGGAAAGCAACCAGCGCTTCCAGTTCGGATCCTGGCACCTGGAGCCCATGGTGCTGGTGATCGAGGGCAGCTTCATTTTCCTGGTCGCCGTTTATGCCTTTCTCAACGGTGTGTTCGGCATCATCAGTGGTGGCCGCGAGGTCGAACTGGGGCTGGTGATTTTCTACGCGGCGTTCTTCACTGTCGTTGAGCTCATTTATTTTTTCTACGTCCGCCAACGCAATCGCACACTCAACTCATCGCTGATCCAGTTCGACAACATCAGTTGGCTGGTGGACGCGATGCTGTCGGCGGGCCTGCTGGTGAGTTTTCTCATCGCGCTGCTGCTCAAGACTCAGGGTTATGACAAGTGGGCGGTGTATGTCGACCCGATGATCCTGATCCTGCTGGCCCTGGGCATGCTCCCCCCGGCGTTCAAAATCCTCGGACCGGCCTTGCGCGATGTGCTGGGGATCGTCCCGGATCAACTGGACGACAAGGTGCGTCAGGTGATGGAGGTGGCGAAGGTCGAGCATGGTTTCGACGATTACATTTCCTACGTGCAGAAACACGGCAGGGCCTGTTTTATCGAGATTCACATCGTATTGCCGAAGGATTACTGGCTCGACGGTGTGGGGCAACTGGACAGTTTGCGCGAGGAAATTTCCGCGAAGCTTGGCGAGCCGGATGCCGCGCGATGGCTGACCATCAGCTTTACCGGCGATCGCAAGTGGATTGAGTGATTGGACTCCCCCTCGCCACAAAGTCAGCCGAGATATTGCGCCAGCCCGCGATAACAGGTCGCCAGGTGATAGGGCGTGGTCGAAGGCATGTCGCGGCGGCTGACTTCACCGTGCTCGTCACGGCATTCGTACCAGCCGCCGGCATGCAGCGAGCGCTGCTGCAAGGCTTGCAATTGACGCAGTACAGCCACTTCGCTGTCCGGACGCAGCGTCAATGCGCGCAAGTACTCGGCCTGGGCCCAGATACGCTGCGTGGCATCCCGCACGCCGCCCTGCGCTGCGAAGTCGAGCATCGCCCGCACGGCACCCGTCTGCTGATCGACGCCCGCTTGCTCGGTAAAGGCAAAAGCCCGCTCCAGATCGGCATGCAGCGTCGAATTGCGTAACAGCGCCGAGGATTCCAGCAGGAAATACCACTCGAACTGATGCCCCGGTTCAAACCAGTTATCCACAGACCCCAGCGGCTTCTCCATCAACACGCCGTGCTGCGGATCGATGAAGCGCGCGTGCATGGCTGTGCATAACTCGACGAGCGCCTGTTGCACGTCGGGGTCTTCGCGCACCGACAGGGTGGCGAGGAAAGCTTCGGCCAGGTGCATCAGCGGGTTTTGCAATGGGCCGCTGTCCAGCGACGACCAGTCGCGCTCGAGCGTGGCTTCGTACAGGCCGTCGTCCGTGGCGAAGCGCTGCGCGACCACTTCCAGCGAGGCGTTGAGCACCGACTCCACCAGCGGCTCGCGGACCTTGTCCCAATAATGGGCGCAAGCGAACAGGATGAAGGCGTGGGTGTAGAGGTCCTTGCGCTGATCCAGCGGCGCACCTTGTGCATCGACGCTGTAGAACCAACCTCCGTGCTCGGCATCGTGAAAGTGCCGCTGCATCGAGCGGAACAACGCGGCGGCACGCTCTTCGGCGCCCGGCACCTGACCGATCAGGCCGGCAAACAGATACAACTGCCGCGCACAGGCCATGGCTCGGTAGCGTTGCGCTGGCAGCGGTTGGTGTTCGGCATCCAGCGCCTCGTAGGGCAACGCCATGTCGGCGTTCCAGCCCGGACCTTGCCAGAGCGGCACGATGACGTTCAGGAAGTGCTGTTGCACCGAGGCGAACAGGGCGGTCAATTCGGGCTGAGAGGCGGAGCGGGAAACAGGCGGCATTGGCTGGCGTCGTCACGGCAGGGGCGATTGCGCGACATGTTAGCAGAGAGGCTGACTCGACGGATGCGATCCTCGTAGGAGCTGCCGCAGGCTGCGATCTTTTGATGTGGATTTTGAATGCAAGATCAAAAGATCGCAGCCTGCGGCAGCTCCTACAGGGAGGGGGTTAGCCCGCCAGCAACCACACCCCGGTCGCCGCCGAAGCCGCGCCTGCCAGTCGAACCAGTGGCGCAGCTGCTTGCGGCAACACCCGCACGACTGCATAACCCGCCGCATGCAACACCGCTGTCGCCACCACAAACCCGACGGCATAGGTCCAGGGACTCGACATGTCCGGTAGCTCAAGACCATGGGCCACGCCATGGAACAGCGCAAACAACGCAGTCGCACCCACCGCCATCACCAACGGTGGACGCACCGCCAAGGCAACCGCCAACCCCAAAGCCAACACGGAAGCGGCAATCGCGCCTTCCAGTCCCGGCAGGTTCAATCCTTCAAAACCCAACAGCCCGCCAATCAACATAGTGCCAACAAAGGCGCACGGCAGCGCCCAACGCGCAGCACCTTGCTGCTGTGCCGCCCACAGGCCGACGGCGAGCATCGCCAGCAAGTGATCGAGGCCGCCAAGCGGATGGCTGATGCCGGCGATCAAGCCGTTGTCGCCATGCCCCGGATGGGCGAAGGCGAGGGTCGGGGCCAGCAGCAGGGCCAGGGCGCCGAGAATGCGTTTGAGTGTCATGGATAAGCTTCCTTGTTGATAAGTCTTGATCAGGCCGCGGTCAGCAAACCCTGGCGTTCGATGAAGGCGATGATTTCTTCCAGGCCCAAACCGGTTTTCTGATTGCTGAACACGAACGGCTTGCCGTTGCGCATGCGCTGGGTGTCGCTGTTCATCATCTCCAGCGAAGCACCGACCAGCGGCGCCAGGTCGATCTTGTTGATCACCAGCAGGTCGGATTTGCAGATTCCCGGCCCGCCCTTGCGCGGCAGCTTGTCGCCGGCCGAGACGTCGATCACGTAGATGGTCAGGTCCGACAGTTCCGGGCTGAAGGTCGCGGAGAGGTTGTCGCCCCCAGACTCCACGAGAATCAGGTCCAGCCCCGGAAAACGTCGGTTGAGCTGATCCACGGCTTCGAGGTTGATCGAGGCGTCTTCGCGGATGGCCGTGTGCGGGCAGCCGCCGGTTTCCACGCCAATGATGCGTTCCGGCGCCAGGGCTTCGTTGCGCACCAGAAAGTCGGCGTCTTCGCGGGTGTAGATGTCGTTGGTCACGACGGCCAGGTTGTAACGCTCGCGCAGGGCCAGGCACAGGGCCAGGGTCAGGGCGGTTTTGCCGGAGCCGACCGGACCGCCGATGCCGACGCGCAGGGGTTGTGTGTTCATGTGATTCTCCAAAATAGGGGCCCTAGGAACGGAACAGACGGCTGTACTGGCGCTCGTGTGCCATACACGCCAGGGACAGGCCGAAAGCGGCGCTGCCGTAGTGATCGGGATCGATTCGGGTGGCGTTCTGTTGCGCTTGTTGAAGCAGTGGCAACAGTTCGCTGGTCAGGCGTTGGGCGGCCTGCTGACCCAGGGGCAGGGTCTTCATCAGCACGGCCAACTGATTTTCCAGCCAGCTCCAGAGCCATGCGGCCAGGGCGTCCTGCGGGCTGATCTGCCAGGCGCGTGCGGCCAAGGCCCAACCCAGGGCCAGATGCGGCTCGCTGCGTTGATCGAGGAAGGCACGGGCCGGCGCGTCGAGTTCCGGCAAGCCATTGAGCAATTGCTGCAACGAGTAGCCCATCTGCCGGCTCTCCTGATGCAGCTCGCGGGTTTCGCGACTGGCGCGATGCGCTTCACAGTTCTGCAGCAACTCGTCCCAGTTTTCCTCGCTGGCGGCCACGCAATGGGCGAGCAACAGCGGCGCTTCGAAGCGCGCCAGATTCAGCAGCAACTGATCGCTGATCCAGCGTCGCGCACTGTCGGGGTCGTGAACACGGCCGTTATCCACAGCCATTTCCAGCCCTTGGGAGTAGCTGTAGCCGCCAATCGGCAGTTGTGGACTGGCCAGGCGCAGCAGCGCCCAGGCCGGGTTCATGTGCGTACGCCGAACTGGTGCAGTTTCGGCGCGTAGTTGAAGTCTTCATCGCCGTGGCGAGAATGATGATGACCACCGCCGTAGGCGCCATGTTCCGGCTGGAACGGCGCCTCGATGTTCACGGCAACGGCACCGAGTTGTTCGAGCATGGCCTTGAGAACGTAATCGTCGAGCAGGCGCAACCAGCCGTCGCCGACCTGCAGGGCAACATGGCGATTGCCCAGGTGATAGGCCGCCCGGGTTAATTCGAAGGCATTGGCGCAGGTGACGTGCAGCAGTTGTTCGGGGCGGGCGCAAACGCGCACGATTCGCCCGTCTTCGGCTTGCAGGCATTCGCCATCATGCAATGGCGGCTGGCCGCGCTCCAAAAAC
Source organism: Pseudomonas sp. S2_F07 (assembly GCF_054668325.1). Taxonomy (NCBI): domain Bacteria; kingdom Pseudomonadati; phylum Pseudomonadota; class Gammaproteobacteria; order Pseudomonadales; family Pseudomonadaceae; genus Pseudomonas; species Pseudomonas sp. S2_F07. The sequence goes on from NZ_CP162758.1 coordinate 4,487,550, forward strand.
AACCCGACGTCTTCGCCTTCGGCACTGAAACAGCGCAAACGGCTTTTGCTGCGGGCTTCGAACGTCAGGTGCAGTTCGGCAGCCCAGGCGGGTTGAGGGTCGATTCTGCGATGAATCACCAGCATCGGAAGGCTTCCAGCAATGGACAATGCTCAGGCTAGAGCAAGGGGCTTGCCAATCGACATGATGCGTAGGAAATGGCTGACGGAGATGTGGGATGCGCGACGATGGGGTGAGTTTTTTGGTTGAAGTTGGTGCGTTGTTTTTGATTTTGCACCAGGTTGAAGCGATCAAGCTCAATGTGGGTTTTGGAGCAGTCTGAAACGAGGGGCGTTACTCAGTACTTCCAAGCCCTTGCCAATGCTTGAGGCCGATAAAGATGAATCGCAACTGCTGGGTGATTTTTGCCTGGGGCGTCAGGTGCTCGGGCAAGGCCTCGGTTGGCGGGTCGATGATGTCTGGCAGAGTAGCGAACACGCTCTTGACGATCAGGTCCGCCATGACGCTGAGGTCGGCGATGCCCAGATGCTGCAGTTTCGGCATCAGTGACAAATCCGCCGCCAGGTCCGAGCTGATGTTTTCACGCAAACGGCCGATGGCCTGGCGCACCGGTAGCGAACCGCCGTATTGCTCGCGTGCGAGAAACAGGAACTGCGATCGGTTGGCGCTGACTACGTCGAGAAAGATCCGCACCGAGGCATCGATGATGCCGCCCATCACGAATTCGTTGTGTCGTACCAGGCGAATGGTTTCGCGGAATGTCTGGCCGACTTCGCTGACCAGCACCAGGCCCAATTCATCCATATCGGCAAAATGCCGATAGAAACCGGTCGGTACGATCCCGGCGGTTTTCGCGACTTCGCGCAGGCTCAGGCTGCCGAATCCTCGGCCGCCATCCATCAGGCGCCTAGCAGCGTCCATCAGGGCATTACGGGTTTGTTGTTTCTGTTCGGCGCGGGGCAGCATCGCAAGGGCGTTTTCTGGACAGGGACGCGGCGCACTCTAGCAAATCGGCTTTGCCGGCGTCGAACGACTGTGGGGGATCAAGCGGGAGAAGTGCCGCATCTATCAAGCGGACCGCTGAAAAGTCAAAAGCCCAATCCGGGGATTGGGCTTTTTTTCAGGGCGGCCATGGGGCTTAGCTCACGGCGCTGTTGCGTTCGATCACACGGTCACCACCACCTTCAGCGAGGGTTTGACCTTGTGGAGTACGGTCGGAGCCATCAGCAGCGAGGGTCTGGCCTTGTGGGGTGCGATCCGAACCATCAGCGGCAAGGGTCTGGCCTTGTGGGGTACGATCGGTACCATCGGCTGCCAGGGTTTGGCCTTGAGGAGTACGGTCCGAGCCATCCTGAGTGATCAGGCCTTTTTCTTTCAGGCGATCATTGCCGCCTTCGGCAAGGGTCTGGCCTTGTGGAGTACGGTCGGAGCCATCGGCGGCAACGGTCTGGCTGAACGCCGAGTGGTCTTGTTTCACTTGTGGGGTGGCCTGGTCAGCGGCTGGCAGGGCAAAGGCAGTGCTGGCCAGCATCGAGAGTGTAAGGCTAAGCAGTAATTGGCGTTTCATGATCGTTGTGCTCCTCGGGGGTGCGAAAAATTGGGTACGAGAGCAATGCTACTCTCGATAAATCGATATGAAAGTTCATAAACGCAATGGTAATAATCAATGGAATTGATTGTTTGCTGCGAAGGCTCTAAACCAGGCGTTTCAGGCGAGTTGTCCTGCCCCGAAATGGGTATTTTCGACTCATCTTCGACAGGCAGTAGTGCGGGGGGCGGTAACGCTGAATGACTGATTGGTCAGCTTTTGACTGGGTGAATTCAGCGAAATCGGTCTTTCGATTAAACCTGCCGGGTTTTTATCAGTCGTAACTCTCATGGCGAGCCGTTTGCGGCTCACCGTTTCACATGTGCGTCGCAGTCGGGGCGCTCAGTCGTATCAGGAGCCCTGTGCAATGACGCGCACTCAAAAGACGTTGGTCTGGACCCTTTCCACTTTCCTTAGCTTGTTGATGGTGCTGGTGCTGATCATCGTGTTTTTTGACTGGAACCGGATCAAACCGCCGCTCAACGCCAAGGTTTCCGAAGAGCTGCACCGCGCTTTCGCCATCAACGGCAATCTGTCGGTGGTCTGGCAGCCCGAGCCCGATGAAAGCGGCTGGCGCGCCTGGGTGCCGTGGCCTCATGTGGTGGCCGAAGACTTGAGCCTGGGCAATCCTGACTGGTCGAAACAACCGCAGATGGTCACCCTCAAGCGGGTGGAGCTGCGTATTTCACCCCTGGCATTGCTGGCGCAGCGGGTGGTGATCCCGCGTATCGATCTCACCGAACCCAATGCCCAACTGCAACGCCTGGCTGACGGGCGCGCCAATTGGACCTTCAAATTCGACCCGAAGGACCCGGACGCCGAGCCTTCGAGCTGGGTGGTGGATATCGGTGCGATTGGCTTCGACAAGGGCCATGTCACCCTCGATGACCAGAACCTGAAGACCCAGCTCGACGTGCTGATCGATCCATTGGGCAAACCGATCCCGTTCAGCGATATCGTCGGCGACAAGGCGGCGAAAGCCGCGCAGGAAAAGGGCTCGTCACCCCAGGATTATGCGTTCGCCCTCAAGGTCAACGGCCAGTACCACGGCCAGAAACTCGCGGGCCAGGGCAAGATTGGCGGGCTGTTGGCGTTGCAGGACGCGGCACGGCCGTTTCCGCTTCAGGCACAGGTAAAGATCGCCGATTCCAGCGTTGAACTGGCCGGCACCCTGACCGATCCACTGAACCTGGGTGCCCTGGACTTGCGCCTGAAACTGGCCGGCACCAGCCTGGGCAACCTCTACCCGCTGACCGGCGTGATCCTGCCGGACACGCCACCTTATGCCACCGATGGCCACCTGATCGCCAAGTTGCACGAGGCAGGTGGTGCGGTGTTCCGCTATGAACAATTCAACGGCAAGATCGGTGAAAGCGACATCCACGGCAATCTGACCTATGTGGCCAGCCAGCCACGGCCAAAACTCAGCGGCTCGCTGCTGTCCAATCAATTGCTATTCGCTGACCTGGCGCCGCTGATTGGTGCCGACTCCAACGCCGAACAGAAGGCCCGGGGCGGTGACAGCAAACAACCGGCGGACAAAGTGCTGCCGGTCGAAGAGTTCAAGACCGATCGTTGGCGCGATATGGATGCTGATGTCGAGTTCACCGGCAAGCGCATCGTGCACAGCGAAAAGTTGCCGTTCAACGACCTCTATACCCACCTGGTACTCACCGATGGCGTACTCAGCCTCGAACCGCTGCGTTTCGGCGTGGCCGGCGGTAAGCTGGATGCGCAGATTCGCCTGAACGGCCACGCCGATCCACTGGAGGGGCATGCCCAACTCACGGCCCGAGGCTTCAAGCTCAAGCAGTTGTTCCCCGGCTTTGAACCGATGAAAACCAGTTTCGGCGAACTCAACGGCGATGCTGATATCAGCGGGCACGGCAATTCGGTGGCCAAACTGCTGGGCAGCGCCAATGGCAATCTGAAAATGCTGATCAACGATGGCGCCATCAGTCGCGAGTTGATGGAGCTGGCGGGCCTGAACGTCGGCAACTACGTGGTCGGAAAAATCTTTGGCGACAAGGAAGTGAAGATCAACTGCGCGGCGGCCGACTTCGGTATCCAGTCCGGCCTGGCAACTACTCGCCTGTTTGTGTTCGACACCGAGAACGCCATCGTCTACATCGACGGCACCGCTAACATGGCCACTGAACAACTGGACCTGACCATCACGCCGGAATCCAAGGGCTGGCGCCTGATTTCATTGCGCTCGCCGCTGTATGTGCGCGGCAAGTTCATCAAGCCCGATGCCGGGGTCAAGGCCGTGCCGCTGATGTTGCGCGGAGCCGGGATGGTGGCGCTGGGCGTGATCGCCGCACCAGCGGCAGGGTTGCTGGCGCTGGTGGCACCGAGTGGTGGCGAGCCGAACCAATGTGCGCCATTGTTGGAGCAGATGAAGGCGGGCAAGGCGCCGAAGACTGTGAAGTACTGACGCCAATTCTATGATCCTGCAGCACTTCACTAAGTATCTCGAAGTGCTGTGCTGCCTGTATAAAATTTCTTTTTGTCGGTGCCAAAAATTTACCGAGAATCTTGGATTCGAATTATTTCGGCAGTAATACTGTCATCGAGATATGCGTCAACTTCAACTCTGAGGTCTTCGTACGTGGACTCGTCAAAAGTGCTGGATAATAGCCAGGTATTAAAGTCATCTTTGTTGGTTGTATCGAGCACAGGGTTGTTCAAAATGCCGATATCGAGATATTGACCGCTCTCGATAGTAATTCTCAGTGTGTGCACGATTTTTTCGTGGTTGATAAAGGTCAATAGGATGTCAGTGCTCGTCTTTTTTTCTGAAGTGTCGCCTTTTTTGTTATCCTGGTAGCTTGTAGTTGTGTGGGCGTTAAAACGGGTAGTTAGGGCCAATATTGATGGCGAATCCTTGGGCTGCTCCTTCAGTACGGAAAACGCATGGTCAAGTGTTTGTCGATCGTTCTCTGAAAGTACATCGCCATAAGCTTGCAGCGAGATAGTGTACAAGCTTTCTTCGTTGGAATGAGTGTTGGTTTGATCTAAGCTGCAGGTCACCCAGCTCAGGTCTGCGACAGTTTTTGTATAGGTTGACCACACCTCGTCGCTGTTGGTGCTATTAGCTTCGGCTACTAAATGGCCAGTGAGGCTTGAATGTAAAATGTCATTTTTGAATTTTTCGGAGTGTTCTCCAGAAAAGATAACAATATTGCCGCTGACAATGTAGAAGTCTAAATTGGAAGTTGGCATTTTTGGCTCCAGATATATTCGTTTGTTAAAGTCGACAAGTTTCGTCGACTTTAACATGGCCTGTGCGTGGCATTAGACCGGCTTTAGTTTTGGGAGCTTCCTGATCTTCGATTTAGCTTCGTTCAGAAAGACTTCGCGTAGCTCTCCGCGCAAGTCGTCAAAAATGGCGTTGTCCAGATAAGTGTGCATTGCTCCTGATTTTATGGTGGTGGATTGTTTGGTGGTCTTCCAGAACAGAAAGCTTGTTGTGCTTTCCTGATTGTCCAGTGCGATGGTGTTCAAAACCATATTCACTTGCCCGTTGCTATCAAGCCATGCCGGGGCAATGTCGAACTTTGATTGTTTTCCAAGCTTTTTATTTGACTCAAATAACGTGATCGATTCTTCATCACCCTGGATGGCGGTGATGGCTTGTTTTGCGAGGTTTGTCAGTAAGTTTGCATTGTTGCCAACTAGTCCTTTTATTACATCTATGGCGACTTGGTCCATTGTCAGGTTTATGCCCTTGATAGTCACGTCCTGAAGGTTTTTTGCTTGAATTACCCAGCCCAGATCACTTAATCCTTTTGTGTAGTATTTATACCATTCAAACTGTTGTGTGGTATCCGGGTATTCTATGTCGGCTGCATTCTGCATAACCAGTTTGCAGAGGTTGACATCTGATATCAGGCTTTCAGAGAATCCCGGGAGAAATATATTCACACTGTCAGGAGTTACAAATCCATTTGGGCCATTGTTATCGTGTGGAGGTGTGGGTGTTTCATTGAGCGATAAAAAAGATCGAATGGCTTCTGGTTTAAGAGGGGGGAGCGTATTGATAAATTCCAAGCGTTGTTCAATGTTCATATAGAATCCTTTCTAACGAGTTTTGGTGATCGTTTGGTTGCGGCTCAAGCTTAAGCTGAATAAAGGTAAAGTCTATTTTGATGTTGTTACTTTTAATGTTTGGGTTGGTTTGTATTCTGGCTTGCAGGGCTGCGGTGTATAATTAGGTTTTAAAGTTGAGGGCGTCTCTAGATGTTTGAGTTGCGGGGGCGGTACAGAGGTTTTTTATAAGTGCACTCTCTGCTTAGTTGTCGAAGGTTCCTATCTTTGAAATAGGCGGGATAATTGAGTCTCCTCCTGCAACCACGCAAAAAACGCTCGAACCGGGGGATGCCGCTCGCGCCCCGGCACGCACAGTGCGCTGTAGCCGGCGCCATCGACCTGGATGTCCCCGCGGTACGGCAACAACAGGCCACTGGCCACGCTTTCCGACACCAGAATATTGCTCGCCAGCACCAGACCTTGCCCGGCAATCGCGGCTTGCAGGGCGTAGTGTTCTTCGTCGTATTCACGCACGGCGGGCTGGCCGTTCAACCATGTTTCACCGGATCGCGCACACCAGGCCTCCCAGCCGTGGGCATAGAGCTTGGAGTTGTGCCAGCGCACGCTGATCAGCACCGGTGTGCGACTCGACGCCAGGGCCACTTGTTCGGGCGAACCGTAGACACCGAAGGATTCATCGAACAGGCACTGGCCGTACAGGTTGGGGTAATCATCGAGGCTGTAGCGCAGCACCAGATCGACACTGGCGTCCTGATGCAGATCGATGACCTCGCAGTGGGTATCGAGGCGCACGTTGATGTTCGGGTGACGGGCGTAGAAGCGTCCAAGCCGTGGCACCAGCCACAGGGCGGCGAAGGCGGCGGTGGTGGAAACTGTCAGGTTGGCGCCGCTGCGTTGTGGGCGCAGGGTATCGACACTTTGCGCCACTTCGAGGAAAGCACCGTGCAGGCTCTGGAACAGCCGTTCGCCGCATTCGGTCAGGCGTACCTGGCGTGGCAGGCGCTCGAACAACGGCACACCGAGCCAGCTTTCCAGGGAGCGGATCTGGTGTGACACCGCCGTCGGGGTGACGGACAGTTCTTCGGCGGCAGCCTTGAAGCTCAACAGGCGTGAGGCGGATTCGAAGGCCCGCAGGGCGGTCAACGGCAATGAGGCAAACATTCAACACTCCATGGATGAAATAGATTCATCCAGACTGATTTCTTCTCATTTGAACGAGGACGTTGGTCAGCTTCAAGCTGCAAGCCACAAGCCGTTTGAGTTTAGTCCTGAGGAGAGACAGATGAGTAGAATTCTTGCTGTTCACGCCAGTCCCCGTGGTGAGCGTTCGCACTCCCGGCGTTTGGCCGAAGTGTTTCTAGCGGCCTGGCAGGCCCGTCATCCACACTCACAGTTGACCCGACGCGAAGTCGGTCGGACGTTGATACCGCCGGTCAACGAGGCATTCGTGGCTGCCGCGTTTTACCCCGAGCCCGACGCTCGGCCGCTGTCGATGCAGGCTGACCTGGCCCTCAGTGACGAACTGGTTGGCGAACTGCTTGGCCACGATGTGTTGCTGATATCCACACCGATGCACAACTTCAGCGTACCCAGCGGTCTCAAGGCCTGGATCGATCAGATCGTGCGGGTCGGGGTGACCTTCGATCACAGCCTGGACAATGGCGTGGCTCAGTACGAGCCGTTGGTACAGGGTAAAAAGGCCCTGATCATCACCAGCCGTGGCGGCTTCGGTTTTGGCCCGGGTGGCGAGCTCGAAGCCATGAACCATGCCGATACGCTACTGCGTACGGTGCTCGGATTCATCGGCATCACGGACGTCACCGTGGTGGCTGCCGAGGGCGAAGAGTCCACCGAGCGCAGCTTTGAAATATCTGCCGCCGAGGCTGAGCAGCGTCTGTTGGCGCTGGCCGGGGAGTTCTAGGTGGCCTGGCTGTTTCTGCTGGTCGCCGCCGGGTTCGAAGTCACCTTCGCCATGGGCATGAAGTACGCCGAGGGCTTCACCCGTCTCTGGCCTTCGCTGATCACCGTGGTCGCCGCTGTGGGCGGGATCTACTTCCTGACTCTTGCCATGCGCGAGTTGCCGGTGAGCATCGCATACCCGATCTGGACCGCCATCGGTTCGCTGGGCACGGTGTTTCTCGGTTTCGCGCTGCTGGGTGAAAGCCTGAGCGTGATCAAGCTGGTCTCGGTCGGGCTGATCGTGGCGGGCGTGGTGGGGTTGAAGTAGGGCCGATGACATAGACTTGTCGTCGAGTTGTCATCTTCGCAGGCTTAGCTTGGCGGATGTCTTGCATCCCGCCTTGCATCAACACCCGACCACAAGGATGTCCACCCATGTCGCAAGGTTCTGCCCCGCGCTACCCGCTGGTGTTGGTCCCGGGAATGCTCGGGTTCATCCGGTTGGTGCTTTATCCGTACTGGTACGGGATCGTCGAGGCGTTGCGCCGTGGTGGTGCGGTGGTGTTCGCGGTGCAGGTCTCGCCGCTCAATTCGAACGAAGTGCGCGGCGAGCAATTGCTGGTGCGTATCGACGAAATCCTGCGGGAAACCGGAGCCGCCAAGGTCAACCTGATCGGCCACAGCCAGGGCTCGCTGACCGCCCGTTATGCAGCGGCAAAGCGTCCTGACCTGATCGCTTCGGTGACCTCGGTGGCGGGGCCGAACCACGGTTCGGAGCTCGCCGATTACCTGCACGAGCATTATCCCCATGACAGCGTCCGTGGTCGTCTGCTGAGCGTTTTGCTACGGATGATCGGGGTGCTGATGGGCTGGCTGGATACCGGTTACCGCGGGCCGAAGCTGCCGGTGGATATCCATGCGTCTCATCACTCCCTCACCAGTGCTGGCGTGGCGCTGTTCAACCAGCGTTATCCACAGGGCTTGCCTGACACCTGGGGCGGTCACGGGCCGGAACAGGTCAACGGCGTGCGCTATTACTCCTGGTCCGGCACCTTGCAACCGGGCATTACCGATCGCGGGCGCAATCTGTTGGACGGCACCAACCGCACTTGCCGGCTGTTCGCTAAAACCTTCGTCCGCGAAGCCGGGCATTGCGACGGCATGGTCGGGCGCTACAGCTCGCACCTGGGCACGGTGATTGGCGATGAGTATCCGCTGGATCACTTCGATATCGTCAACCAGTCGCTGGGGCTGGTGGGCAAGGGGGCCGAACCGATCCGGCTGTTTGTCGAGCATGCGGCGCGGCTGGCGGCGGCAGGCGTCTAGACCGCCTGTGGCGAGGGAGCTTGCTCCCGTTCGACCGCGCAGCGGTCGCAAATCGATCATTGAGTCTTGGGTGAATGAATAGGGGCTGCTGCGCAGCCCAACGGGACGGTGCGGCGATCCGACAAGCTCCCTCGCCACAAAAAGCTAGGCGCGACCCAATACCGTCGTCCATCGCTCGGAAACAATCACTCCACCCAAGGTCAATACCCCGCCCACCAGGTGATACAGCGCCAGTTGTTCATGCAGCACCACCGCCGCAATCAGGGCGGTAATCAGCGGCAGCAAATTGAAGAACTGTGTGGTCCGGCTCGGTCCCAAACGCACCACGGCCTGCATCCACGCCAGCGGCGCGACCATCGATGCCAGCAGGCAGGCGTACAGCACCAGCGGAATGTTCTGCAGGGTCGGGCCAACTTTCGGTGAGGCGATGAACAATGGAAACAGCACCACCACGGCCACCAGCACCTGCAGATACAAGAGCACCAGCGGCGGCAGTTTCAGTTGCCATTTTTTCAACAGGGTGCTGTAGACCGCATAGGCCAGGGTGGCGATCAGCATCATCGCGTCGCCCAGGTTGACCCCGTGTTCCAGCAATGTGCCAAGGCTTCCGGACGACACCACCACCAGGACACCGGCAAACGACAGTACCGCACCGGCCAGGGCGCCCATGGTCAGGCGCTGGCCGAGACTGATGATCGCCATGGCGAGCGACATCAGCGGCATCAGCGACAGGATGATGCCCATGTTGGTGGCCGAGGTCAGGCTCGCGGCGAAGTACGCCAGGCTTTGATAGACCGCCATGCCGAGAACACCGAGGACAAAGATCTTGCCCAGCTTTGGGCGGATCAGTGGCCAATGGGCGAGCACCGGTTTGAGCATGAAGGGCGTGAACAGCAACCCGGCCAGCAGCCAGCGGTAGAAACCGATCTCGGCGGGGAAGATCGCCCCGGCCGACATTTTGGTGATCACGGTGTTGCCGGCCCAGATAAAAATGGCCAGCAGGGGATAAGCGTATTGCATCGGGAAAAACCAGAACGTTAATGAAGGGCAATTATCCTCTTGTCTGGATGCAAGCCTATACTTCGATCCAGACAACCGGCCCCTGATGACGGACAGCATGAGCAGTAAACACATCGACCTGCTGGATTTCAGCGAACTGCCGTCGGCGGTGTACTTCCGCTACGCCGATTTCGACGCCCACGAATACGCCGCGCCCCATCGACATCCTTGGGGGACGCTGGAATATGCCGCCCACGGCGTGCTGCACATGGACGTCGAGGGCAGCCGCTTCATGTCGCCACCGCAATACGCGGTGTGGGTGCCGCCGCAGATCGAGCACAGCTTCTACAGCCACCAACCGGTCAACTACCGCGCGGTGTGCCTGGCACCCAAGGTCTGCGCCGACCTGCCGCCGCGAGCCTGCACCCTGGCCATCAGCGACGTCCTCAAGGCGATCCTCAAGGACTTCGCCGCCCGGGACGTGAAAATCCCCGAACAGGCCGCCGACCAGCGTCTGGCCCAGGTATTGGTGGACCAGTTGCAACAGGCCCCGGTGCACGAGTGCTACCTGCCCTATGCCAGCAGCCCCGGATTGCTCGGGATCCTGGAAGCGCTGCAGGCCGAACCGGGGGACAATCGGCCGCTGTCGGAATGGGCCGCACGCATCCATGTCAGCGAGCGCACCCTGGCGCGGCAGTTCGTGCGGGAACTGGGCATGAGTTTCGGTGAGTGGCGCCAGCGCCTGCGTTTTCTGGCGGCGATCGAAGCGCTGGACAGCCCGCGCAGCATTCAGGAAATCGCCTTCGACATGGGCTACAGCACCGGCTCGGCGTTTATCGCGATGTTCCAGCGCCAGGCCGGATGTACGCCGGAGCAGTATCGGCGCAGCCATCTGGAGAACAGGAAGGTGTAACAGGGGTTGTCTACACTCCAGTGCAAGGCCACGCCCCTCGGTGTGGCGACCAGGAGAAAACTCCATGAAGATGATGCGTGTCCCTTTGTTGATGATCGGTTTGCTGCTGTGCTCCCAGGGCTTTGCCGCCAATACGGCCCAGCAAGAGAAGATGACCACCTGCAACGCCGACGCTACGGCCAAAAGCCTCAAGGGCGACGAGCGCAAAGCTTTCATGAGCACCTGCCTGAAGGCGACTGCGCCGGCAAACGATGCTGGTAAGACCTTGACCCCACAGCAAGAGAAGATGAAGACCTGCAATGCCGACGCCGCCACCAAAGCCCTTAAGGGGGATGAGCGCAAGGTGTTCATGAGCGATTGCCTGAAGAAAAAATAAACTAGGGCTGAAAAATTTTGGAGCTGTGAGGGCCCCATCGCGAGCAGGCCAGTCGAGGCACTGCAAACATCCAGGGCCCCCACTAAGGTCGCCCCACACAATCCCTAGTGCTCGCACCGGATCGCTGGCAGACTGCCAATCCTTTTTACGCCGTTCGTTTTTGAGGCTGTATGCCAACGTTTTCTCAGCGTCAAGTCTTGCTGGTCATCAGCTGGGTCATCATTTTTGGCGGGCTGCTGCTGGTCCTGCCGCTGCGGTTGCTGCCCAGCCTGCTCGCCGGATTGCTGGTGTTCGAACTGGTCAACATGCTCACCCCGCAACTGCAACGGCTGATCGAAGGCCGGCGTGCGCGCTGGCTGGCGGTGGCATTGTTGGGGACTCTGATTGTCAGCGTGCTATCGCTGATCTTTGCCGGTGCCTTCAGCTTCCTGCTGCACGAGGCGGAAAACCCCGGTGCCTCCCTCGACAAGTTCATGGGAGTGGTCGACCGCGCGCGCGGGCAACTGCCGCCGTTCATCGACGCCTACCTGCCGGCCAGTGCCGCGGAATTCCGCGTGGCGATTGGCGAGTGGGTCAGCAAACACCTCAGCGATTTGCAATTGGTGGGCAAGGATGCGGCGCACATGTTCGTGACCTTGCTGATCGGCATGGTGCTGGGTGCGATCATTGCCTTGCAGCGTGTGCCGGACCTGACCAAGCGCAAGCCGCTGGCTGCGGCGCTGTTCGAACGCCTGCACCTGCTGGTCCAGGCGTTTCGCAACATCGTGTTCGCCCAGATCAAGATTTCCCTGCTCAACACTGTCTTCACCGGGATTTTCCTGGCGGTGATCCTGCCGATGTTCGGGATCAAGCTGCCGCTGACCAAAACCCTGATCGTGCTGACCTTCCTGCTCGGCCTGCTGCCGGTGATCGGCAACCTGATGTCGAACACTTTGATCACCATCGTCGGTTTGTCGTTGTCGATCTGGGTCGCTGTGGCGGCGCTGGGTTACCTGATTGTTATCCACAAGCTCGAATACTTCCTCAACGCGCGCATCGTCGGCGGGCAGATCAGTGCCAAGTCGTGGGAGTTGCTGCTGGCGATGCTGGTGTTCGAGGCCGCGTTCGGCCTGCCGGGGGTAGTGGCGGGGCCGATTTACTACGCGTATCTGAAGAGTGAGTTGAAGCAGGTGGGGATGGTTTGATCTGCTTCGGATCTAGAAGTTGATCAAATTGTGGCGAGGGAGCTTGCTCCCGCTGGGTCGCGCAGCGGCCCCCTTATCCCTGAAAAGAAGGGAACTGCTGCGCAGTCCTACGGGAGCAAGCTCCCTCGCCACAGAGATTGTGGTCAGTCCATAGAGCCGTAGCGCTTGGCCGCTTCAATCGCCAAACCGCTACCGATACTGCCAAAGATGTTCCCTTCCACATGCCGCGCCTTCGGCAACATCGCCGAAACACTGTTGCGCAGCGCCGGAATCCCGCTCGAACCACCGGTGAAGAACACGGTATCGACCTGGTCGACCCGTACGTCGGCGTCCGCCAGCAGTTGGGTGACGCTGTTGCGCACCCGCTCCAGCAGGCTGTCGATGGCCGACTCGAACAGCGCCCGGCTCAGGTCCACGCTCAGGCCCGCTTCAATGCGGTCCAGTGGCACGTGGCGATTGTCGGCGTGGGTCAGCTGGATCTTGGTTTCTTCCACTTCCATGGCCAGCCAGTGTCCGGCACGCTGTTCGATCAGCTTGAACAGGCGGTCGATACCGCCGGTGTCTTCGATGTCGTAGCGCATGCTGCCCAGGGCCAGTTGCGATTTTTGCGAGTACACCGAGTTGATGGTGTGCCAGGTCGCCAGGTTCATGTGGTGGCTGGTGGGCATGTAGGCGCCGCTCTTCATGCGGCTACCGTAGCCGAACAGTGGCATCAGGCCTTGCAGGCTGAGCTGTTTGTCGAAGTCGGTTCCGCCGATGTGCACACCGCCGGTGGCGAGGATGTCTTCGTGGCGGTTATCCACACCCCGACGCTCCGGCGACAGGCGCACCAGGGAGAAGTCGGAGGTACCACCGCCGATGTCGACGATCAGCACCAGCTCTTCTTTCTCGATGGTCGACTCGTAGTCGAACGCGGCGGCAATCGGCTCGTACTGGAACGAGACCTCCTTGAAGCCGATCTTGCGCGCCACGTCGACCAGAGTGTCTTCGGCTTCCTTGTCGGCCATCGGGTCATCGTCGACAAAAAACACCGGGCGACCCAGCACCACTTCTTCGAATTCCCGACCGGCGGACGCTTCGGCGCGGCTCTTGAGCTGGCCGATGAACAGCCCGAGCAGGTCCTTGAACGGCATCGCCGTGCCCAGGACGCTGGTGTCGTGCTTGATCAGCTTGGAACCCAACAGGCTCTTGAGCGAGCGCATCAGGCGGCCTTCGTAGCCTTCCAGGTACTCGTGCAATGCCAGCCGGCCGTACACCGGGCGACGTTCTTCGATATTGAAGAAGACCACTGACGGCAGGGTGATCTTGTCGTCCTCCAGCGCGATCAGCGTTTCCACGCCGGGGCGCAGCCAGCCGACGGTGGAGTTGGACGTGCCAAAGTCGATACCCAAGGCACGGGCTGGAGATGCGTTGTTCATGTCTTTCAGGTTCCGGTTAAAAAACGGCCGCGCAGTGTATGTCAGAGCGCGCCAGATTCGAAGGCCGGTTATCTGCTAATTCTTCGCGGACAATGCCTTGAAAGATGGGTGATCCCCCCCAAACTACCCTGCATCAACCGGACAGCCGCGGGAGTGCTCGCAAGAAGCCCCGTCTGCTGCCGATAAACTTCTGCCGCGCCGCCCGGTCACAAACTTGAGATCGGTCAAACCAATGGCTGCAAACAAGCGCATGCTGTGGCCTGTGGCGCGATTCTGATAACGGATGGTGATTCCCTCGATGGACTTCAAAGACTATTACAAGATTCTCGGTGTGGAGCCGACCGCAGACGATAAGGCGATCAAGGCCGCCTATCGCAAGCTGGCGCGCAAATACCACCCCGACGTCAGCAAGGAAAAGGACGCCGAGTCCAGGTTCAAGGACGCCTCGGAAGCTTATGAAGCGCTGAAAAGCGCCGACAAACGCGCCGAATACGATGATTTGCGCCGCTATGGCCAGCACGGCCAACCGTTCCAGGGACCACCAGGCTGGCAAAGCCGTGGCGGTTTCGGTGGCGGTGGCCAGGACACGGGCGATTTCTCGGACTTCTTCAGTTCGATCTTCGGCAACCGTGGGCCTGGTTTCAGTGGTGGTGGACAGTCGCGTCGCAGTACCGGACGTCGAGGGCAGGACGTGGAAATGGAGCTTGGGGTTTTTCTCGAAGAAACGCTGTCGACCGAGTCGAAGAAGGTCACCTTCCAGGTGCCGCAGTACAATGCGGCCGGCCAGCATGTGAGCAACACCAGCAAGAGCCTGAACGTGAAGATTCCGGCCGGTGTGAGCGACGGCGAGCGCATTCGCCTCAAGGGGCAGGGCGCTCCGGGCGTGGGTGGCGGGGCCAATGGCGACCTGTACCTGACGATCCGTTTTGCGCCGCACCCGAAATTCGACGTCGAAGGCGAGAACCTGATCATCACCTTGCCACTGGCACCGTGGGAGCTGGCGTTGGGCGCTGAAGTCGCCGTGCCGACCCTGACCGGCAAGATCAACCTCAAGGTACCGGCGGGCAGCCAGAATGGCCAGCGCATGCGTGCCAAGGGCCATGGCCTGATGAACAAGGCCGGTGAGCGCGGTTATCTGTTCGTGCAACTGAAAGCCGTGATGCCGAAGAAATCCGACGAGGACATCAAGGCCCTGTGGCAGGAGCTGGCGAAAAAAGCCGCGTTCGACCCGCGAGAGCATTTTTGATCCCATGGAACCAAGGAGTCACTGACTATGAGCAGTCCCCTGATCGTTCAACTGGACATGGCAGAATTCTGTGAGGCGGCCGGGCTGTCGGACGTCTACGTGATCGAAATCGTCGAGCACGGCATCCTCGAACCTCAGGGCGCCCAGCCCAAGGACTGGGTTTTCAACGACTACGAGCTGACCCTGGCCAAGCGCGCCGCCAAGCTGCGGCGCGACCTTGACCTGGAATGGGAAGGCGTCGCCCTGGCGCTGGACCTGCTCGAAGAAGTCCAGCAACTGCGGGCCGAGAACCGCATGCTCAAGCAGAGGTTGGGGCGGTTGGTGGTGGAGTAACTCAAAGAGTGGCACCCAACCTGTGGCGAGGGAGCTTGTCGGATCGCCGCACCGTCCCGTTGGGCTGCGAAGCAGCCCCAAAAACATCCAGTCAGCACATTTCAACAGGTTCAGCGCAATTGCAGGGCTTGCGACCGCTTCGCGCTCGAGCGGGAGCAAGCTCCCTCGCCACAAAAGCCTCCCCTCGGCAAACGTCTAGACCTTCCTCGGCAACACCACGGTAAACGTCGTGCCATCTATCTCACGGGAACTGACTTCAATCGCTCCCTGATGGGCATCAACCACTTCCTTGACGATAAACAACCCCAACCCAAGGCTGGTCGTAGGCTCGCCGAGTTCTTCGCTGGCACTGCGCACCAGCGGGTCGAAAATCGTCGGGATCGCATCGCAGGGGATCGGGGCTCCGTCGTTGTGCACCGTCAGTCGGACGCTGTCAGCCTCGCCCCTGAGGCGCAGCGTCACTTCGCGTTTGCTTGAGCCGTGCTGCAATGCATTGCCGATCAGGTTTTGCAGCATCTGATCGAGCCGGCGCGGGTCCCAGGTGCCGCGGGTGTCGCCCTGCACATCCAGGGTCGGATTGCATTCCGGTTGACTGGCACAGGCCCGGGCAATCGCTTCGCGCGCGGCTTCGGCCAGGTCCATGGGCGCCAGCTCGATCGGCAGGCGCTTGCCCAGGCGGCTGCGCACCAGTTCCAGCAAGTCCCCGACCATCACCGCCAGGTGCCCGGTACTGCGCAGGATATTGACCGCGCACTTGAGCGCATCATCGTCGAGCTCGGCTTTGCGCAGCAGCAGTTCAGTGGACATGCTCACCGCCTGCAGGGGCGCGCGCAGGTCATGGCCGAGGATCGCCAGAAAAATGTCCCGTGAACGATTGACCTGCTCGGCATATGTGGCCGTGGATTCGGCGAGGGCTTCGTCGATGGCTTCGTTGAAACGGATCATGTCCTGGAAGTAGGCCAGGTCAGGCGATTGCAGGCTGTTGACCCACAGGCGGATGACACAGGCGCGCAGGTGACGGAATTCGCTGGTCATCTGCACCAGATCAAAACCCACGGTGTGACGCAGTTCGCCGTGGCTGGCGCCGGCCTCGTCGAGGCTGGGGGTTTTCTCCGGTCCTTCGCCGCGCGCCTTGGCCGCCTGTTCGGCAGGTGTCTGGGGTTTGCGCATGTCCCGGGCCGCGGCCAGCAGGATCGACCGGGCATGGTCGCGCAAGGCGGCGCTATCCATGTTTTCGGCGGCCGGGGTGATGGTTTTGGCGAACAGCTCCCACTCATCGACGATGCGATCAACGTGTAACACGATGAATTCGGAAAGACGCATGGCGGTTACCTGTTCATGAATCGGGGGCGGCGAGTCGAATAGTAGTCCCTTTGCCGGAAAAAACACGACCGCTCATGCAGTGGCACAGGCGGACGTGCCGATGGCGGTAGATATATGTTTTTGGCTCCCTGAATTTCGATCCCCCGGAGCCATTTCGGGGGGGCGGCCAAGCAGTTATTTGGACTTTTGTTTCAGGTGCAGGTGAATAAGCTGGTGGTTCTTTTCCTGTCATCAAGGTGATTCAAAAGTGTCTGACTTGCATGGAAGCAACTCACAGAAAATACCGGACGGAGTGTCCATCGATAGTCACGGGATACATTACCGTCGTGCAAATGACGTGATACCGGGAGCCATCAAAAATGCGCCGGTAGAGAGGTTGAAGTCCCTGCTTGCGCTCGAGCCGCAAATGCCCGAGTGGTATAGCGGCGCGCGGGAAGTCGACCGTCAATATCTCAAGCGGTTGATTGATGAACGTTGGCGTTTACAAGACGTACTGGACCAGACCCGGGGCGAGTTGAAGCATGACATCAACGCCTTCGCCGAACCGCTGCTCAAAACGGCTTTGCAATCGAAATTCACCACGGTCGAGAACTTCAACGAGCTCACCGTACAGCTCGAGGTGCCGAGCAAGTTCATTATCGGCATCGATACCGGGGCCAGTCGTGTGCGCGAATCCACGTTGCTGGAAGCTGCGCTGCACAACTTCGAACAAGACGAAACGGCACCTGACGCGTTGCGCAACAGTTCCGGTGTTTACCGCAGGGACAGTCGGGGCAGTCTCAGCCTTGAACCGGCCATCACCCTCCCGGCGTTTGCAGCCTTGTGCCGAAGCCTGGATATCGGCGGGCAATACCGACGACACATCAAGTCCGTCCTGTTACCCAGTACCCCACAGGCACAACGGACCTTGCAGCGGGATTCGGTGGCCAGTGAAAAGTCGGCTTTTCATGTGGCGGCGCTGATTGCCCGATTGAGGGGGGATATCAGTGACCATGCCTTCGGAACATTGAACAAGGTGCGTGAGGGCCAGGCAAACATCGAACTGTATAACCAGCCATTGCTTTGTCATCGGTTGTCGCTGATGGGCTTTCGAATGACTGGCATCGTGCTGTTCAGCGCAGTCATTGAGCCATCGCAAGTAAAACGCGAAGTTGAAGCGTTGACGCCGGAGCTGTTGAGTTTCTGGATAGACTGGTCGCGCCGCCTCTCGGTACTGCCGGGCCAGGCATATGATCAATTCAAACTGTTGCAAGCCTTCTTTGCCAATGGACCGCAGGGGCTGAGCGATGAACTGTTGCGCCGCGAGGATATTTATCAACAAAGTCGTTTGACCGGTTCGTTGATCGCCTATGTCCCGGATGATCCGGAGCATCCCTTCAGGGAGTATCCGTCGCTGACAGCGTTCATGAAAACGCTGCTCGGTCAGTTGAGAAATGCCGATTACCAAGCCTTTTTCAGCCGTTTTGTAGCTCAGAAGGACAAAGGACTTTTTTTCTCCCGGGTCAACGAACGACTCACGACCTACGCCTGGCACGAGCGCGAGCCGCTCGACATGGGGCCGTGGTGGCGTGAAACCGCGGTTGAAAACCCCGATGCGGAGCCCATCACCAACCAGATTACGGGTGAACTGTGGGTGGCGCTGTTTCTGGAGCGCCGCGACAAGGCCATCGCCGATGCCAGGCTCATTGCCGTGCCGACTGACGACGAGGATGCCAATGCACGCTTCAAACGCTTGACCAGTTACCTGTCGATCGGCTGGAACGTATTCAATTTTGCCGCAATGCTGGTGCCCGGACTGGGCGAAGCCATGCTCGGTATCATGGTCGCGCAGATGCTCGCCGAGGTCGCCGAAGGCATCGAGGACTGGAGCAAGGGCGACAAGGAGCAAGCCTCTGCCTACTTCAATGGGGTCTTGATCAACTTCGCGCAATTGGCACTCATGGGTGCCGGGCATGTACTGCCCGGCACCGGCGTCACGCCGATCAAAGTGTCGCCGTTTGTCGAGGGCCTCAAACCCGTGGAAGTCGGCGGCAAGGAGCGTTTGTGGAGCCCTGACCTCGGTCCCTATGAACAGCCGATCGTGTTGCCCGATGGAGCGAAGGCCAGTGACACAGGGCTGTACCGTCATCAGGATCAGGACCTGCTGCGCCGCGATGACAAATGTTACGCAGTCAAACAAGACCCGGCCACCGGCCGGCATCGACTTCAACACCCGACTCGCGCCGATGCCTATCAGCCGCTGGTGGAGCACAACGGTGCCGGCAGTTGGAAGACGGAGCTCGACCAACCGCTCGAATGGGACAGGAGGCAGATACTCAGGCGTCTGGGCGCTTCGGTGGATGGACTTTCCGATGAAACCCTGGAGCAGATTCTGACCGCCAGTGGCGTGCACGAAAATCTGCTGCGCCGGCTTCACGTCGAACAGCAGACCCCTCCCGCACTGCTGGCCGATACCCTCAAGCGCTTCAAGGCCCATACCGATGCGCAAGCCTGCGCGGAGCAGATTCTGGCCAACCGGATCGGCGAGGAATGGGCCGATTACGCCGTGCGAATCATGACCGAAATGAGGGGCTGGCCCGATGACAAGGCCATTGAAGTCTTCCAGGGGCCGGGACTGACCGGGAAGGCGATCAAGGACGGTTATGCCCAGGCGTTACCGGCCAATACGTTGCAGATGAGCTGGTCCGACCTGCTGGCGGGGGCGCTGCCCGAGCGCGTGGTGGGGTTCCTTGATGAACAGGCGCTTCGTGAACTGCTCGGCGAATGGTTATCCGGTGACTCGCAGAAGCGTACCGAAGCGTTGCGCGAACAATGGGCAACACGGGTGGGGCAGCGCAAGCGCAAGTTGTTCGACCTTCTGTACAGTCGTCGGACCCGTTCGGACGATCCCTTGGTGAATCTGCTCAAGGGGGATTTTGCCGAAATCTCGCTCAGCCAGGCGCAAGAGTTGCTGGGTGAGGCGCATCCTTCGGACGTACGACACCTGAACGAAAAAAAACGCGTGCCCTTGCGCCTGGCGGAACAAGCCCGCAAGGACGCCGAGCAATTGCGGATGACACGGGCCTATGAAGGCCTTTACCTCGATGCCTTGCATAACGCTGATACCGCGCGCCTGGAGTTGCACTCCCTGGCGGCCTTGCCAGACTGGCCGGCGGATGCGCGTCTGGAGGTTCGTAAGAATTCATTCGAGGGAACGTTGACCGACAGTCTCGGCCCCGTCGACGCGCCGATCCGCAAAGTGCTGATTCTGGGTGAGGATGGCAAATACGAAGCGCGCGACGACAGCGATCAACACCTGCACGGCGCGGACAATGTGTATGCCGCGGTGCTGCATGCGTTGCCGGATTCGCAACGAACGGCCCTGGGCTTCGGCATCAACGAGGCCGCGCGGTTGGAGCAAACGATAAAGGCACATCCGCTGGATCGTCAGGTATTTGAGCCGATTCTGCGGGACAACCCGAACTTCAAGCCGACTTACGATCCGACCGTCATGCGCCTGCGCGGCGGCATGCGTGGCTATGCTCGACAAGCACCGAATGGCATGGGGTTGCGGCGACGGGCTCGTGCGCTGTATCCGGGTTTTACCTCGGAGGAGGTCGAGACGCTGCTGGCGGAGGTACGCCAGGGCGAAGGTACGGCGCATGAACGACTGGCCGTGCTCGAGGCCGAGTTCAACCAGTTGAACCGCGCCCTGCAACGCTGGTTGGACTCGCCGACGAAGTCCTTTCGTTTTAGCCCGGCGGGCATGGCGGAGTGGCGTGCGCGAAACAATATCTACAAAGTACTCAGGCAATGCTGGCAGCGCACCGGGCCCGAAGGTATGGAAGCGGTGGGTGTGCTGCATCCGCAGTCCTTGAGGTTCGACAATATTCCAAAGTTGAGCGAGCTTCTGGATACCCTGCCGAAACTGGAGGCCAACTTCGATCATGTCACCGAGTTGAGCCTGAGCGGGGGCCGGTTGCGCGGCGAGCACATGTCATTCCTCGACTCGTTTCACCGGGTGCGCTATCTCAATCTGCAAGAAAATCTGCTGACGGAGCTGCCGCAGGCGGTGGAGGACATGCCCCATCTCACTTGCCTGTATCTTGGTGGCAATAACATTGAACTGGATGCATTGGCGGTAGACCGCCTGAAGAACTTGACGCGCATGATGTTCCTGCACATGCACGGCAACCCGCTGAAGCTCATTCCGAACATCAGCCGAATGCCGTATTTGCAGGTGCTGTTGCTGGGCGAAACAGGGCTGGACAGCTGGCCTGTCGGTTTGTTTTCGCAATCGCGGCCGCGCAGTATTTATCTTGATCTGAGCGGTAACCCGATCAGCCGGATACCCGAGGTCGCGCCCGGTTCATTTCGAGCAGAGCTATTGGCGCGTACCGTGATCAGTCGTTCCCCGCGCTGGATCTCGCCGGAGGATCTCGAGATCCTCAAGTCTTACATCGAGTCGGTTGGCATGGATCCGGAACGTCCCTATCCGCCTCGCAGCGTAATGGATAGCAAGAACTGGAAGTCGGGCATGACCGAGCGGCAATGGCAGATAAAACAGGAAGTCTGGGATGCGGTCGAGGATGAATTCGATTCAGTGCCGTTCTTCAATGAAATCCGCAGGCTCACCGAATCCGCCGACTTCAAGGCCGGCGGGACCTATCGGTCAGAACTGACCGGCAAGGTCTGGCGCATGCTCGAAGCCATGGCCAGCGACAGTGAACTGCGCATCAGGCTGTTCAGCGAGGCGGCAACCCCCACCGAGTGCGTGGATGGCGGTACACAGTTGTTCAATGCCATGGGCGTGCAGGTGTTGGTCCACGAAGCTTACGCCCTGGAGCGTGCGGACCTGATCGAAACGCAATTGCTGGAGCTGGCCCTGGGCAAGTCCCGGCTCGATGAACTCGGTGCCATTGCCCGTACGCGTGTTTCTGAACGGTGGGCGAAGGGAGAGCGGTACCGCCGCTACGACGCCGATGGCGAAGTGACCGGCACTATCGATGAAGTGGAAGTGCACCTGGCCTACATGACCGAACTGGCGGAACGCCTGGATCTGCCGTGGCAGGCACGGGGCATGCAGTTTCGCAAGATCGCCAAGGTGAGCAAGGAGATGATCGAGGCAGCGTTCCAGCGGATCAAGGCGCTGGAGGAGGGCGAGTTGCTGATTGATCGAATCGTTGAACAACCGCTCTGGCGAACCTGGCTGGAGTCGACTTACCGCGAGGAATTGAATGGCTTGAAGCGCCGGATCGACGCGACCATCGATTTGCAGGATGCGTTGCAGCGCAGGGCCGAAGGCACGGGGCTGACCTCCGAGGAAAAGGCTGCGGTGGAGGTGGAAATCAAAGGGCTGTGCAGTGAATTGGGCAAAAGTGAAGCTGACTTTGCCGATGGCAAGCTGATGACTGACGAGCAATATGTTCAAGCCTTGGAAGACATCGATCTGCAGATTACGCAGTTGCTGAAAAAACTGACACGCGAAGCGATGATTCGGGCCAAGCTGGATCGGCTGCGGATTGAAACCGCCCAGTAACCACGGAAAAAACAAAAGCCTCGCCACAGGGTGTGCGAGGCCTTTGCTCGTGTCGTGGTTGCCGGGTCAGAACAGGAAGTAACGCTGGGCCATCGGCAAGGTTTGCGCCGGCTCACACCACAACAACACGCCGTCGGCCTTGACCTGGTAAGTCTGCGGATCAACGTCGATGTCCGGCAGGTAGTCGTTGTGAATCAGGTCGGTTTTCTGCACGTCACGGCAGCCTTTGACCACGGCGATTTTCTTCTTCAAGCCCAGGGCTTCGGGCAAGCCCGCCTCCTGCGCGGCCTGGCTGATGAAGGTCATGCTGGTGGCATGCAGTGAGCCGCCGAAGCTGGCGAACATCGGGCGGTAGTGCACCGGTTGTGGCGTCGGGATCGAGGCATTGGCGTCACCCATCAGGCTGGCCGCAATGGCACCGCCCTTGAGAATCAGCGTCGGCTTCACGCCAAAAAACGCCGGGCGCCACAGCACCAGGTCGGCCCATTTTCCCACTTCGACCGAGCCCACTTCATGGCTGATGCCGTGGGTGATCGCCGGGTTGATGGTGTACTTGGCGATGTAGCGTTTGGCGCGGAAGTTGTCGTTGCCCTCGCCATCACCGGGCAACGGGCCGCGCTGCTTTTTCATCTTGTCGGCGGTTTGCCAGGTGCGGGTGATGACTTCGCCGACGCGGCCCATGGCCTGGCTGTCGGAGCTGATCATCGAGAACGCACCGAGGTCGTGGAGGATGTCTTCGGCGGCAATCGTCTCGCGGCGGATGCGGCTTTCGGCGAACGCTACGTCTTCGGCAATGCTCGGGTCCAGGTGATGGCAGACCATCAGCATGTCGAGGTGTTCGTCGATGGTATTGCGGGTGAACGGCCGGGTCGGGTTGGTCGAGCTCGGCAACACGTTGGCAAAGCCGCAGGCCTTGATGATGTCCGGCGCATGACCGCCACCGGCACCTTCGGTGTGATAGGTGTGAATGGTGCGGCCCTTGAAGGCGGCGAGGGTGGTTTCGACGAAGCCGGATTCGTTGAGCGTGTCGGTGTGGATCGCCACCTGGACGTCGTACTGGTCGGCGACGCTCAGGCAGTTGTCGATGCTCGCCGGGGTGGTGCCCCAGTCTTCGTGCAGCTTGAGGCCGATGGCGCCGGCCTTGACCTGCTCGATCAACGGTTCCGGCAGGCTGGCGTTGCCCTTGCCGGTGAGGCCGATGTTCATCGGGAACGCGTCGGCGGCCTGGAGCATGCGCGCCAGGTGCCACGGCCCGGAGGTGCAGGTGGTGGCGTTGGTGCCGGTGGCCGGTCCGGTGCCGCCACCGATCATGGTAGTGACGCCGCTCATCAACGCTTCTTCGATCTGCTGCGGGCAGATGAAGTGGATGTGGGTGTCGATGCCGCCAGCGGTGAGGATCATGCCTTCGCCAGCGATGACTTCGGTGCTGGCGCCAATGGCGATGTTGACGTTGGGCTGGATGTCCGGATTGCCGGCCTTGCCGATCGCCGCGATGCGCCCGTCCTTGAGACCGACGTCAGCCTTGACGATGCCCCAGTGGTCGATGATCAGCGCGTTGGTGATCAGGGTGTCGACCACCTCGGCGGCCAGCAACTGGCTCTGACCCTGGCCGTCACGGATGACTTTACCGCCACCGAATTTCACTTCTTCGCCGTAGGTGGTGAAGTCCTGTTCCACTTCGATCCACAACTCGGTATCGGCCAGGCGGACCTTGTCACCGACAGTGGGACCGAACATGTCGGCGTAGGCTTGACGGGAAATCTTCATGTGTTCGCCTTGGAATTCAATTGATTTTGAGACCGCTCGCATTACTCGCTATCGCAGCCTCGCTGCGCTCGGCAGCTCCTACGGGTGTTCACACTGCATTCGCGCGCCCGGTCTCTGTTGGGGCTGTCGAGCGAAGCGAGGCTGCGATCTTTTGGGAGCACCGCATTTGTCAGTCGAGATCACCCATGATCCTGCCGGCAAAGCCGAACACCCGACGATGCCCCGCCAGATCCACCAACTCCACCTCGCGGCTCTGCCCCGGTTCGAAGCGCACGGCGGTGCCGGCAGGGATGTTCAAGCGCATGCCACGGCTGGCGGAACGGTCGAACGTCAGGGCGTCGTTGGTTTCGAAAAAGTGGTAGTGCGAGCCGACCTGGATCGGCCGATCGCCACTGTTAGCCACTTTCAGGCTGATCGTGCGCCGGCCGGCGTTGAGTTCGATCTCGCCGGGCTGGATCTGGTATTCACCGGGAATCATCAATGGGCTCCTTGGAGAATCTTGTAGTACAGGGCGGTCGGCTTGTAGCGGCCGCTCGGGTCGCAGGCGTAGTCGGGGATTTCACCGGCGCGGGTATAACCCAGCGATTGGTAGAAAGCTTCGGCGGGCGAACCGGCTTCGGTGTCGAGGTAAAGCATGCCGCGCTTGTGCTGCAGGGCAGCGGCCTCCAGGGCGCTCATCAGTTGCTGGCCCAGACCACGACGCCGCGCATGTTCGCGAACCAGCAGTTTCTGCACTTCGCCACGGTTCAGACCGTTGGCTTTCTGGCACAGACTCAGCTGTACGCTGGCCTGCACCTGCTCGTCCTTGACCACCACCCATAGCAACACATTGCCCTTGTTCAGGTTGTCCTGGACTTCATCAAAATAGGCATGGGCCTGGGTCGCATCGAGGTCAGCCATGAAGCCGACACTGGCGCCATAACCGACGGCATCGAGCAGCAGATCGATCAGGCCCTGGCGATAATGCGCAAAGCTTTCAACGTTGACTCGTCGCAGTTGGGCGGGGTTCATGGGCGATCACTCCTTGTTGGCGGCGGGTGGTTGCGCGCCAGGATTGAGGGTCAGTTGCATGAAGGTCAGGTCCAGCCAGCGGCCGAACTTGGTGCCGACCTGAGGCATTTGCCCGGTGGTGATAAAGCCGATGCGCTCATGCAAGCGAATGGAGGCGGCGTTACCGCTTTCGATGGCAGCAACCATCACGTGCTTGCCGCAGCCTTTGGCGCGCTCGATCAGCGCATCCATCAGTTGTGGACCGAGGCCGTTGCCGCGCTGGTCGCTGCGCACATAGACCGAGTGCTCGACGGTGTGGCGAAAACCGTCGAAGGGTCGCCAGTCGCCGAACGAGGCGTACCCGAGCACCGTATTGTCGGCATCGACAATCACCAGGACCGGATAAGCCTGGGAATGCCGGGCGTTGAACCAGGCCTGTCGATTGCCGAGGTCGACCGCCTGTTCGTTCCAGATCGCCGTGGTGTTGAGCACCGCGTCGTTGTAGATGTCGCGAATGGCTGGCAGGTCGGCATGCTCGGCATCGCGGATGTGGTAAGTCATGGCGCGGCCTCAGGCGATGGGTTGGTGGACGGTGACCAGTTTAGTGCCGTCGGGGAAAGTGGCCTCGACCTGGATTTCCGGGATCATTTCCGGGATGCCATCCATCACTTGTTCGCGGGTCAGCAGGGTGGTGCCCAAGTGCATCAGGTCGGCCACGGTCTGGCCGTCGCGGGCGCCTTCAAGCAGGGCTGCGGAGATGTAGGCCATGGCCTCCGGGTAATTGAGTTTCACGCCGCGAGCCAATCGCCGCTCGGCCACCAGGCCGGCGGTGAAGATCAGCAGCTTGTCTTTTTCACGTGGGGTCAGGTCCATCGTAGACATCCATAATCGGCAGTTAAAAGGTGTGGGACCTGTGAGTACAAATCCCCTGTGGGAGCGAGCTTGCTCGCGATGGCGTCGGCACATTCAACAAAAATGGTGCCTGATACATCGCTATCGCGGGCAAGCCCGCTCCCACAGAAAGCATGATTCAGGTGTTCCATATTCGTGGAGGTATTGCTTCGCGGCCAAGCAGCGCAGGCCTGAGCAATCGCCACAAATCAATCAGCCACCCCCGCGCCAACAACGCTTCACTGGCCAGGCACCGTGCAACCAGCAATCCCGGCAACTGCGAAAGATCCCCGCGCACGTCGTTGGGCAGCGAGCGGCAGGTTTCCAGCAAGTCGCTATCGATTTCCCCGGTCACCAGCAACGTCGCAAATACCGGTCGCCCATCGAGCCCGATGGGCGAATCCAGCAAGCCGTCCGCCCCGACAATGCGCTGGCGTTCGTGCCAGAGCAACTGGCCGTCGCGGCGGATATCCAGTTGCGCCTGGAAGTACCCGAGATCGAAGCGCTCGCCACTGGCCGGACGGCCCAGGGCCACGACGTCCCAGTAGAACAGTCGCGCATCGCCTTCAAGGTTGATGCAAGTGCTGAGTTCAGCCTGGGCCGCGCTGAAAATGATCGTCTCCTGGGGCAGCCATTCCAGTGTCGCACCGGCCGCCACCTTCAACTTCAGCTGCTGATAGGCGGGGCCGGCGGCGCGATACCACTTGGCCGCGCCGGGGCTGGTGATTTGTGCCCAGGCATCGCGCTCGACGCTGGCCGAGATGTCCAGCCGATCACCGCCGGCAATTCCACCGGGCGGGTGGACGATGATGTGCTGGCAGACTTCCGGCCCTTCGGCATACAGGTGTTTTTGCACCCGCAACGGACCTTGGTGTCGACGCTGGACCGGGCGCGTGCTGTCGTCGAATCGTGCGTAACCCAGCTCCAGCTCGGCGTGCCAGCTGGGGGTAAACAAGGCACCAGAAGCGGGAAGAGTCATAGTCAGTGCTTATCGTGAGGACATCACGATGGTTGCAAAGGCTGTGCCGCAAGGTATCGCAGCAGGAGGCGGTTATTGCCGGATTGAGCGCACCAATAGGGGGAGACTCCTGAAATGTAGAGAACCAAATTGGTGCATTGTCCCTTTTTAGACATACCGGAGTATGCAGAACAGACTGCCCGGTCTTACCCCCGCTACAGCGCAGATCAGATCAAGTTGCATCAGGCGTTGCCTTCGACAGTCGATCTCGCGACAGCTTTCAGGCATGTCGATGTCTTCAAGAACAATTACACCTCAAGTCACGATGGTTCTTTGGTGGCCTACTCCATCAATCCACAAAACGCATCCGGCAATCCTGGATTCGGGCTGGGTTCCACGCCCGAAAGTCGAATCAAGAGGATCGTGACCATTGGCTCAGATCGTGACTAGCCCACGCACGCCCTCGGCCTCCATGTTTTCCCCGCGACCCTGTTGCACGATTTCGCCCCGGGACATCACCAGGTATTGGTCGGCCAGTTCGGCGGCGAAATCGTAGAACTGCTCGACCAGCAGGATTGCCATGTCGCCCCGGGCCGCGAGCTTTTTGATCACGGCACCGATCTCCTTGATCACAGACGGCTGTATGCCTTCGGTGGGTTCGTCGAGGATCAGCAGGCGAGGGCGGCTGGCCAGCGCACGGCCGATAGCCAGTTGTTGTTGCTGGCCGCCGGACAGGTCACCCCCCCGGCGTTGCTTCATTTGCAGCAGCACCGGGAACAGCTCGTAGATGAACGCCGGGACTTCCTTCGCTTCGCCGCCGGGAAAGCGCGACAGGCCCATCAACAGGTTTTCTTCCACGGTCAGGCGGCCGAAGATCTCCCGGCCTTGCGGTACGTAGGCGATGCCGGCATGCACACGCTGGTGCGGCTTGAAGGCGGTAATCGGTTTGCCTTCCCAGTTCACTGCGCCTTCCTTGGCTGGCAGCAGGCCCATCAGGCATTTGAGCAGGGTGGTCTTGCCCACGCCGTTTCGGCCGAGCAGGCAGGTGACTTCGCCGACCTTCACATCAAACGTCAGGCCGCGCAGGATGTGGCTTCCGCCGTAGTACTGGTGCAGTTTTTCGACTTGCAACATTTCCAGATTCTCCTCAGATCCCCCTGTGGGAGCGGTGTTCACATGTCTATCGACCGAGATAAACCTCGATCACCCGCTCGTTATCCTGCACTTGTTCCAGCGACCCTTCGGCCAACACGCTGCCTTGATGCAACACGGTGACGTGATCGGCAATCGAACCGACGAAGCTCATGTCGTGCTCCACCACCATCAGTGAGTGCTTGCCGGCCAGGCTCTTGAACAGCTCGGCGGTGAACTCGGTTTCGGCGTCGGTCATGCCCGCCACCGGCTCATCGAGCAGCAGCAATTGCGGGTCCTGCATCAGCAACATGCCGATCTCCAGGAACTGCTTCTGACCGTGGGACAGCAAACCGGCGGGGCGGTTGACCGATGGGGTCAGGCGAATGGTCTCGAGTACTTCGGCAATGCGGTCTTTTTGCTGGCCACTCAAATGTGCCCGCAGGCTGGCCCACACCGACTTGTCGGTTTTCTGCGCCAGCTCCAGGTTTTCAAACACGCTCAGCGCTTCGAACACCGTCGGTTTCTGGAACTTGCGACCGATGCCAGCCTGTGCGATCTGCACTTCGCTCATTTGCGTCAGGTCCAGGGTTTCGCCGAACCAGGCCTTGCCGTGGCTGGGCCGGGTCTTGCCAGTGATCACGTCCATCAGGGTGGTCTTGCCTGCGCCGTTGGGGCCGATGATGCAACGCAGTTCGCCGACGCCGATGTACAGGTTCAGATTGTTCAGGGCGCGGAAGCCGTCGAAGCTGACACTGATGTCTTCCAGGGTCAGGATGGTGCCGTGGCGCGTATTCAGGCCTTTACCGGCACGCTGACCAAGACCGATGGCATCGCGGCTGCTGCCGGCGTCGCGGTTGGGTTCCAGGGGTGGAAAGAACGCCGGTTCGAGCATGAATTCAGCGGTTGCAGTGACTCTCATTGCTCACCTCTTTTCTTCAACAGACCGATTACGCCCTTGGGCAAGTACAGGGTCACGACGATGAACAGCGCGCCGAGGAAGAACAGCCAGTACTCGGGAAACGCCACGGTGAACCAGCTCTTCATACCGTTGACCACGCCGGCACCGAGCAACGGACCAATCAAGGTGCCACGCCCACCCAGTGCCACCCAGACGGCCGCTTCGATCGAGTTGGTGGGCGACATTTCACTCGGGTTGATGATCCCCACTTGCGGCACGTACAGCGCACCGGCCAGGCCGCACAACACTGCGCTCAACACCCACACGAACAACTTGAAGCCACGCGGATCGTAGCCGCAGAACATCAGGCGATTTTCCGCATCGCGCAGCGCGGTCAGCACCCGACCGAACTTGCTTTGCGCCAGGCGCCAGCCGATGTACAGGCTCGCCACCAGCAACAGCACCGTGGCGAAAAACAGCACGGCGCGGGTACCCGGTTCGGTGATGCCGAAGCCAAGAATGGTGCGGAAGTTGGTGAAGCCGTTGTTGCCGCCGAAGCCGGTTTCGTTGCGGAAGAACAACAACATGCCGGCGAAGGTCAGGGCCTGGGTCATGATCGAGAAATACACGCCCTTGATCCGCGAGCGGAAGGCGAAGAAGCCGAACACCAACGCCAGCAGTCCCGGAGCCAATACCACCAGGCACAGGGTCCAGAGGAAGCTGCTGGTGCCGGTCCAGAACCATGGCATTTCGGTCCACGACAGGAAGGTCATGAACGCCGGCAAACCATCGCCCGAGGCCTGGCGCATCAGGTACATGCCCATGGCATAGCCGCCGAGGGCGAAGAACAGGCCGTGGCCCAAGGACAGCAGGCCTGCGTATCCCCACACCAGATCGAGCGCCAGGGCGACGATGGCGTAGCAAAGGATCTTGCCTACCAGCGTCAGCGTATAGGCGGAAACATGCAGCGTGCTGTCCGGCGTTAACAACGACAGCAGTGGTAACGCCAGCAGCAAAACGAGGATCACCGCGCCGATGGCAATCGTGACTTTGGGGCCGGCCTTTTGTGTAGCCTTGAGCATCAGGGGCTGGTTCATCAGTCGATCACCCGTCCTTTGAGTGCGAAGAGGCCTTGCGGACGTTTCTGGATGAACAGAATGATCAGCGCGAGGATGAGGATCTTGCCGAGCACGGCACCGATCTGCGGTTCCAGAATCTTGTTGGCGATGCCCAGGCCGAACGCAGCAAAAACACTACCGGCCAACTGCCCGACACCGCCGAGCACCACCACCAGGAACGAGTCGATGATGTAGCTCTGGCCGAGGTCCGGGCCGACGTTGCCGATCTGGCTCAGGGCCACGCCACCGAGACCGGCGATGCCCGAGCCGAGGCCGAAGGCGAGCATGTCCACGCGCCCGGTCGGTACTCCGCAGCAGGCGGCCATGTTGCGGTTCTGGGTGACGGCGCGAACATTCAGGCCGAGGCGAGTCTTGTTCAGCAGCAGCCAGGTCAGCACCACCACAAACAACGCAAAGGCAATGATGACGATGCGGTTGTACGGCAGCACAAGGTTCGGCAGCACTTGAATGCCGC
Source organism: Pseudomonas sp. S2_F07 (assembly GCF_054668325.1). Classification (NCBI taxonomy): domain Bacteria; kingdom Pseudomonadati; phylum Pseudomonadota; class Gammaproteobacteria; order Pseudomonadales; family Pseudomonadaceae; genus Pseudomonas; species Pseudomonas sp. S2_F07. The sequence continues at coordinate 4,517,957 of NZ_CP162758.1, forward strand.
CCGACAACCAGGCCGGGTTGGCCACTTCGACGTTCTGCGCGCCGAACACCAGGCGAACCAGTTGAATCAGCATCAGGCTGATGCCCCAGGTGGCGAGCAGGGTTTCCAGCGGACGGCCGTAGAGGTGGCGAATCACCGTGCGCTCCAGCGCCATGCCGATGGCCGCGGTGACGAAAAACGCCACCGGCAGCGCGATCAGTGGATAGAACTCGATGGCCTGCGGCGCGAAGCGCTGGAACATCAGTTGCACCACATAGGTCGAGTAGGCGCCGAGCATCAGCATCTCGCCGTGGGCCATGTTGATCACGCCGAGCAGGCCGAAGGTGATCGCAAGCCCTAATGCCGCGAGCAGCAGGATCGAGCCAAGGGACATGCCGCTGAAGGCCTGGCCGAGCATCTCGCCGACCAGCAGTTTGCGTTTGACTTGAGCGAGGCTGGTTTCAGCGGCGGTACGCACATTCGCGTCGGTTTCAACACCGGGCTCCAGCAGGTTTTCGAGGCGAGTGCGGGCTAGCGGATCACCGGTTTCGCCGAGCAAGCGCACAGCGGCGAGGCGCACGGCCGGATCGCTGTCGACCAGTTGCAGATTGGCCAGGGCCAGGCTGAGGGCGGCATGAACGCTCTCGTCCTTTTCGCCCGCCAGTTGCTGATCGAGGAATTTCAATTGCGCCGGCTTGGCACTTTTCTGCAATTGCCGCGCGGCGGCCAGACGGAGTTTAGCGTCGGCGGCAAGCAACTGATGACTGGCCAGGGCCGTGTCGATAAGACCCCGCAGGCGGTTGTTCAGGCGCAGGGTTTTTGGCTGGCCGTCGACGGTCAATTCGCCGAGTTGCAGGGCGTTGATCAGTTCGATACGGGCCGGATCGGGTTGCGCGGCCCAGGTTTCCAGCAGCCGGGCTTGCTGCACGGGATTGGCGGCGACGAAGTCTTCGGCGTCACCGGCGTGGGTGGCCATCGGCAGCAAGAGCGCGATCGCCAGAAGAAATCGGTACAGGGCAGTGGGCATAGAGAGTCGCCTTGCTCGGACTAAATGTGGGAGCGGGCTTGCTCGCGAAAGCGGTGTGTCAGTCACATAAATGTTGGATGTGCCGCCGTCTTCGCGAGCAAGCCCGCTCCCACCGGGAGTTGTGTTGGGCCTGAACTACCGTCAGGCCCAATGGCTCAGTTACTCTTCACCGCATACTCCGGCTTCTTGTCGTTGCCCGGGATGAACGGGCTCCACGGCTGGGCGCGGATCGGTCCTTCGGTCTGCCACACCACGTTGAACTGACCGTCAGACTGGATCTCGCCGATCATCACCGGCTTGTGCAGGTGGTGATTGGTCTTGTCCATGGTCAGGGTGTAGCCGGACGGCGCGGCAAAGGTCTGGCCGGCCAGGGCTTCGCGGACTTTGTCGACGTCGGTGGACTTGGCTTTTTCCGCCGCTTGCGCCCACATGTGGATGCCGACGTAGGTGGCTTCCATCGGATCGTTGGTCACCGCCTTGTCGGCGCCCGGCAGGTTGTGTTTCTTCGCATAGGCTTTCCAGTCATCGACGAACTTCTTGTTCACCGGGTTCTCGACCGATTCGAAGTAGTTCCACGCCGCCAGGTTGCCCACCAGTGGCTTGGTGTCGATGCCGCGCAGTTCTTCTTCGCCAACCGAGAACGCCACGACCGGAACGTCGGTGGCCTTTAGGCCCTGGTTGGCCAGCTCTTTATAGAACGGCACGTTGGAGTCACCGTTGACGGTGGAGATAACCGCCGTCTTGCCGCCAGCCGAGAACTTCTTGATGTTGGCGACGATGGTCTGGTAGTCGCTGTGACCGAACGGGGTGTAGACCTCTTCGATGTCCTTGTCGGCCACGCCTTTGGAGTGCAGGAACGAACGCAGGATCTTGTTGGTGGTGCGCGGGTAGACGTAGTCGGTGCCGAGCAGGAAGTAGCGCTTGGCGCTGCCGCCTTCTTCGCTCATCAGGTATTCAACGGCGGGGATCGCCTGCTGGTTCGGCGCTGCGCCGGTGTAGAAGACGTTCGGCGACATTTCTTCGCCTTCGTATTGCACCGGGTAGAACAACAAGCCGTTGAGTTCTTCGAACACCGGCAGTACCGATTTGCGTGACACGGAAGTCCAGCAACCAAACACCACGGCGACCTTGTCCTGGGTCAGCAACTGACGACCCTTCTCGGCGAACAGCGGCCAGTTCGATGCAGGGTCGACCACCACCGGCTCGAGCATCTTGCCGTTCACGCCGCCCTTGGCGTTGATCTCGTCGATGGTCATCAGCGCCATGTCTTTGAGCGACGTTTCGGAGATCGCCATGGTTCCGGACAACGAATGCAGAATACCGACCTTGATGGTCTCGGCCGCCTGGACAGTCCAGGTCATGCCCATCGCGGCAATGGATGCCGAGAGTGTGAAAGCCTTGATCAAACTGCGACGCTTCATTGTGCGATCTCCATGAACTTATGAGTTTTCTTGGTTGGCAGATGCGGACTACTGAAGCTGTGTTTTGCAAGGGCTGTGCCCGGTCGGCAAAAGGCAGGGGAATGTCGTTTTAGAGCGGTTGCGCGGTTTGAGGGCGCACCATGAAGGAACGAGGTCGGGGCCGTGGTGCGAGGAGGTGCGTCATTGTGGTGCTGCCGCATGGCGGCAGTTGCGGGACAATGGTGGTCAGTTCACGCCGGGCCAGGAATCCACATACTTGATGGTGAAGTCAGGGTAGGAGTCAACGATCTGGATCTTGTAGTCGGGGTACTGGTCAACAATCTCCCATTTACCGACGGAGTCGGGCCACTGAGTGACTTTCTGGACTTTCAGATCAGGCCAGCTGTCGTCAATTTTCACCTTGTAGTCAGGGTAAGAATTGACGAACTGAATCTTGCCGTAAATTTTCGAAACATCGACCGTGGTGTCAGCCAGCACGGTGCCGGTGCCGAAAGCCAACAACGAGAGAACAAACGTTTTCAACATGGAACTCATCCTGAGATTATGCGGACTCGCAGTCTAAGGGCAGATCATCGACGGCGCATCAAATCGATAAAAAACAGACGCCATCGCGAGTGGCCCGCTCCCACAGGACTCAACGATGGCGTATCAGCGTCGTAAACGGGGACCGTCAGCTTTTAATGCAAGTTTCAAAGCCATGCCCGCCACCCTCGTACTCCGGACCGTAGTAGTACTTGGTGAATGAAGCTTTTCCGTCAGGGGTTGTAGCGAGTTTCGCAATCCCGACGCCGTAATCCTTGAGCGACGGATCCGTATGGGCAAAGTAAATCGCCAGGGAACTCAAGTTGGCGGCAGCAAATCCTTCATATCGGGAGTTGTCGAGCAACGTCAGCGTAAAACCGTAGGCACCGTGTTCGCCGGTACTTTGTTCGGCATTGAGCTTCATCTCGACAACACCTTCAAACGCACCGATATGACTGTCCATTCCGGTGCATTGATACCGACCGCTGTAGTCAACGCCAGTAAAGGGTGGCTGCACTGCCCATGCGGGCGCTGAAACAAGTGCAATGGATGCGATGAACTTCTTGAACATGTTTACCTCTTTCCGCTCTTGTAAGAATTGTGGCGATTAAGTTGTAGGAATAATCGTCATTGAAGTGCGCGAGCGTTTTATGGGTGAGCTCGCGAGTGCGGAGTATGAACATGATGGTGTACTTGTTAAGTGTTAACTCAATACGAGTTTTTTCCAAGCGTAAATGCAGTTCTGAAATTTTTTAATTAACCATGGCGTTAACGACGTCGCATCAGGCCGATGAAGAACAACCCGCCAATTGCTGCGGTGGCAATACCGATAGGCAAGTCTTCGGGGGCGATCAGTGTCCGGGCGGCAACGTCGACCCAAACCAGAAACACGCTGCCGAGCAACACGCACACCGGCAGCAATCTTCGGTGTTCAGCCCCGACCAGGCGCCGTGCAATGTGCGGCACCATCAGCCCGACAAAACCGATCGAGCCGCTGATCGACACCAGCACCCCGGTCATCAATGACGCAATCAGAAACACTCGCAGGCGCACGGTACGAGCATTCAAGCCCAGGGTCACCGCTGTTTGCTCGCCGGCCATCAGCGCATTCAGTGGTCGCGCCATGCCCAGCAATAACATCAACCCAAGCAACACACTGGCTGTCGGCACCTCCAGCAGCTCCCAGCGAGCCAACCCGAGCCCGCCGAGCATCCAGAACATCACCGCCGAACTGGCTCGATGGTCGCCCATGAACAGCAGCAAATTGGCAATCGCCATCATCACAAAGGACACTGCCACGCCGCACAGCAACAAACGATCACTGTCGAGGCGACCGTGGCGGCTGGCGATCATCAGCACCACCAGCATGCTCAGCAATGCACCGATAAATGCCGCGATCGGCAAGGTCAGCAGGCCAACGATTTCGCCCACATGCAACACCACGATGACTGCGCCCAAGGTCGCGCCGGACGTGACGCCGAGCAGGTGCGGGTCAGCCAAAGGGTTGCGTGTGACCGCTTGCAGCACCGCGCCGATCAGCGCCAGCCCGGCGCCCACCAGCGCGCCGAGCAGCATGCGCGGGACACGAATCAGCCAGACGATATGTTCCTGTCCGGGGTTCCAGTCCGACACACCGACACCGAACAGCTTGTGCAACAGGATGCGCCACACCACATCCAGCGGCACCCGCGCCGGGCCGAAACCCAGGGACACCACGCACGACACCAGCAACAGGGTGCCGAGGGCGATCAGCAACAGGGCGTAGCGACGGTTGATCATTCGCCGTGGAAACCCTTGGCCAGGGTGGCGACCGCCAGTACGTTATCGATCCCCGGCGTGGCCTGCACGTAAGGGATGACGATGAAACGCCGGTGCTTGATCGCGTCCACCGATTGCAGGGCCTTGTTGCTCAGCAGGAATTGAATCTTCTGCTCGGCAGTGACTTCGCTGTAGTCGACGATCACGATCACCTGCGGGTTGCGTTCGACCACGGTTTCCCAATTGACCCGGGTCCAGCTCGCTTCGACATCCTCCAGGATATTGCGCCCGCCAGCGGCATCGATCAGCGCTTGTGGCATGCCCAGTCGCCCCGAGGTCATGGCCCGGTCTTCGCCGCTGTCGTACAGGAACACCCGCGGTGTTTGCGCGGGCAGGCCTTTGCGAATATTCGCGACTTGCGCCTGCATGTTCGCGATCAGGGCATTGGCGCGGTCCTGCACGTCGAAGATTCTGCCGAGGTTGCGCAGGTCGTTGTAGGTGTCTTCGAGGCTGGCCGGCGGGCGCTTCATCACGAAGGCACAGGATTCGCTCAGCTCATACACATTGATGCCCAGCGGTTGCAGGGTTTGTGGCGTGAGGTCGCCGCCGATGCGCATGCCGTAGTCCCAGCCGGCGAAGAAGAAATCGACGTTGGCATTGAGCAGGGTTTCCACTGACGGGTACTTGGCCGCCAGTTCCGGCAGGCCTTCGAGAATGCCCTGCATCTCGGGCGTCACGGCCTTCCAGCCACTGATGCCGCTGTAACCGGCCATCCGGGGCTTGAGGCCGAGGGCGAGCATCATCTGGGTCATGTTGATGTCGTGGCTCAGGGCGTGTTGCGGTGCCTGCTTGAAGGTCACCTCGCGGTTGCAGCTTTTGATTGTCAGCGGGTAACGGGTGGCTTCGGCCAATGCCTGGGCGCTGCCCAGCAGCATCACGAGTGGGAGGCAGGAGCGCAGCAGGGAACGCAAAGTCATGGTTGGGTTATCCAGGTGATTCGTGGGTAGCCGTGCAGTGGATGTTCATCGATCAGCGCTTGGACGCCGAACACATTGCGCAGCAACGCAACCGTCAGGACGTCTTTCGGTGTGCCGCTGGCGACGATACGACCATGGTTGATCACGTACAGCCGATCACAAAAAGCCGCCGCCAGATTGAGGTCGTGGATGCTCGCCAGGGTGCCGATATTCAGGCGTTTGACCAACTGCAGCAGCTCAAGCTGATAACGCGGATCGAGGTGGTTGGTCGGCTCGTCAAGGATCAGCAGTTGTGGTTGCTGGGCCAGGGCGCGGGCAAGGATGACCCGCTGCTTTTCACCTCCGGAGAGGGTGGCGAACCCGTGGTCTTCGAAGCCATTGAGGCCGACGGACTCCAGGGCCTGATTGATCAGGTCGCGGTCTTCAAGGGTATCGCCATCAAACAAGCTTTTGTGCGGCGTGCGGCCCATGGCGACCACTTCCTCGACGGTGAGGCCGAACGCATCAGGGAATTCCTGCAGCACTACGGCGATGCGTTGCGCGCACCAGCGTGAGGATTGTTTCCAGACGTTCTGGTGATCGAGCCTGACTTCGCCGCTTTCCGGTTTACTGAAGCGCCAGGCACACCGCAACAGGCTGGTCTTGCCACTGCCGTTGGGGCCGATCAGCCCGACGAACTCACCGGCGGCCACGTGTAGCGAGGCATCACGCAGCTGGAATTGATGGTGGCAATGGCCGTGACCCAGAGGGGACCAGGTGAGGTTTGTGAGGTTCAGCGAGGTCATGCAGTGGCTCTTGAGGTGATGCTGATGGCCCCTTCGCGGGCAAGCCCGCTCCCACAGGTATTGCGCAAATCCTGTGGGAGCGAGCTTGCTCGCGATGGGGCTGAGGTGATGCGCGGGGAGTTTACAGTGCCTTTCGCCCCGCGCATCTCGCCTGTTTCATGATGAAGATGAGGCGCTCTCAGTCTGCCGGGTGAAACGTGACAGCAGCACGCGATCGAACACCCATACCACCACCAGCGAAGCGCCCACCATCGGGAAGGCTACCGCCAGGGCGAACATGATCACCATCGCGGTTTTCCATTTCGGCAGGTCGTGGCGTAGCGGCGGCACGCCGAGTTTTCCTTGCGGGCGGCGCTTCCACCAGATCACCACGCCGCTGACCGCGCTGAGCAAAATCATCAAACAGATCAGCAACACGACGATCTGGTTGAACACGCCGAACATCTTGCCTTCGTGCAACATCACGCCGATTTCCGTGGCGCGGGCGACGCTGCCGTATTGCTCGAAACGTACATCGGCCAGGACCTTGCCGGTGTACTGATCGATGTGCAGCGTGGCGTCATTGCGCGGGTCGTCGGCGAATACGGCGATGGTGAACACGCCGGTTGCAGTGGTCGGCAGGGTGATGCTGTAGCCCGGTTCGACCTTGCGCTCGCTGGCAATGTTTTGTACGTCCTGCAGGCGGATGGTCGGCGATGCCGGACCGGCCGCTGCGCTGTCGTGGGCCATGTGCCCGGCATGGTCGCCGGACATCGGCATCGGCGTGTTTTCCATGGCCCACGGCACGGTCTGGCGGGTGGCGGTGTTGAGGCTGCGCGCCTCGACGTCGGACTTCGGCACGTCATCCCACATGGCTGCCGGGAACACGTTCCACACTTCGGCGTACTGCTTGCCCCAGAAGCCGGTCCAGGTCATGCCGCTGAGCAACATCACCAGCAGCAGGGACGCGCCCCAGAATCCGGTGACCGCGTGCAGGTCACGCCACAATATGCGACCACGACTGTTCAGGCGCGGCCACAAAATGCCTGCCGCCTGACCGCGCGGCCACCACAGGAAAATGCCGGACACCACCAGCACCACGCCCCAACCGGCGGCCAGTTCGATCAGTCGGTCGCCAACGGTGCCGATCATCAGCTCACCGTGAATCGACCGGGCAATGGCTTGCAGGTTCTTCTTGGCGTCTTGTTCGCCGAGGATGTCACCGTGGTACGGATCGACGAAAACGTTCAGCTCCTTGTCATCGTTGAGTACGACAAACTGCGCGCTGCGCTCGGCGTTGACCGGCGGCAGGTATTGGGTGACCTGGCCTTGTGGATAAGCCATTTTCACCCGTGTCAGCAGGTCGTCGGCCGAGACGGTGTGATGACCGGCCGGAACCTTGAGCAGGCTGCTGTACATCAGCGAGTCGAGCTGCGGTTTGAACAGGTAGACGGTGCCGGTCAGGGCCAGCATCACCATGAATGGCGCAACGAATAATCCGGCATAGAAATGCCAGCGCCAGGCCAGGTTGTAGAAATTCACTTTGGGCTGTTTCATCACGTGTGCTCCGCTTGGCTGGATCTTTTTTAGTTGTTTGTTTTGCGGTTGCTGTGCAACCGATCGCGAGCAGGCTCGTTCCCCTGTAGGAGCGAGCTTGCTCGCGAAGCTTTTAGAAACTCATATCCACCTTGGTCCAGAGCGTTCGCCCCGGCTCCTTGATGGCTTGCGGGTCATTGGCCGGATAGCCGAAACCGGCGTTGCCGGCCAGATTCAAGTGCTCGGCGTAAGCCTTGCCGAACAGGTTGTCGACGCCGCTGCTGACCTTCCAGTTGCTGTTGATCCGATAGGCACCGTTGAGGGAGAACACGCCGAAGCCCGGCGTTTTGCCGAAGTCCTTGCCGACCACGTTGCCCTTGTTCTGGTCGATGCGGTTTTGCGCGGCAACCACTCTCCACAGTGCGCCGGCGCTCCAGTTGTCTTCGCTGTAGGTCAGGCCGAAACGGGCATCCAGCGGCGGCATTTGTGGCAATGCACTGCCATCGCTGCTGTTCTTGCCCCAGGCGTAGGCCAGGGTCGCGTCGGCTTTCCAGTTGTCGGTGAGGTTGTAGGCGGCGCCCAGTTCACCGCCCATGATTCGCGCGTCGATGTTTTCGGCTTGCGAGGTCGTACCCATCATCGTCGGGGTGTAGTTGAACAGGATGTAATCGCGCACCTGCCCGACATAAGCCGATGCCCAGGCTTCGAGGTCTTCGGTCTTGTATTGCAGGCCGAAATCGAGCTGGGTGGTTTTTTCCGGCTTGATCGAATCGAAGGCATTGACCGAACCGGCGGGGCCGGACTTGGGTGAAAACAGCTCCCAGTAATCCGGGAATCGCTGGGTGTGACCGAGGCCGGCATACAAGGTGGTCGGGCTGTCGGCCAGGTCATGCTCGTAGCGGATGAAACCGCTGGGCAGGGTATCGGCGCGGGTGTCGTCGGCGGTCGGATTCGGGCGGGTCATCATGCCCGAGCCGATGGTCTGCCGAAAATCCTTGGCCGAGGCACGGTCCAGGCGTGCGCCGCTGATCAGGCGGTCACGGTCGGCGGCGTACCAGGTCAGTTCGCCGAACACGCCGTAGTTATGGAAGTCGGCATCCTTGGTGTACGGCAGGTCCTTGTAGGTGTCGACACCCATGGCGCCGCGCTGGCGATGCTCGTTGGTCTGCGCGTCGATGCCGCTGATCAGTTGTACATCGGCCCAGCGCCAGGTGCCCTTGACCCGTGCGCCGAGGGTGCGGCGGTCGACGTTGGAGGCCATGGGCCCGGACATCATTCCGGTACCGGACGGCGTGCGCAGGGTGTAGTTGTCCATCACGTGGTCGGCGTAGTTGTAGTAGATCTGCGCCTCGACCTTGTCCAGAACCTCGCCGATGTTGGACTGCTCGAAGCGCAATCCGAGGCTCTCGCGCAGGAACTGCGAGCCGTCCATGCCGCGCCCGGCGTAGCGGGCTTCACCATCGCCACGGCCGGCGGTCAGTTCCAGCAAAGTGTCGGTATTCGGCGTCCAGCCGATGGCCACGTCGCCGTTCCATTTGTCATAGCGCGACGCCACGGTGTCGTTGTTGCCGTCCTGGTAGTCGTCGGAGTGCGCGGTGTTGCCGATGACCCGCACATAACCCGACTGACCTCCGGCTGCGGCGTCCACCAGTTTGTCGAAGCGACCGTAGGAGCCGGCCAACACGCTGGCGTTGACCCGCGTGCCGAGTTCGCCGAAGTGCTCCGGCTCGCGATCGAACAGGATGGTCCCGGCCGAAGAACCCGGCCCCCACAGCACGGTTTGCGGGCCTTTGATCACGGTGAGTCTGTCGTAGGTTTCCGGCGAGATGTAGGAAGTCGGAGCGTCCATCCGGCCCGGGCAGGCGCCGAGCATCATGCTGCCGTTGGTGAGGATGTTCAGCCGCGAGCCGAACATGCCGCGCAGCACCGGGTCACCATTGGTGCCGCCATTGCGCACCATGGCAAAGCCGGGGATGGTCTTCAGGTAATCGGCGCCGTCGCTGGCCGGCACCGGTTGGCGCGGGTCCTTGGGGTTGGTGACGATGGTCAAGGGCGAGCTGGGCGCCACGGCGGTAATCACCGTCGGGCTCAACTCTTCACTATGACCGGCGTGATCATCGGCCAGCGCAGAAGGCGCCAGCAAAGCACCGCACAGGATGGCGGTGGCGTGCCTGAAACGAACGCCGGATTCGTTCAGGGCATAAGAGGCTTGGGCAGGGCTCAAGCACGGGACAGCGGAAAACCTGGACATGACAATTTCCATCGAACAGTCGTAAACGACACGGCCGGCAGCCTGAAGCTGTCCCTGTGGGAGCGGGCTTGCTCGCGAAAGCGGTGCGCCAGACAACATCAACGTTGACTGACACTCCCTCTTCGCGAGCAAGCCCACTCCCACAGGTTGCGTTGGCTGTCTTGCGGGCCGTGTGAAATCAGAAGTGAGTGTTTACGCGACGATGGGCGGGGCGCGGGTGCGGGCGCCGGGGAAGAAGGTTTGCCGGGCATGGCCCAGGCGCACAGAGGGTGTAGTGAAGGTGTTGACGGGCGGGATGACGAAGTTGGCGAAAGACACGCCACCGGTCAGCGCCGGGCAATTGAACAGCAGGCTGCAATAGCCGCACTTTTCCCACAGCACATGGTGCCCGGGGGCTGGCGGGCAATGCTCGGCGTTGGCTTGCGTGGCATGGTCGGCATGCTCCATTGCCGACATGTCCATCGGCATGTCCATGCTCATACCCGCAGGCATGGTCATCGACATGGCGCGCGAATCCATCGGCATCGACTGGGAAATCAGCGGACCGATAAAGATCATCAACATGGCGAACAGGCTGATCCAGCTGCCGCGTGTCAGGCTCAATGCCTGATTGCGTGACCTGGATGACCTGGCGCTAAGCGGGCGCATGGGCGTATTCAGCGCGGGTGGTTATTGCGCGTGCTTGTGTTCTTGCATGGCGTCCGGCGCCTGTTTCTGCACCGCGACTTCGACTGTCACGTCACCGGACTTTTCGAAGTGCAGTGTCATGGGGAAGCGCTTGCCGTCAGTGAGCAGGCTGCGGTCCTTGAGGTTCAGCAACATCACGTGATAGGCCATTGGTGCGAAGGTGACCTCGCCACCGGCGGGCACTTCCACGCTCGGTACGTGCTGCATTTTCATCATGTCGCCTTGCATCACGTGCTCATGCAGTTGCGCTTCGCCCGCAATGGGGGTGTCGACGCTGAGCAGGCGGTCGGCGGTCTGGCCTTGATTGTCGATCACGAAATACGCCGCAACGGTGGGCGCATTGGGTGGCAACTCCTGGGACCACGGATGCGCGATTTCCAGTTCGCCGACCTTGTATTCGTGTGCATTGGCAAAACAGGCAGGCAGCAGTAACGCAGCCAGAACGATGAGTTTGTTCAACATGGCAGTTCTCCGGAACGATTTAAAACGCAGTCAATTGCGAGAAAAAATCACACCAGAGGGGACGCGCGGGGGTTGAGACTCGGCCATTGCTGGCGCGGTGACGGGCTGTCGAGGGCGGTGGCGGGTAGGCTTCGGTTGGATTCGAAGTGCGCTAAATACAGCTGCGGCGAATGCCCCGGCAACGCCACCAATGGCGCAGAACCGGAGCAACACCAGCAATGCTGCATGTTGGAATGATCGTCGTTTTGCGGGGCTTTCTGTTCAAGGTCACCGATGGAAATCGCCACCATCCTGGCGCCGCTGGAGCTGCAGAAACTGCCCCACAACAACTGCTCGGCAGGTGAATTAGCCGTTTTTGCCATCGCTCCGGACATCGGCATGGCGAGCATGTTGAACAGCACTGCGAAGCAGGCTATCCAGGCAATTGCGAGCCGTTGTCGGGACATGGCACAAAATCCGTTTGGGTGGGCGATCAGGCGCGGGCTATTTAGCCTGATCAGGGCCGATAAGTAAAAAGGCGACGTGCGGTTTGGTGTCGCAGCGCCATCCTTTCGTAGCCTTCATAATAGTCGTGAATTTCAAAGCGTCAGTAGTGCTGGAGCTTTGTTCAGAATCCGCCGGACTATAGGGTGGAGACCTGGAGTGGATAATCCGTGTACTCCGAAGGTGTCGTAGGAAAAGTCCCGGCGGACGGGGGATCAGGAGCCGTCGAAGAGCGACAGGGTCGTCAGGATTTCTGTCACACCCTCAAACTCCCGATCAACTCCCGGCAACACCGGCCGCTTCAAGACAATCACCGGTACCCCACGCTCACGCGCCACTTCCAGCTTCGGCTCGGTCGCCGTGCTGCCGCTGTTCTTGCTGATCAGCACGTCGATGTTTCGCCGTTCGAATAACTCACGTTCATCGTCGATCAGGAAGGGCCCACGTGCGCCGATCACTTCGCAGCGCTCGTTGCCCGGGTACACGTCCAGTGCGCGCAGGGTCCAGAATTGCTCCGCAGGAATTTCGTTCAGGTGTTGCAGGGGCTCGCGACCGAGGGTGAACAGCGGTCGACGGAAGGGCTTCAGGGCATCGATCAGTCCGGCCCAATCGCTGACTTCCCGCCAGTCATCACTCGCCTGGGCTTGCCAGGCCGGACGGCGCAGCGCCCAGCAGGGAATGCCGCTCAAGCGCGCGGCGGTCGCGGCGTTCTGGCTGATACTGGCGGCGTAGGGGTGAGTGGCGTCGAGCAGCAGATCGATGCCTTCATCGCGAATGAATTGCGCCAGGCCTTCGGCACCGCCGTAGCCGCCGACGCGCACCTGGCATTGCAGATCGGTCGGCACCCGACCGACACCGGCCAGGCTGTAGATATGCTGCGGTCCCAGCGTGCGGGCAATCGCCATGGCTTCGGTCACGCCGCCGAGCAACAGGATGCGTTTCATTGAAATGCTCCGGCATGGCCAACGATCCCGCCCTGGCGATCGATGGCGAAGACTTCCACCTGAACCTGCGCCGGCACGACGCTACGGGCAAAGTCCAGGGCGTGCTGACAGACTGCATCACCCAGGGCGACCCCGGCTGCGGCGGCCATGGCCAGCGCCTGCTGGCTGGTATTGGCCTCGCGGATGTTTTGCTGCAACGCCGCATCGGCGCCGACCTGTGCTGCCCATAACGCCAGTTGCGGCAGGTCGATGCTCGAATGACGGCTGTGCAGATCCATGTGCCCGGCCGCCAGTTTGCTGATCTTGCCGAAACCACCGCACAGGCTGAGTTTATCCACCGGTACTTTGCGCAGGTGCTTGAGCACGGCACCGACGAAGTCGCCCATTTCGATCAAAGCGATTTCCGGAAGGTTGTAGACCCGGCGCATGGTGTCTTCGCTTGCATTGCCGGTGCAGGCGGCAATATGCAGGTAACCGTTGGTTTTCGCCACGTCGATGCCCTGATGGATCGAGGCGATGTAGGCCGCGCAGGAAAACGGCCGGACGATGCCGCTGGTGCCGAGGATCGACAGGCCGCCAAGAATGCCAAGGCGCGGGTTCATGGTTTTCAGTGCCAGTGCTTCGCCGTTCTCGACATTGACCGTGACCTCGAAACCACCGCTATAGCCGAGTTCGTCGGCCAGTCGGACCAGGTGTTCGCTGATCATTTTTCGTGGCACCGGGTTGATCGCGGGCTCGCCGACACCCAGCACCAGCCCGGGCCGGGTCACGGTGCCGACGCCGCGACCGGCCTTGAAGCGTGTCCCCGGTTCGCTGCTCAGGCGCACCTGGGAATAGAGCAGGGCACCGTGGGTCACGTCCGGATCGTCACCAGCATCCTTGAGAGTTCCCGCTTCGGCGCCGTCCTCGGTGAGGCGGCAGAACTCCAGGCGCATCTGAACCTGCTTGCCTTTGGGCAATACGATTTCCACCGCATCGGCCTCTGTGCCAGCCAGCAGCAGGCGCGCGGCGGCGAGGCTGGTGGCCGTGGCGCAGCTGCCGGTGGTCAGGCCACTACGCAGGGGGGCGGGTTGTTCGGCTGTTTCGTCACGCATCGAAGGGTTTCGTCACATCCAGCAAGGTAATCGGCAAGGCCTGGCGCCAAGTGTCGAAGTCACCCAGAGGTTGTGCTTGCGCGATATGAATGCGGGTCAACTCCCCGCCGTGTTGCTCGCGCCAGGCCATCAGGGTCATTTCACTTTGCAGGGTGACAGCGTTGGCAATCAACCGGCCTCCGGGTTTGAGTTCGGCCCAGCAGGTATCAAGCACGCCTTCTCGGGTGACGCCGCCCCCAATGAAAATCGCATCCGGTCGCTCCAGGCCGGCCAAGGCCTGTGGCGCATTGCCGCGAACCAGTTGCAGGCCGGGAACACCGAGGGCATCGCGGTTGTGTTCGATCAACCCTTGTCGGCCTTCATCGGCCTCGATGGCCAGTGCGCGGCAAGCGGGGTGGGCGCGCATCCATTCGATGCCGATCGAGCCACTGCCAGCGCCAACATCCCACAACAATTCGCCGGGGATGGGCGCCAGGCGCGCGAGGGTGATGGCGCGTACATCGCGTTTGGTCAGTTGGCCGTCGTGTTTGAAGGCAGAGTCCGGCAGGCCGGCCAGTCGCGACAGGCGCAGCGTGTTCGGCTCGGCGATGCACTCGATGGCGATCAGGTTCAGGTCGGCGATCAAAGGATCGCTCCAGTCATTGGCGATACCGTCGACACGCCGCTCGGCTTCACCGCCCAAATGTTCGAGCACGGTTATCCGGCTCGGACCGAAACCACGTTCACGCAGCAGTGCGGCGATGGCGGTGGGGCTGCCGCCGTCGTTACTCAACACCAGCAAGCGCACGCCGCTGAACAGTTGCGCGTTGAGTGCGGCGACGGGGCGGGCAACCACCGACAACGTGACCACTTCCTGCAAGGGCCAACCCATTCGCGCCGCAGCCAGCGAGCAGGAGGACGGCGCGGGAAGCGTCAGCATTTCGGCCGAGGGGAGTTGCCGGGCCAGGCTGGCGCCGACGCCAAAGAGCATCGGATCGCCACTGGCCAGGACGCAAACGGGCTCGCCACGGTTCGACAGCAGCGACTCAAGGCTGAAGGGGCTCGGCCACGACTGGCGCTCTCCGCGTATGCACGGCGGGAGCAAATCCAGATGCCGCTGGCCGCCGAAGACTTTCGAGGCACACAACAGCGCATGCCGGGCGTTCTTGCCCAAGCCCTTGAAGCCGTCTTCGCCGATGCCCACTACCGTCAGCCAGGGTGCCATGCCATTCCTCAATCACACGTTCAACGTTGTTGGGCGGCATGATAGCGCGGGTTCCTTGAGCTGACTGCCTTGTCTTCCCGACCGGAGTCTTTTCATGCAGCGAAGTAAAGCAGGCATAATACCGCGCACTTTCGCCGTGAACTGCCTCGCCACTTGTACGGGTCCGCCTTGAACGAACGTCCGCTGTCCGCTGCCTTACGCCCCTCGGCCTGTCCGGGGTTGCTGCGTATTGTCCCGGCGCTGGATGGCGGCATCTGCCGGATCAAGTTGGACGGTGGTTCGATCAGTAGCGACCAGGCGGAGGCCGTGGCGTCTGCGGCAGAGCGTTATGCCAGCGGGGCGATCGAGGCGACCAACCGGGCCAACCTGCAGATTCGTGGCATCGGCAACGAGCAAGCGGCGTTGATCGACAGCCTGCTGGCCGCCGGCCTGGGGCCGCGTACGGCGGCTGGCGATGATGTGCGCAACCTGATGCTCAGCCCCAGCGCCGGGATCGACCGGCGCATGCTGTTCGACACTCGCCCGCTGGCCGGGCAGATCCTCGCCACACTGCAAAGCCAGGAGGCGTTCCACGACCTCAGTGCCAAGTTCGCCGTGCAGCTTGATGGCGCTGAAGAACTGACGATGCTCGAACATCCCCATGACCTGTGGCTCTCGGCGTTTGAACAAGACGGCGAGCAACGGTTGGCGTTCGGCCTGGCGGGATGCCCGACGGACAGCCCCGCCGGTTCGGTTGCGCTGGCTGACGGGCACGCACTGGTGGTCACGGTCCTTGAGTTGTTCCTTGAACTGGCGCGCCCCGAGCAGACGCGAATGCGCCATTTGCTGGCCGAGTACCCGGTCGAGGGCATGCTGTCTCGACTGGCCGAGCGAGTACCGGTGCAAACCGTTGTCGGTTGGCAGCGGGTTTTGGGCTCCAGTGATTTGCACATGGGGGCCCATCCCCAGGCCGAGTCCGGTGTTGTATATGTGGGGGCCGTCCCGCCGCTGGGGCGACTCGATCCCGCGATGCTGCGGGGTGTGGCACAACTGGCACGCAAGTTCGGTGATTCCAGTCTGCGCTTCACACCCTGGCAAAGTCTGCTGGTGCCCAATGTCCGCGCGGAAAATGCCGCCGAGGTATTTCGGCAATTGCAGTCTCTTGGCTTGCAGTGTGAAGCCGATCAGCCATTGTCCCGGCTGATCGCCTGCACCGGCTCAAACGGTTGCGGTAAAGGCCTGGCCGAGACCAAGGGCGATGCCCTGCAACTGGCCGCAGTGCTGCACCGCCATGGACCGGCACTGAACATACACCTGAGCGGTTGCCCGCGTTCCTGCGCCGCCGCGCATACGGCGCCCGTCACATTACTGGCTGTCACCCCCGGTCACTACGATCTCTATTTTCGCGATGCAGCGCAGCCGGGTTTCGGCGCGCTGCACGCACGCAACCTTACTATTGAAGCGGTCGCGACCTTGCTCGACGCCCGCTCACGGAGCCCCCTTGATGCTTGATTACATCCGCGACGGTCAGGAGATCTATCGCAACTCCTTCGCGATCATTCGCGCCGAGGCCAACCTCGACCGAATCCCGGCCGATCTGGAGAAACTCGCGGTCCGTGTCATTCACGCCTGCGGCATGGTCGATGCCATCGACGGCTTGCAGTTTTCCGAAGGGGCGGGCAAGGCCGGGCGTGATGCGCTGGCGGCCGGTGCGCCGATTCTGTGCGATGCGCGGATGGTCTCCGAAGGCGTTACCCGCGCGCGCCTGCCAGCGAACAATCCGGTGATCTGCACCTTGCGCGATGAGAGCGTTCCGGAACTGGCCCGTGAATTGGGCAATACCCGCTCCGCCGCTGCGCTGGAGCTGTGGCGTCCGCATCTTGAAGGCAGCGTGGTGGTGATCGGCAACGCACCGACGGCGTTGTTCTATCTGTTGGAAATGCTCGACGCCGGCGCGCCGAAACCGGCGTTGATCCTCGGCTTCCCGGTGGGCTTCGTCGGTGCCGCCGAATCCAAGGCTGCGCTGGCGGCCGACAGCCGTGGCGTGCCTTTTGTCATCATGCAAGGTCGCCTGGGCGGAAGCGCCATGGCCGCCGCCGCCGTCAATGCCCTCGCCACGGAGATCGAATGATGCAGCAACCTGGACGATTGATCGGCCTTGGTGTCGGCCCCGGTGATCCCGAACTGATTACCGTCAAGGCACTAAGGTTGCTGCGCGAGTCGCCGGTAGTGGCGTACTTCGTGGCCAAGGGCAAGAAGGGCAACGCCTTCGGCATCATCGAGGCGCATCTGCAGGAAGCGCAGAATTTGTTGCCGCTAGTGTACCCGGTGACCACAGAAGCCTTACCGGCGCCGCTGTCCTACGAGCAAGTGATCAGCGACTTCTACGATGACGCCGCCAATGAACTGGCGACGCATCTGGATGCCGGCCGCGACGTGGCGGTGATCTGCGAAGGCGATCCGTTCTTCTACGGCTCCTATATGTACCTGCACGATCGGCTCGCCGAGCGTTATCAGGCTGAAGTCGTTCCCGGCGTATGCTCGATGCTTGGCGGCGCCTCGGTGCTCGGTGCGCCGCTGGTGTATCGCAATCAGAGTCTGTCGGTGTTGTCCGGCGTGTTGCCGCACGACGAACTCAAGCGTCGCCTGGCCGATGCCGATGCGGCGGTGATCATGAAGCTGGGGCGCAACTTTCCCAAGGTTCGCCAGGTACTGGAAGAACTCGGCCTGGCCGAGCGTGCGCTGTACGTCGAGCGTGCGACCATGGCCAATCAGAAGATCGTGCCGCTGGATCAGGTCGAGCCGATGTCCTCACCGTACTTCTCGTTGATCATCGTTCCTGGTGAAAGGTGGCAAGGCTGATGACCCGTCCAGTTCCGGCGATTGTCATTCTTGGCAATGGCAGCCTCGCTACCGCACGCAGCATTCAGCAGGTGTACCCCGAATCCCTGATCCATGGCCTGGCCGAACGGGTCGACGGCGCGGATCGGGCCTATCACGAGTTCGGTGCGACCCTGCGCGAGTTCTATCAACAGGGCACACCGATCATTGCCCTGTGCGCGGCCGGGATCGTGATCCGTACGCTGGCGCCCATGTTGCTGGAAAAAGGTGTCGAACCACCGGTATTGGCGGTGGCCGAAGACGGCAGTGCCGTGGTTCCCCTGTTGGGCGGTCTTGGCGGCGTGAATGTCATGGCCCGGGAAATTGGCGCTGCGCTTGAGGTATCCGCTGCGATCACCACCAGCGGGGAGTTGCGTTTCGGCACCTGCCTGCTCAATCCGCCGAGCGGCTATGCCCTGGGCGATCTGGAGTCGGGCAAGCGTTTCGTTTCCGATTTGCTGGCTGGCGAAACGGTGCGCATTGAGGGTGAGGCACCGTGGCTGGCGCAGGCGCAGTTGCCCGAAGATGCGCAGGCCCGACTGGCGGTGCATGTCGGTCATGCCGAACGGGCTCCCGCGGTTAACGAATTGTTGATCTACCCGCGCAATGTGGTGGTCGCCGTGAAAGCTGATCTGGTGAACGTCGCGGAGGCTGTGCGCGAGGCCTTGCATCAGGCAGGGATCGCTGGGCAGTCGCTGGCCTGTCTGTTGGCCGACGACACCGAAATGGCCAGCGCGGCGTTGCGTGAAGCAGCGCTTGAATTGGGCGTGTCGTTGCGCTTTGCCCCGGCAGGGACCGTGCTCGGCGAACGTCTGCGTACTGCCGTGGGCCAACCCGTCTCCATGTTTGGTAACGACACTGTTGCCATTGCGGTAGCAGAGCAACCGCTGGACCCGTTGCAGATTGGCCGGCCTCGTGGTCGTTTGGCCGTGATCGGCCTGGGGCCAGGTGCTGCCGAGTTGATGGTGCCGGCTGTGAAGGCTGAACTGGCCCGCGCCAACGATGTATTGGGCTACGAAACCTACGTGCGCATGGCCGGGCCGTTTCGCGACGATCAAGTGCTGCATTGCACCGACAACCGCGAAGAGATGCAGCGTGCCCGCCACGCTTTCGAACTGGCGGCCCAAGGGCGCTCGGTGGTGGTGGTTTCTTCAGGCGATCCGGGGGTTTTCGCCATGGCCGCTGCGGTGCTTGAGGCGCTGCACGAGTCCACCGACGTCCATTGGCACAACGTCGATCTGGAAATTCTGCCGGGGGTTTCCGCATCGCTGGCGACGGCCGCCCAGGCCGGTGCGCCGCTGGGGCATGACTTCTGTGTACTGTCGCTGTCGGATAACCTCAAGCCATGGGCAATCATCGAGAAACGCCTGGATCTGGCCGCACAAGCCGATCTGGCACTGGCCTTCTACAACCCGATCTCGCGTTCACGACCATGGCAACTGGGCCAGGCACTGGACATCGTCGCCAGGCACCGTGTGCCTGAGACTCCTGTGGTGTTGGGGCGGGATATCGGGCGTCCGGGGCAAACGCTGCGGGCCACCACTCTTGGCCAGTTGACCCCGGATCAGGTCGACATGCGCACCATGGTGTTGATCGGTTCATCCCTGACCTGTGTTTTTCCTCGCGCTGGAGGCGGAGAGTGGGTCTACACGCCTCGTTGGTACCCACGCAAACCGGCTACCTGAGTGAAAGCGACTTTGCTCAAAGCTCGCCGATGTTCAAGTTAATAAGTCACTGATGGTAAAGCCTGCGGCTGACGAAAGTTGTCGCGGGCTTTTTTCTAATAACTCATGAAATAAGTTCTAAGTATTTTTACTTTGACCGGTTCAGCTCTGCGCTTTAGTTTTCAGCTGGTCGCATGAGGCGGCTTATTTATTAAAAGGAAGTTTAAATGACCGATATAAGTAATTACTCAATGGCTCAAGTCGCATTTGATGATGCCATGCAGGATAGGTATTTCAAAGGCGTTGCGGCAGAACTACAGAACGTCGCGCCAAGAGTGCGGACTAAGCGTTCGATCTCGATGCTGAGCACCGCATCGAGTGATTCGTCGGCGCAAGGTGTGGGGTCTTCGGTAGTAGGCTCCTCGCTGGTGGTCTTCGACCAGGCGCTTTCGGAAGACGACAGGCAAGATGCGCTGGACTGCCAGCAGTTTGCTGAAGCGGTGGTCCGGCGCCTGCCCAAGGAAACCAGTAACGAAGAGCGCTACCTGAAGTACAACGAGGCATTGTTGGCGGCGGGCTGGGTGACGGAAAGCTTCACCTACAAGAAATATGTCAGCAAACAGCTCACCATCACGATGAATGAGGCCGTGTTGCAGGTGCTGGCGACCGTCATTTCCGGAGGTTCGAGCAGCGTCCTGGACCTGGTGGCGTCGGGTTTCAGCAAGCTTAAGGGCGATAATGAGGCACTGAAGATTGTCGATGCCGGCAGCAAGAAAAACGACGTCGTCAGCTTCAAGGCTGTGCCTTGCATTGCAAGGCCAGGCGGTGGCATGTCCATGTTGATGGGCGGCCTTGACTTGGTGGACAAGGAATACAACGGCAATTTTTTATTCGTGACTTACAATACCCGAGGATTGCAGATTTTCCAGGGCGCGGGTGTGCGCAAGTTTAATCGGCGTGCATTTGATCGAAAGAAAAGCATGATTTATTCCTATAACGACGAGTTTGGCGATGGCCTTTTCAAACAACTGACAGGCCAATAAGGTTGGCGGGCTTAATCGATCAGGATACTGACTGTGTGGGGTGAATATGCCAGCGTCTGTTAATGCTGTTGTAGTGGGCGGTTGCTTATTGTCTTTTGCGCAAAGTGTGGACTTGCAAGATCAGCAGGATATTCAGGACTGTCTGTTGTATGCGGAGTTGGCGGCCAATGAAAAATATCCGGGGCAGGCGTCGAGGAAGGCCTGGTTCGATTACTTTCAAGGGCGATTGCTCAAGACGGGATACACACTCAAGACCATCGTTCCGGCGGAGCCGATCCGGGTCAATAGTGTCCACCAGTTGCTCAGTGCCAGCTACCGCGTGATGGGCAGCGTGGGCGTGGAGCGCTTGGGCCAGCTCTTCAAGGACACCTATAAAGCGTTGCGGCTGGATGAGTTTGCCTGGGAGTTCTTTCGCAGCAATGTTGCCAAAGGCGGCTCGGGTATCCTCAAGTGCGCGCCTTGCGAGCGACTCGCCTCGGGTGAAGTGATCGTCTGCCTGCTTGGCTTGCGCTACAGCGCGACCGTGATTGAAAGTGACTTTTTCCTGTGGCGCGAGTTCGATCGAGAGCTGGCGATCATTCCCGATGGCGGGGTGTTCGTGTTCGACCGACGGGCGTTTGAAAACTACCGTAAACGGGTCCATGAGAAAATCGAAGCTTATTCGAAGAAGGTGTTCGTGCGTAAACTTCAGTCCTGATTAAAAGGCTTTGCCCGCAGTAAACGACAAGGCCCTGTGATTGATGCACAGGGCCTTGTTTTCGGGTTTGCACAAGCCATCGCTTCAGGGCACCAGGTAGCCCTTGACCCCGGTGAAGATGATCTGCGCTGCCAGTGCGCACACGAACAACCCCATCAGTCGGCTAACGATCTGTAGCCCCTGGTCGCCGAGAATGCGCTCGATACGACCGGACAAAAACAGCACCACGCCAACGGTAAAACTGGCCAGGGCAATGCTGACAATGGCCGTGAGCTTGTCGTCCCAGTGCGGCTGGCTCACGCCCATCACCAGCAAGGCACCGATGGTGCCGGGGCCAACCGTCAGCGGGATGGTCAGCGGAACGATGGTGACATCCTGCTGCACGTTATCGGTCTGTACTGCCGATTTGCCTTGGGCCATGCCCAGTGCCGAGATGAACAGCACGCTGCCGGCACCGATACGAAAGGCATCCACGGTGATGCCGAAAACACTGAAAATCACCCGGCCGAACAAATACAACAGCACACTGGAGACCAGCGTGGCGACCGCTACTTTCCAGGCCAGCCGACGCTGTTCCTTGCGCGAGTAACCACGGGTCAGGCTGATGAAGCAGGACAACACGAAGAATGGGCTGTAGAGCACCAGCATCTTCAGGTAAACACTGAACAACACATGGAGCATGGTGCCGGGCTCACTGGCGAGGGAAGTCGAGGGGGGAGTCTATCAGGGGTTGCGCAGTCTGTCGGCTCAGGACGTTTGGGTTGTTGCGCGATTGTGCTGGTCACGCTGGGCGACCCAGTGCTCGATCAATTCACGCAGCTGCGACAGTTCCACCGGCTTGGCCATATGTCCGTCCATGCCGGCCTGGCGTGCACGCTCTTTGTGTTCGGCCAGGATATGGGCAGTCAATGCCACCACGGGGGTACGGACCCGCTGATTGCCGACTTCCCAGGCACGCAATTGCTGGGTGGCCGAGAAGCCGTCGAGGATCGGCATTTCACAGTCCATCAGCACCAGGTCGTAACGTTGGGCCTTCATTGCCTGTAGGGCCTCTTCGCCGTTGCAGGCGGTATCCGGTTGCAGGTTGAGCTTGCTCAGCATGCCGCGGATCACCTTGGTCGAGATGCTGTTGTCTTCGGCCACCAGGATGCGGAAGTCGCTGGGGACCTTGACCGG
The DNA here is from genome assembly GCF_054668325.1 of Pseudomonas sp. S2_F07. Lineage (NCBI taxonomy): Bacteria > Pseudomonadati > Pseudomonadota > Gammaproteobacteria > Pseudomonadales > Pseudomonadaceae > Pseudomonas > Pseudomonas sp. S2_F07. The sequence goes on from NZ_CP162758.1 coordinate 4,540,505, forward strand.
TAGTGCCGGGCCGTTTGGCAGTGGTTGCGTGACGACCAGGCCTTTGTTGCGTTGGGTCAGCTCGTCGGCCAGGGTGGTCTTGAGGGTGTAGCCGGCCACCGGTTTGGCGAGGATGCGCTTGATCCCGGAGTTGCGCGCGATGATCTTGCTCGGCGCATTGCTGATGCCGGTGAGCATGATCAACAGGATGTCATGGTTCAGGCTGGGGTCTTCCTTGATCTTGGCCGCCAGTTGCATGCCGGTCATGCCGGGCATGTTCTGGTCCAGCAGGACCACATCGAAGTAATCGCGCAAGTGAGCCTTGGTGCGCAGAAGGGCCAGCGCCTCCTTGCCGGAAGACGCGGCGCTGACGTTCAGGCCCCAGGCGCTGCACTGCTGCACCAGCACCTTGCGGCAGGTGTCATTGTCGTCCACCACCAATACCCGCGCACCCTGCAGCGGGCCGTCGAGGTCGGAGGTCGGGTGCTCGAGACGATCCGGGTCCAGCGGCAGGGTCAGCCACAGGGTGCTGCCCTGGTTGTTGCCGCTCTTGATCCCGAATTCCCCCTGCATCAAGCGGATCAGCTGGCGGGCAATTACCAGCCCCAGGTTGCCGCCCAACTGGGTGGCTGAAAGAAAATGCCGGCTGTGCAGTTCGGCGTGCATCAGGGCGTCGCGTTCTTCGGCGTCCATGGGCTCGCCGCTGTCCTGCACGGCGATACGCAGGCGTGGTTTGGTGTTGCGCTCGTCGAGCGCAACGACGATCAGGATTTCGCCTTCATCGGTTTTTTTCAGGGCGTTTTCAAGCAGGCTCAACAGCGTCTGGCGCAAGCGTGTCGGGTCACCGCTGATCACCCGGGGCACTTGCGGCTGGATGAAGCTGATCAACTCGACGTTTTGCTGCTCGGCCTTGGCGCGGAAGATGCTCAGGCAATCCTCGATCAGTGCATTGAGGTCGAACTGCACATCGTCCAGTTCGATCTGTCCGGACTCGAGTTTGGAGATGTCGAGAATTTCGTTGATCAGTGTCAGCAGCTCGTTGCCAGCGCTGTGGATCGTCTGCACATAGTCGCGTTGCTTGACCGATAGCGGTGTGCCCAGCAGTAGCTCGGTCATGCCGAGGACGCCGTTCATCGGAGTGCGGATCTCATGGCTGATCTTCGCCAGGAACTCGGCCTTGGCGTTGATCTCGGCGTTGCTGGCTGCCAGGTCACGACTGATGCTGAAGCGGTCTTCGGTGATGCGGCGCTGGCGCTCGCTCAACGCAATGCTCATCAACAGGCCACTGATGCAGATGAACACCAGCAAGATGGTGATCAGGCCATGGGGTTCGACCAGGGTCAACCCCAACAGGGCGGGCAGGATGACCAGTGTCCCGAGGTTGAACACCACCATGGCTGCCACGAAGAGGCGAGCCGGGCGATAACCTTTTTGCCAGTGATAGGCGCTGATGAACAGCATGCTCAGGCCTGCCAGCGCTACCAGGCCGTAGGTAATGAAGTTCAGCGGCAAGGTATTGACGAACAGCAGCATCAGGCCGCAGGCGGTGATGAGCAGGATCTCGCCAAGCAGCAACCGGTTCAGCGGATGCGGCCCGAGCGGGGCGAAGAAACGATAGGCAAGCATCAGGCCGCAGGGCGCAGTCATTATCAATGCCAGGTAAGCCCCCGGCGTTTGCAGTGCATGCCAGTCCGGCAGCCAGGGACCGGCCAGGTTCAGCAACAACAGCAGGCTGAGCATCAATAACCCTTCGCACGTCGCCAACCAGAGGGCGCTGCGCGAGCGGGTGTAGGTGTAGCGGATGAGGTTGTGCAGGATCAGCATGGCGATGCAACCGAACAACAGGCCATAGATCAGGGTCTGGTTCTGGTTGGCGGCCGAGAGGATCGCCGATTGCAGGGTGATATAGGGCCGTAACTGGTGGTCGGAGGCCAGTCGCAGGTACACGTCGAGGGGGTTGTCGCTTTGCGGCAGGGCCAGCATGAAGTCGCTGCTGGGCAATGGTCGCTCGGATTGGGGGCGTTCGTTGCCCGTGCTGGATTGATCGATCAGCTTGTCGCCGTCCAGAACGTACATGTTGAACTGGCGCAGGTCAGGCGCGAACACGCGCAGCAACTGTTCGTGTTTGCCCGGTGCAAGCCTGAATCGCAACCATAGCGCGCCATCGGGTTCGGCTGCGGTAAGGCGGTCGAGTTCGATAGGGCTGAATTGATTGGTGTAGCGTGCGGAACGGATGTCGCTCAGTTGCAGGTCGCCCTGTTCGTCGAGCAATACCGCCCAGCCACTGCCTTGCGCGGCCTGGGCCGGAAGCATGCAGAGCAAGGTCAGCAAAGTGACGGTCAAGCTTATGGCAATCCTGAGCCAGCGCACGGCGAAATCCCTTCGTTAGGTTGATGCCAGAATATAACGATGCGCGGCGCCGGAATAGCCAGGCAATAAACGGTGTTCATTGCCTGGCGCGGTGCATACCTTATTCCTGATTTTCGCCACGCTCGCGGGCAATGGCGCGGTAGCCAATGTCCTTGCGATAGAAGCAGCCTTCCCAGTCAATCGAAGCCGCCAGCTTGTAGGCCTGCTGCTGTGCAGCATCGACGCTGGCACCCATGGCCGTGGCGCAAAGCACCCGACCACCGGCCGTTACGACTTGACCGTCCTTGAGCGCAGTACCGGCGTGGAAGACTTTGCCTTCCAGTGCTGCCGCTGCGTCCAGGCCATTGATGGCCGCGCCTTTGGTGTAGTCGCCAGGATAGCCGCCGGCGGCCAGCACGATGCCGACGCTCGGGCGTGGATCCCATTGTGCTTCGACCTTGTCCAGCGCCTGGGCCAGAGCGGCCTCGACCAGCAGCACCAGGCTCGACTGCAGGCGCAGCATCACCGGTTGGGTCTCAGGGTCGCCGAAGCGGCAGTTGAATTCGATGACTTTTGGGTTACCAGCCTTGTCGATCATCAGACCGGCGTACAGGAAACCAGTGTAGACGTTGCCCTCCTCGGCCATGCCGCGCACGGTCGGCCAGATCACCAGGTCCATGACGCGCTTGTGCACTTCGGCGGTAACCACCGGCGCCGGGGAGTAAGCACCCATGCCACCAGTGTTTGGACCGGTGTCGCCGTCGCCGACGCGTTTGTGGTCCTGGCTGGTGGCCATCGGCAGCACGTTCTTGCCGTCGACCATCACGATGAAACTGGCTTCTTCGCCGTCCAGGAACTCTTCGATGACCACGCGCGAACCCGCATCGCCAAAGGCATTGCCGGCCAGCATGTCGCGCACGGCGTCTTCGGCTTCGGCCAGGGTCATGGCGACGATCACGCCTTTACCGGCGGCCAGGCCATCGGCCTTGATCACGATCGGAGCGCCTTTTTCACGCAGGTAAGCCAGGGCCGGCTCGATCTCGGTGAAGTTCTGGTAGTCGGCAGTCGGGATCTTGTGGCGCGCCAGGAAGTCCTTGGTGAAGGCTTTCGAACCTTCCAGCTGCGCAGCGCCAGCGGTCGGACCGAAGCAATCCAGGCCACGGCTGCGAAACAGGTCCACAACACCGGCAACCAGCGGCACTTCAGGGCCAACGATGGTCAGGGAAACGTTTTTCTCGGCAAAGTCTGCCAGTTGCTCAAGCGCCAGTACGTCGATGGCGACGTTCTCGCACTTGGCTTCGATGGCGGTACCGGCGTTGCCCGGAGCCACGAATACCTTCTGCACGCGCGGATCCTGAGCCACTTTCCAGGCCAGGGCGTGTTCACGGCCACCGCTGCCAATGATCAAAACATTCATTTCAAAAACCTCGGATGACGCTAATTCTGTTTTAGAACCTAAAGCGCTTTACGCCTTAGGAGGTTGCAATGACGCCGGTAGATGCAAGGCGGAGCCCACCTCGATGAGCGGAGTTGCCTTTTGGCAATGAGCATCATCGAGGTGGGCTCCAACGCAGCAGATGCCGGCGTCAGTGCGACCGTTGCCGTATTAGTGACGGAAGTGGCGCATGCCGGTGAACACCATCGCGATGCCGGCTTCGTCGGCAGCAGCAATCACTTCAGCATCACGCATCGAGCCGCCTGGCTGGATCACGGCAGTCACGCCCGCCTTGGCCGCATTGTCCAGACCGTCGCGGAACGGGAAGAAAGCGTCGGAAGCCATCACCGAACCGGCTACCTGCAAGCCAGCGTGCTCAGCCTTGATGGCAGCAATACGCGCGGAGTTCACACGGCTCATCTGACCGGCGCCGACACCGATGGTCTGGCGATTCTTGGCGTAGACGATGGCGTTGGACTTAACGTACTTGGCGACTTTCCAGGCGAAGATCAGGTCGTGGATCTCTTGCTCGGTCGGGGCGCGCCTGGTCACGACTTTCAGGTCGTCGGCGCCGATCATGCCGATGTCGCGGCTCTGTACCAGCAGGCCACCGTTGACGCGCTTGTAATCCCAGGCAGCAGCGCGGTCAGCCGACCACTCGCCGCAGGCCAGCAGGCGCACGTTGGCTTTGGCGGCGACGATGGCGCGGGCCTCTTCGCTGACGCTTGGGGCAATGATCACTTCGACGAACTGACGCTCGACGATGGCCTTGGCGGTCTCGGCGTCGAGCTCGCGGTTGAAGGCGATGATGCCGCCGAACGCGGATTCGGTGTCGGTAGCGTAGGCCAGGTCGTAGGCCTTGCGGATGCCGCCTTCGGCATCAGGGCTGACAGCCACGCCGCACGGGTTGGCGTGCTTGACGATCACGCAGGCTGGCTTGACGAAGCTCTTCACGCATTCCAGCGCAGCGTCGGTGTCGGCCACGTTGTTGTACGACAGTTCCTTGCCTTGCAGTTGGGTCGCGGTGGCGATGCCCACTTCGGCAGGTTTGGCTTCAACGTAGAACGCCGCGCTCTGGTGCGGGTTCTCGCCGTAGCGCATTTCCTGGGCCTTGATGAACTGGCTGTTGAAGGTGCGCGGGAACTCGCTGCGACCGGAGGTCGAGAGGGTTTCAGCCGCCTGGTTCACGGTGCCCATGTAGTTGGCGATCATGCCGTCGTAGGCGGCGGTGTGCTCGAATGCCTTGAGCATCAGGTCGAAACGCTGAGCGTAGGTCAGGCCGCCGGCCTTGAGGTTTTCCAGGACGCTGGCGTAGTCGCCGGCATTGACCACGATGGCCACGTCTTTATGGTTTTTTGCTGCCGAACGGACCATGGTCGGGCCGCCGATGTCGATGTTCTCGATGGCGGTCGGCAGGTCGCAGCCTGGCTTGTTGATGGTGGCTTCGAACGGGTACAGGTTGACCGCAACCAGGTCGATCGGCTTGATGCCATGCTCGTTCATGATGGCGTCGTCGATGCCGCGACGACCGAGGATCCCGCCGTGGATTTTCGGGTGCAGGGTCTTCACCCGGCCGTCCATCATTTCGGCAAAACCTGTGTAGTCCGCGACTTCCACTGCGGCAACGCCGTTGTCCTGCAGCAGCTTGAACGTCCCGCCGGTGGAGAGGATCTCGACGCCCAGGGCTTCAAGCTCCTTGGCGAATTCGAGGATCCCGGTCTTGTCGGAAACGCTGATCAAGGCGCGGCGGATCGGCAGGCGGGTAGTCTGGTCGGTCATCTCAATTTCCATCAAAAGCAAAGGAAGTCAGCAAAAAAGGCGACCGGTTTTACGCGGGCGCCTTTCTGGTTTGATTGAATGCTTACAACAAATCGTACTGCTTGAGTTTCTTGCGCAGCGTGCCCCGGTTAAGCCCGAGCATCTCGCTGGCCTTGGTCTGGTTGCCCTTGACGTAGTTCATCACGCACTCGAGCAGGGGAGCCTCGACTTCGGAGAGCACCAGGTTGTACACATCCGTGACGGCAGCGCCCTCAAGGTGGGCGAAATAATTGTGCAGCGCCTTCTCGACACTCCCGCGAAGGGTCTGGCCTTCTTCGCTTGGCGTATTGAGGTGCTGTTTCAAATTCACGTTGTCGCTCACGGGTGTTGTTCCACTCACTAAAGTCTCGGTCATCATCGTCATGCGGCCACCCACTCTCCGTCCCCTGTCAGGCTCTTGTAACGCTCGGCGAAAAATCCCCGAACGTTGGCGCATTGTGCATCCGTACCATCCAAACGATTGAAGTGGGCGCGAAACTCCCTGGCGCCCGGCAGGGTTGCGAGATACCAGCCCACATGCTTTCGAGCAATGCGCACGCCCATGACATCACCATAGAAGGCGTGCAGGGCAGCCAGATGCTCTAGCAGAATGCGTTCCACCTCGATCAGTTCCAGCGCCGGGAGCTTCTCGCCGGTGCGCAGGAAATGGTCGATCTCGCGAAAAATCCATGGCCGCCCCCTGGGCAGCCCGGCCAATCAACAGGCCATCGGCACCGGTCGCGTCGAGCACGTACCGGGCTTTTTCCGGCGAATCGATATCGCCATTGGCGAAGACCGGAATCGACACCGCCTGCTTGATCGCGGCAATGGTGTCGTACTCGGCAACACCTGTGTACAGGTCGGCACGGGTGCGGCCATGCACCGCCAGCGCCGTAATGCCTGCCTGTTCGGCGATCTTTGCCACCGTCAGGCCGTTCTTGTTGTCCCGGTCCCAACCGGTCCGGATCTTCAGGGTAACCGGCACATCGACCGCAGCCACGACGGCCTGCAGGATCTCGGTTACCAGGGGTTCATCCTTCAACAGCGCGGAACCGGCCGCCTTGTTACAGACTTTTTTTGCCGGACAGCCCATGTTGATATCAATGATCTGTGCACCCATTTCAACGTTGGCACGGGCGGCGTCCGCCAGCATCTGCGCGTCCCCACCGGCGATCTGTACCGAGCGAGGCTCGGGATCACCTTCGTGGATCATGCGCATGCGCGACTTGCGGGTGTTCCACAAACTCATGTCGCTGGTGACCATTTCCGAGACGACCAGTCCCGCGCCCAAGCGCTTGCACAGCTGACGAAAGGGCTGGTCGGTGACTCCCGCCATGGGGGCGAGAATCAAGCTGTTATGTAATGTGTATGGGCCGATGCGTACCGCCGACATAGGACTTCCCTGTTGTGGGGCCGGATCATGAGAGTTCGAAAAAGGGTTGGCATGATACCCGCTCTCGATGACTGGATAAAGGCTGAATTGAACAAATTCTGAACAGTTATTCTGTTATTACCCGTGGTTTGGTTCGCCTGGGGCAGTCAGAAAGCCGACGTGAATCCGGGAGCAATGAAGCGTTTCACTCCGGAGAGTGAAAGCTCAGACTGTAGTTCACGGCCTTGGCACCTGGGTCGAGAATGTCCAGGGCGATGTGGATCGGCGTTTGCGGAGGCATTTCCGCCATGCCTTCGAGATCGCCATTGAGGTACTCTCCAGGCTTGAAGCGACGACTGGCGATCAGATGGCCATTGAGGTCGGCGAAGCGCAGCTCCAGCAACGGGAAGGGCTGGGAGAAGGGCGCGCGGTTATAGATGATCGCATCGACCACCAGGGCACCATTGAACTCGGGATGACTACGTACCACCAGGTTGCTGCTTTTGATCTTCGCGATGTCGACTTTGGAAGGCACGGTGCAGCCGATTTGCGGGCACAGTTGCTGGAACCACGGGCGATATTGATCCTGTCGCGCCAGTTCGTCGAAATGGTAGGCAATGTACTGGCCGGCGAGGGCGCCAGCGGCAATCAGCACCAGCAGCAGCCAGAACAGGCGTCGGCCCCAGGGCGAGCGGCGTTTTTGCCAGTCCAGTTGCAGCGGGTCGTCGGTCAGGTCTTGCAGCACTTCGGCACGCACGCCCGGTTCGCTGCGTTCGCGTCGCTTGCGCAGCGGTTCGATCGAAGGCAAGTTGTCGTCGATTTCCCTCTCGTCGGCGGCCGACAGGCGTTCGTGGTTCAGCGGTGCATCGAGAGGGTCGTGCAGTCGCAAATGAGGTGGCAGCGATTCTTCGTCGAGATCAACCGGTTCCAGGGACAGCGAAGGTTCGGTGCGCGAGGCTTTGCTCGGTTCGACCGTCGGCTCTGGCGTTTCAAGGCTGTCGAGCGGTTCGTCGAGTTGCGCACGATCGGCCGCCGACTCACTGAACAGGCTGTCGGACCACGGCTCCTCGTCATCCTGCCCGGTGCTGTCGCGACGGGCACTCAGCGAGTCGTCGCGATGGCGGCCGAGTTCGGTGGTCGGCTGGATTTCCCGCTGCTCGAGCCGGGCGAGCTCTTCGTCGAGGTCGAGACTGTCCAGGTCCAGTTCGGTCGCGCTCCATTGCTTTTGGCTGATGGCGCGCGGTGGAGATGGCTCAAGGGGCTCCTCAGGCTGCACGGGCGTCGTGACCGGTGATTCCTTGCCGGACTGCTCAAGCAACTGCCTGGCGGCATTGAACACCTGCAGGCAGGAGCCGCAACGAACCACCCCGCGAGCCACGCTCAACTGGGCATGGCTGACGCGGAAGCTGGTTTGGCAATGCGGGCACTGGGTGACGAAGCTGTCGGTCATGCGGCGATCCGGATTATGCAGGCGCTCATTCTAGCGCCGACGGCCAGTGATGCGCACCCAGCCATCGCGATTGGCGATCGGGTCCAGATCGAAGTCCTTGGTGTAGGCGGCAGCGACTTCATCGCCCTGTTCGGCGAGGATGCCCGACAGCGCCAGGCGACCGCCCGACTTGACCAGGCCCGACAGCTGTGGCGCCAGGGACACCAGCGGACCGGCGAGAATGTTGGCCACCAGCACGTCGGCCTGCACCTGCGGCAGGTCTTGCGGCAGATACAATGGAAACAGTTCATCGGCGATACCGTTGCGCCCGGCGTTGTCGCGGGAGGCTTCCAGCGCCTGCACGTCGATATCGGTGCCGACGGCTTCCCCGGCGCCCAGCAACAGTGCGGCAATCGCCAGAATCCCCGAGCCGCAACCGAAGTCCAGCACGTTGCAGTCTTTGAGGTCCTGACCGTCGAGCCATTCCAGGCACAGTGCGGTGGTCGGGTGGGTGCCGGTGCCGAACGCCAGGCCCGGGTCCAGCAGCAAATTCACGGCGTCAGGTTCTGGTGCGGCATGCCAGCTCGGCACGATCCACAGGCGCTGGCCGAAACGCATTGGCTGGAAACCATCCATCCAGCTGCGTTCCCAGTCCTGGTCTTCGATCACTTCGCTGTGGTGCTCGGGTAGCGGGCTGCCGGTCAGCAGTTCCAGATGGGCCAATACCGGGCCTGGCTCGGTGCCACCTTCGAACAGGGCCAGCAGGTGCGTGTGCGACCACAGCGGCGTGGTGTTGAGTTCCGGCTCGAAGATCGGCTGATCTTCGGCGTCCATGAAGGTCACCGACACGGCGCCCACTTCAAGGAAAGCGTCTTCATAGGTTTCGGCTTGTTCTGGGCTGATGGCGAGACGTACTTGCAGCCAAGGCATGGCGGGCACCTTTGAAAAATATTGATTGCAGCCTGGCGGGCTGCGAGAAGGACGCAAGTTTACGCGAGCGCGGGGCAGAAGACGACTATAGGGGTGAAGCAAAAAGATCGCAGCCTGCGGCAGCTCCTACAGGGGAACGCATTTCAAATGTAGGAGCTGCCGAAGGCTGCGATCTTTTGAACTTAAACAACAAAGCCGCCCGAAGGCGGCTTTGTCGATGGGGTCGAAGCTTAGTGCTTCTCGCCAGCCAGCTTGTGCTCGAGGTAGTGAATGTTCACGCCCCCTTTGCAGAAGCCTTCGTCGCGGGTCAGGTCGCGGTGCAGCGGGATGTTGGTCTTGATCCCGTCGACCACGATCTCGTCCAGCGCATTGCGCATGCGCGCCATGGCTTCGTCACGGGTTGCCCCGTAGGTGATCAGCTTGCCGATCAACGAGTCGTAGTTCGGCGGAACGGCATAACCACTGTACAGGTGCGAGTCGACGCGAACGCCGTTGCCGCCTGGGGCGTGGAAATGCTTGACCGTGCCCGGGCTCGGCATGAAGGTTTTCGGGTCTTCGGCGTTGATCCGGCATTCCAGCGCGTGCCCGCGGATGACCACGTCATCCTGGGTGAACGACAGCTTGTTGCCGGCGGCGATGCTCAGCATCTCCTTGACGATGTCGATGCCGGTGACCATTTCCGAAACCGGGTGCTCTACCTGGACACGAGTGTTCATCTCGATGAAGTAGAAGCGACCGTTTTCGTACAGGAACTCGAAAGTGCCAGCGCCCCGGTAGCCGATGTCGATGCAAGCCTTGACGCAGCGTGCGAGTACTTCCTCACGTGCGTTTTCGTCGATGCCCGGTGCCGGCGCTTCTTCGAGAACCTTCTGGTGACGGCGTTGCAGCGAGCAGTCGCGGTCGCCCAGATGGATAGCCTGGCCCTGGCCATCGGAAAGGACCTGGACTTCCACGTGACGCGGGTTGGTCAGGAATTTTTCCAGATAGACCATCGGGTTGCCGAACGCCGCGCCAGCTTCGGTACGGGTCAGTTTCGCGAAGGAGATCAGGTCTTCTTCTTTATGCACAACGCGCATGCCGCGACCACCGCCGCCGCCAGCGGCCTTGATGATCACCGGGTAACCGACTTCGCGACCAATGCGCAGAGCGGTTTCTTCGTCTTCCGGCAGCGGGCCGTCAGAGCCCGGAACAGTCGGAACGCCGGCAGCGATCATGGCGTGCTTGGCCGATACCTTGTCGCCCATCAGGCGAATGGTTTCGGCTTTCGGGCCAATGAACGCGAAGCCGGAGTTCTCGACCTGCTCGGCGAAGTCGGCGTTTTCCGCAAGGAAGCCGTAGCCCGGGTGAATGGCGGTAGCGCCAGTCACTTCGGCCGCGGCAATGATTGCCGGAATGTGCAGGTAGGAGTGGGCGGCCGATGCCGGACCGATGCAGACGGATTCGTCTGCCAGGCCCAGGTGCATCAGTTCCTTGTCGGCCTTGGAGTAAACGGCGACGGTCTTGATGCCCATCTCTTTGCAGGCGCGCAGGATCCGCAGGGCGATCTCACCGCGGTTGGCGATCAGAACTTTTTCCAACTTCGCAGTCATCAAAGGCTCTCCGCGGTTCAAACGATGGTGAACAGCGGTTGGTCGTACTCAACCGGCTGGCCGTCTTCGACGAGGATGGATTCGATCACACCGCTGGTTTCAGCTTCGATGTGGTTCATCATCTTCATGGCTTCAACGATGCACAGGGTGTCGCCTTTCTTCACGGTCTGGCCGACTTCGACGAAGGACGGCGAGCTTGGCGAAGACTTGCGATAGAAAGTACCGACCATCGGCGAACGGGCAACGGTGCCGTTCAGTGCTGGCGCGGCGGCGGCAACAGGTGCGGCAGCGGCAGCCGGAGCGGCGGCAGCGACAGGCGCGGGGGCCGGAGCGTGCATTGGAGCTGGCGCGTAGTACTGCTGAGCCGGGGTCTTGCTATGACGGCTGATGCGTACGGACTCTTCGCCTTCCTTGATCTCGAGCTCGTCGATGCCGGACTCTTCCAGCAATTCGATCAGTTTCTTAACTTTACGGATATCCATGAATCATCAACTCCCAAGGGTCGGTCAGGGGCGTTTAACGCTTGTTGTTCAAGCTGTTGCCTGTATTTGAAGCTGCTCTAGGGCGGCCTCCAGGGCCAGTCGATAACCGCTGGCGCCAAGGCCGCAGATCACTCCCACCGCTACGTCGGAGAAGTAAGAGTGATGGCGGAAAAGTTCGCGTTTGTGCACGTTAGACAAATGCACTTCGATGAATGGGATGCTCACCGCCAGCAGCGCGTCACGTAATGCGACACTTGTATGTGTAAAAGCTGCTGGGTTGATCAGAATGAAGTCCACGCCTTCGCTGCGGGCAGCGTGGATGCGGTCGATCAATTCGTACTCGGCGTTGCTTTGCAGGTGCAGCAAATGGTGACCGCCTTCGCGGGCACGGCGTTCCAGGTCCTGGTTGATCTGAGCCAGCGTCGTGGCGCCATAGGTGCCCGGTTCACGAGTGCCGAGCAGGTTCAGGTTGGGTCCGTGCAGAACGAGTAACGTCGCCATCGGCGGTTCCTATGTTATCTGTGAGCAATTGTCAGAACCCGGCGACTATGCCGCAAAGCCTTTGTGACTGTCCAGTTCTCTGCAATAGCCAGCACGATGACCGATGTTTGCGCGAAATATATGACTGCTTGATTAAATTTGGTCATTCGCCCTGGCAACACGTTCGGCGAAGTCCCTGGCGTTGATCTCGCCGATCACCCGAACATCGGCGCGTTCGACACCGTCCTTGCCAAAAAACATCAGGGCCGGTGGCCCGAACAACTGGTAACGGTCGAGCAGGGCGCGTTGCTCGGCGTTGCTGGCGGTGATGTCGAAGCGAATAAGCCGGTAGCCCTTGAGGCGTTCGATGACGACAGGGTCGTCCAGCACCTCACGCTCGATGACTTTGCAGCTTATGCACCAGTCGGCGTACCAGTCGAGCAGCAGCGGTGTGCCGGATGCGCGTGCGTCGGCGAGTGCTCGGTCCAGATCGGCCGGCGTGCTGACGGTTTGCCAGGTGCTGGCGTTTTGCGCGGGGCCGTTGTTGGCAACGATACGGGGCTGGCCGATCGGGTTGAGCGGGTCGGTCTGGCCGCTGAAGGCGCCGTACCAGCAGGCCAGTGCGTAAAACAGCAGGAACATGCCGAGCAATTGGCCCAGGCGTTTGCGCGGTGGTTTATAGACGAACTCCAGCGCTCCCATGAACAGGCCGACGCCGCCGGCCAGCAAACCGATGAGCAACAAGGTGACCTGACCCGGCAAGACGCGGCTGAGCAGGCCAACGGCCAACCCGAGCAATAACACGCCAATCGCGTTTTTCACGTAGACCAGCCACGGACCGCTTTTCGGCAGCCAGGCTGCGCCACCGGTGGCCACCAGCAACAGCGGCGCGCCCATGCCGAGGCCGAGCATGAACAGTTTCAAGCCGCCGCCCAAGGCATCGCCACTGGCGCTGATGTACAGCAGCGCGCCGGCCAATGGCGCCGAAACACAGGGTGAGACCAGCAAGCTGGAGACCACGCCCAACACTGCGGCGCCCCACAATGACCCGCCTTCGGTGCGGCCGGCGATGCGGTCCAGGCGACTGCTGATGGCGTGCGGCAACTTGAGCTCGAACACGCCGAACATTGCCAGGGCAAACACGGCGAAAAACATCGCGAACGGCACCAACACCCAGGCCGACTGCAGTCGCGCCTGCAGATTGAGTTGGGCACCGAACAGGCCCATCAGGGCTCCGAGCAGGGCAAAGCAGGCGGCCATTGGCAGCACATAGGCCAGCGACAGATTGAAGCCGCGCCAGCCACCGACCTGACCGCGCAGTACCACGCCGGACAGGATCGGCAGCATGGGCAGCACGCATGGCGTGAACGTCAGGCCCAGGCCCGCGAGGAAAAACAGCGCCAGTTCGCGCCAGCTCCATGGATAAACCGTCGCCGGAGCGCCGCTGCCGTCGATGCTCAGGCGCTCGGTTTCCGGTGGATAGCACAGGCCTTTGTCGGCGCATCCCTGATAGGTCACGACTAGGGTGAAGGCGCGTTGGTCGGTGCGCGGCAACTCGACGTCGAGAATGCCGTGATAGACCTCGACATCGCCGAAGTATTCATCGTGCTTTTTCTGACCGTCGGGCAGTTTCGCCGCTCCGAGGGCGACATCGGCCGGATCGGCGCGAAATTGAAAGCGGTGGCGGTAGAGGTAATAACCTTCGGTGGCGACGAAACGCAGCTTTATCGATTGCGGCGTGCTCTCTACCAGGCTCAGCCGGAAAGCTTCGCGCACCGGCAGGAAGTCGGCGCTGTTGTTGATCGAGCCCAAGGTGGAGTTGGGTCGGTTCTCCAGCAAGCCAGTGGCGCTGGCCGGCAGGGCGAACACTAAAAACAGCAGGCAAAGCAAACGGCGCATGACGATCTCGCGTATCGGAATTGGGGGGATGATAGCTGAGAGAGCATGGTCACATCGAACTGCGTAGGAGCTGCCGAAGGCTGCGATCTTTTGATCTTGCTCTTGAGAGGCAAAGTCAAAAGATCGCAGCCTTCGGCAGCTCCTACAGTGAAAGCGATTTATCAGACGCGAAAAGCCTGAACGGCCGTATGTAATCGCCCACCCAGCACCAGCAAATTCTCCCCTTGCTCACGCCCTTGGCCAATGCGCAGCAGGTTATCCCCGCCCAGCTGGTGAATCCGCTCACTGTGGTCCCGGATTTCGCTGACAGCGCCGCTTTGCTGGGCGGTGACATCAGCAATGCGTACCGCCGTGGCGGAAATGGTCTGGATCGCCCCCACGATCTTATCCAGTGCCCCATCCGCGGCCTGGGCCTGGCCGGCGGTCGCTTCGGCATGTGCGACCTGGGCGCGCATGCCTTCCACCGATTGCCGCGCGGCGGTTTGCAGTCCTGCGATCAGCGTCTGGATTTCTGCCGTGGCCCCGGCGGTACGTTGCGCCAGTGAGCGCACCTCTTCGGCCACCACTGCAAAGCCTCGGCCCATTTCCCCGGCCCGGGCCGCCTCGATGGCGGCGTTCAAGGCCAGCAGGTTGGTCTGGTCGGCAATCGAGCGGATTACCGTCAGCACGCCGCCGATGGTGGCCGACTCTTCAGCCAGGTGTTCAATCATTTGCGCATTGCCTTGCACTTCATCCACCAGCGCATGCAGACCCGTGAGGCTCAGGCCGATGACTTTCTGTCCGTGCTCCACGGCCAGGCCGGCGTGGCGGCTGGCGTCGGCGGCCTGGCTGGCATCGCCGGCGACTTGTTGAATGGTCGCTTCCAGTTCGCTGAGGGAGTCACGGATCAGTGCCGTGTCACCGGCCTGATGCTCGGCACCGTCGTGCAGGTCGTTGCTCAGGTCGGCCAGGGTGCGGCTGCTGTCGGCCACCTGCTCGGCGTTGCGGCGAATGGTCCCCACCAGGTCCACCAGATAGGCGCGCAAGCGGTTGAGGGAGGCTTCAATGTCATGCAATTCGCGGTTGGTGCTGCCCAGTTGAATGTCGCGGCTGAAGTCGCCTTCGGCCCAGGTCGAGAGGGCCGGGGCGAGGTTGGTCAGGGTTCGGGCGAGTTTGCGCTGCAGGGTGTCGATCAGCAGGGCGATCAACAGAATCAAGCCGATCATCACGCCTTGCATCACCCGCACTTCACCCTGGATCTGCCCGTGCTGGGCGCGTACTACCGGTTCCAGCCCGGCAATGGCCTGTTGCACGTCGGCGATTTTCAGGTGGGTCGCCGCGCTGAGGTCGGCGCGCTTCTGGATTTGATCGCGGGTGCGCGAAAGCTCGGCCGGGTAGCGGGTGAGCAGGCTGTTGAGCTCACGCTTGAGGCCCACGCCGGCATCTTCGGCAACGGTTTTTTCCGTGTTCTCAAGGCCCATCATCGAGGCGAAATCGTCGGTGTTCGATTCGCTGCTGGTGGCTACGCCGAGCAAAGGCAGGGCGTCCAGTTTTTCAGCCTGGGTGCGGATGTTGGTCACTTCGCGTTCGACATCGGAGGCCAGTTCACTGCGGCCGCTGCTGACCAGTTTGTCACGGGCCAGGGACAATTTGCCCAGGTGTTGCGATGCGGTGAGCAGCGGCGTCAGGTAAGCCGCATTGCCGCTGGCGTACTGGCTGAGTTGATCGAGACTGGCGCCCAGTTCCCGCTCGGCCTGCAGCAGCAAGGCCTGCGGATCGCCTGCCAGCTTGCCGGCGGCCAGCAGGTCGGTCTTGCTGAATTCTTCAAGGGTCCAAAGGCTTGGGCGTAACGCCTCGGCCAGGGCCGGTGGCAATTCGCCGAGTTCTTTTTGCAGGCTGTCGATGCCTTGAGCGGCAGTGCTCAGGCGCAACGCGTCGCCGCTGCCCAGGTAATCCTCGACACTGCGGACGACGTCATTGTGAAATTGCTGCGACAGGCCCAGGTAGCGCTCCATTAATAGATACGGACGCTCAAGGGCTTTCTGCGACCACCACAGCGTAGCGCCGAGGGCCACGCACACGGCCACCAGAAGGAGGGTATTGAGATTGGTCAGCAGCTTCAGGCGCATCACGGACTACCAACGGCAGAAATGGTAAGCGCCTGAAGTTATTGCGTTTCTGTTACAGGCTTATGACCGTATCGGTCGATTCCGATAAAAAAGTGGCACTTTGCTTTGATGTCCGGGCCGCCTGGACGCGATTGCGTCCGCCGTGTTTGGCGCGGTACAGCGCTTCGTCCGCCTGGCTGGCCATCATCAGGCTGTCGGAGCTTTCGCAAAGCTCAACCACTCCGGCGCTGAAGGTGCACCACAGATCCTCGGGTTGCGCGGGGTAGTGAATCTCGGCAAAGCGCTGACGGATTTCATCGAGCACGTTGTAGGCCGCTTCGATATCGGTGTCCGGCATGACGATGGCGAATTCTTCGCCACCGTAGCGGCCGATGAAGTCGGTTTTGCGCAGGCGTTGCTTGAGAAACAGCGCCAGGCTCTTGATCACCCGGTCGCCCATGGGGTGGCCGTGGCTGTCGTTGACCCGTTTGAAGTGGTCGATGTCGAGCATGGCAAAGCTCAGCGGCTTGCTTTCGCGGCGGGCGCGGAACGAGCAGTCTTCGAGCAATTGCAGGATGTGCGTGTGGTTGTACAACCCGGTGAGGCTGTCGCGGACCATCCGTGCCTTGAGGTTGCGTGCCCGGGCCGCACGATTGCGCACGGTGGTGATCAGGTGCCGGGGCTTGATCGGTTTGGTCAGGAAGTCATCGCCGCCTTCGCTCATGGCGTCGAGTTGTTTGTCCAGGTCGTCTTCGGCTGACAGGTAAATGATCGGCACGCTGACGTAACGGTCGTTATGGCGAATGACCTTGGCCAGTTCCGTACCGGTGCAGGCCGGCATGTACATGTCGAGGATGATCAGGTCCGGCTGGAAATCCGCCAGTTCGGCCATCGCCTGGATTGGCTCGATCAAGGTGCGGGTGACGATCCCTGCGCTGTTGAGCAAGCGCTCGGTGTGCAAGGCCTGGGCGCGGGAGTCGTCGATGATCAGTACTTTATAAGGCTCGTACTGGGCGACGCAGGTCAGGACCTCGATCTTCTCCAGCAGGCTCGACGCTTCGAGGGTGCCGGTGAGGAATTCCTGGCCGCCGGCGCGCACGGCTGCCAGGCGGGTCGGAGTGTCGGTTTCGTGCAGGCTGAAGAACAGCAGTGGCAGTTGATGATCGAGGCCTTCCTGGGCTTCGGCGGCCAGTTTCAGGCCGACGCCGGTGCCACTGAAGTCCACGTCCATGACAATCGCCGCCGGCAGGCGCTCGACCATCGATGAGCGAAACGCGTCTACGCTGTCCAGGGACTGGGCGCTGAGGCCGAAGAATTCCAGTTGCTTGGCCAGGCGCTCGGCACGGTCGTGATCCTGCAGCATCACGTAGATGGGCTTGCGCAGCGGCGGCAGGAAGGTTTGATCGAGTTGGTCGCCATGGCGCAGGCCGGTGCGTGACAGGCGCTGCATCAAGCGATTGAGATCGGTGATCAGGCCGCTGCTCAGGCGTCCGCGATTGGCGTCGACTGCCTCAAGGGACTGACCGATGTAGCGTGCCAGTTGCGTGTGTTCCGGTTGTTCGAAGCGCTCGGCGAAACGCAGCAGGCGCAGATTGGCCTCGCTCAGTTCCGAAAGGTCGGCGGTGGACCACTCACTGCGTTGCAGGCGCTGCCATATCTCAAGAATCTGACGAGCCTGATGAATTACCCGCTGGGCAAAGTGGTGCTTGAGGCGCTCGCGGCTGGGATCTTCTGGCTCGGTCATATCCTGACTACTAGTTAGGGTGCACACTGAGGTCGAGTGGTGGCTCTATGCTAGCACCACTTATCCATTGCATGAGTGCTGTACGTCAATAATCTGCAATGTGACTTCATTCAGTTTGTGACTGGTCGGTCTTGTTCGAGTCTTTCAAGTCGCGGTTCGCAAGGGGCATAGTGCTTGAATCAGGGCACTTGGCGGGTGCGGGGCGGAAATGGGCGAGCAGCTGACAACTGGTCATTGATGATTTTTTACCGGTGCTGATCGGTCCGGTTTTTTGAATTTCAGAGGGTCGGGGATTCCCTTAGGGTGGCAATCCAAACCATTAGGGGGGATTTCGATGGTCGCGACGTCGTCGGCTGCACAGGTACTCCTTTGATCTGCAAGCCCGGTAATTTTTCGTATCGGTGCGATGGCGGGTGCCGGGCCAAGGCACGTTGTTGTATGGTTGTGGTCGAACCGTTGAACTCAAGAGCTTGAAAGGAAATCGCCATGCTGGACTGGAAGAACCGCACAGACAGTGCGCCTGAACGTGCCGCTGAACCGAAGTCGGAGACCCGCAGTTATCTGGGTGGTCTGTTGTTCAGCCGGGCGCTGGCCACTCTGCTGGGCATCTACCTGTTGGTGGCGAGTGTCCTGGGCTGGTACTGGAGCCAGGAGCCGGCGCTGTTCCCGGTCCAGCAAACCGCGCAACTGGCGGCCGAGAAAGAAGGCAAGCAGATGGTCGTCGGCTACACCACGGTGGAAACCCTCAAGACCGTCGCCGGCACCTTGCTGACCAAGCCAGGCGGCTATATTTCCAACGACCGATTCCCGCCAGGCCTGTGGATGGACAACATGCCGAGCTGGGAATATGGCGTGCTGGTGCAGGTCCGTGACCTGAGCCGGGCACTGCGTAAAGACTTCGCCCGTTCGCAGTCGCAGTCGGCTGAAGACGCTGACCTGGCCAAGGCCGAGCCGCGTTTCAACTTCGACAACAAGAGCTGGGTGCTGCCATCCAGTGAGTCCGAGTACCAGGAAGGCATTAATTCCCTGAGCCGCTATCAGGCGCGCCTGTCCGATCCAAACCAGAAGAGCGCGTTGTTCTATGCCCGCGCCGACAACCTGAACAACTGGCTGGGTGACGTCGGCACCCGTCTGGGCTCGCTGTCGCAACGGCTGTCGGCCAGTGTGGGCCGGGTCAAGCTCAACACTGCGCTGAAAACCGAGGTGGTGACGCCGGGTGTGGCGCCGCAAGTCGATGAGGAAATCGTCGAAACCCCATGGCTGCAGATCGACAACGTGTTCTACGAAGCTCGCGGCCAGGCCTGGGCCTTGTCGCACTTGTTGCGCGCCATCGAAGTCGACTTCGCCGATGTGCTGGCCAAGAAGAACGCCACGGTCAGCGTGCGCCAGATCATTCGTGAACTGGAAGCGTCGCAGGAGCCGGTGTGGAGCCCGATGATCCTCAACGGCAGCGGCTTCGGCGTATTGGCCAACCACTCGCTGGTCATGGCCAACTACATTTCCCGGGCCAACGCCGCGGTGATCGATTTGCGCCAATTGCTCAATCAGGGCTGAGTCATGGTCGATAACGCCAGGGAAGCCGCGCACCGTGCGGCCTCCGATGCCGAACAGATCGCCTGGGTCGACGAACAGGACAACCTGCTCGGAGCCCTGGTCCGTTCCGATTTGCGCGAGCGCGGGCTGATCGGGCGCGGCACCTACATTATGTTGTTCAACTCCGCTGGCGAACTGTGCGTACACCGACGCACCCTGAGCAAGGCGATCTATCCCGGTTACTGGGACGTGGCGGCGGGGGGCATGGTGCTCGCCAGTGAAACCTACGCCGAGTCGGCGGCAAGGGAGCTGGAGGAAGAGCTGGGCGTAAGTGGCGTGGAGCTGACTGCCCATGACCACTTTTTCTTCGAGGACACCGGCAATCGCCTGTGGTGTTCGGCGTTTTCAGCGGTATGGGACGGACCGTTGATCCTGCAACCCGAAGAGGTGCTCGAAGCGCGCTTTATCCCCGTCGATCAGGTCATGCTGGAAATCGAGCAAAAGCCTTATTGCCCGGACTCTCTGGCAGCGTTGAAGCGCTATTTGCGCTCACGCCGGATCGACGTCGCAAAACAGCTATAAATTGGCGCCGATTGGCTCTTAGCAATCGGCGTTTTTGCCGTTACACTGCGCGACCTTTTCAAGCTGAACCGGCATTGCCCGTTGTAGGAGCTGCCGCAGGCTGCGATCTTTTGACTTTGCTTTCGCGTCGAAATCAAAAGATCGCAGCCTCGTTGCACTCGTCAGCTCCTACAAAGAGTCGTACCGTTTCAGTAGCGCTGCCCCTGCCTGAGTGGGGCTTCGCGGTCGATAGCCTTCCCAAGTGCTGCGACCAGTCTTTGTCCTCCGAAGAGGATTGCCGGTGGCCAAAAAAGCCGCATCCTTCGCCGCCTTGGGCGGCCTGGTATTTTCCACCGACGCAGGTCGTCATTGCCCGGAATGCAGTAAGCCGGTGGACGCCTGCATCTGCAAACAGACCGTTATCCCGGCCGGCGACGGCATCGCTCGCGTGCGTCGCGAAAGCAAGGGCCGTGGCGGCAAGACGGTGACCACCATCACCGGCGTGCCGTTGGCTGAAGACGCGCTCAAGGACCTGGCCACGACGTTGAAGAAACGTTGCGGTACCGGTGGGGCGCTGAAAGACGGTGTCATCGAAATCCAGGGCGATCATGTCGAGCTACTCTTGGCAGAACTGATCAAGCTCGGTTTCAAGGCGAAGAAGTCCGGCGGCTAGCAGCCTCTGTGAAAACCACCTGCGGCTTGATCCGGTCCTGATGACATTCAGGTCCGGCATCGTCTACATGGTTTTCACAGAGCCTGTTCATGACCGGTATCTAAACTCACTGCGGTCGGCGGGGTCTATTGCCTCGTTGACGAACCGTCATTTTCATTCTTTAGACTGCGCCGGCCTGAACCCAGGCGACGCACTATGACTTCTTTATAGGGGACTTCGATGTCCGTACGACGCACACGCAAAGACGATGGCAGCCAATGGACAGTTGCGGACAGCCGCAGTGTTTACGGGATTCGCCATTGGGGGGCCGGGTATTTCGCGATCAATGACGCCGGTCGCGTCGAAGTTCGTCCGAACGGTCCGAGCAGCTCGCCTATCGACCTGTACGAGCAAGTCGACCAGCTGCGCAAAAGCGGCCTGTCCTTGCCGTTGCTGGTCCGTTTCCCGGACATCCTGCAAGACCGCGTGCGTCAGCTGACCGGCGCGTTCGATTCGAACATCGAGCGTCTGGAATACCAGAGCAAATACACCGCGCTGTACCCAATCAAGGTGAACCAGCAGGAAGCGGTGATCGAGAACATCATCGCTACCCAGAACGTTTCCATCGGCCTGGAAGCCGGCTCCAAGCCTGAGCTGCTGGCAGTGCTGGCATTGGCGCCGAAGGGCGGCACCATTGTCTGCAACGGCTATAAGGACCGCGAATTCATTCGCCTGGCGTTGATGGGCCAGAAGCTCGGCCACAACGTGTTCATCGTGATCGAGAAAGAATCCGAAGTCGGCCTGGTGATCGAAGAAGCCAACTCGCTCAAGGTCAAGCCTCAAGTCGGCCTGCGCGTGCGCCTGTCATCCCTGGCCTCGAGCAAGTGGGCGGACACCGGCGGCGAGAAATCCAAGTTCGGTCTGTCGGCGGCGCAACTGCTGTCGGTGGTCGAGCGTTTCCGTGCAGCCGGCCTGGACCAGGGCATTCGCCTGCTGCACTTCCACATGGGTTCGCAGATCGCCAACCTGGCGGACTACCAGCACGGCTTCAAGGAAGCGATCCGTTACTACGGCGAGTTGCGCAACCTTGGCCTGCCGGTGGACCACATCGACGTCGGCGGTGGCCTGGGCGTTGACTACGACGGTACGCACTCGCGTAACGCCAGTTCGATCAACTACGACATGGACGATTACGCCGGTGTCGTGGTCGGGATGCTCAAGGAGTTCTGCGATGCGCAGAGCCTGCCGCACCCGAATATCTTCTCCGAAAGCGGCCGTTCCCTGACCGCGCACCACGCCATGCTGGTGATCCAGGTGACCGACGTCGAGAAACACAACGACGACGTGCCGCAGATCGAGAACAAGGAAGCGCTGCCGGAAACCGTGCAGTGGCTGGTGGACCTGCTGGGTCCGACCGACATCGAAATGGTTACCGAAACCTACTGGCGCGCCACGCACTACATGAGTGATGTTGCCTCCCAGTACGCCGACGGAAAGCTGACCCTGGCCGAGAAAGCCCTGGCCGAGCAATGCTACTTCGCTGTTTGCCGTCGCCTGCACAACTCGTTGAAGGCACGCCAGCGTTCCCACCGTCAGGTGCTGGACGAACTCAACGACAAGCTGGCCGACAAGTACATCTGCAACTTCTCGGTGTTCCAGAGCCTGCCGGACACCTGGGCCATCGACCAGGTCCTGCCGATCATCCCGCTGCACCGTCTCGACGAAGAGCCGTTGCGTCGCGCGGTGCTGCAAGACCTGACCTGTGACTCCGACGGCAAGATCAACCAGTACGTCGACGAGCAGAGCATCGAGACCAGTTTGCCGGTGCATGCCCTGAAGGAAGGCGAGGACTACCTGTTGGGTGTGTTCCTGGTCGGTGCCTACCAGGAAATTCTTGGCGACATGCACAACCTGTTCGGTGACACCGACTCGGTGAACATCTACCAGAACGCCGACGGCAGCGTGTACCACGCCGGTATCGAAACCCACGACACCATCGAAGACATGCTGCGTTACGTGCACTTGTCCCCGGAAGAACTGATGACCCACTACCGCGACAAGTGCGCCAGTGCCCGCATCAGCGCCACCGAGCGAACGCAGTTCCTCGATGCCTTGCGTCTGGGGCTGACCCGTTCGTCTTACCTGTCTTCCTGAGGTAAGGGGCACGCTCATCAGGTTGTCTGAAAATTTTCCGTTCGCTGCGGAAATTTCAGATGACCTGGTGCGGCAATTCTTCTATTCCAGACGAAATTTCCAGCATCTTCGACAACCCAGCGCATTTGGTCTTCTTTTCGCGTAGGTTATTTCCTAATTTGTATTTCGGCACTCTACTCGGCCATGTCTCTCAGCGAGAATCCCCGGCCGCCCCTCCTGTAGAGAAACGCCGATGTTCAATCCAGTCAGCGAACCTTCATTTCGTCTGGATGTAGCAGGTCTGCCCGACTCCTTAGAGGTCCTGGCCTTTACCGGCAGAGAAGCCATCAGCGAGCCGTTCGTGTTCGACCTGAATCTGCTGATCGATGACCCGGAGCTTGACCTTGCCAGTTTGCTGTACCGCCCGGCCTCCCTGCATTTCGGGCCAGCCGAAAGTCACGTGCATGGACAATTGCATGAAATCGTCCAGCGCGATCACGCCTCGGCACCCCGGCTCTGTCAGGTGCGCCTGGGGCCAAGACTGGCTTGCCTGGCCCAGCGTTTCAGCCAACGAATCTTCAGCGCCCGTTCAGTGCCACAAATCCTCGACCAGGTGCTCAAGGAGCACGGCATTACCGGCATGGATCGACGCCTGGAACTAAGCGGCGAATACCCACCCCGGGATTTTTGCACGCAATATCGAGAGTCAGACCTGCAATTTCTCCAGCGACTGTGCGCCCGGGAAGGGCTTCACTACCACTTCGAACACGGGGCTCGCGGGCACTGTGTGGTGTTTGGTGATGACCGGCAGCATTTCCCAACCGGCGAACCTGCGGTATTGCGCGGCGAAGGCGAACGGCCGGCGGTGCGGCAGTTCGAACGCCAGCGCCGCGGTGGGACAGCGCTGCAGAGTGCCGAATGCCGGACGGACCTGACGACCTTGCGCAGCGGTCGGTTGATGCCGTTGTCCGGTCACCCGGCTGCCGATTGCAATCGGCTCTGGTTGCTGACCCACGTTGAGCATTGGGGCAGCCAGGATACAACGACGCCCTACTACAATCAGGCCCGTACCCTGCAGTGGCCGGCACCCATCGAGCCGCCCTGTGCGACGGTCCAACCAAGGATGCATGGCCCGCAACGGGCGTGGGTGGTCGAGGTCGATGAGCCCGGCCCCGACCCGGCAAGGCCGGTACCGGTGCAATTCGACTGGCTTTATCAGGGCGAAGGTGCGGCGCCCAGTCATTGCTGGCTGCCCTTGGCCAGGCAGTTGCAGGCCTCGACGTTATCGCCGTTGCGGGAAGGAACTGAGCTGGTCGTGAGTTTTTTCGAGGGCGATCCCGATCAACCGCAGATAACCGGGGTGCTGCATGCGCCGGCAACGGTTGAAGCGGTGGACGCTGTCACCCCCGAGCCGGGCTGCACCCATCATGAGGGCGTGGAGCAATGGTTGCGTTCGGGGGAGCCATTGCTGATGTTGTGCCTGCTACCCGGTGGCGGCAGTTTCAACCATTGCGCACAGGCTTTGTGTACCTGTCGTCTGGCGACGCAGCTTGGCCAGAGCTCTGGAGCATGATCGCCACATGCACGCCCGAGGCGCCCCCGCAGTGGCTGTTGCTGGATGTGCCGGGCACGCCGCAGGCGGGTGTCACACTTCGGCAGATGTTTGCCCAGGCCCGATGCTTCGGGTTGTTCGAAGGTACGGAGTGGCATGCGCTGCATGAACAGGGGCCGGTCCTGGTCGATCTGCACACCTGCCCGGCACTGGCCGATTTATGCTTCGTCGACGGACAACGCTGGCCCGGATTGCTGATGCACAGTGAAGCCGGCACTGCGTTGTTGCTGGCGCATTTGCGACGCATGCTCACGGTCACGCTTGGTCTGCACCGGGCCCTTTTGAATTACTACAACCCAATCACGGCCAGCTATTTTTTCGATGCCTGCGATGCCGTTGAGCTGAGTCGCTGGCTAGGGCCTATCCACCAGTTACGCTGGTTCGGCGGTAGTTGGGGCGACCGCGCGATGGGATGTCAGGGCTGGCAGCGCTTGTCCAACCCGGGGTTGGCGGTCAGCCCGTTGGCCGTCGAGGAAAGTCTAAGCGCCGGGCAGCAGGAAAAACTGCAAACCTGCCTGCTCGAACAGCATGCCTGGCGCTGGAACCGATCCACCGGTGTCGATTTCCTTCGTCTGTGGACCTATGTGCAGGAAGGGCTGGCGCTGGCTTTCAGCGAGCGCCCGGTACTTGATGGCTGGATATGGCTACGCCTGCAGCATCCCGATGCCGTGCCCGTGCAGCCGCTGCCGGGCGGGACTCAACAGGAGCGACTCGATAGCCTGCGTCGGCTGTGGCAGAACGATCCACCCTGGCCGTGAGGGCCGAAATTGATTGCCGGGGCCGCGCCCGATCAGTGAATGCCGCCGGCGAACCAGCCATCGTTTCGGCGCAGGCGCCAGGCGATCACACCGAGGGTCAGGCTGCGCAACAGCATGAACAACAGAAAGGTTATCCACAGGCCATGGTTGCCTCCGCCTTGCAGCGCCCAGCCGAAGGGCACTACCAGCGCCACGGTGAGCAGCATGCCGTTGCGCATTTCCCGGGCGCGGGTGGCGCCGATGAACAGGCCGTCGAGCAGGTAACTCCAGACGGCAATCAGCGGCAGTACGGCGAGGTAGGGCAGATAGATGAAGGCGGTGTCGCGCACACTTTGAATGTCGGTCTGCATCTCGATGAACAGATGCCCGGCGAACAGAAACAGCGCGGCAAAGCCCAGGCTTGCCAGCAACGACCAGCCACCGGCCACCACCAATGAACGGCGCAGGGCATCGCGGTCACGGGCGCCAAGCGCATGTCCGCACAGGGCTTCGACGGCGTGGGCCAGGCCATCGAGGGCGTGGGCGGTCAGCAGCAGACCATTGAGCAAAAGAGCGTTGGCCGCGACCGTGGCGTCGCCCAGTCGTGCGCCTTGCACCGTGATCAGGAAGAACACCGATTGCAGCGCCAGGCTGCGGATGAAGATGTCGCGGTTGACCGCCAGCAGTGGCCGCCAACTCTGCCACAGCGCCAATGCTGCCCAGACGATATGGCCGGGGTAGGCGCGCAGGGCTTTGCGGGTCATCAGCAAGCCAATCAGTGCACCGGTCCATTCGGCAATCACCGAGGCCCTGGCCGCACCGACAACGCCCCATTCCAGGCCGAGGACGAACCACAGGTTCAGGGCAATGTTGACCAGGTTGGTGCTCAGCAGAATCGCCAGGGGCGCCCGGGCGTTCTGGGTGCCGAGAAACCAGCCGACCAGTGCATAACTGGCGAGCGCTGCCGGCAGGCCGAACAGGCGGGTGTGGAAGAACTCGCGGGTCAGTTGATCGAGCTCCGCCGACGGTTGCATGAAGTGCAACGCGACCCCGCTCAAAGGCACGCCCACCGCCCCCAGGACCACGGCCAGGCCAATGGCGAGCAGCAGGCCCTGCAAGAGAATCTGCCGCAAGGCCGCGCCATCCCCGCGCCCGGCCGCCTGGGCGGCGAACCCGGTGGAGCCCATGCGCAGAAAGCCCATGGCCCAGGCGAGGAAGGTGTACAGACTGGCCCCGACCGCGACGGCGCCGAGTTGGTGGGCATGAGGCAGGTGACCGATGACGGTGCTGTCGACCAATGCCACCAGCGGTACGGAAATGTTTGAAAGAATCATCGGCGCAGCGAGCGCCCAGACCCGGCGATGGGTAGGGCGGTCGCGCCAGTCGGCGGTCAGGTTGGACATGCAGGCTCCTTGGGGGAGCGGGCATTGTAGCGGCACATCGAGAGCAAACCGCGATCAAATGTGGGAGCGGGTTTGCTCCCACAGGTGTCCAGTGGTGTCAGTGGATGATCCAGCTGAGCAACCAAAGCCCCAGCACCAACCAGATGATCCCCATGATGAACGATGCATTGAGAAAGGCGCGGATCGCCGACCACAGCAGTATCAGCCCGAGGATCAAGGTCACGATGCTGATGACCGAGGTATCCATGCCCAGCGCCTGGGACAGGCCTTCGACAAAATTGCTGCTGGCGTTGCTCAACAGATTGAACAGCCCGCTGAGGGCATCAACGATGAAGCGGATGATCGAGCCGAGTACCTGGCCGAGCCATTCGGAAAAACCTTCTACCTGCATGGAGTGAACGTCCTGATTAAAGAGAATTGAGTCTTGGGCTGTCGATCATGCTGCCGAGTTCCCACAAGCATAGAGGGTTGCACGCAGAGCGTGCACCTTCTGCCCCTTGCCTTCACCTGTGATCCCCCCGAAGCTATACGCCTTCAGGAGAGCCCGATGAACCTTGTTGAACTGACCGAACGCCTGCACGCCATCCGTGACCGCAATGACTGGCGGCAATTTCACAGCCCGAAAAACCTGGCCATGGCCGCGAGCGTGGAAATGTCCGAACTGGTGGAAATTTTCCAGTGGCTGACCGAAGACCAGTCACGCCAGTTACCGGCGGACAAACTTGCCCACGCCGGGCAGGAAGTCGGTGACATCGTGCTTTATCTGTTGCTGTTGTGCAGCGAGCTGGGCCTGGACATGGAAGCCGTGGTGCGCAGCAAACTGGCGGACAGCGAACGGAGGTTCAGCTGATGAGCGACCGTCATTTCGATCAACTGGCGACCCGTTTCGCCGAAAAAATCTACGGTGGTGCCAAAGGCGCGATCCGTCTCGCGGTGTTGCAGGCCGACCTGACCGAAATCCTGCCCGACCGGCCGCTGCGCGTGCTGGACATCGGCGCCGGCCTTGGCCACATGTCGTTGTGGCTGGCCCAGCGCGGCCATCAGGTGACCCTCGCCGAGCCCGCCGAGCCGATGCTTGAAGGCGCCCGCCAGCGCTTTGCCGAAGCCGGGCAGAGCGCCACGTTCATTCAGGCACCGTGGCAGGAGCTGCTCGGGCAGCTCACCGAGCCCTACGACCTGGTGCTGTGCCACGCCGTGCTGGAATGGCTGGCCGAACCCCACGCCATCCTGCCGGTGCTGCATCAACTGACCAAGGCCGACGGCTGGCTGTCCCTGGCGTTCTATAACCGCGACGCGCTGATTTATCGCAACTTGCTCAAGGGCCATTTCCGCAAGATGCGCAAGAACGACATGGCCGGTGAAAAGCAGAGCTTGACCCCGCAACAGCCCCTTGATCCGCGCGAGCTGGCGGCGCAACTTGAAGGTCTGTGGAAGGTCGAAACCATGAGTGGCGTGCGGGTTTTCCACGATTACATGCCAGTGGAGTTCCAGGCCCGCGCCGAGCTGGCGGACCTGCTGGAAATGGAACTGGCCCACCGTCGTCATCCGGGCTTTGCCGGGCTTGGGCGATATTTGCACTGGATCTGTCGGCCTGTCTGATCGGAGCACGCAATGAAAAGTCATTCAGGTGTGCTGGTGTTCTGCCTGGGGCTGGCGGCCTGTCAGGGCAGCAACCCCTATGTCGCCACGTCCAACCCATTGCCACCGGCGCCGCCCCAGGCCGCCAAGACCTTTGACCGCAGCGCTTACCCGGCAGCCCCCCGTGACTATGGGCGCTACCGCAGTTGGGCGTGGCTCGACGGGCATTTGCCACCGGGCACCGCCTGGGCCGACTCGGCGCAGATCGCCGAAGCGGTCAGCAATGCGCTGGATCAACGCGGCTTGCGCCCGCTGCACGATAATCGACCGGCCGACCTGTTTGTCAGCGCCGACCTGCGGATGGAAACCCGCTTGCGCCAGGTTCAGGACGACTATTACGGCGGCGGTTATGGTGGCTACAACGGCTATGGCCCTGGATATGGCGGGTACGCCACTGTACCGGTCGTTCGTACCTATCAGGAGCAAGTCGTAGTGGTTCAGGTGGATATGTATGACGCCAGGAGCGGCCAGCCGGTGTGGAGCGCCAGCGCTGAAACCGGTAACCGGGGCAGCGAAAGCGAGCGGGCCGATGCCATACGGCAGGCTGTGGAAAAGGCAATGTCGGCGTATCCTCCCAGTTAGCTTCTTATCGAATAAGAAGCATTTCGCAGGATCATGCCTTCAACCGGAGACTCATCATGTTCCGCCGTTTTGTTTTACTGGCAGTGGCCGCGCTACTCAGTGCCTGCGCCGCCAACCAGGTCAATCATGACTTCGACGCCAGCCGCGACTTTGCTGCCTATCGCAGCTGGACCTGGAAAGAGCCCGCCCTGCAATACCGTCCCGATGATCCACGGATCAAGAGCGACCTGACCGAACAGCGCGTCCGTCAGGCGGTTGCCGATCAACTGGATCAGCGCGGTCTGCGCCCGGCCGCCGCAGGCGCCAAGGGCGATTTGAATGTACAGACCTACCTGATTGTCGAAGAGCGGCAACAACAGGTGACCACCAATTACGGCGGCGGCTGGGGTAACCCGTGGTATGGCTACTACGGCGCCCCCATGTATAACGAAACCCGCAACGTCAGCTACAAAGTGGCGACCATCCAGATCGACCTGCTCGATGGCAAGGACGGCAAGCTGGTGTGGCGTGGCAGTGACGAACAGATACTCAGCCGCACGCCGAACCCGACCGATCGTCGCGATGCCATCTGGGAAACGGTCACGCGGATATTGGCTAACTACCCACCGCACGCATCCTAGAATCAGTCAGCCCCTGAACCCCTGTGCCTCACAGGGGTTTTTTATTGCCTGAAGTGGCAAGTTGCCAGCAGTCTCGGCCGCCCTTGTCTACACTGCTTTTCACCAACGGAGGTTGCGCCCGGCCGTGCGCCGGCAAAGGAGTGCGCCATGTCTCCCCGCCTGCAGTTTTGCGGCCCGGCCCGGCAACGGGGGGCGATCGGCTTGATGGCTGCATTGACCCTGACTCTGGCGTTGGCATTCATGTTGTTGGTGGTCGATACCGGCAGGCTGTATCTGGAAAAACGCAGTTTGCAGCGCGTGGCAGACATGGCCGCCCTTGAGGCTGCCACCAGGGGGGAGACTGTTCCGGCGGCTCAACCGCTAACACCTATGCCACGGCCAGCGCGCAACGAAATGGTTTCGCCATTCCCTCCACTGGACGCGTACTGGCTGTGGCGTGTGGTGCGCTGACCCTGGATGCCAACAACCTTCGGGTATTCGCTGCCGACCCAAGCAAAAGCGAGGCTATCCGGGTTATTGCCAGCCATGTCGTGCAACAGAGTATTGCCGGCGGCATCGGCGCGTTGGCCGGCGGCGCACCGACGGGTTCAACGCTGACGCTGAGCGCTACGGCGGTCGCTGCGTTGCCGCCTCCCCTGGCTTCATTGACGATCCGCAGTGCGGTCCTGACCTTTGATACCAGCAAGGCCGCCATTACCAGTCTGCTTTTCGGAGGGTTGCTGGGAGGCAACGTCAGTATCAGTGCGGCGGGCTGGAACGGGTTGGTCAATACCGACATCAGCCTGCTCGGCTACCTCAACCGGTTGAAAATCGACCTCGGCCTGACTGCGGTTGGCTACGATCAGGTACTGGGTAATACGATCAATGTCAGCCAGTTGATCCAGACCGCCATCAACGTACTGGACCCCAACGGCACACTTGGAGCATCTGCAACCATTGTCAGCCTGCAAGCGTTGAAGGTGGCAGCGGGTACGACGTCCGTTGTGCTGGGTAACATGTTGCATGTTGAAAGCGGCACCGACATTTCGACCCTTGCCGTGAACCTCAAAGCCTTCGATCTGATTGAAGGGTTTGTACAACTGGCCAACAAGAAGAATGCCGCGGTCGCGACCTTGCCGATCAACATCGCTGGCCTGGCGCAGATCACGGCACGGGTGCAGGTGATGGAGCCCCCGCAACTGTCGGCCATCGGCAATCCAAAAAACGCGGCATTGGCCCCTTTGGGCCCCAACCGCATCTATGTACGCACGGCTCAGGTCAAGACGTTGTTGTCGATCAACCTGCCCGTGCTGGACGCCATCACGCCTCTGGTCAACGCTGTCATCGATCTCGCTTCACCCCTGGCCAATATCCTGAACTCATTGTTTGATTGGGACCTGGTGGGCGTTGTCAACGAATTGACCTGCGCGGTGCTCGTGCCGTGCGACACGCCGGAAATCAAGCTGTTGCCACCTCCGATACGCATCGACGTGGCCCTGGAGGCGGCCGGTGCCTGGAGTTATGTCACGGCTTACAGTTGTGTGAGTACGACGAACAAAAGCCTGACGACCAGCACCACCACCACGCTGATCGGTTTGAAGATCGGGCAGATCAATCCCGCCGATGTGTTTGGCTCACCCGCTGTTCCACCCAGCAACCACGTCAATCCCCTGAAGGTCATCGACATCGGCGTGCAGACCTGCAAGCGGCTGCTGATCCTGTCCCTGACCTGCTACAACCATCAGCCCGGTGTTGGCGGCAGCATCGATCTCATGGTCAACACCGCGGTTGCCCAAAATGCCAACATCCCCCACGTCTATTCCGCACCGGCGGCTGCCAACCTGCCGGAGATCAATCAGCCACCGTTTTACTACGCCTTTACCACGACCAACATCGTCAACAGCCTGAACACCACTGTGAGTAACCTTGGTGTGAACATGTATGGGCCGTCGGGCAGCATCGTGGGAGGCTTGGGCAGTATTTTGAGTGAGGTCACGACTGCGTTGGTCAATGCGATCAATACGGTACTCAGCCCGTTACTGGATACGCTGATCAATACGTTGCTGGCGAGCCTGGGGATCGACCTGAACAAAGTCGAAGTGGGTGCCAACCTCAGTTGTCATTCGGGTCGAGCGGCGCTGGTGATCTAGTCCGGCGTCACAATCGGCAGTTCGATGCAGAAACGCGCACCTTCGCTGGTGTTTTGCACGCTCAGTTTTCCGCCCATATGCTCGACGATGCCGTAGCTTACCGAGAGCCCCAGACCGGTGCCGACACCCACCGGTTTGGTGGTGAAGAACGGCTCGAAAATCCGCTCCAGCAAACGCGGGTCGATACCGCCGCCGTTGTCCTCGACCCACAAGCGTACCGAGTGCGTATCCCGTTCGGTATACAGCGAAATCCACGGTTTGAAATCGGGGTTGGCCTCGCGCTCGCCGAGCAATGCATCACGGGCGTTGACCATCAGGTTGATCAGCACCTGCTCAAGCTGATCGACGTAGCCGCGCACCAGCACTTCAAAACCGGTCTCGCTGATGCGCAGGTCGACGCCTTTGCCGCGCATTCCTTCGGACAACAGCGCCAGCGTGCCTTCGATGGCCTTGGCCGGGTTGAATGGCTGCTGCTCGATTTCCGAACGGCGGCCGAACACCCGCATGTGGTCCACCACCCGCGCGGCGCGCTGCACCTGGGTGTCGATGCGAGTGAGCTTGTCGATCAGGTAATCGACTTGTACATCACCGTTATTGAGGCGCTTGAGTACGTTGACGATGGCCATGCGCATGACGTTCAGCGGCTGGTTGATCTCATGGGCCAGGCCGGTGGCCATTTCACCGAGGGTGGCCATTTTCGCGCTTTGTGTGAGCTGCTGCTGCGAGCGCCGCACCTCGGTGTTGTCGCGCCCCACGGCCTGGACCTCGAGCAACCGGCCCTGTTCATCGAACACCCCGCGATCGGACCAGACCCACCAGGCGTGTTCGCGGCCGGGCAGTTGCAGGTTGATCTCGGCGGTACTGACCGGAAACTCGGGGCTCAACTGGTCCAGCCGTCGAGTGAATGCCTCGCGCTGTTCCCTGGACATCCAGTTGCCCAGATTCATCCCCGGCAATTGCTCGGGCGCCAATTCCAGGTAGGTGGCCAACGGGCGGTTGCCGAAGGTCAGCGTCAGATCCGGCTGGTAGCGGCAGATCATCGCCGGCGAGTCTTCCACCAGAATCCGGTAGCGTTCTTCACTTTGCCTGACCTGTTCAGTGGCCTGGGTCGCTTCGGTGATATCCAGCCACAGACCCACGGCTTCCACCGGCAAGCCGAGGTCGTCGCGCAACAACTTCGCTTCGTCCAGCAGCCAGTGATAGTCGCCGCGACTGTCGCGCAACCGATAGCGGGCGCGCACCGAGCCTTCACGCAGCAACAGCCGCGTGCGCTCGAAATACTGCGGGCGGTCGTCGGGATGTACCCGTTCAACCAACGCCCCGGGCGCACAGTCGGCGAGGGTCCAGCCGAGCAGTGGCAACAGGCTGTCGCTGAAGAACACCGGTTGCAACACACCTTCGACATAGCGCTGTACGTAAATCACCGCCGGAGAGCTGGCGATCAGATTGTCCAGGCGTGCGCGGGCGGCGGCGGCGATCTGCTCCTGGTTCTTTATGTCGCTGATGTCGAGCATGAAACCCACCAGCCGACGGTTTTTCCCCGCGCCCAGGGCCTGGCCTTGCAGGCGATACCAGATGGGTTCGGGCGCATTGTAGGGGCGATACAGGCGCACACACAGCAGCAGGGGAATGCCCTGCGTCTGCAAGTCTTTCAGGCGCATGCGCAGCTCTTCGCGGTCGACGGGATACACCTGTTCGAGCCAGTCCTGCACGGATAAACGCGATGTTCCAAGGTTCAGGGTGGTGACCAGCGAAGGCGCCAACTGAACCTCGTCGCTGTCGCTGAAGACTTCCCACCAGCCTGTTCCCAGCAAGGCTTGCAGCGATTCCAGGCGTTCCAGTTGCAGATGATGCCGATGCTCGCGCAGGCGCCCGAGCAAGGGGCTGGCGAGCGCGGCGGTGATTTGCAGCCAGTCGCGTTCCGTGACATCGGGGGCGCGTTGTTGCGCCGTGAAGAAACCGCACAGCAACCAGGCAACCACCCCTTGCGCATCGTGATAAGGCACGGCGAAGCCATCGGTATTGCCGAACGTGCCCTGCAGGCGCGGGTGTTCGCGCGGGGTCAGGTGCTGCGGTGCGGAGCCGCTCAGACTGTCCAGCCCCGTGCCCAGGCGTTGAC
Source organism: Pseudomonas sp. S2_F07 (assembly GCF_054668325.1). Classification (NCBI taxonomy): domain Bacteria; kingdom Pseudomonadati; phylum Pseudomonadota; class Gammaproteobacteria; order Pseudomonadales; family Pseudomonadaceae; genus Pseudomonas; species Pseudomonas sp. S2_F07. Next base: position 4,573,796 of record NZ_CP162758.1, read on the forward strand.
CGTTTTGCCAAAGTTGCGCTGCATCAAGGGCCGCGTAGTGCTGGTAAATTTGCCAACCCTGTTCCTGCTCATCGAGCAAGGCCAGGGCAATGCACGGGATCTGAAAGCGCTGGGCCAGGCTTTGCAGTTGTTCGGCCAGCATCTCGGGCAGGCGAGTCAGGCTACACAGGCGCAACTGTCCGGCGATTTGCAGCGCCAGCACCTGGCATTGTTCGCGGTTGCGCGATTGCCGGCGTTCGAGCAGCAAGTCACCGATGTCCAGCATCTGCAACAGCCAGGCATCGGCCAAGGGTTGCACCCAGCCGCGCAAATGTAGCGGCGGACCGTTGAGGCTGCAGAAGTCCAGGTCCAGGGTTTGTCCCTGCCAGTCCGCTGGCGAGCCTTCGATGACGAGGCTGCTGTGGGGCAACAGGAAGTCGAGCAGGTGCGGTGCCTGTGCGCTGGGGGGATGCTGGGCCAGCAAGTGCCGCAGCGGACCGCTCAATTGAACGACACGCCCCTCGGCATTGAGTTGCATCTGCAATCCGAAGCTGTGCACCTGCAGTGCCTCCGGCGGCTCCGGTGGCGGCGGCGGGTGTCGGTGGAGCAGGCGCCCGAACAATTTGTCCCCGGCACTCAAAATTGCAGGCTCGCACTGGCCGTGAGGGTCGCCGGCAGATTGGGTACCTGACCGATGCCGGGCAGGTTCAGGAACGGGATGACGGCGCTGATTTTATTGGTGGGGTAACTGATGCGCACTGTCAGCAAGCCGCCCACATAAGTGACGGTGGCATCAGTGGCGACATTGAAGTTCAGGGCCGGCGCAATCCAGGCCGTTTGCGTGGTCAGCTCCGTCTTGGCGCGGGCGATCAGCGCGGCACTGTAACCCGGGGTGGCCGGGTCCAGCGCCACGCTGCGGCGTACGGCTTCGGCGGTCGACTGGTTGAATGACTGCATCAACAGCAGCGGCAGGCTGTAGCTGATGATGCCGTAGAACACGCCAAAAAAAATGATGAACACCAAGGCGAATTCAATTGCGGCGGCACCTTTTTGTTTGTGGGGGAGGCTGGCTTTCATGAGTGCGTCTACCCTGACCAACACTGAGTAATGTCAGCATAGAATCATTCAGCCAAAACGGACGTTTTTTACCGAATGCAGAGCTTTGTCCTACTGATCTGGCTGGCGCTGTGCGCCGCACAGGATGCCCGGCAACGGCACATCGCCAACGGCCTCACCCTGGGCGGCGGTGCCCTGGCCCTGGCATGGTTGCTGTGGAGCGGCACGACCTGGCTGGGTGCCGAGGCACAACAGGGTGGCTGGGCCTTTTTGTTGGCCCTGGGCTTCACGCTACCGGGCTATGCCATGAAGCGAATGGGTGGCGCCGACGTGAAACTCATGGCCGCCCTGGCTCTTGCGACGGACGGTATGCACGTGCTCGGCACGTTTATTGGCGCCGGATTGGCCAGCGTTTTCTGGCTGCTGCTGGCGCCAAGAGTCTGGCTTCATATGGGTCAAGGGCTTAGAACCCATCTTTTTTACATGGCACCTGAACTGTCAAGGAAGCAGCCATTTGCACCCTTCGTGCTGGTGGGGCTGATTCTGACATTTGCCTGGTTCCGCTAGCCGACCCTTTTGTGTACATAGCCGCAAACTACGTCTACTTTTCAGACAGAAGTTGTACAGCCGCTGGCTGTCGCTGAGGGACGGGTCAACCTTTGACCTGACAGGGAGTTACTCGTGAGCAAGTTTACTTCGGCAGTAAAAGTCCTTGTGGTCGACGATGCGCCATTGATCGTTGAAGAGCTTTGCGAGTTTCTGGAGGGCAAAGGTTACCGTTGTGTTCCCTGCGAATCGGGCTATCAGGCGATCGAGCGTTTCAACGAAGACCTCGATATCGGCCTGGTGCTACTGGACCTTCACATGCCCGGCATGGACGGTATTGAGCTGATGCAGGAGTTGCAGCGGCTATCGGGCAAGCACCGGGCGTTCGAGGCGATCATGCTCACCGGGTGTGCCGACAAGCAGGATGTGATCAAGGCCCTGCGCGCTGGCGTTGCCGACTATTACCAGAAGCCGATCGATCTGGATGAGTTGTTCGAGGGTATGCAGCGGCAGGAAGTGGCCTTGCAGGAGAGGCACAAGAACCTGCAGTTGGGGCATTTGAATCAGAAGCTGCAGTATCTGTCCGAGTCGATCGATGATCTGTACCAGGATCTGGACAAGGTTCGGCGTGGGCCGCATGCGGCTGACGCGGGTGTCGCTGATGGTGATGTGGTGGAGGTTCCGGCGATGTTCAATCAGCTGTCACCGCGGCAACTGGACGTGGCGCGGTTGGTGGGCAAGGGGCAGACCAATTATCAGATTGCCTGTGAGTTGGGGATTACCGAGAACACGGTGAAGTTGTATGTGTCGCAGGTGTTGCGGTTGACGCATATGCATAATCGGACGCAGTTGGCGTTGGCCTTGTCGCCCAGTGGGACCGTGGGGCGGCAGCGGGTTACGGCGCACTGAGGCTTGGCGGCCTCTGGGCCGACCATGCTGGTGGTTTAGGTTGAGTACATATCCGTTGCTGCGGTAACGGCTGCTTATGGTTCCGCTCTTACAGCGGGTCACTTTTGGCAAACGCCCCAAAAGTAACCAAAAGGTCTCGCCCCTTACGTACGGCCCCTCGCTTAGGCTCGGCGTTCCTTCGCTGCGGTATTCATCCGGGGGCATTGCCCTCCGGTCGGCTTCGCTTCGACCTACATGCAATGAGTTCGACTGCGTCGAACGGCGCTACGCGCCAATCCCCGGATAAACACCTCCGCTCAGCCTTCCGAGGGGGCGGGTGGATCAAGATCAAGAGCTGCAGGCGAGCTAACGCTCGGCCTGATGAGTGGTGAAGAGCGACGCGGTGTACGCCGACCTGTCTTTGCCTTTCTGTGGGAGCGGGCTTGCCCGCGATGACGTCCTTTCAGCCAACACATTCCTGTGTAGTTTTCCTCAAACCCCTGGGAAATCTCCGACACGCTTTTCAGGTTGTCCGTCGGAAGCGCGATCTCTAGCCTTTGTCGGTCGCTGCAAAATCAGTGACCGGGCTGTCGCGGCCTTTTAGTCTACTTGGTGCATAATCCACCGGCTCAAACCGGAGCGCTTCGGTGCTTGTCGTTTGATGTAATGGTGGCTGTGCGCGGGATACCTTCGGGTATGCCGGGTTTCCAAGTAGCTCGGTCCGCGACCCCGCGTACAGCTGCCACCCTTGATTGCTGTCGCGGCGATCAGTGGCAGCTCCATCTCATACTTGGAGCTTCACCATGATCAAACCCACCCCAAATCCCCCAAAACCTGTCACCCACAAGCCAGGCACGATGTTTGTCATCGCCCCGAATATCGACACCGAAACCCTGCTGGCCCACGCCTGTGAGTCACTGGCGTCGGCGAGTGTGATGGCGAGTGATTTCGCTGGGTTTCTGCAGGGCTCGCAGCGCAATACGATGCTGGGGATTGCGCAGGTGATCATGCTGGGTGAGCTGGCGGTGAATCGGGCGCTGGATAATCTCGATCCGCAGGATTAGTGCCCAAAGGACCTGGCCAGGGCCGTGAAGCCCGGGCCGGCCAGGACGATCAATAACGCCGGGAAGAGAAACAGCATCATCACCACGGACATTTTGGCGGACATTTTGGAGATGTATTCCTGCAGGCGCGTCAGGCGTCGGTCGTCGAGCAACTGTTTGAGCGCCAGCAGGGATTTCATCGCGCCGCCACCCTGATGGATCAATTGTTGAAGGATCACGCAGGTGTCGGTGAACTCGTCTACCGCAAGCAAGCGGGTGGTCTTGTTCAACTCTTCGCCCAGTTCCAGGCCGGAGTCGACGCGGGTCAGAATCAGGCGCAGTTCATGGGTCAGGACGGGCAGCAACTGCCTGCCCTCCTGGCTCAGCACACGCAGGGATTGCTCCACCGCCATGCCGGATTCGAACAGGGTGCGCAGCAGTGCAATGAAGGTCGAGGTTTCGGTGGCCAGTTGTTTTTGCCGACGCTGTGCGGCGGCGGCCAGCCAGCGCTTGGGCAACAGATAGCCGGCGCTGGTGGCGAGCATCGGGGCGATCCAGTGGTTCTCCACATTCGGGAAGAACAGCCCCTGGATCAGCAGGCACAAGGACAGCGCCAACATCGGCACACCCACCTGCAAGGCGGCGAACAGCGAGCGTTGGCGTACGCTGCGCCAGCCCAGGCGGTTGAGCAGGGCCTGGGTTTCGTTGTCCATTTTGACCGACTGCTGCCCCAGCCGACTGGCACCCAGGGCATGCAGCAGTTGGGTGAGGTGGCTATCACCGGGCGCCTTGCCATCCAGGCGCTGGGCCACTTGGCGTGCCCGTCGGCTTTGGTCCAGCAAGGCGCTGAGCAACAACAGCGCAGCCCCGAAAAGCAGCAGTGCGCTCACCAGCAAGAGCATCGTCATATTCATAGGCTACGCAACATGCGCCAAAGCGCCAGGCAACCGAATACCTGAAATCCGAAGGCACTCGCCAGCATGATTTGCCCCGAGCTGTCGTGCCACATGGAAAGCAGGTAGGTTGGATTGGTGAGTAGAAAGTAGCCAGCGACCGAGACCGGCAGCAGGGCCAGGACCACGGCAGTGATGCGGGTTTCGCCGGTCATGGCCTTCAACTGGCGAGCCGCTTGCTCGCGCTCGCGGATCATCTTGATCAGGTTTTCCAACAGCTCACTGGCATTGCCGCCGTAGCGGTGGTTGACCTTCAAGCCGAGTGCGAGCAGGCGTAGTTCGTCTTTTTCGTACAGTTCGGCGAAGTCCGAAGCGGCGTCTGCCAGGCTGACCCCCAGTTGCACATTGCGTTGAATCCGGCCCATGGCATTTTTCAGCGGGTCTTCGGCCGCATCGATGGCGCCGAGCACGGCATCGGCCAGGGTTCGCCCGGACTTCAGGCTGCGTACGGCATGGTCGAGCAGCATCGGCAGTTGGTCGATCATGCGACTGAGGCGACGCTGATAACGCCAGCTGACGAATAGTCGTAGCACCACCGGAGGCACCAGCAGCGCCAGTAGCGCGCCGATCCAGCCACCCAGGGCAATCCCCAGCAGCACCCCGAGTATCCAGAACACCAGCCATTGGCCCAGGCGTTCGGTGGGGCGTCCGAGACCGGCACGCAGGAACGCCCGCTCAAGGCCCGCCCATGATGACTTCTGCACGGCCCGAAGCGGTTGTCCCTGGTTCAGGCGTCCCAGAATCCGTTCGTTGCCGGTCTGGCGCAAGCCGCTATAGAGCAGGCGCAGCGCCAGGCCGAGAAAGATCAGGCAAACGAGGATGAGCAGCGCCGGTTTGAGCATGCCGTGACCTCAGTACGCCGAGGGAGACAGCGCCGAGTCCCGGCGCAATTTGTCGCCAGCCGGGTTCACGGCTTCACGCAGGAAACCAAATCCGGTGTGGCGGTCGAAACGGAACAGTGTGTTGGTGACATACACGTCGTCGCGCACACCAACGACTTCCACCACTTCACTGACGCAGCGGCGACCGTCGGGCAGGCGCGTGAGTTGGATGACCACGTCGAGCGCCGCGCAGATCATTTGTCGCAGGGTGCGTTCGGCGATGCTGCGGCCGGTCAAGCCCACCAGGGTTTCCAGGCGCAGCAGTGCATCCTGGGCGTTGTTGGCGTGTACGGTACTCATCGAACCGTCGTGGCCGGTGTTCATCGCGGTCAGCACATCGACCACTTCGACGCCGCGAATCTCACCGAGGATGATCCGGTCCGGGCGCATCCGCAGGGCGTTGCGAATCAGGTCGCTGGCTTTCACCTCGCCATGGCCTTCGGCATTCGGTGGACGGGTTTCCAGGCGCACGACGTGAGGGTGGCCCAGTTGCAGTTCGGCGACGTCTTCGATGGTGACCAGTCGTTCGTGGGGGTTGATCAACTGGCTGAGAATGTTCAGCAGCGTGGTCTTGCCGGTGCCGGTGCCGCCGCTGATCAGGATGTTGCAGCGCTTGCCCACGGCTTCATGAATGAATTCGAAGATCCCGTGATCGATGGTTTGCATCGCGATCAGGTCGGAGCTTTTGAGCATGTCCTGGCGGAACTTTCGGATCGACAGGCACGGGCCATCGAGGGCAATCGGCGGAATGATGGCGTTGACCCTGCTGCCGTCCGGCAGGCGCGCGTCGACCATGGGCGAGGACTCATCGAGACGTCTACCCAGGGGCGCGAGAATCCGTTGCATGACACGTTCGACGTGGTGCGAATCGATAAAGCGCAGGTCACTCAAGTGCAGCAAGCCTTCGCGTTCGACAAATACCCGGTGCGGCCCGTTGACCAGAATCTCGGTCACCGTCGGGTCGCGCAGCAGTACTTCCAGAGGGCCGAAACCGGTGAGTTCGTCGACGATCTCTTCGGCCAGGCGCTCCATTTCATAGCGGGAAATCGCCAGGTGCAAACGCGCGATGTACTCGGCCACCTTGTCGATCACGAACTGCGACAGCGCCTGGCGCGAACCCTCCAGCAGGTTTTTCCCCGACTCTTCGATGGCGTCGATGATGTAGCGGTGCAGCACCAGTTTCAGGCCTTCGTGGTCGGTGTTGCCGATTGCGCCGCGATGGGGGGAACCGAAGAGTTTTTCACTGCTCATTGTGCGCCCCTCAAGCGGTTGAACCAGCCGGTCTTGGGTTTGGCCAGGCCTTCGGAATGCTTGGCCAGGCGCTCGCCGAGGGCGCGCAGGCCCTGGGTGAGGCCCTCGCGTGGGGCCAGTTCGAACAGGGTCAGGCCCTGGTTCTTGGCGTTGAGCCGCACTTCCGGGCTGTAGGCGAGGGTGGCGATGATCTCCAGGCCGAACGTCTTGCCCAGGGTGTCGGAGTCCGGTGCGACGCTACGCAGGTAGCGGTCCACGAGCAGTTTGGCGTGATCGAGCTTCATGCCTTTTTCGCGCCACAAGTTGAGCACCGTGAGGTTGCGGCGGCAGTCGAGCACGTTCTGGTCGGTGTACCACAGCAGTTTGTCGCAATGGCTGACGAAGGTGCGCAGCGCCTCACTGTCGGGTTGACCGGTGAGGTTTACCACGATGTGCTGGAAGTGTTGGCGCAGGGCGCTGAGCAACATGTACAGCTCAGCGGCGCTGGTGTGTTCCAGCGGTTCATCGCCACTGGCGTAGGCGAGGATGCGCAGCCCGGCTTCGCAACTGGTGAAGGCGCTGTCGATCAGTGTCGCGTCCAGGCGTCGCAAGTGGCGCAATGCATCGCCGAAATGAAACGAGCTTTCAAGGCCCAGCAGCGCCAGGCTATCGCCCCGGGGTAATCCAAGGTCCAGCAGCAGCGTGTGCTGACCGCTTTTTTGCACCACTTGCGCCATGTGTGTGGCCAGCAACGCGCCGTCGGCGCTGCTCTGCACGCCATACAGCACGGTCAGGCGGCCAAGGTGCGTGTTCGGCGCGACAGCGGGCAGGCGTTTGCTCAGGCGTCGCACCAGCCCCGCGACTTCACTTGAGCGTGAACCATAGGCCACGAAGTCCCTGGCCCCGGCACGCATCGCATTGAGTACAAGCTGGTTGTCCATGCCGTCGCCCAGCGCGACGATCGCCAGCATCGGTTTGGCTTCCAGTGCGCTTTCGATCAACGCGCTTTGGGTGACCACGTGGTCGCGGTCCAGGCCGATGAACACCAGGCTGGCGCAGGTCACGTCCACCAGTGCCAACAGTTCGTCGAGGCTGCCGCCACCGGCGCTGACCACCTGGCCCAAGGGCGCAAGGGCACCTTGCAGCCATTCCAGGTCGGTGCTGTTGCGCGTGATCGCGAGGAAGGTTTGACTCAGGTTCTGGCTCATTGCGGTAACTCGCTACGTGATACCGCACTCGCCGGCAGGCCGCCGAGCAAATTGGCCCGGATCAAGCCGTTGAACAATGGCGTAAAAGGTCTGCGCATGGAAAGGCATCCTTGCTCGACTCAGGGTGTTTGTTGGGTGATCTCGTTACCGCGAATGACTTCCACGCTCTGCTTGCGCGGCGCGGCGCCAGAGCTGGTGGTGACAGGTTTGGGTGGCCCGGTCATGGCCAACTGGCTGAATTGCAACAACTCGCGGTTGGCATTGGCCAGGTTGGCGGCAGAGCCGCTGTCGCCGGCCCAGTAGCGCGCCAGGCGTTTTTCATCGGCGCTACGCACGGCCAGGCGCAGCACGCCGGCCTGGGTCGCGAGCATCAGGCGGCTCACCAGTTGTTCAGGAACGGCGAGCAACACGGTCCGCGCCGCGGCGCGGGATTGATCCTGTTTGAGTTTTTCATCGGCGTTGCGCGCCGGGCTGGAAGGCTGGCCGTCGTTGGTCAACCCCAATTGCTCGCCGACCCCGAGCACCCGCAAGGCCGGCACCACGAGTTGAGCCGTTGGCTGAGGATTGAGGGTGTCCATGCGCAGGAACAGCAGCACATCGACATAGTCCCCCGGCGTCAGTTGCCCGGCGACTATGACCACTTCGTCTGTGGCGACCGCGAGGGCGCGCTCATTGGGGCGGATCATCCGCGACAGCTTGCTGCCGGCTTCGAAGCTTTCGTCGTTGAGCCAGCTGCCGGCGGTGAGGGCGCGCCAGGGGGTACGGCCAATCGCCTGGTCGAGGCTGGTCAGGCTGCCGACCGGGGCGGTGTGCAACTGTTCCAGGACGACATCGGCGGGGGTGACCGGGGTATATGGCGCGACATCGTTGACCAGCACGACCACCGGATGGCGGGTCGGGTCATTTGCCGACAGAGGTGCCTGTGGGATGGCCAGCGGTGCATTGGCGGTGGATTGGGCAACGGCCTCGGGGGCCGGTTGGCGACTCAATGAGAGTCCCCAGTAGCCGGTAATGATGGCGCCGACCAGAAACAGTCCGGCGAGGCCCAGAGTGACACGGCTGTTCATGAAGGCTCTCCCTTTCCTGCTGCGCAAACCTCGTCAAGTCCAACGAGACAACTTCGCAATCAGGCAGCTATGAACATGGAACTATTTCGCTATTTGACCGTAGCGCAGGTAGAGCAAAATGCCATTAGTGCGGGGAAAATATCTAACGGAAGTGCAAAGTTGCGATAAAACGACCTGTTTTTGACGTCAACGAAACGGTTAATGCTTTCGTATTAATGCGTATTTACAGTTGTTGGGCCTGGGAATGCCGACAATGCTGGTGCTGGCACTGGGGAATCATGTTGCGTCCGTGCAACACCCGTCGTCGTCCAGGAGAAATGCCATGTCTTTTTCCACGCTTGTTTTGAAGGTCGCTGCCGAAATCGCATATTACAAAGGCTTGATCAAGGATACCGAGGGGGCTTCAGGTATTGAGTACGCGGTTATCGCTGCCATGGTCGCGGTGGTTATCGCCGGGCTCAGTTCGGGCGTTGGGGATGATATTAGGACGGTGTTCGGCAATATCAGGACTGCACTGGTCCCTAGTTCCTGATTAAGGCATCGGAAATGCTGAAATCGGGTACTAACATCAGCGCTTCGTCCATTGCAGGTGTTACCTCATGAACACTCACGCACAGCCACGCCAACAGTTGCTTCTGGTGGATGACGAAGAGGACGCATTGCTTGAGTTGGCTGAGTTGCTGGAGGGTGAGGGGTTCAACTGCTTTACGGCCACTTCGGTCAAGCTCGCGCTGCAGCATCTGACCCGGCATCCCGATATCGCTTTGGTGATCACCGATTTGCGCATGCCGGAGGAGAGCGGCATGTCGTTGATCAAGCGCTTGCGCGAGCATACGTCGCGCCAGCATTTGCCGGTGATTGTGATGTCGGGGCATGCGGGCATGGATGATGTCAGTGACATGTTGCGCTTGCAGGTGCTGGATCTTTTTCGCAAGCCGATTTATCACGTGCGGTTGTTGGAGACGCTCAATAATCTGTTTCCTCAGCCGCAGGTTTATCTGGTCAAGCGTTGACTTGGCGGCCTCTGGGCCGACCATGTTGGTGGTTTGGGTTGAGTACATATCCATTTCTGCGGTAACGGCGGCTGGCGGTTTCGCCCTTACGGCGACTCACTTTTTTACAAGCGCCTAAAAAAGTAAGCAAAAAACGCTCGCCCCTTACGTACGGCCCCTCGCTTAGGCTCGGCGTTCCTTCGCTGCGGTATTCATCCGGGGGCATTGCCCTCCGGTCGGCTTCGCTTCGACCTACATGCAATGAGTTCGACTGCGTCGAACGGCGCTGCGCGCCAATCCCCGGATGAACACCTCCGCTCAGCCTCCCGAGGGGGCGGGTGGATCAAGATCAAGAGCTGCAGGCGAGCTAACGCTCGGCCTGATGAGTGGTGAGAAGCGGCGCGGTGTGGGCTGCTCTGCCTTTGCTCTTCTGTGGGAGCGGCGGTGTGGCGATCCGACTTGCCCGCGAAGACTGCCTGCCGGCCGACCTGACCCTGGTGGATGTACCTTGAACCTATGGGAGCGGGCTTGCCCGCGAAGGCGGCCTGAAAGCCGACCTGATTATCTGAGTGTACGCAGCCCATCAGGAGCACGCTTCCTCACCATAAATATCAGCCGTTCAGGCCACCGGTCGCCAATGCCCGACCATATGCTCCAGCTCCCCGAGACCCACCAATTGAAAGTCCCCACTCGGCCCCGGCGCACTGGCCAGCAACGTCACTTCACTGGGTAACCGTACCGGCTTCTTGAACTGCACTTCGATCTCGACATTCGCCACAGGCAGATGCCCGGCCAGCGCAGCCAGGGTGCGCGCCTTGTTCCACAGGCCATGGGCGATGGCGGTCGGGAAGCCGAAGAGTCGGGCGCTGGCCGCGCTCAGGTGAATCGGGTTGTAGTCGCCGGACACCTTGGCGTATTGCCGGCCGATGTCCGAGGGCGCTTTCCAGTGCTCGACTTCGCTCAGGGCCAGGCTCGGTACCAGGCTCTCTTCGAGCGGTTCGCCCTCGAGTTTGACGCCGCGACAGAGCATCCGGCTTTCTGCTTCCCACAGCGGGCCCAACTGATCGTCGAGTGTGGTCAGCAAATCGAACGTTGCGCCTTTGGCGTGGGGTAGCAGGTTCTGCACTTGCACGCTGACGCGCACTCGACTCACCCCGCCCATGGGGCGCAGTACACGAATGCGGTTGCTCAGGTGAATCAGACCCAACAGCGGGAACGGGAAGTCCCTGGCTGTGAGCAGTTGCATCTGCAAGGCAAACCCGAGGATGTGCGGGTAGGTCGGCGGCAGCAGGCCGTTGTCGGCGAAACCACAGACCTTGCGGTAGGCCGCCAGGCGCTTGGGATCGACTTCGACCCAGCAACGCAACCCCGAATCGGGCAGGTGGCTGCCAGTGATTTTGCGCCGTGTCGCCGCTCGTGCGTACAACCCCGGCAGGCCGGGTTCGCGGTTGAGTGTGTGCCAGTCGGTGATCATCCTTAAGCTCCCAGAACGCTTTGCCCACATACGCGCAATGCTTGCCCGGTGAACGCGCCGGTGCCCGGTTGCGCGAGCCAGGCCACGGCCTCGGCGACGTCCTGCGGCAGGCCGCCCTGGCCCAGCGAACTCATGCGCCGTCCGGCTTCGCGCAGGCCGAAGGGAATGTGTGCGGTCATCTGCGTTTCGATGAACCCCGGCGCCACGGCGTTGATGCTGATGCCGCGCTCTTGGAGCAGCGGCGCCCAGGCTTGTGCCATACCGATCAACCCGGCCTTGCTCGCCGCGTAATTGGTTTGCCCGCGATTGCCGGCGATGCCGCTGATGGACGCCAGCAGGATCACCCGGCCGTTGTCGTGCAGGGTGCCGCTGTCGAGCAGGGCTTTGGTCAGCACTTGCGGCGCATTGAGGTTGACCGCCAGCACCGCGTCCCAGAATTCCGGGGTCATGTTGGCCAGGGTTTTATCCCGGGTGATGCCGGCGTTGTGCACCACGATGTCGAGGCCATCGGGCAATTGTTCGATCAACTGCGCGGTGGCGTCTTCGGCGCAGATGTCGAGGGTGATGCTGCGCCCGCCGAGGCGCGCGGCGAGCGCTTCGAGATCGGTTTTGGCCGCAGGCACGTCAAGCAGGGTGACGTCGGCACCATCACGGGCCAGGGTTTCGGCGATGGCGGCACCGATACCGCGTGCTGCGCCGGTAACCAGAGCCTTGCGCCCGGCGAGCGGGCGTGTCCAGTCGGTGACTGGCGTCGCGCACGGATTCAAGCGAATGACCTGCCCGGACACGAAGGCGCTTTTCGGCGAGAGGAAAAACCGCAGCGGGCCTTCCAGCTGCGCCTCGGCACCTTCGCCGACGTAGATCAATTGCAGGGTGGCACCGCTGCGTAATTCCTTGGCCAGGGAACGGCCGAAACCTTCCAGGGCACGCTGTGCACTGGCGGCGAACGGGTCGCGCAGGGTTTGCGGGTCACGCCCGAGAATCACCAGGTGCGCACAGTGTTCGAGGTTCTTCATCAGCGGCTGGAAAAACTCGCGCAGTTGCTTGAGCTGATCGGTGTGCAGCAGGTCACTGGCGTCGAATACCACGGCCTTGAGTTTCGGTCCGTGGCCGGGAATCCAGGCCGTGGCCATCGAAGGCTCGGTGCCGTAGCTGTAGATCGCGTCGGTCAGGCGGTTGGCGAAGGCGTTGACGTGTTCGGTCAACGGCCCGCCGCCGATCAGCAGTGCGCCTTCCACAGGTCGCAACCGGCCCGCTTGCCAGCGCTCAAGCCTGGTCGGCGTCGGCAACCCCAGGGCGCCGACCAGGCGGTGGCCGATGGACGAATTGGCGAAGTCGATATAGCGGTCAGACATGGAACGCGCTCCGAAAGCTGGGGATCAAAGTGTGGACCACGAATGGCGATCAGTCGTTCGATCCACGAGATAAGGCCTACGCTTGGTCATTGTAGGAGCTGCCGAAGGCTGCGATCTGTTGATCTTGATTACAAAAAAGCCAAGTCAAAAGATCGCAGCCTTCGGCAGCTCCTACAGGGGGAGTTTCAATTTTGGCAATTTCATCAGGAGCTTTTCATGACCCAACTGCGCCGCGTCGCGATCATCGGCGGTAACCGGATTCCCTTCGCCCGCTCCAATGGCCCCTACGCCACGGCCAGTAACCAGGTGATGCTCACCGCCGCCCTCGAAGGCCTGATCGAGCGTTACAACCTGCACGGCCAGCGCATCGGCGAGGTGGTCGCCGGGGCGGTGCTCAAATTGTCGCGGGACATGAACCTCACACGTGAGTGCGTACTGGGTTCGCGACTGTCGCCCGCCACCCCGGCCTATGACATCCAGCAGGCGTGCGGCACCGGGTTGGAGGCCGCGCTGCTGGTGGCGAACAAGATTGCCCTGGGGCAGATCGACTGTGGCATTGCCGGTGGCGTGGACACTACCTCGGATGCGCCGATCAGCGTCAGCGAAGGCCTGCGCAAAATACTTCTGCAAGCCAACCGCGCGAAAACCACCGGCGACAAACTGAAAACCTTCCTGCAGTTGCGTCCCAAGCATCTGGTTCCCGAGTTCCCGCGCAACGGCGAGCCGCGTACCGGGTTGTCCATGGGACAGCATTGCGAGTTGATGGCGCAGACCTGGGACATCCCGCGCGAAGCACAGGATCAATTAGCGTTCGAGAGCCATCAGAAACTGGCCGCGTCCTACGCCGAGGGCTGGCACAACGACCTGATGACACCCTTCCTGGGCCTGACCCGCGACAACAACCTGCGCCCGGACTCCACGCTGGAAAAGCTCGCCGCGCTCAAGCCGGCCTACGAGAAAAGCGCCAAGGGCACCCTGACCGCCGGCAACTCCACGCCACTGACCGATGGTGCGTCACTGGTGCTGTTGGGCAGCGAGGAATGGGCCAAGGCACGCGGCTTACCGATCCTGGCCTACTGGCGTGACGGCGAGGCGGCGGCGGTGGATTTCGTCAACGGCGCCGAGGGCTTGTTGATGGCACCGGTCTACGCCGTGCCCCGGTTGCTGGCGCGCAATGGCCTGACCTTGCAGGACTTCGACTACTACGAAATCCACGAAGCCTTCGCCGCGCAAGTGCTGTGCACCTTGAAGGCCTGGGAAGATCCCGAGTACTGCAAAACCCGTCTCGGGCTCGATGCGGCGCTGGGCTCGATCGACCGCAGCAAGCTCAACGTCAAGGGCAGTTCATTGGCGGCGGGGCATCCGTTTGCCGCTACGGGCGGGCGCATCGTCGCCAACCTGGCGAAGTTGCTGGATGTGGCGGGCAAGGGGCGGGGACTGATTTCGATCTGCGCGGCGGGCGGGCAGGGCGTGACCGCCATCATCGAACGCTGAACACAGAACAACTGTGGGAGCGAGCTTGCTCGCGATGGCGGTGTGTCAGTCAACAAAGATGTTGAAACTGGTGGCCTCATCGTCGGAACGCCGCCCGGAGCACGCTCGCTCCCACAGGGTTTGGGGGTATGGCGACTAATTAGGTCCGGAACCTGCGCACCAACCCGTCCAGCTCACTGGACAACCCGGCCAGGCTCTGGGAGTCCAGGCGCGCCGAGTTGGCCAGTTCCGCCACCAATTGCGCATCGCCATGGATCTGGCTGATGTGCCGGTTGATGTCTTCGGCCACTTGATGCTGTTGTTCCGCCGCCGTGGCGATCTGGGTGTTCATGTCGCGGATCACGTCCACCGACTCGCGGATCTGTCCGAAGCTGTTGCGTGCCTCGCCGATGCGGGTCACCGATTGCTGGGACACTTCCAGGCTGGCGTGCATCTGATGGGCCACCTGGCTGGTGCGTTTGGCCAGATTGCCCAGCAGTCCGTCGATTTCCGCCGTGGAGTCGGCGGTGCGCTTGGCCAAGGCCCGCACTTCGTCGGCCACCACGGCAAAGCCGCGTCCCTGTTCACCGGCACGGGCCGCTTCGATCGCGGCGTTCAGCGCCAGCAGGTTGGTCTGTTCGGCGATCGAGCGGATGGTCCCCAGGATCGACTGAATGTCGTTGCTGTCGCGTTCGAGCTGTTGCATCGACTGGGCCGACTGTTCGATTTCCTGGCTCAGGCGATCCACGCTGTTCACCGCCGCGTCGATCTGCTGCTGACCTTCGCGCGCCTGGCGCTGGCCACTGTCGGCAGACTCCGCGGCCTGGCTGCAAGAGCGCGCGACTTCGTTGGCGGTGGCGACCATTTCGTGGAACGCCGTGGAGACCATGTCCACCGCTTCACGCTGGCGCCCGGCGGCTTCGGCCATGTCGCTGGAGACCTGGGTCGAACTCTTGGACGTGGCGAGGATCTTGCCCGCCGCGCCGCCGATGTTCTGGATCAGGTTGCGAATCGCGGTCAGGAACTGGTTGAACCAGTTGGCCAGTTGCGCGGTTTCATCGTTGCCACGGATTTGCAGGTTCTGGGTCAGGTCGCCTTCGCCCTGGGCGATGCCTTCCAGGCCGCTGGCCACGCTGCGGATCGGGCGCACGATGAGGCTGGCGAAACTGGCGCCGACGACAGCGAAGATGACAGCCAGGACGGCGGCGATGATGGCGATCAACCAGGTCAACTGGGTCGCGGAGCTCATCACGTCGTCCTGTTTGATCAGGCCGATGAAGGTCCAGCCCAGTTGCTCCGATGGCCAGACGTTGGCCATGTAGTGCTCGCCGTTCAGCTCCACTTCCACCAGGCCCTTGCCGGCCTTGGCCAGTTGCGCGTAGCCGTCGCCAAGGCTGTTCAGCGGTTTGAAGTTGTGTTCCGGTTGTTTCGGGTCCACCAGGACCATGCCGGTGTTTTCCAGCAGCATCAGGTAGCCGGTTTCACCGAGCTTGATCTGCTTGACGATTTCGGTGAGCTGCTTGAGCGTCACGTCGATGCTGACCACGCCACCGTTGGTGCCCAGTTTGTTGTCGATGGTGCGCACGGTGCTGACGTAGGTCGCGTCGTCCTGGGCCCAGTAGTAAGCCTCGGTGCGGAACGGCTTGCCCGGTTTGGCCTGGGCGGCCTTGTACCAGGGGCGCTGGCGCGGGTCGTAGTTATTGAGCTTCGGATCATCCGGCCACGACACATAGCCGCCCGCCGCGGTGCCGAGGATGGCATAGGCATAGGCCGGGTGGCTGTTGCCCAGGTCCTGGAGCAGGGCGAAGACTTTTTTGTCCGCCTCGCCCTGGGGGACGCTCTCGGCGTTGGCGGCCATGTAAGTCTTGAGGCTGTCGTCGGAGTTGCGGATCAGCGGTTGCTTGGCCAGGTAATCGACGTTCTGGCTGATGCCGTCAAAGAACAATTGCATGGCGTTGCTGACCTGACGAATCTCGCGGGCACTGCCGTCGACGAATTCGTCCCTGGCATCACTGCGCAGGTTCAGCACAACGAGGGTGGCGACCAGCACCACGGGCAGGCAGGCGATGATTGCAAACGCCCAGGTCAACTTCTGTTTGATGTTCATCCGCGCTCCAGATTTTCTTGTCGGCCCACGCAGTGCAGATGACTCGCGGTTTATTGGCAGCCGTAAACGTTCTTGGTCAACCCGGATCCTTGAGTGCGGCATCGCTATTGTTGGGGGAGCGATTGTCGGACAAATCACTTTGTCACTTAGGGCTTCGGCCGTTGTCGGAGGAAATTGAGGTCTGTTGGGAAAAATCCTACGGAAGGCATGAGTTGTGTTGTCAGCTTCTGTCGCAATTGCCCTCAATGCCCCTGCACAACAAGTGACGCAGGCTCGGCTATGATCTGGAACGACCCATGGCGGTCGTCGGTTTTACCTGATGAAATCGGTACATTGTGTGCATCTGCAATGTTCATAAGTCGGCAACCCCTCCCCCCGTGAGTGGATTGCCGTATAACGAATGACTTTCGCGTGTTTGGTAATAAAGGACCCACAATAAAAGCTGATGAAGACTCCAAAACGCATTGAACCCCTGATCGAGGACGGTCTGGTCGACGAGGTGCTGCGCCCACTCATGAGTGGTAAAGAAGCAGCTGTTTATGTGGTGCGCTGCGGCAACGAGTTGCGTTGCGCGAAGGTCTACAAGGAGGCGAATAAACGCAGTTTCCGTCAGGCGGCCGAGTACCAGGAAGGCCGCAAGGTGCGCAACAGCCGTCAGGCCCGTGCGATGGCCAAGGGCTCCAAGTTTGGCCGCAAGGAAACCGAGGACGCCTGGCAGAACGCCGAAGTGGCGGCGCTGTTCCGTCTGGCCAATGCCGGTGTGCGGGTGCCCAAGCCGTTCGACTTTCTCGAAGGCGTGCTGCTCATGGAGCTGGTGGCCGACGAGTATGGTGATGCCGCGCCGCGTCTGAACGATGTGGTGCTGGAGCCGGATCAGGCCCGCGAATATCACGCGTATCTGATTTCCCAGATCGTGCTGATGCTGTGTACCGGTCTGGTGCACGGCGACCTGTCCGAGTTCAACGTGCTGCTGACGCCGACTGGCCCGGTGATCATCGACCTGCCGCAGGCGGTTGACGCGGCGGGCAACAACCACGCGTTCAGCATGCTGGAGCGGGATGTGGGCAACATGGCGTCCTACTTCGGGCGGTTTGCGCCGGAGTTGAAGAAGACCAGGTACGCCAAGGAAATGTGGGCCTTGTACGAGGCCGGCACCTTGCACCCGGCCAGTGTCCTGACCGGCGAGTTCGCCGAAACGCAAGAGCTGGCCGACGTGGGTGGCATCATGCGCGAGATCGAGGCCGCGCGCCTGGATGAAGAGCGCAAGCAAGCCGTACGCGCGGCGGACGATGCTCCGCCGGGCAAGACCGAAGAACCGCCTCCGCCATGGATGCAGTGATCGGTTAAAGAAAAACCCGGCTTCGGCCGGGTTTTTTGTGCCCAACTGGCAATCCCTTGTAGGAGCTGCCGAAGGCTGCGATCTTTTGATCCAGATTTTTTAAGATCAAAAGATCGCAGCCTTCGGCAGCTCCTACCTATAGGCCTATTTCAGGGGCAACACCCCGACTCCAGATTCTTCAGAATCGGGCAATCCGGCCGATGATCGCCATGGCAGTGCTCGACCAGGTCCTGCAAGGTGTCGCGCAACTGGCCCAACTCGCGGATCTTCTGGTTCAACTCGTCGATGTGCTGGCGGGCCAACGCTTTCACATCGGCGCTGGCGCGCTGGCGGTCTTGCCAGAGGGTCAGCAACTTGCCGACTTCTTCAAGGGAAAACCCCAGGTCCCGCGAGCGCTTGATGAACGCCAGGGTGTGCAGGTCGTCATCGCCGTATACCCGGTAGCCGCTGTCGGTGCGATGGGCTGCCTTGAGCAGGCCGATGGATTCGTAATAACGGATCATCTTTGCACTCAGGCCGCTGAGGCGGGCCGCTTGGCCGATGTTCATCGGTTGTCCTCCAGGTCCTTGGGTTTCCAGGTTTTCAACAGTAGCGCATTGCTCACCACGCTGACGCTCGACAACGCCATGGCCGCACCGGCCAGCACTGGATTGAGGAAGCCGAACGCCGCCAGCGGAATGCCGATCAGGTTATAGACGAAGGCCCAGAACAGGTTCTGCCGGATCTTGGCGTAGGTCTTGCAGCTGATCTCCAATGCGGCCGGCACCAGTCGCGGATCGCCGCGCATCAGGGTGATGCCGGCCGCGTGCATGGCGACGTCGGTGCCACCCCCCATGGCGATGCCGATGTCGGCCGCGGCCAGTGCCGGGGCGTCGTTGATGCCGTCGCCGACCATTGCCACCACGCCGGTTTGTTTCAGCGCGGCGACTGTGGCGGCTTTGTCTGCCGGCAGCACTTCGGCATGCACATCCTGGATGCCCAGCGCCTCGGCGACGGCCTTGGCGCTGCCTCGATTGTCGCCGGTCAGCAGGTGGCTGCTGATGTTCCGTGCATTCAGTTGTTGCACCGCTTGCAGCGCGCCGGGCTTGAGGGTGTCACCGAAGGCGAACAGGCCCAGCACCTGTGGTTCGGGGGATTGTTCGATCAGCCAGGACAAGGTCCGGCCTTCGCTTTCCCACGCGGTCGCCGAATCAGCCAATGGCCCTGCATGCAAGCCGCTGTCTTCCAGCAGGCGCCGATTGCCCAGCGCCAGGCGACGCCCATCGAGGTTGCCGGCGATACCACGACCGGTCAGGGACTGGCTGTCGCTGACATCGGTCACCTTCAATCCACGCTCGGTACAGGCATCCAGAACAGCCTTGGCCAGCGGGTGCTCACTGCCGCGTTGCAGGGCGCCGGCCAATTGCAGCAGGCTCGCCTCATTCCCGTCGATGGCACTCAGATGAGCAATGCGCGGGGCGCCGGAGGTCAGGGTGCCGGTCTTGTCGAACACCACCGCGCTGACTTCATGGGCACGCTCCAGTGCTTCGGCATCTTTGATCAAAATCCCGTGGCGCGCCGCCACGCCGGTTCCCGCCATGATCGCCGTCGGCGTGGCCAGGCCCAGGGCGCACGGGCAGGCGATCACCAGCACCGCCACGGCATTGATCAGCGCGGTCTCCATCGGCGCGCCGTACAGCCACCAGCCGATCAGGGTGGCCAGGGCAATCAGCAGCACGGTGGGCACGAATACCTGGCTGACTTTATCCACCAGTTTCTGGATCGGCGCTTTTGCGGCCTGGGCGTCTTCCACCAGACGGATGATCCGCGCCAGTACGGTTTCCGCACCGAGGGCCTGGGTGCGCACCAGCAACCGGCCTTCACCGTTGATCGCGCCACCGGTGACTTTGTCGCCGGGCTGCTTGGGCACCGGCAGGCTCTCGCCGCTGATCAGGGCCTCATCGGCGTGGCTCTGGCCTTCAACTACTTCGCCGTCCACCGGGAAGCGTTCGCCGGGTTTGACCATCACCAGGTCATTGAGGCGCAGGGCACTGATGGCGACGTCTTGCTCGTGGCCATCGGTCACCCGGATCGCCCGTTCCGGGCGCAAGGCTTCGAGGGCTCGGATGGCGCTGGCGGTCTGGCGCTTGGCGCGGCTTTCCAGGTACTTGCCCAGCAGCACCAGGGCAATCACCACCGCCGAGGCTTCGAAATAAAGATGCGGCATGCGCCCGGCGGCGGTGGCCCATTCGTACAGGCTCAAGCCATAACCGGCGCTGGTACCCAGGGCCACCAGCAGGTCCATGTTGCCGGCTCCGGCACGCACGGCTTTCCAGGCGGCGACGTAGAACCGCGCACCGAAGATAAATTGCACCGGCGTGGCCAAGGCGAATTGCGCCCAGGCCGGGAGCATCCAGTGCACACCGAATGGCTGCAGCAGCATCGGCAATACCAGTGGCAAGGCGAGGGCAAAGGCGATGATCAAGGCCAGGCGTTCGCGGTGCAGGCGCTGTTGCTGATTGTCGGTTGGCGGGTGTTCGGCTTCCCAGATGCTGGCGCTGTAGCCAGCCTTTGTCACAGCGGCGATCAAGGTCTGCGGATCGACCTGGCCGAGCAGTTCAAGGTGGGCGCGTTCGTTGGCCAGGTTGACGCTGACGCTTTTCACACCGGCCACCTTGCCCAGCGCACGTTCGACCCGACCGACGCAGGACGCGCAGGTCATGCCGTCGATGCTCAGTTCCAGGCTCTGTTGCGGCACGCTGTAGCCGGCCTTGGCCACGGCATCCATCAGGGCCGGCAAGCTGTCGCTGGGTGCCTGGACCCGCGCCTGCTCAGTGGCGAGGTTGACGCTGACGGCACTGGCGCCAATGACTTTGCTCAAGGCGCGCTCGACCCGCCCGGCGCAGCTGGCGCAGGTCATGCCGGCAATCGGCAGGTCGAACGTGGTGGATTCGGACATCGGTCGCACTCCCTGTAGTAGATGACCACAGGATCAACCTTGCCATGCTGGCAAGGTCAAGTGCCATGATTCAGATCAAGCCGCCGCTCAGTAGCCGAGACCGGTGCGCTTGAGGTACATCCCTTCCTGCGTCATCGCGATCCGGTACTTGAGCACATCCCCGGCCTTGAGCTGGATATCCTGTGAGCCCGGAGCGAGCATGCCCGGATTGCAACCCGGCATCTGACCCGGAAGCAACTTGAGGCGCAGCGAGACGATGCCCGGCGGCAGGTTGAACGAGGTGCTCTGTTCCTGAAACAGTCGTGCCGCCAGTTGATCCTGGATGTACACACCGATCTCGCAGCTGGTCGCGACTTCCAGGCGCTCGCGGGAAATGATCAGCACGCCATAATCCTGAGCGGCATTGACCGAAGGCACGGCGGCGAAAAGGCTGAGAAAGCCAAACAGGCTGAAAACTGACCAGCGCATGGCTGAATCTCCTGAGTTCGAGTCATTGATGGACGCAGCTTGGCCGAGCGTCGCGCCGATTGCCAGCCCGGCAGCTAACTTCAGAACTTGACCTTGCCATGGTGGCAAGCTCGAAACTGGGCTCAACCCTCGGAAAAGGAGTCATCCCATGCAAGTGTTCAACGTTGAAGGCATGTCTTGTGGTCACTGCGTCAAGGCCATTACCCAGGCAGTCCAGGCTAAAGACCCTGCGGCCAGTGTGCGGGTCGATCTGGCGGCCAGGGAGGTCGGTGTCGAAAGTGCGCTGACCGCCGAACAGGTGATCGAGGCGATCAGTGAAGAGGGTTACGGCGTCAAACTGGCCTGAATTTGATAGTTAGCGAGCTACCGGAATGTTCAAGGCGTCCATGCGCGGCTAGACTGTCGGGCTGCCGACTTCTGCCCCACTGGATGCCTGATGAACTTTCGTACCATTCTGATTCTCGGCGCCTTGAGCGCTTTCGGTCCGCTGGCGATCGATTTCTACCTTCCGGCCTTCCCGGCCATGGCCCAGGCTTTCGGGACGGACGAAAATCACGTTCAGATGACGTTGGCGGTGTACTTCCTCGGCTTGTCCATCGGTCAGTTGGCCTATGGCCCGGTGGCGGATCGTTTCGGGCGACGCATTCCGTTGCTCATCGGTGTCGGCCTGTTCACCGCTGCATCCGTGGCGTGTGCCTATGCACCAAGCCTGGAATGGCTGATCGGCGCGCGTTTCATCCAGGCGTTGGGCGGCTGCGCGGGGATGGTGATATCCCGGGCGGTGGTCAGCGACAAGTGTGATGCGGTAGGGTCGGCGAAAGTCTTTTCGCAGCTGATGCTGGTGATGGGGCTTGCCCCCATCCTCGCGCCATTGCTGGGTGGGTTGCTGGTCAACACCACAGGCTGGCAGTCGATCTTCCTGGCCTTGACCGGTTTCAGTGCGCTGGCGGGGCTGGCGGTTGCGACGGGATTGCCGGAAAGCATGCCGGCCCACATGCCGCGTCAACCGTTGTCGGGTGCGCTGCGTCAGTACGGCCGGTTGTTGGCTGACCCGATATTTCTTGGCCATGCCCTGACCGGGGGCATCGCCATCGCCGGGATGTTTGCCTACATCGCCGGTTCACCGTTCGTGTTCATCAAACTCTATGGCGTCCCGGCGGAACATTTCGGCTGGCTGTTCGGCATCAATGCGGCGGGCTTCATTCTGGTGGCGCAGGTCAACGCCCGCTTGCTGGCCAAACGTGGTCCGGCGTTTTTGCTGGCGCGCGCCGTGTGGGTTTACCTGGCGGCCGGACTGACGCTGTTCGCGATCAGCTCCCTGCACACCGCTCAACTGTGGCCGGTGTTGCTCCCGTTGTTCGTCTGCATTGCCAGCCTCGGCTGCATCCTGCCCAACGCCTCGGCCTGTGCGATGAACGGGCAGGGCGCACGGGCCGGCAGCGCGTCGGCGCTGCTCGGTTGCCTGCAATTCAGCGTGGCTGCCGGCGCCTCCGCACTGGTGGGCGTGCTGCACGACGGCAGCGCCGTGCCCATGGCCATGGTCATCAGCCTGTGTGGAATTCTGGTGGTGAGCGCAGCGGTGCTCACCCGGCGTTTGCAAAATGCCCGGGCGTTGGCGCAAGCCCAGGTTTG
This sequence comes from Pseudomonas sp. S2_F07, assembly GCF_054668325.1. NCBI lineage: Bacteria > Pseudomonadati > Pseudomonadota > Gammaproteobacteria > Pseudomonadales > Pseudomonadaceae > Pseudomonas > Pseudomonas sp. S2_F07. The sequence goes on from NZ_CP162758.1 coordinate 4,596,425, forward strand.
AGGCCGGAGTCAGCCGGCTGCACGCTGCGCAAGGAGGACGGGAATCTGGTGAGGGGCCTGGATGCGGGCTTCAAGGGTGCGCGTGAAAGCGCGCGCTTCTGCTTCGCTGCGGAACGTCACAGCATGTTGGTCTAAGCGAACTTGCCATTGGGATTTTGCCAGTTCTTTTATCAGGATCTTCATAGCCGAACTCCTCTCGCAAAAGATGTCTCGTAAAAGAATGCCTCGCAGGAGATTCGATTGTAGTCCCGTATACGGTCACCATTGTGACAAGGATCAACTGTCTGACTGACGGTTTGTAACTAAAAAAAACGCGGCTTTTTCGAGGGGGCCACAGAGGCTGCCTGCGACCGGGATTGCCCGGTCGCAGGCGGAAAACAGCGGAAAGCGATGAAATCAGCGGTGGTTTTTTTCTGCGCTTCAGAATCCTTCCAGCACAATCTTGCCCTTGGCCTTGCCGCTTTCCAGCAGGGCATGGGCCCGGCGCAGATTGGCCGCGTTGATCGTCCCGAAGTGTTCGCCAACCGTGGTTTTCAATGTCCCGGCATCGATCAACCCGGCGACGCGATTGAGCAGGTTGTGCTGCTCGATCATGTCCGCGGTTTCAAACAGCGAACGGGTGTACATGAACTCCCAGTGCAGTGACAGGCTCTTGCGCTTGAGCTTGGTCACGTCCAGCGACTTGGGATCATCGATCAGCGCCAGTTTGCCTTGGGGTACCAGAGCCTCGATCAGTTGGTCCAGGTGCTGGTCGGTTTGCGTCAGGCTGGCGACGTGGGTGACCTGATCCACACCGGCGTGCTTGAGTGCTTCGCTCAGTGGCTGGCTGTGGTCGATCACCAGGTCGGCGCCCAGCTCTTTTACCCAGCTTTGGGTTTGCGCACGCGAAGCGCTGCCGATGACTTTCAGGGCCGTCAGTTGGTGAGCCAGTTGCGTAAGAATCGAGCCCACGCCACCCGCCGCGCCGACGATCAACAGGCTCTGGCCTTCATCGGTTTTGCCTTCGGCTACCTGCAAGCGCTCGAACAACAGTTCCCAGGCAGTGATCGCGGTGAGCGGCAGGGCAGCGGCTTCGGCGAATCCGAGGGTCTTCGGCATGTGGCCGACGATGCGCTCGTCCACCACATGCAACTCGCTGTTGCCGCCCGCACGGGCGATGGAGCCGGCGTAGAACACCTTGTCGCCGATCTTGAACAGCGTCACTTCACTGCCCACGGCCTTGACCACACCGGCCACGTCCCAACCCAGCACCTTGGCCGCGCCGCCCTCAGGCTGGACGTTCTGGCGCACCTTGGTGTCCACCGGGTTGACCGAGATGGCCTTGACTTCCACCAGCAAGTCGCGGGGGCCGGCGACCGGCTCCGGCAGTTCGATGTCTTGCAGCGCCTGGTCGTCACTGATCGGCAACGAGGCGTAGTAGGCAATGGCTTTCATGGGCGGCTCCGGAACACTGATAAAGAAGAGATTCGATGGGGCAGATGATTGGCTATTTCTACTGAAGATAAAACCGGCTAAAAGAGCAGTCTCTTTCAATATTTTTTTGATAATCGGAGCTCTGATGCTGCGTTTCGATGACTTGCAGTTGTTTGTCCGGGCGGCGGACCTGGGCAGTCTGTCCGCCGCTGCGCGGGGCATGGACATGTCGGCGGCGGTGGCCAGCGCGGCGCTCAAGCGCATCGAACAACAACTCGGCGCCCGATTGTTGGCCCGCTCGACCCGCAGCCTGCGCCTGACCGCCGAAGGCGAGGGCTTTCTCGAATACGCCCGCGCGGCCCTGAGCAATCTCGACGAGGGCCGGCGATTGCTGGCCAGTGGTCAGGACCAGGTCAGCGGGGTGCTGCAACTGTCGGCGCCATCGGACTTTGGCCGCAACCTGCTGCTGCCCTGGCTCGACGAGTTTCAACGCGAGCATCCGAAACTCACCGTGCGCCTGCTGCTGGGGGACCGCATCGCCGACCTGTTCCGCCAACCGGTAGACATTGCCCTGCGTTACGGAGAACCAGAGGACTCCAGCCTGGTGGCGCTGCCCATCGCCCCGCAGAACCGCCGGGTGTTGTGCGCCGCTCCCGGCTATCTGGCCCGGCATGGCGAGCCGCGGCATCTGGAGCAACTGGCACAGCACAATTGCCTGTTGTACATGCTCGGCAGCCGGGTCCACGATCACTGGAGTTTTCACGACGGCAAGCGCGAAGTCAGCCTGACCGTCAGCGGCGATCGTTTCAGTGACGATGCCGATGTCGTGCGCCTTTGGGCCGTGGCAGGTGCCGGGATCGCTTACAAGTCCTGGCTCGATGTGGCCGCCGATGTACTGGCCGGCCGCTTGAAGGTGCTGATGCCGGAACTGCTCTGTGAGCGCGCACCGTTGAATCTGTTGTGCGCCCATCGCGCACAGTTGAGTAAGCCGGTGAACCTGTTGCGTGAAATGCTTGCCGGACGATGCGCCCTTTTGAGTAGTCAATTTCCGGGCTTATCGGATATCGATCATTAGTCGCACGAAAAAAGAGAAATTTCCCTCAGGAACGATCACCACCTACGCCGGGCGGAGGAAAGGATCCGCCGACCAACCCGCATATACTAGCGCCCTCATCATGTCAGTAGCGTCGATCCCCAATGGCGGGTCCACGTTCGAGTCGGCCCGGCTGAACGTCATCCTTCTGGCCTACGCAGCATCGACCAGGCAGCGCAAATGAGTGAGCAAGGCGTTGCCGGGCTTATGGCAGTTTCCACGGATTGGCCGACGACACATTACTGGTCAAGATTTCTCTGGGCAGTAGACGAAACGATTCAACAGGGAGTGAATACATGGAACATGCACCTTGCATCAGCCAGATCGCCACGTTGCTGGCTGACCCAAAGCGCAGCGCAATGATGTGGGCCTTGATGGATGGTTCGGCGCGAACAACCGAAGAGTTGGCATTGCTGGCCGGTCTGTCATCGTCGTCGGCCAGTGCACATTTGGGGCGTTTGTCGGCCGGAGGTCTGCTGAAGGTTGAAAACCGCGGCCGCAAACGCTTCTTCCGCCTGGCCGCTCCCGAGGTCGGGGCGGCAATCGAAGCACTGGCCAGCGCGACCTTCGCCAGCGCCCCCCAGGATATTCCGGACGTATTCAAGCGCAATGCGCCTCTGGTCAAACCCCGGGCGGTGCGTTCGCCATTGTTGAGTGCCCGACTGTGTGACGATCACATGGGCGGCACCCTGTCCGCCGATCTGTATCAGCGACTGCTGGAGGCTGGCTGGATCGAGCACTTCGATCAGCGGGTCACGGTCACCCTCAAGGGCGCGACGGAATTGGCGGCACGGGGAGTGTTCATCCAGGCGCTGACCCATCACAACGGCAGGGTTGCCTGCGCGTGCCCTGACTGGAGCGAAAGACGTCCGCACTTGGGTGGCTCGCTGGGCGCGGCATTGTTGCAGTTGTTCATGCAGTCGGGGTGGTTGAGCCTGCCCAACGATTCCCGAGCCTTGCAGGTGACGGCTTCCGGGCAACGCGAGATCTGTCGCTTTGCCCGGGAAACCGAGTTGGAGATGGCGCTTTAGTGCACCGTTGCGGGAGCGAATGTACTCACTCCCACGGGGCATTGGCGCCGAACCTTACGGTTTCACCAACCGCGCATCGAGGCTGTTCTGCGCCAGGCGCCTGGCCTGATCCTGGGTCATGCCCAGATGGGTGTGCAGTGCATGGAAGTTCTCGGTGACATAGCCACCGAAGTACGCCGGGTCATCGGAGTTCACGGTCACTTTCACGCCGCGTTCCAGCATGTCGAGGATGTTGTGCTGTGACATGTGATCGAACACGCAAAGCTTGGTGTTCGACAACGGGCACACGGTCAGCGGGATCTGCTCGTCGATGATTCGCTGCATCAGGCGTTCGTCTTCGATAGCGCGCACGCCATGGTCGATTCGCTGGATTTTCAGCAGGTCGATGGCTTCCCAGATGTACTCGGGCGGGCCTTCTTCACCGGCGTGGGCGACGGTCAGGAAGCCTTCGTGACGGGCACGGTCGAACACGCGCTGGAACTTGCTTGGCGGGTGGCCCATCTCGGAGCTGTCCAGGCCCACGGCGACGAACGCATCGCGGAACGGCAGCGCCTGGTCGAGGGTTTTCTGTGCTTCGTCTTCGCTCAGATGGCGCAGGAAGCTCAGGATCAAGCCACTGGTGATGCCCAGTTGCTGCTCACCATCCTTGAGCGCGGCGGCGATGCCGTTGAGCACCACCTCGAACGGGATGCCACGGTCGGTATGGGTCTGCGGGTCGAAGAACGGTTCGGTGTGAATCACGTTCTGTTCCTTGCAGCGCAGCAGGTACGCCCAGGTCAGGTCATAGAAGTCCTGGGACGTGCGCAGCACATCGGCACCCCGGTAATACAGGTCGAGGAACTCCTGCAGGTTGTTGAAGGCATACGCCTTGCGCAAGGTTTCGACGTCGTTCCATGGCAAGGCAATCTTGTTGCGCTCGGCCAGGGCAAACAACAGCTCGGGCTCCAGCGAGCCTTCCAGGTGCAGGTGCAATTCTGCCTTGGGCAGGGCGTTCAGCCAGTCGTACATAATTCTTTTCTCATCAGGTGCAATGGTCGCCATTCTACAGAGGGTTGCCGCAACAATTGGTAAAACCTGACCAGGCGGTTCATCACATCGTTTCCAGTTCCCGTCGATAAGCGTAAGTATCGGCGAAGCGCGAGAGCAGGAACTCGGCGCAGGTGGTGGCCGGATATTTCGCCGGGTGCAATGCGTCCTGACAGCCGGGCAGGCAGTCGATGCGGGTGTCCGGGTGCGGTTCGGCGAAAAACGGCATCGAGTAACGATCCACGCCGAGGGGGCTGATCACCCGGTGCGGCGTCGACAGGTAACGGTCGTTGCTCCAGCGCGCCATCATGTCGCCGAGGTTGACCACGAACGTACCTTCGATCGGCGGTGCGTCGATCCATTCGCCTTTGACGTTGCGGACCTGCAAGCCACCGGCGGCGTCCTGATAGAGCAGGGTGATACAACCGTAGTCGGTGTGCGCCCCGGCACCTTGCTGCTCTTCGGAACTGGCGGTGTGGCGCGGCGGGTAATGAATCATCCGCAGTACGCTGACCGGGTCATTGAAACGTGTGTCGAAGAAATCGCGCTCAATCCCCAGCGCGATGGTCATGGCCCGCAACAGTGTTTGCGCCAGGGCTTGCATGTCGATGTAGTGCTGTTCCATCAACGCTTCCCAGCCGGGGATGGACGGATGGCGATTGGGCCCGCGCAAGGGTTTTTCCGCCAGTACGTCAGGGTGCCCGGCCGGCAGGTGCAGGCCCATGTCGAAGGTTTCCTTGAGGTCGCTGGGCTTGCTTGGGTCCAATTGCTCGGTGGCAATGGCGCCGTAACCGCGATGGTGACGGGTCTGGGTGATGTCGATCTTGAGCTTTTCGGCGGTGGGTTGGGCGAAGAAGCGCTTGGTATGGTCAAGCAGTTCGTCGATTCGCGCAGTGCTGATCGGGTGGCCCTTGATGTAGAAAAATCCCCACTCGCGGCAGGCCAGGTCGATTTGCCCGGCCACGGCTGGCCAGGCGGATGGGTCGTCGCTGTAGAGCGGGGTAATGTCGATGATGGGGAGTTGGTTCATGCGCAGTCCTTAAGAACGCTGAAGATCCAATGTGGGAGCGGGCTTGCTCGCGAAAGCGGTGTATCAGGCGACATCTATATCGACTGTGATGACGCCTTCGCGAGCAAGTCGGATCGCCGCACCGCCGCTCCCACAGGGGAGTTGTGCTGTGGCTGAGAACTTACTTCGGAATCTCGGCCTTCATGCCTTCCACGTAGTAATTCATCGACGCCAGTTCCGCCGTGGTCGCGCTCGCGCCCGCCGGGATTTTCTCGACCCCGGCCTGATCCTTGATCGGCCCGGTGAACAGTTGCAGCGCACCGCTCTTGATGTCGGCAATGAGCTGCTCGGCTTCGCTCTTCACCGACGCAGGCACCAGGTCGCTGATCGGCAGCTCAACGGTGCCTTCCTTCAAACCGCCCCAATAGTCCTGGGGTTTCCAGTCATGGTCGATCACGCTTTGGGTTGCCTGGACGTAGTGCGGGCCCCAGTCGTTGACGATGGAGGTCAGCACCGCTTTCGGCCCGAAGTGCGCCATGTCCGAAGCGTAGCCCACGGCATACACGCCGCGACGTTCGGCGGCCTGGATCGGCGCGGGGCTGTCGGTGTGCTGGAACACCACGTCCACGCCCTGGTCGATCAGTGCGTTGGCGGCGTCCGCTTCCTTGCCCGGATCGAACCACGAGTTGACCCACACCACCTTGATCTCGGTGCCGGGGTTGTACTTGTTCAGGGCCAGTTGGATGGCATTGATGTCGCGGATCACTTCCGGGATCGGGAACGAGGCGACGTAGCCGATTTTTTTGGTCTTGGTCATCTTCGCCGCGAGGAAGCCACCGACGTAGCGGCCCTCGTATGTCCGCGCCAGGTAAGTGCCGAGGTTCTTGTCCTGCTTGTAGCCGGTGGCGTGTTCGAAGGTCACCTTGGGAAACTGTTTGGCGACTTTCACGGTCGGGTTCATGTAGCCGAAGGAGGTGGTGAAGATCAGGTCGTATTTGTCCTTGGCCATGTTGCGGATCACTCGCTCGGCGTCGGCGCCTTCGGCGACGTTTTCCACGTAGTTGGTGGTGATCTGCGAGCCGAGTTTTTCCGCGAGTTCCTTGCGCCCCTGTTCATGCTGATACGTCCAGCCGTGGTCACCGATCGGACCGATATAGACGAAGCCGACTTTCAGCGGATCGGCGGCTGCGGCGGTCAGGCTGGCGCTCAAACCGATGGCTGCCGCAACGGCGCAAAGCAGCTTCTTCAACGGACGGTTGTGCATGAATTGGAACTCCATTTTGTTGTGAGGTTGGCTGGGCTCTCTGGCTTGCACAGGGCAATGCAAATTGCTGACCAACAAGACAACAAAACATGAATCCGCGGTGATGCTATCGCGAGCAGGCTCGCGACAGGTCCTTGAAGTCCGATAACAGTGCATGTCCTTGCACGGTTGCCATCCACTGGTGCGCCAATCCACAAAACCAATGTGGGAGCAAGCCCGCTCCCACATGTTTTACTCGGTGTTTGTCAGGTCCCTGCAATCAACTGTCGAGCCGCCTGGCTGTGGTCAGCAATCAAGCCTTTCAGATCCAGCCCTTCGACCTGCCCATCGATCACCCGCCACTTGCCGCCGACCATCACTCGATCCGCGCGATCAGCACCACACAACAGCAGCGCCGAGACCGGATCATGACTGCCGGAGAAGCGCAGTTCATCGAGCTTGAACATCGCCAGGTCGGCCTGCTTGCCCACCGCCAATTCGCCGATATCGGTACGGCCCAGCAGGCTTGCCGAACCCTTGGTCGCCCAGCCCAGCACGCGCTCCGGGGTGATCTTCTCGGCGCCGTAGCGCAGGCGCTGGATGTACAGGGCCTGGCGCGCTTCGAGCATCATGTTCGAGGCATCGTTGGACGCCGAACCGTCCACGCCCAAACCAAGCAAGGCACCGGCATCGGTCAATTCGATGCTCGGGCAGATGCCCGAAGCCAGGCGCATGTTCGAACTCGGGCAATGGCAAATGCCGGTGCCGGCGGCGCCGAGGCGGGCGATTTCGTCCGGGTTGAAATGGATGCCATGGGCCAGCCAGGTGCGCGGGCCGAGCCAGCCGACACTGTCCAGATAGTCCACGGTGCGCAGGCCGAAGCGTTGCAGGCAGAAATCCTCTTCGTCGAGGGTTTCTGCCAGGTGGGTGTGCAGGCGCACGTCGAGTTTGTTCGCCAGTTCGGCGCTGGCCGACATGATTTCCGGCGTCACCGAGAACGGCGAGCACGGTGCCAGGGCGATCTGGATTTGCGCGCCGTCACCGCGTTCGTGGTACTCGGCGATCAGGCGCTGGCTATCGGCGAGGATCACTTCGCCTTCCTGCACGGTCTGTTGCGGCGGCAAGCCACCGTCCTTTTCGCCGAGGCTCATGGAACCGCGGGTGAGCATGGCGCGCATGCCCAGCTCGCGAACGCTTTCGACTTGCACGTCGATCGCGTTTTCCAGACCTTCCGGGAACAGGTAGTGGTGGTCGGCGGCGGTGGTGCAACCGGACAGCAGTAATTCAGCCAACGCGACCTTGGTGGCGAGGGCGAGTTTTTCCGGGGTCAGGCGTGCCCAGACCGGGTACAGGGTTTTCAGCCACGGGAACAGCGGCTGATTGACCACCGGCGCCCAGGCGCGGGTCAGGGTTTGATAGAAGTGGTGATGGGTGTTGATCAGGCCCGGCAGGATCACATGTTCGCGGGCATCGAACACTTCATTGCACGGGGCGGACGGTTGTTGACCGGCGCCGAGTACTTCGACGATCAAACCGTCTTGCAGCACCAGGCCACCACGGGCATCGAGACCGTTGGAGGTGAAAATGGCGAGGGGATTCTTTAACCAGGTACGGGTCGCAGGCATGTTGGCCGGCTCCTCTGAAAGTTGGGTTCAGGGTTGCCAGCTCAGTGTTGCCCTGTCTGCTGATCCAGGTTCGCCGGGGAGGCGAGGTGCGAAGTGTCGATCAAAACGCTCTGGCGGGCAAGCCCAACCCGACAGGACAACACCCCCCTGTGGGCGGCGGTGATTACCAGGGAATGGTTTCGCCCCGGTAATTGATGAAGTGATGCCCGCCCTTGCCGACATACGCATTCACCTGATCGACCAGGCCACGGGTGCTGGTTTCCACGTCAATGTCCGCGCCTTCACCCCCCATGTCGGTTTTCACCCAGCCCGGGTGCAGCGACAGCACGGTGAGCCCGGTTTCGCCCAACTGAGTGACGAAGCTGTTGGTCATGGAATTCAGCGCCGCCTTGCTGGCCTTGTACAGGGCCAGTTCCGGCGCATCGGGCATGGTCACGCTGCCCAGCACCGAACTCATGAACGCCAGCACGCCGGTATCCGGGCGGATCCGGTCGACAAAACGCTGGGCCAGGTTGATTGGCGCCACGGCGTTGGTGAAAAACAGCTGGCCGACTTCGGCCATTGTCGCGCCGCCGTTCGGCGTCTGGACATCCGGCCCCTTGACCCCGGCATTGACGAACAACAGGTCAAACACATCCCCCTTGAGTTGTTGGCTCAGGGCGGACACCGCCTGCTGATCGTCCATGTCGAGCTTTTCGATCCGCACATCGCCCAGGGCCTGCAAGGCTTCGGCTTTTTGCGGGTCGCGCACGGTGGCGGTGACTTGCCAGCCATCGGCCAGCAGGGTTTTCACCAGCCCGAGGCCAAGCCCCCGGGAGGCGCCAATGATGAGTGCGGTTTTTGCCTTGGACATGAGTGGCTTCCTTGAAAGGTCAGGATTGTGGATTCAATGGACACTGTTGCCCGAGCCGTTGTTGCAACTCTTCGCGCAGCGCGCCGAGTTCGGCCATGCGGGTTTCGATCAGTTTGAGTTTGTCTTGCAGCAGCTGCGTGACGGCGGTGTCCGGATCGGGCGATTGCCAGATTGTAGCGACGCTGTTGCCGATCTCGCCGAGGGTAAAGCCCAGTCGTTGAGCGGTCTTGATGTATTGCACCAGTTGCACCACGTCTGGCGGATAGTCGCGATACCCGTTGGCGCTGCGTTGTGCCGCAATCAATCCGCGCTGCTCGTAGAAGCGCAGCGTGTCGCGGCTGACGGCGCTGGCCTGGGCTAATTCACCGATGCGCATCATGACGTCTCGAGGGGGCTTGACCCTGGAGCATACTCCAGGCTTTAGCCTTGTTGCTCCCTGGATTGATGGAGCAATGTCGATGTGGACTACAACGCAATATCGCCGGTTGGTGCAAGGCAGTGCCTGGTATGACCTGATCGTGACGGTCGCGTTCGTCACGCCGTGGAGTTTTGCTGCGTTGCATGGTCTTTTGACAGGGGTGAGCCAGGCGCTGAGTTTGCCCGGTGAGCTGCCACCGTTCGAACCGGTGCACATGCTGATGGCGAATCTGCTGGGGTCGATTGTCTGCGTATGGGCGGTGCTGCGGATTCGTGATCCGCAGCAGGTTTATGGACGGTATGACGCCGTGGGCAGATTCCTGTTCTCGGCCTGGCAGGCTTATGCCCTGATCCATGGCGCGAGTTCGATTCTGGTGGTTTTTCTGGTGTTTGAATTGGCGTGGGGCATTGCTCAGGTGTTGCCAGTGCGGACGCCATCGCGAGCAAGCTCGCTCCCACAAGGTTCTGCTGTGTGATCTGAATTGTTGCCATGCCAGCGATCCCTGTGGGAGCGAGCTTGCTCGCGATGAGGCCAGACCAGACAACCACTAATGCCCGGCCTGCCACGGCTGCCCCAACGACACCGGCGCATACAACCGCGTGCGCAGCGCATCCCGGGACAGCAATACCAACACCACAATGGTCGCGACATACGGCAGCATCGCCAGCAGACTGGACGGAATCGCCAGTCCCAATCCCTGCGCCACCAGGTGCAGGATGCTGGCGAGCCCGAACAGGTAGGCGCCGAGCAGCAGGCGCCACACCCGCCAACTGGCGAACACCACCAGCGCCAGGGCAATCCAGCCACGCCCGGCGCTCATGTTCTCCGCCCACATTGGTGTGTAAGCCAGGGACAGATATGCCCCGGCCAACCCAGCCATCGCACCGCCGAACAACACCGCCAGCGTGCGCACAGCCAGCACCGGCAAGCCCATGGCGCTGGCCGCATCCGGGTTTTCCCCGACCGCCTGGATGATCAGCCCGGCGCGGCTTTTCAGAATCACCCAGGCCACCAGCGCAAACAGCGCGAACGACAGATACACCAACAGGTCCTGGGCAAACAGCATCCGCCCGATCAGCGGGATTTCACTCAGGTAGGGAATCGCCATCGGCTCGAACCCCGCCAGTGGTTTGCCGACCCACGCTGAGCCGACGAAGGTCGACAGGCCCACGCCGAAAATTGTCAGGGCCAGGCCGGTGGCCACCTGATTGGCGTTGAACACCAGTGCCACCAGGGCAAACAGCGATGACAACAGCATCCCGGCGAGCATCGCCAGCAACACGCCGAGCCACAGGTGGCCGGTGTTGAACGCGACGATGAAACCGATCACCGCGCCAAACAGCATCATGCCTTCCTGGCCGAGGTTGAGGACGCCGCTTTTCTCGCAGATCAGTTCCCCCAGCGCCACCAGCAGCAACGGCGTACCGCAGCGGACCATGGCGTAGAAAATATTGCTCAGCAGATCGATATCCATCACAGCGCTCCTGCTTGTACGGCGGTGGTTTGTGCGCGGCGGGTCCAGCGCAGGTTCAAGCGCGGTCGGTAGAGGATCAGCACATCACTGGCCAGCAGGAAAAACAGCATCATGCCCTGGAACAATTGGGTGATCGCTTGCGGCAGGTTCAGGCTCATTTGTGCGCTTTCGCCGCCGATGTACAGCAGCGCCATCAACAGGCTGGAAAACAATATGCCGACAGGATTCAGACGGCCGAGAAATGCCACGGTGATCGCCGCATAGCCGTAGCCCGGCGAGACCTGCGGCACCAGTTGGCCGATGGGGCCGGTAACTTCGCAAACACCGGCAAGCCCCGCCAGGCCGCCGCTGATCAACAGAGCGAGCCAGATCAGACGCTTCTGGCGAAAGCCGACGAAACCGGCGGCCCGCTTGTCCAGCCCGAGCACCTTGATCTGGAAACCGACAAAGCTTTTTTGCAACAACACCCACACGGTCACCAACACGAGCAGGGCGAAGTAAACCCCGGCGTGGACCCGGCCATTTTCCATCAGCAGCGGCAAGCGGCTGGCGTCGCCGAACATCGCCGATTGCGGAAAATTGAAACCTTCCGGATCTTTCAGTGGCCCGTGCACGCAATACAACAAAAGGTTCAGGGCGATGTAATTGAGCATGATGCTGGTGAGGATCTCATTGGCGTTGAAGCGCGTGCGCAACCACGCCGTCAGCCCGGCCCACGCAGCTCCGGCCAAGGTGCCGGTGAGCAAGATCAGCACCAGCGCCCAGCGACTTTGCATGTCGACGATGTTCACTGCCAGCGCACTGCCGGCCAACGCACCGAGCAGCAGTTGACCTTCGGCACCGATGTTCCAGATGCGCGCCTGATAGGCGACGGCCAGGCCCAATGCGCAGAGCAGAATCGGCAGGGCTTTGACCAGCAGTTCAGATACGCCATACAGGTCGCTGACCGGTGCAATCAGCAAGGTGTGCAAGGTCAACAGCGGGTCGTGCCCGAGCGCGATAAACAATAAGGATCCACAGCCCAGGGTCAGTGCAGCCGCCAGCAACGGCGAGCACCACAGCATCAGGCGCGATTGCTGGCCGCGGGGTTCAAGAGAAAGCAGCATGTGACACTCCGTTAACGCGTGGCGGATGCGAGTGATTGAGGGGCACCGAACTGGCCGGCCATCCAGCCGCCGACATCGCTCAGGCGGGTATCGACGGTAGCGTGGAGCGCCGACAGTCGACCGCCGCACAGGGCGCCAAGGCGGTCGCTGATCTGGAACAGTTCGTCGAGGTCTTCGGAGATCACCAGGATCGCCGCGCCGGCATCGCGCAAGGCAATCAAGGCGCGGTGAATGGTGGCGGCGGCGCCGACGTCCACGCCCCAGGTCGGGTGTGCGGCGACCAGCAGTTTCGGACGCTGAAGGATTTCCCGGCCAAGGATGAATTTCTGCAAATTGCCCCCGGACAGGCTGCGGGCCGGCGCCTGGCTATCGGGTGTCTTGACCCCGAAACGGCGGATGATTTCCTCGGCCAGTGCTTCGACTTTGCCGCGCCGGATCAGGCCGTTGCTCACCAATCCTTGCTGGAAAGCGGTCAGCAGCGCGTTGTCCGCCAGGCTCAGCTCCGGCACCGCACCATGACCCTGGCGTTCGGCGGGGACGAACGCCAGGCCGAGTTGGCGGCGAGCATCGGGACGCAAATGGGCGACTGGCTCCCGGCCAAAACTTATCGTTGCGCTGGCGTTGCGGGGCAACAGTTCTTCGCCGCTGAGCAAGGCCAGCAACTCATCCTGGCCATTGCCGGCGACACCGGCGATGCCGACAATTTCACCGCGGCGCACTTCAAGGTCGATGTTGGCAAGCGAGCAGCCGAACGGGTCCGGGTTGTGCCAGGACAAGCCACGGACATCAAGGAACGCATCACCTCCGGTAACCTTCGGATAGTCAGCGATCAACTCCGCGGCTTCACCGACCATCAAGCGCGCCAGTTGCTGATCCGAACACTCGGCCGGCACGCAATGCCCGGCCACCCGACCGCCTCGTAAAACCGTTGCACTGTGGCACAACGCGCGCACTTCCCCGAGCTTGTGGCTGATGAACAAAATGCTGCAGCCTTCGGCGGCGAGCCGGCGCAGGGTAACGAACAAGTCATCGGCCTCCTGCGGGGTCAGCACTGAAGTCGGTTCATCGAGAATCAACAGACGGATGTCCTGCATCAGGCAGCGAATGATTTCCACCCGTTGCCGTTCACCGATCGACAGGCTGTGGACAAGTCGCTCCGGTTCCAGCGCCATGCCATAGCGCCGGGACACTTCGCGAATCTTCGGCTCAAGCTGTCTGGGCGTGCCTGCCGCCGCGCCCATGGCCAGGGCGATGTTCTGCGCCACGCTCAGGGTCTCGAACAGCGAGAAATGCTGGAACACCATGCCGATTCCCAAACCCCGGGCCTGGGCCGGGTTGCGCAGGCTCACCCGCTGACCTTGCCAGATCACTTCGCCGGAATCGGCGTGGGTGACGCCGTAGATGATCTTCATCAGCGTGCTTTTTCCCGCGCCGTTTTCCCCGAGCAGGGCATGGATCTCGCCAGGGGCAATGGTCAGGTCGATGGCATCGTTGGCCAGGCAACCGGGGTAGCGTTTGCTGATTCTGCGCAGTTGCAGGCGCGGAACCGTATCGGGGATTGGAGCGTGATTGGGCATGACAGGCTCAGTGCTGTTGGACTTGTGCCTGTGGATAAAGCAATTTTCTGGCCATTAGGTCAGGAAAACCTCGAAGCCCTGCGAGTAGAGGCGTTGAGTACGCAGCTTTCGGATGCGCTACGCAGAGTCCGGCACCACATGGGGGCAATGGCGCAAATCAAGCCCCTATTTTGCTCGCGTGCTTTTGCTCAAAAAATGAGCAATCAACCACAAGCCATACCGTGCAGGGCGCCGAGACGGCCATGAACGGGTTATCCACAGATTGCTCCACAGTATTTGTGTGCAAGCTCAGAGCACGGGCATAAGCACTAAGTGGCTTTCTTCTAAAGGCGATAAACCGTTGTAACTGTTTGTTTTTATTTGAATTTGATGTGCTTGATGGCAGATTGGACGAAAATTGAGCAAAGTCCGCAAAGCCGCATGACAGAAGGGTTACAGCGGTATGTGCTCAGGTTATCCACAGCCGGGTGCACAGCAGATGTGGGCAAATATGGAATAAGTGAAAAGCCGGCGTGCCCCAAAAGATCGCAGCCTGTGATTCAGCGCTGTAACAGAATGCGCCCGCGACTCAAATCGGCCAGTTGTGACTGCAAGGTGTCGATCTGCGCATCGCCCACGGCCAACAGCAACTCGACACCATTGGCGGTGAAGCTCTCATCCACAACCAATCCACCTGCCTCTGCCACCCGCAGCTTGACCAGGGCCAGCTCGGCAAATCCGCACGCGCAACGCAGCGGAACCCGGCTGATCAGCTCGATCTTCGGCGCAGCTTGCAGGCATTTGTTTGCACCCCCGCCATAGGCTCGGGCGAGCCCCCCGGTGCCCAGTTGGATGCCGCCATACCAGCGAATCACCAGCACCGCGACCTGATCGCAATCCTGTGCCTCGATCGCTGCCAGAATCGGCCGGCCTGCCGTACCGCCGGGCTCGCCATCATCGGTGCTGCGATACTGATCGCCGAGTTTCCAGGCCCAGCAGTTGTGCGAGGCATTCAAGTCGCTGTGCTGTTCAATGAACGCCTGGGCCTCGGCCGGGCTGGAGATCGGCGCGGCGAAGGTCATGAAGCGGCTCTTGCGAATCTCTTCGCGGTATTCGCAAAAACCGCTGAGGGTAAATGGCATAAGTGCTTAGATGGCAGGTTTCAGGCCGCAGCCCTTGAGAATGATGCGGATCAGGTTATCCCCGGCGTCTTCCATGTCTTGCTTGGTCAACCTGGTGCGCCCGGTGACGCGGCAGATCTGCGTGGCGAAGTCGGCGTAGTGCTGGGTGCTGCCCCACAACAGGAAGATCAGGTGCACCGGATCGACCGGGTCCATTTTACCGGCGTCGATCCACGCCTGGAATACGCCCGCACGCCCCTGGAACCAGGCGCGATAATCCTGGTTAAAGTACTCGGTCAGGCACTCGCCGCCGCTGATGACCTCCATGGCAAAAATTCGCGAGGCTTGCGGCTGGCGTCGGGAGAACTCCATTTTCGCGCGGATGTAGCGGGTCAAGGCTTCGCTCGGATCGTCCTCGGCGGTGAGGGTGTTGAAGGTACTGTCCCACAGCTCGATGATGTTGCTCAGCACCGCCACGTACAAACCAAGCTTGTTGGTGAAGTAGTAATGCAGGTTCGCCTTGGGCAGCCCGGCATTCTGGGCGATGGTGTTCATGCTCGTGCCTTTGTACCCGTGACGGGCGAACTCGTCTTCGGCGGCTTTGATGATGGTCTCTTCGTTTTTCTGACGAATGCGGCTGACGGGTTTTGCGCCGTGGGCAGGGACTTCAAAGGTCATAGGCACTTCCGAGAAGATGAGTGGGTGCGGCCAGTGCGTTGATAGCGTACCGGCAGGCTACAGACAAGTCTTTCAGCGCGTCGCCGCCAGACTCTCCAGAAAGCTTTCCAGCACAAGATGTGGGCGACGACCCTTGCGGGTGACCGATGCAAGGCTGAGATCATAGAAACGCGTTTTGGCTTTCAATGCGCGCAACCGGCCTTGCTGCACCCAAAGACTCGCGTAGTGATCCGGCAGGTAACCGATGTAGCGCCCGGTCAGGATCAGGAACGCCATGCCTTCGCGGTCCGAGGCGCTGGCGGTGCAGTTGAGCGCCTGGTAGTGAGCCTGGATTTCCGCCGGCAAACGGAAGGTGGGTGCGATGGCGTCCTGACTGTTCAGGCGTTCGTCGTCCAGCTGCTTGTCGTCGACATAAAACAGCGGGTGCCCGACTGCGCAGTACAACAGCGACCGCTCGCTATACAGCGGTTGATACTCCAGCCCCGACAGTGCGCTGGCCTGCGGTACCACGCCGACGTGCAGGCGACCGTCGAGCACGCCTTGTTCGACTTCATTGGGCGCGATCATGCGGATCTGGATCTGCACGTCCGGGCCGCGTTCTTTCAATTGCGCAAGGGCATGGGTGATGCGCATGTGGGGCAGGGTGACCAGGTTGTCCGTCAAGCCGATGATCAATTCGCCGCGCAAGTGCTGGTGCAGGCCATTGACCTCGGTGCGGAAGCTTTCCAGTGCACTTAACAGCTGCAACGCCGATTGATAGACCTCGCGGCCTTCTTCGGTCAGGGAAAACCCGGCACGTCCCCGTTGGCACAGGCGCAGACCGAGGCGCTGCTCCAGATCGCTCATCTGCTGGCTGATCGCCGAGCGCCCGATGCCCAGTACGGTTTCCGCCGCAGAGAAGCCGCCGCATTCCACCACGCTGCGGAAAATCCTCAGCAGGCGAATATCAAAGTCGCTGACCTGGGCCAGCGGATCGGGACGACGAGAGCTCATGCGGGTTACTCAAAAGTTTAGTAATGGGCTGACTGAACATTAGAAGAGTTGCATTTCACAGACTTTATCTCCGTGGCAATTTAGCTGCAACAACGGTTTTCAATCATTACGCCGCTTATTGCCTTGCGAGGTTTTGCCCATGAACTTGCCTGAAAACGCCCCGACTTCCCTGGCCAGCCAGCTCAAGCTCGATGCTCACTGGATGCCTTACACCGCCAACCGCAACTTCCAGCGCGATCCACGGCTGATCGTTGGCGCCGAAGGCAGCTGGCTGATCGACGATAAGGGCCGCAAGGTATATGACTCGCTGTCCGGTCTGTGGACCTGTGGCGCCGGGCACACCCGCAAGGAAATCCAGGAAGCGGTCGCCAAGCAGCTGGGCACCCTCGATTACTCGCCAGCCTTCCAGTACGGTCATCCGCTGTCCTTCCAGCTGGCTGAAAAAATCACCGACCTGACCCCGGGCAACCTGAACCACGTGTTCTTCACCGACTCGGGCTCCGAGTGTGCTGACACTGCCGTGAAGATGGTCCGTGCCTACTGGCGCCTGAAGGGCCAGTCGACCAAGACCAAAATGATCGGCCGTGCCCGTGGTTACCACGGTGTGAACATCGCCGGCACCAGCCTCGGTGGCGTAAACGGCAACCGCAAGCTGTTCGGTCAGGCGATGATGGACGTCGATCACCTGCCGCACACTTTGCTGGCAAGCAACGCTTACTCCCGTGGCATGCCGGAGCAGGGTGGTATCGCCTTGGCTGACGAACTGCTGAAGTTGATCGAACTGCACGATGCGTCGAACATCGCGGCAGTATTCGTCGAGCCATTGGCCGGTTCCGCTGGCGTGCTGGTTCCGCCTCAGGGTTACCTCAAGCGTCTGCGTGAAATCTGCGACCAGCACAATATCCTGCTGGTGTTCGACGAAGTGATCACCGGTTTCGGCCGTACCGGCACCATGTTCGGTGCTACCACCTTCGGTGTGACCCCGGACCTGATGTGCATCGCCAAGCAAGTCACCAACGGTGCGATCCCGATGGGCGCGGTGATTGCCAGCTCCGAGATCTACCAGACCTTCATGAATCAGCCGACACCTGAATACGCGGTTGAATTCCCCCATGGCTACACCTATTCCGCGCACCCGGTGGCTTGTGCCGCTGGCCTGGCAGCACTCGACCTGCTGCAAAAGGAAAACCTGGTGCAGAGCGTGGCCGAAGTCGCGCCGCATTTCGAAAACGCGCTGCACGGTCTCAAGGGCACCAAGAACATCATCGACATCCGCAACTTCGGCCTGGCCGGCGCGATCCAGATCGCCCCTCGTGACGGCGATGCCATCGTGCGTCCGTTCGAAGCCGGCATGGCGCTGTGGAAAGCCGGGTTCTACGTACGCTTCGGCGGCGACACCCTGCAGTTCGGCCCAACCTTCAACAGCAAGCCGCAGGACCTGGATCGTCTGTTCGACGCGGTCGGCGAAGTGCTGAGCAAGATCGACTGATTTCTCCTTCTATATACCTACAAGCAACAGGTGCTCCGAAGCGAGCACCTGTGGACAACTTTTCAGGAGCTTCCATGAGCGTTATTCCGCATTTGATCAATGGCGAACTGGTGACCGAGAACGGTCGCGCGGTTGATGTGTTCAACCCGTCTACCGGCCAGGCTATCCACAAGCTGCCGCTGGCGACCCGCGAAACCATCCAGAGCGCTATCGACGCGGCCAAGGCTGCATTCCCGGCCTGGCGCAACACGCCGCCGGCCAAGCGTGCCCAAGTGATGTTCCGCTTCAAGCAACTGCTGGAGCAGAACGAAGCGCGCATCTCGCAATTGATCAGCGAAGAGCACGGCAAGACCCTGGAAGATGCTGCCGGTGAATTGAAGCGCGGCATCGAGAACGTCGAGTTCGCTTGCGCGGCTCCGGAAATCCTCAAGGGCGAGTACAGCCGTAA
>NZ_CP162758.1:4620000-6197500 GCF_054668325.1 Pseudomonas sp. S2_F07
TAACGACAATGGGTGTGAAAAACACCCACGCCGAAAGACCAAGGTTTCCTGCGCAACGTTAATCGACGCAGGGTTAGTCGGTCCCTAAGGCGAGGCTGAAAAGCGTAGTCGATGGAAAACAGGTTAATATTCCTGTACTTCTGGTTATTGCGATGGAGGGACGGAGAAGGCTAGGCCAGCTTGGCGTTGGTTGTCCAAGTTTAAGGTGGTAGGCTGGAATCTTAGGTAAATCCGGGATTCTAAGGCCGAGAGCTGATGACGAGTGTTCTTTTAGAACACGAAGTGGTTGATGCCATGCTTCCAAGAAAAGCTTCTAAGCTTCAGGTAACCAGGAACCGTACCCCAAACCGACACAGGTGGTTGGGTAGAGAATACCAAGGCGCTTGAGAGAACTCGGGTGAAGGAACTAGGCAAAATGGCACCGTAACTTCGGGAGAAGGTGCGCCGGTGAGGGTGAAGGACTTGCTCCGTAAGCCCACGCCGGTCGAAGATACCAGGCCGCTGCGACTGTTTATTAAAAACACAGCACTCTGCAAACACGAAAGTGGACGTATAGGGTGTGACGCCTGCCCGGTGCCGGAAGGTTAATTGATGGGGTTAGCTAACGCGAAGCTCTTGATCGAAGCCCCGGTAAACGGCGGCCGTAACTATAACGGTCCTAAGGTAGCGAAATTCCTTGTCGGGTAAGTTCCGACCTGCACGAATGGCGTAACGATGGCGGCGCTGTCTCCACCCGAGACTCAGTGAAATTGAAATCGCTGTGAAGATGCAGTGTATCCGCGGCTAGACGGAAAGACCCCGTGAACCTTTACTATAGCTTTGCACTGGACTTTGAATTTGCTTGTGTAGGATAGGTGGGAGGCTTTGAAGCGTGGACGCCAGTTCGCGTGGAGCCAACCTTGAAATACCACCCTGGCAACTTTGAGGTTCTAACTCAGGTCCGTTATCCGGATCGAGGACAGTGTATGGTGGGTAGTTTGACTGGGGCGGTCTCCTCCTAAAGAGTAACGGAGGAGTACGAAGGTGCGCTCAGACCGGTCGGAAATCGGTCGTAGAGTATAAAGGCAAAAGCGCGCTTGACTGCGAGACAGACACGTCGAGCAGGTACGAAAGTAGGTCTTAGTGATCCGGTGGTTCTGTATGGAAGGGCCATCGCTCAACGGATAAAAGGTACTCCGGGGATAACAGGCTGATACCGCCCAAGAGTTCATATCGACGGCGGTGTTTGGCACCTCGATGTCGGCTCATCACATCCTGGGGCTGAAGCCGGTCCCAAGGGTATGGCTGTTCGCCATTTAAAGTGGTACGCGAGCTGGGTTTAGAACGTCGTGAGACAGTTCGGTCCCTATCTGCCGTGGACGTTTGAGATTTGAGAGGGGCTGCTCCTAGTACGAGAGGACCGGAGTGGACGAACCTCTGGTGTTCCGGTTGTCACGCCAGTGGCATTGCCGGGTAGCTATGTTCGGAAAAGATAACCGCTGAAAGCATCTAAGCGGGAAACTTGCCTCAAGATGAGATCTCACTGGGACCTTGAGTCCCCTGAAGGGCCGTCGAAGACTACGACGTTGATAGGTTGGGTGTGTAAGCGCTGTGAGGCGTTGAGCTAACCAATACTAATTGCCCGTGAGGCTTGACCATATAACACCCAAGCAATTTGCTGCTCCTAGTTGAAGAAACGAAAGAGGCCAGATTGCGGTGTGTGAAGACGAAACGAACCGAAAGTTCGAGATACTCACAAAACACCAAACTATCACATACCCAATTTGCTGAAGCGAGGCCAACCGGTCACGACTCAGTACCCGAATTTCTTGACGACCATAGAGCGTTGGAACCACCTGATCCCATCCCGAACTCAGCAGTGAAACGATGCATCGCCGATGGTAGTGTGGGGTTTCCCCATGTGAGAGTAGGTCATCGTCAAGATTAAATTCCGAAACCCCAATTGCGAAAGCAGTTGGGGTTTTGTTTTTGTCCGCAGGAAAGTTCGCACAGCAACAACGAGCAGGTTCACGCTGTCACCGTCTCCCGACAATGCTAAGGTTCGCCCCTGGCGTTTGTATTTTCCAAGGAAGCCTTTATGCCGGACGCGACGTCCCTCAGTGCTGGTTTTATGGTGGTTCACGGCAACCGCCTGGACGAATTGCGCAGCCTGGTGGTCAGCTGGATGCGGCGCTACCCGCTGGCTCCCCTGGAGAATGAAATCGCGTTGGTGCAAAGCAATGGCATTGCCCAATGGCTGAAGCTGGCACTGGCGGAAGATGCTGAAGACGACGACATGGGAGGCTGCGGAATCGCTGCCGCCATCGACGTGCAGTTGCCCGGCAGCTTCATGTGGCAGCTCTATCGCATGGTCCTTGGCCGCGACGAAATCCCGGTCAATTCCCTGCTCGATAAAGCCCCGCTGACCTGGCGTCTGATGCGCCTGCTGCCGCAGTTGATCAACCAGCCGCACTTCGAGCCGCTGCAACGTTTCCTGACCCACGACACCGATCTGCGCAAACGTTATCAATTGGCTGAACGTCTGGCGGATCTGTTCGACCAATACCAGGTGTACCGAGCTGACTGGCTCGAAGACTGGGCGCAAGGTCGACATCAAACACGAAACGCCAGGGGCGAAACCAAACCCCTGACCCCGGCCAATTGCTGGCAGGCTGAGCTATGGCGCGCCCTCTTGCTGGACGTGGGAGAAGAAGGCATGGCGCAAAGCCGTGCCGGCGTCCATCAGCGATTTGTCGAGCGCATCAATAACCTCGAAACAGCTCCCAAGGGATTACCCTCGCGAGTGATCGTTTTCGGGATTTCTTCGCTGCCTGCCCAAGCCCTGGAAGCACTGGCGGGACTGGCGCGATTCAGTCAGGTCCTGCTGTGCGTACACAACCCCTGTCGTCACCATTGGGCGGACATCGTCGCCGATAAAGACCTGCTGCGCCATCAATACAAGCGTCAGGCCCGCAAGAGCGGCATGCCGGTAGTCATCGATCCGCAAACCCTCCACCAACATGCTCACCCGCTGTTGGCCGCTTGGGGCAAGCAGGGGCGGGACTACATCAACCTGCTCGACAGTTATGACGATCCCAGCAGCTATCGTTCGGCATTCCGCGACGGGCGCATCGACCTGTTCAGTGATGGTCTGCCGCTGAACGTGCTCAACCAGTTGCAGGACGACATCCTCGAGTTGCGTCCCCTCAACGAGACTCGGGAGCATTGGCCGGCTATCGATCTTGAACAGGACGAATCGATCCGTTTTCACATCGCCCATAGCGCCCAGCGAGAAGTCGAGATCCTCCACGATCAGCTGCTAGCACGTTTCAGCTCCGACCCGACATTGCGGCCCCGGGACATCATCGTCATGGTTCCGGACATCGACACCTACGCCCCGCATATTCGTGCCGTGTTTGGTCAGCTTGACCGCCAGGATCCGCGTTTCATTCCGTTTACCCTGGCGGACCAGGGCCAGCGCGGTCGTGATCCATTGCTGATTGCTGTGGAGCACTTGCTCAAGCTGCCTGACAGCCGATTCCCCGTCAGTGAGATTCTCGATCTGCTGGACGTCCCGGCACTGCGCGCTCGTTTTGGCGTTGAGGAGCGTGACCTGCCGACGCTGCACCGCTGGATCGAAGGTGCCGGCATTCGCTGGGGCATGAATGCCGAGCAACGTGCCGGGCTCGGGTTGCCCAATGAACTGGAGCAAAACAGCTGGCGATTCGGCTTGCGACGGATGCTGCTCGGTTATGCCGTTGGCAGCGCCGATGCTTATGAGGGGATCGAACCCTACGACGAGATCGGTGGTCTGGACGCTGCGCTCATCGGTCCGCTGGTTGCGTTGCTCGACGCGCTGGAAGTGGCTCACCACGAGCTCTCTCAGCCAGCATCGCCGGGGCAATGGGGCTTGCGCTTGCAGGCTTTGGTGCAGTTGTTCTTCCTTGCCGGTAACGAACACGATGACTACTTGCTGGCCCAACTCGAAGAGCTGCGCGAGACCTGGCTCGAGACCTGCGAGTCAGTCGGGTTGCAGGACGAGTTGCCGCTGACCGTCGTCCGCGAAGCCTGGCTTGCAGGTCTGGATCAGGGCCGTTTGTCCCAACGTTTTCTGGCCGGTGCGGTCAACTTCTGCACCTTGATGCCCATGCGCGCCATCCCGTTCAAACTGGTGTGCCTGCTGGGCATGAATGACGGCGATTATCCGCGCGCGCAACCGCCGCTGGATTTCGACCTGATGGGCAGTGATTACCGTCCGGGTGACCGCTCCCGGCGCGAAGACGACCGCTACCTGCTACTGGAAGCCTTGCTGTCGGCAAGGGACCAGCTCTACATCAGTTGGGTGGGCCGTAGCATCCGCGATAACAGCGAGCGGCCTGCCTCGGTGCTGATTGGCCAACTGCGTGACCACCTGGCCAGCGGTTGGCGATTGCTGCAAGGCGACGAGGATCTGCTGGAAGCCATGACCCGGGAACACCCATTACAACCCTTCAGTGCTCGCTACTTTCACGACGGTGATGAGTCGTTCAGCTACGCCAGCGAATGGCAGGTGCTTCATCAGGCGGCAGAGCAACAGGCAAGCGCCGAAGTGCTCGCGCCCCACGTCCAGGACGAACCTCTGAGTCTCGGTCAGGTGCAGGATTTCCTGCGCAATCCGGTACGGCACTTTTTCAGCCAGCGGCTGAAGGTCTTCTTCGAGGCGGCAGAAGTGCCATTGGCCGATGAAGAGCCCTTTGTCCTGGATGCGTTGCAGCGTTACAGCCTCAGTGACCGTTTGCTCGAAGCGGCGCTGGCAGATCCTGGAAATTCCGGGCAGGCACTGCAGGATCAGGCGAAACGTTTGCAGAACAGCGGGCTGCTGCCCATGGCCGGATTCGGTGAGTGCCTGCAACGGGAGTTGATCGAGCCATTGCCTGACTTGCTGCAACGCCACCAACAGCTCCTGGCGCTGTGGCCAACCCCCCTCAGCAGCGCGTTGCCCGTCAGTCTTGAACTGCAGGGCCTGCACATCGAGGGCTGGCTCAGCGGCCTGCATCAGCGTGCTGATGGTGGTTTGTTGTCTGTCACAACGATCCCCAACAGTATCGGCTCGATCAAGTCGCGCAAATGGCATCGCCTGACCCGCCCCTGGGTCAATCATTTGATGGCTTGTGCCAGTGGCATGGCCTTGACCACCGCATTGGTGGCCAGCGACGACAGCCTGTTGCTCGGTCCGCTGGACCAGTCCACGGCGCGGACAATTCTCGGTGACCTGTTGATGGCCTGGCAGTCGGGGATGCGCCAGCCTCTGCCGATCGCGGTCAAGACAGCCTTCGCGTGGCTGGGGCAAACCGACCCGGTCAAAGCCCAAGCCGCTGCGCGCAAGGCCTATGAAGGGGATGGGCAGACGACGGACGGAGAGCGTCGCGAAAGCCCGGCACTCGCGCGCCAATTCGCCGATTACGATGCCTTGGTCGCCGACGAGACGTTCCCCCAGTGGTGTGACGCGCTCTATCGCCCGCTTCTTGAAGCACCCTGGCGTTCACTGTCCAGCGAGGAGTCGCGCTGATGAGCACGAAGACACCGCTGGCCCTGGCATTCCCGCTGCGCGGCAGCCAACTGATCGAAGCCAGCGCCGGGACCGGCAAGACGTTCACCATTTCCGCGTTGTACCTGCGCCTGGTGCTGGGCAATGGCGGGGAGGACAGTGGTTTCGGACGAGAACTGTTGCCGCCGCAGATCCTCGTCGTGACCTTCACCGACGCCGCGACCAAAGAGCTGCGCGAACGCATCCGCACGCGGCTCGCCGAGGCCGCACGCTATTTCCGCGATGAAACCTCGGCCCCCGACAGCCTGATTGCCGAGTTGCGTGATCAGTACCTGCCCGAGCAATGGCCCGGCTGCGCAAACCGCCTGGATATCGCCGCCCAGTGGATGGACGAGGCAGCGGTGTCGACCATCCACAGTTGGTGCCAGCGTATGTTGCGCGAGCACGCATTCGACAGCGGCAGCCTGTTTACCCAGACCCTGGAAACCGACCACAGCGACTTGCTGGGGGAAGTCCTGCGCGATTACTGGCGGCTGTTCTGCTACCCGATGCAAGGTGACGCCTTGAATTGGGTGCGCAGCAATTGGGGCGGGCCGGCGGCGCTGCTGCCGCGGATTCGTGCGCTGTTCGCCAGCGAGCGGGATGCGCATGAAGGGAAAGAACCCGCCGAAGTGATTTCGCAATGCCTGCAAGAACGACGGACGGCCCTGATCGAACTCAAGAAACCCTGGCTGCAGTGGGCGGACGAGTTGCTTGTCATCTGTCACCAGGGCGTTGCCACCAAGGCTGTCGACGGTCGCAAGATGCAGGCACGCTATTTCGAGCCCTGGTTTGAAAAGATCAAAGCCTGGGCCGAAGACGAATCCCTCGAGCAACTGGATATCGGCACTGGCTTCACTCGCCTGACCCCGGACGGCATGGCTGAAGCCTGGAAGGGTGAGGCGCCTCGACATCCGGGGCTCGATGCGATGGCCGGACTCAAGGCCTGTCTCGATGGGCTGCCAACGCCTGATGCCGCCGTACTGCAACACGCGGCCCGCTGGGTCGGGGCGCGATTCGAGGAAGAGAAGCGCCGCCGCGCGGAAATGGGTTTCGACGACATGTTGCTGCGCCTTGATGCGGCCTTGCAGTCCGATGGCGGCGAACGCCTGGCAACCCTGATTCGTGAACAGTTTCCGGTCGCCCTGATCGATGAGTTCCAGGACACCGACCCGGTGCAATACCGAATCTTCGAGAGCATCTATCGCATTGAAGAGAACAGCCCCGAGTGTGGCCTGTTCCTGATCGGCGACCCGAAACAGGCGATCTACGCTTTTCGCGGTGCGGACATCCATACCTACCTGCGCGCCCGCCAGGCCACCACCGGCCGCCTGCACACCCTGGGCACCAACTTCCGCTCAAGCCATGGCATGGTCAACGCGGTGAACCATGTGTTCGAGCGCGCCGAGGCACGGGAGTCGGGCCGCGGCGCTTTCCTCTTCCGACAGAAGAATGGCGACAACCCGGTTCCTTTCACGCCGGTTGCCTCCCAGGGTCGCAAAGAAGTCTTGCGCATCAATGACCAGGCAATCCCGGCCTTGAACATCTGGCACTTGCCGGCCGAACAACCGTTGTCCGGTGCGGTGTACCGGCAACACCTGGCGGCTGCCTGCGCCAGTGAAATCACGGCGTTGCTCAATGGCGGGCAGCAGGGGCATGCGGGGTTCTCCCAGGACGGCAAGGCCTTCAGGGGCCTGCTGCCGGCGGACATCGCCATCCTGGTACGCGATGGCAAGGAGGCGCAGGCGGTTCGTGCGCAATTGGCCGCCCGTGGCGTGCGCAGTGTTTACCTGTCGGACAAGGACTCGGTGTTCGCCGCCCAGGAGGCGCATGACGTGCTGACCTGGCTCAAGGCCTGCGCCGAGCCGGATGTCGAGCGACCGCTGCGGGCCGCGTTGGCCAGCATCACGTTGAACCTTTCGCTGACTGAGCTGGAGCGACTGAATCAGGACGAGTTGGCCTGGGAATCCCGGGTCATGCAGTTCCGTGGCTATCGCGAAGTATGGCGCAAGCAGGGCGTACTGCCGATGCTGCGACGCCTGCTGCACGACTTCCGCCTGCCCCAGGCGCTGATCGCCCGCAGTGACGGCGAACGCGTGTTGACCAACCTTCTGCACCTTTTCGAACTGCTGCAACAAGCCGCCGCGGAGCTTGATGGCGAGCAAGCCCTGATCCGGCATTTGTCCGAGCATCTGGCGTTGTCCGGGCAGGCTGGCGAAGAGCAGATCCTGCGTCTGGAAAGTGATGAGCAATTGGTCAAGGTCGTGACCATTCACAAGTCCAAGGGCCTTGAATACCCCTTGGTGTTTCTGCCGTTCATTTGCTCGGCGAAACCGGTGGATGGCAGCCGCCTGCCGTTGCACTACCACGATGAATCCGGCAATGCCCAGGTCACGTTGAAACCGACGGCAGAATTGATTGCCCTGGCTGACGATGAGCGTCTGGCCGAGGATCTTCGCTTGCTCTATGTCGCCCTGACCCGGGCGCAACACGCCTGCTGGCTGGGGGTGGCCGACCTCAAGCGCGGCAACAACAATGGCTCGGTGCTGCATCTGTCGGCATTGGGTTATCTGCTGGGCGGCGGTGCGCCTTTGGCCGATTCCCCGGCGTTGCAGCTTTGGTTGCGGGACCTGCAACAGGACTGCCCGGCGCTGGCGTATGCCGAGATGCCTGAAGCGACAGCGGAGCATTACCAGCCACCGCAAAACGACGCAGCGCTGCTGGTTCCGCTGGTTCCGAAACGCAAGGCCAGTGAAAACTGGTGGATTGCTTCCTACAGCGCGTTGCGCATTGGCGACACCCTGAGTGTCGGCACCGACGAGGCGCCGGAGAGCCCGCAGGCGCAAAAACTGTTCGATGACGAACGCCTCGACCCGCAGGCCCCTCGGGAAGTGGTGGCCGGTGGCGGCGATATCCATCGCTTCCCGCGCGGCCCGAACCCTGGGACTTTCCTCCATGGCTTGCTCGAATGGGCGGGGGGCGAAGGTTTTGATGCGGCACCACAGGAGGTGATCGACGCCATTGCCCGTCGCTGCAACCGTCGAGGCTGTGAGGGCTGGATCAGCACCTTGAGTGACTGGCTGCAGCATCTGCTCAAGTCGCCGTTGCAACTGGGCGGCGGACAGGCACCGGTGATATTTGGCCAGTTGACGCAGTACCAGGTCGAGATGGAGTTCTGGTTCGCCAGCCATAAGGTCGATGTGCTCAAGCTCGATGCGCTGGTGTGCCAATACACCCATAACGGCGTGGCCCGGGTGGCCGCGGAACCGGTGTTGCTCAACGGCATGTTCAAGGGCTTTATCGACCTGACGTTCGAACATGACGGCCGCTATTACGTGGCCGACTACAAATCCAACTGGCTCGGCGTCGATGATGCGGCCTACACCGCGCAGGCCATGGAGCAATCGATTCTCGACAACCGTTATGACCTGCAATACGTGTTGTACCTGTTGGCCCTGCACCGCCAACTCAAGGCGCGGCTCGCCGATTACGACTACGACCGGCATGTCGGCGGTGCGTTGTACCTGTTTTTGCGCGGTACGCGCGCGGCCAGCCAGGGGGTGTTTTTCGCCCGGCCGCCAAGAGAGCTGATCGAACGCCTGGACAGGCTGTTCCAGGGCAAGCCAGAACCCAAGGCCGAGCCCGCCTGGGAACAGGGAGTACTGTTATGAGTCGCACATTCGCCGATTTGTTGCCCACATCGCTGGCAGCCGAAAGCCTGGCCGATCTGGTGCCGCTGAGGCGTGCCGACGACTTGCTGTTATTGCTCACGCGTTGGGTCGAGCGTGGCTGGTTGCGCGCGCTGGACAAAGCCTTTGTGGCGTTTCTGCATGAGCTGGCCCCAGAGGATGATCCGCTGGTGTTGCTGGCAGCCGCGCTGACCAGCCACCAGTTGGGCCACGGGCATGTCTGCCTCGACCTGTTCGAGACGCTGAAAGAACCGGACTTCGCCCTGTCGCTGCCACCCGAAGGTGACGTGCAAGGCGGCGCGATGCTGCTGCCCTCGCAATTGCTGGGATCGCTGGACGGCGCTCATTGGTGCAAGGTGCTGGCCGCCAGCAACCTGGTCGCGCTGGCCGCTGACAGTCGTGACAACGTACGCGACCGGCCTTTGGTGTTATCGGGCAAGCGCTTGTACCTGCGCCGCTATTGGGCCTACGAGCGGCGGATCGACGTTTCCTTGCGCGAGCGTCTGACGGAACACGAATCCACGCCGAGCGACCTGCTCCAGCGCCTCACCGGTTTGTTTGGTCCAGCCCGGCCGGGTGAAGTGATCGACTGGCAGAAGCTGGCCTGCGCCCTGGCGACACGCAGTGCCTTCAGCATCGTCACGGGGGGGCCGGGAACCGGCAAGACCACCACCGTCGTACGCTTGCTGGCGTTGCTCCAGGCGCCGGCGGTCGAGGCCGGCATGCCCCTGCGCATTCGCCTCGCCGCGCCTACCGGCAAGGCCGCGGCGCGTCTGACCGAATCCATCAGCCAGCAGGTCCGGACCTTGAAGGTCACGGAGGACGTTCGGGAAAAGATCCCCTCCGACGTCACCACCGTTCACCGCCTACTCGGCAGCCGGCCCGGGACTCGTCATTTCCGTCATCACGCGGGCAATCGCCTGCCGCTGGATGTGTTGGTGGTGGACGAGGCCTCGATGATCGACCTGGAAATGATGGCCAACCTGCTCGATGCCTTGCCGCCCCATGCGCGCCTCGTGCTGTTGGGGGACAAGGACCAATTAGCGTCGGTAGAGGCCGGTGCGGTATTGGGGGATCTGTGTCGCGACGCGGAGGCTGGCTGGTACAGCCCGCAGACACGCCGGTGGCTGGAAGCCGTCAGTGGCGAAAACCTGCAGGCCAGCGGATTGCAGGAGGATGCGCAGGGCACTCATCCATTGGCTCAACAGGTCGTGATGTTGCGCCATTCCCGGCGATTCGGTGAAGGCAGTGGCATTGGCCAACTGGCTCGCTGGGTCAACCAGCAGCAACCCGATGAAGCCCGCAAGTTGTTGTCGGCGCGAAGCCATGACGATGTGCATTGCCTGTCCCTCAAGGGGGAGCAGGATCGGGCCCTGGAACGCTTGCTTCTCGACGGCCACGGTGAGGGGCCGCAGGGTTATCGACATTACCTGAGCGTGCTGCGCAATCAGCGACCGCCACTGGACAGCCCGCTGGAAGATTCACGCTGGATTGATTGGGCTCGACAAGTGTTGCAGGCCTTTGACGCATTCCAGTTGTTATGTGCCGTGCGCAAGGGGCCATGGGGTGTCGAGGGCTTGAACCAGCGGGTGACGGAGGCATTGCTCAGGGCGCGCCTGATCGACAGCGACCAGCAGTGGTACGAAGGTCGCCCTGTGCTGATGACCCGCAACGATTACGGGCTAGGGTTGATGAACGGCGATATCGGCATCGCCCTCAAGCTCCCGGAGCAGGAAGGCCAGGGGACTGGAAGGCAGGTTCTGCGTGTGGCATTCCCACGCAATGATGGCCAGGGTGGCGTGCGATTTGTCCTGCCCAGCCGCCTGAATGATGTCGAAACCGTGTACGCCATGACCGTGCATAAATCCCAGGGCTCGGAGTTCGCGCATACCGCGTTGATTCTTCCCGATGCCTTGAATCCGGTACTCACCAAGGAATTGATCTACACCGGCATTACCCGGGCCAAGGACTGGTTCACCTTGATCGAGTCCCGTGCGGGGGTGTTTGAAGAGGCGGTGAAACGCCGGGTCAAACGCTTGAGCGGGCTGATGCTGGAGCTCAAGGACGGCAGCGAGCCGACAGGCTGAAAGGTCAGTAACAGGCTGTAGGAAAATGTCCGAGGCTGCGTAGTACGTGGCCTCGCTGGCATTTCCTCGCTGTGCTATCGTTGCGGCATCATTTCGCTACGGTCAAAGAGTATCCCTGCATGAAGGTGGCTGTCAGGACGACAGAGTGCGTCGTTGGCTGTAGAAAAGCGCTGCTTGCCATCCTTCTTTGTCTGCTGGCCAGCGTCGTTTTCGCTCAATCGCAAGCCCCGGTGGGCATGGCGGACCAACGTGCCAAAGCGGTTACCCAGGTAGTCCTCGGAATCCTCAGCTATGCCCGCTGGCCCGTCGAGCCTTTGCTGCTGCGCTTGTGCCTGGTCGGCCCTACCGAATACACCGACGACCTGGTCAAAGGCACGACCCAGGCGACCGGTCGACCTGTCGCGGTGCAGCGTTTGTTGGCCGACAACCCTTCGATTGTCAGTGACTGCGATGCGGTTTATATCGGCAAGCTGACCGGCGTAGAACGCAGCCGATTGTTTGCCGCGTTGATCGGGCATCCGGTGTTGAGCATCAGTGAGAGCGACGAGCAATGCACCGTCGGCAGTCTGTTTTGCTTGCGGGTCAGCGACGAGCAGGTGTCGTTCGAGGTCAATCTCGACTCTGTCGCCCGCAGCGGCGTACGCATTCATCCGAGCGTGCTGCAACTGTCCCGTCGCAAACCGGCGGCGCCATGAAAATACTGAAACGGGGCAATCGCCCGACTTTGCATTCGGTCATCGGTCGCGGCAACCTGCTCGTTGCGCTGGTAGGCGTCGCCATGGCCAGTGTTTCACTGACGTTGCTCGGTGTGCTGGCCTTGCGCGTGTACGCCGACAACAACCTGCACCTGATCGCCCGCTCGATCAGCTACACCGTGGAAGCCGCGGTGGTGTTCGACGACAAAACCGCCACCACCGAAGCGCTGGCGCTGATTGCCTCCAACGAAGAGGTGGCCGACGCCCAGGTGTTCGACCAGCAGGGCCAGTTGCTGGCCCGCTGGCAACGACCGGAAACCGGTTGGGTGTCCGATCTCGAATTGCACATCGCCAAAGCGTTTCTGGAAGAACCCATGAGCATGCCGATCCTCCATCAAGGGCGGGAAGTCGGCAGCATCAGGCTCACCGGTCATGGCGCCAGCCTGATGCGCTTTTTGCTCAGCGGTCTGGTGGGCATCATCTTGTGCACGGCCATCAGCGCCTGGGTTGCACTCTTTTTGGCGCGCCGACAACTTCGCGGGATCATCAAGCCCCTGCGCAACCTGGCCGCCGTCGCCCACGCCGCGCGCATTGACCGCGCCTTTGACAAGCGCGTGCCGCCCGCCGACATTACCGAACTCGATAATTTCGGCAACGACTTCAATGCCCTGCTCGATGAGCTCGAAGCCTGGCAGTCGCACCTGCAAAGCGAAAACGAATCCCTGGCTCACCAGGCCAACCACGACAGCCTCACCGGATTGCCCAATCGGGCGTTTTTCGAAGGTCGCCTGATGCGCGCACTGCGCAGCGCCAACAAGCTCGGCGAGCGAGTGGCGGTACTGTTTCTCGACAGCGATCGCTTCAAGGAGATCAACGACAGTTTCGGCCATGCGGCGGGCGATGCGGTGTTAGTGGCCGTGGCCAATCGGGTTCGGGCGCAACTGCGCGAAGGGGACCTGGTGGCGCGCTTGGGTGGCGATGAGTTTGCCGTGCTGCTGACGCCACTGCACAAGACCGAAGACGCCGAACGGATTGCCGACAAGATTCTGGCCAGCATGGACATGCCGATTCCATTGCCGGGCAGTACCCAGGTACTGACCTCCCTCAGTATCGGCGTCGCGGTGTACCCGGATCATGGCGCAACGCCGGGTGCCCTGCTCAACGCCGCCGATGGCGCGATGTACCAGGCCAAGCGCCTGTCCCGAGGCGCACAGTACACGGCAGGGTCGGAGCACCCTGCCGCCGATGTTCAAAACAGGAGCTGATTTACGTGTTCACTTTCAACCCGCGTTCCCTGCGTTTTTTCACCATGACCCTGCTCGTGGCCTTGCTGGGCCTGGCCGGTTGCCAAACCACTCCCAAAGGCCTGACCCCGGCGCAAATCGCCGTGCTGAAACAGCAGGGGTTCGAGCTGACAGACGATGGCTGGGCTTTCGGCTTGTCCGGCAAGGTCCTGTTTGGCAGTGACGACGACAGCCTGAACAAGCAGAGCACCGACATCGTCGAACGCATCGGCAAGGCGCTGTTGGGGGTGGGTATCGAGCGGGTACGGGTCGATGGCCACACCGATGCATCGGGCAAAGAGGCGTACAACGAGCAACTGTCCATGCGCCGGGCGAAAAGCGTGGCCAAGGTGCTCAACACCGTCGGCATGAAACAGGAAAATATCCAGCTGCGTGGCCTGGGCAGCAGCGTGCCGGTGGCCAGCAACAGCACATCCAGTGGCCGCACCGAAAATCGCCGGGTGGCGATTGTGGTCAGCTCCGACTAATCGGCAAATAGCATCTCCCGACTTTCCCCCATCAACAGCCCCTGATTCTGCTCGGTGACCTGGCGGATGTAATCCCACAACAGGGTGATCCGCTTGAGCTTGCGCAGGTCTTCGCGGCAGTACATCCAGAACTGCCGAGTGATATTGATTTCCTGCGGCAGCACCGGCAGCAGGCGCGGGTCCTGGGTGGCGAGGAAGCACGGCAGGATCGCCAGTGAGCGTCCTTGCTGCGCGGCCACGAACTGTGCGATCACGCTGGTGCTGCGCAGGTTGGCGCTGGCGCCGGGCAATACGTTGGCCAGGTACAACAGCTCCGAGCTGAACGCCAGGTCGTCGACGTAACTGATAAACGAATGCTTGGCCAAATCGGCGGGTTTGCGGATCGGCGGGTGGTTGTCCAGGTATTCCTGGGTCGCGTACAGCTGCAATCGGTAGTCGCACAGTTTGCAGCAGACGTACGGGCCATGCTCCGGGCGCTCCAGGGCGATGACGATGTCGGCCTCGCGCTTGGACAGGCTGATGAAGTGCGGCAGCGGCAGGATGTCCACCGAGATCGCCGGGTAGGTGTCGACGAAGTGGCTCAACTGCGGTGTGATGAAAAAACTGCCGAAGCCTTCGGTGCAACCCATGCGCACGTGACCGGACAGCGCCACACCAGACCCGGAAACCTGCTCGCACGCCATGTGCAAGGTACTTTCGATCGACTCGGCATACCCCATCAACCGCTGGCCTTCGGCGGTCAGGACAAAGCCGTTGGTCCGGGATTTCTCGAACAGCAAGGTGCCTAGCGCCGTTTCCAGCGAACTGATGCGTCGCGACACCGTGGTGTAGTCGACCGCCAGGCGCTTGGCCGCGGTGCTGGCCTTGCGGGTGCGGGCGACTTCGAGGAAAAACTTGAGGTCATCCCAGTTCAGCGAACCGAGGGAGGTGATGTTTTTTTGCATGTTGGACCGGTTTTTATGTGCGTTCTTATCAGAAGTTTGCACATCTATACTCCAAAAACAGTCCGACAACCAATTCGCGACACATGGCTCATCTCAGGGCGACTATCTCGCCCCGGCTCCCAAGATAGCTCTCAATAAAAAAAGCAAACATCCGGAGACCCACATGAACGTATCGCTCACGCCCACCGACACCACCGTACAAAAGGTCAAGTTGTTGATCGACGGCGAGTGGGTCGAATCCAAGACTACCGAATGGCACGACATCATCAACCCGGCGACCCAGCAAGTGCTGGCCAAAGTGCCGTTTGCCACCGCTGAAGAAGTCGACGCGGCCATCAGCGCGGCCCATCGAGCCTTCCAGACCTGGAAGCTGACCCCGATCGGCGCCCGCATGCGTATCATGCTCAAGCTCCAGGCGCTGATTCGCGAACACTCCAAGCGCATCGCCGCGGTCCTCAGCGCCGAGCAGGGCAAGACCATTGCCGATGCCGAAGGCGATATTTTCCGTGGCCTGGAAGTGGTCGAGCACGCTTGCTCCATTGGCAGTCTGCAAATGGGCGAGTTCGCTGAAAACGTCGCCGGTGGCGTCGACACCTACACCCTGCGCCAGCCAATCGGCGTGTGCGCCGGCATTACCCCGTTCAACTTCCCGGCGATGATTCCGCTGTGGATGTTCCCGATGGCCATCGCCTGCGGCAACACCTTCGTGCTCAAACCGTCCGAACAGGACCCGATGTCGACCATGCTTCTGGTGGAGCTGGCGATCGAGGCGGGCATTCCGGCCGGCGTGCTCAACGTCGTGCATGGCGGCAAGGACGTGGTGGACGGGCTCTGCACCCACAAGGACATCAAGGCGGTTTCCTTCGTCGGTTCAACTGCCGTCGGTACCCATGTGTATGACCTGGCAGGCAAACACGGCAAGCGCGTGCAGTCGATGATGGGCGCGAAGAACCACGCCGTGGTGCTGCCGGACGCCAATCGCGAACAAGCGCTGAATGCGCTGGTGGGCGCCGGTTTCGGTGCTGCGGGTCAACGCTGCATGGCCACCTCGGTGGTGGTGCTGGTGGGCGCGGCCAAGCAGTGGCTGCCGGATCTCAAGGCGCTGGCGCAGAAGCTCAAGGTCAATGCCGGCAGCGAGCCGGGCACCGATGTCGGCCCGGTGATCTCGAAAAAGGCCAAGGCGCGGATTCTCGACCTGATCGAAAGCGGCATCAAGGAAGGCGCGAAACTGGAGCTGGACGGTCGCGAGATCACGGTTCCCGGTTACGAGAAGGGCAACTTTGTCGGCCCGACCCTGTTCTCCGGCGTGACCACCGACATGCAGATCTACACCCAGGAAATCTTCGGCCCGGTGCTGGTGGTGCTGGAGGTCAATACGCTCGACGAGGCCATCGCCTTGGTCAACGCCAACCCGTTCGGCAACGGCACGGGTCTGTTCACCCAGAGCGGCGCGGCGGCACGTAAATTCCAGAACGAAATCGACGTCGGCCAGGTCGGCATCAACATCCCGATTCCGGTGCCGGTCCCGTTCTTCAGCTTCACCGGTTCGCGCGGTTCCAAGCTCGGCGACCTCGGCCCGTACGGCAAGCAAGTGGTGCAGTTCTACACTCAGACCAAGACCGTCACCAGTCGCTGGTTCGATGACGACAGCGTCAACGACGGTGTGAACACCACCATCAACCTGCGATAAGGAGCCGGACATGAAAATCGCTTTTATCGGTCTGGGCAACATGGGCGCGCCAATGGCGCGCAACCTGATCAAGGCCGGCCATGCACTGCGCCTGGTGGACCTGAACAAAGCCGTGCTGGCGGAACTGGAACAACTGGGCGGCAGTATCAGCCCAACGGCCCGCGAAGCTTCAGAAGGCGCCGAACTGGTCATCACCATGCTGCCTGCCGCTGTGCATGTGCGCAGCGTGTGGCTGGGCGAAGACGGCGTGCTCGCCGGTATCGGCAAAGGTGTTCCGGCCGTGGATTGCAGCACCATCGATCCGCAGACCGCGCGGGACGTTGCCACCGCCGCTGCCAAACAGGGCGTGGCCATGGCCGATGCGCCGGTTTCTGGCGGCACCGGTGGTGCAGCCGCCGGGACGCTGACCTTCATGGTCGGCGCCACGCCTGAACTGTTCGCCACCCTGCAACCGGTACTGGCGCAAATGGGCCGCAACATCGTCCATTGTGGTGAGGTCGGCACCGGGCAAATCGCTAAAATCTGCAACAACCTGTTGTTGGGGATTTCCATGGTCGGCGTCAGCGAAGCCATGGCGCTTGGCGATGCATTGGGCATCGACACCAAGGTGCTGGCGGGCATCATCAACAGTTCCACCGGGCGTTGCTGGAGTTCGGAGATGTACAACCCGTGGCCGGGCATCGTCGAAACGGCGCCGGCGTCGCGCGGCTATACCGGTGGTTTCGGTGCCGAACTGATGCTCAAGGATCTGGGGCTGGCCACTGAGGCTGCGCGTCAGGCGCACCAGCCGGTGGTTCTCGGCGCGGTGGCCCAGCAGTTGTATCAGGCGATGAGTTTGCGTGGGGAGGGTGGACAGGACTTCTCGGCGATCATCAACGGCTATCGCAAGCCGCAATAAGGGATATTTCCGGGAATCCGCGTCGGGTGGATTCCCGGTTTTTTAATTTGGCAAGAAAAGATCGCAGCCTTCGGCAGCTCCTACAGGGGAATGTATACACCCCGTAGGAGCTGCCGAAGGCTGCGATCTTTTGCTTTGTCAGGCAAACACGAAATATTTGCGCACGGTTTCCACCACTTCCCAGGTGCCTTTCATCCCCGGTTCAACGACGAAAATGTCGCCGGCGCGCAGGTGGATCGGCGCCATGCCTTCCGGGGTGATGATGCAGTAGCCTTCCTGGAAGTGGCAGTACTCCCACTTCACGTATTCCACGTACCACTTGCCCGGCGTGCAGATCCAGGTGCCCATGATCTTGCTGCCGTCTTCACTGGTGTAGGCATTGAGGTTGACGGTGTGCGGGTCGCCTTCGAGTTTTTCCCATTTGCAGGCGTCGAGTACGGGCAGAGGGTGGGTGTCGCGAAGAACGGTAATCGGTGCGGTCATGATGACTCCGGGCAGTGGGCTCAAGAACTGAAGTCGCACCCTATAGCGCCTGCCCAACCCTCAGTTGTCTGTGCTCGACACTGAGCTGTCCAGAAACGCACGTTCTTCAATTCCGGTTCAGTGGGCAGTCAAGCCTGGATTGTTCGAGGCTGTTCTCGAATTCGACCAATTGCGCGTGCTGTTGCGACAGCGCCGCTATCCGCTCGGCGATTTCCTGCTTTTTGCTGGCGAGGACCTGGTGTGCCCGCTCCCATGGCAACTGCGGGCCCTGATGGCCGGCGAAGACCGACTGCAATTCCTTGAGCCTGAAGCCCAACTGTTGTGCACATTTGATGAACATCAGCAGATCGACGCTGTGCTGGTCATAGATGCGGTACTTGCCCAAGCGGCGAGCGGCAGGCAACAAGCCAATCGACTCGTAGTGACGGATGCTTTTGACCGTGGTACCGGAACGTTGCGCGGCTTGGCCGATGTACATGGGAAGGTCCTTTTCTCCGAGGATAGAGCTCGGCGCATTATCGACCGACTCAAGCGCTGGCGATAGCTTCGGCTTGCCGCAACCAGGCCGCATGCCGGTCTACGCTGGCGCCGAGAATTGGCCCGAAGGTGAGGGTTCGGGTTGGCTTGATGCCACAGAACTCCAGCGTGGTTTTGCGGACCTGATGCAAACCGGGCATGCGGTAGATCCAGCGGTAGTACCAGGGCGGTGTGTCCATGGTCACCAGCAGGTGGGCGGTTCGGCCGCGCAGGAGTTTGTCGGGGAAAGCTTTGCCCTGGCGATACTTGAAGGCAAAACCCGGCAAGAACACCCGGTCGAAAAAGCCCTTGAGCAAGGCCGGTACGCCACCCCACCAGATCGGATAAACCAGCACCAACAGTTCGGCCCAGAGGATATCGGCCTGGGCGTTACGCAAGTCGGCTTCCAGCGGCTGGACCTGTTGATAGCCTTCGCGCAGCACCGGGTCAAAATCCATGCTGCCCAGAAACAACGGCCGCACTTCATGCCCGGCGCGCATTGCCGACTGTGTGTAACGCTCGGCAAGGGCGGCGCAGAAGCTGTTGCTGGACGGATGCCCGAGTATCACCAGTATTCGCTTACCCATCATCGCTGTCCTTGAGGATCAAACCTCAAGGATAAAGTCTGCCCCTCAGGGGAGAGTCAAGGCGTGCAGCAGGGCCTTGGCATAGCCGGGCAATGCGGCGAAGTCCCGGGCGCAGAGCAACAGTTTGCGTTGGCCCCAGGGTTCTTGCAGGGCGAGGCTTTTGAAGGACAATCCTCCTGATCTGCGTTCGACCGCGGCCAGCGGTACGATTGCCAGCCCAGCCCCTCGGGCGACCATGCGCATCACGCCATCGAAGCCGTCGGCGCGGATGCGAATCTGCATGCGCAGGCCGGCGTGCAGCGCCTGTTCCTCCAGGTACACCGCCAGGGCGCTATTGGCATTCAGGCTGACGTAGTCGTGATGCAGCGTGTCGGTGAAGCTCACTGAGGTCGCCTGGGCCAGGGGATGTTCCCGGGGCATGATCAGCACCAGCGGATCATCGCGGAACGCTCGCGTCTGCAGGTCCTCGGTGTCCACCGCGTCGGACACGATGCCGATGTCCGCCGCCCCTTGGCGCAAGGCATGGGTGATGCGGGTGCTGGGCAGTTCCTGCAGGTCGATGTCGAGGTTGGGATGGCTGTGCAGGAAGTCCGCGAGCAACTCTGGCAGGTACTCGGTGATCGCCGTGGTGTTGCACAGCAGCCGCACCTGGCCTTTGACGCCCTGGGCGTATTCGGCCAGTTCCTGTTGCAGGCGTTCGGCCTGTTGCAGCAGGACCCGGGCGTGTCGGGCCAGGGCATTGCCGGCCGGCGTCGGGCTGACCCCACGACGATTGCGCTGCAGAAACTCGACGCCCAGCGACGCCTCCATGGCGCGAATTCGTGCGCTGGCCGCTGCCAGGGACAAATGACTGCGTGCGGCGCCGGCGGTGATGTTGCCGGTATCGAGGATGTTCAGATACAGGCGCAGGTCGGTCAGGTCAAAGTGCATTACAACAATCCCGAGTTGAATGTTGTCTGGAAGGGCGCCTTCGCGAGCAAGCCCGCTCCCACAGGGGATCGTATTTCTTCTGCGAGAACTCGGTCCCCTGTGGGAGCGGGCTTGCCCGCGAAGAGGCCAGTCGCTTCAGCGAAATTTTCAGCCTCTGTCAAGGCAAGAGGCAGCCTCAGTATATGGCAGATTTTCAATCAACCCCCGCGGGCCCACCATGGCCCCCATGAATACACTCTCGGCGTTTTATCAGAACCTCGGTTTAGCCCTTTCCATGCTGGTTATCGGCACCTTTGTACTGGCCGGCATGATCAAGGGCGTGATCGGTCTCGGCCTGCCGACCGTCGCCATGGGTCTGCTCGGTCTGGCTATGGCGCCGACGCAGGCAGCGGCATTGCTGATCATTCCGGCGACCCTGACCAACGTCTGGCAACTGGCATTCGGCGGGCATCTGTCGGGTCTGGTCAAACGGTTGTGGCCGATGTTGCTGGCGATTTTCATCGGCACCGGGGCGGGCACGCTATGGATCGGCATGAGCGGTGGCCATTGGGTGGTGCGAGGGTTGGGGGCGGCATTATTGCTGTATGCGCTGAGCGGTTTGTTCCTGCCGACTGTGCGCGTAGGGCAGAGCAGCGAACGCTGGCTCGGTCCTCTGTGTGGCGTGCTGACCGGCGTCATCACTTCGGCCACTGGCGTGTTCGTAATTCCGGCGGTGCCTTATCTGCAAGCGCTGGGTTTGAGCAAGGACGAACTGGTGCAGGCGCTGGGCCTGTCGTTCACCGTCTCGACCCTGGCCCTGGCCGGTGGCTTGTTATGGCGTGGCGCGCTCGGTGGAGGCGAGTTGAGCGCGTCGTTGCTGGCGCTGATCCCGGCCATGCTCGGCATGTGGCTGGGGCAATCGCTGCGCCAGCGGATCAGCGCCCTGTGGTTCAAACGCGTGTTTTTCGTTGGCCTGGGTGTGCTCGGCGGCCATTTGCTGATCAGCGGCTAGCGGACGACGGGCTGATCATCTCGATGGCGCGGATCTCGAAGTCCCGTTCCAGGTATTCATCGCGTTGCGCGAGAAACTGCTTCATGTGCGGCAGGTTCGAGTGCACGTCGAGGTGGGCCTGGGATTGCCAGATCTCGTAGAAGATGAACAGGGTCGGGTCCTGTTTGTCACGCAACATGTGGTATTCGATGCAACCCGGTTCGGCTCGGCTCGCTTGCACATAGCCGCTGAAAAACGCTTCGAAGGCGTCGGATTTTTCCGGGCGGGTCTTGGCGTGCAGGATAAAGCCCTGGATTTCACTCATCTACATCTCTCCTCAAGTCAGAACTGGCGCCAGTTTAAGGCAACAATCGCTTATCGATTCGTGCTTGTAGGTCAAATGTATTTTGCCAAATCGACGCTTACTCCGCGCAAGGTCGATCGGTACTCTGCCGCCATCCGATTCCCGACCTTCCCGAGACCACCTCCCATGAAAAAAGTCCTGTTGCTCAATGGCGGCAAAAAATTTGCACACTCCGACGGCCGCTACAACGCCACCCTGCATGAAGCCGCATTGAGCGTGCTGGATCGCGGTGGCATGGATGTGAAAACCACTTTCATCGACGAGGGCTATGACATCGCCGAAGAAGTGGCCAAGTTCCTCTGGGCCGACGTGATCATTTACCAGATGCCAGGCTGGTGGATGGGCGCGCCGTGGACCGTGAAAAAGTACATCGATGAAGTCTTCACCGAGGGCCATGGCAGCCTCTATGCCAGCGACGGTCGCACCCGTTCGGACGCGTCGCAGAAGTACGGCAGCGGCGGCCTGATTCACGGCAAGCAATACATGTTGTCGCTGACCTGGAACGCTCCGCAGCAAGCCTTCGACGACCCGAGCGATTTCTTCGAAGCCAAAGGCGTGGACGCGGTGTACTTCCCGTTCCACAAGGCCAACGAGTTCCTGGGCATGACCGGCTTGCCGACGTTCCTCTGCGTGGACGTGATGAAGCGTCCGAACATCGAAGGTGATGTGGCGCGCTATGAGCAGCATTTGGCTGAGGTGTTTGGCCTGAAGGCATGACGCTCGGCTACTATCCGATGCAACGGCCAGGAAGATCGCAGCCTGCGGCAGCTCCTACGGGTGTACACAAAACCCTGTAGGAGCTGCCGCAGGCTGCGATCTTGGCGATTCTTGCCGCGCCGATTCGCAAACGAGGACACACGTGAAAGCCAGATCCGATGAATTGCAGGTTTTCGTCTGCGTGATTGAATGCGGGTCGATTTCCGCGGCGGCCGAGCAGGTCGGGCAAACGCCTTCGGCGGTCAGTCGTACGCTGTCGCGGCTGGAGGCCAAGCTCGACACCACTTTGATCAATCGCACCACGCGGCGCATGGACCTGACCGAAGAGGGCAAGTACTTCTTCGAGCACGCCAAGCGCATTCTCGATCAGATGGATGAGCTCGAAGAGCGCCTGTCCTCACGCCAGCAAACGCCGTCCGGGCGGCTGCGGATCAACGCAGCATCGCCGTTCATGCTGCACGCCATCGTGCCCTACATCGATGAATTTCGCAGGCTTTACCCCGACATCCAGCTCGAACTCAACAGCAACGATTTGATCATCGACCTGCTGGAGCAAAGCACCGACATCGCCATCCGCATCGGCACCCTGACCGATTCGACGCTGCATGCCCGCTCCCTGGGTTGCAGCCCGCTGCACATCGTCGCCAGCCCGGCCTACCTGGAAAAGCACGGCGCACCGCAAGCCGTGGCTGACCTGGCCAACCATACGCTGCTGGGGTTCACCCAGAACGAAGGCCTCAACCAATGGCCGCTGCGTTATGTGCATGGCGATCGTTGGCCGATCCATGCATCGATCAGCGCCTCCAGCGGCGAGACCATCCGCCATCTCGCACTGGACGGCCAGGGCATCGCCAGCCTGTCGCACTTCATGACCATCGAGGACATTCGTGCCGGACGCTTGAAAGTGTTGCTGGCCGAGTTCAACAGCGGCTATCGCCAGCCGATCAACGCGGTGTACTACCGCAACTCGCAACTGGCCCTGCGGATTCAATGCTTCCTGGACTTTATCCAGGGCAAGCTGGCCGAATATGCGAGTGCGGATTTCAAGGGCTGATTCGTGATTCCTGCGCAAAAGTGAATTGGGGCGGCAGGGATTTTTCCTCCGGGATCGCTGCCGGATACTCCTTGCATCACTTATCCACGCAGGGAGTTTCTCCATGAACGTATTCGTTACCGGTGCCACCGGTTTTATCGGCGGTTCCATCGCCACGGGCCTGGTCCAGGCCGGCCACAACGTCACCGGTCTGGTGCGCAGCGCCGAACAAGCCGATGAGCTGCGCGCACTGGGCATCACCCCGGTGATCGGCACCCTCGACGACTCCGCCCTGTTGGCCGATCAGGCGCTTGCTGCCGACGCGGTGATCAACGCGGCCAGCAGCGATCATCGTGGCGCGGTGGAGGCCTTGCTCGATGCCTTGCGCGGTTCCGGCAAAGTGTTTTTGCACACCAGCGGTTCGAGCATCGTCGGTGATGCCTCGGGCGGCAAGTCCAGCGACATCCTCTATTACGAAGACAACCTGCCGGAACCGACAGTCGACAAGGCGGCGCGCGTGGCCATCGACAATCTGATCCTGGCGGCGGCCATGGACGGGGTGAACTCGGCGGTGATCTGCAACACGCTGATCTACGGCCACAGCCTGGGCGTGCATCGCGACAGCGTGCAGCTGCCGCGCCTGCTCAAGCAGGCACGCAAAAGCGGGGTGGTGCGCCATGTCGGCACTGGCCGGAACATCTGGTCCAATGTGCACATCGAGGACGTGGTGGCGCTGTACCTGCTGGCGCTGACTGAAAACGTACCGGGCACGTTCTACTTCGTCGAAAGCGGTGAAGCGTCATTCATCGACATGACCACCGCCATGGCCCAGGCGCTGAACCTGGGCGAACCGCAAGACTGGGCGCTCAAGGACGCGGAAGCCGAGTGGGGCTATGAAATGGCCAACTATGGCCTGGGTTCCAACAGTCGGGTGCGCGGCAAGCAGGCTCGGGAACTGTTGGGCTGGGTGCCGAAGCGCACGTCGGTCGTGGAGTGGATTCGCGACGAGATGGTGTGAGTTCGCTTTAGACCGAGTTGCGGCTATCGCGAGCAAGCTCGCTCCCACATTTGATCTGCATAGGGCACGGATTTTGTGTTCGACACAGATCCCTTGTGGGAGCGAGCTTGCTCGCGATGGCGTTTGCGCAGGCACAACGACTGGTCGGTCTGACTGCATTTCCGTAACATCCGCACACTCTTTTTCGTCTCTCCCTGTGTGCGGTTCCCCATGAAAGCAAAACGTCTACGCGCCGATGTCCTGGCCGGGCTTACCACTTCCTTCGCCCTGTTGCCCGAGTGCATCGCGTTCGCGCTGGTGGCCCATCTCAATCCGCTGATGGGGCTCTATGGCGCGTTCATCATCTGCACCCTGACCGCGCTGTTCGGCGGGCGACCGGGCATGGTGTCCGGCGCGGCCGGCTCGATGGCCGTGGTGATCGTCGCGCTGGTGGTGCAACACGGCGTGCAGTACCTGCTGGCCACAGTGTTGCTGGGCGGGTTGATCATGATGGCGTTCGGACTGCTCAAACTCGGCAAACTGGTGCGCATGGTGCCGCACCCGGTGATGCTTGGCTTCGTCAACGGCCTGGCGATCATCATTGCCCTGGCACAACTGGAGCACTTCAAGAGCGGTGAGACCTGGTTGAGCGGTACGCCGCTGTACATGATGCTCGGGCTGGTCGCGGTGACGATGACGGTTGTCTATGTGCTGCCGCGCCTGACCCGTACGGTGCCGCCGGCACTGGTGGCGATTCTCGGCGTGGGCCTGGCGGTGTATCTGCTCGGCCTGCCGACCCGCACCCTGGGCGACATGGCGCACATTGCCGGTGGCTTGCCGACGCTGGCGCTGCCGGACATTGCGTGGAACCTCGACACCCTGCGCATCATCGCGCCCTACGCGATCCTGATGGCGCTGGTGGGGTTGCTGGAAACCCTGTTGACCCTGAACCTCACCGACGAAATCACCGAGAGCCGCGGCTATCCGGATCGCGAGTGCGTGGCGCTGGGGGCGGCGAACATCGTGTCCGGTGCGTTCGGCGGCATGGGCGGTTGCGCGATGATTGGCCAGACTATGATCAACCTCAGTTCCGGCGGGCGCGGGCGCTTGTCCGGGATGGTGGCCGGGGTGTCGATCCTGTTGTTCATCCTGTTTCTGTCGCCGCTGATCGAGCGCATTCCATTGGCCGCGTTGGTCGGGGTGATGTTCGTGGTGGCGCAACAGACCTTCGCCTGGGCTTCGCTGCGGGTGATGAACAAGGTCCCGCTGAACGATGCGCTGGTGATCATCGCGGTGACAGTGATTACCGTTTTCACCGATCTGGCCATCGCGGTGCTCTGCGGCATCATCATTGCGGCGCTGAACTTTGCCTGGCAGCAGGCGCGTCAGCTGTATGCCGACAGTCATCTGGAAAC
Organism: Pseudomonas sp. S2_F07; assembly: GCF_054668325.1. Taxonomy (NCBI): domain Bacteria; kingdom Pseudomonadati; phylum Pseudomonadota; class Gammaproteobacteria; order Pseudomonadales; family Pseudomonadaceae; genus Pseudomonas; species Pseudomonas sp. S2_F07. The sequence continues at coordinate 4,645,332 of NZ_CP162758.1, forward strand.
CGACGGCAGCAAGCTGTACCGGGTGCATGGCACGCTGTTCTTCGCCTCGACCACACCCTTTCTCAATCAGTTCGATCCGGCCAATGACCCGGCGCAGGTGACACTTGATTGCCAGCACCTGAGTTTTGTCGACTACTCGGCCATCGCCGCGCTGGGCACCTTGCGCGAGCGCTACACCAAGGCCGGCAAGCACCTGCGGGTGCTGCATTTGTCCGAACGCTGCAAGAAATTGCTCAAGCGCGCCCGGATGCAACACGACTGAAATCAAACAGGCAGGCGCGATGAAAATCCGCCTGCCCGATTTTCATTATTTGCGACAACTCATACCTCTTTGCGACACGCCTTACCTCTGTACGAAAATTACTTTCACCTCGTTTGAAAATCGCCTGCCGAAATGTTTTAAGAGTTTCACAAATATTTCGACGTGACCCTCTCGAGGAGTACCGCATGACCCTGTCCTTCGGCTATTGGCTGCTGGTGTATGCCGCCATCGCCATCATCGCTCTGATCGTTCTGATCGCTCGCTACCGGCTCAACCCGTTCATTGTCATCACCCTGATTTCCATCGGCCTGGCGCTGGTGGCGGGCATGCCGCCGTCCGGTGTGGTGGGGGCGTACGAGGCCGGGGTCGGCAAGACCCTGGGGCACATCGCGCTGGTGGTGGCGCTGGGCACCATGCTCGGCAAAATGATGGCCGAGTCCGGCGGCGCCGAGCAGGTGGCGCGGACCATGATCGACCGTTTCGGCGAGAAGAACGCGCACTGGGCGATGGTGTGCATCGCGTTTCTGGTGGGGCTGCCGCTGTTCTTCGAAGTCGGTTTCGTCTTGCTGGTGCCGATTGCCTTTACCGTGGCGCGGCGCGTGGGCGTCTCGATCCTGATGGTCGGCTTGCCGATGGTCGCCGGGCTGTCGGTGGTGCATGCGCTGGTACCGCCGCACCCGGCGGCGATGCTGGCGGTGCAGGTGTATCAGGCATCGGTGGGGCAGACCTTGATGTACGCGATCCTGATCGGCATTCCGACCGCGATCATCGCCGGTCCCCTGTACGCCAAGTTCATCGTGCCGCGCATTCAGTTGCCGGCGGAAAACCCGCTGGAACGCCAGTTTCTTGAGCGTGAACCGCGCGACAGCCTGCCGGGCTTCGGCATCACCATGGCGACCATCCTGTTGCCGGTGGTGCTGATGCTGATCGGCGGCTGGGCCAACCTGATTTCCACGCCGGGCACCGGTTTCAACCAGTTCCTGCTGTTCATCGGCAACTCGGTGATCGCGCTGTTGCTGGCCACATTGCTGAGTTTCTGGACCCTCGGCCTGGCCCAGGGCTTCAACCGCGAGTCGATCCTCAAGTTCACCAACGAATGCCTGGCGCCGACCGCCAGCATCACGTTGCTGGTGGGCGCCGGCGGTGGCTTGAACCGGATTCTGGTGGACGCCGGCGTCACCGACCAGATCGTCGGCCTGGCCCACGAGTTTCATTTGTCGCCGCTGTTGATGGGCTGGCTGTTTGCCGCGCTGATGCGCATCGCCACCGGTTCTGCCACTGTGGCCATGACCACCGCTTCAGGTGTGGTCGCGCCAGTGGCCATTGGTCTGGGTTATCCCCATCCAGAGCTGCTGGTGCTGGCGACTGGCGCCGGGTCGGTTATCTTTTCCCACGTCAATGACGGCGGTTTCTGGTTGATCAAGGAATACTTCAACATGACCGTTACCCAAACCTTCAAGACCTGGACCGTGCTCGAGACGTTGATCTCGGTCGTTGCCTTCGGCCTGACCGTTGGCCTTTCTTATCTGATTTAGCCGGAGCCACTTGCATGGACATCCTCTACCAGATCCGCGCCCGTCAGGACTCCTTCAGCGCCGGTGAAGGACGTATCGCTCGCCTGATGCTCGACGACGTAGGATTTGCCGCCTCCGCCAGCCTCGATGAGCTGGCGCTGCGGGCGGAGGTCAGCAGCGCCACGCTGTCGCGCTTCGCTCGCACGGTCGGCTGTAAGGACCTGCGTGACCTGCGCTTGCAACTGGCCCAGGCCAGCGGCGTCGGCAGCCGCTTTCTCGACCCGGTGGGCACGCCCGAGCAGTCGGCGTTCTACGGGCAGATCGTGGGCGACATCGAGTCGACTTTGCGCCAGCACCTGGCCGCGTTCGATGAGTCGCGTTTCGCCGACGCGGTGAAGCTGCTGGGCAAGGCGCGGATGATTCACGCTTTCGGCATGGGCGGTTGCTCGACCCTGTGCAGCGATGAACTGCAAGTGCGCCTGGTACGCCTCGGCTATCCGATTGCGGTGTGCCACGATGCGGTGATGATGCGCGTCACCGCCGCCAGCCTCAGCGCTGAACACGTGGTTATTGTCTGCTCGCTGACCGGGATCACCCCGGAGCTGATTGAAACGGTGGAGCTGGCGCGCAACTACGGCGCACCCATTCTGGCCATCACCCGGGCCGATTCGCCGCTGGCGCAGCTGGCCGACATCGTCCTGCCCCTGCAAAGCGCCGAAACCTCGTTCATCTACAAACCCACGGCAGCGCGCTACGGCATGCTGCTGGCCATCGACGTGCTCGCCACCGAGCTGGCGCTGGCCAATCCTGAAGACAATCAAGAACGTCTGCGGCGGATAAAACTCGCCCTCGACGAATACCGCGGCGGCGACGATCACTTGCCGCTGGGAGACTGACATGCAGTACGACACGCTGATTCGCAACGCCCTGATCATCGACGGCAGCAACAGCCCCGGATACCCCGCCGACGTGGCCATTCTCAACGGGCGCATCGAGCGTATCGGCGACTTGCGCGATGCCCGTGCCAGCGAAGAAATCGACGCGCAGGGCCATGTGCTGGCGCCGGGTTTCATCGACGTGCACACCCATGACGACACCGTGGTGATCCGTCAGCCGCAGATGCTGCCCAAGCTCAGCCAGGGTGTGACCACGGTCATCGTCGGCAACTGCGGGATCAGCGCGTCACCGGTGAGTTTGCGCGGCGATCCGCCGGACCCGATGAACCTGCTGGGCACGGCCGCTGCGTTCGTTTACCCGACCTTCGGCAACTACCGCGCGGCGGTTGAAGCGGCGAACACCACGCTGAACGTTGCCGCACTGGTCGGCCATACGGCGTTGCGCAGCAATCATCTGGACGACCTGTTCCGCACCGCCACGGCGGATGAAATCAGCGCGATGCGCGAGCAATTGCGCGAAAGCCTGGAGGCCGGCGCCTTGGGCCTGTCCACCGGCCTTGCCTATGCCAGCGCCTACTCGGCATCCACCGATGAAGTGATGCAACTGACCGAAGAATTGACCGCCTTCGGGGCGGTCTACACCACCCATTTGCGCAGCGAATTCGAACCGGTGCTGGAGGCCATGGACGAGGCGTTCAAGATCGGCCGCCATGCGCAAAGCCCGGTGATCATTTCCCACCTCAAATGCGCCGGCGCCGGTAACTGGGGGCGCAGTCCGCAGCTGCTGGCGTCCCTCGAACAGGCGGCGAAAACCCACCCGGTGGGTTGCGATTGTTATCCGTATGCGGCGAGCTCTTCGACCCTGGACCTCAAGCAGGTGACCGATGCCCATCGCATCACCATCACCTGGTCGACGCCGCACCCGGAAATGGGCGGCCGCGACCTGATGGACATCGCCGCCGAATGGAATGTGCCGTTGCTGGAGGCCGCTCGCCAACTGCAACCGGCCGGTGCGGTGTACTACGGCATGGATGAGGCGGATGTCCGCAGAATCCTCGCGCATCCGCTGTCGATGGTCGGCTCCGACGGCTTGCCGGAAGATCCGTTTCCGCACCCACGGTTGTGGGGCGCATTCCCTCGGGTGCTCGGACATTTCAGCCGTGACGTAGGACTGTTCCCGCTGCACACCGCCGTGCACAAAATGACCGGGTTGTCGGCGGCACGCTTCGGTTTGAAGGCGCGCGGTGAAATACGCGAAGGCCATTGGGCTGACCTGGTGTTGTTCGATCCGGCGACCATCCGTGATGTCGCCGATTTCAACGATCCGCAGCGGGCGGCGCAAGGCATCGAAGGGGTATGGGTCAACGGTGTGTTGAGCTACCGCGATGGGCAGGCCAACGGGCGCAGGGAAGGGCGGTTCCTGGCCCGGGAAGGGGATTTGCGCACGGGTTTTCAGTGAGTTTCGAGGACTGCGTCAAACCCGGTGGGTTTGGCGAAACTCACCCGGCGGCATCCCGCGCCGGTTTTTGAAAGTGCGGTGAAACGAGCGGGGTTCGGTGAAACCCAGGTACTGGGCGATGTCCTGGATCGGCAGGGTGCTGTTGAGCAGGTAATGCTCGGCCAGCTCCTGGCGCAGGTCATCGAGGATCTGCTGGTACGACGTACCGGCCAGATGCAGTTGGCGTTGCAGCGTGCGCACTGACACGGCGAGATGCTCGGCCACCTGCTCCTTGCGGGGCAGGCCTTCCTTGAGCAACTTTCGCAGGATGCTTTTGACCCGCTGTTCCAGCGACGCGTCCTCCAGAGTGGCCATCAATCCCTGGGCATGTTCTTCCAGCGTGCGCAGCAATTGCGCATCGGCCTGGCGCAATGGCAACTGCAAATACGGCAACGGGACAATCAGCGCCGAATAAGGCTGGTCGAACAGTACCGGACAGTCGAAGAACTGCTCGTACTCGGCCAGCGTCGTGTCGGCGGGGCAGGCATGTTCCAGCCAGACGGCGGCCGGCGACATCTGCGTGTCGGCGATCCAGCGCGCGTATTGCAGCCAGGAACCGAGCACGTTTTCCACCAGGTGCCGGCGAATTCGCGGGCGCTGATGGCGGCATGTCCAGATCAGGTGCACCTCGCTGCCTTGCACCTCGGCGCGGCTGACGCCCATGTCTCCCACCAGTTTCTCGAACGGCATGATGCGGCTCATGGCGTCGCCCAGTGTCGCGCAGTTCATGGTGATGTAGCCCAGCACGCTCCAGGAGTTGGGCAACACGAACCGCGCGGCGTTGAGACCGAACAACGCATCGCCCGAGTGTTCGCAGAAGTAATCGAGCAGCCGTTCGTGGGCCTCACCCGGCAACCGCAGGCTGTTGTCACTCAACTGCTGTGCCTGCAACCCGGCAGCCGCCAACGCAGGCTCGATGGCCATGCCCAGTTGTTCGGCATGACGCAGGTATTTGAGCAGCGGCGGAACTGAAGTGAAGCCCAGGGATTGCATGATCGTATTCCTTTGATCAAGGCCCGCGTGCGCGGATGAATGCCCTGAAAGGTAATTTGAAACCACGGCTAAAGTAAATGGCTGACGCCTGCGCGACGTTTGACTCAATTGGCTACTCGAACTGGCCCGATGCGACCGTGACACTTTCGGGCGGCTGACTAGTATGGGGGCCTGAAATATCACTGATCAGAACCGCAAAAGGACACACGCATGCGACGCTGGAACGGCTGGGGAGATGCAACCACGGTGGTCGAACTGCCGGCCCAGGGCGCGAGTTTTCTCGCCCGGCGGGTGGGTGACGGTCGAGCGCTGCCCGATGCGACGCTTGAGGCGGCATTGGCCCGCGTACCCTCGTCGCGGTTGCAGCAACACTTCTTGTACAGCGTGGATGCCCATGATCGTTTGCTGCATGCGCGGGGCCAGAGCCTGCCGGACTGGCTGGCGTTGCGTGAGGGCGCGCTGGGAAATTATCCCGACGCCGTGGCCTATCCCACGAGTGCTGAACAGATTCGCCGGTTACTGCTACTCGCCCATGAACAGGACCTGTGCCTGATTCCTTATGGCGGCGGCACCTCGGTGGCCGGTCACATCAACCCGCCGAGTTCCGCGCGGCCGGTGGTGACGGTTTCCCTGGCTCGCATGAATCGTCTGCTGGACCTCGACGAAGAGAGCCTGCTGGCCACCTTCGGCCCCGGCACCAGTGGACCGCAGGTGGAAAGTCAGCTGCGTGCCCGTGGTTACACCCTGGGGCATTTCCCGCAGTCGTGGGAGCTGTCGACCCTGGGTGGTTGGGTCGCCAGCCGCTCCAGTGGCCAGCAGTCGCTGCGCTATGGGCGGATCGAGCAACTGTTCGCCGGCGGCACCCTGGAAACCTTTGCCGGCCCTTTGGACATTCCCTCCTTTCCGGCCTCGGCGGCCGGGCCCGATCTGCGCGAGGTGGTGTTGGGCTGTGAGGGCCGTTTCGGGATCATTTCCGAGGTGAAGGTGCGGGTCAGCGCACTGCCCGCCGATGAGCGTTTCTATGGTGTGTTTCTGCCCGATTGGCCCAAGGCGCTGCAAGCTATCCGCCAGTTGGCCCAGGCGCGCGTGCCGCTGTCGATGTTGCGCCTGTCCAACGCGGTGGAAACCGAAACCCAGTTGGCGCTGGCCGGTCACCCGCAGCAGATCGCCTGGCTGGAAAAGTACCTGGCCCTGCGTGGCGCCGGTGCGGGCAAATGCCTGCTGACGTTCGGCGTGACCGGCAATCGTCGGCAAAATGCGCTGTCCCTGCGTCAGGCCCGGCAGCACCTCAAGGCGTTCGGCGGGGTGTTTACCGGCACTTTGCTCGGCAAGAAGTGGGCGCAGAACCGTTTTCGTTTTCCCTACCTGCGCGAGAACCTGTGGAACGCCGGTTACGTGGTGGACACCCTGGAAACGGCCACTGACTGGAGCAACGTCGACAACCTGCTCACGCTGATCGAAAACAGCCTGCGCGACGCCTTGGCTGCCGAAGGCGAGCGGGTGCATGTCTTCACCCACCTTTCCCATGTCTACGGCGAAGGGTCGAGCATCTACACCACCTACGTGTTTCGCCCGGCGGCGGACTATCCCGCCACCCTGGCGCGCTGGCAGGCCCTCAAGCACGCGGCCAGTCAGACCATCGTCGACAACCATGGCACCATCAGTCACCAGCATGGCGTGGGCAAGGATCACGCACCGTACCTGCGGCGGGAGAAGGGCGCGCTGGCGATGGACACCCTGCAGGTATTGAGTCGGCATTTTGATCCGGCCGGGCGACTGAACCCTGGCACGCTGTTGCAGGAGTGACGGCGCCATGAGCCTGGACTGGAACGCGGCGTGGCGACAGCGGGTGCTGCCGACGCTGGCGGATGAAACTTGGGACCTGATCGTCATCGGCGGCGGCATCAGCGGCGCCGGCATCCTGCGCGAAGCTGCGCGCCGTGGCTGGCGTTGCCTGCTGCTGGAACAGCGCGATTTCGCCTGGGGCACCTCCAGTCGCTCCTCGAAAATGGTCCATGGCGGCTTGCGTTACATCGCCAAGGGCCAGTGGCGCCTGACCCGCGATTCGGTCCGTGAACGCCAGCGCCTGCTCGACGAAGCGCCGGGGCTGGTGGAACCGATGAGTTTCATGATGCCGCATTACCGTGGCGGCTTTCCCGGACCTCGGGTGCTGGGTGGTTTGTTGTCCGTCTATGACGCCTTGGCCGGGCGGCGCAGCCATCACTTCCATGACGCGCAACAACTGCGTTATCTGGCGCCCGGGGTGAAGGAACATGACCTGCTGGGCGGCACCTGTTTTATCGATGCGCTGACCGATGATGCCCGTCTGGTGATGCGCGTATTGGGCGAGGCCCGGGCCGACGGTGGCGTGGTGCTCAACGGCTTGCGCGTGCAGCAATTGCTGCGTGAAGAGGGGCGCGTTTGCGGGGTTCAGGTCGAAGACTGCGAGGGCGGCGGATTACTGACATTGCGTTGCGGTGTGCTGGCCGTGGCCACCGGCGCGTGGGCCGAGCGCTTGCGCCTGCCCGATGCCCCTCGCCAGTTGCGCCCGTTGCGTGGCAGCCATCTGTTGTTGCCGGGCTGGCGCCTGCCAGTGGCGCAAGCCTTCACCTTCCTGCACGAGCGCGACCGTCGACCAGTGTTCGTTTTCCCTTGGGAGGGTGCCACGGTGGTCGGCACCACGGACCTCGATCATCGCGAGGATCTGGATGAGAGCGCGAGCATCAGCCTGGATGAACTCGACTATCTGCTGGCGGCCTGCAGCCAGCAGTTCCCCCAGGCCGAAGTGGTCGCTGCCGATGTGCTGTCGACCTGGTCGGGTGTGCGCCCGGTGGTGGGCAGTGCGGCGGGTGAGCTCAAACCGTCGAATGAAACCCGCGAGCATGTACTGTGGCAGGAGCCGGGTTGCGTGACCCTGGCCGGCGGCAAGCTGACCACCTTTCGCCCTCAGTCCATCGAAGTGCTCAAGGCCTGCGCGGCCATGCTCGATCGTCCATTCGTTGATGACGCCGCGCCGGTGTTCGCCGCGGTGCCACCGTTGGCGATACCGGGGCTCAGCGCCCATCGGTGGCGGCGCCTGGCCGGGCGGCATGGCCGTGACCTGCCGAGGCTGGCGAAGCTGATCACCGAACTGGGCCACGACACCATCGGCGGCACTGACACCTTGTGGGTGGAACTGGCCGTTGCCTGCGATGCAGAAATGGTCCTGCACCTGGATGACCTGCTGCTGCGCCGAACCCGCCTTGGCTTGTTGTTGCCGCGCGGTGGCGAGGATTATTTCGCTGCCATTGGCCAACTCTGTCAACCGCGACTGGGCTGGGACGATGAGCATTGGCAGCAGGAATTACAGCGTTATCTGGCGTTGTGGCAACGCCATCATGGTTTACCGGATGCCGCGCATTGATGCCCCTTGAAGAGAGCTCCATGGATAACCACCCGAACAAGCGTTACCTGTTGGCCATCGACAATGGCACCCAGAGCGTGCGCGCGCTGCTCTTCGACCTGCAGGGCAATCTGCTGGGCAAAGGCAAGGTCGAGTTGCAGGCCTATTACTCGACTCAACCCGGCTGGGCCGAGCAGGACCCTGAGTATTACTGGGCAAAACTGGGTGAAGCTTGCCAGCAGTTGTGGACGCAGACCGGCATCGATCGTTCGCAGATTGCCGGAGTCTCCCTGACCACCCAACGCGGCACCGTGATCAACGTCGATGCCCAGGGCAAGGCGCTGCGTCCGGCGATCCTGTGGCTCGATCAACGCCAGGCCGAAGTCAAGGGCGGCATCAAGGGGCCGTGGGGCTGGCTGTTCAAACTGGTCGGCGCGCAAGCCACGGTGGACTACTTTCGCGCCCAGGCCGAGGCCAACTGGATCGCCCGCAATCAGCCTGGAGTCTGGGCGGCGACCGACAAGTTTCTGCTGCTTTCGGGGTTTCTCACCCACCGCCTTTGTGGGCGCTTTGTCGATTCGGTGGGTTGTTGCGTCGGTTACCTGCCGTTCGACTTCAAACGCCTGAAATGGGCCGCCCCCACCGACTGGAAATGGCAGGCGCTGGCGGTGCGTCCCGAGCAACTGCCGAGCCTGTACAAGCCTGGTGAAACCCTCGGCCATATCAGCGCCGAGGCCAGCCGCCACACCGGCATTCCCGAGGGGCTGCCGCTGATCGCCGCAGGTGCCGACAAGGCCTGCGAAGTCGTGGGTTCCGGTGTCGTCGACCCAGGCACCGTGTGCCTTTCCTACGGCACCACGGCGACGATCACCAGCACCCGCTCGCGCTACCTGGAAATCGTCCCGTTGATTCCGCCTTACCCGTCCGCAGTGCCGGATCAATACAACTGCGAGGTGATGATTTATCGCGGTTACTGGATGGTCAGCTGGTTCAAGAACGAGTTCGGCCTGCGGGAAATGCAGCAGGCCAAAGCCCAGGGCGTGGAGCCCGAGCAACTCTTCGATGCGCTGGTCGACGCCGTGCCGCCGGGTTCCATGGGGTTGATGCTGCAACCCTACTGGTCGCCTGGCATCCGCGAGCCGGGTGTGGAGGCCAAGGGCGCGATGATCGGCTTCGGCGACGTGCATACCCGCGCCCACATTTACCGGGCGATCCTCGAAGGCCTGGCGTATGCCTTGCGTCAGGGCATGGAGAAAATCGAGAAGCGCTCGAGGGTCTCCATTACGCGCTTGCGTGTTGCCGGAGGCGGTTCGCAGAGTGATGCCGCGATGCAACTCACGGCGAATATTTTCGGCCTGCCGGCCGAGCGTCCGCATGTCTACGAAGCGTCCGGCCTGGGCGCGGCCATTTGCTGCGCGGTGGGCCTGGGGCTGCACGCGGATTTCCCCACGGCGATGGCCGCCATGACACGGGTCGGTGCGGTATTCATGCCGCAACCCGAGGCGCAGCAGATCTACGAGCGACTGTACAAAGAGGTCTACCTGCGCATGTATCGACAGCTCAAGCCGTTGTACCAGAGCATCCGCAAAATCACTGGTTACCCGGCCTGAAAGAACACCGCAGATCTCCCCTGTAGGAGCTGCCGAAGGCTGCGATCCTTTGATCTTCGAGTCCGCCAAAATCAAAAAATCGCAGCCTTCGGCAGCTCCTACAGAGAACCATAGGCAACTTTGCACGTGGCGCTATCGGAGAACTTTTCTGGTGAGATTGGACAGTGTCAGGGGCAGGGTCGGTTGTTAGGCTCAACCCCCACGGCACATCCAATAAGAACCAGGCAATGAAGCTGACATTCCTCCTGTTGCTGCTTTGTGCAACGGCCCCTACTGCCTGGGGCTGGTCGAACCATACGGTGGGCAGCTACCTGGCGTTGCAGGATCTGCCGACGTTGCGTGATGCGCCACAGGTCGAAGTCGAGCCGCTGGAGCAGTTTCTTTCGCAGCAATACCAGGCCGTGAGTGCGCTGCTCGATGAGCAGGAAAACTTCGCCCGAGAGCACTTCACCCAATACCCGCCGCGCCCCGACAACCTGCGATTGCCGGCCATGCCCGGGGACAATCTGCGCCACGACTTCCTCACCGCACTGCGCATCAATCCCGGGGTTCATCTGGCGATGGTCATCCAGCCGCTGCCGGGCAAGGATCTGCCCGAGCGTGAGCACCTCAAGGCCGAACAAGTCATGGTGGAGCAGACGCTTTCGCCGTGGACTCGCCAGCGCTTCATCGTTGTGGCTGACCACGAACAAGTCGCGCCCCTTGCCGTGTTGGCCAGCGCTGCCGATGAGCCGGATTACGGCCACGACATCAACCTGTTCAGCGACAACCCCGGCGACGTCGGCGCGTTGTACGGCTTCGGCCCGCAGCCCTTCGGTGACGCGCGGTTTCAGTACAGTTCCCAGGCGCCTTTCCATATGGGCTTCTTCCATGAAAGCCCGGTGGTATACGCCGCCGCCGGATTTCTTCAGCGCAGCTGGCCGGACTGGCGCGCCTACCAGTACATGGGCTTGGCGCGACTGGCGTTTGCCACTGGCCATCCCTATTGGGGTTATCGATTCCTAGGTTGGGGCCTGCACCACGTTCAGGACCTGACCCAGCCTTATCACGCCAAGCCGCTGCCCGGTGTCGAACTGGCAAGCCTGCTGGTGCTGGAAGGCAAGGCCCTGGCCGGCTTCGATGCGGACAAGCATGCGGCCATCGAACGGGTCGCCACCCGGCACATGGAAGTGGAGAAGTATCAGTCGGCCTGGCTTCGTCGCCTGCTGCGCGCCGGCCAGGCACACCCGATGCTCGACGTTTATGCCGACTCTGCACAGGACGCCCGTTATCCGCCGTACTCGGTGGACTACCTGCGCGAAGTAGTGAGTGCCGAGTCCGTCGACGAGTCGGCGGTATTTGATGAAGCCATCGGCCAGTGGCTGGACACGGCACCGATCACCAGTGATTTCAGCGGCGGCAATCAGCTGCAGCGCGAAGACTTCGACCATCCGGCACTTAACCAGCAGCTGTTCAAACTGCTGGGGCATTTCGGCGCCCACAGCCGGATTTACGCCCGTGCGGGAATGGCGCCACAGCCATCGCAGCAATAGCTTCAGAACACAAAAACAATAAAACCAGGGAAAGAGGAAAGGATCATGAGCACTCGATTTCGCCTGTCTGGCGCGGCGCTTCCCGGCGTGGGCCTGGCAGGGCTGCTGCAACTGTGCGCGGTCGACGGCGTGCAGGCCAAGGAGTTCAGCGTGCTGGACAACCAGATCACCGGTTCATTCGACAGTACCCTGTCTTATGGCCGTTTGTGGCGGGTCCAGGGCCGGGACAAGAACAACGATGACGTCAACACCAACGACGGCAATCGCAACTTCGACACCGGGCTGGTTTCCGAGGTGTACAAGATCACCTCGGAGCTCGAGGCCAACTATCAGAACTACGGGATGTTCGTGCGCGGCACCGCGTTCTATGACACCCAACTGATGGACAAGCGCAACGATTACTACCGCAACAACAACCCGTCGCAACCCAGCCAGAGTTTCCCGCAGGACGACCACTTCACGGACCAGACCCGCGATATCGCCGGCAGCCGGGTGGAGATGCTCGACGCCTACCTCTACGGCAACTGGGACGTCGCGCAGATGCCGCTCACGGCACGCATAGGGCGCCAGGTGTTCAACTGGGGCGAGGGGATTTTCTACCGTGGCGGGATCAACACCACCAACCCGGTGGATGCGGCCAAGTACCGTCTGCCCGGGGCTGAAGTCAAGGAAGTGCTGGTACCGGTGGAAGCGCTGAGCTTCAACATTGGCCTGACCGACAGCCTGACCATGGAAAGCTTCTACCAGACAAACTGGAAGGAAACCCGCATCGACCCGGTCGGTACGTTCTACTCGCAGACGGACCTGTTCGCCGACGGCGGCAACACCGCCTACAACAACTTCAGCGGTACCGCGCTGGACACCCCGGTGCCTGGCTTCGGCAACGTGATTGATCTGTACAGCGCGCTGGGCAACAACCCGTTGCTCAACCAGGCCCTGAGCACCACCGGCCTGTACGCCAACGGGGTCACCCCGGCCTTTGGCAACACCGTCAAAGTGGCCACGGTCGGCAAGGATTTCAACGCGCGCAACGACGGCCAGTTCGGTTTCGCTTTTCGCTACATCGCAGAAGAACTCAACAGCACCGAGTTCGGGTTGTACATGGTCAACTACCACGCCAAGGAGCCGACCATTTCCGCCGATCTGGGCGGGTACCAGGGCATCGATATGAATGCCCTGACCAACCTGTTGGCCGGTGTCGCCGGCAGCCAGGCGGGGCAATTGGCCAATGGCCTGGCGACCATGGATGTGCTGGGCAATATCCAGGCGCATCGGCGCTACGCCGAAGACATCCGCATGTACGGCTTCAGTTTCAACACCACCCTGGGCCAGGCGTCGGTGTTTGGTGAAGTGGCCTATCGGCCGAACCTGCCCATCGGGGTCGCCGCCACCAACGACCTGATCGGCGACCTGGCCAACGGCGCCGCTGCAGCGGCAGGCGGCCAGACCATCAACATCGGCGGGCAGCAGGTCACGCTCGACAGCCAGATCAATAACGCCGAGCGGGTGGAAGCGTTCAACACGTCCCTGGGCACCATTTACAACTTTGGCCCGAGCCTGTCATTCGACTCGCTGTTCGGCGTATTCGAGCTGGCGTCCGAGCACCTGCGCGGCAGCAGCCTGCAATACACCGCGTATGACGGCAGTACCCGTTACTACGCTGGCACCGGTAACTTTTCCTATGTGTCCGGCGGCGAGCGCAGCGACCAGGTCAACCGCAACTCCTACAGCTACACCGCGATGCTCAACGGCACCTGGAACGACGTGTATGCCGGGGTCAACGTCTCGCCTTATGTCGTCTACAAGGATGACTTCGAGGGCAACAGCTACCAGGCGGGCAACATCATCGAGGGCCGCAAGGCCTACACCCTGGGGATCAAGGCCAACTACCAGAACAAGCTGGAGGCCGAGCTGCAATACACCGAATTCTACGGCGGCGGGCAGGACAACGGCCTGCGTGATCGCGACAACGTCGGCTTCAACCTCAAGTACTTCTTGTGAAAGCTCATTCCCCTGTGGGAGCGGGCTTGCCCGCGATGGCGGCAGCACATTCGACATCCATGTTGACTGATCCACCGCTATCGCGGGCAAGCCCGCTCCCACAAGGACTGGGTGCAGTGCATCTGCCTTTAATTCGGAGAACGATCATGTTTCACACTTCACAACTGACCAAGACCACGCTGGCGCTGTTCCTGAGCCTGGCCGCCGGCAGCGCACTTGCTGCGATCACGCCCCAGCAAGCCGAGCAATTGAAAACCACGCTGACGCCGCTGGGGGCCGAGCGTGCCGGCAACGCGGCCGGGACCATTCCGGCCTGGAACGGCGGTATCACCCAGGCGCCGGCAGGCTACAAGCCGGGCCAGCATCACCTGGACCCCTATGCGGCGGACAAGCCGCTGTTCACCATCACCAAAGCCAACCTTGAACAGTACAAGGCCCACCTCAGCCCGGGTCAGATCGCACTGTTCAACAGCTACCCCGACACCTTCCAGATGCCGGTCTATCCCTCTCGCCGGTCGGGCTCGGCACCGCAGTGGCTGTACGACAACACCTTGAAAAACGCGACCTCGGCCAAGCTGCTCGATGGCGGGACCGGTTTTGCCGAAGGCTACGGCGGTGTGCCGTTCCCGGTGCCCAAGGATGGCATCGAGGTGCTGTGGAACCACATCACCCGTTATCGCGGCATCTATGTGGTCCGTCGTGCTTCCGAAGCGCCGGTACAACGCAACGGCAGCTTCGCGCTTGTAACCTCGCAGCAAGAGGGGCTCTTCAACTATTACCGCCCGGGTGGCCAGTTTGCCGACCTGAAAAACATCCTGTTCTACTACCTGGCATTCGTGAAGAGCCCGGCCCGGCTGGCGGGCGGTGCGGCATTGGTTCACGAGACCCTGGACCAGCTCAAGGACCCGCGCCAGGCCTGGGTCTACGACGCGGGCCAACGCCGTGTACGCCGGGCGCCGAACCTCGCGTATGACACCCCGATCGCCTCATCCGACGGCCTGCGCACGGCGGACGATACGGACATGTTCAACGGCTCGCCAGACCGCTACGACTGGAAGCTCAAGGGCAAGCGAGAGGTCTACATTCCCTATAACAATTACAAAGTCGGCAGCCCTGAGGTGAAGTACGAGCAGTTGCTCACACCGGGCCATCTCAACCCGCAATTCACCCGTTATGAGCTGCATCGGGTCTGGGTGGTCGAAGGCACGCTCAAGCCGGGTGCGCGGCATATCTATTCCAAGCGCGTGCTGTTTCTGGACGAGGACAGTTGGGGCGCCGCCCTGGTGGACCAATACGACGGGCGAGCGGAGTTGTGGCGGGTGTCGATGGCCTACCTGAAAAACTTCTACGACCTGCCCACCACCTGGAGCGCACTGGACGTATTCCATGACTTGCAGGCGCGCCGTTACTACGTGCAGAACCTGGACAACGAAGAGCCGGCCACAGTGGACTTCGCCCAACCGGTGCCGGAAGACGCGTACTTCATGCCGTCGGCATTGCGCCAGCGCGGGACGCGGTAAGCGGCGCAGCACACCCTTTCAGATGCAGTCTGTGAGAACGCAATCACGAGCGGGCTCGCTTCCACAGGGTTTTCAGAGCCGTTCACAGATTCTATGTTCGACTCTTTACCTGTGGGAGCGGGCTTGCCCGCGAATGGGTCTTCCAATCACCGTGGGTATACGGTCAGACGCGGAAGTGGCTCACCATCTGCTGCAATTGACCACCCAGCCGCGCCAGTTCAATGCTGGACTTGGCGGTCTCATCGCTCGCCGCTGCGGTCTGTTCGGACACATCGCGCACGTTGATGATGCTGCGGCTGATCTCTTCGGCCACGGCGCTTTGCTGTTCGGCAGCGGCGGCGATCTGCTGGTTCATCGACTGGATGTTGGACACCGTGCGGGTGATGTTCTCCAGTGACTCGCCGGCCTTGCGGGTCAGGGCCACGCTGCTGTCGGTGAGGACGCGGCTGTTGTTCATCACCGCCGACACTTGTTGCGTGCCGTTCTGCAGGCCGGCTACCAGGCCTTCGATTTCCTCGGTGGATTTCTGCGTGCGCTGGGCCAGGCCGCGGACCTCGTCGGCCACCACCGCAAAACCTCGACCGGCTTCACCGGCACGTGCCGCTTCGATGGCGGCATTGAGTGCCAGCAGGTTGGTCTGTTCGGCGACGGCCTTGATCACGTCCATGACGCTGCCGATCTTGTCGCTTTCCTTTTGCAGCACGCTCATGGCCTCGGTGGAGCGCACCACTTCGTTGGCCAGGCGCTCGATCTGGGCAATGGCTTCGTTGACCACTTTGTCACCCTCACGGGCTTCGCCGTCCGCCGCCGCAGCGGCTTGCGAGGCTTCTTCGGCGTTGCGCGCGACTTCCTGCACGGTGGCGGTCATCTCGTGCATGGCGGTGGCCACCTGATCGGTCTCGACTTTCTGGCTGTTGACCCCGGCACTGGTCTGCTCGGTCACGGCCGACAGCTCTTCGGCGGCGCTGGCGATCTGGGTCACGCCGTCGCGGATGCCGCTGATCAAGTCGCGCAGGGTCACACCCATGCGCGCGATGCCTTGCTGCAACACGCCGAGTTCGTCGCGACGGGTGACCAGCACGTTGTGGGACAGGTCACCGCTGGCGATGCGATCGACCACCGCCAGGGTTTCGCGCAATGGCCGGGTGATCTGGCGAGTGATGACCACGGCGGCAATGATGCCCACCAGCAGTGCAAGCAACGTGCTGATCAGTTGCAGGGTCCGGGCCTGGGCGCTTTCGGCATCACGTCGGTCGAGCTGGATTTGATACAGCTGATCGCTCTGGGACACGATGGCCGCGCCCTGGTCGGTCATTTCCTTGCGCGCTTGCACCGCGTCATTGCTGGCGGCTTTATAGGCCTGCAAGGCGCTGCGGTAGTTGCCCAACGCGGTTTCCAGCTGACGCAGGGCGTCTTGCTGGGAGTCGGCGAAATGCGTGTTCAGCGGTTTCAGGCTGGCGATGGCGGCGTCCAGTTGGCCGACGGCTTTTTGCTCGGTCTCGGCATTGGTACTGGCGGTGTAGCCGCGCACTTCGTAGCGCGCCAGCAGGAACGCTTCCTTGGCCGCGGTGATGGCCTGGAACTGTTCGAAGCGCTGGTCGCTCAACGGCATTTGCTGCACGCGGGCATTGATGTCATTGATCAGCGTGTTGGCGGTTTCGGCGTTGGCACTCATGGCGTCGCGGGCGCTGTTGCCGGCGCGATAGGCGCTGCGCATCTTGCCCAGGGACGTCCTGTAGGCGTCGATGACGGCGCCTTGCTCGCGCAGCAGCTTGAGGTTTTCCGGGCTCTTGAACTTCGCCAGCAGGGCTTGCTGCTGGGCCGAGAAGGCGTCAAGGGTAGTCTGTACGTTCTGCGCGGCGGTTTCGTCGCCGTTGGTCAGCATGTATTGCAGGCGAACCACGCGCAGCTTGGTCAGGCCGGCGTTGAGCTGGGTGATGTCACTCATCCAGTTGCTGCGGTCGATCAACCCGCCCAGGCTGGTCCAGCCGGTCAGGGCCAGGACGCAGGTCAGTGCCAGGACCAGGCCAAACCCCAGGCCCAGTTTCAGGTTCACGCTGATGTTGCCGAACCAGCTATTCATCTCATTCCTCCAGGAACTTGGTACTTCTTTATCGTCGGTTGGCTGGAAGATTGTTTTTTTTGGAAGCCGCCAAGCTGTGTAAGCAGGATGTATCGGCAGCAATCCCGGGAGCTGAAAGGATTTTTCCGAACGGATTCTGTAACAAAATTTTTACAGCGCTTTTAAGCTTTTTTTCACAAACGTTTCACCAGTCACCGACGCACGTTTCCTTAACCTGCCGGGATCTAATGAGACAGTGTTTGCTGGCGAGGCAGCGTGATGTGGAATTAAGACTGAGTCTTTTCGGGATAAAGCGCTCGATCGATCTGAGCCGCTTCGCCCGTTATCGCAACGCTGCGGTAGTGTTGGCCTCGGCGCTGCTGGTGATCCCGTTGACGGTGTTCTTGCTGCGACCTGCCGCCGTTCCGGACCTGGCTCACGGCAATGTGAGCGGTGCACAGGCGTTGATGACCGGATGGGCCAAGGGCGACCTGATCGTTCTGGTGCGCCACGTCGAGCGCTGCGATCACTCCTCGGCGCCTTGCCTGGTTGGCAACGATGGCATTACCGAGCGTTCTCGTCGTGTTGCCGAGAACCTCGGGGCACAGTTCAAACACCTTGGCCTGGGCAAGGTCGATATCTACAACAGCCCGATCCAGCGCACTGCGCAGACTGCCAACTTCATGTTCAACAAGGTTGGCGCGGGGGAAGACTGGCTGATCAGTTGCAAGGGCACCATGCTGCGCGACGCGCTGGCGCACAAGGTGGCCGGGCGCAACATGATTCTGGTGACCCACAGCGAATGCATGGACCAACTGGAAAAAGAGCTCCATTTGCCGACTTCGACCCTGGGTTACGGGGCCTCTCTGTTTATCTCCGCCGAATCGCCACAGGCTCCGCGCATGCTTGGCTTTATCGAAGCATCGGATTGGCCGACGGTGACGCCCCGTTGAATTTCACCATCCCTTTGAATCAGGACTGAGCATGCTGACCGCTTCCCGCTACCGCTTTTACTGGATGAATTTTGGTATTCCGCTGGCCTGCGCGGTCGCGGTATTCCTGATGTTCGACATGACCAGCATCGACATCGCTTTCAACAATTACTTTTTTGATCCGGTGACGCAGACGTACCCGTTGGACCAGGTCCATCTGTTCGAAAAAATCACCCACAAATGGGCGCGAATCATTCCGAACTGGACCGGCGAAATTGCGATTATCGGTGCCTTGCTGTCGTTTCTCTGGCCACGCCTGAAGGCTGAAAAACACGCGAAAATCATCGCCTTCCTGGAAAAAATCAAAGTCGCACCGATACTGCGCTTTGCCAACCGCCATCGACGCGACTTTCTCTACGTGGTGTTCGCGTTCTCCATCAGCACCGGGGTGATTCACTACCTCAAGGGCCACACCAGCGTGTATTGCCCGATCGAGACGACCCTGTACGGCGGCAAAATGGAGCACGTCGAGTGGTACGAGAATTTCGACCTGCTGAAAGTCGCTGGAGAGGGGCGCTGCTGGCCGGGCGGACATGCGTCGGGCGGCTTCACCATGCTGGCGTTGTACTTCGTGGCTCGCCGTTATCGCTGGCGCTATTCGAAAGCGATCATGTACGGCTCGCTGGCACTCGGTTTCATCTATGGCACCACGCGAGTATTGCAAGGGTGGCACTACATGTCCCACACCTTCTGGGCCGGGATCTTCGTGTGGCTGGCGTGTTTGCTGACGGCGCTGGCGTTTTACGGGCGAGCGAGGCTGGAACAGCCGGTGCTCACCAGAGCGGAACAACCGGTGTTGGCGACTCAGACTCAACCTGTGAATTGAGTCGTTGTTGAAGCGCAAAACCCGCATCTCGAAAGGGGGCGGGTTTTTTGTTGCCCGAGGAAACCTTCAGTGAGTCTCGGATTGCGAATTCGCAGACAAAAAAAAGCCCGCGGGAGGGCGGGCAAACCGTAGTTTCTTGAATGAGCGAGGGCAATGTACAGGCTGGCGTGAGGGGGTGGGGTGAAGAAAAATTCATCTGGATCAAAGCCCTGTACCAGAGCTTGCGACACCGCTACGGCAAATGATCCGCGGCAAGGTCGACCTCCGACCGGGCACGCAAGCGGCCCTTGCGGCAGCGTTGGTGTCGATTGTGTTGGGGATATTGGTGGGGGGAGACGGGGGTGTAAGGCAAATTCGCAATAATGTTCTGTATACGATACATTTAAATATAAATGTCACGGTAACTGAACATGGAATACGTCCTGCTGATATCCCGACTCGGTAGCCAAATACGTGAAACGCGTATCAGGCGCGGTCTGACACAAGCTCGACTTGCTGAGCTCGCCGGTTTGACGCGGCAGAAAGTCATTGCTGTCGAGCAGGGTGTCGATACTGTTGCCATGAACGCTTACGCAAGAGTCTTGAGCGCTTTGGACTGCCAGCTCACCGTTATACCGGCGGCCATGCCGACCCTTGAAGAGCTTGGGGAGTTGTTCGAATGAAAATGACCTCCCTCAAAGTCAGTACCCCAGAGGGCCATAGCGGCCGAATCCTCACCAGCGGCGATAATTATATTTTTCGCTATCTAGAAGACGCTTTACCCAACACCTCCATCAGTCTGTCGATGCCCGTGCGGGCTGACGAGTTTCGTCGGCGGGATCTGCATCCCGTATTCCAGATGAACCTTCCTGAAGGCTATATGTTGGAGCAGTTGCGCAATCGCCTGGCGAAAACCGTAAATGTCGATCCAATGTTGTTGCTTGCTCTTTCTGGCAGCAGTTCGCCAATTGGCAGGATTCAGGTGCATTCCGAAACCGTTGATGCCCTGCTTGGCGAACAGCAGTTCCCTGGAGAAAAACTCGAAGAAATTCTCACCTGGGATGGAGCGGAAGATATCTTCGCCGACCTTCTTGACCGCTATATTTTACGGGCAGGTATATCGGGTGTTCAGCCGAAGGTTTTGGTGCCTGAGCAGCAAGATTTCGAATTGCGACGAGCCACCTCGAAAACCTCTGACTTGATAATCAAGAGTGGCCGGGATGAGTTTCCAGGACTGGCCATCAATGAGTTCCTTTGCATGTCCATTGCCAAGGAGGCGGGCATTCCAGTCCCGCAGTTTTACCTGTCCGACAATGCAAGGCTGTTTGTCATGCGTCGCTTTGATCGGGACGACCAGCTTAACCCGATTGGATTCGAGGACATGGCCGCACTGATGGGGCTCTCGGCCGATCAGAAATACAGCAAAAGCTATGCTGCCATAGCCAAAGCGATTCGGCTGTTTTGCCCGGCAAACAATCAACGAACCTCGCTTGATCAACTTTTCGATTACATAGCGCTGAGCTGCATCGTTGGGAACGGCGATGCTCATTTAAAGAACTTCGGCTTGCTCTATTCGGAGCCGACCCAACGTGACGCGCGCCTCGCGCCGGCATACGACATCGTTAATACGACGGCCTATATCCCTGAAGATGTTTTGGCGCTAGACCTTATGGGTAACAAGTCGTTGTTTGCTTCCCGTCAGGGGTTGTTGGAGTTTGCACAGACGTGTGAGGTGGAACATCCTGAGTTGCGGATTCAGCGATTGCTTGCGGCAGTTGAGTTGGTGCTGAAGCGCTACCCTGAGTTTCGGGAGCAGGCGCCTCATGTGGTGAAGGCAATACAGCACGCGGCAGCCCCTTTCGCCCTGACGTTTGGGTAGTTTCAACATCAATTAAAATGGGCGATTTCAGGAAAGTCGCCCATTTTGTTTTCCGAGATCAAACCTGCATCCGCAACCGCCGCCCAACCACATCCAGCAAATCGCATCCATCGCGCAGGGACGTGACCAGCACCCGCGCCAGTTCGCTGTAAACACCCTCATCAGCCGCGAAACTCTCTAGCAATTGCGTCGCGGTTCGAATGCGGTAGGCAGCTGTTTCATGCAGTACATCCAGCGGTGCTTCGGTGTCGATCAGCAGCGACGCGATGGTGCAGTCGATGCCGGTCATCGGCATGTATCGATCCATCTCAAGCCTCCACTTCGTCGAGTGGCGCGATGTTGTCCAGTGCCCGGTTCACCAGCAATTGCGCCAGCACGGCCAACTGCTGGATCGCCAGGGCGATGTTGCGAGGCGAACTCTCAAGTTCGCAGGCAAGGTCGGTGCTCATGACGTTGAGCGAGGCCAGGGTTTCGCTGGCGTGGGTGAGCAGGGACGGTGTGTCGATGTTGGGGCGCAGGGTGAAGACGTGGCTGATGGGGTCGAGTTGATTGGGGTTGCGGAGGCGGGCGCTGATGGCGGGTTCGGTGGTTTTCGATAAGTCGATTTTGTCTTCAGCTAAATTGGCTGGGGTTTCCGGGGGATTGGGGCTGTTCTTTTTCAAGATGGCATTCCTCACACTGTTTAGAGAAGCTGCCATCCCCTGCTGTCAAACAGGATTGGGTGGCAGCTATACGCGGGTTGACAGACCGGAAGTGTGAGAACCCGGTGCACCCGAAGGTGCCCCGCGCACAGCCGCCATAATCGTGACTACATGCGCGAATGCATGCTGTCTGATTTGGGAGGTGTGAAGATTACACTTTCAGCCTGTCAAAGCCGATCGCTGATTTGCAGCGACCCCTGAAGGCTATCGTCGAGAAGTTGCGTCCGCCAGTTCATGAAAGGCGATGCGTCTTGCGGGAAATGTCCTAGGACGCGGTGAAGTCGTTGCATCGATCACAGGTCACTCGATCTCACCGTGTGCTTGAAATGATGCCCCCAAAGCCTGACCCCCAACCCGCTCGTCCGGTCCAGTGACGACCCTGCAGTGCCCATATTGCAATCATGCACATAGCGGCATTGCGCGACTGTCCATGTGACCCTATCGTCAGCTTTTACCTGCCACAAAGTGCTTTTGTGAGTTGTGGGCGTACGATGTAACTCACGTTTTCGCTGAATGCCTGGGGGGAGCGAACGAAGCGATCGAGCGATGTTGAATTGGAGAAAAATTATGATTCGCAAGCACTACTTGAAAGCCCTGGCAACGCTGCTCATCGCCGCCGGCGTGCAGTGGGTGACGCTACCCGTCTACGCGACCGAGCAGGGTGAGCAGCGGCGTGAAGCTCGCGATACCCGGCAGGATGGGCGCTCTACTGCCCGGCAAACCAAGGATGAATGCAGAAAGGGCAGCGACAAGAGCAACGTGGAATGTCGCCAGGACAAGCGCAGCACCAAGCAGGATACCCGTCGCACGGCCCGGGATATCAAGTACTGATCGTTAGTGTGGGGCCTGTTTGCGCTTGCCGGCAGGCCGGTCAAGCGCTTCGGGATATCGAGAGATGGTGGATGTCCGCTTCGATCCAGGGTGGACATCATCGAAATGCGCTGTAGTCATGGTGGTCGTTTGCGCAAGAACGATGATGCAACCGTAAAGCCACCATGTTCTGGCTTGAGACTCATCCGAACGTTACCAACACCTTGGCTGATTCATCTGCCCGCGCGGCGGTAGCGAAGGCTTGCTCGAAGTCTTCGAAGGCGTAGCGATGACTGATCAGCGCGCTGGTGTCGATCCGGCCGGCGGCGAGAATCTCCAGCACCTCGCCAAACTCGGTGGGATAGGCCATGGCGGTGGTCACTTCCATCTCCTTGCCCAGCGCCATCGCCAGATCCATGGCGACCGGTGCGTGATGCACCGCCACCACCGTCAGATGCGCCCCGAAACGTGCGCGCGCAATGATTTGGGGAATGACCGGCGCTGCGCCCGACACCTCGATGAATTCGTCGGTATCCACCACTGGCATCCCGTAGAGCGTGCTTGCGCCATGGCGCTGGCCGATTTCAGCCCAGAGATCGCAGTTGTCGGGATTGAAGGTGGCGTTTGCACCGAGCGCGCGCGCACGTTCTAGACGTGAGTCCACGCGATCGACGGCAATGATGTCCGCGACGCCGCGCAGACGGAGCATTGCCACGACGCCGAGCCCGATGGGGCCCGCGCCGAAAACAACCACCTTGCTACCAGCGCCGGCACGCGACCGGTTGACGCCGTGCAGCGCGACGGCGAGCGGCTCGACCAGCGCAGCGGTTTCGAAGTCCAGGGTGTCGGGAATGGGGTAGACCGACGACTCGGCCATGACATTGCGCACGAGAATGTGCGAGGCGAAGGCCCCGGGCCGCCGGAGCCGATCATGTTCGCAGGCGTCGTCGGGTTGACCACCACGCGCTGGCCTTTATGCAACGCCGTCACCCGCGCGCCCACCTCCTCGATCACGCCCGAGAACTCATGCCCGAGCGACAGAGGACCATCGCCCCCCATCGGCAGGCCACCGGCGCGCGCATAACCGAGGTCAGAGCCGCAGATACCGCAGACCACGACCTTGACCACAATATCGTCCGGCCCGGCACTGGGGCGTTGTACCTGTTCGACACGAATATCGTCAGGACCGTGAACCGTTGCATGAAGCATCAATTTCGTCATAGTGGATTCCTTCATTTCAGATTGTGATCCAGGCGCGCTTGCGCGCCGACAGGCGAATGGCGTCGAGCACTTGTTGGCCACGCGCAGCGTCGTTGAATGTGGCGGCGCGCTCGGGGATCGCGGGTGCGCGATTCTCGATCCGCGTGCGCATCTCGGCGAACAGGCGCGCATAAGGCGCAACATCGAAGCCCATGGTGTGCCAGCGGTCCTGCTCGGTCTGGATCAGCTCTGCGACGGGAAAAGCTGTCGGCATTGCGTTGACCAGATCCGCGGGCATCTCGATGCGCCGCACGCCATCGGCGTCGCTCACCCAGACTTCTTCGGGGTCACCAAACGTCGCGCCGCTCTGAATCCACGCGCCGCCTGCGCTGCCCACCACTTTGGTGGCCATCACCAGCGGCCCCGGCGCGGCCAGCGCGGCGATGATTGACCCGGCAACACCGCTGTCCGTTTCGAACTGCACGGTGTAGCAATCGTCGGCGGTCATGGTGGGGCGCCCGGGCGCCAGCGTCTGCAACATGCCGCAGACACAAGTGATGGGGCCGAACATGTATTCGACCTGATCGATCATGTGCGAGCCGAATGCGCCAAGGAAACCGCCGCCCTGGTCGGCGTCCTCCCACCAGTCGCTGAGCTTGCTTGTCGAGTCCTGCAGGCCCGGTTGATGGTAGATGCGCAGGAAATGGCGCGGCGTGCCGATCAGTCCCGACTGAACAACGCGCCGCAGCAGCGCCTGCGCGCTGTCGAAGCGGAATTCGGCGCCGAGCAGGTGATGAACACCGGCCTTTGTCGCGGCTTCGCGCATCTGCGCTGCTTCGGCGGCGTCGCGGGCAAAGGGTTTTTCGCACACGACATGCCGCCCGGCGGCGATCGCGGCCATCACCGGTGCATAGTGTGCATGCGGGGGCGTTGCCACCGTAACGAGCTGGATCGCCGGATCAGCCAGCACCTGGGCCAGGCTATCGGTCGCCAGTGGGATACCCAGCGGCGCGGCACGGGCGATGGTGCGGGCACGGTCTCGGCCGACGATGGCGCGCACCTCGAACCCGGCCTCGCGCAGCGCGCGGACATGGGTGAACAGGCCGAAGCCAGTGCCGACCACTGCGGCACCTATGGGATGGGTCATCAGAGGTCGCCTCCATGCAGGACGGGATTGAGCGCCACGATGCGGCACCGCGTCATTTCGCTGGACAGCACGCTCATTGCGCCACCTCGCCACTGATGATCGGCACGATGTCTTGCAGCGCCTCTTCACCACGTTCTTGCAGCACGGTCAGCGCAATACGGCGCAGCGTTACCTGCGGCGGCTCGCCCTGTGTGCCAATCAGGCGCAAACTCATGCCGCCATGGACATGTCCGAAGGACTGGACCCAATTGCCGGCGATGCCGGGCTGGCCTTGCGCAACGATGACGCGCACCGAGCCGTCCTGGCGATAGCTGGCCTTGTATTTCTGCACGCAACCGCCGCCGTCCTCGTAGTTGTCGAGGTTCTCTTGCCAGATCGAACAGAGCTGGAATATCCAGTAATCACAAGCTGAGGGCAGGAAATCGATAACCAGCGCCTCGTCGCCAGCACACTCCCAGGTACCGAAGCCGTGGTGTCGGTCCGGCACGCCGCCATTGGACAGGTACACCGCGCGGTCGAAGCGGATGCGGTTTGGCCGCTGGCTGAGATTGTCCTGCCACCAGCTGCGCACCAGTTCGCAATAGCCAAGTACCATCTGGCCCGCCTTGGCGAGCGCATCACTTATTTCGGCGGCGGTGACGGGACGAGGTTGCGGGCTATCGATCCGTTCGATGGTGAAGTGAGGCGGCGCGGTATTCGCGCGATCATGATAGAGCGTGCGCACCAGGAGACCGACGCAGTCCGGTGAGATCGACAGCCAGTCGCGCCCGTCAGCGGGTTTGTTCTGGCTGACAACGATCTCGAAGTTGCCCTGCGTATCGAACTTCACCTGGCGTGAGGAGATGAAGCCGGTGGTCTGCAGCGCAGCGGGATCGAATTCTCCAAGACTGGCCACGCCGCGCGAGGCCCAGTCCTGAGCGCCCGGATGGCGCGGTTGTGGTGCGCGCCATGAGGCGATGACGAAGTACGGCAGCCCGCCGCGATGACCACGAATGAGATAGTCATGACTACCGTCGACGAACTCGGCAAGCAGATGATCCTGATCGGGAGACTGGAAGTTGATGGACTGGCGCCAGGGCGCATCGCGCAGGCGCGGCCGTTCTGGCTCGCAGTTTTCCAGGTAGCGTTCAAAACCGTTGCGCATGAGCCGGGTCATGAATCGATACCATTCGGCGCGGTCGAGGGTATCGGCCTCGGCGCCGAAAGCATCGACCCTGTGGCCGGCCTGGCGAACGGTTTCGCAGAAGTCGTCCCATGCACGGCCGGACAATAGGCGTTGCGTAGCTTGATCGGTCATGACCGCTCTCCTTCGATGCGCTCTGGCTTGACCGAGAAGCGCTCATAGTAAAAGCCGAATCGGTCGCGCAAAGCGGCTATATCCACACCGAAATCGCCTTTCAGGTCATAGATGACGCGACCATGCTTGCCCCGTGGATTGGCGTTCAGATAAGCCTGGATCCGTGCCTTGGCATCGGCGGTCAGTGGCAGGCCGGCCATGGCATAGATGCGTTCGATCACCGTCTGTTGGTCGGCCATGTAGTCGTCGAAGAGCACATCGAGCGATTGGCCGGCGGGAACACTGTCCCGGTCCCGAACACAGGCACGCAGAAGATGTTCCACTCGATCTGTCCAATAGCGCGCCAACGCCTTTACGTCGACGGTATGGCGGCGGATGCGGTCGCCATAGGCGATCATGGTGATGGCGGACTGGAGCACGGCAACGGGGTCGCGATGGGTAATGACGAGCGTGGCGTCGGGATAGGTCGTCATCAGCGGCCGCAGGTTCTCCATGTGCGGCGGCGATTTCATCACCCATCGGTTCGGGCCCTGGAGCCAAGTGAGCGCCTGCAGGACTCGGCGACCATAACGGTAGTGCGGCGTTTGATCGTGGCTGTAGTAGTAGTCGCGCCAGCGACACGGGCGAGACTGCCATTCCGGCAGATAGGAGGAGAAGTCCAGGCCTTGCAGTTCGATGTCTTCATGCACGTGGGTGGGGGACATTTCGTGCATCGCCGGCATGAACGGCAATATGGCTTCGAATTCGCCCCAGGCCTGACGGGTACGAACGATGCGCGGATCTTCCCCGCCTGGCGTTTGGTCTTGTGGCGCAGGAATCGGCTCCATCGCTTCCCATAGCGGCATCGAGCGCAGTCGCGGATCGGCTGCCAGGATGTTGACCAAGTGGGTCGTGCCTGAGCGGGGAAGGCCGGCGACGATGATCGGCCGATCAATCGTGACGTCGTTGATTTCCGGGTTTCGCTTCGCCAGATCTTCGAAGCGCAGGCGCGAAGATGCGTAGCGCACGGCATCGCCGAACATCCCCGCGCGCCCCAGGGGGCCGAGCTCCGTATCCTCGTCAAAACTCTTCAGCCAGATTCGCAGCCGTTCGCGGAAGTCCTCCGAACCGAAGTCGGAAAGCCCCGTGCGCTGGCATGCGGCTGCAAGGACGGCCTCCTCGCGCATTTCCACGGGGGGGACGCCCGCGATCGCTCGACGCTGCCGCTCGGTCAGCTCGGGGGCGCCCAGGTCTGTGATACGGATGATGTCAGGTTTCATGCGCTGCTCCATAAATGTGAGGAGAGGTGTTGGCGACAGGCAGTACAGGAAGGGCCGACGCCGGACTCAGCCGGCGACCGTGAAACCGCCGTCGACAGGCAGTGTCTGTCCAGTGATCCAGCCGGCGGCGGCGCTCGTCAGGAAAAGGACTGGACCGGCGATGTCCAGCGGCACCCCAAGGCGTGCTGCCGGCGTACGCGCAAGCGTGGGCGCGGACCACTGCGGATTGGCAACAGTCGTCGCCGTCATGCGGCTTGCGGTAAGCCCCGCCGCGACCGCGTTGACGCGAATGCGTCCGCCCCAATGGACCGCCAGTGCCCGGGTCAGCCCGACGACGCCAGTCTTTGCCGCGCCATAGCCGGGCACCACATCGATCCCGAAGAACGAGCTCATTGATGCAATGCCGATGATCGAAGGGCCGCCTGGCAGCGTGCTCTTCAGGAGTTTGTCGGCGCAGCCATGCGCCATGCGATAGCCACCGACCAGGTGCATGCGCACCGCGCGTTCGAAAACGTCCGGTTCGTACTCGTCCAGGCCACAGCTTGGCAGCGCAAAGCCGGCGTTGTTGATGAGGATGTCCAGGCGCGGCAGCGCTGCTGCGACGGCAGAAATGTTGTCTGCGTTCTCGATGTCGAGCTGCAAGTAGCGGTAGCCGTCGAGGTCAATGTCGTAATCGGCGGCGCAGGGCCGGGTGCCGGTGATCGTCACTTGCGCACCTGCTGCTCGGTACGCTGCGGCGATGCCGGCCCCGATTCCACTGGTGCCACCGGTCACCAGGACATGGCAATTGTCGTAGTCAAACTGAAGGTTCGGCCAGTCGGCCTGTTGAGTGTTCATGGGGCGTTGCCTCCAATAGGTACACCTGATTGCTGCGGCGCAATGGGCCAGTCGATCAGGAGCAGCAGCTATCGCCCCGGCCGACTGGCGGTTCAAGATAAGGCGATAGTATTAAAGGCATTCGAACTGCGAATAGTCTTAACGGACGATGATCCATGCAATTGCGAGATCTACCTTTAAAGCCAGTTTAAGTAACAAGGCTTAAAAAAGAGGTGGGCGATAAACGTCCACACGCAATCGCACCTCGAGTGACAGGGCCGGTCATCGGATTCTCGGTGGCATCACGACCCAGCGCAGAGGAAGGAGGAAATACATGCTGACGCACTTGCAGCGTCTTGAGGCCGAGAGCATTCACATCATGCGAGAAGTGGTCGCTGAGTGTGAGAACCCGGTAATGCTCTACTCCGTCGGTAAGGACAGTGCAGTGATGCTGCACCTGGCCCTGAAGGCGTTCCACCCAGGAAAACTGCCGTTCCCATTGCTGCACGTCGACACGACCTGGAAGTTCCGCGAGATGATTCAGTTCCGCGACGCCATGGCGAAAAAGCACGACTTCGACTTGCTCGTCCATATCAATCCCGAGGGGCTGGAAAAGGGCATCAGCCCTTTTTCCCATGGTTCGGCCATACACACCGACATCTGGAAAACCGAGGGATTGAAGCAAGCGCTGGACAAGCACGGCTTCGATGCGGCCTTCGGCGGCGCACGGCGGGACGAAGAAAAATCGCGAGCCAAGGAGCGGATATTCTCGATCCGCTCCGAGCAGCACCGCTGGGATCCCAAGCTGCAACGCCCCGAGCTGTGGCGGATGTATAACGCCCGCAAGCACAAGGGCGAAAGCGTCCGGGTGTTTCCCCTGTCCAACTGGACCGAACTCGACATCTGGCAATACATCTATCTGAACGACATTCCGATCGTGCCGCTCTACCTGGCGAAAGAGCGACCGGTGGTGGAGCGCGACGGCACGCTCATCATGGTCGATGACGAGCGCATGCCACTGAACGACGGCGAGGTTCCCGAGATCAGGAAAGTGCGTTTCCGCACGTTGGGTTGCTACCCGCTGACCGGCGCAATCGAGAGCGAGGCCGACTCCTTGACGGCCATCATTCAGGAAATGCTTCTGGCCAGGACGTCCGAGCGCCAGGGTCGCCTGATTGATCACGACTCCGCGGGCTCGATGGAGAAAAAGAAACAGGAGGGGTATTTCTAATGGCACACGTATCCGATTTGATTGCCGAAGACATCGAGCAATATTTGAAATCCCACGAGAACAAGAGCCTGCTGCGTTTCATCACCTGCGGCAGCGTCGACGATGGAAAAAGCACGCTCATCGGGCGCCTGCTCTACGAATCGAAGATGCTCTTCGAAGACCAGTTGAGCCAGCTGGAAGCGGATTCAAAGAAGGTAGGAACGCAAGGTGGCGACCTGGATTTCGCACTACTGGTCGACGGACTTTCCGCCGAGCGTGAACAAGGCATCACCATCGATGTTGCCTATCGCTTCTTCTCGACCGACAAGCGCAAGTTCATCGTGGCCGATACACCGGGCCACGAGCAATATACGCGCAACATGGTCACCGGAGCCTCGACAGCGGATGTCGCCATCATTCTGATCGACGGGCGCAAAGGGGTGCTGACCCAGACGCGCCGACACAGCTATCTGGTGTCGCTGATTGGCATTCGCCATGTCGTGCTGGCGATCAACAAACTGGACATGGTGGGCTACTCGAAAGAGATCTACGACAAGATAGACGCGGACTATCGCGCTTTCGCCAGCCAGATTGGCTTGCAGAATATCGTCACCATCCCGATGTCAGCCCTGAAGGGCGACAATATCACCGAGCCGAGCGCGAACACCCCCTGGTACCGGGGGCCGACACTGATGGGGTACCTTGAGACGGTGCAGGTAGAGGATGCTGCGGATCAGTCCGGGCCGTTTCGCATGCCGGTGCAGTGGGTCAACCGACCGAACCTCGACTTCCGCGGCTATGCCGGGATCGTTGTCGGCGGCAGCGTCAAGCGCGGCAATCGCCTCCGTGTCCTGCCGTCGGGGAAGGAAAGCCGGGTCGCACGTATCGTGACGCGCGAGGGTGACCTTGAGGAAGCCGTCTCTGGCCAGTCGATCACGATTACGCTCGAGGACGAGATCGATATCAGCCGGGGCGACATTCTCGCGACGATCGATGCACCGGCCAGGGTGGCAGACCAGTTCGAGTCGACGATCATCTGGATGAGCGATGAACCGATGCTGCCGGGCCGCCCCTATCTGTTGAAGATCGGCACCAAGACCGTGACGGCCACCAGCGCGACACCGAAATACAAGGTCAACGTCAATACGCTCGAGCATCTCGCCGCCAAGACACTGGAACTGAATGAAATCGGCGTTTGTAACCTGAGCTTTGACCAGCCAATCGCATTTGACCCCTACAAGGAAAATCGCGATACCGGCGGTTTCATCATGATTGACCGCCTGACCAACAATACGGTCGGCGCCGGACTCCTGCACTTTGCCTTGCGTCGCTCGCAGAACATCCACTGGCAGGCGATTGACGTAAACAAGCAGGCGCACGCCACACTCAAGGGGCAGAAGCCTTGCGTACTCTGGTTTACAGGTCTGTCGGGTGCCGGCAAGTCCACGATCGCGAACCTCGTCGAGAAGAAACTGCATGCGTTGGGCAAACATACCTATCTGCTTGACGGTGACAACGTGCGCCACGGTCTCAATAAAGATCTCGGATTCTCCGAAGCCGACCGGGTCGAGAACATCAGACGCGTAGGTGAAGTCGCCAAGCTGATGGTCGATGCGGGGCAGATCGTCCTGGTGTCCTTCATCTCTCCATTCCGATCTGAACGCAGAATGTCGCGCGAGCTGGTGGAGCAGGACGAGTTCTTCGAGGTGTTCGTCGACACGCCGATCAGCGTGGCAGAACAGAGGGATCCAAAAGGTCTCTACAAGAAAGCTCGCCGTGGCGAACTGACGAATTTCACCGGCATCGATTCCCCCTACGAGCCGCCGGAAAATCCGGAAATTCGCATCGACACCACCGCTTGCTCTCCCGAGGAAGCAGCCGAACTGATCGTCAGCCATCTTGTCGCTCGCGAGGCCCTATGAATCGCTACGTTGCATTCAATGGGGATGCCGATGGACTCTGTGCGTTGCAACAACTGCGGCTTGCCGCGCCTGACGAGTTCGCCGGCGCAAGGCTGCTGACCGGTGTCAAACGCGACATTCAGTTACTGCGGCGTATCGAAGCGTGCGAGGGGGATGCCATCACCGTACTCGACATCTCCCTCGATCAGAATCGTACCGATCTGCTTCGCCTGCTTGGGGCAGGCGCAACGGTGCGCTACTTCGATCATCATCACGCAGGGGAGATGCCTCGGCATGGGCGCTTCGAGCCTTATATCGACGAGGCTGCCGACGTCTGCACCAGCATCCTGGTCGACCGCTATCTTGGCGGTCGCCATCGTGCATGGGCGATTGCCGCGGCATACGGCGACAGCCTGCCTGAGGTGGGCTGCACCATGGCCAAGGCGCAAGGCATAGATGCTGGAGCGGCCAGGGTCCTGGAGCGGCTCGGCCTCTATCTCAACTACAACGCTTATGGCGAGACCGTTGCCGATCTGCATTTCGATCCGGCCGAGCTGTCGACCCTGATGCAGCCCTTTGTCGATCCGCTGGAGTTCGTCGCAGGCTCGGACGCCTACGCGCGGCTGGCGGTTGGCTATGAGGAGGACATGGATCTGGCACGCCGGCTTACACCGACACGCCAGGTGCCCGGCGCGATGCTGCTGATGTTGCCTGACGCGCCATGGGCACGGCGGGTCATCGGAACCCTGGCCAATGAGCTGATGCAGGCACAGCCAGATCGCGCGCTCGGTATCCTGTCGCCCAAAAGGCAAGGTGGATTCACGGTAAGCGTGCGCACTCCCGGACATAGTCCGGTGGCTGCGGCTGACTTCTGCCGCACCTTTGACAGCGGCGGTGGCAGGAAACTGGCGGGAGGTATCAATCATCTGCCCGAATCGGAAGTCGACCGCTTTACGTGCGAGTTCGAAAGGAGCCTCTCCAGGTAGCAGTCATTACCCCAGTAATGTTTACAGCTGCCTCATGAGGGCAAGCTGTAAACGTGGGCTGGAGCCTGTTCGGGTACGTCAAGGCGGGAAAGAAGGGAGACAGTTTCGGGCGACATGGGGCTCGCCAGCAGTGCCACCAGGCAGTCTTCGATGTTCTTGATGAACAACTCGGTGTCCATCACCAAGGTCTTCTTATCACTCGCATCAAGCATGCGAGAGTGATCGGCAAGCCCATGGAGGAGCAATACTGCCGCCAAGTGCAGGCGCTGCTGGGCCACAGACTCCGGTAGGTCCTGGAGGACCCCGAGCAGCGCCCGCCTCAACCGATCCACCTGACCCAGATTGAGCGTGGAAGCGCGCAGGTTCTGTACGGAGAGCGTATGCACCGCCACCAGTTGGGCATCCAGTCGGATAAAGTCCTTCCCTCCGTTGGGATCGAACATCTTGTCGGCCACCGGATACATCAGCGCGCGGACCACGTCTCGCACCGAGGGGCTACCTCGCTTCTCCAGTTCATCGAGCAATGCGTTGCGCCGAGCGGCAATACCAGGTTCATGCTTGTCGAGGATGGCCTGCAGCAAGCCGTCCTTGCTGCCGAAGTGGTAATTCGTGGCGTTCTTGTTTCGCTGCCCGGCGGCTTTGTTGATGTCGCTTAACGACACCCCTTCGATACCGCGCTCGGCGAACAGCCGTTCGGCAATTGACACGAGCTTTGCTCGAGTGACGACGCTTTTCAGTGTCAAACGTTCGATTTTCCTGACTTGCTGGGTCATCACACCAATCTTTTGAGTCGACCAATGGTACGAAACGAATCGCAGTTTAACATCGGCCATAGGGTGGATCGTACAAGTAAACTCACCGACCGGCCGGTGCGCTTCGCAGGACGCAAAGTTACACGATCTGGCAGGTAGGCCCACCTCCTTTCAGACTATGGATCCGGGTGTTGCGCTCAATCGACGACGGCACTTATTCTCGACCATCTCCAACACTAATAAATATAAAAGGATTGTCCATGCAGAGCCTCAGCCTCGAGACGTTCAGCGAGTTCGTCGGCAATCTCTATCAAGGACCGCTGGAGAACATCCCCTGGACGACCTTCCTCAACCGGCTCAATGTGCATCTGCAAAGCAAGTTCGTCACCTTCATCCTGCGCCCGCCGAGTCAACACGACACTGGCCTGATGATCCACACCACGGGTTCCTCAGCCGAAATCACTGCCTCCTATAACCAACACTTTTTCACCCTCGACCCCTTTGTCGACCTGCCCAACCGCCAGGTCGTTACCCTGGCCGAATTCGTCTCCCACGACGATTGGCAAAACTCCGAGTTCTGCAAGAATTTCCTCGAACCGCAGGACGTGTTCCATATCCTCGGCGCCGACATCAACACTGCCGACGGCGCTCAGTGCCGCATCCGCATCAGCCGCGGTCGAGAAGACAGGGCGTTCAACAATGATGAAAAGGCCCTGTTGGCGCAGTTCATTCCGCACCTGGAACGTTCGATCGAGATCCATATGCGCTTGAACCGTATCGAAACCGAGCGCAACCTCTACGCTGGCGCGGTAGATCAGATGGCAGTTGGAACGATCATTCTCGACGAAGCCGGCAAAGTGCTGCGGACCAACCAGGTGGCCGACCGCCTGATCCAGGAAAAAGATGGTATCAAGCTGGTCAACGATGGCCTGCAGATCGGCACCGCGCGGGACACCCAAGAGTTCCGGCGTCTGGTGAAACAGTCGCTGCTCTCACAAAAAAGCAGTAACCCCTCGGTGGTCGAGGCCTTGCGCGTGCAACGGCCTTCGGGCCGCGCTGACCTGGGCATCATCGTGCGCTCGGTACCGTTGTCAGACTGGAGCGAAGGCAAGCAGTGCCCGGCAGTGGTGATCTTTATCAGCGACCCGGAACAGCAATCCAGTGCACCGCAAGAAATTGTCCGCGCCCTGTTCGACTTCACCCCAGCCGAAACCCAACTGGCCATGCTGCTGGCCAACGGCCTGACCCTGGACGAGGCCTCCGAAGAACTGGGCATCAGCCGCAACACCTCACGGGCACACCTGCGTTCGACTTTCTCCAAGACCGGGGTGACCCGCCAGACCATGTTGGTGCGGTTGATCCTGCGCAGTGTAGCGACCCTCGGTTAGGGTAAGCAGTAGCCGTGTTGGATGCAGTGTATTTCACTGAACTTCAGGCACAAAAAAAGACGTCCGTGGACGTCTTTAGATGATGAAGTGGTGGGCCGGGGTAATTTGAATCCGTTTAGTAAATTATTGATTTATAACATTAATACCTAATTTGATTTTTAGTTGGAATACCAATTGGAATACTGCACTCCAGTTGACCACCCGTTTGCATTCGATCTGACCAGCACGTTTCGTAACCATGATTGGCAGTGAACTAACCATAGCTGCCGGTTGCGACAGGCAGAAATCGGTCAGTAGCTGCCCCTCATCAGAGGCAACAAACGGCCAATAGCCGACGGCGGCGCCAGGTAAAACTCGACCCTGATTGAACAGTCGTGCATCTACGACATTGGGGGGGGGGAGACTCTATGTGATTGAGCTTGCTTGGCGACTACTCGTCCATTCAGCTACGAAGGCTATAGTCTGTGATCAGTCGAACGGTAGCAGGTACATTTTATGCCGCGTCTCAAGGATATTTACCCAACGACCACTCAACTGTGTGACGCGCCTTTGCTGGATTTGAGTGAAGCAGTTCTCCAAGTCTTGGGTAGCCAATTGCAGGGTTCTCAAAAAGCTGAGTGCGCCCATAACTTTCTTTCAAGCGTTCTGACCGACTACGACCGAAGCGAGCTCGCAGCATTGGCATGTTCAGAAGCATGGGGTTGGCTGTATAGCAACGGTTTTATTTGCCATCACCCGATTAGCGACAGCCCGTGGATGACCCTCTCACGCCTCGGGTGTAAACACTACGAGCAAAGCACGCCGTTGAAATCGTGGGTAGAGGATCGCCAACTCCCAGAGGAGTTGCTCCACCCGTCACTACGGTCTGCCGCACTAAATCTGTTCAAGCAAGAAATGTTTGATACTGCAGTTTTTGAGGCGTTCAAGACTCTCGAAGTCTCAATACGCAAAGCAGCACTTCTCAGCGATGAATGGATTGGCACCAAGCTCACTACGCATGCTTTTGCTCCAAAAATTGGTCCATTGACGGATAAAAAAGCCGAATCGGGCGAGCAGCAAGCATTGATGCAACTGATGTCAGGCGCAATCGGTAGTTATAAGAATCCTCAAAGCCATCGGCATGTAGGGCTTGAGGCGTCCGAGGCACGGGAGATGATCATTATGGCATCCCACTTGCTCGGCATCGTCGACAGCCGCCGTGCTTCATAGCGGCATATTCGTTCACGGCAACTACCTTTTTTGGGGGCAGTTAGCGGCCAGAAGCAGCTATTCGGCCACCGGGCTTCTGGACACATCACACCTTTCCTGCGGGCTTGCGAAAACTAGAAATATGTATCTCGACACTGATACCTGACGCTATGCTCAGAGCCTTCATACATGTTCTTTTCCGCAAAGGATCTACCCAATGGGAAAATTTTCATGGCCAGCCTATCCCTTGGCAGAGGCTGAGTTTGAACAGCTCATGGCCGCTACTGATAAAGCGTTAGCAACTGAAGGCTTGACGCCTTTTCAAAGGCCACTTCACGTTGGACGCTTATTCTGGGAAGCTTTCGGTTGGGGCGGTCGTATGACCCCGCCTGACGAGCTAGCTGACCTGCCTGGTTACCAAGGCGATATTCTGATGGCCAAGGCTCTTCGTTGGTACACACAAACTCTTGGTAACCGGTTGAAAACCTATTTCGAACTAGGATACGTACCGGCTCGTCTTGCACAGACCATTTGGCGAGTTCGGATAGCTGGCTGGTATGGCTCCGTGGAATTTTTCCTACATAGAAACTTGCAAAATAAAGGATCAAGCAAAGGGAGCCAATCAAGCTTACCAAGCATGAACATACTTACACTCGTCGAAGATTTACCACAAGGGTTGGTAGACCGACTTACTAACGGTGAACTAGAAGCTCATTTTATGTACCACATGTTCGCCGTAGAAAATATCCAGTGGCTGGATAATCTTCCCCGCACGAATATGCTTAGCGTTGCGAAAGGTGATTATGCAGGCTCCACTCAGGAACTCCTCGCACACCGTTATCCCCAATCCCGATGGGCAGCGCAGCAATGTGTCGAAAAAACATTGAAAGGTTTTTTGGAAATCGCCGGCATAGCTTATTCCAAGAGAGGAAAAGATGGTCACGATCTCAGCAAGCTGGCGAAGACTCTTCATGATGAACAAGGAATTTCGATAAATTCGCACCTGATCGATATGGCTCACTGCTCCACCGGCGCGAGATACCAGGATGAGCCATCCACGGAAGATCAGGCTTTCCAAGCCAACGTGGCCGCACTTCACATTTTCGACACACTGAGGAAAAGCCCAGAAATCGTTAGATTGCTGGAAAATCACTATACAAAAAATCCAATTTGTTAAGTTGCCTCACAATAACAAATGGAGCCGCAGGTATTTGCTGGTTTCAACGCCCGCTTCTCAATGATTTCCGCCTAGTCGCGACAGTCAGCTATGGGTCGTTTTCAGCCGGTCGCGACAGGCAGAAAACGGACAAGAGCGTACGTTCAACCAAGGACTATTTAAGGCAAGATGTCCCAACGGCAAGTCTCTCAGAAACAAATATCAATAATTTTAACCGCCAAATGAGATATACGAAATGGACCTCTCAGAATTTACATGTTCTATATTTCAGTTCGGCACCGAGACTTATCAAGCGTTCAATAATTTAAAAGACCCAATAATGGCTGCCGCGCAAGCAGCAATCCTGGACGAAAAGAGCGCGATCTGGGCAACATTAGTAACCGATATAATCACTATTGCCGCAGCCCTTGGGGCACTCGCACTTCCAATATCATTGAACGTCATCGAGACAACTAGAACGCGCTACAGAAGCCCCTCACTATTAAAAATAACCTCATCGCTTTCAGGGGTAGATGCCAAAAAGTTAAACCGACATCTATTTGTGGTTTTAGGGATTTCTCTCGCAGCCAAGTTTCTTATTTCAATTCGAGTGTTTGACTTGATCTCCTTGGCTCCATATTTGTGTGGGTTAACGGTCGGGTTCAGCATTGTAGTGGGTCAGGTATACCGACACCTCAAGTTCACTTACACTTTTATGTCCAACATAGAAGCAATTCATGAGCGCATTTATCGGAACATAAACAAATATGCCAATCACAGTTTTTTGCTATACGATGATGAGCGTGGGATATTTGCCAGGAGTCTGCTAAGAATAAACAGCCTGTTCTCTAGTCGAGTACAAATACAGGATAATATCGCTGCGCTTATGGAGCTGGAGTCATATCTGCTCTGCGCAGATCCGATCAGAACCAACTTAGATAGCCGAATCATAACTATTTCGTACAAAGCGCTCGACAACCTAGAAAGCCATGATGCAAATGAGTTCGCACGTCATTTGCTAGCTTCCCTTCCTTCTGTCTTAGCGACAGTTGAAGTCTCTAGAGAGGTAGATGTTTATCAATCCATCGCTGGCTTTTATTTGAATTTAGCCATGGCAGCAATTCTTGCCAAAGAAGAATACAGATCACAGATCGGGGTAATTGAAAGAATCGCGAGATTCAGAGAGGACAAGCTTCCTTCATACGGTCGTTTTTGTCGAAATGGCCGCTTATTTCTTAGCTTTGCTAACAAAATTACATCTGGCAATGAAGCCTATACATACCTTCAAGCACACTTTAAATTACTTATCGAAACATCCGCTCGCGAGCAGCCAGAAAATATCCCGGAGCTATTGAGAAATATTCGTCAAGTAATACAGTTCAAGAGCAACTACAACAAAGGCGCCTGGGACCTTCCTGAGAAGGTTGAGGAGTTGTGGGGGTACTCACCCATGGCAGAGTTTGATAAAGATGTTGGCGATACTTATGCTGGAAGATTAGCAACAGACGAGCTTGATAAAAAAATAGAGACGAAATACAAGCCCGAGATGCGAGCATATATTGAAGGAAAGATTACAGACAAGATAGTCGTCAAAGAAAAATTTGAAGCGATAGATGCGGCCTTAGAGGAGTGTTGGCACGGCATAGCACTAAATGGATTTTCTAGCGAAATAGAAACAGAAACCCTTCGGGTCCTATCTACTTTGTTATCCACGCACCCAGAGATATTCGTAGAATGTAGGGAGTTACGCAATCCAGCGGGATCGAAATCATTCAATGTGGGGCATTCACCAGTTCCAACCTCTTTGAGCGAGTGCGTCGCGGCATTTCTATCTGCGAAGAACTTCTCTGACTTTTATACAGTTCGCAATGATCTCCAAGAATATAAAATAGTAGACGCAATAGGGGCGCTTATAGTCTATGAACTTTGGAATACTTTTATATTGCGCGCAAGTGGTGCGACCATCAAACCTGAGATGTCTATACCAGCGATACCAAGTTGCCAACTTAGCGAATTAAAAGCTGCAGCGCAAAGGGTCTCCCTACTTAAAACATCACTTCTAAAAGCATTAGCCAATACTAGATTTATAGACCGATTAGGGATTTTAACGGAGCAATCGTTAACATTACAGGAATATGCTTGCGAATTTTGCGACCGACTGAGTGTGGTTCTCGCAGAAAATACGAGAACTCAGATTGCAAATCAAAAGCTGGATGCTGCATCTCTAGAAAGATTTAAGCGCGAAGTTACTGAGGCGATTGGATCGTCCGTAAAGAGATTTGATTTGTTCAAAAGACTCACATTAGATGAAGTATCACCAATAGTTTCAAACATTAGTCTCCCGCGCGAAGCTTTTCTTTCGGGGAACGATACCTATTACGTGTTCGACACATATGGCTTTAATCTGGCTCAAGAAGTTCACAACTGGCTAAATGCTCAAATACTATTCCGCAATCAACAGACTGAGAACTCAGAAATCACACTACCCACTCGCAAAGCTGAATGGATGATTTGCTCCTCTAACGCGCTGAAAAAATTTCAAGCAGCCGGATTTACAACCTCGGGCCGAAACATTACATGGCCTGACGGAAGGGGTAGTATGAAATTCATTGAAATCAATTGCGATGGCTGTGGGTATTACTTGGTTTTTTCTGGTGAGAGTCTGATTAAAGCTAGCTATGCTCATCAAGAAAATGAACTTCCAATAAGTATTAGCTTTACCGATAATGGTGAGTGTGTCGACTTTAAGATTGAATATTATGTTGGTGTTCGGCAATGAGGTGTAGTGCATCGCCCCATTTTATAGACATTCTCCAATGACTGCTTTTGGCCGATTCTGTTGAAAAAGTCGGTCCGCCCAAACTGCCTGCTCATTGGCTGGTGAAAACGCCTTTTTGCACGCGGCTACGTGAAATCCGAGTCCGGAAGCCTCTGCCAAAAGTAAAGATTTCAATCTCGGACGCGTACTTTTCCGATGCGCAAACCATGGCCGACTTTTTCAACAGAATCGGCCGTTTTCTGCCTGTCATCCAAGGTAGCAATCGATGGTGTATTCAATCTGTCGAGCTTCTGCTGCGCGTCATGTGTATGAGGGCCGATCGGCCGTTTCCCAAAAAAGGTCGCTCCTCAATGGCATAAGGC
The DNA here is from genome assembly GCF_054668325.1 of Pseudomonas sp. S2_F07. Taxonomy (NCBI): domain Bacteria; kingdom Pseudomonadati; phylum Pseudomonadota; class Gammaproteobacteria; order Pseudomonadales; family Pseudomonadaceae; genus Pseudomonas; species Pseudomonas sp. S2_F07. Next base: position 4,685,230 of record NZ_CP162758.1, read on the forward strand.
ACAAACCCAAGCTTGGGGTAGAGCAGCAGGCCTGCCGTGTTTTCGTTGAAACAGGAAATCTGCACCTCCTTGGCTCCGTAACGCTCGAATGCCAAGCCGGTCATCGTCTCCACGATAAACGTGGCCACTCCTTCGCCCCGAGCGCTCGGCGAGACGATGACATTGCCGATACAGCAAACGCCATTGCGTTCAGCTCGATAGAAATTGGCAAACCCAACGACAGTCCCATTGATCTCCACGACGGTAGAGTCGAAGCGTTGGGAGATCGCGGCATGCAACTGCGTTTCCGTTAGCGGGAAGTGCGCCTTCGGAAACATGAAAAACAACTCTTGAGCATTCTGAGGAAAGCCGCAGATCATTTTTACGTCGTTAGCCTTCACTGGCCTGTGGTTCAGTTTCACTGCTGGTCTCTAAGTTCCATGAGTCAGTACTTTAGCGGCTAGCTCAGGGTGATGGAAAGCAATGGCATGTACGCAAATGGCTGATGGCTGCCCTTGGTGAGAGGCAGCTTGTGGCCGAAAGCGGAGACTTCGGCTGCAACATTTGGTGAAAGAACCGGAGTTCAGACGGGCACATTAATTGGATAGCCATTGCGCATCTGAATGTGAGGACTAACATCAGCTAAATGATTGGTGGCTGAATATGGGGATTTAAATGGACCTATTTCTCGCAGGTCTGAAGGAGATCGCCGGAGCTTCCTCACAGCTCACTACCTGGGCGCTGGCCATGCTCGGCGGCTCGGTAGCTGTCGTTATTGGATCGTCGCATTACAGCCCTGCTAACCGGAGGTGGCGTAGCTTCTACTTTTTCCTAGTTCCAGCCTGGATCTCCCTGCTGGTATCCGTTCGGGCGGGCAATGAGCTCTCGCGAAGCTACCTAGCTGCGTTGTTTACCAAGGGGGCTGCCCAAGATGAAGCGTTTAATCAGATTAATGCCTACTTTCAGGCCCAACTGGATTACCTGTTCTATGGGGTGATTGCGCTCGCACTTTGGCTCACAGCCTATCTTCTTTGGTGGGTGCTTTTTCGCGACGTTGACTGTGGAGAGGGCGACGCATGAAATCGAACCGGGTTGTTGGGATGCTGCTTTGGATGGTTGCTATGAACGTTTCTGCGGACGTCACCTGCAAGTGCGAGTCCTTTCCATTTTTGCCGTCGCCTCCTTGTCCAAAGGTCTGCAGAACCCTTCTATTCGAAAAGGCGGACATTGGCGCGCTTACAACAAGCCTTGAATTGTCGAACGACGAAGCCCAAGCAATTGAGCGATATCGCGTACGCTTTGGGTTTACCGATACACCTAATCAGCCGATTGATAGAAATGTGGAGCTTACGTCTGAAGAACTTGCCGATATCACGAAGGTAAAGCAGAAGGTCGTCGATCTCGATAGACAGCAGATTAAGCCACTGATCAAGACAATCAAACCGGCTGATCGAACGGTCCCCTACTCTGAGTGGGTAGAGCAAAGACAAGAGTTTGAGGTACCGATCGATCTTAAGAATGGTCTGAAATAGCCTAGTATTTTTGACTGACCACTTCTGGCCGCTTTTTGCCGTTGCCGCGTGTGCTTCGAGCAGGTTCATCAGCAAGAGGATATCCGCGCTGAGATAGATGACGGCGGACAAGTGTGCCTGGAAGGCTGCCTACTCACGATTCGAGCGATCCATCAGCAATTGCCGGCCGTTCCCTAATCGCTTCCAGATCAGCAGAGCGGTGAGTCGATAGTAATACCGGGTGGCGCCGGAATGGTCTTTCAGGTGCTGAGTGAGAAACCAGCGCACATGCTTGAGCTGCCAGGTCCAGGGATTGTCTCGCTGCCATCGCTGTTGAATGGCCGCTTGCATGATTCGGGCTTGCCGTAGGTGTCGTTGCTGCGTGACCTGCGAGCCGGTCAGTACGCCGCTCAGGAACAGCGCTATATCGAATGGTTTGGTCACTCTCGACCTCCAATGTAGGCCGAAACCACATCGATCCGGTTATGCCCGAGCTCTAGGCTGATTTGTTGGCGCGCCTATTGATCAAGGTCGCGGTCAATGCGATGGCAGTGGCCACCATTGACTGGTGCGGCGTGCCCCGTGAGCTGTTCGTAGCGCTCGCAGGCGTAGGCTGCTCGCAGTTCATGGAAACCCTTCAGCCCTTGTTCATGCAGCGTTTCTCGGGCGGGGAGCACGGTCTGTTGCAGAAACGCGGCGTAGCTTTCGTCGCGGGCCAGTAAGTTGCGGCTGCGGTGCGGCGATGCCTTACGAGCAAACTGCAGCGCCGCTTTCACCTCTTCATTTACCGCGACCCATCGCGGCGCTGATGCGCCTGAGCGGCCGCCCTTGGTGCCGTCCTGGATGTTGATGCGGCCTAAGTGTTCGGCTTCGCGGTGCAAGCGTGGCAGGTCGGCCAGGATCGCTTCGCGCAGGCGCATGCCGGTTGTTCGGGCCAACAGGACAATCGCGGCCACCCGCTCGTGGTGCTGTTCGCCAAGTGCCTCGAGTACTCGCCGCACCTGTTGGCGGTCTTGGCCATCCGGCGCGCGGGTGCGTACGCTCGAGCGCTGCAGTCCTAACGCCTGGCTCGGGCTGGCGATCCTCACGTCCTGATCACCGCGCAGCGCAGCGAGGGTGCGGTTGACGCTGCTCAGGCGGTTCTGCGCGGTCGCGATGCAGAGTTCACTTTGCTGGATCTGCTGGCGCAGACACGCGGCGTAGTCTTGCAGCGTCCGTCGATCGATCTGGCGCGCATCGTTGTAACCGGGGCCGTCCTCTGATCGACACCAACGCACGAACGCTTGCCAGCGATCACTATGCGCTTTGACCGTGGCGAAGTGGCCGCCGGCAAACAAATCCTTGAGCGCTTGTGGGCCGGCGTAGCTCAGTTGGCGGCCGTAGCCAAAGTTGCGACCCTCACGCCGACCGACCAGTGCCATCGTCATCACCGTTTTCGTTTGTTTGCAGAAAGCGCAGCAGGGCTTTCCAGTGGAGGCTGAGCCTGTCTACCTGCTGCCAGTGTGTTGGGCGGATCAGGAGGGTGTTCTCGTGGTGTTGCAGCAGTGCCCCTTCCTCACGCAGTTGCTCAACCAGCAGGACGAGGTAGGCAGGATCAAGTGGTGGTGTGGCGACAGCGGCGACAGTGGCGACAACCTGCGTCGTTTCTGGCCTGGCACGTGGCGACAGGGTGGCGACAGTGGCGGCGATACGCCGCGATGCTGGTTGCGATTGATGTTGCGCCTGGTAGCGGCGCACCGCGTCATTGAGGCGAAACATGGCGGACCTCGAAGGTTTTCCCGTCGTGGCTGCTCAACCAGCGATGAGTGATCAGCACGACCAATAAAGAGGCGGTATGGTCAGCGCTCTTGCGGGCAAAACGAGGGCCGTTGCGATTAACGTCGCGGATGGTGAAGTGGGTCCAGCCTTTCTGCATCAGCCAGCGCAGCAGCCGATCCGCTTCCTCGCGTCGGCTATTGACCGGTTCCTGTTCGGTCAGGCGCTGAATCTCGGCCAGGTAGTAATCCATCAGCGTGGAGGCGCGCTGGATGTGTCCTTCGTCCAACGCACTGGCCTCTTCAACCATGGCCAGCACTCCCGCGATACGCAGTACATTCGCCGCGGCCTTGCCCGCGACCGGCTGGATGCCGGCTAGCTCGCCGAATTCGCCAGACTGGCACTCGATGGTGTCGTGAATATCAATCCAGGCACAACGGGCACGGGCGGTCAGCTCGAGCGTGGCGGGATTGAGTGAGCCATCCTTGTGAAGCGACCAGGGCTTTTGCAGCAGGGCGGTGATCCGCTGTTGGTAGCCCTGGACTTTGGCATCTCGGGTCAGGTCGATTGCCTTGTAGAGTCGCTGGCCAGCCAGGCGCTCGGGCCAACTGATCAGGCAACGGCCGAGGATGCCTTGGCCATTGATCACCGGGTCTTTGAACAGTTGGTTGGCCAGGTAGGGCTGCAGCATCAGGTGCAGACTGAGGCGGCGGTCATAGGCGCGCAGGCTTTCTCCGGCCATGGAGCGTGCCCGGTCGATGGGGCTGCCATCCCACAGTGTCGACAAGGTGGTGATCGCCTTGAGTAGGTTCTCTTTACTCATGGTGCTGCTGCCCAAGAATTGGCCGCCTTCATCATTGAACAAGCCCATGCTGGGCAAGCCCTGGCACAGACTTTTGACCAGGGCCTCAATGGTGGGCTCGGCAATGATCAGTCTCGGTGGTACCGGCTCGGATAGCTCACCGCCTTCCGCCTCCGTGTGTTTCTTTGCGGTTTTGGGTTTGGCCATGATGTTGCTGGCTGCGCGATAGGCTTTGAGCTTTTCCCCATACAGGGTCCACTGCTGTCGTTCCCAGTCGCGCGCCGCCTTCAGTGCCAGCTGGTCCACCGCGCTTTTGCGATCACCCGAGGACGCCACCGTCAGTAGGTAGAGGGACAGCGGATAGGTTCGACCGTCGAGTTGGACATTGGCATGACCCTGGCTCACCAGGGCAGTAGTAGCCAGCACCGATTGCGCCGCCATGGCGCAGGGTACGCCGATCACCTCGGCTAGTCGTTCGACCGCAGGGCCCAACAGTTCCCCGAGTGCTTCGACCGGGTAGGGCAGTGGCGCCTGCTGGTATTCCAGCAATGGTTGTGGGGGCTCGAAAGCTTCGCACAGTTGCATCGAAATTCTCCTGAGATTATCGACTTCGTCCTCACTCATCCCGCCACGGTTGTTGAGTGTTTTCAGGGATCAAGGCCCTTGCTACCTGTGAGGTTTGTCCACTCACGCAGGACTGACGGCTCCTTACGGCCGGGAGCTTGGGCATCTCATGATCTGGCCTCCTGAACACTTCCGTAGAAGTGGGCGGGTGGAGGCTGCACTGGCTTACGAAGCCGGTGCCGCGAGATCCTGAGTCAGGTGAAGGCAGTGAGGTGATGACCGGGGCATGCCTGACTGTCAGTCAGGTGCAGTCCATTTCATGGGCTGCGGCACCATCATCGGCATCGCTGTGGCGAGTGAGCACTCGGTGTTTGTCACGCCGATTGTCACGAGGGGGAAAGCCGCAAAGGCCCGTGCGAGCAGGGCTGCAGCAATGTGATATGCGCCCGTCTCTTTAGGGGGCAAAGAGACGGGCAAAAGGTTGGCGCAAGAAATAGCCAAGCGGATAAGTTGCTGCAGAGCAGCCAGGAGGGGGCATGAGTTGCCGCAGTGGGCATTCTGGAGGAAGTGGCATCCATCACATCGCTGTGACCGTGCGAGCCGCCGGACGCTAATCGCACTTGGGGGAGAACCACCACAATGTGGCGTAGCCTCAAAGGTTCTGGCTACCTGGGTGCTGTCGAGGACAGCGCTTGTACGGTTCTGGTTTAGCGCTCGTTCTGCTCGCGGTCAACCGTATTTTGGGGGTGGCTGTTGCGCCAATCGGTAACGGTGGAAGACCTTGGAAACCGGTGGTTTTCCATGGCCGGGTGGTCGTTCGTCGGTTTTTAATGTGAGCCTGCGTAATTGCATGGACTTGACCATTTGCATTGTCACTGACCAGTCAATTGCAGTCGTGCTGATCAACCGTTTGCATTCGACTTGATCAGCACACGCCGTAGTGACGACCAGCGGAGCACGGCCAAAAGCAGCCCCTGGTCGCTGTCCAACCTTCGCCCTCATTATGTCGCTCAACCGTAGCAACATCTCCAACCGGTGCTTAATGGTCGACAACGACTAAAACGACATATCATATGAGATTCGTATTAGGCAGATGTAGCAATGGCTACTGATCAGCGTTGAGAACCCAGTCTCTGATCAAGGGCACGCAACGCGCCGCGACTACCTAAGCGCATCGAATAATCTAGGAGCCGAGATGGCATACGTGGTGGCTTTGCTTGCAACTCGATGGGGAAGTGATTTAGGTGGCCTCAATGTATTCAATAAGGGTCTAGCAGAAGGCTTGATCCAAGCACTACCCAAAGGAAGCCAAACGTACTGCTTTGTAAATCGGTTGCCGGAAATCGGATGCGAGGTAGGGGTGACGCTTATAGAGCATAAAGAGTTCAAAGCTTCCGACATAGCTGCCGAAATTGCCAGCTATTGTAGGATAGTAGATATGGAGGCGTTGCAAGGCGTGTTGGTTGTGGGGCATGACGTCATTACTGGCCAAGCTGCCGTCGACTGCGCCAACCAACTTCGTCAACATCTGAGCGAGACGGATATCAAGTCAGCCGTTATAGGTCATATGGACTATTCGTCGTATGCCTTTATGAAAGGGCAAAGCATGGAGGAGGTGACTGCGCGCTCGATCAAGCAGCGAGAAGTCATTGCTGCTGCAGATTGTGCATTTGCCGTGGGTCCACTTTTACAGCGTAACTTCGCATCGGCACGAAGTGCCAAGCATCGACCAAGATCACCTGTAAGGCCATTGATACCCGGAGTGGAAAAGGTTAAGTGGCAGCACCACGATCCTCGCGTCGACTTACAAGTTTTTATCTCAGGTCGGCTTAATCGTGATGATGATCCAATTAAAAATTCTATACTGGCCATTCATGCACTCGCGGAAGCATATTCGCGAGGTCGACAAATTGATGCTGTGGCCTGGCGAGCGCGCGGGCAGCTTTTTGCTTGGGGAGTAGACCCAAGTTCCGACCAAGTTGTGGTAGAAGAGCTGAAGGAGATCGGCAGCAAGAATGCTGCGTTTACTCTTCATGCAGAGCCTTTTTCCGATGACCAGGTAGCCCTACGCCAACGCTTGGCAAATTGTCATGTAGCGTTGATGCCGTCTTGGCATGAAGGGTTTGGCTTGAGTGGATGGGAGGCTCTTTGCGCCGGTATCCCTCTGGTATGCTCGCGTCAGTCCGGGCTCGCGATGCTAATTGATGATCTAAAGCAGCAGTTCCCAGAAGTTCCATTCGACAGCGTTGAGTTCGTGAATCTTGGCGGCAGCATGACTGCAGGTACGCCGAGCCAGGAGGATATCGGGAAATGTGCTGACGCATTGCTTGCGATTACAGGCAACCTCGAGGTGCGAAAGCAAGCTGCTATCGAGGTTGCATCCCTGCTGAAGCGTGAATATAGCTGGAAACGCTGCGCATCTGATTTGCTAGAAGGTACTGGTTGGTACTTGCCTGGATCGGTGCATTGGGCGAACCGACAAGCTGTCGGTCGAAAGCAGGAGGAGTCTCGTCAAGTATTGGACCGAATACTTGAGACTTTGGGCCAACTAGACCTCGAAGAGGACTGGGCTGATTTGACGACGGCCTTCAATAGTCTTAGCGACGCCGGTAAGAACGCCGATTTACATAATAGGGCCGAACTGCAAGAGAAACTGCGTGATATCGGCAGCGCTATTGGTGATCGTATGGCTGTGGCGAGCTCAGCAAGAGACTCGGGATACATGGACGTGTGTTGGCGATTTATGGCTGCTTGCGCAAACATTTGCCCTAGTTTCAGAGCTTTCTCTGAGTCCTTTCCAGAGCCTATGTTACAGGTCATCTGGAAAGATGCATTTTTGACTAAGGAGTTACTCTACTACTCATCAGCCTTTGCTAATGAAATCTTGAATCAGGCCAGCGAGATTGCTCCTAAGTTCTTCGAGCCAGCTCGTTTATTCGATTTTGGGACCTCGTTCGCTATTCGACTCGCCCGCTTGGCAAGCAAAAACCCAGGGCTCGCACAACTTGTTTCGGGAATTGAAACTGATCCTGCTTTCATAATGGAAAATGAGCGCTGTATTAAAGTAACGCAGCACTCACATGATATTGCGGAAATCATCGCAACCGACCCTATGTTGGCGCCTACGACGCTGGCGCTAATGGCGCATGGCTTGGATCCGACTCGACAGATTTCTGATCAGGCTGTCAGTTTTTTAAATATTTATTATCCTGCTGTTGGCAAAGTTAAGGGGCATTGGCGTGGGGATAAGCGTGTATTCGCAGCGCTTGCTACCGCGAGCTTATCGACGCAGGTGCTTCTCGAGACTTTACGGAGAATGGCTCTTGATGAGGATGAAAGTATTAGATGGGCCTCATTGCACCTAGCCTTCTCACACACATTGCGACGGCGACTAGAAGCTGCCTTCTCCGCGGGGGGGTTGAGCATAGAGGGCTCCCTAAATGAGGAACTGGGTAGAATTGTGGACTTGGCTATCAGCACCGATAATGGCCATCCATGGCTGCATCGGGAATTTCTGAGTCATTATCTAGAAGAGTGTGTTTCACTATCGGAACCCGGGAAGCCCGCACCTTTAGGCGTATTGGACTTCCCCGTCGCAAGATGGTTGATTGGCCCAGTCGTAGGTGAGACTGCGCCTACACTTCGTGGTTGTATGCATCCAGAAGTTGCCGTTACGCGCGCTGATACTCTCCAAGATGTTAAGCGCATCCTGCTTGTACTACCTCCCATTGAAATCGATGATGCTGCATCCGGAGCATCGCGGACCAGCACACCAGCTTTGGGCCTGGGCCTACTGGCCTCTCATCTCGCGGCTCAGGGGCACGACGTTCAGATCGCGGACTGTCATAGGTTCCCAAGGCTGCGTGCTGAAGTTTTACGCCTAGCACGAACTTTCGACTTAATTGGATTCAATACAGTATTTTCTACAGTTCAATCAACGATGAATATGCTCGTTGGTATTCGCAAGCGAACACATAGTACTACACTGGTAATCGGCGGGCCGGCAGCCAAGCTAAATGCATGGCAGTTCTCTACAGTACATACAGAGGACGCCCAAGCAAGCTGGGACTTTGCAGTTTCAGACAATGCTGTGGAAAATCTATCGTCCTTGGTGGCTAGTTTGAAAACTCCAGGGAAATGGCCCGAAGCACCGGGTATTACCCCCAACTTAAAGAGTTGGAATGTGGTTGGTCGTGGAGTCCAGAAAGGTAACATGCTGCCGGCCTTATCGCTAAAGTCGCCAGCGGCTACCTGGCCGCAAGTCATAATTGATCGTCGCATTTATCGTAACGAGGGTGGCCAGTATGAGCCCACGCGAACCAGGGCAAAATCGAAGACTTTTCATGAAGCTCATGTAGTTATGTCGCAAGGCTGCGACTGGAATTGTGCTTTTTGTACCGAGCGGAGAGAGAAAAGTGGAGGTGAAATTCGCCGAGAGGTCTCGCATGTTCTCATGGAGGTTAACGGCCTGGCTTTGCAACATCCAGAACTCCGAGTTCAGTTTGTAGACGATAACTTGCTGCCGCAGATTGCATCCGATGGAAAACTTCGAGCAGATAAGTACAATGGACTCGCATGGGCTAGCGATTTTCTTGATGGATTGGTCAGAGTCAAAGAGCGGGCTGGCGACTCATTTGGGTGGCGTGGAATCTTCCGTATTGAGGATTTCATTGCTTACGAAGAGAGTATGGATGTTCCTTTCATAGAGCGGTTACAACAATCAGGATGTCGTATGCTTGCATTCGGCATTGAGCACGGAAGTGAAGAGCGGAGAAAAAAGAGTAAAGCAGCAAGTGAGATCGTAACGAATCGTCAAATTTCAGAATTGTTTGCGCGACTTCGATCTGCGGATATTCTCACAAAGGCCTATTTCATGCTTGGCGGTCAGTGGGAGACACCAGAGTCAGCACAGCAGACTATTGATTTTTCGGTTGAATGTGGAGTGACGCTAGCATATTTTGCACTTTATAAAGATTTTTCCAGCGCTTCAAGCGTCCTGAGTAAAGAGCAGCATGCCAATGACCCAAAGTCAGAAAGCTATATACGATATAAACAGCTAACACTTAACTGGGATCGGAAACTCACTGACGTACGAAGCAATCCTGTGAGCTTGGATTTCGATATGGGCGGCTCTCCTATTACGGAGCAAGAGCTGAAATGCTATCGTGAGCTTTCAACCCTGGGCTTTCAATTTGCAGACTTGGTCAAGTACAACGACTTTCATAGCGAAGAATCTAATGGAGGTAAACTTCTACACTCTGTAACATGGGGGGCACCATCGGAGTACTTCAAAATCGTTGAGCAAGCATACCGTAGGTTCTATTTGCGAGATGGATTTGTTAAAGAGTATTGCGCATTGCTGGAGCACGGATATTGAGCCAGCGCCAGTATCCGCTCTTGGCCGATTCTGTTGAAAAAGTCGGCTTCGGTTTCCATGGCAGAAAAGTACGCGTCTGAGATTGAAATCTGTGTTTTGCGCAGAAGGTTCAGGGCTCAGATTTGACGTAGCAGCGTGCAAAAAAGGCGTTTTCACCGCTCAATGCATGGGTACTCAGGCCGGGTCGACTTTTTCAACACAATCGGCCGGTTGCAGTCCTTCAGTGCTTGGCTGACGCACTCGCGCTGAGTGGCACCCGCTGATACCCATCAACTGCAAACGGCTGGTCAGCGCGAATGCAAATGACTGGTCAAGCCGGATGCAAACGACTGGTCAGTGGCAATGCAATTAGGTGGTCAAGTGAGATGCAATTACCCAGAGCCCATGCGAGTGGGAATGCGGAGCCTTCCCGCTCGCGTGGGCTTGGCCGAGAAAGCCCCAAGAGCGAGGCTTGCAACGGCGACAGTCGCCACTTCTGTCGCCATGCTGCAGGCCAGGTATTACATGGGTTGTCGCCGGTGTCGCCGCTGTCGCCAAATCAACCATCACTCTATCTGGGGAGTCATCATCGGTTACCAACGGCGTCCGGTGAGCGCTCACCGTATCGGCACGACGTTGTGGTCCCTGGTTTGATTGATCGCAGATGCCGACAGGTTGCCAGTGGCCGCTTTTTGGATGTGCTCACTCCACCAAGCCATCATCGGACGCCGGCGCTCGATGTAGTCAGCTCGGTTGTAGGCACTTCGGACTTCGTCCTTGTCGACATGCGCCAGCGCGACTTCGATCAGCTCCGGATCCCACCCATGTTCGTTCAGGATGGTGCTGGCCATGGAGCGCATGCCATGGCTGACCAAGCGGTCCTGGAAACCCATGCGTTTCAACGCCATGTTGGCGGTCTGACTGTTGGCGTGGGTGCGCGGGTTTCTATCTGCCGGGAACACGTATTCCCTATGGCCGCTGAGGGACTTGAGCGCCTCCAGTAACGCGAGTGCCTGTTCGGTCAGCGGGATGGTATGCGGACGCCGCTTTTTCATGCGCTCCGGCGGGATGGTCCAGATGCGTTTGTCGAAGTCGATGTCTGCCCATCGAGTGGTGGCCGCCTCGACAGGGCGGGTCATGGTATGAAGTTGCCATTCGATCAGGCAGCGGGTCGTCCGCTTGATGCTGGCGTTCGCGATTTCCATCATGAGCTCCGGAAGCTCATCAGGTGGTAGCGCGGCCATATTCTCTTTCTTGGGTTTCTTGAACACCGCTCGAATGCCGCTGAGAGGGTTGGCAAAGATCATTCCGGAGTTGACCCCGTAGGTCATGATCTCGTTAAGGCGCTGGCTCACTCGCTTAACCGTCTCGAGGCTGCCTTTGGCCTCAATCGGACGAAGCAGCTTGATGACCATCGGGGCGTTCACTTCCGATAACGGCGTTGATTTCATGCTTGGAAAAACATGCAGTGTGAGCGAGCGCCAGATGTCTTCGGCATACGCCGGGGTGACGGAATCCTTCTTCAATTCGAACCACGCGGTGGCTACGTTCTCGAACGTATGTTCCGTTTCCGCTCGTTTGGCTTCCTGCAGTTCATTACGCTGAGCTTTGGGGTCGATGCCCTGTGCAAGCAGCTCTCTGGCCTCAACGGTTTTCTTCCTCGCTTGCGCAAGAGAAACCTCGGGATAAGAGCCGAGTGCCATGTTGATTCGATTCTTGGTGACGGGATGCCGGTAGTTGAAATTCCACTGCATCGAGCGATTGACCCTGACTCGCAGCTGGAGCCCGTCGCCATCCGTGAGGACGTAATCCTTGTCTTTCGGTTTGACCGCCTTGAGCTGGCGGTCGGAGAGGCGGGTGGTTTGAGCGCACATGAGAAGTACTCCATGACACCTTTTGGTATTCCCAAGATTAGCGCCGGGTAGCCGGGAATACCATTGGGAATACCAAACCGCCTGGAACTCAAAAAACCTGGAAAGCCTCCCGCAGCCCTGAAACCCCCGTATTCACTGGATTTCAGGCACAAAAAAAGACGTCCGTGGACGTCTTTAGATGATGAAGTGGTGGAGCCGGGGGGATTTGAACCCCCGTCCGCCAGTACTCCGCTGTCGGTACTACATGCGTAGCCGTGTCTATTAAGTTAACCCTCAGCGACCCGACGGGCAGGGTGCTTTGGGCGAGTTGTGTAAGTTTTAGCCGCTTCGTCCACAACGTACTGCACGGCGATTCTGTTCTATATGACAATCACTTTGGGTTTACAGACATCCCCTGGTGATTGCTGGACCCGAAGGTACCAGAAGCTCAGGGCTAAGGCTGCTTACGCAGCGAGAGCGAATTCCTGGCCGTAGTTATCGTCATTGGCAACTATAAGTAGTTGCAACAGTGGATTTACGAGTTCTGTTACCAACTCGGCATGCACCTAAAGTTTCGCAACCGGCGTCGAATCCTAAACGGCCCCGAGCCTGATGCTCTGTGAATCAAGTGAGCAGCAGGCCTGTACAGTGTACGTCATCACGCCCCGGAAGGCCAACCCGAAGGTTGACCACCACAGATCATGGGTTTGGTTGGTTGCCCTGACTGTCAGCAAGTGCCAATGCCTGGGTGGCCTCGGTGACGCATTTTTTGTCGTCCCCGGAGGCTTGTGAGGCTTCGGCGCTGGACATCAGCCTTTTGATCTCCATTGAGGTGTTTGTGGCGGTCGCCGGCAGCGCATTCACTTTGCCTTTGAGCTCTTGCAACTTGCTCGTACAAAGGTTGTTGTCCGCAGCAAATACAGGAGAGGCCAGCATGGCGGCAGCAATGAACAGGCCAGCGAGTGTGGTGCGTTTCATGGGTATCTCCTTGAGCTGATGGTCTCGGTGCTGGCGTATGAGCGGACAGCCAGGCCAAGCCCGAAAAATCAGCCACGATCTGATGGGGCTTACCTCAAAGACTGCGATTCAACGCAAGAATTCGGTTTTTTAAGAAAGTGTGTCGAGCTTTTCCAGCGATGGTAGGCACATTTCCAGACCCCAGATGCAACAAAACCCGCAACTGGCGGGTTTTGGTTTGCTTCGTAGCGGGTGCAGCCGGGCTTTGAACTCCCGGCTGCCTGTACTCCGTTGTTGATGTACGCCAGCGTGGCGCGGAAGGTCAACCCGGAGGTTGGCCGTGGACCGGGTTACTTCCCGCCTTTTTTCGAGTCGGTGACGGCCTTGATGATGTCGTTGGTCTCGGCGATGCAATCATCAGTGCCTTCCTTGGTGCCTTTTGCCTGGTCGGCTTTGGCTTGCTCGACAGAGGCTTTTACCTGGTCAGTCATTTCCGGAGGAATCTGTGCCTTGCCGTTTTCGATGGTTTGCAGGTTGACCGCGCATAGGTCTTTTTCGGCCGCAAACGAAGTGGAAGCCATCATGGAAGCAGCAACGAACAAACCTAACAGCACAGAACGATTCATGTGTTTCTCCTTGAACTGAAGGTCCAGCATTGCTGGCCATCAAATCGGTTTACCGAGTTTTGGGAAAATCCCGCATTTGCGGGGCTTGATCAGTGGACTGCGGTGGCACATCAGGGTTCTTTTTTTCTGTAGAGCTGTCGATTCCGACAAGAAGCGTTAACGAAGGGCACCTTTATGCACCCTCCTTTAGATCCTGCTATCAGGGCACCCTAGCCTGGGTAACGCGGTCCACCAGATAGACTAGTCCGTGGTAGTCAATGCCGCCATGTTGCGTCAGACCGATCTCACAGGTGCGGCTGGTGGAAATCCCCTCGCTGCACTGTTTCACCGCGTCCTTGAGCGTGCGCAGCGAATGGGCGTTCAGTTCCGGGGTGGTGAAACCCTTGTCGCCGGCGAAGCCGCAGCAGTGGATACCCTCGGGAATAATCACGTTTTTGCTGCACTTGCGCGCCAGGTCGATCAACGCCTGGCTTTCTCCGAGGTGCTGGGTGCTGCAGGTTACGTGCACGGCGATCGGCGCCTCCTGAGGCTTGAAATCCAGGCGGTCCATCAGGTGTGTACGGATGAAGCGTACCGGGTCGTACAGGTCCAGACGGACTTCACCGAGGTCTTGAACCAGGCGCAAGGTGCAGGGGCTGGTGTCGCAGTAGATCGGGTCGAGCCCGCCACGGCTGGCGTGGAGCAGGGCGCCGATCAGTTCCTGTCGTTTGTGCTCGGCTTGCTCGGCGTAGCCTTTGGATGCGAATGGCTGACCGCAGCACAGATTGTCCAGGTTGTCCGGGAACACCACCTGGTAACCGGCCTTTTCCAGCAGGCCACGGGTCTTGTCGTGCAGCGACATTTGCTCCGTATCGCCGGCTGCCGGACCCATGGCGCGGGACACACAGGCCGCCAGATAGACCACGCGCGGGCGCGCGTCCATCACCGTCGGGCTGAAGCGAATGGCCTTTTCCGGTTGCGGCATCGCGTTGGTCCATTGCGGGACCTGACCCTTGGACAGGCGCGTCAACGTCGCCGACAACTTCGCCAATCTCGGCGCCCCCCAGCAACATCCGCGCGCCATTGGCCACGTGCAGGGTGAAGCGTGCACCTTGAAGTGCCGTGGCGAAATTTCCTTCGAGCCAGTTGGCGGTTTTCGTATGCGTCGCCTTCCGGCTACGCAGCTTTTTCACCAGCTCGCCGGTATTGATGCCTACAGGGCAACGCTGTGCGCACAGGCCGGTGGCGGCGCAGGTGTCGATGCCTTGATAGTCGTAGGCGGCTTCGAGTTCGGACGTATCGATGCCCGCGCGTTTCTTCGCCTGGATGTCGCGCCAGATCACGATGCGCTGGCGCGGGCTCAGGGTCAGTCCTTTCGACGGGCAAACCGGTTCGCAGAAGCCGCATTCGATGCACTTGTCCACAATCTCGTCAGCGGCGGGCAAGGGCTTGAGGTGCTTGAGGTGGATCTGTGGATCTTCGCTGAGCACCACGTCCGGATTGAGAATGCCGTTGGGGTCGAGCAGTCGTTTGAGTTGCCACATCAACTGGTAGGCATCGCTGCCCCATTCCAGTTCGACGAACGGCGCCATGTTGCGCCCGGTGCCGTGTTCGGCTTTCAGCGAACCGCCGAACTCCACCGCCACCAGTTGCGCCACGTCGTCCATGAACGCCTGATAGCGCGCGACTTCTTCCGGGCTGTTGAAGCCTTGGGTGAAGACGAAGTGCAGATTGCCTTCCAGGGCGTGTCCGAAAAGGATCGCTTCGTCGTAGTGATGTTTGTCGAACAGTTCGATCAGGCGGTTGACGCCGATAGCCAGTTGTTCGACCGGAAAGGTGACGTCTTCGATGATCACCGTGGTGCCGGTCTTGCGCACGGCGCCGACGGCCGGGAAGGTGTCCTTGCGGATGGCCCAGAGACGGGCGTTTTCCTGCGGGTCTTCGGTGAAGTCGACCTGCTTTTCCACCGGGAACGCCTTCAGCGACGCCATGATCTGCGCCAGTTGCTCGTGCAGTAAGGTGGACGACGCGGCGCGGGATTCGATCAGCAAGGCGCAGGCATTGTTCGACAGATGCTGTACGAAAGCGGGCATGCCGGGTTTGTTCTGCACCGAGCGCAGGCTGCGGCGGTCCAGCAGTTCCACGGCCGATACCGGTTGGCTTTTCAACACGGTGACCGCGTTGCAGCAGGTTTCGACATCCGGGAACACGATCAGCGCCGAGGCCTTGTTCGGGTGGTCGATCACGGTGTCGTAGGTCACGGCACTGATGAACCCGAGCGTGCCCTCGGAGCCCACCAGCAAGTGGCTCAAGATATCCACAGGCTCGTCGAAATCCACCAGGGCATTGAGCGACAGGCCGGTGGTATTTTTCAGACGGTATTTGTGGCGAATTTTCGCAGCCAGCTCGGCGTTTGCCCGGGTCTCGCGGCCCAGAGACGCCAAGCGCTCCAGCAGGGCGGCGTGGCTTTGGTGAAACGCCGCGACACTGGCGGTATCTTCAGTGTCGAGACGACTGCCGTCGGCCAGCACCAGACGAATGCCGGCCAGGGTGTGATAGGTGTTTTGCGCCGTGCCGCAGCACATGCCGCTGGCATTGTTGGCGACGATGCCGCCGATCTTGCAGGCATTGATCGAGGCCGGGTCCGGGCCGATCTTGCGCCCGAACGGTGCCAGCCAGGCATTGGCCTGGGCGCCGATCACCCCCGGTTGCAGGCGGATTTGCGTGCCTTGGCCGCGGATCTCGCGAGCGTTCCAGTTATCTCCCAGCACGATCAATACCGAGTCGCTGATGGCTTGGCCGGAGAGGCTGGTGCCGGCGGCGCGGAAAGTCACCGGCACCTGATCCCGTTGCGCCAGTTGCAGCAGTGCGACCACTTCGTCTTCGGACTCGACGCGGATCACCAGTTGCGGAATCAAGCGATAGAAGCTGGCGTCGGTGCCGAAGGCCAGGGTCGACAACGGGTCGTCGAAACGTCGCTCTAGGGGGATCAGTTGCTGTGCATCACGCAGGAAAGCAGCCGGTAGACTCATTGGTCCTCCAGGATCAGTACCACCAGGTCCTTCGGACCGTGGGCGCCGTACGCCAGCACTTGTTCGATGTCGGCGGTTTTCGACGGGCCGGATACCAGCAACGCGTTGGTCGGCATGCCCTGGGCCCATTCGAATTCCTGCTGCATTTGATAGAAGTTGTCGCGGATTTCACTGGCCTTGAGCAGGGCGAAATGCATCGGTGGCACCAGGCTCATCAGGCGTGGTTCTTCCCGGGTCGGCCAGAGAATAAGGCTGCCCGTGGCTGCGATGGCGCCGAGGGTTCCAGTGATGCTCGCCGGGGTGTCGTTGAACAGCTCGGCTTTCCATTCTTCAACCGGACGGTCGTAGGCCTTGAGCATTGGCAGGCCGGGATTATTCGCCCAGTGCTGCGTGATCCGTTGACCGTGGGGCGTTGTCGGTGCGATCAGCAGGCTTGGCAACTGGCGGTCCTGCAGCAACTGCGCGAGTAGCGTCGGCCACTCTTGGCCGGACGTCAGATGTGTTTCCGTGTGCACCGCTTCCATCAACTTGCGCAGTTGCGCAATGCGCTGCTCAGGGGCGTAGGTGTAAGGCTGGGTCACCAGATCGACATCGAAGTTGTCGGCCACTGGCGTGGTGCCTGTCAGGCTTTTGCGCAGTTTCGCGAGGATATTTTGCTTGGCGCTCATCAGCGGTCTCCCTGTTTGGCCAGATGTTCGCGGGCCATGTCATGCAGCGAGCGGGCAGCGGGTTTTGGTGCGCTGTGGTTTTGCGTCCATGGGCCGACGTTGCTCGGCGTGAGGGCGCGCAACCGGGTGGCGAAGAAACCGAACAGGCGATACAGCGTCGGCGAGCTGTTGAGCTTGGCCCAGGCGTTCCAGATGAACCGCTCCTTGCGCGAATACTTGCTGCCCTGACCGCGCATCACTTGATGGGGGCTGTCCGGGGCCTTGACGTTCTCTTCCCGCAGGCGTCGCAGCAAAGCAGGGATCGGGATTTTCACCGGGCAGACTTCACCGCAGGCACCGCACAGCGAAGACGCGCTCGGGTGATCCGGGACTTTCGCCAGGCCGACCATGTGCGGGGTGATGATTTTTCCGATAGGGCCGGGGTAAACCTCCCCATAGGCATGGCCGCCGATTCGGGTGTAGACCGGGCAATGATTCATACAGGCGCCGCAGCGAATGCAGTTCAGGGTCTGGCGCAGTTCGCTGTCGGCAAAGGCCTGGCTGCGGCCGTTGTCGAGCAGTACCAGGTGTACTTCTTGAGGGCCGTCGAGCTCATGCTCCTTGCGCGGACCGGAGATCATGTTGACGTAGGTGGTGATCGGAATGCCCAGGGCCGAGCGGGTCAGCAATGACAGCAACGGCACCACGTCGCGCAGGTTTTCCACGACTTTTTCGATACCTGTGACGGCGATGTGTACCGGAGGCACCGTGGTGGTCATGCGACCGTTGCCTTCGTTTTCCACCAGCAGCAGGGTGCCGGTTTCGGCCACGGCGAAGTTGACGCCGGAGACGCCGATGTCCGCTTCGAAGAATTTCTGCCGCAGGACTCTGCGGCCGATCTGAATGAGTTGGTCTACGTCCTTGGTGTATTCCACGCCAAGTTTGTCGTGGAACAAGGACGCGACCTGACCGGCGTTCTTGTGGATTGCCGGCATGATTATGTGTGAAGGCTTCTCGTGGTCGAGCTGGACGATGTACTCGCCCATGTCCGATTCCAGGCATTCAATGCCCCGATCAGCGAGGAAATGGTTCATCTCCATTTCTTCGCTGACCATCGATTTGCCCTTGATC
The DNA here is from genome assembly GCF_054668325.1 of Pseudomonas sp. S2_F07. Classification (NCBI taxonomy): domain Bacteria; kingdom Pseudomonadati; phylum Pseudomonadota; class Gammaproteobacteria; order Pseudomonadales; family Pseudomonadaceae; genus Pseudomonas; species Pseudomonas sp. S2_F07. The sequence goes on from NZ_CP162758.1 coordinate 4,703,422, forward strand.
ACTTGCCGCCCCTCGTGAGCGCGGATGATCGAGAGGACGATGCCATTGGCCTCGTCCACCGTTTCCGCCCAGTGCACTGTCACACCGTTGCGGGTCAGGTTCTGTTCCAGTTGCTCGAGCAGGTCGGGCAATTTGGAGAGCGCGCGGGCACGGATTGCATTGCCCAGTGCGCGCAAGTGTTCTCTTTCATGGGCATCGCTGAACGCCGCTGCCCGTTTGGTCATCAGTGAATCCATCGCCTTGCGAAAGTTGCCTCGCAATTGCGCGTCACCCAGCGCGTTGTGGGCGCGGGTGCGGAAATCTTCTTCTACGGCAACCGTAGGAATAATCGTCGAGGTGCTCATTTCGCACCTCCGGTTCGCTGCCAGAGGAAACTGGCCAGATGCTGACCGCGCAACGCTTCCTGCTGTTTTTCCAGCGAGCCGTTGATGTTCATCAAACAGCCGCAGTCGGCACTCAACACCTTGTGCGCGCCGGATTCCTTCAGCGCCCGGGTCTTGTCAGCCACCATCGCGCCGGAAATGTCTGGCATACGGACGCTGAATGTCCCGCCAAAGCCACAGCACTCACTTTCGTGATCGTGATTGACCCGCTCCACATTGCTTAGTTGCGACAACAACTCGCGGCCGTGCAGGTGGGTGTTCATTTCACGCCGTGCCGAGCACGAGGTGTGCAGCGCCACTTTTACCGGCTCGCCGCTGTCCTTGAGCTGCACCTTGCAGACAAACAACAGAAACTCGGCCAGCTCGTAGGTCCTGGCCGCCAGGGCCTGGACCTGTTTCAACGTGTCCGGCTCGTCTTTGAACAAGTCGGCGTAATGTTCGCGCAGCATGCCCGCGCAAGAACCTGACGGCACCACCACCGGATAGTCGCCGGCAAACAACGCCAGTTGCGAGCGCGCCACGGTCCGTGCCTGTTCGGTGTAACCAGATGTGTAGGCCGGTTGGCCGCAGCAGCTTTGCCCTTGCGGGTATTCGACACGAATGCCTTCGCGCTCCAGCAGGTGGATCGCATCCATCCCGGCTTGCGGGTAGAACAGATCGACTACGCAAGTCCCGAACAGGTAGACCCGTGACGGTTTCTCGCTGGGGTATTGCCGAGGCTCGGGCAGTGGCGGGGCGACACGGGTCGCATTCGGCACGGCGTTGTAATAAAGCTCGCTCATCAGGCGGTCTCCGGGTGGTCCCGGTTATTCGTCTGTCGAGGCTGCTGAATATAGAGCCGGAAGCTTTCAGTAGCCTTACAGACCGGGGTGTGAATAGCGGACGCCGGGGGCGTGGCCCGGCGTCGGTTTTTATCGTGTTGCCTGTAGCCCTTAGTGCACCAGCATGCCGGTGAACCAGTAGGCCTGGGCCAACGTGATCAAGCCGACAATCGTTGCAAAGAATAGGCTGTGCTTGAGGGTGAAGCGGAACAGATCCGATTCTTTGCCCACCAGACCGGTCGCGGCACAGGCCACGGCGATCGATTGTGGCGAGATCATCTTGCCGGTCACGCCACCGCTGGTGTTCGCCGCCACCAGCAAGGTGTCGTTGACACCGATCTGGTGCGCAGTGGTCGCTTGCAGCGAACTGAACAGGGCGTTGGACGAAGTATCGGAGCCGGTGAGGAACACGCCCAGCCAGCCGAGGAACGGCGAGAAGAACGGGAACGCCGCGCCGGTGCCTGCCAATACCAGGGCCATGGTCGAGGACATGCCCGAGTAGTTGGTGACGAAAGCGAAGGCCAGCACCATGCCGATGGACAGGATCGGCCAGCGCAGTTCGTAGAAGGTCTCCTTGAAAGTGGTAAGACCAGTTTTGATGTTGATCTTCAGCACCAGCATGGAGATCAGGGCCGAGAAGAAAATCGCCGTGCCGGTGGCGGAAATCGGGTCCAGTTTGAACACTGCCGGAAGGGCGGTTGGCGCGGTCACGATCGGTGCGACCTTGATCACCATCTGGTCAAGGTGCGGGATGGCGAAGTTGAATACGAAGCTGTACATCGAACCGCCGGCGGCGAACATCGCCTTGAACGGCTTCAGGGTCCAGATGGTGACCAGTACGGTCAGGATCAGAAACGGCGACCAGGCCTTGAAGATTTCCCCGAGGCTGTAGGGCGAAGCCACGGTGGTGCGTTTCTGGCCGAAACCACCGACACTGGCGCTCACCACAGAGGCCGATACAGCGCCGACGATGTGTTGGCCGGCGGCGCGTTTTGGTTGCCAGACTTTCAGGAACAGGGTCAGGGAAATCAGGCTGGCCAGGGCCGAGGTGATGTCCGGCAGTTCCGGGCCGATGAAGTTCGAGGTGAAGTACTGGGTCACGGCAAAGCTCAAGCCGGCTACCAGGGCTGCCGGCCAGGTTTCCCGCACGCCGCGCAGGCCGTCCATCATGAACACCAGCCAGAATGGCACGAACAACGACAGCAGTGGCAATTGGCGACCGGTCATGGCGCCGATCTTGAACGCGTCGATACCGGTGACTTGGCCGGCAACGATGATCGGAATGCCCAGGGCACCGAATGCCACCGGCGCCGTGTTGGCGATCAGGCACAAGCCAGCGGCGTACAGCGGGTTGAAGCCAAGACCTACCAGCAGCGCAGCGGTAATCGCCACGGGTGCGCCAAAACCGGCTGCACCTTCGAGGAAGGCGCCGAAGCAGAAACCGATCAGCAGGACCTGCAGGCGCTGGTCATCGGTGATCGACAGGACCGAGCTGCGGATGACTTCAAACTGCCCGCTCTTGACTGTCAGTTTGTAGAGGAATACCGCTGCCACGATGATCCAGGCAATCGGCCACAGGCCATAGGCGAAGCCATACCCGGCGGCGGCGAACGCCATGTCGACCGGCATCTGGAAGGCGAAGATCGCCACCAGGATCGACAAAGCCAGGGTGATGCTGCCGGCCACATGCCCTTTGAGGCGGAACACGGCCAAAGCCAGGAAGAAAAACACGATGGGGATGACGGCGGCGAGTGCGGACAGGCCGAGGCTGCCGAGCGGGGTATAGAGCTGTTGCCAGGTTTGCATATGGGGTGGCCCCTAATTGTTGTTGGTCAGGCACTGATCAGCGTTATTGGATAATTGGTAAGACCAATTTACAATCGCTGTTGGCTAGGGTAAAAGCCTTGTAGGCGGTGTGTCAATTTGCCGCCCTAAAACTTTTGTCGAATGCGAAGTGCGCAGGTCGTCTGCCTGGTATGACCAAATGCGTTGTGGCAGGTGCTGGCGCGGCGCCGATAGGCCAGAATAGAGCGCCGGCGAGCCGTCGGATCGTGGAGTAATCGAGTTATGGGGTTTGATCAGATTCGTCAGCGCCGTTTGTCTGACGATATTGTCGAGCAGCTTGAGGGCATGATCCTCGAGGGCACGCTCAAAGCGGGTGGGCGCTTGCCGGCCGAGCGCGCGCTGGCCGAGCAATTTGGCGTGTCTCGCCCTTCGTTGCGCGAAGCCATTCAGAAACTGACCGCCAAGGGCCTGCTGGTCAGTCGCCAGGGTGGTGGCAACTATGTGGTGGAATCACTGGGCAGCACCTTCAGTGATCCCTTGTTGCATCTGCTGGAAAGCAACCCCGAGGCGCAACGCGATCTGCTGGAGTTTCGCCATACGCTGGAAGCGTCTTGCGCCTACTATGCGGCGCTGCGTGCCACGGATGTGGATCGCGAGCGGCTGACCGCGGCATTCAACGAATTGCAGGACTGTTATTCGCGTCACGAAGAAGTGAGTCGTGCCGAAGAGGGTGCGGCGGACGCAAGGTTTCACCTAGCGATTGCCGAGGCCAGCCACAATGCCGTGTTGCTGCACACCATTCGCGGGCTGTTCGATCTGCTCAAGCGCAACGTGGTGACCAACATCGGTGGGATGTACAAGCAGCGCACTGAAACCCGCGACATGCTGATCACGCAGCATCGAGAGTTGTATCAGGCGATTATCGAAGGGCATGCGGAGCAGGCGCGGGAAGTTTCCAGTCGGCACATTCTGTATGTGCAGGAAGTGCTGGAAGAGGTGCGTCAGGAAGTGCAGCGCGTGGCCCGGGCGGAGCGGCGCAAGGGGATGTGACCGTTTAATGCAAAAGATCGCAGCCTTCGGCAGCTCCTACATTGGAATGCGTTCCCTGTAGGAGCTGCCGGAGGCTGCGATCTTTGTTATTCGCGCCGCAATTCGCAGGCAGAAAAATCAGTCTTCCTTGCCCTTGTTGCGCACCGCACGCTGCAACTCGCGACCGGCATCGCGTTCGCGTTCGGTATCGCGCTTGTCGTATTCCTTCTTGCCCTTGCCCAGGGCGATCTCGCACTTGACCATGTGCTTGCTCCAGTACCAGGACAGGCACACGCAGGCGTAACCCTTTTGCTGCACGGCCGCGGCCAGCTTTTCCAGCTCGCGCCGGTTGAGCAGCAACTTACGGGTGCGCACGGGGTCGGCGATGACGTGGGTACTGGCGGTCGTCAGGGGCGTAATGTGGCTGCCGAGCAGCCAGGCTTCGCCATCCTTGAGCAGCACGTAGCTGTCAACCAGCTGCAGCTTGCTTGCCCGCAGACTTTTTACTTCCCAGCCGGCCAGGACCAGACCAGCCTCGAAACGATGCTCGATGAAGTAATCGTGTCGCGCCTTTTTGTTTTGCGCGATGGTCCCTGTTGGGTGTTTCTTCTGTTTAGCCATAGGGGCGGCATTATAGGGAGTTGCACGCGAGTCGGCTACGGTGTTGCTACGTGCTTGAGCAGGTTGATTGAATCCCGGACAATGCGGCCTCTTTTTTGAACGCTTGGGCGTGATAACGATGTCGACAGACAAGGTTTCTGTCCACGGCAGTTGGGCTAGCCGCTGGGTCTTCATACTCGCCGCGACCGGTTCGGCCGTGGGGCTGGGTAGTATCTGGAAATTCCCGTACATGGTCGGCGTCTATGGCGGCGGTGCCTTCGTGCTGATGTTCCTGGCCTGCATCGCGCTGATCGGGGTGCCGGTCATGCTGGCGGAAACCCTGATCGGCCGGCGTGCCCGGCAGAGCCCGGCCAATGCCTTGAAGATCCTGGCGACAGAGGCGGGGCATTCGGCCAAATGGTCCTGGGGCGCTTTTGCCGGGATGATCACCGCGTTGCTGATCCTGTCGTTCTACAGTGTGGTCGGCGGCTGGTCGCTGGACTACATCATCGACATGGGGCGTGGCGATTTTCAGGGGGCGACGCCTGATCAGGTGGGGGCTTACTTCGGCAATGTGATCGCCGATCCCTGGCGCCTGACACTTTGGCACACCATTTTCATGCTGTTGTCCGCGGTGGTGATCGCCAAGGGCGTGGTTGCCGGGCTTGAACGCAGTTTGCGCATCATGATGCCGCTGCTGTTCGTGATGATCCTCGTGTTGTTGGGCTACAGCATGACCACCGGGCATTTCATGGCGGGCGTGCATTTCATGTTCGACTTCCACCCGGAAAAGGTCATGGACGGCTTGTTGCCCGCGATGGGGCATGCGTTCTTTTCCCTGAGCGTGGGCGTCGGCTCGATCATGATCTACGGCGCCTACATGCCGAAGAACTCGTCGATTTCAGGGACGGTCGTTGGCGTGGCGCTGCTCGATACCTTCGTTTCCCTGGTGGCCGGCCTGGCATTGTTTCCGATTGTTTTTGCGGCGGGCCTGAATCCGAGCGAGGGACCGGGGCTGATGTTCGTCAGCCTGCCGTTTGCCTTCGGTAACGTGGCGTTCGGGCAATTGATGGGGGTGGTGTTCTTCGTGCTGGTGGCGGTCGCTGCCTGGAGTTCGGCGATTTCCCTGCTTGAGCCGATGGTGGCCTACCTGGTCGAGCGCACTAAAGTGAGCCGAGCCTGGGTCACCTTCTGGCTGGCGTTCAGCTGCTGGTTTGTCGGCCTGGGCACGGTGTTCTCCTTCAATATCTGGAAGGAGGCGAAGTTCTTCGTGAACGAAGGCGGGATGTTCCACCTCTACCAATGGGGAGCCGCCGGTGGTCTCGACTTCTTCGGTGTGATCGATTTCTTCACCTCGCGACTCATGTTGCCGCTTGGCGGTTTGTGTTTCGTGGTGTTTGCGGGCTGGATCATGGGGCGCGAAGCGGTGCGCGACGAGTTGTCGATCCGTAACCCTGCGCTGTTTGGCCTGTCCTTGTTCTTGATGCGCTATGTGGCGCCCATCGGCATTCTCGTAGTGTTTGCCGCCCAGCTGTGGAAGTGACGCTGACATGACGACACACATTTCACGTTCGGCCTTGCTGCCGTACCCGGCACAAGCGCTGTATGACCTGGTCAACGACGTGGCGCGCTATCCGGAGTTTCTGCCGTGGTGCTCGTCCGCCGAAGTCCTGGAGAGCTCACCTGAGCATATGCGGGCGAGCGTCGGCGTGGCGAAGGGCGGCCTCAGCCAGCATTTCGTGACGCGCAACACGCTGGTTCCGGGGCAGTCGATCGAAATGAACCTCGAAGAGGGCCCTTTCACCCAATTGCATGGCATCTGGGTATTCAAGGCGTTGACCGACAAAGCCTGCAAGATCAGCCTCGATCTGTCGTTCGATTATGCCGGGCCGCTGGTTCGTGCCACCTTGGGACCGCTGTTCAATCAGGCGGCCAATACTTTGGTGGATGCGTTCTGCCAGCGCGCCAAGCAGATACATGGTTGAGGTCATGATTGAAGTCGAGGTGGTCTACGCGGCCGAAGACCGTCAGGTGCTGCTGACAGTGACCGTGCCTGTTGGAACGACCGTGCGGGCGACCTTGCTCAGGTCGGCCGTGGCCGAAGAGTTTCCGGAGCTGGATCTGGCCCATTGCCCTGTGGGGATCTTCGGCAAGGTGGTAGCTGATCCGGAAAGTCGGGCAGTCCAGGCTGGGGATCGCATCGAGATTTACCGCCCGTTGCTGGTCGATCCGAAAGAGGTGCGCCGACTGCGTGCGGCGAAAGCGGCCGAGGCCAAGGCGCGGAATCAGTGATTGGCTGGAACGCCAGACAATAAAAAGCCCGGGCATGCCGGGCTTTTTATTGCGTCGCAAATTATTGCGGCGAGGTGTCCAGTGGTTGCGGCGTCGGGACCGGAACGGTTTCTACACCGTCGACGTCCTTCTGGATCTGATCCAGCAACGAACCTGGCTTGACCGGTTTTTCCGGTTTTGGCTTCTCGACGTTTTCTGCCGGGGCGGCCACTGTCGTGCCGCTGTCCTTGCCGAGAATGGCTTCGTCACGGCTCACGCCTGGCATGAAATCACCAGAGAGGCTGACAAGCTGATCATTTGGGTTGAAGATAACGCTGACGCGTTCCTGTTGGCGTTCACCGCCACCCGGTTGCAGGCTGTACAGATAATCCCAGCGATCGGCATGGAACGTGTCGGTCAGCAGAGGGTTGCCCATGATAAACCGTACTTGCTTACGGGTCATTCCCGGGCGTAACTGGTCTATCATGTCCTGCGTGACGACATTGCCCTGCTGGATGTCGATTTTGTAAACCCCGGGGAATGAACAACCGGCGAGTGCGAGCAGTCCCACAAAGGTGAAACTGGTTAGCAAGAGCTTGGTGTTTTGCATCGGTGGGCGACTTCCACTATCTTGGCTGGGACAACGTAAACGCCGATCATACCCGCATTAAGAGAAGCTGCGAAGCAGCATCGCGAGAAAGCTGACCATGGTTGAAAATAGCGAACTACGCAAAGCCGGCCTCAAAGTGACCCTGCCACGGGTCAAAATTCTGCAAATGCTCGACTCCGCCGAGCAGCGCCACATGAGTGCCGAGGATGTCTACAAGGCCCTTATGGAGGCTGGTGAGGACGTCGGTCTGGCCACGGTTTACCGTGTTCTGACCCAGTTCGAGGCAGCTGGCCTTGTGGTGCGGCACAACTTCGACGGAGGCCATGCGGTCTTCGAGCTGGACGACGGAAAGCATCACGACCATATGGTCAACGTCGAAACCAGCGAAGTGATCGAATTCTTCGACGAAGAAATCGAGCGGCTTCAGAAAGCAATCGTCGACAAGTATGGCTTCGAGATGGTTGATCACAATCTGGTGCTGTACGTGCGCAAGAAAAAGTAAGCATGTCGCGCGAACTCAGGTTCGCGAAACGAACGAAGGCGACCCCAGGGTCGCCTTCGTGCTTTCTGCCTTTATTTATTCAGGCTTTTGCGGCCACCACCATTTTTTTGGCGTGCGCCAGGGACTCCTTGGTGAGATCGATGCCCCCCAGCATCCGTGCGACTTCTTCGACGCGGTCGTTTTTGCTCAATTTGGAAACAGCCGTGCGGGTGGCATCTTCGCCGCGCACTTTATGCACAAATAGATGTTGATGACCTTGCGCTGCTACTTGCGGCAAGTGCGTCACGGTCAGTACCTGTCCGCGTTCTCCGAGGCGCCGCAACAGTTGGCCGACGATTTCTGCTGTCGGACCACCGATACCAACGTCTACTTCGTCGAACACCAGGGTCGGTACGCGGGAGGTCTGCGCGGTGATCACCTGGATCGCCAGGCTGATCCGTGACAGCTCGCCTCCGGAGGCGACTTTTGCCAAGGCTTTCAATGGTTGGCCCGGGTTGGCGCTGACCAGCAGTTCAACCTGTTCAAGTCCGTTAGGCAGCAGTTCGTCGCTGCTGTTTGGGCGCAGTTCGATGGTGAAGCGCCCGCCAGGCATGCCCAGGCGCTGGATTTCCAGCTCCACGGCGCTGGCCAGGCTGCTCGAGGCCTGATGACGCAGGTCGCTCAGTTCCCGAGCCTTTTCCTGATAATGACGAGCGTATGAAGACAGTTCGTCGCTCAGCCGCTCGATGGATTCGTCGTTGGCGTTGAGGGTTTCGATTTCATCCAGCAGTTTCTGCTGCATCTCTGCGACTTCGGTCGGCTGGATGCGGTGTTTGCGCGCCAGGGTGTAGATCGCGTCGAGGCGCTCTTCGAGGTATTGAAGGCGCGACGGATCGGCGTCGAAGTTGTCGAGGAAGCGGTTCAGTTCACCAACGGCCTCTTCAACCTGGATCTGTGCGCTGGTCAGCAAGCTGCTGGCTTCGCCCAGTGCACCGATCGTACTGTTCGCGCTCGACAGGCGGTTGAGGCTGGCGGTGAGGGCGTTCAGGACATTCCCGGAATCGCTCTCACTGCATTGCTCGACGACTTGTCGGCAGATGCCGAGCAGGGTCTCGGCGTTGGTCAGGTTCTTGTGTTCCTGCTCGAGCTGCTCCAGTTCGTTGTCGCCAAGGCCAAGGTTCTCCAGCTCCTCGAGTTGATAACTGAGCAACTGATGGCGGGCGCGTTGCTCATCGCCGGAGTTGGAGAGTCGCTCCAGTTCCTGGCGGGTCTGGCGCCAGCGCTGGGCGGCGAGTTGAACCTGGCGGGCCAGATCGGTCGCGCCGGCATATTCATCGAGCAGGCGACGGTGGGTATCGGTCTTGAGCAGGGATTGGTGTTCGTGCTGGCTGTGAATGTCGATCAGCAGTTCACCCAGCGCCTTGAGGTCGCCAAGCGGGCAGGGCGTGCCGTTGATGTAGCCACGCGAGCGCCCTTCGGATGTGATGACCCGGCGCAGGATGCACGGGCCGTCGTTTTCGAGGTCGCGTTCGGCCAGCCAGGCGCTGGCTTCCGGAATGTCGACCAGATCGAAGGTGGCCAGGATATCGGCCTTGTCGGCGCCGGGGCGGACCACGCCACTGTCGGCGCGATCGCCCAGGGTAAGGCCCAGCGCGTCGAGCATGATTGACTTGCCCGCGCCGGTTTCCCCGGTGATCACGCTCATCCCGCGATCGAGTTCGAGATCGAGATGTTCAACGATGGCGTAGTTGTGTACGGACAGGTGCACCAGCATATGGGCCGCTCCCAGGTGTTAGGTCTGGTTATTTATACAGTGTTTTGTTTCCGGCTGACAATGCCCCTCGTTAGCTCGATTCGCTCGGTCCGACGAAAGCCTTATCGCGGCCGGGAATGACAAAGCAGTTGTTTTTTGTAGGGTTAATCGTCGGACCCCCTTGAAGCCGGATTTTGTGGCCCCATATAGCTGGGCAGAAGCGCGAGTTGAGCTCGCGGACGAAATTGAAAGGAGAAATCTATGGCTGACGAACAGACAGTGGATACGCAAAACCCAGACGCCAACCAGGCGCCCGAGGCTTCGGGTGATGACCTGGCGGCTCGTGTACAAGTGCTCGAAGAGCAACTGGCAGGCGCTCAGGATCAGGCTTTGCGTGTAGCCGCGGATCTGCAGAACGTCCGCCGTCGCGCCGAGCAGGATGTGGAAAAGGCTCACAAGTTCGCGCTGGAAAAATTCGCTAGCGACCTGCTGCCGATCGTCGACAGCCTGGAGCGCGGCCTGGAACTGTCCAGCCCGGACGACGAAAGCATCCGTCCGATGCGCGAAGGCATCGAGCTGACCCTGAAAATGTTCCACGACACCCTCAAGCGTTATCAGCTTGAAGCGATCGATCCCCATGGCGAACCGTTCAACGCCGTTCACCATCAGGCGATGGCCATGCAGGAAAGCGCTGACGTCGAGCCGAACAGCGTTCTGAAGGTGTTCCAGAAGGGCTATCAGCTCAATGGCCGCCTGCTGCGCCCGGCGATGGTCGTGGTCAGCAAGGCGCCTGCGCCGGTTTCGCCTTCGATTGACGAGCAGGCTTGAAATCCGCCGCAAGGCCCCCATTTATAAGTCAAGCGTTTAAGTGCTACCGCAGTTAGCCACCACTGCTGCGGCAACCAAATCCAAAGTTTCGGGAGAGTGAACATGGGCAAAATTATCGGTATCGACCTGGGGACTACCAACTCCTGCGTCTCCGTGCTGGAAAACGGCAAGGCAAAAGTTATTGAAAACGCTGAAGGCGCGCGTACCACGCCGTCGATCATCGCTTACGCCAACGATGGCGAAATCCTGGTTGGCCAGTCGGCCAAGCGTCAGGCCGTGACCAATCCGCATAACACCCTGTATGCGGTGAAGCGTCTGATCGGTCGTCGTTTCGACGAAGAAGTCGTGCAGAAAGACATCCAGATGGTCCCTTACAAGATCGTCAAGGCTGACAACAGCGACGCCTGGGTTGAAGTGAACGGCCAGAAAATGGCACCGCCACAAATCTCGGCTGAAATCCTGAAAAAAATGAAGAAGACCGCCGAAGACTATCTCGGCGAGACCGTGACTGAAGCGGTGATCACCGTTCCGGCCTACTTCAACGACAGCCAGCGTCAGGCCACCAAAGACGCCGGCCGCATTGCTGGCCTGGACGTAAAACGTATCATCAACGAACCAACCGCAGCCGCTCTGGCTTACGGCATGGACAAAGCCAAGGGCGATCACACCGTGATCGTTTACGACCTGGGTGGTGGTACTTTCGACGTTTCCGTGATCGAGATCGCTGAAGTCGATGGCGAGCACCAGTTCGAAGTACTGGCCACCAACGGTGACACGTTCCTGGGCGGTGAAGACTTTGACATTCGTCTGATCGACTACCTCGTCGACGAATTCAAGAAAGAAAGCGGCATGAACCTCAAAGGCGACCCGCTGGCCATGCAGCGCCTGAAAGAAGCCGCTGAAAAAGCCAAGATCGAACTGTCCTCGAGCCAGTCGACCGACGTGAACCTGCCGTACATCACTGCAGACGCCACCGGTCCTAAGCACCTGAACGTGAAGATCTCCCGCGCCAAGCTCGAAGCGCTGGTGGAAGACCTGGTTCAGCGCACCATCGAACCTTGCCGCATCGCAATGAAAGATGCCGGTATCGACGTTGGCGCGATCAACGACGTGATCCTGGTGGGCGGTCAGACCCGTATGCCACTGGTTCAGAAGCTGGTAACCGAGTTCTTCGGTAAAGAAGCTCGTAAAGACGTCAACCCGGACGAAGCGGTTGCCATGGGTGCTGCCATCCAGGGCGCGGTACTGGCCGGTGACGTGAAAGACGTTCTGCTGCTCGACGTCAGCCCGCTGACCCTGGGTATCGAAACCATGGGTGGCGTGATGACCGCGCTGATCGAGAAAAACACCACGATTCCTACCAAGAAATCGCAAGTGTTCTCGACTGCCGACGACAACCAGGGCGCCGTGACCATTCACGTGCTGCAAGGCGAGCGTAAGCAAGCCGCACAGAACAAGTCCCTGGGCAAGTTCGATCTGGCCGACATTCCACCAGCTCCACGTGGCGTGCCACAGATCGAAGTGACCTTCGACATCGACGCCAACGGCATCCTGCACGTAGGTGCGAAGGACAAGGCTACCGGCAAGACTCAGTCGATCGTGATCAAGGCCAACTCCGGTCTGTCCGACGAAGAAATCGAGCGCATGGTGCGTGATGCCGAGGCGAACGCCGAGGAAGACCGCAAGTTCGAAGAACTGGCCGCTGCCCGCAACCAGGGTGACGCACTGGTTCACTCGACGCGCAAAATGGTTGCCGATGCCGGCGATAAAGTGAGCGCTGAAGAGAAGACTGCAATCGAAGCGGCCGTAGTTGCCCTGGAAGCCGCTGTTAAAGGCGACGACAAGGCTGCTATCGACGCCAAGGTTGAGGAGCTGTCCAAGGTCTCCGCTCCAGTGGCGCAGAAGATGTACGCCGAACAGGCTCAGCCTGCTGAAGGCGCTGCACCGCACGACGACAAGGCGGAAAAGGCTGACGACGTTGTCGATGCCGAGTTCGAAGAAGTCAAAGACCACAAGTAAGTTGTTGGTCGGCCGGTTGACTGCCTCAAGGCGGTGACTGGTAGGATGTCGCCGCGCGGGAGCTTGCTCCCGCGTTGGCGTATCTGGAATACGCGAATTTTTACAGCATGCGACAGCGGTCGCGTGTTGTTGGTATGGCCGGGAATGCTCCTGCTTTTCGTGCCGCAAGTACCGCAAGAATCAAAGACCAGGATCGTTGAATTGACGTGAGTTGGGTCCGGGCCTGTATTGGGGCTCAACGAGTTCGGCAAACTCAGGAGGGTTTTGTCGGACGTCCTCAAGAGTGCAAAGACTTATGGCAAAGCGTGACTATTACGAAGTGTTGGGTGTTGAGCGTGGCTCAAGCGAAGCGGACCTGAAAAAGGCCTACCGTCGCCTGGCAATGAAGCATCACCCGGACCGTAATCCCGATGACAAAGCGTCGGAAGACATGTTCAAGGAGGCCAACGAGGCCTACGAAGTGCTGTCCGACTCCAGCAAGCGCGCGGCATACGACCAGTATGGCCATGCCGGTGTCGACCCGAGCATGGGTGGCGGCGGTGCCGGTTTCGGTGGTCAGAACTTCTCCGACATCTTTGGCGATGTCTTCAGTGACTTCTTCGGTGGTGGTCGCGGCGGTTCCCGTGGCGGCGCTCAGCGCGGCAGTGACTTGCGCTACACCCTGGAACTGGACCTCGAAGAAGCGGTGCGCGGTACGACCGTGAATATCCGCGTTCCGACGCTGGTCAACTGCAAGCCTTGCGACGGCTCCGGTGCCAAGAAGGGTTCTGCGCCCGTGACCTGCCCGACTTGCGGCGGTATCGGCCAGGTGCGCATGCAGCAAGGTTTCTTCTCGGTGCAACAGACCTGCCCGCGCTGCCATGGCCAGGGCAAGATCATTTCCGATCCGTGCGACTCCTGCCACGGCGAAGGTCGTGTCGAAGAGTACAAGACCCTGTCGGTGAAAGTGCCGGCCGGTGTCGATACCGGTGACCGCATTCGTCTGTCCGGTGAGGGCGAGGCGGGTGCCCAGGGTGGGCCGACTGGCGACCTGTACGTGGTGATCAATGTGCGCGAGCACTCGATTTTCCAGCGCGATGGCAAGCATCTGTTCTGCGAAGTGCCGATCAGCTTCGTCGATGCGGCGCTGGGTGGCGAGCTGGAGATTCCGACCCTTGATGGTCGGGTCAAGCTGAAGATTCCTGAGGGGACCCAGACCGGCAAGCAGTTCCGTGTACGTGGCAAGGGTGTCGCGCCTGTGCGTGGTGGTGGTGCTGGTGACTTGATGTGCCGTGTGGCGGTCGAGACTCCGGTCAACCTGAGCCGTCGCCAGCGTGAAATGCTCGAGGAGTTCCGTAGTTCGCTGGCGGATGACAACAGCCATTCGCCAAAAACCACCGGTTGGTTCGAAGGCGTGAAGCGTTTCTTCGGCGATTTGTAAGGAGGCAGGCATGCGACGTATTGCAGTGATGGGCGCCGCCGGGCGCATGGGCAAGACCCTGATTGAAGCGGTGCAGCAAACACCGGGCGCCGGTCTGACGGCGGCGGTGGATCGCCCCGACAGCACGCTGGTCGGCGCGGATGCCGGTGAGCTGGCTGCGCTGGGTCGTATCGGCGTGCCTCTGTCCGGTGATCTGGATCGGGTGGTCGACGAGTTCGACGTGCTGATCGACTTCACTCACCCGACGGTGACCCTGAAGAACCTGGCTTTCTGCCGTAAACACGGCAAGGCCATGATCATCGGTACCACCGGTTTCAGCGTTGAAGAGAAGCAACTGCTGGCGGAAGCGGGCAAGGACATTCCGATTGTCTTCGCGGCCAACTTCAGTGTCGGGGTCAACCTGTGCCTGAAGCTGCTCGACACGGCCGCTCGCGTGTTGGGCGACGATGTCGATATCGAAATCACCGAAGCTCACCATCGGCATAAAGTCGATGCGCCGTCCGGCACTGCCGTGCGCATGGGTGAGGTGATTGCCGATGCGTTGGGTCGCGACCTGAAGAAAGTGGCGGTGTACGGTCGTGAGGGGCAGACCGGCGCTCGTGAGCGCGAGACCATTGGTTTCGCCACCGTACGCGCTGGCGACATCGTTGGTGACCACACCGTGCTGTTCGCTGCCGACGGCGAGCGTGTCGAGATCACCCACAAGGCTTCCAGTCGCATGACGTTCGCCAAGGGCGCGGTACGTGCTGCTTTGTGGCTGGACGGGCGCGAGCCTGGCCTTTACGACATGCAAGACGTGCTCGATTTGCGTTAATATGCACCCGAAATCGGGCTCGCGCACCGCGTTTGAGCCCGGTTTTGTTCCGCCAAGCGACGTCCTGTCGCATTCTCCAGCCTTTAAGGCTCATTGGCGGTAGACCAAAAAAGCCTTTTTCTGTAAGCTACAGCTTTAGTGTGTCCACTAAAAGCGCGCAGAATAATTCAGTGAAGAAGCGGGGTGACGTGTCCATACGTCACTCCGCTTTTTTACAACCTGCGATCGCCCTTTCAGGCTTTATTTACGGGAGGTCTTCTTGACTAAGCCAGCCATACTCGCCCTTGCTGATGGCAGCATTTTTCGCGGCGAAGCCATTGGAGCCGACGGTCAAACCGTTGGTGAGGTGGTGTTCAACACCGCAATGACCGGCTATCAGGAAATCCTTACCGATCCTTCCTACGCCCAACAAATCGTTACCCTGACTTACCCGCACATCGGCAACACCGGCACCACGCCGGAGGACGCCGAGTCCAACCGCGTCTGGTCTGCCGGCCTGGTCATTCGTGACCTGCCACTGGTGGCGAGCAACTGGCGTAACACGATGTCCCTGTCCGACTACCTGAAGGCCAACAATGTTGTGGCCATCGCCGGTATCGACACCCGCCGCCTGACGCGCATCCTGCGTGAAAAAGGCGCGCAGAACGGCTGCATCATGGCCGGTGACAACATTTCCGAAGCTGCCGCCATCGCCGCCGCCCAGGGTTTCCCTGGCCTCAAGGGCATGGACCTGGCGAAAGTCGTCAGCACCAAGGAAAGCTACGAGTGGCGCTCGACTGTCTGGGATCTGAAAACCGACAGCCACGCAACCATCGAAGCCTCCGAGCTGCCGTACCATGTGGTTGCCTACGACTACGGCGTCAAGGTGAACATCCTGCGCATGCTGGTCGAGCGCGGTTGCCGCGTGACTGTCGTGCCTGCGCAAACTCCTGCCGCCGACGTTCTGGCGCTGAAGCCGGACGGCGTGTTCCTGTCCAACGGCCCTGGTGATCCGGAGCCTTGCGACTACGCGATCCAGGCGATCAAGGATGTGCTGGAAACCGAGATCCCGGTCTTCGGTATCTGCCTCGGTCACCAGTTGCTGGCCCTGGCCTCCGGCGCCAAGACCCTGAAAATGGGTCACGGCCACCACGGTGCCAACCACCCCGTCCAGGACCTGGACAGCGGTGTGGTGATGATCACCAGCCAGAACCACGGTTTTGCCGTAGACGAAGCGACCCTGCCGGCCAACGTTCGCGCGATCCACAAATCGCTGTTCGACGGCACCCTGCAAGGTATCGAGCGTACCGACAAGAGCGCCTTCAGCTTCCAGGGTCACCCGGAAGCCAGCCCTGGCCCGAACGACGTAGCGCCATTGTTCGATCGCTTCATCACCGAGATGGCCAAGCGACGCTGATCGCTCGCCCTGATGTAGCAAAGCTTGAGGGTGGCCCCGTACCGGCGGCCCCCTCAAGGCTTCAGAGATTGAACAAGACGGCTTGCCGACTGACCTGCGGATTTGAGTGACAAACCCATGCCAAAACGTACAGACATTAAAAGCATCCTGATTCTCGGCGCTGGCCCGATCGTGATCGGCCAGGCCTGCGAATTCGACTACTCCGGCGCCCAGGCCTGCAAAGCCCTGCGCGAAGAGGGTTACCGCGTCATCCTGGTGAACTCCAACCCGGCCACCATCATGACCGACCCGGCCATGGCCGACGCCACCTACATCGAGCCGATCAAGTGGCAGACCGTTGCCAAGATCATCGAGAAAGAGCGTCCGGACGCGCTGCTGCCGACCATGGGTGGCCAGACCGCTCTGAACTGCGCCCTGGACCTGGAGCGCGAAGGCGTTCTGGAGAAGTTCGGCGTAGAGATGATCGGTGCCAACGCCGACACCATCGACAAGGCTGAAGACCGTTCGCGTTTCGACAAGGCGATGAAGTCCATCGGCCTGGCGTGCCCGCGTTCCGGTATCGCCCACAGCATGGAAGAGGCCAATGCGGTCCTCGAGAAGCTCGGCTTCCCGTGCATCATCCGTCCGTCCTTCACCATGGGCGGCACCGGTGGCGGTATCGCTTACAACCGTGAAGAGTTCGAAGAAATCTGCGCCCGTGGTCTGGACCTGTCGCCGACCAAAGAGCTGCTGATCGACGAATCGCTGATCGGCTGGAAAGAATACGAGATGGAGGTTGTCCGCGATAAGAAGGACAACTGCATCATCGTCTGCTCCATCGAAAACTTCGACCCGATGGGCGTGCACACCGGTGACTCGATCACCGTGGCTCCTGCACAGACCCTGACCGACAAGGAATACCAGATCCTGCGTAACGCCTCCCTGGCGGTACTGCGCGAGATCGGCGTGGAAACCGGCGGTTCCAACGTTCAGTTCGGTATCTGCCCGAACACCGGCCGCATGGTCGTGATCGAGATGAACCCGCGAGTATCGCGTTCTTCGGCCCTGGCTTCGAAGGCCACCGGCTTCCCGATCGCCAAGGTCGCGGCCAAGCTGGCTGTGGGTTACACCCTCGACGAGCTGTCGAACGACATCACCGGCGGCAAGACCCCGGCGTCCTTCGAACCGTCCATCGACTACGTCGTCACCAAGTTGCCACGCTTCGCTTTCGAGAAGTTCGCCAAGGCTGACGCGCGCCTGACCACCCAGATGAAGTCGGTGGGTGAAGTCATGGCCATCGGCCGTACCTTCCAGGAATCCCTGCAGAAAGCCCTGCGTGGCCTGGAAGTGGGCGTTTGCGGCCTGGACGAGAAGGTTGATCTGGCCAACCCGGAAAGCATGAGCGTACTCAAGCGCGAGCTGACCGTGCCGGGTGCCGAGCGTATCTGGTACGTGGCGGACGCCATGCGCGCCGGCATGACCGTCGAAGACATCTTCGGCATGACCATGATCGACCCTTGGTTCCTGGTGCAGATGGAAGACCTGATCAAGGAAGAAGAGAAGGTCAAGACCCTGGGTCTGACCAGCATCGACCGCGATCTGATGTTCCGCCTCAAGCGCAAAGGCTTCTCCGATATGCGCCTGGCCAAATTGCTGGGGGTGACCGAGAAGAGCCTGCGCGCTCACCGTCACAAGCTGGAAATCTTCCCGGTCTACAAGCGCGTCGACACCTGCGCCGCCGAGTTCGCCACCGATACTGCCTACCTCTACTCGACGTACGAGGAAGAGTGCGAAGCGGCGCCATCGGGTCGCGACAAGATCATGATCCTGGGTGGCGGTCCGAACCGTATCGGCCAGGGCATCGAGTTCGACTACTGCTGCGTACACGCGGCACTGGCCCTGCGCGATGACGGCTACGAGACCATCATGGTCAACTGCAACCCGGAAACCGTTTCCACCGACTATGACACTTCCGATCGCCTGTACTTCGAGCCAGTGACCCTGGAAGACGTGCTGGAAATCGTTCGCGTCGAGAAGCCGAAAGGCGTGATCGTCCAGTACGGCGGCCAGACTCCACTGAAGCTGGCTCGCGCCCTGGAAGCCGCCGGCGTGCCGATCATCGGTACCAGCCCTGACGCCATCGACCGTGCCGAAGACCGTGAGCGCTTCCAGCAGATGGTCCAGCGCCTGAACCTGCGTCAGCCGCCAAACGCCACCGTGCGCAGCGAAGACGAAGCGATTCGTGCCGCCAGCAAGATCGGTTACCCGCTGGTGGTGCGCCCGTCCTATGTACTGGGCGGTCGTGCGATGGAAATCGTCTACGAAGAAGAAGAACTCAAGCGCTACCTGCGCGAAGCGGTGCAAGTGTCCAACGACAGCCCGGTGCTGCTGGACCACTTCCTCAACTGCGCCATCGAGATGGACGTGGATGCGGTCTGCGACGGCAAAGACGTTGTGATCGGCGCGATCATGCAGCACATCGAGCAGGCTGGTGTTCACTCCGGTGACTCCGCGTGCTCGCTGCCGCCGTACTCGCTGCCAGCGCACATCCAGGACGAGATGCGTGACCAGGTCAAGAAAATGGCCCTGGAACTGGGCGTAATCGGCCTGATGAACGTTCAGTTGGCGCTGCAAGGCGACGACATCTATGTCATCGAAGTCAACCCGCGTGCTTCCCGTACGGTGCCGTTCGTTTCCAAGTGCATCGGTGTTTCCCTGGCAATGATCGCGGCTCGCGTCATGGCCGGTAAGACCTTGAAGGAAATCGGCTTCACCAAGGAAATCATCCCGAACTTCTACAGCGTGAAAGAGGCGGTGTTCCCGTTCGCCAAATTCCCTGGCGTTGACCCGATCCTCGGCCCGGAGATGAAGTCCACCGGTGAAGTGATGGGCGTGGGCGACACCTTCGGTGAAGCGTTCGCCAAGGCCCAGATGGGTGCCAGCGAAGTGCTGCCGACCGGCGGTACTGCGTTCATCAGCGTACGTGACGACGACAAGCCGCTGGTTGCGGGCGTGGCCCGTGATCTGATCAACTTGGGCTTCGAAGTGGTTGCCACTGCCGGTACTGCCAAGCTGATCGAGGCGGCAGGCCTGAAAGTGCGCCGTGTGAACAAGGTGACCGAAGGTCGTCCGCATGTGGTCGACATGATCAAGAATGACGAAGTCACGCTGATCATCAACACCACCGAAGGTCGTCAGTCGATCGCTGATTCGTACTCCATTCGTCGTAATGCCTTGCAGCACAAGATTTACTGCACCACCACCATTGCTGCTGGCGAAGCCATCTGTGAAGCGCTGAAATTCGGTCCCGAGAAGACCGTGCGCCGCTTGCAGGATCTACACGCAGGATTGAAGGCATGAGCATAACGAAGTACCCAATGACCGTTCAGGGCGCTCGCGCCCTGGAAGAAGAGCACACTCACCTGACCAAGGTCGTTCGTCCGAAGCTCAGCCAGGATATCGGTACGGCCCGCGAGTTGGGTGACTTGAAGGAAAACGCCGAATACCACGCTGCCCGTGAGCAGCAGGGTATGGTCGAGGCGCGCATTCGTGACATCGAGGGCCGGATTCAGAATCAGGTCATCATTGATGTCACGACCATTCCTCACACTGGCAAGGTTATCTTCGGTACCACCGTCGAAATCGCCAACGTCGAGACTGATGAAAGCGTCACTTACCACATCGTGGGTGAGGATGAAGCTGACTTCAAACTTGGCAAGATTTCGGTCGGCTCGCCCCTGGCTCGTGCCTTGATCGGCAAGGAAGAGGGCGATGTGGTTGCGGTGAAAACGCCAAGTGGCGTTATCGAGTACGAGATTGTCGAAGTTCGCCACATCTGAAAGCCGGCGCCCGTTTCATGCGGGCGCCATGCTTTGGCAACTGACCCAGATGTTGTGGGTCGGCGGCCTGTGGCTGTTGCAAATCGGTCTGTTGCCGGTGCTGGGGCGAATTGGCCTGGCGCCGCTGCTGATCGACGAAATCGCAGGCATGCTCAATACGCTGGTAGTGGGATTCGCTACGGCGTGTGTGATTTTTCAGGCTTTGGTGCTGGTTAAGGCCGAGGGCCGTGCCAGTCTATGGCGGGATATTCGCGGGCAACTGCTGTTGATGGCGCTGTGTGCGTGCGCGATGTACTTCGCGGTGCGTTTCGGCTGGCCGGATGCGCTGCGTTGGCAGGCGTTCAGCTATCTTGTCCTGGGCTTTTCCGGGCTGGTGCTGGTGTTGCAGCCGGTGCCGGGATGGAGTGGCAGGGTGCGCGAAGCACACCCTTGACCCTTGTCATCACTTGAAGCGATGGACGTTCGACAGCTGCTTGTTGACGCTGAAGTTCTTGCGGTAGATCAGTGCCATCTTGCCGATGACCTGGACCAGATCCGCTTTGCCGACCTTGCAGAGCTCTGCAATGGACGCCAGGCGCGATTCGCGATCGAGGATGTTGAGCTTGATCTTGATCAGCTCGTGATCCGCCAATGCGCGTTCGAGTTCGGCTAACACACCTTCAGTCAAACCATTGTCTGCCACAATCAATACTGGTTTCAGATGGTGGCCAATGGATTTGTACTGTTTCTTCTGCTCTTGAGTGAGCGGCATAATCTGACCCCTGCGTCTGATCTTGTAAAAAGCGGCGGCCAGTTTACCCGAGCGAGTCCGGGACCGCCCAGTTAATCACGACCCGTTTTATTTCCGAGGTATCCCGTGGCCCGTTCCAAGACAAGCCTTAACTGGCTGAAAGAACATTTCAACGACCCATTCGTCAAAATGGCACAAAAAGACGGGTACCGTTCCCGCGCCAGCTACAAATTGCTGGAGATCCAGGAAAAGGATCGTCTGATCCGTCCGGGCATGAGCGTAATTGACCTTGGTGCGGCTCCCGGTGGGTGGTCCCAGGTGACCAGTCGTCTGATTGGCGGGCAGGGTACGCTGATCGCTTCTGACATTCTGGAAATGGACAGCATCCCGGACGTGACCTTCATTCAGGGCGACTTTACCGAGGACGCCGTGCTGGCCCAGATCCTCGATGCCGTCGGAAATAAGGAAGTAGACCTTGTGATTTCCGATATGGCCCCCAATATGAGTGGATTACCGGCCGTAGACATGCCACGAGCGATGTTCCTGTGCGAATTGGCACTGGATCTTTCGACTCGGGTGCTCAAGCCCGGTGGTGATTTTTTGATCAAGATCTTCCAGGGCGAAGGCTTCGACGAGTTCCACAAGAGCGTTCGCCAGCAGTTCGACAAGGTGCAGATGCGCAAGCCGACCTCGTCGCGCGACCGTTCTCGCGAGCAGTACCTGCTGGGTCGCGGTTTCCGCGGGCGCAGTGAAGGTTGAGTGAATTTTCGATCAGGGTGATAGGTTTTTTGTATTACGCCTTGTCAGAATTAGCGAATATTGTGTAGGAAGTGTTTCACAAAGGGTTACAGACGGCGCCTGCCAAGTTGTAGGTAATGTAGTAAGTTAGGCCGGTGAATATCATGCGAAGCGCGCGTCAGTAGCGGAGCTTGCTTCAGAGGGTAGTTAATTGAACGATATGGCAAAGAATCTGATCCTGTGGTTGATCATCGCGGCTGTCCTGGTGACGGTGATGAACAACTTCTCCAGCCCTAACGAGCCGCAGACCCTCAACTATTCCGACTTCATCCAGCAGGTCAAGGATGGCAAGGTCGAGCGCGTGGCGGTTGATGGCTACGTGATTACAGGCAAGCGCAACGATGGCGACAGCTTCAAGACCATTCGTCCCGCGATCCAGGACAACGGCCTGATCGGTGACCTGGTGGATAACCACGTCGTAGTCGAAGGCAAGCAGCCTGAACAGCAATCCATCTGGACTCAGCTTCTGGTCGCCAGCTTCCCTATCCTCGTGATCATCGCCGTATTCATGTTCTTCATGCGGCAGATGCAGGGCGGTGCCGGTGGCAAGGGCGGGCCGATGAGCTTCGGTAAAAGCAAGGCGCGCCTGCTCTCGGAAGATCAGGTGAAAACGACCCTGGCTGACGTCGCCGGTTGCGACGAAGCCAAGGAAGAAGTCGGCGAGCTTGTCGAGTTCCTGCGTGATCCGGGCAAGTTCCAGCGCCTGGGTGGCCGCATTCCTCGCGGTGTGCTGATGGTCGGTCCACCGGGTACTGGTAAAACCTTGCTGGCCAAGGCCATCGCTGGCGAAGCCAAAGTACCGTTCTTCACCATCTCCGGTTCCGACTTCGTCGAAATGTTCGTCGGTGTTGGTGCCAGCCGTGTTCGCGATATGTTCGAACAGGCCAAGAAGCACGCTCCATGCATCATCTTCATCGACGAGATCGACGCCGTTGGTCGCCATCGTGGTGCTGGCATGGGTGGTGGTCATGACGAGCGCGAGCAAACGCTCAACCAGTTGCTGGTTGAGATGGACGGCTTTGAGATGAATGACGGCATCATCGTGATTGCCGCGACCAACCGTCCTGATGTACTGGACCCTGCGTTGCTGCGTCCGGGCCGTTTCGACCGACAGGTTGTGGTCGGTCTGCCGGACATCCGTGGTCGCGAACAGATTCTCAAGGTTCACATGCGCAAAGTGCCGATGGGTGACGACGTTGCCCCGGCCGTGATCGCTCGTGGTACTCCAGGCTTCTCCGGTGCTGATCTGGCCAACCTGGTGAACGAGGCGTCGTTGTTCGCTGCCCGTGCCGGCAAGCGCATCGTCGAAATGAAAGAGTTCGAACTGGCGAAAGACAAGATCATGATGGGTGCCGAGCGCAAATCCATGGTCATGTCCGAGAAAGAAAAACAGAACACGGCTTATCACGAAGCGGGCCACGCCATCGTGGGTCGTGTCGTGCCTGAGCACGATCCGGTGTACAAGGTGTCGATCATCCCGCGCGGTCGTGCGCTGGGTGTGACCATGTTCCTGCCGGAAGAAGACCGCTACAGCCTGTCCAAGCGCGCACTGATCAGCCAGATCTGCTCGCTGTACGGCGGTCGTATCGCTGAAGAAATGACCCTGGGCTTCGACGGCGTGACCACCGGTGCCTCCAACGACATCATGCGCGCCAGCCAGATTGCGCGGAACATGGTGACCAAGTGGGGGCTTTCGGAAAAACTCGGTCCGTTGATGTACGCCGAAGAAGAGGGTGAAGTGTTCCTCGGTCGCGGCGGTGGCGGTCAGGGTGCAAGCTTCTCTGGTGAGACAGCCAAGCTGATCGACTCCGAAGTGCGCAGCATCATCGATCAGTGCTACGGCACGGCGAAGCAGATTCTCACGGACAACCGTGACAAGCTCGATGCGATGGCCGATGCCTTGATGAAGTACGAAACCATCGATGCCGAGCAGATCGACGACATCATGGCGGGTCGTTCGCCTCGCGAGCCGCGCGACTGGTCGGGTGGCACGGGCACTTCCGGTACCCCGCCGGCGGTGCAGGATGAGCGTCCGGAAACACCGATCGGTGGTCCTGCTGCTGACGTATAAGGTTTGAAATGACTTCTGTTCAGTCCTCGACCCGGTTGCCTTGCGGCAACCGGGTTCTTGATTTGGCCCAGACGCATGTCATGGGTATTCTCAATGTCACTCCTGATTCTTTCTCCGATGGCGGCCAATATAGCCAGCTCGACGCGGCCATGCGCCACGCCGAAGCCATGGTGGCGGCCGGCGCGACGCTGATCGATGTCGGTGGCGAGTCCACCCGTCCCGGTGCCAGGGGTCGTATCGCCACTCGAAGAGCTGGAGCGCGTAGCCCCCATCGTCGAGCGCATCAGTCGCGAGCTGGATGTGATCATATCGGTCGATACCTCAACGCCAGCCGTCATGCGTGAAGCTGCGCGCCTGGGGGCCGGGTTGATCAATGACGTACGTTCGTTGCGTCGTGATGGTGCTCTGGATGCAGCGGCAGCCACCGGGCTTCCGGTTTGTCTGATGCACATGCTGGGCGAGCCGGGCGATATGCAGGACAATCCGCAGTATCAGGACGTTACAAGGGAGGTCGGAGAGTTTCTCGCCGAGCGCATGCATCAGTGTTCATTGGTGGGTATTCCCGCTGAGCGGGTCATTCTTGACCCCGGCTTTGGCTTCGCTAAAACCTTGCAGCACAATCTAAGCTTGTTCAAACATATGGAGGCCTTGCATGCCTTGGGGCGGCCCCTGTTGGTCGGGGTTTCTCGAAAGAGCATGATTGGTCAGGCGTTGAGTCGTCCGGTGGGGGGCCGACTGTATGGCGGTTTGGCGCTCGCGGCGCTGGCTTTGGCGAAAGGTGCGCGTATATTGCGCGTCCATGATGTAGCCGAAACAGTGGATGTGGTGCGGATGATCGCCGCAGTGGAATCAGCCGAATAAGAATGATGGAGCACTTATGAGCAAAAAATATTTTGGCACCGATGGTATTCGTGGACGTGTTGGTCAATACCCGATTACCCCTGATTTCATGCTCAAGCTCGGCTGGGCTGCTGGCATGGCTTTCCGCAAGATGGGCGCCTGCAAGGTGCTGGTCGGCAAGGACACTCGAATTTCCGGCTACATGTTTGAGTCGGCGCTTGAAGCAGGGCTGACGTCGGCAGGTGCCGATGTGATGCTGCTGGGGCCTATGCCGACTCCGGCAATCGCCTATCTGACGCGTACTTTTCATGCCGAGGCAGGCATCGTCATCAGTGCGTCGCACAATCCGCATGATGATAATGGCATCAAGTTCTTCTCCGGCAAGGGCACCAAGCTCCCGGATGAAGTCGAACTGATGATCGAAGAGTTGCTCGATACGCCGATGACCGTGGTTGAGTCGAGCAAGATCGGCAAGGTTTCGCGAATCAACGATGCGTCGGGGCGCTATATCGAGTTCTGCAAGAGCAGCGTGCCGACCGGCACCAGCTTCACGGGCCTGAAGATCGTCATCGACTGCGCTCACGGCGCGACCTACAAAGTGGCGCCGAGCGTGTTCCGCGAGTTGGGCGCTGAAGTCGTCGTGCTGTCGGCGCAACCCAATGGATTGAACATCAACGACAATTGCGGTTCGACCCATATGGGGCCGCTGCAGGCTGCCGTCGTGGCTGAGAAGGCCGATCTGGGCATTGCTTTCGATGGCGACGGTGACCGCGTCCAGATGGTCGATCACACCGGTGCGGTGGTGGATGGTGATGAGCTGCTGTTCATCATTGCCCGTGACCTGCATGAGCGCGACAAGCTTCAAGGCGGCGTGGTCGGAACCTTGATGAGTAACCTGGGGCTGGAGCTGGCCCTGGCTGACCTGGGTATTCCATTGGTGCGTGCCAACGTCGGTGACCGCTATGTCATTGCCGAGCTGCTGGAGCGCAACTGGATCGTGGGTGGTGAAAACTCCGGGCACATCGTGTGCTTCAGTCACACCACCACCGGTGATGCAATCATTGCGGCGCTTCAGGTGTTGATGGCGCTGCGATCGCGTGACGAAAGTCTGGCGCAATCCCGGCAGGCGCTGCGCAAGTGCCCTCAGGTGTTGATCAATGTGCGATTCGGTGGCGGCGCAAGCCCTCTTGATCATCCGTCGGTCAAGGAAGCCAGCGAGCGGGTGACCAAGGCCATGGCGGGTCGCGGGCGTGTGCTGTTGCGCAAGTCAGGAACCGAACCGCTGGTGCGTGTGATGGTCGAAGGCGAAGACGAAACGCAGGTTCGTGGCTATGCCGAAGAGCTGGCAAAACTGGTTACTGAAGTTTCTGCCTGAATTCGGCTTGCCAGCCATGATTGTGTTGGGTAACATCTGCGCCCACTTTGACCGACGAGGTACAGCATGCGTCGCCCTATGGTAGCTGGTAACTGGAAGATGCACGGTACCCGCGCCAGCGTCGCTGAGCTGATCAACGGCCTTCGTGACTTGGCGTTGCCGAGCAGTGTTGATGTCGCGGTATTCCCGCCTTTGCTGCATATCAATCAAGTGATTGATGGCCTGGAAGGAAAGTCGATTTCGGTCGGTGCGCAGAATTCTGCGGTGGAATCCGGACAAGGTGCGTTGACCGGTGAAGTTGCACCGAGTCAGTTGGTGGATGCAGGTTGTTCCCTGGTACTTGTCGGGCACTCCGAACGCCGCCAGATCATGGGCGAGCAGGACGCAGTGCTGATCCGCAAGTTCGCAGCGGCACAGGCATGTGGCTTGATTCCGGTGTTGTGCATAGGGGAGACCCTTGAGCAGCGTGAAGCCGGAAAAACTCTTGAGGTTGTCTCGCGTCAGCTGGGCAGTATCATCGAGGAGCTGGGTGTTGGTGTCTTTGCCAAGGCAGTGATCGCTTACGAGCCGGTCTGGGCCATTGGCACCGGGCTGACTGCAACGCCACAACAGGCGCAGGATGTGCATGCAGCCATTCGCGCCCAGTTGGCGGCAGAGAATTTTGAAGTCGCACAAGGTGTGCGGCTTCTATACGGCGGCAGCGTGAAGGCGGCCAATGCGGTCGAACTGTTCGGCATGCCGGATATCGATGGGGGTCTCATTGGTGGGGCTTCCCTGAATGCAGATGAGTTCGGTGCGATCTGTCGCGCCGCGGGAAACTGAAAAAATGCTGGAAACAGTCGTAGTCGTTTTTCATCTGCTGGGTGCATTGGGCGTAGTAGCTCTGGTTTTGCTGCAGCAGGGTAAAGGTGCGGATGCTGGCGCGTCTTTCGGAGCAGGTGCTTCAAATACTGTGTTCGGAAGCCAAGGTTCCTCTACCTTTCTTAGTAAGTTTACTGCTATACTTGCCGCAGGTTTTTTCATAACCAGCTTGGGGTTAGGTTACTTTGCTAAAGAGAAGGCTCACCAGCTGACTCAAGTAGGTCTCCCAAATCCAGCGGTACTGGAAGTTCCAAAGCAACAACCGGCTTCTGATGATGTCCCGGTGCTTCAAGAGCAAAAGTCGGCTACTCCAGCGACTGACGTGCCTCCAGCTCAAGAGCAGAAGTAAGAAGGGTTTCAAACGTAGTATTGCCGAGGTGGTGGAATTGGTAGACACGCAACCTTGAGGTGGTTGTGCCCATAGGGTGTAGGGGTTCGAGTCCCCTTCTCGGTACCAATTAGTCAGGAGAGCCCGCTGTTGCGGGCTTTCTTGCAGGTGGAAGGTTACATTGACCCTGTAGGGGATCGGTCGTATACTTCCGCCCCAGCTTTGTCGCGGGGTGGAGCAGTCTGGTAGCTCGTCGGGCTCATAACCCGAAGGTCGTCGGTTCAAATCCGGCCCCCGCAACCAGTTTAAGGAGCCCCTTTTAAGGGGCTTTTTGTTAGCTGGACACTTTCAACGCCGCTGTTCGACGGCGTTTCAAGGATGGGCGTTTCGCCCATTTTTTTATTTTGCATAGCATGCACATACATGCACTAGGGGGTTCAGGTGTCGAGCAAGCTAGAAGAGTTGCAGGCCTTGCTGGCCCCGGTGGTCGTGGCCCTAGGCTATGAATGCTGGGGTATCGAGTTTTCGGCTCAGGGTCGTCACTCGATGTTGCGCGTTTATATCGATAAAGAAGGCGGCGTGCTGGTGGACGATTGCGCCATCGTCAGCCGTCAGATCAGCGGTGTGCTGGATGTTGAAGATCCAATCTCCGTTGAGTACACCCTTGAAGTTTCCTCGCCTGGCATGGAACGCCCTCTGTTCACTCTTGAGCAGTTTGCAAAATTTGCCGGTGAACAAGTGAAGATCAAGCTGCGCTCGCCTTTTGAAGGACGACGCAACTTTCAGGGCCTTCTGCGCGGCGTAGAAGAGCAGGATGTCGTGGTGCAGGTAGATGACCATGAGTTCCTGTTGCCGATCGATATGATCGACAAGGCCAACATTATTCCCAGTTTTGACTGAGGCGTGCCAGATACTGCGGATCCCGCGGATCCAATGGCTTGCGAAAGGCGAGGCGTACGATGAGCAAAGAAGTACTGCTGGTTGTTGAGTCGGTATCCAATGAAAAGGGCGTACCGGCAAACGTGATTTTTGAAGCGCTGGAGCTGGCCCTGGCCACTGCTACCAAGAAGCGTTTCGAAGACGAAGTTGATCTGCGTGTGGAAATCAACCGCCACACGGGTGCATACGAGACATTCCGTCGCTGGACGGTCGTCGAAGAAGCAGACCTGGACGATCCGGCCATCGAAACCTGGCCGAGCAAGGTTGCCGAAACGCATCCTGGTGCCAAGGTCGGTGACGTCGTAGAAGAGAAGATCGAGTCTATCGAGTTCGGCCGCATCGCTGCACAGACTGCCAAGCAGGTCATCGTGCAGAAAGTTCGCGAAGCCGAGCGCGCTCAGGTTGTTGACGCTTACCGCGAGCGCCTGGGTGAAATCATCTCCGGCACCGTGAAAAAAGTCACCCGCGACAACGTGATCGTTGATCTGGGCAACAACGCTGAAGCGTTGCTGGCCCGTGAAGACATCATTTCTCGCGAAACTTTCCGGGTTGGCGTGCGTCTGCGTGCGCTGCTCAAGGAAATCCGCACCGAGAACCGCGGCCCGCAGCTGATCCTGTCGCGTACCGCGCCGGAAATGCTGATCGAGTTGTTCCGCATCGAAGTGCCGGAAATCGCCGAAGGCCTGATCGAAGTAATGGCTGCGTCCCGCGACCCGGGTTCGCGCGCCAAGATCGCGGTCCGCTCCAAGGACAAACGCATTGATCCGCAAGGCGCTTGCATCGGTATGCGCGGTTCGCGCGTCCAGGCAGTGTCCGGCGAGTTGGGC
Organism: Pseudomonas sp. S2_F07; assembly: GCF_054668325.1. NCBI lineage: Bacteria > Pseudomonadati > Pseudomonadota > Gammaproteobacteria > Pseudomonadales > Pseudomonadaceae > Pseudomonas > Pseudomonas sp. S2_F07. Next base: position 4,732,219 of record NZ_CP162758.1, read on the forward strand.
GGTGAGCGTGTGGACATCGTCCTGTGGGACGATAACCCGGCTCAGTTCGTGATCAATGCAATGTCGCCGGCTGAAGTGGCGGCAATTATCGTTGACGAAGATGCCCATGCAATGGACATCGCCGTTGGCGCAGACAATCTGGCTCAGGCCATCGGTCGCGGTGGTCAGAACGTGCGTCTGGCCAGCCAGTTGACTGGCTGGACCCTGAACGTGATGACCGAATCGGACATCCAGGCTAAGCAGCAAGCAGAAACCGGCGACATCCTGCGCAACTTCATCGACGAGCTGGAAGTCGACGAAGACCTGGCACAGGTGCTGGTAGATGAAGGCTTCACCAGCCTGGAAGAGATTGCCTACGTACCGTTGGAAGAAATGCTCAACATCGACGGCTTTGACGAAGAAACCGTCAACGAGCTTCGCGCTCGTGCCAAGGATCGTTTGTTGACCAAAGCCATCGCTACTGAGGAAAAGCTGGCAGACGCCCATCCGGCCGAAGACCTGCTCTCGCTTGAGGGTATGGACAAGGATTTGGCGATGGAACTGGCGGTGCGCGGCGTAATTACCCGCGAAGACCTGGCCGAGCAGTCTATTGACGACCTGCTCGACATCGACGGCATTGACGATGATCGTGCCGGCAAGTTGATCATGGCCGCCCGAGCCCACTGGTTCGAGTAATTAGGCGCGGCCTGAGGAGAGAAGTGCATGACGCAAGTCACGGTGAAACAACTGGCCGATGAGGTCAAAACACCGGTAGAGCGCCTGTTGCAGCAGATGCGTGAGGCAGGTCTGCCGCACACCGCCGCCGAAGAACATGTGACTGACAGTGAGAAGCAATCGTTGCTGACTCACTTGAAAAGCAGCCACAAGGCGAAAGTGGAAGAACCACGCAAGATTACGCTGCAGCGTAAAACCACCAGCACCCTGCGTGTTGCTGGCAGCAAGAGCATCAGCGTTGAAGTACGCAAGAAGAAGGTCTTCGTACAGCGCAGCCCGGAAGAAATCGAAGCCGAGCGCAAGCGTGAACTGGATGAACGTCGCGCAGTAGAAAATGCTGCTCGTCAGAAGGCTGAAGAAGAAGCCAAGCGTCGCGCCGAAGAAGAAGCGCGTCGCCAGCCTGCTGCTGCGTCGACCGCTCAAGCCGTACCTGTTGCAGCGCCTGCTGCGGTGGCCGAGCCAGTTCGCGAAAGCGCACCGGTTGTGGCGGCTGCTCCAGCGCCTGCGGCCGATACCCGCAAGCGTGACGAACAGCGCCGTCCGGACAAGCCACGTGCCGACGACAGCAATCGTCGCGGTAGCGGCGATGGCGAGCGCAAAAACGCTCCGCATCGTGCTTCGGTCAAGGAAAAGGCTCCGGCTCCACGTGTTGCCCCACGTACTACCGACGAAGAAAGCGATAGCTTCCGTCGTGGTGGTCGCGGCAAGGCCAAGCTGAAGAAGCGCAACGCCCACGGTTTCCAGAGCCCTACCGGCCCTGTCGTGCGCGAAGTGAAGATCGGCGAAACCATCACTGTTGGCGATCTCGCCCAGCAGATGTCGGTGAAGGCTGCTGAAATCATCAAGTTCATGTTCAAACTGGGTACTCCAGCGACCATCAACCAGGTACTGGATCAGGAAACTGCCCAGTTGGTTGCCGAAGAACTGGGCCACAAAGTGACCCTGGTCAGCGACACCGCCCTGGAAGACTCCCTGGCCGAGTCCCTGAAGTTTGAAGGCGAGGCAGTTTCCCGTGCACCAGTCGTGACCGTAATGGGCCACGTTGACCACGGTAAGACTTCCCTGCTCGACTACATCCGTCGTGCCAAGGTTGCTGCTGGCGAAGCCGGTGGTATCACCCAGCACATCGGCGCATACCACGTTGAAACCGACCGTGGCATGGTGACGTTCCTCGACACCCCTGGTCACGCTGCGTTTACCGCAATGCGTGCCCGTGGTGCCAAGGCGACCGACATCGTGATCCTGGTGGTTGCAGCGGACGACGGCGTGATGCCGCAGACCATTGAAGCTGTCCAGCACGCGGTAGCGGCTGGTGTGCCACTGGTTGTTGCAGTGAACAAGATCGACAAGCCAGGTGCTGACCTCGATCGCATCCGTAGCGAACTGTCGGTTCACGGCGTGACGTCGGAAGAGTGGGGTGGTGACACTCCGTTCGTACCGGTCTCGGCGAAGATGGGTACTGGTGTCGACGAACTGCTCGAAGCCGTATTGCTGCAAGCCGAAGTTCTGGAACTGACTGCAACTCCTTCGGCTCCTGGCCGTGGCGTTGTGGTTGAGTCCCGTCTGGACAAGGGCCGTGGCCCGGTGGCTACCGTTCTGGTTCAAGACGGTACCCTGCGCCAAGGCGACATGGTCCTGGTCGGTTCGAACTATGGCCGTGTACGTGCCATGCTCGACGAGAACGGCAAGCCAATCAAGGAAGCCGGTCCGGCCATCCCTGTCGAGATCCTCGGCCTGGACGGTACCCCGGATGCTGGCGACGAGATGAGCGTGGTTGCCGACGAGAAGAAAGCCCGTGAAGTGGCTCTGTTCCGTCAAGGCAAGTTCCGCGAAGTCAAGCTGGCCCGTGCTCACGCCGGCAAGCTGGAAAACATCTTCGAAAACATGGGTCAGGAAGAGAAGAAGACGCTCAACATCGTCCTCAAATCCGACGTCCGTGGTTCGCTGGAAGCGTTGAACGGTGCCTTGAACGGCCTGGGTAACGACGAAGTGCAAGTGCGTGTAGTGGGTGGCGGTGTCGGTGGTATCACCGAATCCGACGCCAACCTGGCACTGGCCTCCAACGCTGTACTGTTCGGCTTCAACGTGCGTGCCGATGCCGGCGCGCGCAAGATCGTCGAGCAGGAAGGTCTGGATATGCGTTACTACAACGTGATCTACGACATCATCGAAGACGTCAAGAAAGCCCTGACCGGTATGCTCGGCAGCGATGTTCGCGAGAATATCCTGGGTATCGCCGAAGTGCGTGACGTGTTCCGTTCGCCGAAGTTTGGCGCGATCGCCGGTTGCATGGTTATCGAAGGTGTTGTGCACCGTAACCGTCCGATCCGTGTACTGCGTGAAGACATCGTTATCTTCGAAGGCGAGCTGGAATCCCTGCGCCGCTTCAAGGATGACGCTTCCGAAGTACGTGCCGGCATGGAATGCGGTATCGGCGTGAAGAGCTACAACGACGTCAAGGTCGGTGACAAGATCGAAGTCTTCGAGAAGGTGCAGGTTGCTCGCAGCCTCTAATTCGCGCACTTCAGGAGCCGTGACGGGTCGTCGCATGCAAATGCGCAGCTCGTCACCAGGACTCTAAACGCAACGCCCGGTCTGGCTTTTGTCAGGCCGGGCGTTTGCCGCTTTCAGACCTCACGGGTTTCACCGTGGGGCAGTAACAGGTAACAAGACATGGCAAAAGAATATAGCCGTACCCAACGCATCGGCGATCAGATGCAGCGCGAGCTTGCACAACTGATCCGTCGTGAAGTCAAAGACCCGCGCGTCGGCCTGGTCACCATTACCGCAGTGGAAGTCAGCCGTGACGTCGGTCACGCCAAGATCTTCATCACCGTGATGGGGCAGGACAGCGCCGAAGAAATTGCACAAAGCATCAAGGTGCTCAACTCCGCCGCCGGTTTCCTGCGTATGCAGCTGGCTCGCGAGATGAAACTGCGCAGCGTTCCACAGCTGCACTTCCACTACGACGAAAGCGTCGTGCGTGGTGCGCATCTGTCGGCATTGATCGAGCGCGCAGTGGCTGAAGACAATCAGCATCCGGTTGCGGCAGAAGCCGAAGACACCAAGGAGTAATCGGTGGCTCAGGTCAAACGTATCCGTCGTAACGTCAGCGGCATTATCCTTCTCGACAAGCCGCTGGGGTTCACCTCCAACGCGGCCTTGCAGAAAGTTCGCTGGTTGCTGAACGCCGAAAAGGCAGGTCATACCGGCAGTCTCGATCCCTTGGCCACCGGCGTGTTGCCGCTGTGCTTTGGCGAGGCCACCAAGTTCTCACAATACCTGCTCGACTCCGACAAGGGTTATGAAACCCTGGCGCAACTGGGCAAGACCACCACCACGGCGGATGCCGAGGGTGAAGTTTTGCAGGAACGCCCGGTGACCGTTGGTCGCCCCGATATCGAGGCTGTACTGCCGAAATTTCGTGGGCAAATCAGTCAGATACCGCCGATGTACTCGGCGCTCAAGCGTGATGGCCAGCCGCTGTACAAGCTGGCTCGTGCAGGCGAAGTAGTGGAGCGCGAACCGCGTTCTGTTACTATTACGCGCTTGGAATTACTGGCCTTCGAAGGTGATACTGCGCGGCTGGCGGTGGATTGCACTAAAGGCACCTATATCCGCACCCTGGTGGAGGATATCGGTGAGCAACTCGGTTGTGGCGCTTACGTTGCAGAACTGCGACGTACCCAGGCCGGGCCATTCACCCTGGCGCAGACGGTTACCCTCGAAGAGCTGGAAGCGGTACATGCCGAAGGCGGCAACGAAGCGGTCGATCGCTTCCTGATGCCATCGGACAGCGGCCTGCTGGATTGGCCACTGTTGCAGTTCTCGGAAGCGAGTGCGTTCTACTGGCTCAACGGCCAGCCGGTACGTGCCCCGGATGCTCCGAAGTTCGGCATGGTGCGGGTACAGGATCACAATGGTCGCTTCATCGGTATCGGTGAAGTGAGCGAAGACGGGCGCATCGCGCCGCGTCGACTGATTCGGTCAGAATGACCGAAACCAGTCTGTGTAACAGCAGGCTGGCGAGGGTGGCTGTCAACAGGCACGGTCACTACTCATTTTTAGATACAGGGATTTGTCCCTGGCCTGTTGAAACTGTTTTTCGACAAACAGTTTCCTGATAAAAGGATTGCCTCATGGCTCTCGACGTTCAAGAAAAAGCTCAAATCGTAGCTGACTACCAGCAAGCTGTTGGTGACACCGGTTCGCCAGAAGTGCAAGTTGCACTGCTGACCGCCAACATCAACAAACTGCAAGGTCACTTCAAGGCCAACGGTAAAGACCACCACTCCCGTCGTGGTCTGATCCGCATGGTTAACCAGCGTCGTAAGCTGCTGGACTACCTGAAAGGCAAGGATCTGGGTCGCTATCAGACTCTGATCGGTCGCCTGGGTCTGCGTCGCTAATAAGCGATTGCGCTAGAGGTTGGTTGTCTGTCGTGCACCAGCGGGTTTCCCGTTGGCGCATGGCAGGCTCCCAGCCTCAAGTTTTATCTGGATACCTGCTTTGCCTGAGTAGCACCTGGACAAACCGGTCGGGCCGATTCCCGACATTGCCCAAGAATTTCGCAAGAAACCAGTTCCCCCAAGAGCCACAAAGAAGGTAGGACACCGTGAACCCGGTAATCAAAAAATTCCAGTTCGGTCAGTCGACCGTTACCCTCGAGACTGGCCGTATCGCCCGTCAGGCCTCCGGCGCAGTATTGGTCACCGTTGACGACGACGTCAGCGTATTGGTGACCGTAGTCGGTGCAAAACAAGCCGATCCAGGCAAGGGCTTCTTCCCTCTGTCTGTTCACTACCAGGAAAAGACTTACGCTGCCGGTAAGATCCCTGGCGGTTTCTTCAAGCGCGAAGGCCGTCCTTCCGAGAAAGAAACCCTGACTTCCCGACTGATCGACCGTCCGATCCGTCCGCTGTTCCCCGAAGGCTTCATGAACGAAGTGCAGGTTGTCTGCACCGTCGTTTCCACCAGCAAGAAGACCGATCCGGACATCGCTGCGATGATCGGTACCTCGGCTGCTCTGGCAATCTCCGGCATTCCTTTCGATGGCCCGATCGGCGCTGCCCGCGTTGCCTTCCACGAAAGCACCGGCTACCTGCTGAACCCGACCTACGAGCAACAGGCTGCCTCGAGCCTGGACATGGTCGTTGCCGGTACTTCGGACGCCGTGCTGATGGTTGAATCGGAAGCCAAAGAGCTGACCGAAGACCAGATGCTGGGCGCGGTACTGTTTGCTCACGACGAGTTCCAGGTTGTGATCAACGCCGTCAAGGAACTGGCCGCTGAAGCTGCCAAGCCGACCTGGACCTGGGCACCTGCGCCAGAAGCCACCGAACTGCTGGGCGCTATCCGTGCCGAGTTCGGCGAAGCGATCTCCCAGGCCTACACCATCACCGTCAAGGCCGACCGTTACGCTCGCCTGGGCGAGTTGAAGGACCAGGTCGTTGCCAAGCTGTCCGGTGAAGAAGGCCAGCCTTCTTCCAGCGAAGTCAAAGCGGCTTTCGGCGAAATCGAATACCGCACCGTTCGCGAAAACATCGTTAACGGCAAGCCACGTATCGACGGTCGCGACACCAAGACCGTACGTCCGTTGAACATCGAAGTCGGTGTTCTGCCAAAAACCCACGGTTCGGCTCTGTTCACTCGTGGCGAAACCCAGGCTCTGGTCGTTGCAACACTGGGTACTGCCCGTGACGCACAACTGCTGGACACCCTGGAAGGCGAGAAAAAAGACCCGTTCATGCTGCACTACAACTTCCCTCCGTTCTCGGTAGGCGAGTGTGGTCGCATGGGTGGTGCTGGTCGTCGCGAAATCGGTCACGGCCGTCTGGCCCGTCGTTCGGTGTCGGCCATGCTGCCTGCCGCTGACGTGTTCCCGTACACCATCCGTGTTGTGTCGGAAATCACCGAATCCAACGGTTCGAGCTCGATGGCTTCCGTTTGTGGCGCTTCCCTGGCCCTGATGGACGCTGGTGTGCCAATGAAGGCGCCGGTTGCCGGTATCGCCATGGGTCTGGTTAAAGAAGGCGAGAAATTCGCCGTCCTGACCGACATCCTGGGTGACGAAGACCACCTGGGCGACATGGACTTCAAGGTAGCGGGTACCGCCAAAGGCGTCACCGCGCTGCAGATGGACATCAAGATCAAGGGCATCACCGAAGAGATCATGGAAATCGCTCTGGGCCAAGCCCTGGAAGCGCGCCTGAACATCCTCGGCCAGATGAACCAGATCATTGGCCAGTCGCGTACCGAATTGTCGGCCAACGCTCCGACCATGATCGCGATGAAGATCGACACCGACAAAATCCGTGATGTCATCGGTAAAGGCGGCGCGACCATTCGTGCGATCTGTGAGGAAACCAAGGCTTCGATCGACATCGAAGACGACGGTTCGATCAAGATCTTCGGCGAAACCAAGGAAGCGGCGGAAGCTGCTCGTCAGCGCGTTCTGGGCATCACCGCTGAAGCCGAGATCGGCAAGATCTATGTCGGTAAGGTTGAGCGCATCGTCGACTTCGGCGCATTCGTCAACATCCTGCCGGGCAAGGACGGTCTGGTTCACATCTCCATGCTGAGCGATGCTCGCGTTGAGAAAGTGACCGACATCCTCAAAGAAGGCCAGGAAGTGGAAGTACTGGTACTGGACGTGGACAACCGCGGCCGTATCAAGCTGTCCATCAAAGACGTGGCGGCAGCCAAGGCTTCGGGCGTTTAATCACGCCTCACGCCTGACCGCTTCAACGTTATAAAAAATGCCCCGCAGTGAAAGCTGTGGGGCATTTTTTTGTCTGCAGGAAATTGAGACGTTCCGGAAGTTGCCTGCCCCTGAAGTCAGTGCTAGGTTTAGCCCACCGCCCGTGTAGCTCAGCCGGTAGAGCAGCGCACTCGTAACGCGAAGGTCGCAGGTTCGATTCCTGTCTCGGGCACCAGCAACACTTGTTTTCAGATGATCCCGAATGGTTCTGAAGGCCAGAAAAACCATGCTTGATACGGTTTTTTTGCGTCAGAGAGATCCTTGATGATCCAGATCCATCTTCCATTCCCCAGATCAACGAGAACGCCATGACAATAAAAGAATTGACCCAAGAAGCCCGACACGAAGAAGCACTGAAAAAGTACGTGCTGGATGTGCCGGATCTGATGGAGGAGATCAAGGACCTGAGTCCCGATGATCAGAAAGACCAGATTCAATGGGCTTTCGAGGACGAGGCGGAAGCCCAGGGCCTGCAGCCGTGGGAGCTGACGCTCAAGTACACCTCAACGCCGGAAGAATACGAAGCAGAACGCCTGAAGCTGCACAAAGAAGCGGCCGAGGTGTTGGGCGTCGAGTGGGAAGAGTACTGCGAGATGAACAATCTGGTGGTCTGACAAAAAACGCCAGCCTTGAAGAGGCTGGCGTTTTTCATGCGGCGCGGCGCGATCAGAGGCTCAGTCGCATCGACAGGTCTACCGCCTTCACATCCTTGGTCATCGCACCAATCGAAATATAATCCACCCCGGTTTCGGCGATGGGCAGCAACGTATTTTCGTTGATCCCGCCGCTGGCCTCCAGCTTGGCCTTGCCAGCGTTCAGGCGCACGGCTTCGCGCATGTCGTCCAGGCTCAGTTCGTCGAGCATGATGATGTCGGCACCGGCCGCCAGCGCTTCTTTCAATTCATCCAGGCTTTCCACTTCAATCTCGACCGGTTTGCCCGGGGCGATCTTGTGCGCGGCGGCGATGGCCTGCGCGATGCCGCCGCTGGCGGCGATGTGGTTTTCCTTGATCAGGAAGGCGTCATACAGGCCGATGCGGTGGTTATGGCAACCGCCGCAGGTTACGGCGTACTTTTGCGCCAGGCGCAGCCCCGGCAGTGTTTTGCGGGTGTCCAGCAGCTTGACCTGAGTCTCGGCCACGAAGTCCGCCAGGTATTGCGCACGGGTCGCCACGCCGGAGAGCAGTTGCAAGAAGTTGAGGGCGCTGCGTTCGCCGGTCAGCAGCGAACGTGCAGGGCCTTCGAGGTGGAACAGCACCTGATTGGGTGTCACCCGTTCACCGTCGGCAACCTGCCAGTGCACCGCCACCCGTGGGTCCAGTTGCCGAAACACGTTATCCACCCAGGCGGTGCCGCTGATGACGGCCGCATCGCGGGTAATGATGGTGGCTTTGGCCAGGCGTTCGGCCGGGATCAACTGTGCGGTGATGTCGCCGCTGCCGATGTCTTCACGCAACGCACGGCGCACGTTGGCTTCGATTTCGGCGGTCAGATCGGCGAGACGTAGATTCGGCATAACGGACTCCACAAACAAAGTGGCTCGATTATAGGGCCATGGCACGGACCAACCCAAGGCATCAGAGCGTTACGTTGGCACTGGCGCCTGCATTTGGTCGAATCCCTGCCGTTGTCGCGTTGTTCATTGTTGCCGAGCAAACGCCTGTTTGAGAGCTGATGCAGAGTCTTCTGGCGCAAAGGGGAGCTTTTCAAGATAATCCGCCTTGTATTTGACGTCATGAGTTTGACGAGCCGAAGCAAAACCGTTCCTGGGAGACCGAATGCACAACGACGGGAATGTAGTGCCTTTGCACAAGGCAACTACCGACCAGGTGGCTCACTCGCCACTCGCCCGCCTGCCGGCGATTCTTCTCCAGGTTCGCGACAAGGCCGCGCAACAGCTGCGGCACGGATTGCAGGCGTTGTTCGATAACGCCGACGACACCCTCTTCGAAATGGCCGACCGCGCCCACTGTGACGTCGAACAGAACATCTTCTTTCAAGCGATGCGCGATTTGCGCCTCAAGCGCAAAAGCATCGAACGGGTTTTTCTCGAACAGTTTTTCGCCGCGTTTATCCGTCTCGCCCAATACGAAAGCGTGCTTGCGGCTTTGCCCCATGCCCTGGATGCCGATACCTCGACGGTGCAACCCGATGACGAGCGCGAGCGCACGGTCGCGGTGCAAGCGATGGTCAACCGGGTGCTGGACCGCGACGGTTTCGCCTTGGACCAACTGACGGCCCGGCTCTGTGCCTTGTTGGGCAAGGAGCCGGGCGATCTGCACAATCCCCTGGGTCCGGCGATGTTCTGCGAGTACTTTTTGCAAGCCGCACGCCAGTTGGGGCTGGAGATCAAGGTCAAGCTGATCATCCTCACTTTGTTTGAGCGCTATGTCCTCAGCGAGGTCGATCAGCTTTACGCAGAAGCCAATCAGTTGCTGCTCGCCACCGGTGTGTTGCCCGACCTGAAACCGGCCCCGGTGCGTCGCACCACGGACCGACCTGACCAAAGCGTCACGGGCGGACTGACCGACGAGGGCCCCGATCCGATTTCCACGCGAGATCTGTTGCGCCTGCTTTCGCACTTGCAGCAATACGTGCCGGCACCGGCGGCCGTCGATGATTTCGATCTGCGCAACCAACTCGAACTGTTGTTGACCCGGGTCAGCGTCAAAAGCGGCAGGTCGCGGGTTTTCGGGGAGGCCGATGAGGATGTGATCAACCTGGTCGCCCTGCTTTTCGAATGCATGCTCGATGATCGCAACCTGCCGGACTCCCTCAAGGCACTGGTCGGCCGATTGCAGATTCCACTGGTCAAGGTGGCGCTGCTCGACAAGAGCTTCTTCAGCCGCAGCAGTCATCCGGCGCGACGTCTGCTCAACGAAATCGCCAACGCGGCCATGGGGTGGGGAGTCTGTGACGATCATGACCGTGACAGCCTGTACGTACGCATCGACCAGGTCGTACAGCGCCTGTTGAATGACTTTGTCGATGACCCGGCGATATTTTCCGAATTGCTGGCTGATTTTCTCGCGGTTACCCAGGACGAGCGAAGCCGCACCGACCTGGCCCCGGAGCTGCGCAACGGCGTGGCGCGAATGCTTGACGATACCTTGCTGTTCGAGCGTGCACTGGAGTCGGTGATCGGCAACCTAAAGCGTCTCAATCGCGGCAAGTGATCGCGCCCCGGGGGATTATCGCGGCATACTGTGCCAATACTGTCGACATTGAAGGAATCGGTATGCAGTTGGACCCCGCGAGCGGTTGGATTCAGGGTGCGCATGTCTGCCCCTCACCCAACTTCAATGCGCGCCCCACAGGCGAAATTTCCCTGCTGGTGATCCATAACATCAGCCTGCCGCCGGCGCAGTTCGCCACCGGCAAGGTGCAGGAGTTTTTCCAGAATCGTCTGGATGTCACCGAACACCCCTATTTTGAAGGGATCGCGGATTTGCGGGTGTCGGCGCACTTTCTGATCGAGCGAGACGGTACTGTCACCCAGTTTGTTTCGTGCCTTGAGCGTGCGTGGCATGCGGGTGTCTCGTGCTTCGAGGGGCGGGAAACCTGTAACGATTTTTCCGTGGGCATCGAGCTCGAAGGCACGGATGATCTGCCGTTCACCGACGCGCAATACAGCGCGTTGACAGCCCTGACCCGCCAGTTGCAACAGGCGTTCACGGCAATCACCACAGAGCGCATCTGCGGGCACAGTGACATTGCACCGGGGCGCAAAACCGATCCAGGGCCGGCGTTCGACTGGGCACGCTATCGTGCCGCCCTGGCACAAGAGGAAGGACGATGAGTTTTCTGGTGTTGCTGTTGGCGGTGTGGATCGAGAAGTTCTCGGCCCTGCGCCATCGGGTTCAGCGTGATAATGGCTGGACACACGAGCTGAACAAGCTTGAAGCCAGCCCGCGACTTTCGAACCGACCATGGCTGGTGCTGGCGGCACTGGTCTTGTTGCCGGTGGCGTTGCTGGCTTTGCTGCTGGTTGTCATCGAGCCGGTGGCCTATGGGTTGTTGGCGTTGCCAATTCATTTGCTGGTGGTGATCTACAGCCTGGGGCGCGGTGATCTGCTGGGCGATCTCGGGCCGTTCCGCGATGCCTGGCGTCGGGAGGACCTGCAAGCGGCGGCCCATGTCGCCAAGCGCGACCTGGATATCTGCGCAGACAATGGTGAACAGCTACTGGAACAGGTCGAAGGGCATTTGCTGTGGGAGGCCTACCAGAGCTTTTTCGCGGTGATTTTCTGGTACTTCCTGTTGGGTCCGGTCGCGGCGCTGAGTTATCGCCTGCTGGCGCTGGCCGAAGAGCACGGGAAAAACCCGGCGGTGGTCGAGCGCGCCGGGCAACTGCGTCACGCCTTCGACTGGTTGCCGGTGCGCCTTCTGGCGGCGAGCCTGGCGTTGGTCGGCAATTTTGTCGCGGTCAGTCGGGTCATGCTGCATGAGCTGCTGAACTGGAATATCAGCGCCGCGCAATTGATCGTGAAAGTCGGGCTGGTGGCCGGTGAAATTCCGGCGCCGGTGGCTGGCGTGGAAGGTATCAACAATCTGGACCGTATCTGGGCGCTGCTGCTACGTGCGGCGGTGCTCTGGTATGCCGGGTTTGCGTTGTGGACGGTCCTGCATTAGTCCAGCAGTCAGAGCCATTGTGGCGAGGGAGCTTGCTCCCGCTGGGCGACGCAGTCGCCCCCCATTCAATTCAACAACGACTGCTGCGCAGCCGGACGGGAGCAAGCTCCCTCGCCACAGGGGCGATTACTTGGTCGTAGGGCTTCGCGCTGTCGTTAACCTTAAGTTACAAAACCTCCTGCCGATTTAAGTTATACAGAGATAGCGTCGAATAGTGGCTATCTGCCGTCTGTCTGCGCCTGCCAATAAAAAAAATAAGAAACTGAAGGGAGACATCCAGTGAAGAGCTTGCTCTATCCCGCTGTCGCACTGATGAACCGCCTGAGCTTCGGCATGAAGTTCAGCCTGATCAGCGTACTGTTCCTGGTGCCGATGCTGGTGACCAACTTCTATCTGGTGCGTGACTCCTACCGCGAATTCCAGGGCACGCGCATCGAACTGCAAAGTCTCGACCTGTTGGGCAGCAGCCTGGCGTTGCGGCGTGATCTGGAAACCCTGAACAACCTGGTGCAGATCAATGTCAGCCTCGGCCAATCCGGCAAGGCCGGCAATGTCGAATCGAAGATCAGCGCCCTTGAGCAGAGTATTCTGACTCGCCTGCAAGGGCTGGCGGCGATGACCAGCGACCCGGAGCAGGTCGCGGTGTTTGATGGCAAACGCGATGAAATGATCGCCGCGTTCAAGGCCCAGCAAACGGAAAACTCCCTGCAAAGCAAAAGTGCCCTGATCGGCAAGCTGGTGGGCAGCGCGCAGATTTTCAGCCAGCTCATCACCAGTCAGTCCGGCCTCAGTCGCGACAACCAGAGCGACATGCGCCAGTTGAGTGAGCTCGTCACCCTCGTCACGCCACGAGTCACCCAGCTCCTGGGCGAAGGTCGGGCAATGGGGTCTTACTCGTTGGGGCAGGGGTTCATCAACTCGGCTTCGAGTACCCGTTTCGATGAGTTGCTGGCGCAGATTGAAAAGCTCCAGGCCGAGTATGGCCTGAAGTTGCAGGATGCCCTGGGTTCCAGCAAAGCCGCACGCGATAACCTGGCCGCTCAGGCCGATAGCAGCCGGGCATCCTTGAAGAAAGCCAGCGAGCTGTTCGAAGAACAAGTGGTCATGGCCGATACCCTCGACGCGCCGTGGCAGGGTTTTTACGATCAGGTCAGCGCCCTGATGGACCAGACCTACCAACTCAACGAAGCCACCCTGAAGTATCTGGGCCCGCAGTTGCAGCAACGCCTGGAGCAGAACCGCACGCACATGGTCTTGCAGGCCGTGGCGCTGTCAGTCGTGTTTGTGTTGATCTTTTATCTCTACGGCGCGTTCTACGTCTCGACCCGCACCACGCTCAAGCGCCTGGGCGCGGTGATGGACAAGGTGGCGGCCGGCGATATGACCGTGACCTTCAGCGCCCATAGCCGTGATGAGCTGGGGGAGTTGGGCGAGGTGTTCAACGGCACCGTGAAAAAAATCCATGACCTGATCGAGCGGGTGGGGCAGACCGTCAGTGAAGTCGAGCGTCAGGCCGGGCAAGTGGAAAGCGTTTCCGCGCAAAGCAACCAGGCCGTCGCCGGGCAGCGCACGCAGATCGAACAAGTGGCCACGGCCATGAACCAGATGTCGGCCACATCCCAGGAGGTCGCGCGCAGTGCCGCCGCGGCGGTGAGCAGTGCCCACAGTGTCAACGATGAAACCATCAGTGGCCGCGGCCTGGTGGAGTCGCAACAAGGCAGCATTGCCGCGCTGGCCAACGAGATCGATCAATCGGTACTGGTGATCAACCAACTGGCCAGCGACAGCCAGTCCATCAGCCGCGTGCTCGAAGTGATCAAGAGTATCGCCGAGCAGACCAACCTGCTGGCGCTCAATGCCGCCATCGAGGCGGCACGGGCCGGCGAGCAGGGGCGTGGTTTCGCAGTGGTAGCCGATGAAGTCCGGACCCTGGCCAAACGAACCCAGCAATCGACCGAAGAAATCGAGCAGATGATCGCCAGGCTCCATGGCGGTGTCGGCGCGGCGGTCAAGGCCATGGGCACCAGCCATGAAATGGCCAGCGGCACGGTCGGGCAGTCGGAGAAGGTCCAGCGGGCGCTGGAAAACATCCTGGGCGCGGTCGGCATGATCGTCGACCAGAACCAGCAGATTGCCGCGGCCGTGGAGCAGCAAACCGCCGTGGCCCACGACATCGACCAGAACATCGTCGAGATCAATCGCGCCGGCGAGCGTACCGCTGAAGGCGCACATCAGACCGAAGATGCCAGCCGGGCGTTGTCGGCCCAGGTCGTGGAGTTGAAGCAGTTGATCAGCGCATTCCGGGTCTGAAATTCTCCTCGGTACCCTGTGGGAGCGGGCTTGCTCCGGGCGGCGATCCAATGAAAGCGATCTTTCAGTCACATTGATGTTGAATGTGCCGCCGTCTTCGCGGGCAAGCCCGCTCCCACAGTTGGCGGGTGCTGGCAGTCATGACCAGTTAAACAACTCGCAGGCATTGGCCGTACTGGCCGCGGCCAATTGCTCGGGGCTGATTGCCATGATGTCGGCCAGTGCCGCGCAGATCGCTGGCAGGTGTGCGGGGCTGTTGCGCTGGCCGGGGAACATGGCAGGGGCCATGTCCGGCGAGTCGGTTTCCAGCACCACAGAATCCAGTGGCAGCTCGGCGAGCACGCGGTGCATGCGCAGCGCCTGCGGCCAGGTCGCGGCACCGCCGAGGCCCAGTTTGAAGCCAAGCTTGATGTATTCCCGGGCTTCTTCCTTGCTGCCGGCAAAGGCGTGGATGATGCCGGCCCGTTTCAGGCGAAACCGTTTGAGCGTGGCAATCACCGCCGCATGGCTACGCCGCACATGGATCAAGGCCGGAAGGTCGAAATCCGCCGCCAATTGCAATTGCGCCTCGAACAACGCCTGCTGGCCGTCGCGGTCCAGGGTTTCGATGAAGTAGTCCAGGCCGATCTCGCCGACCGCACACAGTTGCCGATGGCCGGCCAGGCGAGTCAGCCAGTCGCCGAGTTCGCTCAGGTGTTCCGGTTGATGATCGTCCAGGTACACCGGGTGCAATCCGAACGCGGCGTGCAGGTCGGGGTCACTCTGCACCAACTCCCAGACCCGCTGCCAATTGGCCTGATAAACCCCCAGCACCACCATCCGCCGCACTCCGAGGGCGCGGCTTTCGGCCAGCAGGGCCTGACGGTCGGCGTCGAAGTCTGGAAAGTCCAGATGGGTGTGGGTGTCGATCAGCTCCACGGTTCAGTCCTGGCGAATACGCTGCTTGAACGTGCGCGCGATGGCTTGCACGCCGGGCCGGTAATCCGACTGCTCGATGGCTGCCAGGGCCAGCGCGAGGGCCTTGTCGGCGATCAGCTGGTGTTGCTGGGCCATGGCGTTGACCGGCAGCGGCAGGAAGTCCAGCAACTGGGTGTCGCCGAACGTGCCGAGGCGCAGCGGGCGGTTTTTCAGCGGGAAGTCGTGCAGCGCATCGAACACGCCCTGAAGCAGCACGTAGGATGTGGTCACCAGGGCATCGGGCAAATGGCCCAGGCGCTGCAGCAACTCTTCCATCAATTGTTTACCGCACTCGCGGCTGAAGGACTCACCTTCTTCGATCAGCACCTCACCGTTGAACCCGGCGAGCGCCTCTTTGAAGCCGGCGGAGCGTTCCTGACTGATGCTGAGCTCCGGGCGGGCGCCGATCAGCGCGATCTGTTTGGGCAAGGGATCGAGCAGGCTGCGGGTCAGTTGCAGGCTGGCCTCGCGGTCGTCACTGATCACCGAGCAGAAATGCTCGGGTTCCATGACCCGGTCGATGGCGATGATCGGAATGCCCTTGGCCTGCAATTGGCGATAACTGTCGTCGCCGGCCGGCAGGCAGCTGGCAACGATCAGTGCGTCGCAGCGCCGGGCGCGGAACAGTTGCAGCAGTTGCCGTTCGCTGTCCGGTGCATCGTCGGAACTGGCGATCAGCAACTGATAACCCCGGGCCCGCGCACCTTGCTCCAGCAATTTGGCGATTCGCGCGTAACTGGGGTTTTCCAGATCCGGCAGAATGAACCCCAATGTGCGGGTGTGCCGGCTGCGCAAACCGGCAGCCTGTGGGTTAGGCGTGAAGCCATGTTGTTCGACGACCGCGCGCACGCGTTCGACGGTAGCGCTGCTGATGCGCTGTTGTTCGGCCTTGCCATTGATGACATAGCTGGCGGTGGTGACGGACACACCGGCCAACTGGGCGATATCACTGAGTTTCAACCCGCTGTTTCCTTGTTTTTTCGAGATTGCCTCGACATTTTCGTCAATCCTAACCGATTAAGGCAGGCGACCATTGTCGCAACGCATCCGACAAGTTGGACTTCAAGGATGGGCCAATATCGAGTAACGTGCCAATCGATCTAGATTAAACGTTTCAGCAGGCGTATTTTCTACGTTTTAGGCGCCTTTGGCCGGTTCTGCCGTGAAACCGCCAAAAGCGATGACCAAGCGCCTAAGCTGACTCATTCAAAACAATACCTGGTGCCCCAAGGCGCCAAAAAGGAGAAAGCATGCTCGAGCTCACTGTAGAGCAGATTTCCATAGGCCAATCGGCTGTGGATAAGTCCGCAGCGCTGCAATTGCTGGCCCGGCATCTGGTCGCCGACGGCCTGGTTGCCGAGGGGTATCTCGCCGGTTTGCAGGCACGGGAAGCCCAGGGCTCGACCTTTCTCGGTCAAGGTATTGCCATCCCCCACGGTACGCCCGAAACCCGCGACCTGGTGTTCACCACCGGTGTGCGCCTGATGCAGTTTCCCGATGGCGTGGACTGGGGCGACGGTCATATCGTTTACCTGGCGATCGGTATCGCCGCCAAATCCGATGAGCATCTGCATCTTTTGCAATTGCTCACCCGCGCCCTCGGCGAGACTGATCTGGGCCAGGCCCTGCGTCGCGCCGGTTCCGCCGAAGCCTTGCTGAAGTTGCTCCAAGGCGCGCCGCAGGAGTTGGCGCTGGATGCGCAGATGATCGGCCTCGGTGTGGCGGCTGAAGATTTCGAAGAGCTGGTCTGGCGCGGCGCACGCTTGTTGCGGCAGGCCGACTGCGTGAGCAACGGTTTCTCCGCCGTGTTGCAACAGGTCGAAGCGCTGCCCCTGGGCGATGGCCTGTGGTGGCTGCACAGCGAGCAGACGGTGAAGCGTCCGGGCCTGGCCTTCGTCACCCCGGACAGACCGCTGCGCTATCTCGGCCAGCCACTCAATGGACTGTTCTGCCTGGCCAGTCTCGGTGAGGCCCATCAAGCCCTGCTCGAACGCCTGTGCGCGTTGTTGATCGAAGGACGTGGCCATGAGTTGGGCCGCGCCACCAGCAGTCGCAAAGTCCTCGAAGTGCTCGGTGGTGAAGTGCCCGCCGACTGGCCCAGCGCACGAATTGCATTGGCCAACGCCCACGGTCTGCATGCGCGGCCGGCGAAAATCCTCGCGCAACTGGCAAAGAGTTTTGAAGGTGACATCCGCGTGCGCATCGTCGATGGCCACGACAGCGCGGTATCGGTAAAGAGCTTGAGCAAGTTGCTCAGCCTCGGCGCCCGTCGGGGGCAGGTCCTGGAAATCATCGCCGAACCGGGCATCGCGGCGGATGCGTTGCCGGCCTTGTTGGCCGCCATCGAAGAAGGCCTCGGTGAGGAAATCGAACCGCTGCCGCCGGTAAGCCAGGTGCACGAAGTGGTTGCCGATATGGCTGAAGTGGTCCTCGCCCCGATATCCGGCAGCGTGGTTCAGGCGATTGCCGCCGCTCCAGGGATCGCTATCGGCCCGGCGCATATTCAAGTGCTGCAAACCATCGATTACCCGTTGCGTGGCGAATCCGCCGGCATCGAGCGTGAGCGTCTCCAGCAAGCTCTGGCACAGGTACGCCGTGACATCCAGGGCCTGATCGAGCGCAGCAAGAGCAAAGCCATCCGCGAAATCTTCATCACCCACCAGGAGATGCTCGACGACCCGGAACTGACTGATGAGGTCGATACGCGCCTCAAGCAGGGCGAAAGCGCCGAGGCGGCGTGGATGGCCGTGATTGAAGCGGCGGCCCGGCAGCAGGAAGCATTGCAGGATGCCTTGCTCGCCGAGCGAGCGGCCGACTTGCGCGATATCGGGCGTCGGGTGTTGATGCAACTCAGTGGCATCGAAACCCCGAGTGAACCGGACCAACCGTACATTCTGGTGATGGACGAGGTCGGCCCGTCCGACGTCGCGCGTCTGGACCCCGCTCGCGTGGCGGGGATTCTCACCGCCCGGGGTGGCGCAACTGCGCACAGTGCGATTGTCGCCCGGGCGCTGGGCATTCCGGCACTGGTCGGCGCCGGCCCCGGCGTGTTGCTGCTGGCGCCGGGCACGCCGTTGCTGCTCGATGGCCAGCGTGGTCGCCTGCATGTGGACGCTGACCCGGCGACCTTGCAGCGCGCCACGGTCGAACGCGATACCCGCGAGCAGCGCTTGAAGGCGGCTGCGGAACGGCGTCATCAACCGGCGCTGACCACCGATGGCCACGCCGTCGAAGTGTTCGCCAACATTGGTGAAAGCGCTGGCGTGACCGGCGCGGTGGAGCAGGGCGCCGAAGGCATCGGCCTGTTGCGCACCGAACTGATTTTCATGGCCCACCCGCAAGCGCCCGACGAGGCGACCCAGGAAATCGAGTACCGCCGCGTCCTCGACGGTCTGGCCGGGCGACCGCTGGTGGTGCGCACCCTCGATGTCGGTGGCGACAAACCGCTGCCGTACTGGCCGATTGCGAAGGAAGAGAACCCCTTCCTCGGCGTGCGCGGCATTCGCCTGACCCTGCAGCGCCCGCAGATCATGGAAGCGCAACTGCGCGCCTTGCTGCGGGCTGCCGATAACCGTGCGCTGCGGATCATGTTCCCGATGGTGGGCAGCGTCGACGAGTGGCGCCAGGCCCGTGACATGACCGAACGCCTGCGCCGGGAAATCCCGGTCGCCGACTTGCAATTGGGGATCATGATCGAAGTGCCGTCGGCGGCATTGCTGGCGCCGGTGCTGGCCCGGGAGGTCGACTTTTTCAGCGTCGGTACCAACGACCTGACCCAATACACCCTGGCCATCGACCGTGGCCATCCGACGCTGTCGGCCCAGGCCGATGGCTTGCATCCGGCGGTGCTGCAACTGATCGACATCACCGTGCGCGCGGCCCATGCCCACGGCAAATGGGTCGGTGTATGCGGTGAGCTGGCGGCCGACCCGCTGGCAGTGCCGGTGCTGGTCGGCCTCGGGGTGGATGAACTCAGCGTCGGGGCGCGCAGCATTGCCGAAGTCAAGGCGCGGATTCGCGAACTGGACTTCACTCAGACTCAAACCCTTGCCCGACAGGCCCTGGCCGTGGGCAGCGCCAATGAAGTGCGCGCATTAGTGGAGGCCCTGTAATGGCCCGGATTATTACCCTGACCCTCAACCCGGCGCTGGACCTGACCGTCCAGTTGCCGCGCCTTGAAGCCGGCCAGGTCAACCGCAGCGATGTGATGCACACCCACGCCGCCGGCAAAGGCGTGAACGTGGCGCAAGTGCTGGCGGACCTCGGGCATCAGCTGACCGTCAGTGGCTTTCTTGGCGAAGACAACCTGCAAGCGTTCGAAACATTGTTCGCCAAACGCGGTTTTGTCGATGCCTTTATCCGTGTTCCGGGCGAGACCCGCAGCAATATCAAACTGGCGGAAAGCGAAGGGCGCATCACCGACATCAACGGGCCGGGGCCGCAGGTCAGCGAAGCGGCGCAGCAGGCCTTGATCGATCGACTGGAGCAGATTGCCCCGGGCCACGATGCGGTGGTTGTCGCCGGAAGCTTGCCATTGGGCGTCAGTGCTCAATGGTTGCAGGCGTTGATCTTGCGCTTGAAAAACCTGGGGCTGAACGTCGCCCTCGACACCAGCGGCGAGGCGCTGCGTGCAGCGCTGAAAGCGGGGCCGTGGCTGATCAAACCCAACACCGAAGAGCTGGCCGAGGTGCTGGACTGCGAGGTTGTGTCGGTCAGTGCCCAGGCCTTGGCGGCGGAGCGCTTGCACGCTCAGGGCATCGAGCATGTGGTGATTTCCCATGGTGCCGAGGGTGTGAACTGGTTCAGCGTCGGTTCGGCACTGCATGCCACGCCACCCAAGGTCAGCGTCGCCAGCACGGTGGGCGCGGGTGATTCGTTGCTGGCTGGGATGCTCCACGGTTTGCTCAGTGCCGATACGCCTGAGCAGACCTTACGCACCGCCACGGCGATTGCCGCGATGGCAGTGACCCAGATCGGATTCGGCATTGGCGACGCAGCGCAACTGGCGCAGCTCGAACAGGGTGTGCGCGTGCGTCCCCTGACAGAACAATAAGAGGGTTTGTCATGAAGTTAGCCATCGTTACGGCCTGCCCGAACGGCATGGTCACCAGTGTGCTGTGTGCCCGGCTGCTCGATGCCGCGGCCCAGCGCCAGGGCTGGAGCACCAGCGTCGAAGTCACAGATGCCGCGCATCCCGAAAAACAACTGTCGGCGGCCACCCTCGATGCGGCCGAGTGGGTACTGCTGGTGACCAGCGCGCCCGTGGACATGTCGCGGTTTGTCGGTAAGCGGCTGTTCCAGAGCACTCCGGCCCAGGCCCTGCAGGATGTGGAAGCCGTGCTGCAGCGAGGAGCGCAGGAGGCTCAGGTTTACGCCGCTGAAGTGTCCGTCGTCGAACCGGTGGCGGTCGTCGAGAACGCGCCGCGACTGGTGGCCGTCACCGCGTGCCCGACGGGTGTCGCTCACACGTTCATGGCCGCCGAGGCCTTGCAGCAAGCGGCCAAGCGCCTGGGCTATGACCTGCAGGTGGAAACCCAGGGGTCGGTCGGTGCGCGCAATCCGTTGAGCGCGCAAGCCATTGCCGAAGCCGATGTGGTGCTGCTGGCGGCCGATATCGAAGTCGCCACCGAGCGTTTCGCCGGTAAGAAAATCTATCGCTGCGGCACCGGCATTGCTCTCAAACAAGCTGAAGCGACCTTGAAAAAAGCCCTGGCCGAAGGCCAGCAGGAAAGCGCTTCGAGCACCGCCAAGACAACGGCCAAACAAGAGAAGACGGGCGTCTATAAACACCTGCTGACCGGCGTGTCGTTCATGTTGCCGATGGTGGTGGCCGGCGGCTTGATGATCGCCTTGTCGTTCGTGTTCGGCATCACCGCATTCAAGGAAGAGGGCACGCTGGCGGCGGCGTTGATGCAGATCGGCGGCGACACTGCGTTCAAGCTGATGGTGCCTCTGTTGGCGGGTTATATCGCCTATTCCATTGCCGACCGTCCTGGCCTCGCGCCGGGGATGATCGGCGGTATGCTGGCGAGCACCCTGGGCGCCGGTTTCATCGGCGGGATCATCGCCGGTTTTCTGGCTGGTTATGCGGCCAAGGCGATCAACCGATATGCGCGGTTACCGCAAAGTCTCGAGGCGCTCAAGCCGATCCTGATCATTCCGCTGCTGGCGAGTCTGTTCACCGGGCTGGTGATGATCTACGTGGTCGGCAAGCCGGTCGCCGGGATGCTTGCCGGGCTTACGCATTTCCTCGACAGCATGGGCACCACCAATGCGATTCTGCTCGGTGTGCTGCTGGGCGGCATGATGTGCGTCGACCTCGGCGGGCCGATCAACAAGGCAGCCTATGCGTTCTCGGTGGGCTTGCTGGCGTCGCAGAGCTACGCGCCGATGGCGGCGACCATGGCGGCCGGCATGGTGCCGCCGATCGGTCTGGGCATCGCCACGTTCATTGCCCGGCGCAAGTTCGCCCAGACCGAGCGCGAAGCCGGTAAAGCGGCGCTGGTGCTGGGGCTGTGCTTCATCTCCGAAGGGGCGATTCCGTTTGCGGCCAAAGACCCGCTGCGGGTGATTCCGGCGAGCATCGCCGGCGGTGCGCTGACCGGTGCGTTGTCGATGTACTTCGGCTGTAAACTGATGGCGCCCCACGGTGGGTTGTTCGTGTTGGCGATCCCGAATGCGATCAACCATGCGCTGCTTTATTTGTTGGCGATTGTGGCGGGGAGCCTGTTGACGGCGGTGGTGTATGCGCTGGTGAAACGGCCGGAGACGGTGGAGTTGGCACTGGAGCCAGCCAGGGCCTGACACCATTAACTGTGGGAGCGGGCTTGCTCGCGAAAGCGGAGTGTCAGCAAAGAATACTTCGGCTGACACGACCCCTTCGCGAGCAAGCCCGCTCCCACAAGGGATCTGTGGTGTTGGCGGGATCTGTGTCATGCCAGGGTCATAGGGCCATGCTTTAGTTTTTCCTTTTTCAGGGAGAACACCATGAGCGATTTCAACCTCGGGCGCCGTCGTGTCATGCAAGCGGTCGGCGCCGGGCTGTTGTTGCCGGGGCTGGCGCCGGCGGTGATCGCTTCGGTCAAGGATCGGCCGCAACTCACCGACGGCGTGCAGTCCGGCGACCTGCTGGGCGACCGGGCGATCATCTGGAGCCGCTGCGACCGCCCTGCGCGGATGGTGGTGGAGTGGGACACCCGCAGCCTGTTTCCCAACCCTCGGCGATTCGTCTCGCCCCTGGCCGATGCACGCACCGATTTCACAGCCCGGGTCGAACTCACCGGGCTGCCCGCCGATCAGGCGATTTTCTATCGCGTGCAGTTCGAGGACGCCCAGAACGGCGTTGCCAGCGAACCCTGGTTCGGTCACTTGCGCAGCGTGCCGCAAACCCGCCGTGACATCCGTTTCGTCTGGAGCGGCGACACCGTCGGCCAGGGCTTCGGCATCAATCCGGACATTGGCGGCATGCGCATCTACGAAGCAATGCGCCTGCGCCTGCCGGACTTTTTTATCCACAGCGGCGACACCATTTACGCCGACGGCCCGATCCCGGCGCAGCTCACCACGGAAGACGGCCGGGTATGGCGCAACATCACCACCGAAGCCAAGAGCAAAGTCGCCGAGACCCTCGATGAGTATCGCGGCAATTATCGCTACAACCTGATGGACGAAAACATCCGTCGCTTCAACGCCGAGGTCCCGCAGATCTGGCAGTGGGACGACCACGAAGTGGTGAACAACTGGTCGCCGGGCAAGCAGCTGGATGCGCGTTACCAGGACAAGGATATCCACAGCCTGGTGGGCCGCGCACGCCAGGCCTGGCTCGAATACGCGCCAATGCGCTTGCAGAGCGGCGATGGTGGCGGGCGGATCTATCGCAAGCTCGGTTACGGCCCGCTGCTCGATGTATTTGTACTCGACATGCGCAGTTATCGCGGTGCCAACGATGACAACCTGGGCGCTGAAAAACCCTTCCTCGGGCGTGAACAACTGGACTGGCTCCAGCGCGAAATGCAGGCGTCGAATGCGCAATGGAAAGTCATCGCCGCCGACATGCCTATTGGCCTGGGTGTACCCGACGGCGAAGTCAGCCCCGGTGTCGCGCGCTGGGAAGCGGTGGCCAACGGTGACCCAGGCCCGGCCCAGGGGCGTGAATTGGAAATCGCTGAATTGCTCGGTTTCCTGCGGGCGCAGCAGGTGCGCAATTTCCTGTTTCTGACTGCGGATGTGCATTACTGCGCGGCCCATCATTACCACCCGGATCGGGCGGAGTTCCAGGATTTCGAACCGTTCTGGGAGTTCGTCGCCGGACCGTTGAATGCCGGTAGCTTCGGGCCTAATCCGCTGGATAAGACCTTCGGCCCCGAAGTGGTGTTCGAAAAGGCGCCGCCCGCGCAGAACGTCTCGCCGTTTGCCGGCTTTCAGTTTTTTGGCGAGGTGAATATCGATGGGCAAACGGGGGAGTTGAGCGTGGTGTTGCGGGATCTGGACGGGGTGTCCGTATTCGAGCGCAAGTTGCAGCTGGTTTGACCAACATTCAAGCCACTGTGGGAGCGAGCTTGCTCGCGATTGCGGTCTGACAGCCAACAGATTTGTTGAATGTAAAACAGTCATCGTCGGAACGCCGCCCGGAGCAAGCTCGCTCCCACAGGGAACTCAGTGAATCAGTACACGTCGCGGCGGTAGCGGCCCTGTTCGATCAGGCGCTCCACTTCGTCGGCGCCCAGCACTTCGTTGAGTACCTGGTCCACGCCCGAAGCCATGCCTTGAAGGCTGCCGCAGATGTAGATCACCGCACCATCCTCCAGCCACGTCTTGAGCTCGGCCGCGGATTCACGCAGACGGTCCTGTACGTAAATCTTTTCGGCCTGGTCGCGGGAAAACGCCAGGTCGAGGCGCGCCAGATCACCGTTGATCAGCCACTCCTCCAGCTCCTTTCGACACAGGTAGTCGTGCTCGCGATGGCGCTCGCCAAACAGCAGCCACTGACGTTGCTGACCATCGGCAATCCGGGCCTTGAGCAGGCTGCGCAACCCGGCCAGCCCCGTGCCATTGCCCAGCAGGATCATCGGCACCGGTTGGGCCGGCAGATGGAAACCACTGTTGCGCCGTACGCGCAGGCTGATGGCGCTGCCCACCGGCGCGTGTTCGGTCAGCCAGCCGGAACCGACACCGAGGTTGCCGTCGGCATGCACTTCCTGACGCACGATCAACTCCAGCACGCCATCGGCCGGGATCGACGCAATGGAGTACTCGCGCATGGCCAGCGGCACGAGGGCCTCTGCCAACGCTTGGGCGTGCAGGCCGACCAGGTGGGCGCGGTTCTCCGGCAACTGGCGGCTGGCCAGGGCCTGTTCGAGGGCTTCTTCCAGGCCGTTGAGTCGCACCTTGGTTTCACCGTGGATCCCCATGCCGTCGAGGAAGTGCTCGATGGCCCACGGGCAATTGCGCGGCATCACTTCCACCAGGTCGCCCGCCAGCCAGCTGCTGGTGGAAGGCGGCTTGAGGCCCAACAAGTACACCGGCGAACCGCTGCTGTCCGGGTTGAGCAGTTCACGATGCAGCAGGGTCCAGTTGTCGTAGCTGGGCGCTTGCCAGGTATCAACGGGGGCCTGGCCGGTCAACAGGCCCAGTTGCTGTTGCCAGTGGCGCAAGGCGTAAGGGTCACCGCTATCGACCTCCACCGGGGCGAACAGGGTCTTTGCACCCTGTTCGCCCAACCAGGCATGCAGGCGTTTGGCGAAACCGCAGAAGTGTTGATACTGCCGGTCGCCCAACCCAAGGACGGCATAATTCAGGCGTCCCAGGCTCGGTGCCCGGCCCAGTACCTTGCGCTCGAAACCGCGGGCGCTGTCCGGTGCTTCGCCGTCGCCGAAGGTGCTGACCACGAACAAGGCATTGTTCGATTCATGCAAGTCCTGCTCGCTGACGTCCGCCAACGGCTGCACTTTGACCGGCAAGCCTGCAGCCTGCAATTGCCCGGCGGTCTGCCACGCAAGTTGCTCGGCAAAACCACTTTGGCTGGCGAAGCCGATCAGCCACGCCGGCGCGTCGCTGGCGGTTTGCACCAGGTCTTTGCGCGCATCCTTGATCTGGCGTTTTTTGCGCCGACGATCCAGGTACAGCATCCAGCCGGTGATGAAGAACAGTGGCATGGTCAGTGAGGTGATGGTCAGGAGGATGCGCCCGACGATGCCGAAGTAACTGCCAACGTGCAGCGCATAGATGCTGGTCAGCAACTGCGCCTTGAGGCTCTTGTCGCTGTAGCGATCCACCCGTTTGACCACACCGGTGGCCGGGTCGAGGGTGATCTGGTTCAGGGCGCGGTCGTGAGGTGAAGTTTTCAGCAGGAAGAACACGGTCGCCGGTTGACCGGCCACGGGCGGCATGCGCACGTTATAGGAACTGAGTTGCGGGCCGGCCGCGCTGTAGATGCTGCTCCACATCGCCGCGTAATCGGCTGTCGGTGCCGGACCGCTTGGCGCAGGCCCGCGTCCGCCGCGAACGCGTTCGCTCTGCGGTGAGTCGGAGAGCAAGCGGGTCAGTCCCTTGTTGTACCACTCGTAGGACCAGGACAACCCGGTCAGCGCCGCCAGGAGGTAAAACACCAGGCACCAGGTACCGGCCACCGAGTGCAGGTCCCAGTTGAAACTGCGGCCCTTTTTCTTCCAGTCCAGGGTCAGCCAGGCACGCCAGCTTTTCCACTGGCGAGGCCAGCGCAGGTACAGGCCGGACAGGCAGAAGAACACCAGGATCAGCGTGCACGCGCCGGTGATCTGCCGACCCGTGTCGCCCATGGCGAGGAAGCGGTGCAGTTGCAGCATCAGGCCGAAGAAGCCCTGGCCGGAGGCATCGCCAAGGAACTCGGCGGTGTACGGGTCGAAGTAGCGCATCTCGCCACGGCGCTCACCCGGCGGCGGGGTGAACCACACTTTGGCGGCGTTGCCGCTGTCGGTTTCCACCGTGAGCATCGAGACTTTTTTGCCCGACACGGCTTCGATGTGCTCCACCAGCTCGACAGGCGGCAGCACACCGGCGACCTGTTTTTCGACCTGCAATACAGACGGGTTGAGTGTGCTCAGGATTTCATCCTGAAACGACACCGCCGCCCCGGTGATGCCCATAAGGGCCAGGACCAGCCCGGCGCTGATGCCGTAAAACCAGTGCAACTGGAACAGGGTTTTCTTCAACACGTCGCTCGCCTTGTTCGTTCAAGTTGATTCATCACGGCGCGCATTATGCCGTGGGGTTGTCGAGAAGCATTCTTTTTTACGCACAAAAGCCCCGTTCAGTTGAACGGGGCCTGGCCTTTCAAGCGCAGTCCATGTGGGAGCAAGCCCGCTCCCACAGTTTCTACATCTATCAGAAGTGGAAGTTGGTGCTCAGCAAAGCGGTACGACCGGCCGCCTGGTTGGCGAAGTGAGTCGAGAACGCCTTGTCGTAGTAGGTTTCGTCGGTCAGGTTCTGCACGTTCAGTTGCAGGTCGACGTTCTTGGTCAGCTTGTAGGCCGCCATCGCGTCGTAACGAACGTAGGAATCGACCATGGTGGTGTTGGCGGCACTGCCGAACACGTCATCGACATAGAACGCACCGCCGCCGATGGTCAGCCTTGGCGTGACCTGATAGGTCGTCCACAGGCTGGCGCTGTTTTTCGGCGTGTTAGGCAGTTCGTTGCCATCGTTGGCTTTGTTTGCCGGCATGTCGCCGCCATCGACTTGTTCACTGTCCATGTAGGCATAACCGGCGAAGACCTGCCATTTGTCGGTGAGCTTGCCGGTGGCCGACAGTTCGACACCTTGAACGCGGGTTTTGCCGACGTTTTCGTACGTCGTGGTGTTGGTCTGCACACGAGCGTTTTCTTTCTCGGTGCGGAAGATGTCGGCGGTCAGGGACAGACGATCATTCAGCAGGTCCCACTTGGTGCCGATCTCGTAGTTCTTGGTGGTTTCCGGCTCCATGTCGCTTTTCAGCAGGTTGCCGTTGCGATCCGGCGTGCCGCCCAGCGGGTTGCCTTCCGAACCTTCGCCCAGGGTGTTGCCCGGTGGCGTGGCAGATGTCGCGTAGGACGCATAGATGCTGCCGTTTTCGGCTGGTTTGTACACCACGCCGAACTGACCGGTAACGAATTCGCTGGTGTCATCGCCTTTGGACGTGGTCACGCTGGAACCGTTGAAGGTTTTGTAGTCGGTGTCGAAATGGTCGTAGCGCAGCCCCATGTTCACCAGCCACTGTTCGGACAACGTCAGTGTATCGAACACATACAATGCGTAGGTGTTGGCCTTGGTTTCGGTGCCCGCATAGTTGCGCGAGATGGCGCCGCTCCACGGATCATTCGGGGTCGGGTTGGACAGCGAGGTACAGTTGTAACCGCTTGGCGCGCCGATCATTGCCGGCGAGCAGTTGGTGGTTACCGCTGCTGTTCCCGGGGTGGTGTCCGTGTTGACGTTGTACGAGGATTTTTCACTTTCCTCATGGGTGTATTCGACACCGGTGGAGAAGCTGTTCTTGAATCCGGCGATGTAGACATCACCAAACAGGTCGGTCTGGTTGGTGGTGGTCTCGGTGTTGCTCACGCGGGTGTTCGCCCGACGCCAGACACTGCCGTTGTTGACGTTGCCTTTACTGTCGTCAGGCTGGGTCAGGATGTAGTCCTGCATGCTGGAGCCGTGACGCAGGGTGTTCTTGATGGTCAGCGAGTCGCTCAGGTCGTGCTCGATGGCGAAGGTCGCCGTGTCGGTGCGGGTCTTGCGGAAGTCGCGATCGGTCAGGCCATAGAAATTGCTGCTGTCGCCGCCGTCATTCGGCTTGTCCGGGTTGGATTTGGTACGGGCGGCCGAGCCTCCGGTCGGGATGCTGTACGGAATACCCGAGTCCGGCAGGTCGTTGCTTTCGAGGTGGTAGTAGTCGAGGTTGACGCGAGTGTCGGTGCCCAGGCCGAAGGCCAGGGACGGTGCAACACCCCAACGGTCGTAGTTGACGCTGTCACGTCCGGCGACGTTGCTCTCGTGGCTCAGCAGGTTCAGACGGCCGGCGGCGGTATCGGTGAACTGGTAGTTGCCGTCAAAGGTGTAGCGCTGGGTCTGGTCGGAACCCCAGGTGAAACCACCGTCGAGCGAGTCGCCCAGGTGAGCTTTCTTGCTGACCAGGTTGATGCTGCCGCCCGCAGCGCCACGGCCGCCGATGGCGGAGTTCGGGCCCTTGCTGACTTCGATCGATTCAACGGCGAAGATTTCGCGGCTCTGGGAACCGGTGTCGCGCACGCCGTCCAGGTAAGTGTCGCCCTGGGCGTCGAAGCCGCGGATGAACGGACGATCACCCTGGGGGTTGCCACCTTCACCGGCACCGAAAGTGATGCCGGGAACGGTGCGTAGCGCGTCCTGCATATTGAGGGCGCCGGTGTCTTTGAGAACCTGTTGCGGAATGACGGTTACCGAGCGCGGCGTGTCGATCAGCGGCGCGGTGTACTTGGGCGAGGAGGCTTTCTCTACGTTGTAGGTTGTCTCGTCCTGGGCTTCGCCGGTGATGGCGGTGGCGCCCAGCGAAATCACTTTGTCGGGGGCTTTTTCGTCGGTTTTTTCCGCCGCGAAAACCATGTGGCCCGCAGACCCGGCAGTTATCGCCATGCCGATGGCCGATGCGAGCAGACGTGGTGAACTGACCGGTACTTGTGGTTGTTGACGCGACATTTGGATTCCCCTCCCCAAGGATTTGAGGTCGCGGAATATAGTGTAAATAAGTATTTGTAACAATTGCGAAATATTACTATTCGCACTGAATTTACAATCTTTACAATTTAACCTTACGGTTTCTGCTGACTCATTCGTCAGATGTGTTTTACACAGGCAATAAGAATCAATACCATTGGCGCTCCTTTGTATTCAGGTGTCTTTGTCATGCTGCTGCACATTCCCGGCCTGTTTGAAAAAGACGAGGTGCAGCGCATTCGCGAGGCTCTGGAGCAAGCCGATTGGGCCGATGGCAAGATCACCGCCGGCTACCAGTCGGCCAAGGCCAAGCACAATTTGCAGCTGCCCGAATGGCATCCGCTGGCCAAGGAGATCGGCGCGGCGATGCTGGAGCGGCTGTGGAAAAATCCGCTGTTCATGTCAGCAGCCTTGCCGCACAAAGTCTTTCCACCGTTGCTGAACTGTTACACCGCCGGTGGCAGTTTCGACTTCCATATCGACAACGCGGTGCGTCAGCCCAAGGGCGGCATCGAGCGGGTGCGCACGGATTTGTCCGCCACGCTGTTCTTCAGCGAGCCGCAGGATTACGACGGCGGCGAGCTGGAGATCCAGGACACCTTTGGCACTCAACGGGTGAAGCTGCCTGCCGGCGACATGGTGCTTTACCCAGGCACCAGCCTGCACAAGGTCAATGCGGTGACACGAGGAACGCGACTCGCCTCGTTTTTCTGGACGCAAAGCCTGGTGCGTGAAGACAGCCAGCGCGCCCTGTTGTTCGAGATGGACGGGGCCATCCAGCAACTGACCCGCGATGTGCCCGATCATCCATCGCTGATCCGCCTCACCGGTACCTATCACAACCTGTTGCGGCGCTGGGTCGAGGTGTAAGTGGCGGATTTCCGTTTACGCCGCGAGGAAATGCTCGACGGTGAGCGCCTGCGCGCGATGCTCGACGAAAGTCCGGCCCGGGCGGCCCAGGCGATTCTGATCGCGGCCCGCGAAGACGTCCTCGATGCGCAGGCGTTGCTCGGGCAGATTTTGCTGGACGGGCAGGGCATTGCTCAGGATCGGCCGCTGGCACTGCGTTGGTTCGATATCGCCGCGCGACGCGGGCATGTGATGGCGCGCAACATGCTCGGCCGTTGTCATGAGCATGGTTGGGGCTGTGCTGCCGATACATCGCTAGCGGCCAGGCATTACCGACTTGCCGCCAGTGCAGGGCTGGATTGGGCGATGTACAACTACGCCAATCTGCTGGCGACCGGTCGCGGGGTGGTTGAGGACCAGTTTCAAGCACTGAGTCTCTATCGCCGTGCGGCTGAGTTGGGCCATGCAAAATCGATGAATCTGTTGGGACGGTATCTGGAAGAAGGGCGGGTTTGTCCCGCGGATCCGGCTGCGGCTCGTAACTGGTATCGACGTTCGGCCGAGGGTGGGGATTTTCGCGGGCAGTTCAGCTTTGCAGCGGTCTTGACCGACGAAGGGAATATCGAGGATGCGTTGCTCTGGCTGCACAAGGCGCTGGCCGGGGGGAATCTGAATTTTCTGCGGGTGGCGAGTCAGGCGCTGATGGACGCGACCGATCCGAGGATTCAGGCACTGGCCGACGATTACGCTCGCCGCTGCGCCGATCTGCAGCGAACTCAATCCATGTAGGAGCTGCCGAAGGCTGCGATCTTTTGACCTTTAGAAGCAAGATCAAAAGATCGCAGCCTTCGGCAGCTCCTACCGAGGCGAATTTCAGGCACAAAAAAGCCCATGACATGTCATGGGCTTTTGTTTTCTACGCAGTATTTACACGTAGAACGACTTCAGCGGCGGGAAGCCGTTGAATTCAACAGCGCTGTAGCTGGTGGTGTACGCACCGGTCGACAGCCAGTACAGGCGATCACCGATGGCCAGGTTCAGCGGCAGGCCGTACTTGTAGTTTTCGTACATGATGTCGGCGCTGTCGCAGGTAGGACCGGCGATGACCACTTCTTCCATCTCGCCTTTCTTCTCGGTCCAGATCGGGAACTTGATGGCTTCGTCCATGGTTTCGATCAGGCCGGAGAACTTGCCCACATCCGTGTACACCCAACGCTCGACGGCGGTACGGGATTTACGCGCAACCAGCACCACTTCACTGACCAGGATGCCGGCGTTGGCGATCAGCGAACGGCCTGGTTCCAGGATGATTTCCGGCAAGTCATCACCGAAGTCTTCCTTCAGGAAACGGATGATTTCCTCGGCGTAGGTTTCCAGGCTGTTGGTGCGGGTGATGTAGTTGGCCGGGAAGCCGCCGCCCATGTTGATCAGCTTCAGATGGATGCCGTCTTCTTCTTTCAGACGCTCGAAGATCACTTTGACCTTGGCGATCGCGGCGTCCCAGACGCTGATGTCGCGCTGTTGCGAGCCAACGTGGAACGAGATGCCGTAAGGCACCAGGCCCAGGTCGCGAGCGAGGATCAGCAGGTCCATGGCCATGTCGGTCTGGCAGCCGAATTTGCGCGACAGTGGCCAGTCGGCGGTGGTCGAGCCTTCGGTCAGGATGCGTACGTAGACTTTCGAGCCCGGAGCGGCCTTGGCGATGTTGCGCAGGTCGGCTTCGGAGTCGGTGGCGAACAGGCGCACGCCCTTCTCGTAGAAGTAGCGGATGTCCTTGGACTTCTTGATGGTGTTGCCGTAGCTGATCTGGTCGGCGCTGACGCCGCGCCCCAGCACTTTGTCCAGCTCATAGATAGAGGCGATGTCGAAGCTCGAACCTTTCTCTTTGAGCAGGTCGATGATTTCCACGGCCGGGTTGGCCTTGACCGCGTAGTAGACCTTGGCGAATTCGAAACCGGCGCGCAGATCGTCATAGGCCTGGCTGATCATCGCGGTGTCGATCACCACGAATGGGGTTTCCTGTTTGTCGGCGAACGCCTTCATTTTCTGAAAGGTTTCACGCGCGAAATAGTCTTCGACCTGGATCGACATACCTGGGAGCTCCTAAAGGCAAACGTTGTTAATCAATGGGTGCAAATGAACGTCCTCCGTATCCCCACTTTGGTTCGCCTACTTCCCAAGGCATGTCGCCGAAAGCAAAAAGGCCATGGGAAGTGCAGCTTTCCCTTGGCCTTGCTGTCTCGTCGTCAGTACTTGAGCCGGATGGATCGTTTCCAGCATGGACGTTCGGCGCGAACTTTAGGGCGTGAGGGGCTTGAGATCAACAAAAAATGTCGCGTTTTTGCACTCTTCTGACGCGCGTTGCGGGCATCACTCTTTGTAACCGACCCAGATGACAGTCGGATGTTCCCGAGGAATTATGAAGTGTTAAGAATACCTGCACGTTCAACGCTTTTGTGCGCTAAGTCGCTAGTGAATACGATAGCGTCAACATCGGCGACGTTGGCTGCGAAAAGGTGAGTTGAGAGGGGATTTGACCATTCCGGAGCGTGTTTCCGGACTGATTTAGCAGACGCTACTGTTGATATTTTTTTCCGGCCTGCGAATCACTGGAAAATTGCATGGAACCTGTGGGAGCGAGCTTGGTCCGGGCTCGCTCCCACAGGGTTTGTATTTTTACCGGGTAATGTGAGCTGTCAGGCGACCACTGCCTCGGCAGGCGACACGATGTTGGTCTTCATTCCTCGCGAACGACCTGAGCTCAAGTAAGCTGCAATCGACTCCTGCGTCACCTCACCCAAAAACACCCGCTCGGCATCCATCACCGGCAACCACGCTCGATTGAACTCGTACATGCGCGACAGCAGGATGCGCAAATGTTCGTCGTACGCCGCCGTGGCATTGAACTCGCGTTGGTACTGCGCGCAGGTGCCGGTCTGACGGTGCAGGTCGCGACGTCGTACGTAACCCAGGGCTTTATTCTCGGCACAAGTGACCACCACATAGCGTCGGTCATGCTCGTCCATCAACTCCAGCGCTTCAGCCACCGGGGTTTGCGGGCTGACGGATGGGGCGTTGTCCGCCGCGTCTTCGGCTTTCACCAACAGCAGACGCTTGAGCGTGCTGTCCTGTCCGACGAAGTTGCTGACAAACTCATCCGCCGGATGCGCGAGCAGAGTGTCCGGGTGATCGATCTGCAGCAGCTTGCCGGCGCGGAAGATCGCAATCTTGTCGCCGAGCTTGATAGCCTCGTCGATGTCGTGGCTGACCATGATCACGGTCTTGTTCAGCGCCCGCTGCATTTCGAAAAATTCGTTCTGGATCATCTCGCGGTTGATCGGGTCGACCGCACCGAAGGGTTCGTCCATCAGCAACAGCGGCGCATCGGCGGCCAGTGCGCGAATCACGCCGATCCGCTGTTGCTGCCCACCGGACAATTCCCGTGGGTAACGATGCAGATACTGCTTGGGTTCGAGCTTGATCATGCTCATCAGTTCGCGGGCGCGGTCGTGGCATTTCTGTTTATCCCAGCCGAGCAGCTTCGGCACCACCACAATGTTCTCCTCGATGGTCATGTTCGGGAACAGACCGATCTGCTGGATCACGTAGCCGATGTTGCGGCGCAGGGTCACTTCGTCGAGGCCGGTGGTGTCTTCGCCGTTGATCAGGATCTTGCCCGAGGTCGGATTGATCAGGCGGTTGATCATTTTCAGCGTGGTGCTTTTACCGCAACCCGATGGCCCGAGGAACACGCAGATTTCGCCTTCATTGACGGTCAGGCTTACCGAGTCCACGGCTTTCACATCTTTGCCGTTGCTTTGGA
The DNA here is from genome assembly GCF_054668325.1 of Pseudomonas sp. S2_F07. NCBI lineage: Bacteria > Pseudomonadati > Pseudomonadota > Gammaproteobacteria > Pseudomonadales > Pseudomonadaceae > Pseudomonas > Pseudomonas sp. S2_F07. The sequence goes on from NZ_CP162758.1 coordinate 4,765,967, forward strand.
AGGTCTTGCTGAGGTTTTGAAGTTCGATCATTTGAGTAATCCTTTTGGAGTCAGCGAGCGTTGCAGCCATTGCAGAAGCAGGTCGGCGAAGATGGCCAGCACACTGACCAGAACAGCGCCGACAATCAGCATCGACATGTCGCTGCGGCTGATGGAGGCGAGGATGAGTACGCCCAGACCGCCGGCGCCGATGGTGGCAGCGATGGTCATGACGCCGATGTTCATCACCACGGCGGTGCGCACACCGGCGAGGATCACCGGCACGGCGATGGGCAACTCGACCATGCGCAGGCGCTGGCCGAAGGTCATGCCGATGCCGCGGGCGGCTTCGCGGATGCCCGGTTCGACGCTGGTCAGGGCCAGGTAGGTGTTACGCATGATCGGCAGCAGCGAGTACAGGAACACCGCGGTAATCGCCGGCATCGGCCCCAGGCCCTGGCCGAACTTTGAGTAGAACGGCAGCAGCAGGCCGAACAGGGCAATCGACGGCACGGTCAGCAGCACCGTGGCGCTGGCTTGCAAGGGGCCGGCGAGACTCGGGAAGCGCGTCATCAAAATGCCCAATGGCACGCCGACCAGAATCGCCAGGGTCACGGCAATGCCGACCAGGGTGATGTGTTGCCACGTCAGGTGTAAGACCAATGGCCAGTCGAGATGGGAAAAGGCGTTCAGGAATTCCATGACTTTTCCTCCTTAATTGATCGGGTGTTGGCGCAGGAAATCGGCGGCGACGGCTGAAGGACTTTGGTGCTCGACGTCGACCCGGGCGTTGAGTTCGCGCATGGTGTTGTCGTCGAACAGTTCAGCCAGCGGCTTGAGCTGAGCGGCTAATTGCGGATGCGCATCGAGGTAGGCCTGACGCACCACCGGTGCGGCGGTGTAGTCGGGGAAGTAGTGCTTGTCGTCTTCCAGCAGTTTCAGCTTGAAGGCGTTGAGGCGACCGTCGGTGGTGTAGACCAGGCCGGCAAACACCTGGCCGTTACGCAGCGCGGTGTAGACCAGGCCGGCGTCCATCTGCCGGATATTCTTGCGGGTCAGGTTCATGTCGTAGAGCTTGACCATGCCATCCAGACCGTCCGAACGGTTGGCGAACTCGGTATCCAGCGCCACCAGATTGTTGGTCCCGGCTTCCTTGCGCAGCACCGTGTTCAGCTCACTGATGGTGTTGATCCGTGGGTATTGGTCGGCGACGTTCTTCGGCAGGGCGAGGGCGTAGGTGTTGCTGAATTTCGACGGGGTGAGCCAGACCAGGCCTTTTTTCGCGTCGAGTTCTTTTACTCGTGCGTAGGACTGTTCGCTGTCGAGTTTTTCAGTGACATGGTTGTAGGCCACCAGCGACACGCCGGTGTATTCCCAGAGCATGTCCAGTTGGCCGCTTTCGTGGGCGCTGCGGGCCAGATTGCTGCCCAGGCCGCCGGTCACTTGCACTTCGTAACCCTTGGTGCGCAGGTACTGCGAAGTGATTTCCGCCAGCAGGGTTTGTTCGGTGAACACCCGGGCGCCGATGCGGATCAAGGGTTTATCGGCGGCTTGGGCAAATCCTGCGAACAGCAGGACGCAGCCTAGTAAAAAGCTTGATGTTTTCATGACGATTCCTTTGCCGGGGCTTAAGACGGGCGCAAGCCGCGTTCGAGCCAGAGGCGGCTGGCGAGTGTCACCAGGCCGTCGAGCAACAAGGCCAGCAAGGCGGTGCAGGCCGCGCCGAGCAGTAATTGCGGCTGATTGTTCAGGGCAATCCCGGGGAAGATCAGGCTGCCGAGACTGTTGGCGCCGATCAGGAACGCCAGCGGCGCGGTCCCCACGTTGATCGCCAACGCCACGCGAACACCACCGATGATGATCGGCACCGCGTTGGGCAATTCGACTTTCCACAGCACCTGGCGCGGGGTCATGCCGATGCCGACGGCGGCTTCCTTGAGCGACCCCTGAACGTTTTTCAGGCCTTCATAGGTGTTGCGCACGATGGGCAGTAGTGAGGCGAGGAACAGGGCGAAGATGGCCGGACCGCTGCCGATGCCGAGGATGCCCAGGGCGATGGCCAGGACGGCGAGGGGCGGAACGGTGTTGCCGATGTTGAAGAACTGCATGAAGCGTTCGGCGCGGCCGACCATGGACGGGCGGCTGAGGAGGATGCCGGCAGGAATGCCCACGACAAGGGCGGCCAGCATGGAAGCGAGGACGAGAACCAGATGAGCTTGCAGATAAAACAACAAATCGTCGCGGTAAAGTTCGATCGTGTTGATGCCGATCCATTGGATCAGCAGGGCCAGAAGGGCGATTACCAGCGCGCCTCCTATCAGCCCTTTGCCATAGTGGATAGCCACAGGCGGACTCCTTTTTTCAGTCGGCAAACACTCTTTCGTGTGGCAACGCCATTCCTGGCTGCCGAAAAAATGATCGCGATAAGCAGCTCGAACAGGCCGGCAAAGCGGCATGCATCGAGCCATGAGCACAGCCTCGTCAGGCCGATTTGCAGGTGTTTCAGGCCCCCGACGAGTGGTCGTAACGGGGGAGTGGACGTCTCCGGGCTTTAAAAGGTTCCCATCTGCGGGAGCATTTGGCCACTCCTAATGTGCTCAACGGTTCGGTTCTTGGATCAACTTGGGCTATAATCTGCGCCCTTTTTTGAATCACCTGCCAGGCGATTTCCCATGACCAAACAGGCCGCCGAAGTCGCGAAACGCCGCACTTTCGCCATTATTTCCCACCCCGATGCCGGTAAGACCACCATCACCGAGAAGCTCTTGCTGATGGGCAAGGCGATTGCGGTAGCCGGTACGGTGAAATCTCGTAAATCCGATCGCCATGCCACCTCCGACTGGATGGAAATGGAAAAGCAGCGTGGTATTTCCATTACCACGTCGGTCATGCAGTTCCCGTATCGCGAACACATGATCAACCTGCTCGACACCCCGGGCCACGAAGACTTCTCCGAAGATACCTACCGCACCCTGACCGCGGTGGACTCGGCGTTGATGGTTCTCGATGGCGGTAAAGGTGTAGAGCCACGGACCATCGCCCTGATGGACGTCTGCCGTCTGCGTGACACGCCGATCGTCAGCTTCATCAACAAACTCGACCGTGACATCCGCGACCCGATCGAACTGCTCGACGAAATCGAAGCGGTCCTGAAGATCAAGGCGGCGCCGATCACCTGGCCGATTGGTTGCTACCGCGACTTCAAGGGCGTGTATCACCTCGCCGATGACTACATCATCGTGTACACCGCCGGTCACGGCCACGAACGCACCGAAACCAAGATCATCGAGAAGCTCGACTCCGATGAAGCCCGCGCCCACCTGGGTGACGAGTACGAGCGTTTCATCGAGCAGCTGGAACTGGTGCAGGGCGCCTGCCACGAGTTCAACCAGCAGGAGTTCCTCGACGGTCAGTTGACCCCGGTGTTCTTCGGTACGGCACTGGGCAACTTCGGTGTCGACCACGTCCTCGACGCCGTCGTCGATTGGGCGCCGCGCCCGCTGGCACGCGTGGCCAACGAGCGTACCGTGGAGCCGGTGGAAGAGAAGTTCTCGGGCTTCATCTTCAAGATCCAGGCGAACATGGACCCGAAGCACCGCGACCGTATCGCCTTCATGCGTATCTGCTCCGGCAAGTACGAAAAAGGCATGAAGATGCGCCACGTGCGCACCGGCAAGGACGTGCGGATCGGCGACGCGCTGACCTTCTTCTCCTCCGAGCGTGAGCAACTGGAAGAAGCCTTTGCCGGCGACATCATCGGCCTGCACAACCACGGCACCATCCAGATCGGCGACACCTTCAGCGAAGGCGAAGCCCTGGGTTTCACCGGTATCCCGCACTTCGCCCCGGAACTGTTCCGCCGCGTGCGTTTGAAAGATCCACTGAAATCCAAGCAACTGCGCCAGGGCCTGCAACAGCTGGCCGAAGAAGGCGCGACCCAGGTGTTCTTCCCGGAACGCAGCAACGACATCATCCTCGGCGCCGTCGGTGTGCTGCAGTTCGATGTGGTCGCCAGTCGTTTGAAAGAGGAATACAAGGTCGAGTGCTCCTACGAGCCGATCACGGTTTACTCGGCACGCTGGATCGAATGCAGCGACAAGAAGAAGCTTGAGGAATTCTCCAACAAGGCTGTGGAAAACCTGGCACTGGACGGCGGTGGTCACCTGACCTACCTCGCACCGACGCGGGTCAACCTGGCCCTGATGGAAGAGCGCTGGCCGGACGTGAAATTCCGTGCGACGCGTGAGCATCACTAAGCGCTGAGTTGAAATACCCAAAACCCCGTTTGTGAAAGCAGCGGGGTTTTTTATTGCCTATCACATACTTCTGTGGGTTTTTCGGTGTTAGCTGAATTGTGAATAACCCCTATTCCAAACCAATCTGCCAACCCGCTGCATTTTCCCTCGCTCGATAGCATCCAATCTGGAGAACCCGGCTGATCGGAACTAGATTTGACTCAGCGCCAGACAGGCACTCAACGAAAGGACGGAATCGGCTATGAACAGATTGTTTCGCGTTTTACTGCTGTTGAAGGTGATGGTGATGCTCTCGCTCGGCACTTCGATGGCGTGGGCCGAGTGTATCGATCATGGGGAGCAGGCTTCGAGCGGGCAGGCGGGTTATGCGGGGTTGATGATCGCCAAGTCCGAATCGGAACCGGGAGATCAGGGGCAGGGTGGTGCGGACAACGACGATGACTCGACCACCGACGAGCCGGACACCGATGAAGAAGAAAGCGACAGCCAGACGTAGTCGCTCGATAGCGGGCAAAAGAAAACCCCTTCTACCTGAGTGATGCTCAATCGAGGTGGAAGGGGTTGGGTTAACGCGTATTTACTTGAACTACTCAATCCCTGTGGGAGCGGGCTTGCTCCGGGCGGCGTTCCGACGAAAGCGATCTGTCAGTCGACATTGATGTTGACTGGAATGACGCCTTCGCGAGCAAGCCCGCTCCCACATTTTTTATGCCGCGCCGTCGAGGAATTGCTCGGCGTAGTGGCAAGCCACCTGGCGGTTGTCGAGCAGGCGCAGGGCCGGCTCTTCAGTGCTGCAACGCTCGGTGGCGTACGGGCAGCGCTTGTGGAAGGCGCAGCCGGACGGCGGGTTCAGCGGGTTGGGTAGCTCACCGACGATCTTGATTTTTGGCTTGTCCGGATCCGGGTGGATGGCCGGCGTCGCCGACAGTAGCGCCTGGGTGTAGGGGTGCAGAGGGCGTGAATAAATGTCCTCTTTCGTGCCCATTTCCACCGGACGACCGAGGTACATCACCATCACGTGGTCGGCAACGTGGCGTACCACTGCCAGGTTGTGGGAGATGAACACGTAGGCGGTGTTGAACTCTTGCTGCAAATCCATGAACAGGTTGAGCACCTGCGCCTGAATCGACACGTCCAGCGCCGAGGTCGGTTCGTCCGCCACCAGCACTTTCGGTTGCAGCATCATCGCCCGGGCCAGGGCGATCCGCTGGCGCTGGCCGCCGGAGAACATATGCGGATAACGCTGATAGTGCTCGGGACGCAAGCCCACCTGCTTCATCATCGCCTGGACTTTCTCGCGACGTTCGGAGGCGCTCAGGCTGGTGTTGATCAGAAGCGGTTCTGCAAGCTGATCACCGACTTTCTGCCGTGGGTTCAACGAGGCGTACGGGCTCTGGAACACCATCTGCACGTCTTTGCGCAGTTGCTTGCGCTGGGCCTTGTCGGCCCCGGCAACTTCCTGCCCGGCGATTTTCAAGGAGCCGGAGGACGGTTCTTCGATCAGGGTCAGGGCACGTGCCAGGGTGGACTTGCCGCAACCCGACTCGCCGACGACAGCGAGGGTCTTGCCGGCTTCCAGTTCGAACGACACGCCGTTGAGGGCGCGCACGGTGGCGTGCCCCTTGAACAGGCCTCGGGACACCTCGTAGTGACGGGTCAGGTCGCGGGCGGTAAGAACGACGGCCATTACGCCACCTCCTGGTTCAGCGGGTAGAAGCAGCGAGCGAGGCTGTTGCTTTTCTGGTCAAGGGCCGGACGTTGTTGACGGCAGTTGTCTTTCACGTACGGGCAGCGCGGCGACAGCAGGCAACCCTGCGGACGGTCGTAGCGACCGGGCACGATGCCCGGCAGGGTCGACAAACGCGCGGCGCCGAGGCTGTGTTCCGGAATCGCCTTGAGCAGCGCTTCGCTATACGGGTGCGCCGGGATGTCGAACAGTTGCGGCACCTGACCGACTTCGACCGCCTGGCCGGCGTACATCACGCACACGCGCTGGGCGGTTTCGGCCACGACGGCGAGGTCGTGGGTGATCAGCACCAAGCCCATGTTCTGCTCTTTCTGCAACGCCAGCAGCAGGTCCATGATCTGTGCCTGGATGGTCACGTCCAGCGCCGTGGTCGGTTCGTCGGCGATCAGCAGTTTCGGTTCGCCGGCAATCGCCATGGCAATCGCGACACGCTGGCTCATGCCACCGGACAGTTGATGCGGGTAAGCGTCCATACGGCTGGCGGCACCCGGGATCTCGACTTTTTCCAGCAGTTCGATGGCGCGTTTGCGGGCCGCCTTGCCGGACATTTTCAGGTGCAGGCGCAGCACTTCTTCAATCTGGAAGCCGACGGTATAGCTCGGGTTCAGCGCGGTCATCGGATCCTGGAAGACCATGGACAGGTCTTTACCGACGATCTGTCGACGCTGACGATTGTTGAGCTTGAGCATGTTCTTGCCGTCGAAGTTCAGGGCGTCAGCGGTGACGATCCCCGGATGCTCGATCAGGCCCATCAGCGCCATCATGGTCACGGATTTGCCGGAGCCGGACTCGCCAACGATGGCCAGCACTTCGCCCTTGTCCACTTTCAGGTCGAGGCCATCGACCACTGGCGTGGCGTTTTTGTCGCCGAAGCGAACGTTGAGATTCTTGATTTCTAGCAGTGACATGGGAATCTCCTCAGGCGGCGTTCTTGAGTTTCGGGTCCAGCGCATCGCGCAGGCCGTCGCCCATCAGGTTGATTGCCAGCACGCTGAGCAAAATGGTCAAACCAGGCAGGCTCACCACCCACCAGGCGCGTTCGATGTAGTCGCGGGCCGAAGCCAGCATGGTGCCCCACTCAGGGGTTGGCGGTTGTACGCCAAGGCCGAGGAAGCCCAGTGCGGCGGCATCGAGGATCGCCGAGGAGAAGCTCAGGGTGGCCTGAACGATCAGCGGCGCCATGCAGTTGGGTAGCACGGTGACGAACATCAGGCGCGGCAAGCCGGCACCGGCCAGGCGCGCGGCGGTCACGTAGTCGCGGTTCAGTTCGCCCATCACCGCAGCGCGGGTCAGGCGAACGTACGACGGCAGGGACACCACGGCGATGGCGATCACGGTGTTGATCAGGCCGGGGCCGAGGATGGCGACGATCGCCACGGCCAGCAGCAGGGACGGCAGGGCCAGCATGATGTCCATCAGACGCATGATGGTCGGACCGAGCACGCGCGGGAAGAACCCGGCGAACAGGCCCAGCAGGATGCCCGGAATCAGTGACATCACCACCGACGACAAGCCGATCAGCAGCGACAGGCGCGAACCCTGGATCAGTCGCGACAGCAGGTCGCGGCCCAGCTCATCGGTACCGAGCAGGAACTGCAGTTGCCCACCTTCGAGCCAGGCTGGCGGGGTCAGCAGGAAATCGCGGTACTGCTCGCTAGGATCGTGAGGGGCAACCCACGGGGCGAAGATGGCGCAGAAAATCACCAGCAGCATGAACATCAGGCCGGCGACGGCGCCTTTGTTCTTGGAGAACGCTTGCCAGAATTCTTTGTATGGAGACGGGTACAGCAGGCTTTGATCGACTGCTACCGATGGAATTGGAGTGGTCATGGTCATGATCTCAGCGCTGATGACGGATGCGTGGGTTGGCAAAACCGTAGAGGATGTCCACTACGAAGTTGACCAGAATCACCAGGCAGGCGATTAACAGGATGCCGTTTTGTACGACCGGATAGTCCCGGGCACCAATGGCTTCGATCAGCCATTTGCCGATGCCGGGCCACGAGAAGATGGTTTCGGTCAGGACCGCACCGGCCAGCAGGGTGCCGACTTGCAGGCCGACCACCGTCAGTACCGGGATCAGCGCGTTACGCAGGCCGTGTACGAACACGACGCGCGCCGGCGACAGGCCTTTGGCCTTGGCGGTGCGGATGTAGTCTTCACGCAGCACTTCCAGCATCGACGAGCGGGTCATCCGCGCGATCACTGCCAGCGGAATGGTGCCGAGCACAATGGCCGGCAGGATCAGGTGGTGCAGGGCGTCGAAGAAGGCGTCCGGCTCGTCGGCCAGCAGCGTGTCGATCAGCATGAAGCCGGTGCGCGGCTCGATGTCGTAGAGCAGGTCGATCCGCCCGGACACCGGGGTCCAGCCCAGGCTCACCGAGAAGAACATGATCAGGATCAGGCCCCACCAGAAGATCGGCATCGAGTATCCCGCCAGGGAGACACCCATCACCCCATGGTCGAACAGGGATCCTCGCTTGAGTGCCGCGATCACCCCGGCCAGAAGGCCCAGGATGCCGGCGAACAACAGGGCGGCCATGGACAGTTCCAGGGTCGCGGGGAACAGGGAGGTGAATTCGCTCCACACACTTTCACGGGTACGCAGGGATTCCCCGAGATCGCCGTGGGCCAGCTTGCCGATGTAATCCAGGTACTGGGCATACAGGGGTTTGTTCAGACCTAGGCGTTCCATTGCCTGAGCGTGCATTTCGGGATCGACCCTGCGTTCTCCCATCATGACTTCCACGGGGTCGCCCGGGATCATGCGAATCAACGCGAAAGTCAGCAGGGTGATGCCGAAGAACGTGGGGATCAATAACCCCAGTCGGCGGGCAATAAAACTAAACATCGTGTGTTGTACCTCATCAGCCGGTTAGGCGTGCCCGGCATGCCTGGGTCAGGAATGCCGGGAGTTTTCTTATTACTTCACCTGGGTGGTGGCGAAGTTATTCGTGGTCAGGGGGCTAATGTGATAGCCCTCTACGTTGTTGCGCATTGCGGTAAACATTCTAGTGTGGGCCAAGCTGATCCACGGTTGGTCCTGGTTGAAAATAAGCTGGGCCTGCTCGTACAGGGCTGCACGCTCGGCCGGGTCGGTTTTTTCCCGGGCCTGATCGATCAGGGCCTGGAACTTGTCATTGCACCAGCGGGCGTAGTTTTCGCCGTTCTTGGCCGCTTCACAACTGAGCATAGGCGTCAGGAAGTTATCCGGGTCGCCGTTATCGCCCGCCCATCCGGCGGAAACCATGTCGTGCTCGCCGTTTTTCGCGCGTTTGAGCATTTCGCCCCATTCCATCACGCGAATGTCGATCTTGATCCCGACCTTGGCCAGGTCGGCCTGCATCATCTGCGCACCGAGCATCGGGTTCGGGTTGGTTGCACCGCCTCCGTTGCGGGTGAACAGGGTGAAGGTGGTGCCTTCCGGTACGCCGGCTTCCTTGAGCAGGGCACGGGCCTTGTCCAGATCGCGGACCGGGTTCTTCAGGGTGTGGTTGTAGCCCAGCAGGGTGTCCGGGAACGGGTTGACGGCGGCTGTTGCATTGCCCTTGCCGAACAGCGCGTTGACAGCCGCTTCCTTGTCGAAGGCGATGTCGATGGCTTTACGCACCCGTACATCGCTAAGGTACTTGTGCGTGGTGTTGATGGCGATGTACGCGACGGTCATCGCATTCAGCTCATCGACTTTCAGCTTGTCGTCTTTCCTGATGCTCGGAATGTCATCCGGTTTTGGATACAGCGCGACCTGGCACTCGTTGGCCTTGAGCTTCTGCAGGCGCACGTTGTTGTCGGTGGCGATGGCCAGGATCAGCGCATCAGCCGGAGGCTTGCCTCGGAAGTAGTCCGGGTTGGCCTTGAAGCGAACCTGGGCGTCCTTGTTGTAGCGCTGGAAGACGAACGGGCCGGTGCCGACCGGCTTGTTGTTCAGGTCGCCGGTCTTGTTGGCCTTGAGCAACTGGTCGGCGTACTCGGCGGAGTAGATCGACGAGAAGGCCATGGCGATGTCGGCCAGGAACGGCGCTTCGCGACGGGTCAGGGTGAACTTGACCGTGTTGTCGTCGACTTTCTCGACGCTTTTCAGCAGTTCCTTGAAGCCCATGCTTTCAAAGTACGGGAAGCCCACGCTCGACAGTTTGTGCCATGGATGATTCGGGTCCAGCTGGCGCTGGAAACTCCAGACCACGTCGTCGGCATTCATGTCGCGGGTCGGCTTGAAGTATTCGGTGGTGTGGAACTTGACGCCTTTACGCAGATGAAACGTGTAGCTCAGACCGTCTTCGCTGATGTCCCAGGAATCGGCCAGTGCCGGAATCACTTCGGTGGTACCGGGCTTGAAGTCTGCCAGGCGATTGAAGATGGTTTCGGCCACCGCATCGGCTGTGACTGCAGTCGTGTACTGGACCATGTCGAAGCCTTCGGGGCTGTTTTCGGTACAAACCACCAGGGGTTTGGCCGAGACACCAACAGCGACACTGAGCAACGCAGCCGCGATGGCCGCACGTAGGGGAAGCATTTTCATCAAGAACCCTCTGCAATCAGTTAAAGGACAAAAGCCGAACGGCCGATCCGTCATTGAATCAGCCGTTCGGCACGGGCATTACAGGATGTTGAACGGAACCGTGGTCACGAGACGGAACTCGTTGATGCTGCCATCAGCCTGGTTTTCGCTGGCACGGTGAGCGGTGTAGGTGCCGCGAATCGTGGTGGCCTTGAGCGGGCCGCTCTGCACGGCGTAGGTCGCGCCGATGCCGTATTCATAGTGGTGTTCGCCATCCTGGGACTGGATGCCATCGTAACCCTTGCCTGCCACGCCGCCGTTGCCGGTGTAGTGAGTACCGTCGATACCCCAGCCGCGAGCCTGGTAGATGTTGAACTTCAGGCCTGGCACGCCGTATTCGGCCATGTTCAGACCGTAGGCAACCTGGAACGATTTTTCGTTCGGGCCGTTGAAGTCCGACAGCAGGGAGTTGGCCAGGTAGATACCGTTGGTTTCGTGCAGGTAGTCGAAGTACTCGTTACCGTTCACTTCCTGATACGAGAGGGTCAGGGTATGGGCCTGGTGGGTCAGGCCGAACGACAGCGAGTAGGTGTCGTTGTCGATATCGCCGATCAGGGCTTTACCGGTTTCCTTGGTTTTGTAGTAGTTCAGGCCGGTGGTCAGGCTCAATACCTGGCTGTCGCCCAGTACGTGGGAGGCGCCGAAGTAGTACTGGTTCCAGATGTCTTCAGCCTGGGTCGCCCAGAGGCTGGTGGTCAGGCTGGCAAATGGGGTGTAGGTGATACCGCCGGTGTGAACGTGGTCGGTTTCGACGATGCCGTTGGCGTATTCGGTGCGGAATTTGCGCTGGCTTTCTTCGGTACGCGGTGAGTTGCGGTCGAAGGTGGCCAGGTCGAAGGCCAGGTTGTTCAGCTCTTCGCTGTGCAGGGCCACGCCCTGGAAGCTCGAAGGCAGTGCACGGTTACCGATTACGTCGACCATCGGGCTGCTGAAGTTCATGCGGCCGGCGGTCAGGGTGCTGTTGGAAACACGGGCCTTGACGTTGGCCAGGCCCAGTTTGCTCCACTGGCCTTGAGCGTCGCCGCCCTCTTTGGTCAGGGTACGGTTGTTGCCCGCGCCTGGACGACTGCCTGGTGCGCCGCCGTTGTTCGACGCCAGGTCTTTGCGGTCCTGGTCCAGGGCGATGGCGTTGTACGCCGCCACTTCAGTGCTGAAGCCCACGGTGCCTTCGGTGAAGCCCGAGTTGTACTTGAGGATGGTGCCCTGGACCCAGTTGATCCGGCGATCGGTCGGGGTCGAAACGCCGTCTTTTTTGTAGGCGAATTTGGCGCCGCGGTGCAGTTGCTCATTGGCGTACCAGTTACGCGTGGTGCCGGTGATCGACTGGCCTTCGACAAAGCCAGTGGCTTCGCTCTGGGCGTTTTTCTCGTTCACGGTAACCGGGGTGAAAGCCTGGCTTTGGGTTTCTGCGTAAGCCGTGGCGGTTACGCTGCTGATGGCCAAGGCCAATAACGCGGTGCTGCTCAGTTTCATGGGTAAAGCTCCTTACTTTCTTTTTTTATGCCGGTCTTTTTTTGTGATCCGGCTATTGGTTTAGAACTCATTCAAGGCATCGCAAACGTTTGCTGTCGGCCAAATTGACAAAAGACGGCAAAGCGTCTGCGTGAGGGCGGAAAATCCGCCCCCCGGCATTTCTGGCTAATCGGTTATTTTTCGATGCTGACACCCGAGAAAACATTGCGACCGAACGGGCTCACCTTGAACCCTTCGATTTTGGCGCTCAGCGGCTGGTTGACCGTTGAGTGGGCGACCGGCGTGATCGGTACCTGCTGCTTGAGGTACTGCTGCGCCTGTTTGTAGAGCAGGGTGCGCTGTTCACGGTCGGTGACGACCTTGGCCTGCTTGATCAGCTTGTCGTAGGCCGGATCACACCACATCGAGTAGTTGTTGCCGCCAATGGCGTCGCAGCTGTAGAGCGTGCCCAGCCAGTTGTCCGGATCACCGTTGTCACCGGTCCAGCCGATCAGGCTGATGTCGTGCTCGCCATTCTTGGTGCGCTTGATGTACTCGCCCCACTCATAGCTGACGATCTTGACCTTGAGGCCGATCTTCGCCCAGTCAGCCTGGAGCATCTCGGCCATCAACTTGGCGTTGGGGTTGTACGGACGCTGGACCGGCATGGCCCAGAGGGTGATCTCGGTACCTTCCTTGACGCCAGCAGCCTTGAGCAGCTCCTTGGCTTTTTCCGGGTTGTAGGCGGCGTCCTTGATCGTGTCGTCGTAGGACCATTGGGTTGGCGGCATGGCGTTGACCGCCAGTTGCCCCGCGCCCTGGTAGACGGCATTGAGAATGCCTTGCTTGTTCACCGCCATGTCCAGCGCCTGGCGCACTTCGAGCTGGTCGAAGGGTTTGTGGCGCACGTTGTAGGCGATGTAGCCGAGGTTGAAGCCGGGCTTCTCGATCAGTTGCAGGGCCGGGTCGCTCTTCAGCGCGGTTACATCGGCAGGGCGTGGATGCAAGGTGATCTGGCACTCGCCGGCCTTGAGTTTCTGCACGCGCACCGAGGCGTCGGTGTTGATGGCGAAAATCAGGTTGTCGAGCTTGACCCGGCTCGGGTCCCAGTAATGCTGGTTGCCGGTGTAACGGATGTTCGAGTCTTTCTGGTAGCTCTTGAACACGAACGGCCCGGTGCCGATCGGCTTCTGGTTGATGTCGCTCGGCTTGCCCTCGGCCAGCAGCTTGTCGGCGTATTCGGCCGAAAGGATGGCGGCGAAGCTCATGGCGATGTTCTGGATGAACGCGGCGTCCACGCTATTGAGCGTAAAGACCACGGTCAGCGGCCCGGTCTTTTCGACCTTGGCGATGTTCTTGTTCAGGCTCATGCCGTTGAAGTACGGAAACTCTGTCGGATAAGCCTTACGGAAAGGTTGTTGCGGGTCGAGCATGCGATTGAACGTGAACAACACGTCATCGGCGTTGAAGTCCCGGGTCGGCGTGAAGTATTTGGTGGTATGAAACTTCACCCCTTCGCGCAGGTGGAAGGTGTATTTGAGGCCGTCCTCGGAAATATCCCAGCTCGTGGCCAGGCCCGGTACGACGTTGGTCGCGCCTTTTTCAAACTCTGCCAATCGGTTGTATAGCGGCTCGGCGGCGTCGTTGTCAGTCGCAGTGGTGTACTGCGCCGTGTCGAAACCGGCGGGGCTGCCTTCGGAGCAGAACACTAGGCTGTTGTTGGCGGCCTGGCTGATGGAAGTGGCGCCCAACAGACCGGTGCCCAGCAAAGCGGATAAAACCAGGGTATGGCGCATAACGCTTCCTTTTCTCTCAAATGTTGTCAATGAGCCGCCGTCCCGTGCGCGGACGTAGAGGCATCACTGATTTCAAACCATGCACACAGCAGTAACCGATGACCCACGCGTGCACTGGTCAGATCCCGACGGTATGAGCCATGGGTCCGGCAGTAAATGCGTAGAGTCCTAAAGACTCGTAGGAAATGGCAACGCGTCCTCGCCCGATGCTGTAGTCAGCTGCGGATTAGGATGTAGGCGAATTCCTGCTTTCTCGGAAGATAAAGCAACGGCGACGTCAGGAACGTCGCCGTTGCAAAATCTTATTTGCTGACGCTGACGCCGTAGAAGGAGTTCAAGCCAAATGGGCTGATCTTGAAGTCCTGCACGTTGGCGCGCATGGGTTGGAACACCGTCGAGTGAGCGATAGGTGTCATAGGCACGGCATCCTTGAGGACGTGTTGCGCCTGTTTGTACAGTTCGGTGCGTTTGCCTTGGTCCGAAGTGCGCTTGGCTTGCTTGACGATGTCGTCAAACTTCTTGTCGCACCATTTGGAGAAGTTGTTGCCTTCCAGCGAGTCGCAGCCGAACAGAACGTTCAGCCAGTTGTCCGGATCACCATTGTCACCGCTCCAGCCAATCAGCATCGCCTGGTTCTCGCCACCTTTGGAGCGCTTGATGTACTCGCCCCACTCGTAGCTCTGGATCTTGACCTTGAGGCCGATCTTGGACCAGTCGGACTGCAGCATTTCTGCCATCAGCTTGGCGTTCGGGTTGTAAGGACGCTGTACCGGCATCGCCCAGAGAACGATTTCGGTGCCCTCTTTGACGCCGGCTTCCTTGAGCAGCTCTTTGGCTTTCTCAGGGTTGTACGGCGCATCCTTGATGGTGGTGTCGTAGGACCACTGGGTTGGAGGCATGGCGTTGACGGCCAGTTGGCCGGCGCCCTGGTACACGGAGTCGATGATCTGTTGCTTGTTGACCGCCATGTCCATTGCCTGGCGTACCTTCAGGTCAGCCAGCGGGTTCGCATCGGTTTGTCCCTTGACCTTGGGCATCACGTTGTAGGCGATGTAACCGAGGTTGAAACCAGCCTGGTCAGGCAGCTTCAGGGTCTTGTCTTCGCGCAGTGCCTTCAGGTCGGCCGGACGAGGGAACAGGGTGACCTGGCACTCGTTCTTCTTCAGCTTCTGGATACGTACCGATGGGTCGGTGGTGATGGCGAAGATCAGGTTGTCGATCTTCACGTCGTCAGGCTTCCAGTAGTCCTTGTTCCCGGTGTAGCGGATGTTGGAGTCTTTCTGGTAGCTCTTGAACACGAACGGGCCAGTACCAACCGGCTTCTGGTTGATGTCGGCGGCCTTGCCTTCCTTGAGCAGCTGGGCAGCGTACTCGGCGGACTGGATCGAGGCGAAGCTCATGGCCATGTTCTGGATGAACGCGGCATCAACGTCCTTGAGGGTGAACTTGACAGTCTTGTCGTCGACTTTATCGATCTTGGTGATGTTGGTATCCATCCCCATGTCAGTGAAGTACGGGAATTCGGTCGGGTACGCTTTGCGGAACGGGTCATCCTTGTTAATCATGCGATTAAAGGTGAACAGCACGTCGTCGGCGTTGAACTCACGAGTTGGCTTGAAGTACGGCGTGGTATGGAACTTGACGCCTTCACGCAGGTGGAAGGTGTAGGTCAGGCCGTCATCGGAGACGTCCCAGCTGGTCGCCAGTCCAGGAATTACCGCGGTGCCGCCGCGCTCGAACTGCGTCAGGCGGTTGAACATGGTTTCTGCAGAGGCGTCGAAGTCGGTTCCGGTGGTGTATTGACCTGGATCGAAACCGGCCGGGCTCCCTTCGGAGCAGAACACCAGGTTAGTCGCTGCTTGGGCGAACGGTGCGCTGGCTAACAAGCTTGCGCCAACTAAGAACGGAATGACCGCGTGTTTAAGCATGGTGGCCTCATGATTTGTTGTCATTTTTGGAATTAGAGGACGACCTCGTGAGTCGTGCCTGCGGATACTTATGCAGGGGCCATACCCAATGCAAGATCCAGAGCGACTACAGGCCTTAAACGGTGGCACGAACGTACCTTAATGTCGCATTTGTATAATTGCTGACGCATTTGACCGTTTGCGCAGCATTTTTACGGTGCAAATGACGCACTTTTAGAGTGCGTTCCTGACTCGGGTTGCTCCTGCGTGGGGCGGGGTGTTACTTATTCATACCCCGGATTGTGGGGTGGGCATGGCGTGAATAAGAGTGGTTATTGTTGCACCGATAGTGGCCAATCGACGTCTTTTCTCGGGTGGACCTATCCAGTTATAGCTCATGCCTGAAAACTGCCAAAAAAAACGGCGATCATTTTTATGATCGCCGTTTTTGTTTACGGGCTATCGATTCAAGGCATCAGCACTTCAATCGAGCCATCGGCGGTCATGCTGACCTGGCTGGTACCGGCCTCGACATCCGGCGTCACCGGTGCGCTGTCCATGGCGGCGGCTTTCATCATCATTGGCGCGCGCATGTAAGGCTGTGGATAACCGTTGCTGTTGAGGTTCAGGTTGACGATTTTGTAGCTCTTGCCGCCCAGAGCATCAGTCGCAAGCTGGGCGCGGGCCTTGAACGCGGTCACGGCATCCTTGAGCAGGGCGTCTTCGCTGGCCTTGCGGGTCGGGGTGGCGATGGCGAAGTCCATGCCGCCCATTTTCAGGTCGGTGAGCAGTTCGCCGGTCAGCTTCGACAGCGCAGCGAAGTCCGAGCTTTCCAGGCGCAATTCGGCACGCTCGCGCCAGCCGGTGATTTTCTGGCCCTTGGTGTCGTAGATCGGGTAGCTGTTGCGACTGCCCTGGCGCTGGGTGATGTTCTTGACTTGCTTGGCCTGGGCCAGCGCCTTATTCATGGTGGTGCTGACATCGGCGGCGAGTTTGGCCGGGTCGGTGTTCTGTTCTTCGGTGTAGAGGGTCACGATCATCAGGTCGCGGGCCACTTCCTGACTGACTTCGGCGCGCAGGGAAATCTGGTTGTAATGAAGCTCGTCGGCTGCCAGGGCCGGGAGGCTGGCGACGGTGCCAACGCTCAGGGCGAGGAGGGCGGCGCTGCGGCGGAATGTGTGCATGAAGGCTCCTTGAAAGGTGCGCAGGGGTATGATCCAAGCCTGCGTGAAACCATCAGACTCTAGCTTTTATGCTCCGGTTCGCACAGTTACAACTTCTATACAGATGGTGCACAGGTGGCTGCTTCGCAGCCAATCGCGAGCAAGCTCGCTCCCACAGTTGACCGCATTCCAATGTGGGAGCGAGCTTGCTCGCGAAAGCGGCCTCATAGACGCTGCAGGCCTTCCTGCCATGTGGCCGTTTGCCGCACTTTTGCCTGTCAGCCCCCGGGCTTGGTTATACTCCCTGCGATCCGCCTGGAGCGCTCATCAGGAGAGCTCATGCTCGCCCCCGTTCAAATCACTTCCGCCACTCGCCAGAACCTCTGGCGGCTGACGTTCATCCGCACGTTGGTGCTGGCCGCCCAGGCCGGTTCCGTTGGCCTGGCCTACTGGCTCGAATTGCTGCCACTGCCCTGGTTTCAACTGGCTGCGACGCTCGCATGTTCAATGCTGCTGTGCGTGTTCACGGCCATTCGCCTGCGCACTTCGTGGCCGGTGACCGAGCTCGAATACGCCGTGCAACTGGCCTGCGACCTGTTTATCCACAGTGCGCTGCTGTATTTCTCCGGTGGCTCGACCAACCCCTTCGTCTCCTATTACCTGGTGCCGCTGACCATTGCCGCGGTAACGTTGCCATGGCGTTATTCGGTGATCCTGTCGGGTATTGCGCTGACGATGTACACGCTGTTGCTGGCGCAGTTCTACCCGCTGCAAACCTTCCCGATCGCTCGGGAAAACCTGCAGGTCTATGGGATGTGGTTGAGCTTTGCCCTCGCGGCTGCGGTGATCACCTTCTTCGCCGCGCGCATGGCCGAAGAACTGCGTCGCCAGGAAGAGTTGCGCGCCATTCGTCGCGAAGAAGGCCTGCGCGATCAGCAACTGCTGGCCGTCGCCACCCAGGCCGCCGGCGCGGCCCATGAACTGGGCACGCCGCTGGCGACCATGAGTGTGCTACTCAAGGAAATGCGTCAGGATCATCATGATCCGATGTTGCAGGACGACCTGAGCGTGCTGCAGGATCAGGTCAAGTTGTGCAAGCAAACCTTGCAGCAACTGGTGCGCGCCGCCGAGGCCAATCGCCGGTTGGCGGTGGAGATGCAGGACGTCACCGATTGGCTCGATGAAGCCCTCAATCGCTGGCACCTGATGCGCCCGGAAGCCAGTTATCGCTTCCAGCGCCTCGGCCAGGGCCCGGTCCCGCGCATGGCGCCGCCGCCGGACCTGACCCAGGCTTTGTTGAATCTGTTGAACAACGCTGCCGATGCCTGCCCCGAAGGGCTGCAAGTGACGCTGGACTGGGATTGGGAAAACCTGACCATCAGCATTCGTGACCATGGCGCTGGCGTGCCTCTGGCCATCGCCGAGCAAATCGGCAAACCGTTTTTTACCACCAAGGGCAAAGGCTTCGGCCTGGGCCTGTTTTTGAGCAAGGCCAGCGTGACACGCGCCGGCGGCTCAGTGAAACTCTACAGTCATGAGGAAGGTGGCACGCTCACCGAGCTGCGCCTGCCCCGTGTCGCCCGAGGAAACGAACATGAGTGAAGAGATCCAAGTCGAAGGCGAAGAACTGCCACATTTGTTGCTGGTCGATGACGACGCCACATTCACCCGCGTCATGGCCCGCGCCATGGCCCGCCGCGGTTTTCGCGTCAGCACTGCCGGTTCCGCCGAGGAAGGCCTGGAGCTGGCCAAGGCCGATCTGCCGGATTATGCCGCCCTGGACCTGAAGATGGACGGCGATTCCGGCCTGGTACTGCTGCCCAAGTTGCTGGAAATGGACCCGGAAATGCGCGTGGTGATCCTCACCGGTTACTCGAGCATTGCCACCGCCGTCGAGGCGATCAAGCGTGGTGCCTGCAACTACCTGTGCAAGCCGGCCGACGCCGACGACGTGCTGGCGGCGCTGCTGTCCGAGCACGCCGACCTCGACAGCCTGGTGCCGGAAAACCCGATGTCCGTGGACCGCCTGCAGTGGGAGCACATCCAGCGCGTGCTGACCGAACACGAAGGCAACATCTCCGCCACGGCCCGTGCCCTGGGCATGCACCGCCGCACCCTGCAGCGCAAACTGCAGAAGCGTCCCGTTCGCCGCTGAACCTGCGCTGAATGAATGCGGGCCGTATCTCGCGACAAACCGGACCGATCATCTATGATCGGTTCGTGTGCGTACTTTTCTCTATCGAGCCTTATCCATGAATCAGAACGCTGAGTATTCCGCGGTCAACGACGCCGTGCGCGGGCAGTTTTTTCGCAAAGTGTGGGCGATGATCACGCCTTACTGGCGCAGTGAAGAGAAGGCCAAGGCCTGGACGCTGCTGATCGCGGTGATAGCGCTGTCGCTGATCAGCGTGGGGATCTCGGTGTGGTTCAACACCTGGTACAAGGACTTCTACAACGCCCTGCAAAAGAAGGACGAGGCCGCGTTCTGGCAACTGATCCTGTACTTCTGCGCGATTGCGGCGGTGGCGATCGTCGGCGCGGTGTACCGGCTGTACCTGACGCAAATGCTGACAATCCGCTGGCGGGCATGGCTCACCGAAAAGCACTTTGCACGCTGGCTCGCCGACAAGAATTACTACCAGCTGGAGCAGGGCGGTTACACCGATAACCCGGACCAGCGGATTTCCGAAGACCTCAACAACTTCACCTCCAACACCCTTGAGCTGGGTATCGGGCTGCTGCGCAATATCGTCAGCCTGGTGTCGTTCTCGATCATTCTGTGGGGCGTGTCGGGCAGCATTGAAGTATTCGGCATCACCATTCCCGGCTACATGTTCTGGTGCGTGCTGGTTTATGCGGTGGTCGGCAGTTGGCTGACGCATTTGATCGGTCGTCGCCTGATCGGCCTGAACAACCAGCAACAACGCTTCGAAGCCGACCTGCGTTTCTCAATGGTGCGAATTCGCGAGAATGCCGAAAGTATCGCGTTGTACAACGGCGAGCCGAACGAGAATCGTCGGTTGAGTGATCGCTTCGAGATGGTCTGGCATAACTTCTGGGACATCATGAAAGTGTCCAAGCGCCTGACGTTCTTCACCGCCGGTTACAGCCAGGCCGCCATTATCTTCCCTTTCATGGTTGCCGCCCCGCGTTACCTTTCCGGCAAGATCGAACTGGGCGAGCTGATGCAAATCAGCTCGGCGTTCGGCAACGTGCAGGAAAGCTTCAGCTGGTTTATCAGTGCCTACCAGAGCCTCGCTTCCTGGCGCGCCACCTGCGATCGTCTGTTGAGCTTCCACCAGGCCATGCGTGATAACGAAGAGCGTGCGCCGGCCATCGACGTACAGAATTCGGGCTCGGTGCTGAAGGTGCACAACCTCGGCCTCGACCTGACTGACGGTCGCCACCTGCTGTCCAACGCCGACATGACCGTGGAGGAGGGCGAGCGTGTGATGCTCAGCGGTCGTTCCGGCAGCGGCAAGTCGACGCTGCTGCGGGCGATGGGACATCTGTGGCCGACCGGCCACGGCAGTATTCGTCTGCCATCGGCGCGCTACCTGTTCCTGCCGCAAAAACCGTATTTGCCGATTGGTACCCTGCGTGATGTCCTCAGTTATCCACAGCCCGGCGATACCTATCCGAACGAACGCTACGCGCAGGTGCTGGAAACCTGCCGCCTGCCGCACCTGATTGCCCGTCTCGACGAAGCCAATCACTGGCAGCGCATGTTGTCACCGGGGGAGCAGCAGCGCCTGGCCTTCGCCCGTGCGCTGCTTTATGCACCACAATGGCTGTACATGGACGAAGCCACCTCGGCGATGGACGAAGAAGACGAGGCCACGCTGTATCAGGCGCTGATCGACGAGTTGCCGGGGCTGAGCATTGTCAGCGTGGGCCATCGCAGCAGCCTGAAACGCTTCCACCCGCGGCACATTCGTATCGAGAATGGCCATCTGGTGGACCAGGCCGTGACCGCATAAACACCACAAATCCTGTAGGAGCTGCCGCAGGCTGCGATCTTTTGATCTTGAAAAATCAAAGTCAAAAGATCGCAGCCTGCGGCAGCTCCTACAGGGGTGGTAGTGATCGTACAACCGCGTTGCGCTATGATGCGCTTTCAGCCGCCGATTTTTTCGAGACAGATGTTCACCATGGAAAACCCGAACGACGCTCCACGTCTCCCACGCAAGCGCCGCAGCCTCGCTCAGGAACTGGTGACGGTGCTGTCCGAGCAGATCCGCGACGGTCATCTCAAGCGTGGCGACAAGTTGCCCACCGAGTCAGCCATCATGGATGCCCATGGTGTCAGCCGTACGGTGGTGCGCGAGGCGATTTCCCGTTTGCAGGCGGCAGGGCAGGTGGAAACCCGCCACGGTATCGGCACCTTCGTGCTCGACACACCGAGCCCGAGCGGTTTCCGTATCGACCCGGCGACCGTCGTGACCTTGCGAGATGTGCTGGCGATCCTGGAACTGCGCATCAGCCTGGAAGTGGAGTCCGCCGGATTGGCGGCGCAACGTCGTAGTCCGGAACAGTTAGCCAATATGCGCGCCGCCCTCGACGCGTTGAATGAAAGCGCCGCTCACGCCAGTGACGCCGTAGCCTCTGACTTCGCCTTCCACCTCGAAATCGCGCTGTCCACCGGCAACCGTTATTTCACCGACATCATGACCCACCTGGGTACCAGCATCATTCCGCGCACACGGCTGAACTCCGCGCGCCTGGCCCATGACGACCAGCAGCACTACATGGGGCGCCTGAGCCGTGAGCACGAAGAAATCTACGACGCCATTGCCCGCCAGGATTCCGATGCGGCGCGTGCCGCCATGCGTTTGCACCTGACCAACAGCCGTGAGCGGTTGCGTCATGCCCATGAAGAGGCCGAGGCGCAGCGGGTTTAGGTTTTTTGCTTTTGGTGATGGGGCGCCCGATAAGCCGTCTTCGACTTGCTCGCGAAGGGGCCGCAAGCCATCCCGCAAGACCTTCGATCAGCCTCTTTTGTACTTATCTCCTGCTTCAATCTTCCGACAACGTATCTCCTGAACACCTGTTTTTCGAGGTGTGATCTTCCCTGCGCTCCCCTGAAGAAGCCCTCTAAAACAGGACTTCAACGAATTATTGTCGAACAATTTTCACCCCCAGCGATGAAATGCAGTTGACGGTTGTATTTTAAGTTGTACGATGACCTACAACTTCAGCGCGGGCTGAACGGTTTTCTCACACAACGTCGTTATCCAGGGTGTTCGAATAATGAATCCACAAGAACTGAAGTCCATCCTCTCTTCCGGTCTGCTGTCTTTCCCGGTTACCGATTTCAATGCTCAGGGCGACTTCAATCGCGCGGGTTACATCAAACGTCTCGAATGGCTGGCCCCATACGGCGCCTCGGCTCTGTTCGCCGCGGGCGGTACCGGTGAGTTCTTCTCTCTGGCGGCCAGCGAATATTCGGAAATCATCAAGACGGCCGTCGACACTTGCGCCTCCAGCGTGCCAATCCTGGCCGGCGTGGGCGGTTCGACCCGCCAGGCCATCGAATACGCACAGGAAGCCGAGCGCCTGGGCGCCAAAGGCCTGTTGCTGCTGCCGCACTACCTGACCGAAGCCAGCCAGGACGGCGTTGCCGCCCACGTTGAAGCCGTGTGCAAATCGGTCAACATCGGCGTGGTGGTCTACAACCGTAACGTCTGCCGCCTGAACGCACCGCTGCTGGAACGTCTGGCCGAGCGCTGCCCGAACCTGATCGGCTACAAGGATGGCCTGGGTGATATCGAGTTGATGGTGTCGATCCGTCGCCGCCTCGGTGATCGCTTCAGCTACCTGGGTGGCTTGCCGACCGCCGAAGTCTACGCCGCGGCCTACAAGGCGCTGGGCGTGCCGGTCTACTCCTCGGCGGTGTTCAACTTCATCCCGAAAACCGCGATGGACTTCTACCACGCGATCGCTCGTGAAGATCACGCCACCGTCGGCAAGATCATCGACGACTTCTTCCTGCCGTACCTGGACATCCGTAACCGCAAGGCCGGTTATGCCGTGAGCATCGTCAAGGCCGGGGCAAAGATTGCCGGCTACGACGCAGGTCCTGTGCGTGCACCGCTGACCGACCTGACCGGCGAAGAGTACGAAATGCTCGCCGCGCTGATCGACAAGCAGGGCGCGCAGTAATACATCCGATTAAGTAAGGCCGCTGAGCAATCAGCGGCCTTTTGCGTGAGGAGATCTTCAAGTGGCTGATTCAAAGCGTTTCGATAACTACATCAACGGCGAATGGGTTGCCGGTGGCGATTATTCGACCAACATCAACCCGTCCGAACTGAGCGACGCCATCGGTGACTACGCCAAGGCTGACCTGGCTCAAGTCCACGCCGCCATCGACGCCGCCCGTGCCGCGTTCCCGGCCTGGTCCACTTCCGGCATTCAGGCGCGTCACGACTCCCTGGACAAAGTCGGTACTGAAATCCTCGCCCGACGCGAAGAACTCGGCACCCTGCTGGCCCGGGAAGAGGGCAAGACCCTGCCTGAAGCCATCGGCGAAGTGACCCGCGCCGGTAACATCTTCAAGTTCTTCGCCGGCGAGTGCTTGCGCCTGTCCGGCGACTACCTGCCGTCGGTGCGTCCGGGCGTCAACGTTGAAGTCACTCGCGAAGCCTTGGGCGTGGTCGGTCTGATCACCCCGTGGAACTTCCCGATCGCCATCCCGGCATGGAAAATCGCCCCGGCCCTGGCCTACGGCAACTGCGTCGTGCTGAAACCCGCGGACCTGGTTCCGGGTTGCGCCTGGGCCCTGGCTGAAATCATCTCCCGCGCAGGCTTCCCGGCCGGTGTGTTCAACCTGGTGATGGGCAGCGGTCGTGTGGTTGGCGATGCACTGGTCCACAGCCCGAAAGTCGATGGCATCAGCTTCACAGGTTCCGTGGGTGTCGGTCGTCAGATCGCCGTCAGCTGCGTATCGCGCCAGGCCAAGGTCCAGCTGGAAATGGGCGGCAAGAACCCGCAGATCATTCTCGACGACGCTGACCTCAAGCAAGCGGTCGAGCTGTCGGTACAGAGTGCGTTCTACTCCACCGGCCAGCGTTGCACCGCTTCCAGCCGCTTTATCGTCACCGCTGGCATCCACGACCAGTTTGTCGAAGCCATGGCCGAGCGCATGAGGTCGATCAAGGTCGGCCATGCGCTGAAAGCCGGCACCGACATTGGTCCGGTGGTTTCCCAGGCTCAGCTTGAACAGGACATGAAGTACATCGACATCGGCCAGTCCGAAGGTGCGCGTCTGGTCAGCGGCGGTGCTCTGGTGACCTGCGACACCGAGGGTTACTTCCTCGCGCCAACCCTGTTTGCCGACAGTGAAGCCTCGATGCGCATCAGCCAGGAAGAAATCTTCGGCCCGGTAGCCAACATCGTCCGCGTCGCCGACTACGAAGCCGCGCTGGCCATGGCCAACGACACCGAGTTCGGGTTGTCGGCGGGCATCGCTACCACGTCCTTGAAGTACGCCAACCACTTCAAGCGCCACTCCCAGGCCGGGATGGTGATGGTCAACCTGCCGACCGCCGGTGTGGATTACCACGTTCCGTTCGGTGGGCGTAAAGGTTCATCCTATGGATCACGTGAGCAAGGTCGCTATGCGCAAGAGTTCTACACGGTCGTGAAGACCAGTTACATCGGTTCGTAAACGCAATACCTCTGTAGGAGCTGCTGAAGGCTGCGATCTTTGCTTTTGAAGATCAAAAGATCGCAACCTCGTTTCACTCGGCAGCTCCTACAGGGAAATACCAAAGATTCACCCCGCATAAAAATAATCAGTGGGAGTACATCTACATGCAATCGACCAAGCCGACTCACGTCCGCTATTTGATCCTGCTCATGCTGTTTCTGGTGACCACGATCAACTACGCCGACCGGGCTACCATCGCAATCGCCGGCTCCAGCCTGCAAAAAGACCTCGGCATCGACGCCGTTACCCTCGGCTACATCTTCTCCGCATTCGGTTGGGCCTACGTGGCCGGGCAAATCCCCGGTGGCTGGCTGCTGGACCGTTTCGGTTCGAAAAAAATCTACGCACTGAGCATCTTCACCTGGTCGCTGTTCACCGTGCTGCAGGGGTATGTCGGCGAGTTCGGCATGTCCACCGCCGTGGTCGCGCTGTTCATGCTGCGCTTTTTGGTGGGCCTGGCCGAAGCGCCATCCTTCCCCGGCAACGCACGCATTGTGGCCGCCTGGTTCCCGACCGCTGAACGCGGCACCGCCTCGGCGATCTTCAACTCGGCGCAGTATTTTGCCACCGTGTTGTTCGCACCGCTGATGGGCTGGATCGTCTACAGCTTCGGCTGGCAGCACGTGTTCATCGTCATGGGCGTGATCGGCATCATCTTCTCCGGGATCTGGCTGAAAGTGATCTACAGCCCACGCCAGCACCCGATGATCAATGATGCTGAGTTCAAGCACATCGCCGACAACGGCGGCATGGTCGACATGGACCAGGACAAGGGCAAAGGCAAAAAGGCCGACGGTCCGAAGTGGGACTA
The DNA here is from genome assembly GCF_054668325.1 of Pseudomonas sp. S2_F07. Lineage (NCBI taxonomy): Bacteria > Pseudomonadati > Pseudomonadota > Gammaproteobacteria > Pseudomonadales > Pseudomonadaceae > Pseudomonas > Pseudomonas sp. S2_F07. The sequence goes on from NZ_CP162758.1 coordinate 4,791,347, forward strand.
CATCCGCCAATTGCTGACCAACCGCATGATGCTCGGCGTGTACCTGGGCCAGTACTGCATCAACGGCATTACCTATTTCTTCCTGACCTGGTTCCCGGTGTACCTGGTGCAGGAGCGCGGCATGACCATCCTCAAGGCCGGTTTCATCGCGTCCTTGCCGGCGATCTGCGGCTTCATCGGTGGTGTGCTCGGCGGGGTGATTTCCGATTACCTTCTGCGCAAAGGCCATTCCCTGACCTTCGCCCGCAAGGCACCGATCATTGCTGGCCTGCTGGTTTCCAGCAGCATCGTGGCGTGCAACTACGTGGACGTAGAATGGATGGTCGTCGGCTTCATGGCCCTGGCGTTCTTCGGCAAAGGCGTGGGCGCACTGGGCTGGGCGGTGGTGTCCGACACCTCGCCGAAGCAGATCGCCGGCCTGAGCGGTGGCCTGTTCAACACCTTCGGTAACATTGCGTCGATCACCACTCCGATCGTGATCGGCTACATCATCAGCTCCACCGGTTCGTTCAAATGGGCGCTGGTGTTCGTCGGTTGCAACGCATTGGTCGCGGTGTTCAGCTACCTGGTGATCGTGGGCCCGATCAAGCGCGTGGTGCTCAAAGAGCCACCAGCGAACGGTACTGAAGCCCCTGGCAAATTGTCTCAAGCGCATTCCTGAGGAGCGGCGTCATGCAGTTGATTGAACATTCCGACTCGCCGCGCTACATCCGCCTGCACGAGCGGGACAACGTAGTGATCGTGGTCAATGATCAGGGTGTACCGGCCGGCACCGAGTTTGCCGATGGTTTGGTCACCGTGGACTTCGTGCCACAAAGCCACAAGGTCACCCTGGAAGACATTCCAGAGGGTGGCCAGGTGATTCGTTATGGCCAGGTCATTGGCTATGCCTTGCAGCCGATCCCCCGCGGCAGTTGGGTCAAGGAAGATCAACTGCGCATGCCGACCGCGCCACCGCTGGACAGCCTGCCGCTGTCCACCGATGTGCCGGCCGCGCAGGCACCGCTGGAAGGTTTCACCTTCGAGGGTTATCGCAACGCCGACGGCACCGTCGGCACGCGCAACATTCTGGGCATCACTACCACCGTGCAGTGTGTGACCGGGGTGCTCGATCATGCGGTCAAGCGCATCAAGGATGAGTTGCTGCCCAAGTACCCGCACGTCGATGACGTGGTGGCGCTGACCCACAGCTATGGCTGTGGCGTGGCGATCACCGCGACTGACGCGTACATCCCGATCCGCACTGTGCGCAATCTGGCGCGCAACCCTAACCTGGGTGGCGAAGCCTTGGTGATCAGCCTGGGCTGCGAGAAATTGCAGGCCGGGCAAGTGATGCACGACAACGACAGCTCGGTGGATCTCAGCGAGCCTTGGTTATACCGCTTGCAGGATTCCAGTCACGGTTTCACCGAAATGATCGAACAGATCATGGAACTGGCCGAGACACGCTTGAAGAAGCTCGATCAACGTCGCCGGGAAACCGTGCCGGCGTCCGAACTGATTCTGGGCATGCAATGCGGTGGCAGTGATGCGTTCTCCGGCATCACCGCCAACCCGGCGCTCGGTTATGCCTCGGACCTGCTTCTGCGGGCCGGTGCGACGGTGATGTTTTCTGAAGTCACCGAAGTACGTGATGCCATTTATTTACTGACCTCACGGGCGGAAAACCAGGACGTCGCCCAGGAACTGGTGCGGGAAATGGACTGGTACGACCGCTACCTGGCCAAGGGCGAGGCGGATCGCAGTGCCAACACCACCCCAGGCAACAAGAAGGGCGGGTTGTCGAACATTGTCGAGAAATCCCTGGGATCGATCGTCAAGTCCGGCAGCAGCGCGATCAACGGCGTGCTTGGCCCTGGCGAGCGTTTCAAGCGCAAAGGCCTGATCTTCTGCGCGACTCCGGCCAGCGACTTTGTTTGCGGGACTTTGCAGTTGGCGGCGGGGATGAACCTGCACGTGTTCACCACCGGTCGTGGCACGCCTTACGGGCTGGCCATGGCACCGGTGGTGAAGGTCTCGACCCGGACCGAACTGGCACAACGCTGGCCGGACCTGATCGACATCGACGCGGGCCGAATCGCTACCGGACGCGCCTCCATCGAGGAGCTTGGCTGGGAGTTGTTCCACTACTACCTGGACGTGGCCAGCGGCAAGCAGCAGACGTGGGCTGAAAAGCACAAGCTGCATAACGACATCACCCTGTTCAACCCGGCGCCGATCACTTAAGACCGAGTCGCCTGCTTCGCGAGCAAGCCCGCTCCCACACTGGATTGTCGTCGCGCACAAATTTTGTTTTCGACACTGATCAAATGTGGGAGCGGGCTTGCTCGCGAAGGCGATCTAGCAGGCGCCGAAGTCTTCAGTGGCTTATCATTAGCCCCCTAACGACGCCCACCAAGGTTACCCCCGGCATGCTGGCAATTTTCCTCGAAACCCTGAACATCACCGCGCCGGTGTTTGCCATGCTGTTTCTCGGGGTGCTGCTCAAGCGCATCGACTGGATCAACGACAACTTCATCCACACCGCATCGTCACTGGTGTTCAACGTCACCATGCCGGCGTTGTTGTTTCTGGGCATCCTGCATGCCGACCTGCACGCGGCGCTGCAACCGGCGCTGCTGATCTATTTCTCCCTCGCGACCCTGGCGTGTTTTGCCATCGCCTGGGGTTGGGCGATCTGGAAGTGCCCGCGGGAAGACCGGGGGATCTACACCCAGGGCGCGTTTCGCGGTAACAACGGGGTCATCGGCCTGGCACTGGCGGCAAGCATGTACGGCGACTACGGGATTTCCCTCGGGGCGATCCTCGCGGCGCTGGTGATCCTGTTCTACAACACCCTCTCGACCATCGTGCTGGCGGTGTACAGCCCGGTGATCAAGTCCGATTCGTGGAGTATCTGCAAAAGCGTGTTCAGCAATCCGCTGATCATCAGCGTGATCGTGGCTGCCCCCTTTGCCTATTTCAAGATTGGCTTGCCTGGCTGGCTGGAAACCTCCGGCCAGTATCTGGCGCAAACGACCTTGCCGCTGGCGCTGATCTGCATCGGCGGCACGCTGTCCCTGGCCGCGCTGCGCAAAAGCGGCAACATGGCGCTGAGTTCAAGCCTGGTGAAGATGATCGGTTTGCCGGTACTGGCGACACTGGGCGCATGGTTGTGGGGCTTTCGCGGGGCGGAACTGGGGATTCTGTTCCTGTACTTCGGCAGCCCGACCGCCGCTGCCAGTTTCGTCATGGCCCGGGCGGCGGATGGCAATCACGAGTTGGCGGCGGCGATTATCGTGATCACCACGCTGATGGCGGCGGTCACCACCAATGTCGGGATCTTCTTTTTGCAGTGGGGTGGGTGGATTTAAAGGCAAGGGTCAAAAGATCGCAGCCTGCGGCAGCTCCTACAGGAAAACGCATTCCAATGTAGGAGCTGCCGCAGGCTGCGATCTTTTCAAAGCAATAAAATTATTCCGGCTTCTGGTAACTGTCGATCACTTCCTGCGCCGCCCGAAACGCATCAATCGCCGCCGGCACACCGGCATACACCGCGCAATGCAGCAGCGCCTCGCGAATCTCATCCACAGTGCAGCCATTGTTCAGCGCACCGCGCACGTGACCTTTCAATTCCTGCGGGCACTTGAGTGCAGTCAGGGCGGCAAGGGTGATCAGGCTGCGGGTTTTCAGTGGCAGGCCTTCGCGATTCCACACACCGCCCCAGGCGTGTTCATTGACGAAGTCCTGCAGCGGCTGGGTGAATTCGGTGGCATTGCCCAGTGCGCGGTCGACGAAGGCGTCGCCCATCACTTGGCGGCGGACTTCAACGCCGGGTTTTTTATTCTCGGTCATGGGGCTTCCTTCTTATGGTGTTGGCGACGCCAGGCGCGTAGTGACGTGAACAACAAAAACGCCACCAGCGCCGGCAGGACGAAAAACAGCATCAAGTGTTCCAGCTTGCCGGCCAGTGGCATACCGGTGGTGAACGACACCACGTGTAGCCCATACGCCAGGTACAAACCCAGAAACAGCAGGCCTTCGGCGCGGGTCACCCGGTAGCCGGAGTAGAACACCGGCAGGCACAGCGCCGCGACGCCGAGCATCACCGGCAGGTCGAAATCCAGGGCGTTGGGCGACACCGACAGCGGCGACGGTGCCACCAGCGCGGTAAAACCGAGCACACCCAGGAGGTTGAACAGGTTGCTGCCAATCACGTTGCCCACGGCAATATCGCGCTCGCCGCGCATGGCCGCGATCAACGAAGTGGCCAGTTCAGGCAGTGAGGTGCTGACGGCGACGATGGTCAGGCCGATGATCCGCTCCGACAACCCAAGATCGGTGGCCACCGCAACCGCCGCGCCCAGCAGCAAGTGCCCGGCGTACACCAGCATCGCCAGCCCGGCGACGATCATCAGCAGGCTGCTCAGCCATGGCGCTTGCCCATGATGGTCATGGCTCGATACCGGCCGTCCCGAATGCCGTGACTGGCGCAGCAACAAGCCCAGGTAAATCGCCAGTGCCGTCAGCAGCATCACGCCGTCGGCCCGGGACAGTTCTTCATTCCAGGCGAGTACGAACACCAGCAGGCTGGCGCCGATCATCAACGGAATATCCAGGCGTACCAATTGCCGGGAAACCCGCAAAGGAATGATCAGCGCGGACAACCCGAGGGTGACGAGGATGTTGAAAATGCTGCTGCCGATCACACTGCCGACGGCGATGTCGGCAGTGTGCGCCAGGGTCGCTTGCAGGCTGACCGCCATTTGCGGCGCGCTGCTGCCGAGGGCGACGATGGTCAGGCCGATGATCAGCGGTCGTACGTGCAACCGCGCGGCGATGCGTACGGCGGCGCGCACCATCAATTCGGCGCCGACAATCAGCAGGAACAATCCGCTGAGCAATTCGATCACACTGATCAGGGGTAAATCGGCTAGTCCGAAAATGGTCGGGGCTCCATCGGTCAGTCGTCCAGGGCTTGCACGCGAACCTTCGCAGTGCCGCTGCGCAGCATGCCCAGGCGCTCGGCGGCTTCCCGGGACAGGTCGATCAGGCGGCCACGGGTGTGCGGCCCGCGATCATTGATGCGTACCACGCAGGATTTGTCGTTATTCAGATTGGTGACCTTCACCCGTGTACCGAAGGGTAGCTGGCGATGGGCGGCGGTCATGGAATTCATGTTGAAACGCTCGCCGTTGGCGGTGCGTTTGCCTTGGTGTTTGGCGCCGTAGTACGAAGCCACGCCGGTTTTGTCGTAGCCATGCGGATCGACGGTGTCGGTGCTGGCGCAACCGGCCAGGAGCGAGAGGAGGGCGCAGGCGCCGAATAGACGTTTCATTCAAGGTTTTCCCGAAACAATTGTGGGAGCGAGCCTGCTCGCGATAGCGTTCTGACAATCAACTCATCGTTGAGTGCCGGACCGCTGTCGCGAGCAAGCTCGCTCCCACAGGGAATGGAGCCAGATTTTAGAGCTGGCTCCATCCTCATCAGCCTTCGAGCTTGCTTTTGAGGAGTTCGTTGACCTGTTGCGGGTTGGCCTTGCCTTTGGAGGCTTTCATGGCCTGACCGACGAAGAAGCCGAACATCTTGCCGCGCTTGGCTTCGTCTGCCGCGCGGTATTGCTCGACCTGCTCGGCGTTGGCCGCGAGCATTTCGTCCAGCACCGCCGAAATGGCGCCAGTATCGGTCACTTGCTTGAGGCCGCGCTTGTCGATGATCTCGTCCGCGCTGCCTTCGCCATTGGCCATCGCTTCAAACACCACCTTGGCGATCTTGCCGGAGATGGTGTTGTCCTTGATGCGCAGCAGCATGCCGCCCAGAAGCTCGGCGGAAACCGGCGACTCTTCGATGTCCAGGCCTTGCTTGTTGAGCAGACTGCCCAACTCGACCATCACCCAGTTGGCCGCCAGTTTGGCGTCGCCGCCGATGCTCGCGACTTTCTCGAAGTAATCGGCTTGCTCGCGGCTGGTGGCCAGGACGCTGGCGTCATAGACCGACAGGCCGAACTGCTCCTGGAAACGCTCGCGTTTCTGCGGTGGCAATTCCGGCAAGGTGCCGCGCACGTCGTCGAGGAACGAATTCTCGATAACCACCGGCAGCAGGTCCGGATCGGGGAAGTAACGGTAGTCGTTGGCTTCCTCTTTGCTGCGCATCGGACGGGTTTCGTCCTTGTTCGGATCGTACAGGCGGGTCTGCTGGATGACCTTGCCGCCGTCTTCGATCAGCTCGATCTGACGCTGGATTTCGCTGTTGATCGCCTTCTCGATGAAACGGAACGAGTTGACGTTCTTGATCTCGCAGCGGGTGCCGAACTCGACCTGGCCTTTCGGACGGATCGATACGTTGCAGTCGCAGCGCAGCGAACCTTCGGCCATGTTGCCGTCGCAGATGCCCAGGTAGCGCACCAGCGCGTGGATCGCCTTGACGTAGGCCACGGCTTCCTTGGCGCTGCGCATGTCCGGTTCGGAGACGATTTCCAGCAGCGGTGTGCCGGCACGGTTCAGGTCGATGCCGGTGGCGCCGCTGAATTCTTCGTGCAGGCTCTTGCCGGCGTCTTCTTCCAGGTGCGCGCGGGTGATGCCGACACGTTTGACCGTGCCGTCCTCGAGGGCGATGTCCAGGTGGCCCTTGCCGACGATCGGCAGCTCCATCTGGCTGATCTGGTAGCCCTTGGGCAGGTCCGGGTAGAAGTAGTTTTTACGGGCGAACACGTTGTGCTGGCCGATCTCGGCGTCAATCGCCAGACCGAACATCACCGCCATGCGCACCGCTTCCTGGTTCAGCACCGGCAGCACGCCGGGCATGCCCAGGTCTACGAGGCTGGCCTGGGTGTTCGGCTCTGAACCGAACGTGGTGGAACTACCGGAAAAGATTTTCGACCGGGTGGTGAGCTGGGTGTGAATCTCCAGCCCGATCACGACTTCCCATTGCATGTGTGTCTCCTCAGAAGCCGGTTGGGGTGCGGGTGTGCCAGTCAGTGTTCAACTGGTACTGGTGCGCAACGTTGAGCAAGCGGCCTTCCTGGAAATACGGGGCGAGCAGTTGCACGCCGACCGGCAGACCGTCGACAAAACCTGCCGGCATGGACAAGCCCGGCAGACCCGCGAGGTTGGCGGTGATGGTGTAGACGTCTTCCAGGTACGCAGCGACCGGGTCGCTGTTCTTGGCGCCAAGCTTCCAGGCCGGGTTCGGCGTGGTTGGGCCGAGGATGATGTCGACCTCATTGAAGGCCGCCATGAAGTCGTTTTTGATCAAGCGACGAATCTTCTGCGCCTTCAGGTAATAGGCGTCGTAGTAACCGGCGGACAGCGCGTAGGCACCGACCATGATCCGGCGCTGTACTTCCGGGCCGAAGCCTTCGCCACGGGAGCGTTTGTACAGGTCGATCAGGTTGACCGGGTTTTCACAGCGGTAGCCGAAGCGCACGCCGTCGAAACGCGACAGGTTGGACGAGGCTTCCGCCGGGGCGATCACGTAGTACGCAGGGATCGCGTGCTGCATGTTCGGCAGGCTGATTTCCTTGATCACGGCGCCGAGCTTTTCCAGCTCCTTGACGCTGTTGTGGATCAGCTCTGCAATGCGCGGGTCGAGACCGGCGCTGAAGTATTCCTTCGGCACGCCGATGCGCAGGCCTTGCAGCGAGCCGTTGAGGCTGGCGCTGTAGTCCGGTACGGGCTCATCGATGCTGGTGGAGTCGTTCGGATCGAAGCCTGCCATACCTTGCAACATAATCGCGCAGTCTTCGGCGGTGCGTGCCATCGGGCCGCCCTGGTCGAGGCTGGACGCGTAGGCAATCATGCCCCAGCGCGAAACACGACCGTAGGTCGGTTTCAGGCCGGTGAGGTTGGTCAGGGCCGCAGGCTGACGGATCGAACCGCCCGTGTCGGTGCCGGTGGCCGCAGGCAACAGACGAGCGGCAACCGCCGCAGCGGAGCCGCCGGACGAACCGCCCGGAACGTGTTCCAGGTTCCACGGGTTTTTCACCGCGCCGTAGTAGCTCGACTCGTTGGCCGACCCCATGGCGAATTCGTCCATGTTGGTCTTGCCCAGGGTCACGGCCCCGGCCGCAGCCAGTTTGGCGACCACGGTGGCGTCGTACGGTGCTTTAAAGTTGTCGAGCATCTTCGAGCCGCAGCTGGTGCGAATGCCCTGGGTGCAGAACAGATCTTTGTGGGCGATCGGCGCGCCGAGCAGGGCGCCGCTCTCACCGTTGGCCCGGCGGGCATCGGCGGCTTTCGCCTGCGTCAGCGCCAGGTCCTCGGTGAGGCTGATGAAACTGTTGAGCTGCGGATCGAGCTGGGCGATGCGCGCCAGCAGGACCTTGGTCAGCTCTTCGGAGGAAAACTTTTTATCGGCGAGTCCGCGGGCGATCTCGGCCAGAGTCAATTGATGCATTGCAGGCTCTTTCCCTATTAGTCGATGACTTTCGGAACCAGGTACAGGCCGTTTTCGACCGCTGGTGCGATGGACTGGTAGGCCTCGCGGTGATTGGTCTCGGTCACGACGTCCGCGCGCAGGCGCTGGCTGGCTTCCAGTGGGTGGGCCAGCGGTTCGATACCGTCGGTATTGACCGCCTGCATTTCGTCGACCAGCCCGAGAATGCTGTTGAGGGCCGAAGTGATGTGTGGAAGATCGGCATCATTGAGGCCAAGGCAGGCCAGATGAGCGATTTTTTCCACGTCGGAGCGTTCAAGCGCCATGGGATTCTCCAGTGGAAAACAAAACGGACCGCGTCCGTGTGTTAGATTGTCGGAACACTACCGCACTTCTACGGTCATAAGGCCGCGATTGTGGGGCTTGGTGCACAGAAAAGCGGCCAATTTAACATATTGGCGCCTTGCCCAAAATCCCTGTCGTTGTTAGAGTTTGCCGCACTTTTTTACCCACGCGTTGCCTAGGGTCCCTTTCCCATGTTCAAGAAACTGCGTGGCATGTTTTCCAGCGATCTTTCCATTGACCTGGGCACTGCCAACACCCTTATTTACGTGCGCGAGCGCGGTATCGTCCTGAATGAGCCATCGGTTGTGGCCATTCGGACACACGGTAACCAGAAAAGTGTCGTTGCTGTCGGCACCGAAGCCAAGCGCATGCTGGGCCGTACGCCGGGCAACATTGCTGCCATTCGTCCGATGAAGGACGGCGTGATCGCCGACTTCAGCGTGTGCGAAAAAATGCTGCAGTACTTCATCAACAAGGTTCACGAAAACAGCTTCCTGCAGCCTAGCCCTCGCGTGTTGATCTGCGTTCCGTGCAAATCCACCCAGGTTGAGCGTCGTGCAATCCGTGAATCGGCCCTCGGTGCCGGTGCCCGTGAAGTGTTCCTGATCGAAGAGCCAATGGCTGCTGCGATCGGTGCCGGCCTGCCGGTAGAAGAAGCTCGCGGTTCGATGGTCGTGGATATCGGTGGCGGTACCACTGAAATCGCACTGATCTCCCTGAACGGTGTGGTTTACGCCGAATCCGTGCGCGTTGGCGGCGACCGCTTCGACGAAGCGATCATCACCTACGTGCGTCGCAACTACGGCAGCCTGATCGGTGAGTCCACCGCCGAACGTATCAAACAGGAAATCGGTACCGCCTACCCGGGCGGCGAAGTTCGCGAAGTCGACGTTCGCGGCCGTAACCTGGCCGAAGGCGTTCCACGGGCATTTACCCTGAACTCCAACGAAGTGCTGGAAGCTCTGCAAGAGTCCCTGGCGACCATCGTTCAGGCGGTGAAAAGCGCCCTGGAGCAATCGCCGCCGGAACTGGCTTCCGACATCGCCGAGCGTGGCCTGGTACTGACCGGTGGTGGCGCCTTGCTGCGTGACCTGGACAAATTGCTGGCCCAGGAGACTGGTCTGCCGGTGATCGTTGCCGAAGACCCGCTGACCTGCGTTGCTCGCGGCGGTGGCCGTGCATTGGAAATGATGGATAAACACACCATGGACCTGCTTTCCAGCGAATAAGTCGCCGGATTGCCTCTATGCTGTTGAGCGCGCAGGCGGCACTTTGCAGTGCTGCCTGTTCGCGTTTATCTTCTGTCAGTCTGCATCCAGGCCGGATTGCTGCCGTATGAATAAACAGAACATTTGCCTGGGAGGAGCGGCTTATTAAACCGCTTTTCACCAAGGGCCCTTCACTGGGCGTGCGCCTGTTGGTGCTGGTCGTGCTATCGGTCGCGCTGATGGTGGTCGATGCCCGTTTCAGTCTGCTCAAGCCTGCACGCAGCCAGATGTCGCTGGTGCTGATGGACGCCTACTGGATCACCGACCTGCCCGGACGACTGTGGGAAGGCGTTGCCAGTCAGTTTGGCAGCCGGACCGAACTCGTCGCCGAAAACGAAAAACTCAAGACTGAAAACCTGCTGTTGCAGGGGCGCATGCAGAAGCTGGCCGCCCTGACCGAGCAGAACGTTCGGCTGCGCGAGTTGCTCAACTCTTCGGCACTGGTCAATGAGAAGGTCGAAGTGGCCGAGTTGATCGGCATGGACCCCAACCCCTTTACCCATCGCATCATCATCAATAAAGGTGAGCGCGACGGCGTGGTCCTCGGTCAGCCGGTACTCGATGCCCGTGGCCTGATGGGGCAGGTGGTCGAGTTGATGCCCTACACCTCCCGCGTCTTGCTGCTGACCGATACCACCCACAGCATTCCGGTGCAGGTGAACCGTAACGGTTTGCGGGCGATCGCCAGCGGCACCGGCAACCCGGAGCGTCTCGAGTTGCGGCATGTGGCCGATACCGCCGACATCAAGGAAGGCGACTTGCTGGTCAGCTCCGGCCTCGGTCAGCGTTTCCCGGCGGGTTATCCGGTGGCGACGGTCAAGGAAGTGATTCACGATTCCGGCCAGCCGTTTGCCATTGTCCGCGCCGTTCCAACCGCCGCCTTGAACCGTAGCCGTTACCTGCTGCTGGTGTTCAGCGACAACCGGACCGCCGAAGAGCGCGTCAACGCTGCCGCCCAGGCTCAGGAAAGCCTGGATGCACAGGGTGGTGGGCCGACCATTCCGGCGACGGTTCCGAAACTGGCCAGCCCTGCAGCCCCCGCTGCACCGGCTGCCGCACCGGCGATTCCTGCCACGGCGGCGCCTGCGGCCACCGCGCCAGCCAAGCCAGCGACCACGCCAGCCAAGCCTGCGGCAGCTAAACCGCCGGCGGCGCAACCCGCTGCCGCGAAGCCTGCGGCCAAACCGCCAGTGTCCGCGCCGGCCACTCCAGTGGGGAGAGAATAATGGGCGGTGTAAAAGCATCCCGAAACGGCTGGATAGTCTGGCTGACGTTTGCCGTCGGCCTGCTGCTGAGTGTTTCACCTCTGCCGCAATTCATGGAAATCCTGCGTCCGTTGTGGCTGGCCTTGTTGCTGGCATTCTGGGCGTTGAACCTGCCGCAGACCGTCGGGATGGTGACGGCGTTTTGCCTGGGGCTGGCTGAAGACGTGCTCTACGGTACCTTGCTGGGGCAGAATGCCTTGATCCTGACGCTCATCACCTATTTGGTGCTGGCGCTGCAGCAACGCCTGCGGATGTTCCCGATGTGGCAGCAGAGCCTGGTGATCCTGGTGATCTTCGGCCTCGCCCAGCTTGTACAACTGTGGCTCAGTGCCTTGACCGGCAATCGTCAGCCGACGCTGGCGTTGGTGCTGCCGGCACTGGTCAGTGCGCTGCTCTGGCCCTGGATCAGTTTCGGTTTGCGCGGACTGCGTCGACGCTACAAAATCAATTAATTCGCTCAGGCATTGGACAGGGAGAGGTCTTGATGAAACGGTTGTACCTCGCCTCTGGTTCGCCGCGTCGACGTGAACTGCTCACGCAGATCGGCGTTCCGTTCTGCGCCGTCAGTGCGGATATCGATGAAACTCCTTTAGCTCAAGAATCCCCGTCGGCCTATGTCGAGCGACTGGCGCGCGGCAAGGCCGAGGCCGGGCGCGGCAGCGTCGTGTCTGACGAACCGTTCTGTGTGCTCGGTGCCGATACCGCCGTGGTGCTCGATGGAAAAATTCTCGGCAAACCGGTTGATCAGGCGGATGCGTGCGCCATGCTGATGATGCTGTCAGGGTGTGAGCATGAAGTGCTGACCGCGATTGCCGTGCTCGATGGCGAACGTTGCGAATCCCGGGTTGTCACCAGCCGCGTGCGTTTTCGGGATATCAGTCGTGAAGAAGCCGTGGCCTACTGGGCCAGCGGCGAACCACAGGACAAGGCGGGCGGTTATGGCATTCAAGGACTGGGTGCGGTGTTTGTCGCCGGGCTCGATGGAAGTTATTCAGCGGTGGTCGGACTGCCGCTTTGCGAAACCGCGGAACTGCTCGGCCATTTCGGCATACCCTGTTGGCAACCCCGGAACGCACACCAAGCAACGTTTTGAACAGATGCGGCCATTATCGTGAACATGCCTGAACGAGACCCTGCCATGAGTGAAGAGATTCTGATCAACATCACGCCGATGGAATCGCGCGTGGCGGTGGTCGAAAACGGTGTCCTGCAAGAGGTCCACGTCGAGCGTACGCAAAAGCGCGGGATCGTCGGCAACATCTATAAAGGCAAAGTCGTGCGGGTATTGCCGGGAATGCAGGCGGCATTCGTCGATATCGGCCTGGACCGTGCCGCGTTCATTCATGCGTCGGAAATTTCCCTGCGCGAAGGCCCTGCGGTCGAAAGCATCAGTGCTCTGGTGCACGAAGGCCAGAGCCTGGTGGTGCAAGTGACCAAGGATCCGATCGGTTCCAAGGGCGCACGCCTGACCACCCAGCTCTCGATTCCTTCGCGTTACCTGGTGTACATGCCGCGCACCGCTCACGTTGGCATTTCCCTGAAGATCGAAGACGAAGCCGAGCGCGACCGCCTCAAGCAGGTGGTCACCGACTGCGTGGCCAAGGAAGGGATCAAGGAGGCCGGCGGTTTCATCCTGCGCACGGCAGCCGAAGGTGCCGGCGCCGATGAAATCCTCATGGACATCCGTTATCTGCGCCGTCTCTGGGATCAGATCAACGCCCAGATCAAAACGATCAGTGCGCCTAGCGTGATCTACGAAGACCTCGGTCTGGCGCTGCGCACTCTGCGTGACCTGGTGAGCCCGAAAATCGAGAAGATCCGCATCGACTCCCGGGAAACCTTCCAGAAAACCACGCAATTCGTCGCCGAACTGATGCCCGAGATTGCTGACCGCCTGGAGCATTACCCGGGTGAGCGGCCGATTTTCGACCTGTATGGCGTCGAAGACGAAATCCAGAAGGCGCTCGAGCGCAAGGTCCCGCTCAAGTCCGGCGGTTATCTGGTGGTCGATCCGGCGGAAGCCATGAGTACCATCGACGTCAACACAGGGGCATTTGTCGGCCATCGCAATCTCGAAGAGACCATCTTCAAGACCAACCTCGAAGCCGCGACGGCCATCGCCCGTCAATTGCGTCTGCGTAACCTGGGCGGAATCATCATCATCGACTTCATCGACATGGAAGATGAAGAGCACCAGCGCCAGGTGTTGCGCACACTCGAAAAGCAACTGGAGCGCGATCACGCCAAGACCAACATCATCGGTATCACCGAGTTGGGCCTGGTGCAGATGACCCGCAAGCGCACCCGCGAAAGCCTTGAGCAAGTGCTATGCGAACCGTGCAATGCCTGTCAGGGGCGGGGCAAGCTCAAGACCCCGGAAACCGTTTGCTACGAAATCTTCCGCGAAATCCTGCGTGAGGCTCGCGCCTATCAGGCGGAAGGCTATCGTGTATTGGCAAACCAGAAAGTGGTGGACCGCCTGCTCGACGAAGAGTCGGGTAACGTCGCCGAGCTCGAAGGATTTATCGGGCGCACCATCCGCTTTCAGGTCGAAACCATGTATTCCCAGGAACAATACGACGTGGTGCTGCTCTGAAGCGTTTCGTCTTGATTGTTCGAGAAGGGCTGGCCTCAGCTTTTTGCAAAACTTTTGCCATGGGAGCCACCTGACATGGATCGTCTGACACGCATTTTGGCTGTTCTGACCCGCTGGGGGCTGGGCCTGTGCGCGTTGGTTTTGGTGTTGATGGCGCTCTACGTCAGCCTTGGCCGGGAGCTGACGCCGTTAGTCGCCGAGTACCGTGCCGACATCGAGACCAAAGCCAGCGATGCCTTGGGCATGCCGTTGCAAATCGGCGAACTCGAAGGCAACTGGAGTGGATTCGCCCCCATATTGATGGCCCGCGACGTGACAGTCGGCGAGGGCGCCAATGCCTTGCGCCTGGATCAGGTGCGCGCGGTACCGGACCTTTGGGCCAGCCTGTTGGCCCGTCAGGTACGCATCGCTCATCTGGAATTCAGCGGTCTGAAGATCAACCTCAAGCAAGCCGAAGACGGTCAATGGGCGCTGGAAGGTCTGCCGGTGAAGCAGGACCAGCCCGCCGATCCGGAGCAACTGCTCAATCGCATGCAGATGATCCAGCAACTGTCGGTGCTCGACAGCCAGGTAACCTTGCAGCCGTTTGGCGAATCGCCGCTGACCCTGACTTACGTCGGCCTGAATCTGAAGGTCGGGGCGTCACGGCAGCGGCTCGACGCACGGCTGACCCTGCCTGACGGGCAACCGGTGGCCATGAGCCTGCGTACCCGTATTCGAGCCAGTCAATGGAAGGACGGTGAAGCCGAGGTCTACCTGAGCCTGCCGCAAAGCGACTGGTCGAAGTGGTTGCCTGAACGTCTGACCCAGCAGTGGAATTTTTCCGAGATCAAGGCCGGCGGCGAGCTGTGGGTGACCTGGGGCAAAGGCACCTTGCAAAGCGCTGCGGTGCGCTTGAACGCGCCACAACTCAAGGGCGCCTATGCCGAGCGCAAGCCGATCCAGATCAATAACCTGGCGCTCAATGGTTACTTCCAGCGCAGTGCCAAAGGCGCGTCGGTGACTCTGGACTCCCTGGCGATGAACTTCGGGGAGACCCGCTGGGAAACGCATCTGCAGCTCACGCAAAACGCCGCCACTAATAAAACCGAAGAACTCTGGCACCTGCAAGCCGACCGGGTTGATCTCACTCCGCTGACCCCGCTGCTTAACGCCCTGGCGCCGTTCCCGAAAGATTTCGCCACGCTCGTCGAGCGGTTAAAAGTCACGGGTGGCCTGCGTAACGTGCTGGTCGACTTCCGCCCCAATGCCACCGACGACAGCAAGTTCGGGTTTGCCGCCAACCTCGACCAGGTAGGCTTCGACGCCTATCACGGTGCGCCGGCGGCACGAAATGTCAGCGGCAGCATCAGCGGTGACCTGGGGCAAGGTGAACTGCGCATGGATAGCAAGGATTTCATGCTGCACCTGGACCCGATATTCGCCAAGCCATGGCAGTACATTCAGGCCAATGCGCGGTTGACCTGGAAGCTCGATAAAGAAAGTTTCACCCTGATCGCGCCGTATCTGAAAGTGCTGGGCGAGGAAGGCAAGATCGCCGGCGACTTCCTGATTCGCCTGCATTTCGATCACACCCGGGAAGACTACATGGACCTGCGGGTCGGCATGGTGGACGGCGACGGTCGCTACACCGCCAAGTACTTGCCGACCGTCCTCAGCCCGGCGCTGGACGAATGGCTGCGCACTGCGATTCTCAAGGGCGCGGTGGATCAGGGCTTCTTCCAGTATCAAGGCTCGCTCAGCCACGGTGCCGCGGACGTTGATCGCAGCATCAGCCTGTTCTTCAAGGTTCACGATGCCGAACTGGCCTTCCAGCCGGGCTGGCCCCATGTCAGCAAGGTCAGCGGCGATGTGTTTGTCGAAGACAGCGGCGTGCGGATTCTGGCCAGCACGGGCCAGTTGCTCGATACGCAGGTCAACGATATCTACGTCAACATTCCCCATGTGCCGACCGGGCAGAACGTTCATTTGTTCCTCGATGGCGGATTTGCCGGCGGTTTGGGCGATGGCCTGAAAATCCTCCAGGAAGCGCCGATCGGCACCGGGCCGACCTTTGCCGGCTGGGAAGGCGAGGGTGACCTGCAAGGCAAGTTGAAGCTGGATATTCCCTTGGCAAAAGGCGAGGAACCGAAGATCCTCGTCGACTTCAAGACCGCCAGGGCACGCTTGAAACTGGCCGAACCTGCGCTGGAACTGAGCCAGCTCAAAGGTGATTTCCGTTTCGACAGCGACGAAGGCCTGAGCGGGCACAACATCAATGCCCGGGCGTTCGACAAGCCCGTCACCGCACGGATTTATGCCGATGGCAGCCCGGGCAGGCTCAAAACCCGGGTGTCCGCGACAGGGCAGGTCGAGGTCAGGAGACTGACCGACTGGCTGAAGGTGACCCAGCCTCTGCCGGTGAGCGGCGTGATCCCGTATCAACTGCAACTGACCCTGGACGGCGCCGACAGCCAGTTGATGGTCAATTCCAGCCTCAAGGGCGTGGCCGTCGATTTGCCTGCACCGTTCGGCATGACTTCCGAGACCGGGCGCGACACGACGTTCCGCATGACGTTGCAGGGCGACGAGCGACGCTATTGGGTCAACTACGGGGATCTGGCGAGTTTCACGTTCGCGGCCCCAGCCAGCAATTTCGCCGATGGTCGCGGGGAATTGTCCCTCGGTGGCGGCGAAGCCGTGTTGCCTGGCACCAAAGGCCTGCGGATACGGGGCGTGCTGTCGGAGCTGGACGTTGGCCCGTGGAAGGATCTGGTGGACAGGTACGCCGGACAAGACCCCGGAGGCAGCGCCAGGCAATTGCTCAGTGGCGCGGATTTCAAGGTCGACAAGCTCAGCGGTATCGGCACTACCCTCGATCAGGCCTCGATCCAGCTGGTGCGCAAGCCTTCTGCCTGGGCTCTGCAACTGGACAGCCAGCAGATCAAGGGCAGTGCCAACCTTCCCGATTCGAAGGCCACGCCAATCGCGATCAATCTTCAAACCGTGCGCCTGCCCGCGCCGGACCCGACCGTGCTGGCCGATGAAAACTCACCGGATCCGCTGGCGTCGGTGGACCCGACGAAAATCCCCGCGATGGACATCACCATCAATCAGCTATTCCAGGGCCAAGATCTGGTGGGGGGCTGGTCGCTGAAGATTCGTCCAACGCCCAAGGGGATCGTGTTCAACTCCCTGGACCTGGGCCTCAAGGGCATTCTGTTGGTGGGCAGCGGCGGCTGGGAAGGCGTGCCGGGTGCCAGCAACAGTTGGTACAAGGGCCGCATCAGCGGCAAGAACCTTGCAGACGTGCTCAAGGGCTGGGGGTTTGCGCCGAGCGTCACCAGCCAGGACTTCTATATGGACGTTGATGGCCGCTGGCCCGGCTCACCGGCCTGGGTGGCGACCAAGCGTTTTTCCGGCACGCTCGATGCGACGCTCAATGAGGGGCAGTTCGTCGAGGTTGAAGGCAGTGCCCAGGCGCTGCGGGTATTTGGCTTGCTCAACTTCAACTCCATCGGCCGGCGCCTGCGCCTGGACTTCTCCGACCTGTTCGGCAAAGGCCTGAGTTATGACCGGGTCAAGGGGCTGCTGGTCGGGACCGATGGTGTGTATGTCACCCGCAAGCCGATCCAGTTGACGGGCCCGTCGAGCACCATTGAACTCGACGGCACGCTGAACATGGTGGCCGATCAGATCGATGCGAAACTGATGGTGACCTTGCCGGTGACCAATAACCTGCCGATTGCCGCATTAATCGTCGGCGCACCCGCGGTCGGCGGGGCGCTGTTCCTGATTGACAAGCTGATCGGTGACCGGGTCTCCCGTTTCGCCAGTGTGAAGTACACCGTCAAAGGGCCGTGGAAAGAACCGAAGATTACCTTCGACAAGGCTTTTGAGATCCTTTTGAAAAGGCGCTCGGCAAGCCTATGGAGTAGCATGGCCGCATACGATTCCAGGAGTGCGCCATGTCCGTAGCGGTGATTCAAATGGTCAGCCAGAGCGATGTGCTGGCCAATCTGGCCCAGGCCCGTCGGCTGCTCGAGCAAGCGGCCGACGGTGGCGCGAAACTGGCGGTATTGCCGGAAAACTTCGCCGCCATGGGCCGGCGTGACATAGCCGACATCGGGCGCGCCGAAGCACTGGGTGAAGGCCCGATCCTGCCCTGGTTGAAACAGACCGCACGTGACCTCAAGTTATGGATTGTAGCCGGCACGTTGCCGTTGCCGCCGGTCGATCAGCCGACGGCCAAGGTGCATGCCTGTTCGTTGCTGGTCGATGACCAGGGTGAAACGGTGGCGCGCTACGACAAGCTGCACCTGTTCGACGTCGACGTGGCCGACAATCGCGGCCGTTATCGGGAATCCGATGACTATGCTTATGGCAGTGGGGTCGTGGTGGCGGACACACCGGTTGGACGGGTTGGCCTGACGGTCTGTTACGACTTGCGCTTCCCTGAGTTGTACAGCGAATTGCGCGCGGCCGGCGCGGAACTGATTACCGCCCCTTCGGCCTTCACGGCGGTGACCGGCGCGGCGCATTGGGATGTGCTGATTCGCGCACGGGCCATCGAGACACAATGTTATGTGCTCGCGGCCGCCCAGGGTGGGACGCATCCGGGGCCGCGGGAAACCTTTGGCCATGCCGCCATCATCGACCCGTGGGGGCGTGTGCTGGCACAACAGGATCAAGGCGAGGCCGTGCTGCTGGCCGAACGCGACAGCAGCGAACAGGCGTCCATCCGGGCGCGGATGCCGGTGTCCAGTCACCGGCGCTTTTTCTCGCAGGGCGCCCAGCGACCTGCATCAGAACGACGAATTTAAGGCGTAAAGCATATGAGCGAGTTGTTGTCCTCAGTCAGTGAACACCTGCTGGCGCCCGGTGGCGTCACGATCGAGAGCCTGCAAGGCGTGCTCGGCGACCTGGCCGGGCCGGGCATCGATGCGGCCGACCTGTATTTCCAGGGGCAGATCTCCGAGTCCTGGGCGCTGGAAGACGGTATCGTCAAGGAAGGCAGCTTCAACCTCGACCAAGGTGTGGGCGTGCGCGCGCAATCGGGTGAAAAAACCGGTTTTGCCTACAGCAATGCCATCACCCTGGAAGCCCTTGGCGCGGCGGCGCGGGCCGCCCGTTCGATTTCCCGGGCCGGGCAGCACGGCACCGTACAGGCATTCACCAGCCAGGATGTCGCGCAGTTGTATGCGCCGGACAATCCCCTGGAAGTGCTGACCCGTGCCGAGAAAGTCGATTTGCTCAAGCGAATCGATGCCGCGACCCGCGCCCTCGACCCTCGCATCCAGCAAGTCACCGTGAGTATGGCCGGTGTGTGGGAACGGATTCTGGTGGCTTCCACTGACGGCGGTCTGGCGGCGGATGTGCGCCCGCTGGTGCGTTTCAATGTCAGCGTGATCGTCGAGCAGAACGGCCGTCGCGAGCGCGGCGGTCATGGCGGTGGCGGTCGCACCGATTACCGTTATTTCCTCGGCGAAGACCGCGCCATGGGCTATGCCCGTGAAGCGTTGCGCCAGGCGCTGGTCAACCTGGAAGCCATTCCGGCCCCGGCCGGTACCTTGCCGGTGGTGCTCGGTTCAGGCTGGTCGGGCGTACTGCTGCACGAAGCCGTCGGTCATGGCCTGGAAGGTGATTTCAACCGCAAGGGCAGTTCGGCTTATAGCGGGCGCATGGGCGAGATGGTTGCGTCGAAGCTGTGCACCATTGTCGATGATGGCACCCTGGCCGGTCGCCGTGGCTCGTTGAGCGTCGACGACGAAGGCACGCCGACCGAGTGCACCACGCTGATCGAAAACGGCGTCCTCAAGGGCTACATGCAGGACAAGCTCAACGCCCGCCTGATGGGCGTGGCACGCACCGGTAACGGTCGTCGCGAATCCTACGCGCACTTGCCGATGCCGCGCATGACCAACACCTACATGCTCGCTGGCGAAAGCGACCCGGCGGAAATCATCGCCTCGGTGAAGCGTGGCATCTACTGCGCCAACCTGGGTGGCGGTCAGGTGGACATCACCAGCGGCAAGTTCGTGTTCTCCACCAGCGAGGCGTACCTGATCGAGGACGGCAAGATCACCGCTCCGGTCAAGGGCGCGACCCTGATCGGCAACGGGCCGGAAGCCATGAGCAAGGTATCGATGGTTGGTAATGATCTGTCGCTGGACAGCGGCGTGGGCACGTGTGGCAAGGATGGGCAGTCGGTGCCGGTGGGTGTCGGCCAGCCAACGCTGAAGATTGATGCGATCACCGTGGGTGGCACGGGCGCATAACGACGGGGATATCCCCTGTAGGAGCTGCCGTAGGCTGCGATCTTTACCCAGACAATTGAGTTCTGAGCGAAAGATCAAAAGATCGCAGCCTTCGGCAGCTCCTACAGGACGGGAAGGGCGTTACTCAGCGCAGACCGCGTTGAGTCTCGTCCAGCTCACGGATGTACTTGAAGATTTTACGGCTGGAAGCAGGAGGCTTGTTTTGCGCAACCTCATGCTGGGCCTGACGGATCAGGGAACGCAATTGCTGGCGGTCCGCGTCCGGGTAATCGACGACGAACTTTTCCAGAACGGCATCGTCGCCGGCAATCAGACGATCACGCCAGCGCTCCAGGTTATGGAAGCGTTCGTTGTATTGACGGGTGGAGGCATCGAGTTGATCGAGCAGAACCAGAATGGCGGCAGTGTCCTGATCGCGCATCAGTTTACCGATGAACTGAAGGTGCCGTTTACGCGCGATATTCGCGGTGTGCTTGGGCGCATCGGCCAGAGCCCGACGCATTCCGTCGGTCAAGGGCAGTTTTGCCAGCAAGTCAGGCTTGAGTGTTGTAAGGCGCTCGCCAAGGTCAACCAGAGCATGCAGCTCGCGTTTTACCTGGGATTTGCTTTTTTCTCCCGTATCGAGGGAGTCGTCGTAAGAATCAACCATGGTGGCCGTCCGCAAAGAAACGCCGCCATGATAACCAGTCGGGGGCCGCTTGTCCGGCCCGGTCGCTCGATGACCGTTACCGAAAGCAGAATTTGAGTGGAGAACAGCATGAGTGCAGTTGAAAGCGTCGGCCCACAAGCGTTGCCGGCACTGCAGGAACAAGTCGAGCAGATCATCGCTGAAGCCAAACGCCAGGGCGCCAGTGCCTGTGAAGTGGCGGTGTCACTGGAGCAGGGTTTGTCGACCACGGTGCGCCAGCGTGAAGTCGAAACCGTTGAATTCAACCGCGACCAGGGTTTTGGCATCACCTTGTACGTCGGTCAGCGCAAAGGCTCGGCCAGCACTTCGGCCAGCGGCCCTGATGCGATTCGCGAAACCGTCGCCGCTGCACTGGCCATCGCCAAGCACACCTCGGAAGACGAAGCCTCGGGTCTTGCGGATGCCGCGCTGATGGCGCGGGATATTCAGGATTTCGACCTGTTCCACCAATGGGACATTACGCCGGAACAAGCCATCGAACAGGCCCTGGCCTGCGAAGCCGCGGCGTTTGCCGCCGACAGCCGGATCAAGAACGCCGACGGCACCACCCTCAGTACCCATCAGGGCTGCCGCGTTTATGGCAATAGCCACGGGTTTATCGGCGGTTACGCATCGACTCGCCACAGCCTGAGCTGCGTGATGATCGCCGAGGCCGATGGCCAGATGCAGCGTGATTACTGGTACGACGTGAACCGCCAAGGCAATCTGCTCGCCGACCCGGTGAGCATCGGTCAGCGCGCAGCGCAAAGGGCGGCGAGCCGTCTGGGCGCGCGTCCGGTGCCGACTTGCGAGGTGCCGGTGCTGTTTTCCGCAGAGTTGGCCGGGGGGCTGTTCGGCAGTTTCCTGTCGGCGATTTCCGGCGGCAGCCTGTATCGCAAGTCTTCGTTCCTTGAGGGCACTCTCGGGCAGAAGCTGTTTCCGGAGTGGCTGACCATCGACGAGCGTCCGCATCTGATGCGTGCCATGGGCAGCGCAGCGTTCGACGGTGATGGTTTGGCAACCTACGCCAAACCGTTCGTCGAAAAAGGCGAGTTGGTGTCGTATATCCTCGGCACCTATTCCGGCCGCAAGCTCGGCATGCCGAGCACGGCTAACGCCGGCGGCGTGCACAACCTGTTCGTCACCCATGGCGACGAAGACCAGGCCGCCTTGCTGCGGCGCATGGGACGTGGCTTGCTGGTGACTGAATTGATGGGGCAGGGCCTCAACATGGTGACCGGCGATTACTCCCGTGGTGCAGCGGGTTACTGGGTCGAGAACGGTGAAATCCAGTTCGCGGTGCAGGAAGTGACCATCGCCGGCAACATGCGCGACATGTTCAAGCAGATCGTGGCCGTGGGTAACGATCTTGAATTGCGCAGCAACATTCGCACAGGTTCGGTGCTGATCGAGCGGATGACGGTGGCGGGTAGCTAAGCCTCGGCCGCTGTACAAAAAAAGGCGCGTCACCCATTGGGTGGCGCGCCTTTTTTATTGACTACACGGCAACCTCCTTGCAGGAGCGAGCTTGCTCGCGAAGCGGAGTGTCAGGCGACATTGAAGTTGAAAGTGGTGATGCCATCGTCGGAACGCCGCCCGGAGCAGGCTCGCTCCTGCAACGGCTGGGCCTATCTTCTTTTCTGTAGCTTTTATTCGCCTTCGTCGAAGAAGTTGTTGATCAACGCCACCAGCGCATCCAGCGCTTCCTGTTCCTGCTCGCCTTCGGTGCTCAAGTGGATCGTGGTGCCTTTGCCGGCGGCCAGCATCATCATCGCCATGATGCTTTTGCCATCGACCATGGACTCTGGTGTCCGACCGGCCCGGATCTGGCACGGGAACTGACCCGCTACCCCAACGAATTTTGCAGAAGCGCGAGCGTGCAGGCCCAATTTATTGATGATTTCGATTTCCAGAGCAGGCATCGCGATGTGAATCCTTTAGCTGAGGTCGCGGTGGCGGACCTGGACGTTCTTCAGGGATTGTTGCAGCGTCTGCCCCAGACGCTCGGTCAGGTAGACGGAACGGTGATGTCCGCCAGTGCAGCCAATGGCAATGGTGACGTAGGCGCGGTTGCTGGCGGCAAAACGAGGCAGCCACTTTAGCAGGTATGTGGAAATGTCCTGAAACATCTCTTCGACATCCGGCTGTGCCGCCAGGTATTCGGCAACCGGTTGATCGAGCCCGGACTGCTCGCGCAATTCCGGTTTCCAGTAAGGGTTTGGCAGGCAGCGCACATCGAAAACCAGGTCGGCGTCCACCGGCATGCCGCGCTTGAAGCCGAAGGACTCGACCAGGAAGGCAGTTCCCG
This sequence comes from Pseudomonas sp. S2_F07, assembly GCF_054668325.1. NCBI lineage: Bacteria > Pseudomonadati > Pseudomonadota > Gammaproteobacteria > Pseudomonadales > Pseudomonadaceae > Pseudomonas > Pseudomonas sp. S2_F07. The sequence goes on from NZ_CP162758.1 coordinate 4,814,405, forward strand.
GCTCGGGCTGATTCAACAGGCGCAGTTTGATGGCGTCGCGCAGCTGGTACAGGTTCAGGCTGGTGGTGTTGATCTTGAGATCGGCAAGGTCGGCAATCGGCCCGAGCAGGGCGCTCTCAACGTTGATGGCTTCGGCCAGCGAACGGTTGGCGTTGCTCAGGGGGTGGCGTCGGCGGGTTTCCGAGAAGCGCTTGAGCAGGGTTTCTTCGTCGGCGTCCAGATACAGCACATCGCACTGGATGTGGCGGGCACGGACTTCCTCGAGCAGGTCGGGAAAGCGTGACAGGTGGCTTGGCAGGTTGCGCGCGTCAATGGAAACGGCGACCAGCGGCTGCAACATCTCGGTATGAACCAGGGCGCGCTCGGCCAGCTCCGGCAGCAGGCCGGCGGGCAGGTTGTCGATGCAGTAGTAGCCGTTATCCTCAAGTACGTTGAGGGCGGTACTTTTACCTGAGCCGGAACGGCCACTGACGATGATCAAGCGCATGATTACTGACCGTTTTGCTCGTTCAGGACAACCTGATACAGGGCTTCGTTACTTGCAGCACTACGCAGCTTTTCACGCACGTCCTTGCGGTCGAGCATGCTGGCGATCTGTCGCAGCAGCTCAAGGTGCGCATCGGTGGCGGCTTCCGGGACCAGCAGCACGAACAGCAGGTCAACCGGCGCACCATCGATGGCGTCGAAATCGATAGGGGCGTCCAGGTGCATCAATGCACTGATGGGCGAAACACAGCCCTTGAGACGGCAATGTGGAATGGCGATGCCGTTACCAAACCCGGTGGAACCGAGTTTTTCACGAGCAATCAGTGCCTCGAAGACATCTTGCATCTCCAGGGCCGGCACTTCGCGGGCGATCAGATTGGCAATTTGTTCGAGGGCTTTCTTTTTACTGCCTCCCGGCACGTTCACCAGGGAACGGCCGGGGGTCAGGATACTTTCAAGTCGGATCATGGGTAGGGAGTGTTAACGACCGGTTGCGCCCTGTAGGAGGCTCTGGGTCTTTTCCTTATGCTTTTTGAGTTGTTTATCCAGCTTGTCGGTGAGTGCGTCGATCGCGGCGTACATATCGGTATGCTCCGCGTTGGCGACCACTTCATTCCCGGGAATATGCAGCGTGGCTTCGATTTTCTGCTTCAGTTTTTCGACGGTCATCGTGACCTGCACATTAGTGATCTTGTCGAAATGTCGCTCCAATCGTTCGAGTTTTTCGCCGATGTAGGTGCGAAGAGGTTCGGTCACTTCCAGTTGGTGTCCACTGATGTTGACTTGCATACAGCTTCTCCTTCGTTGCCAGTGCATAAAGCGGTAGACCAGATGATCTACCACTGGAACGCTGTGGCGTGGCCCTACATCAACCGCTTGCGTTCGCTCGAAGGCGCGATCCCGAGGGATTCGCGGTACTTGGCGACGGTGCGGCGAGCCACCTGAATGCCTTGTGCCTCCAGTAAACCAGCGATCTTGCTGTCACTCAACGGCTTTTTCTGATTTTCCGCTGCAACCAGTTTTTTGATGATCGCCCGGATCGCCGTGGACGAGCATTCGCCGCCTTCGGAGGTGCTTACGTGACTGGAAAAAAAGTACTTCAGTTCATAAATGCCCCGGGGGGTGTGCATGAATTTCTGGGTGGTCACCCGTGAAATCGTCGATTCATGCATGCCGACCGCTTCGGCGATGTCATGCAGGACCAGCGGCTTCATGGCTTCGTCGCCGTACTCCAGGAAGCCGCGCTGATGCTCGACGATCTGGGTGGCAACCTTCATCAGGGTTTCATTGCGGCTCTGCAGGCTCTTGATGAACCAGCGGGCTTCCTGCAGCTGATTGCGCATGAAGGTATTGTCGGCGCTGGTGTCGGCGCGGCGCACGAAACCGGCGTACTGGGCATTGACCCGCAGCCGTGGCACCGACTCCTGATTGAGTTCCACCAGCCAGCGCTCGTTGTCCTTGCGCACGATGACGTCAGGAACGACGTACTCGGCTTCGGTGGACTCGATCTGCGAGCCCGGGCGCGGGTTTAGGCTCTGGACCAGCTCGATGACCTGGCGCAGTTCGTCTTCCTTGAGCTTCATGCGGCGCATCAACTGGCTGTAGTCACGGCTGCCAAGCAGGTCGATGTAATCGCTGACCAGGCGCTTGGCTTCGGCCAGCCAAGGGGTCTTGGCAGGCAGCTGGCGCAATTGCAGCAGCAGGCATTCACCGAGGTTGCGGGCGCCGATGCCGGCTGGCTCGAATTGCTGGATGCGGTGCAGGACGGCTTCGATCTCGTCCAGTTCGATGTCCAGTTCCGGGTCGAAGGCTTCGAGGATTTCCTCGAGGGTTTCGTCCAGGTAGCCCTGATTGTTGATGCAGTCGATCAGGGTCACGGCGATCAGGCGATCGGTGTCGGACATCGGGGCCAGGTTCAGTTGCCACAGCAAGTGGCTCTGCAGGCTTTCGCCGGCCGAGGTGCGGGTGGTGAAGTCCCACTCGTCATCATCATTGCTGGGCAGGCTGCTGGCGCTGGTCTGGTAAACGTCTTCCCACGCGGTGTCGACGGGGAGTTCGTTGGGGATACGCTCGTTCCAGTCACCCTCATCGAGGTTATCAACCGTCGGGGCGCTTTCCTGATAGGAAGGTTCCTGGATGTCAGTGTTGGGCTTTTGTTCGGCGTTGTCGGCCAAGGGATCGGAATTGTCGAAGTCGTCGCCTTCTTCCTGGCGTTCGAGCATCGGATTTGACTCCAGGGCCTCCTGGATTTCCTGTTGCAGGTCCAGGGTCGACAATTGGAGCAGGCGGATGGCCTGTTGCAGCTGCGGTGTCATCGTCAGCTGCTGGCCCATTCTCAAGACTAGCGATGGTTTCATGGCAGGGGCTTAACACCTTATTCGCCGGCGCACATGCGCCATCCACTACAGGGCGCCGGGGCGCCAAACTTAAGCAAATTATATGCCTGAAACTAAAGGGTTTGCCTAGAGCGCTGTAACAATAAAAAACTATAAAGCGGTGTTGCTGCGCTGCCCTTGTTGAGGGCTGACCACGCTTGTCGGCACGGTGAGTGCCCGGGCGATGGCCTGGGCACGACTCAGTGCTTACAGGCGGAACTCATGGCCCAGATACACTTCCTTGACCAGGTCGTTGGCCAGGATGGTCTCTGCGTCGCCCTCGGCGATCAGTTGGCCGTCATTGACGATGTAGGCGGTTTCACAGATATCCAGGGTTTCACGAACGTTGTGGTCCGTGATCAGCACGCCAATGCCCTTGGCCTTGAGGTGGTGAATGATCTGCTTGATGTCGCCGACCGAAATCGGGTCCACGCCGGCGAAGGGTTCGTCGAGGAGGATGAATTTCGGGTTGGTGGCCAGGGCGCGGGCGATTTCCACGCGACGACGCTCGCCGCCGGACAGGCTCATGCCCAGGTTGTCGCGGATGTGGCTGATGTGGAATTCCTGCAGCAGGCTTTCCAGTTCCTTGCGACGGCCGGCCTTGTCGAGTTCCTTGCGGGTCTCGAGGATGGCCATGATGTTGTCGGCCACCGACAGCTTGCGAAAGATCGATGCTTCCTGCGGCAAGTAACCGATACCGGCCTTTGCGCGGCCGTGCATCGGCTGGTGGCTGACGTCCAGGTCATCGATCAGGACGCGGCCCTGGTCGGCTTGCACCAGGCCGACGATCATGTAGAAGCAGGTGGTCTTGCCGGCGCCGTTCGGGCCAAGCAGGCCGACGATCTGGCCGCTGTCGATGGACAGGCTGACATCACGCACGACCTGGCGGCTCTTGTAGCTCTTGGCCAGATGCTGAGCTTTCAGAGTTGCCATTACTGGGCCTTTTTCTCGTCGGTTTTCTTCTTCGGCTGGATCACCATGTCGATACGCGGACGCGCCTCGGTGACCTTGCTGCCTGTGGCGCGACCGGCGCTGGCGAGCTTCTTGTCGGTGTCGTAGACAATTTTCTCGCCTTGGGTGACGTTGTTGTCCTTGTCGACAACTTTGGCCTTGTCGATCAGTACGACGCGATTTTGCGCGGCGTGGTACTGGATCGTCACGCCCCAGCCCTGCACGGGCTTGGTGTCGCCAGCCGTTTGCAATTGCTCGAAGTACGCCAGGTTGCCCACCGAGGTCACTACGTCAATGTCGCCAGTCGGGGTGCGGGTGATGGTAACGGTGTTGCCTGTCACCTTCATCGAGCCTTGGGTGATGATCACGTCACCCTTATAGGTAGCAATACCTTGCTTGTCGTCCAGTTGGGCATCGTCGGCCTGGATGCGGATAGGCTGCTGTTGATCTTCCGGCAGAGCCCAGGCGCTCACGCTTCCCAGTGCTGCGCCCAGACTGAGCAAAATCGGGAGGGTTTTAACGAGCCTCATACTGTCCTCTTACGTTCGATAGCAGGTGTATCCTGCTTTCTTTCAAATACGCTTTCATTCCCTTGCCAGTCGATACACCGCCAGCGCCGTCGATTCTAACGTCTTGCTCGGTCTGCGCATATTGCTGCTGCGGGAACACGGTCATGCGGGTGCTGGTGATCAGGGTTCTACGGTTTTTCTCGTCGAAACGCGTGATGCGCACGTCATCGATCAGTTCGACCTGCGTGCCATCAGGATTGACCTCGCCGCGCAGGCTCTGGACGTGCCACGGGAATTCAGTGCCGCGGAACACATTCAGGTCGGGGTTGGTCAGCAATGTCACCTCGGTCGCCTTCAGGTGCTCGACCTTGTCGGACACCAGATCATATTGCAGCTTGCCGTCGGGCAGGTACTGCACGCTGTGGGCGTTGATGGCGTAATAGTCGATCGCGCTCTCATCGACCGGCGTTACCGGCTTGTCGAGGAAGCGTTCCGGGCTGATGTTCCAGTAGCCAACCGCGGCGAATATTGCCGCGATGCAAGTGAACATCAGGGTGTTGCGAAACTTTTTGCTCAGCATAGTGGGCTCACAGGTACGCCGCATTGGCCGCATCGAGGCGGTCCTGGGCGCGCAGGATCAATTCGCAGAATTCGCGAGCGGCACCTTCGCCACCGCGGGCGAGGGTGATGCCGTGAGCGTGTTCACGCACGAAACCGGCGGCATTGGCCACCGCCATGCCCAGGCCGACGCGACGAATCACCGGCAGGTCCGGCAGGTCGTCGCCGAGGTAGGCCACCTGTTCATAGCTCAGGTTGAGTTGGGCCAGCAGTTCGTCGAGTACCACCAGTTTATCTTCGCGACCCTGATAGAGGTGCGGGATACCGAGGTTTTTGGCCCGCCGCTCGACCACCGGGGTCTTGCGGCCACTGATGATGGCGGTCTGCACGCCGGCGGCCATCAGCATCTTGATGCCCTGGCCGTCGAGGGTGTTGAAGGTCTTGAACTCGCTGCCGTCTTCGAGGAAATACAGGCGCCCATCGGTCAGCACGCCATCGACATCGAACACCGCCAGCTTGATCTGTTTGCCGCGTTGCAGCAGGTCCGCACTCATTACATTACTCCTGCACGCAACAAGTCGTGCATGTTCAAGGCGCCGACCGGGCGGTCGTCTCTGTCGACCACGACCAGCGCGTTGATTTTATGATCTTCCATGATTTTCAGCGCTTCGGCGGCGAGCATCTCGGCGCGGGCAGTCTTGCCGTGTGCAGTCATGACCTGGTCGATGGTAGCGCTATGGATGTCGATGCTACGGTCCAGCGTGCGACGCAAGTCACCGTCGGTAAAGATCCCGGCCAGCTTTCCATCGGCTTCCAGGATCACCGTCATGCCCAGGCCTTTGCGGGTCATTTCCATCAGCGCGTCCTTCAGCAGGGTGCCGCGCTGTACTTGCGGCAACTCTTGCCCGGCGTGCATGACATTTTCCACTTTAAGCAGCAGGCGTCGGCCCAGGGCGCCGCCGGGATGGGAAAAGGCGAAGTCTTCGGCGGTAAAGCCACGGGCTTCCAGCAGCGCGACGGCCAGGGCATCGCCCATGACCAGCGCGGCGGTGGTTGATGAGGTGGGTGCCAGGTTCAACGGGCAGGCTTCGTGTTCGACGTGAACATTCAGGTTCACCTCGGCGGCCTTGGCCAGCGGCGAGCCAGGGTTGCCGGTCATGCTGATCAACTGAATGCCCAGGCGCTTGATCAGTGGCAGCAGGGTCACGATTTCATTGGTGGAGCCGGAATTCGAGAGCGCCAGAATGATGTCGTCGCGGGTAATCATGCCCATGTCACCGTGGCTGGCTTCAGCCGGGTGCACAAAAAACGCCGTGGTGCCGGTGCTGGCCAGGGTCGCGGCAATCTTGTTGCCGATGTGCCCCGACTTGCCCATGCCGACCACGACCACGCGGCCTTTGCTGGCCAGAATCATCTCGCAAGCGCGTACGAAATCCGCGTCGATATGGGGCAGCAGGCCTTGCACGGCCTCTACCTCGAGGCGGATGGTGCGTTGTGCTGATTGAATCAGGTCGCTGGATTGGCTCATGTCAGAAATCGTATAGCCTGATGAAAAGGCGGCGATTATAGCGGTTATGATCGAATCCCTCACGCTAGTTCGTCGCGCATTGCCATCCTTGTTGCCGGAAACCTTCTAAACGGGGCTTTCAACCGGTCATGCAGTTGAACATGTCCTGGCTTTGGCCTTGGGCGCGCAGCCTTTGCAATGCTATAGTTCGCCGCCAGTTCGGCCTGCCCGGGAGGTATGTGCTTTCGGCAGAAAGCCAAGCGTCCGAGTGAGAGGCTGCATCGCAAGGAGTTTAGATGAGTGCCGATAACGCCTACGCGGTCGAGCTGAAGGGACTGTCCTTCAAGCGCGGTGCGCGCAGCATTTTCAATAATGTCGATATCCGTATCCCGCGCGGCAAGGTCACCGGCATCATGGGGCCTTCCGGGTGTGGCAAGACCACGCTCCTGCGTCTGATGGGCGCCCAGTTGCGGCCCACCCAGGGTGAAGTCTGGGTCAACGGTCAGAACCTGCCAAAACTGTCGCGCAGCGACCTGTTCGATGCGCGCAAGCATATGGGCGTGCTGTTTCAGAGCGGCGCATTGTTTACCGACCTCGATGTCTTCGAGAATGTCGCTTTTCCACTGCGGGTTCACACGCAACTGCCGGAAGAAATGATCCGCGACATCGTCCTGCTCAAACTGCAGGCCGTAGGCTTGCGGGGCGCCATCGAGCTGATGCCCGACGAGCTTTCCGGCGGCATGAAGCGCCGTGTTGCTCTGGCCCGGGCGATTGCGCTCGACCCGCAGATCCTCATGTACGACGAGCCCTTTGTCGGCCAGGACCCCATCGCCATGGGCGTTTTGGTGCGCCTCATCCGGTTGCTCAACGATGCGTTGGGCATCACCAGCATCGTGGTCTCCCACGACCTGGCCGAGACCGCGAGCATTGCCGACTACATTTATGTGGTGGGCGATGGTCAGGTGTTGGGGCAGGGGACACCGGACGAGTTGATGAACTCGGATGAACCGCGCATTCGCCAGTTCATGACCGGCGAACCCGACGGCCCGGTTCCGTACCACTTTCCAGCGACGGATTACCGCGCAGATCTTCTGGGGAAGCGCTGATGCGCAGAATTTCATTGATAGAGCGCGTTCGCCGCTTCGGCCAGGCCGGCATCGATGTGTTGGCGGTGTTCGGGCGTTCGAGCTTGTTCCTGTTTCATGCCTTGCTTGGTCGGGGCGGCATCGGTGGCGGTTTCGGGCTGCTGGTCAAGCAGTTGCATTCGGTGGGCGTGATGTCCCTGGTGATCATCGTGGTCTCCGGGGTGTTCATCGGCATGGTGCTGGCGCTGCAGGGCTTCAACATTCTTTCCAGCTATGGTTCGGAGCAGGCTGTCGGGCAGATGGTTGCCCTGACGCTGCTGCGTGAACTGGGGCCGGTGGTGACCGCCTTGCTGTTCGCTGGGCGCGCAGGTTCGGCGTTGACCGCCGAAATCGGCAACATGAAATCCACCGAGCAGTTGTCCAGCCTGGAAATGATCGGGGTCGACCCGCTCAAGTACATCATTGCGCCACGTTTGTGGGCCGGCTTCATTTCCCTGCCGGTGCTGGCGATGATCTTCAGCGTGGTGGGTATCTGGGGCGGCTCGTGGGTGGCGGTCGACTGGCTGGGAGTCTATGAGGGCTCCTACTGGTCGAACATGCAGAACAGCGTGACGTTTACCGAGGACGTGCTCAACGGGATCGTCAAAAGCATCGTTTTTGCCTTTGTGGTGACCTGGATCGCCGTATTCCAAGGCTATGACTGCGAACCCACTTCCGAGGGGATCAGTCGTGCCACTACCAAGACCGTTGTATATGCCTCGTTGGCAGTACTCGGCCTGGACTTTATTCTGACCGCCTTGATGTTTGGAGATTTCTGATGCAAAACCGCACCCTGGAAATCGGTGTCGGCCTTTTCTTGCTGGCTGGCATCCTGGCTTTGCTTTTGTTGGCGTTGCGGGTCAGTGGCCTGTCCCCGAGTCCGAGCACCGACACCTATAAACTTTACGCCTACTTCGACAATATCGCCGGTTTGACGGTCAGAGCAAAGGTGACCATGGCCGGTGTGACCATCGGCAAGGTCACGGCCATCGATCTGGATCGCGACAGTTTTACCGGTCGGGTGACCATGCAGCTGGAAAAACGCATCGATAATCTGCCGGCGGACTCCACTGCATCTATCCTGACCGCTGGCCTGTTGGGCGAGAAGTACATCGGTATCAGCGTGGGCGGGGAAGACACCCTGCTCAAGGATGGTGGAACCATCCATGACACGCAGTCATCGCTGGTGCTCGAAGACCTGATCGGTAAATTTCTGCTCAATACCGTTAGCAAAGAAGCTAAATGAGGAACAGTTAAATGATCTCTACCTTGCGACGTGGCCTGTTGGTAATGCTCGCGGTGTTTCCGTTGGTGTCCCATGCCGCAGCGGCGCCTTCGGCGCACGATCTGGTGCAGGACACAACCAACCGTATGCTCGCGGACCTGGCGGCAAACAAAGAGAAGTACAAGCAGGACCCGCAGGACTTCTATACGGCGCTGGACAATATCGTCGGGCCGGTTGTGGATGCCGAGGGTATTTCCAAGAGCATCATGACGGTCAAGTACTCGCGTAAAGCTACGCCTGCGCAGATGAAAACCTTCGAAGAAAACTTCAAGAAGGGCCTGTTCCAGTTCTATGGCAATGCCTTGCTTGAGTACAACAACCAGGGCATCACCGTTGATCCGGCCAAAGACGAGTCGGGCGACCGTACCAGCGTCGGTATGACCGTCAAGGGCAGCAGCGGCGCTATCTATCCAGTGTCCTACACGCTGGAAAAGATCAACGGCGAGTGGAAACTGCGTAACGTCATCATCAACGGCATCAACATCGGCAAACTGTTCCGCGATCAGTTCGCCGATGCGATGCAGCGCAATGGCAATGACCTGGACAAGACCATCAACGGTTGGGCCGGGGAAGTCGCCAAGGCCAAGGAAGCCACCGACAACAAGCCAGGGCAGTCAGCCCAATGAGTGAGTCGGCAGTCCAGATGGACGAAGCGGGCGAGTTGCGACTCAGTGGTGTGCTGGATTACCGCACCGGCCCTGGCCTGCGCGAGCAGGGCAAGGCGCTGATCAAGGCCAGCAAGGCTACGGCGCTGGTGGTCGATTGCTCGGCGGTGACCAAGTCCAGCAGTGTCGGTTTGTCGTTACTGCTGTGCTTTATCCGCGATGCGCAGGCGGCCGGCAAGGCCCTGAGCATCCACGGGATGCCGGAAGACATGCGTGAAATCGCTCAGGTCAGTGAGCTGACCGAGCTGTTGGCGCATCACTAACCCGCATCTATAAGGAAGCCCCCCGTCAGAGTCCTGCTCCGCGGGGTTCGCAGGCGCGGGGCTTTTTTGTATGATGTCCGACCCGCGCGCACAGGGCGCCGATTGAGGTTGAGCATGCAGGCCAACGAAGTTAAGAGCTTTCTTGAAGGAAAGCTGCCCGGAACGAAAGTAGAAGTCGAGGGCGAAGGCTGCAATTTCCAGCTGAACGTGATTAGCGATGAACTGGCGGCGTTGAGCCCGGTCAAGCGTCAGCAGCAGGTCTATGCCCATTTGAACCCGTGGATCGTCGATGGCAGCATCCATGCGGTCACTATGAAATTTTTCAGCAGCGCGGCCTGGGCCGAGCGCACCTGAGCCCAAGGGCGTCGAGATTCTTATGGATAAATTGATTATTACTGGCGGTGCTCGTCTTGATGGCGAAATCCGTATCTCCGGGGCAAAGAACTCTGCCCTGCCGATCCTGGCGGCCACCTTGCTGTGCGATGGCCCGGTGACCGTGGCCAACCTGCCGCACCTGCACGACATCACCACCATGATCGAGCTGTTCGGACGCATGGGCATCGAGCCTGTGATCGACGAGAAACTCGCCGTCGAGATCGACCCGCGCACCATCAAGACCCTGGTCGCACCGTACGAACTGGTTAAAACCATGCGTGCGTCGATCCTGGTGCTGGGCCCGATGGTTGCCCGTTTCGGTGAAGCCGAAGTCGCCTTGCCTGGCGGTTGCGCCATTGGTTCGCGCCCGGTTGACCTGCACATTCGTGGCCTGGAAGCCATGGGCGCAGTCATCGACGTCGAAGGCGGCTACATCAAGGCCAAGGCGCCTGAAGGCGGCCTGCGCGGTGCGCACTTCTTCTTCGATACTGTCAGTGTGACCGGTACCGAAAACATCATGATGGCTGCGGCCCTGGCCAAGGGTCGCAGCGTCCTGCAAAACGCCGCTCGCGAGCCTGAAGTGGTCGACCTGGCGAACTTCCTGAACGCCATGGGCGCCAAGGTTTCCGGCGCCGGTACCGATACCATCACCATCGATGGCGTCGAGCGTCTGCACACCACCACGTATAAAGTGATGCCAGACCGTATCGAAACCGGTACCTACCTGGTTGCCGCTGCCGTGACCGGTGGTCGCGTGAAGGTCAAGGACACTGATCCGACCATCCTCGAAGCCGTTCTGGAAAAACTCCGTGAGTCCGGTGCCGAAATCACCTGCGGAGAAGACTGGATCGAGCTGAACATGCACGGCAAGCGTCCGAAAGCCGTCAATGTGCGGACCGCTCCGTACCCGGCGTTCCCGACCGACATGCAGGCGCAGTTCATCTCCCTCAACGCCATTGCCGAAGGCACCGGTGCGGTGATCGAGACGATCTTCGAAAACCGCTTCATGCACGTCTACGAACTGCACCGCATGGGCGCCAAGATCCAGGTCGAAGGCAACACCGCCATCGTCACTGGCACCGAAAAACTCAAGGGCGCGCCAGTGATGGCGACCGACCTGCGTGCTTCGGCCAGCCTGGTGATCTCGGCCCTGATCGCCGAAGGCGACACCCTGATCGACCGCATCTACCACATAGACCGTGGCTACGAGTGCATCGAAGAAAAACTGCAGATGCTGGGCGCCAAGATTCGTCGCGTTCCGGGCTAGACCCTGCTGCATGGGCATAAGGACGTGCCCGTTGATTTGTTGAAGTCGAGCCGTTTTCGGCTCGATGTGTGTCCGGCGCCATTTGCGACCGGGCATGAGTACCTTGATAAGGACTGACGTTTCCCATGTTGACCATCGCACTGTCCAAGGGCCGCATCCTTGACGACACCCTGCCGCTTCTGGCTGAAGCGGGCATCGTGCCGACCGAGAATCCGGACAAGAGCCGCAAGCTGATCATTCCCACGACCCAGGAAGATGTACGCCTGCTGATCGTGCGTGCCACCGACGTGCCGACTTACGTCGAGCATGGTGCCGCCGACCTCGGTGTCGCCGGTAAAGATGTGCTGATGGAATATGGCGGCCAGGGCCTGTACGAGCCACTGGACCTGCAAATTGCCCAGTGCAAGCTGATGACTGCCGGCAAGGTCGGCGCGGTCGAGCCCAAGGGCCGCCTGCGCATCGCCACCAAGTTCGTCAACGTTGCCAAGCGCTATTACGCTGAACAGGGTCGTCAGGTCGACATCATCAAGCTGTACGGCTCGATGGAGCTGGCACCGCTGATCGGTCTGGCAGACAAGATCATCGACGTGGTCGACACCGGTAACACGCTGCGGGCCAACGGCCTGGAGCCACAGGATTTCATTGCTGCCATCAGCTCCCGGCTGATCGTCAACAAAGCCTCGATGAAGATGCAGCACGCCCGTATCCAGGCGTTGATCGACACCCTGCGCAAGGCAGTGGAGTCTCGACACCGCGGCTGATTCACCTGCGCGACGTTAAGTCGCGCCCGTCTATCCGCCTCATAGCCAGAATTCTCAGGTGCCCAAGCGGAAACGACTGCTAAGTTAGGGCGCCTGAGTTTTTGCCATTCCTATGAGGCTCTCGCTATGACCGCACCGACTGCAATTCGCCGACTCAACGCTGCTGACCCGGATTTCGCGCATCATCTGGATCATCTGCTGAGCTGGGAAAGTGTGTCTGACGACTCGGTCAATCAGCGGGTGCTGGACATCATCAAGGCCGTGCGTGAGCGTGGCGACGCGGCACTGGTGGACTTTACCCGCCAGTTCGACGGCCTGGACGTGAAGTCCATGGCCGACCTGATCCTGCCGCGCGAGCGGCTGGAGCTGGCGCTGACCCGCATCTCCGTGCCTCAGCGCGAAGCCCTGGAAGTCGCCGCGGCTCGCGTGCGCAGCTATCACGAAAAACAGAAGCAGGATTCCTGGAGCTACACCGAGGCCGACGGCACCGTGCTGGGCCAGAAGGTCACGCCACTGGATCGCGCCGGCCTGTATGTACCGGGCGGCAAGGCGTCGTACCCGTCGTCGGTGTTGATGAACGCGATTCCGGCCAAGGTCGCCGGCGTGACCGAAGTAGTCATGGTGGTGCCGACCCCGCGCGGTGAAATCAACGAACTGGTGCTGGCCGCTGCCTGCATCGCCGGCGTCGACCGCGTGTTCACCATCGGTGGCGCTCAAGCCGTTGCGGCATTGGCTTACGGCACCGAAAGCGTGCCGAAAGTCGACAAGGTCGTCGGCCCGGGCAACATCTATGTCGCTACCGCCAAGCGCCACGTGTTCGGCCAGGTCGGTATCGACATGATCGCCGGTCCCTCCGAGATCCTCGTGGTGTGCGACGGCCAGACCGATCCGGACTGGATCGCCATGGACCTGTTCTCCCAGGCCGAGCACGACGAAGACGCCCAGGCAATCCTGGTCAGCCCCGACGCCGAGTTCCTCGACAAGGTCGCCGCCAGCATCACCAAGCTGATGCCGACCATGGAGCGCGCCGCGATCATCGAAACCTCAATCAATGGCCGTGGTGCACTGATCAAGGTTCGCGACATGGAGCAAGCCATCGAAGTGGCCAACCGCATCGCGCCGGAGCACCTCGAATTGTCCGTTGCCGATCCACAAGCCTGGCTGCCGCAGATCCGCCACGCCGGTGCGATCTTCATGGGGCGTCACACCAGCGAAGCCTTGGGCGACTACTGCGCGGGTCCCAACCACGTTTTGCCGACCTCCGGTACTGCGCGCTTCTCTTCGCCGCTGGGTGTGTATGACTTCCAGAAACGTTCGTCGATCATCTTCTGCTCCGAGCAGGGGGCGTCCGTACTGGGCAAGACCGCTTCCGTGCTGGCCCGTGGCGAGTCGCTGACTGCCCACGCCCGCAGCGCCGAATATCGCATCGTTGACGACAAGCAGGGGAACTGAACATGAGTAAATTCTGGAGCCCGTTCGTCAAGAATCTGGTGCCTTACGTGCCGGGCGAACAGCCGAAACTGGCGAAGCTGGTGAAGCTCAACACCAACGAAAACCCGTACGGTCCATCGCCGAAAGCCTTGGCTGCGATGCAAACCGAACTCAATGACAACCTGCGCCTGTACCCGGACCCGAACAGCGATCTGCTGAAGAACGCGGTCGCCAAATACTACGGCGTGCAGGGCAACCAGGTGTTCCTCGGCAACGGTTCCGATGAAGTGCTGGCGCACATCTTCCACGGTTTGCTGCAGCACGATCAGCCGCTGCTGTTCCCGGACATCAGCTACAGCTTCTACCCGGTCTACTGCGGGTTGTACGGCATCAAGTTCGACGCGGTGCCGCTGGACGAGCAGTTCCGGATCAACCCGGCGGACTACGCCAAACCGAACGGCGGGATCATCTTCCCTAACCCGAACGCACCGACCGGCTGCCTGTTGGCGCTGGAGGCGGTGGAGCAGATTCTCAAGGCAAGCCCGGATTCGGTGGTGGTGGTGGATGAGGCCTACATCGACTTCGGCGGTGAGACGGCAATCACCCTGGTGGACCGTTATCCGAACCTGCTGGTGACCCAGACCCTGTCCAAGTCCCGCTCCCTGGCCGGTCTGCGGGTCGGCCTGGCGGTCGGCCATCCAGACCTGATCGAGGCGCTGGAGCGGATCAAGAACAGCTTCAACTCCTATCCGCTGGATCGCATGGCGAATGTCGGCGCTGCCGCGGCGTTCGAAGATCGCGAGTATTTCGACAAGACCTGCCGGTTGGTGATCGAGAGTCGCGAGAAGGTCGTTGCACAGCTGGAGGATAAGGGTTTTGAAGTGCTGCCATCGGCGGCGAACTTCATATTCGCCCGTCACCCCCGGCACGATGCGGCGGGGCTTGCGGCGAAGCTGCGTGAGCAAGGCGTGATCGTGCGGCACTTCAAGCAGGAGCGGATTGCCCAGTTCCTGCGGATTTCCATCGGCACGCCTGAGCAGAATCAGGCGCTGATCGACGGCCTCGGCGACCTCTAAAACCAGGCACGACCCTGTGGGAGCGAGCAAGCTCGCTCCCACAGTAGTTTTGGGCGCTACGTTACTCTTCTTCTTTATCCTTGACCGGAGCCGGCGGCGGACGCAGGCCGACTTCCGCCGTGAGCTTGAGCTCCTTGCCGTTGCGCATCACCTGGATTGCGACCTTGTCGGTCGGCTTGATCCGCGCCACCTGATTCATTGAGCGACGGCCATCACCGGCCGGTTCGCCATCGATGGCAAGAATCACATCACCCAGTTGCAGGCCGGCCTTCTGTGCCGGACCGTCGCGGAAGATCCCCGCCACGACAATGCCAGGACGCCCGGACAAGCCGAACGACTCGGCCAGTTCCTGGGTCAGCGGCTGCACTTCGATACCCAACCAGCCACGAATCACCTGGCCGTGCTCGATGATCGACTTCATCACTTCCATCGCCAGCTTCACCGGGATCGCGAAACCAATGCCCTGGGAGCCCCCGGACTTGGAAAAGATCGCCGTGTTGATGCCGGTCAGGTTGCCGATGGCATCCACCAGCGCACCGCCTGAGTTGCCCGGGTTGATCGCCGCATCGGTCTGGATGAAGTCTTCGTAGTTGTTCAGGCCCAGTTGGTTGCGCCCGGTGGCACTGATGATGCCCATGGTCACGGTCTGGCCGACGCCGAACGGGTTGCCGATGGCCAGCGCGACATCGCCGATGCGGATGTTGTCGGAACGCCCCACGGTGATCGACGGCAGGTTTTTCAGGTCGATTTTCAGAACCGCGAGGTCAGTCTCAGGGTCGCTGCCGATCACCCGCGCCAGGGTTTCCCGGCCGTCCTTGAGCGCCACCACGATCTGGTCGGCGCCGCTGGTCACGTGGTTGTTGGTCAGGATGTAGCCTTCCGGGCTCATGATCACGCCGGAACCGAGGCTCGACTCCATGCGTTTCTGCTTGGGCGAGTTATCGCCGAAGAAACGACGGAACTGCGGATCTTCGAACAACGGATGGTTGGGTTTGTTGATGACTTTGGTGGTGTAGAGGTTCACCACCGATGGCGCCGCGGTGGATACCGCTTCGGCATAAGACACCGGGCCCTGCTGCATGCTGGTGGTTTGCGGCGCTTGTTGCAGATTGACGTCGAGGCTCGGGAGCCCGACCCACTGCGGGTAACGCTGGATTATCAAAAGAGCGACAAGCACGCCGGCCAACAGCGGCCAGCCGGAAAAACGCAGCGCCTTGAGCATTAAGCAGTTCCTGAGAGAGTTGCAGGCGGTATGAGACCGCTCATAATGACGCGCATTATACGAGGCCGCACGCGCCTCTGAACGGGATATTTAGGAGTCTTTTATGGCCGTCGCCCTGAGCACCCTGGTCGAAGAAGCCGACCGCTACCTCAACAGCGCAAGAATCGCCGATTATTGCCCCAACGGCCTGCAGGTCGAGGGGCGGCCGCAAGTGATGCGCATTGTCAGTGGCGTCACCGCCAGCCAGGCCTTGCTCGATGCGGCCGTGGAAGCCAATGCCGACCTGGTGCTGGTGCATCATGGCTACTTCTGGAAAGGCGAGAACCCGTGCATCACCGGCATGAAGCAGCGCCGCTTGAAGACCCTGCTCAAACACGATATCAGCCTGTTGTCCTATCACCTGCCGCTGGACCTGCACCCGGACGTCGGCAATAACGTGCAGCTCGCGAAGCAGCTCGACATTACCGTCGAAGGTCCGCTGGACCCGGACAACCTGAAGATTGTCGGCCTGGTCGGCTCGCTGAATGAGCCGATGATGCCCAGGGATTTCGCCCGCCGTGTGCAGGAAGTGATGGGGCGTGAGCCGCTGTTGATCGAAGGCAGTGCAATAATCCGCCGCGTCGGCTGGTGCACCGGCGGCGGCCAGGGTTACATCGACCAGGCCATTCTGGCCGGCGTCGATCTGTACCTCAGCGGCGAGGCTTCCGAGCAAACCTTCCACAGTGCCCGGGAAAACGACATCAGCTTCATCGCCGCCGGTCACCATGCCACCGAGCGCTACGGCGTTCAGGCGCTGGGGGATTATCTGGCCCGTCGGTTTGCGCTGGAGCACATCTTCATCGATTGTCCGAATCCGATTTGACTCTGTCCGCAATGTGATCGCTCCCGTAGGAGCTGCCGAAGGCTGCGATCTTTTGATCTTGAAAAATCAACGTCAAAAAATCGCAGCCTTCGGCGGCTCCTACGTAGGGTGGGCATCCCAAACGGGCAGGCATATTCATATGCTCTTTCGATCTAGTTAGCGTCCTGATTAGAAGAGGTCGCTGTGCTAGGATCCCCGCTCGAACACGGCCCGCTGGCCGTTCATAAGAAAGCTTTCGTGAGTAGCCATGGTCGACAAACTGACGCATCTGAAACAGCTGGAGGCGGAAAGCATCCACATCATCCGCGAGGTGGCCGCCGAGTTCGACAACCCGGTGATGCTGTACTCCATCGGTAAAGACTCCGCCGTGATGCTGCATCTGGCACGCAAGGCGTTCTTCCCGGGCAAGCTGCCGTTTCCGGTGATGCACGTCGACACTCGCTGGAAATTCAAGGAGATGTACAGCTTCCGCGACAAGATGGTCGCCGAGCTGGGCCTCGACCTGATCACCCACGTCAATCCTGACGGCGTGGCGCAGGACATCAACCCGTTCACCCACGGCAGCGCCAAGCATACCGACATCATGAAGACCGAGGGCCTGAAGCAGGCACTCGACAAGTATGGTTTCGACGCAGCATTCGGTGGCGCCCGTCGCGATGAAGAGAAATCCCGCGCCAAAGAGCGCGTGTACTCGTTCCGCGACAGCAAGCACCGCTGGGATCCGAAAAACCAGCGTCCCGAGCTGTGGAACGTCTACAACGGCAAGGTCAACAAGGGCGAGTCGATCCGTGTCTTCCCGCTGTCGAACTGGACCGAACTGGACATCTGGCAGTACATCTATCTTGAAGGCATCCCGATCGTTCCGCTGTACTTCGCCGCCGAGCGTGAAGTCATCGAGAAGAACGGCACGCTGATCATGATCGACGACGAGCGCATCCTCGAGCACCTGAGCGATGAAGACAAAGCCCGAATCGTCAAAAAGAAAGTGCGTTTCCGTACCCTTGGTTGCTACCCGTTGACGGGCGCGGTGGAGTCCGAGGCCGAAAGCCTCACGGACATCATTCAGGAAATGCTCCTGACGCGAACTTCCGAGCGCCAGGGCCGTGTCATCGACCACGATGGCGCCGGCTCCATGGAAGACAAAAAACGTCAGGGTTATTTCTAAGGGGTTGTCATGTCGCACGTATCTGATTTGATCAGCGAGGACATCCTCGCCTACCTGGGCCAGCACGAACGTAAAGAGCTGCTGCGCTTTCTGACCTGCGGTAACGTCGACGACGGCAAGAGCACCCTGATCGGGCGCCTGCTGCACGACTCCAAGATGATCTACGAAGATCACCTGGAAGCCATTACCCGCGACTCGAAAAAAGTCGGCACCACCGGTGAAGACATCGATCTGGCGCTGCTGGTCGACGGCCTGCAGGCCGAGCGTGAACAAGGCATCACCATCGATGTCGCGTACCGCTATTTCTCCACCGCCAAGCGCAAATTCATCATCGCCGACACTCCGGGCCATGAGCAGTACACCCGCAACATGGCCACCGGTGCCTCCACCTGTGACCTGGCGATCATCCTGGTCGATGCACGTTACGGCGTGCAGACCCAGACCCGTCGCCACAGCTTCATCGCCTCGTTGCTGGGCATCAAGCACATAGTCGTCGCCATCAACAAGATGGACCTCAAGGGCTTCGACCAGGGCGTGTTCGAGTCGATCAAGGCCGACTACCTGCAGTTTGCCGAAGGCTTGAAGCTCAAGCCGACCAGCATGCACTTCGTGCCGATGTCGGCCTTGAAGGGCGATAACGTGGTGAACAAGTCCGAGCGCTCGCCGTGGTACACCGGCCAGTCGCTGATGGAAATTCTTGAGACCGTGGAAGTGGCGGGCGATCGCAACTTCACCGACCTGCGTTTCCCGGTGCAGTACGTCAACCGTCCGAACCTGAACTTCCGTGGCTTCGCCGGTACGCTGGCCAGTGGCATCGTCAAGAAAGGCGACGAAGTCGTGGTGCTGCCGTCGGGCAAGAGCAGCCGCGTGAAGTCCATCGTCACCTTCGAAGGTGAACTGGAGCACGCCGGTCCCGGTCAGGCAGTCACGCTGACCATGGAAGACGAAATCGATATCTCCCGTGGCGATCTGTTGGTTCACGCCGACAACGTGCCGCCGGTGACCGACAGCTTCGAAGCGATGCTGGTGTGGATGGCTGAAGAGCCGATGCTGCCGGGCAAGAAGTACGACATCAAGCGCGCCACCAGTTACGTGCCGGGCTCTATCGCCAGCATCGTCAACAAGGTCGACGTGAACACCCTGGAAGAAGGTCCGGCCAGCGCGTTGCAGCTCAACGAAATCGGCAAGGTCAAGATCGCGCTCGATGCGCCGATTGCCCTCGACGGTTACGACAGCAACCGCACCACCGGCGCCTTCATCATCATCGACCGCCTGACCAACGGCACCGTTGGCGCGGGCATGATCGTCGCCCAGCCTTTGGCCCATGGCACCAGCACACACCACGGCAAACTGGCCCACGTCGCCACCGAAGAACGCGCACAGCGCTTCGGCCAGCAACCGGCCACCGTGCTGTTCAGCGGCTTGTCGGGCGCGGGCAAAAGCACCCTGGCATATGCCGTTGAACGCAAGTTGTTCGACATGGGCCGTGCGGTGTTCGTACTCGATGGCCAGAACCTGCGTCACGACCTGAACAAAGGTCTGCCACAGGATCGCGCCGGGCGTACCGAGAACTGGCGCCGTGCCGCACACGTTGCGCGTCAGTTCAACGAAGCCGGTCTGCTGACCCTCGCGGCGTTCGTTGCGCCGAGTGCCGAAGGTCGTGAACAGGCCCGGGAACTGATCGGCAAGGAGCGTCTGCTGACGGTCTACGTCCAGGCTTCGCCGACAGTCTGCGCCGAGCGCGATCCGCAAGGTTTGTACGCGGCGGCGGGGGATAACATCCCGGGCGAGTCCTTCCCGTACGACGTGCCGCTGGATGCCGACCTGGTGATCGACACCCAGTCCGTGTCCCTGGAAGAAGGCGTCAAGCAAGTGCTGGGTCTGCTGCGTGAGCGTGGTGCGATCTAAGCCTTAGCTGCAAAATGAAAAACCCGCCGATGAGTGATCACCGGCGGGTTTTTTGTGTCTTTCAGATCGTCAAAAGATCGCAGCCTTCGGCAGCTCCTACATTGGTTCGGCGTACATCCTGTAGGAGCTGCCGAAGGCTGCGATCTTTTGATCTTAAATCTGCGGATACTCGCGATGCATCTGCGCAAGCAGAGCATCCTTGTCCTGCCACAACTGATTGATCCAGCCCTGGAACTGCAGGCGGTATTCGCCGTCCTGGTCATAGTTCTTGCCAATGAATTGCGGCGGAATCTTCAGCTCTTCAAAGTGCACCACCACATCCGCCACGTTCCCGCACAGCAAGTCCCAGAAACCCGGGCGCCCGGCGGGGTAGTGGATGGTCACGTTGACCAGGGATTCAAGCTGCTCGCCCATCGCATCCAGCACAAAGGCAATGCCGCCGGCCTTGGCCTTGAGCAGGTACTTGAAGGGTGACTGCTGTTGCTTGTGCTTGCCCTCGGTGAAGCGCGTGCCTTCGACGAAGTTGAAAATGCCCACCGGGTTGTCGCGAAATTTCGCACAGGTCTTGCGGGTGGTTTCCAGGTCCTTGCCTTTCTTCTCCGGGTGCTTCTCCAGATAGGCCTTGGAGTAGCGCTTCATGAACGGAAAGCCCAGCGCCCACCAGGCCAGCCCGATCACCGGAACCCAGATCAGCTCCTGCTTGAGGAAGAACTTCAGCGGCTGAATGCGCCGGTTGAGCACGTATTGCAGCACCAGGATGTCGACCCAGCTCTGGTGGTTGCTGGTAATCAGGTACGAGTGCTGATAGTCGAGGCCTTGCAGGCCGCTGATATGCCAGCGCGTGCGGCGTACCAGGTTCATCCAGCCTTTGTTGAGGCTGATCCAGGCTTCGTGGGTATGGCTCATCAGCCAGCCCGCGAGGCGCTGGGTGAGGGCGAACGGCAGTACCTTGACGAGCGCCACGCAGAACAGGAACGAACAGAGCAAAATCGTGTTCAGTGCCAACAGCAGCGAGGCGATCACGCCCCGCAACGGGGCGGGTAGGAAGTCCAGCATTTACACATCCATAGGTCGGTTGGCGGCTTGGATCGCGGTCAGGGCGATGGTGTAGACGATGTCATCGACCTGCGCGCCGCGGGGCAAATCGTTCACCGGTTTGCGCAAGCCTTGCAGCATCGGCCCGAGGCTGACGCAGTCGGCACTGCGCTGTACGGCCTTGTGCGTGGTATTGCCGGTGTTGAGGTCTGGGAACACGTAAACCGTGGCACGACCGGCCACCTGACTGTTCGGCGCCAATTGCCGGGCCACGCTTTCGTTGGCGGCGGCGTCGTATTGCAGGGGGCCGTCGATCAGCAGCGAGTGCTGTTGCTCATGGGCGAGCAGGGTCGCCTCGCGGACCTTCTCGACTTCTTCGCCGCTGTCCGACTCGCCGCTGGAGTAGCTGATCATCGCCACCCGTGGCGTGATGCCGAAGGCGGCGGCCGAGTCAGCGCTTTGCAGGGCGATCTCGGCCAGTTCGCTGGCGCTCGGGTGCGGGTTCATCACGCAGTCGCCGTAGACCAGCACCTCTTCCGGGAACAGCATGAAAAACACCGAAGACACCAAGGTGCAGCCGGGTGCGGTTTTGATCAGTTGCAGGGCCGGGCGGATGGTGTTGGCGGTGGTGTTGATCACGCCCGACACGAGGCCGTCGACTTCATCCAGGGCCAGCATCATGGTGCCGATCACCACGGTGTCTTCCAGTTGTTGCTCGGCCATCGGCGCGTTGAGGCTTTTGCTTTTGCGCAGCGCGACCATGGGTTCGACATAGCGCTCGCGGATCGAGTCCGGATCGATGATTTCCAGTCCCGGCGGCAACTCGATGCCCTGGGCGCGGGCGACGGCCTGCACGTCCTCGGGCTTGGCCAGCAACACACAGCGAGCGATGCCACGGGCCTGGCAGATCGCGGCGGCCTGCACGGTCAGCGGCTCACTGCCTTCGGGCAGCACGATACGCTTGTTGGCCGCCTGGGCGCGCTGGATCAATTGATAGCGGAAAACCGCTGGCGACAGGCGCATCTCCCGTGGCGTGCCGCAGCGCTGATGCAACCAGTTGGCATCGAGATGGCCGGCGATGAAATCGGTAATGATTTCGGCGCGCTCGCGATCGTCGATGGGGATTTCCTTGTTCAGGCCGTTGAGCAGGTTGGCGGTGTCATAGGAGCCGGTACTCACCGACAGCACCGGCAACCCGGCCTGCAGGGCGCCACGGCACAGGTCCATGATGCGCGGGTCGGGCAGGGTGTCGCTGGTCAGCAGCAGGCCGGCCAGCGGTACACCGTTCAAGGCCGCGAGGCTGACGGCGAGGATGATGTCGTCGCGGTCGCCGAGGGTCACCACCAGCACGCCGGGCTTGAGCAACTCCACGGTGTTGCGCATGGTGCGGGCGCAAATGATGATCTTGGTCATGCGCCGGGTTTCGTAATCACCGGCGTTGAGCACTTGCGCGCCCATCAGGTCAGCAACGTCGCGGGTGCGCGGGGCGTTCAGTTCCGGCTGGAACGGAATGCAGCCGAGCAAGCGGAAATCACCGCTGCGCAGCAAGGGCGAATGCTCCTTCAGGCGCGTGGCGAAGGCTTCCATGCTTTCCTCGGTCTTGACCTTGTTGAGGATCACACCGAGGACTTTCGGATCTTTCGGGCCGCCAAACAATTGCGCCTGCAACTCGACGCGACCGGAGAGTTCGGTCAGCACTTCGTTTTCCGGCGCCGAGACCAGGATCACTTCGGCGTCGAGGCTCTTGGCCAGGTGCAGGTTGACCCGCGCAGCGTAACTGGCGCTGCGGGTCGGTACCATGCCTTCGACAATCAGCACGTCCTTGCCGATGGCCGCCTGCTGATAAAGGGCGATGATTTCTTCGAGCAACTCATCGAGCTGACCGTCGCCGAGCATGCGCTCGACATGGGCCAGGCCCAGGGGCTGGGGCGGTTTCAAACCGTGGGTACGCGCCACCAGTTCGGTGGAACGTTCCGGGCCGGTGTCGCCCGGATGCGGCTGGGCAATCGGCTTGAAAAAACCGACCTTGAGGCCGGCGCGCTCAAGGGTACGCACCAGCCCGAGGCTGATGGAGGTCAGACCCACACCAAAATCGGTGGGCGCGATAAAAAAAGTTTGCATGCGGATTCTCTAAAGGTGCATTGCAAAGGCGATGACCTATAACTGGTCGTCTACCGAAATTCAGTCGCCAAGGTTATCGCTAACCGAGCCTTGTGCGCACCAACCACAATCAAAGGGTTGGCCTATTTTTTCCTGGCGCTGCGCAGGGTCCGTGACCCAGGCACGGGATTGCCATGGCGGCTGGTGCCGCAGGTGCTGGGTGTGGCCGCAGGAAAGCTCGGCCACCCAGTGCCCGTCCTCGTCCTGATGGAAGCCTGTGATCGTCGAATCCCGTCTGTCCGGGTTGTGTTCGCTTTCGGACGATTGCTTCGCTAAACTTGGCCTTTCAATCTTCTTATGCAAAAGGTCTCGCCCCATGCTGATCGCCGCCAATAAGGCTGTCTCCATCGACTATACCCTGACCAACGACGCTGGTGAGGTCATCGACAGCTCCGCCGGCGGCGCGCCGCTGGTCTACCTGCAAGGCGCAGGCAACATCATCCCGGGCCTGGAAAAGGCTCTGGAAGGCAAGGCTGTCGGCGACGAGCTGACCGTAGCCGTAGAACCTGAAGACGCTTACGGCGAATATGCTGCCGAACTGGTCAGCACCCTGAGCCGCAGCATGTTCGAAGGCGTCGACGAGCTGGAAGTGGGCATGCAGTTCCACGCCTCCGCTCCGGACGGCCAGATGCAGATCGTAACCATCCGTGATCTGGACGGCGACGACGTCACCGTCGACGGCAACCACCCGTTGGCCGGTCAGCGCCTGAATTTCCAGGTCAAGATCATCGACATCCGTGACGCCAGCCAGGAAGAAATCGCTCATGGCCACGTCCATGGCGAAGGTGGCCATCACCACTGATTTCTGCGCTAAGCTCAGATAACTGGAGAGGCGCCCTGTGGGCGCCTTTTTAGTCTGCGGCCGTCCCTGACGACACCGACAAGTGGCTGTTTCGAGAAGAACACGGGAATCTGGAGTACGCCATGAGTGCTTTTCACGACCTTAAATTGACAGCCCTGGATGGACAGGAGCTACCTCTGGCGCCTTTCAAAGGCCAAGTCGTACTGGTGGTCAACGTTGCCTCCAAATGCGGCCTGACCCCGCAGTACGCGGCGCTGGAAAACCTCTACCAGCAATTCAAGGCCAAGGGCTTCAGCGTCCTGGGCTTGCCGTGCAACCAGTTTGCCGGGCAGGAACCGGGGACCGAACAAGAGATCAAGGATTTCTGCAGCCTCAACTATGGCGTGACCTTTCCGTTGTCCAGCAAGCTGGAAGTCAACGGGCATGAGCGTCATCAGTTGTACCGTTTGCTGGCGGGCGAGGGCGCGGAGTTTCCCGGCGACATCACCTGGAACTTCGAGAAGTTCCTGTTGGGCAAGGACGGCCGTGTACTGGCTCGGTTCTCGCCGCGTACGGCGCCCGATGATCCGACCATCGTTCACGCGATTGAAAAAGCGCTGAGTTAAGCCAGAGATCAAGATCAGGGGATCGCAACCTTCGGCAGCTCCTACGGCGAATGTGTACCCGTAGGAGCTGCCGAAGGCTGCGATCTTTTGCTTTCTGCCTTTTGACTCTTAATCACCGAAATCAATAATGCTGTTCAATGGGTTGGGCACTCCATATTATAGCCGTCATAAAGTCATTCTTCCGTGGAGCGTCCCATGTCCGTCAAAGCCCTGTTCAAACCGTTCCACCTCGGCACCCTCGAATTGCCGACCCGTGTCGTCATGGCGCCGATGACCCGCTCCTTTTCCCCGGGCGGTGTGCCTAATTCCAAAGTGATCGAATACTACCGTCGTCGCGCCGCTGCGGGCGTCGGCCTGATCATCACCGAAGGCACCACCGTCGGTCACAAGGCTTCCAACGGCTATCCGAACGTTCCGCATTTCTACGGTGAAGCGGCCTTGGCCGGCTGGAAGAAAGTCGTCGACGCCGTTCACGCCGAAGGCGGCAAGATCGTTCCGCAGTTGTGGCACGTGGGCAGCGTGCGCCGGATCGGCACCGAGCCGGACGCCAGCGTGCCGGGTTATGGCCCGTCGGAAAAACTGAAGGAAGGCCAGGTTGTGGTGCACGGCATGACCAAACAGGACATCCAGGATGTGATCGCCACGTTCGCCCAGGCTGCCAAGGATGCCCAGAGCATCGGCATGGACGGCGTGGAAATCCACGGAGCCCACGGTTATCTGGTGGATCAGTTCTTCTGGGAAGGTAGCAACCAGCGTACCGACGAATACGGCGGCAGCCTGGCCAACCGTTCGCGCTTCGCCATTGAGTTGATTCAGGCCGTGCGTGCCGCGGTCGGTGAAGGTTTTCCGATCATCTTCCGTTTCTCCCAGTGGAAGCAGCAGGACTACACCGCGCGTCTGGTGCAAACCCCGGAAGCCTTGGGCGAGTTCCTCAAGCCGTTGGCCGACGCCGGCGTGGATATTTTCCACTGCTCGACCCGCCGCTTCTGGGAGCCGGAGTTCGACGGTTCCGAGCTGAACCTGGCCGGCTGGACCCGCCAACTCACCGGCAAACCGACCATCACCGTGGGCAGCGTCGGCCTGGATGGCGAGTTCCTGCAGTTCATGGTCAACACCGACAAGGTCGCGCAGCCCGCCAGCCTGGAAAAACTGCTGGAGCGCCTGAACAACGACGAGTTCGACCTGGTGGCGGTCGGTCGTGCCTTGCTGGTGGACCCGGACTGGGCGCAGAAAGTGCGCGACGGCCGTGAGGAAGACATTCTGCCGTTCAGCCGTGAGGCGTTGATGTCGCTGGTTTAAGCGGCGAGCGGGAAGGCCTCATCGCGAGCAAGCTCGCTCCCACAGGTTCTGCGGTGATCACCAATCATGTGTGAATCAAGAACCCTGTGGGAGCGGGCTTGCTCGCGAAGACCGACTCAAGAACACTGCAAAATCAAGGAACAATCGGTGCAATCGGCACCACCATCTCCCCGGTGCAGGCCCCGCGCAACTGCCCTTCGAACTGCTCGATGATCGTCGCCCAACCCTGGCGACTGGCATGTTGGCGTGCATTGAGGCGCACATTGCGCAAGGCTTCCCTTTCCTCCAGCAGCCATGCCGCTGCATCGCAGAACGCTTCTTCATCCCCCGGCATCGCCAGCACACCGTTGTAGCCATGACGAATATGCTGGGCGGCTGCCGCCTGGTCGTAGGCCACCACGCCAAGCCCCGAAGCGAGTGCTTCAAGCACCACATTGCCAAAGGTTTCGGTCAGGCTTGGAAATAGGAACACGTCGCCAGAGGCGTAGTGACAGGCCAGGGCTTCACCCCGTTGGGTGCCGCAGAAAATCGCCTCGGGCATTTCGTTTTCCAGTTCCTGGCGCTGCGGGCCATCGCCGACCACGATCAGTTTCAGCGTGCGCTGTGGATAACTCGCCTTGAGGGTATTGAAGGTGCGCTTGAGCAAGCCGAGATTCTTTTCCGGGGCCAGGCGTCCGACATGAATGACGGCGATGTCTGCTTCGGCCAGTCCCCATTGCTCGCGCAGGGCACTCAAGCGTTTGGCCGGGTGAAACAATTCGCTGTCGACCCCACGGGACAGCAACGCCACTCGCTCGAACTGACGTCGCTCCAGTTCCAGGCGCTGGCTGACGCTGGGCACCAGGGTCATGGTCGAACGGTTATGGAACCAGCGCAGGTAGTGGGTCAGCAGGCGCGTGAGCAAACCAAACCCGTACTGGTTGGAATACTGCTGGAAATTGGTGTGGAAACCGCTGACCACGGAAATCCCCAGTCGCCGTGCCGCACGTAGCGCAGAGAGGCCCAGCGGGCCCTCGGTGGCGATGTAGAGCACATCCGGGCGGTGACGCGTCCAGCGCCGCAGCAGTTTGTGCATCGACGACTGACCCCATTGCAGGCCGGGATAGCCCGGTAGCGGCCAGCCGCGGCACAGCAGCAATTCATCGTCGCTGCCCAACTGCTGGTCGCAGCCCTGACGTGGTCGCACCAGCTCCACTTGATGCCCGCGCGCGCGCAAACCGTCGCACAAGCGACCCAGGGTATTGGCCACGCCGTTGATTTCCGGTGGGAAGGTTTCGGTGATCAGGGTGATATGCAGAGCTGTCGTCATGACCCCAGTGTCGACCGGGGCCATGTCGTCAGTGTGACGTCAGGATGATGGATTTATGAATTAGCGCTGGGTCACCAGGTTTTCCGCGCCGCGTTCACGCACCCAGAACAGCGTCGCCCCGGCCACGGCCGCCGGCATCATCAGGATGTTGACCACCGGGATCAACAGCACCAGGTACACGCTGCCGCCGAAGCTCATGCTCTGCCAGCGCTTCTGCCGCAGCCAGGCGAGCATTTCGTTCCAGCCCAGCTTGTGGTTGTCCGCCGGGTAGTCGATGTACTGGATCGCCATCATCCACACTCCGAACAATAGCCACAGCGGCGCGGCGATGATGTTCACCACCGGGATGAACGAGAGGATGAACAACCCGACTGCCCTGGGCAGGAAGTAGCCGAGCTTGCGCATTTCCCGGGCCAGGGTGCGCGGGATCATGGCGATCAGCTCACCCCAGCTGAAGGCCGGGAAATCATCGGTGCCGCGCACCACCACTTCGACTTTCTCCGCGAGGAAACCGTTGAACGGCGCGGCGATGACGTTGGCGAGCATGGTGAAGGTAAAGAACACCATGAACACCACAAGCACCACGAAAATCGGCCAGAGGATGTAGCTGAGAAAACTCAGCCAGTCGGGCAGGGAGGGCATCAAGGTATCGACCCACAGGCTGAATTGATGGCCGGCCAGGTAGATCAATCCGACGAACAGCACCAGGTTGATTGCCAGCGGCAACAGCACAAACAGACGCAGGCTGGGGCTCAGCACCAGCTTGAGGCCTTCGCGCAGGTATTGCGGGCCGGACAGGACAGGGGCGGGCATAAGAGGCTCCAGGCAGAGGGAAAACGCGCCGACCTTACCGGCTTTGCTTCACAGGCGAAAGCGCGATGGAGGTATCGACATTCACTGTAACAAAGACGTCGATATCATCGGCGAGATGGCATAGAGACCACCTATGAGCTGGATTGTTAAACCGTATTTCCTTAATCTTCGCCCCCTCGATACGCTGCACCCAATCTTTTTACAGGACGGTCGGGTTCAAGCCTTCCCCAAGTGCTTTCAACCGTTCTTTTTTATTCCAGCCGGCAATCCGGCGTTCCGCGCCAGGTATTCCGGGCCGGTCAACAGGAGCAGGTCATGTCTGAAGTCCGTCATTCGCGAGTGATTATTCTCGGTTCCGGCCCTGCCGGTTACAGCGCCGCGGTCTATGCCGCTCGTGCCAACCTCAAGCCACTGCTGATCACCGGCATGCAGGCCGGCGGTCAACTGACCACCACCACCGAAGTCGACAACTGGCCGGGCGACGTCCATGGCCTGACCGGCCCGGCGCTGATGGAGCGGATGCGCGAGCACGCCGAGCGCTTTGAAACCGAGATCGTGTTCGATCACATCAATGCCGTCGACTTCGCTGCCAAGCCATACACCCTGACCGGCGACAGCGCGACTTACACCTGTGACGCGCTGATCATCGCCACTGGCGCCAGCGCTCGTTACCTGGGCCTGCCATCGGAAGAAGCGTTCATGGGCAAAGGCGTTTCGGCCTGCGCGACCTGCGACGGTTTCTTCTACCGCAACAAGCCTGTGGCTGTGGTCGGCGGCGGCAACACCGCTGTTGAAGAAGCCCTGTACCTGGCCAACATCGCCAGCAAAGTCACCCTGATCCACCGTCGCGAAACTTTCCGCGCCGAGAAGATCCTGATCGACAAGCTGAACGCCCGTGTTGCCGAAGGCAAGATCGAGCTGAAGCTGAACGCGACCCTGGACGAAGTACTGGGCGACAACATGGGCGTGACCGGTGCCCGCCTGAAGAACAACGACGGCAGCTTCGACGAAGTGACTGTCGACGGCGTGTTCATCGCTATCGGCCACACTCCGAACACTTCGCTGTTCGAAGGCCAGTTGACCTTGAAAGACGGTTACCTGGTAGTCCAGGGCGGCCGTGAAGGCAACGCCACTGCCACCAACCTCGAAGGTATCTTCGCCGCCGGTGACGTGGCGGACCACGTGTACCGTCAGGCCATCACCTCCGCTGGCGCCGGTTGCATGGCGGCACTGGATGCCGAGCGTTACCTCGACGATCTGCAGAACGCTTGATTCTGCTTTTGTTGAACTGAAAAAACCGGCTTCGGCCGGTTTTTTTTGCCCGCGATTTACCACCCGATCACATTCCAGTGTGGGATTGTGTTCAGGTCAGTCTTGCCAGGCATGCCTCAAGGATGTCCAGCCCTTCCTCCAACACTGACGCCTCGATGGTCAACGGCGCCAGTAGACGAATGATGTGCCGCGATTTGCCGCTGGGCATCAGCAGCAGGCCCGCATCCCGCGCCAGGGCCAGCAGTTGGGTCAATTGCGCGGGTGCGGGTGAGCCATCGGCGTTGATCAGCTCGATACCACGCATGGCGCCGACACCCGTCAGGCGTCCCAGGTACGGCGTCAGGTTGTTCGTGCGCCAGGTTGCATGGCGACCGACAATCGCTTCTTCCTGTTGGGAGCCCCAGGCATGCAGGTTGGCGTCGGTCATTTCATCCAGGGTTGCCAGTGCGGCGGCGCAGGCGATGGGGTTACCGGAGTAGGTGCCGCCGAGTCCGCCCTTGGGCAAATTGTCGAGCAGCGACTTGCGCCCGACCACTGCTCCCAGCGGCACGCCGCCGGCGATGCTTTTGCCGAGCAGGATCAGGTCCGGCTCGATGCCCAGCCGCGAGAACGCGAAGCGCTGGCCGGTTCGGCCGAAACCGGACTGGATTTCATCGGCGATCAGCACGATGCCCTTGTCGTCGCAGAACTTGCGCAGTGCCTGGGCGAACTCGACGTCCATGGCCACGAAGCCCGCTTCGCCCTGCACCGGTTCGACGATAAAGCAGGCGACGTCTTCGACATCAATCTCGACGCTGAACAGGCGCTCCATGGCTTTGAGGGCCTCGGCACAGGTGACGCCGTTGTCCTGGCTGGGGAAGGGCAGGTGAAACACCGGCCCCGGCAGCACGCCGACTTTCTGTTTGTAGGGCGCGACTTTGCCATTGAGGTTGAGTGTCGCCAGGGTGCGGCCGTGGAAAGCGCCGTCGAAGGCAATTACAGCGGTGCGACCCGTTGCGCCACGGACGATCTTCAGCGCGTTCTCAGCCGCTTCGGCGCCACTGTTGGTCAGCATGCCGCTGACCGGGTAATCGACCGGGATAAAGGCGCTGAGGCGGTCCATCAAGTCGATGTAAGGCTTATGAGGCGCGGCGTTGAACGCGTAGTGGGTCAGTCGGGTGGCTTGTTCGCGAATGGCTTCGACGATGCGCGGATGGCAATGGCCGAGGTTTAGCACGCCGATGCCGCCGACAAAGTCGATATAGCGCTTGCCATCGGTGTCCCAGACCTCGGCATTCTTGCCGTGGCTGAGCGTGACAGGGTGAACGATGTTGATCGACTGGCTGATGGTTTCGCTGCGCATGGAGGATCGGCTCGGAAGAAGGAGGACTTCTTTTTATCTAAGCCGTGAGCGGTGGTACGGGGCAAACGAAATAAAGTTGCCGGGTCAATCTTAAAAGTCGGAATGTGCAGGGCGAAACAATAGAGATCAAAAGATCGCAGCCTTCGGCAGCTCCTACATTGAGGTTTGATTCCCTGTAGGAGCTGCCGAAGGCTGCGATCTTTTTGGTATCAGCGGCGGGTCAGTGGCTGCTGAGCGAATTTCACACCAGCCAGGCCATGGGCAATCAACGCGCGGATGTTGCCGTGGTCGCTGCCTTCAGGTGTGGCAACGACCGAACGGTAATGCTCGCCAAAAGCCAGCAGTGCTTCTTCATCGCTCAAGCCTTCGAGCAGCGCCAGGCCCAGGGTCTTGCACGAACCTTCGTTCTGTCCGGCCGCGTTTTCCACGCCACCGTTGTTGAACGCCTGAGGTTGGTAGTCGTAACCGGCGGCGATGAAGGCCAGGGTATCGGCGAAGGCGTGTTCGCCGGTCTTGAGGCTGGCACGCAGGGTGTTCAAATCACTCATTGGGTTTTCCTTTGGCGAACGCCGCTTGCTGGTCGGCGCTGGCTTCTTGCTGATATTGGGCTTTCCATTCGGCGTACGGCATGCCGTAAACCACTTCGCGGGCTTCGTCGAGGCTGACCTCGATCTGGCGGTCGTCGGCCGCCGCCTTGTACCACTTGGACAGGCAGTTGCGGCAAAAACCCGAGAGGTTCATCAGGTCGATGTTCTGTACATCCTTGCGGCTGTCCAGGTGGGCCACCAGCCGGCGAAAGGCGGCGGCTTCGAGTTCCAGGCGTTGTTGATCGGTCATGGCGGTCTCTGCGAGTCAGCTTCAAACGGCACGCTTGAAGCTGCAAGTTGGATGGCGGTGGCTGCAAGTTTACAGCCTGGCGCTTGTGGCTTGAAGCTAGCGGCTCGCTGCAAGCGTAATCGATACCGACTCGGCGAATCGCAGCGCGTGGGGCTTGTCGACCTCGACCTCGGCGTACAACACCGATGCGTTGGCCATCACCAGGTCGAGAATTTCCTGGGTCAGGCGTTCGAGCAGCGCAAAGCGGTTGCCTTCCACATGGGCGATGATCGCCTTGGTAATCGTGCGGTAGTTCAACGCGTGATCGATGTCGTTGTCCCGCACTGCTTCCTGGGCTGCGTACAGAATGGTGAGGTTGATCAGCACATCCTGCTTGTTGAGGATTTCATCCTCGTTGATGCCTATGAAGGTACGCAGGCCCAGGTCTTTGACCCGGATGCGTGCCATGCCTGGCTGAAGTTGTGGCATTGCTACTTGCTCCGTCCAATCAATTGCAGGAACTCCTGACGGGTGTTGCTCGACTCGCGGAAGGCGCCGAGCATCACCGAGGTGTTCATGGTCGAATTCTGTTTCTCGACGCCGCGCATCATCATGCACATGTGCTGTGCCTCGATGACCACTGCGACACCAGCCGCGCCGGTCACTTGCTGCACCGCGTCGGCGATTTGCCGGGTGAGGTTTTCCTGGATTTGCAGGCGCCGGGCGAACATGTCCACCAGCCGCGCGATCTTCGACAGGCCCAGCACCTTGCCGGTTGGAATATAAGCCACATGCGCCTTGCCGATGAAGGGCAGGATGTGATGTTCGCAAAGCGAGTACAGCTCGATGTTGTCGACGATCACCATTTCATCGTTGTCGGAGGCGAACAGCGCGCCATTGACGATCTCTTCGACACTTTGCTCGTAACCATGGCAAAGGTACTGCATGGCTTTGGCCGCACGCGTCGGCGTATCGAGCAAACCCTCGCGGTCGGGGTTTTCACCGAGACCGATGAGGATCTCTCGATAATTCTGGGGCAGGGATAACGTCATGGAAAATCCTCGCGGGACACTATTTGATGTGCCTTCCGCCATTGACGGTCAGTGTGGTGCCGGTGACATAAGGGTTGTCGAGCAGGTAGCGCAGGCTCTGGTAGACCACTTCGCAGCCGGGCTCGATGCCCAGCGCGGACTTGGCCAGCGCCTTGGCGCGGTAGGCTGCGTCGTCCTCAGGGTTGAACAGTAGCAGGGCCGGCGCGATCCCGTTGACCTTGATGGCCGGCGCGTACCTGGCGGCGAAGGACAGGGTCAGGCTGTCGAGCCCGGCCTTGCTGGCGCAATAGCCGATGTGCTTGCTGCTGCCCTTGCGGGTCACGTCATCGCTGATGTGCACGATGTCGGCGGGGCTTGAGCGTTGCAACAGATCGGCGCAATGCAGGTTGATCAGGTAGGGCGCCAGCATGTGCACGCTGAACATGCGGGTGAATGCCGCGGCGTCGGTGTCCGGCGTTTCGGCCAGCCATTCGGAGGCGTTGTGGACAATCGCCCGCAAACAGTCGGTATGGCTTCTCAGTTCGCTGATGAAGGCGAGGATCCCGGCCTCGCTGGCGAAGTCCGCGAACACCGCGGTGGCCCCGAGGTCGCGCAGGGCTTGTACGCCGGGGCGCTCGCTGCGGTAACTGAATATCACCCGATGGCCATCTTCCAGCAATCGCCGGGCGCAGTGCAGGCCGACACGCTGGCCGGCGCCGGTAATGAGGACAGGGGCTGCGGAAGAAGTCATGAACGGCTCGCATCGCGGTGAGAGCAAAACTATACCAGCGAGGAGTCGTGAGATGTCTCGGAAAAGATCGCAGGCTTCGCCAGCTCCTACTAATCGACAACAGATGACGGCCCGTAGGAGCTGGCGAAGCCTGCGATCTTTTAACGATTTTGCGGTACTGAGGTCGTGGGCAATGGACGTACCGGCGTGCGGTTAAGCCAGCCGGCCAGCAAACGGGTCGACAACGGAATGAACAAATAAACCATCAGCGGCGTCAGGCACAGTGTGCTGAGCAATACCCGCGGCAGCAGGCTCATGTCACTGATCAGCGGACCCAGTACAAAGTTGAACAGCAACGAAACCGGAAAGAACGCCAGCCAGATCGCCACTGCCTGTTTCCAGCGCGGCGGGCGTTGACCGACGGCACCGAACCAGCCCTCGATGCCGCTGACCCGGTGTTCTGTCGGGTGGGCGAACAGGTCGCTGCCACGTGCCAGCCAGGCAGTGCGCGAGGCCGAATGCTCCCAGGCGTGCAGGGTCTGCTCGTCGGCGAAGCGGAAAATGATCTGGAATTCGTCGTCCTCGGGCGGCGGAGCGAGCACACCGGAGCCGAGATAACCGGGAAAATCGGTGGCCAGTTGTTCGCCTTCGCGCAGCCAGGCAATCAGGTCCTGGTAACGTCCATTGGCAACACGGCGAGCAACCATCAGCGTGACGGGAGGGGTAGACATTGTGTATCTCCGTAAGGCATTTGCGTCGCTCCGGATAGGAACTTCGCCAGGCACAGCGCCGGGGTGGTGGGCTGCGACTCGAAACGAGCAAGGATTATTCCTGATTCCGTCCCTGGCGTCTGTGACCTTGATCCGTTGATTGGCGGTATCGATTTTTTACGGAAACTTTACGGGGCAGGGGCGTTAGAATAAGGCTCGGACGATACAGGGATGTTTCAACAGGATGCCCATAATTACAGACGTCGCTTCAGGCTCCACGCAGGCCGTCGCTCTCGAACAGGAAGAACTCTTTCCCATTCGCGAGGTGGCGCGACTGACAGGTGTCAACCCGGTCACGCTTCGAGCCTGGGAGCGCCGATATGGCCTGATTGCTCCAACACGCACCGATAGTGGGCATCGCCTGTATTCGATGTCCGATATCGAGCGTGTCCACAGCATCCTTGGCTGGATCGAGCGCGGGGTTGCCGTCAGCAAGATCGGCAAGATACTGGCCAGGACCAAGCCGCTCCAGCCGTTGTCGCACATCATCCCCAACAGCCTTGTGGAAGCCGATTACGCTCAGTGGCGGCAGCAGGTGCTTGCTGCGGTCAACGGGTTTGACGACCTTCGGCTGGAGCAGGTCTACGGGCAGATCTTTTCCAGCTACTCCCTGCCGGTGGTGTTCCAGGACATTCTGATCCCCGTCTGGAAGCAATTGTTGCAACGCCAGGACCAGTTCGGTGGAACCAGCGAGTGGCTGTTCCTGGATGGCTTTCTGCGGTCCCGGGTAGTGCAGCGTCTATTGTTGATGCGCGAAAAACAGCCGCGTGGCGTGGTCATTTGTGCTCTGGATGGCAATTGCCGGGAACTGGAACTGCTGGTCGCCGCGCTGTTCCTGAGTTCCGGACCATCGGCCGTTCGTGTACTGAACATGGGCCAGCCATTCGAGGAGCTGGCGCTGATGTGTGAAAGGATCAAGCCCCTGGCACTGGTGCTGTTTTCCAATCATGCGCCTGCTCCCGAGTTGCCGCGGCGCCTGAATCGCCTGGCCATGAGTCTGGAGTGTCGGTTGTTGTTGGCCGGCGATGCTTGCGACCTGGTACAGGAGAGCCTGGCCGGGTCATCGATCGGTTGCCTGGGCAATGAAGGGGAGTTCATGAGCCAGCGTCTGAAGCAGTTCCTGGCGGGTACTCTGGATACTTGAAGTTCAGAGATGCAGCGTTGGATGAGTCAAACGATGCTGTTGCAGGATGAACTGGCGCAGACGCTCGGTTTCGTCCGTATCGCCCTGGCTCAGTTGATAGGCGTAGAAGCCCTTTTCGTTTTCTTTCTCGAAGGTGCCGCGCAAGGCAATCCGCTCGTAGCCTGAGGGGCTGAACCACAAGGCGAAATGCTTCGGCGGTTTGGTCTTGTTGCGAGCTTCCAGCAAAACCCCTTTGCACGACACTTCGTGTACCCACAGGGTGCCGGGTTGACCCTTGGCGTTTTCCAGCGCTACCGGTTCGTCCAGCACCAGGCGCCAAGGCCGGACCATCGGGCCGTCTTCATAGATGCTCGGTACGCCGAGACGCAAATGCAGCGCATGGAACTCGTCTTCCACCAGGTGCAGGGGGAAGGTCATTTGCTGGTTTTCGAAGCTGGCTTGAATGGTGACCTGCTCATGGGCCGCCAGGCGGGTGAGCAGGTCACGGATTTGCGAACCACCGTTGACGAGCAGGCTCGACGTCGCGTCCCGCACATTGAGTTGCGGGTTGTGTTGCATGGTCTGGATGAAATCCAGCTCATCCTGGGTCAGGAGCGCGTCGCGTTGCATGGCCAACTCGAAGGATATAGTTACAAAATCATTGGTGATTGTAGTTACTGACCATTAATTCCGGGTTTCGTTTGCGCCGTTCGTCGCCTTGAGCGCGGCAAGCTCGGCCTGGAGTTCAGCCAATTGCCCTTCCAGCTGTGCCACGCGCTGTTGCGCCTTGACCTGTACGGTGACGTCTTTCTGCACTCCAACGAAATAGGTTTGCCCGTCCGCCGGATTTTTCACCGTTGAAAGGGACAGCTCGTTCCAGAACGGTGTGCCGTCCTTGCGGTAGTTGCGCAGTATTTCCCGGCAGGATCCTTCGCGGTTCAATGCATCGCGAATCAATGGCAGGGCTTCCTGATCGCGGTCCCCCGACTGCAGGAAGCGACAGTCCTGATAGAGGATTTCTTCACTGGAGTACCCCGTCAGGCGTTCGAATGCGGGGTTGACGTAAATGAGGATCTTGTCCTGTTCGCCTTCCTTTTCGGCAATCACGATACCGTCATTGGAGGCGTTGATTACCATTTGCAGCAGTTGTGCATTAATCATCGGAGTATCCTTTCCTGATTGATTGTCGATTGCATTCTAAAAGAACTATCACGACCGTGCTGTTAATATCCGGGTCTTTTACTCGGATTCAGGATCAGATTGATGAAAGTCGCCATCATTTCCGGCTCGGTGTACGGCACGGCCGAAGAAGTTGCCCGCCACGCCGCCAGCCTGTTGAAAGCCGCCGGTTTCGAAACCTGGCACAACCCCCGTGCGACCCTCGCCGACGTCCAGGCGTTCGGCCCCGAAGCTTTTCTGGCGGTGACCTCGACCACCGGCATGGGTGAGCTGCCGGACAACCTGCAACCGCTGTATTCGACCATGCGTGACCAGTTGCCAGCAGCCTGGCGCGGTTTGCCGGGCGCGGTGATCGGGTTGGGCGATGCGAGCTATGGCGATACTTTTTGTGGCGGCGGCGAGCAGATGCGCGAATTGTTCGGTGAGCTGGGCATTCGCGAAGTACTGCCAATGCTGCGCCTGGATGCCAGCGAGAGCGTGACCCCGGAGACGGACGCCGAGCCTTGGCTGGCGGACCTGATCAACGCACTGCGCGACTGACCATTGCCACGACACCCACGCCAGTCATGGTTCTGACAGTGCGCTGAAAACGGCCTGTCTGACCCTCGCTGGCGCCGGTCAATTGACATGGATCCAAGGCGGCAGAACGGCTGACTCGCTGGGTCATCAAGCTGGCTGCCAATGCAACTACAGGAACCTCAAGGGCTGGCTAGACTCGGTAAAGATAGGAAACACTCCATCATAAAAACACCGAGGCTTCCTGCCGTGACCGTCGCCCCCGTCCAATCATCTCCGAGTGTCAAAGACCAGGTCAGTGCTGCCGAGTGGCAGACCCGCATTGACCTGGCAGCCTGTTATCGCCTGGTCGCCCAGCATGGCTGGGATGACCTGATCTTCACCCATATCTCCGCCAAGGTGCCCGGCACCGAAGATTTCCTGATCAACCCGTTCGGGTTGATGTTTCACGAAATCAGCGCGTCGAGCCTGGTCAAGGTGGATCAGGCCGGCAACAAGCTGATGGACAGTCCTTACGAGATCAATCCGGCGGGTTACACCATCCACAGCGCCGTGCACGAAGTCCGCCACGATGTCGTCTGCGTGCTCCACACCCACACGGCTTCGGGGGTTGCGGTGTCGGCACAGAAGCAGGGCGTTCTGCCGATCAGCCAACAGTCATTGTTCGTGCTTTCCAGCCTGGCCTACCACGCCTACGAAGGCGTGGCGCTCAACCATGAAGAGAAAGTGCGGCTACAGGCCGACCTCGGTGAAAACAATTTCCTGATGTTGCATAACCACGGTTTGCTCACCTGCGGCAGCACCATCGCCGATACGTTCCTGATGATGTTCACCTTTCAACGTGCCTGTGACATTCAGGTCATGGCGCAAAACGGTGCCGCTGAGCTGATCGCCATCGAACCGCAGATTCTGGCCGGCGCCAAAGCCATGATCGCGGGTGTCACCCGAAGTGCTCAAGGAATGGGCGGAGCGCTGGCCTGGCCGGCGCTGCTGCGCAAACTCGATAAACTGGACCCGGGTTATAAACTCTAATGGCACTCGCCGAGATCCCGCTGTGTGTCTGGCGCAAACGCAGCCAGGCGTTCGTGTTCCGTGGCCAGACCATCCGTTACTGGACAGCAGGGCAGGGTGAACCGTTGTTGCTCATTCACGGCTTTCCGTCCGCCAGTTGGGACTGGCATTACCTGTGGCAGCCATTGGCCCAGCGCTTTCGCGTGATCGCCTGCGACATGCTGGGCTTCGGCGATTCGGCCAAACCGGTGAATCACGAATACAGCCTGCTGGAGCAGGCGGATCTGCAGCAGGCACTGCTTGAACACCTGAATGTCGAGCAGCCAGTGCACCTGCTCGCCCACGATTACGGTGACAGCGTGGCCCAGGAACTGCTGGCCAGGCATTACGAATCGCGGTTGGAACTGGCCAGTTGCGTGTTTCTCAACGGCGGGTTGTTTCCGGAAACCCACCACCCGCTACTGATGCAAAAACTCTTGCTCAGCCCGTTGGGCTGGATGATTGGCCGCGCCTTCAGTCGTGATGGCCTGGTGAGAAGCTTTCGGCAGATTTTCGGCCCGCAAACCCGTCCCAGTGAAAGCCAGATGGATGACTTCTGGAGCCTGGTCGAAAGCCAGCGCGGGCCACGGATCATGCACAAATTGATCGCCTACATCCCGGAGCGACGCGTCTGGCGCAACCGCTGGGTGAGCGCGATGCAACGTGGTGAAGTGCCGCTGCGAGTGATCGATGGCGGGGTCGATCCGGTCTCCGGGGTGCACATGGTCGAGCGTTACCGTGAGCTGATCCCGGATGCGGACACAGTGGTATTGCCCGACATTGGCCACTACCCGCAGATCGAGGCGCCCTGCGAGGTGCTCAAGCATTACCTGGTGTTTCGCGATCAGCTGCTCTTGCCGCCGCGCAAGGTGGCGTGTTCCTGAATCGCAGCGTTGAATCTGTCCTTCTTCTGTGGGATCGCGTCATCCTGTCCGACACGATCATCATCCCCCAGCCTTATCGCGCACCATTCAGCCTCCCCCGTGTTCATTGTGACCCGCTACGCCGTGCCTGAAACTCGGACTCACTGTCCC
This sequence comes from Pseudomonas sp. S2_F07, assembly GCF_054668325.1. Taxonomy (NCBI): domain Bacteria; kingdom Pseudomonadati; phylum Pseudomonadota; class Gammaproteobacteria; order Pseudomonadales; family Pseudomonadaceae; genus Pseudomonas; species Pseudomonas sp. S2_F07. The sequence continues at coordinate 4,853,081 of NZ_CP162758.1, forward strand.
TTGGCCTGCTGGAGTCCCCCATGAATGAGTCTGTGCGCTTCGAAGATAAAGTCGTGATCATCACCGGAGCCGGTGGCGGCCTGGGACGGACGCATGCACTTCTGTTCGCCAAACAGGGCGCCGGGGTGCTGGTCAACGATCTTGGCGGCTCGGCCCAGGGCGAAGGCGCCAATGCCTCGGCCGCCGACCGCGTGGTCGCAGAGATCCGCGAGGCTGGCGGCATTGCCGAAGCCAACCACGACTCGGTCACTGACGGTGACAAACTGGTCCAGCACGCCCTGGACGTCTTCGGTCGCGTCGATGTGGTTGTCAACAACGCCGGGATCCTGCGGGACAAGACCTTCCACAAAATGGATGACGCCGACTGGGACCTGGTTTACCGCGTCCACGTCGAAGGCGCCTACAAAGTCACCCGCGCCGCCTGGCCGCATATGCGCGAGCAAAACTACGGCCGGGTGATTTTCACTGCGTCGACCTCGGGCATCTATGGCAACTTTGGCCAGTCCAACTACGGCATGGCCAAGCTCGGTCTCTACGGCCTGACGCGCACCCTGGCCATCGAAGGCCGCAAGAACAACATCCTGGTCAACGCCATCGCCCCCACCGGAGGCACGCGCATGACCGAAGGCCTGATCCCGCCGCAAGTCTTCGAACAGCTAAAGCCCGAACTGGTCAGCCCGCTGGTGGTGTACCTGGCCAGCGAGAACTGCCAGGAAACCGCCGGTCTGTTCGAAGTCGGCGGCGGCTGGATGGGCAAGGTCCGCTGGGAGCGCAGCCTCGGCATCGGTTTCGATCCACGGGCCGGTTTCTCCCCGGAAGACGTGGCGGCGCACTGGCAGCAGATTTGCGACTTCGAAGGCGCGGCGCACCCGAAGGACAACATCGAGGCGTTGAAGGAAATGATGGGAAACTTGCAGAAGTATTCGCTCTGAAAGCGCCGGCAAGGTCACATTGACCGACCTTGCCGGTTGTTGCATTTGTCGGCTGCAAAGCCGTTTGCCAATGGTCAGCCCGGGAAGTATTTGACTACCAGCGCCTTCAGGTTGGCGGCTGTTTGCGCGTCCATTTTTCCATCGAAGTTTTCCGGGCGAAAATGTAACTGGAATGCCCGCACCAATTGTTGAAAACCGCCTTCCGTGGACGCGCCCGAAACATCGTATCCATAGGTTTTGAACAGCCCCAGCAATTCGCTTCGGGCTGGAGCGCCGGATGAGTTGTATCGGCGCAGATACTCGTCCCGAGTGCTTTCATCGAACCAGGCCCCGACTCCTTTCAAGTAAAGCTCCCGCCAGGGAAGCATCGGTCCCGGGTCACTTTTGCGGCCGACCGAAACATCGGAGTGGCCCAGAACCTGGGTCGGCGTGATATCCGGGTAGCGATTGAGGATATTCAGCGCCAGTTGTTCAATCGCGGCAATCTGCTCGGAGTGATACGGTGGGAAGGTGAATTTACCTTTGTTGTCGGTTGCCAGATTCACGACTTCAATGCCGATGGACGTGTCATTCAGATTGCTGCGGCTGCCCCACTGACTGACACCCGCGTGCCACGCGCGATGGGTTTCATCCACCAGGTTGAAAACTTCCTGCCCGGCATAGCCGGCTTTCAGGTAACTGGGGTCCGTGATATCTGGAACCAGATAGTGCGCGCTGACATTCGGGCCGGTCAGGGCACTGACAGAACTTGCAAAGTCAGCGGCCGTGTAGTGAAGAATCAGAAAGCGGATTCGACTGTTGAAGCTTCGGGTGGATCGATAGTGGTTGTAGTTGATGGATTTCATGGTTGCACTCGCAATAAGTAAGTTTGAAGTCGGACGAAGATCAAAATCGTTCGCCGACTTGCTGTTCAACTTAAAGACTCGAGTGCTTTTGGTGTTTACCTATGCTTGTAGGTACTTTCTGAAAGAAATGTAGGTATGTGAAGTTTTGACTGGCAGCTGTTACTCATCAAGAACCATCGCCCATAAAAAAGGCCGCTGCAAAGGCAGCGGCCAAAGTAAGACGTTGGATCAGGAGCTACAAATCAACGTCAGTGAACACGGGGTGACGAACCGAATACTCAATTCATCTGAAATCTTTCAGTCACGGCGCAGGCCAGTACATCTACATCGTGCCTTGCGGTGGATTACCGTGGCAGCCAGGCAAGAATAAACCCTCTGTACTGTAGGAAAAATACCAATTCCCGACATGCACTGTTGCAGCCCCGGCAACAGTCGGGATTCGGCTGCTCGTCGTCTGTGCCTGTCATCCTTTAGAGGTACACCACGAATACCTCCTTGGTGCGCTTATCGACCCCGAAGTCCGGCAGTAGGGTGAGGCCTTCTGTCACTCACCGGGGAAGACGCATGACAAAAACAACAATGCGCGCCATCTTCACACCACAGGCGCTGGCGGCTGCGGTCGCCTTGGGTTGCTGTGCCCAGGCGCAGGCCATTTCGTTCAACATCGGGGAAATCGAGGGGACATTCGACTCCTCGCTGTCGGTCGGCGCGAGCTGGGGCATGCGTGATGCGGATGACGCCCTGGTGGGCACCGTCAATGGCGGTTCCGGCCAGTCTTCGACCGGCGATGACGGGCGATTGAATTTCAAGAAGGGTGAAACCTTCTCGAAGATCTTCAAGGGTATTCACGACCTCGAACTGAAGTACGGCGACACCGGTGCGTTTGTGCGTGGCAAGTACTGGTACGACTTTGAACTCAAGGATGAAAGCCGCCCCTTCAAGGACATCAGCGATCACAATCGCAAAGAAGGCGCCAAGTCTTCAGGCGGGCAAATCCTCGACGCATTCGTCTATCACAATTACTCCCTCGCCGATTTGCCAGGCACGGTCCGCGCCGGCAAGCAGGTGGTCAGTTGGGGCGAGAGCACGTTCATCGGCAACTCGATCAACAGCATCAATCCGGTCGACGTGTCCGCGTTCCGTCGTCCCGGCGCCGAGATCAAGGAGGGCCTGATCCCGGTCAACATGCTGTTCGCCTCCCAGGGCCTGACGGAGAAGTTGACCGTGGAAGGCTTCTATCAGCTGGAATGGGACCAGACGGTCGTCGATAACTGCGGCACCTTCTTTGGTGTCGATGTGGTGGCAGATGGTTGCAACAAGGGCTACACCGTCGCCAATCCGGCCATTGCGCCGTTGCAGCCGATTGCGGCTGCCTTCGGCCAGGGCTTCGAAGTCAGCAAGGAAGGGGTGATCGTTCCCCGTGGCGGCGACCGCGATGCCCGGGATTCCGGACAGTGGGGTACAGCGTTGCGCTGGTTGGGGGATGACACCGAGTACGGCTTGTACTTCATGAACTACCACAGCCGTTCACCGAATGTCGGGACCACCACCGCCGGCCCCGGTACGCTGGCAAGCATTCCGGGGATCGTTGCCGCCGCCAACCGCATCGCCCCCGGCAGTGGTTCGGGCCTGGCCCAAAGCGTGATGCTCGGTCGTGGCCAGTATTACCTCGAATACCCGGAGGACATCCGCCTCTACGGCGCGAGCTTCTCCACCACCTTATCCACCGGCACCGCGTGGAGCGGGGAAATCAGCTACCGCCCCAACCTCCCGGTGCAGGTCAACACCAATGACCTGACCCTGGCCATGCTCAATCCGATTGCGGGTGGTGCGGCATCGCCCATCGCCACGTCGCCCGGGGCTGACAACAAGGGTTATCGCCGCAAGGAGGTGACGCAGATCCAGAGCACCCTGACGCATTTCATCGATCAGGTCGCGGGTGCGGATCGCCTGACCCTGGTGGGTGAGGCCGGGGTGGTCCGGGTCGGTGGACTGGAGTCGCGCGGCAAACTGCGCTATGGCCGCGACTCGGTGTATGGCCAGTATGGTTTCGGCGGCGATACCGACGGCTTCGTGACCTCGACTTCATGGGGTTATCGCGGCCGGGCCATCCTCGACTACAACAACCTTATCGCCGGGATCAACGTCAGGCCCAACCTCTCGTGGTCCCACGACGTCGCAGGCTATGGCCCCAACGGTCTGTTCAACGAAGGCGCCAAGGCCATCAGCCTCGGGGTCGATGCGGACTATCGCAACACCTACACCGCGAGCCTCAGCTACACCGATTTTTTCGGCGGGGACTACAACGTCCTCACCGACCGTGACTTCGTGGCGTTGAGCTTTGGTGTGAACTTCTGATCTGGCTGAAAAGGATGATTTCAATGCGCAAGATGATTCTGCAATTGGGCACCGTTCTGGCCCTGAGTCTGCTGGCCGCCAACGTGATGGCCGCGGTGTCGCCGCAAGAAGCCAACAAGCTCGGCACCAGCCTGACCCCGCTCGGTGCCGAGAAGGCCGGCAATGCCGATGGCTCGATTCCGGCCTGGACCGGAGGCATCCCGAAAAACGCTGGCGCGGTGGACAGCAAGGGTTTCCTGGCTGACCCCTTCGCCAACGAAAAGCCCTTGTTCGTGATCACCGCGGCGACCGTCGACAAGTACAAGGACAAGCTCTCTGACGGCCAGGTCGCGATGTTCAAGCGCTATCCCGAGACCTACAGGATTCCGGTCTACCCGAGCCATCGCACTGTGGCGTTACCGGCAGAAATCTATGAGTCGGCCAAGCGCAGCGCGCTGAACGTAACACCGATCAATGACGGTAACGGTCTGGCTAATTTCACCGGCAATCGCTACTACGCATTCCCGATTCCGAAGAATGGCGTGGAAGTGATCTGGAACCACGTCACTCGTTACCACGGCGGTAATCTGCGCCGCACCATCACCCAGGCGACACCACAATCCAATGGTGACTTCACCGTGATCCGCTTCAAGGACGAGGTCGCCGTGCCGTCGTTGCTCAGCGATCTGAAACCGGGCAGCGACGATAACGTCCTCAACTACTTCAAGCAGGAAGTGACCGCACCGGCGCGGCTGGCGGGCAACGTGTTGCTGGTCCACGAGACCCTCGACCAGGTCAAGGAGCCGCGCAAGGCCTGGATCTACAACGCAGGCCAGCGCCGGGTACGGCGTGCGCCACAGGTTGCTTATGACGGCGTCGGCACCTCGTCCGACGGCCTGCGCACCACCGACAACTTCGACATGTTTTCCGGCGCACCGGATCGCTACGACTGGAAACTGATCGGCAAAAAGGAGATGTACATCCCCTACAACAGCTACAAGCTCGACTCGCCAAACCTCAAGTACACCGATGTGATCAAGGCCGGGCACATTAATCAGGACCTGACTCGCTACGAGTTGCACCGGGTCTGGGAAGTCGTCGCCACGGTCAAGCCGAGCGAACGCCACGTGTACGCCAAACGCCACATGTATATCGATGAAGACAGCTGGCAAGTGGCGCTGGCCGACCACTACGACGGGCGTGGTCAACTCTGGCGCGTCGCCGAAGGGCATGCCCAGTTCTACTACGATCACCAGGTACCGGCCTACACCGTCGAAGCGCTGTATGACCTGATTGCCGGTCGCTACATCGCCCTTGGAATGAAGAATGAAGAGAAGCGCAGCTTCGAATTCAACATCGATGCAAAAGCGGGGGACTACACGCCAGCAGCCTTGCGTAGCACGGGGGTTCGGTAGGTTTCCTACAGGCTCCTACACAAAAGGGTGACTTTGCGGTCACCTTTTTTATAGCGGTCGATCAGTGTGTTGAATACTTCTTCAACAAGCGCTCGGGAGGGGGCTAGGGTGGCGCCAGAATTATAAAAAAGGCGCACCACAATGACTGCAATGACGCACTGTCTGGACCGCCCTGGCTTCCTGCCCCGACTGTCGTCCCATCATCTGTCCCGCGAGCGGCTGATCGAGCCCATGCTGGTTTCGACTGCGCGGGTGAAGTTGCTTTGCGCACCGGCCGGTAGTGGCAAGAGTGCATTGCTCACCGAATGCCTGCTGCGGGCGCCGGAGCACGTTCGGGTCTGTTGGCTGCCGCTGGCGGGGGCGTCGTTGAGCGCAGCCGATTTCTTGTTGCGCCTGACGCAAGCGCTGGGCCTGCCCTCGACGGATGAGCCCGGGCTGCTGGCGTATCTTGCCCGATTACAGGCGCCGACCTGGCTGTTTCTCGATGATTACTGCCGGGCACCCGATCCGGAACTCGACCGGATGCTCGATCGTCTGTTGGCCGTCGCCAGCCCGGCACTGACCTGGTGGCTGGGTTCCCGTCGACGACCGCCCTGCAACTGGCCGCGGCTGCTGCTCGATGATGAGTTGTACGAGTGCGAAGCCCGGGCGCTGGCGTTTACCGAGGCCGAGGTCGGGCAGTTGCTCGGTCATGTCGAGCCGAGCCTGGCGGCGCAAACCGCCAAACGGGTGGTACAGCGCAGCGGTGGCTGGTGCGCTGGCGTGCGGATCGCGTTGCTCAATGGTTGTCCGTGGTCGGGTGAGCAGGGGCGTTCGGCGACATTGCTCGATTATCTGCAGCACGAATTGTTCAACACCTTGCCGCCGGAACTGGTTGAGGTCTGGCAGGTGCTGGTTCATCTGCCTCGCTTCAACGCCAGCCTGTGCGAGCATCTTTTCGGTACGGGTGAGGGCGCGCAGTGGCTGCACGCGTTGCAGGACATGGGCTGCTTCATTGAACCCTGGGAAGACTCCGTCGAGTGGTTGCGAATCTTCGAGCCACTGGCCCGGGAGATGCGTGAAGAGCCGACCCCGGCCGGACGATCCTGGCATCGCCGCGCGTGCCAGTGGTTCAGTGCCGAAGAAGACTGGCAGGGTGCCTTCGAGCAGGCGTTGCTGGCGCAAGAGCACGAAGTCGCGGTCAGCCTGATGCAACACTTCAGTTTTGAGCATCTGTTCAAGCGTCAGAACGTCAGCTGGTTACTCAAACTGCACGAGCAACTGGGTGAACAGTTGACCCTGGGCACGCCGCAACGGGTGGGGTTGATCACCGCGGCGTTGCTGTTTGCCGGGCGTTTCGAGCAGGCGGCTGCCTGCATTGGGCAACTGTCCCGATTTGCCCCGCAACCGACGGCATCCTTGCAACGGCAACTGCTGGCACGTTGGCAGGCGCAACAGGGCTGGTTGCTGCATTTGCAGGGACGCCTGCCGGCGGCACGGGCGCATTTTATCGAGGCGCTGGGCGAGTTGGCGGCCGAGGCGTGGCCCGCACGGTTACTGTGTCTGTCCGGGTTGACCCAGCAAGCGCTACTCAACGCCGACCTCGATGCCGCCCAGGCCTTCAATCGTGACGCCCTGTGCCTGGCGCGGGCACAAGGCTCGTTGCTGTTTGAAGGCTTGCTCGAACTCGATCATGCCCAGTTGCTGGAGCAGCGTGGTGCGCCGCGGCGAGCAGCGCAGTTGCTGGCCGACATCCATGAAATGCTCGGGCGACAGGCCGATCGACCGACGCCGCTGCTGGGACGAATCGCCCTGCGGCGTGGTCGGTTGGCCCTGTGCCAGGGCCAGGATGAATTAGCCGGGGAATGTTTCCAGGCGGGCCTTGATGACTGTTTGCACAGTCAGGACAAGCACGTGTTGTACGGATTTTTGGGGCAGGCGCAATTGGCGGCCAATCAACGCGACTATGCCCATGCGTTTGATCGTCTGCGCGAGGCCGAACGGTTGATGCAGCAACGGCAGATCCCCGACACGGTATATCGCGGGGTGCTGCTGCAAATCAGCAGTCATTTCTGGCTGCAGCAAGGGCGCCCGGAATTGGCCCGGGAAGCGTTGACCCGAGTCTTGCGTCATTACCGCGGGGCCCACGCGCGCCAGGCACCGCCGGCCACGCTGCACTTGATTGCACGTATCGAATACCAGCTGGTGTTGGCCGAAACCCAACTGCAACTGGTGCAACGTCCATTGGATCGACTCAGGGCGTTACTCGAGCACGCACAACAACACGCCATGCTGGCGCTGGAAACGGAACTGCATTTGGCGATCAGCGAAGTGGCGGAGCTGACGGGTGAGCCGGACATGGCCCACGCAGCTCTGCAGGCCGGTCTGGCGTTGGTCAAGCGTTGTCAGGGGCAACAGGCATTGCGTGATTTGAACTTGCGCCAGCCGAGCCTGATCTGTCGATTACAAGGCGAGGAGACGGTGACCGCGCTGGCCCTGGATGCCAGCCTGCTGAGCAGTCGGGAGCTGGAGGTGCTCGGCCTGATTGCCCAGGGTAATTCCAATCAGCAAATTGCCGAGCAACTGTTCATTTCTTTGCATACGGTGAAAACCCATGCCCGGCGCATTCACAGCAAGTTGGGTGTGGAACGGCGGACACAGGCAGTTGCCATGGCGAAGAAGTTGGGGTTGATAATGCAGAGTTGGTAGTTGTTTGTTTTTCGTTTGGAAATGAATTAAAACATACGGTTTCGTGCATAAATAACCGTGTTGATTAGTATGGTTGTCGGCGCTGACCAATTTGCGTGCATTGCGCGGTGGGTTGATTAATATGTTCGATAGTGCTCGGTCAAGGTAATGTTTGTCAGGGTACTAGTGCGCTAATAACTATTAATTATGGAGCTTTAAGGTATGGGGCAACTGACAAGGGAGTTGGTGCGGGCCAAGCTGCACGCAAGGCTCGGTGGTCGCGGCATTGATGTCGATAAGGTATATATCAATGCAATTGCGTCGGCTAACGATTCGACGGTTATTTACTCTCAATCACTGGTATGGGCATTTTTCCTTAAGTTGCAGGACGGTGAGGTCCCAAGATTCTCCAGTGAGAATCTTGGGATCTTTTCCGAACCGTACACCTTTGACCGGAAATATCGTTTCGATGGTGTGAAACTTGATGAGCTCAATGAAATGGGTGCAGCAATTGCCCGGGATTTACTGAGCTGATTGGTGGTTCTATCAAAGTAGTTGTGCCAACCCCTTGGTTGGCACAGCTGCCGCAATCAGGTTGCGGATACGGCGGGTTCAAAACCCAAGCGCCAGCTGACCGCATGGCTGGCGGATAACAGACGCTGCGCCGCCGGACCGTTTTCATCGGCATGGAACAACGATGTCGGCCCCACCACCGTCAGCACGGCAACCACTCTGCCCATCGCGTTGAACACTGGTGCCGACAAGGCATCCACCCCTGGCAGCAGCAAACCATGTACATGGTGCAAACCGCGTGCGCGGATTTGTTCGCACTGGGCCGCATAGGCCTGATCGTCTGCCAGCGCGTGGGCTGCGTGGGACTGCAATTCCTGCACGCGCAGATCCTCGGTTTCGCGTTTCGGCAGGTAGGCGCCAAACACCAGTCCCGTCGAAGAACTGAGCAACGGCAACACCGAACCCAGTTGTGTCACCACCGTCACCGCACGCACCGCCGGTTCGATATGCACCACGGTTGCGCCCTGATTGCCCCATACCGCCAGGAAACAGGTTTCGTTCAAGTCGTCGCGCAGTTCAGCCAGGGGCAGGGCGGCGACTTTTAGCACGTCCATGCTGTTGAGAGCCGCCAACCCTACGCGCAGGGCTTCGCGGCCCAGGCCGTAATGGTTGGTGGCGGCGTTCTGTTCGGCGAATCCACTGGCGATCAAGGCCTGCAAATAGCGGTGAACCTTGCTCGCCGGCATCTGCACGTGTTCGGCCAGGCGCGACAGCGAAGTCGAAGGCGACAACTCGGCCAGAGCCTTGAGGATGTCGGTGCCAACCTCGGCCGAGCGGACTTTCTGTTTACCGTTGTTGTCGCTGGTTTTTTCCATGGTGGCTGGGATCCCGGGACGAATGGGCGTCTTTATAGCTTGACGGTCAATACCAATCAAATTACGTTATGCGTAATCAAATTACGATAAAAACAACCCGGGCGTGCCTCGACCTCTGCAACAGAGCGAGCGGCCACTGCCGACTCCCTGTTCAGGAGGCTCCATGAACCCCGATTCAACGATGCCAGCGCTGGCCTACCAGTCAGGCTTCGGCAACGAATTCAGCAGCGAAGCGTTGCCCGGCGCACTGCCTGTCGGCCAGAACTCCCCGCAAAAAGCCCCGTACGGTCTTTACACCGAACTGTTCTCCGGCACGGCGTTCACCATGGCGCGCAGCGAAGCGCGGCGGACCTGGATGTATCGCATTCAGCCGTCGGCCAATCACCCGGCATTCGTCAAACTGGACCGGCAACTGGCGGGCGGCCCGCTGGGTGAGGTGACCCCCAACCGCCTGCGCTGGAACCCGCTGGACATTCCTGCCGAGCCGACCGATTTCATCGACGGCCTGGTGAGCATGGCCGCCAACTCGGGCGCAGAAAAGCCGGCCGGGATCAGCATCTACAACTACCGCGCCAACCGTTCCATGGAGCGCGTGTTCTTCAATGCTGATGGCGAGATGTTGCTGGTACCTGAACTGGGGCGCCTGCGCATCGCCACCGAACTGGGCGTGCTTGAACTCGAACCGCTGGAAATTGCCGTACTGCCACGCGGCCTTAAATTCCGCATCGAATTGCTCGATCCGCAAGCCCGCGGTTACGTCGCCGAAAACCATGGCGCGCCCCTGCGTCTGCCGGACCTGGGACCGATTGGCAGCAATGGCCTGGCCAATCCACGGGACTTCCTGACCCCGGTGGCGGCCTACGAAAACCTGCAACAACCCACCACGCTGGTGCAGAAGTTCCTCGGCGAGTTGTGGGCCTGCGAGCTCAATCATTCGCCACTCAACGTGGTCGCCTGGCACGGTAACAATGTGCCGTACAAATATGACCTGCGCCGTTTCAACACCATCGGCACCGTCAGTTTCGATCACCCCGATCCGTCGATCTTCACCGTGCTGACCTCGCCGACCAGCGTTCACGGCCTGGCCAACCTCGACTTCGTGATCTTCCCGCCACGCTGGATGGTGGCCGAGAAAACCTTCCGTCCGCCGTGGTTCCATCGCAACCTGATGAACGAATTCATGGGTTTGATCCAGGGCGAGTACGACGCCAAGGCCGAAGGCTTTGTGCCGGGCGGTGCTTCGTTGCACAGCTGCATGAGCGCCCACGGTCCCGACGGCGAGACGTGCACCAAAGCGATCAACGCGGACCTCAAGCCGGCGAAAATCGACAACACCATGGCGTTCATGTTCGAGACCAGCCAAGTGTTGCGCCCAAGCCGTTTCGCCCTCGATTGCCCGCAACTGCAAAACACTTACGACGCCTGCTGGGCTACGTTGCCCGCCACTTTCGACCCGACCCGGAGATAACCCATGACGCAGACTTCCATCACACGCAGCTGGGTTGCATCCGCCAACGGCCACGCGGATTTCCCCCTGCAAAACCTGCCACTGGGCGTGTTCAGCCTCAACGGCTTGGCACCGCGCAGTGGCGTGGCCATTGGCGAGCATATCTTTGATCTGCAAGCAGCCCTTGAGGCCGGATTGTTCGATGGCGCCGCGAAGACTGCCGTCGAGGCTACCCGTGGCGGCGAGCTGAATGCGTTCTTCGAACTGGGCCGCGAGGCTCGCGTCGCCTTGCGCGAGCGTTTGCTGGAACTGTTCGCCGAGGGCAGCACCCTGCACGGCAAGATTGAAGCCCAGGGCGCAAAACTGCTGCCGCTGGCGGCGGATTGCCAGATGCACCTGCCGGCGAAAATCAACGACTACACCGACTTCTACGTCGGCATCGAGCACGCGCAGAACGTCGGCAAACTGTTCCGTCCCGACAACCCGTTGCTGCCGAACTACAAGTACGTGCCAATCGGCTACCACGGTCGTGCGTCGACCATTCGCCCGTCCGGTACCGACGTACGTCGCCCGAAAGGCCAGACCTTGCCGGCCGGTCAAACCGAGCCGACCTTCGGTCCTTGCGCGCGCCTGGACTACGAACTGGAACTGGGCATCTGGATCGGCCAGGGCAACGACATGGGCGACTCGATTGCCATTGGCGACGCCGCTGATCACATCGCCGGTTTCTGCCTGCTCAACGACTGGTCGGCACGGGATATCCAGGCCTGGGAATACCAGCCACTGGGACCGTTCCTGTCGAAAAGCTTCATCACCAGCATCTCGCCGTGGGTGGTCACCGCCGAAGCGCTGGAGCCGTTCCGTCGTGCCCAGCCTGCGCGTCCCCAAGGCGATCCGCAGCCGCTGCCGTACCTGCTCGACAAGCGCGATCAGGCTGCTGGCGCGTTCGACATCGAGCTGGAAGTATTGCTGCTCACCGAGGCCATGCGCGAACAGAACCTGCCAGCCCATCGCCTGACCCTGAGCAACACCGGACACATGTACTGGACCGTGGCGCAAATGGTCGCGCATCACAGCGTCAACGGCTGCCAATTGCAGGCCGGTGACTTGTTCGGTTCGGGCACCTTGTCGGGGCCGCAGAACGGTCAGTTCGGCAGCCTGCTGGAAATCACCGAAGGCGGTAAAAAGCCGATCGAACTGGCCTCGGGCGAAGTGCGTAAATTCCTTGAGGACGGTGACGAAATCATCCTGCGCGGCCGTTGCCGCCGCGACGGTTTTGCTTCCATCGGTTTCGGCGAATGCCGCGGCAAAGTGCTGCCGGCGCGCTAACAGGAGCGGGGCATGGAACTCTATACCTACTACCGTTCGACGTCCTCGTACCGGGTGCGTATCGCGTTGGCGCTCAAGGGCCTGGATTATCAATCCTTGCCGGTCAACCTGATCGCACCGCAGGGTGGCGAGCATCGACAGCCTCCTTATCTGGGCATCAACCCTCAGGGCCGCGTGCCGGCCTTGCGCACCGATGAAGGCGATTTGCTGATCCAGTCTCCCGCGATCATCGAGTACCTGGAGGAACGTTATCCACAGGTGCCATTGCTGTCCAAAGACCTGGCTGCCCGTGCCCACGAGCGCGGCGTGGCGGCAGTGATCGGCTGCGATGTGCACCCGCTGCACAACGTCAGCGTGCTCAATCGGCTGCGCCAGTCGGGCCACGATGAACCGCAGGTGGTGGAGTGGATCGGTCACTGGATCGGGCAGGGGCTTTCCACGGTGGAGCAGTTGATCGGTGATGAGGGTTACTGCTTCGGCCCCGAACCCGGGCTGGCGGACGTCTACCTGATCCCGCAGTTGTACGCGGCCGAGCGGTTCAATGTTTCTCTTGAGGCTTACCCTCGGATTCGGCGAGTGGCGGCATTGGCGGCGACGCACCCGGCGTTCATAAAGGCGCATCCGGCGAATCAGCCAGATACGCCATAACGCCTCACACCGCTCCCACAGGGTTTTTGTAATCAGTGAACGATGGAATTCGGCGGCAAATGCCCCAGCCTTTCCGTCAGGCGAATCCGCTGGATCGGATCGTCGCTGAGCAGCAACGCATGCTCCAGGTCAAAACGCTCGGCGTTCGGGCAGTCCAGCCGTTGGTACAGGCTGGCCCGGGCCAGATAGTCGGCCGCAGTGGCATTGCCCAGTTCCAGGACGCGCTCGGCGTCGATCAAGGCATTGATGAAATCGTCGTGGGACAGGTACAACTGGCGCAGGTTGCGCGACAACCGTTGCAGCATCTGCACCGGCTCGGCGGTTGTCAGGTGATCGGCGTTGAGCTTCATGTTCGGGCCATACTGGCGCTGCAGCAGTTCCCGACAATCGTTCGGATAAAGGCGACGGCCACCGCAGGGGTCGAGCAAATGATCGGCGCCCGGCACCCGCAGCAGGAAATGCCCGGGGAAGTTGACCCCGACCATGGGAATCTCCAGGCCCCTGGCCAACTCCAGCGCAATCAGCCCCAGCGTCAAGGGTTGCCCTCGTCGGCGCTCCAGTACTTTGTCCAGCAGTGCCACTTGCGGGCGCAAGGGGGTGAAGTCGTCCTGGGCGAAGCCAAGGTCATTCAAGCGCCGCAGCAGCGGCTGGGCCAGCTCACTGACCGGCAGCATCGGCAAGCCGCCACTGACCCGTTGTTGCAGCTCCTGAAAATCGGCCAACAGTGCTTGCGGCTGCACCTCGCTGTCGTGCTCGGCCGCAATCCACAGTGCCGCCTCGAACAGCGCGGGCGGTGAACGTTGCAGGCAGGCGAAGAACGATTGGCGCGGGGTCATCAAAATCTCCGGGCAATGCCTCGTTTTAGCCCCCTCTCCGGCGTTCGTCCAGTGCTGTAAAAGGGCGACCACAGGATATTTCCGAAAGTCTGCATCGGGACCGTGCTTATTCCGGTGCGCTTCTGCAATTTTTGGGCGCAAGCCTATACTGGCGTCTACAAGAAGTGATTCGGGAGCCTTACGATGTTCGCTCTCATGCAAAGCACTCGCCTTGAATCGCTGCATCTGAGCGTTGACTCGGTCACCGGGTTGAAGGCGGTCATTGCCATTCATAACAGCCGGCTGGGGCCTGCCCTGGGCGGTTGTCGTTACCTTGCCTACCCCAACGACGAATCGGCGGTCGAGGATGCTGTGCGCCTGGCCCAGGGCATGAGCTACAAGGCTGCGCTGGCTGGCCTGGCCCAGGGCGGCGGCGTGGCGGTGATCGTGCGCCCGGCCCATGTGGAAAACCGCGCGGCATTGTTCGAAGCCTTCGGACGCTGCATAGAACAGCTCGAGGGCCGCTACATCACCGCCATCGACAGCGGCACCTCAGTGGCGGACATGGATTGCATCGCCCAGCAAACCCAGCACGTCACCAGCACCACCTCGGCGGGCGACCCCGCGCCCCACGCAGCGATGGGCGTGTTCACCGGTATCCGCAGCACCGCCATGGCCCGGCTCGGCAGTGACAACCTCGAAGGCCTGCGCGTTGCCATCCAGGGCCTGGGCAATGTCGGGTATGCATTGGCCGAACAGCTGCACGCCGCCGGTGCCGAGCTGCTGGTCAGCGACATCGATCATGGCAAGGTGCAATTGGCCATGGAGCAACTCGGCGCCCACCCGATTGCCAACGACGCGCTGCTCAGTACACCTTGCGACATCCTCGCGCCCTGCGGACTGGGCGGAGTACTCAACAGCCATACCGTGACGCAGTTGCGATGCTCGGCGGTGGCCGGTTCGGCGAACAATCAGCTGACACATCTGGATGTCGCCGACCAACTGGAACGCCGGGGCATCCTGTATGCGCCTGATTACGTGATCAACGCCGGTGGGCTGATTTACGTGTCGCTCAAGCACCGCGGCGAAGAGCTGCCGACCATCACCGCACACCTGTCGAAAATCAGTTCGCGCCTGACCGAAGTGTTCGCCCACGCCCAGGCGGAAAAACGCTCCCCCGCACGGGTGGCCGACGAGTTGGCGGAGAAAGTGTTGTACCGATAGAAGCTCGGGCGATCTTTTTTGTAACGGGCATGAAAAAGGCCCTGGGTCATTCGACTCAGGGCCTGTTCAATTCGGGCTTTGCCTACTTGGCGGCTTTGGGGGCCTTGACAGGCTTGGCCGGGGTGACAGGCTCAGCGGCCTCAACGACCTCAACCTCTGCAACAGGTTGTGCGACTTCAACCGGTGCGCTGAGCAGTTCGGACAGGGCATCCGGCTGGCTCTTGAACGCCTTGGCGAATACGTCGCGATTTTTCGCCATGTAAATCCCGGCTTCTTCCACTTGCTGCTCGGTCAGGGACGGAACGGCTTTCTGTAACACTTCAGCCAGCAATTCGGCCAGTTCGAGCATTTTGTCATGACGGTCAGCTTCGGCTTTATCCATGAACAAGCGCTCCAGATCTCGGCTGCTGCGGTATACCACTTCGACGGCCATTCACCACCTCACATGCCTTCACATTGGTTGTCGATTTCGACTACTGTATCTATATACAGCTAAAGGATAAGCGAAACCCTGTCTTTTGGGTAGTGGCTTTTTAATGTAGACCGGATTCGGGATTTGTCAGGCAAGGCGTGCGCAGGTGCGACCAAACGCCACGGCGCGTAATCCAGAGCGGCTCGCCATCATGGGCTGGCCTTTTTTCTGCATGCAGGAAAACCGTCACGTCCAACCCGCATCATCCGGTCGAATCGACCTAAGGAAGCAGCATCGTGAAAATCAACTGGGCCGAAAAACTGCGGCAGAACGTGCATGAACTGGCCGAGTCCCTGGGCAATCTGTTCGTCGAAACCTTTCACTACCTGGCGTTGTTCGCCATTGGTGCGGTGACCGCGTGGGCGGCGGTAATGGAGTTTCTCGGGATGATCGAAGAAGGGCACATCAAGATCGATGACATCTTGCTGCTGTTCATCTACCTGGAACTGGGGGCGATGGTCGGGATTTACTTCAAGACCAACCACATGCCCGTGCGCTTCCTGATCTACGTGGCGATCACCGCGCTGACGCGGCTGCTGATTTCCAACGTTTCGCACCACAACCCGCCGGACCTGGGGATCATCTACCTGTGCGGCGGGATTCTGCTGCTGGCGTTTGCGATTTTGGTGGTGCGTTACGCTTCGTCGCAATTTCCTTCGGTGAAGATCGAGAACCCACATCGCAAGACCGGTGCGGGCTCCAGTGAACATCCGGAAGTAGAAAAGGGCGAGCTTTAAAGCCCCATGGCGGGTCGGGGACGGCCATTGGCTGATGGCGGCGGCAGGCTGCGCGTGCCGCCATCGGTCATGGATTCGAGGATGGCCACGGCGCTGTGGCCCTGCTCGATGGCAATGCCGAACTGGATGCTTTGCACCAGTCGTTTCAGGCGCTCGGGATCATTGCGTTGTTCGGCGCTGATCATGCGTTTTGCGACTACGCGGCCACTGTTGGACAGGGTCAGCATGATGCTGCCATCCAGGCCCTGAATGCTCAGGTTGATCTGGTAATCCGCTGCAAAGGCATCGGTAATGAGCTGAAAAGGGTTGTCCATGATGCGTCACCGCCTGATTGAACGTGCAGTTGTTGACCGGCCGTGATCGGGTTGGTTCGCAATGCCTGACCACCGGCCATCTCGCCATCATTGTTCCAGCAGGGAAGTAGCAAGGCCCATGCCGGAAAATTGTCGGACAAAAAAACCGGTAACAAAAAGGCGGGCACTGAGGCCCGCCTGGTTTTTGTCTGCCTTTGCCTGCCCGTTTCAGGGCAATAACGGCTGGCGTGCAACCAAAATGGTCAACATTCCACCCAGTTCACCGCCAGGCCGCCCCGTGACGTCTCTTTGTATTTGTCGTGCATGTCGGCCCCGGTGTCGCGCATGGTACGGATCACCCGGTCCAGGGAGATGAAGTGCTGGCCATCGCCGCGCAGGGCCATTTGCGTGGCGTTGATGGCCTTCACGGCGGCGATCGCGTTGCGCTCGATGCACGGCACTTGCACCAGTCCGCCAACCGGGTCGCAGGTAAGACCGAGGTTGTGTTCCAGACCGATTTCGGCGGCGTTCTCCAGCTGCTCCGGGGTGGCGCCAAGCACCTCTGCCAGGCCGGCGGCGGCCATGGCGCAGGCGGAGCCGACTTCACCCTGGCAGCCGACTTCAGCCCCGGAGATCGATGCGTTTTTCTTGCACAGGATGCCGACCGCAGCTGCGCCCAAAAAGAACGAGACCACGTCATCGTCAGACGCATCGGCATTGAACTTCATGTAGTAGTGCAGCACTGCCGGAATGATCCCCGCCGCGCCGTTGGTCGGTGCCGTGACCATGCGCCCGCCGGCGGCGTTTTCTTCGTTCACGGCAAGGGCGTACAGGTTGACCCATTCCATTGCCGACAAGGTGGACGTAATGACATTCGGCTTGCCGATTTCCTGCAGGCTGCGATGCAGTTTCGCCGCTCGACGCGGCACATTCAGACCGCCGGGCAAGATGCCTTCGTGGCGCAAGCCCTGTTCGACGCATTCGCGCATCACCGACCAGATATGCAGCAAGCCCTGGCGAATGTCTGCGTCACTGCGCCAGGCCCGTTCGTTGGCCATCATCAGTTCGCTCACCCGCAGCCCGTGCTGGTTGCAGAGCTTGAGCAGTTCGGCGGCGCTGGAGAAATCGTAAGGCAGCACCACATCACCGGCCGGTGCGATCCCGGATTCGGCTTCGGCCGCTTCGATGATGAAACCGCCACCCACCGAGTAGTAGGTCTGCTCGAACAGTTCGCCGGTTTCACCGTCGGCTGTCAGGGACATGGCGTTGGGGTGGTAAGGCAGGCTTTCGTTTAGCAGCAGGAGGTCGCGTTGCCAGTCGAAGGCAATTTCCGTTACGCCTGCCAGGCACAATTTACCGGTTTCGCGCAGGGTGTGAATGCGGCTGTCGATGGTGGTCGGATCGATGCGGTCGGGCCATTCGCCCATCAGGCCCATGACGCAGGCGCGGTCCGTTGCGTGGCCGACACCGGTCGCCGACAGAGAACCGTAAAGGCGAATTTCCACGCGTCGCACGTCAGCCAGAAAACCCTGATTGAGCAGCGCTTGGGCAAAGGTTGCGGCAGCGCGCATCGGACCGACGGTATGGGAACTGGACGGGCCGATGCCGACTTTGAAGAGATCGAAAACACTGATAGCCATGCTAAAGCCTGTACATGTAATGGAAGGAAAATCGCTGCCATTTCTGTAGGACAAGCGCAATTTGGGCGATACTGCCTGTCACGATCCTGCGTGACCAACGAAAATTCCTAAGACATCCTTTAGCAGGACTAAACGATGAGCCGTCAATTACACGCCCAGACGTATGTCTGGCTGAACGTGTTTGCCTGTGCCGCGCGGCACCTGTCGTTCACCCGGTGCGCCGAAGAGCTGCACATCACACCGGGAGCGGTCAGCCAGCAGATCCGCCAGCTGGAAGAACGCCTGGGCTTTCGCCTGTTTCACCGTCGCGCCCGCGGGGTGGAGCTGAGCGCAGAAGGCCAACGCCTGGCCATTACCGTCAACGAGGCCTTTGGCAGCATCGACGCGGAATTGCGGCGACTGGATGCGGGCATGATCAGCGGGATCCTGCGGGTGCGTTCGATTCCGTCGTTCCTGAGCAAATGGCTGACACCGCGCCTGCCGCGCTTGCAGCAGCGCTTTCCGGACATCCAGTTGCGCCTGGTGGCCGAGGACAGCAGCGTGCCGTTGCATGAAGGCGACTTCGACCTGGCGATCGACCTCAATGACGGCAGTTATCCGGGCCTGTTATCCACAGCCTTGCTCGATGAACAGATTTTTCCGGTGTGCGCGCCGAGCCTGTTGCGTGGTCGTCCGCCGCTGCACGGTCCGGCAGACCTGATGCACTTTCCCTTGCTGCACGACATCACCGCCTGGCGCGGCAGCTATGAGTACGCGGAATGGGAGTTTTACCTCAATGCCATCGGCTTCGAGGGCGCGGATGTGCGACGTGGCCATACCTTCAATCGCAATCACCTGACCATCGAAGCGGCCATCGCCGGGATGGGCGTGGCGATTGCGCGCCGAACCTTGCTCAATGATGAGTTGGAGCGTGGAGCCTTGATCGTGCCGTTTGGCCTGGCGGTGCCCAATCACAAGCGCTACATGCTGCTTTACGCACCGGGGGCGTTGAGCCATCCGGGTGTGCGTGCGGTGCACGATTGGTTGGTGGAGGAGGCGGGTGCTTTTCGCAGCCTGCACCCGCTGGGGGAGCAGCAGATGTGAGGAATTTTGGCGGGTAAGCAGGGCGACCCGACTCCCGACAGTAACAGCGCTTTTGCTCGTTGTCCGGCTTTTTTTGCGTATGAATATTTATCTTTTTTCAGGGGTTGAATTGTTCAGCGTACAGACCGATTGTGTAAGTAAGAGGTCACGGTGATGACGCCCAAGGGCTTAGCTGACCGGCCTCTCGCGAGCTAGCTGAAATAAGGGATGAACTATGCAAATCCAAGTCAATAGCGATAACCATATTCAAGGCAGTAAACGACTGGAGGAGTGGGTACGTACGACCATTGAGAGCACGCTCGAACGCTACGAAGAGGACCTGACACGAGTCGAGGTCCACCTGCGGGACGAGAACGGCGACAAGCCGGGTCCCCACGACATGCGCTGCCAGCTGGAGGCGCGGCCAAAAGGCCATCAACCGGTTTCCGTCACCCATAGAGCCTCCACCATGGAGCAGGCGATCGACGGAGCGGCCACCAAACTTGAACATGCGCTGGAGCATATGTTCGGCAAATTACGCGGAAAACGAGCCAATGTGGTGCCCATCGAGAGCGCTGCCCATGCCGACCATCTGCTGGAAGAAGAGTTTCTTGAGAACGAACAGGCAGCGCTTAACGGCTGACACCTGATTCACTTTTTTACCTTTCCATGAAAACGGGCCTGCATTGCAGGCCCGTTTTGTTTTCGGTGGCTTTTGGATTCCATGGTCATTGACTGGCTGTGGGACAGCCAGGTTTGCGCTGCAATCAACGCGCGTACATAGAGGGCTACACCCGATCCTTTTGCATGTGAGAATATTTATCATTATTATCGCGGCCTTGCCGGCCCCCTGACGCTGTCGTGGCCTCACCGGTTTTCAGGTCGAAACATGAACGATGATCACTCTGCCCCCCGACCCCCACGATATCGAGCACGATCAACAGCGTGGCGACCGTGCGCATTTTCTCCAGGTGTTTCTCTCTCAGCGTTCGCAAATGGAAGCACTGGTGAGTCGGCGTGTCGGTTGCCGGGCGACGGCGGCTGACCTGGTACAGGATTTGTTCCTGCGTTTCTGGCGGCGGCCGCTGGTGCAAGTCGAGGAACTCAGCACCTACCTGTTGCGCTGTGCCGGCAACATCGCCATCGACCATTTGCGCAGTGAAGGCACGCGGGGCCGGGCCAGCGAAGGCTTGATGGTGGAACCAACGGACGGAGATGGCAGCGGACCGCAAGCGGCACTGGAGGCGGGCAACGATTTGCGCAACGTCGAAGCCGCGTTGCGCGCCTTGCCGGAGCGCACGCGGCAGATCTTCTTGCTCAATCGCATTCACGGCCGCAAATACGCCGAGATCGCCAAGGCCATGGGCTTGTCCCAAAGTGCCGTGGAAAAACATATGATGCGCGCCCTCGAAGCCTGCAAGGCCAGCCTTCGGGAGCCCGATCCGCGTACGCCAGGGAAAGCACCGTGAACCACTTCGAACGCGTCGTTCCGACACCTGCGCAGGAGCAGGCCGCGCTGGGCTGGCTGAGCCTGTTACATGACCAACCCGGCAGGGGTGACCAAGTGAAGTTCAGCCAATGGTTGCAGGCCGACCCCGCCCATGCCGAGGCCTATGCCCGGGCGCAGGTCCTGTGGGAGTTGAGCGAAGGGCCGGCGCGCACACTTGCCAATGAAGACGCTTTTGCCTTGCAGGGGTATCTCAACGCCATGGACAAGCCGCGGCGCAGCACGGTTGGGCGCTGGTCCGGTGTGTTGGCGATGGCCGCATGTCTGCTGTTGATGATCAGTCTCGGCACAGGCTGGCAGCCGATGCGCTGGATCGATGACCTGGGGGCGAATTACGTCTCGGCACCGGGAGAAATCCGCACCGTCACCCTGGCCGATCAGTCACAGGTGACACTGGATGCCGACAGCGCCATCGCCGTGGATTTCAGTCGCGGGGAGCGACATGTGCAACTGCGTCGTGGCACCGGTTTTTTCAGCGTGACGCATACGGGGGAACCCTTTGTTGTCGATGCGGAACAAGGCCAGGCGCGGGTCTTGGGGACGCAGTTCGAAGTCCGTTTGCAGCCCCACGGTGCACAGGTCACGGTGCTGTCCGGCCGAGTGGGCGTGACGGCGGACCAAAACGCCGAACAGCAAATTCTTACCGCCGGCCAGCAAGTGGCCTATGGCGAAGGCGCGGCGCAAACGCTCCACGCGGTAGACAGCGAAGCGCAGTTGGCCTGGCGCCAGGGCTGGCTCAATTACTACAAGGCGACGCTGGCCGATGTGGTGCGGGATTTGGCGCGCTATTACCCCGGGCGGATCTTGATACTCAACGATGAACTGGCGATGCGCCGGGTCAGTGGCAGCTTTCCGAGCAGGAACCCGCAGGCGGTGTTGAGTTCGTTGCAGGGAGTGTTGGGGTTTGAGCAGCATCAGGTTATGGGGCATCTGATTATTTTGCGTTGAATCGATTGGCCCCATCGCGAGCAAGCTCGCTCCCACAGGTATTGAGTCGGTCACAGTATTGGGGCAACACATAACCCTGTGGGAGCGAGCTTGCTCGCGATGACGGCCGAACAGGCACCCAATAACTCAATGTAAAAATATTTTCATTTTTTTGCTGAGGTAAACCCGATTGCCATTCGTGTAGTGACTGAAACTGCGAGTCATTCGCATCCGTTGCGGTTCTACACAGGTCATGAGTCATGAAGTCCAGGGCAAAATCGGGGTCAATCAATCAATGGTTGGGTGTGTCGGCGTTGAGCTTTTTGGCAATGGCGTTGTTGGCGCCGAGCGTGGCGCTGGCCGCAGAGGCTGGCAGCAGTCAGTCCCGTGGGCAATTCAATTTCGCACTGGCCGCCAAACCGTTGCCCCAGGCCCTGAGTGATTTCAGCCGAGTGACCGGCATCAGCGTCGTCTACACCGATGAAGCGCCGTACGGTCTCAATGCGCCGGCCATCAATGGCCAGATGAGCGCCGAACAGGCTTTGCAACGTCTGCTCACCGGTTCGGGTTTGACCTTTCGTCGCACCGACGGCCACACCATCGCACTGGAACCACGGCCGACTGAAGGTGCGTTGAACCTGGGGGCGACCACCATCACCTCGGTGATGGATGACTCCATGAGCTATCAGCCGCCACCGACCTCTTCGGTGATGCGCTCCTCGGCCCCGGTTCAGGAAATCCCGCAGACCATCAATGTCGTCCCGGCCCAGGTCATCCGCGACCAGGCGCCGCGTAATCTCGATGACGCCCTGGCCAATGTCAGCGGCATCACCCAGGCCAACACCTTGGGCAGCACCCAGGACTCGGTGATGGTCCGCGGCTTCGGCGACAACCGTAACGGCTCGATCATGCGCGACGGCATGCCGATCGTGCAGGGCCGTGGCCTCAACGCCAGCGTGGACCGGGTCGAAGTGCTCAAGGGGCCGGCCTCGTTGCTCTATGGCATCCAGGATCCGGGCGGCGTGGTCAATATGGTCAGCAAGCAGCCCGAGCTTGAGCAGTACAACGCACTGACCGCGCGCGGTTCGAGTTATGGCGACGGCAAGAGCGGCAGCGGCGGCGGTCTCGACAGCACCGGAGCCCTCGGCGATTCCGGACTGGCCTACCGGATGGTTCTGGACTACGAAGATGAAGATTACTGGCGCAACTTTGGTGTGCATCGCGAGAGCCTGATCGCGCCTTCCCTGGCCTGGTATGGCGAAAGCACCACGCTGCTGTTCTCCTATGAGCACCGCGAATTCCTCACACCGTTCGACCGCGGCACGCTGATCGATCCACGGACCAACCATCCGCTGGACATCTCGCGCAACGAGCGTCTCGACGAACCGTTCAACAATATGGAAGGGCGTTCGGATCTCTATCACTTCCAGGCCGATCACGAACTCAACGACAACTGGAAAGCCCATTTCGGCTACAGCTGGAACCGCGAAACTTACGATGCGAGCCAGGTGCGCGTGACCGCCATCGACACTAAAAAAGGCACTCTGACCCGCAGCATGGATGGCACCCAGAATGCGATCAGCACCGACCGGTTCACCACTGCGAGCCTCGAAGGCAACGTGAACGTGCTTGGCATGCAGCACGACCTGCTGTTCGGCGTCGATGACGAGTATCGCAAGATCTACCGCGAAGACCTGATCCGCCAGAAAAGCCTGACCACATTCAGTTACGTCAACCCGGTCTATGGTCGGGAAGTGGCAGGCACCACTGTCAGTGCGGCCGACAGCGCGCAGACCGATGAATTGCGCAGCGATTCGGTGTTCCTGCAAGACTCCATCCACCTCACCGATAAGTGGATTCTGGTGGCCGGTGCGCGTTTCCAGGCGTACGACCAATACGCCGGCAAAGGCGTGCCGTTCCACGCCAACACCGACAGCAACGGGCAGAAATGGGTACCGCGCGCGGGCCTCGTGTACAAGTACACCGATGCCTTGTCGTTCTACGGCAGCTACACCGAATCGTTCAAACCCAACTCCACCATTGCGCCATTGAGCGGCAGCAGTACCGTGCTGGACGGTGGTATGGCGCCGGAAGAAGCCAAGTCCTGGGAGCTGGGTGCCAAGCTT
Organism: Pseudomonas sp. S2_F07; assembly: GCF_054668325.1. Taxonomy (NCBI): domain Bacteria; kingdom Pseudomonadati; phylum Pseudomonadota; class Gammaproteobacteria; order Pseudomonadales; family Pseudomonadaceae; genus Pseudomonas; species Pseudomonas sp. S2_F07. Next base: position 4,876,892 of record NZ_CP162758.1, read on the forward strand.
GATCTGCCGGGCCGCGTCACCGGCAACATCGCGCTGTTCGACATCAAGAAACGCAATGTGCTGGTGGCCAATGCCGAAGGTCCGACCACGATTTACAGTGCCGCTGGTGAAGTGCGTTCCCGTGGCCTGGAAGTGGATCTGAGCGGTCAACTGACGGATCGTTGGAGCATGATCGGCAGCTACGCCTACACCGATGCCGAGGTTACCGAAGACCCGGTTTACAAAGGCAATCAGTTACAGAACGTGGCGAAGAACAGCGGCTCGTTGTCGGCTGTTTATGACTTCGGCAGCGTCATTGGCGGCGATCAGCTTCGGGTTGGCGCCGGGGCGCGTTATGTGGGTGAGCGCGCGGGCAATGCGGTGAACGATTTCGACCTGCCGAGCTACACCGTGGCCGATGCGTTCGCCACTTACGACACCAAAGTCGAAGGGCAGAAGGTCAAGTTCCAGCTCAACGTGAAGAACCTGTTCGACCGCACCTACTACACCTCGGCGGCGAGCCGGTTCTTTGTTTCGATGGGGGATTCGCGGCAGGTGACGTTGTCGAGCACCTTGGAGTTCTGACGACAGGCGGCGTCATCGTTCTTCGTCGGAACGCCGCCCGGAGCCGGCTCGCTCCCACAGGGAAAAGCAGTCCAAAGGTGGGAGCGAGCCTGCTCGCGATGGCGGCCTGAAAGGAGCCGAAGATCCCGGATCTAGCGCAAAAACGCCTGCCGATACTCACCGGGCGTCCCGCCAAGTGACTGGCGAAAGCGATTGGTGAAATGGCTGGCACTGGAAAAGCCGCAAGCCAGTGCAATCTCCCCCAGTGGCTGCGAGGTCGTGCGCAGTAACTCCCGCGCCCGGTCAAGGCGCCGCGCCAGCACGTACTGGTGGGGTGGCAAGCCGAAGCTTTCGCGGAACATCCGCGCAAAGTGGTACTCGGACAACGCGCACAACGCCGCCAATTGACCGAGGCTGATGGCCTCGTCCAGATGGCTGTCGATGAACTCCACCAGATACCGACGCTGATGCGCGGCCAAGCCGCCTTTAAGGCGCAAACCCTGGCGTACGCTGACCTGGTTGAGCAGGGCATGGCTGAGCAGTTCGTGAGCCAGGCTGCTGGTGAGCAGGCGCTCGCCCGGCTCATCCCAGTTCAAGGTGATCAACTGCCGAAAGCGTAGCGCCTGCTGAGGATCATCAAGAAAAGTCTGCTCGCGCAGCTGCATTTCCCGTGGCTCGCGATCGAGCAAGGTGATGCAGCCGAGGGCAAATTGTTCGGGGCTGAAATACAGGTGCGCAAGGCGAATATCGCCGTTGATCACCCAGCCTGACTGGTGATCGGCCGGGAGGATGCACAGTTTGTCCGGACCACCCTTGTTACCGGGCTGGTCACGGCGAAAGGTGCCGGTGCCGCCGGCGATGTAACAGGACAACGTGTGATGGCTGGGCGCTTCGTATTCCTGGGCGTCGTGGTGATTGCTCCACAAGGCTGCGGACAAGCCGTCACCGAGCTCGGCGCTATGCTCAAGGCGAGCATTCGGCGAACGGTTGAGGGCTTGAAAGACTTGCAGGTTGTCCAGTGCGGCCATATGGGTTCTCTCCAACGCCTTGCATCCTACTCCGTAGACGCGTGCCTGCCAGCCTGTCGCCAGACAAAAGCGCAAGTTTATGCAAGTGCGCCCAGGCGTGGCGCCGGAGACTGGGCTCATATCGAGGAGCCTTAGTCATGAACCTTTCTTTGTACCTGCTGACCGTGTTGATCTGGGGGACCACCTGGATTGCCTTGAAATGGCAACTGGGCGTGGTGGCCATTCCCGTGTCGATCGTCTATCGCTTCGGCCTCGCCGCGCTGGTGCTGTTCGTGATCCTGCTGCTCAGCCGACGCCTGCAAGTGATGAACCGTCGCGGGCACCTGATCTGCCTGGCTCAAGGCTTGTGCCTGTTCTGCGTCAACTTCATGTGCTTCCTCACCGCGAGCCAGTGGATCCCCAGCGGTCTGGTGGCCGTGGTGTTTTCCACCGCCACCCTGTGGAATGCCCTCAACGCGCGGGTGTTCTTCGGTCAGAAAATCGCCCGCAATGTGTTGATGGGCGGTGCGTTGGGCCTGCTGGGGCTGGGCTTGCTGTTCTGGCCGGAGCTGGCTGGGCATACCGCCAGTGCGGAAACCTTGCTCGGTCTCGGTCTGGCCCTTTGCGGCACCTTGTGTTTCTCGGCGGGCAACATGCTTTCGAGCCTGCAACAGAAGGCCGGTCTCAAGCCGCTGACCACCAATGCCTGGGGCATGGCTTACGGGGCGGCGATGCTAACCGTGTGGTGCCTGGTCAAAGGCATTCCCTTCGACATGGAGATGAGCACGCGTTACATCGGGTCACTGTTGTACCTGGTGATTCCGGGATCGGTGATAGGGTTCACCGCTTACCTGACGCTGGTCGGGCGCATGGGGCCGGAACGTGCTGCCTACTGCACTGTGCTGTTCCCGGTGGTGGCGCTAAATGTCTCGGCGTTCGCCGAGGGTTACCAGTGGACCGCTCCGGCACTGGCGGGGCTGGTGATGGTCATGTTGGGTAATGTGCTGGTGTTTCGCAAGTCCAAGGCAAGTGCCGCTCCGGTGGCGGGCAAGCTGGCCTGAAACTATTCAGGTATCCTTTACCGCCAACAGATAAATAATACCGAAGAACATGTATTCAATGTGGGTTTGTGCCCATTCAAAGGCGTTGGCCTGTTTGGAGTACTCTAAGTCAAACCATTCGTTTAGTATGATGATGTAGAAAATCTGATACGCAAAAATGGCTGTAATAAAGCCTATTATGGAAAATTTTTTGGATTCGTTGAACTCGCCGTGTGGTGCGCCGAGTTTGCGGTAGAGTTGATAAACTCCAACTATGAAGCTGCATGTGAATATGGTCTCTAGTGTTATCAGTGCCCAGTAAAAACGGTGGTGAAACAGGGTTGAGCTGATAGCTCGGTAACGGCGGGAGTCATTGCCGACGGTGTCGCTCATGCTGATGATTCGCCCGATATACTCGGCGTATGCAGTGTAGTCGGTAATGTTGTTGATAAGGGTTGTTGTACCGAATAATGCCGCCATGAAGACAACTATTAATTTGCTCCGCCTTACTAGGCAGGCAGTGGTGAAATAGCTCATGCAGGATACTCTCCGAATGTACGATTGATGCGTTTTTGTCTTTCGGAGTTTATAGGGGTTTGGATGGTGTGGGGGTGAAGAGTGGTTTGCAGGTTATGTCGCTTGTTATATGGGCTGGACGGTAAATTGTTTGAGGGAGATGATTCCAGATTGTATATAAAGTGGCACGCCGATTATGACGTGCCATTGTTTAATCAGACTTTCCACACCTGCGGATTGACCAGATCCTGCGGCCGTTCACCCAGCAAGGCACTGCGCAAGTTGGCCAGGGCACGGTTGGCCATGGCATCGCGGGTCTCATGGGTGGCCGAGCCGATGTGCGGCAAGGTCACGGCGTTTTTCAGCTGGAACAGCGGCGACTCGGCCAGCGGTTCTTTTTCGTATACGTCCAGCCCGGCACCACGAATGCGGTTGTTTTGCAGCGCTTCGATCAGCGCCGGTTCATCTACCACCGGACCGCGGGAAATGTTCACCAGAATGGCACTCGGCTTCATCAGCGCCAGTTCTCTGTGGCTGATCAGATGCTTGGTTTTCTCGCTGAGCGGCACCACCAGGCAGACGAAATCGGCTTCGGCCAGCAATTGATCGAGGCTGCGGTACTGTGCGCCGAGTTCCTGTTCCAGTTCGGTCTTGCGGCTGTTGCCGCTATAGATGACCGGCATGTTGAAACCCAGGCGACCGCGTCGGGCGATGGCCGCACCGATATTGCCCATGCCGACGATACCCAGGGTCTTGCCATGCACATCGCAACCGAACAGCTGTGCGCCGACAGTGGCCTGCCATTGCCCGGCCTTGGTCCAGGCGTCAAGTTCGGCGACGCGACGGGCGCTGCTCATCAACAGGGCAAACGCCAGGTCGGCGGTGCTTTCGGTGAGCACATCCGGCGTGTTGGTCAGCATGATCCCGCGTTCGTTGAAGTAGGCCAGGTCATAGTTGTCGTAGCCCACCGAGACGCTGGACACCACTTCCAGGCTGGTGGCGTTCTCCAGCTGCGCACGACCGAGTTTTCGGCCTACACCAATCAAGCCATGGGCATGGGGCAGGGCTTCGTTGAACTGGGCATTGATGTCGCCGTTTTTCGGATTAGGCACGATGACGTCGAAGTCTTGTTGCAGGCGTTCAACCATTTGTGGAGTGACGCGGCTGAATGCAAGGACGGTCTTTTTCATGGAGGGCGGGCTCGTCGGGCGGTGAAGAATGATGAGCACGCTAACATTCTTCACGGGATTTGTGCGAGTCGTCAGGCGGTCAATGCAAGCTTGCAGCTTGCCGAGCTCCATCCAGTTATACTGCCGTACTTCTTATACTGTGGCATGCGGCTCACTCACCGGGCCCGACACTTCATGCACCACCCGGAGCTTTCATGACTTCCCCGAAACAACCGCCAGTCGCCGACGCCCTGAGCGACGTGCAGGCCGAGCTGCCAGACAGCGTCGACTCCAGCGCCGATAGCGAAACCAAAGCCGAGATCCCGGCCTTCAGATTCCCGTTCAAGCCGGGTGAGCTGGCAGCTGCCAAGGGCTCCAACCAGCCGTGGTACAAGAACGGCGCCAAGAACGGCCACACCAAGACGCCGGGCATGGCACCACCGGGGACTCGTCGGTCGATGGGTAAGCGCTGAGTCGTTATCTCTGCAGTGCCTGATCTGCCATCTTCGCGAGCAAGCCCGCTCCCACATTTGGAATGCAATCCCCTGTGGGAGCGAGCCTGCTCGCGATGGCGTCGTGTCAGAGCGGTATCGGTTCCCGGCGAACCGCGCGCATCCCGACGCTTTCATACAAGCGCCGCGCCCGAAGGTTGTCTTCACGTACCTTCAGATCCACGAAGCCTTCACGCCGCTGCTGGAACACCTTGAACGCCTGCAACAACAGTGCACGCCCCAACCCCCGGCCCTGAAACCGCGGATGCACCACCAGGTTCTTGATATAGGCACTGGTCCAGCACTGGCAAACACCCACTACTTCCCCAGCATCCAGGGCAATGAAGCACAGGGCCGGGTCGTATTCCGGATCGGTTTCGAACTGCCGTTGCCACATCTCCAGCGCGGCTACGCGACCACCGCCGTCGAGATAACCGAACTCCATCAACCGGTGCACGGCGGCGCCCAGTTCGGGGCGGTACTCGCTCAATTGCAGGCCGGCTGGCCAAGCGGGGGACGGCACGATTAAAGAGAGGTCGCGCCGCATCAGCCAGCAGAATTCTTCGTTCAACACTCAATAACCCTGTTCGGCGACAGCCTTGGCCGCGGTAATCAGGCACTGGGTCAATTCCGGCGAAGAGAATTTGGTCAGCACCGCGTTCGCTCCTGCCAGTCGTGCTTTTTCGGCGTTCATCGCACTGTCCAGCGAGGTGTGCAGCAGTACATAAAGATGCGCGAAATCCGGGGTTTCCCGCAGGGTGCGGGTGAAGGCGTAGCCGTCCATCTCCGACATCTCGATGTCCGAGACGATCAGGTTGATCTGTTGCGCGGTGCCTTGCAGGTCCAGCAGGCAGTCGATGGCTTCCTTGGCGCTGCGGGCGGTATGGCATTGCAGGCCAAGGTTACGCAGGGTGTGCACCGATTGCTGCAAGGCGACCTGGCTGTCGTCAACCACCAGGATGCGCGCGTTGCCGAGCAGTTCGGCGTCTTCCATGCTCAGCTCGGTCGGCGCCATTTCGATTTGTGCCGGGGCGATGCCGTGGATGACTTTTTCGATGTCCAGCACTTGCACCAGAGTGCCATCGACTGACGTTACGCCGGTGATGTAGGCGCGCAATCCACCGGAGCCGAAGGGAGGAGGGCGGATGTCGGTGGTCAGGCAGTGGACGATCTTGCTCACGGCCTGCACATGCAGGCCCTGCTTGGAGCGGCTGACGTCGGTGACGATCAGGCAGCCGCCGTTCGGATCTTCCAGCGGACGCTCGCCAATGGCACGACTGAGGTCGATCACCGACAGCGAGGCGCCGCGCAGGCTGGCGATGCCTTTGACGTGGGGGTGCGACTCCGGAAGTTTGGTCAGCGGCGGGCAGGGAATGATTTCACTGACCTTGAGCAGGTTGATTGCCATCAGCTTGCCGCTGCGCAGGGTAAACAGCAGAAGCGAAAGTGAGTCTGCGCGGGCTTTGGTGGAGGACATAGGAACCTTCTCTGGAAAAAGGTGACGGGCAATCCAGGGATCGCCAATGACTTCGATGCCGGGTTATCGACTTGTCGGGGGCAGGCTTTAGGGTCAATACCTATCTCGGACCAAATGGTGGACCTTTGTGGCGAGGGAGCTTGCTCCCGCTCGGCTGCGCAGCAGTCGCAAAATCGTCTTGCCTGAAACTGTGCACTGCCGGATCTGGGAGCGCTTCGCACTCCAGCGGGAGCAAGCTCCCTCGCCACAGGATGCTCACTTCATGCCGAGTCTTTTGGCCATCCGCCCCAGGTTCGCCCGATCCAGGCCCAGCTCACGGGCCGCGCTTGCCCAGTTGTTGTTGTGCCGCTCCAGGCAGGCACCGATCAATTGACGCTGATAATGCTCGGTGGCTTCGCGCAAGTCGCCGGTCACCGCTTGCGTGAGGGTAGCGACGGGTTGCTCGGCAGCGGCTTCAACGCTGGCATTGGGCAAGTCCAGGTCGGCGGCGCTCAAGCTGAGAATTTTCGGCCGTTCCTTGCAATTGCCCAGGGCCTTCAAGGTGCTGCGGCCGATCAAGTGTTCAAGCTCGCGCACGTTGCCGGGCCAGTCGTAGGCCAATAGCGCGGCCTGGGCGTCGCTGGTCAGGCGCAGGCTGTTGAGGCCCATGCGCGAACGGTTCTGCTCCAGGAAGTAACCGCTGAGCAGCAGCACATCGCGCCCGCGATCGCGCAGGGCCGGCACCAGCAGTGGATAAACGCTGAGGCGATGGTAGAAGTCGGCGCGGTAACGGCCGCTGCGCACTTCTTCGGCGAGGTCACGGTTGGTCGCCGCGATCAGGCGCACGTCGACCTGATGCTCCTGGTCCGAACCCAGTCGCTGCAACTGGCCGCTCTGCAGCACTCGCAACAACTTGGCCTGCACGGTCAGCGACAACTCACCGACTTCATCGAGGAACAGCGTGCCGCCATTGGCCAGTTCGAACTTGCCGCGGCGGTCGTTCATTGCCCCGGTAAAGGCGCCGCGAACATGGCCGAACAACTCGCTCTCCACCAATGTGTCGGGCAACGCGGCACAGTTGAGGCTGATAATCGGTTTGTCGGCGCGGGGCGAGGCCGCATGGATGGCCTGGGCCACCAACTCCTTGCCGACCCCGGTTTCACCGGTGATCAACACGGTCAGGTCGCTACCGCCCACCAGGCTGATTTCTTCGACCAGACGCTTGTGGGCCTTGCTCTGGCCGATCATTTCGCGATTCTGCTGGCCGCTGGCCTGGCGGTAGACCTCGGCGCGTTGATGTTCATCTTCGACCCGGTTGTTCAACCGCTCGATGCGCTCGGCGGCGTTGACCGTGGCCGCTGCAAGGCTGGCGAAGGCTTGCAGGGCGTCCAGTTCGATCGGTTCGAAGCGCTCCGGGTCGAGGGCATCGAGGGTCAGCAGACCCCGGGGGCGCTCGTCGATGAACAGCGGGCAACCCATGCAGTCGTGGACTTCCAGATGATCATCCAGGCCATCGACCAGGCCGTCATAGGGGTCAGGCAAGTCGCTGTCGGCAGCGAAACGGGTCGGGCCTGGGCTGCTGAGCAGCGCTTGGAAACGCGGGTGCTCGCTGACCTTGAAGCGCCGACCGAGGGTATCGGTACTCAAGCCGTCGACGGCCAGCGGCACCAGCCATTCACCGTCCAGACGCAGCAGAGCGGCGGCGTCGCATGGCAGCAGGGCGCGCATGGCTTCCAGCAGGCGGCGATAACGCTCGCCCTCGGGCAGTTCGCGGGACAGGTCGGAGACCAGGGGCAGCAGGGCGGTGAGCAGGGGTTTTGCAGTCATAGTGACTCCGTGTAGTCGGTATGACTATAAAGCAGGCAGTGTCTAAATGACTATCAAGTTGTTAACTTATTGATTTATAACGGTTAAATAGTTGGCATGGAAGCTGATAGGCATAGGGTAATCCGTTAGCAATCCAAGAAGACCAGGAGTCACCTTATGCTGAGCGTTCAAGATCGTGCCATCGTCAAATCCACCGTGCCACTGCTCGAAAGCGGTGGTGAAGCGCTGATCACCCACTTCTACCGCATGATGCTCTCCGAATACCCGGAAGTCCGCCCGCTGTTCAACCAGGCCCACCAGGCCAGCGGTGATCAGCCGCGTGCGTTGGCCAACGGCGTATTGATGTATGCGCGCCATATCGATCAGCTCGACCAGTTGGGCGACCTGGTGGCCAAGATCATCAACAAGCACGTGGCCCTGCAGATCCTGCCTGAGCACTATCCGATTGTCGGCAGCTGCCTGCTGCGGGCCATCGCCGAGGTATTGGGCGAAGAGATCGCCACCCCGGAGGTGATCGCGGCCTGGGGCGCGGCCTACGGCCAGTTGGCGGACATCCTGATCGGTGCCGAAACCAGCATCTATGACCAGAAGGAACAGGCACCGGGCGGCTGGCGCGGGGCGCGGGAATTCATCGTGGCAGGCAAAGTCCAGGAGAGCGCCGAGATCACTTCGTTCTACTTCGAGCCCGCGGACAAAGGTCCTATCCTGCTGGCAGAACCCGGCCAGTACATCGGCATGAAACTGATCCTCGACGGTGAAGAGATCCGTCGTAACTACTCGCTGTCGGCGCTGGCAAACAAAGGCCAGTACCGCATCAGCGTCAAACGTGAGGACGGTGGCCGCGCTTCCAGCTTCCTGCACGACCAGTTGCAGGTTGGCGCCAGCATCGAGTTGTTCCCACCATCGGGCGATTTCGTCCTGACGGCCAGCGACAAGCCACTGGTGCTGATCAGCGGTGGCGTCGGCATCACCCCGACCCTGGCAATGCTCGAAGCGGCGCTGGAAACCCAGCGGCCGGTGCATTTCATCCACTGCGCGCGCAACGGCAGCGTCCATGCCTTCCGCGACTGGATCGACGGCCTGGCCGAGCGTCACCCGCAACTCAAGCGCTTCTACTGCTACGCCGAAGATGACGGCGTGAGCCGGGCAGCGCACAAGGTCGGTTTGTTGAGCCAGCAGCAGCTGAATGCTTGGCTGCCGGAGCAGCGTGATCTGGATGCCTACTTCCTGGGGCCGAAAGGTTTCATGTCGGCCGTCAAACACCACCTGAAAGCCTTGGGGGTGCCGGAGAAGCAGAGCCGTTACGAGTTCTTCGGGCCGGCAGCGGCGCTGGAGTAACCCCTAATAAAGATCGCAGCCTTCGGCAGCTCCTACAGGATGCAATCCATTCCGATGTAGGAGCTGCCGGAGGCTGCGATCTTTTGATCTTTCTGGTTAAAAGTTAATCCCTCCTTAACCGTCCTGTCGTCTATTCCCTGCGACATCCCCCTTGCTACGCGCCAGCTCTCAAAGATCAGGCCAGCGTGTAGACTGGCGGGCAATCGATATCTTGAAGGGAAACGCGATGAGCGATGAATCCATGCGGTTGGGCCGTGAACGGCGCTATCTGGTGTTGCTGGGCATCATTTGCCTGGCGTTGATCGGCGGTGCGCTGTACATGCAAATTGTTCTGGGCGAGGCCCCTTGCCCGCTGTGCATCCTGCAACGTTACGCGTTGCTGCTGATCGCGATCTTTGCCTTCATCGGCGCGGCCATGCGCGGCCGTCGCAGCATCACGGTGTTTGAAACCCTGGTGGTGATCTGTGCTGTGGCAGGCGCAGGCGTTGCCGGGCATCACGTCTATACGCAGTTTTATCCGGCGGTCAGCTGTGGCATCGATGTGTTGCAACCGATTGTCGATGACTTGCCGCTGGCGAAGATCTTCCCGCTGGGTTTCCAGGTCGACGGTTTCTGCTCCACGCCATACCCGCCGATCCTCGGCCTGTCGCTGGCGCAGTGGGCGCTGGTCGCCTTCGTGCTGATCGTGGTGCTGGTGCCGTTGCTGACCTCGCGTAACCGCAAAGCGCTGCGCTGAGTTCATCTGCCGCCACGCATTGTCGGACAAAAAAAGCCCCGGTCCTCGAAGAGAGGGCCGGGGCTTTTTTTGTCGTGCAGAGCACATTTCAGAGGCCGGGTAAAAAGACCGTGACGGGCGGCAATCAAGGGTGCGACACATGTGCGACATGTTGTCACAGAGTCGGTGTCGCAGGGCGTTCGAGGAGGCCGGATTGGTACATGGAAACGTAACGAAATCGGGTTGTTTTGCAGGCGGGCGGTTTTTTCCATTGCAGGCACGAACAGGCAGTTTTAACAGGCTCTGGCGAATGCCCGGAGCCCCCGTCATATCGGGCCTTGGGCAAGGTCAAGGGCAGAGAAGAGGGACTGGATACTGTCTGAACCGTGGGTGGAAGGCCTACTTATTTTGGTGTTTTTGTTGAGAATGAATTTCGATAAGATGCGCCACTTTTGCGAAAACGGTTAATGATTGTTGCCGGTTCGGATAAAAATTATTTCGGGATGAGACATGGTTTATAAAACGTTACATATCTACAATCGCCCGCACTGAATTCCCGGCACTGCTCAATTCTTAACCAGAGGTGAGCAGGAACAGGGTGTCGAGAGGTCTGGTGGCTTCATGCGATTCCCAGGTGTCGGAGCCTCCAACTACCCGCACCAAATGGAATTGGTCTGTAACAAGGCCTTTGACCACGTATTCGAATAAGAACTCACCGCAGGCCCGGGATTTGTCGTACAGCGTCTGACGCACGACGGGCATGCCCTTATTCAATCCAAGAAAAATGCCAACCCTTGGCAGGGTGAAGTGTTGGCGATCAAAACCCAACTGCATTGCGCAAGCTGCTTTAGAGGTCGTGAGATGAGTAAAAACAGGTACCCCAGACTACTAGGCTTATTGCCGCTGATCGGCACGTTGTTGCTGTCAGGCTGCAACATGACCTTGCTCAATCCCAAGGGCCAGGTTGGTCTGGACGAGCGAAACCTGATCATCACCGCAACGCTGCTGATGCTGTTGGTCGTGGTTCCGGTCATCGTCATGACCTTCCTGTTCGCCTGGAAATACCGCGCGTCCAACACCAACGCCACCTACACCCCGAAATGGAACCACTCCACCAAGATCGAGATCGCGGTGTGGGCTGTTCCAGTGCTGATCATCATTGCCCTGGGTTACGTCACCTACAAGTCGACCCACGCCCTTGACCCGTACAAGCCGCTGGAATCCGACGTCAAGCCTGTGACCATCGAAGTGGTCGCGCTGGACTGGAAGTGGCTGTTCATCTATCCGGAACAAGGCATCGCCACGGTCAACAAGATCGTGTTCCCGGCCCACACCCCGATCAACTTCAAGATCACTTCCGACGCCGTGATGAACTCGTTCTTCATCCCTGCGCTGGGCGGCCAGATCTACGCGATGGCGGGCATGCAGACCAAACTGCACCTGATCGCCAACGAAAACGCTGAAATGGACGGTATCTCCGCCAACTACAGCGGCGCGGGTTTCACCGGTATGAAATTCAAGGCGATCGCCACTTCCCAGGAAGATTTCGACGCTTGGGTAAGTGAAGTCAAAAAGGCACCTAAACAGCTTGAACAAGCTGAATACGCAGCCCTTGCCAAGCAGAGCCAGAACAACCCAGTCGAGCTCTACTCCTCGGTGACACCGAACCTGTTCCAGACCATCGTCGACAAGTACGAAGGCATGAAACCGGGTCCGAAAGTGAAGCACGAGAAAGAAGAGAAAGAAGTGGCCGCTACGCAAGGAATGGACATGAACGCGCATTCAGCTGCCGGGGCAGAGGAGTAAACGATGTTTGGTAAATTAAGTTGGGAAGCGGTCCCGTTCCACGAGCCGATCGTAATGGTGACCATCGCCATGATCGCGCTCGGCGGTCTGGCACTGTTCGCGGGTATCACTTACTTCAAGAAGTGGACCTACCTGTGGACCGAGTGGCTGACGTCGGTCGACCACAAGAAAATCGGCGTGATGTACATCATCGTCGCCATGGTCATGCTGCTGCGCGGCTTCGCCGACGCCATCATGATGCGTACCCAGCTGGCCATGGCCACCGAGGGTTCGCCTGGCTACCTGCCACCTGAACACTATGACCAGATCTTCACCGCTCACGGTGTGATCATGATCATCTTCATGGCGATGCCATTCTTCACCGGCCTGATGAACCTTGCAGTGCCGCTGCAGATCGGCGCGCGTGACGTTGCCTACCCGTTCCTGAACTCCCTGAGCTTCTGGCTGCTGGTATCCGGCGTAGTGCTGATCAACCTGTCCCTGGGCGTCGGCGAATTCGCCAAGACCGGCTGGGTTGCCTATCCGCCGCTGTCGGGCCTGCAATACAGCCCTGGCGTGGGGATGGACTACTACATCTGGGCGCTACAGCTATCGGGCCTGGGTACGACGCTGACGGGGGTCAACTTCCTGGCCACCGTGCTGAAAATGCGTACCCCTGGCATGAAGCTGATGGACATGCCGATCTTCACCTGGACCTGCACCTGGGCCAACGTCCTGATCGTGGCTTCGTTCCCGATCCTGACCGCTACCCTGGCACTGCTGACGCTTGACCGTTACATGGATTTCCACATTTTCACCAACGAACTTGGTGGTAATCCGATGATGTACGTGAACCTGTTCTGGGCGTGGGGTCACCCTGAGGTGTACATCCTGATCCTGCCAGCGTTCGGTATCTTCTCCGAAGTCATCTCGACCTTTACCGGCAAGAAACTGTTCGGCCACCACTCGATGGTCTACGCATCGGGCGCGATCTCGATCCTGGGCTTCATGGTTTGGCTGCACCACTTCTTCACCATGGGTTCGGGGGCCAGCGTCAACGCCTTCTTCGGTCTGGCGACGATGCTGATTTCCATCCCGACGGGTGTGAAGCTGTTCAACTGGCTGTTCACCATCTACCAGGGCCGTCTGCGTTTCACCAGCCAGGTGCTGTGGACCCTGGGCTTCATGGTGACCTTCGCCATCGGCGGCATGACCGGCGTACTGCTGGCCATCCCGGGTGCCGACTTCGTTCTGCACAACAGTCTGTTCGTGATCGCGCACTTCCATAACGTGATCATCGGCGGTGCGGTATTCGGTTACATCGCAGGTTTCGCGTTCTACTTCCCTAAAGCGTTCGGCTTCAAGCTGCACGAAGGCTGGGGCAAGGCAGCATTCTGGTTCTGGATCAGCGGCTTCTTCGTCGCGTTCATGCCGCTCTACGCTCTGGGCTTCATGGGCATGACCCGTCGCCTGAACGCCACCACCAACCCTGAGTGGGTGCCGTACCTGTACGTTGCCATGTTCGGCGCGGTGATGATCGCCGCGGGTATCGCTTGCCAGCTGATCCAGCTGTACGTCAGCGTGCGTGACCGCAACAAGCCGGAAAACATGTGCGAACACGGCGACCCGTGGAATGCACACACCCTGGAATGGTCGACCTCGTCGCCACCTCCGTTCTACAACTTCGCCGTGCTGCCAAAAGCCGACGTAGTCGACCCGTTCACCGAAGCCAAGGAAAACGGCACTGCGTACAAGGCCCCGGCCAAGTACGAGCCGATCCACATGCCAAACAACACCGCCACCGGTGTGGTCATGGGTGCTCTGTTGACCGTGTTCGGTTTCGCGATGATCTGGCACATCTGGTGGCTGGCAATCGCTGGCCTGGCCGGCACCGTGATCTACTTCGTGATCCACGCGGCCCGTGATGATCAAGGCTATATGGTGCCGGTCGACGTGATCGAGCGCATCGAAGCCGAGCAGCACAAGCGTCTGGTAGCGGCAGGGAAAATCCCGGCCACCGCCACCCGTGTTGAAACCTCGTTGGAACAGGCTTAAACCATGTCGAACTTAGTGACCAATGCTGGACACACCCATGTCGATGGACATGGGCATGATGACCATCACCACGACTCGGGCGAGATGACCGTATTCGGTTTCTGGCTCTACCTGATGACCGACTGCATTCTGTTTGCGTCGATCTTCGCGGCGTACGCGGTACTGGTTAACAACGTAGCGGGTGGCCCGTCGGGCCACGACATCTTCGAACTGCCATACGTACTGGGCGAAACCGCCCTGCTGCTGTTCAGTTCGATCACCTACGGCTTCGCCATGCTGGCGTTCTTCCGTGGCAACAAGAAGCAGGTCCTGGGCTGGCTGGCCATGACCTTCCTGTTCGGTGCCGGCTTCATCGGCATGGAGATCAACGAGTTCCACATGTTGATCTCCGAGGGCTACGGCCCTAGCCGTTCCGGCTTCCTGTCCGGGTTCTTCACCCTGGTCGGCACCCACGGTCTGCACGTGACCAGCGGTCTGATCTGGATGGCGATCATGATGTATCAGGTGCAGAAAAACGGCCTGACGGCGACCAACAAGACCCGTCTGAGCTGCCTGAGCCTGTTCTGGCACTTCCTGGACGTCGTGTGGATCTGCGTATTCACCGTTGTTTATCTGATGGGGACTATGTAAATGGCTAACACAGCTCATTCCCAAAATGGCCATGACAGCCACGACGCCGGTCACGGCAGCGTCAAGTCCTACGGCATCGGTTTCATCCTGTCGGTGATCCTGACCCTGATCCCGTTCGGGCTGGTGATGTACCCGACGCTGCCGAAGTCGATCACCCTGATGATCGTCGTCGCGTTCGCAGTCATCCAGGTGCTGGTGCACCTGGTGTACTTCCTGCACCTGGACCGTTCGGCCGCGCAGCGTAACAACGTGATTGCGTTTGTCTTTGCCGCGATCGTGATTGTCCTGCTGGTTGGCTTGTCGCTGTGGATCATGTTCAGCATCCACACGTTCATGATGGCGAAGTGAGGTAGATCCGCATGTCCCTTAAGCACTTTATCCAAATCACCAAACCGGGGATCATTTTCGGTAACGTGCTTTCTGTGGCAGGCGGATTTTTCCTGGCCTCCAAAGGGCATGTCGATCTGGCCATCTTCCTGGCCGCCATGATCGGCACGTCCCTGGTGGTTGCCTCCGGTTGCGTGTTCAACAACTGCATCGACCGCGACATCGACATCAAGATGGAACGCACCAAGAACCGCGTGCTGGTCCAGGGCTTGATCTCCCTGAAACTGGCCCTGATCTATGCGACCGTCCTGGGTGTTGCCGGCGTTGCCCTGTTGTACAAGGTGGCCAACCCGTTGGCCGCGTTGTTCGCGGTAATCGGCTTCGTGATCTACGTCGGCTTCTACAGCCTGTACCTCAAGCGCAAGTCGGTTCACGGCACGCTGGTGGGCAGTCTGTCGGGTGCCATGCCGCCAGTGATCGGTTACGTCGCAGTCAGCAACACCTTCGACATGGCCGCGCTGACCCTGCTGGTGATGTTCAGCCTGTGGCAGATGCCGCATTCCTACGCCATCGCGATCTTTCGCTTCAACGATTACCTGGCCGCATCGATTCCGGTGCTGCCAGTGAAGCGCGGCATCCAGGTGGCCAAGAAGCACATCCTGCTCTACATCCTGGCCTTCCTCGTGGCGACCTTGATGCTGACCTTCAGCGGCTACGCCGGCATGAGCTACCTCGCCGTCGCCGCGGCCATGGGCATGTACTGGCTGTACATGGCCTGGACCGGCTACAAGGCAGTGGATGACACGGTCTGGGCACGCAAGCTGTTCGTGTTCTCGATCTTCACCATTACCGCGTTGAGCGTGATGATGTCCCTGGACTTCAAAGTGCCGAGCGAGTTGCTGCTGACGTACGCGCCTTAAGGTTTAGATGTTGTAACGAAAAGCCCCGCCTTCGAGAGAAGAGCGGGGCTTTTTATTGTTGTTTTCAAATGAATCGAGTTGCCGCCATCGCGAGCAAGCTCGCTCCCACATTGGACTAGCGTCATCGCTGATATCGAGCACGACGCGGACCCTGTGGGAGCGAGCTTGCTCGCGATGGCGGCGGCGCGGAGTACCTCGTTCATCGAAATTACAGCCCATCTCAAAGAGCACTCTTGGTTTGCTTAGCTATAAGCAAGTTGCCTATAGTTACAAGTCGATACCACGAGGTACCCCATGAAAAAACGCGACCTGTTTGCAGAGTTGATGCAGGGCGTTGATGAGATGGCGGCTCAACGCGAAGGCAAGATTACATTGCGCAATACGGTTGTGGAGGACATCCCTGCATCAGAGGTGGGGGCGCAAGAAATCGTTGCGCTACGGGAAAAGCTGCACATGTCCCAGGCTGTTTTCGCCAAGCGAATTCGAACCAGTCCCAGCACCCTGAGAAACTGGGAGCAGGAAAAGTCGAAGCCCAATGCTCAGGCCGCCTTGCTGATCAGGTTGGTTGAGAAGTTTCCGGATATGGTTGATCGACTGGCAGTCGTCTGATCACATCGTCGAATATCTGAAAAGCCCCGCGTTTCAAACGAAACGCGGGGCTTTTTCATTTATGTGCGGTTGTTACACGGTGCGTCGAGCACTTTCACCACGTCATCGATGATTGCCTTGCTCATGTCCTGCAAAAAGTGCGAGGCCCAGGCGTGCCGGTCGGAGTCGCGAACCATGGCGGCGTCTGAGGCGAGGAGTTTGGCGATATGGAGGAGGTCGGAGGCGTGGTAGAGGGCTTCGATCACCGGGACGCCGGCGTTGATGCGAAACAGTGGTTCGTTGGCGTGGTAGGAGAAGGGGGTGAGGCCGATGGTTTTGAGGTCTTGGGGATTGGTCATTGGGCTTCACCTCTTACTGGGCTGGAGGTGGAGGGGCATGACTGGTGTAGCAGACGGATCGATAGCGTTCATGAGTAAAACTCCCGTATAAAATTGAGAGCTACCACGTTCGTTCTCAGGCGAATGGGTGGCAGCTATGCGCGGGCTGAGAAACCGGAGATACAGGAATCCGGCAGACCCGAAGGTCTCCCACGCACAGCCGCCATTGCACGAGTGTGTAGACACAAAAAAGCGCCGGCAATCGTGATTGGTGGCGCTTGTGCGCCCGTATTTTACCCGGGTTCTCAGGCCCGGTCGCTGAATTGGCAGCGACCGGGCGAAGTTAGCCGGCAAGGATGAGGTCGGCAATCGTAGCGATCTGGTGGCCGGGGATGGCCGGGACACCGCAGACCCTGTGGGAGCGGGCTTGCCCGCGATGGCAGTGTGTTAGGCGACATTGATGCTGGATGTGACGGCCCCATCGCGGGCAAGCCCGCTCCCACAGGATTTGAGGCGTGTCGGTTATTTTTGGGCAGTGTCGAGCAACCGGAAAAACCGCTCCCGCACCTGCAAGCTGTCACTGTGAGCCACGTTGAATCGCAGGAACTGGCTGGCATCCGGCCCTTTGCTCAGCAAGGTGCCCGGTGCCAATACCATATTGTTCTCCAGCCCCTGGCGAGCCAGGTTCTCGGCGTGTAAACCCTCCGGCAACCGCGCCCAGATAAACACGCCTTCGCCGGGCAACGAGGAAAGCGAACACCCAGCCTCCGCAAGCCAACTCGCCACACGACTATTGGACTCATACAACCGATCCACCGTGCGCCGCGCATGCTTGGCATAGCTGCCGTCGCTGAGCATGGTGCAGGTGATCTGCTCTGCCAGCTCCGACGTTACCCCGCCGCAGGCCATTTTCAGGGCGACCATGCGCGCCGCCAGTTGCGGCGAGAGCACGGTGTAGCTGACGCGGCTGTTGGCGGTCAGGGTCTTGGAGAAACCGGAGACGTAACTCACATGATCCAACCCACTGGCGGCCAGACGCGGGGTGCGGCGTTGCTGGATGTCGCAGTACAGATCGTCTTCGACGATGTGCAAGCCATAACGGTGGCTCAGTTCCAGCAAGCGGTAGACCTGGGCCGGGGTGAACGAGTGACCGGTGGGGTTATGCAGCGTGCTGTTGGTCATGTACAGCACGGGTTTGTGGGCGATCAGCAGTTGCTCGAACGCGTCGAGGTCCATGCCGTCGCAATCCCGGGCGATGGTGATGACTTTGGCTCCATGCAACGCCAGGTTGGCGTGCATGTTGAAGTAGCAGGGGTCGTCGAGCAGCACGGTGTCGCCGGGTTTGACCAGCAGGCGCATCAGCAGGTCGATGGCCTGCATGGTGTTGGCGGTGGTGATGATCTGGTCCACCGACGCCTCGATGCCGAAGGTTGCCAGTTTGACCCGCAGGGCCTGGCGCAACGGTAAGTAACCGCCGGCTACGCCGTACTCGCCCATGCGCAACGAAGTTGCTCGCAGGGTAGCGCGCACGGCTTTCTGCAATTCTTCGGCGGGTAGCCACGAGGTTGGCAGAAAACCGCAGCCGGGGCGCAGCGCACCGTTGTCCAGCAGCAAGGCGCGACGAATCACGCTGAGGGTGTCCTGGGGTTGCAGGTCCGGGCCGGTGCCGCTTTTGAGCGCCGCTTCGGAGCGGTGCACGTAATGCCCGGAGCCCTGGCGAGACACCACCAGCCCCTTGGCGCGCATACGATCCAGGGCATCGACCACCGTGGACTTGCCCACGTTCATCAAGTCGGAGAGTTCGCGAATCGGCGGCAGCTTGGCGCCGTGGGGCAGGCCCCCGGTGCTGATGGCTTGCGTCAGCTGATCGACGATCTGCTGCACCAGCGGCGCGCCGGGCTGGAATTCAATGGCGGCGATGACTGCGCGTTGAACCTGCATTTTACTGGTCTCTCCGGCAGTAAAGTTCGTTGGATTCTATACGAACTTGCCCTGATCAGGACAAGCCTCTCTCTCTACCATGCTCTTACAGACTTTTCTGAATGTCGGCCTTTGTCGGCGGGCGTTCACCCGGTTCTTGAGGTGCTGCATGAGTGTCGAAACAGCGGTCGCGGTGGCTAAACCGGTCATTAACCTGCGGTTATTCACGATCCGGATCATCACCGCCGTCTCGCTGTTCGCGGTACTGGGCAAGGCCAACGTCTGGCTCGACACGGCCACCAACAGCATCCTGGCCCTTGGGTATCGCGCTTTGTTGCTGCTGTTGCCCCTGACTTTACTGGTGCTTGGCCGCCGTTCCCTGAGCGTCACCCTGCTGTGTGCCGGCCTTGGCCTGGTGCTGCTGGCGCTGACCAGCAATCAAGGCATGGTGATGTTTGCTGCCGCGCTGTTTGCCTACGGCATCGCCATTGCCGGTTACCTGATCAAGAGCGAAGCGGCCCAGACCAAGGAAGGCGCGGCCTACAACCGCGTGGCCATGAACATGGGCAGCCTGGTGGCCGGTTTGATCCTGCTGTCGCCGCTGCTCACGCCGACGATGTTTTTCCTTGGTGCGGCGGCCTTCGTTTTGCTGTGCCTGCCGATCGCCCTCGGCGCGACCTTCACCACCGAGCCGGTGGTCTCCCGCCCGGCCAGCCAGACCGGCAGCAACTGGGGCAACAAACTGCCCTGGGTGATCGCCGGCATCATCATGGGCATCAAGCTGTTCGGGGTGTTCTCGATCCTGCCACAGGCAATCCTGCTCAAGACCGGCGAACTGCCGGCCTGGTACGGCTTGATGCTGATCCTCAACAGCGCCGTGGTGGTGTTCGCCCAGGTGCCGGTGATGAAGCTGATCGAGCGCACCGGGCGCTTCAAGGTCGTGTCGGTGATCGCGATCATCGTCGGCGGTTTTGCGGTGCTGTCTTCGCCTGCAGCGTTCCACGTCGAAACCCTCGCCGGGGCGTTGGTCTGGGTGGCGCTGCTGTCCATCGCCGAATGCGCCTTCAGCTACCTCGATTACTTCTCGGTCAAGCAAAACAACATGTTCGTCAAGGAAGTGTCCCTGGGCGTCGGGGCCGGGCTGACCGTATTGATCATGCGGGTGGTGCCGGCGCCGTACAACGCGCTGGTGCTGGCCGCCATCGGTGCCGCTGGGATCCTGGCCTGGTACTGGTTCAACCGTAAATCCAATGCGTCGTTGCATGACTGAGTCATCGCCGTTGCGGTTTTCACCTTGCAGGTCGGGGGCATTATGAATACGACTTCATGCGTAGTAGTGGTCGGTTACAACGGCAATCGGGTGCACGACATCCAGAAGCTGCGCGAGCTGTGCAAGTCGCTCTACAACGCCAGGCTCATCCTGCTGGTCGAGAAAATTCAGCCCCACGACGACCAGGTGGCCGATCACGTCTGCAGCACTTCGCTGGCCGAAGACGATGTGGCGGCGTCCCTTGAACTGGTGGTGGGGTGCCTGAATGCCGACAGCTGGAAGCTGATCGGCGTACTGCCGTTCTCCGATCGCGGCGTGCTGCTCGGTGCAGCGCTGGCCACTCACTTCGGCCTGCCGGGCATTACCCCTGGCGAAGCGCGGGCGGGCCTGGACAAGCAGATCTTCCGCCAACTCGAAGCGACGGCCAGCAGTGCCCCCGAAGAATACCGGCCAGTGTTTTCCGCGCGGGTCGCAAGCCTGTCGGAACTGCGCCAGCGCGTCGTCGAACTGGGCGGAAAAGCCTTCATCAAGCCGGCCTGCGAAGGTGCGAGCCGGGGCTGTCGTGTCATCCACCACCCTTCGGAATGCGATGACGCCTGGCTCGCCCTGAAGCCTTACCGCGAAGGCGGCATCGTCCTTGAAGAGCTGGTGGAGAATGCCCGGGAATACAGTTGGGACTGTGTGGCCGGCAGCACCTGGGTGACGGAAAAAACCACCACCGAAGGCGCCTACCGCGCCGAGATCCAGCAAGTCGTGCCCGCACCGCTTGCGCCTGAGGTACAGGCGCGTTTGATGGCAGCCGGTCGGCATATGGCGGGCTTGGTATCCCTGGCCAATGGCGCCTGGCACAACGAAGTGTTCCTGCGCCGCGACAACCTGACCTCGGCCGTGGAAACCAACATGCGCCCCGGCGGCATGCACATCTGGGACCTGGCCAAACGCGCCTTCGTCAATTTCGATCCGTGGGAACGTTGGGTGCGCTGGGCAGTGGAAGGCCAGAGCGAACAGCACGAGCCAGTGGCCCGCGGTTATTGCGGCATCCGCCTGCTCAGGGCGCCGGCCGGCGGCATCCTGCGCGCAACGCCTGACATCGAGGCCCTGGCCCGCGCCCTGCGCATCGAGCTGGTGGAGGGGCAGTACGCCAGGCGTGTCGGTGACTCGGTCAGCGCGCAGATCAAGGACAACTTCTCATTCATCGGCCACATCGTGCTGTTCAACGAACACTACGGGCAACTGAGCAACGACCTGTTGCGCCTGACCGAGGCGATTGAGTCACGCATTGAGGTGACTTGCCTGGCACCGGCCACCCGCGCCGTGTGTTGAGCCGGCAAGCAACCGTTTTTTTTTGCATTACTGATCTAGAGGGTTCGATCAATGATCCAGCACATGACCTGCGATGAACGTTTCATCGCCCTGGCCAAAGAGTTTGGTTATGACATCTACGGCGAAAACACCGCAGGCGGACATTACGCGCCACTGATCCGTCATCACGATGAGCTGTACATCAGCGGCCTGGTGCCGCGCATGAACGGCAAGATCCATTACCCCGGCCGCGTCGGGCTGGATCTCACCATGGCCGATGCGCAAGCGGCCGCCAGCATCAGCGCGATGCGCGGGCTGGCGTTGATCGTCGATGCCATTGGCTCGCTGGACAAGATCAAGTCATTGATCCGGGTAACGGTCTATGTGAAGTCCACCGCGGACTTTGTCGATTTGAGTGAAGTGGCCAACGGCGCCTCGGATGTGTTCAGCCATGTGCTGGGCGATGCCGGTAAACATACCCGCACTACAGTGGGTGTTTATCAGTTACCCAAGAATGCGGCGATAGAAGTGGACATGATCGCCGCCTTGCGCCCATCGGTTTTGTAAGTTGTTTCCAGACTTTACAGTGCTGAATAGTTAACTTAAGGTTTGGCGCTAGAGTATGGGTAATAATAAAAAAGGGCGTGCGAATGGATAACTTTCAAGGTGCGTTTTTTTCATATAAGGACTTTCGTCAGAGCCTGCACCATCGAGCGCCAAGTCCCAAGGTATGGAAAGGCACTGAACTGGCGGGTATGCGTCAGACCCTTGAAGCCGGTGACGTTGATATTGTTGCGCTGGCTCACGACAAGAGCATTGCGGGCTGTGAAGTGACACCTGGCATGGCGATCGCCATGCAATGGCTGAACCCCGGCGTGACGCTCAACGGCCATGCCCATTCCTGGTGGCATCTGTTTGTCATCCAGTGCGGCAGCGGCGTGTTGACCCTCGGCGATGCCGACGGGGTCAATGTCAGCAATGGCGACGTGCTGCTGGTACCGGCCTGGACCAGACATGGCTTCGTCAACAGCAGCAGACACGAACCCCTGGCGATGCTGAACATGAGCAATATGCCGCAAATGGCACTGCTCTCGAACTTTGCCGACAGCCATGGCCTGATCACCACCCAACCGTAATTTTTCGGCGCATCAGCCGCCCAGGGAGCCCACCTTCGTCGGCTCCCTTTTTTTGTTTTTCAGACCTGCCCCGGTATCGCCTTTTGCAGCGTTATTACCGGGATTCTGGCTGCGTATCTGCCGCTGGAAAACAACTTTCTGTATCGATTGAAACGGACAAATTCTGTATCTATTCAGCCTTCATTCAACTAACTACGATCACTCCCAATGCACGTCAATCCCTGCAGTTGGTCAATGGAGTGTTCTATGGAAAACAGGAAGCTAAAACTGTATGTCGGCGCCGATCATGTCAGCGCCTTTGCGATGTCGGCTTTTGTGGCGCTCAAGGAAAAGCAACTTTCATTTGAACTGGTTACTGTTGATCTAAAAGC
This sequence comes from Pseudomonas sp. S2_F07, assembly GCF_054668325.1. Taxonomy (NCBI): domain Bacteria; kingdom Pseudomonadati; phylum Pseudomonadota; class Gammaproteobacteria; order Pseudomonadales; family Pseudomonadaceae; genus Pseudomonas; species Pseudomonas sp. S2_F07. Next base: position 4,899,636 of record NZ_CP162758.1, read on the forward strand.
GCGCGAAAACTATCTGCCGAGTTATCGCGATCTTTCGCTGACCTGCAAGATTCCAACGTTGGTTCACGACGATTTTGCCTTGTCGGAATCATCGGCGATTGCCGAATACCTCGATGAACTCTCCCCGGGGCATAAAAAACTCTATCCGCAGGACCTCCGTCAGCGTGCCCGTGCCCGTCAATTGCAGGCCTGGTTGCGCAGTGACTTGCTGGTGGTGCGCAAGGAGCGCCCGTTTGACCTGGTGTACTTCGGCAAGAAAAACACCGCGCTTTCCGACGAGGCCCAAGCTGCCGTCGAGCGCCTGTTCTTCGTCGCCGGGCATTTGCTGGAGGAGGGCGCCGAGCATCTGTTCGGTGACTGGAGCATTGCCGACACCGACCTTGCAATCATGCTCAACCGACTGGTTGCCAACGGCGATCCGGTGCCTGCACGGCTCGCGGCGTATGTGCGCCGCCAGTGGGATCGCGACAGCGTCCGGGCGTGGATGGACATAGAGCGCAAAGCGCCGGCCATCGCGTAACGACACTCAGGGCAATCACCAGGAGCGCGGCCATGCAAGGACTGTCAGAGCACGAACGCTACAAACCCTATAACTCACGCACCATCCGCGACTCACCCTACTGGCACAAGCTGACGCCGGCGTTGCAGGAGGCCATGACCGTGGTGGCCCGGGTCATGCCGTTTCGCACCAACGAATACGTGCTGGGCACGTTGATCGACTGGAACAACATTCCGGACGATCCGGTTTTTCGCATGACCTTCCCCCACAAGGACATGTTGCTGGCGGAGGAATATGCCTCGCTCAAACAACTGATCGAACTGGATGACAGCGCAGCGATCAAGCGTCGGATCGAGGCGATCTGGCGGCGCATGAACCCGCATCCGGCCGGGCAGTTGACCCACAACGGAGTCACCCTCAATGGCAAAGTCCTGCCGGGCATCCAGCACAAGTACCGCGAGACCGTGCTGTTTTTCCCCGGTGCCGGTCAGACCTGTCACGCGTACTGCACCTTCTGTTTCCGCTGGGCGCAGTTCATCGGCGAAGAAGAGCTCAAGTTCAATGCCCGCGAGTCCCAGGAGCTGGTCAGTTACCTGAGGGTGCACAGCGAAGTGACCGACGTGCTGATTACCGGCGGCGACCCGATGATCATGAACACCCGCTCCCTGGCCGGTTACATCGAGCCGCTGTTGGATTTGCCACACCTGAAGAACATCCGCATCGGCACCAAGTCCGTGGCGTACTGGCCGCAGCGTTTTGTCAGTGACAAGGATGCGCCTGAACTGCTGGAGCTGTTCCAGCGCATCGTCGCGGCGGGGAAAAACCTGTCGATCATGGGCCACTACAACCACCCCGTGGAGATCCGTCAGACCATCGCCCGCCAAGCCATCGAGCGCATTCGCTCGACGGGCGCGACGGTGCGCATGCAGGCGCCGCTGATCCGTCACATCAACGAAAACCCCGCCGATTGGGCCGCGCTGTGGACCGAAGGGGTACGGCTTGGGGCCGTGCCTTATTACATGTTCGTCGAGCGCGATACCGGCCCCAGCCACTATTTCGCGATGCCGCTGGCCGGGGCCTTCGAGATCTTCCAGGCGGCGTACCGCACGGTGTCGGGGCTTGCGCGCACGGTGCGCGGGCCGTCCATGAGCACCTTCTACGGCAAGGTGTTGATCAACGGCATCGAGACCGTCGCCGGGGAAAAGGTTTTCGTCTTGCAGTTCCTCCAGGCACGCAATCCGCAATGGGTGTTGCGCACCTTCTACGCGCGCTTCGATCCGCACGTGACCTGGTTCGACGACTTGCAACCGGCCTTCGGCGAGCGTTCGTTCTTCTTTCAGACCGAGCTCACCGCCGTGCCGGAATTGATACCCGTGTTGCTGGAAACGGCGTAGGAAAAATCATGAACAATGGGGAGATATGGATATGAGCAGTATCCCGTTTGATCAGCGCGAGGGCGTTATCTGGCTCGACGGTGAGTTCGTCGAGTGGTCCCGGGCGCAGTTGCATGTGCTGACCCATGGCCTGCATTACGCGAGCACCGTGTATGAAGGCGAGCGGGTCTACAACGGCAGGATCTTCAAGCTGCGCGAACACAGCGAGCGCTTGTATCGCTCGGCGCAACTGATGGACTTTGCCATCCCCTTTGAGCTGGCTGAACTGGAGGCGGCCAGCCACGAACTGCTGCAACGCAACCAGGTCGTTGACGGTTATCTGCGCCCAGTGGCCTGGCGCGGCAGCGAGATGATTTCCACCTCGGCGCGTTTCAACCGTGTGCACGTGGCCATCGCCTGCTGGCAATGGCCGAGCTATTTCGACCCGGCGGCGCGCATGGCCGGCATCCGCTTGAAAACCGCGAGCTGGCGTCGTCCGCCACCGAGCAGCAGCCCCTTCGAAGCCAAGGCCTCCGGGCATTACCAGATCGCCACGCTGAGCAAGCACGACGCCGAGAACACGGGCTACCACGATGCGCTGATGCTCGACTGGCGTGGCCATGTTGCCGAAGCCACCAGCGCCAATGTGTTCTTCGTCAAAGGCCGGACGCTGCACACGCCGCTGCCGGAATGTTTCCTCAACGGCATCACCCGCCAGACGGTGATCGAACTGGCCAGGGCGCTGGACTACCAGGTGGTCGAACGCACGATTCTGCCTACGGAGCTTGGCGACTTCGATGAGTGTTTTCTCACCGGCACCGCCGCCGAAATTACCCCGGTGCAGAGCATCGACGAGCAGCGCTATCGACCGGGTGACGCCTGCCGCGACTTCATTGCCGCGTACACCTCAACCGTCAACGCCGGATAACCCGCCAGGAATCTCACCATGTCAGACCAAGGGATTGTTGCGTCTCAACCTTGCATTTCGCTCGGCCATCGTCATGAAGAACTGTCGACGTTGGGCTGGACGGTGTTGACCCCGGACGAATTTGCCGATGATGTCGTAGGCACCTTGAGCGAATTCGGCCCGATTATTCCGCAGTTCAACGGCCAGATGGCCTTTGCCATTACCCGCAAGCCGGGTTACGAAGACTTGCCGTATTCCCAGAGCATGAACGGCATCGGCCCGCACACTGAAGCGCCAGTGTACGGGCCGCCGCCGCGCTACCTGGCGTTGCATTGCCATAAACAGGCCACGTGCGGCGGTGGGCACACCGGTTTGGTGGACGGTTATGAATTTCTCAAGTTCCTGGAGCGCAGTGAACCAGAACTGCGTGAGTGGCTGGATGACTCGCCGGTAGAATTTGTCGCCACCGCCAAACCGGGTGAACCGGGACAGCGGCGGGTCAAGGAATACATCCTCACGCCTACGCAAGACGGGGATATTTTCCGCTTCAGCTACAACCAGTTTCACTACGGCGACGTGAATCCGTCCAGGGAAGCCCTGCAGCAATCGCTGGTGACCAACAGCACCTCGCCACTGGCCAGGTTTGCCGTGCTCGGTGAAGCGTACTTCGTCGAGCACAACATTGCGGTGCTGATTCCCGACGGGTGCCTGCTGATTTGGGACAACTGGCGAATGATCCACGCCCGCAGTCGTTACACTGACCCGGCGCGCAACCTGACCCGCTATTGGCTGGCCTGATTTTTCCGTCGCCCTTCATTCTTTTGGCGTACCCCTTGGCGGGTACGCGTCTTACAGGTATCGCGTCATGCAGACAGCAATCGAGATCGCCCAGGTCGATCATCAACTGATCGTGCGGCTCAACCAGGGCTGGACCAAGCGCGCCTCCGTTTGTGATCCGGACAGGGCCCGGATCAACGAAGTGTTTGACCCGCTACGACCGGATTACCCGGAGTGCATGGTGCCGTTCTTCCACCATCCGAAATTCCAGGCCTTGAGCGACGAACTCAAAAGCAGCGTGGTGACCTGGGGCTGGATCGGCTACAACCTGCGCACCATCACCGCCGAAGAACATGTGGTCAATCCGGCGCTGAGCGTCATCGCCAATCAGTACCTGGGCAAGGATGACTGGCATTTTCGCGAGGCCATGCAACAGACCCTGATCGACGAGCACTACCACACGCTGATGCACCTGCGGGCCATCGAGCGGACCAAGCTCGACCGGGCGCTGGATCAGGATCTGGACTTGCCGCCGTCCGTCACGTACCTGCGCCTGAAGGCCCAGCGTGAAGCACTGCCCGAGCAATGGCAGCGGGATCTGGCGGCGATCACTTTTGCGGTGGTGGCCGAGATCAGCGTCAACGCCTATCTGGACTTGCTGGCGGACGACCAGACCATCCAGCCGCAGAACCGCCGGGTGGCCGAACTGCACAACCGTGATGAGTACGCCCACAGCAAGGTGCTGGCCGAAGTGTCCAAGGTCATGTACGCGAACATGCAGCCCATGCAGCGGGAATTTTTCGCACGCAACCTGTCGGTGGCGCTGAGTGCTTTTATCGCTCAGGACTACTCGATGTGGGAGGCGATTCTGACGCAGCTCGGGGTCGAGGATGCGGCGCTGATCATTGCCGACACCCGCGAGAGCAACAAGAGCGCGACCATCATGCGCGACTACAGCGGCCTGCATAAGCTGGCTCAGGACCTGGGCATCAGCGAGCAGATCGATTTCGATTTCCGCCCGACCCTCAAAACCACGGCGGTCGCCTGAACCCGGAGGTGTCCATGTCTGCTCCTGTGTACGAAGTGTTCGCTATTCGCGTCGGCGCAAACGCCCAGCGCAGCGCCGGGGAGAACTTTCTCTACGACGCCTGCTGCGGTGATCCGAATGCACCGATGCCGCTGGACTACTACTTCTGGGTCATCCGCAACGAGCAGCAGGTGATCGTGGTCGACACCTGTTTCCAACCGGCCACGGCGCACCGGCGCAATCGCCAGATGTATCGCCTGCCGGAAGAGTCCCTGCGGCAACTGGACATCGATCCGGCCCGGGTCGAGCATCTGATCCTGACCCATTTGCACTGGGATCATGCCGGTAACCTCGGGCTGTTCCCGAAGGCGAGCGTGCATCTGCAGGAAGCGGAACTGCGTTTCTGCACCGGGCCGAAAATGGCTCATCGCACGGTGAACAAAACCTACGAAGTCGAGGACGTGATGTCGGCGTTGCCGCCGCTGTTCGAAGGGCGGATGCGTTTGCACAATGGTGTTGTCGAGGTCGTTGCGGGCGTGACCTTGCACCCGGTGGGCGGACATACGCCGGGCAGTCAGGTGGTGCGGGTGAACACCGAGCGCGGCTGGATCGTGCTGGCCTCGGATGCCGCGCATTTGTGGGTCAACATTCGCGAGCGCAGTCCGTTTCCGATTCTCGATGACCTGGCGCAAACCCTCGAAGCCTTCACCGAAATCGACCGCCTGGCCGGCAGCGAAGACCACGTCATCCCCGGCCACGACCCGCTGATCGCCGAGCGTTTCCCGCACTGGAATGACGACCCGCATATCATTTGCCTGCACCAGAATCCGCTCTGAAGATCACCCGAAAACCTGTGGGAGCGGGCTTGCTCGCGAAGGCGGCAGCACATTCAACATTGATGTGACAGACACACCGCCATCGCGAGCAAGCTCGCTCCCACAGGATCGCGTTCAACCTTGATGTAGCAAGCGCCCCAAGGTCTGCACGGCCTCGTCAATCCGCGGCGAGAACGGCGCGCCACAGCCAATGCGCACAAAGTGATCGAAACGCCCGGCATTGGAAAAGATATCCCCAGGGGAAATCTGGATGCCGACCTTCAACGCATCATGAAAAAACGTCATCGATGAATACCGGCGAGGCAGTTCCACCCATAACAGCGTGCCGCCCTGGGGGTTGGTCACGTGGGTGCCGAGGGGGAAGTGGCGAATGATCGCCTCGCTCATCTGTTGACGTTGTTGGGTCAGGGCTTTCCTCAACCGCCGCAGGTAGCGCTCGTAGGACGGTGTGCGCATGAATTCGCTGGCCGCCAGTTGCGACAACGCCTCGCACCCTCGTGACTGCGCGTGCTTGAGCATCTCCACACGGTCGTGCCATTTGCCGGCACTGATCCAGCCCAGGCGCATGCCCGGTGCCAGGGTTTTGTTAAGCGAGGCGCAATGGATCACGTTATCGGTGCTATCCCAATGTTTGAGCGTGGACAGCGGCTGCTCGGTGTCCACCAGGTCGCCGTAAGTGTCGTCTTCGATCAGCACGGTGTCGTGCTCGGCGCACAGTTTCACCAGCCGCGCCTTGTTGGCGTCGGGCATGATGCTGCCCAACGGGTTTTGCAGGTTGGGAATGACGATCAGCGCCTTGATCCGCTCGGGGCCTTGCAGCAGCCGTTGCAGGGCCTGCAGATTGAGCCCGGTGTGGGCCGAGGCCGGGACTTCCAGCACGTGCAGGTTCAGGCTTTCGAGAATTTGCAGCAGACCGTAGAAGGTCGGTGACTCCACGGCCACGGTGTCGCCAGGGCGGGTGACCGCACGCAAGGCCAGGTTGATCGCTTCGGTGGCGCCGTTGGTGATCACGATCCGCTCGGGGGGCAGGTGAGTCTTGCTGGCCAGAGCACGCCGGGCCAGGATATTGCGCAGTGCGCTGTTGCCGCAGGCGCCGCCCGCGGTACCGAGCAGGCAGGCGTCGTGGCGCAGCGCCTTGATCATGTTGTCTTGCAAGGTCTTGAGTGGGTAAAGCTCAGGCGCGCAGTAGGCGCTGGCGAAGTTGACCTTGATCGTCGCGCGCTGACTGGCCTTGAGCACCGCGCAGACCTGTTCATGAATGCCGACATATGCGCGGATATCCAGCGCTGGCGCCAGGGCGATCGGGGCGGGCCTGGACAGGGTGTCGGGCTTGCGAATGTAGTTGCCGGAGCGCGGCCGGGCTTCCAGCACACCGCAGTCTTCCAGCTCCCGGCACACCTGCACGGCGGTCGACAGGCTGACGGCGTGTTTTTCCATCATCAAGCGGATCGAGGGCAGGCGTTCACCGGTTTTCAGGGTGCCGCTGCGGATAGCGTCCAGGTAGTGGTTGGCCAACTGGCGATACAAGGGGGGCGTGTTCATGATGACCTCGGCAGTTGCACCACTGAGGACTGGGCTGGAAAGTGAGTTGACGCTCCCCGCAGGCGGACCCGTGGTGCTCATGGGTGAAGGGAAGTGGTGTTCTGCGTCGATACTGGAAGAGTAATCGCGGTTTTGCCCGAATCACGGGCAATAAAAAGCCCCGCTCTGATGGCGGGGCTCTTGAGTCAGTCGCTGAAGACCTTGTGGCGAGGTCGCCTTACTGCGCGGCGATGGAGTAACCATCGAACGCGGTCTGCTGCTGCAGGGCAGTAATGATGTTCTTGCGGTTGACCGCTTGCTCGGCGCCGCTGTTGTCCAGGAACGTTTCGCTTTCCAGTTCCGCTTCGTCGCCTTCGCCAACGAAGGTGAAACCGAGGAATTCCAGGGCTTCACGGTCGACGTTCAGGCGCGAGCGCGGGGTGCGCAGCGGCAAGGTGACGCTCATGCCGTCCTTGCTGATGGTGAACACTTCGACTTCTTTCTTGGCCTTGGCGGCTTTGCTCTTGCCGCCGCTCGGGTTGCTGATGGCCTGGTGGGTCTGGTTCAGCACCTTCAGGGCCAGGCCGTAGACGATTTCCTGGAACGCCGGGTCGTCCTTGAAGCTGGACAGGATGCGGCTGATCGGGAATTTGCTGCTCAAGTCTTCGAGGGCGGCGATGTCCGCGGCCTCGGCGTCCTTGAGTTGCTTGAGCTGGCCCATCAGTTCGTAGGCTTTGTCATCGTCGAAGCTGTCGTGGGCCTGACGGATGGCGGCACGCAGTTCGCGGATCTGGTCGCTTTCGCGGGTGGACTGGAAAGCGTCCAGCACCATCTCGCTGATGGTTTTTGCCTGAGGCACGTGTTGTGAAAGATTGATGGAGTTTTCGTATTCCGCTTTGGACGACAGGGTGGCTACGGTTTCAGCGGTATTGGAATCGGACATTGAAATTTCACTACTTCTATAACTTGAATTGGGGCGAGAAAGCCCGGGGGCTTTTTCAGGTCGCCTAATCTATTGGACCGGGGCGGCGTTGTCACGGATCAACGGGCGGCTGGTCATTTATTTGCCTTTCTGCGGAAGCGTTACAGGGTGTCCTGCCAGGTCTGGCGGGACGATTGCAGTTGCGTCTTGACCCAGTTGCTGAAGGCCTGGACTACCGCGCGGTCCGCCTTTTGCGGGTCGGTGGCCAGGTAGTAACCACGGTGCAGATCAATGCTGATGTCGAACGGTCGCACCAGCAAACCCTTGGAAAGGGCATCGCCACTGATCAGGGTGTCGCCAATCGCGATGCCCTGGCCGGCAATGCAGGCGGACTGTGCGCAGTGGGCATCGGAGAACAGGATGCCGCTCAACGCATTGACCCCCGAAGCGCCGGCGGCGGTCAGCCAGATGCGCCAGTCCGAGTAGTCGGTCATGTGCAGCAAGGGGTAAGTGCTGAGCTCCTGCGGGTTTTTCAGTCCGCCCAGGGCGTTGATCAGGCGTGGGCTGCACACCGGGAAGAAGCGCAAAGCCACAATCTCTTCAACATTCATTTGCGGCCAGTCGCCGATCCCGTAGGCGATGAACAGATCGACGTTGGGGTTGTTGGTGTCGTCCGGCGTGCGCGGGGAAATCAGCTGCAACTGCACTTGCGGGTACTGCCGCAAAAACGCACCGATGTGGTGGCACAGCCAATAGGTGGCGAACCCCGGCGCGCAACTGACGCACAGCCGGCCGGAGATTTCCTGGTCGTCGATCAACTGCCCGGCATCGAGCAGGTTCAGCAGAATTGCGTGCACCTCCCGCGCATAACGCTCGCCCTGGTACGTCAGGCCAATGCCACGGCCGATCCGTTCGGTCAGGGCGAAGCCGACACACTCCTCCAGCTTGCTGATCTGGTGGCTGATGGCGCTGCGAGTCAGGTTCAGCTCACGGGCCGCGACCGACACGCTGCCTGTGCGGGCAACCGCATCCAGCGCACGAAGGGCTGTCATCGAAGGAAATCGCATAAATCATCCCGTTCAAAGGTGGAAGAAAGGCCTGCAGATACCGATCACTGGTGGCTTCCCTTATGGTGAGGTAAATCGAACAGTCAGGCCAAAAAAATCGATTGTTGTATCGGTTGATTCAACAATACTAGCGCTAATTGTCATCGGCCGGTCAGGCCCACCCTCAAACAGGGTGCTGCCCGCGACCTTTCCTGCTGACGAAAACAACAACAGTTTTTTCAGGTTCCCGACTCGCCTGGCGCCCGGTGGACCTTTCAATCTCCTGAACTCGAAGGTGGCTGACATGGCTGAGTCCGACAACTTTTCCTCTACCCATTCCACGCAGGGGACTTACGCCGACCTGATCCTCGCCAACGGGCGTATCTACACTCAGGACCCGGCCAACCCGTGGGCCGAGGCCGTGGCCATCCGCGACGGCAAGTTGATCGGTGTCGCCAGCCTCGGCCAGATCGAGATGTTCAAGGGCCCGAACACCCGCGTGCATGACCTGCAAGGCGCGTTCTGCATGCCCGGCCTGCACGACATGCACACCCACCCCGACCTCGCGTTGGCACCGCGCTACAGCGACGACCTCGACGTCGGCATCGAAGACCCGACCCCGGAGCAACTGCGCGAAAGCATCCTTGCCTACGCCGACAGCCATCCCGGCGACGGCTGGATCTACGGTCAGTACTGGGTGCGCTACACCTTCCGCGAAGCGGGTTTGACCCCGGGCCGCGCCTGGCTCGACAGTGTCATGCCGGACCGTCCGGTGGCGCTGCTCGATCGCATGTGGGGCACCATGATGGTCAACTCCAGTGGCCCTGGAACTGGCCGGCATCGATGGCAACACCAGCGATCCGCGCAACGGTTACTTCGAGCGTGACGAACTGACCGGCGAACCGACTGGCCTGATGATCGACGGAGCCTACGCGATGATCCACGCCGCGATGCCGCCGACCCCGGTCAGCGTGCTGCGCCGCGCCTATCGCGATGGCGTGCATTTCCAGAGCTCACGCGGCGTCACGGCGAGCAAATACGTGCACGTTTGCGAACAGCGTTTGCAGGCCCTCAAGGAACTGGACGACAGCGGCGAACTGACGGTGCGCATCGAAGCGGCGATCAGTTGGCAGGACGACATTTTCCCGGTGCGTCGTCGCTGGGAACTGCTGGCGGGCGAGCGTCACTACTACCGCAGCGCACGCCTGAGTGCCAACGCGGTGAAGTTCCACTTCGACGGCACGGTCGAGCCGAAGTCTTCGTACCTGCTGACCCCATGGCCGCAGGAATCGAGCTGGCGCGGCAAGCTCAACCTGACCCCGGAGCACATCACCGACATGGTGGTGGACATGGATCGCAAGGGCATCCGCGTGATTGCCCATTGCACCGGTGACGGTGCGTCGGACGTGTTCCTCGATGCCGTGGCCGAGGCCCGTCGTCGCAACGGTTTCAGCGGCGTGCGCCACCAGTGCGCCCACAGCACCTTGTTGCACCCCGGTAACCTGCCGCGCTTCAAGGAACTGAACGTCATCGCCGAATTCTCCCCGGCCGCCTGGTACCCGACACCATTCGCCAGCGGTGCACGTTCCGGCTACGGCCAGGAGCGACTCAAGCGCATCTACGATTTCAAAGGCGTGCTCGCCGCAGGCGGCACCGCGGTGATGGGCACTGACTGGCCGGTGGCGTCCATCGACCCGTGGCTGGCGCTGGAAACCATGATCACCCGGCAGAACCCGTGGAACGACGACCCGGCCTGCTTCGGCGACCCGATCAGTCTCGAACAGGCACTGACCGTGATCACCAGCAACGGCGCCGTGGCCATGGGCCTGGAACACAGCACCGGTAGCCTGCAAGTGGGCAAGGCGGCGGACCTGATCGTCATCGACCGCGACCTGTTCGCCGAGCCGGCGCGCAACTACATCCACAAGACCCGGGTGCTGCTGACCTTCGTTGAAGGGCAACTGGTCTACGACCGTCATTCGACGCTGCAAGCCTTGGGCCTCAAGGCGGTGTGGCAGGGCGAACCACCGGTGCTGGAGGGCAAGGCAGAATGACTTCCCCACGCATTGCCGTGACCGTCGTCTCGGGGTTTCTCGGCGCCGGTAAAACCACGCTACTCAACCGCATGGTGCGCCGTGCCGAAGGCAGTCGGCTGGCGGTGATCGTCAACGACTTCGGTGAGCTGAACATCGATGCGGCCATCGTCTCCGAAGTCTCCGACGCGGTGTACAGCCTGCAAAACGGCTGCATCTGCTGCACCGTGCAGGAGGACCTGCTGGCGCAACTGGGCAGCCTTGCTCAATTGGAACCACGGCTGGAGCGCATCGTCATCGAGTGCAGCGGCGTGTCCGATCCGCAGCGCATCGTGCAGACCCTGGCTTATCCACAGCTGCGCAGCCAGATGCAACTGGACATGGTGATTACTGTGGTCGATGCCACCCGTCATCTGCAACTCGATGGCGAGTACGCGCGGCTGGCCCGGGCGCAAGTGGCGGCCGCCGACCTGCTGTTGCTCAACAAGATCGACCTGGTCGACGAGCCGCAGTTGCGGGCGCTGCGCGAGGTGTTGGGCCTCAGGACTCGAGTGCACGAAAGCGTGCAGGCGCAGTTGCCCGATGCGCTGTGGCTCGACACCGATCTGGAGCTTGAGCCGCGCACAGTGAAACCGCTGGCACGGGTGTCCGATGGCGATCACGGCGATATGTTCAGCAGTTGGCTTTGGCAAAGCGACCAGGCGCTCGATGCCGAGGGGTTGCGGGGCTGGTTGCAGGCGCTGCCTGGCGATGTGTTTCGGGTCAAGGGGCTGGTGAAGCTTGCGCAGGGCAACAAGGCCCACTGGCTGCAACACGTCGGCACCCGCAGTCAGTTTCTGCCGGCCACGGATGAAGCCCAGGCAAAGACCACACGCCTGGTGTGTATTGCCCGCCGTGGTTTCGACGGCTGGGAAGCCTTGGGGCAGGGGCTTGAGGCCTGCACCGTGAAGGTGAGCGCATGACTGCGGCCGGGCTGGCCTCTTCGCGAGCAGGCGCCTCGGTCAGTCAGGCCTGCCTCGGTGTATTGAGGTTCATCGAGCGCACCGCCAATGCAGTCGCCGTTTCCTCATCGATCGGCAACGAAAACCGGAACGTCGCCCCGCGCCCCGGCACGTCGATCAACTGAATCTCGCGTCCGTGCAATTGCAGGATGCGATGCACGATCCGCAGCCCCAACCCGCCATCGCGCCGTGCGCCGCCGATATTGAACGGGCGCAGGAATAACCCTTCGCGCAGTTCCGGGGCGATGCCGGGGCCGGTATCGCTGACCGTGACTTCGATGAATGAGCCTTGCGGGCGCAGGTCCAACTCGACCTCACCACCGGCCGGGGTATGGCGCAGGGCGTTGTCGAACAGGTTGGTCAGCACCCGCTCGATCAAGCCGAGGTCCGCGCAGGCCGCCGAGGCATTCGGTGCGAAGGTGGCCTTGAGTTCGACTTTGCGCGCTTCGGCGCTGAGTTCGAATTTCTGGAAGATGTCCTGGGCCAGGTCAGTCAGGGAAAAGCGTTCCAGCACCGGTTGCACGAAGCCGTGTTCCAGCCGCACCAGTTCCAGCAGCGACTGCGCCAGACCGCCGACCTTGCGGCTCTGGTCCAGGGCGATGCCCAGATAGCGACGGCGGTCGGCAGGGGACAGCGTGGCGTCCTTGAGCGACAGGGTTTCCAGATAACCGTGCAACGAGGCCAGCGGCGTGCGCAAGTCGTGGGAGATGTTAGCCACCAGTTCGCGGCGTTCCTGATCCTGGCGGGTCAACGAACGCCATTGTTCGCCCAGGCGTGCCTGCATCTGCCGGAACGAGGCATCGAGAACGGCGATTTCATCGTGGCTGGCGGCTTTTTCCACCGTGACGGGCAGGGCCGGGGTGACCGGCACGCCATCGATGTCGAACTGGCTGACGGTTTCGGTCAGGCGGCGCAACGGCCGGGTAATCAGGGCAAACGCCGTGAGACCGGCAATCAGGCACAGCAGCGCCACCAGGCCGATAGACAACAGCGCTGTGTTGAGCGCCGCGCTGGTTGCACCGCGTTCGGACAGTCGATCATGGTCTTCACCGAGCAGCACCACGTAGAGATAACCGGCCGGTTTGCCATCGACCTTCAGCGGCGCAGCGCTGAACACCTTGCGCGCATCGACGCTGCGCGGGTCGTCGCCGAGAATCGGCAGGGCATCGCCGCGCAACAGGCGCTGGATCGGTGCCAGGTCGATCCGCTCACGACGGATCCGGCCCTCGGGCGCGGCGCTGCCGACAATCTTGCCCGTGGAATCGAGCAGATACACCTCGACGCTCGGGTTGACCTGCATCAGTTTGCTGAACAGGTCACGCACGGCATTGGGCATCAGGCCCTGGGTGTCCATCAGCACCGTGTCACTGGCGATGTGCTGCGCCAGGTCCCGGGACAAGCCTTGCACCACTTCCTGCTCATGCATCTGGTTGGAGCGCACCTGCAACCACGCCGACGTGCCGCAGCACACCAGCAGCAGTACGGCGAACACCAGGGACAGGCGTTGCGTCAGGGTCAGCCTCATGGCTGCGGCTCCTCGCCTGTGGCGAATTTGTAGCCGCGGCCCCAGACCGTGAGGATGCGCACCGGTTGCGCCGGGTCGGCCTCGATCTTGGCGCGCAGGCGGTTGATGTGGGTGTTGACCGTGTGCTCGTAGCCTTCGTGGCTGTAGCCCCACACGGCATTGAGCAGGTCCATGCGCGAAAACACCTTGCCGGGCTGGCGGGCGAAGAAATATAGCAAGTCGAACTCCCGGGGCGTGAGGTCCAGGCGCCGTCCGTCGAGGGACACATCGCGGGTGATCGGGTCGATGGCCAGGCCGTCGGTGAGCAGGCTGCCGGCGTCCATCTTCAGGTTGCGCGCCATGGCATCGACCCGGCGCAGCAGCGCTTTGACCCGGGCCACCAGTTCGAGCATGGAAAAGGGCTTGGCCAGATAGTCGTCGGCACCCAGTTCCAGGCCGAGAATCCGGTGCACTTCGCTGGAACGCGCGCTGGTGATGATGATCGGCGTGTAGCGGGCCATGGCCCGGGCGCGGCGGCAGATTTCCAGGCCGTCGACACCGGGCAGCATCAGGTCGAGGACCAGTGCGTCCCAGTTGCCCTGTTGCAGCAGGCGCATGCCTTCATCGCCATCGGCACTGTGCACCACCTCGAACTGTTCATCGCGAAGATGCAGGCAGATCAGGTCGGCGATGTGCATATCGTCCTCGACCACCAGGACGCGTTTGGTCTGTTCCATACAGCTCAATCCTTCAGTGCGATGCACGCATGATGCGCAATACCCCTACTGTTCGGGCAGAAGCATTGTGCGGGTTTTTCGGGGTCTGAGTTATCACGAATTGTTTAACTTCCCGTGAGGATTTGGCGATCACCCAAAGCCTAGGCTGTGTTCCATGAAACACCCCCGGATTTTTTGGAGACGAGCATGTTTTCACGACGGCAATTTCTTTTAGTGAGCGGCGGACTGGGGGTGGCAACCCTGGCAATCGGCCTGTTGCCGAAGTTTTCCACAGGCACTGCACTGATCAGTGAGGCCAGCGCGGCCGAGGCGTTCGAAGTGACCCACAGCGACAGCGAATGGCACGCGATCCTCAGTGACGAGCAGTACGACATCCTGCGCGAAGAGGGTACCGAACGGGCCTACAGCAGCCCGCTGAACAACGAGCACGGTGATGGCACCTTCGTCTGTGCCGGTTGCGAGTTGCCGCTGTTTTCCTCGGCGACCAAATTCGACAGCCGCACCGGTTGGCCGAGTTTCTGGGCACCCCTGGACAAGGCCGTGGCGACCCGCCAGGACCGAGCGTTCGGCATGGTCCGCGAAGAGGTTCATTGCCGGCGCTGCGGCGGGCATCTGGGGCATGTCTTTGACGATGGCCCGAAACCCACTGGCCTGCGTTACTGCATGAACGGCCTGGCGATGAAATTCGTGCCCAAGACGGTGTGATTCCCTACCACTCACTTTTTGCAGGTAATCGCCATGTGGCTGCTGGTCCTCGCTTATCTCGGTGGTGTGCTGACGATTGTCAGCCCGTGCATTCTGCCGGTGTTGCCGTTTGTCTTCGCCCGCACCGGGCAACCCTTCGTCAAAAGCGGGTTACCGCTGCTGGTGGGTATGGCGCTGACCTTCGCATTGGTCGCCACGTTGGCGGCGGTGGGCGGTGGCTGGGTGGTGCAGCTCAACCAGTACGGGCGCTGGCTGGCGCTGGTGTTCGTGGCGCTGTTCGGACTGACGTTGTTGCTGCCGCAATTGGCCGAGCGCCTGACCCGACCATTGGTGGCGGCGGGCAGTCGTTTGTCGGTGGCGGCGGGCGCCGATTCGCGGCCACGTCCTGGTGCTTCGTTGTTGATCGGCGTGGCCACCGGCTTGCTGTGGGCGCCCTGTGCCGGGCCGATCCTAGGTTTGCTGTTGACCGGTGCGGCGTTGCAAGGCGCGAGCATCCAAACCACCTTTTTGCTGCTGGCGTATGCCGCCGGCGCTGCCACATCCCTCGCGCTGGCCTTGTTGCTGGGCGGCAAAGTCTTCACCGCGATGAAGCGCTCGATTGGCACGGGCGAATGGCTGCGTCGCGGTCTTGGCGCGACGATGTTGGCTGGTGTGGCGGCGATTGCCCTGGGTCTGGATACGGGGGTTCTGGCGCGGATTTCCACGGCGTCGACCGGTGGTATCGAGCAAGCGTTGGTGGAGAAGCTGAGCGGCAAGTCGCCGCGTAACAGCGCGGCGCCGAATGCGATCGCCGAGGGTGCGGTGCAAGTGGCTGGCAAAACCCCGGGCACCTTGCCGGTCGAGGGCAACCTGCCGCCACTGGACGGCGCCGTGCAATGGCTCAACTCGCCACCCCTCGATGCCCAGGCCTTGAAAGGCAAGGTCGTGCTGGTGGATTTCTGGACCTACTCCTGCATCAACTGCCTGCGCTCGCTGCCCTATGTGAAGGCCTGGGCCGAGAAGTATCGTGATCAGGGCCTGGTGGTGATCGGCGTGCATGCGCCCGAGTTTGCCTTCGAGCGCGACGTCAGCAACGTCACCAAGGCCATGAAAGACCTGGGCATCAACTACCCGGTGGCCATCGACAACGAGTTCAAGATCTGGCGCGCCTTCAACAACGAGTACTGGCCGGCGCATTACTTTGCCGACGCCCAGGGACGCATTCGTTATCACCACTTCGGCGAAGGCGCGTACGCCGAATCGGAGCGGGTCATCCAGCAATTGCTGCGCGAGGCGGGGGCGGCCAAGGTTGCGGACGGGCTGATCAGTGCCCAGGCCGAGGGTGTGCAAATGGCCCCGGACAGCGACGCCGTGCAGTCGCCGGAAACCTATGTCGGCTACCAGCGCGCGGAACATTTCGTATCGCAACCCGCGCTGGTGCCGGACAAGGTCGCGGCCTACAACCCGCCGGCGCAATTGGCCCTCAACGACTGGAGCCTGGGCGGCCAGTGGCATGTCGGCCCGGAGCGGGCCACCGCCAGCGCCCCGGCCAGTCGCATCGTCTATCGCTTCCACGCCCGTGACTTGCATTTGGTGCTCGGCCCCGGCGCCGATGGCAAGCCGGTGCGCTTCAAGGTGCTGATCGACGGCAAGGCCCCCGGCGATGACCACGGCATGGACGTGGCCCCCGATGGCAGCGGCACCGTGACGGACCAGCGCTTGTATCAACTGGTGCGCCAGAGCGGCGGCGTGACCGACCGGACCTTCAGTATCGAGTTTCTTGACCCGGGTGCGTCGGCTTACGCCTTCACCTTCGGCTGATTACTTTCCTGCGCTTGAGGAGTTCGCCCCATGAAAACACTCATTACCTGGCGCCGTGCCCTGCTGGGGCTGGCAGCTGCCGGCATCATCAGCCAATGCTCGGCTTTCTCCTTCGGTGGTGCCGAAGAGGGGGTAGTCCTTCCACCGCCGGCCTTCGACGAAACCACCCAGGCCCGCAGCGAAACCGCGGTGTTTGCCGGCGGCTGCTTCTGGGGCGTCCAAGGGGTGTTCCAGCATGTCAAAGGCGTGAAGAACGCCGTCTCCGGCTACGCGGGCGGGGCGGCAAACACCGCGCAGTACGAGCGCGTCAGCAACGGCAATACCGGCCATGCGGAGTCGGTCGAAGTGACCTTTGATCCTGCTCAGGTCAGCTACGGCACCTTGCTGCAGATCTACTTTTCAGTGGCGCACAACCCGACCGAACTCAACCGCCAGGGACCGGACAGCGGCACCCAGTATCGCTCGGCGATCTTTACCAAAAGTGCCGAGCAGCAGCGGGTCGCACAGGCCTACATCGCCCAGCTCGACGCCGCCCATGCCTTCGACAAGCCGATCGTGACCAAGCTGGAAACCTTCAACGGTTTTTACCCGGCGGAGGAGGAACATCAGGACTTCCTGACCGAACATCCGACCTATCCATACATCGTGATCAACGACTTGCCGAAGGTCGCGCAGTTGAAGCAGCTGTACCCCAGTCGTTATCAGGAACAGCCGGTGCTGGTGAAGGCAGGGATGTAAATGCATGGCCTAGTCGGCGGACGGGTGCTTGCCCCATCGCTGTACGGCGAATTCGACGAAGCGCCGCAGCTTCGGCAAACGGTGGCGATCCTGGGCGTAGACCAGGTGCATCGGCCGGCTGGGCGGGCAGTAATCGGGCATCAGGGCCAGCAGCTTTCCGTCCTTGAGGTCCTGCTCGACCAGGGCGTCGGGCATCATCACGATGCCCATGCCGGTGCGCGCTGCCTGATGCAACCCCGCCGAACTGTTGATCAGCATTGGTCCGCCGACCCCGACGCTGACTTCGCCATCGGGACCGGCCAGGCGCCATTCCTTTTGCACCGATTGCCAGTCATCCCCGGCCGGATAGGCAAAGGACAGGCAGTCGTGATGCCGCAGGTCTTCAGGCGTTTGCGGTGTGCCGCGCCGGGCCAGGTACTGCGGTGACGCGCACATGGTCAGGGTGTAGTCGATCAGCGGGCGGGCGATCAGGTTGGAGGGCTCCAGCGCGCCGAGGCGAAACGCTACATCCAGACCGTTTTCCAGCAGATCCGGGCGCCGGTTGGTCAGGACCACGTCGAGTTTCACCCGCGGGTTTTGCCGGCTGAACTCACTCAGTGCCGGCGCCAGGCGTTCGGTACCGAAGGTCAGGGGCGCGGTGATGCGCAAGATGCCGCTCGGTTCGTCCAGCGCCTGCTCGGCCAGGCGCTCGGAGTCGGCCACCAACCCCAACACTTCCAGGCAGCGCTGGTAATACGCGGTGCCGAACTCGGTCAGCCGCTGGCGCCGAGTGGTGCGGTTGAGCAGGCGTACACCCAGCCGTTGCTCCAGGGCCTTGAGGTGATTGCCGACCATGGTCGTGGACATTTCACACTGCAAGGCGGCGGCGGTCATGCTGCCGGTCTCCACCACTTTCACGTAGACAGTCATTGCCTGGAACAGGTCCATTATCAAGCTCTGCTTTTAAATGATTGAAGTTTTTCGGTGTTTATCCAGTTCTGGTGGCTAACCATACTGCAAAAACACCGACCCTTGCTGGAGCTTGATGTCATGACCGCCGCCTGCCTGATGAGCACTTACCAACCCTTGGCCTTGAGTTTCAACAAGGGCCTGGGCACTCGCCTGTGGGATCAGGGCGGTCGCGAATACCTGGATGCGGTCGCTGGTGTGGCGGTGACCAATGTCGGCCACTCCCACCCGAAAATCGTTGCCGCCATTACCGAACAGGCCGGGTTGTTGCTGCACACCTCGAACCTCTACAGCATCGACTGGCAACAACGGCTGGCGCAGAACCTGACGCGGCTGGCGGGCATGGACCGGGCGTTCTTCAACAACTCCGGGGCCGAAGCCAACGAAACCGCACTGAAAATCGCCCGGCTGCATGGTTGGCACAAGGGTATCGAGCAGCCGCTGGTGGTGGTCATGGAGAACGCGTTCCATGGTCGCACCCTTGGCACCTTGTCGGCCAGCGACGGCCCGGCGGTACGCCTGGGGTTCAACAAGCTGCCGGGGGACTTCGTCAAAGTACCGTTCGGCGACCTCGACGCGCTGGACAAGGTGCAACAGGCTTTTGGCTCGCGGATCGTGGCGGTCCTGATGGAGCCGATCCAGGGCGAAAGCGGCGTGCAACTGGCGCCACCGGGCTATCTCAAAGCCGTGCGCGAACTGTGCAACCGGCGCTCATGGCTGATGATGCTCGATGAAATCCAGACCGGCATCGGCCGCACCGGCCAGTGGTTCGCGTTCCAGCACGAAGGCATCGTCCCGGACGTCATGACCCTGGCCAAAGGCCTGGGCAATGGCGTGCCCATCGGCGCGTGCCTGGCCCGTGGCAAGGCGGCCGAACTCTTCACGCCGGGCAGCCACGGCAGCACCTTTGGCGGTAATCCGTTGGCCTGCCGGGTCGGATGCACCGTGCTGGATATCGTTGAAGAACAAGGCCTGCTGGAAAACGCCCGGCTTCAGGGGGAACGCCTGCTCGAAAGATTGCGCACAGAACTGGCGGGCAACCCGAACGTCTCGCAGATCCGCGGCCAGGGCCTGATGATCGGCATCGAACTCAAGCAACCGATCCGCGACCTGAGCCTGATCGCCGCCCGGGATCACGGCTTGCTGATCAACGTCACGCGGGGCAAGACCATCCGCCTGCTACCGCCGCTGACCATTGATGAGCGGGAGGTGGAGATGATTGTCAGAGGGGTGAGTGGGGTGGTGAAAGCGGGCTGAAGTTCGGCTCAGTAATGGTATCTGCACATCACGACGCGTATTTCGCCGTCTTCAACGGCGTAGACCAGACGATGTTCAGCCGTAATCCGGCGTGACCAGAATCCGCTCAAGTTATGCTTGAGCGGTTCGGGTTTTCCCAGACCGTCGAAAGGCTCGCGCTGGATAGCTTTGATCAACAGGTTGATACGTTTGAGTCCTGCCTTATCGTTCTGCTGGAACCAGAGATAATCGTCCCAGGCTTCAGGGGTGAACTCGATATTCATTCTTCAATCAGTTGCCTGGTTTTGGTTTTGCCCGCTCGCAGGTTACCGATTGATTTGATCAGGCGTTCAGCGTTGGCTGGGGAGCGCAGCAGATAAGCTGTCTCTTCGAGAGCGTTGTATTCGGCCAATGACATCATCACTACCGGCTCGCCTTTCTGACGGGTTACCAGTAGCGGGGCGCGATCTTCATTCACCCGGTCCATGGTTTGCGCCAAGTGTGCCCGAGCGTTGGTGTAGTTGATGGTTTCCATGTGATTGTCCTCGCTTGATGCAGAGAACGTACAGAAATGAGTACATGTTAGCAAGGCGATACCTACGAGTGGTTGTTGCGTGGAAAGTGCATCCACGCTTGTGTCGAGTATCGCCGAATGTTCCTCAGGACGTTTCCGTGACTGATGTAATCCCATCCTGAGCTACACGCCATCCATCAGGATTGTCTGACCACAGCTGCAAAAATTTACGAGTGATGAACCAGCGCCGCGATTTCCTCCCGATCCCGCAGACGGATTTTCCCACCGCAAAACTCCTCGAACAGTCGCTGATGCGCCGCAAACCCACTTGACCCCTGCCGCTGGCGATAACTGCCCGCCCACTCCAGCAAGGCGATCAGCAACAGGTCCTGCTCATCGCGCCCAGCCTCGCGTTGTCGAATGTTGGCGACGCAATCCTCGTTCCCGACGCTCAGCCATATCAGCGCAGTTGCCCGTGGCAGGAGTTCGCAGGCGATCCAGCCATACACGCCTTCGATCACCCAGCGCTCTTGTTCGGCCGCGATCCGCGCCATGGTCAATGCTTCGGCGCGGGGGCGGGGGATGCTGTGTTCGTCGGACAGCCAGTGAATCCGGTCGAGATCGGTCCAGGGCACACGCAGTTGCTCGGCCAGCCGTTGCGCCAGCCAGCTCTTGCCCGAGCCGGAGTTGCCGATGATCAGCGTTCGGGTGAGGTTCATGAGAGACACCGATCAATAGTGGGGGCGAACCTGCTCGCGAAAGCAGTGCTTCAGTCAGCATTGATGCTGGATGTGCTGCTCTCATCGCGGGCAAGCCTACAGGTGCACCAGAATCCGCCGGCCTGTGCGCCTTGAGGTCCATCGGTAACTTGCCGCGCGTCACTGCTCATCATTACTGTAAGCCATTTTATAGTGTCAGTTTTTAGACATTGCCGTGATGTGGGAGGTTGTAGTGAGGGCGATCAGGTTGGCTCAGTTGTGAGTTGGGCTTACCTTTACTGCTGGGCTCAGGAAGTCTATGTGATAGCCAGAGGAACCGTCCCCAATTGCTATATGAACGCCATTAATCCCTTCGTTTAATTGAGAGTTGATTTTGTAGTCAATGCTATTTGCGATTGTGTCGTTTACTCCAATAGCAAACTCAGTCAGCTTGAGGCCTCTAGGCCCTGCTGCAAGATCCAATAGTTTTATGTGTTCATTGTCATTTATTTTCAGTGAGGTGATTGTGTTGTCTTCAATGGTCAATAGTGCACCTTCTTCAGATATGCGATCGCTCAACCATTTTAAAGAAGTATTTAAGCCTTCTGGTAAAGCTGGGTTGGCTCTTCTAAGAACTGTAAGTATCCCGGATATTTTTAAGGTTCCGTGAAAGGAAAACGGACTCGGCTCTTGTGGGTTCATGTGAGCATAATGAACTTCAAAAAACTCCGCCACGGACTGAATGAAATCGTTTTCTATATCCTCGGTAATCAAAGCATAAGGCTGAGCGTGAGGGGCTATCGTTATTTGCGCGTCAGCATCATTTTCGGTCAAGAAAAATGAGTTGTGTGAATTGAGCATGTTCAGTACACGTCTTTGTGTGCTTAGCGCTCGTTGAAAGTCGCTTATCAATAACAGGTTCAAACTATAAAGTGCTGCTTTTAAAGTAGGCTCGAATACTTGTGTTGCACAAAAGATACTTTTTTTGTGCTTGGTGTTTTTCGCGATTTCAAATGTCTTTTTCGCTGCGAAATTAGTGAATGAAAAAATGATGCTGTTTTTGGGGAGACTGTCGATGTCAGAGATGTTGAGCGTGTTGAATCCTAATTTAGAGCACTCTTGGAGGAACTCCTCAAAGTCCGAAATTATAGAAGGCTCTTCTTGACCAAAGAGCGTTGTTATCATCGTCCTGGATAACATTGGTACCTCCTTTTTTGTCGGAGGGCGGCAAGAGTGATCTCGACGCCCATTTTCATCGATTACTCTTCAGTATGAGCCCAAGCTAACGGCGCCCAGCCAAAATTTTCCGGGCCAGAAGTTATGCGGGTGAGCTTTTCTTTAACGACGTTTTTCTTTTTCATTTTATTGTCCTTTTTCGTTTTGTTGGTTTTGTGCTCCCTGGTGGTCTTGAAGGGGGCGAAATAATTAATACAGATTTTTTTGATGTATTAAATAGGTTTCTTGAGGTTTTTTTAGAATTAATGATGCTCGCGAGGTGTCTTATAAGAAGCTCTTGGTTATTTGTGTAAGTAGTAGCTGTAGTCCTCTTCTGAAAATTTAGTTTTTCACCGAATTTGGTTGTGATGGACGATCTGAAATCGTTAGGTTGGTCTATGGGGTTCTTTTTGCGGGGAGCCTACATTCAATTGTTAATAAGGGGTTGTGTAGTGCAGGAATCAAAGAAGTATCTGACAGAGACATCCGTACACCAAGCCTTGTTACTGGCTGATCTAACAGAACCCGCTGCACCCGATCACGCCATTCGACTATTACTCAAGGAGGTCCTTCAAGGGTTAACGGATAAAGGCTGGCCACAAGCGCAAGTGCAGACGGGGCCGAGAATTGTTTCCGCTGAAGAAAACTACGGATTGCTTGGTTATGACCCATCTGAGATTACGCTTGGAAGTGCACACACTCGATGGGTTGACGAGTGGTCTCTGTTACGGACGCAAACCACTAGCCAAATTCCCTCTGCGCTTCAGCGAGCGGCCAAGCTACGACAACCAGGGCAGTCAATATTATTGGCCGCGCCTGGCATCACTTTTCGTCGCGACAGCCGGGATCGTTGGCATTGTGCGGAGCCGCATCAGATGGATATCTGGGTGCTCGGCGATCCTGAATTGTCGACGCATGAGCATTTGCTCTGCTTGGTCGGCGATATCCTCAAATCTGCCGTGCCTGATATGCCTTGGATCTTCAGTGATAGTCCGCATCACTACACTGAGGGCGGGATCGAAGTAAATCTGTTGAATGACGGCGTCCCTGTAGAGGTTCTGGAGTGCGGTCGAATTGCCAAATCATTATTGGAGCGACTGAAGATCGATCCTCTGCGTCATGGAGGACTGGCGCTGGGAATGGGGTTGGATCGCTTGACCATGCTGCGCAAAGGCATCCCGGATATTCGTTTGCTGCGTGATCAGAACGAACGCGTACAGGCCCAGATGCATGATCTGAATCCGTGGAGTGCCGTCTCTCGGTTGCCTTCGATTACTCGTGATATTTCGTTGGCGGTGACGCCGGGGCTCAGCGAGGAAGTGTTGACTGAAAGGATGTTGCAGGCCGCTGGCGATTGTTCAGATTGGATCGAGGAAATGCAGATCAAAGGGCGCTGGGCGTTCACAGAACTGCCTCTGCAGGCCATCGATCGCCTCGGATTGCTGCCGGGGCAGGAGAATGTGCTACTACGTGTTGTACTGCGTGATTGTTCGCGATCAATCACCACTGCTGAGGCGAATGCCTTGTATTCGAAAATCCAGGTGGCACTCCATGAAGGTGCGCCGGGGGCAGGTTACAGAATGGATTCCCCCAATATTTAACTGGCCACTTCGCGAGCAGGCTCACAGGATCTGGAAATAGTACACGCCAGAAATCCAGTGTGTGCGAGCCTGCTCGCCGCACTGTCGCTCCCACAGTTTTTTGTGGTGTCTTCTCTACCTCAATCATCACCGTCCGGCGCAATCATCCGGGTCTTCGGCGAGCCGTTCGAGTTGTGCTGATAGATGGTCTGCGGCTGCCCCAGGTCATTGAAATACACCTGGCCGATCCCCGCCGAGTTCCATAGCCGCTCACCGGCTTCGGCGTGCTCGGGCACGTGGGGCACGATGCGCATGCGTCGACGCTTGGTCAGCCAGTTCAACGGTGAGCGTGGCGAGTACAGCCAGCGGTTGAGGCGGTCGAACCACTCGAGCAGGGTGGCGGGGAATTCATTCTTGATGCCGCTGCTGGTGACCTGCCAGATGCGCGGCCCGGCCTTGCGGTGGCGGATCAGCACTTCGTAGACGAAGGAATAGTGCACATCGCCCGACAGCACCACGTAGTTACCCGGGGTGCGCGAGTGGCGGAAAATATTCAGGATCACCTGTGCCGCGCCGCGATGGGCCATCCAGTTTTCCGCGTCCACCAGCAGTGGATAACCGCACCAGCTGAATACCCGCTGCACGGTTTCAATCAGCTTGACGCCGAAGATCGGTGCTGGCGAAACGATGATCGCACTCGGGTGGTCCAGCAGTTCCTGTTGCAGTTCACTGAGGGCTTCCCAGTCGAGCAAACCGGAAGGCTGCTTGAGGTTCATTTCGCTGCGCCAGCGTCGGGTGCGGGTGTCGATCACCACCATGGCCGGGGTGGTCGGCAGCACGTAATGCCAGTGCTGAAACTTCAGCAGATCACCGATCAAATCATCCTGAACCGTACTGTCGAGGTGACGGTCGTGTGTGCTGGTGCTCAACGCTCCGGCCTTTTCCAGCACCGCAGTGAACGCATCCGGATTGTTGCCCCAGCCCTGGCACAACATATATGCCAGCAGCGCGTTGCCGATGATGCGCCGGGAGAACGGATGGCCGTAGGCGGTTTCCTCCCATTGCGCGCTAAGGTTCCAGTCATCGGTGATGTCGTGGTCGTCGAAAATCATCAGCGTCGGCAGATGCGCCAGTGCCCGCGCGACGCTGCCAAGGCCCGCCTTGAAGGCATCGATGTGCGTCTGTTCAAGGCTGTAGCGCTTGAGCCGCTCCGGCGTCAGCGTCGGTGCCTGGGGCGCGATCAGGGTCCAGGGCACTGGCGACCAGACCAGCACATACATGGCCATGACTTCGGCGAAGGTCACCAGGTGATTGTCGGCACTGCTGCTGGTGAAAATCGGCTTGCGCGCGCCACCGAAAAATCGCTCGCGCAGGGTTTCATTGCTTTGCAGTGCCGGCAGCAGATCAGCACGGTGGTAGTAACTGGCCGGATGCTCGTAGAGCCTGGCGCTGTCGCTGACCACGGCGCCTTCGAGGTGTTCGCCGAACAGGCCCAAACGTTCGATCAAAGCGTGAATCGCCCGCAACATCGGCCCCGCGACATCGTCGGCGTAGACCTGATCGCCCGTCATCATCAGCAGTGCCGGGCGCTCCCCGGCGGCGTGTTCCTGCGCCAGTAACTGGTCGACGCACAGCAAGCCGTCTGTCGCCGGGTGATGAGGCTTGCGGCAAGAGCCGTGCAGCAACTGGTCGACCCGAGCGCGCAGGACGAAGTTCGGGCAACGGGCATCGCCATACAGCAGGTGCGGCGCCCAGTCGGCGATGCCTTGTTCTGTGCCATTGATCAACAGGTCATAGTCGACCGACTCGTCCCGGGGCAGGGCGCCGTCGAGTTGTACATCGATCAAGTGCACAAAGGCATGGGCACCCACTGCAATCACCGTGCATTGACCGGCATCCAGGCGGATATCGCCGACGCCCTGCAAGCGCAAGGTCAGCGCCAGCGCCCGGGAACCCACCAGCCACAGCACCAGCCGCGTGGGCTCCAGGCGCCGCAACAGCGGGCCGGCCAGGACTGGGGGCAAGGCATGATCATCAGGCAGTGGCAGCGTTTCGGACATCCGGGTTCAAGACTCTTGGGGCGTGGAAGCGGGCGATGATAGCGCAGGTGGTGGCGGGACTGGCCAGACGATCCCGTTTCTGTCTGTCACCAAATGAAAAGCCATTGTCGTCTGATGAGAAGCGTCCCGACAGGCCTCGTCCTACAGTCCAATCAGCGCAATTCGATGCAACACGCCCATATTGCAGATTGGAGAATAAGAAAAATGGCCAAAGCCGTACGCTTCTACGAAACCGGTGGTCCCGAAGTTCTACGTTATGAGGACGTCGAAGTCGGCGAACCCGGTCCGGGTCAGGTTCGCCTTCGCCATGTGGCGGTTGGCCTGAACTATGCCGACACCTACTTCCGCAACGGCACCTACCCGATTCCGATGCCCAACGGCATGGGCGTCGAGGCCTCTGGCGTAGTCCAGGCCGTTGGTGAAGGGGTTACCAACGTCGAAGTCGGTGATCGCGTCACCTACACCGGTTTCCTCAACACCCTCGGCGCCTACAGCACCGAGCGCCTGATCGCGGCCGCGCCGTTGATCAAGCTGCCGGAAACCATCAGCTTCGAGACTGCTGCCGCGATGACCATGCGTGGCCTGACGTCCTCGTACCTGATGCGCCGCATCTATGACTTCAAGCCGGGCGACAGCATCCTGTTGCACGCCGCCGCTGGCGGTGTCGGCCTGATCGTTTCGCAGTGGGCCAAGTTGCTGGGCCTGAACGTGATCGGCACGGTGTCGACCGAGCAAAAGGCGGAAATCGCCCGGGCTCACGGTTGCGACCATACGATCAACTACAGCCATGAAGACGTCGCCGCTCGCGTTCGCGAACTGACCGATGGCGTGGGCGTCAACGTGGTGTTCGACAGCGTTGGCAAGAACACCTTCATGGGTTCGCTGGATTCGTTGAAACCCCGTGGCCTGATGGTTTGCGTGGGTACTGCTTCCGGACCGATCCCGGCGTTCGACCCGGTGATGCTGGCGATGAAAGGTTCGCTGTACCTGACCCGTCCGGCCCTGGCCAACTACATCAGCGACCCGGCCGAAAAAGCCGCGCTGGCCGGTGAGTTGTTTGACCACGTCGGCAGCGGCCGGATCAAGATCGAGATCAACCAGCACTACGCCTTGCAGGATGCCGTGCAGGCCCATCGCGACCTTGAATCGCGCAAGACTACCGGCTCATCGATTTTCGTCGTTTAAGGAGCGGCCAGCCATGAAAGTCGAACAATTGACCTGCTCCATCGGCGCCGAACTGATCGGCGTCAATCTGGCCGACGCGGTACACGACGACGGTCTGTTTGCCGAGATCCGCGCCCAGTTGCTCAAGCACCGCGTGGTGTTCCTGCGCGATCAGGACATCACCCGCGCCGAGCACGTAGCTTTTGCCCGGCGCTTCGGCGAGCTTGAAGATCACCCCGTCGCGGGCAGTGATCCGGAGCATCCGGGTCTGGTGCAAATCTACAAGCGTCCGGACCAGCCGGCAGACCGCTACGAAAACTCCTGGCACAGCGACGCCACCTGGCGTGATGTCCCGCCGATGGGCTGCGTATTGCGTTGCCTGGAGTGCCCGCCGGTGGGCGGTGACACCATGTGGGCCAACATGGTCGAGGCCTACGCACGTTTGCCCGAAGACGTGAAGGTCAAGATCGCCGACCTGCGTGCGCGCCACAGCATCGAAGCGAGCTTCGGCGCCGCCATGCCGATTGAAAAACGCCTGGCACTCAGGGAGCGGTTCCCGGATGCCGAGCACCCGGTGGTACGCACCCATCCGGAAACCGGCGAGAAGGTGCTGTTCGTCAACGCTTTCACCACCCACTTCAGCAACTACCACACCCCTGAGCGGGTGCGCTTTGGCCAGGATGCCAACCCCGGCGCCGGCGAGTTGCTGCGTTACCTGATCAGCCAGGCGTACATCCCTGAGTATCAGGTGCGCTGGCGCTGGAAGCCCAACAGCATCGCCATCTGGGACAACCGCAGTACCCAGCATTACGCCGTCATGGATTACCCGCCTTGCCATCGCAAGATGGATCGCGCCGGGATCATCGGCGACAAGACTTACTGATCCACGCCTCTGCATTCGCTCTCGTAAACACGCCTGCCCGGCGCGACTCCGGGTGGGCGGGACAATCATAAGAACTGGAGTAACCCATGCAATTTTTCGACGATTCCCTGCACCCCGAAAACATGGAAAAGGTAGTCATCACCGTGGCCCCGTACGGCCCGGAATGGATGCCGGAAGATTTCCCGGAAGACATCCCGCTGACCATGGACGAGCAAGTCCAGAAAGCGGTCGAATGCTATGAAGCCGGCGCCACGGTTCTGCACTTGCACGTACGTGAACTGGACGGCAAGGGCTCCAAGCGCCTGTCGAAGTTCAACGAGCTGATCGCCGGTGTGCGTGAAGCCGTGCCAGACATGATCATCCAGGTCGGCGGCTCGATTTCCTTCGCTCCGGAAAGCGATGGCGAAGCGGCCAAGTGGCTGTCTGACGACACCCGTCACATGCTGGCCGAACTGACCCCTAAGCCGGATCAGGTCACCGTGGCGATCAACACCACCCAGATGAACATCATGGAGCTGTTGTACCCGGAGTACCTGAAAGGCACTTCCCTGGACAACCCGATGATCCACGCCGCCTACAGCGAAATGACCGTACCGGCGGGACCTGCCTGGGTTGCCGAACACCTCAAGCGCCTGATGGACAACGGCATCCAGCCACACTTCCAGTTGACCGGCATGCACGCCATGGAAACCCTCGAGCGCCTGGTGCGCCGTGGCGTTTACAAAGGCCCGCTGAACCTGACCTGGATCGGCATCGGCGGCGGTTTCGATGGCCCGAACCCGTTCAACTTCTTCAACTTCATCCACCGCGCGCCGGACGGTTGCACCCTGACCTCCGAGTCGCTGCTGAAAAACGTCATGCCGTTCAACACCATGTCGATGGCCATGGGCATGCACCCGCGTGTGGGCAACGAAGACACTATCATTGACCACAAGGGTGACCGTTTCGGCTCCGTTGCCCAGATCCGGCAAACCGTGCGCATTGCCCATGAACTGGGCCGTGAAATCGCCACCGGCAAAGAAGCCCGCGAGATCTACCGCATCGGCGTGCAGTACGAAACCATCGAAGAAACCCTGTTGGCCAACGGCATGGCCCCCAACCGCAAGGCTGGGCAGAAAGGTACTCCGCAACGCGGTTGACCGTGGGTCGGGACGAGAGGCCGTGACCTCTCGTCCGCCTGACCGTTACACGCTTGATAACAAAAATAAAACAAAGCTATTGAGGAGGCTGCATGGCCTTTCACCCAATCGCCGCTGACGATGACGACTCCAGCGGAGTCGGCGTTGCGCGCCAATATGCCTGGATCGTCTTTGCCTTGACGTTCGGTCTGTTGATTTCCGATTACATGTCGCGTCAGGTGCTGAACGCGGTATTCCCGCTGCTCAAGAGTGAGTGGGCATTGAGCGACGGACAGCTGGGTCTGCTCAGCGGCATCGTTGCCCTGATGGTCGGCCTGCTGACATTTCCCCTGTCGTTGATGGCCGACCGTTTCGGCCGGGTCAAGAGCCTGGCGCTGATGGCGTTCCTGTGGAGCGTGGCGACCCTGGGTTGCGCGCTGGCCCAGGACTACCAGCAGATGTTCATCGCGCGGTTCATGGTCGGCGTCGGCGAAGCGGCCTACGGCAGCGTGGGCATCGCGGTAGTGATTTCGGTGTTCCCCAAACACATGCGGGCCACCCTGGCCAGTGCCTTCATGGCCGGTGGGATGTTCGGTTCGGTGTTGGGCATGGCTTTGGGTGGTGCGATCGCCGCCAAGCTGGGCTGGCGCTGGTCGTTCGCCGGCATGTCGCTGTTTGGCCTGTTTCTGGCGGTGCTCTATCCGCTCATCGTCAAGGAAGCGCGCATTGCGCCCAAGCGTGCAGCTCAGTTGGCGAACAAGGTGGCAGCGGTCAAGCGTCCGTTGTCTACGTTGTGGTCCAGCCGTTCGGTGGTGGCGACCTACATCGGCAGCGGCTTGCAGTTGTTCGTCGGCGGTACGGTGATGGTGTGGATTCCCAGCTACCTCAACCGCTACTACGACATGCCCACCGACAAGGCCGGTGGCATGGCGGCGATCATCGTGTTGTGCAGCGGCGCGGGGATGATCCTGTGCGGCATGCTCAGCGACCGCCTGTGTCGCAACTCGCCGGAGCGCAAGGTCAGCCTGGCCATCGGCTTTTGCCTGGGCAGTTGCCTGCTGCTGTCGGCGGCCTTTGCCTTGCACGCAGGGCCGGTGCAACTGGCGCTGATCTGTCTGGGCATGGCGATTGCCACCGGCACCACCGGCCCCGCCGGCGCGATGGTTGCCAACCTGACCCATTACTCGGTCCACGGTACGGCGTTCGCCACGCTGACCCTGGCCAATAACCTGCTGGGTCTGGCACCCGGGCCGTTCCTGACTGGCCGTGTGTCCGACCTCATCGGCCTGCATGCCGCTTTCCAATTAGTGCCACTGGTCAGCCTCGCGGCGGCAGCGGTGTTCTTCTATGCCAAGTGTCATTACCAAAAAGATATCGCCCGGCTTGAGGGTCAGAGCTTGCCTGAGCCCGTCAGTGCCGCCGGGATAGAGGTGAAGTTGTGAGTCGTCGTTTACGTATTGATGTGTTTTTCGATTTTATCTGCCCCTGGTGCCTGATCGGCAAACGCCAACTGGAGCACGCGCAGGTGCAGTTTCGCAGTCGCCACCCGGATGTGCAGATCACTACGGTGTGGCACGGTGTGCAGTTGCTGCCGCAGATGCCGGTGGAAGGTGAACCCTTCGCCGATTTCTATCGCAAGCGCCTGGGCAATGCCGACGCAATGACCATGCGCCAAAACCAGGTACAGCAGGCTGCCAGTGCAGTCGGACTGGCCATCGATCTCAGCCGTATCGAGACGATGCCCAACACCGCCGACGCCCATCGCTTGTTCGAGCGTGCCAGCGCACTGGGTAATGCCAGCCAGCGTGAAATGTTGCTCGAACGACTGTTCGCCGCTTATTTCCTGAGGCGCGAAAACCTCGGTTGCCGTGAGACCTTGCTTGCCATCGCCCGCTCCTGCGGCGTGTCCCAGGACGGCTTGCTCGATTGCCTGAAGGGCGATGCCACGCCGTTTGAAGGCTCCCCTGGCGCGACCAGTGGTGTGCCGAGCTTCAAATTCGACAACCGCCTGACGGTGATCGGCGCACAGCCTGCCCAGGCGCTGCTCGGGGCCATGACCGAAGCCCTCAAGGAACATGATCGCGAGCGGCAACCGGCATGACCCGGCGCATTCCCGTGCCAGCCGGCAAGTACCCGCAGGCCGGTGGCCGGGCGCTGTTCGAATTCGAAGACAAAAGCCTGGCGCTGTTCAACGTCGACGGGCAGTTGTTTGCCATTGACGACAGCTGCCCGCACCAGGGTTCTTCGCTATGCGCAGGGCGTCTTGAGGGCCGGGTGATTCAATGCCTCGCCCATGGTTTGCGCTTCGATTTGCACAGCGGTTACCTGCTCAATTCCAGGCAGGTCAAAGTCACCAACTACCCGGTCGAGATCATCGACGGCCAGGCGTTTATCGTCATCGCAACCGAGGAGTCCGCGCCATGAGCGCCATTGCTCTCACCCGTATCCACACTCGCACGCGCGAACTGGCACCGGGGCTTATCGTCAGTCTGATTGTCGCGGCCGCCGCGTCGTTTCTGTCCGAGCACTACGGTGCGCCGGTCATGCTGTTTGCCTTGTTGCTGGGCATGGCCCTGAATTTTCTCGCCGATGACGGCCCCTGCAAGGCCGGTGTCGAGTTCACCGCCCGCACCGTGTTGCGCATTGGCGTGGCACTGCTGGGCATGCGCATCACACTGGAGCAAATGGCGGCGTTGGGCTGGAAGCCGATAGCGCTGGTGGTGATCCTGGTGGTGGTGACCATCAGCGTGTCGGTGATCGCCGCCAAGGCCCTGGGCTTCCAGCGCCTGTTCGGCATGCTCACCGGCGGCGCGACGGCCATCTGCGGTGCCTCGGCGGCCCTGGCACTGGCAGCGGCGCTGCCGAACCATCCGCAGAAAGAGCGCGCCACACTGTTCACGGTCATCGGCGTTTCGGCGCTGTCGACGCTGGCAATGATCGTCTACCCGATGATCGCCAACTGGCTGGAGTTGTCACCGCAGGTGGCGGGGGTGTTCCTCGGCGCCACGATCCACGACGTGGCCCAGGTGGTCGGTGCCGGCTACAGCATGTCGACCGAGACCGGCGACACGGCCACGGTGGTCAAGCTGATGCGCGTTGCCATGCTGCTGCCGGTGATCGTCACCGCGGCGATGATCACCCGCATGCAAGGCGCCGATCCGACGGGCAAGCGCCCGCCGCTGTTGCCGTGGTTCGCCGTCGGCTTTCTGATTCTGGCCTGCATCAACAGCACCGGCTGGATAGCGCCTGCGGTGCAGGGATCGGTCAACGAACTGTCGCGCTGGTGCCTGGTGATTTCCATCAGTGCCCTGGGCATGAAGACCCGGCTCAAGGAGCTGGCGGCGGTCGGGATCAAACCGATTCTGCTGATGGTCGGGGAGACGGTGTTCCTGGTCGTGCTGGTACTGTTTTTGCTGCGTTGGGGCCTCTAATTGGCAGGCTGACACAAAACCTGTGGGAGCGAGCTTGCTCGCGATAGCGGTTTCACATTCAACACTCATGGCGGCTGACACACCGCCATCGCGAGCAAGCTCGCTCCCACAGGGGTGGTGTTCCAACTTCGCGCATTCTGGGCATGAAGACCCGGCTCAGGGAGCTGGCGGCGGTGGGGATCAAACCGATTCTGCTGATGGTCGGGGAGACGGTGTTCCTGGTGCTGTTGTTGCTTCGCTGGGGGCTCTGAACGTCGGTTGATACAAAACCTGTGGGAGCGAGCTTGCTCGCGATAGCGGTTTCACATTCAACACTCATGGCGGCTGACACACCGCCATCGCGAGCAAGCTCGCTCCCACAGGGGTGGTGTTCCAACTTCGCGCATTCTGGGCATGAAGACCCGGCTCAGGGAGCTGGCAGCGGTGGGGATCAAGCCGATTCTGCTGATGGTCGGGGAGACGGTGTTCCTGGTGGTGCTGGTGCTGTTGTTGCTTCGCTGGGGGCTCTGAACGTCAGGTTGATACAAAACCTGTGGGAGCGAGCTTGCTCGCGATAGCGGTTTCACATTCAACACTCATGGCGGCTGACACACCGCCATCGCGAGCAAGCTCGCTCCCACAGGGATAGTGTTCCAACTTCGCGCATTCTGGGTATGAAGACCTGGCTCAAGGAGCTGGCGGCGGTCGGGATCAAGCCGATTCTGCTGATGGTCGGGGAGACGGTGTTCCTGGTGGTGCTGGTGCTGTTGTTGCTGCGTTGGGGCCTCTAATTGGCAGGCTGACACAAAACCTGTGGGAGCGAGCTTGCTCGCGATAGCGGTTTCACATTCAACACTCATGGCGGCTGACACACCGCCATCGCGAGCAAGCTCGCTCCCACAGGGATAGTGTTCCAACTTCGCGCATTCTGGGCATGAAGACCTGGCTCAAGGAGCTGGCGGCGGTCGGGATCAAGCCGATTCTGCTGATGGTCGGGGAGACGGTGTTCCTGGTGGTGCTGGTGCTGTTGTTGCTGCGTTGGGGCCTCTAATTGGCAGGCTGACACAAAACCTGTGGGAGCGAGCTTGCTCGCGATAGCGGTTTCACATTCAACACTCATGGCGGCTGACACACCGCCATCGCGAGCAAGCTCGCTCCCACAGGGAATGGTGTTCCAACCTCGCGCTTTCGCGGCGACTGTACCAGCAGTCGCCGTTTTTTTTGCCGGGCTGTCAGGACGGTTTCGTCCCCGTCTGTTTTTGCGCGCGCCACGTCGCCGGCGGCATGCCGAACTGGCTGATGAACCAGCGGGTAAACGAACTCGCCATGGAATAGCCGAGCATGTCGGCAATGCGGCTGAGGGAGTAGTTCGGGTTGTCCAGGTAACGCAGCACCAGATCGCGACGCACATCATTGATCACGTCATTGAACGCGCAGCCGTCGTCCTTGAGGCGGCGTTGCAGGGTGCGCACGTTCATGCCCTGGCTCTGGGCCACCTGCTCGATGGTGGCGCGCCCCATGGGCAGCAGCAGGTAGATGGCCTTGCGCACCTCGAACAGCATCGAGGCGCCTTCGTGGTTCTGCAGCGAGTCGAGGTAGCCCTGGGCATAGCGGGCCATGGCCGGGTCGGCGTTGGGGTTGGTCATGTCGAGGCTGATGTCTGGGCAGACGATGCCGTTGAACTCGCTGCCGAACTCCAGGTTGCAGCCGAACAGGCGGCGGTGCAGGTGCAGGTTGTCCGGTGGCTGGTGCATGAAGTTGACGCTGTAGGGATGCCAGTGTGTGCCCAGCAGGGCCGAGCACAGCCGGAACATCACGCCAATGGCCAGCTCCGTGGCCTGGCGGCTGGGCATCGGCGATTCGGTGACCACCTCTTCGCGAATGATCACCATCTTGCCGGCCTCCTCGATGAAGATGGCCAGAGAGTCATTCATCAGGTGCCGGTAATCCACCACCACCTGCAAGGCATCGCGCAGGGTGCGCTGGTGGCTGAGCAGCAGGCTGACCACGCCGAAGTCCGAGAGCTGGCGCGACTCGGCCATGCTCAGGCCGAAGGTCTGGCAGCCGCTGGCGGTGGCCGAGTCTTCCAGCAAGCGCACGGCGGCATCGATATGGATACGGTGTTCAGGGGCTTGCAGTTGGGCCCTGCTCAGGCCGACAGCGGCCAGCACGTCGCGCGGGTTGAAACCCAGGTACTGGGTGACCTCCAGGTAGTTGGTCAAGACGGCGGCGCGAACAAGCTTGGTCATGCAAAGTCTTCCCTGGGCCGATGGCGATTGGCGTGAGCGTGGCGACTATATCCAGCGTATCAACAGTTGAACAGTTGTCATGTCGTTGATGGAATTCATGCTGGCCGGTCACCAGTCTTCTACGCTGCATGGAGCCACCGGCGCTCATCCGTTGATTACAGTGACCTTGCGCCGACCTGCGGGATTTTTCGACCGGTGGTCGCGCTGTCAAAGTGTCCGACAATTTGTCATCAAAAGAAAAGTGCATGACGTCCAATGTAAAGCGCTTCGGGTGGGCGCTCTTTAATGTCGACCCTACAAAAAGCCCCTGGCGAATACAGCCAGTCGAGTTATCGAGAAAGCGAAGGTGTTGACCGTGGACAAACTGCAAACTGCCGCCACCGTTCTGATCGTCCCAGGCCTGCGCGAGCATGTGGCCGAACATTGGCAAACACTGCTGGCCGCCAGGCTGAGCAACGTACGCAGTGTGGCGCCGCTTACGACCGACAAGCTCGATTGCATGGCCCGTGTGCGGGCGATTCAACACGAACTCGAACAAATCGACGGCCCGGTGATTCTGGTGGCCCACAGCGCAGGTGTGCTGATGGTCGCGCACTGGGCTGCGCACTACAGCCGTCCGATCAAGGGCGCCTTGCTGGCCGCGCCACCGGACCTCGATGCGGTCTGGCCGTCAAACTATCCATCGTCCGAGACCCTGCGTAACCAGGGCTGGAATCCTCTGCCACAAGATCCGCTGCCATTTCGCAGCATCGTGGCCGGCAGCACCAACGATCACCTGGCCAGTCTTGCCGCGGTCACCCGCATGGCAGAAGGCTGGGGCGCCGAATTGCTCAATCTGGGCGAAGTCGGTCATCTCAATCCGGCCGCAGGATTTGGCCACTGGCAGCAAGCTGAAGCACTCATCCTGGAGCTGGATCGCTAGTACAAGGAGCTGGACTGGCAGTACGCCAACCGGCATTTGCCCTCATTCCTTAAACGCAAGCCCGAAGAGGTTTGTGCGAGGGCGGCTGCGCTTAAAACAAAGACAAAAAGGCGGAGACAACGCAATGCACAACAATAAGAGTCACGGCTTCACCGCGCCACGCTACACCTTGCTGGCCTCGGCCATTTTCGCGGCAACCGTACCGATGGCCCATGGGGTCGAGATCGAGACGGGGAATCCGGACTGGAACGTACGCGTGGATAACACCATCAAGTACAACTACGGCGTACGCACCGAAAGCGCCGACAAGCGCATGCTGGCAACGCCGAACAACAACGACGGCGACTACAACTTCCGCAAGGCCGGTACCAACATCACCAACCGTGTCGACCTGTTGACCGAAATGGACGTGGTCTACAAGAACGCCATGGGCTTTCGCGTCAGCGCCGCCAGCTGGTACGACAAGGCCTATGACAACACCGGTTCCAACTCCAACCCGTTCGTCAACGGCAACGATGCGCGATCGGGCCTGATCGCCAACGACCCGCGACTGGCCGGGGTCACCCATGACAACGTCGGCAACGGCAGCCCGCACCTGAGCAACTATGCCCAGCGCTACTACAGCGGTCCTTCGGGCGAAATCCTCGATGCCTTCGTGTTCTACAGCACCGAAGTGGGCGAGGAATCGATGTTCAGCGCCAAGGCCGGTCAGCACAACGTGTTCTGGGGCGAGACCATTCTCAACCCGGTGCACTCGGTCAGCTACGGCCAGTCCGGCCTCGACCTGGCCAAGCTCGCCGCTTCGCCGGGTACCGAAGCCAAGGAACTGTTCGTTCCGCGTAACCAGCTGTCGATGTCGTTCACCATCAATCCCGAGCTGACCGTGGGTGCCCAGTATTTCCTCAATTGGGATGCCGCGCGTCTGCCGGAAGCGGGCACCTACTACGGTGGTTCCGACCTGGTCGGCTTCGGCGCGCAATCGTTCCTGTTGGGCAACACCAACGGCGTGGTACCGGGCAGCCCGCTCGGTTGTGGCCTGGCGCCGTGCAACGCCTTGACCAATGTGCGTCGCGGCAAGGACCTGACCCCGCATGACAGCGGCGACTGGGGCGTCATGGCCAAATGGTCGCCGGCCTGGCTGGATGGCACCCTCGGCGTTTACTACCGCGAAACCTCGGAAATCCTGCCGCAAGCCTGGCTGGACGCCCGGGGCATTACCTCGGCCAACCCGAACGGCACCCGTCCGGCAGGGCAAGTGCCTGCGGTGATCAACACCCTCAACTCGCTGGACACCGCCACCTATCAACTGGCCTATGCCGACAACATCAAGATCCTTGGCCTGAGCCTGTCCAAGGACGTGGGTGGAATCAGCGTGGGTTCGGACCTGAACGTTCGTCACAACATGCCGCTGGCCAGTATCCCGGCGATCGTCAGTACCCGCAGCCCGCTGGGCCTGGGTCAAGGGCTTGGGCTGCTGCCTGCGCGTTCGGACGCCACCGGTGTGGTCTATGACACCCCGAGCCGTGGCGACAGCATGGCCGCCACCGGTGACACCCTGCACTGGACGCTCAACGGTCTGATGACCCTGCCGAAAACACCTGTGTTCGACCAGGCAACCGTGCTGGCCGAGCTGTACTACAGCAACCTGCTCAAGCTCGATAGCGAAAACGAGGCGCTCTACAAAGGCAAGAGCAGCTATCGCGGCATCGACGCGCCGACCCGTGACAACTGGGGTCTGGCCGTCAACTTCACACCGACCTGGTACCAGGTATTCCCGGGTGTCGATCTCAACGCGCCGATGTCGGTCAACGTCGGTCTCGACGGTGTGTCGCCGGTCTCCGGTGGCGGTGCCAAGGACACCGGCAACTATGCCGTGGGCGTGGGCGCCATTGTGTACAACAAATACTTTGTCGACCTGAAGTACGTGGACTCCTTTGGCGAAACCGACAAGTGCAACAAGAGCGGTGTAAGCACCGGCCCAACCGGTGGTGACGGCTCTACCCCGAACGCCTTTAGCGGCAACGAAAACTACGCCTGCTACGCCGGTGGCTACTCGTCCTTCTCCGGAGGTGGTGCCACGACTGAGGACCGTGGCGCCGTGTACCTGACGATGAAAACTACATTCTGATTCACCACTGATTTGCTTAACGCAAGCAGGAGAATAACAAGATGAAATTTGTAAAAACCGTGTTGGCCGCTTCGCTGGCCATGGTCTTCGCCGCTCAGGCACAGGCTGCTGTTTCACCTCAGGAAGCTGCCAGGCTGGGCACCAGCCTGACCCAGGTAGGGGCTGAAAAAGCCGGGAACGCTGATGGTTCCATTCCTGCCTACAACGGTGGCTTGACCACGCCGCCGGCCAGCTTCAAGGCCGGCGACAGCATGCGCCCGGATCCGTTTGCCAGTGAAAAGCCTGTGCTGGTGATCGACGGCAAGAACGTTGATCAGTACAAGGGCCTGCTCACCGCGACCACGGTAGAACTGGCCAAGCGTTTCCCGACGTTCCGTGTCGACGTGTTCCCGACGCACCGCACCGTTTCGCTGCCCCAGGCGATTCTGGACAACGGCGTGAAGAACGCCAGCGGCGCCAAGTCCCTGGAAGGTGGCCTGGCCATCGACAACGTCCTGCCGGGCATTCCATTCCCGATTCCGCAGTCGGGTAACGAAGCGATGTGGAACTTCCTGTTGCGCTACCAAGGCGTCAGCATCAGCTCCAAGTACGACTCCTGGAACGTTGACTCCGCGGGCGTTCCCAGCCTGGCGACCACCGGGCAAGCGAACATCTCCTACCCGATCTACGAAAACCTCTCGCAGCCGATCAGCAGTGCCGACGTGTACTACCAGATGAAGCTGGCGTACACCGGCCCTGCGCGCCGGGCCGGCGAGGCGATCATGCTCAAGGATGCCGCAAACCCGTTGCAGCAACCGCGTCGCGCCTGGCAGTACTTGCCGGGGCAGCGTCGAGTGAAACTGGCGCCGAGCCTGGCTTACGACACGCCAAACCCGGGGACCGCCGGTGCGGGCACCTACGATGACGTGTTCGTGTTCAACGGTGCGCTGGATCGCTACGACTGGAAACTGGTCGGCAAGCAGGAAATGATCGTGCCGTACAACACCTACAAACTGACCTACGTGCAGGATCCGAAGTCGCTGACCACCGCCAATCACCTGTCACCTGACTTCGTACGCTGGGAAAAACACCGCGTCTGGGTCGTTGAAGGCAACCTCAAGGCCGGTGCCCGTCACATCTACGCCAAGCGCCGCTTCTACCTCGACGAAGACAGCTGGACCGCTTTGGCCTCGGATCAATATGACGCCCGTGGTCAGCTCTATCGCGGTTCCTTCGCCTTCCTGAGCCAGAGCTACGACAAGCAGGTGCCGGATTCGACGCCCTTCATGATCTACGACCTGGTCGGCGGTTCCTACAACATCAACGGTGTAGTCGGCCCTTACGGCGGCATCAAGTACATCGAGCCGCTCTCCAAGGCCCAGTGGTCTTCGGAATCCCTGGCCGGCGCCGGTATTCGCTAAGCCAACCGCAAAAAAGCGCAAGTTCGGTCCACTGCCCACAAGGCAGTGAGACCGTGCGGCGGTCGGTGCGTGCCGATCGTCACGAACGCAAGGTTTGAACGTCAGGCACACCGATGATGTGTACCCCGACGCGGTTTTCCGAAGAGGACGCAGTATGTGTTCGTATAAAAATAATATGTTGCAGCTAGCGTTTGGCGTTGTGCTCGGCCTGTCGCAGGGCATCGCCCAGGCGGCCGATTACGTCGATGTGCTGGACCTGCCCGCCAGGGTCAGTGCCTTGGCCATCAACAGCCCGTTGTCCGGTATGACTCGCGCCGGCGAGCGCGTGATTACCGTCGGCCAGCGTGGCCATATTCTGTTTTCCGATGATTCGGGAAGCCACTGGCAACAGGCCGCCGTACCGGCCAGTGCCGACCTCACTGCGGTGAATTTTCCGACCGCCACCCAAGGCTGGGCGGTGGGCAATGACGGCGTGGTGCTGCACAGCAGCGACGCCGGCGCGACCTGGCAAAAGCAACTCGACGGGCGTCAGATCGGCGCCTTGCTGGTCAAGCATTACACGGCGCTGGCCAGCGCCGAACCGGGCAATGAGCAATGGCCGCTGCTGGTCGCCGAGGGCCAGAGGCTGGCCGATCAGGGCGCGGACAAACCGCTGCTCGGCGTCTGGTTCGCCAACGACAAGACCGGCTACGTGGTCGGCGTGTTCAACCTGATCCTGCGCACCGACGACGGTGGCCTGACCTGGACCCCGTTCCAGGACCGCACCGACAACCCCCAGGGTTTCCACCTCAACGCCATCGCCTCCACCGGCGACAGCCTGTACATCGCTGGCGAGCAGGGCCTGTTGCTCAAGTGGGACGACAGCGCCCAACGCTTCAATGCCGTGCCGACGCCTTATCAAGGCAGCTTCTTCGGTGTGCTCGGCAAGCCCGGTGAAGTGCTGATCTACGGCCTGCGCGGCAACGTGTTGCGCAGCACCGACGGCGGCCAGAGCTGGACCGCACTGGACACCGGCCTGCACGTCAGCATCACCGCGGGCCTGATCGATGCCCGTGGCAATTATCGCTTGTTCACCCAGGGCGGGCAGATGCTGGTCAGCCAAGGGACGGGCGCGCAGTTGCGTCTGAAGCAGCAACCGGCACCGACCCCGGTCGCCGGCGCCACCCAGTCCGCCGCCGGCGCCTTGGTGCTGGCCGGCAGCCGTGGTGCCCGGACGCTGTCCGCCGATCCAGCCCTCGAACCCTAAGAGCGAGAACCCAGACATGGGCAATATCAAACAAGACGCCATGCCGGTGATTCGCGATCTGCGTGATTTCGACCACCGCTCCGGCAACCTCCTCGAGCGGTTGGTGTTTAACTACCGCCCGCTGTTCATGCTGCTGATGGCGCTCGCCACCGTGGTGCTGGGCTTCATGGCCGTGACTCGCCTGGAGTTGCGCCCAAGCTTCGAAAAAATGATTCCCCAGAGCCAGCCCTACATCCAGAACTTCCTGGAAAACCGCGCTTCGCTGCGCGGCACTGGGCAACTCGGTGCGGGTGGTGGTCGAGAACACCCAGGGCGATATTTTCGACCCCGAATACCTCGACGTGCTCAAGCAGGTCAACGACCAGTTGTTCCTCACCGAAGGCGTCGACCGTGCGTGGATGAAGTCGCTGTGGAGCCCGGCGGTGCGCTGGACCGAAGTCACCGAGGACGGTTTCCAGGGTGGCCCGGTGATGCCCGACACCTATTCCGGGCAGCCTGAGCAGATCGAACAGTTGCGCCAGAACATCTCCCGCGCCGGTGTGGTGGGCAGCCTGGTGGCCAGCGACTTCAAGTCGACCATGCTGATCGTGCCGCTGATGGACAAAGCTGCCGCTGGTGGTCAACGCATCAACTACCACGCGTTCTCGCAGATGCTCGAAGAGCAGTTGCGCGACAAGATCGAATACGCCGGCGACAGCGCTGCGCGTAAATCCGGCGTCGAAGGCACCGGCCATTACAAGGTGCGGGTGATCGGCTTCGCCAAACTGATGGGCGACCTGATCGACGGCCTGATCCAGGTGATGATGTTCTTCGGCCTGGCCGTGGTCACGTCGCTGATCATCATCTACGGCTACACCCGTTGCGTGCGCAGCACCCTGCTGGTGGTCGGCTGTTCGCTGATCGCGGTGGTCTGGCAACTGGGCATCGTCGCCTGGCTCGGCTACGCCATCGATCCGTACTCGGTGCTGGTGCCGTTTTTGATCTTCGCCATCGGCGTGTCCCATGCCGCGCAAAAGATGAACGGCATCATGCAGGACATCGCCCGTGGCACCCATAAACTGATCGCTGCGCGCTACACCTTCCGCCGTCTGTTCATCGCCGGTGTCACCGCGCTGTTGGCCGACGCCGTGGGCTTCGCCGTGTTGATGCTGATCGACATTCCAGTGATCCAGGATCTGGCGATCACTGCCAGCATCGGCGTCGCGGTGCTGATCTTCACCTCGCTGTTGCTGATGCCGGTGGCACTGTCCTACGTTGGTGTTGGCGCGAAAGCCGCCGAGCGCGCGTTGAAGATCGACAACCGCGCAGAGAAGCACAAAGGCTTCGGCAGACTGTGGGACGCGCTCGATCGCTTCACCACGGCCAAATGGGCCACGGGTGCCGTTCTGGTCGCGGTGTTGATGGGCATTGGCGGTTTCGTGGTCAGCCTGGACCTGAAGATCGGCGACCTGGAAAGCGGGGCGCCGGAGTTGCGCGCCGACTCGCGCTACAACCGCGACAACGCCTACATCACCCAGCATTACGCGCTGTCCAGCGACCTGTTCGCGGTGATGATCAAGACGGCGCCGGAAGGCTGCCTGAACTACAAGACTTTGGTCCTGGCCGACCGCCTGGCCTGGGAGCTGCAACAGTATCCGGGCGTGCAGGCGACGTCTTCGCTGGTCAACGCGGTGCGCCAGATCACCGCCGGCACCTACGAAGGCAACCCCAAGCTCAACAGCATCCAGCGCAACCAGGACGTGCTCAACTACGCCGCCCAGCAAGCCTCGGTCAACTCCCCGGAGCTGTTCAACACCGACTGCTCGCTGATGCCGGTGATCACCTTCCTCAAGGATCACAAGGCCGAAACCCTGGATGCCGTGGTGGCGATTGCCGACAAGTTCGCCAAGGAAAACAGCACCGAAGATCGCCAGTTCCTGCTCGCCGCCGGGACTGCCGGTATTGAAGCTGCGACCAACATCGTGGTGCGTGAAGCCAACCGCACCATGCTGCTGTACGTGTATGCGGCGGTGACGCTGTTCTGCCTGATCACCTTCCGCAGCTGGCGCGCCACGCTGGTGGCGTTGTTGCCGCTGGTGCTGACTTCGATCCTCTGCGAAGCCTTGATGGTGGCCATGGGTATCGGCGTGAAAGTCGCGACCTTGCCGGTGATCGCCCTCGGCGTGGGCATCGGCGTCGACTACGCCTTGTACTTGCTCAGCGTGCAACTGCACTTCCAGCGCCAGGGCCTGCCGCTGTCCGAGGCCTACCGCAACGCCGTGTCCTTCACCGGGCGCGTGGTCGGGCTGGTGGGCATCACCCTCGCCGCGGGCGTGGTGTGCTGGGTCTGGTCGCCGATCAAGTTCCAGGCCGACATGGGCATCCTGCTGACCTTCATGTTCCTGTGGAACATGCTCGGCGCGCTGATCCTCATTCCTGCGCTTTCGTACTTCCTGCTGCGCGAACGGGCCCCTCAGCCCGGTTCTGTCGCGGCAACCGAAACCACTGAATCCACTGAACGTCCCGGCATGCCGCATGCCGTGACCACTTCCGAGTAAGCCAAGATGTCTGATTACAAAGCTCCCCTGCGCGACATGCGCTTCGTACTCAACGAGGTTTTCCAGGTGTCCCGGCTGTGGGCACAATTGCCCGGCCTGGCCGACGTGATCGATGAAGAGACCGCCGCCGCCATCCTCGAAGAGGCCGGCAAGATCAGCGGCGAAGTGATCGCGCCACTGAACCGCGCCAGCGACGAACAGGGCTGCACCTGGAACGACGGCGCGGTCACCGCCCCGGACGGTTTTGCCCAGGCCTATCAAGCCTTCGCCGAAGGCGGATGGGTGGGTGTCGGCGGTGATCCGCAGTACGGCGGCATGGGCATGCCCAAGGCGATTTCGGCGCAGGTCGAAGAGATGGTCAACTCGGCCAGCCTGTCGTTCGGCCTGTACCCGATGCTGACCGCCGGCGCCTGCCTGTCGATCAAGGCCCACGCCAGTGAAGAACTGAAAGCGGCTTACTTGCCGAACATGTACGCCGGCACCTGGACCGGTTCGATGTGCCTGACCGAAGCCCATTCCGGTACCGACCTGGGCCTGATCCGCACCAAGGCCGAACCCCAGGCCGACGGCAGCTACAAGGTCAGCGGCAGCAAGATTTTCATCACCGGCGGCGAGCACGACCTGACCGAGAACATTATCCATCTGGTGCTGGCGCGTCTGCCCGATGCACCGGCCGGACCGAAAGGCATCTCGCTGTTCCTGGTGCCGAAAGTGCTGGTCAACGCCGACGGCTCGCTGGGTGAAAACAACGCGCTGTCCTGCGGCTCCATCGAACACAAGATGGGCATCAAGGCCTCCGCCACCTGCGTGATGAACTTCGACGGCGCCACCGGCTGGATCGTCGACGCACCGAACAAAGGCCTGGCGGCCATGTTCACCATGATGAACTACGAGCGCCTGGGCGTGGGCATCCAGGGCCTGGCGCAGGGTGAGCGTTCTTACCAGAACGCCGTCGCCTACGCCCGTGACCGTCTGCAAAGCCGCGCACCGACCGGCGCGCAGCACAAGGACAAGGCGGCCGACCCGATCATCGTGCACCCGGACGTGCGCCGCATGCTGCTGACCATGAAAGCCTTGAACGAAGGCGGCCGTGCGTTCTCCAGCTACGTGGCCCTGCAACTGGACATCGCCAAGTACAGCGACGACGCACCGACACGCCAGCGCGCGCAGGACTTGGTATCGCTGCTGACCCCGGTGGCCAAGGCCTTTCTCACCGACATGGGCCTGGAGACCACCATTCACGGCCAGCAGGTCTTCGGCGGCCACGGCTACATTCGTGAGTGGGGCCAGGAGCAACTGGTGCGCGATGTGCGCATCACCCAGATCTACGAAGGCACCAACGGCATCCAGTCGCTGGACCTGGCCGGACGCAAGATCGTCGGCAGCGGCGGGGCGCTCTACCGTTTGTTCGCTTCGGAAATCCGCAACTTCACCGCCACTGCCGGCGCGGACCTCGGCGAGTTCACCCAGCCGTTGAACGCCGCCGTCGACACCCTCGACGAGCTGACCGCGTGGCTGCTCGACCGAGCACAAAACAACCCGAATGAAATCGGCGCGGCCTCGGTCGAGTACCTGCACGTGTTTGGCTACACCGCGTACGCCTACATGTGGGCGCGCATGGCCAAGGCCGTCATGAGCGGCGATGCCGAGGACGATTTCTACACCAGCAAACTGGCCACCGCGCGTTTCTACTTCGCCCGGTTGCTGCCGCGTATCCACTCGTTGAGCGCATCGGTCAAGGCCGGCAGCGACTGCCTCTACGAGCTGCAAGCCGATCAGTTCTGATCGAAAGGACAAGGAACCTTAAACATGATGGCGACAAAAATAATTCCACCCGCCGACGGCGCCTATGCCTATCCCTTGCTGATCAAGCAACTGCTGCTGTCCGGCGTGCGCTACCAGCCGGGCCGGGAAATCGTCTACGCCGACAAGCTGCGCTACAGCTACGAGACCCTCAACAAGCGCATCCGCCGCCTGGCCAATGCGCTGACGGCGGCCGGGGTCAAGGCCGGTGACACCGTGGCCCTGCTCGACTGGGACAGCCACCGCTACCTGGAATGCTTCTTCGCCGTGCCGATGATCGGCGCGGTGCTGCACACGGTGAACATTCGCCTGTCGCCGGAGCAGGTGCTGTTCACCATGAACC
Source organism: Pseudomonas sp. S2_F07 (assembly GCF_054668325.1). Classification (NCBI taxonomy): domain Bacteria; kingdom Pseudomonadati; phylum Pseudomonadota; class Gammaproteobacteria; order Pseudomonadales; family Pseudomonadaceae; genus Pseudomonas; species Pseudomonas sp. S2_F07. Next base: position 4,944,516 of record NZ_CP162758.1, read on the forward strand.
ACGCCGAGGATGACCTGGTGCTGGTGCATGATGATTTCCTGCCCCTGGTCGAGCAGATCCACGGTCGGCTGGAAACCGTAAAAGGTTACCTGCAGCTCACCGATGACGAGGCGCCCACCACCTCGCTGCCGGTGCTGGGCGAGTACGAGCACCTGTTGTCCCTGGCCCCGGAGCAGTACGACTTCCCCGATTTCGACGAGAACTCGGTCGCCACGCTGTTCTACACCACCGGCACCACCGGCGACCCGAAGGGCGTGTACTTCACGCATCGCCAACTGGTGCTGCACACCCTGAATGCCGTCGGCACCCTGGGCGCCTATCAGGGCCAGCCGCTGTTGCGCTCCGACGACGTGTACATGCCGATCACACCGATGTTCCACGTGCATGCGTGGGGCGTGCCGTATGTCGCGACCCTGATGGGCATCAAGCAGGTCTACCCCGGCCGCTACGAACCCAACAGCCTGGTCAAGTTGTACCGCGAAGAGAAGGTGACCTTCTCCCACTGCGTGCCGACCATTTTGCAGATGATCCTCAACTGTGAAGAAGGCAAGGCGACCCGTTTCGACGGCTGGAAAATGCTCCTGGGCGGCAGCGCGCTGACCCTGGGCGTGGCCAGCGAAGCCCATGCCAAAGGCATGGTGGTGCACGCCGGCTACGGCATGTCCGAGACCTGCCCGTTGCTGTGCCTGACCTACCTGCGCGATGAAGACCTGCAGCTGTGCGCCGAAGCGCAACTGCCGATCCGCATCAAGACCGGCACCCCGGTGCCGATGGTCGACCTGAAGATCATCGACGCCGACGGCAACGATGTGGCCCATGACGGCGAGTCGCTGGGCGAGATCGTGGTGCGCGCACCGTGGCTGACCCAGGGCTATCTGAAAGCCCCGGACCAAGGCGCGCAGCTGTGGCACAACGGCTGGCTGCACACCGGCGACATGGCCTCGATCGACAAGCTGGGCGGCGTGGAAATCAAGGATCGCATCAAGGACGTGATCAAGACCGGCGGCGAGTGGATCAGCTCCCTGGAACTGGAGAGCCTGATCAGCGAACACCCGGCTGTCATGTCGGTCGCGGTGGTGGGTATCGTCGATGAGCAGTGGGGCGAACGCCCGATGGCCATGGTCGTTTGCGAACCGGGGCAATACCTCGACCGCAAGATCCTGGAGGTGCATTTGCAAGCCTTCGTCGACGGCGGGCGCATCAACAAATGGGCGATCCCCAAGCAGTTCAAGTTTGTGACCGAAATCCCCAAGACCAGCGTCGGCAAGATCAACAAGAAGCTGATTCGGGAAACTGAAGCGAACTGAGGGATACGCCTGCCACTGTCGTTGTAGGAGCGAGCCTGCTCGCGATGGACTGGAGAGCGCTGCGTTTAACCAGGAATACATGCGTTATCGTTAACGACCATCGCGAGCAGGCTCGCTCCTACATAAATCCACCGATAGCGGGCGGTTTCTGGATAGCCCGGTCGGCGTCATCTTTGTCATAGTCCTGGCCAAAGATAACGCCCCGTCGGTCGCGGTTTTCAGCGCTTGTGCCAAGCTGAACGGGGTATTGAACCGCCACGCATTCAAATGCCGGCCAGTCAGACCCAAGGAAGCCCACGACATGAACCTCGCCCGTGCATCAAACGTCCGCAAAGAGTTCTACAAAGCCGTCTGGTTCTATTTCAAAGTGGTGTGGCCGATCTTCTCGATACTGCTGTTAGTGATCGTTGCGTTTGGCCTCATCATTGCCCAGCTGGAAGGCTGGGGGCCTTTTGACGGCATCTACTTCGCCTTCGTGACGGGCCTGACCATCGGCTATGGAGAGCTGGTGCCCAAGCTGGGTGTGTCGCGAGTGCTGGCGATCCTGCTGGGTTTCAACGGCGTGCTGATGACCGCGACATTCGCGGCGATCAGTGTCCGGGCGATTGAAGTGACGGTGACGGCGTCGCGGCAGAAGGACGTCGAATAGGGCGGTGATGGCTACGGCCGGTTTAAATGGCCGCAGCCTCCGAGGCTCAGTGCGAGTGTCGGTGATGGATGTCGGGAAAGTGCGGGTGACTGTGGACGATCGGTGAGTGTTGGTGCACATGGTTATGGGGTTGCACACCATCCCACTCAAAGGCATGTTCATGCTGATGATGCTCATCGTGGACATGCTTGTGGTCGTGGATTTGCGGTTCGTGCTGATGCTCGTGTGAGTGACTCTCGGTCAGATGAATCCAGACCCCAAGCCCCATCAGGCCGGCAGCGATCCAAAACACCCACGTCACGCCTTCACCGAAAAACAGGATCGCTATCGCGGCTCCCAGGAACGGCGCCGTGGAAAAGTACGCCCCGGTCCGCGCCGTACCAAGCCCCCGCAACGCCAGGACGAACAGCACCAGACTGACGCCATACCCCAAAAAGCCCACCAGCAGGGTTGGCCCAAGAAGCGACCACTCTGGCAAGTGCATACCCAGCGCGATCCCCAGCGCGCAATTGACGGCCCCTGCCACCAGCCCTTTGGTGCCAGCAATAAACAACGCATCCGACGCAGACACCTTACGTGTGAGGTTGTTATCAATGGCCCAACAAAAACAGGCCACCGCCACCGCGACAGGCCCCAACCAGCCATGAACCTCTGCCGAAGTGCGAGGCCACGCCAACAACACGCCCCCGGCAACAATGGCCACCATCCCCGCAACAATGCGCCGGTCAGCGTTCTCCCTGAAGACCACCCACGCCATCAGTGCGGTCAACACGGCTTCCAGGTTCAGCAACAGTGATGCGGTGGTGCCGGAGGTGAGGGTGAGTCCAAACATCAATGAAACCGGGCCCAGTACGCCACCGAACACAATGGCCCCGATGAACCACGGCCATTCAGGGGCTGTCAGGCCTGTCGGCTGCCAGCCACGATCACGGATCAGGCGGGTTAGCGTCAGCCCGACGCCGCTGCCCAGGTAGAGCAGGCCGGCGAGGAGGATGGGGGATACGTTCAAGCCTAGCCACTTGGCCAAGGGCGTGCTGGCGCCGAACAAGGCAGCAGCGCCCAAGGCGTAGAGAATGCTTTTGGTCATTGTGGTTCCGGGGCTCAGGGGAGGCAGTTGTGAACAGGATACGCTTAGTGCCGCAAATGAGCGCCTGTGGCCTGTCCACTTATGCCTGGGTATTCATTAATACCAGCCACAACACAACCCCCCTGTGGGAGCGAGCCTGCTCGCGATGGCTGCGTAACATTCAGCATTTGTGCTGGCTGATACACCGCTATCGCGAGCAGGCTCGCTCCCACAGTTTTTTGCAGCCAGCAGGCTAAGCCTCCCAACCCGCCCCAGTCACCGCCGCCTGCACCAGCGGGTGCAAATCCGCCCCCTGGTGCTCCGTCTGCCAGGCCAGCAATTCCTTGCGCATGCTCGGCGCCCAGTACATCTGCATATGATTGCGCACGCTGAGCACCGCCTGTTGCTGGTCCGGCTGGCTGGCGAAGTACTCGGCGATCTGGTTAGCCATCTTGATCAGGTTGTCCGTGCTCATCGGCGTACCTCCGCTTTCGCGCCACGGGCCTGACGACGTTCATCGAGCAAACGTTGCTGTTCCTCGCTGAACTCCTGGAAGCGCTTCTGCCATTCCGAAGGGTGATAAACCCGGCTGACTTCCACGGCGGTGACCTTGTACTCCGGACAGTTGGTAGCCCAGTCCGAGTTGTCGGTGGTGATCACGTTGGCCCCCGATTCCGGGAAGTGGAAGGTGGTGTACACCACGCCCGGGGCAACCCGTTCGGTAATCCGCGCCCGCAGCACGGTCTGCCCGGCGCGGCTGCCGATGCCGACCCAGTCACCTTCGCTGATGCCACGGCTCTCGGCGTCGGTCGGGTGGATTTCCAGGCGATCTTCGTCATGCCAGGCGACGTTTTCGGTGCGCCGGGTCTGGGCGCCGACGTTGTACTGGCTGAGGATGCGCCCGGTGGTCAGCAGCAGCGGGTAGCGGCTGTTGACCTTTTCTTCGGTCGGCACGTAGCCGGTGAGCATGAAGCGTCCCTTGCCGCGCACGAACTCTTCGATGTGCATGGTCGGCGTGCCGTCCGGTGCCTCGGCGTTGCACGGCCATTGCAGGCTGCCGTGGCGCTCAAGTTCGGCGTAGCTGACGTTGGTGAAGGTCGGCGTCAGGCTGGCGATTTCATCCATGATTTGCGATGGATGCTGGTAATTCATCGGGTAGCCCAAGGCATTGGCCAGGGCCACCGTGCCTTCCCAGTCGGCCTTGCCGCCCAGCGGGTCCATGACCTTGCGCACCCGGGAGATGCGTCGCTCGGCGTTGGTGAAGGTGCCGTCTTTTTCCAGGAACGAGCAGCCCGGCAAGAACACATGGGCGAACTTGGCGGTTTCGTTGAGGAAAATGTCCTGCACCACTATGCATTCCATGGCCGACAGAGCCGCGGTGACGTGCTGGGTATTGGGGTCGCTCTGGGCGATGTCTTCGCCCTGGCAATACAGGCCCTTGAAGCTGCCGCCCAAGGCTGCCTCGAACATGTTGGGGATGCGCAGGCCCGGGTCGGGTTGCAGGGTGACGTTCCAGGCCTGTTCGAACTGCGCCCGCACCACCTCATTGGAGATGTGCCGGTAACCGGGCAACTCATGGGGGAAAGAGCCCATGTCACAGGAGCCCTGCACGTTGTTCTGCCCCCGCAGCGGGTTCACGCCCACGCCTTCGCGGCCGATGTTGCCGGTGGCCATGGCCAGGTTGGCAATGCCCATCACCGAAGTACTGCCCTGACTGTGCTCGGTGACGCCCAGGCCATAGTAGATCGCCGCATTGCCACCGGTGGCATACAGGCGCGCAGCGGCACGGATGTCGGCAGCGGGTACACCGCAGACAGGGCCAAGGGCTTCCGGCGAGTTTTCCGCACGGCTGACGAACTCACTCCAGACCGCGAAATCACTGCCCTCGCAACGGGCGTCGATAAAGGCCTGGTTGAGCAGTCCTTCAGTGACAATCACATGAGCCAGCGCATTGAGCATGGCGACGTTGGTACCGGGGCGCAGGGCCAGGTGATACTCGGCGCGGGCATGCACCGTATCCACCAGATCAATGCGTCGTGGGTCGATGACGATCAGCCGCGCCCCTTCACGCAGGCGACGTTTGAGTTGGGAAGCGAACACCGGGTGGGCATCGCTGGGGTTGGCGCCCATCACCAGGATCACATCGGCCTGCATCACCGAGTCGAAACTCTGGGTGCCGGCGGACTCGCCCAACGTCTGCTTCAAGCCATAGCCGGTTGGCGAGTGGCAGACCCGCGCACAGGTGTCGACGTTGTTGTTGCCGAAGGCGGCGCGCACCAGTTTTTGCACCAGGTAGGTTTCTTCGTTGGTGCAGCGGCTGGAAGTGATGCCACCAATAGAGTCGCGGCCATATTTTTGCTGCAACCGACGGAACTCGCTGGCGGCGTAAGTCACCGCTTCATCCCAGCTGACTTCCTGCCACGGATCGTTGATGTGCTTGCGGATCATCGGCTTGGTGATGCGATCCGGGTGGGTCGCATAGCCCCAGGCAAAGCGCCCTTTGACGCAGGAGTGGCCGTGGTTGGCCTGGCCGTTCTTGTCCGGCACCATGCGCACCAGTTGGTCGCCTTTCATCTCGGCGCGGAACGAGCAGCCCACACCGCAATAGGCACAAGTGGTGATCACGCTGCGTTCCGGTTGACCCAATTCCACCACGCTTTTTTCCATCAGCGTCGCGGTAGGGCAGGCCTGCACACAGGCACCGCAGGACACGCATTCCGAGTCGAGGAAGTTCTCGCCACCGGCAGCGGCCACGCGGGATTCAAAACCGCGCCCGGTAATGGTCAGGGCAAAGGTGCCCTGGGTTTCTTCACAGGCGCGCACGCAGCGATTGCAGACGATGCACTTGCTCGGGTCGTAATCGAAGTAGGGGTTGGAGGTGTCTTTCACGTCCTCCAGATGGTTCTCGCCTTCATAGCCGTAGCGCACTTCCCGCAGGCCGACCTGACCGGCCACGGTTTGCAGCTCGCAGTTGCCGTTGGCCGAGCAGGTCAGGCAGTCCAGCGGGTGATCGGAGATGTACAGCTCCATGACGTTGCGCCGCAGGGTCGCGAGCTTGGGCGTCTGAGTGTGCACGCTCATGCCTTCGCTGACCGGCGTGGTGCAGGACGCCGGATAACCGCGCATGCCGTCGATCTCCACCAGGCACATGCGGCAGGAGCCGAAGGCTTCCAGGCTGTCGGTGGCACAGAGTTTGGGAATGGTGGTGCCCAGCAACGCAGCGGCGCGCATCACCGAGGTGCCTTCGGGCACGCTGATGCTGCGGCCATCGATATTCAGGGTGACTTGCACCTGGCTGTCGCGGGCCGGTGTACCCAGGTCGATATCGGTTTTCGGATCGAAGAGAGTGATCATTGTTCGGCCTCCGAGGCTTGCAGACCGAAGTCAGCGGGGAAGTGCTTGAGGGCGCTGGCCACGGGATAAGACGTCATGCCGCCCAACGCGCACAGTGAACCGTATTGCAGGGTGTCGCACAGATCCTTGAGGATGATCACCTGCTCATCGCGACTGCTCTGGTCAGGCGCGGCCAACAGACGGTCGATCACCTCGACGCCACGGGTCGAGCCGATGCGGCAAGGCGTGCATTTGCCACAGGATTCCTCGGCGCAGAACTGCATGGCGAAGCGCGCCATGCGGGCCATGTCCAGGGTGTCGTCAGTCACCACCACACCACCGTGACCGAGCATCGCGCCGATGGCCATAAAGGCTTCGTAATCCAGCGGCGTGTCGAACTGCGAAGGCGGCACCCAGGCGCCAAGCGGGCCACCCACCTGTGCGGCTTTCAGCGGCCGGCCACTGGCGGTACCGCCGCCGTAGTCTTCCACCAGCTCCCGCAAGGTCAGGCCAAAAGCCCGTTCCACCAGCCCGCCGTGACGAATATTGCCCGCCAGTTGAAACGGCATAGTGCCCAGGGAGCGGCCCATGCCGTAGTCGCGATAGAACTGCGCGCCCTTGGCCAGAATCAGCGGCACCGAGGCCAACGTCAGCACGTTGTGCACCAGCGTCGGCAGGCCGAACAAGCCCTGCAACGCAGGAATCGGCGGCTTGGCGCGGACGATCCCGCGCTTGCCTTCGAGGGAGTCCAGCAGCGCGGTTTCTTCACCGCAGATATAAGCACCGGCCCCGACCCGCACTTCCATATCGAAGGCCAGGCCACTGCCGCCAACATCGGCGCCCAGGTAACCGGCCTCTCGGGCGATGTTCAACGCTGCACGCAGCATGGCCACGGCATCCGGGTATTCCGAGCGCACATAGATGTAGCCGTAAGTGGCGCCGACGGTAATGCCGGCAATCGCCATGCCTTCGATCAGCAGGAAGGGGTCGCCTTCCATCAACATGCGGTCGGCAAAGGTGCCGGAGTCGCCTTCGTCGGCGTTGCACACAATGTACTTCTGCGCAGCCTGAGTGCCGCGCACCGTGCGCCATTTGATCCCGGCCGGGAACGCCGCACCGCCACGGCCACGCAGGCCCGAATCGAACACCGCCGTCGCGGTCTGCTCGCCGCCAATGGCGATGGCCTGGGTCAAACCCTCGAAACCGCCGTGAGCCTGGTAATCCTCCAGCGACAGCGGCCGGGTAATGCCGGCGCGGGCGAACAGCAGGCGTTGTTGAGACTTGAGATATGGCAACTCCTCCACCAGGCCCAAGGCCAACGGATGAGCGGACGGCTCGCCTTGCAGCGCATCAAGCACCGACGGCACATCGGCCACCGTCAGCGGGCCGAAGCCGATCCGACCTTGCGGACTGTCCACTTCCAGCAGCGGTTCCAGCCAATACAGGCCGCGCGAACTGGTGCGCTGCAATTCCAGCGGCAAGTTACGTTCCCGGGCCTGAGTGATCAGAGCCACTGAAACCTCATCGGCACCCACGGCACGGGCAAGGGAATCACAAGGCAGATAAAGAGTCGGCATCACGCGTCCTCCCGGCAAGCGTCAAGCAACGCATCCAGCCGCTCGGCACTGAGCCGCGCATGCACCCGGCCATCCAGCTCCAGCGCCGGCGAACAGGCACAGGCGCCGAGGCAATACACCGGACGCAAACTGATGCTGCCATCGGCACTGCTGCCGTGATCGTCCAGTTGCAGACGCTCGCGCAACTGCGCGGCAAGCTGCTCGGCGCCACGGCTCTGGCACGACTCGGCCCGGCACAGCCGCAGGATATGCCGCGCGGGCGGCGCGGTACGGAAGTCATGGTAAAAACTGATCACCCCACGAACCTCGGCCTGGCTCAGGTTGAGGGCATGGGCAATCTCGGGGACGGCAACATCGGGGACGTAACCGATGCGCTCCTGAATATCATGAAGAATAGGCAACAGCGCACCCGGGGTGCCCTTATGGCGCTCCAGCAGACTGTTGACCACAGGCAGGTGCAACATCTCATCAGGCATTCAGCAATCCTCACGGTCACGGACAAACCAGGCGGTTGTCGGTTGTCCGAAAGTGTCGGCTGCGGCATTCACACCACGTCACGGTATCGTGGCATCTACAGACCGTCGGCCAGGGCACCCTGAGCGGGCATCTTGTTGCGCCCGGCACGGTCTTCGCCGCACCTCAATAGGGGCATAAAAGCCAGATTGCCACGCGGCCCTTGAATCGGCCGCACCAGAGCGACGTGTTTGGTTCTGTCTACGACCTTGTATTGAGTCTAGAAGAATGAGGGGTGAGGCGCCGTGCCAGAGGGGAGGTTGCTGGAGTTATGCACAGCGGATTGCCTGTGGAGAAGGCGACGATCAAGCCCACCGGAAGGACTCGAAGGCCGGAGAAATAAAAACCGATTCCCCAGCATCTACTTCGAATCGAACAATCAAAAAACCCCGAAACCCCCGAAACCCCCGAAACCCCCGAAACCCCCGGAGCTAATCCCAAATCTCGCTAAACACACAAAGCCCCCTGTGGGAGCGAGCTTGCTCGCGATAGCGCCAGCCCAACCAGCATCAATACTGAAGGTGTACCGAAATCACAAACCACTCACCCACTCAGGTCAAATAATGCCTGCCAGCTCACCGCAATCCCTGTAGGAGCGAGCCTGCTCGCGATAGCGCCAGCTCAGCCAAGATGCACCGCAATCACAACCCACTCACCCACTCAGGCCAAAATAGTGCCTGTCAGCTCACCGCAATCCCTGTGGGAGCGAGCTTGCTCGCGATAGCGCCAGCCCAGCCAACACAAATGCCGAATCAACCACCACCATCCCAAGCCACCCACACCCCACAGGCCTCAACCACTAACCCTCAGCCGTCGCCCCCGCCGGCTTGGCTACCGGCGCACAAGCCCGATCCCGAGTAAGCACCTTCACCGCATCATCCACCAACGCCTTGCTCATCGAAGTCAGATAATGCGCAGCCCAAGCATGCCGGTCAGTGTCTCTGGCATAAGCAGCATCTTCAGTGAGGGTCTTGGCCAGGAACAGAAAATCAGAGGCCATGGATAACGCATCGCCAAGAGGAACCCCGCGAGTGACATGAAACAGCGCTTGATCCGCACAGTAGATGGCCGGTGTCAGGCCGATGGTTTTGAGTTCAGTTTGTTCAGTCATTGGCCACCTCCGAGGATGGAATGGCAATGGGGGAGGGGGTTACGCGATTGGGAATTGCGTAGAGGGGAAAGCCGAATTTCAAACGGATTCATACTGCGCATAGTGAAGCTCCTTAATTTGAAGAGCTGCCGCATTCGTTACCAAGCGAATGGGTGGCAGCTGTGCGCAGGTTGGTAAACCGGGAAATCAAGGAAACCGGCACGTCCGAAGACGTCCCACGCACAGCCGCCATAACGCAGATCGCAGGCGAAAAAAAAGCGCCTGCGAACGTATGGCACTGTTGCGCAGTGATTTACCTCGGGTTACCAAGCCCGGCCGCTGAATTTGCAGCGACGGTGGGGAGGGTATCGTGCAGGTCGTTTTGCTGCAACCTGCGAGAGCGCTGGGTGATTATGTGGTCAGTCTTTGGGATATCCGCGTGATGACGACGCTGCGGTGTTCTGGAAAACGGGCAATGTCATCTGTCCGCGGGTTACATATTTGCGCTTCGGGTCGTTGCGCATTTACCTCATAATCGCACGCTCCTACCGTTCTGCTTATCGACTAATCTGTAGTCGCTGCCACCAGACCTCAAACAGCCAAGGAGAAAGGCAATGCCAGATAGCTGGAATCAGCGTCAATCGAGTGCATCCACCAAGCATGCCCTCGAACGCCTGCCGGCCACATCTGATTTGCCTGCGACCCTATGAGTCAAGCTGCCTACGTCAATCCAAGCCTGCTCACCTGGTCTAGGGAGCGCGCAGGTCTCTCCACTGAGCAGGTTGCTAAAAAGCTGCCAGTGAAACCTGATCGAGTTCAGGAGTGGGAGGCTGGCGAGGCCAAGCCAACATTCCTTCAGGCTCAAAAGTGGGCGAGTGTCGCTCACATCCCTTTCGGATTCCTGTTTCTACAGCAGCCTCCCGTCGAACAACTGCCTTTACCTGATCTGCGGACAGTGGGAGGGATTGCTCCTCAACGTCCCACTTTGGAACTGTTGGATACCGTAAGGGATGCCATACGTAAGCAGGACTGGTACTTGGAGTATCTGCAACACCAGGAGCATCAACCGCTGACATTTGTAGGTCGCTTCAGTAGTCGATCTCAAGTCAGGGAGGTAGTGGACGATATCCGCCGGGTCCTCGGCGTGAACCCCGACATTGCTCGATTGGATTACGAAAAATACAGCCGTGCCTTGATCGAAGCTGCTGAAGCGGCTGGCGTTTTGGTTATGCGCAGTGGAATTGCTTTAGGGAACACTCACCGCAAACTGGAAGTGAGCGAATTTCGGGGTTTTGCCATCAGCAATGCCTACGCCCCCGTCGTCTTTATCAACAGCTCCGACGCTCCCACCGCCAGGCTGTTCACCTTGCTTCACGAGCTGGCCCATATCTGGATTGGTAGCAGTGGCGTGTCTGACGGAAATACCGCCAATGGTCGAGACGAGGAGCGTTTCTGCAATGCAGTTGCAGGTGAGTTTCTGGCTCCCGAAGCCCAATTTCGCGCCCTGTGGAACCCTGATGTTAACTGGGAAGACAATTTAGCTCCTCTAGCCACTCGGTTTCACATCAGTAAATTGGCGATCGGTCGCCGCGCATTGGATCTCGGACATATAAGCCAAGCGCAATACAGCGCTTACTATCGAATGATCCTCAAGGCTTTCCAGGATGAAAAAGGTGGAGCGGGTGACTATTACCGTAACGCTACCGCGAAAAACAGCCCTCGCCTAAGCAAGGCCGTGCTGACTGAAGCAATGAGTGGCCGGATGCTGCTGCGCGAGGCGGGGCACTTGCTCGGCGTGCAACCTGCCAAATTAAGGACTCTCGCCAGCAAGATTACGGAATGAATCATTTACTCGACGCTAACACACTGATCGAAGCGAAGAACCGTTACTACGGGATGGCTATCTGTCCTGGATTTTGGCAATGGTTATTGCTGAAAAATAAGGCATTGGATTTAGCCAGTATCGCACCTGTAATGGATGAGTTAACAAAAGGGCATGACGATCTGGCGGGTTGGGCGAAGGACAATTCTGATTTCTTTCACTCCACCACCGATCAGGATACGCAACTGGCATTCGCGCAGGTTGCGGGGCTTGTGGCAGATCAAGCGCCGAAGATGAAAACAGGCGCTATGGAAGAATTTTTAGCGGGTGCTGACCCTTGGTTAATTGCGAAAGCGATGACTACAGGGGCTACAGTCGTTACTCATGAAGTGCTGAATGTCGAGGCTAAACGAAAATTCATCATTCCCAATGTTTGTAAGGAGCTGAACGTTCCTTTTTTGAATACATTTGAATTGTTGCATAGGCTTGAAGCAAGGTTTGTGTTGCCTGCTTGAGATCGGTTGCTTGCTAAAATCTCGGGCCGATAAAGGGGCCGGATTTCTTACGCCAGTGAAAATAAACCTATCCCTGTTCTGCTCTCTCTGTTGCCACTTTTTTTGTCAGCTCTTTCTTATATTTAAATTGGCTGTCCAAGGTGTCGGTAGATTGGCAAGTGAAGCTAAAGGTTTGAGCTTGATGCTCTCATACATAGGGAGTGGAAATACGATTTCCGAGCCAGTGGCAGTGTTTCGTTCGCCTGGAATGTATGTAAAGTCTTTGCCTGGTATTTTGGTTTGGTAATTTTTTACGTGGACTTCGAATATAGTGGGTGGTTTTCCCGCGATATATGATGTATTGGCTATGGCAGGATCGTAAGAAAAGTCTTCGTAGGGGAAGAGTGGTTGTTTTATTCCTTTGTATTCACGCTCAATCGAGGTTTTGGCATAATTTCCTGCGAAGTCAATATCCAGTGTTGTATAAAAACCTTCTCCGTGCTTTTGTCCGTTAGCGGACCCAGCGTGCTTTATATCGAGTCCTTTTTCGAAGCTTGCTATATGCTTGCTTGAAGATCCATGAAATCCCGCCAGTGTGTATCCATCGGGAGTTGAGTTCGCAGTGTTTATACTCATATGCGTTGACGGGAGGATGTGTGGGCGGGGTATTTTTAATCTTGGTTTGTGTTTTATAAGTGCATCTACAATAGACTGCATCAGCAGTGGCTTATGGCCTGTTGGGTCTCTACTATTGATTGGGTCACCCAATACATAAGCGTAAGAATTCAAACCGCCTCTGCCAAATGGACTAAAACTATCCGGGCTGTTAAAGCGCATCAACACTGGATTAAACGCTCGATATCCGTTCCCCAACAAATAATGCCCAGTCAGCGGATCCGGTCGCTCGCCATTAAAGCCAAGCAGGCTGAGTAGCCCACTTGTAGAGGGGCTGTGACCGTAGGGCGAATAGGCGATAGATTGTGGGTGATGATTGGTCTTGGTTGTCTGCAATATCGAGCGCTGTTGATCGTTGGCCGGAAGTGTGGTGTGGTGCACATCACCGTCAGTTTGCTGTTGCGCCAACAACTGGTCGCCGTGTTGGACGATGGAATAGCTTATCTTCCCCTGTATCTCTGTGCTCAGGCGGTTTTTGCAGTAGAAACGCTGGTGCTCTTGCTCGCCTGGCATCATGTTACCGACCAGCCGGTCGAGAGCATCATAATGATAATGGCACAGCAGAGTTCCTTATTGGGCTGTCATGGGATGAACACCTCGGAAATCCTAAGTGAAGGAGTTCAGTATTGAATGACTAGCGAGATTGGGGTACTAGCAGAACTGATAGATCTACTGCGCAAGTAGCAGGTTAGGCAACTGCAATTCGAGATGTCTCGACAGCGGATGATGGTCATCTCATTGGATATCTTTCAGATAATCCTTGAGCGCAACGAGCGGGGCATCAAGCAGTTCAATCGTCTGGCTACTGGAAAATTCAGCTGCGAGTCTCTGCAACTCCCGCCCCAACGGCTTATCCACACCCCCAATGGCCTCCAGCGCTAACCCCACACACTCATCCACCTTCAACTGAATCGTCTCAACATCCCCCCGCCGCACCAGCAGCTCAAACACATCCCGCTGATAGTCACCCATGACCAGATCGTCACGCAAAATCGGGCTTGAATCTTCCGATTCATAAGCCAGTTTGAGGGAGAAAAGGGCGACGGTTTCAAGGTGCAATTCCATGGGGGGAATCCTTGTGAAATGTTCTTCCGGCGAGGAGGGCAGAAGAGAAGCGAGATCAAAAGATCGCAGCCTTCGGCAGCTCCTACAGGTCGGCGCGTTTGTCGGTGGGGTGTCAGGTGCTTTTCTGCAGACGAAAAAAAAGGCCTTGCAAAGCAAGACCTTTCTTAATTTTGGTGCCCCGAGGGAGACTCGAACTCCCACTCCTTTCGAAAACGGATTTTGAATCCGCCGCGTCTACCAATTCCGCCATCAGGGCTCAATGGCGGCGAAGTATAGAGATGAGATAACCGCTGGTCAATCAGGTACATGGAGAATTTTTGATATTTCCGCTAGACTTCCCGGCCCTGCTAGACGACACCCCATCATGCGCGTTGCTGACTTTACTTTCGAGCTCCCTGATTCGCTGATCGCCCGCCATCCGCTGGCCGAGCGGCGCAATAGTCGCCTGTTGACCCTGGATGGGGTCAGCGGCGCCCTGGCACACCGTCAATTCACTGATTTGCTGGAGCATTTGCGCCCCGGCGATTTGATGGTGTTCAACAATACCCGGGTGATTCCGGCGCGGCTGTTTGGCCAGAAGGCTTCCGGCGGCAAGCTGGAAATCCTGGTGGAGCGGGTGCTCGACAGTCATCGCGTGCTGGCCCATGTGCGGTCCAGCAAGTCGCCCAAGCCGGGGTCGAAGATCCTCATCGACGGCGGTGGCGAGGCCGAGATGCTGGCGCGTCATGACGCGCTTTTCGAGCTGGGGTTCGCTGAAGAGGTGTTGCCGCTGCTCGACCGCGTCGGGCACATGCCGCTGCCTCCTTATATAGACCGCCCGGATGAAGGCGCCGACCGTGAGCGTTACCAGACCGTCTACGCCGAGCGTTTGGGCGCGGTGGCGGCGCCGACGGCGGGGCTGCATTTCGATCAGGTGCTGATGGAGGCGATTGCCGCCAAGGGTGTCGAGACCGCGTTCGTGACCCTGCACGTTGGCGCTGGTACGTTCCAGCCGGTGCGGGTCGAGAAGCTTGAAGACCACCACATGCACAGCGAATGGCTGGAAGTCGGCCAGGACGTGGTCGATGCCGTGGCCGCCTGCCGCGCTCGCGGTGGTCGTGTGGTGGCGGTGGGGACCACCAGTGTGCGTTCCCTGGAGAGCGCCGCCCGCGATGGCGTGCTCAAGCCGTTCAGCGGCGATACAGACATTTTCATTTACCCTGGCCGGCCGTTTCATGTGGTCGATGCCTTGGTCACCAATTTCCATTTGCCCGAATCCACGTTGTTGATGCTGGTTTCGGCGTTCGCCGGTTATCCCGAAACCATGGCCGCCTACAAGGCCGCCGTGGACAACGGTTACCGCTTTTTCAGCTACGGTGATGCGATGTTCATCACGCGTAATCCTGCGCCGACTGCCCCTAAAGAATCGGGCCCAGAGGAAACAGTATGAGTCGCACCTGTCGTATGTCTTTCGAGCTGCTGGCCACTGATGGCAAGGCTCGTCGCGGTCGTTTGACCTTCCCGCGCGGTACCGTCGAGACCCCGGCCTTCATGCCGGTGGGCACCTACGGCACGGTCAAGGGCATGCTGCCACGGGATATCGAGGCGACTGGCGCTGAAATCATTCTGGGCAACACCTTCCACCTGTGGCTGCGCCCGGGCACGGAAGTGATCAAGAAGCACGGCGACCTGCACGATTTCATGCAGTGGAAAGGCCCGATCCTGACTGACTCCGGCGGTTTCCAGGTGTTCAGCCTGGGCGCCATGCGCAAGATCAAGGAGGAGGGCGTGACCTTCGCTTCCCCGGTCGACGGCGCCAAGGTGTTCATGGGCCCGGAAGAGTCGATGCAGGTCCAGCGTGACCTGGGCTCCGACATCGTGATGATTTTCGACGAATGCACGCCGTACCCGGCGGACGAAGACGTCGCCCGTATCTCCATGGAATTGTCCCTGCGTTGGGCCAAGCGTTCCAAAGAAGCCCATGGCGACAACACGGCGGCGCTGTTCGGCATCGTGCAGGGCGGCATGCACCAGGACCTGCGCATGCGCTCCCTGGAAGGCCTCGACAAGATCGGCTTCGACGGCCTGGCCATTGGCGGCCTGTCGGTGGGCGAGCCGAAGCACGAGATGATCAAGGTGCTGGATTACCTGCCGGGCATGATGCCGGCTGACAAACCTCGTTACCTTATGGGCGTTGGCAAACCGGAAGACTTGGTTGAGGGTGTGCGCCGCGGTGTGGACATGTTCGATTGCGTGATGCCAACCCGTAATGCCCGCAATGGGCATCTGTTCATTGATACCGGCGTGCTGAAGATCCGTAACGCGTTCCATCGCCATGATGATTCGCCGCTCGATCCGACCTGCGATTGCTATACCTGCCAGAACTTCTCCCGCGCTTATCTGCATCACCTGGACAAGTGCGGCGAAATGCTGGGAAGCATGCTCAATACCATCCATAACTTGCGTCATTATCAAGTGCTTATGGCTGGTTTGCGCGAGGCTATTCAACAGGGTACATTGGCCGCCTTTGTCGATGCCTTCTACGCCAAACGCGGGTTACCTGTTCCGCCTTTGGACTGAGTTTTCTGACCCCAAGATTCAACATTTGCAACTGGAGTGCTAAATGAGCTTTTTTATCTCTAATGCCATGGCTGACGCCGCTGCACCTGCTGCTGCCGGCCCAATGGGCGGCGGTTTCGAGTGGATTTTCCTGGTCGGTTTCCTGGTCATCTTCTACCTGATGATCTGGCGTCCACAGGCCAAGCGCGCCAAAGAGCAGAAGAATCTGCTGAGCAGCCTGCAGAAAGGCGACGAAGTTGTGACCACCGGCGGCATCGCCGGCAAGATCACTAAAGTTGCAGACGATTTCGTTGTTCTGGAAGTTTCCGACACCGTCGAAATGAAATTCCAGAAAGGCGCCATCGCTGCCACGCTGCCAAAAGGCACGCTCAAAGCGATCTAAGTTTCAACTTCATATTCAATCGACGGGGCGCGCAAGGCGCCCCGCGTCATAAACGGGCGGCGTGATGCTGAACAAATATCCTCTGTGGAAATACATTCTGATCCTGGCGGTGCTGGCGGTCGGTCTGATTTATTCCGCTCCCAATCTTTATCCTGATGACCCGGCCATTCAGGTCAGCGGTGCAAGCACTGCACTGCAAGTCAATCAGGCTGATCTGGATCGTGTGAGCGCTGCGCTCAAGGAATCCGGGATCAACGTCAAGGCTGCCACCCTGGCTGCCAACGGCAAGGGCGGCCTGATTCGCCTGACCAAGGCTGAAGACCAACTGCCGGCCAAGGACGTTGTCCGCAAGGCGTTGGGTGATGACTACGTCGTTGCATTGAACCTGGCACAAACCACACCGCAATGGCTGCGCAGCCTCGCCGCGCACCCGATGAAGCTGGGTCTGGACTTGTCCGGTGGTGTGCACTTCCTGCTGGAAGTGGACATGGACAAAGCCCTCGACGCACGCCTGAAAGTCTACGAAGGCGACGTCAAGAGCCTGCTGCGCAAAGAAAAACTGCGTTATCGCAGCCTGCCGCAACTCGATGGTGCCATTCAGCTGGGCTTCTCTGATGAAGCGACCCGCGAACAGGCCCGTTCGATCATTCGCAAGAACTTCAACGATTTCGACATTGTTCCGGCCGACCTCAATGGCCAACCGGTGCTGCGTCTGGCGATGACCCCGGCCAAGCTGGCGGAAATCCGCGAATACTCCATCAAGCAGAACTTGACCACGGTACGTAACCGCGTCAACGAGCTGGGTGTTGCCGAGCCGATCGTCCAGCGTCAGGGCGCCAACCGCATCGTGGTTGAGCTGCCAGGCGTGCAGGACACTGCCGAAGCCAAGCGTATCCTCGGCAAGACGGCCAACCTCGAGTTCCGCCTGGCCGCTGAGCCTGGCGCTTCGAAAGCCACTTCCGAATCCTTCGAGTTCCGCGAGGGCAACCGTCCTCCTGCGCTGATCGAGCGTGGCCTGATCATCACCGGTGACCAGGTCACCGACGCCAAGGCTGGCTTCGGCGAGCACGGCACCCCGGAAGTGAACATTCGTCTGGACGGTCACGGCGGCGAGCTGATGAGCCGTGCGACCCGTTCGAACGTCGGTCGCAGCATGGCGGTGATCTTCATCGAGCAGCGTCCGGTTACCACCTACACCAAGCAGATGGTCAACGGCGTCGAGAAAGACGTGGCGGTCCAGAGCTTCAAGGAAGAGAAGAAGATCATCAGCCTGGCGACCATCCAGTCGCCGCTGGGTGCTCAGTTCCGCATCACTGGCCTGAACGGCCAGGGCGAGTCGTCCGAACTGGCGCTGCTGCTGCGTGCCGGTGGTCTGGCTGCTCCGATGTACTTCGCTGAAGAACGCACCATCGGCCCGAGCCTGGGTGCCGACAACATCACCAAGGGTATCGATGCATCGCTCTGGGGCATGCTGTTCGTCTCGCTGTTCATCATGGCCATCTACCGCTTCTTCGGCCTCATCGCCACCGTCGCACTGGCGGTGAACATGGTGATGCTGCTGGCCCTGATGTCGCTGCTGGGTGCAACGCTGACCCTGCCGGGTATCGCCGGTATCGTGTTGACCATGGGTATGGCGGTCGACGCCAACGTGCTGATCTTCTCGCGGATCCGTGAAGAGATCGCCGCCGGCATGACCGTGCAGCGCGCAATCAACGAAGGCTTCGGCCGGGCATTCACCGCGATTCTCGACGCCAACCTGACAACACTGTTGGTCGGCGGCATCCTCTTTGCCATGGGCACAGGTCCCGTCAAGGGCTTCGCAGTGACCATGTCCCTCGGGATCTTTACCTCGATGTTCACGGCCATCATGGTGACCCGCGCGATGGTCAACCTGATCTTCGGCGGTCGTGACTTCAAGAAGTTGTGGATTTAAGGGGCTGCCATGTTACGTACAATCAACTTCATGGGCGTTCGCAACTTTGCGTTCGGCGTCACATTGTTCCTTACCGCACTGGCGTTGTTCAGTGTTGCCACCAAGGGCATGAACTGGGGCCTGGACTTCACCGGCGGTACGCTCATCGAGCTGACCTACGAGCGTCCGGCTGACGTCACCCAGGTGCGTGAGCAGCTGGTGAAATCGGGTTATCACGAAGCCATCGTGCAGAACTTCGGTGCAACCACCGACCTGCTGGTGCGCATGCCTGGTGAAGACCCGCAACTGGGTCACCAGGTAGCCGAGGCCTTGCAGAAGGTCGGTGGCGAGAACCCGGCGACGGTCAAGCGCGTCGAGTTCGTCGGCCCGCAGGTGGGTGAAGAGCTGCGCGACCAGGGCGGCCTCGGCATGCTGATGGCGCTGGGCGGCATCCTGATCTACCTGGCTTTCCGCTTTCAGTGGAAGTTTGCGGTCGGTGCGATCGTTTCCCTGATCCATGACGTGATCGTGACCATCGGTATCCTGTCGTTCTTCCAGATCACCTTCGACCTGACGGTGCTGGCGGCGGTACTGGCGATCATCGGTTACTCGCTCAACGACACCATTGTGGTATTCGACCGGGTTCGCGAGAACTTCCGTGTACTGCGCAAGGCCAGCCTGATCGAGAACATCAACATCTCGACCACGCAAACCCTGCTGCGGACCATGGCGACTTCGATCTCCACCCTGCTGGCGATCGCGGCCCTGCTGTTCTTTGGTGGCGACAACCTGTTCGGCTTCTCCATCGCCCTGTTCATCGGTGTTCTGGCGGGTACTTACTCGTCGATCTACATCGCCAACGTGGTGCTGATCTGGCTGAACCTGAGCACGGAAGACCTGATTCCTCCGGCCAATACCGAGAAGGAAGTCGACGACCGTCCTTGAAGGCAAAGTCTTCAAGCGATGTAGTCCAAAAAAGGCGCGAGTTGAACTCGCGCCTTTTTTTGTGCTCCAAGGCTGGGAGAAGCGCGGACACGTTCCGCATGTGATGGTCCAGGAGGTTCATGTGAACAAGTCGATGCTGGTTGGTGCTGTACTGGGTGCTGTCGGTGTAACTGCCGGGGGTGCTGTGGCCACCTACAGCCTGGTTAAACAAAGCGGTCCTGAGTTTGCTCAGGTTCTAGCCGTTGAACCGGTCAAGACACAAATCAAGACTCCACGTGAAGTGTGCAAGGATGTAGCGGTCACCCGGCAGGCGCCGGTGAAAGATCAACACCAGATCGCCGGTACGGTGGTCGGTGCATTGGCAGGTGGTTTGCTGGGTAACCAGATCGGTGGCGGCAGCGGTAAGAAGATCGCCACGGTCGCGGGTGCTGTCGGTGGTGGTTACGCCGGCAACAAGGTGCAGGAAGGCATGCAAGAGCGTGACACCTACACCACGACCCAGACCCGTTGTAATACGGTGAATGACATCAGCGACAAGGTCGTGGGTTACGACGTGCGCTATTCGCTGGACGGCAAGGAAGGCAAGGTGCGCATGGATCGTGATCCAGGCAACCAGATTCCGGTGGATAAGGAAGGCAAGTTGATCCTGTCTGAGAATCAGGCGGCTCAGTGATCTGCTGATGCCGGATTAAAAAGAAGCACCCTG
Source organism: Pseudomonas sp. S2_F07 (assembly GCF_054668325.1). Taxonomy (NCBI): domain Bacteria; kingdom Pseudomonadati; phylum Pseudomonadota; class Gammaproteobacteria; order Pseudomonadales; family Pseudomonadaceae; genus Pseudomonas; species Pseudomonas sp. S2_F07. The sequence goes on from NZ_CP162758.1 coordinate 4,964,611, forward strand.
CGGGGTGCTTTTTTTGTGCCCACGATTTATGCATCACCGCCAACCCTCTGTGGGAGCGAGCTTGCTCGCGATGACGGTGTCACATTCAGCATATGAGGTGACTGATACCCCGCTATCGCGAGCAAGCTCGCTCCCACAGGGGGTTGTAGTGTTTTGAAGGGCGATTTTCAGGCATAAAAAAAGCACCCCGAAGGGTGCTTTCTCTGTCGCTGGAAGCTTAGCGCTTCAGCGAGGCCGGCAGGTGCGGCTGGATCGCCGTCAGCACTGCCTTGAAGCACTTGGTGTTACCGGCAACGACGTGGCCTTTCTCAAGGAAGTCGTGACCGCCGGTGAAGTCGCTCACCAAACCGCCAGCTTCCTGGATCAGCAGGGCGCCTGCAGCCATGTCCCATTCGGACAGGCCCGATTCCCAGAAGGCGTCGAAACGGCCGGCAGCCACGTAGGCCAGGTCCAGGCTCGCGGAACCGGCGCGGCGGATGCCGGCGGTCTGGCCAACCAGGGCGCGGAACATGCCCAGGTAGTTGTCGAGGTTGTCCATCTGGTCGTCACGGAACGGGAAGCCGGTACCCAGCAGGGCGCCGTCCAGGCTGGTGCGACCGCTGACGCGCAGGCGACGACCGTTCAGTTGGGCGCCGCGACCACGGCTGGCGGTGAATTCTTCCTGGCGAACCGGGTCCAGGACAACAGCGTGTTCCAGGCGACCGCGGTATTTGCAGGCGATGCTGACAGCGAAGTGAGGGATGCCGCGCAGGAAGTTGGTGGTGCCGTCCAGTGGATCGATGATCCACAGGTACTCTTCGCCTTCGATGCCGGAGCCGGCGTGCATGCCGGTCTCTTCACCCAGGATCGAGTGATTCGGGTAGGCCTTGCGCAGGGCGTCGATGATTTTCTGTTCGGCGGCGCGATCCACCTCGGATACGTAATCCTTGGCGTCTTTTTCGTCGACCTTGATGGTATCCAGGCGCTCGATGGAGCGGAAGATCAATTCACTGGCGCTGCGGGCGGCGCGCAGCGCGATATTCAGCATGGGCTGCATGGATGTGTCACCTAAGGTTGTTAAAGAAAGCCGGGCATTCTATCAGAAAGTTTCTACAGGAGAAGGACGACGTTCGCTTTCATGGCTTAACGGTAGCTAGCGCTGTAAGATTCGGCTCCCGATTATTGTGTTCGAGAGCGCCTCCCTTGCTGCAAAACATTCGTGTCGTCCTGGTCAATACCAGCCATCCGGGCAATATCGGCGGGGCTGCGCGTGCCATGAAGAACATGGGGCTGTCGCGGCTGGTGCTGGTCGAGCCTCGTCAGTTCCCGCATCACGAGGCCGATGCTCGTGCTTCCGGTGCCGGGGACATCCTTGAAAACGCGCAAGTCGTCGCCACCTTGGAAGATGCCTTGGTCGGCTGCAATCTGGTGCTTGGCACCAGTGCCCGCGACCGGCGCATTCCCCGGCCGCTGCTCGATCCCCGCGAATGCGGCACGAAAGTGGTCGAGGAAGCCGGGCAGGGCGCCCAAATCGCCTTGGTGTTCGGTCGTGAAGATTCCGGCCTGACCAACGAAGAGCTGCAGCGATGTCATTATCACGTGCACATTCCATCAGACCCTGAGTTCAGTTCGCTGAACCTTGGGGCGGCGGTGCAGGTGTTGGGTTATGAAGTGCGCATGTCCTGGCTGGCGGCCCAAGGCCGGCCGAGCAAGGTCGAGAAGGAAGAAGTGGCTTCGGTCAAAAGCGCGGAGCTTGCGACCATGGACGAGCTGGAACGATTCTATGAGCACCTGGAGCAGACCCTGGTGGCCATCGAATTCCTCGATCCGGAAAAGCCACGGCACTTGATGGCGCGCCTGCGCCGGTTGTACGGACGCAGCTCGGTCAGCCGGGCGGAAATGAATATTTTGCGTGGCATCCTCACGGAAACCCAGAAAGCGGCCCGTGGTGAGCTCCTTAAGCGGAAGGATTAATGATGTTCGAGCGTTTGCGTGAAGATATCCAGAGCGTATTCCACCGAGACCCGGCGGCGCGTAACGCTTTTGAAGTCCTGACTTGCTACCCCGGCATGCATGCCATCTGGATTCACCGTTTGTCGGCGATGCTGTGGCGCGCTGACCTGAAATGGCTGGCGCGGCTGGTGTCGAACTTCGGTCGCTGGTTGACCGGGATCGAGATCCATCCGGGTGCCAAGGTCGGTCGTCGCTTCTTCATTGACCATGGCATGGGCATCGTCATCGGTGAAACCGCCGAGATCGGCGATGACGTGACTATTTACCAGGGCGTGACCCTGGGCGGCACCAGCTGGAACAAGGGCAAGCGTCACCCGACCCTGGGTGATGGCGTCGTGGTCGGGGCGGGCGCGAAGGTGCTCGGTCCGTTCACTGTCGGTGCCGGGGCCAAGGTCGGTTCCAATGCGGTCGTGACCAAGGAAGTACCGCCGGGTGCCACTGTAGTGGGGATTCCGGGGCGGATCATCGTCAAGCCCGACGAAGAGCAGGACGCCAAGCGCAAGGCCATGGCCGAGAAAATCGGCTTCGATGCCTACGGCGTGACTGAAGACATGCCCGACCCGGTGGCTCGCGCCATCAACCAATTGCTCGATCACCTGCAGGCGGTCGATGGGCGCCTGGAGGGGATGTGCGGGGCGTTGAAGGATCTGGGCAGCAATTACTGTGCGAAAGATCTGCCTGAACTGCGCGAAGAAGACTTTGCCTGTGTGAAGGACAAGGGTCAGCAGACTGGCTGATGCCTTTGTGTAGGAGCTGCCGAAGGCTGCGATCTTTTGATCTTAGAGGGCAAGATCAAAAGATCGCAGCCTTCGGCAGCTCCTACGCAGGTCGCATTTAGACAATGGCAGAGCGCCGACCGGTGTGCCATTACGCCACAGACCCTGCTATGATGCGCCCGCTCTTTTGCGGGTAATCCCGACTAAAGTACTAGGTCTAATAGTTGACTTAAATACTCGGGAATTGCATACTCGCCTCATTCCGAACTCCGTGGTAATTGTCCATGCGACTGACTACAAAAGGCCGATACGCCGTGACCGCCATGCTTGACCTGGCGTTACACGCGCAGCACGGGCCCGTGTCCCTGGCCGATATCTCCGAGCGCCAAGGCATCTCCCTGTCCTACCTCGAACAGCTTTTCGCCAAGCTGCGCCGCAGCAACCTGGTGTCCAGCGTTCGCGGTCCGGGCGGTGGCTACCAATTGTCCCGCGACATGCAGGGCATCCAGGTCGCCCAGGTGATCGATGCGGTGAACGAATCGGTCGATGCAACCAAATGCCAGGGCCAGGGTGATTGCCACTCCGGTGACACTTGCCTGACTCACCACTTGTGGTGTGACCTGAGCCTGCAGATCCACGAATTTCTGAGCGGTATCAGCTTGGCTGACCTTGTGACTCGCCGTGAGGTGCAAGAAGTAGCCCAGCGCCAGGACCAACGCCGTTGCAATAGCAAGGCGCCACGCCTGGACAAGATTGAAGCGTCCGCCGTCGAATGACTGCCAGAGAGCTAGCGGCACGCCAGCCAGCCTGATTTAGGAGATAGTCCATGAAATTGCCGATTTACCTTGATTACTCTGCGACTACCCCGGTTGATCCGCGTGTCGCGCAAAAGATGAGTGAATGCCTGCTGGTCGACGGAAACTTCGGTAACCCGGCGTCCCGTTCCCATGTGTTCGGCTGGAAAGCCGAAGAGTCCGTCGAAAACGCCCGTCGTCAGGTGGCCGATCTGGTCAACGCCGACCCGCGTGAAATCGTCTGGACCTCCGGTGCTACCGAGTCCGACAACCTGGCAATCAAGGGTGCGGCACATTTCTATGCCACCAAAGGCAAGCACCTGATCACCACCAAGATTGAGCACAAGGCTGTCCTGGACACCATGCGCCAACTGGAGCGTGAAGGTTTTGAAGTGACCTACATCGAGCCTCGTACCGACGGCTTGGTAACTCCTGAGATGATCGAAGCCGAACTGCGCGACGACACCATCCTGGTTTCGGTCATGCACGTGAACAACGAAATCGGCACCATCAACGACATCGCAGCGATCGGCGAACTGCTCCGCTCCAAGGGCATCCTGTTCCACGTCGACGCCGCCCAGTCCACCGGCAAGGTCGAGATCGATCTTTCGAAGCTGAAAGTCGACATGATGTCGTTCTCCGCCCACAAGACCTACGGTCCTAAAGGCATCGGCGCCCTGTACGTAAGCCGCAAGCCGCGCGTACGTATTGAAGCGACCATGCACGGTGGCGGCCACGAGCGCGGCATGCGTTCCGGCACCCTGGCGACCCACCAGATCGTCGGCATGGGTGAAGCTTTCCGCGTGGCCAAGGAAGACATGGCTGCCGAGAACGCACGCATCAAGGCGTTGAGCGACCGCTTCTACAAGCAGGTCGAGCACCTGGAAGAGCTGTACGTCAACGGCAGCCTGACCGCCCGCGTTCCGCACAACCTGAACCTGAGCTTCAACTACGTTGAAGGCGAGTCGCTGATCATGGCGCTCAAGGATCTGGCGGTTTCGTCCGGTTCGGCCTGCACCTCGGCGTCCCTGGAGCCTTCGTACGTACTGCGCGCCCTGGGCCGCAACGACGAACTGGCACACAGCTCGATCCGCTTCACCTTCGGCCGTTTCACCACCGAAGAAGAAATCGACTACGCCGCGCAGAAAGTCTGCGAGGCCGTTACCAAGCTGCGCGCTCTGTCGCCGCTGTGGGACATGTACAAAGACGGTGTCGACATTTCGAAAATCGAGTGGGCGGCACACTGATTTCAAGTCGCCGCAATCAGCCCTGTAAACTCAGGTTTCAGGGCTTCAAGAGCGACTCTCTGATGAGTGAGGATTAAGAATCATGGCTTACAGCGAAAAGGTCATCGACCACTACGAAAACCCGCGCAACGTCGGCAAGATGGATGCGCAAGATCCTGATGTCGGCACCGGCATGGTCGGCGCTCCGGCGTGCGGCGACGTGATGCGCCTGCAGATCAAGGTCAACGACGCCGGTATCATCGAAGATGCCAAGTTCAAGACCTACGGCTGCGGTTCGGCTATCGCTTCCAGCTCCCTCGCCACCGAGTGGATGAAGGGCAAGACCCTGGACGAAGCGGAAACCATCAAGAACACCCAGCTGGCTGAAGAACTGGCCCTGCCGCCAGTGAAAATCCACTGCTCGGTACTCGCTGAAGACGCCATCAAGGCGGCCGTTCGCGATTACAAGCAGAAGAAAGGCTTGATCTGATTTTCGAGTTTTGGCGACGAGTAAGGAGTCACCGATGGCTATCAGCATGACAGAAGCGGCTGCTCGACACGTGCGGCGCTCCCTCGACGGGCGCGGCAAAGGTGAAGGGATTCGTCTGGGTGTTCGCACCACGGGCTGTTCCGGTCTTGCCTACGTGCTGGAGTTTGTCGACGAGGTGGTTGCAGAGGACCAGGTGTTCGAAAGTCATGGCGAAAAAGTGATCATCGACCCGAAAAGCCTCGCTTACCTGGACGGCACCGAGCTCGATTTCGTCAAGGAAGGGTTGAACGAAGGCTTCAAGTTCAACAACCCCAACGTACGCGGTGAATGTGGCTGCGGCGAAAGCTTCAACATCTGAGGCTTGTCGTGGGTACTCCTTGTCATTTCGCTTTATTTGAGCTGCAACCGAGTTTCGATCTGGACCTCGATCAGCTGGCTACGCGCTACCGTGAGTTGGCGCGCAGTGTTCATCCGGACCGCTTTGCCGACGCTTCCGAGCGTGAGCAGCGGTTGGCGCTGGAGCAATCCGCGAGCCTCAACGAGGCCTACCAGACGCTCAAGAGTCCACCCAAGCGCGCGCGTTACCTGCTCGCCTTGAATGGTGGCGAGCTGCCGCTGGAGGTCACGGTGCATGATCCGGAGTTCCTTCTGCAGCAGATGGAGCTGCGTGAAGAGCTCGAAGACCTGCAGGACAGCGCCGACCTCAATGGCGTTGCCGTCTTCAAGCGTCGCCTGAAGGCTGCCCAGGATGAACTGAACCAAAGCTTCGCAGCTTGCTGGAACGATGCCGCGCACCGTGAACAGGCCGAACGCCTGATGCGGCGCATGCAGTTCCTCGACAAGCTCACCTACGAAGTGCGCCAGTTAGAAGAGCGCCTCGACGATTAACCCAGTGCCGCTCCGGTCGCACGCCTGATATACAGATAAGTCCTGATAACGATGGCCCTACTGCAGATCGCCGAACCCGGCCAAAGTCCTCAACCGCACCAGCGTCGTCTGGCTGTGGGGATCGACTTGGGCACTACCAATTCGCTGGTCGCTGCATTGCGCAGTGGTCTTTCCGAGCCGCTTGCCGACGCAGAAGGGCAGGTCATCCTGCCGTCTGCCGTGCGCTACCACGCCGATCGCGTCGAGGTGGGCGAATCCGCCAAGCTGGCTGCCGCTACCGATCCCTTGAATACTGTGTTGTCGGTCAAGCGCTTGATGGGTCGTGGTCTGTCCGACGTCAAGCAGCTTGGTGATCAGTTGCCGTACCGCTTTGTCGGTGGCGAGTCGCACATGCCGTTCATCGACACGATCCAGGGCCCGAAAAGCCCGGTGGAAGTCTCCGCCGACATCCTCAAGGTCCTGCGCCAACGCGCTGAAGCGACCCTGGGTGGTGAGCTGGTGGGCGCGGTGATCACCGTTCCGGCCTATTTCGACGACGCCCAGCGTCAAGCCACCAAGGACGCGGCCAAGCTGGCCGGTCTGAACGTGCTGCGTTTGCTCAATGAGCCGACCGCTGCGGCCGTGGCTTATGGTCTGGACCAGCACGCTGAAGGCCTGGTCGCGATCTACGACCTGGGCGGCGGTACCTTCGATATTTCGATTCTGCGCCTGACCGGCGGTGTCTTCGAAGTTTTGGCCACCGGTGGCGACAGCGCCCTGGGTGGCGATGACTTCGACCACGCGATCGCTGGCTGGATCATCGAGAGCGCCGGTCTGTCCGCCGACCTCGATCCGGGTGCGCAACGCAATTTGCTGCAAACCGCCTGTGCGGCCAAGGAAGCCCTGACCAATGCTGCGGCCGTTGAGGTTGCCCATGGCGACTGGAAAGCCGAGCTGACCCGCGAAGCCTTCAATGCGCTGATCGAGCCGATGGTCGCTCGCAGCCTGAAAGCCTGCCGCCGCGCTGTTCGTGATTCCGGTATCGAACTGGAAGATGTGCACGCCGTAGTCATGGTCGGTGGTTCGACTCGCGTGCCTCGCGTTCGCGAAGCCGTCGCCGAAGCCTTTGGTCGCCAGCCGCTGACTGAAATCGACCCGGATCAAGTGGTGGCCATCGGTGCTGCGATCCAGGCCGATACCTTGGCGGGCAACAAGCGCGATGGCGGCGAACTGTTGCTGCTGGACGTGATTCCGTTGTCCCTGGGGCTGGAAACCATGGGCGGCCTGATGGAGAAGGTGATTCCGCGCAATACCACCATCCCCGTCGCCCGCGCCCAGGACTTCACCACCTATAAAGACGGCCAGTCGGCCATGGCCATCCACGTATTGCAGGGCGAGCGCGAGCTGATCAGCGACTGCCGCTCCCTGGCGCGCTTCGAGTTGCGCGGCATTCCGGCGATGGTGGCTGGCGCGGCGAAGATCCGCGTGACCTTCCAGGTCGACGCCGACGGTCTGCTCAGCGTTTCCGCCCGTGAGCTGGGTTCGGGAGTTGAGGCCAGCATCCAGGTCAAGCCGTCCTACGGTCTGACCGACGGCGAAATCGCCAGGATGCTCAAGGATTCGTTCCAGCACGCCAATGACGACAAGGTTGCCCGCGTACTGCGCGAGCAGCAGGTCGACGCCCAGCGCCTGATCGAGGCGGTACAGGCTGCCCTGGAGGCCGATGGCGAGCGCTTGCTCGATGCCGAAGAGCGCCTGGTCATCGACATGCAGGTGCAGGAACTGACCGAACTGATGAAAGGTACCGATGGTTACGCCATCGAGCAGCAGACCAAGCGTCTGTCGCAAGTGACCGACGCCTTTGCTGCCCGCCGCCTGGACTCGACGGTGAAAGCCGCGCTGGCGGGGCGCAACCTGAATGAGATTGAGGAATAACGATGCCGCAGGTCATTTTTCTGCCACACGAGAAGTTTTGCCCCGAAGGCATGGTTGTTGAGGCTGAAACAGGTATTTCCATCCTCGAGCTGGCCCATGAGCACCACATCGAGATGGAAAGCGCTTGCGGCGGCGTCTGTGCCTGCACCACCTGCCACTGCATCATCCGCGAGGGTTTCGACTCGCTGGAAGAGGCTGACGAGCTGGAAGAGGACTACCTTGATAAGGCCTGGGGTCTTGAGCGCGAGTCCCGTCTGGGGTGCCAGGCCAAGGTCGGTACCGAAGACCTGACCGTCGAGATTCCGAAGTACTCGCTCAACCACGCAGCCGAAGCACCGCACTGATTCAAGGAATTGTCATGAAACTCAAGTGGACTGATGTGCTGGAGATTGCGATCCAGCTGGCTGAAAGCAAGCCCGACGTGGACCCTATGTCGGTCAACTTCGTCGATCTGCGTAAATGGGTGATGGAACTGCCCGATTTCGACGACATGCCTGAGCATTGTGGCGAAAAGATCCTGGAGGCCATTCAGGCCCACTGGATCGAAGAGCGCGAGTAGGAGCTGACTCGCGAAGCGAGGCTGCGATCTTTTCCATCCGCTTGAGTTTCAAGCACGGGATCGGGATCAAAGGATCGCAGCCTTCGGCAGCTCCTACAGAAGGTAGGCGTCGCGACCGTCACTCAGTTAGGCAATACCCGAGAACCCGCGTATAATTCGCGGGTTTAATTTTTCGTAAATTACCGTTTCTGGAGTTACACCATGGCTGTTCAACGTACTTTCTCCATCATCAAGCCTGACGCCGTTGCTAAAAACGTGATCGGCGAGATCACCACTCGTTTCGAAAAAGCTGGCCTGCGCGTTGTAGCTTCGAAACTGAAGCAACTGTCCAAAGCTGAAGCCGAAGGCTTCTACGCTGAGCACAGCGCTCGTGGTTTCTTCAACGACCTGGTTGCTTTCATGATCTCCGGTCCGGTTGTCGTTCAGGTTCTGGAAGGCGAAAACGCTATCGCTCTGAACCGTGAGCTGATGGGCGCTACCAACCCTAAAGAAGCTGCTGCCGGCACCATCCGTGCTGACTTCGCTGACTCCATCGACGCCAACGCTGTACACGGTTCGGACTCCGAAGCCGCTGCCGCTCGCGAAATCTCGTACTTCTTCGCAGCTACTGAAGTAACCACTCGCTAAGCATTGGCTTAAGAGTGAAGGTGAATCCATGACTACATCGACTGTAAAAACTAACCTGCTGGGTCTGACTCAGCTGGAAATGGAAAAATTCTTCGACTCAATCGGGGAGAAGCGTTTCCGTGCCGGTCAGGTAATGAAATGGATTCACCACTTTGGTGTCGATGATTTCGATGCCATGACGAACGTCAGCAAGGCCTTGCGCGAAAAGCTCAAGACTGTTGCCGAGGTCCGTGGTCCGGAAGTGGTCAGCGAGGACATCTCCAGCGACGGCACCCGCAAGTGGGTGGTGCGCGTGGCGTCCGGCAGCTGCGTCGAGACCGTATACATTCCCCAGGGCAAGCGCGGTACCTTGTGCGTTTCGTCCCAGGCAGGCTGTGCCCTGGATTGCAGTTTCTGCTCCACCGGCAAGCAAGGCTTCAACAGCAACCTCACCGCCGCCGAAGTCATCGGCCAGGTGTGGATTGCCAACAAATCCTTTGGTAGCGTCCCGGCAACCGTCGACCGTGCCATCACCAACGTGGTGATGATGGGCATGGGTGAGCCGCTGCTGAACTTCGACAACGTCGTCGCGGCCATGCATCTGATGATGGACGACCTGGGCTACGGCATTTCCAAGCGCCGTGTGACCCTGTCGACCTCCGGCGTGGTGCCGATGATCGATGAGCTGTCCAAGCACATCGACGTCTCCCTGGCGTTGTCCCTGCACGCACCGAATGACGCATTGCGTAACCAATTGGTGCCGATCAACAAGAAGTATCCGCTTAAGATGCTGCTCGAGTCGTGCCAGCGCTACATGTCGAACCTCGGCGAAAAGCGCGTGCTGACCATCGAATACACCTTGCTCAAGGACATCAATGACAAGGTCGAGCACGCCGTGGAGATGATCGAGCTGCTCAAGAACATCCCGTGCAAGATCAACCTGATCCCGTTCAACCCGTTCCCGCACTCCGGTTACGAGCGCCCGAGCAACAACGCCATCCGGCGTTTCCAGGATCAGCTGCATCATGCCGGCTTCAACGTCACCGTCCGCACCACCCGTGGTGAAGACATCGACGCGGCCTGTGGTCAATTGGTAGGGCAGGTGCTGGATCGCACCCGTCGCAGCGAACGTTATATCGCCGTGCGTGAACTCAACGCCGAGAACGATGTAGCGCAAGACGCCGCGAAATAACCGAGAGAGGATCTCTATGTCCCTGCGCTTTGCGCTGCTTTTGCTGTTGGCCAGCCTGTGTGCTGGCTGCGTGCTTTCGGGCGACTACAACCCGATGAAGACCAGCAAGGGTCGTGATGAGGCGCGTGAGGCGTACGTGCAACTTGGTATCGGGTATTTGCAACAAGGCATGACCGAGCGCGCCAAGGTTCCACTGAAGAAAGCGCTGGAGCTCGATGGCTCCGACCCTGATGCCAACGCGGCGCTGGGGCTGGTGTTCCAGGCCGAGATGGAACCGGAACTTGCCGACGAGCATTTTCGCAAGGCGCTGGCTTCCCGTCCCGCCGATGCACGAATCCTCAATAACTACGGCAGTTTTCTGTTCGAGCAGAAACGTTACAACGAAGCCTACGAGCGCTTCGAGCAAGCCGCTGCCGATACCCTGTATCCTGAGCGTTCGCGGGTGTTCGAGAACCTGGGCATGACCGCTGCAATGCTCGGTCAGCGCGATCTGGCCCAACAGCAACTGGAAAAAGCCCTGCGCCTGAACCACCAACAACCACGTGCATTGCTGGAAATGGCTGAGTTGTCTTACGAAGACAGGCATTATGTGCCCGCGCGTGACTATTACGACCGTTTTAGCCAGCTCTCCGAACAAAATGCACGTAGTCTATTGCTCGGCGTTCGGCTGGCAAAAGTGTTCGAAGACCGCGACAAGGCCGCAAGCAAAGGCCTGCAACTAAAAAGACTCTATCCCGGTACGCCGGAATATCAGCAATACCTGTCGGAGCAATGATGAAAGCGGCGCATCCCGAAGTTGTAGCAGCGAATCGCGTAAACCCCGGTGAGACTTTACGCCAGGCCCGCGAAAGCAATGGCTGGTCGCTGGCCGAAGTGGCCCTCAAGCTCAACCTCACCACCACTTCCCTGAGCAATCTGGAAGCCGGCGCCTTCGACAAGCTGCCCGGGCATACGTTTGCTCGCGGTTACATTCGCGCCTATGCCAAATTGCTCGGCATGGACCAGGCCGTTCTGGTCCAGCAATTCGATCAATCCACCGGTACCGACTCCCAGGGCAGCAATGTTCACAGCCTGGGTCGTATTGAAGAGCCTGTGCGGGTTTCCCACACCATTTTGCGAATCGTCAGCCTGCTGTTGCTGGTCGCGGTGATCGGTGGCGGGTTCGTCTGGTGGCAGGATCAGACCTCGATGCGCACCAAGGACCTGATCGGTCTGGCGCCAGAACACGTTGAAGTCGAAGGCGCCGACGGTACGACACAGATTCATCCGCTGGACGAGCCGGAAGACCAGGCCGTCGCGGAAGGTCAATCCGACGGCGGAACCGCCCTCGCGCTGCCACAGGCCGACGCTGCGGCCGAAGCACCAGAACAGGCTCAAGTGACTGCGCCAGCCGCCCCGGCAGCGCCGACCGCGCCAGCCGCACCTGCCCATACCACCGCGCCTGTTGTCGCAGCGCCGGTGATCCCGGCAGCTCCAGTCGTTCCGGCCCCGGTGGCGACTGCACCGGTAACCGCTCCTGCTCAAGCCGCGCCAGTGGCCGGTGAAGGCCAGGTCCAGGTGCAGTTCACCTCCGATTGCTGGACACAAGTGACCGACGGTAGCGGCAAGGTGCTGTTCAGCGGTCTCAAACGCAAAGGCGACAGCCTGGCAGTCAATGGCAAGCCTCCGTTTGCCGTGCGTCTGGGCTTTGCCCGCGGCGCTCAGGTCAGCTACAACGGCCAGCCGGTCGATGTCGCTCCGTTCACCAGTGGCGAGACTGCTCGCCTGAAGTTGGGTCAATAAGTCATGCACGGCGAATCTCCAATCAAACGTCGCGAATCCCGCAAGATCTGGGTCGGTAACGTGCCTGTTGGCGGCGATGCGCCTATCGCTGTGCAGAGTATGACCAACAGCGACACCAACGATGTCGCGGCCACGGTCGCGCAAATCAATCGTCTGGAAGCGGCCGGCGTCGATATCGTGCGGGTCTCCGTACCGGACATGGACGCCGCCGAAGCCTTCGGCAAGATCAAGCAGCTGGTCAAGGTGCCTCTGGTTGCCGACATTCACTTCGACTACCGGATCGCTCTGCGCGTCGCCGAACTGGGTGTCGATTGCCTGCGGATCAACCCGGGCAATATCGGTCGCGAAGACCGCGTGCGTGCGGTGGTGGATGCCGCCCGTGACCGCGGGATCCCGATCCGTATCGGCGTGAACGCCGGTTCCCTGGAAAAAGACCTGCAAAAGAAATACGGCGAGCCGACCCCGGCGGCGCTGGTCGAGTCGGCCTTGCGCCACGTCGAGCACCTTGAACGCCTGAACTTCCAGGACTTCAAGGTCAGCGTGAAAGCCTCCGACGTGTTCATGGCCGTCGAAGCCTACCGCTTGTTGGCCAAGGAAATCGTCCAGCCGCTGCACCTGGGCATCACCGAAGCCGGTGGTTTGCGTTCCGGCACGGTGAAATCTGCCGTGGGCCTCGGTATGCTGCTCGCCGAAGGGATTGGCGATACTATCCGCATCTCGTTGGCGGCCGACCCGGTCGAGGAAGTGAAAGTCGGCTACGACATTCTCAAGTCCCTGCACCTGCGTTCCCGTGGCATCAACTTCATCGCCTGCCCGAGCTGCTCGCGGCAGAACTTCGATGTGGTCAAGACCATGAACGAGCTGGAAGGGCGTCTCGAAGATTTGCTGGTGCCGCTGGATGTCGCGGTGATCGGTTGCGTGGTCAACGGCCCTGGCGAAGCCAAGGAAGCCCATATCGGCTTGACCGGCGGCACGCCGAACCTGATTTACATCGACGGCAAGCCGTCGCAGAAACTGACGAATGACAATCTGGTGGATGAGCTTGAACGATTGATCCGCCAGAAAGCGGCCGAAAAGGTCGAAGCTGACGCTGCCGTTATTGCGCGCGGCTGAACCTGACTGAAGAGCCGAACGAATTTAAGGATTTAAAGTGAGCAAGTCATTGCAAGCCATTCGTGGCATGAACGACATCCTGCCCGAACAGACCCCCCTGTGGCGTCATTTCGAAGGCACCGTTTCGCGCCTGCTGGATAACTACGGTTACAAGCAGATCCGCATGCCGATCGTCGAGTTCACCGAGCTGTTCAAGCGTTCCATCGGTGAAGTGACCGACATCGTCGAAAAAGAGATGTACACCTTCGACGACCGCAACGGCGACTCCCTGACCCTGCGCCCTGAAGGCACGGCGGCCTGTGTGCGCGCGGTGCTGGAACACGGCATCACCGGCGGCGGCCAGGTTCAGAAACTCTGGTACATCGGCCCGATGTTCCGCCACGAGCGTCCACAGAAAGGCCGTTATCGCCAGTTCCACCAGATCGGTGTGGAGGTGTTCAACCTCGACGGTCCGGACATCGACGCCGAGCTGATCGTGCTGACGTGGCGCCTGTGGGGCGAACTGGGCATCCGCGATGCGGTCAAGCTCGAGCTCAACAGCCTGGGCACCAGCGAATCCCGTGGTCGTTATCGCGAGGCACTGGTGGAGTTCCTGTCCCGGCACCTGGACAAGCTGGACGAAGACAGCCAGCGCCGCCTGAAGACCAACCCGTTGCGCGTCCTGGACACCAAGAATGCGGAGACACAGGCGATTCTGGTCGATGCGCCGAAAATGGCCGACTACCTCGACGAAGAATCCCGCGTGCACTTCGAGGGCCTCAAGGCTCGCCTGGACGCCGCCGGCATTCCTTACGTGATCAACCCGAAGCTGGTTCGCGGGCTGGATTACTACAGCAAGACCGTTTTCGAATGGGTCACCGACAAACTCGGCGCCCAGGGCACCGTGTGTGCTGGTGGTCGTTACGACGGCCTGGTCGAGCAGATGGGCGGCAAGCCGACCGCCGGCGTTGGCTTTGCGATGGGCATCGAACGCCTGGTGCTGTTGCTCGAAACCCTGGAGCAGATCCCGCAAGAGATCTCCCGTCAGGTCGACGTCTACCTCTGCGCTTTCGGTGAAGCCGCCGAACTGGCTGGCCTGACCCTGGCGGAGCGGGTTCGTGACCAGTTGCCCAACCTGCGCCTGCAAGTGAATGCCGGCGCCGGCAGTTTCAAAAGCCAGTTCAAGAAGGCCGACAAGAGCGGTGCGCTGTACGCGCTGATCCTCGGTGACGACGAAATGGCCCAGCAAGTGGTAGGTTTCAAACCCCTGCGTGGCCAGGGCGAACAACAAAGCATTGCCTGGGATGCGCTTGCAGCGCACCTGGCCACCTGCGTCGTGCAGGGTTGAAGCTGTCTAAACAGCCGAATTAGCGATTAAGGAGTATTGGGGTGTCGAGTACCGAAGACGAACATTTGATGGAATTGAAGGAATGGTGGTCACGCAACGGTAAGCCCCTGGTCACTGGTGGCCTGTTGGCGCTGGTCATCGTGTTCGGCTGGCAGGCGTTCCACAAGTATCAGAGCAATCAGTCGCAAGGCGCCTCGATTCTCTATCAGCAATTGCTCGAAACCACGCTGACGCCTGACGGCAAGCCTGACGCGGCCCGTGTTTCGGACCTGGCCGGCAAGCTCAACAGCGAGTTTGGCGGCAGCGCCTACGCGCAGTACGGCAGCCTGTTCGTTGCCAAGGTAGCGGTCGACAGCGGCAAGCTGGACGACGCGGCCAGCGAGCTCAAAGCCATTGTCGCCAAGCCGGCCAACCCGGCGCTGGGCGAAATCGCCCGTCAGCGTCTGGCCCAGGTACTCGGCGCGCAGAACAAGGCCGACGAAGCACTGAAGCTGCTCGAAGGCGATGCCGACAAGGCATTCCTGGCCACTCGCGAAGAACTCAAGGGTGACCTGCTGGTGCAGCTGGGTCGTACCGACGAGGCTAGCGCGGCGTATCAAAAAGCCAAGGCGGCACTGTCGGATGAAGCGGCGGTCGGTGGCCTGCAAATCAAGCTGGACGACCTGGCCAAAGGGGATGCGTGACGTGATTCGTTGGAAACATGCAGCATTGCTGGCCCTGGCCATTTTGGCCGCGGGTTGCAGCAGCAACAGCAAAAAAGAACTGCCTCCGGCCGAGCTGGTCGACTTCAAGGAAGAAGTGGTTCTGCACAAGCAGTGGAGTCGTTCGATCGGTGACGGTCAGGGCGAAACCTACAACATGCTGGTTCCGGCCATCGATGGCGATACCATCTATGCCGCCGACGTCACTGGCGTGTTGATGGCAATGGACCGCAACACCGGCGACGTCAAATGGAAGAAAGACCTCGAACTGCCTGTCTCCGGCGCCGTTGGTGTTGGTTACGGACTGGTCACCATTGGTACGATCAAGGGTGAAATCGTTGCCCTGGACGCGATCAACGGTGAAGAAAAGTGGCGCGCTCGCGTGTCCAGCGAAGTACTGGCGCCGCCAGCCAACAACGGCGACGTCGTGGTGGTTCAGACCCAGGACGATCGTCTGATCGGTCTGGACGCCTCCACCGGTGACCGTCGCTGGATCTATGACAGTACGCCTGCGGTACTGACCCTGCGCGGTACCAGTGCGCCGATCGTGACCAACCGCCTCGCGGTGGCTGGCCTGTCGACCGGTAAAGTGGTTGCCGTGGACATCACCAACGGCGTACCAGTGTGGGAACAGCGCGTAGCGATCCCGCAAGGCCGTTCGGAACTGGAGCGCGTGGTCGACATCGACGGTGGCTTGCTGCTGTCGGGCGAGACGCTGTATGTCGCCAGCTATCAGGGGCGCGTTGCCGCTCTGGACCTGCAAAGCGGCCGTCAGCTCTGGCAGCGTGATGCTTCCAGCTATGCCGGTGTCGCCCAGGGTTTCGGTACCGTTTATGTGAGCCTGTCTTCGGGCACCGTTGAAGGCGTCGATGAGCGTTCCACCACAGCCTTGTGGAGCAACGACTCGCTGGCCCGCCGTCAACTGTCGGCTCCGGAAGTGTTCTCCAGCTACGTTGCAGTCGGTGACCTGGAAGGTTACCTGCACCTGCTGAGTCAGGTGGACGGTCGTTTCGTCGGCCGCGAGCGCATCGACAGCGACGGCCTGCGTGCCCGTCCGCTGGTGGTGGGTGACACGATTTATGTGTATGGCAACAGCGGCAAACTGGAAGCCCTGACCATCAAGTAACGACTATGCTTGGGGTTTAACCCCCAAGCGGCCCCGGTTTACCGGGGTTTGCAGCGCTTTCAAGCGTTGCCCCGAGCACCAGCCGCTGCCTCGCAGCGGCTTTTGTATTTTCTGAAATAACGAAGTGGAGAGCCGCATGGTTCCCGTAATCGCCCTGGTGGGCCGACCGAACGTCGGCAAGTCCACCTTGTTCAACCGCCTGACCAGGACTCGTGACGCCATCGTCGGCGACTTGTCCGGTCTGACCCGTGATCGCCAGTACGGTGAGGCCAAGTGGCAAGGGCGTTCCTACATTCTGATCGACACCGGCGGTATCTCCGGTGACGAACACGGTATGGACGAAAAGATGGCCGAGCAGTCGCTGCTGGCCATCGAAGAAGCGGATGTCGTTCTGTTCCTGGTAGATGCCAAGGCCGGTTTCACCGCCGCCGACCAGATGATCGCCGAGCATTTGCGCAAACGTAACAAGCGTTCCTACGTGGTTGCCAACAAGGTCGACAACATCGACCCGGAAATGGCCCGCGCCGAATTCGCTCCATTGGGCATGGGCCACGCGATTCCAATCGCTGGTGCTCACGGTCGTGGCATCACCCAGATGCTGGAAATCGCCTTGAGTGACTTCCCGAAAGACGATGACGAGCTGGAAGAAGGCGAGGAAGAAGACGTCGCCGAAGGCGAGGAAGCCAAGCGCATTCCTGGCCCGAGCGAAAAAGACGGGATCAAGATCGCCATCATCGGCCGTCCGAACGTCGGCAAGTCGACCCTGGTCAACCGCATGCTCGGCGAAGACCGGGTAATCGTCTACGACCAACCCGGCACCACCCGCGACAGTATCTACATCCCGTTCGAGCGTAACGACGAGAAGTACACGCTGATCGACACCGCCGGTGTGCGCAAGCGCGGCAAGATCCACGAAGAAGTCGAAAAGTTCTCCGTGGTCAAAACCCTGCAAGCGATCAAAGACGCCAACGTGGTGATCTTCGTGATGGACGCCCGCGAAGGCGTGGTGGACCACGACCTCAACCTGCTGGGCTTTGCCCTCGAGGCCGGTCGTGCGTTGGTCATCGCGATCAACAAGTGGGACGGCATGACGCCGAGCGAGCGCGACTTCGTCAAGATCGAGTTGCAGCGTCGCCTGTTCTTCGTCGAGTTTGCCGATATTCACTTTATCTCGGCACTGCACGGCACCGGCGTGGGCAACCTCTACGCCTCGGTACAGAACTCGTTCAAGTCCGCGGTTACCCGCTGGCCGACCAGCCGCCTGACCCAGATTCTGGAAGACGCGGTCAGCGAGCACCAGCCGCCGATGGTCAACAGCCGCCGGATCAAGCTGCGTTATGCCCACCTGGGTGGCGCGAACCCGCCGATCATCGTGATTCACGGTAACCAGATCGAGAAGGTGCCGAAGTCCTACGTGCGTTACCTGGAAAACACGTATCGCCGTGTGCTGAAGCTGGTCGGTACGCCGATCCGCATCGAGTTCAAGGGTGGCGAGAACCCGTACGAAGGCAACAAGAACACGCTCACCGACCGTCAGGTCAACAAGAAGCGTCGCTTGATGTCGCACCACAAGAAGGCCGACAAGAAGCGTCGCGACAAGCGCTGATCGAGGTTTTTCCCGTGGGATGGAAAGGGCGCCAATGGCGCCCTTTTTCATGCCTGCCGTTTGGGCTATCCTCGGACTCCCCCGCGCCGCCGTAGAGCCGGGTGTAGAGCAGGGAACCACCGATGATCACCAGCAAGCTGCCGAATGTCGGCATCACTATCTTCACTCAGATGTCTCAGCTCGCGGCACAGACCGGCGCGCTCAATCTGTCCCAGGGCTTTCCCGATTTCGCGGCCCCGCAGGCCCTGTGCGATGCGGTCGGCCGGCATATCGCCAGCGGCCATAATCAATATTCGCCAATGACCGGGCTGCCGGTGTTGCGTCAGCAGATCGCGGCGAAGATCGCCCGCAGTTATGGCGCACAGGTGGATGTAGATACTGAAGTGACGGTTACCCCCGGTGCGACCGAGGCGATTTTCTGTGCCATTCAGGCGGTTATCCACAGCGGTGACGAAGTCATCGTGTTTGATCCGGCATACGACAGCTACGAGCCTTCGGTGGAGTTGGCCGGCGGTCGTTGCGTGCATGTGCAACTGGGCCTGAACGACTTCAGTATCGACTTCGAGAAGCTTGCCCTGGCACTCAGCCCGCGTACGCGAATGATCATCCTCAACACCCCGCACAACCCCAGTGGCGCATTGATCAGCCGTGCCGAACTCGACCAGTTGGCAGACTTGATCCGCGATCGCGACATCTACGTGATCAGCGACGAAGTCTATGAACACCTGGTGTATGACGGTGTGCCCCACGTCAGCGTGCTGAATCATGAAGAGCTGTATCAGCGTGCCTTCGTGGTCAGCTCGTTCGGCAAGACCTACCACGTCACAGGCTGGAAAACCGGCTATGTGGTTGCACCACCGGCCCTGACGGCGGAATTGCGCAAGGTGCACCAGTACGTGAATTTTTGTGGGGTGACGCCGCTGCAATATGCATTGGCCGATTACATGGCCGAACATCCCGAACACGTCGAGGAGTTGCCGGGTTTCTATCAGGCCAAGCGTGATTTGTTCTGCGATCTGCTGCTACCGTCGCGTTTCAGCTTCACCCGGGTGACCGGCACCTATTTCCAGTTGGTCGATTACTCGCAGATCCGCCCGGATCTCAATGATGTCGAGATGGCCCTGTGGATGACCCGCGAGCACGGCGTGGCCAGTATCCCGATCTCGGTGTTCTACCAGACGCCACCGGTCGGCCAGCGCCTGGTGCGGCTGTGCTTTGCCAAGCGTGAGGAGACCCTGCGTGAAGCAGCGGAAAAACTATGCGTGATCTGAGTGCATTGCCCAAGCTGACCGTTGCGCTGATTCAGACGTCCCTGGCCTGGCACGACCGCCAGGCCAACCTCGAGCATTTCGAGCCACTGCTGGAGCAGGCTCGCGGCGCCGACCTGATCATTCTGCCGGAGATGTTCACCACCGGGTTCTCCATGGAATCCGAGGCCCTCGCCGAAGCGGAAAACGGCCCCACCAGCAAATGGCTGCGGGTCCAGGCGGCAAAGCTTGATGCGGTGATCACCGGCAGCGTCATCGTCCAGGCCGTCGACGGCAGCCATCGCAATCGCCTGCTGTGGGCGCGCCCGGATGGCGAGGTGTTGCACTACGACAAGCGTCACCTGTTCCGCATGGCCGGTGAGCATAACCACTACACCCCCGGCGAACGCCAGGTGCAGTTCGAGCTCAAGGGCTGGCGAGTGCGGCCGTTGATCTGCTACGACCTGCGCTTCCCGGTGTGGAGCCGTGACGCCCAGGACACCGACCTGCTGCTGTACACCGCCAACTGGCCAGGTGCGCGGCGCCAGCACTGGAACCGCTTGCTGCCGGCGCGGGCGATCGAGAACCTGTGCTATGTCGCGGCGGTCAATCGCATCGGGACTGATGGCAAGGGCTTTGCCTATACGGGTGACAGTCAGGTGCTGGATTTTCAGGGCGAGACGCTGCTCAGTGCCGGAGAGGCAGACGGGGTGTTCACGGTGGTGCTGGATGCGGCAGAGCTGGCGGCGTATCGCACGCGGTTTCCGGCGAATCTGGATGCCGATACCTTTGAGTTCATCTGATATTCCGGTGTACTCCAAAAGATCGCAGCCTTCGGCAGCTCCTACAGGGGGTCGCGTTCCAACGTAGGAGCTGCCGAAGGCTGCGATCTTTTGATCTTAAAGCCGCACAAACGAAAAGGCCCCGAGGTTCACACCCCGGGGCCTTTTGCATTTCAGCGATGGCTTACGCCGCTTTCGCTTCCGGCTGGCTCAGCGAGCGGTTCAGCGCACTGAACAGGGCCTTGAAGCTGGCAGTGGTGATGTTTTCGTCGATGCCGACGCCATGCACCGCACGTTCGCCATTCACTCGCAGTTCAATGTAGGCCGCGGCCTTGGCATTGGTGCCCGCGCCGATGGCGTGCTCGTTGTAGTCCATGATTTCCACCGGTACCGGCAGGCCGGCCACCAGCGCTTCCAGGGCACCGTTGCCCTTGCCGCGCCAGTGCAGGTTGGTCTCGCCCTGGCCTTGGCTGGCCACTTCCACTTCAACGGCGCTGTGACCGTTTTCTTCCTGCAGGCGATGGCTGACCAGCGCGTACGGGGTGTTGGCCTGCAAGTACTCGCTGTGCAGCAGTGCGTGGATCTGCTGGGCGGTCATTTCCAGGCCGAGGCGGTCGGTTTCACGCTGCACGACCTGGCTGAACTCGATCTGCATGCGACGCGGCAGGCTGATGCCGTACTCCTGCTCCAGGAGGTAGGCGATGCCGCCCTTGCCCGACTGGCTGTTGACGCGGATGACCGCCTCGTAGCTGCGGCCGATGTCGGCCGGGTCGATCGGCAGGTACGGTACTTCCCACAGTGCATCGGATTTCTGCTGGGCGAAGCCCTTGCGGATCGCATCCTGGTGCGAGCCGGAGAATGCGGTATGCACCAGGTCGCCGACGTACGGGTGACGCGGGTGCACCTGGATCTGGTTGCACTCTTCGACGACTTTGCGTACGCCGTCGATGTCGGAGAAGTCCAGCTCAGGGTTCACGCCCTGGGTGTAGAGGTTCAGGGCCACGGTCACGAGGTCGACGTTACCGGTACGCTCGCCGTTGCCGAACAGGCAGCCTTCGACACGGTCGGCACCAGCCATCAGGCCCAGTTCGGTGGCGGCAACGCCAGTGCCACGGTCGTTGTGGGTGTGCAGGCTGATGATCACGCTGTCACGACGGTTGATGTGGCGGCCGAACCATTCGATCTGGTCGGCATAGATGTTCGGGGTCGCGCATTCCACCGTGGCCGGCAGGTTGAGGATCATCTTGTGCTCGGGCGTCGGGTTCCAGACCTCGATCACCGCGTCGCAGACTTCCTTGGCGAACTCCATTTCGGTGGCACTGAAGGTTTCTGGCGAGTATTCGAAGGTCCACTCGGTGTCCGGCTGCATGGCCGCGTATTTGACGAACAGCTTGGCGGCGTTCACGGCGATGGCCTTGACCCCGTCCTTGTCCTGGTTGAAGACAATGCGGCGGAAGGAAGGGGAGGTCGCGTTGTACAGGTGAACGATGGCTTTCTTCGCGCCGCGCAGGGATTCGAAGGTGCGCTCGATCAGGTCTTCACGGCCCTGGGTCAGCACCTGGATGGTGGTGTCGTCCGGGATGTGGTTGCCTTCGATCAGGGTGCGGACGAAGTCGAAGTCGGTTTGCGAGGCGGCCGGGAACGACGCTTCGATTTCCTTTACGCCGACCTGCACCAGGGTTTTCCAGAAGCGCAGCTTCTTGACGGCGTCCATCGGCTCGATCAGCGACTGGTTGCCGTCACGCAGGTCGGAACTGCACCAGATCGGCGCGGCGGTGATGGTTTTCGACGGCCAGGTGCGGTCCGGAATGTCGATGGTCGGGAACGCGCGGTATTTCGAAGACGGGTCTTTGAGCATGCTCATCGGGAAATCCTTATTGTGTTGGCCGAAAAAGGCGGCCTGCCGGTGGATCAAAAGTTCTTGGAGTACAGCCTGGGACGAGACACCACGATTCAGCCCGGCAGTCGTGCACTGACGAGGCACAGGCTGCGGTGCTGGCGGAGCTGAATGAGGGTGTGAGAGGTTTTCATGCCTTCAACCCTAACCTTGGGGGGGAAGGTTGGCAAGCAGTCGAAAAAAATTGAGAGGAATACTCGTGAACGGGTATTTATCGAGATTTTATTGCTGTGATTGGCGGTGATTGTTTTGTTGTTTGCGCGAGGTTTGAGTGGTGCGCAATTGATGAGGTGACACTGCCGGACTGCTTTCGGTGTCTGTGATATTGCCATCGCGAGCAAGCTCGCTCCCACAGGTACAGCGCAATCCCTGTGGGAGCGAGCTTGCTCGCGATGAGGCCAGAGGCCTTATTTTGGAATCAGGGCTGAAACGCACCAATGAAGATTGCCGGATCGACCCGCGCATCGTTCAGGCTGATGTTCCAGTGCATGTGCGGTCCGGTCGCGCGGCCGGTCGCACCGACTTTGCCGACCACGTCACCACGGGCCAGTGGCTGTCCCACCTTCACGTCGATTTTCGACATGTGGCAGAACATGCTGATGAAGCCCTGGCCATGGTCGACGAACACCGTGTTGCCATTGAAGAAGTAGTTGCCGATCAGGATCACCTTGCCGGCAGCCGGGGTTTTGATCGGTGTGCCGGCGCCCACGGCGAAGTCCAGGCCAGAGTGGGGGTTGCGCTCTTCACCGTTGAAAAAACGGCGCACGCCGAACTTGCTCGACAGCGGCCCGTTCACCGGTTTGTCCAGCAGCAGGTTGCTCGGGGTGTTGGGGCTGAACGTGCGGTAAGCGGCAATCTGTTCGGCCAGTTCACGCTCGATGCGCTTGAGGTTCTCCGGGTCCGGATTGACCTGCTGGGTGTTCTTCAGGGTGATGCGCTGTTCCGGGTATTTTTTGTTGCCAACCGTAAAATTCAGGTTACGACCGCCGCTGCTGACCGATTGAGCCCCCGGCTTGACCGTCAGTGGCACGCCGACAATGGCCAGCCAGTTGTTCTGTTCCTTGACTACCAACACCGGTTTGCCTTGATAGGTGGCTTTTGGCGCCTGGGCGGACGTGCCCAGGTCCACCACCGCCACGCCGCCCGGCACCGGTTTGTTCAACTGGCGGGTGATGTAGCTGTCGGCGTGGGCGTTGAAGGTCAGGAGCAGTAACAACAATGGAGCAAAGAAGCGCGGCATGGATCAATCCAGTAAAGAAAGGGTGACGGGCGTCAGGTGATTGTCTTCGACCCGCACTTGCAGTTCGCCTTCGCCCAGTTTGGCCTTCAGGCGCTGGCCGGTATGGGTTTGCGCGGCGTTGCGGATCGCGTTGCCGCGCTCGTCCAGCAAGATGCTGTAGCCACGGCCAAGGGTCGCCAACGGGCTGACCACATGCAGTGTCTGCATCTGGCTGTGCAGTTGCAGGCGACGGTTCTTCAGCCCTTCGCGGATAGCGCGCGGCAGGCGTTCGGCCAGGCTGTCGAGGCGCTGGCGCAGCATTGCCAGTTGCCGGCCCGGATGTTGTGCGGCCAGACGGGTTTCCAGGCGGATCAAGCGTTCGCGACGGGTGTTGAGGCTGCGCTCGAACGCGCGGCGCATGCGCATGTCCAGGTCATCCAGGCGTTGCGCTTGTTGGCGCAGGCGCTCGCCGGGATGGCGCAGGCGTCGGGAAATGCCTTCCAGGCGCAAGCGATCGCGCATCAAGCGGTCACGCATGCGCATCACCAGCCGTCGGTGCAGGCTTTCGACCCGACGCACCAGGTCGCTGGAGTCCGGTGCCAGCAATTCGGCGGCAGCGGAAGGGGTGGGCGCGCGTACGTCGGCCACGAAGTCGCTGATCGACACATCGGTTTCATGGCCGACCGCGCTGACAATCGGCGTCACGCAAGCGTCTACGGCACGGGCCACGGCTTCTTCGTTGAAGCACCAGAGGTCTTCCAGCGAACCGCCGCCCCGGGCCAGGATAAGCGCATCGAAGCCACGGGCATCCGCCAGTTTCAGGGCACGGACAATCTGCGACGTGGCTTCGCGGCCCTGTACGGCGGTAGGGATCAGGGTTAATTGCACCTGCGGTGCACGACGACGGAACACGCTGATGATGTCGCGGATCACCGCCCCGGTGGGCGAACTGATGATGCCGATGCGTTGCGGATGCGCCGGCAGCGGCACCTTGCGTTCGGCACTGAACAGGCCTTCGGCGCTGAGCTTTTCCTTGAGTGCATCGAAGGCCAGGCGCAAGGCGCCGTCGCCGGCCGGCTCCACGGTGTCGAGGATCAGCTGATAATCACCGCGCCCCTCGAACAGAGAGACCTTGCCGCGCACCTTGACCGCCAGACCGTCCTTCAAGGCCTGGCGAACCCGTGCCGCGTTCTGCCGGAACAGCGCGCAACGCACCTGGGCGCCGCTGTCCTTGAGGGTGAAATACACGTGGCCGGACGCCGGGCGGGCGAGGTTGGAGATTTCGCCTTCGACCCAGATGTTGCTGAACACGTCTTCGAGCAACACCCGGGCGCGGCCGTTGAGCTGGCTGACGGTCAGGACTTCGCGGTCCAGGCCGAGTCTTGCAAAGGGATCTTTAATCATGGGGCGCAGTTTAAAGGCATTCGGTGACCAATCTCCATGATCCTGCACAATTCCCTTGTGGGAGCGAGCTTGCTCGCGATGGGGCCAGCAAATTCAGCATTGATGTGCCAGACAGATCGCCATCGCGAGCAAGCTCGCTCCCACAGGGGTAAAGTCGTGGCGCAAATTTATGGAAGACAGGGAAATGGATGTGATTGAGTTATTAAACCAATGGCCCTTCGGCCCGCTGGACTGGCTGGTGATCGGTGCAGGCGTCGCCCTGGCCTACATCGTGTTCGGCATCGCCGGTTTTGGCACCGCACTGGTGGCGGGGCCGATTCTGATTCTGTTCATGCCGCTGTCCAAGATCGTGCCCTTGCTGGTGTTGCTCGACTTTGTCGCGGCATTCGGCAATCTGTTGCCTTCGCGGCGTGATGTGGCGAAACCGGAACTTCTGCGGTTGCTGCCGTGCATGGCGGTGGGGTGCACCCTCGGCGTGATATTCCTGCTGAACCTTAAGTCCGACCTGTTGCTGCTATTGATGGGGCTGTTTATCAGTGCCTATGCGATTTACAGCCTGTGGATAAAGGTCCGTCCGGCGCAGTTGTCCGCCGCGTGGGCGCTGCCGATGGGGACGGTGGGCGGGATGTTCGGCGCGTTGTTTGGCAGCGGCGGCTTTCTCTATGCGATCTATTTGAACAGCCGATTGCCCAAGGAGGCGGCGCGGGCGACCCAGAGTGCGCTGATCAGTTGCAGTACGGTGGTGCGTCTGAGCCTGTTTGCCATCGCCGGTGTGTATGCCGATTTGCCGTTGCTGGTGCTTGCGGTTTGTCTGTTGCCGGCGATGGTGCTGGGGCTTTGGGTTGGCCGGAAGTTGACCATGCGCCTGTCCCGCGAGGCGTTCGTGCGGCTGGTGACGTGGCTGGTGCTGGCCAGCGGAATTGCGTTGATCGGGCGTTACTTGAGCACCTGAAGATTCAACCTGTGGAGAGGGAGCAAGCTCCCTCTCCACAATTATTCAGTCGTTGTACTGGCTCAACAACCGCTCCAGTCGTGCACTGAGGCGACGTTTGATTTCGGTCTCGATGTGCGGGGCGAAGTCGTCGATCACGTCTTGCATGATCAACTGCGCGGCGGCGCGCAATTCGCTGTCCAGGTGCAGCAGGTCATCCGGGTTCTTGCTGGCGGCAGGCGCCGGCGTTGCCATGGTGACGGGTTCAACGATGGGGGCAGGGGTTGTCGGTACGACAGGGGGCGAAGGCTCGCTCACGGCGTCGAACAACATGGGAATCTGTTCCTGGTCACCTTCCTCGACCGTGTCGGTCAGCAGGGGCGGTTGCAGGTTGTCATCGCCGAGCAATTGGCGGATCGACTCAAGGTCGTCCAGCAGGTGCGCGGACTGTTGCAGCGGTTTTGGAGTGTCCATTGGAAGGCTCAGAGTCGCTGTAAACGGTGATCTTGCAGAGGATAGCCCTGTTCGCGGTAGAAACGGAAACTCTCCCGCGCGGCCGCTCTGATCGTCGGATCCTCCACCACCACTTCCGCCACCCGGGCGAACTTGTTGGTGAAGGCCGGGACCTTCAGGTCGAGATTGACCAGCAAATCCTGATGCTGACCGCAGTCATCGCCCAACCCCAGGACAATAAAACCTTCAGGTTCGCTGTCGGCAGGGCCGTGGGGCACGAAGCTTTCACCCTTGAACGCCCACAGCCGCGCATCGAGATCGTCACGCTGGGCCGCGTCGCTGCAATGCAGGTAGATGCGGTGGCCCATGCGCCAGGCTTTCTCGGTGAGCTTGCAGGCAAAGTCCAGGCGTGCCGAAGGATCGGCGCTGGGCAGGATATAGAAGTCGACTTTGGTCATTGCGGTTCCAGAGCGGCAAGCGGCGTCACCGCAGAGTGACGCCGCCGCCCATCAACGGTTTCAGGCTTTGGCGCGGTCCAGCAGGTATTGGGTCAGCAGGGGAACCGGACGGCCAGTGGCGCCCTTATCCTTGCCGCCGCTGGTCCAGGCCGTGCCGGCGATGTCCAGGTGCGCCCAGTTCAGGTTCTTGGTGAAGCGCGACAGGAAGCAGGCCGCGGTGATGGTGCCGGCTTTCGGGCCGCCAATGTTGGCGATGTCGGCGAACGGGCTGTCAAGCTGTTCCTGGTACTCATCGAACAGCGGCAGTTGCCAGGCGCGGTCGTCGGCAGCTTTGCCGGCGCTCAGCAGTTGGCCGATCAGTTCGTCATTGTTGCCCAGCAGGCCCGAGGTGTGGGAACCCAGGGCAACCACGCAGGCGCCGGTCAGGGTCGCGATGTCGATGACCGCTTGCGGCTTGAAGCGCTCCGAGTAGGTCAGGGCGTCGCACAGCACCAGACGGCCTTCGGCGTCGGTGTTGAGGATTTCCACGGTCTGGCCGCTCATGGTGGTGACGATGTCGCCCGGGCGCGAAGCGTTGCCGCTCGGCATGTTCTCGGCGCAGGCCAGGATGCACACCAGGTTGATCGGCAGCTTCAGTTCGAGCACGGCACGCAGGGTACCGAACACGCTGGCGGCGCCGCCCATGTCGTACTTCATTTCATCCATGCCGGCACCTGGCTTGAGGCTGATGCCGCCGGTGTCGAAGGTGATGCCCTTGCCGACCAGCGCGTACGGCTTCTCGGATTTCTTGCCGCCGTTGTACTGCATGACGATCAGGCGCGGAGGCTGGGCGCTGCCCTGGCCGACGGCGTAGAACGAGCCCATGCCCAGGGCCTTGATCTTCTTCTCGTCGAGGACTTCGACTTTCAGGTCCTTGAATTCCTTGCCCAGGTCTTTGGCCTGCTCGCCGAGGAAGGTCGGGTGGCAGATGTTCGGCGGCAGGTTGCCCAGGTTGCGGGTGAAGGCCATGCCGTTGGCGATGGCGGTGGCGTGGGCCACGGCGCGTTGCACTTCGGCCTGGGCAGCCTTGATGGTCAGCAGGGTGATTTTCTTCAGGGCGCGGGCTTCGGCTTTCTGGCTCTTGAACTGGTCGAAGCTGTACTCGCCGTCCACCAGGGTTTCGGCCAGCAGGCGGGTCTTGCCATAGCTGTCGCGGCCTTTGACCACGACTTCGTCGAGGGCCAGCACCGCGTCGCTGCCGCCCAGGCCTTTGAGGGTGTTGAGGATGCCGGCGATGATCTTGCGGAACGGGCGGTCACCCAGTTCGTCGTCCTTGCCCACACCCACCAGCAGCACGCGCTCGGCCTTGAGGTTCGGCAGGCTGTGCAGCAACAGGCTCTGGCCAACCTTGCCGGCCAGGTCGCCGCGCTTGAGCACAGCGCTGATCGCGCCGCCGCTCAGTTCGTCGAGTTGTCGGGCAACAGCGCCGAGCTTGCGGCCTTCGCCAACGGAGACCACGAGAGTGGCGGTCTTCAACGTTTCGGGGTTGACGCTTTTTACAACCAGTTCCATGTCCGGGTCCCTGAATTGATGGTTATCACGCATGCGCCCGACACCTTATGTGCGTCGATTGCTTATAAATAGAAAGGCGCCAGGATCGACCGGCGACAAAGGCCGCAGTTTGAACCTCGCTACCGGCGGCTGACAACCCTCGGTTGTACGATCTTCAACGCTTTGACAGGCTGCTTGAGCTTGTGCAGTGACAGGCGCACCCAATCACAGGATAATGCGCCATCTTTTTTCGGCGGCTCTGCCTTGCGGGCTGGCCGATACGTTTGCTTGTTTGGCCGCCTTAGCCTGACAACCCTGGAGTGTCTGGTTTGATCGTCTTCCGTTATCTATCCCGCGAAGTCCTGTTGACCTTGAGCGCCGTCAGTGCCGTGCTGCTGGTCATCATCATGAGCGGTCGCTTCATCAAATACCTCGCCCAGGCGGCTTCAGGCCTGCTGGATCCGGGTTCGTTGTTCCTGATCATGGGCTATCGCCTGCCGGGGTTCCTCCAGCTGATCCTGCCGCTTGGGCTGTTTCTCGGGATCCTGCTGTCCTACGGGCGCCTGTACCTCGAAAGCGAAATGACCGTGCTCTCGGCCACCGGCATGAGCCAGCAGCGGCTGTTTTGCATGACGCTGTTCCCGGCCACTCTGGTTGCGCTCCTCGTGGCGTGGCTGAGCCTGAGCCTGGCGCCACAGGGGGCCAATCAGTTTCAGTTGCTGCTGAACAAGCAGGATGCCCTGACTGAATTCGATACCCTGGAGCCTGGGCGCTTCCAGGCTTTGCGTGACGGCACCCGGGTCACCTACACCGAGAGCATGTCCGATGACCGCGTCAATCTGGGGGGTGTGTTCATCTCGCAAAAAAACATCAGTTCCAATAACAAGGATCGCGGGATTTCTGTGCTGGTGGCGGAAAAGGGTCGCCAGGAAATTCGTCCGGACGGCAACCGCTACCTGATCCTTGATAACGGCTATCGCTATGACGGTAGTCCGGGGCAGGCTGACTACCGGGCGATCAAGTACGACGAGTACGGTGTGTTGCTGCCAAAGCCGGAAGTCAGTGACGAAGTCACCGACCGTGACGCGATGCCGACCCGTACCTTGATCGGCAGTGAAGACATTCGCATGCGCGCCGAACTGCAATGGCGTATGTCTCTGCCGTTGCTGGTGTTCATCGTGACCCTGATGGCGGTGCCACTGTCGCGGGTCAATCCGCGCCAGGGCCGATTCCTCAAATTATTGCCGGCGATTCTTCTCTATATGGCTTACCTGACCATTCTGATCGCCGCCCGCGGTGCCCTCGACAAGGGCAAGATCCCCGCGATGTTTGGCTTGTGGTGGGTGCACGGGATTTTCCTGTCCATCGGCCTGGGCTTGCTCTATTGGGAACCCTTGCGCTTGAAGAGGGCGAGTCGCCGCAGCGCGCTGGAGGTGGCCCGTGGTTAAGCTGGATCGCTACATTGGTAGCAGTGTGTTCATGGCGATCCTGGCGGTGCTCGGGATCATTCTTGGTCTGGCGACACTGTTTGCCTTCATCGACGAGATGGGTGAAGTCAGCGATACCTACACCTTGGTCGATGTGCTGAGTTATGTGGTGTTGACCGCTCCGCGCCGGATGTACGAAATGCTGCCGATGGCTGCGCTGATCGGCTGCCTGATCGGTCTTGGCAGCCTGGCCAGCAACAGTGAGCTGACCATCATGCGCGCCGCCGGTGTGTCGATCGGCCGGATCGTCTGGGCGGTCATGAAGCCGATGCTGGTATTGATGCTGGCCGGTGTGCTGGTCGGTGAGTACGTCGCTCCGCCTGCCGAAACCATGGCGCAGGCCAATCGCTCGCTGGCACAGGGCAGCGGTGATGCACAAAGCGCCAAGCACGGCTTGTGGCACCGCCAGGGCGATGAGTTCATTCACGTCAACTCGGTGCAACCCAACGGCATCCTGTACGGCGTGACCCGCTATCGTTTCGACAACGAGCGGCACATGCTGTCGGCGAGCTTCGCCAAGCGTGCCGAGTTCGACACCGATCACTGGCAGTTGACGGATGTCACGACCACGCTGTTCCACGAGCGCAGCACCGAAGTGGTTGCGACCCCGCAAGAGCGCTGGGAAGTTGCGTTGAGCCCGCAGTTGCTCAATACCGTAGTCATGGTGCCGGAGTCGCTGTCGATCAGCGGCCTGTGGGGTTACATCCACTATCTGGCGGACCAGGGGCTGAACAATGGCCGCTACTGGCTGGCATTTTGGGTCAAGGTGTTGCAGCCGCTGGTGACTGCCGCCCTGGTGTTGATGGCGATTTCCTTCATCT
Organism: Pseudomonas sp. S2_F07; assembly: GCF_054668325.1. Classification (NCBI taxonomy): domain Bacteria; kingdom Pseudomonadati; phylum Pseudomonadota; class Gammaproteobacteria; order Pseudomonadales; family Pseudomonadaceae; genus Pseudomonas; species Pseudomonas sp. S2_F07. The sequence goes on from NZ_CP162758.1 coordinate 4,994,872, forward strand.
TTGGTCCGCTGCGTTCGGTGACCCTGGGTCAACGGGTGTTCACCGGCGTGCTGGTGGGTTTCACCTTCCGCATCGTTCAGGATCTGCTGGGGCCTTCGAGCCAGGTATTCGGCTTCCCGCCGTTGCTTTCGGTGCTGGTGCCGGCGGGTATTTGTGCCGTTGCGGGGCTCTGGCTGTTGCGTCGAGCCGGCTGATGGCGGGCATTTTCCGACCGCTTTGACGTTAAAAAACGCCCTTGTCGCAAGACCGGGGCGTTTTTGTAGGCACCGTCTGACCTGCGAACGTGACGCTCGCGCCGTGGATCAGGTACAATTCCCGGCTATTTTTCGGCGGGCTATGCCTGCAGCCTTTTTGAGTGTTGATCCGTGAGTGATTTGAGTCATATCCGCAATTTCTCCATCATCGCCCACATTGACCATGGCAAGTCGACGCTGGCCGATCGCTTCATCCAGATGTGTGGCGGCCTCGCCGAGCGCGAAATGGAAGCCCAGGTCCTGGACTCCATGGACCTTGAGCGTGAACGCGGGATCACCATCAAGGCGCACAGCGTCACCCTGTATTACAAGGCTCGCGACGGTATCAACTACCAGTTGAACTTCATTGATACCCCCGGCCACGTTGACTTCACCTATGAGGTGAGCCGTTCGCTGGCCGCCTGTGAAGGCGCGCTGCTGGTGGTCGATGCCGGTCAAGGCGTTGAAGCGCAGTCGGTTGCCAACTGCTACACCGCGATCGAGCAGGGCCTGGAAGTGATGCCGGTGCTGAACAAGATCGACCTGCCACAGGCCGATCCGGACCGTGTCAAAGAAGAAATCGAAAAAATCATCGGCATCGATGCCACCGATGCGGTCGAGTGCTCGGCCAAGACCGGCCTGGGCGTCGACGAAGTGCTCGAGCGCCTGGTCGCCACCATTCCAGCGCCGACCGGCAACTACGAAGATCCGCTGCAAGCGTTGATCATCGACTCCTGGTTCGACAACTACCTGGGCGTTGTTTCCCTGGTACGCGTGCGCCACGGTCGTGTGAAGAAGGGCGACAAGATCCTGGTCAAGTCCACCGGCAAGATCCACCTGGTGGACAGCGTCGGTGTATTCAACCCGAAGCATACCCCTACCGCTGACCTGAAGGCCGGTGAAGTGGGCTTCATCATCGCCAGCATCAAGGACATTCACGGTGCGCCAGTGGGCGACACCCTGACCTTGAGCTCGACGCCGGACGTTGACGTACTGCCAGGCTTCAAACGTATTCAGCCGCAGGTTTACGCCGGTCTGTTCCCGGTCAGCTCCGACGACTTCGAAGATTTCCGCGAGGCGCTGCAAAAGCTCACGCTCAATGACTCGTCCCTGCAGTACACCCCGGAAAGTTCCGATGCCCTGGGCTTTGGTTTCCGTTGCGGGTTCCTCGGCATGCTGCACATGGAAATCATCCAGGAGCGCCTGGAGCGCGAGTACAACCTGGACCTGATCACCACGGCGCCGACGGTAATCTTCGAGCTGCTGCTCAAGACCGGCGAGACGATCTACGTCGATAACCCGTCGAAGCTCCCGGACCTGTCCTCGATCGAAGACATGCGTGAGCCGATCGTGCGGGCCAATATTCTTGTGCCGCAGGAGCACCTGGGCAACGTCATTACCCTGTGCATCGAAAAACGTGGTGTGCAGGTTGACATGCTGTTCCTCGGCTCCCAGGTACAAGTGACCTACGACCTGCCGATGAACGAAGTGGTGCTGGACTTCTTCGACCGTCTGAAGTCCACCAGTCGCGGCTATGCTTCGCTGGACTACCATTTCGATCGTTATCAATCGGCCAGCCTGGTGAAACTGGACGTGCTGATCAACGGTGACAAGGTCGATGCCCTGGCGCTGATCGTGCACCGTGACAACTCGCACTACAAAGGTCGCCAGCTGACCGAGAAGATGAAAGAACTGATTCCGCGGCAGATGTTCGACGTAGCAATCCAGGCCGCCATTGGCGGGCAGATTGTGGCGCGGACAACCGTCAAGGCGCTCAGAAAGAACGTATTGGCCAAATGCTACGGTGGTGACGTCAGCCGTAAGAAGAAACTGCTGGAGAAGCAAAAGGCCGGTAAGAAACGCATGAAGCAGGTCGGCAACGTGGAAATTCCACAGGAAGCCTTCCTTGCCGTGCTCAGGTTGGATAGTTAGGTCCTATGTCGCTAAATTTCCCGCTGTTGCTGGTCATTGCCGTGTTTGTCTGCGGCCTGTTGGCGTTGCTCGATCTGTTGATCCTGGCCCCGCGTCGGCGTGCCGCCATCGCTTCCTATCAGGGCAGCGTCAGCCAGCCTGACATGGTCGTGGTCGAGAAGCTGAACAAAGAGCCGCTGCTGGTTGAATACGGCAAGTCGTTCTTCCCGGTGTTGTTCATCGTGCTGGTGCTGCGTTCGTTCCTGGTGGAACCGTTCCAGATTCCTTCCGGTTCGATGAAGCCAACCCTGGATGTCGGCGACTTCATCCTGGTGAGCAAGTTTTCCTACGGGATCCGCTTGCCGGTGATCGACAAGAAAGTCATCGAAGTCGGTGATCCGCAGCGCGGTGATGTCATGGTGTTCCGCTACCCGAGCGATCCGAACGTCAACTACATCAAGCGTGTGGTTGGTTTGCCGGGCGACACGGTTCGCTACACCGCCGACAAGCGCCTGTTCGTCAACGGTCAATCGATCGCCGAGCAACTGGTCGGCTCCGAGCCGGGCACGTTGGGCAGCGCCGAGCTCTACAAGGAAAAACTCGGTGCGGCCGAGCACATGATCCGCAAGGAAATGAGCCGCTACCGCGCCATGCCGGACCGTTCGTGGACCGTGCCGGCCGGGCACTACTTCATGATGGGCGACAACCGCGACAACTCGAATGACAGTCGCTACTGGGATGATCCGAACATTCCCAAGGATCTGCTGGGCATGGTTCCCGACAAGAATATCGTCGGCAAGGCCTTTGCAGTCTGGATGAGCTGGCCGGAACCCAAACTCAGCCACCTGCCGAATTTCTCGCGGGTTGGCCTGATCAAGTAATCAGACACGGCGCTGTGAACACAGCGCCGAATGCATTTCTGGAACCGGCACAATGGGCGCCAGAGGCATGCAAACAATGATATTCAGGACGTTATTTTTGAACACAGCTTTAATTGTCCCAAGCCTGCGCCGCCTTACGGCGATGGCGGTGGAATCCAGCCACGAACTCAGCGTGGGTAAACCGTGAGCGTCTCCTTAAGCCGTCTAGAGCGTCAGCTCGGCTACACCTTCAAGGATCAGGAACTGATGGTCCTGGCCCTGACTCACCGCAGTTTTGCCGGGCGTAACAACGAACGCCTGGAATTCCTCGGTGACGCCATTCTCAACTTCGTCGCCGGCGAGGCGCTGTTCGAGCGCTTTCCGCTGGCTCGCGAAGGCCAGTTGTCGCGTTTGCGCGCGCGCCTGGTCAAAGGCGAGACCCTGGCCGTACTGGCCCGTGGTTTCGATCTGGGCGAATACCTGCGCCTGGGCTCGGGCGAGCTGAAAAGCGGCGGTTTCCGTCGCGAGTCGATCCTGGCCGATGCCCTCGAAGCGCTGATCGGTGCGATCTACCTCGATGCCGGCATGGAAATGGCCCGCGAGCGTGTGCTCGCCTGGCTTGCTGGCGAGTTCGAAGGCCTGACGCTGGTCGACACCAATAAAGATCCAAAGACCCGCCTGCAGGAGTTCCTGCAGTCCCGTGGTTGTGAGCTGCCGCGTTACGAAGTGGTGGATATCCAGGGTGAGCCGCATTGCCGGACGTTCTTCGTCGAATGCGAAATCATCTTACTGAATGAAAAAAGCCGAGGTCAGGGTGTGAGTCGTCGTATTGCCGAACAGGTAGCGGCCGCCGCAGCACTGATTGCCCTGGGTGTGGAGAATGGCAATGACTGATACAAACGCAACTCGCTGTGGCTATGTTGCCATCGTCGGCCGTCCGAACGTGGGCAAGTCCACGCTGCTGAACCACATCCTGGGTCAGAAGCTGGCAATCACCTCGCGCAAACCGCAAACCACCCGTCACAACATGCTCGGTATCAAGACCGAGGGCGATGTGCAGGCGATCTACGTCGACACCCCTGGTATGCACAAGGGTGGCGAGAAGGCCCTGAACCGCTACATGAACAAGACCGCTTCGGCGGCGTTGAAAGACGTCGACGTGGTGATCTTCGTGGTCGACCGCACCAAGTGGACCGAAGAGGACCAGATGGTTCTCGAGCGCGTCCAGTACGTGACCGGCCCGCTGATCGTGGCGTTGAACAAGACCGACCGCATCGAAGACAAGGCCGAGCTGATGCCGCACCTGAGCTGGTTGCAGGAGCAGTTGCCGAATGCGCAGATCATCCCGATTTCCGCACAGCACGGGCATAACCTCGATGCTCTGGAGCGCGTGATCGCCGAGCACCTGCCGGAAAACGATCACTTCTTCCCGGAAGACCAGATCACCGACCGCAGCAGTCGTTTCCTCGCCGCCGAGCTTGTGCGCGAGAAAATCATGCGCCAGATGGGCGCCGAGCTGCCGTACCAGATCACCGTTGAAATCGAAGAGTTCAAGCAGCAGGGCAAGACCCTGCACATCCATGCCTTGATCCTCGTCGAGCGCGATGGCCAGAAGAAAATCATCATTGGCGACAAGGGCGAGCGCATCAAGCGTATCGGCACCGAAGCGCGCAAGGACATGGAGCTGCTGTTCGACTCCAAGATCATGCTCAACCTGTGGGTCAAGGTTAAGGGCGGCTGGTCCGATGACGAGCGTGCGTTGCGTTCGTTGGGTTACGGCGACCTGTAACAGGCTTTAAAGATCAAAAGATCGCAGCCTTCGGCAGCTCCTACATGAGATGGTGTGTACCTGTAGGAGCTGCCGAAGGCTGCGATCTTTTTGCAATCCCTGACAGGTAAATCCATCACCATGTCGACCACCGCTCCCATCGCCCAGCCCGCCTACGTCCTGCACTCCCGCGCCTACCGTGAAAACAGCGCGCTGGTGGACTTCCTCACGCCGCAAGGCCGGTTGCGGGCGGTGTTGCGCAGTGCGCGGGGCAAGGCCGGGACGCTGGCGCGGCCATTCGTGCCACTGGAAGTCGAGTTCCGGGGCAAGGGCGAGCTGAAGAATGTCGGGCGCATGGAAAGTGCCGGGGTTTCAACCTGGCTCAATGGCGAGGCGCTGTTCAGTGGGCTTTACCTCAATGAGCTGCTGATTCGCCTGTTGCCCGCTGAAGATCCGCTCCCTTCGGTGTTCGATCACTACGCCGCCACCTTGCTGGCCCTGGCCGAAGGTCGACCACTGGAGCCCTTGCTGCGCTCCTTCGAATGGCGCTTGCTCGATGACCTCGGCTACGGGTTTTCCCTGACGACTGATATTCATGATCAGCCCATCGCGCCGGACGGCCTCTACCGTTTGCAAGTGGATGCAGGGCTTGAGCGGGTCTATCTGCTGCAACCGGGCCTGTTCAACGGCGTCGAACTGCTGGCCATGGCTGAGGCCGACTGGTCCGCCCCCGGCGCCCTGTCTGCCGCCAAGCGCTTGATGCGCCAGGCGTTGGCCGTTCACTTGGGCGGCCGTCCACTTGTCAGTCGCGAGCTGTTTCGCAAGCCCTAGTCTCCCCGTATGCTGTGCACCGAACTTTCTCTTCTTCTGGAGCGCTTTCCGTGACCACCAGCACCCGCATTCTTCTTGGCGTGAACATCGACCACGTTGCCACCCTGCGTCAGGCCCGGGGCACCCGTTACCCGGACCCGGTCAAGGCTGCACTGGACGCGGAAGAGGCGGGCGCCGACGGCATCACCGTGCACCTGCGCGAAGACCGTCGGCACATTCAGGAACGCGACGTTCTGCTGCTCAAGGACGTGCTGCAAACCCGCATGAACTTCGAAATGGGTGTCACCGAAGAAATGATGCTGTTCGCCGAGCGCATCCGCCCGGCACACATCTGCCTGGTGCCGGAAACCCGTCAAGAGTTGACCACCGAAGGTGGCCTGGACGTGGCGGGGCAGGAAGCGCGAATCAAGGCCGCGGTCGAGCGCCTGTCGAAGATCGGCTCTGAAGTGTCGCTGTTCATTGACGCCGATGAGCGCCAGATCGAAGCCTCCCGCCGAGTCGGCGCGCCGGCCATCGAACTGCACACCGGGCGTTATGCCGATGCCGAGACGCCGACTGAAGTCGCCGAAGAACTCAAGCGTGTGGCCGATGGCGTGGCTTTCGGCCTGGCCCAGGGGCTGATCGTCAATGCTGGCCATGGCCTGCACTATCACAACGTTGAAGCCGTGGCGGCGATCAAGGGCATCAACGAGCTGAACATCGGCCATGCGCTGGTGGCCCATGCGCTGTTCGTTGGCTTCAAGTCGGCTGTTGCGGAGATGAAGGCGCTGATTCTGGCGGCGGCGTTGAAGGGTTAAGAGCAAAAGATCGCAGCCTGCGGCAGCTCCTACAGGTGAACACATAACCCTGTAGGAGCTGCCGCAGGCTGCGATCTTTTGCTTTTTAGAGCGGGGCGGGCTCTTGAGCTGGCTTGGTCTTGTCGATCCCCGGAACAAGCAGCTTGCCCTCGGCGACCTGATCGCCCTCAAGCTGCGGCTGCGTGACCCAGGTCAGGATGTCGTAGTAGCGACGGATGTTCGCCACGAAATGCACCGGTTCGCCGCCACGGGCGTAGCCGTAACGGGTTTTGCTGTACCACTTCTTTTCCGACAGGCGCGGCAGGATCTTCTTCACGTCCAGCCATTTGTCCGGGTTCAACCCTTCCTTGGCGGCCAGTTTGCGGGCGTCGTCGAGGTGACCGCTGCCGACGTTGTAGGCGGCCAGGGCGAACCAGGTGCGATCCGGTTCCTGGATCGAGTCGTCCAACTGGTCCTTCATGTAGGCCAGGTACTTGGCGCCACCCATGATGCTCTGCTTCGGATCGAGGCGGTTGGACACGCCCATGGCTTGCGCGGTGTTCTGGGTCAGCATCATCAGGCCACGCACGCCAGTCTTGGACGTGACGGCCGGTTGCCACAACGACTCCTGATAGCCGATCGCAGCCAGCAGGCGCCAGTCGACTTTCTCCTTCTTGGCGTAGGCCTTGAAGTGCTGTTCGTACTTGGGCAGGCGTTGCTGCAAGTGTTGGGCAAAGGTGGTGGCGCCCATGTAGCCGAGGACATCGACATGCCCGTAGTAGCGGTCCTTGAGGCGTTGCAGGGTGCCGTTCTTCTTGACCTTGTCGAGGTAATCGTTGATTTCGTTGAGCAGGCTGTTGTCCTCGCCCGGGGCGACGGCCCAGCTCTGGTTGCTCGCGTCACCGAGGTCGAAGGCGACCCGGATGTTGGTGAAGTACACCTGGTTCATCGCCACTTCGTTGGAGTCGACCAGTGTCAGGTCGATCTGGCCTTCGTCGACCATGCGCAGGAGATCGACGACCTCGACCGCGTCGGACTCTTCGTATTCAATGCCGGGAAATTTCTGCTTCAGTTGCGCGAGTTGTTCGGCGTGGGTGCTGCCCTTGAGCACCATGATCTTCTTGCCCACCAGATCCTTCGCATCGGTCGGCCGGGACTGGCCGTTGCGGTAGATGATCTGCGGGGTGACTTCCAGATAGGAGTGGGAGAAGCGCACCTGCTTCTTGCGCTCTTCGCTGCTGACCAGGCCGGCAGCCGCCAGCACCGGTCCGTTGGGCTTGCCGACCTGGTTGAACAGGTCATCGAGGTTGTCGGCGGTCTCGATCTTCAGCTCGACCCCCAGATCGTCGGCGAAGCGCTTCACCAGCTCGTATTCGAAGCCGGTTTCACCGTTGCGATCCTGAAAGTAGGTGGCGGGGCTGTTTCGGGTAACCACCCGCAGCACACCATCCTCCTTTACGCGCTCGAGCGTGTTGGGTTTATCAACACAGCCACCGAGCATCAGGAAGAGTCCGGTTGCGATCAGCCATTTGGCGTACCGCGGACGCAAAGCCGTTGGGAAAAACATCTGCGCAGTATACGCAAAGGACCACGGGCGCCATATCTCGACAGTGAGGGGCTAGTCTGCTAGAGATCACAAAACCGGCCGAAACCCCGCAGGAATGGGCCTTTTCTGCATTTTGTTACAGTAAAAATAAGCTGTCGTCACACGCCCAATTAACCTGACTTTCGAGGCAGAAACACAGATCGGCACCCGAGTGCAACCGTGCGTAGCGTTTCGGGTGATGTCGCGGGCTGTTTAGGCTAGAATGCACGGCCTCAAAGCACACCCCTTCCCGAGGCTGTCCCGAAGATGTTGATCCTGCGCGGCGCTCCTGCCCTTTCTGCCTTTCGCCACAGCAAGCTCCTTGAGCAACTGAGCCAGAAGGTTCCGGCTGTCAGTGGCCTGTATGCTGAATTCGCTCACTTCGCCGAAGTTACCGGCGTCCTGACCGGCGACGAACAGCAGGTGCTTGCGCGCCTTCTGAAGTACGGTCCAAGCGTTCCGGTACAGGAACCGACCGGTCGTCTGTTTCTGGTACTGCCGCGTTTCGGCACCATCTCGCCGTGGTCGAGCAAGGCCAGCGACATCGCTCGCAACTGTGGCCTGGCGAAAATCCAGCGTCTGGAGCGCGGTATCGCGTTCTACGTGGCCGGCCAGTTCAGCGACGCTGAAGCCCAGCTGATCGCCGACGGTCTGCACGACCGCATGACCCAGATCGTCCTGGGCAACCTCGAACAGGCCGCCGGCCTGTTCAGCCACGCCGAGCCAAAACCCCTGACCGCGATCGACGTGTTGGGTGGTGGCCGCGCCGCGCTGGAAAAAGCCAACACCGAGCTGGGCCTGGCCCTGGCCGAAGACGAGATCGACTACCTGGTCAACGCCTTCGTCGGCTTGAAGCGCAACCCGCACGACATCGAACTGATGATGTTCGCCCAGGCGAACTCCGAGCACTGCCGCCACAAGATCTTCAACGCCAGTTGGGATATCGACGGCGAGAGCCAGGAAAAAAGCCTGTTCGGCATGATCAAGAACACCTACGTGATGCACAGCGAAGGCGTTCTGTCAGCTTATAAGGACAACGCTTCGGTGATCGTCGGCTCCGTGGCCGGTCGTTTCTTCCCGGACCCTGAGACCCGCCAGTACGGCGCGGTGCAGGAACCGGTGCACATCCTGATGAAGGTTGAAACCCACAACCACCCGACCGCGATTGCCCCGTTCCCGGGCGCATCCACCGGTTCCGGTGGCGAAATCCGCGACGAAGGCGCGACCGGCCGTGGCGCCAAGCCGAAGGCTGGCCTGACCGGTTTCACCGTGTCGAACCTGCAGATCCCGGGCTTCGAACAGCCGTGGGAAGTGCCGTACGGCAAGCCTGAGCGCATCGTTACCGCGCTGGACATCATGATCGAAGGCCCGCTGGGCGGCGCTGCGTTCAACAACGAATTCGGTCGTCCGGCGCTGACCGGCTACTTCCGTACCTTCGAACAATCGATCACCACCCCGCACGGTGACGAAGTTCGCGGTTACCACAAGCCGATCATGCTGGCTGGCGGCATGGGCAACATCCGTGAAGAACACGTCAAGAAAGGCGAGATCCTGGTCGGCTCCAAGCTGATCGTGCTCGGCGGCCCGGCGATGCTGATCGGCCTGGGCGGCGGCGCGGCTTCCTCCATGGCCACCGGTACCAGCTCGGCAGACCTGGACTTCGCTTCGGTACAGCGCGAAAACCCGGAAATGGAACGTCGCTGCCAGGAAGTCATCGACCGTTGCTGGCAGCTGGGCGACAAGAACCCGATCAGCTTCATCCACGACGTGGGTGCGGGCGGTCTGTCCAACGCCTTCCCGGAGCTGGTCAACGACGGCGACCGTGGTGGCCGTTTCGAACTGCGCAACATTCCAAACGACGAGCCGGGCATGGCCCCGCACGAAATCTGGTCCAACGAATCCCAGGAACGCTACGTTCTGGCGGTCGGTCCGGCTGACTTCGAGCGCTTCAAGGCCATCTGCGAACGCGAGCGTTGCCCGTTTGCCGTGGTCGGCGAAGCCACTGCCGAACCGCAGCTGACCGTGACCGACAGCCACTTCGGCAACAGCCCGGTGGACATGCCACTGGAAGTGTTGCTGGGCAAGGCTCCGCGCATGCACCGTTCGGTGGTTCGTGAAAGCGAGCTGGGCGACGATTTCGATCCGTCGACCCTCGACATCGCCAACTGCGTCGAGCGCGTCCTGCATCACCCGGCCGTGGCGAGCAAGAGCTTCCTGATCACTATCGGCGACCGCACCATCACCGGCCTCGTGGCCCGTGACCAGATGGTCGGCCCATGGCAGGTTCCGGTGGCCGACGTTGCCGTCACCGCCACCAGCTTCGACGTCTACACCGGTGAAGCCATGGCCATGGGCGAGCGTACTCCGCTGGCATTGCTGGACGCTCCGGCGTCGGGCCGCATGGCCATCGGCGAAACCCTGACCAACATCGCTGCTTCGCGCATCGGCAAGATCTCCGACATCAAGTTGTCGGCGAACTGGATGTCCGCAGCCGGTCACCCGGGTGAAGATGCACGCCTGTACGACACCGTGAAAGCGGTCGGCATGGAGCTGTGCCCTGAGCTGGGTATCACCATTCCTGTGGGCAAGGACTCGATGTCCATGGCCACCCGCTGGAACGATGAAGGCGTGGACAAGTCCGTCACGTCGCCGATGTCCCTGATCGTGACCGGTTTCGCGCCAGTGACTGACATCCGTCAGACCCTGACCCCGCAACTGCGCATGGACAAGGGCACCACCGACCTGATCCTGATCGACCTGGGCCGTGGCCAGAACCGCATGGGCGCCTCGATCCTGGCACAGGTTCACGGCAAGCTCGGCAAGCAGGCTCCGGACGTCGATGACGCCGAAGACCTGAAAGCCTTCTTCGCGGTGATCCAGGGCCTCAACGCCGACGGTCACCTGCTGGCCTACCACGACCGTTCCGACGGTGGTCTGCTGACCAGCGTTGTCGAGATGGCGTTCGCCGGTCACTGTGGCCTGAGCCTGAACCTCGACGGTCTGGCGGAAACCTCCGACGACATCGCCGCCATCCTGTTCAACGAAGAACTGGGCGCCGTGATCCAGGTTCGCCAGGACGCTACCCCGGACATCCTCGCGCAGTTCAGCGCCGCCGGCCTGGGCGATTGCGTGTCGGTGATCGGTCAGCCAATGAACAATGGCGAGATCAGCATCACCTTCAACGGTGACACCGTGTTCGAAGGCCAGCGTCGTCTGCTGCAACGCCAGTGGGCCGAGACCAGCTACCAGATCCAGCGTCTGCGCGATAATGCCGACTGCGCCGAGCAAGAGTTCGACGTGCTGCTGGAAGAAGACAACCCTGGCCTGAGCGTCAAGCTGAGCTACGACATCAACCAGGACATCGCCGCGCCTTACATCAAGAAAGGCATTCGCCCACAGGTTGCCGTACTGCGTGAGCAGGGCGTCAACGGTCAGGTGGAAATGGCGGCTGCATTCGACCGCGCCGGTTTCAACGCGATCGACGTGCACATGAGCGACATTCTGGCCGGCCGTGTCGACCTGAACGAGTTCAAGGGCATGGTCGCTTGCGGTGGTTTCTCTTACGGCGACGTACTGGGTGCCGGTGAAGGCTGGGCGAAATCCGCGCTGTTCAACAGCCGTGCCCGCGATGCGTTCCAGGGTTTCTTCGAACGCAACGACAGCTTCACCCTCGGCGTGTGCAACGGTTGCCAGATGATGTCCAACCTGCACGAGCTGATCCCGGGCAGCGAGTTCTGGCCGCACTTTGTGCGTAACCGTTCCGAGCAGTTCGAAGCCCGTGTTGCCATGGTGCAGATCCAGGAGTCGAACTCGATCTTCCTGCAAGGCATGGCCGGTTCGCGCATGCCGATCGCCATCGCCCACGGCGAAGGCCATGCCGAGTTCGCCAGCGAAGAAGCACTGCTGGAAGCCGATCTGTCCGGTTGCGTGGCGATGCGTTTCGTCGACAACCACGGCAAGGTCACCGAAAGCTACCCGGCCAACCCGAACGGTTCGCCGCGCGGGATCACCGGTTTGACCAGCCGCGACGGTCGCGTGACCATCATGATGCCGCACCCGGAGCGTGTGTTCCGCGCCGTGCAGAACTCGTGGCGTTCGGACGACTGGAACGAAGATGCACCGCTGATGCGTATGTTCCGTAATGCTCGGGTCTGGGTAAACTAAAAGCGGGTGAACCAAGCGCCGTGTACAAGCTCAGCTTTTTTGTTCCAACCAGTCACGTCGAAGACGTGAAGAGTGCCGTATTCGCCGCCGGTGGCGGTCGAATCGGTGCTTACGACCACTGCGCATGGCAGGTGTTGGGCCTGGGCCAGTTTCGTCCACTGGATGGCAGCCAGCCGTTCATTGGCGAGGCCGGGCAGGTCGAGCAGGTCGAGGAATGGAAGGTTGAGCTGGTGGTGGCCAATGAGTTGATTCGTTCGGTGGTGGCGGCTCTGAAACAGAGCCATCCCTACGAGACGCCGGCTTATGAAGTGTGGCGGTTGGAGGATTTCTGATCTTCCTGGCTGCTGAAATGAGAAACCCGCTGAAAGAGATTTCAGCGGGTTTTTTATTGCCTTGAGTTCCCCTCCTACAATATGTGCGTCGTAGATTAAACCTTGGCACTCACCTCACTGCGATTGACCAACGCTTCCAGCGCATCACTCAAGCTCGACGCCTTGTCGCCAATCAGCAGATGCCAGATGCCGCCTTCAAGCTGGCTGACACCCTGGCAGCCCAGCGCTTTCAAATCACACTCCGACAGCGCCTTGCCATTGGCCAGTTGCAGGCGGATGCGGGTCATGGCGACGCAATCGAGTTGCAGCACATTGTCGCCACCCCCCAGGGCATTGAGCCATTGCTGCGCCTCGGGTGTCGCCACGGCGGCAGGTGGCGCTGCTTCGGTTTCCGCCGCTGGTGACGACACCAGGGCGCGGCCCAACGCCGGCATTGCCAGGCGAATCTCATCGGCGATGACATCGGCCATTGGCCCGACCACCACCTGCAAACTCCCGCCCTTGCCGGGGCGCACCACGGCCATGGCGCCGAGCGCTTTCAAATCGGTATCCGAGGCCTTGTTGCGATCCACCATGTCCAGGCGCAAGCGGGTGGTGCAAGCGCCGACGGTGATCAGGTTTTCGGCTCCGCCCAAGGCCTTGATGTAAGCCCCGGCGCGTTCATTGTCGGCCACCTTAACCTGCGGGCTGGCAGCGCTGGTTTCGCGGCCCGGTGTCTTCAGGTCGAAGCGGCGGATACAGAAATCAAACACCACGTAATAGATCACCGCATACGCCAGGCCCACCGGGAACACCAGCCAGCCGTTGGTGGACTTGCCCCAGCCAAGGATCATGTCGATGAAGCCGCCGGAGAAGGTGAACCCCAGGTGGATGTTCAGGGCATTGGTGATGGCCATCGACAGGCCGGTCAGCAACGCATGCAGCAGAAACAGCAGCGGCGCGAGGAACATGAAGGCGAATTCGATCGGCTCGGTGACGCCGGTCAGGAACGCGGTCAATGCCATCGACAGGAAGATCCCGCCCATTACCTTGCGCCGCTCCGGCAGGGCGTTGCGGTACATCGCCAGGCAGGCGGCGGGCAGGCCGAAGATCATCATCGGGAACATGCCGGTCATGAACTGGCCACCCTTCGGGTCGCCGGCGAAGTAGCGCGACAGGTCGCCAGTCACCAGTGCGCCAGTGGTGGGGTCGGTAAAATTACCGAACACGAACCACGCCATGTTGTTGAGGATGTGGTGCAGGCCGGTGACGATCAGCAGGCGGTTGAACACACCGAAAACGAACGCGCCGAAGCTGCCGCTTTCCATCATCAGCGTGCCGAAGCTGTTGATGCCGTGCTGGATCGGCGGCCAGATGTAGCCGAACACCACGCCCAGCCCCACGGCGGCGAACCCGGTGACAATCGGCACAAAACGCCGGCCACCGAAGAACGCCAGGTACTCCGGCAGCTTGATGTCCTTGAAGCGGTTGTACAGCGCGCCAGCCATCAGGCCGCTGACGATCCCGGCAAGCATGCCCATGTTGATGCTCGGGTCGAGCACCTTGAGGGTGGAGATCATCACCAGGTAGCCGATCACCCCGGCAAGCCCCGCCGTACCGTTGTTGTCCTTGGCGAAACCGACCGCGATGCCGATGGCGAAGATCATCGCCAGGTTGGCGAAGATCACCTGGCCAGCGTCGTGGATGATAGCGATGTTCAGCAGGTCGGTATCGCCCAGGCGCAGCAGCAGGCCGGCAATCGGCAGGATCGCGATCGGCAGCATCAGCGCGCGGCCGAGGCGTTGCAGGCCTTCGATGAAAAGTTGGTACATGGCGGTTCTCCGTGGATTTTTGTTCTTCTTTTGTAAAGAGCTCAGCTCAGCGGCCAATGCTGGTGGCAGGCGTGACGCACCGCGCTGGCGCTGCCCAGCTTGAGCAGATCCTGGCTGATGCGCCGGCATTCGCTGGCGTCGAGGTGACGCACGCGGTCCTTGATTTCACCGACCTGTACCGGGCTCACCGACAACTCACTGACCCCCAGGCCGATCAACACCGGCGTGGCCAATGGATCGGACGCCAGTGCACCGCACACACCCACCCAACGGTTGTGCTGTGCCGCACCGGCGCAGGTCTGGGCGATCAGCCGCAACAGTGCCGGGTGCAGCGCATCGACGCGCGCAGCGAGCCCGGCGTGGTCGCGGTCCATGGCCAGGGTGTATTGCGACAGGTCGTTGGTGCCGATGGACAGGAAGTCCGCGTGTTCGGCCAGTTGCTCGGCCAGCAGCGCGGCGGCCGGCACTTCGATCATCACCCCCAGCTCCGGACGTTGTGCCAGGCCAAGTTCACTGCACAAGGCGTCGAGGCGCTGGCGGATGTGCAGCAGTTCATCGACTTCCGTGACCATCGGCAGCAGGATCCGGCAGCGTGACAACGGGTTGAGGTGCAACAATGCGCGCAGTTGCTGGTCGAGTAGTTCTGGACGGACCTGAGCCAGGCGAATGCCGCGCAGACCGAGCACCGGATTGGCCTCGGCGGGCAGTGGCAGGTAGTCCAGTTGCTTGTCGCCGCCGACGTCGATGGTGCGGATGATCACCGACTTGTCGCCCATGGCGTCGAGCACTGCTTGATAGGCGTGGTGCTGTTCCTGTTCGTCGGGGGCGGTGTGGCGGTCGACGAAGAGAAACTCGGTGCGCAGCAAGCCGACGCCGTCGGCGCCATTGGCCAGTGCGTCTGCCGCTTCCGTGCTGGACGCCACATTGGCAGCGACTTCGATGCGCAGGCCATCGCTGGTCAGCGCGGGTGTGTGCGCCTGGGCCTGCTGTTCGGCCCGGCGTTGTTGCTGTTGCTGTTGCAACTGGCGCACGTCGGCCAGGCGCTGTGTGCCGGGTGTCAGTTCGAGGCGGCCACCGTCGGCGTCCAGCACCACCGGTTGCCCTTGTTGCTGATCGAGCAGCGTCGAGCCCAGTGCGACCAAGCATGGCAGGCCTTTGCCCCGGGCCAGAATCGCCACGTGAGAAGTCGCGCCGCCTTCGGCCATGCACAGCCCCGCGACGCCTTGCTGGCTCAGCTGCAGTAAATCCGATGGCGTCAGTTCATGGGCCGCGACGATGGCGCCGGCCGGCACATCGTAATGCCAGGTATCGCCGAGCAACGCGCGCAGCACCCGTTGCTTGAGGTCGCGCAGGTCGTTGGCGCGTTCGGCCAGCAGCGTGCTGCCGGTTTGCTGGAGGACTTCGCATTGCGCGTCGATGGCCTGGCTCCATGCGTGGGTCGCGGCTGTACCCTGGGCGACGGTTTGGCTGGCGGCGTCCAGCAGGGCCGGGTCTTCGAGCAGTGCCAGGTGCGCGGCGAAAATCGCCTCTTCAGCGGTGTCCTTGTGTTTTCTCGCCAGGGCCAGTGTGTGCTCGATTTCGCTGCGCACCTGGCTCAGTGCCGCGTCCAGCACGTGCTGTTGTTGCTGCGGATCATGATGGCCGGCATCCACCGGCAGGCTGATCGCATTCAGGCGAAACAGCGGCCCGCCGACCAGCCCGGGCGCGGCGCAGACACCGTGCAATACGCCGGCTTCGGCGGGGCGATTGCGTTGGGCAATCGTGGCTGGCGCGGCGGCGTGATGGTCTTCGGCCAGGGCTGTGGATAACGCTGTCAGCAAGGCTTGCAGCGCGGCTTCGGCGTCCGGGCCCTGGCAACTGACCTGGACCTCCGCCTGTTCGCCGATGGCCAGCCCCATCAGGCCGATCAGGCTGTCGCAGGTGGCCGACTTGCCGGCGAAATGCAGCTGCGACTTGCTTTTGAAGCCTTGCGCGGTCTGACGGATCAGCGCCGCCGGCCGCGCGTGCAGGCCGCCACGGTGAGCAATGCGCACCAGACCGACAATCTCTGCGCCGGCAAACTCGGTATCCACCTGTGCGCTCGACGTCTGTCGACGAATGATGTGCAGCAGCGGCTCGCCGACCTTCACCGACTTGAGGGTGATGGGCCGTGCCTGAAAGTCCTGGCTGTTGGTGAGGATCAGCAGGCTGACCAGGCTCTTGCACTGTTGCGCGACCTTGTCCAGGTCGTAGCGCAGCAGCGGTTGGCCGTTGGCGACGCGCGCGCCTTCCTTGACCAGCATCGAGAAGCCCTGGCCCTGCAACTCGACCGTGTCGAGGCCAAGGTGCAGGAGCAATTCCGCGCCGTTGTCGGCACGCAGGGTTAGCGCGTGACCGGTGCGGGCGACATGCACCACCACGCCCGCGCAGGGGGCGTGGAGCGTGTCGTTGAGCGGATCGATGGCGATGCCGTCACCCATGGCGCCGCTGGCAAACACCGGGTCCGGGACTTTGGCGAGCGTGAGCACCGGGCCGCTGAGCGGGGCGCTTAAGGTCAGCTCTTTATTGTTGTTATGCATGGCTCGGTCTCATCAAAAAATACGGTTCGGATCAACCCACTCCCTGTAGGAGCTGCCGAAGGCTGCGATCTTTTGATCTTGTCTTTAAAAAGATCGCAGCCTCGTTTCACTCGACAGCTCCTACAGGGGAATTCGCACCCCTGGCTCAATGGGTGCGTGTCACTTTGCTCAGGTGCCGTGGCTGGTCCGGGTCCATGCCACGGGCCACGGCCAGGCCGGCGGCCATCACGTAGAAACTCTGGATCGCCAGAATCGGGTCGAGGGCCGGGTGTTCGGCACGGGTCAGGGTCAGGTCGCGTTCAAGCACGTCATCCGGTGCGGCCAGCAGGACACGGGCGCCGCGTTGGCGCATGTCGGCGGCCAGGCTCAGCAGACCGGCCTGTTCGGCACCCCGTGGGGCAAACACCAGCAGCGGGTAGTTGTCGCCGATCAAGGCCATCGGGCCGTGACGAACTTCAGCGCTGCTGAAGGCTTCGGCCTGGATCGCCGAGGTTTCCTTGAACTTGAGCGCCGCTTCCTGGGCAATGGCGAAACCGGCGCCACGGCCGATCACCATCAGCCGCTGACAATCGCGCAGGGCGTCGATGGCCGGGCTCCAGTCCTGTTGCGCGGCGTGGCGCAGGCCATCGGGCAAGGCAGAGCCGGCCTCGAGCAATTCGGCGTCTTCTTTCCAGTGGCCAATCAGCCGGGCGCTGGCGCTGAGGGTGGCGATAAAGCTCTTGGTCGCGGCGACGCTGCTTTCGGTGCCGGCACACAGTGGCAGGCTGAATTCACAGGCGGCCTCCAGTGGCGACTCTTCGGCGTTGACCAGCGAAATGCTCAGGGCACCGCGCTTGCGCAACAGGCGCAGGCTGTTGACCAGGTCCGGGCTTTGCCCCGATTGCGAAAAGGCGAATGCCACCTGGCCACTGACCTTCAATGGCGCCTGCTGCATGGTCACCACGGACATCGGCAGCGACGCCACCGGGATGCCCAGCAGTTGCATGGTCAGGTAGGCAAAGTAACTGGCGGCATGGTCGGAGCTGCCGCGCGCCACGGTCATGGCCACTTGTGGCGGCTGACGACGCAGGCGCCCGGCGATCTCAATCATCTGCGGGTCGAGTTTTTGCAACTGGGCCTGCACGGCCTCGAACGAGGACAGCGCCTCTTCAAGCATTTTTGAAGTCAATGTCTTCTCCTTCGACCATCACGGCGGTCAGTTTCAGTGAGCGATCCAGCCGCACGCAGTCGGCCCAGGCCCCTGGTTGCAGGCGCCCGCGTTCGGTGATGCCGAGGTAGTCGGCGGGGAATTGCGACAGGCGCTGCGAGGCTTCGGCGAGGGGCAGGCCGATCTTCACCAGGTTGCGCAGGGCCTGATCCATGGTCAGAGTGCTGCCGGCCAGGGTGCCGTCGGGCAGGCGCACGCCGCCCAGGCATTTGGTCACGGTGTGGCTGCCGAGCTTGTATTCACCGTCGGGCATGCCGGCGGCGGCGGTCGAATCGGTGACGCAATACAGGCACGGAATAGAGCGCAGGGCCACGCGGATGGCGCCGGGGTGCACGTGCAGCAAGTCCGGGATCAGTTCGGCGTATTTGGCGTGGGCCAAGGCTGCGCCGACGATCCCGGGCTCGCGGTGATGCAGAGGGCTCATGGCGTTGTAGAGGTGGGTGAAACTGCTGGCGCCGGCCTCCAGCGCGGCCACGCCTTCCTCATAACTGCCCAGGGTGTGGCCGATCTGCATGCGGATGCCGCGGCTGCTGAGGTCGCGGATCAAGGCGTCGTGACCGGCGATTTCCGGGGCAATGGTGATCACACGGATCGGCGCGAGCGCAAGGTACGCTTCGACTTCGGCCATCAGCGCGGTGTGGGCGAAGTTGGGTTGCGCGCCGAGTTTGCCGGGGTTGATGTAGGGGCCTTCGAGGTGCACGCCGAGCACCCGGGCGCAGCCTTGGGGCCGCTGCTCACAGAATTCGCCGACGGCCTGGAGCACGCTGGAGATTTCTTCGCTCGGTGCGGTCATGGTGGTGGCCAGCAGCGACGTGGTGCCGAAGCGCACGTGGGTACGGGTGATGGTTTCGAAGGCCGGCGCGCCTTCCATGATGTCTTTGCCGCCGCCGCCGTGAACGTGCAGGTCGATGAAACCCGGCAGCAGGTAGGGCAGGTCATTGTCCGCCGGATCGCAGGGCTGGCCTTCGATCGACACGACTTTGCCGTGTTCGTGCACCAGTCGGCCGCGAACCCAGCCGTGGGCGGTGAGGATGTTGTCTTCGGACATGATCGGGGTCTCGGTGTTTGGCGACGCAGTTCTTTATCTACGGAGCTCTTTATCTTCGAAGCTCTTTATCTGCGGAGCTCTGCGACAAAGTCGTAGTAGTCGTTACGGCAATAGGTGTCGGTGACTTCGATGGGCGTGTTGTCTTCGAGGTAGCCGACCCGGGTCATCAGCAACATGGCGGTGCCGGGAGTGATGCCCACCAGTGCGGCGAACTCGTCCGAGGCATTGATCGCCTGGATGTGCTGCAGGGCGCGGACCACCGGCTTGCCGATGCCGTCGAGGAATTCGTAGAGGGAATCGCCCACCGCCTGGGGCTTGGGAATGATCGAGGCGGGCAGGGTGCTCATCTCGATGGCCATCACCGTGTCGTCGGCCTTGCGCAGGCGTTTGAGGCGCGCAACCTTGTCGTTGGGCGACAGGCCGAGGCGGATCAACTCTTCGTGGGTCGGCAGGGTGATTTCCCGCTCCAGCCATTGCGAACCGGGCACGAAACCCTTGAGGCGGAGCATTTCGCTGAAGCCGGAAAGACGCGACAACGGTTGTTCGAGGCGCGGCGTGATGAAGGTGCCGGAGCCTTGGTTGCGGCGGATCAGGCCTTGCTCGAACAACACTTCCAGCGCCTTGCGGGCGGTGACGCGGGAGATGCCCAGCGCCTCGCTCAAATTGCGTTCCGATGGCATCGCCTGCTCGGCTTTCCACTGGCCGGCGTGGATCGCCGCTTCCAGATTGCGTGCCAGTTGCAGGTACAACGGCGTGGGTTGGGTGTCGTCGGGGCGCAGGGCCTGGAGATCGTTCATGGCGGGTGTCCGGGGCGGATATTGGAATGTTTTTGCCCGTGAATGGGCAAAAACTAATACCACTTGAATACCATGTCAACGCCGGAGCTTTGCTGTTTGTGTAGGAAGTGCTGCCTTGTCGACTGCTTGAAATGGAGGTTGGTTTGAAGTGGTATTAGTGGTGGGCTTTGAAGCGACAAAGATCGCAGCCTGCGGCAGCTCCTACAGAGCGAAATGGTATTCACCCTGTAGGAGCTGCCGAAGGCTGCGATCTTTTGAATTTATTTTTTGCGGGCGACCAATGGTCGTGGGGAATTACGGGCGGATTTCGATCATCGTGCCGTCCGGCACCAGGTTCCAGACTTCGCGCATGTCCATGTTGCGCATGGCGATGCAGCCGTCGGTCCAGTCCAGGGTGTGGAACAGGTCTTCGGGCGTGTCTTCGCTGTCCGGAGTGCCGTGGATCATGATCATGCCGCCGGGCTCGACGCCTTCACGACGGGCGCGGGCAGAGTCGCTGATGTTCGGGTAGGAAATGTGCATCGCCAGGTTGAAGCGGTCGCTGATCTTGCGCCAGTCGACCCAGTAGAAACCTTCCGGGGTGCGCTTGTCGCCTTCCATCAGCTTGGGCCCCTTGGGACGCTTGCCCAGGGAAATGCGATAGGTCTTGAGCGGCTTGCCGTCATTGATCAATTGCAATTGATGGGAA
The DNA here is from genome assembly GCF_054668325.1 of Pseudomonas sp. S2_F07. NCBI lineage: Bacteria > Pseudomonadati > Pseudomonadota > Gammaproteobacteria > Pseudomonadales > Pseudomonadaceae > Pseudomonas > Pseudomonas sp. S2_F07. The sequence continues at coordinate 5,015,441 of NZ_CP162758.1, forward strand.
GACTTGAGAATCAGAATCTTCTCGATGACCTTGCCGTCCAGGGTTTCCACGGCAGAAGCCTGGGACACCGTGACGAACGACAAACAGAACAGGGCAAGCAACCAGCGCATTGAAACGATTCCCCAGGAGGTGTCGCGACTATTTATGTATAGAAGTTTTTGCAGGAGCTGCCGCAGGCTCGTGCCGCGTTCAGGCGGTCTTTAGGCGCCTTTGAGTGATGCCGCGATGACATCAGATAATGGCAGGCTGAGCAAGTGGCGGGATCGATTCAGACCGAACGGGATAGACCTCGGTCCGCCGGTCAGCGAAGAAGCATTCTAAGGTACGGCCCACCGTGCGGAAAGCCAGCTCATCCCATGGAATGTCCGCTTCGTCGAATAGTTGCACTTCCAGGCTCTCGGGGCCGGCAGAAAAGTCCAGGTCCGCAAGTGTGGCACGGAAGAACACATGCACCTGGCTGATGTGCGGCACGTCGATCAGGGTATAGATGCTCAGGTTGCGCACCCGGGCGCAGGCTTCCTCGGCGGTTTCGCGAATGGCGGCCTGTTCGATGGTCTCGCCGTTCTCCATGAAACCGGCGGGCAGGGTCCAGTAGCCGCGACGTGGCTCGATGGCCCGCCGGCACAACAACACCTTGGTGCCCCAGGTCGCCACGCAACCGGCGACGATGTTGGGGTTCTGGTAGTGAATGGCGTGACAGCTGTCGCAGACAAAACGCAGGCGCGAATCGCCTTCGGGAATGCGCTGGGTCACCGGGTTACCGCACTGGCTGCAAAATTTCATGCTGGGGTTCCTGAATGCTGCGCCTATCTTGGCGTGCGGCAGTGCCGGTCGGCAAGTTGTCGTTTCGCGACATGGGGCGGTTGCGGGGGTTGGGCGACCGCAGCGATTGGTGCATGATGCCGGGTAAGGCACAGATCGAGAACACTCATGCTGGACGAGCTACTGCATCGGGTTAGTCACCACACACCACGCATACTGGAGACCGACCGTCGTTTTCCCGAGGCCGCGGTGCTGGTACCCATCACCCGCAGTGACGAGCCCGAGCTGGTGTTGACCCTGCGTGCCAGCGGCCTGTCGACCCATGGCGGCGAAGTCGCCTTCCCCGGCGGACGCCGTGACCCCGAAGACCCTGACCTGATTTTCACCGCCCTGCGAGAAGCCGAAGAAGAGATCGGCCTGCCGCCCGGGCTGGTCGAGGTGATCGGCCCGCTCAGCCCGTTGATCAGCCTGCATGGCATCAAGGTCACGCCCTATGTCGGGGTGATCCCGGATTTTGTCGAATACCGGGCCAACGACGCCGAGATCGCCGCGGTGTTCAGCGTGCCCCTGGAGTTCTTCCGCAAAGACCCCCGCGAACATACCCATCGCATCGATTATCAGGGCCGCAGCTGGTACGTGCCGAGCTATCGCTTTGGCGAATACAAGATCTGGGGGCTGACGGCGATCATGATCGTCGAGTTGATCAACCTGCTGTATGACGCCAAAATCAGCCTGCATCAGCCTCCCAAAAGCTTTATCAATATCTGAAGCCATCGTTCGAATGGCCTGAATCCTGATTTTGCTGACAAAAAGCCTGCCTGAGCCTTGAGGAATACCACAATGAAATACCGCCTGGGCGACGCCCGCGTCGAAACCCATCCACAGAGCTGGGTCGCACCCAATGCCGTGCTGGTGGGCAAGGTCAAACTGGAAGAGGGCGCCAACGTCTGGTTCAACGCCGTATTGCGCGGCGACAACGAGTTGATCCTGATCGGCAAGAACAGCAACGTCCAGGACGGCACCGTGATGCACACCGACATGGGCTACCCGCTGACCATCGGCACCGGCGTGACCATCGGCCACAACGCCATGCTCCACGGCTGTACCGTCGGCGACTACAGCCTGATCGGCATCAACGCGGTGATTCTCAATGGCGCGAAGATCGGCAAGAACTGCATCATCGGCGCCAACTCGCTGATCGGCGAAGGCAAGGAGATTCCGGATGGATCGCTGGTCATGGGGTCGCCTGGCAAAGTGGTGCGCGAATTGACCGAGCCGCAGATCAAGATGCTGGAGGCGAGTGCTGTTCACTACGTGCACAACTCGCAGCGTTATGCCCGCGATCTGGCCGAGCAGGAAGAATGACTGCCACTGAACGCCCGGTTGCATCGCCCTGCGTGAACATTTGTGCGCTGGATGACGATGACATCTGCACCGGTTGCCAACGTACCGTGGAAGAAATCACCCGCTGGAGCCGCATGGACAACGACGAACGCCGCAAGGTGCTTGGGTTGTGTCATGAGCGGGCGAAGTCCAGTGGGTTGGTGTGGATGATCGGCAAAACGCCTGGTCAGTAATAGAAGATCAAAAGATCGCAGCCTCCGGCAGCTCCTACACCGATCCTTGTAGGAGCTGCCGGAGGCTGCGATCTTTTGACTTTGAGGTCAGCTGAAGTACCCTGTGCACAAAATTGACAGGTACTTGTACACGCCATGCTCTTCCTGATCGCCTACATCAGCAGCGTCGTGCTGATCAACTACGCCTTTTCCACCGCGCCGCACCTGGACATCATCTGGTCGGCCTGGGGTGGGCTGGTGTTTGTGTTGCGCGACATGGTGCAAGCCCGATTCGGGCATGGCGCCCTCGCGGCGATGCTGGTGGCGCTGGTGTTGTCCTATGTTACCTCCGATCCGTCCATCGCCCTGGCCAGCGCCACGGCGTTCGCGGTATCCGAGTGCATCGACTGGCTGGTGTTCAGCATCACCAAACGCCCGCTGCACGACCGTCTGTGGATAAGTTCGGCCCTGAGCATCCCCCTCGATACCTTTATCTTTTTCGGCATGATCGACGCCCTGACGCCGGGGGTGATCCTCACCGCCCTGGGTTCGAAGTTCGCCGGGGTCACCGCCGTGTGGCTGATCATGGCCTGGCGCCTGCGCAAACAGGCTGTCGTCAGCTGAAGTTCATGTAAAATGCCGCGCTTTCTCCCCATGGGAAGCGCGCATGGCGACGCGTCCCTCGATGATCCGCTCCTTGAGGACCTTCAGATGACCCGTATCGGAACCCCATTGTCGCCCACCGCGACCCGCGTATTGATGTGTGGCTGTGGCGAGTTGGGCAAGGAAGTGGTGATCGAGCTGCAACGCCTGGGCGTTGAAGTGATTGCCGTGGACCGCTACGCCAATGCGCCGGCCATGCAGGTGGCGCACCGCAGCCACGTGATCAACATGCTCGACGGTGCTGCCTTGCGCGCCGTGATCGAAGCCGAGAAACCGCATTTCATCGTCCCGGAAATCGAAGCCATCGCCACCGCGACCCTGGTGGAGCTGGAAGCCGAAGGCTTCAACGTGATCCCGACCGCCCGTGCCGCGCAATTAACCATGAACCGCGAAGGCATCCGTCGCCTGGCCGCTGAAGAGCTGGACCTGCCAACCTCGCCGTACCACTTCGCCGATACTTTCGAGGACTACAGCAAAGCCGTTGAAGACCTCGGTTTTCCATGCGTGGTCAAGCCGGTCATGAGTTCCTCGGGCAAGGGCCAGAGCCTGCTGCGCAGCATCGATGACGTGCAGAAAGCCTGGGACTACGCCCAGGAAGGCGGCCGTGCCGGTAAAGGTCGGGTGATCATCGAAGGTTTCATCGATTTCGACTACGAAATCACCCTGCTGACCGTGCGCCACGTCGGCGGCACCACCTTCTGCGCACCGGTCGGCCACCGTCAGGAGAAGGGCGACTATCAGGAATCCTGGCAGCCACAAGCCATGAGCCCGGTTGCCTTGGCTGAATCCGAGCGTGTCGCCAAGGCTGTGACCGAAGCCTTGGGTGGCCGTGGTCTGTTCGGCGTCGAGCTGTTCATCAAGGGCGATCAGGTGTGGTTCAGTGAAGTCTCGCCGCGCCCGCATGACACCGGCCTGGTGACCCTGATCTCCCAGGACCTGTCGCAGTTCGCCCTGCATGCCCGCGCGATTCTGGGCCTGCCGATCCCGTTGATCCGTCAGTTCGGGCCTTCGGCCTCGGCGGTGATCCTGGTGGAAGGGCAGTCGACCCAGACCGCTTTCGCCAACCTGGGTGCTGCCTTGAGCGAACCGGATACCGCGCTGCGCCTGTTCGGCAAGCCTGAAGTCAACGGCCAGCGCCGCATGGGCGTGGCCCTGGCCCGCGACGAATCGATCGAAGCCGCCCGCGCCAAGGCGACCCGTGCTTCGCAGGCGGTTGTCGTAGAGCTGTAAAAACTCTCTCGGGCAGGTCTGTAACCCACAGGTTCAGTGGTCCGGCCCGACTTTACGGGTCGACCTATAATTTGTGAATGCTCAAGTTCCTTTATTAAAGCTCCAGGCCTGTACCTCATGAATTCCCAAAGCATCATCGTCCCGAAAATCTCCACCCTGCCGGTACACGAACCCCGGGCCCGGGCCGTCGTGCGCTGGCTGGTGCGCAAGAACATCATCGAGGAAGAGCTGACCACCTGTGGCCGCACCGGCAATCGCATGGCCCACGCCATCGCCGACGGTGCCCGCGCAGTGGTCCTGCACCCCGAAGCCCTGCCGTTCGGCGAGCCGATCAATGGCCTGGAGATCATCACCAAGCGCTGCATCTATACGCCAGCCAAGGGTTTCCTTGAAGAGGCGGGCTGCGCCGAGTGCCGCAAGGAAGTGGGTGAAGCCCTGTTCGAAAGCCTGGAAGACTGGATGCCGGGGCGCACCGACAACTTCACCTGCCCCGAATGCGGGCATGAAGACGACATCAACGGCTTTCTGTTCCTGCAGGAATGCGGCTTCTCCAACCTCGGTTTCATCTTCAATAACTGGGCCGAAGCCGGGTTCAAGCAGAGCTTTATCGATGAGTTCGCCGATTGGCTCGATCAGCCGGTCAGTTGGGTGAAAGTCGAACTCTAAACGCCGTATTCCCCTGTAAGAGCTGCCGCAGGCTGCGATCTTTTGATCTTGTTTTGTGAAAATCAAAGTCAAAAGATCGCAGCCTTCGGCAGCTCCTACGAAAAGCCCAAATCCCCGTATATCTGTAACATCGATAATAGACAGAGTTTTACATTGAACCCGAGGGGGTGTCTGACTATAATGGCGCGCTTCCATTTTCCCGCTCGGGAGCCCCCGCGATGCTGCGTATCAGCCAAGAAGCTCTGACATTCGACGACATTCTCCTAGTGCCCGGTTATTCCGAGGTGCTTCCTAACGAAGTCAGTCTCAAGACCCGCCTTACCCGTGGCATCGAGCTGAATATTCCACTGGTCTCCGCCGCCATGGACACCGTCACTGAAGCCCGTCTGGCAATCGCCATGGCTCAGGAAGGTGGTATCGGTATCATCCACAAGAACATGACCATCGAGCAGCAAGCTGCCGAAGTCCGCAAGGTCAAGCGTTACGAAGCCGGTGTGGTCAAGGATCCGATCACCATCGTCGCCGACGCCACCGTGCGCGAATTGTTCGAACTGACCCGCATGCACAACATCTCCGGCGTTCCGGTGCTGCACAATGGCGACCTGGTCGGCATTGTCACCTCCCGTGACGTGCGTTTCGAGAACCGTCTGGAAGCCACTGTCCGTGAAGTGATGACGCCTAAAGAGCGTCTGGTCACGGTCAAGGAAGGCGCCGACAAGAACGATGTGCGTGAATTGCTGCACAAGCACCGCATCGAACGCGTGCTGATCGTCGACGACAAATTCGCCCTCAAGGGCATGATGACCGTCAACGACATCGAAAAAGCCAAGGCTTACCCGCTGGCCAGCAAGGACGATCAAGGTCGTCTGCGTGTTGGTGCTGCAGTCGGCACCGGTAAAGACACCGGTGACCGCGTTGCTGCACTGGTCGCCGCCGGCGTTGACGTGGTGGTGGTCGACACCGCTCACGGTCACTCCAAGGGCGTGATCGACCGCGTTCGCTGGGTCAAGCAGAACTTCCCTGAAGTGCAGGTCATCGGCGGCAACATCGCCACCGGCGCTGCCGCCAAGGCCCTGGCCGAAGCTGGCGCTGACGCAGTCAAGGTCGGTATCGGCCCCGGCTCGATCTGCACCACCCGTATCGTCGCCGGTGTCGGTGTGCCGCAAATCAGTGCCATCGCCAACGTCGCCGCTGCCCTTGAAGGCACTGGCGTACCGTTGATCGCCGACGGCGGCATCCGTTTCTCCGGTGACCTGTCCAAGGCCATCGTGGCCGGTGCTTCCTGCGTGATGATGGGCTCGATGTTCGCCGGTACCGAAGAAGCGCCGGGCGAGATCGAACTGTTCCAGGGTCGTTCGTACAAGGCTTATCGCGGCATGGGTTCGCTGGGCGCCATGTCCCAGGCCCAAGGTTCCTCCGACCGTTACTTCCAGGACTCCTCGGCAGGCGCCGAGAAGCTGGTTCCGGAAGGCATCGAAGGGCGTGTTCCGTACAAGGGCACCCTGAGCGCGATCATCCATCAGCTGATGGGCGGCCTGCGCTCCTCGATGGGCTACACCGGCAGTGCCGACATCGAAGAGATGCGCACCAAGCCTGAGTTCGTGCGGATCACCGGCGCCGGCATGGCCGAATCCCACGTTCACGACGTGCAGATCACCAAAGAAGCGCCAAACTACCGCGTAGGTTGAGCCTTCAAGCAACAAGCTAAGCAACCGGGGCTGTTTTATTCAGCCCCGAGTTGTTTCTGAATCACGACTGTTTCCGAATTTTTTAGACGAGACTGAATCATGGCCCTCGACATTCACGCCCACCGCATCCTGATCCTCGACTTCGGTTCCCAGTACACCCAGCTGATCGCCCGCCGCGTGCGTGAAATCGGCGTGTACTGCGAACTGCACCCGTTCGACATGGACGAAGATGCGATCCGCGAATTCGCCCCTAAAGGCGTCATCCTCGCCGGCGGCCCGGAGTCGGTTCACGAAGCCAACAGCCCGCGCTGCCCGCAAGCGGTTTTCGATCTGGGCGTGCCGGTCTTCGGTATCTGCTACGGCATGCAGACCATGGCCGAGCAACTGGGCGGCAAGGTTGAAGGTTCCGAGCTGCGTGAGTTCGGCTATGCCCGCGTTGACGTGGTCGGCAAGAGCCGCCTGCTCGACGGCATCGAAGACCACATCGACGCCGATGGCCTGTTCGGCCTCGACGTATGGATGAGTCACGGTGACAAGGTCACCCGCATGCCGGAAGACTTCCACATCCTGGCCAGCACCCCGAGCTGCCCGATTGCCGGCATGTTCAGCGACGAGCGTCGTTACTACGGCGTGCAGTTCCACCCGGAAGTGACCCACACCAAGCAAGGCGGTCGCATCCTGTCGCGTTTCATCCTCGACATCTGCGAGTGTGAAGCGCTGTGGACTCCGTCGAAAATCGCTGAAGACGCCATCGCCCAGGTTCGCGCCCAGGTCGGCACCGACAACGTCCTGCTCGGCCTGTCCGGCGGTGTGGACTCGTCCGTGGTTGCCGCGCTGCTGCACAAGGCCATCGGCGACCAGCTGACTTGCGTATTCGTCGACAACGGCCTGCTGCGCCTGCACGAAGGCGAGCAAGTGATGGCCATGTTCGCCGAGAACATGGGTGTCAAGGTGATCCGCGCCAACGCCGAAGAGCAGTTCCTGGGCAACCTGGCCGGCGAAGCCGACCCGGAGAAGAAGCGCAAGATCATCGGCCGTACCTTCATCGACGTGTTCGATGCCGAATCCTGCAAGCTCGACAACATCAAGTACCTGGCCCAGGGCACCATCTACCCGGACGTGATCGAGTCGGCTGGCGCGAAAAGCGGCAAGGCCCACGTGATCAAGTCGCACCACAACGTGGGCGGCCTGCCGGAAGAAATGAACCTCAAGCTGGTTGAACCATTGCGCGAGCTGTTCAAGGACGAAGTCCGTCGTCTGGGCCTGGAACTGGGCCTGCCGTACGACATGGTCTACCGTCACCCGTTCCCGGGCCCGGGCCTGGGCGTGCGCATCCTCGGTGAAGTGAAGAAGGAATACGCCGACCTGCTGCGTCGTGCCGACCACATCTTCATCGAAGAACTGCGCAAGGCCGACTGGTACCACAAGGTCAGCCAGGCATTCGTGGTGTTCCAGCCGGTGAAATCGGTTGGCGTGGTGGGCGATGGCCGTCGTTACGCTTGGGTCGTGGCCCTGCGTGCCGTGGAAACCATCGACTTCATGACCGCGCGTTGGGCACACCTGCCTTACGAACTGCTGGAAACCGTCAGCGGGCGCATCATCAATGAAATCGAAGGCATCTCCCGCGTCACCTACGACGTGTCGAGCAAGCCGCCGGCGACCATTGAGTGGGAATGATCGTATGAGCCTGTGAAGCCAGGCTCAAATCGATTATGCCAAGAAGCCCCGGGTCGAGAGACCCGGGGCTTCTTGCGTTTCAGGGGATGCGTGTGGGTTTCAAGCCGTTGCGGCGCAGTGCATCCGAAAGGTCGGCCAGGCTGGCAAATCGCTTGCAATTGATGCTGCCCCACTGTGGGCGCTCGATGTACACGCCTGTGGCGTCGGCGTGGATGAGTGTGCGTACCAGTGAGCCGTCGCGGGCGCGGTGAACCAATTCGAGCTGGTTGCCGTACTTCTCGATGCTGAGCATGCCCGGTTGATTGAGTGCAGCCTCGAGTACCAGTTCCCTGGCAAGCTCGGGGGATTCCACTTTCAGGAGCAGGTCGTTCTTGACGATGTATACGGTGGTATCCGTACCGCTGCTTCCGGATTCTCCCGGATCTGGCTCAATGCTCGTGGGCTGGGCGATCTCGGCACTTTTTACCCGCAGTCCGATGCCACCTTCCAGTTCACTGACACCCGCGACGCCTTCCCAGGTATTGGAGTGGGTATTGCCAACCAGTGCAATCCAGCGATGAGGGCCTTTGGCGGCCTGGTCACCTTCGATGATGATCTTGGTAAAGTAATTCATCATTTTTTGCCGGTGGGCGTGAGTTACCTCGAACATGTTATCGACGCGATAGCTGGCGGCGCAGTCGATCGCCTGCACACGAATGTGGTTTTTCTGCGCGGCCTTGATCACCTTCATAAAGGTGAATCGGCCAGAGGGATCGGTGAAATGACCTGCATCGAGGTTCTTCAGGTAACTTTTCAGGCTTTTCGACATTACGCCGCTCTTGTTGAAAACATCCAGGTCCGCCTGATGGAAGTCGTTGAGCAGATGCTCCATGTACAGGGTTTTAACCTTTTGTTTGCTGAGTATTTCCATGTTCTCAATCAAGAACTGTTTGCTACCAATACTGGAGTGGCTTTCGCCGACTACCAGGGCGGGTGACTCTTCGAACAGCGTCTCGATGATGTCCTTGGTTCGGCTCACCGAGCCAAAGGTCGGAATGGTCGGCCTGGGAGGGAGTTCCGGGAGGTTTTGATAGTAGGCCTGAGCGTCTCGATACAGGGTTTTTCTCAGGGCCTTGAACTGCATGAGAGCGCTGTCGGGATTAAGAATGTCGTCGTATGCGTCACTGAGTTCTTTGTCTGCGTTTACGTCAGTGACGAATGGCATCAACTCGGACCGTAACGCCTGGGGTACATCATAGATAGTGCTGGGGCTGGCTACGTCGGGCAAAGGATCTGGCGTCCGCCCCCATGGCCAGCGTCCGAAAATTTTACCGCCGCCATACAGCCCGGGCCGGGTCAGGAGTTCCCATTCACCCTCGGCGTTCAAGCGAACCGGCAGGTTGCGGAAAAAAGAAAACGGGTTGGCGGGGTCGATGATCACCCAGGTCTTCATTTCGTTGACGTAGCGCACCAGGTAGTAGGAATTGTCGATTCGGATGTAATTTTCGCCTCTTGGTGTTTGGTAAACGTTGCGGTATTGGCCTTCGTCGGCCACGACCTCCATCCCATCGAGTACTTCATTGGTCTCGAACGGAGCCAGCGGGTTTTCACCTTCCAGCACATAGGCCCGGCCAGGGGCGGCGACAGTGATTTTCGGCGGGGCGCCAGTGGGGTGTTCGATTTCGTCGGCGAGGTTCTCCTGGGGGGTGAACTCATCGTTGGCTTCATCGACCTCCGCTATTTCGGCCGAGCCGCCGAGCGCCAGTGCATTGAAGAGGGTTTCGATGCTGCTGGAGATGGCGCCGAGCACACCGGCCTTGCGATCTTGGGCATTCTTCCCGTTGACGGCCTGGTCGATGTTCAGGCCGATGTTGGCCAGGCCGGCGCCGACGGCCGCCAGGGCCACCGGCCAGCCCGCCACGGCCATGGCCCCAAAGAGGCGGGTGACGGTGCTGAGGTAGCCGACCCACATTTTTTCCCGTAGGTCGCCATTGGAGCGCAGGGACAGATCGGCATCGTCGAACATACGCTCCCTGACCGAGTCACGGATCCAGCTGAAGGTGTCAACGTTGATGTCAGGTGCGTCCTGATCGAACAGGCTGCTGTCGTATTTGCCCCAGGTCGAATACAACAGGTCGATGGTGTGATTCAGGCCGACGTTGTCGCCGTCCTGTTGTTGCGCCGACAGTGGAAAGTGCGCCATGAACCGGGCGCGATTGTCCGGGTGATTGTTCTGGCATAGCAGCCACCAGTGCAGGTCATGGGAGGTTTCGAACACATGGAAGGCATCTGTTTCGCCAGGTGTATACAGGATCTGCCGACCCTGACGGTCGATGATGCGCAGTATGTCGCAGGCACGGTAGTTGCCGATGTACAACGGCGCGACCCGCAACCCTTCGGCAGGCGGCTCATGGGCGTGGAGCAAATCGAGGGTGATGGGCCGGGAGAGATGGCCGGCCACGGCCTTGAGCACGGTCTTGAGGTTCTCGTTGCTCAGGCGTGAGCCGTCGTGTTCCTCCAGCGCCTTGGAAATGAAGTTGAGCTTGGCCAGGGTTCGGAAGTTGTCCGAATGCCGGCGCCAGAAGGCGCTCATCTTGTCCCAGTAGCGGTCGTGAAAATTGATGCGCCACAGGTCCTTGATGACCTTACTCGGATACATCTTCACTTCGTTGGTTTCGTTGTAGATCCGGGCGTTCGCTCCCTCGTAGTAGAAACCGCCGTCACTGTCCAGCAGGTCGGCGTTGTCCTGGTCATGGGCTTGAAAGCGCTGGATCACCAACTGCGGCAAAGTCAGCGACTCAATGGGCTTGGGGTAGTGTTCCCAGAACAGGAAGGCCTTGGTGCTGGTCACCGAGGTGTTGTCGAAACGGTGCCACCAGATCCGGTCCGGATCGATGTGCCGGATGCCGTACTTGTCGAGAATGCCCTGGGCTTCGATATGGGCCATGTCGTGCATGTCGGGGCACGCTTCCACGAACGGAATCACCAGGTCTTTGAGGGCCTGCACGTCCTCGGGGTTGGGGAGTAGGAATTGTGAGTTTGTATCTGAAGAATTCATTTCTCTCTCCTTGAGAAATAGATGGGTTTGAAGTCGGCACTATGCCCGCGGACTACAGCCGGATCTGTAGGAATGACGGCGCACGGTGTCAGGTATTGATGGATCGGTGCTGTCAGAGGAGGTGCCGAACAGATTGCGGTCCCGCTGCGGCCCGCCGCCGCGCCCTCTTTGCTGTTTCTTTCACAACTGCGGGTGTATCGTATTCGCCTTTTGCGGGCCCCCGGGCCTGTCGCTGAAACGTGAGGTAGTTGAGTTCATGTCGTTTACCCGTCGCCAAATCCTCGGTGGCCTGGCCGGTCTTGTTGTCGTTGGTGTCGGTGCCGGGGGCGCGTCGCGTTACTGGCTGGGCAAGATGGCTGACGCCGAGGCGGGCCACGACTACGAGCTGATCGCGGCGCCGCTGGACGTCGAACTGGTAGCGGGGCACAAGACCCTGGCCTGGGCCTTCGGTCCGTCGGCGCCGGGCACCGAATTGCGGGTGCGCCAGGGTGAATGGCTGCGGGTGCGCTTCATCAACCATCTGCCGGTCGCCACCACCATTCACTGGCACGGTATCCGTCTGCCGCTGGAAATGGACGGTGTGCCTTACGTGTCGCAATTGCCGGTGCTGCCGGGTGAGTACTTCGACTACAAATTCCGCGTGCCGGATGCCGGCAGCTACTGGTATCACCCGCATGTGAACAGCAGTGAGGAGCTCGGTCGTGGCCTGGTCGGCCCTTTGATCATCGAGGAACGCGAGCCGACCGGGTTCAAGTATGAAAAGACCTTGAGCCTCAAGAGCTGGCATGTCGACGACGTCGGTAATTTCGTCGAGTTCAGCATCCCCCGTGAAGCGGCCCGTGGCGGTACGGCGGGGCGCCTGGCGACCATCAATGGCGTGCCGCAAGCGGTGATCGACCTGCCGGCCGGGCAGATCACCCGTGTACGCCTGCTCAACCTCGACAACACCCTGACTTATCGCCTGAACATTCCCGGCGTCGAAGCGCAGATCTATGCGCTGGATGGCAACCCGATCGAGCCACGACCATTGGGCAAGGAATACTGGCTCGGTCCGGGCATGCGCATTTGCCTGGCGATCAAGGCCCCGCCGGCCGGTGAAGAGTTGTCGCTGCGCAACGGCCCGGTGCGCCTGGGCACGTTCCGTTCGGTGGCCAACACCGATGCGCCGACCGAGTGGCCGCCGGCACTGCCGGCCAACCCGATTGCCGAGCCGGACCTGGCCAATGCCGAGAAACTCAACTTCAATTTCGAATGGGTTGGTTCGGTGTCGGTCAACGTCGACAACGGCAAGCCGCCGAGCCTGTGGCAGATCAACGGCAAGGCCTGGGACATCACCGACAAGACCTGCGCCGACCGCCCGATTGCCAGGCTCGAGAAAGGCAAGAGCTACATTTTCGAATTGAAGAACATGACTCAGTACCAGCACCCGATTCACCTGCACGGCATGAGTTTCAAGGTCATCGCCTCGAACCGGCACAAGGTCATTCCGTATTTCACCGACACCTACCTGCTGGGCAAGAACGAGCGCGCGCAGGTAGCGCTGGTGGCGGATAACCCGGGTGTCTGGATGTTCCACTGCCATGTGATCGACCACATGGAAACCGGCCTGATGGCCGCCATCGAGGTGGCATGATGCGTCAGATTCGTCCCGCCGCCATCATCGACCGCAGCCGTGATCGCGAATTCATGCGTGAGGCCCTGGCACTGGCAGCCCAAGGCGCAGCCCTAGGCGAAGTGCCGGTGGGCGCGGTGCTGGTGCAAGATGGAGAGATCATCGGTCGCGGCTTCAACTGTCCGATCACTGGCAGCGATCCGAGCGCTCACGCCGAAATGGTCGCCATCCGCGCCGCCGCCCAGGCGGTTAGCAACTATCGCCTGCCGGGCAGCACGCTGTATGTGACGCTGGAGCCGTGCAGCATGTGCGCAGGCCTGATCGTGCATTCGCGGATTGCGCGGGTGGTGTACGGGGCGCTGGAGCCGAAAGCCGGGATTGTGCAGAGCCAGGGGCAGTTCTTTACCCAGGGATTTTTGAATCACCGGGTGTTGTATGAAGGCGGGGTGTTGGCGCAGGAGTGCGGGGCGGTGCTCAGCGAATTCTTCAAGGCCCGGCGCGCAAAACCTGCAGACTGAACACCGTATCCACATTTTGATCTCCGTTGATCGGGGGATTGGGGTTTACTTACGCGCCACAATCACCGCCCGCATCGGCGCCGGCAGCCCTTCAACGGTCTTGCTGTGATCCTCTGGATCGAGGAAATCACTGAGCGACTGATACTTCATCCACTCCGTCCCGCGCTGTTCCTCGACCGTGGTGGTGCTGACGTCCACGCACTTCACATCCGTGAACCCGGCACGGCGCAGCCACAGCTCCAGCGCCGGCACCGACGGCAGGAACCACACATTACGCATCTGCGCGTAGCGGTCTTCCGGTACCAGCACCTGATGCTTGTCGCCTTCGACCACCAGGGTTTCCAGCACCAGTTCCCCGCCCTTGACCAGGCAATCCTTCAGCGCCAGCAAATGCTCGATGGGCGAACGGCGGTGGTAGAACACCCCCATGGAAAACACTGTGTCGAAACCTTCGAGGTTCGGCGGCAGGTCTTCGAACGGGAAGGGCAGGTGCCAGGCATTCGGCTCGGACAGGTAGCGTTGTACCGCCTGGAATTGGCAGAAGAACAGCCAGTTCGGATCGACACCGATCACGCTGTTGGCGCCGGCGCCGAGCATGCGCCACATGTAATAGCCGTTGCCGCAGCCGACATCGAGGATGCGCTTGCCCTTCAGGTCCAGGTGCGGGGCGACCCGCGACCATTTCCAGTCCGAGCGCCATTCAGTGTCGACGTGCACGCCGAACAGGTCGAACGGCCCCTTGCGCCATGGCGACAGGCCCATCAGCGCGGTGCGCATCTGTGCGCGGGTTTCTTCGTCGCAATCGGTGTCCAGTTTCAAGCCATTGAGCAAGTCGACTTCGCTCGGCTGGATCTTCGGCAGGGCGTCCAGCGCGCTTTGCCAGCGCTCCAGGTCGCCGTGGCCCTTTTCCATTTTCTTGTCGAGTTGCGCTTGCAGGGTGTTGGCCCAATCGGCCAGCGGAGTACCGGCCAGACGGCGGGCGAGGGGAGACAGATCAATCATGGCAAGGCAATCAACGAGGCAAAGTTAAGACACTGGAACCACGGCACGACTTTCGAGAACCCGGCGGCCAGCAGGCGTTCGCGGTGTTCTTCGAGGCTGTCGGGCTTCATGACGTTTTCGATGGCGCTGCGCTTCTGGGCGATTTCCAGCTCGCTGTAGCCGTTGGCGCGTTTGAAGGCGATGTGCAGGTCGGTGAGCAACGCGTGCTCCTGCTCGTCTTCGAAGCGCAGTTTTTCCGAGAGGATCAGCGCACCACCGGGCAACAGCGACTGACGGATGCGCGACAGCAACGCCGTGCGTTGGTCCGGGGCGATGAATTGCAGGGTGAAGTTCAGCGCGACCACCGAGGCCGGCTGGAACTCCAGCGCGAGGATATCGCCCTCGATCACTTCCACCGGCAGCAACTCCTGGAACATCGAATCCTGCCCGTTGAGGTACTCGCGGCAGCGTTCGACCATGGCCGCGGAGTTATCCACAGCAATGACGCGGCAACCGTCGGTGCGCACATGCCGGCGCAGGGCCTGGGTCACGGCCCCCAGGGACGAGCCCAGGTCGTACAACACGCTATTGGGCTGGGCGAACTGGGCAGCGAGCACGCCGAGGTTTTCGACAATGGTCGGATAACCCGGTACCGAGCGCTTGATCATGTCCGGGAACACCCGCACCACGTCTTCGTTGAAGGCGAAGTCAGGCACCTGGGCCAAAGGCTGGGCGAAAAGGCGATCGGGTTCTTTGCTCACGGCGGTTCCAGCGGTGTAGTTGGAAAAGGCCGGTATTTTAGCCAAGTTGGCGCGGGGATGCGCGGGTTGTCTGATAAACCGCCAAATCAAAAGATCGCAGCCTGCGGCAGCTCCTACCCTGGGAATGCGATCCCTGTAGGAGCTGCCGCAGGCTGCGATCTTTTTCTCATGCTGATTGCGTTTTTTTGCTGAAAGCCGAGGCAGTGATACCCCATTGCCCCAGCCAGTAACTGAGGATGATCACATAAGGCGCCGCATCAAACGGCGCCACAAACCGGCTGATGCCAATCACGCTGTCGGAGAACACGAACGCCACTGCGCCCGCCGCCGCCAGCAGCGCCGAACGCTTGGGCACGTCGGTCCCGAGTCGGGCCAGGGCGCGCCAGAGCATGGCGCTGATCGCCGTGCCATAGACAATCACGGGCACCAGCAATGGGCCGAGGCCGTTGGAAATCAGAATCCCCAGCAAGACGGCGCCGACACCGAGGGCCAGCACCAGCGGCAGCACGGCCAGGCGTCGGCAATCGCTCAGATAAGCCTTGAGATAAGCCAGATGCGCGACCAGAAACGCGCCCAGCCCAAACACAAACAAATCCCCCGGCCAGGCCAGCAACACATCGCCGACCAGGGAAAAAATCAACCCCAGGCTGATCCAGCGCCGATATTCGCCGGGCGGTGCGTCGTGCAGCCAGCCGAGCAGGGCCAACACCGGCAGCGGCTTGACCAGCAGGCACAGCAATGACGCATGCACGCTCAAGCCATAAAGGAAGGTCACCGCGCCCATCAGCGCCAGAATCAGCCAGCCCACGGTCAGTTGACCGAGATCGCGCAGTCGAACGAATCCACCGGCAGCACTTCCGGCGCCCATGGTTGTTGCGAAGTTAAACGCAAACGCCCGCTGCCGGGCGCAAAAGCCTGAAAGCGCCAGGTCGAGACCCCGGCCGCGCCGACGATGCCGGCATCTTCCGGATTTCGATAAACCTCTGGCCCCAGGGGGTGCAGTACGCCGCCGGCCGAATCCTGGATCGCCCAGCGATAGCCCGTGGTCGGATTGCTAGGCAGGGTCAGGATCAGGTTTTGCCCGTTGCTGAGCCGCACCGGACATTCGCTTTGTTTTTCCACGGTCACGTTGTGTGCAGGTTGCGTGGCGCATCCGGCCAGCAAGGCGAGGGCGAGGGGGGCAAGCAGGCGAATGGGGGACATGGATTCAGGGGCTCCGGCGTTCACGACGAACGGCGAGCATAACCGAGATGAGACAAAGTGTGACAGTCAGCCTGGACAGTGGTGTCAGGACTGACGCCTTCGCGGGCAAGCCCGCTCCCACAGGTAATTGAGTCGGTCACAAAACTTGTGTGCACCCTCAATCCCTGTGGGAGCGGGCTTGCCCGCGAAGACGGCAGTACAGGCGCTACACGAGCATCAGAACAACACCTTCGCCACATCCGCAAAGCGCTTGGCAAAGTGCACGGTAATGCCTTCCTTCAGATACTCCGGCAGCTCCTCGAAATTGCCCTGGTTGGCCTCCGGCAGAATCAGTTCGAAAATCTTCTGCCGCCGCGCCGCAATCACTTTTTCCCGCACGCCGCCAATCGGCAGTACATGGCCGGTCAACGTCAGTTCGCCGGTCATGGCCACGCCTTTTTTCGGCGGCTGGTTGCGCGCCAGCGATAGCAGGGCGCTGGCCATGGTCACGCCAGCGCTCGGGCCGTCTTTCGGGGTGGCGCCTTCCGGCACGTGCAGGTGAACGAAGGCTTCGTCGAAGAACTTCGGATCGCCGCCAAAGGACTTCAGGTGCGAGCTGACGTAGCTGTAGGCGATTTCCGCCGACTCTTTCATCACGTCACCCAACTGCCCGGTGAGCTTGAAGCCACGGTTGAGGGTATGGATGCGCGTGGCTTCGATCGGCAAGGTGGCGCCGCCCATGCTGGTCCAGGCAAGGCCGGTGATCACGCCGACACCCGACAGCACCTGCTCGTTGCGGAACACCGGTTTGCCGAGGGACGTTTCGAGGTCTTTCGGGCCGAGCTTGATCACCGCCTTTGGGTCGTCGAGCAGTTTCATCACCGCTTTGCGCACCAGTTTGCCGAGGTTTTTTTCCAGCTGGCGCACGCCGGCTTCACGGGCATAACCGTCGACCAACGCCTTGAGCGCACTGTCGGTGATGCTCAGGCTGCCCTTGGACACACCGGCTTTCTCAAGCTGCTTGGGCCACAGGTGACGCTTGGCGATGGCGACTTTTTCTTCGGTGATGTAGCCCGACAGACGAATCACTTCCATCCGGTCCAGTAACGGGACAGGGATCGAGTCGAGAGTGTTGGCGGTGCAGACGAACAGCACCTTCGACAGGTCCATCCGCAGGTCCAGATAGTGGTCGAGGAACTCGACGTTCTGCTCCGGATCAAGGGTTTCCAGCAGTGCCGAGGCCGGGTCGCCCTGGTAGCTCTGGCCCATCTTGTCGATCTCGTCGAGCATGATCACCGGGTTCATCACTTCGACGTCTTTCAACGCCTGAACCAGTTTGCCCGGTTGTGCGCCGATGTAGGTGCGGCGATGACCCTTGATCTCGGCTTCGTCGCGCATGCCGCCAACGCTGAAGCGGTAGAACGGCCGGCCCAGGGATTCGGCGATGGATTTGCCGACGCTGGTTTTACCAACGCCCGGCGGGCCGACCAGCAGCACGATGGAGCCGCTGATTTCGCCTTTATAAGCGCCGACTGCGAGAAATTCGAGGATGCGGTCCTTGATGTCGTCCAGGCCTGCGTGGTGTTTGTCCAGCACCTTGCGCGCGTGCTTGAGGTCGAGTTTGTCCTCGCCGTACACGCCCCAGGGCACCGAGGTCGCCCAGTCGATGTAATTGCGGGTCACCGCATACTCCGGCGAGCCGGTTTCGAGGATCGACAGCTTGTTCATTTCCTCTTCGAGGCGTTTCTGCACCTGCGTCGGCAGGACTTTGCCCACCAGCCGCTGCTCGAACTGTTCGAGGTCGGCACTGCGGTCGTCCTTGGTCAGCCCCAGCTCCTGCTGGATGACCTTGAGTTGTTCCTTGAGGAAGAACTCGCGCTGATGTTCGCCGATCTTGCGATTAACTTCGGCGGAAATCTCTTTTTGCAGGCGCGCGACCTCGACTTCCTTGCGCAGCATCGGCAGGACTTTTTCCATGCGCTTGAGCATTGGCACGCAGTCGAGCACTTCCTGCAGCTCGCTGCCGGTGGCCGATGTCAGCGCGGCGGCGAAGTCGGTCAGCGGCGACGGATCGTTGGGGCTGAAGCGGTTGAGGTAGTTCTTCAGCTCTTCGCTGTACAGCGGGTTGAGCGGCAGCAGTTCCTTGATCGCATTGATCAGCGCCATGCCGTAGGCCTTGACCTCGTCGGTCGGCTCGGTGGGCTGGTGCGGGTATTCGACTTCCACCAGGTACGGCGGGCGGTGATGCTTGAGCCAGGTCTTGAGGCGGACGCGGGTCAGGCCCTGGGCGACGAATTGCAGCTTGCCGTTTTCGCGGCTGGCGTGGTGCACCTTGACCAGGGTGCCGTAGAGCGGCAGGGCCGAGGTGTCGAAGTGGCGCGGGTCTTCCTGGGGCGTGTCCATGTAGAACAGGGCCAGGGAGTGGTGTTCGGACTTGGCCACCAGGTCCAGGGTTTCGGCCCACGGTTCTTCGTTGACGATGACCGGCAGCACTTGGGCCGGGAAGAACGGGCGATTGTGAATCGGGATGATGTAGACCTTGTCCGGCAGGTTCTGACCAGGCAGGGCCAGGCCTTTACCAGGTTTGTGCTGTGTGGCGTTTTCCGGATCGGCGTATTCGCTCGGGTCTTCGGGGAATTCCTGCTGGTCGCTCATGGGGGTACCTGCGCAATGGGTATGGGTCTTAGATGGGGCAGGTTGGCGGTGGTTTCAACGGTCATTTTCTGCAATGCCGTGTTTCGAAGGCGTGTTCAGCGCAGAGACAGGTTAGCTGAACCATGGCCGTGCGCGGTCAAAATGTGGGAGGGCGATGTGGCACAAAAAAGGCGACGTCCTCACGGGCGTCGCCTTTGGTTTTACTGCCGCGAAAACTTACTCGGACAGTTTGTACGCAATCACATAGTCACCCATCTTGGTGCCCAGTGAGCCGTGGCCACCGACGACCAGCAGCACGTACTGCTTGCCGTCCTTGCCGGTGTAGGTCATCGGCGTAGCCTGACCGCCAGCCGGCAGGCGCGCTTTCCAAAGCTCGCTGCCGGTGTTGACGTCATAGGCGCGCAGGTATTGATCCAGCGTGCCGCTCAGGAAGCCGACGCCGCCGGCGGTGACCATCGAGCCACCCATGCTTGGCACGCCGAGTGGCAGGCCGATAGGCAATGGCGAGCTGTCGCGGCTGGTGCCGTTCTTGCGTTTCCACACGACTTTGCCTGTGGTCAGGTCGATGCCGGCCACGTAGCCCCAGGCCGGAGCCTGGCACGGCACGCCGAGCGGCGACATGAACGGGTGCATGATCACCGCGTAAGGGGCGCCCGTGTTCGGTTGCACGCCTGCGGTTTCGCTTTCGCGCTTGCTGTCGGCCGCGACTTCGGCGCGAGGCACCATCTTCGAGACGAAGGCCATGTAGTTCGGGCTGGTGAACAGCATCTGGCGAACCGGGTCGACCGAAACGCCGCCCCAGTTGAAGACGCCGACGTTCCCCGGATAGATCAGGCTGCCCTGTTCCGACGGCGGGGTGTACTGGCCTTCGTAGCGCAGTTCCTTGAACTGGATGCGGCACAGCATCTGGTCGAACGGGCTGGCGCCCCACATGGCTCTTTCGGTCAGTTCCGGGGCCAGCAGGTTCAGGTCCGAACGGGCCTGGGTCGGCGCGGTGTGGTCACCTTTCACGGCGCCTTGCGGAGCCGGAACTTCCTTGATCGGGATGATCGGCGTGCCGTCACGACGGTCGAGGACGTACAGGCTGCCTTGCTTGGTCGGTTGGATCACTGCCGGCTTGATGCCGTCGGCGGTTTTCATGTCCAGCAAGGTTGGCTGGCTGCCGACGTCCATGTCCCACAGGTCATGGTGAGTGAACTGGTAGTTCCAGCGCACCTTGCCGGTGGCCAGGTCCAGTGCGACCAGGCCGGCACTGAACTTCTCGGCGCCCGGGGTGCGGTCCGCGCCCCACTGGTCAGGGGTCTGGTTGCCCAGTGGCAGGTAGACCATGCCGAGTTTTTCGTCGACGCTGGCCAGCGACCACATGTTGGCCGAGTTGCGGCTGTAGTGTTCGCCCTCTGGCAGCGGTTCGGTCGCGTCGGGATTGTTGCTGTCCCAGTTCCATACCAGATGACCGTCGTGTACGTCAAAGGCACGGATCACGCCGGATGGCTCGTTGGTCGACTCGTTGTCGGTGACGTGGCCGCCCATGATCACCAGGTCACGGGTGATCGCTGCCGGCGAGGTGGAGTAGTAGCCACCGGGGGTGAACGGTCCGATGCCTTGAGTCAGGTCAACCACGCCGTTTTTACCGAAACCTTCGCAGACCTTGCCGGTGTCGGCATTGAGTGCGATCAGGCGTGCATCGGCGGTTGGCAGGTACAGACGACGCGGGCAGGCCTGGGCGACGGCTTTGCCGGCCTCGGAAATCACTGCCGAAGCAGCGTTTTCAGACTTGGCGTAGGCTGCTTCGTCGTAGTACGACACGCCACGGCAGGTCATGTGGGCGAAGCCCTTGAAGCCCACCGGGCTCTTGATCTGCGGGTCGAAACGCCACAGTTCCTTGCCGGTGTCCGGGTCCAGCGCCAGCACCTTGCTATGGGCCGTGCAGGCGTAGAGCATGCCGTTGGCCTTGAGCGGGGTGTTTTCGTTGGTCAGTTCCACCGGGTCATCGGCGGTCGGCAGATCGCCGGTCTGGATACGCCAGGCTTCTTGCAGCTTGCCGACGTTGGCCGGGGTGATCTGCTTGAGCGGCGAGTAGCGGTCACCGAATTCGCTGCGGCCATAGGCCTGCCAGTCGCCTTCGGGCATCTGCGGCGCGGTGCTGGTCATGTCCGCGGTATCGCGGCCCAGTTCGCCCAAGGTCTCGCCCGGATGGGTGAACTGGCTGGCCACGGCGGTGGCGCCTGCCAGGACCACGGCCACGCCCAAGGCGCCGGTGCCCATGGGGGCAGGGCCGTTGATCAGCAATGGACGACGGAACCACGGCAGCAGCATCACCACACCGAGGGCGAACCACAGCGCCAGGCGCGGCACCAGTTGCCACCAGTCCAGGCCCACTTCCCACAGCGCCCAAACGGTACTGGCGAACAGCACCAGTGCGTACAGGCCCAGCGCCGCACGACGGGCGGCGATCAGCAAGACACCGCTCAGCGCGATGCCGATACCGGCCAGCAGGTAATACAGCGAGCCGCCGAGCATGCTCAGCTTGATTCCCCCGGCCAGCATGGCCAGGCCCATCAGTAGAAGCAGGATGCCGAGCAGGGTCGGCAACAGACGGCTTCGACCCAAGGCACTATCAGTGCTCATAGTGTGATTCTCCGTGATGTTTCATAGAGTCCCGCGCAAGTTCACTGTAGATGACGATCCGGCGCGGGCGTGGTTCAGATAAAAGCTGTTGGGTTCACGCAATCCCTTGTGGGAGCGGGCTTGCTCGCGAAAGCGGTGGTTCAGGCAGCACAAATGTTGGCTGTGATGACGCCTTCGCGAGCAAGCCCGCTCCCACAGGGTTTTGTGGTGTTTTTTAGAACGAGGACTGGACCTTGATCCCGCCGATCAGCGCGTCATCGACCTCGTTCACGCCACCGGGATGGCGGATGTATTGCAGGTTCGGGCGCACGGTCAGCCAGTGGGTCACGTGCACGCCGTAATAGAGTTCGGCGCTGTATTCGGTGTCCTGGGGCGGCAGGTAGGACGGATTGTCGTAGTCGAAGACGACATTGGCCTGGTTGGTCGCCTCGGCGTTCTTGCGATAGGCCGGGTTGACGTGGACGCGGGCCATGGCAAAGCCGATGTCGTCCCGGGTGCGCGCGTCGAACGGGCCTTTGTAGACGAGGCCGGCCTGGACGTAGTTGTCGATGGCGTTGGTCTTCTTGTCGTGCATCGTGCCGTTGGCGAACAGGCTCAGGCCACGGGAGTGGTCGCTGGCGATACTGGTGACTTGCTGCTGAAGACCCAGCCACACGCCGTGTTTGCTCGACGCGCTGCGGTAGGCTTCGCCGCTCAGGGCGGCAGGCTGGCCATTGCTGTCCTTGTAGACGTCGGTGGCGCTGGCGCTGCTGTAGTAGTAACCGGCGCGGTATTCACCCGGCAGGCCGTTGAGTTTCGGCGTCCACACCAGCTCCACCGGCACGACCGCGCCCTGGGTGCCGCTGCCGCTGAGCTTGAAGCCGTTGTCGCGGTCAAGGTTCGACGGGTTCTGTTCGTACGCGCCAACCTGTGCATAAAGCTCAGGCGTCAGGTGATATTTGACCCGCATCGCCCACTGGCTGACCGGCCAGTTGTACCAGATGTCGCCCGCCCAGTTGCCGACCTGGGAACCGCAGAACGCCAGGTTCTGGAAGTCGCAGGGGAAGCTGTTGAAGTCTTCGCCTTCGCCGAATCGGCCGACCTTGATGTCGAGTTTTTCATCGAGGAATTTCTGCTGGTACCACATCTGCGTCAGGCGCCAGGTCTGGCCGCGGCCCCAGACTTCCTGGGCCGAGGTGAAGCCGCCGACACGCGGGTCGTTGATGCGGTCGTTGCTGATGTTGTTGCCGCTGCGTTCGGTGATGGTCAACTGGAACTCGGCGTCGTCCCAGCCGAGGATCTTCTGCAAGTCCAGGTGAGTGCCCAGGCCGAACTGGTCGCTGTAGCGCGCCGTGCGGTCGTGGTCGTAGCCGCCGTGAAGATTGCTGCCCATTTCACCGGTGTAATCGACTTTGAAGTCGTAGCCTTTTTCCGCGAGTTCTGTGCGAGTGCCATTCCAGTCACCGAGCATCCACGGTGAATCGCTATCGAAGGCAGGTGCCGCCTGAACGCAGGAGGCAAGGCCCAGCGCGGTGAGGCCACCGATCAGGGGCAGGATGTTTCGCTGGGCAGCAGTTGCAAAGACAGCGCTGTCTCGCAAAGATTTAAAGTCAGGCATAGAGACGGAGTTCTTGATCTTTTTCTGGGGGATAAACGGAAAGCAGCAGGCGTGAAGCGAAAGCAGAAGCGTTTCAGCAGGCAGCGGGGTGCAAGGATAATGTTCTGTTACAAATAGAGAAAGTGCTTTTGCTGACATGCATCGTTTCGGATTTGGTAACAGTGACAAAAGATCGCAGCCTGCGGCAGCTCCTACAGGATACGGATTCCAATGTAGGAGCTGCCGCAGGCTGCGATCTTTTCCGTTTCACCTACATTTAACGTAAGGTGCGCGGCTTCCAATTCCCACTCTGCTCGAAGGCCCGGCATGACCGAACACAATACCGATCCGTTGCATGGCGTGACGCTGGAACAGATCCTCAACGCGCTGGTTGAACACTACGAGTGGTCGGGGCTGGCCGAGCGCATCGATATCCGCTGCTTCAAGAGCGAACCGAGCATCAAGTCGAGCCTGACGTTCCTGCGCAAGACTCCGTGGGCGCGGGAGAAGGTCGAACGCCTGTATGTGAAGTTGATGCGCACCAAACGACCGCTTTGAACATGGCCGACCCGTCTGCGTTACGCCGTCGTTTTGTGGCCGTGGCTGCCATGCTCGGCTGGGCGGGATTGAGCATCCAGATGTACCTGATTTTCCATTCGCGCTGGACGCTGGGCGCCAGCCTGATCGGCGGGCTGGTAAGTTTTTTCAGCTATTTCACCGTGCTGAGCAACACCCTGGTGGCGACCGTGCTGACCTGTGAATGGACATCCCGCGAGTCAGCCGCGCGGCGCTGGTTCCTGCAGCCTTGGGTCAGCAGTGGCATTGCCGTGAGCATCGCGGTGGTGAGCCTCGCCTACAACCTGCTGCTGCGCCACTTGTGGCATCCCGAGGGCTGGCAATGGCTGGCCGATGAGCTGTTGCACGACATCATGCCGTTGCTGTTCCTGGGGTATTGGTGGCGTTGTGTGCCCAAGGGCACATTGCGCGTGTGGCATATCGCGCTGTGGGTGATTTATCCGCTGCTGTATTTCGCCTATTCACTGTTGCGCGGGCATCTGCTGGCGGTTTACCCGTATCCCTTCGTGGATGTGGACAAACTGGGTTATCCACAGGTGTTCATCAATGCCGGCGGGTTGTTGGTGGGTTTTGTGGTGATTGCGTTGCTGGCGATCGGGCTGGATCGGTGGCGGGCTCGGAAGTGAGCAACCATGGAAAGTTTGAGCACCTTTGTGGCGAGGGAGCTTGCTCCCGCTCGGCTGCGAAGCAGTCGTAAAATCTGTTCATTGGGTTTTTCAGATAAAACCAAGTAGCAGGTTTTGGCACTGCTGCGCAGTGCAACGGGAGCAAGCTCCCTCGCCACAGAACATCCGGCCCACCTATGGATGATCTTTATTCTTCGCCGCAGTCAGCCAATTTCCAGTAACCCACCGCCTTGACGAACTGCTCGTCCAGCCCGTGCTCATCGAGCAACACCCGGCGAATCTGCCGCGACACCTTGCTCTCGGTCGCCACCCACGCGTACAGGCTGCCGGCAGGCACCTGGATCTGGCGCACGGTGCTCAATAAATGATCTTTGCCGCCTTCGCGCAGCACCCAGATCACATTGACCTCGGCCGCACTGTGCAGCACCTGCTGCTCCTTGCCGTTTTCCACTTCCACGATCACCAGCGCACGGCGGTTGGCCGCCAGGCCTTCCAGGCGCCGGGCGATAGCGGGCAGGGCGGTCTCGTCGCCGATCAGCAGGTAGCTGTCGAAGATGTCCGGGACGATCATCGAACCCCGGGGCCCGCCGATGTGCAGGAACTGCCCGGGTTGGGCCTGTGCCGCCCAGGTCGAGGCCGGGCCGTCGCCGTGCAGCACGAAGTCGATGTCCAGTTCCAGGGTGTTCAGGTCATAGCGGCGCGGGGTGTAGTCGCGCATCTCGGGCAGCGGACCGTTGTCCTTGCCGGCGCCCAGCACCAGGTTTTCCAGGGCCGCGGCCTGCTCGGCGTTCTGCGGGAACAACAGTTTGACGTGATCGTCCGTGCCCAGGCTGACGAACCCTGCCAATTCAGGGCCACCCAGGGTAATCCGGCGCATGCGCGGGGTCAGGTCGACCACGCGCAACACTTCCAGGCGACGGCGTTTGATTTCGTGCATGACACGGTGAATGGTTGAGGCGATCACTTCAGTCATTCGGCGTTCTCCTGAACGGGTTGAACGGCGGGGCCGTCGACGATGGCTTTGGCGGTGTCGTTGAGCAGGTCGCGTACCCGCAGGATTTCGTCCGGGCTCCAGCGTCCATGGTGCATTTGCAGGGCGTGGCGCAGGTTATGCACAGCTTCGTGGATCTCTGCCGGACGATCATGGCCGCGCAGTGAACGCTTGCTGACGTCGATGCGCATGCGCACGCCATCCAGTGCTACAGCTTGCTCTTGCAGGAACAGACGTCCGGCATCGGTGATGGTGTAGCGTTTTTTCCGCCTTCGGCGTCGCCCAGGATCAGTTCGCTTTCTTCCAGGAACGTCAGGGTCGGGTAGATCACGCCGGGACTGGGACAGTAGGCGCCGTCGAACATGCCTTCGATCTGGCGGATCAAGTCGTAGCCGTGGCACGGCTGTTCGGCGATCAATGCCGGCAGCAACAACTTCAGATCACCGGGGGCAAATACCCGGGGGCCGCGACCACCGCGTTCGCGGGCGGGACGTTTCTCGAAGCCGTCGCGGCCATCGCCGTGCTCACGGTGGGGGGAATGATGGTCTCTCATTTTCTGCTTTCTCTCGTCGTGTTTAGATACAACTTAAGATATATCTTAACGATCTGGCAACGGCTCCCGACCAACGGCATTCCCCCGCGTCGACCCTGGTTTGAAGGTCAAATCGAAAAAATAGTGCTTATTAGTACAGGTCAAACCTCCAGAATTAGTGTTAACTCTCTAATGTATTAGTTTGCTCCATTGTTTACTCGGGTTGTGGTATTGGTCTTACAGAAGTTGCTTTGCTAATATCTCGAGTGTCATGGCGGACAGGGCGCCATTTGTAGTCTGTCTCTTACAGTCAAACATTGGGTTTGTAGTTGTTTTGGCTTTTTTCTTTCTGCGGTGATGGCACTCCGGCTACGCACTTGCAGGAACTTTCTTGCTTACTTTAAAGATAAATTGATTGATCATCTTTCGGCGTTGAAAGTTCAGCTGGGCAAATGGCTGCTCGTGACGGTTTTTGCTCGGCATGAACTTTCAATACGTCATCCTTTTAAAAACACAGGTACTGAAAGATGTTCAAGAAAATCGCGTTCGCTGCTCCCCTGGCTGTTCTGGCTCTGAGTTCTTCGATGGCGTTTGCCGCAACCGAAGCCCGACACAACATCAGTCTGGTTGCTACTGTCAATGCTGACGACTTCTATGCGGTGCCGGTTGACTCTGATCTGGTAAACAAGGATCAGGATATGAGCTACAACCCCTCTACCAATTCCATGAGAACCGTGGATGGTTTTTTTGATGTGCTTCATACCGCCGGCAAGGTCAACGCACGACTTGAAGGCATCCCGAAGCTGATTGCCGGTAACAAAAGCATCGACTTGAAAGTCGAGCTCAATGGCAAGGCTCTAACAACTACTTCACAGGAAGTTGTTGGTGATGAAGAGTCCAATACCCGTTATCGCGCACCCTTCAAAATCAGTGCGGTTACCACGCAAAAACCTGATGCAGGTGATTACACTGGCGTCGTGATGTTGGTTGTCGAGCCCTCGGTCTAAGTAATATCGGCGACGGCAAACCGTTTACTTATATCAAGTGACGTTCTCGGTCGGCAAACTTTCCGGTTTGTCGGCCGTGTTTGAACTCCTTTGCAATTAGAGAGCCCGTTCATGTTCCCGATGACGCCCATCGCGGCAGCGCTTGCGCTGCTGTTATGTAGCAGTGCATTTGCGGCGCCCACTTCCGTTGATAACACGCCGCGAAGTTTGCTGGCGCAGGCCAAGGGCTTGCCGGCCGAGTTCGAGGAGCATTTCTTCGATGTTCCCTTGGCGGTTCGGGTTGAACTCGATCAACTACCGCTGGGTGAGGCAATGATTGTGTTGTCCCGTGATGACCAGGTGACGCTGCTGGATTTCAACGACACCAGCGAAAGCCGTTTCAGCGCGAGTGAGCGTGATACCTGGGCCGATGTTCTCAAACCCGGTGTGACGCTGGGCACCTGCACGGGCCAATGCCCGGAGCAGATGCTGGCGGTTCACTACAACCTTGAAAATTCATTGCTGTCGATCGT
This sequence comes from Pseudomonas sp. S2_F07, assembly GCF_054668325.1. Lineage (NCBI taxonomy): Bacteria > Pseudomonadati > Pseudomonadota > Gammaproteobacteria > Pseudomonadales > Pseudomonadaceae > Pseudomonas > Pseudomonas sp. S2_F07. The sequence continues at coordinate 5,042,877 of NZ_CP162758.1, forward strand.
CACTGAAAATGCCGAGCGCGACAGCGAAGCCAAGCGTTACTACGATCAGCCCGAAGGCGGCAGCAACGGCCTGATGGTACGTAACCAGCTCAACCTCAATGGCGGTCAGGATCAGGACCTGGGTGGTCGTTTCGGCCTGGAGGCCAGCGGCAGCCTGGGCAACTGGAGCCAGACCTTCAACATGCAACTGTCCCGTCTTGGCGGTCCGGACAACAAGACCTACCACGCAGTGCACGAGCTTTATAGCCAGCGTGAACTCGAAGGCCGTTTTTTCCGCCTGGGCTACTTCACCCCCAACTCCGAAGGCCTGACGCGCGAGCCCCGTTCGTTCGGCGCCAGCCCCGATACGGCGGTGGGCGTGATGTTCGGCAGTTCCGACAGCCTGGCGATCGATAGCCCGAAACCCAGCGTCTATCCGGTCTATGTCACGGCCAACCGACAGGGCTCCGTGGAAATTTACCGCGACGGCTTACTAATCAATACCCAATCGGTCCCGGCCGGTTTGCAAACCCTCGACACCCGTCCGTTGCCCGGTGGCATTTACGAGGTGGAAGTGCGGTTGATTGAAGACGGTCAAATCACATCGACCACCCAGGAATTGATTTACAAACCGAACAATTGGCGCAACCACGATGAGCGTTGGCGCTACAACCTGTTTGCCGGACAGGAAAGCAAACTGCTGAGTAACTGGGATGATCAGGACAGCGGCGATGCGACCGTGGGCGCCTCATTCAATTACTTGCTGCACCCGAGGGTGATACTCGGACTGTCGGCACGCCAGATCAGTGACAAGCTGCAGTACGGCAGCTCCATCGATTGGAGCCTGGCCAACAGCGTCAGCCTCTACGCCAACCTGTACCAGACCGAAGACCATGGTACCGGCGCCGACCTTCAAGGCTTGTATAACTATGGCGCCGGCAGTCTGGTGATTAGCCACAACCGCAGTTGGCTCGACACTACCAACACCTACGAAACATTACCCGACGGCACCCGCGTGCGTCAGCGCAATGTGTTCACCGGCCAGACCAGCAACTCTTCACTGGCGCTGAACCACCGGATCAGCCGCAAAAGCTCGCTCAACGCACGGGTGTCCCATAGCGAGGGCAACGTCGAAGGTGTCGGCGTGGACCTGGGCTGGACGCAACGCACCGTTCTGTTCGGCAGCGATGCCAACTGGCGACTCTCGCTGTTCGATCGTCCGGGCAGCTACAGCAGTGGTGATGCGCGTAATCGCGGGGTCGATCTGACCATCAACATGGCGCTCGGTGGCCCGGGGCAGCAGGTTTCCGGCAGCATCGGCAGCCGCACCGCCCGTGATGGCGGCCGTGATAACAACGCCTCCCTGGGGTGGCGAAAGGACCTGCAAGACCACGTGTTGCAGAGCGTATCGGTGACCGCGCTCACCGATACCTACGGTGTCGGATTGTCGAGCCTGGCGAACTTTCGCACCGATGCCATCAACGGTGACGGGTTTATCCAGCGTTCGTCCTTCAACAACAATTTCACCGGTGGTTTGAACCTCGACAGCACGCTTGTCGTTGGAGCGCAGCGCATGGCACTGACCAGTCAGCATCAAGGCCGCGGCGCCGGGATGATTGTCGATGTCGAGTCCGACATCGACGGCATCGCTCTGCGTGCCGACGACCTCAGCGGCGGCAGCGCTGCCTTGCGTCCCGGACGCAATTTCATACCGCTCACCGCTTACAAAAACAGCTCGGTGAGCTTCGACTTCGAAGGCAACGACGTCCCGGCGGCGAGCATTGAACCGGCACGCACGCGCTATCACCTGAACAAGGGGGGCGTGGAGTACCGCAAGATCCGGGTCATGAAAACCCTGACCGTGCTCGGCCGCTTGCTCGACCCGCAAGGACAGCCGCTCAAAGGCCATCACGTCATCAACCACGCCAGTCGTGGGGTCAGCGAAGTCGACGGCTTCTTCTCCATGGAAATGAATGCCGGCTCGCCCACCCTGGAAGTGCGTTACGCGGACCAGTTGCTGTGCCAGTTTCGCCTTGATGTCGACAAGCATCGCAGTGAAAACAACGTGCTGATGATCGGTGATCTGCGTTGTTCGCCGGACACGTTGGCGGATGCCACTTCCAACCGGCGCACGGCAGGTTGAGCGGCCCCGATTCCGATGTTCAAGAGAGTGTGATCATGAAACCTACGTCTACATGTTCCCGCCTGCTGCGGCGCAGTCGCTGGCTGGGGATGCTGGCCGTCGTCGCGGCGCCTTCGGCCCAGGCGGTGAATCAGGAGATCCGGGCGCTGTTCACCCCGGACTCTGCCAACCCGCAACGAAATCTGTTCGTTAATAAAACGCCGGTCAGTGGCTATTGTGCCGACTATCCCAGTGAATGCCGGGACAATGAGACCTTCAGCATTCGCCTGCCCATGCATTTCGAGTCGGCGAGACCCATGCAACCCAATGCGTCGCCGCGCAACAGTGCGATGTTCAGCATTCCGGCCCTGTGGCGTCCGTTAACGGTGACGAACAGGGAAACGGGCGAAACGGAAACCGTCGAGGTGCGTATTGCCGGTTTTGGTTCCCGATACATACTCAGTGATACCGCGGTCAATCTGACAGGTGCCGCGACAGCCATTGAAGGGCATCGGGCCTTATGGGGCGGTCCGGGGGGAGGCTGGGTGAACGCGGCACCTCCCTGCACCTACAGTGGTGTGGGAATGTATTCGGACAACTACTACCGGTTCTTCTGGAAGACTCCGGTACAAGGGACTTGCGTCAAGACGGCGAGTTTTCCGATACCGGCCATGACTTATGACTACCTGGACTTCTCCTATGAACTTAAAACCCCCAATCCGCTGACGATGTCGTCCGGACTTTATACGGGGGACTTGAGTTATCGCATTGGTCCCGGTGGTGACTTCGACATGGGCGATGTGATGTTGCCGACCGACCGCGATTTGACTCTGAATTTTGTGCTGGATGTACAGCACACCCTCAAGGTCGACATCCCCCCCGGCGGCGAGAAAGTCCAACTGGTCCCGGCGGGCGGTTGGCAAAGCTGGTTGCAGGCGGGGCGCAGGCCTGTGCGTTTGTTTCGGGACCAGACGTTCAATATCTCCGCATCTTCGCGCTTCAAGATGCTACTGGAGTGTGAACTCGGTGGTTTTCCCTACGACTGCGTGATTCACGATCCGGTGTCCAAGCGATCGGTCGAATTGCAAGTCAGCGTCAGTCTTCCAAACGGGTTGACCGATCTCGCGGGGCAACCGGTCAAGCGCCGGCGACTCAGGGTTGGACCGGCCAATGCGCAGCAATTTCAACCTGGTTTTTATGTAGATCGGGCGCCGGGAATTCTGCACTTCGAGATCCCGCCACAACAGATGGAGTTCATGTTGCAACCCGGTGTGGCGTCCACCTATCGCGGCAAAGTTACCGTGATCTGGGATTCGGAAGTCTGATGGCCCGCGTATCGATGGCGCGTGTCCGATTTGTGTTCTATGTGATGAGGTTCAAGAGTATGAAACGTTTGTGGGCACTGCTGGGTTTGAGCTGTTTTTCCCTGGCGGCTTTCGCCGGACCGCAAATCAACGTCGGAACGGTTTACGACTACCTCGACAGCGACAAGAGCACCTACCTCAAACGCGTGTTCAACAGCGGTGACAGCACGGCGTTCGTCAAGGTCAGTATCCTGGAAATCATCTACGACGCCGATGGCAGCCCTCGTGAAATTCCGGTCAAGACCCAGGCGGATGGCAGCGGTCGGGATGGCTTGATGGCCAGCCCCGCGCGACTGATTGTGCCGGCCAAGGGCATGCAGGGCACGCGCCTGTTGCACATGGGGGCTCGTGACACCGAGCGTTATTTCCGCGTGCGCTTCGTGCCGGTGGTGCCGGAGAAAGAAGACGAATTCGCCGTGTCGAGTGAAGAGCGCGATGCCTATAAAGAGAACTTGTCGGCGGGGGTCAACGTGATGACCGGGTTTGGCACGGTGTTTTTTGTCCGGCCGAAAAACAGTCGCTTCGACAGCGTGATCGATGACAGTCCCGGCATTTACCGGCTGCGCAACAATGGCAATACCGTGGTGCTGATCGATGAATTTCGCAACTGCTCGCTGAAAAACGAAAGCGAGTGTGAGCCGACCACCAAGCACCACGTTCTGGCCGGTAAAACCTTTGAGTTCGAGAAAAAGCCCGGCCGAGAGTATCGCTTCAACCTGGTGGAAGGCGCATCGAAAAAAACGCTGCGCATCGCCAGCCAGTAATACCGGGAGGGGCGAGTCACCTTGGCTGGCTCGCGGTATTTTTTGACGCAACAGGTACCTGACATGATCAAGCAATCGACCATCGCGGCGTGGATGAGCGTGATGGCGCTGATAAGTACCCAGGCTTTTGCGGCCCGGGAAGAGCGCACGTTCGAGGTGTCGGTGGATATCCCGACGCTGGGGTTTTACATCATTCCGGCCGAGTCGAACTGGATACACCTTGAACAGACGTTAGCGTGGAACATCCATACGAAGACATTGGAGGGGCTGCGCAAGAATTTCGACGTCAAACACGACACCAGCGCGATTGAAGCACGGTTGGAAGCAGAGCCTTACCTGTCCAACGGGCGTGACGATCAGAACATCTATTTGCGCGTCAGCTTCAATGGCAAGGAGTTGAGCCATGACCCACAGCCACGGGAAGTGCTGACTGCCGCGCAAGCAATCGCCGGTGGCCGCTTTCCCTTGGAGATCGTGCCGAAAGTGCCTGCCGGTGGATACAAACCGGGGGTTTATTACGGCAATGTGCAACTGATATTCATCGCCGCTGCACCTTGATGTGCGGCAGCCTGACAAGTCAGGCTGCCTTTGGCTTGCTTTATGACTTTTATTGGCCGGCTTTGCGCAGAGCCTCTCGGGTCAGTTGTCTCGCCAGCTGTTTCTCCTCGTCACCCAGATCGACGAGGAAGCGATCGAAGTCAGATTCGCTGATCGGCTCATCGGCAAAGACTACGGTCTCTGGGACGGGCAGATCGTTGATGAGCTCCCTGAGCCGGTTGCGCAGTTCGGCTTTCTCAACGTCCGACGTCGACTCGAGCCACTGACGCTGGGTTGTGCGCAGTTCCTCCAGTTTCTCGTATTTGCTCTGGTAGAGAAGTTTGTTCGTCTGCGTTTCAACAGGCCAGGTTTCACGCAGATAACTCTCCCAGAAGTCCTGTTCAAGCATTGTGTTGATCAGGCCGTCGCCTTCACCCAGAGCCAGCACCGTGTTATACGCCTCATCGATCATGGCGTCAGTAACGCCGGCAACCGGTCGATACAGCATGCCTTCGGATTGCCACGGCAAGTTCAACCGCGAGGCGAGACCTGTCTGGTACGCCAGGTAGATTTCGACGTCATCAGGGGTGCCGCCACGACTGGCAACGTCAGCCCGGGCGATTTCGTTGACGTGCTCCAACCGTGCGGCACCTTTGGCAAGGGTCACCAGTTTGCGTTGAAGCTGCGCCGGATCGGTGGAGTACGAATAGGCCTCGGAGGCGAGCACGCGAATGCCCATGCTGTTGAACAACTGAGCACCGGCATCGGCACAATCGACCGGGGCAATGGCCATGGTGTAGAGCTGTTCGCGCAGCTGAGTGTCGATGTACACGGCATCGACCATGCGTGCCATACGCTGTACCAATTGCCGGCGAACAGGGCCACCAGCGGCAAAGTCCGACGAGCTTTCCTGTTTGAGCACGGCTTCAATAAACGCATGGGACCGGGGGTCGTCGGTCAGTTCCCGGAAAGAGACGACCCGTTCTACCCCAAACCCGGGTACATCGGCCCAATCATCGGCAGTGGCGCCGTAGTCCGTCGGGTGAGGAATCACCAGTGGCTCGGGAGGCAATCCAACTGAGCGACGAATCTCCTGGTATCGCAGTTGGTTCATCTCCGACAAATCACCGACGTTGAGTCGGGTGCGGGCAATGACCCAGGCTTCTGGCCTGCCGGGTACCACCTCGGGAATAACGCTGAGGGGATTGTCCCGCATATCCAGGAAAAACCCCCTTGGGCGGGTTTTGGCCAGGGTGCCGTCGGGCCAGGTGGCCAGGCCCGTGTTTTTCAAGGCTACGACCTTAAGTCTCGGCATGCGACCAATGTCCGGTGCCATCGCCAGAGGGTTGCCTTCGAGCCTGAGTATTTCCAGGAAGGTCAGTTGCTTGAGTCGCAGGACTGCGCTGGCATCGAACACAATCTGGTTATCACTTAACTGCAGGCGTTCCATGCGGCGCATGTTCCTGATGCTGTCGGGTAGCCGCTTAAGGTCGCAGTTTCGGGCGCTGAGTTCGTGAAGATTTGGGAAGTCTTTCAGCAAGCCATTGAACTCGCTGGAAAAATAAGTTTTGTCGAGTTTCAGCACGTTGACTTTGTCGAGGAACTTTCTCAGCTCGGGAGGCCGCTTTGACCACCAGGTCTCCAGGTCCAGTGGCAGCATTTCTCTGGACAGGTCGAGCGCATAGTTGTCCAGGTCGAGACGGCTGCCGAGTCCGGTTTTTTTGCGCTCGAAACATTCGATTAGGCGCTCGGCGATATGCTGTCCGCCGCCGTCACGAAACTCGTTGCTGCCAGGCCCCCACGTTTGCGGTTGCTGGTATTCCCAGCGGTTGAGAATGACGCGCAGTTCATCGAGTTCATCTTCGCATTGCTCAATGGCTCTCAGTGCATCGCCTCTAGCGATCAGGGCGTCGGCAAACGTGTCGACCTCATGCTCGCTGAAGTCCGAGTACAGGTCCTGAATGCGTTCGTGCAGGGTTTCGCCGGCTCTACTGGTGGAGGCGCCTCGCACCAGCAAGAGTGTCTCATGCTCGGCCACGGCGCGAATGGGAGGCGTGGCCAGAACCGCCCGGCGCTCGCTCGGTGTCTCGATCTTGGCGATGATCCAGTGCTTGAAGAACCCGACATCCTCCGCTCGATATCCAATCGCTCTGCGCCCATCCCGGCCCATGGCCTGGAGCAGGGCAGGAAGAAAATCATCGGCCGCATGGATCAGTTGGTCCTCGGTGTCGCGCACTTCGTATTTTCCGGATTCGTTGCGCACCATGACCCTTACTTGTGCTGCATCTTCGGGCCCTGCGCTGCATCGCAGTTCGCCGTCGAGCGCGCCCTGGCGGATTTCGATGCGTAGCTTGCCGAAGGTATCGGTTTGCATGCGCAAGGTGCCCAGCACCAGGCGTTCGGTATCACCACTGACCAAAGCGTTGTCGTACAGGCCATGGGCGGCGCGCACCGCCTGGGTCTCGAACTGGAGTTCCCGGGCCTGGCATCTCAGGCGCAAGGGCAGGCGTTTGTGCCGGGTCATCTGCTGGAGTTCCGACGGGGTGGCACCGGCGAAGATTTTTTCCGCGACGGGTTCAGGCAGTTCGGGATAATCGCTGAACAATGCAGCCATTTCAGGGGGTAACGCAGGATGCGGATTCACCGGTGCCCCCAGGCGTTGCAGGGTGTCGGTCAGCAAAGGCGGCGGCGGGGCGTGCTCAATGTGCATCCTGCGCAGTTCGGCCTCTTCAGTGCCGCTGATCTGACGGATCCGCTCCAGTTGCGTGTCGCTGAAGGCATCGGTTGTATGGCCCAGGCGTCGCATCAGTGTCGTGCCTTCCCACTCGCGCGGGTTCTCCGTTTCGCAGACCCAGGCACCCTGGCCGTTGTGTCGCAGGGTCGGTGCATAGGCATCGAACCGCTGCGGATGGCGTATGCGCTGTTGCCCGGTAACCGGGTCGTCCAGCACATCGAAGTGTTGATCGTTCAGGCGCAGAATTCGCTGGCCGTGATACTGGTGAATACCCTGTCCATCAGGCCGTGCATCCGCTGGCAAAACCACGTCGGCTTGATGATAAGGGCTCAGGTCAGGGTTCCACAGCCGTGTCTCGCCGTTTGCCAACTGCACCGGTTTCAGATTTTCGAAAAACGGCGAGAGCTTCGCTCGCGCGACATTGCCGATTGCGCCGCCCGCCGCAAATGTCCCCAACTGGATGACGCTTTCCAGCACGTTGATGGTCTGTTCCGCCGCCTCGGCAAAATGACCTTCGGCCAGGTCGACGATACCCTCGACCACTTCATCGGTCAGTTGATAGGCCGTGTAGGCCAGCATCAGTTCGCCCAGGCCGGGGACAAGTGGCGTCGCCACCAGCAGCGCGACGTTGAAAATGTCCGAGAGCATTTTTTCCAGGTTATCCCACCAGGCCCAGCGGGCCATGCGATCGGCGTACTCGGTGGAAATCGCGATTTCCCGCCCATCGTTGAGAATCTTGTTGAGCTTCTGTTGGTAGTAGTAGCCCCAAAGATCATTCTTGAAAACTGTCTCTCTGTCGGTCCTGACGCTCGACAGGCTGAACCTCAGGTCGGGGTTGGCCACGGGGGGTTCACGCCAACTGGGCAAGTTGGAGCCAGGTGGGGCCGGCTGCCATTTGATTTTACTCAGGCGATTATTGAGTCCGGCAAAGAACGGTCCGCGTTGCTGATGGGGCACGAACTGGCTGAAGTACTGTTGATAGCTTTTGCTGGAGGTGCCGTCGCGCAGCTGGCGTGTCAGCTCCGCCATGAAATCCAGCGTCGACGGGTACAGCTTGAGCGGATGCTCCGGATCATGGGGAACATACGCCAGGACCGGGACGGTGCTTGTCGAGGTGTATACATCGGGGGCGATCAGCACAATGCCAACCAGGCGCGTGTCCATCATCGACAGGTTGTAATAACCGACCGGCTGCCCGCGCCATTGCATTTTCAAGCGATCGTTGAGCATGCCTTGCACGACGTCATAGGCCTCCTGGTCGATGTCCTTTTTCATCAGGGCCATTTGTGCCGCAACATTCAACGCGCTTTTCTGACTGCCAATGACGATGTAACGCAGGTAGTTGCTCGCGACCCTGTTGGGCGACAGCAAAAACTCGTTCAGGTGCTGTTGGTATCTGGCACCGATGTTCAGTTCACGGCACAGTGATTTGAACTGATCGATGCTCAGTTTGTGCTTGAGGTGTTTGACCCAGAAATGCCCGCGAGCGTTAGGGCGGGTGATGAATTCGGAGTCTTGGTGAAACGACTCGTCGAGCGAAAAATTATGTACGGCGGCGTCCAGCAGCGAGACGGTTCGGCTGGTGGTGCCGCCGGAAAAATCATGCACCCACCAGGATGTTTTCACCGGTGCATACAGTTGTAGCCAGGTCTGCTCGACATCGTCGTCGACGCCGAAGCGGTCTTTCAGCGCGTGTTGCAGGATGGGCCGGGCAAACGCGTAGACATCCTGCAACTCGCTCAGTGCGCGATCTACCTGGTTTTGCGCAGTCCAACTGAGCCTGATGTCATTTTTCAGTTTTTGCTGCAGCGCCCGGGTGGCTTCCCGTAGCGGGTCTGGAAGGATCACCCTGTCGGCTTTCAGTTCGTTGACACGAGCGATGGAAGTTTCTTTCAGCCAGTAAGGGATAGCCTGTTTGACCCGCTCAAAGTGGATACTTTTATCGGCCGGATCGTCGGCGAGCGAGTCTGGAGTTTTATCGGGGTTGGGCATTGTCTGATCGTCCGTTGATCAAAAATGGAACGAAGAGACTAGGTACGCGTGGCCCCCGAAAAAAGCTCAAAAAATGGTTTGAAAGGGCGCGGTTTTTGCCCCGAGTCCCCCAAAATCAGAGAGTGAAAAATAAATAGTTACCGCCACCCCGGCAGCGTTTTTTTGTAATGGTCAGCGCACAGCCGTTGCCTGGGTTGGCTGGCACATCGTGTGGGAGCCCGGTTGCAGGTATGGCGTCAGAATCGGTGCCATGCCCTTGAGCACCTGCACCGGCAACGCCGAGGTGAAGGTGAAGCTTTCCGCCGAGCGGCCCGGCACGAACGCCGTCAGGGTGCCGAAGTGACTATCGCCGATGTAGAACACGAACGTGGCCGTGCGGTTGAGCGATTTGGAACTCAGGATCCGTCCGCCGGAGCCGATGGCTTCGATGCGGTTGTCACCGGTACCGGTCTTGCCGCCCATGGCCAGCGGGCTGCCATCCGGCAGTTTGAAACTGCCGGCCACGCGTTTGGCGGTACCGGCATCCACCACTTGTGAAAGGGCTTCGCGCATGGCGCTCGCCACCTCGGATGGCATCACCCGTTTGCCGACGTCCGGGTCATTGACCAGTTGGGTTTCATAGGGGGTGTTCGCAGCGAAATGCAGGCTGTCGATGCGCAGGGTTGGCATGCGCACTCCATCGTTGAGGATGGTGCCGATCAATTCGGCCAGGGCGGCGGGGCGGTCGCCGGAGCTGCCGATGGCGGTGGCCAGCGACGGCACCAGGTGATCGAACGGATAGCCGACTTTCTGCCAGCGCTGGTGGATGTCCAGGAAGGCTTCGATCTCCAGCATGGTGCGGATGCGACTGTCGCGGGCGCCCTTGTGCCGGCTTTTGAACAGCCAGCTGTAGACCTCCTGGCGCTCGAACTGGCTGGCTTTGACGATGTCGCTCCACTTGGCGTCGGGGTGATTGAGCAAGTAGCCCATCAGCCACAGGTCCAGCGGGTGGACCTTGGCGATGAAGCCCTGGTCTGGCAAGTCGTAGGCGCCGGGACCGTAGGATTCGTAGAGCCGCACCAGACGTTCGTCGGTGAGTTTTTCCGTGAGCGTGGCGCCCTTGAGGTGCGAGCGCACAAAGGCGTTGAAGCTTTCCTGGCTGGCCTGCGGCAGCAGGTAGCGGTGCACGGCGGCCATGCGGATCGGGGTCGGGCGCATGCTGTCGAGGAAGGTGTCGAGGCGGTCCTGGGTGTCCTTGTTCTTGTACTTCTTCCAGAACTTGAGCAGGAATGAAGTGCCCTCGCGGTCGGCAAATTCGGCCAGGTACTCCTGGCGCCGCGGGTCGCGGTCGTCCTTGAGCAATTCGGCACTGCTGTTGGGGCCGGAGTAGATGGTATAGCGCACCAGGTCTCGCATCAGGCGAATGAACGGCAGGTTGATCGACTCGCGCAGGGCGTCGCGCAGGGGCGGTATCCGGCCGTTGTCTTCCTTGCGGAAGTTGTTGAACACGTGCAGGCCGCCACCGGTGAAGAATGCCTCGCCGGGGCTGGCGGAGTATTTGCGGTCCAGGGCGGCGCCGAGCATTTTTTTCAGGTCGCGGTCCTTGTTCTCGATCAGGTAATCGACCGCCCAGCGGCTCAGGCGGTCCTGATCCGGTACGTCGACTTTCTTCAGTTCCGGAATGGTCATGCCGACGTATTTGTCGTGCAGCTCGGCGATGATTTGCAGGTAGGTGGTCAGCACGCGCATTTTCGCGGTGGAGCCCAGTTCCAGTTTACTGCCTTCGTTGATGTCGAATGGCTGGTCGGTGCTGTCGGTCTGTACCCGAACCCGCGAGCCGTCCGGGGTCAGTTCGAACAAGGTGAAGCTGTAGCGCACCTGGGTGGTGCTGGTGGTGGTCAGGAGGCGTTCGCCGATCAGGCCGATTTGCGTGGCAAACTCAGGGTCGGCGAGTTTTTTCAGGTACGCGGTGGCCTCGCTTTGCAACTCGCCTTGCAGGGTGCTGGTGGCGGAGAGGTCAAGGCGGTCGAGGTCATACAGCGGGCGATTGAGCATGCCGGCCAGACGGCTGCGCGCGACACTGATGCCCTTGTTGGTTTCAATCGGTTGAATGGTCGGCTGGGTGGCCCAGTCGCGGTAGGTCACTTTGCTGGCCAGGGCGGCGGTGGCGAACTCGGCGTCGATCACATGGTTTTGCGCCAGCAGGCGAATATGGCTGTCGGTGAGGTCAGCCAGTTCATCGTGACCTTTGACCAGGTAGTGCGACGGGCGGCGCTGGGCAATCATCAACGACAGCATCTCACGCAGGGCCAGGCCTTTTTCCGCCATGGTTTTTGGATCCGTCGCGGTGCTGGACAGCGCTTCGTTGGCCTGATTGAAGTCGGTGCCGTACCACACGCGCAACCCTTCAGCCATGCCATGCACTTCACCGTGGCCCGGTACGGCCGACAGCGGCACACTGTTGAGGTAGTCGCGAACCACGTTCTGCCGGGCTTCAAGGGTTTGTGGCCCGGCCTGGTAGGCGCGTACGGTGGCGGAAATCATCTGGCGAATCTTCTCCGCGCCATTGAACGTCAAGCCATCGGGGGAATGCCGGTACTTCTCCAGTTGCGTGGCCAGGGTACTGCCACCTGCGGATTGACCGGGTACGTGCAACATCTTGGCCAACTGGGACCACGCCGCCATGCCGAATCGCGGCCAGTCCACTGCCGGGTTGGCCAGCGGTTGTCTGGGGTCGAGCAGGAAGCGGTTCTCGATGAACAGCAGGCTGTTGACCACCACCGGCGGGATCGAGGCAAAGGTCGAGTAAAGCTGCTGTGGATAGTTGTACTGGTACAGCGGCGCTGCGCGGCAATCGGTGATCGATAGCCCGGCCTGGATTTTCTCGGCATAAGGCACGAACAGGCCCTTGTCGCTGTATTTCAACAGCGCCGGGGAAAAGCGGGTTTGTGCTTCGACGACGAAATCACGCTTGATCAGGCGCGGCAGGAACTCATCCAGCGAGCTGTAGCCCAGGCGCCGATCGAACGGACCGTCCCCTGGATAGCGAATCGCATCGCTGGGGCCGGGTTTGAGCTCATAGCTCAGGGACGCGGCGTATTTGCTGACCTCCTGGGCCTGGAACTTCGAGGTACGCATCTCCCTCGCGGCGGAAAGCCCCGCGACAACCGCGATTATCAACAGTAATAGCCAGAACGCTCCCCATCCGTGCCTGGAGCGACGGGGTTTTTCAGGTGTAGGCGCTTCATCCTCTCGTTCATTCGGAACCACGGTTTTACTCGAATCGGTTTGCCACAAAGCGCCCATAGTCGACTGATCCATTCACGCAGATTGATCGGACTTGAATGAAGCTTAGACGGTGGTTGGCGAGGGTGAAGAAAATGTGAAGGGTAAAACGTCGGGTAATGGCCTCTTTTTGTGGCGAGGGAGCTTGCTCCCGCTGGACTGCGAAGCGGTCCCCATACCAGCAACTCTGATCTGTCTGGACGATCTGGTTTTTTGGTTTGCGACTGCTGCGCAGTCGGACGGGACGGTGCGGCGATCCGACAAGCTCCCTCGCCACAGTAGGCAGGAGGGCTGAAACACTTGAACTAGAGCTTTATAGGCTTTGGCTGGGGGCATGACGATGCACCAATGCTGTGCAATACTCCGCGCCCTTTAAATAGCGAAGATTCATACAAAATCCAGTTGATGCCCCTCCGCAAGTCGGGTTATTGCCGGGATTTATGACTGAATTTAGTGGTTTATAGAGTGAATATCTCTGCCGTCAGCTTTTTATACTGCACGACCCGCTGATCCTGCAGGTTTTGTCCTACAGGACGGTTCTGCTTACAAAGCAGGCCCGGTTACGCGAAGCCATTGGCCTATCGGTCGGCGGCTTCAAAGCTCGGTGGTCATATCCAACAACAAGATGAGGTGCCCCTTATGCCCGTAGGCAATCACCAGCCCCAAGGCGAGACCGCTCAGGGCGGTCCGCTTAAACGCGAACTCGGCGAACGGCATATTCGCCTGATGGCGCTCGGTGCCTGTATCGGCGTCGGCCTGTTCCTGGGCTCGGCCAAGGCCATTGAAATGGCCGGCCCGGCCATCATGCTGTCTTACATCATTGGCGGTCTGGCGATCCTGGTGATCATGCGCGCCCTCGGCGAGATGGCCGTGCACAATCCGGTCGCCGGCTCGTTCAGCCGTTACGCCCAGGACTACCTCGGCCCGCTGGCGGGATTCCTGACCGGCTGGAACTACTGGTTTCTGTGGCTGGTGACCTGCGTCGCGGAAATCACGGCCGTGGCGGTGTACATGGGCGTCTGGTTCCCCGATGTGCCGCGCTGGATCTGGGCGCTCGCCGCGCTGATCAGCATGGGCTCGATCAACCTGATCGCGGTCAAGGCCTTCGGTGAATTCGAGTTCTGGTTTGCCCTGATCAAGATCGTCACCATCGTTGCGATGGTGTTCGGCGGTATCGGCATCATCGCCTTCGGTTTCGGCAACGACGGCGTGGCCCTGGGGATTTCCAACCTGTGGACCCACGGCGGCTTCATGCCCAACGGCGTGCAAGGCGTGTTGATGTCCCTGCAAATGGTGATGTTCGCCTACCTGGGCGTGGAGATGATCGGCCTGACCGCCGGTGAAGCGAAGAACCCGCAAAAGACCATTCCCGACGCCATCGGCTCGGTGTTCTGGCGGATTCTGCTGTTCTACGTCGGTGCGTTGTTCGTGATTCTGTCGATCTACCCGTGGAACGAAATCGGCACCCAGGGCAGTCCGTTCGTGATGACCTTCGAGCGCCTGGGCATCAAGACCGCGGCGGGCATCATCAACTTCGTGGTGATCACCGCGGCGTTGTCGTCCTGCAACGGCGGTATCTTCAGTACCGGGCGCATGCTCTACAGCCTGGCGCAGAACGGCCAGGCCCCGGCGGGCTTTGCCAAGACCTCGAACAATGGCGTTCCACGTCGTGCATTGCTGCTGTCGATTGGCGCGTTGCTGCTGGGCGTACTGCTGAACTATCTGGTACCGGAAAAGGTGTTTGTCTGGGTGACGGCGATTGCCACCTTCGGCGCGATCTGGACCTGGGCGATGATCTTGCTGGCCCAGCTGAAATTCCGCAAAGGCCTGAGCGCCAGCGAAGCGGCTGGCCTGAAATATCGCATGTGGCTGTACCCGGTCAGCTCGTACCTGGCGCTGGCGTTCCTGGTGCTGGTGGTGGGCCTGATGGCGTACTTCCCGGACACCCGCGTGGCGCTGTATGTGGGCCCTGCGTTCCTGGTGCTGCTGACGGTGTTGTTCTACGTGTTCAAGCTGCAACCGACCCATGTGGCGCAAGGTGCGGCGCGTTCGGCTTCGTAAGTCGTAATGCCTGAAAGACAAAAGCCCCGGTCGTAAATGATCGGGGCTTTTTGGTTTTGAAGAGCAAATGATCGCAGCCTGCGGCAGCTCCTACAGGAGGATGCGGTCTGATTCTGTAGGAGCTGCCGCAGGTTGCGATCTTTTGATTGTCTGGTTCAAACGCTTGTTGAACTCCAGCCACGCCGCCAGCAACGCCATCAACCCGGCGCCCACCAGCGCCGTGAAGATCTGCATGGCAAAAGCATCGTCGGTCAACGCATTGACCATGTCCGCCAGGGGCGCCAGCAGCACGCCCAGACAGAAAATCTCCAGCGAGAAACGGCCCATGCGGCAACTTTGCTGCGCCAGCCAGTTTTGCGTCCATCCGCTGTCGGGAATCAGTTTCGCCGTGACGTAGGCCAGTGCGAGGAAATGCAGCAGGCGCACGGGTGACAGGTCGGTCTTGCTGATGGGGTACAGGATGTTTTGCAGGCTCGCCGGCACCACGGCATCGTGTATGTCCGGCCAACGCCACAGCACGGTCAACACACCCGCGACCACGACATACAACGCCGCACCGACAAACAACGGCTGGCGAACCAGTGGGCGGGATTCGGGCAGGCGCGGGCGCTGGCTGTGAATCGCAGCGGCACCGCCGAGCACGAACAGCAACTGCCAGGCGACCGGGTTGAAATACCACACGCCGTCCTTGATGGCGGCCAGGTTCCAGCCAGCCAGCGGCACCATCAGGTACAGCGCCAATGACATCGCGACCACCACCCAGGCCTGGCGCACCAGCAGGGGCAGCGCAAGGGGCAAGCCCGCCAACAGCACGATGTACAGCGGCAGCGGGTCCATCAGGTTCGGCTTGAAGCGCAACAGCAGTTCATCGATCAGCGCCTGCTGCGGGTTGCTGATGAAGTGATGCATGCCCATTTCCTCCACCAGGTCCCGTGTTTCCACGTGGCTGTTGGCGAAAAACACAATGCCCATCAGCATCGCCAACAGGAAGATGTGTACCACGTAGAGCACCCACGCCCGGCGCAGGATTTTCACGCAGGCGATCAGAAAGCCTTCGCGCGCCAGGACTTTGCCGTACGCCAATACGGACGCGAAGCCTGCCAGGAACACGAAAATCTCGGCTGCATCGCTGAAACCGAAGTTACGCAGGGTGATTTGCCCCAAGGGGTTGTGGGGCACGTGATCCCAGAAGATGAAGATCAGTGCCAGACCACGAAAAAAGTCGATCCGGTGATCGCGCGCTAAGGTCATGACAGTAGGCTCGTAACAACGGGTGAAAATGGGATTGGCCACAGGCGCAAAGGCCATGTGCCCGATCGGCGGCGCGCAGGGTGGACTGATTCGCGGGCAATTGCAAAGTCGGGATATTACCGGATGTCTCGGGCGTTGCTTCAAGGCTCAACCGCTGGTCTGAAAGGTCCAACAACCTGCGATTTCTGACAGTAGACAGGCTCAAATACTATTGAATGCAACGTTCTGGAAGCGGGAGCCTCCCATGAGACTGTTGTGGAAAGGTCTGTCCAGTTACACGGTGATCGGGGTCGCCAACACCCTGATTCACTGGCAGATCTTTTTCCTGCTGAGCGTGGCGGCCAGCCTCAGCCAGGCGGTCAGCAACCTGGCTGCCTTTTGCGTGGCTGCGTCGTTTTCCTTCTACATGAACGCGCAATTTACCTTCGCCGCCAGTGCCACGGTCGCGGGTTATCTGCTGTTTCTTTTGGGCATGGGGGCATTGAGCCTGGGTGTCGGTCATCTGGGCGACATCTGGCGATTGCACGGTTTGTTCACCGTGGCCCTGTTTTCGGCGTTGAGCCTGGTGTTCGGTTTCCTGTATTCCAAATACGTGGTGTTTCGTGAGCGTGATCGATGAAAATCTCGCTCATTGTCCCGGTGTTCAACGAAGAGCAGTCCATCAACCTGTTTTATCAGGCGGTGCGACGGGAGTTGAGGCTGGGCGACACCGAAGTCGAGATCGTGTTCATCAACGACGGCAGCTCCGACCGCACGGCCGAACAGGCTACGGCACTGGCCCAGGCGGATGATCGGGTCATGCTGATCAATTTCTCGCGCAACTTCGGCAAGGAGCCGGCACTGTTTGCCGGCCTGGAATACGCCAGTGGCGATGCCGTGATCCCGATGGATGTCGACCTGCAGGACCCGATCAACGTCATTCCGTTGTTGATCGAGCAATGGCAAAAGGGGGCCGACGTGGTACTCGCCAAGCGTCGCAGCCGGGCTGACGACGGCTACCTCAGGCGTCACAGCGCGTCGATTTTCTACCATGTGCTCAATCGCATCGCCTACACCCGCATCGAGGAAAACGTCGGGGACTTCCGGCTGATGGATCGCAAGGTGGTCGACGTGATCCGGTCCTTGCCCGAGCATCAGCTGTTCATGAAAGGCGTGCTGTCGTGGGCCGGGTTCAACACCGTGGTGGTGGAGTTCGAGCGGCCAGGAAGGGTGGCGGGGAGCAGCAAGTTCAATGGCTGGAAGCTGTGGAACCTGGCCCTGGAAGGCGTGACCTCATTCAGCACCGTGCCGCTGCGCTTGTGGACTTACGTCGGTGGCGGCATTTCGATTTTCGCGGTGCTCTATGCGGTGTACATGGTGCTGGACAAGATTTTCTTCGGCAACAGCGTCCCCGGTTATCCGTCGCTGATGACTGCGATCCTGTTTCTCGGCGGCGTGCAGTTGATCGGCATCGGCATCCTCGGCGAGTACATCGGTCGCATCTACATCGAGGCCAAGCACCGGCCGCGTTATGTGATCAAGGACATCGTCGGCGGCAAAGACCGGGGCGGGCGTTAGCATGGGCCGGTTCAGCGACCTCTTCGTTCGCGAGCTCAGTCGGCACCAGGTCTGGCGGTTTTTTCTGTTTGCCACCCTGGTGTATATCCTGCCGTTGATCCTCGCCGATTATCCCTACATCGATGACAACTGGCGCTCGCTGTCGGCGGGCATGGCCTGGGCCGAGCAGGGCCGACTCTTCGCCCAGCTGTTCTACAACGCGCTGACCTTCAGCCATGCCGCGCCGAACATCTTTCCCTTGCCCTTGCTGATCGCCACGCTGGCCATGGCGTCGGCGCTGACCAGCCTGACGCTCCATTACTTTCACAAGCCAAGCGTCGCTTGTTGCCTGGTACTGTTGCCGCTCTGGTACAACCCGTTCTTCCTGCAAAACCTGTCCTATCAATACGACGGTCCCACCACGACCCTCAGCCTGGTGGCAGTGATCTACGCCATCACCTTCCGTCACCCGTGGCGTAGCGTGCAATGGCTGGTGCCGGCGTTCCTGATTGCATTGGCGCTGGGGTTGTATCAGGTCAGCCTGAATGTGTTCCTGGGCCTGTGTTGCCTGGAGTTGCTCAGGGCCGCCAACGATAAGACGGCCCCGTTGCCATGGCGCGACCTGCTGGGCTGGAAAGCCGCCCAGGTCATCCTCGGCGGGTTGATCTACAGCGTCAGTGCGGGTCCGTACATGGACTCCAATCGCACATCGTTGCTCGATTGGACGGCGCACCCTTTTTTGCAGATCCAGATCAACATTGCCCGGGTCCTGGAAAAAGTCGTGCTGCTGTTCCATGGCGGATGGCTCTGGGTGTTCGGCGGGTTACTGTTGATCGCGATAGCCGGGGCAGTGCGGTTGGGATTGAACATAGCGGTGCGCCAGGACGGTGGGCCAAAGAAGCTGTTGATCGGCCTGATGTGTTTGCTGACTTTGCCGGTGGTGACGCTGCTGGTGTCCGGTGTCGCGCTGTTTTTTCGCGACTTCAACGAAGGCGCCCGCACCTTGATGGGCTTCGCCGTGTTGTTGGTGTTGCTGTTCTACCTGGGGCATCTGGCGCTGGCCTCGATCCATGAGCGGCTGCCGCTGCTGTTGATGATTCCCCTGTTGGCCATGTTGTCGCTGTCGTTCGCCTATGGTCGGGTGCTGACGGTGCAGAAAACCTTTGCGTCCACGGCACTGGCCGGTCTTGCGTACGACATCGCCAGCCACCAGTCGCTTCGCGAAGCCAGGCGGATCTACATCTCGGTGAGTTATTCCGACTATTGGTTAGTGGCGGCGGCAGGCTCATTCAAGCAGTTGCCGGTGCTGCACTATTTGCTCAATACCGACTTTTACATGCTGGCCGAAAACCTGCCGAAAGCGGGGATCACCAACGTGGTGGCGGAGCAGGAGCGGCGCAACGCGACGCGGGTCGGGTACCAGGGCTATCCGGCGCTGGTGGACAGCCAGTTCTACCGGATTTACCTGATCGGTGATTACGGTTTTATCGTGATGAAGGAACCGACCCCGAGCAAAACACTGCGCTGGTAATGCGCGATTTTGATCGGGGTGGCGAAGTCATGCCGCCGCTATGTCATTGGGCTCGAAACTGTCGGCCCGGGCCATCTGCCACATCCGCGAGTAGAACTCGCCGTTCACTTCGCCAGTCAGCAATTCCCCCGGTTTGAGGAACACGTGCAACTGCGAGAACAATTTGATCTCGGTCGCCGACATGCGTCGCACCAGATGCTTGGCTGACAGCTGTGACGGGTGTTCGAGGCCGGCGGCGGCGAGCATTTCCGCCAGGGCCTTGAGGGTGTTGCGGTGGAAGTTGAACACGCGCTGGGCCTTGTCCGGAACCACCAGCGCGCGCTGGCGCAGGGTGTCCTGGGTGGCGACGCCGGTCGGGCATTTATTGGTGTGGCAGCTCTGCGACTGAATGCAGCCGATGGCGAACATGAAACCGCGCGCCGAGTTGGCCCAGTCGGCGCCGATGGCCAGCACGCTGGCGATGTCGAAGGCGCTGACGATCTTGCCGCTGGCGCCGAGCTTGATCTTGTCCCGCAGGTTCAGGCCCACCAGGGTGTTGTGCACGAACAGCAGGCCTTCGCGCATCGGCACGCCGATGTGGTCGGTGAACTCCACGGGCGCGGCGCCGGTGCCGCCTTCCTTGCCGTCGACGACGATGAAGTCCGGGAGGATGCCCGTCTCCAGCATGGCCTTGGCGATGCCCATGAACTCCCACGGATGGCCGAGGCAGAACTTGAAGCCCACCGGTTTGCCGCCGGACAATTCACGCAGTTGCGCGATGAAATGCATCATTTCAATCGGCGTGGAAAACGCAGCGTGGCGCGACGGTGACACGCAGTCCTCGCCCATCAGGATGCCGCGGGTTTCAGCGATTTCCCGGGTGACCTTGTGCTTGGGCAGGATGCCGCCGTGGCCGGGCTTGGCGCCCTGGCTCATCTTGATTTCGATCATCCGTACCTGCGGCGTCCGGGCTTGCGCCGCAAAGCGTTCCGGGTCGAAACGGCCGTCGCTGGTGCGGCAGCCGAAGTAACCGCTGCCCAGTTCCCAGGTCAGGTCGCCACCGTTTTCCCGGTGATAGGGGCTGATGCTGCCTTCGCCGGTGTCATGGGCGAAGTTGCCGAGCTTGGCACCCTGGTTCAGCGCGCGGATGGCGTTGGCGCTGAGGGAGCCGAAACTCATGGCCGAGATATTGAACACTGACGCCGAATACGGCTGGGTGCACTGCGGGCCGCCGACGGTGACGCGGAAACTGCTCGGGTCGCTCAAGGGCGCGGGGCGCATGGAGTGGCCGATGAATTCGAAACCCGACTGATACACGTCAATCAGCGTGCCGAAGGGTTTGTCGGCGGTTTCATTCTTGGCCCGGGAATAGACCAGCGAGCGCTGGGCCCGGGAGAAGGGCAGGGCGTCACTGTCGGATTCGAGCAGGTACTGGCGGATCTCCGGGCGGATGCCTTCGACCAGGTAGCGGATATTGCCGAGGATCGGGTAATTGCGGCGCACTGCGTGGGGGCTTTGCAGCAGATCGAACACACCGATCAGGCTGAGGACAGCCGTGACGGCGGTGATCGGCCAGAGCCAGTCATAGTCAAGAAAAGGCAGGCTGGCGAGGGTGAATATCACGCAGGCGGCAAAGAAGGCGTAGCGGCTCAGGAGTGACAGGCTCATACGGTTTCCTTGGGTTCGGACTCGAGTTTAAAGATCGCAGCCTTCGGCAGCTCCTACAGGGAATGCGATCCATGTAGGAGCCGCCGAAGGCTGCGATCTTTTCAGGCATTTTGTGCCTGGAGAAAAATCGAAAACAGCTCGGACTGGGATTTGATCCCCAGCTTGCTGTACATGTGTTTCTTGTGGACTTTCACGGTTTCGACAGAGATTTCCAGCTTACGGGCGATTTCTTTACTGGAGCAACCGCTGAGCATCAAACGCCCGACATCCAGCTCCCGGGCCGTCAACTGCGCGCCTTTGAGCTGCTGCACCGAGGCTTCCAGCTGTACCCGCCAGTCGGCGTGTGGCGGTGCGGGGGCCAGGGCCACGGCTTCGTTGATGTCGTAGGGTAGACGCTGGCGCAACAGGCCGAGCACCCACGGCTGGATCAGCGACAACAAGGCGATCTGCTGGCCGCTGAAGCGCTGCTTGCTACCCAGTGACAGGCACAGCGTGCGGTCGCCTTCGAGCTGGCAATTGAACTGGATTTCATCGGCCACCACATTCAGGCGAAAGTAGCGCTGGTAATACTCGGTCAGCTCGAAGTGCTCCGGGGCTACTTCCGACAGACGATAAAGCCCGGTGCGCGACTGCTCGCGGCAGGCGATGTAGAAGGGGTCGAGCAGGTACAGGCCGCGCAGGTAGTCCTGGAACAACTGGTCGGGGCTGCCGTTTTCACCGGGGCATTCGGCGAACACTTGCGGGCGCTGATCGGCACTGAAAAGCAGCGCCACCCAGCTGTCGAAGGGTACGTACTGGTCCAGCAGGCGTACAAGCCGGGTCCAGAAATTGGGCTTGTCCAGGGCGTCGATCAGTTGCCCCACCGAGCGGTGCCAGGCGATGTCGTCCAACGAGAGTGTCATGCATCTACCCCTATCGTGTTACCCCAGCGGCGTGATTCCCCGCCCGGTTGCTTGGTGCGCATACTGGCGCACAGACACCGACCGGGCAATCTTTCTGCCGCCCGGCCCATGACAAGGAATACCCATGAAGGTCGAACTCGCCCAATTGGCAGGCCGTGACAACGACACGGCCTACAACCTCGAACGCACTCTGGCGGCGATGGCTGCGTGTGCAGCCGATACGCAACTGATCCTGTTCCCCGAAGGCCACTTGATGGGCTTCCCTTCGGCCGAGTCCGTGGCCGAGGTGGCCGAACCACTGGACGGCCCGTCCGTCAGCGCGGTAATCGCCGCCGCCCGCCAGCGCAATATCGGCGTGGCCATCGGCATGGCCGAGAACGACAACGGCCGCTTCTACAACACCACGCTGTTGATCACCCCTGAAGGCATCGCGCTGAAGTACCGCAAGACTCACTTGTGGGCCTCGGATCGCGGCGTCTACGAGGCGGGCGATCGCTACGCCACCTGCCTGTGGAACGGCGTGCGCGTGGGCCTGCTGATTTGCTACGACATCGAATTCCCCGAAAGCGCCCGTGCCCTGGCGCAACTGGGGGCCGAACTGTTGATCGTCACCAACGGCAACATGGACCCCTACGGCCCGACCCACCGCACCGCGATCATGGCCCGCGCCCAGGAAAACCAGGCGTTTGCGCTGATGGTCAACCGGGTGGAAGAGGGTGACGGTGGTTTGCTGTTTGCCGGCGGCAGCGCATTGGTCGATCCAATGGGCACCTTGTTGTTCGAAGCCGGACGCGAGGAAGGGCAGTTTGCGGTCGAGCTGGACCTGAACCAGCTGACGGCGGCACGCCAGGATTACCGTTATCTGGATGATCAGCGGCTGAGGTTGCCGGGGGAGGTGGTTGAGCAGGCGGGTGGGCTGCGGGAGCTGCTGATTCCTTCGAACTGAACATCAAAAGATCGCAGCCTTCGGCAGCTCCTACAGGTAAATGCGTTCGGCGTAGGAGCTGCCGAAGGCTGCGATCTTTTCAGGCTTTCAACTGGATTCAACGCCAAAGAACAACAACGCAACACCCGTAATTTGCGCCGAACTCGGCTCTGCCATAAATCCAATAAAATCCGGAGTAGTCGCTCATGGCTCGTTTGCAACGCACCCTGTCACTAGGGTCGGTGGTGCTGTTTGGCATCGCCTACATGACGCCGATCATTGTGCTCGGCACCTTTGGCATCCTCGCCCAATCCACCGCCGGCATGGTGCCGGCCGCGTACCTCGCGGCGCTGGTGGCGATGTTCTTTACCGCCATGAGCTACGGGCGCATGGCCTCGGCGTTCCCGGTGGCCGGCTCGGCCTACAGCTACGTGCGCAAGGCCATCAGCCCGAAGCTCGGGTTCATCGCCGGTTGGGCGGTGCTGCTCGATTACCTGTTCCTGCCCATGGCGATCTGGCTGATCGGCGCGGCTTACCTCAACTCCGCATTCCCGGCGGTGCCGCAGTGGATCTGGGTACTGGCGTTCATCGGCATCACCAGCGCGATCAACATCGTCGGCCTGAAACTGGCCAACGGCATCAATGCCTTGCTAATGCTGGTGCAGTTTCTGGTACTGATCGCCTTCGTCGCACTGTGCGTGCATTACGTCGGCGGTGATGCAAGCACGCCGTTGTGGTCGATCAAACCGTTCTTCAATGGCGACATGCAGATGCCGCTGATCATGAGCGGCGCGGCCATCGCCTGTTACTCGTTCCTGGGCTTCGACGCGGTCAGCACCCTGACCGAGGAAACCCGTGATCCACGCCGCACCATTCCCCGGGCGATCATGCTGATCACCCTGATCGGCGGGCTGATTTTCGTCGGTGTGTCGTACTTCGTGCAGGTCGCCCATCCGTCGTTCCAGTTCGACAGCGTCGACTCGGCGGCCTATGAAATTGCCCGCAACATCGGTGGCGACCTGTTCGTCTCGATCTTCCTGATCGGCCTGATCGTCGGCCAGTTCGCCTCGGGCCTGTCGGCCCAGGCCAGCGGTTCGCGGCTGCTGTACGCCATGGGCCGCGACGGCGTGTTGCCGAAGTCGTTTTTCGGCACCTTGCACGAACGCTTCGGCACGCCGATCAACAGCATCCTGCTGTGCGCGGTGGTGGCGTTGCTGGCACTGAAACTGGACGTCACCACCTCGACCTCGTTCATCAACTTCGGCGCGTTCCTGGCGTTCAGCCTGGTGAACCTGTCGGTGATCTTCCATTACTGGATCGGTGGCGAAAACAAAGGTCTGCGCGAGTTCGTGTTGTTCCTGCTGTTCCCGTTCATCGGCCTGGCAGCGGATTTGTGGCTGATGGTCAGCCTCGATCACCTGGCGATTTACCTGGGCTTGAGCTGGCTGGCAATCGGCGTGGTGTACCTGGCGGTGCTGACCGGCGGGTTCCGTCGGCAGCCGCCGGAGATGGACTTCCAGGAAGCGCTCTGAGGCGCCGTCAGGCGGCCGGTCGGGTCTGGCGTAGCGGTAGTTGTACGCGAAACGTCGTCCCGCTCCCCAGCTCGCTGCTCACCGAAATATCGCCACCGTGTTTTTTCACAATGCCATAGGACAGGGACAGGCCGAGCCCTGTCCCTTGGCCCACCGGTTTAGTAGTGAAAAACGGATCGAAGATTTTTTGCAGGGTGTCGGGCGCGATGCCTGATCCTGTATCGGCGATTTCGATCCATGCCGTCTCGCCCTGCGTCCCGGTGCGAAGGGTGATGGTGCCGCGTTCGGGGCCCATGGCCTGCGCGGCGTTGACCACGAGGTTCATGATGACCTGGTTGATTTGCGACGGCAGGCACTCGATTTCCGGCAGCACCTGATAGTCTTTGACTACATCCGCCTTGTACTTGAGTTCGCTGGCGACGATGTTCAGTGTCGACTCGATGCCCTGTTGCAGATTGGCCCATTGCCATTCCTGATTGTTGTCGATCCGGGAGAAGTCTTTCAGGTCCCTGACGATCTGCCCGACCCGGCTGATTCCCTCCTTCGACTCTTTGATCAGCAGCGGCACATCCTCGCGCAGATACTCAAGTTCGATCTGCTCGCGCATGTGCTCAAGTTGCAACGCTGTCTGGCTGCCCGCCAGGACCTGTTCAGCGCTGTGATAGGCGTCGAGCATGGTCAGCAATTGCTGAAAGTAACCGTCAAGAGTGCCAAGGTTGGAGGAGATGAACCCGATCGGATTGTTGATCTCATGCGCGACACCGGCCGCCAGTTGGCCCAGCGAAGCGAGCTTTTCCGATTGCACCAACTGGCCTTCCAGTTGCTTGCGCTCGTCGATTTCCCGCTGCAAAGCCTCGCTGGCCTGCTTGAGCTGGGCGGTGCGCTGATCCACCAGGTGTTCCAGGTGATGCATCTGCAGCGAGGCCCGTTCGGTCATTTCCCATTTGGTCAGCAAGGTGTTGGCCATCTGCTTGACTTCGATATTGTCGAACGGTTTCTTCAGGATCAGCAGCCGGTCATGGGCATTCAGACGATTGAGCAGATCGTCCCAGGAATAATCGGAGTAGGCGGTACAGACCACCACCTGTAATTGCGGATCCTGCTGCCACAGGTGTTCGATGGTCTTTGCCCCGTCCCAGCCGTCGGGCATACGCATGTCGACAAACGCCAGCGCGTAGGGGCGTTGTTCCTGCAGCGCGAGGTTGAGTTTGCCCAGGCCTTCTTCGCCACCATAGGCCGAATCCAGTTCGAAAATCGGGCGCTCGGGTTGGGTCTGTTCGCCAAACAATGCGGCCTCCATCTCGTCGAGTTCTGCCGAGTGAGCCTGGGGCGGGGCGAGGATCTTGCGAAAATCGTCGTGGATCGACGGCATGTCGTCGATTAACAGAATGCGGCGGTTCGAGAGCTCACTCATGCGTTCTCCGTTACGGTGATCAGCGGTATCTGCAAGGTAAACAACGCGCCAAGGCCGGGGCCGTCGCTATGGGCGGTGAGGTGGCCATTCATCTCGATGGCCGCCAGCGCGCAGCTGTGCAGGCCGAAACCATGACCTTCCTTGCGGGTGGTGAAACCGTGGGCAAAGATCCGCGTCATGTTTTCCGGGGCGATACCTTCGCCATCATCCCTGACGCTGATTTCCAGGAAAGTGTCGTCGACGATTCGCACACCGAGGGTCATTTCCCTTGAGCGGTTGTTGAGGTCGGACATTGCGTACTTGGCATTGCTGATCAGGTTGATCAGGATCAGCAGCAAGCGGTGCTTGTCCCCCATCACCTGAGGCACCTCGCTGTATTCCTTGATCACCGTGACGTGATGCCGGGCCAGCGCACCGGTATTCATGCGCAGTGCGTCTTCGAGCAGTTCGCTGATGTACAGCGGTTCGGTGATGCTGTTGGCCCCGGCATAGGATTGCTGGGTGGCAACGATGTCCTTGATATGGTCGACGCTCTTGCTCATCTGACCCAGTTCGTCGGCCATCTCCTGCTGTTCCTGGGCGATGGCGCCGACCAGTTGATTGAGATAACCGGGCAGTAGCTTGCCCTTTTCGTCCTCGGTCAGGAAATGGCCAAGATCCTCCGGATGGCCGTTGATCAGTTGCATTGCCTTGCCCAGTCCGAGGGTCTTGCTGCTGCGAAGCTTTCGCGCAATCAGGTCGGCAGAGATGTTCACGCTATTGAGCACGTTGCCGACGTTGTGCAGCACGTTGGTCGCGATTTCGGCCATACCGGCCTGGCGCGCGGCGCCGAGCAGTTCGCTCTGGGCATTCCTGAGCTCGCGGGTACGTTCCTCGACCCGCTGTTCGAGCACGTCGTTGGCGGTTTGCAGAGCATTGTTGACCCGGTTGATCTCGGCGAAGCTGCGGATCAGCCGAAATGCCAGCCACATCAGCAGCAATACCAGCAGGCCGGAAAACACCAGCAGGTAGAAATGGTATTTCTTGTCGATTTTCTCGGACCGTTGCTGATCCAGGTTGAGCATGTTGGTGATGTCGTCCAGACGATCCGCCACGGGAACCGCTTCGATGTCTTCGAGCAAAGCGTTGACAAGCGGCTGCTCGCGCAGGATCAGGGCGACGTGATTGCTGAGGATCCTGATCGGGGTATGAAACTCCCCAGGCAAGCGTTGCGCGTTCACCGCCAGTTTGCTCAGCCCCACCTGAATGTCGGCGGCTTTGTCGACGGAGGTGACCTGGGCGAACTCCAGGGCACTGAGCAACAGGTCATAGGTATCGGTGGCGATGTTTTGCACTTGCAGCTTGTCGAGGTCAGGCAGGTCGGCCAGTTGCGCCTGGATGTCGTCCTCGGCGGTGGGCAGGAAGGCCAGCGAGTTGCGCAGCAAGGCGTTGTGCGACTTGAACTGCTCCACCAGTCGGGTCTTTTCCTGCATCGCCTGCAGAAAAGCCTCGTGGGCATCGCTCCATTGCTTTGAGTCGTTGCGCCCATGACCTGACTCCATGGTATCGAACTGCTCCCATAGCCGGTTCATCTCGTTCATTGGCGAAACCAGAGGGTCGTAGTTATGCGAAATCGCCACCCGGGACTTGAGGACCTCGTTTTCCCACTGGGCGTCCTGCTGTTTCATCAGGCGGATCAGATCCCGGGATTCCGAGTAGGTCACGGTCTGTTCCGAGTTGGATTTGAAGTACAGAAAAACCAGGGTCGAGGCCAGGAGCACGGCGACGAGCGCGAGTAACAGCAGGCTGAAGCGGCGTGAAAGCTTTATCATGACTTGCCCTTCCATTCGCCGGTCAGGGTCTTGAGAAACTTCACAATCAGCGCTTTGTCTTCAGCGCTCGGCATGCGCCCCAACTGGTACTGGAACATGACGTCCACGGCTCTTTCGAGGGTGGGCGCCGAGCCGTCGTGAAAGTAGGGGGCGGTCAGCGCGACATTGCGCAGGCTCGGGACCTTGAACACCGAGCGGTCCGCTTCGTCACCGGTAATGTTGAACCGTCCCTGGTCAGCGACGGTCGGGTTGCCGCGATCGGCGATGTAATCACCGAACACCCCGAACTTCTGGAACATGTTGCCACCGATGTTCACGCCCTGATGACAGGCTATGCAGCCGTAGTCCTTGAAGCGCTGATAGCCGTATTTCTCGTCGAGGGTCAGGATGCTTGTATTGCCCAGCAGGTATTGATCGAAACGGGATCCGGGCGTCAGCAGGGTGCGCTCGTAGGCGGCCAGTGCGCTCTGTATATTGGCCTTGGTCACTGCCTTCGGGTACGCCGCGCTGAAGCCTGCGCGGTAGTCTGCATCCTCGTTGATCCGTTGGATGATGGTGTTCCAGTCGCTGCCCATTTCGTGGGGACTGGTAATGACGACGTTGCTTTGCGCCTCGAGCGTTTCGACGCGGCCGTCCCAGAATTGGCGAAAGTTGAGGCTGGCGTTGAATACCGTCGGCGTGTTGATCGATACCGGTTGTCCATCGAAGCCGAGGGAAAGCGCGCGGGTGTCGGCTCCGCTCTTGTCCAGTTGATGACAACTGGCGCAGGACAGGGTGTTGTTGACCGACAGGCGCGGATCACTGAAGAGCTTGCGACCGAGTTCGACCTGAGCGGGGTTCTGTTTCGGTATCTCGGGCAACGGTTTGAGCGGTTCGTCCAGCGGCGCGGCACCGGCGATAGCACTGAGCCCGTAAAGCAGGATCGCAAGGGAGTGGGGGACAAGGGAGATGGGCCATCGTCTCGCGAATTTACCGCCGGACTGTCGTGTCTGCCTGTTCATGAGTCGTCTCGCTGTTCTGCCCAGCCAACGGCCAGCAGCCGCGCAAAAGAGTCTGCCGGCAGGGCCTTGCTGAAGTAGTAACCTTGGCCTTCCTCACATTGATGGGCCTTGAGAAACGCCAGTTGTTCCTCGGTCTCGACGCCTTCGGCGATGACATTCAGATCGAGGCTCCTGCCCAGGCTGATGATCGCGCTGACCAGGGCGGCATCGTTGGTGTCATTGCTCAAGCCACGAATGAACGACTGATCGATTTTCAGCACATCGATGGGGAACCGGCGCAGATAGCTCAAGCTGGAATAACCGGTGCCGAAGTCATCGATCGCCAGGCGCACCCCCAGCGTTTTCAGCCGGTTCAGCGCGGTCATGGTCGTTTCAACGTTCTGCATCAGTACCCCTTCGGTTATTTCCAGTTCCAGCAGGCAGGGGGGCATTTCCGTTTGTTGGAGTATCTGTTCGATACCTTCGACGAAATCACGTTGGCGAAAGTCGATGGCCGATGTGTTGACTGACATGCGGATCGCCGGCAGGCCGGCTGCTTGCCAGCGTTGTGCCTGACGACAGGCTTCGGCCAGAACCCACTTGCTCAGTGGCACGATCAGGCCGCTGTCTTCGGCCACGGGGATGAACTCGGACGGATAGACCAGGCCATGCCCGGGTTTTTGCCAACGCACCAGCGCCTCCGCACCGACTACCCGTCCGCTGCTCAGTTCGATTTTCGGTTGGTAGTGCAGGACGAATTCGTGTCTTTGCAGGGCCTGACGAATGCCCGATTCGATGCTCTGCTGCTCCCTGGCACGCTGGTTCATGGCTTCGATGAAGAAACCGATGTCGTTCGGACCGCTCTCCTTGACATGGCGCATGGCGGACTCGGCTTTTTTGATCAGGTCAATGGCCTCGAACCCGTCATCGGGGTAAACGCTGATACCCAGGCTGGCGGTGATGCTGATCTCTTGGCCGGCGATCGACTGTGGGCTGCGCACGGCACTCAGCAGTTTTTCGGCGATGCCGCGGGTCTGCTGGGGGTGGTTGATGTCGCTGAGGATCACCACGAATTCGTCGGCGCCATAGCGAAAGACCGAGTCGGACTCTCGCACGTACTTGAGCAGTTGTTGCCCGACCCGGTTGAGCATTTCGTCCCCGGCCGGGTGGCCCAGCGCGTTGTTGATGCGCTTGAACCGATCCAGTCCGAGAAACATCACCACCAGGTGCTTGTCATGGCGTCGGGCAGCGGCCAGCGACTGGCTCAGGCGATCACCCAGCAAAGTGCTGTTGGGCAGCCCAGTGAGGGCGTCGTACTGCAGCAGGTGCGACACCTTGAGCAGTTCGTGTACCCGTGCCTCGATGGTCTGCTCAAGGCTCAACAACTTCAGCGCCGCGTCCTGTGCCAGTTGCCATTTCCAGGTCAGGGCATTGGCCATCTGGCGGATTTCCAGGGTATCGAAAGGTTTTTTCAGAATCAGCAACTGGTCACCGAGCTCCAGTCGTTCGGCCATGGCTTCCCAGCTGTAGTCGGTATAGGCGGTGCACAAGGCAATTTGCAGGTTCGGGTCGGCATTCCACAGGTGTTCAATGGTTTCAAGACCGTCCCAGCCAGGCGGCATACGCATGTCGATAAACGCCAGGGCATAGGGGTGGCCATCGGCCAGTGCGCGTTCGACCAACGCCAGGGCTTCCTTGCCCTGGTAGGCGGAGTCGAGCTGGAAGTTGAGGCGCGAAGATTGCCGAGTCCCGAACAGTGAGTGTTCGAGACTGTTCAGATCCGCTTCGCCGTCGGTGTTCGGGGTGAGGATTTTGCGAAAATCGGCATGGATCGCCGGTGTATCGTCGATGATGAGAATACGTCGGTTGGTCTGGGAGAAAAGTGTTTTCATTCCTCATCCTCCCTGGAGGATGGGGGCGCCATGTTCCCGTCCTTGAGCAACCGGGCCGCTTGTTCCGCGCTTACGGCCTCGCTGAAGTACAGGCCTTGTGCGCTTGGCAGCGGGGCGGTTGACGCTGGCGTGCGGGGCCGATCCGATGGCTGGACGCCTTCGGTAATGATGCCGATTCCCAGGTCCCGGGCGAAGTTGACGATTGCCCGCAGGCTGTTGGCGCCAGCCGCATCCTGAGTCGCGCCGTCGATAAAGGATTGGTTGAGCTTCAGGTGATTGACCCGGTAGGTTTTCAGGTAATCGAATGATGAATATTCGGTGCCGAAATCATCGATGGCGATTTTTACCCCCAGCTCACGCAGTCGTGGCAGCACATCGTTTTGGGTCCACTTGGTTTGTGCCAGAGTCGCTTCGGTCACGTCGAAACGCAGGTCCCAGGGGGCGAGTTCCCAGCGCGCAGTGGTGCGCAGCACGTCGTAAATGAGCTCCGGACCACTCTTTAGCTGCGCCAGGGACAGTTTGATCGCCATCACGGGGGGCGCCATTCCCTCGTTACGCCACAGGCTCATCTGCCGGCAGGCCTGATCCAGCACCCAGCGCCCGAGAGGGATGATGGCACCGGTCTTTTCCGCCGCGGGCACGAAGGCCGGCGCCAGCAGTTCGCCGCGCCGGGGATGACACCAGCGCACTTGCGCTGCCATGCCCAGGATCCTGCCGCTGTGCATATCCACTTCCGGAACGTAATGCAGCGCCAGTTCATCGCGCTCGATGGCCGTCATCAAGTCATTGGCGATGGCCATGCGCTCGGCCACTTCTTGGGTGATCTCCTGCGAGTGGAAGTGATATTGGTTGCGGCCCATTTCCTTGGAGCGGTACAGCGCCATGTCCGCCTGGCTCAGCAGGCTGTCGGCGTCGAGGCAGGCGACGCCGTAGCTACTGATGCCTATGCTGACTGAAATATGCAGGGCATTGCCGGCGAGGTTGTACGGCGTCAGCAGCGCATCGCGGATATTGGCCGCCATGGCGGCGGACTGGGTCGGGTCGCTGACGTCCAGTTGCAGGATCGCGAACTCGTCCCCGCCCAGGCGTGCCACCACATCGTTTTCCCGCACGCCGAATTTGATGCGCCGGGCCACTTCCTGCAACAGCAGATCACCCACCGGGTGGCCGAGGGTGTCGTTGATCCGCTTGAAGTGATCAAGGTCCAGATAAAATACCGCGAATGCCTCTGCGCCTCGACGTGCGGCAGCAAAGGCCTGATGCAAGCGTTCGATCAGGGTGGCGCGGTTGGCCAGGCCGGTGAGCCCGTCCGTGCGGGCGAGCAGGGCCATTTTTTCTTCGGCCTGCCGGCGTTCGGTAATGTCGAGAATGATCCCCTCGACTTCCAGCAGGCGACCGTCATGGTCGCGTACGGGAATGTAGCGGTTCTCTACCCAGCGCCATGCTCCCTGGCCGGTGCGCAGGCGAAATTCAATCGAGGCGCCCAGCGCATGACGGTCCAGCACCCGGGCCATGGCCGCATCGACACTGGCCTGGTCTTCCGGGTGGATCAACTGCTGGGCCCAGTTGGCCGAGCCCACCAGATCGGCGGCGACGTGTCCGTAGCGGGTGATGTTATGGGAAATGTACATCAGCGGAAACGACGGTTCGCCACGCAACCGGTAAAGGATGGTCGGGCTGTTCTGCACGATGATATTGGCGTCGGACAGTTCCCGGGTGCGTTCCTGGACCGCTTGTTCCAGCAGGTTCATCTTGAGCGCGGCGTCTTCGGTCATCTGCCATTTGACCGTGAGGGCGCTGGCCATCTGGCGTATTTCAATTGCATCGAAGGGCTTCTTCAGAATCAGCAGGCGGTCGTTCAGCGCCAGCCGTCGGTCAATGTCCTCCCAGGAGTAGTCGGAGTAGGCAGTGCACAGCGCCACCTGCAGTTTGGGATCGACCTGCCACAACCGTTCGATGGTCTCCAGGCCATCCCAGCCTGGTGGCATTCGCATGTCGATGAAAGCCATGGCGTAGGGGCGATCGTTCGCCAGGGCGGCTTCGAGTTTGTCCAGGGCTTCGCGGCCCTGGAACGCCGAGTCCAGTTCAAAGTGTTGGGCCGGTGTGGTGGACAGGGTGCCGAACAGGAGGTTTTCGGTTTGCCCAAGACTGTCATCCTCGACAGCGGCCGGGCTGAGTATCTTGGCGAAATCGGCATGAATCGACGCGGTATCGTCGACGATGAGCACACGACGATTGATGCGCGTCTGCCAGGTGTTCATGGGGCGGTACCGGCAGGAGTACGCGCGTTCATTTTCGGGAGCATCCTTTTCCCTCGTCACATGGCTGCCAGCAGGCCGGTTGTACAGTCCATTGCGTTGAGCATAGTCGCCATTGGCCATTTTGCCCGCAGAACTCAAAACAATAATTAGCGCGAGCGATACGGAAAATCATCTAGCCTGTCATTCAAGCGTAGGCGGGAAAGACGGTAGGCCCGCGCTGCCTGTCACACTAAATGACTCGCTTGAGACCATGCCATGGAAGAGCAATCCGTACCGATGTTGAACAGTCGCCCCAAAGTGTTGCTGGTCGATGATGAGGAGCCGATCCTCAACAGTCTGCGTCGCCTGTTGCGCGGCCAGCCCTACGAGGTGTTGCTGGCCACCAGCGGTGCCCAGGCGTTGGAAATCATGGCGTTGCAGCCAGTGGATCTGGTGATGAGCGATGCACGCATGCCCAATATGGACGGCGCCACGTTGCTGGCCCATGTCCGTCAGCGCTATCCGGCGACCATGCGGATCATGCTCACCGGCTATGCAGACCCCTCGGCGATCATCAAAGCCATCAATGAGGGGCAGATCCACCACTACATCAGCAAACCCTGGAATGACGACGAAATGCTCCTGACCCTGCGCCAGGCCCTGGACCACCAGCATTCGGAGCGTGAGCGCCAGCGCCTGGAACAATTGACCCGGGTGCAGAACGACCAGCTCAAGTTGCTCAACAGCACACTGGAAAAACATGTCGCCGCCCGCACCGCCGAATTGCAGCAGACCGCCGACATGCTCGACCTGGCTTACGAGGAGCTCAAGCACAGCTATGTCACCGGCACCGAGGTGTTCTCGCTGTTGGCCAATCTGCGCCTGCCATCGGCCAAGCAGACCAACCGGCAGATCATCGAACTGGTGCGCGGGTACTGCACGGAACATGGGCTGGATGAAGCTGCCAGCCGCGACCTGGCCATGGCGGCCGCTCTGTACAACATCGGCAAGCTGAGCTGGTCCGACAGCATGATGGTCACCCCTTCGGATCTGCTGAGGCACACTGACCGCGACCGCTATCGTGGCTATCCGAAGCAGAGCGAATCGCTACTGATGACCCTGGACCCGATGAAGGACGCGGCGCGGTTGATCCTGCACCATCAGGAACGCTGGGACGGCAGTGGTTTCCCCGACCGGCTCAAGGGCAAAGCCATTCCGTTCGGATCGCGATTGCTGAAGCTGGCGGTCGACTTCGTCGAGTTGCAGCGAGGATTGATTCTCGAACGACAGATGAACAGCGACGAAGCGCTGCTCTACCTGCGCCAGTACGCCGGACGGCTTTACGATCCTGACCTGCTCGAAGATTTCATCAAGGTATGCACCACATTCCTGAGCGATATCACCCTGGCCGATCCGCAGGTCAAGGTCCTGACCACCCGGGAACTGACGGCCGGGATGATGCTGGCGCGCAATCTCAACGCCGATAACGGCATGCTCCTGCTCAATGCCGGCAAGGTGTTGAACGGGCCGCTGGTGGAAAAACTGATCGCCTTCGAAGCCATGGAAGGCGGCAAGTACAGGATTTTCGTGAAGGTCCCGCAGGATACGCCGGAGCTGGTTCAGGCCAAGGCATGACGGCGGACGGTCGGACATGGGATCCTAGTGATTTCCACCAGGGTCCATGGCTGACACATGACATCTGTATCCGCTGTTTTACCGCGTATTATCCATATCGCCGCCGCCCTGCTGATCGGCCCTGATGGCCGCACACTGCTGGTGCGCAAGCGTGGCACCACGGCGTTCATGCAGCCGGGTGGCAAGATCGAGCCCCATGAGTTGCCGGTCCACGCCCTGGCCCGGGAACTTGAAGAAGAGTTGACTCTGGACATCGACCCGGCGCAGGCCGTTTACCTCGGTCACTTCTCGGCACCGGCCGCCAACGAGCCGGGTTTTGTTGTACACGCCGAGCTTTTTCAGCTGAACATTGATTCGGATGTCACCCCGCAGGCAGAGATCGAAGAAGTGATCTGGATCGACCCGGCCACCGAAGGCGATGTCAGCCTGGCGCCATTGACACGGGACCTGATCCTGCCGTTTTATCGTGCATCGCTGACTGCGATCGCCTGATCATCACGCAAAGGACTTCGCCCATGATCCCGCTTCAAGACCTGCTGATTTTTGCTGCCGCCGCGTTGCTGATGGTACTGACGCCGGGGCCGAATATGATCTACCTGATCTCCCGTTCAATCTGCCAGGGGCGCAAGGCCGGGGTGATTTCGTTGCTTGGGGTGGTTGCGGGATTCTTCGTGCATCTGTTTGCCGCCGCCGCCGGTTTGACCGCGGTGTTCCTGGCCGTGCCGATGGCCTATGAAGTGTTGAAGTGGGCCGGTGCGTTGTACCTGTTGTGGCTGGCCTGGCAGGCGATCAAGCCCGGTGCGCGCTCGCCGTTCGAGGCGCAGCAGTTGCCCCCGGATTCGTCGCGCAAGCTGATCACCATGGGCTTTCTGACCAGTGCCCTGAACCCGAAAATCGCAGTGTTCTATCTGTCGGTGTTTCCGCAGTTCATCACGCCGGAGCACGGCTCGGTGTTCAGCCAGAGCATCATCCTCGGCCTGACCCAGATCAGCGTGAGTTTCTGCGTCAACCTGCTGATCGCCATGTTTGCCGCGGGCATCGCCTCGTGGTTTGTCAGCAATCCGACCTGGCTGGCGATGCAGCGCTATTTCATGGGCTTCGTATTGTCGGCGCTGGCGCTGCGGTTGATGCTTGAGCAAAAACGGATGGCTTGAGCATGTGGATCGAACGACTGGATGCCAGCCATGCCCTGGACTACCGGGCGCTGATGCTCGAAGCCTACGACCTGCACCCGCAGGCCTTTACCTCGAGCGTGCGTGAGCGAGCGACGATGCCGCTGGGCTGGTGGGAGTCGCGCCTGACCGGCAAGCTGGACCTGGTGCTAGGGGCGTTCGAAGAAGGCCGGTTGGCCGGCATCGTCGGCCTTGCGTTCGAGCCTCGGGAAAAGGCCCGGCACAAGGTGACGCTGTTTGGCATGTATGTGACCGCCAAGGTTCGCCAGCGCGGCCTCGGCCATCAGC
Source organism: Pseudomonas sp. S2_F07 (assembly GCF_054668325.1). NCBI lineage: Bacteria > Pseudomonadati > Pseudomonadota > Gammaproteobacteria > Pseudomonadales > Pseudomonadaceae > Pseudomonas > Pseudomonas sp. S2_F07. Next base: position 5,078,450 of record NZ_CP162758.1, read on the forward strand.
TGGTTCAGGCGGCATTGGCCGAGGCGCAGAACCATGAGGGTTTGCGCCTGGTCCAGTTGACCGTCACCGCCGGCAACGATGTCGCGCTCAACCTCTACCAGCGCTGCGGCTTCATCCAGTTCGGCCTGGAACCGATGGCGGTGCGGGTGGGGGAAGATTACTTCGACAAGATCCACATGTGGCGCGAGCTCTGAAGTCACCGCTGATCCCCTGTGGGAGCGGGCTTGCTCCGGGCGGCGTTCCGACGAAAGCGGTGGGGCAGGCAACATCAATCTTGAATGTTATGCCGCCTTCGTCGGAACGCCGCCCGGACCAAGTCCGCTCCCACATTTGTACAGTTTTCCTTCATTAAGAAATCAGCGAACCGCACTAACCCCATCCAGCGTCGAAAACGACGTGTCCTTGGCCGTCAGCAGGAAGTCACGCATGTACGGCGCATCGAGCATGTCGGCGCGGATTGCCGCATACAGCGTGGCGAACAGTCCTTTCTCGCCCAGCCGCTTGGCTTTCACATAGCCTCGCGAGCTGTATTCATGCAGCGCCCAATGGGGCATGCCGCACACGCCGCGCCCGCTGGCCACCAGTTGCATCATCATCACCGTCAGTTCCGAGGTACGGACCTGGGCCGGTTCGATGTCGGCGGGTTCGAGGAAACGGGTGAAGATGTCCAGCCGGTCCCGTTCCACCGGGTAGGTGATCAAGGTTTCCGGGAGCAAGTCTTCGGGGACGATATAGGCCTTGCTGGCCAGGCGGTGCTGGTTGGCCACCGCGAGCATCGCTTCATAAGTGAACAGCGGTACATAGGTGATCCCGGCCAGGTCCACCGGATCGGAGGTCACCACCAGGTCCAGGTCGCCACGGGCCAGGGCCGGCAGCGGGGCGAAGGAAAACCCCGAGGCCAGGTCCAGCTCGACTTCCGGCCAGGCGTCACGGAACTGGTCGATGGTCGGCATCAGCCACTGGAAGCAACTGTGGCATTCAATGGCCATGTGCAGGCGTCCGGCGGTGCCCCCGGCCAGGCGACTGATGTCGCGTTCGGCGGCGCGCAGCAGCGGGAGGGTGGCGTCGGCCAGTTGCAGCAGGCGCAAACCGGCGCTGGTGAAGCGCACCGGTTTGGTCTTGCGCACGAACAGTGGCATGCCCATGCGTTCCTCCAGTTCCTTGAACTGGTGGGAAAGGGCTGACTGGGTCAGGTGCAGGCGATCGGCCGCATCCACCAGGCTGTCGGCTTCGCGCAAGGCGTGCAGGGTCTTGAGGTGACGGATTTCAAGCACCGGGGGCTCCATGAGGAAAACTTGTCGATAAATCGAAAAGGTTGAGTTTGTCTCATGTTGGTGCCGCTGTCGACCACAAGCACGGCGGAGCACATTGCGTGCCCCGCCGTTGCTGCTTTACAGCGTGGAAAAGTGTTTGTTGCCCAGCGGTTTGCCGATGTCGCCGCGCCAGATCGCCTCGACCGTACCGCCACTGGCGGCCATGTCCTTCTGCCATTGCAGACCCAGGTTGCGTTGTTCCGGCCGTTTCAGATGGCCTTTGACGAAGTCGCTGAATTGCGGCTTGGCCGAGGTGTAGTGGAAGTGTGCGTACCACAGGGTTTGCGCCGGTTCGTGGCGCAAGTCACGCACCTCGTACTCCTGGAGGAAATCCCGTCGTCCGTCCGGGCGTTTGCCCAGGTCGCGCAAACCGCCTTCCTTGCGGATGTCCACCATCTGTTGTTCAACCAAATAGTCCAGATAACCTTCGGTCGGGGTTTTGCTGTTCATGCTTTGCTCGATGCGCAGGGTGCGCCCCGTGCTCAGCATTTCATCCGCCCGCGTGCGCAACTGTTGCGCCACGGTCTCGGTGGGGGACAACCGTTCGATGGCCTGGGCGCGCAGGGTCAACTCCGCCGCTTCGCTGCTCATCATGTGCTCAAGGTCGACCGGCAGCGTGTTTTGCTGCGCGTAGCCTTTGACTTTGTCGGTATAGGCGTCCGTGCTTCCCAGCCTTTTTCTGGCTTCGCTCAGCAGTGGCCTGACGTCGGTCGGCAGTGCCGGCTGGGTGGATTTCGGTGGTTCGCTCAGGTGATATTTGCCGCTGGAGCGCGGGAGCCAGGTTTCCGTGTGGCCACCAACCCCTTGAATGGTGAAGCGTTTTTGCCGGGAGGCCGCGTCGGTGCTGGCGATACCGATCAACAACTGGTTGTCTTCGGTCTCGAACAGTTGCTGCCCGGGCCGTCCTTCCCTGGGCACCACCGAAGGGCGGGTCCTGATGGCATGGCGCGCGAATTCCTCGACCTTGTCCAGATTGTCCAGAAACGCGGTGACTTGCTCCTGGTCCAGGTGCTGCGAATAACCAATGGTCCAGGCGCCCAGTTGGCGACGGAACTCGGTATAGGTCGCCAGGCAGTCTTCGAGGACTTTGTTGCGCTGGCTGACGGTGGCGCTCACCTGTGGCAGGTGATGCTGTGTCAGTAATGCGCGGCCGACCTTGTTGCGGGCTGTTTTCAACTGCGTGTGGAAGTATATCCAGGACAGGTCGGTCACCGCGTCATAACGGGTGATGATTTCCAGGGTGTGTGCCGTTTTCAGATAGTAGTGATTGGCGTCGCTGAGTTTTTCATTCACGGTCGCCATGTCCGCCACCATCTTCGACTTTTGCGTCCTGTTAGTGATCCGGCGGTTCCAGCGGTTGGCTTCCTCGACCGTCGTACGGAGCTGATCGAAATCTTTGAGAAAGTCTTTGCGGACCAGTTTGCGCTGCGCCATGAGCTGCAAGTGCGCAGCGGTATCAGTGGCTGGTGTGGTGTCTGATCGTGTGACCAATTGATCGATACGGTTGAGGTGCTCCACCAGCCGCTCCTTGACCAGGCCGATTCGTCGCACCGAACGGTCGACGATGATCCAGGCGCAGCGGCTTTGAATGTCTTCGATCTGCACGCGTTTGCGGCCATGGCTGTACAACATCAGCTCATCGAGATTCAGGTATTGGGCCTGGGCAAGGTCGATATCGTTCGCACAGGCGATGTCGGCTCTGGCGCGCGAGGCCGGGCGCTGATCGGGTTCGAGGGCGAAGTAGTGCTCCAGCGTGGCGTTGCTGCTTCGGGTCTGGGTGTCCAGCCGCCGGGTGTAGGCGTCGGCGGTATTGGTCAGGGTCAGTTGTCGACGCAGGGCCCGATCCGTCCACCAGCGCGGCAGCCAGCGGCGTATGGCGACCGGCCAGAGTGGGTCCAGTCCATCGGCCATGTGCCCAAGCACCGCGCCTCCCCCCACGCCGCCGCCTTCGATCACCGTGCCGAATACTGCGTAGTGGGTGTTCCAGTGGCCGGACTCATCCAGGGCGATTGGCTGTTTGTAGGTCCGGCTGCTGGTGCCGCTCAAACGCCAGCGGGGTGGATTGCCTTCCAGTTCGATGCGATAGATTCGCCCCTGGCTGAGCATGACGTCGCCGTCGGCGTGGTGATACACGTTGCGATAGATGCCTTCGGTGCCCGGTTGCAGGCCGGCGAGTGAAATCATCTGTTCGTATTCATAGCCCTTGAAGCGTTCCAGGGTTCGTTGTGCCTGGCGCTGCGTCGAACCGCGCAGTGCGCCGACGCTCTTGCTCACGGCGCGCAACTGGCGCTGGCGGGTGATGGCAAGCGCTGCCGAAGGTGCCGCACTGGCGCCGGGCAGCAGATCCATGGCCGCGTCGATTAATGACAACAGCACTGCTTCGACCTCGGCCAGCCCGTGGCCGACATCTCCGCGCAAGAACGCCGCCACTGCCAGGTTGGCGCTGCTCCAGGCGTCGTACAAGGCAATCGCCGTGCCGACGAAGGGCACCACGCCCAGCGCCATTTTCAGGTAGTTGAACATCGCGCCGGATTGCAGCGCAACCTGTTCCAGGTACAACGCATCGTTGGAACGAGACGTCGCCCGATGGGCTTCCAGCAAGCGGCCCATGTGCACATTCAACAGATGTGCTGCCAGGGATGTACTGGCTGGCCAGGGCGTACCGACGCCGATCAGGGTGTCGAAGTTTCTCAACCGGGCCTGGTTGATCCGGCTGACGTGGTGGGTGACATCGCCCTTCAAGGCCTGGCCGGCCAGGTAGTTGACCATTGAGCTGCGCAGGCAGTCGTTGAACAGGCGCATCCGAGCGTCTTCAAGACTGTCGAATTGACGCAGAAAAACACCGTCTGGACTGTCGGGCAGATAAAGCAGGGTCAGGCCGCTGATCTGCTCCACGATAAACGTGACGCCGGACAAGGTGCTCGGTCCCTGGCCATGGGTGTCCTTACCGCCCACCGTCAGGTGTGCCGGCAGCAGCTGGATGCGTTTGCCATTGGCGCTGAAAGCGTCACGGTTGTTGGCATCGATGGCAATGTCCAGGACCTGCTGGCCATCGGTATTGATGTCTTTGGCGAGCACGGCGAACTCGCCTTGCAGGCGCAGCATCAGGCGCCAGGGTTCGCTCAGGCATTCGTGGCGGTATTCATTGCTGAAGGTCGGTGCGTGCGAGGTGCCGAGGAAGGTTTCACGGATCAGCGTTTCATACTGTCCGGCCAGGTCCAGTTCGGTGGCCATCTTTCGCAGCCAGGCCTGGGTGATGCCGGTTTTCAGCTTCTGTCGATCTGTCGGATCGCCGCCGCTGGTCTCGACTTGCATGAACGACAGTCGCCACGACATCGCCTGATCAATGTTGCTTTGCGCAAGGTCTCCGAGGGACAGCTTGCTGCGTTGCTCGCTGGCGACCAGCACGTTTTCCTGGGGGGTTCCCGGTGCCGCACCCTCGATGACGACTTTGCGCCAGGTGGTGGCGTCAGGCACGTCCAGTAGCACGTCAACGTTCCGGCTCAGGCCGAACGCCTGGCGCAGGTGGGCATCAATGGCTTTTTTGCTGAAGGCGTCGCGGGGCGGCAACTCGCGCTCCAGCCATTCATGGGAGCGCTTCATGGCCTCGATGTAGGACTTGAACAGCGTCTTGATCCGCTCACGTTGCACGGTGGGCAGGGCGTCGTGCCACGCCGGCAAACGTGCGGCCAGTGCACTGCTGTGAACTTGCTCGACAATATGCTGGTGCGCCAGCTCTCGGGCTGCGTGGACAGGAACCGTCAGGCAGGCGAGGGTCTGTTCGCGCAGCTTTTCCAGTTCTGTTTCGCGTTGACTGGCGCGAGACGGATCCCGGTTGGCGGAAAGCAGCCGTGCCACTTGTTGTACGCAGCCATGAAGCTGGTTCTGCAAGGCGTATTCGAACGGGTTTGCAGCCAGCGGCAAGAGATGCAGCGCTTGACTGTTGTCGTTGGCCGCCAGTTTGAACAGCGTCTGTTCCAGCGCCTGTCGAGAGGTGAACCGTTGCAGGCCACCGAAACGTCCCGGCCAGTAGAGCAACAGGCTTTCGGTCGAGGACGGCAGCAAGGCCGATGGCTGGGCAAACAGCAATACACCGTCCAGTTCCTGGGTTTGTGTACGGGGGGTATCACCTTCGGTATCCATCATCGACAACACCAGACGCGCCACCACCACTCCGGCCGGGCGTGGTTGATCCGGTGCATCCAGTACACAGATCAACCACTGATGTTCCTCGTGGCTGATCTGGTTCAGGCTCAATTGCAGCTCGGCTTCGGCGCGCAGGCCGTCCAGGCGCGCCTGGTAAAGGGCGGCGTAGTGCGGGCGGTTTTTGTGGCGCAGTTCCAGCATTTGCTGCGCACTGTCGGTGTGCAGCAGCGCGGTTGCGGCGCGGGTGCTGGCCTGCTCGGCCGTCGTGAGCTCGTCCATTTGCCGTTGCAGACGTTGCAGGCGCGGGTCAGTGTGGTTGCCCTGAAAGTTATCGCCCAACAAGGCATCCAGTGCCGTGCGCTGTTGCGCCAGTGCATGGAGACGGATGCCCAGTGGAATATCGGGGCTCAACTGGCCGAACAGGACATCGTCGTCGTTGGTATCCGCGTCCGGCAGGTTGGCGGGCGGGGCCAGGATCAATTCGTTACGCAGTCGATCGCCAGGGGTGACAGGCAATCGTGCCCACAAGGATTGAGCACTGGTCTGCAGTACGCTGCGCTCAAGCACTGTGTAATAGACCCTGAGGGTACCTGTCGGTAGCCGGGGGTGGTCGAACATCTGCGGCTGATGTTCGATCAGCCAGCTTTCCATATCGACTCGGCTTTCAAAGGTCATCCAGGCCGATGGCCGGGAAGGCAAGTACAGCAATTGAGCGACCGGCTGGGCTGTGTCCCGGGTGATGACCAACGCGCCGGATAGTTCGATTGACAGGCCTTTGTCATCCTTGAACTGCATTTGCTCGACGTAATGCCGTGCAGTGGCAGGCGTTGCTGTCTGCACGGGCGGATCGATGAACGCCTGCAATGTCTGGAACTGTTCGACATCCAGGATGCCCCGGGCAAACGCCCATTGGCTCGACGCTTCGAAATGCTGACGATACAAGCGGTTGGCCTGAGCCCGGCGTGACTGATCCGTACCGCGCGCACGGGCATTCCACCAAGTGCTGGCGAGCGGCGACTGCGGATTTTGCGCCATAAGCGCCCGCCACTGTTCACAGCATTCATTCCAGCGCTCCGAGGCGCTCAGGGTCAGGCCTTGGTCCGGGTTCGCGGGCAAAGGAACAACAAGGCCGAAATCGGCCGCTAGGGGGGTGGTTTCGTCAACCATGACGATGAATCTCCAGAAGGCCGGGCCGTGCCGGCGGTGCGGGCATTAGGAGACAGTCGTCAAAAGGGCGGGTGGTACATAGTTATTGCGAGGCTGAATCTGACGCCTGATGACCGCTCGGCACTCTTCATCAAACTGTCATGGAACTGTGGCAGCGCGCTTGAACAAACTTCATCAGACTCGCGCTCTACTGGGGTTCTGCGTTTTGGTGTTTTTCCATGGGTGCTTCATTCCTTTCACGAATCGTTTTGTTGGCCGCGCTGTTGTTCGGCCTGCCGTCCATGGCGGCTTCGCGTTGTGACGTCAATGTTCCGACCGAACGGGTGGATCTGGCCCAGGTAAGCCTGGCGTACCAGAGCATCGGCCGTGCGTCCGATCCGGCATTGCTGCTGGTGATGGGCCTGGGCGGGCAATTGATTCACTGGCCGGACGAAGTGGTGGTCGCCCTGTGCCAGCAGGGGTTCCGGGTGATCCGCTATGACAATCGCGACGTAGGCCTGTCAACCTGGCGGCAAGCACCGGCCGAAGCCAACCTGACTTTCGAAGTTTTGCGCTACAAACTCGGATTGCCGGTGTCGTCGCCTTATTCGCTGACCGACATGGCCGAGGATGGCCTGGGCTTGATGGACGCCTTGCACATCGACCAATTCCACGTGCTGGGCGCCAGCATGGGCGGAATGATCGCCCAGCGCATGGCGGCCATGGCACCGCAACGGGTCGAGAGCCTGACCCTGATCATGACCACCTCCGGTGCCGAAGGCTTGCCGGCGCCGAGTGCGGCGCTGGTGCAGTTGTTGGCCCGGCGCGGCGCACCGAACCGCGAAGTGGCCCTGGAGCAACAGGCCGACTTGCTGGCGGCACTGGGCAGCCCGATGGTCACCGACGATCGCCAGGCGCTGCTGCATCAGGCGGCACAGTCCTATGACCGGGCGTTCAATCCCGAGGGTGTGAAACGCCAGATCATGGCCATTCTCGCCGAGCCGAGCCGGGTGGCGCTGCTCAATCAATTGCGGGTACCGGCGCTGGTGGTGCACGGCACGGCCGATCCGCTGCTGCCGGTGATGCACGGGGTGCATCTGGCGGCGCATCTGCGTGGCAGTCAATTGATCCTGATTCCGGGTCTGGCCCATCGCTTCCAGGAGGCATTCAAGGCGCCGTTGCTGGGGGCGGTGTTGCCGTATTTGCGCGAGCACCGTGAAGACACCTCGCACTGGGCGCAGATCGAGCCTGTGGCCGATCGCAACCTCCTCTAACCCCTGATCACCTGTAGGAGCCTCCGGCAGCTCCTACAGAGGTTGTGGGCGATCAGGTTTTGCTCAATGGCTCAGGCCGTACTTTTTCACTTTGTCGAACAGCGTGGTCTTGGCCATGCCCAGTTCCTGGCTGGCCTGGGTCAGGTTGCCGCCGCTGCGTTGCAAGGCGTCGCTGAGCAGGTTGCGCTCGAACGCCTCCACCGCTTCGGCAAAGGCCAGGCCCTGGTTGCCGGCGCCGGCACCGGTTTTCTTGAACGCCGGCAGGCCCAGGGCAAAGCGCTCGGCAACGTTGCGCAGTTCACGCACATTACCCGGCCAGTCGTGGCTCATGAGGTTCGAAACGGTCTGGTTGTCCAGTTCCGGTACCGTGCGGTCGAAGCGCAGGGACGACTGCTGCAGGAAGTGTTCGAACAGTTGCAGGATGTCTTCGCGGCGTTCGCGCAGCGGCGGCAGTTCCAGGGTCACCACGTTGAGGCGGTAATACAGGTCGCTGCGGAACTCGCCGGCCTTGCTCGACTCGACGAGGTCGGATTTGGTCGCTGCGATGACGCGGCAATCCACCGCTACGCTCTGGTTCGAACCGAGGCGTTCGAGGGTGCGTTCCTGCAACACCCGTAGCAGTTTGATCTGCAAGGGCAGGGGCATGCTTTCCACTTCGTCGAGGAACAGCGTGCCGCCGTCGGCGTGCTCGATCTTGCCGATCCGACGTTTGCCCGCGCCGGTAAAAGCGTTGGCTTCGTGGCCGAATATTTCGCTTTCGAACAGGTTCTCCGGCAGGCCACCGCAGTTCAAGGCGACAAACTGCTTGGTGTGCCGCCGACTGAAATCGTGCAGGCAACGGGCAACCAATTCCTTGCCGGTGCCGGTCTCGCCTTCGATCAGCACGTTGGCCGAGGTATCGGCAACGTTGGCGATCAGTTCCCGCAGGTTCTGCATGGCCGGCGAGCGACCGATGATCCGCCCTTCGAGGGAATCGCGTTCGGCCAGTTGCCGACGCAACGACGACACTTCCCGCGCCAGGCTGCGTTGCTCCAGGGCGCGGCGGGCCACATCCACCAGGCGCTCCGGGGAGAACGGCTTTTCCATGAAGTCGTAGGCGCCTTTCTGCATCGCGTCGACGGCCATGGAGATATCGCCGTGCCCGGTGATCAGCACCACCGGCAGGCTACGGTCCCGGGCCTTGAGACGGGTCAGCAATTCCAGGCCATCGATGCCCGGCAGGCGAATGTCGCTGACGACGATGCCGGCGAAGTTGTCGCCGACCCGCTCCAGGGCTTCTTCGGCGCTGCCCACGCCAATGCAGGGAATGTCCTCCAGGGTCAGCGCCTGTTGGCAGCCGAGCAGTACATGGGGGTCGTCTTCGACGATCAATACACTAAGGTCGTTGTTCATATTGGCTCGGCGGGAGTGGGGCTTACCAACGGTAAACTGAGGACGAACGCGGTACCACCGCTGGCCGGGTGCTCGACACCCAGGTGACCGCCGGTGGCGGCGGCCAGGCTGGCGGAAAGGGTCAGGCCCAGGCCCAGGCCTTGTTCGCCGGGTTTGGTGGTGAAGAAGGGTTCGAACAGGTGCTTGCGCGCTTCGGCATCGATGCCGTGGCCGTTGTCACGCACCCGCAGGCGGTATTTGCCATCGAACGCTTCGCCTTCGAGCCACAGCTCGGGTTGTGGCTGCGCTTGCATGGCGTCGAGGGCGTTGCCGATCAGGTTGACCAGAATCTGTTCCAGGCGGGTCTGGTCGATCTGCACCTGCACATCGGTGAAATCGCGGTGCAGTTGCAGGTGAATGTTTTCCACCCGGCCGCCGAGCAATTGCAAGGCCGCGTCCACGCCTTTGCCGAGGCAGGCCTGGCCCTTGTCGTCACCGCGCCGGGCGAACGAGCGCAGGCTGGCGGTGATCCGGCCCATGCGGTCGATCAGTTCGTTGATGGTCTTGAGGTTGGTGCTGGCCACGTCGAGCTGGCCGCGTTCGAGGAAGCGCACGGTATTGCCGGACAAGGTGCGCAGCGCTGCCAGCGGTTGGTTCAGTTCGTGGGCGATGCTGGTGGACATCTGGCCGATGGCCGCGAGCTTTCCGGCCTGTACCAGTTCATCCTGGGCGCGGCGCAAGGTCTCTTCGGCTTGCCGGCGTTCGCGGATCTGGCCCTTGAGCCGTTCGTTGCTGGCGCGCAGGTCGGTGGTGCGTTCGGTAATCCGACGCTCCAGCTGACTGTTGGCTTCCTGCAAGGCTTCCCGGGCCGCGAGGCGAGTGGCGATCACCTTGCGCCGCTCGTTCCAGGCGATCAAAAGGAACGCCAGCAGGGCAAACGCCACGGCCACCAGGATCCCCTGGTTGATCGCTTCGCGGCGCAGGTCCTGCAGCGGCGTGAGCAGGGTGAAATTCCACGGCGTATCGCCGAGCGGCCGGGTCTGCGCCAGGTAGCTGATGTTTTCATCGTCGGACACCAGTTCGCTATTGGCCGGGAACGTGAGTTTTTCCACGCCTTCGGACAGGGTTTCCCGGGCTAGCGGCTGCAGTTCGTTGAGCGGGAACCAGTAGTACTGCAGGCTGCGGGCGAGTTTTTCCTTGGTTTCTTCGCTCAGCGGTATCACCGATTTCAAGCGTCGTGCCGGATCGCTGGACAGAATGATGATGCCGTTTTCGTCGCTGACGAAGGCTTCCAGGCGTGCCCGTTGCCAGCGTTCTTCCATGGCCTCCAGACGGACCTTGACCACCGCGACGCCGATGATCTTGCCGTGTTCTTCCAGGCCGTGGGCCAGGTAGTAACCGGGTTCGCCATTGGTGCTGCCGATGCCGTAGAAGCGCCCCGGCTGACCGCGCACGGCGTTCTGGAAATAGGCGCGAAAGGACAGGTCTTCACCCAGGTAACTGTCGACATCGCGCCAGTTGCTGGTGGCCATGACGCGACCGGTGGTATCCATCACGTAGATGGCCCGACTGCGGCTGCGCCGGTTCAGGCCTTCGAGGTAATCGTTGACCGTCTGCCGGTGTTCCGGAGTCGGGTCGGCCAGCAACTGCGCAACGCTGGTTTCGAGTTCCAGCAGGCTGGGCAGGTAGGTGTATTTGCTGATTTCGCTTTCGACTGCACGGGCGTGCAGTTCCAGCTGGCGCTGGCCGTTTTCGCTGAGGCTGCGGATGCCGTAGTGTTCACTGATCCAGAAGCCGATAAAGCCCAGGCCGATCATCATGGCGATGATCAGCGGCGGCAGGAACAAATGGCGAACCAGACGGGGTTTCACGGCGAGTGATGGCGACGTGGCGCGATAAAGAGTGGGGTCGCATTTCATCACAGATGCCTTGGGTCAACCACAACAACAAGCCCAGAGGACTCCCTGTAGGAGCTGCCGCAGGCTGCGATCTTTTGATCTTTGCTTGTTAAAGGCAACATCAAAAGATCGCAGCCTGCGGCAGCTCCTACAGGGGAGACCGTGAAGCTTTTTAGTGCTGCAGGATCTTGTTGAGGAAGTGCTGCGTACGCTCGGCGCGGGCGTTGATATCACCGAAGAACTCTTCTTTCTTGCAGTCTTCGATGATCTTGCCGGCGTCCATGAAGATCACCCGGTCCGCGACTTTACGGGCGAAGCCCATTTCGTGGGTCACGCACATCATGGTCATGCCTTCGTGGGCCAGTTGCACCATCACGTCCAGTACTTCGTTGACCATTTCCGGGTCCAGCGCCGAGGTCGGTTCGTCGAACAGCATGACGATCGGGTCCATCGCCAGCGCACGGGCAATCGCCACACGCTGCTGCTGACCGCCGGACAGTTGGCCCGGATGCTTGTGGGCGTGGGCCGAGAGACCGACGCGCTCGAGCAGTTGCAGGCCTTTCTTGGTGGCTTCTTCCTTGCTGCGACCCAGCACCTTGATCTGCGCGATGGTCAGGTTTTCGGTGATGGTCAGGTGCGGGAACAGCTCGAAGTGCTGGAACACCATGCCCACGCGCGAACGCAGTTTCGGCAGGTTGGTCTTCGGGTCGGCGATGGAGGTGCCGTCGACCACGATGTCGCCTTTCTGGAAAGGCTCCAGGGCGTTGACGCATTTGATCAGGGTCGATTTGCCGGAACCGGACGGCCCGCACACCACGATCACTTCGCCTTTTTTGACCTCGGTGCTGCAATCAGTCAGTACCTGGAAGTCCCCATACCACTTGTTGATGCTTTTGATAGAGATCATACGGCGAACCTTTTTTGCAGACGCTTGACCAGCTGCGAGGCGGCAAAGCTGATAGTGAAGTACACGAGACCCGCGAAAATCAGGAACTCATTGGAGCGGCCAATGATGTCGCCACTGGCGCGCGACGCATTGAGGAAGTCCACCAGGCCGACGGCGTAGACCAGCGAGGTGTCCTGAAACAGGATGATGCTCTGTTGCAGCAACAGCGGCGTCATCTTGCGGAACGCTTGCGGCAGGATGATCAGGCGCATCATCTGTCCGTAAGTCATGCCCAGCGCTTGGGCAGCGCCCATCTGGCCCTTGGGAATCGACTGCACACCGGCACGGACGATTTCGCAGAAGTACGCCGCTTCGAACATCATGAAGGCCACGATGCACGAGGCGAACGCGCCGATCGGCGTGTCTTCGCCAGTGATCCAGCGCAGCACGAACGGTACCGCCAGGTAGAACCAGGTGATCACCAGCAGCAAGGGGATCGAGCGGAAATAGTTAACGTACGCGCCGGCGATGTTCGACAGCACTTTGTTGTGGGACAGGCGCATCAGGGCAAGGATGGTGCCGAGGATGATGCCGCCGATCACGCCCATGGCCATCAGCTTGAGGGTCATGATCATGCCGTTCCACAGGCCCGGCAGAGACGGGATGATGCCCGAGAAGTCGAATTCCATCATTTACCCCCTACGGAAATCAGGCCCGGTACGGCGACTTTCTTCTCGACCATACGCATCAGCAACATCAGGCTCATGTTCAGGGTGAAGTAGATCAGCGTTGCCAGGGTGAAGGCTTCGAACAGGTTGGCGGAGAACTCGGCGGTCTGCTTGGTCTGCGCGAGCAGCTCCATCAAACCGATCAGCGAGGCCACGGAGGTGTTCTTGAAGACGTTCAGGAATTCCGAGGTAAGCGGCGGAATGATGATCCGGTAGGCTTGGGGCAGCAGCACGTTCCAGTAGATCTGCGGCAGCTTGAAGCCCATGGCGCGAGCCGCGGATTCCTGGCCCTTTGGCAGTGCCTGGATACCGGTGCGCACCTGTTCGCAAACCCGGGCGGTAGTGAACAGGCCCAGGCACACGACGACGCTGAGGAAGGCCGAGGTGGTCGGGTTCAGATCCTGCTTGTACCACTCTTGCAGGTCGGCCGGCAGCAGGTCGGGTACCAGGAAGTACCAGATGAACAGCTGAACCAGCAGCGGCACGTTACGGAAGAGTTCGACGTAGCAGGTGGCGATGCCCGATACGATGCGGTTCGGCACGGTACGCATGACGCCCAGGATCGAGCCCAGTGTCAGGGCGATGATCCAGGCCGCGATGGCGATGCCGATGGTCCAGGCCAGACCGGACACGTACCAGTCGAAATAAGTCTCGCTGCCCACGCCGGTGGACTTGAAGAACACGCCCCAGTCCCAGTTGTAATTCATTAGGGTCTCCCCTCAGTTCAATCGATGTACAAGTGCCCGCTTGGGGGAAGCTCCGTTCCCTCCTGTCCTTGAGGGACAGGCACACGCTCCCGGCTCGACAGCCACCGGTTCGAGTGTTTCCAAAAAATGCCAGCAGGAAGTGACCACCTCCTGAAAGGGTCAGGGCCCTCTCAGGAGATAAGGTTAGTCAGAAATCAGGACTTCTTGTCGTCTGCCGCTTTATCAGTCGGTTTGGCGATCAGGGCCTTGAGTTCGTCGCTCATCGGGAAGTTCAGGTTCAGGCCTTTTGGCGGGATTGGTTGCATGAACCATTTTTCGTAGATCTTGTTGATCTCGCCCGATGCGTAGGTGGCCTTGATGGCGTCATCCACAGCCTTTTTGAACGGCTCGTCGCCCTTGCGCACCATGCAGCCGTAGATTTCGTAGGACTGTGGAGTGCCGGTCACGGCCCAGTCGCTTGCCTTCTTGGCCTTGGCGGCTTCACCAGCCAGCAGGGCGTCGTCCATCATGAAGGCCACTGCGCGGCCGGTTTCCAGCATCTGGAACGACTCGCCATGGTCTTTGGCGGAGATGACGTTCATGCCCATCTGTTTGTCGGCGTTCATCGCCTTGAGGATGCGCTCGGACGTGGTGCCGGCGGTGGTCACGACGTTCTTGCCGGCCAGGTCAGGGAAATCCTTGTACTTGGAGTCTGCCTTGGACAGCAGGCGAGTACCGATTTCGAAGATGCCAACGGAGAAGTCAACTTGTTGCTGACGCTCGACGTTGTTGGTGGTGGAACCGCACTCCAGGTCCACGGTGCCGTTCTGCACCAGCGGGATACGGGTTTGCGAGGTGACCAGGTTGTACTTGACCTGAAGGTTCGGCATGTCGAGGTCTTTTTTCAGCGCTTCGACGACTTTCAACTGGATGTCGTGGGAGTAGCCGACCGGTTTGCCGGAAGCATCCGCGATATAGGAAAACGGAATGGAAGCGTCGCGATGGCCCAGGGTGATGGTGCCGGACTCTTTGATCTTCTTCAGGGTGCCGGTGAGTTCGGCGGCGAAAACTGGCGTGCTGATCAGAGCGGCAGCAATGGCTGCGCCCAGGATATGGGGAACGATGCGCATCAAATTTTCCTCGACTTTGTTTTTTTTATGGAGCCAGTTCATCGGCCCTTTTGTGCTGCAAAACACCTGAGCGCTATTGAGAGTCGGCGCAAAGGACATTCGTCGAAGAAGTGTAGAGCATGACTCGTGCCAGACCAGTCGAAATTGGTCATAGCATTGATTTGTAAGGGAATTAAATATTTTTTGCGTTGAAGTTTCAGTGAGATGATCCGGTTAACCGAACTGACTCGCGGGTCGCGTTCGGAAAACCGAATGGTGGCAGGGTGCTACCCGATCATCAGCTGTACTTGCGCTTGTCCGGCGCTGGCGGGAAGTACTGGTACAACCAGGTTTCACTCAGGGTGCGGTCGTTGGTGCGGATGAATAGACGCAGTTCGACAGGCTCGACGCTGTCATTGGTCGGGTACCAGTCAAACAGGATGCGGTAGCCCTTGATGTCGTCGAGCTTCAGTATGCTGAAATCCTTGACCTCGCCGTTCGAGCAGGTAACGACCGGCTCGATACCCGTACCTTCGGGCAAGCGGTCCAGGCCGCCGCCGGTGAAGTCCACGGCAAAGCGCCGCGCCCACACCGGCGGGTAATGCTCGCCTGGCGCCCAGCCTTCGGTGAAGCCGCCCATGCCCGAACGGGTCGCGTTGACCCGTGCCAACGGCGTTCCGACTGGCGGCAATGCGCTCCAGTAGAGCTTGTAGCCGTAGTTCAGCGAATCCCCCGCAGCCACCGGTTTCTTCGGCGTCCAGAAGGCGACGATGTTGTCCATGGTCTCGCCGGTGGTCGGGATCTCCAGCAGATCGACCGAGCCTTCGCCCCATGAGGTGGTTGGTTCGACCCACAGGCTCGGGCGGCGGCTGTACCAGTCGACGGTGTCCTGATAGCTGGCGAACTCGTGGTCGGTCTGTACCAGGCCGAAACCTTTTGGGTCGGTATCGGCGAAGGCATTGAATTGCAGGGTAGCCGGGTTGTTCAGCGGGCGGCAGATCCACTCGCCGTTGCCGCGCCACATCGCCAGGCGGTCGGAGTCATGGATTTGCGGGTGAATGGTGTCGCACATGCGACGCTCGTGGGTGCCGCAACTGAACATGCTGGTCATCGGCGCGATGCCCAACTGGTCGATGGCGGTCCGGGCGTTGACATGGGCGTCGATCTCCATCACCACGCGCTCGGCCTGGCAATCGATATCGAAGCGGTAGGCACCGGTGGCGCTCGGCGAGTCGAGCAGGGCGTAGACCACGAAGCGGGTGCTGTCCTTGTTCGGTGTCTCGAACCAGAACTTGGTGAAGTCCGGGAATTCCTCACGTTTTTTGGCGTAGGTATCGATCGCCAGCCCGCGGGCCGACAAGCCGTACTGGCCGGTGGCGTCCACCGCGCGGAAGTAACTGGCGCCGAGGAAAGACACGACATCGTGCTTGTCCAGTTCCGGGGCCTTGAACAACTTGAAGCCGGAGAAGCCCAGGTCGCCCTTGAGCTGTGCGGTGTCGACCGTGGTGTTTTCATAGTTGAACAGCGACGGGCGGAAATGCACCTCGCGGGCCATCCGGGTTTTCGGATCGACGCTGTACATGCGCACCGGCTGCTTGAAGCCCATGCCGACGTGGAAGAACTGCACGTCCAACTGGCCCTTGAGCTCTTTCCACAACGAATGATTGCCGTCGTAGCGGATCGCATTGAAGTTCTGCGGCGTCATGGTCGCCAGGGTCGGCGGCAACTGCTGCTTGGTGTCCTGGTAGCGATTGCTGGCGAGCTGCTTGGCCTGGAGCTTCAGCGCCTCGAAATCGAACACGGTAGCCTCGCCATCAGCGGTGCCACTGCTGGCGGCCCAGGCCTTGGCGGCCAACAGACCCGTGGCGGACAAACCGGTGTAGGCCGCGATGGCCATGGAGGCTTTGAGCAAGTTCCTGCGGTGCATAAATACAACCTGTCGTGAGCAATCCCGCGCCGTTCCTGGCACGTGCTGGATCGGAAATATCGGTTCGGACATGCCTTCGGCCAAACACAACGGACTTTTAAACAGATGCCCGACAGCTTAAACCGTTCGATTGCAGAGCAAAATTGATTGATGGCATTGCGCTGGCTCGGCAATGAAACAAGACATGTCGGGAAACAATTCCGACAGGGGTTTCTGATTTACAGGGCATTTCTGCTTTTTTCGACTAATTACTCTAAAAACCGCTTTTCAGCGCCCGGAATATTTCTATTCTGTGCACATGACCGGTTTATGCCCGAAAGACCGGTGCGGTTCAGTCGGCACGATGCGGCTGCTGAATAGGGGGAGGGCGATGCGGTTTTTTGCAGTTTTCTTTGACGTTTAGAAGGACATCGTCCATGTCGAAAGTACAAGGCATCACCGAAATGTTGGGAATCTTTCCGTGTCTGGCCCTGGGGCGACGAAGACGCCGGCTCAATAGCGAGGAAATGAAACTGGTGGAACGCTATCGGGAGCTGTCGGAGAGCGACAGGATCGCGATGAGGTATCTGGTGGATGCGATGAGGAGTGTTTCGAGGTTTTGAAACAATGGGGCATCCCGTCCTGGCTGGATGCCCTCATCTACCAATCCTGGGAACGCTCGGATCGCTGATGCAGCACGCGCAGAACTTGTACCTGGCCTTGGGAAAATCGGTAAGGGGCGATAAAGGGAAAACGGCCAAGTACCAACTCTCGGACATCGGGCATGCCTGAAGGCCTGCCCGAGCCGGGAAACTGTTCCAACAGTTCAAAGGATTGCAGCATCGTGGAAATGATTTCGAGAGCGGCTTTTGCGCCAACTACCTTTCGGTAGTGTTCGTGGATGGCATCGAGATCGCTATCGGCTTTTTCAGTCAGTACTACGCTCGGCACGTTTTGCCCACTTAGCCTTCACGGCATCCAGATCGGTGAGTTTCCCTGCGTCGGCATCGGCGATGCCGTCACTGATGGCTTGCAGATGCCAGGACTCGGCTTCCACATATCGAACCAATGCACGCTTGAGATGGTACTGACGATCTCTGTCGGTCGCCGCAGCCAATAAATCCAGCTGCTGTGCCAATTGTTCTTCGACGCGAAAAGACAAAACGGGTGAGGCCATGATGGCTCTCCTAAGGTGTATACGCTGTAAACGACGTAAACACCCTAGGCCGAGCCAGGGTTTTCGTCAACCGCAGGCGTGCATGGGTTGCACGAAACTCTAGTGCGGCGAACACGAACGAGAGAGAGGGATGTGTTGCCAGATGCTAACGCAACGAGATGGGGTTAACCGACTCAACCCCCGTCGGGGTGATATCCATATTCAATCCTTGTTGGTTTTTTTAGATCACCCCGGCACCACGACGGCACCGGGGCGAATGCCGTTACCGGCTGACTTTCCAGGCATCCCCAGCAGGCGCCATGCCATGGTCATACGGCTTGGCGAACCACATGTAGAGCAGGCCCAGACCAATGACGATGGCGGTACTCAGCACCATCGCGTAGTTGATGTACCACGCGGCATCCGGGGTGCGTGGCCAGGCCATGTTGATGATGGCTCCGACACCATAGACCAGCGCGCCGATGTTCACGGCCCAGCCCCAGGCGCCGAGGGTGAATTTGCCGCTGGGTTTCCAGCCTTTCATGCGGGCGTACAGGGCCGCGAGCACGATCATCTGGAACGCCAGGTAGATGCCGATGGCCGCGAAGCTGACAATGGTGGCGACCGCGTCCTGCAGGAAGAAGCCGAGGATGATGATCAGCGCCGGCAGGACACCGGAGACGAACAGGGCCGCGACAGGAACCTGTGTTGTAGGGGAAATCTTCTTCAGCAGTCGGCTGCCGATGACCATTTCATCACGGGCGTATGAATACAGCAGGCGACTGGCCGCTGCTTGCAGGCTGATGACGCAGGAGATGAAGGAAATCATCACCACGCCCATCACCACTTTCGAACCGATCGGGCCGAAGGCGTTGTTGAGGATGGTGGTGACCGGGTCCTTGTCGGTGCCGTTGATCACCGCTTGCATGTCCGGCACGGCCAGGATCAGCGCCAGGCAGGCGAACATCGCCGCGATGCCGCCGATGTAGATGGTCATGCGCATGGCCACCGGGATTTTCTTGCTTGGGTTCGGGGTTTCTTCGGCCACGTCGCCGCAAGCCTCGAAGCCGTAATACAGGAACATCCCCGCCAGCGACGCGGTGAGGAACGCCGGCAGGTACGAGCCGTCGACGCTGATATCGAAGGTGTTGAACAACACGCTGATGGGTTGATGACGCTCGAAGATCAGCAAGTAAACGCCGACGATCACCGCGCCCACCAGCTCGCACAGGAAGCCGAACATGGCAATGCGCGCCAGCACTTTGGTGCCGCTGAGGTTGACCAAAGTGGCGAACAGCGTCAGGAACAGGGCGATGATGATGTTGGTGTTGTTGCTCGGTTCAAAACCCATCATGGCGGCGAGGTACGGACCGGCACCGACCGCAACGGCGGCGATGGTTACGCACAGGGCGATGGAGTAGATCCAGCCGACCATCCACGCCCAGCGTTTGCCCACCAAGCGGCGAGCCCAGGGGTATACGCCACCGGAAATCGGGAACTGCGAAACCACTTCGCCGAAGATCAGGCACACCAGCAGTTGGCCGCAACCGACCAGCAAGTAAGCCCAGAACATAGGTGGCCCGCCTGCGGCCAGGCACAGGCCGAACAGGGTATACACCCCGACCACCGGGGACAGGTAGGTGAAGCCCAGGGCGAAGTTTTCCCACAGGCTCATGCTGCGATTGAAGTTGGAGGTGTAACCGAGTTTGCGCAGTTGCTCGGCATCGCTGTCGGCAAGGGCTGCAGAGAGATCGGGTGATGCACTCATGTGTTATTGCTCCGGAAAATCGGCAGATTTCGGATGTCCGAAACCGTGGCGGGGCCTTGGGGGCGCCGCCCGGATCGGTGGTTATTGTTTTTTTAAGTTGCGGTGAATCCTTGGTGTAAATCGCTGACATCATCCGTGTGTCTGCTGAAAAGATCGCGGTTAATGCTTGAACATCACGTGCCGCACAACGGTGTAGTCCTCCAGCCCGTACATGGACATGTCCTTGCCATAGCCGGACAGTTTCTGACCGCCGTGGGGCATTTCGCTGACGAGCATGAAGTGCGTGTTGACCCAGGTGCAGCCGTACTGCAGGCGAGCCGACAGGCGATGGGCGCGGCCGACGTCGGCGGTCCACACGGAAGAGGCCAGGCCGTAGTCCGAATCGTTGGCCCAGCCCAGCACCTGTGTTTCATCGCTGAACCTGGTCACCGAGACCACAGGCCCGAACACTTCGCGGCGCACGATTTCGTCGTCCTGCTGCGCATCGGCCAGTACCGTCGGTTCGAAGAAGTAGCCGTTGCCCTCAACCGCCTTGCCGCCAGTGATCAAGCGAATGTGCGGCTGGGCGATGGCGCGTTCGACGAAACCGGTCACGCGGTCGCGGTGTTGCGCGGTGATCAGCGGGCCGAGCTCGGTCGATGGATCATCCTGCAAGCCGTACTTGATACTGCTGACGGCGGCGCCGAGTTTTTCCACGAACTTGTCGTAGATGCCTTCCTGGGCATAGATGCGGCAGGCAGCGGTGCAGTCTTGCCCTGCGTTGTAGAAACCGAAGGTGCGGATGCCTTCGACGGCGGCATCGATGTCGGCGTCGTCGAAGATGATCACCGGGGCCTTGCCGCCCAATTCCATGTGCATGCGCTTGACGCTGTCGGCGGTGCTGGAAATGATGTTCGAGCCGGTGGCAATCGAACCGGTCAACGACACCATGCGCACTTTCGGGTGGGTCACCAGCGGGCTACCGACCGTAGGACCACGGCCGAACACCAGGTTGAGTACACCGGCCGGGAAGATCTCCGACGCGAGCTCGGCCAGGCGCAGGGCAGTCAGCGGGGTTTGTTCCGACGGCTTGAGCACCACAGTATTACCGGCGGCCAAGGCCGGGGCGATTTTCCAGGCGACCATCATCAGCGGGTAGTTCCACGGTGCGATGGACGCGATCACGCCCACCGGGTCGCGGCGGATCATCGAGGTGTGCCCCGGCAGGTACTCGCCACCGGCTGAACCGCTCATGCAGCGGCTGGCGCCAGCGAAGAAGCGGAACACGTCGGCAATCGCCGGGATCTCGTCGTTCAGCGCAGCGCTGTAAGGCTTGCCGCAGTTGTCCGATTCCAGTTTCGCCAGCTCTTCGCCGTGGGCTTCGATGACATCGGCCAGTTTGAGCAGCAGCAGCGAGCGCTCTTTCGGCGGGGTATGCGACCAGCTGTCGAACGCGGCGTCGGCGGCGCGTACGGCGGCATCGACCTGGGCTTCGCTGGCTTCGTTGATTTCCACCAGTACACGACCCAGGGCCGGGTTGAATACGGGTTGGGCGGGGCCTTCGCCGTTGAGCAATTGGCCGTTGATCAAGAGTTTGGTTTGCATGTTTATCTCCTCTGAATTCTTTGTGTAGGGGGGATGTCAGTTACTTGCCACCACTCCCCGCAACGCTCTCACCACCCCGGGTCAGGTAATAGGCACCAAGAATCGGCAGCATGGTCACGATCATCACCAGCATCGCCACGACGTTGGTCACCGGCACGTCCCGTGGGCGGCTGAGCTGGTTGAGTAGCCACAGCGGCAGGGTGCGTTCATGGCCGGCGGTGAAGGTGGTGACAATGATTTCGTCGAACGACAGGGCAAACGCCAGCATGCCGCCGGCCAGCAGCGCCGAACCAAGGTTCGGCAGGATGATGTAGCGGAAGGTCTGCCAGCCGTCGGCGCCGAGGTCCATCGAGGCCTCGATCAAACTGTGGGAAGTGCGGCGCAAGCGAGCGATGACGTTGTTGTAGACGATCACCACGCAGAAGGTCGCGTGGCCGACGATGATGGTGAACATCCCCGGTTCGATTCCCAGTGTCTTGAAGGTCGCCAGCAACGCGATCCCGGTGATGATCCCCGGCAGGGCGATCGGCAGGATCAGCATCAGCGAGATGCCTTGCTTGCCGAAGAAGTCCCGGCGATACAGCGCGGCCGAAGCCAATGTGCCGAGGACCATGGCGATCAGCGTGGCAATCGAGGCGATCTGCAACGACAGCTTGATCGCTTCCAGTACATCTGGCCGCGAGAACGCCACGCCGATCCACTTCAAGGTGAAACCCTTGGGTGGAAAGCTGAACGCCGCGTCTTCGGTGTTGAAGGCGTACAGGAAGATGATCAGGATCGGGAAGTGCAGGAACACCAGCCCGCCCCAGGCCGCTATGCGTAGCCCGAGGGATGCCTGCCCTTGAGATGAAGAGTCAGAGCGCATCGAAGGCCCCCAGTCGTTTGACGATGGACAGGTAGATGGCGATCAGTACGATCGGCACCAGGGTGAAGGCAGCGGCCATTGGCATGTTGCCGATCGCGCCTTGCTGGGCGTACACCATGCTGCCGACGAAGTAGCCGGGCGGGCCCACCAGTTGCGGCACGATGAAGTCGCCCAGGGTCAGCGAGAAGGTAAAGATCGAACCGGCGGCAATGCCCGGGATCGACAGCGGCAGAATCACTTGCATGAAGGTCTGGCGCGGCTTGGCGCCGAGGTCGGCCGACGCTTGCAGCAACGAAGGCGGCAGGCGTTCCAGCGAGGCCTGGATCGGCAGGATCATGAACGGTAGCCAGATGTAGACGAACACCATGAAGCGCCCCAGGTGCGAGGTCGACAAGGTGCTGCCGCCCACCCCCGGAATCCCCAGAACGAACTGCAGGACCGGTTCCAGCCCCAGATGCTGCACGAACCACTGCGCCACGCCGCCCTTGGCCAGCAGCAGTGTCCAGGCGTAGGCCTTGACGATGTAACTGGCCCACATCGGCATCATCACCGCGATGTAGAAAAACGCCTTGGTCTTGCCGGTGGTGTAGCGCGCCATGTAGTAGGCAATCGGGAACGCGACAATGGCGCTGGCAATCGACACCACAATCGCCATGCCCAGGGTGCGCAGGATGATGTCGAAGTTTGACGGCTGGAACAGTGCGGTGAAGTTCGCCAGGGTCAGGTCGGGGGTGACCGCCATGGTGAAGTCGTCGAAAGTGTAGAAGCCTTGCCACAGCAGCGTCAGCAACGAGCCCAGGTAGATCGCGCCGAACCACAGCAACGGCGGCACCAGTAGCATCGACAGGTACAGGTTCGGCCGGCGATACAACAGGTTGGAAAACCTGCGCAACGGCGAGCCGCCCGACGAGGATTGTGAAATAGCCAAGGTGCTCATCTCACACCCCGCCGGCAAGGGTGTCGTGCAACTGGACCATGGCTTCCCGCGCCCAGCGTGCGCTCAGACGCTGGCCGGTCTGATGTTGCGCGCTGCTGTCGATCCACTGATTGTTGGCCTGGCTGATGTTCAGGGTCTGGCCGTTTTCCAGTTTCAGTTCGTAGCGGGTGGCGCTGCCCTGGTACTGGATGTCGTGGAGCAAACCGCTGACTTCGATCTCGTGGCTGGCCAGCGGGCCTTCGGCGAAGCGCACGTGCTCCGGGCGAATTGAAAATGGCTGCGGATTGCCACTGAGTTGCTTGGCCAGGTCGCCGCGAATCACGTTGGAGGTGCCAACGAATTCCGCCACGAAGGTGGTGGCCGGTTTCATGTACAGGTTGCGCGGGCTATCGACTTGTTCGATGCGGCCCTTGTTGAACACGGCCACCCGATCGGACATCGACAGCGCTTCGGTCTGGTCGTGTGTGACGAAGATGAAGGTGATGCCGAGCTGGCGTTGCAGCTTCTTCAACTCGCCCTGCATTTGCTCGCGCAACTTCAGGTCGAGGGCGCCGAGGGGTTCGTCGAGCAGCAGCACCCGTGGACGGTTGACCAAGGCGCGGGCCAGGGCCACACGCTGGCGCTGACCGCCGGAGAGCTGCACCGGCTTGCGCTCGCCGTAGCCGCCGAGGGCGACCATCTCCAGGGACTCTTCGGCACGCTTGAGGCGCTCGACCTTGCCGATGCCTTTGACTTTCAAGCCGTAGGCGACGTTGTCGCGCACGTTCATGTGCGGGAACAGCGCGTAATCCTGGAACACGGTGTTCACGTCGCGCTGGTAGGGCGGCAGGTGGGCGGCCTCTTCGCCGTGAATACGGATGGAGCCCGTGCTCGGTTGTTCAAAACCGGCGATCAGGCGCAAACAGGTGGTCTTGCCCGAGCCGGACGGCCCCAGCATTGAAAAAAACTCGCCGTCCTGGATGTCGATGGAAACCCGGTCTACGGCTTTCACTTCGCCGAATAGACGGGAGACGTTGGTGAACTGGACTGCAAGCGTCATGGTGCGGTGCTCCCAAAAGGCGCGCTTTCTTTCAACGGAATCGAGTGTGCTGTGAAAAGATCGCAGCCTGCGGCAGCTCCTACAGATTTTGCATAGGGCGCCACATTTGCGGTGCATGCGATCGGCGTAGGAGCTGCCGAAGGCTGCGATCTTTTGATCTGGTCAGGGGATCAACGACCGCCCATGATCGCGATGTAATCCTGGGTCCAGCGGCTGTACGGCACGAATTTGCCGCCTTCAGCCTGCGGGGTTTTCCAGAAGGCGATCTTGTCGAACTGGTCGAAACCGTTGGTCTTGCAGCCTTCGGCACCGAGCAACTCACTGCCCTGGCACGCCGCCGGCACCGCTGGCAACGAGCCGAACCAGGCCGCTACGTCACCCTGGACTTTCGGTTGCAGCGACCAGTCCATCCACTTGTAGGCGCAGTTGGGGTGCTTGGCTTCGGCGTGCAACATGGTGGTGTCGGCCCACCCGGTGGCGCCTTCTTTCGGGATGGTCGAGGCGATTGGCTGCTTCTCGTTGATCAGGCCGTTGACCTGATACGGCCAGGCACCGGAGGCGACCACGCCTTCGTTCTTGAAGTCGCTCATTTGCACTGTGGTGTCGTGCCAGTAGCGGTGGATCAGCGGCTGCTGGGCGCGCAGCAGATCGAGCACGGCCTTGTACTGGGCTTCGGTCAGTTCGTAGGGGTTCTGGATACCCAGTTCCGGTTTGGCCGATTTGAGGTACAGCGCCGCGTCGGCGATATAGATCGGGCCGTCATAGGCCTGTACGCGGCCCTTGTTCGGCTTGCCGTCCGGCAGGTTTTGCGCGTTGAACAACACGCCCCAGCTGGTGGGCGCGGACTTGAACACGTTGGTGTTGTACATCAGCACGTTCGGGCCCCACTGGTACGGGGTGCCGTAGGTCTGCTTGTTGACCACGTACCACGGTGCATCTTTGAGGCGCGGGTCGAGATTCTTCCAGTTCGGGATCAACGCGGTGTTGATCGGCTGCACACGCTTGCCGACAATCAGGCGCAGGGACGCGTCGCCGGATGCGGTGACCAGGTCGTAACCGCCCTTGGCCATCAGGCTGACCATTTCATCGGAGGTGGCCGCCGTCTTGACGTTGACCTTGCAGCCGGTCTCCTTCTCGAAACCGGTCACCCAGTCGTAGGCCTTGTCGCTCTCGCCACGTTCGATGTAGCCGGGCCAGGCCACAATATCCAGTTGGCCTTCGCCCGCCCCGACAGCTTTGAGCGGCTCGGCGGCCTGGACACTGGCGCTGGCCAGCAGCGCGGTAGTGATTGCACTGAGCAGTGCGGTCTTGTGCACGAACATGGGAATTCCCTCTTCTTCAAATTATGGTCGGGGCAGTTGTGAACGTGGTGAAGCATGCCGTTGGTGGCTTGTTATTAGCGTAGTCAGAGATGCTCGCCATGGCGGGCCATGATGTGCCGCACCACGCTGTAGTCCTGAAGCGAATCGCTGGACAGGTCTTTGCCGTAGCCCGAACGTTTCAGGCCGCCATGGGGCATTTCGCTGACCAGCATGAAGTGGCTGTTGATCCAGGTGCAGCCGTACTGCAAGCGCGCCGCGACCTGCATGGCCTTGTCGAGGTTTTGGGTCCAGACCGAGGAGGCCAGGCCGTATTCCGAATCGTTGGCCCAGTCCACCGCTTGTTCCAGCTCATCGAAGCGGGTCACGGTGACCACCGGCCCGAACACTTCGCGCTGGACGATCTCGTCACTTTGCTTGCAGCCGGCGAGCAGGGTCGGCTGGTAATAGAAGCCGGCACCGGAGTGCACCGCCGCGCCGGTCACCCGCTCGATGTGCGGCTGGCCCAAGGCACGCTCGACAAAACTGGCCACGCGGTCACGCTGGCGGGTGCTGATCAGCGGGCCGATTTCGTTGTCGGCATCGCGCTTGCCGGCGAAACGCAGGCTGCTGACGGCCGCACCGAGCTCGGCCACCAGGCGGTCATGAATCCCGGCCTGGGCATAAATGCGGCAAGCGGCGGTGCAATCCTGGCCGGCGTTGTAGTAGCCGTAGGTGCGCACGCCTTCGAC
Source organism: Pseudomonas sp. S2_F07 (assembly GCF_054668325.1). Lineage (NCBI taxonomy): Bacteria > Pseudomonadati > Pseudomonadota > Gammaproteobacteria > Pseudomonadales > Pseudomonadaceae > Pseudomonas > Pseudomonas sp. S2_F07. Next base: position 5,104,312 of record NZ_CP162758.1, read on the forward strand.
CACGGCCTGAATGTCGGCATCGTTGCAGACGATCACCGGAGCCTTGCCGCCGAGTTCGAGGTGGGTGCGTTTGAGTGTCTTCGACGCGGCCTGCAGAATCTTCTGGCCGGTGACGATATCGCCCGTCAGCGACACCATGCGGATCTTTGGATGGCTCACCAGATGGCTGCCGACGCCTTCGCCGCCACCGCAAACGATGTTGATCACTCCCCGTGGCAGGATCTCGGCCAGTGCCGGGGCCAGGGCCAGGATCGACAGCGGCGTGTGTTCCGATGGCTTGAACACCAGGGTGTTGCCCGCGGCGAGGGCCGGGGCGATTTTCCACGCGGCCATCATGATCGGGTAGTTCCACGGCGCAATCGACGCCACGACCCCGATAGGATCGCGCCGGACCATGCTGGTGTACCCCGGCAGGTATTCGCCGCTGAGCTGGCCGGTCTGGCAACGCACGGCACCGGCGAAGAAACGGAACACGTCGACCGTGGCACTCAAGTCGTCCTGACGGGCCAGGTGCAACGGCTTGCCACAGTTCATGGATTCGAGGCGGGCCAACAGGTCGGCGTTTTTTTCGATGGTGTTGGCGATTTCCAGCAGCAGGTTCGAACGCTGCTGCGGCGTGGTCCGTGACCAACCGGCAAAGGCACGGTGGGCGGCGAGGATCGCGGCTTCGACTTGCTCGGTGCTGGCTTCGGCGATCCGGGTCAGGACTTCCCCGGTGGCGGGGTTGAGAATCGGCTCGACGCAGCCTTGACCGGCAACCAATTCACCATCGATCAACAATGCGGTGAACAACGGGGTCTGCGCGCCAGCCATTTTTCGGGTTCTCGTTTTTTGTGTGGCTTGTTGTGTAGACATGGCAGCGCTCCCTGTAACTGGGGCCCGGCCGTCTTTATTAGATGCACAAGACTAGTTCGCGGGCCCGAGGACAACAAATACTAAATACTGAAGGTGGCGTTCGATTAAATAGATGGCTTACGCCCGCCGTGGGGTTGTTCGCGGGCGACCGTCAGGAACGGGTCCACCAGCGCCGGTCGCGCGGTGCCGCGACGCCAGGCCAGGCCGACATCCAGGGTCTGGCTGAGGTCGGCGATCGGTCGCGCTTCGATGATGTCACCCTCCAGTGACCACGGGCGATAGGTCATGTCAGGCTGGATCGACACGCCCAAACCGGCGGCCACCAGGCTTCGCACCGCTTCGGTGGAGGCCGTGCGCAGGGTGATGCGCGGTTGCAGGGAGGCGGCCGACCACATGCGTTGGGCGTTGCGGTCCATTTCATCGACGTTCAGTTGAATCAATGGCTCGCGGGCCACGTCGGCGAGGTTGATGCTGTCGTGTTCGAGCAGCGGGTGCTGGGCTGGCAGCCATAGCCGGTGCGGCGAGTGGGTCAGGACTTCGGTCTGCAGGGCGTGGCGGTCTTCGAGGTTGGAGAGGATCAACACGCCGACATCGATCTCGCCGCTGACCAGCAAATGCTCGATGTACGGGCGCTCGTCTTCCATCACGCGGATTTCCACGTTGGGGTAGGCGCGCTGGAAACGGGTGAGCAGATCCGCCAGGTAATAACCGGCCACCAGGCTGGTCACGCCGACGATCAGTTGCCCGGCAACCTGGTCGGTGCTCTGTTGCAGGCTGCGCTTGGCATTATCCACCGTGGCCAGGATCAAGTGCGCCTGACGCAGGAACTGATGCCCCTGGTGGGTCAGGGTCATGCCCTTGGCGTGGCGGCTGAACAGGCTGACGCCGATTTCCTCCTCCAGTTGCTGGATCGCCAGGGTCAGGGTTGACTGGGAAATGAATGCGGTTTGCGCGGCGGCCGAGATCGAGCCGGTCTCGGCCACGGCGATGAAGTGACGGATCTGACGCAAGGTCATCATGGGAAAGCACCCGGTGGGCTGTTTTTATCGATTGGCGAGAGTGTATATCTTTTTTTTTGATAGGCCGTCGCAAGCGGCAATGGGCGCTGAGGCATGCAACATCTGGAAGCACTCTCGCCCATGGGGCGGGGGCACTTTCGTTTTAGGCTGGTGGTCTTGGTTTCAGGTTAAACGTCTTTTGGAGGCGGTAAATGAACACCCGTGGATTGCTCGATCAACTACTCAAGTCCGGCCAGGACCTGTTGCAGAACAAGGCCGGCAGCCCGCAGCAAAAGGGCGCGAGCGGTGGCACCAGCGCCCTCGGCAGTTTGCTCTCCGGTGCGAGTGGCGGGGCATTGGCGGCAGGTGCAATGGGTTTGCTGCTCGGCAGCAAAAAGGCCCGTAAAGTCGGGGGCAAGGTCGCGGTCTACGGTGGTCTCGCCGCGCTGGGCGTGCTGGCTTATAAAGCCTACGGTAACTGGCAGGCGCAGCAGGGCGATGCAGCCGCTACGGAACCGCAAACCCTGGACCGCGTACCGGCCGCGCAAGTCGAGCTGCACAGTCAGGCGATTCTCAAGGCGCTGGTGGCCGCGGCCAAGGCTGACGGTCATGTCGATGAACGTGAGCGCGCCTTGATCGAAGGCGAATTCACCCGGCTCGACAGCGACCGGGAACTGCAACACTGGCTGCACGCCGAGCTCAACAAGCCGCTGGACCCGAGCGATGTCGCCCGCGCCGCCCTCTCTCCGGAAATCGCCGCCGAGATGTACATCGCCAGCGTGATGATGGTGGACGAGGAAAACTTCATGGAGAAGGCTTACCTCGACGAGCTGGCGCGGCAGCTCAAGCTGGAGCCGGGGTTGAAGGCCGAGCTGGAAAAGCAGGTTCGCCAGGCCTCCCTGTAAACCTTCAGGCTGCATTCGCGAGCAGGCTCGCTCCCACATCAAGTCTTCAGTGATCGCAGATTCTGCATACACCAGAGATTCAATATGGGAGCGAGCCTGCTCGCGATGGCGTTTTCAGCCACACCACCGCCCCTTTTCTGCCCAATCACCCTGGTACCCGTCCCGCCTTTTTTTGACGGGATGAGAAGCGGTGCGCATCCGTCTTATAAATGAAACACCGCCCTCGGCTATACTCCCCGCATTTCGAATCGGCCCCGAGGAATGACTGTGAAGAACTGGACGTTACGCCAACGCATTTTGGCGAGCTTTGCGGTAATTATCGCCATCATGTTGTTGATGGTGGTCGTCTCGTACTCCCGGCTGTTGACGATCGAAAACAGCGAGGCCAGCGTGCGTGAGGATGCTCTGCCAGGGTTGTATTACAGTTCGATGATTCGTGGCGCGTGGTCCGACAGTTATGTGCGCATTCAGGCCATTCTCGGCCTGGAGGAGGGGCAGAGTTTCACTGCCGAGGATGCCGCGAACTTCAAGGGCTTCGCTGATCGGTTGAAAGAGCAGATGGACCTCTACCGTGCAACGATGGGCGACGAAGAAGACAGGGTCGATTTCGCAGCGTTCGAAAAACTTCATGACGACTACCACCGGATTCTGGCCGCGGTGATCGAGTTGCATAAACGCAACCAGAGCGCCGCGGCCGTCAACATGTTCAACAGTGAACTGACCCCGACCTGGGCAGCGGGTCGAATGAAGGTCAATGACATCCTGCGTCATAACAAGACCGTGGCGGACACAGAAATCGCGGCCATTGATGATGCGGTGGTCACCGCCAAAGTCATCATGGGCATTTCCCTGGTGATCGCGGTGCTGGCCGCCGGTCTCTGCGGCCTGTTGCTGATGCGCGCCATCATGGCGCCGATGAACCGCATCGTGAAAATCCTCGAAATCATGCGCACTGGCGACCTCAGCAGCCGCCTGAACCTGGAACGCAAGGACGAATTCGGCGCGGTAGAGACCGGTTTCAACGACATGATGACCGAGCTCACTTCTCTGGTGTCCCAGGCCCAGCGTTCGTCGGTGCAGGTGACCACGTCGGTGACCGAGATCGCCGCGACGTCCAAGCAGCAACAAGCCACCGCCACCGAAACCGCCGCCACCACCACGGAAATTGGTGCGACCTCCCGTGAGATCGCCGCCACTTCCCGGGATCTGGTGCGCACCATGACCGAGGTCTCCACCGCCGCCGACCAGGCTTCCGTGGCTGCCGGTTCCGGTCAGCAAGGCCTGGCGCGCATGGAAGAAACCATGCACTCGGTGATGGGCGCGGCCGATCTGGTCAACGCCAAGCTGGCGATCCTCAACGAGAAGGCCGGCAACATCAATCAGGTGGTGGTGACCATTGTCAAGGTCGCCGACCAGACCAACCTGCTGTCGCTCAACGCCGCCATCGAGGCCGAGAAGGCCGGGGAATACGGACGCGGCTTTGCCGTGGTCGCCACCGAAGTGCGGCGCCTGGCGGACCAGACGGCCGTGGCCACCTACGACATCGAGCAAATGGTGCGCGAGATCCAGTCGGCGGTATCGGCCGGGGTCATGGGCATGGACAAGTTTTCCGAGGAGGTGCGTCGTGGCATGTCCGAGGTGCAGCAGGTCGGCGAGCAGTTGTCGCAGATCATCCATCAGGTCCAGGCGCTGGCGCCGCGGGTGTTGATGGTCAACGAAGGCATGCAGGCCCAGGCCACCGGTGCCGAGCAGATCAACCACGCGCTAGTTCAGTTGGGTGATGCCAGCAGTCAGACTGTCGAGTCTCTGCGCCAGGCCAGTTTCGCCATCGATGAGCTGAGCCAGGTGGCCGTCGGGCTGCGCAGCGGCGTTTCGCGATTCAAAGTCTGATGAGCGAAATCACGGCCAAACGCTCTGTCGTGAAGCAGGCGCTGCATGCCTTGTTTCTGGTGTTTCGCATCGGCAACGAGCGCTATGCCTTGAAGGCTGTCGAAGTGGCTGAAGTGCTGCCGCGCCTGCCGTTAAAGCCAATTCCCCATGCTCCCGGCTGGGTCGCCGGGGTATTCGCCTATCGGGGCGCGGTGGTGCCGGTGATCGACTTGAGCGCACTGACCTTTGGCACGCCTGCACAGGCCCGTACCAGCACGCGACTGGTGCTGGTCAACTATCGCCCGGACGAAACCGCCGAGACCCAGCTGCTCGGGCTGATCCTCGAACAGGCGACTGACACCCTGCGCTGCGATCCGGCGGATTTTCAGCCCTACGGCCTGGACAATCGCCAGACGCCTTACCTCGGGCCGGTGCGCAAGGACGAGCAGGGCTTGTTGCAATGGGTTCGGGTCGGCGATCTGCTGGACGATCAGGTACGCGCCTTGTTGTTCCCCTCGCCGCCAATGGATCCGGCACTGCTGCAGGAGCGGCCATGAACAGCGACCAGCGTTTTTTCGACTTCCTCAAGGAAACCATCGGGCTCGACGTGACCTCGGTAGGGCCGGCGATCATCGAGCGAGCGGTGCGCCAGCGCAGCATCGTTGCGCAAGCCGTGTCGGCCGATGAATATTGGCGCACCCTGCTGGGCTCGCGGGACGAGCAGCAGGCGTTGATCGAAGCGGTGATCGTTCCGGAAACCTGGTTCTTTCGCTACCCGGAGTCCTTCGTCACCCTGGCTAAACTCGCGAGCAAGCGTCTGGCCGAGATCAACAACCTGCGTGCATTGCGGATTCTCAGCCTGCCGTGCTCCACCGGCGAAGAACCGTACTCGATCGCCATGGCGTTGCTCGATGCCGGGCTCAAACCGCACCAGTTCAAGGTCGACGGCCTGGACGTCAGCCCGTTGTCAGTGGAAAAAGCCCGGCGTGCGTTGTACGGCAAGAATTCCTTCCGGGGGGACGACATTGCGTTTCGCGATCGCCATTTCATCGCCGAAGGCGAGAGCTATCGCCTCGATCAGCGGGTGCTCGAGCAGGTGCGCCTGCAGGTCGGCAACCTGCTGGACCCGGCCTTGCTGGCCGGTGAGCCGCCCTTCGATTTCGTGTTTTGTCGCAACCTGCTGATCTATTTCGACCAGCCGACCCAGAAGCAAGTCTTCGAAGTGCTCAAGTGCCTGACCCACGTTGACGGCGTGCTGTTTATCGGACCGGCCGAAGGCAGTCTGCTGGGGCGTTTGGGGATGCGCTCGATCGGGATCCCGCAGTCCTTTGCGTTCAGTCGACAGGGGACTGCGGACCCTGATCCCTTGCCGGTATTCGTTCCTGCACCGCTGCCAGTGCCGCAACCGTTGCGCAATCCACCGCCTGCGCCAGTGCGCAGCCGTCCGTTTGCCCAGGTTGCGCCGCTGCGGCCGGCGCCTGCCAACTCTGGCTCCGACACTGCCGCGCTGCTGGCCAATATCGCCGTGCTGGCCGATGAAGGCAAAAGCGCCGAGGCGCGAGCAGCGTGTGAAAGCTACTTGCGCAGTCATGAGCCGGTGGCCCAGGTCTTTTACTGGCTGGGACTGCTCAGCGATGTGGCCGGCAATACCCTGGAAGCCCAGGGTTTCTATCGCAAGGCGTTGTACCTCGAACCGCAACATCCTGAAGCGTTGATGCACCTGGCCGGGTTGCTGCAGGCCCAGGGCGACGCGATGGGAGCCAGACGATTGCAGGAGCGTGCCGCCCGCAGCGCACGCGCCGCCGACAGTGAGCGTAAACGATGATCGCCGCCGACACCTTTAGCGTCACCCGGGATGCCCAGGCCATCGACGATTGCTGGAATCGCATCGGTATCCACGGCGACAAGTCCTGCCCGCTGCTCAGCGACCATATTCATTGCCGCAATTGTGCGGTGTATTCGGCGGCCGCTACACGCTTGCTCGATCGTTATGCATTGCTGCAGGAAGATCGCGGGACTGTGTCCGTCGCGGTTGAGAGCGAGGTGAAAACCCGCTCGCTGTTGATGTTCCGTCTGGGTGAAGAGTGGCTGGGGCTTGCGACCCGTAGTCTGGTCGAGGTGGCGCCGCTGCAAGCGATTCACTCTTTGCCGCATCAACGTTCCCGGGCCTTGCTTGGCGTGGCGAATGTGCGAGGCGCACTGGTCGCCTGCCTGTCGCTGGTGGAGCTGCTGGGGCTCGACGGCGCCAGCAGCGTGGCCACCGGTGCGCGGGTCATGCCGCGCATGCTGATCATCGCCGCCGATGGTGGACCGGTGGTGGTGCCGGTGGACGAAGTCGACGGGATTCACGCCATCGACGAGCGCACCCTCGATGCCGCATCGCGCTCGGGTACCCAGGCCAGCGCCAAATACACCCGTGGCGTGTTGCAATTCAAAGGTCGCAGCCTGCGCTGGCTGGATGAAGAACAGCTGCTGTCCGCCGTGACCCGGAGCCTTACATGACCCCCGAGCAAATGCGCGACGCCTCTTTGCTGGAGCTGTTCAGCCTGGAGGCCGAAGCCCAGACCCAGGTCTTGAGCGCCGGCCTGCTGGCGCTTGAGCGCGATCCGACCCAGGCCGATCAACTTGAATCGTGCATGCGTGCGGCGCACTCGCTCAAGGGCGCGGCGCGGATCGTCGGTGTCGACGCCGGGGTCAGCGTCTCCCATGTGATGGAAGATTGCCTGGTCAGCGCCCAGGAAGGCCGCCTGTTGCTGCGCCCCGAGCACATCGATGCGTTGCTGCAAGGCACCGATTTGCTGATGCGCATCGCCACGCCGAACAACAACCCGGAGGCTGCGGACATCGAGGCCTACGTGGCGTTGATGGCGCGGTTGCTGGACCCGGCGGCTCCGCGGGTTGCGCCTGCCGCGCCGGTGATGGCCGAACTTCAGCTTGAACCACCCGCGCCCAGGATCGAGCCGCCGACGCCTGCCGTCGAAGCGTCATCGGCGCCGGCTCCGCGCAAGACCAAACGCACCACTGAAAACGGCGAACGTGTGCTGCGTGTCACCGCCGAGCGCCTGAACAGCCTGCTCGATCTGTCGAGCAAATCCCTGGTGGAAACCCTGCGGCTCAAACCGCACCTGGCGACCATGCAGCGACTCAAGCGCATGCAGAGCAACAGCCTGCGCGCACTGGAGAATCTCAATGTGCATCTCAAGGACCACGCCTTGAGCCTGGAGGCCCGGGAAGCCCTTGAGGATGCGCGGCGTTTGCTCGCGCAATCACAGCAACTGCTCATGGAAAAGAATGCCGAACTCGACGAGTTCGCCTGGCATGCCAGCCAGCGGGCGCAGGTGTTGTACGACACGGCGCTGGCTTGTCGCATGCGGCCGTTCGCCGATGTGTTGACCGGGCAGGTGCGGATGGTCCGGGATCTGGGGCGCGACCTGGGCAAGCAGGTGCGCCTGGAAATTGAAGGCGAAAAGACTCAGGTCGATCGCGACGTACTGGAAAAGCTTGAAGCGCCGCTGACTCACCTGTTGCGCAACGCCGTCGATCACGGCATCGAAACCCCGGAGCAGCGATTGCTGGCGGGCAAGCCGGCTGAAGGTTTGATTCGCCTGCGCGCCTCCCATCAGGCCGGTTTGCTGGTGCTTGAGCTGAGCGATGACGGTAACGGCGTGGACCTGGAAAAGGTCCGTCGCAGCATCGTTGAACGAAGTCTGTCGCCCGTGCAAACCGCTGCGCAGTTGAGCGAAGAGGAGCTGCTGACGTTCCTGTTCCTGCCCGGTTTCAGTCTGCGCGACACGGTCACTGAAGTGTCCGGTCGCGGCGTCGGCCTGGATGCGGTGCAGCACATGGTCCGGCAGTTGCGCGGCGCGGTGGTGCTGGAGCAGACGGCGGGCGAGGGCAGCCGGTTCCACCTTGAGGTGCCGCTGACCCTGTCGGTGGTGCGCAGCCTGGTGGTGGAAGTCGGCGACGAAGCCTATGCCTTCCCGCTGGCGCACATTGAGCGCATGTGCGACCTGGAGCCGGCGGATATCGTGCAGGTCGAAGGTCGCCAGCATTTCTGGCACGAAGGTCGGCATGTCGGCCTGGTGGCGGCCAGTCAGTTGTTGCAACGCCCGGCCAGCCAGAACAGCGGGCAAACCCTGAAAGTCGTGGTGATTCGCGAGCGCGATGCGATCTACGGCGTGGCCGTGGAGCGGTTTATCGGTGAGCGGACCTTGGTGGTACTGCCGCTGGATGAGCGTCTGGGCAAGGTGCAGGACATCTCCGCCGGGGCCTTGCTCGACGACGGTTCGGTGGTGCTGATCGTCGATGTCGAAGACATGCTGCGTTCAGTGGAGAAGCTGCTCAACACCGGTCGCCTGGAGCGCATTGCCCGTCACAGCAATCAGGTGGTCGAGGCGGCCCGCAAACGAATTCTGGTGGTGGATGATTCCCTGACCGTGCGAGAGTTGCAGCGCAAGCTGTTGCTCAATCGCGGCTACGACGTGGCGGTTGCGGTGGACGGCATGGATGGCTGGAACGCGCTGCGTTCGGAGGATTTCGATCTGCTAATCACCGACATTGATATGCCGCGCATGGACGGTATCGAACTGGTCACGCTGTTGCGTCGGGACAATCGCCTGCAATCGCTGCCGGTGATGGTGGTGTCCTACAAGGATCGTGAAGAAGACCGGCGCCGTGGACTGGATGCCGGGGCCGACTATTATCTAGCCAAGGCCAGTTTTCATGATGACGCCTTGCTCGATGCAGTGGTCGAGCTCATTGGAGGAGCGCGGGCATGAGGATCGCAATCGTCAACGACATGCCCATGGCGGTGGAGGCCCTGCGCCGCGCCCTGGCATTCGAGCCGGCCCACGAGGTGGTCTGGGTCGCCGGCAATGGTGCCGAAGCGGTGCGCCAGTGCGCGCTGGACACCCCGGACCTGATTCTGATGGACCTGATCATGCCGGTGATGGACGGTGTCGAGGCCACGCGGCGGATCATGGCCGAGACTCCCTGTGCCATTGTCATCGTCACAGTGGATCGCCAGCAGAACGTGCACCGGGTGTTCGAGGCCATGGGCCACGGTGCGCTGGACGTAGTCGATACTCCGGCGGTCGGTGCCGGCAATGCCCAGGAAGCGGCCGCGCCGTTGTTGCGCAAGATCTTGAATATTAGCTGGCTGATCGGCGACAAGGGCAATCGCCCGCGCCTGACGACGGCGCCATTGCACCGCTCGGGCTCACGCCAAAGCCTGATCGCCATTGGCTCATCCGCTGGCGGGCCGGCAGCGCTGGAGGTCTTGCTCAAGGGGCTGCCGCGTGATTTCTCTCCGGCGATCGTGCTCGTGCAGCATGTTGACCAGGTGTTTGCCGCCGGCATGGCTGAATGGCTCGGCAGCGCCAGCGGCCTCGACGTGCGCCTGGCCCAGGAAGGCGAGCCGCCGCAAAGCGGCACGGTACTGTTGGCCGGCACCAATCACCATATTCGTTTGCTGAAAAACGGCACGCTGGCCTACACCGCCGAACCGGTCAACGAGATCTACCGGCCATCCATCGATGTGTTCTTCGAGAGCGTGGCCAGTTACTGGAATGGCGATGCCGTGGGGGTTTTGCTCACCGGCATGGGGCGTGATGGCGCCCAAGGGCTTAAACTCATGCGCCAACAGGGCTACCTGACCATCGCACAAGACCAGGGCAGCAGTGCGGTGTACGGCATGCCGAAGGCGGCCGCCGCCATCGACGCTGCCGTGGAGATTCGCCCGCTGGACAAGATAGCGCCACGATTGCTGGAGATTTTCGCCAAATGAGCACCTTTTTCCTCATTCCTGGCTCAGGTAGTACTCAGGTGACCGCACATGACTGAATTACAACTCGACGACTTCAAGACCGACGAAAACGCCGCCATGGTGTTGCTGGTGGACGATCAGGCCATGATCGGCGAAGCCGTGCGTCGCGGCCTGTCGAACGAAGAGAACATCGATTTTCACTTCTGCGCCGACCCGCACCAGGCCATTGCCCACGCGGTGCGCATCAAGCCGACTGTGATCCTGCAGGATCTGGTCATGCCCGGCCTCGACGGCCTGAGCCTGGTGCGCGAGTACCGCAATCACCCGGCGACCAAGGATATTCCGATCATCGTCCTGTCGACCAAGGAAGACCCGTTGATCAAGAGCGCGGCCTTTGCCGCCGGGGCCAACGATTATCTGGTCAAGCTGCCGGACAACATCGAACTGGTCGCGCGCATCCGCTATCACTCGCGCTCCTACATGACCCTGCTGCAACGGGACGCGGCGTACCGCGCGTTGCGGGTCAGCCAGCAACAACTGCTCGACACCAACCTGGTGCTGCAACGCCTGATGAACTCCGATGGCCTGACGGGGTTGTCGAATCGTCGGCACTTCGACGAATACATGGAACTGGAGTGGCGCCGTTCGTTGCGTGAGCAGAGCCAGTTGTCGTTGCTGATGATCGACGTGGACTATTTCAAGGCCTACAACGACAGCTTCGGTCATCTGGAGGGCGATGAAGCCCTGCGCAAGGTCGCCGCGGCGATCAAGGATGCCAGTGCCCGACCTTCGGACCTGCCGGCCCGCTACGGCGGCGAAGAGTTCGCCCTGGTGCTGCCCAATACCTCCCAGGGCGGAGCCCGACTGGTGGCCGAGAAGCTGCGCCAGACCGTGGCGGCCCTGAAGATCCCGCATAACTCGCCCACCGAAGGTTCGAGCCTGACCATCAGCATCGGCCTGTCGACCATCACGCCGAAAGCGGGCAGCAACTGCCGCGACCTGATCCTGGCGGCGGACAAGGGGCTGTATTCGGCGAAGAACAATGGGCGTAATCAGGTGGGGGTCGGGTGATCTGGTGAAATACCACGCTCTGCAGGAGCTGCCGAAGGCTGCGATCTTTTGATCTTCGCCGTTAAAGCAAGATCGCAGCCTTCGGCAGCTCCTACAAGTGCTCGCCGTGACTCCCAAAACCATTCGCCGGTAAACCCGCCATGCGGGCTGCCGGGGCCGCTTGATTACGGTATACTCGCCGGCTTTCAAAAGTTCGCCAACGAGTGCTGCCCGTCATGGAAATCAACCCGATCCTGAACACCATCAAGGACCTGTCCGAGCGCTCCGAAACTATTCGGGGGTATCTTTGACTACGATCAAAAGCATGAGCGTCTGACCGAAGTCAATCGCGAGCTTGAAGATCCGAGTGTCTGGAACAAACCTGAATACGCCCAGGAACTGGGCCGCGAGCGCGCTGCGCTGGCGCAGATCGTCGATACCCTCGACGAGCTGAACACCGGTCTGGCCGATTGCCGCGACCTGCTGGACATGGCCGTCGAAGAGAATGACGAAGGCGCAGTGGGCGATGTCGTCGCCGAGCTGGCCCGTCTCGAGGAAAGTCTGGCCAAGCTGGAATTCCGCCGTATGTTCAGCCACGAAATGGACCCGAACAACGCCTACCTGGACATCCAGGCCGGTTCCGGCGGCACCGAAGCCCAGGACTGGGCCAACATCCTGTTGCGCATGTACCTGCGCTGGGCCGACAAACGCGGCTTCGACGCCACCATCATGGAACTGTCCGCCGGTGAAGTCGCCGGGATCAAGGGCGCGACCGTGCACATCAAGGGTGAATACGCCTTTGGCTGGTTGCGCACCGAGATCGGCGTGCACCGCCTGGTGCGCAAGAGCCCGTTCGACTCCGGCAACCGTCGCCACACCTCGTTTTCCGCGGTGTTCGTCTCGCCAGAGATCGATGACAAGGTGGAAATCGAAATCAACCCGGCAGACTTGCGGATCGACACCTATCGTTCCTCCGGTGCCGGTGGTCAGCACGTAAACACCACCGACTCGGCCGTACGTATCACCCACGTACCGACCAACACCGTGGTCAGCTGCCAGAACGAACGTTCCCAGCACGCCAACAAAGACACCGCCATGAAAATGCTGCGGGCCAAGTTGTACGAGCAGGAAATGCAAAAGCGCAACGCGGCGTCCCAGGCGCTGGAAGACACCAAGTCCGATATCGGCTGGGGTCACCAGATCCGTTCGTACGTGCTCGATGCCTCGCGGATCAAGGATCTGCGCACCAACATCGAACGCAGCGACTGCGACAAGGTGCTCGATGGCGACATCGACGAATACCTGGAAGCGAGCCTGAAGTCCGGGCTGTAAAACACGCAATACAAGATGATCCCTGTAGGAGCTCAGGGGGACGCCTAGTCCCTGCTGAGCAATCCCCGGGCCGCAGGGCCCGGGGGCAACGAACCTGATGGAATATTTAAAGACATGAGCGACCTAGAACTCGACCCGCAAGCCCTGCAACAGGAAGAAAACTCCCTGATCGCCCTGCGCAAGGAAAAGCTTGCTGCCGAGCGCGCCAAGGGCAACGCCTTCCCGAACGACTTCCGTCGCGAAAACTACTGCGAACAACTGCAGAAACAGTACGCGGACAAGACCAAGGAAGAGCTGGCAGAGGCTGCGATCCCGGTCAAGGTTGCCGGTCGCATCATGCTCAACCGTGGCTCGTTCATGGTGATCCAGGACATGACCGGGCGTATCCAGGTCTACGTCAACCGCAAGACCCTCTCCGAAGAAACCCTGGCCGCGGTGAAAACCTGGGACATGGGCGACATCATCGCCGCCGAAGGCACCCTGGCCCGTTCCGGCAAGGGCGACCTGTACGTCGAAATGACCAGCGTGCGCCTGCTGACCAAATCCCTGCGCCCGCTGCCGGACAAGCACCACGGCCTGACCGACACCGAACAACGCTACCGTCAGCGTTACGTTGACCTGATCGTCAACGAAGACGTGCGCCAGACCTTCCGTGTGCGTTCGCAAGTCATCGCCCACATCCGCAGCTTCCTGATGAAGCGTGACTTCCTGGAAGTGGAAACGCCGATGCTGCAGACCATTCCGGGCGGAGCGGCAGCCAAGCCGTTCGAAACCCACCACAACGCGCTGGACATGGAAATGTTCCTGCGTATCGCGCCTGAGCTGTACCTCAAGCGCCTCGTTGTCGGCGGCTTCGAGAAAGTGTTCGAGATCAACCGCAACTTCCGTAACGAAGGCGTTTCGACTCGTCACAACCCTGAATTCACCATGTTGGAGTTCTACCAGGCCTACGCCGACTACGAAGACAACATGGACCTGACCGAAGAACTGTTCCGCGAACTGGCGCAGCTGGTCCTGGGCAGCACCGACGTGCCGTACGGCGACAAGGTGTTCCACTTCGGCGAGCCGTTCGTGCGTCTGTCGGTATTCGACTCGATCCTCAAGTACAACCCCGAGCTGACCGCCGATGACCTGAACGACATCGACAAGGCTCGCGCCATCGCCAAGAAGGCCGGCGCCAAGGTGCTGGGCTTCGAAGGCCTGGGCAAGCTGCAGGTGATGATTTTCGAAGAGCTGGTCGAGCACAAGCTGGAGCAGCCGCACTTCATTACCCAGTACCCGTTCGAAGTGTCGCCGCTGGCCCGTCGCAATGACGACAACCCGAACGTCACGGACCGTTTCGAGCTGTTCATCGGTGGTCGTGAAATCGCCAACGCCTACTCCGAGTTGAACGACGCGGAAGACCAGGCCGAGCGCTTCATGGCCCAGGTGGCCGACAAGGACGCCGGCGACGACGAAGCCATGCACTACGACGCCGACTTCGTTCGTGCGCTGGAGTACGGCATGCCGCCAACGGCGGGTGAAGGCATCGGTATCGACCGTCTGGTGATGCTGCTGACCAACTCTCCGTCGATCCGCGACGTGATCCTGTTCCCGCACATGCGGCCGCAAGCGTAAGTGTTTCAAATAAAAAGCCGCCTTTGAGGCGGCTTTTTATTGCCTGTCTGGTACAAACGTATCAACTTGTTACTTTCATCTGAGAGGAAATACCTGTCGTGATTCGTGCAATAGCTCAAGAAGGTGCAGCGGGTGTCGCCACTGCGGTCGCTGAAAGTGTTCAGTACCAGGGTCGCAAGGCCAGCCGACAGGGCAGCGAACAGCGACGACAGGAAATCCTGGATGCCGCCATGCGCATTGTCGTGCGTGACGGTGTGCGGGCCGTACGGCACCGTGCGGTGGCCGCAGAGGCACAAGTGCCGTTGTCGGCGACCACTTACTATTTCAAGGATATCGATGACCTGCTCACCGATACCTTCGCCCAATACGTGGAACGCAGTGCGGCGTACATGGGCAAACTGTGGGTGAACAACGAGGGCCTGCTGCGCGAGATGATCGACAGTGGCGATGGCAGCCCGCAGGCGCGCTCGAAACTGGCGGACGACATTGCGCGGCTGATGACCGATTACGTTCACCGGCAACTGGTCAATCGCCGTGAGCATTTGATGGCCGAGCAGGCGTTCCGTCAGGAGGCATTGCTTAACCCGCGCCTGGCCGAACTGGTGCGCTCGCATCAGCAAATCCTGTTGCAGGGCTCTTGCCAGCTGTTCCAGGTATTGGGCTCGCGCGAGCCGCATCAGGATGCCAAGGTGTTGACGGCGATTATCGGCCGGATGGAATATCAGGGCCTGCTCAACGTAGACGAGCCTGCCGCCGAAGAGGAAATGCTCGGCATCCTGACGCGCTACATGCACCTGGTGCTGGCGTCGGTCTAATCCCCGTAGGAGCTGCCGAAGGCTGCGATCTTTTGATCTTGATCCTTTGAAAAACAAGATCAAAAGATCGCAGCCTGCGGCAGCTCCTACAGGTTAGCTGTGTGTTCATAGGGAGTTTCGAATGAAAGCCTGGCGTGTCGTTGTGATCGCCTTGTCGTTCCTGCTGCTCAGTGGCTGTCTGGTGACCTTCAAGGAGCCGCTGCCTGTCAGCGAACCCGCGCCCAAGGGATTGCTCGGCAAATGGACCAGCACCAATGCCTGGGGCGAGCCGCTCAACCTCGAACTGACCCGCATCGGCGACAACCGCTATCAGGCCGTCAGTTATTACCGGGCCAGGCCCAGGGAGCGGGAGGCCTATCCCTTCACAGTGACGCGCCATGGCAACCGCTGGTATCTGTCGGCGAAGGTGCCGGCACAGTTCGGCGGGCATTTCACCATTGGCGGGTTTGAACTGACCGACAAGCATGAATTGGTGGTCTACAACCTCGACCTCGACCAGATCAACCAGGCCATGAAGCAGAAAGCCCTGAGCGGTGAAAGCTTCCAGACCCACGACGGTGATGGCGTATTGGTCGACAGCCACATGGATCAAGTCGCAGCCTACCTCGACGACCCGGCCAATTCCGATGTGTTCGTCGAAGCCGTGCGCTACCAGCGTCAGGCCAAAGCCAAATAAGCAGTACAAACAGGTTTCTACAGGAGTTTCGGGTGGACGATTACCAACAGTCGATACGCATTTTGTCCGATCGCATCGTGCTGGCGCAGACGCCGATCCGCGTCCTCGATGCGGTCAAGTGGGACGACAACATTCGTAAGGGCTTCCTCAAGGCCAAGGGCAAGGAAATGCCGGCGGTGGACCGCGACTACTACCTCAATCGGCCGCTGGCGTTCGATTCCAGCAAAGTGAAGCTGGAGTTCCAGAACATCGAGCGCGACATCACCCGCCAGCTCGGCCAGTTCAACCCGGTCGGCCAGATCATGCGCCGCATGTGCAAGGAATACCGCATGGTGATCCGCATGCTCGAAGCGCGTGGCACCGAGGATTTCGGCCTGATCTCCCAGGAGTTGTACGGCGCCGCGTCCGACGCGTTCCACGCTGGCGACCCGACACTGTCCGACCTGGGCATGATGTTGTCCGAATACCTGAACAACATCGACGGCCGTGGCGACCTCAAGGATGAGCCAAAGACGCTGACGGCCAAGGATGCGGTCGACCTGTTGCAGCATCGCTTGAACAAGGTGTTTGGCGAAGCCGAGGAAACCATCCGGGTGTTCGAGTCCGACGGGATCGTCGCCGATGCGGCGGCCGGCGCCGATTACATCAAGATCCGCTCCGATGCGATGTTCAACCAGCGCGATGTGCGCGCCCTGGAAGTCCATGAAGGGCTGGTGCACGTCGGCACCACCCTCAACGGCCTGAATCAGCCGATCTGTACCTTCCTCGCCAAGGGCCCGCCATCGTCGACGGTGACCCAGGAAGGCCTGGCGATCCTGATGGAAATCATCACTTTCGCCTCCTACCCGAGTCGCCTGCGCAAACTGACCAACCGCACCCGCGCCATCCACATGGTGGAGGAGGGAGCCGACTTCCTGCAGGTGTTCGAGTTCTTCCGCGAGCAAGGTTTCGAAATGCCCGAGAGCTACAGCAACGCCAGTCGCGTTTTCCGCGGCTCGGTGCCGACAGGTCTGCCATTTACCAAAGACTTGTCCTACCTCAAGGGCTTCATCATGATTTACAACTACATTCAACTGGCCGTGCGTAAAGGCAAGCTGGAGCAGATACCGCTGTTGTTCTGCGGCAAGACCACCCTGGAAGACATGCGTACCTTGCGCCAGTTGGTGGACGAAGGCCTGGTGGTGCCGCCCAAGTACCTGCCGGAACAGTTTCGCGACATGAACGCGCTGTCGGCGTGGATGTGCTTCTCCAACTTCCTCAACCACCTGAGCCTGGACCGGATCGAGGCGGATTACTCCAACATTCTTTAAGGCTGGTGAGATCCAAATGTGGGAGCAAGCCCGCTCCCACATTGAACCGTGTTCCACCATTTTTTCGCGAGGTTTCACCGGATGAGAACCCTCGGCATTCTCTGCCTTCTCCTGGCCTTGAACGGTTGCAGTTCGCTGCTGTTCTACCCCGAACCCGGCCAGTTGTTCACGCCGGAAAAGGCCGGGCTCGAATACCGCACGGTCACCCTGATCACCGCCGATGGCCTCAAGCTGAACGCATGGTGGCTGCCGGCGAAGAAGGGGGTCGAGGTCAAGGGTACGGTGCTGCACCTGCACGGCAACGGTGGAAACCTGCCCATGCACCTCGGTGGGAGCTTTTGGTTGCCGAAAAATGGTTACCAGGTGTTGCTTGTGGACTATCGCGGTTATGGCCTGTCCGAAGGTGAACCCAGCCTGCCGGCGATCTATCAGGACATCGACGCAGCCTTCAAATGGCTCGACCAGGCGCCGGAGGTCAAAGGCAAGCCGCTGATCCTGCTCGGCCAGAGCCTTGGGGGCTCGATGGCCGTGCATTACCTGGTCCAGCACCCTGAACGCCAGAAACAACTGAAGGCTTTTGTCCTCGACGGAGTGCCCGCCAGCTACCGAAGCATCGGTCAGTTTGCCTTGAGTACGTCATGGTTGACCTGGCCGGTGCAGGTGCCGTTGTCGTGGCTGGTGCCGGACGGCGACAGCGCGATCAACTCCATGACGCAACTCAAGGACGTGCCGAAACTGATCTACCACAGCATCGACGATCCGATCGTGCCTCTTTCCAACGGCATCCGTCTGTATCAAGCTGCGCCGCCGCCGCGGGTGCTGCAACTGACCCGTGGCGGTCATGTGCAGACGTTCGCCGACCCGGTCTGGCGCAAGGTCATGTTGCGTTATCTAGATGATCCGCAGCATTTCAACGGCCTGCGCCGGTTGGGTGAAATTCCCAACTATCCGGCACCCCCGAATTCAGAAGATGAACCACCAGAGAGTCCGCAATGAGTGAAGAACGTAACGCTATCCCGCTGATCATCACCGGTATCTGCAGCATCCTCGGCACTGTCGGTGCCCTGTGGTGGTACGGCTACCTGCATTTCGCCAAGCCTGAGGATGCGTTGCTGCTCAACGAATTCACCATGCTCAAGACCGTGCCGGGTGAAGACTACAAAGTCTCCCTGGAACCGGCCGCGCAAGTGGCGCAGTGCATCGATGGCGTGCTGGTGCTGTTCGACATGGAACAGAAAGGCCTGACCGGCGTGCTGGTCGACAGCAAGAAAAAAGCCGTGCGCTGCATGGGGCAGGAAACGCCGCAGAAGCTGGAGCAGTAAACCGGTATTTGTTGGCAATAGAGATCAAATGTGGGAGCAAGCCCGCTCCCACACTGGTTTCGCGCAGTAGCTTGATTATTGGGTGTATGAACTCATCGCCGAACGCGGAATCACCGGCTGATTGTCATTGGAGATGGTCACCTCTACCCGACGGTTCATCGCCCGGCCCGAGGTGCTGCTGTTATCCGCCACCGGATACTCCTTGCCGTAACCCTGGGCGACGATACGCGCCGGATCAACGCCCATCTTCACCAGCGCCGCCCGCACGGAGCCCGCGCGACGTTCCGACAGCGACTGGTTGTGCGACGCCGTACCGGTGCTGTCGGTGTAGCCCTCGACAATCACTTTGCGCTCGGGGTTTTCCTGGAGGTACTGCGCCAGTTTGCTGATGTTCGCCAGGCCGTTGGATTTCAGCTCGGCCTTGTCGGTGGCGAACAGCACATCACCGAAGGTCACCAGCGTCCCGCGATCGGTCTGCCTGGCATTGAGGCTGTCTTTCAACTGTTTGATCTGCTGGTCACGGGCGTCGAGGCGCGCCTGGGCCCGTTGCGCCGAGGCATCTTTCAGGCTGGCCTCGGCGGTGCGCAGGGCGATGGTCTGCCCGGCCACTTCGACGCGCTGGTTGGTCAAATAGGCTAGCTGGTCGACCTTGGCCGCGTCCTCCTTGTCCCTGTAGGCCTTATCGGCCAGGTCCAGAGAGTCGCTGGCCTCCTTGGTCTCCAGCGCCGCGACTTTGCTGGCCTGCGGATCGGCTTGCAGGCCAGTGTAGTTGTTGCGGGCCTGTTCGAGGTTGGCGTTCGGTGGTGTGGAGCAGGCTGTCAGGGCTACGGTGACAGCCAGCAGGGCAGGGATCATCAATTGATTGGATTTCATGATTTCGTCCTTTTAGTCGAGTGGGAATGCGGGGGGCCGCGCCGCTTACTGAACGGTGCGCTGGCTTTCCTGACGCAATTCCTGAACGCCTTTCTGCGCGTCCTTCACTGATTGTTCGGCCTTCATCGCCTGGGCCTTGCGCTCGGCCACGCGAGCGTCCCACTCGGCCTGTTCGGCGAGCATCCGGGCCTGGTCGTATTGCTTGTCGTGCATGGCAATTTCGGCTTGCTTGAGCTTGTCCTGGGCCGACTTCATTTCCACTGCGGCGAACTCGGTGCCGCCGGCGCTCACGGCGTCATTGACGGCCGATTGGGTGACCGCGTACTGCTCGGCCGGCGGATTACCGGCGCAACCGGCCAGCACCAGGCAACTGCCCAGGGCCAACGCCACCAGTTTGAGGCTTTGCGAACAGGTAAATGAGGGGGTTCCGGTTCGGGTTTTCATGGTCTTCAACTCCATTGGGCCAGTTCCTGAAAAACGTCGAAGTCCACCCCGGGCAGGGCGCTGAAACCATCAATTGCGGGGTATTTTGAAACGCTCGTCCCAGGCGTGGTTACTTGGGTTGACCCGAGGCTTTTTTTGAAAGTTCAGAGAAAATAGCCGGCTATCGAAAAACTTGGATCAAGTCGACAGCGCCCTTTAGGGCAGGAGAAGTGCGATTTTTTGAATTGGAATACGGGCTAATGTGGGAGCGAGCAAGCCCGTTCCCACAGGTTTTGCGGATGTTCAGTGTTTCTGTTTGTCTTCAGGCACCGACAAGTCATGCAAATGTCGACGGGACAACGCCAGAAAGCGCGGGGTCGGCCCGATGTCTTCGTACAGCGGATCGCCTTCTTCATCGGTGGCAACCACGGTCGTGCCCTTGACGTACGGGAAGCTTCTTTCCAGCTCTTCCAGTGCGGCGCCGATCAGATCGCCGAGCAGTTCTTCGGGATGCCGCTTGGGGTACATTTCGACGAGCGCGGCCAGCCGTGCGGCAGACTCCACGTCCAGATGAATCGAGTAGCCGGTGTCGGTCAGGCGACCCTTGGCGTTTTCTTCCCAGTGGTGGGCAAGCTCGCGGATTTTCATATTGACCTCATTGCGCTCCCGCTCGTGGCAGGCAGAGTGAGTGTCCGGCACTGGCCGGTGACAACCGTTGTACGGCTTACTGTTCAGACTAGCCTCAACAGGCAGGGTTTACAGGCCCTTCGTCGTCTTGCTTGTAAGAACCTGTCTGGGGCGGCACTCTCTTGTTTCTTAGCCGCCCGGATTTTTTGCTGGAGACCTGCTGATGACCGATATTGATGCACGCTTGCGCGAGGACGTTCACCTGTTGGGTGAGCTGTTGGGCAACACCATTCGTGAGCAATATGGCGATGGTTTTCTCGACAAGATCGAGCAGATCCGCAAGGGCGCCAAGGCTGACCGGCGCGGTTCCATGGACGCCGAACTCAGTGCCAGCCTCAATCAGCTGAGCGAAGACGAGTTGCTGCCGGTGGCGCGTGCGTTCAACCAGTTTCTCAACCTGGCCAACATCGCCGAGCAATATCAGTTGATTCACCGTCGCGAGGAATCCCGGGAGGCACCGTTCGAAGCCCGGGTGCTGCCGGAGTTGCTCGCGCGCCTGCGCGCGGAGGGGCATGGCGCCGACTCGCTGGCCCGGCAACTGGGCCGGCTGGAGATCGAGCTGGTGTTGACCGCGCACCCGACCGAAGTAGCCCGCCGCACGCTGATCCAGAAGTACGACGCCATCGCCGCGCAGCTGGCGGCTCAGGATCACCGTGACTTGACCGGTGCCGAGCGCGAACAGATCAAGACCACCCTGCAGCGCCTGATCGCCGAAGCCTGGCACACCGAGGAGATCCGCCGCACGCGCCCGACGCCGGTGGACGAAGCCAAGTGGGGGTTCGCGGTGATCGAGCATTCGCTGTGGCAGGCCATTCCCAATTATCTGCGCAAGGCCGATCAGGCCCTGCACGCCGCCACCGGCCTGCGCCTGCCACTGGAGGCGGCACCGATTCGCTTTGCCTCGTGGATGGGCGGCGACCGCGACGGCAACCCGAATGTGACGGCGGCGGTGACCCGGGAAGTTTTACTGTTGGCGCGCTGGATGGCGGCTGACTTGTACCTGCGCGATGTCGATCGCCTGGCCGCCGAGCTGTCGATGCAGCAGGCCAGCGATGAATTGAAGGCCCGGGCGGGAGACAGCGCCGAGCCCTACCGGGCTGTGCTCAAACATCTGCGCGAACGCCTGCGGGCAACGCGAAACTGGGCACACGCCGCCTTGTCGACGCCCGCGCCGGCGCCGATCGACGTGCTGCAAGACAACCGCGAACTGCTCGAACCACTGGAGCTTTGCTACCGCTCCTTGCACGAGTGCGGCATGGGCGTGATCGCCGACGGGCCGTTGCTCGATTGCCTGCGTCGGGCCGTGACATTCGGACTGTTCCTGGTTCGTCTGGATGTACGCCAGGACTCGTCGCGGCACACCGCGGCGATGACCGAAATCACCGACTACCTCGGCCTGGGTCGCTACGAGGACTGGAGCGAAGAAGAGCGCATCGCCTTCCTGATGCGCGAACTGAGCAATCGTCGGCCGTTGTTGCCGACGTACTTCAAACCTTCCGCCGACACCGCTGAAGTACTGGCGACCTGCCGGGAAATCGCCGCTGCGCCGTCGGCATCCCTCGGTTCCTATGTGATTTCCATGGCCGGTGCGGCTTCCGATGTACTCGCCGTGCAGTTGCTGCTCAAAGAGTCCTGCGTGTTGCGGCCGATGCGCGTGGTGCCGTTGTTCGAAACCCTGGCCGACCTCGACAACGCGGGGCCGGTGATCGAGAAGCTGCTGCTGTTGCCGGGCTATCGCGCGCGCCTGCAAGGGCCGCAGGAAGTGATGATCGGCTACTCGGATTCGGCCAAGGACGCCGGCACCACCGCGGCGGCCTGGGCGCAGTACCGGGCGCAGGAGCGACTGGTGGATATCTGCCGTTCGCACGACGTCGAGCTGCTGCTGTTCCATGGTCGCGGCGGCACTGTGGGGCGAGGCGGCGGCCCGGCCCACGCGGCGATCCTGTCGCAGCCACCGGGCTCGGTGGCGGGGCGTTTCCGCACCACCGAACAGGGCGAAATGATTCGATTCAAATTCGGCCTGCCGGACATCGCCGAGCAAAACCTCAATCTGTACCTGGCCGCGGTGCTGGAGGCGACTTTGCTGCCTCCGCCGCCACCTACGCCCGAGTGGCGCCATTTGATGGACGAACTGGCCGCAGACGGTGTCAGCGCCTACCGCGCGGTGGTGCGGGAAAATCCGCAGTTCGTGGAGTATTTCCGCCAGTCGACGCCGGAGCAGGAACTCGGCCGTTTGCCGCTGGGCAGTCGTCCGGCCAAGCGCCGGGCCGGGGGGATCGAAAGCCTGCGGGCGATTCCGTGGATCTTCGGCTGGACCCAGACGCGCCTGATGCTGCCGGCCTGGCTGGGTTGGGAAGCGGCCCTGAGCAAGGCACTGGAGCGTGGCGAAGGCGAGCTGCTGGGGCAAATGCGCGAGCAGTGGCCGTTCTTCCGCACCCGCATCGACATGCTGGAAATGGTCCTGGCCAAGGCCGATGCCGACATTGCGCAGTCCTACGATGAGCGTCTGGTGGAGCCGAAACTATTGCCATTGGGTGCGCACTTACGCGACCTATTGTCGCAGGCGTGCACCATCGTTCTCGGCCTGACCGGGCAGTCGCAGTTGCTGGCACATAGCCCAGCGACCCTTGAGTTCATCCGCTTGCGCAACACTTACCTCGACCCGCTTCATCTATTGCAGGCCGAGTTGCTGGCTCGTTCAAGAGTGCAGGACGTGGCGCAGGGCAGCCCGGTAGAACAGGCCTTGCTGGTGTCTGTGGCGGGGATTGCCGCCGGTTTGCGTAACACCGGCTAAGGTTTTTGCCGTGGGCTGAGGCGTCCGGCAGGTGAGCCGGATGCCGACGTTTGACGGGGGCAAAAGTGCTGTCAGGCGACAGTTAATGATGGGGTTGCGACTTGGGAAACTGCGCGCAATGGTCGCAAGAGGCAGCGGTTTCTCCGACTTTTGGCGTCTTGTGTGGGCGCAGCCTGCTGTGTATCTTGATCAGCCTTTGACCGTTTGGGCGGTCACGACCCTATTTTTGAGATTGGCCCCACGAGGCGAATCTGACGTTATCCATATAAAAAATTGAGGAGCACATCGATGCGCGTCATTCTGCTGGGAGCTCCCGGGGCCGGTAAAGGTACTCAGGCTAAGTTCATCACCGAAAAATTCGGCATTCCGCAAATCTCCACCGGCGACATGTTGCGTGCAGCGGTCAAGGCCGGCACCGAGCTGGGCATCAAGGCCAAGAGCATCATGGATGCCGGTGGCCTGGTGTCCGATGACCTGATCATCGCACTGGTCAAGGACCGCATCGCCCAGTCCGACTGCGCCAACGGTTTCCTGTTCGACGGCTTCCCGCGCACCATTCCCCAGGCAGAAGCCCTGGTGACTGCAGGCGTCGAGCTCGATGCCGTGGTTGAAATCGCCGTTGAAGACGAAGAAATCGTCCAGCGTATCGCCGGTCGCCGTGTTCACGAGGCCAGCGGCCGCGTGTACCACATCGTCTACAACCCGCCGAAAGTGGCTGGCATTGACGACGTCACCGGTGAAGAGCTGGTACAGCGCAAGGACGACACCGAAGAAACCGTGCGTCATCGCCTGTCGGTCTACCACTCCCAGACCAAGCCGCTGGTTGAGTTCTACCAGACGCTGTCGGCTGCCAATGGCAAGCCCAGGTACAGCCACATCGAAGGCGTCGGTTCGGTTGAAGCGATCACCGCCAAGGTGCTTGCAGCCCTGAGCTGAAAAACCTGACCCGCTGCATCATCCACGGCCCGCTTGCGGGCCGTAGTTGTTTATACTGACGCACTTTTTTCTGATTTCTCTTGTGGATACATCGATGAGCACCTTGCTGGCCCTGGACACCGCGACTGAAGCTTGCTCCGTTGCCTTGCTGCATGATGGCAAGGTCACGAGCCATTACGAGGTGATCCCGCGCCTGCATGCGCAGAAGCTGCTGCCGATGATCAAGCAGTTGCTGGCCGATGCGGGCACCACGCTGCAAGCGGTCGACGCCATTGCGTTCGGCCGTGGCCCGGGGGCCTTCACCGGTGTGCGCATTGCCATCGGCGTGGTGCAAGGCCTGGCGTTCGCCCTGGATCGCCCGGTGCTGCCGGTGTCGAACCTGGCCGTGCTGGCGCAACGTGCGTTGCGTGAACACGGCGCCACTCAGGTCGCCGCCGCCATCGATGCGCGCATGGATGAAGTGTATTGGGGTTGCTACCGCGAAGCGGCCGGGGAGATGCGCCTGGTGGGGGCTGAAGCTGTACTGCCGCCGGAGTCCGCTGCATTGCCGGCCGATGCCGGCGGCGAATGGTTCGGCGCAGGCACTGGTTGGGGTTATGCCGAACGTATCGCCGTCAGCCTGAGCGGGCAGGACGCGGGCATGTTGCCCCATGCGCAAGACTTGCTGACTCTGGCGCGGTTTGCCTGGGAACGTGGCGAGGCGATCGTGGCCGATGAGGCGCAGCCGGTATATCTGCGTGACAAGGTGGCGACGCCCAAGGCGCGTTAAGCCTTTACAGATCGCAGCCTGCGGCAGCTCCTACAGAAGATCGCATTTCCCTGTAGGAGCTGCCGCAGGCTGCGATCTTTTCCAGGCACCACCAATCGTCTTTTTCTAACCCCAGCTTTTAAACCTTTTGTCTTTTATGTGTTCTAGTTATCACTCGGCGGTTTGCGAAGTGGGATATGCGCCACTAAACTGCCATCACTGATTCCGAGTATGCACGTATGCGTATAGACGGCGTTTCCTCTCAGTCCTACCCCATCAAGCGCAAGCCTCGCAAAGACCGCGTGGTGGAAGACGACGCCATTGATATCGAAGGCGAGCTGGAATTCCCGACTGAAGAGCAACTGGCTGCCCGCGCCGCCAAAGCTTCCGCGCAAAAACTGAGCAATCTCCCCGCCCGTCAGCAAGACATGATTTACCACCGTGCCATGAGCAAAAGCGTGGCGACAGCCTTGGCCAGCTACCTGAGCACCGCCGGTTTCGTCGATTGGGAAGCGGATGTGCTGGGTCTCGACCTGTACATCTGATGTTGCTGCCGTATTACCTCGGTTGTCCGTCCTGGAGCGAAAACGCCTGGCGCGACTACCTGTATCCGTCCGACGCCAGACCCGCCGACTTTCTTGATCTCTATTGCCAGGTTTTCAATGCCGTGGAAGGCAACACGACCTTCTACGCGAGCCCGGCTGCCAGCACCGTGCAGCGTTGGGCCGAGACCATGCCCGAACACTTTCGCTTCACCGCCAAGTTTCCCGGCGAGATCAGCCACGGTGGCGATCTGCGCGAGCAACTGACCGCCGCCGAAACCTTCGTGCAATTGCTCAGCCCGCTCGGCGAGCGAGTGTCGCCACTGTGGTTACAGCTGTCGAAAAGCTTCACGCCCCAACGCTTGCCGGAACTGGCCGGATTCATCGATGCCCTGCAGCGGCCGCTGGCCGTGGAAGTGCGGCACGACGAGTTTTTCGCCAAGGGTGACAGCGAACGAATGCTCAATCGTCTGCTGCTGGATCGCGGTGTCGAACGCATCTGTCTCGATCCCCGTGCTCTGTTCAGTTGCACCTCGACCGAGCCCTCGGTGCTCCACGCCCAATCGAAGAAACCTCGGGTGCCACCGCGCCCCGCGGCATTCACGCAATTCCCGCAGGTGCGTTTTATCGGCCATCCGACGCTTGAAGCCAACGATACGTTCCTGGAGCCGTGGGTCGAGAAAATCGCGCTATGGATCGAAGAGGGCCGTACGCCGTACATCTTCCTGCACACCGCCGATAACTTGCTGGCCGCGAAGCTGGCGCAGCGTTTTCATGCCAGGCTGATGCTGCGTTTGCCTGGCTTGCCGGCGCTGCCTGAGCTATACAGAGAACCCGTCGCCGAGCAACTTGGCCTGCTCTGAGGCGGATTCTTTCCCCTCTTCAGGAGCCTGCCCAATGGATGCGCAAACCCTTCGAGCCCAGGCGTTCAAAGCCCTTCATGAACGCCCCGGGGCTTTTGTGATTCCCAATCCGTGGGATGCCGGCTCGGCGAAAATGCTCGCCAGCCTTGGCTTCGAGGCGCTGGCAACCACCAGCGCCGGTTATGCCTTTTCCCAGGGCCGTGCCGATGGCGGACTGACTCTCGACGATACCCTGATGAACGTCCGGGCGATTGTCGCCGCCACCGACCTGCCGGTTGCCGTCGACCTGGAAAACGGCTTTGCCGACAACCCGGCCGACTGCGCGAAAAGTATCTTGCGCGCGGCAGAGGTCGGCGCCGTCGGTGGTTCGATCGAAGATGCCACCGGCCGCGAAGAAGGCCCGATCTACTGTTTCGAACACGCCGTGGCGCGCATCGAAGCCGCTGTGGCAGCCGCTCGCAGTTTGCCGTTCGACTTTACGTTGACTGCCCGGGCGGAAAACTTCCTGCACGGCAATCCCGATCTGGCCGACACCATCCGGCGCTTGCAGGCATTCGCCGAGGCCGGTGCCGATGTGCTCTACGCGCCGGGCCTGCGCAGCGCCGAGGATGTGCTGGCGGTGGTGCGCGCCGTGGCGCCAAAGCCGGTGAATGTGTTGATGTCGGGCGGCTTGAAGCTGACGGTCGCGCAGTTGGGTGAGATGGGCGTTAAACGCATCAGCGTCGGTTCGGCGCTGGCATTGGCGGCCTATGGCGAATTCTTCCGCGCTGCCGAAGAAATCCAGACGTCAGGCACGTTCGGTTTCACGTCCCGGTCGATGCCCTATCAGAAGGCCAATCAGTTTTTCAAAGGCTGAGGATCAGGCGGCGATGCGCAGGTTCTGCAGGATGATCGGGCGCGCCCAGCCATTGTCGAAATCGAATTGTTTCTGTTGTTCCACCAGCTCTTGCGGCGAGAACGGCGGGAACGGCTTGTCGAGCAGATCGAGTTCGAATTCGGCAATCGGCAGGTGCAGCGGACGCGGTTGCGGGGCAGGGCCACCTTCTGGCAGCGGTTGACCGGCGTTCAATACGATCGGGCGAACCCAGCCGCTTTCGAAGTCCTGCTGTTTTTGCTGGGCGACGATTTCGTCCGCCGGGAACGGTGGGGATGGCTTGTCGGCCAGGTCCATCTCGAATTCGGCGATCGGCAGGAACAGCGGCTCGGGCGGGCGGATTACGTTGTCCTTCACGTCGCATTCGCGCTGGGACACGATGTGGGCCAGCAGGTCGCTGCCGATCGTGGGTTCAACCGGGCTTTCGAGATCGACCGGTGGAAGGTTCAGCGATTGCGGCAGCACTTCACCCGACTGTTCTGCCAGCGCCCGGGCAAAGAAATCCTGCCAGATGTGGCTGACGCCGCTCAGTGCCTGGGTGTTTCGCAGGTTGTAGTCGCCGTAGGGCGAGATAAAACCTGTGATTGTGGGTTGAATGTCTGACATTTCTCTCGGTCGACGCTCAGCTCTGGCAAAATGCTCGATAGTTTTGTTATCGGCCGTTTTTGCCGATCATTAATTTTTTGAGCGTGTTTTCCGATGATTGATCAACCTGCGGCCTGCCGCATCCATGTCCAGGCCCTCGACGCGGCTTTCGAGCCACAAGCCGAACAATGGGCTGAGCGCCTGGGCTTGCCAATGCAAGTGGCAGACGGCGAGTTTGCCTTGCAGGTGGGTGACATGGGCTTGCAGCTGCAACAACTGGGGCCGGATGCGCCGGGGCCGGTGCGGGTGGACTTCGTCGAGGGCGGTGCGGCCCATCGCCGGCTGTACGGCGGCGGCAGCGGGCAGATGATCGCCAAGGCCGTCGGCGTCGCCCAAGGCGTGCGCCCGCGGGTGCTGGATGCCACGGCAGGGCTGGGCAAGGACGCGTTCGTGCTGGCCAGCCTCGGTTGCGAGATGAGCCTGATCGAGCGTCAGCCGCTGATCGGTGCCTTGCTCGAAGACGGCCTGGCCCGTGGCGCGGAAGATTTCGACGTGGCGCCGATCGTGGCGCGCATGCGCTTGCTCAAGGGCAATTCGATCGAGGTCATGCGCAACTGGGAAGGTGAACCACCGCAGGTGATCTACCTCGACCCGATGTTCCCGCACCGTGAGAAAACCGCGCTGGTGAAGAAGGAAATGCGCCTGTTTCGGCCATTGGTGGGCGATGACCCGGATGCGCCGGCATTGCTCGAAGCCGCGTTGGCCCTGGCCAGCCACCGGGTGGTGGTCAAGCGCCCGCGCAAGGCGCCGTGCATCGATGGGCCGAAGCCGAGTCATGCGCTCGATGGCAAGTCCAGTCGGTATGACATTTATCCGAAAAAGGCGCTCAAGCCGTAAGACCGAGTCGCCCCCTTCGCGAGCAAGCCCGCTCCCACATTTGATCGCATACTGTCTGACGGAACCGGGTCACTTGTGGGAGCGGGCCTGCTCGCGAATACGCCCGCCCAATCACCATAAACTCACCAGGCTCACTCAGGCCGATAAGCCCGCATAAACAATCCCACCACTTCCTGCACATGACTCTCGGCGGCCTCGTCGTCCAATGGTTCGCCACAGCCGAAGAGCAGCCGGAAATTCGCTGCGCCCTTGAGCAGGCAGAAGAAGTGTTCTGCTGCATTGTGCGGTTTGTCGATGCTCAATGCGCCGCTTTCGTTGACCTTGCTCAACAAGCGTTCCATACCGTGCAGCATGCGCTGAGGCCCGGCCTCGAAGAAGATCAGTGAGAGTTTTGGGTCCTGACTGCCCAAGGCCATGATCAAACGGTGCAGGTTCAGCGATTCGTCACTGTTGATCAGTTGATGAAATCCGCGTGCGATGTTCAGCAGCACGGTTTCCACGGCCACGCCTTCCGGCAGTTCGAAGAACAGCGTCGGCAACTGTTCCTCGCACTTGGCCATCACGGCGGCGGAGAACAGCGTCTCCTTGTCGTTGAAGTGGCTATAGACCGTCAGCTTCGACACACCGGCCTCGGCCGCGACGGCATCCATGCTGGTATTGGCATAACCCTTACTCAGAAACAGCGCTTTGGCCGCATCGAGAATCGCCTGGCGCTTGACCAGATCCTTGGGTCTGCCTGGTCCATTGGGTGCTGAAAGATTGTTTGGCATATTCGTTTTTATTACTGGACTGGTGAGTTTGCTATTAATAACATACTGCTCAGTATAATTATTCAAAGCACCATTAGCGAAAGGTCCTTCACCATGTTCCGCTATGCCTTGCCCCTCGCGTTGCCAGTCACCCTGGCTTTTTTATTGTCTGCGTGCGGTCACGAAGAGGCACCGCAGGTCAGCGTGCGCCCGGCCATGGTGGTCCAGCCAGAGCCTTCGGCGCAGGCCATGGAAAGCTATCCCGGTGAAGTTCGCGCACGGTATGAGCCGGACCTGGCGTTCCGTATCGGCGGCAAAGTCAGCCGACGACTGGTCGATGAGGGGCAGCGGGTCAAGGCCGATCAACCCTTGGCGGAGCTCGACCCCCAGGACGTGCGCCTGCAACTGGAGGCCACCCGGGCTCAGGTCGCCGCCGCCGAAGCCAATCTGAACCTGGTGCGTTCCGAGCGTGATCGCTACAAGACCCTGATGGAGCGCCAACTGGTCAGCCGCTCGCAATACGACAACGCCGAAAACCTCTACCGCTCCGGTGAGGCACGTCTCAAGCAAATCAAAGCCGAATTCAACGTTTCCAATAACCAGGCCAGCTATGCCGTGTTGCGTGCGCCGCAGGACGGTGTCGTGGCCAAGCGCCTGGTGGAGGTCGGGCAAGTCGTGGCTGCGGGGCAAACGGTGTTCACCCTGGCAACCGATGGTGAGCGTGAAGTCTTGATCAGCCTGCCGGAGCAGAACTTCGGCCGTTTCAAGGTCGGTGAGCCGGTGTCGGTGGAGCTCTGGACCCAGCCCGATCAGCGATTCGAAGGGCGTATCCGTGAATTGTCGCCGTCGGCTGATCCAAAATCGCGCACCTTCGCGGCCCGCATTGCCTTCAGTTCCGGCAAGGTTCCTGTCGAACTGGGCCAGAGCGCCCGAGTGTTCGTGCAGGCCGTCGACGTGGTTCCGCTGTCCGTTCCGCTGTCTGCGCTGACAGCGGAAAACGGCGTGACCTATGTCTGGGTCGTCAGTGCCAACAACACCTTGAAGAAAACCCCGGTGCGAATCGGTGCCTTCGGCGAGAAAACCGTACCGGTGCTTGAAGGGCTCAACGCCAGCGACTGGGTGGTGGCCGCCGGTGTCCATGTGCTTCTCGAAGGGCAGCAGGTGCGCCCGGTGGATCGCTCCAATCGCGTGGTCAATCTGGCGGACAAGGAGTAAGCCCCGATGCGCTTCAACGTTTCCGAATGGGCGCTGCGTAATCGCCAGATCGTCCTGTTCCTGATGCTGTTGCTGGCCATCGTCGGCGCACTTTCCTACACCAAGCTCGGCCAGAGCGAGGACCCGCCGTTCACCTTCAAGGCCATGGTGATTCGCACCAACTGGCCGGGAGCGACCGCCGAAGAAGTCTCGCGCCAGGTCACCGAACGTATCGAAAAGAAGCTGATGGAAACCGGCGAATACGAACGCATCATGTCGTTCTCCCGCCCCGGCGAGTCCCAGGTGACCTTCATCGCGCGCGACTCCATGCACTCGGTGGAGATCCCGGAACTCTGGTATCAGGTGCGCAAGAAGATCAACGACATCCGCCATACCTTGCCACCGGGGATTCAGGGGCCGTTCTTCAACGATGAATTCGGCACCACGTTCGGCAATATCTACGCCCTGACCGGTGAGGGTTTCGACTACGCCGTGCTCAAGGATTACGCCGACCGCATCCAGATCCAGCTGCAACGGGTCAAGGATGTGGGCAAGGTCGAACTGCTGGGCTTACAGGACGAGAAAGTCTGGATCGAACTCTCCAACGTCAAGCTCGCCACCCTCGGCTTGCCGCTGGCGGCCGTCCAGCAAGCCCTTGAAGAACAGAACGCGGTGTCCACGGCGGGGTTCTTCGAAACCAGCAGCGAGCGCCTGCAGCTAAGGGTGACGGGGAATTTCCAGACGGTCGACGAGATCAAGAACTTCCCGATCCGTGTCGGTGATCGCACTTTCCGCATCTCCGACGTGGCCGACGTGCGCCGTGGTTTCAACGATCCACCGGCGCCGCGCATGCGCTTCATGGCGCAAGACGCCATCGGCCTGGCGGTGGCAATGAAGGACGGCGGTGACATCCTGGTGCTGGGCAAGGCGCTGGAAGTCGAGTTTGCCCGCGTCCAGAAAAACCTCCCGGCCGGCATGGAGCTGCGTAAAGTTTCCGACCAACCGGCGGCGGTGAAAACCGGTGTTGGCGAGTTCGTGCAAGTGCTGGTCGAGGCGCTGGCCATTGTGTTGCTGGTGAGCTTCTTCTCCCTCGGCGTGCGCACCGGCATGGTGGTGGCCCTGGCGATTCCGCTGGTGCTGGCGATGACGTTCGCGAGCATGTATTACCTTGGCATCGGCCTGCACAAGATCTCCCTCGGCGCGCTGGTACTGGCCCTGGGTTTGTTGGTGGACGACGCGATCATCGCCGTGGAAATGATGGCGATCAAAATGGAGCAGGGCTTCGACCGGGTCAAAGCGGCGAGTTATGCCTGGACCAGCACCGCGTTCCCGATGCTCACCGGTACGCTGATCACCGCGGCCGGCTTCCTGCCGATTGCCACGGCGCAATCGGGCACTGGCGAATACACCCGCTCGATCTTCGAGGTGGTCACCATCGCGCTGTTGGCGTCGTGGGTGGTCGCAGTGGTATTCGTGCCGTACCTGGGGGAAAAACTCCTGCCGGACCTGGCGAAGATTCACGCCGCCAAACACGGTGCCGGTCAACCCGATCCGTATGCCACGCCGTTTTACCAGCGCGTCCGGCGTCTGGTGGAGTGGTGCGTGCGCTGGCGCAAAACCGTGATTCTGGTGACCGTGCTGTTGTTCGTTGCCTCTATCGTGCTGTTCCGCTTTGTGCCGCAGCAGTTCTTCCCGGCATCGGGTCGCCTGGAGTTGATGGTCGACCTGAAACTGGCCGAAGGCGCTTCGCTGAGCAACACTGCCGACGAGGTCAAGCGCCTCGAAGCGCTGCTCAAGGACAAGACCGGGATCGACAATTATGTGGCCTACGTCGGCACCGGTTCGCCGCGTTTCTACCTGCCGCTGGATCAGCAACTGCCGGCGGCGAGCTTCGCCCAGTTTGTCGTCCTGGCGAAAACCATCGAAGAACGGGAAACCCTGCGCAGCTGGTTGATCTCGACCCTCAACGAGCAATTCCCGGCTCTGCGTTCGCGGGTCACGCGCCTGGAAAACGGTCCGCCGGTTGGCTATCCGGTGCAGTTTCGCGTGACCGGGGAGCACATCGAGGAAGTGCGGGCGCTGGCGCGCAAAGTCGCGGCCAAGGTTCGCGAGAACCCCCATGTGGTCAACGTCCACCTGGATTGGGAAGAACCGAGCAAGGTGGTGTACCTGAACATTGATCAGGACCGCGCGCGGGCGCTGGGCGTGAGCACGGCGAACCTGTCGAGGTTCCTGCAAAGCTCCCTGACCGGTTCCAGCGTCAGCCAGTACCGTGAAGACAACGAGTTGATCGAGATCCTGTTGCGCGGCACCTTGCATGAGCGCACCGAACTGTCATTGCTGCCGAGCCTGGCGGTGCCGACCGATAACGGTCGCAGTGTCGCGCTGTCGCAGATCGCGACCCTGGAATACGGCTTCGAGGAGGGCATCATCTGGCACCGCAACCGCCTGCCCAACGTGACCGTTCGCGCCGACATCTATGGCAAAGAACAACCGGCGACGCTGGTGCAGCAGATCATGCCGACCCTCGATCCGATCCGCGCTGAATTGCCCGATGGCTACT
Organism: Pseudomonas sp. S2_F07; assembly: GCF_054668325.1. Taxonomy (NCBI): domain Bacteria; kingdom Pseudomonadati; phylum Pseudomonadota; class Gammaproteobacteria; order Pseudomonadales; family Pseudomonadaceae; genus Pseudomonas; species Pseudomonas sp. S2_F07. The sequence continues at coordinate 5,137,553 of NZ_CP162758.1, forward strand.
TGCTGGATGTCGGCGGTACGGTAGAGGACTCGGCGCGCGGACAGAACTCGGTGAAGGCCGGGGTGCCGCTGTTCATCGTGGTGGTGTTGACCTTGCTGATGCTGCAGCTGCGAAGTTTTTCGCGCACGGCGATGGTGTTCCTGACGGCGCCGCTGGGGTTGATCGGGGTGACGCTGTTTCTGTTGGTGTTCCGTCAGCCGTTCGGTTTCGTGGCCATGCTGGGGACTATCGCGTTGTCGGGGATGATCATGCGTAATTCGGTGATTCTGGTGGATCAGATCGAGCAGGATATCGCGGCGGGGCTCAAGCCTTGGGAGGCGATCATCGAGGCGACGGTGCGGCGGTTCCGGCCGATTGTGCTGACGGCGCTGGCGGCGGTATTGGCGATGATTCCGTTGTCGCGCAGTGTGTTTTTCGGGCCGATGGCAGTGGCGATCATGGGGGGGTTGATTGTGGCCACGGCGTTGACTCTGTTGTTTTTGCCTGCCCTTTATGCCGCCTGGTTTCGGGTTCGCAAAGAGTCGGTTTGAGGGTTTGATCTTGGCGGCCTTCGGGCCGACCAGGTTCATGGTTTTTTGTTGGTTGAGAGGGTAATACGGTTGTCGTTGGCACCTGGGGACAGGCGGCGCCAACGACAACTTCAGCAAAACTGCCGGTTATGCGCCTGGCGAAACACTAACGATGCTCACCACCACATCTTTGACCCACATCATATCCGCGCTCAAATCCACTGGTACAGGTTTCGTGGAGGTGAAGACCACTTGGTCTTCATAGAGGATGTTTGCACTGATGGAGTAGGTGTTCCCGTACTGCAGTTTTGCAAGGTCGTAACTCAATGTGTATTCCATGATGTCGTTATTCACATTGGAATAGATCTCTGTAGCCAGCGTTTTCAGAGCATTTGACTGAGTGGTATCCACTAAGCTGACATGGAGGGACGAGCCAGGTCGAAGGTCAACTTTTTCGAAATAAACCACGTTGCCGGTAATTTCTTTTTCCCTATTCATTTTGATTTCCCTTTCAAAGAATCGTCGGTATTGACGAGTGCTAACCATAGAGTCGACACCACGAATTTTATGTAGGGCAATTCCTGCAATCTGTGACGAAGAGTGTGTTTGATATAGCAGAAACGTTCTTACTTCTACTAAGTCCTTGAGGGGGCGGCCACGGTCCGCGGTAATAGAAAACAACGGAAGACGAAAAAGCCCGCTGACCTTCACAGATTCAGGGGGCTTCTTTGGTATTGCGGACAGATAATAATTACAAGGTTCCAAACACCTACTTCGCCAAACTGGTTGCCGCAGCCGCCGGGTTCTGGCGGATGGTTTCTTCCTGTTTGCCGATCATCTCGAACAAGCCATTCAACGCTTGCTCGGTGACGTAGTTTTCGACGTTGGCATTCGTCGTATCCACTACGCCTGTGGCATGAAATAAGTGGATCTTGCGTCAAGTGTCGATCCGCAGGCTTTCAGGTAGAGGCACCGAAATCTGCAAGATGAACAACATCATTAGGCTTCAGTATCAGTTTCGCTGGATGAAGCCCCAGCGACAGTCGGCGCTGGCCATAGGTCTCAAATGAGCCGACCAGCGTGTAAAGTCGGCCCGGTTTGATCATGGACGGGTCATATTTCAGATAGAAATTAGGCTCCCCGGTCAAGCCGACCCCTTCACACACAAGGGTCTCGTCGTTCTCATCGCTAACGGGTTCAATCAGCTTTACATACAGTTTCGAGTCGGCAGGGTAACCGATCCTCGGCATCCAGGTCTTTTCCACGGCGATGTAGCCCACGGGGCTCAAATAAATGTCTGCATCGTGATCCCCTCCTGCCCAGTGGAATTCTCGCTCTATATCCAGCAAGAGCGCGGTGTTCTGGTGGGAAATTTTTACGTTGATGACATAGCGACTTCCGACGGCATTCAGGTTTGAATCGACACTGACACCAAAATTGATGGGACGTGCCGAGGGTAGTGTGTTACTGCCCCATATGCCGTGAAGGATCGGCACAGTTCTGTTGGTAATGTTTTGTACTCTGATATTGATGTCGCAGCCTTCCGGTACTTCGTAGTCCGGAGGAAAGTGCAAGAGCGCGTTGATTCTATGTTGCGTCATAATGATTTCCTTATCCGTTGGTTCGTCGAAATGACGAGCGCTGAGCGTATCCCCAAAGCAATCAAGCCTTGCGTAGGAAAAACTCTCTGTGAGAAGGCGAATCGCAGACGGATTTGATCAGAAACGTCCTTGTTTCCGGGAAAGGTGAAGGTCAGTTGCGTTCGACAAAACCCGCCTCATCTTCACTGCTATGCAGCGCACCAGTTCAGGCTTGCTACCACAGCAGTTTCTCGGGGCTTAGAGCGTGCCAAACACCTTCTTCGCCAAACTGGTTGCCGCAGCCGCCGGGTTCTGGCGGATGGTTTCTTCCTGTTTGCCGATCATCTCGAACAAGCCATTCAACGCCTGCTCGGTGACGTAGTTTTCGACGTTGGCATTCTTCGCATCCACAACGCCCATTGTCGCTGCTTGCCCGGCGAACGAGTTGTACTGCTGGGCCAGGTCAACCTTGTCGGTGGCTTGCTTGACGATGGGCAGGAACTTGGTGCGGATTTGTTCGCGGCTGGTTTTGCTCAGGTATTGGGTGGCTGAATCGTTGCCGCCGCTGAGGATGCCCTTGGCGTCTTCCACGGTCATTTTCTTCACGGCATCCACAAGGATCGGCTGGGCCTGGATCACGGCGCTTTCCGCCGCTTTGTTCATGCTGGCTTCCAGTTCGTCGACCTGGTCACCCATGCCGAACTGTTTCATCTTGCTCGCGACTTTGCCCAGCTTGCCCGGCAGTTCGATTTTCACGTCGGGGTTGTTGCTGAAGCCGCCCGGGGTGCCGAGTTGTTTGACGGCCAGTTGCGCACCTTGGGTCAGTGCGTCCTTTAGCCCGCCGGTGGCGTCTTTCTGTGACAGGTCGGAGAGGGACAGCGCCAGGGCGTTGGCACAGATCATCAAGCCAGCGCACAGGCCGGCGAAGCGAAGGGTAGGGCGGAGCATGGCAGCTTCCTTTTTCGAAAAAGACACTTAGTAGCGGGCCGGATCGACGCGGACCTTCAGTGGTTGTGGATCGGTTCCGTCCAGGCGCACGGCATGATTCTCGGTGGTGATGAACTTCAGTTTGCCGTCGACTTCAATGCGCGCACTTACCGAGTATCGATGATTGGGTTCTACCTTCAACGGGTCGTAGCTGAGATGGAAGGCCTGTGGCACCTGGCCCTGGACTTGGCCGCGCTGTACGTCGATGACCTTCGCGGGGGCATCGGCGAGTGAAATGTCCTGCAGGCTGACGCTGAGGATCGCCGTCGGCGGCAGGGCGATGCGTTGCAGGTAGAAAACTTCGCCCTCGAGGCTGGCTTTCGGGGCAGGTTGCATGGATTGACAAGCGCTCAGTAAAGCGGCGAGTCCAAGGAGAGAGAGTTTTTTCATGAGGCGGATCCTTGTCATTGGCGCCCGAAGTGGGCCGGCGCCAATGACAATTTAGCGGATTTTTCCGGTAATAACCCCCGGCAATTTTTTGCCTCGCGCGTGAGGGGTTTCTTCAATTATATACTTGAGTATTCAGTCACTTGCGGAGCAAATTTTTTATAGCCGCTCTCATCATTGAAGAAGGTGCGGCTGCCGATAGATGTAGTGGCTCTTTGCTATTATCGGGTGGTTCGATGTGTTTATTAATTAAACAATGAATACAGGTTCGAGGTAGATGTCTTCGTGATGACGAGTGCCATATTGGAAATCGATCGATAGAAGTTCATCGGCCTTGGCGAGAAGCGTCCCGTCGGGAAGAAAAACTTCTGCGACAATTCGGTATGTACCGACAGGGCTTTCACTGGAGTCGCGTTCAATAATGAACTCAAATTCCCACCATTTATGCATCAGCGAGTTTTCTTTGTACGTTTTGATGAGCTTGGATTTATTGTCACTGAGATGTTTGTAAAGACTGGTTTTGGTAGTGTAGTCCGTTTGTATTTCGTATGGGGTTTTGCTGAAAAGAACTTTTCCAGAAATGTGTTTGTTCATCTAGCTATCCTTTTAGTTGAGCCTGGAATAGGCGAGAAGGATGCTAGCTGATCATTGAAGTCTGGTATTTCGCAGAAATACATCCTTTTATTTCTGCGTGGAAACTCAAGTTGTTGTTTATGTGTTCAGCGGGGCTTTTTCCGCCGCACTTTCATTACCGTGCAACGCCACCTGCCGAATCGACAGACGAATCTCTGCCGGCAACACCCGTTTGGCCGCGCCTTCGGCCAGTTCACCGAGCAGTTCGTGATAGCTCAGTTTGCCTGCCTCATCGCGCTTGAGCACGTCGAGGTCGAGCATGGTCTGGATGAAGTGGCGGAACAGGCTCTTGTCGAAGAACTCCGGGGCGTTCAGGCCATGCAGGATCGACAGGCGCTGGGCCATGACCGTGCACAGGTCTTCCAGTTCTTCGGCGCTGATGCTGTTCTGGCCGCTGTTGAGCAGCAGGGACACGGTCATGTAGAAGCGTTGCAAGGTCTGGGCGATGCTTTTCGACAGCAGCGTCAGCAGCACGAAATGCCGCGAGCTTGGCGCCGGGCGCAGGTACAGGTCATTCTCGAAGCGCAGCAGGCCTTGTTCGACGAAGGCCGCCAGCCATTGATCGATTACGGTATCCAGTTCGTCCAGCGACCAGCGAATGAACAACTCCGCTTGCAGGTAGGGATACAGCGCGCGGGTGTAGCGCAGGATCTGTTCACGGCTCATGCGCGAAGCGCTCTGGAAAAAGCTCGCCAGTAGCGCAGGCAGGGCGAAGATGTGCAAAACGTTGTTGCGGTAGTAGGTCATCAGGACGGCGTTCTGCTCGTCCAGATAGAGAATCTTGCCCAGGGCATCGCTCTGCTCGGACAGCAGGTCCATGTCCTTCACATGCTCGATCAGCGCCCGGCCATCGCCTTCCGGCAAGGTGGTGTGCGGCGAGTACGGGACCTTGCGCAGCAGCGCCAGGTACAGGTCCAGCACTCGCGCCATGGCCCGGTCATCCAGCGCCAGCCGGGTGGTCGACAGCAGCGCCAGTGCCACCAGATTGACCGGGTTGATCGCCGCCGCTTCGTTCAAGTGCCGGGCGACTTTCTCGCCGAGGCGGTTGGTGGTTTCGTTGAGCCAGGCGGGTCTGAACTGCGGGCCGAGCTCCTGTTGGCGCCAGTCCGGCTGTTCGCCGTCGAGGAATTCCGCCAGCTTGATCGGCTCGCCGAAGTTCACCGCCACCTGGCCGAAGCGCTGCTTGAGCGCACCAATCACTTTGAAGATATCGAAGATCGACTCTTTCTTCTTGGCCGCACCGCGCAACTCGCCAAGATAGGTTCGACCTTCCAGTACGCGCTCGTAGCCGATGTACACCGGCACGAAGACGATGGGCATGCGCGACGAACGCAGGAAGCTGCGCAGCGTGATCGCCAGCATCCCGGTCTTCGGTTGCAGCATGCGCCCGGTGCGCGAACGGCCGCCCTCGACGAAATACTCCACCGGGAAGCCCTTGGTGAACAGAGTGTGCAGGTATTCGTTGAACACCGAGGTGTACAGCGGGTTGCCCTTGAACGTGCGGCGCATGAAAAACGCGCCGCCGCGACGCAGCAGGCCGCCGATCACCGGCATGTTCAGGTTGATGCCGGCGGCAATGTGCGGCGGGGTCAGGCCGTTGCGAAACAGCAGATAGGACAGCAGCAGATAGTCGATGTGGCTGCGGTGGCACGGCACATAGATCACTTCGTGACCCGGGGCGACCTTCTGCACACCTTCGATGTGATTGACCTTGATGCCGTCGTAGATCTTGTTCCAGAACCAGCTCAGCACCACTTCCATAAAACGGATCGCCGTGTAGGTGTAGTCCGAGGCGATTTCGTTGCCGTAGCGCAGCGCCTGGGCTTTGGCTTTCTCAGGCGAGATGTTCTCGCGCTCGGCTTCGTCGAGAATCGCTTGTTTGACCTGTGGCTGGTTCAGCAGGCCTTTGACCAGGTTGCGGCGGTGGGAAATGTCCGGGCCGATCACCGCGGCCTTCAGGTTGCGAAAGTGCACCCGCAGGATGCGCTGGGCCATGCGCACGGTGCGTTCGTGGCCCTTGTCGTGCTCGATCAGTTCGCGCAGGTGAATCGGCGCGGAGAATTGCACGCGGGTCTTGCGTCCCAGCACGATGACGCTCAGCAAGCGACGCAGGCGCCCGGTAACGGCCCAGCTGTCGGCGAACAGGAGTTTCCATGGGCTGTTTTCGCTGTCTGGCGACTGGCCCCAGAACACACTGACCGGAATGATCTGCGCATCTTCTGCGGCGTTCTGGCTCAGGGCACTGACCAGGCGGGTCAGTGTCGGCGGCGCGCCGCGCTTGTCCTGACGGCCGAGCCAGTCGGGGTCCGGTGTCAGGTAGAAGAACGCGGCAGGTTCCAGCAGGTTGCCCACCGATACCGGCAGTACCGGACGTGGCAGGCCGGCCTTGCTGCATTCGGTGTCGACCACGGCGAGGTCGGTCAGCGAAGGGTTTTGCAGGACGTAGAACACCGGACGACTGCGGTCGAGGTTGAGGGTGAACGACGACTGGTTGATCGTCTCGGAGCGAACCCAGATGTACAACAGTCGGCGCAGGGTGCCAAACACAAGACGGCGGAACGGGGAGCGGGTCATACGGCTTCTGCGTGAGTGAATAAAACCAAGCGTTTGCTCGGGAGGGCGATAGTGTGCCGGATTCGCTTAAAATCGGCAAAAAAGCGGCGAAGTAAACTCCTGTTGAGAGTTTTAACGTCTGTCATATACTCGGCGCTCTGTCGCCGTTGCCCTCATGGGACCGGTATGCGCAGGCTGACGTTCCCGAGGCTTTCCTGCGAAAAGCCCGATCAATAATAAAAAGGGAGTATGAACAAATGGCAACACGCGAAACCGGCAATGTGAAGTGGTTCAACGACGCCAAGGGCTACGGCTTCATTCAGCGCGAGGACGGGGTGGACGTGTTCGTGCACTACCGCGCGATTCGCGGTGAAGGCCACCGTTCGCTGACCGAAGGCCAGCAGGTTGAATACGCGGTGGTGGAAGGGCAGAAGGGGTTGCAGGCTGAGGATGTGGTGGGGTTGTAACTTTCAAGATCAAAAGATCGCAGCCTGCGGCAGCTCCTACAGGTGTACACATAACCTTGTAGGAGCTGCCGCAGGCTGCGATCTTTTTGCTTTTATGCGGTTTTCCAGGTGATTTCTTCTTCACCATCGACACTGATGCGAATCCAGCGGTCCGCTGTCTCTTCACCTTCTTCCTCGACCCAGGTGCCCGGTGCGCAACGCACTTCCACGTTCAGCGCGGCAAACGCAGCGCGAGCGCAGGCGATGTCGTCGTCCCACGGGGTCTGGTCGCTTTCCAGGTACAGGCTGTTCCACTTGCCGACGGCTTTTGGCAGCCAGGTCACTGGCACGTTGCCAGCCGTGCACTTGTAGGTCTGGCCCTTCTGGACCCAATCGGTGCACGGGCCCAATGCCGCACCCAGCCAGGCGGAAATGGCCTTGTGGTCGACGTCGGCGTCTTTCAGGTAAATCTCGATATCGGGTTGGCGCATGGATGTCCTCACTGCGGGTCTGAAAAATCCATTCGCGGATTTAGCCGGTCTTGAGCATTTGCCCGAGACCAAAAGATAGAAAGTTATTGAAGAACGAAATAATCGTAGCGCATCGACACGGTGACCTCGAACGGCTCGGCCTGTTCGATAACGGCAGCACGACGCTCGGCACTGGCGCGCCAGCCGTGGGGCGTCATGGCCAGCAGGTTGGCGCGGTCCTGACCGCTGACCAGCGTCAGCTTGAACGTCAGCGTCTCGCTGTGCGCCAATGCCATGCCTTCCGGCACCAGGTCCAGGTGCTTGTCGTCAATGTACTCGCGCACTTCGTCGTACAGCCGCTCACGCAGTTCCATCAGGTGGCCGCTGGTTGGCCCGACTTTCATCAGGCCGCCGCCAACACTGAGCAGGCGCTTGGCTTCTTCCCAGTCCAGCGGGCTGAAGACACTGGCCAGGAACTGGCAACTGCCGGAAGCCAGCGGCACCCGCGCCATGCTGGCGATCAACCAGGTCAGCTTCGGGTTGCGTTTGCAGGCGCGTTTGACCGCTTCCCGGGAGATGTCCAGGGCATAACCTTCGGCATATGGCAGTGCCTCGGCGATTTGCGCGGTGTAGTAACCCTCGCCACAACCGATGTCCAGCCAGTGCTGCGGTGCATAACCAGCAGCCAGTTCCGCCAGACGCTTGGCCACCGGGGCGTAGTGCCCGGCGTTCAGGAAGTCGCGGCGGGCTTCGACCATCGCCTGGTTATCCCCAGGGTCGCGGCTGTTTTTGTGCTGCACCGGCAACAGGTTCAAGTAACCCTGGCGAGCGCGGTCGAAACGATGCCCGGCGGGGCAGGCCACGCCGTTGTCCACCGCATTGAGCGGCTCACTGCAGATCGGGCACGCAAGCATCAGGCGAGCAACTTGATCAGGGTCTGGTAGTAGATCTCGGTCAGCACGTCGAGATCGGCGGCCAGTACGCGCTCGTTGACCTGGTGGATGGTCGCGTTGACCGGGCCCAGTTCAACCACTTGGGTGCCCATGGTCGCGATGAAGCGGCCATCGGAGGTACCACCGCTGGTGGACGCCTTGGTTTCACGACCGGTGATGTCCTTGATGCTCGCCGACACCGCGTCGAGCAGCGCGCCCGGTTCGGTGAGGAACGGCAGGCCAGACAGCGCCCAGTCGATGTGCCAGTCCAGGCCATGCTTGTCGAGGATGTCGGCGACGCGCTTTTGCAGGCCTTCGACTGTCGACTCGGTAGAAAAGCGGAAGTTGAACACCGCCACCAGGTCACCCGGGATCACGTTGGTCGCGCCGGTACCGGAGTTGACGTTGGAGATCTGGAAACTGGTTGGCGGGAAGAAGTCGTTGCCGTGGTCCCAATGCTCGGCAGCCAGTTCCGCCAGGGCAGGGGCTGCGAGGTGGATCGGGTTCTTCGCCAGGTGCGGGTAGGCCACGTGGCCCTGCACACCGCGCACGGTCAGCTTGGCGCCGAGGGAGCCGCGACGGCCGTTCTTGACCACGTCACCCACCAGGGTGGTGCTCGACGGTTCGCCGACGATGCACCAGTCCAGACGTTCCTTGCGCGCGGCCAGGCGCTCAACAACGGCCTTGGTGCCGTGGTGCGCCGGGCCTTCTTCGTCGCTGGTGATCAGGAAGGCGACTTTGCCCTTGTGATTCGGGTAGTCGGTGACAAAGCGCTCGGAGGCGACGGTCATGGCGGCGAGGCTACCTTTCATGTCGGCGGCGCCACGGCCACAGAGCATGCCGTGTTCGTCGATCAGCGCGTTGAACGGCTCGATCTGCCAGGCCGCCACCGGGCCGGTCGGGACCACGTCGGTGTGGCCGGCGAAGCACAGCACCGGACCGTCGTCCTGGCCGTGGGTGGCCCAGAAGTTATCCACATCTTCGATGCGCATCGGTTCCAGGGTGAAACCGGCATCGCCCAGGCGCTGCATCATCTGCTTCTGGCAATCGGCGTCGATCGGCGTCACGGACGGACGGCGGATCAGGTCGATGGCGAGTTGGAGGGTCGGCGAAAGGTCGGCGTGGGCCGTCATGGAAAACTCCGGAAATCATTAGATATGGGCTTTGGCTTTTAATATGGGGGCGGCGGTTCGACGCTTCGACTTGCTCGCGAATGCGGTGTGTCAGTCAACATACTCCTGGACTGTTACAACGCATTCGCGAGCAAGCCCGCTCCCACAGGAATTGTGTGCGGTCAGTACGACCTGTATCACGCCAAGCCCCGCAAAATGGCGCTTATCTTAAAGCAAAACGGCGACCATTGGCCGCCGTTTAGTGCATCCGCAGAGATTTAGACGACAGGTGCCGTTTCAGGTTCGGCGGTCGGTTTCGGCAGCGACGACAGGAACGCCATGATCAGCGCCGCGACGTACGGCAGCGACTGCACCAGCAGCATGGTGACCCAGAAGCGCATGTCGTTGCTCGGCAGGCCCTGCACCAGGAAGATCCCCAGCGCCGCGCCCCACAACAGCAGCATGATGAACATCTCTTCCCGTGCTTCGGAAATCGCCACCCAGAAGCCGTGGTTGTCGGCATTCTTCGGCGTACGGAAGAACGGAATGCTGCTGGTGAAGAAGCCGTACAGCACCGCTTTGGCGATGGTGTGGGACAACGCCAGACCGGCCAGCGCCGCGCAGAAGGCATCCTTCAAATTCACTCCGACCGCACGACGGTAGAGGAAGATGATTTTGGCGACTTTGAACACGAACAGCGCCAATGGCGGGATTGCGAAGATCAGCAGCGGCGGATCGACCCGTTGCGGCACGATGATCATCGCCGCCGACCACAACAGCGCGCCGACGGTGAAGAAGATGTTCATGCCGTCCGCCACCCACGGCAACCACCCTGCGAGGAAGTGGTAGCGTTGGCCGCGGGTCAGTTCGGTGTCCTTGCCGCGCAGCAGGCTGGCGGTGTGACGCTTGATGATCTGGATCGCTCCGTAGGCCCAGCGGAAACGCTGTTTCTTGAAGTCGATGAAGGTATCGGGCATCAGGCCCTTGCCATAGCTGGTGTGGTAATACGCCGCCGACAGGCCTTTTTCGAATACCCGCAGGCCCAGTTCGGCGTCTTCACAGATGCACCAGTCGGCCCAGCCCAGTTCTTCGAGCACCGAGCGACGGGTCATGGTCATGGTGCCGTGCTGGATGATCGCGTCACGGTCGTTGCGGGTGACCATGCCGATGTGGAAGAAGCCTTTGTATTCCGCGTAGCAGAGCTTCTTGAAGGTGCTTTCGTTCTGGTCGCGGTAATCCTGCGGCGACTGCACCACGGCGATTTTCGGGTCGGCGAAGTGCGGCACCATGTGCTTGAGCCAGTTCGGGTGCACGCAGTAATCGGAGTCGATCACCGCGATCACTTCGGCATCCTTGGCGGTGTGCGGGATCAGGTAGTTCAGCGCGCCGCCCTTGAAGCCGGCCAGCGGTGCGACGTGGAAGAACTTGAAGCGCGGGCCGAGGGTTTCGCAATAATCGCGCACCGGTTCCCAGACCGCCGGGTCCTTGGTGTTGTTGTCGATGATCAGGACTTCGAAGTCCGGATAGTCGAGGTTGGCCAGGGCGTTGAGGGTCTGTTTGACCATCTCCGGCGGTTCGTTGTAGCAGGGCACGTGAATCGACACTTTCGGGCGGTAGCTGGAGTCGCCTTCCACCGGCAGGAACTCGCGCCGGCGCTTGTGCACCCACACCGCTTCGGCCAGTTCATGGGCTTCGGTCAGCAGCACGATAAACACCCCGAGCGCACCGAGGGCGAGCAAGAAGCCCACGGTCAGGCTGAACCAGGTGCTGTATTGCTGGCTGTAGTCGTAACCGATCCACACCAGCACCGAACCGCACAGGAACGCAATGAAGGTCAGGAAGGTGCGACCGCGCTGGCGCAGGGCCGATCCGTCGATCATCAGCAGGGTCAGCGACAACAGCGCCAATACCACCGAGCCAATGGCCAATACGCGCCATTGCGGAATCGCTACCACCGGGCCTTCGAAGTTGAATTTCTGCTGGCGCGCGGCGTTGAACACGCCCCAGTAGGCGCCGACGGAACCTTCGTCGCTGACTTTCCACGGCTGGTCAAACGCTTCGATCACGAAGTAGTTGAAGCCCTGGCGGTTGAGCTTGTTGACCAGGGTTCGCAGGTAGATCGCCTGGTCTGCCGGTGAGGCATCGGCGCCACCGCGCATGCGGCCGTTGCTCGGCCAGCCCACCTCGGACAGCAGCAGTGGTTTTTTCGGGAACATCTTTTTCAAGTCGCGGGCGCGATCCAGGACGAACTGCCCGGCCTTGTCCATCGGGACGAACTCCCAGTAAGGCAAGATGTGCGCGGCGATCAGGTCGACGTGCCTGGCCAGTTCCGGATGTTCTTCCCACACGTGCCACTGTTCGGACGTGGTCACCGGCACTTTCACGGCAGCGCGCACGCGATCGAGCATGACGCTGAGTGCCTGGGCGGTGATTTCCTTGCGGTAAATGGCCTCGTTGCCGACCACCACGCGAACCACGCTGCGCGAGGAATTGGCGATTTCAATGGCGCGGGTGATTTCCCGTTCGTTGCGTTCCTGGTCCGGGCTGATCCAGATCCCCAAGGTCACCCGCAAGCCGAACTCTTCCGCCAGTTTCGGGATGTTTTGCAGGGTGCCATCGACCGAGTAGATGCGGATGTTGTCCGTCAGCTTGCTCATGATCTCCAGGTCGCGACGCATTTGATCGTCGGTCGGGAACTGGTCCTTCTGCGGGAACTGGCCCTGCTGGAAGGGCGAGTACGAGAAACCGGAGATCTGTTCAGGCCAGTTGGGGGCGGTGACCGGGCGATTGATCAGCGCCCAGAAGCCGGTAAACAAGGCGGCGATGGCGAGCACCACGACCAGGTTGAGTCCAAATTTACGCGATGACATAGTTATTTCGGGTTCCAAAGACTGTGGAACGAAGGAACGGTTGGCGGTCGCCAAGGGGCGCGCATCCTACACCGGGCATTCTCTAGTCGTACAGCGGACACGGAATTGCCGGACATTGGGCAATCCAAGTCGGTTTAAGTTCTTTCGTTAGAGCGTGTAGGGCGAATCTTTGTTCGATGTAGTTTTCGTGGATGTTGCCCGTTCATAGCGCAATGATGCTCTTGGGCGCCGACGGCCCTATAATGCGCGCCGGTTTTTGGGGTAATGGTCATGAGTACAGAAGATCCGCGGTTTGCTGGCATCGCCCGTTTGTATGGCATCGAAGGCCTTGAGCGCCTGCGCGCGGCCCATGTGGCGATCGTCGGCGTCGGTGGTGTCGGTTCCTGGGCGGCGGAAGCCATGGCCCGTTGTGGCGTGGGCGAGATTTCGCTGTTCGACCTCGACGACGTCTGCGTCAGCAACGCCAACCGTCAGTTGCACGCGCTGGACAGCACTGTGGGCAAGCCCAAGGTCGAGGTGATGGCCGAGCGTCTGCGCGGGATCAACCCGGGCTGCACGGTGCACGCGGTGCCTGACTTCGTGACCCGCGACACCATGGCCGAGTACATCACGCCGAACATCGACTGCGTAATCGACTGCATCGACAGCGTCAACGCCAAGGCCGCGCTGATCGCCTGGTGCAAGCGGCGCAAGATCCAGATCATCACCACCGGCGGCGCGGGCGGGCAGATTGACCCGACGTTGATCCAGGTCTGCGACCTCAATCGCACGTTCAATGATCCATTGGCTTCGAAAGTACGTTCCACGCTGCGCCGCGACTACGGCTTCTCACGCACGGTGACCCGCCATTACAGCGTGCCGTGCGTGTTTTCCACCGAGCAACTGCGCTACCCAAAACCGGACGGCAGCATTTGCCTGCAGAAAAGTTTTGTCGGTGATGGGGTCAAGCTCGATTGTGCCGGCGGGTTTGGCGCGGTGATGATGGTGACGGCGACGTTTGGTATGGTCGCGGCGACCAAGGCTGTGGACAAGATTGTCGCGGGTGTGCGGCGGCCGGCGGAGCGGGTCAAGCCGTAGGAGCTGCCGAAGGCTGCGATCTTTTGATCTTCAAGAGCTGTTGTGCCCAAAGGCGCCAAGGATCGCAGCCTTCGGCAGCTCCTACGCGTCGCTTAGGCTACGCATTCGCTGAAGCACCGCATTCAAACCATTGCTGCGGGACTCGGACAACTGCCGCCCCAGCCCCAACTGATTGAACCAGTCCGGCAAATCCACCTGCTGCAACTCGGCCGCCGACAAGCCGTTGACCCGCGCCAGCAGCAACGCCACCAACCCGCGAATCAACCGTGCATCGCTGTTGGCGCTGAATTGCCAGTGGCCATCGCGCAATTCGCCCACCAGCCACACCTGGCTTTCACAGCCGTGCACCCGGTTGGCATCACACATCTGCGCCTCACTCAACGCCGGCAGGCGCTCGCCCCATTGCATCAGCAGGCGTGCGCGTTGTTCCCAGCCGGCCGCTTTCTGAAAGGTGTCCAGTGCCGTCACGGCATCGGCGGGCAGGTTCATCGCAATAGCTCCAGTGCCTGATCCAGGGCTTCGAAGAACCGCTCCAGGTCTTCGGAATCGTTGTACAGCGCCAGCGACACCCGAATCGCTCCGGCCAGTTCGAAGCGTTTGAGCAGCGGCATCGCACAGTGATGGCCAGCACGCACCGCGATCCCTTGTTCGGTCAGCAAATGCGCGAGATCGGAGTTATGCACACCCTCGACGGTGAAACTGGCCAGCGCCACTTGTGGCTTGCCCAGCAGGCGGATGCCGTTGCGCGCCTCCAGGCCCTTGAGCAGGCAGGCATGTAGCGCAGCTTCATGGGCGGACACGGCGTCCTGATCGAGTCCGGCGAGGTAATCCAGTGTCGCGCCAAGGCCGATCACGCTGGCAATCGGCGGCGTCCCGGCCTCGAAACCCAGCGGTGCCGGGCGAAAGCGTGCGTCTTGATAATTGGCATCGAGCACCATTTCACCGCCGAACTGCCAGGGACGCAGTTGTTGCAGCGCCGTATTGCGACCGAACAGCACCCCCAACCCATCGGGGCCGTAGAGCTTGTGGCTGGAGAACACATAAAAGTCGCAGCCCAGCGCTTGCACGTCGTGGCGACCATGAACCACGCCCTGGGCGCCGTCGATCACGGTCAGGGCGTTGTGCGCCTTGGCCAGTGCCAGTAATTCAGGCAGCGGCTGCCACGCGCCAATCACGTTGGAAAGTTGACTGACCGCCAGCAGACGCGTGCGTGGGCCGATCAGACCGGCCGCGGCTTCAAGGTCGATCACGCCCTCGGCATCCAGCGGCAGGATCACCAGTTTCAGCTCGCGACGGTGCGCCAGTTGCTGCCACGGCAGCAGGTTGGCGTGATGCTCCAGGGCGCTGATGACAATCTCGTCGCCCGGATTGAAAAGATGTTCCAGGCCATAGGCCAGTAGATTCAGCGCGGATGTCGCACCGTGGGTAAAAATGATCTGCCCGCAATCGCCAGTATTGAGCCATTGCGCAACCTTGCGGCGGCTGTCCTCGAACGCCTGGGTGGCGTGGGCGCCGGGCAAATGCTGCGCCCGATGCACGTTGGCCGCGCCATTGGCGTAGTAGTGCGCCAGGGCATCGAGCAGGGCTTGAGGTTTTTGCGTGGTGGCGGCGTTGTCCAGATAGGTCTGGTCTTGCCGTTGCAGGGCGGCGATAGCCGGAAAATCGGCACGCCAGGGAGAGAGAATCATCATGTGTTCAGCCCTGTGAACTTGGGCGGATGTACACCGGACCTTGTGGGAGCGACGCACCGTCGTTCCCACAGGTGCCTGCGGCACTTAGTTGTGAGCGTGCAGCGCTTCGTTCAGTTCGATGGCCGATTTGTGGGTTTTGCATTCCACGGCACCGGTCTCCGAATTGCGACGGAACAGCAGGTCCGGCTGGCCAGCCAGTTCACGGGCCTTGACCACTTTGACCAGTTGATTGTTCTCGTCCAGCAGCGCCACCTTGGTGCCGGCGGTCACATACAGGCCCGACTCGACGGTGTTGCGGTCGCCCAACGGAATACCGATACCGGCGTTGGCGCCGATCAGGCAGCCTTCGCCGACCTTGATCACGATGTTGCCGCCGCCCGACAGGGTGCCCATGGTCGAGCAGCCGCCGCCCAAGTCAGAACCCTTGCCGACGAATACGCCGGCGGATACGCGGCCTTCGATCATGCCCGGGCCTTCGGTGCCGGCGTTGAAATTGATGAAACCTTCGTGCATCACGGTGGTGCCTTCGCCCACGTAGGCGCCCAGGCGCAGCCGTGCAGCGTCAGCGATACGCACGCCGGCCGGAACCACGTAGTCGGTCATTTTCGGGAATTTGTCTACCGAGAACACTTCCAGCAGTTCGCCGCGCAGACGGGCTTCGAGTTGCAGCTCGGCCAGTTCGCTCAGGTCGATAGCGCCCTGGCTGGTCCAGGCAACGTTCGGCAGCAGCGGGAAGATCCCGGCCAGGTTCAGGCCGTGTGGCTTGACCAGGCGATGGCTCAGCAGGTGCAGCTTGAGGTAGGCCTCAGGGGTGGACGACAGCTGGGCATCTTCGGCCAGCAGGGTGGCGACCAGCGGCTTGTGGCTTTCGGCCAGACGGGTCAGCAGGGCTGCCTGGGCAGCGTCGACGCTTTTGAGCGCTTCGGCCAGTTGCGAGGCCTGGGCGGTGCTGAACGCGATGGCCTGATTGCCTTCGCTGTAACCCAGGATCGGGGCGATAGCGGCGACGATTTCAGCCGATGGCTTGAGCAGCGGGGCGGCGTAGAACACTTCCAGCCATGCGCCTTGACGGTTTTGAGTGCCGACACCGAAGGCCAGGCTGAACAGGGTAGTGGACATGTGTATACCTCTAACAAAATTGAACGGGCTGCTTACTTGAGCGCGGCCGCGTAGATATCTGGCTTGAAGCCAATCAGGGTTCGGTCACCGAGATCGAGCACCGGGCGCTTGATCATCGAGGGTTGTGCGAGCATCAGTTCGATGGCTTTCGTCTGGTCGAGATCGGCTTTGCGTTCGTCGTCGAGCTTGCGAAAGGTCGTGCCTGCACGGTTCAACACCACTTCCCAACCGTGCTCGCTGCACCATTGGGTCAGGTGTTCACGGTCGATACCGACCGCCTTGTAATCATGAAAGTCATAGCTGACAGCGTGTTCATCGAGCCAGGTGCGCGCCTTTTTCATGGTGTCGCAGGCTTTGATGCCGAAAAGGTGCAACGTTTTGCTTGAAACGGTCAAGGATTTGCCCCCTTTGCAGGTGCTGGAAATAATTGGTCCGGGATTATGCCATGGCCTTTCAGTTAAAACGCAAAACCTGTGGGAGCGAGCCTGCTCGCGATTGGGCCATGACATCCAGCATCATGGTTGGCTGATGCGCAGCCATCGCGAGCAGGCTCGCTCCCACAGGGGTTGCGGTGTTTCAGGGCACTCTGTACCTGTGCGACGTAGGTGCAAGGGACACCCGTAGTCTAAGCGGCCAATATGGCACTTCAATGCTGTCGATTTTCCGGGAACCACTGTTTATGCAAACCGCCGCTGGGGCCTTACTCGCCTGGCGACGCTGGGTTTGCATGTGGCAATCGACCCTGAACTGTTTCTGTTTCTGTTTCTGTTTCTGTTTCTGCCGCCGCTGTTGTTCTTCGACGGCCGCAGAGCTCAAGGCGCGAATGATGTCCGAGTATCGCCATCAATTGGAGTTGTACAGCCTCAGCCGTCATCACCAGATGGGTGATGACGTGTTGCGCGAGGTGTTGGGGGGAATTGGACCGAAGTGAGGCCAGGCTTGGAGCGGTAAAGTGAGTTGGTAAGTAATGTCTTGAATCCGGCTGCATTATTGTTTTGGGTAAATCTTGCGCATCAGGCGACGATCATTTTGACTAAGTATCGTATTTTTTTGTACCGACCAATCGCCCGTCGTAAGTTCGTTGGATATGGGGTAGTGCATGATTGAAGTTGGATCGTAGACCGTCGTGCGGGTGAGTTTGTCTTCAAGTAATTTGAATAAGTTGTGATCGACCTCTTCTTTGCTCCACTGATAGGCGGATAAGTAAAAATCATAGACGGCGGGTTTGTTCCATGGAATATCGGCTTTTGGATGTTGATGTTCATGTTGCATCCCCAGCGCATGGCCAAATTCATGTAGAACAGTGGCTTCGAATCCGGGGTGCTCTGGATCCGTGCCGATGTTCATTGTGTTTTCATCAGGACCGCGCAACATGGCATCAGTGCCAATGGCGGAGTAGTTAAGGGGGGGCTCCATGGTGATACGGATATCGCCCTCTGTGCCGTTGACAAAATCCAGTTTGAGATTGATGGAGGGTTGCCATACTTTGATGGCCTTTATCGCTGCCTCACGGTGTGTGCTGGATGGCGGGTTGAGGAAAGCAATTTTCAGCGTTCTGTGGCTAGCCCAGAACTTGGAATGAATGGCGACGCCGCGTTTGTTTCGACCACCTGGTGATGCGGTGGGGGCATTGCTGGGGTTTTCATTGATGGCCGTCTCGTATGAATCTTGCTCATTTAATGGGCCGATAATTTTGCAGGGCTGTTCATTCAGCATTGACTATCTCCTTGTCGATAACTTCCTAAGGTTGAAAAAACGCTTGGGTTCGGCGTGGAGATTAGTTTTTTAGTTATTCGAAGGTAAAGTTTCTGACTATTAGAGAGTGTTGCGCTAGTTGAAGGTCGCCCGCACTGCATTGCACAGTGCGGGTGGTTTTTGAATTATCGATTACGAGTGACAAAATCACGAATGCGCTCGGCAGCCTCGACACACTCCGCCAACGGCGCAACCAACGCCATGCGCACGCGTCCGGCTCCCGGATTGACGCCATCGACATCCCGCGACAGATAAGAACCCGGTACCACGGTCACGTGCTCCTCCTCGAACAGGTCGCGGCAGAACGCAGCGTCGTCACCGGCTACATTCGGCCACAGATAGAAGCTGCCATCCGGCCGCTGTACGTCAATGACCGGGCTGAGGATTTCCAGCACCGCATCGAACTTCTCGCGATACAGCGCCCGGTTGGCGCGCACGTGCACTTCGTCATTCCAGGCGGCAACGCTGGCCAGTTGGGTTTGAACCGGCATCGCGCAGCCGTGGTAGGTGCGGTAGAGCAGGAATCCCTTGAGGACGTCGGCATCACCGGCCACAAAGCCCGAACGCAGGCCTGGCAGGTTTGAACGCTTGGACAGGCTGTGGAACACCACGCAGCGTTTGAAGTCCTTGCGGCCTAATTCCGCGCAAGCGCTGAGCAGGCCTGGTGGTGGAGTCTGTTCGTCGAAATACAGTTCGCTGTAGCACTCGTCCGCGGCGATTACGAAATCGTGTTCATCGGCCAGGGCGATCAGTTTTTTCAGGGTGTCGACCGGGATCAAGGCGCCGGTCGGGTTGCCTGGCGAGCACAGGAACAGGATCTGGCAGCGCTTCCAGATGTCCGGCGACACGGCGTCGAAATCCGGGTTGAAGCCGTTTTCGTCCAGGCACGGCAGGTAATGCGGCTTGGCCCCGGCGAGGAACGCCGCGCCTTCGTAGATCTGGTAGAAGGGGTTCGGGCTGACTACCAGCGCGTCATCGCCACGGTTGACTACGGTCTGGGTGAAGGCAAACAAGGCCTCGCGGGTACCGTTGACCGGCAGCACGTTGCGCGCCGGGTCGATCCAGCCCTTGGGGACATCGAAGCGCCGCTCGCACCATGCCGCGATGGCTTCACGCAGCTCCGGGATACCGAGTGTGGTCGGGTACACGGCCATTTTTTCCAGATTGCTGGCCAAAGCCTCAGCGACAAAGCTTGGCGAACGGTGTTTCGGCTCGCCGATGGACAGCGCGATCGGACGCTTGTCCGGGTTTGGCGTCACGCTGCCGAGCAGGGCGCGGAGTTTCTCGAACGGGTAGGGCTGGAGCTGGGACAGAGCGTTGTTCATCGGGGGCCTCTTTCAATGTGGGAGCGAGCTTGTGGCTAGGGGGCTCCCACAGGGGAAATATGTTGATTCAGATGCTGATGCGCGACAGTTTGATATCAGGTTCCTGGTTGACGCTCAGCTGTTCGACGATCGCATCCTGCAGGCGGCTGCACAGCAGCGGGTCGGACAGCGGCTGATTGTTGGCGTCGGTGATGAAGAACACGTCTTCCACGCGCTCGCCGAGGGTGGCGATCTTGGCGTTCTGCAACGACAGGTCGAACTCCAGGAAGATCGTGCCAATGCGCGCCAGCAGGCCCGGGCGGTCGGGCGCCGTGAGTTCCAGCACCGTCACCGGGCGCTGGGCGTCGTTGTGGATCGTCACCTGTGGCGCAAAGGCGAAATGCTTGAGCTGACGCGGTACCCGGCGCTGGATGATGGTCGGGTAGTTGTCCGGGTTGCGCAGGGCTTCGGTCAGGCCCTCGCGGATCTGTTTTACCCGCGCCGGGTTATCGCCAATCGAGTCGCCGTCGGTGTCGAGCACGATATAGGTGTCGAGGGTGAACTGGCTGCTGGAGGTGATGACCCGGGCGTCGTGGATGTTCAGGTTGAGCTGGTCCATCGCGGCCACGGTCACGGCAAAGAAGTCGTGCTGGTCAGGGGCGTAGATGAAGATCTGCGTGCCACCTTCGAACTCGCGCTGGGTGGTTTCCTTGATCAGCACCAGTGGTCCGCCGTCGGCCGGTTGCTGGAGGATCGCGTCACTGTGCCAGGCGACGTCGCCGGCGGTGTGGCGCAGGAAATAGTCGTCACCCAGCTGCGCCCACAACTGCTCGACGTCGTCCGGGTCGGTGCCGCCGCGCACCAGGATATCCAGGGCGGCGCTCTGGGTCTGGCGGATCTGCTCTTCGCGATCCACCGGGTTCTCCAGGCCGCGACGCAGGGCGCGCTTGGTCTCGGTGTAGAGCTGGCGCAGCAGGCTGGCGCGCCAGGAGTTCCACAGGGTCGGGTTGGTGGCGTTGATGTCGGAGACGGTGAGCACATACAGGTAGTCGAGGCGGGTTTCGTCGCCGACGATCTGGGCGAAATCGTGGATCACCTGCGGGTCGGACAAGTCCTTGCGCTGGGCGGTGGTCGACATCACCAGGTGGTTTTGCACCAGCCACACGATCAGGCGGCTGTCCCACACTGGCAGCTGATGGCGCTGGCAAAACGCCTCGGCATCGACCGCTCCGATGTCCGAGTGGTCGCCATGTCGGCCTTTGCCGATGTCGTGGTACAGGCCTGCCATGTAGATCAGCTCGGGTTTGGGCAGTTTTCCCATGAGCTTGCTGGCCAGCGGGAATTTTTCCGACACCTGGGTGTACTGCAACTTACGCAGGTGCTTGATCAGGTTCAGGGTGTGGGCATCGACCGTATAGATGTGGAACAGGTCGTGTTGCATCTGCCCGACGATGAAACCGAATTCGGGCAGGTAACGCCCCAGGATGCCGTAACGATTCATGCGCCGCAGGTTGCGGTGGATGCCGATCTTGCATTTGAACAATTCGATAAACAGGCTGGTGTTGCGAATATCGTTGCGGAAGTCGTCGTCGATCAGGTGGCGGTGTTCCCGCAGCAGGCGAATGGTGTCGGCGCGCACGCCCTTGATTTCCGGCTGCTGGGCCATCAGCACGAAGATTTCGAGCATGGCGAACGGCGTGCGGCGGAAAACGTTGTCGTTGCGTGCCTCGATGTAGCCGTCATGCAACTGGAAACGCGAGTTGATCGGCTGCGGTGGCGATTCGTCTTCCGGTGCGAGGATGACTTCCTCGAAGTGCTGGATGATCAGGTCGCTGAGCTGGGCGATGCTCATGACCACCCGGTAATACTGCTGCATGAAGTTTTCGATGGCTTGCTTGGCGTCGTCGCCTTTGAAGCCCAGCAGCCCGGCAATGGTGCGCTGGTGATCGAACAGCAGGCGGTCTTCGGAGCGGCCAGCCAACATGTGCAGGGCATAGCGAACCTTCCACAGGAACTCCTGGGAGGAGGCGAGCAGGGCGTTTTCACTCTCCACCAGGAACCCTTCCCCAGCCAGTGCCCGCAGGTTCAGGGTGCCGTACTCGCGACGGGCTACCCACAGAATCGTCTGGATATCCCGCAGGCCGCCGGGTGAGCCTTTGACGTTGGGTTCCAGGTTGTATTCGGTGTCGTTGTACTTGTGGTGGCGAGCCTTTTGTTCGGCACGCTTGGCCAGGAAGAAGTCCTTGCTCGGCCACATGTGCCCGGTACCGGTGACGTCCAGCATGCGCTGGCGCAAATGCTCGGGGCCGGCGATGGTGCGGCTTTCCATCAGGTTGGTGACGACCGTCAGGTCGGCGCGGGCCTCGACGGCGCACTCGTCGACCGAACGAACGCTCTGACCGACTTCCAGGCCGATGTCCCACAACAGCGTCAGAAAACGCTCGATGGAATCGCGGAAAACCTCGTGGTCGGCGCTGTCCAGCAGGATCAGCAAGTCGATGTCGGAATAGGGGTGCAATTCGCCACGGCCGTAGCCGCCGACCGCGACCAGTGCGATGTCGGCGTCCTCGCTCCAGCTGAACTGCTCCCAGGCCTTTTGCAGGATGTTGTCGACGAACCAGGCGCGATCCTCGATCAGCCGGCGAATGTCCCGGCCGTTGCGAAAGCGCGTGTCGAGCACTTCGCGGGCCTGGCGGATCGCCTTCTTGAAGGCCGAGATCGGGCTTGCCTTCAGGGCCAGTTCAGCCTGGAACTGGCCGCGGTCGAAGAGTTCGGGATCCACCTGCGGCATCGATTGGCTTTCCTTTCTATAGGCGATGTACGGTAACGGGATCAGGCCGAAACGCGAGGGATGGTGTCATCGCTGCGCAAGGTGAAGATCTCGTAACCGGTTTCGGTCACCAGCAGGGTGTGTTCCCACTGTGCCGAGAGCTTGCGGTCCTTGGTGATCGCGGTCCAGCCATCGCCCAGTACCTTGGTGTCGGCACGGCCCTGGTTGATCATCGGCTCGATGGTGAAGGTCATGCCAGCCTTGAGTTCCATTCCGGTGCCGGCTCGGCCGTAGTGCAGGATCTGCGGCTCTTCGTGGAACACCTTGCCGATACCATGGCCGCAGAATTCACGAACCACCGAGAAGCCGTTCTTTTCCGCGTGCTTCTGGATGATTTCGCCGATGTCGCCCAGGCGGCAGCCGGGCTTGACGATCTCGATCGCCTTGTACATGCATTCCTGGGTCACCTGGGACAGGCGCTCGGCCCAGACCGGCACGGTGCCGACGTGGAACATGCGGCTGGTATCGCCGTGGTAACCGTCCTTGATGACGGTGACGTCGATGTTCAGGGTGTCGCCATCCTTGAGCGGCTTGTCGTTCGGGATGCCATGGCAGACCACATGGTTGATCGACGTGCAGATCGACTTTGGATAGCCCTTGTAGTTGAGCGGGGCAGGGATGGCTTTCTGCTCATTGACGATGTAGTCGTGGCAGATCTGGTTCAGTTGGTCGGTGGTAACGCCCGGCTTGACGTATTCGGCAATCATTTCCAGCACATCGGCGGCCAGTTTGCCGGCGATACGCATTTTGGCGATATCCTCGGGGGTTTTGAGGGTGACGGTCATACAGGCTCTCTCTGCGCCAGGCGGCGCTTTCTAAACGGAAAGGGCATTGCGCGATCGAACTTCGCGGCCCTGAAAAATGCGATTCTACCAGACGAGCAGCGCAAATCTGCGCCTGTGTGCATCGCTTCTCTCTATAGAATGGTGCATTCTTGGCGGATTCCAAGGGATTGAGCAAAACGCTCGCCAGGATTTCAGAATCCGGGTTCCGTTTTGCCCTGCCTTATGGTATAAAATGCGCCGCTTTCCGGGGATGTCCCGTAAAGCCTAAATCCACACACGTGTCGACACGATGACCTGGGTGCCTTCAGCTGATGCTGCTGGTTGGTCATTGGGATACGTGGAGGCCAAACCCGACTTATTAAGGAACTATCATGTCCCAAGTCAACATGCGCGATATGCTGAAGGCCGGTGTGCACTTCGGTCACCAGACCCGTTACTGGAACCCGAAAATGGGCAAGTACATTTTCGGCGCGCGTAACAAGATCCACATCATCAACCTTGAAAAAACCCTGCCAATGTTCAACGAAGCTCTGACTTTCGTAGAGCGTCTGGCCCAGGGCAAAAACAAGATTCTGTTCGTCGGCACCAAGCGTTCCGCTGGCAAGATCGTTGCTGAAGAAGCAGCACGTTGCGGTTCGCCGTACGTCGATCACCGCTGGTTGGGCGGCATGCTGACCAACTTCAAGACCATCCGTGCTTCCATCAAGCGTCTGCGTGACCTTGAAGTTCAAGCCGAAGACGGTACTTTCGCCAAGCTGACCAAGAAAGAAGCGCTGATGCGCACTCGTGACCTGGAAAAGCTGGATCGTTCCCTGGGTGGTATCAAGGACATGGGCGGTCTGCCAGACGCTCTGTTCGTTATCGACGTTGATCACGAGCGCATCGCGATCACCGAAGCCAACAAGCTGGGCATCCCGGTTATCGGCGTAGTCGATACCAACAGCAGCCCGGAAGGCGTTGACTACATCATCCCAGGCAACGATGACGCAATCCGCGCTATCCAGCTGTACATGGGTTCGATGGCTGACGCTGTCATCCGCGGTCGCAACAATGTTGCCGGCGGCACCGTTGAGTTCGCAGCTGAAGAAACTCAGGCTGCAGCTGAGTAATTGACGCCCTGGCGTTGACTCAGTAAGCAAAAAGGGGGCTTGGCCCCCTTTTTGCCACCTCGAAAACCATTTGTCGGCGCCCACTGCTCTATCTGTAACGTGCGGCAGCTAACAAGGGTGGTTGGGGAAGAATTGATCGCCCGTTCGATCGGGTGGAATGGTTGAAAACCTATCCAAGAGGATTTTGAAATGGCAGAGATTACTGCAGCGTTGGTCAAAGAACTGCGCGAGCGTACTGGCGAAGGCATGATGGACTGCAAAAAGGCCTTGACCAAGGCTGGCGGCGACATCGAGAAAGCCATTGATGACATGCGTGCTTCGGGCGCCATCAAGGCTGCCAAGAAAGCCGGCAACGTTGCCGCTGAAGGCGCTATCGCCATCAAGGCTGACGACAAGGCAGCCGTGCTGCTGGAAGTCAACTCGCAGACCGACTTCCTGGCCCTGCAAGACGACTTCAAGAACTTCGTTGCTGCCTGTGTAGAAAAAGCTTTCGACGAAAAACTGACCGACGCAGCTCCGCTGATCGCCGCTCAGGAATCGGCTCGTGAAGCACTGGTTGCCAAAGTAGGCGAGAACGTCAACATTCGTCGCCTGGTGCGCGTAGAGGGCGACGTTGTCGGCACCTACCTGCACGGTAACAAGATCGGTGTTGCTGTTGTTCTCAAGGGCGGCGATGTTCAGCTGGCCAAAGAGATCGCCATGCACGTGGCGGCAAGCAATCCTGAGTTCCTGCTGCCATCGCAGGTTTCGCCAGAGGCCATCGAGCGCGAGAAGGGTGTTTTCCTGACCCTGAACGAAGACAAGATGAAAGGCAAGCCGGCAGAAATCGTCGAGAAGATGATCGCTGGCCGCATCACCAAGTTCCTGGCTGAAGCCAGCCTGGTCGAGCAAGCTTTCGTCATGAACCCGGAAGTCACCGTAGGTGCCCTGGCCAAGAAAGCCGGCGCTGAAATCGTTTCCTTCACTTACTTCAAAGTAGGCGAAGGCATCGAGAAGCCAGTGGACAACTTCGCAGAAGAAGTTGCTGCCCAGCTGGCTGCCGCCAAGCAATAAGACGGTTTTTTAACTGTCGCCCAGAAGAGGCTGCCCGCTCACGCGCGCAGCCTCTTTTCAGATGGGGTATCAATTTTTATTTGGTTTCCCTTTGGAACTGGCTTACAAAGCCATGTTCCGATGGCGCTGAAGCAGCGCCAAGCTAGATTGAACGCCAGCTGTAAACAGCTCGCAAAGAATTTTTAAAATACGCCGCAGGAGAGATTCGCAATGGCTCAGCAGGGCAGTGGTTATCAGGCTCGCTATAAACGCATTCTACTCAAGCTTAGCGGCGAGGCCCTGATGGGCTCGGAAGAGTTCGGGATCGATCCGAAAGTTCTGGATCGCATGGCATTGGAAGTTGGCCAGTTGGTCGGCATCGGTGTTCAGGTCGGTCTGGTTATCGGTGGTGGCAACCTGTTCCGCGGTGAAGCGCTGAGCAAGGCTGGCATGGACCGTGTCACCGGCGACCACATGGGCATGCTGGCCACTGTGATGAACGCCCTGGCCATGCGCGACGCTCTCGAGCGCGCCAACATCTCGGCCATCGTGATGTCCGCTATTTCCATGGTTGGCGTGACCGATCACTACGATCGTCGCAAGGCCATGCGCCACCTGAACTCCAAGGACGTGGTGATTTTCGCGGCCGGTACCGGCAACCCGTTCTTTACGACGGATTCGGCAGCCTGCCTGCGTGCAATCGAAATCGATGCCGACGTCGTGCTCAAGGCGACCAAGGTCGATGGCGTCTACACCGCTGACCCGTTCAAAGACCCGCATGCCGAGAAGTTCGATCATCTGACTTATGATGAAGTGCTGGATCGCAAGCTGGGTGTGATGGATCTGACGGCCATTTGCTTGTGCCGCGACCACAAGATGCCACTACGCGTATTTAACATGAACAAGCCCGGCGCCCTGCTGAATATCGTACACGGCGGCGCGGAAGGGACCCTGATCGAGGAAGGCGCACAATGATCAACGAAATCAAGAAAGACGCTCAAGAGCGCATGCAGAAATCCGTGGAATCGCTGGCGCACAACTTCGGCCGCATTCGTACCGGCCAGGCGCACCCGAGCATCCTGGAAGGCGTGATGGTGCCGTACTACGGCTCCGACACCCCGATCAAGCAAGTGGCCAACATCACCGTCAAGGACGCCCGTACCCTGCAAGTCGTTGCTTTCGAGCGCAACATGCTGGGTGCCGTCGACAAGGCGATCGGTAGCGCGGGTCTGAACCTGAACCCGACCAACCTCGGCGAACTGCTGCTGATCTCCATGCCTGCCCTGACCGAAGAAACCCGCAAGGGCTTCACCAAGCAGGCTCGTGACGTCGCTGAAGATGCCCGTGTTGCCGTGCGCAACATCCGTCGCGATGCCAACAGCCAGCTCAAGGATCTGGTCAAGGAAAAAGAGATCAGCGAAGACGAGGAGCGTCGTGCGACTGGCGAGATCGACGATCTGACCAAGAAGTTCGTGGCTAAAATCGACGCGGACCTGGCGCAGAAAGAAAAAGACCTGATGGCCGTATAAGGGTCGCGTTTTCATGGAAAAGACCAAGCAGTCTGCACCGTCCGCGGTGCCGCGCCATGTCGCGATCATCATGGATGGTAACAATCGCTGGGCGAAAAAACGCTTTATGCCGGGTGTCGCCGGGCATAAAGCGGGCGTGGATGCGGTGCGTGCCGTCATTGAAGTTTGTGCCGAGGCCAAGGTCGAAGTGCTGACCCTGTTCGCCTTTTCCAGCGAGAACTGGCAGCGTCCGGCCGATGAGGTCAGCGCTTTGATGGATCTGTTCTTCAAGGCGCTGCGTCGAGAGGCCAAGCGCCTCAACGACAACAACATCAGCCTGCGCATCATTGGCGATCGCTCGCGTTTTCATCCAGAGCTGCAGGCTGCCATGCGTGAAGCCGAGGCCATGACGGCCGGCGCCAATCGATTTGTCCTGCAGATAGCCGCCAATTACGGCGGTCAGTGGGATATCGCGCAAGCAGCGCAACGACTGGCGCGAGAGGTCCAGGCCGGACACCTGCGTCCGGAAGACATCACGCCCGATCTGCTGCAGACCTGTCTGGCCACGGGCGACCTGCCGCTGCCGGACCTGTGTATCCGTACCGGTGGCGAGCACCGCATCAGCAACTTCCTGCTCTGGCAGTTGGCCTATGCCGAGCTGTATTTCTCCGACCTGTTCTGGCCGGACTTCAAACACGATGCCATGCGCAATGCGCTGGCCGATTACGCTTCCCGCCAGCGCCGCTTCGGTAAAACGAGCGAGCAGGTCGAGGCTGGAGCCCGGGTTTAATGCTTAAACAACGAATCATCACCGCGCTGATCCTGCTACCGATTGCCCTGTGCGGGTTTTTCCTGCTTGAAGGTTCCGGTTTTGCACTGTTCATCGGGCTGGTCGTGACCCTCGGTGCCTGGGAATGGGCGCGTCTGGCGGGTTTCGCCGCTCAAGCGTTCCGCGTCGGCTATGCCGCTGTGGTCGCTTTGGCGCTGTTCCTCATGTACATCCTGCCCGGCCTCGCGCCTTGGGTATTGGGCGCTTCGGTGCTGTGGTGGGCAGTGGCGACGTATCTGGTGCTGACCTATCCGCGTTCGAGCGAGCATTGGTCCAATGCGGCGACCAAGTTGGTGATCGGCCTGCTGATTCTCCTGCCGGCCTGGCAAGGCTTGGTGCAGATCAAGCAATACCCGCTGGGTAATTGGCTGATCATGGCAGTGATGGTGTTGGTTTGGGGGGCCGATATTGGCGCCTACTTCTCCGGTCGTGCTTTCGGCAAGCGCAAGCTCGCACCGCAGGTCAGTCCGGGCAAAAGCTGGGAAGGCGTGTACGGTGGTCTGGCGTTGAGCCTGGTGATTACCACAATCGTTGCTCTGGTGCGCGACTGGACGGTGGCCGAACTGTTCAAGGGGTTGATCGGTGCCGCGCTGATCGTGTTCATTTCGGTGGTGGGTGATCTCACTGAAAGCATGTTCAAGCGTCAATCCGGGATCAAGGACAGCAGCAATCTGCTTCCGGGTCACGGCGGCGTGCTGGATCGTATCGATAGCCTGACGGCAGCGATTCCGCTGTTTGCGGTGCTGCTGTGGATGGCGGCCCCATGAGCCGCCCGCAACAGATTACCGTTCTGGGCGCGACCGGCTCGATTGGCCTGAGTACGCTCGACGTCATCGCTCGTCACCCGGATCGATATCAGGTCTTTGCCTTGACTGGCTTCACCCGCTTGAGTGAATTGCTGGCGCTTTGCGTGCGCCATGTCCCGCGATTTGCCGTGGTACCTGAAGTCGCAGCTGCCCGTACCCTGCAGGATGATTTGCGCGCGGCGGGTCTTTCGACCCGTGTCCTGGTGGGCGAGGAGGGTTTGTGCCAGGTCGCTTCCGATCCGGAAGTCGATACGGTCATGGCGGCCATCGTCGGTGCGGCGGGATTGCGTCCGACACTGGCGGCGGTCGAGGCTGGCAAGAAGATCCTCCTGGCTAATAAAGAAGCGCTGGTCATGTCCGGCGCGCTGTTCATGCAGGCCGTGCGCAAGAGTGGTTCGGTGTTGCTGCCGATCGATAGCGAGCACAACGCGATTTTCCAGTGCATGCCGCTGGATTATGCCCGTGGCCTTGAGTCGGTCGGTGTGCGCCGGATTTTGCTGACGGCTTCAGGCGGTCCGTTCCGGCAGACGCCAATGGCTGAGCTGGCGCATGTTTCTCCCGATCAGGCGTGTGCTCATCCGAACTGGTCCATGGGGCGAAAAATCTCCGTGGACTCGGCCAGCATGATGAACAAGGGGCTTGAGTTGATCGAAGCCTGCTGGCTGTTCGATGCCAGGCCATCCCAGGTCGAGGTGGTGATTCACCCGCAAAGTGTGATCCATTCGCTGGTCGACTACGTCGACGGTTCCGTTCTGGCACAGCTGGGTAATCCGGACATGCGCACGCCCATCGCCAATGCCCTGGCCTGGCCGGAGCGGATCGATTCGGGTGTGGCGCCGCTGGATCTGTTTGCCATTGCGCGACTGGACTTCCAGGCGCCCGATGAAGAGCGTTTTCCTTGCCTGCGTCTGGCCCGTCAGGCGGCCGAAGCGGGTAACAGCGCGCCGGCCATGCTCAATGCGGCGAACGAGGTGGCGGTGGCGGCATTTCTCGACGAACGGGTTCGTTACCCGGAAATCGCGAGTATCATCGAGGAAGTACTGAATCTGGAGCCCGTAGTGGCTGTGGATGATCTCGATGCAGTGTTCACGGCAGACGCGAAGGCGCGATTGCTGGCCGGACAATGGTTGAGCCGTCACGGGCGGTAAATGCTGTGGATAGTTGGCCCACGCAGCAGCGGATAGGAATGCGGAGAAAGTAGATGAGCGCGCTCTATATGATTGTCGGCACCCTGGTCGCTCTGGGTGTGCTGGTTACCTTCCACGAGTTCGGCCATTTTTGGGTTGCGCGTCGCTGTGGGGTCAAGGTGCTGCGCTTCTCCGTAGGCTTCGGCATGCCTTTGCTGCGCTGGCATGACAAGCAGGGCACCGAATTTGTCGTCGCCGCCATCCCGTTGGGTGGCTACGTCAAGATGCTCGACGAGCGCGAAGGTGAAGTGCCGCTCGATCAGCTTGATCAATCCTTCAATCGCAAATCCGTTCGTCAGCGCATTGCCATCGTAGCCGCGGGACCGATAGCCAACTTCCTGCTGGCGTTGGTGTTCTTCTGGGCATTGGCAATGCTCGGCAGCGAGCAGGTGCGCCCGGTCATCGGCGCTGTCGAGTCCGGCAGTATTGCAGCCAAGGCGGGTTTGAGCCCCGGCCAGGAAATCGTGGCCATTGATGGCGAGGCGACTTCCGGCTGGGCGGCGGTGAATCTGCAACTGGTGCGTCGCCTGGGCGAGAGCGGTTCATTGCAGGTGTTGGTGCGCGAACAAGGCTCCACGACCGATTCTCCTCGTGAACTTGCGCTGGACAAATGGCTCAAAGGGGCTGATGAGCCCGATCCTATCCATTCATTGGGGATTCGTCCGTGGCGTCCGGCATTGCCGCCTGTCCTGGCCGAACTCGATCCAAAGGGGCCGGCTCAGGCTGCCGGCCTGAAGACCGGTGACCGGTTGCTGGCGCTTGATGGCCGTGCTCTGGATGACTGGCAGCAGGTTGTCGATACCGTCCGTAAGCATCCCGATACCAAAATCATGCTGCGGGTTGAGCGCGACGGTGCTCAAATCGACGTCCCTGTGACGCTTGCCGCTCGCGGCGAGAGCAAATCGCCCAGCGGTTATTTGGGGGCAGGGGTGAAAGCGATCGACTGGCCGCCGGAGATGATCCGCGAGGTCAGCTACGGGCCATTGGCAGCAATTGGCGAAGGGGCACGACGCACCTGGACCATGAGCGTGCTGACCCTCGATTCACTGAAGAAAATGTTGTTCGGTGAGCTCTCGGTAAAAAACTTGAGTGGACCGATAACCATTGCTAAAGTGGCGGGCGCTTCGGCCCAGTCGGGTGTTGCTGATTTCCTGAATTTCCTTGCTTATCTGAGTATTAGCTTGGGTGTTCTGAATTTGTTGCCCATTCCGGTACTGGATGGGGGGCATTTGTTGTTTTATCTGATCGAGTGGGTGCGTGGTCGTCCCTTGTCAGATCGGGTGCAAGGTTGGGGGATACAGATCGGCATCAGTTTGGTGATTGGGGTGATGTTGCTTGCTCTTGTCAATGATCTGGGTCGACTGTAACGCTTCGCTGAATTGCGAATCTGCCGCATTTTGCGGCAGTTTGTTTATTGCCAGTTGGAATAAGAAAGGACTTCATGAAACGTCTGCTG
This sequence comes from Pseudomonas sp. S2_F07, assembly GCF_054668325.1. NCBI lineage: Bacteria > Pseudomonadati > Pseudomonadota > Gammaproteobacteria > Pseudomonadales > Pseudomonadaceae > Pseudomonas > Pseudomonas sp. S2_F07. The sequence continues at coordinate 5,168,520 of NZ_CP162758.1, forward strand.
CTAACTGCGGTTCTCACCGTATTGATGATCGCCGAAGTTCACGCCGAGTCCTTCACTATCTCTGATATTCGCGTCAATGGCCTCCAGCGGGTCTCCGCGGGTAGCGTCTTTGGTGCTTTGCCGTTGAACGTCGGTGAACAGGCGGATGATCGTCGCCTGGTGGAATCCACTCGTGCGTTGTTCAAAACCGGTTTCTTTCAAGATATCCAGCTGGGCCGCGATGGCAACGTCCTGGTCATCACGGTAGTCGAGCGTCCGTCGGTCGCCAGTATCGAGATCGAAGGTAACAAGGCGATCTCTACCGAAGACTTGATGAAAGGCCTCAAACAATCCGGTCTGGCCGAAGGCGAGATCTTCCAGCGTGCCACCCTTGAAGGTGTGCGTAACGAACTGCAACGCCAGTACGTCGCCCAGGGTCGCTACTCGGCTACCGTCGACACCGAAGTGGTGCCACAGCCGCGTAACCGCGTCGGCCTGAAGGTCAACATCAACGAAGGCACCGTTGCGGCTATCCAGCACATCAACGTTGTGGGCAACACGGTTTTCCCTGATGAAGACCTGATCGACCTGTTCGAACTCAAGACCACCAACTGGTTGTCGTTCTTCAAGAACGACGACAAGTACGCCCGTGAGAAACTGTCCGGTGACCTGGAGCGCCTGCGTTCCTACTACCTGGACCGTGGCTATATCAACATGGATATCGCTTCGACCCAGGTCTCCATTACGCCGGACAAGAAGCACGTCTACATCACCGTCAACGTCAACGAAGGCGACAAGTACACCGTTCGTGACGTCAAGCTCAGCGGTGACCTGAAAGTCCCTGAAGACCAGGTCAAGTCCCTGCTGCTGGTGCAAAAAGGCCAGGTGTTCTCGCGCAAGCTGATGACCACCACCTCCGAACTGATCACCCGTCGCCTGGGGAACGAGGGTTACACCTTCGCCAACGTCAACGGCGTGCCTCAACCGCACGAAGAAGATCACACCGTAGACATCCTGTTCGCGGTCGATCCGGGCAAGCGTGCCTACGTGAACCGCATCAACTTCCGTGGCAACACCAAGTCCGAAGACGAAGTGCTGCGTCGTGAAATGCGCCAGATGGAAGGCGGCTGGGCTTCGACCTACCTGATCGATCAGTCCAAGACCCGTCTGGAACGTCTGGGCTTCTTCAAGGAAGTCAACGTTGAGACTCCGGCCGTGCCGGGTGTCGATGACCAGGTGGACGTCAACTACAGCGTTGAAGAACAAGCCTCCGGTTCGATTACCGCCAGCGTCGGTTTCGCCCAGAGCGCCGGTTTGATCCTCGGTGGTTCGATCACCCAGAACAACTTCCTGGGTACCGGTAACAAGGTCAGCGTCGGCTTGACCAAAAGCGAATACCAGACCCGCTATAACTTCGGTTTTGTCGACCCCTACTGGACCGCCGACGGCGTGAGCCTGGGTTACAACGCGTTCTACCGCACCACTGACTATGACGAACTCGATACCGACGTCGCCAGCTACGCCGTGGACAGCCTGGGTGCCGGTGTGAGTGTCGGTTATCCAATCAGCGAGACTTCGCGTCTGACCTTCGGCCTGAATGCGCAACAGGACACGATCAAGACTGGCGTTTACACCGTCGACGAGATCTTCGACTTCGTTAACCAGGAAGGCGACAAGTACCTGAACTTCAAGGCTTCGGCCGGTTGGTCCGAGTCCACCCTGAACAAAGGCGTTTTGGCGACTCGTGGTCACTCCCAAAGCTTGACGGCGGAAGTCACTGTGCCGGGTAGTGACTTGTCGTTCTTCAAACTCGACTACCGTGGTCAGTTGTTCCAGCCGCTGAGTGAAAACTACACCATGCGCCTGCACACCGAATTGGGTTATGGCGACGGCTACGGTTCGACCGAAGGCTTGCCATTCTATGAAAACTACTATGCTGGTGGTTTCAACTCGGTTCGTGGCTTCAAGGACAGTACACTGGGGCCGCGTAGTACTCCGAGCCGCGGCGCACTCGAAACGGGCAACCCGGGTACTCTTGCTGACCCGGACCAGGATCCACTGCCGTTCGGTGGTAACGTCCTGATCCAGGGTGGTGCAGAGATTCTGTTCCCGCTGCCGTTCGTCAAGGATCAACGATCCCTGCGTACCTCGGTATTCTGGGATGTGGGTAACGTATTCGACTCCAAATGCGAGCAGACGACCAACACCAACCCTGCGTCGAAGTCCAATACGCAGTGTAACGATGTCAGTCTGAGCAACATGGCCAGTTCTGTCGGTGTGGGAGTGACCTGGGTCACCGCACTGGGGCCTCTGAGTTTCGCCCTGGCCATGCCAGTCAAGAAACCGGATGACGCTGAAACTCAAGTGTTCCAATTCTCTCTCGGCCAGACGTTCTAAGCGTCTGACCCAAGATAACGACAATGAATTTTGTAGGAGTGCATCGTGCGTAAGTTGACTCAATTGGTTCTCCTGGCCAGCGTACTGGTCGCTGGTCCGGCGTTCGCCGACATGAAAATTGCTGTTCTGAACTATCAGATGGCTCTGCTGGAGTCCGACGCGGCCAAGAAATACGCCGTGGATGCCGAGAAGAAGTTCGGTCCTCAACTGACCAAGCTCAAGTCGCTGGAAACCAGCGCCAAGGGCATTCAGGATCGTCTGATGGCCGGTGGCGACAAAATGCAGCAGGGCGAGCGTGAGCGTCTGGAGCTTGAATTCAAGCAAAAGGCCCGTGACTTCCAGTTCCAGTCCAAGGAGCTGAACGAAGCCAAAGCCGTTGCCGACCGTGAAATGCTGAAGCAGCTCAAGCCGAAACTGGACAGCGCTGTGGAAGAAGTCATCAAGAAAGGTGCTTTTGACCTGGTCTTCGAGCGTGGCGCAGTGATTGATGTCAAACCTCAGTACGACATCACTCGCCAGGTTATCGAGCGCATGAATCAGCTGAAGTAACCCATGACCGTGACCATTAAGCTCGGCCAGCTGGCCGAGTTCCTCGGCGCCACGCTACGTGGCGACCCCGAGAAAGCAATTACTGGGCTAGCCACCTTGCAGGAGGCTGGCCCAGCTCAGTTGAGCTTTCTTGCAAACCCCCAATATCGCAAGTACCTGGCAGGCAGTCAGGCAGCAGCCCTGTTGCTCAAGGCCGCTGACGCCGAAGGTCATGGCGGGGATGTGCTGGTGGTGCCGGATCCGTATGCAGCCTACGCGCGTGTTTCTCACCTGTTCGATCCCAAGCCCAAGGCGGCAGCCGGGATTCATCCGACGGCGGTGATCGCGGCGGATGCGGTTGTCGACCCGGCGGCGAGTATCGGCGCTTTTGTGGTGATCGAAAGCGGTGCGCAGGTGGCAGCCGGTACGACTGTCGGCGCGCATTGCTTCATTGGCGCTCGCAGCGTGGTGGGCGAGGGTGGCTGGCTCGCGCCGCGAGTGACCTTGTATCACGACGTGCGCGTCGGCAAGCGTGTCGTCATTCAGTCCGGTGCGGTGCTCGGCGGCGAAGGCTTCGGTTTTGCCAATGAAAAAGGTATCTGGCAGAAAATCGCCCAGATCGGTGGTGTGCTGATCGGCGATGATGTTGAAATCGGCGTGAACACGGCTATAGATCGCGGTGCGTTGGCCGATACCGTCATCGGTAACGGCGTGAAGCTCGATAACCAGATTCAGATTGCCCACAACGTTCAGGTGGGCGATCACACCGCCATGGCGGCGTGCGTCGGGATCTCCGGCAGCACCAGAATCGGCAAGCATTGCATGCTCGCCGGTGGCGTAGGCCTGGTGGGACACATCGACATTTGCGACAACGTTTTCATTACCGGGATGACCATGGTGACCCACTCGATTACCGAGCCTGGCGCCTATTCTTCCGGTACGGCCATGCAGCCGGCAGCCGAGTGGCGCAAAAGCGCGGCACGTATCCGTCAGCTCGATGACATCGCGCGACGTCTGCGACAGCTGGAAAAGCAGGCAGGGGAAGTGACCCCTGACGGTAATGCTTCATCAGATGGCTGATACCATTTCCATATCAAGTGCGCGCAGTCGCTAGACTGCGTCCCTGATTTGCTAGTGGAGCGTGCGCCCGTCGCGCGCCCCCAATCTTTACATAGGCTTCCCCCCGAAATGATGGACATCAACGAGATTCGCGAATACCTGCCTCACCGTTACCCGTTCCTGCTGGTGGACCGGGTAGTGGAGCTGGATGTTGAAGGCAAGCGCATTCGTGCCTACAAGAATGTCAGCATCAACGAACCGTTCTTCAATGGTCACTTCCCTGCGCATCCAATCATGCCGGGCGTATTGATCATCGAGGCAATGGCTCAGGCTGCCGGAATCCTTGGTTTCAAAATGCTTGACGTGAAACCGGCCGACGGCACGCTCTATTACTTCGTCGGTTCCGACAAGCTGCGCTTCCGCCAGCCGGTATTGCCGGGTGATCAGTTGATCCTTGAAGCCAAGTTCATCAGCTGCAAGCGTCAGATCTGGAAGTTCGAATGCCAGGCTTCGGTCGATGGCAAGCCTGTCTGCTCGGCTGAGATCATCTGTGCGGAACGCAAGCTATGAGTTTGATTGACCCTCGTGCAATCATCGATCCGACAGCCGTTCTGGCTGACGGCGTCGAGGTCGGCCCGTGGTCGATCGTCGGCGCAGGTGTGGAAATCGGCGAGGGGACAGTCATCGGGCCGCACGTGATTCTCAAGGGCCCGACCCGAATCGGTAAGCACAATCGCATCTACCAGTTTTCCTCGGTGGGCGAAGATACACCTGACCTTAAGTACAAGGGCGAGGAAACCCGCCTGGTGATCGGTGATCACAACGTCATCCGTGAAGGCGTGACGATTCACCGTGGCACCATCCAGGACCGCTCGGAAACGACCCTGGGCGATCACAACCTGATCATGGCCTATGCCCACATCGGCCACGACAGCGTTATCGGCAACCACTGCATCCTGGTCAACAACACCGCACTGGCGGGCCATGTGCATGTGGAAGACTGGGCGATCCTCTCCGGTTTTACCCTGGTTCACCAGTATTGCCACATCGGCGCCCACAGCTTTTCAGGCATGGGTACGGCGATCGGCAAGGATGTTCCTGCCTATGTCACGGTGTTCGGCAACCCGGCTGAAGCCCGGAGCATGAACTTCGAGGGCATGCGCCGTCGGGGCTTCAGCGAAGATGCGATCCACGCGCTGCGTCGTGCCTACAAGATTGTCTACCGCCAGGGCCTGACCGTGGAGCAGGCGCTTGCCGAACTCGCCGAGCCTTCTGCGCAATTCCCGGAAGTAGCGGTGTTCCGCGACTCCATCCAGTCTTCGACTCGCGGCATCACTCGCTAACCATGGCCAATCTGCGTATTGCGCTGGTAGCGGGTGAAGCTTCCGGTGACATTCTGGGTGCGGGCCTCATGCGTGCGCTCAAGGCTCGTCACACTGCCGTCGAATTCATTGGTGTTGGCGGTCCGTTGATGCAGGCAGAAGGCCTGACCTCGTATTTTCCGATGGAACGTCTGTCCGTCATGGGCCTGGTGGAAGTGCTGGGCCGGTTGCGCGAGCTGCTTGCAAGGCGCAAGAAGCTGGTCGCCGACCTGATCGACGCGAAACCCGATGTGTTCATCGGTATCGACGCGCCCGACTTCAACCTCAATATCGAACTCAAGTTGCGCCAGGCCGGGATCAAGACCGTGCATTACGTCAGCCCGTCGGTCTGGGCCTGGCGGCAGAAACGCGTGCTGAAGATTCGCGAAGGCTGCGACCTGATGCTCACGCTGTTCCCGTTTGAAGCCAGATTCTACGAAGAGAAAGGCGTGCCGGTGCGGTTCGTCGGCCATACCCTGGCCGACGCCATTCCACTCCAGGCCGATCGCGCTGCTGCGCGGGCCGAACTTGGCTTGCCCGACGGGCCGCTGGTGGCGTTGATGCCCGGCAGCCGCGGCGGTGAAGTTGGCCGGCTCGGTGCGTTGTTTCTCGATACGGCCCAGCGCTTGCGTGCGCTGCGCCCGGGGGTGCGGTTTGTCATGCCTTGCGCCAGTGCGCAACGTCGTGCACAGCTGGAAGAACTGTTGGCCGGTCGCGATCTGCCGCTGACCCTGCTCGATGGCCAGTCTCATCTGGCCCTGGCAGCGTGCGATGCGGTGTTGATTGCCTCCGGCACTGCAACGCTTGAAGCGCTGCTGTACAAGCGGCCGATGGTGGTCGCCTATCGCCTGGCGCCGCTGACGTTCTGGATTCTCAAGCGTATGGTGAAAAGCCCCTATATTTCGTTGCCGAACCTGTTGGCCCAGCGTCTGCTGGTGCCCGAGTTGTTGCAGGACGATGCCACGGTCGAAGCGCTGGCCCAGACCTTGTCGCCGCTGATCGAGGGTGGCGAAGAGCAGACCCGCGGTTTTGACGAGATACACCGGACCCTGCGTCTGGATGCCTCCAACCAGGCTGCGGACGCAGTGCTGAACCTGATCGGCCAAGTAAAATGAGTAAACCGAATATGCAGATGGGGCTGGATTTCACCTTGGTCGCTGAAATCGAAGAGTTGGTTGCCGGTGTCGATGAAGTGGGTCGCGGCCCGCTCTGTGGCGCGGTGGTGACGGCGGCAGTGATCCTTGATCCGAATCGCCCGATCCTCGGCCTGAACGACTCGAAGAAACTCACCGAAGCCCGTCGCGAAAAGCTCTACGACGAAATCTGCGAAAAAGCCCTGAGCTGGTGCATCGCTCGCGCCGAGGTCGAAGAAATCGATGAGCTGAATATCCTGCACGCCACCATGCTGGCCATGCAGCGCGCGGTCGCCGGGCTGCACGTTCAGCCGAAGCTGGCGATGATCGACGGCAACCGTTGCCCGAAACTGCCGATGCGTTCCGAAGCCGTGGTCAAGGGCGATAGCAAGGTTCCCGCTATCGCCGCCGCATCGATCCTGGCCAAGGTCAGCCGTGATCGTGAAATGGCCGCATTCGAATTGATCTACCCGGGCTACGGCATTGGTGGGCACAAAGGCTACCCGACCCCCGTTCATCTGGAAGCGCTGGCACGGCTCGGGCCGACCCCGATTCATCGGCGTTCGTTTGCCCCGGTGCGTCTGGCGTATGAGGCGCTAGAGAGCGTCGTAGAGAGTTAGTCGCAAGGCTGATTTTTTTTACCAAGGCCCGGTACAATCCGGGCCTTGTTGTCTTCATGTTTACAGACAGGATCACTATGCCGGCTTCATTCGTTCACCTACGCCTGCACACTGAATACTCCCTGGTCGACGGTCTGGTGCGGATCAAACCGCTGGTCAAGACCCTGGTTGGCATGAACATGCCTGCCGTAGCGGTCACCGACCAGAACAACATGTGTTCCCTGGTCAAATTCTATAAAAACGCCATGGGTGCCGGGATCAAGCCGATCTGCGGCGCTGACCTGTGGCTGTCGAACAAGGATCCGGACAACCCGCTGAGCCGGATCAGCCTGCTGGTGATGAACGCCGAAGGCTATCGCAACCTTACCGAGCTGATTTCCCGCGGTTTCATCGATGGTCAGCGCAATGGCGCGGTCATCATCGAGCGCGAATGGGTTGCTGAAGCCAACTCGGGCTTGATCATGCTGTCGGCGGCCAAAGAAGGCGAGATCGGCCAGGCCATGCTCAGCGGCAACCCCGCCGAGGCCGAAACCCTGGCGCGGGAATGGATGGAAGTGTTTCCGGATCGTTTCTATCTGGAAATCCAGCGCACCAATCGCCCCAACGATGAAGAGCAGCTGCACGGCGCCGTGGCCCTGGCCGAGAAGCTCGGTGCGCCGCTGGTGGCGACCAACGATGTGCGCTTCATCAAGCAGGAAGACTTCGCCGCCCACGAAACCCGTGTGTGCATCGGTGAGGGCCGTGCCCTGGACGACCCGCGGCGTTCGAAGAACTACAGCGATCAGCAGTACCTCAAAAGCGCCAAGGAAATGGCCGAGCTGTTCAGCGACATTCCCGAGGCGCTGGAAAACACCGTCGAGATCGCCAAGCGCTGCAACATCGAAGTGAAACTGGGGACGCACTTCCTGCCCAACTTCCCGATCCCCGATGGCATGACCATCGACGAGTACTTCCGCAAGGTGTCCTTCGACGGCCTGGAAGAGCGCCTTAGTGTTCTGCTGCCCAAAGACACCACCGAAGACTACGAAGCCAAGCGTCAGGTCTATGTCGACCGACTGAATTTCGAACTGGATATCATCATCCAGATGGGGTTCCCCGGTTACTTCCTGATCGTGATGGACTTTATCCAGTGGGCCAAGAACAACGGCGTACCGGTAGGTCCTGGCCGGGGGTCGGGTGCCGGATCGCTGGTGGCCTACGTACAGAAGATCACCGACCTCGATCCGCTGGAATACGACCTGCTGTTCGAACGCTTCCTCAACCCGGAACGGGTATCGATGCCCGACTTCGACGTCGACTTCTGCATGGACGGTCGTGACCGGGTAATCGACTACGTAGCCGAGAAGTACGGCCGCAATGCCGTAAGCCAGATCATCACCTTCGGTTCCATGGCGGCGAAGGCTGTGGTCCGCGACGTGGCACGGGTGCAAGGCAAGTCCTATGGCCTGGCGGATCGTCTGTCGAAGATGATTCCGTTCGAAGTCGGCATGACCCTGGAAAAAGCCTATGAGCAGGAAGAGATCCTGCGCGACTTCATCAAGGTCGATGAAGAGGCCGCGGAAATCTGGGAGATGGCCCGCAAGCTCGAAGGTGTTGTGCGTAACGTCGGCAAGCACGCCGGTGGTGTGGTTATCGCGCCGACCAAGCTGACCGACTTCTCGCCGATCTATTGCGACGAAGCCGGTGACGGCCTGGTAACCCAGTTCGACAAGGATGACGTCGAGGCGGCTGGCCTGGTGAAGTTCGACTTCCTCGGCCTGCGAACGCTGACGATCATCGACTGGGCGCTGAAAACCATCAACCGCGACCGCGCCAAGGTCAACGAGCCGCCGCTCGACATCGCGTTCATCCCGCTGGACGACAAGCCGACTTACACACTGCTGCAAAAAGCCGAAACCACGGCGGTGTTCCAGCTTGAATCCCGCGGCATGAAAGAGCTGATCAAAAAGCTCAAGCCCGACTGCCTGGAAGACTTGATCGCACTGGTGGCGCTGTTCCGTCCGGGCCCGCTGCAATCGGGCATGGTGGACGACTTCATCAACCGTAAGCACGGTCGCGCCGAGTTGGCGTATCCGCACTCGGACTACCAGTACGAAGGCCTCAAGCCGGTACTGGCACCGACTTACGGCATCATTTTGTATCAAGAACAGGTGATGCAGATTGCCCAGGTCATGGCCGGTTACACCCTCGGTGGTGCGGACATGCTGCGTCGAGCCATGGGTAAGAAAAAACCCGAGGAAATGGCCAAGCAGCGCGGTGGCTTCATTGAAGGTTGCGCCACCAACAATATCGACGCGGACCTCGCCGGTAACATCTTCGACCTGGTGGAAAAGTTCGCCGGTTACGGCTTCAACAAATCCCACTCCGCCGCCTATGGCCTGGTGTCGTACCAGACCGCATGGCTGAAGGCGCACTACCCGGCGCCGTTCATGGCCGCGGTACTCTCGGCGGATATGCACAACACCGACAAGGTCGTGACCTTGATCGAAGAAGTGCGGACCATGAAGCTGCGTCTCGACGCGCCGGACGTGAACACGTCCGAATTCAAGTTCACGGTGAACGACGAAGGCCGGATCATTTACGGCCTGGGCGCCATCAAGGGCGTGGGTGAAGGCCCGGTCGAGGCGATCACCGAAGCGCGTCTGGCCGGTCCGTTCAAGGATCTGTTCGATTTCTGCGCACGGGTCGACCTCAAGCGTATCAACAAGCGCACCCTCGACGGTTTGATCCGCAGCGGTGCACTGGATCGCCTCGGGCCGTATTTCCACGACGAGCAGAAAGCCTACCAGGCCAACATCGACCGCAATCGGGCGGTGCTGCTGACCGCCATGGAAGAGGCGATCAAGGCGGCCGAACAGACCGCGCGTACGCAGGACAGCGGTCACTCCGACCTGTTTGGCGGTCTGTTTGTCGAAGAAGACGCCGACGTCTACGCGAACCACCGCAAGGCCAAGGAACTGACCCTCAAGGAGCGCCTGAAAGGGGAGAAAGATACCCTCGGCCTGTACCTGACCGGTCACCCGATCGACGAATACGAAGGTGAAATCCGTCGCTTCGCCCGCCAGCGCATCATCGACCTGAAACCGGCGCGTGATACCCAGACTGTTGCCGGGATGATCATCGCCTTGCGGGTGATGAAGAACAAAAAGGGCGACAAGATGGGGTTCATCACCCTCGACGACCGCTCCGGAAGGATCGAGGCCTCGCTGTTTTCCGAAGCGTTCCATTCCGCGCAGTCGCTGTTGCAGACCGACGCGATGGTGGTGGTCGAAGGCGAAGTCAGCAACGATGACTTCTCCGGTGGCCTGAAGTTGCGGGTCAAGCGGGTGATGAGCATGGAGGATGCGCGTACCAATCTGGCCGAAAGCTTGCGCCTGAAGTTGCATGCCAAGGACCTCAAGGGCGATCAGCTACGCTGGCTGGGTGAACTGTTGAAGCGTCACCGCGGCGCGTGCCCGGTCACCATGGACTACACCAGCCCCGATGCGAAGGCCATGTTGCAGTTCGGCGAAGGCTGGCGAATCGACCCGGCGGATGCGTTGATTCAAGCCCTGCGTGACCAGTTCGGGCGAGACAACGTCTTCCTCCAATACCGTTGACGGTCAGTGCTATCAGATTGCCCTGACCTCGACCTGAATTTTTAATCTCGACCTCAACGCGCCTGTCCCTTAAGGTAGGGCGCGAATAGACAACCGGCCGGCCCAAGAACCCTTGGGACTCGACCCAAGACGGACGCCTATGAACCCGAATTTTCTAGATTTCGAACAGCCGATCGCCGACCTGCAAGCCAAGATCGAAGAGTTGCGCTTGGTCGGTAATGACAATTCGCTGAATATCGGCGATGAGATCTCCCGCCTGCAGGACAAGAGCAAAACGCTGACCGAAGACATCTTCGGCAAGCTGACCAGCTGGCAGATCGCACGTCTGGCGCGTCACCCGAAACGTCCGTATACCCTGGACTACATCGAACACATCTTCACCGAGTTCGACGAACTGCACGGTGACCGTCACTTCTCGGACGACGCTGCCATCGTTGGCGGCATTGCCCGTCTGGACGACAAGCCGGTGATGATCATCGGCCACCAGAAAGGCCGTGAAGTGCGCGAGAAAGTTCGCCGCAACTTCGGCATGCCGCGTCCGGAAGGCTACCGCAAGGCGTGTCGCCTGATGGAAATGGCCGAACGTTTCAAAATGCCGATCCTGACCTTCATCGACACCCCGGGCGCTTACCCCGGCATCGACGCTGAAGAGCGCAACCAGAGCGAAGCGATTGCCTGGAACCTGCGTGTCATGGCTCGCCTGAAAACCCCAATCATCGCCACCGTGATCGGTGAGGGTGGTTCCGGTGGTGCACTGGCGATCGGTGTCTGCGACCAGCTGAACATGCTGCAATACTCGACCTACGCGGTGATCTCGCCGGAAGGTTGCGCTTCGATTCTGTGGAAAACCGCCGAGAAAGCGCCGGATGCCGCAGAAGCGATGGGCATTACCGCCGAGCGCCTCAAGGGGCTGGGCATCGTGGACAAGGTGATTGGCGAGCCATTGGGCGGCGCGCACCGTGACCCGGCTGCCGCAGCCGCATCGATCCGCGCCGAACTGAGCTCGCAACTGGCGATGCTCAAGAAGTTCGATAACAATGCGCTGTTGAAGCGTCGTTATGATCGACTGATGAGCTACGGTCTCTGATCGAATACCGATTCGGCCAGCGACGCAAACCACTGTGGGAGCGAGCTTGCTCGCGATGAGGGGATGACAGTCGACGAGTATGTTGAATGTCAGGCCGCTATCGCGAGCAAGCTCGCTCCCACATTTGATTTGTGCATAGGAGGCAGATATGGGGCGGTCCGCATTTGATTTGCCTTCCAGGCTTTTGCTGAATCTGAAACCATGGCGCAATGCTGCGACCTGGCGCATTGCCTTCTCCGGCGGCCTTGACTCCACTGTCCTGCTGTACCTTCTGGCAACACTCTCCAAAACTGAATCCCTGCCGGCGCTGAGCGCCATCCATGTCCATCATGGCCTTCAAGCCGTGGCCGGTGCGTGGCCGGAACATTGTCGTGCCGTGTGCACTGCGCTGGGTGTGCCGCTGCAAGTGGTTCGCGTGCAGGTGCAGCCGGGTGCCAGCCTTGAACGTGCAGCCCGGGATGCGCGTTATCAGGCCTTCACTGAAACCGTTCAGGACAACGAAGTGCTACTGACGGCCCAGCACCGCGACGATCAGGCGGAAACCCTGCTGTTTCGCTTGTTGCGCGGAGCCGGGGTGCGCGGATTGTCCGGGATGCCGCGTCAGCGCCCGTTGGGCAAGGGGCATCTGCTGCGGCCATTGCTTGATGTCACGCGGGCTGAACTGGAGGCTTATGCCAATGAGCATGGCTTGAGCTGGATCGAAGATCCCTCGAACCAGGATCGGCAGTACTCGCGCAATTACCTTAGGCATCAAGTCTTCCCCGTGCTGATCCAGCGCTGGCCGCAAGCGGTGGCGACCATGGCCCGCAGCGCGGCGCATTTGACTGAAGCGCAGGGGCTGCTCGAAGAACTGGCGGAATTGGATCTGCATAAGGCCAGTTCTGCCAGTGAGTTCGCTTGGCTGGGATTGCGATCCCTTGAACTGGCGCCCCTTGCGCAATTGTCTGATGCCCGGCAGCGCAACGCCTTGAGTCATTGGCTCGGACCGTTGAGCCGCTTGCCGGATACTGACCATTGGTCGGGTTGGGAGGACTTGCGCGATGCCACCGGTGATGCCTGCCCGGTGTGGCGGCTGGCCGATGGCGAACTGCATCGGTCGGACGGGCGGATCTGGTGGCTGTCCGGCCACTGGATGCGGCCTCTGCCCGTCGCCGGGGCGTGGCTGGATCCGGCGTCACCGCTGGCTATCCCGGGCAATGGAATGCTTTGGCTCACCGGCCAAATCCCCGATGGCCCGCTGCATATCCGCTATCGTGAAGGGGGAGAGATCATGGCATTGCCAGGCCGCGGCCATCGGGACTTGAAACGTTTGCTCAATGAAAGCGCTGTACCGTCCTTCGTACGCGGCAGATTGCCGCTGCTCTACAAAGACGGGCAACTGCTGGCGGTAGCGAACCTCAAGGGGCTCGATGGTGGTGCACTCGGCGACTGGCATTTGCATTGGCGGCCACTGAACGAAGATCAAGGTTTGAGCTGAAAGGGGCTTTCCGGTAGACTACGCTCCCTTCTTGATACAACTTCTGTGGATTCGCCTGAATTGCAGGAGTTGCCGATTACCAAGCAGTCTTTGCTGGGCGATTCCAAAAAATGTGTAGCGAGCAACGAACCGGTGTTTCATTTTCCGGTCTGTCCCAACGCGGCGGTTTTTTTGAAAGGTGCACTGTGATTAATGCAGGTGATCGGGGGCTTCGGCCTTCCTTCGCTTTCCCCGGCGGCTCGGACCGCTTTAACGCAGACTTCTAGGGTTTTTCATGACGCGCTACATATTCGTCACGGGCGGTGTTGTTTCTTCATTGGGGAAAGGCATTGCATCGGCATCATTGGCGGCCATCCTGGAGGCGCGGGGACTTAAGGTCACCATGCTGAAGCTGGACCCGTACATCAACGTCGACCCGGGCACCATGAGCCCGTTCCAGCACGGTGAAGTGTTCGTCACCCACGACGGCGCCGAGACCGACCTGGACCTGGGCCACTACGAGCGGTTCATCCGCACGACCATGACCCAGAACAACAACTTCACCACCGGCCGTGTCTACGAACACGTCCTGCGCAAGGAGCGCCGTGGTGACTACCTGGGCGCAACCATCCAGGTGATCCCGCACATCACCGACGAAATCAAGCGCCGCATCATCAAGGGCGCGGGCGATGCTGACGTGGCAATGGTCGAGATCGGTGGCACCGTGGGTGACATCGAGTCGCAACCGTTCCTCGAAGCCATCCGCCAGCTGCGTTTCGAAGTCGGCGCCAAGCGCGCGATGCTGATGCACCTGACTCTGGTGCCGTACATCGCCACTGCCGGCGAAACCAAGACCAAGCCTACCCAGCACTCGGTGAAGGAACTGCGTTCCATCGGTCTGCAGCCAGATGTGCTGGTGTGCCGCTCCGATCACCCGATCGATATTTCCTCGCGTCGCAAGATTGCGCAGTTCACCAACGTTGAAGAACGTGCGGTGATCGCGCTGGAAGACGCCGACACCATCTACAAGATCCCGGGCATCCTGCACTCCCAGGGCCTGGATGATTTCGTCGTCGAGCGTTTCGGCCTGCAATGCGGCGGTGCCGATCTGTCCGAGTGGGAAGCAGTGGTCGACGCCAAGCTCAACCCTGAGCACGAAGTCACCATCGCCATGGTCGGCAAGTACATGGAGCTGCTGGACGCCTACAAGTCGCTGATCGAAGCGATGAGTCATGCCGGCATCAGCAACCGTACCAAGGTCAACCTGCGCTACATCGATTCCGAAGACATCGAAAACCAGGGCACCGCGCTGCTCGAAGGCGTCGACGCCATCCTGGTACCGGGCGGCTTCGGTCTGCGTGGCGTTGAAGGCAAGATCACTGCCGTTCAATACGCTCGCGAAAACAAGGTTCCGTACCTGGGTATCTGCCTGGGCATGCAAGTGGCCGTTATCGAGTTCGCACGTAACGTGATGGGCTGGAAAGACGCCAACTCCACCGAGTTCGATCGTGCAAGCGGTCACCCGGTCGTGGGCCTGATCACCGAGTGGGAAGATGCCACCGGCGCTGTCGAAACCCGCACCGAAACCTCCGATCTGGGCGGCACCATGCGTCTGGGCGCGCAGGATTGCCTGCTGGAGCCGGGTTCCCTGGTCCACGGTTGCTACGGCAAGGACGTGATTGTCGAGCGTCATCGTCATCGCTATGAAGTGAACAACAACCTGCTGCCGCAAATCATGGAGGCTGGCTTGAAAATCTCCGGTCGTTCCGGTGATGGCGCACTGGTCGAAGTGGTTGAAGCACCGGATCATCCATGGTTCGTGGCTTGCCAGTTCCACCCTGAGTTCACCTCGACGCCACGCGACGGTCACCCGCTGTTCAGCGGTTTCGTCAAGGCAGCGTTGGCTCAACACCAGAAGAAGGCGTAACCCCGATGGCACAGAAGATCATCCGCGTCGGCGACATCGAGATTGCCAACGACAAGCCCATGGTGCTGTTCGGCGGCATGAACGTGCTGGAAAGCCGTGACATGGCCATGCAGGTTTGCGAAGAGTATGTGAAGGTCACCGAAAAGCTCGGTATCCCTTACGTGTTCAAGGCCAGTTTCGACAAGGCCAACCGGTCTTCTGTGACCTCCTATCGTGGTCCTGGCCTGGAAGAAGGCATGCGCATCTTCCAGGACATCAAGCAAGCCTTCGGCGTGCCGATCATCACCGACGTCCACGAACCGGACCAGGCCGCGGTCGTCGCTGAAGTCTGCGACATCATCCAGTTGCCGGCCTTCCTGTCGCGCCAGACCGACCTCGTGGTCGCGATGGCCAAGACCGGCGCTGTGATCAACATCAAGAAAGCCCAGTTCCTCGCGCCTCAGGAAATGAAACACATCCTGAACAAATGCGTGGAAGCGGGTAACGATCAGTTGATCCTCTGCGAGCGTGGTTCGAGCTTCGGCTACAACAACCTGGTCGTCGACATGCTTGGCTTTGGCATCATGAAGCAGTTCGAATACCCGGTGTTCTTCGACGTGACCCACGCGCTGCAAATGCCTGGTGGTCGCTCCGATTCGGCCGGCGGTCGTCGCGCCCAGGTCCTCGACCTGGCAAAAGCCGGTATGAGCCAGTCCCTGGCTGGCCTGTTCCTGGAAGCCCACCCGGATCCGGACAACGCCAAATGCGACGGTCCTTGCGCCTTGCGCCTGGACAAACTGGAGCCATTCCTGGCCCAGCTCAAGGCTTTGGACGAACTGGTGAAGAGTTTTCCGACGGTAGAAACCGCGTAATCTTCAATTCTCCGGTAAAGTACCGCACGATTTAATGCCCAGGCCCTCGGGCCTGAGCCTTGTCGTCTGCAAGACTGCCCGCTGCACCTCACTTGCCGACGATCAAAGATTTCCTACAGCTGCGTCGTTTTCGTCAACTTTGGAGTGTTTACAACAATGGCTAAAATCGTCGACATCAAAGGTCGTGAAGTTCTCGACTCCCGTGGCAATCCCACCGTGGAAGCGGACGTGCTTCTCGACAACGGCATCATCGGCAGTGCCTGCGCGCCGTCCGGTGCTTCCACTGGCTCGCGTGAAGCGCTCGAGCTGCGTGATGGCGACAAGAGCCGTTACCTGGGCAAGGGCGTTCTGAAGGCCGTAGCCAACATCAATGGTCCGATCCGCGACCTGTTGAAAGGCATGGATCCAAGCGACCAGAAAGCACTCGATCTGGCAATGATCAAGCTCGACGGTACTGAAAACAAAGGTTCCCTGGGCGCCAACGCGATCCTCGCCGTTTCCCTGGCCGCGGCCAAGGCAGCAGCACAGGACCAGGACCTGCCGCTGTACGCTCACATCGCCAACCTGAACGGCACCCCGGGTGTCTACTCGATGCCGGTTCCGATGATGAACATCATCAACGGTGGCGAGCACGCCGATAACAACGTCGACATCCAGGAGTTCATGGTTCAGCCGGTTGGTGCCAAGTCTTTCTCGGAAGGCCTGCGCATGGGCACCGAGATTTTCCACCACCTCAAGGCTGTACTGAAGGCCCGTGGCCTGAGCACTGCCGTGGGTGACGAAGGTGGTTTCGCACCGAACCTGGCTTCCAACGAAGACGCTTTGAAAGTGATCTCCGAAGCCGTGGCCAACGCCGGTTACAAACTGGGCACCGACGTGACCCTGGCTCTGGACTGCGCAGCCAGCGAATTCTACGAAGACGGCAAGTACAACCTGTCCGGCGAAGGCCAGGTGTTCACCGCCGAAGGTTTCGCTGATTACCTGAAAGGTCTGACCGAGCGTTACCCGATCATCTCCATCGAAGATGGCCTGGACGAGTCCGACTGGGCTGGCTGGAAGATCCTCACCGACAAGATCGGCGAGAAGACCCAGCTGGTAGGCGACGACCTGTTCGTCACCAACACCAAGATCCTGAAAGAAGGCATCGACAAAAAGATCGCCAACTCGATCCTGATCAAGTTCAACCAGATCGGTACCCTGACCGAAACCCTGGAAGCCATCCAGATGGCCAAGGCTGCCGGTTACACTGCCGTGATCTCGCACCGCTCCGGCGAAACCGAAGATTCGACCATTGCCGACCTGGCCGTGGGCACCTCGGCTGGCCAGATCAAGACCGGCTCCCTGTGCCGTTCCGACCGCGTTTCCAAGTACAACCAACTGCTGCGTATCGAAGAGCAGTTGAACGGCAAAGCCAAGTACAACGGTCGCAGCGAGTTCCGCGGCTGATTGTTAAATGGTAAATAGTCAGCGGATTGTGTCGAAAAAATCGCAACGGCGACGTTTTTTGCCACTAATCTGATGCCTTATATGCACAAGCCTGGTTCTTCCAGGCTTCGTGCTATCAGAAGCTTCACGTTTTGGCATGGCTGTCTTTTTTCACTGGATACCTGATATTCGATGCGCAGTCCCAATTGGTTGTTCCTCGTCTTGCTCCTGCTGCTGGCTGGCCTGCAGTACCGTCTGTGGGTGGGTAATGGCAGCCTGGCGCAAGTGGCCGAGTTGACTCAGCAGATTGCCGATCAGCAAGCTGAGAACCAGGCGTTGCTGGAGCGCAACCGGGTGATGGACGCCGAAGTCAGTGAGTTGAAAAAGGGCATGGAGACCGTCGAAGAGCGGGCTCGCCATGAGTTGGGCATGGTCAAGGATGGTGAAACCCTTTACCAGCTGGCCCAATGATTAATTCGTTACCGGCCTTCTGGGCCGTGATTCCTGCCGCGGGCATCGGTGCCCGTATGGCCGCGGACCGTCCCAAGCAATACCTGCAACTGGGCGGGCGCACTATTCTCGAACACAGCCTTGGCTGTTTCCTTGACCACCCATGCCTGAAAGGTCTGGTGGTCAGTGTTGCTGTTGACGATCCTTATTGGCCGAACCTGGCGTGTGCGAATGATCCGCGTATTGCCCGGGTCGAGGGCGGCGCCGAACGTTCCGGCTCGGTGCTCAATGCCTTGCTGCATTTGCATGCGCAGGGTGCCGACGATGAGGATTGGGTACTGGTTCACGATGCCGCGCGGCCGAACCTCAGTCGTGACGATCTGGACAAGTTGCTGGCTGAACTGGCTGACGATCCTGTCGGCGGACTGCTGGCGGTTCCGGCGCGGGATACGCTCAAGCGGGTCGACAAACACGGTCGTGTGGTCGAAACCGTGGACCGCAGTGTGATCTGGCAGGCCTACACGCCGCAGATGTTTCGCCTTGGGGCGTTGCATCGCGCACTGGCTGACAGTCTGGTGGCCGATGCCGTTATTACCGACGAAGCCTCGGCGATGGAGTGGGCCGGTTCTGCGCCACGGCTGATCGAAGGGCGGTCCGATAACCTCAAGGTTACGCGTCCTGAGGATCTTGAATGGTTGAGACAGCGTTGGGCTAATCGTCGCTAGTAGATCGCAGCCTGCGGCAGCTCCTACAAAGATCGATTACGTATCACCTGAAGTCCTGTAGGAGCTGCCGCAGGCTGCGATCTTTTGATCTTAAATCCTGTACTCGGGCCTTTGAGCCAACCCCTCCTTCAAAAAGTCCACCAACTTGCGCACCTTCGGCGACAAATGCCGCTGCTGCGGATACAGCGCCCAAACCGCCGTATTCGGTGGTTGATGTGCTTCCAGCAATGAAATCAACGCGCCGCTATTCAAATGCTCCAGCACGTAATAGTCCGGCAACTGACACAGCCCTACGCCTTGCAGTGCGGCATCGAGTACCGCTTGCCCACTGTTGCAACGCCAGTTTCCCTGGACCCTTTGCGAAAATTCCCGTCCGTTCTGTTCCAGTTGCCACAGGTCCGAACTGCCGATTAGGCAGTTGTGGCGGCTCAGTTCCGACAGGCTGTGCGGGCGACCGTAGCGCTCAAGGTAGGAGGGCGATGCACAGAGAAACATGCGGCGCGGTGCGAGGCGGGTGGCGACCAGCCGTGAATCCTGTAAGCGCCCGAGGCGAATCGCCAGGTCGAGGCCTTCGTGTACCAGCTCAAGCTGGCGATTGGTCAGTTCGATGTCGATACGCAGTTGCGGATACAGTCCCATGAAGCGGGTCACCAGCGGCACGATGAAACGCTCGCCGTAAGCCACGGCGCAGGTCATGCGCAGCATGCCCTTGGGTTCGCTGGTCAGGTCACCGACCGCGCGCAACGCCTCTTCGCGGCCGTCCTGTAAACGCTGGCAATGTTGCAGGAAGGTTTGCCCGGCTTCGGTCAGCGTGACCCGACGGGTACTGCGGTAGAGCAGACGGGTTTGCAGGCGTTCTTCAAGGCGTACGATTTGTCGACTGACGTGGGAGGAGGAAACCCCCAGGCGCTGCGCCGCAGCGGTGAACTGGCTGCATTCGGCAACGGCGACAAACTCGTCGATCCCTTCCCAGCGATTTTCGGACATCGAAGATTATCCCTGTACAGCAATAATATTTTGCATTTACATCGATTATTCATCGTTGAGCCATGTATTACACTCCCTGTCTCGTTTTTATTCACTGGAGAGTCATCATGATCAAGTCGCGCGCCGCCGTTGCCTTCGAGGCCAAGAAGCCCCTTGAAATCGTTGAAGTCGATGTCGCCATGCCCAAGGCCGGCGAAGTCTTGCTGCGCGTGGTGGCCTCCGGTGTTTGCCATACCGATGCCTACACATTGTCAGGCGCAGATCCGGAAGGCATTTTTCCGTCAATTCTCGGCCACGAAGGTGGTGCGATCGTGGAAGCGATTGGCGAGGGCGTGACCTCCGTTGCGGTCGGCGATCATGTGATCCCGCTGTACACCCCGGAATGCCGTCAGTGCAAATTCTGCCTGTCGGGTAAAACCAACCTCTGCCAGGCGATTCGCGCGACCCAGGGCAAAGGCCTGATGCCGGACGGCACTTCGCGTTTTTCCTACAAGGGCCAGCCGATTTTCCATTACATGGGCACTTCCACTTTTTCGGAGTACACCGTGCTGCCGGAAATTTCCGTGGCGAAAATTGCCAAGCAAGCACCGCTGGAAAAAGTCTGCCTGCTGGGCTGCGGCGTCACCACCGGCATTGGTGCAGTGCTCAACACCGCCAAGGTGAAACCGGGTGATACCGTGGCCATTTTCGGCCTCGGCGGCATCGGTCTGTCGGCTGTCATCGGCGCCGTAAAAGCCAAGGCTGCCCGCATCATCGCCATCGACATAAACCCGGCCAAATTCGAGATCGCCAAACAGCTGGGCGCAACCGACTGCGTGAACCCGAAAGACTTCGATCGTCCGATCCAGGAAGTCATCGTCGACATGACTGATGGCGGGGTCGATTTTTCCTTCGAGTGCATCGGCAATGTGCAGCTGATGCGCGCGGCACTGGAGTGCTGCCACAAGGGCTGGGGCGAGTCGGTCATCATCGGCGTTGCCGGTGCCGGCCAGGAAATCTCGACCCGTCCGTTCCAGTTGGTCACCGGTCGCGTCTGGCGGGGTTCGGCGTTCGGCGGTGTGCGCGGCCGTACCGAGTTGCCAAGCTATGTGGAGATGGCCGAGACCGGTGAGATTCCGCTGGATACCTTCATCACCCACACCATGGGCCTGGAAGATATCAACAAGGCGTTTGACCTGATGCACGAAGGAAAAAGCATCCGCTCCGTCATCCATTTCTGAGGTCCGCCATGAGCCTGGAAAACATCTCCTGCCAGAAAAGCTTCGGCGGCTGGCACAAGCGCTATCGCCATCGCTCGGAAGTGCTCGGCTGCGACATGGTGTTTGCCGTGTACCTGCCGCCGCAGGCGGAGCAGGGCGGCAAGCTGCCGGTGCTGTACTGGTTGTCCGGCCTGACCTGTACCGATGAGAACTTCATGCAAAAGGCCGGCGCCATGCGCATGGCCGCCGAGCTGGGGCTGATCATCGTCGCACCGGATACCAGCCCTCGCGGTCCTGAAGTGCCGGGCGATCCGGATGGCGCCTGGGACTTTGGCCTCGGCGCCGGTTTTTACCTGAATGCCACCCAGGAACCGTGGTCGCGGCATTATCGGATGCATGACTATGTCGTGCAGGAATTGCCGACATTGGTCGAAGCCCATTTCCCTGCGTCGGACAAGCGCGGTATCAGCGGACATTCCATGGGCGGCCACGGTGCGCTGGTCTGTGCCTTGCGCAATCCGGGGCGTTATCAGTCGGTGTCGGCGTTCTCGCCGATCAACAATCCGATGGATTGCCCGTGGGGGCAGAAGGCCTTCTCCCGCTTTCTGGGAGAGGACCGTTCGAAATGGCGCGAATGGGATGCCTGCGCGTTGATTGCCGAGGTCGATGAAAAGCTGCCGCTGTTGGTCGACCAGGGTGATCGCGACGATTTCCTCGCTAACCAGCTCAAGCCGGAAGCCTTGCAGCAGGCGGCCAAACAGGCGGGTCACCCATTGACGTTGCGTCTGCAACCGGGCTACGACCACAGCTATTTCTTCATTGCCAGTTTCATCGATGAGCACTTGCGGCATCACGCGCATGCTCTGGTTGGCTAATGCAGGTAGAATCACGCCCTGACAAAAATCGGGGCGTTTTTTTATGCGTATTGGCCACGGCTATGATGTGCACCGTTTCGCTGAAGGCGATTTCATCACTCTGGGCGGCGTGCGCATTGCACACAGCTTCGGACTGCTCGCTCACTCTGACGGTGACGTCCTCCTGCACGCCTTGAGCGATGCCTTGCTTGGCGCCGCGGCACTGGGCGACATCGGCAAGCATTTCCCGGATACCGACCCGAAATTCAAGGGTGCCGACAGCCGTGCGCTGTTGCGTCACGTCGTCGCACTGGTTCATGCCAAAGGCTGGAAAGTCGGTAACGTCGATAACACCATCGTCGCCCAGGCGCCGAAAATGGCCCCGCATATCGAATCGATGCGCGCGCTGATTGCCGCGGATCTTCAAGTAGAGTTGGATCAAGTGAACGTGAAAGCTACCACCACCGAAAAGCTCGGCTTTGTCGGTCGCGAAGAAGGCATTGCCGTGCACTCCGTTGCCTTGTTGCTGCGCGCATGAACGAACTGCAATTGCTCGGCCCGCGGGCTTACGGTGAGGCCCTCGGCACGGCGGTCCTGAAAGCGATCGCGGAAGATTTCCAGGTCGACGAAGTCCTCGACATTCCCCTCAGCGGCGAAGGCGAACACCTGTGGATCTGGGTGGAAAAGCGCGGCCTCAATACTGAAGAAGCGGCGCGACGGATTGCCAAGGCTGCCGGCGTGCCATTGCGCACCGTCAGTTATGCCGGGCTCAAGGACCGTCAGGCGTTGACTCGCCAGTGGTTCAGCGTGCAACTGCCAGGCAAGGCCGACCCTGATCTGTCAGCGGCAGAAAACGATACGCTGAAGATCCTCAAGACCGCCCGCCACAAGCGCAAACTGCAACGCGGTGCCCACTCGGCCAATGGTTTTACGTTGCGCCTGACGCAATTTTCCGGCGACAAGGTCGCGCTTGAAGAGCGTCTGCAATTGATCGCCAAACAAGGCATCCCCAATTATTTCGGCGCCCAGCGTTTCGGTCATGACGGCGGCAACGTCATCGATGCTCGCGCCTGGGCCGCGCGCAAGGCCTTGCCGGAGCAGCGCAACGTGCGCTCGCGTCTGCTCTCCACGGCGCGCAGTTTTCTGTTCAATCAGGTGCTGGCCGCACGAGTTGCCGATGGCACCTGGCAGCGTGCCCAGGTGGGCGATCTGCTGGCGTTCACCGACAGCCGCAGCTTTTTCCCGGCAGGCGAAGCCGAGTGCAGCGACCCGCGCCTGGCGATTCTCGATCTGCATCCGACCGGTCCGCAGTGGGGCGAAGGTGACTCGCCGGCCACGGGCGTTGTCCATGAACTGGAGCAGGCCATCGCCGCACGCGAAGCGGATTTGCGTGACTGGTTGATCAACGCCGGAATGAGCCACGAACGTCGCATCCTGCGGCTGCCCATTGGCGGGTTGACGTGGCATTATCCCTCGCTGGACATTCTGCAACTGGAATTCGTCCTGCCGGCCGGATGCTTCGCCACCGTATTGGTGCGCGAGCTTGTTGATCTGGTGCCGGTGGGGCAGACGGACAGCCCATGCGTATTCTGATTTCTAACGACGATGGGGTAACAGCACCCGGTCTCGCCGCGCTTTATGCTGCGCTGGCGGATTACACCGAGTGCGTGGTTATCGCCCCGGACCAGGACAAGAGCGGCGCCAGCAGTTCGCTGACGCTCGACCGTCCGTTGCACCCGCAAATCCTGGCCAACGGCTTTATCAGCCTCAATGGCACGCCAACCGATTGTGTGCACCTGGGCCTCAACGGCCTGCTGGAGCGCGAAGCGGACATGGTGGTTTCCGGTATCAACCTGGGCGCGAACCTGGGGGACGATGTCCTGTATTCCGGTACAGTGGCGGCGGCCCTTGAGGGGCGTTTCCTGAAACATCCTTCCTTTGCCTTTTCGCTGGTCTCACGCCAGGTAGATAACCTTCCCACGGCTGCCCATTTCGCGCGCAAACTGGTTGAAGCCCATGCTGATCTGGATCTGCCACCGCGTACGGTACTGAACGTGAACATTCCCAATTTGCCGCTGGACCGTATCCGCGGTATCCAGCTGACTCGCCTGGGCCATCGCGCCCGAGCCGCGGCACCGATGAAAGTGGTGGATCCGCGGGGCAAGTCCGGTTATTGGATCGCCGCGGCCGGGGATGCCGAAGATGGCGGCCCGGGTACCGATTTCCATGCAGTGATGCAGGGTTATGTTTCGATCACGCCGCTGCAACTGGATCGCACCTTCAATGATGCCTTCAGAAGTCTGGACGGCTGGCTGGAGGGGGTTGCGCTGATGGGTCGCGAACAAGACGATATGCTGCGCCGCGGCATCGGCATGACCTCCCAGCGAACTCGGGAGCGGCTGATCCAGCGCCTGTACGAAGAAGGCATCTCCAACGCCAGGGTGCTGGAGGTCATTCGCCGGACCCCGCGCCATCTGTTCGTCGACGAAGCGCTGGCGCACCGTGCCTATGAAGACACCGCGCTGCCGATTGGCAACAACCAGACCATCTCCCAGCCTTATATGGTGGCGCGCATGAGCGAGCTGCTGCTGGAGGCCGGTCCCCTCGACAAGGTGCTGGAGATCGGTACCGGGTCGGGTTATCAGACGGCGGTGCTGTCGCAACTGGTCGAGCGTGTGTTCTCGGTCGAGCGTATCAAGGTTCTGCAGGATCGGGCAAAGGAACGTCTGGTCGAACTGAACCTGCGCAACGTGGTGTTCCGCTGGGGCGATGGCTGGGAGGGCTGGCCGGCACTGGCACCGTACAACGGGATTATCGTCACCGCAGTGGCGACCGATGTGCCCCAGGCACTGCTTGACCAGTTGGCACCGGGAGGCCGGATGGTGATCCCGGTCGGGGCCGGCGAAGTCCAGCAATTGATGCTGATCATCCGCGAGGAACAAGGTTTTTCCAGGCATGTCCTGGGGGCTGTGCGCTTCGTGCCATTGCTCAATGGGCCACTGGCCTGAGCATTTGTTTCGGCACGCTGAATTCTCTTCGATTGCCTTTGTCTTACAGCGGCATCGTTGTGTTAAACGGGATTCATCGTCAGGCAGCAAACGTGTGCGCGACACCGATTCGCCACATTAAAGGTAAAGCGGGCACGGCCCGTTATACTTGCGACAGTTCATTACCGGACTCCGGTATTTCACATTTTCAGCCACCACAGAGGGAGCGGCGGGTGAGTCTCACAGTCATTGCGCAGCGTATGAGTAAAACGAGCTTTCAGCGCCTGGTGACTGGCCTTGTCTTGAGCACGTTGCTGGTCGGTTGTTCCAGCAACAAGTCCAGCGATGTTCGTGTCGTCGACCGCAACAACGCCGCAACCCAGCGTCCGGCCGTGACCACCGGACAATACGTGGTTCGGCCCAAGGACACCCTGTTTTCCATTGCCTTCCGTTACGGCTGGGACTACAAGGCCCTGGCGGCACGCAACAACATTCCCGCGCCTTACACCATCCGCCCGGGTCAGACGATTCGCTTTGATGGTCGTACCGATTCAACGTCGACGGCGGTGGTCAGTTCGTCCAGCTCAACACCTTCGTCGTCGAGTAAAACCACGGTCATCCGTCGTTCGGCAAACGGTACGACCACCAGCACCACGACGGTTGTACCGTCCGTCGCGAGCAAGCCTGCACCCGCTCCGTTGCCCCCTCCCGGGCCAGCCCCGACCGGCTGGGGATGGCCATCTAATGGCATTCTGATTGGAAAATTCTCTTCAAACGGTAGTTTGAATAAAGGAATTGATATCGCCGGAGATTTGGGACAGCCTGTTTTAGCTGCGTCTGATGGGACGGTGGTATACGCCGGGAGTGGCTTAAGGGGCTACGGCGAATTAGTAATCATCAAACACAGTGAAACCTACGTCAGTGCCTACGGACATAACCGCAGGTTGTTGGTTCGGGAGGGGCAGCAGGTCAAGGTCGGACAGACAATTGCCGAAATGGGGTCAACGGGTACAGACCGGGTGAAACTGCATTTTGAGATTCGCCGCCAAGGTAAACCTGTAGATCCGCTGCAATTCCTGCCACGTCGTTGATCGCTTACCAGCCTGTTCCGTCGCGTAGAGGGGACAGGCTCCAGCGTTGCCAGGGATAAAGGCGCCGCTTGAGCTTGAGGTCGAACTCACCAAAGGACTATAACAATGGCTCTCAGTAAAGAAGTGCCGGAGTTTGACATCGACGATGAGGTTCTCCTGATGGAGAGCAGCATCGATACGGATTCGATGTCGAATGATGAAGGGGCGGCTCCACCTTCCGTTCGTGCCAAATCCAAACACTCCGCATCCTTGAAACAACACAAGTACATTGACTACACGCGGGCACTTGATGCCACGCAGCTGTATCTCAATGAAATTGGTTTCTCTCCCCTGCTATCACCCGAAGAAGAAGTTCATTTTGCGCGCCTGTCGCAAAGTGGCGATCCGGCCGGGCGCAAACGCATGATTGAAAGTAACCTGCGGCTGGTGGTGAAAATCGCCCGGCGTTACGTCAATCGTGGGCTGTCGCTGCTGGACCTGATCGAAGAGGGCAACCTCGGCTTGATCCGGGCGGTGGAGAAGTTCGATCCGGAACGCGGTTTCCGCTTCTCGACCTACGCGACCTGGTGGATTCGCCAGACCATCGAGCGCGCAATCATGAATCAGACCCGGACCATCCGGCTGCCGATCCATGTGGTCAAGGAGCTGAATGTGTACCTGCGGGCCGCGCGGGAGCTGACGCAAAAACTCGACCATGAACCCTCACCCGAAGAAATCGCCAACCTGCTGGAAAAACCGGTGGGAGAGGTCAAGCGCATGCTCGGCCTTAACGAACGGGTTTCTTCGGTCGACGTCTCGCTGGGTCCGGATTCGGATAAAACCCTGCTCGATACCCTGACTGACGACCGTCCAACCGATCCATGCGAACTGTTGCAGGACGATGACCTGTCCCAGAGCATCGATCAATGGCTCTCGGAACTGACCGACAAGCAACGCGAAGTGGTCATACGCCGCTTTGGCCTGCGCGGTCATGAAAGCAGCACCCTTGAAGACGTAGGCCTGGAAATCGGCCTGACCCGCGAGCGGGTCAGACAGATTCAGGTGGAAGGCTTGAAGCGGCTACGCGAGATCCTGGAAAAAAATGGTCTGTCGAGCGAGTCGCTGTTCCAATAAGGCACTCACTGCTCAGGCAATGAAACCCCCGACTGGTTCGGGGGTTTTTATTGCCTGAGCAGAAGACCGAATCCTCTCGGAATTTTGGTTTCGTGCTGTAAGCCCAGGCTTACACTTGCGTAAGTGTTCGTTATTTTTACACCCTGGCAATCGTCCATGTTGAACGTTTTGTGTGTTCATCTTTTTGATTTATATAACTATTTTTTATTATTAATGACGTGTGACAGTTGGAATTCGCGCCAAGGGGCCATTGATCCCGCAGGGGAACACTCTAGTATTGAGGTTGTGTCGATGGACAGACACGTCCTTCAAGGATGAGGGATATGGATATCGCAGGACGCGATTCATCAGGACGATGAAAAGGAACACAGGGAATAGGGAAAAAATGTGGGCGGGTCAAACCGCCCCTTTTTTTGCCTGCAGAAAAGCAAAAAGGCCCTTGTGGGGCCTTTTCAGAGAACGCGGGGGGTAATCAGCGCTCGAGGTCTTTGAGCTTGCTGCCTACAGATTTGTTGATGACGCGATCAAACTCTTCTGCATCAGGCATCGAATCTTTCTTCTCGGTGATGTTTGGCCAGATATCGGCCAACTCAGCGTTCAGCTCGATGAAGTTTTCCATGCCGGCCGGAACCTCATCTTCGGAGAAGATAGCCACGGCAGGGCATTCAGGTTCGCACAGCGCGCAATCGATGCACTCATCCGGGTGAATCACCAGGAAATTCGGGCCTTCGTAAAAGCAGTCCACCGGACAGACTTCTACGCAGTCGGTGTACTTGCACTTGATGCAGTTGTCGGTGACGACGAAGGTCATTTCTAATTTTCTCCTCAGGCGCGGCTTGCTGCGCCCCTTCTCGTAGGGGTCGCCAGGTTCGGGAGCGATAGTCTGCTGGCCAGGCTATTAGCCAGCAGCATCCCAAACCGCGCGAGATTCTAACAGCTTGCAAGCCGCTGCGTTAGATCCGTGTCTTTAGTGTATAGAGCATTTCGAGAGCACGACGTGGCGTCATGTTGTCCAGGTCGAGCTTGGCCAGGTCATCCAGCACCGGGTGCGGCAGGCTGGCAAACAGATCGCTTTGCTGCGGAGCCGCTGGTTTGCCCTTGGCCGGTGCCGGTGTTTCATGGGGCAGGGCGGTGTCTTCCAGGCGGCTCAAATGCTCGCGAGCACGGGTGATGACCTCGCTCGGTACGCCTGCCAGTTGCGCAACGGCCAGGCCATAACTCTGGCTGGCCGGCCCGGGCAGCACGTGGTGCAGGAACACGATGCGTTCGTTGTGCTCGGTGGCATTGAGGTGCACGTTGGCCACCAACGGCTGGGCTTCCGGCAGGACGGTCAGTTCAAAGTAGTGGGTGGCGAACAGCGTGTAGGCACGCAGGTGCGCCAGGCGCTCGGCCGCCGCCCATGCCAGGGACAGACCGTCGAAGGTGCTGGTGCCGCGCCCGACTTCGTCCATCAGCACCAGGCTGCGCTCGGTGGCGTTGTGCAGGATGTTCGCGGTTTCGCTCATTTCCACCATGAAGGTCGAACGCCCGCCGGCCAGGTCATCGCTGGAACCGATCCGGGTGAAGATGCGGTCGACCAGCGACAATTCGCAACTGGCTGCCGGCACGAAGCTGCCGATGTGCGCCAGGAGCACGATCAAGGCGGTCTGGCGCATGTAGGTGGATTTACCGCCCATGTTCGGACCGGTGATCACCAGCATGCGGGTGTTGTCGTCCAGGCTCAGATCGTTGGCCACGAATGGCGTGGTCAGCACTTGTTCGACCACCGGGTGACGACCCTGGGTGATGCGCATGCACGGCTCGCTGACGAAGCGCGGGCAGTTCAAGTCGAGGTTCAGTGCTCGTTCGGCCAGGTTGCTCAAGACATCCAGCTCGGCCAGGGCGCCGGCGGTGTCCTGCAACGGTGGCAGCTGGCTGATCAGGTCTTCGAGCAACGCTTCGTAGAGCATCTTCTCGCGGGCCAGGGCGCGGCTCTTGGCTGATAGTGCCTTGTCTTCGAACGCCTTGAGTTCCGGCGTAATGAAACGCTCGGCGCCTTTGAGCGTCTGGCGGCGAATGTAGTCGGCCGGTGCCGATTCCGCCTGCTTGCTTGGCAGCTCGATGAAGTAACCGTGGATGCGGTTATAGCCGACCTTCAGGTGCGACAGGCCGGTGCGAGCCTTTTCCCGTGCCTCGAGGTCGATCAGGAATTGCCCGGCGTTTTCGCTCAGCGACTGCAAATCGTCGAGTTCGCTGTCGTAGCCGGTTTTCAACACGCCGCCATCACGAATGACGGCGGGCGGGTTGTCGATGATGGCTTTTTCCAGCAGTGCCGCCAGTTCCGGGTAGGTGCTGGTGATGGTGGCGAGTTGCTGGAGGTGCGGGGCTTCAAGCTCCGTCATTGCCACTTGCAGTTCTGGCAGGGCGCCGAGGGCGTCGCGCAAGCGGGCGAGGTCGCGGGGGCGGGCATTGCGCAGGCCGATCCGCGCAAGAATCCGCTCGATGTCGCCGATTTCCTTGAGCTGCGGTTGCAGCCTTTCGAAGCGGTAACTGTCGAGCAGGCAAGTGATCGAGCTCTGACGCGCCAACAGCACCGTCAAGTCGCGCAACGGGCGATTCAGCCAGCGGGTCAGCAGGCGACTGCCCATGGCGGTCTGGCAGCGGTCCACCACCGATTGCAGGGTGTTGTCGCGGCCGCCGGCCAGGTTGGTGTCGAGCTCCAGGTTGCGACGGCTGGCGCCATCGAGCACCACGGTGTCGTCCAGGCGCTCATGACGCAGGCTGCGCAAATGGGGCAGGGCGGTGCGTTGGGTTTCCTTGGCGTAGGCCAGCAGGCAACCGGCGGCGCCGATGGCCAGGGTCAGGTTTTCGCAGCCGAAGCCCTTGAGATCCTGAGTCGAGAATTGCTGGCACAGGCTTTTGAGCGCCGAGTCGCGTTCGAAATCCCACGGCGCGCGGCGACGCACACCGCGACGTTTTTCCGCCGGCAAGTCCTTGGGCCAGTCATCCGGGATCAGCAGCTCCACCGGGTTGACCCGCTCCAGTTCCGCCAGCAGGTTTTCCCAGCCCTTGATTTCCAGCACGCTGAAGTTACCGCTGGTGATGTCCAGCACCGCCAGGCCGAACAGGCGCTCATCACCCAGGACTGCAGCGATCAGGTTGTCCCGACGCTCGTCGAGCAGCGCCTCGTCACTCACCGTCCCCGGTGTGATGATGCGCACGACCTGCCGCTCCACTGGCCCTTTGCTGGTGGCCGGGTCGCCGACCTGCTCGCAGATCACCACCGATTCGCCAAGCTTCACCAGTTTTGCCAGGTAACCCTCGGCGGCGTGGTAAGGAATCCCGCACATCGGAATCGCCTGGCCAGCCGACTGTCCACGGGCGGTCAGGGTGATGTCCAGCAACTTGGCGGCTTTCTTCGCGTCTTCATAGAAGATCTCGTAGAAGTCGCCCATGCGGTAGAACATCAGCTGGTCCGGGTGCTGGTTTTTCAGGCGCCAGTACTGCTGCATCATGGGGGTGTGGGAGGACAGGTCGGAGACGGCTTTATTCATCGGATTGTCAGGAAGCTCGTTGAAAGAGGTGGGGCAAAAGCGGGGCAATGGCCGGGCTTTTCCGCGATGGGCGCAAGGTTACCATGGGCGGTCTGCCCGACGCAGGCGCCACGGCCGGGTGACATCTTTTACGATGCAAAAAACGTGATATGTATCGATTATGCAAATCGGCATTGTCTTCATCGAGAAGAGTAAGCACTATGCGAGATATGCAAAAACGCAACGTGTCTACCGTATTAAGAGCATTGCTCGATCAGCACGGGATCTCCCCCACGGAGCTTCACCGTCGCACCGGCGTGCCTCAATCCACGCTCTCGCGCATTCTCAGCGGGAAGATCGTCGATCCTTCGGATAGACATATTTCGAAGATCGCCGAGTATTTCTCCTTGAGCACCGACCAGTTGCGTGGCCGCGCGGACGTCTCGTCTGCCGCTAATGCCGGGCGCGCTCCAGTGCATTCGGAACTCAAGGATATAAGTCTGTGGGATGACGATACCCCTGTCGATGACGACGAGGTGTCGGTCCCCTTTCTTCGCGAGGTTGAATTGGCCGCGGGATCAGGAAGATTCGTCATCGAAGAAAGCGAGCGCTCTAGCCTGCGCTTTGGCAAGCGAAGCCTGCGCCATAACGGTGTGCAGTTCGACCAGGCCAAATGCGTGACAGTGCGGGGCAACAGCATGTTGCCGGTACTGCGCGACGGCGCCACGGTCGGGGTCAATGCCGGCAAGTGCGGCATTGGCGATATCGTTGACGGCGACCTTTATGCAATCAATCACAACGGCCAATTGCGGGTGAAGCAGCTGTATCGCCTGCCGACCGGTATTCGCTTGCGCAGCTTCAATCGTGACGAGCATCCGGACGAGGACTACACCTTTCAGGAAGTCCAGGAGGAGCCGATTGTTATCCTCGGCCATGTCTTCTGGTGGGGCATGTACGCTCGCTAACGCCCTTGCGCTCAGATAAAAACCGCTTCCCGAGCGGTTTTTTTTCGCGTGCTGAAAACATCGGATCATCTTTCAATGCGTTAATGCATTGACTGATTATGCATCAATGCATAATCTGCTTGCCTGTCTATTCAAGAACGCGGAGTGACCGTTCACTCAAGGAGGCATGAAATGACCGTTGAGCAATATGCATTGCTGGACATGCCTCTGTGGCTGCTCATCAGTCTGCCAATACTTGGTGGCGTTACCGGTGAAATGTGGCGTGCCGATAAAGAGGGCGTTCGTGGCTGGCCCCTTGTCCGACGCCTGGGCCTGCGGTCTGGCTCCAGCATGATCTGCGGCGCCTCGGTCATCATGCTGCTGCATGCCGCCAATGTTTCCATCTGGGCTGCCTGTGCGGGTGGTTGTTTAGCGGCGATGGCCGGTACAGACGTGGTTCTAGGGTTGTATGAGCGCTGGATGGCCAAGCGTATGGGGATCGGACATCTTCCGTCCGGTGACGTCGAAGATTGATTCCCCGACAGGCCTTTTCCAGAGCCTCTGGTTCTTTACATTTTGATCGGTCCTGTCGCTTGCAAGTGCGGTCTGCTCGTGTACGGTTAACCTCATCCCGCCCGATCAGGAGATGACCGTGAACGAAATCACCCAGCTCGCCGCCGAACTCGGCAGACGCCTGCAGGTTCTCAATGCCCACGTCACCACGGCGGAGTCCTGCACCGGCGGCGGCATCGCCGAGGCAATCACCCGTATCCCCGGGAGTTCGGCCTGGTTCGAGGCCGGTTATGTCACCTACTCCAACCGGCAGAAAACCCTGCAACTGGATGTCCCGGTGGAGTTGTTCACCACCGTGGGCGCGGTCAGTCGCGAGGTGGTCGAGGCCATGGTCCGGGGGGCGCAGAAAAAAAACAGCGCGTATTTCTCCGTGGCGGTCAGTGGCATCGCCGGTCCCGATGGTGGAACGGCGAACAAGCCGGTTGGCACGGTGTGGCTGGCCTGGGGCGTCGGAGACCAGGTGTTCTGTGAACGGCAGCACTTCCCGGGTAATCGTGACGACGTCCGCCGACAAACGGTGAAGGCCGCGCTAGAGGGGCTGCTGCGGTATGCCGCGGCAGAAATCTCAAATCAGGGGTAGGCGATCCGGAATCGCTGTGGAATAATACTGGCTACTTATACAGGTGTTGGCCGTCAGGCCTTATTGATTACGTGAGGACTTTAATGGACGACAACAAGAAGAAAGCCTTGGCTGCGGCCCTGGGTCAGATCGAACGTCAATTCGGCAAGGGTGCCGTAATGCGTATGGGCGATCAGGACCGTCAGGCGATCCCGGCCATCTCCACTGGCTCTCTGGGTCTGGACATCGCTCTCGGCATCGGCGGCCTGCCAAAAGGTCGCATTGTTGAAATCTACGGTCCTGAATCTTCCGGTAAAACCACGCTGACCTTGTCCGTGATCGCCCAGGCTCAAAAAGCCGGCGCGACCTGCGCATTCGTCGACGCCGAACACGCCCTCGACCCTGAGTACGCCGGCAAGCTGGGCGTCAACGTCGACGACCTGCTGGTTTCCCAGCCGGACACCGGCGAGCAGGCCCTGGAAATCACCGACATGTTGGTGCGTTCCAACGCGGTTGACGTGATCATCGTCGACTCCGTGGCTGCCCTGGTGCCAAAGGCTGAAATCGAAGGCGAAATGGGTGACATGCACGTGGGCCTGCAAGCCCGTCTGATGTCCCAGGCGCTACGTAAAATCACCGGTAACATCAAGAACGCCAATTGCCTGGTGATTTTCATCAACCAGATCCGTATGAAAATCGGCGTGATGTTCGGTAGCCCGGAAACCACCACCGGTGGTAACGCACTGAAGTTCTACGCATCGGTTCGTCTGGACATCCGTCGTACCGGCGCGGTGAAGGAAGGTGATGAGGTCGTCGGTAGCGAAACCCGCGTCAAGGTTGTGAAGAACAAAGTGGCTTCGCCGTTCCGTCAGGCCGAGTTCCAGATTCTTTACGGCAAGGGCATCTACCTCAACGGCGAGATGATCGACTTGGGTGTTCTGCACGGTTTCGTCGAGAAGTCCGGTGCCTGGTATGCCTATGAAGGCACCAAGATCGGTCAGGGCAAGGCCAACTCGGCCAAGTTCCTGGCGGATAACCCGGAAGTCGCGGCAAAGCTGGAGAAGCAACTGCGTGACAAGCTGCTGTCCCCTTCGTCGGTAGCAGACGCCAAAGCTTCTGCGGTCAAAGAGACCGAAGACGACCTGGCTGACGCTGATATCTGATCGAAGCGATGACCGCCGTACTCGATACACTCGTCGCGGTGCGGCGAACCGCAATGGACCTGCTCGCACGGCGCGAGCACGGTCGTGTCGAGCTGACGCGTAAGCTGCGTCAGCGCGGCGCTCTCCCTGAGATGATCGAAACAGCACTCGACCGGTTGACGGAAGAGGGGTTGTTGTCCGAAACCCGTTACCTCGAAAGTTTCGTTTCCTACCGCGCCCGTTCCGGTTATGGCCCTTTACGCATTCGTGAAGAGTTGGGCCAACGTGGCCTGCAGCGCACCGATATTGAACTCGCCCTGCGTGAGAGCGGTATCGACTGGCAGGAGCAATTGATCGATACCTGGCGACGCAAGTTCTCAGGGCAATTGCCGGCAGACGCCCGGGAGCGAGCCAAGCAAGGCAGGTTCCTGGCGTACCGTGGATACTCCATGGAAATGATCAATCGCCTGTTCAGCGGTCGAGGGATGGACGATTGAACTGAAACGGCCCGCTATATCGATAGCGGGCCGTTTTTTTATGCCTCACGAAACCTTTGATGGCTCCCGGGTGCGTTGTTGCACCTGGGGTTTTGATTGTGCCCAGTTTTCCGGCAGGTTGATGTAGTCCACAAGCTCGCGCAGGCGGCCATGATTGCGGGCGTTGAAGTTGAAGACCAGCCGCACCAGATGGCTGAACTCGGCTTCGTCATGTTCCTCACTACTGTAAACGTGTTGATGGAAATGATCGCTCAGGCACAGGTCGGCGAAAGCCTGCTGCATGTGTTCGAGCGCGTGGTCGCTGAGTGTGTGATTCATGCGAATCAGGAACTGATGCTTTAGCCAGCGACTGGAGTGGAAGTTGCTGTAGAACTGGTTGATGTGCTCTACCGCTTCATCGACGTTGTAGACCAGTTTCACCAGCTTCATGTCAGTGGGCAGGATGTAGTGGTTTGCCTCCAGTTGCTGGTGGATGAAGTCCAGTGCGCCTTGCCAGAATTTGCCGCCCGGCGCGTCGAGCAGTACCACGGGCACCAATGGACTCTTGCCGGTCTGGATCAACGTCAGCACTTCCAGCGCCTCATCCAGCGTACCGAAGCCACCAGGGCACAGCACCAGGGCGTCGGCTTCCTTGACGAAGAACAGCTTGCGGGTGAAAAAGAAGTGGAAAGGCAGCAGGTTGGTCGTGCCGTCGACAGTGGGGTTGGCATGCTGCTCGAAGGGCAGGGTGATGTTGAAGCCCAGGCTGTGTGTCAGGCCGGCGCCCTCATGGGCGGCGGCCATGATGCCGCCACCGGCACCGGTAATGACCATCATGTCCGAGCGCACCAGCGCAGCACCGAGCTCTCGGGCCATGCTATAGAGCGGATGTTCCATGGGCGTGCGGGCCGAGCCGAAAACAGTGACCTTGCGTCGCCCCTTGAATTGTTCGAGCACGCGGAAAGCCTGTTCCAGTTCGCGCAGGGCTTGCAGGGTGATTTTGGCATTCCAGCGGTTGTGGTCTTCCTGGGCCATGCGCAGCACGGTCAGGATCATGTCGCGGTAGATCGGGATGTTCGGGCTGTTGGGTGAAATCAGCTTGAGTTGTTCTTCGACCTTGCTGATGAGGTCGTGGCCGCTTTCTTCAAAATGACGGCTCAGGAGGTCATTCGGTTGGTAAGGCATTCAACTTCTCCTTCTGCACAGAACCCTCGGCCCGACAACGTAAGTCGGTGCCACGACACTTCATGTGTCGCTGTCTGCCCAGGCCCATGCCTGGGCGATCTACTTGACCCGAAAGGCATCGGATCATCCAAACAGGCTCTGTTTTCCCTTGAATGAAAAAACGTTCGCACTACACGACAAGCAACGGCCAGCCCCTTTCCAGCCTTGAAGAAGTATAGGTGGATACCCTGAAATCCAGGTCTTCACAGTTATTTGCGCTGCCTTGATCATTGCGCCACAAAGTCTTTCCTGGCAACCGCTTATTGACGATTTGCAAGGTGCTTTCACCGCTCGTCTGAACGCACGTCGCATGTGCTGCACTCTGATTTACTAAGTTACAGGTGCAACACAACAACTTTGCGTCAACGGCAAGGCGCACGGTACAAGCGATTCAAGGATTTATCACTCAAACATGAGTGAGGTGCAGGGAGGCGGGAAACCATGGCCAGAGTCGTTCTGGAGATCGATACGCAACTGTATCGATTGCTGAAGTCATCAGCCGAGACCCATCATTTGAGTCTCGAGGATGAGTGCTGCCGTCGTTTGCGCGGTGGCGAACGCCGTTCGCATTACTTGCAGGCGCTGCTGGCGGAACTGCGCGCCGAAGATGAACAGCGGCGCGCCAAATCCAGGTGATTACTTTTTCTTCTTCGCCGGTTGCAGGCAATCCGATTCCTGGAAGCTTGCGGAGCCGACCGGGCGGTTGGTCTTCACCTCGGTGAAGTCGTAACGCATGATCGCGCCCTTGGCCATCAGCTTGCGAAACCCTTCGTTTCGGCAGACAGAAGCTCCCAACTGGAAGTACACGGCTTTCGGGTCTGCACGCATCTTGTCGGCGTGGCTGCTCTGCACGCTCAGGTGGTTGATCAGCTGTTTGCCGTCAACGGTATAGCCTTGATCGAGAATGTCTTCGTTGATCGCTCGAGGAGTGCCGACGCTGCTCTGGGCGGCGACGTTTTGCAGCATTTTGTTCAGTTCCGTGTCTTTCAAGGACGCAGCCTGGGCGTTGAAGGATGACGCCAGCAAAATGGCCGCGGTAGGAACGATAAGGCGCAGCATGAAACTCTCCTGGTTCAGTGATGCGGGTTGGACCCGTCACGTGACTGTGCGTTCAGTGGCGGCGAATTATAGGGGAGGCGGGCTGGACGGTACAGGCTTGCGCCGGGCGCTCTGGTAAACTGCTGGCACTTTTTACCCTGTCGAGTGTTTTTCGTGTCGATTTCCCTTCTGTGTGGGCGTTGCCCGCCATGAGTCATACCCCCGCGCGCTTTGCCTTGAATGCCGTAGCCCGCTTGCGCGATCAGCGTGAGGAGGAGGGCATCAAGCCGATTCAGGCCCGCGGCTGGCGCGCGACGCGCTGCCGTGACTGCCGGGTGATCGAGAGCCACTGCCTGTGCGCATGGCGTCCGCAGGTCGCTACCCGTTCCGGCGTGTGCCTGATCATGACCAATAAGGAAGTGTTCAAACCGAGCAACACCGGTTGGCTGATCGCCGACGTGGTGCCTGACAACCATGCCTTCATCTGGTCCCGTACCGAGACCGATCCGAAGTTGCTGGCGCTGTTGTCCGACCCGCAATGGCAGCCTTACCTGGTGTTTCCGGGGGAGTACGTCGAACCTGAACGCGTGACAAACACTGTGGACGTCGATGGCACGAAGCGCCCGTTGTTCATTCTGTTGGATGCGACCTGGACCGAAGCGCGGAAGATCTTTCGCAAGAGCCCCTATTTCGATCGATTGCCGATCCTCAGCCTTCTGCCGGAGAAACTCTCCCGCTACCGGTTGCGCCGCTCGACCCGCAGCGAACATCTGTGCACGGCGGAAGTGGCGGCGCTGTGCCTCGACCTCGCAGGCGATATCGCCGCGGCATCGGCGCTGGACGCCTACTTCGATGTGTTCAGCCAGCATTACCTCGACGCCAAACACCAGTTGGACATGAACGTTTCGACCCCGGCGCACGCCGAGTTGATGCCCTATGTCCGGTCGGTCACCCCATTGATGGACTGATTGTCGCGCATACTGCAATAAAGTGTACCGGCCATGCTGCTTGACCACCCCGGCTTCGCTGGGCATGCTTGGCGCCGATTAGGGTGCTGCCGGAATTTTCGACGCCGTTTTTTGCGTTGAGCGTGCCTTGTCAGTGCAGCTGCGTGGCTGTGTCTTGACTTGCTTTGGCGAGGTCCGAATGCATCGGGCGTCCCATGAAAAACAGGATCATTTGAAAAATGGCCACATACGAAATCCTGATTGCCGATGACCACCCACTTTTTCGTAGTGCCTTGCATCAAGCGCTGACCCTGGGCCTCGGCCCGGACGTGCGTCTGGTGGAAGTGGCGAGCATCGCCGAACTGGAAGTGCGCCTGACGGAAAAGTCCGACTGGGATCTGGTACTGCTGGACCTGAACATGCCGGGGGCCTACGGTTTTTCCGGGCTGGTCCTGCTGCGCGGGCAGTACCCGCAGATTCCGGTGGTCATGGTCTCGGCCCAGGAAGAGCCAACCATCATGGTCAAGTCTCGCGAGTTCGGCGCCAGTGGCTTCATTCCCAAATCCAGTGACTTGAGTGTGATCCAGAAAGCCGTGCGCGCCGTTCTCGATGGCGACGTGTTCTGGCCGCCGCAGGCATTTGAAGCGGTCAGCGTCTCGGATGAGGCCAAGGCGGCCAGCGAAGGTCTTGCCAGCCTCACCCCGCAACAATTTCGCGTGTTGACCATGGTCTGCGAAGGCCTGCTGAACAAGCAGATCGCCTACGAGCTGAGCGTTTCCGAGGCGACTATCAAGGCGCACGTGACCGCGATTTTCCGTAAACTGAATGTACGGACCCGGACTCAGGCCGCGCTGCTCTTGCAACAACTTGAGTCAATTTCCAGCCATTAAAGGCTGGCAAATTCACGCTTTTTTGACTTTGGTTGAACTAGCTTTCCCACTTCTTTTTTGCCAGTTGCCCACTCTATGTCACCTTTCAAAGGCCAGACCGGCCTGAAACGTATTCTCAATGCTTCCGGTTATTCGCTGGACGGCCTGCGCGCAGCCTTCACCGGTGAAGCCGCCTTTCGGCAATTGGTGTTGCTCAACGTCATCCTGATCCCTTTGTCGTTCTTCCTGAATGTCAGCCGGGTCGAACAGGCGTTGTTGATCGCGGTATGCCTGTTGGCGTTGATCGTCGAGTTGCTCAACTCGGCGGTGGAAGCGGCCATCGACCGCATTTCCCTTGAACGGCACCCGCTGTCCAAGAATGCCAAGGACATGGGCAGTGCCGCCCAGTTCGTGGCGTTGAGCATGATTGCCCTGGTGTGGGCGGTGATTCTGCTTTAAGCGATCGTCGGCAGCACGATCTCGTCGCTGCGCTGGACCCCGGCGGTGAAGGCGCGGCACAGTTCGAGGAACTCGCGCATCGCCGAGGTCTGATACTTCTGTTTATGCCAGATGAAATAAAACTGTCGCGCCAGATCCAGATCCGGCGTCTCGACAGGCACCAGGCTGCCGCGGCGGAATGCGTCGCGCAAAGCCAGCCTGGAAATGCAGCCAATCCCCAAACCTGATTCCACTGCGCGCTTGATCGCTTCGGTGTGCTCAAGCTCGAGGCGAATGTTTAACGAAGTGCGGTGATGGCGCATGGCTTGATCGAAGGTCAACCGCGTGCCCGAGCCCTGTTCGCGCAAGATCCAGGCTTCGTGGCTCAACTCGTCCATGGTGGCCGTGCCACGCTTGGCCAAGGGATGCTGGGGGGCGCAGAACACCACCAGTTCGTCCTCGACCCAGCTTTGTACTTCGATGTCCGGGTGACTGCAGTCGCCTTCGATTAGACCCAGATCAATTTCATAGTGGGCCACTTGTTGCACGATATTGGCAGTGTTCTGCACATGCAGTTTCACCTGGCTTTCCGGGTGGCGTTGCATGAAGCTGCCGATCAACAATGTGGCCAGGTAATTGCCGATGGTCAGGGTCGCGCCCACCGCCAGAGAGCCGAAACCGGACTTGCCATTGAGCAGGTCTTCGATTTCCTTGGCCTGGTCCAGCAGCGCCACCGCTTGCGGCAACAGTTGTTTTCCGAGGGCGTTGAGGCTCAACCGTTTGCCGGCGCGGTCGAACAACTGGCAGCTGCACTGGCGCTCCAGTTCGGTGATCGAGGTGCTCGCCGCCGATTGCGAGAGGTTGAGCAGGCCCGCGGCACGGGACACACTTTCCTGCTGGGCGACGGCGACGAATACTTGAAGTTGACGGAGAGTAAATCGCATATCGATATAACCGATAACCCTTATCTTAATAATCCATTTAACAGATATTGTCTCTGCCTTTAGAATGCGATGCAATTGCGCATATCACTGGCGCAGGCAAAATCTCCAGGAGTCCCACGTACATGAGCAACATGAACCACGAGCGTGTCCTCAGTGTTCACCACTGGAACGACACTCTGTTCAGCTTCAAGTGCACCCGTGATCCGGGCCTGCGCTTCGAGAACGGTCAGTTCGTGATGATCGGCCTGCAACAGCCCAACGGCCGCCCGCTTATGCGCGCTTACTCGATTGCCAGCCCGAACTGGGAAGAGCATCTCGAGTTCTTCAGCATCAAGGTGCCTGATGGTCCGCTGACTTCGCAGTTGCAGCATCTGAAGGAAGGCGACGAGATCATCATCAGCAAGAAGCCTACCGGCACGCTGGTACTGGATGACTTGAAGCCTGGCAAACATTTGTACCTGCTCAGCACCGGTACCGGCCTGGCGCCGTTCATGAGCGTTATCCAGGACCCGGAAACCTACGAGCGTTTCGAAAAAGTGATCCTGTGCCACGGCGTGCGTTACGTCAACGAAGTCGCTTACCGCGAGTTCATCACCGAGCACCTGCCGCAGAACGAGTTCTTCGGCGACGCGCTGCGTGACAAGTTGATCTACTACCCGACCGTGACCCGTGAGCCGTTCGAGAACGAAGGTCGCCTGACCGACCTGATGCGCAGCGGCAAGCTGTTCAGCGACATCGGTCTGCCACCGATCAACCCGCAGGACGACCGCGCCATGCTGTGCGGCAGCCCGAGCATGCTCGACGAGACCAGCGAAGTGCTGAACAGCTTCGGCCTGAAAGTTTCGCCGCGGATGCGCGAGCCGGGTGATTACCTGATCGAGCGTGCATTCGTCGAGAAGTAAGCACCAGTAACAGCTTTGTTTTACCTGTGGGAGCGAGCCTGCTCGCGATAGCGGTGTGTCAGTCGACGTCAATGTCGACTGTTACCCCTTCGCGAACAGGCTCGCTCCCACAGTTGTTTCTGTTGTTCAGCTTATTGCAGGAATGACTTCCAGGACGCGGATCAGCTCCGGTGTCGGGTAGTGCCAACGCACATCGACATCCCAGAACTGCGCGCCGTATTCCCGCTCGGGTGCAGGCGTCTGATAGGCCGGGCGCGGATCTTGCGCCAGGCATTGCTCGATCAACTCGACCAAGGGCTCTGCAAGGCGCTGGGCATGCTCCTGGGCCTGTTGCAGCGCTGTGTCCGTCCACTGCACGGGAATCAGTTGCGGCGCAGCGCTGGCGATGCTGTTGGCGGCGGTGTCGATGATGTCGGCGTAGGGCACGTAGGGTTTGATGTCGAGAATCGGCGTGCCGTCCAGCAGATCGATGCCCGAGATCCACAGCCGACCGGCTTCGACCTTGTCCAGTTTCACCACCGACTGCCCGATGCCATTGGGGCGGTGGGTGGCACGGGTGGCGAACACGCCCATGGACTTGTTACCGCCGAGGCGAGGAGGGCGAACCTTCAGGCGAGGCTTTTCCTCCAGGGCCTGGTGGAACAGGAACAGCAGCCACACGTGGCTGACCTGCTCCAGGCCCTGCACCGCGTCCCCTTGATCGAACGGCGCCACCAGTTCAAGCACCCCACGGGCGGCCGGGGCCAGTTGCGGCTGGCGCGGAATGGCGAACTTCTCCTTGAAGCAGGAGCGCACGAAGCCGATGGGGGAAACGCTGTAGGTCATGGTTTGGGATCGAGGCGGAATCAGGTAGGGCATGATGCCGTAAAGATCAAAAGATCGCAGCCTTCGGCAGCTCCTACAGAGGAATTCGTACGGCGTAGGAGCTGCCGCAGGCTGCGATCTTTTAAAGGCTGAACCCGCCATCCAGCGGAATGATATTTCCGGTCATGTAGGCCCCAGCGGTGCTCGCCAGACTGATCGCCAGCGCCGCCATCTCTTCCTCGCGCCCCCAGCGCTTCATTGGAATCAGGGCAGTATCCTGCGCCAGCGCCTGTTCATCATTGCCAATGTGCCGGGTCATCTTGCTCGGAAAGCGCCCCGGGGCGATCACGTTGACGTTGATGTGCTGGCTCACCAGTTCGCGCGCCAGAATCCTCGACAGTTGGTGCA
This sequence comes from Pseudomonas sp. S2_F07, assembly GCF_054668325.1. Classification (NCBI taxonomy): domain Bacteria; kingdom Pseudomonadati; phylum Pseudomonadota; class Gammaproteobacteria; order Pseudomonadales; family Pseudomonadaceae; genus Pseudomonas; species Pseudomonas sp. S2_F07. The sequence continues at coordinate 5,210,128 of NZ_CP162758.1, forward strand.
ACGCGGCCTTGCTCGGCCCGTAGGCATACGCCTGCTCGCCGAAGGAGGAAATCCCCGCCACCGACCCGATGTTAATGATCCGCGCCGGATTCGCTTCGGAACCGGCCTTGCGCAGCAGGGGCAGGAACTGCTGGATGCAGTTGAACACCGAGGTCACGTTGAGCTGCATGACCTTCTCCCAGCCCTTGATCGGGTAGCTCTCCAGTGGTGCGCCCCAGGTGGTGCCGGCATTGTTCACCAGAATGTCCAGATGGGTGATCTGCTCGCCCAGGCGCGTGGCCAGTTGAAGGACGCCCTCTTCGGTGGCGAGGTTGGCCGCGATGGCGCGGCAGCGGCCAAGTGCACCGAGTTCGTCAGCGGTTTGCTGGCAGGCTTCGACGTCGCGGGCGCAGACGTACACGGTGGCGCCGGCCTCGACGTAGGCCTTGGCGATCATCTTGCCGATACCACGGGTGCCGCCGGTCACCAGGGCGGTGCGGCCTTGCAGGGAAAAGTAGGGATGCATGGCGAATCCTGAGAACTGAGGTCTTAATACCCTAGTCGTCAGCCGCCAGAAGCGGAGCCACTATTTTTACGCGGAATGAGGGGCCATATGGCCCGGCCTTGAACTGCATGCGTGCAGTTCAAGGCCGGCGGGCGTTTACTGCGGGCGAACGCGCAGGGTCAGGCCCTTGAGGAAATTGCGCAGCAGCTGGTCGCCACACGGGCGATAGTTGGTGTGGCCGAACTTGCGGAACAGTGCGCTCAACTCTGGCTTGGACACCGGGAATTCGGCGGCCTTGAGGATTGCGTGCATGTCGTCTTCTTTGAGTTCGAACGCCACCCGCAGCTTTTTCAGGATGATGTTGTTGGTCACCGGCACTTCGATCGGCTGAGGCGGACGGCTTTCGTCCTTGCCACGCTTGAAGATCACCAGGCCATCGAGGAAATGCGCCATGACTTCGTCCGGGCAACGTACGAAGCCTTCCTCGTCTTCCTCTTTTTTGTCGAGGTAGGTCAGCAGGTCTGGCAGGGTCACGTCCATGCCGCCGAGCTTGATGATCTCGATGACTTTCTTGTCGCTGATGTCGAGCATGTAGCGCACGCTGCGCAGTACGTCGTTATGAATCATGTGTGCAGTCCTGATATTCGGCTGTGGGCGTCGCGGCCAGGCGCGGCGCCGAAATGTGTGGCGGCGAGAAAAGCCTTAGAACTTCTCTTTGCCGGACAGGTAGCGCCATTGCCCCACAGGCACTTTGCCGATGGACACGCCGCCGATGCGAATGCGACGGATGGCGACGACCTTGAGGCCGACTGCCTGGCAAAGCAGGGCGATGATGCCCGGCTGCGGGTTCTTCATGGCAAAGCGCAGGCGGTTCTCGTTCTGCCAGCTGGCCTTGACCGCCGGCAACTCCTTGCCCTTGTAGGTCAGGCCGTGGTTCAGGCGGTTCAGGCCGTGGGCCACCATCTCGCCTTCGACCTCGACCACATACTCTTGCTCGATCTTGCTGGAGTCAGCGGTGAGTTTGCGCAGGATTTTCCAGTCTTGGGTGAACACCAGCAGGCCGCTGGCGTTGGCCTGCAGGTCGGTGCTGGCGGTCAGGCGCAGGAAGTGCCCGCGCAACGGGCGCTTGCCGTAGCGGTGCTCTTCGCTCAGGGTCTCGGCGCCGAGGGTGGCCATGGCAGTGTCTGTGTCCATGCCGGCGGGCACGTTGAGCAGCAGGGTCACCGGTTCCGGCGCGGTGGCCTTGGCTTCTGGATCAAGCTCGACTTTCTGGGTGTCGACCTTGAATTGCGGCTCGTCGATGACCACACCGTCGACGGTGACCCAGCCGCCCTCGATGAACAGCTCAGCCTCCCGACGGGAACAGCCGACGAGTTCGATGAGGCGTTTGGAGAGACGAATCGGGTCAGTCATGTCATGGCCGTAACAAAAAGGGGGTGGGCATTGTACCTGCCTGGCGCCGGTTAATCCCGGTTCCATTTGTAGGAGCTGCCGAAGGCTGCGATCTTTTGATCTTAAAAGCAAAGATCGCAGCCTTCGGCAGCTCCTACACGGGTATCGGTGTTGTGTCATCCGAGCCGTGATTTTTGCTGGTTTTGACGCATACGCATGTGCAACAACGGATACGGCTGCCCCATGCCATCGACCTCCGAGCGACCGATGACCTCGAAGCCCTGCTTGAAGTAGAAGCCGAGGGCTTGGGGGTTCTGTTCGTTGACGTCCAGTTCGTCGGCGTTCAGGTGTTCCAGGGCATAGCGCAACAGTTTCTTGCCCAGGCCCTGGCCGCGATGGTCAGGGTCGATGAAGAGCATTTCGATCTTGCCGGCCGCGACGCCGGCGAACCCGGTGATGCGCTGGTTCGAATCCTTGGTGCAGATCAGCATCACCGAGTCGAGGTAGCGGGTCAGCACCAGGTTCTTCAGCAGTTCGATGTAGCTGTCCGGCAGAAAGTCGTGGGTGGCGCGTACCGAGGCCTCCCAGACCCGGGTCAATTCTTCGTAGTCGCCGAGTTTTGGCGTGTGGATGACTGAATGCTGACGCATGCCCGTCTGCCTCTTGTGCAGTGGTTGATAGGAATCCTTTCAACCTCAAACAATAGCCGTAAAAAAGCCCCGCATCTCGTCAAGAGAGCGGGGCTTTGCGTGTTTTTTGCGTTTAGATCTGTTCAGCCCACAGATCGTATTCGTCGGCGTCGGTCACTTTGCACCAGACCTTGTCGCCCGGCTTGAGGTTGCTGCCGTTGTCGATGAATACGTTGCCGTCGATTTCCGGGGCATCGAAGAAGCAGCGGCCCACCGCGCCTTGCTCGTCGACTTCATCGACCAGCACTTCGATCTCGCGGCCGATGCGCATTTGCAGGCGCGCCGAGCTGATGGCCTGCTGGTGCGCCATGAAGCGCTCCCAACGGTCCTGCTTGATGTCGTCCGGCACGACTTCCAGGTCCAGGTCATTGGCCGGTGCGCCTTCTACCGGCGAGTACTGGAAGCAGCCGACGCGGTCGAGCTGGGCTTCGGTCAGCCAGTTCAGCAGGTACTGGAAGTCTTCTTCGGTTTCGCCCGGGAAGCCGACGATGAAGGTCGAACGGATGATCAGGTCCGGGCAGATTTCGCGCCAGTTCTTGATCCGCGCCAGGGTCTTGTCTTCGAAGGCCGGGCGTTTCATCGACTTCAGCACTTTCGGGCTGGCGTGCTGGAACGGGATGTCCAGGTACGGCAGGATCTTGCCGGCGGCCATCAGCGGGATCAGCTCGTCAACGTGCGGGTACGGGTAAACGTAGTGCAGGCGAACCCAGACGCCGAGGGTGCTCAGGGCTTCGCAGAGTTCGGTCATGCGGGTTTTCACCGGAGCGCCGTTCCAGAAACCGGTGCGGTATTTCACGTCGACGCCGTAGGCGCTGGTGTCCTGGGAAATCACCAACAGCTCTTTGACGCCGGACTTGACCAGGCGCTGGGCCTCGTCGAGTACGTCGCCCACCGGACGGCTGACCAGTTTGCCGCGCATCGACGGGATGATGCAGAAGCTGCAGCTGTGGTTGCAGCCTTCGGAAATCTTCAGGTAGGCGTAGTGGCGCGGGGTCAGCTTGATGCCTTGTGGTGGCACCAGGTCGATCAGCGGGTTGTGGTCCTGGCGTGGCGGCACGACATCGTGCACGGCGTTGACCACTTGCTCGTACTGCTGCGGACCGGTCACGGCCAGCACGCTCGGGTGTACGTTGCGAATGTTGCCTTCTTCGACGCCCATGCAGCCGGTCACGATGACCTTGCCGTTTTCCTTGATGGCTTCGCCGATCACTTCCAGGGACTCGGCCTTGGCCGAATCGATGAAGCCGCAAGTGTTGACGACCACGACGTCGGCGTCCTGGTAGGTGGACACCACGTCATAGCCTTCCATGCGCAGCTGGGTCAGGATGCGCTCGGAGTCGACCAGTGCTTTTGGGCAACCCAGGGATACGAAGCCAACCTTTGGATTGGCCGGCGCAGGAGTGGTGGACATGTCTAACCTCGGTATTTTGTGACGTCGTTTGCCGCATAGGGCAAAACCGACGGACGGGCGCTTGAACTGCGCCTCTGATCAAAAAGTGCGCAATTCTAGCGATGAGTCGCTCACTTGACCAGCTTTATGCAGGGAAATACGACGAGTGCTGCGCTATGCTTCGCGCCGTTACGCTTTACTGATTTTTTACTGTCAACAAAACGTCTGTAACGTGAAGTAAAACAGCGCATGCTGCACGACAAAGCATAGTGCTTCTTTCAAAGAGGCCAGGGTCTGAGAAGTAGGAGTGGTGGATGGGTCAGGCAAGTAGTCAGGCTGCGGGTGCCGAGCATTCGGCGGTCAAGCCGATCGGCATGCTGGTCGCGGCAGTCGGGGTGGTTTATGGCGATATCGGCACCAGTCCGTTGTACACCCTCAAGGAAGTGTTTTCCGGAGGCTACGGCGTACCGGTCAACCATGACGGGGTGCTGGGGATTCTGGCACTGATCTTCTGGTCGCTGATCTGGGTCGTGTCGATCAAGTACATGATGTTCGTGCTGCGCGCCGATAACCAGGGCGAAGGCGGCATCATGGCCTTGACCGCACTGGCCCGGCGGGCGGCGGCGGGGCACGCCAAATTGCGTACGTTGCTGGTGGTCTGCGGGCTGATCGGCGCGGCGTTGTTCTATGGCGACAGCATGATCACCCCGGCGATCTCCGTACTGTCGGCGATTGAAGGCCTGGGGTTGGCGTTCGACGGGATCGACCATTGGGTGGTGCCTATCTCACTGGTGGTGCTGGTGGCCCTGTTCCTGATCCAGAGCCATGGTACGGCGCGCATCGGCATTCTGTTCGGGCCGATCATGGTGACCTGGTTCCTCGTACTGGGCGCACTGGGCGTCTATGGCATCAGCCAGCATCCGGAAGTCCTGCAGGCGATGAACCCGGTGTGGGGCGTACGTTTCTTCATGGTCCATCCGGGCATGGGGGTGTCGATTCTCGGTGCCGTGGTGCTGGCATTGACCGGTGCCGAAGCGCTGTACGCGGACATGGGCCACTTCGGCCGCAAGCCAATCGCTCGTGCCTGGTTCATCCTCGTGCTGCCGGCGCTGGTGTTGAACTATTTTGGTCAAGGGGCCTTGCTGCTGGGCGACCCGGAAGCTGCCCGTAACCCCTTCTACCTGCTGGCACCGAGCTGGGCATTGATCCCGCTGGTCGGGCTGTCGACCATGGCCACGGTGATTGCCTCGCAAGCAGTGATTTCCGGTGCGTTCTCCCTGACCCGCCAGGCGATCCAGCTTGGTTACATCCCGCGCATGCACATCCAGCACACCTCCAGCGCCGAACAGGGCCAGATCTACATCGGTGCGGTGAACTGGGCGTTGATGGTCGGCGTGGTGTTGTTGGTGCTGGGTTTCGAATCCTCCGGCGCCCTGGCTTCGGCCTATGGTGTGGCGGTGACCGGGACCATGCTGATGACCAGCATTCTGGTGTCCGCGGTGATCCTGCTGCTGTGGAAGTGGCCACCGGTGCTGGTGGTGCCGGTCCTGCTGGGTTTCCTGTTGGTAGATGGTGTGTACTTCGCCGCCAACGTGCCGAAAATCGTTCAGGGCGGCGCCTTCCCGGTCATCGCCGGTTTCGCGCTGTTTGTGCTGATGACCACCTGGAAGCGCGGCAAGCAGTTGCTGGTCGAGCGTATCGATGAGGGTGGCTTGCCGCTGCCGATCTTCATCAGCAGCATTGCCGTGCAGCCTCCCCATCGTGTTCAGGGCACCGCCGTGTTCCTGACGGCACGCCCGGATGCCGTGCCCCACGCGCTGTTGCACAACCTGCTGCATAACCAGGTGCTACACGAGCAAGTGGTGCTGCTGACGGTGGTGTACGAAGACATCCCGCGGGTGCCGCCAACACGACGGTTCGAGGTCGATGCCTATGGCGAAGGTTTCTTCCGGGTGATCCTGCACTTCGGCTTTACCGACGAACCGGACGTACCGAAAGCGCTGAAACTGTGCCACCTCGATGAGCTGGACTTCAGCCCGATGCGCACCACCTACTTCCTCAGCCGCGAAACGGTCATCGCCTCCAAGCTCGAAGGCATGTCGCGCTGGCGTGAGGCGCTGTTCGCCTTTATGTTGCAGAACGCCAACGGCAATTTGCGTTTCTTCAATCTGCCGCTGAACCGGGTGATTGAGTTGGGGACGCAGGTGGAAATGTAAGCCTCATCAAAAAGCCCCCGTTGCCATTGCGGCAGCGGGGGCTTTTGTGTTCTAGGGCAAGAGTAAGTTCAAAAGATCGCAGCCTTCGGCAGCTCCTACATTGGAATGTGTACACCCTGTAGGAGCTGCCGAAGGCTGCGATCTTTTTGGGAGGCTCTATCAGATCACTCCTGAGCGGTCGTTTCGGCTTCCTTCACCTGCCGCTTCTCAATCACATCCACCAGGCGCTTGGCCAGCGCCGGATAGTTCTCGTCGAAGTGATGACCGCCAGGCAGTTTGATGGCTTCGCCCACCGCCGTCTTGTCGGTGCAGCCACTCTCGTCGGTTTCTTCCTCACCGTAGATGCACACTACTTTGGCGGCTGGCAGCTTGGCCATTTCCGGGCCGGTGGCGGCTTCCTTGCCGGCGTTGCCGAGCCAGCCTTCGACTTCGATCTCGAAGCTGCCGGTACGGGCGAAGGCCAGCAGGATAATTGCGTCGACGCGTTGCTGTTCCGATTCGGCCAGGCGGTTGTAGATCGCCGGCAGTACGTCGGCACCGAACGAGTAACCGGTCAGGATGAAGCGTTTGGTGCCCCATTTCTGCCGGTAGTGTTGCATCAGTTCAGCCAGGTCCAGCGCGCTTTGCTCCGGGCTCTTGTGCTGCCAGTAGTAGCGCAGGGTGTCGATGCCGACCACCGGGTAGCCGATCTTGGCCATCTCGCCCGCCACGTCGCGGTCGAGGTCGCGCCAGCCACCGTCACCGGACAGGAACAGGGTCACGGTGTCCCCGGCCTGGCCTGCTGGCACTTCGACCACCGGGATCTGCAGGCCGCCAGCGGCTTTGTCGCCGCCGACGAGGATCTTGCGCAGTTCGTTGTTCAGCACCTGCGGCAGGTTGATGTCGTAGTCGCTGATGCTGGTTTCGGCGTTCGGTTGATCACGCACAAAGCCGGCGCTGGTGTCGTCCGGGTTGTCGTTCCACGCCGCCAGCCAGTGGCCGTGGGCGGCGCTTTTGGGCAACAGGTGCGTGCAGCCACCCTTTTCCAGGGCCAGGTCGACCGAGACGGCCTGGGCCTTGTCGTCCTTTTGCTCGGACAACCAGCGCCAGGCCAGCACGGCGCCAGGGCCGATGCCGCTGACCAGGGTCGCCGGGCCTTTGAGTTCCCGCAGCCCCGATTGCAGGGCACGGCTTTGCAGCAGGCAATCCTTGGGCAGGATCACCTGGACAATTTGCGCCGAACCGCTGCGGCTCAGGGTCATCAATTGCTTGTCGCTGAGTTTCTGGTCTTCGTTGACCGCCACCAGCACCTGGGCGCGTGGCGTGGTGCCGGGGATGACACGGGTCATCACCGCACCATCGGCCGGGGTCAGCAATTGGAGGGTCGGTTCCGGTGCCGGGCGTTTCAGGTACCAGAAACCGCCTCCGAGAATCAGGGTCACTATCACCAGCGTGCCCAATACATACCGCAAGGAGCGTTGAATCATCAGCGTTTCACCAATCCGGTCAAGCCGCCCGCGATCAGGGCGGCAGTGTCGGCCAGCGCAACCAGCGGATCGAGTCCGGCGGGCACGGCCATATAACGGGGTTCCCAATCAGGCTGGAACTTGTCTTTGAAGCGGCGCAAGCCCTGGAAGTTGTACAGCTGCTCACCACGGCGGAATACCATCGAGCCCAGGCGCTGGGTCAATGGCGCGCCGCGACGGGGTTGCAACCCCGACAACGGCACCATGCCCAGGCTGAAACGCGCGTATCCATGGTTTTTATAATGTTGAATCAGGCCGACCATCATGAACTCCATGGTCAGCTTCGGGGCATCCGGATGCGCACGCATCAGGTCGAGGCTGGCCAGGTCATGGCCGTAGGTCTCGAGCAGGTTGGCGAACGCCACCGGGCGCCCTTCGAAACGAATCACCGCGATGCGGAAATGCTTGAGGTAGTCATCGCTGAAGCGGCCCAGCGAAAAACCTTTCTCGCGGACGTTCTTGCCGGTCAGCCAGGCATCGGAAATCACCTTGAGTTCTTCCATCGGCGCCAGGCCCGGCTCATGGATTTCCAGGGACAGGCCGTCACGGGTGCCACGGTTCCAGGTGTAGCGCAGATCCTTCATCTCCTTGCCCTTGGCTTCGAGATCAAAACGCTTGAGGTCGACCCGGGCTTCTTCGCCGAGCTTGATCGCGGTCAGGCCGATGTCCATGTAGTACGGCAGGTTCTCTGCACGCACTTGATAGAACACGGGACGGGCGTGGTGGATGTCGCACAGGTCGCGGAACTGCCAGATCATTTCCGCCCGTTGCTGGCCCGGGCCGATCGGGTCATACAGCGCCACCAGGCTGCGGCCGCGACGGGCGTACATCAGGAAGGCTTCGTCATTGGGGTGAAACAGCAGCGCCTTGTCACCGGTCAGGGCCAGGCCGCCATCCGGTTGGGCCGATGCCATGAGGATCTTGCTGGCGCGCTCCAGTTCGTCGGGCGTGGGCAGGTGAATAACCGGGCGCGCGGTGCGCAGCAGCCAGGTCAGGGACACCACCACCAGCAGCACAGCGGCGCCGAGCAGCGAACGCAGGCCGCGAGGGGCGTCGGCGTCCAGGGTGAACTGCCACCAGAGTTGGTGGCTGTAGGGAACGTCCTGGTAGGCGAACAGCAGCAGCCACATCGACGCACCGAGTACGCACAGGCTGGCCACCAGATACAAGGGCGAGAAGGGCAGTTCGGTCAGGCGGCTCGGGCGATAGAACGAGCGGCGGAATACCCCGAGCAGGCTCGCCGTCAGCACCATCAGGCTGGCTTCTTCCCAGTCGAAGCCTTTGAGCAGCGAGAGCAGGGCACCCACCAGCAATAGAATGGTGGTCAGCATCCACGCGGCCGACAGCCGGCGACGCAGCCCCTGGGCCAGCAACAGGCAAAGTACACCGACCAGGCTGGCACCGAAGTGCGAGGCATCGACCAGTCGATGGGGGATCAGAAAACCGATGTGTTCCAGGCGGGTATCGATTTCCGGGGTGGCGCCGGAGAACAGCAGGACAACACCGGACAGGAACACCAGCACCGCCAGTATCGGAGCCGCCAGGCCCGAGGCCGCGCGCAACGTCTGGCGTGTCTGGAACAGGCGCTGGCCTTCGTTGATCAGCAACAACAGGCAGGCCACCAGCAAGGGCAAGACCACATAGATCAAACGATAGAGCAGCAGGGCAGCCGCCAGTGGCGCAGCGCCCAGGGTGTCGGAAAAGGCCGCCAGCAAAATGGCCTCGAACACCCCGACGCCGCCCGGCACATGGCTGAGCACGCCCGCGGCCAGGGCCAGCAGGTACACCAGAAGGAAAGCACCGAAGGGCGGTGTTTCCGGCAGCAGCAGATAGAGCACCGTGGCAGCGGCGGCGACGTCCAGGGCGGTGATGATCAATTGCAGGAATGTCAGGCGACGCCCGGGCAGGCGCAAGGTGCGGCGTCCGACCCTGACCAGCAGGTTGTCCGGGTAAGGCTGTTCCGGCAGCCGACGACGGTAGATACCGATGGCCAGCACCGAAAACAGCACGAGCACGGCGCTCGCCACCACACCCAGCAACGTCTCGGAGAGACCCAGGGCGGTGGACGCGGCTGGCAGGTCACTGAGCGTTGCCAGGGCGGCCAGGGGTGGCAGGGCGCAACCCAGCGAGAGGCTGGCGAACAACGTCATGCGCGCGACTTCAGCCGCTCCCAGGCCATGACGGGCATAGAGGCGATAGCGAACCGAACCGCCAGACAACATTGAAAGACCAATGGCGTTGCCGATGGCAAAGGCCGTGAAACCACCCAGCGCCAATTCACGCGGTGCCAGGCTCACTCCGGCATAGCGGCTGGCCGACCATTCGTAGCCGAGCAGAATGATGAAGCCCGCCACGGTAGCGCCCAGTGCGCCCATCAAGGCAGGTTTTGGAACATCGAGGATCGAATCGTGCAGCGCGTAAAGGTCGAGTTCGCTCAACAGGTGGCGACAGGCAATCAGCGCGATCGCGAACAGCAGCAGGGTGACCGCCAGGCCAATGGGTTGACGGTACTTGCTCAATCGATCAAGCAGGCGCAGGCGCTCGGCATTGATCGGTTGTTCCGCTGTGACAGTGTCTTGTGAATCAGACGAGTTGGCGCGCATCAATCACCTCTTGGATTGTGCGCGACAGGATGGAGGTATCCAGCCAAGTTACCAATCCCTGTAGAAAAAAATAATCACAAATATTAACGCCTATCACCGGAAGCGGGGACGGCGCGTCATCAGTCGTGAAGGCTTCAGCCTGCGATAGAGCATAGTTCGAACCCGGCGCATGGGGGCTTCCAAAACGGCTTGCTACACAGTGACAGGTCATTGTTGCGAAAGGACTTTTTCAACAGATACAAAAAAGGCCACTCTTTCGAGTAGCCTTTTTTGATGTTTGGTTGCGGGAGCCGGATTTGAACCGACGACCTTCGGGTTATGAGCCCGACGAGCTACCAGACTGCTCCATCCCGCGTCTGTGTGGCGGCATTCTATAGAGATACGCCGGGGTGTCAACCGTTAATCCTGAAGCAGGTCAAATAAACGTTGAATCGCGGCAAACGGTCGCAGGGATGGCCTAAGTTTCGGAATCAGAACGATTTCCGGTTTCGGTCCCGTTGAGCCCCAGGCCTTGTTCCTGCATTCGGCGCTACAAAGCGAGCGCGCACAAAAAAGGCCACTCTTTCGAGTAGCCTTTCTTGATGTTTGGTTGCGGGAGCCGGATTTGAACCGACGACCTTCGGGTTATGAGCCCGACGAGCTACCAGACTGCTCCATCCCGCGTCTGTGTGGCTCATTCTATAGAGATGCGCTCGGGTGTCAACCTCCAATTCCGATAAAACCTCTTCCTGTTCAATCGGTTAGCATTCAAAAGGGGCGATCGACAGGTCTGTGAGGCAGGCAGGACAAGGCCTGCGCGTCTATTGAAAGTAATTTTTCGATTGAAAAAATAAATTCACAATCGACTCTTCCTACGAATGGAAAAGAACATTCAGACTACTGGTGCTATATACAGGTGTCGGTGAGATACTGTTTATCCGGCACGCCATGACGCCTTTTCTTTGCCATGAACACGGCTTTGCTATGACTCAACGCAAGATCATCCACGTCGATTGTGACTGCTTCTATGCAGCCATCGAAATGCGCGACGACCCACGCCTCGCCGGTAAACCACTGGCGGTGGGCGGGTCGGCGGACCGGCGCGGGGTGATCGCCACCTGCAATTATGAGGCGCGAGCGTACGGGGTGCGTTCGGCGATGTCCTCCGGGCATGCCTTGAAGCTGTGCCCGGACCTGACCATCGTCAAGCCACGCATGGATGCCTATAGAGAAGCGTCCAGGGAAATCCACACGATTTTTCGCGATTACACCGAGATCATCGAGCCGCTCTCGCTTGATGAGGCGTACCTCGATGTGTCGGACAGCGCGCATTTCGCAGGCAGTGCGACGCGAATCGCCCAGGACATCCGGCGCCGGGTTTCCAACCAGTTGCATATCACCGTGTCGGCGGGTGTGGCGCCGAACAAGTTTCTGGCCAAGATCGCCAGTGACTGGAAAAAGCCCAACGGCCTGTTTGTCATCACCCCGGATCAGGTCGAGGACTTTGTCAGCGGTTTACCCGTGAACAAGTTGCACGGTGTCGGCAAAGTCACCGCCGACAAGCTCGGCAAGCTGGGGATCATCGATTGCCTGCAATTGCGCGAGTGGGACAAGTTGGCGCTGGTGCGTGAATTCGGCAGCTTTGGCGAGCGACTCTGGAGCCTGGCCCGTGGGATCGATGACCGTGTGGTACACAACGATAGTCGTCGTCAGTCGATCAGTGTTGAAAATACCTACGACGTTGACCTGCCGGACCTGAAGAGTTGCCTGGACAAGTTGCCCGAACTGCTGGAGACCCTGGCGGGTCGCATGGCGCGAATCGACAGCAGCTATCGTCCGGGCAAGCCATTCGTCAAAGTGAAGTTTCACGACTTCACCCAGACGACATTGGAGCAGGCCGGGGCAGGGCGGGATCTGGGCAGTTATCAGTTAATGCTGACTCAGGCCTTCAATCGCGGTGGTAAACCGGTGCGGTTGTTGGGTGTCGGCGTGCGGCTGGAGGACTTGCGGGGCGGGTTCGAGCAGATGGAGTTGTTTGAGCGGTAAATTCTGAAAAAAAGATCGCAGCCTGCGGCAGCTCCTACAGAAGAACGCGATCTGTTGTAGGAGCTGCCGCAGGCTGCGATCTTTTTTGGCGTTTAGTTCAGCCCCGGATTCGCCACCAGTCGCTCGCCATTGCGGGCCAGTGACTTGAGGAATTCGGCCTGCAATTCTGGATCATTGCGCGTCAGTTCGATCAGGCTCTGTTCCAGTTCGCTGGCTTCTTCTTCAAGACCCAGTTCCGACAGGCGCTTGACCCGGTGGACCCACTGATTGACTTCGTCGCCTTCGAGATCGTCATAAATCAGTCCGTGGGCCTCATAGAGCTTGCTGCGCAAGGTGCTGCTGACGGCTAGCGAGGAGTCAGTGTGTACGTCGTCCTGGGCATCCTCGACACGGATCAGCAGCCGGCTCAGATGATTGATGTCATGTTCGGCGAACGGGTTGTCCAACAGGTTCAGGCGCAACACGCCGTTTTTGTCGGTGGTCAGTTCGAACGTTTCCTTGCCGGCCTTGACCTCTACCGGGCGCTCGCTCCAGGGCAGGCTTGAATACTCCGTGCGTTTGTCGCGCTGGACTTCATCAATACCGGCCAGGTTCTGCTGCGCGCGACCGTGGGACTGTACGTTCATGAACGGGTTGAGCCCGGCAAAACCGTAGCTCAGCCAGTCCTTGGTCACGCTGTCCGGCAGATTGCCGAGGGCGAATACGTTGACCACGTTGGCACCGACACCCGCCACCACGGCCACCGCGCCCAGCGGGATTTCGTAAATCTCCCGCCAGGGTTGGTACGGCGTGTAGCGGTCGTAGTGACGCGTGACTTCGTACTCGGTGACTTCGAAAGTCTTCTGCTCGTGGATTTTCACCCGCCGTTGCGGAAGCTCAAGCACCTTGGGCTCACCGACATCGATCTGCAGGCTGTGATCGAGCAATTTGCGCTCGACCCGTTCCTCGTGCTCGCTGCGTTGTGACATGTGATTGGCACAGCCGCTGACCAGCAGGGCGCCGCACAAGGCGGCGCCACCGAGGCCTAAGGTGTTTCGCTTGAACATGACGTCTCTATATCTGCTATCAGCGGCGGATGCGGGCCTGAAGGAAGGACAGCACGTCGGCGACCGGCAGCGCTTGTGCCTCGGCCTCGGTACGGCCCTTGTATTCCAGGTTGCCTTCGGCCAGGCCGCGGTCGCTGACCACGATCCGGTGTGGAATGCCGATCAGTTCCATGTCTGCGAACTTGATGCCCGGGCTGGTTTTCTTGTCGCGGTCATCCAGCAGCACTTCGAAGCCGGCAGCGGTCAGTTCCGCGTACAGCTTGTCGGTGGCTTCGCGAACTTGCTCGGTCTCGTAGCGCAGCGGCACCAGGGCAATCTGGAATGGTGCGAGGGTGTCGCTCCAGATGATCCCTTTTTCGTCGTTGTTCTGCTCGATGGCAGCCGCCACCACGCGGGACACGCCGATACCGTAGCAGCCCATTTCCAGGGTGACCGGCTTGCCGTTCTCGCCCAGCACTTCGCATTTCATCGCTTTGCTGTACTTGTTGCCCAGCTGGAAGATGTGCCCGACTTCGATGCCGCGCTTGATCTCCAGGGTGCCCTTGCCGTCCGGGCTCGGGTCGCCGGCCACGACGTTGCGCAGGTCGGCAACGGTCGGAACAGGCAGGTCGCGCTCCCAGTTCACGCCGAAGTAGTGTTTGTCATCGATGTTGGCACCGATGCCGAAGTCGCTCATCAGCTCGACCGAACGGTCGATGATGATCGGCAGCGGCAGGTTCAACGGGCCGAGGGAACCGGCACCGGCGCCAATGGCGTCGCGCAGTTCGCTTTCCGAAGCCATGACCAGCGGGCTGGCAACGCCTGGCTGGTTGCCGGCCTTGATTTCGTTCAGCTCATGGTCGCCACGGATGATCAGGGCAATCAGCTTGCCTTTCTCTTCTGCGTGCACCACGAGGGTCTTGATGGTTTTCTCGATCGGCAGGTTGAAGCCTTCGACCAGTTGCGCAATGGTCTTGGCGTTCGGAGTGTCGACCAGGCGCAGTTCTTCGCTCGGTGCGGCGCGGGAAGTTTCGCGAGGCACGGCTTCGGCTTTCTCGATGTTCGCCGCGTAGTCAGAACCGTTGCTGAACACGATGTCGTCTTCACCGGACTCGGCCAGTACGTGGAATTCGTGGGAGCCGGCACCGCCAATGGAGCCGTTGTCGGCTTCTACAGGGCGGAACTTCAGGCCCAGACGGGTGAACACGTTGCAGTAGGCCTGGTGCATGCGGTCATAGGTGACCTGCAGCGAAGGCTGGTCGGCGTGGAACGAGTAGGCGTCCTTCATGATGAATTCGCGACCGCGCATCAAGCCGAAGCGTGGGCGGATTTCGTCACGGAATTTGGTCTGGATCTGGTACAGGTTGATCGGCAGCTGCTTGTAGCTGCTCAATTCGTTACGCATCAGATCGGTGATGACTTCTTCGTGGGTGGGACCGGCGCAGAAGTCGCGACCATGGCGATCCTTGAAGCGCAGCAATTCAGGGCCGTACTCTTCCCAGCGCCCGGATTCCTGCCACAGCTCAGCCGGTTGAGTGCTCGGCATCAACACTTCGAGAGAGCCGGCGGCGTTCATTTCTTCACGAACGACGGCTTCGACCTTGCGCATTACCCGCAAGCCCATCGGCAGCCAGGTGTACAGGCCCGAGGCAAGTTTGCGGATCATGCCGGCGCGCAGCATCAGCTGATGGCTGATCACGACCGCATCGGAAGGCGTTTCTTTCTGTGTGGCGAGCAAAAATTGACTGGTGCGCATGGTTGGCCGTTATCGATTGCTGATGACGAGAAATGACGGAGCATTGTACGGGCGAGATCCGCTGGCGTACAGGCGTGCGGTCGGCGGTGTGGCAGGAGGGCGCGATTCACTCGGCCCTCCGCGATTTTTCCTGCGTAAGGGGCTACGACTCTTCGGCGACCGGGGTCTGCATCGGTTCCGGCGTCGGTGTCGGGCCTTCACGGCGGTTCTCCTGGAACCAGTGCAAGGCGATCAACAGCAGGGTCGGGACGCCTAGCAGGGCGGTGATCAGGAAGAAGTTGTGGTAACCGAATTTTTCCACCATGACTCCGGAGTAGCCGCCGATCAGGCGTGGCAGCAACAGCATGATCGAGCTGAGCAGGGCGTATTGGGTGGCGGAGAACTTGAGGTTGGTCAGGCTCGACAGGTAGGCGACGAACGCCGAGGTCGCCAGGCCCGAGCTGAAGTTGTCCAGGGAGATGGTCAGCACCAGCATGTTCAGGTTGGGGCCCATGTCGGCGAGCATCAGGAACAGGATGTTGGTCGCCGCGGATGCGACACCGCCGATGAACAGGATCGGCAGGATGCCGAAACGCACGATCAACAGGCCGCCCATGCCGGCGCCGACCAGAGTCATGATCAAGCCGAAAATTTTACTGACGCTGGCGATCTGGTCCTTGGTGAAGCCCTGGTCGATGTAGAACACGTTGGCCATCACGCCCATGACCGTATCGGACATCCGATAGGTGGCGATCAAGCCGAGCAGCAGCAGCGCTTGCCAGCGGTATCGCAGGATGAAGTCGTTGACCGGTGTCAACACAGGCGCCAGGCCACGACGGCCCATGGCCGAGAGGCACAGGGCGGTGAGGGTGGTGTAGAGGATTGCGCGCAGGAAGGCGCGGTCCTCCAGCAACAGGTCGAGCAGGCTCACGCCCTGGAACAACACGCTGGCGAAGTCGGTGTTGTAGAGCTGGGTGAACATGGCTGGCACCGAAACCAGCAGCACGATCAGCACAAAGACCGATGCCAATTGATGCGCGAAGCTGTAACGACCGGCCTGCAGTTGTGTGCGCAATGGCACCGGCGGTTCGCGCATGAACAGGCTGGTCAGCAGTGCCGGAACCATCAGGGCACCGAACAGGATGTAAGTGCCGGCCCAGGCCGAGTGCTTGTAGTTGAAGCCGGTGGAGCCAAAGCCTTCGGCGAAGTAGAGCGCGCCTGCGGTAGCCAGCAGCGCAGCGACCCGGTAACCGGACATGTAGCTGGCGGCGAGTGCGGCCTGGCGGTTGTCTTCGGCGATTTCCAGGCGGTAGGCGTCGACCGCGATGTCCTGGGTCGCTGATGCGAAAGCGACGACGACGGCAATGGCGATCAGCCACGACAAATGCTTTTGCGGGTCGCAGAAACCCATCCCGATCAGGCCGAGGATGACCAGTGCCTGAGACAGCACGAGCCAGGATCGTCGTCGACCGAGTTTGCCGAGCAATGGCAGTCGCCATTGGTCGAGCAGGGGTGACCAGACCCATTTGAAGGCATACGCCAGGCCGATCAGGCTTGCATAGCCAATGGTTTCACGCGCCACGCCAGCTTCACGCAGCCAGACTGAAAGTGTCGAAAACACCAGCATGTAGGGCAAGCCGGCGGCGAAACCAAGCAGCAACAGCACGAGTGTCGAGGGGCTGGCATAAGCGGCGAGCGCGGCGCGCCAGGTTTTACGGGGCATGGGCTGGAGTCTGCCTCAAGAAATACGGAAACAAAGCGCGCACTCTAACCGCTGTGCTCTACCGGACGCCAGCCATGGCGCTGAATATCAACACGATTGTTCTGGATACTGATGCCCTCCATGCGTAATCGTGCGCGCTGCTCATCACCCGAAGGACTGCCCGCCGGCAGGCTGATACGCCCGTTTGCACCGAGAACACGGTGCCAGGGCAGCTTGCTGTCGCCGGGCAGTTGACTGAGGGTGCGACCGACCCAGCGGGCGGCGCGACCCAGTCCTGCAAGCTCGGCCAGTTGGCCATAGCTGACGACTTTGCCCTTGGGTACTTGGGCCAGTGTCAGATACAGCGCCGTGCGTCGGATTTGCGCTGCACTCTCGGGGTCTTCGGTTGGATCGGTCACGTCCGTCAGTCCTCGGGGAGATTGCTTTACCCTCTGTAGAGTAATTCCTGCGCAGGAAGTTGAGAAATGAACTCAACAGAAATAGTCGGGTCAGTCCTTGTCATGGCCTTGTTCCTACGGATAATGCCGACTTTTCTCGCAAGCCTGAGCCTGTATTTTGTTTATGTTGTCCAGATCCCTGCTGTGTCTCGCCGTCCTTGGCGCATCCTCTCCCTTGCTCGCCGATACCGTGTGGTTGAAGAACGGTGACAAGCTGAGCGGCAAGATCACGCTGTTCGATGGCGGCAAGCTGCTGATCCAGACCGAGTACGCCGGTGCGGTGACGATCGACTGGAAACAGGTCAAGACCCTGGACAGCGATCAGGAGTTGCTGGTCAAGCAGGATGCCTACACTGGCGAGAAGGCCAAGTCGCTGATAGCGGCGGACGCCGGCAAGGTCACGCTGGCCAACGGCGAGACACCAAAGACGGTCGAACTGGCAAGCATTCAGCAGATTCTCAAGCCAAAACCGGTGGTCGAGGATCTGGTGTGGAAAGGCAACGTCGATGTCGCGCTGGATTATCAACGGGCGGAAAACGACACCGATGACTACGACATCGATTTCAAGACCAGTGCGCGACACGGTCGCTGGCGGCACACCGCTGAAGGTGAATACAACCGTGAGTTCCAGGACGACGTGGTGACCACGGACAACTGGCGGGCCGAGTACTCCATCGACCGATTCCTGACCGAGCAATGGTTCTGGCAGGGACGTCTGGTCTACAAGCGCGACAAGGTCGAGGATCTTTCCCGGCAGCGCACGGTCGGTACCGGTCCCGGCTATCAGTTCTGGGATAACGAACTCGGAGCATTCTCCCTGGGCTCGCTGGTCAACCGCACGGATTATGAATTTTCCGATGGCAGCAATGAAAATTTCTACGCCCTGGCCATGACGTGGGACTACAACCGCTATCTGGTTGGCAAGCGTGTCGAGTTCTTTACCAATGGCGAGGTTGGCAAACCGCTGTCGGATGTAGCCGACTACGCACTCGATGCCGAGATGGGGTTGCGCTACAAGGTGACTGACTGGGCTTCGCTGAACCTGAAGGCGGAACGCGACATCATCAGCGGCACCGACGATTCGGATCTGGACAAGACACGCTACACCGCAGGGTTTGGCGTGACCTGGTAGGACGCTAAAAGATCGCAGCCTGCGGCAGCTCCTACAGGGGAGTTATGTTCACCCTGTAGGAGCTGCCGCAGGCTGCGATGTTTTTTACCTATGAAAAACACATAGGCACAAAAAAGCCCCGCTGTTGAGGGCGGGGCTTTTTACTAAAGCAAGTACAAGTTAGATAACTTGAACTTCTTCAGCTTGCATGCCTTTCTGACCGCGGGTAGCGATGAAAGAAACCTGTTGGCCTTCTTTCAGGCTTTTGAAGCCGTCGGATTGGATAGCTTTGAAGTGAACGAACAGGTCGTCACCGGATTGTGGAGTGATGAAGCCGAAGCCTTTTTCATCGTTGAACCACTTAACGGTACCGGTTTGGCGATTAGACATGGTGTAACTCCTTGAACAAAGATAACTGCGACTCAGGAAGAACCCTGGCCGAGACTGAGTGCAAAGAGCAGGAAAAATTCTTGTAGATGGTTGGATCGAAATTCAACATATCGTGTAGAGATTCTCAGTGACACAAGCAGCACAGTGACGCCACCTTAACCCTTTTTCCGGGACGTGCCAATGCTTCTTGCACAGGTTTCTCTGTTTTAAGGATCGGCGGTGTGACGGTTCGTCGCCAGAGCCCGTAATTCCTGCCTGTTCGGCGAGAATTGCACCGCGGACTTTGAACCCGGCGGCGCGCCCGGTAAGATGCCGGACAGAATTTTTCGACCTCGCTATTCAGGACACCCGCCATGAGCATCAAATCGGACAAGTGGATTCGCCGCATGGCGCAGGAACACGGCATGATCGAGCCTTTCGTCGAGCGCCAGATGCGCGGCAGCGACGATAGCCGTGTGATCTCCTACGGCGTGTCGAGCTACGGCTACGATGTGCGTTGCACCAATCATTTCAAGGTGTTCACCAACATCAATTCGGCCATCGTCGACCCGAAGAACTTCGACGCCGGCAGCTTCGTCGATATCCATAGCGACGTGTGCATCATTCCGCCGAACTCGTTCGCCCTGGCCAGCACCGTCGAATATTTCCGCATTCCGCGCAACGTTTTGACCATTTGCCTGGGTAAAAGCACCTACGCGCGCTGCGGCATTATCGTCAACGTCACGCCGCTCGAGCCTGAGTGGGAAGGCCATGTGACCCTGGAGTTCTCCAACACCACCAATCTGCCGGCGAAAATCTACGCGAACGAAGGCGTGGCGCAGATGCTGTTCCTTGAGTCTGACGAAGAGTGTGAAGTGTCCTACAAGGACCGTGGCGGCAAGTATCAGGGCCAGCGTGGCGTGACCCTGCCGCGCACCTGAGTCAACCGTCTGACAAATGTCGGGAATTCCTGAGCGGGCGTACACTCTATGGGGTGTACTGTTCCGATCCGCGCAAGGCGGGTCGGGCCATCGCTCAGGAGTGCCGAATGAAGATCGATCCGCGAATCAGTGCCGAACTGGCAAGGCTTGAACCCAATCAGGTTGGCGTTCTGGCCTGGTCCTTGTTGGCGCACCCGCCCGTCAGCATGGCAGGGGGTATTCCCGGCCAGCCTGATCCTGATACCCCGAATGAGCAGCCTAACGAACCGGGTGAGCCTACGCTGCCGGATGAGCCGCCGCCTGCACCTGTCGCCTGATTCTCAGTTATTACAGATCAAAAAAATGTGGGAGCGAGCCTGCTCGCGATAGCGGTCGATCAGTCAACTTCAATGCTGGCTGTACCGGCGCTATCGCGAGCAGGCTCGCTCCCACAGGTTTTGCTGTAGTCGTTACTTCAGGTTGCCGCTGAGGAACTGCTTCAACCGCTCGCTTTTCGGATTGCCCAGCACGTCTTCCGGCGCGCCTTCTTCCTCCACCAGGCCCTGGTGCAGAAACAAGACCTGGCTCGACACTTTGCGGGCGAAGCTCATTTCGTGGGTCACCATGATCATGGTCCGGCCTTCTTCGGCCAGGCCCTGGATCACCTTGAGCACTTCACCTACCAGTTCCGGGTCCAGCGCCGAAGTCGGCTCGTCGAACAACATGACCTCGGGCTCCATGGCCAGTGCGCGGGCAATCGCTACCCGTTGTTGCTGACCGCCGGACAGGAAGGCCGGGTATTGGTCAGCCACACGGGAAGCCAGCCCCACCTTGTCGAGGTAGCGCCGGGCGCGATCCTCGGCTTCTTTCCTGTCGCAGCCCAGCACCCGGCGCGGCGCCATGGTGATGTTTTCCAGCACCGTCATGTGGCTCCACAGGTTGAAATGCTGGAACACCATGGCCAGGCGGGTGCGAATCCGCTGCAGCTCATCGGCGTCGGCCACGTGCATGCCGTGGCGATCCTTGATCATGCGGATGTTCTGCCCGTCGAGGCTCATGGCGCCGTCGTTGGGTTGTTCCAGGAAGTTGATGCAGCGTAGAAAGGTACTTTTACCCGAGCCGCTGGCGCCGATCAGGCTGATGACGTCGCCGGTCTTGGCCTTGAGCGAAACACCTTTGAGGACTTCATGATCGCCGTAGCTTTTATGCAGGCCTTCGATGGTCAGTTTGTACATGGGGCGTGCATCCTCAAGGCGAAAGTAGATAGCCGCTGCGATAGGCTTCGGTGCCCGCGACATGGGCGATCACCATGCCGGCAGTGGCCATGCGGCGCAGCGAACGGGCATACATCAGCCCGGCTGTGGCGCAATGAACGGGAGTGACCAGATCGTTGACCGGATCAATGATCTCGGCGATCAGTTGCCCGGCTTCCAGGTACTGGCCCGGTAGCGCGCTGAACACCAGCAGGCCGCCCACCGGTGTGGCCACCGGTTCTACGCCGGCCAGCGGTGTCGCCGGGTAGGGCAGGTCGGGCAGGGGCGCGGTTTCGCCGGCGATCGCGCCGAAATGGATCAGGTAGTCGATCAGTGCCTGGCAATCGCGGCTGGCCAACGGGTGATTGACGTCGCCCTGGCCGCGCAGTTCGACGGTCACTGAAAAGCTGCCCGGCGGAATGTCGAAGTGCTCGCCGAAGCGTTCCTTCAACTGCCACCAGAGCAGGGTGAAGCATTCGTCGAACGACTGACCACCGGAATCGGTTGCCAGCAGGCTGGCTTGGGCGCCGATATAGCGGGCCAGCGGCTCGACCCGCGGCCAGGCATCCGGCGTGGTGTAGAGGTGAGCGACCGCTTCGAAATCGCAATGCAGGTCGAGCACCATGTCGGCGTCGCAGGCCAGTCGTTGCAGGGTCAGGCGCTGGGATTGCAATTGGGTGCCGGCGGTCTGCCGGGCCAGCGCATCGCGCAGGTTGCTGCGGATCAGTTGCAGGTTGTGCTGCGGATCGTCACTGAGCTTGCCTTCGATCGCGTTGCCGACTTCCTCACTGAGGTCGACGAACCAGCGGTTGAAGTTCTGGCCGCTTTCCAGTTCGTAGCGACCCAGCGGCACATCCATCAGTACCTGTTCCAGGCCCACCGGGTTGGCGATGGGCACCAGCACGATTTCGCTGCGCAGGCGACCGGCGGCTTCCAGTTCCGCCAGGCGTTGCTTGAGGTGCCAGGCCACCAGCATGCCGGGCATTTCGTCGGCGTGCAGGGAGGCCTGGATGTAGATCTTGCCGTTGGCCGGTTGGGGGCCGAAGTGAAAACTGTGGATTTGTCGTGCGGTCCCGGGCAGCGGGGCCAGCAGGTCATGTTTCTGGTGGCGCATCTGTTTTTCCTGAAACTGGTTGAGTCCTAGTGGGTCGGCCCGAGGAAGGCCAGCCATCGGCGTTCGGCAAGGCGGAACAGGCCGACCAGCGCAAAAGTGACGGTCAGGTAGATCAGCGCGGCGATGCCGAACGACTGGAAGGTCAGGAAAGTCGCCGAGTTGGCGTCCCGCGCGACTTTCAGGATGTCCGGGATGGTCGCGGTGAAGGCCACGGTGGTCGAGTGCAGCATCAGGATCACTTCGTTGCTGTAGTACGGCAACGAGCGACGCAAGGCCGACGGCATGATCACGTAGGCATACAGCTTCCAGCCGGTCAGGCCGTAAGCCTTGGCCGCTTCGACTTCGCCGTGGTTCATGCTGCGAATGGCCCCGGCGAAAATCTCCGTGGTGTAGGCGCAGGTATTCAGGGCGAAGGCCAGGATCGTGCAGTTCATCGCATCGCGAAAGAATGCGTCCAGTACGGGCTGGGCCCGAATGGCGGCCAGGCTGTAGATCCCCGTGTAGCAGATCAGCAACTGGATATAGAGCGGCGTGCCGCGGAACAGGTAGGTATAGAACTGCACCGGCCAACGGATGTAGATGCGCGGCGATACACGGGCGATGGACAGCGGGATCGACACGATAAAACCGAAGAAGATCGAAGCGCTGAGCAGCCACATCGTCATGGCCAGGCCGGTGATGTTGTTGCCGTCGCTATAGAGGAAGGGTTTCCAGTATTCCTGCAGAAGTTCGATCATCGTACGGCCTCCCGGGTACCGGCGGAGTAACGACGTTCGAGCCAGCGCAGAATGAAGTTGGATGCGCTGGTGATCAGCAGGTAGATCAGCGCGGCAAGCACCAGGAAGTAAAACAGCTGATAGGTGCTTTTACCGGCGTCCTGGGCAGCCTTGACCAGATCGGCGAGGCCGATGATCGACACCAGGGCCGTGGCCTTGAGCATCACCATCCAGTTATTGCCGATACCCGGCAGGGCATAACGCATCATCTGCGGGAACACCACGATCCAGAAACGCTGGCCGCGCTTGAGGCCATAGGCGGTGGCCGCTTCGACCTGACCCCGTGGGACGGCGAGAATCGCGCCACGGAAGGTTTCAGTGAAATACGCACCATAGATGAAGCCCAGGGTGATGACCCCGGCACTGAACGGGTTGATCTCGATGTATTCCCATTCCATGTAATCGGTAAAAGAGGTCAGCCAGGTTTGCAGGCTGTAGAAGATCAACAGCATCAGGACCAGGTCCGGAACGCCGCGAATGAGTGTGGTGTAGAGTTGGGCAGGCACGCGCATCAGTTTGACTTTTGACAGCTTGGCACTGGCGCCGATCAGCCCGAGCAACACGGCTACCAACAGTGACAACGCCGACAACTTGATCGTCATCCAGGTGCCTTGCATCAGCAGCGGACCGAAGCCCTTGAGGCTGAAGGCAGAGAGCCCCAGATTTTCTAATAGGTTTTCGAACATAAATCAGCAACCTGATCGGATGAAAAAAGCGCCCATCGAAAGATGGGCGCCGGGCATTATTTGCCGCTGTACAGATTCAGATCGCCAAAGTGTTTCTTCTGAATGGTGGCGTAGGTGCCATCATCGTGTAACGCTTTGATACCTTTATCCAAAAGTGCTTTCAGCTCGGTGTTACCTTTCTTAATGCCGATGGCCGTTTTGGCTGGCAGCAAAGCGTTGTCGACCGGCTTGCTGACGTCGTAGTCGGCACCCTGTGGCGACTTCAGGAAGCCCAGTTCGGCTTGCAACATGTCCTGAATCCCTGCGTCGAGACGACCGGAAGTCAAGTCGGCGTAGACCTGGTCCTGATTGGCGTAGGCCTGGGTTTTCACGCCGGCCTTGTCCAGAACGGCTTTGGCATAGGCTTCCTGAATGGTGCCTTGTTCGTAGCCGACGGTCTTGCCCTTGAGCGAGGCGACGTCTTCGGTCACGCCAGAACCTTTCTTGGACACGTAGGCGGTTGGGCCGGAGAACAGTTCGCTGGAGAAGTCGATGACTTTTTCACGGGCTTCGGTAACGGTCATCGACGAGATCACACCGTCGAATTTATTGGCTTTCAGGCCCGGGATCATACCGTCGAAGTCACTTTCGACCCATTTGCACTTGACCTTCAGCTCGGCGCAGATCGCGTTGCCCAGATCAATGTCAAAGCCTACCAGGCTGCCATCGGCCGCTTTCGATTCGAACGGTGCGTAGGAAGGGTCAACGCCGAAACGCAGTTCTTTGTACTCCTTCGCCATGGCGGAGCCGGCAGCCATGCACAACGCCAGTGCAGAAAGGGTCAGCAATGCTTTTTTCATTATTCAATCCCTAAAAACCAATATGAGCGCTTGTGGCGCAGAATTATTGTTACTGGAAAGCGTAAGACCTGTTGAAAGTAGCAATTTCCGAACCAGAGTGCCGAACAAGCGTTTTAAAAGGTGCTTGGAAATGGCCGGAGACAGATTTATGCACGAAAACGGGCGCAGGGAAATGGGTGCACCAAATCATCTCGCCACAAAAAACGGTTTGACTGAGCAGGGGCACCAGGCTCTCCACCGGGTGACACGACTCATCCTCGCGTCAGCGCAACGGCGATAGCGGTCTGACATTCAACCTCAATGTGAATGTCAGACCGCTATCGCGAGCAAGCTCGCACAACTAAAGGGCGCGGTTACTTTCCTGGGGTCAGCGTCAATCGCGCCTTGCCGTAGGCGTTGTCGAAGTTCTGCGGCTGCATCGGCAGGCTCATGTACTGGCCCTTGAGCCACGGCTCGATGCTGTTGAGGTAGTTCGGGCTGGCCGGGTTGCCGGACTGACCGGTGCCGTTCTGCGCCATCAGCGGTTCGGACTGGCCGAAGTCGACGATAAAGCGCATGGCTGGCGCCAGCGTGGTGTTGAAGTCCTGCCCCCAGGCGAAGGCGGCGGTGTTGAGCGTGGTGTGATCGCCACCGGCCGGCAGCGGTCCGCGTACGGTCTGGCCGCTGCTGTTTTTCCATTCATAGCGATGCAGTTTGCCCCACTGCCAGGCTCTGTGATCACCGCCCAACTGGCTGTCGCCTGTGCTGATCGCGGCGGCGAGGCTGCGAGCGAGGATCGCCGGCTTGTCTTCTTTCTGCGCGGTGCGCACGTCATCCCAGAACGGGCTGTCCTCACGCCCGAGCAAGTGATCGGCCTGGGCCGCGAAGGACAACTTGCCGTCGGCGACAAAGGCTTTCCACGCCGAGCTGGTTTCCGGGCCCAGTTCGTCGAGGAAGATCTGCCGCGTGCTTTCCTGCAGGAACAATTCGTAGATCGCCGCATCGGTGGAGCTCGGGCTGAGCTTGCCATCGAACGCCATCAAGCGGCTGTAGGCTTCATGTGCCTTGGTGCGATCGGCCGGCGGCAAGGCGTCCATGGCTTGTTTGAGCGGCTGGGCCATGCCCGGCGCTTCGAACATTTTCTTCAGCTTGGCAGCGAAGGTAGTGGTCTGGTCGTATTGCATGGCGATCAGGCTGCGGCTGTCGTGCTTGCCGGCGCCGGCCAGTTCGGCCAGGCGCTCGCCGCGCTCCGGAGCGGCCCAGGAATTGGACAACTGCATGCCGTAGCCATGGGGAATGACTCGCTGATTGGCGGTGCCGAGCCAGCCCTGGGCCGGGTCCTGGTCGTACGGGTGCAGCATCGGGTCGGCATAACCGTCCCAATCGTATCGTCCTTCCCAGCCCGGCGAAGGCAGCAGGCCTTCGCCTTCGCGGCGGTTCGGGTAACGGCCAGTGACTTGCCAGCCGATGTGACTGGCGTCGGCGAACACCAGGTTCAGCGCAATGGCGCGGATTTCGCGGCTGGCATCCGAGGCTTTCTCGACACTCTGGGCGCGGGACAGGTCGAAGAGCGCGTCCAGGGTTCTGTCGTCGGTGAAGTTCGGCGTCTGCAAGGCCAGGCCGAAACCATTGGCCAGCGTGGTGCCCTGGGCGCTGTTGAGCAGAGGGCCATGGCGGGTTTCGTACACCGCTTCACGAATCGACCGCTGGCCTTTGACGAAATAGGTTTCGTTGCGCACGATCGCCGGCTGCCATTTCCCGGCGTTTTCGTAGGTAAGCCCGTTGCCCAGGCGCTTGATTTTCTCCAGGAACAGGTCCTGGTTGTCGCCCATCACGGACGTCATGCTCCACGCCACTTTGCCGTTGAAACCGCCAAGCACCATCGGCAGCCCCGCGATGGTCACGCCGGACGCCTGATACTTCGGCGCGCGAATCTGCACGTAACTGAACAGCGAAGGCACGCCCAGCGGGCCGTGAGTGTCACTGGCCAGCAGGCTCTTGCCGCTGCGACTGCGTTGCGCGGCGATGGCCCAGTTGTTCGACGAGGTGGCGCCTAGCAGGTTGAGGTCCGATAGTTGTCCGGTGGCTTTGCTGAGTTCAGCCAGCCCCGGTACTTGCCCGTTGAGCTTGAGGCCTTGCAATTTTTCGCTTTCGGCGACCGGCAGTTTTTCGTCGGGAGCCGACGGCGTCAGCCACGCCAGTTTGTCGGTGGTGACGGTCTGGGCCAGTACCAGCGAGGAAACTTCTTCCGGCAGGTTGGTCGACTGGCTGAAGTTCAGCAGGCAGAAAATCAGCGCCGAATCCTCCGGCTGCCAGTATTCAGGCTTGTAGCCGGTGGCCGCCAGATCCGCCGGCAGTTTGTCGCGGTAGCGGAACAGGTAGGCGTTGACCCCGCGCGCATAGACTTCGAAGAAACGCTTGAGGCGCGGCGAAGAAGCCTTGTACAGCTCGCCAGCACTTTTCTTCAGGTTGACCGCCCGCATGTAGCGGTCGGCATCCAGCAGGTCGGCGCCGTGCATCTCGGCCAAACGGCCCTGGGCCAGCAGGCGCAGGGTGACCATCTGGGTGATGCGGTCGCTGGCATGCACGTAACCGAGAGTGAACAGCGCGTCGTGGAAGCTGTTGCTTTCGATCAGCGGCATGCCCATGGCATTGCGACGCACCGAAACGCTCTGCGCCAGGCCTTTGAGTGGTTGTACGCCGGAGGTTGGCGGGAGGGTGTCCTGGGCGTTGAAGTTCTGACAACCGGTCAGGCTCAACACACCGGCCACTGCTGCGGCAACGCCGAACCGGGGTAGAAAATGAGTAAGGGCTGGCGAGGCCATGGCAAAGCTCCTGCGGGGGTGGTAGCGCAATAAAGGCGCTACGTTAGTGAGCAGGCGATGGCCGCGCAAGCGGGGTAAGAGGTTATTTCAGGATTTGTCAAAGATCGCAGCCTCAACAGTGGCTTGCCAGCCGTAACTGGTGATATTGAAGTGCGACACGCTCAACAATCCAGGAAGACAGTCGGCATGGAGCTCAAGGCAAACGCGGCACTGGTCATCATCGATCAACAAAAAGGCATCCTGCATCCAAGGCTCGGTCGCAGGAATAATCCGGAGGCCGAAGCGCGCATGCTGGAAATGCTCGGCCATTGGCGGCGTACCGCCCGGCCGGTGATCCATGTGCAACACCTGTCCCGCTCGGAGGACTCGGTATTCTGGCCACTGCAGTCGGGGGTGGAGTTTCAGCAACGGTTCGAGCCAATGGCCGGTGAACGCTTGATCCAGAAGCAGGTGCCGGATGCGTTCTGTTCGACCGGGCTGGAGGCGCAGTTGCGCGAGGCGGGGATCGGGCAGTTGATCATCGTCGGTGTCGCAACCCACAACTCGGTGGAGTCCACGGCGCGTACCGCGGGCAACCTGGGGTTTGATACTTGGGTGGCCGAGGATGCGTGCTTTACCTTCGACAAGGCTGATTTCTTCGGCCATGCCCATAGCGCCGAAGAGGTGCATGGGATGTCGCTGGGGAATTTGCACGGTGAGTATGCGACGGTGGTCAGCAGTGCACAGATTCTGTCAGCCGACTAAGCACCTGTAGGAGCAAGCTCGCTCCCACAGGAGAGGATGGCAATTCAACAGGCGAAGCAAGTCTTCGCCAGAAGCATCAAGCGCCGTGGCACTTCTTGAATTTCTTGCCGTTGCCGCATGGGCACGGATCGTTGCGGCCGACGTCTTTCAATGCGTTGCGCACCGGTTCCTGGTGAGCGTGGCCGCAGTTCGGACCGTGGACATGGCCGTGGTCGTGATCATGGTGGTGATGGTCATGATCATGATCGTGGTTGCAGTCAGGGCCGTGGACATGGGGTTGCTGGGTCATCGGTGTTGCTCCGGAATTAAATCGGCGGCGATTATCACGCCATTGCGCGCCAGGTGCACGTAGTGGGCGATGAATATACCGGTTTCCAGTTCACCTTCCAGACGATAGGGAATAGGCTGATCGGATTTTTTCAGCAGTTTGGCCATTTCACGGACCTTGGACCACAGGTTGGTGCGGATCGGCACCTTGAAGTAAGCGCTGTGCCTGGGGCTGATGGTGAACCAGTGTTCGTACTCGCCATCGGCCAGCAGTATGTCACCCAGATGAACGCGGTACTCCAGGCTGCGCACCGTCAGGTCGCTGTCGTTGGGGTTGTCGATGCGAAAATGCAGGAGGAATTTCTGTTCCAGCATTTTGGCGCTGACCACCTCGATCTTCACCAGATGGACCTCGGGGTCCGGCAAGTCGTCGGCGAACCACGATGCACAGCCGCCGAGTCCCAGTGTCAGGAACAGCGTAAGCAGACAGCGTGCGCCGCGGCGGATGATCATCGTGGTGTTTCTCCCTTGAGCCCAGTCTAGACCCAAAAGATCGCAGCCTTCGGCCGCTCTTGCGCGGTGGACAGTCATTGCTTGTCCTAGCTGCTGAAATACCCCGCACAACACTTCTTGAACTTCTGCCCACTCGTGCACGGGCAGGGGTCATTGCGCCCGAGTTTGAGTTGCACGGTGGGGTCGATGAAATACCAGCGCCCGGTGTTCTGTACGAACGATGAGCGCTCTCGATGACTGTGCTCGCCATTACTGTCGTGCCAGCGCGCGGTGAAGGTCACGAACGCGTGTTCAGGCTGGCCGCCCAGCACTTCGGAGCTTTCGACCTCAAGGCCCAGCCATGTGCTTTGCGCACTCCAGTCGCTGATCGATTGACGGTCCAGGCCGGCCTGTTGGGCGGGCAGGGTGGTGGCTACCAGATAGTCGACCAACCCCAGCACATAGGCGCTGTAGCGCGAGCGCATCAATGCTTCTGCGCACGGTGCCGGGTGTCCGGCATGATAGTGACCGCAGCAGGCGTCGAGCAGGGTGCCGCTGCCGCATGGGCAAATGGATGTACTCATTGCATTACCACCAGTATTTCCCGAAGTTTTCCGGATTGGCCCAGAAGCGCGAGTTGAGCCAGTCGGGGACTTGTTTGTATTCAAGCAGATCGTAGGTGAACAGGGTCAGCACCTGTTCGTCCCGTTGGAAGCGTTCGCTGGCTTGCAGGGCCAGGGAGAAAAAGTCCGTTTCCTGCCAGCCACAGGCCGGCAGGTCCACCAGTACTGCGATGCGGCTGGCGTTGAGGTTGCGGATGCCGCCCAGCAGGTTCAGGCCGTCGCGCTTGGGCAAATGCTCCAGGCAATCGACTACCAGGGCCAGGTCGAAACGGCGGGCCGCCAGCTCGGCCGGCAGTGGCCCGGGGGCCGCGGAAGCGACACAGCTATCCGGGTGAGCGAGTTTGAAAGCCTCCAGTGCCGGGAATTCGCTGGCGCCGATCAACAACAGGCGTGCGGGGGCATATCGGTCAAGTAACGCGGCCAGTGCCTGTTGTGGCGTGCGTGAAGAAATACCTGCAGTCATCGAAGATCCTCAATCAGATCTGCCAAGACTAGCCTGCCCTAACGTTCGGGCCTAGAGCACCCTGGCGACAAAAGCGCCAACCTGCCGTTAATACGCGAATAAACAGCATGGCCTATTGCTGGCGGAGTTTAAAACTCGGGTCTTTACTACCTGAATCGGTTCTAAGCCGATCCCTCAGGAGAAAACTAGATGAGCATAGTTCGGACAGCATTACCCTTGGTTCTGCTAACCAGTGTCTTGACTGGTTGCGCAGGTTTGCAGAAAACCGACTGGCCGACCTGTGCGGCAGTTGGTGGTGTCGTGGGGGCGGGCATCGGTGCGACCGAAAGCTCGGCATGGGCAGGGTATGGTGCTCTGCTCGTCGGCGGTACGGCAGCGGCTTATTGCTGGGTGCACGGTGATGGCGATGAAGACGGCGATGGCGTACCGGATAGTCGCGACAAGTGCCCAGGCACGCCAAAAGGCGTTCAGGTCGATGCCAACGGTTGCCCACCACCAGCGCCTGTGGTCGAAGAAGCGGTTGTGGTTCAGGAAGAAACCATCGTCATCCGCGATGTTCACTTCCAGTTTGACAAAGCCACGCTTACCTCGTCCGACAAACAGGTACTCGACAAGATTGCCACTCGCCTGAAAGCCGAAGCCCCTACCGCTCAACTGACCGTGACCGGCCATACCGACAGCGTGGGCAGTGACACCTACAACCAGAAACTGTCGGAAAAACGCGCCCACTCGGTGGTTGAATACCTCATCGAGCAAGGCGTACCTCGCAGCAACTTCGTGTCGGTTGTCGGTGCCGGTGAAAGCCAGCCGGTTGCTGACAACAAAACCGCTGACGGTCGTGCACAGAACCGTCGTACCGAAATCAAAATCCAGCGTTAAGTCCCCCTCGCATCCGCGCCTTGTGCAGTCGCGGATGCGGGTCTTTACTCCTGTGTAACCGGTATTGGCCGGACACAGGAGCTTTCAATATGATCGTTCTCACAAGGACCGTCTTGCCGGTTCTGCTACTTGGCAGCCTCTTGACCGGCTGCGCGACCCACAGCGATGGCACTGCCCCCCTCAATCAACGCACCTGGCCAATTTGCAGCCTCATCGGCGGCCTGGTCGGTGGTGGTCTGGGCGCAATCGAGAGTGGTGCCTGGGCCGCGGGCGGGGCAGCGCTGGGTATCTTGTCCGGCGGCTTGATCTGCTATGCCCAGGATGGCGACGAAGATGGAGACGGCGTTTTCGACCGACGCGACCGTTGCGCTGATACCCCTGCCAATACCCCGGTCGACCATCGGGGCTGCCCGGTGCCGCAATACCCGGACAGCGTCCAGGTCGAGCCTGCGCAATCCGAAGTCATTACTCTGAGCGATGTACTGTTTGTCTTCAATCAATCCGAGCTGACCCCGACAGCGAAGAGTCAACTGGATGCGTTGATGAGCAAGTTCGAGGATGCCGATGTGGTCAGCATCAAGGTGGTCGGCCATACCGACAGCGTCGGTTCGGATGCCTATAACCAGGCCTTGTCGGAGCGGCGTGCCAGCAGCGTGGCGGAATACCTGTTGAGCCAGGGCGTGGCGCCGAACAAAGTCACCAGCGAAGGCCGGGGTGAGAGCCAACCGATTGCCAGCAACGAAACCGAAGAAGGTCGTGCGAAAAACCGTCGCGTGGAACTGCATATAAACCGCTGAGCCAAGAGATAGAGCCGTCGGGCGACGGGTATGATCGCTACGACGGCCGTTTGGCGGCCTTCATGAAGATTTTTCCGTTGCCCTCTGGCTTATCCCGCGTGGAAGCCGTTACTGTGCGCGCAAACAATAATTCTCATCGGGGGCGCGTATGAACGTCATATGGGGACTGGGGCGGTTACTGACCTTGCTGTTCTGGGCGGTAGTGCTGGTCAATCTGCTCACACCGTTTGTCTTTCCGCTGCACCCGTTGGTCAACCTGGCCGGCGGCCTGTTGGGGTTCATCCATCTTCTGGAAGCGTTGCTGTGCTATCGCAGCCTTCGAGGTCGCGCCCATCCCTGGCTTGACCGCCTGAAGATCGTCATTTTCGGCGTATTCCACCTGCAAACCATTCCAGCTCCCAGCGCTTCGAAGGCTTCCCATGCGTAAACTCTGTCTGCTCGTCGCACTCATCAGCCCATTGGCCAGCGCACAGGTGGTGAGTGTCGAAACCAACTCGCTGATGCGCTTGCCCAACACCGCCAGCACCCTGCAACTGGAACGCCTGGTGGTGGCCGATTACGGCACCTTGCTGATTCCTTCGAACGTCACGGAAGTCACCGTGGGTGAATTGCATCTGGGGCGTGAAGCGCGCATTGCCATCGTGCCGGGGGAACAGGCGCTGGCGCTGAAGGTTCGTCGCGCTGATTTGTCCGAAGGCAGCCAGATCACCTCCCGTGGCTCACCCGGGACTTACCAGAAGGCCGCTCGATCCGGACGCAGCCTTGATTTGCAGATCAAGACACTGAACGCAGCGCAATTGAACGTTGATGCTCGCGGTGGTGCGGGCGCACCGGGGTTCATTGGCCTTGACGGGGCCAACGGCCAGGAACCGGGCTGCACCTGGGGGCAGGCGGGGCGCGGTGCCGATGGCAGTGATGGTAGCAATGGCCAGCCGGGAGCACCGGGGGCGCTGGTCAAGCTGGCAGTGCCGCACGACTTCCCGGCGGACCGGATCAAGGTTCAGGTGGCGGGCGGTGCCGGTGGCCTGGCCGGCCCTGGCGGCAAACCGGGGGCGGGTGGCAAGGCCAAGGGTTGCCTGATCTACAAGGCCGATGGCGGCAAGAGCGGTAAACCCGGGGCTGACGGGCAGCCCGGGCCGGAAGGGGCTGCGGGTTCGGTGACGGTTCAGCGCTTGTAAAACTTACCAGGCCCTCTGTGGCGAGAGGGCAATCCCCCCCTGCCACACCCGTCCGGCAGATTCAGAACATCGGCCGAGCCGCAGCAATCGCTACCAAGGCCAATCCCACCAACAGATTGATCCCCACCAACTTGCGGATCCGCCCCAGCACCGCTGCACCAACGGGCCAATCCTGCTCGGCCACGGCAGTGCGCAGCTCCGGCAGCATCAACGCCTGAATCCGGATAAACAGCGCGGTCATCACCACATACAAGCCCATCATCACCTGCACATAACGTGGCGCAGTTTCAAAGCCACCGAAGTGCATGTGCAGCATGCCCACGCCGCTGACCGGCAACAGCACCACCGCCACCCAGACCCAGCGGAAAAATCCTTGAAACACTTCTACCCACAGCTTCAGCCGGGCAGGGCCTTCCAGTGCCGTCACCGCGGCGGGGCGCAGGACCATCCAGGCGAAAAACATGCCGCCGACCCAGACCAGGGCGGCCAGTACATGCAGGCTATAAATGAGGCTAAAAGGTGTCATTGGGTTACTCCGTTCTGCGCGGGATTCATTAGCGGGGTATGATAGCGACCAAACCGAACCACTGAAAATTTATCCAGCGTTTTTGCGCCCGACAATCCATGATCAGCACTGAACTCAAAACCACGATCCAGGGCGCCTACTCGCGTTTTCTCGAAGCCAAGAGCCTCAAGCCGCGTTATGGCCAACGCCTGATGATCGCCGAAGTCGCCAAGGTCCTGGGTGATATCGACACCGACGACGAAGGCCGGCGCAGTGGCGACCCCGCGATTGTCGCGGTGGAAGCTGGCACCGGTACCGGCAAGACCGTGGCCTACAGCCTGGCGGCGATTCCCACGGCGAAGGCCGCCGGCAAGCGCCTGGTGATCGCCACGGCCACCGTGGCCCTGCAGGAGCAGATCGTCTACAAGGACTTGCCTGACCTGATGCGCAACAGCGGGCTGAACTTCAGCTTCGCCCTGGCCAAGGGGCGCGGGCGCTACATGTGCCTGTCCAAGCTCGACATGTTGCTCCAGGAAGGCCACGCGCAGACCGCCACTGCTCAGTTGTTCGAAGAAGAAGGCTTCAAGATCGAGGTCGACGAGGCCAGCCAGAAGCTGTTCACCAGCATGATCGAGAAACTCGCCGGCAATAAGTGGGACGGCGACCGCGACAGTTGGTCCACCGCCCTGGAAGACGCCGACTGGGCGCGCCTGACCACCGACCACAGCCAGTGCACCAACCGTCATTGCCCGAACTTCGGCCAGTGCGCCTTCTACAAGGCCCGCGAAGGCATGGGCAAGGTCGACGTGATCGTCACCAACCACGACATGGTGCTGGCCGACCTCGCCCTGGGCGGCGGTGCCGTGCTGCCGGACCCGCGCGACACCATCTACGTGTTCGACGAAGGCCATCACCTGCCGGACAAGGCCATCGGCCACTTCGCCCATTACACGCGCCTGCGCTCCACCGCCGACTGGCTGGAGACCACCGCCAAGAACCTCACCAAGCTTCTGGCCCAGCACCCGCTGCCGGGGGACCTGGGCAAGTTGATCGAGCAGGTGCCGGAGCTGGCGCGGGAGATCAAGACCCAGCAGCAGTTCATGTTCACCGCCTGCGAGCAGATCGCCGACTTCAAGCCCGGCGAAGACGTCGAAGGCCGCGAGCGCCCGCGTCACCGATTCGTCGGCGGGGTGATCCCCGAGCACATGCGTGAAATGGGCATCGAACTGAAGAAGGGTTTCGCGCGGCTGACCGATCTGTTCACCCGCCTGACCGAGTTGCTCAAAGAAGGCATGGATGGCGAGGTCAACATTGGCATCGCCAGCAACCAGGCCGAGGAGTGGTATCCGCTATTCGGTAGTCTGTTGTCGCGTTCTTCCGGCAACTGGGAATTGTGGACTGCCTTCACCGTCGAGGACCCGGAAGACAACCCGCCGATGGCCCGCTGGCTGACCCTGGCCGAAAGCGGTTCGCTGTTCGACATCGAGGTCAACGCAAGCCCCATCCTCGCGGCGGAAATGCTTCGCCGCAACCTGTGGAACGTGGCGTATGGCTGCCTGGTGACGTCGGCGACCCTGACGGCCCTCGGCACCTTCGACCGCTTCCGCATGCGCGCCGGCCTGCCGAAAAAAGCCGTGACGGCCGTGGTGCCAAGCCCCTTCCATCACGCTGACGCCGGTGTGCTACGGGTGCCGAACCTGAACGCCGATCCCCGTGATGCAGCGGCGCATACCGCCGCGATCATTCGTGACCTGCCTGAATTGGTCGAAGGCTCGCGGGGCACGCTGGTGCTGTTTTCCTCGCGTAAACAGATGCAGGACGTGTTCGACGGCCTCGACCGCGACTGGCGCAAGCAAGTGTTCATCCAGGGCAACCTGTCGAAACAGGAAACCCTCAACAAGCACAAGGCGCGGGTCGATGGTGGGGATTCCAGCGTGTTGTTCGGCCTGGCGAGCTTCGCCGAAGGGGTCGACTTGCCCGGTGCCTATTGCGAGCACGTGGTCATTGCCAAGATTCCATTCTCGGTACCCGATGATCCGGTCGAAGCAGCGCTGGCCGAGTGGATCGAAGCCCGGGGCGGCAATCCGTTCATGGAAATCTCCGTGCCGGATGCCTCGCTGAAGCTGGTCCAGGCCTGCGGTCGCTTGCTGCGCACCGAAGAAGACCGCGGCACTATCACCTTGCTCGACCGGCGCCTGGTGACCCAGCGCTATGGCAAAGCCATCCTCAATGCGTTGCCGCCGTTCCGTCGAGAAATTTCCTGAAGCACCGGTGGGCAGTTTTGCCCGCCGCGTTGTCTATCTCTCTGCCATCGCTTTTCCACTGGCCCATTGAAGGTCGTTAGGGAGAATTTCGTTCTCATGATTTGCCGTTCGTTGCCTGCTGTTTTTGCCCTGATGTTCGCAACACCGCTGTTGGCCGCCCCCGCCGGCCAGCAGACGCTGTTCAACTTCGTGCGCCCCGCCGACGTGGTCCAGGTGGCGACTCAGGACGCCAGCCTGCCGCAATCCAACGCCGAGCAAACCCCCGAAGGCGAAGTGCTGCGCCGGGTGACGTTCAACCCGGTCGCCCGGCCGACGTTGCGCCTGACCCCGCAAACCGGCGCCTGGGACTGGTCGCAGTCGGGCGTCATGAGCCTGCGGATCCAGAGCGCGATGGACTGGGCCTTGACCCTGTACGTGACCATCCAGAGCAACGACGGCAAGACACTGGTCAGTCGCGTCGATCTGCCGGCGGGGCCTGCGCAAACCCTGTTGGTGCCTTTGCAAGCGACATCACCGCTGAGCCTGGGCATGAAGGCTGGCCCGCCTATGCCGATGACCGTTGAGGGGCAGCGAGTGTTGCTGGCCAGCAGCGCCGGTGAGCTGGATCGCAGCCAGGTGGTGTCGGTGAGCCTGTCGATGGACCAGCCCAAAGCCGCGCAAAGCATCCTGCTGGAACGCTTTGGTGTGCAGGACGGCGGGTCGGTCACCCAGGCCGTTTATGGCGGTTTGGTGGATGCTTACGGTCAGTCGACCCGGGCCAGATGGCCGGAAAAAGTCAGCAGCGACGAACAACTGAAAAGCGCCGCCAGCAAGGAGCAGCAACAACTGAAAACCTGGCTGGCCGAGCGCGAAAAGTCCTCCCTGGACAAGTTCGGTGGATTGACCAAAGGCCCGTCCTTCAAGGCCAGTGGCTTTTTCCGCACCGAAAAGCGCGACGGACGCTGGTATCTGGTGACACCGCAGGGCCATCCGTTTTATTCGCTCGGGGTTAACACCGTCGCTGCAGACGTCAACCCGACCTACGTTGCCGGTCGTGAATGGATGTTCGAATCCCTGCCCAAAGCAGATGACGCACTCGCCAGCCACTATGGCGAAGGTGACAACCGTGGCGGCAATGGTGCCGATCAAGGGCGTGGCTACAATGCCGGTCGCTGGTACGACTTCTACGGTGCCAACCTGCAGCGCCTGTATGGCGATCCGTGCGCGGAGGGTAGCGATACCAAGGCCGGTGTCGCCGCGGCGGCCAAAGCCGATGCGATTGAAGCGACAGCGACCAAGGCGGCGGAACAACCCGTTGTTCCTGCAACCGCCGAGTCTGGCATCGCCGAAGCGGCCAAGACTGAAGCCACGGTGGCGGATGCCACCGAGCAAAAACCTGCCGAACCGTGCAAGGCGCTGTTCGACGAGCAGCGCTGGGCCAGTCACACCCTTGATCGCTTGCAGGCCTGGGGCTTCAACACCATCGGCAACTGGAGCGTACCCGTACTGGGCGACGCTGATCGCGTGCCGTACACCTTGCCGCTGTCGATCGTCGGCGACTACGCCAGCATCAGCACCGGCACCGACTGGTGGGGCGGCATGCCCGACCCGTTCGACCCGCGTTTCGCCATGGCCACCGAGCGTGCAGTGGCGATTGCTGCCCGCGACCATCGTGACGATCCTTGGCTGATCGGTTACTACGCCGACAACGAACTGGCCTGGGCCGGTCCAGGCGATGACCCGAAAGCCCGTTATGCCCTGGCCTACGGCACCTTGAAAATGACCACCGACGTGCCGGCCAAGCGCGCATTCCTCAAGCAACTGCGTGACAAGTACCGCAATCAGGCGGGCCTGTCGAAGGCCTGGGGCATTGAGCTGCCAGCCTGGGAACTGATGGAGGATCCGGGGTTCGTACCGCCGCTCCCGAGCGCCGAGCACCCGGAAATCGAAGCCGACTTCAAATACTTCCAGAAGGTCTTTGCCGACACTTACTTCAAGACCATCTCCGACTCACTCAAGTGGCACGCGCCGAACCAGTTGCTGCTCGGCGGCCGCTTCGCGATCAGC
Source organism: Pseudomonas sp. S2_F07 (assembly GCF_054668325.1). Taxonomy (NCBI): domain Bacteria; kingdom Pseudomonadati; phylum Pseudomonadota; class Gammaproteobacteria; order Pseudomonadales; family Pseudomonadaceae; genus Pseudomonas; species Pseudomonas sp. S2_F07. The sequence goes on from NZ_CP162758.1 coordinate 5,247,482, forward strand.
ACACCGGAAGCCGTGGAGTCCTGCGCCCAGTACTGCGACGTGTTGAGTTTCAACATGTACACCCTGCAACCCCAGGATGGTTACGACTTCGCCAAGCTGCGCAGTCTCGACAAACCGGTGCTGATCACCGAGTTCAATTTCGGTTCGGCCGATCGTGGCCCGTTCTGGGGCGGCGTTACGCCGTTGGCGAAGGAGGAAGACCGCGGTCCGGCGTACGCCAACTTCCTCAAGCAGGCATTGAGCGAGCCGTCGATTGTCGGCGTGCATTGGTTCCAGTACCTCGATCAACCTGTAACCGGACGCCTGCTTGACGGTGAAAACGGTCACTTCGGGTTGGTGGGCATCACTGATCTACCGTTCCAGGGTTTTGTCGACAGTGTTCGCAAGAGCAACCTGGCGACAGTCGAGCAACTGGGCAAAGAGGCCGAGAAGGCTGCAACCGCCGCCGACAAAGCCAGCCACGACGCCGAGGGCGGCCGCAAGGCCGAGGCCGGCAAGGGGCCGGGGAAAGGCGCGGGTGGGCACTCCGGCAAAGGCCATTAATCGCTGAAACCGTGTCATCGTTCTTCGCGAGCAGGCTCGCTCTCACTTTGGAATGCATTCTCCTGTGGGAGCGAGCCTGCTCGCGAAGGCGTCATTGGCATCACCACTGCATTTCAAGTTGATGGCAGGGCGACCGCCCGGCCCAACCCTGTTCCCAAAACCCTCAAGGGCTGGAACAATGCCGACCACTTTGTAGAGCGTTAATCCGGGGAGTTGCGGGTGCAGATTCAGGGTCATTACGAGCTTAAGTTCGAAGCGGTGCGAGAGGCGTTCGCGGCGCTGTTCGACGATCCCCAGGAGCGTGGCGCCGCGTTGTGCATCCAGGTCGGTGGCGAAACCGTTGTCGATCTGTGGGCCGGCACTGCCGACAAGGACGGGGCCGAGGCCTGGCATCGCGACACCATCGCCAACCTGTTCTCCTGCACCAAGACCTTTACCGCCGTCACCGCGCTGCAGCTGGTGGCCGAAGGCAAGCTGCAACTGGATGCCCCGGTTGCGCGCTACTGGCCTGAATTTGCCGCAGCGGGCAAAGCGTCCGTCACCCTGCGTCAACTGCTCTGCCATCAGGCCGGTCTACCGGCATTGCGCGAGTTGTTGGCCCCCGAAGCCCTTTACGACTGGCAAACCATGGTCGACGCCCTGGCCGCCGAAACGCCGTGGTGGACGCCGGGCGAAGGCCACGGTTACGCGGCGATCACCTATGGCTGGCTGATCGGCGAATTGCTGCGCCGTGCCGACAGTCGCGGGCCGGGTGAATCCATCGTCGCGCGGGTCGCCAAACCGTTGGGCCTGGACTTCCATGTGGGCCTGGCCGACGAAGAGTTCCATCGCGTGGCCCACATTGCGCGGGGCAAGGGCAATGTCGGCGATGCCGCGGCCCAGCGCCTGCTGCAAGTGACCATGCGTGAGCCAACGGCCATGACGACCCGGGCGTTCACTAATCCGCCGTCGATCATGACCAGCACCAACAAACCCGAGTGGCGACGCATGCAACAGCCGGCCGCCAATGGTCATGGCAATGCCCGCAGCCTGGCCGGATTCTACGCCGGCCTGCTGGACGGCAGCCTGCTGGAAAGCGAAATGCTCGATGAATTGACTCGCGAGCACAGCCTCGGCGAGGACAAGACTTTACTGACCCGGACCCGTTTCGGCCTGGGTTGCATGCTTGATCAACCGGATGTTGCCAATGCCACCTTCGGCCTTGGCCCGCGGGCGTTTGGTCATCCGGGTGCCGGCGGCTCCATCGGTTTTGCCGATCCGGAGCACGATGTGGCTTTCGGATTTGTGACAAATACCCTGGGGCCGTACGTCTTGATGGACCCGCGCGCGCAAAAGCTGGTGCGGGTTCTGGCCACTTGTCTGTAAAAGCGGCTATCGGGTTCCAGGGCTGGAACCCGATAACCTTTTCAGTTTCAAACCGTCTGCTTCTACCGGCCAATGTGGCCTGATTTTTTTGACTTCATTTTTGTGGATATCCAATGTCATCCAATAAAACCCTCGCTTTGGCCCTGTGCTTCGCTATTACCGGTTGCGCACAGACTCCACAGAAAGACGCGACGGCACCTGTCGCCAAGACTGAAAGCGGCAGCCACTGGTACTGGCCGTTCGGTTCCGACGACAGCGCCGGCAAGCCCGTGGCCAAGCCGGAGGTGAAGCCCGCAGTCAAACCCGTTGCGGCGGCCAAGGCTGAAACCGATAGCGGTAGCAAGTGGTGGTGGCCGTTCGGCGGTAGCGAGCAGAGCACCGCCAAAGTTGTGCCGATGCCTGACCCGAAAGTCACCCAGGCCTGGCTTGACGACTACGAACCGCGACTGCGCGAGGCGGTCAAGGGCAGCAACATGCAACTCGAGCGCCGCGAAAACGTGCTGGTAGTGACTGCACCGGTCGAAGGCTCGTTCAACCCGGATCGTCCGGCCATGCTGCTGCCGGTCACACTCGGTCCGTTCACCCGCGTTGCCAAGATCCTTGAAGCCGATCCAAAGACCGCTGTGTTGATCCTCGGCCACAGCGATACGTCCGGCGCGGCGCCGGCCAACGTCAAGCTGAGCCAGGAGCGTGCCCAGTCCGTTGCGGCGATTTTCCGTCTCAGTGGCTTGCAGCGTGATCGCCTGATGCTGCGTGGCCTGGGCGGTGACGCGCCGCGTGCCGCCAACGACAGCGTGCAAGGGCGTGCGTTGAACCGTCGCGTGGAACTGCTGGTGACCCCGCAAAACACCATGGTCGCGCTGCTGAGCAAGTACAATATGCCGGCTCCGGCACCTGTGACCATGGTCGCTGCCGCGGACGCCAAGCCGGTCGTCAAGCCTGTGACACCGGCCCCTGCGACTAAAAAGGCTGCTGTTCCAGCGACGAAAAAAGCGCCCGCGAAAAAAGCGTCGGCCAAGAAAGCACCTGCGAAAACCGCAACGCCGGCAAAAAAGACCACACCAGCCAAAGCCTCCACGGCTGACAAGAAAGTCGTCGCCACTGATACTGCAAAGCAGTGATTCGTTAACCAAAAGGAATGCGCCATGACCCAGGGCCTGGCTGATATGCGTCGTGACTACACCCGTGATGGCCTGACCGAGGCACAAGCCCCGGCCGAGCCGTTCGCACTGTTCCACCAGTGGTTCGCCGACGCGGTGAAAACCGAGCAGGCACCGGTGGAAGCCAACGCCATGACCCTGGCCACCGTTGACCAGGACGGTCGACCGCACTGTCGCATTCTGTTGCTCAAGGGCCTGGACGAGCAGGGCTTCACCTTTTTCACCAACTACGAAAGCGCCAAGGGCCAGCATCTGGCCGCGAATCCGTTCGCGGCCATGACGTTCTTCTGGCCGGCGCTGGAGCGCCAGGTGCGTATCGAAGGACGGGTGGTGAAGGTGACGCCTGAGGAGTCCGACGCCTATTATCAGGTCCGTCCGCTGGGCAGTCGCCTGGGGGCCTGGGCGTCACCGCAGAGCCGGGTGATCGCCGGTCGTGGCGAACTCGAAGCGCTGCTCAAGAATACCGAGCAACGTTTCAGCGACACCCAGCCCCATTGCCCGGAACACTGGGGCGGTTATCGCCTGCTGCCGGAACGCATCGAATTCTGGCAGGGCCGCCCAAGCCGCCTGCACGACCGCCTCAATTACCGCCAGCAGGGCGCCGACTGGATTCTTGAACGTCTGGCACCCTGAGCAGTCTACCGATCGGGATAGCCTGCCGCAGCGGCCTCCAGCCACTTCGGCAGGTCTCGACGCTTGATCTTCTGCGCCCGGGCACTCGCCAGTCGTTCGAGCATGAAGGCTTTTTTCTGCTCGTCCTTGCCCGCCAGCGCTAGCGCCAGGTCGCGGTCCATCCAGCGTTTGATCCGCACGTACAGCCACCAATGGAAGTACAAACCGGCAACAGTCGTGACGACGATGATAAAGTAGTCCATTGAAATCCTTGGCCAGTGGGGCAGTTTTCAGAGTTTGCCGCTACTGTGTGAGTTCGTGGAGGCGCCTTAACGGAGCCTGAATCAAAACAATTTTACCCGGGCGATGCCGTGACAGGCGTCAAGCCGCGGAGTTTAATGAACAACTGTTTCTTTGGAGTTGATGCTATGCGTAAGTCTGTCCTGCTGGTTGCTTCCTTTTCCACGATGGCGATGTTGCTCACTGGTTGCCAATCGAGCCTGACCGGTGACTCCTACTCCCGTGACGAGGCGCGTCGCGTGCAGACCGTTCGCATGGGCACCATCGAAGCATTGCGCCCGGTGAAAATCGAAGGCACCAAGACCCCGATCGGCGGCGCTGCAGGCGCAGTGGTCGGTGGCGTTGGCGGCAGCTCCATCGGTGGCGGCAAGGGCAGTATTGTTGCGGCGGTCATTGGCGCAGTCGCCGGCGGCCTGATCGGTTCGGCCGCGGAAGAAGGCCTGACCCGCACCCAGGGTGTGGAAATCACCGTGCGCGAAGACGATGGCAGCATGCGCGCCTACGTACAGGAAGTTCAGCCGAACGAAGTGTTCCGTGTTGGCGAGCGTGTGCGCATCGCAAGTGTGAATGGCACCAGCCGCGTTTCGCACTAAACGCAAACACTGGATAAACAAAAAACCCGATCAGGTGACTGATCGGGTTTTTTGTTTTGCGGCTCAGGCGAGTCTTGATTGGCGCCAGGGTTTATTGCGGTTTATCAGGAGGCCAGCGCACTGTTCTTGCGGCTCGCCATCGCCGTCACCACATAACCGATCAGCGCCGCCAGAATCGAACCGGTCAAGATCCCCATGCGGTCCATCCCGGCGAAATCACTCACGCCCGGCTCGAAGGCCAGCGAGCCGACAAAGAGGCTCATCGTGAAACCAATGCCACAGAGAATCGCCACGCCCAGTATCTGACCCCAATTGGCGCCTTGGGGCAGGGCGGCGATACCGGTTTTCACCGCCAGCCAGGTCAGGCCGAAGACGCCGACGGTCTTACCCAACAGCAACCCGATGGCGATGCCCATGGGGACGTGGTGAGTGAAGCTTTCAACGGTGACACCGCTCAGGGACAGGCCGGCATTGGCAAAGGCGAACAGTGGCAGGATGCCGTAGGCCACCCACGGATGCAGGGCGTGTTCCAGGGCCAGCAATGGCGAAGGCTCGGCATTTTTCGTGCGCAGCGGAATGCAGAAGGCCAGGGTCACGCCGGCCAGCGTGGCGTGGACACCGCTCTTGAGCACGCAGACCCAGAGGATCAAGCCAATGATCATGTACGGCCCGAGCTTAACCACGCCGAGCCGGTTCATCCCGATCAGCGCCGCAATACAGGTCGCGGCCAGCGCCAGGGACAGGGTCGACAGCGCGCCGGAGTAGAAAATCGCAATGATGATGATCGCGCCGAGGTCGTCGATGATCGCCAGGGTCATCAGGAACAGTTTCAGCGATACCGGAACCCGTTTGCCCAGCAGCGCCAGCACGCCAAGGGCGAAGGCGATGTCGGTGGCGGTCGGGATTGCCCAGCCGTTGAGGGCCGCTGGCGTGTCGCGATTGAGGTACCAGTAGATCAGCGCCGGCACCACCATGCCACCAATGGCGGCGGCACCGGGCAGGACGATTTGCGACGGTTTGGACAACTGGCCGTCGAGGACTTCGCGCTTCACTTCCAGGCCGATCAGCAGGAAGAACAGCGCCATCAGGCCGTCGTTGATCCAGAGCAACGCCGGTTTGGCGATTTTCAGCGCGCCGATCTGGGCCACCACGGGAGTGTCCAGCAGGCCGTTGTACAGCCACGACAGCGGCGAGTTGTTGATAATCAGAGCCAGAACGGCAGCGGCGATCAGTAACAGACCGCTGGCAGCTTCCAACTGAAAGAAACGCGTGAAAGTGCTACGCAGAGGCAAGGTCGCTCTCCATCTGTGAATTCAAAAGGTGTTACACCCTAACAAGTACTGTTAGTTGTTAAAACAAAAGTTATATTCTTTTTTGTTATATGTCGTTACAGACTGATCCCTCAGCATCGACCTGAGCCTAGCAGTTGCCGGGCGTATTGGATTTCAGCTGTACCTGTGCCGGACGCGGGTTTTTTCCTAAGCTTGTTGGATGAGCCTTTTCAAAAGGCCGACTCCTGCCCGATACAACGAGAAAACCATCATGAGCGACAACCGACAGTGGTCCCGCGAAGCGATCCGGATCATCGAAGCCGATTTCCAGCGCAGCGCCGACACCCACTTGATCCCCTTGCCGCTGCCGGGTTTTCCAGGCATCGAGTTGTACTTCAAGGATGAGTCCAGCCACCCCACGGGTAGCCTCAAGCATCGCCTGGCCCGTTCGCTGTTCCTGTATGCGCTGTGTAACGGCTGGCTCAAGCCCGGTGCGCCGGTCATTGAAGCTTCCAGCGGTTCCACGGCGATTTCCGAAGCGTACTTCGCGCGTATGCTGGGCTTGCCGTTCATTGCGGTGATGCCGGCGACCACGTCCAAGGAAAAGATCGCGCAGATCGCCTTCTACGGTGGTCAAAGCCACCTGGTGGACGATCCGACCCGGATCTATGCGGAGTCCGAGCGTCTGGCTCGAGAACATGATGGACACTTCATCGACCAGTTCACCTACGCCGAGCGCGCCACCGACTGGCGGGCGAACAACAACATTGCCGAGTCGATCTTTCAGCAGATGCGTTTCGAGCAGCATCCCGAGCCGAGCTGGTTGATTTCCAGCCCCGGAACCGGCGGCACCACGGCCACCCTGGGCCGATATGTGCGTTATCGCCAGTATGGCACCCGCGTACTGTGTGCCGATGCCGAGCGTTCGGTGTTCTTCGATTACTACCAGACCGGCGATGCCAGCCTGCGACTGGACCACGGCTCGCGTATCGAAGGCATCGGCCGGCCACGCGTGGAAGCGTCGTTTCTGCCCAAGGTGATCGACGCGATGGTCAAGGTGCCGGATGCCTTGTCACTTGCGGCCATGCACTACCTGGCGGAGCGTCTGGGACGGCATGTGGGTGGGTCGAGCGGGACCAACCTGATCGGCGCACTGATGGCCGCCCAGCACATGAACGCAGCGGGGGAGACGGGCTCGATGGTGGCGATTCTGTGTGACAGCGGCGAGCGCTACGCCACGACCTATTACGATCAGGACTGGCTCAAGGCTCAGGGGTATGAGTTGAGCGGTTTGGTGGCTGTTGTGGCGGCGACGGTGGAGCGGGGGGAGCCGTTGCCGGCGAGCGTGCTGCGCGCCAATATCTGACACAAATGAAAAGATCGCAGCCTTCGGCAGCTCCTACAGGAGATGGTGTAAATCCTGTAGGAGCTGCCGAAGGCTGCGATCTTTTACTTTAAACCTTAAGCCTCCAGGCCAAGGATATCCCGAGCCACAGCCTCGGCAATGCGAATCCCGTCAACACCCGCCGACAGAATCCCGCCCGCATAACCGGCGCCTTCACCGGCCGGGAACAAGCCCTTCACGTTCAGGCTCTGCAACGACTCGTTACGGGTAATGCGCAACGGCGAGGAAGTGCGGGTCTCGATGCCGGTCAGCACTGCGTCGTGCAGCGAGTAACCACGAATCTGCTTCTCGAACGCCGGCAAGGCTTCGCGAATCGCTTCGATGGCGAATGCCGGCAGCGCCAGCGCCAGATCACCCAGGGCTACGCCCGGCTTGTAGGACGGCTCGACGCTGCCCAGTTCGGTGGACGGTTTGCCCGCGATAAAATCGCCGACCAGTTGCGCCGGGGCTTCATAGTTGCTGCCGCCGAGCACGAATGCGTGGGATTCCAGGCGTTCCTGCAACTCGATACCGGCCAGCGGGCCGCCCGGATAATCGACTTCCGGGGTGATGCCGACGACGATACCGGAGTTGGCATTGCGCTCGTTACGCGAGTACTGGCTCATGCCGTTGGTGACCACGCGGTTCGGCTCGGACGTCGCCGCCACCACGGTGCCGCCCGGGCACATGCAGAAGCTGTAGACCGAACGGCCGTTCTTGGCGTGGTGCACCAGTTTGTAGTCGGCGGCGCCCAGTTTCGGGTGGCCGGCGTACTTGCCCAGGCGCGCACGGTCGATCAACGACTGGGGGTGCTCGATGCGGAAACCCACCGAGAACGGCTTGGCTTCCATGAACACGCCACGGCCGTGGAGCATGCGGAAGGTGTCGCGGGCGCTGTGGCCGAGGGCGAGGATCACGTGTCTGGAGTGGATCTGCTCACCGCCATTGAGTTCGACGCCGACCAGTTGGCCGTCTTCGATCAACACATCGGTGACACGCTGCTGGAAGCGCACTTCGCCGCCCAGGGCGCGAATCTGCTCACGCATGTTTTCCACAACGCCAGTCAGGCGGAACGTACCGATGTGCGGCTTGCTGACGTAGAGGATTTCTTCCGGGGCACCGGCCTTGACGAATTCGTGCAGGACTTTACGGCCGAGGAATTTCGGGTCCTTGATCTGGCTGTAGAGCTTGCCGTCGGAGAACGTCCCCGCGCCGCCTTCACCGAACTGCACGTTGGATTCCGGGTTGAGCACGCTTTTGCGCCACAGGCCCCAGGTGTCCTTGGTGCGCTGGCGTACTTCGGTACCGCGCTCGAGGATGATCGGCTTGAAGCCCATTTGTGCGAGCAACAACCCGGCGAAAATCCCGCACGGGCCGAAGCCGACAACGATCGGCCGCGCGCTCAGGTCGGCTGGTGCCTGGCCGACTTCTTTGTAGCTGACATCCGGCGCCACGCTGACGTTACGGTCATCGGCAAACTTGTGCAGCACCGCCGCCTCATCGCGAACTTCAAGGTCGATGGTGTAGATGAAGCACAGTTCGGAGGACTTTTTGCGCGCATCGTAGCTGCGCTTGAACAAGGTGAAATCGAGCAGGTCATCGCTGGCAAGCCCTAAGCGCTGCACGATGGCAGGGCGCAGGTCTTCTTCGGGATGGTCGATCGGCAACTTGAGTTCGGTGATTCGTAACATGGCGGGATCCGGTTCGCGGGGCGCACAACTGCGCCAGGGCGTTTGAAGCCCGCGATTATAAGCCTCAAAGGCGCAGGCCCGTGAGGCTTAAACGATCAGTCGTCGCGCGATCCGCCGAAATACCCGCAGCCGCGCTGCACCTGACCGTCGATGCGCAGTTCGGCGCTCATGTGCTGGATGCTGCCGGTGCTGCTGTCGACGCAACGTTGCGGTGCAACCCACAGTTCGATGTGCTGGTTGTTGGCTTCGGTACTGAGGTTGAAACGGCCATCGCCCAGTTGCTCCTCGACGTAAGGCACGGCCAGTGGCGGCTGGCCGGCCCGGTCGAGGACCATGCCTTTGCCGCTGACTTTCACGCTCCACTGCGGGGTGTGGCCGGCGGCGCGCAGGATCAGCAGCTTGAAATTCGGATCGTCGCACGCGTTGCCCGAGCGCTCGACGCGGTACAACTGCTCCAGATCGAGCTGGCCGTCACCACCGCTGCCGGCCACAACCCGCCCGCGCACGTCGGCAAACAGCTTGCCCTGCTTGTCCGCCAGGTTTGCGGCCTGCTGCAGGACGCTGGTACCGCCCGTGTCGTTGACCACGTAGCGGTTTGTCTGGTTGCACGGCTGGAACAGCAGTTTGCCGTCCGCCGCGGTCAACTGGCCTTGCATGCGTGTCTGGCCGACATGGGAGGCGTTCTGCCGCTCACCCTCGAACAACTGGCAAGCGGCGAACAGCGGAAGCAGGGCAACGAGGACTAAGGAACGGGCAACACGCATCTTGGGGTCTCCTGACAAGTGCCGCCACGTTACTCAGCCTGACCGTTCATCACAACCCGTTATCGTCTCCACTTTGTATTGGCGCGGAAGGATCGCAGCCTTCGGCAGCTCCTACGGAATACGCGCACGCCTCTGTAGGAGCTGGCGCAGCCTGCGATCTTTTGCTTTTCAGATGTGAAAGGTCTGACCTGTTTGCAGGCCTTCCACGCTTTTGGCGTAGGCCAAAGCCACATCCGCCGCAGGAACCGGCTTGAAGCCACGAAAATACGGCGCGTATTTGCCCATGGCTTCGACCAGGACATTCGGGCTGATCGAATTCACACGCAGGCCGCGGGGCAGTTCGATGGCGGCGGCGCGGACGAAGCTGTCCAGCGCACCGTTGACCAGTGCTGCCGAGGCACCGCTGTAGATCGGATCGTGGCTGAGCACGCCGGTGGTGAAGGTGAACGAGGCACCGTCATTGGCGAACTCGCGGCCAATCAGCAGCAGATTGACCTGGCCCATGAGCTTGTCTTTCAGGCCCAGGGCAAAGCTTTTTTCTGTCATCTCGTTGAGCGGTGCGAAGGTCACGTTGCCGGCGGCACACACCAGTGCATCGAATTTGCCGGTCTGCTCGAACAGTTTGCGAATCGAGGCGCTGTCACTGATGTCCACTTGAAAGTCGCCGCTGGTGCGACCGATGCGGATGATTTCGTGACGTTGCGACAGTTCCCTGTCGACGGCCGAACCGATGGTGCCATTTGCGCCGATCAAAAGAATTTTCATGGGGGGGATCCTCGTGTGGGTTGAACGAGGTTTCAGTTTAGGGTGGTTTTTTCTCCGGATAAGCGCACTAATAGGCAACCTTTGGTTTTCAAATGGAAACAATCCATGAGCGAGATGGATGACTTGGCGGCGTTCGCGGTATTGATCGAAGCGGGGAGTTTTACCCTGGCGGCGCAGCAGCTCGGTTGCAGCAAAGGCCAGCTGTCCAAGCGCATCAGCCAGTTGGAAGCGCAGTTTTCCGTGGTGTTGTTGCAACGCACCACCCGCCGCTTGAGCCTGACCGCCGCCGGTGCTGCGTTGTTGCCCCAGGCCCAGGCGCTGGTGGTGCAAGTCGAGCAGGCCCGCCAGGCCCTGGCGCGTCTGAAGGACGACATGGCCGGCCCGGTGCGGATGACGGTACCGGTGTCGCTCGGGGAAACCTTCTTCGATGGCCTGTTGCTGGAGTTCTCTGCCAAGTATCCCCAGGTACAGATCGAGTTGGAGCTCAACAACAGTTACCGAGAACTGTCCCGCGACGGCTTCGATCTGGCGATTCGTTCCGACGTGGCCATTGACCAGCGACTGGTGGCGCGTCCACTGCTGGCGTGGCAAGAACTGACCTGTGCCAGCCCGGCCTATCTGGAACAATACGGTGAACCGCAAACCCCCCAGGCGCTGGCCGAACATCGCTGCCTGCTCAACAGCCATTACAGCGGTCGCGAAGAATGGCTGTATCACCAGCAGCACGAGTTATTGCGGGTGCGGGTGTCGGGGCCGTTCGCCAGCAACCACTACAACCTGTTGAAGAAAGCCGCACTGGTCGGCGCCGGTATTGCGCGCTTGCCGTCCTACTGTTTGCCAACGGAACTGGCCGACGGGCGTTTGCGATGGCTCCTGCGCGATTATCAGACCCGCAGCATGCCGATGTACCTGGTGCATCCGTATCAGGGCGGATTGCCCAAGCGCACGCAGGTGCTGGCGGATTATCTGATCGGGTGGTTCAAGCGCAGTGGGGAGGTGCTGGATCGGCTTTGAACCATCACACGGACCCTGTAGGAGCCGCCGAAGGCTGCGATCTTTTGACTTTGGTTTTTTAAGATCAAAAGATCGCAGCCTTCGGCAGCTCCTACACCGATCTCATTCGCAGGCATAAAAAACGGCCCGCAAAGGCCGTTTTTTTGTTTACCGCAATGGCTCAACCACCGAGGTACGCTTCGCGCACTTTCGGGTCGGTCAGCAGGGCTTCACCGGTGCCTTGCATCACCACCCGGCCGTTCTCCAGAACGTAGGCACGGTCAGCGATTTTCAGCGCCTGGTTGGCGTTCTGCTCGACCAGGAATACCGTCACACCGTCCTTGCGCAGCTGTTCGATGATGTCGAAGATCTGCTGGATGATGATCGGTGCCAGGCCCAGGGAAGGCTCGTCGAGCAGCAATAGCTTGGGCTTGCTCATCAGCGCACGGCCGATGGCGAGCATTTGCTGTTCGCCGCCGGACATGGTGCCGCCGCGCTGGTTGAAGCGCTCTTTCAGGCGTGGGAAAAGTCCGAGAACCTTGTCCATCTGTTCCTGATAGTCGCCCTTGGCGGTGAAGAAACCGCCCATGGACAGGTTTTCTTCCACGGTCAGGCGGGAAAACACCCGGCGACCTTCCGGCACAACCGCGATGCTCTTGCGCATGATCTGCGAGGAGTCCTGGCCGACCAGTTCCTCACCCATGTAGCGGATGCTGCCGCTGTGGGCGCGCGGCGAACCGCAAAGCGTCATCAGCAGCGTGGACTTGCCGGCACCGTTGGCGCCGATCAGGGTCACGATCTCGCCCTGGCGGACTTCGACGTTGACGCTGTGCAGGGCCTGGATCTTGCCGTAGAAGGTGGAAACGTTTTCGAACTGCAGCATTTACGCTTCCCCCAGGTAGGCTTTGATCACTTCAGGATTGTCGCGGATCTGTTCCGGCGTGCCGTTGGCCAGGGGCGTGCCCTGGTTGATCACGACGATGTGGTCGGAAATGCTCATGACCAGCTTCATGTCGTGTTCGATCAGCAGCACGGTGACGTTGTGCTCTTCACGCAGCATGCTGATCAGCGCCTTGAGGTCTTCGGTTTCCTTCGGGTTCAGGCCGGCGGCCGGTTCGTCGAGCATGAGGATGCGCGGGCGGGTCATCATGCAGCGGGCGATTTCCAGGCGACGTTGCTGACCGTAGGCCAGGGTGCCGGCCGGACGGTTGGCGAACTCGCGCAGGTTGACCTTGTCCAGCCAGTACTCGGCGTATTCCATGGCCTCGCGCTCGCTCTTGCGGAACGACGGGGTCTTGAACAGTCCGGACAGGAAGTTGGTGTTCAGGTGACGATGCTGGGCGATCAGCAGGTTCTCGACCGCCGTCATGTCCTTGAACAACCGCACGTTCTGGAAGGTGCGCACCACGCCCTTGAGGGCGATCTTGTGGCCGGGCAGGCCTTCGATCGCCTCGCCGTCGAGCAGGATGCTGCCGCCGCTCGGCTTGTAGAAGCCGGTCAGGCAGTTGAACACGGTGGTCTTGCCGGCGCCGTTGGGGCCGATCAGCGCAACCACTTGTTTCTCTTTCACGCTCAAGGCAACGCCGTTGACCGCCAGCAAGCCGCCGAAGCGCATGCTCAGGTTTTCTACTTTGAGGATCTCGCGGCTCATTTGCGCAGCTCCATGTGAGGACGTTGCATGGGCAGCAGACCCTGAGGGCGCCAGATCATCATCAGTACCATCAAGGCACCGAACATCAACATGCGGTACTCACTGAACTCACGCATCATTTCCGGCAGCAGGATCATCACCACGGCAGCGAGGATCACGCCCAGCTGCGAGCCCATGCCACCCAGCACCACGATGGCGAGGATGATCGCCGACTCGATGAAGGTGAAGGACTCCGGCGTCACCAGGCCTTGACGGGCAGCGAAGAAGCTACCGGCAAAACCGGCGAAACTCGCACCCAGGGTGAAGGCCGACAGTTTGATGATGGTCGGGTTCAGGCCCAATGCGCGGCAGGCAATTTCGTCTTCACGCAACGCTTCCCAGGCACGGCCCAGGGGCATGCGCAGCAAGCGGTTGATGACGAACAGCGCACCCAGGGCAAGCAACAGCGCAACCAGGTAGAGGAAGATCACCTTATTGATCGAGTTGTATTCCAGGCCGAAATACTCATGGAAGGTCTGCATGCCTTCCGCGGCCTTGCGTTCGAAGGTCAGGCCGAAGAACGTCGGTTTCTCGATGTTGCTGATGCCGTTCGGACCGCCAGTGAGGCCGGTCAGGTTACGCAGGAACAAACGGATGATTTCACCGAAGCCCAGGGTCACGATCGCCAGGTAGTCGCCACGCAAGCGCAGCACCGGGAAACCGAGCAGGAAGCCGAAGGTGGCTGACATCAGGCCGGCGATCGGCAGGCAGATCCAGAAGCTCAGGCCGTAGTAGTGCGACAGCAGCGCGTAGCTATAGGCGCCGACGGCATAGAACCCGACGTAACCGAGGTCGAGCAGACCGGCCAGGCCGACCACGATGTTCAGGCCGAGGCCGAGCATCACGTAGATCAGCACCAGCGTGGCGATGTCCACCGCACCGCGAGAGCCGAAGAACGGCCAGACCAGGGCACCGGCGATCAGCGCGATGATGATCCAGCGCTGAGTGGTCGGCAGGGTCAGGAAGTTGCTGGCCTTGGCCGGGATCAGCGGCATGCTCGGCGAAGAGCGCCAGGCCGAGCTGATCTGCTGGTCGAATAGCACACGCAGGAACATCAGTACCGAGCACACCGCGATGGTGATCAGGGTGGCGTCGCTGGTGCCATGAACTTCGAGGTTGATGCCGACGATGGTCAGCTTCAGACCGAGTACCGGGTAGGCCACGGCCCACACCAGCAAGGCACTGAACAGTGCCTGTTTAAGATTCCTAGTCATACCTTCTCAACCTCCGGACGGCCCAGCAGGCCGGTTGGCCGGAACAACAACACCAGGACCAGCAGACCGAACGCCACGACGTCCTTGTACTGGTCGCCGAAGATATCGGCACCAAAGGCTTCCGCCACGCCAAGTACCAGCCCGCCGAGCATGGCGCCCGGAATACTGCCGATACCGCCCAGCACGGCTGCGGTGAAGGCCTTGAGGCCAACCAGGAAACCGGCGTTCGGGTTGATCACGCCGTATTGCATGCTCAGGAGCACGGCGGCAATGGCTGCCAGTGCCGCACCGATGACGAAGGTCAGGGCGATGATGTTGTTGGTGTTGATACCCAGCAGGTTGGCCATCTTGATGTCCTCGGCGCAGGCGCGGCAGGCGCGACCCAGGCGAGAGCGGGAGATGAACAGGGTCAGGCCGAGCATGGCGACCAGGGTCACCACGAACACCACGATTTGCATGTAGGAAATCAGCACTTCATGTGCGCCACCTGGCCCAAAGGCAAAGTTGCCCGGAATCAGGTTGGGGATGGATTTGTCCTTGGAGTCTTGCGCCAGCAGAACGGTGTTCTGCAGGAAGATCGACATGCCGATGGCGGAGATCAGCGGGATCAGACGGTTGCTGCCGCGCAAGGGGCGGTAGGCGATCCGTTCGATGCTGTAGCCGTAGGCACTGGTTACAACGATGGTGGCGAGAAAAGCGGCGGTCATCAACAGCGGCACGCTGTCGAGTCCCAGCATGGCCAGCCCGGCGATGGCGATGAACGCCACGTAGGAACCGATCATGTACACCTCGCCGTGGGCGAAGTTGATCATTCCAATGATGCCGTAGACCATCGTATAGCCGATGGCGATCAGGGCATACGTGCTGCCAATGGTCAGGCCATTAACCAGCTGTTGGAAGAAGTGATAGATGTCAGGCATTACAGCGCTCCTAAAAACCTGATACGCATTTCACTGGTGGAGTCATTTTCCCGCCCGGGCCCCGTGGATCTGCATCCACTTCGAATCCGGGGTTTGCCAGCGAACCGCTGATGACGGTTTTGAGATTTTCAGGTGGGGAGACTGGCGGATCACGCCAGCGCGGCCCAGATACGTTCGTAAAACAAAGCCCACGGCACGCCGTGGGCTTTGTTGGCAGTCAGTCAGGCAATGCCTTACTGAGGCTTGGCTTCAGTTTTTGGTTTGCCGAAGTGCCACTCGTAAACCACGAATTTGAAGTCTTTCAGGTCGCCTTTTTCGTCGAAGCTCAGGTCGCCGGTAGGCGTCTTGAAGGTGCCGGCGTGGATGGCTTCAGCCACTTTGGCGGAGTCTTCGGACTTGGCAGCCTTGATGCCGTCGGCGATCACGGTCACAGCCGAGTAGGCCGGGAACACGAACGGACCGCTCGGATCTTCTTTCTTGGCTTTGAACGCATCAGCCAGGGCAACGTTGGCCGGATCCTGGTCGAAGGATTTCGGCAGGGTCACCAGCAGGCCTTCGGAAGCGTCCTTGGCGATCTGCGAAATGGAGTCGTTACCCACGCCTTCCGGACCCATGAACCTGGCTTTCAGGCCTTTTTCCTGGGATTGACGCAGGATCAGGCCCAGCTCCGGGTGGTAGCCGCCGTAGTAGACGAAGTCGACGTTGGCTTGCTTGAGCTTGGAGATCATCGACGAGAAGTCTTTGTCGCCGGCGTTGACGCCTTCGAACACGGCGACTTTCACGCCTTTGCCTTCCAGGGTTTTCTTCACGGCGGTGGCGATGCCTTCACCGTATTGCTGTTTGTCGTGCAGAACAGCAACGATCTTCGGTTTTACGAAGTCGGCAATGTAGTTACCGGCGGCAGGGCCCTGGGCGCTGTCCAGACCGATGGTGCGGAACACCATTTTGTAACCACGGGCGGTGATGTCCGGGCTGGTGGCAGCCGGGGTGATCATGATCACGCCTTCGTCTTCGTAGATGTCCGAAGCCGGTTGAGTGGAGCTGGAGCACAGGTGACCGACTACGAACTTGACGCCGTCGTTGACGACCTTGTTCGCGACTGCCACAGCTTGTTTCGGATCACAGGCGTCATCGTATTCAACGGCTTCGAGTTTCTTGCCGTCCACGCCGCCCTTGGCGTTGATTTGCTCGATGGCCATTTTGGCGCCACTGAACTGCATGTCGCCGTATTGGGCTACAGGGCCGGTCTTGGGGCCGGCGATGCCGATCTTGATGGTGTCAGCTGCGAACGAATGGCTGGCAACCCCGGCCAGAACCATAGCGGCAAACAGTTTGGAAATCTGCTTAGTAGCCTTAGTCATAGTGCTCCACTCTTACTGTTGTAGTTTTTATAGTCCTGGCGCCGAAAGCAGCAGAACCGGGTCAGATATCTGCGACATTCCCCGGAAAAGTCCCTCGGCAACTGTACCGGTACAGTGTAGAGCGCCGATTGTCAGCCTGGGAAGGCAGCGCCGGGGGACAAAACCTGCAAGTGTCGCTTTATTGAAAGTAAAAGACAGAATTGCGGCGGGGTGTTGAGGGGCTTATAGCCATATTCAGTGCATTCCCTGGCTTTCCTGCGCTTTTCATTTCGGTCACTCAATTGCATCCGGGTTTTTCTGCCAGACCACCGACGTTATCATCTACGTCGATTTCTTTTCCGGACAGTCCCATGAATCAAGAACCTAGCACCCTCTATGCCAAGCTGCTTGGTGAAACCGCATCTATTACCTGGAAAGAGCTGGAGCCGTTCTTCGCCAAGGGTGCCCTATTGTGGGTCGATCCTGGCCTGGATCTGATCGCCGCCGCCGAGGCCGTGGCCCAGGATGAAGGGGAGAAAGTGGCTGCCTGGCTGGCCGCTGACAAGGTCGCCAAGCTGTCTGAAACGCGGGCGCTGGATCTTTTTGAGCGTGATCCGCAGTTGTGGGCCGTGGTTGTTTCGCCGTGGATTCTGATCCAGGAAAGAGCGCAGGTATAAAAGGCCGCACCTGATTGGTGCGCTTCTTTCGGAGGGAAAAGTGTGTAGCCGAGTAGCGTGATGGCATGTTGCCGTAGAGAAAGGCCACAGCCTCACGGTGACGTAAACGTAACGGGAACAGTTGGGAGGGCAGCTGAACGTCTGCTCAATTGTTTCTGAATGTTGGATAAAAGATCAAAAGATCAGATCAAAAGATCGCAGCCTTCGGCAGCTCCTACAAAGGCGCGCTGCGGTGTCATGTGAACCGCAGCCCGTAGGAGCTGCCGAAGGCTGCGATCTTTTCAGGCATACCTCATCAAGCCGTCTTGCCCGTATGGTTATTCAACGAAATAACCTTGGTCTTGCCGATGCGGTGACGGTAGATCTCACGCAGGTACTTGATCGATTTCTTCACGCAATCCCGGGACAGGCGGATGTCATTGATCGAGACAAATTTTTCCTTGTCGTTGATCAGTTCGCGGTACTTCTTCTCGTACATCGGCTTAATCGCGTACCAGTTGGTATCGAGGATCTTCGCCGGGTTCTCGAATTCGTTGAGCAATTCGTCGATGCGGTCTTCATCGAATTGTTCGTTGATGATGAAGTCCAGGATCGAGTTGTCCAGGGTCTCGTCGAATCGGTACGGGTTTTTCGCGAAGCAGCGCTTGATGAACGCCACGATCAGCGTCAGGAAGTCGTCCGACAGGCACGGGCTCTTGGCGATCAGGGTGGTCAGCGACAGGTTGGCCGAAGCACCGATCACCAACGCGTAGCGCTTGAGTGTAGTGTTGGGGAACAGGCTGTTGAGGTGGGTCTTCAACCGGTTCAAATCCATGTAGGACAGCTTGTAGTCCTTCGGCAACGAAACGATAGACACCACCGACGAGCAATTCTTGAAGAAGTGCAGGTCATGCAGGGCCGCCGCGTCGTAACCCGAGTTCTTGTACTGTTCCAGCGACGCGCGATAGCGCTTGGACTCGATCGGCAACAGGCTGATGCCTTCGATGGCCTGGGTGACCTTGTTGAAGTGCGGCAGATCGATCGAACGGAAGAACAGGTCGTCGATGTTCAGGCGCTGCGGCTCTTTCTCGAACACTTTGAATTTGTCGCTGCTCGGTGCCGGGGTTTCCGGCACCACGGACTCGGCGTAGGCAATCGCCACCGGGCCGGCCAGGCTCATGAACAGGTCATTGGCGTCCAGGCGGATGGTTTCGCCGATATCGATGCCGGCGCGACGGAAATAGTTCTGGTCGTAGTCAGTCGTAACTGCCTGCGCCGTCAGAATGTTGAAGATCTGCTGCGAGATGTACTGGTTGGCGTGCTTTTCCATGGCATTGACATCAATGTTCTGGATGTTGCCGTCATCGTTCTCTTCGGCGTAACGCATGATGTCGTTGGAGATCAGCATCATCGCGTTCCACGGGCGGATGCGGCCCATGACGCTGGCTTCGCTGCTGTCTTCGTTGGCGAAGTTGTAGGAGAAGTCCCACTCTTCCGACAGGTATTTGCACAGCAGTCGACCGGCGTTGATGTGCAACGCCTCGGACATTTCACTGCGGTGATCGGAAATGTTCGGCAGTACACAGATGCCACTGGTGAAGATCGGTTCGAAGACGAAGGAGTGGCCGCTCTTGCTGTCGTGCTCGTCCATCGGCTTGGTGTCGAACGTCTTGTTCATATACGAATGCTGCTGGGCCAGGCCGAATTCCGAGGCCATGCCCGAGCCGGTACCGCCGCCGGCACTGAAGATCGAGAAATACAGGCGCGACTGGTTGGCCTTGATGCCACAGCTGTCGATCAGGTACGAGTGAATCATCTTCCAGTCGGGGCTGGAGAAACGCTGGGTGTCCTTGTTCAGGATGATCTTGGCCAGGTACTGGCCGAGGATCGGCGCGTTACCGGCGCCACCGGCATGGACTTCCGACAGGTCCATGATTTTCATTTTGCTGTAGTCGCGCAGGAAGCCGCTTTTTTCGCCCTTGCGCGAGAAACGGATGCGTCCGGCGATGTCTTTGTCCAGGTCCCCGAGCATCACCAGCGGCTCGACCAGAAACACTGGCTTGGTGTTTTTGTTCTGGCCCAGGCGCAGGTTGTTACGGATCCACTGGGCCGGGCTGTAGCCCTTTTCGGTAAAACGCTTGTCCGGCGACAGGCGATCTTCGTTGTTGAATTCGTTGAGGTAGAACTTGCGGGCGTTATACACAAGCTCCGCCACGTCCAGCGCAATGTTCGAGCCGCAGCGGCCCAGGCCGATCAGACACACCGACGGGAATTCCTGATCGCTGTGCTGTTCGCTGTCGCCTTCCAGGTGCGGTGCGCGCGGGAACACCATGTCGCGCAGGCCGTCGAGGTTGTCGAGGATGCGGTCGGTGTTGGTTTCGGTGAAGTAGAGGTATTGCTGGGTCGCCAACGGGCGCGATTGAATCAATGGCTTCGGTGATGACGGGCTGTTGGCCGCGGGGCTCAACGTCAGATCGGTTACCGCAGTGGCCGGGTTGTTTTTAGAAGTCATTGTTCGCCATCTACCTGGGCTGATTGGTTGGCCGACTCGCAGTCGTCGAACCGTCACGGAATACAATCGCGTCTTTTTTCAGCGCGTACTTGGACCATGCCTTGGTCTTTAGCCTGAGCATTGCTCGGGGTGAATCCTTTCCTAAGTCATGATGAATCGGCCAATATTCGGTGATCTTTAATCAAGAAGAGGCAAAATGATGTCAACGCTACCTTCGCTAGGGTTTGCCGGGATCGGCCTGATGGGGCTGCCGATGTGCCGGCGCCTGCTGGCCGCGGGTTACCCGCTGGCGGTGTGGAATCGCAATCCGGACAAGTGCAGGCCGCTGGTGGAGGCGGGCGCGCGTCAGGTCGCCAGCCCGGCCGAGCTGTGCCGGCACGCTGACGTGGTGATGCTGTGCCTGGCGGATACTTCGGTCGTACGCGAGGTGGTATTTGGTCCGGCAGGCGTTGTGGAGGGCGCAAAAAAGGGCCAGCTGCTGGTGGATTTCTCCAGCCTGGAGCCCAACGCCACGCGGGAAATGGCCGCAGAACTTGCCGCTAGAACGGGCATGGGCTGGCTCGACACGCCGGTGTCCGGCGGCGTGGTCGGTGCCGAGGCTGGAAGCCTGGCGATCATGGTCGGCGGTGAATCACAGGATCTGGAGCGGGTCCGGCCTGTGCTGTTGAACCTGGGGCAGCGTGTAACACACATGGGCGGCGTCGGGGCAGGGCAGGTGACCAAGGCGTGCAATCAGATGATCGTCGCCTGCAATGCATTGGTGATTGCTGAAGTGGTCGCGCTGGCGGAGCGTTCCGGGGTCGATGCCAGCCTGATCGCCGAAGCGCTGGCCGGCGGCTTTGCCGATTCGAAACCCTTGCAGATCCTGGCCCCGCAGATGGCGCAAAACCGTTTCGAGCCGGTCAAGTGGCACGTGCGCACCTTGCTCAAGGATCTGGATACAGCGGTGAAGTTTTCCCGTGAGCAAGGCTCGGCAACACCGATCAGCGGCCTGGCCGCGCAGTTGATGCGCCTGCATGGAAGTCAGGGTTTCCTTGAAAAGGACCCGTCTACATTAGTGCAGATGTACCGTGAGCCAGGCTCAGCGTCGTGACGGTGCAGGTGTCCTTGCGCTGGTTGATTTCGTTCAGCACCGGAAGCAACTCGACCAGTGGCACCGGCCGGCTCAGCAGATAGCCTTGAACGAAGTCACAACCGTGGTTTTCCAGGAATTGGTACTGCTCGAAGGTTTCGACCCCTTCGGTGACCACTTGCAGGTGCAGGGTATGGGCCATGACGATGATCGCCTGGACAATCTCCATATCCTGGGTCGCCTTGGGAATGTCCTGGATGAACGAACGGTCGATTTTCAGCGTGTTAAGCGGCAAGCGCTTGAGGTAGGCCAGGGATGAATAGCCGGTGCCGAAGTCATCGATCGACAGCGAAACGCCGAGAGCGCGTATCTGCCGCAGTAGCACCAGGGTGTTGGCGATATTGCCCATCAAGGCGTTTTCGGTAACCTCCAGTTCCAGCCGGTGGGGCTGCACACCGGAGGCTCGCAATGCGTATTCGATTTCATCGGCCAGTTCTTCGCGCGCCAGGTTCAGGGGCGAACAGTTCACGGCGATCTTCAGGTCCTCACAGCCTTGGCGCGACAACTCGCCCAAGTCTTCGCAGGCCTTGCGCAGCACCCAATTGTCCAACTCGGCGATCAGGCCGTTGGCCTCGGCAATGGCGATAAAACGATCCGGTACGAGGAAACCGTGGACCGGGTGTTGCCAGCGGATCAAGGCTTCGAGTTTGCTGACCTGGCCGGTCTTGAGGTCATAGATGGGCTGGTAATAGAGCATCAAACCGGTGTCTTCACGCAGGGCGTGGCGCAACTCTTCTTCCAGTTGCAGCTCGAGTGTGGCGCGGGTCTTCAGGTTGGCGCTGAAAAAATTCAGTCCATTGCGACCGCTGCCTTTGGATTGATACAGCGCCAGGTCGGCGTTCTTCAACAGTTCCTCACAGGTCTTGCCGTCCTCCGGAAACAGGCTGATGCCGATGCTTGTGGTCATGACCATGCGCCTGCCGGCCAGCTCGATGGGCTCCTTCATCTTGAGCATGATGCGTTGGGCCATATGCCGCGCTTCTTCACGATCACGCAGGTCGATGAGCAGGCAGAACTCGTCACCACCGAAGCGCGCGACCACGTCCTCGTGACTGCGAATCGAGCTCTTGATGTGCCCGGCAAGCACCTTTAGCAGTTCGTCACCGGCATCGTGGCCAAGGCTGTCGTTGATCCGCTTGAAATGGTCGATGTCCAGGAACAGGACCGCCAGCATTCCACCTTCGTTGGTTTTCTCGATGAGTTTTTCGGCGAAGATCTGGTTGAACCCGCGGCGATTGATCAGGTTAGTCAGCGCGTCGTAGTGCGCCACCTGTTGCAGCGACATGCGCGCCTGGTCCAGCTGGCTGAGCAGGGAGTTGACCCGTTGCAGGTCGTGGTCCTTGTGTTGCAGTTTTTTGTCCGCCAGTGCCGCGCTGATGCTGCTGCCGATGATCAGCAGGGCCATGACCGTCACGGTCAGTGCCAGTTGCAGGTGGCTGTGTTCGCCCGATTGCTCCGGCACGCTGTCGCTGGGCAGCACCAGGTTGAAAGCGGCCATGGCCGTGAGGTGCATGCCGAGGATACCCGCCCCGAGCACCAGGCTGGCGCAGCATTTAAAGAGCTGATGCAGCATGCCGACGCCGTCGCGCAGATACCATGCCAGCAATAAGGCGGCCAGCGCGGCACCGATCGCGATCGCGATGGAAAGGGCAAACAGGCCCGGATGGTAATAGACCGAGGCCTCGGAGTGCATGGCCGTCATGCCCACGTAATGCATGGTCGCGATGCCCAGGCCGATTCCGATCGATGCCTTGAGACAGCGCTGCAAACTCAAGTCCGGGAGGCTGAGGGTATGCATGGCCAGCCACGCGGCGAGCAGCGCGATGGTCAGCGAAAACAGCGTGACAGGCAGTTGGTAGTGAAGATCGACAGGCGCCTGGAAGGCCAGCATCCCGACGAAGTGCATGGCCCAGATACCGCCGGCCAGGCATCCGCTGCCCACCCAGCGCCAGAGTGTCTTGGACGCGGACTTTTCAGCGTGAGCAACCCGTTCGGCCATGTCCAGTGTCGCGAAACAGCCGACACAGGCGACCAGATAAGCCAGCAGCACCAGAAAAGGGTCATGTGTGCAATTGAGTATGACCTGCCCGCTCTCTGGTAGCTCGGTAATGAAATGCAAACCAAGCCACTCCATAGCATGCCCCATCGTTATCCTTCAGGCCGGCGCAAGCAGCGACGGCGAATGCCTTGGAGTATAGAGGGCGTGGATGGAGCGCAAGCGGTAGTGGCACATTGGTACCAATGATTTTGACATTAGCCTGATAGCGATTAGTGCTAGTAGTCAGGCGATTTGCTTCTGAGGCGTCTCGAACGCAGGTTGCAGCGCCGGCAAGCCGAAAGCGGCACGGGCCGCATCGCAATCGGGATTGGCCAGGCCATCGACCCAGGAAGCGTCGAATTCCCGACAGGTGCTGGAGCGTTTTTCGTAAATCGAGCACTGCACCGTACTGCCCACGTCTCCGACCAGGCTGGTGCAGCGTACGGGTTTGCAGCCGGTGCCGAGCATCGCGACCCGACTGGGGCTGATCTGCTCGACAAGCTCATCGGGTACCGTCCCCCCGGACGAGGCGCATTCACCCCAGAAAAATGACACGCGAAAGTGAGAACAGCAGGCACCGCAATTCAGACACGGACTGGCTTCGGACATGGGCAATTATCTAAGGAGAAGTGGAGACACAGGGGGGGAAACAAGGCCGCTATTCTAGGCTTCGCCAACGGCTTGGGAAGGGGGGCTCAAAGGTATTTTTCATAGACCGGACGGGCTACGAAATACCCTGTGGGAGCGGCGGTGCGCGATGGGTTGATATCAGCCTGGCGAATAATGAAAGACAGTCGTGGCCGGCCTGTCTAGATTGCAAAGTCCGGGGGCAGTGACGCCCCAAAAACAATAAAAGAGACGGACCCATGCAGAACTCGACCCAAGCGGCCAATGCCTGGCGCATTCTGTTCCTGTTGTTCCTGGCCAACTTGTTCAATTTTTTCGACCGCACCATCCCGGCCATCATCATCGAACCCATTCGCATGGAATGGCACCTCAGTGATTTCCAGTTGGGGATCATCGGGACGGCATTCACCATCGTCTACGCCATTGCCGGCTTGCCGCTGGGGCGCATGGCCGATACCGGTTCGAGGAGCAAACTGATGGGCTGGGGGCTGGCGGTGTGGAGCGGGTTGACCGCCGTCAACGGCATGGTGGGCAGTTTCTGGAGTTTCCTGATCGTGCGCATGGGCATCGGCATTGGCGAGGCCAGCTACGCGCCAGCCGCCAACTCGCTGATCGGCGACTTGTTTCCGGCTCACCGCCGGGCGAGGGCCATGGGGATCTTCATGTTGGGGCTGCCATTGGGGCTGTTGCTGGCGTTCTTCACCATTGGCTGGATGGTCAAGGTCTTTGATAGCTGGCGCGCGCCGTTCTTTATCGCGGCGGTACCCGGGCTGATCCTGGCGATCTTCATGTTTTTCATCAAGGAACCCAAGCGCGGCGCCGCCGAGAGCGTTCAGGTTTCGCAGGAAAAGATCGATCGACCGATCCGGCGGGTACTGGCTGTGCCAACCTTCCTGTGGCTGGTGATGGCCGGCCTGTGTTTCAACTTCGCTACCTATGCCTGCAATTCGTTTCTGGTGCCGATGCTGCAACGCTACTTCCTCATGCCGTTGCAGGATGCCGCGGTCGCCACCGGGGTTATTGTCGGTGTGACCGGGTTGGTCGGCCTGACCCTCGGAGGCTGGATTGCGGACAAGATTCACCAGCGGGTCGCCAACGGGAGGCTGTTGTTTGCCGCCTTCAGCCTGGTGATTTCGACGGTTTGCACCGCATGGGCGTTGCATTCCGGGCGAATCGAGATCGGTGTGTTTGTTGCGGTGTTTAGCCTGGGTTGGTTGTTTGCCTACAACTTCTACACCTGCGTGTACACGGCGATTCAGGATGTGGTCGAACCGCGTTTGCGGGCAACGGCGATGGCGCTGTTCTTTGCCGGGCTGTACCTGTTGGGCGGTGGCCTGGGGCCGGTAGTGGTCGGGGCCTTGTCGGATCACTTCGCCCACACGGCGATGCTTGCGGCGGGCGCGGAGCAAATGACTGAGGCGTTTAAAGCGGTCGGCCTGCATGACGCGATGTACCTGATACCGGTGGCGTTGTTGCTCACCGTGGTGTTTCTGTTCCTGGCTTCGCGGTGTTTTGTGAGGGACGCCAAGCGGATGAAGGACGGGTTGGTGGCGGTGGTTGAGCCTGACAGTTCTGCGGTGACTGCTTAACCGCTATCGCGAGCAAGCTCGCTCCCACAGGTATCTCATAGGCACTGAAGATCCAATGTGGGAGCGAGCTTGCTCGCGATGAGGCCATCAGCAGCACTACTGAATTTGAAGTAAACAAAAAAGGCCCGCATCGCTGCGGGCCTTCTTTTCATAGCGGTGGAGGAGGGTTGTTAACCCGCCACCAGCACCCGAATCGCTTCCAGTCGCAGCGCAGCCTTGTCGAGCATGGCCAGGCCTTGCTCGCGTTGTTTGCGCAGGGCCACCAGTTCGCTGTCGCGCACGGTCGGGTTGACCGCTTGCAAGGCGGTCAGGCGCGCCAGTTCTTCGTCGGTATCGGCGGCCAGGCGACGTTGCGCCTCGGCGACACGTTCAGTGTGGCGCGGCAGGATCTTCGCTTCACCGGCGTTGATCCGTGGCGTCAGTTGGTCACGCTGGGCCTGGATGAACTTGTTGGCGCTGGCACGCGGCACGCTTTCGAGCTGGTCGTTCAAGGTCTCGAACGACACTCGGGCCGACAGGTCGTTGCCGTTGGTGTCGAGCAGGCAGCGCAGGGCGGCCGGCGGCAGGTAACGGCCCAGTTGCAGCGAGCGCGGGGCAACCACTTCGCTGACATACAGCAGTTCCAGCAACACGGTGCCCGGCTTGAGTGCCTTGTTCTTGATCAGCGCCACGGCGGTGTTGCCCATGGAACCGGACAGCACCAGGTCCATGCCGCCCTGGACCATCGGGTGCTCCCAGGTGATGAACTGCATGTCTTCGCGAGACAGCGCCTGGTTACGGTCGTAAGTGATGGTCACGCCTTCGTCATCGCCCAGCGGGAAGCTGGCGTCGAGCATTTTTTCGCTCGGCTTGAGGATCAGTGCGTTTTCCGAATGGTCTTCGCTGTCGATGCCGAAGGCGTCGAACAGGGTTTCCATGTAGATCGGCAGCGCGAACTGATCGTCTTGCTCAAGGATATCCTCCACCAGCGCATCGCCTTCGCCCGCGCCGCCGGAGTTCAGCTCCAGCAAACGGTCGCGACCGGTGTGCAGCTCGGCTTCCAGACGTTCACGCTCGGTGCGGGCTTCGTCGATCAGCGCCTGCCATTCGCCATCGTCGGCTTCTTCGAGCAGTGGCAGCAGGCGCGGGCCGAACTGGTGCTGCAAGGCGTTGCCGGTCGGGCAGGTGTTGAGGAATGCGTTCAGCGCTTCGTGGTACCACTGGAACAGGCGCTCTTGCGGGCTGGTTTCCAGGTATGGCACGTGCAGTTCGATGATGTGCTTCTGGCCGATCCGGTCCAGACGACCGATGCGTTGTTCCAGCAGGTCCGGGTGGGACGGCAGGTCGAACAGCACCAGGTGATGGGAGAACTGGAAGTTGCGACCTTCACTGCCGATTTCCGAACAGATCAGCACTTGCGCGCCAAACTCCTCATCGGCGAAGTAGGCAGCGGCGCGGTCACGCTCGAGGATGTTCATGCCCTCGTGGAACACCGTGGCCGGGATGCCGGAACGCACGCGCAGGGCGTCTTCCAGGTCCATGGCGGTTTCGGCGTGGGCGCAGATCACCAGTACTTTGGTGCGCTTGAGCATCTTCAGCTGGTCGATCAGCCATTCGACGCGCGGGTCGAATTTCCACCAGCGTTCCTCTTCGCTGGCGTCCGGTTGGGCCTGGAAGCTGACTTCCGGGTACAGCTCGGCGTGATCGCCCAACGGCAGTTCGAGGTATTCGTCCGGGCACGGCAGCGGGTACGGGTGCAGCTTGCGCTCCGGGAAACCCTGCACGGCGGCGCGGGTGTTACGGAACAGTACGCGGCCGGTGCCGTGTCGGTCGAGCAGTTCGCGCACCAGACGGGCGCTGGCTTCAGTGTCGCCATCATTGACCGCGGTCAGCAGGGCTTCGCCTTCATTGCCGAGGAAACCGTGGATGGTCTTGTGCGCTTCAGGCGACAGGCGTCCCTTGTCGAGCAGTTCCTGAACGGCTTCGGCCACCGGGCGATAATTTTCGCTCTCGGCGCGGAAGGCTTGCAGGTCATGGAAACGGTTCGGGTCCAGCAGGCGCAGACGAGCGAAGTGGCTGTCCTGGCCCAGTTGTTCCGGGGTGGCGGTCAACAGCAGCACGCCGGGAATGGTCTCGGCGAGTTGCTCGACCAGCGAATATTGAGGGCTGACCTGATCTTCATGCCACACCAGGTGGTGAGCTTCGTCGACCACCAGCAAGTCCCAGCCTGCCGCGAACAGCGCGTCCTGGGCCTTCTCGTCGTCCACCAGCCACTCAAGCGCGACCAGCGCAAGCTGGGTGTCTTCGAACGGGTTGCTGGCATCGCTTTCGATGAAGCGTTCTTCGTCGAACAGAGCGACCTGCAGGTTGAAGCGGCGGCGCATCTCGACCAGCCACTGGTGCTGCAGGTTTTCCGGAACCAGGATCAGCACGCGGTTGGCACGGCCCGAGAGCAATTGGCGATGGATCACCAGGCCGGCTTCGATGGTTTTGCCCAGGCCCACTTCGTCGGCGAGCAGAACCCGTGGCGCGATACGGTCGGCGACTTCGCGGGCAATGTGCAACTGGTGCGCGATCGGTTGCGCACGCACGCCGCCCAAGCCCCAAAGGGCGGACTGCAACTGGCGGCTGGTGTGTTCCAGGGTGTGATAGCGCAGGGAGAACCAGGCCAGCGGGTCGATCTGGCCGGCGAACAGACGGTCGCTGGCCAGGCGGAACTGGATGAAGTTCGACAGTTGGGTTTCCGGCAGGGTGACCACTTCGTTCTGTCCGTTGAGGCCGTGGTAAACCAGCAGGCCATCGACGTCATCGACTTCGCGAACAGTCAGCTTCCAGCCTTCGAAGTGAGTGATGGAATCACCGGGCGAAAACCGCACACGGGTGAGGGGCGCATTCCTTAGCGCGTACTGGCGAGTGTCGCCAGTGGCCGGATAGAGCACGGTCAACAAGCGGCCGTCCTGTGCCAGAACGGTGCCTAAACCCAGCTCGGCTTCGCTGTCACTGATCCAGCGTTGCCCCGGTTGATACTGCTGCGCCATGCTGCCTGACTCCCACCTGAAAAAGCGGGCTATCTTAACGGAATGAGGGCTTGAGGGCCAAAGGACTCTCAGAAAAACTCACAGTCATACGTTAGTCCACCTGTGCATGACGCGCCGCCCGGTGCACTAATGAGTGCCAAATGAGTCACAGTTTGCGACCGATGGCTCAAGTCGCCATCCCCGCAGCCGACAGCCTGCTGACAGGAGACTGAAAACCATGCTGCCACCGATGCTCCCCTTGAGTGCCGTGCCGATCACTTCACAGACCGACCCGATCCGTCAGCGTCCGGATATTCCTCCGGTGGTGCCGGTGCAGGAAAGCTCCAGTGAAAGCACCATCGATCTGCAAAAGCGCAATCCTGAAGAGGACGGGCTGGTGCTGCGCGAGGAACAGCGCCGCAGACAGGAGCAGGAACGACGTCGCCACGAGGCCGATCATGACCCCGAGGCTCACATGGCGATTCCCGGGGATGAACTCAATGCCGATAACACCGTGCCGGTGGCACCGCTGATGGAAGATCAGCCGCGGCAGGGGCTGTGGGTCGATATCGAGATTTGAGCGCAGGCTGGTCAGCTCAGTCATCAAGCCGCATTATTAACGCAGGGTTGCCGACCGCTACGGCAGCTGAAACTCATTTCAAGCGATGCACTGACCGCCATGAGCCAAGACGACAAACTGATTGACCTCAATGCCGAGCGCGCCAAGCGTGTTCATGACCTCAATGAAAAGCGGCTCAATGAAGTTCGCCAGGCGTTCGAACAGGCCATGCCGTTGGGCAAGGCTAAAAAAGCCGAAGAACAAACCGAAAAAACGCTGAAATCCCCCCGCATTCATTGATGCGGGTCAAACTTCTCCCTTCCTCTTGCCCAGTCTCGGGCGACATTGATCCCGGTCAATATTCTCTCCTGCCCGATTGGTTAACTTAGCCCTATCGCAACAGGGCAGGT
The DNA here is from genome assembly GCF_054668325.1 of Pseudomonas sp. S2_F07. NCBI lineage: Bacteria > Pseudomonadati > Pseudomonadota > Gammaproteobacteria > Pseudomonadales > Pseudomonadaceae > Pseudomonas > Pseudomonas sp. S2_F07. Next base: position 5,276,606 of record NZ_CP162758.1, read on the forward strand.
ACAGGAGACGCGTCATGTTTTTCGACAACGTGGTGATCGCCGGAGTGCTGACTGTCAGCCTCATGTTTGTATTTTTTGCAGGGTTCGGACTTTTTATCTGGAAGGATTCACACAAGCGGAAATAACCGCAGTTCTTTCCAGATGTAATGAGCACGCAAGGCATTTTGGGCAACTTCGGTTGCCCTTTTTTTTGCCTTTGAAAATCTGCCGGAGTGCATGGAGCCACTGTGGGAGACTTAAGTGTTTGGCAATAAAAAAGGCGCGTTCCTTGCGGAGCGCGCCTTTTCTGATTTGGCTGCTTATCAGCTGCCAAGGGCCTTCGAGGCCAGCCAGAACAACCCGGCCGACAGGGCCACGGTGGCTGGGAGGGTCAATACCCAGGCCAGCAGGATGGTTCTGACAGTGCCGCTTTGCAGGCCGCTCTTGTTGGCGACCATGGTGCCCGCCACGCCCGAGGACAGCACGTGGGTGGTGGAAACCGGCAGGCTGAAGATGTTGGCCATGCCGATCAGGCTGGCGGTGGTGATCTGCGCCGACATGCCTTGGGAGTAGGTCATGCCTTGCTTGCCGATTTTCTCGCCAATGGTCAGTACCACGCGTTTCCAGCCGACCATGGTGCCCAGGCCCAAGGCCAGTGCAACCGCCAGGATCACCCAGAACGGAGCGTATTCGGTGGTGGTGGTCAGGTCCTTGCGCAGTTTGTCCAGGTCAGCCTTTTCACGGGGGGCGAGCGTTGGCAGCTTGCTGACTTTCTTCGCCGTGTCGTCCAGGCAGAGCAGGTAGCGACGTACTTCGATGCGGCTTTCCGACGGCAGCGAGTGGTAGTCGGCTACACCCTTGAGGGTGCCGAGCAGGGCGGTGATGGTCGGTTCGGTCTGTTGCGGGTTGCAACGGAATTTCTCCGGCAGATCGCCATCCAGGCTCTTGCCCAGGGCCAGGAACTCGCCCAGTGTTTCGGAATTACGCTGGTAGAACTGGCTCAGGTGCAACGTGGCGTCGCGAGTCCGCTCGATCTGGTAGGTCGTGCTGTTCAGGTCGAGGACGAACTGCGCCGGCACGATACCGATCAGGACCAGCATGATCAGGCCGATACCTTTCTGGCCATCGTTGGAACCGTGCACGAAACTCACGGCCATGGCCGAGATCACCAGTACCAGGCGATTCCAGAATGGCGGGTGCTTCTTGTCGTCGATCTTGCGGCGCTGTTCCGGCGTCTTGTGCATCTTCGACAGTGGACGCCACCATTTAAGGCCGATCAGGATCAGCGCGGCGATCAGGAAGCCGGCCATCGGCGAGAACACAAGCGACATGGCGATATCGATCGCCTTCTGCCAGTTCACGCCATCGGCCAACGGTATGTCGTTGATCAAGGCGTTCGCCAGGCCCACACCGAGAATCGAACCGATCAGCGTGTGGGAACTGGACGCGGGAATACCGAAGTACCAGGTGCCCAGGTTCCAGGTAATGGCGGCGGCGAGCAACGAGAACACCATGGCCAGCCCGTGACCGGTGTTCACATTGATCAGCAGTTCTACCGGCAACAGGTGGACGATGGCATACGCCACGCCGACCCCGCCCAGCAGCACGCCGAGGAAGTTGAACACACCGGAGAAGAACACCGCCAGATGAGGCGGCATGGCTTTGGTGTAGATAACGGTCGCCACCGCGTTAGCGGTGTCATGAAAGCCGTTGATGAACTCGAAGGCGAGGACAAAGGCCAGGGCGAGCAAGAGGCTCACAAGCACCCAAGCATCCAGTCCGCTGAATAAATCGATCATGAAGGTTTTCTGACCCGGTCATAAGGGGGCGCGATTATGCCAGAAAAGACTGCTAATCAATGCACTAGCTGCTCATCGGTAACATTCTTCAACGAATTTTTTTGCCGCCGTGCCTGAAAACCCACGGTTTTGCTGCGTTTTTTAAGCCATTGATTTAATTGAAAAAACACACTGTCACAAAACCTTCACGGCCCGTTAAGAGGGGCTTGAACGGATGTGAGAAAAATCTGAGAAATAGGTCAGATCCCGGAATTCTGTCGGATTCGGCGACGGTGATGGCCGCTGCCCGCTCGTAGCGGGCGCGAAAGGCAGCATCCATACATCCCGCTTTTAGCGGGTGCAGAGGCAGGCCTTTGTCAGGATCAGGCCGAAGCAGTCATGGCTCTTCGGCTTTGAGTTCCTTTTCCATTTTTTGAATTTCCTGCTGGAAAACCTGATCCTGAACAGTGGCGCGTTTACGCCAGGGTTTGCGTTCCGGTTCGGGCTGAGCGGCGTAAGTGGTGACTTCTCCGCCGTAAACTTCCTTGTAACGTTGTTCCTGGCGCTCTAGTTCCGCGCGCAGTTCGTCTTTCGTCACAGTGCTACCTGATTGAGTTGGGATAAATTCTGGTGAAAACGCGCTGCATCAAATCGTTTGATCACGTTCGTCGAATGAGACAGTGCCGTCAAGGCATCGTTTTTGACAACAACGTGATCAATACTTCCATGTCACAGGCGGCCACGGCACCAGAGATAAACAGCTGACGTAGCTTCAGTTTCCTGGTTCGGCAAGCGCATCGGCAAGGCTGTGCAATGCGAATCTGGCGCTTGCAACGGGCAACGGCGATGGATCAGCGCATTGCCGGGCAGCGGGTTCGGCAAGTAAAAAACCGGAGCGCTACTAAATTGTATTATAGCGGCCGATTTGAAGAACACTATCTCCAAAGAGTTAAAAGTTGTTCTTGGTGTGTGACCGTTTTGTTGCCTGCAACTTTACAATGAAGTAGAGCGTCGACTGATACCAGATCGCTGCGATGCCTTTCTGACGCCATTAAGTCAGGTAAGTTTCGGTAATTGGATTGCCCCATTAAGTCCTGTGCCGAGTCGACGTAAACATAGGGGCGAGAGTCGGCGAAAACCGGGCGTCGGTGGATCGGGTTGTTCATAGGGTGGATTGCGATTATCGGTCGATCGTTCGATAATCGCACGGAGTTGGCAGGCCGGGCTTGAGCGTCAGGCGCCAGCCCTTTGTAATAGTCGCTGATCCGAATGGGTAAAAGGACCTTGTATGAACGATCAAATGCGCAATTCCTTCGCTTCAGTGGCTCCTCCCATCGTTGCCTCACCAGCCAAACGGATCCAGGCACTGACCGGCGACCCGGATTTCATGACGTCCCTGGCCCGTGGCCTGGCCGTGGTGCAAGCGTTCCAGGAGCGCAAGCGGCACCTGACCATCGCCCAGATCAGCCACCGCACGGAAATCCCCCGCGCCGCCGTGCGCCGTTGCCTGCACACCCTGATCAAGCTCGGCTACGCCACCACCGACGGCCGCACCTATTCGCTGCTGCCCAAAGTGCTGACCCTCGGTCATGCCTATGTGTCATCCACGCCGCTGGCGGTTTCCGCCCAGCCTTACCTGGACCGCATGAGCGAACAACTGCACGAGGCCTGCAACATGGCCACGCTGGAGGGTGATGACATTTTGTACATCGCCCGCTCCGCGACCACCCAGCGCCTGATTTCGGTGGATCTGTCGGTGGGTGGGCGCTTGCCGGCCTATTGCACGTCGATGGGGCGCATCCTGCTGGCCGCGCTGGATGACACGTCCCTGGGCGAATACCTTGACCACGCCGAATTGCAGGCCAAGACCAGCCGCACGATCCACACCCCCGAGGCGCTACTCGAATGCCTGCAAGAAGTACGACTGCAAGGCTGGTGCATCGTCGACCAGGAACTCGAGCAAGGGCTGCGTTCGATTGCCGTCCCGGTGTACGACGCTTCCGGGCAGGTGGTTGCGGCCCTAAACGTCAGCACCCATGCGGGGCGGGTCAGCCGCAATGAACTGGAGCAGCGTTTCCTGCCCGGTTTGTTGAGTGCCAGCCGAGACCTCAGCGCCCAGCTGTTTGCCTAAGCTGTTCGATAAACGCACAGAGTCGCGTTTATCGAATTGACGCTGTTTCCTCCGGATCATTACTGTCGCGGCTTCGTCAGCATCTGCTGACACCGTTCGACTGCGATCCGTGGAATAAAAATAATGAACCAGCCTCAGTCTGCTGTAGGTAACTGCCTCGACGTGCAGTCCTTCATCAATGCCCAACCCATTTCGCGCTACCAGTGGCGCGTGGTGATCCTGTGTTTCCTGATTGTCTTCCTCGATGGCCTCGACACCGCGGCCATGGGTTTCATCGCCCCGGCCCTGTCCCAGGACTGGGGTATCGACCGCGCCAGTCTCGGCCCGGTGATGAGTGCGGCGTTGATCGGCATGGTCTTCGGCGCACTGGGCTCCGGCCCTCTGGCTGACCGCTTCGGGCGAAAAGTCGTACTGGTCGGCGCGGTGCTCTTGTTCGGTGCCTTCAGCCTGGCCTCGGCCTACAGCACCAATGTCGATCAGTTGCTGGTGTTGCGCTTCCTGACCGGCCTGGGTCTGGGTGCCGGCATGCCAAACGCCACCACGCTGCTGTCGGAGTACACCCCTGAGCGCAAAAAGTCCCTGCTGGTGACCAGCATGTTCTGCGGCTTCAACCTCGGCATGGCTGGCGGCGGATTTATCTCGGCCAAGCTCATTCCGGCCTTTGGCTGGCACAGCCTGTTGCTGATCGGCGGAGTTCTGCCGCTGATCCTCGCCGTCGTTCTGCTGTTCTGGCTGCCGGAGTCGGCGCGTTACCTGGTGGTGCGCAACCGCGGCACGGACAAAGTGCGCAAGGCACTGGCGCCGATCGACCCGACGGTAGTGGCCCAGGCGTCCAGCTTCAGCGTGCCGGAACAGAAATCCGTGAAGGCACGCAATGTGTTCGCGGTGATCTTCTCCGGTACCTACAGCACCGGCACCTTGCTGTTGTGGCTGACTTACTTCATGGGCCTGGTAATCGTTTACCTGCTGACCAGTTGGCTGCCGACCCTGATGCGTGACAGTGGCGCGAGCATGGAGCAGGCCGCCTTCATCGGCGCGCTGTTCCAGTTCGGTGGCGTTTTGAGTGCGGTAGGCGTGGGCTGGGCAATGGACCGGTTCAATCCGCACAAGGTCATCGGCACTTTCTACCTGCTGGCCGGGGTGTTTGCCTACGCGGTAGGGCAGAGCCTGGGCAACATCACAATCCTGGCGACCCTGGTACTGGTAGCCGGGATGTGTGTCAACGGTGCGCAATCGGCAATGCCGTCACTGGCGGCGCGGTTCTATCCGACTCAGGGGCGGGCCACCGGCGTGTCGTGGATGCTCGGCATCGGCCGCTTCGGCGCCATTCTCGGGGCGTGGATGGGTGCGACGCTGCTGGGGCTGGGCTGGAACTTCGAGCAGGTGCTGACGGCGCTGGTGATTCCGGCGGCGCTGGCAACGACGGCGGTGGTGATCAAGGGCATGGTCAGTCATGCGGATGCGACCTGATTCCGGTTTGAAATAGTGGTGTAGCAGTAAAAGATCGCAGCCTGCGGCAGCTCCTGCAGGGGAATGTGTAAATCTGTAGGAGCTGCCGCAGGCTGCGATCTTTTGGGGGGCAGGCTATAAAGATAGCCAGGCAACAATATGTTCGATAATCGAACGGTTAGTCGATTATCGGATTGTTTGGCGTTTTGCACGGGCTTAATCTTCAGTCATTCCGGCGCTGCGCATCGGCGCCTTCTTCCACTGTCGGTTAACAATAAACGGGAGCCTGCCCCAATGGCTGAAATCCTTTCGCTGCACGACGCGGTGAAGCAATTCGTAAACGACGGCGATACGGTCGCGCTCGAAGGCTTTACTCACCTGATCCCGACGGCGGCGGGTCACGAAATCATTCGCCAGGGCAAGAAAGACCTGACCCTGGTGCGGATGACCCCTGACTTGATCTACGACCAGTTGATCGGTGCCGGTTGTGCTCGCAAGCTGATTTTCTCCTGGGGCGGCAACCCGGGTGTCGGCTCCCTGCATCGCCTGCGTGACGCCGTAGAGAAGCAGTGGCCCCACGCGCTGGAAATCGAAGAACACAGCCATGCCGACCTGGCCAATGCCTACGTCGCCGGCGCTTCCGGCCTGCCATTCGCGGTGCTGCGTGCCTACGCCGGTTCCGACCTGCCGAAGGTCAATCCACTGATCAAATCGGTTACCTGCCCGTTCACTGGCGAAGTGCTGGCCGCCGTGCCTTCGGTGCGCCCGGACATTACCGTGATTCACGCGCAGAAAGCCGACCGCAAGGGCAACGTGCTGCTCTGGGGCATCCTCGGCGTGCAGAAAGAAGCCGCACTGGCCGCCAAGCGCTGCATCGTCACCGTTGAGGAAATCGTCGACGACCTCAATGCACCGATGAACTCCTGTGTATTGCCAACCTGGGCCTTGAGCGCGGTTTGCCACGTACCTGGTGGTGCGCATCCTTCCTACGCCCACGGTTACAACGAGCGCGACAACCGCTTCTACCAGGCCTGGGACCCGATTGCCCGCGACCGTGAAACCTTCACCGCGTGGATCAACGAATACATCCACGGCAGCGCTGACTTCAGCGAGTTCCAGGCCAAACTGGCCGCCGCTTCGGAGGCGAAGTAATGACTTACACCACCAATGAAATGATGACCGTCGCCGCCGCTCGCCGTCTGAAGAACGGTTCGGTGTGCTTCGTCGGTATCGGCCTGCCGTCGAAAGCGGCCAACCTGGCGCGCCTGACTTCCTCGCCTGATGTGGTCTTGATCTACGAATCGGGTCCAATCGGTGCCAAGCCAAGCGTACTGCCGCTGTCGATTGGTGACGGTGAACTGGCGGAAACCGCTGACACCGTAGTCCCGACCGGCGAGATTTTCCGTTACTGGCTGCAGGGCGGGCGCATTGACGTCGGCTTCCTCGGCGCGGCGCAGGTCGACCGTTTCGGCAACATCAACACCACCGTCGTGGGTGATTACCACTCGCCGAAAGTGCGTCTGCCAGGTGCCGGTGGCGCGCCGGAGATTGCCGGATCCGCCAAGAGCGTGTTGATTATCCTCAAGCAGTCGTCGCGCTCCTTTGTCGACAAACTGGACTTCATTACCTCGGTCGGCCACGGCGAGGGCGGTGATTCGCGCAAGCGTCTCGGCCTGCCAGGCGCCGGTCCGGTAGGGATCATCACCGACCTGTGCATCATGGAACCGGAGGAGGGCACCCACGAATTCGTGGTCACCGCACTGCACCCGGGCGTGACCCGCGAGCAAGTGGTTGCGGCCACCGGTTGGGCGATTCGCTTTGCCGACCATGTCGAGCAAACCGCCGAGCCGACTGAAGTCGAACTGACCGCGCTGCGCGACCTCGAGGCCCGCACCGCTGCCGCACACGGCCAAGCCCCCGGAGAAGCGTGATGCGTGACGTTTATATCTGCGACGCGATTCGTACCCCCATCGGCCGCTTCGGCGGTGGCTTGTCGACGGTGCGTGCCGACGACCTGGCTGCCGTGCCGATCAAGGCCTTGATGGAGCGCAACCCGTCGGTGGACTGGAACGCCGTGGACGAGGTGTTCCTCGGCTGCGCCAACCAGGCCGGTGAAGACAACCGTAACGTCGCGCGTATGGCGCTGTTGCTGGCGGGCCTGCCGGAAAGTATTCCTGGCGTGACCCTCAACCGCCTCTGCGCTTCGGGCATGGATGCCATCGGCACCGCGTTCCGCGCCATCGCCAGCGGCGAGATGGAGCTGGCGATCGCCGGTGGCGTCGAATCGATGTCCCGTGCGCCGTTCGTGATGGGCAAGGCCGATGCCGCGTTTTCGCGCAACATGAAGCTCGAAGACACCACCATTGGCTGGCGCTTCATCAATCCGTTGATGAAAGCGCAGTACGGCGTGGACGCGATGCCGCAGACCGCTGACAACGTGGCCGACGACTACAAGGTGTCCCGCGCCGATCAAGACGCGTTCGCCCTGCGCAGTCAACAACGCACGGCCGCTGCGCAAGCCGCCGGGTTCTTCGCCGAAGAAATCGTTGAAGTGCACATTGCTCACAAGAAGGGTGAAACCGTGGTCAGCCAGGACGAACATCCTCGCGCCGACACCACCCTGGAAGCCCTGACCAAACTCAAACCGGTCAACGGCCCCGACAAAACCGTCACCGCCGGCAACGCCTCGGGTGTAAACGACGGCGCCGCCGCGTTGATCCTGGCCTCGGCCGAAGCGGTGAAAAAACACGGCCTGACTGCCCGCGCCAAAGTGCTGGGTATGGCCAGCGCTGGTGTTGCCCCGCGTGTAATGGGCATTGGCCCGGTGCCGGCGGTGCGTAAACTGATCGAACGCCTCGGTGTGGCGGTCAGCGATTTCGACGTGATCGAACTCAACGAAGCCTTTGCCAGCCAGGGCCTGGCGGTGCTGCGTGAACTGGGGATCGCGGACGACGCGGCCCAGGTCAACCCGAACGGTGGCGCGATTGCCTTGGGCCATCCATTGGGCATGAGCGGTGCGCGGTTGGTAATGACCGCTTTGCATCAACTGGAAAAAACCGGCGGCAAGAAAGGTCTGGCGACCATGTGCGTCGGTGTCGGCCAAGGTCTGGCTTTGGCGATCGAGCGCGTCTGACGCGCTCTGAAGACTTATAAGAACTGAGGAATGTTTCATGACTGACAAGCCTGGTTACCGTCGTCCGCAGGAAGGCACTCAACCGCCGTATCTGCATCCGACCTACCAATCAACCAACCTGCGCTCGCCGTCGAAACCGTTGGTGTTCCTGCCGCATTCGTTGTCGGAAATTACCGGTCCGACCATCGGCGCCGAGCGCGTCAATGAGAAGGACAGCGACCTGACCGCCCAGCACGAGGGACAGCCACAGGGTGAGCGCATCATCATCCACGGTCGCGTGCTGGATGAAAACGGTCTGCCGGTGCCCGGGATTCTGGTGGAGATCTGGCAGGCCAACGCCGCCGGTCGCTACGCCCATGCCCGCGACCTGCACGACGCACCGTTGGACCCGAATTTCACCGGCACCGGCCGCACCGTGACCGATGCCGATGGCTGGTACCAGTTCCAGACCATCAAGCCTGGTGCCTATCCGTGGGGCAACCACCACAACGCGTGGCGCCCGGCGCACATCCATTTCTCGCTGTTCGGGCCGAGCATCCTGACGCGTCTGGTGACGCAGATGTATTTCCCGGGCGACCCGTTGCTGGCGTACGACCCGATCTACAACTGCGTGCCCGATACCAGTGCCAAGGAGCGCTTGATCGCCGCGTTCGATCTGGAAAAAACCATCCCTTCCTATGCCCTCGGTTATCGCTGGGACATCGTTTTGCGCGGCCGCGACGCCACGCCGATGGAGAAATAAGATGACGCTGACTGCTACCACGTCCCACACCGTCGGGCCGTACTACCACATCGGCCTGACCTGGCTGAACCGCGAAAACCTGACCGTCGAACAAACCCTGGGCGAACGGGTGGCGATCACCGGGCAAGTGGTCGATGGCAATGGCGACATCGTCAACGACGCGATGCTGGAAGTCTGGCAGGCCAACGCCGCCGGCAAGTATGACCACCCGGAAGACGACCAGGACAAACCCCTGGACCCGAACTTCGAAGGCTTTGGCCGGGTGCCGGTGGATGCCGAAGGGCGTTTTCGTTTCACCACCATCAAGCCCGGTACGGTCGAGGGGCTCAAAGGCACGACCCAGGCTCCGCACCTGGTGGTACTGGTGTTTGCCCGTGGCCTGGTCAAGCACTTGCTGACGCGGATTTACTTTGATGGCGAAGCCGCCAACGTCAACGATCCGTTACTGGAATGCGTGCCGGCCGAGCGTCGCCATACGCTGCTGGCCAAGCGGGATGCGGCGGGTGTGTACCAGTGGAACGTGATTCTGCAGGGCACCGATGCCGAGACGGTGTTCTTCGACTATTAAGTGAACACCATCCCCTTGTGGGAGCGGGCTTGCTCGCGAAAGCGGTATGTCAGGCAACATTTTTATCAACTGACACTACGCCTTCGCGAGCAAGCTCGCTCCCACAGTGGATTTTTGTTGCTGACGTATTGTGGAACGGGAGTGTTGCTAAGTGTGTCTAGACTCTCACTGTCCCCAAAGAGTGAAAAAACAATGACAACACCCACTGCGTCCATAGCTCTTTATACCGGCGAAGAACGCAAGAAGCGGATCTTCGCCATTGTCGGTGCCTCGTCCGGCAACCTGGTCGAATGGTTCGACTTCTACGTCTACGCCTTCTGTGCGATCTATTTCGCACCGGCCTTTTTTCCGTCCGATAACCCCACGGTGCAACTGGTCAACACCGCTGGCGTGTTTGCCGCCGGGTTCCTGATGCGACCGATTGGCGGCTGGATTTTCGGGCGGTTGGCGGACAAGCACGGACGCAAGAATTCGATGTTGATCTCGATTCTGATGATGTGCTTCGGCTCGCTGCTGATCGCCTGCCTGCCGACCTATAACAGCATCGGGGTCTGGGCACCTATCCTGTTGCTGTTCGCCCGTTTGCTGCAAGGCTTGTCGGTGGGCGGTGAGTACGGCACTACCGCGACCTACATGAGTGAAGTGGCGCTCAAGGGCCAGCGCGGTTTCTTCGCCTCGTTCCAGTACGTGACCCTGATCGGCGGCCAGTTGCTCGCGGTGTCGCTGGTGGTGATCCTGCAACAGTTCCTCACCGAAGATGACCTGCGTGCCTACGGCTGGCGGATTCCCTTCGTGGTGGGTGCCATGGCGGCGCTGGTTTCGCTGTATCTGCGTCGTTCGCTGAAAGAAACCACCAGCAAGGAAATGCGCGAAAACAAGGATGCCGGCAGCATCAGCGCGTTGTTTCGCGACCATAAAGCCGCGTTCATCACCGTGCTCGGTTACACCGCCGGTGGCTCGCTGATTTTCTACACCTTCACCACGTACATGCAGAAGTACCTGGTAAACACCGCCGGCATGCCGGCCAAGACCGCCAGCTACATCATGACCGGCGCGTTGTTCCTCTATATGTGCATGCAACCGATTTTCGGCATGCTCGCCGACAAGATCGGCCGGCGTAACTCGATGCTCTGGTTCGGCGCCCTCGGCACGCTGTTCACCGTGCCGATCCTGTTGAGCCTGAAAAGCGTGACCAGTCCATTCCTGGCCTTCGTGCTGATTACCGTGGCGCTGGCAATCGTCAGTTTCTACACCTCCATCAGTGGCCTGGTGAAAGCCGAGATGTTCCCGCCCGAGGTGCGTGCACTGGGTGTCGGCCTGGCATATGCGGTGGCGAATGCAATCTTCGGTGGTTCGGCGGAATATGTGGCCTTGAGCCTCAAGGCCGTGGGCATGGAAAACTCCTTCTATTGGTACGTCACGGTGATGATGGCGGTGGCATTCCTGTTCAGCCTGCGCCTGCCGAAACAGCCGAAGTATCTGCAGCAAGACCTTTGATCTTCACGCGCGGGTCGCAAAGGCCCGCGCCTTCAGGAACTGTTTATGAACCAGCGACCGGGCAATCAATTGTTCGATGCCTATTTCACTGCCCGCGATATGCGTGAGGTGTTCTGCGATCAGGGCCGGGTCCAGGCCATGCTCGATTTCGAAGCGGCACTGGCCCGGGCCGAAGCGCGGGCAGGGTTGATTCCGTCGAGTGCTGTCGCGCCGATTGAAGCGGCTTGCCGTGCCGGGCTTTACGACTTTGCGGCGTTGGGCGAGGCGATTGCCACGGCCGGGAATTCGGCGATTCCGTTGGTCAAGGCGCTGGGCAAACAGATCGCGGCCACCGATGCCGAAGCTGAGCGCTATGTACATCTGGGCGCGACCAGCCAGGACGTGATGGACAGCGGCCTGGTGCTGCAACTGCGCCGCGCGCTGGAACTGATCGAAGGCGACCTGGCACAACTGGGGCAGACCCTCGCGTCCCAGGCCCAGCGCTACGCGACCACGCCATTGGCCGGACGCACCTGGCTGCAGCATGCGACGCCGGTCACCCTTGGCATGAAGGTCGCCGGCTGGCTGGGGGCAGTGACCCGCAGTCGTCAACGTTTGGCCGAACTCAAGCCGCGTGTGCTGGTGCTGCAATTTGGCGGCGCGTCCGGAACCCTGGCGGCCCTTGGCGAGCAGGCCATGCCGATTGCCCAAGCGCTGGCCGAAGAGCTGCAACTGACCTTGCCCGATCAGCCGTGGCACACCCAGCGTGATCGCGTGGTGGAGTTCGGCGCCGCGCTCGGCCTGATCGCCGGCAGTCTCGGCAAGCTTGGGCGTGATATCAGCCTGTTGATGCAAACCGAGGCCGCCGAAGTGTTCGAACCCTCGGCGCCGGGCAAGGGCGGTTCCTCGACCATGCCGCACAAGCGTAATCCGGTGGGCGCGGCGGTGCTGATTGGCGCGGCGACGCGTGTGCCGGGTCTGCTGTCGACGCTGTTCAGCGCCATGCCTCAGGAACACGAGCGTAGCCTGGGCCTGTGGCATGCCGAGTGGGAAACCCTGCCGGAGATTTGCTGCCTGGTGTCGGGCAGCCTGCAGCAAGCGCTGTTGATCGCCAAAGGACTGGAAGTGGATGCCGGGCGCATGGCTCGCAACCTTGATTTGACCCAGGGCCTGGTGCTCGCCGAAGCGGTGAGCATCGTCCTCGCGCAGCGGGTTGGGCGCGATACCGCGCACCATCTGCTGGAGCAATGCTGCAAACGCGCCGTTGCCGAACAACGTCACCTGCGCGCGGTCCTCGGCGACGAACCGCAAGTGACCGCCGAGCTGTCGGCGGCTGAACTCGATCATCTGCTGGACCCCGCCCACTATCTCGGTCAGGCCCAGACCTGGGTCGAGCGGGCGGTGGCTGAACATTCTGCATTGACTGCCTGAAGGAGACTTGCTGTGGCTTTTGTACAACTCGCCGAGGGCGAACTGCATTACCAACTCGATGGACCGGTCGATGCGCCGGTGCTGGTGCTGTCCAACTCCCTGGGCACGGACCTGCACATGTGGGACGCGCAGATCCCGGCGTTCACTGAGCATTTTCGCGTGCTGCGTTTCGACACCCGTGGTCACGGCCAATCGCTGGTGACGCCGGGCCCGTACAGCATCGAGCAACTGGGCCGCGACGTGCTCGCCTTGCTGGATGCCTTGCACATCGAGCGCGCGCATTTCTGCGGATTGTCCATGGGCGGGTTGATCGGCCAGTGGCTGGGGATCAATGCCGGCGGGCGCCTGAACAAACTGATCGTGTGCAACACAGCGGCAAAAATCGGCGATCCGTCGGTGTGGAACCCGCGCATTGAGATGGTGCTGCGCGATGGACAGGCGGCCATGGTTGCCCTGCGCGATGCGTCGATTGCCCGCTGGTTCACCCCGGATTTCTCCGAAGCCAACCCGGCGGCAGCCAAGCAGATTACCGACATGCTCGCGGCCACTTCGCCAGAAGGCTATGCGGCCAACTGCGGGGCGGTGCGCGATGCCGATTTCCGCGATCAGCTGTCTTCGATCAAGGTGCCGTTGCTGGTGATTGCCGGTAGTGAAGATGCGGTAACGCCACCGTCCGGTGGGCACTTTATTCAAGAGCATGTGCACGGGGCCGAGTACGCCGAGTTCTACGCCGCGCACTTGTCCAACGTCCAGGCAGGCAATGCGTTCAGCGAGCGCGTGCTGGCGTTCCTGTCGGCTGACTGAGGGTTTTCCTGTGGATGAGAAACAACGTTACGACGAGGGGATGGAAGTCCGTCGCGCGGTCCTCGGCGACGCCCACGTCGACCGCAGCCTGACCGCCCTGACCGAGTTCAACTCGGAGTTTCAGGAAATGATCACCCGCCACGCCTGGGGCGACATCTGGACCCGCCCGGGCCTGCCGCGCCACACCCGCAGCCTGATCACCATCGCCATGCTGATCGGCATGAACCGCGAGGGCGAACTCAAACTGCACCTTCGCGCCGCCGCCAACAATGGCGTGAGCCGTGGCGAGATCAAGGAAGTCATCATGCAGAGTGCAATCTACTGCGGGATTCCGGCGGCCAATGCGACGTTCCACCTGGCCGAGTCGGTGTGGGATGAGTTGGGGGTTGAGTCGCGGGAATAGGGTGGCAGCTTCAAAAAAGATCGCAGCCTGCGGCAGCTCCTACAGGGGTAAGTGAACACCTGTAGGAGCTGCCGCAGGCTGCGATCTTTTGATTTTTAAAGCAGGCTGATCGGATAGCTGATGATCACGCGGTTCTCATCGAACTCGTTGTTGCTGTAGTCGCGACGCATGGTCGAGTTGCGCCACTTCAGGTTCAGGTCCTTCAGCGCACCGCTTTGCACGGTGTAGCCCAGTTCACTTTCCCGTCCCCATTCCTTGCCATCGGTGATGCTACCGGTGTGCACATTGTCACCGCTGATGTAGCGGTTCATGAGGGTCAGGCCCGGTACGCCCACGGCGGCGAAGTTGTAGTCGTGGCGTACTTGCCAGGATTTCTCCTGGGCATTGTCGTAGCTGGAGTTGTAGCTGTCGTTGGCCAGTGTGCCGCCGCTGGTGCCGTTGACCCGCATCCAGGCGTTGTCGCCGGTGAGTTTCTGCAGTCCGACATAGAAGGTGTGGCCGCCGTGCTTGGCCGAAAACAGGCCGTACAGGGTCTTGTTGTCCAGCTCGCCGGCCTGGGCGCTGCCGTCATCCTTGCCGTAGAAGAAACCCAGGTTGGCGCCCAGGGTCCAGTCGCCGATCGGCTGGCTGTGGATCAGATTGATGAATTGCTGGCTGTAGATGTCCTTGAGCTCGGCATTCCACAGACCGATCTGGGTGCGCTTGTCGTTGAACACGTACTCGCCGCCCTGAAAGTTGAAACGGTCGGAGGTGAACGCGGCTTTGCCGGTCATCGACATGTCATCCATGCTGCTGTCGTCCCGTGGGCTGTTCTGGCGGAACTGGCCGCCGTAGAGCGTCAGGCCATTGATCTCCTTCGAGGTGATCTGGCCACCACGGAAGGTTTGCGGCAACGAGCGACCGTCGTCCGAACGCAGGATTGGCAGCACCGGCATCCACTCGCCGACTTTGACTTCGGTCTGCGACAGCTTGGCCTTGAACGCCACGTTGGTGCGGCCAAAGTTGTCTGCCGGGCGACCGTCATGATTCAGCGGCAGCAGTTGCGTACCGCCGGTGCCTTTACCGCCGTCGAGCTTCACCGAATACAAACCGAGCACATCCATGCCGAACCCGACGGTGCCCTGGGTGAAGCCGGATTTGGCGTCGAGGATGAAACTTTGCGTCCACTCTTCAGCCTTGCCCTGAGCCTTGGTCGGGTTGGTGAAGTTGCGGTTGATGTAGAAGTTGCGCAGGTTCAGGTTGACCTTGGCCCCTTCGACAAAACCCGACTCCTCGGCGTAGGCGGGCAGGGCGGCGCTGGCCAGGGCGGTGGCGATCAGGCCGGGAACGAAATACTGCGCGGTGGAAGACGTCATGAGCTCGGGTCTCTCTAATTCTTGGGGATAAAGCGCGGTGATGCCGCAACCCGGGGTTGCAGACGAATATTCGAAATCAGCACAAAACGAAGCGGGTCAGCCGGAGAGGGCAGGGCGCGGGGGCATGGTGTCGAACCTGTTGTTATTGGTTTTGTGGTTCGGATGGTGCGTGGAATGTACTGGATGGTTCAATCGTAATAAACGTGTTTTGGGCGATTATCGAACGCAAGATTGATTCGGGTTTTGTGGTGTGTTGGCCGGCCATAACGGACAACAAAGATTTTCAGACTGCCAACAAAAAGCCCACCAATCGGTGGGCTTCGTGTTTTCACAGCGCTATCAGAAGTACTTCATCTTCGGCGCTTCTTCTTTCAACGGCTCGTTCTTCGCCGTCTGTTCGTTCCAGCCACCACCCAGGGCCTTGTACAGGTTGACCTGGCTGACCAACTGCGCCAGACGGTCGGTGATCAACACCTGTTGCGCACTGAACAGCTGACGCTGGGCATCGAGGAAGGTCAGGTTGCTGTCGACACCGATGCGGTAGCGACGCTCGGCCAGGCGGTAGTAGTCCTGGTTGGCATTGACGAAATCTTTCTGCGCCTGCAACTGCTGGACGTAGGTCTGGCGGGCGGCCAGGCCGTCGGCGACTTCCTGGAAGGCCGTTTGAATGGACTTCTCGTAGTTCGCCACGCCAATGTCTTTCTGGATCTTCGAGTAATCCAGGCTGGCGCTCAGGGCGCCGGCGTTGAAGATCGGCAGGTTGATTTGCGGCTGGAACAACCAGGTGCCCGAGCCACCCTTGAACAGACCGGACAGGTCCGGGCTCAGGCTGCCCGCATTGGCTGTGAGGCTGATGCTCGGGAAGAACGCAGCCCGCGCCGCGCCGATGTTGGCATTGGCGGCCTTGAGGTTGTACTCGGCCTGAAGGATGTCCGGACGACGATGCAGCAGGTCCGACGGCAGGCCGGGCGGAACGTCGCTCAGCAGGTCGTCGTCAAGCGGTTTGGCTGCTTGCAGGTTGGCCGGGACGCCGGTACCGAGCAGCAGCACCAGGCTGTTTTCGTCCTGGGCGACCTGACGGGTGTACTTGGCCAGTTGCGCACGGGCGTTTTCCACCGAGGTACGCGACTGCGCCAGGTCCAGGGCCGAGGCGACGCCGACTTCGTTGCTGCGGGCGGTGAGCTTGTAGCTCTCCTCGAAGGCAGCCAGGGTGTCCTGGGTCAGCTTGTACAGTTCCTTGTCGGCCTGCCAGGTCAGGTAGGCATTGGCCACGCTGGCCACCAGGCTGATCTGCGTGCTGCGGCGGCCTTCTTCCGTGGCGAAGTACTTCTGCAGCGCTTCTTCGTTCAGGCTGCGCACCCGACCGAACAGGTCGAGTTCGTAGGCGCTGACGCCAACAGTTGCCGAGTAGGAACTGGTGATGCCTGCTTCGCCGGTCTGCGAAGCGTCAGCCGGAAGCCGCTGACGGCTGCCGGTGCCGTTGGCCGAGACGGCCGGGAACAGATCGGCACGGGAGATGCGGTATTGAGCCGCAAACGCGTCGATGTTCAGGGCCGCGACACGCAGGTCACGGTTGTTTTCCAGGGCCACCTGGATCAGTTGTTGCAGCGCCGGGTCATGGAAAAACTGCTTCCAGCCCTGCTCGGCAGCCGCTTGCGCCGGTGCCTGGGCCGGCGAGTATGCCAGGCCCTGCGGGTACTGGCCCGCCACCGGCGCTTCGGGCTGCTGATAATCAGGTATCAGCGAGCAGCCACCGAGCACGAAGGCGGCGACTGCCAGGGAGAGTAGCGACTTGCTCATTGGCCAGCCTCTTTAGGAGTTTCAGTAGCATCATCCTGGTCGGCGATTTTGCGCTGGCCTATGGACGACACGGTGACGAAGAACAGCGGGACCCAGAAGATCGCCAGCACAGTCGCCGTGATCATACCGCCGATCACGCCGGTACCGATTGCATGCTGGCTACCGGAACCTGCGCCCGTGGATATCGCCAGTGGTACCACACCGAGGACGAAGGCGAGCGAGGTCATGATGATCGGTCGCAGACGCATGCGGCAGGCCTCGATCGCTGCATCGCGCAGGCTACGCCCTTGTTCGTGCAGTTCCTTGGCAAATTCGACAATCAGAATGGCGTTTTTCGCCGCCAGACCGATAGTCGTCAACAAACCTACCTGGAAGTACACGTCGTTGGACAAACCGCGCAGGCTAGTGGCCATCAGTGCACCGATGATCCCCAGCGGCACCACCAACATCACCGCGATCGGAATCGACCAGCTTTCATACAACGCCGCCAGGCACAGGAACACCATCAGCAGCGACAGGGCGTACAGCGCCGGTGCTTGCGAACCGGACAGACGCTCTTCATACGACAGGCCGGTCCAGGAAATACCGACACCCGCCGGCAGTTTCCTGGCGATGGCTTCGACTTCGAGCATGGCTTCACCGGTGGAGTATCCCGGAGCCGGGGCGCCGAGGATTTCCATCGCTTCCACGCCGTTGTAACGGGCCAGTTTCGGCGAACCGTAGATCCACTCGCCCTTGGCGAACGCCGAGAACGGAACCATGGTGCCGGTGGCGTTACGCACGTACCACTTCTGCAGGTCTTCAGGGCTCATGCGAGCACCGGGCTGGCCTTGCACGTAAACCTTCTTCACACGACCGCGGTCGATGAAGTCGTTGACGTAGCTACTGCCCAAGGCAATCGACAACGTGTTGTTGATGTCAGCGATGGTCACGCCCAGGGCGCTGGCCTTCTCGTCATCGATCTCCAACTGGTATTGCGGTTCGTCGTTCAGGCCGTTCGGACGGACCTGGGACAGGATCTTGCTTTGCGCCGCCATGCCGAGGAACTGGTTGCGCGCCTGCATCAGTTTTTCGTGGCCGATACCGGCACGGTCCTGCAGGAACACGTCGAAACCGGTGGCGTTACCCAGTTCCAGTACCGCTGGTGGCGCGAAGGCGAACACCATGGCATCGCGGAAGGTGAAGAAGTGCTGCTGGGCACGGGCCGCCACCTTGAACACGTTGTTGTCGGCGTTACGTTCGTCCCACGGACGCAGCATGATGAACGCCATGCCCGAACTCTGGCCACGGCCGGCGAAGTTGAAGCCGGTCACGGTAAACACAGAGTTCACCGCATCGCCTTCGCCGCCATCCTTGCCAGGGCGCAGCAGGAATTCACGCATTTCATCCACCACCACCTGGGTGCGCTGGGCCGTGGAGCCGGCCGGGGTCTGCACCTGGGCGAACAGTACACCCTGGTCTTCTTCCGGCAGGAACGCCGTTGGAATGCGGGTGAACAGCCAGATCATGCCCACCACGATCAGCAGGTACGCCAGCAGATACGGGATCTTGCGCTGCAGGATATTGCCGACACCGCGTTCGTAGCCGCGAACGCCGCGGTCGAAATTGCGGTTGAACCAGCCAAAGAAACCACGCTTGGGTACACCATGCTCGCCTTTCGGGATCGGTTTGAGCATGGTGGCGCAAAGCGCCGGGGTGAAGATCAGCGCGACCAGTACCGACAGGGCCATGGCCGAGACGATGGTGATCGAGAACTGCTTGTAGATCACACCGGTGGAGCCGCTGAAGAACGCCATCGGCAACAGAACCGCCGACAGCACCAGGGCGATACCGACCAGTGCGCCCTGGATCTGGCCCATGGATTTCTTGGTGGCTTCCTTGGGCGACAGGCCTTCTTCGCTCATTACCCGTTCGACGTTTTCCACCACGACGATGGCGTCGTCCACCAGCAAGCCGATGGCCAGCACCATGCCGAACATGGTCAGGGTGTTGATGCTGAAGCCGGCGGCCGCGAGGATCCCGAACGTACCGAGCAATACCACCGGCACAGTCATCGTGGTGATGATGGTGGCGCGGAAGTTTTGCAGGAACAGGAACATCACCAGGAACACCAGCGCGACCGCTTCGACCAGGGTGTGAACCACGCCTTTGATCGATTCGGTCACCACCGGGGTGGTGTCGTACGGGAACACCACTTCCATCCCTTCAGGGAAGAAGGGCTTGAGGCTGTCGATGGTCGTGCGCAGGGCTTTTGCGGTGTCGAGAGCGTTGGCACCGGTGGCCAGTTTCACCGCCAGGCCGGAAGCCGGGGCGCCGTTGAACTGGGCGTTGATGCTGTAGTTCTCGCCACCCAGACCGACTTCGGCGACATCCTTGAGGCGAACCTGGGAGCCGTCCTTGTTGACCTTGAGCAGGATCTTGTCGAATTGCTCCGCGGTCTGCAGGCGGGTCTTGCCGATGATGGTTGCGTTCAGCTGGGTGCCGGGCAGGGCAGGCAGGCCGCCGAGCTGGCCGGACGACACCTGGACGTTTTGCGCGGCGATAGCGGTCTTGACGTCGATCGGGGTCAGGTTGAAGTTGTTCAACTTGGCCGGGTCGAGCCAGATACGCATGGCGTACTGCGAACCGAACACCTGGAAGTCACCGACACCGGCGGTCCGCGAGATCGGGTCCTGCATGTTCGACACGATGTAGTTGGACAGGTCGTCCTTGGTCATGCTGCCGTCACGCGACACCACGCCGATCACCAACAGGAAATTCTTCACCGCCTTGGTGACGCGGATACCCTGTTGCTGCACTTCTTGCGGCAGCAGCGGGGTGGCCAGGTTCAGCTTGTTCTGGACCTGAACCTGCGCGGTATCGGAGTTGGTGCCTTGCTCGAAGGTCGCGGTAATGGTCATGGTGCCGTCGGAGTTACTTTCCGACGAGACATAACGCAGGTGGTCGATACCGTTGAGCTGTTGCTCGATCACCTGAACCACGGTGTCCTGAACCGTTTGTGCCGAAGCACCCGGGTAGGTCACGGAGATCGCAATCGCCGGAGGCGCAATGCTCGGGTACTGGTTGATCGGCAACCGGAGGATCGATAGTGCCCCGACCAACATGATCACCAGGGCAATTACCCAGGCGAAAATCGGACGGTCGATAAAAAATTTCGACATGGTTTACTCCCCTTTGCCGCCAGACGCTTTATCAGCTGCCTGGGCGGGGGCCGGGTTCTTTGCGGCTACGTTGGTCGCTTCACTGGCCTTGACTTCGATGCCGGGTTTGACGAATTGCAGACCTTCGGTGATCAGGCGATCGCCGGCCTTCAGGCCGTCTTCGATCAGCCATTGGTTGCCGACGGTGCGGTTGGCCTTGAGTTGACGCAGTTCGACCTTGTTGTCCGGGCCGACAACCAGTGCGGTTGGCGTCCCCTTGAGATCGCGGGTCACGCCTTGTTGCGGGGCCAGGATCGCCGCGCTGTTCACACCGGCCAGCAACTTGGCGTGCACGAACATGCCAGGCAGAAGGGTGTGCTCAGGGTTCGGGAAGATGGCGCGCAGGGTGACAGAACCGGTGGTCTGGTCAACCGAGATTTCGGAGAACTCCAGCTTGCCGTCCAGCTTGTACTCGCTGCCGTCTTCGAGGGTCAGCTTGACCGAGGCTGCGTTATCGCCGGCCTTTTGCAGGCGACCGCTTTCCAGCTCACGGCGCAGTTGCAGCAACTCGACCGAGGACTGCGTCACGTCGACGTAGATCGGGTCGATTTGCTGGATCACCGCCATCGCGTCGACCTGGGCATTGCTGACCAGCGCGCCTTCGGTCACCGAGGAGCGGCCGATGCGGCCGGTCAGCGGGGCATAGACCTTGGTGTAGCGCACGTTGATCTGTGCGGTCTGCAGCGCGGCTTCCGATTGCAGGCGATTGGCCACGGCAGTGTCGTATTCCTGACGGCTTACGGCTTGTTCGTCGACCAGTTGCTTGTAGCGGTCGGAAATCGACTTGGTCGAACGCAGATTGGCTTCGGCGCTGGCGAGCGTTGCTTCATAAATCGACGGGTCGATCTGATAGAGCTGCTGGCCGGCCTTGACGTCACTGCCTTCCTTGAACAGGCGCTTGAGAATGATGCCGTTGACCTGCGGGCGGACTTCGGCAATGCGGAACGCACTGGTACGGCCTGGCAGATCGGATGTCAGGGTGAAAGCTTGCGGTTGCAGAGTCACGACGCCGACCTGAGGCGGTGGGGCGGCCGGTGCTGCCTCTTCCTTTTTGCATCCGCTGAGCAGCGATGCCAGGGCGACGGCGGCGACCAGAGCGGTAACAGCTGGCTTGAATTGCATGAAAATCCTCGGGTCAGGCGCGCAAGGTGCGCACTAGAAAGGTGGAAGGTTGAAAAATGTTTGCCGAGTGGATAAGTAGCTTGCTAAGGAATATACTTACGTACATGGCTGTTTGTAAATACCCAGGCTATGTACCCGCGCCGTTACACAAGCCGTTGAAAGGTTGAAATTGTAGGCCGGGGACGCCCCCCCAGAACGTTCGCCCCACTTTTATTCAGCCGATGTTCAGGCATCGCTGAAGCACCCTGATTGAGGTTGTACTGCCATGGTCCGTCGTACCAAAGAGGAAGCTCAGGAAACCCGCGCGCAAATTCTCGTGGCGGCCGAAAAGGCCTTTTACGAGCGAGGCGTGGCGCGCACCACCCTGGCGGACATCGCGACCCTGGCCGGCGTCACTCGAGGGGCCATCTACTGGCATTTCAGCAACAAGGCGGATCTGGTGCAGGCCATGCTCGACACCCTGCATGAGCCGCTGGAAGAAATGGCCAAGGCCAGCGAGAGCGAAGACGAACTCGATCCCCTGGGCTGCATGCGCAAGCTGTTGATTCATTTGTTTCATCAAATTGCGCTGGACCCGAAAACCCGACGCATTAACGAGATTCTTTTTCATAAGTGCGAATTCACCAATGAAATGTGCGATCTGCGCCAACAACGGGTGTCAGCCAGCCTCGAATGTAATGTGCGGATCGGCCTGGCCCTGAGCAATGCCGTGAACCGTGGCCAGTTGCCGGAAAACCTCGACACTGCCCGCGCCGCGATCAGCTTGCATGCTTATATTGATGGCATCCTGTACCAGTGGCTGCTGGCCCCCGA
This sequence comes from Pseudomonas sp. S2_F07, assembly GCF_054668325.1. Classification (NCBI taxonomy): domain Bacteria; kingdom Pseudomonadati; phylum Pseudomonadota; class Gammaproteobacteria; order Pseudomonadales; family Pseudomonadaceae; genus Pseudomonas; species Pseudomonas sp. S2_F07. The sequence continues at coordinate 5,298,790 of NZ_CP162758.1, forward strand.
CAGTTTTGAATTGCACGCCGAAGCCGAGCGTTGGGTCGATACCGGTCTGGATCTGTTGCGCTTTAGCCCCAGCCTGCGCAAATAAAGCAAAATGCGTAATCGGCGCCTTGTGTGTCAACCGTTGAAGCCGAAGATGAACAGTTCTTCACGCGCCCTTCCACAATGGGGTGCTTTTATATACTTACACTCGGCAGGTTGACAGGTAGCAAGCTCAGTAATTTGTAGTGAATTTGTGTCGAGTGCTGTGAGTACCTGCCGATGATCGTGGGGATAGTGTCAAACCGTCACATATTAAAAAGCCCCGGCTCTTTCGAGTCGGGGCTTTTGGTTTTCAACAGTTGTCGATTACAGCGTCGGGTAGTCGATGTAACCAACCGGACCCGGGGCGTAGAACAGTTCCGGGCGCGCTTCGTTCAGCGGTGCATCAGCCTTCAAACGTGCCGGCAGGTCAGGGTTGGCAATGAAAGGTACGCCGAATGCGACTGCATCGGCCTTGCCGCTGGCGAGCAACGCGTTGGCGCTGTCCTTGGTGAAACGCTCGTTGGCAATGTAAGGGCCGCCGAAGGCTTCCTTGAGTTGTGGACCGAGGCTGTCGGCACCTTCTTTCTCCCGCGAGCAGATGAAGGCAATGCCACGCTTGCCCAGTTCGCGAGCGACGTAGGTGAAGGTTTCGGCCAGGTTGTCGTCACCCATGTCATGCAGGTCGGCGCGTGGCGACAGGTGCACGCCCACACGGCCGGCCCCCCAGGTTTCGATCGCCGCGTCAGTCACTTCCAGCAGCAGGCGGGCACGGTTTTCCAGGGAGCCGCCGTAGTTGTCGGTGCGCTGGTTGGTGCTGCTTTGCAGGAACTGGTCGAGCAGGTAACCGTTGGCGGCATGGATTTCCACACCGTCGAAGCCGGCGGCCTTGGCGTTCTCGGCACCGACGCGGTAAGCGTCGACGATGTCGGCGATTTCAGCGGTTTCCAGGGCGCGCGGCACCGGGAAGTCGGCCAACGGACGCACCAGGCTGACGTGGCCCTTGGGCTGGATGGCGCTCGGGGCGACCGGGGCTTCATCGTTCAGGTACAAACCGTGGGAAATGCGACCCACATGCCACAGTTGCAGGAAGATCTTGCCGCCCGCGCCATGGATCGCCTTGGTCACGTTGGACCAGCCACGCACCTGATCGTTGGACCAGATGCCCGGGGTGTCCGGGTAGCCGACGCCCATTGGCGTGACCGAAGTGGCTTCGCTGAGGATCAGGCCGGCGGAGGCGCGTTGCACGTAGTACTCGGCCATCAGCGCGTTGGGCACGCGACCTTCGTCGGCGCGGCAGCGGGTCAGTGGCGCCATGATGATGCGGTTGGCCAACTCGAGGTCGCCCAGTTTGATCGGATCGAAAATAGTCGTCATTTAATGGCTCTCTTTTGGAGATCAGTTAGAAGTAGCTGGGGCCAGATCGGGATTGCCGCTCTGACGGAAAGTAATCAGGGTCACCAGCAGGGCGAGTACCGCCAGTACGGCTGCCGCGAGGGGCACGCTGGTCAGGCCGAAGCCGTGGGCGATCACGCTGCCGCCGACCCAGGCACCCACGGCGTTGCCGATGTTGAAAGCGCCAATATTCAGGGTCGACACCAGGTTCGGTGCGGCCTTGCCGAAGGTCACCACGTTCACTTGCAGCGCCGGTACGGCGGCGAAGCACGCGGTGGCCCAGAGGAACAGGGTGATTTCGGTCGGGATCAGCGCGACACTGGTCCAGGTCAGCACGGTGGACACCACGGCCATGGTGATGAACACGCCGATCAGCGTCGCGGCCATGCCTTTGTCGGCCAGCTTGCCGCCGATGATGTTGCCGACCGTCAGGCCCAGACCGATGAGCATCAGGGTCCAGGTCACGCCACGGGGCGAGACGCCGGTCACTTCACCCAGCAGCGGGGCGACGTAGGTGAACAGGGTGAACACCGACGCGGCAAACAGCGCGGTCATGCTCAGGGACAGCCAGATGCCGCCGCCCTTGAGTGCGGCCAGTTCGGCGCGCATGTCGAGTTTTTCTTCATCACGCTTGGCCGGCAGGAAGCGGATCAAGCCGATCAGTGCGATCACACCGATCACGGTCACGGCCCAGAAGGTCGAACGCCAGCCGGCTTCCTGACCGAGGGCGGTGCCCAGCGGTACGCCGAGGACGTTGGCCAGGGTCAGGCCGGTGAACATCAGGGCCACGGCCGAAGCGCGTTTGTTCGCAGGCACCAGTCCGGCGGCTACCACCGAACCGATACCGAAGAAGGCGCCGTGGCACAGGGCGGTGACCACACGGGCGAACATCAGGACGTTGTAGTCGCCGGCGACTGCGCAAAGCAGGTTGCCGACAATGAAGATGCCCATCAACGCCACCAGGGCTGCCTTGCGCGGCAGTTTGGCGGTGGCCAGCGCCATGAACGGCGCACCGATGGCCACGCCCAGGGCGTAACCGGTCACCAGCCAGCCGGCACCGGGAATCGACACACCGAGGTCAGCCGCCACGTTGGGCAGCAGGCCCATGATGACGAACTCGGTGGTGCCGATGGCGAAGGCGCTCAAGGCCAGGATGAGTAGCGAGAGGGGCATTGTTTAATTCCTTGTCGGCCGTTAAGGGTCAGAGCTCTTTACTGAAGGTTTTGAGGAACTCCTGAATGGTTTCCTCGTTACGTTTGAAAAAATGCCACTGGCCGACTTTACGGCTGCTGATCAGGCCGGCGCGTTGCAGGGTCGCCAGGTGTGCGGACACCGTGGACTGCGACAGGCCGCAACGTTGATCGATCTGCCCGGCGCAAACGCCGTGCTCGTTACTATGGGACTGGTCGGGAAATTCGACGGTCGGGTCCTTGAGCCAGTGCAGGATTTCTCGCCGTACTGGGTGTGCCAGGGCTTTTATTATTTCGTCGAGATTGATGGTCATGATGTGGGCTCGTGATGTTTAAAACGCTATATCGCGATGAGGCGAACTTTAAATCGGTATTTCGCGATATACAAATATGATTTGGCTCTGACCAGCTCACGTTTCGGTATATCGAGTTATAACGATATGGTGAGTGTAACAAGACAAGGGGGCAGTGCTAAGCTGCGCCCATGAACTATCTCGCACATCTTCACCTCGGTGGCCAGCGTCCTGGCCAATTGCTCGGCAGTCTGTATGGCGATTTCGTCAAGGGACGGCTGCAAGGGCAGTTCGCTCCGGAAATCGAGGTGGCTATCCAGTTGCACCGCAGCATCGACGTGTTCACCGATCGCCACCCGCTGGTGGACGTCGCGTTGTCGCGTTTTTCCCTGACCCGTCGTCGCTACGCGGGGATCGTGCTCGACGTGTTTTTCGACCATTGCCTGGCTCGTGACTGGACTCTGTACGCCGACCGGCCGCTGGAGCTGTTCACTTCAGACGTGTACCGGGTGCTGTCCAGCGAACGACAACTGCCGGAGCGGCTGGCGAAGATTGCGCCGCACATGGTGGCCAATGACTGGCTGGGTTCGTATCAGGAATTCGAAGTGCTGGAGCAGGTGTTGCGCGGGATCTCGCGGCGCCTGACCCGGCCGGAAGAACTGGCGGCGGCGATGCAGGAGTTGCGGCGGTTGTATGAACCGTTGAGCGAGGACTTCAGGTTGTTCTATCCGCAGCTACAGGATTTTGCCCGGAACTATCCAACACCATAAAACCAATGTGGGAGCGGCGGTGCGGCGATCCGACTTGCTCGCGAAGGCGTAGTATCAGGCGACATTGATATCGGCTGATACACCGCTTTCGCGAGCAAGCCCGCTCCCACAGGGTACTTCGGTGAATCGGAGATTGAATCAAGCCGCAATGGCAGGGCGCATCGGTGCGCGCTGAGGTTCTGCGACAGCTCCAAACAACGCCTTCTGCACCGCCTGCTGTGCCTCGAACGCCAGGGCCGCGCGTTCCCGACCTTCGCAAGCGATTGGCTTGAGCAGATGAATCTCCGCGCCGCCACGGTCATTGGCAAACAAGCGCATCAGATGCGAAAGCAAGTCATCGTCGCCAATGAACGGCGCCAGCGCGCAAGGCTGGCCGTCGCGCACATAACGAATCGCCACCGGCTGCATCGCCACTTCGGAATCGATGGCGGCGGACAGCAAGCGGCCGTGGAAAGTACGCAGCGAACGGCCGTCGGTGGTGGTGCCTTCCGGAAACATCAGCAGGGGGTGTGCCTGTTCCAGGTGACGGGTCATCTGCTTGCGGATCAACTGGCTGTCACCCGAGCCACGGCGGATAAACAGGCTGCCGGCCTTGGCCGCCAACCAGCCTGCCACCGGCCAGGTGCGCACTTCGGCCTTGGACAGGAACGACAGCGGCGTGAGCATCCCCAACAACGGGATGTCGGTCCAGGACACGTGGTTGCTGACCCACAGCATCGGCGTCTTCGGCAGCTCGCCGTGGACGGTCACGTCGAAGGGCAGGGCGTTGCTCAGGCGGGCCATGAAAAAACGCGACCAGCGCTGACGACGCGCCATCGAGTGGGCCAGGCCCAGGCGCTCGAACAGCCCGAACACACTGGCCATACAAAGGCCCAGCGTCACCACCAGCAGCACTCGCGCGATTCGCGCGTACACCCGCAGCCGGCTCATTACACAGCCGCCTTGAAGTGTTTGGCGTAACGCGGGCACAGCTCGTCGCGTTTGAGCAGGATGAACACGTCGGCGACCTGGAAATCTTCGTCCCAGCATGGCTCGCCGCAGATCTTGGCGCCCAGGCGCATGTAGGCCTTGAGCAGCGGTGGCATTTCGGCGATCACGTTCGAAGGGATGGCCAGGCTCGGCAGCGGGTTTTTCGGTTCGGCGCGCAGGTGTTCGGTGCACAGGTAGCGTTCGCGCAGACGCTGCATGATCGCGTGGGCCTGTACACCGCCGTCCTGCATCGGAATGCTCGCGCAACCCATCAGGTAGCTGTAGCCGCCCTGGTTCAGGACTTCGGCCAGTTCGCCCCAGAGCACGGCGATGGTGCCGCCGTTGCGGTAGGCCGGGTCGACGCAGGTGCGACCGATTTCCAGGATCGGGCCTTGCAGGTGCACCAGGCCGTGGAGGCTGAATTCTTCTTCGCTATAGAATTTGCCCAGGCTGCTGGCAGCCGTGTGGTCGAGCAAACGGGTGGTCGCCACCAGACGGCCGGTATTCAGGTCACGCACACCGATGTGGGCGCAGTGAACGTCGTAGTCATCCATGTCCAGACCCAGTTCCGCGCCTTTGAGCTTGGCGTTGAACTCACCGCTGAACACGTTGAAGCGCAAGGCCTGGGCCTCCTGCAATGCCTCGGCGCCCACCAGGCGTTCGGCTTGCAGGCGGCGTTCGTTGCCGGTGTCGCTGATGCGGGCGATCTGAGTCATGGCGAATCTCCGTGCGGGCTGCTCACCTGTCTTTGGGCTACAGCGAATCGACTTGTCTAGCCGTGTTGTGCAAAGTCAGGCTATGTAGCCCCGGTGTCATCGCCATTAAGCTTTGGTGATGCTTATATGACAGCCCTCGAGGAGCCCCTTATGCCCTGGCAAACCCTGTTGAACCGCCGTGATCGCTTGCCCGCCAACCCGGATCTGGCCGAAGGCTTCGCGACTTTGTTGCAGCAGTTGGGCACGGTCGCGCCGTTTGAACTGGCGGTGCTTGGCGGGCGGCTGATGGCGACGCCGGGGCTGGCGTTTCTGGTGGGGTATCAGGCGGCCTTGCGCATGCTCTGGCCAAGCGCGCCACTGAGCCTGGGTGCGCTGTGCGCCACCGAACAGCGCAGCCTGCGCCCGGCCGACATGCAAACCCGGTTGAGCGGTTTGCGCCTGAGCGGACGCAAGGATTTCGTCACCGCCGGTAATGCAGCCGACTGGCTGCTGGTGGCTGCGCGCAGTGAGGAGCCCGGCGCAGATCCACGCTTGAGCCTGGCGGTGATCTATCGCGACGAGCCGGGTGTGCGGGTGGAAAAGCTGGCGCCGATCCCGTTGATGCCGGACATCAGCCATGGCCGCCTGTTTCTGGATAACGCGCTGTGCGAGTTGCTCGCGGGGGATGGTTGGGACGCGTACGTCAAACCGTTCCGCACGCTGGAAGACATCTATGTACTGAGCGCCATGACGGCGTGGTTGTATGGCGTCGGTCAGGAATGCGATTGGCCGCAAGGCTTGCAACTGCGATTGCTGGGGTTGCTGGCGGGGTGTGCGGAAGCCAGCCGCCAGCCACCGACCCATCCGGCCGGGCATGTGATGCTTGGCGGGTTGTTTGCTCTGTTCGATGGGCTCAAGGCTGAGGTGAATGAAGCGCTGGCTGGAGGGCCTCCAGAGTGGGCGACGATGTGGCAGCGGGATCAGGCGGTGATGGATTTGGCGGCAGGGGCTCGGGGCAAGCGGTTGGCCAAGGCAATGGCAGACCTCTGACGATTCCGGGTAGGAGCTGCCGAAGGCTGCGATCTTTTGATCCTGTTCTTTTCGGTATGGCCAAAGAGCAAAATCAAAAGATCGCAGCCTTCGGCAGCTCCTACAAGGGTCGCGTGAGTGTCATTTAACTGGGCTAGGCTGATCCGGTTATTCCCTGTGAGCCCCCGCCATGCCCAAAGGCTTGTCCCTGATTTTCCTGCTGTTGCTCAGCCTCACGGCCCAGGCTGAAAACTGGCCCGCCGAGCAATGGCCGACCGCCCCGACGCCCGCTGGCCCGGCGCTTCAAGCCCTGGAAGCCTATGCCTTCCCACCCCGCGACGACACTACTCGCCAGGGCATTCGCACCGATGCCTTGCTGGTGATCCGCGACGGCCAGTTGATCTACGAACGCTACGCCGGCCCGACGACGGCCGAGACGCCGCACCTGACCTGGTCGATCAGCAAGAGCCTGATGGCGACGGTCCTCGGTGTGGCCTACGGCGAAGGCTTGTTCAAACTCAGCGACCCTGTGGCGAAGTTTTATCCGCCCCTGCAAAAATACCCCGACATGACCATGGCCGACCTGCTGCACTGGGCCTCGGGCCTGGACTGGCAGGAAGACTACGAATACGCGCCGCTAAAGTCTTCGGTGGTGGCCATGCTCTACACCCGTGGTCACCACGACATGGCGGCGTTCACCGCGGCCCATGCGGAGTACGCAGCGCCCGGCCAGGCATTTCGCTACTCCAGCGGTGACAGCAACCTGTTGTCCGCCGCATTGAAAACCATCGTCGGCCCCAGCCGCTATCCCGACTATCCGTGGACTGCGCTGTTCGAGCCGCTGGGCATTCGCCATGCCATTTGGGAAACCGATGACACGGGCACTTTCGTCGCTTCTTCCTATGCCTACCTCACTGCAAGGGACCTGGCCCGGGTCGGTCTGTTGATGGCCCGCGAGGGGCGCTGGGCAGGCAAGCAATTGCTGCCCAAGGACTGGGTGGCGTTCAACCGCGAGCTGTTCACTCACTATCACGCCGGTCAAGACGATGCCGTCCCCGGCGGCCAGTGGTGGCTCAATCGAGCTGTTGAGGGCGTGGCACGACCCTGGCCCGATGCCCCCGCCGACACCTTCGCCGCGTTGGGTCATTGGGGCCAGGCAATGTATGTGATCCCCAGTGAACAACTGGTGATCGTCCGCTACGGCGATGACCGTGACGGTCGTTACCGGCACAACCAATTGCTGCAGCTCGCGCTCAAGGCCTTTGCCGGGAAGGTGCGGCCATGAGCGGTTTCATTCGTCGTCGACCGGTCAGTTCCCTGTTGCTGATCCTGCTGATCGCCTTGCTCGGCTGGATCTGGCACGAGCGGGTGGCGTTGTGGGCGTTCCCCGACATCATCAGCGCCTACACCGCCAAGGAATACTGTTCGTGCCGCTACGTGATGAACAACGACGCCGAGTACTGCCGCGGCTATGTGAAACAGTGGCTGCCCGCCAGCGGCTTTACCGATGACCCGTTCGGCAAGCGCGTCACGGTCAGCGGCATGGGCCGCAGCAACAGTGCGGCGTGGATCGGCGAGCGCCAGGGCTGCCGCTTGCGGCCCTGATTTCCCTTCAGGTTCCACTCTGTGGAACCACATTCGATTGTCCTGGCGCGCGACTCGCGGTTATCTGGCGGTGAGCGCGACCTGCTGTCGCGAAATCACAGCGAACAACAAGAACGGGACTACACCCGGCCCGAGGACAATCGTCATGACCCGATATCAGCACATCCTTGCCTGGCTCAACGACGTGGCCAGCGACCTGCACGCCACCCGCCAGGACATCCACGCCCACCCGGAACTCGGCTTCGAGGAAAACCGCACTTCGGCGCTGGTGGCCAAATCCCTGGCGGATTGGGGCTACGAGGTGCATACCGGCATCGGCAAGACCGGTGTGGTTGGCGTGCTGCGTAACGGCAGCAGCCCGCGCAGACTCGGCTTGCGGGCGGACATGGACGCGCTGCCGATCAACGAGAACACTGGTGCAACTTACAGCAGCCAGCATCAGGGCTGCATGCACGCTTGTGGGCATGACGGCCACACCACGATGCTGCTGGGCGCGGCGCGCTACCTGGCGGCGACCCGCCAGTTCGATGGCACCCTGACGTTGATTTTCCAGCCTGCCGAAGAAGGCCAGGGCGGTGCCGAAGCGATGCTCGCCGATGGCCTGCTCGAACGTTTCCCCTGCGATGCGTTGTTCGGCATGCACAACATGCCGGGGCTACCCGCCGGCCATCTGGGTTTTCGTGAGGGGCCGATGATGGCCTCGCAGGATTTGCTTAACGTCACCATCGAAGGTGTCGGCGGCCACGGTTCGATGCCGCATCTGGCAGTCGACCCGCTGGTGGCGGCGGCCAGTGTGGTCATGGCCCTGCAGACCGTGGTCGCGCGCAACATCGATGCGCAGCAGGCGGCGGTGGTCACGGTGGGCGCGTTGCAGGCCGGGGAGGCGGCCAACGTCATTCCACAGCAGGCGATCCTGCGCCTGAGCCTGCGGGCACTGAATGCCCAGGTGCGCGAGCAGACCCTCGAACGCGTGCGCGCAATCATCGAATCCCAGGCCCGGAGTTTCGGATGCAGTTCGCGCATCGAACATCGCCCGGCCTACCCGGTGCTGGTCAACCACGCGGCCGAAACCGAGTTCGCCCGGCAGGTCGGTGTCGAGTTGGTTGGCGCTGATGCGGTGGACGGCAACACCCCCAAACTCATGGGCAGCGAAGACTTCGCCTGGATGCTGCAACGCTGCCCCGGCGCCTATCTGTTCATCGGCAATGGCGTGTCGCGGCCGATGGTCCACAACCCCGCCTATGACTTCAACGACGACATCCTGCTGACCGGTGCCGCGTATTGGGGCGCGCTGACCGAGAGCTGGCTCAAGCCTGCCTGACTCCTGGCACTTTCTACTGCCGCTGGACCGGGTGCGCGCTGCCGTGCCCGCCGTTTCCCAACAGGTTCTGGAGAGCTCCCCATGCACACTTCGAGCACAGGCGTTTCGCGCACCCGGCAGGTGGTCGCCGCGGTTATCGGCAACGCGCTGGAATGGTATGACTTCATCGTTTACGGCTTTCTGGCCAGCATCATCGCCCGGCAATTTTTCCCCTCTGACGACGAATACGCATCCTTGCTGATGGCCCTGGCAACTTTCGGCGTCGGCTTCTTCATGCGTCCGGTGGGCGGCATCCTGCTGGGGATGTATTCGGACCGCAAAGGACGCAAGGCGGCGATGCAGATGATCATTCGCCTGATGACCGTATCCATCGCACTGATTGCGTTTGCGCCGAACTACGCCGCTATCGGCATGGGCGCGCCGCTGTTGATCGTGGTTGCGCGGATGCTGCAAGGCTTCGCCACAGGTGGCGAGTACGCCAGCGCCACGGCGTTCCTGGTGGAGAGCGCCCCGGCACACCGCAAGGGTTTGTATGGCTCGTGGCAATTGGTCGGGCAATGCCTGGCGGTGTTCTCCGGGGCGGCGATGGTCGCCTTGTTCACCCACCTGCTGTCCCCTGAGGCACTGGAGAGCTGGGGCTGGCGGATTCCGTTTGTGCTGGGCTTGCTGATCGGCCCGGTGGGCTTGTGGATTCGCAAGCACATGGAAGAACCGGAAGAATTTCTCGAAGCACGCAAACAGGCCAAAGGCGCGAGCCCAAGCCTGATGCAAGTGATCCGCGAACACCGACGCAGCATTCTGGTGTCCATGGGCCTGGCCTGTGGCGCGACCGTGTCGTTCTACGTGGTGTTGGTGAACATGCCGACTTTCGCCCATAAGAATCTCGGCCTGCCGCTGGATCAGGTGCTGCTGGTGCAAATGCTCGCGGTGGCGCTGATGACCGTGATCATTCCCTTGTCTGGCGCACTGTCGGACCGCCTCGGCCGCCGCCCGGTGTTGATGGCCTTCACCCTGGCGTTTTTCCTGATGGTTTATCCCTTGTACGTGTGGGTGGCGGCGGCGCCATCGGTGGAGCGTTTGCTGGTGATGCAACTGTTGCTGTGCAGTGCGATCGGTGGTTTTTTCGGCCCGGCTCCGACGGCACTGGCCGAGCAGTTCCCGATCGAAGTGCGCTCCACCGGGGTGTCGGTGGCTTACAACGTCGCGGTCATGGTCTTCGGCGGGTTCGCGCCGCTGATCGTCACCTGGCTGAGCAAGGTTTTGGCGACTCCGGTGGCGCCATCGTTCTACGTGTTGTTCGCCTGCTTGCTGACGTTGCTCGGCACCTACTGCATGCAGGAAGCACCACGGGCAAAAAGATCCGTTGAACTCAATCTTGGGGTGAAACCTTGAGCAGCAATCCGATTGTTGAAATGGAGGCCGATGCGCTGTCCCGGGCCATTCATGGGCGGCAGGTGTCCTGTCGCGAGGTGATGCAGGCGTATCTGGCGCAGATCGAACGCTTCAATCCACAGGTCAATGCGCTGGTGTCCCTGCGTCCGGCCCAGGCGTTGCTGGCAGAGGCCGACGAGCGTGATAGCGAACTCAACCGGGGTCAGTCCCGAGGCTGGATGCACGGCATGCCGCAAGCGGTCAAGGACCTGGCGGCCACCGCCGGTTTGCGCACCACCATGGGCTCGCCGCTGTTCGCCGAGCAGGTTCCGCAACACGACGCCATCAGCGTGGCGCGGGTGCGCGACTGCGGGGCGATCATCATCGGCAAGAGCAACGTCCCGGAGTTCGGCCTCGGCTCGCAAACCTACAACAGCGTGTTTGGCACCACCACCAACGCCTACGACCCGACCCTGGTTGCCGGCGGCAGCAGCGGCGGGGCGGCGGTGGCGCTGGCGTTGCGCATGCTGCCGGTGGCCGACGGCAGCGACATGATGGGCTCGCTGCGCAATCCGGCGGCGTTCAACAACGTCTATGGATTGCGTCCGTCCCAGGGGCGCGTGCCGTTCGGGCCCGGGCCGGAAATGTTCGTCCAGCAACTGGCCACTGAAGGCCCGATGGGCCGCACGGTCACCGATGTTGCCCGTTTGCTCGGCACCCAGGCCGGGTATGACCCGCGCGTGCCGTTGTCGCTGACTGAAGACCCGGGGATATTTCATCAGTCGTTGCAGCAGGATTTCAGCGATGTGCGACTCGGCTGGCTGGGGGACTACAACGGCTACCTGCCGATGGAGCCCGGCGTCATGAGCCTGTGTGAATCGGCGTTGCAGGACTTCGCCGCCCTGGGTTGCAAAGTCGAGGCCTGCCAGCCGGACTTCTCCCTGGAACGCCTGTGGCAAACCTGGCTGGTGCATCGCCACTGGCTGGTGCAAGGCAGCCTCGGCGGGTTGTATGCCGATGCGCAAAAACGCGAACGACTCAAACCCGAAGCCCGATGGGAAGTCGAGGGCGGGCTGCGTCTGACGGCGGCGGATGTCTATCAGGCCTCGGTCAGTCGCAGCGAGTGGTATCGAGCGCTGAACGAATTGTTCGAACGTTACGACTTCCTGCTGCTGCCTACCGCCCAGGTGTTTCCTTTTGATGCACAAACCCCTTGGCCGCGCGTCGTTGGCGGGCAGGCCATGGACACCTACCACCGCTGGATGGAGGTTGTCATCGGGCCGACCCTGGCCGGGTTGCCGAGCATGAATGTGCCGGTGGGATTCAACCAGGCCGGACTGCCGATGGGCCTGCAAATCATAGGTCGGGCCCAGGCTGACCGCGCGGTGTTGCAACTGGCGTTTGCCCATGAGCAGTTGACTCAATGGGTCAAGCGCAGGCCGCCCGGCTGTCTGCAAAATGCCTGAGACTGGCCGACAGGCCCGCATCTTGCTGCGCAAAGTGAACATCCATGTGCGCTTAGGGAGATCGAACCTATGGAGAGCAAGGCAGAATCCGGCAGCGTGCGTTCCGTCGAGCGCGCCCTGGCGATTGTCGAGTTGCTGGGTGAGCATCAGGCGTTGGGGCTGGAGGAGTTGCACTACTTGACGAACCTGCCCAAGGCCACGGTGTCGCGCATGTTGCTGACGTTGCAGGAGCGGGGCTGGATCTATCGCGGCCTGAGCGATCGGCGCTACCGGTTGTGCGCCAAGCGCCTGTTTGGTGACAGCCAGCAGCGCTTCAAGCGGCGCCTGGTGGAGAACGCCGCGCCGCTGTTGCTGGAGTTGAGCGAGCGCACCGGGCTGGTGGCGGACTTGTCGTGTTTTGATGGCGAGCGGATCGAGGTCATGGAAAGCGCGATTCCCACGGTGCTGCGCAAGCGATACCCGAACAACTGTCAGATCGTCGGCCAGCACGCCAGCCTGTTCCATTCGGCCATGGGCCGGGCGTGCCTGGGCGAACTGGACAGCCATGAAGTGGAGCGTCTGGCCAGCCGTGAGCGAGTGACGGACGAAGCCTTGTTCAACACCACTGAGCAGGCATTGCATCAAGGCTTCGGGCAGCGCACCGAGGGTTATTGGGAGTATCCGGTGCGCCTGCCGTTCCTGATTCGCGCGGTGGCCCTGCCGATCCGCACCGATGGCCGCCTGGTCGGCAGCATGGCGCTGCACTGGCCGATGGATCAGGCGCCGGTGGAGCGGGTACTCAACCTGCACCTCAACAGCCTGGCCGCGACCATTGGTAATGTGCAACAGGCGATGGCCTGAGTGGAACTTGTGATGGTTTAGAGACTCAAGGCAACACATTTCTTGCAACCTGTGTCAGGCCGGTTAAGGTTCAGCACAGGTTTCTCTGCCTGACGAGTCTCTATGTTCAAGCGCTCCGCCCTCCGATCCCTCGTTTTTCTGCTACTGACGGGTGCCGCATTGTCGGCCCGCGCCGACTGGTACCTCGACGGCGAGTCTTCGCGCCTGTCGTTTGTCAGCACCAAGAATGCCAATGTCTCTGAAGTGCAGCGCTTCCTGGTCCTGCACGGCAAAGTCGATCCCGAGGGGCTGGCGCAGGTGGAAGTCGAGCTGGAGTCGATCAACAGCGGCATCCCGCTGCGCGATGAGCGCATGCGCAAGGAACTGTTCCAGATCGACCGGTTTTCCGACGCCTTGATCACCACGAAAATCGATCTGCGCCCGATCAACGACCTCGCTCCCGGCGCGCAACTGGAGTTGCGCCTGCCGCTGACCGTCGACCTGCATGGTCAGAAACACACGTACAACGCCCAATTGCTGGCGACCCGGCTCGATGACCGGCGCTTTCAGGTGGTGACCCTCGAACCGCTGGTGATCAATGCCGAGGATTTCGATTTGGCTCCCGGGTTGGAAGCGTTGCGCAAAATGGCCGGCCTGTCGGCGATCAGTCTTTCAGTGCCGGTGAGTGCGGTACTGATATTCACGGCGCGCTGACATGGCCGGAGCGATTTTTCCCTGGCGTGAAGGCAACCACTTCGAACTGCTGATCGATGGTCCGCAATTCTTCCCGCGCATGCTGGTGGCGATTGCCCGTGCCGAAGAACAGGTCGAACTGGAGCTGTATCTGGTGGAGGCGGGTGCCTGCGCCGAAGCCATGGTCCAGGCGCTGGTCCAGGCTGCCGAGCGCGGTGTGCGGGTGCGTTGCCTGTTCGATGACTACGGCAGCCTCGCGTTCACACTGACCTTGCGACAGCGCCTGATGGCGGCCGGGGTCGAATTGCGTTTCTACAATCGCCTGAACTGGCGGCGCTGGGTTGGTAATTTCTACCGCGATCACCGCAAGCTGTTACTGGTGGACCAGAGCCTGGCCGTGGTCGGCGGCACCGGTGTCACCGACGAGTTCTGGACACCGGGCGAAGACGTCAGCGAATGGCACGAAGTGATGGTGGAAATCACCGGGCCGCTGGTGCTCGACTGGCAGTTGTTGTTCGATCGTCAGTGGATTGCCAACCGCCATCGACGTGCCTGGCGACCGGCCTCGCATTTCGGTCTGCCGCGCCTGCCACGGGTGCCGTCCGTCGGCGAGGGCATGGGTCGGGTGGCCTATGCCGACGCCCGTCAACACCGTGACATTCTGCAATCGCTGGTGCGTGCCCTGAACAGCGGTCAACGACGGATCTGGCTGGCCACGCCGTACTTTCTGCCGACCTGGAAAGTCCGCCGTTCCCTGCGCCGGGCCGCTGCCCGTGGCGTCGATGTGCGGTTGCTGCTGACCGGGCCCCGTACCGACCATCCGTCCGTGCGCTATGCCGGGCATCGCTACTACCCGCGACTGCTCAAGGCGGGGGTGAATATTTACGAATACCAGCCGTGCTTCCTGCACCTGAAAATGGTCCTGGTCGATGACTGGGTGAGCATCGGCTCGTGCAATTTCGATCACTGGAACCTGCGCTTCAACCTGGAAGCCAACCTGGAGGCCCTGGACCCCGGATTGACCCGCTCGGTGGCGGCGAGTTTCGAACGGGACTTTGGGTTGAGCGAGCAAGTCAGCCTGGAGGAATGGCAGCGCCGACCGCTGTGGAAACGGGTCAAGCAGCGGGTGTGGGGATGGGTGGATCGGGTGGTGGTGAATCTGCTGGATCGACGGGGATAACCCGTATTTTTTGACCACCACAAACCACTGTGGGAGCAAGCTCGCTCCCACAGGGTTATTGCGGTGTTTGATTAATTACAGCAACTCAAAACTCTGCTGCGTCACGTCCTCTGAATCCAGGCCGATCTGCACGTTGAACTTGCCCGGCTCCGCCGCGTACTTGAGCTGGGTGTTGTAGAACTTCAGATCGTCCTCGGTGATGGTGAAGTGCACGACTTTCTGTTCGCCGGCCTTGATCATCACCTTCTGGAAGTTCTTCAGTTCCTTGATCGGGCGGATCATCGAGCCTGCCACGTCCTGGATATACAACTGCACCACGGTTTCGCCGTCGCGCTTGCCGGTGTTTTTCACTGTGACGCTGGCGTCGAGCTTGCCGGTCTTGTTCAGCGTGGTCGACGACAGGGCCATGTCGCTCAGGCTGAAGTCGGTGTAGCTCAGACCGTAACCGAACGGGTACAGGGGACCGGTGGTGTCATCGAAGTACTGCGAGGTGTAGTTGCCCGGCTTGCCCGGGGTGAACGGTCGGCCAATGGTCAGGTGGTTGTAGTAGGTCGGAATCTGGCCTACCGAGCGCGGGATGCTGATCGGCAGTTTGCCCGACGGGTTGTAGTCGCCGAACAGCACGTCGGCGATGGCGTTGCCGCCCTCGGTGCCGCTGAACCAGGTTTCCAGGATGGCGTCGGCCTGTTCCTTCTCTTCGAGGATCGTCAGCGGACGGCCGTTCATCAACACCAGTACCAGCGGTTTGCCGGTGGCTTTCAGGGCCCGGATCAGCTCGCGCTGGTTTTCCGGGATGTTCAGGTCGGTGCGGCTCGACGATTCGTGGGACATGCCACGGGATTCGCCGACGGCGGCAACCACCACATCAGCATCCTTGGCCGCTTTTACCGCTTCGTCGATCAGCACCTTCGCCGGGCGCGGGTCATCCACCACTTCCGGGGCGTCGAAGTTGAGGAAGTTCAGGTAACCGAGGATTTTCGGGTCGCTGGTGATGTTGGCGCCCCGGGCGTAGATCAGTGTCGATTTGTCGCCCAGGGCGTTGGTCATGCCGTCGAACAGGGTCACCGATTGAGCAGGGCGACCGGCGGCGGCCCAACTGCCCATCATGTCGATCGGTGCCTTGGCCAGCGGACCGACCAGGGCAATTTTCGCTGTTTTCTTCAGGGGCAGGGTTTCGTTGCTGTTTTTCAGCAGCACCTGGCTGCGGCGTGCCACATCACGGGCCTCGGCGCGGTGCAGGCGGCTGTCGGCGTAGGTGTCGACCGGATCATCCTCGGCCTTGCCGATGCGCAAGTACGGGTCCTTGAACAGGCCCATGTCGTACTTGGCGCCGAGCACCGCACGCACGGCGTTGTCGATGTCGCTCTGCTGGATCTCGCCGGCCTTCAGCAGCCACTGGCAGCTCTTTGCCGTACAGGGTGTCGTTCATGCTCATGTGGATGCCGGCCTTGATCGCCAGCTTCGCCGCTTCGCGACCGTCGGCGGCAACGCCGTGCTTGATCAGTTCGAAAATCGCCCCGTGGTCGCTGACCGCCAGGCCCTTGAAGCCCCACTCCTTGCGCAGCAGGTCGTTCATCAGCCAGGTGTTGGCGGTGGCCGGCACGCCGTTGATCGAGTTCAGCGCGACCATGACCCCGCCCGCGCCGGCATCGATGGCGGCGCGGTACGGCGGCAGGTAGTCCTGGTACATCTTGACCGGGCTCATGTCGACCACGTTGTAGTCGCGGCCACCTTCAACGGCGCCGTACAGGGCGAAGTGCTTGACGCTGGCCATGATGCTGTCGGCGGCGTTGGCGCCCGTGCCCTGGAACGCCTTGACCATCACACCGGCAATGCGCGACACCAGGTAGGTGTCTTCGCCGAAGCCTTCGGAAGTACGGCCCCAGCGCGGATCGCGGGAGATGTCGACCATCGGCGCAAAGGTGATGTCGAGGCTGTCAGCCGCGGCTTCCTTGGCGGCGATGCGCCCGGACAGGCCGATGGCGTCCATGTCCCAGCTCGAGGCCAGGGCCAGCGGGATCGGGAAAATGGTGCGGTGGCCGTGGATCACGTCGTAGGCGAAGAACATCGGGATCTTCAGGCGGCTGCGCATGGCCGCGTCCTGCATCGGGCGGTTTTCCGGGCGGGTGATCGAGTTGAACGTACCGCCGATGTTGCCGGCCGCGATTTCCTTGCGGATCATTTCGCGCGGCATTTCCGGACCGATGCTGATCAGGCGCAGTTGGCCGATTTTTTCATCGAGGGTCATTTGCTTCATCAGGTTGCTGACGAAGGCTTCCTTGTTCTCCAGGGGTGCGGGCGTCGTGGCGGCCAATACGTTATGACTGGCCAGGCTGACGAACAGGCCCAGCAAACACAGCTTCTTCATGAATAGTTTTCTCAAGGGCCCAAACGGCGATGTACACGCCGGCCAGCCAAAATTTAGGGAGCGTCTATTGTTGTTCGGGTGCCGGCTCAAAAGACCAGAGCCAAAAAACACAGCCAGATGGCGGATGCGTTTTCGCGCAGGGCCTCTTTTTAGCCCATCGGCCCGTTGCAATCCAGAGGCGCGGGCGATTATGCCCCAAGAGCCGGCCCAGAAGGTTTCACGGTCGGTTTTTTCATGAAATGCACAAGGGAGCATCATCCTGATGAATGTAAGTCCAACCTACCGCTCGCGTTTGCAGGTCGTCACGCTGCTGATGCTGGCCTCGTTGCTGACCGCCTGTGGCATCAACAACATCCCTACCCTCGACGAACAGGCCAAGGCCGCCTGGGGCCAGGTGCAGAACCAGTATCAGCGGCGCGCCGACCTGATTCCCAACCTGGTGGAAACCGTCAAGGGCTATGCGGCCCACGAGAAGGAAACCCTGACTGCCGTCATCGAGGCCCGGGCCAAGGCCACGTCGATCCAGGTGGATGCCTCGACTCTGGATGATCCGGAAAAACTCAAGCAGTACCAACAGGCCCAGGATCAGCTCAGCGGCGCCTTGAGTCGTTTGATGGTGGTCTCCGAGCGTTATCCGGATCTCAAGGCCAACCAGAACTTCCTCGCCCTGCAATCGCAGCTTGAAGGCACAGAGAACCGCATCAGCGTGGCCCGTCGCGATTTCATCCTCGCGGTGCAGAAGTACAACACCGAGATCCGCACGTTCCCCGGTCGCCTGTGGCACACCGTGATGTACAGCGACCTGCCGGTACGCGAGACCTTCGAAGCCACGCCGGGTTCGGAAAAGGCCCCCGAGGTCAAATTCTGAATCAACCCTGTAGGAGCTGCCGTAGGCTGCGATCTTTTGACTTTGATTTTTTCGCGAGCGCTAAAGGTCAAGATCAACAGATCGCAGCCTGCGGCAGCTCCTACAGAGCCAGGCTTGGAACGGAAGAGGTTGCCAATGCGTGTGTTTAAAACGGTCCTGTTGCTGTTGTTGTGGGTGGTGGCGATCGCTGCCCGGGCCGAGCTGAACTTTCCGGCGCTGACCGGGAGGGTGGTCGACAATGCGCAGATGATCGAGCCATCGGTGCGCCAGCAGCTCACCCAACAACTTCAGGCTCATGAGCAAGCCACCGGCGAGCAGCTTGTGGTCGTGACGTTGCCGGATTTGCAAGGCACCGACATCGCCGACTTCGGTTATCAACTCGGGCGCCACTGGGGCATCGGGCAGAAGGACAAGAACAACGGTGCCCTGCTGATCATCGCCCGGGACGAGCGCCGGCTGCGTATCGAAGTCGGTTACGGCCTGGAGGATCGCCTGACCGATGCCCAGAGTTCGGTGATCATCAACCAGGTCATCACCCCGTCATTCAAGACCGGCAATTTCAGTAAAGGCATCAGTGACGGCGTAGCGGCGATGCTGGTGGTGCTGGGCGGCACCCCCCTGGACGAACCCTCCACGGCGTATGAATCCAGAGGCGATCCGGGGGAGGATTTCATCGCGCGGCATCCCGGGTTGTTCGTGTTTTTGGTGATGTTATTCATCCTGACTGTTTTTGTGTGCCAGATGCTCGGTATCCTTCCTGCCGGCCGGGGCGGCTCCGGTGGATCCGGGGGCGGCTTTGGCGGTGGTGGATTTGGCGGCGGCGGTGGAGGGGGAGGTTTCAGTGGCGGCGGGGGCAGTTTCGGCGGGGGCGGTTCGTCCGGCGGCTGGTGATAATAAAAACGAGCAGGCACTTCACGACATGGCATTACTGACTGAACACGAACAACGCAAGGTGGCCGAGGCCATTGCCCGGGTCGAGCGCGAGACCGACGCAGAACTGGTGACCGTGCTCGCGGCCCGCGCCGACGACTATGCGTACATCCCGTTGCTGTGGGCCAGCCTGCTGGCGCTGCTGGTGCCGGGCATCGTGCATTACTTCACCGGTTGGCTGACCCTGCACAGCCTGCTGCTGGTGCAGTGGGCCATCTTCATCGTGCTGTGCCTGGTGTTCCGCCTGCCGAAAGTCACCACCCATCTGGTCCCGCGCTCGGTGCGACACTGGCGCGCCTCGAACCTGGCGCGTCGGCAGTTCCTGGAGCAGAACCTGCACCACACCGAGGGCAGCACCGGCATGCTGATTTTCGTTTCCGAGGCCGAGCGTTATGTGGAGATCCTGGTGGATGAAGGGATTTCCAGTCGCCTGGACAACAAGAACTGGGACGCGATCGTCGCGACGTTCACCCAGCAGGTTAAACAGGGGCAGACGTTGCAGGGCTTTGTCAGTTGCGTCGAGGCCTGTGGCGAGTTGCTCAAGGTGCATGTGCCGGTGACCCATGTGCGCAACGAGCTGCCGAATCGTCTGGTGGTGTTGGGTTAAGCCAGGGCTTCATCCACTTTTGTAATGCGCCGCGACACAGTTGCGGAGCGTTGTCCGCCGCGGAGCTTGTCTTCAACATCTCTCTCATGGTGCGCGCCCTGCGATGGGCGTTCTGTATAGAGGGAGTTCTTATGAAAACGCAACAATCGCTGGATACCCGGGTGGAGGATGCACCCGCAAACGCAATGTTTACTCCGCGAGTGCAACTGACAACGAAAGAGACACAAGCCCTGGAGTGGTGCCTCAAGGGCAAGACCACCTGGGAGATCGCCAGGATTCAGAGTTGCTCGGAATCCACCATCAACTTCCACTTCTCCAATATCCGTCGCAAGTTTGCCGTCAGATCTCGCAACGCTGCCGTGTTCAAAGCGCTGGAGTCGGGAGCCATCACTGTTGATCCATCGCAGTCGCGAGATAATCCATGAGCCTGACTGATTCGACCTACAACAGTATCAGCGGACTCATGGTGGGGTTGGGTATTGCGACGTTGCCGGTTATCAATGGAGAAGTCCTGTTCGGCGCGACGCTTGGCGCGTGGCTGGTCACGACCACTCGCGCCAACTTCAAGGCCTGGCAACGCATCGGTTCCTGGCTGTTGTCGGCGGGTGTCGGTTACCTGTTTGCCCCGGTCGCCCAGCCACTGGCGCCTTTTCTGACAGCCGGTGTGACGGCCTTCCTGTGCGCGCTGCTGGTCATTCCCATCAGCATCAAACTCATGCAGTGGATCGATGGCGCCGGCCTCGGTGACATCCTTCGTCATCTCAGAGGGCGAGGGCAATGACCTTTGAGATGGCGGCTCTGGTGTGGGTGACGGGGGTGGCTCACCTGATCAGTGCGTTCAGGCTGGCGTGTTACCAGCGCGACGAGCTGCGTTACAACTGGCGCGACAGGATATTGATCAGCTTGTGTGGCGCAGTGTTTTGCCATGCCGGCATCGATGTATTGCTGACATTCCTGCCGGTGAGCCCATGGCATGCAGGGGTGAGTGTTTTTTCATGCGTAATGATTGTTCGCAGTAGTGGCAACATTATTGTTTTGTGGCATGCCTTCAAGCATTGAAGCGTCGGACTTCAAGTCAGGTTTTGTTCGAGTGTCCAAGTGTTGCCAGGATGGCGGCCATTTCCGAAAGTTGCGTTTCCAGATCCCTCAGGCGTCGCTTTTCCTCCAATGCGCTTTGTATTGCGCAGCGGTCATCCTCATCAAGCAATCGCCACAGCGAAAGGATGGTGTTTTCCTGTGTTGTTGCAGTTTCCGCAACATTTGCAGTCGCGTTGACATGGGTTTGCCGCAGCATCGGCCCCTCGCCCAGCAGCAACCAGTCAAGGGAGATGCCGCGAGCTTGTGCAATGTCTACGCATAATGAGTATGGCGTGCTGTCACGGCCTTTCCAGCTACTGAGTGTCTGGGGGCTGATCTGTAGTGCAGTAGACAGGGAAGCGTCAGTTTTTGTACCCGTTACTTGCTTCAGGCGGGCCAAAACAGCTTGTGATTTTTTGCTACGCAATTTGAGCCTCTTCCTTTTGACATATGCTTTTTGAGTGCTTAACGTATGCGTAATGAGTACTTTTTTTCTTGTAAGTAATCAATCATCAACTATGAATCAGAAGAATACGATGTCGAAACTTCCTAATGGTATCAGGGTGATTTCCTACGAGCTTGGCTCGTATCTATTACGTGTCCGCCCGTTGCACTTCCTTTTGTCTGGCGGACGTTATTTGCAGCACCGGACTTTTACGAATTGTGTTTCAAACAGTATTGCGTTTGATCAATTCGATTACCACCGGATGGCCCAAGGGAAACATATATGAGTACTTACAAGATGGTGTGCCCGCACTGCCTGAGCAGGATGCGCATACGTACCAGCGAAGGACGGCATATTTTCCTGCGGGTGGCGTACCTGCAATGTACGTCGGAGGCCTGTGGCTGGTCGGTGCGGGCCGAGTTCGAAATGACCCATGAGCTTTCCCCCAGTGGCATGCCCAACCCGGCCGTGCATTTGCCGTGCGCCGGGCCTGATTTGCGCCGCGCCGCGAAGCCTGTCGCCGAGAGTGCTCCGGCGGCGCAAGCGCAACAGGAGCCTTGAGCATGAAGGAGGTTGATGAACAGGCCCATTTGAATGCGGAACTATTGGCCATAGCTCAGGCGTTTCTGGCCCGTCATGAAGGCGAGGGTGTGATTGATGATCAAGTGTTGTTCTGCCGTGCGGTGAGGCATTTGCAGAGTCTGGATATGCCGATGCACCAGGCGGAGCGGCTGGTCAGCCACGCGTACGGATTACTCAAGTCCAGCAACGATCGCCGACGTCTGGATCTGGCTGCAAGCTCCGAAACTGTCGCCGTGGTCACTGATCCGGTCAACGGTCTGACGTGGGCGGTGCCGGTAGGGTTGATCGTCAAGTTCGTCATCAACTCGCCGACCAACCGCAAACTTCGACTGGTGGAGCCATGATGTAGCGATGGTTGGATTCAGGTCCCGATCGGCGGGAACGGGGCCTGGCGCAAAATTACTCCGTGCCCAAAACACTCGTCCCCCCTAAAATACCCGGCATTCCCCGATTCGTATTGCCGAGGCCGTTTTTCCATGTCCGTCACCGCCACTCCCGCCAGCCTCGCGCCGGATCATCACGCCCAGTTCATCGACCTGCTGCAATCGAGCCTGGAGCACAACGCGTTCATCAAACTGGTGCTGGCCAAGTACGTGGGCGATGAAACGGACCTGCAGCGGATCATCATCAAGCCGGTGACGGTCAAGGCGCAGCCATGCCTGTCCTTCGTCTACCGCTACAAGACTCGCGATATCACCAAGAACCTGCCGCTGGCCGAAGGCGTGGCGAGCATTGCCGGGCTGCTGCCGGCGTCGTTCAAAAATGCGCATTTGTTGTCGTTGACCGACGAAGCCCAGCTCGAATACAGCAAAAAGGGCAAGTCATCGCTGTTCAAGAGCCAACCTCAGCAATTGCGCGAAGTGCCATCGGCCGAGCACAACCGTGAGAAAAACCGTTTTCTTGACCTGAGCCGGCCGTTTCTCGCCGACCTGGGTGTGACCAACAAGCAGCATGAGCTGATCCCGGCGATGTCGCGCAAGTGGAAGCAGATCAACAAGTTCATCGAAGTGTTCAGCCATGCGCTGACGTCGTCACCCCTGGCGCTGGACAAGCCGGTGCGTGTGGCGGACTTCGGATCGGGCAAGGGCTACCTGACCTTCGCCATCCACGATTACCTGCGCAACACCTTGAAGGCCGAAGGCGAGGTGACCGGCGTCGAACTGCGCGAAGACATGGTCAGCCTGTGCAACACCGCCGCCGCCAGGCTTGAACACCCCGGCCTGGTGTTCAAGTGCGGTGACGTGCGTAGCGTGGCGCCGAGCGAGCTGGACGTGATGATCGCCCTGCATGCCTGCGATATCGCCACTGACTATGCGATCCACACCGGCATCCGTTCCGGCGCTTCGATCATCATGTGCTCGCCGTGCTGCCACAAACAGATCCGCCTGCAAATCCAGAGCCCGGCGCTGCTCAAGCCGATGCTGCAGTACGGCTTGCACCTGGGCCAGCAGGCCGAGATGGTCACCGACAGTTTGCGCGCGTTGTTCCTTGAGGCCTGCGGCTACGAGACCAAGGTGTTCGAGTTCATCTCGCTGGATCACACCAACAAGAACAAGATGATCCTGGCGGTCAAGCGCGCCGAGCCGGTGGACCCGGCCCAGTTGCTGGCGAAGATTCAGGAGTTGAAGGATTTCTATCACATCAGCGAGCATTGCCTGGAAACATTGCTGCGCGCTGACGGTTATTTGAGCTGACCCAAAAAAGATCGCAGCCTGCGGCAGCTCCTACAGTGGTCCTGTGCATTCGTAGTAGCCGGTTGTTACCCACCCCACCGGATAAGGACTACCTTGAATACTCCTGCACGCCCACTTCCAGAGGAGTTCTCCCCATGGCTGCGAAAAAAATTCTGATGCTGGTCGGTGATTACGTCGAAGACTATGAAGTGATGGTGCCGTTCCAGGCGTTGCTGATGGTCGGCCACACGGTACACGCCGTTTGCCCGGACAAAGCCGCCGGCCAGACCGTGCGCACGGCGATCCATGACTTTGAAGGCGACCAGACCTACAGTGAAAAACCCGGTCACCTGTTTGCCCTGAACTTCGATTTCGCCAAGGTCAACGCGGCCGATTATGACGCGGTGCTGATTCCGGGCGGACGCGCGCCGGAGTACCTGCGCCTGAACGAAAAAGTCCTGGAACTGGTGCGCGCGTTCGACAAGGCCGGCAAGCCGATCGCTGCCGTGTGCCATGGCGCGCAGTTGCTGGCGGCCGCGGGTGTTCTCGAAGGTCGCGAATGCAGCGCTTATCCGGCCTGCGCTCCGGAAGTGCGGCTGGCGGGCGGTACGTATATCGATATTCCGGTGACGGACGGCCATGTCCAGGGCAATCTGGCCACGGCTCCGGCCTGGCCTGCGCACCCGAACTGGCTGGCCGGTTTCCTGGGATTGCTGGGTACCAAAATCACGCTGTAACGAGGCCGTGTCCATGTGCGAGCTGTACGTCAAAGCCGACCCGATACTCTACGAATCGCGCTCCCGCTCTCTGCGCATCTGCGGGGTGGTCACCACCCTGCGGCTGGAGAATCAGTTCTGGGACATCCTCAGCGAAATCGCCGAGGTCGACGGCATGACCACCAATCAGTTGATCGCCAAGCTGTATGAAGAGGTGATGGACTACCGCGGCGAGGTGGTCAATTTCGCGTCGTTCCTGCGGGTGAGTTGTACGCGGTATTTGAGCCAGCGACGGACGTCGGCACCGGAGCTGTCGGTGGTGCGGGCAGTGGTGAAGTAGTGAAAACTGCCGTTCAGGCGACAGAAATCCCGGCTTGGTCTTTACTGTGAAGCGCGAAACCTCTCAATCGCCAAGGAGAAACAGCATGTCCGGATGGTATGAAGTGAGCAAAAGCAGCAATGGCCAGTTCAGGTTTGTCCTCAAGGCAGCCAACGCCGAGACCATTCTGACCAGCGAGCTGTACACCACCCACGCCGCCGCCGACAAAGGCATCGCCTCGGTCCAGGCCAACAGCCAGCTGGATGAGCGCTACGAGAAGAAAACCACCAAGGATGGCCACCCGTATTTCAACCTCAAGGCGGGCAACCACGAGATCATCGGCAGCAGCGAGGCCTATTCCTCTGATGCCGCCATGGAGAAAGGCATTGCCAGCGTGAAAACTAATGGCCCGAGTAAAGTGGTCAAGGACAAGACCTTGCCGGTGCTTTGAACGCTACCTTCACATCCAGTACAAATCCTGTGGGAGCGAGCTTGCTCGCGATGGCGGTCAGACAATCAACATCTGTGTTGAATGTAATGGCCTCATCGCGAGCAAGCTCGCTCCCACAGGGGTAATGCGATCCGACAATGGCGCCAGCCGCGTCGCCGCTAAACCTCGACAGGAACCGTGAGCTTCGTGCCGCCCAACGCATGGCTCTTGGAATCGAAGAACCGCAACTCAACCCCCGTCCCCTCAAACACCTTCGCGTAATGCCGCTTCTGATGCTGGATGAAGGCCTTGCTGCGCGGGTAAATCGAGATTGCCACCACCTGTGGTTTCGCCAGGCGCAAGGCATGGATGATGTGGCTGTCCTGCTCCCCCAACGCATGGCCGAAGATGCACAGCGCCTGCCCGTGACCGAGTAATTGCTCGTAGCAGAACGACAGATAGTCCGAACTGCGAATGGTCTTGAGCTTGTCCGCACTCGGGCCTTCGTTGACGAACAGCGGTACGTCGTCCAGGGTCTTGATCGTGTTGTTGATGGCGAAACTGCCCAGCAAGGTGCCCTCGGTCGACATCAGCTTGCGCGCCGTACCATCCTGGTTGCGCACCAGATGCAGACCGCCGTGCAGGTACAGCAAACGGGTTTTATCGGTGGCGGTGTCGCTCAGGTCGAAACCGGGCTCGGCCCCCTGGAACAGATCGCTGATCGCTTCTGGCCGGTGTTGCACTGCCCAGTAGTTGAGCAAGTCGTAGTTGGTGGTGAACACCGTGCGGTAACTGGCCAGTTCCTGATTGATGGTCGCCAGTGTCGAAGGCACCACCAGCCGCCACGGGATATGCACCGCATGCACGGTGTTGATCAGCGCTTCCTTGATCGCGTAGTAGCGATTGCGCGGGGCGGCGGAGCTGACAGCCAAGGCCTTGTTGACCCGGCTGGTGATTTTCAGGGCGCTCAGTACCTGTTCGAAACTGCGGGTCTGCATCGCATCGAACACGCTCAGCTCGGACGGGCTCAGGGGTTTTTCTTCAACGGTGCGGGCGTTTTCGAACAGCGACTCGTAGCCGAAATCGTCCCACACCGCGCGACTGGCACCGTTGCCCACCAGCAAACCACTGAACGAAGCGGTGCTGCGCAAGGCGTTCCAGTCTTCAAGTTGAGCATCGACATCCTGGAAATCGGTCATTGCGGTCTTCGTCTCACGGCAAAAGGTCTGTGGGCGGCGACTTTATCACGACCGGTGACCGGACTACGGCACGACGCGGGTGAAGAACGCTATGCTGCGACTTCGCCTGAGCCGACTCGCCGAGTACCTGATGCTGCAAAAAAGCCTGATCCGCCGTCTCGACCTGATCACCCTGCAACTGTTCGTCGCCGTGCATGAAGAGGGTACGCTGACCCGCGCCGCCTCGCGCGAAGCGATTGCAGTCTCGGCGGCGAGCAAACGCTTGATGGAACTGGAGGAGGCGCTGGGCATCAGCCTGTTCGTGCGCCAGGCCAAGGGCATGTCCCTGACGCCGGCCGGTGAAACCCTGCTGCACCATGCCCGGCAGATGTTGTTTAACGTCGAGAAAATGGGGCTTGAGCTGGGGGAGCACAGCCACGGTGTGCGCGGCTATGTGCGGATGCTCGCCAACCTGTCGGCGATCATTCAGTTTTTGCCCGAGGACCTGCGGGATTTTTCCGAGCGTCACCCACAGGTCAAGACCGATCTCGAAGAGCGCCCCAGCTCCGGGGTGATTCAGGGGGTGCTCGACGGGGTGGCCGACTTCGGGATCTGTTCCATCGACAGTGACATCAAGGGCCTGCACAGCGTGCTGTATCGCCAGGACAAGCTGGTGGTGTTGATGCCGCCGTACCATTCATTGGCGGGCCGGTCGAGCGTGGCGTTCGCCGATACGCTGAGCAGTGATTACGTTGGCTTGCATGCCGCCAGTTCGATCAACATGCGCACCCACGCGGCGGCGCGCGAGGCCGGCAAGGTGCTGCGGGTTCGTATTCATGTGCCGGGGTTCGATGCGATGTGCCGGATGATCCAGGCCAACATGGGGATCGGCATTTTGCCGCACAGGGCTTATGAATTGTTTGGCCGGGCACTGGGTTTGCACGCGGTGCCGTTGACGGATGAATGGTCCGATCGGGCCTTGATCCTGGTGGTGCGCGATGAGGCGTTACTGTCGCCGGTGAGCAGGATGTTGTTTGAGCATTTGCGGGGGCCAGCCTGATAGTTCTTCGCTGACTAGGCCGGCCTCTTCGCGAGCAAGCCCGCTCCCAGACTGGATCTGTGTAGCGCTGAAAATCCCTGTGGGAGCGGGTTTGCCCGCGAAGGCGGCCCTGAGGTCGCGACAATCTCCCCGAGCGTTCGCATTTCGCGAACGCTCGTTGCCAACTGAAGGTTGGATTCCCGAGTCCCCTGTCCTCTAGCCTTGGCGCATATTCCAAGAACAAGAGGTACCCCGCGATGACTGCCCCCTTGAGTGCGATCAAAGTGATCGAGATCGGCACGCTGATCGCCGCGCCGTTTGCGGCGCGCATGCTGGCCGAGTTCGGCGCCGAGGTGATCAAGATCGAAGCCATGGGCCAGGGCGATCCCCTGCGCAAATGGCGCAAGCTGCATGAAGGCACCTCGCTGTGGTGGTACCTGCAATCGCGCAACAAGAAGTCCCTGGCGCTGAACCTCAAATCCCCCGAAGGCATCGAACTGGTCAAGCAACTGGCGACCAGCGCCGATGTGCTGATCGAAAACCTGCGTCCTGGCGCCCTGGAGAAACTCGGCCTGGGTTGGGACGTGTTGCACGCGCTCAATCCCAACCTCACACTGGTGCGGATCTCCGGTTACGGCCAGACCGGCCCGTACCGCGATCGTCCCGGTTTCGGTGCCATAGGCGAAGCCATGGGCGGGATTCGCTACACCACCGGTACCCCCGGTTCGCCGCCAGCGCGGGTTGGCGTGAGCCTTGGCGATTCCCTGGCGTCGCTGCACGCGGTGATCGGTGCGCTGATGTCGCTGCTAAGGGTCAAGACCGGGCAGGGCGGCGGGCAGATCGTCGATGTGTCCCTGGCCGAAAGCGTGTTCAACGTCATGGAAAGCCTGGTGCCGGAATACGACATGCTGGGCCATGTGCGCGAACGCAGCGGCGGCGCCTTGCCGGGCATCGCGCCCTCCAACACCTACCTGACGGCCGACGGCGCCTACGTGGTGATTGCCGGCAACAGCGATCCGATCTACAAGCGCCTGATGCAAACCATCGGCCGCCCCGATCTGGCCGATGCGCCGGAATTCGCCCACAACGACGGGCGTGCAGCCAAGAGCAATCTGCTCGACGCCGCCATTACCCACTGGACCAGCAGCCTGCCCATCGACGAAGTGCTGACCGCCCTTGAAGCCGCCGAGGTCCCGGCCGGCCGCATCTACTCGGTGGCCGACATCGTCGCCGATCCGCACTATCAGGCGCGGGACATGCTGCTCAATGCCGAACTGCCCGGTGGCGCCACGGTGAAGATGCCGGGCATCGTGCCGAAACTCTCCGAAACTCCCGGCGGCGTGAATTGGTCCGGTCCCGGTTTGGGTCAGCACACCGACGGCATCCTCGCGCAATTGGGCCTGACCGCGATGGACATCGAACGCCTGAAAGTCGAAGGAGTGGTGCAATGATCAGCGATTATTCCGACAGACTGATCGTGCAGGAAGTGTCCCCGCGCGACGGATTGCAAATCGAG
The DNA here is from genome assembly GCF_054668325.1 of Pseudomonas sp. S2_F07. NCBI lineage: Bacteria > Pseudomonadati > Pseudomonadota > Gammaproteobacteria > Pseudomonadales > Pseudomonadaceae > Pseudomonas > Pseudomonas sp. S2_F07. The sequence continues at coordinate 5,327,352 of NZ_CP162758.1, forward strand.
CCGACCTGGGTTGAAACCGACGACAAGATTGCCCTGATCGATCAACTGTCGCAGGCCGGATTCAGCCGCATCGAAGCCGGTTCGTTCGTGTCGCCCAAGGCCATTGCGGCGCTGCGCGATGGCGAACTGGTGTTCAAGGGCATCGCCCGGCAACCAGGGGTGATCTACGTCGCGTTGATCCCCAACCTGAAGGGCGCGCAACGGGCGCTGGCGTGCCGTGCCGATGAGCTGAACCTGGTGATGTCCGCCAGCCAGACCCACAACCTGGCGAACATGCGCATGCGCTGTGAAGATTCGTTGGCCGCGTTCGGCGAGATTGTGCAATTCGTTGGCGACAGTCCTGTGCGACTCAACGCCAGCATCGCCACCACCTTCGGCTGCCCGTTCGAGGGCAAGATCGATGAGGACCGCGTACTGCAAATCGTCGAGGCCTATCAGGAACTCGGCATCCAGGGCATCACCCTGGCCGACACCACCGGCATGGCCAATCCGCGTCAGGTCGACCGCTTGGTGCGGCGAGTGTTGCAGCGTGTATCGCCAGTGGACCTGACCCTGCATTTTCACAATACCCGCGGCCTTGGGCTGTGCAACGTGCTGGCTGCCTATGAGGCCGGTGCCCGACGCTTCGACGCGGCTCTCGGTGGCCTAGGCGGCTGCCCGTTTGCGCCGAGTGCATCGGGAAACATCTGCACCGAGGATCTGGTGAACCTGTGCGATGAAGTCGGTATTCATACCGGCATTGATTTGCCGCTGCTGCTGAAACTGTCCCGAGGACTGCCGGCGCTGCTGGGTCATGAAGTACCGGGGCAACTGGCCAAGGCCGGGCGCAATTGCGATTTGCACCCGATCCCCACCTGACACCGCAGAGCCCCTGTGGGAGCGAGCTTGCTCGCGATGACTGAGTCACAGTCAACATCAATGTTGGCTGACCCGACGCAATCGCGAGCAAGCTCGCTCCCACAGTAAAAGCACTACCGCTGAGATACTCAACCAGACAACAAAAACAATCGGACACCCACGGGAAGTCCGCCTGGAGAAACGCAATGAGCCTTAATGCACTGGAGGCCGGCGCGAGCCCGGCCGTTAGCCACGACGAAGAAAAAGCCCTGGTCAGCAAAGTTGCCTGGCGCCTGATGCCGCTGATCATGGTCTGTTACCTGTTCGCCTTTTTCGACCGCATCAACATCAGCTTCGCCAAGTTTCAACTGCAGGCCGACCTGAGTCTGAGCGACACCGCTTACGGCCTCGGTGCCGGGTTGTTTGTGGTCGGTTATGTAATTTTCGAAGTGCCCAGCAACATGATGCTGTACAAGGTCGGCGCCCGGCGCTGGATCGCCCGGATCATGATGTCCTGGGGCCTGGCCACGGCGCTGATGGTGTTCGTCAACAGCGAATGGCAGTTCTACGTTCTGCGCTTCGTGATCGGCGCGATGGAGGCCGGTTTTGCCCCGGGCGTGCTGTATTACCTGACGTTGTGGTTCCCGCAGCACTATCGCGGGCGCATCACCTCGATGCTGTTCCTGGCGTCGGCGTTCGCCGGCCTGGTGGGCGCGCCGTTCTCGGGCCTGGTGCTGCAACACCTCGACGGCGTGCTGCAAATGCGTGGCTGGCACTGGTTGTTCCTGCTCGGTGGCGTGCCGTGTATCGGCCTCGGTTTGCTGGTGCTGACCCTGCTCAAGGATCGCATCGAAGATGCCCATTGGCTGACTTCATCGGAGAAGACCCTGCTGGCCAGCCGCATCGCCCGGCATGAGCCGCACAAGAGCGGTGGATCGCTGCTCGCAGCGCTGCGGATTCCGGGTTTCCTGACCTTGGGCCTGATCTATTTCCTGATTCAGGTGGCGTCCTACGGCTTGAATTTCTGGGCGCCGCAACTGATCCGCAGCGCCGGTACCGAGAGCCCGGTGATGATCGGTTTGCTGACGGCCATCCCATACATCTGTGGTGCCATCAGCATGGTGGTGATCGGACGCCTGTCCGATGCTACTGGCGAGCGACGCAAGTTTGTCGCCGGTCTAGTGGCGGTCGGTGCGATCGGGTTCTTCTGCGCGGGAATCTTCGCCAACCACACGACTTTCCTGATTGTCGCGCTGGGCCTGCTGGGTGCCGGGATCATCGCCTCCATCCCGAGCTTCTGGACCCTGCCGCCGAAACTGCTGGCCGGTGCCGGTGCGGGCGCTGCGGGCGGGATCGCGGTGATCAACACCCTGGGCCAGTTCGGCGGCATCGTCAGCCCGGTGATGGTCGGCCGGATCAAGGACCTGACCGGCAGCACCACACCGGCGCTGTATGTCATTGGTGTCTGTGCGTTGATCGCGGTGGCGCTGTTGCTGTGGGGGCTGCCGCAGAAGTTGCGCACACTCGACAAGTTTTAAAAGATCGCAGCCTTCGGCAGCGCCTGCTCGGACCACGCATCCCCGTAGGAACTGCCGGAGGCTGCGATCTTTTGACCTTCAAGAAGTCGCTGTCATCGCTTTTTGCGCCGCGTCACTGAACTGAATCAACACCACCCCGGCCATCAACAGCACCACCCCAACCACCTTTGGCAAAGTGACCTGTCGCTCCACCAACCCAAACCAGCCGTAGTGATCCAGCAACAGCGACGCCACGACTTGCCCCGCCAGCGCCAATGCCATGAACCCCGCGGCACCCAGCTTGGGCAGCAGTACCAATGCCAGGGAAATAAAGATCACCCCAAAAGCGCCACCGGCCCACATCCAGAGCGGAGCCTTGCTGATGAATGCCAGTGACGGCAATGGCAAGCGCATCGCAACGATGATCGGCAGCAGCACGATAACGCTCACCAACAGCGAAGCGAGCGTCGCCCACAACGGATGGCCCAACCCGCGTCCGAGGTTGACGTTGATCGCGCTCTGAAACGGCACCACCGCCCCGGCGATCATCGCCAGCCCTATCAGGCCGGCCCAATGCAACGTACTCATGATCGATCTCCAACAGGTTTTGCTGGACTCTAGGGTATTCGTCGCGCAGATTTAAATTCCGTTTTGTTATCCAGAACATGCAGCAAATGAATGATCTACGACGCATCGACCTCAATTTGCTGGTGATCCTCGACGCTTTGCTCAGCGAGCAGCACGTGACCCGGGCGGCCGAGCGTCTGCATTTGAGCCAGCCAGCAGTCAGCCATGCGCTGGCGCGCTTGCGTGACCTGCTCGGCGATCCGCTGCTGGTTCGCGCCGGTGCCGGCCTTGTACCGACTGCGCGAGCGCTGGAGCTGGTGGCACCGCTGGCCGAAGCCTTGGCCCAGGTGCAAGCGCTGCTGGCGCCGAACGCCTTCGATCCCGCGACCACCCGGCGGACCTTCCGCCTGGCGATGTCCGACTACGGCGCCGCCATTGTCTTGCCGGGACTGATCCGAACCTTGCGCCGCGAAGCGCCGGGCATCGACCTGCAAATCAGCCATGGCAGCCGCGAAAGCATGCTCGAAGGCGTGCTCAATGGTGACATTGATGTCGCCGCCGGGGTTTTCCCGGAAATGCCCAACGAATTGCGCAGCACCCCACTCTTCGAAGAGCACTACGCCTGCCTGGTGGACCGCAATAGCTTGCCCGCCGACGGTGGTCTCGACCTGCCCACCTACCTGGCTCGGCCCCATGTACTGCTGGAAATGCGCGGCAGCGGCACCCCGGAGATCGAACGCGCGCTGACCGCCTTGCGCGAACGCCGGCGTGTCGCCATCAGCCTGCCGCACTGGAACGTCGCCCCGCAGCTCATTAGCGGCACCGACCTGATCCTCACCGTCGCGTCGCGCGGCTTGCGCGATATTGGTGAGCCTTCATTGGTTGTCGTGCCGCCGCCGTTTCACATTCCGTCGTTCACCTTTGTGTTGGCGTGGCATAAACGGCGGGGTGGGGATCAGGCATTGAACTGGTTGAATGAGCGAGTCGTGCAGGGGGCCACCGCTGAAGAATTTCTGTCGCGATCAGGCAGCTGACAGTTGAAGACCTGATATAGACTGGTGGCCATTCACCATGCCGTTCATAAGGACTTTCCATGACCCCATCGTTGCTAATGGCCGTGCTTGCCTCGGGTTTTATCTACGGCATCACCCCGGGGCCGGGTGTGCTGGCAGTGTTCGGCATAGGCGCGGCCCATGGACGACGGGCCGGGGCGGGGTTTCTGTGCGGGCATTTGCTCGGCGATGTGGTGTGGTGCAGCACGGCGCTGATCGCGATTGTCGGTGCGCGGGAGATCGGCAGTACCGCGTTCGACGTGCTCGGAGTGCTCAGTGGCCTGTACCTGTTCTGGCTCGGCTGGCGTGCGGTGCGCGCCCGACGCAGCAGCGCGGATGCGCCACAGGGCCCGGCGCGACAGCCGTTCTGGCACGGCATTGTGTTTGGCTTGACCAACCCCAAGGCCTATCCGGTGGCGGTGGCAACGTTCACGGCATTGCTGTCGAGCCGCGCGGAACTGCTCAACTGGTCAATGCTGCCGGGGCTGATCGCACTGAGTTTCGTCGGCGGGTTGCTCGCCTACGCCATTCTCATTGGCGTTGTCGGTGCGCGGCGGGTGCGCAGCCTGTACCAGCGTCATGAATTGGCAATCACCCGGTTGTGCGGGGTGATGTTCATCGGTTTTGCCATCAACGCGTTGGTACATGCGTTGCCGGGGCTGATGCCGAACAAGGCTTGAACGAGATCACAAGGATGCAAGACTGACAGGGCAGGGATGATTGATGAGCGCTGTATTATCGGGACACCCACGCTGAACCATGGAAAACCGGAATTCCGCGCCGCTGGCGAGTTATATCGATCTGTTACTGGATGCCGTCTGTGCGGTGGATAAACAGGGCCGCTTCGTTTTTGTCAGCGCGGCGTGCGAGCGTATTTTCGGCTACAGCGCCGATGAGATGATCGGCGAGGCGATGATCGACATGGTGCACCCGGGCGACCGCCAGCGCACCCTCGACGCCGCCCGGGAAATCATGGACGGCGAGCCCAAGCTCAACTTTGAAAACCGCTACCTGCGCAAGGATGGCAGCGTGGTGCACATCCTCTGGTCGGCACGCTGGTCCGAGGACGATCAGTTGCGCATCGCGGTGGCACGCGACATCACCGAACGCAAGCAGGCCGAATCCCGGCAGGCAGCGTTGTATGCGATTTCCGAGGCTGCCCATGCGGCAGAGGATCTGCTGGCGTTGTTCAAACGCATCCACCTGATCATCGGCGAATGGTTGCCTGCACTGAATTTTTCCGTGGCGCTGTACGACGAGCACTGCGCGCAGCTGAATTTCCCTTATCACGTCGATGACCACGAGCCTCAGCCCGAACAGCCCGGAACCATGACCGGGCGTCTGTGTGCCGAGGTAATCCGCACGGGGTTGCCGATCCTGTTGACCCCGGATCAGTACCCACCTCCCGCCGGCTTCGAAATGCTGCAGGACGAACAGAACGCACCCTGTTGGTTGGGTGTGCCGCTGAATTCGCAAAACGGCACCATCGGCGCGTTGATCGTCAAAAGCATTCCGGGCGGCGAGCGCTACACCGAGCAAGACAAGGAACTGCTGCAATACGTTTGTGCCCAGGTCGCGACCGCCATCGAGCGCAAGCAATTGCACGCCCGCCTGCAACACATGGCCCAGTACGACCAATTGACCCAGTTACCCAACCGCGAGCTGCTGCGCGACCGGCTCAAGGTATCAATGCAAGCGGCCCGGGAGGACGGCGGGCGCATGGCGCTGTTGTACGTCGACCTCGACCGCTTCAAGCAAGTCAACGACACCCATGGCCACGCGGTCGGCGACATGTTGCTGCAAGCGGTGGCCAACCGGCTCAAGGGCTGCGTGCGGGAAACCGACACCGTGGCCCGCATCGGCGGTGATGAATTCGTGGTGTTGTTGCACAGCATTCACGCGGCGGACGATACCGATATCGTGGTTGAAAAAGTCCGTCAGGTCCTGGCCCAGCCCCTGCGACTGGACGGGCATAGCCTGAACATCCAGCCAAGTATCGGCGTCGCCCGATACCCCGATCACGGCACCGAAGAGAAGCAATTGTTCCGGCATGCCGACGAGGCGATGTACTGCGCCAAACGCGAGCATCACCTGCGACTCGTCTGAAAACCCGGGCACCGTTCGTCGTGGCATCCACGTAATTTTCTAAACCTTTTGGAGCGCGCAAATTCAGATTCTATGCGGGCGCAAGCTCGCCGCGACTACTACCAAGAGGAAGAGAATCATGCCTAATTCAAGAAACTCGAACTCGGGGAACTTCGCCAACGATCGAACGAAGGCCTCTGAAGCCGGTCGCAAGGGAGGGAAAACCACTACCACGACCGTCGATAAAGATCCGACGAAACCCGACATGGGTCGCAAGGGCGGTCAGAAATCCCGCTAAGGGGTTCAGGTGGTTTTGATTGAGAGGCGGGGGCGAAAGCTCCCGCTTGAATTTGAAGAGGAGGGCGCGACCATGAACCGGATGGCCACCCGATTATGTAGTACCAGTCTTGCCACGTTACTGGGCCTGTTTGCCAGCGGCGTCTTTGCCCAGTCGACTGCCGAATTCATCGACGAGGCCTCGGCAAAAGGTATCGCCGATATTGAAGCAAGTCGCCTGGCGCACCAGAAGGCCGAGTCCAAAGAGGTCAAGGACTACACCATTATCGTCATCAACGACCGTACCACCGCGAACCAGCACCTGGCGAAAATCGCCAAACAACTGGATATACCGGTCGCCCCCCGGGAAGAGATTGTCGAAAAGGCCAAAGCCCTGATGCCACAGGTCATGGACGGGGCGACCTACGACGAGGCCTATACCGCCAGTCAGGTGAAGACCACCCAGGAAGCCATCGATCAGTTGCAGCAGGAGGCGCAGACCACCGACGTGCCGCAAATCAAGGCATTCGCCGAAGAAACCCTGCCTAAATTGCAAAATCATCTGCAAATGGCCAAGGCGCTGCAAGCCAAAAGTTGAGCGCAAGATTTGAACATGAACGGCGCGGGGCTTGAGTCACGCGCCGTTTTTCTGTTCAGCACTGATCCAGATGTGGCTTGGGATTATGCGTTGGGTTCAGGCCATCGAGGTCGAACACCTGGTTCTCGCCCATGGCGCGGTAGTGCCTGCGCAGCGCCTCCAGTTGCTTGAGGTCCAACGCCTCAAGCCCGAGCATGGCCTTTTGCGCCTCCTTGTTCACCCGCAACAACTCATCGACTTTCAAGTGCAGGATGTCGGTGTCGCGGTTCTGCGTGTTCTGGATCAGGAACACCATCAGGAACGTGATGATGGTGGTCGAGGTATTGATGATCAGCTGCCACGTATCGTTGAAATGAAAAATTGGCCCGCTCAGCCCCCACAGGAAAATCAGGAGCAACGCGCTCATGAACGTCTTGGGGCTACCGGCCCAGAGGGCGAGTTTCTGCGCGATTTTTGCGAATTTCATGACCGAGTTCCTTTTGAGGGGGGCGCCTGATTTTTCAGACAGTGGCGGCGGGATGAAAATTCGGCTGGTGTTGCAACCCAATGAAGCGTGGAGGTGGGCAAGATCTTAATTTTGGGTGGGAATCTTCCTTTGTGTCGGTTTGTGTCTAGTATCAATGGCAGTCAAATTGCCAGCATGTGTTCACACGGATCGAAACCGGAAAAGAGGCTACTCATGGAATTCTTCGAAAAGTTAACAAGTCTCGCTGCCAAAGTTCGTTTGCAGAGCGCTGCCATTCAAACGGAAGAAGCGACCAAGAATGCTTTTGTCATGCCCTTTATCAGTACGGTACTGGGCTACGATGTTTTCGATCCGACGGAAGTGACACCTGAATTCGTTTGCGATATTGGAACGAAGAAAGGGGAGAAAATTGACTATGCAATCATGAAGGCTGGCGAGGTTCAGATCCTCATCGAGTGTAAAAAAATTGGTGAGCCGCTGCACATCAATCATGCCTCCCAACTGTTTCGCTATTTCCATGTCACCAGCGCTCGAATCTCCATTCTCACCAATGGCCAGGTTTATAAGTTTTTCACTGACCTGGACGCTCCAAACAAAATGGACGAGAAGCCATTCCTTGAACTCGACCTGCTGGATATCGACGAGTATTCCGTCCCAGAACTGGTGAAACTCACCAAATCTGCATTCGATGTGGAGTCGATTATCAGCGCCGCAGGTGAGCTGAAGTACGTCAGCCAAATCAAGAAGGTGATTGCTACTCAGGTCAGCAAGCCTGACGACGACTTTGTGAAAGTGTTTGCTTCTCGGGTTTACGACGGGGTGATTACTCAGAAGGTCCGCGAACAGTTCCATGAACTGACGAGAAAAGCTGTGGTGCAGTTTCTCAATGACCAAATCAATGACAGGCTCAAGTCGGCAATGAGTGGCACCATCCAGCCTGCGCTGGCCTCTTTACCAGTCGCTACTGGTGACACTGAACAACCCAATGTTCGAGATGAGTCGGAGGACAAGGTTCTGACGACATTGGAAGAGCTGGAGGGCTATCACATCGTCCGGGCTGTGGTTCGGTCGGTTGTTGATGCCAAGCGGATTGTTCAGCGCGACACACAGAGTTACTTTGGTATCCTGCTCGACGACAACAACCGTAAGCCGATCTGCCGACTGCACTTCAATCGATCACAGAAATATATCGGTATATTTGACGAAGAGAAGAATGAAACCCGGCATGCAATCAACTCCGTTGATGACATTTACGAGTACTCGGATCATTTGAAGAAGACTGTCGGGTATTACGATTAACGTTGTTATCCAGTAATTAAAAGAACCGGCCAATAGTGCCGGTTTTTTTGTTGAAGGGCTCATCGACGTTCTCCACCAAAGGTCAGGATAGGGCAACACCCTCCAGTCGAGGTATCGTAGCGATCCGGTTGCTGGTCTCGGCCAGAACGACATACCGACAGGAGAACGCAATGAGTTGGTCCGCCAAACAGTACGTCGCTTTTGAAGATGAACGCACCCGTCCCGCCCGTGACCTGCTGGCGGCCGTCCCCGCCGGAGACGTGCGCTCGGCCATCGATATCGGTTGCGGGCCCGGCAACTCCACCGAGTTGCTGGTGGAGCGCTTTGCCGATGCCAAGGTGCGTGGGCTGGACAGTTCCAGCGACATGATCGAAGCCGCTCGCAAGCGCTTGCCGCAAGTGCAGTTCGACATCGCCGACATCGACACCTGGAATGACAGTGGTCCCTTCGATGTGATTTTCGCCAACGCGGTGTTGCAGTGGGTGCCGGATCACGCGACTTTGCTACCGTCGCTGGTGAGCAAACTGGCGCCGGGTGGCAGCCTGGCCGTCCAGATGCCTGACAACCTGAATGAACACTCGCACCGCTTGATGCGCGAAGTCGCCGCTGATGGCCCATGGGTCGGCAAACTGGCAGGCGCCGCGGGGCAGAGGACTGAAATGGCCGATGCCAGTGGCTATTATTCGATATTGAAAGCCTGTTGCACCCGCGTCGATGTCTGGCGCACCACTTACCATCATCCGCTCGCAGGCGGCGCGTCTGGCGTGGTGGAGTGGTTCAAGGGCAGTGGCTTGCGGCCGTTTCTCGATCCGCTGGACGAGGCGGAACGGGCGCAGTATCTGAAGCAATATCAGGTTGCTATCGAGCGGGCGTATCCGGCCCTGGCCGATGGTTCGGTGCTGTTGCCGTTTCCGCGACTGTTTATCGTCGCGACCCGCTGATGCAAAACAGGGACAGTTGATGAGCGTCAACTGTCCCTTTTTACCGCTTGGAAAAATCACTGCGGCTTGTTCTTTTTTGAGCGTCGGGCACTCAAGTACTCAAAGGCAAACGAGGCAAAGCCGAACAACCCGATCAATGAAATGATCATGATTCCCAACTCTGAATTGTGCATGTTGATCTCGAGGCGAAGGATGAGCCGGGAGAATAAGGGAACTGTTGCCGGGCTCAACGCAGCTCTACGGCTTCTTTACTCGCTTGCGGTGATCTATACGCAAAAGATATGAGCGTCTGGGAGGCGACGAGTAATTGCAACCTGTGGTGAGGGAGCTTGCTCCCTCGCCACTATCGACCACGCTATCTCTTAACTGACCGCGTTTGGCCGATGTGACGTCAGGACGGTTCTGCGTCCATTCGGCGAGCGATCACATCCAGTACATCGCAACCGTCACGCAAGGGCACACAGCACAGCAACGCAAAGTCACTGAGTACAACCGAGTCAGAGGTCAGGTCGCCGCGCATCGCGAGGTTTTCAAGAAGCTGCGTCACGGCGCGAATTCTGTAGCTGGCGGTGCTGAGCAGGGAGTGCAGGGGTTGGGTGGTATTGACATACAGGGAGGGAAGGTCGTCGGCATTGCTGGTTAAAGCCATGAACTCTTTCATGAGTGATTCCTTGAATTGAGGTGAACTACCACTCAGTGTCGCCAAACAATGGGTGGCAGCTGTACGCAGGTTGGCGAACCGGGACAAGGCAAACCGGCAGACCCATAGGTCTCCCACGCACAGCCACCATAAACAGGTAGCCAAGTGCGTTCAGAAACGCTCCGAGATAGCTCGGAGGTTTCTATGCTTTGCCATCGAGTCGCCAAACCCGATACGCCATTTGGGCGCGATCGGACTATAGGTCTCATGGCAAAGGCACAGCAATGCGCAAGTGTACGGACAATTCCCAGTGTCGTGTAGGACGTTGCTTTTTCTGGCGTTGATCTCCGTTGGGCCTTTAAAAGTGGGCGCTTAACACTAGCGTTGACAGGCGCATCACCAAATCTCGCGCACAAAAAAAACCGGTCACCCGGACCGGCTTTCTCCTGAGTTGCAGATGTAAGCTATCCAGTTCTACCGGAGATCACTCTTCACCGGCCCCCATCAATTGATCCTCAAACGCCGAACGCACTGCATCCACAACACGTTGCGCCATGCGCTCATCTTCAAGTATTGGGTACCCTTTTTTCAGCTTGCCGGAGACCTTCCAACCGTTTTCCTTGATCGAGCGGATGATGCGATTGGCATCCTGATCCGGCATCTCGAGCACTTCTTTGAGTTGTTCCTGCGCTCGCTGAAAGATCACCAGTACTCTGGCCTCATCTGCCATCTCCGTACGAATCGTATGTTCGACAACGCGTGCGGTGTAGAGAACGTGCTCGGTCAGGTCTGGGTACCGCCAGGCAAAGCTTGCGTCTACGTATTCATCGAAGTTGAAATTGCTAAGCGTTCCGTCCTCGTAGGTCTCCAGTTCGCCAAACCGATAGGCTGCCGCGTAACGGCGCATGAACGGTCGTGAGAATACTTCAAGCGTACGATCGTAGCCGGCCCTGAAGTCGATCGAGCTGGTGATCGTGGCTGACACGGGCAGGATCACTCCATCGGGCACTGCCTCGTCTCGTATCAAGGTGTCGTTGATCAGGAAGCGATGAATCCGGCCGTTACCGTCACGCATGGGATGGATGTACACGAAGCCGAATGCAAGCACTGCGGCACGTGCTACTGACTCCGCTCCACGTGTAGCTATCTCGAACTCGTTGAGGCCGTCCAATAACTGGGCAAGATCTTCAAAGTGCGGGGCAATGTAATGCACGATGTCCTCGCGCATTGTGGCCTGACCTACAAATACCGGGGAGCGCCGCAAGCCGAGCCCAATGGCATCTCGACCCAGAATGCCGGCTTGCAGGGAACGTAGGCTGTCATTGCTTAATGGGGCTTCGATATGGCCGCAGTGCTGGGCAATGACATGCGCAAAACGCTGGATACGATCAGCCTGGTCGGCCTCTTTTTCGATGAGAAAGCTGGCTCGCGACTCCTTGAACGTCAACCAACTGGCCGTACGCATCAAGATATCGGCACCAAAGGTTCGATCCAACTCCTTCAACGCCGCGCCGAGATCGAATTGCAGAGCCTCTTTGACTGCCGCCGTACGACGAACCAAAGGGCAAAAACCGGGCGTACCGGGCAGGTTGTTTTTGACTCGCCAACGTCGAACTCGTGGTGGTTCGCTACGGGTGAGGTAGTCCTGCGCAGAAAGTGCATCGACATAGCCACCGTTGGTTACATCCGGCACATCCAGGCTTAGCCCTGTCAGCCATTCGTAGAGAAACCCCGTGCGGCGAGCGTATTGGCCGAAAGGCTCCCGTTGGCACCAGGCTACGATAGGGGCGGGACCGGTCTTCGCAAACAGGCGGGCAAAGAATTCGAGATGAATCTCTTCGTACTTGAGGCCGAATTCGAAATGCCCTGAAAAATCGTCGGCAGGCCGGTAGCTTGGGGGATACTGATTCTGCGTATGCCCGCTACTTTCGCGACTGACACGTGTCGTGCCAATCGTCGATTCGACGCGCAGTGGCTGTGCCAGAGCGATGTCGTACTGGTTTGCGAGTGCCTTCAAACCGACCTGCATTGATGAAATCCTTTACTGGGGCGATAAAAACGCTAACAAATGCCTGATCCTACGCGAAAACGTTAATTTTGCGGAGGTGAAAAGGCTAACGGTCACCGAAATTCGCTAACAAATCCCCATCTTGCGAAAAAAACGCTAACGGGACTTTTATAGTAGTCGCTTCTGCGCAGGAGCACTTTGCGTATGGATGGGCACCAGGTAAGCCTTCTAAACGGAAAAGTTGCGGAAGGTTCGGATGAAGGGAACCCCCTATACCTGCGAGTCCCTCAAATTGCGGACATAAAAAAACCGGCCATCAAGGCCGGTTTTTTCTGTCTCTGCATCCCCGTCAAAACCACCCTGACGTGAGATCAAAATTCGATTGGAGCGGGTGAAGGGAATCGAAGCGTCTAGTAAATACTGGGTCTTTGTGGTGATTAATGGGTAAGGCATACATGTAGGCATACAAAGTGCTGCCTGCTGTGTACTGGTTTCGAGTAGCAGACCCCGCAATTCAATAGGTCCTAAGCGTGGTAAAGACCCGACCAAAGACAAGTAACGATGACAGATAACTGCCCTCTCCTAAGGGGAAGGTTGGCAGTTCGAACCTGCCCTGGGACACCATATAATTCGGGCATCTCAAGACTTTTCCCTGACAGATCGGTTTAGCTGTGACAGCAGGGTGGCAGCAGGAGGCAAAAGAAAGCCCCGCCGGGCCATGCTCGGGCGGGGCTTTTTTTCCAAACACTTTCGCGGCGAAGATTACCCATCAACCAGTATGATGGGTGTGAGCCTGCAACGAACCCAGGTCCCCGGTGTGGATCAAGACGGCTCCTTCAATCACGTTTGGGTCGATTGATAGGCGCGTTGCAGCAGCTGATCGGTCTGGCTGAAGTCGAACACTGAAGCGTCCAGCGGACACAGCGGAGCGACTTCTAGGCAATTGCACAAACTTGCCCATCCATCGGCATTCATTCTGGCCAGCACGCTTTGTGGTCATGACCGGCAGAGATCGACCCATTGCGGTCGGTCAACATTGGGTGAAATTGGCCGATTGTTGCCTGTCGCGATGGGCCGAAATCGACTGTGGATTCAACCGCGTCATGCAGCCATCTAGTTAACAGGTGCGAACGCTTTAGGCGTTTTTTCAGGAAAATTCAATTTCAGATGAGGTCAGTCGCGCAAATGGATCTCCAGATCCAAACACCCAACCTTCAGGCATTGTCGTTTTCCAGCCACGCTGTTTTTCCAGCCGATCTTTTTCTTCTTCTGAAATAAGAACAATCGCAAGATGCCTGTCGATCATTTTTGCCACATCTTCGATCATCTTGCCTTCTTCATACATTTTTATGCTTTGGTCACGGATGAGGACACATGGCACAACGTGCTCTCTATAACTCCCACCGCTCGATGACTTCCCGCATATTAGCCACTCATCAGGAATTACGTGCTCAAAAATCCGGGTGCTGCCAACCCTGCCTTCCTCCCAATGATCACGAAAAATTTCCGCAAGTCTTTTTATGGCTCTCTGCTTCTTTTCCAGTAGCGTATGTTTAGTCATGTTGGTTGCCATTTTTGCTCCTGGCTTATTTGTTTTATTTATGCCTACAAATTCTGGGGCGGTTCAGAATGCGTAAACCGCAAAGTCCTCTCTCATAGTGGATGCCGACCTAAGGTACAAATCGGATCGTACTTTTGTTAATTGTCTTCATTAATCGTGGCTTACTCAAACCAGCCCCGATGGTATCGAAGATACTCGAGCGATATATTCTCTTTGAGCTGGTGTCATGTTGGGTGTGATCACGCCTGATTCTACTCGGTCTGACTGACAGCGGCCGACTGCGTTCCGTCATAGTGTCTACAAAGTCATGAGGGCAACTTACATTGACATAAGTTGCCGAAACGCAGTAATCGATCAACGAGGCAGGGCGCGATATTGCCCGGCTTTTTCTTCCACTCGGGCGTACCTCACTGCAGCGGTGCCGGAGAGCGCCCGAGACGCATTGTTTTCTAACAGCAAAGATTTTATGGGACTGATGATGTGATTTTGAACATCGTTCGGGCTGTTGATATCCGTTAGGCGTAGGCTATAGCACCACTCGCTGTCGTATTGCGTGTGTACCCAGCGAAATAGGCGTTCATCCTCAAGAACCAAGTCGTACCCAGTGTCCAGATCGATGGGAAAGCCCATCTGTATGTCTTCGAAGTCAATTGGGTTACCCCACTGTCCTATATGCAGCAGTGGTTCGTGATTATCATTTGCATTGACTCCTTCGCCTGTAAGGCTGATCTGAACCACAAGATAACTACCCGTCGAACGTTTCGGTTTGGAAATGATCGGTAGTGAAATACCGAGCTCGGTATAAACCCATTCGTGTTCATCAGTCGTGCGGCTGTCGATCCATTTACCTCCGGCCTTATAGCGCTTGGCGACTTCCGGAGACAGCATCGCACGGCTCAGTTCTTCTCTGATCAGATTAGCCAGATGTTCACATTCGGCACCGAGTCGGGAAACAAATCGAATTGCGTCTGTGATCGATTTACCAGTGTCGGTCGGGGATGTCACTGTTCTGAACTCCAAATGAAAGAAGGCAAGTGGGTCTTTAGCGTAGGGCAGACGGGCGGCTCCAGCGTTTTGAAGCCGTTTATGGGACTCCAGAAAGATGGCGATTGTTGAAGCGAGGGAGGGGGCGATAGATCCCTGAATCCCTGGAAACGCCTAATGCCCAGGTTCCTGAGAAGGGTAGTCACTTGGAATTTCCATTTCTCCAGTCCTGCGTCTCTTGAACAATCCAACTGTTTCAATACGTCGAGAATATTGATCCAAGACCGCAGGATCAAGCGGCCTTTCCAGATATTGTCTTGACTCATGGCATTTAGGCCAGCACTGATCTCAGGCGCGATGAAAACGTGGTGCGCAACTTTACGCTCGGCGTGAGTCAGAAACTCGCTCCATTGTCGGTGCAACTGATCATTGCCGCTTAGCGGGGCGTTCCATTTGAATTCCACCAGCACGATGCGGTGTTCTCCTGTTGGCCAATGCAACTCGACAAGGAGATCTGGTTCGATAGTTCGGCGTGGCCAGAACTCCATCTGAACACGGCTGATGGGGCCTGACGGAAGTGCTAATTCTTCTCCGACGTCACGTTCAATTAGCGCTCTCCAAAATGAGCCACTGGCTTCAGAGGGGAGGTAGTCCAACGGGCCCATGATTAAAGAGGTTATCTCATCCTCTTCGCATACTCGTTTTTCACCTACATCGCGGTGTCCGAGGTAGCGTCTATATAGGTGACTTTTTCCGTGGCAGAAGGAGTGGAGCATTCCGTTGGCTTCGCTTGTTGGAGTAAACAGTGATAATCGCGTTTTGCGCTCTTCTTGGCTAGGAGCATGCGATGCGATTTCCCGGCGCGAATGCAAAGCGTAGCAGTGACGAAGGCTAGGGTTCAGGTTGCCTGAACGGAAGACCGCTTTTGGCCGGTTGCTGTCTGTCAGGAAGGTCCGATTCCGACCCATTGCATACATTCGCTAACGACAACAAATGGCTGATAGTCGTAAGCGTCTGGCGAACACACCTATGAATGTGTTGAACCGAAGATAAGGGCATCAGCATTTCAATTGTCCATAGGCTCGGGCCATGACTTCCCAGGTTCTCGCGTCGGCAGGAATCAGATGCTCAATACGCAGCGACTCCATCGTAATGTCGAGAGGCATGCCAAATGTTGTAAAAGTTGACATGAATTTCAGTTCCCCGTGCCTTGAGTCGAGCCGCGTCAGTACCAACGGAGGCAGTTCGTTTGTCAACGTGGAAGCCTCTTGAGGCATGGGGAGGCTTTTCAGAAGCGTAGCGAGCCCCGGGTTGCTCAGGGCCTCTCTAGCTGCCCTTTGCCAAGCAATCAATCTGATTTCCTCGACGTTGTTCAGATGATCGCCCAACCCTCCAGGCTCCAGCAGCGTTACCAACAGATTTAGGCCTTCTGCCGCATCGGCACTCAGGCCGACCAGATCGAACAGCACTCCAGTGCTGGCGTTGGCTGCCAATATCTCCCACTGACTCCCCAAGACAATCGCTGGTGCGGGGTTGTTGGCATGAAGGAGGTGAGTTATAGCGTCACGAACAGCCTCCATGCTTGGCGAGGTAAGAGGTGTTGCTTCGTAGCGCGGTGCATAACCACTGGCGAGAAAGACACTGTTGCAGTGCTCTAGAGGCGCATCGAGTGCCATGAGTAGGTTATGCAGAGTGCCTGGGCTTGGCTTGGCGCGCCCTGTCTCGATGCAGCTGAGGTGGCGCTGAGAAATACCTGACATCAAGGCGAGGTCGAGTTGGCTCAATTTTGCCTGACGTCGCAGTTGACGCAACTGCTCACTTGCAGTGATGGAGGGTGTCGTTCGAGGAAAAGGTCGGGGGCTCATTGTTCGACTCTGACGGCGCGAATTGGCTGAGTCCATGACCTGTGAGGTCATTGATCTCGTCGTGACAATATCACTACCTTGTCAGCGTTGATCATCGCTTCTTGCTCAAGGAGGACAAATGAAAAGACCCTACCTCTCACTTGCCACATTGGTGATTTTTTCCTTGTATACGGCGGGTACCATGTTCGTTGCCGATCAATCGCTCATCGACTTCGGCCTGGAGTTAATATCCAGCCCGGACACTGCCCAAGTAGTTATTGACCTTTACCTGCTCGGCGTCCTCGCTTGCATCTGGATGTATCGGGACGCTCGTTCCAAAGGCCGATCTGCGGTCTCTCTTGTGCCTTACTTTCTGATAACGGCAGTCTTCGTATCGATTGGCCCATTGCTTTACCTCGTTATCAACGGATTCGCCAAGAAGAAGCTGCCTACGGATAGCACCGGTTACAGCATCAATATTTCGCGCAATCTCGACTAAAAGGAATGAAGAGGAAGTCCGTTGGCGTTTGGCAATTCCTTTGTTTCTAGATGTCCGGCCAACACGCCTTGCGTGATTGAATGGGCGCCCATCGATGCGGCAGCAACTCCGTAATCTCACTCGCCCGCTGCGTCGGCAGGCGAGTCAGAACATCCTTCAAGTAAGCATACGGATCATGCCCGTTCATGCGCGCAGACTGGATCAAACTCATGATTGCTGCCGCCCGTTTGCCGCTGCGCAGTGACCCGGCGAACAACCAGTTGGAGCGCCCAAGTGCCCACGGTCTTATCTGATTTTCGACCGCGTTATTGTCTATGGGCACAGCACCGTCATCGAGATAGCGCGTCAGTGCCATCCAGCGCTTGAGGCTGTAATCCAGAGCTTTGGCGATAGCCGACCCTTCGGGTACAAGGTCGCGCTGGGCCATCATCCAGGTATGGAGTGCGTCGATAAGGGGCCCCGCTTTTTCCTGACGTACTCGCCAGCGTTCTTCGTCGGTCATCTCCCGCGCCAGCCGTTCAATTTCGTACAACCCACCAATTGAGTGCAGCGCCTGCTCGGCCAGTTGGCTTTTGTTCGTCGCGTGCAGATCAAAAAACTTGCGGCGGGCGTGGGCCATGCAGCCGATTTCAGTGATGCCTTGCTGGAAGCTTGCTTTGTAACCACCAAAATCATCGCAAACCAGCTTGCCATTCCACGCGCCAAGGAAGTTGCGTGCATGCTCTCCCGCACGGCTTGGACTGAAGTCATAAACGACCGCCTTGAGCGCCGAATATGGCGTAGTGCAGTAGGCCCAGACATAAGCACGATGCGTTTTCCTCTCACCCGGGGCGAGCATCTGCACCGGCGTTTCGTCAGCGTGGATCACGCCTTGAGCAAGCACTGTTTCGCGTAGCGCATCGACCAAGGGCTGGAGCTGCACACCGGTTTGACCGACCCATTGCGCCAGTGTCGATCGGGCGATGGCGAAGCCGGCGCGGCCAAAGATTTTCTCTTGCCGATACAGCGGTAAATGGTCGGCAAATTTGGCCACCATCACGTGAGCCAGCAGCCCTGCCGTCGGGATGCCCTTATCGATGACCTGGGCGGGAACCGGTGCCTGAGTCAGTGTTTCACACTCGCGGCAGACCCATTTCCCGCGCACATGCTGCTCCACCGTAAACACGCCCGGCGTGTAATCCAGCTTCTCGCTGACGTCCTCGCCAACCCGCTGGAGCTGGCAGCCGCAGGCGCATTGGATGTTGTCGGGTTCGTGATAAATCACGGTACGCGGAAACTGCGCAGGCAAGGAAACACGCTTGGGCTGCTTGCGTGGTTCAGCTTGCGCAGCCGGCGGATTCAACGCCTTCAGCTCGGCTTCAATGGCCGCGATGTCGGTGTCGAGCAAGTCGTCGAGCAAGCTGCCTTGGTCGGGACTCAATTGCTCACTGCGCTTGGCAAACTTGTTACGTTTGAACCAGGCGATTTCGTGGGTGAGTTGCTCGATGATGGTTTGGTCGCGGTCGTTCTTCTTGCCCATCCTGTCGACTTGCTGTCCGAGCGAATCAACCTGGGACAGCAACTGCGCAGCGAAAGCGCGCAGTTGGTCGGGGGTCATCTGATCGAGATTGGGCGAGGAAGTCATGCCCTGGATTTTACCAAAGCGGATCGCCTGCGGCAGCAGGCCGAGGCGCTAATTACAGCTTCTAGAGCAATGTGATTGCACCGCCAGCCCCAACGCGTTGCCAAGGCAGACCGAGCACCAAAGCCTGAAGTTGCTCGGCATCCAGCTCCATCTCGCAGCCTAGTCGAATGCCTGGCCAGTGAAACTTTCCTTGGTTCAATCGACGAGCAGCCAGCCAGACGCCAATCCCGTCATGCACCAGCACTTTCATACGAGTGGCGCGGCGGTTGGCAAACAGATAAGCACAGTGCGGCTTCGCCGCACCGAACACCGCGATCACTCTGGCTAACGCGGTCTCGGTGCCGGCACGCATGTCCATGGGCTCGGTGGCAAGCCAGATGGCGTCGATGCGAATCATTGCGTGAGTCCACGGACAAAGCGAGCGCAGCCTTCAGGATCAGACATCGGCCATTTCACCGTGATCGATTGCTCGCCAAGCGGCAGCTCAATAATCGCCAAAGCTTCCGTCTGCCGCTTGGGTGCAGCTCTCAACGGAACGAAAGCCGGCAACGCTGCTGGCGGCTGGTCTCGGTAAAGCGGCAGCCACTTGCGGATCATGTTGGCGTTGATGCCGTGGCTGATGGCGACGCTGGATAGGGTTGCGCCCGGTTGCAGGCATTCCTGAACAACCTGGGCCTTGAAGGGTTTCGGATAAGAGCTTCGATGGCGCATGGAACTCCTGACGTTAAGGCCGATAGCGTCCGCTTAAAAATACGCGGACACCATCGCCCTTAATGCTGGAGTTCGGAAGGTGACTTCCCCAGACGCTTACTGATAGTCGTCATTCAGGCGCCATCATGACCGAGAGTGTCATCTTGATGAACTCTTCGTTTTTGTCGATGGCTTCCAGGGCTCCGCGCACGTTGTCAGCGACATCGGCTGACCCGCGTTGCTCGACCCAGTTTGAAAGCTCCAAGATGGCAGCTTCCAAAGCGAGCTGATTTTCATTGAGTTTGAACAGCAGGGAAGGGAGCAGGTCTGCGTTGGACATCTCGATTCCTCCGTGGAAAAGATCAGCGTAGTCCTTTAATGCCGTATTGTTATTCCCGCTCTAGCTGACGGGCATCTGATGTCACCGCCTCCATTATTGAGACCAGTTCCTCAAGCAGTACTGCGTAGTGGTGTGTCAGGTAGAGAGCAATGGCTTGATTTCGAAGAAGACGCATGAGGTACCCTTTGGCCACTACCAAGACCAGCATCGTTTCACCCAAGGTATCTTCGACTTGTTTGTAGTCGTGTTGCAGGTTTTCCATTTCCCGCTCCATGCGTGCAACATCCACTGCACTGACTTCATTGGCTGGCTTTTTCTTGTGTTCAATCAGCATCTCAGGACGAGACGCCGCCAACACCATTTGAGCGTAATTCCTGGTGAAGCAATTGGCCGAGATCATCATTTCAACCGTTTCGATCTGCCGAATTGGTTTCATCTGGCGAAGGCAGCGAAATACATCCTGCGACACCATTCGAACCTTAAGCATCTCCGCTGCCTCTGGTGCGATGCCCCGCAGTAGATTTTCTCGTGCGTGGACTCGATCCACATTGATACCTAGCACTGTTGCAATACGAGAGGCTTCGATACCCTTTTTCAACGCAGAGACGATCATTTTATGTTCTTGTATTGGCGTTAGTCGGTTGATTTGCCGGTTGTAAGTAAAGCCCTCGTCATCCGTAGAAATCAGGCAAAGGGCCTCAGTCGCACCGAGTGACTTGAGTGCTTCTAACCGAAGGTGTCCATCTAACAACATGAACGAAGATATCCCACCAGCGATGACCTGCTTGGGATGAACCACCAATGGTTCAATCACGCCGAGCTCTTTTATCGAGCTCAAAATACAGGCGTATTTTTTACTACCTAGCATCAGGTGATCGACCTTCCGTGATGGAAGAATCTGTTCCACCGGAATCGCAATGACACGTTGCTCGAAAGCCTGCTTGATCTCTGCCATCACTGCTTCTCCCCAAATATTCGGTCTGCGAGAGGCTTGGGTAAATCGGGGATTTCTTCGTTGCGAAGCAGGGTGCTAAAGTACTCATCGGCCATTAATTTGCGCATGGCCGTAACGATGATCAGCAGCCGTTGCTCGTTGATGTCCGACTTTTTGATCATGATTTTCTGGCGCCGCACTTCCTTTTGATAGGTGTTAAGGAGCTTCTGAGGTGTTGTCTTCTCCGTGTTCGCCGGTATTTGTCCATACTGCTTGCCGAAGATTCTCCGTCTATCAATCAAACGGCGTACTTTCATCAGTTGCTCGCCTTTCAGTAGACCGCTTTCGTAGGCGTCAATCATGGCTTGTTGGACTTCACTGTCCTTAGAGCGCGCGATGCCTATGGCCAGTTTTATGGACAGCCATCCTTTCTCGACTGCCGCAATAAGTCGCTCCTCTCCTTGGCGTAACAACACTAGAATTCCTTGGATGTAGCCACTATCGAGGCAGGTTTTTCCGGCTATTTGCTGACAGGTGTAGCCACGTTCCGAAAGAATTTGGATCGCAGTCAAAAGCTCGCGATTGGAATGCTTCCTGCGCGCCAGGTTCTCCACCAGACCGATCAGGTATCGATCCGCCTCGCTAGCACTCACAACGATGCAGGGTATTTTTTGCTCACCTAATGCTTGAAATGCCTCAAATCGACCCTGACCACAAACTATCTCAAACGCTTCACTGCCATCGGTTGTGGGCGCGACTGTTATCGGACGCTTAAGGCCTAAGGCTGAGATGTTTTCGACCAATTTGGCGAAGACTTGTTTGTTGCGTGCCCGGGGATTGAGTACACGGATGTCTTCCAGTGGAATGAGACGAATCGCCGACTCCTCTGCGACATGCATCCGGGCTCTGCGAGGGGTTTGAATTACTGTCATGCCACTCTCCTGTAATCAGCTCGACGCGTCAGTTCCGAGAGGATGTCCAATGTATCGAACCGGTAAATCTCGAGGCACGCCTGATTGTTTTCCGTCAGACGTAAGTGAGGGGATGCCATGTCGATGGTAGGTAGGATGTAGTAGTCCTGAGCTGCTGCTTCGAGCTCTTTCATTCGTACGGCGACGGTCAGGTCAGGATTCAGGCCTAAGTCGAAACGAATGTTCCAGCGCTTATAGCCAGCGATTGAAACCTGGCAGCGACATAGCACGAGAGAAATGGACAACTCCTGATTAACCAGCATGAGGTCGGTGTTCGGATCAACCGTAACATGGCCACCCACCTCTGCTACTTTCAAAATCGTTTGCTGAAGTAGCAGAGGGTGCATCTCGCGAAGTCTTTTGTTAGCTTCGATGTATTGGTAGTCGCGCGCAGGTGTGTAACCGATTAGGGAATAACAGCGAAGCAAGCTTCCAAATCGATGCTGGTAGGCACTGCTTGAAGGGCACCCCTCTGCCTCATCAATGACAAGACCCGACAAAAAACCGCGACGTTCATAGATGGCCTTCAATACGTGCAGCATTTCCTCATCGGGCATTCGATACGAGCGCGTTTGAATGATCGACTGGGCGGCTTGAAAGAGGATCGAGTTGACGATAGGGCTGAAGGCACCATTCGCCCGAACCCACTCATCGGGCGGGTTTTGGGTTCGCGTCTGTTTAAGTTTGAACGAGCTATGGTTCCACACGTTATTGCCGACGTACTTCTCGTTTATCAGTACTTGGTGCACGGTGCCCCGAGACCACTTTCTAGAACGATCATTGAGCACGCCTTGAGCATTTAACCAATCGGCGATCTCACGCTCACTTCTGCCTTCCTCCACGAACAGTCGGTAGATGTGCAACACCATTTCGACTTCGCCCGGTGGGCCAGGTACTAAAATTACGCGGTCTGTTTGAATGCTTTTATGTTCACCTACGCTCAGTTCGTTTTTTGGTGAACCGGTGCTGTCGATTAGTTGCCGCCTGAGTCCAAATCCCGCTGGCCCACCCTGACGATAACCAAGTTCGATGAGCCGAGACTGTCCTGCGAAAACCTTCACCGAGAGCTCCCGGCTGTATTCACCCGCCATCATCCGCTTCACGCTTTTGACGATGTTGGATACCGGCGAACCATCGTTGGTGAACTGCTCTGCACAGTATTGAACCGAGACACCTGCTTGTCTGCACCGCACTTCATAGCTGGCGCTGACGTCTGGATCTTGGAAACGGCCCCAGCGGCTGACGTCGTAGACCAGAACTGTCGAATAGTCGGCGCGACCACTCTCTACGTCGAAGAATAGTTGCTTCAGCGCATCTCGACCCTCCAGGCGAAGGCCACTTTTACCCATATCCGTGTAAACCTTAACGATCTCAAGAGCGTGGGTAGCCGCATAAATGCGAATGACGTCGAGCTGATTTTCGGTCGAGTACTGCTGGTGCTCGGTGGACATGCGGACATACGCGGCTGCCAAGGTCGTGCTTGATCCATTGTGAGCATCACCCGCGCTAATGAGCGTGTGCATCGACAACATCCTCAATCTAACCCACGGCTACTAGGGCGATATCAAAGCCGTGATTAGTCGCCACGTTTTTCGAAACAGCTCTATTGAAGGTAGAAGACCGGGGAGAGAAAAATGTTCACGAAAACGGGCAATTCTTTTCTGGCTCCAGAGCAATATGCAGCGGAGATTGCTAAAGCTCTTCATACGGAGCTTGGTGAATCGCACCAGGCGACGAAAACATTGATGCGTTGGACGTGCGCGAACGAGCGGACAGTTAAGAATTGGCTGGCCGGTAGTAATGGCCCGCGAGGCGAGCATTTGGTGGCACTGGTGAAGCACTCTGACCACGCCTTAGCTGCGTTTCTCGGAATGGCAGGAAGACCGCATGCATTGACTGCATCGGAGCTCCCATTGCTCAGGCAGAAGCTTCAAATGGCGTTAGAGGGGATTGATGCGTGCCTAACGCTTAGAGATTAATCTTTGCAACCTGACGAAAAACAAAAAAATTCACTTGTTGGAGTGACCGCTTTTGGCCGTTTTCTGTCTGTGGTCGAGGGCCGAAATCAACCGGTAAGCCGAGCCAGGGTCAGCGAATGAGACTACGAATAACGGCATTTATGGTAAATCCTGGGTTCCGCGGCGCAGAGTGCGATCATTTAGGCGCAATTGGCGTCCCTCCATTAAGCTCAATTCTCTTGGGATTAAATGAGCGACAGTCCGTGAGCCAGTCAATCGTCCCCCCCCCTTACCAGGGTTATGCGTGCTCGTTCTTCCTGACGCTGTGCTTGCTTCTGTCGGTCAGTTCTGTGCGTGCCACCGAAGATATCACCGCGATTCGACAAAGGGCCGAACAGGGCGATGCCGCTGCTCAGTTCAACCTCGGCCTCAGCTACGCCATCGGTGAGGGTGTGGCGCAGGACGCGAAGCAGGCGCTGGCCTGGTACCGCAAGGCCGCCGAGCAGGGCTTGGCCGAGGCCCAGTTCAATCTGGGTCTTAGCTACGCCAGAGGCTATGGTGTGGCGCAGGACACAAAGCAGGCGCTGGCTTGGTACCGCAAGGCCGCCGGACAGGACCATGCTACTGCCCAGTACAGCGTTGGATATAACTACGCCATGGGCTATGGCGTGGCGCAGGACGCGCAGCAGGCGATGACTTGGTACCGCAAGGCCGCCGAACAGGGCCTGGCCGAGGCCCAGTACGCCATTGGCCTCAGTTACGCCAAGGGCGAGGGCGTGGCGCAGGACGCGCAGCAGGCGATGGCCTGGTACCGCAAGGCCGCCGAACAGGGCCTGGCCGCTGCCCAGTACGCCGTTGGCCTCAGTTACGCCAAGGGCGAGGGCGTGGCACAGGACGCGCAGCAGGCGGCGGCCTGGTACCGCAAGGCCGCCGAACAGGGTTATGCCGCCGCACAGAACAACCTTGGTCTCAGCTACGCCAGCGGCGAGGGCGTGGCGCAGGACACACAGCAGGCGGTGGCCTGGTACCGCAAGGCCGCCGAACAGGGTTATGCCGCCGCACAGAACAACCTTGGTCTCAGCTACGCCAGCGGCGAGGGCGTGGCGCAGGACGCGCAGCAGGCGGTGGCCTGGTACCGCAAGGCCGCCGAACAAGGCCTGGCCGAGGCCCAGGTCAACCTTGGCGCCAGATACGACCAGGGCGAGGGCGTGGTGCAGGACGTGCAGCGGGCGGTGACCTGGTACCGCAAGGCCGCTGAGCAGGGCCATGCCCCTGCCCAATACAACCTCGGCGTCAGCTATGCCAAGGGCGAGGGCGTGGCGCAGGACGCGCAGCAGGCGGTGGCCTGGTACCGCAAGGCCGCCGAACAGGGCTATGCCCCTGCCCAATACAACCTCGGCGTCAGCTATGCCAAGGGCGAGGGCGTGGCGCAGGACGCGCAGCAGGCGGTGGCTTGGTACCGCAAGGCCGCCGAACAGGGCCATGCCCCTGCCCAATACAACCTTGGGCTCAGCTATACCAATGGCGCAGGCGTTGCACAGGATTCTCAGCAGGCGGTGGCTTGGTACCGTAAAGCCGCCGAACAGGGCCATGCCCCTGCCCAGACTAACCTTGGGCTCAGCTACGCGCGAGGTGAAGGCGTTGCGCAAGACTCTCAGCGGGCGGTGGCTTGGTACCGTAAAGCCGCCGAACAGGGCCATGCAGCTGCCCAGGCCAGCCTTGGTTTTAGCTATGCCAAAGGCCAGGGCGTGGTGCAGGACAATAAGCAAGCGGTGGCCTGGTACCGTAAGGCCGCCGAACAGGGCGATGACACTGCTCAGGCCAACCTTGGTTTTAGCTATGCCAAAGGCCAGGGCGTGGTGCAGGACGATAAGCAAGCGGTGGTCTGGTACCGTAAGGCGGCCGAACAGGGTAATGCCGCTGCCCAATTCAACCTCGCAAATAGTTTTACCAAAGGCCAAGGTGTTGTGCAGGACGATAAGCAGGCGGTGGTCTGGCTACGCAAGGCCGCCGAACAAGGGTATGCCGCTGCCCAGTACAACCTTGGGCTCAGCTTTTCCAACGGCGAGGGCGTTACACAGGACTCTCAGCAGGCGGTGGCTTGGTTCCGCCAGGCTGCCGGACAGGACCATGCCGCTGCCCAGTTCAGCCTTGGGCTCAGCTATACCAACGGCGAGGGCGTTACACCGGATTCTCAACAGGCGGTGGTTTGGTACCGCAAGGCCGCCGAACAAGGATACGCCGCTGCCCAGTACAACCTTGCCGTCAGTTACGTCAAAGGCGAGGGCATCGCGCAGGACTACCAGCAGGCGTATGTATGGTCATCGGTCGCTGTTGCAAATGGATATTCCGATGCCAATCAGTTTCGCGATCAGATCGCTGAGGGACTATCCAAATCCCAACTGACTGCGGCGCAAAGATTAGCGGAGCAGTATTTTGACGAATACCAGCCAAGGCGCAGGCTCAAGCAGGTGCAGCAACACTGAGTGCGGAATTTTCCTTACGTCGTCGCGTAACTCCTGAGTTATGCGACGACTCATTCGGGCCTGATGGTAACGGCTTTACGATGTCGGATGAGTCTGTCGCAGGTATTCAATTATCTGCGATATGACATGCGACAAATGTGGCATTGAGACGGAGGATGTTAAACCGATACCTGTCACGACTGACCGGAAATGGCCGATCGCAGTCATTCCGGCGCCATCATCACTGCAAGCGTCATTTTGATGAATTCTTCGTTCTTGTCGATCGTTTGAAGGGCACCGCGGATATTGCCGCCGATCTCGGCCGCTCCACGCTGCTCAACCCAAAGCTTGAGCTCCATGATGGCAGCCTCCAGAGCGAGCTGGTTTTCGTTGATCTTGAATAGCAGGGAAGGGAGCAGGTCTGAGTTTGGCATCGCGATTCCTCCATGGAGGTTTCAGCGTAGCAGCGGTATTAGGAAGTGACGAACGGTGGACAGGACGTCTAGAGAGGGAATGAAGCTTGTACCAACCTTTGTACCACTGATCGTGTAAAGCAAGTTGAAACCGGGTATTCCAAAGTAAGGGTGTGGCCGGTTTCATTGGTCCTGAGAACTTTTCCTTAGCTGACCCAGCTAAACAGCGGCATCGGCTAGGACATCATGCAGGCAGGTATTACCTTGGCCGGCTACGCGCACAACACCAGCGAACCCATCATCCGCAGCATCTACAATGCGTTGGATCGCTTGGGCTCTAATGGCAGGCAAGTGTAGCTTTCCATAGGCGCTCCTATCGCAACAGCGGGTGCGGCCCCCTCCTGTACAGGTCATATCCCGAAAGAACGCGCACATGCGTTCTGTAGTCCGGGACGCCCGGGCGCACTAGCACTAGGGATAATGAGGATGTAAATCAAAAAAGGTTGTCGTCATGATGCTCCCCTATGGTATTGGCCGCAAAGCCTTTCTTATTGGTGCATTCATGCGCTGGTTAAGTCCCTGATCCTGAGGACTGTGGTGGTTGAGCAGTTGGCGTGCCTGGCAGTTGCGCGAATGCCAAGGCCTGCACCGAGCAGTTCCGTAACGCGCTTGTGCAGATCTTCGTCAATCGGCCGGCCCTGATACTTACCGGCAGCTTTGGCCTTCTCGATACCCTGGGCCTGACGCTCGCGGCGTTGCTCGTAGTCCTTGCGCGCAATGGCGGCCATCATTTCCACCAGCATCGAGTTGATAGCACCAAGCATCCGCCCGGTGAACTCGTCGCCCTTCGTGTCCTGCATTCCCTGGTGACTGGTCGGGAGATCGAGCGCGACGATGCGCAGACCCTTGGAATCAATCGTGGCCTTGAGCTTCTGCCAGTCCTCCACCGGCAAGCGGGAGAGCCGGTCTATCGACTCCACCAGCAGCACGTCACCCTTACGTGCATCTTTGAGCAGACGCAGCAACTCAGGCCGGTCTGCGGAGGCGCCGCTGGCATTCTCCAAATACACACTCGCGATGACCTTGTTATGTTCGCTGGCGAACTGGTCAAGCGAGGCTTGGGCGCGGCTGGCGTCTTGTTCTTCGGTGGATGCTCGGAGATATGCGCGGATGAACATGATGTGCCTTCCGTATCACTTAGGGTGTTCTACTAATACTGTTGCACTATGAGTGTCACTTATCAAGCGGAAAGGGCAAATAAATTTGAATGTGCGCGTATCAGCTAAGGCATACCCTTTGTTACGTAGATAGGGTGAAAGCTAAATAGTGGCTTCAGTTGCCCAGGCCGGTGCTCGCGGGCGTACTGCTCCGAAAACTCTGGTATGGAGTAATCGTGGATTGCTAGAAAATCAGAGCGACTGAGCCCCAAAACCTGCAACCGTTCGCCAGAGCAGAGCGATAGTAATGGCAGCGTGTAAATGGCGAGCAACAGACTGTGCGAACGTCAGCAGCTTCAGCAGCGCACTGCGCCCCCTTTCAAGGTTAAAATCAGAACCTAACGAAAAGCCAATTTATGGCTTTTAATTTGTCTTTTAAATGGCTATATTGTCGACCATCAACACAACACGAGTGATGACGACATGCAAACCGCGCATCTGCAAAATCGAATGAGGCAACGTGGCATTTCAGAAGCCATGATCGGGGCGATTCTCACCCTTGGTGACTGGAATGCCCGGGGAGACAGACTTGTACTCCCGGAGCGCGCCATTGCCCCCTTGCTCCAACAGAAACGTGAAGAACTGAAAATGCTCGAGCAGCTGGCACGGCGTGGTGGTGCATCGCTTGTCATCGAGGGCGAGACCCTGATCACCGTCTACTCCAATACTAAGAGAACACATTCATGAGTCCTGAAAACGCCAGAAGCTTTTCGGTAAGCAAAGGGTCGATCCTCGATGGTGATTACAGCCTTGAGATACACCCCGACGCCTTTGCCGACACAGCCACCCCCGAATCGCTTCAACGGGTAAAAAGCGAGCGCAAATACAATGTGCGTATCAAGCAACACGACCTGTATCTGCTCGATGCCCTGACAGAGCACGAAGGCGTCTCACGCTCAGTGCTGATTAATAAGCTCCTGCATGACGTGTTGCTCGATGAGCTGATGAGCATTCCTGATCGAGACGCGCGGGCGCTGCTGGCCAAAACCGCCGATGAGCGCGCTGCTTACGATGCGTTGTCCCGACCTTGGGTATTCGATGCCATCGGTTCTGAGTGCCAGCACCTGTTGAAGAACATCCTGGCGTTCAACGTGCCGTATGAAATGATGCCGGATCCCAGCGCGCCTGAAGATGCCTACAACAGCGAAACATTCATTGGAATCAAAAAAAAGCTGGCAGGGGTGAAAAAATGAGCATCGGTATTCTTTCGACCGTCATCCAGGCTATTGGCGAAGCCCAGATAGAAGCACGGGCAGAACAACACACCATGGTCAATGTACGCCCCGGCGAAAAAGTCTCAGCTATGCTGGATCTAGTGGCTGAACTGTCCGGAAAAAGTGCAACTGGGCTTGTCGCCGAAGTCCTCTCATCGCGTCTGCAGGCCTATGTGGCCTCCACCTTCGAGTATGCCGATTCGATCATGGATGCCGCTGAACAAGCACTCAAGCAGGATTGCATGTTCCAACCTGGGTGCGCGTTGGACCTGTTGGCAAAGGCGAACGTGATCACTGTACAAACCGGGCTGCAGAACAAGCGTCCTTCGCTGTAAATACGCCACTCGGCCTAGACATAGCGCAATGAATTGGCAGATTCAAGGAGGGGACGTGGAAGTCAAAGAAGCGCAGGTTTACTTGACCAACAGCAGCATGGGTGCATTGAAACATCTCTATTTCGAATCGATCGACCAAGTGGATGAGCACGTCAGAAAGGCGGTCTATAAAGAAGACCTGGCCTGGATACTTTCAACGATAGAGTTGAAGTCGTTGTATGCCGAGTTGCTGGTGGCGTCCGGGATTGAACAATTCAGGATCTCGGGCACCAAGGCACAACGAAATGATGGCAGGCATCTGTTCAGAAGCAATGGGCCGCTGAAATATCACTTCGACAGCTCCTGCGACTACCTGAAGTCGGACTATTTGAATTTCACCATTCCGCCGGAAATCGAAGCCAAGGGCCCCGACGAGATCGAAAAATTCCGAGTGTTTGCAGAGGCAAACAAACACCTGTTGCAGGGTGATCAGGAAAAATTCCTAAACTCATTAGAAGCCCAGTTCTTGCTCAAAAACAGACCACAAAGGATTGAATACATTAATTCCGGCCAGAGCGAATTCAGTCTGCTTACTCTGGCGGCCCTGGAACAGGCACTGGAACAACACCTTCGCGAGGCCAAGGCATTTCAGGCGGCGCACCCTGAAGTCAAAAATCGGACCTTTGCGCCAAGGCGCGTGGTTGATAGCCCCCAGGCAAGTGACCTAGACAGGAAATGGCATAATGCCTACAAACGGGTATTGAAATCCATGCTTAGCCAGTATTACCGGAAAAGTCATGATCGATCTCATCAGGAGAGCTTTCTGAAATCGTTGGGCTTCGAAGCTTGCAAGGCGTGCTTGAAAGCCACCACCAGGGGCCTGTAGACGTCGAGGTGAACGCGATCGAAGATATGGCCTCTCAGGGTTTGTCCCAAGGATCGGCCGCGACCCCAAGCAGGCCCTCGCAAGGGCCACAATCGACCGATTCTGTTGAAAAAGTCGGTCTGCCCAAACTGCCTGATCATTGACTGGTGAAAACGCCTTTTTTGCACGCTGCTACGTGAAATCCGAGTCCGGGAAGCCCTGCCAAAAGTAAAGATTTCAATCTCGGACGCGTACTTTTCTGATGCGCAAACCATGGCCGACTTTTTCAACAGAATCGACCCAAAGCTGACTCCTGGGATTTCTCACCTCAGCCGGGAATTTGCACGCCACTGACGACCTATCGGTACGTCCGGAGAGGGGCATGGCTCAAGCAACGCTGTGCAATCTCAGATTAACGGTCACGGATTGCCATGAACTGAAAAAGCACTGTCGCCAAATGAAAGGCTGGCCCCCCTTCCGACTATAAACTGATCCTCAATATCTGCACGGCGCGTCCCGCTTGTTAGCCTGCTTGACTGGCAACGCCGTGATAACGTCCTTGGCTCATTCATGACACGAAGGTCAACATGCGCGCTCTTTATATACCTCTCGTCCTGACAGCAACTTTTTTGGCATCTGGTTGCAGCATCAAGCAAACCGTGACACCTGCTGAGCTGTCTTCCGAGATGACGCCAGAAATTTGTCTGATCCCCGCCGAAGGACTACGAGAGGGATTCAACACTACCTATGAAAACCTGCTCAAAAACAAAGGATTCCACACGCGTCAGATCCCACCAGGCAGCAGCCCGTCTAGCTGCCCTCTTTCGACGACTTATATCGGTACCTGGTCCTGGGACATGGCTATTTACATGAGCTATGCAGATATCCGTGTTTATCAGTACGGCCAGCAGGTCGGCCACGCTGAATATGACTCGCGTAGCGGTAGCGGCCGGGTAATTGATAAATTCATTATTGCTGAGAAAAAAATCACAGAGCTGACCAATCAGCTATTTCCAAATGGTGCTGCAGGTTTGAAGGGAGTTAAGAAGTCAAATTCCGGGACCGGTGCCGCACTCATGACAAAAGACGCTTACCAACAACAACAGATCAAACAGTTGGAACAGCAGGGCCTTCCCTATGAGGAGTACCAGAAGCGCTACAAGCGGATCATGGCTGAATAGGCTTTGGCGCAGTTGTAGTAGTGCTTAATGAAAAAAGGGGACGGATTAATTTTTCCAGTCGTGGCCAAATGAGTGTAAATCGGTTTCATGATTGTCTTCCAGTCGGCGACTTCTGGCCAAAAAAGACGTAGGCTGAGCGGTCGCTCGAGTGTTACTGCATGTAAGGCAGCAGCCTACTCATCCGTGTATCGGATTGCTGTGCCGCTAAAAGTGATCTTTTCCCAGCCCATCGAAGAGCTGACGGTGGTGGCGTAAGCGTTGGCGTTGAGGCCAGTAGCCGTTGCGGAACCGTACGCCGAGCCAGTGCTGTTACCAACCGTTACTTGGCCATAAGGCTGGGTGCCCTTACCGGTTAGTACAATTGCGTTTGCGCCAATCCTTGCGGCTTCTTCCTTCATGGCCGTAATCGCAGCGGCCTCAGTCTTTGCTTTCGTGAAGTAATCATCTGTTGCCGCGACGCCCTCAACCAGCGCAATTACGCTGTGCTTTTTCTGCGGTGGTTCCAGAAGCAGCGAGATCGAGCCTGGGTCTGTGGGTGGTAGCACACCACCTTCACCGATCAAAACGGATGTGCCGCTTGTAGAGCATCCAGTGATCAGAGTCGCGAGCATTAAAATCAACACTTTTTTCATAAAACCTCCCTTGGCCAACTCAAAATATGCCCCGATAACCACTCAGCTGACGAGAACTCACTATAGGAGCTGTCTACCGTTGATTAATTTCGATCTTCTGAGTCGGATCGGGGCTGTATTTTTGACGCTTCAGATTCGGATCACTCAAGGCTAGGCAAAAGAAAAATATCTCTGCTTCCCCACACCCGCCGTGTAGTGCGCATTCGTTCGCCTGCATATGGTCGAGGAGGATTTCCCTTCCCTGGGACACACAAAACGCGTTCGCCTCCTTCAACGCTTGCCCTTTCGCGGAGGCAGGACCACCGAATGGAACACGCGTTGAAATCGTGTAGGTGTCTGGGCCAACTTTTATGGGGCCAGAGTCAGCACAACCCGCCAACATCGCCACCACCAAAGCACCTACGAACAATTTCATATCGTTCCCTCGTTAAGATGTGGCGAGACTCTATCACCAACGCGAGAGCAGCACGAAAGCCGCGTAGGAGTGGGGATCTTCAGGTTCTTGGTCAGCTCTCTATCTAGGAGAAATGTCGATTCCGAGTGACGGCAATTAGCCGGTTGAATCCACATCCGATAGCCGTCACTCCGGCGTCATCATCACCGCGAGTGTCATCTTGATGAACTCCTCGTTGCGGTCGATCGCATCCAAGGCTCCGCGTACGTTTTCAGCGACATCTACAGCTCCCCTCTGCTCGACCCAATTCGTGAGTTCCATGATGGCGGCTTCTAGGGCGAGTTGGTTTTCATTGATCTTGAAAAGAAGGGAAGGGAGCAAGTCTGAATTGGGCATCGTAATTCCTCAGTGAAAAGGAAAGCGTAGCAGCATGAAAAACTCATCGAGCGAATCGATTGATGGAGGCTGGACACCTGTGTGCAAGGTGATTGGACCGCTGTGATAGTGTTCGGGATTGGAGCCGAAAACGGTTGCTTAAAATTTGCTACAGGGGGTGAGGGAGAAGGTGGAATTTCGTTGTGGTCGACCGGCAGCAGGCGACCGATTCTGTTGAAAAAGTCGGTCCCTCCAGACTGCCCGCATACTGACTGCTGAAAACCTCTTTTTAGCGCGCAGCTAAGTGAAATCTGAGTCCAGAGTCCTCTGTTCTAAGTAAAGATTTCAATGTCAAGCGCGTACTTTTCGGCCTTGGAAACCATGGCCGACTTTTTCAACAGAATCGACCCGAAGCTGCCACTCGCCAGCGGCAGCAATCGGTCAGGTTTGTGGGAGTCTATGTCAGTTCCCAGAAATAAATCCGTCGTTTTTTAATATGTTTAGTCGTCGATATTAATATCAGCTTCCGGATAATGTGGATCGAGATCAGGCGCAGGTGGAACTGTCACCTCAATAACGGCCCCGCCATATTTTTGAGCCAAAAAACGTTCGCGATATAAATAGAACGCCGCATCGCATACTTTCATAGTGAAGTATGTATTAAAACCGCCGCCTACGGCGGCTCCCATCAAGGGGACTGCTTGTGCTAGTTTAGCTTTGGTTAACCTTATTCCAAGAGCCTTGCAAATTTCTTTTATAATTTGTACGAATACGCTTTTCTCGAG
The DNA here is from genome assembly GCF_054668325.1 of Pseudomonas sp. S2_F07. Taxonomy (NCBI): domain Bacteria; kingdom Pseudomonadati; phylum Pseudomonadota; class Gammaproteobacteria; order Pseudomonadales; family Pseudomonadaceae; genus Pseudomonas; species Pseudomonas sp. S2_F07. The sequence continues at coordinate 5,360,898 of NZ_CP162758.1, forward strand.
TTGCTTCCATGTTGATTTTTTTGCGATGTCTTGGGCAATTTTAACTAACTGTGCCATAGCGAGAGCTTTAGACGCATCGGTAGGCGATGAGGCAAGCCCTAGAACGTTGAAAGCGAAGAGCCGCTCTTCTTGTCGTGAGCTATCAAAGCCGTAATATGCCGCATACTCACCAATCGCTCGTAGGTTAAGTGCGATAAGAGCAGGTATGTCAATAGCAATCCCGGGAAGCCCTAGCGTGCCCGTTCCAGCACCCTCGACAAGCGCGATCCCTTTGTATTTGGCAGCGAGCCAGCCCACGACCTTGTCTATATCCTCCAAATCTAACTGGATTAAGTCTTTGTGGGTTTTTACATCGCCATGGCCAACGGAGCGAAACTCTTCAAATATTGCTTCGGGGCGCACGCTCCATTGGGCTGCGTCGTTACAGATGCTGGTAAGCCCCTCAATAGATTTTTGGATCGCGAACCCTACACCTGGTGTATCCAGTAGTAAGTCTCCCGCTTTATCTAAAGGTTGGTTGATAATTTTCATCGCTTGCCCAAACCAGCCAATTTCGGGGTTTTTCCAGTTGTGTATCTCTTTTAGGGCGTGTTTTTCATAAGTGGATAGGTTGGGCATTTTTTTGGTCTCACTGGTGGCTGCGAGTGACTTGGCTGTATCAATAAGAATTCGAAAGCAAAATATTTAACGTCAATCAGAAAGCATTCTTAATGCTTGGCTAGGCGAACTGCTGGTGAGCGCGCTGCCACAGTTCGTGCACATCATCTATCAGGCTGACGGCAATCGACTCCCTCATAACCGGATCTCGGAGGAGCGCCAGGTCCTCATTGGAAGGGGCATGTAGGTTCACGTTGTACTTAGAGAACTTCCAGAACAGGCTGCCCGAATTGCGAGTGTTGCGTGCGATCTCTCGACTCAGCGCCAATAGGTGCTCCCGTTCTTCCGGGAACTGCTCACTGTCACAATAGTAGCCACAGTAGAGGCGGTGGTTGAGTTCGATGTACACGCCACCATTCATAAACGTGAAGGGGAAAGAGAGACCAATGTATTTGCTGTTTTTGGCTTTCTTGTAATAGGCGGAAACCGCCTCCTTCGTGGCCGAAATTTCGGGCTTGCCGAGGTGTGGATACCGGCTCGTTTGGCAAGCCGTCATGCGCTCCCAAATATCGAACTGTAGGTCGGCCAAGACGGACTTGAATGCATGGTTGATGTCGGCGATCACGAAGAGGTTCTCGCCCAGCAGGATCTGTTCTTTCAGCTTGTTCATGTAGATCTCGCCTTGGTCACTGGATGTCAACTTTTGGAGTAGCTCGATGTACTGGAAAACACTTTCCCGCACGCCGGGCTCGCGGGCAACCAGTGGGATACAGTCCTTCAGCCAAGCGATGATCTCGGCTTCGTAGCTGAGAAGAACTACAGGCAGGGACTTGCGACTCTGTTCACTGGGCTCGGAACCATCCAAGGTGAGGTACGTGGTCCAAATCTCGCCGTAGCCTTCCGCTTGCAATCGCTGGTGGTAGCGCCAGAGCTGTTCGTCCTGATCACCGGCGTAGATCTTGTTCTCGATGATCACTGCCTGCTTGAAATGGTTGCGGACCAGGATGTCGATGTTCTGGTACTCAACCTCGACTATCGCATTCTCTGAATCGAAGTTCTGGATGCCCAGTCGCTTCAACAGGAGATTCAGCAGCACTGCTCCCTGATTGTGGGTAGCCTTAGGGTCGAGCAGGAAGGCGAGGAAGCGCGAGTGAAGCCGAACCTCGTCACTTGAGCTGCGGAGTACGGAGAAGAGGTTGAAGCCTGCCGGGCGCTGATACCTCGCACGCAGCAGAGCCACGGTTTGCAAAAAATCGTCCATGAGAGAGGATCCCTGATTAAGGCCGAATTACGGCACGCAGTATCAGGGAAATCACGCTCCGAGGTAATGGCTATTTGATGTTGCTGGCATCATGCAAGTCTTGGTTTACAGTTGTGTCGACCGTTGAGACCTTGCCAATGAAGCGTTTTGCGAAGTCGCATCGCACTGAGTAATCCGGAATCTTTAGGCTGTAAATCAATCACTCAGCAGCTATACGCGTCTCTCCATTAAGCTGGTTCTATTGTGATCAGTGAGCGCTAGGACATGAGCCAGTCAACCGTAACCCGCCGTTACCAGCGCTATGCCCGCGCGGTCTTCCTGGCGCTGTGCTTACTAGAGCCGGCCAGCCATGTGTATTCCGCCGAGGAGCTCACCGCGATTCAGCACAGGGCCGAGCAGGGCGATGCCGCTGCCCAGTACACCCTCGGACGTAGGTTCGCAAACGGTGAGGGCGTAGCGCAGGATTCTCGGCAGGCGGTGGCTTGGTATCGCAAGGCCGCGAAACAGGGGCTCGTCGATGCCCAGTACAACCTTGGAATCTGCTACGACCAGGGTATAGGTGTTGGGAGGGACACAAAGCAGGCGGTGGCCTGGTTCCGCAAGGCCGCCGAACAGGGGCATTCCGATGCCCAGTTCCTCCTTGGCCTCGGCTATGCCTCCGGTAGTGGCATCCCACAAGACTACAGCCAGGCATATGTGTGGTTATCGGTCGCTGTTGCAAATGGAAATACCAGCGCCACTGAGGCTCGAGATCTGGTGGCTAAAAAACTATCCAATTCCCAACTTGAAGTAATGCAAAAACTAGCGGGACAGTATTTTGAAAAATACCAGCCAAAGAGATGAGTAAATCGGGGGGGCAGTAAAGGCATTGCGATGTCGCGTGAATCTGTCGCAGGTGCTCAATGATCTGCGGTATGAAATACGATAAATGTGGCATCGAGAAGGAGGGATGTTAATCCCCCCTCAGAGCAAAGATCTAGAACCTTAGCGAGGCGCGCGGGCGAGTTTGTACCATTCACGACTGACCGGAAATGGCCGATTCTGTTGAAAAAGTCGGATTTTCAGCTGGCCTGAACTCAGGCACGACCACCATCGGAGAACCTACTCACCACATCGAGTGGTTTCTCGGCTCTTCGTTGACCTTTGCTGCTCTGTTATTGGGCTAATTTGAGGTTTTTTGCTTCGTGCAGGCGCACCTATCCCGTGGCAGGTGGCCCTTGAGATGTAAATTTGGCCAGCCGTCGCAGGTTCTGCACCGCAGCGGCCAGCGTGAATTCATCAGTCGCGCCACTCATGCCACGTAGTCGCAGGCGATCCAATTTCAGGATGCGCTTGAGGTGGGCAAACAACATTTCGACCTTCTTACGTTCGTGGCGAGAGCGCACGTACGCAGGTGTCGCTGCGATTCGCCGAGCCACATCGCGCGCGGCTTCATGGACGCTGCGGGCGATCTTGCGGCACGCAGTGTTCGGGCAGCACTTGGCTTTCATCGGACAGGCAACGCAGTCGGTCTGCCGGGACCGGAAGATGAGGGTGTTGGCTTTGGTGACGTGTGAACGCTCATTTTTGAAGGCTCGCCATTCGCTGCGCAATGGGTTTCCGGCCGGGCAGCGGTATTCCTCAGCCTCTTCATTCCAGTGGAAATCGTTGCTCGAAAAACTGTTGTTCTTGCGCTCGGTTTTGTCCCACACCGGCACATGCGGCTCGATGTCTTTTTCCTCCACCATCCAGGCCAGCATCGGCGCGGTGCCGTACCCGTGCATCCCTGGTATTGCCCCTCCGCGCATCCCGTGTGGCGTCCTCAGAACACAGTCGAGCCAAAGGGATGCAAGGCGCTGAAACGGACTGCAATTAAGCGTGGGCAACCTGCAGCCCGCAGCTATTGAAAATGTCTGATTGATGTCATGACAGTAGCGATGGCATTGCGGCATCATGCAAGTGCTTCAGTTCCGTAACCTCGTTGCACTTGGCTTCTGCAACGGCCGCTGCTTGAATCGCTCCTGCCTTTGCTGCAATCGGACGGAAGTGATCGCCTACTCAAGGATATTTTGAATGACCAGGAATCTCGTTTTCGTCGATAGCCGCGTTTTTGACTACCAAAAGTTGATCTCCACTTTTGGGGCTGACATCCGATGGGTGCTGCTGGATGCTGACAAGGATGGCGTCTTGCAGATTCAAACAGCAGCTGCTGGCTATGAAAATCTGGATTCAATTCAAATCATCTCGCACGGCAGCCCTGGATCTCTGTACCTGGGGTCGACGGTTCTGGACTCCAGCAATCTATACCAATACGAAAACTCGCTGCAGGTCATCGGATCGACCCTGACTGAGACCGGAGACATCCTGTTCTATGGATGCAATGTGGCGCAGGGGGACCTCGGCCGGCAGTTCATCGACAGCCTGTCACAGATCACCGGAGCCGATGTGGCTGCATCGGATGACCTGAGCGGATCGACACGCCTGGGAGGAGATTCGCAGCTGGAAGTCCAGAAAGGAGAAATCGAGGCAGGCACGCTCGATCTCAGCAGTCAAGCCGGTACCTTGAGTGCAATCAATGGCACAGACGGCAACGACACTCTGGAAGGTACGGTCGATAACGACACTATCTTTGGTGGGGGCGGCTCTGACCAGATTACCGGTAGTGGAGGCGATGACTGGCTCGAAGGTGGTGACGAGGCGGATGACGCCTGGTCCGGTGACTCCATCCAAGGCGGCCCAGGTAATGACACGATTCTGGGCGGAGCAGGCGCTGACCATTTGTACGGCGACTCAGGCAACGACAACCTGGTGGGCGGAGACGGAGACGACTATCTAACCGAGCGATACTCAGAGGGTAATGACACGCTCCGGGGGAACGCAGGTAATGATAGGTTTTCCATTCAAACGGGCTGGTCAGGCATTCCTGAAACCGACTTGGCGTTTGGCGGAGAGGGTAACGACCTGTTCGACGTTATTATATGGAACCCCAATGGCAGTGTGAGTGTTGAAGGTGGCGCTGGAACTGACACCTTCAAGGTCAACCAGTATTTCTACAACAAAAGCTGGACGGTGACAGACTTCGCGGCCGGGATGGGGGGCGATGTCATTGATGTGTCCTCCCTGCTGGACGCCAGTGCTGGTGGTACCTTCGGATACTCTGGCGGCAACCCATTCGCTACAGGCTCGGGTTATCTGTCACTGGTGCAGTCAGGCGCCGACTCTTGGCTGCAATGGGACAAGGACGGCCTTGGAAGCAACTATTCAAACCAGACTGTCCTCGTATTGCAGGGCGTCAATAAGAGCAATCTGGATTTCAAAAACTTCTTGCATGGAATCGACCCCAGCGGCGCCGCTATCCCAGGGCTGTCTCTGACCGGAAGCGCAGGGGCAGATACCCTGGCAGGCAGTTACTTTAACGATACCATTTTGGGTGGGGGCGGCTCTGACCAGATTACCGGTAGTGGAGGCGATGACTGGCTTGAAGGTGGTGACGAGGCGGATGACGCCTGGTCCGGTGACTCCATCCAAGGCGGCCCAGGTAATGACACGATTCTGGGTGGAGCAGGCGCTGACCATTTGTACGGCGACTCAGGCAACGACAACCTGGTGGGCGGAGACGGAGACGACTATCTAACCGAGCGATACTCAGAGGGTAATGACACGCTCCGGGGGGACGCAGGTAATGATAGGTTTTCCATTCAAACGGGCTGGTCAGGCATTCCTGAAACCGACTTGGCGTTTGGCGGAGAGGGTAACGACCTGTTCGACGTTATTATATGGAACCCCAATGGCAGTGTGAGTGTTGAAGGTGGTGCTGGAACTGACACCTTCAAGGTCAACCAGTATTTCTACAACAAAAGCTGGACGGTGACAGACTTCGCGGCCGGGATGGGGGGCGATGTCATTGATGTGTCCTCCCTGCTGGACGCCAGTGCTGGCGGTACCTTCGGATACTCTGGCGGCAACCCATTCGCTACAGGCTCGGGTTATCTGTCACTGGTGCAGTCAGGCGCCGACTCCTGGCTGCAATGGGACAAGGACGGCCTTGGAAGCAACTATTCAAACCAGACTGTCCTCGTATTGCAGGGCGTCAATAAGAGCAATCTGGATTTCAAAAACTTCTTGCATGGAATCGACCCCAGCGGCGCCGCTATCCCAGGGCTGTCTCTGACCGGAAGCGCAGGGGCAGATACCCTGGCAGGCAGTTACTTTAACGATACCATTTTGGGTGGGGGCGGCTCTGACCAGATTACCGGTAGTGGAGGCGATGACTGGCTTGAAGGTGGTGACGAGGCGGATGACGCCTGGTCCGGTGACTCCATCCAAGGCGGCCCAGGTAATGACACGATTCTGGGTGGAGCAGGCGCTGACCATTTGTACGGCGACTCGGGCAACGACAACCTGGTGGGCGGAGACGGAGACGACTATCTAACCGAGCGATACTCAGAGGGTAATGACACGCTCCGGGGGAACGCAGGTAATGATAGGTTTTCCATTCAAACGGGCTGGTCAGGCATTCCTGAAACCGACTTGGCGTTTGGCGGAGAGGGTAACGACCTGTTCGACGTTATTATATGGAACCCCAATGGCAGTGTGAGTGTTGAAGGTGGCGCTGGAACTGACACCTTCAAGGTCAGCCAGTATTTCTACAACAAAAGCTGGACGGTGACAGACTTCGCGGCCGGGATGGGGGGCGATGTCATTGATGTGTCCTCCCTGCTGGATGCCAGCGCTGGCGGCACCTTCGGCTACTCTGGCGGGAACCCGATGCGCTTTGATCTTGGGTACCTGCGTCTGGAGCAAAGAGGAAGTGACACGTTGCTCCAATGGGACAAAGATGGAGCAGCCCAAGATGGTTACGGTTATCAAACCACATTGACACTCGTGGGCATTCAGTCGTCGTCCATCAATGCCTATAACTTCAAGCCGCTGACTATTGAAGGAACCGCTGGTGCAGATACGTTAGAGGGCGGCCTCGGGGTTGATACTCTGAGCGGCTTCGGCGGCGATGACATCTTGAATGGTAACTGGGGCGACGACTCCATGACCGGCGGCACCGGTAACGACACCTACTACGTCGATAACCTTGGCGACCTGGTCAAGGAAGTTACAGGTGAAGGCGTCGACAACGTCGTCGCTACCATCGACTACATCATAGCCGGCAACGTCGAAAATCTCGTGCTCGGCTCTGGAGCCTCCAAAGGAACAGGCAATGCCCTCGACAACGTCATGCAGGCCAATGATGCAGGCAATGAACTGGTGGGCGGGGATGGCAATGACCAACTCAAGGGCGGGAAAGGCAAGGATATTCTGTACGCAGGCACGGGCAACGACCGTGTCGATGCGGGGGATGGTGATGATCTGATAGTGGGGGGTGACGGCGCCGGGAACAACACCTATGTGGGTGGTGCCGGGGCTGATACCGTCAAATACACCAGTGTGGCAGCGAAAGTCGCGGTGAATCTCTCCGCAGGCACAGCTAGCGGCACCGATATCGGTACGGATGTTCTGTCCCAAATCGAAAATATCATCGGAGGCAAATCCGATGACAGTATCTCGGGTAGTTCCGGCAATAACGTACTCAATGGTTATACCGGTGCGGACACAATGATCGGCGGACTGGGCGACGACATCTACTATGTCGACAACGCCAGCGATGTGGTAACCGAGTCCAGCGATACCACCTCCGGCGGTATCGACACCATCATCTCCACCGTCACTCGCACCTTGGGTAGCTTCCAGGAGACGCTGACCCTGTCCGGCGCAGTAGCGATCAACGGCACCGGCAACAGCCTGGCCAACACCCTGCTCGGCAACGGTGCGGCCAATGTGCTCAGCGACGACAGTGGTGACGACATACTCAACGGAGGCGGTGGGGCGGATACGATGGGCGGTGGACTGGGTAATGACACTTACTATGTCGACAACGCCGCCGATGTGGTCAGCGAAATCTCCAGCACTGGCGGCGTCGATACCGTCATTGCCAGCGTCAACCGCCTCCTGGGCAACTATCAGGAGAATCTCGTCCTGTCCGGCGCCGCGGCTATCAATGGTACCGGCAACAGCCTGGCTAACACGCTGACCGGCAACAGTGCAGCCAACGTGCTCAATGGCAGCATTGGCGCGGACAGCATGGTCGGTGGACTGGGTAATGACACCTACTATGTCGACAACGCCGCCGATGTGGTCAGCGAAATCTCCAGCACTGGCGGCGTCGATACCGTCATTGCCAGCGTCAACCGCCTCCTGGGCAACTATCAGGAGAATCTCGTCCTGTCCGGCGCCGCGGCTATCAATGGTACCGGCAACAGCCTGGCTAACACGCTGACCGGCAACAGTGCAGCCAACGTGCTCAATGGCAGCATTGGCGCGGACAGCATGGTCGGTGGACTGGGTAATGACACCTACTATGTCGACAACGCCGCCGATGTGGTCAGCGAAATCTCCAGCACTGGCGGCGTCGATACCGTCATTGCCAGCGTCAACCGCCTTCTGGGCAATTATCAGGAGAATCTCGTCCTGTCCGGCGCCGCGGCTATCAATGGTACCGGCAACAGCCTGGCCAACACCCTGCTCGGCAACGGTGCGGCCAATGTGCTCAGCGACGACAGTGGTGACGACATACTCAACGGAGGCGGTGGGGCGGATACGATGGGCGGTGGACTGGGTAATGACACCTACTATGTCGACAGCGCCGCCGATGTGGTCAGCGAAATCTCCAGCACTGGCGGCGTCGATACCGTCATTGCCAGCGTCAACCGCCTCCTGGGCAACTATCAGGAGAATCTCGTCCTGTCCGGCACCTCAGCTATCAATGGCACAGGCAACAGCCAGGCCAACACGCTAACCGGCAACAGTGCGGCCAACGTGCTCAATGGCAGCATTGGCGCGGACACCATGGTCGGTGGACTGGGTAATGACACCTACTATGTCGACAGCGCCGCCGATGTGGTCAGCGAAACCTCCAGCACTGGCGGCGTCGATACCGTCATTGCCAGCGTCAACCGCCTTCTGGGCAATTATCAGGAGAATCTCGTCCTGTCCGGCACCTCAGCTATCAATGGCACAGGCAACAGCCAGGCCAACACGCTAACCGGCAACAGTGCGGCCAACGTGCTCAATGGCAGCATTGGCGCGGACACCATGGTCGGTGGACTGGGTAATGACACCTACTATGTCGACAGCGCCGCCGATGTGGTCAGCGAAACCTCCAGCACTGGCGGCGTCGATACCGTCATTGCCAGCGTCAACCGCCTTCTGGGCAATTATCAGGAGAATCTCGTCCTGTCCGGCGCCGCGGCTATCAATGGTACCGGAAACAGCCTGGCTAACACGCTGACCGGCAACAGTGCAGCCAACGTGCTCAATGGCAGCATTGGCGCGGACACCATGGTCGGTGGACTGGGTAATGACACCTACTATGTCGACAGCGCCGCCGATGTGGTCAGCGAAACCTCCAGCACTGGCGGCGTCGATACCGTCATTGCCAGCGTCAACCGGCTCTTGGGCAACTATCAGGAGAATCTCGTCCTGTCCGGCGCCTCAGCTATCAATGGCACAGGCAACAGCCTGGTCAACACGCTGACCGGCAACAGTGCGGCCAACGTGCTCGACGGCGGGGTCGGCAACGACATGCTGTCGGGTGGTGTCGGCAATGACCGCCTGGTAGGTGGGGCAGGCAAGGATGTCCTCACTGGTGGTGTCGGTAACGACATCTTCGACTTCAACGCTTTCAGCGAAACGGGACTGACCAGCACCAGCTGGGATGTGATCAGCGACTTCGTGCGGGGTAGCGATAAGATTGACTTGTCGACGCTGGATGCCAACACGGCCACGACTGGCAATGACTCCTTCCGTGAAATCATCGGCAACACCAGCGCCTTTACCTCGGCAGGACAGCTGAAGGTTGCGAACGGTGTGCTCTACGGCAACACGGATGCCGATAACACCGCCGAATTCGCCATACAGCTCATAGGAGTTACCAGCCTGGCGACTTTGGACTTCACCCTCTGACAGATAACAGAATAGGGGGGCTCTTTCGAGCTTGGTGAGCACTAGGATTTCTTCCGCTCGCTTCTCAGTGTCATTGTTCTGTCCGTAGATATGAGCAAGACCTCGTAGCGCCTCAATCTCATCATTGTCACAGTTAAGTGCACCTCAGGTGCTACACATAACAAGACAAAATGGGACGGACGAGTCTTGATTTCAGGGCTTAGTAAATGTGTTTTTCGTTGCACTTTGTCGGGGCAACTCAAAGTGATACGTACCAATAAACTCGGGGCAGGTAGGGGGCGTCTGCTTAGAGGACATATCTCGAATGACTGCTCCTGGCCGATTTCTGCCTGTCGCGATAGGCTGGAAACGACCCTTTGCAGCCTGTCGCGGTAAACGGCAATTTTCACCAGAAACTGAGGGGCTGGGGAGTCCGTCTCAATCGCTAATGTATCGGTCACGCCCTTGTTGTTTAGCTTGGTAAAGCAGCGAGTCAGCCCGGATCAGCATGTCCTGAAACGTGTCATCAGCGCCCCTCCAAGCGGTGACGCCCAGGCTGCAAGTGACCTTGATACGGGAAGTGGCGTAGTCGAGCGACAAAGTGTGCAGGGTCTGTATCACACGTTCGGCCATTAGTCGTGCGCCGGAGATTTCCGTGTCTGGCAGCAAAATGAGGAACTCTTCCCCGCCAAAACGAGCGGCCAGATCCTGTTGGCGAATAGTCCGGATAAGTAGCTGCGCGAAGAATTTCAATACCTCATCACCTCCGTCATGCCCGTAGGTGTCATTGACCTTTTTGAAGTGGTCGATATCCAGCATCAGCATGCACAACGAACCGTGTCTACGCGACGTTCTCGCCAACTCGGCGCCGGCTAATGTCATCGCTTCCCTACGATTGTACAAGCCAGTAAGAAAATCGCGGGTAGCGGCTCGATACTGCAACAGATAGGCATCGATCAGTTGTGCAACAAGCCAGTTGATGAGAAACAAGCAAGCCAGTATGCCAACCAACAGTAACAATCCGAGACCATTCCAGCTCAGGAATAGAGCGTTGAACGTCGGTATGAGTGGTTCGCTATAGAACTGCACCCGTAGAGCAAGCTGCGGATCGACGAAGTCTCGGACAAAACGCTCCTCGTCCTGCTTATTCGAGGCAGAAGTCGAACGCCAACCGGCGGCTGACCGTCCTGAGCTTTGCGCTGATACCAGTATTCGGCGGCAGCACCAAAGGTGTCGGCACAGGCTGTTTCTTTTGCGACCCGTTGGGCGGCTTTATGCTGTACCGGATCAGTGCCGCTGGCGACCAGGCGTTTAGCTTCTCGTGCCTTTTCGCGCGCCATGGCGCCTGAGAGATCAGGATAACCGCCAAGACCGTGCCAGCTCCACTTACCGTCCGGTTTCTTGTAGCGAAGCTCCCACGACTTGGTGCCGTTTGGCTTCACGCGAAAGTACAGGCCGTCCCCGTCCTTTTCCCTGTAGGCAGTCGCTTCCGGCTCCAGGCCGGACAGGGCTGTGTCGGATAGAGGGCGGCGCTTGATATCTTTCCGCTTCATTTTTTGTATGCCTAAGTTCGTCTCTTGCATGAGCATACAAGCAGGCATACATAATGCCAAGGCATACATAGGGGTATAGGGGTATATGCAGGCATAAAAAAACCGGCTCAATAGGCCGGGTTCTTTGGGGTTTCGGTGTTTGCAGGATTACTCGGGAGTACCTGAAAACATAATGTTGGAGCGGGTGAAGGGAATCGAACCCTCGTTATCAGCTTGGGAAGCTGGAGTAATGCCATTATACGACACCCGCTCAGAGCGGTGACTTTGTACCAGATACGGCCGCGAATTTGAAGTTTTTCTTTACGTGGAGCGGGTTTAACACGATATGACAAAAAGCCCGGACCCCATGACGGTCGATCGCGGGCAAACCTCGCGCCTGCAGAATACGTTTAACGCAGCAGGGCGGGGCTTGCTCGCGATGACGCTGTTTCAGATGGACAATGCATGGTGGTCCTGGACGTAGTGGTAACGCGGTCGGCTTTCATGCGGTGCCGGCTTCAGGAAGCCCATCAGTGCATTGCGGCTGTCCCGGCAAGCGGCTTTGTGTTCCATGTCGAGAAAGTGCCCGGTGGCCTGCAAGGTAGTGAAGGTGGCGTGTTGCACGTGATTGGCGAACAATCGGGCGCCATCGGCGGCGGTGTATTCGTCCCATTCGCCGTTCATGAATAACACCGGTACGTTGATTTTCTCCGCAGCTTTGAAAAAGCACTGGCGATCACTTTGCAGCAGGTCGTTGATGTGGAAGTGCATCTGCCCGTATTCATGCTCGGCCAGGGAACTGACGTGCCGATAATTGAAGCGTTTGAACAACGTTGGCAGGTGTTTGCCGATGGTGCTGTTCACCAGGTTGCCGACCCGGTCCCCGTCCCGGTTGCCGAGGTAATCCACGCCGCGCTCGAGGTAATCGAGCATATGCGAGTTGATTTCCGGGGAGAACGAGCTGATCACCGCTTTTTCAATGCGTCGCGGCTGTTGGGAAAGCGCGACCATGGTCGCGGCACCGCCCCAGGAAAACGACAGCACGTGTTCGGCGGCGAAGTGGTCGATCAGCTCAATAAGGATCTGCCCTTCGATTTCCTTGGTGAGCATTTTTTCATGCAGGTTGTGGGCTTTTGACCGGCCCGCGTAGGGCTGGTCGTAGCAGACGACGTTGAACTGCGGATGGAGGTTTTTCACGGTTTGTGCAAACGACGCAGTCGTGGCCATCGAGCCGTTGACCAAGATAATGGTCTTCTCTGCGGCGTCTGCGCGATAGAACTCCGTGTAAACCCGGTACTGACCCTGTATATCCAGCACAGCGATTTCTGGCCTCATGTCATAAGACTCCTGGCAAGCGGGTATGCGCGCAAATGAGATTGCACGAGCTTTGTGACAGGTAGGCATACGCCTGGAATTTGAGAGGCCCATGTCGATCCATTGCAGTCCGGTCGACGGGTATTGTTATTGGCGGGCAGTCTGCCGGATGAGGCCGGAACCCTTGGGTTCCTACCGGCAAAAAGTTTCTTAGAAGTATGGGGTGACTCGTCGGTCACATTTCGGCCGACGTCCTGATTCAAGCAGGGGTCACATCAATGCGCAAGTGCCTTTGGTAAATTGTTCGACAACTTCTGCTGAGCGGTCGCTGGCTTAGATCGATCCGATCTCTTCAGCGCTCAGTGGGCGGTATTCGCCCGGTTTCAACGCGTCGTCGAGCAGCAGCGGCCCCATGCGTTCGCGGTGCAGGCGCATCACCTTGTTGTTGAAGTGGCCGAACATGCGCTTGACCTGGTGATAACGGCCTTCGACGATGCTCAGGCGCGCGCATTTTGGCCCGAGCAGCTCTAGCCCGGCCGGTTGCGTGGTGAGGTCTTCGAAGGCGAAGTACAGCCCCTGGCTGAACGTGATCGCGTATTCGGGGCCGATGTCCTGCTCGGTTTCGACGTAATAGACCTTCGGTAGCTTGGTCTGCGGTTGGGTCAGGCGCCGCGACCAGCTGCCGTCGTTGGTGATCAGCATCAGGCCGGTGGTATTGAAATCCAGGCGTCCGGCGATGTGCAGTTCGTCCTTGTCCGGTTCATGGATCAAATCGAGCACGGTCGGGTGTTGCGGATCCCGGGTGGCGCTGACGCAGCCGGCGGGCTTGTGCAACATGAAGTGGCGCAGGGGTTTGCCGACTTGCAGCACCTCGTTGTCGACTTCGACGCGGCTGAATTCGCGGACTTCGCTGTGCGGGTCGCTGACGACGTTTCCGTCAACCCGGACGCGTTTTTCCACCAGCAACAGGCGTACTTGCTTACGGTTGAAGCACGGCAGGTTGCTGAGGAAGCGGTCGACACGCATGACTTAAGGATCGGTGAATAAAGGGGCGCGCATCTTACTTGATCGATTCGGGCGCTGCTTGCAACTGCGCCTCGACCTCGGCGCAACGCGGGCACAGGCACGAGGCGTCGCGCAGTTGCGCCGGCAGCGCCTGGAGCACGGCCGGGTCGATGCTGACGCCGTAGCACCAGCAGGCGCGGTCAGCGGTTCGCGGATCGGCCAGGGTGCAGTCGTTGGGGGCGCCGCAGGCGGGGCAGAGGTCAGGCTGGTTCATAGCTGGAGTGAGACATTTCCACACAGGTTCGGTTACGGCCACTTTGCTTGGCCCGATACATCGCATGATCCGCCCGTGACAGCAGGCTGTGCAAGGTGTCATCGGGCTGCAGGGTGGTGATACCGATGCTGACGGTCACATGCAAGGCCTGGCCGTTGTAGGCATAGCGCTGTTGTTCCACGTGCTGACGAATTTTCTCGGCAATCATCAGGCCAGTCCTGCCGTCGGTGTCCTTGAGCAGCACGATGAACTCTTCACCGCCCCAGCGGCAGACGATGTCGGAGTGCCGCAGGCAGCTCTTCAGATCCCGGGCAAAGCCAATCAATACCTGATCGCCGGCCAGGTGGCCATAGGTGTCGTTCAACACCTTGAACCGGTCGAGGTCCAGCAGCAAAGCGGTCAGCGGCCTGGGCTCGCGCCGGGCTTCTTGCATGGCCTGCGCGGCCAGCAGGTCGAAGCCGCGACGGTTGGGCAGTTCGGTCAGGCTGTCGAGGATGGCCTGGGCCTGGATCTTGTCCTGATAGCGTTTGATCACCTGGTTGAGCAGGGCCAGCACGATCAAGGTCACCAGCAGGCAGATCAGCAGGTTGAGGTACAGCGACTGGCGGATGTCACCGAGGGCGCTGTCTTCGCGTTTGTCGACGAACAGGTACCAGTTCAGCTCCGGGATAAACCGCACATTGAGGAAGTGTCCCTGGCCCTGCACGGAGTATTCATAGCTGCCGCTGTGGGGTTTGGGCAGCCGGCTGACCAGGTCTTTCATGCTGTCGAGTTCGTCGAGCTTCTGCCCGATATGCGCACCCTGCGGACCCCCTTCGGCACCGGTGAGCACCAGGCGCCCGAAGTTGTCGACGAAATACACACTGCGTTGATAACGCTGCTGGTACTTGTCGATCAGCTTGATCACGGCGTCAACGGTCAGGCCCACCCCGGCCGCGCCGATGAATCGGCTGTTGTAGTCGTAGACCTTGTAGTTGATGAAGAAGGTCAGGTTGTCCTTGTTGGCGAGGTCCGGGTCGACGTTGATCTCGTACGGATCCTTCATGTCCCGCACACGGAAGTACCAGGCGTCGCGGGGCTCGGTGGCCTTGACCTGCTTGAGCACACCCTTGGCGTGGTAGTAGGTCAGGCTGGTGTTGGAGACGAAGAATGCGGTGTAGGCGCCGTAGTGGGTCATGACCTCGTTGAGGTAACGGGTCATCTGGTCGGAGTCCTTTTCGCCGTTGACCACCCAGTCGCGCATGAAGGTGTCGCGGGCCATCATCGAGGAAATCAGGATCGGCCTGACGAGGTCTTTCTGGATTTCCGAGTAGACCGTGTCCGACGTCAGCGGCAGTTCGGTGTTGACGATGTTGTCGCGGATCGAGGCCCGGGAGGCGTAGTAACTGAGAAAGGAGGTGGCGAGGAAACCAGCGCCCAGCAACGCGACCAGCGTGAGCACCAACGAACGTTGAGAGTACAGCGGCGAGCGAAGCGACATGGTAGTTCCATTGGCAGTCATCCGATGGTTGCATTCTAATGGCACTGCGGGGAAATAACTGCTTCATGTGCGCCGCGAATGGTCGTTCCAATGTTCCACGGAGGTTGCAGGTGCTCCTTGTGGGAGCGAGCTTGCTCGCGATGGCGGTGTGTCAGTCACATCAATCGTGAATGTGCTGACGCTATCGCGAGCAAGCTCGCTCCCACAGGGTTGAGTGTGTTTAAGCCAGTGATTTCAGATACATCCGCCACCCGCCCAGATGGCTGATGTTCACCGCGCCCTCCAACCCATAGGCCTCGCAGATAAACCCGCTCTCCCAGTGACCGTCCGCCAGTTGCACCTTGCCCAACCCCAGTGGCGCCGGAATTCCGGTCAGGAACGAACCCAACTCGCTGCTCGGCAACTCCCAGACTTCCACCGCAATCGCCACGCCGCCATCCTTCACGCGGACCATGCCCGGACGAAACGGCGGGCTACCGGCCAGGGCATGGAGTTGATAATCCGGTGAGCTGAATGTCGTTTCCACCAAGCGGGCACCGCGCTGCTTGAGCTGCCAGTTCAACGCCAACCCGTCCAGGTGCGCACCACAGACCACCAGGCGCGCCCGATCGTGGCGGGCAACCGTCGCCGGTGCAGGCGCGGCCAGGCCTTGCTGACGCTGCAAGGCATCCGCCACGCTCAACAGGTACTGATCGGTAAAGGCGCGGCCAAACAGCGTCACGCCCCACGGCATGCCGTTGTCCATGAACGCGCTGGGCACGGCGACGGCGGCGTAGTCGAGCAGGTTCATGAAATTGGTGTAGTAGCCCAGTTCCGAATTGCGCAGCACCGGTTCGGCCTCGAGCTCCGCCAGCGTCACCGGGCGGCCGATGGTCGGCGTGACGACGCAATCCAGGCCTTCCAGTGCTGTGTCGCACAGGGCTTTGAGCGCTTGCAGCCGGTATTGGGCGCGGAAAGTTTGCACACCATCGACGGCGGGTGCCTTGGCCAACACGGCGCGAATCACCGGCAACACGGCCTCCGGGTTTTGCGCCATCAACTCCCCGGCCACGCTGTAGCGCTCGGCCACCCACGGGCCTTCATAGAGCAAGCGCGCGGCCTCCAGAAATGGCGACAGGTCCAGTTCCACCGCTTCGCCGCCGAGGGCCTTGAGGCGGTCGATGGCATCACCGAACAACAGCGGGCCTTCAGGGCAACCGAAGAATTGCAGGTCCTGTGCACGGGGTACGCCGAAACGGAAGGGGCGTGGGGTACCGAATGCCGAGCCGTCGTTCCACAGCGGGTTGCTGCGGCTGTATTCGTCCCGTGGGTCGAGGCGTGCGGTGAGCGCCAGTAACTGACTGGCTTCCCGCGCCGTGGCGGTGAAGGTGGTGACGCAATCGAGCGTGCGACAGGCCGGAACCACGCCGGCTGTCGAGATCAGGCCCTTGGTGGCCTTCAGGCCGACCAGGTTGTTCAACGCCGCCGGCACACGCCCGGAGCCGGCGGTGTCGGTGCCCAGCGCAAAGCTCGCGACCCCGAGCGCCACCGCCAGTGACGATCCGGCGCTGGAGCCGCCCGACGGATACTCCGGCAATACGCTGTTGGGGCACGCGCCGTACGGTGAGCGGCTGCCGTTGAGCCCCGTGGCGAACTGGTCGAGGTTGGTCTTGCCCAGCGGAATCGCACCAAGGGCCAGCAGTTGTTCGACGATGGTCGCCGAACGCTCCGGCACGTAGGCGAATGCCGGGCACGCCGCCGTGGTCGGAATGCCCGCCAGGTCGATGTTGTCCTTGATCGCGAACGGCACGCCATACAGCGGCAGGCTGTCGAGGTCGCGACCGTCGAGGGTGGCGAGATAAGGCTCCAGTTCATCGACACTGAGCAAGTGGATGAACAGGTGATAGTCCGGGTTCAGCGCGGCGGCTTTGTCCCGCAGTTGCAGCAGTAATTGCCGTGGCGTGGTGCGGCCTTCGCGATAAGCGCTGCGCAGGGCGTCGAGTTGCAGATTGATGTTCATGACATGCGTCCTTTTCAAAATGGGTTCAGTCAAGTTCCAGCACCACGACGCGCTGCCCGGCGCGCACCGCCGAACCCGGTTGCACGCGAATCTCGCGCACGACGCCGGCCAATGGCGCGAGCAGGGGGATTTCCATCTTCATCGACTCCAGGATCACCAGCACATCGCCGGCCGCGACACGGCTACCGGTTTCTACCTGGACCTGCCAGAGGTTGCCGGCGATGTGGCTGTCGACGCTCTGCTGGCCGTTTTCCAGCGGTACATCTTCGGTGGCCTCCGGGGCCAGCTCTTCACTGTCGAAATGCGCCTGGCCACTGGCGATCCAGCGTTCGCGCTCGGCATTGAATGCGCCTTTTTGCTGATCGCGAAACGCGTCGATGGTCTCGGCTTCCCGGGCCAGGAACGCCTGGTATTGCGCCAGGTTCAACTGACTGTGCTCGATGTTCAGGTCGAAGCGCCCGAGGGGGAAATCCCGGCGGATGCGCAGCAGTTCATCGGCGCTGACCGGGTAGAAACGGATCTGGTCGAAAAACCGCAGCAACCAGGGTTTGCCTTCGAACGCGGCGACTTCGCGATAGCGGTTCCACATCTGCAACGTGCGCCCGACAAACTGATAGCCGCCGGGGCCTTCCATGCCGTAGACGCACATGTAGGCGCCACCGATGCCTACTGAGTTTTCCGCGGTCCAGGTGCGCGCCGGGTTGTACTTGGTGGTCACCAGGCGGTGGCGCGGGTCGAGCGGGGTGGCGACCGGTGCGCCGAGGTAGACGTCGCCCAGGCCCATCACCAGGTAACTGGCGTCGAACACCGTGCGCTGCACTTCATCGAGGTTCGGCAGGTCGTTGATGCGGCGGATGAACTCCAGGTTGCTCGGACACCACGGCGCGTCCTTGCGCACGGTGGTCATGTATTTCTCGATGGCCAACTGGCACGCCGGGTCGTCCCAGGAAAGAGGCAGATGCACGATGCGCGAGGGCACTTGCAGGTCTTTGGCGGCGCACACGGCGTCCCATTCCCCGGCGACGATGCCGAGCAGGTCGGACAGCGGCAGTTGCTCGGGCTGATAGTGGATTTGCAGCGAGCGGATGCCGGGGGTGAGGTCGATCACGCCGTGCAGGTCTTTGCTTTCCAGCGCCTGCATCAGGGCGTGGGCGCGGAAGCGCAGGACCAGGTCCAGTTCCGGGGCGCCGATTTCCAGCAGCAGGTGGGTGTCGCCGGAAAGGCGCGCCACCAACCGCGTGTCGTCCTGCCCAATATCCAATACAACAGGCGACACCAAACCCTGTGGGAGCGGCGGTGCGGCGATCCGACTTGCTCGCGAAAGCGGTGCTTCAGACACATCAATGTTGACTGACACGCCCTCTTCGCGAGCAAGCCCGCTCCCACATTGATCCCATTTCAAGGCCAGGGGGCGGGCGGTCTTGATGTCGACGGGGGAAAACTGCACCTTGTCCCCAGCCTTGAGCTGCCCCAACTGCCAGAGATCCGCCTCGATCACCGTCACTGGGCACACGAACCCGCCAAGGCTCGGGCCATCCGGGCCGAGGATCACTGGCATGTCCCCGGTAAAATCCACCGCACCGATCGCATACGGGTTGTCGTGGATGTTCGACGGATGCAAACCGGCCTCACCACCGTCGGTACGCACCCACTCAGGCTTCGGTCCGATCAGGCGAACGCCGGTGCGGCTGGAGTTGAAATGCACTTCCCACTGCGTGGCGAAGAAGGTGCCGATGTAGTTTTCAGTGAAGTATTCCGGCGCGCCGTGGGGGCCGTAGATCACGCGAATCTGCCGAACTGCCGGCAACTCGGTGACCTGTTCTTCAGCCAGTTGCCGGCCGGCACTGCGGTCATTGAGGGCCGGCAGGTGCAACACATCACCGGCTCGCAACGCGCGACCACCGTGGCCGCCAAACTGGCCGAGGGTGAAGGTGCTTTTGCTGCCCAGATAGTCCGGTACCTGCAGGCCGCCACGCAGGCACAGATAGCTGCGCGCACCTGCGCCTGCGATGGTGCCAAGGCTCAACGTCGCGCCCGCTGGAATCAGCAGTGCCGAGTTCATCGGTACGCTTTCGCCGTTCAAAGCCAACGGAATCACCGCCCCGGTCACCGCCACCACCGCCTCGCAATTGAAGCGCAGCAACGGCCCGCTCATGGTGATTTCCAGCGCCGCCGCGCCTTCGTCATTGCCCAGCAAACCGTTACCCAGACGCAGCGCCCGACTGTCCATCGGCCCCGATGGCGGCACGCCGACCGCCCAGTAACCGAGACGGCCGGGATAGTCCTGAACGCTGGTCTGGGTGCCGGCGCTGAGTACCTCGAACGTGTTGGCCTGATAGATCAGCCCTTCCAGGCAACGGGTCCACGGCTGGCCGCTGGCGAAAGGCGCATCGAGCAGAATCTGCCGCAGGTAATCGCGGTTGGTTTCCACGCCATACAGCTGACTGTCGCCGAGGGCTTGATGCAAATCGGCGCGGGCCTCTTCGCGAGTCGGCGCCCAACTGATGACCTTGGCGATCATCGGGTCGAAGTAGGGCGGGATCTCGCAGCCAGCCTCGACCCAGGTGTCGACGCGCAGTTCAATGCCATTGGCCGCGGGGAAATCCACGGCGGTGAGCAAGCCGGGGCTCGGTTGAAAATCGCGGCCCGGATCTTCGGCATACAACCGCGCCTGGATCGCATGGCCCACCGGCTTCAAACCTTGCATCAGTTCGCTCAGGGGCGGCAGATCACCGGCCGCCAGTTGCACCATCCAGCGCACCAGGTCGACCCCCCACACCTGTTCGGTGACACCGTGTTCCACCTGCAAACGGGTGTTCACTTCCAGGAAGTAAAAGCGCTGGGCCTCGCTGTCGAACACAAACTCCACGGTGCCGGCGCTGCGGTAATTCACCGCCTTGGCCAGTTTGATCGCAGCCGCGCACAACTCATCGGCCATGCCGTCGGGCAGGTTTGGTGCGGGTGTTTCTTCGAGGACTTTCTGGTTGCGTCGTTGCACCGAGCAATCACGCACGCCGAGGGCGATCACTTCACCTTGACCGTCGCCGAATACCTGCACTTCCAGGTGCCGGGCGCGCTGGATGTACTTCTCGATGAACACCCCGGCGTCGCTGAAATTGTTCTGACCCAGGCGTTTGACCGCTTCGAAGGATTCGCTCAACTCCGCCGCACTGCGGCATACGCGCATGCCGATGCCGCCACCGCCAGCGGTACTCTTGAGCATCACCGGGTAGCCGACCTGCTCACCGGCCAGCAGCGCGGTATCGATGCTATCGAGCAGTTCGGTGCCTTCGAGCATCGGCACGCCGTGTTGTCTGGCCAGGGCACGTGCGGTGTGCTTGAGGCCGAACACCCGCAGTTGTTCGGGTGTCGGGCCGATGAAGGCGATGTTGACGGCCTTGCAGGCTTCGGCGAACGCGGCGTTTTCCGAAAGAAAGCCGTAGCCGGGATGGATCGCGGTAGCGCCGGTGGACTTGGCGATGGCGAGGATCTTGTCGAGCGCCAGATAAGTGCCGGCGGCCGAGCCTTCACCGAGGCTGTGGGCTTCATCGGCTTGCAGGATGTGCAGGCTGGCGGCATCGGCTTCGGAGTACACGGCAACGCCCTGCACTTGCAGCTCGCGCAAGGTTCGCAGGATGCGGCAGGCAATGGCGCCACGGTTGGCAATCAGGACTTTTTCGAACATGGCATAACCCCCGGAGGCGATAGCGCATCAGCCTCGACTGGGATGCGGGCCGTCCCGCAGTTTTTCTTGATGCACCAGGGCCGTCCCCGGTGAAAAAACAGTTCACTTCGCAACACCGCCGAACCCCTGTGGGAGCGAGCTTGCTCGCGATGACGTCAGCACTTTCAACATTGATGGTGACTGACACACCGCTATCGCGAGCAAGCTCGCTCCCACAGGGTTATCAGTGTTCTTGCGGTTTTAGGCACTGACCGGAACGGGCCTGGCACAGGGCAAACAACCAACGGCGCAGTCTCGGGAGTTTCAGTTCCATACCAGCAGCTCCGCAGGGGTGGGGTTGTAGGCGTTGCAGGGGTTGTTCAGTTGCGGGCAGTTGGAGATCAGCACGATCACGTCCATTTCTGCCCGCAGGTCGACGTACTTGCCCGGTGCCGAGATGCCGTCCTCGAAGGTCAGGCCGCCGTCTGCGGTGACCGGTACGTTCATGAAGAAGTTGATGTTCGGCCCGATGTCGCCCTTGCCCAGGCGGCCATCATGAGCACAGGCGCGCAGGTAGTTGTCGCGGCAGCTGTGCATGTAGCGTTTTTCCAGGGCGTAGCGCACGGTGTTGCTCTCTTGCGCGCAGGCGCCGCCCAGGGTGTCGTGACGCCCGCAGGTGTCGGCGACGATGGTCAGCATCGGCTTGCCGAGGTTGGAATAGAGCACGCTGCCAGTGCTCAGGTACACGCTGTTCTGCCGACGCAGGGTGCGCTGCACGTCGTAGCGCTCCCCGGGATTGGCGACGCTGTAGAACAAGGTGTCGACAGCCTGGTTGCCCTCAAGGTCGAGGATGCGCAGGGTCTGGCCGGCCTTGACCTCCATCAGCCAGGGCTCGCCGGCGGGGATGGTGGCGCGGTAGACGGCGGTTTCAGGTGACTGTGGAGCGGTAGCGATAGCGAGTGACATGGCAGCGATCCTCAGGCAAACAAACGGTCGGTGTTGATGAAGCCGCGCTCGTTTTCGGGGCGCGAGGTGCGGCAGTGTTCGGCGACGCTGGCGTCGGCGTTCATCCAGCTGAGCTTCAGCGGTTTCGGTGCATATTCCGGCGCCGGGTCCATCGGGTGCTGCAGGGCTGTTAGCACCACCAGGGTGTCCATCGGCGCGTACAGCTCGATGTAGTCGCCAGCCTTGGAATTGCCCTCGACGAAATGGAAGCGCCCGGCGTCATCGACGTTCACGCGGCTGAACAGGTTGAGGGTCATCAGCAGGTCGGACAGGCCCAGCCCCCACTTGCCCAGTTCCACCAACAGGTTGTCGGTACCGTTGCGGAAGAAGCCGTTGCGCAGTTCCTGATAGCGGCCCGCGCCGTACTTTTGCGCCACTTCTTCTGCGCAGAGCAGGCCGCCGAGGCTGTCGCTCCAGCCGCAGGTGTCGGCGGTGATGGCGGCCAGCACGCGGCCCATGTCCGAGTACAGGCAGTGGCCGGCGGTGAGCTTGGCGGTGTGTTGGCATTTGAGGCTGTCGGGCAGGTTCAGCCGTTCGGTTTTTTCATTGGCGTTGAGCAACGTCAGGCTGACGTTGGCGCCGCCACGCAGGTCGGTCAGGCGCAGCAATTGGCCGCGTTTGAGCACAAAGGAGCGATGGCCGCCGCCGGGGAGCATTTCCTCGGCGAAGGGGGGGAACAGTCGGGTCGAATCTGTCATTTTCAGAATTCCTCTAAGCGATACGAAGCGTGCCCGCCAAAGGCGCCGGCAGGGCGTCGACGGCGGCACGGGTGGCGCGGCGGTCGCTGTTCAAAGGGATGTCATAGGTGATGCGCGCGCCATAGCGGCCGGGTGCATGGGGGTCGAGGCGGACCTTGTCGAACACCAGCAGGCGGGTGCCGAGGCTGAAGCCTTCGGACAGGTCATGGGTGACCATGAACACCGTCAGTCGGGTCTCGCGCCACAGCTCCAGGAGCAAGGCGTGCATGTCTTTGCGGATGCCCGGGTCGAGGGCGCCGAACGGTTCGTCGAGCAGCAACACCCGCGGCTTCATGATCAGCGCCTGGGCAATGGCCAGTCGTTGTTGCATGCCGCCGGAGAGCTGCGCCGGGTACTTGTCCAGCGAGTGGCCCAGGCCGACTTTGTGCAGCAGCACCGAAGCCTGTTCACGGGCCTGTTTTTTCGCGCTGCCGAACAGGCGACCAAGCAACGGCGAGCGCGGCAGTTCGAGGCCGAGGGCGACGTTGTCCAGCACGCTCAGATGGGGAAACACCGAGTAGCGCTGGAATACCACGCCACGGCTGGCGTCCGGCTCTGCGGCCAAGGGCTGGCCGTCGAGCAGGATCTCGCCGCGACTGGCGCGTTCCTGGCCGAGCAACAGGCGCAGGAAGGTCGATTTGCCGCAACCGGAGGCACCCACGAGGGTGCAGAACTCACCTTCGTTGACGTTCAGGTTGAGGCCTTCGAGCACCACTTGATCGGCGTATTGCTGCCAGACGTTTTTCACCGTGATGAAGCTCATTTTGCCGCTCCTTCATACCAAGGGAACGCGCGACGGGTCAGCTGCTTGAGCCCCCAATCCATCAACCAGGCGAGCAGGGTGATCCACACCACGTAGGGCAAAATCACGTCCATCGCCAGGTAGCGGCGCACCAGGAAAATCCGGTAGCCGAGGCCGTCAGTGGAGGCAATGGCTTCGGCGGCAATCAGGAACAGCCACGCCGAGCCGAGCATCAGTCGCAGCGAGATCAACAGGCGTGGCAGCAGTTGCGGCAACACCACTCGCAGCATCAGGGTCCAGGTAGAGGCGCCGAGGGTCTGGGCCTTGATCAGCAACTCCACGGGAATTTCCCGGGCGCGCTGTTCCAGGTCACGGGCCAGCGCCGGAGTAATGCCGATCACGATCAGCATCACTTTCGACAACTCACCCAGGCCGAAGACGATGAACAGGATCGGCAGGATTGCCAGCGGTGGCACCATCGACAGCACGGTCAGCAAGGGAGACAACGGCGCACCGAACAACGGCAGGGTGCCGGCGGCGATGCCCAGGCACAGCCCGGCCAGGGCGCTGATGCCCAGGCCGATGGCCAGACGCTGCAAGCTGGACGCCGTGTCCTGCCAGAGCAGGTATTCGCCGGTGCGGCTGTCGGCCACGAAGGCCAGGCGTTTCACCGCATCGGTCATCTGCACGGCGCTGGGCAGCAGCTTGTCGTTGGGGTTTTCCGCCAGTCGCTCGGCCGAGCCCGTGAAGTAGGCGAACAGCACCAGGGCGAACGGCAGGATCACCAGCAGCAGGCGACTCGGGCGGTCCGGGTGACGGTTGATCAGGCGCATAACCAGTTCTCCTGATTACAGCTTGGCGTCGGCGGCCATCTGCACGTAACTCGGGTCGAAGCGCAGCTTGAGGTTGCCCTTGTCGCCGCTGGTCACGCCGTTGGCGAAGGCCATGCCGACCGCGCTGGTGTCCTTGGCGCCTTCACCCAGCAAGCCATGCTGGAAGGAAAATTCGGCGACCTTGCGCATGGTTTCCGGCAGTTGCTTGCTGGTACTGAACGCCAGGGCTTCTTTCGGGGTGGCGAACAATCTGGTGGTGTCCAGTTGCGCCTGGAAACCCGCCAGGTCAGTGCCCGAGGCTTTGGCCATGTGCTCCAGGGCCGCTTTGCTGGCGGCGTTTTTCGCGTTCATCAACTCGACCACTTCGAACCAGGCGCCGGTCAGTGCCTTGCCGAGGGCCGGGTTGTCTTTGAGGGTCTGGGAGTTGACCACCATCATGTCCATGATCTCGCCGGGGATCTGGCTGGAGTTGAACACTTCGGTCACCGCAGGCTTGGCCTTGATGTCCGAGAGCATCGGGTTCCAGGTGGTGACGGCGTTGACCTGATCGGTGTTGAAGGCGGCCGAGATATCGGCGTCGGAGGTATTGACCACTTTCAGGTCTTTTTCGGTGAGGTCCACCGAATCCAGGGCCCGGGCCAGCAGGTAGTGGGAGACAGAGAGCTCCACCAGGTTGACGTCCATGCCCTTGAGGTCGGCGACTTTCCTGCCTTCGCCCTTGAGCACGATGCCGTCGTTGCCGTTGGAGAAATCGCTGACGATCAGCGCGGTGCTGTCGACGCCGCCGGCGGCCGGAATGGTCAGCGCGTCCATGTTGGTCATGGTGCAACCGTCGAACTGCCCGGCGGTGTACTGGTTGATGGATTCGACGTAGTCGTTGAGCTGCACCACATCGATCTTGATGCCGTACTTCTTTGCCCATTTGTCGACGATGCCCTGGCTGCCGGCGTATTCCCAAGGCATCCAGCCTGCGTAGATCGTCCAGCACACGCTGAAGTGGTCTTTCTGTGCAGCCTGGGACGAGAAGCTCACGAAGGCGGTGAACGCCGCGGCGAGCAGGGCGGGTAAACGAAGCTGGGACATGGTGGTTCTCCAGTTGATCAAGGACGGACAGGAAGGCAGCGGCACCGCTAACGGTGGCTTGTCTCCCGGGCTTTTGTCCCGCCGTGTAACCTCAACTGGAGGTCGCCAACTCTCGGACCAGTCACTCGCGATTGCGAGCCGGAACCCTAGTCAGCCATTGCAAATTGTGGTGCCGCGAACCTGTAGTGACTCCTGCACGGCTTTACTAAAGCGAGAGGCGTGCCAAGTTGGCCCGAGCGCTCTAGCGTGGGGGGCAGGAAGGTCGACGGTGTTGGTTGGAAAGGCGCACTGCCTTGTGATGGTGCGTTGGTGCACCGCATTGGAACCTGTCCGCCGCTGATCAGAAGGAGGGTGCAACGTCGCACTTGGCAGGGGATTGCCAGTCAAAACAGGTGTCAGTCGATGTGTTTCGACTGCTGTTACAGGTCTTTACGGAGGCCGCCATGTTGCGACGATTATTGTTAGGTGCAGTGCTTGGTCTTGGATTGTCTGGCTGCTACTACTACGCCGGTCCTGCCGACCCCTACGGGGGACCTTATTACTACCCCGGCTACTACTCGCCCTATTACTACGGTTACTACGGTCCACGTTATTACGGTGGCTATCGCACCTATTACTACGGTGGGCATGGTTACTACCGTGGCCACGGCGGTGGGCATCATGGCGGTGGACATCGCGGTGGCCATCGTTGATCAGGGCGCGAATGGATGAAAAACCTTTCATCGGCCAGATGTTTCTACTTGTTTCGCGGACGCACCAGATTCCGAATTCGGTGTCTGATGTTTCGACAGTCAGCGAACATTTGACTGTCGCCTGCCAGCGTCGCTGGTGTGGCTTACCCGCGGTCCAGGAGGCCGCCATGCTCTGTCGAATTCTTCTGCTAGCTGTGTTTGGATTGTCCCTTGGTGGGTGCGTGCCTTATTACGATGAAGGAGGCAGTTACTACAGTTCCGAGGTCTATACCTCTCCATCGCCAACCTATTACGCCGGGGGGAGTTCCTACTACTCCAATGGTGGCGGTTATTACACACCGCCGCCCCGGTACTACGCGCCTCCAGCGCGCTACTACCAGCCGACACCGCGCTATTACTCACAGCCGCGGATCTATCAACCGTCGCGCTATTACTCGCAGCCGCGGATGTATCAACCCTCGCGCCATTACCAGTCGGCCCCTCGTTACAATCAGCCGTCTCGGGGTGACTACCGCATGCATCAGAACCATGGCTGGGACGGCCGTAGCCGCGGGAGCGGGAACAACGACTATCGCGGTCACGACGGTCGCGGCTATCGCAATGGGCGGGGTAACCACCGCTAATCATTAAACTGAATACAAAACCTGTGGGAGCGAGCAGGCTCGCTCCCACATTTTTATGCCCTGTCTTCAGTATTCCGACAAATCCGCCAGCGGATGTCGACCTTCCCACGCCTTGTGAAAGTGCGCTTCTACTACCGCGTCCGGCACGTTGTTGATGTCCGGCCAGTGCCAGTGCGGCTTCTGGTCCTTGTCGATCAACCGGGCTCGTACACCTTCGCTGAACTCCGGATGCCGGCAGCAGTTGAGGCTCAGGGTGTATTCCATCTGGAAGACTTCGGCCAGCGACAGGTGGCGGGCACGGATGATCTGCTCCCACACCAGATGAGCGGTCAGCGGCGCGCCTTCGCTCAGGGTCTTGGCTGCGCGGCTCAGCAACAGGTCGGTATGGTCACGCAAGGCGCTGATGGCCTTCCAGGCGCAACGCACGTCGCTGACATCCAGCAGTTCGTCGATCTGCTGTCGGCACGGTAGCCACTGGGCTTCGGGCATCTGTGCCACGGCTTCCTGCTGCAAGGCCTTGAGCAGGCTGTTGAGCTGCATGGGTGTCTGTTCCTGCCAGTTCAATTGCAACAGGCCTTCGATCAATTGCGGCTGCTGCTCATCGAGCAAGAAACGATCGGCCAGGTCCAGGTCGATGGCATCGCGGCCGTTCATGTGCGCTCCAGTCAGGCCCAGGAACAACCCGAGCTTGCCGGGCAGGCGCGACAGAAACCAGCTGGCGCCAACATCCGGGTACAGGCCGATGCTGATCTCCGGCATGGCCAGGCGACTGCTCGGTGTAACGATGCGGGTGCCTGCCCCTTGCAACAGTCCCATGCCGCCGCCGAGCACATAGCCATGGCCCCAGCAGATCAGTGGTTTCGGGTAGGTATGAAGTTTGAAGTCCAGGCGATATTCCGCCGCAAAGAACTGCGCAGCCAGTGGCGGTACTTCGCCCGGATGGACGCGACAGGCTTCCACCAGGCTGCGCACTTCGCCGCCGGCGCAAAAGGCCTTGGCGCCATTGCCGCGCAACAGCACGCAGACAATCTGCGGGTCCTTGGCCCAGGCTTCCAGGCGGTCGCGCAGGGCGTTGATCATTGGCAGGGACAGGGCGTTCAGGGATTTTTCGGCATCCAGGCTGGCGATGCCGATGCGTGCGCCGTCGGTGCCGGTGAGTTCTTCGAAGTGCAGATTCATCGTGACCTCGATCGGGAATTTGAGGGTTAAGTATGATCGCTGTGTGGGAAAGTGCCGGATCTGCATCAGATCAATTGACAAGCGTGATGCGCTTTCCTAGGGTTCGCCCCATTGTTTTTGCCGGATGTAACCATGACTGCTGATGACCGTATCAAACTCGAACCGGGCTGGAAGGAGGCACTGCGTGCCGAATTCGACCAGCCCTACATGGCAGAGTTGCGAAACTTCCTGCAACAGGAGCGGGCGGCCGGCAAGGAGATCTATCCACCGGGACCAATGATTTTCAATGCGCTGAATTCAACGCCACTGGACAAGGTCAAAGTGGTGATCCTCGGTCAGGACCCTTATCACGGCCCGGGCCAGGCCCATGGCCTGTGCTTCTCGGTGCAGCCGGGCGTACCGGCACCGCCGTCGCTGGTGAACATTTACAAAGAACTCAAGCGCGACCTGAACATCGACATCCCCAACCATGGTTACCTGCAGAGCTGGGCCGATCAGGGCGTGCTGATGCTCAACACCACCATGACCGTCGAGCGCGCCAACGCCAATGCGCACAAGGACAAGGGCTGGCAGTTTTTCACTGATCGAGTCATTGAAGTGGTCAGCCAACAGCAACCGCACCTGGTGTTCATGCTGTGGGGCGCCCATGCCCAGAGCAAACAGAAACTGATCGATGCCACCAAGCATCTGGTGCTGACCTCGGTGCACCCGTCACCGCTGTCGGCTTATCGCGGCTTCCTCGGTTGCGGGCACTTCAGCCGGACCAACAAGTTTCTGGAGCAGAATGGCGAGTCGCCGATCGAGTGGCGGTTGCCGCCGGTTTGATGGGAGTGTGCTGATTTTTGTGGCGAGGGAGCTTGCTCCCGCTGGGCTGCGAAGCAGCCCCAATTTCTGCAACCTGATTTCTTCTGACACACCGTGCATACAGGCTTTACGACTGCTGCGCAGCCGAGCGGGAGCAAGCTCCCTCGCCACAGGTCTATCAGGCTGAATCCGGATTCCGGTTCCAATACTTGAACAACGGCTCCGCCAGAAACAACACAAACAACAGCCGCATCACCTGCATCGCCGTCACCAGCGGTACCGACAGTTGCAGGGTTTCCGCCGTCAGGCTCATCTCGGCAATACCGCCGGGCATCATGCCCAAGGTCAGCGAACGCAGATCCAGATGGGTCAGCGCACTCAAGCCCAACGCCGCTGCCGTGGCGATCAACATGGTCAACACCGTGCCGACCAAAGTGCGCCCCATGAACGATGGCGCACGCCGGAAAAACTGCCGGTTGAAGTGACAGCCCAGACCGCTACCGATCAGCCATTGGCCAATCTGGCTGCCACCATTGGGCAAACCGATGTGCAGATCCCAGCCGATGCTGACTGCCGCGCTGACCAGCAAGGGCCCGAACAGCCAGGGGTTGGGTTGGCGCAAGCGCTCCCAGATCCAGGCGGCCAATGCGCCTGCCGGGAACAGCAAGGCCAGCCAGCGCCAGTCCACAACGGTGGCATGTAAAACCGGGGCACCATCGCCCAGTAAGTACTTGAAAGCTGCCGGCACGCACAGCACCACCACCAACACCCGCAAACTCTGCCCCGCCGCCACGCGGCTGAGCACCGCGCCATTGCGGGCGCCGAGGTTGACCATCTCCCCGGAACCGCCGGGCATGCTGGAAAAGAACGCCGTGGCGCGATCTTCACCGGTGCGGCGCATCAGCCACACGCCGACGACCGCCGACAGGCTGGTGACCAACGCACCGAAGAAGATCAGGCCGAAATGACTGAGTACCTGCTCCATCACCACTGGAGTGAAATGCAGGCCGATACCGATGCCGACGATCCACTGGCCGCACTTGCGGCCGCCGAGGATTTCGGCCAATTGCCAGGGTGTCAGGCAGCGCACGAGGATGATCGCCAGCAACGAGCCGACCATCCACGGCAAAGGCCAGCCGACCTGGCTGGCGAGGAAACCGCCCAGCAGGCCGACCAGCGGGGTTCCCCACCAGAGTTTGAGGGGGGACCGATCAGACATCGGCAATAACGCGTTGCGCGGCCGAACGTTTGCGCCAGATGCGGATGAGCGGCATCAGCAGCATGATCGCCGTCAGCACCCAGCAACCGAAGGTGATCGGGCTCGACCAGAGGATTTCCAGCGCACCGTTGGAAATCGACAGGGCGCGGCGCAGGTTCTGTTCCATCAGGCCGCCGAGGATGAAGCCCAGCAATACCGGTGACAGCGGGAAGTCCAGCTTGCGCAGGATATAACCGAAGATGCCGATGCCGATCATCAGGAACAGATCGAACGTTGTCGCGTGTACCGCGTAGACGCCAATCCCGGTAATGATCGCGATCACCGGCACCAGTGCCCAGTTCGGCACGGCGAGGATGCGGGTGAAGATGCGGATCATCGGGATGTTGAGGATCACCAGCATCACGTTGGCGATGAACAACGAAGCGATCAGGCCCCAGACGATGTCCGGCTGCTGTTGGAACAGCAGCGGGCCCGGAGTGATGTTGTACAGCGACAGGGCGCCGATCATCACCGCCGTGGTGCCGGAACCTGGAACGCCGAGGGTCAGCATCGGCACCAGCGCACCGCAGGCCGCGCCACCGATGGCGGTTTCCGGCGCCGCGAGGCCGCGCATGTCACCTTGCCCGAAAGTACCCTTGGCACCCGCCATGCGTTTCTCGGTCATGTAGGCGACGGCACTGGCCAGGGTCGCACCGGCACCCGGCAACACGCCCATGATGAAACCCAGTACGCCGCAACGGATGTTCACCACGAACACCGACGCCGCTTCCTTGAAGTTGAACATCATGCGCCCGGTGGCTTTCACCGCTTCCTGGCCGTGGTGGGTTTTTTCCAGCAGCAGAAGAATTTCGCTGATGGAGAACAGGCCCAGCACCAGCACGACGAACTGGATGCCGTCGGTCAGGTGGATGTTGTCCCCGGTGAAACGGTACACACCGCTGTTGGCGTCGATGCCGACGGTCGACAGGAACAGGCCGATCAGTGCCGCGATGAACGTCTTCAGCGGACGGTCGCCGGCCATGCCGCCGAGGCAGACAATCGCGAACACCATCAGTACGAAGTATTCCGCGGGGCCGAAGGCAATCGCCCATTTCGCCAGCAGCGGGGCGAACAGCACCATGCCGCAGGTCGCGATAAAGGCACCGATGAACGAGCTCCATGCCGACAACGACAGCGCTACACCGGCCAGGCCTTTACGGGCCATCGGGTAACCGTCGAGGGTGGTCATCACGGTGGACGCTTCGCCCGGGATGTTCAGCAGGATCGAGCTGATCCGGCCGCCGTATTCGCATCCCAGATATACCGCCGCCAGCAGGATCAGTGCCGACTCCGGTGGCAGGCCGAGGGCGAATGCGATCGGGATCAACAGTGCCACGCCGTTGATCGGCCCCAGGCCCGGCAACAGGCCGACCACGGTGCCGATCAGTGTGCCGCACAGCGCGGTCACCAGGTTGTACGGGCTCAGCGCGACGCCGAAACCCTGACCCAAATAGCCAAGAGTATCCATATCAGTTCTCCAGAACGTCGAGCACGCCCAGCGGCAGTGGAACGTCCATCAACTTGTCGAACAGCAGGTAGAGGCCGACGGCCATCAGGCTGATGATCACGATGCTTGGCACCCAGCGACCGCCATACAGACGGGCCATGGGCACGCCGATCAGGATGCTGGCGACGATGAAACCCAGGGGTTCGAATGTGCCGGCGAACACCAGCAACAGCACCACGCAGATGCCGATTTTGGTCAGGGTTTCGCGATCCAGCGGCGGCTCGTCAGCACTGTGCTTGATCGGCGCCGGACGGAACACCATGTACAACAGCGCCGAGCCCATCAGGCCAAGCATCAACAGCGGAAAGGCCCGAGGCCCCACCGGTTCGTAGGAAAAAGCCGCTTGATACGGCCACGCCATCAATGCCAGGCCGAGACAGGCCAGCAACAGCACCGAAGCAAAAATGCGTTGTAAGAGCATGGGAGAACTCCTGTGCCGCGACTCCGTGAAAGGGGAGCCGCAGCCGCTAGACAGAGACGATCACTGGATCAGGCCGAACTCTTTGGCCAGCACTTTGTAGTCCGCAACCTGCTTCTTCACGTAGGTGTCCAGTTCCGGGCCGGTCATGGCAAACGGGAAGAGCTCGCGCTGATCGCGCAACTTGGCGAAGTCTTCGGAAGCCAGCAGCTTGTCGAAGGCCGATTTCCACCAGGCATAGTCTTCGTCGCTGACTTTTGGTCCGAGGTAGAAGCCACGGACCACTGGCCAGACGATGTCGTAGCCTTGCTCGCGGGCGGTCGGAATGTCCTTCATTTCCGGCTCGTCCAGACGCTTGTCGGCGAACACTGCCAACAGGCGCATGTCGCCGCTCTGGATGTGTGGCATGGAGTCGGAAATGTCGGTGCTGCCGACCTGAATGTGACCGCCGAGCAGGGCGGTGGCGATTTCGCCGCCACCTTCGAGGGCGACGTAACGCAGGTCACGGGGGTTGATCCCGGCGGCCTTGGCGATCAGCGCGGTTTGCATCCAGTCCTGGCTGCCGACGGTGCCGCCGGAACCGATCACCACTTTGCTCGGATCTTTCTTCAGTGCCTGTACGAGGTCGTCGAGGGTCTTGTAGGGCGAATCGCTTTTCACTGCGATGGCACCGTAGCTGGTGCCGACGGCAGCGAGCCAGCGCACGTTGGTTTCATCGAAACGACCGAACTTGCCCTGGGCCAGGTTCAACAGCGAACCGCTGGACCAGGCCACCAGGGTGCCGGCATCGGCCGGACGCTGGGCGACCACCGCGTTGTACGCCACCGCGCCGACACCGCCGGGCATGTAGGTCACGCGCATCGGTTTGCTCAGCAGTTTTTCGTTGACCAGCGCGCTTTGCGCCAGTTTGCAGGTCAGGTCGAAACCACCGCCGGGCGAGGCCGGGGCGATGCATTCCGGGCGTTTTGGCTCGGCCATGAGTTGGCCGGCGAACAGCACACAGCTGGCGGCGAGGGCGAAACGGCGCATTGAACGATTCATTTTTGTCTCCACTGGAGTTTTTGTTTTTCGGGATGATTCAGGTGCGACGATTTCGCACGGCGCTGGCGCGTTCGAATCCGTACGGACTGAACGACGAGCAGCCGGCTTCGGCGCTGGCAAGCATAAACATCGGGGAGCGAGAGAAGGGGTGGGACGGGTAAGCCTGAAGCTGTATGGACAGCATGATGCAGTACCTCGGTTATTGTTCTTATTGGCGAAAACGCTTCGAGGCGTTTTTCGGTAGTTACATGTCAAAGCACGCTTTCAAACTACGATTCGATGGTTGGCAGTCGAAACCATCCGTGGGGCGACTCTAACGCCCCAACCTTTCGCTAACCTTTCATCGGGCTTTCACGGTTTTTTGGGCTTCACAGCGGCAATTGCGGCTGTAAACTCCGCGCCAAAGAATGGCGTCGGCCATCCCTGAACGAGGTAAAGATCCATGCGTGTCCTGCTCGTCGAAGACCATTTGCAGCTCGCCGAAAGTGTCGCCCAGGCGCTCAAGAGCACCGGGCTGACCGTGGATGTCCTGCACGATGGCGTGGCAGCCGACCTGGCGCTGGGCAGCGAGGAATACGCCATGGCGATCCTCGACGTCGGCTTGCCGCGCATGGATGGTTTCGAAGTGCTGGCGCGTTTGCGGGCGCGGGGCAAGAACCTGCCGGTGTTGATGCTGACCGCCCGCAGCGACGTCAAGGATAGGGTCCACGGCCTCAACCTCGGCGCCGACGACTACCTGGCCAAGCCGTTCGAATTGACCGAACTCGAAGCCCGGGTCAAAGCCTTGTTGCGCCGCAGCGTGCTGGGCGGTGAGCGCATTCAGCGTTGCGGTGTGCTGGCCTACGACCTGGAAACCCGGCGTTTCAGCCTTGGCGAAGAATTGCTGACCCTGACTTCCCGCGAACAGGCCGTGCTCGAAGCCCTGATTGCGCGCCCCGGTCGGGTGATGAGCAAGGAGCAACTGGCTTCTCAAGTATTCGGTCTCGATGAAGAGGCCAGTCCCGATGCCATCGAAATCTACGTGCACCGCCTGCGCAAGAAACTCGACGGCCAGCCGGTCGCCATCGTGACTTTCCGCGGCCTCGGTTACTTGCTGGAAAGCCGCGATGCATAAGCCCAGCAGCCTGCGCTGGCGGTTGCTGTGGAACCTGGCGCTGCTGCTGGTGGTGTTGATGCTGGCCAGTGGTTTGAGCGCTTACTGGAACGGCCGCGAAGCCGCCGACACGGCCTATGACCGGACGCTGCTGGCCTCGGCGCGAACCATCGCTGCCGGCGTCTCCCAACGCGACGGCACCCTGAGTGCCGACGTGCCCTACGTGGCCCTCGATACGTTTGCCTACGACAGTGCCGGGCGAATTTTCTACCTGGTCAACGACATCAATCAGAAGCTGATTTCCGGTTACGAAAACCTGCCGGCGCCACCGCCGGGAACGCCGCGCACCGATGACTATCCGGCGCTGGCACGTTTCTACAACGCGCAGTACCGTGGGCAGAACGTGCGTGTGGTGAGCCTGCTCAAACCCGTGAGCGAGCCGAACATGAACGGCATGGCGGAAATTCGCGTAGCGGAAACCGATGAGGCGCGGGTGAGCATGGCCCGCAGCCTGGCGGCCGACACCTTGCTGCGCCTGGGCATGCTGGCCATCGGTGCGTTGATGCTTGTGTGGTTTGCGGTGAGTGCCGCGTTGCGCCCGCTGGAGCGTTTGCGCACGGCGGTGGAAGAGCGCCAGCCGGACGATCTGCGCCCCTTGCCTCTGGTGGAAGTGCAGCGCGAATTGTGGCCGCTGGTGCGCGCACTCAATCACTTTACCGAGCGCTTGCGCGGCCAGTTCGAGAAGCAGGCGCAATTCATTGCCGATGCCGCTCACGAGTTGCGCACGCCGCTGGCGGCACTCAAGGCGCGCCTGGAGCTGGGCATGCGCTCGGCCGAACCCGATACCTGGCGCAGCACGCTGGAAACCGCCGCCCAAGGCACCGATCGCTTGACCCATCTGGCCAATCAGTTGCTTTCCCTGGCACGGGTCGAAAATGGCGCCCGGGCGATTGCCGAGGGCGGCGCGCAGTTACTCGATCTGAGTCAATTGGCCCGGGAACTGGGCATGGCCATGGCGCCGTTGGCCCACAAACGTGGTATCGCGCTGGCGCTGGAGGCGGATGAACCGGTCTGGCTGCGGGGCGAGCCGACGTTATTGAACGAGCTGCTGAGCAATCTGGTGGATAACGCACTGGCCCACACGCCGCCAGGTGGCAACGTGATTCTGCGGGTCTCGGCGCCCGCCGTGCTGGAAGTCGAAGATGATGGCCCGGGCATACCGCTTGAAGAACGCGATCGGGTATTCGAGCGCTTTTACCGACGCAATCAGCAAGTGGCCGGTTCCGGATTGGGGCTGGCAATTGTCGGTGAGATCTGCCGCGCGCATCTGGCGCAGATCAGTCTGCACGATGGTGAGCCCGCGGGGTTGAAGGTGCGGGTGAGTTTTGTTGCGGGGGATTGATGCAGCGTCTGTTCCGACGAAGGGGGCAACGCGGTCTTTGATCAGTAAAACATCGTGCGCGTTTCTTCCAGATCGGCACGCATCGCCTTGTCGTCAAAGTCGATCCCGAGTGCCTTGCAGGCCGGTACATTCAGCGCATCGGCACGGGTGTGCGGGTGATCGCTGTCCTGTAGACAATACAGGCTGGCCACCTGCACCAGATCCACATAGTCGACCTGCGCAGACTGGCGCTTGAAGTCCAGGTATAGCCGCGGCACTTGCACCAACATGTCTGGAAATTCCCAGACCTTGAGCAGTTTTTCGCCGATCAGCGGATGAATCTGGTCGATCACATGGTTGAGGCTGACCGGGTCGGACAGCAGCTCATAGTGATCTTCGGCGTAGGTCAGGATCGGCAGTACGCCGATCTGGTGCACCAGCCCACCAAGGGCCGCCTGATCGGGCTTGAGTCGGGTGTAGCGGCGGCACAAGGCGTAGCTGACGCCGGCGATTTCCAGGCTTTTGCGCCAGACATCGCGCATCTTCTGTTCCACCACGTCGGAGCGGGCATGGAATATCTGCTCCATGACCAGGCCGATCGCCAGGTTACAGCTGTAGTTGATGCCCAGGCGGGTGATCGCGGTATGCAGGTCGGTCACTTCCTGGGCTGCGCGCAACAGTGGGCTGTTGACCACTTTGATCAGGCGTGCCGACAGCGCGGTATCACGGCCGATCACTTTGCTCAGGGTGCTGACGCTGACTTCCGGGTTTTCCGCGGCCTTGCGAATTTGCAGGGCCACTTCCGGTAACGTTGGCAGAACCAGGTCATCGTTATTGATGGCCTCAACCAAATCCTGTTGGACCTTTTCCGCCAGCTCGCTCATTTAGTCTCTCTAGCTGTTGCGTCAAATACTGCCGTTATTGCTGGATTTCGCGGTCGCGGTCCAGTTCATAAGGCAGGTCGAGCAGCTGCAAGGACGGCCCTTCGAGCTCGCCCAGGTGGATGTCTCCACTTTCTGCTGCTTCGGCTTGCAACACAGCCAGGAGTTCAATGTTCTGCCCGGCGCGGGCCGCCAGCACCACTTCGCCGATGGCGCTGCCGTGAGTCGGGGAAAACAGCGGTGTACCAGGCTCAGGCAGTTCGTCGGCAGCCAGTTGCAGGCGGTACAGGCGGCGCTTGAGTTTGCCCAGGTACTGCATCCGCGCGACGATTTCCTGCCCGGTGTAGCAACCTTTCTTGAAACTCACGCCACCAACCGCTTGCAGGTTGAGCATCTGCGGGATGAACAACTCGCGGGTGCCGGGCATGACCTGCCCGATCCCTGCGCGGACCTGGCCCAGCAGCCATTGATTCAGGTCGCCTTCGCTCAGCAGCGTCGAAAGCTTGCCTTTGATCGCGCCGGCTTGACCGGCGGCGACCCACAGCTCGGCACGGTCAGGCGAGACACGGATAGCGATCAGCCCATCGCTGCGCACGACGCTGTCGGTTTCTGCCGGCAGGTCCAGGCCGAGGCTGACCAGTGCGGCGTCGCCATGGTCAACGCCGAAGCGGACCCAGGCGGCACTTTCGTCGGTCAGTTTCGACTTGGAAAACACCGCGTATTTTTTCAGGTCCGCCAGTTGCGGTTCGAGCAATTCGGTGGCCATGGCCAGGACCACGCCGTCATCCTCGAGCAGGATGCGGAAACTCGATTGCATCCGGCCTTTTTGCGTGCAGCGGGCACCGAGGCTGGCCCGGGAATCGCTCAGGTAGTTGAGGTTGCAGGTCAGTTGGCCTTGCAGGAATTTGCTGGCGTCCGCGCCGCGGACCGCGAGAACACCTTCATGAGAAAGGGTGCAGAAAAAAGCTGAATCGGCCATGGGTCATCGCAGGATAAAAAGTCTGGTGGACATCATAAGGGCCCGTCTTCGAAATGGGTAGTTAACAAAGGCTCGTCGGTGGTCGACCAAAGCCGACTGTTCGATAGGGCGCGGGCCTGTATACTTGCGGCCTATTTGAGGAGCGCTCCATGGTCGAAGATGTTGAACTGAATCGCCTCTACTGGCACAGCCGCCGCGGCATGCTTGAGCTTGACGTGTTGCTGGTGCCGTTTGTGAAAGAGGTTTATCCGCACCTCAACGAAGTGGATCGCGCCTGCTACGTCAGGCTGCTCGAATGCGAAGATCAGGACATGTTCGGCTGGTTCATGGAACGCGCCGAATCGGAAGATCCCGAGCTGCAACGCATGGTTCGCATGATCCTGGATCGTGTCCAGCCCAAGTAACGGGTTCGAATGCCGCTGGCATGCCTCACGGCAGTTGCTGGCGGCATATCTTCTGGCCCAGCTGTTCGCGTTGGGTTCCTTGTTTTTACTGTCAATTCCGGTCTGGGCCAGCGCGCTCGGCGTCGTGCTGTGCGTGGCTCACGGAGTCTGGCTGTTGCCCCGGCAAATCCTGCTGACCCACCCGCAGGCCTTTTGCGGCTTGCGGCGCGATGCCGATGGCTGGCAGCTGTGGAGTCGGGCCAGGGGGTGGCAGCCCGTGCAACTGAGGCCGGACAGCCTGGCGCTGCCAATGGTGGTGGTACTGCGTTTTCGACTGCGTGGCGAGCGCCGGGTCCGGGCCATTTGTGTGCCCCGGGATGCGCAGGCGGCGGATGTGCACCGACGCCTGCGGGTCCGGCTCAAATTCAGCCGACGTAGGTGGGCGGCACCAGAATAGTGTCCAGTGCGACCGGCAGCATGTCCGGGTAGTCGAGGGTGTAATGCAGGCCACGGCTTTCCTTGCGCTCCATGGCTGACAGAATCATCAGCTCTGCCACTTGGGCCAGGTTGCGCAGTTCGATCAAGTCTCGGCTGACCTTGTAGTTGCTGTAGAACTCGTCAATTTCATCCAGCAACAGTTGCACGCGGTGTTGCGCCCGTTGCAGGCGCTTGTTGGTGCGCACGATGCCAACGTAGTCCCACATGAATCGCCGCAGTTCATCCCAGTTGTGCGCAATGATCACGTCTTCATCGGAATCGGTGACCTGGCTCGCATCCCAGGCGGGAAGGGGGGCCGGCATCGGCACCCGGGGCAGCTGCTCGAGAATGTCCGCGGCCGCCGAGCGGGCATAGACGAAACATTCCAGCAGCGAGTTGCTGGCCATGCGGTTGGCGCCGTGCAGGCCGGTGAAACTGGTTTCGCCGATGGCATATAGCCCCGGCACATCGGTACGGCCCTGTTGATCGACCATTACGCCGCCACAGGTGTAGTGCGCCGCCGGAACCACCGGAATCGGCTGTTTGGTGATGTCGATGGAAAATTCCAGGCAGCGTTCGTACACCGTCGGGAAGTGCGTCTTGATGAAGGCTTCGGGTTTGTGGCTGATGTCCAGGTAGACGCAATCGACACCCAGGCGCTTCATTTCATGGTCGATGGCCCGGGCGACGATGTCCCGTGGTGCCAACTCGGCCCGTGGGTCGAAGCGCGGCATGAAGCGCTCGCCATTGGGCAGCTTAAGGTGCGCACCTTCGCCTCGCAGGGCTTCGGTGATCAGGAAGCTCTTGGCTTGCGGGTGATACAGGCAAGTAGGGTGGAACTGGTTGAATTCCAGGTTCGCCACCCGGCAGCCGGAACGCCAGGCCATGGCGATGCCGTCACCGCAGGCGCCGTCAGGGTTGCTGGTGTAGAGGTAAACCTTGGCCGCGCCACCGGAGGCGAGGATCACAAAACGGGCGCCGTAGGTGTCGACTTCGCCAGTGCCGCGATTGAGCACATAGGCGCCGAGGCAGCGATCACCTTCGAGTCCCAGGCGTTTCTCGGTGATCAGGTCAACCGCAACCCGTTGCTCCAACAGTTCGA
The DNA here is from genome assembly GCF_054668325.1 of Pseudomonas sp. S2_F07. NCBI lineage: Bacteria > Pseudomonadati > Pseudomonadota > Gammaproteobacteria > Pseudomonadales > Pseudomonadaceae > Pseudomonas > Pseudomonas sp. S2_F07. Next base: position 5,400,213 of record NZ_CP162758.1, read on the forward strand.
TGTTCGGTCGTTTCCTTGCCTGGTCGAGCAGGGTGGTGAAAATGGCCGCACCGGTGGCATCGGCGGCATGGATGATGCGCCGATGGCTGTGACCGCCCTCGCGGGTGAGGTGGAACTCGAACCCGCCATCTTCGGTACTCGACTGTTCATCGCGGGTAAAGGGCACGCCCTGGTCGATCAGCCATTGAATCGCCTCCCGGCTGTGCTCGACGGTAAAACGCACTGCGTCCTCATGGCACAGGCCGCCACCGGCATTGAGAGTGTCATCGACATGGGATTCAACGGTGTCGGTGTCATCCAGCACGGCCGCAACGCCGCCCTGGGCCCAGAAAGTCGAGCCATTGGCGAGGTTGCCCTTGCTCAGAACGGCGATGCGCAAATGACCGGGCAAGGTCAGCGCAAGGCTCAAGCCGGCAGCACCGCTGCCAATTACCAGAACATCGTGTTGAAACTGTTGGCTCATTTCAGGATTCCGCTCAAAGCGACCCGGGTCGGGGGTGGCGCAACTGGACTGTCGAGTCGATGCAGCCGCACAGCCCACTAGTATATAGAGGGGGGAGCGGCACAATACCCGAGCTGACATGGCATTGTGAAACTACCGTGACGCAAAATATCGGTCGCTTCGTCGGATGTTTTCTGCCCGTTGGGCGCGAGAATGACTGTATCGCCGATTTAACAGTCTTTTTCCCTTCACGGTTGCACAATGTCGGGTTGGCACGGCTATAAATATTTGGAACTTTTGCCAAAGGGCCAAGATCAATAGACGGTTGCCTGAAACAAGGGACAGTGTCGGCTTCAGTGCGGGATTGCAGTTCGATCCTCGCTGAAGAGTCCGATGACAAGATTATCCGCGCAGCCGGGTCAACTCGTGCTGCGCTTTTCGTGCGTGCCAAATCAGAGCCCGCAGGAAACTTGCCTGGAGGGGGAGAACTTTTGCGAAAAGACCGAGTCTATGTTTGCAAGTCTGGTGGTTTACTTCTGCAATCCTCCTCCGAGCTCATCGAGGAGTGTTCATGCTAACCCAGGAAGAGGATCAGCAACTGGTCGAACGCGTTCAGCGCGGCGACAAGCGTGCTTTCGATCTGCTAGTGCTGAAATACCAGCACAAAATTCTCGGGTTGATCGTGCGTTTCGTGCACGACACCCATGAAGCCCAGGATGTGGCACAAGAAGCCTTTATCAAGGCATACCGTGCACTTGGAAATTTTCGCGGAGACAGCGCGTTTTATACGTGGCTTTACCGCATCGCCATCAACACGGCGAAAAACTATCTGGTTTCACGCGGCCGTCGGCCGCCGGATAGCGATGTCAGTTCCGAGGATGCAGAGTTCTACGATGGCGATCATGGCCTCAAGGATCTCGAGTCGCCAGAGCGGGCCTTGCTGCGGGATGAGATCGAGGGCACCGTCCATCGAACCATTCAGCAACTGCCGGAAGATTTGCGTACGGCTTTAACTTTACGTGAGTTTGATGGTCTGAGTTACGAGGACATTGCGAGCGTCATGCAATGTCCGGTAGGCACCGTGCGCTCCCGGATCTTCCGCGCCCGGGAGGCCATCGACAAAGCCCTGCAGCCGTTGTTGCAGGAAAACTAAAGACAGCGGCGACAGCCAAGAGAGGAACGCCATGAGTCGTGAAGCCCTGCAGGAATCGCTGTCCGCAGTGATGGATAACGAAGCGGACGAATTGGAATTGCGTCGGGTATTGAATGCCTGTGACGATGTTGAAACCCGTGATACCTGGGCTCGTTATCAGATCGCTCGGGCAGTGATGCACAAGGATCTGCTGCTTCCACGCCTGGACATCGCCGCGGCTGTTTCTGCTGCCCTGGCTGACGAAGCCGTACCGGCAAAAGCCTCCCGTGGTCCATGGCGCAGCCTGGGTCGTCTGGCGGTTGCTGCTTCCGTGACCCTGGCGGTGCTCGCCGGTGTGCGTCTGTACAACCAGGATGAGATCGCCGGCGTCGAATTGGCCCAGCAATCCACCCAGCCCGGACTGGCCGTTCCTCAAGTAAAAGGCCCAGCCGTTCTGGCAGGCTACAATGAGAGTTCGGATGCTACCGGCCCAATGGCCAGCGGCGTATTGCAAGGTCAGCCAGGCTGGCACGATCAGCGTCTGCCAGGGTACTTGCGCCAACACGCACAACAGGCTGCACTGAAAGGCACTGAGAGCGCTCTGCCGTACGCTCGTGCCGCAAGCCTGGAAAACCGTTAAGGAGGATCATGCGCGCCATACCTCTACTTTCGCTTCTGCTCAGCGGCTGGTTCATCGTTCCAGCCCAAGCCGATGAAGCCCGGGACTGGTTGACCCGCCTGGGCCAGGCAGAGCAACAGCAAAGCTTTCAGGGTACTTTCGTCTACGAGCGTAACGGTAGTTTTTCTACCCATAACATCTGGCACCTCGTCCAGGATGGAAAGGTCCGCGAGCGCTTGATCCAGCTCGACGGTTCCGCTCAGGAAGTCGTTCGCATTGATGGGCAAACCCAATGCGTCAGCGGCACGCTGATAGCAGGGCTTGGTGACTCACCGAACTCCGCTGCCCGTGCACTCGATCCCCAAAAGCTCAAGAATTGGTATGACCTCGCCGTCATCGGCAAGTCGCGTGTCGCCGGGCGTGCGGCGGTGATTGTATCGCTGACACCCCGCGATCAGCACCGCTACGGTTTTGAACTGCATCTGGATAAAGAGACCGGCCTGCCTCTGAAGTCCTTGCTGCTGGACGACAAGGGACGGTTGTTGGAGCGCTTCCAGTTCACACAACTGGATACCGCTGACGCTCCTTCCGAAAAAGACCTGCAGGCCAGTAATGATTGCAAGCCGGTCAATCTTGAAAGTGACAAGGCTTCTGCCGTCAAGTCTGCCCAGGTCTGGCGTTCCGACTGGCTGCCGCCCGGCTTTGAGCTGACCAGCAGCACCGCTCGCAAGGATCCGCAGACCAAGACCCAGGTCAACAGCCTGATGTATGACGATGGCCTGACGCGCTTTTCGGTGTTCCTCGAGCCGTTGAATGGCGCAACAGTCACCGACACCCGTACTCAGTTGGGGCCGACCGTTGCGGTTTCCCGGCGCCTGGCCACGGCACAGGGCGACATGATGGTGACCGTCGTCGGCGAGATACCGGTCGGTACTGCTGAACGGATAGCGCTTTCGATGCGCACCGACGCCGCTGCAACCAAGCAGTGAGCTGAATTCGAAATGTTTCGTGAGCATTTCAATTTGCAAAAATCCCGTAAATTTCTTATAGGTCAGAGCCCCTCGGCTCTGGCCTTGTTTGTTGTTCCCGGAACAAAAATACCGGCGTATCGTTCCCGGTGTTCCTTGCTCCATATCGCTTAACCATGCTCGTCGTAACGGGAGCCGTATGTCGATACCACGCTTGAAATCCTGCCTTTCCATTATTGCCACCGTGCTGGTGCTCGGTCAGGCGGTCACCGCCCAAGCGGTCGAATTGCCTGACTTTACGCAACTGGTCGAACAGGCCTCGCCTGCAGTCGTGAACATCAGTACCACGCAAAAGCTGCCGGATCGCAAAGTCAGCCAGCAAATGCCCGATCTCGAAGGCTTGCCGCCGATGCTGCGCGAATTCTTCGAACGGGGCGTGCCGCCACAATCGCGCTCACCTCGTGACCGTCAGCGCGAGGCAACTTCCCTGGGCTCGGGTTTCATCATCTCTTCCGATGGCTATATCCTGACCAACAACCATGTGATCGCCGATGCTGACGAAATCCTCGTTCGCCTGGCCGATCGCAGCGAAATGAAAGCCAAGCTGATCGGTACCGATCCACGTTCCGACGTGGCGCTGCTGAAAATCGAAGGCAAGGATCTGCCCGTGCTCAAGCTCGGTAAATCCCAGGACCTGAAGGCTGGCCAATGGGTTGTCGCGATCGGCTCGCCGTTCGGCTTTGACCACACCGTGACCCAAGGCATCGTCAGTGCCGTAGGTCGCAGCCTGCCGAACGAAAACTATGTGCCATTCATCCAGACTGACGTGCCGATCAACCCGGGTAACTCCGGTGGCCCGCTGTTCAACCTCAACGGTGAGGTGGTGGGGATCAACTCGCAGATCTATACCCGCTCCGGTGGCTTCATGGGCGTGTCGTTTGCGATCCCGATCGACGTGGCCATGGATGTTTCCAATCAGCTGAAATCCGGTGGCAAGGTCAGCCGTGGCTGGCTGGGTGTCGTGATTCAGGAAGTGAGCAAGGACCTGGCCGAGTCGTTCGGCCTGGAGAAACCGGCCGGTGCGCTGGTTGCCCAGATCCAGGATGATGGCCCGGCTGCCAAGGGTGGCCTGCAAGTGGGCGACGTGATCCTGAGCATGAACGGTCAACCAATCGTTATGTCGGCCGACCTGCCGCACCTCGTTGGCGCATTGAAATCTGGTACCAAGGCCGATCTGGAAGTGATTCGTGACGGCAAGCGCAAGAATGTCGAGTTGACGGTCGGCGCGATTCCGGAAGAAGGCAAGGAACTGGACGCGCTGCCAAAATCCGGCATCGAGCGCAGCAGCAATCGCCTGGGTGTTTCCGTGGTCGAGTTGACTGACGAGCAGAAGAAAACCTACGACCTCAAGGGGGTGCTGATCAAGGAGGTGCAAGACGGCCCTGCCGCCCTGATCGGCTTGCAGCCCGGTGATGTGATCACCCACCTGAACAACCAGGCCATCGGTTCCACCAAGGAGTTCGCGGACATCGCCAAGGCGCTGCCAAAGAACCGTTCGGTGTCGATGCGGGTACTGCGTCAGGGTCGTGCGAGCTTCATCACCTTCAAGCTGGCTGAATAACCCGGTTGTTGGTTGAATAAAAAACCGCCTCGAAAGAGGCGGTTTTTTTTCGGAGTTTTTGTCGCCGGGGCGTCAGCCCATCATGTCCTTGATCATGCGCTCCTGTTCCATCAGCTCACGTTGCCGCGCGTCGATCCGCGAAGACAGCGGGAAGTTGCTGCCTGCCCGGCGTTTGGCGAAGTCCAGTTGCTGAATGGCCTGTTTGTAGTCGCCGACCAGCGCAAAGTATTCGGCGCGAGCCTGATGCAGGCCGATGATGTTGCCCGACAGGCCGCGCGTCTCGGCAACCTGATACCACACGTCCGGGTCATCCGGACGGGATTTGAGCAGGCCTTCGAGGGCTTTCTCCGCATCCGCAGTACGGTTTTGCTTGAGCAGCAGGTCGACGCGAATCTGGTTCAGCGGGTAGTTGCCAGCGTATTGGCCCATCAACCGGTCAACCCGGGACTGGGCATCCGCCAGGCGATTATTGGTGATATCCAGATCGACCTGAGCCAGGTTGTAGATGATTTCGTTGGGTGACTTGGCCAGCAACAGCTTGAGGTTTTCCCGTGCTTCGTTCAGTTGACCGCCCTTGATCTGGGCAATTGCCAGGCCGTAGCGCGCCACGTCGTTTTTCGGGTTTTCGTCGAGCTGGGCACGGAAGCGCTTGGCGCCGAGCCCCGGGGTTTCTTCATAGATCAACTGGACGCGCGCGCGAATCAGTTGATAGCGCATGCTGTCTTCGATGCCGCCCGCTGGAAACTGTTCGGCGCGGTTGCGGGTGTCGGCGATACGCGACTCGGTGACCGGGTGAGTCAGCAGAAATTCCGGCGGCTTGGCATCGTAGCGGTACTGACGCCCCAGGCGTTCGAACATGCTGGGCATCGAGCGGGGGTCGTAACCGGCCTTTTCCAGATTGAGGAGGCCGATACGGTCGGCTTCCTGCTCGTTCTGGCGGGAGAATCGCCGCTGTTCCTGGATGGCGGCGGCCTGTGTGCCTGCAATGGCTGCAATCCCGGCGTCACCGCCACCTGCGGCTGCCACCACGATACCCGCCAGCAATGCAGCCATCATGGGTACTTGCATGCGTTGCTGCGCTTCGACGCCCCGGGCAAAGTGGCGCTGCGACAAGTGAGCCAATTCGTGCGCCAGTACCGAAGCGTATTCGCCTTCGGTCTGGGCGTAGAGGAACAAACCACCGTTCACCCCGACGATCCCGCCGGGTGCCGCAAAGGCGTTGAGCTGCGGGCTGTTTATCAGGATGAACTCCAGGCGCCGGTCAGTGACCTGGCTGGTCTCCAACAGTCGGTAGACGCTGGATTCCACGTAATTCTTGAGTTGCGGATCGTTGAGCTGTGAAACCTGACTGCGCAACATGGCCAGCCAGGCGCGGCCGAGCTGGTACTCCTGTTGCGGTGAGACAATGGCAGAACTGGCGTCGCCGAGTGACGGCAGGTCGTCGGCGAAGCCCGGTGAGGCGAGCAGGCAAGCGAGCGTCAGCAGGGTAGGGCGCAAAAATGTCATGCACAAAGCCTTAGTCGACAAAGACCTTACTGTAGCCGGACACCGGCGTTGCGACCAGATATTCTAGGCATCTCAACCATCTGACCCGGAGTGATGCAATGACCGACGCTGTAGAGCATGACGTTGAACTGGATGCCAGTGGCCTCAATTGCCCATTGCCGTTGCTAAAGGCCAAGATGGAGCTCAACCGGCTGGCCAGTGGTGCGGTACTCAAGGTCATCGCCACCGATGCGGGTTCGCAGCGCGACTTTCGCACCTTTGCCCGATTGGCCGGTCATACCCTGCTTCGTGAAGAAGATGATGCGGGTGTTTACCGCTACTGGTTGAAAAAGGCCTGAACTCGGCTGCGTTTGCTCCTAAGGATTATTGATGTTCAAAGTGTTACGCGACTGGATTCAGCGCTATTTTTCCGATGAAGAAGCGGTGGTGCTGGCTGTCCTGCTATTTCTGGCATTCACCGTCGTGCTGACCCTGGGCGGTATGCTGGCGCCGGTGCTCGCGGGCATGGTGCTGGCGTACCTGATGCAGGGGCTGGTGGTGACCCTCGAGCGCTTGCGCGTGCCGGGCTGGGCAGCGGTGGGGCTGGTCTTTGCATTGTTCATGGGGCTGTTGCTGGTATTCATCGTGGTGGTCGTGCCATTGCTATGGCACCAACTGATCACCTTGTTCAACGAATTGCCCGGCATGCTTGCCAAATGGCAGTCGCTGTTGCTGTTGCTGCCCGAGCGCTATCCGCACCTGGTATCCGACGAGCAGGTGTTGCGGGCCATCGAAGTGGCGCGGGGTGAAATCGGCAAGTTTGGCCAGTGGGCACTGACGTTCTCGCTGTCGAGCCTGCCGTTGCTGGTGAACATCATGATCTACCTGGTGCTGGTGCCGATCCTGGTGTTTTTCTTCCTCAAGGATCGGGCCATGATCGGCCAGTGGGTGCGCGGTTACCTGCCCCGTGAGCGGGCGTTGATCACCCGGGTCGCTCATGAAATGAACCGGCAGATCGCCAATTACATTCGCGGCAAGGTCATCGAAATCTTCATTTGCGGTGGCGTGACCTACATCGCCTTTGTTGTTCTTGAACTCAACTACGCAGCGCTGCTGGCTCTGCTGGTGGGGATTTCGGTGGTGGTGCCTTATGTCGGCGCCGTGGTGGTGACCGTGCCCGTGTTTTTGATTGCGCTGTTCCAGTGGGGCTGGAGCGATCAGTTCATATACCTGATGGCGGTCTACGGGATCATTCAGACGCTGGATGGTAACGTGTTGGTGCCATTGCTGTTCTCGGAGGCGGTCAACCTGCACCCGGTGGCGATCATCTGCGCAGTGCTGTTGTTTGGCGGGTTGTGGGGCTTCTGGGGGGTGTTCTTTGCGATTCCCCTGGCGACGCTGTTCAAGGCTGTGCTGGATGCGTGGCCGCGCAAGGAGCCGGTGGTGGCACCGCTGCTTTAGATTGTAGAAAGATCGCAGCCTGCGGCAGCTCCTACAGATAAATGCGTAATCCTGTAGGAGCTGCCGCAGGCTGCGATCTTTTAAAGGTCAGGCTTTATTCAGGGCCTGAGCGGCAGCCAATACCGCATCAACATGCCCCGGCACCTTCACACCGCGCCATTCCTGACGCAGTACGCCGTTGGCGTCGATCAGGAACGTGCTGCGATCCACGCCCATGTATTCCTTGCCATAGAGCTTTTTCAGCTTGATCACGTCGAACAGCTGGCAGATGGCTTCGTCCTTGTCGCTGATCAGCTCAAAGGGGAATTCCTGCTTGCACTTGAAGTTCTCGTGGGATTTCAGGCTGTCGCGCGACACGCCGAACACTTCGGTATTGGCGGCCTTGAACGCAGCGTATTGATCACGAAAGCCCTGCCCCTCGGTCGTGCAGCCGGGCGTGCTGTCCTTGGGGTAGAAGTAGATCACCACTTGCTTGCCCTTCAGGCCGGCGAGGCTGACGGTCTGGCCGCTGGTGGCGGGGGCTTCGAAATCGGCAACCGGTTGGTCGATGGCAACGGCCATGAAAGCTTCCTTACATTGGGTTCTGTGGGCGCCAGGGTTCGATCAGGGCATCGAGGTTCAGCGCGTCGGCAAAATCCAGGAACTGATCGCGCAGCCAGCTGATTTGCACGCCGGCCGGCAAGGTCACGGTAAACGTGGCGTTGAGCATGGTGCCGCCGGTCTGCGGAGCCTGGTAGGTGTCGCAGGTCAGGTTTTCCAGTTCGACATTGTGGTCCATGAAGAACTGGCACAGCTCGTTGATGATGTCCGAGCGGTAGGCCGAGCTGACATAAGCGACGTACGGCAGGGCCTGGGGGCGGTTTTCCAGGGCCGCGCTGCGCACCACGTTGACCGTGAATGCATGCCGCTTGGCCAGTACAGGCAGGCTGCCTTCCAGGCGTGCCAAGGCATCCCAGCTACCGGAGATTTCCAGCACCAGGGCACTGCATTCGCCATGGCGGGTCAGGCGAGAGGTGACAACGGCGCAGCGGTTTTCATGGCTGGCGCGGCACAGGACGTTGGTCAGCTCCATGGGGTTGGCGCCGAGGGCACTGATAACAAGGAATTGTTCGCGAACTGTGGGGGTGGACATGCAGCATTCCTAAAGCGATGAGCGGTCGGTACGTCCAGAGGTCGTTATGCCGGGAGCGAGCCTGCGGATGCGAATTCAGAAAACCCCGGAAGGCAGGTTGCGACGTGCTCCGGCAGGGCGGGAGCGAGAGGCGGCAACGCTGGATCAGGGCTTGTGATGCCGAAAATGGAGGCTGAAACCCGACGCACGAGCTTGTCTGTACCGATCAAAGTCTGAAGGGTAGCGAAAACCGGCGCCAAGGGGAATGGCGGCAGCACAGTACTTCGCTTGTGCAAGCATCTTGGCGCCAGTACCATTACGGCTCTCTTTTTCCGGCAGGAGCGGTTTCATGATTGCGGGCAGTATGGTGGCACTGGTCACACCCATGGATGCACAGGGGCGTCTTGACTGGGACAGCCTCAGCAAACTCGTGGACTTCCACCTTGAAAACGGCACCCATGCCATTGTCGCCGTCGGTACCACCGGCGAATCGGCAACCCTTGATGTCGATGAACATATCGCCGTCATCAAGGCGGTAGTCAAGCAGGTCAATGGCCGTATTCCGGTGATCGCCGGTACCGGCGCCAATTCGACCCGCGAAGCCGTCGAATTGACCCGTAATGCCAAGGAAGCCGGCGCCGATGCCTGCCTGCTGGTAGTGCCGTACTACAACAAGCCGACCCAGGAAGGCCTGTACCTGCACTTCAAGCACATCGCCGAGTCGGTCGACATCCCGCAGATTCTCTATAACGTTCCTGGTCGCACCTCCTGTGACATGCAGGCCGAAACCGTGATCCGCCTGTCCACCGTGCCGAACATCATCGGTATCAAGGAAGCGACCGGCGACCTCAAGCGCGCCAAGGCTATCCTCGACGGCGTAAGCAAGGACTTCATCGTCCTTTCCGGCGATGATCCGACCGCCGTCGAGCTGATCCTGATGGGCGGCAAGGGCAACATCTCCGTCACCGCCAACGTCGCGCCGCGTGAAATGGCCGATCTGTGCGAGGCCGCCCTCAAGGGCGATGCCGAGACCGCACGGGCAATCAACGAAAAACTGATGCCGCTGCACAAGGACCTGTTCATCGAAGCCAACCCGATTCCGGTGAAATGGGCTTTGGTTGAAATGGGCCTGATGCACGAAGGCATTCGCCTGCCGTTGACCTGGCTGAGCACACCTTGTCACGAAACGCTGCGCACGGCCCTGCGCCAGTGCGGCGTCCTGGTTTAATTGAGGAAGTACAACGCATGAAGCGAATGGCCGGACTTTCCGCACTTGCCTTGATTATCTCCAGCACCAGTGGCTGTGGATGGGTCTGGGGCCCGGAAGGTTATTTCCGTGACCGTGGTAGCGATTACCTGGAAGCGCAACAGACTGCACCGATGCAAATACCGCAGGATATCCATGACGCCAAGCGTCTGGATCCGCTGTTGCCGATCCCGCGCAACGTGGCCGATGACACCGCCAAGGGCGAATACATCGTTCCTCGGCCACAGCCGCTGACCGCGGGTGCCGACGCCAGTGCCTACTCCCTGCAGAAGAGCGGCGGCTCCAGCTCCATCCTGGCGCAGAATCCGCCGGCTGAAATCTGGCCAGTGGCCGTTCAGTTCTTCCAGGACAACGGTTTCCGTCTGGATGAACAGCGTCCGCAAACCGGCGAATTCACCACGACCTGGCAGCATTCCGATGAACTGTCCGCGGCCGTGGCCAAGCGCCTGAGCGCGGCCGGTGTCAGCACGGACAGCGAAACTCGCGTGCGGGTGCGCATCGAGCCGGGCGTGCAGCGCAACACCAGTGAAGTCTATGTGGTCAGCGCCGAGCGTCCTGCCGGCAGCACCGCCGACGTGGCCTTCACCAACCGTTCGGTCAACACTGGCCTGGATGCGGCACTGGTCGACGACATGCTCGTGAGCATGAGTCGTATCTCCGAGAAGGGCGGTTCGGTCTCCATGCTGGCCTCTCGTGATTTCGACGCGCCTAGCCGTGTCAGCCTGAGTGAAGACGGCAGCGGCAACCCTGTGCTGAACGTCGGTACCGATCTGGATCGTGCCTGGTCAAGTGTCGGTCGTGCGCTGGAACAAGGCGAATGGCGTGTTGAAGACATTAACCGCAGCCTGGGCCTGTACTACATCAACCTGGCCGAAAAAGCCGAGAGCAAAGACGACAAGCCAGGCTTCTTCAGCGGCCTGTTCGGCAGCGCGCCGAGCAAGGAAGAGCTTGAGGCCCGCGCCGAGCGTTATCAGGTTCGCCTGAGCAAGGTTGGCGAGAACGTACAGGTCACCGTCGAGAAAAACATCAACACCGTGGCGCCGGCAGACGTGGCGCGTAAAGTGTTGAGCAAGATTCAGGACAACCTGGGCTGATCCTATGCGTTTTGCCGTTCTCGGCAGCGGTAGTCAAGGGAACGGCACGCTGATAGCCAGCGCTGATACGTACGTATTGGTCGATTGTGGTTTTTCCCTGCGGGAAACCGAAAAACGCCTGCTGCGCCTGGGTGTGAACCCTGCGCAGCTGAGCGCGATACTCGTGACCCACGAACATGCCGACCACGTGCATGGCGTGGGTTTGCTGTCTCGGCGCTACAATCTGCCTGTCTACCTCAGTCGCGGGACCTTGCGCGGGATGCGCAAACCGATTGAACCCGCAGGCTTTCTGGCCGGCGGCGAGCAGCTGCAAATCGGCGACTTGAGCATCGGTGTCATTGCCGTGGCCCACGATGCACAAGAACCGACGCAGTATGTTTTCAGTGATGGTTTACGGCGCTTCGGCCTGTTGACCGACCTGGGTTCGTATTGTGACAAGGTGCTGGACGGCTATCGGGACCTCGATGCGTTGATGATCGAGTCCAACCATTGCCGTGACATGCTGGCTCGCGGTCACTACCCGTACTTTCTCAAGCAGCGGGTGGGCGGTGAGCTGGGGCATTTGAATAACCACCAGGCGGCATTCCTGGTGTCCGAGCTGGGCTGGAAAGACCTGCAACACCTGGTCCTGGCCCATCTGAGCAGCAAGAACAACCTGCCGCAGCTGGCCCGGCAATGTTTTGTCGACACCCTCGGGTGCGACCCGGACTGGCTGCAACTGGCCGATCAAGATTCAGGGCTCGACTGGCGACACATCGCCTAGCCCATCTACTTAGCAAGCGGAGCCCATCATGGAAAAACGTGAAGAACTCTACCGCGGCAAAGCCAAGTCGGTTTACAAGACCGACGACGCTAACCGTTTGATCCTGCTGTTTCGCAACGACACCTCGGCGTTCGACGGCAAGCGCATCGAACAGCTCGACCGCAAAGGCATGGTGAACAACAAGTTCAACGCCTTCATCATGCAGAAGCTCGAAGCGGCCGGCGTACCGACCCAATTCGACAAATTGCTGGGCGACAACGAGTGCCTGGTGAAGAAGCTGGACATGATCCCGGTCGAGTGCGTCGTGCGTAACTACGCCGCCGGCAGCCTGGTCAAGCGTCTGGGTGTTGAAGAGGGCATGAAGCTCAACCCATACACCTTCGAACTGTTCCTGAAGGATGACGCCAAGGGCGATCCGTTCATCAACGAATCCCACGTCGTGGCCTTTGGCTGGGGCACCGCCGAGCAACTGGTTCGCATGAAAGAACTGTCGCTCAAGGTCAACGAAGTCCTGAGCAAGCTGTTCGACGACGCCGGTCTGCTGCTGGTCGACTTCAAGCTGGAATTCGGCGTGTTCCACGATGGTTCCATCGTGCTGGGCGACGAATTCAGCCCGGACGGCTGCCGTCTGTGGGACAAGGCCACCGGCAAGAAAATGGACAAGGACCGCTTCCGTCAGGGCCTCGGTGACGTCATCGAAGCCTACGAAGAAGTCGCCAATCGTCTGGGCGTACCGCTTTAACCGACGCAAGCATCTGATAGCACAGAAATATTTCGCTTAGGGGGTTCGCTTCCTGCGAAAGTGTTGTTATGATGCGCGCCGTTGGAGAGATGCCAGAGTGGCCGAATGGGACGGATTCGAAATCCGTTGTACCTTCACCGGTACCTAGGGTTCGAATCCCTATCTCTCCGCCATTATTGAACAAGACGAAGCCCCTGAAATGGTTAAACATTTCAGGGGCTTTTTCGTTTCTGTCATGTTGGTCGGGATGAAGTGCCCTTTATGCCGCGCCAGTCCGTTCCGGTTCTGCGCGTTCTCTGGCGTTTTCCGCGCGATACCCGTCATGCTCTCGGGATTCCTGGGTATCCATATGTCGTAGTGTTTTCTCGCCGTCGTTGTGCCTGCATGTCCAGGCGACGTGATTTGGATTCTGTGCTGTCCGATGCTTTATATAGGTGCTGGTGGTTTTCGTGGTGGCAGCCCGGGCGCTTTGGTAAGGCAGAAGAGTTTTCAGGTGGGGGGTTGACCACGTATTTAAATACTGTACTATTCGCCTCCCGCTAACGAGCAGTTTGATCTGGCTCTTGGTTTAAGTAGTTGATTTTGTTGAAAAATCAGAAACTTTTAAGGTTGCAAATTGAAAAGATGCGCTGTAAGATGCGCACCTCGGTTGAGACGAAAGATCTTAACCAGCCGCTCTTTAACAACTGAATCAAGCAATTCGTGTGGGTGCTTGTGGAGTCAGACTGCTAGTCAACAGATTATCAGCATCACAAGTTACTCCGCGAGAAATCAAAGATGTAACCAACGATTGCTGAGCCAAGTTTAGGGTTTTCTCAAAACCCAAAGATGTTTGAACTGAAGAGTTTGATCATGGCTCAGATTGAACGCTGGCGGCAGGCCTAACACATGCAAGTCGAGCGGATGACAGGAGCTTGCTCCTGAATTCAGCGGCGGACGGGTGAGTAATGCCTAGGAATCTGCCTGGTAGTGGGGGACAACGTTTCGAAAGGAACGCTAATACCGCATACGTCCTACGGGAGAAAGCAGGGGACCTTCGGGCCTTGCGCTATCAGATGAGCCTAGGTCGGATTAGCTAGTTGGTGAGGTAATGGCTCACCAAGGCGACGATCCGTAACTGGTCTGAGAGGATGATCAGTCACACTGGAACTGAGACACGGTCCAGACTCCTACGGGAGGCAGCAGTGGGGAATATTGGACAATGGGCGAAAGCCTGATCCAGCCATGCCGCGTGTGTGAAGAAGGTCTTCGGATTGTAAAGCACTTTAAGTTGGGAGGAAGGGCATTAACCTAATACGTTAGTGTTTTGACGTTACCGACAGAATAAGCACCGGCTAACTCTGTGCCAGCAGCCGCGGTAATACAGAGGGTGCAAGCGTTAATCGGAATTACTGGGCGTAAAGCGCGCGTAGGTGGTTTGTTAAGTTGGATGTGAAAGCCCCGGGCTCAACCTGGGAACTGCATTCAAAACTGACAAGCTAGAGTATGGTAGAGGGTGGTGGAATTTCCTGTGTAGCGGTGAAATGCGTAGATATAGGAAGGAACACCAGTGGCGAAGGCGACCACCTGGACTGATACTGACACTGAGGTGCGAAAGCGTGGGGAGCAAACAGGATTAGATACCCTGGTAGTCCACGCCGTAAACGATGTCAACTAGCCGTTGGGAGCCTTGAGCTCTTAGTGGCGCAGCTAACGCATTAAGTTGACCGCCTGGGGAGTACGGCCGCAAGGTTAAAACTCAAATGAATTGACGGGGGCCCGCACAAGCGGTGGAGCATGTGGTTTAATTCGAAGCAACGCGAAGAACCTTACCAGGCCTTGACATCCAATGAACTTTCCAGAGATGGATTGGTGCCTTCGGGAACATTGAGACAGGTGCTGCATGGCTGTCGTCAGCTCGTGTCGTGAGATGTTGGGTTAAGTCCCGTAACGAGCGCAACCCTTGTCCTTAGTTACCAGCACGTAATGGTGGGCACTCTAAGGAGACTGCCGGTGACAAACCGGAGGAAGGTGGGGATGACGTCAAGTCATCATGGCCCTTACGGCCTGGGCTACACACGTGCTACAATGGTCGGTACAGAGGGTTGCCAAGCCGCGAGGTGGAGCTAATCCCACAAAACCGATCGTAGTCCGGATCGCAGTCTGCAACTCGACTGCGTGAAGTCGGAATCGCTAGTAATCGCGAATCAGAATGTCGCGGTGAATACGTTCCCGGGCCTTGTACACACCGCCCGTCACACCATGGGAGTGGGTTGCACCAGAAGTAGCTAGTCTAACCTTCGGGAGGACGGTTACCACGGTGTGATTCATGACTGGGGTGAAGTCGTAACAAGGTAGCCGTAGGGGAACCTGCGGCTGGATCACCTCCTTAATCGACGACTCAGCTGCTCCATAAGTTCCCACACGAATTGCTTGATTCATTGAAGAAGACGAGAGGCCAGCCTTTAAGGTGGTCTGCTTCGTTAGAGTTTAGAAATGAATATTCCAGTGTGAATGTTGATTTCTAGTCTTTGACTAGTTCGTTCTTTAAAAATTTGGGTATGTGATAGAAAGATAGACTGAACGTTACTTTCACTGGTAACGGATCAGGCTAAGGTAAAATTTGTGAGTTGCTCTTAGGAGCTCAATCGAATTTTCGGCGAATGTCGTCTTCATAGTATAACCAGATTGCTTGGGGTTATATGGTCAAGTGAAGAAGCGCATACGGTGGATGCCTTGGCAGTCAGAGGCGATGAAAGACGTGGTAGCCTGCGAAAAGCTTCGGGGAGTCGGCAAACAGACTTTGATCCGGAGATGTCTGAATGGGGGAACCCAGCCATCATAAGATGGTTATCTTGTACTGAATACATAGGTGCAAGAGGCGAACCAGGGGAACTGAAACATCTAAGTACCCTGAGGAAAAGAAATCAACCGAGATTCCCTTAGTAGTGGCGAGCGAACGGGGACCAGCCCTTAAGTGGCTTTGAGATTAGCGGAACGCTCTGGAAAGTGCGGCCATAGTGGGTGATAGCCCTGTACGCGAAAATCTCTTGGTCATGAAATCGAGTAGGACGGAGCACGAGAAACTTTGTCTGAATATGGGGGGACCATCCTCCAAGGCTAAATACTACTGACTGACCGATAGTGAACTAGTACCGTGAGGGAAAGGCGAAAAGAACCCCGGAGAGGGGAGTGAAATAGATCCTGAAACCGTATGCGTACAAGCAGTGGGAGCCCACTTTGTTGGGTGACTGCGTACCTTTTGTATAATGGGTCAGCGACTTATTTTCAGTGGCGAGCTTAACCGAATAGGGGAGGCGTAGCGAAAGCGAGTCTTAATAGGGCGTCTAGTCGCTGGGAATAGACCCGAAACCGGGCGATCTATCCATGGGCAGGTTGAAGGTTAGGTAACACTGACTGGAGGACCGAACCGACTACCGTTGAAAAGTTAGCGGATGACCTGTGGATCGGAGTGAAAGGCTAATCAAGCTCGGAGATAGCTGGTTCTCCTCGAAAGCTATTTAGGTAGCGCCTCATGTATCACTGTAGGGGGTAGAGCACTGTTTCGGCTAGGGGGTCATCCCGACTTACCAAACCGATGCAAACTCCGAATACCTACAAGTGCCGAGCATGGGAGACACACGGCGGGTGCTAACGTCCGTCGTGAAAAGGGAAACAACCCAGACCGTCAGCTAAGGTCCCAAAGTTATGGTTAAGTGGGAAACGATGTGGGAAGGCTTAGACAGCTAGGAGGTTGGCTTAGAAGCAGCCACCCTTTAAAGAAAGCGTAATAGCTCACTAGTCGAGTCGGCCTGCGCGGAAGATGTAACGGGGCTCAAACCATACACCGAAGCTACGGGTATCACTTAGGTGATGCGGTAGAGGAGCGTTCTGTAAGCCTGTGAAGGTGAGTTGAGAAGCTTGCTGGAGGTATCAGAAGTGCGAATGCTGACATGAGTAACGACAATGGGTGTGAAAAACACCCACGCCGAAAGACCAAGGTTTCCTGCGCAACGTTAATCGACGCAGGGTTAGTCGGTCCCTAAGGCGAGGCTGAAAAGCGTAGTCGATGGAAAACAGGTTAATATTCCTGTACTTCTGGTTATTGCGATGGAGGGACGGAGAAGGCTAGGCCAGCTTGGCGTTGGTTGTCCAAGTTTAAGGTGGTAGGCTGGAATCTTAGGTAAATCCGGGATTCTAAGGCCGAGAGCTGATGACGAGTGTTCTTTTAGAACACGAAGTGGTTGATGCCATGCTTCCAAGAAAAGCTTCTAAGCTTCAGGTAACCAGGAACCGTACCCCAAACCGACACAGGTGGTTGGGTAGAGAATACCAAGGCGCTTGAGAGAACTCGGGTGAAGGAACTAGGCAAAATGGCACCGTAACTTCGGGAGAAGGTGCGCCGGTGAGGGTGAAGGACTTGCTCCGTAAGCCCACGCCGGTCGAAGATACCAGGCCGCTGCGACTGTTTATTAAAAACACAGCACTCTGCAAACACGAAAGTGGACGTATAGGGTGTGACGCCTGCCCGGTGCCGGAAGGTTAATTGATGGGGTTAGCTAACGCGAAGCTCTTGATCGAAGCCCCGGTAAACGGCGGCCGTAACTATAACGGTCCTAAGGTAGCGAAATTCCTTGTCGGGTAAGTTCCGACCTGCACGAATGGCGTAACGATGGCGGCGCTGTCTCCACCCGAGACTCAGTGAAATTGAAATCGCTGTGAAGATGCAGTGTATCCGCGGCTAGACGGAAAGACCCCGTGAACCTTTACTATAGCTTTGCACTGGACTTTGAATTTGCTTGTGTAGGATAGGTGGGAGGCTTTGAAGCGCGGACGCCAGTTCGCGTGGAGCCAACCTTGAAATACCACCCTGGCAACTTTGAGGTTCTAACTCAGGTCCGTTATCCGGATCGAGGACAGTGTATGGTGGGTAGTTTGACTGGGGCGGTCTCCTCCTAAAGAGTAACGGAGGAGTACGAAGGTGCGCTCAGACCGGTCGGAAATCGGTCGTAGAGTATAAAGGCAAAAGCGCGCTTGACTGCGAGACAGACACGTCGAGCAGGTACGAAAGTAGGTCTTAGTGATCCGGTGGTTCTGTATGGAAGGGCCATCGCTCAACGGATAAAAGGTACTCCGGGGATAACAGGCTGATACCGCCCAAGAGTTCATATCGACGGCGGTGTTTGGCACCTCGATGTCGGCTCATCACATCCTGGGGCTGAAGCCGGTCCCAAGGGTATGGCTGTTCGCCATTTAAAGTGGTACGCGAGCTGGGTTTAGAACGTCGTGAGACAGTTCGGTCCCTATCTGCCGTGGACGTTTGAGATTTGAGAGGGGCTGCTCCTAGTACGAGAGGACCGGAGTGGACGAACCTCTGGTGTTCCGGTTGTCACGCCAGTGGCATTGCCGGGTAGCTATGTTCGGAAAAGATAACCGCTGAAAGCATCTAAGCGGGAAACTTGCCTCAAGATGAGATCTCACTGGGACCTTGAGTCCCCTGAAGGGCCGTCGAAGACTACGACGTTGATAGGTTGGGTGTGTAAGCGCTGTGAGGCGTTGAGCTAACCAATACTAATTGCCCGTGAGGCTTGACCATATAACACCCAAGCAATTTGCTGCTCCTAGTTGAAGAAACGAAAGAGGCCAGATTGCGGTGTGTGAAGACGAAACGAACCGAAAGTTCGAGATACTCACAAAACACCAAACTATCGCATACCCAATTTGCTGAAGCGAGGCCAGCCGGCCACGACTCAGTACCCGAATTTCTTGACGACCATAGAGCGTTGGAACCACCTGATCCCATCCCGAACTCAGCAGTGAAACGATGCATCGCCGATGGTAGTGTGGGGTTTCCCCATGTGAGAGTAGGTCATCGTCAAGATTAAATTCCGAAACCCCAATTGCGAAAGCAGTTGGGGTTTTGTTTTTGTCCGCAGGAAAGTTCGCACGCAGCTGTTCAGGGTCACCTGTGCGAAATATCCCCTGACATTGCAAGTAATCGCCCTGGAAGCGCCTCCTTTACTCTGGTGACCGCAGATCACCGATCTGCGGTCACCAGCAATCGCAAGGAGCGAGCAATGTATTTTGAGATTTACAGACAAATCCGCGGCACTGTCCTGACTGGCAAGGGCCAATGGCGTTGGCGGTTGAGGGCAGGGAATCATGAAACGATTGCCAGCGGGGAGGCGTACGTCAACAAGGCCGATTGCCTGCATGCAATCAGTTTGATCAAGGGGACCTGCGAGCAGACCCCGATCAAGGAAATCTAGTTTGAGGAGGATGAAGCTGCTCGTTCAGGGCAGCTTCGTTTTCAATCTGCGTCAGGCTGTTGGACCTGAGTCGGATAGACGGCAGTCGCATCCGCTACCTAAACTGTCTGCAGATTTAGGGATCGGGGGGCAGTGGATGAATCGCAACGAACTTCGCAAGGCGGATATCAACCTGATGGTGGTATTCGAAACGCTGATGCTCGAGCGCAATGTCACTCGGGTGGCGGAGAAGCTGTTTCTCGGTCAGCCGACCATCAGTTCCGCGCTCAACCGCTTGCGTGCGATGTTCAATGACCCGCTGTTCATACGTGTTGGCCATCGCATGGAGCCGACGGCAAGGGCCGAAGAAATCATCAGGCACCTGTCGCCGGCGCTGGATTCGTTGTCCGTGGCCTTGAGCCTGACCCATGATTTTGACCCGGCCAGCAGCACGATGTCGTTCCGCATCGGGTTGTCCGACGATGTCGAGTTCGGCCTGTTGCCGCCATTGCTGCGAGCGCTGCGCCAGGAAGCGCCCAACGTGGTATTTGTGGTGCAGCATGTCGATTACTGGCGGATTCCCGATTTGCTGGCGTCCGGCGATATCACGGTGGGTATCAGCCAGACCCGTGGCTTGCCGGCCAATGCCAAGCGCAAGTTGCTGCGGCACATCCAGCCCAGCATTTTGCGCGCCGATGCCTCCGACACACCGCTGACCCTCGATGAATATTGCGCCCGGCCGCACGTGCTGGTGTCCCATACCGCCAACGTCAGTGGCTACGCCGACGAGTGGCTGGCGGACATCGGCCGAACGCGCCAGGTGGTGCTCTCGGTCCCGCAATACAGTTCTTTGCCGGCCCTGCTTGCCGGGACAGACCTGATTGCCAGCCTGCCGGACTACACCGCCGAGGCGATGGCTGCATCGGGAGTGCTGTTCAAGGAACCCTTTCCCATCCAGACACCCACCCTGGACCTGTCCATGGTCTGGCTCAGTCATGTCGATACCGACCCTGCCGAACGCTGGTTGCGCTCGCGCCTGGAAGCGTTCATGAGTGAGCGTGCCGTTTTGCCGCTGCCCGAATGAACAGGGCGGCGCTGTGCTATATGTACGACCTTTCCACCCACTTACAGGAACTGACTCATGCCTCACCTGCACATGGAATACACCGCCAACCTGACTGATCTGAATGCCGATGTGGCATTGATGCGGTTGAACAATACGTTGGTGGGTTCCGGTCAGTTTGCTACCGAATTCGACATCAAGAGCCGCGCGGTCAAGGTCGAGACGTTCAAGGTCGGCACGGCACTGGCTGAGCGGGCGTTCGTGCATGTGAAACTGGCGCTGTTGAGTGGTCGTTCCTCAGAGATCAAGAAACAGCTGTCTGAAAGCCTGTTGGCGGTAGTGCAGGGCCTGTGTGAGTGGCCGAGCAGCATTGAGGTCCAGTTGTGCGTGGAAATTCTCGACATCGATCGCGACTCCTACAGCAAGACCGCCATCAACAACTGAGTATCAGGCCGTTTCCTGCTCGACGCAGGCCCGGATCATTTGCGCTCGCAGCCAAATGTTGGCGCTGTCCTGATCGACACTTTGGTTCCACTGCATGTCGAGGCTGAAACCCGGCAAGCCTTCGGGCGCTTCACAGTGATTGAAGGTGTCTGCACTGGCCAGCAATCGCTGGATGCGCCGGGGCAGGGTCAGGGCATAGTCGGTGCCGGTAATCAGCTTCAGCGCTGCACTGTAGCTATTGGCGCGTGCGACGATCTGGCGCTGTTGTGCCTGCTGCGCGAGCCAGCCGTCGACCATGTTGGTGGCGGACGTCCAGGGTGTCGGGAACACATGTCGACGTTCGACATAGGTTTGCAGGCTCAGGCGTGGTTCCGTCGGTGTGGCGTGCTTGTCGAAAACACACACCAGATCATCGTCGAGCAGCGTCTGCGATTTGAAGTCAACGTGACTGCGATGAAAGTTCGGGCCGAAGCACATCACCAGGTCGAGGCTGCCTTCGCGCAACGCTTCGGCTGGGATATCGGCCTGGAGTTTGAACACATTGACCATCACCGGAAGATCGGCGAGGTCGAAGGTTTTCAACAGGCGCGGCAGGATCAGTTGCTCGAAGTATTCCGGTGCGCAGATATTGAAGGTCACGGGTTGCAGGCCCGGATCGAATGTGGGTAAGCCTGCGTGACACAGATTGATGCTTTCGAGGATTTTCAGCACGTGAGGGTACATCGCGCTGGCCTTGCCGGTGGGCTGCATGCCATCGGTACGGGTATTGATGAACAGTTCGTCCTCGAAGCCGGTGCGCATTTTTTTCAGGCAGTAGCTTACCGTGGACTGGCTGACGCAAAGCGTCTCGGATACGGCTGTGACGCTGTTCTGCTCATACACGGCGACGAACACCATGAGGTCCTGCATGTCGAGTTTTCTAAGCGAATTACTGTTCAGCATCCATGGCGTCTCGCTACGTCCCTTGCGCTGACCGTGTGCAAGGTGGGTGAATCATCCTAGCGGAATGAGCGAGCAGGGAAAACGCCTTGCAGGACGTTTCGCCCAAGACCCTGTCAGCCCTGGACCATCGCCGACACGGCGCGGCGGCTGGACATCAACAGCGCGAACATGCCGAGACCCACCAGCACCGCGCCGGCCATTTCCAGCGGCAGCGGCATCTGGCGGCCCCATAGCCAGTGAAACAAGGTGATGAACAGCGTACTCACGTAGATGTAGGAAATTACCGAGGACGGTGCGATCACGCCGATGGCCCGGTGCAGTAGCCAGAACGTCGCCAGAGTGGCGAACACCGCCAGGTACATCAGCCAATAGAAATCGTTGAGCGTCAGTAGTGATGCCGAGCGCCAACCGCCACTCAATCCACAGAACACCAGCAGAAACAGCGCACCGAACAGCATGTTCCAGAACGTCAAGGGCACCGGCCCGCGTCCCTTGAGGCTATCGGCTTTCAGGCGCTGGCTGAGGGGGGCATAGAGCGCCATCGCCAGGCAGCCGATGCCGTACACCGTCAATGCATAGGGCGATGGCAACTCGCTGGGGCCGGTGCCTTTCATGATCAACAAAACTGCCCCAGCGGCGGCGAGCAGCATCGGCACAATCCGTCGTTTCAGACGGCTGTCAGGTGCCAACACGGCTTCGAAACCCAGGGTCATCAGTGGTACCAGCGTGAACATCGTCCCGGTATTGACGGCCGAGGTGTAGCGCAGTGCTTCGAACAGCGAACCGAAGTACAGCGCCAGCAGCAGGCCGAGCACCGCGTGACCGAACAGCGCGCGGGCGGTCATGACGGCATCGCTTTTGAGCAGTAACAGTGGCAGAAACACCAAGGCGCAAAACAGCAGGCGCAAACCGGTCAGCAGGATCGGGTCGATGGCCTGGCTGACTTGCGCCGCCGCGGAAAACGATGCGGCGATCAACAAGGCCCAAAGCAGCATGCTGGCATGAGCGCCGGCAAAACCGGTGGTTTTCATGGCAGGCTCCGGATCAATGGATGTGGCGACTGTAGTGCCTTGGGTTGAAGCGCAAAACCATCAGCATCATCAGCGCCATGACCGCCGTCAGCGACCACCAGGCCCATTCAAAACTGCCGAGCCGGTCGCGGATGATCCCCGCCAGCAACGGCGACAGGCCGGCGATCAAGTAGCCGATGCCTTGCACGAATGCCGTCAGGCCACCGGCACGCACGGGATTGTCCAGGTGATCCAGCGATACGATCAGGCTCATCGGGAACAGGCCGCCAATGCCCAGCCCCAGCAGGCATGGCCATATCAGGCTCAAATGCCGTGGGCTCAGAATCAGTCCGCAGAAACCGGCGATGATCAGTGTCAGCAGCACCATCAGCACGACGCGGCGGTCGCGGCTGCGGTTGGCGATGACGGGCGTCAGCAGGCCCGACAGCACTTCCATGGCAGTCAGAAACCCGAGCAGCAATCCGGCATGCTGTTCGCTCCAGCCCTTTTCCACGTAGTACGGCGCCAGCCAGGCCAGAACACAGGTGTAGGACGCAGTGCCCAGGCCGAAGAAAATAGCGAGTAACCACGCGCGGGAATTGGCGAAGTACGAACCTTTACTGCATGCCCTCGAGTCCAGTGTCGGCATCCCCGCGCTTTGGCTACGCCAGAAGAGCAACGCCAGCACGGCGAGAACGGCCCAGATCGCCAGGCCCATACGCCAGCTGCCGGTACGCTCCATCACCAGCGGCGCAAAGGAAGCACCCATGGCGGCACCGCCCATGATCGACGTGACGTAGAGTCCCATGCGCAGGGCAACGTGGTCGCTGAAGCGGGATTTGATCAGCGCCGGCATCAGGGCCTGGATCAAGGCGATCCCGATACCTGCCAGCACTGCGCTGAGGAGCAACTGCGCGGCTGAATCAAGGAACAACCGCGAAAATGCGGCCGCACCGATGATCAGCAACGAGAACACCACCGTGCGCTGCTCGCCGAATCGCTGGCTGACGCGCAGGCCTACAAACATCGCCAGTCCCATGGCCGTCACCGGCAACATGGTCAGCAGTGAAGCCTGGCTGAAGCTCAGCGCAATGTCGTCGCGAATCGCCGACAGCAGAGGCCCGACAGCCGCCATGGAAGGGCGCAGGTTCAGGGCAACCAGGACAATGCTGAACATGAGCCAGAGGGCAGGGCGGGAAGTGGCTCGGGTGTTTTCCATGATCGGACCTAGAACAATAGGGTTCCGATTAGGCGCGCGTGGCCTGGAGGCGGCAAATCAGAAATTCCGGCGAAGTATTTAGAAATTAAATACATGTCGCAGCCAAATGTTTAGCCAGACGATATCCAAGGTTCTTCAAATCCTGATTTAACGACTTAAGCTGTCGTGTGACGCTGCGGGTCATCTGTTTTCTGCGGTTCTCTCTATGGACGGTTGGCCAGTCGCAATCCACCTCAAGGCATCCATCGACGCTCGGGCGTCGAGCCTTGGTCGTCGATTCACGCCCGCCACCGCGCCAAATCTCTCTGCACTTCCGTCTGAACTGGCTTTCTGGGCGCTGTGGCATTGCCGCCATGCGCGCCCGCCGGATTCCTGCTTTTTCCGCTGATTGTTCCTACATATTCCGCTCGATGGCGGGATTAACGTGCGGGTGCTTTTGGGTGCCCGTCTGACACGGAAAAAGAGAGTTCCCATGAGTTGTGCCACGACCTCGTTTGCCACCCGACAAGAAGCCCTGACCTTTCTGGAGCAGAACCCGGACATTGAAATGTTCGAGCTGTTCATCCTCGACAACAACGGTGTGCCACGGGGCAAGTTGCTCCATCGTGACGAGTTGCTGGCGGTGTATGAAAGCGGGCGGCCATTGCCGAGCACCATCCTCGGCTTGACCATCAACGGCGACGACGTGGAAAACTCCGGGCTGGTCTGGGACGTCGGTGATATCGACTGCCGGGCCTACCCGATCAGCGGCAGCCTCACGCGCATGCCGTGGCGTCTGATACCAACCGCAGCCGTGCAGGTCAGCATGCACCCGACGGAGGGAATGCCCGCCACCATTGCCGATCCCCGTCATTTGCTGGCCAAAGTCATCGAGGGTTTGCAGGCCGACGGTTATTACCCGGTCATGGCAGCGGAACTGGAGTTCTACCTGCTCGATCAGCAACGCGACAGCAATGGCCGACCTCAACCGGCACGGGATGTCGATGGCGGGCGTCCGCACGGTACCCAGGTCTATGGGTTGCGCGAGCTTGAACAGATCGAACCATTCCTGGCCGATCTCTACAGCGCCTGCAAGCTCCAGGGGATTCCGGCGCGCACGGCCATTTCCGAATACGCGCCGGGGCAAGTGGAAATCACCCTTGAGCACCGCTCCGACGCGCTACAGGCGATGGATGAGGCGGTGCGCTACAAGCGTCTGGTCAAGGGGGTGGCGCACAAGCACGGCATGACAGCCTGCTTCATGGCCAAGCCTTTCGATGACCTGGCCGGCACCGGGATGCACATGCACGTGAGCCTGGCGGACAAGGACGGTAACAACCTCTTCGCCAGCCAGGCCCCGGATGGAACGCCACTGCTCAAGCAGGCCGTCGCCGGCATGCTCAGTACCTTGCTCGATTCGCTGTTGCTGTTCTGCCCCAACGCCAACTCATACCGTCGATTCCAGGCCAATAGCTATGCGCCCCTGGCGGCCACCTGGGGCGTGGACAATCGCACCGTGAGCCTGCGCGTACCTGGCGGGCCGGCGTATTCCCGGCACATCGAACACCGAATCTGTGGCGCAGATGCCAATCCCTATCTGGCGGCTGCAGCGATTCTGGCCGGTATTCATCGCGGTATCCGCGAACAGCTCGATCCCGGTGCGCCGGTGGAAGGCAATGGCTATGCCCAGGCTGCGAAACTGTTGCCGACAGACTGGCTGACCACCTTGCGATCGCTGGAGGGTTCAAGTTGGGCCAGGGAAGCCTTCGGCGGCGAATTCCTCGGCGTCTACCTTGCGGTGAAGCGCGCTGAATATCGTCAATTCATGGGGGAGGTCGGTGAGCAGGACTGGCGCTGGTATTTGCACCAGGCCTGAGTCGGATCTGAATCAGGGCTGAACCATTCTCAAATGCTCTGTAAGTGTAAGGCGGGATAAATAAGCCAACTAATTGTTGGCTTATTTTTCACAAAAAATTGATGGTTGGCTACCTAAAATCAGGGCTGTCTCGGTAAATGAAATTTTCACATTTGCCGAAGACACCTTTTTTCAGGACCCGCCGAAACTCATGCTTAAGATTAAATCCGTGCGCCCCGAATGGGTGACGCTGATTGCCAGTGCATTTTTGTTAGTTGGCTTCAATTATGTACTCTGGCAACACCTGTTCGAAATCACCGCGTCCGATGGCAAAGGCATCGTCATGCGCGTGGCCTTCGGGGTGATGATCTTTGCGGCTTTCAACATTGTGCTGACCCTGCTGGCATTCCGGCCGCTGCTCAAGCCGGTCCTGACCCTGCTGTTCATGACCAGCGCTGGCGCGGCGTATTTCATGAGCCAGTATGGTGTTCTGATCGACACCGGCATGTTGCGTAACTTCGCTGAAACCAATGCCACGGAAGTGCGTGACTTACTGTCGCTCAAATTATTTGTTTATATTTTTCTGCTCGGCGTTTTACCGTCCTGGCTGTTGTGGAAGATGCCGATTAATTATCGTCGTTGGCACCGTGAACTACTCAGTAAAGTTCTGGTGGCGTTTGCCTCGGCAGCGGTCATTGGTGGTGTTGCACTGGTTAACTATCAAGGCCTGTCTTCGCTGTTTCGCAATCACCACGAGTTGCGCCTGATGGTGGTGCCAAGCAACTACATTGGTGCCTCGGCTGGTTTCTTGCGTGAGCAGGTCGCGTCTGCACATCAACCTTTTGTGAAGCTCGGTGAAGATGCCCGGCGCAATCCGGTCTGGCAAACTCACGGGCGCAAATCCCTGACGGTGCTTGTCGTGGGTGAAAGTGCCCGGGCGGAAAACTTCGGCATCCTTGGCTACAACCGTGACACCACTCCGAAACTGAGTAAGGAAGATGGCCTGATCGCTTTCACCGACGTGCATTCCTGCGGTACTGAAACCGCCGTATCGGTGCCTTGCATGTTCTCCAACATGGGGCGCAAGGACTACAACGCCAGCAAGGCAAAGAACGAAGAAGGTCTGCTGGACGTGCTCAAGCACGCGGGTATCGACGTGATCTGGCGTGACAACCAGTCTGGCTGCAAAGGTACGTGCGATCGCGTCACCCTTCAGGACGTCAGCAGTCTGAAAGATCCGGCGCTGTGCGCCAACAGTGAATGCCGCGACGAAATCCTGCTGCAAGGGCTGCAGCATTTCATCGATACCCTGGACAAGGACACGGTACTGGTATTGCACCAGATGGGCAGCCACGGTCCGGAGTACTTCAAGCGTTACCCGAAAGAGTTCGAGCGCTTCACCCCGGTTTGCGAGAGTAATGCCCTGAACAATTGCAGTCGCGAAAGTATCGTCAACGGCTACGACAACACCCTGGTCTATACCGACCATGTGCTGTCGACCTTGATTGATCTGCTGCGCAACAACCAGGACAAAGTGGATACCGCGATGCTGTATCTGTCGGACCACGGCGAGTCCCTGGGTGAGTACAACTTGTTCCTCCACGGCACGCCTTACATGCTGGCACCGGAGCAGCAAAAGCATGTAGCCATGTTTGCCTGGTTCTCCGACAGCTATAAAAAATCGTTTGCGGTAGATACCCGCTGCTTGCAACAGAGCCGTGAAAAATCCCTGAGCCAGGACAACCTGTTCCATTCGATGCTTGGGCTGCTGGAGGTCAACAGCAAGGTCTACAACCAGGATCTGGACATGTTTGCAGGATGTCGTGGTCCAGTGACCGACGGCGTGTTGGCCAAGGATTGAGCACTCCCATTCTGTTTCTCGCGGCGGCCGCCGACCTGCGGTCAGTAGAACTTTTACCAAGAGCCATTGCACATGTCCGCTCAGCCCCCATCCGCCATCGAGCTTGAGATCGCCCGGCGCTACGACCAGGAGCACGCGCGCGTCTGCCTCCGGCCGCAAGCACCGGATCTGGGCGGCCGTCTGGCGCTCTGGCGTGAGGAGCGCCTGGTGCACAATGCACTCAAGGTCGCTGGCGAGCCTGGCTTGATCCTTGATGTGGCTTGTGGTGTGGGGCGTTTTTGGCCAGTGCTGGCCGAGCACGCGAATCGGGTGATCCTCGCGACGGATCCGTCCCAGGACATCCTCGATCATGCCCGGACACATCATTCGCAGAGCCTGTTGAAGCGGGTCAAGACCTTCCAAAGCTCCGCGTTCTCGATTGGCTTGTCGGAGAACGCGGTTGACTGCATTTTTTGCATGCAACTGTTCCAGCACCTCCATAACCCGCAACATCGTCTGGCGATGCTGGGCGAGTTTTACCGGGTCAGTCGCGATACGGTGATTGTCGCGGTGCGCCTCGACGGTCTTTTCAAGGGCGCGCGTTCGGGTGTGGAAGGGCCGTTACCGAGCAAGACCGAGGTGGAAAGCGAGTTCAGGCAGGCGGGTTTCCGTTTGCTCAGCCATCAGGACTTTTTCCCCGGATGCGCGCGCATGCGGGTCTACGTGCTGGGTAAGACCAGCTAGCTCGGCTTTGTAGGACTATTCTTTATGTCACGCAGTAATTTTCGCTAACGCTCTTGTTCAGTGGATGCGCGGAAATCGCCGGGGGCGATATATACTGCGCGCCATTCTTCAAGGGAGAGCCGTGT
Organism: Pseudomonas sp. S2_F07; assembly: GCF_054668325.1. Classification (NCBI taxonomy): domain Bacteria; kingdom Pseudomonadati; phylum Pseudomonadota; class Gammaproteobacteria; order Pseudomonadales; family Pseudomonadaceae; genus Pseudomonas; species Pseudomonas sp. S2_F07. The sequence continues at coordinate 5,428,366 of NZ_CP162758.1, forward strand.
GGCCATCGATATTCACTGGATTCGCGACAACGATAGCCTCGGACGGTTGTGCGCCGAGTGGCAGCAGTTGCCATTCGTTGCCCTCGACACCGAATTCATGCGGGTCGACACCTTCTACCCAATCGCCGGCCTGCTGCAGATCGGTGATGGCGTTCGCGCCTATCTGATCGACCCGCTGACCATCGACAACTGGCAGCCATTGGCCGCGTTGCTGGAAAACCCGGCGGTGCTCAAGGTTGTCCACGCGTGCAGCGAAGACCTCGAAGTCCTGCTACGCCTGACCGGCAGCCTGCCGGCGCCGCTGTTCGATACGCAGCTGGCTGCCGCTTACCTGAACCTCGGTTTTTCCATGGGCTATTCGCGATTGGTGCAGGAGGTGCTCGGCATCGACCTGCCCAAGGGTGAAACCCGTTCCGACTGGCTGCAACGTCCGCTTTCCGAAACCCAGATCAGCTATGCCGCCGAAGACGCCGTGCATTTGGCTGAAGTTTTCGTAAAGCTGCGTCCAAAGTTGTCTGACGAGAAATACGCCTGGGTCCTGGAAGACGGCGCCGAACTGGTGGCCAACCTGCGCCGCGAGATCGACCCGTATGAGGTCTATCGCGATGCCAAGCTGGCCTGGAAGCTGTCCCGCGCCCAACTCGCCGTTTTGCGTGAGCTCTGCGCCTGGCGCGAAAAGGAAGCCCGGGTCCGCGATCTGCCGCGCAACCGGATTATCCGCGAGCATTCGTTGTGGCCGCTGGCGCGTACGCAACCGGATAACCTCGGCGCCCTGGCGAAAATCGAAGACATGCACCCGCGTACCGTGCGTCAGGACGGCGAGTTTCTGCTTGATCTGATCAAGCGCTCTGGCAGTGTGTCGCCTGATCAATGGCCGCCAGCCGTGCCGGAGCCGTTGCCGGTGGATGCTGCTGCGTTGCTCAAACAAATGAAGGCCATAGGCCAGGCCGAAGCCGAGCGCCTGAACATCGCGCCGGAACTGATGCTGCGCAAGAAAACCCTGGAAGCGCTGCTTAAAAGTGGCTTCCCCAATGGTCCCTACCAATTGCCTGATTCGCTGCGTGGCTGGCGCCGCGAATTGATGGGCCAGGCGCTGCTCGACAGCCTGGCCACCGCCGGAGAACAGCCTTGAAACGTATTTGTTCCATCTATCGCAGCTCGAAGAGAAACGAAATGTACCTGTATGTGCTCAAGAGCGATGCTCTGGAGCGCGTGCCGGAGTCCCTGATGGCAGCCTTCGGCAAGGCCATCCACGCGTTCGACCTGGTGCTGAGCCCCGAGCGCAAACTGTCGCGCGAGGACATCACGGTCGTGCTGGATAACCTCGAAAAACAGGGCTATCACCTGCAAATGCCACCTGCCGAAGACGAGTATATCGAGCACCTGCCGGAAGAGTTGTTGCGTCGCAACGATCCGATGTGAGCGGCAGACAGACTCTGTTCAGCGTGGTTATGAAACACTGATTGATTTTAGCGATTGGCAGCATCGGCGGAGCACTTGCTCCGTCGGCGGCCGTCTGCACCGTTTTTGAAAGGTTTGAAGCATGCGCGTCCTGATTGCTGAACACGACCACCCCGTGTACGCCCAACTGTTGCGCGAGGCGGCACCGGATCTGGAGGTGCTGACCAGCGGTGATTCCGCCGAACTGGCCAGCCAGGCCGCCGATTGCCCGGTGTGGCTCGGCCAGCCTGATTTGCTGGCGACCCTGTTGCGCCAGGGCCATCAACCGCAATGGCTGCAATCGACCTGGGCCGGCATCACGCCGCTGCTGGCCGATGGTTTGCCGAGGGACTATCGGCTGACCCGTGCGGTCGGAATCTTCGGCCAGGTCATGGCCGAGTACGTGCTCACGTATATGCTTGGTCACGAACGTGAAGTACTGGCGCGACTGGTCAGCCAGGTCGAGCGCAAGTGGGACAGTCGCCAGGTCCAGAGCCTGGCGGGACGCAAGGTGTTGATCGTCGGCACCGGTGATATCGGTCAAAGTGTCGCGCAGTTCCTCGTGCCGTTCGGCGTCGAGTTGTATGGCGTTGCCAGCACGGCGCGGGAGCAGGCACCGTTTATCGAGGTCGGTTCACTGGCGGATCTGCCGCGGCTGGTCGGCGAAGTCGATTACGTGGTCAATTTGCTGCCGAACACCGTGGAAACCCACGATATCTACGACGCGGCGCTGTTCAAGCAATTCAAACCGACCGGGTTGTTCATCAACGCCGGACGCGGTGTGGCGGTGGTCGATGCGGATCTGGTGGAAGCCTTGAAGGAAGGTCATCTGGCGGGCGCAGTGATCGACGTGTGCCGTCAGGAGCCCTTGCCCCAGCGTCATCCGTTCTGGACGGCCTGGGGCCTGTTGCTGACCGGCCACAGCTCGGCACCGACTTCGCCGTCGATGATGGTGAAGCTGTTTGTCGAAAACCTGCGGGCGTATCAGGCGGGAGAGGCATTGCGCGGGGAAGTGGATTTCGATCGCGGGTACTAAGGCGCAACGAAAAAAGATCGCAGCCTGCGGCAGCTCCTACAGGGTTATGTGTACACCTGTAGGAGCTGCCGCAGGCTGCGATCTTTTGCTGTTAGAGGGTGAAGTCACCTTCAGCCGCCAACTCACTCAACGGACGACGCGGGCTTGGCTCTTCACGGGCTTGCAGGTAATCCGCCAGGCTCGCCTTGTCCCCCAGCTTGCCCACCGCGACGGCCGCGTGCAGGGCGTAGCCTTCAGGAATGTTCAGCTCTTTGCGGGTCAGCTCCTGGTCGAAGCCGGCCATGCCGTGGGTGTGCCAGCCGCTCAGGCTCGCTTGCAAGGCCAGGTGGCCCCAGGCGGAACCGGTGTCGAAGGTGTGCCACAGGGCCGGGGTTTCTTCGGTGGCGCCAGGCGCGGTGAAGGTGGTTTTCGAAATCACGATCACCAGGGCCGACGCATGTTGAGCCCAGCTGCGGTTGAATTCGTTCAGCAGGCCCAGGTAACGCTCCCAGTTCGGCGTGTCGCGACGTGCGTAAAGGAAACGCCAGGGTTGCGAGTTGTAGGCCGAGGGTGCCCAGCGGGCGGCTTCGAAGAAGCTCAGCAGGGTTTGCTCTGGAATCGTTTCGCCAGTGAAGGCACGGGGCGACCAGCGCTCGGTGAACTGAGGGTGAATGGCGTAATCGGCAACGCGTGGGTTGGCACTCATCAAGAGATTCCTGGCTACGTTTGAAAGTGGGAGCAACGCAAAACCCTACTTGGCGGCGCAAAAACTGACAAGCCCGTTCTACCGACAGTCGCCAATGCTTGGCCCAAGGGGCTACGGGCACTAGACTGGCGGCCTTTTCACCACCTGATGTCGATACTCGAACCATGGCCGCCAAAGTAGAACCGTTCTGGATACGCAAGACCCTCGATCAACTCGATCAGGAGGAATGGGAGTCGCTGTGCGACGGCTGTGGATTGTGCTGCCTGCAAAAGCTTGAAGACGAAGACGACAACAGCGTCTATTACACGCGCATCGCCTGCAAGTTGCTGGATCTGAAAACCTGTCAGTGCAAGGACTATCCTAACCGTCGTGACTCCGTGCCGGACTGTATCCAGCTCACGCCGGGCAAGGCCGACGAATTCAAATGGCTGCCGCCGACCTGCGGCTATCGCCTGGTCAGTGAAGGCAAGGACCTGCCGTTGTGGCATCACCTTGTGTGTGGTGATCGCGATGCCGTTCATCACGAGCGGATTTCCCAGTCCGGGCGCATGCTCGCCGAAGGCAGCGTGCCGGAGGATGACTGGGAAGATTACCTGATTTTCCGCGCAGGCTGACTGCCTGAGGTTCAACGTTTCACGAAGGAGTGTGTATGGCTGTGGGATGGCGGCAGGCGTGGGTCGTTGGATTACTGGCCGTGAATTCGCCCGTATGGGCTGCGAACAAGGTCAATCTGGATTACCACGTGCACCTGCTGCCCCAGAGCGATCAGGCCGAAGTGCGCCTGACGCTCGCCCAGGGCACGGCGGTACGCAGCCTGGATTTCAACCTCGGCGATGGCAGCCACTACAGCGATTTCAAGGCTGACGGCCAATGGCAGATGACCCCCGGCAAAGCGGCGCGCGGTGTGTGGCATCCGGCTGCCGACAAGGCCAGCCTGACCTACCGCGTGAACATCAGCCACGGGCGCAAGAACGGCAGCTTTGACACGCGCATGACGCCAAACTGGGCGTTGATGCGCGGCGACGATCTGGTGCCGGCTGCCAGACTCGATCAACAGGACGGCATCGAACTGGTTGCACGCCTGGAGTTCGAGCTGCCCGGTGGCTGGAAAAGCATTGAAACTGCGTGGCCACGAATCGGCCCGAATAAATTCCGTATCGACAACCCCTCCCGACTGTTCGACCGGCCCACGGGCTGGATGCTCGCTGGCCAGCTCGGCAGCCGCCGTACCCGTCTGGGCGAGACCGAGGTCACCGTCGCCTCGCCGCTGGGGCAGGGCATGCGCCGTATGGATGTGCTGACGCTGCTGACCTTCGTCTGGCCGCAAGTGCAGGCGCTGTATCCGCGACACCCGGGCAAACTGCTGATCGTCGGGGCCAATGACCCAATGTGGCGCGGCAGCCAGTCGGCGCACGAGTCGATCTACCTCAACAGCCGTCTGCCATTGGTCAGCGAAAGCGGCACCAGTGCCCTGGTCCGCGAATTGGCCCAGATGTTCGGGCGGATCAAAGGCACCCAGCGCAGTGACTGGATCAGCGAAGGCTTTGCCGAGTATTACGCCATCGAACTGATGCGCCGGGCCGGCGGCATGAGCGATGAGCGCTACGAGAGCCTGCACGGCAAACTGGTCGGGAGCAGCCAGAAAGTCACCACGCTGCGTGGAGATCAGATCACTACTGTTCAGGTGACCAGGGCGGTGGTGTTGCTGCAGGAGCTGGATCGTGAGATTCGCCTGAAAACCCACAACAAGCGGTCGCTGGATGATGTGCTGCGCGGGGCGATGCGGCAGGGGGTTATCGATACCCAGGCGTTTGTTCAGCTCAGCGAGAGCGTGATCGGTGGTTCTTCAAAGGTACTGAATACCGAGTTGATTCAGTGAGTCCGTCATCGCGAGCAAGCTCGCTCCCACAGTGATTGGAGGTGAACACAAATGTTGTGAACGCCACATAATCCTGGGGGAGCGAGCTTGCTCCGGGCGGCGTTCCGACGATAGGGCCATCAGCCCGGCCGGACAAGCCTGATCAAACCCCGGCTTTGGGCGACTTCAACGAATCATTGCCGGTAACGGTGGCGGTTTTGGTCGCCGCCTCGGCATTGGCCTTCAACTGGCTCAGTTCTTCCCCCGCCCGCTGGATTTTCGCCCGCACGTTGTTCATGTCCTGGCGGCCCTTTTCCAGCAGGCTTTTCGCCGAGCTGTGGCCGGTAATGCCACGGGCCAGGGCCACGCCGCCGATGGCTACCTGGATCAGGCCGAAGATCCCGCCACGTCGCAGCCCCTTGCCCACCATCACCACGCCACCGGCCAGGGAACCGATGCGCTCCCAGCCCTGCACATTCTGCTCGGAAGGGCTCTGGAACGGGGTGGATTCGATACGCTCGACGCGTTTGAGTTCGCTCATGGTCTGTCTCCAGGCTTCAGGGATCGATAGTCAAGCTGACAGCCGGGGCGGGCAGCTCGTTCAATCGGATGTGCGGCGATTAGCGGAATTTTGGCCCGGAGCGGGTATTGAGCCCCTTGGACATGCGGTCGTAGAGCACGACGTTGACCGTGGCGGCCAGGTTCATGCAACCGGTGGTCGGAATGTAGACCACGTCTTCGCACCAGTCGCGAATCTCTTTATCCAGCGATCCGTCTTCCGGGCCGAAGATGTAGAGCGCGCGATCCGGGTGGGTATATTCCGGCAACGGGCGGGCGCCTTCGACCAGTTCCACGGCGACGGGCACACAGTTGAGGGGCAGGATTTTCTTCAGGTCGTCGATGCCGATCAGCGGGATGTCGTAGTGCACGCGCTTGGTATCGGTGACGAAGTCGGCCGCGCGCTCATAGCGCTTGCCGGTGTAGAACACCGACGCCACGCCATAACAGCCAGCGGCGCGCATCACCGAACCGACGTTCTCCGGTGATTTGGGGTTATACAAACCAATGCAGCTGTACCGTTTGTCTGCCACGAGCGGGGTGCCTTTGGGGAAAAAGCGCGATTATACGGGGATTGGGGCGGGGGTGTTCGGTTTGAGATTGGTGGCGAGTGGACGTCCGTCTTCGCGAGCAAGCCCGCTCCCACAGTTGACCGAGGTGTCCGGACGGACGCGATTCAATGTGGGAGCGGGCTTGCTCGCGAGGAGGCCAGTTCAGGTACCGAAGAACTTCAGTCTTCTTTCTTCATCAACCCCGCCAACGCCGCAAACGGGTTGTGCGTGGCCTTCGCGATTTTCGGCGTGCTCAGCGAGCCTTCGTCGAAATACTGCTGGTCGGTATAACGCGAGTGCTCGTTATCGTGGCAGTACAGGCACAACAGCTCCCAGTTCGAGCCGTCCTGCGGGTTGTTGTCGTGGTTGTGGTCGCGGTGGTGCACGGTCAGTTCGCTCAGGCGCTTGCCGGAGAATTCACGGGCGCAACGGCCACAGACGTGCGGGTACATCTTCAGGGCCTTGTCGCGGTAGCCCATTTCCTTGTCGCGCTGGTTGTCGGCGAGGATGCGATCCAGCTTCGAAGTGTTGGTCGGGGTGGACGAACTCATGGGTTCACCTTTGTAGAAAGACTAATGACGGTTATAGGGTGAAGTTTAGCCTAGCCCTTGAGCTTCTCGGCAATCCAGATGGTGTGGCGGGTGCCCTTGTTGCCGTGGGCGAAGACCTGTACTTCCTCGGCCTTGAAACCCGCTTTTTTCAGTTTGTCGGAAAATTGCCGGTCAGCGCTGGCCGACCACACGGCCAGCACGCCTTTTGGTCTCAGGGCCTTGGCGCAGGCGCTCAGGCCGCCGGCGGAGTACAGCCAGCTGTTGGCTTTCTGGGTCAGGCCTTCGGGGCCGTTGTCGACATCGAGCATAATGGCATCGAAGCCTTGGGGCTCGGCCTGCAGGACTTTGGCCACGTCCTCCATGCGAATAACGGTCCGCGGGTCTTGAAGCGGGTTTCCGGCTTTCTCGCCGAGTGGCCCGCGATTCCATTCCACGACGCCAGGCACTAATTCAGCGACCACCACTTCGGCGGTCTTGCCTAGATGCTTGAGCGCCGAAGCGAGGGTGAAGCCCATGCCCAGGCCGCCGATGAGCACTCGTGAATCTGGTCGGCCGGCGACTTTGCGGCACGGGATCTCGGCCAAGGCATCTTCGGAGCCGTGCATGCGCGTGTTCATCAATTGTCCGCCGTCGCCGCCCTGGATCTTGATGACAAAATCCTCGCCGTATTCGAACAGGCACAGGGCGCCGCCGTTTTCAGGGATGGGGGTGGTGTCCAGCAGAACGAAACGTTTCATGGGGCTCACTTGAAGAAAATTGGCAGAACTCGGGAGGGCAAACAGACGCAGTTGGGAGTAGCCTGTTCATGACGACAAGGCCAACGGAGCCATTGATGAAGCGCACCATTCTAACGGTCATTGCCCTGGCCGCGCTCTCGATAACTGCAGTGCAGGCTCAACAGCTGCAATCGATTCCCGTCAGCCCCGCGCCGATGCCCGGTTCGCCCGGTACCGCGACGCCTACACCGTACCCGCAGATCACCCCGGCGCCTTTGCCTAGAGTCGGCCCCGGCAGTAGCGGTCCGCCGTTGGTGCCGATCGAGATGCCGAGCCCGCCGATCAAGGACCAGCCCGTGCCGGGCCTGGAGACCAATCCGCCGAAAGCCAAGTCACCGGGTGGCTAGACCTGCTGCGAAAGCAGTTGGCCGTCGGCCATGCGCAAGCGTTTGGAGAGGGACACGGCGAGGGCGCGGATGATTTTGGCGGCGATTTTCGGTGCGTCGTTGAGCATCTTTTCCAGCGAGTCCTTACCCAGGTTGAGCAACTGGCAGTTGCTCGCGGCCACGCAACTGGCCGAGCGCCGTTCGCCATCCAGCACGGCCATTTCACCGAATGAGCGGCCGCTGCGTAACGTGGCGATGGTGACTCGCTGCCCGTCAGCGTTGGTTTTTTGCACCGCCACCTGACCGGTGTGGATGATGCACATGAAACTGCCGGCATCACCCTCCTGGAAAATCTCCTCGCCCTGGGCAATGGTGCTGATACTGAAATAGCCCGAAGCCGCGGCGAAGTCCGCCGGCAGCAGTTGATTGAACAGGCCGCAATCCATCAGCCAGTCGCGAATTTCGTTGTTCAGAAAGGTTGGTTCAGACATGTCGTCACGGTCTTTTTTGTAGTGTCTGTTGTTCCGGGGTTGAGCCGTTCTTATGGGGATATGCAGTGTATCGGCCTGTCTTGTGCGGAATTAAGACCGGTTCGTCGGCCCAAGTTCCTCAGGCAATGCCTAGAACCTTGAACAAAAATGCATATTCGAGTGCTACGTCACGCAATCCCTGGTATCGACCGCTCATCCCGCCATGCCCGGCACCCAGTTCAGTCTTGAGCAGCAGGGGATTGCTGTCGGTCTTGGTTGCGCGCAATTTCGCCACCCACTTGGCCGCTTCCCAGTACTGCACGCGGCTGTCGTTGTAGCCATCGATCACCAGGGTCGCCGGATAAGCTTGCGCGGTGACGTTTTCGTACGGGGCGTAGGCCTTGATCCGATCATGGACGTCCGGTTCTTCAGGGTTGCCCCACTCGTCGTACTCCGTCACGGTCAAGGGCAGGTCAGGATCGAGCATGGTGTTGAGTACGTCGACGAACGGCACTTCGGCGATGGCGGCGCCAAACAGCTGCGGCCGTTGGTTGAGCACCGCGCCGATCAGCAAGCCACCGGCGCTGCCTCCACTGATCGCCAACTGCGCTGCAGTGGTGAAGCCTTGGGCGATCAGGTGTTCGGCGCAGGCGATAAAGTCGCTGAAGGTGTTGTGCTTGTGCTCCTGCTTGCCGGCGCGATACCAGGCTTCCCCCAGTTCGCCGCCGCCACGTACGTGGGCAATGGCAAACGCCATGCCGCGATCCAACAGGCTCAGGCGCGCATGGGAAAACCATGGGTCGAGGCTTTCGCCGTAAGCACCATAACCGTAGAGGTACAGCGGCACGGGTTTGCCCAGGTCTGCGCGTTTGATCACCAGGCTGATGGGCACTTGCGTGCCGTCTGGCGCGGTGGCCCACAGGCGCTGGCTGATGTAGGCGTCGGCATCGAACGGGCCGAGCACCGGGGTTTGCTTGAGGACTTTCTGCTCGCCGGTCGCCAGTTCAAGCTGACGGATTTGCGCCGGACGGTTCAACGCTTCGTAGCGCAGGCGAATACGGTCGCTTTCGAACTCCAGGCTGTTTTGCACATGCAGGCTGTAGGCCGCATCCGGCAGTTGCACGCGATATGGCGCCCGGCCTTGTGGGTGAACTTCAATGACCGGCAAGCCGCCAACCCGCAGGCTCAGGGTCATGGCCCCGGTGTTCAGGCTGATCCCGTCGATCATCACCGTGTCGCTGTGGGGGATCAGGTTCTGCCAGTCGGCTTCGGTGGGCGCGGCTCCGGTATCGGCGGCGGTGTACAAGGCGAAATTGATGCCGTCACGGTTGCTGCGAATGAACCAGGTCCATTGGCCGTCTTGTACGCCGTGGTCGACGTCGTACTCATGATCCTCGACCCGTGGCGCGATGCAGGTAAAAGCGTGCTGCGGCTGGTTGGCGTCGAGGACCCAGGCTTCGCTGGTGGTCTTGCTGCCCACGGACAGCAGCAATTGCTGCTCGGAGCTTGAACGATAGCAATGCATGAAGAAGCGCCCGTCCGGCTCATGGAACACTTCTTCGGCCGCCGTGCCGTCCAGGCGATAGCGATACAGCTTGTGCGGACGATGGGTGTCGTCCAGCTCGCCGAAGAACAGCGTCAGGCTGTCGTTGGCCCAGGTCATGCTGCCGTCGCAGTCCTGGAATTCCAGTTCACTGACACGACCATCGGACAATTCCTTCACGAACAGCGTGTAAATCTCATCGCCCGTGGAGTCGATGCTGTAGGCCAGGCGCTGATGGTCCGGGCTGATGCTGAACGCACCCAGGGAAAAGAAGCCGCCCTTGGCCAGTTCGTTGGGGTCCAGCAGCAGTTGTTCGCGGCTTTCGTCGAGGGTCAGGCTGTCATCGGCCGGGCGCGGGCAGCGGTAGTGCCGGGCGTACTCATCGCCCGCCGTGGTGCGGGTGTAGTAAAGATACGGTCCCCACGGCGAGGGCAGGGACAGATCGGTCTCGAGAATCCGCCCCTTGATTTCCTCGAAAAGGGTTTCGCGCAATCCGGCCTGGTCGGCGGTTTGCGCCTCCTGATAGCTGTTTTCGGCTTTCAGATAGTCGAGTACTGCCTCGGTGTCGCGCTCTTGCAGCCAGGCATACGGATCGGAGCCTTCAGCCTTGCGGGCAATCGGAGCGTCGTGAATGGTGGCGGATAGGGGCATGAAGGGCTCTCGAACAGTGTACGGAATAGGGGCTTGGCAACCTGGATAGCACCCGACAGTCAGGCATTGATGCAGCCTGACGGGCGAAAAGCCGTTATCATAAGCGCCTCTTTGCCTGCCTTGCCATGGACACCATGACCGAGAACGACTATCTGATCGCTTGGGGCCTCTACGCCTTCGCCGCTTTGGGCTGCCTGTTGGTGTGGATGCGCTTGACCCGCTGGATGTGGCGTTGGCTGCGCGAGCCGCTGCGGCTGGCGATGGCCGTGCTGCTGTTCAGCCCGACCATCATCGACCCGGTGAAGGACAAAGTCGCACCGGCTGTCGCCATTACCGCACTCGACCTGCTGTTCAAGGTCGGCAACAACGCCTGGCGGGCGATTTCCGATCTGTTCATGTACAGCATGATCGCGTTCGGCCTCTATCTGGTGCTGGTGGCGATCCGTTTCCCTATCGAACGCGCCTCCAGCGCCCGCAAGGAACGTGAGGCCGCCACCAAGGCCGCCGCCCGTGCCGACGAGCCCGAGGACGATCAACCGTTTGGCGGTGCCGGCGATGATCGTTACGGTCGTCCGCCTGTGCCGAGCAGCCCTCAGCGGATGCGAGTCGAACCCCGTCTGTAACCTTGCCCCTGCGATTGAGCGAGAGTCCGAGCATGTGTGAGTTATTGGGCATGAGCGCCAATGTCCCGACCGATATCGTGTTCAGCTTCACCGGGCTGATGCAGCGCGGCGGGCGTACCGGCCCGCACCGCGATGGCTGGGGCATCGCCTTCTATGAAGGCCGTGGGCTGCGGCTGTTCCAGGACCCGGCTGCGAGCAGCGAGTCGGAAGTTGCGAACCTGGTGCAGCGCTATCCGATCAAGAGCGAAGTGGTGATCGGGCACATCCGCCAGGCCAATGTCGGCAAGGTCTGCCTGTCCAACACGCATCCGTTCGTTCGTGAGCTGTGGGGGCGCAATTGGTGTTTCGCCCATAACGGCCAGTTGGCGGACTTCCAGCCAGTGGCCAGTTTCTATCGCCCGGTCGGCGATACCGACAGCGAAGCGGCTTTCTGTGATTTGCTCAACCGTGTGCGTGCGGCGTTTCCCGAGCCGGTCGAGGTCGAAGCCTTGCTGCCTGACTTGGTGGCCGCTTGCGCCGAGTACCGCAGCAAAGGCGTGTTCAACTGCCTGCTCAGCGACGGCGACTGGCTGTTCTGCTATTGCTCGACCAAGCTGGCACAAATCACCCGTCGCGCACCGTTTGGCCCGGCGCGCTTGAAAGATGTCGACGTGATCGTCGATTTTCAGGCCGAAACCACGCCGAACGATGTGGTGACCGTCATCGCCACCGAACCCCTGACCGAAAACGAAACCTGGACCCGTTACGAACCGGGTCAATGGAGCCTGTGGCGACGCGGCGAATGCGTCAGCCAGGGCCAGACCGAATAAGGACTCCTTGCATGTTGCTCAGTTATCTACGGCTGGTGTTGTTCGCGGCGGGCCTGTTGATCGGTGTCCAGGTGCCGGGCTTCATCAGCGATTATGCCAAACGGGTCGAGGCGCACCTGATCGAGGCGCAGACCAGCCTGAGCGGCTTCCAGAACACCGCCAATCAGTTCTTCAAGGGGGACATGCAAGCCTTGGTGGCCCACTACCGCGCGAGCGAAGACCCGATATTTCGCAGTGACGCCGACAGCCTGAGCAACCTGCTGACTCGTCAACTGGCGCTGGACAAGCAATTCCAGGCGATGCAGGGCCCGTGGTACATCCGCTTCCTGCAGGTGATGCTGGCTGCCGATCCGGATATCCGCAAGGAAACCTGGAATGGCTACAGCTACCAGATCCTGTTGACGCCCGAAGCGATGGTCTGGGGTATGAGCGGCGCGTTGCTGCTGTCGTTCGGGATCGAGTGCCTGTTCCGGCTGATTGACTGGGTGGTGTTGGGCGGTAAGCGTCTGCGCCAGAGCCGGCCGATCGAAGAGCGGGATTTGCGCGGCTTGTAACACCCTTGAGCGTCAAGGAGCCGGCAAGCCGGCTCCTTGTTTGATTACCAATCTATCGAATAGGTCATGCTCAAGGTACGCCCTTCGGCGTTGGGGTAGGGCGCTCTGGCGTTGGCCTGGGCGAACAGGTTGACGTATGTGCGGTCGGTCAGGTTGTACACCCCGCCTTCCAGGCGACCGACCGGCAAGTCCACGGAGCCGAGCAGGTCCACCAGCGTATAGCCTTCGATGTCGCGCCCGTTGTTGTCCTTGGCGGCGGCGTCGTAACTGGCCAGGTGCATGCCTTGCAGACGCAGGGAGTAGTCGTCTTCGGTGTAGCCGACGAACAGCGTGGTCTTGGCCGGAGAAATGCGTGTCGCCGGCAGATCGATCCATTTGCCGTTCTGCTGGGTTTCGCCTTTGGCCCAGGCATAGGTGCCACCCACCGACCAGTGATCGGTAGCGCGGTAGGTCAGGCTGTTTTCGATGCCGCGAACCCGCTCCTTCTGGTTGATCAGACGCAAGACACGTTCATTGGCATCGTAGAACTGAGTCACGTCCGAGGTGTTTTCATAGACGGTGACGTCGGCCTGCCACTGGTCCCAGTCACCGCGCCAACCCAGCTCGTAGCTATCGACCTTGATGGCCTGGGCGTTGAGGCTCTGGATGTCGAAGGTGCTGTTCACGTCACGCAAGAAGCGCTGGATGTCCGGCAGCGAAAACCCCTGGCTGTAATTGGCGAAGACGTCCTGATGTTCACTCAGGTGATAGACCGCGCCCAGGTTATAGAGCGTGGCATCGTATTTGAGGGTGTCACCGGGCAGGATGGCGCGTACGCCGGTCTGGACGATCTGACCGTAGGCGATGCTGTCGGAGACATCGCTTTCGATCCATTCGCGGCGCACGCCGCCACGCAAGGTCCAGTCTCCGATGTCCCAGGACATCTGCCCGAACAGCGCCTTGGTGGTGGTTTCGATATCCGGGCCCAACTCGTAAGTGGTGCCGGTCTTGGTGTAGGTCAGCCCATTGAGGGTGTATTGGTCACCGCGCTGGCGGGACCGTTCGTGATCATAGTCGGCGCCCCAGACCAGGTTGCCCGTGGCGCTGCCGATGGCCGGCAACGGCGTGTCGATGGCTGCACGCAGGCCGTACACATCCTGCACGCTGTTGTTGTCGGAGATCCCGGCCTTGCCCCGCGACAGGTCCGGAAAGAACAGCGCGTCGGCCCGGCGCCAGTAGCTTTCCACTTGCAGGCCCTGGCCGTAGAAGTCGTTGTCGGTGTAGTTGAGGTTGGCCGCCTGGTTATGGGTGTAGGGCTGGTCGTCGAGTTTCAGTCCTTTGACCGCCACGGCCTCTTGCCGGTTGTTCGGGTCTTTTGTGTAGCCGGTGTCCTGCTGGTCCTTGTAGTCCTGCAGCGACAGGCTGAGTTTTTTGTCGGCATCCAGTTCGTAACCGAAACGACCTTGCAGGTCATAGGTGTCGGTGTCCATGTTGCTGCCCTGGGACGTGTCCTGAGGGATGCGATTGCCGTTGCCGTCGTACTGATCGTTGCGCTGGGTCAGGTCGGCGGACACATACCAGTCCAGGGCATCCTTGCGCCCGGTCGCACTCTGAAAGGCCTCGTAGGCGAAACCCTTGCTGTTGAGGTTGTTGCCGGTGGTCAGGCCCAGTTTACTGCTGTAGGCGAGGTCCTGACCCTGATTGCGCTTGGTGATGATGTTGATGATACCGCCGGAAGCACCGGCGCCATAAATGCTGCTGGCGCCGGAAACCACCTCGATACGTTCGATACTGGCCGGTGCGATGCTGTTGAGCTGGCGGAAGTTGTCACGCGTGGCGTTCTGCGACACGCCGTCGATCAACACCAGCATGTTGCGCCCGCGCAGGGTCTGGCCGAAGTTGCTCATCCCGCCGCTGGACGGCGCCAGGCCGGGAACCAGTTGCCCCAGGATGTCGGAGACCCGACGCCCGGCGCCACTCTGTTGGCGGATCTGTTGTTCGTCGATCACCTGGACCGAGCCTGGAATCGAGGCAATGGTCGCTTCACTGCGCGTCGCGGAAACGACGGTGGCCTGCATGTTTAAGGTGCCGGGTTGCTGGTCGGTGTCTTCGGCCCAGGCCTGGGCGCCGACGGAGCCGAGCAACGGAATCAACAGGGAAAGTTTGGTTCGGGTCATGAGGTGGTCTTTTTTTAGTCGTGATAAGTGTGGGCAGATACGATTGCGGGGGCAGGTGTGGAGCTGAAAGAGCGCACCCAGCGGATCCCGATGGCGGCCAGTGCGTAGGTCAACGCTACCAACCAGAAACTGTGGGCCAGCCCGACCAGCCCCATGCCGATCCCGCCGAGGACGGCACCGAGCAGAGCGCCAGCCTTGGCCGCGCTGTTGCCCAGGCCGAGGGCAAAACCCTGCTGGCTTGAAGACACGGTGTTGGCGATCAGCGCATAGGCGACGGGGAGCAGTGCGCCTTGCCAGATGCCCCAGACCAACCGGCTGACGAGAAAACCCAGCCATTCGCTGGCCAGTGCCGTGGCCGCGAGCGTCAGGGCGCAGAGCCAGGCAACGCCTTCGATGACGCGCAAGGTGTAAGCCGGCTGCCAGCGGTCGAACAGACGCCCCCACAGCGGTGCGGAGATGGCCAGGGTCGCGGCGCTCGCCGCGTAAGTAGCGCCAATCAGCCAGCCTGGCGCGCGCAGAATGTCGGCGACGTACAGCGCGTAGAAGGGTTGCGGCATCATCTTCGCGGTTTGAATCAACACGATCACCAACAGGATTCCACTGAGCCAGCCTTTAGGCAGGGCCACAGGCGCAACCGGTTTCTTCGTCGAGGCACGCGCCTTGTCGGCCGGCAGGAAAAAGCTCCCCAGTGCACACACCAGGCAAATCGCCGACGCGCCATAACAGAGCAGGGCAAACCCCGAGATGTCCATCAGCCAGCCACCCAGTACCGGGCCGATCAGCGAGCCGACGGCGGTTGCCGACTGCAGGCGGGCCAGGGTGTGACCGCGCCGGGAGCTGTCGCAACAGGTCAGGGCATAGGCTTGCGCGGCGGCGAGAAAACCGGCCAATGCGCCTTGCATCACGCGAATGCCCACCAGCAGCCACGGGTCGAGGGTAATCGCCGCCAGCCCCTGGCACAGCGCAAGTGCCAGCAACGCCCGAACGATCATCGGCTTGTGTCCGGTGCGATCACCCAACCGTCCCCACGCTGGCGTCAGCAGCATGGCCGCCAGCATCGGGCCGGCATACACCAGCGCCGATAGCAGTGCGGTGTAGCCGGCGCCCTCTGGTCCAAGCAGATGCTGGATCTGCAAGGGCCAGAACGGGCCGCTCATTTCCATGGCGCCCATGGAGACAAACTGGATGACGATCAGCAGTCGTAATGCACGACCATCAGCGAGCATTGGCGTTGGTTCGCAGCGGATTACTCAGGCGTCCGACGATGTCGGCGTGGCTGTCGTGCAAGCGCATGCGCATGAACGATTTGGCCGGCCAATCCTGTTCCAGCAGGGCGTGACGCTCGCTTTCCCAGCGCGCCGGTTCGACGTGCTCGCGCACGTTCTCGAAGCACTGTTCAACGTGCATGGCCAAGCGATCCCAAAGGCTGTTTTCCGGCACATTCCAGTGGCGGGCGCAGAGCAACGTCAACTCACCGAGGTGGCACATGAACGTGGTGTGCAGGAGCTTGTCGCGGACAAAACCGGCGTCGTCGAACAGGGTCATTTTCGGATCGTGCAGCTGGATATCCAGACCCTTGGCGTGCAGGGTTTTGCGATCAATGCGAATGTCGCCGAAGTCTCGCAGCAGCAGCCGATTCAACTGCCCGTCAGCACCCATCACCATGAAGCTGTTTTGCTGGTGCGCTTCGAACGCCACGCCATACATCAGGTAGATGCCCAGCAGGCTCGGGACGGCAATCGACAGGTAATCATCGAAGAACGCCAGCATGGCCTCGCTGTCGTCACGGCCCTGAGCCAGTTGCACCCAGTCACGCAGCAACGGTTGTTCGAATTCGTTGACGGCGAACAGGCTGCCGACCGGCACGGCCAGTTCGCCTTCTTGCAGCAGGGTCAGCGGGTTGTCGCGGTACAACACGGCGGCATGCCGGGACCGTTCGTCATTGGCCGGTTGTGGCGCGTAATGAACGCCGATGCGCTCCGGCACGATGTTCAACAGGCGTTGAATCTGCGGTTCATGATCGAGAATCTGCAATATCAGTTGGCTGATGCGCGGTCCCATCCGGGCCGAGCGCGGCGATACGGTGCGCTGTACGCTGGTCAGTCGCAAGGCCACCGGCAGTTTGACCATCGGCGCAACGCGGCTGGCCTCAGGTACGACCGTGCGGAAGGACATGGTCGGGTGGCCGGTGAAGGCAACGATGTCGGTGACGATCAGCAGGTTGTCGGCGATCTCGCCGGCAAACGAATTGGACAGTTCTTGATTGACTTGCCATGGGTGCGACGGCAGCGGGAGATAGTCCGCTGCCTCCAGGCCCCGTTGCTGCAAATGGTGCTGCAATTGTTCAGCGGCCTGCGGGAAGTGGCCCTGCCACCAGTCCCAGTAATCGGCGGTGCCGGCCAGTGACTCGACGTGTGCGTACTGACGGTGCAGGGCGCACAGCAGAATCGGAAAACTCGCTTCGAATTCCGGCGAGAACGCGATGACCTGTGCAGCGCTCAAGCCCAGTTTGGTCTTGTAGTTCGGATGCCAGGGGTGGCCGAGCGTGCCCCACTGTTCGAGCAATGACGTCGGGTTCTGATGGTCGGGGCTGGCTTTGAGCCAAGCGAGTAAGTTGTCGTCGTGCTCGGTGTCGATCTGCTCTCTCAGGCGCTCGGTCCATCCATGGTGGAACGCCAGGCACAGGGTGTCGTTGCTGTAGCTATCGTCCAGTTCGCGGGCCAGACGTTCCAGTACCTGCGGGGAGGCGGGCGGGTTGAGCTGAGTGCCGAGGTGAGCGAGCAGTTCGCTGGGCAACTGGATTTTGTGGGGCAGGCTGTCGGGGGTGTGCAGGACGATGCTGCCGCGAACGTCCCAACTGTTCATTCTTCCGCTCGACAGGTGATCGAAGCAAAGCCGCGCACCGTCGCCAAGCGGCAACCAGCAACGGCTGTTGTCGTCGTATTCGCAGGCGTCAGGGTTGATCAGGCCTTCGCGAAACAGCGCCTGGATCAGGCGTTGGAAGCTGCGCTGCGCGGCGGGCTCCAGGGCATTGCTCAAATGGTCGAGGGTGATGCGTTGGGACTGGAAGGCCGGAGTGCCGAGAGCTTCGCTCCAGTTTGAGAGCAATTGCTGCTGTTTTTGCGTGTAAGCGCGCATCGAGTCCGACTCCTTCTGGACAGTGATTTAGCTAAGTGCGCGCAGAGAATACATTTTCAAAATATTAATGCAAATGATAGCAATTACTACTTATGACATTAGGGGTCGCCTTTTCAGGGGCTGGCCAGGGGTTTGCTCAAGACCATGTAGCGCTCTCCCACCTTTCGCGCATATTCCTCCAGCACTTGCTGACACAACGTCACAATCTCCTCGACCCATTCCACGCCCACTCGCCACGACACCACCACCTGCAGGTCGGGTGGTCGCTGATCGATGTCCAGCAGGGTCAGTTCACCCCGTGCCAGCTCTTCGGCCACCAGCACCGGAGGCAACGCGCCGATGCCAAAGCCGTCGCGCAGCAGCCGGGTAATCGCCGACACCGAGTTCACACAATTCAGCCGTGGCGCCGTCACGCCATTGGCCTGCATCAGGGCGAGCACTTGCTGATGCGGGTGAGAGTTTTTCGAGTAGGTAATGATCCGCTCTTTCGCCAGATCGGCGACGCCTGAATACTCACGGTTGTACAGGGAGTTGCTGGCGGCAATCCAGCCCATCGGGTGGCTCGCCAGTTCCAGGCTGCGCACGCTTTCCTGGCGCAGCAGGTCGGTTTGCAGGATCACATCGAGGAAGCCTTTTTGCAGCTGATCGCAGAGGTTGAGCGAGGTATCGGCCACCAGCTCGATTTCCACCAGTGGGTAGTGATCGGTCATCTGCGCCACCAGCGGGCTGAGCCAGGTGTGGATCACTGTGTCCATCACGCCGATGCGCACCCGTCCGGCCTTGCTCGAGCGGGTCTCGATCGACTGCTTGAGTGCCTGCATGGTGTCCATCATCTGCTCGGCGTAATCGAGCACCTTGAGGCCTTCGGGCGTCAGGCTTACGCCGCGTGAATCCCGCAGAAACAGCTTTACCCCGAGCTCGCCTTCAAGCACTGCGATGCGGCTGGAAATCGAGGCCTGGGTGGTGAAGAGCTTGTCGGCGGTCAGGCGAAAACTCTTGAGTCGGGCGACCCAGACAAAGGTCTCGAGAAACTTCAGGTTCATGGGATAAAGATTTCTTATGTCTAAGGCGGGTTTTTATTAGTTGGACGCAGCAGGGGCACGCGTCCAAAAATCGGCGCATCCGGTTCCCACGATAGGCGTCGTCGGGGCTCAGAACAATACCAATAAAATCAGCGCGGAGATTTGCCATGAGTGCGCCCGACACCCCCTTCATTCCGAAAGCCTCGGCCCGCCCGGGACCTTTCGACTGGTATCGCAACATCAATCAGCAGGAACGCCGCACCTTCTGGAGCTGCAAGATCGGCTATGGCCTGGACGGCATGGACACCCAGATGCTCAGCTTCGTGGTGCCGACCCTGATTGCCATGTGGGGCATCACCACCGGCCAGGCCGGGCTGATTCACACCAGCACGCTGATCGCTTCGGCCATCGGTGGCTGGGTGGCGGGGATTCTGTCCGACCGCATCGGTCGTGTGCGCACCTTGCAACTGACCGTGCTGTGGTTTGCCTTCTTCACCTTCCTCTGCGGCTTTGCCCAGAGCTACGAGCAACTGCTGATTGCCCGCACGTTGATGGGATTCGGTTTCGGCGGCGAGTGGACGGCCGGAGCGGTGCTGATCGGCGAAGTGATTCGTGCCCAGGACCGTGGCAAGGCGGTGGGCATGGTGCAGTCCGGCTGGGCGCTGGGTTGGGGGCTGACCGCGATTCTATATGCGCTACTGTTCTCGGTATTGCCACCGGAAGACGCCTGGCGCGCGCTGTTCATCCTTGGCATCGTGCCGGCGATTTTCGTGATCTTCGTTCGCCGACTGGTGAAAGACCCGGAAATCTACCGTGAGGCCAAGGCTAAACAGGAGCCGAGCAATCCGTCGAAGTTCTACGAGATCTTCGCCCCCGGCATGCTGTTCACCACGATTCGCGCTTCGTTGCTGACCACCGGCGCGCTGGGTGGCTACTACGCGATCACGTCCTGGTTGCCGACTTTCCTGAAAAACGAGCGCGGTTTGAGCGTACTCGGCACAGGCGGTTATCTGGCAATGGTGATCGTCGGGTCCTACGTCGGTTATGTCATCAGCGCCTATTTGACCGACATCCTCGGACGCAAAAAGAACTTCATCCTGTTCGCCGTGGGCTCGTTCACCATTGTCTTGCTGTACACCCAACTGCCGGTCAGCAATGGCGTGATGCTGTGGCTGGGCTTTCCGCTGGGCTTCTTCGCCTCGGGGATTTTCAGCGGCATGGGCGCATTCCTGACCGAGTTGTTCCCTACACGCATTCGCGGTTCGGGCCAGGGTTTCTGCTACAACATCGGCCGGGCGCTGGCGGCGTTGTTTCCGCTGCTGATCGGCCTGCTCAGCCAGACCGTGCCACTGAGTGTAGGCATCGGTGCCTTTGCGGCGGTTTCCTACGGCGTGGTGATCCTCGCGGCCCTGAGCCTGCCAGAAACCCGTGGCAAGCAACTCGACGCCCAGTAACTGATAACCTGCGGGGCTGTCTTATAGATATGTCCCTCAGCTGAAAAGAATAAAGCCTACAGGAGTGTTCAGTGTGAGCCGCCTGCTATTGAACTGCGACATCGGCGAGAGTTTCGGCAGCTGGACCATGGGTCTGGACGCGGAAATCATGCCCTTCATCGATTGCGCCAACATCGCCTGCGGTTTTCACGCCGGCGACCCGAGCATCATGCGCAAGACTGTCAGCCTGGCCCTCGGCCACGGTGTGCAAGTTGGTGCGCATCCGGCCTATCAGGACCTGGTGGGGTTCGGCCGTCGCTCCATGGCCTATGCCACCCAGGAACTTCAAGACATCCTGCATTACCAGATCGGCGCCCTCGACGGTATCTGCCGGGCCCAGGGCGGGCGGGTCAGCTACGTCAAACCCCATGGCGCGATGTACAACGACATGATGGCCAACCCGACACTGCTGCGCGCTGTGCTGCAAGCGGTAGCGTCCTATGACCGCAACCTGCCGTTGATGTTGATGGCCACCCGCGACAACAGCGCCGCCCAACAACTGGGCGATGAATACGGCGTGACCCTGTGGTTCGAGGCCTTTGCCGACCGTGCTTATGACAGCGCCGGCAGGCTGGTGTCACGACAACTGCCGGGAGCGGTGCATCACGACCCGGAAACAATCATCGGGCAGGCACTGACCATCGCCCGTGGCGATCCGCTCACCGCCAGCGACGGCAGTGCCCTGCATTTGCAGGCCAATACCTTGTGCGTGCACGGCGACAACGCCAGTTCGGTCGCTGCCGTGCAACGTATCCGTGAAGCCTTGAACCGGCAGAGCGCGTCATGAAGCTGCGGGTAGAGGTTGTGGCGCTGGATTGCCTGATGGTGCGCCTGTTCGATGAAATTGCCGAAACCAACATGCCGTGGATGCTGGCGGCCAGTGAAAGTCTGCGCGCGGCATTCGCCGGGCATCTGATCGATCTGGTGCCGTCCTACACCACCTTGATGGTGCATTACGACTTGAACGCACTGAGTCCCGCCCAGGCCCGCGAGTTGATTGCCCTGGCACTGATCGATCTGTCGCCCAATGCGCGTACGCGCGGTACCTGCCATGTATTGCCGGTGTGGTACGACTTGAGTGTCGGGCCGGAGCTGAGCCTGTTGTCGCAACGCAGCGGATTGGCGGTGGAGGAGGTGATCCGTCGTCACTGCGAGCGTGAGTACCAGGTGTTTGCCCTGGGCTTTGCGCCGGGCTTCGCCTTCATGGGGTTGGTGGAGGAGGTGCTCGCCGCGCCGCGTCTGAACACGCCACGCAAGAAAGTCGCCGCCGGCAGTGTCGGCATCGCCGAACGACAAACGGCGGCCTACCCGGTGGTGTCGCCGGGGGGCTGGAATTTGATCGGCCGCACGCCGACCAAATTGTTCGATCGCAACCGTGACGGCTACAGCTTGATGCAACCCGGTGACACCGTAAGGTTCGAAGCGGTCGGCCATGCCGAATTCATTAACCTGGGCGGTGACGATACGCCACTGGAGGCCCAGGCATGAGCCGTCTGATGATTGAAGCGAGTACGGCGCTGTGCCTGTTGCAGGATGCCGGCCGATTCGGCGTGCGGCATCTGGGCGTGACCCAGGGCGGAGCGGCCGATTGGCGTTCGATGTCTTGGGCCAACTGGCTGTTGGGCAACGGACTGGATGCGTCGGTGATCGAAATCACCCTCGGCGGGTTCACCGTCGTTGCCGAGGATGATTGCGTACTGGCGCTGGCCGGAGCGGATTTGGGTGCGCAGGTGGATGGCGAGGCGCTGGCGCCTTGGCGCAGTTTCAGGTTGCACAAAGGTCAGCGTTTGCAATTCACCCGGCCGCTACTCGGTGCCCGGGCCTATCTGGCGGCGCCGGGTGGGTTTGATGCACCGAAAGTGCTGGGCAGCAGCGCGACGGTGGTGCGTGAGGAACTCGGCGGCCTGGACGGAATGGGCCATGCGCTGGGTAAAGGCGCGTCCTTGAGCTACTCGGGGAACTCGCTGGTATTGCTCCGGGAGTTGCCGGGCCAATGGGTGCCGGATTTCACCGGTGAGCCATTGCTGGATCTGGTGCTCGGTGCGCAGATTGGCGAGTTTGGCGGGCAGAGCCTGTTCGATGCGTTCAACAGCGTGTGGAGCGTCGACAGCCGAGCCGACCGGATGGGCATTCGCCTGTTGGGCACGGCGCTGCAGTACCAGGGCCAACCGATGATTTCCGAAGGTATTCCGTTGGGGGCAGTCCAGGTGCCGCCCGACGGGCAGCCGATTGTGTTGCTCAACGATCGACAGACCATTGGCGGTTATCCGCGATTGGGAGCGTTGACGCCGTTGGCGCTGGCGAGGCTGGCGCAGTGTTTGCCGGGGGCGAAGGTGCGGTTGCGGCCGGTGGTGCAGGAAATGGCGCATCGCGAACAGGTCGAGTACTTGCAGCGTTTCACTCACCGCTAAAAGCTTCGTCGGATCGCCGCCCGGAGCAAGCCCGCTCCCACATTTTATCTGTGTCGTGCACAAAACCAATGTGGGAGCGGGCTTGCTCGCGAAGAGGCCTTCACAGGCGACGAATTTCTACTTGGACAAAAACCGCATCCCTTCCTCCAACCCACGAAGAGTCAACGGATACATCTGGTCCTCGATCAAATCCCGCACGATATTGGTCGACGAGGTATAGCCCCAGGTGTCCTTCGGATACGGGTTGATCCAGATGAGCTTCTTGTACTTCTCCTTGAACCGCTGCATCCACACGTAACCGGCTTCTTCGTTCCAGTGCTCGACGCTGCCGCCCGCCTGGGTGATTTCATACGGCGCCATGGCGGCGTCACCGATGAAGATCACTTTGTAGTCGGCACCGTACTTGTGCAGCAGGTCCATGGTTGACGTGCGCTCGGAGGTGCGGCGCATGTTGTTCTTCCACACCGATTCATAAATGAAATTGTGGAAGTAGAAGTACTCCAGATGCTTGAACTCGGTCTTGCAGGCCGAGAACAGCTCCTCGCAAATCTTCACATGGGCGTCCATCGAGCCGCCGATGTCGAACAGCAGCAATAGCTTGACGGTATTGCGCCGCTCCGGTCGCATCTGGATGTTCAGCAGGCCGGCATCCTTGGCGGTGTGGTCGATGGTGCCATCGATATCGAGTTCTTCCGCCGCGCCCTGACGGGCGAATTTGCGCAAGCGACGCAGCGCGACCTTGATGTTGCGCGTACCCAGCTCAACCGAGTCGTCGAGGTTCTTGTATTCGCGCTGGTCCCAGACCTTGGCCGCCTTGCCCTGGCGTTTGCCGGCATCACCGACCCGAATGCCTTCCGGGTTGAAACCGCCGGAGCCGAACGGGCTGGTGCCACCGGTGCCAATCCACTTGTTGCCACCGGCGTGGCGTTCCTTCTGTTCTTCGAGGCGTTTCTTGAACTCTTCGATCAGCTTGTCCAGGCCACCGAGGGACTGGATTGCCGCCCGCTCTTCGTCGGTCAGCGAACGCTCGAATTCCTTGCGCAGCCAGTCTTCCGGGATCAGTGCCTGCAGGTGGTCGTCGAGCTTTTCCAGGCCATTGAAGTAGGCGCCGAAGGCCCGGTCGAACTTGTCGAAATGCCGTTCGTCCTTCACCAGGATCGCCCGGGACAGGTAATAGAACTCGTCCATGTCGGCGAAGGTCACGCGCTGTTTCAGCGCGTTGATCAGGTCCAGCAGCTCGCGCACCGAGACCGGCACCTTGGCTGCGCGCATTTCATTGAACAGGTTGAGCAGCATGGCATCAGCCTCTTAGCGGGTGCCGCGACGGCTCATGAACGCCAGACGCTCCAGCAGTTGCACGTCCTGTTCGTTCTTGACCAGCGCACCGGCCAGCGGCGGGATAGCCTTGGTCGGATCGCGCTCGCGCAGCACCGCTTCGCCGATGTTGTCGGCCATCAGCAGCTTGAGCCAGTCCACGAGCTCGGAGGTCGAAGGTTTCTTCTTCAGGCCCGGCACCTTGCGCACGTCGAAGAACACGTCCAGCGCTTCGCTGACCAGGTCTTTCTTGATGTCCGGGTAGTGCACATCGACGATCTTTTGCAGGGTGGTGCGGTCGGGGAAAGCGATGTAGTGGAAGAAGCAGCGGCGCAGGAAGGCGTCGGGCAGCTCTTTTTCGTTGTTGGAGGTAATGATGATGATCGGACGTTTCTTGGCCTTGATGGTTTCGTCGATCTCGTAAACGTAGAACTCCATCTTGTCGAGTTCTTGCAGCAAGTCGTTGGGGAACTCGATGTCGGCCTTGTCGATTTCGTCGATCAGCAGGATCACCCGCTCTTCGGATTCGAAGGCTTCCCAGAGCTTGCCCTTTTTCAGGTAGTTGCGTACGTCGTGGACTTTTTCGTTGCCCAGTTGCGAGTCGCGCAGGCGGCTGACCGCGTCGTACTCGTACAGGCCCTGGTGGGCCTTGGTGGTGGACTTGATATGCCAGGTGATCAGCTTGGCGCCAAAGGATTCGGCCAGTTGCTCGGCGAGCATGGTCTTGCCGGTGCCCGGTTCGCCCTTGACCAGCAATGGCCGCTCCAGGGTGATGGCGGCGTTGACCGCCAGCTTCAGGTCATCGGTGGCGACGTAGGCCTGGGTGCCTTCGAACTTCATCTGCTAATCCTCGAACGGTAACGCCGACCTGAACGAGGCAGGGCGGGGGCGCAATAAAATGGTCAGCCCTGACTATAACGCGCTGCCCGGTCGACTGTGAACGCAGACGGCTTATTCAGTCTCTGAATGGGGCGTCACATCTTGACTCAGTCTCGGTTACTGGCCAGCATAGAGATATCGCCATTTTGGCGATAGCATGCCGGGCATGTCTACAAAATACCGATTTCGAGATACATACCGCATTCAGTTGCGCGAAAAGGATCATCCACCGCCACACGTTCATCTGACGGGTGGCGGGCTGGACGTCATGTTGAGCCTGGAAACTGTCGAAGTGATGGTGGGCAAGGCGCCGCCGCTGATTCTCAGGGAAGCTCTGGAGTGGGTCAGAGCTCACCAGACTCAATTGCTGGAGGATTGGAAACGATGCTACCCATGAAACGACCACGGCTATCGGCAGTGCAAGCGTTGTCGGATTATCGTCTGGCGCTGACATTTATCGATGGCCAGCAGCTGCTGCTCGATTTGAGCCGCGACCTGCATGTCTATCCAGGCCTGCAACCTTTACAGGGCGTTGCTTTTGAGTATGTAGCGTTGGGTGACGATGGCTGGAGTGTCGAATGGCCTGAACTTGATATCCAGATTGGTGCAGATACTCTCTACCTGGATGCCTTGGCGCAAAATGCAGCCGACGAGAACACCCGAATCTTTATCGATTGGCGTGCTCGCACCGGGTTGCCGCTAAATCAAGCGGCTGAAGCGCTGGGGGTCAGTACCCGTAGCATCACCCGATACAGCAGTGGTCGCGAAGCGGTGCCGCGATCGTTGGCCTTGGCCTGCCTGGGGTGGGACTTCCTGCAACAGCAAACGAATTCATCCCGTGCGGCAGAAGACACCGGCCGGTACATCGTCACGCGCAAAAGTTAGCCAGCATCCGGTTGGGGTCGCTCATACCGCGCATTGAATGCCTGGATGAAACCATTGCGTAAAATCTGTAAAAAAGCCTGGAATGCGCTGACATCTTTCTGATGCACGTTGCCCTTGAGTTCAACCCGTGTCGCAAACTGGTTTTTGCCCTGGTTTTTCAGGACGGTCTCGGTACCGCCGACGAGGGCCTCCCAAATCGAGCGGAACAGTCCTTTGTCCTTGTTTTGTACATCCTGCTGCCAGTTGAACACATCAACATCGCGCAGCAGTGGCTTTATATAGCCGGTCAGTCGCCCCTTGCTGGCCGAGGCTTCGATCACCACGTCGCCATGGCCGGCATTGAAGTCGAACTTGCCGTAGGCCGCGGCGAAGTCGTTCAAACGCTTGAGTTCGATATCCGTGGTGCGCAAGCGAAACTCGAAGTCTTCGAAGTCGCTCAAGGGATCGAAAGTGGCCGTGGTTTCCAGTGGCGCGTGCCCCAGCAGCAGGGCTTTACCTTTGAAGCGCGCATCACGCTTGCCTTTGGTGTCGACCACGTTGGTCAGGTTGTAGATGTTGGCATCCACTTTTGTGGCATTCATGTTTACGGGTGGTTTGGAGTTGAAGTTGCGAAAACTGATCTTGCCATCGTTGATCTGCACTTCGTTCAGGGTAATGGGCAGTAGCTTGCCTAGTTGCGCGCGCCAGTCGGTACCCTCGCCGGTCTGGGAGTTTTTCTTGTTGGCCCCGCCGTCGACGAAGTTGATCTCGGGATTGATGAACTGCACTTCGGCCACTACCGCCCGGTCGTACCACAGCGAATGCCAACTGACCGAGAGGTCGATCAACGGCGCGTTGACGAAAGGCACTGGAACCTTGCCATCGATCTTGACGATTTTCAGTCCGTTGATTTTGTAGGCCCCGCGCCACAGGGCCAGGTCCACGTCGGTGATCTGGCCACGGTAGTCGCCCATGTTCGCCAGCCGCTCATTGAGGTAGTCGCGCACCAGATAGGGCAAGGCGATGTGGAGCGTTATCAGCAACACAACGAGGCCGATGAGGGTTAGCAGGGGCCAACTGTATCGACGTTTCATGGCGGCAAATCTCTGGCGATCTAAAGCCATTGACTGCACTGATAAGCGGACGTTCGACCTGACTGGACGCCTGCGGGCAAGAGGGCTTACCTTGATGCCCTATTTCAATGCTGTCGTTAAGGACCCAGCCATGAGCCGCATTTTCGCTGACAACGCCCACTCCATCGGCAACACGCCTCTGGTGCAGATCAATCGCATTGCGCCGCGTGGTGTGACCATCCTGGCCAAGATCGAAGGGCGCAACCCCGGTTACTCGGTAAAGTGCCGGATCGGCGCGAACATGATCTGGGATGCCGAGGGTAGCGGCAAACTCAAACCGGGCATGACCATCGTCGAACCCACCTCCGGCAATACTGGCATAGGCCTTGCCTTCGTGGCCGCCGCCCGGGGCTACAAGCTGATGCTGACCATGCCGGCGTCCATGAGTATCGAACGCCGCAAGGTGCTCAAGGCACTGGGCGCCGAACTGGTGTTGACCGAGCCGGCCAAGGGTATGAAGGGAGCGATCGAGAAAGCCGGTGAAATCGTTGCCGGCGACCCGTCGAAGTACTTCATGCCGGGGCAATTCGACAACCCGGCCAACCCGGCCATCCACGAAAAAACCACCGGCCCGGAAATCTGGAACGATACCGACGGCGCGGTCGACGTGCTGGTGGCAGGCGTCGGAACCGGTGGAACCATCACCGGGGTTTCACGGTATATCAAGAATACCCAGGGCAAACCGATACTCTCGGTGGCGGTGGAACCCGTGGTGTCTCCGGTGATCACCCAAGCCCTGGCCGGTGACGAAATCAAGCCGAGCCCGCACAAGATCCAGGGCATCGGTGCCGGTTTTGTGCCGAAGAACCTCGATTTGTCGATTGTCGATCGGGTGGAGCTGGTCAGTGACGAAGAGTCCAAGGCCATGGCCTTGCGCTTGATGCAGGAAGAAGGAATCTTGTGCGGGATTTCCTGCGGTGCCGCCATGGCAGTGGCCGTTCGGCTGGCCGAGACCCCGGAAATGCAGGGCAAGACCATCGTGGTGATTCTTCCGGATTCCGGTGAACGTTACCTGTCGAGCATGCTGTTCAGTGATCTGTTTACCGAACAGGAGAATCAGCAGTAAGCACTAAACATTGGCCGATTGTGGCTGGCGGTGATGGCTGAGGCGTTATCGCTGGTTGCGATCCATTGAACTGGTCCGGTTGATGATGGATTACATCAGCCAGCGTTCAGGCACCTTATGTTAATAAATGCTTTGTTGCACATTCATTAACATTGAATGTTGAAAAGTGCAGGTTTTCACCGGGTCGGTAGTGTTTATCATACTGGCAGCCATGTCGGGCAATAGACGTGGTGCAGTGCAGTCTATCTTCAAAGGAGTTGTTGATGACCTTATCGGTTGCCGCGAAGGCATCGTTGTTGTTGCTGTTTCTCGGCAGCACCCTCTATGTGCATTTGCGTGGTAAGGCGCGCCTGCCGGTTCTGCGCCAGTTCGTTAACCATTCGGCACTGTTCGCCCCCTATAACGCCTTGATGTACCTGTTTTCCGGTGTGCCTTCGAAACCGTATCTGGATCGCAGCAAGTTCCCGGAACTGGATGTGCTCAAGGACAACTGGGAGGTGATTCGCGATGAAGCGATGCACTTGTTCGACGAGGGGTATATCCGCGCGGCGGCAAAGAACAACGACGCCGGTTTCGGATCGTTCTTCAAGAAGGGCTGGAAACGTTTCTATCTCAAGTGGTATGACAAACCGCTGCCTTCCGCCGAGGTCTTGTGTCCGAAAACCGTGGAACTGGTCAACAGCATTCCCAGCGTCAAAGGTGCAATGTTCGCGCTGCTGCCGGGCGGCAGCCACCTCAACCCGCATCGTGATCCGTTTGGCGGCTCCCTGCGTTATCACCTGGGCCTGTCCACCCCCAATTCCGATGCTTGCCGCATCTTTGTCGATGGGCAGGTTTACGCCTGGCGCGACGGTGAAGACGTGATGTTCGACGAGACCTACGTGCACTGGGTCAAGAATGAAACGGAAAAGACCCGTGTCATTCTGTTCTGCGATATCGAGCGTCCACTGAGCAATCGCTTCATGACCCGAGTCAATCGCGGTGTCAGCACCTGGTTGGGTCGCGCCACAGCCCCTCAGAACCTGGACGACGAGCGTGTGGGGGGGATTAACCGGGTCTATGCCTGGAGCAAGAGTTCCAGTGATAAATTCAGTGGCGTGGTCAAGCAATTGAAGCGGCGCAACCCCAAGGCCTACCGCGTACTACGTCCGGTGCTGGCGGTGGCGGTGGCGACGTTGTTGGGGTATTGGTTGTTCGGCTGAAGCCGTAGACAGAATAAAAAACCGCTCGTTGTGAGCGGTTTTTTATGGATCTTCACGTAATCCCTGAGTGCTCCTCCACCGCACAATGCGGACTCTGTGCCGACTGTCGTTGCCGAGTCGTTGCAATCCATGTCGTACGCTGGTTATAGTCGGCGCACGGTGAGTTTCGGACTCACTTTTTATCCTTCGAGAAAAGATCAGCCCAATGCCTGCATCCCTCATCAACGCGGTAGTCGATTCAGCGGTCAACGCTGGCGTCGTGCCGTGCGGGAATCAGCAGCCCGGGCAGATCAGTCATTACCCCCCACCTGTCAGTAGCACGCCGGTGTGCGCAGTCGTATCACCGCCAGGCGTTGGCATTTCGGGCTGATCAGCTGCTTTGTGCTGTTCCCCTGCCTGCCTGGAAAAACTACTGAATTTCAGCTTCGGCTGAGTTGGCTTTTTGCCTGACTACAGGTGGTCTTCATGTTTGTCCTTTCGAAAAAGTCCGCGCTCGCGGCGGCGTCCACGAGCCTGTTCGTTCTGCTGTGGAGCAGCGGGGCGATTTTCTCCAAATGGGGGCTTGCCCACGCGTCGCCCTTCGCCTTCCTGATGTTTCGTTTCGTCATCGCCCTGGGCGGCCTGGCGTTGCTGGTGCCGTTGCTCAAGCTGAAGTTGCCCGCGGGTGGCAAGCCGATGCTGTATGCGATGGCCACCGGCGTGGTGTTGTTGGGGGCGTATCAGATTTTCTATCTGCTGGCCCTGGACCTTAAAGTCACGCCTGGGGTGATGGCGACCATCATGGGCGTGCAGCCGATCCTCACCGTGGTGCTGATGGAGCGCCAGCGTTCCTGGAGCAGGATGTTCGGCCTGGCCCTGGGGCTGACCGGGTTGGTCATGGTGGTCTATCAGGGCATCGGGCTGGCCGGGATGTCGCTGGTCGGGATGCTTTTCGGTCTGCTGGCGCTGGCGAGCATGACCTTCGGTTCGATCATGCAGAAACGCATCACCGACAATCCCCTCGGCACACTGCCGGTGCAGTATCTGGCCGGACTGCTGTTGTGCGGGATTTTCGTACCCTTCCAGCCGTTTCACTTCGAGCACGGCAGCGGTTTCATCCTGCCGGTGCTATGGATGGGGCTGGTGGTGTCGGTGCTGGCGACACTGTTGCTCTACCGCTTGATCGCCCGGGGCAATCTGGTGAATGTCACCAGCCTGTTTTACCTGGTGCCGGCGGTCACGGCGGTGATGGACTATCTGATCTTCGGCAATCGCCTGGCGCTGTTGAGCCTGTTCGGTATGCTGTTGATCATCGTCGGTCTGGTGTTTGTGTTCCGTAAAACCGCGTAATTGCGGGCAAACCCGGGAAGGCCTGGAGCAATGCTCCAGGCCTTTGTGATTTTTGGCGTCTGATCAGCCGCCTTCGCGGGCAAGCCCGCTCCCACAGTGATTGATGTCGTACACGGATTTTGCGTACAACACGGAACCCTGTGGGAGCGGGCTTGCTCGCGAAGGCGTCATCCACAACACCACAACTCTATCGATTAGCCGCCAAAGCTGGTTTCACCACAGCCGGCTTCAACACCAGCCACAACGCCAGCGCAATCAACAACCCGCCATAGATATGCGCCAACGACAGCGGCTCATCGAGAAACAGCGCCCCCCACAACACGCCGAATAGCGGGATCAAAAAGGTCGTAGTCATCGATTTCACCGGACCAATCGAGCTCAGGAGCCGGAAGTAAATAATGTACGCAAACGCCGTGCATCCCAGACCCAACCCCAGCAACGAGAGCCAGACACTCCAGCCGCCCCAGCTTGCGGGTGGCTGGCTGATCACGCTGTAGCCGAACAGCGGCAGCAGGAACAACGTCGCGCCGAGCATGCTGCCCAGTGCCGACAAACGGCTGTCCAGGCCACCGGCCTGATCGAGCCAGCGGCGGGCCAGAAACCCCGCAAATCCGTAGCAGGTGGTCGCAAGCAGGCAGGCGACGGCACCCATCAGCAGTTCCATATCGAACGCCACCGGCCCGGCACGGGTCAGCACGCCCACGCCGAACAGCCCCAGAAACACGCCGCCAAGTTTGGCGCCAGTGAGCCTTTCATGGAAAAACAGGCCGCCGATCAGCACGCCCATCAAGGGTGTCGTGGCATTGAAGATCGACGAGTAACCGGCCGGCAGCACCTGCGCGGCCACCGAATAGAGCGTCGCCGGAATTCCGGAGTTGATCACCCCGAGCAGCATCACGGTCTTGAGTTTGCCCTTGAAATCCCAACTGATGCGCATCAGCCCAAGAATCACCAGCAGTCCGGCAGCGGCTATCGATACTCGGAAAAAAGCGGTAGGAATGCTGCCAATCACCGGGGCGATGATGCGCATGAACAGAAAACTCGCACCCCAAATGGCCGCCAGGGACAGTAAACGGAAAATATCGACGGGGTTCACAGCGAGGTCCTTCCTTGGGGGAGGGGCGAAAGTGTTGCTGAGTGTGTGATCGATGGCAACCGAAAACCGGGCATTTAATTCGGCTGGAAAATTACGCTTCTCCTGCACCCGGTTCACTGGCTAAGCTCAAGCCTCCCGAATTCCCGAAGAGGTCTCACCATGCCGCAGCAATGGCCAGCCGCCGACATCGCCCGCTTGATACTCGATGGCTTCGACGATTACCGCGAGCATTTTCGCCAGATCACCGACGGCGCCCGGGCCCGCTTCGAACAGGCCAGGTGGCAGGAAACGCAGACGGCGTCGGCGGCACGGATCAATCTGTACGAAGACAAGGTCGGTGAAACGGTGGAGCGACTGCGCACCGCGTTTGACGCCGACACCCTGGACGTCAGCTGCTGGCCGCTGGTCAAAAACGCCTACATCAGCCTGATCGACCTGCGTTTTGACGATGAACTGTCCGAGACCTGGTACAACTCGATCTTCTGCGGGCTGTTCAGCCATGACCTGATCAGCGACGGTTGCATGTTCATCCACACCACCCGGCCGAGCCTTCGCCGTGCCCGGGCCGCGCAAACCCGCACCTACAAGCCGCAAGGCCAATTGTCGGCGATGCTCGCCAGCATCTTCGCCGACTACCGCTTCAGCGAGGACTACGCCGACCTGGCCGGGGACCTGAAGCGCCTCGAAGCGCAACTGCGCGAAAATCTGCCGGACTGGGTGTGCAAAGACCCGGAGCTGAGTGTCGAGCTGTTTTCCTCGGTGCTGTACCGCAATAAAGGCGCGTACCTGGTGGGGCGCATCTACACCGCCGACGAGCAATGGCCGCTGGCAATTCCATTGCTGCACCTGGAGGGTCGCGGCATCCAGATCGATGCGCTGATCACCGATGAGGCGGACGTATCGATCATCTTCTCGTTCACCCGTTCGTATTTCATGGTGGATGTGCCGGTGCCTGCGGAGTTCATCGGCTTCCTGCGGCGTATTCTGCCGGGCAAGCACATTGCCGAGCTGTACACCTCGATTGGCTTCTACAAGCACGGCAAGTCGGAGTTCTATCGGGCGCTGATCAATCACCTGGCCAACACCGACGACCAGTTCATCATGGCCCCAGGCGTGCGCGGCATGGTCATGAGCGTGTTCACCCTGCCGGGTTTCAACACCGTGTTCAAAATCATCAAGGACCGTTTCTCGCCGTCGAAAAACGTCGACCGCGCCACGGTGATCGAAAAGTACCGCCTGGTGAAAAGCGTCGACCGCGTCGGGCGCATGGCCGATACCCAGGAATTCGCCGATTTCCGTTTTCCGCTGAGCAAGTTCGATCCGGCGTGCCTGGAGGAGCTGCTGGAAGTCGCGCCGTCCACGGTGTCGGTGGAAGACGATACGGTGCTGATCCGCCACTGCTGGACCGAGCGCCGCATGACCCCGCTGAACCTCTACCTGGAACACGCCAACGAGGCGCAGGTGCGCGAGGCCCTGGAAGACTACGGGCTGGCGATCAAGCAACTGGCGGCGGCCAACATCTTTCCCGGCGACATGCTGCTAAAGAACTTCGGTGTCACCCGTCACGGTCGGGTGGTGTTCTACGACTACGACGAGATCTGCTTCCTCACCGAGGCCAACTTCCGCCATATCCCGCAACCCCGCACCCCGGAAGATGAAATGGCTTCCGAACCCTGGTATTCGATCGGGCCGCTGGATGTGTTCCCGGAGGAGTTTCCGCCGTTCCTGTTTGCCGATTTCGGGCAACGCAAGTTGTTCGATCAACTGCATGGCGAGCTGTACAACGCCGATTACTGGAAGAGCCTGCAGGAAGCGATTCGGGCGGGGAAGGTGATTGATGTGTTTCCGTATCGGCGTAAAGGCCTCGATAACGAGTAGGAGCTGCCGCAGGCTGCGATCTTTTGATTTTGTTTTTCAGACGCGTCGACAAGATCAAAAGATCGCAGCCTTCGGCAGCTCCTACAGGGGAACCAGCCAATCCATGCCAAATCTGCGACAATCCGCACCCTGCGCCACTAGACGACTGAATTGCGTACCCGATGACCGACGAATCGCCCTCCATCGACAAACTGCTGAAAAACCTCGATCACGCCATGCTCGCCGACCGCCACCGGCTGCGGCGGCAGTTGCTTGAGCTTCGCAAGAAAACCGACGAGGCCAAACTGGGCCAGTGGGTGACGCGGATGCAGGCGTCCTGCGAGCAGGTGTTGGCGCGCAAGGCCAGCCTGCCGGTGATTCGTTACGACGACAGCCTGCCGATCGCCGCCAAGCGCGACGAAATCAAGAAGGCGCTGGAACAACACCAGGTGCTGATCATTGCCGGTGAGACCGGCTCGGGTAAAACCACTCAGTTGCCTAAGATTTGCCTGGAAATCGGTCGCGGCCAGCATGGCCTGATCGGCCACACCCAGCCTCGACGGATCGCTGCGCGCAGCGTCGCCAGCCGTGTCGCCGAAGAACTCGGCACGCCGCTGGGCGCGCTGGTCGGTTATCAGGTGCGCTTCGAGGATCAGAGCGATTCCAGCACCCTGATCAAGCTGATGACCGATGGCATCCTGCTGGCGGAAACCCAGAACGACCGCTATCTGGAACGCTACGACACGATCATCGTCGACGAAGCCCACGAACGCAGCCTCAACATCGACTTCCTGCTCGGTTACCTGAAAACCCTGCTGCCGCGTCGTCCCGACCTGAAGGTCATCATCACTTCGGCGACCATCGACCTGGAGCGTTTCTCCAAGCACTTCGATGACGCGCCGATTGTCGAGGTATCCGGCCGCACCTACCCGGTGGACACCTGGTATCGCCCGCTGACGCTTGAGCAGGACGAAGAGGGCAACCGCGTCGAGGACGACCTGACGGTGGATCAGGCGATCCTCGCCACCCTCGACGAAATCGCCGCTTATGAGCGCAGTGAACGCCGCAGTCCCGGTGACGTGTTGGTGTTCCTGCCCGGCGAGCGCGAGATTCGCGACGCCGCCGACATGCTGCGCAAGGCCCAGCTCAAGCACACCGAAATCCTGCCGTTGTACGCGCGGCTGTCGCCGGCCGAGCAGCAGCGGATTTTCCAGTCGCACCCGGGCCGTCGCGTGGTGCTGGCAACCAACGTCGCGGAAACCTCGCTGACCGTGCCGGGCATACGTTATGTGATCGACAGTGGCACCGCGCGCATCAGCCGCTACAGCTACCGGGCCAAGGTCCAGCGCCTGCCGATCGAAGCCATTTCCCAGGCCAGCGCCAACCAGCGTAAAGGTCGGTGCGGACGGGTCGAGCCGGGCATTTGCGTGCGCCTGTACAGCGAAGAGGACTTCCTCGGTCGCCCGGAATTTACCGATCCTGAGATTCTGCGCACCAACCTTGCGGCGGTTATTTTGCAGATGCTGCACCTGCGCCTCGGCGAGGTCAGCGAGTTCCCGTTCATCGAGCCGCCGGATGGCAAGGCCATCAGCGACGGTTACAACCTGCTGCAAGAACTCTCGGCAGTGGACCGCAACAGCCAGTTGACCCCGCTCGGTCGGCAACTGGCGCGCCTGCCGGTGGACCCGCGCATGGGCCGCATGCTGCTCGAAGCGGCGAAGCTCGGCAGCTTGCAGGAAGTGCTGATCGTCGCCAGCGCCATGTCGATCCAGGACCCGCGCGAGCGTCCGCCGGAGCGTCAGCAAGCAGCGGATCAGGCCCACGCCCAGTGGAAAGACGCCGACTCGGATTTCGCCGGGCTGGTCAATCTGTGGCGCGGTTTCGAAGAGCAGCGCCAGGCGCTGACTGCCAGTCCGCTGCGTAACTGGTGCCGCAAGAATTTCCTCAACTACCTGCGCCTGCGCGAGTGGCGTGACTCCCATCGCCAATTGAGCCTGATCTGCCGCGACATGCAGTTGAGCCTCAATAAAGAGCCGGCGGACTATCCGAAACTGCACAAGGCGGTGCTGGTGGGGTTGCTCAGCCAGATCGGGCAGAAAACCGAAGACGGCGATTACCTTGGCGCCCGTCAGCGGCGCTTCTGGATTCATCCGTCCTCGGGCATCGGCAAGAAGCGCCCGCAGTGGCTGATGACGGCCGAACTGGTGGAAACCACCAAGCTATATGCGCGTATGGTCGCCAAGATCGACGCCGACTGGATCGAGCCGCTGGCCGGTCACCTGATCAAGAAAAACCACTTCGAACCCCACTGGGAGAAGAAGCGCGGTCAGGTCGTAGCGTTCGAGCAGATCACCCTGTTCGGCTTGATCGTGGTCGGGCGCCGGCCGGTGCATTACGGCCCGATCGACCCGGTGGTGTCCCGCGAGTTGTTCATCCGCGAAGCGCTGGTGCGCGGCGAAATCCAGTCCAGGGCCAAGTGCCTGACGGCCAACAAGCAATTGCTGGAACAGCTCGACGAACTGGAAGCCAAGGCCCGTCGTCGCGACATCCTCGCCGACGAAGAAACCCTGTACGCCTTCTACGACGCGCGGCTGCCGGCGGAGATCCACCAGACCGCGACCTTCGACAGCTGGTATCGGATCAACAGCCAGAAAGACCCGCAGCTGCTGATCATGCGTGAAGAAGACGTGCTGGCCCGTGAAGCCAGTGAAGTCACTGCCCAGCACTACCCGGATACGCTGCACATCGGCGATCTGGAATTGGCCCTCAGCTACCACTTCGAACCGAATCACCCGCGCGACGGCGTGACCCTGCGCGTGCCGGCACCGTTGTTGCCGATGCTGCCGCCGGAACGCCTGGAATGGCTGGTGCCGGGTGTCATCGAGGCCAAGTGCATTGCCCTGGTGCGCAACCTGCCGAAGGCACTGCGCAAGAATTTCGTGCCAGTGCCAGACTTCGTCAAGGCGGCCTTGCAGCGCATGACCTTTGCCGAGGGTTCTCTGCCCCAGGCCCTGGGTCGCGAACTGCTGCGCATGACCGGTGCCCGCGTCAGCGATGAAGCCTGGGCCGAGGCGGCACAGCAGGTCGAAAGCCATCTGCGGATGAACCTGGAAATCGTCGATGCCCAGGGCAAGTTCCTCGGTGAAGGTCGCGATCTGGCTGAACTGACTGCGCGTTTCGCCGAGGCCAGCCAGGCAGCATTGGCCGTGCCGCAAACCGCGAAGAGCCAGCAGCCGGTGGAGCCGAAAGTGTTCGCCGCGGTGGCCGAGAAAACCCAGCAGAAGATCGCCGGGCTGTCGATGACGGTCTACCCGGCGCTGGTGGAAGAGGGCGGGACGGTCAAGGAAGGGCGTTTTTCGACCCCGGCCGAGGCCGAGTTCCAGCATCGCCGTGCCTTGCAACGCTTGCTGATGCAGCAACTGGCCGAACCTGCCAGGTTCCTGCGTGGCAAGTTGCCTGGCCTGACCGAACTTGGCCTGCTGTACCGCGACATGGGCCGCGTCGATGCGCTGGTGGAAGACATTCTGCTGGCCAGTCTCGACAGCTGCATTCTTGAGGGCGAAGACCCGCTGCCCCGTGATGGCGCCGGTCTGGCGTCCCTGGCTGAGCGCAAGCGTGGCGCCTGGACCGAGCACGCCGAGCGTGTGGCGAAGCTGACCCTGGAAATCCTCAAGCTCTGGCATGGCCTGCAAAAACGCTTCAAGGGCAAGATCGACCTGGCGCAAGCCGTGGCCCTGAACGACATCAAGCAGCAACTCAGCCACCTGGTGTATCCGGGGTTTGTCCGGGAAACGCCGATGCAGTGGCTCAAGGAATTGCCGCGTTACCTCAAGGCGATCGAGCAGCGCTTTGAAAAAATCGCTGCCCAGGTGCAGCGCGATCGGGTGTGGAGCGGTGAGTTGAGCGGGCTGTGGACGCAATACCAGACCCGCGCCAACAAACACGCCCAGGAAGGCAAGCGCGACCCGCAGTTGGAGTTGTATCGCTGGTGGCTGGAGGAATATCGGGTTTCGTTGTTCGCCCAGCAATTGGGGACCAAGGTGCCGATCTCCGACAAGCGATTGAACAAGCAGTGGAGCCAGGTCGAGCCCTGAACCCGAGGTTGGCGCAATACCTGTGGGAGCGAGCTTGCTCGCGATAGGGCCATTACATTCAACATCTATGTTGCATGTCAGGCCGCCATCGCGAGCAAGCTCGCTCCCACAGGTTTTTGTATGGCCTGCAAGTGGGAGTTATCCAGCAAAAAGGGGCCAAAACCCACGGTTTATGGCAAACTTCGCGCCTATAAACGCCGGCCCCGCGGTTTTGAGCCTTCACGGTCTCGGGCAGGTCGGAATAAAGCGATGCCAGGTTTTCGTCCCACGGATGGGAATAGACCCTTTGTGTGTTGGTACGAAGGTACCAATGCTTTCTGCCTGAACAGATTAGAGACACGACCATGCATAACGTCGTCATCAGCGGCACCGGCCTGTACACCCCGGCCAACAGCATCTCCAACGAAGAGCTGGTGCAGTCTTTCAATACTTACGTCGCGCAATTCAACGCCGACAACGCCGACGCTATCGCGCGCGGCGAAGTGGAAGCATTGACCGAGTCCAGCGCCGCGTTCATCGAAAAAGCTTCCGGCATCAAGAGCCGCTTTGTCATGGACAAGGAAGGCATCCTCGACCCGCAACGCATGGCCCCGCGCCTGCCGGAGCGTTCCAACGACGAGTGGTCGGTGCTTTGCCAAATGGCTATCGGCGCTGCCGAACAAGCCTTGCAGCGTGCCGGCAAGACCGCCGCGGACATCGACGGCGTGATCGTCGCCTGTTCCAACCTGCAACGTGCCTACCCGGCCATTGCCATCGAAGTCCAGGAAGCGCTGGGCATCCAGGGTTTCGGTTTCGACATGAACGTGGCGTGCTCGTCCGCAACCTTCGGTATCCAGACTGCCGCCAACAGCGTTCAACTGGGCCAGGCCCGGGCAGTCCTGATGGTCAACCCGGAAGTCTGCACCGGCCACTTGAACTTCCGTGACCGCGACAGCCACTTCATCTTCGGTGACGCTGCCACTGCGGTGATCATCGAGTGTGCCGACCTGGCGACGTCCAGGTACCAGTTCGACATCGTCAGCACCAAGCTGCTGACCAAGTTCTCCAACAACATCCGCAACAACTTCGGCTTCCTCAACCGCGCGGCGGAAGAGGGCATCGGCGCCAAGGACAAACTGTTCGTGCAGGAAGGCCGTAAGGTGTTCAAGGAAGTCTGCCCGCTGGTTGCCGAGCTGATCAGTGAGCATCTGCAAGAGAACCAGCTCAACGTCAGCGACGTGAAGCGTTTCTGGCTGCACCAGGCCAACCTCAGCATGAACCACCTGATCGTCAAGAAACTGCTGGGTCGCGACGCCACCGAACAGGAAGCGCCGGTGATTCTCGACACCTACGCCAACACCAGTTCCGCCGGTTCCGTGATTGCGTTCCACAAGAATCAGGACGATCTGGCCGCCGGTTCGCTGGCCGTGCTCAGTTCGTTCGGTGCCGGTTATTCGATTGGTAGCGTGTTGCTGCGCAAGCGCTGAGTCTGCGGCTTAAAAAGATCGCAGCCTGCGGCAGCTCCTACGGGACTGGATTTCAACGTGATATCGCGGTGAATCCGCTCTGTGTAGGAGCTGCCGAAGGCTGCGATTTTTTTGCGGGAGAGAAAACAGTCTCGCGTTGATGCATCGGAGGATGATGGGGACCGACACATCAACAGCCAGGCTGTAAAAGGGGCCCGGGCTTCCTTGCCCGAGTCGTGTAGCGGGGGGGGAATCAGAACTTGGCTTCGGCATCCAGTTGCAGGGTGTTGATGTCCGAATCCTTCTTGTTGATGTTGGCGTTGGTCTGGTCCGAGGTCGCCATGAAGTAGGTCGCGCCCAGGGCAAAGTTCTTGTCCAGGTCGTAGCTCACTTTCAGCTTGCTGCCGCGCGAACCGGTGTAGCCGTTGGCGAAGTCGGAGTCGGTGAAGGCACCCACCACAGCGTTACGCTGCACGTCGCGGTAGTTGTAGTCCACGTTGAAGCCGTAGAGCTTTGACTTCACGCCGGCCAGCCAGCCGGTGTCCTGGTCGTTGCTGGCATCGGTGTTGTTGACGTACTGACCGTAGATCGACAGCGGTACTGGCAGGTTGCTGAAGTCCAGCTGACCAAAGCCTTCGTACAGTTTGAACTGCTCGCCCGGGCTGTTGCCGTTGACGGCCAGTGCGCATGGCGCGGTGACGGTACCCGAGGTAGGGCAAGCGCTGCTGTCGTCGTTGTCGTAGGCGTAGAGACTGCCGCCCAACGTCATTTTCATGCTGTCGGTGATGGCGAAGCGCGCACCCAACTGGCCGGCGTACAGACGCAGGTCGTGCTTGAACTGCACGCCTTCGCCGTCGACGTTGTCCTTGAGGGTGTAGTGACCGGCGCTACCGAACAGCTCGGTGCTGCCGCTCAGTGGGTATTTGTAGGTGACGGCCAGACCTTCCGGGTTGATGTCGCTATCCCAGATGATGTCGCCCATGCTCACCCATTGTTGCGGCATCTTGCCGCCAACCAGGTGCAGGTTCTTGATCGCGTCCGGGTGGTAGTCGATGTAACCCTGGTCCAGCCAGATCTGCTTCTTGTCGAAGTAGTTGTTCAGGTCCTGGTTGGTCGAGCGAGCGTCGTCGTTGCTGCCGGTGGCGATACGGATACCGGTGTCGACCTGCGGGTTGATTTCGCTGTAGGCACCCAGGCGGGCACGAATGCGCTGACGGTCCTGGTCCTTGTTGTTTGGCACGCCATCGTTGTGCACGGTTTCCTGACGGAAGCGTACGTCACCCTTGAACTGGGTCTTTGCCGCCCATGCAAGCTTCTGGTCGAAAGCGCTCAGTGTGTCGGTTTTCTTCGCGGTGGCCGCGATTTGCTCGTTGGTCTCTTGCTGAGCCTGACGGGCGATCTGCTGGTCTTTCTGATCCCTGGCCAGCTCGGCTTGCAGTTCGCTGTACTGCGCGTTGGTGATCGAGCCGTTAGCCTTGAGCATGTCGAGCAGTTTGGCGTCGACTGCGGCACTGGCCGGAACACTCATGGCCAGCAACAGGCCACCGCACAAGGCCGCCGCAGTTTTCATGGAAGCAAGACGCATATCAATCTCCGAAGATGAGAGGGGATGACAGAGCCATCCGGGACACAACCGACCGTAAGGGGCGGAAAACAGTGGCCGGGTATAACCCGACGCTCTAAAAACAGGCGCCAGTATCGCGATGGTTTATTACAGACCGGTGGCAATGTGATGTCATGTCGGTGACGATACAAAGTCGCCGTGAACTATTGAGTTAGAACACTGCCGTCGTTTTGCCCGTGTGCATTGCAAAGCGATAGGCGATACTCGCGGGGCTTTCACGCCATGAAGAGTGAGGATGGTGATGCCGTTGCAACGCCTGCAAAAACTGTCAGAAATCGCCCCGCAGACGTGGGACGCACTGGTGCCCGAGACTCAGCCTTTTCTGCGTCACGCTTTTTTGAGTGCACTGGAAGACAGCGGCAGCGTCGGACCCCATACAGGCTGGCAGCCCGAGCATTTATTGCACGTCGAAGGAGATCGACTGATCGCCGCGCTGCCTGGTTACCGCAAGTGGCATTCCTACGGCGAGTACGTGTTCGATCACGCCTGGGCCGATGCCTGTGAACGTGCCGGCATCGACTACTACCCCAAACTGTTGAGCGCGGTGCCGTTCAGTCCCGTCACGGGACCACGGCTGTTGGCGGCCACGGTCGAAGACGGTTTCGAGTTGTTGAAAAGCCTGCCGGGCTACCTTGAGCTTGAAGGGCTCTCCAGCGCCCACATCAACTTCACCGATCTGTTCACCGACGCGGCACTGAGCGAGCAACCGGGCTGGCTGCAGCGCGTTGGCTGTCAATACCACTGGCAGAATCGCGGCTACCGGGATTTCCAGGACTTCCTCGACGTGCTCAGTTCGCGCAAGCGCAAACAGATGCGCAAGGAGCGCGAACAGGTGGCGGGGCAGGGCTTCGATTTCGAATGGCTCGAAGGTCGGGAACTGAGCCAGGCGCAATGGGATTTCGTTTATGCCTGCTACGCCAATACTTACGCAGTGCGCCGGCAAGCGCCGTATCTGACCCGGGAGTTTTTCAGCCTGTTGGCCGAACGCATGCCGGAGTCGATTCGCGTTGTATTGGCCAGGCAAGGTTCACGGCCGGTGGCGATGGCGTTCAGTCTGGTGGGGGGCGACAGCTTTTATGGGCGTTACTGGGGATGCCTGGCGGAGTTCGATCGCCTGCATTTCGAGACCTGTTTCTACCAAGGCATGGACTATGCCATTGCCAACGGTTTCCAGCGTTTTGATGCCGGTGCCCAGGGCGAGCACAAGTTGATTCGCGGATTCGAGCCAGTCATTACCCATTCCTGGCACTACTTGCGACATCCGGGATTGAAAGCGGCGGTGAAAGACTTTCTGGAGCAGGAACGCCTGGGAGTGCTGGCTTATGCAGAGGATGCGAAGTCAGCCTTGCCTTATCGACAAGGCTGATCTTCAGCGTTTCAGCTTTCTTCCTTGCCCAGCCAGCGATACAGCACGCCGCCGGCCACTGCGCCGAGTAGCGGTGCGACCCAGAACATCCACAGTTGTTGAATCGCCCAGCCGCCGACGATCAATGCCGGGCCGGTGCTGCGCGCCGGGTTGACCGAGGTGTTGGTGACCGGGATCGAGATCAGGTGGATCAGCGTCAGCCCCAGGCCAATGGCAATCGGCGCCAGTCCTGCCGGTGCACGCTTGTCGGTGGCGCCGAGGATGATCAGGATGAACATCGCGGTCATCACCAGTTCACAGACAAACCCTGCCGCCATCGAGTAGCCGCCAGGGGAGTGTTCGCCGTAGCCGTTGGACGCCAGGCCTCCCGCCAGTTCGAAACCGGGTTTGCCGCTGGCAATGAAGTACAGCAGGGCGGCGGCAATCACGCCGCCGATGACCTGGGCAATGATGTAGGCCGGCAATTCCCTGGCCGGAAATCGCCCACCCACCACCAGGCCGAGAGATACCGCGGGATTGAGATGACAGCCGGAAATATGGCCGATGGCGAAAGCCATGGTCAGCACGGTCAGGCCAAACGCGAAGGACACCCCGAGCAGGCCGATCCCCACCTCCGGAAAAGCCGCGGCCAACACCGCGCTGCCGCAACCACCCAACACCAGCCAGAACGTACCTACCAACTCAGTCGCCGAACGTTTTAACAGAGACATAAGAGAGTGCCCTTTCGAGATTATGCTGCCTTGAGCATCCAGCCGATGGACTGCAGAACCATCTCCAGAACGTTGGAGTGAGTACAGCACGGTTTTTTCATAATTCCAGCAGGCATAAAAAACCGCCAGGCCCCGTTGTTGACGGGGCCTGGCGGATATCTGTGATCGATCTGCTTCACTGGGGGACCCTGTGGGAGCGAGCTTGCTCGCGATAGCGGTGGACCAGGCAACATTGCTGTCGACTGACACTCCGTCTTCGCGAGCAAGCCCGCTCCCACAGGTTTTGTGGCCGCCGCAATACTCAATCGATCCCGACAAAACCACCGGTCTGGTGTTGCCACAACCGCGCATACAAACCGCCATGGGCGAGCAGTTCGGCGTGGGTTCCGGTTTCGGCGATCTTGCCGTTTTCCAGCACCACCAGCCGGTCCATCCGGGCGATGGTCGAGAGCCGGTGAGCGATGGCTATCACGGTTTTGCCCTGCATCAGGGTTTCGAGGCTTTCCTGGATCGCTGCTTCGACTTCCGAGTCCAGTGCCGAGGTGGCCTCGTCCATGATCAGGATCGGCGCGTCCTTGAGCAGTACCCGGGCGATGGCGATGCGCTGGCGCTGGCCGCCGGAGAGTTTCACCCCGCGCTCACCGACGTGGGCATCGAAACCGGTGCGGCCTTCACCGTCCGACAGTGATGGAATGAAACCGTCGGCCCGGGCCTTGTGCACCGCTTCCCAGAGTTGCGCGTCAGTGGCGTCGGGTTTGCCGTACAGCAGGTTGTCGCGGATCGAGCGGTGCAGCAGCGAGGTGTCCTGGGTGATCATGCCGATGCGTTCGCGCAGGCTTTCCTGGCTGACGTCGGCGATGTTCTGGCCGTCGATCAGGATGCGTCCACCTTCAACGTCGTACAGGCGCAGCAGCAGGTTCACCAGGGTCGATTTGCCGGCGCCGGACGGGCCGATCAGGCCGATTTTCTCGCCAGCCTTGATGGTCAGGTTGAGGTCGCCGATGATCCCGCTCTGCTTGCCGTAGTGGAAATCCACCTGTTCGAATCGCACTTCGCCACGGGCCACCGCCAGGGGTTTGGCCTGGTCGCGGTCGGTGATGCCGACCGGTTGCGAGATGGTCTGCAGACCGTCCTGCACCATGCCGATGTTTTCGAAGATGCCGGTCACCACCCACATGATCCAGCCGGACATGTTGACGATGCGGATCACCAGGCCGGTGGCCAGGGCAATCGCCCCGACGCTGATCAACGACTGTGTCCACAACCACAGGGCCAGGCCGGTGGTGCAGACGATCAGCAAGCCGTTCATGCTGGTGATGACCACGTCCATGCTGGTGACCACGCGGCCGGCCAGTTGCGCTTTTTCGGTCTGCTCCTTGATGGCTTCGCGGGCGTATTGCTGTTCGAAGTTGGTGTGGGCGAACAGTTTCAGGGTGGTGATGTTGGTGTAGCCGTCGACAATCCGCCCCATGAGTTTGGAGCGCGCATCGGACGCCACCACCGAGCGATCCTTGACCCGTGGCACGAAATAGCAAAGGGCGGCGATGAAGGCGAAGATCCATGTCAGCAGCGGGATCATCAGGCGCCAGTCGGCTTCGGCGAACAGCACCAGGGAACTGATGGCGTAGATCAGCACATGCCACAACGCATCCACCGCCTGCACGGCGGAATCGCGCAGTGAGTTGCCGGTTTGCATGATGCGTTGGGCGATGCGCCCGGCGAAGTCGTTCTGGAAGAAATTCAGGCTCTGCTTGAGCACGTA
This sequence comes from Pseudomonas sp. S2_F07, assembly GCF_054668325.1. Lineage (NCBI taxonomy): Bacteria > Pseudomonadati > Pseudomonadota > Gammaproteobacteria > Pseudomonadales > Pseudomonadaceae > Pseudomonas > Pseudomonas sp. S2_F07. The sequence goes on from NZ_CP162758.1 coordinate 5,472,758, forward strand.
GCTGTGGTTTTGCCAGCGGATCATGCTGGTCATGCTGGGACTCAGGGTCTGGTGCACCAGCAGGTCATGCAGGCCGACAAATATGGGGCGCAGCACCAGCGCAACCACCACCATCCAGGTCAGTTCGAGGGCATGATCCTGGAACAGACTGACGTTTGGCGTGCCTTGGGCCAGGTCGATGATGCGGCTCAGGTAGCTGAACAGCGCCACCTCGATCAAGGCACCAATCAGGCCGACGATCAGCAGGGCGGCGAAGCTCGGCCAGACCTGCTTGAGGTAATAAGTGTAGAAAGGGAAAACCCGGTCCGGCGGAGACGCCGTCGGTGCTTCACGGAAAACATCGATCAGTTTTTCAAAGCGGCGATAAAGCATTGGTTGTTCACCCGCGAACGGGCTCTCCTTTTAACGTGTTGAGCGTTGCCGGCAGACACCGGCAACGGCTCGGACATCCTTGTCCAGCTTAGTCTCAGTCGATGCGCTTGGCCGACTTGATGAACACCGGGTCCGCCGGCACGTCTTTCATGCCGCCACGGGCGGTGGTTGGCGAGTTGACGATGATGTCCACCACGTCCATGCCTTTGACCACTTTGCCGAACACCGCGTAGCCGTCGCCCTGGTCAAGGAAGTCGTTGTCCTTGACGTTGATGAAGAACTGGCTGGTGGCCGAGTCAGGCACCGACGTACGGGCCATGGACAAGGTGCCGCGCACGTTATGCAGGCCGTTCTTCGATTCGTTCTTGATCGGTGCGTTGGTGTCTTTTTGCTGCATCTGTTGAGTGAATCCGCCGCCCTGGACCATGAAGCCCGGGATCACCCGGTGGAAAATCGTGTTGTTGTAGAAGCCTTTGTCGACGTACTCAAGAAAATTCTTGGTACTGATCGGGGCCTTGACCGCGTCCAGTTCGATTTCGATCTGGCCGTTGGTGGTGTCCAGCAGCACATGCGGTGCCTTTTCCGGCGTCGCGGCCATCAGGTTGGCGGCAAACAGGACGGAGCCTGCGGCGAGGGCGATTTTTTTCAGCATGGGTCAGTGATCCTGAGTGGTGGTATCGACTGCGGTCAGAAACTCCAGCAGTGTTTGGTTGAAGTGTTCCGGCTGGTCCAGCGGCGTGGCGTGGCGTGAATCGGCGATCACCACCAGCCGCGCGTCGGGCAGCAGTTTTACGTAGTTTTCCTTCAGCGCCACCGGCGTGTAGTCACGGTCGGCGCTGACGATGAGGGTTGGACAGGTGACCTTCGAAAGTCGTTCCTGAACCCCCCAGCCGACAATGGCGTTGAAGCTGGCGAGATAAGCATGTTTGTCGTTTTTTGCCCAGCGCTCGGCCATTTTTTGTCGCAAGTCGGCCTGCTCGGGTTTCGGGAACAGCTTGCCGCCCAGCGCCTTGCCGATGGTACCCAGGCTAAGGGCGCGCATCAGGCTCCAGCGCTTGAACCACTGCCAGTAATCGTCGCGGCTGCGCAGTTTGACCTCTGGCGCGCTGTTGACGATGCATAGGCTTTTGAGCAGTTGTGGCTGATCCACGCCCAGCTGGAAGCCGATCATGCCGCCCATGGACAGGCCGACATAATGTGCCGGACCGAGATTGAGGTGTTCGATCAATGCAATCAGGTCGGCGCTGAATCCGGCAATGCTGTAGCGCTCCCGGGGTTTGTCCGAACGGCCGTGACCGCGCACATCCGGGACGATCACCCGGTAGCGGGTGGCCAGTGTCGGGATCTGTTTTTCCCAGTCCAGGGTGCTGGAGCCCAGGCCATGGACCAGCAGCAGCGGCGTGCCGTGGCCATATTCCTCATAGTGCAGGTTGCAACCTTCGTGTTCGAAATAGGCCATGCATACACTCCGTGTCAGGCTTGTTCGGGGGCGGCGAACGGTGCGTCCAGTGGTGCGGTGTCAAAGGTACGCAGCAGTTCGATGAGAATCTGCGTGGCCGGCCCCAGCGGTTTGTCCTTGTTCGAATACAGGTAGAAGCTCGGGTTACGGCTGCCGCCCTGATCCAACGGTAGCAGCTTGAGCGTGCCTTCCTTGAGTTCCCGTTCGATCATGTGCCTGGGCAGCCAGGCAAAACCCAGGCCGCTGCTGACGAAGGTCGCGGCGGTGGCCAGGCTGCCGACGGTCCAGCGCTGTTCGGCGCCGAGCCAGCCGACGTCCCGCGGTTGCTGGCGGCCTGAGTCGCGGATCACCACCTGCATCTGGCTTTCCAGGTCCTGGAAGCTCAGTTCGCGGTTGAGGCGGTGCAAGGGATGCTCCGGGTGGGCGACTGCGACGAACTCGACGTCGCTCAATTCCGCGCCCAGGTAACCGGGAATACTGAAGCCCGTGATGGCCAGGTCGGCCACGCCTTCGAGCAAGACTTCCTCCACCCCCGACAGCACTTCCTCACGCAGGCGCACCCGGCAGCCACGGCTTTGCGGCATGAACGCGGTCAAGGCGCGGACGAGGCGGGCGCTTGGGTAGGCGGCATCGACCACCAGGCGCACTTCGGCTTCCCAACCCTGCTCCATGTGATGGGCCAGGTCTTCGAGTTGGCTGGCCTGTTTCACCAGTTGCCGGGAGCGGCGCAACAGCACCCCGCCGGCTTCGGTCAGTACGGCTTTGCGTCCGTCGATGCGCAGCAACGGCACGCCAAGTTGATCCTGCATGCGGGCCACGGTGTAGCTGACTGACGATTGCGAGCGATGCAGCGCCTCGGCGGCCTGGGCGAAACCACCGTGATCGACCACGGCCTGCAGCGTTCGCCATTGATCGAGGGTCACGCGGGGCGCTTTCATGTTGAGCTCCTCTTGTCCTAAGCTGGCAGCCCTTATTGGAGGCTGCCGAATGAAAAAAATCTGTTGTGTGCTGCTGGCGCTGCTGCCGCTGACGGCGTTTGCTTATCCGATTGATGTGCAGAAGAACCTCAACGGAATGAAGATAGACTTTGAAACCTTCGACACCGACAGCGATATCGGCTCCATCCGGGTCGCCAACTACGGCGACGTCGATGCGAGCTGCAAGGCGGTTTTCAGCAATGGCCCGGAAGCCCCCCGCACTCGCAAGATCGATGTACCGGCCGGCAAACACAAAAACGCCACGGCCAAATTCAGCCGCAACATCATCAAATTGCGCATCGAGCTGACCTGCACCCCGAAATGACGCCAGGCTCTTCTGTGGGAGCGAGCCCGCTCTCACAGGGTATGCAGAGCTTATAAACGAATTTCTTGATGGGTTATAGCAGTTATTTGCGCTTTTTCATCGATATGACTCTGTTTAACCTTCACTCCATCGACCTACCGCATTCTCAGATGGAGGCTACATCCCATGTCCCGCGTTCTGATCATCGAAAGCAGTGCCCGTCAGCAAGACTCGGTTTCCCGCCAGTTGACCCAGACCTTCATCAGCCAGTGGAAAGCCGCTCACCCGAATGACCAGATCACCGTCCGGGACCTGGCCGTCAAGCCCGTGCCGCACCTGGACATCAACCTGCTGGGTGGCTGGATGAAGCCCGCCGAGCAGCGCAGCGACATCGAGCAGGCGTCCCTGGAGCGTTCCAACCAGTTGACCGATGAATTGCTCGCTGCCGACGTACTGGTCATGGCCGCGCCCATGTACAACTTTGCGATCCCCAGCACCCTGAAAGCCTGGCTCGACCATGTGCTGCGTGCCGGCGTGACCTTCAAGTACACCGAGACCGGTCCGCAAGGCCTGCTCAGCGGCAAGCGTGCCTATGTGTTGACGGCTCGCGGCGGCATCTATGCCGGCAGCACCGCCGATCACCAGGAACCGTACCTGCGCCAGGTCATGGGCTTCATCGGCATCCACGACGTGACGTTCATCCACGCCGAAGGCATGAACCTGGGCGGCGACTTCCAGGAGAAAGGCCTGAACCAGGCGAACGCCAAGCTTTCGCAAGTGGCCTGACCGGTTAATCGCCAGATAATCGCTGGATGGTCTAGTGACCTGGCGCAACCCTTCAAGCCTGTACGCGCATCGAACCTCCCTTCGCACTTGTTGCTCCTGAGTGCCCTGGCCCGATTGAACGCTTTAGCGAGATCGGGCTTTTTTTTGCCTGCGATCTGACGAACACCTGCAAAACCCTGTGGGAGCGAGCTTGCTCGCGATTGCGGTGTGTCAGACAAGGTGTTGTCGACTGACACTCAGTCATCGCGAGCAAGCTCGCTCCCACAAGGAATTTGTATTATTTGGGTGTTCGCGATCAGCAGCAAAAACCGCTATCGTCGCCGCCATTCGAAATGAGGCGAGCATGGGCTATCTACTTTTTGTCACGCTGATCCAGGCGTTTTCCTTCAGTTTGATCGGCGAATACCTGGCCGGTCATGTCGACAGTTACTTCGCCGTGCTGGTACGCGTGTTGCTGGCGGGGCTGGTGTTCATCCCGCTGACCCGCTGGCGTTCGGTGGAGCCGGCATTCATGCGCGGCATGCTGTTGATCGGCGCGTTGCAGTTCGGCGTGACCTATGTCTGCCTGTACCTGAGCTTTCGCGTACTGACGGTGCCGGAAGTGTTGCTGTTCACCATCCTCACGCCGCTGCACGTGACCCTGATCGAGGATGCGCTCAATCGTCGTTTCAATCCATGGGCCCTGGTCGCGGCTCTGGTGGCGGTGGCGGGGGCGGCGGTGATTCGCTTTGACCGGATCAACCCGGACTTCTTCATGGGCTTCCTGTTGCTGCAACTGGCCAACTTCACCTTCGCTGCCGGGCAGGTGCTCTACAAACATCTGGTCGCGCGTCATCCGAGCGATCTGCCGCATTACCGTCGCTTCGGCTTCTTCTACCTCGGTGCTCTGGCGGTGGTGTTGCCGGCGTTTCTGCTGTTCGGCAAACAGGACTTCCTGCCTGAAGCACCGTTGCAATGGGGCGTGCTGCTGTTCCTCGGACTGGTCTCGACCGCTTTGGGTCTTTACTGGTGGAACAAGGGGGCGTGTCTGGTCAGCGGCGGGACCCTGGCGGCGATGAACAACCTGCATGTGCCAGTGGGGCTGCTGATCAATCTGCTCATCTGGAATCAGCACGAAGAACTGGGGCGGTTGTTGCTCGGCGGTTCGGTGATTTTGCTGGCGGTGTGGATCAGTCGGTTGGGCGTACGCCAGTCGTTGGTGGCACGCTGAACCCTGTGGGAGCAAGCCCGCTCCCACAATAGATTGTGTGATCTTCGAAAATCACTTCGGCGCCAGTTGCCCCACCAGAAACTCGATAAACGCCCGGGTCTTCTGTGGCACCCGCCGCGCCGACGAATACACCGCATTGATGGTGATCGCCGGGGCCTGCCATTCACACAGCACTGGCACCACTCGCCCGGCCGCCAGCGCATCCTCGACGATGAAGTCGGGCAGCAGGGCGATGCCCATGCCGGCTTCGGCGGCCTGGGCGAGCAGGTCGCCGTTGTTGGCGTGGAGTGGGCCGGTGACGTTCACCCGTTGGGTATCCTTGCCATTGCACAGTTGCAGGCTGACACCGCTCTGCAGATACCCGTAGTTCAGGCATTGATGGGCGCGCAGATCCTGCGGAGTCTGCGGAACGCCCGCGCGCTCGAGATAAGCCGGGGATGCCACCATGATGCGTGGTGCGGGTGCCAGTTGCCGGGCGATCATCGTCGAGTCGGGCATGCTGGCGATACGGATGGTCACGTCAAACCCGCCCCGCACCGGGTCGACCTGCTGGTCGCTGAGCACCAGTTGCAACTCGATGTTCGGGTGCTGTTCGTGAAACAGCGGAATCAATGGCCCCAGCCGCCGAAGACCGAACGACATCGGCGCATTGACCCGCAACACACCGCGTAACTCACCGATGCCGTCACGGGCGCGTTGCTCGGCCTCGTCCAGTGCCGCCAACACCTCCCGTGCAGCATCGAAATACTCGGCCCCGGCTTCGGTCAGGTGCAGGCTGCGGGTGGTGCGTTGCAGCAATTGCACACCGATGGCTTCTTCCAGCGCCTGAATCTGTTTGCTGACTTTCGAGCGCGGCACATCCATGGCCCGGGCGGCTGCGGCGAAGCCGTTCTCGCCGACCGTGACGACGAAGGCGCGCATGCATTCGATGCGATCCATATTGTCCCTTTTTTAGAATCAATGTTTCTCGATTTTAGGTAATTGTCCCTTTTATCGCCAGCCCCTAAAGTGACATCCAAGCCGACAACAACGCCGCAGAAGGCACGGTCGACTACCCCCTCACCCATTCGAAGTATCGACATCAAAAGGAACGCGCCATGTCTATTCGTGAACTGCTCAACCCAACCAACTCCGCCCTGATCCTGATCGACCACCAGCCGCAAATGGCTTTCGGCGTGCAGTCCATCGACCGTCAGACCCTGAAGAACAACACCGTGGGCCTGGCCAAGGCGGCGAAGATCTTCAACGTGCCGACCATCTACACCTCGGTCGAAACCGAAAGCTTCAGCGGTTACATCTGGCCCGAATTGCTGGCTGTGCACCCGGATCAAAAGCCGATCGAACGCACTTCGATGAACTCCTGGGAAGACAAGGCACTGGTAGACGCGGTGAAAGCCACCGGTCGCAAGAAGCTGATCATTGCCGCGCTGTGGACCGAGGTGTGCCTGACTTTTCCGGCATTGGAAGCCCTGGCTGAAGGCTATGAGGTGTACATCGTCACCGACGCCTCCGGCGGCACCAGCAAGGAAGCCCATGACATGTCGGTGCAACGGATGATTCAGGCCGGCGCGGTGCCGGTGACCTGGCAACAAGTGTTGCTCGAATACCAGCGTGACTGGGCGCACAAGGATACTTACGAGGCGGTGATGGAACTGGTGCTGGAACACAGCGGCGCGTACGGCATGGGCGTGGATTACGCCTACACCATGGTGCACAAGGCACCGCAGCGGCAGGTGAAGTAACCCGCAAATTCTGAAAATGATGTAACCCCTGTGGGAGCGAGCTTGCTCGCGATTGCGGGCTGTCAGACGACACATATGTTGACTGACACGCCCTCATCGCGAGCAAGCTCGCTCCCACAGGTTTTGTGGTGTTACACCCTGCGCTTTTCAGCTTCGGGAATATGGCTCGCCCCCAGCACCGCCGGCAATACTCCCGCACGCAAATCCATACCGCTCGGCTGCTGATACAGGCTCAAGCCAAACTCCGGCAGCACCGCCAGCAGGTAGTCGAAAATATCCCCCTGAATCCGCTCGTAATCAGCCCACGCCGTGGTGCCGGTAAAACAGTAGATTTCCAGCGGAATACCCTGGGCCGTGGTCTGCATCTGACGCACCATGCAGGTCATGTTCGGCTGGATCCCCGAATGACTCTTCAGGTAGGCCAGCGCATAGGCGCGGAAAGTGCCGATGTTGGTCATCCGCCGACGGTTGGCCGACATGGCCGCGACGTTGCCCTGGGCTTCGTTCCAGGCCTTGAGTTCGGCCTGTTTGCGGGTCATGTAGTCGGTGAGCAAGTGCACCTGGGACAGCTTCTGTTCTTCGTCGTCACGCAGAAAGCGTACGCCGCTGGCGTCGATGAACAGGCTGCGTTTGATTCGGCGGCCACCGGAAGCCTGCATGCCGCGCCAGTTCTTGAACGACTCCGACATCAGGCGCCAGGTCGGGATCGAGACAATGGTCTTGTCGAAGTTCTGCACCTTGACCGTGTGCAGCGTGATGTCCACCACATCGCCGTCGGCGCCCACCTGGGGCATCTCGATCCAGTCGCCGACCCGCAGCATGTCATTGCTGGTCAGTTGCACGCTGGCGACGAACGACAGCAGCGTGTCCTTGTAGACCAACAGGATCACCGCCGACATGGCGCCCAGGCCTGACAGCAGCAACAGCGGCGAGCGATCGATCAGTGTGGCGACGATGATGATCGCGCCAAACACGTACAGCACCATTTTCGCCAATTGCACATAGCCTTTGATCGAGCGGGTGCGGGCGTGCTCGGTGCGGGCGTAGATGTCCAGCAGGGCGTTGAGCAGGGCGCTGACCGCCAGCAGCAGAAACAGGAAGGTGAAGGACAGTGCGACGTTGCCGAGGAAGTTCAGGCTGGTTTTGCTCAGGTCCGGCACCAGATTGAGGCCGAACTGGATCACCAGTGAAGGGGTGATCTGCGCCAGGCGATGGAACACCTTGTTCTGTAGGAAATCATTGACCCAGTGCAGGGCCGGCTGGCGGCTGAGCATTTTTGCCGCGTGCAGAATGAGGTAACGCGCCACCCGTCCGAGGAACAGCGCAATCGCCAATAGTAGCAACAGCGACAGGCTGGAGTGCACGAGCGGGTGCTGGTCGAGGGCACCCCAAAGGTCCAGGACGTTGGTCCAGAGCTGTTTGATATCCATGGTTGAAACGATTCTTCTATAAGGCACGAGAGGGGATTAGAGCATTTAAGACGCTTTGTATTACGTTTCGGGAAAAATCAGGCAACAAAAAACCAACTGTTTACCGCCATTTGTATAAAGAAACTCGGCCTGAGCGCTCGAAACCGTTACCCTATGCAGCTGTTTTTTTGCATTTCTTCGAGGTAGCACCCGTGTTTTCCCAATTCGCCCTGCACGAACGCCTGCTCAAAGCCGTGGCCGAGCTGAAATTTGTCGAGCCAACGCCTGTGCAAGCCGCGGCCATCCCGCTGGCGCTCCAGGGGCGTGACCTGCGGGTGACGGCGCAAACCGGTAGCGGTAAAACCGCTGCATTCGTTTTGCCGATTCTCAACCGTCTGATCGGCCCGGCGAAAATCCGCGTCAGCATCAAGACCCTGATCCTGCTGCCGACCCGCGAACTGGCCCAGCAGACCTTGAAGGAAGTTGAACGCTTCTCGCAGTTCACCTTCATCAAGTCCGGCCTGATCACCGGCGGTGAAGACTTCAAGGTCCAGGCCGCCATGCTGCGCAAGGTACCCGACATCCTGATCGGTACCCCGGGCCGGATGATCGAGCAATTGAACGCCGGCAACCTCGACTTGAAAGAAGTTGAAGTGCTGGTGCTCGACGAAGCCGACCGTATGCTCGACATGGGCTTCGCCGACGACGTTCAGCGTCTGGTGGACGAGTGCACCAACCGTCAGCAGACCATGCTGTTCTCCGCCACCACCGGTGGTTCGGGCTTGCGCGAGATGATCGCCAAGGTCCTGAACAACCCTGAGCACTTGCAGCTCAACGCGGTCAGCCAGCTGAACGAAACCACTCGCCAGCAAATCATCACCGCTGACCACAACCAGCACAAAGAACAGATCGTCAACTGGTTGCTGGCCAACGAGACCTACCAGAAAGCCATCGTGTTCACCAACACCCGGGCCATGGCCGACCGCATCTACGGCCGCCTGGTGGCGCAGGAATACAAGGCGTTCGTGCTGCACGGCGAGAAAGACCAGAAGGATCGCAAGCTGGCGATCGACCGCCTGAAGCAGGGCGGCGTGAAAATCCTCGTGGCCACCGACGTCGCAGCCCGTGGTCTGGACGTGGACGGCCTGGACCTGGTGATCAACTTCGACATGCCACGCAGCGGTGATGAGTACGTGCACCGTATCGGTCGTACCGGTCGCGCCGGCAACGATGGCCTGGCCATCTCGCTGATCTGCCACGGCGACTGGAACCTGATGTCGAGCATCGAGCGCTACCTCAAGCAGAGCTTCGAGCGCCGCACCATCAAGGAAGTCAAAGGCACCTACGGCGGACCGAAAAAGGTCAAGGCCTCGGGCAAGGCTGTTGGCGTGAAGAAGAAAAAGACCGACGCCAAGGGCGACAAGAAAAAAACTGCCGCCAAGACCCCGACCAAGCGCAAGAGCGCCAACCGGCCCAAGAGTGATTCCCTGGTCAGCAAGGACGGCATGGCCCCACTCAAGCGCCGCAAGCCGGAAGCACCGGCGGCTGAGTAAGTCGTTGTAGACGATCAGTGAAAAACCCGGACAGTGTCCGGGTTTTTTTATCCCTGGTGTTTTATCAGCCTTCGGCTTTCTTCTCGGCAGACTCCAGTTCCTTCAAGCGCTGGTCGATCAACTGGCACTTGTCCGGCAGGTCCTTGGCGGCAGTGCCCAGATCCATCTTCTGCAACTCATCATTGATCTCCTTGGCCTTGGTCGGATTTTGCTCGGTGAGCCTTGCCACTTCCCGGGCCAGTTGCTCGCGCTTGGCAGTGGCTTCGTCGGGGGTGCAGGCCCAGGCGGGCAGGGCGCAGGCGAGGGTGATAGCGAGGGTCAGCTTGCTCAGGGTTTTCATAAGCGTCCTCTGTTCCGGCAACGGCAGATATCCGGTTGAGGGGACAACGGCAAGAAAAGTTCAGCCGAGGTGGCGGATAAGTCTGGTATAGGGTGGCCAACAAAAAACCGGACAATGTCCGGTTTTTCTACACTCGGCAAAGTGATGAAAGAGTCGTTCCGTTTACTCAAGCCTCGATCACTTGACCGCAATGAATCCTCTTTCCATCGAGATATGCTTGTTTCCATATTTATGAAAAATCGGTACTACCCGTGCCGAGGCACTGCAGACTTTCTGTAACAGATCGATGGGACGCTGGCCCATGGCCGCAATCTCCCACTCAGCGCCTTTCAAGAACGGCACGCCATAATGGAAGCTTCCAACTGTTGAGAAGCCGATCTCATGTAATGTTTTTTCGATGAGTTCCCTGGAGTGAAATACGTGTTTCGACCAGTTTTCAGGGCACCAGTTTTTCCACAGTTGCGCGCCAACAGCTTCCATGTTCGGCATCGAAAAAAGCAGCCTGCCGTTACTCTTCAAGGCGGAAAATGATTTCTCAAGCATAGGCCTTGGATCAATGAAATGTTCCAGGACACCCCAGTGAACGACGGTGTCGTATTGCTGGTCGGGTGTCCAGTTGCATATGTCGGCGTTGAGGAAGTGGCCTGAGCATTGATTGATATCAAACAGCTCCTTGACTACTTTCAGACCTTCATCGGAGAAATCGAGCGCAGTGACGTCTGCGTCCATCCATTTATTCATGGACAAGAGGCGTTTGTTTTCACCGCCACCTCCCAGTTCCAGAATACGAGTGCCCTTGATCGAGCCAAGCCGCGCATGAATCAACCTGGCGAAGAGGCCATTTTTCCCGTAGTAGAAATCTGAACCGCTCAATGCAGACAGCGAGGACTGTGCAGGGGACCACACACTGTCCCAATAGCTTTCGTCAGTCACTTTATTCTGGTCTTGTCGTCCTGACACAGTTCTCTCCAATAGTTTTTTTAGTGTTGTAACTGTCAGAAAGTCTTGAGCGTAGCTTAAAGAAATGACAGTTCACCGGTCATTTCATCGGCTGAGCACTATTTCTTTTCGGGCGGATCGGGCGCTCTTCGCGAGCGGGCCCGATTCAGTTTCAAGGCTAACCCCCATGGCAGCAACCAGGGTTAGCCTGTTCTTCGTACCGGTCGTGATGCCGCACCCACTCCATGATCTCGTCCTCGTTGCGGCCCTTGGGCGTCAGGTCGAGGTAGTTGTAGGCGCCGACCAGCATGTCCAGGCCCCGGGCATAGGTAGAGTAGGTATGGAAAATTTCTCCGGCGTCATTGCGATAAAACACGCTGAGACCGGGGAGTTCTTCTTCGGCGCCGTCGGTTTTTTCGTAGTTGTATGTAGCCTTTCCGGCGGCGACGTCTTCAGCTCGGGCGGTGACGCCAAAGTCGTAGTTGAAATCGCAGCCTTCGGACGACACCCAGTCGAACTTCCAGCCCATGCGCCGTTTGAAAGCCTGGAATTCGGCGAACGGTGCGTGGGAAACCACTACCACGGCCACGTCATGGTGGGCCAGGTGCTGGTTGGCGCCGTCGATGTGATCGCTCAGGTACGAGCAACCAGGGCAGCCTTCATCCCAGCCCTCGGCGAACATGAAGTGGTAGATCACCAACTGGCTGCGCCCCCCGAACAGGTCCGCCAGTTTCAGTTCGCCGTCGGGCCCCTGGAAATGGTAGTCCTTGTCGATTTTCACCCAGGGCAGGGCGCGGCGTTCGGCGCTGAGTCTGTCCCTTTCCTTGGTGAAGGCTTTTTCGTGGGCCAGGTGCTGTTTGCGGGCGGCGAGCCATTCTTCCCGCGATACGACGGGATGGTTCTGAATGTTCATGTTGTTTTCTCCTGCATGGGGCGGGGAGGTGACTTACACAGACTAGTCGTTTGGCTTGCGTGGATTTCGACATGCCGTCGGTCGGTCGTCTGCAAACGCCCGGCTGAACGGCGGGCGGGCGTACCGGTCACAACCTGTAAGGTCCGTGCAATTGCACGGGCATCAATCGAACGGGCACCGGAGGTTGAATCAGGATGACGACTTACAATTGGGACTTGATTGAGCGCTTGCTGCATGAAGTGCAAAACAGTGCGGGCCACAGTTTTACGCCGCGGCCTTACGCCGAACAGCATGCCGCGCAGAAGGCTGCGGAAGGTGAGCCGATTGAAAATCTTGATCACTTGAAAACGGTGGCTGGAGAGTACGAAAAGTTACTGCTGGCGCGTGGCTATATCGAACCGCGACCGGAGGACGAAGGTGGTACGGGCACCAATTACATTCTGACGGCGCGGGGTTCGCGTTTGTTGAGCCTGATCGACAGCAGCATCCCCGGCAATGATCACCCGCGGCAGGTGCTGGACGAACAGGAGGATGCGCTGGATGAGGTGACGTTCGATGAGGTGGCGTCGAGGGCGCAGATTGCCTGATGTTCTCATGCAATCCTGTGGAATCACCCTGTGGGAGCAACTCGCTCCCACATTGGTCTTGTGTTGTCCTCAGCCTTGTTTCCCGGCTTTCAGGCACTTCAAGTCGCTGAAGTCTTTCCTCACACCCTCGATTTTCTTCAGCAACCGTGCGCGTTGGCTCGGCGTGCTTTCAGCCATCAGATCCACGAACAGTGAACGCGCCTGGGCTTCGGTGTTGGCAAAGGCCTGCCGATAGGCGGGTGTCCACAAGCTCTCACGATTGACCAGAAGTGTCTCGATGCGTTGTGGGAATTCGGGGCTCTGGCGTTGGGCAACAGCTGCACTGAACTGTTTCTGCCAATGGACGCGGTTGGCAAGCCACTGGGTGTTCTGCTCGCCCAGGGTCCTGGACCATGTGGCTACCCGTTGTTGCTGGGTAGTGTTCAGAGGCCCGAGCCAGTCGTTCAGGCGCTTCTCCATGCGCGCGCCGCGTTCCTTGATCTGCTGGTCGAGGGAAGGTTTGAGGTATTCCTGCTGGCGTTTGCGCTGGTCCTTGGCAAAGGCGTCGTTCATTTCGGCGACTTGCTTGTCATCCAGCCCTTTCAGCAACTCGATGGCCGACGGGGTGATTTCCCGCGCGGTCTCGGCGATCGCCTGTTCGGCTTCGTGGGCGCGGGCTTGCAAGGCTGCATCGGTGACCTGGTTGGTGGTGATCATGGTTTGCAGACGGTCCAGCCAGTCGAGGTAGCCGGGCAGTTGGGTGGTGCAGTGCCAGCTCAGGTGTTCCTTCAAGCGTTCGTCCAGCCAGCTTTTTTGCTCGCCGTTCATGTCCAGGTAGTCACTGAGCGTCCACGGGATGATCACATCGAGATTGCGGTAGGCCAGGCCCACGCGGCTGCACGCGCCGAGGGCAAGGGCAACTATCAGCATAAAGGCGATATGTTTGAACCAGCGGGACATGGGCGAGTCCTTGCGAAAGCCAGTCTTCGGTGTCTGATTCTCATGTGAACCCAAGAGGAGCCCGGCAGTTCAGCCGATCAATAGAACGCGTGTTCGGCCTTGAGCGTCACCAGCCCGTCGCACTGGTTGTTGTGCCCGGCATAGGCCGAGCAACCGCTGCCGCTCAGGTTGGAGTCACTGTAGATCAGGTCGAGGTCGATGCCCATGAACGGGCGGGACAATTTCAGCGACCAATCGGTAAAACTGCCTACATACCCGCCATCCACCGCCACTGGCGTATTGAATTGGTGGGTGGTGTATTTCAGGCTGATGCCTACACCGAAAGGTTGATTGCCGCTCAAGTCAGCGAACAGAGTGTTGTTCTGTTTGTCCGGGTCATTGCTGAAGGCGATGCCGAATCGGCTGCCGAGCAAGGTCAGGCCGCCGAACAGTTCCTGGCTGTCAGGGGTCGTGACTTCGGGGTAGCTGTAGCGGATCAGGCCCACTTCGTAGCCGAGGGTTTGGTCGAAGGGTTGTTTAAAACCCATGTAGGAATCGATCTCGAGGTCTTTCCCCGGGCTGATCCCCACGCTGGGCGACCATTGGCCCACGTAGAAACCGCTGTCGTGGCTCAGATCCAGGCCGCCGTGGAACGAACCGACGGCCGACGGTTTGACCAGGCCCTGGGCCATGCTGCGGGTGGGGGTGGTGCCGAGCTTGAGGTCGAAGCCCCCCAGCTCACGCTGAAAGATTTGTGCGTGTGCCACGGAGCAGGCCAGCAGGCTGGCGAGCAATGCCGATAGATAGAAAGGTTTGAACATGCGTCACTCCATGAACAGCGAGGACAGGCTGGCGGGCCCGCTGAAACGCTTGATCCAGACGTGTGCAAGAATACCGGCGAATGATCGGCAATGAAGGCCGTTCGTCGATTTCCGAACGATTTGAAGGAGTGGCGGGGGGAATAACGAGGGTTCCAGTCCAAGCGCTTCGAAGCTCAAAGCGCTTTGGGACCAGGTGACGCGGGGGGATTACTTTTTGCCCAGGGTGATCTGCTTGGACGGGCCGAACGTCTGGCCGCTGACGCCTTTGGCAATTTGCTGGATTTCACCGCCGGACTTGAGGAACGCAGCGATCTGGCTGTTGATCGATTCGCTGGTTTCGACGGCTGGAGCTGGCTTTGCTTTGCTGGTGGATGCTTTTACGCGCATGGCGGCCATTAACCTGTAGAAAATTAACTTGGCCAGGCATCGTACAGGAATTACCTGATAATTGCTTGGCAAATATCCCCTCGGCATATTCTTGAGGACGGGGTAATCAGTCACCGGACAATATCCGAAATATGCACCTAAGCCGCTGTTTTAACTAAAAACATTGCCCGAAAAAATATCGTGTTGCGCTTGCCTGGGCATGGCGTAAATGCCCGGAACGGCCTGACGAGCGGCCAGACGCGGGATGAAACCCCGGGAAAATTAAGGGTTTCAGAGGATTTTCTCGCGCCACCGGGCCGGCTGCCGAACGCAGCGCTTAAAACCGGGTAGAATGCCGCCCACGCAATGAGGGTATTGGACATGGCTTTAGTCGGGCGTTACAACAGTTTGCAAGTGGTTAAACACACTAACTTCGGTTTATATCTGGACGGTGGCGCGGATGGCGAAATCCTTCTGCCTAATCGTTATATTCCAAAAGATATTCCTACCGAAGATGAAGACTGGCTCAACGTTTTTATTTATCTGGACAGCGATGACAAACTCATCGCAACTACTGAAAAACCGAAAGTTCAAGTCGGTGAATTCGCCAGTTTGAAAGTTGTTGAAGTCAACAGCATCGGCGTATTCCTGGACTGGGGCTTGCCGAAAGACCTGTTGCTGCCGTTCTCCGAAGAGAAGCGCCAGATGACGGCGGGTGAGTATGTGGTGGTGCACGTCTATCTCGACAAGCACACCCGTCGCATCACCGCGACCGCGCGCCTGGACCGCTACCTGGACAAGACCCCGGCCAACTACACCGCGGGCCAGGAAGTGGATCTGCTGGTGGCCGAAGCCACGGACATGGGTTTCAAGGCCATCATCAACAACAAGCATTGGGGCCTGATCCACAAGAACGAAATCTTCAAGTTCATGCGCGCCGGTAAAGAAGAAAAGGGCTTCATCAAGGAAGTTCGCGCCGACGGCAAGATCAGCCTGAGCCTGCAACCGGTCGGCCAGGAAGCGGCCACCAGCCTGAACTCGAAGATCCTCGCCAAGTTGCGCGAAAACAACGGCAGCCTGGCGGTGAGCGACAAGAGCGATCCGGCATTGATCAGCAGTCTGTTCGGTGTCAGCAAGGGCAACTTCAAGAAGGCCATCGGTGCGTTGTACAAGAACGGCCAGATTGTCATTCATGCCGATCGTATCGAGCTCAGTTGACCCCACTCTGACGTGTAGGAGCTGCCGAAGGCTGCGATCTTGATTTTTAGAGATCAAAAGATCGCAGCCTTCGGCAGCTCCTACAGGGGCATTTTCTGGCCTTCTGGTTAATAATCGACAACATGATTCATCGCCCCGGTGATTTCTTTTCAACGAGAAGGCCGGGGTTTTGCTTTTTTCTGCCGAGTCTTTGCCATGGATTGTGTCTTCGAGGTGTTCCGGTGAGCGCCACCCGGCGCAGCACCGACGGGTTTGCCCTGCAAGTGATGGTCGGGTTGTGCCTGGTCTGGGGCGTGCAGCAGGTGATGATCAAGTGGGCGGCGGCCGATATCGCGCCGGTGATGCAGGCGGCCGGACGTTCCGGCATGTCGGCGTTGCTGGTCGGGCTGCTGATCTGCTGGAAGGGTGGCTGGAACCAGGTGGGGGCGACCTGGCGCGGCGGTCTGTTGGCCGGTGCCTTGTTCGGCCTGGAGTTCTTCTTCATTTCCGAAGGCCTGCAACTGACCACGGCGGCGCACATGTCGGTGTTCCTCTACACGGCGCCGATCTTCACCGCCTTGGGAGTGCACTGGTTGCTGCCCAGTGAGCGATTGCGGCCGCTGCAATGGCTGGGGATTGTCCTGGCCTTTATCGGGATTGCCATTGCGTTTGCCGGCGGGGTGTCCTGGGACAACCTTGATTACCGCATGTTGATGGGCGATGCCCTGGGCGTGCTGGCGGGTGCCGCCTGGGGCGCGACCACGGTGGTGGTGCGCGCCTCGCGCCTGTCGGAAGCGCCGGTGACCCTGACGCTGTTCTATCAGTTGATTGTCGGCTTCTTCGGCTTGTTGTTGATTGCGCTGCTCAGCGGCCAGATCACCCATGTCAGCCTGACTCATGTGGCGGTGGCCAGTGTGCTGTTTCAGGGCGTGGTCGTGTCGTTCTTCAGTTACCTGATCTGGTTCTGGCTGCTGCGCCGTTACCTGGCGGCCAACCTCGCGGTGTTTTCGTTCATGACGCCATTGTTCGGCGTCACCTTCGGCGTGGTGCTGCTCGGCGAGGAACTGAGCCTGAACTTCGTCATCGGTGCCGTACTGGTATTGGCGGGCATCACTTTTGTCAGCGCCGAGCAGTGGTTGCGCCGTCGTTTGCGCAAAGCTCTTGGGCAGCACTGACCGGCGCGAGCAACAGACCGCCGGCGAGCAACAAGCCGCAGCCAGCGACTACCAGTGCCGGCTGCAAACCGCCACTGAAATGACTGCTCAGCGCCGCCAGCAATGGTCCGCTGAGCTGGCCCACGGCAAAGCAGGCTGTCAGCAGGCCGGCATTGCGCTGGGTGGCATGGGGCGCCAGTTCCCGGGAGCGTTGCATCACCAGTTGCATGCAGGCCAGGAACGGCGTGCCGCACAGGATCACACCCAACGCCAGGCCTGGCCCGTTACCCAGCAGGCAAGCGAACACGCCAGCGGCTTGCAGCCATAACGTCGCCATCAACCAGTGACCGGTGGCGCGAGGTTTTTGCCGCCGCAGACACACCAGCACCACACCGGTTGCCGCCGCCAAACCAAAGCATGGCCAGAACAGGTCGGCCTGCCATTGGCCATGGAATTGCGCATTGGCCATTTGCGACAAAAAAGTCGCCGGAATGATGTAGCCCAATCCGTACAAGGCATAGATCCAGCCCAGGCGAGCGATACCTTGATTACCCGAGGCGCTGGCGCTGGGCGCAGCAGTCGCGGTGGCACCCGGTTGTGGCAGGAACGGCAGGAACCCCAGCAGCATCGCCAGCCCTGCGGCGGCGTACACCAGCCACAAGGTGGCGGAAGTCTGGCCCAGCAGATTAGAGCCCAGGGCCAACAGACCTGTCAGGAAAATCCCCAAACCCGGCCCGGCGAAGACCAGGGCGCCGAGCCGAGGTCGACCGGCCTCTGCTGCGAGTGGCTGGCTCAGGGCGGTAATCATCACCAGCACCCAGGCGCTGGCCACGCCGGTGCCAAAACGCAGCAGCAGGTGCGACCAGAAACCATTGGCCCAGAACGACGCCAGGGTCAACAGCACGCAGAGCCACAATCCGCCGAGCAAGCGCCGGTGCACTTGCGCCGGACGCCGGGAAAACATGGCGTCCACCGCACCAATGAAATAACCGAGGTAGTTGGCGGCGGCAATCAGTCCGGCGGCGGTCAGGTCGATCTGGCCTTCGCTGAGCAGGTGCGGCAGTTGCGGTGTCAGGGCAAAACGGCCGATGCCCATGGCCATCATCAGGGCAACGAAACTGGCGGATAAGCGGATCAGGGGAGACATGGTCTGGATTCCGTCTGGAGGATCAATGACCGTCAGGCTAGGACTGATTGACTTTCTTTAAAAATGAATAATAGTGAGTAACTTGTTCTTTTTTGGAGAATATCGTGGAGTTCAGCCAATTGCGCATCTTCCAGGCAGTGGCGGAAGAAGGGTCCATCACCCGGGCCGCAGAACGGTTGCATCGAGTGCCGTCGAACCTGTCGACCCGGCTCAAACAGCTGGAAGAGCAACTGGGCGTCGAACTGTTCCTGCGCGAACGTCAGCGCTTGCAGTTGTCGCCTGCGGGAAAAGTCCTGCTGGACTACACCGCCAGGCTGTTTGCCTTGCACGATGAGGCCAGCGCGGCAGTGCAGGGCGGTCAACCGGCGGGCGACTTCGTGCTCGGCACCATGTACAGCACGGCAGCGATTCACCTTCCGGGGCTATTGGCGCACTACCACCGCTTGTATCCGGCAGTGAACCTGCAAGTACAGTCCGGGCCCAGCGGTGAACTGCTCGAAGGCCTGCTCACCGGCCGGCTCGATGCGGCGCTGGTGGATGGCCCCCTGGAGCTGGCCGGTCTCGACGGGGTGCCCTTGTGCGACGAGCGCCTGGTCCTGATCAGCGAGGCCGACCATCCGCCCGTGCGCAGCGCGCTGGATGTGCAAGGTCGTTCGGTGTTCACCTTTCGCCAGGGCTGCTCCTACCGCATGCGCCTGGAGGCCTGGTTCGCCCATGACCACGCGGCCATGGGCCGGGCGATGGAGATCGAGTCCTATCCGGGGATGCTGGCATGTGTGATTGCCGGTTCCGGTGTGGCGCTGATGTCGGAGTCGATGCTCGCCAGTCTGCCGGGCCGCGAGAGTGTGGCCGTGCATCCGTTGGCCGAGCCGTTCGCCAGTGCGACCACCTGGCTGATGTGGCGCAAGGGCATGGTCGGGGCCAACCTGAATGCCTGGATCGAGCAGCAACAGGTGGTTTTTCCGCCGACACGGGTGCGGGCACAGGACATTGCCTGAACACAGGCTGATTGTGATGGATTCAGTAACAGATCATTGTGACTTTGCGCGAGCATTGCGTAGGACTTCGGACTATTATCTGTACGAAGGGGCTACAGAACTTTGGCCGCTCGGCACTACCCTGAAGGGGGCACCATGAAAGAGAAAATCCAAAACTGGCTGCATGACCTGGGCGTCGCTCTCGGCTTGATCGAGCCGCCTCTGCAACCCGTGCCAATTCGTACTGACGACGAACAACGTCGACGCCAGCAACGACGCCGGTAATGGCAGATATCATCTGACAGGTGATAGGTTTCCAGTGGCGAGGGAGCAAGCTCCCTTGCCGCTTCGTGTACGTTTGATCACCAGCCTTAGTACCGCCCGATCTCCAGCAAAAACCGGCTCAAATCATTCGCCGTCCTGGCGGTCTTGAGCATCCGGTCTTCCTCCACGGTAAACGCCGTGACACCCAGTTCATCTTCCAGATGGAAGATCAGCTCTTCGATATCATTTTTATCCAATCCCAACTGCGCCAGGCTGGCGTTGTCGTCGAAGTCGTCCCGACCTTCCAGCAGGCGGCTGATGTAGCGATGTACGACAGCACGAAGGGCGGCTTCTTTCATGATCGTTCTTCGAGGAGGCGGGTGTCGTTCTTCCTGCCGGTGCAGTTCCTGTCGTTGAGTACAGCAGGCTTTAGCCGTGTGAGCGCTGCCATTGGTCAATCATGTTGCGTAAGTGCTCCCCGGAAAAACTCCCGAAATGCCCGCCATGCACCGTGCGGATTGACAGCCCGTGCAAGCGTTGCAGGCTGCGGGCGTAGTCATCGAGGTTGGAGTGGTAGGCGTCTTCGATCAGCGGGCCGTCGTAGATGATGTCGCCACTGAACAATGTTTCGGTGGCGGCTTCGTACAGGCAGATGCCGCCCGGCGAGTGTCCCGGTGTGTGCACGACCTGCAATACCCGGTTGCCCAGGTCCAGCACATCCCCATCTTCGACAAACCCTGTGGCCGGTGCGGCCTTGACCCGGTATTCGGCGTAGCACAGCGGGCAATCGGGGTGCGCCTCGAACATGTCGTCGCCGACGAAGGCTTTACTCAGGTCGTTGTCGCCATCGGGCGCCGCGAGAATGTCCGCCTCGGCCGGATGCACCAGGCGTTCAGCGAACTCGTGATGACCGGCGATGTGATCGAAATGGCAGTGGCTGGCCACGGCCACCAGTGGCCGTTCGGTGATCCACGGCAGTTGCTCGCGCAGGCTGACCAGGCCCGAGCCGCTGTCGAGCAGCAGGTCTTTGTCGCGGCCCTGGATGTGCCAGAGATTGCAGCGGTAGAAAGGCCGGATGTAGGGCTCGTGAATCAGGCGGATGCCGTCGCTGAGATGTTTGACTTCGAACCACTGGTCACGGCTGACGATCTTCATGAGCAGTTTTCTCCAGACGAAAAAAAACGAGTGTGGCAACCGACGCCACACTCGTCGAAGAAAGCATCAAGTCGTTATGTTCAGCTTAGGCCGCGCTGGCCACAGTCACCGGGCGACGGGACAGCAGGCTGACAGCAACAAAGCTCACCAGGCCTACACCGAGGCTGTAGTAGATCGGGGTGTTGGCGTCCAGTCCGTCCTTGAACATGAACAACAGCGCGGTGGCGAAGCCCATGCCCATGCTGGCGATAGCGCCGGCGGTGGTGGCGCGCTTCCAGAAAATCGCACCCATCAGCGGGATCAGCATGCCGCCTACCAACAGGTTGTAGGCCAGGGTCAGGGCGCTGATCACGTCGTTCACGATCAGGGCGATGCCCAATACCACGATGCCGGTCAACAGGGTGAACAGGCGGTTGATCGCCAGGCTCGACTGTTTACCGCCACGCAGTTTCGGCAGCAGGTCTTCGGTCAGGGTGGTTGCAGCGGCCAGCAGGCCGGCGCTGGCGGTGGACATCATGGCGGCCAGTGCGGCAGCGATCACCAGGCCACGGATACCGTCCGGCAGGGACAGTTTCACAATCGCGGCGAAGGCGTTGTTGACGTTGTCCAGGTCCGGGATCAGAACGTGGGCAGCCATGCCGATCAGGGCGCAGGCCAGGCCGTAGAGGATGCAGTAGATACCGGCAGCGGTACCGGCAACCTGAGCCACTTTGGCGGTCTTGACGGTGAACACTCGTTGCCAGATGTCCTGACCGATCAGGATGCCGAAGAAGTAGATCATGAAGTAGGTGATGATGGTGTCCCAACCGATGGTGGTGAAGCTGAAGCTCGCCGCCGGCAGTTTCAGCACCAACTCATCCCAGCCGCCGACGCGGTACAGGCAGATCGGCAACAGGATGAACATCAGGCCGACAGTCTTGATCACGAACTGGACGATGTCGGTCAGGGTCAGGGACCACATGCCGCCGATCGCCGAGTAGACCACCACCACGCCGCCGCCGAGCAGTACCGAGATCCAGAACGGCAGGCCGAACAGCACTTGCAGCACGGTGCCGATTGCCAGGATCGAGGTCACGCCGATCATCAGCGCGTAGGCCAGCATGATTACCGCGCTCGCGGAGCGGGCCATCGGGTTGTAGCGTTTTTCCAGGACCTGGGTAACGGTGTAGATCTTCAGCTTCAGCAGCGGTTTGGCGAGGAACAGGTTCAGCGCCACGATCCCGCAACCCAGGGCCGCACACAGCCAGAAACCGGAGATGCCATGCACATAGCCCAGACGCACGGTGCCCACGGTGGACGCACCGCCCAGGACGGTGGCAGCCATGGTGCCCATGTACAGGCTTGGGCCGAGGTTACGACCGGCGACCAAAAAGTCTTCGTTGGTCTTGGCCTTGCGCATGCCGTAGTAGCCGAGTATCAGCATCGCGGCGGCGTAGATGAGTACGACGAATAAATCCAAAGCCATTATGGCGTGTCTCCGATTGTCTTTTTTATGTGAGGCTGAAAATCAATCCCTGTGGGAGCGGGCTTGCTCGCGAAAGCGGTCTGTCAGTCACATCAATGTTGGATGTGCTGCCGTCTTCGCGGGCAAGCCCGCTCCCACAGGTAGTGCGTTTAGTTCATTGAATCAGGCGGCTTGACGCATCGCCGGTTTAGCGAGCGAATCCGTGCTCTTGCTGCGAGGGTCGTTCGGACCGAACACAGCGCTCGATTCCGGGAACAGGCTCAGCAGCGCCAGGTACACCAGCGAGGCCAGGCCCAGGGTCACCGGCAGGCTGATGTCGATACCACCGGCCATTTCGCCCAGCGGCCCGACAAACTGGCCCGGCAGGTTCACGAAGCACAGGCCGACGGCCGCGCTCGGGATCCAGGCGCCCAGGCCACGCCAGTTCCAGCCGTGGGTGAACCAGTAGCGGCCACCTTTCTCGCCACGGGTGAACACTTGCAGGTCATCCGGGCAGTAGAAGCCGCGACGCACCAGCAGGCCGATGATCATGATCACCATCCACGGGGTGGTGCAGGTGATGATCAGCACGGCGAAGGTCGACACGCTCTGCACCAGGTTGGCCGCGAAGCGCCCGATGAAGATGAACGCAATCGACATCACACCGATCAGCAGCGTGGCCTTGACCCGCGACAGCACCCGAGGAAACACGCTGGACATGTCCAGGCCGGTGCCGTAGAGCGAGGTGGTGCCGGTGGACATGCCGCCGATGACCGCGATCAGGCACACCGGCAGGAAGAACCAGCTCGGCGATACCGCCAGCAGGCCGCCGACATAGTTGTTGGCCGCAATGTAGTCCGGCGCCTTGACCGCTACGATGGTGGCGGTGACGAGGCCGAACAGGAACGGAATCAGCGTGGCGAGTTGCGCGGCAATCACCGATACCATGATCCGGCCTTTGGGCGTATCGCGCGGGATATAGCGCGACCAGTCACCGAGGAACGCACCGAAGGAGATCGGGTTGCTCATGGCGACCAGTGCTGCCCCGATGAACGCAGCCCAGAAACCGGCCTGGCCCATGGCGACGGTGCCGGCGTACTGGCTGTCGAATGCAGGGGCGAACGCGAAAACCCCCAGCAGGAACAGCAGGCTGGCCGCCCACACCGCAATGCGGTTGACCCACAGCATGAAGCGGAAGCCATAGATGCACACGGTCAATACCAGCAGCGCGAACAGACCGTAGGCCAGGCCCAGGGTCAGATCGGTTTCCGGCAGATCGATCAGGCGCTTGGCACCGCCCACCAGCGCATCGCCCGAACTCCAGACGGAGAGCGAGAAGAACGCGATTGCGGTCAGCAACGACAGGAAGGAGCCGACGATTCGCCCGTGCACGCCGAAGTGTGCGCCGGAAGAGACGGCGTTGTTGGTGCCGTTGATGGGGCCGAACAGGCCCATCGGCGCCAGGATCAGCGAACCGAGTACCACGCCCAGCACAATCGCCCAGACGCCCGCCTGAAAGGACAGGCCGAACAGTACCGGGAAACTGCCGAGCACGGCGGTGGCAAAGGTGTTGGCGCCGCCGAAGATCAGGCGAAACAGATCGCTGGGCTTGGCGTCACGCTCATTGTCCGGGATCTGTTCGACCCCGTTTGTTTCGATGCTGCTAAGGCTTTTTTCGTTGTTTTTGTTATTCATGACCAGCTCCGATCATAAAGGCGCGCTCATCGTGCGTGAGCATCACCTGTGTTGGCTAAGGGGGTGGCAGCCCTTCCGGCATCGCGGACAAATGTTCGTGGCAGGCCAGCCATAGGCCTTGTTGTTCTTGGCCAGACGCTTGTTTCTTGAAAACAATCGTCTCGCGCTCCTGGCTGAAGTGTTGCTCCCCTTGCATGCGCAACTCGGTGGCCACGTCATGGATGAAAATCGCCACGTCACCCTGCAGGCTGACGAAAGCGTTGCTTGAGGTGCACGAGAGCACCTCGAAGCCATCCTCGGAGCGCCAGCCGTCCCACATCGCCTGATAGGCGTCGCGCGACAGCAGGGGCTGTTCGAGGGTGTAGAAGACGAAGCTGGCTTCAACGCTGAACGCGCCGAAGTAGGCTTCGCGATCGTTACGGGCAAAAGCGGACACCAGATCGGCGGCGGCTTTGAGCACCTGATCACGTTCGTTCATGACCGATCCTCAGCGGTGGACTACGCCAGGCAGTACGCAGAGCATTTCGTACAGCAGGTTGGCGGCCAGCAGCGAGGTGTTGCCGGTGGTGTCGTAAGCGGGCGAGACTTCTACCAGATCGCAACCGACCAGGTCGAGGCCTTGGCAGCCACGAACGATCTCGATCGCCTGAATGGTCGTCAGACCGCCGATTTCCGGGGTACCGGTACCCGGTGCCCAGGCCGGGTCGATGCCGTCGATGTCGAAGCTCAGGTACACCGGGCCGCCGCCGACTTTCTCGCGGACTTCAGCCATCAAGGGCTCCAGCGATTTGTGCCAGCACTCTTCAGCCTGAACCACACGGAAGCCCTGGTTGCGGCTCCAGTTGAAGTCGTCAGCGGTGTAGCCCTGGGCGCGCAGGCCGATCTGCACGACGCGGTCCGGATCCAGCAGGCCTTCTTCGACAGCGCGACGGAAGGTGGTGCCGTGGGCGATCTTCTCGCCGAACATGTGGTCGTTCACATCGGCGTGGGCGTCGATGTGCACCAGGCCGACCTTGCCGTGCTTTTTATGAATGGCACGCAGGATCGGCAGGGTGATGGTGTGGTCGCCGCCCAGGGTCAGCGGGATCACGTCGTGTTCAAGGATGTTGTTGTAGGATTCTTCGATGATCCGTACGGCATCCAGCAGGTTGAACGTGTTGATTGCGATGTCGCCGATGTCGGCAACCGACAGCGAGTCGAACGGGGCAGCGCCGGTGGCCATGTTGTACGGGCGGATCATCACCGACTCGGCGCGGATTTCGCGAGGTCCGAAACGGGTGCCGGGGCGCAGGGAGGTACCGATGTCCAGGGGCACGCCTACAAAGGCAGCGTCCAGGCCGGCAGCGGTATTCAAATGGGGGAGTCGCATCATGGTGGCGATGCCGCCGAAGCGCGGCATTTCGTTGCCGCCCAGTGGTTGGTGAAGAATCTTGTCCACGGGTAGGGCCTCATCGTCGTTGTTTTATTTATGTCGGTTGCCGTTAACGGGAGTACGGGCGAACCTTGTGGCGCCGATTCTGCGAAATGTAGTGACCGGGAAGAATCGCTACGGGCAAATACTTAGTTCAGATTTTTCTAAACTAATGCGCGAGAGATCGATAGACTTCACCGCAACACGAAAGCTGCAGATAAACCTGTAGGAGCTGCCGCAGGCTGCGATCTTTTGATTTCCAGCGGTCTCAGATCGCACAGAGTCAAGATCAAAAGATCGCAGCCTGCGGCAGCTCCTACTGGGCTGTAGCCAGAGCCAGCTGAAATTCGAGCGGTGTTTGGAGAGTCCCAATGGCCAACGCTTTACCCGACCTGAAACTATTGCGCATCTTCGTCAGCGTGGTGCGCCATCAGGGGTTCGCCAACGCCCAGCAGGAACTCAATCTCTCGACGTCGGCCATCAGCACCTACATGAGCCAGCTCGAAGCCGCCCTCGGCCTGGTGCTGTGCCATCGCGGCCGTGGCGGTTTCAGCCTGACCAGCAAGGGCGAGCTGTTCCATCAGGAAACCCTGCGCCTGTTGGGCGAACTCGAAGGCTTCGAGCAGTACGCCGCCGCCCTCAAGGGAGAGTTGCGCGGTACCTTGAACCTCGGGGTGATCGACTCCACCGTCAGTGACAAGGCCCTGCCGTTCGCCGAAGCCATCGGCGCCTACAGCCAGGAGCACCCGGCCGTGCACTTGCACCTGTCGGTGATGAGCCCTTATGAATTGCAACTCGGGGTGCAGGACAACCGTCTCGACCTGGCCATCGGCGCGTTTTCCACGCGCATGAGCGGCCTGGTGTACATGCCGCTGTACCGTGAACAACACTGGTTGTATTGCAGCACGCGGCATCCTCTGTTCAACGAGCGGCGCATCCCCGAGCAAGTCATCACTCAACAGCGCATGGTCGGTCGTGGCTACTGGAGCCAGGCCGAACTGGCGCGCCACGGGTTCAAACACAGCGCAGCGACGGTAGAAAGTATGGAGGCCCAGTTGATCCTGGTGCTGTCCGGCGCCTACATCGGCTACCTGCCGGAGCACTACGCCCAGGCCTGGGCCGACAAGGGTGATTTGCGGGTGTTGCTGCCGGCGACCTTCGGTTATCAGGCGCCGTTCTCGATGATCGTGCGTCGGGGGCGCAGCCGCGAGCCGCTGATCCAGACATTCCGTGATTTGCTTAAAGCCCAACTGAATCAGGCATAAAGACGATGTCCAGAGTTCAATGTCCGCGCTGCCTGCGCCCGCAAAGCCACTGCCTGTGCCCGTTGATCCCAAGCCTCGACAGCCGCACCCGGGTACTGTTGTTGCAGCATCCGAGCGAAGTGAATCATGCGTTGAACACCGCGCGTCTGGCGGCGCTTGGGTTGAAGAATGCCGAGTTGATCGTCGGCGAGGTGTTCGAGGATTTGCCGACGCTGTTGAATCAGCCGGGGTATCGGGCGCGGTTACTGTTTCCCGGCGAAGATGCCCAACCGATGCAGGCGTGTGCCGCGACGGACGAACCCTTGTTGCTGGTGGTTCCCGACGGCACCTGGCGCAAGGCGCGCAAGATGTTGCACCTCAATCCGCTGCTGGCGGCGTTGCCGAGGGTGACGCTGGCCGAGGGCGGCGTGTCCCGCTATCGCCTGCGCAAGGCGCCGGGACCGGGGGCGTTGTCGACGGTGGAGGCGATTGTGCAGGCGCTGGAAACCCTCGAAGCGCCGGCGACGTTTGCGCCGTTGTTGAAGCCGTTCGAGGCGTTGATCGAGGGGCAGATTGCGGCGATGGGGGAGGAGGTTTACCAGCGTAACCATGGACCGAAATAGTCGGTGCCTGTCATGGCCCCATCGCGAGCAAGCTCGCTCCCACAGGGTTACTGGCGTTCTCAGAATTTGCGTTCGACGCGGACACTGTGGGAGCGAGCTTGCTCGCGATGGCGGCAGATCAGTCACCGCAGATTCTGGATACTGCCTACCGCTCCCGCATCGCCTCGGTCCGCGCTTTCAACACCGGTTTAAGCAAGTAATCCAGCACCGTTTTCTCCCCGGTAATAATGTCCACCGTCGCCACCATCCCCGGAATGATCAGTAGCGGTTTCACATCCCCGCCCAAATGGTTTTTGTCAGTACGCACCTGAATCAGATAGAAACTGTTGCCCTTGTCGTCGGTGATGGTGTCGGCGCCGATCAGTTCCAGCTTGGCGCTCAGGCCGCCGTAAATGGTGTAGTCGTAGGCACTGAACTTGACCATGGCTTTCTGGCCCGGATGCAGGAATGCAACGTCCTGCGGGCGGACCTTGGCTTCGATCAGCAGGTTGTCTTCCAGCGGCACGATTTCCACCATGTCACTGCCGGGCTGGACCACGCCGCCGATGGTGTTGACCTTCAATACCTTGATGATGCCGTGCACCGGCGAGACCACGGTGGTGCGGGTCACGCGGTCGTCGATGGCGATGCTTGATGCCGTTATTTTCGACAGGTCGGTGCGTTTCTCATTCAGCTCTTTGGCGGCTTCCGAGCGGAAGGTTTGCTCCGACTCGTCGATCTTGCTTTTGATCTCGTTGATCGCCGATTCCGCCCGGGGAATCGCCAGGGTGGTGGCGTTCAGCGAGCCGCGAATCTCCACGGCGCTGCGTTTGAGCCGGAGGATTTCCACCGGTGACACCGCGCCGGTGCCCACCAGCGGTGTGGACATGTTCATCTCTTGTTGCAGCAGCGCCAGGCTCGAACTGAATTGGCCCTGTTTCGAGCGAAACTCCGCCAATTCCTGGGTTTTTTGCCGAAGTTGTTCGCTGAGAGTACGCTGCTCGCTGGCCAGTCGCCGTTGCCGTTGCTCGTAAAGTGAGCGCTCGTCTTCGGCCACTTGCGGGGCCTTGGCGATCACTTCTTCTGACAGCTTGAACGGCCGGCCTTCGGCTTCGGCCGAAAGCCGTTCGACCTGCGCGGTCAAGGCGTAGCGATCGGCTTCGCTTTCACCCTTGTTCGACAGGTAGCGGGTGTCATCCAGACGCAGCAATGTATCGCCCTTGTTCACCATTTGCCCTTCGCGGACGAAAATTTCAGTGACGATGCCGCCCTCCAGGTTCTGGATCACCTGGACCTTGCTCGACGGAATCGCCTTGCCTTCGCCCATGGTCACTTCCTGCAACACGGCGAATTTGGCCCAGACCAGCGCGCTGACCAGCAGCGCGGCGGCCAGCCACACGGTGATTCGCGACCAGCGCGGTGAGTCCTGCAATGAGGCGCCGGCGGTTTCCGGCATGAACTCGGTCTCGGCACTTTTGTTGAAACTGTCGAAGTAGCCACGGGATCCTTGATCGGCAGACATGGGCTACTCCTAGACGGCCGCAGAGCCGACACGGCCCTTGCGCAGTGCATCGATGACAGCTTCCTTCGGACCGTCGGCGACGATCCGTCCGCTGTCCAGTACCACCAGCCGGTCCACCAGGCTCAGCATCGAGGTTCGGTGGGTCACCAGCAGGATGGTTTTGCCCTGGACCCAGTCGTGAAGTTTTTGCCGCAGGACGTCTTCGCTGCTGTTGTCCATGGCGCTGGTGGGTTCGTCGAGCAGCATGATGGGCGGGTCGAGCAACATCGCCCGGGCCATCAATACGGCCTGACGCTGGCCGCCGGACAACAGTTGCCCGCGTTCGCCCACGGGCCGGTCGAAGCCTTGCGGGTGTTGCCGGGCCAGCTCGGTAACGCCGGTCATTTCCGCCACTTCGAGCATGCGTGAGTCGCTGATATAGCGCGCGCCGAGGGTCAGGTTATCGCGCAGGCTGCCGGCCAGAAGCGGCAG
Organism: Pseudomonas sp. S2_F07; assembly: GCF_054668325.1. Lineage (NCBI taxonomy): Bacteria > Pseudomonadati > Pseudomonadota > Gammaproteobacteria > Pseudomonadales > Pseudomonadaceae > Pseudomonas > Pseudomonas sp. S2_F07. The sequence continues at coordinate 5,501,737 of NZ_CP162758.1, forward strand.
GTCGTGGGCGACGTAACCGATTTGATGGCGCAGGTCGGCGACGTCCAGTTGCCGCAGGTCCAAGCCATCGAGCAGCAGTTGGCCTTCATCCGGTTCGTAGAAGCCCATCACCAGGCGCGCCAGGGTGCTTTTGCCTGAGCCGCTGCGACCGATGATGCCGACGCGCTCGCCGGGTTTCACACTGAAGCTGACATTGGCCAGGGCGGGAGTACTCTGGCCGTTATAGTGGAAGGTCACGCCGACAACATCCAGCGCGCCTTGCAGTTGGGTGCGCTCCAGCGGCCGTTGTCTGGCATCGCGCTCCTGGGGCAGGCCCATCAGCGCATCGGTGCTTTTCATGGTCAGTTGCGCTTGCTGGTAGCGGGTGATCAGGCCGGCGATTTGCCCCAGTGGCGCCAGTACCCGACTGCCGAGCATGTAGCTGGCCACCAGGGCACCGACGCTCAGGTTGCCGGCGATGATGCTGTAGACCCCGGCGACGATGGTGGCCATGCCGGACAGTTGCTGGATGAACAACGTGCCGTTGGTGGCCAGGGCCGAGAGGTTGCGTGCGTGGCTGTCGAGACGGGTGAGGGCGCCGTGGGTGCTTTCCCATTTGTGCTGGCGTTCGCTTTCGGCGCTGCAAGCCTTGAGGGTTTCCAGGCCACTGAGGGTTTCGATCAACAGTGCCTGGCGTTCGGCGCCCAGGCTGAGGCTTTTCTGCACGGTATCGCGCAGGCGCACCTGGATCACCATGGCGAAGATGATGGTGAGGGGGAACGCCAGTATCGGGATCACCACCAGCCAGCCACCGAGCAGGCCGATCACCAGCAGCATCAGCAGGCAGAAGGGCAGGTCGATCAGGCTGGTGAGGGTCACGGCGGTGAGAAATTCCCGCAGGCCCTGGAAGTCATGAATGCTTTGGGCGAAGCCACCGATGGTCGCCGGCCTTGCCTTCATCGCCATGCCGGTGATGCGCTCGAACAGGGTGGCCGACAGGATCACATCGGTTTTCTTGCCGGCGGTATCCAGCAAGTGCGCACGCACGACCCGCAGCACCAGTTCGAAAGCGGTGCCGATCAGCAAGCCGATCGCCAGCACCCACAAGGTCGAAGTGGCCTGGTTCGGCACCACGCGATCGTAGGTTTGCATCACGAACAGCGGCACCATCAGGCCCAGCAGGTTGATCAGGAAACTCGCCAGGATTGCATCGCTGTACAGCCATTTCGACAGCTTCAGCGTATCGCGAAACCAGGCCTGCACCCGAGGCACCAGTGGCGAGCGCAAGTCTTCGAGTTCGTGGCGTGGCCGGGCAAACAACGCCTGGCCACTGTAGTGTTCGGCCAGCTCCTCGGGGCTGAGCCATTGTTCGCCACCGTCGGCTTCGCTGGGCAGGATCAGCACCTTGCCGTCCTCGCCATAACGGCGCAGCACGGCCGTGCGGCCGTTGTTGAGCAACAGCAGCACGGGCAGGTTGAGTGGGGAGATGTCCTTGAGGTCGCGGCGCAGCAAGCGCGCCTGCAAACCGGCCCGGGCCGCTGCACGGGGCAGCAGGTCCAGGCTCAGGCGTTGGTGTGCCATGGGCAGCCCGGCACTGAGGCTGGCGCGACTGACCGTCGCGCCGTGGAGTTTGCAGAGGATCAACAGACCGTCCAGAAGCGGGTCATCGAAGCTCAGGCGCGGATCGACACCAGTGTTGCCGGGTTCCATGCTGGTCACATTGATTGCTCCCGTTGCTCTGCGGCAATCGACAGATATCTGCATATCTCACTGTAGGAGCTGCCGCAGGCTGCGATCTTTTGATCTTGATTGCTCAAAAGCAAAGTCAAAAGATCGCAGCCTGCGGCAGTTCCTACGGTTATTTCATTTCAGGCAGACGAGCTTCGTTTTTCACTTCGGTCTGGGCGATCGCGTCGGCGGGCAGTACGACCCGTTGCTTGCTCAGCAACTGGCCCATGTTCGCCAGGACACGGTACATAGAGAACTCTTCGGTATAGCGCACTTCGGTGTAGCGACGGTTGGCGTTGTAGAGCTCGTTTTCACTGTCGAGCAGGTCCAGCAGGGTCCGTTGGCCGAGGCCGAACTGATCCTGGTAGGCGATGCGTACACGCTTGCTGGTGTCGGCGTACTCACGGGCGGTCGGGGTTTGTTTCTTGGCATTGACCATGGCGTTCCAGGCCAGGTGAATGTTCTCGTTGAGCTGGCGCAAGGCATTGTTACGGATGTCCATGGCCTGGTTGATCTTGTGCGAGTCGGAGGCCAGGCGCGCCTTGTCGCTGCCTCCACGGAACAGGTTGTAGTTCATCACCACGCCAACCCGCCATTCGTTGTCGTGACCTTCGTCACCCTGCACGTTGTTGTTCGCGCCTACTGCCGCCTCGGCGTCCAAGCGCGGGTAGAACGGTGACTTGGCGACTTCGTACTGGCTTTCGGCCGATTGCACGTCGGCCTGGGCGGATTTCAGGTAAGGGTTGTTTTCCACCATGCTCTGCTGGGCTTCGGGCAGGGTGGGGGGGACTTCGCCGCGAATCGACGGCGGGGTTTCGAGCTCATCGGGCATGCGCCCCACAACGGCATAGAAGTTCGACTCGGCGTCGGCCAGATCGACTTCGGCGGTGTCGAGGTTGTTTTCCGCCAGTGCCCGGCGAGCGCTGGACTGGTCGGCATCGGCGTTGCTGCCCACGCCGCGCTGGGTGCGCAGGCCGATCTGGTCGTTGACCCGCAAGTGCGCTTGCAGGTTGTTCTTGGCCAGTGTCACCAGTTCGCGGCGCTTGAGGACTTCCAGGTAAACCTCGGTGGTGCGCAGGGCCAGATCCTGAGCCGTACCCTGAGCGTAATAGGCTCGCGAGTTGACCACGCCTTTGGTGCGCTGGACTTCATTTGAAGTGTTGAACCCGTCGAAGAGCATTTGCCGCAGGCGTAATTCCGATTGGGTGTAGTTCAAGGTTTCTGTGTTGTGTCCGCCGGGAGTGAGCGCCCGGGTATTGGTGTTATCGCTGTACCCGCGCCCGTAAGCGGCGTTCAGATCAACCGATGGATAAAAGCCCCCTTTGGCGACCTTTACGTCCTCATCCGCCGACAGTCGGCTGTCTACACGGGATGCCAGTTCCGGGTGGGTCGCAATGGTGCTCTGGATCGCTTCGGTCAGCGTCATGGCCTGAGCCTGGGACGAGCAGGCCATGGCCAAAAGAACCGCGCTGCAGAGGGGGGTTAATAGGCGCATGTACATCTCCCTGATTCCTGATGGTGCTTATCTGTCGCCAATTATTTGACGACATTTATAGGTAAAGTTGTTTCACATCTTTAACAAAAGAGCTAAGAACATTCTGGAGCGTAGCTAAGAAATTTTTTTCATAACGCTTATGCCAAAAAAAACTTATGCGCTCTGCGAAATCCAGCACATTGTTCAACTCGAAAGCCCTTGTTTTACGAGCTCTCTGGCGCTTATCGAGGGTTTGAGGAAAGTTCCAATCCACTTATCGACAAAGAGCGGAGAAGTGCTGGAGGGGAGGGACGCGAGCGATCTGGTGGTGACGGTTTTTTGTCACTTGAGTGATTCAAGATCGTTACGCATCGCTCACAGGCAAGGTTGTTGCGCACAGGGATCCGATGCCATTGATTGCAGAGGGGTTTTCCCGAAATCGTAAACAGCGCCGCGAGCGACTGGCTGGGCGAGATCGGTGCCGGGGCCACGGCTTACTCAAGTAATCCGGCACCCGGTGCACGATCCGCCAGACAACCCGCTCGAGCCATGAGCACGTTCTTCGCACAATCAAGGTGCCGACAGCGGTTGGCAGCGGAGGAAGTGCACATGGCAACGCTCATCGGAATCGTCAGTAAGGTCATCGGTCAGGTATTCGCGGTTGCGAGCGACGGCACCCGGCGTGCTTTGGTCGAGGGGGACCGGCTGTTCGCTGGCGACCAACTGACCACTGGCGCTGAAGGCGCGGTGGCGGTGCATCTGCAAAATGGCCAGGAACTGACCCTCGGGCGCGACAGCAGCATGCAGATGACACCGCAGTTGCTCGCCAATCAGATTCCCCATGTGGACTCACCTGAAGCCCTGACGCCGAGCGAAGCGCAACTGACCGATGTCGAACAGCTGCAAAAAGCCATCGCGGCGGGCGACGACCCGACCCAAACCGCCGAAGCCACCGCTGCCGGGTCCGCCACGACTACCGGTGTACCGGGTGGCATCCCGGGCAGTGGCCATAGTTTCGTCATGCTCGAGGAAGTGGGTGGGCGAGTTGATCCGGTCATCGGCTTCCCCACTGCCGGGTTCAATGGCATTCCCGAACTTCCCGAAGAACGCCTGAACGCTAATCCGGACAATGCTGTAGCGGAGCAAGCCCCTGTTGTGCCGCCGGTGGTTGCGCAGGTGCCGAACAATCCGGTCACTTTCGAAGACCTGTCGGAACAGAACGGCGAGCGGACTGTCAACGAGGCCAACCTGGCCGATGGTTCGGCGAGGAACGAAGGCTTACTGACGCGAAGCGGCACCTTCACCATCAATGCGCCAGACGGGCTGAGCAGCCTCAGCATCGGCGCGATCAACTTGATCAGCGGCGGCGTTGCGGCAGGTTTCCCGCAGTCGCTAACCTCCCCGTTGGGCGGCACGCTGACCGTCACCGGTTTCGACCCGGCCACGGGCGTGGTCAGTTACAGCTACACCCTCAACCGTGCCGAATCCCACGCGAGTGGCGAGGGTGCCAATAGTCTTGTCGAACACGTCACCGTGGTGGCCAGCGACAGCAATGGCGACAGCACTACCGGCACAGTGACAATCAACATCATCGACGACGTACCGCAAGCAGTCGATGACAACAATGGCACCGCCTCGGAAACCCTGCTGACCCTCAATGGCAACGTGCTGGGCAACGACGTGCAAGGCGCCGACCGCGTGACGGTTGGGGAGAATAGCGGCCCCATCACCCCCGGCACCTTCACCGGCACCTATGGCACCCTGGTGCTGAATGCCAATGGCACTTACACCTACACGCTGAACACCAGCGATGCCGATTTCAAGGCGTTGCACGGCGGTGGCGACGGCACCGAAACCTTCACCTACACCCTCACCGATTCGGACGGCGACAGCAGCACCGCGAACCTGGTGCTGCAGATCCACAACAACGATGACCCAGTAATCCTCAACGGCCTCAACGTGTATGGCGGTGAACTGACGGTCTACGAGAAAAACCTCAGCGACGGCAGCAACCCGGATGCACCGGCGCTGACCCAGAACGGCACTTTCACCGTGACGGCCCTCGACGGCGTGACGACCCTGACCGTGGGCGGTATCGCCGTGGTCACCGCTGGTGTGGCGGCGGGCTTCCCGCAATCGATCACTACGCCGCTGGGCAGCACCCTGACCATCACCGGATTCAACGCGGCGACCGGCGTGGTGAGCTACAGCTACACACTGGTCGATAACGAAGCCCACTCGACCGCCAACGGCGCCAACACCTTGCCCGAACAGCTCGCCGTGACCGTGGTGGATGACAACGGCACCACTGCCACGGGCAACCTCGACGTGAACATCGTCGACGACCTACCCAACGCCGTGGGCGACAGCAACGCCAGTACCGCTTCGGAAACCCTGCTGACGTTGAACGGCAACGTGCTGAGCAACGACGTGCAAGGCGCCGACCGGGTAACGGTTGGTGAAAATGCCGGACCGGTCACCCCCGGCACCTTCACCGGCACCTACGGCACTTTGGTGCTCAATGCCAACGGCACTTACACCTATACCCTCAACACCAGCGATGCCGATTTCAAGGCGTTGCACGGCGGTGGCAACGGCACCGAAACCTTCACCTACACCCTCACCGATTCGGACGGCGACAGCAGCACCGCGAACCTGGTGCTGCAGATCCACAACAACGATGACCCGATCACGATTGGCGGTTTGAATGTTGGGGGCGGCGAGCTCACCGTCTTCGAGAAAAACCTCAGCGACGGCAGCAACCCGGATGCACCAGCCCTGACCCAGAGCGGCACTTTCACCGTCACGGCCCTCGACGGTGTAACCACCCTGACCGTGGGCGGTATCGCCGTGGTCACCGCTGGTGTGGCGGCGGGCTTCCCGCAATCGATCACTACGCCGCTGGGCAGCACCCTGACCATCACCGGATTCAACGCGGCGACCGGCGTGGTGAGCTACAGCTACACACTGGTCGATAACGAAGCCCACTCGACCGCCAACGGCGCCAACACCTTGCCCGAACAGCTCGCCGTGACCGTGGTGGATGACAACGGCACCACTGCCACGGGCAACCTCGACGTGAACATCGTCGACGACCTACCCAACGCCGTGGGCGACAGCAACGCCAGTACCGCTTCGGAAACCCTGCTGACGTTGAACGGCAACGTGCTGAGCAACGACGTGCAAGGCGCCGACCGGGTAACGGTTGGTGAAAATGCCGGACCGGTCACCCCCGGGACCTTCACCGGCACCTACGGCACTTTGGTGCTCAATGCCAACGGCACTTACACCTATACCCTCAACACCAGCGATGCCGATTTCAAGGCGTTGCACGGCGGTGGCAACGGCACCGAAACCTTCACCTACACCCTCACCGATTCGGACGGCGACAGCAGCACCGCGAACCTGGTGCTGCAGATCCACAACAACGATGACCCGATCACGATTGGCGGTTTGAATGTTGGGGGCGGCGAGCTCACCGTCTTCGAGAAAAACCTCAGCGACGGCAGCAACCCGGATGCCACGGCGCTGACCCAGAACGGCACCTTCACCGTCACGGCCCTCGACGGCGTGACGACCCTGACCGTGGGCGGTATCGCCGTGGTCACCGCTGGCGTGGCCGCCGGCTTCCCGCAATCGATCACTACGCCGCTGGGTAGCACCCTGACCATCACCGGATTCAACGCGGCGACCGGCGTGGTCAGCTACAGCTACACCTTGGTCGATAACGAAGCCCACCCAACTGCCAATGGTGCCAACTCACTCCCTGAGCAGTTCGCCGTCACCGTGGTCGACGACAACGGCACCACCGCCACCGGTTCACTCGACGTCAACATCGTCGACGACCTGCCCAACGCCGTGTACGACAGCAACGCCAGTACCGCTTCGGAAACCCTGCTGACCCTCAACGGCAACGTACTGAGCAACGACGTGCAAGGCGCCGACCGCGTGACGGTTGGTGAAAATGCCGGCCCGATCACCCCCGGTACCTTCACCGGCACCTACGGCACTTTGGTGCTCAATGCCAACGGCACCTACACCTATACCCTCAACACCAGCGATGCCGATTTCAAGGCATTGCACGGCGGCGGCAACGGCACCGAAACCTTCACCTACACCCTCACCGATTCGGACGGCGACAGCAGCACCGCGAACCTGGTGCTGCAGATCCACAACAACGATGACCCAGTAATCCTCAACGGCCTCAACGTGTATGGCGGTGAACTGACGGTCTACGAGAAAAACCTCAGCGACGGCAGCAACCCGGATGCACCGGCGCTGACCCAGAACGGCACCTTCACCGTCACGGCCCTCGACGGCGTGACGACCCTGACCGTGGGCGGCATCGCCGTGGTCACCGCTGGTGTGGCGGCGGGCTTCCCGCAATCGATCACTACGCCGCTGGGCAGCACCCTGACCATCACTGGGTTCAACGCGGCGACCGGCGTCGTGAGCTACAGCTACACCCTCAATGATAACGAAGCCCACCCAACTGCCAATGGTGCCAACTCACTGCCCGAGCAGTTCGCCGTGACCGTGGTCGACGACAACGGCACCACCGCCACCGGTTCACTCGACGTCAACATCGTCGACGACCTGCCCAACGCCGTGTACGACAGCAACGCCAGTACCGCTTCGGAAACCCTGCTGACCCTCAACGGCAACGTACTGAGCAACGACGTGCAAGGCGCCGACCGGGTAACGGTTGGTGAAAATGCCGGCCCGATCACCCCCGGCACCTTCACCGGCACCTACGGCACCCTGGTGCTGAATGCCAACGGCACCTACACCTATACCCTCAACACCAGCGATGCCGATTTCAAGGCATTGCACGGCGGCGGCAACGGCACCGAAACCTTCACCTACACCCTCACCGATTCGGACGGCGACAGCAGCACCGCGAACCTGGTGCTGCAGATCCACAACAACGATGACCCAGTAATCCTCAACGGCCTCAACGTGTATGGCGGTGAACTGACGGTCTACGAGAAAAACCTCAGCGACGGCAGCAACCCGGATGCACCGGCGCTGACCCAGAACGGCACTTTCACCGTGACGGCCCTCGACGGCGTGACGACCCTGACCGTGGGCGGCATCGCCGTGGTCACCGCTGGTGTGGCGGCGGGCTTCCCGCAATCGATCACTACGCCGCTGGGCAGCACGCTGACCATCACTGGGTTCAACGCGGCGACCGGCGTCGTGAGCTACAGCTACACCCTCAATGATAACGAAGCCCACCCAACTGCCAATGGTGCCAACTCACTGCCCGAGCAGTTCGCCGTGACCGTGGTCGACGACAACGGCACCACCGCCACCGGTTCACTCGACGTCAACATCGTCGACGACCTGCCCAAAGCCGTGTACGACAGCAACGCCAGTACCGCTTCGGAAACCCTGCTGACCCTCAACGGCAACGTACTGAGCAACGACGTGCAAGGCGCCGACCGGGTAACGGTTGGTGAAAATGCCGGACCGGTCACCCCCGGCACCTTCACCGGCACCTACGGCACTTTGGTGCTGAATGCCAACGGCACCTACACCTATACCCTCAACACCAGTGATGCCGATTTCAAGGCGTTGCACGGCGGTGGCGACGGCACCGAAACCTTCACCTATACGCTGACCGACGCCGACGGCGACAGCAGCACCGCGAACCTGGTGCTGCAGATCCACAACAACGACGATCCGGTGGTCATCAACGGCCTCAACGTGTATGGCGGTGAACTGACGGTCTACGAGAAAAACCTCAGCGACGGCAGCAACCCGGATGCCACGGCGCTGACCCAGAACGGCACTTTCACCGTGACGGCCCTCGACGGCGTGACGACCCTGACCGTGGGCGGCATCGCCGTGGTCACCGCTGGTGTGGCGGCGGGCTTCCCGCAATCGATCACTACGCCGCTGGGCAGCACGCTGACCATCACCGGATTCAACGCGGCGACCGGCGTGGTCAGCTACAGCTACACCTTGGTCGATAACGAAGCCCACCCAACTGCCAATGGTGCCAACTCACTCCCTGAGCAGTTCGCCGTCACCGTGGTGGATGACAACGGCACCACCGCCACCGGTTCACTCGACGTCAACATCGTCGACGACCTGCCCAACGCCGTGTACGACAGCAACGCCAGTACCGCTTCGGAAACCCTGCTGACCCTCAACGGCAACGTACTGAGCAACGACGTGCAAGGCGCCGACCGCGTGACGGTTGGGGAAAATAGCGGCCCGATCACCCCCGGGACCTTCACCGGCATCTACGGCACCCTGGTGCTGAATGCCAACGGCACTTACACCTATACCCTCAACACCAGCGATGCCGATTTCAAAGCCCTGCACGGCGGCGGCAATGGCACCGAAACCTTCACCTATACGCTGACCGACGCCGACGGCGACAGCAGCACCGCGAACCTGGTGCTGCAGATCCACAACAACGATGACCCGATCACGATTGGCGGTTTGAATGTCGGGGGCGGCGAGCTCACCGTCTTCGAGAAAAACCTCAGCGACGGCAGCAACCCGGATGCACCAGCCCTGACCCAGAGCGGCACTTTCACCGTCACGGCCCTCGACGGTGTAACCACCCTGACCGTGGGCGGTATCGCCGTGGTCACCGCTGGTGTGGCCGCCGGCTTCCCGCAATCGATCACCACCCCGCTGGGCAGCACGCTCACGATCACCGGCTTCAACGCGGCGACCGGCGTGGTGAGCTACAGCTACACCCTCAATGACAACGAAGCCCACTCGACCGCCAACGGCGCCAACACCTTGCCCGAACAGTTCGCCGTGACCGTGGTGGATGACAACGGCACCACTGCCACGGGCAACCTCGACGTGAACATCGTCGACGACCTACCCAACGCCGTGGGCGACAGCAATGGCACCGCTTCGGAAACCCTGCTGACGTTGAACGGCAACGTACTGAGCAACGACGTGCAAGGCGCCGACCGGGTGACGGTTGGTGAAAATGCCGGACCGGTCACCCCCGGCACCTTCACCGGCACCTACGGCACTTTGGTGCTGAATGCCAACGGCACCTACACCTATACCCTCAACACCAGCGATGCCGATTTCAAGGCATTGCACGGCGGCGGCAATGGCACCGAAACCTTCACCTATACGCTGACCGACGCCGACGGCGACAGCAGCACCGCGAACCTGGTGCTGCAGATCCACAACAACGATGACCCAGTAATCCTCAACGGCCTCAACGTGTATGGCGGTGAACTGACGGTCTACGAGAAAAACCTCAGCGACGGCAGCAACCCGGATGCCACGGCGCTGACCCAGAACGGCACCTTCACCGTCACGGCCCTCGACGGCGTGACGACCCTGACCGTGGGCGGTATCGCCGTGGTCACCGCTGGCGTGGCCGCCGGCTTCCCGCAATCGATCACTACGCCGCTGGGTAGCACCCTGACCATCACCGGCTTCAACGCGGCGACCGGCGTGGTGAGCTACAGCTACACACTGGTCGATAACGAAGCCCACCCGACCGCCAACGGCGCCAACACCTTGCCCGAGCAGTTCGCCGTGACCGTGGTCGACGACAACGGCACCACTGCCACGGGCAACCTCGACGTCAACATCGTCGACGACCTGCCCAAAGCCGTGTACGACAGCAATGCTTCAACGGCCTCGGAAACCCTGCTGACGTTGAACGGCAACGTACTGAGCAACGACGTGCAAGGCGCCGACCGCGTGACGGTTGGGGAAAATAGCGGCCCCATCACCCCCGGGACCTTCACCGGCATCTACGGCACCCTGGTGCTGAATGCCAACGGCACTTACACCTATACCCTCAACACCAGCGATGCCGATTTCAAAGCCCTGCACGGCGGCGGCAATGGCACCGAAACCTTCACCTACACCCTCACCGACGCCGACGGCGACAGCAGCACCGCGAACCTGGTGCTGCAGATCCACAACAACGATGACCCGCTGGTCATCAACGGCCTCAACGTGTATGGCGGTGAACTGACGGTCTACGAGAAAAACCTCAGCGACGGCAGCAACCCGGATGCACCAGCCCTGACCCAGAACGGCACCTTCACCGTCACGGCCCTCGACGGCGTGACGACCCTGACCGTGGGCGGCATCGCCGTGGTCACCGCTGGCGTGGCCGCCGGCTTCCCGCAATCGATCACTACGCCGCTGGGTAGCACCCTGACCATCACCGGATTCAACGCGGCGACCGGCGTGGTCAGTTACAGCTACACCTTGGTCGATAACGAAGCCCACTCGACCGCCAACGGCGCCAACACCTTGCCCGAACAGTTCGCCGTCACCGTGGTCGACGACAACGGCACCACCGCCACGGGTAACCTCGACGTCAGCATCGTCGATGACCTGCCAAGCGCCAAACCTGACTCGTCGTCGGTAGTGGAGGGCGGCAGCGTCAACATCAGTGTGCTGGGCAACGACGTCAGCGGCGCCGATGGTCCGGCGACAGTGGTCGGCGTACGTGCCGGCGGCAATACCTTGACCTCGGCCATTGGTGGGCTGGGTAGCCAGATCAACGGTACCTATGGCTACCTGACCCTCGATGCCAACGGCAACGCGGTGTATCACAGCAACCAGAATTCCGTCGGCGATCTTGGGGCCACGGATACGTTCACCTACACCGTGCGTGATTCCGATGGCGATGAAAGCACCACCACCATCACCATCGACGTCGCCAACAGCACGATCAAGGCCAACCCCGACAGCGACGTGACGGTCTATGAAAAAGCCCTCGACCTGAGTCAGGGCGGGCAGGACCTGGCCGCTGGTACGGTCACCGGCAGTGACCCGGGCAATACGGGCGAAACCGCGTCCGGGACCCTGGTCGGTTCGGTCTCGGGTGCCAGTGGCGCGCTCACCTACACCCTGGTTGGCAGCGCCATCGGCACCTACGGGCAGATCCTGATCAACCCCGACGGTAGCTACACCTACACCCTGACCTCGGCACCGAAAACCTCGCCGAACGCCAACGACGGGCCGAACAGCCTGAGTGAAAGCTTCACCTACAAAGCCACCGATGCGCTGGGTAACAGCAGCACCAGCACCATCGTGGTCAGCATCGTCGATGATGTTCCCAAGGCGGTGGCAACGGATCGCTCGGTGGCGGCGGTGGAGATCGATTCCAACCTGCTGATCGTGCTCGACGTCTCCGGCAGCATGGCCGACCCTTCCGGCGTGTTGGACGCGTCGGGCGCGAGCCTGTCACGCCTGGCCCTGGCCAAGCAGGCCATCAGTGCCTTGCTGGATAAATACGACGACCTGGGCGATGTGAAAGTGCAGCTCGTCACCTTCAGCAGCAGCGCCACCGACATGACCTCGGTGTGGGTGGATGTCGCGACCGCCAAGACACTGCTGGCCGGCCTCACCGCGAACGGCGGCACCAACTACGACGCGGCCGTGGCGACCATGCAGACTGCGTTCAACACCTCGGGCAAACTCACCGGTGCGCAAAACGTCGGCTACTTCTTCTCCGACGGCAAGCCCACCACCGACCAGGAAATCGGCACCGCCGACGAGACCGCGCTGAAAACCTTCCTCGATGCCAACAACATCAAGAACTACGCGATTGGCCTGGGCAGCGGCGTGAGCAACGCCAACCTCAATCCACTGGCCTATGACGGCAGCAGCCATACCGACACCAATGCGGTGGTGGTGACCGACCTCAACCAGCTCAACTCGGTGCTGTCCGGCACGGTGATCGGCGCACCGGTGACCGGTTCACTGCTGGGCGAAGGTGGCACATTCGGCGCCGATGGCGGCTTCATCAAGACCATCACGGTGGATGGCACCACCTACACCTACGATCCAAGCGGCAACAGCAATCAGGGCTTGCTGAGCTTCAGCGGCGGGCTCAACCACGGCACGTTCAACACCGTGGACAACACGTTGAGCATTTCCACCAACAACAGCGGCACCCTGCAGATCAATCTCGATACCGGTGAATACGCCTACATTTCGCAGAAAACCACGTCGGTGTTGATTACCGAAAACATCGGATTCACCGCCAGCGACAACGATGGCGACCTGGCCAGCTCCACCCTGACGGTCAAAGTCATACCGAACGCACCGCCAGTGGCGGCTGATGATAACGTCATCACCAACGTGCTCTCGGGCACTGTCGTGGTGCCGGGCGAACTGTTGCTGGCCAACGACACCGACCCCAACGGCGATCAACTCTCGGCGACACCGACTTCGTTCAACACCGGCTGGATCGCCGGGGACGCGGACTTCACTGGAACCGGCGCGATCAGCTTCGCCGGTCAAAACAACAATCCCGCCAACAAGAGTCTGGCCAACGTGCGCAGCGCCTTTGAGGCCAACGCGGCGACCATGACGGCGCTGCTGGTGGTCAGTGGCTATCTTGGCGCGGCGAACAACTCCAATGGCAACAATGAAGACCTCATCACGGTCAAGCTGAAACAGGGTGAGACGCTCAACCTCGATCACAACCTGGACCCTGGGCACATCACGATGGAGTATTCGCTCAACGGTGGGGGGTTCGTAAGCATCGCCGATGGCGGCACCATCACCGCAAGTGCGGATGGCACTTACCAGATCCACCTGACCAACATCACCAACACCAGTGGCAGCGATACGAATTCGGCGGAAAACTATCAGCTGACCATGACCGTAAACTACGCCGGAGCACAGGCCGTCATCACGGACTACCACGGCACCTACACCGCCAACGACAACCACGGCGGCAGCGACTCGGCCAACCTGACCATCAGCTATCAGGAAGGCCACACCCTTACCGGCACCAGTGGGGATGACGTACTGGTGGCGGGCACGGGCAACAACATTATCAATGCCGGCGACGGCAACGATGTGCTCACTGCCGGTTCCGGCAACAACGAGCTGCATGGCGGCGCCGGCAACGATCTGCTCTTCAGCGGCCAGGGCAATGACATCCTCGATGGCGGCACGGGCATCGACACGGCCAGTTACGCCCATGCCAGCGCCGGGGTGACTGTCGACCTCAGCCTGCTCACTGCGCAGAACACCCTGGGCGCGGGCTCGGACACCCTGACCGGTATCGAAAACCTCACCGGCTCGAACTTCAACGACACCCTGACTGGAGGCAACACCAACAACGTGATCAACGGCGGCCTGGGCAACGATATCCTCAACGGCGGAGGCGGGGATGACTTGCTGATCGGTGGCCTGGGCAACAACACCCTCACCGGCGGGGCGGGGACCGATACCTTCCAGTGGCTCAAGGGCAACAGTGGCCATGACGTGATCACCGATTTCACGCCCGGCACCGACAAGCTCGACCTGTCGCAACTGCTGCAAGGGGAAAACGGCACCACGGCTTCGCTGGATGACTACCTGCACTTCACCGTCATCGGCAGCGGGCCGTCGACAGTGACCAGCATCGACGTCAGCGCCATGGCCGGCGCCGCGCCGAACCAGACCATCGACCTGGCCGGCGTCGATCTGGCCAGCCACTACGGTGTTACGCCGGGGGCGGGTGGGGTGATCGCGGGCGGGCATGACACAGCGACCATTATCAACGGCATGCTCAATGATCATTCGTTGAAGGTGGATACGGTGTGAACTGAAACCTGCCAAAAAACCCGCCACCCCGGGAAGGGGGCGGGTTTTTTTTGCCCGGGACAAAGGTCGATGTCCGGTCAGGGGTTACTGACCCTCGATGTACCCATTATCACATTGGCTCTGGCGTCCCGATCAATCGACCCATGGCCCCGAATATTCCCAACTCCCTGATTACCTCCAGTTCCCCACGGGTCTCGACCATTTCCGCAATCAGCGGCAAATCAATGCTGTGGGTCGCGCGGAAGATCGCGTCGATGAACAGCCGCTTGTCAGGCTGCTCGTCGATGTTGCGAATGTAGGCCCCATCGATTTTCAGGTACGCCAGGCCCAATTGGGTCAGGTTGCCGATCTGACTGAAGCGCCCGCCAAAGTGTTGCAGGCCGATTCGGTAACCGGTCTTGAGCAATGAGCTGCAAAGGTTTTGCAGCACTTCGGGGGAAGGCAACTGGCGTTCGTCGATTTCCAGGATCAGCAACGGCGCCAGTTCCGGCAGGGAGTCGAGCAGATCGAGGATTGTTCGCCATTGCACCGGATCGCGCAGGGTGCTCCCGTACAGGCTCAGTGCCAAAGGCCTGCGGTTGACCACCAGGTCGTCCAGCGTGGCTTCGAGCATCGCCAGGTCGAACCGTCCCGACCAGCCGAGACGCTCGATCCACGGCAGGAAATGCCCGGCGGCAATCGCCTCGCCCTGCGGGTCGAGCAGGCGTGCGAGCACTTTGTGATGCAGCACCTGGCGGGTGTCGGTGCATTGCACGACGGGCTGGAAGTACAACTGCATTTTGCCTTCGGTCAAGGCATCGTCGATCCAGGTGCGCCAGTCGTGCTGGGAGTGATTCGGTGCCGTATCACGATGACTCAAATGGACCCAGGGGCGTTCGGGATGTTGCCGCGACTCCGTCAGCGCCTGATCAAGGCGCAGGAGTACGGTGCTGATCGGCTCACCGGGGCGGTAGGCGACAACGCCCAGATGGGCGACCGGCATGCAATCGCTGGCACCGGTCAGGCGCAGGTTCTCCAGGCTGACGCTGACATCGGCAGCCAGGCGCGCGGCACTTTCAGCATCCAGGCCCGGTGTCAGCAGGCTGAATTCGCCGCCACGATTGCGCGCCGCCAGCCAGGTTCGACGCTCCGGCAATTGAGTCAGGCGCTTGAGCAATTCGCCGACGGCAGTGATCAGCGCGTCAGTCCGTTGGCCACCCAGGCGTTGATTGAGGCCGTTCAGGTCGTTGATTCGCAACATCAGCAAATGGCCATCTCGGCTCTGTTCGCACACGCGTAAATGGTCGGCCAGTTGCTCGTCGAACAGGCGTCGGTTGGCCAGGCCGGTGAGGCTGTCCAGATAGGATTCGGCCCGCAGTTTTTCGCTGCGCGCAGCCTCCTCGACGAACAGCGCCTTGAGCTTCTCGACCATCTGGTTCATCGCCAGCACCACCCGTTTCAGTTCCGGTGTGCGTGGCAGTTTCGGCAGGCTGATAAACTCGCGTTTGCTGATGGCCTCGGCTTGTCGGACCATGCTGTCGAGTGGGCGAAATTGCCGGCGCAGCATCCATCCTCCAATCACGGCGCTGAACAGCCCGCACAACAGCAACCAGATCAGGCTGCCGAGGGTGCCGTCCCAGAGCTTGGCCAGGGCGAATTGCGGATTGCTCAGCACTTCGACCCGTGCCAGTTGTTCCCAGCCGCGCATGATCAAGGCATCGCCACCTTCCGGGCGCAGGTCGACCAGGTTGACGAACCAGTCAGGCACACCCTTGATTTTCGTCGGTGCAGTGCGTTCCACCAGGGTTTGCTGATCTTTGAGCCTGATGACGCGAATGCTGCTGAAATAGCCGCTGTCGAAAATCGAACTGACCATCAGTTCCATCATTGCCGGGTCATCGACCTGTGCCGTCAGCGACAGCCCCAGCGCGGTGGCCGCGTCCTGGGCGTGGGCACGCAGTTGGCTGAGCGTTTGTTCGCGGGAGCTTTCCAGGCTGGCAAAAAAACTGCCGCTGAACGCCACCAGCAGGAACAGACAGATGGCCAGGAACAACTGTTTACGCAGTGTCATGCTTCGCTCCTTGCCAAGGCGGTTAGCCGTCGCCGATGTCGAACCCTTCGGCCTGCATCTTTTTCAACACTTCCTGCCAGCGCGACAGCTTTTTCGAGTCGCCGCTGCGCTGGCCGCCATTCTTACCCGGCAGGTACAGGCCTTCGGCGTTGAAGGCGTATACCGGTAGCAAGTCTTTGCGTTGGGAGGCGGGGCGGATATCGCCGATCAGGTTGTCCAGCACCAGTGGGTCACTCGTGGGAGTGCTGTAGAACGTCAGCACCATGTGCGCCTGGTTCTGGCTCAAGGCCTTGACGTAGGTGATGCGCAGTTTTTCGCTGGGAATACCGAGCCGGCGCAGGCTGAAATACTTCGCCAGGGCGTAGTCCTCGCAATCGGCGGCGCCCTTGATCAGGGCTTCGACGGGCGTGGCCCAGTAATCGGTCTGTTGCCAGATGCGCGTGTCGTCCTGGAAGTCCAACTGCTGATCGAAGAAGCGGTTCACCGCGTTGAGCTGCTCGCGTTCGGGAGCGCCGCGTGTACTTTGCAGCATTTGACTCCAGGCCTCGATCCGACTTCGTGCCGCTCCGAGCGGGCCGTATTGTTTTTCAACGGTTTGCAGAATCCGCGCAAAATCCCAGTCAGCCCGGACCCCGTTGAATACGGTCAGTAGCAAACCAGCCAGCAGCAACCCGCCGCCGAGCCGAAGTCGGAGCGTTGGCCATCCTGGACTACGCAGACTGCGGGCCATGTCTGGCTGCTCGAGTGTAGGTGGGTGAAGTTTAGGTGGTGTTTTGGGCGCGGGAGGGCAGGTCGTCGGACGGGGCTCGCCACAAAGGGCCAAGGGCGACTTCAGGATTTATGCAGGGTTTTCTGCTTGAGGATGTAGATGGTCACGAGTACTGCACTGGTCAGCATGAAGCACCGTGCCCAAGGCAGCGGTACCAGGTAGCAGGAGAGCAGGATGCTCGCCCACATCAGGCCAATGGCGTAGACCTTGCCCCTGAGCGGAATGCCGTTGCCATCGAGGTAGTCGCGGATCCACGGGCCAAGCCGTGGATGCTCGACCAGCCATTGATAAAAGCGCGGGGAACTGCGGGCGAAGCAGGCGGCCGCCAGTAGCAGGAAAGGGGTGGTGGGCAATACCGGCAGGAAAATCCCGATCACCCCCAGCGCTACGCTCAGCCAGCCGATGGCCAGCAGCACGTAGCGCAACATCAGGGGGCGGTTGCCTATGGGGTTGTCCATAGGCAGAACCTTAGTGGTGGCGAGGCTTGAGAATCGCCGGTTTTTCGTCTGGTGCGTTGCACAGCAGGTACAGCGCGGTCAGGGCTTCCGGGATCTGTACAATCATGTCGTCCATCAGGTTGGCATCTTTGGCGATGTCTTCGAACTCCGGCTGCTCGTCGAACAGGCCCGAACCGACCATGATCGGCAACAGCATTTCGCTGACTTCTTCTTCGGCGCTTTCGAACCAGGCCGCTTCGCGCAGGAATACACCTTCCATGAAGCCGATGCACCAGCCGCGCAGGTCGGAATCATCCGGGTCGTCGCCCAGGTCCAGGTCGCATGGCAGCTCGAACTCTTCATCGGAGGCCAGCTGGCGAGCGATGTGGGCCTTGAGGCCGATCAGCGTGGCTTCGATCTCTTCACGCTGGGCTTCGCCACTGTAATGCGGTTCTTCGGCGAACAGCGCGTCGATCCACTCACGGTCAGGAACGGTTTCGGAACAGATCGACAGCGCGGTGAGGTAGCCGTGGGCGGCCACGTAGTCCAGCGCCTCGTCATGCAGTTCATCAGCGTCGAGGAAGACTTGCAGGCGGGTTAGTTGCTCAGCGAAGGACATTAAAGGACTACCTTGGGGAATGTTCGATGCGGGAATTCTAGGCCTTCTTGAGCACTTGGGCCAGCCGCACGGCATATTTGCACCTTTGTGGGAGCGGACTTGCTCCGGGCGGCGTTCCGACGAAGGCGGTGTGCCAGGTTGCATTAATGTCGACTGACACTCCCTCTTCGCGAGCAAGCCCGCTCCCACAGTCCGATTGTGTGAGTCTTATCAGCGGTGCCCTTTGCCGGACGGGGCTCGGGTATACTCGCGCGTTTTGTGATGCCCTGCTGGCGTCACGGCTGAAATGTGAAGCGTCATGCAATGCGCACTTACGATTTATCGGTGCAGCGTCGCGGGTTCTGAACCAGCCTTGCAGGGATGTTTCGGTGATTTTTGGAGTTTCTATGCTCGAACAGGCTCAACGCGTCCTCAAGGACATCTTCGGCTACGACAGTTTCCGTGGCCGCCAGGGTGCAATCATTGAGCGCGTGGCCAGTGGCGGCGATGCCCTGGTCCTGATGCCTACCGGTGGCGGCAAGTCCCTGTGCTTCCAGGTCCCGGCGTTGTTGCGCGAAGGCCTGGCCGTGGTGGTCTCGCCGCTGATCGCACTGATGGACGATCAGGTCGCCACCCTCGAAGAGCTGGGCGTGGCCGCCGCCGCGTTGAACTCCACCCTCAGTGCCGAGCAGCAGCGCGACCTCGCCGTCCGCATCCGCCGCGGTGAAGTGAAAATGCTCTACCTGGCGCCGGAACGTCTGGTCCAGCCGCGCATGCTGTCCTTCCTGCAGGGGCTGGACATCGCCCTGTTCGCCATCGACGAAGCACACTGCGTATCGCAATGGGGCCACGATTTCCGCCCGGAATACCTGCAGCTGGGCCAGTTGGCGGAAATGTTTCCCGACGTGCCGCGCATCGCCCTGACCGCCACGGCCGACAAGCGCACCCGGGAAGAAATCGTCACCCGCCTGCACCTGCAGGACGCCGAGCGCTTCCTGTCGAGCTTCGACCGGCCGAACATCTTTTATCGCATCGTGCCCAAGGAACAACCGCGCAAGCAGTTGCTGGCATTCCTCGCCGAGCGTCGTAGCGATGCGGGCATCGTGTATTGCCTGTCGCGCAAGAAAGTCGAGGAAGTCGCCGCGTTCCTCAGCGAGCAAGGCTTCCCGGCGTTGCCATACCACGCCGGCCTGCCCAACGATCTGCGGGCCTACCATCAGAAACGCTTCCTCAACGAGGAAGGCCTGATCATGGTCGCCACCGTGGCGTTCGGCATGGGCATCGACAAGCCCAATGTGCGTTTCGTCGCGCATCTCGATTTGCCGAAATCCCTTGAGGCCTATTACCAGGAAACCGGTCGTGGCGGCCGTGACGGCCTGCCGGCGGATGCCTGGATGGCCTACGGCCTGCAAGACGTGGTGATGCTCAAGCAGATGTTGCAGAACTCCGAAGGCGACGAGCGTCACAAGCGCCTGGAACAGCACAAGCTCGACGCCATGCTCTCGCTCTGCGAAGAAACCCGCTGCCGTCGGCAAACGCTGCTGGCCTACTTCGACGAAGACATGCCCGAGCCTTGCGGTCATTGCGACAACTGCGTCGACGGCGTGCAGACCTGGGATGCCACCGAGCCGGCGCGTCAGGCGCTGTCGGCGATCTACCGCACCGGTCAGCGCTACGGCGTCGGGCACCTGGTGGATGTATTGCTGGGCAAGGACAACGAAAAAGTCCGCAGCTTCGGCCATCAGCACCTGTCGGTGTATGGAGTTGGCAAGACGATGGCGGAGGGCGAATGGCGTTCATTGTTCCGCCAATTGGTGGCCCGTGGTCTGGCGGACATCGACCTCGAAGGCTACGGCGGCTTGCGCCTGAGCGACAGTTGCCGGCCGCTGCTCAAGGGCGAAGTGACCCTGGAGCTGCGCCGCGATCTCAAGGCGCAAACCGTGGCGAAAAGCAGCAAGAGCCAGGCGAGCCAGCTGGTCCGTGGCGAAGAGCGCGAACAATGGGAAGCCTTGCGCGCCCTGCGTCGCAAGCTCGCCGAAGAACATGGCGTGCCGCCGTACGTCATCTTCCCCGATTCGACCTTGCTGGAGATGCTGCGCAGCCAGCCGACCTCGCTGGCGGAAATGGCCACGGTCAGCGGTGTCGGCGCGCGCAAGCTGGAGCGTTACGGCGAGGCTTTCCTCGAAGTGCTCGGCGGGCAGGTCGAGGCGCCGAAACCGGTGGCCGATGTACGTCACGAACTGATTACGTTGGCGCGGGCCGGCATGACACCGGTACAGATCGCCGGTCAGTTGCAGTGCTCGGAAAAGAATGTCTACACCATGCTGGCTGAAGCGATCGGCAAGCAGCAGTTGTCGTTGGAGCAGGCGCTGGATCTGCCTGAAGACCTGATGGGTGAAGTGCAGGACGCCTTCCTCGACGGCGAAGGCGAGTTGCCGCCGGTTTCCGAGATCGCCGCACTGTTCGCAGGCAGGGTGCCGGAAGGGGTGTTGTACTGCGTTCGGGCGGCCTTGCAGTCGGAATTCGAGATTTGAGACATCTGCGTGCTGATGTAACGATTCACTACAGATCAAGCCTTGCCTCAAATCGAGGCTCATGCTTAGCTGACTAATAATTAGTTTTTATTTATTTCAGTCTAATCATGAGTGTTTTATGCCGTTAACCGATCAACACCGCTTTGGCATGCAATTGGCCCAGATGTCCCGTGGCTGGCGTGCCGAACTGGACCGCCGACTGGCGGGCATGGGCTTGTCCCAGGCACGCTGGCTGGTGCTGCTGCACCTGGCCCGTTTCGAAGAAGCACCGACCCAGCGTGAGCTGGCACAAAGCGTCGGCGTCGAAGGCCCGACCCTGGCCCGCTTGCTCGACAGCCTGGAAAGCCAGGGCCTGGTGCAACGCCAGGCAGTGCTGGAAGACCGTCGGGCGAAGAAAATTGTGCTCTGCGCGCCGGCGCGTCCCCTGATCGAACAAATTGAAACCATTGCCACGCAACTGCGTCACGAACTGTTCGAAGGCGTTGATGAGGCGGATTTGAAGGTGTGCATGCGGGTTCACGGGCACATCCTGGGTAACCTTGAAAAGTCTTGAGGCATAACCGAACGCCAGGTTTATGAGAGACCGCATCGGGCAGACTATAAGAACTACTCGGCAATATCGTGTTCGTAACGGATGTACGAACCCGTGCGGATGGTTTCTGTAGATCTCAAGGATGCTCATGCTCAAGTGTTGGCGATTGGTTTTACGCGGTGGTTCTCAGTGGTTGCTGGCCGGGGCTGCTGTCACATACTCGGCATGGGCGCCTGCGCTGGGCCTGGGTGAAATCACCCTGCATTCGGCGCTGAATCAACCGCTGCGTGCCGATATCACAATGGTGGATACCGCCGGCCTGGAGGAAAACCAGCTGTCGGTGAGCCTGGCAACGGCAGACGAGTTCAGCCGTGCCGGGGTCGACCGGGCATTTTTCCTCAACGACCTGAAGTTCACTCCGGTGCTGCGCGGTAATCGCCGCGTGATCCAGGTGACCTCCGCCAAACCGGTCAATGAACCCTTCCTGAATTTCCTTGTGCAGCTCAATCAGCCGAATGGGCGATTGTTGCGCGAGTACACGGTTTTGATCGATCCGCCGGGTGCGCCAGGGGTTGTTCCCGCCGCCGATGAAGCGGTTTCCATCTCCCCGGCGTCCGCATTTCCCCGTGTTCAACCGGTCCTGGCGCCGTCACCCGTGGTCAAGGCACCGCCAGAAACGGACGTCGCCGTTGTTGATCCCGCTATCGAACAACTGGCCGCCAGCACCCTGCAAAACCACGAGTTGCAAACCACGGTCGATGAGCTCAACGCGAAGCTTCAAGGCCAGGATGAGTTGATCGCCAGCCAGAAAAAACAGTTGGCCGAACTGCACACCCAACTGGCGGAGCTCAAGAAGGTAAAGGCTCAACCCATTGCCTCCGACGCAGTGCCGCCAGCCCCCGCCATTGCTGAAAAAACCGGGTTTGGCTGGCTGCCGATTGCCGGTATGTCGGCGCTGATAGCGTTGCTGGCGCTGGGCTGGTTTGTTCGCCGCCGGCGCCAGCAACATCAGGCCGCAGCTTCAGAGGCGCTGCCGTCGCAGCCGGAACCGCTGGCGGAGCTTTATGCCGAGCCAGTGACGTGGCCCACCGTCAGGCAACCCGTCGCGGTACCGGCCAACGATGAGCTTGAGTGGGTCGACAGCAGTCGTTCCACCTCGGTCGCTGCTGCCGTGGCGGTGGTTCCGGGTTTGGCGATGTCCGGTGAATCCGCCATTGATGATGAGTACCGGCTCAACCTGGAGGAGTTTTCCTTGGCGTCGAGTTGGGACCTGATCAGCCCCAGCGGGAACCCGCAGCCGGCTGCTCCGGCCATGATCGAGCCAGAGTTCGAGTTGGAAACGCCATTCGCTCCGCCGTCTCGACAGTCACCGGTCGGGCTATCATAGCGGCGTCGTCAAACTCTGGAGTCAGGCCCCATCATGACCGTCAGCAAACCGGAAATCATCATCACCTATTGCACGCAATGCCAATGGCTGTTGCGTGCGGCCTGGCTGGCCCAGGAACTGCTCAGCACCTTTGGTGATGATTTGGGCAAAGTCTCTCTGGTGCCGGGCACCGGCGGGGTCTTTCATATCTACTGTGACGCCGTACAGATCTGGGAGCGCAAGGCGGACGGAGGCTTCCCCGAAGCCAAGGTACTCAAGCAGCGGGTCCGTGACCAGATCGACCCGGACCGCGACCTGGGGCACAACGACCGCACTCAGTGAGACGCGGCCTCGGCTGCAACGGCCTTCTTGCTTGTGCCACTTGAGAACCGGCTGGACACCACAATCGCCACAATGATCAGCGCGCCCCCCAGCAACATGCGCAGGGTCGGGTTTTCGTTGAACAGCAACCAGGCGACGGTGATGCCGTAGACCGGCTCCAGGGCGAACACTATGGCGGCAGTGCGAGCCTTGATCACCGCGAGGCTGGCGACGAACAGGCTGTGGGCTACACCGGTACAGAACACACCTAGCAGGCCGATCCACAGCCAGTCGATGGCGCGCACTTCGCTCAATTGAGGCGCCGCCACCGGCAGCAGGCACAGGGCAACCACCACGTTCTGGCACAGCGCCGCCTGGACCGGCGGGACTCGACCGGAACTGGCACGGTTGGTCAGTGACAGCAGGGCGAACAACAAACCGGAACCCACGGCCCACAGCAGGCCGGTGGTGGCGCCGCTGGCCAGGTCAAAGTCGGGTGTGACCAACACTAGGCCGACACTCACCAGCAGCACCAGCACAATCTCATTGGCGCGAATGCGCTCGCGGAAGATCAGCCCTTCGAGGATCACGGTAAAGGCCGGGAAGCTGGCGAAACCGAGCGTCGCTATCGCCACGCCTGCGACTTTCACGGCAATGAAGAAGCTCACCCAGTGTCCGGCCAGCAACAAGCCGCTGAGCAGCAGTCGACGCCAGTCCACGGCCTCGAGTTTCTGCCAGCGCGTCTGGCTGGCGAACCGTGCAAAAAACGCCAGCGCGAGCACCGCAAAGGCGGCACGGCCGAACACGATGATCGCCGGGGACGCGGCGGCCAGTTTGCCGAACACGCCAGTCAGGCCGAACATCAATGCGCCGATATGCAAGGCGCCAAGGGCGGTACGGGGAGTCATTGCAATCCTTAACGACAAACGAACAGAGGCCTCATTGAAGCGCGTAATGGCCCATC
Source organism: Pseudomonas sp. S2_F07 (assembly GCF_054668325.1). Classification (NCBI taxonomy): domain Bacteria; kingdom Pseudomonadati; phylum Pseudomonadota; class Gammaproteobacteria; order Pseudomonadales; family Pseudomonadaceae; genus Pseudomonas; species Pseudomonas sp. S2_F07. Next base: position 5,526,045 of record NZ_CP162758.1, read on the forward strand.
AAGTCTGTCGGCAAACTCGCGTTATTTGTCGCCAGTCTCGCGCCGCAGTTTTCCGGGCGATGCCCCGAACTCGCGCAGTACCGCCGCCGCGAAGGCACTCTGGGAGCTGTAGCCGACACGGCTGGCAATTTCGCCGATGGGCAGTGCCGAGTTGCGCAGCAAGCCCACCGCTATGTGCAGGCGTCGGCTGCGGATGTAGTCCATTGGCGTCTGCCCGCATTCGGCCACGAACCGTGCATGCAGACGGGCACTGGAAAGACCGGCCACCCGGGCCAGGTCGGCCACTTGCAGCGGGTATGCCGCGTACTGATCGATGTGCGCGTCCAGCGCCGCATAGGGCAGACGCCGACCGCCGACGGCTTCGGGCCTGACGTTGTTGAGACTGGCCAGCAACAGCACCGCGCCTTGTTGAGCGATCAGCGGATCATCCACCGGACTGTTCGCCAGCCAACTGACCAATTGGCTTTGCCCGGCATTCAGGGGTAGGCGCCCGGCGTTGTCGAGCAGGCGTCGGCTGGGCTCGGCGTGATCGCCCAACGACTGGGCAACCCATTGTTCGCTTGGCACATCCAGCACCAGGCAGCGGCTGCCATTGGCGCTGCCACAGGCGTGATGCGCTCCGGAGGGCACCACCACGAAACTCTGCCGGACCACCTGGCTGCCCCGCCCGTCGACCTCGAAATCCAGGGCGCCAGAAAGCCCGAACACCAGTTGCGCGTGTTCGTGGCTATGGACGATCAGGTCGTGGCTGTATTGGCGAAGCGTGAGGATCGGTCTCATCGCGGGTCTCCCGGCTCAGGGCGTCAGTCTACACCGAGCGGGCCTGTAAGCGCTGTCACAGGACTGACTTGACGCTGTCATGGACCATTAACCGGCTCGGGGCAGACTTGGCAAAACTTGCCAGAGGGTTGCCCATGACCAGCGCCGAGCTCGCCAAACCCACCCGTAAGCAACGCGTACGGACTTTATGGATTTCCGACGTGCATTTGGGCACCCGGGATTGCCAGGCTGAACACCTGTCGCGGTTTCTCAAGGGCTACCACGCAGACAAGATCTATCTGGTCGGCGACATCATCGACGGCTGGAAACTGCGCGGCGGCATGTACTGGCCGCAAGCGCACACTAACGTCATCCGTCGCCTGCTGACCATGAGCAAGCGCGGCACGGAGGTGATCTACGTCACCGGCAACCACGACGAATTCCTGCGCCGCTATTCGAAGCTGATCCTGGGCAATATCCAGTTGGTCGACGAAGCCGTGCACGTCACCGCCGACGGCCGGCACCTGCTGGTGATCCATGGCGACCAGTTCGATGTGATCACCCGTTATCATCGCTGGCTGGCGTTTCTCGGTGACTCGGCCTACGAATTCACCCTGACCCTCAACCGCTGGCTCAATCATTGGCGCGCGCGATATGGCTACGGCTACTGGTCGCTGTCGGCCTACCTCAAGCACAAGGTGAAAACCGCGGTCAGCTTTATCAGCGACTTCGAAGAAGCCATCGCCCATGAATGCGTCAAGCGCGAGCTGCACGGTGTGGTGTGCGGGCACATTCACCATGCCGAGATTCGCAAGGTCGGCGAGGTGGACTACCTCAATTGCGGCGACTGGGTGGAATCGTGCACCGCCCTGATCGAGCACTGGGATGGTTCGATCGAGTTGTATCGCCTGGCGGATGCCCAGGCGCGCGAGGCGCAGTTGAAGGCGGCCAGGGTGGCAGAGTTGGCTTGATCATTCAGTGCCTGTGCTGGCCTCTTCGCGGGCAAGCCGGATCGCCGCACCGCCGCTCCCACAGTGGGCGAAGGTGAGCACAAGATTTGTGACCGCCTGATAACCTGTGGGAGCGGGCTTGCTCGCGAATGGACCGCGAAGCGGTCCCGCTGGATCTGTCAGGTTGGCGAATGTTCTTCCATCGCCGCCTTGTAGATCGAATTCCTGGGGTGCGCAAACAAGCGCTCCATCATCGGCTCGAAAAAGCTCAACGGCAGCGTGTCGTACACCGGATCAAACGCCGCTGCATCGTATCTGGCGCAGAATTCGACGGTCGCCTGGTACTGCGGATGCTCCTGGAATTGCTCGCGCAGATGCCGGTCCATGCCCAGGTGATGGAAGAAGTAGTAGCCCTGGAAAATCCCGTGCTTTTCCACCATCCACAAGTTCTCGGCGCTGACGAACGGCTTGAGGATCGCCGCCGCGATGTCCGGGTGATTGTAGGAGCCCAGGGTGTCGCCGATATCGTGGAGCAGGGCGCAGACCACGTACTCTTCGTCGCGACCATCGCGCCAGGCGCGGGTGGCGGTTTGCAGAGAGTGGGTCAGGCGATCCACCGGGAAGCCGCCAAAATCACCCTCCAGCAACTTCAGGTGCGCCACGATCCGTGCAGGCAATTGTCTTGCGTAGGCACTGAAGTCCGCGGCGATGATCGCCCAGTCCTCCTGAGTGCCGTCCTTCATGTGGGTGAAGCGGGCATTGGCATTCATCGGCAACTCTCTTGTGACGGATGTCAGCTAGAACGGAACGCGCCCCAGGACCATGTCCCGGTACATGACAAAATCGCCGAGCAGGCTATAGAAGGGGTGTTGAAACGTGGCCGGGCGGTTCTTCTCGAAGAAGAAATGCCCGACCCAGGCAAAGCTGTAGCCTGCCAGTGGCAGGGCCCACAACAGCATCCAGGCTCCGCGACCAATGGTCAGCGTCAGAATCAAGATAACCAGGGTCGTGCCGATAAAATGTAAACGGCGACAGGTGCTGTTGCTGTGCTCACTGAGGTAGTAAGGATAGAACTCAGCGAAGCTGTTGAATCGTTTGACGTTTTCCACGACAGCGATCTCTGTGGTTATTGTTCTTGCTGCAAGTTGTTCTGCGGGTAGTTTATTTGAGTCTAGAGTGATCAATGGCATCAGCCACTGACAATAGGCGCCACTTTAGTATCCTTCGGTCAATAGCCGTAGCATGCGGCCACCATGTAAGAAAACGCCATGAGCGAACGAACGACTTCTGCAAGCTGGGCGATGGGGATTGTCAAAGCGCTGGAGATGGACGGCCTGGATTGCCGGGCCCTGTTCAAGCAGCTGGGGCTCGACTACGCGGCACTGGACGATCCGGACGCACGCTTCCCGCAAGACTCCATGACACGGCTGTGGCAGCGCGCGGTCGAGCTGTCCGGCAATCCGGCCATCGGCCTGAACATGGGCAAGGTGGTGCGACCGGCGCAGTTTCATGTGGCCGGTTACGCTTTGATGTCCAGCCAGACTCTCGCCGAAGGCTTTCAGCGTCTGGTGCGCTATCAGCGGATCATTGCCGAAAGTGCCGACCTGAGTTTCAAGCTGCTGGAAGAAGGCTACGCGCTGATTCTGACGGTCCATGGCGATCATCTGCCGCCGACCCGGCAAAGCGCCGAAGCTTCGCTGGCCTGTGCCTTGGCGCTGTGCAGCTGGTTGACCGGGCGTACGTTGCAACCACGCAAAGTGTTGCTGCAGGGTGCCGAGCCGGCCAACCTGGAGCCCTATAAGCAAGCCTTCCATGCACCGCTGGTGTTCAACGCGCCCTACGATGCGCTGATTTTCGAGCGCGCCGATATGGAAGCGCCGCTGCCAACGGCCAACGAGGCCATGGCGCTGCTGCATGACCGCTTTGCCGGTGAGTACCTGGCGCGATTTTCCGAAAGTCGCGTAACCCACAAGGCGCGGCAGGTGTTGTGCCGCCTGTTGCCCCAAGGCGAGCCCAAACGCGACACCGTGGCGCAGACGCTGCATCTGTCCCAGCGCACCTTGCAACGGCGCTTGCAGGAAGAGGGCACGAGTTTTCAGGCGCTGCTGGACGATACCCGGCGTGAACTGGCCGAGCAGTACCTGGCGCAACCGAACATGACCTTGCTGGAAATTGCCTACTTGCTGGGGTTTGCCGATCCGAGCAACTTCTTCCGTGCATTTCGGCGCTGGTTCGATGCCACACCCGGTGAGTACCGGATGCGGCTGATGCAATCGGCTGACGCGATCAATGACGCCAAAATGCCGGAATACAAAGCACAAACACCGTAATGATCTCCAACCGGCCCAGTAGCATGCCGAACGAGAGAATCCACTTGGCGGCATCCGGCAGGGTGGCGAAGTTGCCCGCCGGGCCGATGGTTTCGCCGAGCCCCGGGCCGACACCGGACACCGTACTGGCTGCGCCAGTGAGGGCGGTCATCCAGTCCACGCCGAGCAGCGACAGCAGCAGCGCAATCACGCAGATGGTGATCGCAAAGAAGAACGAAAAGGTCAGGATCGACCGCACGATTTCTTCGTCGAGGCGGTGACCGTTGTACTTCTGCTTGATCACCGCCCGCGGGTGAATCAGCTGGTTAAGGTTGGCCTTGAGCAGGATATAGGCCACCTGGAAGCGGAAAATCTTGATCCCGCCCGCGGTCGATCCGGAGCAACCGCCGACAAACCCCAGGTAGAAGAACAGCATCAACGAGAAATTGCCCCACAGGCTGTAGTCCCCCAGTGCAAAACCGGTGGTGGTCACTACCGACGTCACGTTCAGCGCCACATGCCGCAATGCCTCCAGCCAATGCAGCTGGGTAGTCCACCAATACCAGGTGCCGAGCACCAGCCAGGTCACCAGCAGCATGCCGAGCAGGCCTTGAACCTGTTCATCCTTGATCAGCGCACGACGGTTACCACGCAACGTGGAGACATACAGGGTGAACGGCAGGGCACCGAGAATCATGATGACGATCGCGACCCAATGCACCGCAGGCTCCGGCCACTTGGCCAAGGACTGGTCTGAGGTGGAGAAACCGCCGGTGGAGATCGCCGACATCGCATGGTTGATGGCGTCGAACAGGCTCATCCCGGCCCACCAGAACGCCAGGCTGCCGACAATAGTGATGCCGACGTAAGTCGCAACAATCAGGCGCGCCACCATGTGCGAACGGGGCATGACCTTTTCGGAACGGTCCGAAGATTCGGTCTGGAACAGTCGCATGCCACCGATGCGCAACAGCGGCAGGATCGCCACCGCCATGCCGATGAAGCCGATGCCGCCGAGCCAGTGCAGCAACGAGCGCCACATCAGGATGCCCGGGGACATAGTGTCCAGGCCGCTGAGTACGGTTGCACCAGTGGCGGTGATGCCGGACATGCTTTCGAAGAATGAATCGGTGTAGCTGATGTGCTGGGTCAGCAGGAACGGCAGCGCGGCGAAGATGCACACCACCAGCCAACTGCTGACGGTGAGCAGGTACATGTCCCGGGGGCGCAGGTGAATGTGTTCCGGGCGCCCCGGAATCACCAGCGCCAAACCAGCGACAAAGGTAATCATGCTGGCCCAGAGGAACGACGGCAGATCGCTGGTGCGGTCGAAAACGACCAGCGTGGCCATGGGCACGACCATGGAGATCGCCAGCGTGATCAGGAAGATGCCGATGATGAAACCAATGATCCGTAAGGTCGGCAACGCCATGAGGTCCGCTCGGCTGATAGTGGAAGGGCGCCATTCTACCTGCGGGGCAGGGCATGTAAACCGGCACTGCTGCAGCAGTTACCGCTAGAATAGCCGCACATATTTTTCAGGAGGTGGCCGATGCAGGCTCTCGACGCTTTGCTCAACCGTGTTTCCGTTCCGCGACTGATTGACCCTGCACCCACCGCCGAGCAGCGCGAGGTGCTGTTTGGCGCCGCCATGCGCGCTCCGGATCACGGTCACTTGCAGCCTTGGCGTTTCCTGACGGTGGAAGGCGCGGCGCGTGAGCAGATGGGCGAGCTGCTGGCTGAAGCTGCGAAACTTTCAGACAGCGAAGTCGGCGAAGCTGCCATCGACAAGGCGCGCAGTGGTCCGTTGCGGGCACCGTTGGTGGTGGTTGTGATTGCTCGCGTGCAGGATCACGTCAAATATCCGAAGTCCGAGCAATTGCTGGCGGCGGGCTGCGCGGCCCACGGGATTTTGCTCGCGGCCTATGCGCAGGGCATTGGCGCGGTGTGGCGTACCGGTGACCTGGCTTACTCGGCCCATGTGGCCAAGGGCTTGGGCCTGGCAGAAGGGGAAGAGGTGATTGCCTTCCTGTATCTGGGCACGCCGCAGAAAGAACCGCGAGTGGCGGAGAAAGTCGATCTCGCCGAATTCGTCAGCGCCTGGCCCGGCAAGGCCTGACACCACACATCAGTGTGGGAGCGGGCTTGCTCGCGAAAGCAGTCTGTCATCCAACATAGATGTTGAATAGTTAGCCGCTTTCGCGAGCAAGCCCGCTCCTACATTGGTTTTGTGTCGTTTGATCCTGTCGTGTCGGTCCAGGCTCAGGGCTGCACGGCAGCCCCCGGCACCAACGGCAATTCCAGGCTGGCAATGAACCCGCCCTCAGGGTGATTGGCCAGCACCAGGCTGCCGCCATGTCGCTCCGCCGCGCGGCGGGCGATGGCCAGGCCCAGGCCGTGTCCGGCCGCTGTTTGCCCTGGCGCCCGATAGAACGGCTCACCGAGCTGGCTCAAATACTCGGCACTGACCCCCGGTCCGTGATCGCGTACGGTCACGACGATCCGTTCACCCTGACGCAGGGCCTGCATTTCGATCGGCAGGCCATCCACCGGATTGAAACGCTGGGCGTTGCGCAGCAGATTGTCCACGGCCCGTTCGATCATGGTCGGCCAGCCCTTCAGATTCAGTTGCGACTCGGCTTCGAGGTGGACGAGTTGCTCGGGTGAACCGAGTTGCGCATCCTTTTGCAGGCTATTGAGCAAGGCGTTCAGGTCCACCTCTTCGGCACTGGCGTTATCGGAGTCGACCCTCGCCAGTACCAGGATTTCGCTGATCAGCGCTTCCAGCCGGTCGCACTCGCGGGTCAGGCGCGGCCACAGCTGTTCCCGTTCCTGCGGGGTGGCCCGTTCGGCCAGTGCCAGCGCGATACGCAGACGGGCGAGGGGTGAACGCAGTTCGTGGGACACATCCCGCAGCAGTTGCCGCTGACTGCCAATCAGGCTTTGCAGGCGCGCGCCCATGCGATTGAAGTCGTTGGCCAGGACGCCGAACTCATCGCGGCGGTTGGCCAGCTTGACCAGGCTGTTTTGTTGATAGGTGGTTTGTCCCAGGTCATGCACCGCTCCGCGTAGACGGCTGAGCGGGCGAGTGATGGAAAAGGTCACCAGCAGGCTGAACAGGGTCAGCACCACCAGGGCGATTCCCAGGGCACTGAGCGGCCAGAGCAGGCTCTCTCGGTGCCAGGCATCCAGTTCCGGGTGCGGGATGCGGTAGATGAACAGGAAGGTGTCACCGGTTTTTTCGCTGGTGAATTCATCGGTCAGGCGCCGCCACGGCAGGCGTCGGTCCTCGTTGTTCTGGCGCGCCTCAAAGGCCGCCGCGCGTTTCGGGAAGGTACCGCGCACCACCGGATCGCCGCTTTCGTTAAGCACCTGAACGTCGATGTGATACTGGCGTTTGCGTTGCTGGAGAATGTCCTGGGCGGCGTCTTCGCCCTGGCTTTCATAGGTTTGCGTCCACTCTTCGGCCAGCGTGTTGAGACCCGGGTGGCGGCTGAGAATCCAGGCGTCCTGGTTGAGCATGTGTCCGAGCAGGATGGAAAGCCCTGCAACCAGAGCGATGGCCAGCCAGAAGCTGGCCAGGATACGCCAGAACAATGAACGCACAGGAAATCCTCGAACAAACGTCAAGCCATGTGGGAGCAAGCCCGCTCCCACATTTAAATTGCGTGGTGTCAGGCCCAACGGGGTTGAGCCGTTGGGTCCGGGGTTAGCGCATTATTGCGCTTTTTGCGGTTGTTGCGCTTTCCAGGCCTTGAACTCGGCCCACTCGGCGCGACGTTCAGCCTGTTTTTTCTGGATCTCGTCGAATTTCTTCTGTTGATCCGGTTTCAGCAAGGCGCGCACGTCCGCTTCAGCCTTCTTGTGGTTGGCGGCCATCTCGTCCTTCATGGCTTTCTGGTCGGCTGGCGAGAGCTTCTCCAGGTACTTGTCGACCAGTTGCTTACGCTCGTGCATTTGCTCGCCCATGATCTTGCGGATCTGCTCGCGCTGTTCGCGGCTCAGGTCCAGTTCACTGTACGGGCCTTTGCCGTGCATGCCGTGCATCTGGCCGCCGTGGCGCGAACCGTCCATCGACCCATCCATGGGGCCCGCGCCTTCCGGCATGGCCATGGCAACGGTCGGCAGGGCAGCAGCGAACATCAGGGCGATAAGAGTCTTGCGCATGGTGTATCTCCTTGTCTCGTTCCCGGTACGTTCCGGATGAGTGCAGATTACGCAGATCAAGGTCAGCGGCGGTCAGCGGAGGGTAAAGCTTGGGTAAAGATGGTTTTGCGCCGCCCTGACAAACCCGTAGGAGCTGCCGAAGGCTGCGATCTTTTGATCTTCAAAGCCAAGGTCAAACGATCGCAGCCTGCGGCAGCTCCTACGGGGTCAGAGGCTGTAGTAGTAGCCGCGGCTGCGCAGGGCGACGATGCGCGGTCGGCCATCGGGGTGTGGACCGATCTTCTTGCGCAGGTTGCTGACGTGCATGTCCAGGCTGCGGTCGTACAGGGTCAGCTTGCGGCCAAGGGCGATCTGCGCCAGTTCCTGCTTGTCCAGGGGCTCGCCGGGTTGCTTGAGCAAGGCTTCCAGCAGGCGGCTTTCGGAGACGGTGAGGGTAAATTCCTGTTCGTCGATGCTGACCACGCCGCGGACCGGGCTGAAACACAGGTCGCCCAGTTCGATCTGGCTGGACACCGCCGCCGGGTGGCTACGACGCAGGACTGCGCGCAGGCGGGCGGTCAGTTCCCGTGGGTCGCAGGGCTTGGCCAGGTAGTCGTCGGCGCCGAGCTCCAGGCCGAGGATACGGTCCAGGGGCTCGCCCCGGGCCGAGAGCATCAGCACCGGCAAATCCGGGTGATCGCTGCGCAACTGCTTGAGCAGTTCCAGGCCGCTGCCATCGGGCAGCATCACATCCAGCACCACGGCCGCCGGAGCGGTTTCGGCCAGCGCACGACGTGCGCTCTGGCCGTCGTGACAGGCACGTACCTGAAACCCTTCCTGGCTCAGCCAACTGCTCAGGAGCTCACACAGCTCCTGGTCATCATCAATAAGTAACAGCTCGCTCATGACTCACTCAATTTAGCCATTGTCGACGTTTTCGACTTGCTCCACTGGCGAAGATACCGCAGAGCAGAGCCAATAGCGCTACCCCGGCGCCAATGACGAACCATTGTTGCTGGTCGGTCAGCAGGCGCGGCAGGGGACTGCTGGCCTGGGCTTCCTTGAGTTGCAGCTTCAATCGCTGGTTCTCCTGGCGCAACCGGGCCAGCAGCGGGCTTTCGCGTTCGCTATCGGCAGTTTGCAATTGCTTGTTCAGTTCTTCCCGTTGCCGTTCGCTTTCTTTCAAGCGTTGCTGTAACTCGGTGATCTGGCTGCCGGCGCTCAAGGAAAACGGCGTCGAATTACCGCCCTCGACACTTTCCTCACCGTGGGCAGGCGCCCCGATCGACAACGTGACCAACATCAGGCACAACGGACCCTTGCGCATGGCGACTCCTGGTTCCAATACGAGTATTGGGGAAGTTGTCGGCCGGCAAACGAGAATAATGAGCGATTGAGAACGCGATGAACCGATATGGTTCACCGCGTGGGGCAGTTGAAAGAAGAAAGTTACGGAAGGACTTGCTTGAACGGTTTGACCAGAACGTTGGCGTAGACGCCCGCGGCGATGTACGGATCGGCGTCGGCCCAGGCCTGGGCGGCGCTCAGGGAGTCGAATTCGGCAACGATCAGGCTGCCGCTGAAACCCGCCGCGCCCGGATCATTGCTGTCGATCGCCGGGTGTGGGCCGGCCAATACGATGCGACCTTCGCCTTTGAGCACTTGCAGGCGCTCCAGGTGTGCAGGCCGTGCGGCCAGGCGGGCTTCCAGGGAGTTGGCGACGTCTGTGGCAATGATTGCGTAAAGCATGTCAGTCCTCGGTTTTTGGCGTTGTGGTGTCGGCATCGTGCAGATGGCGGGACAGGTAAATGCCCTGGCCGACCAGGAACAGCAGAGTCATGCCCAGGCTGCCGAAGACCTTGAAGTCGACCCAGTAGCTCTGGAAGGTGAACGCGACAAACAGGTTGGCGGCACCGCAAAACAGGAAGAAGGCGATCCAGGCGATGTTCAGGCGCGTCCAGACCGGCTCCGGCAGGGTCAGCGCGTGGCCCATGATGCGCTTGATCAGCAGGCTGTCACCGACGAAGTGGCTGCCGATGAACGCCAGGGCGAACAGCCAGTTGACCACCGGGGCCTTCCATTTCAGGAACGTCTCGCTGTGGAACGCAAGCGTCAGGCTGCCGAAGACCAGGCAGGCGATCAGGGTCAGCCACTGGCTCTTCTCCAGCTTGCGCTGCTTGATGAACAGTGTGCCGTAGACCACCAGGGAACTGACGATCAGCATTGCGGTGGCGCTGTAAATACCGCCTACAGTGAACTCATGACCGGCGATGTCGACGACCCGTGGGTCGATTTTGAAGACGATGAAAAACAGCAGGAGCGGGATGAAATCGATGAATTGTTTCACAGTGGCAGCCAGAAGCAGGATGTGGCGGCATAATAACAAACATATGGGCGCGCGATAGCGCCAGCTGATTTGAGGTTACAAAGCCCTGTGAATGTTGATTTGCACTGCCATAGCACGGCCTCCGATGGCGCCCTGGCGCCTGCGGTTCTGGTGGCGCGGGCGTTCGAGAAAGGCGTGCGAGTCCTGGCCTTGACCGATCACGACACCCTCGAGGGCCTCGACGAGGCCCGGCACGCGGCTACCGCGCTGGGGATGCAACTGGTCAACGGCGTCGAATTGTCCTGCACCTGGGGCGGCGCGACCATTCATGTCCTGGGCTACGGTTTTGACGTGAATGCCGCGCCGTTGGTCGAGGCCATCGCCAGATTGCATGATGGCCGCTGGCTACGCTCCGAGGAAATCAGCCGCAAACTGGCGCTCAAAGGCATGCCAGGGGCGCTGGATGGCGCTCGGGAGATCCAGCAGGAGCTGGGCGACAGCGGTAACGCGCCGGCCCGCCCGCATTTCGCCGACTGGATGGTGCGTGAAGGTTTTGTCAAGGACCGCGCCGAGGCGTTTCGCAAATGGCTGGGTGCCGGCAAGCTGGGCGACGTCAAGCAACACTGGCCGACTCTGGAGGACACCGTCGAAACCCTGCGCGCGGCCAAGGCCTGGGTCAGTCTGGCACACCCATGGCACTATGAATTCACACGCAGCAAGCGCCGTCGTCTGATTGCCGACTATATTCAAGCGGGGGGCCACGCCATCGAAGTGGTCAATGGTTACCAGCCTGCCGAGCAAGTGGGCAGCCTGGCCATCCTGGCCCGCGAGTTCGGTCTGCTGGTCAGCGCCGGCAGTGATTTTCATGGCCCTGGAGGCTGGTCGGAGATCGGTGAATACCGGCCGCTCCCGGAGGATCTGCCGCCGCTATGGTGTCGATTCAAACATGACCCAGTTATTGCCGCCGTCTGAACAGGTAGAGAATGTGAGTCAATTTTTCCAGATTCATCCGGAAAACCCGCAGGCGCGCCTGATCAAACAGGCTGTCGAAATCATCCGCAAGGGCGGGGTGGTGATTTATCCCACGGACTCCTCCTACGCCATAGGTTGCCAGATCGGCGACAAGGTGGCCGTGGAGCGCGTTCGACGCCTGCGACAGCTGGATGAGAAGCACAACTTCGCACTGATCTGCAGCGACCTGTCGCAACTTGGCCTGTTCGCCAAGATCGACACCGGCACGTTCCGCATTCTCAAAGCCCATCTGCCGGGGCCCTATACCTTCATTCTCAACGCCACCCGCGAAGTGCCGCGGCTGTTGTTGCACCCGAAGAAACGTACCATCGGCCTGCGCGTGCCGAGCCACCCGATTGCCCTGGCGCTGCTGGCTGAACTGGGTGAACCGTTGATGAGCGTGACCCTGATCATGCCCGGCGATGAAGACCCGTTGACCGATCCGCACGAAATGCGCCAGTTGCTTGAACACCAGGTCGATCTGATCATCGATGGCGGCTTCGGCGGGATCAAGGCGTCCACGGTGATCAGCCTTGCCGACGGCGAGCCGGAAGTCATTCGCGTTGGTTGCGGCGACCCTGCGCCGTTCATGGTCGAGGCCTAGATGTCTGCAGTAGAACCCGTCGACAGTCAGGCCGGGGCCCAGCAAGAGCTGCCTTTCGCCATGGTCTATGGCCAGGCGGTCATGGAAATGCCGCTGGACCTGTACATCCCGCCGGATGCCCTCGAGGTCTTTCTAGAGGCGTTCGAAGGCCCGCTCGACCTGCTGCTGTACCTGATCCGCAAACAGAACATCAACATTCTCGACATCCCTGTGGCGGAGATCACTCGCCAGTACATGGGCTACGTCGAGTTGATGCAGTCGGTGCGCCCGGAACTGGCCGCCGAGTATTTGGTGATGGCCGCGATGCTGGCCGAGATCAAGTCGCGGATGCTGCTGCCACGGGCCGAAACCGTCGAAGACGAAGAGGACGACCCCCGCGCCGAACTGATCCGCCGCTTGCAGGAGTATGAACGCTTCAAGGCCGCGGCCGAAGGCATCGATGGCCTGAGCCGCGTCGGTCGTGATGTGGTGGTGCCCAAGCTGGACGCCCCTGAAGCCCGGGCACGCAAGCTGTTGCCGGACGTGCGCTTGTCAGAGCTGCTGTTGTCCATGGCCGAAGTCTTGCGCCGTGGCGACATGTTTGAAAGCCACCAGGTCAGCCGCGAGGCGTTGTCGACCCGCGAACGCATGAGTGATGTGCTGGAACGCCTCAAGGGCGGCGGGTTCGTGCCGTTTGTCGAGCTGTTCACCGCTGAAGAAGGGCGCCTGGGGGTGGTGGTGACCTTTATGGCGATCCTTGAATTGGTCAAGGAATCCCTGGTCGAGCTGGTGCAGAATGAGCCATTTGCCGCGATCCACGTGCGAGCCCGAGCCGAATAACGAGTCGAAACATGAACCTGACTGAACCCCGTGATCTGGCACCCTTGCTTGAAGCCTTTCTGTTGGCCTCGGGAAAGCCGCAATCTTTGGAAAGCCTGTTCGAACTCTTCGAGGAGGGTGAGCGCCCGGAACCACCGGTCTTCAAGAAGGCCCTGACGATTCTCGCCAAGTCCTGCGATGGCCGCGCCTTTGAATTGAAGGAAGTGGCCTCGGGGTATCGCCTGCAGATTCGCGAGAAATTTGCGCCGTGGGTCGGGCGCCTGTGGGAAGAGCGCCCGCAGCGTTACTCTCGGGCGATGCTGGAAACCATGGCGCTGATTGCCTATCGCCAGCCGATCACCCGTGGCGAAATCGAAGACGTGCGGGGCGTGGCGGTCAACAGCAACATCGTCAAGACCTTGATGGAGCGCGAGTGGATCCGCATCGTCGGCTACCGCGACGTGCCCGGTAAACCGGCGATGTTCGCCACCACCAAGGCGTTCCTCGACCACTTCAACCTGAAGAACCTCGACGACCTGCCGCCGCTGGCGGAACTGCGCGAGCTGGAACCGGACCCGGTGCTCGACTTCGACGACGCCCCCGTACCCGCCGGGTTGCAAGAGTTGGCCGATGCCAGCGCCGAGCCGGAAGAACCCAAGGAAGAAACCAGTTTCCACACGCTGTTGCTGGAACTGGACAGCATGGAGGAGGGGATCAAGACCGACTTCGACGACTTGCTGCGTGATGGTGCGCCGCCTGAGTTCGATCCGGAACAGTCGGTCATCGAGCCAGAAGTCGAAGCGGCACAACCCGAGCCTGGGCCGGAAGGCGAGCCTGAGCCGGAGACTGAGCCGGAGCAGGACGACGATATCCTCGGCGTTGCCGAAGCCCGGGAAAAACTCCTGGCCGCCGTTGCCGCCCTTGAACAGCCGAAACCCGAGCCGGAGCTGTCGGACGAAGAGGCCGAAGCCCAGGCCCTGGCTGAAGCCATCGAAGCAGAGCGTCGCCAGTTCGAAGATTGATACGATTCTCATGAACAATGGAGATTCACTGTGGGAGCGAGCTTGCTCGCGATGGCGACAGGTCAGTCGCTTCGATGTCGGATGTGCCACCGTCATCGCGAGCAAGCTCGCTCCCACAGGGTTTTGTGTTCGTTAGCAAGTTGCGTGTCACCGGTCGGCGGAAAAACAAATAACCTTGCCTTGATCAGCTAGTCTCTGATGCGCAAACGCCCTCATGCGCGTATGATTCGCGACCCTTCGGCGATCCCTTCGCCCAAGTACCCAGTTTTCAGACCACACCGGGAGGTGCCCAGATGAGTATCAAAGACCAGCAAGACGACCAGCCAATCGGCCCAGCAGGCGAAAAACTGCAGAAAGTCCTCGCCCGTATCGGCGTCGGCTCGCGCCGTGACGTGGAAGCCTGGATCAGCCACGGCCGCATCAAGGTCAACGGCAAAGACGCCACCCTTGGCCAGCGCGTCGACATGCACGACGCTATCACCATCGATGGCAAGGTGATCAAGCGCGAAGAGGCCGCCGAGTCGGTGCGCCGCGTGATCATGTACAACAAGCCCGACGGCGAGATCTGCACCCGTGTCGACCCGGAAGGCCGTCCGACCGTGTTCGACAAGATGCCGCGCCCTAAAGAGGGACGCTGGATCAACATCGGTCGTCTGGACATCAACACCACCGGTTTGCTGATGTTCACCACCGACGGTGAACTGGCCAACCGCCTGATGCACCCTTCCTACGAAATGGACCGTGAATACGCGGTACGTGTGCGTGGCGAAGTCGATGACGAAATGATCGAGCGCCTGAAGGCTGGTGTTGTCCTCGAAGACGGCCCGGCAAAGTTCACCGACATCAAGCAGGCGCCAGGCGGTGAAGGTTTCAACCACTGGTATCACTGCGTGGTGATGGAAGGTCGCAACCGCGAAGTTCGTCGCCTGTGGGAATCCCAGGGCCTGGTGGTCAGCCGTCTGAAGCGCGTGCGTTTCGGTCCGGTGTTCCTCAACTCCGACCTGCCGATGGGCCGCTGGCGCGAAATGAGCCAGTACGAAGTCGACATCCTGAGTGCCGAAGTTGGCCTGACGCCGGTCGCGATGCCGCAGATGAACGCCAAGAGCAAGGACAAGCTTGACCGGATGCAGCGCAAATCGTCGCGTCCAATGGCCAAGACCGAGCGCGTGCGTACCCTGCGTCCAGCCGCTGGGGCTCCTGCCGCTCCTGTTGCTCCACGGGCAAGCCGCGAGCCGCAGATCGAAGGCGAGCGTCCGGGGCGCAAGCCGGCTGCCCGTCAGGACGGCGAACGCGGTCCGCGCACGCCACGTCCGGCCAATGGCCGTACCGAACGGGGCGAAGGTCGTGGTACGCCGGTAGCCGATCGCCCGGCCGACACCAAGCGCCCGGCCAAGCCAGCGCCGAAGCGTCCGGGGATCAAACTGGTCGACGGCGATACCCCATCGGGCAAGCGCCGTGGCGCACCGGCCGGTTCGGGCCAGCGTCCAGGCTTTGGTCGTCGCAAGCCTGAGTAATCGGTAAGCGCTTCATAAAAAAACGCCAACCTTCGGGTTGGCGTTTTTTTTTGGGTCAGGCTTCAGTGGTGAGGTGTTTTCAATGGCCTCTTTGCGGGCAAGCCTGCTCCCACAGGGGGGGCGGAGTTGTTTGGTCGAAATGCGATCCATTGTGGGAGCGGGCTTGCCCGCGAAGGCGATAGCGGCAACACCACACTCTCCCGAATGGAAACCCGATGTTACGGCTTGTAAAGAAATCCTGACAAAAATCACGGATTAGCCCCGTGGAATCGCCATTCCCCGAATGCCGTAAGAAAACGCTTACGCAACAGCGTCTTCCTTCCTCCTTCCAGCCCTCTGGCCCGCTTGTTTCACCGCTCCATGCAGGGTGTTATGCGCGCCATGCCTGTCGTGCAGGTGCATAACAAAAAGGAGGCGCAATGAACGCCGTATTCCATCTCCATCTCTCTGCGAGGGGCGGTTTTCCTGCCTTTCCCGTCGATGATCCGCAAGGGTCTGACCCATTTTTTGCAGCCGCCCGAGCCTCTCGGGGCGGACACAGGCAATCCCGGCCATAGACACGCTTGTCCAGCGGGTCTGGCAGCAGGGGGTTACAGGTGTACAATGCGCCGCGTTTTACCTGTGACCTCCTGCGCATCTGCGCAAACCTCAAGGCTATCCGCCTTGTTCACTCCGTCGCGTCACGAGCGTGTCGGGTTCGATTTCGTCACAGATAAAAACAAACAGGTGACGCATGACCGTTGTAATTACGCTGAACTCCTGGTGCCTGCGCTGGGGTTTGATCGGTGCCGCTTAACGCCTTTCTTGAGCAGCAACGTCTACTGAACATCATCAAACCTTGCGTGAGACCCTTTTCATGAGTGGACAAAACCCGCAATCAGGCGAGCTGAAACGCGGCCTGAAAAATCGCCACATTCAATTGATCGCCCTCGGTGGCGCGATCGGTACCGGCTTGTTCCTCGGTTCGGCCGGGGTACTGAAATCCGCCGGTCCGTCGATGATCCTCGGCTACGCCATCTGCGGCTTCATCGCCTTCATGATCATGCGCCAACTGGGTGAAATGATCGTCGAGGACCCGGTGGCCGGTTCCTTCAGCCACTTCGCGCACAAGTACTGGGGCGGCTTTGCCGGCTTCCTGTCGGGCTGGAACTGCTGGATCCTGTACATTCTGGTGGGCATGTCGGAGCTGACCGCGGTCGGCAAATACATCCACTACTGGGCACCGGACATCCCGACCTGGGCCTCCGCAGCTGCCTTCTTCGTGCTGATCAACGCCATCAACCTGGCCAACGTCAAAGTGTTCGGCGAGGCTGAGTTCTGGTTCGCGATCATCAAGGTCGTGGCGATCGTCGGCATGATTGCCCTGGGCAGCTACCTGCTGGTCAGCGGTAATGGCGGCCCGCAAGCAGCGGTCAGCAACCTGTGGTCCCACGGTGGCTTCTTCCCGAACGGCGTCAGCGGTCTGGTGATGGCCATGGCGTTCATCATGTTTTCCTTCGGTGGTCTGGAAATGCTCGGTTTCACCGCTGCCGAAGCCGACAAGCCGAAAACCGTGATCCCGAAAGCCATCAACCAGGTGATCTACCGGATCCTGATTTTCTACATCGGTGCCCTGGTGATCCTGCTGTCGTTGACGCCGTGGGACAGCTTGCTGACCACCCTGAACGCCTCCGGTGATTCCTATAGCGGCAGCCCGTTCGTGCAAGTGTTCTCGATGCTGGGCAGCAACACCGCCGCGCACATCCTCAACTTCGTGGTCCTGACCGCGGCGTTGTCGGTGTACAACAGCGGCACCTACTGCAACAGCCGCATGCTGCTGGGCATGGCCGAGCAGGGCGACGCGCCGAAGGGCCTGGCGAAGATCGACAAGCGCGGCGTGCCAGTGCGTTCGATCCTGGCTTCGGCCGCCGTGACCCTGATCGCGGTACTGCTGAACTACCTGATCCCGCAGAACGCGCTGGAACTGCTGATGTCGTTGGTGGTTGCTACCTTGGTGATCAACTGGGCGATGATCAGCTACTCGCACTTCAAGTTCCGCCAGCACATGAACAAGACCAAACAGACGCCGCTGTTCAAGGCTCTGTGGTACCCGTACGGCAACTACATCTGCCTGGCGTTCGTAGTGTTCGTCCTTGGCGTGATGCTGTTGATTCCGGGGATCCAGACATCGGTGTATGCGATTCCGGTGTGGCTGGTGTTCATGTGGGTCTGCTACGGCATCAAGAACAAGCGCAGTGCTCAGCGTGCCTTGCAGGCCGTAGTGGAGTAACTCCGCGCAGAAACAAAAAACCCGGCCAAGTGCCGGGTTTGTTGTTTTCAAGGTTAATACAAAACCCTTTGTGGGAGCGGGCTTGCTCGCGAAAGCGGTTTAACCGTCAGCATTCAAGTCGACTGACACTCCGCATTTGTCGGAGCGCCGCCCGGAGCAAGCCCGCTCCCACATTGGTTCTGCTGCGTTCCTGACACTCATTCGCGGTATCCTGCACGTTCTGAATACGGACGCTTTTCCATGCTGGTGATTTCCAACAACGTGCAGCTGCCGGATGCCGAGATCGAGTTGACGGCCATTCGCGCCCAGGGCGCCGGTGGGCAGAATGTCAACAAGGTCTCAAGTGCCGTGCACCTGCGCTTCGACATACCTGCGTCGTCCTTGCCCGAGTTCTACAAGGAACGGCTGCTGGCGCTGCGCGACAGCCGCATCACCAGCGACGGTGTGTTGATCATCAAGGCCCAGCAGTACCGGACGCAGGAGCAGAACCGCGCCGATGCGCTGTTGCGGCTGACCGAGTTGATCCAGAGTGCCACCAAGGTCGAGAAAAAGCGTCGCCCGACCAAGCCGACCCTCGGCTCGAAGACCCGCCGACTCGAGTCAAAGTCCAAGCGTGGCAACATCAAGGCCGGACGTGGCAAGGTCGATTTCTAGCGGGCGTCCCGCGCTTCGCGTTGCTTCGGTGCCTGTCGGTACAGGTAAAGGCTCAGCAGCAAACCGCTGAGTGCAGCGAGCGCGGCGAACAGGAAGATCGATGCAAAACCAAATCCTGCCGCAATCGCACCGGCGAGCGGTCCGGTGATCCCCAGCGACAAGTCGATGAACAGCGAATAGGCGCCGACGGCTGCGCCTCGGCTGGATGCGGGGACAAGGTTGACCGCCTCCACGCCCAGTGCCGGAAATACCAGGGAAAAGCCGAAGCCGCTTAGCGCCGCGCCCGCCAGAGCCCAATGGGCATCCGGTGCCAACCACAGCAACAGCAATCCCAGGGTTTCCACTGACAGGCAGGCAATGGCCACGCGAAAGCCGCCGAGGCGGTTGATCAGGTTGCCGAACAGCAGGCGCGCGCCGATGAAGCTGGCGCCGAACAGGCTCAGGCACAGCACCGCGTTGTCCCAGTGTTGAGTGGCGTAATACAGGGTGATGAAGGTGGCGATTGTGCCAAAACCGATGGAGCCCAGGGCCAGGCCGCAGCCGTGGGGGAAAACCCGCCCGAGTACGTGCATGAACGGCAGGCGCTCACCGGCAACGATCGGCGCGGCTGTTTTCGGCCAGGCCAGCAGCAGACCGAGCACGGCCAGCAAAACAATGCTCACCCCCATGCTCCACAAACCCAGTTGATGGACGAGCAATACGCCCAAGGGCGCGCCGACAGCCAGTGCTCCATAGCTGGCGATACCGTTCCAGGAGATGACCTTGGCCGTGTTCGCCGCGCCGACCCGGCCGATGCCCCAGCCAATCGAGCCCGAGCCCACCAGGCTTTCGGCACTGCCGAGTACCAGGCGGCCGATCAACAGGCAGATCAGGCTCAAGGTCGGCAGGCTCTGGGTCCAGGCCGAGAGCAACATGAACACCCCGCTCAAGCCGCAACCGGCCAGGCCATACATCACAGCCAGCTTGCTGCCCTTGTTGTCGATGATCTTCCCGGCATAGGGGCGGCTGAGCAGGGTGGCCAGGTATTGCACGCTGATCACCAGCCCCGCGATCACCGCGCCGAAGCCCAGGTCGCTGTGGACGTAACCGGGCAATACGGCCAGGGGGATGCCGATGTTCAGGTAGCCGATGAAGGTGAAAAGGACGATGGAGACAACTTGCAGCGTGACCGCCAGGGGGCGCTGGTTTTCGGGCATGGGTAAAGGTCCACGGTAAAGCAGGATAGATAGGCTGCTTATGATAGCGGTGTGGACGGTCACAGGTCGTGAAAAAGTAAAACTATTTGCCGGGCGGCGTCATTCAGGTTTGGCGGGAGCGACCAATTGCGTGGTGACCAGGGCGGCCAGCGCATTTTCCTGGGTGCCGAAGCGGGCGAGCAAGGTGGCTTGTTTCTCGGGGGAGAGGCGGTTCCAGATCTCGATCATTTTCTCGGCGGTGCCGATCAGGACGCTGGCCTGCGCTTCACTGAATTCATCGGTCATGGTCAGGCTCATTTCAGGCAGTGTGGAAAGCGCATGGTAGCGCTTTCCACACGGTCTGTGCGGCGGGTGTTTCAGTCTTCTCTGTCAGCCTGGCGGCTGTCAGTGGCTTCTTTCGGCTCGGGCTGTTGGGCTCCGGCTTGCTGCGTGGTCGTCTGCTCAGGTTCGTGCAGGCTTGGGAAGGGGAGATTAGGAATCTCGTGCATGGTTGCGCTCCTCGCTAAGTCTGTTGATAGATCTGGTAGATCCGCGCTTTTTAAAAAGCTTGGGCAGGATACAGCACTGAAAATGACAAACGGACTTTTATATCCATTTGTTTCGACGGATGGGATTGTCTAGACATGACTGGAGGAGCGACACAAAACAAATGTGGGAGCGAGCTTGCTCGCGATAGCGGAGTGTCATTCAACGGTGATGTTGACTGATAGACCGCTATCGCGAGCAAGCTCGCTCCCACAGGGGGCTTGCAGTGTCTGATGGTTACTTGCAGACGCTGGCAATCGCCTCGGCCAGCAGATCCAGGCGCGTGGCATCAATCCCCGCCACGTTGGCCCGGCCCGAACTGACCATGTACACGCTGTGATGATCCCGCAGGTTCTTCACTTGCTCAGGCGACAGGCCGGTGTAGGAGAACATCCCGCGTTGCATGCCAATGTGCGCAAAACGCTCGCGCAAACCGTGAGGCTCCAGTGCTTCCACCAGACCGCT
The DNA here is from genome assembly GCF_054668325.1 of Pseudomonas sp. S2_F07. Taxonomy (NCBI): domain Bacteria; kingdom Pseudomonadati; phylum Pseudomonadota; class Gammaproteobacteria; order Pseudomonadales; family Pseudomonadaceae; genus Pseudomonas; species Pseudomonas sp. S2_F07. The sequence goes on from NZ_CP162758.1 coordinate 5,546,593, forward strand.
GCGCAGTTGGGCGATACGCAGGCGCATGGCTTCCACTTCGTCAGCCCAGAGGTTTTTCAACTCTGTGTCACCGAGGATGGTCGCGACCACGGCAGCGCCGTGATCCGGCGGCGTCGACCACAGGTTGCGGGCGATGTTGGCCAGCTGGCTGCGGATGTCGGTGAGCTTGTCGGCGGTTTTCGCGCAGACAATCAGCGCGCCGGTACGGTCGCGGTACAGGCCGAAGTTCTTCGAGCACGAACTGGTGATCAACAGTTCCGGCAACTCGGCGGCGAACAACCGGGTCGACCAGGCATCCTGTTCCAGCCCGTCGCCGAATCCTTGATACGCGAAGTCGATCAGTGGCAGCAGTTCGCGCTTGCGTACGACCTCCAGCACCCGCTGCCAGTCATCCCGGGACAGGTCGAAACCGGTCGGATTGTGGCAGCAGGCGTGCAGCAACACCACGTCACCCTTGGGCGCTTCATTGAGCGCCGCCAGCATGCCGTCGACATCGAGACGGTTGTCACTGCCCACGTACGGGTAGTGGCTGACCTTGACCTTGGCTGCCGCGAAAATCGTTTCGTGGATCGGCCAGGTCGGGTTGCTCAACCATACGCCGCGCCCCGGCAGGCATTGGGCGATGAAGTCCGCGCTCAGGCGCAAAGCCCCGGTGCCGCCCGGCGTCTGGGTGGCGCCGGCGCGTTGTGCGCTGATCAGTTTCGAGTCGGCACCCAGCACCAGCTCATTGATCGCTTTGCCGAACGCCGGTTCGCCGTGACCACCGATGTAGGTCTTGGTGGACTGGCGATCCACCAGGCGCTGCTCGGCCAGCTTCACCGACTGGAGAATCGGCGTCAGGCCCTGGGCGTCCTTGTAGACCCCCACGCCCAGATCGAACTTGCGCGGATTCGGGTCCTGCGCATAGGCCTCCATCAGGCCCAGGATCGGGTCGCCAGGCACTCGACCGATGGCGTCGAAATGCATTACTTGCGCCCCTCGGCATTCTTCGCCACTTCGTCAGTGCGCGCGGCCATGATGAAGTCGTTGCGGTGCAGGCCCTTGATCGAGTGGCTCCACCAGGTCACGGTCACTTTGCCCCACTCGGTCAGCAGGCCTGGGTGGTGGCCTTCGGCCTCGGAGATTTCACCGACGGCGTTGGTGAACGCCAGGGCGTGCTTGAAGTTCTTGAACAGGAAGACCTTTTCCAGCTGCATGATGCTGTCGCGTACTTCGATGTTCCAGTCCGGGATCTGCTTGATCAGGATCGGCAATTCTTCGTCGCTGACTTGTGGGGCGTCGGCGCGGCAGGCTTCGCAATGGGCTTGAGTTAATGCGGTCATGATGTGTTCCTGAAATCGAATGTTGGAAAATCGGCCCTCAGTGCTACCACGCTAATCCAAAGCGATGGTTTCTGACAGGCTCACTTGATTTTAAAAGCGGCGGATCACGCGGCTTTTGGTTTTGGCGGAAATTTCGGTGCGTGCAGACCCATCTGCATCGCTTGCTTGACCATGCCCATGATGTCTTCATGAGCGAGGTCGAACAGACGCTTGAGATTTGGCAATGCGAAGTACACTGGCTGCAGGATGTCGATGCGGTAGGGCGTGCGCATGCATTCCAGCGGATCGAACGCCTGATGCTCAGGCTCGTCCGACAGGCAATACACGGTCTCTTTCGGAGAAGACAGAATGCCGCCGCCGTAGATGCGCTGGCCTTGCGGGGTGTCGACCAGACCGAACTCGATGGTCATCCAGTACAGGCGCGCCAGGTACACGCGTTCTTCCTTGGTCGCCTCGAGGCCGAGCTTGCCGTAGGTGTGGGTGAATTCAGCGAACCACGGGTTGGTCAGCAGCGGGCAGTGACCGAAGATCTCGTGGAAAATGTCCGGCTCTTGCAGGTAGTCCAGTTCTTCGCGGGTGCGAATAAAGGTCGCCACTGGAAACTGCTTGCTGGCCAGCAATTCGAAAAAGGTCTGGAAGGGAATCAGTGCGGGAACCCGGGCAACCTGCCAGCCGGTGGTTTCACCGAGGACCTTGTTGATTTCGCCGAGTTGAGGAATGCGGTCGTGGGGCAGTCCGAGTTTTTCGATACCGTCCAGGTACTCCTGGCACGCACGCCCTTCGATCACTTTCAGTTGACGGGTGATCAGCGTGTTCCACACCGCGTGTTCTTCGGCGGGGTAGTCGATAAAACCTTGCGCATCGGGCTCGCGAGCCACGTATTGCGTCTGCTTCATGCTGCTCTCCTGCTAGGGGATTTCGTTCTTGTTATGTACTGCTATGGACCTAGAAATACCCCAAGGATTGCATTGTTGCAGCAGGTGAGCAGCGACACGCGTAGGAAAAAACCGTAAATTTCGTAAAGTTTTCGTTACGAATTGGTCGCGATCGCGCAGCTATTGAGATTTCCCGGTTTGAAAAACGCTTTGCCTGTCACATAATCTTGACGACTATCTGAGCGACTCGAAAGAAAAATGCGATCGAGCGCGCACCGCAATACCCCTGTGGGAGCGGGCTTGCTCGCGAAAGCGCTGGCACGTCCAACATTGATGTATCAGGCAGGCCGCCTTCGCGAGCAAGTCGAATCGTCGCACCGCCATTCCCACAGGGTTTGCGTTGATACCAACCTTATTCATCGCTTTTCGGGTCTTTATATGCGTATCAAAGTCCACTGCCAGAACCGCATCGGCATCCTGCGCGACATTCTCAACCTGTTGGTGGAGTACGGGATCAACGTGGCCCGCGGTGAGGTGGGCGGTGAGCATGGCAACGCCATCTACCTGCATTGCCCGAACCTGATCAACATTCAGTTCCAGGCCTTGCGTCCGAAATTTGAAGCGATTGCCGGGGTGTTTGGCGTCAAGCGTGTAGGACTGATGCCCAGCGAGCGTCGGCACATGGAGCTCAATGCACTGCTTGGTGCGCTGGAATTCCCTGTGCTGTCGATCGACATGGGCGGTTCCATCGTCGCGGCCAACCGGGCAGCGGCGCAGTTGCTCGGGGTGCGGGTCGACGAAGTGCCGGGGATTCCCCTGTCGCGCTACGCCGAGGATTTCGATTTGCCGGAACTGGTGCGTGCCAACAAGTCGCGGATCAACGGGTTGCGGGTCAAGGTCAAGGGCGATGTGTTCCTGGCCGACATCGCGCCGCTGCAATCGGAGCATGACGACAGCGAGGCCATGGCTGGCGCGGTGCTGACGCTGCACCGCGCCGACCGGGTGGGCGAGCGCATCTACAACGTGCGCAAGCAGGAGCTGCGTGGTTTCGACAGCATCTTCCAAAGCTCGAAAGTCATGGCCGCCGTGGTGCGCGAAGCCCGGCGCATGGCGCCGCTGGATGCGCCGCTGTTAATAGAAGGGGAGACTGGCACCGGCAAGGAATTGCTGGCGCGGGCCTGCCATCTGGCCAGTCCTCGTGGGCAATCGCCGTTGATGGCGCTCAACTGCGCCGGTCTGCCGGAGTCCATGGCCGAGACGGAATTGTTCGGTTACGGCCCCGGTGCATTCGAAGGGGCGCGGGCCGAAGGCAAGCTCGGGCTGCTGGAACTGACGGCGGGCGGTACGCTGTTTCTCGATGGCGTCGGGGAGATGAGCCCGCGCTTGCAGGTGAAATTGCTGCGCTTCCTGCAGGACGGCTGCTTTCGCCGTGTAGGCAGTGATGAAGAGGTCTACCTCGACGTGCGAGTGATCTGCGCGACCCAGGTCGACCTGTCCGAATTGTGCGCTCGCGGCGAGTTCCGCCAGGACCTCTATCACCGCTTGAATGTGTTGTCGCTGCACATCCCGCCGTTGCGCGAATGCCTCGACGGTTTGACGCCGCTGGTGGAGCACTTCCTCGACCAGGCCAGCCGGCAGATTGGTTGCCCGCTGCCGAAACTGGCCCCGGCGGCCATGGAGCGGCTCAGTCATTACCATTGGCCGGGTAACGTACGGCAACTGGAGAACGTGCTGTTCCAGGCGGTTTCCCTGTGCGACGGCGGCACGGTCAAGGCCGAGCACATTCGTTTGCCGGACTATGGCGTGCGTCAGCCCCTTGGCGACTTTTCGCTGGAAGGAGGGCTGGACGAGATCGTTGGGCGTTTCGAGAAGGCGGTGCTGGAGCGGCTGTATTCCGAGCATCCGAGCAGTCGGCAGTTGGGCAAGCGCCTGGGGGTTTCGCATACCACCATTGCCAACAAGTTGCGTGAGTATGAGGTGGGTAAGGACAACAGCATTTAAGATCAAAAGATCGCAGCCTTCGGCAGCTCCTACGTCGAACCCTGTAGGAGCTGCCGAAGGCTGCGATCTTTTGATCCGTTGCCGCGAAGCGGCATGACACCGCCGGTTTTTCGTCTCTGATACAAATCACCATTCCCTTCTGATTCCTCAAAGTCCCCTGTTTGCCGGGCCTCGCGCTGCCAAAAACAAGTTGGTCTGCAAATTGCTTATGGCTCAGCAGTACAGCAGTGGGCGGCAAACGTCCGGCAGGCAGAGGAAAGAGTGTGGACAAGTACCTTTATGTGGCAATGACCGGCGCCAGCCAGAATGCACTGGCGCAAAAGGCTCATGCCAACAACCTCGCGAACATCTCCACCAACGGTTTCCAGAAAGACCTGGAGCAAGCCCGTTCGATGCCGGTGTTCGGTGACAGCTTTCCGGCGCGTGCGTTTGCCATGTCCGAGCGCCCGGGCACGGATTTCTCCCCTGGTTCACTGGTGGAAACCGGTCGCGACCTCGACGTTGCCGTGCAAGGCAACGGCTGGATTGCCGTGCAGACGCCCGATGGCACTGAAAGCTACGTGCGCACCGGCAGCCTGAACGTTGACGCCCTGGGCGTGTTGCGCGCCGGCAACGGCATGCCGGTCATAGGCAATGGCGGGCCGATTGCCGTACCGCCGGAGCAGCAGATCGAAGTCGGCGAGGATGGCACCATCAGCATCCGTGCGTTGGGCGAAGGTCCCCGGGTGATGGCGGAAGTCGACCGCATCAAGCTGGTCAACCCGGACCTCAAGAACATGACCAAGGGTCTGGATGGTTCGATCCATACCAAGGACGGCCAACCGGCGCAGGCCGATGCCAACGTCAAGCTGGTGTCCGGTTTCCTCGAGTCGAGCAACGTCAATGCCGTGGAAGAGATGACCTCGGTACTGGCCTTGGCCAAGCAGTTCGAGCTGCACATCAAGATGATGAACACCGCCAAAGACGATGACCAGGCCATGGCTCGGGTCTTGCAGATCAGCTAATTACCAGAACGTCGCGCCGTAAAACAGGCGCACGAGGAGAATCGAATGCTTCCGGCTCTATGGGTTGCCAAGACAGGTCTGTCCGCCCAGGACACCAACCTGACGACCATTTCCAACAACCTGGCCAACGTGTCGACCACGGGTTTCAAACGTGACCGCGCCGAGTTCCAGGATCTGCTCTACCAGATCAAGCGCCAGCCTGGCGCCCAGTCGACCCAGGACAGCGAACTGCCGTCGGGCCTGCAACTGGGTACCGGTGTGCGCATCGTCGGCACCCAGAAAAACTTCACCGCCGGTAGCCTGCAAACCACCGAGCAGCCGCTGGACATGGCCATCGACGGTCGCGGTTTCTTCCAGATCCTGCAACCGGACGGCACCACGTCCTATACCCGTGACGGTACGTTCCACCTGGACTCCAACGGCCAGATCGTCAATGCCAGCGGCTTTGCCCTGGAGCCGGCCATTGTCATTCCGAACGAAGCGCAGACCTTCACGGTCGGCCGCGACGGCACCGTGTCCATCACCGTTGCCGGCAACCCGGCAGCCCAGGTGATCGGCAACCTGCAAACCGCCGACTTCATCAACCCGGCCGGCCTGCAGGCCGTGGGCAACAACCTGTTCCTGGAAACCGCCGCCAGCGGCGCGCCGCAAGTCGGCACTCCGGGCCTGAACGGTTTCGGCTCCACGCTGCAGAACACCCTGGAAACGTCCAACGTCAGCACCGTTGAGGAGATGGTCAACATGATCACCACCCAGCGCGCCTACGAGATGAACTCCAAGGTGATCTCCACCGCCGACCAGATGCTCTCGTTCGTAACGCAGAATCTGTAATCAAGTCTATGTGGCGGCCATTGGGCCGCCTGCAACACCGTGAGGTAGGGTCATGAATCGCTATGTATTTGTTCTGGCACTGAGTGGGATCACCGCGCTCGCAGGTTGCGTGCCTGCGACGCCCAAGCCCAATGACCCTTACTACGCTCCGGTGTTGCCGCGCACGCCGTTGCCGGCGGCCGCGAACAATGGCTCGATCTATCAGGCCGGTTTCGAACAGAACCTGTACACCGACCGCAAGGCGTTCCGGATCGGTGACATCATCACCATCACCCTGAACGAAAGGACCCAGGCCAGCAAAAACGCCAACTCGCAAATTGGTAAGAACAGTAAGGCCAACATCGGCCTGAGTTCGCTGTTCGGCAGCAGCGCCACCACCAACAACCCGTTCGGCGATGGCGACCTGAGCCTGAGTGCCAGCTACGAAGGTGACCGCGCGACCAAGGGTGACAGCAAGGCGGCTCAGGGCAACACCCTGACCGGTTCGATCACGGTCACCGTCGCCGATGTGTTGCCCAACGGCATCATCGCGGTACGCGGCGAAAAGTGGATGACCCTCAATACCGGCGACGAGCTGGTGCGGATTGCCGGCCTGGTTCGCGCCGATGACATCGCCACCGACAATACCGTGCCGTCGACCCGTGTCGCCGATGCGCGCATCACCTACTCGGGCACCGGTTCGTTTGCCGATGCGAGTCAGCCAGGCTGGTTCGACCGTTTCTTCCTCAGCCCGCTGTTCCCTTTCTAGGTGGCTACGTTGAATTTCAGAAGTCTCATGATGGCTGCGTTCCTGATGTCCGCAGCGTTCAACGTTCAAGCCGAGCGCCTGAAGGACATCGCCAGCATTTCCGGCGTGCGTTCCAACCAATTGATCGGCTACGGCCTGGTGGTCGGGCTAAACGGCACCGGCGACCAGACGACGCAGACCCCGTTCACCCTGCAGACCTTCAACAACATGCTCTCGCAGTTCGGCATCAAGGTGCCGCCGGGTTCGGGCAACGTGCAGTTGAAGAACGTCGCGGCGGTGTCGATCAGTGCCGATTTGCCGGCGTTCGCCAAGCCGGGTCAGCAGGTCGATATCACTGTTTCATCCATCGGTAACTCCAAGAGCCTGCGTGGCGGCACCTTGCTGTTGACGCCACTCAAGGGTATCGACGGTAACGTCTATGCGGTGGCCCAGGGCAACCTGGTGGTCGGCGGTTTCGATGCGGAAGGGCGAGACGGCTCGAAGATTACCGTCAACGTTCCGTCGGCCGGTCGCATCCCCGGTGGTGCGTCGGTGGAGCGTTCGGTGCCGAGCGGTTTCAACCAGGGCAACAGCCTGACGCTGAACCTCAACCGTTCTGACTTCACCACCGCCAAGCGCATCGTCGACAAGATCAACAACATGCTCGGCCCTGGCGTGGCCCAGGCCATCGACGGCGGTTCGATTCGCGTGACCGCGCCGCTCGATCCGAGCCAGCGCGTCGATTACCTGTCGATCCTGGAAAATCTCGAAGTCGATCCGGGCCAGGCGGTGGCCAAAGTCATCATCAACTCCCGCACCGGCACCATCGTGATCGGCCAGAACGTCAAGGTTTCCCCGGCCGCCGTGACCCACGGCAGCCTGACCGTGACCATTACCGAAGACCCGATCGTCAGCCAGCCCGGCCCTCTGTCCAATGGCACGACGGCGGTGGTACCCCGTTCGAAGGTCAACGCCCAGCAGGAAGCCAAGCCGATGTTCAAGTTTGGCCCCGGCACCACCCTCGACGAAATCGTACGGGCGGTGAACCAGGTTGGCGCGGCACCGGGTGACTTGATGGCGATCCTCGAAGCGCTGAAGCAGGCCGGCGCCCTGCAAGCCGATCTGATCGTGATCTGAGGACGGCCATCGTGGATATGCGCAAGAGCGGTCTGGTCAGCAGCAGCGATTCGGGCTCCTATTCGGACCTCAATCGCCTGAATCAGCTCAAGGTCGGCGACAAGAACAGCGACGGCAATATGCGCAAGGTGGCGCAGGAGTTCGAATCGCTGTTCCTCGGTGAGATGCTCAAGTCCATGCGCTCGGCAACCGAAGCGCTGGGGCAGGACAATCCAATGAACACGCCGGCGGCCAAGCAGTACCAGGAAATGTACGATCAGCAGCTGGCCGTTTCCATGTCCCGCGAGGGCGGTGGTATTGGTTTGGCGGACGTGCTGATGCGCCAGATGTCGAAGAACAAGCCGTTGGCGCCGGGCGAGGCGGCCGCTGCATCGCTGGCCAAGCAAGAGGCTGCCAAGGCCGCCGTGCAGACACCGGTGGCGGCCGGCACGGTGGCAATCAATGGCCCGTTGTCGCGGGTCAATGGCCAGCGTCCGTTGTGGGCTTCGCGCTCAATCCATACGCCACAAGAGGCGGGCGAGGGTGCTCATCGCAATGACATGGCGCTGATCAATCAGCGACGCCTGGCACTGCCACCGAAACTGGCTGACCGGCTGTTGGCCGGGCTGGTGCCTTCGGCGACGACCGCTGCCACCACGATGCTCAACCGGACAGCCTTGCCAGAGCGCACGACGAACACCGGCACGGGGCCGCTGCACAACGGCGACTGGCTGGCGACCGCGCAACAATCCTCCTCTGGAGGCATGCAGATCTACGGTCGCGCCATGGCGCAGATTCCGCTGGCGCCGGCGAAGAAAGCCTTCAGTTCCGCCGACCAGTTCGTCAACACCATGTTGCCGATGGCCAAGGAGGCCGCCGCACGGATTGGGGTCGATCCACGTTACCTGGTGGCTCAGGCGGCCCTGGAAACCGGCTGGGGCAAGTCGATAATGCGTGCCCAGGACGGCAGCAGCAGCCACAACCTGTTCGGCATCAAGGCCGGCAATAGTTGGCAGGGCAATTCGGCGCGGGCGATCACCAGCGAATTCAGGAACGGGCAGATGGTCAAGGAGACGGCCGAGTTCCGCTCCTACGACTCCTACAAGGACAGTTTCCACGACCTTGTAACTTTGTTGCAGACCAACAATCGCTATCAAGATGTCGTGAAGTCGGCCGATAACCCAGAACAGTTTGTACGCGAGTTGCAGAGAGCCGGTTACGCAACCGATCCGAACTACGCGAGCAAGATTTCGCAGATAGCCAGGCAGATGACGAGTTACCAGAACTACGCTGCGGCGGGCGTTTCCACTACGCCTTTATAGGCACAAGGTATAAGGTCTGAATCATGAGTTTGCTCAATATCGGGATGTCGGGGCTGAGTGCTGGCCATAACTCGTTGGTGACGACTGGCAACAACATTGCCAACGTCGACACCGCCGGGTACTCGCGCCAGCAGTCTGTGCAGAGCACCAAGGGCTCGATTCAGTACGGCAATGTGTTCATCGGCACCGGCACGACGCTGGCCGATGTGCGTCGCGTGTATAACTCGTATCTCGATTCGCAGCTGCGTACCGCCACCTCGCTCGACAGCGAAGCTACGTCGTACAACGCTCAGGCCACGCCGCTGGACGCCACGCTTTCCGATTCCAACACCGGGCTGACCGGTGTGCTGCAAAAATTCTTCACGTCGATGCAAGGCGTTTCGACCTCGGCCACCGACGACACGTCCCGCCAGTCGGTGCTGACCGGTGCCCAGGCCTTGTCGGCGCGCTTCAATTCGATTGCCAAGCAGTTGAACGACCAGAACACCAACCTGAACGGCAGCCTGGGCGACATGGCGGATCAGGTGAACAAGCTGTCTACCACTATTGCCACGCTCAACCAGAAGATTTCCGAACTCTCCACCGGCACCAATCAGCCAAACGACCTGCTGGACTCGCGCAACGAAGCCGTGCGTCAACTCTCCGAGCTGGTCGGTACCCAGGTGGTCGAACGTGGCAGCAGCTACGACATCTACATCGGCAGCGGCCAGCCCCTGGTAGTGGGTAATACCACCAATACACTGCAAACCGTGCCGAGCCAGGGCGATCCATCGCGCATGGCGCTGCAGCTGAATCGTGGCTCCAGCACCATCGACGTGACCGCGGTGGTCAGCGGTGGCGAAATCGGTGGTCTGCTGACTTACCGCAAGGAAGTGCTCGACCCTTCGCTCAATGAGCTGGGGCGCGTGGCGCTGGTGGTGGCCGACCAGATCAACAGCCAGCAGGCGCAAGGCATCGACAAGAACGGTGATTTCGGCGCGGCGATCTTCAACAACATCAACAGTGCCGCCCTGATCAGTCAGCGCAGCATTGCGGCGGCTGGCAACAGTGCCGGCTCCGGCAACCTGGATGTCACCATCAAGGACACCGGCAGGCTGACCGCCAGCGACTATCAGGTGACGTTCACCAGTGCGACCAACTACACCGTCAAGCGCTCGGACGGCACCGACATGGGATCGTTCAGCACCACGACCACACCGGCTCCGGTGATCGATGGCTTCAGCCTGAACCTCAACGGCGGTGCGCTGAGCGCCGGCGACTCGTTCAAGGTGACGCCGACCCGTGGCGCGGCGGCCGGTATCCAGGCCGTGCTCACCGACCCGAAAAAAATCGCCGCGGCAGCCCCCTTGACCGGCGTGACCAGTGCCAACAACACCGGCACCTACACTCAGCCGACACTGACCAGCACCCTCGATATCTACAACCCGGCGGCCCAGGCAGAAATGCAGACCGCGCTCAAGAGCTCGACGCCGGTCAAACTGGTGTTCGGGGCGGCCAGCGGCGGTAGCCAGACCTACAACATGGTCGATTCCAAGGGTAATTCGATCGGCACCGGCACCATCGTTCCGGGCCAGAGCAACACCCTGAACCTGAAAGTGGGCATGGTCGATGCCAGCGGTGCTCCGGTCATGGACACCAGCGTCACGCCGGCCGTGCAGAAGACGTTCACCGTGCAGACCACGGTGGGCGCCACGCCAGCCAGCGGCGAAAGCTTCACCATCAACCTGACGGGCGCGGCGTCTTCGGACAACCGCAACGCTCAGGCACTGGTCGGACTGCAAACCAAACAGACCGTCGACACCGGCACGGCGAGCAAGGGCATCAGCCTGACCGATGCCTACAACAAGCTGGTGACCAACGTCGGCGCCAAGGCTGCCCAGGGCAAGTCAGACAGCGAGGCCACCACGGCGATCCTGGCCAACGCCAAGGGTGCGCGGGATTCGAACTCCGGGGTCGACCTGGATGAAGAAACCGGCAACCTGGTCAAGTACCAGCAGTACTACACCGCGTCTTCGCAGATCATCAAGGCGGCGCAGGAAATTTTCACCACACTGATCAACAGCCTTTAAGGAGTCGTAATTCATGCGCATTTCCACCGCCCAGTATTACGAAATCACCGCTGCCAACTACCAGCGCAACTTCAACAAGGCCATCGCGACCAGCAACGAAGTCAGCAGCCAGATCCGCGTCAACACTGCCGCCGATGATCCGATCGGTGCCGGTCGTTTGCTGCAACTGGGTCAGCAGAGTGCGATGCTTGATCAGTACGGCACCAACATCAACACCACCAAGAGTGCGTTGAGCCTGCAGGAAACGACGCTCGACTCCATCGGTACCGCTTTACAGCGTGCCAAGGAACTGGCTCTCGCCGCCAGCAATGGCATTGCCACCGACGCGGACCGCAAGGCCTACGCGTCGGAGTTGGGCCAGATCCAGCAACAGGTGCTGGGCCTGATGAATTCCAAGGATGCAAGCGGCAACTACCTGTTCTCCGGTTCGAAAACCGACACCGCGCCTTACTCGCAGAACGCCGACGGCACCTACAGCTACAACGGTGACCAGACCACCGTGGACCTCGGCATTGGCGATGGCATGACGGTCGGGACCAACACCACAGGCTGGGATGCGTTCCAGCAGACCATCAACACCAGTCGCACCCAGACCACCATGACCGCTCCAGCGGTGGATGCCGGCCGCGTGGTGCTGTCCAACGGCACGGTCGGCACCAGCTCTACCTACAACGCGAAGTTCACCGGCGGCCAACCCTATACCGTCAGTTTCCTCAGCAGCACCCAGCTGAAGATCACCGACTCGCTGGGCAACGACGTGACCGCCGAAGCCAGCCAGAACGGTCTGATCAGCAACTCCAATGGTGCCAACCAGACGGTCAGTTTCCGTGGCGTCGACCTGAAGCTGAACATCAACCTCAAAACCGGTGATACCAACCCGGATGCGGTGATCGCCGGCCACAGTTTCAACCTGTCTTCCACGTCGGATAGCTTCAACACCTCGCGCAGCGCCGGTAACCCGTCGACCGCGGTCATCACCGGTTCCAGCGTGACCGACCCGGCGGCTTACACCAACGCCTTCCCGTCGGGCGGGGCGATCCTCAAGTTCACCAGCGCGACCGCTTTCGACCTGTATGCGGCCCCGATCACCGCCGACAGCAAGCCGGTGTCGTCGGGCACCGTATCCAGCGGCAACGCTACCGCCGCGGGCGTGACCTTTGCCTTGGGCGGTGGTGCCCCGGCGTCTGGTGACCAGTTCGTGATCCAGAACAACAACCATCAGACCCAGAACGTGCTCGACACCCTGGGCCAGATGATGACTGCGCTGAACACGCCAATCGACGGCGACGCGGTGGCCAAGCAGAAGTTTCTCGGCGCCATGGAGTCGGGGATGGGCAACATCGACAGTGCGGCCAACCAGATCGGCTCGGCCATCACCACGATCGGTGCCCGCGGTCAGGCACTGGATAACCAGACCGCGACCAACGAGAGCCTGACCCTGGCGAACAGCGCCAGTCAGAAGTCTATTCGCGATTCGGATCCGGCCGAAGTCATGACTCGCCTGACCTTGCAGCAGACCATGTTGCAGGCGGCGCAGCTGGCGTTCAGCAAGATTTCCCAGCTGGGCCTGTTCAACAAGATCTGACGGTGGTCGGGCGCGCAGGCGCCCGATGGCCTTGCCCCTTCAGTATTTATCGTCTTTTTTTGCGGTAACAAAGGGCTCGCTTTTCAGGGCGGGCTCGCGCCGCCTGTGAGCCTGCCGTGAATTCACTCCCGCTTGTCAGCCTGGTCATTCCCGCCTTCAATCCGCGCTTTTTCGGTCGTGCCTTGCACACGGCTGTGAGCCAGAGCTACGGCAATCTGGAGATCATCGTTTGCGATGACAGTCGCGGCCGTGAGATCGAAGACATCGTGGCTTCGCTGGTCGAGGAAGGGGCGACCGTGCGCTATATGCGTAACCCGCGGACCCTGGGGCTGGTGGGTAACCTGCAGGCTTGCCTGGAGCAGGCGCAGGGCGAGTACATCAAGTTTCTTTGTGATGACGACCAGTTGTTTTCGGCTTGCATCGAGCGTCAGGCCCAGGTGCTCATCGACTGCGCTGACGTCAATCTGGTCGTGGCCCAGCGCCTGCTCTGGGATGCCGACGACATGCCACTGCCGTCGCGCCTGGAAAACACTCCGCTTTCCCCGGTGGGCGGGATATTCAAGGGCGAGGACCTGCTGGCGATCTTCGAAAACTTCCCGGTCAACATCCTCGGTGGTTTCAGCAACGCCATGTTCCGTCGGGCTGATGTGCTCGAACTGTTTCCAGCACTGACTCAGCCCGGCCATTGCTTTGTCGCGACCCTCGATTTCGCCTTGTACGTCTGCCTGATGCGGCGCGGCAACCTGGCGGTGTCCAATCACGTGCTCGGCATCGAGCGCCTGTACCCCGAGCGTTTGAGCAGCCAGCAGTCGATGAAGGACGCAGCCGAAACCGAACGGCAGTGGCTGTCGCAGATGCTCAAGGCCCGTAGCGGCGAATCAGCGCCGGCGCAGGGCTGGGTGCGCTATCTGCCACTGACTCGGGCGGATGAATCGCCACGGGTTTGGGAGGAGTTGCCACTGAGCCGGACCCTGGGCACCAAGCAGACCACCCAGGACTGGCATGTCGGCATCGCCAGTGTCAGTTTCGCGCAACTGTATGCCCAGTGGCTGGCGTGCCGCGCTCTCACCGAGGGTCAGCGCGAGCTGCTGGCGGATACGCTGGAGGGGTGGCCAACCCGACCCAGAATCGTTCCGATCATCATCGATGAGCAAGGCAGCCGTTCGGCGCTGGAACTCACCCTGCAATCGCTGGTGGATCAGGAATACGCCCCTGAGCTGACGCTGGTGCTTTCGGCGTCTTGCACGGAAGCCGTGCTGGACGAGCGTGTGTTCCGCATGCCGTTGCAGGACGACTGGCAGCAGCAGATCAACGCGCTGTTACCGCAACTGGAAGGCACTGGCTGGTTCTATCTGTTGCGTGCCGGTGATCGCCTGGTGGCGCCGGCCTTGCTGGTCATGGCTGAACGCATTGCGCTGTCGCGCACGCTGACCTGCCTGTACAGCGACGAAGGTGGGCTGCATCAGGGGGAGTCGGCCGAGCCTGCATTCAAGCCAGACTTCAACCTGGACCTGATGCGCAGCTATCCCTACGTGGGGCGTGCGCTGGCATTCGAGCGCGAGCAATTCCTGGCGCTGGGCGGTTTCGATTCGGTGTACGGCGAATTGGCGCCACACGATGTGTTGTGGCGAATGGTCGAGAGTGCTGGCACGCACGTGGTCGGGCACATTTCGGAGGTGTTGCTGGAGTCGGCGTTCGACCTGGCCAAATGGCTGTCGCTGCCGCAAGTGGTGGACACCAATCCACGGTTGCTTGAGGCGCACTTGCAGCGCCTGGGTGTCGCCCACGACATTCGCCAGGGCAGTTCGGCGCTGCTCAATCGGGTCGACTATCTCCATGCGGATCGGCCGCTGGTGTCGATCGTGATCGTCAGCAAGGACCAGACCCTGGCATTGCAACGCTGTGTCGAGAGCCTGCTGGAGAAAACCGCCTACGGCGAATACGAGTTGCTGTTGGTGGACAACGGCAGCGAGAGCGCCGAGGCGCTTGACTGGTTCGCCGGCATGTCGCAGCTGGGCAGCGACCGGATCCGGGTGCTGCGTTGCGAGTTGCAGGGCAATGCGGCGGCGGTGCGCAACTTCGCCGTCAAGCAGGCCGCTGGCGAGTACGTGCTGATGCTCAATCCCTACACGGTGATCACCCAGGCGCAATGGCTGGGTGAACTGCTCAATCATGCGCAACGTCCGGAAGTCGGCGTGGTGGGGGCCAAGCTGTTCAACCCCGATGGCCGCGTGCTGCGCGCCGGCCTGATTCTCGGGTTGCAAGGGCCGGCCGGGGTGCCGTTCCATGGTGAGATGTTGCACGCAGCGGGGTACATGTACCGCTTGCAGGTCGCTCATAATTACAGTGCTGTCGGCGGCGATTGCCTGATGGTGCGCAAGGCGGTCTTTGACGCGGTCGGTGGCCTGGATGAGCAGGGCCTGGCGCAGTCCCTCAACGAGGTCGACCTGTGTTTGCGCGTCGGCCAGGAAGGTTACCTGGTGGTCTGGACGCCTCACGCTCAACTGGCGTTGGGCGCGCAACCGGCGGTGGCTGCGCAAGAAGGTGACCAGGCCCGGGGCGAGCAGGAGCAGGAGGTTTTCTATAAGCGCTGGCTGCCGATCGTGGCCCGTGATCCGGCCTACAACACCAACCTGACATTGCAGGGATTGGGCGGGGCAAGCTTCAGTCTCGAGCCCGGCTTGCGATCTGGTTGGAGCCCGTTTTCCAAGGCTCAGTTGCCGAAGATTCTCGCGTTGCCGGTCAACGCGTCCGCCATCGGCCATTACCGGGTCACGCAACCGTTGATCGAGCTTGAGGCCGCCGGCAGGGCGCACGGACGCATTCATTACAACCTGCCGACCATCATTGAAGTTGAGCGCCATTCGCCTGACGTGATCATCTTGCAGGGGCGCTATTCCGAAGGTCCGATCAACGAAATCCCGAGCCTGCAAAAATACTCCAGCGCGCGACGCATCTATGAGCTCGATGACTTCGTGATCAACGTCCCGCACCGCAATGCGCATATCCGCAATATGCCGGGCAAGGATGAAATGGAGGCGCTGGTCCGGCGCGCCATCGGCATGTGCGATCGCGTGGTGGTGTCCACCGAGCCGCTGGGTAACGCGCTGTCGGACATGCATCAGGACATTCGCGTGGTGCCCAACATGTTGGCGTCGCACTTGTGGACCGATCTGCGCAGTCAGCGCCGCACCTCGAAAAAGCCTCGGGTCGGCTGGGGGGCGGCACCAGCCACCACGGTGACCTGGCGGTCATCGCCGATGTGGTCCGCGAACTGGCCAATGAAGTCGACTGGGTATTCTTCGGTATGTGCCCGGACGATTTGCGCCCGTACATGCATGAGTTTCACGGGGTGATCGGGCTGGACGTGTACCCGGCCAAACTGGCCAGCCTGAACCTGGATCTGGCATTGGCACCGTTGGAGTTCCACATCTTCAACGACTGCAAGAGCAACCTGCGGCTACTGGAGTATGGTGCTTGCGGTTACCCGGTGATCTGCACCGACACCGAGGCCTATCGCGGCTACCTGCCGTGCACCCGGATCAAGACCAACTCCACGGATGAATGGCTGCAGGCGATCCGCATGCACCTGGCCGATCCCGACGCGAGCTATCGCATGGGCGATGAGTTGCGCGAGATCGTGCTGCGTGACTACGTGCTGCGCGGCGACAATTTGCGCTACTGGGAAAATGGCTGGCTGGCGGACTGACCGTTCGCGCATCCATCCGGAACAGGCAGGCGACCTTGAGTCGCCTGCCTTTTTTTGCCGCCAGACTTTGCAATCAGCGTTGAAGATGCCCGCCAGGCATTGCCCGGTAGCGGATTGAAAGAGCTGGCGCGTTTCCTGCAAGTCCCCCTTATATCGCCATAAAACGAGCACTTGCGGTGAGTCCGGATGCGCTCTGAACGGCGGCAGGTTTAACCCAGATGGCCCGCAAAAGCTTGATACAGCTTGGCTGAGCCCTGTGACGAACAAGAGGGAAAGGGGATGAAGGCAGTTATTTTGGCGGGTGGCCTGGGTACGCGGATCAGCGAAGAGTCGCACCTCAAGCCCAAGCCGATGATCGAGGTCGGCGGCAAGCCAATTCTCTGGCACATCATGAAGCAGTACTCCGCTCACGGAATCCACGATTTCGTGATCTGCCTTGGCTACAAGGGCTATGCGATCAAGGACTTCTTCGCCAACTACTTCCTGCACACCTCCGACGTCACGTTCGACATGTGTAACAACCGCATGGATGTTCACCAGAACTACAGCGAGCCATGGCGCGTCACGCTGATCGACACCGGCGAAGAGACCATGACCGGCGGCCGTTTGCGCCGCGCCCGACGCTACCTCGAAGACGAACAGGCCTTCTGTTTTACTTATGGCGACGGTGTATCGGACCTCAATATCGGTGCATTGGTGGATTTCCATCTCAAGCACGGAAAGTTGGCGACCGTCACCGCGGTACAGCCGCCAGGCCGCTACGGCGCGCTTAATCGCGATGGCGACAAGGTCCTGGGCTTCACTGAAAAACCTCGCGGCGACGGTGGCTGGATCAACGGCGGGTTCTTTGTCCTGTCGCCCAAAGTGCTGCCGTTGATCGACGGCGACGACACCTCTTGGGAGTCCGGCCCGCTGGACGGCCTGGCCGAGCGCGGCGAGCTCATGGCGTTCCAGCACGACGGTTTCTGGCAACCGATGGACACCCTGCGCGACAAGAATCACCTCGAAGCATTGTGGCAGAGCGGGGAGGCCCCATGGAAGCAATGGGACTGAGCCCGCAATTCTGGCGCGGCAAGCGGGTGCTGGTCACCGGCCATACCGGTTTCAAGGGCAGTTGGCTGACGTTGTGGCTGCAAAGCCTGGGTGCCGAAGTCAGCGGGTTTTCCCTCGATCCGTCCACCGAGTCGAGTCTGTTCGAACTGGCGCGGGTGCATGAAGGCATCAACGATCAGCGCGGCGACTTGCGTGACCTGGGCGCTTTGCTGGAACTGATCGCCGAGACCCAGCCGCAAATCGTCCTGCACCTGGCGGCACAGCCGCTGGTGCGTGAAGGTTATCGCGACCCGTTGGGCACGTACTCCAGCAACGTCATGGGCACGCTCAACCTGCTCGAGGCGATCCGTCAGGTGGGCGGCGTGCGCGCCTGCGTGCTGGTGACCACCGACAAGGTCTACGCCAATCAGGAATGGCTGTGGCCGTACCGCGAAAACGAAGCGTTGGGCGGTCACGATCCCTACAGCAGCAGCAAGGCGTGCTGCGAATTGCTGGCGCAATCCTATGCCGCCTCGTTCTTTGCGCCGCAAAAGCACGCCGAGCACGGTTTGGCGTTGGCCACGGCGCGTGCCGGCAACGTGCTCGGCGGTGGCGATTTCGCCCCGGAGCGGCTGATTCCCGACGTGCTGCGGGCGTGGTCGGCTGATGAGCCGGTGACCTTGCGCTATCCGCAGGCGGTGCGCCCATGGCAACACGCGCTGGAACCGCTGGCCGGCTATCTGCAACTGGCGGCCGGCTTGTTCGAGCAAGGCCCGCAATTGGCTGGGGCGTGGAATTTCGGTCCCGGTGAAGCGGACATGTGCAGCGTCGGTGAAGTGGTCGAACTGCTCGCCAGCCGCTGGCCGCAAGCACGTGGACTACGTATCGAACCGAGCGATATGCATGAAGCCGGCCTGTTGCGCCTGGACAGCAGCCGCGCCCGTCAATTGCTCGGCTGGCAACCGCGCTGGTCGCTGCAGCAGTGCCTGACCCAGACCCTGGATTGGCATCTGGCGTGGCAGAACGGCGACGACATGCGCGCCGTCAGCCTGGCGCAATTGAACCTGTACCGAGGCACGCTGTGAGTGAATTTCTGTTGAAAGCGTTGCCGCTGAACGGTTTGTTCAGCGTGCAGCACAAACGCTTCGAGGACGAGCGCGGGCACTTTTCCCGGTTGTTTTGCGAAGGCAGCCTCAATGCGTTTGGCCAGGCGTTTCATATCCGCCAGATCAATCACTCCTGCACCCGCGAACGCGGCAGCGTGCGTGGCCTGCATTACCAGAGTGCCCGAGCGCCGGAAGCCAAATTGATCACCTGCCTGCGCGGTGAGGTCTGGGATGTCGCGGTGGATCTGCGTCCCGACTCCGAGACCTTCCTGCACTGGCACGCCGAACACCTGCGTGCCGGCGATGGTCGCAGCCTGTTGATTGCGGCCGGGTTCGCCCATGGCTTCCAGACCCTGAGTGCCGACGCCGAGCTGCTTTATCTGCACAGCAACGACTACGCGCCGGAACACGAAGGCGGGTTGTCGGTGCTCGATCCACGGCTGGCGATTGCCTGGCCGTTGCCTGTCAATAATCTGTCGGCGCGCGATGCGAGTCATCCGGCGCTTGATGAACACTTTGCCGGAGTGCGTCTATGAACTGCCGAGGTTGCGCCGCTGCGCTGACCCTGCCGCTGATCGACCTGGGCACCTCGCCGCCGTCCAACGCCTACGTGCGTGCCGACCAGCTGGAGCAGGCCGAACAATGGGTGCCGTTGAAGGTTGCCGTGTGCCAGCAGTGCTGGCTGGTGCAAACCGAGGATTACACCAGCGCCGACAGCCTGTTCGATGCCGAGTATGCCTATTTCAGTTCGTTCTCCAGTACCTGGCTGGCCCATGCCGAGCGCTATGTGGCCGAGATGGTCGAGCGCTTCGGCCTGACCGGTGACAGCCGTGTGGTGGAAGTCGCCGCCAACGATGGTTACCTGTTGCAGTACGTGGACGGGCGCGGCATTCCTTGCCTGGGCGTCGAACCGACTCGCAGCACCGCGCAAGCGGCGCGGGAAAAAGGCCTGGAGATTCGTGAACTGTTTTTCGGTCGTGACACCGCCGCGCAATTGAAAAACGAAGGCTGGGGCGCCGACCTGATGGCCGCCAACAACGTGCTGGCGCATGTGCCGGACATCAACGATTTCCTTGGCGGCTTCGCGACCCTGCTCAAGCCGACGGGGGTGGCAACCTTCGAATTCCCGCAGTTGCTGACCCTGATGGCCGGCCAGCAATTCGACACGCTGTACCACGAGCATTATTCCTACCTGTCGCTGACCGCTGTGCAGACCTTGTGCGAGCGCAATGGCCTGCAAGTGTTCGACGTCAGCCAACTCCCGACCCATGGCGGTTCCCTGCGGGTGTTCGTCCAGCGCCTGGACGGCGAGCCTCGCGACGTGCAACCGGCGGTCCGGCAACAGCTGCAGGCCGAACTCGCCGCCGGGGTGAAAACGCCGGAGTTCTACGCGACCCTGACGCCCGCCGCCGAACGCATCAAGCATGACCTGCTGCGCTTTTTGTTGCAGGCCGGGGCCGATGGCAAGCGCGTGGTCGGCTACGGCGCCGCCGCCAAGGGCAACACCCTGCTCAACTACGCCGGCGTCAAGCCGGACCTGCTGGCCTGGGTGGCCGATGCCAACCCGCACAAGCAAGGCAAGTACCTGCCCGGTAGCCGTATTCCGATCGTGTCGCCAGCACAGATCGACATCGAAAAACCGGACTACGTGCTGGTATTGCCGTGGAACCTGCTGGATGAGATTACCCAGGCCTTTGCCGGCATCCGTGCATGGGACGGTCGTTTTGTCATTGCCATTCCCGAGTTGATCATTCGATGAGCCGAATTCATTACACCAAGCCCAGCGTCGGAGAGCTGGAAGCCGACTACGTACTCGATGCCGTCCGCCATGGTTGGGGAGAGCGCTGCTACGAGTACCTGACGCGCTTCGAAAAGTCCTTTGCCGAGCACGTGGGGGCGACGTACGCGATCGCAACCTCCAGTTGCACCGGCGCGCTGCACATGGGCATGGCGGCGTTGGGCATCGGTGCCGGCGATGAGGTGATCCTTGCCGATACCAACTGGATCGCTTCGGCCGCGCCCATCACCTATCTGGGGGCGACACCGGTGTTCGTCGACGTGCTGGCGGACAGTTGGTGCCTCGACCCGCAGCAGGTTCGCCGGGCGATCACCCCGCGAACCAAAGCGATCGTGGCGGTGCACCTCTACGGCAATCTCTGCGATATGGACGCGTTGCTGGCCATCGGCCGCGAGTTCGGCCTGCCGGTCATCGAAGACGCCGCCGAGGCGATTGGCTCGCAGTGGCGTGGGCGGGCCGCCGGTTCGCTGGGCGCGTTCGGCGCGTTTTCCTTTCATGGCACCAAGACCATGACCACCGGCGAAGGCGGCATCTTCGTGACGTCGGACAAGGCCCTGTATGACCGCGTACTGACCCTGTCCAACCATGGCCGGGTGGCGGGCAGCAGCAAACAGTTCTGGCCGGATTTCCTCGGTTTCAAATACAAGATGAGCAACCTGCAAGCGGCCGTCGGTTGCGCACAGGTTGAGCGGATCGACGAGTTGATCGAACGCAAGCGAGCGATCTTCGCCAACTACGCCCAGGCGCTGGCGCCGTTGCCGGGCTTGTCCATGAACCCTGAGCCCGAACACGCGCGCAACGGTTACTGGATGCCCACCGTGGTCTTTGACCGCGAGCTGGGGATTACGCGGGACATGTTGATCGCAGCCTTCCAGGCCGCCGATATCGACGCGCGGGTGTTCTTCTGGCCGCTGTCGTCCTTGCCGATGTTCAGCCAACTGACGGCTGACTCGCCCGTGGCGCATGCGCTGCCTGAGCGCGCGATCAATCTGCCGAGTTACCACGACATGACCGATGACGATCAGCACCGGGTCATCGAGGTGCTGCGCGCGCTGGTACTCAAAAGGACCCGGCTATGAAGGTTTACCTGCTGGGGGCGGCCAATCCTGAAGCGGTACGGATGATCCTCACCCTGAAACGCAGTCAGCCGGACGTGCAGTTCGCCTTTCTCGATAACGATCCGGCCAAGCAAGGCACGCTGTTTCATGGCGTGCCGGTGGTGGGTGGCACCGACAAGGTGACCGAGCTGAAAGGCCCCGACACACGCTTTGTCAATTTGATCACCGGCAGCACGGCGCTGCGTTACCGGACCACCTGTGAGATCGTCGAGGCCGGTGGCACCCTGGGCAACTTCATCCACCCGGGCATCGATCTGACGATGATCACGATGGGCGTCGGCACCTATCTGCAAGAGGGCGTGATCATGCAGGCGCAAGTCTGCCTGGGTGACAACACCAGCATCAGCGCCGGCTGCGTGGTCGGGCATGAGGGGCAGATCGGCCATTCGGTGTTCATGGCGCCGGGTGTCTGCATTGCCGGTTGTGTCGAGATCGGCGACGGCACCTTCATCGGCACCAACGCCACGATCCTGCCGCGTTTGCGCATCGGCCGCTGGGTCACCATCGGTGCGGGTGCCGTGGTGACCAGAGACGTTCCAGACTACGCGGTTGTGGTGGGCAGTCCCGCCAGGACCATCAAGACCAATCCTGTTTCCTTTCAAGACGGTCGGGTTTTCAACTAACCGCCGCGACTAATTTCCGGAGAGTCTGTAATGAATCCTCATGAGCAGTTTCGTGAAGAAGTAAAAGAGAACATCGAAGGCCTGCAACAGGACAAAGCGTTGCAAGCCACGTCGCTGGACTGGGTCGGCACGACCGCCAAACACAAGTACACCTACAACTTCAGCTGGATGGGCCGCCCGATCATTCAGTTCCCCCAGGACATGGTCGCCATGCAAGAGATCATCTGGGCACTGCGGCCGGACATCATCGTCGAGACCGGTATCGCCCACGGCGGTTCGCTGGTGTTTTACGCCTCGATGCTGGAACTGATCGGCCATGGTGAGGTGCTGGGCGTCGACATCGATATTCGCCAGCACAACCGTGAGGCAATCGAAGCGCACCCGATGAGCAAGCGGATCCGGATGATCCAGGGGTCGAGTATCGATCCTGCGATCGTCGAACAGGTTCGCCAGCGCGTCGAAGGCAAGAAAGTGCTGGTGGTACTGGACTCCAATCATACCCACGAGCACGTCCTGGAAGAGCTGCGGGCCTATGCCCCGATGACCTCGGTGGGCAGTTACTGCGTGGTGATGGATACCGTGGTCGAAGACATGCCCGAAGATGCCTTCCCGGACCGCCCGTGGGGCAAGGGCGACAACCCGAAGACCGCGGTATGGGCCTACCTGGAAGAAAACCGCGACTTTGAGATCGACCAGGCCATTCACAGCAAGCTGCTGATCACCGTCGCGCCGGATGGTTATCTGCGCCGCGTGCGGTAAACGACAAGACATCGTTGGGTTTTTTCGGCGATTCGCCGATGTGGGGAAATGTATGCAAGGCAATAATTCTGAACACGGGTTGGCACTCAACGAACAGTTGACCGTGGTGCTGATGTCTCACGAGCGGCCGGCGTTCTTGCGTCGCGCTGCACGTTTCTACAGCGGCTTGCCTTGCAGGATTCTGGTGCTGGATTCTTCGACTGAAGGTCAGCCAAGCCTGGCCGGACAGTTTGAAAATGTGGATTACCAGCATGTCCCGCAGTTTGGCTACTGGGGGGTTCGTGCCAAGCTGGCTTTTGGCGTGGAGCAAGTGACCACTGCGTTCATGGTGTTCGCCGCCGACGATGACTTCCATGTGCATGACGCCCTGCACGCAGCCGTGGCATTCATGGAGGCCAATCCCGACTACGGCCTGTGCCATGGCTACAGCATGATGTACCTGTCACAACCCAACAGCGTCAGCTACTTCCGGCGTGACAAGAAAGTCTGCGAAGACTATTGCTCCGAGCACGCCGAGGAGCGTGTGCTCGATTACATGCACCAGTACCTCCCGCCATTCTATGCAGTCCAGCGCACAGACCTGGTACGTGACTGGTATCAGGCCATGCCTCACGATACGTCCTTCCAATGGCAGGAAATCGGTCACACGTACTACATGCTGGCGCGGGGCAAGGCGCGAATTCTGCCGATCCCGTATGTCGTGCGCGAGATGAACTACGGGTACTCGGATCACAACACCGAGATCTTCCACACGCTGGCTCATACGGATACCAGGACGGTCGCCGAACGTGAAGCCTTTGCCGCTTTCCTCTTCGGGCTGCCGACTCAAGTTCAAGGCGAGGACCCAGAGCGAGGCAGGCAGTTCGCACTGCAAAGCTTCGAAACCCTGGCCGATAGCCTGCGCACGGGCCGGGCGCTGACAACAGAGCTGATTTTCGAGTCTGCGTGGACCAGTGTCGAGACTGGCCCTGTGCGCCGTTTCGGTCCAAAGCAATACGTCGAAATGCCGTTCTACAATCAGCAGTTTTTCGATCAGTTGACCCAGTTCGAATTCCTGTTGCACGCCATGCCGGCCGGTCGTGTCCAGTTGCAAGGCCTGGAAGGCGTCTGGACGCGGCAACAGAGCCTGATGCAGGCGCGTAACAATGACACACCGGAAAGCGTGGTCGACCGTTTGTGGCAAGCCCACGACAGCAACGTGTTCAACCGTACGGTGGTCAAGCGCCTGGCGGCGCAGCTCGAATTGCTGGGCGAAGAGGAGGAAGCGCAGGCCATGAGTGACTGGGCCGCGCGTCTTGAGGCGGTGTCGGTCGAAGGCAACAGCGCGACATTCGACAAGATGCTCTCCGGTCGACTGCTCAAATGGCTCGCGCCCCGCCAGCCAGAGGCTGACGAGGCTGAGTCGATCAACCAGTACCTGGCGGCCAACGACGGTGGTCCGCAGTTCGGGATCTTCCTGCTGGACCTGGATAACGATATCGACAAGCTGCAAGTCTCTCTCGACAGCCTGCTCGAAGGTCACGGCAAGGCATTCAAGATTGTGATCTTCACTACCGGTGAAGCACCGGCGGCGACCACGGCGCAGAACACCTTGCACTTTGTCCGTGTCACGCAAAGCAACTATGTCGACAAACTCAACCAGAGTGCTCGTCAGTCGCCTTGCGACTGGTTGATGCTGGCTGAAGCCGGCGACGAGTTCACCGCTGGCGGCCTGTTGCGCGCCAGCCTGGAGCTGTTGTCGGATGAGCAATGCCGCGCCGTCGCCACCGACGAAATCCAGCGCACCTCAGAAGGCGCACTGGTGGATGTATTCCGTCCGGGTTTCAACCTTGATTTGCTGCAAAGCCTGCCGGCCTTGATGGCGCGTCACTGGTTGATCCGTCGGGAAGTGTTCATTGAAGTCGGCGGCTACCAGCCAGACTTCAGCAAGGCCCTGGAATTCGACTTGCTGCTGCGCATCATCGAGCAGGGTGGCCTCAACGGGCTGGCCCACCTGGACGAACCGCTGGTGATTGCACGGGCGCCGGCACTGGAAGAAAACGCCGATGAACGCCTGGCGTTGTTGCGCCACCTGGGCAATCTTGGCTACAAGGCCAAGGTCACTTCGACGTTGCCTGGCACTTATCAGATCGATTACCGCCATACCGAACGCCCGCTGGTGTCGATCATCGTGCCGGCCGGGGATGACTTGGCGGCGTTGCAACAGTGCCTGCAAGCGGTGTTGCTGCGGACCCGCTACATCCAGTACGAAGTGCTGATCGCGCTCAACCCGAATCAGTCGGCCGAGGTCAACGATTGGCTGGGCACCTACCAGCATCCGAAAGTCAGCGTGCTGCGTGCCGACCAGAGCCTGAGCGACGTGGCGTTGTACAACGCCACCAGTCAGCAGGCGCAGGGCGAGTACCTGGTGCTGTTGGCCGCCGACAGTGAAGTGGTCAATCCGAACTGGCTTGAGTCGCTGCTCAATCACGCCCAGCGTCCGGAAGTCGGCGTGGTTGGTCCCAAGTTGATCGACCGCGACGGCAAGGTCACCCAGGCCGGGCTGATCCTCGGCATGAACGGTGGCGTGGGCTCAGCCTTCGTCGGTGAAAAACATGACGCCGAAGGTTACCTGCACCGCTTGGCGCTGGAGCAGAACTACTCGGCGGTGTCGAAGGTGTGCCTGATGGTGCGCAAAGCGTTGTTCGACGAGCTGGACGGTCTGGACAGCATGACCTTCGCCGACGGCTTGAGCGACGTCGATCTGTGCCTCAGGGCCGGTCAGGCCGGCTACCTTACCGTGTGGACACCGCTGGTACAGGTCATTCACTCGGGTGAAGTGCCACAGGTGCCGCAGGCCCTCGATGCGCTGCGTGACAAGTGGGCGGCAGCTTTTGCCCAGGACCAGGCCTATAACGCCAATCTGGCCTTGAGCGGCAAAGGCTTTGCCCTGGGCGAAAGTGCTTCGGTGAACTGGGCGCAGATGCTCGGCTAGGCCCGGCGAACAGGTATAAGGATTCAAGGCATGTTCAACGGAAAATCGATTTTCATCGCAGGCGGGACCGGTTCGTTCGGGTGTCGGATCATCCGGAACGCGCTGGTGCGTGTCTGGTTGCCAGCATGATTCCTTACGCTCGGCAAAGCCTTGATCAGGCGGATATCGACGCCGTGGTCGGTGTATTGCAGTCTGACTGGCTGACCCAGGGGCCGACCATCGAGCGCTTTGAGCGGGCGATGGCTGAACGCTGCAAGGCCGGCTTTGCCGTGGCGGTGTGCAATGCCACGGCGGCCCTGCACATCGCTTGCCTGGCGGCGGGGCTCGGCCCGGGCGATTGGCTGTGGACGACACCGAACACCTTTCTCGCCTCGGCCAACTGTGGTCGCTACTGCGGTGCCGAGGTGGATTTTGTCGATATCGACCCGCTGACCTGGAACCTCGATGCCGCTGCGCTGGCCGTCAAGCTGGAACGGGCCGAGCGAGAAGGCCGGCTGCCGAAAGTGCTCGTGGCCGTCGCGTTCTCGGGGCAGAGTTGCGACATGCGCAGGATTGCCGCACTGGCCAAGCGCTATGGCTTTACCGTGATCGAAGACGCGGCCCATGCCGCTGGTGCGTCGTACGCCGGGCGCCCGGTGGGTTGTGGCGAGTTTGCCGCGATGACCGTGTTCAGCTTTCATCCGGTGAAGATCATCACCAGCGCCGAGGGCGGCATGGTCATGACCAACAGCCCGGAACTTGCCGAGCGTTTGCAACGCTTGCGCAGCCACGGCATGACCCGGGATCCGCAGCAGATGACCGGACCCAGCCACGGCCCCTGGTACTACGAACAGGTGGAGCTGGGTTTCAATTACCGCATTACCGACCTGCAAGCGGCCCTCGGTTTGTCGCAGTTGAACAAACTGGATGAATTTATCGAGCGGCGACGTGAACTGGCGGCGCGTTATGAGCGCTTGCTGGGGTATTTGCCGCTGACCCTGCCCGGTGCACAGCCCGAGGCTGAGTCGTCATGGCATCTGTATGTGGTGCGCCTGCAGCTCGATCAGATCGGTCTCACTCATCGTGAGGTGTTCGAGGGATTGCGAGCTGTCGGGGTCGGCGTGAACCTGCACTACATTCCCGTGCATTTGCAGCCTTACTATCGTGATCTCGGGTTCGCCGAGGGTGATTTTCCCCAGGCCGAACGTTACTACGCCGAAGCCATCAGCCTGCCGTTGTATCCGTTGCTCAGTGATGAGCAGCAGGACTATGTGGTCGAGCAGATGCGGCAGCTGATCGAAATAATCCAGCCATTGCGGCGGGTGGGAAATGTGTGATGCGTGAGCTGACCGAGCAGGAAGCTTTCTGGCAGGGAGAATTCGGCAACCAGTACGTTGAGCGCAATGTCGGGCAGCCGCTGGTGGCGGCCAACCTGGCGTTGTTTGCCAAGGCACTGACACGGGTCGGGCACATCGATAGCCTGGTGGAGCTGGGCACCAACGCCGGCAACAACCTGCAGGCACTGCGCCAACTGTTGCCGCGCTGCGAGTTGTTCGGCGTGGAAATCAACGCCAGCGCTTGTGCCGCGGCCCGGGCGTTGGATATTGCGCACATCTGGCAGGGTTCGCTGTTCGATTTCCCCCGGGAACGCACCTTCGACCTGACCCTGAGCAAAGGCGTGCTGATTCACCTGGCACCGGAGTTGCTGCCGGCCGCGTATGCGCAACTGTATGAGTTGAGCCAGCGCTACATACTGATCGCCGAGTACTACAACCCGGTGCCGATCGAGGTCCCGTATCGCGGCAACAGCGGCAAATTGTTCAAGCGCGATTTTGCCGGTGAAATGCTCGATCGCTATGACGACCTGCAACTGGTTGATTACGGTTTCGGTTACCGCCGCGATCGGCAATTCCCGGTGGATGACATCACCTGGTTTGTCCTGGAAAAACGCCGTTGAACAATGTTGCCATCATCCCGGCTCGCGGTGGCAGCAAACGCATACCCCGCAAGAACCTCAAGCCGTTCGCCGGAGTGCCGATGATTGCCCGCTCGATTCAGGTGGCCCTGGAGTCCGGGTTGTTTTCCCGGGTGGTGGTGAGCACCGACGACGAGGAAATCGCCGGGCTGGCGCGGGACTGTGGCGCCCAGGTACCCTTCATGCGCCCGGCGGCGCTGGCCGATGACTTCACGGGCACCGCGGCGGTGATCGCCCATGCCCTGCAAGCCTTGCGCGAACAAGGGGACGAGTTTGATCGCGCCTGCTGTATCTACGCGACCGCGCCGTTGTTGCAATCGCGATTTCTGGTCCAGGGGCTGAGCCTGCTGGAGCAGCATCCGGACAAGTCGTTCGCCTTCTCGGTGTGCGACTTCGGTTTCCCGGTCCAGCGAGCCCTGACCCTTGACGATCAGGGTGCATTGACGGCGCTGTATCCGCAGTACCGTGATACCCGCTCCCAGGATTTGTCGATCGCCTATCAGGATGCCGGACAGTTCTACTGGGGGCGTTGCGATGCCTGGTTGCGGGGCGAGGTGCTGTACTCGCCGTACAGCCTGCCAGTCATCCTGCCGCGTCATCTGGTGCAGGACATCGACACACCGCAAGACTGGAAACGCGCGGAATACCTGTACGCCGCGCTGAAGGCCGGAGGTGAATTGCAATGAGAGTACTGATTCGCTCCGATGCCTCGCCGACCATCGGCAGCGGCCACATCGCACGCTGCCTGTGCCTGGCCCGGGTGTTGCGCAGGCAGGGCAGTCATGTGGCGTTCGCCTGTCGCCTGTTACCGGGGCATCGACTGGAGGCATTGCGGGTCGAAGGTTTCGAAACCTTCGCGCTGCCCGAACGCTACAGCGATGAAGACCCGCAGCAAGCCATCGAATCCATGCTGCCATGGCAGGCCGATATCGCCGCGCTCGAACCGCTGCTGGAGCACCAGCCGGCATTTGACTGGATCATTGTCGACCACTACGGCCTCGATCATCACTGGCAGACGGCCGCCCGGCGCTTTGCGCCACGGATCGCCGCGGTGGATGACCTCGCCACGCGGACCTACAGCGCCGATTTGCTGCTGAACCAGAACCTC
Source organism: Pseudomonas sp. S2_F07 (assembly GCF_054668325.1). Taxonomy (NCBI): domain Bacteria; kingdom Pseudomonadati; phylum Pseudomonadota; class Gammaproteobacteria; order Pseudomonadales; family Pseudomonadaceae; genus Pseudomonas; species Pseudomonas sp. S2_F07. The sequence goes on from NZ_CP162758.1 coordinate 5,575,626, forward strand.
TCGGGCACACCAGAGGCTTATACCTCGCTGCTGGCACCGGGTTGCCGGACGTTGTTCGGTCCCCGGTATGCGATGTTGCGCGACGAGTTCTGTTGCCCGGCCATCGAAATCAAGCCCCGGGCCAAGCGTGTGCTGGTGAATTTCGGCGGTTTCGACGCGGCCATGCAGACCCATCATGCAATGCTGGCGCTGGCGGACTTTGCTGAGCTGGAAGTCGATTTTGTCGCCGGGGCGGATAATCCGGCCTGGGCGCAGATGCAGGCGTTGGCGGCGAGTCGCCCGAATTGGCGGCTGCACAGTTTCGTCAGCGACTTTTATCGATTGATGAGCGAAGCCGACCTGTTTGTCGGGGCAGGAGGCGGCACCAGTTGGGAACGGGCGGCCATGGGGCTGCCGACGATTTGCATTGCCGTGTCGAACAACCAGCAGGCCAACGGCGAGGTCATGGCGGCCGCGGGTGCCCATGTGTTCATGGGCGGGCGCGAGCAGGTCAGTGTCGAGCAACTGCGCCTGGCCATTGGCCTTGTCGCGGGTAACCAGGGTTTGCGCCAGAGCCTGGCCCGGCAATCGCGACAACTGGTCGATGGCCGGGGGGCGCAGCGGGTAGCGGTTGCGCTGGCCGGCGCGGTGCTGAGGATGCGCCCGGCGACCCTGGGAGATGCACAGCTGTTGTTCGACGGGCGCAACTGTGAGGCCGTGCGCCGTTGGTCGCTGCAGACCGGCGTGATCGAATGGCCAGCGCATCAAAACTGGCTGACGGCGAGCCTGAGCAATCCCCGGCGGCTGTTGTTGATTGCCGAGGCCGATGACGGCCCGGTCGGTGTGCTGCGTTATGACCTGCGCGGTTTTACCGCCGAGGTGTCGATTTATCTGTTCGAAGGCCGGTTCGGCCTGGGTTGGGGCAGGGCGCTGCTGGCCCGTGGAGAAGCCTTTGTGAAGGTCCATTGGCCAGAACTGGAGTCGCTCACCGCCCAGGTGTTGCCCGCTAACCAGCCGTCGCTGAACGTCTTTCGCGAAGCCGGTTTTACCCAGAGTGCCTGCGCGTTCACGCGCGTATTGAAGGATCACGCAGATGACTAGCTTCAAGATTGGCGAGCGCCTGATCGGTGCCGATGCACCGCCATTGATCATTGCCGAGATGAGCGGCAACCATAACCAGTCCCTGGACATGGCATTGCAAATCGTCGAGGCCGCGGCCAGGGCCGGTGCCCATGCGTTGAAGCTGCAAACCTATACCGCCGACACCATGACCCTGGACCTGGCCGAGGGCGAGTTTTTCATCAAGGATCCGAACAGCCTGTGGGCCGGTACTTCGTTGTACGCCTTGTACGAAAAGGCCCACACGCCTTGGGAATGGCATGCGCCGATTTTCGCACGCGCCAAAGAGTTGGGCCTGCTGGCGTTCTCCACGCCATTCGATGAGAGCGCCGTGGACTTCCTCGAAAGCCTCGACGTGCCGGCCTACAAGATCGCCAGTTTTGAAAATACCGACTTGCCGCTGATCCGCCGGGTAGCCGCGACGGGCAAGCCGCTGATCATTTCCACCGGCATGGCCAGCATCGCCGAACTCGATGAAACCGTGCGCGCCGCCCGCGAAGCCGGGTGCAAGGACCTGGTGCTGCTCAAATGCACCAGCACCTATCCGGCATCACCCGCGAACAGCAACCTGCGCACGATCGGGCATTTGCGCGAGTTATTCGATTGCCAGGTGGGGCTGTCCGATCACTCCATGGGCGTCGGAGTGTCCGTGGCGGCGGTGGCATTGGGGGCAACGGTGGTGGAAAAGCATTTCACCCTCGACCGTGGGGCCGGTGGTGTCGACGCCAGTTTCTCGCTGGAACCCTCTGAACTGGCCAGCCTGGTGATCGAAACCGAGCGCGCCTGGCAAGCCATGGGGCAGGTGCATTACGGCCTCACCGAGGCTGAGCGCCCATCCCTGGTGTACCGTCGATCGTTATATGTGATCAAGGACATGGCGGCTGGCGAGCCCTTCGACGGGACAAACGTGAGAGCCATCCGTCCGGGGCTCGGGCTGGCGCCCAAGCATGCGCAAAGCCTCCTGGGACGCCGTGCCCGCCAGGCCATCCAGCGTGGAACAGCGCTGGACTGGTCGTTGGTCGAATGACCCGTTGCCGGGCAGATTCGGCAAAATAGAGTGACCTGCGAGTCATAACGCGCATCTTCACTGTATTGTATTGACCGGGAAGATGGCGCCTGACCCTTTATCGGGATCAGTGATGGCCCTCTACGCTTCCCGGCCGTCGCCTTGGGGCGACGCAGATCCTGGTTTGTCGGCGCCCCTCGATTCCTGCGAGTGGTGGTATTGGGCTGTTTATTATTGGGAAGCCGTAATGATTGGCATAAAGAGCATTGCGAGCTACGTTCCTGTAGCCGGCGTGGACAATTACGCACAAGGTGCAAAATTCGAGAAGGATGAAGAGTTCATCCTGGGCAAGATCGGTTCGGCCTTCCTGCCGCGCAAGGGCGTTGATCAGGAAACTTCCGATCTGTGCGTTGAAGCGGCCAATGCGCTGTTTGCCAGCAACCCTGATCTGAAACGCGAATCCATCGATGCGTTGATCGTCGTCACCCAGAACGGTGACGAAGAAGGCCTGCCACATACCGCAGCCATCGTGCAGGACAAGCTCGGCCTGCCGACTAACGTCGCTGCGTTCGATATTTCGCTGGGCTGTTCCGGTTATGTCTACGGCATCTATGCGATCAAGGGCTTCATGGAGGCCGCTGGGCTGAAGAACGGCCTGCTGATCACTGCCGACCCGTATTCGAAGATCGTCGACCCGGAAGACCGCAACACCACCATGCTGTTCGGCGATGCGGCCACGGCTACCTGGATGGGCGAAAACCCGACCTGGGCACTGGGCAAGGCCAAGTTCGGCACCGACGGTTCCGGCGCTCCACATTTGAAAGTCACCGACGGCGTGTTCTTCATGAACGGCCGCCAGGTATTCAACTTTGCACTGCTCAAGGTGCCGGCGCATTTGCATGAATTGCTGGGCGAGTCGCAATTGAGCGCTGATGACATCGACGCGTTCTGCATTCACCAGGGCAGCGCGGCGATTGTCGATGCAGTCGCGCGGCGCTTCGAAGAGTGCCCGCAGAAGTTCATCAAGGACATGGTCGAGACCGGTAACACGGTGTCGTCGAGCATTCCATTGCTGCTGGAAAAGCATATTCTCGATTCCGAATGGAAGCGCGTTGCGCTCAGCGGTTTCGGAGTGGGGCTGTCATGGGGTTCGGCGATCATCTATCGTCCTTGAGTGAAGGTCTTTTAATAAAAAGGCCGGTACAAAAAAGCGCTCAAGGGTTAACCTTGAGCGCTTTTTTGCTTGTATGGAATGCGAGGTAGCATGAGCGAATGCTTTGAAGACAATGCTCAGGTTATCCAGCGGCGCTGGCCGTCGCTGTATGCGCGATTGAAAACGGAAGATCGCCTGGGTATCGAGGTCAACCTGATCGAAGGTCGGGACTCGACGTTGTGCGTAGGCGGCATCCAGCTCACCAGCCGTCATGATCGTCTGCACGAGGCCCGCCTGCAGGCGGCCAGCCTCCCGCTCGACAAACCACAGCTGCACGTTTACGGCACCGGTTTCGGCGATTTGCCTTCGGTTCTGCTGGAGCGCGCCGGGCTTGAAAAGCTCTATGTCCATATTCTAAACGGCGCACTGTTCGCGCTGGTGTTGCAACTGATCGATCAGCGTCAATGGCTGGGCGATCCGCGCGTGCAACTGTTGTATGCCGGCGATATGTCGGACATCTGCACGCCGTTTTTTGCGTTGCCGGCCGAAATGCTGCTGGCCGATGACTTCAGTGCGAAGATTCGTGATCGCCTGGTCAGCGAAGTGCACCTGAGTTTCAATAATCGTGATTTCGACCCGCAGTCGCCAGTCATTGTGCAGCGCTTGCACGATACCCTCGAAGTGCTGCTGTCCGATGATGATGTGGCGCAGCTGTTTGGCACCTGTCCCGAGCGTGAAATCTATGTGATCGGCACAGGGCCAAGCCTTGAAGGGAATTTCGAGCGCTTGGCCGCCATGCGCAATCAAGCGTCGCGACCGCTGTTCATCAGTGTCGACACCGCCTACAGACCCCTTCGCGAGCACGGGATAAAACCTGACCTGGTCGTGAGCATCGATCAGCGCATCAGTGCGCTGCACTTGCCGTGCAAGGACTCCGAAGACATTCCGCTGGTGTACTTGCCGTTGAGCGATCCAGACATGCTCAAAGCCTGGAAAGGCAAGCGTTACGGCGGTTACTCCGCCAGCCCGGTCTACGCCGCGTTGCGTGAGCAACATCCGCGCGGGCAGCTCTACGTCAGCGGCAGCGTAATCCACCCTGCGGTCGATCTGGCAGTGAAGATGGGCGCGCAACGCATCACGCTGTTCGGTGCCGATTTCTCCTTCCCCATGAACAGGACCCATACCGGCTGGAACGATGGTGACCTGGGGCCGCCAGTGAACCAGGCCAGGCACTGGGTGCACGATGGTCATGGGCAGAAGGTCAAGACGCAGCTCAATTTCCGCAGTTACCTGTGCGAACTCGAGCGTTACATTGCCAGGCATCCCGAGGTGCTTTTTTTCAATAGCAGCCGGGCAGGGGCGATGATTGCCGGTACGCAGTTCAACCAGGATTTCGTGCAATGAAGTTTCAAGCGAAAGGCATCGACGGCAGCCGGCAGTGCGCGGGATTGTTTCGCCTGGGACGTGATGTCGAAGCGGCGTTGATCATGGTTGATCTGTTCGATGAGACGCAGCGCCTGTTTGCGCGGGCGCCCCAGGATGTACAGCAGGCCTGGGCCTTGATGCTCAGGCAAATGCTGGACTGCCAGGAGCGCCAGGATTGGCTGGGGCTCGCTGACTTCATGGAATATGAGTTGGTCGATTTACTGGAAAGACTGCCGGCCTGAAATGGGCGGCGACAGCTTTGGCACGGGCCTTTGTGGGCTGGACAGTTTCATGGCGTCATTTTTTTACGGTTGAGGGGGCGCTAAGCCCTTGTTTTCTCGGGGGTGGCAGGGTGATGGCAATTTTTTTTAAAAAGCCCTCAAGCAACCTGCCAACCCGACGATAACTATTACGAAGGTTCTCTAGGCCATACCCGGCGGTTGCCAGGGCCGGAAGCCGCAGTACCCAACCAACGAGGAATTCGTCATGGCTTTAACCGTAAACACCAACACCACGTCGCTGGGCGTCCAGAAAAACCTGAACCGTGCTACCGATGCGCTTTCGACCTCGATGCAGCGCCTGTCTTCCGGCCTGAAAATCAACAGCGCCAAGGACGACGCCGCCGGCCTGCAGATCGCAACCCGTATGGCTGCACAGATCCGTGGTGGTACCCAGGCAATCCAGAACGCCAACGACGGTATCTCCGTTGCCCAGACCGCTGAAGGCGCTCTGCAGGCTTCGACCGACATTCTGCAGCGTATGCGTGAACTGGCTGTTAAAGCACGTAACGGTACCAACAGCACTGCTGACCAGACCGCTACCAACTCCGAATTCGCTCAGATGTCTGACGAAATCACTCGTATCTCTGCCTCTACCAACCTGAACGGCAAAAACCTGCTGGACGGTTCGGCTGGCACCATGCAGCTGCAAGTTGGCGCCAACACTGGTTCGGCCAACCGCATCGACCTGGTACTGAGCTCCAAGTTCGACGCCGTTTCCCTGTCTGTAGGCAGCGGTACTGTTGTTCTGACCGGTGCAACTTCCGCCACCCTGTCGGCCAACATCGACAACGCGATCACCGCGATCGACGCCGCACTGGCAACGATCAACGCCACCCGCGCAAACCTGGGTGCTTCGCAAAACCGTCTGACCAGCACCATCTCCAACCTGCAGAACATCGTGGAAAACACCACTGCTGCACAAGGCCGTGTACAAGACACCGACTTCGCCGCAGAAACCGCGAACCTGACCAAGCAGCAAACCCTGCAACAGGCTTCTACCTCGGTTCTGGCTCAAGCCAACCAACTGCCTTCCGCTGTACTGAAGCTGCTTCAGTAATTTCGGAATGAGTTTGGGCGGGGGAGTGTGCTTGTCACGCTCTCTCGCTTTTTTACGTTAAGAGGTGATGGGCATGGAGATGAGCGTAAAGCTTGGCGTGTCTTATCCGGCTCCCCAGCCAGCGAGCACCGTCACGGATAAGGCGCCGGAAAAGCCTAAGGCCGTCAGCGTGGCTCCGGAGGCGGACGAGAAGCCGGACAAGGATGACACCCATCTGAAGCAGGCGGTGCAGCAGATCGAAAAGTTTGTACAGTCGATCAAGCGCAATCTGGAGTTCTCGATCGACGAGCAATCCGGAAAGGTCGTTGTCAAAGTGATTGCAAGCGAAACGGGTGAAGTCGTGCGACAGATCCCCTCCGCGGAAGCCCTCAAGCTGGCGGAAAGTCTGAGCAATGCGAGCCACGTATTGTTCGACGCCAAAGTCTGATAGCTGGCATGAATAGTGTTTGTACGTTCTTTGGACGCAGGTAAAGGTCAAAAGAGTGGCAGCAACCTGAAGGGAGACTAAAAATGGCAAGTCCAATTTTGCCGGGTACGGGCCTTGGCTCTGGCCTGGATATCGGTGCGATCGTTACTGCGCTGGTCAACGCCGACAAATCGGCGAAACAGACGCAGATCGATACTCAGACCAAAACCAACACGCTGAGGATTTCCGGTGTCGGTTCTCTGAAAAGCGCACTGACGGCCTTTCAGACGGCGCTGACCAATCTCGGCAGCAAGACCAATCCTGCGTTTGCGGGCTTTAGCGCAACTTCGGGTACCCCGTCGATTCTGGGGGTGACTTCCGACAATACCGCCGTTGCCGGCACTTACAGCGTTGTTGTGAATAATCTGGCCACCAGCTCGAAAGTAGCCAGTGCTTCTTTTGCCGGCGGTGCCGCCAGTGCCATTCCGAGTGGTACTCTGAAAATCAGTCAGAATGGCACTGATTACGATGTCACAATTCCGGCCAATGCGACCTTGCAGAGCACCCGGGATGCCATCAACTCTGCGCAGGCGAGCAATGGTATTTCTGCCAACATCGTGACCGACAGCACCGGTGCATCGCGACTGGTGATCAGCTCCAGCAAGACCGGTGCGGGTTCCGACCTTGTGGTCAGCGGTATCGCCGGCCTTGAAATCGACGGTACCCAACCGATGGGCAGCAACCCTTCGGCTTCAAGTTCAGGGGCTGTCAGCGGGGTTGCAGTGGATGCATCGCTGACTATCGACGGCTTGGCGGTGACCAGCAAGAGCAACACGGTTACCGGTGCAGTCAGTGGCCTGACCCTGAACCTGACGTCCGCCAGCACCGGTACGCCGCCAGCGGCTGCGACCGTCACTGTTGCGACCAACACCACCGGTTTGCAGACATCGATCCAGTCGTTCGTTGATTCCTACAACACCCTGATGAACACCATCAACACGCTGTCCAGGGCGACAGCGGATGCCGATGGCAACCTGACGGTTCAGGCGGCATTTACCGGTGACTCGATGCCGCGCCAACTGATTTCCGATATCCGCGGCGTACTGACGGCTCCCGGTGCGGGCGGCCCATTGGCCGTGTTGTCGCAGCTCGGCGTGATGACGGACGAGAAAACCGGCAATCTGGCGTTCAACACGACGACGTTCAACAAGGCAATGACCACTGGCGGCATGAGTGGCCAGGTGCAGCAGCTGTTCAATGGCACCAATGATACCAACGGCCTTTTGGCGCGCATGGGTACTGCTATCAAGCCTTATGTGTCCACGGGCGGGTTGCTGGATCAGCGCAATACCAACCTGCAGAGCCTCAGCAAGAACCTTTCGAACCAGCAGTTGGCGCTGGACTTGCGTGTCGAGAACATGACCAGGACGCTGACCGCCAAATACAACGCAATGGACCTTTTGGTCGGGCAAATGAAGGCAACGGCGACCAGCATCACCTCGTTCTTCACGTCCTTGAATGCACAGAAGTCCAACAGCTAGTCATGAGCTGACGACAAAAACCCGGCTCCGCATTTTCGCGTGTGCCGGGTTTTTGTCTTTTGATCTAAAGTTTTTTGATGCGCAGACGATACACTGGTCATACGAGTCATTGTGGTAATGAGGTAGAACATGAATCCAATGTTAGCCCTTCGGCAGTATCAGAAAGTGGGTGCGCACGCCCAGACGTCCGAAGCCAGTCCGCATCGATTGGTGCAAATGCTCATGGAAGGTGGCCTGGATCGCATCGCGCAGGCCAAAGGTGCCCTGGAGCGCAAGGATGTTCCCGGCAAGTGTGTATCGATCGGCAAGGCGATTGGCATCATCGGTGGCTTGCGTGAAGGCCTGGATCTTGAAAATTGCGCTGATACCGTGGGCGAACTCAACAGTCTCTACATCTACATGATGAAGCGCCTGGCCGAGGCCAACATCAGCAGTGATCCGAAGATTCTCGATGAGGTCGCGGGCTTGCTGCGCACGGTCAAAGAAGGCTGGGACGGTATTGCTGAGCCAGGTCCGCAGTTCTAAGGAGATCGCCATGAGTCTTGTATTGCAGCGAATAGAACAAACTCGTGAAGCGCTGGTCGGTGCCTTGGCCGAGCGCGACTGGGAGGCCATCGGTCAATTGGACCTCGATTGCCGTTCCTGCATGGAAGACGTCATGAGCGAAGCTTCGCTGGACGAAGAGGTTCTGCGTAGCAATCTTGAGGAGCTGCTGTATGTCTACAAGCAGTTGCTTGAGGTGGCGATGGGTGAGAGACAGGCGATAGTCGATGAAATGTCTCAGATCCAGCAAGCGCGGAACGCAGCAAAGGTTTACCATCTGTTCGGTTAATTAACCCCAAGTTAATCCAGACATGTGCGCCATAAATTTGACTGTGCACGGTTTTTTGACTTAACTAGTGGCTGTTCCAGATTTCAGTCGTCTTCAGGCATATTTGTGCCTGCAAGCGTTTAGCTTGCCCCAGCATTTTGGGCATCGAGTTGACTAGGGAAGTTGCTATTGCATGTGGCGTGAAACCAAAATTCTGCTGATTGATGACGATAGCGTCCGCCGCCGCGACCTGGCGGTGATTTTAAATTTTCTTGGCGAAGAAAATTTACCCTGCGGTAGCCATGACTGGCAGCAGGCTGTCGGCTCTTTGTCGTCAAGTCGTGAAGTGATCTGTGTCCTCATCGGGACGGTCAATGCTCCTGGTGCACTTCTGGGCTTGCTTAAGACACTGTCGACATGGGATGAGTTCCTTCCGGTTTTGTTAATGGGCGATAATTCTTCCATTGACCTGCCGGAAGACCAGCGTCGGCGGGTGCTTTCGACCCTTGAAATGCCGCCCAGCTACAGCAAGTTGCTCGATTCGCTGCACCGTGCCCAGGTCTATCGCGAGATGTACGACCAGGCCCGCGAGCGCGGTCGTCATCGCGAACCCAATCTTTTCCGCAGTCTTGTCGGCACCAGCCGGGCGATTCAACACGTGCGCCAGATGATGCAGCAAGTCGCCGACACCGATGCCAGCGTGCTGATCCTCGGTGAGTCCGGCACCGGCAAGGAAGTGGTTGCGCGCAACCTGCATTACCATTCCAAGCGCCGCGAAGCGCCGTTCGTACCGGTCAACTGCGGGGCGATCCCTGCCGAGTTGCTGGAAAGCGAATTGTTCGGCCACGAGAAGGGCGCCTTCACCGGGGCGATCACCAGCCGCGCCGGTCGATTCGAACTGGCCAACGGCGGCACCCTGTTCCTCGATGAAATCGGCGACATGCCGCTCCCGATGCAGGTCAAGTTGCTGCGCGTGTTGCAGGAGCGCACCTTCGAGCGCGTGGGCAGCAACAAGACCCAGAGCGTCGACGTGCGCATCATTGCCGCGACCCACAAGAATCTCGAAAGCATGATCGAGATCGGTACCTTCCGCGAAGACCTGTACTACCGCCTGAACGTGTTCCCGATCGAAATGGCGCCGCTGCGTGAGCGCGTCGAAGACATTCCGCTGCTGATGAATGAGCTGATTTCGCGCATGGAGCACGAGAAGCGCGGTTCGATCCGTTTCAACTCGGCGGCGATCATGTCGCTGTGCCGCCATGGCTGGCCGGGCAACGTCCGCGAACTGGCCAACCTGGTGGAGCGCATGGCGATCATGCATCCATACGGCGTGATCGGCGTAGTCGAGTTGCCGAAGAAATTCCGCTACGTCGACGATGAAGATGAGCAAATGGTCGACAGCCTGCGCAGCGATCTGGAGGAGCGCGTGGCCATCAACGGCCATACCCAGGACTTCACCGCCAATGCCATGCTGCCGCCGGAAGGCCTGGACCTGAAGGACTACCTCGGTGGCCTGGAGCAGGGGCTGATCCAGCAAGCGCTGGATGATGCCAACGGTATTGTGGCTCGCGCAGCCGAGCGCCTGCGCATTCGTCGTACCACGCTGGTGGAAAAGATGCGCAAGTACGGCATGAGCCGTCGTGATGGAGACGAGCAGGCGGATGATTGACGCCTGTTTTTCAACTCATTCATTTATAAGCAGTTTTTTTTAGGCACGGGTATTGCTACGTCCCTCGCAACGTTCCGTTTCACTGACGGTCAGCCAAGCGAGAGAGCACGATGCCCCAAGCCGCCCAGATGTCTCCTGTCCCTGATGCTTCGCGGCAACCGTCCTCCGCGGAGCAGGCGAGCCGGCTTGGCCTTGAGCAGGCATTCGCGCTGTTCAATCAGATGTCCAGTCAGTTGACCGATTCCTACAGCATGCTTGAAGCCCGGGTCACCGAGCTCAAGGGTGAATTGGCGGTGGTCAGCGCCCAGCGCATGCAGGAGCTCGCAGAAAAAGAACGCCTGGCCAACCGCCTGCAAAACCTCCTCGATCTGTTACCCGGCGGTGTCATCGTCATTGACGCCCAGGGCATCGTGCGCGAAGCCAATCCGGCGGCGTGCGAGTTGCTGGGGCTGCCGCTGGAGGGTGAATTGTGGCGCCACGTCATTGCCCGCTGTTTTGCGCCGCGCGAAGACGATGGTCATGAAGTCTCCCTCAAGGATGGTCGGCGCCTGTCGATCGCCACGCGCTCGCTGGACGCCGAGCCTGGCCAGTTGGTGTTGCTCAACGACCTGACCGAAACCCGCCATCTGCAGGATCAACTGGCCCGTCATGAGCGGCTGTCGTCGCTGGGGCGCATGGTCGCTTCGTTGGCTCATCAGATACGCACGCCGTTGTCCGCCGCGTTGCTGTATGCCAGTCACTTGACCGAGCAGGAGCTACCGGTCGCTACCCAGCAACGCTTTGCCGGGCGTCTCAAGGAGCGCCTGCACGAACTGGAGCACCAGGTGCGCGACATGCTGGTCTTCGCCCGGGGCGAGTTGCCGCTGACCGACCGGGTGACGCCGGGCCAATTGATGCAATCGTTGCAAGCGGCGGCGTTGACCCACGTACAGGATCTGCCGATCCGCTGGCAGTGCGACAGTCATTCGGGGGAGTTGCTGTGCAATCGCGATACCCTGGTCGGCGCGATCCTCAATCTGATCGAGAACGCCATTCAGGCCAGTGCCGGTCAATTGCGCCTCAAGATTCACCTCTACACCCGCGGCAACAACCTGCGTCTGTGCGTCAGTGACAGTGGCTCCGGTATCGATGCCGCGGTTCTGGCGCGATTGGGCGAGCCCTTTTTTACCACCAAGGCCACCGGCACGGGTCTTGGCCTGACCGTGGTCAAGGCAGTGGCGCGTGCTCATCAGGGACAATTGCAGTTGCGCTCGCGGCTCGGTCGCGGCACCTGCGCGCAGGTGATCCTGCCGTTGTTCAGCAGCGCTCAAGGAGCGGAGTGACACAGATGGGTATCAAGGTTCTGTTGGTCGAAGATGATCGCGCATTGCGCGAGGCGCTGGCCGATACGCTGTTGCTCGCGGGCCACGATTACAAGGCGGTGGGCTCGGCAGAGGAGGCGTTGCTTGCCGTCGGTGGCGAAGCCTTCAGCCTGGTGATCAGCGACGTCAACATGCCGGGCATGGACGGCCACCAGTTGCTGGGCCTGCTGCGAGCGCGGCAGCCGCAGTTGCCGGTGTTGCTGATGACGGCTCACGGTGCGGTCGAGCGTGCGGTCGACGCGATGCGCCAAGGGGCGGCGGACTATCTGGTCAAGCCATTCGAGCCCAAGGCGTTGCTCGATCTGGTGGGGCGTCATGCCCTGGGCAGTCTCGGCCTGGTCGAGGGTGAAGGGCCGATAGCATTCGAGCCGGCGAGCGCTCAGTTGCTCGAATTGGCAGCGCGGGTCGCACGCAGCGATTCCACGGTGTTGATCTCGGGTGAGTCGGGCACGGGCAAGGAAGTGCTGGCGCGCTACATCCATCAGCATTCTCATCGCGCCCGTCAGCCGTTCATTGCGATCAACTGCGCAGCGATCCCGGACAGCATGCTCGAAGCGACCTTGTTCGGGCACGAGAAGGGTTCCTTCACCGGCGCCATTACCGCGCAAGCCGGCAAGTTCGAGCAGGCCGACGGCGGCACCATTCTGCTCGACGAAATTTCCGAAATGCCCCTGGGGCTCCAGGCCAAGCTGCTGCGCGTGCTGCAAGAGCGCGAGGTCGAAAGGGTGGGGGCGCGCAAGCCGATCACCCTGGACATTCGTGTGGTCGCCACCACCAATCGCGACCTGGCGGGTGAAGTGGCAGCAGGGCGTTTTCGCGAAGATCTTTACTATCGCCTGTCGGTGTTTCCCCTGGCCTGGCGCCCATTGCGCGAGCGCACCGCCGACATCCTGCCGCTGGCCGAGCGTCTGCTGGCCCGGCACATCAATAAAATGAAGCATTCGGCTGCCAGGTTGTCCCCCGAAGCCCAGGCGTGCCTGATCGGTTATCCGTGGCCGGGTAACGTGCGTGAGCTGGACAACGCGATTCAGCGTGCGCTGATCTTGCAGCAGGGCGGCTTGATCCAGCCGCTGGATTTCTGCCTGGCCGGGCCGGTGGCTTGTGCGCCACTGCCTGCGTTGGCGCAGGCGCCGGTGTGTTCTGTGGAAGTCGGATCAGAGTCGGCCGGTGCGCTGGGCGATGACCTGCGTCGCCGTGAATTCCAGATGATCATCGATACCCTGCGCGCCGAGCGCGGTCGTCGCAAAGAGGCGGCCGAGCGCCTGGGTATCAGCCCGCGAACCCTGCGCTACAAGCTGGCGCAGATGCGCGATGCCGGCATGGATGTGGAAGCCTTTTTGTACGCGACCTGAATGTGGGTTTGGTAGTCAGGAGGGCTTTTGTTCAGAGTGGCCATGGAGCTGGCACCCTTGTTGCTAACACCTCACTACCCGCCGAGTGAGTGTCAAAAAATTGCGGGTCGTCAAAGAGAGAAACCATGAGCCAAGGTATTGAATTCAATCGGTTGATGCTGGATATGCGCGCCATGCAAATGGATGCCATGTCTGCGCCGAAATCGACTGCCGTCCCTGAAATGACGGGCAGCAGCTTTTCCGACATGTTCGGTCAGGCTATCAATAAAGTGAACGACACCCAGCAGGCTTCCACGCAGTTGGCCAGTGCGTTCGAAATCGGCAAAAGCGGCGTCGATCTCACGGACGTAATGATTTCCTCGCAGAAGGCCAGTGTGTCGTTCCAGGCGTTGACCCAGGTGCGCAACAAAGTGGTCCAGGCCTACCAAGACATCATGCAGATGCCGGTTTAAAGGACGAGATTGAGTCATGGCAGAAGCAGTCGCCGATAACGTTCCGGCCAAGGCCGCTCCAATAGACGGCAAACCGCCGCTGTTCGGGTTGTCCTTCCTGGAAAACCTCTCCGAGATGACCATGTTGCGTCAGGTGGGCCTGTTGGTCGGCCTGGCGGCAAGCGTGGCGATTGGTTTTGCCGTGGTGTTGTGGTCCCAGCAACCGGACTATCGGCCTCTGTACGGCAGCCTTGCCGGCATGGATGCCAAGCAGGTCATGGATACCCTGGCCTCCGCCGATATCCCGTACACCGTCGAACCCAATTCCGGAGCCTTGCTGGTCAAGGCCGATGACCTGTCCCGTGCGCGGCTCAAGCTCGCGGCCGCTGGTGTCACTCCCAGCGATGGCAACATCGGTTTTGAAATCCTCGACAAGGAACAGGGACTGGGCACCAGCCAGTTCATGGAAGCGACCCGCTACCGTCGCGGCCTCGAAGGCGAACTGGCCCGCACCATCTCCAGCCTGAACAACGTCAAGGGTGCCCGCGTGCACCTGGCGATCCCGAAAAGTTCGGTGTTCGTGCGCGACGAGCGCAAGCCGAGCGCATCGGTTCTGGTTGAACTCTATTCCGGTCGCTCCCTGGAACCCGGCCAGGTCGTAGCCATCATCAACCTGGTGGCAACCAGTGTTCCCGAACTCGGCAAGTCGCAGATCACCGTGGTCGACCAGAAGGGCAACCTGCTTTCCGATCAGGCGGAAAACTCCGAGCTGACCATGGCCGGCAAGCAGTTCGACTACAGCCGTCGCATGGAAAGCATGCTCACCCAGCGCGTGCACAACATCCTGCAGCCGGTGCTGGGCAACGACCGTTACAAGGCCGAAGTCTCGGCTGACGTGGATTTCAGTGCGGTCGAATCGACTTCCGAGCAATTCAACCCGGATCAACCGGCATTGCGCAGCGAACAGTCGGTCAACGAACAGCGTACCGCCAGCAATGGCCCGCAAGGCGTGCCGGGTGCCCTGAGTAACCAGCCGCCAGCGCCGGCCTCCGCGCCGCAGACCACCGGCGGCACTCCGGGGGCAGCAGGCATGGTGCAACCGGGCCAGCCACTGGTTGATGCCAACGGCCAGCAAATCATGGACCCGGCCACCGGTCAGCCGATGCTCGCGCCGTACCCGGCGGACAAGCGTCAACAATCGACCAGGAACTTCGAACTCGATCGCTCCATCAGCCACACCAAGCAGCAGCAGGGCCGGTTGAATCGCCTGTCGGTGTCGGTAGTCGTTGATGATCAGGTCAAGATCAACCCGGCCAACGGCGAAACCACCCGTGCGCCGTGGACCGCCGATGAATTGGCGCGCTTCACTCGCCTGGTGCAGGACGCGGTCGGCTTCGATGCCAGCCGTGGCGACAGTGTCAGCGTGATCAACATGCCGTTCTCCGCCGAGCGCGGTGAGGTGATTGCCGAAATTCCGTTCTACTCCCAGCCGTGGTTCTGGGACATCGTCAAGCAAGTGCTGGGCGTGCTGTTCATTCTGGTGCTGGTGTTCGGTGTGCTGCGTCCGGTGCTCAACAACATCACCGGTGGCGGCAAGGGCAAGCAGCTTGTTGGTTTGGGTAGCGACGTCGAGTTGGGCGGCATGGGCGGCCTGGACGGCGAACTGGCCAACGACCGTGTCAGCCTCGGTGGCCCGACCAGCATCCTGCTGCCGAGTCCGAGCGAAGGCTATGACGCTCAGTTGAACGCAATCAAGAGTCTGGTGGCAGAAGATCCGGGTCGTGTGGCCCAGGTCGTGAAAGAGTGGATTAACGCAGATGAGTGATAACCGAGCCGTTGCCGCCAAACTGTCCAAGGTCGACAAAGCCGCAATCCTGTTGCTGTCCCTGGGCTCCACCGACGCCGCCCAGGTGCTGCGTCACATGGGCCCCAAAGAAGTCCAGCGCGTGGGCGTGGCGATGGCCCAGATGGGGAATGTGCACCGCGAGCAGGTCGAACAGGTGATGAGCGAGTTCGTCGATATCGTCGGCGACCAGACCAGCCTGGGCGTCGGCTCCGACGACTATGTGCGCAAGATGCTCACCCAGGCCCTGGGCGAAGACAAGGCCAACGGCCTGATCGACCGCATCCTGCTCGGTGGCAACACCAGCGGCCTCGACAGCCTGAAATGGATGGAGCCGCGCGCCGTCGCCGACGTGATCCGTTATGAGCACCCGCAGATTCAGGCGATCGTGGTGGCGTATCTCGATCCGGACCAGGCCGGTGAAGTGCTGGGCAACTTCGACCACAAGGTGCGGCTGGACATCATTTTGCGGGTGTCCTCGCTGAACACCGTACAGCCAGCGGCCCTGAAAGAGCTCAACCAGATTCTCGAGAAGCAGTTCTCCGGCAACTCGAATGCCTCGCGCACCACCCTGGGTGGCATCAAGCGCGCGGCGGACATCATGAACTTCCTCGACAGCTCGATCGAAGGCCAGCTCATGGACTCGATCCGCGAAGTCGACGAAGACCTGTCCGGCCAGATCGAAGACCTCATGTTCGTATTCAACAACCTGGCCGACGTCGACGACCGAGGTATCCAGGCACTGTTGCGCGAAGTGTCCTCCGACGTGCTGGTACTGGCCCTCAAAGGGTCGGACGAAGGCGTCAAGGAAAAGATCTTCAAGAACATGTCCAAGCGTGCGGCCGAACTGTTGCGCGACGACCTGGAAGCCAAGGGCCCGGTGCGCGTCAGCGACGTGGAAACCGCGCAGAAGGAAATCCTCACCATTGCCCGCCGTATGGCCGAAGCCGGGGAAATCGTTCTCGGCGGCAAAGGCGGCGAGGAAATGATCTAACACCATGGTCAAGAATGATGATGCACCCACTGACCTGATCCGGGCCAGGGATGTCAGTGGCTTCGAGTCCTGGGCGCTGCCCAGTTTCGACCCGCCGGAACCCGAGCCAGAACCTGCGCCTGAACCCGAACCGCCGGAAATGGAAGAGGTGCCGCTGGAGGAGGTCCAGCCACTGACCCTGGAAGAACTCGAAAGCATTCGCCAGGAGGCCTACAACGAAGGCTTCGCGGTGGGTGAGAAGGAGGGCTTCCACAGCACCACGCTCAAGGTTCGCCAGGAAGCCGAACAGGCGCTGGCACCGAAGCTTGCCGGGCTGGAACAGTTGATGGCGCACTTGTTCGAGCCCATCGCCGGGCAGGACACCCAGATTGAAAAGTCCCTGGTCGAGCTCGTGCAGCACATCACCAGGCAAGTGATCCAGCGCGAACTGGCCATCGACTCGACGCAGATCGAACACGTCATGCGCGAAGCACTCAAGCTCTTGCCGTTGGGCGTGGGCAATGTGCGGCTGTACATCAATCCCCAGGACTTCGCACAGGTCAAAGCCCTGCGCGAGCGTCATGAGGAAACCTGGCGCATCGTCGAGGACGAATCGCTGTTGCCCGGCGGTTGCCGGGTCGAGACCGAACACAGCCGCATCGACGCCACGGTCGAAACCCGTGTCGTGCAGGTGATGGACAAACTGTTCGATCAATTGCACGAGCAGGCCTTGCACCCGGCCGCGCCGGACCTGAGCCTGGAACTGCCGATCGACAGCAAGCCTGCGGCCGCGCCAGAAGCGGATGCACCTGATGCGCCTTGAACGCACCAGCTTCGCCAAGCGCCTGGGCAGTTACGCCGAGGCGACTGAATTGGCCGGCGCGCCGATCCTTGAGGGCCGCTTGTTGCGCATGGTCGGCCTGACCCTCGAAGCCGAAGGTCTGCGCGCCGCCATGGGTAGCCGCTGCATGGTGATCAACGACGACAGCTATCACCCGGTGCAGGTCGAAGCCGAAGTCATGGGCTTCTCCGGCAGCAAAATCTTTCTGATGCCGGTCGGCAGCGTTGCCGGTATTGCACCCGGCGCCCGCGTAGTTCCCCTGTCCGATACCGGTCGCCTGCCCATGGGCATGAGCATGCTCGGGCGGGTGCTCGATGGCGCCGGTCGGGCGCTGGACGGCAAGGGCGGGATGAAGGCCGAGGACTGGGTGCCGATGGATGGCCCGACCATCAATCCGCTCAAGCGCGAACCGATCAGCGAGCCGCTGGACGTGGGCATCCGATGCATCAACGGCATGTTGACGGTGGGGCGCGGCCAGCGTCTCGGGCTGTTCGCCGGTACCGGTGTCGGTAAATCCGTGCTGTTGGGCATGATGACCCGCTTCACCGAGGCCGACATCATCGTCGTCGGGCTGATCGGTGAGCGGGGGCGTGAAGTTAAAGAGTTCATCGAGCACATCCTCGGTGAAGAAGGGCTCAAGCGTTCAGTGGTGGTAGCGTCTCCGGCGGACGATGCGCCGCTGATGCGTCTGCGCGCGGCCATGTACTGCACGCGCATCGCCGAATATTTCCGCGACAAGGGCAAGAACGTCCTGTTGCTCATGGATTCGCTGACCCGTTTCGCCCAGGCCCAGCGGGAAATCGCCCTGGCCATCGGTGAGCCGCCAGCGACCAAGGGCTATCCGCCGTCGGTATTCGCCAAGCTGCCGAAACTGGTGGAACGGGCCGGCAACGCGGAGAAAGGTGGTGGTTCGATCACTGCGTTCTACACCGTGCTGTCCGAAGGCGATGACCAGCAGGACCCGATTGCCGACTCAGCGCGGGGCGTGCTCGACGGGCACATCGTGCTGTCGCGGCGCCTGGCCGAGGAAGGGCATTACCCGGCCATCGATATCGAGGCCTCCATCAGCCGGGTCATGCCGGCGGTGGTGTCGCCGGAGCACATGATGCGCGCGCAGTACTTCAAGCAATTGTGGTCGCGCTATCAGCAGAGTCGCGACCTGATCAGCGTTGGCGCCTACGTCGCCGGTGGTGATCGCGAGACCGACCTGGCGATTTCCCTGCAACCGCAACTGGTCAAATACCTGCGTCAGGGCCTCAACGACAGCATCAGCCTGGGCGAAAGCGAAGCGTATCTGGCCTCGATCTTCGCGCCCGCGGCAGGCGGTTAAGCGGTCATGGCCCTGAGTCGGGCGGGACGGCTGGCGCCGGTGGTGGAAATGGCCGAAAAGACCGAGAAAACCGCGGTCCAGCGCCTGGGGCACTTTCAAGGGCAGGTTCGCCTGGCACAAAGCAAGCTCGCCGACCTCGAAGCCTTCCGTCTCGACTATCAGGAACAATGGATCGTGCGCGGCAGCGGCGGCGTCTCGGGCCAATGGTTACTGGGTTATCAGGGCTTTCTCGCGCAACTGGGCACGGCCATCGACCAGCAGCGGCAAAGCCTGGCCTGGCATCAGAACAACCTGAACAAGGCGCGGGAGACCTGGCAGCAGGCGTTTGCCCGGGTCGAAGGCTTGCGCAAGCTGGTTCAGCGCTATGCCGACGAGGCGCGGGCGCTTGAAGACCGGCGCGAACAGAAACTGCTGGATGAATTGTCCCAGCGCCTGCCGCGTGATAACCCCTATTGAACGTGCTTTCAAAAAACAGGCTGGCTTGCCCCCATCCTCTTCAGATGCTAAACCTTCTAAACGTTTGCCAATGACAAGGAAGCCATTAAATGTCGGTGATTACAGAAGTGTCCGAGGATGGACAAAGGCTGACGATCTCGATCAGGGGACGATTCGATTTCGCCAAGCATCAGGAATTTCGTCAGTCCTACGAAGATAAACAGCTATCGGCGGTCGTGGTCGACCTGAAGGATGCCACCTACCTCGACAGCTCGGCCCTGGGCATGCTGCTTTTGCTGCGCGATCACGCCGGTGGCGACGACTCCGATGTGCGCGTCGTCAACAGCAGTACCGACGTGCGCAAAATCCTCGCCATCTCCAACTTCGACAAACTGTTCGACATCAGTTGATTGCCATGCAGCCACTGGAACCGCTGACAATCCTGATTGCCGAGGACAGCGCCGCCGATCGCCTGCTGCTGTCGAGCATCCTGCGCCGCCAGGGGCACGACGTGCTGACGGCGGCCAACGGCGCCGAAGCGGTCGAGGTGTTTGGCCAACAACAACCGCACATGGTGTTGATGGATGCAATGATGCCGGTCCTGGACGGCTTCGAGGCGGCCCGGCAGATCAAGGCCCTGGCCGGGGAAACCCTGGTGCCGATCATCTTCCTCACGTCGTTGTCCGAAAGCGAAGCCCTGGCCCGTTGCCTGGAAGTCGGCGGTGACGACTTTCTGGCCAAGCCCTACAACCAGGTGATTCTCGCTGCCAAGATCAAGGCGATGGATCGCTTGCGGCGCTTGCAGGACACCGTGCTGCAACAGCGTGACCAGATCGCCCGGCACCACGACTACCTGCTCAACGAACAGCGCGTGGCCAAGGCCGTTTTCGACAAGGTGGCGCACTCCGGCTGCCTGAATGCAGCGCCGAATATCCGTTATCTGCAATCGCCCTATGCGCTGTTCAACGGCGACCTGTTGCTGGCCGCGTTCACCCCGGCCGGAGACATGCACGTGCTGCTGGGCGACTTCACCGGCCACGGTCTGCCGGCGGCGGTGGGCGCCATGCCCCTGGCCGAAGTTTTCTACGGGATGACCGCCAAGGGCTACGGCCTGGCGGAAACCCTGCGCGAGATGAATGCCAAGCTCAAGCGCATCCTGCCGGTGGACATGTTCTGCTGTGCCACCTTGCTGTGCCTGAGTTTTCAGCGCCGTTCGGTGGAAGTCTGGAACGGCGGCATGCCCGACGGTTACCTGCATCGCGTTGCCAGTGGCGAGCGAACGCCTCTGCCGGCGCGGCACCTGCCTTTGGGGGTGCTGAGCCCGGACTCCTTCGACGAGCGAACCGACGTGTATCCCATGGCCATCGGGGACCGGGTATTTCTCCTGTCCGATGGCGTGATTGATACCTGCGACGCCAATGATCAGTTGTTTGGCGTGCAGCGATTGCAGTGGGTGTTTGCCGCCAATCGCCAGCCGGATGCACTGTTCGAAGAGATCGAGCAGGCGCTGCGTCATTTCGGCGGAGAAGCACGCGATGATGTCAGCATGGTAGAAATCAGCCTGCTGGAGAAGGCGCAGATCACGCCGCCGGCGTTGGTCTACTCCGACAGCGGCCAGTCCTGCCCGCTGGACTGGTCGGTGAGTTTCGAGTTTCGCGCCGCCACGCTCAAGCGTTTCAATCCGTTGCCCTATCTGTTGCAACTGTTGCTTGAGGTGCATGGTCTTCGGGCTCAGAGCGGTGCGCTCTACAGTGTGCTGGCGGAGCTCTATTCCAATGCGCTGGAGCATGGCGTGCTGGGGCTGGATTCGAGCCTCAAGCGCGATGCCTCGGGATTTGCGCGGTATTATCAAGAGCGTAATACCCGGCTGGACGAACTGCAGGATGGCTATGTACGGTTACATTTGCAGGTGACGCCAACGGACGACGGCGGTTGCCTGGCCATTCACATCGAAGACAGCGGCAAGGGTTTCGATGTCGAGCGGGTGATGGCAAGACCTTTGGAAGACGTCCGCCTGTCGGGGCGAGGGGTCAGTCTGATCCGCCAGTTGGGGCGTAATGCCCGCTGGAGCGACAATGGTCGAAGTGCACGCGTGGAGTTTATCTGGGAGGCTCTGGCATAATCCGCGCATTCTTGATCAAGGAGTGAGCAAGTGGACGACACACATGTGGATCGCGACGTGCTGAGTGCATTGCAGGAAGTGATGGAAGGGGGCTATCCGGATCTGCTGGATATCTTTCTTGCGGACTCCGAAGAGCGCCTGAAAGTCTTGAGAACAGCTGACAGTGCCGCACGGCTCGTAGAAACCGCCCATAGCTTCAAGGGCAGCAGCAGCAATATGGGCGCCTTCCGGCTGACAGAGCTCTGCCATCAACTTGAACAGCGGGCTAAAGATTTGCCATGGGCCGCCGTTCAGGAGCTGGTCGGCGAAATCGATCGCGAGTTCGCCGGTATCCGACCTCTGTACGAAGCTGAACGACAGCGTTGCCCGGCGAAAATCTGAGCATCCGCTGCATTGGGTCTTCTTCAAGTGAAACTGGCTCGACCTTTGCAGTCAACTCATCCAACTGTACTTACGAGCCCCGTGCAGCGGAGACCGTTTCATGCCCGTTACCCCCGATATTCTGCTTCCGGCCTCCAGGCAAGCCAAGACTCAGGCTGGCTCCGCCAATCCTGCGGCGCTGACCGCTGAGCCCGGGGGCAAGGCCGCAAGCTTCGCTCATGTCTATGCCAGCCAGGCCCAGGGCAAGCCCAATGCATTGGCGGATGCTCCGGTCAAGCCGGGTCGCGACACAACCTGCGATGTTGCCGGAAAAAAAGACGCCAATGACGACAAGTCTGCCGTCGAGGAACCGGTGGTTGCCGGTGGCGGCAAATCCTTGCCTGCCGACCATTCGGCGCAGACTGACGACAAGACCGCCGGCGATGATGCGTCAGATGCCGCCCCGGCTCCTGTCGTCGATGCCGCACCGCTCGATCCGGCGCTTGATCCTTCATTGCAATCCGTCGTACAGGCACCGGTGGCCTTCGCCGTGGTCGACGCTGTGCAACCTGTCGTTGACGCGCCGGTAGCCGCCACTGCTACGGCTACGGCGGCTCCAGTGCTGGCCACTGCCGACGGTGATTTCGATCCCTCGACCGATCCCCTAGACGCCTTGCCGGCGGTGCGCCTGGCGATGGAGCAGGGTGGTCACGTATCGGCCTCCAGCCAGGCGCAGCCCAAGGCTGCACCGACACAGGCGCAAGCCCAGGCTGACGTTGAGCAGACGTCGGCGCAAAACTTTGCCGCCGGCATGGCGACCATGCTGGATGTTCAGGGCGACAAGAGCAGCACCGGCCAGGGTGACGACAAGGCTTTCAGCGGCTTGATCGACGACGGCCTGAAGGACCTCAAGTCCGCCAGCAGCGACACCCGTGTCGATGATTTCGCCAACCGTCTGGCAGCGCTGACCCAGGCCGCCACACCGAAGACTGCCAATGCCTTGCCGGTGAACCAGCCGATTGCCATGCACCAGAGCGGCTGGACCGAAGAGGTGGTGAATCGGGTCATGTACCTGTCCAGCGCCAATCTCAAAGCGGCGGACATCCAGTTGCAGCCCGCTGAACTCGGACGCCTGGACATTCGGGTGAGCATGGTTCCCGATCAACAGACCCAGGTCACCTTCATGAGTGCGCATCCGGGAGTGCGTGAGGCGCTGGATGGCCAGGTCCATCGCTTGCGCGACATGTTCGCGCAGCAGGGAATGGGCCAGGTCGATGTCAACGTTTCGGACCAGTCCCGTGGTTCGCAGCAAGGGCAGGAACAGGCCGGGCAAAGCCAGAGCGGACGAACCAGTGCCAGCGGCGGTCGCCTCGACTCGATGGATGACGACATCACCCCGAGCGTCGCTGAAGTAGCGGCCAATACCAGCAGCGTGATCGGCTCCAGCGCGGTCGATTACTACGCCTGATCAGGCCATACACCAAACCCTGTGGGAGCGGGCTTGCTCGCGAATGCGGTCAGTCATTCAAAATCTCTGTCGACTGACACTGCCCCTTCGCGAGCAAGCCCGCTCCCACAGTGGTTTTGCGCCGTCTTCAAATTGTGCCAAGCCCACCCATCCCCGCTCCCAGCCGTTCTGGCATAACACTTGCTCCTGCCTTGCCGTGCGACTGTGAAAACCCGAA
Source organism: Pseudomonas sp. S2_F07 (assembly GCF_054668325.1). Lineage (NCBI taxonomy): Bacteria > Pseudomonadati > Pseudomonadota > Gammaproteobacteria > Pseudomonadales > Pseudomonadaceae > Pseudomonas > Pseudomonas sp. S2_F07. The sequence goes on from NZ_CP162758.1 coordinate 5,598,806, forward strand.
TAGTGACGGATTATTGGCATGGCGAAGAGCGACGCAGCAGTAGTAAAAGACCCCGCAACCAAAGGCAAACTCAAGCTGATCATCGTGATCGTGGCGGCCCTGCTGCTGGCGATCGGTTTGTCCGTGGGGGCGACCTGGTACTTCATGCACGGCGCCCAGAGCAAGCCTGCCGCCGCAGTGGAGCAGGCTCCCGCCGGCAAGCAGCCAGCGATTTTCGAATCGATGGCGCCGGCTTTCGTGGCCAACTTCAACCAGAACGGTCGCCAGCGCTACATGCAAGTGAGCATCACCATGCTCGGTCGTAACCAGGCGGATCTGGATGCGCTCAAGGTCCACATGCCGGTGATCCGCAATAACCTGGTGATGCTGTTCTCCGGGCAGGACTTCGCGACCCTCGCCTCGCCGGTCGGCCAGGAAATGCTGCGACAGAAAGCCACCGCCAGTGTCCAGGAAGTGGCGCAGAAAGAGCTCGGCAAAGTGGTGATCGAACAGTTGCTTTTCACTAATTTCGTACTGCAGTAGGAACACGACATGGCCGTGCAGGACCTGCTGTCCCAGGATGAGATCGACGCGCTGTTGCATGGCGTCGACGATGGTCTGGTACAGACCGAAAACGCTGCCGAACCCGGCGCCGTCAAAAGCTATGACCTGACCAGCCAGGATCGCATCGTCCGTGGACGCATGCCGACCCTGGAAATGATCAACGAGCGTTTCGCCCGCTATACCCGCATCAGCATGTTCAATATGCTGCGGCGCTCGGCGGACGTGGCGGTCGGCGGCGTGCAGGTGATGAAGTTCGGCGAATACGTGCACTCGCTGTACGTGCCGACCAGTCTCAACCTGGTCAAGATCAAACCCCTGCGCGGCACTGCGTTGTTCATCCTCGACGCCAAACTGGTGTTCAAGCTGGTGGACAACTTCTTCGGTGGCGACGGCCGGCACGCCAAGATCGAAGGGCGTGAGTTCACGCCGACCGAACTGCGCGTGGTACGCATGGTGCTGGAACAGGCGTTCGTCGACTTGAAGGAAGCCTGGCAGGCGATCATGGAAGTCAACTTCGAGTACATCAACTCGGAAGTGAACCCGGCCATGGCCAACATCGTCGGCCCGAGCGAAGCCATTGTGGTGTCGACCTTCCATATCGAACTCGATGGCGGTGGCGGCGACCTGCACGTGACCATGCCGTACTCGATGATCGAGCCGGTGCGCGAAATGCTCGATGCCGGCTTCCAGTCGGACCTCGACGACCAGGACGAGCGCTGGGTCAACGCCCTGCGCCAGGACGTGCTGGACGTCGACGTGCCGATCGGTGCGACGGTGGCTCGTCGTCAGTTGCGCCTGCGCGACATCCTGCACATGCAGCCGGGGGATGTGATCCCGGTCGACATGCCGGAAGAAATGATCATGCGCGCCAACGGCGTGCCGGCCTTCAAGGTCAAGATGGGCTCGCACAAGGGCAACCTGGCGTTGCAAGTGATCGAGCCGATCGAGCGCCGTTGACCGGCGCTTGTACCCGTTTGCGACTAACCGAATTCTGATTTTTTGCTCGCCGAGGACACAGACAAATGAACACGCAAGACGACCAGGCCCTGGCCGATGAGTGGGCAGCAGCCCTGGAAGAAACCGGTGATGCCGGGCAGGCCGATATCGACGCCCTGCTGGCCGCCGACTCCGGCAATTCCGCATCCGGCCGCCTGCCAATGGAAGAGTTCGGCAGCGTGCCGAAAAACAACGAGCCGGTCACTCTCGACGGCCCGAACCTGGATGTGATCCTCGATATCCCGGTGTCGATTTCCATGGAAGTGGGCAGCACCGACATCAACATCCGTAACCTGCTTCAACTGAACCAGGGGTCGGTGATCGAGCTTGATCGCCTGGCCGGCGAGCCGCTGGACGTGCTGGTCAATGGCACGCTCATCGCCCACGGCGAAGTGGTGGTGGTCAACGAGAAGTTCGGCATCCGCCTGACGGACGTGATCAGCCCAAGCGAACGCATCAAGAAGCTGCGCTGAGTGAAAAAGGTTCTCGGGTTTGTATTGGCGATGCCGTTCAGCGTGCTGGCGGCCGAACCTGTCGCAACGGCGACTGCGCCGGCGGTGAGCAGCGGTGTGGCCGGCCAGTTGACGCAGTTGGTGTTCGGCTTGCTGCTGGTGCTGGGGTTGATCTTCTTCCTTGCCTGGTTGCTGCGTCGGGTCCAGCAGGCCGGCCCGGCCGGCAAGGGGCAGGTCATCGAGATTGTCGGCTCCCGCGCGCTGGGGCCTCGCGATCGCCTGATGCTGGTGCAGGTCGGCAACGAGCAGATCCTGTTGGGCCTGAGCCCCGGCAACATCACTGCGCTGCACGTCCTCAAGGAGCCGGTGCAAGTGCCGAGCACCGAGAAGCCGACGCCGGAATTTGCCCAGCGCCTGTTGGAAATGCTGGGTAAAGATCACAAGGATAAGAAGTAATGGGTGCGCTGCGCATCGTCTTGACGCTGACCCTGATGCTGGCCGCGCCGCTGGCATTCGCCGCCGATCCGCTGTCGATCCCGGCAATCACCCTGGGCACCAATGCGCAGGGTGCGCAGGAATACTCGGTCAGCCTGCAAATCCTGCTGATCATGACCGCGCTGAGTTTTATCCCGGCGTTTGTCATGCTGATGACCAGTTTCACCCGGATCATCATTGTCTTCTCGATCCTGCGCCAGGCCCTGGGCCTGCAGCAGACACCGTCGAACCAGATCCTCACCGGCATGGCGCTGTTCCTGACCCTGTTCATCATGGCGCCGGTGTTCGACCGGGTGAATCAGGATGCCCTGCAGCCGTACCTGGCGGAAAAGCTGACGGCCCAGGATGCGGTCGCCAAGGCGCAGGTGCCGATCAAGAACTTCATGCTCGCCCAGACTCGCACCAGCGATCTGGAGCTGTTCATGCGCCTGTCCAAGCGCACTGACATCGCGACGCCGGATCAGGCGCCGTTGACCATCCTGGTGCCCGCTTTCGTGACCTCCGAGCTGAAAACGGCATTCCAGATCGGCTTCATGATCTTCATCCCGTTCCTGATCATCGACCTGGTCGTGGCCAGTGTGTTGATGGCCATGGGGATGATGATGCTGTCGCCGCTGATCATTTCCCTGCCGTTCAAGATCATGTTGTTCGTGCTGGTCGATGGCTGGGCGTTGATCATCGGCACGCTGGCCAGCAGCTTCGGTGGTGTCTCGCCATGACCCCGGAAGTAGCGGTCGATATCTTCCGGGAAGCGCTGTGGCTGACCACCATGATGGTGGCGGTGCTGGTGATTCCGAGTCTGCTGATCGGCCTGCTGGTGGCGATGTTCCAGGCCGCCACCCAGATCAACGAACAGACCCTGAGCTTCCTGCCGCGCCTGCTGGTGATGCTGGTGACGCTGATCGTGGCTGGCCCGTGGCTGGTGCAGACTTTCATGGATTACATCCTGCAGCTGTACGGCAGTATTCCTCAGGTCATCGGCTAAACCATGTCACTGCTAGCGCTGACCGATACCCAGATCAGCACCTGGGTGGCGACATTCATGTTGCCGCTGTTTCGCGTCGGCTCCTTGCTGATGGTCATGCCGGTGTTCGGCACAACCCTGCTGCCTCGGCGCATCCGTCTGTATTTCGCGCTGGCCATTACCGTGGTCATCGTGCCGGGCCTGCCGCCGATGCCGCCGGTCAACCCTCTGGATTTAAGCGGGCTGTTGCTGATTGCCGAGCAGATTCTCATCGGTGCCGTGATGGGGTTTTCCTTGCAGCTGTTCTTCCAGGCATTTGTGGTTGCCGGGCAAATCGTCGCCATCCAGATGGGCATGGGCTTCGCCTCCATGATCGACCCGGCCAACGGCGTATCGACGGCGGTGATCGGGCAGTTTTTCACGATGCTGGTGACGCTGCTGTTCCTGTCCATGAACGGTCATCTGGTGGTGTTCGAGATCCTCACCGAGAGTTTCACCACGTTGCCGGTGGGAGGTGGCCTGATGGTCAATCACTACTGGGAGCTGGCCGGCAAGCTCGGCTGGGTGCTCGGTGCGGCGTTATTGCTGGTGCTGCCGGCGATCACCGCGTTGCTGGTGGTCAACATCGCGTTTGGCGTCATGACCCGGGCGGCGCCGCAACTCAATATTTTCTCTGTCGGCTTCCCGCTGATCCTGGTACTTGGGCTGTTCATTGTCTGGGTCGGTCTGGCGGACATTCTCAACCAGTATCAACCGCTGGCCACCGAGGCCTTGCAGTTGTTACGTGAAATGGCGCGGGCGAGCTGAGCCATGGCCGAGAGCGAAAGCGGTCAGGACAAAACAGAAGACCCCACGGAGAAGCGCAAACAGGACTCCCGTGAAAAGGGTGAGATAGCGCGGTCCAAGGAACTCAACACCCTGGCGATCATGCTGGTCGGTGCCTCGGCGCTGCTGATTTTTGGCGGCGCCATGGCGCAGGACATGATGGAGCTGATGCGCATCAACTTCTCGCTGCCGCGGGAAGTAATCCTGGATCAGCGCTCCATGGCCACCTACCTGATGCGCTCGGGGCAAATTGCCCTGTGGTCGATCCAGCCGGTGATGATCACCTTGGTACTGGCCGCCATCATCGGTCCGATTTCCCTGGGGGGCTGGCTGTTCGCGGCGAGTTCCATGGCGCCCAAGTTCAGCCGCTTGAACCCCGGCCCCGGCCTCAAACGCATGTTCTCCACCAAGTCGCTGGTCGAACTGCTCAAGGCCCTGGCCAAGTTCATCATTATCCTGTTCGTGGCGCTGGCGGTACTGTCATCGGACATCGACGACCTGCTGCGCATCGCCCATGAGCCCCTGGACATGGCGATCATTCACAGCCTGCAAGTCGTGGGCTGGAGCACCCTGTGGATGGCGTGCGGGCTGATCCTGATCGCGGTGGTGGACGTGCCGGTGCAGCTCTGGGAGAGCCACAAGAAACTGCTGATGACCAAGCAGGAAGTGCGTGACGAGCACAAGGACCAGGAGGGGCGGCCGGAGGTCAAGCAGCGGATTCGACAGCTGCAACGCGAGATGTCCCAGCGACGGATGATGGCCGCCATTCCCGAGGCCGACGTGGTCATCACCAACCCGACCCACTACGCGGTGGCCCTCAAATACGACCCGGAAAAGGGTAATGCGCCGGTACTGCTGGCCAAGGGTAGCGACTTCCTGGCCCTGAAGATCCGCGAGATCGCGGCGGCCAACGAGATTTTGCTGCTGGAATCGCCGGCGCTGGCGCGGTCGATTTACTACTCCACCGAGCTTGAGCAGGAAATTCCTGGCGGGCTCTACCTGGCGGTTGCACAGGTGCTGGCTTACGTTTATCAGATTCGACAGTACCGGGCGGGCAAGGGCAAGAGACCTGATCCGCTTAAGGATGACCTGCCGATTCCACCGGATCTGCGCCGCGATTCCTGAGTTTCGCGCTGCTGCTGATGGCCCCTTCGCGGGCAAGCCCGCTCCCACAGGTTCGGCGATAACTTGTGGGAGCGTGGCTTGCCCGCGAAGGCGTCAGTCCAGGCGATGCATATCCCCCTGAAAAAACACTCTATTTCTCCTGCCGCAAAAGTTGGAAAGCTTCTTGCAGTAGCCGCCCTGCGCCTGCTTCAGGCGTCAAAAGTTTGCTTTAAAGGAACGGGGAAAACCGGTGGATCGCTCTCAGTTAATCAACAGTGCCCGCACAAACGTTGCCGACCTCAGTCGGGGCAATCTGGGCGTGCCGCTGTTGCTGCTGGTCATGCTGGCGATGATGATGTTGCCGGTGCCGCCGTTCCTGCTGGACGTGTTCTTCACCTTCAACATAGCCCTGTCCATCGTCGTGCTGCTGGTGTGCGTCTACGCCTTGCGGCCGCTGGATTTCGCGGTGTTTCCGACCATTCTGTTGGTGGCGACACTGTTGCGCCTGGCGTTGAACGTGGCCTCCACGCGGGTGGTGATGCTCCACGGTCAGGACGGCCATGCCGCCGCCGGTAAGGTGATCCAGGCCTTCGGCGAGGTGGTGATCGGCGGTAACTACGTGGTGGGTATCGTGGTCTTCGCGATCTTGATGATCATCAACTTCGTCGTGGTGACCAAGGGCGCGGGGCGGATTTCCGAGGTGAGCGCGCGTTTCACTCTCGATGCGATGCCCGGCAAGCAAATGGCGATCGACGCCGACCTCAACGCCGGCCTGATCGATCAGGCCCAGGCCAAGGCCCGTCGTTCGGAAGTGGCCCAGGAAGCCGAGTTCTACGGATCCATGGACGGTGCCAGCAAATTTGTCCGTGGTGACGCCATCGCCGGCCTGTTGATCCTGTTCATCAACCTGATCGGCGGCATGGCGGTCGGTATCTTCCAGCACGGCATGACCTTCGGCGACGCCGGCAAGGTGTATGCGCTGCTGACCATCGGTGACGGTTTGGTGGCGCAATTGCCATCACTGTTGTTATCGACAGCAGCGGCGATCATGGTGACCCGTGCTTCCGGTTCGGAAGACATGGGCAAGCAAATCAATCGCCAGATGTTCGCCTCGCCCAAGGCGCTGGCGGTGGCAGCGGGCTTGATGGCGGTCATGGGCCTGGTGCCCGGCATGCCGCATTTCTCGTTCCTGAGCATGGCGGCGCTGGCGGCCGGTGGCGCTTACCTGTTCTGGAAAAAGCAGAACGTCGCCAAGGTGCAGGTCCTGCAAGAGGTCAAGCGCCAGCAGGAGTTGCTGCCGTCGCCGGCCCGCGCCCAGGAAACCAAGGAGCTTGGCTGGGATGACGTGACGCCGATCGATATGATCGGCCTGGAGGTGGGTTATCGCCTGATTCCGTTGGTGGACCGCAACCAGGGCGGCCAGTTGCTGGCGCGAATCAAGGGCGTACGCAAGAAACTGTCCCAGGACCTGGGCTTCCTGATGCCCACGGTGCATATCCGCGACAACCTCGACCTGGCCCCAAGTGCCTATCGCCTGACCCTCATGGGGGTGATCCTGGCCGAAGCGGAGATTTACCCGGATCGCGAACTGGCGATCAACCCGGGGCAGGTCTACGGCACGCTCAACGGCATTACCGCCAAAGATCCGGCTTTCGGCCTGGAGGCGGTCTGGATCGAAATCAGCCAGCGCGCCCAGGCGCAATCCCTCGGTTATACGGTGGTCGATGCCAGTACAGTAGTGGCTACCCACTTGAACCAGATACTCTACAAGCATTCCAGTGAACTGATCGGTCACGAAGAAGTGCAGCAACTCATGCAATTGCTGGCCAAAAGCTCGCCGAAGCTGGCCGAGGAGCTGGTGCCGGGCGTGGTTTCGCTGTCGCAGCTGCTCAAGGTGCTGCAAGCGCTGCTGGCCGAACAAGTGCCGGTGCGCGACATCCGCAGCATTGCCGAGGCGATCGCCAACAATGCCGCCAAGAGTCAAGATACCGCCGCGCTGGTGGCTGCCGTGCGGGTTGGCGTATCCCGCGCAATCGTCCAAAGCATTGTAGGCACTGAGTCGGAGCTGCCAGTCATCACGCTGGAGCCCAGGTTGGAACAAATATTGCTCAATAGTCTGCAGAAGGCAGGACAAGGCTCGGAAGAGGGCGTTCTGCTGGAGCCAAGCATGGCTGAGAAGCTGCAACGTTCGTTGATTGACGCGGCGCAGCGTCAGGAGATGCAAGGTCAGCCGGTGATTCTGCTGGTGGCCGGTCCGGTTCGCGCGATGCTCTCGCGATTTGGCCGGCTCGCAGTCCCGGGTTTGCATGTGTTGGCTTACCAGGAAATCCCTGACAACAAGCAAGTGACCATCGTTGCGACAGTAGGGCCCAACGGCTGAGGTAGTGGTTTATGCAAGTTAAGCGTTTTTTCGCCGCCGATATGCGTCAGGCCATGAAGCTGGTTCGCGATGAGCTGGGCGCTGATGCGGCCATTATTGGCAACCGCCGGATCGCCGGGGGTGTCGAGCTGACGGCTGCGCTGGATTACAAGCTGTCGGCGCTGGCGCCGCGGGTTCCGAACATGGAACTCGAAGACGAGCTGCGCAAGACTCAGTCGCGGATCGTCACCGCCCAGGCCGAATTGAGTCTGCGTGGCGATGGCGAGAGCGACAATGCAACCAATCGCCAGTTGTTCGCCGGCTTGCCGTTGACCGCCGCCGAGCCGCTGATCGAACCGACCTACGCCGAACCCCGTCGTCCTGTACCGGCCGTTGCGCCAGCGTCCGCTGGCGTGGACCCGCGGGCGTTCGACTCGATGCGTTTCGAGCTCAACAGCCTGCGCGAACTCATGGAAGTGCAACTCGGCTCCCTGGCCTGGAATCAGCTGCAAGGCAGCCGTCCGGACCAGGCCAACCTCTGGCGTCGCCTGCAACGCATCGGCCTGTCCGGCCCGCTGTCGCGTGACCTTTTGGCGATGATCACCGAAATCGAAGAACCCCGTCAGGCCTGGCGCATGTTGCTCGCGCACCTGGCGCGCATGATCGTTACCCCGGAAGTCGAGCCGCTGGAAGAGGGCGGTGTGATTGCCATGGTCGGCCCTGCCGGCATGGGCAAGACCACCACCCTGGCCAAGCTGGCTGCCCGCTACGTGCTCAAGTACGGCGCGCAGAACATTGCGCTGGTGAGCATGGACAGCTTCCGCATCGGTGCCCAGGAGCAGCTCAAGACCCTGGGGCGCATTCTCAATGTGTCGGTGACCCACGTCGATCCGGGCCAGTCCCTGGTGCAGGCGCTGGAGCCATTGCTGCGCAAGCGCGTGGTGCTGATCGATACCGCGGGCCTTCAGGCCAGCGATCCGGCCCTGCGCATGCAGCTCGAAAGCCTGGCCGGTCGCGGCATCCGCTCGAAAAATTATCTGGTCCTGGCAACCACCAGCCAGAAACAGGTTCTAACGGCCGCTTATCACAGTTACAAGCGTTGTGGGCTCGCAGGCTGCATCCTGACTAAACTGGATGAAACGGCAAGTCTGGGCGAGGTGTTGAGCCTTGCCATCAGTCATGAACTGCCGGTGGCTTACCTGACCGATGGCCCGCGGATCCCGGATGATTTGCATCTGCCGCGTCGTCACCAGTTGGTCAGCCGCGCCGTGAGCGTACAAATGCAGGAAGAACCCAGCGAAGAAGCCATGGCTGACATGTTCGCTGACATCTACCACAGTCCGACCAAGCAGGTTGGCTGAGGTAAAAATGAACAGTTTTTGTACCTACATCGATGGTCTGCCATGCATTGTTCCGTTTGTGAACGCGCAGCCAGTAATGTGGCCTCCGTCTATGCAAGACAAGGTAAAGAAATAACATGGGCAGCATGCATCCCGTACAGGTGATCGCGGTGACCGGCGGCAAAGGTGGCGTCGGGAAAACTAATGTGTCAGTGAACTTGTCCCTGGCTTTGGCCGAGCTTGGCCGGCGCGTCATGCTGTTGGACGCCGACCTTGGACTGGCGAACGTCGACGTTCTGCTGGGCCTGACACCCAAACGTACCCTGGCCGACGTGATCGAAGGCCGCTGCGAACTGCGCGATGTACTGCTGCAGGGACCCGGCGGCATCCGTATCGTTCCGGCCGCATCCGGCACTCAGAGCATGGTGCATCTGAGCCCCGCGCAACACGCCGGCCTGATCCAGGCCTTCAGTGATATTGGCGACAACCTCGACGTACTGGTGATCGACACCGCTGCGGGCATTGGTGACTCGGTAGTCAGTTTCGTCCGCGCAGCCCAGGAAGTGCTGCTGGTGGTGTGCGACGAGCCGACCTCGATCACCGATGCCTACGCCTTGATCAAGTTGCTGAACCGCGACTACGGCATGAACCGCTTCCGCGTCCTGGCCAACATGGCCCAGAGCCCGCAGGAAGGACGCAACCTGTTCGCCAAGTTGACCAAGGTCACGGATCGCTTCCTCGACGTCGCCCTACAATACGTTGGTGCGGTGCCTTACGACGAAAGCGTGCGCAAGGCCGTGCAGAAGCAGCGCGCCGTCTACGAGGCCTTCCCGCGTTCCAAGTGCTCGCTGGCGTTCAAGGCCATCGCGCAGAAGGTCGATACCTGGCCGCTGCCGGCCAACCCGCGCGGACACTTGGAGTTTTTCGTCGAGCGGCTCGTGCAGCAGACAGCAGGACCTGTTCTATGACAGCCAGCGGCTACAACCTCTACAAGAAGTCGGCACGCGATGCGCAGTACGAGCTGATCGAGCGTTACGCGCCGCTGGTTAAACGCATTGCCTACCACTTGCTGGCGCGTTTGCCGGCCAGTGTCCAGGTCGAAGACCTGATCCAGGCCGGGATGATCGGCCTGCTTGAAGTGTCGACCAAATATGACGCCAGCAAAGGCGCCAGTTTCGAGACGTACGCGGGCATTCGAATCCGCGGCGCCATGCTCGATGAAGTGCGCAAGGGGGACTGGGCGCCACGTTCGGTTCACCGCAATACGCGCATGGTCAGCGATGCCATTCGCTCGATTGAAGCGAAAACCGGCCGTGACGCTAAAGATCACGAAGTTGCGGCCGAACTCCAATTGAGTCTCGACGATTACTACGGGATTTTGAACGACACCCTGGGCAGCCGGCTGTTCAGTTTCGACGATCTGTTGCAGGACGGCGAACACGAAGGGCTGCACGAGGATGGCGCGAGTGCTCATCTCGAGCCGTCACGCGACTTGGAGGATGAACGCTTCCAGGCGGCGCTGGCGGATGCGATTGCCAATTTGCCGGAGCGTGAGCGACTGGTGTTGGCGCTGTACTACGACGAAGAGTTGAACCTCAAGGAAATCGGTGAGGTCCTGGGGGTCAGCGAATCGCGGGTCAGCCAGTTACACAGCCAGTGCGCGGCCCGTTTGCGGGGGCGTTTGGGGGAGTGGCGAGCGCGCTGAAGGCAGTGTGGGGACACTGCGAACGAGGCTGGTGTGGTGTTGAACTGCGCCGGTCGCGATCTGTTGTGCTCCAGACAGTCATTGAGTGCTTTGCCGGATTGATTGAAATGGCGCGTCCAGGTGCTGGGCGCGTTTAAGACTGCTTGGAGGTCGAATTGGACAAGAACATGAAAATCCTCATCGTTGATGACTTCTCAACGATGCGGCGGATCATCAAGAACCTGCTGCGTGACCTTGGGTTCACCAACACCGTCGAGGCCGACGATGGCACTACCGCCATTCCGGTGCTCAACAGCGGAAGCATCGACTTTCTGGTAACGGACTGGAACATGCCTGGCATGACCGGTATCGATCTGCTGCGCCACGTGCGTGCCGATGAAAAGCTCAAGCACCTGCCGGTGCTGATGGTGACCGCTGAAGCCAAGCGCGAGCAGATCATCGAAGCGGCCCAGGCCGGCGTTAACGGCTATGTGGTCAAGCCCTTCACGGCCCAGGCGTTGAAAGAAAAAATCGAGAAGATTTTCGAACGCATCGGTTGATGAGTGCGCCACGGGGGAGCTATGGGCAATAACGAAACTTCATTGGGCGATTTTGAATCGACCCTGAAAAAACACGCCGTCGAATTGGTCGAGAGCCTTGAGAAAGGCAAGTTCGGCGACGCGGTGCAATTGATCCATGAGCTCAACCAGACCCGTGACCGCGGCCTGTATCAGGAAGTGGGCAAGCTCACTCGCGAGCTGCATAGCGCGATCGTCAATTTCCAGATTGACCCGCACATGCCGCAAGCCGAAGAAGTGTCGCAGATCACCGACGCCACCGAGCGCCTGGGGTATGTGGTCAAGCTGACCGAGGCGGCGGCCAACCGCACCATGGATCTGGTGGAAAATGCCACGCCGCTGGTCAATGGCCTGGCCGATGAAGCCAAGGTGTTGAGCGCGGACTGGGGGCGCTTCATGCGTCGCGAAGTCGGCGCCGAAGAGTTTCGTGAACTGGCCCGGCGGGTCGACGGCTTCCTGACGCGCAGCGGCACGGACAATCGCGCGGTGTCGGGCAACCTCAACGACATCCTGCTCGCCCAGGATTACCAGGACCTCACAGGCCAGGTGATCAAGCGTGTGACCCAGTTGGTCACCGAAGTCGAAAGCAACCTGCTCAAGCTCGTGCTGATGGCCAGCCAGGTGGACCGCTTTGCGGGCATCGAACATGACCGTGAAGCGATGCTTGCTGAAAAAGATCCACAAAAACATCTCTCTCAGGGTGAAGGTCCGCAGATTCATGCCGATAAAAGAGAAGACGTTGTGTCCGGTCAGGACGATGTGGACGATTTGTTATCCAGCCTGGGATTTTAGAGTTTTAGAATTTTAGGTTTTTTGGGTTTTTAGACCTGTAGGAGCACCCCCTTAATGAGCTTCGGCGCCGATGAAGAGATCCTTCAGGATTTCCTGGTTGAGGCCGGCGAGATTCTAGAGCAACTGTCCGAGCAACTGGTCGAGCTGGAAAGCCGTCCGGATGATGCGGATCTGCTCAATGCAATTTTTCGCGGTTTTCACACTGTAAAAGGGGGCGCCGGCTTCCTCCAGCTCAACGAGCTGGTGGAGTGCTGCCACATCGCCGAGAACGTGTTCGACATCCTGCGCAAGGGTGAGCGTCGCGTCGACTCGGAACTGATGGACGTGGTTCTCGAAGCCCTGGACGCGGTGAACAGCATGTTCAGCGAGGTCCGCGAACGCAGCCCGATCACGGCCGCGACACCGCAACTGCTCGCGGCGCTGGCCCGGTTGGCCGAGCCGCAATCGGCTGACGAAGTGGCGCCTGCGCCCGTCGCCGAGGTGATTGAAGAACCGGTGGCCGAATCCGGTTCCGACGACATCACCGACACCGAATTCGAACAACTGCTGGACTCGCTGAACGCCGTCAAGGCCCAGGCCGAGGCCCCGACGGTTGCTCCAGCGCCCGCCGGCAATGCCGCTGGCAGCGACGAAATCACCGATGCCGAGTTCGAGTCGTTGCTCGATCAACTGCACGGTAAAGGCCAGTTCGCCGTTGACGCGGTTGTCCCGGCGACCGCTGCGCCAGAAGTGCCGAAAGCGGCTGGCGACAGTTCCGATATTACTGACGACGAATTCGAAGCACTGCTCGACCAACTGCACGGCAAGGGTAACTTTGCTGTCGAGGCTTTGGAGTCGGCCATTGCTTCGGTGCCTGCACCTGCGGCACCAAGCGCGGTGGCGGCCGGCAGCGATCTGATTTCCGATCACGAGTTCGAAGCGCTGCTCGACGAATTGCACGGCAAAGGCAAGTTCACTGAAGTGGGCGCAACGGCTGGAACGGCAACCGGCGCCAACGCCTCGGTTGTGGCACCTGCCGCCAAGGCAGCCGCGCCGAAACCCGTGGCGAAGGCTCCTGAGCCAAAAGCCGAAACACCGGCCCCTGTGGCCGCCGCCGCACCGGCTGCTGCCCGCGCCCCGGCCGCGCCTGCTGCGGAAAAACCGGCGAGCGAAGCCGAGACCACCGTGCGTGTCGATACCGCGCGTCTCGACGAGATCATGAACATGGTCGGCGAGTTGGTGCTGGTGCGTAACCGCCTGGTCCGCCTGGGTCTCAACAGCGGCGACGAAGCCATGTCCAAGGCCGTGTCGAACCTCGACGTGGTCACCGCCGACCTGCAAACCGCGGTCATGAAGACCCGGATGCAACCGATCAAGAAAGTCTTCGGACGCTTCCCGCGCCTGGTCCGCGACCTGGCTCGCCAGCTCAAGAAAGAGATCAACCTGGAACTGGTCGGTGAAGAAACCGACCTCGACAAGAACCTCGTCGAGGCCCTGGCCGATCCGTTGGTCCACTTGGTGCGCAACGCAGTCGACCACGGCATCGAATCTCCGGAAGAGCGCGAAGCCTCGGGCAAGGCCCGTGGCGGCAAGGTCATCCTGGCGGCCGAGCAGGAGGGCGATCACATCCTGCTGTCGATCTCCGATGACGGCAAAGGCATGGACCCGAATGTCCTGCGCTCCATCGCGGTTAAACGCGGTGTGATGGACAAGGATGCCGCCGATCGCCTGAGCGACACCGAATGCTACAACCTGATCTTCGCCCCGGGTTTCTCGACCAAGACCGAGATCTCCGACGTGTCGGGTCGCGGCGTGGGCATGGACGTGGTGAAAACCAAGATTTCCCAGCTCAACGGCTCGATCAACATCTACTCGGCCAAGGGCCAGGGTTCGAAGATCGTTATCAAGGTGCCGCTGACCCTGGCGATCATGCCGACGCTGATGGTGATGCTCGGCAACCAGGCGTTCGCGTTCCCGCTGGTGAACGTCAACGAGATCTTCCACCTCGACCTGTCGACCACCAACGTCGTGGACGGCCAGGAAGTGGTGATCGTGCGGGACAAGGCGCTGCCATTGTTCTATCTCAAACGCTGGCTGGTCAGCTCCGCCGCTCACGAAGAGCAGCGCGAGGGCCATGTGGTGATCCTTTCGGTGGGCACGCAGCGGATCGGCTTTGTCGTCGATCAACTGGTGGGCCAGGAAGAAGTGGTCATCAAGCCATTGGGCAAAATGCTCCAGGGAACTCCGGGCATGTCCGGCGCCACCATTACCGGTGACGGCCGCATCGCGCTGATTCTCGATGTTCCGAGCATGCTCAAGCGTTACGCCACACGGCGTATTTGATTCTGGTGGAGCGGGGCGCCTGGCCTCGCTCCATCTAATGGAGTGTTTATGGCAGTCAAAGTCCTGGTGGTGGACGATTCGGGGTTTTTCCGCCGCCGCGTCTCGGAAATTCTTTCAGCGGATTCCAATATCCAGGTCGTCGGCACGGCGACCAACGGCAAAGAGGCGATTGATCAGGCGCTGGCCCTCAAGCCCGACGTGATCACCATGGACTACGAGATGCCGATGATGGACGGCATCACTGCCGTGCGGCACATCATGCAACGCTGCCCGACCCCGGTCCTGATGTTCTCATCGCTGACCCACGAAGGCGCCCGGGTCACCCTCGATGCGCTGGATGCCGGCGCGGTGGACTTCCTGCCGAAGAATTTCGAAGACATCTCGCGCAACCCCGAGAAGGTCAAGCAACTGCTGTGCGAAAAGATCCTGAGCATCTCGCGCAGCAATCGTCGCGTCAGCACTTACAGCGCTCCGGCGCCTGTGGCCGCACCCGCTCCAACACCCGCGTCTTCCAGTATCGGCAGTTACGGCAGCAGCGCGCCCGTGCGTCCGGCGCCAGCACCGATCCCTGCGCGGACCCATGGGGCCACGGCGTCGTCGCCCGCGCCGAAACGCAAAGCCTACAAACTGGTGGCCATCGGTACGTCCACTGGCGGCCCGGTCGCGCTGCAGCGGGTCTTGACCCAATTGCCGGCCAACTTCCCGGCCCCGATCGTGCTGGTCCAACACATGCCGGCCGCCTTCACCAAGGCCTTCGCCGAGCGCCTGGACAAGCTCTGCCGCATCAGCGTCAAGGAAGCCGAGGATGGCGATATCCTGCGTCCGGGCCTGGCGCTACTGGCGCCGGGTGGCAAGCAGATGATGATCGACGGCCGTGGCGCGGTGAAAATCCTCCCGGGTGACGAACGTCTCAACTACAAGCCGTGCGTGGACATCACCTTCGGTTCGGCAGCCAGGACCTACGGTGACAAAGTTCTGGCGGTGGTCCTGACCGGCATGGGCGCCGACGGCCGCGAAGGCGCGCGCCTGCTCAAGCAGGGCGGCAGTTCGATCTGGGCGCAGGACGAAGCCAGTTGCGTGATCTACGGCATGCCGATGGCCATCGTCAAAGCTGAACTCGCCGACGCGGTGTACAGCCTCGACGACATTGGCAAGCACCTGGTCGAGGCCTGTATCTGATGGATGTTCTAAGCCTGATTGGCATCATCATGGCCTTTGTCGCCATCATCGGCGGCAACTACCTTGAAGGCGGTCACCTCGGCGCCCTGGCCAACGGTCCGGCAGCGCTGATCGTGCTCGGCGGCACCATTGGCGCCGCGCTGCTGCAATCGCCGATGAGCGCCTTCAAGCGCGCCATGCAGATCCTCACCTGGATCCTGTTCCCGCCCCGTGTCGACCTGGCCGGTGGCATCGACCGCGTGGTGAACTGGAGCCTGACCGCCCGCAAGGAAGGCCTGCTGGGCCTCGAAGGCATCGCTGACGCCGAGCCCGACAACTACGCACGCAAAGGTCTGCAACTGCTGGTTGACGGCGCCGAGCCGGAAGCGATCCGCAGCATTCTGGAAGTGGATTTCTACACCCAGGAAAGCCGCGACATCGAAGCGGCCAAAGTCTTCGAAAGCATGGGCGGTTACGCGCCGACCATCGGCATCATCGGTGCGGTGATGGGCCTGATTCATGTCATGGGCAACCTCGCTGATCCATCGCAACTGGGCAGCGGTATTGCCGTGGCGTTCGTCGCCACCATCTACGGCGTGGCCAGTGCCAACCTGGTGCTGCTGCCGATCGCCGCCAAACTCAAATCCATTGCGCTGCGCCAGTCGCGTTATCGCGAAATGCTGCTGGAAGGGCTCCTGTCGATCGCCGAAGGTGAAAACCCACGCTCCATTGAGTTGAAGCTTCAGGGCTTCATGGATTAAGGGAATAAACTCATGGCCCGTCGTCGGCATCAGGAAGAACACGTTAACCACGAGCGCTGGCTGGTGTCCTATGCGGATTTCATCACCTTGCTGTTCGCCTTTTTCGTGGTGATGTACTCGATCTCGTCGATCAATGAAGGCAAGTACAAGGTCATTTCCGAGGCGCTGATCGGGGTCTTTACCGATTCCGATCGTTCGCTCAAGCCCATCCCGATCGGTGACGAGCGGCCGAAGACCGTGACCCCGGCCAAGCCGCTGGTCAAGGACAGTGACCAGGTCGATGCCGGCGTCTCCGGCGCCAGCGATCCGCTCAAGAGCATTGCCGACGACATCAGTGCGGCGTTCGGTGACCTGATCAGCTCCAACCAGATGACCGTGCGCGGCAACGAGTTGTGGGTCGAGATCGAACTCAATTCCAGCCTGTTGTTCGGCAGCGGCGACGCCATGCCCAGCGACATCGCGTTCAACATCATCGACAAGGTCGCGGCGATCCTGAAACCGTTCGACAACCCGATCCATGTCGAAGGTTTCACCGACGATCAACCGATCCGCACCGCGCAGTACCCGACCAACTGGGAGCTGTCCTCGGCCCGCTCGGCGAGCATCGTGCGCATGCTGGCGATGCAGGGAGTGAACCCCGGTCGCCTGGCTTCGGTGGGTTACGGCGAGTTTCAGCCGGTGGCCAACAACGCCACCGCTGAAGGCCGCGCCCGCAATCGTCGCGTGGTGCTGGTGGTATCGCGCAACCTCGATGTTCGCCGCAGCCTGACCGGCACCGGAACCGCCCATGCGCAACCGGATGCCGCATTGAAGCGTGCTGGCACACAAACTGCACCGACCCCGGTCAAGTCGCCGGTACGAGAGAACGCCGTCAATTCTCCGTCACCCGCATTAACACGTTGAGCTATTTCTCGGTCGATCCGTTCGGCCGGGAGGAACAATCCGAATGAGAGTCTGGGCAGTCGCCAATCAAAAGGGTGGTGTCGGTAAAACCACTTCCTCCATCGCTTTAGCCGGTTTACTGGCGGAGGCGGGCAAGCGCGTGGTCGTGGTCGATCTCGACCCCCACGGCTCGATGACCAGCTACTTCGGCTACGATCCCGACGCCCTGGAGCACAGCAGCTACGACCTGTTCCTGCACAAGGGCAACGTGCCCCAAGGCCTGCCGGGTCAACTGCTGCTGTCGACCAGTGACGAACGCATCTCCCTGTTGCCCTCCAGCACCGCGCTGGCCACCCTTGAGCGCCAGTCGCCGGGGCAGAGCGGTTTGGGCCTGGTGATTGCCAAGAGCCTGGCGCAATTGTGGCAGGACTTCGATTACGCCGTGATCGACAGCCCGCCCTTGCTTGGCGTGCTGATGGTCAATGCCTTGGCGGCGAGCCAGCAGCTGGTGATCCCGGTGCAGACCGAACACCTGGCGGTCAAGGGCCTGGAGCGCATGGTCAACACCCTGGCGATGATCAACCGTTCGCGCAAACAGGCGTTGCCCTTCACCATCGTGCCGACCCTGTTTGACCGACGCACCCAGGCGTCCCTCGGAACCTTGCGCGTGCTGCGCGACAAATTCCCCGAGGAAATCTGGCAAGGCTACATCCCGGTGGACACGCGCCTGCGCGATGCCAGCCGCGCCGGTCTGACGCCTTCGCAGTTCGACGGCAAGAGCCGTGGCGTTCTCGCTTACCGCGCGTTGCTCAAGCATTTGCTGGCGGCGCAACTTGTCGCGCAGGTGGCGTGACATGAGCCCAATTCCCGTAGGAGCTGCCGCAGGCTGCGATCTTTTGATCTTGCTTGGCGGAGCCCTTGATATCGCTAAAAGATCGCAGCCTGCGGCAGCTCCTACAGGGGGATGCCGATGAATCGGCCATTGAAGCTCACATCGCGCCCGCAACTGGCGTTGCAGTCGTACCTGGACAGCCTGCTGCAAGACGCGACCGAGGACATGGCGCCTGAGATTGAGGCGCTGGCCGAAGTTGTCGAAGCGGTGAAAGTCATCGAAGAGCAAGCCGTGCTGGACGAGTTCCAGGCTGCGGTGCTCGAGGAGCAGGTCCGGGATGCACAGAAGACCGCAGTGGCTGCCGCGCCGGTTGTTGCGCCTTTGGCAAAGACTCCCGTAGCCGTGGCCGAAGCCCCGGAACCCGTTCTGGCACCGGTTTCGACCCTTGCGCCACTGTTGCAAACCCTGGTGGTTCCCGTCATTGACGTGCCGGTAGAGCTGGTGACACCGCAGATCGAGGAGCCTCAGGCGCTGGTGCCGCCAGTCGTTGAAGTGCACCTGCCGCCGAGCAATACGCCGCCACCGGTGGAAACCGATGGTCGGCCGTCCTGGGCTGCCGAACCCTTCGAATGCCTGTTGTTCGATGTTGCCGGCTTGACCCTGGCGGTGCCGCTGGTGTGCCTGGGGTCGATTTACTCCCTGGCCGGCCACGAGTTGACGCCGTTGTTCGGTCAGCCGGAGTGGTTCCTGGGCATCCTGCCGAGCCAGGCCGGCAACCTCAAGGTGCTCGATACCGCGCGTTGGGTCATGCCCGACCGTTATCGCGACGATTTCAAGCAGGGCCTGCAATACGTGATTTCGGTGCAAGGCTACGAGTGGGGGCTGGCGGTGCATCAGGTCAGCCGCTCGTTGCGTCTGGACCCGAATGAAATCAAATGGAGAAGTCATCGAGGTCAGCGGCCATGGCTCGCCGGCACGGTGATTGAACACATGTGCGCCTTGCTCGACGTCGCCTCGTTGGCCGAGCTGATCGCCAGTGGCGGGGCAAAGCACATGTCCGGCAGCAAGCCGGGCCACAAACCGACATCAGTCAAATAAACAAAACAGGCGACGTCACTCTGATGATGTTGCACGGAACACACACCGCCAGGGCGGTTTCTTGAGGGGGCAGGGTATGAATGACAAGGCAACGGCGGCAAAGGGTTCCGAAGATCCGATCCTGCAATGGGTCACCTTCAAGCTGGATAACGAGACCTACGGCATCAACGTGATGCGCGTTCAGGAAGTCCTGCGTTACACCGAAATCGCCCCGGTCCCGGGTGCCCCGAGCTATGTGCTGGGCATCATCAACCTGCGCGGCAACGTCGTCACCGTGATCGACACTCGCCAGCGCTTCGGCCTGATGAATGCCGAAATCAGCGACAACACCCGTATCGTCATCATCGAAGCCGACAAGCAAGTGGTCGGGATCATGGTCGACAGCGTGGCCGAAGTGGTTTACCTGCGTCAGTCGGAAATCGAAACCGCGCCGAACGTGGGTAACGAAGAGTCCGCCAAGTTCATTCAAGGCGTGTGCAACAAGAACAACGAATTGCTCATCCTGGTCGAGCTCGACAAGATGATGAGCGAAGAAGAATGGTCGGAACTGGAGAGTATCTGATTGATTCTCGAGGTGGCGGTCATTGTCCTGTTCCTGTTCTGGGCAGGCACGCTGGCAATGTTCCTGGCGTACATTCGCGGTCAGAAGCAGATCGTCGCGCAACAGGCCAAGGTTGATGCGCTGCGCGATCAGCGCATCAAGGACCTGGTCAAGCGCGTCGACGACTACCAGAACGGCAACGTGCGCATGGGCGAAGACCTGCATGAACTGCGGGCGATCGTGGCGCCATTGCCGGACAAACTCGCTCAGCTGGAACAACGCGACCCCACAAGCCTGTCGTTTGCCCAGGCGGCGCGACTGGTCGGGATGGGCGCCAGCGTCAACGAACTGACCCAGTCCTGCGGCTTGACCCAGGCTGAAGCGGAGTTGATGAGCAAGCTGCACAAGAACTGAGTGTTGCGATCAGGCTGAAATCGCTTTCGTCGGAACGCCGCCCGGAGCAAGCCCGCTCCCACACTGGATCAATGTCGTACACAAAATTTGTGTTCACAGAAGACCAAATGTGGGAGCGGGCTTGCTCGCGAAGGCGTCTTAGAATGCGCAGCAATCTTCCCCGCGATCCGACTCATTCCTCTCTATCTTCAGACAGGGATTACGCTGTCGTAGTCTCCTGCCTATAACATTCTCAGATCCCACCGTCTTGTGATCGCAAACAGCGATCAGTAGTTTGATCTGCTCAAACATACACAGTGCCAGGAAGGCTTATGATCGACATTTTGCGTGGTACACCGCTGTGGGTTTATGCGGTGTTTTTTATTCTGAGCTACTACGGTGTCAGCGCCTGTTTCAGGAGCCACGTATCGAAAAGGTCATTGCAGATATCGCCCGTGATATTCGTGGCGTTGTCCCTCGCATCGCTCAATCCCTCCCAGGAAATTGCAATCCAGCTTTCAGTCTATACATTGGGATTGCTTGCGGGGTGGTTGCTGGCACTGCGTTTTTTCTCGTACAACAATGTGCAGTGCGAGGGGCAACATCTGGTTCTACCCGGTACGATCAAGGTACTGATTGTGTATTGGGGCTTTTTTGCCTGGCGTTATTACGAAGGTTACCAGGCGGCCATGTACCCGGAACTGGCCAATGAAATGTCGGCGGTCGCGGGGGCGGCGCTGGGGGCAGGGCTCATCAATGGTTTGATTGTTGGTCGCAGTTTCAAGCTATTGCGTTTTTTCAGGTTTGAACACGTGACGCCTCGGAGTTGATGAGCAAGTTGCGCAAGAACTGAGTTTTACAGTTTCTTGAGATTGCTATCGCGAGCAAGCTCGCTCCCACAGTAGTTGTATCTCGTACACAAAATACGTGTTCACTGAAGATCAAATGTGGGAGCGAGCTTGCTCGCGATGGCGGCCTTGAAAACTCAGTAGTCTTCCCCGCGTTCGGTAACATCCTTCTCCACCATCAGCGCATCCGGTTCCTGCCCCGCCGGAAACCTCCCCTTCAAATTCCACGCAAACGCAATGATCTCGGCAATCGTCAAATAGAGTTCCTGCGGAATGCTGTCCCCCAACTCCATCCTCGCCAGCAGCCTCACCAGCTCTGCGTTTTCGTAGATTGGCACTTCGCAGTCGCGGGCAATGCGCAGGATTTCTTCCGCCAGCGCTTCGTCGCCCTTGGCGGTGAGGGTGGGGGCGTGGGTGCCGTCGTATTTGAGGGCGATGGCCTGGCGTGGGGCGTTGGGGTTTTTCATGCGGTTTCGTCGACCCAGCGTTGTTCGAGGCGGGTTTGCGGGCCTTGGGGTGGTGTGCCGAGGTGGCAATCGAGGTCGCCGACGTTCAGGCCGGCGGACAGCAAGCGGTCACGCAGCCCGCTCAGGTTGCTTTCAATCAGGCTGGCGGTGTAAGGCCGTTCTGCCCAGAGCTGGCTGGAGAGGCTGCCCTTGATCAGTTGCGCCTGGATTTGCAGCGGCCCTAAAGGCTCCATGGCGAAGGCCAGTTCCACACGCCACAGCTGTTGTTTGGGGTCGCGTTCTTCGCGACGTTCCTTGGGCTGTTCTTTTTCGGGTGAGTCTTCACGCTGGAACTTGACCTGCAAGGGCACGATGTCCTGCATGTTGCGCATCGGGATTTCCAGTTGCCAGGTGCTCATCAGCCGTCCGTCGGCAGTTACGCCGGTTTGTTCCAGGCTCGACAGTTGATGGCTTTGCAGGCGTGAAACCGCGGCGGCGGCCAGGCGCAGCAGGTGTTCGAGGTCGTTTTCGCCGTCGGCGCCTTGCAACTGGCGTTCGGGCAGCGGGAAGCCGGTCGGCGACGGCTTGGCACTGACCTGGCCGAGCATGCCCAAAGCATTGCGGACAAAGTTCGGCATGGCCTGGGCCAGGGTGTTGGCGGCGATGATCGCGCCGAGGCTGGTGTTGGCCGGCAAGCCCTGACTCAACTGCGCAACCAGTTTGAGCAGGTCGCCTTTCATGTCCGGCGCGAGCGTCGGGTTTTGCCCGGTGAGCAGTTTGCTTTCGAGAAACACACCGCTGCTGGCCAGGGCCTGGGCCAGGCCCTTGGGGGTGCTCAGCTGTTGAACATCCGGCAGGCCAGCGAGCAACCGGGCAGCGGCGCTGCGCAATTCAACGGATGTCTGGTCCGAGGGCGCAAGGTTCTGCAGGCGCTTGAGCAAGCCATCCAGCGATCCCTGGCGGCTTTGCTGGTCGACCAGTTGCCGGGTCACCGCCAGTTGTTCCTGTCGGTTGCCCAGGGGCACGAATTTCACGGTATGGGCGTCTTGCACCTGCGCGCTCAACAAGGTGCCAATGCGCAAGGGCCGGGGGCTGTCGATGCTCAGGGTGCTGCCGTTCAGTGCGGTGTTGAGCAGGCCCACCATCGAGCGAAACACCATGGGCTGGCCGGGCACCTGGGGCAGCACTTGCGAGGTCAGCACCTTGCCCTGCAGCAGGGTGCCAACGGGCAGTTGCGCGGTGTCGAGGCGGGTGAGGGTGGTGACGTTGGAGGCAATGGCCTGTTGTACCGTCACGGCCAGGTTGCCGGCCGAGGGCTGGCTGACGACCAGCGTGGTGCCCTGGGCCAGCGGTTGATTACTGGTGGTCTGGACCGTGGTCTGGCGGCCGCTGTCGAGGGTGACCTTGAGCAGCATCTGGAAAGTCTGGTCCGCCTGCTTGAGCGACAACACTTCGGCCTGGGCGGTTTGACCGACGCTGATCAGCCCCTCCACCGGCGTCAGCAACTTGAGCAACTCACCGCTGACCACCTGCGGGCGCGAAGTCGCCGGGAGGGTTTGCGGTAGCGGGAGGATGTTCATTTCGCCTGTCATACGCGGTCACAACCTGAGGAAAATGCACTCTTTAGAGTAAGGCATGGCATGTATAATGCCGCGCCGTTGTATCCAAAAATGGCGAAAACTTTGCAATTGTTTGACGCAGCTCTCTAGAACAAGACGTCATTGCATCTATGCTGCATCTCTTTAACGGCCGCGCCAGAGCCGACTTGAACCGTATAAGGCCCGTGATCCCTTGACCAGTCCTGTCCTGCAAACCGTTGCCCTTGCCTGTGAGCGAGACCTTCGGCTGCTCTTCGAAAATCTCGATTTGAGACTGGCCAGTGGCGAAATGATGCAAATCAGCGGCCCCAACGGCAGTGGCAAGACCAGCCTGTTGCGCCTGCTCTCGGGGCTGATGCAGCCGACCGCCGGTCAGGTGCTGCTCAACGGCCAGCCGCTGAACGAACAACGCGGTGAGCTGGCGCGCAACCTGCTGTGGATCGGCCACGCTGCCGGGATCAAGGATTTGCTGACGCCGGAAGAGAACCTGAGCTGGCTGTGCGCCTTGCATCATCCGGCGACCCACGAGGCGATCTGGCAGGCGCTGGCCGCGGTCGGCCTGCGTGGTTTCGAGGATGTGCCTTGTCACACCCTGTCTGCCGGTCAGCAGCGACGCGTCGCCCTGGCGCGCCTTTACCTGGACAGTCCGCCGCTGTGGATCCTCGATGAACCCTTTACCGCCCTCGACAAGCAGGGCGTGGCACAGCTTGAATCTCATCTGGCCGGCCACTGCGAACGCGGCGGCATGGTGGTGTTGACCACCCACCACACGCTGAGCCGGATGCCGGCCGGTTATCGCGACATCGATCTGGGGAGCTGGGCCGTATGAGTGTTTTCGGCCTGCTGGTCGCCCGTGAGGCCCGTCTGCTGTTTCGCCGTCCGGCGGAACTGGCCAATCCGCTGGTGTTCTTCGCCATTGTCGTTTCGCTGTTCCCGCTGGCGGTCGGACCTGAGTCTCAATTGTTGCAAACCTTGTCTCCGGGACTGGTCTGGGTCGCGGCGCTTTTATCGGTTTTGCTCTCGCTGGACGGGCTTTTCCGCAGTGATTTCGAGGATGGATCCCTCGAACAGTGGGTCCTTTCGCCGCACCCCCTGGCTCTTCTGGTTTTGGCCAAGGTGCTGGCACACTGGGCTTTTTCCGGCCTGGCACTGGTTTTGCTCGCGCCTTTGCTGGCGCTGATGCTCGGTTTGCCTGCCGCCTGTCTGCCAGTGTTGCTGCTTTCGTTGCTGCTCGGTACACCGGTACTGAGCCTGCTCGGTGCAGTGGGCGCGGCGCTGACGGTGGGCTTGAAACGCGGTGGCCTGCTGCTGGCACTGCTGATTCTACCGTTGTACATCCCGGTGTTGATCCTCGGCAGTGGCGCCTTGCAGGCTGCCTTGCAGGGAATGCCGGCGACCGGTTATCTCCTGTGGCTTGGCAGCCTGACCGCCCTGGCGATAACCCTGACACCTTTTGCAATAGCTGCTGGCCTGAAGATCAGCGTCGGCGAATAATAACGAGGCCTGGTCATTTTTTGATCACTTCTTTTGACGGAAGGCAGGCCCTGGCTCTTCACAGTAAAGAGCAACCGTGATGGAAACAGTATGAACTGGACGTGGTTTCACAAGCTTGGCTCGCCCAAATGGTTTTACGGCATCAGCGGCAAACTGCTGCCCTGGCTGAGCGTCGCGGCGTTGCTGCTGATCGGTGTTGGCGTGGTCTGGGGCCTGGCTTTTGCGCCGCCGGACTACCAGCAGGGCAACAGCTTCCGCATCATCTATATCCACGTCCCGGCCGCCATGCTCGCCCAGTCCATCTATGTGATGCTGGCGGTGTGCGGCATCGTCAGCCTCGTGTGGAAGATGAAACTGGCCGACGTCGCCCTGCAATGCGCGGCGCCCATCGGTGCGTGGATGACCGCCGTGGCGCTGGTCACCGGGGCGATCTGGGGCAAGCCGACCTGGGGCTCGTGGTGGGTCTGGGATGCACGCCTGACGTCCATGCTTATCCTGCTGTTCCTGTACTTCGGTCTCATTGCGCTGGGCAACGCGATCAGCAATCGTGACAGCGCGGCCAAGGCTTGCGCGGTGCTGGCGATCGTCGGCGTGATCAACATCCCGATCATCAAATACTCGGTGGAGTGGTGGAACACCCTGCACCAGGGCGCGACCTTCACCCTCACCGAAAAACCGGCGATGCCCGCCGAGATGTGGCTGCCATTGCTGCTGACGGCGTTGGGTTTCTACTGTTTCTTCGGCGCGGTCCTGCTGCTGCGCATGCGTCTTGAAGTGCTCAAGCGCGAAGCCCGCGCCAGTTGGGTCAAAGCCGAAGTGGAAAACAGCCTGGAGGTCGCTCGATGAGTTTTGCTTCATTCGGCGACTTCATCGCCATGGGTCATCATGGCCTGTATGTCTGGTCAGCCTATGGCATCTGCCTGGCGGTACTGACCCTCAACGTGGCGGTGCCGATCCTGGCCCGCAAGCGGTATCTGCAACAAGAGGCGCGTCGTCTGCGCCGGGAGAACGGCAAGTGAATCCGCTGCGCAAAAAGCGTCTTATCATCATTCTCGCGATCCTGGTCGGGGTCGGCGCTGCCGTCGGCCTGGCCCTGAGTGCCCTGCAGCAGAACATCAACCTGTTTTACACGCCGACCCAGATCGCCAACGGCGAAGCCCCGCAGGACACGCGTATCCGTGCCGGCGGCATGGTCGAGGCCGGCTCCTTGCAGCGCTCCGGCGACTCGCTGGACGTGAAGTTCGTGGTCACCGACTTCAACAAATCCGTGACCATCACTTATCGCGGCATCCTGCCGGACCTGTTCCGCGAAGGACAGGGCATCGTCGCCTTGGGCAAGCTCAATGCCGATGGCGTGGTGGTGGCCGATGAGGTGCTGGCCAAGCACGATGAGAAGTACATGCCGCCAGAAGTGACCAAGGCCCTGAAAGACAGCGGCCAGTCGGCACCCACTCCCGTGAAAGAGGGCTAACTGATGACAGCTGGAATCTTCATTCCCGAGTTGGGCCACCTGGCCATGATCCTGGCGCTGTGTTTCGCGCTGGTTCAGGCCGTGGTGCCATTGGTCGGTGCCTGGCGCGGTGACCGCTTCTGGATGAGCCTGGCCCAGCCGGCGGCCTGGGGGCAGTTTGCATTCTTGCTGTTCGCCTTCGGTTGCCTGACCTACGCCTTCATGGTCGACGACTTCTCCGTGGCTTATGTGGCCAACAACTCCAACAGCGCCTTGCCGTGGTACTACAAATTCAGCGCCGTGTGGGGTGCCCACGAAGGCTCCCTGTTGTTGTGGGCCTTGATTCTCGGCGGCTGGACCTTCGCGGTGTCGGTGTTTTCCCGGCAGTTGCCGCAGGTCATGCTGGCCCGCGTGCTGGCGGTGATGGGCATGATCAGCACCGGTTTCCTGCTGTTCCTGATCATGACCTCGAACCCGTTCAAGCGCATCCTGCCGCAAATGCCCACTGACGGCGCCGACCTCAACCCGCTGCTGCAAGACATCGGCCTGATCGTTCACCCGCCGATGCTGTACATGGGCTACGTCGGTTTCTCGGTGGCCTTCGCCTTCGCCATCGCCGCGCTGATGGGCGGTCGCCTGGATGCCGCGTGGGCGCGCTGGTCGCGTCCGTGGACCATCGTGGCCTGGGCGTTCCTCGGCATCGGCATCACCCTCGGTTCGTGGTGGGCGTACTACGAACTCGGCTGGGGCGGCTGGTGGTTCTGGGACCCGGTGGAAAACGCCTCGTTCATGCCATGGCTGGTGGGCACCGCGCTGATCCACTCGTTGGCGGTCACGGAAAAACGTGGCGTGTTCAAGAGCTGGACCGTGTTGCTGGCCATCGCCGCATTCTCCTTGAGTCTGCTGGGTACCTTCCTCGTGCGTTCCGGCGTGCTGACATCGGTGCACGCCTTTGCCTCCGATCCGGAGCGCGGGGTGTTCATCCTGATTTTCCTGCTGTTCGTGGTCGGTGGTTCGCTGACGCTGTTCGCCCTGCGCGCGCCGGTGGTCAAGAGCCAGGTGGGCTTCAACCTCTGGTCCCGGGAAACCCTGTTGCTGGGCAACAACCTGGTACTGGTGGTGGCCGCGTCGATGATCCTGCTCGGCACCTTGTATCCGCTGATTCTGGACGCCATGACCGGCGCCAAGCTGTCGGTCGGCCCGCCGTACTTCAACGCGCTGTTCATTCCGTTGATGGCATTGCTGATGGTGGTGATGGCGGTCGGCGTGATCGTGCGCTGGAAAGACACCCCGGTGAAATGGCTGGTGAGCATGCTCACCCCGGTCCTGCTCGGCAGCGCTGCGCTGGCGGTAGTGGCCGGCGTCGCCTATGGCGATTTCAACTGGGCCGTGCTCGCGACCTTCATGCTAGCCGCCTGGGTGTTGCTGGCCGGCGTGCGTGACATCTTCGACAAGACTCGCCACAAAGGCCTGATCAAAGGTTTGCCGACCCTGACCCGCAGCTACTGGGGCATGCAGGTCGCGCACCTGGGTATTGCCGTGTGTGCGCTGGGTGTCGTGCTGTCGAGCCAGAACAGTGCCGAGCGCGACCTGCGCCTGGCGCCGGGCGAATCCATGGACCTGGGCGGCTATCAGTTCGTCTTCGAAGGCGCCAAACACTTCGAAGGCCCGAACTTCACTTCCGACAAGGGCACCGTGCGGGTGATCAAGGGCGGCAAGGAAATCAGCGTGCTGCACCCGGAAAAACGCCTTTATACCGTGCAGAACTCGGTGATGACCGAAGCGGGCATCGACGCCGGTTTCACCCGCGACCTTTATGTCGCCCTCGGTGAACCACTGGGTAACGGTGCCTGGGCTGTGCGCGTGCACGTCAAGCCGTTCGTGCGCTGGATCTGGTTCGGCGGCTTGCTGACCGGCGCAGGCGGGTTGCTGGCGGCGCTGGATCGGCGTTATCGGGTCAAGGTCAAAAGCCGCGTGCGTGAAGCACTGGGCATGTCGGGAGCCACTGCATGAAGCGTTGGTTGATGTTGTTGCCACTGGCGATTTTTCTGGTGGTCGCTGTATTCCTTTACCGTGGGTTGTACCTGGATCCGGCCGAGCTGCCTTCGGCCATGATCAACAAGCCGTTCCCGGAGTTTTCCCTGCCGTCGGTGCAGGGCGACAAGACCCTGACCCGCGCTGACATTCTGGGCAAGCCGGCGCTGGTCAACGTCTGGGGCACCTGGTGTATTTCCTGCCGGGTCGAGCACCCGGTGTTGAACAAGCTGGCCCAGCAGGGCGTGGTGATCTACGGCATCAACTACAAGGACGTCAATGCCGACGCCTTGAAGTGGCTGAAAGACTTCCACAACCCGTATGCGCTGGACATTCGTGACGACGAAGGCTCGCTGGGCCTGAACCTCGGCGTGTACGGCGCACCGGAAACCTTCTTCATCGATGCCGGGGGCATCATCCGTGACAAGTTCGTCGGCGTGATCGACGAGCAGGTCTGGCGTGAAAAACTGGCGGGCAAGTACCAGGCGCTGGTCGACGAGGCCAAGCCATGAAGCGCTGGATCGCTGCCGTTGTCCTGGGCCTGAGCCTGGCGGGTGTGGCCCACGCGGCCATCGACACCTACGAGTTCGCCAAGGAAGGTGACCGCGAACGCTTTCGCGAGCTGACCAAGGAGCTGCGTTGCCCCAAGTGTCAGAACCAGGACATCGCCGATTCCAACGCACCGATTGCCGCCGACCTGCGCAAAGAGATTTTCCGCATGCTCGGCGAGGGCAAGGACAACCAGCAGATCATCGACTTCATGGTCGATCGCTACGGTGATTTCGTCCGCTACAAGCCTGCACTGAACGCCAAGACCGCCTTACTCTGGTTCGGCCCCGCCGGCCTGCTGCTGGGCGGTGTCGTGATCATCGCGGTGATCGTCCGCCGTCGTCGCGTGCAACGCGCCGGCACCCCGGGCTCGCTTTCTGCCGAGGAGCGCTCGCGCCTCGACCACCTGTTGGATAAAACCAAGAATGATTGATTTCTGGCTCGCTGCAGGTCTGCTGCTTCTGGTTGCCCTGAGTTTTCTGTTGATCCCGGTGCTGCGCAGTCGTCGCGCCCAGCGCGAAGAGGATCGTACCGCCCTGAACGTCGCGCTGTATCAGGAGCGTGTGGCTGAGTTGCAGACTCAGCAGGAAGAGGGCGTGCTCGATGCGGCGCAAATGGACGCCGGTCGCGCCGAAGCCGCCCGTGAATTGCTGGCGGACACCGAAGGCGCTGACGCGCCGCGGGTGTCGCGTCTGGGCAAACCCTTGCCCTTGCTGGCGGCCATTCTGGTGCCGGTGCTGGGCCTGGGCCTGTATCTGCATTTCGGTGCCAGCGACAAGGTCGAGCTGACCCGCGAATTTTCCCAGGCACCCCAGTCGATGGAAGAGATGACCCAGCGCCTGGAGCGTGCGGTCGCCGCTCAGCCGGATTCCGCTGAAGGCATGTACTTCCTCGGTCGTACCTACATGGCTCAGGATCGCCCGGCGGACGCGGCGAAGATGTTCGAACGCACCGTCAACCTGGCCGGTCGCCAGCCCGAGTTGCTCGGTCAATGGGCCCAGGCCCAGTACTTCGCCGATGGCAAGAAGTGGTCGGACAAGGTCCAGGCCCTGACCGACGAAGCGCTCAAGGCCGACCCGAAAGAAGTCACCAGCCTTGGCCTGCTGGGCATTGCCGCGTTCGAAAGCGAGCGTTATCAGGACGCCATCGATTACTGGAATCGGCTGTTGGCGCAGTTGCCGCCGGAAGATAAATCCCGCGAAGCGCTGCAAGGCGGGATTGCCCGGGCCACGGAGAAGCTGGTGGCCAGTGGCGGCAAGGTTGCGCAAGCACCGGCAGCGAAGACCGCGGCGTTGCTCAAGGTCAGCGTCGACCTGGCAGCGGACCTCAAATCCAAGGTCCAGCCCGGCGACAGCGTGTTCATCTTCGCCCGTGCGATCTCCGGTCCTCCGGCCCCGCTGGCGGTCAAGCGCATGACCGTGGCCGACCTGCCGGTGACCGTCGAACTGGGCGATGCCGATGCAATGATGCCGCAATTGAAACTGTCGAACTTCCCTGAAGTCCAACTGGTTGCGCGCATTTCCCGTGCCGGCAAACCGACCGCCGGCGAATGGATAGGTCGCAGCCAACCCCTGGCCAGCAGCACCACCGCGCCGCAAACACTGACCATCGACAGCCCGGATAAATAACAGGAAACGCCACCATGACCGCCATTGCTCGTATTGCCCTGCTCAGCGCTGTTTTGGGGTTAAGCGCTTGTGCGGTCCAGCCACCAACGGAACATCAGGCACCAACACCGTTCCCGCCGTCGCAGCCGAGCCCCACGCCATCGACGTCGCCCGTACCGAGCAAACCGACCGTCCCGGCCAAACCCTCCAAGCCGTTGCCGCGCACCTCTGCCAGCTTCGCGCCACCACCGGGGGGCAATAGCCATTGGGATCCGAAGCTTGGGGTGTATGTGCTGGATGACCAGCCCAATACCTTTTATCGCCAGCGTACCTATTACCGCTGGGATAGCGGCTGGAGTAGGTCGATCAGTCCGAACGGGCCGTGGGAAGATACTGACATCCACGGTGTACCGGGTGGCCTGGGACGGAAATTCGGGCAGTAATGCAAAAAAAGGCGACCATCGGGGGCGCCTTTTTTGTGGGCGTTGAAGTTGTGCTTTCACGGCAGGAGTATGTTGATGGGCGCACCGAACATCGTGCGCGGCCGGTCGCACTCGGGTAACGTGGCCGCCGCAGAGCTGGCCGCCGGGCTGAACGATCATGGCGAGATTGCGACGGGCCTGCGGGCCGAACTGCTGCAGGCACGCAGTCAGGACGGTTTGCCGGTGGTCCAACAAGTGTGGTGACAAGCGAAGAGGGGGTTTTGATGGCAGGCAGGTTGATCTATCTCATCGGGCCTTCAGGTTCGGGCAAGGACAGCCTGCTGGATGCCGCGCGAACGCGGTTGGCCGAACGCGGCTGCCGTATCGTGCGCCGGATCATTACCCGCTCGGCCGAAGCCGTGGGCGAGGCGGCGCTGGGCGTCAGTGCCCAGCAATTCGCCGACATGGAAGCCCGGGACGCGTTTGCCCTGAGCTGGCACGCCAATGGGTTGTCCTATGGCATCCCACGGGAAATCGACGATTGGCTGGCCGCTGGCCAGGACGTACTGGTCAATGGCTCGCGGGGGCATTTGCAGAATACGCACCTGCGCTATCCGGATGTGTTGGTGTTGTTGCTGAGCGTGGACCAGGCGGTGCTGCGTGAACGACTGCTCAAGCGCGGGCGTGAATCGGTTAGCGAGATCGATCAGCGCCTGGCACGCAATGCCCGATTCAACGAGCAACTGCTGGCGGAAGATTCTGCCGTGCACCTGCTCGACAACTCCGGTCCGCTGGAGCTTACGGTCGAACGCTTGCTGGCCTGCATTAACGAGCAAGCTCCACGCGCCTGACGTTACCGGGCACCGGTGATGCCCGGCAAGTGCCGGTCTACGGCTGCGAGTGCGTGGCTTGTGATGCGGCCCGCCAGGATCAGCGCTGGTTGACCGACCTTGCAGTGCATTGATGAGTTGCAGCCGAAGTCGGCGGTACTGCCCCATGTCGGGCATACCCTGGATGCCTGGTTGATGGGGCATCGGGGTGAATTGCCGGCGAATGTGGGGGGGGTAGCGATCAGGTGTGCTGATTTCAGAGCATTGCCCGGAAACTGTTCAATGCCTTGACCGACTGAACCAGGCCTTGACGTAACAAGAGATCGAGATAAGTGTCAGTGTTCATCGGTGGGGCCTTCAGTTGCTTGCGTTGTCGTTGTGCCGCGGCGACCACCGCTGCCGGATCAAGGTCGAAAAGGTTATCGACGAACTCGTCGGGGTGCTGGGCCTCGATGCCATAAGGTTGCAGCGCGGTGCGGGGGAAGTCTTTCTGGTTGAAGGTGACAATGACGCTGGCGTTGCAACGAATGGCAGCCGCCAGGACATGTCGGTCATCCGCGTCGGGCAGCGTCAATCCTTGTATCAACGCTTCGTACCCCGAGACGCAGGCGTCGGGAATCGCCAGATCCATTAGCTCGCAGGTGCGATTCAATTGTGCGGCGTTGAGATCCGGGCGGTTTCTTAGCAGATTGCGTTTCCATTCATCGTGTATTGCCGCTGACCATTTCGCCCTGAAAAGCCCGGAGAGCGCGAGCCACATCAGAAAGTCTCTCAAGGGAGCGGGGTAAAGCACGCAAGCGTCATATACAGCGGTAAATGAAGTGTGCCTCACTCGTATCCTGTCCTTAGCGCCTGTGCCTGCTCGGCGAGAAGCATCATTGCCTGTTCGCTGGCGGTGTCGCGCCGGTTTTTATAGTCCATCAAATCGGCAAAGCGCACACGTCGGTGCTTACCGGTTTTGTGGTAGGACAGTTCGCCGGATTCGAGCAGTTTGATCAGGTGTGGGCGTGAGACATTGAGTAGGTCCGCCGCTTCTTGCGTAGTCAGTTCTGCGTGAACCGGGACTACTTTCACTGCGTTACCGGCTGCGAGCTCCGCCAGAATATCGACCAGCAAACGGAGTGCCGAGGTAGGCAGTTCGATGTTATGCGCTTCGTTCTGCTCATCGAATATCTGGATGTGCTGAGTTTCGAACCGGGTGGCGAGATAGGCCGCCAGGGTGCGTTGCCCCTCGATTGCGGCCTGTATTTCGTGTTTCGCGGGTAAGTTGATTGGCGGATGAATGACGGTCGACATGACGGTTACCAATATTCTGAATAATCGATGTCGGCAGGCTATTCGAATTAATCGAAAATCGCAATAAACGAAAAAGGTGCTTTCAAACCTCGTTCATCAACAACCCCTGCACATACTCCACAAACGCCCGAGCCTTGGCACTGGCCATTCTCCCAGTGGGGAACACCGCCCACAGGTCCAGGTTCGGCAGTGCCCAATCCTTCATCACTTCCCGGACCGAGCCGTCGGCCAGTTCCGGTGCGAACATCCATTGCGAAGCCATCGTCAGCCCTTGATGGGCCAGCACGGCTTCACGCAGGCCTTCGGCGGCATTGACGCGGATCCGGCCGCTGATGTTCACCGATTGCTCCTCGCCTGCCTTGTTGAATTGCCAACTGGCGCTGCCACCGAGGGTGTAGAGGATGGCCTGATGCTTGCGCAGGTCGTCGGGGCTGGTGGGCTCGCCGTGTTTTTCAAAGTAGGCCGGCGTGCCCAGTACCATGCGCCGGCATTCGGCGATCTTGCGGGCGGTCAGGCCCGAGTCGTTCAACACGCCCATGCGCAGGGCGATATCGACGCCTTCCTCCACCAGGTTGACGTTGCGATCATCGAGCATCAGGTCGATGTCCAGCGCCGGGTTTTGCTCCAGGAAGGGCCCCAGGTGCGGAACGATGTGCAGCCGGCCGAAGGTGACAGGCGCGCAGATGCGCAGGTTGCCACTGAGCCCGTCGGCGCAGCCCCGTGCGGCATTATCGGCCTCGTCGGCTTCTTCGATGGCGCGCTTGGCCCGTTCGAAGAAGGCCAGCCCGGCTTCGGTGGGCGTGAGGCCCCGGGTCGAACGCAGCAACAGCCGCACCGCCAACCGCGATTCGAGTTGCGCGATGGTTTTCGATACGGCCGGCTGGCCGATATTCAAGCGCCGGGCCGCGGCGGAAAACGAACCGGTTTCCACCACGTAGACGAAGGTTTCCATTGAGCCGAGGCGGTCCATTGAGGGTCCTTGTGCAAACTCCGGAAGTTATCGGAAGCCTCCTGTGGGAGATTCTATGGTTGAGGGAAACCCCTCAACTGGCTTTTGGCTGATATTCGCTTTGCCCTTTCAGCAAGGCGAATAGCATCCAGCATCGCTTCAGGCGTTGAGTGTAATCGGGGTTGACCCCGGCATAACGGATCATCGTTGATCGTGGATAGGCACGGGCGCAACACAGGTGTGCGGTATGGCATTCGTTTTTTTGCGATTTACGCTGTCACCAACGAACCCTTTTGCGAAACACTCAAGAACCGCAGCAACGCCAACAGTGGAAACGCGCTGCCGACGATCACGATCCACAACCAGCCGCCGTGTTCGTACACCGCGCTGGCCACCGAAGAGCCGAAGGCGCCGCCGATAAAGATGCTGGTCATGTACAGCGCATTCAGGCGGCTGCGGCTTTTGCCGTCGAGGGCGTAGACCGCGCGCTGGCCGAGGACCATGTTCATCTGCACGCAGAAGTCGAGCACCACGCCGGTCACCGCCAGGCCGATGACGCTGTAGGCCGGATGGATAAACGCCGGCATGAAACTCAGGCTGGCGAACAGCAGGGCCAGCAATGAGGCGATGCGGGTGTGGCCGGCATCGGCCAGGCGTCCGGCGATGGGGGCGGCGATGGCGCCGATGGCGCCCACCAGGGCGAAAATCGCGATCTCGCTTTGCGACAAACCGTGATTGCGCGCCAGCTCCAGTGGCACGGCGGTCCAGAACAGGCTGAAGGTGGCAAACATGCAGCCCTGGTAAAACGCCCGCTGACGCAGTACCGGTTGTTTGCGCAACAGCGTCCACAACGAGCCCAGCAACTGGCCGTAGGACGCGCTGTGATCAGGTTCACGCTTGGGAATGGTCACGGCCAGCACGATGCTGATGGCCGCCATCAACACCGCGGCTATCATGAACATCGCCCGCCAGCCCAAATGGTCGGCCACCACGCTGGACACCGGTCGGGCCAGCAGAATGCCGAGCAGCAATCCGCCCATGATCCCGCCTACCACACGGCCACGGGTTTCTTCCGGCGCCAGGTGTGCGGCCAGCGGAATCAGGATCTGCACCGACACCGAACTGAACCCCACCAACAGCGAAATCAGCAAGAACACGTTCGGCTGATCGGTAAACGCCGCCCCCAGCAGGCTGACAATCGCCACCAGGGTGGTGATGATCATCAACCGGCGGTTCTCCAGCAGATCCCCCAGCGGCACCAGGAAAAACAGCCCCAGCGCATAGCCGATCTGGGTCAGGGAGACGATCAGGCTGGCCATGGCGTTGCTCAGGCCGATGTCCGGGGCGATCAGGCCGATGATCGGTTGGGCGTAGTAGATGTTGGCGACAATCGCGCCGCAACAGAAGGCGAACAGCAGCACCATCCCTGGGGTCATTGTCGCGGTGCCGTGGGGCACCTGGGTCGCTGGGTTCATAACGGGTCTCGCTGTACGGAAAGGAATGCGCGCAGGCTAATAGGCTGACTGAAACGGCGGAAGTGGGATTGGAGTGATAACAGTCATTCCATTGCGCAATGACTGACGAACGCGTGTGTCGCCCGTCGAAGAGCCTTGCGTCAGAACGATGTAAGTGAATGATACATTCACTTACATCTTATTCGATGGCGTGCTTATGTTCTCTCTTCCTGTCTCACCACCGGAGGGTCGTCCCATGAAGGTGAAGTTTCGTCAGCTGATTCGTCGCGCTTGTGTCGTTACCTTGATCAGCGTCTTCGGCGTTGGCCTGGCCGATGCCGACGATGCTCCGGGCACGCGCATCGGGGTGCGCGGCGAGATCACCGGCGTCAGCGCGGACATTCTGAAAGTCCATGCCAACAGCGGTGAAAACGTGATGATCAACCTGACCAAGGACACCAAGGTCCGCGCCGTGACCCTGGCCAACATCGAAGACATCAAGCCTGGCAGCTACATCGGCTCGGCGGCTGTTCCCCAGGAGGATGGCACCCTCAAGGCCCTGGAGGTCCATGTCTTCCCTCCGGAGCTGGCCGGTAGTGGCGACGGTCATCGGCCGTTTGACCTGGTCAAGGGCAGCAGCATGACCAACGGCAGCGTCGGCGACCTGGTGGTGAGCAATGGCCGGGTGCTGACCGTCAACTACAAGGGCGGCCAACAGAGGATTCTGGTGCCCGAAGACGTACCCATCGTCAACCTGATACCGGCCGATCGCAGCCTGTTGAAGGTGGGCGTGAAGATCGTGACCTTTGTGACCCAGGGCGCTGACGGCACGCTCACGGCTCAATCCATTTCGGCGGGCAAGGATGGCGTGACGCCGCCGATGTAGCCGGCGCGTGGCAACCTGAGCTGAAAATGACCGCCACAAAAAAGGCGACCCGCACGGGTCGCCTTTTTCGTTAGCGTCCAGTCATCACTGACCGCTGTAGATCTGGTCGAAAACCCCGCCATCATTGAAGTGGGTCTTCTGCACGGTGCGCCAGTCGCCGAAGGTTTTCTCGACCGACAGGAAGTCCACTTTCGGGAAGCGGTCGGTGTACTTGGCCAGCACGGCCGGGTCGCGCGGGCGCAGGTAGTTCGCCGCGGCAATCTCCTGGCCTTCCGGTGACCACAGGTACTTCAGGTATTCCTCGGCCGCCGCACGGGTGCCTTTCTTGTCGACGGTCTTGTCGACCACCGACACCGGTGGCTCGGCTTCGGCGGAAACGCTTGGGTAGATGACTTCGAACTGATCGCGACCGAACTCGCGGGCAATCATTTCCGCTTCGTTCTCGAAGGTCACCAGCACATCGCCGATCTGGTTGGTCATGAAGGTGGTGGTGGCGGCACGGCCGCCGGTATCGAGTACTGGCGCTTGCTTGAACAGCTTGCCGACGAAGTCTTTGGCCTTGTTCTCGTCGCCGCCGTTTTTCAGCACGTAGCCCCAGGCCGAGAGGTAGGTGTAGCGACCGTTACCGGAGGTTTTCGGGTTCGGGACGATAACCTGGACGCCGTCCTTGAGCAGGTCGGGCCAGTCTTTCAGGGCTTTCGGGTTGCCCTTGCGCACAATGAACACGGTGGCCGAGGTGAACGGTGCGCTGTTGTTCGGCAGGCGTGTGACCCAGTTTTCCGGGACCAGTTTGCCGTTGTCCGCCAGGGCGTTGATGTCGGTGGCCATGTTCATGGTGATGACATCGGCCGGCAAACCGTCGATGACCGAACGCGCCTGTTTGCTGGAGCCGCCGAAGGACATCTGCAGGACGATGTTTTCGTTGTGCTCGGCTTGCCAGTGTTTCTGGAACGCAGTGTTGTAGTCCTTGTAGAAATCTCGCATCACGTCGTAGGAAACGTTGAGCAGGGTCGGTGCAGCCTGGGCGATGTTGCCCAGGGCCAGGCCAGCGGCGAGAAGCGAGGCGCCAAAGAGTTTTTTCACTGCGAATTCCTTTTGATGTAGGAGCTGCCGCAGGCTGCGATCCTTTGGCTTTGATTTTCAAGATCAAAAGATCGCAGCCTACGGCAGCTCCTACGGGTTATTTATTAGTTATCAACGATGTGTCGACTATAGCCGGGCTCATATAGTCCTTTAAAGATTAAAAAGCTCTTTGCTTATTCCAGTTTTTTGAACAGTGCATTGCCACAACGGGAGCAGAACGACGCCTCGGGTTCATGGCTGTCTTTGGCGCACACCGGGCAGTCGCGATGCAACTGGCCGCCACGCATGGCCGTGGCCAGTTCGGCGGTGAAGATCCCGGTGGGCACGGCGATGATCGAGTAACCGGTGATCATCACCATCGATGAAATGACCTGGCCCAGTGCGGTCTTGGGCACGATGTCGCCGTAACCGACGGTGGTCAAGGTCACGATAGCCCAGTAAATGCCCTTGGGAATGCTGGTGAAGCCATGTTGCGGGCCTTCGACCACATACATCAGGGTGCCGAACACGATGACCAGCGTGCAGACGCTGAGCAGGAACACGAGGATTTTCTGCTTGCTGCCACGCAGGGCATCAAGCAGGTAGTGGGCTTGCTTGAGGTACGGGCCGAGCTTGAGCACGCGGAAGATCCGCAGCATCCGGATCACCCGGATGATCAGCAGGTACTGGGCATCGCTGTAGTACAGCGCGAGGATGCCGGGCACGATGGCCAGCAGGTCCACCAGTCCATAGAAACTGAAGGCATAGCGCAGGGGCTTGGGTGAGCAGTACAGGCGCAGGATGTACTCGCCGAGGAAGATCACCGTGAAGCCCCACTCGATGTACGCAAGCACGCTGGCGTAGTTCTGGTGGACGTCATCGATGCTGTCCAGGATCACCACCACCAGGCTGGCGAGGATGATCAGCAGCAAGGTGGAGTCGAAGCGTCGACCGGCAACGGTGTCGGTCTGGAAAATAATCACGTACAGGCGGTTACGCCACGTGTCGTTGCTGTTCATGCACATCGCCTTGGCCGCAAATCAGCGCAGCCTAGGTTGATTCTCCCCGGGAGCGCAAGGCGCGCTTTCGACCGTGGCTTTGCCGAGCATTTGAACAACGCTGCGAATCAGCCAGCCGGCAAGAATGAACGGCGCGGTCAGCGTAGGCAGACCGATGGCGGCAAACACCGGCGTCAGCAACAGCGCCAGGCCGATGCCAAGCAGCGGCAGCCACGGTTGGCGACGCCGGGAGCTGAAGGCGAGGGCGGCCAGCACGGCGTTATAGCCACCGAGGCCGAGCAGTGCGGTATAGAAATCGTGGTTCAGCAGGCTCCAGCCCATACCAGCGACCGAGGCCAACAATGCCCAGCAGAATGCGCGGCGATCAGCGATCAGCAAACCGGCGGCAATCATCGCACCCGCCAGCGGATGACCGAGGAACATCACCTGACCAATGCCTTTGAGTGGCGCGGCAAGCATGTTCAGGGTGCTGACTTCGATCAAATGCGGCTCAGTCGAGGGCGTGGCGAAGCACAGCAGCAACCAGCCGAGCCCGACGAAGGGCGCGGTGTAGGCCGGCAGGCATTGGCTGAACCGGACGCGCTTGAGCCACTGTTGGGTGACCATCGCGCTCAGGCCACCGGCGGCCAGGATCAGTGGCGGCATCATCGCCGACCAGGGGAAATACAGGCTCAGTAACAGTCCGAGCAGGACGCCGTTGTAGCTGAACAACCCGGCCTGGCGATCAGCCTTGGCATAGTTGCGGCGTTGCGCGGTGAGCAGCCCGGCGACACCACCGAGCAAGGCGCCGCCAAGCAAGGCGGGCGCAGTAAACAGGATGGCCAGGACGCACAGCAGGCCGCACAGCGGATTGCGCTGGAGAAAGATCTGGCTGAAGCCGTTGAGCAATGCTTCGGCCCAGTCGGGGCAGTGGGTGTTGAAGTGAATGGCAGGCATTTTGAAATCTAGGGCAGTGGAAAATCAAAGGTGTTGCACAAACTCTGTGGCGAGGGAGCTTGCTCCCGCTGGGTCGCGAAGCGACCCCAACTCCGGTGAATGCGGTTTCTCTGTGGAACCCGTCATGCCGAAAGACGACTGCTACGCAGCCGAGCGGGACGATGCGGCGATCCGACAAGCTCCCTCGCCACAAAAAGCGTTCGTTAGATCAATGTCTCGATGCGCAAAGAGTTAGTCGACCCCGGCTGGCCAAACGGCACACCTGCGGTGATCAACAGCGTGTCGCCACGCTGCGCCATGCCCTGGGCCTGGGCAATTTCCAGTGCCGTCGAGCAGACTTCATCGACCTGACGCAGACGATCGTTGACCACCGAGTGCACACCCCACGCCACGCTCAGGCGACGGGCGGTCTGTAGGTTCGGTGTCAGGTTGAGGATCGGCACCGTCGGCCGCTCCCGCGCCGCACGCAGGCTCGATGCGCCGGACTCGCTGTAGTTCACCAGCACTGCCACCGGCAGCACGTTGCTGATACGGCGAATGGCGCAGCTGATCGCGTCGGAAACAGTCGCCTCGGCTTTCGGTCGGCTGACGTCGAGTTGAGTCTGGTAGTCCGGACCGTTTTCCACCTGGCGGATGATCTTGCTCATCATCTGCACGGCTTCGAGCGGGTATTCGCCGGACGCGGTTTCCGCCGACAGCATCACCGCGTCCGCCCCTTCGGCCACCGCGTTGGCGACATCGGTGACTTCGGCGCGGGTTGGCGCCGGTGAGAAGCGCATCGACTCCAGCATCTGGGTCGCCACCACCACCGGTTTGCCGAGTTGGCGGCAGGTGCTGATGATGTTCTTCTGGATCTGCGGCACGCTTTCGGCCGGCACTTCTACGCCCAGGTCACCCCGGGCGACCATGATCGCGTCGCTCAATTCGGCGATCTCGCGCAGTTGTTCGACGGCCGAGGGCTTCTCGATCTTGGCCATCAGGAACGCCTTGTCGCCGATCAGGGAGCGAGCTTCGCGGATGTCATCGGGACGTTGTACGAACGACAGCGCCACCCAGTCCACGCCCAGTTCCAGGCCGAAGGTCAAGTCGCGGCGATCCTTGGCGGTCAGCGGGCTCAGGTCGAGCACCGCTTGCGGTACGTTCACGCCTTTGCGGTCCGACAGTTCGCCGCCATTGAGCACTGTGGTGTCGATGGCGTCGGCGTACTTTGTCACGACCCGCAGACGCAGCTTGCCGTCGTCCAGCAGCAGGTCCATGCCCGGTTCCAGCGCGGCGATGATTTCCGGGTGGGGCAGGTTGACCCGGCGCTCATCGCCCGGCGTGGTATCGAGGTCCAGGCGCAAGGCCTGGCCGCGCACCAGTTGCACCTTGCCGTCGGCGAACTTGCCGACCCGCAGTTTCGGGCCTTGCAGGTCCATCAGGATGCCCAATGGATAATTGAGCTGGCGCTCGACTTCACGAATCCACTGGAAACGCTGGGCGTGGTCGGCATGATCGCCATGGCTGAAGTTCAGGCGGAAGATGTTGACCCCGGCCAGCACCAGTTCACGGATGGCGTCGATGCCGTCGGTGGCCGGGCCGAGCGTGGCGAGGATTTTGACCTTTTTATCAGGCGTCATGTTTAGTGCTCTCAAGGATCAGAATGGCGCGGAAGTCGTTGACGTTGGTACGGGTCGGTTCGGTGACGATCAGAGCGTCCAGCGCCTCGAAGTAGCCGTAGCCGTTGTTGTTGTCCAACTCGTCGCTGGCGCTCAGGCCCAGGGCGGCAGCACGGGCGTAACTGTCCGGGGTCATGATCGCGCCGGCGTTGTCTTCGGAGCCGTCGATACCGTCGGTGTCACCGGCCAGTGCATAGACGCCGGGCAGGCCCTTGAGGCTGTCGGTCAGGCTCAGCAGGAATTCGGCATTGCGCCCGCCACGGCCATTGCCGCGCACGGTCACGGTGGTTTCTCCGCCGGAAAGAATCACGCAGGGCGCCGCCAGCGGCTGGCCGTGCAGGACGATTTGTCGGGCGATGCCGGCGTGGACTTTCGCCACCTCGCGGGATTCGCCTTCGAGGTCGCCGAGGATCAGCGGGCTGAACCCGGCCTGACGGCATTTCACCGCCGCCGCTTCAAGGGATTGCTGCGGGCGGGCGATCAACTGGAAATGATTGCGGGCCAGGCTCGGGTCACCGGGTTTGACGGTTTCCGACTCGGGGCTTTGCAGCCAGGTGCGCACCGAAGCCGGAACCTCGATGGCGTAGCGCTTGAGAATGGCCAGCGCTTCGGCCGACGTGCTCGGGTCGGCTACGGTAGGGCCGGAGGCGATGACCGTTGCGAGGTCGCCCGGTACATCGGAAATCGCATAGGTATAAACAGTGGCAGGCCAGCAGGCTTTGCCCAGGCGACCGCCCTTGATCGCCGAGAGGTGCTTGCGCACGCAGTTCATCTCGCCGATGGAGGCGCCGGATTTGAGCAGGGCTTTGTTGATCGACTGCTTGTCGGCCAGGGTGATGCCTTCGGCCGGCAGTGCCAGCAGGGCAGAGCCACCACCGGAGAGCAGGAAGATCACGCGGTCGGATTCGTTCAGGTCGCTGACCAGTTCCAGCACACGCTTGGCCACGGCCAGGCCAGCGGCATCTGGTACCGGATGCGCGGCTTCGACCACTTCGATTTTTTCGCAAGGCGCGCCGTGACCGTAACGGGTCACCACCAGGCCGCAGACTTCACCCTGCCAGCAGCGCTCGACCACTTGGGCCATGGCGGCTGCGGCTTTGCCGGCGCCAA
Source organism: Pseudomonas sp. S2_F07 (assembly GCF_054668325.1). NCBI lineage: Bacteria > Pseudomonadati > Pseudomonadota > Gammaproteobacteria > Pseudomonadales > Pseudomonadaceae > Pseudomonas > Pseudomonas sp. S2_F07. The sequence continues at coordinate 5,640,573 of NZ_CP162758.1, forward strand.
TGACGATCACGCGACCGCTGCGGTCGGCAGGCAGATGGGCTTCGAGGACTTGTTGCGGATGCGCCGCGTCGATGGCTGTGGCAAACAGCTCGCGCAGCAATTGTTGCGGATCGACCGACATGGCGGGCTCCCGGAATTCTTGTTATTTGAAGGAACGCAGCCTGGGCAAGCTCTGGGTGGAACACCCTTGCAACTGGATGAACCTGTTCCTGTAGGAGCTGCCGCAGGCTGCGATCTTTTAGCGGGTAGTGCGGTGGAGAGTCGGGCCTGAGGATCAAAAGATCGCAGCCTTCGGCAGCTCCTACTTGTCGCGAATCGAGAAGTTCGCCATGTGTTCCAGACCCTTGATCAGCGCCGAGTGGTCCCAGTTGCTGCCGCCAATGGCCGCGCAGGTGCTGAACACTTGCTGGGTGTTGGCGGTGTTCGGCAGGTTGATGTTCAGCTCCTTGGCGCCTTGCAGGGCCAGGTTCAGGTCCTTCTGGTGCAGGCTGATGCGGAAGCCTGGATCGAAGGTGCCCTTGATCATGCGCTCGCCGTGCACTTCGAGGATCTTCGAGGACGCGAAACCGCCCATCAGTGCTTCACGCACCTTGGCTGGATCGGCACCGTTTTTCGAAGCGAACAGCAGGGCTTCAGCTACGGCCTGGATGTTCAGGGCCACGATGATCTGGTTGGCCACCTTGGCGGTTTGACCGTCGCCGTTGCCACCGACCAGGGTGATGTTCTTGCCCATCGCCTGGAACAACGGCAGGGCGCGTTCGAAGGCGTCGGCATCGCCGCCGACCATGATGCTCAGGGTCGCAGCCTTGGCGCCGACTTCACCACCGGACACCGGAGCGTCGAGATATTGCGCGCCTTTTTCGTTGATCTTGGCCGCGAACGCCTTGGTGGCGGTCGGCGAGATCGAGCTCATGTCGATCACGACTTTGCCTTTGCCCACGCCGGCAGCGATGCCGTCGGCACGGAACAGCACGTCATCGACCTGCGGGGTATCCGGCACCATGACGATGATGAATTCGGCTTCCTGGGCAACTTCTTTCGGGTTCGCCAGGGCAACGGCGCCAGCGGCGACCAGGTCGGCAGGCGCAGGGTCGTGGTGGGCCGACAGGAACAGGCTGTGACCGGCTTTTTGCAGGTTCGCCGCCATTGGGTGGCCCATGATGCCGGTGCCGATAAATCCGATTTTAGCCATGAGAAAGTCCTCTTGTTTTTATAAACAGCCGTAGGAGCTGCCGCAGGCTGCGATCTTTTGATTTTGCTTTTGAAGGTCAAGATCAAAAGATCGCAGCCTTCGGCAGCTCCTACAGTGATAAATGTGTTTGATCAGATCGCGTTATGGGTCTTCAACCAGCCCAGGCCCGCTTCAGTGGTGGTCAGCGGCTTGTATTCGCAACCGACCCAGCCCTGGTAACCGATGCGGTCCAGGTGTTCGAACAGGAAGCGGTAGTTGATTTCACCGGTGCCTGGTTCGTTGCGCCCCGGGTTGTCCGCGAGCTGCACGTGGTTGATCTCGCCCAGGTGCGATTGCAGGGTGCGGGCCAGATCGCCTTCCATGATTTGCATGTGATAGATGTCGTATTGCAGGAACAGGTTGGCGCTGCCGACCTGCTCGCGAATCGACAGGGCTTGCGCCGTGTTGTTCAGGTAGAAACCCGGGATGTCACGGGTGTTGATCGCTTCCATCACCAGCTTGATACCCGCCGCTTGCAGCTTGTCGGCCGCGTACTTGAGGTTGGCGACGAAGGTTTTCTCCACGGTGGCATCGTCAAAGCCCTGCGGACGAATACCGGCCAGGCAGTTGACCTGGGTGTTGCCCAGCACTTGCGTGTAAGCGATGGCCAGGTCGACACCGGCACGGAACTCTTCGACCCGGTCCGGCAGGCACGCGATACCGCGCTCGCCCTTGGCCCAGTCACCGGCCGGCAGGTTGAACAGCACTTGGGTCAGACCGTGTGCGTCGAGCTGGGCCTTGATTTCGGCGGAGCTGAAGTCGTACGGGAACAGGTATTCGACACCACTGAAGCCGGCCTTGGCGGCCGCTTCGAAACGGGCGAGAAAGTCCTGTTCGGTGAACAGCATGGACAGGTTGGCTGCGAAACGCGGCATGGTGGTCTCCTGTATGTGTTTGATGTCCTCTGTGGGCGCGGGCTTGCTCGCGAAGGCGGTGGTTCAGTCAACATTGATGTCGACTGACACTCCCTCTTCGCGGGCAAGCCCGCTCCCACAGGGGGAGCGGTCAGCAGTTAATCGAGCAACGAAATCGCAGTCGGTGCGTCGTCGCCGACCAGCGCCAGGTCTTCGAATTCGTTGACGGCGTTGATCTCGGTACCCATGGAAATGTTGGTCACGCGCTCCAGGATGATCTCGACGATCACCGGAACCTTGAACTCTTCGATCAGCTCCTGGGCCTTGCGCAGGGCAGGCTGGATCTGGGACGGTTCGAATACGCGCAGGGCCTTGCAGCCGAGGCCTTCGGCAACTGCGACGTGGTCGACACCGTAGCCGTTGAGTTCCGGCGCGTTCAGGTTGTCGAAGGACAGCTGCACGCAGTAGTCCATGTCGAAACCGCGCTGCGCCTGACGGATCAGGCCCAGGTACGAGTTGTTCACCACAACATGGATGTACGGCAGCTTGAACTGCGCGCCCACCGCCAATTCCTCGATCATGAACTGGAAGTCATAGTCCCCCGACAGGGCCACGACTTTACGGTTCGGATCGGCCTTGACCACGCCCAGCGCTGCCGGAATGGTCCAGCCCAACGGGCCTGCCTGGCCGCAGTTGATCCAGTGGCGCGGCTTGTAGACGTGCAGGAACTGCGCGCCGGCAATCTGCGACAGACCGATGGTGCTGACGTAGCAGGTGTCTTTGCCGAACACCTGGTTCATTTCTTCGTAGACGCGTTGCGGCTTGACCGGAACGTTGTCGAAGTGAGTCTTGCGCTGCAGGCTGGCTTTACGCTGCTGGCAGTCTTGCAGCCAGGCGCTGCGGTTCTTCAGCTTGCCGGCGGCTTGCCATTCGCGAGCGACTTCGATGAACACGGTCAGCGCGGCAGCGGCGTCGGAAACGATGCCCAGGTCCGGGGTGAACACGCGGCCGATCTGGGTCGGTTCGATATCAACGTGAATGAACTTGCGGCCTTCGGTGTAGACGTCGACGGAACCGGTGTGACGGTTGGCCCAACGGTTACCCACGCCCAGAACCACGTCGGATTTCAGCATGGTTGCGTTGCCGTAGCGGTGCGAGGTCTGCAGACCCACCATGCCCACCATCAGCGGGTGATCGTCCGGGATGGCGCCCCAGCCCATCAAGGTCGGGATAACCGGAATACCGGTCAGCTCGGCGAACTCCACCAGCAGGTCGGCGGCGTCGGCGTTGATGATACCGCCACCGGCCACCAGCAATGGACGCTCGGCCTGATCCAGCATCGCCAAGGCTTTTTCCACCTGAACGCGGGTAGCGCTCGGCTTGGCCAATGGCAGTGGCTGGTAGGCGTCGATGTCGAATTCGATTTCGGCCATCTGCACGTCGAACGGCAGGTCGATCAGCACTGGGCCAGGACGGCCGGAGCGCATTTCATAGAAAGCCTTCTGGAACGCATAAGGCACCTGGCCCGGTTCCATGACGGTGGTCGACCACTTGGTGACTGGCTTGACGATGGTGGTGATATCGACAGCCTGGAAGTCTTCCTTGTGCATACGGGCGCGGGGTGCCTGGCCGGTAATGCAGAGGATTGGAATCGAGTCGGCCGAGGCGCTGTAGAGCCCGGTGACCATGTCGGTGCCGGCAGGGCCGGAAGTACCGATGCACACGCCGATGTTGCCGGCCTTGGTGCGGGTGTAGCCCTCGGCCATGTGCGAGGCGCCTTCAACGTGGCGAGCGAGTACGTGATCGATGCCGCCGACCTTTTGCAGGGCGGAGTACAGCGGGTTGATGGCGGCACCCGGGATGCCAAAAGCGGTATCGACCCCTTCACGGCGCATCACCAGAACGGCGGCTTCGATTGCTCTCATTTTGCTCATGGTTTTGTGCCTCTTTACGTTTTGTAATTGTATACAAGTGGCTTTGCGCAGAGTGTATTCACGGCGGACGGCGCAGGTCAATCCATTTTCTCAAGCGCTTGTTTCATTCGTCGGAAGCCCGTTCTACTGTGGCTTTTCGTCGCATGTGGCGCCTTTCGAGAATTATTGTATACAAAAAAATAATTCATTGTGTTCTATTTGTTGCATCGGGCTGCGACGCAAGCGCGCGCACTTGTGCCGCAGCCCACCGACTTTCCGAAAAACAAAATGAGGACGGCACCATGAGCGCTTTAACCTTGAAAGTCGCAGTCAACCTGGTCAACGAGGCCATCACTGCAGGGCGTGCAATCGCTGCGGCACCCTTGACCATTGCGGTACTGGATGCCGGCGGGCATCTGATCGCCCTGCAACGCGAAGACGGCGCCAGCCTGCTGCGCCCGCACGTCGCCATCGGCAAGGCCTGGGGCGCCATCGCGCTGGGCAAGGGTTCGCGCCTGCTGGCGCTGGACGCCCAGCAACGCCCGGCGTTTATCGCCGCGTTGAACAGCCTGGGGCAGGGCAGCGTCGTGCCGGCACCGGGTGGTGTGCTGGTTCGCGATCAGGACGGGAACGTGCTGGGGGCGGTGGGGATCAGCGGCGATCTGTCGGATGTCGACGAGCAGTGCGCGATCAATGCCATCGAGGCGTTGGGGTTGGTGGCGGATGCGGGGGTGGCGGCTTGATCTTCGCTGACTGAACTACCGCTTTCGCGAGCAAGCCCGCTCCTACCATGATCGAAGGTGCTCACATATTTTATGTACACCATCAGACCCTGTGGGAGCGGGCTTGCCCGCGATGGCTATCGACAGGACACATCCAGCTAAAAGTCTGCACGACCATCCAGTATTTCCGGGGCTAGCCTTCTCATGACTTCATCATGAGAGTGGCAAAGGAATGTCCGATTCACCTGCTTCACATCGCCTGCGTACGGGTCGCTATGCCGAACCCAATCGAATCTATTTACTGACGACCAATACGCTTGGCCGTGAGCCGGTTTTTGCCGATTACGCTTTGGGCAGATTGGTGGTGCATCAGTTTCGGCAGGCACAAAGCCTGGGATTGGCAAATTCATTGGCTTGGGTTGTCATGCCTGACCATTTCCACTGGTTGGTGGAATTGGAGAAATGCTCACTCAGTAGTTTGATGCGGCAAACCAAGTCACTGACAACGCGGGAGGTGAACCTTTCCAGTGCCAGGCACGGGCCACTCTGGCAACAGGGATATCACGACCGAGCACTGAGGCGAGATGAGGATTTGGTGAAGATGGCGCGATATGTTGTGGCCAACCCGTTGCGGGCTGGGCTTGTAGAGCGTCTTGGCAACTATCCGTTGTGGGATGCGATTTGGGTCTGATCCACTCCCGAGTTGCCGCCATCGCGGGCAAGCCCGCTCCCACAGGGATATGTGTCGTTCACAGAATTTGAATTCAACACTGAAAATTGTTGGAGCGAGCCTGCTCGCGAATGGCCTTGATACGGTCTACCGCTCAGGCTCACATCCCTTCAACACCAACCGGATAATCGTCTGCGCCGCCGCTTCATAATCTTCTTCATCCAGCCGTGCCTTGCCGGTGATGGCGGTGATTTGCCAGTCGAAGTCGGCGTAGGTCTGGGTCGCGGCCCAGATGCTGAACATCAGGTGGTTGGGGTCGATGGGGGCGATTTGCCCGCGGTCGATCCAGGTCTGGATGCACTCGATGTTGTGTTTGGCCTGGCCATTGAGCTGTTCGACCAGATCGCTGCTCAGGTGGGGGGCGCCGTGCATGATTTCGCTGGCGAACACCTTGGAGGCGAATGGCAGGTCACGAGAGATGCGGATCTTCGAGCGAATGTAGCCGCTGAGCACTTCACCGGGCTCGCCGTCCGGATTGAATGGTGTCGAGGCCTGCAGGATGGGCTCGATGATGCTTTCCAGAACCTCACGGTAGAGGTTTTCCTTGGACTTGAAGTAGTAATAGACGTTGGGCTTGGGCAATCCCGCCTTGGCTGCGATGTCGCTGGTTTTGGTCGCAGCGAAGCCTTTGTCGGCGAATTCCTCACTGGCGGCACGCAGGATCAGTTGTTTGTTGCGCTCGCGGATAGTGCTCATAAACCGGGTGATTCCTTGCCTGTTCTGGCGGTTGCGCATGGTATCACCGGCCTCGCGCGGCGCTCAAGAATGCACCGTAGGCTCTTATGTCGCGCTATGCTGCTGCGCATTCATTGCAGAAGGAAACCCGATTCATGGCAGGAAGCAGTTTGCTGGTGCTGATTGACGACATCGCGACCGTGCTGGACGACGTGTCTTTGATGACCCAAATGGCCGCCAAGAAAACGGCCGGTGTACTCGGTGACGATCTGGCACTCAATGCCCAGCAAGTCAGTGGCGTGCGTGCCGAGCGGGAAATCCCGGTGGTCTGGGCGGTCGCCAAGGGGTCGTTCATCAATAAACTGATCCTGGTGCCATCGGCGCTGGCCATCAGTGCGTTCATTCCGTGGCTGGTCACACCGCTGTTGATGGTCGGTGGCGCCTATCTGTGCTTCGAAGGTTTCGAAAAACTTGCCCACAAGTTCCTGCACAGCAAGGCTGAAGATGTCGCCGAGCATGCGCAGTTGGTCGAGGCGGTGGCCGATCCTGCCATCGACCTGGTGGCGTTCGAGAAGGACAAGATCAAAGGCGCGATCCGCACCGATTTCATTCTTTCGGCGGAAATCATCGCCATCACCCTCGGCACCGTGGCCGGCGCGCCATTGACCCAGCAAATCATCGTGCTGTCGGGCATTGCCATTGTCATGACTGTCGGCGTGTACGGATTGGTGGCGGGTATCGTCAAGCTTGACGACCTCGGCCTGTGGTTGACTCAGAAACCCGGACAGGTGGCGAAAAGCATCGGCGGCGGGATTTTGCGTGCGGCACCGTACATGATGAAGAGCCTGTCGGTGATCGGCACGGCGGCGATGTTTCTGGTGGGCGGCGGGATCCTCACGCACGGTGTGCCGGTGGTGCATCACTGGATCGAAAGTGTCGGTGCGGCGGCGGGTGGCGGCGGATTTATCGTGCCGGTGTTGCTCAATGGCGTGGCGGGGATTGTCGCAGGGGCGGTGGTGTTGGTTGGCGTGATGGCCGTCAGCAGGATCTGGAAAGCCCTGAAAGGCTGAAGACAGCACATAACAAATGTGGGAGCGGCGGTGCGGCGATCCGACTTGCTCGCGAAGAGGTCGTGTCAGTCACCAAATAGGTTGTCTGACACACCGCTTTCGTCGGAACGCCGCCCGGAGCAAGCCCGCTCCCACAGTGTTTTTCGGCTGCCTTGTTTACTCGGCGATCTGCAACTTGCGCGCTTCGGTGTACACGTAACGCACTTTATCGTACTCGAATGGCGAGTTCATCTGGCCATAGCGGAAGCTGGTCTGGTGGCGCTTGTCGATGCCGCGCAGGATCCAGACTTCCGGATGATTGGAGCTGACTTCGGCGACGTTGAGGAAGTTGATCGCATTCTCGGCCGAGTAATCCACCAGCAGGCCGCCGGTATCACGCAGGTTCGACGGACCGAGGATCGGCAGGACGAAATAAGCGCCGCCCGGCACGCCGTAGAAGCCTAAAGTCTGGCCGAAGTCTTCGCTCTGGCGGGGCAGGCCCATTGCGGTGGCCGGGTCCCACAGGCCGGCGATGCCGATGGTGGTGTTGAGCAGCAGTCTCCCGGTAATTTCCAGCGAACGCTGGCCCTTGAGTTGCAGCAGGCTGTTCATCAGGTTCGGCACGTCGCCGAGGTTGTTGAAGAAGTTGCTGACGCCGGTACGCAGGAAGCTCGGGGTGACGTAGCGGTAACCATTGACCACCGGCAGGAACACCCATTGGTCGAAGCGGTAGTTGAAGTGATAGACGCGCCGATTCCACTCTTCCAACGGATCGTAGACGGCCAGCGCGTTGAGCGTCGAACGTTCGAACTCGCGCTGATCCAGGCCCGGGTTGAATTTGAGTTTGCTCAGCGGCTCCTTGAAGCCGTCGCTGTCGACGACCAGGGGGGCGTTGGCTTTGCTGTTGTCGGCATTGGCGACGCTTGCACAGAGTAACGCTGCGAAAAGCAGGAGATATTTAGCCACGGAAAAACTCCAGCATGGCGTCGCTGTTGACGCGGTAGTTAATGTTGCCGCAGTGGCCGCCATACGGGTAAACGGTCAGGCGATCACCGAAAGTCTTGCGCAGGAAGCCCAGGTCGCCAGGGCCGAGGATCACGTCATCGGCGTTGTGCATCACTGCGATTTTCGGGCTTTCGTGCAGATAGTCCTTCAGCGCATACAGGCTCACCTGGTCAATCAGTTGCAGCAGGCTGCCGCCGTCGGTGCGGGCGCGCCACATCGGGATCACCTGTTCGGTGATGTAGCAGTCGAAGTCGCATTGCAGCGCTCGCTTGAGGAATGGCGTGAGGCTGGTGCCCTCGGTGATCGGGAACTTGGGTGGGGTGATCAGGCCGCGACGGTTGACCAGGTCCGAAGTGAAGGCAATGTCGGCCGCCGAAAAGCGGAACGAGGTGCCGATCAGCATGGCCATCTGCTCATTGGACAGGTGCTGCTTGGACTGCTGGAAGTCGTAGAGCAGGGCGTCATTGAGGTCGATGTAGCCCTTCTGCTGGAAGTAGCGGGTCAGCTTGTCCAGTACCAGTTCATAGAACGTGGTGCTGGTGTTGATGCCCTTGACCTCGGTCTGGACCAGCTTGTCGAGGTTGGTGATCGAGGTGTAGAGGTTGACCGGCGGGTTGAGCAGCAGGACTTTCTTGAAGTTGAAGCTGCGGCGGGTTTCGTCCAGGTGCGCGACGAAAGCGGCATCCAGGGCACCCAGGCTGTACCCGGTCAGGTAGTAATCGGTAACCGGCATTTTCGGGTTCTGTGCCCGCACGGCCTGCATCACCCGGTACAGATCTTCGGCGTCTTCCTTGGAAACGCCCGGGGTGGCGAAGCGTGATGCCGCGCTCATGAAGTCATAGCTGGTGGGCGACGACAACTGAACCACGTGGTAGCCGGCTTTGTAATAGAGCTTCTTCAGGTATTCGTTCAGGGTGCTGTCATAGCGCGCGCCGGTGCCGGCGATCAGGAAAATCAGCGGCGCGGCGTGATCCTGCGTGGCAATGCGGTAGTCGAGTTTCTTGACCGCCCAGAAATTGTCCGGCAACTCGAATGCCCGTTCCGGACGCAAGGTAACGCTGCGCACTTCCTGATCGATATCGTCGTCCAGGGGTAACTCCGGACGCAGGTCCGGCGGCGTGGTCGCGATGGTCGCCTCGAACGGGTTGGTCAGGGGGTAGCCGTAACTGGCGGCGTCAATGTCGACCGCCAGTGCGGACGCACTCAATATAAGGCCGCCAAACAGGGCAGCGAAGCGCAAGGAACGGAGCATGACTAAATCCCTTAGAAGAAGGTGCCGAATGAATTTCGCAGGCTATGACCACCGGATTTGCGCCAAAGTGCCAAGCCTCGGCACCAAACAGGCTTAATTTCGAAGTAATAGTAGCTGGACGATACACTTTGCAGCGATTGAATGACCAGTTATCAGTTGTTATCGCTTGCGAAACCCTTGGGGGCGATTAAGCTGGCCGCCGTTTTTCGCCAATTGGAGTGTTTCATGTCCCGCCGCCTGCCCGTTATTCTGCTGCTAGTTTTGCTGCCTGTCTGGCTGGCCGCCAGTTATGGCGCGCGTTATGGCTTCATGGAGGATGCGCAGTGGGTCGGCATTTGCGTGGATGAAGCGAGTCGTTGGGAATGCCAGGTGCGTTCAAACCTGGGGCTGATGATTCACTTCGGGGTGCTGGGGTGGGGCGCCTTGGCTGCTGCGATCGTCGGCTTCGTTGTGCCGGGGCGGGCAGGGTGGTGGCTGGCGGTGCTGGCGCTGGTGTTCGGGTTGCCGGCACTGGCGTTGTACAACACGACGCTGGCGGTGTTTGCGGTGGTGATTGCGGGGTTGCGGTTGGTCAGGGCTTCTCGTAGCGCCTGATAGTCCGTCATCGCGAGCAAGCTCGCTCCCACAGTAGATCTTCAGTGAACACAAAATTTGTGTGCGACAAAGATCAATTGTGGGAGCGAGCTTGCTCGCGATGAGGTCAGTCAGGTCGCTAAAGAGTTAAACCTTGCGAACCCGCAAACAGCGCCACAACGCCGCCACCATCAACACACTCACCAGCGCCCAGCCCCAGGCCTGCTGGTTCTGCAAGCCTTCGCGGAACAGCTGCGGCGCAATGCAGGCACCGATGATGAAGGTCAGCAACGCAATTTCGCGGCGCGGCACGTTCACCGGGCGGCACAGATATACCAACGCCGGCACGATGAACGCGACGCTCGGGAAGCTGCGATAACGGGGGTCGAGCACCAGTTCCAGCATCATCACGGCTGCCGCGAAACCTGTTGTTGCAACCAGCCAGCCAGCACGACGCTCGAACAAGTCGAAAGCCCGCCCGCGCCATCCGCTGCGAGGGCTCAATGCCAGCGCGGCATGGGCCAGCACCAGCAGATTCAGAGCGGTCAGCAATCCGACCCATAGCCATTCACTGGTAAAGCGCGTGGTCACCCGTGCCAGGTCACCCCAGGCGCCGATCGAACACGCCGCCAAGGCACCAAGCAGCGGCAGCACCAGTGCCGAGCGGGTCGTGCGGACCCGACCACCAAGCAGCAACGTGCCGATGAAGATCAAGCCACCCACCGCCAGCCACTGCGTCCAGTACGGGACGTTTGTCACTGGCCCGGCCAGCACGCCCTTGTCCTGGCGATCGGCATCGAATAGCCCCCAGTAACCGCCGACCGCACCTTCACTGGCGCGTTTCCAGGGCTGGTCGAAGGCTTCGATCAGGTTGTAATGCCAACCCTGTTGCTCGGCCATGGCAACAAAACCGCGAATGAATTTTGCTTCGTTGACGCGGCTCGGCAGGGCCGTTTCGCGCTGGCGACCTTCGCTAGGCCAGCCAGTTTCGCCGATCAGCACATCCTTGGGCGCGAACTTGTTGCCGAATACCTGGCGTATGTCGGCCACATGTTGCAGGGCAGCGTCGATGTTCGACGGATCGTCTTCCCAGTACGGCAGCAAGTGAATGGTCAGGAAGTCCACGGCGGGGGCGATTTCCGGATGCTTGAGCCAGAACTCCCAGACGTCGGCGTAGGTGACCGGCTGTTTGACCTGGCTCTTGACCTTGTTGATCAGCTTCGCCAGTTGCGCGCCGGTGACTTCCTTGCGCAGCAGGGTTTCGTTACCGACGATTACCGCACTGACCACATCCGGGTTGGCGTTGGCCGAGGCGATCAGCAGGTCGACTTCTTTCTCGGTGTCCACCGGGTTGCTGTTGACCCAGGCGCCGATCATCAGCTTCAAGCCATGCTTGCGTGCCAGGTCCGGCAGGGCTTCCAGGCCGGTCATGGAATAGGTGCGGATGCATTCGAAGCTTTTGGACAGTAGCGCGAGGTCGGCATCCATGCGCTCGGGGCGCAAGTTGAATGGCACGTCGAACGGCGATTGATCCTTGTCGAACGGGGTGTAGGAGGCGCATTGCAGCTTGTGCGTCGCGCTGGCCACGTCCGGCAAAATTACCGGTTTGCCGAGGCCGTACCAGAAGCCGCCCAGGGCAAACAGCCCGAGCAGGCAAGCGAATAGATAAGCAGCAAAAGGGAAGCGGGAGGTCTCGGACATGGTCAGGCCGTGTGGGAACAAAGCGGCGCATGTTACCTGCATTTAAAGCGTGTCTGGTGGGCCTGCATGATTTTGACATGCAAAGTCCGGGCGGATTGGCGGGGGGGGGGGGGCTGTCGCGCAGAGGGTTAATGGCTTTCTGATGTCGTTTCTCGATGCCTTGAGGTCGCTGGCAGAGCAGGTCGCCATGAGCGTCAGGTTGATTATCGCAAGTGTCAGTACTCCGCTGATGTTCGAACGAGTTTGCGGTGGGCGTGATGGGGGCGCTGTGCACCATAACAATACGTTTAAGCGACTCGGCAACCGTCGAGCGCAGCACTTTCGGGGAAGTAACGATGAAGATGCGACGACTCTTGGGCGCAGGTGCGGCTTTGGTGCTGGCGATCAGTTCGACCGTGGCAAGCGCCGCTGGCAAGGACGTGACGCTTGGTTATGTCGATGGCTGGTCGGACAGTGTCGCCACGACCAACGTGGCGGCTGAAGTGATCAGGCAGAAACTCGGTTATGACGTGAAGCTGCAAGCCGTCGCTACCGGGATCATGTGGCAGGGCGTGGCCACCGGAAAACTCGACGCCATGTTGTCGGCCTGGCTGCCGGTGACCCACGGTGAGTACTGGGCGAAGAACAAGGATCAGGTCGTCGACTACGGCCCGAACTTCAAGGACGCGAAAATCGGCCTGATCGTGCCGGAGTACGTCAAGGCCAAGTCCATTGAGGACCTCAAGACCGACGACACCTTCAAGAACCGCATCGTCGGCATCGACGCCGGTTCAGGCGTGATGCTCAAGACCGACCAGGCGATCAAGGACTACGACCTGACCGGCTATCAACTCAAGGCCAGTTCCGGCGCCGGCATGATCGCCGAGCTGACCCGTGCCGAGAAGAAGAACGAATCCATCGCAGTGACCGGTTGGGTGCCGCACTGGATGTTTGCCAAGTGGAAACTGCGCTTCCTCGAAGACCCGAAAGGCGTGTACGGCGCGGCTGAAACCGTGAACAGCATCGGCAGCAAGGGCCTGGAAGCCAAGGCGCCGGAAGTGGCCAAGTTCCTGAAGAACTTCCAGTGGGCCTCCAAGGACGAAATCGGTCAGGTCATGCTGGCGATTCAGGACGGTGCCAAGCCTGAAGCCGCGGCGAAGGATTGGATCGCCAAGCACCCTGAGCGTGTGGCTGACTGGGTCAAGTAACAGTCGCCTCGCTTTTACCCGTGGGAGCGGGCTTGCTCGCGAATGCTGTCTGTCAGTTGACTGACATGACGCCTTCGCGAGCAAGCCCGCTCCCACATTTATTTTGTTCATGCTTGAAATTGGCGAATCCGTCATGGGGTTCTAAGACTAAGGTCGTCTGGAACCTGCCCCGCAGCCGCATAGAGTGGAGACCGTTCCAACTAAATCTGTGCTGCGAGGATAAAAACAATGAACGACAGCATTTACCTCTCGATTCAAAACAGCCCGCGCTTCAAGGAGCTGGTTAGCAAGAGGGAACGATTCGCCTGGATCCTTTCGGCGATCATGCTAGGGCTTTACTCCGGATTCATCCTTTTGATTGCTTATGGGCCGCATGTACTGGGGGCGAAAATCAGCCCTGAGTCATCGATCACCTGGGGCATTCCGATCGGTGTCGGTCTGATTCTCTCGGCCTTCATCCTGACCGGTATCTACGTACGGCGCGCCAACGGCGAGTTCGACGACCTGAACAATGCGATTCTCAAGGAGGCTCAGCAATGATCCGGCGTCTAATGGCTCTGTTGAGCATCGCAGCGTTCGCACCTGGCGCTTGGGCCGCTGATGCCCTGACCGGCGCGGTGCAGAAACAACCCCTTAACGTGTCCGCGATTCTGATGTTCATCGCATTCGTTGGCGCGACCCTGTGCATCACCTATTGGGCGTCCAAGAAAAACAAGTCGGCTTCCGACTACTACGCGGCGGGCGGCAAGATCACCGGTTTCCAGAACGGCCTGGCGATTGCCGGTGACTACATGTCGGCGGCGTCCTTCCTGGGTATTTCCGCGCTGGTGTTCACTTCCGGCTACGACGGCCTGATCTACTCGATCGGGTTCCTGGTGGGCTGGCCGATCATCCTGTTCCTGATCGCTGAGCGCCTGCGTAACCTGGGTAAATACACCTTTGCCGACGTGGCGTCCTATCGCCTTGGGCAAACCCAGATCCGCTCGCTGTCCGCTTGCGGTTCGCTGGTGGTGGTTGCGTTCTACCTGATCGCGCAAATGGTCGGCGCCGGCAAGCTGATCCAGCTGCTGTTCGGTCTCGATTATCACGTTGCGGTGATCCTGGTTGGTATCCTGATGTGCATGTACGTGCTGTTCGGCGGCATGCTGGCGACCACCTGGGTGCAGATCATCAAGGCAGTTTTGCTGCTGTCCGGCGCCTCCTTCATGGCGCTGATGGTGATGAAGCACGTCAACTTCGACTTCAACATGCTGTTCTCCGAGGCAATCAAGGTTCACCCGAAAGCTGAAGCGATCATGAGCCCGGGCGGCCTTGTGAAAGATCCGATCTCGGCGTTCTCCCTCGGTCTGGCGCTGATGTTCGGTACTGCTGGTCTGCCACACATCCTGATGCGCTTCTTCACCGTGAGTGACGCAAAAGAAGCTCGCAAGAGCGTGTTGTACGCAACCGGCTTCATTGGCTACTTCTACATCCTGACCTTCATCATCGGCTTCGGCGCGATCCTGCTGGTCAGTACCAACCCTGCCTTCAAAGACGCTGCTGGCGCCTTGCTGGGTGGTAACAACATGGCGGCGGTGCACCTGGCCAACGCGGTGGGTGGCAGCATTTTCCTGGGCTTCATCTCGGCGGTGGCGTTCGCGACCATTCTGGCAGTGGTTGCCGGTCTGACCCTGGCCGGTGCTTCGGCGGTGTCCCACGACCTGTATGCCAGCGTGATCAAGAAGGGCAAGGCCAACGAGAAGGACGAGATTCGCGTTTCGAAAATCACCACCATCGCCTTGGCGGTGCTGGCCATTGGTCTGGGTATCCTGTTCGAGAGCCAGAACATTGCGTTCATGGTGGGCCTGGCGTTCTCCATCGCGGCGAGCTGCAACTTCCCGGTGCTGCTGCTTTCCATGTACTGGAAAAAGCTGACCACTCGCGGTGCGATGATCGGCGGCTGGATGGGCCTGATCAGTGCCGTGGGCCTGATGGTGCTTGGTCCGACCATCTGGGTGCAGATCCTGCATCACGAGAAGGCCATCTTCCCGTATGAGTACCCGGCGCTGTTCTCGATGATGATTGCCTTTGTCGGGATCTGGTTCTTCTCGGTTACCGACAAGTCCACTGCGGCTGACAATGAGCGGGCGCTGTTCTTCCCGCAGTTTGTTCGTTCGCAGACTGGCCTGGGTGCAAGTGGTGCTGTTTCGCACTAAGGCATTAAAGCTTTATATATAAATTGCACTAACGCGTAATGCCCCGGTCGAGAGATCGGGGTTTTTTTTATTGGGCGGTAATCGACCCGAATTTCGTGGATGTACCCGATTTACTGTGGGAGCGGGCTTGCTCGCGAAGGCTTTGTGTCAGGCGGAGTGCTTTTTGATGGTGTACATATCCATTCCTTCGGTAGCGGCGACTTATGGTTTCGCCCTTACGGCGAGTCACTTTTTTTACAAGCGCCTAAAAAAAGTAACCAAAAAAACGCTCGCCCCGAACGTACGGCCCCTCGCTAAGGCTCGGGGTTCCTTCGCTGCGGTATTCATCCGGGGGCATTACCCTCCGGTCGGCTTCGCTTCGACCTACATGCAATGAGTTCGACTGCGTCGAACGGCGCTGCGCGCCAATCCCCGGATGAACACCTCCACTCAGCCTGCCGAGGGGGCGGGTGGATCAAGATCAAAAGCTGCAGGCGAGCTAACGCTCGGCCTGTTGAGTGGTGAAGCGCAGAGGGTGTACGCCGCTTTTGCTTTTGCTTTTGCTTTTGCTTTTGCTTTTGATCTTCTTGCCCCCTCGAGAGGCCGAGTGGAGGTTCTGCGCAGTGGGCAACCCGGCATGGATGCCGGGTTAGCCGCCGCCGGCCATGGATGGCCGATGGCGGCGGGCCCACGGAGCAGGACCGGAGCGAGGGAATGCCGAGCCTTGGCGAGGCACCGAACGTAAGGGGCAAGAGCCCTTTGGTTACTTTGGGGCTTTTCCAAAGTAACCCGCTGTAAAAGCGGAACCGTAAGTCGCCGCTACCTAAATAACGGAAATGTACACAATTAAAAGAGGCAAACAAAAACGGCCCCTATATAAATAGAGGCCGTCTCCGGTACAACTCAACACGCTACAGCATGAATCTTACTTGCGGTCTTCCAGCTTGGTGATATCACGCGACTCGTAGCCGGTGTACAACTGGCGCGGACGGCCGATCTTGTACGGGCTGGAGAGCATTTCCTTCCAGTGGGAGATCCAGCCGACGGTCCGCGCCAGGGCGAAGATCACGGTGAACATGCTGGTTGGAATGCCGATCGCCTTGAGGATGATCCCCGAGTAGAAGTCGACGTTCGGGTACAGCGAGCGCTCGATGAAGTACGGGTCGGTCAGGGCGATCTCTTCCAGGCGCATGGCCAGTTCGAGTTGCGGATCGTTCTGGATGCCCAGTTCCTTCAACACTTCGTCGCAGGTCTGCTTCATTACCGTGGCGCGCGGGTCGCGGTTTTTGTAAACGCGGTGACCGAAGCCCATCAGTTTGAACGGATCGTTCTTGTCCTTGGCCTTGGCGATGTACTTGTCGATGTTCGAGACATCGCCAATTTCATCGAGCATGGTCAGAACGGCTTCGTTCGCACCGCCATGGGCAGGGCCCCACAGTGCGGCGATACCGGCGGCGATACAGGCGAACGGGTTGGCACCCGAAGAGCCGGCCAGGCGCACGGTGGAAGTCGATGCGTTCTGCTCGTGGTCGGCGTGGAGGATGAAGATCCGGTCCATGGCCTTGGCGAGTACCGGGCTGATCGGTTTGATCTCGCACGGGGTGTTGAACATCATGTGCAGGAAGTTTTCCGCGTACGACAGGTCGTTGCGCGGGTACATCATGGGTTGGCCCATGGAGTACTTGTAAACCATCGCTGCCAGGGTCGGCATCTTGGCAACCAGGCGGATCGCGGAGATTTCGCGATGCTGCGGGTTATTGATGTCCAGGGAGTCGTGGTAGAACGCCGAGAGGGCGCCGACTACGCCGCACATGACGGCCATTGGGTGGGCGTCGCGACGGAAGCCGTTGAAGAAGGTCTTCAGCTGCTCGTGAACCATGGTGTGGTTCTTCACGGTGCTGACGAACTGGGCCTTCTGTTCTGCGGTCGGCAGTTCGCCGTTGAGCAGCAGATAGCAGGTTTCCAGGTAGTCCGACTTTTCAGCCAGCTGTTCGATCGGGTAGCCGCGGTGCAGCAGAATGCCGTTGTCGCCGTCGATATAGGTGATCTTCGACTCGCACGAGGCGGTCGACATGAAGCCTGGGTCAAAGGTGAAACGGCCCGTGGCCGTCAGGCCCCGAACATCGATAACATCGGGACCAACGGTGCCGGTTAAAATGGGCAGCTCGACGGGGGCTGCGCCCTCGATGATCAACTGCGCTTTTTTGTCAGCCATGTGGCCTCCTATTTATGCTTGAAATCATCAGACAGACCCCCCACGCAGGGCCCGCACCACTATAGTGAGATAAATTCGAATGTCAATTTGCCTAAAGTCTTGCTCCAGAAGGCTTTAACCGGACTTTTTTCTCGAAATTGGCTGCCATTTACGCCTTTTATGCCGGTTGCGCAATCAGCTGTTTGGGTTAGGTGTTTGCGTTGTCATTAGTAGCCTAACTGTCTATACTCGGCCACCGACCGCCAAGGGCTTTTGGGCTTGCTTTCATTGGGGGTCGCATCCCTGGGTGGTGGTTACCTGACCAGTGCACTCCCCAACAACTTTGCCCTGATTGTTAGGGGCTCTTCAGTGTGAAAAAAAAGCCGTGAAAAGCCAACGACCTGTAAACCTAGACCTAAGGACCATCAAACTCCCAGTCACTGCTTACACGTCCATCCTTCACCGAATTTCCGGTGTCATCCTCTTCGTGTGCCTTGCCATCATGCTTTACGCATTGGACAAGTCGCTGAGTTCCGAGGAAGGCTTCGGTCAGGTGAAAGCGTGTCTGACCAGTCCGCTAGCCAAGCTAGTGACATGGGGCATCCTGTCCGCTCTGCTTTATCACCTGGTAGCCGGTGTGCGCCATTTGATCATGGACATGGGCATCGGTGAGACGCTGGAAGGCGGCAAGCTGGGCTCGAAAATCGTTATCGCCGTTTCCGTGGTGGTAATCGTTCTGGCAGGAGTTTGGATATGGTAACTAACGTCACGAACCTGTCGCGTTCGGGCCTCTATGACTGGATGGCGCAACGTGTGTCTGCGGTCGTTCTCGCGGCTTACTTCATCTTCCTGATCGGATACATCGTGGCCAACCCTGGCCTCGATTACGCCCAGTGGCATGAACTGTTCGCCCACAACGGAATGCGTATCTTCAGCCTCCTGGCCCTCGTTGCCCTCGGCGCTCACGCCTGGGTCGGCATGTGGACCATCGCGACCGACTACCTGACGCCAATGGCGTTCGGCAAGTCCGCGACGGCTATACGTTTCCTTTTCCAGGCAGTCTGCGGCGTTGCGATGTTCGCTTACTTCGTCTGGGGCGTGCAGATTCTCTGGGGTATCTGAGTCATGGCTAACATTCCAACGATTTCTTTCGACGCCATCATTATTGGTGGTGGCGGTGCCGGCATGCGCGCAGCGCTGCAACTGGCACAGGGCGGTCACAAGACTGCCGTGATCACCAAGGTTTTCCCGACCCGTTCGCACACTGTATCCGCCCAGGGCGGCATCACCTGCGCCATCGCGTCCGCTGACCCGAACGATGACTGGCGCTGGCACATGTACGATACCGTCAAGGGTTCCGACTACATCGGTGACCAGGACGCTATCGAGTACATGTGTCAGGAAGGCCCGGCTGCCGTTTACGAGCTGGACCACATGGGTATGCCGTTCTCGCGTACCGAGCAAGGTCGTATCTACCAGCGCCCATTCGGCGGTCAGTCCAAGGACTACGGTAAAGGCGGCCAGGCTGCGCGTACTTGCGCTGCGTCCGACCGTACCGGTCACGCACTGCTGCACACCCTTTATCAGGGCAACCTGAAAGCCGGTACCGTGTTCCTGAACGAGTACTACGCTGTCGATCTGGTGAAGAACGGCGAAGGCGAGTTCGTCGGCGTGATTGCCATCTGCATCGAAACCGGCGAAACCACCTACATCCGTGCCAAGGCCACCGTACTGGCTACCGGCGGTGCAGGTCGTATCTACGCTTCGACCACCAACGCCCTGATCAACACCGGTGACGGCGTTGGCATGGCGCTGCGTGCCGGTGTACCGGTACAAGACATCGAAATGTGGCAGTTCCACCCGACCGGCATCGCCGGCGCCGGTGTACTGGTTACCGAAGGTTGCCGTGGTGAAGGTGGATACCTGATCAACAAGCACGGCGAGCGTTTCATGGAGCGTTATGCTCCGAACGCCAAAGACCTTGCCGGTCGTGACGTGGTTGCCCGTTCGATGGTTAAAGAGATCATCGCCGGCAATGGTTGCGGTCCGAATGGCGACCACGTGATGCTCAAGCTCGACCACCTGGGCGAGGAAGTGCTGCACAGTCGTCTGCCAGGTATCTGTGAACTGTCGAAGACTTTTGCCCACGTTGACCCGGTTGTTGCTCCGGTTCCGGTTGTTCCGACCTGCCACTATATGATGGGCGGCGTTGCCACCAACATTCATGGCCAGGCGATCACCCAGAACGGCGAAGGCGTCGACGAAATCATCCCTGGCCTGTTCGCAGTGGGTGAAGTGGCTTGCGTATCGGTTCACGGTGCCAACCGTCTGGGCGGCAACTCGCTGCTCGACCTGGTGGTATTCGGTCGCGCTGCCGGCCTGCACCTGGAAAAAGCACTGACCGACGGCATCGAATACGACGACGCTACCGAAGCCGATATCGAAGCTGCCCTGTCGCGCCTGAACGCTCTGAACAGCCGTACCGAAGGCGAAGACGTGGCTACCCTGCGTCGCGAGCTGCAGAACTGCATGCAGAACTACTTCGGTGTATTCCGTACCGGCGAATACATGCAGAAGGGTATTGCCCAGCTGGCTGACCTGCGCAAGCGCATCGCCAACGTGAAGATCAACGATAAGTCGCAGGCGTTCAACACTGCACGTATCGAAGCTCTGGAGCTGCAGAACCTGCTGGAAGTGGCCGAAGCCACCGCCATCGCCGCAGAAGTACGTAAGGAGTCCCGTGGTGCTCACGCCCGTGAAGACTTCGAAGATCGTGACGACGAAAACTGGCTGTGCCACACCCTGTACTTCCCGGGTGACAAGCGCGTGACCAAGCGTGCCGTGAACTTCTCGCCGAAGACTGTTCCGACTTTTGAACCTAAGATTCGGACTTATTAAGGGTGGCCGCCATGTTGCAAGTCAGCGTTTATCGTTACAACCCTGATCAGGACGCCGCGCCGTTCATGCAGGAATTCCAGGTTGATACCGGTGGTAAAGACCTGATGGTGCTGGACGTGCTGGCCCTGATCAAAGAGCAGGACGAGGGTTTCTCCTATCGTCGCTCTTGCCGTGAAGGTGTTTGCGGTTCCGACGGCATGAACATCAACGGCAAAAACGGCCTGGCATGCGTCACGCCGCTGTCCGCTGTCGTAAAAGGTAACAAGTTGATCGTTCGTCCTCTGCCAGGTTTGCCGGTTATCCGTGACCTGGTCGTCGATATGAGCATCTTCTACAAGCAATACGAAAAGGTTAAGCCATACCTGCAGAACGACACGCCGGCTCCGGCCATCGAGCGTCTGCAGTCCCCTGAAGAGCGTGAAAAGCTGGACGGTCTGTACGAGTGCATCCTGTGCGCTTGCTGCTCGACTTCCTGCCCGTCCTTCTGGTGGAACCCGGACAAGTTCCTGGGTCCGGCTGCCCTGCTGCAAGCGTACCGCTTCCTGGCAGACAGCCGTGATACCAAGACGTCCGAGCGTCTGGCTTCGCTGGATGACCCGTTCAGCGTATTCCGCTGCCGCGGGATCATGAACTGCGTCAACGTATGTCCGAAAGGCCTGAACCCGACTAAGGCCATCGGTCACATCCGTAACATGTTGCTCTCAAGCGGCGTGTGATTCAGCTGCTGTACCCGTTGTACCCGTAGATGCTGCGGCGCAGGCTTCAACCGGCGCCGTAGTTTTAACCTGAGCAGCAGCCTAAAAGGCTGCGGCTCTTATTTTGAAGAAATGAGACAAGCAGGGGCATCCGGGCTGGTACCCGGACTATCAGTGTGATCCTAGTGGCTTGTTTTGGTCGCTGCATTCGGACTTCTGCAAGTTTGCTCGGTGTCGACACCGATGGTGTTCCCCTAACCGAGGGTGACCAAGCATGCAAGAAAGCGTGATGCAGCGCATGTGGAACAGTGCCTACCTATCCGGTAGTAACGCTGCCTATGTGGAAGAGCTTTACGAGCTCTACCTGCACGACCCTAACGCTGTGCCAGAAGAGTGGCGCACCTACTTCCAGAAGTTGCCTGCTGACGGCAACTCTGCCACCGATGTTTCGCACTCCACAATTCGCGATCATTTCGTCTTGCTGGCAAAGAACCAGCGCCGCGCCCAACCGGTTTCCGCCGGCAGCGTGAGCAGTGAGCACGAGAAGAAGCAAGTTGAAGTGCTGCGATTGATCCAGGCCTACCGTATGCGTGGCCACCAGGCAGCCCAGCTTGACCCGCTGGGACTGTGGCAGCGTCCTGCACCTGCAGACCTGTCGATCAATCATTACGGCTTGACCAATGCCGATCTTGATACGACCTTCCGTGCCGGCGACCTGTTCATCGGCAAAGAGGAAGCGAGCCTACGCGAAATTCACGAAGCGTTGCAGCAGACATATTGCCGCACCATCGGCGCTGAGTTCACGCACATCACCGATTCCGAGCAGCGCCAGTGGTTCCAGCAGCGTCTGGAAAGCGTGCGCGGTCGTCCGACGTACTCCGCCGACATCAAGAGCCACCTGCTTGAGCGCGTGACCGCCGGTGAAGGCCTGGAAAAATACCTGGGCACCAAATACCCGGGTACCAAGCGTTTCGGTCTGGAAGGCGGCGAAAGCCTGATTCCGATGCTCGACGAGCTGATCCAGCGTTCCGGTTCCTACGGCACCAAGGAAATCGTCATCGGCATGGCCCACCGTGGCCGTCTGAACGTGCTGGTCAACACCTTCGGCAAGAACCCGCGTGAGCTGTTCGACGAGTTCGAAGGCAAGAAGAAGGTCGAGCTGGGTTCCGGTGACGTGAAATACCACCAGGGCTTCTCGTCCAACGTAATGACCTCCGGCGGTGAAGTTCACCTGGCCATGGCGTTCAACCCGTCCCACCTGGAAATTGTTTCCCCGGTGGTCGAGGGTTCGGTTCGCGCCCGTCAGGATCGTCGTAACGACCCGACCGGTGAGAAGGTTCTGCCGATCTCCATCCACGGTGACGCTGCTTTCGCAGGTCAGGGCGTGGTCATGGAAACCTTCCAGATGTCGCAGACCCGCGGTTTCAAGACCGGCGGTACCGTGCACATCGTGATCAACAACCAGGTCGGTTTCACCATCAGCAACCCGCTGGACTCGCGTTCCACCGAGTACGCGACCGACGTTGCGAAAATGATCCAGGCGCCGATCCTCCATGTGAATGGTGATGATCCGGAAGCCGTATTGTTCGTGACCCAGCTGGCCATCGACTACCGCATGCAGTTCAAGCGTGACGTGGTGATCGACCTGGTCTGCTACCGTCGTCGCGGCCACAACGAGGCCGACGAGCCAAGCGGCACCCAGCCGATCATGTATCAGCAGATCACCAAGCAGCGCACCACCCGTGAGCTGTATGCCGATCGTCTGACCCAGGGCGGTGTGCTCGACGCAGAGCGTGTTCAGGCGAAAGTCGACGAATACCGCAATGCGCTGGACAACGGTCTGCACGTAGTGAAAAGCCTGGTCAAAGAGCCGAACAAAGAGCTGTTCGTGGACTGGCGTCCGTATCTGGGCCACGCCTGGACCGCGCGTCACGACACTCGCTTCGACCTCAAGACCTTGCAGGAACTGTCCGCCAAGCTGCTGGAAATCCCGGAAGGCTTCGTGGTCCAGCGCCAGGTTGCCAAGATCTACGAAGACCGCCAGAAGATGCAAGCCGGCGGCCTGCCGATCAACTGGGGTTACGCCGAAACCATGGCGTACGCGACCCTGGCGTTCGAAGGTCACCCGATTCGCATGACTGGCCAGGACATCGGTCGCGGTACGTTCTCGCACCGTCATGCTGTCCTGCACAACCAGAAAGACGCGGGCACCTACATCCCGTTGCAGAACCTGTACGACGGCCAGCCACGTTTCGACCTGTACGATTCGTTCCTGTCCGAAGAGGCCGTACTGGCGTTCGAATATGGTTACTCGACCACCACGCCTGATGCGCTGGTGATCTGGGAAGCCCAGTTCGGCGACTTCGCCAACGGTGCCCAGGTAGTTATCGACCAGTTCATCACCAGTGGCGAGCACAAGTGGGGCCGTCTGTGCGGTCTGACCATGTTGCTGCCGCACGGTTACGAAGGTCAGGGGCCGGAGCACTCCTCGGCGCGTCTGGAACGTTACCTGCAGCTGTGCGCCGAGCACAACATTCAGGTAGCCGTGCCGACTACGCCGGCACAGATCTATCATTTGCTGCGTCGCCAGGTGATTCGCCCGCTGCGCAAGCCTTTGATCGTTCTGACTCCGAAGTCGCTGTTGCGCCACAAGCTGGCCATCTCGACGCTGGAGGATCTGGCCGAAGGTTCGTTCCAGACCGTCATCCCGGAAATCGATGCCCAAGACCCGAAAAAGGTCGAGCGCGTTGTTCTGTGTAGCGGCAAGGTCTACTACGACCTGCTGGAAAAACGCCGTGCCGAAGGTCGTGACGACATCGCTGTCGTGCGTATCGAGCAGCTGTACCCATTCCCTGAGGACGACTTGAAAGAAGTCCTGGCGCCTTACACCAACGTCAAAGCTGCCGTCTGGTGTCAGGAAGAGCCGATGAACCAGGGTGCGTGGTACTGCAGCCAACACCACATGCGTCGCAGTATCAGCAACCTCAACAAGTCTCTCGTACTCGAGTACGCGGGCCGCGAGGCTTCTGCTGCACCAGCATGCGGTTACGCATCGATGCACGCCGAACAGCAGGAAAAACTGCTGCAAGACGCCTTTACTGTTTAACGCCTTCGCGCACCTGAAACCGAATTTAAGGAACCACAGACAATGGCTATCGAGATCAAAGCCCCCACTTTCCCGGAATCGGTTGCCGATGGCACCGTTGCCACCTGGCACAAGCAACCGGGCGACGCGGTCAAGCGCGACGAACTGATTGTCGACATCGAAACCGACAAAGTCGTGCTGGAAGTGCTGGCTACCGCTGACGGCGTGCTGGGCGCTATCGTCAAGAACGAAGGCGAAACCGTTCTGTCCGACGAAGTCCTGGGCTCCATCGTTGAAGGCGGCGCTGCTGCTGCCGCTCCGGCTGCCGCTGCTGCTCCGGCCGCTGCTGCCGCTGCTCCAGCTGCCGGCGCTGACGAAGACGCTATCGCAGCTCCAGCTGCTCGCAAGCTGGCCGAAGAAAACGGCATCAACCTGGCTTCCGTCAAAGGCACCGGCAAAGATGGTCGTGTAACCAAGGAAGACGTGGTTGCCGCTGTCGAAGCCAAGAAAGCTGCTCCTGCTGCCGCACCTGCCAAGGCTGCTGCTCCGGCTGCCGCTGCTCCTGTGTTTGCCGCTGGCGATCGCATCGAGAAGCGCGTACCGATGACCCGCGTTCGTGCCACCGTGGCCAAGCGTCTGGTTGAAGCTCAATCGAACATGGCGATGCTGACCACTTTCAACGAAGTCGACATGACTGAAGTCATGGCACTGCGTTCGAAGTACAAGGACCTGTTCGAGAAGTCCCACAACGGCGTGCGCCTGGGCTTCATGTCGTTCTTCGTGAAAGCGGCCACCGAAGCGCTGAAACGCTTCCCGGCTGTCAACGCCTCGATCGACGGTGGCGACATCGTTTACCACGGCTACGCTGACGTCGGCGTTGCAGTTTCCAGCGATCGCGGCCTGGTTGTACCGGTTCTGCGTAACGCCGAACTGATGAGCCTGGCTGAAATCGAAGGCGGCATCGCCACCTTCGGCAAGAAAGCCCGCGACGGCAAACTGTCGATGGACGAAATGACCGGTGGTACTTTCACCATCACCAACGGTGGTACTTTCGGTTCGATGATGTCGACCCCGATCGTCAACCCGCCACAAGCCGCCATCCTGGGCATGCACAACATTATCCAGCGTCCGATGGCCATCAACGGTCAGGTCGTTATCCGTCCGATGATGTACCTGGCACTGTCCTACGATCACCGTCTGATCGATGGCAAAGAAGCTGTGACCTTCCTGGTGACCATCAAGAACCTGCTGGAAGATCCGGCTCGTCTGTTGCTGGATATCTGATAGAAGCAGCCATGAGCTGCAAGCCCGTGCTGTCGGAAAACCCGCAGCCTGGCTTGCCGCTCGCGGCTTGAAGCTTTTCGCTAAAGAGGATTTTTTGAATGTCGCAGAAATTTGACGTAGTAGTGATCGGCGCGGGCCCTGGCGGTTACGTGGCTGCCATCAAGGCCGCTCAGCTGGGCCTCAGCACTGCCTGCATCGAGAAGTACACCGACAAGGAAGGCAAACTGGCTCTGGGCGGTACTTGCCTGAACGTCGGCTGCATTCCATCCAAGGCCCTGCTGGACAGCTCGTGGAAATTCCACGAAGCCCAGGACGGTTTCGCGATCCACGGTATCAATCACGCTGGCGTGACCATGGACGTGCCAGCGATGGTTGGCCGCAAGGCCAACATCGTCAAAGGCCTGACCTCCGGCGTTGCGACCCTGTTCAAAGCCAACGGTGTGACCTCTATCCAGGGTCACGGCAAGCTGCTGGCCGGCAAGAAAGTCGAAGTCACCAAGCCTGATGGCTCGGTAGAAATCATCGAAGCCGAAAACGTCATCCTGGCTCCAGGTTCGCGTCCGATCGACATTCCGCCAGCTCCGGTTGACCAGAATGTGATCGTCGATTCGACTGGCGCCCTGGAATTCCAGTCCGTGCCTAAGCGTCTGGGCGTGATCGGCGCTGGCGTGATCGGTCTGGAACTGGGTTCGGTCTGGTCGCGTCTGGGCGCGGAAGTGACTGTCCTGGAAGCCCTGGACACCTTCCTGATGGCAGCGGACACCGCTGTTTCCAAGGAAGCGCTGAAAACCCTGACCAAGCAGGGTCTGGACATCAAGCTGGGCGCTCGCGTAACCGGTTCCAAAGTGAACGGCGACGAAGTCGTGGTGAACTACACCGATGCCAAGGGCGAACAGAACATCACTTTCGACAAGCTGATCGT
The DNA here is from genome assembly GCF_054668325.1 of Pseudomonas sp. S2_F07. Taxonomy (NCBI): domain Bacteria; kingdom Pseudomonadati; phylum Pseudomonadota; class Gammaproteobacteria; order Pseudomonadales; family Pseudomonadaceae; genus Pseudomonas; species Pseudomonas sp. S2_F07. The sequence continues at coordinate 5,666,717 of NZ_CP162758.1, forward strand.
AGCCGTTGGTCGCCGTCCGGTGACCACTGATCTGCTGGCAGCCGACTGCGGCGTGACCCTGGACGAGCGCGGTTTCGTGCACGTTGACGACCACTGCGCCACCACCGTACCGGGCGTCTACGCCATCGGCGACGTGGTTCGCGGCATGATGCTGGCGCACAAGGCCTCGGAAGAGGGCATCATGGTTGTCGAGCGCATCAAGGGCCACAAGGCCCAGATGAACTATGACCTGATCCCTTCGGTTATTTATACTCACCCGGAAATCGCGTGGGTCGGTAAAACCGAGCAGGCCTTGAAAGCTGAAGGCGTTGAAGTTAACGTCGGCACCTTCCCGTTCGCCGCCTCCGGCCGTGCCATGGCTGCCAACGACACCGGTGGTTTCGTCAAGGTCATCGCAGATGCCAAGACAGACCGCGTACTGGGCGTCCACGTGATTGGCCCAAGCGCTGCAGAACTGGTTCAGCAGGGCGCGATCGGTATGGAATTCGGCACCAGCGCTGAAGACCTGGGCATGATGGTTTTCTCCCATCCGACCCTGTCTGAAGCCTTGCACGAAGCTGCTTTGGCAGTGAATGGCGGCGCTATTCACATCGCCAACCGCAAGAAGCGTTAAGACATAATAAGAAACCACGGCGGTTTGGCCCGTCGTGAGCCTTGCATGCAAGACTCACCGCGGAATATCCGCTGGACGCAGTCTTGCATAGCTGCACCGGGTACCCGGAAAGGCTATGCAAGCAGCAGTCACAGGTGGTGCGGCACTTGAATGAGTGCAGCACCGAATGCGCAGTACCTAACGAAGACGGTAAAAAGCATGAATCTTCACGAGTATCAGGGTAAGCAGCTGTTCGCTGAATACGGCCTGCCAGTTTCCACTGGTTATGCAGTAGACACCCCGGAAGCAGCAGCAGAAGCTTGCGACAAAATCGGCGGCAGCGAGTGGGTTGTCAAAGCCCAGGTCCACGCCGGTGGTCGCGGTAAAGCGGGCGGCGTAAAGCTGGTTCGCAGCAAAGAAGACGCCAAAGCCTTCGCACAGCAGTGGCTGGGCAAGCGTCTGGTGACTTACCAGACTGACGCCAATGGCCAGCCAGTCACCAAGATCCTGGTTGAATCGTGCACTGATATCGCTAAAGAGCTGTACCTGGGCGCTGTCGTTGACCGTTCGAGCCGTCGCATCGTGTTCATGGCTTCCACCGAAGGTGGCGTGGACATCGAGAAAATCGCTCACGACACTCCAGAAAAAATTCTGAAAGCCACTATCGATCCACTGGTTGGCGCTCAGCCATTCCAGGGTCGCGAGCTGGCATTCCAGCTGGGTCTGGAAGGCAAGCAAGTTGCCCAGTTCGCCAAGATCTTCGTAGGTCTGGCCAAACTGTTCAAGGATCACGACCTGGCCCTGCTGGAAGTGAACCCGCTGGTGATCAAGGCTGACGGCGATCTGCATTGCCTGGACGCCAAGATCAACATCGACGCCAACGCCATGTACCGTCAGCCTAAGCTGAAGACTTTCCACGATCCGTCGCAGGACGATCCGCGCGAAGCGCACGCTGCCAAGTTCGAACTGAACTACGTAGCGCTGGAAGGCAACATCGGTTGCATGGTCAACGGTGCTGGCCTGGCCATGGGTACCATGGACATCGTCAACCTGCATGGCGGCAAGCCAGCCAACTTCCTCGACGTGGGCGGCGGTGCTACCAAGGAACGCGTTACCGAAGCGTTCAAGATCATCCTGTCCGACACTAACGTCGCTGCAGTACTGGTCAACATCTTCGGCGGCATCGTTCGTTGCGACATGATTGCCGAAGGCATCATCGGCGCTGTGAAAGAAGTCGGCGTGAAAATCCCGGTTGTTGTTCGCCTTGAAGGCAACAACGCTGAGCTGGGCGCTAAAGTACTGGCAGAAAGCGGTTTGAACATCATCGCTGCTACCAGCCTGACCGACGCTGCTCAACAAGTTGTCAAAGCTGCGGAGGGCAAATAATGAGCGTCCTGATCAATAAAGACACCAAAGTTATCTGCCAGGGTATTACCGGTTCGCAAGGTAGTTTCCACACCCAGCAAGCCATCGAGTACGGCACCAAGATGGTTGGTGGTGTAACTCCAGGCAAAGGCGGCACCGAGCACCTGGGCCTGCCAGTGTTCAACACCGTGAAAGACGCTGTAGCTGCCACTGGCGCCACCGCCAGCGTGATCTACGTTCCGGCTCCTTTCTGCAAGGACTCGATCCTGGAAGCTGCCTTCGGCGGCATCAAGCTGATCGTGTGCATCACCGAAGGCATTCCTACCCTGGACATGCTGGACGCCAAAGTTAAGTGCGACGAGCTGGGCGTAGTCCTGATCGGCCCTAACTGCCCAGGCGTGATCACCCCAGGCGAATGCAAGATCGGCATCATGCCAGGTCACATTCACTTGCCAGGCAAGGTCGGTATCGTTTCCCGTTCCGGCACCCTGACCTACGAAGCTGTGAAGCAGACTACTGACGCCGGTTTCGGTCAGTCGACTTGCGTCGGCATCGGTGGTGACCCGATCCCGGGTTCGAACTTCATCGACATCCTGAAGCTGTTCCAGGAAGACCCGAAGACCGAAGCGATCGTAATGATCGGTGAGATCGGCGGTTCGGCTGAAGAAGAAGCGGCTGCCTACATCAAGGCACACGTGACCAAGCCGGTTGTTTCCTACATCGCTGGTGTGACTGCTCCTCCGGGCAAGCGCATGGGCCATGCTGGCGCAATCATCTCTGGCGGCAAAGGCACTGCAGACGAGAAATTCGCTGCTCTGCAAGACGCAGGCGTTAAAACCGTGCGTTCGCTGGCAGACATCGGCAAGGCCCTGGCCGAGCTGACCGGTTGGGCTGTCAAGTAAGCCTCGCGCTTAGCTTGCAACTCTGCTGACAAAGGCCACCTTCGGGTGGCCTTTGTCGTTTCCGGCATTTGTGTTGGCTGTGCTGGCCTCTTCGCGGGCAAGCCCGCTCCCACAGGGCGACGCATTCCAATGTGGGAGCGAGCTTGCTCGCGATGACGGACTTACAGACACCAACCATTTACATGCATAAACGCGACACGAAAATGTCGTAGATCGGAATGTTCGCCCTCTAACAGTGCGTTTCTGGTCCAAATTCGTTAGGCTACGCGCCATTTTTGCGTCTGCGGCCCACAAGGCGGCAACGCGCTAAAAGGGTCGGTCTTATACGGACTGACAGCATTTCCCTCACCCATAGGGAAATCCCTCTCTAAATTCCGATTCAGTAGTGTGGTATTTCCTTAATGAAAGTGTTGAAAGGCCAGGACATCCTGGCACTTGGTTTTATGACGTTTGCCCTGTTCGTCGGGGCTGGCAACATCATCTTCCCGCCTATCGTCGGTTTGCAGTCCGGGCCCAATGTCTGGATGGCGGCGCTGGGTTTCCTGGTCACGGCGGTCGGTCTGCCGGTGATCACCGTTGTGGCGCTGGCCAAGGTCGGCGGTGCAATGGATGCCTTGAGCAGCCCGATCGGTAAAGTCGCCGGTGGCCTGCTGGCAGCGGCTTGTTACCTCGCTGTTGGCCCGCTGTTCGCGACGCCACGTACCGCGACGGTATCCTTCGAAGTGGGCCTGGCGCCGCTGACCGGCGAGAGCCCGCTGGCGCTGTTCCTGTACAGCTCGGTGTACTTCCTGCTGGTGTTCTTCATCTCGCTGTATCCGGGCCGTTTGCTCGATACCGTAGGGCGCTTCCTCGCGCCGCTGAAGATCATCGCCCTGGCCGTGCTGGGCATTGCAGCTTTCGCCTTGCCGGCCGGTGACATTGGCCAGGCCACGCCTGAATACGTGGCGGCGCCGTTCTCCCAAGGCTTCATCAATGGTTACCTGACCATGGATACCCTGGGCGCGCTGGTGTTCGGCATCGTTATCGTCAACGCCATCCGTTCCCGCGGCGTCGAGTCGCCAGCACTGATCACCCGTTATGCGATCATCGCCGGTTTGATCGCCGGCGTGGGCCTGGCACTGGTGTATGTCAGTCTGTTCCGTCTCGGTTCGGGCAGCCATGAAGTGGCCGCTGGCGCTACCAATGGCGCGGCGGTATTGCATGCTTACGTGCAGCACACCTTCGGTTCGCTGGGCAGCGGCTTCCTGGCCGTGCTGATCTCCCTGGCGTGCCTGGTGACCGCGGTCGGCCTGACCTGTGCTTGCGCCGAGTACTTCAGCCGTGTGGTGCCGCTGTCCTACAAGACGCTGGTGATCATCCTCGCCGCGTTCTCGCTGCTGGTGTCCAACCTGGGCCTGACCAAGCTGATTGCGTTCTCGATCCCGGTGCTGACCGCGATCTACCCGCCGTGCATCGTTCTGGTGGCATTGAGCTTCTGCAAGGACTTCTGGCATGAGCAGGGTCGTATCCTCGGCCCGGTGATGCTGGTGTCGTTCATCTTCGGCCTGATCGATGCCCTCAAGGGTGCAGGCCTGGCGGACTGGATGCCGACGCAAATGGCCCACCTGCCGCTGAGCGAGCAGGGCCTGGCCTGGCTGGTGCCGTCGGTGATGACACTGGTGGTCGCGGTGGTCTGCGATCGCCTGCTGGGCAAGCGCGCCGAAGCCTTGGCTTAAGTCGCTTCACGACCCGCCACAAGCGGGTCTTGAGCAAAAACAGAAATGCCCCGTATCAATCGATACGGGGCATTTTTTTTGTGAGGGATGCGGTGTCTTTTCCGTTGAGCTAACGTCGAAGCACTGCAACACCCTTTGTGGGAACTCGCTCCCACAGGGTCTGTGTAATCCGCATTTACTTCACAAGGACCTGCATGTCGTTCATCCAAGCCAACCTGATCCACCTTCTTGCCGCCGTCTGGTTCGTTATCTGCTGGGGCGGGTACACCCGCTATGCCACATGGAAAGGCCGTGACACCGCGTGCCTGGCCAGTGTGCTGCACCTGTATCGAGAAGACTGGATGCGCCGCATGCTGCTGCGCGACAACCGAATCGCCGATGCCAGCGTGATCGGCAATCTGGAACGCAATGCTTCGTTCTTTGCCTCCAGTACGTTGATTATCCTGGCCGGTATTCTCACGGTATTGGGGGCTTCGGAACGGGCGGTATCGTTGCTGGCGGATATCCCGATGGTGCAACAGGCGTCTCAGGGCATGTCGGAAATCAAGTTGCTGTGCCTGGCGCTGGTGTTTGTCTATGCGTTCTTCACCTTCAGTTGGTGCATGCGCCAGTACAACTTTGCCGCGGTACTGGTGGGTTCGGCGCCGATGGTCGGCGAGCGCCATGTGTCGGAGCAGGAACGCAAGGCATTCGCTTCCCGCGCCGCCCGCGTCATCTCCATGGCCGCCAACCAGTTCAACTTCGGATTGCGTTCCTACTACTTCGGCATGACCATGCTGGCCTGGTTCGTCAGCCCGTGGCTGTTCATGTTGATGAGTGCCGGCGTCGTATTCGTGTTGTACCACCGCGAGTTTCATTCCGACGTACTCGACGTGATGGTCTATACCCCTACAGAGGCGCCGTTGCCGGAGGTAATCAAAGAGGCTGCTTGATGAGTATTCCATTCTGGTGCGTGTTTATCAGTGCAGTGTTGATTTATCTGGCGCGAATGCCCGTGACCAGGGCCATGAAAGAGCAGGGTGGTTACGATAACCACCTGCCGCGCCAACAGCAGATGCAACTCACGGGGCTGGGTGCCCGGGCGGTGGCAGCGCATCAGAACAGTTTCGAAGCCTTCATGTTGTTTGCGGTGGGTGTGTTGATGGCGCATACCACGCAGACGGCGGGCTGGCTGATCGACTGTCTGGCGATCATCTTCGTGATCACGCGGGTTATTTATCTGGTGTGTTACTGGAAGGACCTGGCCTGGCAGCGCAGTCTGGTTTGGCTACTGGGATTAATCTGTTCGCTGTTGTTGATGATTAGTCCGACTTTTCGAACGTTTTTGCTCTAACCACTTTTTTCAAGGCAAAAGAAAACCCGCACTTGGCGGGTTTTCTTTTGCCACGCTAAAAACCGTATTAGTTCTTAGGTGCTTCCGGAGCGGCTGGAGTGGCTGGAGCAGCCGGAGCAGCCTCTTTTGCCGCTTCAGCGTTCGATTCAGCCTGATCTTTGGCGGCTTCGGCGTTTTCTTTCGCAGCGTCGTTCACTTTATCCTGAGCTTTGCTCATGTCTTGCTGAGCTTGCTCAGCATGTTTGGCAGCATCTTGAGCTTTGTCCTCGGATTTTTTATCGCAGGCCGCGAGACCGAGGGAAGCGGTCAACATCAAGGCAATAGCTAAAGTCTTACGCATGGGGTGTTTCTCCTGATGAAAAGCATCTACTGGCATTAAGAGCCCACGCATCAGGGTTAAGTTCCATAATTCTTTCAGATATATAAGTTTGCTCTAGCGCGGAACTTTTATCCGGGCCGCCACCGCACTGTACGGACATAAACAAGGGCTTTATCAAATGGCTGAAAACCCCGTTTTTGAGCGTGCGAAGCGCTTTTTGTCAGCGCTGCGACATTGCCAGGTACTTGGACTAAGCGTTCACAGCGCCAGCAACGAAGGGCTGACGATTGTACTGCCTTACAGCCCGCAGATCGTCGGCAATCCCGAAACCGGCGTGATTCATGGCGGAGCGCTGACCTCGTTGATGGATACCGCCTGTGGCATGGCGACCCTCTGCGTGCTCCCGGAATTCGAAGTCTGCCCGACCCTCGACCTGCGCATCGACTACATGCACGCCGCCGAGCCGCATAAGGATGTCTATGGCTTTGCCCAGTGCTATCGGGTCACCACCGACGTGATTTTTGCCCGTGGCTTCGCCTATCAGGATGACCCCGGGCAACCCATTGCCCATGTGATGGGCACTTTCATGCGCATGGGCAAGCACATCAAGGGCACCAAGGGCTTTGGTGGCGCGGTTACCGGAGGTGCGCAATGAACGAGTCGATCAAGGATCAATTGCAAAAGGCCCACGAGCAGGGCGATTACGCCGCGCTGCTGGATTTGATTCCCTATGCTCGGCTGATCGGCGTCGAATGTTCGCGGGTGGGGGATGAGTTGCTGTTCAAGCTGCCTGCGAACAAGGACAACATTGGCAACCCTTTGTTGCCGGCGATTCATGGCGGTGTGATCGCCGGTTTCATGGAATTGGCCGCGGCGCTGCACCTGTTGGTGTTTACCGGATCGCCCGGGGTACCGAAGATCATCGACTTCTCCCTGGATTACCTGCGAGCCGGGCAATTTCGCGATACCTGGGCCCGATGCCAGGTCTGGCGCCAGGGACGCCGGGTCGCCAATGTGGCGATTACCGCCTGGCAAAGCACCGAAGCCGAACCCATTGCCACGGCCCGTGCACATTTCAAACTCGAAGAGCCCTTGAAATCCTGAACTCAGCCCCAAACTCTGAGGACAACCCGCCGTCGACCCTCATGGTCGCGGCTTATGCCATCTGATTGGAGTTTGATGACCATGAGTGTGGAAACTCAAAAGGAAACCCTGGGCTTCCAGACCGAGGTGAAGCAACTGCTGCATCTCATGATCCATTCGCTGTATTCCAACAAGGAAATTTTCCTTCGCGAATTGATCTCGAACGCCTCTGACGCTGTCGACAAATTACGTTTCGAAGCCCTGGCCAAGCCAGAGTTGCTGGAAGGCGGCACCGAACTGAAAATCCGTGTGAGCTTCGACAAGGACGCTAAAACCGTCACCCTCGAAGACAACGGTATCGGCATGAGCCGCGAAGACGCGATCACCCACCTGGGTACCATCGCCAAGTCCGGCACCGCCGATTTCATGAAGCACCTGAGCGGCGACCAGAAGAAAGACTCGCACCTGATCGGCCAGTTCGGTGTCGGTTTCTACTCCGCATTCATCGTTGCTGACAAAGTCGATGTGTACAGCCGTCGTGCCGGCAGCGCTGCCAGCGAAGGTGTGCACTGGTCGTCCGAGGGCGAAGGTGACTTCGAAGTGGCGACCATCGACAAGGCCGAACGCGGAACTCGCATCGTCCTGCACCTGAAATCCGGTGAAGACGAGTTCGCCGATGGCTGGCGCCTGCGCAACATCATCAAGAAGTACTCCGACCACATCGCCTTGCCGATCGAGCTGCCGAAAGAAGTGGCCGCTGCCGAAGGCGAAGAGCAGCCGGCCGTTGAGTGGGAAACCGTCAACCGCGCCAGCGCCCTGTGGACCCGTCCGCGTACCGAGATCAAGGACGAGGAATACCAGGAGTTCTACAAGCACATCGCTCACGATTTCGAAAACCCGCTGAGCTGGAGCCACAACAAGGTCGAAGGCAAGCTCGAATACAGCTCGCTGTTGTACGTGCCGACCCGTGCGCCGTTCGACCTGTACCAGCGTGAAGCGCCGAAAGGCCTGAAGCTGTACGTGCAGCGCGTGTTCGTCATGGATCAGGCCGAGTCCTTCCTGCCACTGTACCTGCGCTTCATCAAGGGTGTGGTCGACTCCAACGACCTGTCGCTGAACGTGTCGCGGGAAATCCTGCAGAAAGACCCGATCATCGACTCGATGAAGTCGGCGCTGACCAAGCGCGTCCTGGACATGCTGGAAAAACTGGCGAAGAACGAGCCTGAGCAATACAAGGGCTTCTGGAAAAACTTCGGTCAGGTCATGAAAGAAGGCCCGGCAGAAGATTTCGCCAACAAGGAAAAAATCGCCGGCCTGCTGCGTTTCGCGTCGACCAATGGCGACGATGGCGAACAGGTTGTCGGCCTGGCCGAGTACCTGGCGCGCGCCAAGGAAGGTCAGGACAAGATCTACTACCTGACCGGCGAAACCTACGCGCAAGTCAAAAACAGCCCGCACCTGGAAGTCTTCCGCAAGAAAGGCATCGAAGTGCTGCTGTTGACCGACCGCATCGACGAGTGGTTGATGAGCTACCTCAGCGATTTCGACAGCAAGAGCTTTGTCGACGTGGCACGCGGTGACCTGGACCTGGGCAACCTGGACTCGGAAGAGGACAAGAAGGCCGCGGAAGAAGTCGCCAAGGCCAAAGAAGGTCTGGTCGAGCGTCTGAAAGCTGCGCTGGGCGAATCCGTTGCTGACGTTCGGGTTTCCCATCGTCTGACCGACTCCCCGGCGATTCTGGCCATCGGCGAGCAGGACCTGGGTTTGCAGATGCGTCAGATCCTCGAAGCCAGCGGTCAGAAGGTTCCGGATTCGAAGCCGATCTTCGAATTCAACCCGACTCACCCGCTGATCGAGAAGCTCGACAACGAGCAGAGCGAGGAGCGCTTCCGTGAGTTGGCGCACATCCTCTTCGATCAGGCGGCCCTGGCGGCCGGCGACAGCTTGAAAGACCCGGCGGCCTATGTGCGCCGTCTGAACAAGCTGCTGGTCGAACTATCGGCCTGACCGTGTTGCAGAAAAACCCGCTTCGGCGGGTTTTTTCATTCTGGTGTTCAATAATCAGGAGTCAGAAATGAGCCAAATCACTGTACGTTCCGTTGCCTATCAGATTGACGGCCAGGCTTACGAAAGCCGTCTGGCCTTTGATGCCGACCATAAAGGCCCGCGCCCGGGGTTGTTGATGGCGCCGAACTGGATGGGTGTCAGCGCCGGTGCCGAAGAGATCGCCAAAGCAGTGGCATCCAAGGGTTATGTGGTGTTGATCGCTGACCTTTACGGTCAATCGGTTCGTCCGACGAACAATGACGAGGCCGGCGCGGCCATGATGCCGTTGAAGAATGACCGCCCATTGCTGCGCAAGCGCATGCAAGTGGCGTTCGAGCAGCTGCAGGGGCAGGGCGAGGTGGCTGTCGATACTTCGAAACTGGCCACTTTCGGTTTCTGCTTCGGCGGCTGCTGCGCCCTGGAATTCGCCCGTACCGGCGCGCCGGTGAAGGCCGCGGTGTCGTTCCACGGCACGCTGGACACGCCGAACCCTGCTGATGCGAATAACATCAAGGGTAAGGTCCTGGTGCTGCACGGTGCCTCCGATCCGCTGGTGCCGAAGGAGCAGTTGCCGGCGTTCGAAGATGAAATGAACGCGGCGGGTGTGGATTGGCAGTTGCTGAGCTACGGCGGTGCGTTCCACTCGTTCACCGACCCGCACGCCAACGTGCCGGGGATGATGATGTATGACGCCAAGGTGGCTGCCCGGGCGTTCACGTCGATGCACAATCTGCTGGATGAAGTGTTCAAGGGCTGATCTGTTGCCTGACACCGACTTTGTCAGAGCCTGAACCGGCCCCTTCGCGAGCAAGTCGAATCGTCGCACCGCCGCTCCCACATTTAACCGCGTTCCAATGTGGGAGCGGGCTTGCTCGCGAAGGCGGTTCCACAGGCAACTAAAATCTCAGGGCAATTCGATCCTCTCAACTTCCCCCGGCACCGTCGGCCAGTCCCCGGCCGCCCAGCGCCGGCGTGCTTCATCAATCGCCGCCGGATCGCTCGCGACAAAATTCCAGTTGATCCGTCGTGACCCGTCCAGCGGAGCACCGCCGAACAACATGGCGTGACTGTCGCTTTCAGCAAACAGAGTCATCTCCTCCCCCGCAGGCAGTACCACCAGCGAGTACGGCTCTATCGACTCGCCATCGAGTTGCACCTCACCGCTCAACACATACAGCGCGCGTTCTTCATGCTCGGTGGGAATCAGCAATGTGGTCGCCGTTTGCAGGTGCAGTTCCGCATACAGCGTAGGAGAAAGCACCGGCACGGGCGATTCCAGGCAAAAGCCTGACCCGGCAATCATGCGAATCTTCACTCCCAGGTTTTCGCTGACCGGCAATGTGGACGCCGGATGGTGGCTGTAATGCCCCGGACCTTGCTCTTTGTCCTTGGGTGAAGCCAGCCAGATCTGCAGGCCGTGCATCGTGAAACCGCTTTCTTTCAGAGCCTCGGGGGTGCGTTCGACGTGGGCGATGGCACTGCCGGCCGTCATCCAGCTGACGTCGCCAGTCCCGACCACTTGATCGGAACCGAGACTGTCCTTGTGCTGGATCTGCCCCTGGAACAAGTAGGTGAGGGTGGACAGGCCAATGTGCGGATGCTGGCGGATGTTCATGCCTTTGCCCGGTGGATAACGGGTTTCCAGCATGTGATCGAAAAACACGAATGGCCCGACGCTGCGGCACTTGGCTGATGGCAGCGGGCGAAGAATCGGCTGGCCTTCGACATCTTCGGTGCGGGGGCGGATCACTAGCGGAGTGTTCATGGTGCGTTCCAGGCTGAGCGGGTAATGCGTTCGAGCATAACCCGCTTGGGCAGCCCTTGCCGCTATTGGCTGAACGCGCCTTCGGACAAGTGCGTTTCGATGCTGACTTCAGAGGTGGTCATCAGCTTGTGGATCGGGCAGCGATCGGCCACGCGGTGCAGTTCATCGCGCTGGGCGTCGGTGAGTACGCCCTTGAGGGTCAGTTTGACGTGCAGCGCGTACTGGCCTTTCTGTTCCAGGCTGTTGTCGCGCTTGACCTCGACGCCGACACCGGTCAGCGGGATGTCTTTCTTCCTGGCATACAGCTTCAGGGTGAGGGCTTTGCAGGCACCCAGCGCGGCATCGAAATAATCGTGCGGTTCCGGAGCCGAGCCCTCTCCGCCAGCCGTGACGGGCGCGTCGGCGAAGAGTTCGTGGTCATCGATCTGGACGCTGTGGCGCAAACCTTCGGCGGAGACGGTGTTGACGGTAACGGTCATGGCAAACCTCGCAGGCGACAGGAAAACTCATTCGATCAAAAAAGACCTTGAAGGTATAGAGCCATCGCGCTTGTCGGGTGTTCCAATTTTCAGAACCCACAAAAAAGCCCCGCGACTGCGGGGCTTTTTGTATCGATCCGGATCAGCTGCCTTTGACCGGCTTGCCGTTGACCGTACCGTCCAGGAGCATGATGTTGTATTCCTTGCCGTCGGTTTCGACTTGTTGCAGGCGGACCAGCAGGTAATCCCAATCCTTGGCGAACCACATCACGGTGATGCGTTTGTTTTGTGTCGGGTCGCGTACACGTTCAACCTTGATTGCATCGATCTTGCCGGCCTTGGTGTCGACCTTTTCAGCGCCCAGCACGCGGAAGTCATAGGTATCGACTTCACCGCCGTCGACCACCTGATAACTCATGCTTTTTTTGCCGGCGGCGACGTCGTGCTGCAGAGCCAGTTGGTAGCTGGATTTGTCGAGCATGCCGCGGTTCAGCGGAACCTTGACCGCGTCGCCGCGATCGGTACCGGTGACCATCTTGGTGTTCCAGTCGAAATCCAGATCCGCTTTCTTGGCCTTGCCCAAGCCGCCACGTTCAAAGTGATACGACTCTGGAAGAAGCGTGTCCTTGTCCATGGTGAGGGTACTTTCCTCGGACAGGCTGGCGATCATCATCGATGCCTTGAAACTCAGTTTCCATTTGCCATCGCTGGTTTTTTCGAGGTTGCGCTCGGCAGTGCCACTCATGGGCAGCTGTTTCCAGTCGGCGGTGTAGCTGGCGGAGAAAGGTTGAAGGTCTGCCGCCTGGGTCAAGGGCAAGGCGAGCAGAGCGCAAGCGAAGAGCAGGGCGCGACGCATAAAATCTCCTAGTTTCGAATCAAGTGGCCGCTGGCCGCGAGTAGCTGTCCATCCAGTAAAGCACCTTGCTCGCCGAGGGCCAGACGACCTTCGGCGAACCAGCGTACGGCCATCGGGTAGATCAGGTGTTCCTGAACATGGACCCGCTGCGCCAGACTCTGCGGCGAATCCTGTAACTCTACCGGTATTACAGCCTGTACGACCAGTGGTCCGCCATCGAGTTCCTCGGTGACGAAGTGCACGGAGCAGCCGTGCTCGGTGTCGCCGGCCTCCAGCGCGCGCTCATGAGTGTGTAACCCTTTGTATTTGGGTAGCAGCGACGGATGGATATTGAGCAGGCGACCCTGATAATGGCGTACGAAACCAGCGCTGAGAATGCGCATGAATCCGGCCAGAACCACGAGTTTGGGGTTGAAGGCGTCGATCAGTTCGATCAGCGCGGCGTCGAAGGCCTCGCGACCTTCGAAAGCCTTGTGATCCAGGGCGCGGGTATCGATACCCGCGTCACTGGCGCGCTGCAGGCCGTAGGCGTCGGCGCGGTTGGAAATCACCGCAGCGATGCGGGCCGGGCTGTCGCCGGTCCGCGTGCTGTCGATCAAGGCCTGCAAGTTACTGCCGGTGCCGGACAACAGCACCACGACATCACAGGTCTTAGGCATCAGTGAGCCTTGAGGTTCTTCAGTTCAACCTGAGCCGCGCCTTCGGCAGCGGTGGAGATCTGGCCGATGACCCAAGGCTGTTCGCCCGCTTCGCGCAGAACGTTCAGGGCAGTTTCCACGTGCTCCTGAGCGACGCAGATGACCATGCCCACGCCGCAGTTCAGCACGCGGTGCATTTCGTTCTCGTCAACGTTGCCTTTCTCTTGCAGCCAGTCGAACACTGCAGGGCGGTTCCAGCTGGCCACGTCAACCACGGCCTGAGCGCCTTTTGGCAGAACGCGCGGGATGTTGTCCAGCAGGCCGCCACCGGTGATGTGGGCCATGGCTTTGACTGCGCCGGTTTCCTTGATCAGCTTGAGCAGTGGCTTCACGTAGATACGGGTCGGGGCCATCAGCAGGTCGGTCAGCGGCTTGCCGTCGAGCTGGGTGTTCTCGATGTCGGCACCGGACACTTCGATGATCTTGCGGATCAGCGAGTAGCCGTTGGAGTGCGGGCCGGAAGATGGCAGGGCGAGCAGGGCATCGCCGGCAGCGACCTTGGAGCCGTCGATAATTTCGGATTTTTCCACGACGCCGACGCAGAAACCGGCCAGGTCGTAGTCTTCACCTTCGTACATGCCCGGCATTTCAGCGGTTTCGCCGCCAACCAGCGAGCAGCCCGACAGTTCGCAGCCAGCGCCGATGCCAGTCACAACCTGGGCGGCGGTGTCGACGTTCAGTTTGCCGGTGGCGTAGTAGTCGAGGAAGAACAGCGGCTCGGCGCCGCACACCACCAGGTCGTTGACGCACATGGCAACCAGATCGATACCGATGCTGTCGTGTTTGTTCAGGTTCAGTGCCAGGCGCAGCTTGGTGCCGACGCCGTCAGTACCGGAAACCAGCACAGGCTGCTTGTAGCCGGCCGGGATTTCGCAGAGGGCGCCGAAACCGCCCAGGCCGCCCATGACTTCCGGGCGCGCAGTGCGCTTGGCGACGCTCTTGATGCGTTCGACCAATGCTTCACCGGCGTCGATGTCTACACCGGCGTCCTTGTAGCTCAGGGAGGGTTGCTTGCTCATGATCCAGGCCTTTAGGGGGGATTTCTGGGTAACGACCGAGTCCGTCGGGAGCGCCGAAACTGCGTAGGCGAGAACCATGCGCGCTATTCGGACACTACCCGGCTGTTGCCGGTCTGCGAAGGCGCGCGATTTTATCAGGCTTGAGGCGCAGCGGCCATCCTCAGGCCGACAGCAGGGCCATATCCGGTCAAAAAAAACCGTTGATGCGCGGTGTCGGTGGCATCCTGCATGGCTGTATAAGGTATCGCGATTAACCGTCTATCGTTATGACAGTGCGAAAACTTACCCGGAGCGTGTGAATGTTTTGCGTCGGGCAACGGTCACAGTCTTGCTCGATCGTCTTCATGCGGTCTGTTCCAGCCGCTCTTGTCATCAGGAATCTTCCATGCGTTTTTGTAAATTCTTGCTTGTGAGTTGTTTGTCAGTGGTCAGCCTGGTCAGTCAAGCCGAAACCGTCAAAGGCCTTTACCTGGTGCGCGAGCCGGTGAATGGCCAGTCGCCCGAGGAGCGCGACCAGGCGACCCAACGTGCGTTGGACACGCTCGTGTTGCGCCTGACCGGCGACCCCAAGGCCGCGCAAAGCCCGGGGCTGGCGGCAATTCGCAAAGACCCGCAACAGATCATCAGCCAATACGGTTTTGAGGCCGGGCCGCCGGAAGTCCTGAAGGTCGATTTCGACCCGGGCACCACCGAGCAGGCCTTGCGTCGTGCCGGCCTGGCCATGTGGGGCGCCAATCGACCGTCGATCCTCGGCTGGTGGTTGAATGATTCCACCGAGGGTTCAAGCCTGGTGGGCGACGGCCAGGCCAGCGCGATGCCGTTGCGTCGGGCTGCCCAGCACCGTGGCTTGCCATTGCGCTTGCCGTTGGCGGACCTGAACGAACAGATCGTCGCCACTGCGCCGAATCTGGAAGGCGCAGATCCCGCGCCTTTGCTTGCGGCATCGGAACGCTACAACGCCGACGCCCTGCTCGCGGTACACGCCAAGGAGGAGGGCGGGCAGTGGCAAGCCAAGTGGCAATTGTGGCTGGGGGATAAAAAAGAGGCGGGCAGCGTGCAAGGCGCCGATCAGGCCGCCGTGGCCGATGCGGTGATGCTGGCGGTCAACGAGCGCCTGGCGCCGCGGTTTGTCGCCAAACCCGGTGCTTCGAGCGAGCAACTGCTGGAAGTGCAAGGCATGAATCTTGAACACTACGCGTCTCTCGGGCGTTTGCTGGAACCGTTTGGCGGGCGTGTGCAAAGTGTCGAGGGCGACCGGATTCTCTATCGGGTCAACGGCAGCGTCGATCAACTGCGTGCGCAACTGTCGCTGGCGAGGCTGCAGGAAGCGCCGGCGGGTCAGGTCCCGGCCCCGGTAGCGCCCGTTCAGCCAGCCGCCGGCAGCCCGGCGCCAGCCGCCGCGCCGGCCCCGATCCCGCAACTGCGTTTTCGCTGGTAGTTTTTCTTTCTTTATATAGAAGCAATGGAGTGGTTCATGGCCGATACGCGGCGTTGGTTCTGGCTCGGTGGGGTGGTCCTGCTGTGTGTGTTTGTCTGGTTGTTGCATCCGATCCTCACGCCGTTCCTGGTGGCGCTGCTGTTGGCCTACCTGTTCGACCCGCTGGTGGATCGGCTGGAGAAGGCAGGCCTGTCCCGAACCTGGGGTGTCGTGGCGGTATTTACCCTGTTTACCTTGATCTTCACCGCGCTGTTGTTGGTGTTGGTGCCGTTGCTCGCCAGGCAGTTGTTTCGTTTATATGAACTGGCTCCGCAGATGCTCGACTGGCTGCAGCACACGGCGTTGCCCTGGGCGCAATCGAAGTTCGGCCTGTCGGACGGTTTCTGGAAGTTTGACAAGCTCAAGGCCGCCATCAGCGAGCATATGAGTCAGACCACTGATGTTGTCGGCGTAGTGTTGAGCCATGCCACGGCCTCGGGGCTGGCGTTGATTGGCTGGCTGGCGAACCTGGTGCTGATTCCGGTGGTGAGCTTCTACCTGCTGCGCGATTGGGACCTGATGATGGCCAAGGTCCGCAGCCTGTTGCCCCGTGATCGTGAGGCGCGCGCGGTGTCGCTGGCGGGTGAATGCCATGAAGTGCTCGGAGCGTTCGTGCGCGGGCAGTTGCTGGTGATGGTGGCCCTGGGTGTGATCTACGCAGCCGGCCTGATGCTGGTCGGGTTGGAGCTGGGCCTGCTGATCGGCCTGATTGCCGGCCTGGCGGCGATCGTGCCGTACATGGGGTTTATCATCGGCATTGGCGCGGCGCTGCTTGCTGGGTTGTTCCAGTTCGGTGGTGATCTTTACCCCATGCTCGGCATTGTCGCGGTGTTCATGGTCGGTCAGGCGCTGGAGGGCATGGTGCTGACCCCTTTGCTGGTCGGTGACCGGATTGGCCTGCACCCGGTGGCGGTGATTTTCTCGATCCTGGCCGGTGGTGAACTGTTTGGCTTTACCGGTGTGCTACTGGCATTGCCGGTCGCCGCGGTGATCATGGTGCTGGTGCGCCATGTGAATGATTTGTATAAGGATTCTGAGATCTATAGAAGAGGCGACGAGCCGCAGGTTTAAGGGGGGGCAATAGGCGATGGCGGGCTGCCCGGGTTCGTACCGGATCAGTCTGCTGGCTTCGCCCGACTGTCACATGCACCGCCAAAGAATCTGTCACAAAACCGGTGCATTAACGCAAACCTTTGATTTTGCTTGTGGTCTGTCGCATTGTGCGACCCGCTTCACGGGTATAAACTTCGCAAACTTTACATAGAGGCCACTAACGGTTCCTTTGGAACTGTTCAGTCAGCATGAAACCGATTCAGCTGCCCCTAGGTGTGCGTCTGCGTGACGACGCCACCTTTATCAACTACTACCCAGGCGCCAATGCCGCTGCACTCGGCTATGTCGAGCGGCTGTGCGAAGCCGACGCCGGCTGGACCGAAAGCCTGATCTATCTTTGGGGCAAGGACGGGGTAGGGCGTACGCACCTGTTGCAGGCCGCTTGCCTGCGCTTCGAGCAATTGGGCGAGCCGGCGGTGTACCTGCCGTTGGCCGAGTTGCTCGATCGCGGCATCGAAATCCTCGACAACCTGGAACAGTACGAACTGGTCTGCCTGGATGATTTGCAAGTGGTTGCCGGGCGAGCGGACTGGGAAGAGGCGCTGTTCCATCTGTTCAATCGCTTGCGTGACAGCGGTCGACGCTTGCTGATTGCCGCATCGACATCCCCGCGTGAGCTGCCGGTGAAGCTGGCGGATCTCAAATCCCGCCTGACCCTGGCCTTGATCTTCCAGATGCGTCCGCTGTCCGATGAGGACAAACTGCGTGCCCTGCAATTGCGCGCATCCCGTCGTGGCCTGCATCTGACCGATGAAGTCGGGCATTTCATTCTGACTCGCGGTACCCGCAGCATGAGTGCGCTGTTCGAGCTGCTCGAGCGTCTCGACCAGGCCTCCCTCCAGGCTCAGCGCAAGCTGACAATCCCGTTTTTGAAAGAAACCCTCGGTTGGTAAACCCGCTGAAACCGGAGCTTTTAGGCGGTTAGGCATCTTTCAGGCGCCAGATATCCCGCTTTCCTGCCAGGTTGCAGGCCGCGTGCATGTTTAAAATGGGCTTAAGCGCTTAGATGTAAACGAGAAACGGATAAGTCACAAAAAGATCGATTGAATTTGCAAATGAGGCTGATAGCGGGCATAGTCTCGGCTTCTTTACAACTATCAGCCACGGTCGTGCCCATGCTAAATCGCTTCGCACCCCTCGTGCCTCTCGCACTCGTCACCCTGTTGTTCGGTTGCGCGGCCCACACTCCAGTGGCCCAGCAAGCTCCGCAACAGCAGGTTCAACACTCGGCCACTGCCCAGTCTTCCGCTCTCTTTCAGGAAGAGCTGGCTACCGAAAAAGAACTCGCAGACTTCGCTGGCGGCAAGTCCTACCAGCTTCCAGTCCTGGCCGACAGCATCCTCGAACGTGGCATGTCCCTGATCGGTACCCGTTACCGTTTCGGCGGTACTTCTGAAGCCGGCTTCGATTGCAGTGGTTTCATCGGTTACCTGTTCCGCGAAGAAGCGGGCATGAACCTGCCACGCTCCACCCGCGAAATGATCAACGTGGACGCTCCGCTGGTCTCGCGCAGCAAGCTTGAACCGGGCGACCTGCTGTTCTTCGCAACCAACGGTCGTCGTGGTCGCGTCAGTCACGCCGGGATCTACCTGGGCGACAACCAGTTCATCCACTCCAGCAGCCGCCGCAGCGGTGGTGTGCGTATCGATAGCCTGGGCGACAGCTACTGGAGCAAGACCTTCATCGAAGCCAAGCGCGCCCTGGCAATGGCACCTAACGCATCGCCAATCGTCACTGCACGCAAATAAGCGGACAATTTGTAAGGCGAACTTAAAGTCTTACTTGAAGTTTGTCGTGTAGCCGCTAGAATCTTGATCTACAAATGATGGCAAACCGCCTGCGTCCAACGCAGGCGGTTTTCTTTTCTGCGCTCTCCGCAGAAAAAGCCGCAGCCAGATCAGGATGTTCTGCTTATGACGACGTCGGCCCGCCTCGCAATCATGTTCTTCGCAGCGCTGCTCAGTGCCTGCGCCAGTCGCACACCGCCTCCTGCGCCGGTGGTTCGTGCTCCCATCGTATTTGGCTCGTCACAAGCGTTTTCGCCCGAAGCGGAAGACGTGCTGTTTCGCGCCCTTGGGCTGGTGGGCACGCCTTATCGCTGGGGTGGCAACACACCGGATTCCGGGTTTGATTGCAGCGGCCTGATCGCTTACGTGTACCGCGATGTCGCCGGCATTGCCTTGCCGCGCACCACGCGCGAGATGATCTCCATGCAAGCGGCGAATGTGGGCAAGGAAGGCTTGCAGACCGGCGACCTGCTGTTCTTCGCCACCAATGGCGGTTCCCAGGTCAGTCATGCCGGCATCTACGTGGGAGAAGGGCGTTTCGTCCACGCGCCGGCCACCGGTGGCACCGTGAAGCTCGACAGCCTGTCCAAGGCGTATTGGCAAAAGGCTTACCTGAGCGCCAAGCGTGTGCTGCAGCCTGAACATTTGGCGCGCAATCCATAACTTCCGGAGCTGGTGGTCATGACTGCTCGCACGCTCAATCTCGACGACGATCTGTACCAATACCTGCTCGATGTTTCCCTGCGCGAAACGCCGCTGCTCAAGCGCTTGCGCGATGAGACCCAGGCGCTGCCGATGGCACGCTGGCAGGTGGCACCCGAGCAGGGGCAGTTTCTAGCTTTGCTGGTAAAGCTGACGGGGGCCAGGCGCTTGCTCGAAGTCGGCACTTTTACCGGCTACAGCGCACTGTGCATGGCGGCGGCATTGCCTGCTGACGGTTCGCTGATTTGCTGTGACATCCCTGGCAACTACAACGCCATTGCACGGCGCTATTGGCAGGAAGCGGGGCTAGCCGAACGGATTGACCTGCGACTGGCCCCGGCGCTGGACACCCTCACCGAACTTGAGCGGCAAGGGCAGGGCGGGCAGTACGACCTGGTGTTCATCGATGCCGACAAGGCCAACTATCCGGCTTATCTGGAACACGCCCTGGGATTGCTACGAGCTGGCGGGCTGGTGGTGTTCGATAACACCCTGTGGAGCGGGCGCGTGCTTGAGGCCAATCCCGAGAGCGCGGACACCCGGGCGATCCAGGCGCTCAACCGGGCGTTGAAGGAGGATGCGCGGGTGGATCTGTCGTTGTTGCCGATTGGTGATGGTTTGACCCTTTGCCGCAAAAGGTAAGCACTGACTCCAATCCAATGTGGGAGCGAGCTTGCTCGCGATGGCGGTGGGTCAGGCAACATCAAAGTTGAATGTGCCGGCCTCATCGTCGGATCGCCGCCCGGAGACAAGCTCGCTCCCACAGGTTCTGAGTTCATCCGGGATGGTGTTACCTGGCAGCCGAAACCCGCCACACCTTGTTCCCCACATCGTCAGCCACCAACAGGTCACCCTGTCGGTCGATCACCACGCCCACCGGGCGGCCCATGGCTTGGTCCTTGTCGTTGAGAAAACCTGTGAGCACTTCAACGGGCTTTCCGGCAGGTTTGCCAGCGCTGAACGGCACGAAAATCACTTTGTAGCCGCTGTGGGGGTTGCGGTTCCATGAGCCGTGCTGCCCGATGAATGCCCCTTGGGTGAAGGGCGGTGGCAGCTTGCTGTTTTCGGCGAAGGTCAGGCCCAGTGATGCCGTGTGCGGGCCGACGGCGTAGTCCGGGGCGATCGCCTTGGCCACCAGGTCGGGGTTTTGCGGCTCAACGCGAATATCGACATGCTGGCCGTAGTAGCTGTACGGCCAGCCATAGAATGCGCCGTCTTTCACCGAAGTGATGTAGTCCGGAACCAGGTCGCTGCCGATTTCATCCCGTTCGTTGACCGCGGTCCACAGCGCGCCACTGAGCGGTTCCCAGGCCATGCCGTTGGGGTTGCGCAGACCGGAGGCGAAGATCCGCTGCTGGCCGGTGGCGCGATCCACTTCCCAGATCGCCGCGCGACCTTCTTCCTTGTCCATACCGTTTTCGGCGACGTTGCTGTTGGAGCCCACGGTGACGTACAACTTGCTGCCATCCATGCTGGCGATGACGTTTTTCGTCCAGTGGTGGTTCAGCGGGCCACCCGGCAGGTCGACCACCTTGATCGGCGGCGACTTGATCTGCGTATCGCCATTTTCATAGTGAAAGCGCAGCAGGCGATCAGTGTCGGCCACATACAGGTCATTACCGACCAGGGTCATGCCGAAGGGCGAGTTGAGGTTCTGCAGAAACACCGTGCGGGTTTCCGCGACGCCATCGTGGTCCTTGTCGCGCAGCAAGGTGATGCGGTTGGCGCTGGGCACCCTGGCCCCGGCGCGGCCCATGACTTTCTTCATGACCCAGCCGCGAATGCCTTTGCCGTCTTCGGGTTTGGGTGGTGCATTGGTTTCCGCCACCAGCACATCGCCATTGGGCAGCACATAAAGCCAGCGGGGGTGATCCAGGTCCTCGGCAAAAGCGGTCACTTGCGTGCCCGTGGCGGCGATGGGTTTCGCACCCTGTGGCCAGCCGATGGCCGGGGCGATGTTCACGGTCGGAACCAGTGTCTTGTTGGGTTCTGGTAGTCGGGGTGATGGGCCGGTGCCATCGGAGACTTGCAGGCGGGAGGTCTCGCCACAAGCGGCGAGCCCTCCGCAGAGCGCGATAACGAGAGCGAGCGGGGGCGTGCGCATGCTGGTCTTCCCTATGAATGCCTTGTTCTAATCATAGAGAAGCATTGTTGTGCGATGGTTCAACCCTCAGCCGCGAGCCTCCTTGAACAGCACCGCAATGCCGGGGTGATAGTTGCCGGCTTCGTTGCGCAACTTGCGATAGGCATAAGGGAAATACCAGGCGACAGCGCAGCTGTGTTCCTTTTGCAGGTCGTCGACCATGTCCTGGAGTTCTTCCGGCGTGGCGCCCTGCTGGGCTTTTTGCGGGGCGACGAACAGGCAGCCGAGTTTCAGGTCGCTGGCGTGGCTCAGGCGCTTCGCATCGCTGGCGATATCGAGCAGGGCCTGGGACAGGTTGAGGCTGTTGACCCGTGGCCAGCGCTGGCTGGTCTGGATGTAGGCGCGGGTTTCGGAGGAGGCCAGGAGCAGGTCGGCGCGGCTGTTGCGTTCGCCTTCTTCTGTCTGCTTGCGGGTGGGCGTCTGTTGCAGCGTGACCATCTCGGCCATCCAGGCGGCGGCGGACAGCAGTCCGAGATTGGCCTTTTCGTCGTGCCAGTACGGTGTGTCGCCATCGCCGCGGACGGCGTTGTAACGGTCGATGCATTCGAACCAGTGTTCGAGCACCGGACGCAGGAATTCCAGCTTTGGATTACTGATGATCATGCCTTGCATGGGCTCACCCTTGTTGTTGTGTTGTGAGGTTGTGGCTCTTTGATATCACTGCTGGGAGCGTGGCACAAGATTGACGTCAGTTTATTGATTGATGGCAGTTATTCGGCCGATGGCCTCCCGGCTTTAATTGACGCTCCACCCCCAACCCTCTAACCTTCGCGGCTTGTTTCAGGTGCTCTGTGGCTTGGGTCGACAGAGTGAAACAGGGAAGCCGGTGAGTGGGTCCTTCTGTTGGTCGAAGGCCCGCAATTCCGGCGCTGCCCCCGCAACGGTAAATGAGTGAAAACTGTGTGTGATGCCACTGTGTCGAATCGATGCGGGAAGGCGCACAGTCCGGCCCCGCGCCACTCATGAGCCCGGAGACCGGCCTGATTCATCCAGCGGCATCACGGTGGGCGATGCCAGGCTTTGTTGCCTTCTATTCTTGTGCCTGCCCGCCGTTATTCCTGCCTCAACGGAGAGCTCCCCCATGACTGATACCCCCGATCGTGACGAACGCCACCTGGCGCGCATGCAGCGCAAAAAAGCCGTGATCGACGAGCGCATCGCCAATTCCCCGAACGAGTGTGGCCTGCTGCTGGTGCTGACCGGCAACGGCAAGGGCAAGAGCAGTTCGGCTTTCGGCATGCTTGCCCGCGCCATGGGGCACGGCATGCAATGCGGCGTGGTGCAATTCATCAAGGGCCGCAACAGCACGGGCGAAGAGTTGTTCTTCCGGCGCTTTCCCGAGCAGGTGCGCTTTCATGTGATGGGCGAAGGCTTTACCTGGGAAACCCAGGATCGCCAGCGCGACATCGCCGCCGCCGAAGCCGCCTGGTCGGTGTCGCAGCAATTGCTGCGCGATCCGTCCATCGGCCTGGTGGTGCTCGATGAGCTGAACATCGCCCTCAAGCACGGCTACCTCGATCTCGATCAAGTGCTCAGTGATTTGCAGGCCCGACCACCGATGCAACACGTGGTGGTCACCGGTCGCGCCGCGAAGCCGGAAATGATCGAAATGGCCGACACCGTCACCGAAATGGGCGTGATCAAGCACGCCTTTCAGGCCGGGATCAAAGCGCAGAAAGGCGTCGAGTTGTGAGTCAGCCTCGACACTGTCCGGCAGTACTGATTGCCGCGCCGGCCTCTGGCCAGGGCAAGACCACCGTCACCGCGGCACTGGCCCGATTGCATCGCAATCAGGGGCGCAAGGTCCGTGTGTTCAAGTGCGGCCCCGACTTTCTCGATCCGATGATCCTCGAACGCGCCAGCGGTGCGCCGGTGTATCAGCTGGACATGTGGATGGTCGGCGAGCAGGAGAGTCGCCGGTTGCTGTGGGAAGCCGCCGCTGAAGCCGACCTGATCCTGATCGAAGGCGTCATGGGGCTGTTCGACGGTACGCCGTCGAGCGCCGACCTGGCGCGGCATTTCGGTGTGCCGGTGCTGGGGGTGATCGATGGCACCGCCATGGCCCAGACCTTTGGCGCATTGGCCCTGGGGCTGGCGCGTTATCAGCCGGACTTGCCGTTCGCCGGCGTGCTGGCCAATCGTGTCGGCACGCTGCGCCACGCGCAACTGCTCGAAGGTAGCCTGACTGAAGGTTTGCGCTGGTACGGCGCGCTGTCCCGGGAAACCGGGATCGAATTGCCGAGCCGGCACCTGGGGCTGGTGCAGGCCAGTGAGCTGAACGATCTTGATCTGCGTCTGGATGCGGCCGCCGATGCCCTGGCCAGCAGTTGCGAGGTCGCGCTGCCGCCGGCGGTCGAGTTCGCTGCTCCTGATGTCATTGCGGCCGAACCGCTGCTCGCTGGTGTGCGCATTGCCGTCGCCCGGGATGAAGCCTTTGCGTTCACCTACGGCGCGAGCCTGGATCTGCTGCGGGCGATGGGCGCCGAGTTGTCGTTCTTCTCGCCGATCCGCGACCGAGTGTTGCCGGAGGCGGACAGCCTGTATCTGCCGGGTGGTTACCCGGAACTGCACCATGTTGCGCTGGCGCAAAACACCGCGATGCTCGACGCGATCCGCGCCCATCACCGAGCTGGCAAGCCTTTGCTCGCCGAGTGTGGCGGCATGCTGTACCTGCTCGATTCCCTGACCGATGTCGAGGGCACTCGCGCCGAACTGGTTGGCTTGCTGGCCGGTGATGCGGTCATGCAAAAGCGTCTGGCGGCGCTGGCGTTGCAGGCGGTGGAATTGCCGGAGGGTTCGCTGCGCGGGCACACCTATCACCATTCGCTGACCACCACTGAACTGACGCCGATTGCCCGTGGCTTGAGCCCTAACGGCGGGCGCGGAGCGGAGGCGGTCTACCGTGAAGGGCGGATGACAGCCTCTTATGTGCATTTTTATTTTCCGTCCAATCCCTCGGCGATTGCCGCGTTGTTTGCGCCGGACCTTGAAGCTGCCTTCGCGAGCAAGTCGAATCGTCGCACCGCCGCTCCCACAGGGGATTGCGTTTCTTCAGGCCGGTCACCTTCAAATGTGGGAGCGGGCTTGCTCGCGAAGAGGCCATGAGCGACAACGCATTCTCTGAAGCCGAACGCGCGGCGGTCTATCGTGCCATCGCCGAGCGCCGCGACATGCGCCACTTCAGCGGCGGCACCGTCGAGCCCGAATTGCTGCGGCACCTGCTCGAGGCCGCACACCAGGCACCCAGTGTCGGCCTGATGCAGCCCTGGCGTTTCATTCGCATCAGCAATCGTGCCTTGCGCGGGCAAATCCAGGCCCTGGTGGAAGAAGAGCGCATCCGCACCGCCGAAGCCCTCGGCGAGCGCAGCGATGAGTTCATGAAGCTCAAGGTCGAAGGCATCAACGATTGCGCCGAGGTACTGGTCGCCGCACTGATGGACGACCGTGAGCAGCATATCTTCGGCCGCCGCACGCTACCGGAAATGGACATGGCTTCGTTGTCCTGCGCGATCCAGAACCTGTGGTTGGCGTCCCGCGCCGAAGGGCTGGGCATGGGCTGGGTGTCGCTGTTCGAACCCCGGGCGCTGGCGGACCTGTTGAGGTTGCCTCCTGGTGCCAAGCCGCTGGCGGTGCTGTGCCTGGGACCGGTGAAGGAGTTTTACCCGGCGCCGATGCTGGTGCTCGAAGGCTGGGCACAGGCGCGTCCGCTACATGAATTGCTGTACGAAAATTATTGGGGAGTGAGTCAATGAGTGTGGCGTTGTTGAGCGTCGCCGCGGTTGCGCTGGATGCGCTGCTGGGTGAACCCAAACGCTGGCATCCGCTGGTGGCGTTCGGCCGTTTTGCCGAGCGCATCGAGCAACGTTTCAACGGTGGCGGTCGCGGCTGGCGCAGTCATGGCGTCACCGCGTGGGTGATCGCCGTGGTGCCGCTGACGCTGTTGGCCACGGCCTTTTCCTGGGCGCCTTATGTCGGCTGGATCGTCGAGATTCTCGCGCTCTATTGCGCCCTCGGCATGCGCAGCCTCGGTGAGCACGTCGAGCCTGTGGCCGGGGCCCTGCGTGGCGGTGATCTTGATGAAGCACGCAAGCGCGTGAGTTATCTGGTCAGCCGTAAAACCAGTGATCTGGATGAAACCGAAGTCGCCCGTGCCGCTACCGAGTCGGTGCTGGAGAACGGTAGCGATGCGGTATTCGCGGCGTTGTTCTGGTTTGCCGTGGCGGGTGCGCCGGGCGTGGTGCTCTACCGCCTGAGTAATACGCTGGATGCGATGTGGGGTTATCGCAATGAGCGCTTCGAACGCTTCGGCTGGGCGGCGGCGAAGGTCGACGACCTGCTCAATTACATTCCTGCGCGCCTGGTGGCGCTGACTTACGCGCTGCTGGGCAAAACCCGGCTGGCGTTGAAATGCTGGCGCAGCCAGGGCCCGACCTGGGACAGCCCGAACGCCGGCCCGGTGATGGCGGCAGGGGCGGGTGCCCTTGGCGTCGAGTTGGGTGGGGCGGCGATTTATCACGGCGAACTGCATCAGCGTCCGCAGTTGGGCGAAGGTGTGCCGGCGGATGCCGACTCCATCGACCGGGGCTGGCAATTGGTCCAGCGCGGGGTATGGTTGTGGCTGCTGATTCTCTGCCTGGGGGCCGAATTTTATGCTTGAGCACGGTGGGCGACTGCGCAAGGCGGCGCTCGAATACGGCATAGATGAAGCCGACTGGCTGGACCTGTCCACGGGCCTTGCGCCCTGGTCGTTCCCGGTGCCGGATATTCCGCTGCGAGCCTGGGCCCGTTTGCCGGAGGCGGACGATGGCCTGGAGCAGGCCGCCTGTGATTACTACGGCACCTTGCAGGCATTGCCGGTGGCCGGCTCGCAAATGGCGATTCAACTGCTGCCGCGCTTGCGTCGGGCGGGCAAGGTCGGCGTGTTGTCGCCGTGTTACGCCGAGCACGCCGAAGCGTGGCGTCGCAACGGCTACATCGTGCGTGAAGTGCTGGAGCAGGAAGTCGACTTCTTTATCGACAGTTTCGACGTGCTGGTGGTGGTCAATCCGAATAACCCCACGGGCCTGAGCCTCACCCCCAGTCGCCTGCTCGACTGGCACACGCGACTGGCCCAGCGCGGTGGCTGGCTGGTGGTGGACGAAGCGTTCATGGATAACACGCCGCAACTGAGCCTGGCGCCGTTTGCCCATCAAGTCGGGCTGGTTGTCTTGCGTTCCTTTGGCAAGTTTTTCGGCCTGGCCGGTGTGCGCCTGGGGTTTGTGCTGGCCGAGCGCAAGTTGCTCAAGTTGCTGGCAGAACAAGTGGGACCCTGGGCCGTGAGCGGGGCAACCCGGGTCGTGGGCCAGGCCTGCCTGCGCGATACCGAGGCGCAAACGGCGCAACGGCTGCGCACCGAAGAGGCCAGCGAGCGCCTTGCGTCGTTGCTGGCGCAACACGACTTGGAGCCCCAGGGTGGTTGCGCGCTGTTCCAGTGGCTGATCACCGAGCGCGCCGAAGCACTGCATGAGTTCATGGCCCGGCGCGGCATTCTCCTGCGGTTGTTCACGCACAACAGCAGCCTGCGATTCGGCTTGCCCGGTGACGAGATCGCCTGGGTACGACTGGCGCAGGCGTTCGACGATTTTGCCAAGGAAAACCAATGACCACGCTGATGGTGCAGGGCACCACATCGGATGCCGGTAAAAGCACGCTGGTGACCGCGCTGTGCCGTTGGGCCACGCGCCAGGGCGTCAGGGTGGTGCCGTTCAAGCCGCAGAACATGGCCCTCAACAGTGCGGTGACCGCCGACGGTGGCGAGATCGGCCGGGCCCAGGCGGTCCAGGCCCAGGCCGCGAACCTTGAACCGCACACCGACATGAACCCGGTGTTGCTCAAGCCCAACAGTGACACCGGTGCTCAAGTGATCATCCATGGCCGTGCCGTCACGACCATGAATGCCGTCGCCTATCACGACTACAAAACCATCGCCATGCAAGCGGTGCTGGCCTCCCACGAGCGCTTGAGCGCGGCGTATCCGCTGGTGATGGTCGAGGGCGCGGGCTCGCCTGCGGAAATCAATCTGCGGGCCGGCGATATTGCCAACATGGGTTTTGCCGAAGCGGTGGATTGCCCGGTGCTGCTGATCGCCGATATCAATCGCGGCGGGGTTTTCGCCCACCTGGTAGGCACCCTCGAATTGCTGTCACCGAGCGAACAGGCGCGGGTCAAAGGCTTCGTCATCAATCGTTTCCGAGGCGACATCGCGTTGCTGCAACCCGGTCTCGACTGGCTCGAAGAGCGCACCGGCAAACCGGTGGTCGGCGTGTTGCCGTACGTGATGGATCTGCACCTGGAGGCCGAGGATGGCATCGATCAACGCCAGGCCGATAAAGCCGAGCAGGTGCTGAAGGTGGTGGTACCGGTGCTGCCGCGCATCAGCAATCACACCGATTTCGATCCGCTGCGCCTGCATCCGCAAGTGGACCTGCAATTCATCGGCCCCGGCCAGGCGATTCCTCCCGCCGACCTGATCATTCTTCCCGGCTCGAAAAGTGTGCGCAGCGACCTCGCGTACCTGCGAGCCAACGGTTGGGACGCCGCCATCGCCCGGCATCTGCGTTACGGCGGGAAACTGCTGGGGATCTGTGGCGGCCTGCAGATGCTCGGTGAGCAGGTGCATGATCCGCTGGGGCTGGAAGGTGCGCCGGGTTCCAGTGCTGGTTTGGGACTGTTGGCATTCCAGACCCGGCTCGAACAAGAGAAGCAGTTGCGCAATGTGCGTGGTCGCCTGGCGCTGGAAGACGCGCCGGTGGCGGGTTATGAAATTCATGCCGGCGTGACCACCGGACCTGCTCTGGAAAACGCTGCCGTGCAGTTGGATGACGGCCGCTGTGATGGTGCGCAAAGTGCTGACGGACAGATTTTCGGCACCTACCTGCACGGGCTGTTCGAATCGCCGGCGGCATGCAGTGCACTGCTGCGCTGGGCCGGGTTGCAGGAAGTGCAGGAAGTGGATTACCACGCGTTGCGCGAGCGCGATATCGAGCGGCTGGCGGATCTGGTGGAGAAGCATCTGGATACCGGGCTGTTGCGGCAGCTCTGTGGAATCTGAGGTGAAAGCTCTGGCCTCTTCGCGAGCAAGCCCGCTCCCACATTAGAACGCGGTCAACTGTGGGAGCGGCGGTGCGGCGATCCGACTTGCTCGCGAAGACTGAAGTGGCCACACCGCCCATTTGAAAGGATGTAACCATGCTCCAACTGATCCTCGGCGGCGCCCGCTCCGGCAAGAGTCGCCTGGCTGAAAAACTCGCCCTCGACAGCGCCCTGGCCGTGACCTATATCGCCACCAGCCAGCCACTGGACGGAGAAATGAACGAGCGGGTCGCTCATCACCGCGCCCGTCGCCCTGCTGAATGGGCACTGATCGAAGAACCACTGGAACTGGCCCGCGTACTGCGTGAAAACTCCCGTGTCGACCACTGTCTGCTGGTGGATTGCCTGACCCTGTGGCTGACCAATCTGCTGATGCTCGACGATGCCGAGCGCTTGAAAGCCGAGCGTGATGCCTTGCTGGACTGCCTGGCATCGCTGCCGGGTGAAATCATTTTTGTCAGCAACGAGACCGGAATGGGTGTCGTGCCGCTGGGCGAATTGACTCGCCGCTATGTCGATGAAGCCGGTTGGCTGCATCAAGCTCTGGCTGAGCGTTGTCAGCGTGTCGTCCTGACCGTCGCCGGCCTGCCCCTGACTTTGAAAGGAACTGCGTTATGACTCAATCCTGGTGGCTGAACCCGTGCAAGCCGGTCGATACCCAAGTAGTCGAACAGGCCCGGGCGCGGCAACAGCAACTGACCAAGCCGGCCGGCTCCCTCGGCCAGCTGGAAGCGTTGGCGGTGCAGTTGGCGGGTTTGCAAGGGCGGGTCAAACCGAGCCTGGAGCAGGTTTGGATCGCGATTTTTGCCGGTGACCACGGCGTCGTCGCCGAGGGCGTGTCGGCGTTTCCCCAGGAAGTGACCGGGCAGATGCTGCTCAATTTCGTCAGCGGTGGTGCGGCGATCAGCGTATTGGCGCGGCAACTGGGCGCTTCCCTCGAGGTGGTTGACCTTGGCACGGTCACGCCGTCGCTGGACCTGCCGGGGGTGCGCCACCTGAACGTCGGCCCGGGCACGGCAAATTTTGTACAGGGACCGGCCATGACCCAGGCCCAGGGGCAACTCGCCTTGCAGGCCGGCCGTGACAGCGTGCAGCGGGCAATCGCCAGCGGTGCGCAGTTGTTTATCGGTGGCGAGATGGGCATCGGTAACACCACCGCCGCCAGCGCCCTGGCGTGCGCGCTGCTCGATTGCCCGGTGGTGCATTTGACCGGGCCTGGTACCGGGCTCAATGCTGAAGGTGTCAGCCACAAGGCCCAGGTCATCGGGCGCGCCCTGGCAATGCATGGCGCGCAGCGTGGCGATGCCTTGCAGACCCTGTTCAACCTCGGCGGTTTTGAGATCGCCGCGCTGGTCGGTGCCTATCTCGCCTGTGCCCAGGACGGTGTCGCGGTGTTGGTGGATGGCTTCATTTGCAGTGTCGCGGCGCTGGTTGCTGTGCGTTTGAATCCTGATTGCCGTCAGTGGTTGTTGTTCGGCCATCGCGGCGCCGAGCCGGGGCATCGTCATGTGCTGGAAACCCTGGACGCTCAACCCTTGCTCGATCTCGGCCTGCGGCTGGGCGAAGGCAGTGGCGCGGCGTTGGCAGTGCCGCTGCTGCGCCTGGCGTGCGACCTGCACGGGCAGATGGCGACCTTCGCCGAAGCCGCCGTGGCAGATCGTCCGGCATGACCTTGCGCGTGGATCTGTTGCGTCACGGTGAAACCGAACTCGGCGGCGGCTTGCGCGGCAGCATCGATGATGCGTTGACCGACACGGGCTGGGCGCAGATGCGCGCCGCCGTGATCGGGCAAGGGCCGTGGGATCGGCTGGTCAGTTCGCCGTTGCAGCGTTGTGCGCTGTTTGCCGAGGAACTCGCTGCGCAACTGGGTGTGCCGGTGCAGTTGGACAAGAACCTGCAAGAGTTGCATTTCGGCGCCTGGGAAGGGCAGAGCGCGGCGGCGTTGATGGAAACCGACGCGCAGGCCCTGGGTCTGTTCTGGGCCGATCCCTATTCGTTCACGCCGCCTCAGGGGGAGCCGGTTGCAGAGTTTTCGGCTCGGGTGCTGGCCGCGCTGGAGCGTTTACACGCGAACTGTGCCGATGAGCGCATTCTGCTGATCAGTCATGGCGGTGTGATGCGTCTGTTGCTGGCACAAGCGCGCGGGCTGCCGCGGGAACAACTGCTCAACGTTGAGGTCGGGCATGGTGCGCTGTTTTCGCTGACGGTGGAGCCTGCGGGCGTGTTGAAGGAAGTGCTCTGACCATGCTGCCATTCTGGATCGCCCTGCAATTTCTCAGCAGCCTGCCGATTCGCCTGCCCGGCATGCCAGAGTCCCGGGATCTGGGGCGGTCGCTGCTGTTTTATCCGCTGGTGGGATTGCTCTTTGGCGCCATTCTGTGGGCAGTCAACTGGCTGTTGCTCGGCACGCCGACGTTGCTGCACGCGGCGTTGTTGCTGAGCCTTTGGGTGCTGCTCAGCGGCGGCCTGCACCTGGATGGCCTGGCGGACAGCGCCGACGCCTGGCTCGGTGGTTTTGGCGATCGTGAGCGCACGTTGACCATCATGAAAGACCCGCGCAGCGGGCCGATCGCCGTGGTGACGCTGGTGCTGGTGTTGCTGCTCAAATTCACCGCACTGCTGGCGCTGATCGAACAGCCGCATTCACTGGCATTGATCATTGTGCCGTTGATCGGTCGCAGTGCATTGCTCGGCTTGTTCCTGACCACGCCGTACGTGCGTGCCGGTGGCCTGGGCCAGGCATTGTCCGATCATCTTCCGCGTTCGGCGGGCAAGCAGGTGCTGGCGGTCAGCGCACTAGCCTGTGTGTTGATCGTCGGTTTGAGTGGTGTGGTGGTTGTGGTGTTGGCGGTTATTGGTTTTGTCTGGCTGCGCCAGGTGATGCTGCGGCGCCTGGGCGGCACGACGGGGGACACGGCGGGTGCGATGCTGGAGTTGCTGGAAGTTGCAGTGCTGGTAGGCTTGGCGCTGTTTTAACTGTTATTCCAGCTCTGTAACTTGATTTAACCGACTCGCGGGTATATACACGCACCATGCTCGATTCCCAATGTTTATGCATCAACCTGCGTCGCGCCGCCCGTGGCGTCAGCAGGCACTACGACGGCGCTCTCGATGGCTTCGGGATCAACGTTGCGCAGTATTCTTTGCTGTGCAATCTGCAGCGTCTGGATCAGCCGAGCATTTCGACCCTGGCCGAGGCCATGGGCCTGGATCGCAGTACCCTGGGGCGTAATTTGCGGGTGCTGGAGGGTGATGGCCTGGTGACGCTGGTCGAGGGCGAGGACATGCGCAACCGCATCGTCCTGCTGACCGAGGCCGGGGCAGAGCGTCTCAAGGCTGCCTTGCCGGCCTGGGAAGCCGCGCAGCAACGTTTGATCGATCGCCTGGGTGCCGAGAAGCGCGAAACCTTATTGAAGCTGTTGGATGAACTGGCATGATGCCGGTTTTTTCGATCATAAGCGGGTATATACCCGCTACCGGAGAACAACAATGACATCGATGTGGCGTACATGCGGCTGGGTTCTGTTGGGGAGTGCGCTGATCCTTGCGTTGTCGCTGGGTGTCCGCCATGGCTTCGGGCTGTTTCTGGCGCCGATGAGCTCCGAGTTCGGTTGGGGGCGTGAAGTCTTTGCCTTCGCTATCGCCCTGCAGAACCTGATCTGGGGCCTCGCTCAGCCGTTCACCGGCGCCCTGGCCGACCGCTTCGGCGCGGCGAAAGTGGTGCTGATCGGTGGCGTCCTGTACGCGGCCGGGCTGATTTGCATGGGGCTCTCCGACTCGGCGATGACCCTGTCACTGAGCGCCGGCCTGCTGATCGGTATCGGACTGTCTGGTACATCGTTCTCGGTGATCCTCGGCGTGGTCGGCCGTGCGGTGCCGCCGGAAAAACGCAGCATGGGCATGGGGATCGCCAGTGCGGCCGGTTCGTTCGGCCAGTTCGCGATGTTGCCCGGCACACTCGGTCTGATCGGATGGCTTGGCTGGTCCGCGGCGCTGCTGGTGCTGGGCTTGCTGGTGGCGTTGATCGTGCCGCTGGTGGGCATGCTCAAGGACAAGCCGCTGCCCGTCATGGGCCACGAACAGACCCTTGGCGAAGCGCTGCGTGAGGCCTGCTCCCATTCCGGATTCTGGCTCCTGGCGTTCGGCTTTTTTGTGTGCGGATTCCAAGTGGTGTTCATCGGCGTGCACTTGCCGGCCTATCTGGTGGATCAACATCTTCCGGCGACGGTCGGCACCACGGTGCTGGCGCTGATCGGGCTGTTCAACATTTTCGGCACCTATACCGCCGGATGGCTCGGCGGGCGCATGTCCAAGCCGCGGTTGCTCACCGGTCTGTACTTGCTGCGGGCGGTGGTCATTGCCTTGTTCCTGTGGGCGCCGGTGACGACCACCACGGCCTACCTGTTCGGCATGGCCATGGGCTTTCTGTGGCTGTCGACGGTGCCGTTGACCAACGGCACGGTGGCGACCTTGTTTGGTGTGCGAAATCTGTCCATGCTCGGCGGGATTGTTTTCCTGTTTCACCAGCTCGGTTCGTTTCTGGGTGGCTGGTTGGGCGGGGTGGTGTATGACCGAACCGGGAGTTATGACTTGATCTGGCAAGTGGCAATTCTCTTGAGCCTGTTGGCCGCTGCCCTCAACTGGCCGGTGCGTGAGCGGCCGGTAGAGCGTCTGCAATCACAAATGAGTGCGATATGAACAGTCTTTGGCCGCGGATCGCCGTAGCCGCCGTCTGCGCCTTATTGCTGGCATTGTCGTGGTGGGGCTGGCATCAAGGCGGACTGGCGCTGATGCAGTTGGGCATGGGTGCTTGCTAGTGAGCGGCGAGGGCGAGTAACGTCACTTTTGACGAGTTATCAAGGATGCACCGACATGCTGATGCGCTGGATTGCAGTCCCCGCGTTGCTGGTGACGTTTACCGGACTGGCCTGCGCGGCCGAGTGCCCGGAACTGTTGCAAGGATCACTGCAAAAGCTGCGCGCCAAGGAATCCATCGACCTGTGCCAACGGTATGAAGGTAAGCCGCTGGTGGTGGTCAATACTGCGAGCTTCTGCGGTTTCGCCCCGCAGTTCAAGAGTCTTGAGGCGCTGAATCAGCGTTACAAAGGGCAGGGGCTGGAAGTACTGGGTGTTCCGTCCAATGACTTCAAGCAGGAGTCCGGGGACGGTGCCGAGACCGCCAAGGTTTGTTACGTCAACTATGGCGTGACTTTCACTATGACCGAGCCGCAGCCGGTACGTGGCGCCGACGCAACCCATCTGTTCAAGGTGCTGGCCGAACAAAGCAGTGCGCCAAAATGGAATTTCTACAAATACGTGGTCGATCGCAAGGGTAAGGTGATCGCCAGCTTTTCCAGCCTGACCAAGCCCGATGATCCCGAGTTCATTGCGGCGGTGGAGCAAGCCCTGGCTTCACAACCTTGATTTGCACCCACTGAAAAGCCCCGCCTCTGTGAAGAGAGCGGGGCTTTTTTGATTCCGTTGGCGAGCGTTCAGGCTCGCCGGGAATCATCAGAAGCGGTAGGTCGCACCGAGACCGAAACCGTTCGCGTAGTTTTCATACTTGGCGTTGTAGGTCTGGCCACGGTCGTTGCTGTTGTTGACCTTGACCGACTCTTCGCGCAGGTACGAATACGCCAGGTCGATGGTCAGGTCGTCGGTCGGGCTCCAGCCGGCGCCCACGCTGAAAATCTTGCGATCGCCAGTCGGGATGCGTGGGGAGCGGTCGACGTTGTTGGTCGGTGCCTGGTCAATGGACAGACCGGTACGCAGTACCCATTGCTTGTTCAACTGGTAGGACGCGCCGATGGCGTGAGCCCAGGTGTCGTGCCAGTTCTGTTCTTCAGTGATGGTGCCGAACTGGCCGTTCAGAACAGCCGGAACGCCTTTGTTTTCAACGGTGATTTCTTTCAGGCGGCTCCAGCGGGTCCAGGTGCTGCCTGCGTAAAGAGTCCACTTGTCGTCGAGCTGGTGAGTGACCGAGAAGTCCACCGATTCAGGTGTGGTCAGGTCCAGCGAAGCGTCGTATTTCTGGCTTGGGTTCTGGCCGATCAGGCCCAGCACGTTGTAGTTGACCTTGGTGTCACCGTCGAGCTTGTACTTCACTTTCGAGTGGTAGGTCAGGCCGACGCGAGTGCTGTCGGTGGCTTGCACCAGCACGCCGATGTTGTAGCCCAGCGCGGTGTCGTCCCCCTTGATCTTGACCTTGCCATCGGGCTGGGACTGGGTGATCGACAGGTTCGATTCCAGGGTGCCGTCGATGCGGTTGATGGTTGGGCCAAAACCGATGGAAACCTTGTCGTTGAAGGCGTAGCTGACCGTCGGTTGCAGGGTGACGATCTTGACTTCGCTCTTGCTGCCGAAATAGCGGCCGGCAAAGCCGTTTTCGTAGTCGGTTACCAGACCGAATGGTGCGTATACGCCCACACCGAAGGCCCACTTGTCGTCGATTGGCTTGACGTAGTAGCCCATAGGGACGGCGATGAACGGAACCATGTCGCCGTCGTTGCTGCCGCCGTTCGGGCTGGAGCTTGCGTGGCTGATGTCAGTGTGTGCGTCGAGCATCGCAATACCGCCGGTGACTTGTTCGCGCTTGATGCGCGACATGCCGGCAGGGTTGCCAAAAATGGTGCTTGCGTCATCGGCAGAGGAAGATCGCCCGGCAAAACCTGTACCCATCCCGCTGATGCTTTGTTCGTTGATGGCAAAGCCACTTGCAAAGATCTGGGTGGATGCCATGGCAACGGCGAGACTGATGGTGGTTTTGAGCATTACTTTTTTCATTATTAGAACTCCTGGTGATCACCGGGGCGAAAATTACCAACATTTTCGTTCCGGCGCCATAGGCTGTATGCCTTGATTTAGAGCGGTTTTGTAGGACAATCCGACCAGATTCGCGGCGTGTTGCGCGATCTTTGGATCCAGGTGTGTCAGCAGGCTACCTGATTCAACGGTGAAACACAGGTTTGCCAAGCGCTGGTGAAATCACGCAGGCGTCCCTGGGGCTGAAATGTCTGGCGCCAGATCCTGGCCATACCCAACAAATCATCAGGGGCGGGGAGGGGGGTGTTCTGTTCTTCCACCAGCAGCCAGGCGATGGCTGTGGCGTAACGCAGGTTGACGGTCAATTCGAGGTGCGGGCCACTGAGAAACGCATGCTGGCTGGCCAGGCCGCGGACCAGGCTTGCACGGTCCGGATCAAGGGCCAGGTAGTGATCCCATAGGGCTTGGTGGCGGGGCTCGGCAATGCGGTACAGGCCGTGCCCACGGCGGTCATGCAGGGCGGAACCAAGGGCGGACTGGCTGGCGGCAATGCCCAGCAGCAAGGATTCGGCAGTAGCGCTATGGCGTCCGAGGTAGATCAAGGTCGGACGAATCACATAACGGCACAGTTCGCTGGCAGCGATACCCATAAAACCCTCGAAACCTGAAATGGACGGCGATACCTGAAAGGGGCTTGGCAGCAGTGGATCGGCTCAGGCTCGCCGCAAGCGGGTCAAGCCGCTTGAGTTGAAGTGTAGTGTCATATTCGCGCTGTAAAGGCCTGTTTTTAAAATATTTCCAGCGACCAGTTATAACCCTTATATCGGATCGTGCTTAGTCGTGATTCGATGGCAAGGAAATATCGGGCAATAAAAAGCCCCGCTTTTCGGGCAGGGCTTTTGGGTTTTTCAGCCTGTCTGGCGTTTCAGGCAACCAGTGCCTGACGGGTACGCTCGATCACGGCCTGCAGCGGCTCGGCGCTGGAGTATTGATCGGGGTACAGGCGTTCGCTGTGACGAGCGATACCGTGTTCGTTGACCAGGGTGAAGCTGAAGCAGCCTTTGCGAGCGGCCATGATCAGGCAGTTCATTGGTGCAAAAGCGTTGGTTAGGGTGCGAATGGCATCCTGAGTGTGGATTTGAGTAGACATTATTGGGTGTTCCTACAAATGACACGGATAAGAACCGTGCAACGTTAAAACGTTCCAGTAACGTCGATCACCATTGATCGAACGAAGAACCCGACTGGAACAAAGCAGCCAGTTTGAAGCGCTGATAAGTTGGCGCGCTTGGGCTGGCAGGTAGGTACTTAGGAGGGCAGGCAACACATCAAGGGCAAAGGTTCTGGGCCCGGGGTGAAGATCCTGATCAATTTGCAGGTTGGTTCGAGCAGAGTAGGCAGGCGGAGCAACACCCTTTGCTTTCGATTCAAAGGTTGTGTTGGCGCAAGATTTACCTGGAAACCATCGAGGTGGTCGATCCCGCTTGTTCGGTGGAGGCTTCCGTTGGGAAGGCTGACCGGGGGGATTTGTTCGACCAGAATTGACTTTCAGCTTGGTACTAACGCCGCAGATACTAACGGATTGAACTGGCCAAGGGAAGTGTGATAGTGAAAAGAATTTCCCGGCGGGTGCCTGATCGGGCTGTTTCTCCTTGTGGAGGCGCAGATAAAGCTGCACGGTCCGGGATTGATACGCCCTGTTTCGAGACAGAATCCGACCGCCGGTCATCGACGTTTGAAGCGGCGCAGCCGTCTGGAAACCGGGTTTGCCAGGGTTTGTCCCCAGGCACGACAAAAAAATGCGCCGAAAAAGGGCGTCGATATAACCATCGCAAAGGCACTTGTGCACATTAGTTGCGCGGTCTGTCACCCCGCTGTCATCTCACGTTCAAGCGTAATGGCTGCCTGTAACCAAAATTTAAGTCAATGAAAAACATCGCTTTTTTTTACTGGTGAAAAAATCGTCAGTTTGACTGCGAGCCCCATTCCACAGGGCTTTGAGAGAGTTCGAGGGCGGTTGTCCACTGAGTTATCCACAGCTTCTGTGGATTGTCCCGAGCGCTTGCTCTAGGACGGGCGTGCCGGGATATTTTCAGCTTTACCTGTAAGAAAAAGAGAGTAAAGTTGCGCGCCTTCTGATCTGCCCCACAGTGCTTTATGAAGTTTCGCTCGGCCTCTGTTTCCTCTTCCTCCACACCGCCTTCTGTTGCCCCTGCCAAGCGCTTTTCCATGCGTGTGGCGGAGTGGCTGTTGGACAGTCCGCATCTGGGCGAAAACCGTAACGTCAAACACATCGCCGGACGTTTGCTCAAGCAACCGGCCCGTGAAGGTGTGGTGGCGGCGCAAAGTCGCCTTGGCCAGTTGATGTGTCGCGAATGCGGGAATGCCCGGGACCGCCGGATCGGTCAGGACCTGTTGCGCCAGGCCGCTCGGGCGGGTGATCACCGCGCGCAACAGGAACTGGGGCTGATCGAAGACTGAGCTGTCCAAGACCGGACCTCTTGGTTAACCTTCAGGCTTTATCCGAATGGCAGGAGTGGCTATGGCAATGGACTTGACCAGCTTATTGCTGGGTCTGGCAGGGGCTGGGTTGCCGTTGCTGGTATTGGCCTGGCAACTGCAACGTCGGGCCAGCACCACGCAAGCCGATGTCGCGCTGCTGCAAGAACGCCTGGCCATGGCGCAACTGGCGCAGGACGGATTGAACGCCCAGCTCGAGTCCAGCCGCGATGAAGCGGCTGATCTGACCCAGGCCAACGCCGCCAAACAGGCTGATCTGGCTGCGCTGCGTCGTGAAGTCGAGCTGTTGCAGATCGAGCGCGACGACGCCCGGGACGCCGCCCATGCGTGGAATATCGAACGCGCCGGCAAAGAAGCCGAGTTGCGCCGCCTGGACGCCCAGGCCGCGTCGCTCAACGCCGAATTGCGCGAGCAACAGGACAGTCATCAGCAGCGCCTCAACGATCTGCAAGGTTCGCGGGACGAGTTGCGCGCGCAATTCGCCGAGCTGGCGGGGAAAATTTTCGATGAGCGCGAGCAGCGCTTTGCCGAGACCAGCCAGCAGCGCCTGGGGCAGTTGCTCGATCCGCTCAAGGAACGCATCCAGTCCTTCGAAAAACGTGTCGAGGAAAGCTATCAGAACGAGGCCCGTGAGCGTTTCTCCCTGGCCAAGGAGTTGGAGCGCCTGCAACAGCTGAATTTGCGCCTGAGCGATGAGGCCACCAACCTGACTCGCGCCTTGAAAGGGCAGAAGACCCAGGGCAATTGGGGCGAGCTGATTCTTGAGCGCGTGCTCGAGCATGCGGGGCTGGAGAAGGGCCGCGAGTACCAGACTCAGGTCAATCTCAAGGGACCGGACGGCGAGCGCTTCCAGCCGGACGTGATCATTTATCTGCCGGGCGACAAGCAGGTGGTGGTCGACTCCAAAGTCAGCCTGACGGCCTATCAGCAATACGTCGCGGCTGAAGACGAGGCTATCGGCCAGATCGCGATCAAGCAGCACGTGCTGTCGTTGCGCAATCACGTCAAAGGCCTGGCCGGCAAGGATTACAAGCGCCTCGATGGCTTGCACAGCCTGGATTTCGTGTTGCTCTTCGTGCCGATCGAGGCGGCGTTTTCGGCCGCGCTGCAGGCTGAACCGACGCTGTTCCAGGAGGCGTTCGACCGCAACATCGTGATCGTCAGCCCGACCACCTTGCTGGCGACCCTGCGGGTCATCGACAGCCTGTGGAAGCAGGAGCGCCAGAGCCAGAATGCCCGGGAAATCGCCGAGCGGGCCGGGTGGCTGTACGACAAGTT
Organism: Pseudomonas sp. S2_F07; assembly: GCF_054668325.1. Taxonomy (NCBI): domain Bacteria; kingdom Pseudomonadati; phylum Pseudomonadota; class Gammaproteobacteria; order Pseudomonadales; family Pseudomonadaceae; genus Pseudomonas; species Pseudomonas sp. S2_F07. The sequence goes on from NZ_CP162758.1 coordinate 5,705,802, forward strand.
CGTGCTGTTTATCCAGGATCTGGACGAGGTCGGCAATCGCTTGCAGCAACTGGACAAGGCCTACAGTTCGGCACGCAACAAGCTGACAGAGGGACGCGGCAACCTGGTCAGCCGCAGTGAACAGCTCAAGCTGTTGGGCGCGCGGGCGAGCAAGAGCTTGCCGGCGGATTTGCTGGAGCGGGCGATGACCGATGTCGATGGGTTGGTCGAGTTGCCGGAATAAACCGGCAGCGAAACATTAACCATTGTGGCGAGCTGATCCTCGCTACAACGGTATGTACCGGCTCAACAACGCGCGCAACGCCGCCGGCTTCACCGGTTTGGCCAGGTAATCCAGCCCTGCGGCATGCACCAGGTCGACCGTCTCCGGCCGGCCATCGGCGCTGATCACCACCCCCGGAACCGGCTCGCCCATCTGCGTGCGCAACCAGGCCATCAAATCGGTTCCGGTCTCGCCATGATCGAGGTGGTAATCCACCAGGGCCAATTGCGGACGCATGCCTTCGCCAAGCAACACGGCACATTCCTCGCGATTGCGCGCGGTCCAGACCTGGCAACCCCAGCGGCTGAGCAGGCTGTTCATGCCGATCAGGATGCTGTCCTCGTTGTCGATACACAGCACCTGCGCGCCATTGAGCAACTTGCCGTTGAGCTCGGCGACCTTGAGCGGCGCTGCGGTTTGCGCTCGGGCCAGCGGCACGCTGACGCTGAACACGCTACCGCGTCCTGGCCAGGAGCGTACGCGCAAGGTATGACCGAGCACGCGACATAGCCCGTCGGCAATCGCCAGCCCCAGGCCGAGGCCTTTTTCGGCCTGGGTCTGGTGGCTGTCGAGGCGCTTGAACTCTTCGAAAATCACCTGCAGCTTATCTTCCGGGATGCCTGGCCCACGGTCCCAGACTTCCAGGCTCAGTTGCTCCTTGTGTCGGCGAACCCCCAGCAGCACCGGCCCTTTGCCGTAGCGGAAAGCGTTAGTCAGGAAGTTCTGCAAGATCCGCCGCAGCAGTTTGATGTCGCTGTCGACCCGCAACGTGCTGGCGCGAACCCGGAACTCCAGTTTTTGTTCTCGCGCCAGCGCCTTGAACTCTGTACCGAGGGTATCGAACAGTTCGTTGAGGGCGAATGGCTGGCGATTGGGGTTGATCTTGCCGTTTTCCAGGCGGGAAATGTCCAGCAGGTCGCTGATCAAGTCCTCGGCCGAGCGCAGCGAACTGTCCAGGTGCTCGACCAGTTTCTGTGCTTCGCCAGACAGACTATCGCCCTGATGGGAGAGGGCGGCGGAGAACAGCCGCGCCGCATTCAAGGGTTGCATCAAGTCATGGCTGACGGCCGCGAGGAAACGGGTCTTGGACTGGTTGGCGGCCTCGGCGGTGCCCTTGGCCTCGGTCAGGGCAATGTTGAGTTGTGACAATTCGTGGGTCCGTTCGGTGACCCGTCGCTCCAGCCCTTCGTTGGCTTCGGTCAGCGCTTGCTCGGCTTCGCGGAACGCGGTGATGTCGGTGAAGCTCATGACGAATCCACCGCCCGGCATCGGGTTGCCGATCAGCTCGATCACCCGGCCGTTGGGGAACAGGCGCTCGGAGGTGTGCGCGCGGCCCTGGCGCATCCAGTGCAGGCGACGCGCGACGTGCACTTCGGCTTCGCCCGGGCCGCACAGGCCGCGCTCGGCATTGTGGCGAATGATGTCGGCGATGGGCCGGCCAACTCTGATCAGGCCATCCGGGTAGTTGAACAAATCCAGGTATCGACGGTTCCAGGCCACCAGTTTCAGTGACTGGTCGACCACGCTGATGCCCTGGGTGATGTTCTCGATCGCGCCTTGCAGCAAGGCACGGTTGAACTGCAGCACCTCCGAGGCTTCGTCGGCGATGCGCACGACGTCCTCCAGTTGCATCTCGCGGCCTTCAATGGCGGCTTTTACCACCGCGCGGGTCGAGGAAGCGCCGAGCACACCGGCCAACAAGCGTTCGGTATGGGCGATCCATTCATTGTCAGCGTTCTGGTTCGGGTTGAAGCCCTTGCCCTGGCGATAGGCAAAACGGATGAAGCTTTGACGGGCACGTTCTTCGCCGACGAAGCGCGCCGCCAGTTGTAGCAGGTCGTCGATCTGCACCGCCAGCATCGAACGTGCGCTGGGGCGGGCGCTGATTTCCTGGCCGATGAAGCGGCCCGCCTGCCAGTGCTCGGACACACGGGTGCGCGACAGTACCGAAACCCAGGCGAACAGCGTGAAGTTGCCTGCCAGCGACAGCACCACGCCCTGGGTCAGCGGGGTGATCGGCAAGTTCAGTGGGTTGCTGTGCAACCAGGCCAGCCCCGGGAAGGTGCTTAAGGACAGGCCGAGGCTGAGGGCGGCAATCGGCAGGACCAAGGTGTAGAACCACAGGAAGGTGCCTGCGGCGAGGCCGGCGAAAACGCCGCGGCGGTTGGCCTGTTTCCAGTACAGCGCACCGAGCATGGCGGGGGCCAGTTGGGTCACGGCGGCGAAGGCGATCTGGCCGATGGTCGCCAGGCTGGCGGTCGAGCCCAGCAGGCGATAACTGACGTAGGCCAGCAGCAGAATCACCACGATGCTGACGCGGCGCACCGACAGCATCCACTGGCGGAACACTTCGAACGGGCGCTCGGCGTTGTTGCGCCGCAGCAGCCAGGGCAGCAGCATGTCGTTGGAGACCATGGTTGACAGCGCCACGCTGGCCACGATCACCATGCCGGTGGCCGCCGATGCGCCACCGATAAACGCCAGCAGGGCCAGCGCCGGATGCGCCTGGGCCAGGGGCAGGCTGATGACGAACGAGTCCGGCAGCACCGAGCTGGGCAGCATCATCTGGCCGGCCAGGGCGATCGGCACGACAAACAAGGCGGCGAGGGCGAGGTAGGCCGGGAACACCCACTTGGCCAGGCGCAGATCCTGAGGGTCGATGTTCTCGACAACGGTCACGTGGAACTGCCGTGGCAGGCAAATAATCGCCATCATCGCCACACCGGTCTGCACCACCATCGACGGCCAGTTGATGGTTTCCTTCCAGTACTGCTCCAGGCGCGGCGCGAGCATGGCCTGGTCGAACAGGTCGTCGAATCCGTCGTACAGGCCGTAGGTCACGAAGGCGCCGACAGCGAGGAACGCGAACAGCTTCACCAATGATTCGAAGGCAATCGCAAGCACCATGCCGCGGTGGTGCTCCGTGGCGTCGAGGTTGCGGGTGCCGAAGACGATGGTGAACAGCGCCAGCACCAGCGATACGATCAGCGCGGTGTCCTGGGCGCGGGTGCCCATGGCGTCGGCACCGGCGCCGATCAGCAGGTTCACGCCGAGCACGATGCCTTTGAGCTGCAGTGCGATGTAGGGCAACACACCGACCAGGCAAATCAGCGCCACCACCACCGCCAGCGACTGGGATTTGCCATAGCGTGCGGCGATGAAGTCGGCGATCGAGGTGATGTTTTCCTGTTTGCTGATCATCACCATTTTTTGCAGGACCCACGGCGCGCCGACCAGCAACAGGATCGGCCCGAGGTAGATCGGCAGGAACGACCAGAGCTGTTCGGCGGCCTGGCCCACGGCACCGAAGAAGGTCCAGCTGGTGCAGTAGACCGCCAGCGACAGGCTGTACACCCAGGCGCGCACACGCGGCGGCAAGGGCGCGCTGCGACGGTCGCCATAGAAGGCGATAGCGAACATGATGGCCATATAGGCCAGGGCGACGACGGCAATCAGCCCGGTGGACAGCGACATGGGGACTCCAGACAAAAGACATCCGGACCTCCCGCCCGGACAGACAGTCTCGCACGACCGCCAGCGTTAGTCAGTGTCGACCAAGGTCGTGGCGTGGCGGGGTGTCGCAGGAGGATTTTCAGTGTCTGGACCGGCCCCATCGCGAGCAGGCTCGCTCCCACAATTGGCCTGCCGCACACATTCCCTGTGGGAGCGAGCCTGCTTGCGAATGGGTTTCACTGATTCAACGCGATCTCGATTAATCGGTGCAATTGCTCAACCTCAAGCGGCGCCTCGGCAAACAGTATGCGAAACACCGTCGGCGCCGCGATCAGGTTGATCAGGCGATCGACACTGGGCTTGGGCTGATCCGGATAGCGATCCAGAATCGTCTGCAGTTGCCCGCCAATGATGGTCGCGCAATAACTTGGCTTCAACGCCGCCTGCACGTCGTACAGCATGTTGCGGCCAGGTTCGGAGCTCATCTCGTCCAGGTACTGCTCGGCCCAGGCCCGCACGTCGCCGTGCAGGCTGCCGGTGTTGGCCGGCTCGTTGTCGGGCTGCATGCGGGCGAGGGCGACGTCGGCCAGCAGCGCCGACACATCGCCCCAGCGTCGATAGATGGTGGACGGTGTGACACCCGCGCGCGCCGCAATTTGCGGCACCGTCACGCTGGCGCGGTCCTGCTCCTCAAGGAGTTGGCGCACGGCCGAATGAATCGACTCTTGTACCCGGGCGCTGCGGCCGCCGGGGCGTAATGTGGGAGCGGTCATCTTGTGTTTCCTGTATTGCACCGGGTCTTGCGGCAGGCACCCGGTCCTGAAAGCCATGCATCGGACCTTAACACAAAGAATTTGCTTTAAGAGAGATCCAGTAGCACACTCCGCAAAAGCAAATAATTAGCTTTTGTGGAGTGTGTCCATGCCCGGTTCTTCTTCAAATCGCGCCAGCCTGTGGTTTCTGGCAATTACCTTGCTTAGCTTCCTGGCGGCTTCCACTGCGCCGACACCGCTTTATCACCTGTATCAGGAGCAGATGCAGTTTTCGGCCGCGACCCTGACCCTTATTTTCGGCGTTTACGCCCTCAGCCTGTTGGCGGCGTTGCTGACGGTCGGCTCGATGTCGGATTACCTGGGACGCAAACCGGTGATCTTTACGGCGGTGCTGCTGAACACCCTGGCGATGTTGCTGTTTATCTACGCCGACAGCGTTGCGTGGCTGATCAGTGCCCGGGTCCTGCAGGGGTTTGCCACCGGCATGGCAACTGCCGTGTTGAGTGCAACCTTGCTGGACACCGATCGCCAGCATGGCCCACTGGTCAATAGCGTCGCGCCCTTGATCGGCATGGCTCTGGGTGGAATGGGCTGCGGTTTGCTGGCCGAATTTGCTCCGGCGCCGTTACACCTGACCTATTGGCTGCTACTTGTCCTGTTCGTGATGCAGGCTGTATGGGTCTGGCGTTTGCCGGAGAGCGTCACGCGCCAGTCCGGGGCTTGGGCATCATTGCGACCGACCCTGCATGTGCCGGTCCAGGCGCGTGCGACGTTATGGCGTGTTTTACCGCTTAACACGGCGACCTGGGCGCTCGGCGGTTTTTACGCGTCGCTGGCACCTTCATTGGTGCGCACGGCAACCGGTTCAACGTCGAACCTGATTGGCGGGGCGACCGTCGCCGCATTGACGGTGACCGGTGCCCTGATGATTTACACACTACGCAATCAGGCGGCGACCAAGGCGCTGCAATTGGGTGCCTGTTCGCTGCCGACGGGCGTCGCACTGATTCTACTGGGCGTGCACAGCGCCAGTTTGCCGCTGTTTTTCCTCGGCACGCTGGTCGCCGGTTGTGGCTTCGGCGCCGGTTTCCTCGGAGCGGTGCGCAGTCTGGTGCCGCTGGCCTTGCCCCATGAGCGCGCCGGGTTGATGTCGGCGTATTACGTGCTGAGTTATCTGGCGTTTTGCCTGCCGGCGCTGCTGGCCGGGAACCTGGCGCGGACCTTTGGTCTGGTGGCAACCACCGATGGCTATGGTGCGGTGCTGATGGTGCTGGCCCTCAGTGCAATGGCGGGTTTACTGCGATCACGTTCGGCCAGGGCCTGCGAGGCCAACCGGTAAAATTGAGTTAGCCTTGGCACCCACTCAGCTCACTCGAAGGATCGGACCATGAAGATCATCCGCAGCAAATCGTTCACTGGCGAGCGTGCCTGGGCCGCGCTGGACATCGCCAGCATGAACGGTATCACCACGCGCCTGCACTGGACTGATCAACCCTACAAGTGGCACGTCAACGATGGCGAGGAAGTGTTCGTGGTGCTCGATGGCCAGGTGCGGATGCGTTATCGCGAAGAGGGGCTGGAGCGGGAGGCCTTGCTGGAGGTCGGTGACATTTTCCATGCCTCGGTTGGCACTGAGCATGTGGCACATCCGCTAGGACCGGCCCGGATATTGGTGATCGAATCGGAAGGGAGTGTCTGACAATATAGGTAATATCGATAAGATATAGAGATATTACCCGTTATATAGATATTCTATTCGGATCTAACATGGGCTCTACCTCACGAGAGGACAGGAGTTCGCCATGACATGCGCCAATAGCACCAAGCCCGGAATCAAACCTTTCAGTCACTTGCAGCATCCCCGCGAGGTGATCCGCCAGTTCACCCCCAACTGGTTCGCGGCCACTATGGGCACCGGCGTGCTGGCGTTGGCACTGGCGCAATTGCCGGTCGCCACACCTGCCTTGCACGCCTTTGCCGAAGCCCTCTGGCTGTTCAATATCGCTCTGTTCCTGCTGTTTACCGCGCTATACACGGCGCGTTGGGTGCTGTTTTTCGACGAAGCGCGACGTATTTTCGGCCACTCCACGGTTTCGATGTTTTTCGGCACCATTCCCATGGGCCTGGCGACCATCATCAATGGCTTCCTGGTGTTTGGCCTGCCGCGCTGGGGCGAAGGGGTGATTCACCTCGCCGAGGTGCTGTGGTGGCTGGATGTGGCGATGTCGCTGGCCTGTGGCGTGCTGATTCCCTACATGATGTTCACCCGTCAGGAGCACAGCATCGACCAGATGACGGCAGTCTGGTTGTTGCCGGTGGTCGCGGCTGAAGTGGCGGCCGTCAGCGGGGGGTTGTTGGCGCCGCACTTGGCCGACGCTCATTCGCAACTGGTGGTGCTGGTGACCAGCTACGTGCTCTGGGCTTTTTCCCTGCCGGTAGCCTTCAGCATCCTGACCATTCTGATGCTGCGCATGGCTTTGCATAAACTGCCCCACGAAAACATGGCCGCCTCGAGCTGGCTGGCCCTTGGCCCGATCGGCACCGGTGCGCTGGGCATGCTGGTACTGGGTGGCGATGCACCGCTGATTTTCGCGGCCAACGGTATGCAGGGAGTCGGTGAGATTGCCTCTGGATTGGGTCTGGTGGCCGGCATCACCCTGTGGGGCTTCGGTCTGTGGTGGATGCTGATGGCGTTGCTGATCACTGTGCGCTACCTGCGGGCCGGCATTCCTTTCAATCTCGGCTGGTGGGGTTTCACTTTCCCGTTGGGCGTCTATTCTCTGGCGACGTTGAAGCTGGCCAGTACCTTGAACCTGACATTCTTCGGTGTCTTTGGCTGTGTGCTGGTGGCATTGCTGGCGGTGATGTGGCTGATCGTCGGCAAGCGCACGGTGCTGGGCGCCTGGCGTGGCGAGCTGTTTGTCTCGCCGTGCATTGCCGGATTGAAGAAATAACCGGCAAAGAATTAGGTAAGGTGTGGCCTGGATCGACTTTTGATAATCCAATAAGAATCCAGGCCACTCGTTACCTATCATCAGGGACACATGGAAGATGAGTCACCCCTCACAGTTCACCTTGCTACGCACCCGGCGCTTCCTGCCGTTCTTCGTCACCCAGTCCCTCGGGGCGTTCAACGACAACGTGTTCAAGCAGTCGTTGATCCTGGCCATTTTGTACAAGCTGACCATCGAGGGTGACCGCTCGATATGGGTCAACCTGTGTGCGCTGCTGTTTATCCTGCCGTTCTTCCTGTTCTCGGCCCTGGCCGGGCAATTCGGGGAAAAGTTCGCCAAGGACGCGTTGATCCGCCTGATCAAGCTTGGGGAAATCGCCATCATGGCGGTCGGTGCCGTCGGCTTCATGTTCGATCACTTGTCGTTGATGCTGCTGGCGCTGTTCGCCATGGGCACCCACTCGGCGTTGTTCGGGCCGGTGAAGTACTCGATCCTGCCGCAAGCCCTGCATGAAGATGAGCTGGTAGGCGGCAACGGCCTGGTGGAAATGGGCACCTTCCTGGCGATCCTTGCCGGCACCATTGGTGCCGGGATCATGATGTCTTCGGCGCATTACGCACCGGTGGTGTCCGTGGCAATCATCGGCACTGCCGTGCTCGGCTACTTGGCCAGTCGCAGCATTCCCCGGGCGGCGGCCGCCACGCCGCAAATGCGCCTGAACTGGAACATCTTCAGCCAGTCCTGGGCCACGTTGAAGCTGGGCCTGGGGCAAACGCCGGCGGTGTCACGCTCGATTGTCGGCAACTCGTGGTTCTGGTTTGTCGGGGCGATTTACCTGACGCAGATCCCGGCCTATGCCAAGGAGTGGATGCACGGCGACGAAACCGTGGTGACGCTGATTCTGACGGTGTTCTCGGTCGGCATCGCATTGGGTTCGCTGCTGTGCGAGAAGCTCTCCGGGCGCAAAGTCGAGATCGGACTGGTGCCGTTCGGATCGTTCGGCCTGACCGTTTTTGGTCTGCTGCTGTGGTGGCATTCTGGTGGAATCCCGGACAGCGCCACTGGCCATGGCTGGATCGAGATCCTCGGTTTCGGCCACACCTGGCTGGTGTTGCTCGACATCCTCGGCCTGGGCGTCTTTGGCGGTTTCTACATCGTGCCGCTGTACGCGCTGATCCAGTCACGTACGGCGGAGAACGAACGGGCGCGGGTGATTGCCGCCAACAATATCCTCAATGCCTTGTTCATGGTGGTGTCGGCGATTGTCTCGATCATCTTGCTGAGTGTGGCCGAGCTGTCGATCCCGCAGCTGTTCCTGGTGGTGTCGTTGCTGAACATCGGCGTCAACGCCTACATCTTCAAGATCGTCCCCGAGTTCACCATGCGTTTCATGATCTGGCTGCTCAGCCATTCCATGTACCGCGTCGAGCATCGCAATCTGGATTTGATCCCCGATGAAGGCGCGGCGTTGCTGGTGTGCAATCACGTGTCATTCGTCGACGCCTTGCTGATTGGCGGCGCGGTGCGTCGGCCGATTCGCTTTGTCATGTACTACAAGATCTACAACCTGCCGGTGCTGAACTTCATCTTCCGTACCGCGGGGACGATTCCGATTGCAGGGCGCCAGGAAGACATCCAGATATATGAACAAGCCTTCACGCGCATTGCCCGGTACCTGAAGGACGGTGAGCTGGTGTGCATCTTCCCCGAGGGTAAATTGACCGCCGATGGCCAGATCAATGAATTCAAGGGCGGGTTGACGCGGATTCTCGAAGAGACGCCAGTACCGGTGATTCCGCTGGCCTTGCAGGGGTTGTGGGGGAGTTTCTTCAGCCGCGATCCGGGCAAGGGACTGTTTCATCGCCTGTGGTCGCGAGTGACATTGGTGGCGGGGCCGGCGGTGGCGGTTGAAGTGGCGGAGCCGGCGAAGTTGCAGGCGTTGGTGGGGGAGTTGCGCGGGGCTGTCAGATAATGGTTGTTTGAACGGGCCTCATCGTCGGATCTCCGGGCGGCGATCCGACGATGGCGGTCTGAAAGTTAAGCGCTGACCTTCAGGCCAACAAGCCCGGAAATAATCAACGCCACACTCGCCAACCGCACCAGCGCCATGGATTCGCCAAACAGGATGATCCCGGCGATCACCGTGCCAACGGCGCCGACACCGGTCCAGATCGCATAGGCCGTACCCAGCGGCAATTCTTTCATTGCAAGGCCGAGCAAGCCAAGGCTGATCGCCATGGCCGCGACGGTCAACACGGTGGGGAGCGGGCGGGTGAAGCCGTCGGTGTACTTGAGGCCGACGGCCCAGCCGACTTCGAATAGGCCGGCGAAAAACAGAATGATCCAGGACATGAAGACCTCCATCGTCTGACGGGGTCGTCCCCTGATTAATGACTCGATCGAGCCGCGAGGTCGTCCTCGCGTTGCGCAATATAGTGCCCAGCATTAACCCGGGGATCAAGTTTTCAACTCAGTCACTGACCTGTTGCGCTGCCATTTCCCGATCCTGTTTCTCGCTCATGCGGCGGAAATACGTGGAGAGCAATGCCCCGGAAATGTTGTGCCACACACTGAACAGTGCACTTGGCACTGCCGCCAACGGCGAGAAGTGTGCGCTCGCCAACGCGGCGCCCAGCCCGGAGTTCTGCATGCCGACTTCCAGGGCCAGGGACTTGCGCTGGGCCAGAGGCAGCTTGAACAGGCGCCCGGTGAAGTAACCCAGCAGGTAGCCGAAGCTGTTGTGCAGCATGACCACGGCCATGATCAACAGACCGGACTCTGCGATCTTCGCCTGGCTGGCGGCGACGACTGCCGTGACGATGATCACAATGCTGACCACCGACACCAGCGGCAATACGTCCACGGCGTGGCGAACCTTGTCGCCGAGCACTCGTTGGGCAACCACGCCCAGCACGATCGGCAACAGCACCACCTGCAGGATCGACCAGAACAATTCCATGAACGACACCGGCAACCAGGCCGAGGCCAGCAGCCAGATCAACGCCGGGGTCAGCAGCGGGGCGAGGAGGGTGGTGACGGCGGCGATGGCCACCGACAGCGCCAAGTCGCCACGGGCCAGCCAGGTCATCACGTTCGACGAGGTGCCGCTCGGGCAGCAGCCGACCAGAATCACGCCGACGGCGATTTCCGGTGGCAAGTGGAACGCCTGGCAGAGCAACCACGCCACGCCCGGCATGATCACGAAATGGGCCACCACGCCCAGGGCCACGCGCCATGGATGCCGAGCGACTTCGGCGAAGTCTTCGAGTTTGAGGGTCAGGCCCATGCCGAACATCACCAGCCCCAGCAAGGGCACGATGGCGCCCTTGAGGCCGATGAACCATGCCGGCTGCAGAAACGCCACGACAGCGAAAATCAGTACCCAGTAAGCGAAGGTGTTGCCGACAAAACGACTCAATGCAGCCAGTGCGCGCATGGCTTGATCCTTTTTTATTCAGTAGCACCACAAAACCAAATGTGGGAGCGGGCTTGCTCGCGAAAGCGGAGTATCAGTCAGTATCAATGTCGACTGACGCTCCGCTTTCGCGAGCAAGCCCGCTCCCACAGTTTGAGATCACAAGCTTTTAGATTCCCTGCGGAGTCTCTTCACCACCCAGCGCTTCAACCAGCGCCGGCAGGAAGTCGCCGAAGGTCAGCATCATCAGGGTGAAGCTGGCGTCCAGTTGGCCCAGGGCTTCGTCGCCGCCGTCCTGTTCCGCCTGGTCTTGCAGCAGGTCTTCGAACTTCAGGCGCTTGACCACCATTTTGTCGTCGAGGACGAACGACAGTTTGTCCTGCCAGGCCAGGGACAGTTGAGTGACCACTTTGCCGGTGCTCAGGTGCAGCTGGATTTCTTCGCTGGTCAGGTCCTGGCGCTTGCAACGCACGATGCCGCCGTCTTCGTGGGTGTCGCGCAGTTCGCACTCGTCCAGCACAAAGAAATCGTCCGCGGCTTTCTGGGTGGTGACCCACTCGGTCATGGTCGCGGTCGGGGACATCTTCACGGTCAGCGGGCGCACCGGCAAGGTGCCGATCACTTCGCGCAGGGTGGACAGCAAGTCTTCGGCGCGTTTCGGGCTGGCCGAGTTGACCAGGATCAGACCCTGTTTCGGCGCGATGGCGGCGAAGGTCGACGAGCGGCGGATGAAGGCGCGTGGCAGGAAGGCCTGGATGATTTCATCCTTGATCTGATCGCGTTCCTTCTTATAGACCTTGCGCATTTGCTCGGCTTCGATCTCTTCGACCTTTTCCTTGACCGCGTCACGCACGACGCTACCCGGCAAAATACGTTCTTCCTTGCGCGCGGACACCAGCAGGAAGTCACCGCTGACGTGCACCAGTGGCGCATCTTCGCCTTTGCCGAACGGCGCGACGAAACCGTAGGTGGTCAACTCCTGGCTTGCACATGGGCGCGCCAGTTTGGTGGCCAGTGCAGTTTCCAACGCCTCGGCATCAACAGGCAGATCTTGGGTCAGGCGATAGATAAGCAGGTTTTTGAACCACATGGGGTGAGTCTCTCCTTTATACAAAGGGGGGCATTATTGTCTTCGCCGTGCCATAGGCCAACCTTTCTCTAAGCCTTTGGAAGGGCTGAGAAAATTATTTTAAAAAGTGCTTGCCAGAGGTTGGGTCGCTCCGTAGAATGCGCGCCACACCGAAGCGAAGGGTGATTAGCTCAGCTGGGAGAGCGTCTGCCTTACAAGCAGAATGTCGGCGGTTCGATCCCGTCATCACCCACCATTCGTTTTCAGTGTTACGCGCAGCGGTAGTTCAGTCGGTTAGAATACCGGCCTGTCACGCCGGGGGTCGCGGGTTCGAGTCCCGTCCGCTGCGCCATATTCGGTAACCTGGAGCACTGAACGCCAGGTCACCACGGAAAAAGCCCGCTTAGGCGGGTTTTTTTCTGCCTCAAGTTTGTCTGTTGTTCCTGTGGGTTGCATCGTTTCACCGGTTTGTAGATTTTTTGAAAAAAACTTCAAATAAATCAATACTTTATAAAAACCTGTGGCATAATGTGCCCCGCAACGAAGGTAAAGGGTGATTAGCTCAGCTGGGAGAGCGTCTGCCTTACAAGCAGAATGTCGGCGGTTCGATCCCGTCATCACCCACCACTTACTTTCAACGCTACGCGCAGCGGTAGTTCAGTCGGTTAGAATACCGGCCTGTCACGCCGGGGGTCGCGGGTTCGAGTCCCGTCCGCTGCGCCATATTCGGTAACCTGGAACACTGAACGCCAGGTCACCACAGAAAGCCCGTCTAGTGCGGGCTTTTTGCTGTCTGGCGTTTGGCCAGACCATAAAGCGATCCGAGGATCGCTTTTTTTGTGCCTGCTCGATTATTGCTCGGCGTTGCGACTGTGTCGGTAGTCGCTGACGGCTTCATACACGGCCTTGCGCAGGCGATTGATCCCGCCGATGGGGCGGTGCGCCTCGACGCCGAACCAGGGATTGAACGACAGGTTGTCGCATTGCAGGTTTAGCGCCGGCGTATCGAAGTCCTGTGCCGGCACCTTGATCCGTGCCACCGTCTCGAAGGGCGCATCGCTCTCGCGCCACTCAATGCTGGTGTCTTCGATCGGCATGTACTGGTTGGCGTCCTGTCGCTGGATTTGCAAGGCGAAACACGCGGGCACCCGGTCGGTCGACAGCTGTTGGTTCAGCGCATTGCGCAGGAAGTTCGGCAACTTGCGATTTTGTTCCGGCAGGTTGTAGGCCGGGCAGTTATCCGGATCGGGCATGACCCGGAATTTCGCATTGGCTTCACCGAATTTGTAGGGTGAAACCGAAAAGTACGTCGTCTGGGTCGGGCTCGACGGGGCAGGGGCCAGTGTCGCCAGGGCAATGAACAGGTGGCGAACCTGCCAGGCGCGCGGATCCCGACCGGGGAAGAAGGCCATCAGCTTTTTACCGTCGGCCTGGGCGGCGACGTTCTGACGGTATTCGGCGACATCACTGACAAAGAAGTTCGGGTGGCTGAACATCACAAAGTCCTGCTCGTTTCGCCCCTGCCGGTCGCTCAACAGTTGCTTGCCCGGCACATCGAACAGTTTGATCGCCATGCCCCGGGCGTCGCGGATGCTATCGAACTGCGGGTAGGCATTGCCGTTGGACAGGCGCATCGTCGCTTGCCAGGTTTTGCCCGGCTCGCTGAATACGCCCTGACGCAGTTCGCCTGGCAGTTCCGGCAGCACCTGAACCTCGGCCTTCACACAGCCGTGGGCCTTGGCATGGGCGTCGCGCAGGTAGCGGGTGCTTTCACGGTGCTGATCGACGATGCGCACGGCGGTCTGGATGATGTCCCGGGTCATCGCGGCTTCGTCGTCCGCCATCAACTCCTGCGCCGAAACCGGCCCGCGATGCTGCCAGGCAAACCAGGCGCCGGCCAGGGCCCAGCCCAGTACGCCGAGACCCAGCAACCACAGCAACAGGCTGGCGAGGACGGCGCCCAGGCGCAGCCAGAGAGTTATCAGCATGGGAACGTCCTTTTAACGGCGGTTGTGGTCATGGCAATTGCGCTTCCAGCGGGCCGCCCAGCACTTTCAGATATTCCAGCAGTGCCCAGCGTTCTTGTGGCTGCAATCCGCGGCCGATCACACCATTGCCGAGTTTGCCGGCCCGGAATTCATGGCCGCTGTTGTGGTTGCCGGTGATTCGTGTGTCGAACAGGAACCCGTTGGCAAAGGCTTCGGTGCGGTAACCCAGGTGTCCCGGGTCGTATTCGAACGTGCCTTTATAGAAGGTGGTCGCACGCTCATCCTGAGGCGACAGCAATTGATAAAGGCTCGGGACCGAACCGTTGTGCAGGTACGGCGCTGTCGCCCATACACCCGCCAATGGCCTGGCCTTGTACGAACGCAATTCGCGCACACCGATCGACAGGCCGAAACCGTCCATGTCAGGGCGCTCGGCAGGGGTGACGTTGGCGTCTTGATAGGCGCGGTCCTGGACAAAAGCGGTGACATAGGCCAACCCCTTGGCCACGGACATTTTGCTCAGGTCCAGTGGTTCGGCGGGCTTTGGCTCGACATCGAGTTTTTCCAGTTCCGCCTGCTTCCATTGCAAAGCTGTGAGGTCGAAGCGGTGGTCGGCGATGTTGTTGGCCGCGCCGGGGTCTGTGCCGATGTAATCCACCGGGAGCATTTTCAGGTGCTGGACGTATCGTCCCTCGCCCTGGCTGGTGCGCGGCACATGGCAACCTGCGCAGTTTTCGGCGAACAAGGCACGGCCCTTGGCTGCCAGGGTTTTGTCGACCTGGCCAAACAGTTCTTCAGGCCAGGCCGGAGGTGAAAGTCGTTGCAGGGTTTGTTCGATCAGGTGTAGATCGCGCACGCGGACGCTGGAGGGGTAGCGGGCATCACCCGTCAGCGGCTGGCCGCTCTTGTCGAAGAAGTTCAGCGTGGCGCCCACGCCCAGCGCCTCGCCGATGTTGCGAGCCATCGGTTGTTTCGCCGAGCCGTTCCACTGCACCCATTCGAACGTCCACATGTCCCACAACTGCGGATAATCGACCGGGGCATTGGCCACGCGGTAGTTGTCGGGGGATATCGCATCACCGAAGCTGGCGTTGGCGATGCGCCCGAAGGCGTCTGTGCGCCCCGGGCCTTCCTCGGTCGGATAGAGCCCGCGATGGGTGTCGTTCCAGGCCACTTTGAGGAAGGTATCCAGTGAAGATTTGAAATCTTTACGCAACTGTTGGTGGCGCGTTTCGTAGTCCTGGCCGAGCACGTTGCGTGCGAAGCGCTCGAATTTCCACGGGTTGTAGTAAGTGGAGGCGAGGCTGGCCACCAGAGCCTGTCCGAAACTTCCGCCTTTGAGTGTAGGAACACTGGATGGCAGTACATGTTGCGCCGAGCCGCCATCGATACGCACGGCCTGGCCCTTGAATCGCAGTTCACCGGTGTGGCAAGCCGCGCAGGTGATATCCAGAAACATATCCGTGCTCCCCGCATTCTGGTGCCGCGTAAAGCCTGCGGGGAGGTTGCCGGGGTTGTTCGGTGTCGGCTTCTGGCCGGGGTCCACCAGGAAACCGAAGCGGGCGAGGTATTCGGGGGCGGCGAAGCGTTGTCGGGAGAAGGGCAGTTCGAGGGCGGTGAACCAGTCGTAGCGCAAGCCTTTGACCTGAGTGCCCTGGGGGGTGAAGTAATAGGTCTCGCGATCGGCGGCGCTCCATTGCTCCAGGTAATGCACTTGTTGCGCAGGCGACCAGGCCGGCAATTTCGGGTTGGCAACGTAGTAAAGCACCACGGCCATGACCAGTCCGAGCAGTACTGCGACGAGAGCCAGCAAGCGAAAGAAGAGGCGCAAGATAAACATCCTTGTCGAATTATCATGCGGTTATGCCCGAGTACGCAGGGTGCGGCAAGAGGCCATTACGCCAGATGTTGTAGTTCCGGAATCAGCCTGCGTCGGCGCAAAGTGAAAGAAGCTTCATCAGCCGAATAGTGAAAAGCGTTTAAACACCTGAACTTATCAATTGTTTCCGGCTCTCATGCCGGTAGCCATTGGTCGTGGCGGCCTGATAAGCTCGCGGCTTTACTCGATTGCCCTTTAGGCGCATGAACAAGGAAATAGCATGAAACAGCATCGGTTGGCGGCGGCGGTAGCCCTGGTTGGCCTGGTACTTGCGGGTTGTGATTCGCAGACCAGCGTAGAGCTGAAAACTCCGGCGCAAAAAGCTTCCTACGGCATTGGCCTGAACATGGGCAAGAGCCTGGCTCAGGAAGGCATGGATGACCTGGATTCCAAGGCTGTAGCCCAGGGCATCGAAGACGCCGTCGGCAAGAAAGAGCAGAAGCTCAAAGACGAAGAACTGGTCGAGGCATTCGCCGCGCTGCAAAAGCGTGCCGAAGAGCGCATGGCCAAGATGAGCGAAGAGTCGGCCGCTGCCGGCAAGAAGTTCCTCGAGGAAAACGCCAAGAAACCTGGCGTGACCACCACCGCTTCGGGCTTGCAGTACGAAGTCGTGCAGAAAGCCGATGGCCCTCAGCCAAAGCCGACTGATGTAGTGACCGTTCACTACACCGGCAAGCTGACCAATGGCACCGTATTCGACAGCTCCGTCGAGCGCGGCAGCCCGATCGATCTGCCGGTCAGCGGTGTGATCCCGGGTTGGGTCGAAGGCTTGCAACTGATGCACGTTGGCGAGAAGTACAAGCTGTACATCCCTGCTGACCTGGCTTACGGCGCTCAAAGCCCAAGCCCGGCGATTCCAGCCAACTCGGTGCTGGTATTCGACCTGGAACTGCTGGCCATCAAGGATCCGGCAAAAGAAGACGCCGCTGCCAAGTAACTAGCGCCTGCTTCGATAACAACGCCTCGCTCATGCGGGGCGTTGTTGCATCTGGCGTTCGGCAGGGGTAAACAAATCGAACAGACGCTCTAGGCCGGAGTCTCAGGCATAGTGGTGTTGGCGGTAGTCGCACAAGGCCGCCAAGTCAATGAAATTATGGGTTTTTTTTGATGAGTAAAAAACGCCCGATCTGAACGCAGGCCTTGTAACACGGGGCTTACAGCGGCGAAAAGCTGCTCTGTTCACAAGGTTATCCACAATTTGTGTGGATAACATTTCAACGGGAGGAATGATGAAAGCACCCTGGAATTTCGCTCGTTTCCTGCCACTGGCCGGACGCCTGCTGGCACGGGGTCGATTGCCGAGCCTGTTGTTCGCGGTCGCCAGCAAAGGCGTAAGCCAGGGCAACCGGTTGGGCAAGATCAAGGACGACTTGAAGCTGTTGCAGGCACTCTGCCTGGCCTACTGGCGTGGTGAGTATCGCGCTATCAGCCCCAAGGCGCTGGTTTCGGTGGTCGCGGGCCTGATGTACTTCCTCAGCCCGGTGGATGCGATTCCGGATTTCATTCCATTGTTTGGCATGTTCGATGACATCGCAGTACTGGCATGGCTGATGAAAGTGCTCGACGACGAGCTCAATGCCTTCCGCACCTGGCGCAAGCGGCAGGTGCCGGAGAAGCTCGCGGTGGTTGAGCGTCTGCCTGCTACCCCCGAGCAACTTCAACTTCAAGGCCCGAAAAAACACTGAGTCGATTTCGGCCTGTTCACAGATTGATGTCCCCCGCGACCTTGGCCGCTGTTAGGATTACACTTCTAGGGAAAAGTACTGACTCGCTAAGTGTTGTTGTCCTACGGGGTAGTGATGGATATTCAGATAATTACACGCGAAGGCGAGCCCGAATATGCGGTTCTGCCATGGGCTCAGTATCAGGCGTTACTGAAAGCAGCGGGTATCAAGGAGCAAGCGTCGCCTCAAGCCACGAAGCCTCAGGCGGCAACACCAGACACGATTCTTCCGGGTCTGGATCAACTACGCAGTTTGCGCGAGGGGAAGGGCATCGCCATCGAGGCGTTGGCCCGCACGGTAGGCATCAGCCCGTCTTACCTGGCCATGATCGAAAGCGGCGAGCGTCTGCCCGACGCTGCGATTCGCCGCAGCCTGGCCTGGGAATTGACGGTGCCAGGGTGGAGGGATGAATCGTGAGCGTACGCATCAGTCGTCAACATTGGGACGGGTTGCTCGGCGAACTGGATCAGGCGCGTCGCCAGCGCCATCTGTTGACGTATCGAGCATTGCTGGAGCGTTTGCAGCTGCCGACCCCGGCCATGCAAACCCTGACGGCGGCCCTTGAGCATCTGGCGGCCCTGGATGCCAGGGCGGAGCAGCCATTGCGCAGTTCACTGGTGATCAGTCAGGGTGCCAGCCGCTTGCCGCGCACCGGATTCTTTGAATGTGTCGAGCGTCTCGGGCGTTTCTCCGGGCCGTCGGACGGCGTTGCCGCCGCGTCCTGGCATGCTTCGGAAGTGGTGCGGGTGTTCGAGTACGAATACCCGGAATCGGCCGAGGCCTGAGTGTTCTTGCAACTCAAGGCGCGGGCCGGTTACTGGCTCGCGCGCCGATTGTTTCACTGGTCATGGTTTGTCCGTCAGCCACGAGGCTGGCGCTGGCTCGAAGGTCAGTTCGCACGCATGGCCAACCTGGGCAATGTCGGCGCCCAGAGCTTCTATGGGCACATCCTGGCGTTTCGCGGCGTCGGCCTCGGTGCCCGTGAGGAGGGCGTGCGTTTGTTGCGCCTGGCGGCGTTGGCGGGCGATGCCAAGGCGGCGTATCAAGTGGGCGTGATCACCTTGGCCGGGACAGCGAGCAAGGCTCCGGATCCGGTTGAGGCCGCACGGTTCTGGGAGATAGCGGCGAAGGCCGGGCATCCGTTGGCGCCGATCAAGCTCGAAGAGCTGAAGTCTTCCTCGGCGCCTCGTTGATTGGACTGATGCCGGAAAGCTCCCTTATCGATGCCCGGAAACCACCAGGCTATCAATCACATGCACGCTATAGCCCTGCACGTTCTTCGCATGGTGCTTGGCCTGTGATGCCATTTCTGCCAGCTGGCTCGCATCGAGTTGTCCACAGGCCTGTGGATGCAAATGCACCACGCCGATCGACAGTGACAACAACGCAAACTCCTGGCGCTGACCCTGGCGATTGGGTGCGATGAAGCAGCCGGCTTCCAGGTGTTCGCTGCGGTAGAAGCGCCGACACTGGCTCTGGAAGTCGTCGAGCAACTGGTTCAAGCGTTTGCGCCAGTCTTGCGGACCGAGCACCAGCAGGAAATCATCGCCGCCGATGTGGCCGACGAAGTCGCGGGACGGATCGACGCGCTCGTTCAGGCATTGCGCCAGGCACAGCAGGACTTCGTCGCCGCGACCATAGCCGTAGATGTCGTTGAAGGGCTTGAAGCTATCAATGTCCACGTAGCAGATCACCGATTCCCGTCGCTGTTGCAGCAGCCGCGTCAGGCATTGCTGGATCGGCACGTTGCCCGGAAGCAAGGTCAGCGGGTTGGCGTAGCGGGCCTGCTGGATCTTCAGTTCCGTGATCAGCTTGAGCACGTCGATCACCCGGCCCAGGCCCAGATAACCGCCGTTGAGGGTGATGATGAAATCTTCTTCGATGCGCTGGCGGGCACGGCTGGTGATCAGGCGGCTGACCTGTTGCAGGGACTGGCTCAGTTCGACGGCGAGGAAGTCATCATTCATCAACCGGCTGATGGGTTTGCGGGCAAACAGGTCGGTGGCAAAGGGCTTGAGCAGGGCGTCGGAGAGCGAATGACGATGGACAATGCCACAGGGTTGACCCTGTTCATCCAGGACCGCCAGCGAGTTCAGGTTGGCCTGGCGACGAAAGGCTTCGAGCACTGTGGCGGTCGGGGTGTCCCGGTTCACCGCGGGTAGTTCGTTGAGCAGAGCGCTGAGGTCGCTGGCGTCTTCGCTCAGTACAACGGCGGTGCTGTCCTGTCGGGGCATCAATGCCCGGGCATCCCGTGGCGGGTGCTCCTGGGGGCGGCAGAGCAGATAGCCCTGTACCAGGTCTACGCCCATTTCGGTCAGCACCGTGAGTTCTTCGGCCAGCTCGATACCTTCGGCGATGACTTGTGCACGCGAGGCTTTGGCGATTTGCAGGATCGAGCCGACGAACTCGCGCTTGAGCGCATCCTGATGAATGCCATCAATGAAATGCCGGTCGATTTTCACGTAATCGGGCCGCAGCTCGGACCACAGGCGCAAACTTGAATAGCCCGCTCCCAGATCATCCAGCGCAATCGAAAACCCCATCGCCCGATAGTGATGCAGGGCGGTTTGCAGCAACTGGAAATCGTCGGTCGGCGTCTGTTCCGTGAGCTCGATGACCACCTGGCTCGGCGGGATGCCGAAGTCCTGCAGCAATTGCAGGGTTCGCCCGGGTTGATGGGCCGCTTCGAGCAGGGACTCCGGGGACACGTTCAGGAACAACATGCCAGGCAGTTGTTGCTCATTGAAGCGTCGGCAAGCGCTTTGGCGGCAGGCAATTTCCAGCTCGCTCAGGCGTCCGGTCTGGCGGGCGATGGCGAACAGGGCGACAGGGGAGTGCAGAGGGCTGTTGGAGGGGCCGCGACTGAGGGCTTCATAACCGAGGATGCGTCGCTCAGAGAGGCTGATGATCGGTTGGAACAGACTGTGTAAACCGCTTTGACTCAGGATCGAGTTCAAGGCACTCAGCTGTTCGGTTGTGGTCATGGCGGTCTCTGGCAATAAAAAAAGGACCGGGCGTGCCCTTGGTAAAAAGAGCACGCCCGGTCCTTTATTTCACGACAGAATGATGACTGTTTGATGACCCCGTAGGGGCGTCAGCATTAAATTGCCATCATTTGTTTGTACAAACTCAGTGCTTGGCCACTGCCGTGTTGAGTTTCAGGTAGTCCAGCAGAATCCGCCCGGTTTCGCTGAGGTAGGCGTCGTCTTCCGGTTTGGTCTTGTCATCCTCGGCCGCAATGGCGTCTTCGTCTTCTTTCTTCAGCTCTTTGAGCGGTTCTTCGCCCTTGGCCTTGCGACGGATGTTTTCCATGGCCAGCTGTTTGGCTTCGATGTCGGCGTGCTGGGCACGACGGTCGACTTCATTGAGGCTGACGGTTTTCTCGGCCATCAGTTTCTGCGCCAGGGCCAGCTTGTCGCGGATGAACACGAACTCTGCATCTTTGGCTGTACGCACGTCATGCTCGGACTGGAGTTGAGAAATGTACGGCTTGAACGGGTCGAGCGCAGGCTTGATCGCCGCCTTGATGGTGTCCCACGGCATGGCTTCCGGCAGGGCGCTTTCACCGATTTCCTTGGTGTCGATGATCGACGGGTAATCGATGTCCGGCAAGACGCCCTGATGCTGGGTGCTCTGCCCGGAAACCCGGTAGAACTTGGCCAGGGTCAGTTTCAGTTCGCCATGGTTGAGCGGCTGAATGGTCTGCACGGTGCCTTTGCCGAAGGTCTGGCCGCCGATGATCAGCGCGCGGTGGTAGTCCTGCATGGCGCCGGCAAAAATCTCCGAAGCCGAGGCCGACAGGCGGTTGACCAGCAACGCCATCGGGCCCTTGT
This sequence comes from Pseudomonas sp. S2_F07, assembly GCF_054668325.1. Classification (NCBI taxonomy): domain Bacteria; kingdom Pseudomonadati; phylum Pseudomonadota; class Gammaproteobacteria; order Pseudomonadales; family Pseudomonadaceae; genus Pseudomonas; species Pseudomonas sp. S2_F07. The sequence goes on from NZ_CP162758.1 coordinate 5,727,152, forward strand.
AGAATGCACCCGGGTTTTCATCTTCCAGTACATCGACCCGGCCATCGGCGTTACGCACGAGCACGGTCGGACCTTTGTCGATGAACAGGCTGGTCAGCTCGGTGGCCTCTTGCAAGGAGCCGCCGCCGTTGTTGCGCAGGTCGATGACCACGCCGTCGACTTTCTCTTTCTGCAGTTCGGTCAGCAGTTTCTTGACGTCACGGGTGGTGCTCTTGTAATCCGGGTCGCCGGCACGGAAGGCCTTGAAGTCCAGATAGAACGCCGGGATCTCGATGACGCCGAGCTTGTAGTCCTTGCCGTCCTGCTTGAGGTTCAAGACCGATTTCTTTACGGCCTGATCTTCAAGCTTCACCGCTTCACGGGTGATCGGCACGATCTTGGTGGTCTGGTCGTTCGGCGCATTGCTGGCCGGGATGACTTCCAGGCGTACCACGGTGCCCTTCGGACCACGGATCAGCTTGACCACTTCGTCCAGGCGCCAGCCCACGACGTCGACCATTTCCTTGTTGCCTTGGGCAACGCCGATGATCTTGTCGGCCGGTGCAACCTGCTTGGTCTTGTCCGCCGGACCTGCCGGCACCAGGCGCACGACTTTCACCTGGTCGTTATCGCTCTGCAACACGGCACCGATACCCTCGAGGGACAGGCTCATGTTGATGTCGAAGTTCTCCGCGTTATCCGGCGACAGATAGTTGGTGTGCGGGTCGTAGGACATGGCGAAGGTGTTGATGTACGCCTGGAAGATGTCTTCCGCGCGGGTCTGGTCCAGGCGCGCCAACTGGTTCTTGTAGCGCTTGGTCAGGGTTTCCTGGATCTGCTTGGAATCCTTGCCGGCGATCTTCTGGCGCAGGACTTCGTCCTTGACGCGTTTGCGCCACAGGTCGTCGAGTTCTGCGGTGGATTTGAGCCAAGGGGCGTCCTTGCGGTCGATCAGCAAGGTTTCCTTGGCGGTGAAGTCGATCTTGTCGACGCCCTTGTTCAACTCGGCAAGGGCGAAGTCCAGACGCGCCTTTACGCGGTCCAGATAGCGCTTGTAGATGGTGAACCCGGCGTTCAGGTCGCCGCTCTTGAGGAAATCGTCGAACTGGGTTTTCCACTTGTCGAATTCGGCAATGTCGCTGGCCATGAAGTAGCTGCGCGACGGATCCAGCAGCTTGAGGTAGCTGTCGTAGATGATCACCGAGCGTGCGTCATCGAGTGGCGGCTTGCTGTAGTGGTGGCGCTTGAGCAACTCCACGACGTTCAGGCTGGCGATCACTTCGTCACGATCGGGTTGAAGCTTGTCCCAGCTATTGGCTGCGAATGTATTGCTCGACATCGGCAGCAAGCCGATACCGATGAACAAGGCGAGGGCAGTGCTGGGGAACAGATGCTTCATGCTGATTCGACGCGGGGACAATTGATAACGCATATTAGGCCGTCTTTGAAGTCGCCGGTTCTTTGGGAGCCGGTCGCATAATGCAAAAAGCCCGGCGCTATAGCTTCGGGCTCAGTCCAGACTCACTATGGAGGCACTGTGAAAGCATTGCAAGGCGTTGACGGTCAAGTGGTGTGGGTTGATGAGCCGAGTCCTACATGCGATGTAGGGCAAGTTCGCATCCGAGTGTCGGCAGCAGGTCTCAATCGCGCCGATTTATTGCAGAAAGCCGGCCTTTACCCGCCGCCACCGGGGGCCAGTCAAGTGCTCGGTCTAGAGTGCTCGGGGGTCATCAGCGAGGTTGGCGCAGGGTCCTCCTGGCAGGTTGGCGATCGGGTTTGCGCCTTGCTGGCCGGGGGCGGGATGGCTGAAGAGGTGGTTGTCGACGGGCGGCATGTGCTGCCGGTTCCCGACGGAATGTCACTGGTCGAAGCAGCTGCTTTGCCCGAAGTTTATGCAACAGTCTGGCTGAATTTGTTTCAACTGGCTGCGCTCAAACCGGGTCAGAAAGTGCTTCTGCATGCCGGGGCAAGTGGAATCGGTTCAGCGGCCATTCAGCTGTGCAAGGCGTTCGGTAATCCGTGCTGGGTCAGCGTCGGCTCCGCCGAGCGACTGGCGTATTGCGAAGCGCTCGGTGCCCAGGGCGGCGTGGTGCGTAATGGCGATCTGGAGAGCCTGCGGGATCTGGGGCCGTTCGACGTGATTCTCGACCCGGTGGGCGGTAATTACGCGGCTTTGAACCTCAAGCTGCTGGCCCAGGATGGCCGTTGGGTGTTGATCGGTCTGATGGGTGGCCGTGAGGCCAAGCTGGATCTGGCTCAGGTATTGGCCAAGCGTGTGCAGTTGCTGGGTTCGACACTGCGCAGTCGTGATGATCAGTTCAAGGCAGATCTGTTCAGTGATTTGAGCCAGCACGTGTGGCCGTTGTTCGCCGAAGGGCGGTTGAGTCCGCAGCTGGCCAGGGCATTCCCGATCAAGGATGCCGAGGCGGCGTTTGCCGAGCTGGCGAGTAATACCGTGGCGGGGAAGGTGGTGTTGGTGATTGATGAAAGCCTGAGCTGATATCGGGTTGGCTTTGAAAAGATCGCAGCCTGCGGCAGCTCCTACAGGGGTTCGCATTCCCATGTAGGAGCTGCCGCAGGCTGCGATCTTTCCGGTTACTTCCAGAGATGGATCGGCCAGCCAGCCTTTTCAGCGTGTTCAAGCAACACCGGATCCGGGTTGACCACGTGGGGGTAATCCACTTTCAGCAACAGCGGCAAGTCATTGCGCGAGTCGGAATAGAAACTCGCGCCTTCGAGGTTTTCCTCTTCCGCATCCAGCCACTCCAGCAAGCGGGTGATCTTGCCTTCGCGGTAGGTCAGGGTGCCAACGGTATGGCCGCTGTAAACGCCATGAGCCACTTCCAGTTCGATGCCGAGAATCTCGTCGATGCCCAGGCGCTCGGCAATGGGGCCGACCAGGTGGGTGCCCGAGGCCGAGATCACCAGGATCCGGTCGCCGGCCTTGCGATGGGCGGCGATGGTCTTGGTGGCGTCACTGAAAATGATCGGCTCGATGCAGTCTTCCACCCATGGGCCAACCAGGTGCGCGACCTCTTCAGGTGTACGACCAATCAAGGGTTCCAGGCTGAAGGCCATGTAGTCTTCCATGGCCAGATGGCCCCTTCCGTAGGCATCCATCAACTCCTTGTCGCGACGCAGGAACGATTCGCCATCGACCCAGCCGAGGCGGACCATTTGCTCGCTCCACAGTGAGGCGCAGTCGCCGTGGATCAGGGTTTCGTCCAGATCAAAAATTGCCAGGGCCATCAGTGCAGTTCTCTCTTCAGCGTCAGCAAAGGCATCAGGCTACCTCACACAGGGCCGTCGGATCGATGGAAAGCGCCAGGCGCTGACCATCGGGATGCAGGTCGGCCGCCGAGCGGTTCAGCACATCCACCACCAATTCCACGCCCCGGGCCTCGACCCGGTAGCGAATCACGTTGCCCAGCAAGCTGTGGCTGCGTACCTGCGCGTCCAGTTCGCCATTGAGGCTCAGTTCGATGGCTTCCGGGCGAATGGCGATGCGCTTGCTGATCGGACGCTGCAGCAGCTTCGAGGCGCTGTCGGCATCCAGCAGGTTGTAGTTGCCGATGAAACCGGCGGCGAACACATCCACTGGTGCGGTGTAGAGGGTTTCGGCGTCGCCGCTTTGTACGATTTTTCCCTGATTCATCAGGAAAATCCGGTCAGACATGGTCAGGGCTTCTTCCTGATCGTGTGTGACGAAAATCGTGGTCAGACCCAGTTCGCGCTGGATCTGGCGAATCTGTTCACGTAGATGCTTGCGAATGCGCGCGTCCAGGGCCGACAACGGCTCGTCGAGCAGCAACAGGCGTGGCCGGGTCACCAGGGAGCGGGCGAGGGCAACGCGCTGGCACTGCCCTCCCGAGAGCTGATGCGGGTAACGCGCGGCAAAGTTATTGAGCTCCACCAGTTTCAGCACTTCGGCGACGCGTTTGCGGCTGTCATCGGCATTGACCTTTTGCATGCGCAGGCCGAAGGCGACGTTTTGTTCCACGGTCATGTTGGGGAACAGCGCATAACTCTGGAACACCATGCCGATCCCGCGTTTCTGCGGGCTCGCCGGCACGATGTCCTGGCCGTCGAGCAGGATTTTGCCACCATCCACGGAGGTCAGGCCGGCGATGCAGCGCAGCAGGGTGGATTTGCCGCAACCGGACGGGCCGAGCAGGGTGACGAACTCGCCTTTCTGGATTTCGCAATTGATGTCGCTGAACACCGTGGTTCCGGCGAAGCTTTTCTGAAGATGTTGGACGCTGACATAGCTCATTCGCTTTTGTCCCTGTTCAAGATATTGGCAATCCAGGTCAGAACCAGCACAAAGAAGAAGTAGGAAATCACCAGCGCACTGGTGAAATGACCGCTGCTGTTGCGCATGTTGTTGAGATAGACCTGCAGGGTTTCGTAGCGGGTACCGACCAGGATGTTGGCGAACACGAACTCACCGAACAGGAACGAGAACGACAGCAGCAACGCCACCATCAGGCCCTTGCGCAGGTTCGGCAGTACCACCAGGAGCGCCGCTTGAAAGGTGCTGGCGCCGAGCAACTGGGCGGCGTCCATCAAGTCGCGCAGGTTGATCGCTTGCAGGTTGTTGGTGATGGCCCGGTACATGAACGGCAGCGCCACGGTGAAGTAGCAACCGATCAGGATCCACGGCGTCCCGACCATGGCGAACGGTCCGGAACCGTAGAGCTGCAACAGCCCTACCGACGACACCACCGGTGGCACTGCGAAGGGCAGCAGGATCAGGATGTTCATCAACGCGTCGAGTTTCGGGAAGTGGTAATGCACCACGAACAGCAGCGGCAGAATCAGCACCACCGAAAGAATCAACGAACCGACGCAGACCAGCAACGATTGCCCGAACGCATTCAGGAAGCGCGGATCGCTCCACAACTGGATGTACCACTTGAGGGTGAAACCGCTGGGCAGAATGGTCGCCGACCAACTGCTGGCGATCGAGTAGATCAGCGTGCCGGCCAGCGGCAACAGCAGGATGGCAAACAGCAGGTACACCACGACGCGGTGGTAGACACCGACGGGCCCCAGTTCAACGCGAGACATGGTAGCTCCTCTTCAGCAGCAACTGATGCACGATGGTCACCAGGGTCATCAAGGCCACCAGCACTACGGCCAGGGCGCTGGCCAGGTTCGGGTCCAGGGAAATGTCACCGGACACCATTGCCGCGATGCGGATCGGCAGCACGTTGAAATTGCCGGTGGTCAGGGCGTACACCGTGGCGTAGGCGCCGAGGGCGTTTGCCAGCAGGATCACGAAGGTGCCCAGCAGTGCTGGCGTCAACACCGGCAGGCCGATGTGCCGCCAGTACTGCCAACCGTCGGCGCCGAGCAGTGAAGCCGACTCGCGCCAGTCTTCGCGCAGCGCATCGAAGGCCGGGTACAGCAGCAGCACGCCGAGGGGAATCTGGAAGTAGGTGTAGAGAATGATCAACCCGGTTTTCGAGTACAGGTTGAAATCCTGAATGATGCCGGCCTGCTTGAGCATGATGGTGAAGCTGCCGTTGAAGCCGAGCAAAATGATGAATGCGAAGGCCAGGGGGACACCGGCGAAGTTGCTGGTCATGTTGGCGAAGGCGTTGACGAAGTTGCGCAGTTTCGAATCGACCCGGCGCAGGGAGTAGGCGCCCAGTATGGCGATGATGATCCCGAACACGCTGGACCAGAAGCTGATCTCAAGGCTGTACTGGATGGCTTGCAGGTAAAACTTCGAGCTGAAGATTTTGCTGAAGTTGGCCAGGCCCCAGCCGAATTCTTCCGATTGCAGGCTGTTGATCATCACCCAGGTCAGCGGTGCGATCTCGAATACGATGAAGAACAGCGCGAACGGGACCAGGCATAAGGCTGCCAGCCATTTACTGCGGGTCATGGCATTCACTTCAACAGCTCCCGGCAGACCGGTTTGTCGTGGGGGACGCCGAGCAACTCACAGACAGTGCCGCAGATCTCGGTCTGTTTCGGCTCGGCACCGGCGTCGAGGCTGAATGCGTCACCGAGCACGAACAGCGGCACCTCACGTTCTTCCGGCAGCAGGCCGTTGTGGGAGCGGTCGTTGTTCATGCCGTGGTCCGCGGTGACCAGCACCTGGTAACCGGCATCGAGCCAGCCTTGCAGGTAGTCGGCCAGGATGATGTCGGCCGAGCGGGCGCTGTTGCGGTACTGCGGGGTGTCGAGGCCGTGCTTGTGCCCGGCATCGTCGATGTTCATCGGGTGGATCAACAGGAAGTTCGGCGCATGACGCAGGCGCAGGTTTTCGGCGTCGGCGAACAGGTGCGAATCCGGATAGTGATCGTTCCAGTAGAAATGCCCGTGCTGGATCGGCAGTTGCGGGTCATCGGTGTGACGGTCCCGGGCCGCGACGAAGGGCGAACGGTTGTACAGCTCGCTGACCCAGTGATAGGCCGCCGCAGCAGTGACAAGGCCTGCGTCGGTGGCGTAGTGATAGATGCTGCGCTGGTTGGACAGGCGCGAGACATTGTTATGGACGATGCCGCTGTCGATGGGCGCAACGCCGGTCAGGATGCATTCGTACAGCGGGCGGGACAGGGACGGCAACTCGCACTCCAGTTTGTAGAGTGCGGCGCGTCCGGCGCCGACGTACGCCTGCAGGTGCCCCATGGCGTGGCGGGCAACCTGGTGGTTGAGGCCGTCGAGCACGACAAGGATGACGTTGTGTTTCATAGGGGCGATGACTCCGAAATCAAATCTGATCAGATCGTCGTAGGAGCTGGCGAAGCCTGCGATCTTTGGACCTTGCCTATGAAAAGCAAAATCAAAAGATCGCAGCCTGCGGCAGCTCCTACAGATGCAGCATTACTGCATATTGATGATGACTTCTTCCTGCCACTTCTGAGGAAGGGCCTTGGAGGTCTTTTCCCAGGCGTCCGCGTCCTTGATCGGCGTAACCTTCTTGTACTGCTCGTTAGGCAGCAGCTTGGCCTGCACCTCGGCTGGCAGGGTCAGGTGGTCGGCGCGGATCGGCCGGGCGTTGCCCTTGGCCAGGTTGATCTGGCCCGCGTCGCTGAAGATGTATTCGCGGGTCAGCTTGGCGGCGTTCGGGTTTTTCGCGTACTTGTTGATGATGGTGGTGTAGCCGGAGATCACCGAGCCGTCGGACGGGATCAGCACCACGTAGTCATCTGGATTGGCCATCTTGGCCTTGTAGCTCAGGCCGTTGAAGTCCCAGACCACGCCGACTTCGATTTCGCCTTTTTCCATGGCACCAATGACCGGGTTGGACATCGACAGGCGACCCTGCTTGGCGATGTCGGCGAACAGATCCAGGGCAGGCTTGAGGTTTTTCTCGTCGCCACCATTGGCCAGAGCCGCGGCCAGTACGCCGTTCGCAGCCTGGGCAGCAGTGCTCACGTCGCCGATGGAAACCTTGTACTTGCCGGTCTTGAGGTCAGCCCACTTGGTCGGCACTTCGGAACCGTGCAGCAACTTCTTGTTGACGATGAAAGCGATGGTGCCGGTGTAAGCCAGTGCCCAGTTGCCGTCCTTGTCCTTAGCCCAGGCTGGAATCTGATCCCAGGTCGAAGGCTTGTAAGGCTGGACCACGCCTTGCTTGACCGCGATCGGGCCGAACGCTGCACCGACGTCGCCGATGTCGGCGCTGGCGTTGTCTTTTTCCGCGGCGAACTTGGCGATTTCCTGGGCCGAGCTCATGTCGGTGTCGATGTGCTTGAGGCCGTACTTGTCGCTCAGGTCTTTCCAGGTGCCGGCCCAGTTGGCCCAGTCATTGGGCATGCCGACGCTGTGGACGGCGCCTTCCGCTTTTGCGGCGGCTTCGAGGGTTTTCAAATCGGTGTCGGCCGCCATGGCGGCGGTGCACATAGCGATGGTCGAGCCTAACAGTGATGCCAGGAAAAGCTTTTTCATTCCGAAGCTCCTTGGGTCGTGTTCTACGCTGCGATTGCGGTTGTGTTGGTCTAGGTCAGCAATACCTGAGCCAATTTAAGGGGACTGGATGACACTTTGATGTCGTTCGTCGCCCGGAATGTCTTTTTGTTCAGCGGTATCGCGACTGGCCTGCTAAGCGTAGACCATGGTCAAGGCCCCGGAGGGAAAGGGGCTTGGCCGATGAATTGCAGGTTGTTGAGGCCAGAGAATGGCGACCGTTGGGCGGCTTTGTCACATCTTGGTCATCTGCGCTGCCTACGCTTGCAGGACTATTGAATGAGCCGGTTTACGCTGTGGTTCAGCCCTGAAATGGTGCTGGTCTAGTCCAGAAAGGAAACGTTGATGCGTGAAGAGGCAACAAAAGCGGTAACAGCCATCGGCCAGGTGCTTCAGGAGCAGATCGACCATGGACTGTTGACCCCGGGCAGCAAATTGCCGGCCGAGCGCAAGCTCAGTGAATTGTTCGGTACCACGCGGATCACTTTGCGTGAAGCGTTGTTGCAGTTGGAGTCACAGGGGCAGATTTATCGCGAGGAGCGTCGCGGCTGGTTCGTCTCGCCGCCGCGCCTGGCCTACAACCTCATGCAGCGCAGCCACTTTCACGCGATGGTCAGCGCCCAAGGGCGAGTGCCGTCCACCGAGGTGATTTCGGCGCGATTGCAACCGGCATCGGCGGCGGTGTGTGCCTGGCTGCAATTGCCGGCGCTGTCGAGCGTGATTCAGATCTGCCGCGCACGGCGGATCGACGGGCGACTGGTGCTGTATGTGGAGCACTATCTGAACCCGCAGTACTTTCCCGGGATACTCGATTTCGATTTGAATCAGTCGATCACCGAACTGTATGCGCGGCATTACGACCTGCACTACGGGCGGGTGCGCTTCGAAATTGTGCCCACGGCGTTGTCGGTGGATGCGGCGGCAGCGTTAAAGGTGTCAACAGGCAGCCCGGGCTTGCGGATTGCCCGGGTCAACTATGACCAGCATGAGCGGCTGATCGATTGTGATCTGGAGTTCTGGCGGCATGATGCGATTCATGTGGGGGTGGATGTTGTCTGACGCTGCCTTTGTAGGAGCTGCCGCAGGCTGCGATCCTTTAAAGGCCAAAATCAAAAGATCGCAGCATGCGGCAGCTCCTACTCCTGCGGGCCACCACCGGCGGTAATCACCTGAATGCTCATCCGCGGTGTCGCCAGATCCAGTCCGGCTTCATCCATGTGTCGCTTGAGTGACAGGTTGAACGCTCGCGACACTTCCCACTGCTTGATCGGCGCAGTCTTGAACCGGGCGCGCAGGATGGCGTTGCCCGACTCGAAGCTTTCCACCCCCTGGAACTCCAGCGGCGACCAGATATTGCGTCGTTGTAGCGGATCGGTGCGCATTTTCTGGCCGACTTCGCGCATCAGTTTGATGGCGTTGTCGATGTCCATGTTGGCCGGCACCGCTACCCGGAAGATGGCGTAGCCGAATTCCCGGGAGTAGTTCTTGATGCTTTTGATTTCACTGAACGGAATGGTGTGGACGATGCCGTCGATGTCCCGCAGGCGCACGGTGCGGATGGTCAGCCCTTCGACCGTACCGAGGTGGCCGCCGACATCCACGTAGTCGTCGATGGCCAGGGAGTCTTCGATGATGATGAACAACCCGGTAATCAGGTCGGCTACCAGCGACTGCGCACCAAAACCGATGGCCAGGCCGATCACGCCGGCACCGGCCAGCAGGGGGGTGACGTTCATGCCCATGTTCGCCAGGGCGACAATCAGCGCGATGATAAAAATCGCTATGAACAGCACATTGCGGATCAGCGGCATCATCGTCTGTGCGCGGGCATTGGCCAGGCCTTTGCGCGAGCGGGTCAGCGCGTGATGCACCGCGGTATCGCTGAGAATCCAGATCAGCCAGGCGAACAGCAATGTGCCGGCGAGGCTGAACAGTTTGACACTGACTTCGTGGCCGTCGCCTTCGGTAAAGCGGATCAATGACATGCCCCAGACCCGCAGGCCAAGTTCGATAAAGGCCAGCCACACCAACAGGTGAACAATGGTGTAGAAGAAGTTTTTCAGCCGTTCCGAATACACCGCGTAGCGCCGGATACCGCGCTGGGGTTTGAGGCCTTGGCGGCGTACCAGGCCGTTGATGACCATACACAGCACCAGCAAGACGGTGCAGATCAGCGACTGGCGCAGGGCGGTGCTGGTGTCGCCGGCGGAAATGAACGTCGCGAACAGGGAGATTGCCACCAGTACCAGTGCCGGTACGTACCAGAAGGTGCCAAGAATCGACAGGGTGTCGTTGAACGCACGGCGGGTCAGGCGCCGGGACAGCGGCTGGTTGCGGATCAGGTGGGCGATCGGCCGGCGGAAGCGCAGGATGAAGCGCCCCGTGGAAAGCGCGGCCAGGACATTGGCAACAGTCGCGGCAGTATGGGCCAGATGGCTGCCGAGGCTGGCGACCAGCTGCGGATCGCTCAGGGCTTCGCCAAATGCGGCGAAGCTGCCGATCAGCCACAGCGGCCGAAACGCCTGGTGCCGCAGTATGTACAGGGCGCGGTGGCGGTGTGGGCCATCGAGCAGGGAAAAGGCAATCACGCAGATGGCCGAGAAGCAGGTGCCGACCACCAGTGCATAGGCCAGCACCATCGCCAGGCTCTTGCCCAGGGACGAGGGCAGGGCGTAGCTCATGTAGACCGTGATCACCAGGGCAATCAGCCATGGCCCGAGTTTGCGCAGGGCAAAACGCAGCATGTCCAGGGCCCGGGGGTGCTGTGGCAGTTCTTCGGTCAGGCCGAAACGCATCCGCACGCGGTGGCTGATCCAGATCAGCGCGGCGGCCAGCAGGCTCCAGACCATCAGGATCATGGCGAAGGCGAACAGCATGGGCAGCCATTCATTGGCCGGCAGCGCCAGCGCCGCCAGTTCTTCCCTGGCCTGATCGAGCTCACTGGACCAGCGCGTGAGCGGACTGTCGTCGCCGGTAAATTTTTTCTCGATAGTGGTCAGGGTTCCGCCAATCAGGCCCAGCACGCCTTCTTCGGTAATCGGCTGGGCCTGTTTGGTGGTGTCGCGGAGCTTTTTCAGGTCGGCCAGCAGCTTGCTGCGTTGCTGGTCGTTTTCCAGCGACTTGATCACTTCGTCCAGGGATTGCCCCAGCGGTTCCTGTGCTTCGGGCTGGGCCTTGGCCTGGTTGGTGAGCAGGCCCGGCAGGCCGGCGGCCTGGGCAGGCGCCACTGACAGCAGCGTCATCAGGCAGGCAAGGAAAAAACAAGGGAGAGCAAAAAGACGAGCGAACACTAGGCGGTCAACCTCGCAGGGAGCGGATCGACCGAGTGTACGAGCCCGTCAAAATCAATGCGAGCCAGGGACGATGAATTATTCGTTGAGTTTGGCGAGGATCTTGATCACCACGGTCGCGAGAATGGTCAGCATGCCGATCCACATGGCAAACACGCCGGCATTTTTATCGCGAAAGTTGAAGCCGACGGCCAGCAGGAGCATCCCGGCAAGAATCGGAATCAGCATGGCGTGGAAGGTAGACATCGAAATCATGGAGACAGCCTTGTCGTAGGGATACTTGAAGTCTAGGCCGCTTTTGATGCGGCTGGTGTGATGTGTGTAGGAGCTGCCGAAGGCTGCGATCCTTTGATCTTCGGCGACAATCATGGCGTCAAAATCAGAATCAAAAGATCGCAGCCTGCGGCAGCTCCTACCGGCGTTACGGCAATTCGCGGCAGGTGTAGAACGCGCTCAGCACCTTGACCAGATGCGCCAGGTCATGGCTGCCGCACAGCTCGCGGATCGAGTGCATGGCGAACGTCGGCAGGCCGATGTCCACGGTGCGCACGCCCAGGTGGCTGGCGGTGATCGGGCCGATGGTCGAACCACAGCCCATGTCGCTGCGCACCACGAAGCTCTGCACCGGCACTTCTTCAGCCATGCACAGGTGGCGGAAGAACCCGGCGGTTTCGCTGTTGGTGGCGTAGCGCTGGTTGCTGTTGACCTTGATCACCGGGCCGGCGTTGAGTTTCGGGCCGTGGTTGGCATCGTGCTTGTCGGCGTAGTTCGGATGCACGCCGTGGGCGTTGTCAGCCGAAACCAGCAGGGATTTCTGGATGGTGCGTACGAATTCATCACCTTCAGGCAACAGGCGTCGCAAGGTTTGCTCAAGCATCGGGCCGTCGGCACCACAGGCCGAGCAGGAACCGACTTCTTCGTGGTCGTTGCAAACCAGCACGCAGGTTTCGTCGGTGTCGGTCGTCAGCAGCGCTTGCAGGCCGGCGTAGCACGACAGCAGGTTGTCCAGACGCGCGCCGGCGATGAAATCGCCATGCAGGCCAATGACCGCCGCGCTTTGGGTGTCGTAGAAACTCAGCTCGTAATCGAGCACCACGTCGGCATTCAGGCCGTGTTCGCGGGCGAGCTGGTCGGTGAGTACTGCGCGGAAGTCCACGCGCTCGTCACCGGCAAATTGCGCGAGGATCGGCGGCAGTTCGGTCTGGGCGTTGATGGCCCAGCCCATGTTGGCTTCACGATTGAGGTGAATCGCCAGGTTCGGAATGATCGCGACCGGTGCCTTGAAGTCGATCAATTGGCTTTCGACCTTGCCATCTCGACGGAAGGTTACACGCCCCGCCAGGGACAGGTCACGGTCGAACCACGGCGCCAGCAGTGCGCCGCCATAGACTTCGACGCCCAGTTGCCAGAAGCCCTGGCGTTGCAGCTCCGGTTGCGGCTTGACGCGCAGGCACGGGCTGTCGGTGTGGGCGCCGACCAGGCGGATGCCGCCGTGCAGCGGTGAATGACGGCCCATCTTGATCGCGACAATCGAAGAGTCGTTGCGGGTGACGTAGTAGCGACCGTTGGCTTCGGTATTCCAGGGCTCACGCTCGTCGAGGCGTTGATAGCCCGCCGCTTCCAGACGCTGGACAAGGCTGGCGGTGGCATGGAACGGGGTAGGGGAGGCCTTGAGGAAATCGATCAGGCCTTGGTTCAACTCTTCGCGCATAAAGTAGCTCCAGACAGCAGTGGCGCCAGTTTAACGTATTGGCTTGGTAAATGGCGTCGCACTGAATGTGGGGCTGGTCATCGAAATTGAATCTGGAGGAGATCCCTGTGGGAGCGAGCTTGCTCGCGATGGCGGAGTGTCAGCCAGCATCAATGTTGGATGTGCCTGCCTCATCGCGAGCAAGCTCGCTCCCACAGGGTTTTGTGTACTTGCGCCTAAAACGGTGCCGGGCACTCGAAGCGCAGGCGCTCGCCACTTTGCGGGTGGGTGAAGCTGAGCATGCTCGCGTGCAGGCACAATCGCGGCCAGGCCGCCAGCGCCTGCTCGTGGGCATAGAGCCCGTCACCCAGCAACGGATGGCCAATCGAGAGCATGTGCACGCGCAACTGGTGGGAACGGCCGGTGATCGGTGTCAGCTCGACGCGGCACCAGTCGCCGCAACGCTCGAGCACGCGCCAGAAAGTCAGCGCATGTTTGCCAAACTCATGGTCGACCACATGCCGAGGCTTTGTCGGCGGGTCGTAGCGCAACGGCAGGTCGATGCTGCCGCTGTCCAGTTCCGGCTGACCCCAGCACAGGGCGGTGTAGGCCTTTTCGGTTTCGCGGTCGTGAAATTGCCGGGACAGTTCGCGATGGGTATCCGGGTCGCGGGCCAGCAGGATGATGCCGGACGTCTCCCAGTCCAGCCGGTGGACGATTCGCGCTTCCGGGTAGCCGTTTTCCTGCAGGCGGGTAATCAGGCAGTCCTTGTTGTCATCGGCCCGGCCAGGGACAGAGAGCAACAGGGTCGGCTTGTTCACCACCAGTACGGCGGCATCCTGATGGATGATGTGGATATTGGACAACGGCATTAAAACAGCCTCGTAACAAACGCCAACGGCGGCTCAGGTCCCTTCCGGTTGCAGAAGGGGCCTGAGCCGCCGTGGCTCCTGGCGGATCGACTCAGCGATCTGGCAGGGTGATATTGAGTTCCAGAATCGAGCAGCTGCCCTGGCTTTCCAGTGCGACATGCACGTCATCGGACCCGATATTGACGTACTTGCGGATCACCTCGACCAGTTCCTTCTGCAAGGCTGGCAGGTAGTCCGGGGTACTGCGTTGGCCGCGTTCGTGCGCCACGATGATCTGTAGACGCTCTTTCGCTACCGACGCGGTGCTTTGCTTTTTGTTGGCACGAAAGAAGTCAAAAAGGTTCATTGCTTAGTTGCCTCCAAACAGGCGCTCGAAGAATCCCTTCTTCTGTACATCAAGGAATCGATGATCCACGGTCTTGCCCAGCAGGCGGTCAACGGTATCGCTGTAGGCCTGGCCGGCATCGCTCTGGTCGTCGAGAATCACCGGAACACCCTGGTTGGATGCCTTGAGCACCGCCTGGGATTCAGGGATCACGCCGAGCAGGGTCACCGAAAGGATCTCCTTGACGTCTTCTACGCCGAGCATTTCGCCTTTGCTCACACGTTCCGGGTGATAACGGGTAATCAGCAGGTGTTCCTTGATCGGGTCTTCGCCACGCTCGGCGCGACGGGACTTGCTGGCCAGCAGGCCAAGCATGCGGTCGGAGTCACGTACCGAGGAGACTTCCGGGTTGGTCACGACGATCGCTTCATCGGCGAAGTACATGGCCAGGTGGGCGCCTTTCTCGATGCCCGCCGGGGAGTCGCAGACCACGAACTCAAAGTCTTCCTTGAGTTGCATCAGGACTTTTTCCACGCCTTCGACGGTCAGCGCGTCTTTGTCGCGGGTCTGGCTGGCGGCCAGCACGTAGAGGTTTTCCAGGCGCTTGTCTTTGATCAGGGCCTGTTGCAGATTGGCTTCGCCGTTGACCACGTTGACGAAGTCATACACCACGCGACGCTCGCAACCCATGATCAGGTCGAGGTTACGCAGGCCCACGTCGAAGTCGACGATCACTGTTTTGTGGCCGCGCAGAGCGAGGCCGGTACCGATAGCGGCGCTGGTGGTGGTCTTACCCACACCACCCTTGCCGGATGTAACCACGAGAATCTTGGCCAAGGTGTTTCACCCCTAAGGAAGAAGGACTTTTCAGTCCCTGAAAAACATCTCCTGAAAAACTACTGCAGTCGGACAGCCTTGGCTGGAATCCGGTTTTGAGCGGCGTTTACCCCCGGTAAACACTGCTTTCGGCCTTTTTCCTACTTCGTTTGAGCCGTTTTCGCTACGTTTTAGAGATGCTTGGAAAATGCGGCAGTATCCGTTAAAGCCGAATGATGTTCAACACGTCGCCGGACAGGCTGACCTGCACACCCGAACCCCATAGAGGGTCGCGGCGCAGATCTTCGGAAACCTTGTAATGCCCGGCGATGGAAATCAGTTCAGCACTCATTTGCTGACAGAAAATCCGCGCCTTGGTGTCGCCCTTGACGCCGGCCAACACGCGACCACGCATCGGGCCGTATACATGGATGTTGCCATCGGCGAGAAGTTCCGCCCCCGGGCTCACCGAGGAGATCACCACCAGATCGCTGCCCTGGGCATAAATCTGCTGGCCACCACGTACTGGCGAGGTGATGATTTTCGTCGGCTTGATGGTCGGCTCGGGCGGTTTTTCCGGTTTTTTCTTCGGTTCGCCTTCGGTCAGGTCCAGTGGACGCTCCCGGGCGCCGGACGGTGGCAGCACCGGCAGGTCGACCGCGATGGCGGCGGCAATGTCTTCGATACGGCTGGCACGGATCGCCAGGGTACGCAGGCCATGCTGGCGGCAGACGCGCATCAGCCCTGGCAGATCGACCGCGCCTTCGTTGGCCGGGAGTTTGTCCAGGGCCAGTACCAGCGGCGCGTTGCTGAAGAAGTTCGGCGCCAGGGCGACCTTGGCGGCCAGTTGCCGATCAAGGCTTTCGAGGTCGTTACGGGCCAGCTCCAGCACCGTAATGGCCAGCATGCTGCCCTTCAACTGGAACACGGGATCTTGGTCTAGCGGTTCGGTTTGGCTCATGGTCGGCATACAACGACTTGTCACTAAAAGTGCCGAGACTTATAACGAGAACGCCCGCGGGCCGCAAGCCGGGTCGAACGATGTAGAATGCGCGGCCATTGTCATTCCGGAAGCATTAATGGACCGCCCGCGTTTTCGAAAAGCATTTCTATCTCCACGTTTCTGGCCGTTGTGGTGTGGCCTGGGGCTGTTGTGGCTGATCGTCCAGCTGCCGTATCCGGCACTGCTGTGGATTGGTCGTGTCCTGGGCGTCTTGATGTATCGGGTCGCCGGCGACAGACGGCGCATTGCCAAGCGCAACCTGGAACTGTGTTTTCCTGAAAAGACCGCCGCCGAACGCAAACGCCTGCTTAAGGAAAACTTCGCCTCCACCGGCATCGCTTTCTTTGAAATGGCGATGAGCTGGTGGTGGTCGCGCAAGCGCCTGGCGAGTCTCGCTCATATCGAAGGGCTGGAGCATTTGCAGCAGGCCCAGCGCGAAGGCAAGGGCGTGATCCTGATGGCCCTGCACTTCACGACGCTGGAAATCGGCGCGGCGTTGCTCGGTCAGCAGCACACTATCGACGGCATGTACCGCGAGCACAAGAATCCGCTGTTCGACTACATCCAGCGCCAGGGCCGCGAGCGGCACAACCTCGATTCGCTGGCGGTGGAACGCGAAGACGTGCGCGGCATGCTCAAGTTGCTGCGCTCGGGCCGGGCGATCTGGTACGCACCGGATCAGGACTACGGCGCCAAGCAAAGCATCTTCGTGCCGCTGTTCGGTATTCAGGCCGCGACCGTCACCGCCACGAGCAAGTTTGCGCGGCTGGGCAAGGCGCTGGTGGTGCCGTTCACCCAGGAGCGTCTGGCGGACGGCAGCGGATATCGCCTGGTGATCCATGCGCCGCTCGAAGGCTTCCCCGGCGAAACCGAAGAAGAGGATTGCCTGCGCATCAACCAATGGATCGAAAGCGTTCTGCGAGAGCATCCCGAGCAATACCTGTGGGCCCACCGCCGCTTCAAGAGCCGTCCACCGGGCGAGGCGAAGTTGTACGCCAAGCGCGGTTGAGTAACCGTTTTCCCAAGCACCATGGAGTGTTGCGATGAGTCCAGTTGAGCCGGTAACAGGGTTGATTCTTTCCGGTGGCGGGGCTCGGGCGGCCTATCAGGTCGGGGTGCTGGCGGCGATTGCCGAATTGCTGCCACCGGGGGCCCGCAATCCGTTTCCGGTGATTGTCGGCACCTCGGCGGGCGCGATCAACGCCGTCAGCCTCGCCAGCGGGGCAATGGACTTTCGTAACGCCATCGAACGCCTGACGGCCTTCTGGCAGGGCTTTCGCAGTCATCTGGTGTTGCGCAGCGACTGGCCCGGGGTGATCCGCCAGGCCAGTCGCTTTGTCAGCCACAGTTTGCTCGGTATTGGTGCCCAGGTGCCGGTGGCGCTGCTCAACAGTTCTCCGTTGCGCGATCTGCTCAACGACAAGCTGCATATGGGTGGCATCGCCGAAGCGATCGCGCAGAAGCAATTGCATGCGGTGGCGGTCACAGCTTTCGGCTATGAGTCCGGTCAGGCAGTCACCTTCTATGAGGGCGGCGGCAAGATCGATGCCTGGTTGCGCCATCGACGCATCGGCATTCCCACGCGGTTGTCCGTTGAACACCTGCTCGCCAGTTCGGCTATTCCGCTGCTGTTCGCCCCGGTGAAAATCGACGAAGAGTATTTCGGTGATGGCGCGGTGCGTCAGTCGGCGCCGATCAGTCCGGCGCTGCATCTGGGCGCCAGTCGGGTGCTGGTGGTGGGCGTCAGTGGCAACCCCCGCGGAGTCGACCCGCAACAACCCTTGTTGCGCAGCTACACCGGTCAGCAGCCGACCCTGGCGCAGATCGGCGGGCACATGCTCAACAGTACGTTCATTGACAGCCTGGAAAGCGATATCGAGCTGTTGCAGCGCCTGAACCAGTTCAGTCACCTGATGCCCGACGGCACGCCGACCCGTGCATTGGGCGTGGCACCGGTGGACGTATTGGTGATTTCACCGAGCCAGCCGATCGACGAGATTGCCGCGCGCCATCGCCAGGAATTGCCGGCGGCATTGCGCCTGTTTCTGCGCGGGCCGGGTGCGACCAAGACCAGCGGGGCGGGGGTGCTGAGTTACCTGCTGTTCGAGGCGGGGTATTGCAGCGAGTTGATCGAACTGGGGCGACGGGATGCGTTGGCCAAGCGCGGGGAATTGTGCCGGTTTCTGGGGTTGGAAGAGCCCGTGCTTTCGGTTTGAGACTTGTAGTGAGGCTTTCGCGAGCAGGCTCGCTCCCACGGGGATTTTCGTCGTATACAAAGTTTGTGTTCGACAAGGTTCCACTGTGGGAGCGAGCCTGCTCGCGAAGCTTCTTAAATCAGAAGTGAACCTTGACCAGGAAACTGGTCACACTCTGATCAGTCTTGAAGCCCTGGCTGTCTTCAATCCCGTACTTGTTTTTCCAGTAGTCATACTCGACACCCACGTACAGCTGCTTGGCACCCAGATTCAGCGCCTTGCCCAGGTCGTATTTGACCTGCGGGTTGAAGTGCAGGTTGGCGTGGTACTCGCCTTTGCTGTTGACGTCGTTGTCGACCACCCAATCCATGAAGCCGTCGATCAGCACGTCCGAGCCACCCACCGGAATGGTGTAGGACCAGACCGGCGAGACCTGCCAGATGTTGTCGCCCGGGCGGTCGCCTTCAGTGTGGCGGTTGTAGAAGTTCAGCTGGAAGTAATCGAAGCCCGGGATGGCCAGGTCGAAACCAGGGCCGATCAGGTAGGACTCGGTATCGTCTTCACCGAACTCGTAGGTCATGGCCAGCAGCACGTCCTTGATCGGGCCGAATTCGAACTTCTGGTCGAAGATCTTGTTGAACGACAGGCGCGGGCTGAGTTCGCCGTAATGGGTGTTCTCGCCCGCGAAGTGGTCTTCCTTGCCGTTGTAGAAGATTTTGTCGATGAAGAAGAAGTTGTCGCCGTACTTCCAGCCATCGGCGTGTTCGAAGGTCACCGTCTGCTGGATGCGCGGGTTGACCTGGAAGTCCTTGCCATAGAGGTAGGTCAGGCTGTTGGTCTGCCACTGCAGCAAATCGCCGGCCATGGCCTGGCCCCCGGCCAGCATCGATCCCGCCAGCATCAGGCTAGTGCACGTACGTTTCATTCGGTTGCTCCCAAAAAGTAGGTGGTTCCACGTTATTTTTTTAAGGTCGGCGCTCTGGTGTGGCGCCTTTTTCTGTAGCGGTAAAAAATCATCCATTCGGTCAGCTTTGATGCTGTTAGCAAGAGCTGGGCCAAGGCTTTCAGAAAGCAAAAAAACTCCCGTTCGGCGGCTCAAGAGCGGTCGATTGAGAGGGGTTTTGGAGTGCCTTGGTGCCTGCCAGAGCCGGGATAAGTTGGCTTTTTGGTCAGGTTTTAAATCCGGGCTTTTTTTAAACCGGATTCGAGCGGCCGCGGAGAATACTGACTCCTCGGCCAGGTCTCAAGTGCTCCGCAACGGCGCACCGACGACAGGCTTGGGGCACGGTTGCGGGGCAGCATCAGAAATGCACCTTCACCAGCAGGCTGGTGGTGTTTTCGTTGGTGTCGAAGTTGGAGCTGTTTTCGATGCCGTACTTGTCTTTCCAGTAGCTGTATTCGACGCCGACGTATACCTGTTTTTCCCGCCAGCCCATGGCCTTGCCCAGGTCGTACTTGATTTGCGGGTTGAAGTGCAGGTTGGCGTGATAAGTGCCGTGCGAGTTCTGGTCGTTATCTACGACCCAGTCCATGTAGCCGTCGATCAGCAGGTTCGAGTTGCCCAATGGAAGGGTGTAGGACCAGGCCGGCGTGATCTGCCAGACGTCATCGCCGGGGCGCGAGCCTTCGGTCTGGCGGTAATAAAAGTTCAAGGTGAAGAAGTTGAAGCCTGGAACCGCGAGGTCGAAACCGGGCCCGATCAGGTAGGCCTCGGTGTCGTCTTCGCCGTTCTCGTAGGTCATGGCCAGCAACACGTCCTTGATCGGGCCGAATTCGAAACGGCGGTCGAGGATCTTGCCGAAAGACAGGCGCGGACTGAGCTCGCCGTAATAGGCATGAACGCCTTTGTTTCGGTCCTGCTCGCCGTTGTAGTAGGTGCTGTCGATGAACATGAAGTTGTCGCCGTATTTCCAGCGGTCGGCGTGCTCGAAAGTTATCGTCTGCTGGATGCGCGGGTTGACCACGAAATCCTTGCCATACAGGTAGCTCAGGCTGTTGGTCTGCCACAGCAGTAGATCGCCGGCCATGGCCTGGCTCGCGGCCAGCAGGCCAGCGCTCAACAGCAGGTTGGTTTGTGTCCGAATCATCTGTTGCTCCCTCTTGTTTTTATTTTTGAGGCGCAGGTTGTGGCCAGGGGGCTGGCCACAGGCAGGCCCCCTTGGTTATCCGTCAGATCAATGGGTGTGAGCGTGGCAGTCGTTGATGGCCGCGCGTTCGGCGCCACCAAGGATGTTGAACAGCAAGTTCAGCGTCAGCGCGCTGAGGGTGGCCATGGCGATGCCGCTGTGGGTGATCGGGCTCATCCACACGGGCAGGTGGGCGAAAAACTCCGGGCGTACAACCGGGATCAGCCCCATGCCGATGCTCACCGCCACCAGCAGTTGGTTGCGACGGTCACCGATGTCGGCTTCCTGGAGAATCTTGATCCCGGTGGCGGCGACCATGCCGAACATCGCAATTGCTGCGCCGCCCAGTACTGCCGGAGGAATCGACGCCACCAAAAAAGCGGCTTTGGGCAGCAGGCTCAACACGATCAGCAACCCGCCGGCAACGATGGTCACCGAACGGCAGCGCACGCCGGTCATTTGCACCAGGCCGATGTTCTGGGCGAAGGAGGAGTGGGTGAAGGTGTTGAAGAAACCGGCGAAGAACGAGGCGCCGGCATCGCACAGCAAGCCGCGACGCAACATCCGTGGGCAGACTTCCTGGCCGGTGATCTTGCCCAGCGCCAGAAACATCCCGGTGGACTCGACGAAAATGATCACCACCACCAGGCACATGGACAGGATCGGCGCGAGTTCGAATTTCGGCATGCCGAAGTGCAGCGGTGTGACGAATTGCAGCCATGGCGCCTGGGCCATGCCACTGAGGTCAACCATGCCGATCAGGCCGCAGAGCACGTAGCCCAGGCACATGCCGATCAGGACAGAGATGTTGACCCAGAAACCCCGCATGAAGCGATGCACCAACAAAATGGTACCCAGCACCAGTGCGGCGATGGCCAGATAGATCGGTGAACCGAATTGAGCGGCGCTGGCACCGCCGCCGGCCCAGTTCACGGCCACGGGGAACAGCGACAAACCGATCGAGGTGATGACCGTGCCGGTCACCAACGGCGGGAAGAAGCGCACGACCTTGGACATGAACGGGGCGATGAGCATGCCGAAGAACCCGGCGGCGATGGTCGCGCCGAAGATCCCTTGCAGGCCGATACCGGGCATGCCGGCCATGGCGACCATGCTGCCGACGGCGGCGAAGCTGGCGCCCATCATCACCGGCATGCGAATGCCCATGGGGCCGATGCCGAGGGACTGGACGATAGTGGCAATTCCCGCGACCAGCAGGTCGGCGTTGATCAGGAAGGCGATTTCTTCACGATTCAGGCCAGCGGCCTGTCCGATGATCAGCGGTACCGCGATGGCACCACCGTACATCAGCAGAACATGCTGCAAACCGACCAGGATCAGTTGCAAGAGGGGCAAACGCTGAATGGCGGGTGCGTCGGGGATGCGCGCTGCGGATAGCTCGGACATGCAACACCTCGGATCTTTTTATTCTTGTGATTTACAGCTGCAGTGCTACCGGCAGCTGTATTCGAATCAGGTGGATCTGTGGCGAGGGAGCTTGCTCCCGCTGGGGCGCGAAGCGGCCCCGCTCTTTACCTTAAGAGCAGGGGACTGCTGCGCAGTCCAGCGGGAGCAAGTTCCCTCGCCACAAAAGCCCGCTAGACACAGGCTTTTGTGTTGCTTAGTTGGTCTGGGCTCCCTGCACAATCCAGGCACCGATCAGGTCACGTTCCTGCTGGGTCATCTGCGTGATGTTGCCCAGTGGCATGATCTGGCTGGTGACGGCTTGCGCCTGAATCCGCGGTGCGTTCTGGCGGATTTGCTCGGGAGTGTCCAGCATCACACCGGCCGGGGCCGCGCTGAACAACGGGCTGGTCGGTTTGGCCGAATGGCAGACCG
Source organism: Pseudomonas sp. S2_F07 (assembly GCF_054668325.1). Lineage (NCBI taxonomy): Bacteria > Pseudomonadati > Pseudomonadota > Gammaproteobacteria > Pseudomonadales > Pseudomonadaceae > Pseudomonas > Pseudomonas sp. S2_F07. The sequence goes on from NZ_CP162758.1 coordinate 5,749,210, forward strand.
CGCAACGCTCCTGAATCACGCTGTGCACCTTGTCGAAACCCGGGCCGGCATTGGATGCCTGAGCCGGAGCGGCGGCTGGCGCTTCTGCAGGTTTGGCTTCAGCAGGTTTCAATCCACCGCCCACTGCGGTTTCCGGCAGCGGCTGGTATTCGATTGCAGCGGGTGCCTTGGCCACTTCAGGGGCACTGGACATCGGCTTCGGACCGGTCACATAAGCCAGGCAGATCATGCCCACCGCTGCCACCGGCAGGGTCCAGGCAAACTTGTGGCTGTCGTGACGGGTGTTGAAGTAGTGACGCACCAACACCGCCAGTACCGCGATCCCGGCCAGGATCAACCAGTTGTACTGGCTGCCGTAGGTGCTCGGGAAGTGGTTGCTGATCATGATGAACAGCACCGGCAAGGTGAAGTAGTTGTTGTGGCGCGAACGCAGCAGGCCTTTGGCCGGCAGCGCCGGATCCGGCGTGCGGTTCTCGGCAATCGCCGCTACCAGTGCGCGTTGCGCCGGCATGATGATGCGGAACACGTTGCCGACCATGATGGTGCCGATGATCGCGCCGACGTGCAGGTACGCACCCCGACCGCTGAACACTTTGCTGAAGCCGTAGGCCGCGGCGATGATCAGGACGAACAGGATTCCACCTAGCAGGGCAGGGCGTTTGCCCAGGGCCGAGTCGCACAGGAAGGAGTAGACGAACCAGCCGATGAACAGCGAGCCGATGCCCAACAGTACGCCTTCAGGACCGCTCAGGGAGCTGCCCGGAGCCAGCAGGTAAAGCGTCGGGTTGGAGTAGAACACCACGCACAGCAGCGCGATACCCGACATCCAGGTGAAGTAGGCTTCCCATTTGAACCAGTGCAGGTTGTCCGGCATGGTCGGTGGAGCCAGCTTGTATTTTTCCAGGTGGTAGATACCGCCACCGTGGATTGCCCACAAGTCGCCAGCCAGACCGCTTTTCGGGTTGACCCGGTTGAGGTTGTTTTCCAGCCATACGAAATAGAACGACGCACCGATCCAGGCCACGCCAGTAATCATGTGAACCCAGCGCACGCTCAGGTTCAGCCATTCCAACAGATGTGCTTCCACAGTCTTTACCTCTCGCCCGTCACTCTGTTGTCGAGTGATCGGACTCTTCTCTTATTGGTGGGGGGCGAGGATCAAACGCTCATCCTCTTTGAAAAAATGCTCATCGCAGTTATTGCCTGTGCCACTGCGATCAACCACCAGGAAGTCATCCCGCTTTTCGATCGTCAGCACCGGGTGGTGCCAAACGCCGCGATGGTAATTAATGCCCTGCCTGCCGTTGGTGACGAAGGCGCGGACCAAGCCTGATACAGGTTCATCGCCAAGTGGCGCGACCACGATCAGAAAGGGGTTGCCGAGCAGCGGTATGAAAGCCTGGCTGCCCAGCGGATGGCGTTCCAGCATGCTCACGGTCAGCGGCATGTCCTGCGCGTCGGCGCGGAAGATGCTGATGATCGCGTTGTCCTCAGGCTTTGCGGTTTCGACCACAGCCAGTTTATGGAAGCGCATGGTCGAACCGTTGTTGATCATGAAGTGATCGCTGCCGTCGGTTTCGATCACGTCACCGAAAGGGGCGAAGGCTTCTTTGGTCAGCGGTTCAATCGTCAGTGTGCGCATGCTGTTCTTCTTTTCTTCAAATGTATGTTCGGTTTACCGCATTACCTGTAGGAGCTGGCGCAGCCTGCGATCTTTTGACTTTGCTTTGTAAGATCAAGATCAAAAGATCGCAGCCTACGGCAGCTCCTACAGGCTCAGCATTACTTCGCGACCTTGCCCAGTACACGCAGGCGGCTCACACCACCATCCGGGAACACGTTCAGGCGGATGTGGGTGATCGGGCCCAGCGCCTTGATCTGCTCGGCGAAGGTGTGCTCGGCGTGCATTTCCAGCTTCTGGCTTGGCAGCAGTTCGCGCCAGAACAGCGACTGGGTTTCGATCTGGCTGTCGGTGCCGCCCTTCACGAACGCGCCCTGGATCGAGCAAGTGTCCGGGTAGTTACCCTTGAAGTGCAGGGTGTCGACGATGATTTTCTCGATCTCGCCCGGGTGGCCCAACGCGACGATGACCCAGTCATTGCCCGGGGTGCGACGACGTGCGGTTTCCCAGCCATCGCCCATGTTGATGCCACGGCCCGGGTTGAGGATGTTGCTCATGCGGCCGAAGTGTTCGTCGGAGCAGGCGAGGGCGCGGCCACCGTTGAGGGCAGCGGCCAGGTCGACTTGCTCGTTGTCGCCGACAGCGGACCAGTCGCGGAACGGAATGCCGTACACGCGCAGACGGGCAACACCGCCGTCCGGGTAGATGTTGAAGCGCAGGTGGCTGAACGCCTGGTCGTTGTTGATTTCGTGGAAGTGGTGGCTGTTGCCTTGCAGCTCGACGGCGGACAGCACTTCAATCCACTGGGTGTTGTCATCTGGCTCGCCCGAAGCCAGGAAGCAGGCTTCCAGGGACGCCGACGGCGGGAAGTTGCCGGTGAAGAATGAAGTGTCGATGTCGACGCCCTTGATCGAACCCGGTACGCCCAGGCGGATCACAGCACTGTCGAAGCCTTCGAAGCGCTTGCGGCGCGATTCCCAGCCGTCCATCCACTTGCCGTTGTCATCGAACACGCCCTCCTTCCATACGGCCGGGGTCGGTTGGAACAGACGGTTGGCGTCTGCGAACCAGTCATCGGTGACCGAGATGATCTTGGTGCCCAGGCGGGCATCGGCCAGGTTGACGAACTTCTCGAAAGGTACGGCGTAAGCTTTCATTCTTCTTGTCTGCCTTTAAATAAGTGGCTTGGGATGCTTGCGAGGCCCTTGGCGGTTTCGGCGTTCTTGAATCCGCTCAGGCCAGGCTTGCTATAGGGTCAGTAATCGGAACAGGGCGATCTTGTTGATCTGCGCCAGCGCGCATTTGAATTCGGTCTCGACCGAGTTGTGGATGCGCGTTTCGAACGCTGCGAGGATCTGATGCCGGTTGCTGCCTTTTACCGCCATGATGAAGGGAAACTTGAACTTGGCTTTGTAGGCGTCGTTCAGCTCGGTGAAGCGAGAAAACTCTTCGGCCGTGCATTGGTGAATACCGGCGCCAGCCTGCTCATTAGTGCTGGCTTCGGTCAATTGTCCCTGGACGGCGGCTTTACCGGCCAGGTCCGGGTGAGCGTTGATCAAAGCCAGCTGGCTTTGGTGATCGGCGCTCAACAGGATGTCGCTCATGCGCTGGTGCAGGGTTTCGATCTCGTCGATCGAAGCGTCCTGGCCCAGGTCGAAGGCCTTCTCGGCCACCCATGGCGAATGTTCGTAGATGTCGGCGAAAGCGGCGACAAAGGCGTCGCGGCTCAGGCTCGAAGGTTTGACGGTTTGAAAGGTGCTCATTTGGCAGCCCCTGTGTACGGGTGGGTTTCTTGCCAGTGACGCGCGATGTCGACGCGACGGCTGAACCACACCTGTTCATGACTTTTAGCGTATTCGATAAAGCGCTTGAGCGAAGCCAGACGCGCCGGACGGCCGATCAGGCGGCAGTGCAGGCCGATCGAGAGCATTTTCGGTGCCTCCGCGCCTTCGGCGTAGAGCACATCGAACGCGTCTTTGAGGTATTCGAAGAAATCGTCGCCCTTGTTGAAGCCCTGGACCTGGGTGAAGCGCATGTCGTTGGTGTCCAGGGTGTACGGGATCACCAGGTGCGGCTTGCCGGTCGGGTTGTTCGGTTCCCAGTAGGGCAGGTCGTCGTCGTAGGTGTCGCAGTCGTAGAGGAAACCACCTTCTTCCATCACCAGGCGACGGGTGTTCGGGCCGGTGCGGCCGGTGTACCAGCCCAGTGGGCGTTCGCCGGTGATTTCGGTGAGGATGCGGATCGCTTCGAGCATGTGCTCGCGTTCCTGGGTTTCATCCATGTACTGGTAGTCGATCCAGCGATAGCCGTGGCTGCAGATCTCGTGGCCGGCATCGACCATGGCGCGGATCACGTCCGGGTGGCGCTGGGCGGCCATGGCCACGGCGAAGATGGTCAGCGGAATGTCGAACTCCTTGAACAGCTTCAGGATCCGCCACACGCCGGCACGGCTGCCATACTCGTAGAGGGATTCCATGCTCATGTTGCGCGCGCCTTGCAGCGGCTGGGCAGAAACCATTTCCGAGAGGAAGGCTTCGGATTCTTTGTCACCGTGCAGGATGTTGCGCTCGCCGCCTTCTTCGTAATTGAGTACGAACGACAGGGCAATGCGGGCATTGCCCGGCCAGTGGGGGTGAGGAGGGTTACTGCCGTAACCGACCAGGTCGCGTGGGTAGTCAGCGCTCACTGCAGGCTTCCTTCTTATTCGATGATGACGGTTGGTGTGACGCAGCTGAAAACTGGATGGCAGGCTGGCGTCACAGCGATGGGCTGATTGTATACAACTTTATATTCACTTTGTAAGCCTGATTTTTCGCATTTTTCACCGACTGTCATCTTTTACTGCTATTGGCGTGAGCCTGCAAGAAATCTGCCTGACTGGTCAATTATTAATTGAAAGGCTTATAGGTTGTGCGGTTCGACGGCAAATATGCAGATGGCGAGGGTGATGCGAAAAATGTCGTTTTTATTGTGTACAATTTTCTTTAAAAGTGTCTTAATCAGTCGCTCGCCGCAGCTTTTCGTGCTCCGAATCGGTGCGGTCTCCTTTTCAACTGACTTCGGGAGGCGCGAAGTCTGACTGCTCCACGCAGGCAGGCGCGCAGAATCAATGGGACGTTTGACTACACACGTTTTGGACGCAGCACACGGTTGCCCGGGCAGCTCGATCAAGGTCGAGTTGTACCGCGTTGAAGGATCGCAGCTGGAATTGGTCGCCACTGCCGTCACCAACAGCGATGGCCGTGTCGATGCGCCGCTGCTGCAAGGCGATGACTACCGCACCGGGGTCTATCAGGTCCAGTTTCATGCGGGCGATTACTACCGCGCCCGTGGCGTCAAGCTGCCGGAGCCTGCATTTCTTGATGTGGTGGTGCTGCGTTTTGGCATCTCCGCCGAGCAGGATCACTACCATGTGCCGTTGTTGATTTCGCCTTACAGCTACTCCACCTACCGCGGCAGCTGATCCCCCAGGCAGCAGCTGCACCCTGGAAGCGACTGCGCATATAGCTTCTTTGGTCTTTCGCCCGCTCACACTGCGGGCTTTTTTTCGTCTGTGAAAAAGTCAAAAGATCGCAGCCTTCGACAGCTCCTACATATCCCGCGTAGGAGCTGCCGAAGGCTGCGATCTTTTGATCTTGCTGTTTAGCGGCTCAGCAGGGACGCTGCACCCGCGCCACTGAACAACCCTGCACTGATCCGGTTAAACCAGCTCTGGCCCTTGCCGCTGCGCAGATACCGCGCCGCACCATGGGCGCCGAGGCCATAAGCCAACTTGCAGGCCAGATCCAGCAGTGTCCAAGTGACAATCATCACCAGCAACTGCGGCAGGAACGGCTGTTCGGCACTCAGGAACTGCGGCAGGAAAGCGGCGAAGAACAGGATGTCTTTCGGGTTGCTTGCGCCCAGCATGAACGCACGCCCGAACAGTGCGCGAAAGCGTGGCACCGGCGCGGCTTGTGGCACTTCAGCGCCGTGGGAAGGCTGGCGCGATTGCTGCCAGCTCTGCCAGGCGAGGTAGAACAGGTAAAGGGCGCCAAGTATCTTCAGGGCACTGAACAGCTGTTCCGACGCCAGCAACAACGCACCCAGGCCCAGCGCCGATGCACTGAGCAGGCAGATCGAGGCCGATACGCCGCCCAGAAAGGCCGGGTAAGAGCGGCGCAGGCCGTAATTCAGACTGTTGCTGATCATCAGCAACGACAGCGGCCCCGGGATCAGGATCACTATCAGCGCAGCGCCGCTGAACAGCAGCCAGGTTTCCAGACTCATCACTTTCCTCCATTTGCACAAAAGCCCCACCCGACGGGGTGAGGCTGTTTTCAAGTGTGTACCGCGTGTGGCTTACAAGAAGATGAACTTGGCGATGAAGATCGCGCAGAGCACCCACAGGCTCACGGAAATTTCCTTGTACTTGCCGGTACCGGCCTTCAGCGCCACGTAGGTGATGAAGCCCAGTGCGATACCGTCGGCGACCGAGAAGGTCAGCGGCATCATGATTGCGGTGACAATCGCCGGAATGCTGTCGGTGGCTTCGTCCCATTCGATATGGGCCATGCCGCCCATCATCAGCATTGCTACATAAATCAGTGCACCCGCGGTTGCATAGGCAGGAATCATCCCGGCCAGGGGTGCGAAGAACATGGCTGCAATAAATAGCACACCTACGGTCACTGCGGTAAGACCAGTCCGACCACCCGCAGCTACACCAGCGGCACTTTCCACGTAGCTGGTGACCGGCGGAACGCCGACTACCGCGCCGAATACGCTGGAAGCACTATCAGCTTTCATGGCGCGGGAGAGGTTTTCGATGCGGCCGTCAGCACCGACCAGATTGGCGCGCTGGGCAACCCCCATCAAGGTACCGGCGGTGTCGAACATATGTACGAAGAGGAACGCCAGGACCACGCTGATCATGCTGACGTTGAACACGCCGGCGACGTTCATGGCCATGAAGGTGGGTGCGAGGCTCGGTGGAGCCGACATGATGCCCTCGTAGTGCACCAGGCCCAGACCCCAGCCAGCGAGGGTCACGGTGATGATGCTGATGAGGATCGCGCCGAACACCTTGTGATAGCTGAGGATGGAGATCATCAGGAAGCACACGGCGGCGAGCAGCGGACCAGGTTCGCGCAGGGAGCCGAGCTTGATCAGTGTGGCCGGGCTATCGACGACGATACCCGCGGTTTTCAGGCCGATCAGCCCCAGGAATAGACCCACGCCGGCGCCCATGGCGAAGCGCAGGCTGACCGGGATGCTGTTGAGCAGCCATTCACGGATCCGCGAGAAGGTCAGGATCATGAACAACACACCGGACACAAACACCGCGCCGAGGGCGGTTTCCCAGTTGTAGCCCATGGTGCCGACCACGGTGTAGGTGAAGAAGGCGTTCAACCCCATGCCCGGTGCCAGGCCGACCGGCCAGTTGGCGTACAGGCCCATCAACAGGCAACCCAGGGCCGCGGCGATGCAGGTGGCGACGAACGCCGCACCGTGATCGATCCCGGCGTCGGCCATGATGTTGGGGTTGACGAAAATGATGTAAGCCATGGTGATGAAGGTTGTCAGACCGGCGATCAGCTCGGTCTTCACCGTGGTGCCGTGCAAGCTGAGTTTGAACAGACGTTCCAGCAAGCCATTGCGTAATGGCGGCGAGAGATCCAGCGTCGATGCTTCGGATTTGCGGCTTTCCACAGCGAATACTCCTCAAGAGTTTTATTGTTATTTCCAGGGCCGGACCCATGAGGGTGGCAGCGGCCCTTTGAGGCACTTGCGAATTTGTTGACCTCTTGGTCAGGAACTCGCACGAAGTGGATTATGCTTTTGTATACAAAGAAAGCAAATAATGTTTTTGATTTTGTTTACGAAAAGTTTGGCTTTAGGGATATATCGCCTGTTCCGACGCCTTCGCGAGCAAGCCCGCTCCCACAGGAAGCGGCGGATCTGCGCATATTTTTTGACCGAATCGAAACCTGTGGGAGCGGGCTTGCTCGCGAAGAGGCCGGATCAGTCAGCATCAAAATCAGCAGGCAGAATGATTCAGTCGGTATGCGCCTGGCTTTCCCCCAACGCCAGATTCACCGCCAGCCACCCATTCACCGCCGTCTCCCCGGCCTCGGCAAACACCCGCTCCAGCAATTTCACCTGCTCGCGCCGTAGCGCCTGTTCAAACCGCGCGCCTTCGGCGGTCAACTCCAGCAGGCGCTTGCGCTTGTCGGTTTCGGACGCGACGCTTTCCACCAGATGCATCTCCAACAATTGCCGCAACGGCATGTTCAACGCCTGCTTGCTCACGCCGAGCAATGCCAGCAGTTCCTTTACGCTCAGGTTCGGATAGCGGGCGATGAAAAACACGATGCGCTGATGCACCCGGCTCAGGCCGCGACGTTCGAGCATTTCATCGGCCTTGGCGGTGAAGGCCTGGTAGCCGAAGAAAAACGCTTCCATGGCCTGCTGCTGGGAAAGCGGGTTTTTAAGGTCAAGCATATTGACGTATCCGTTCGGGGAGGCGTAATTTCGGTCAACAAGTTTGACTCATTTTTCACATGCCTCGCTACCGGTGATCCCCATGGCTTTTTCCGAACGTGTCTCGCGCCTTAAAAGTTCTTTGATCCGTGAAATCCTCGCCGCGGCCCAACGTCCGCAGATGATGTCGTTTGCAGGCGGTCTGCCGGCCGAAGCCATGTTGCCGAAGGTCGATTGGGCCCGGATGCCGGTTTCCATGGGCCAATACGGCATGAGCGAAGGCGAGTCGGCGCTGCGTGAAGCGCTGGCCGCCGAGGCGCGAGCGTTGGGAGTGCCGTGCGAGGCAAGCCAGGTGCTGGTGGTCAGCGGCTCACAGCAAACCCTCGACCTGGCGGCCAAGCTGTACATCGACAAGGGCACCGAAATCCTGCTCGAGGCGCCGACTTATCTGGCGGCGTTGCAGATTTTCCAGCTGTTCGGCGCCGATTGCCTGACCGTGCCTCTGGAGGCCGACGGGCCGAACCTGACGGAGCTACGCGCTCGGCTGGAGCAACACCGTCCGGCCTTCATTTACCTGATCCCGACCTTCCAGAATCCATCGGCGGTGCGTTACAGCGAAGCCAAGCGCGACGCGGTGGCGGCGTTGCTCGATGAATTCGGCGTGACACTGATTGAAGACGAGCCTTACCGCGAACTGACCTTCGACGGTGGCAGCGCCACCCCGATTGTCAGCCGCTTGAAGAAGGCCAGCTGGATCTATACCGGGACCGTATCGAAAACCCTGTTGCCGGGTTTGCGCGTCGGCTACCTGATCGCCAGCCCGGACTTGTTTCCCCATTTGTTGAAACTCAAGCAGTCGGCGGATTTGCACACCAATCGGGTCGGCCAGTGGCAGGCGTTGCAATGGATTGGCACCGAGAAATACCAGCAACACCGTAGTGGGTTGCGCGACTTTTATCGGGGGCGTCGGGATGCATTTCAGGCTGCGCTGGAAACGCACTTCTCGGATCTGGCGGACTGGAACGTGCCGCAGGGCGGGCTGTTTTTCTGGTTGAAACTCAAGCAGCCGCACGACACCCGCACCTTGCTCAATGCCGCGCTGGCCAACGACGTGGCGTTCATGCCGGGCGAACCGTTCTTCCCCGAGCCGGATAATCATCCGGGGTATCTGCGGTTGAACTTCAGCCACATTGATCCGGCGCGGCTGGATGAAGGGCTCGAGCGGTTGGCGGCGGTGGTGCGTGCTGCCCAGGCCGCAAAAGCAGCGTGAAAACAAATAAACCGGCGCGAGGGCCGGTTTATTTTTGTCCGGGATTTGCGGTGCCTGTGCGGGCTTGCTCCGGGCGGCGTTCCGACGAAGGCGTCAGTCAGATCACCACAAAAACATCAGGCCGCCGCGAAACGCTTGTCCAGATAATCAATGATCACCTTGGACTCATACATCCAGGTGGTCTGGCCATTATCTTCAATGCGCAGGCACGGCACCTTGATCTTGCCGCCTTGCTCGAGCAGGGTCTGGCGATCCTGTTCGTTGTTCTTCGCATCACGCAGTGCCACCGGCACATTCAGGCGGCGCAAGGTGCGGCGGGTCTTCACGCAGAACGGGCAGGCGTGGAATTGATACAGCGTCAGGCCCTTGGCAGCCGAGTTGACCTGTGCCTGAACTTCCGCCGGACGCTGCTTCTTGCCTGGGCGGGTGATGAAGTCGATGAAGATGATCAGTTGGCCAAGGCCGACACGAAGCGCTTTTACGAACACGTTGAAAGCCTCACGGTGCGAATGAAGAAGGGCGCGCAGCTTACCTGATTTTTTGCAGGCGAAAAAAAACCGGCGATGAATGCCGGTTTTCTTCGTGCCGCGAATTACTTGATGAGGCTGAGGAATTCGCTGCGAGTGGCGGCGTTTTCACGGAACTCTCCGAGCATCACCGAGGTGATCATCGTCGAATTCTGCTTTTCCACACCGCGCATCATCATGCACATGTGCTTGGCCTCGATCACCACCGCGACGCCCAAGGCACCGGTGACCTGCTGGACCGCGTCGGCGATCTGGCGGCTGAGGTTTTCCTGGATCTGCAGGCGACGGGCGTACATGTCGACGATCCGCGCCACTTTCGACAGGCCCAGGACCTTGCCGCTCGGGATGTAGGCGACGTGAGCCTTGCCGATGAACGGCAGCAGGTGGTGTTCGCACAACGAGTACAACTCGATGTCCTTGACCAGCACCATTTCACTGTTGTCGGAGCTGAACAGGGCACCGTTGGTGACCTCTTCCAGTGTCTGTTCATAGCCGCGGCAGAGGTACTGCATGGCTTTGGCGGCACGTTTTGGCGTGTCGAGCAGGCCTTCGCGGGAAACGTCCTCGCCGAGCTGGCCGAGGATCGCCGTGTAATTCTGTTCCAGGGACATGAAACTACCTGTGGGATTTTACGCAAAGGGCAAGGGTACGGTGACGGGCACGACGCTGCAAGCGTGACGCGTCAGCTTTACTCGTCGCGACCTTCCATCATGGTACGTTTGAGCATCACATAAACCGCGCCGGCACCACCGTGTTTGGCCTGGCACGAGGTGAAGCCGAGCACCTGTGGATGCTGGCGCAGCCAGGTGTTGACGTGGCTCTTGATCATCGGCCGCTTGCCGTCCAGTCGCACGGCTTTGCCATGGGTGACGCGCACGCAGCGGATTTCGAATCTGGTGGCTTCGGCCAGGAACGCCCAGAGGGTTTCCCGGGCCTTTTCCACGCTCATGCCGTGCAGGTCGAGGCTGCCTTCGAACGGAATCTGCCCGACCTTGAGCTTGCGCATCTGGCTTTCCTGCACGCCATCGCGGGCCCACATCAGCTCATCTTCAGGGCCGACGTCGATGACGAACTGATCGGACAGCCCGTCGACGGTGGTGGATTCGGTGCGTACGGTCGCCGCTTGACGCAGCTTGGCAATCTGCGCGCGGTCAGCCTTGGGTTTGCCGGTTTCGGCGCGATCGTGCTTGATCGGCTTGACGCCTTGGATCGCGCTTTTGAACAGGGAAAAATCGTCGTCTTGCATGTCAGCCTCCGCGAAGGGCGGCCAGTTTACCCAACTCGAAGCGAATCGGGCGCGACAAAAACGCGCGCGACGCCAGGCTCAGTCGTGTTTTTTCATCAGGTGCGGGGACATGGCCAGTTCCCGCGACTGCCGCGAGCGACGACGGCAACGGCGCCATAACCAGACACCGAGGTACAGCACGAACAGGCCGATCGCCAGGATCACGGCGGCACCGGTGCGGCTGGTGTTCAATTCACCCAGGGCGGGTGCGTGGCCGAGCAGGCTGGCGGCACCGGCCATGGCGAGCAATACGCCACACATCGCCAGCAACGCTGCGAACGTCGCGCCGATTCGAAATCGCCAGTTGCTTTGGCCTTTGGGCCGCAAGCGGCGAGCGTCAAAACCATCGGATAACTTCATTCCGACCTTCCTCAATGGGTATCGGCCCTTCGACCGGGAGTTGACCGGGATGTTCCTGAGGCTAAGACAATTACGGCAAATGGGAGGCTTTTGCGGATGAGCGGCGTTCCATGCCGCTCATTGAGCGTCGATCAGATCAGTTCACGGGTCAGCGCGAGGGTGGCGAAGTTGTCGCCCATGATCGCCATTTCCGTCTGATGAACGTGTGCGGCACTGAGCACGCCGCCCTTGTAAGGCAGGTCGCGGGTGGCGCAGGCGTCTTCCACCAGGGTGCAGCGAAAGCCCAGGTTCTTGGCGGCACGCACCGTGGTGCTGACGCTGGAGTGGCTCATGAAGCCGCAGACGATCAGGTCAAGGGCGCCGAGGTCTTCCAGGCGTTGTGCCAGTTCGGTGCCGTGAAACGCGCTTGGCAGCAATTTGCCGATGACGGTTTCATCGCTCTGTGGCTCCAGGCCCGGAATGAACTCACCACCTACGCCCTGGGGGTTGAACAACCCGCCGAGCGTACCGAGGTGGCGGACATGCACGATCGGCCGGCCGGCGGCGCGGGCAGCGGCAAGCAATTGCTTGATGTTCGCGACAGCTTCATCCATGCCGCTCAGGGCCAGGGGACCGCTGAGGTATTCTTTCTGGGCATCGATGATGACCAGCGTGGCATGGCTCAGATTGGCCGCTGCATAACCGCGGCCACTGAGTTGAAACATCGTTTTTGGAACAGACATTCTGGGGCTCCTTGGAGTGGGGCTTTTGCGCCATTGTCCTCTGGCTGAGCGGTTCTGTGAATGGCTACGATCACAGGTGCCGTCGTTGCTGGCCTGTAGCCTTGTCAATAGTCGCGTTTTGTTCAATAGCCTGGCGAAAAAATGGATAACTCCTACATTTGAATCGGTGGTTTCCCGCGTCGTCGTGACGTCGTTTGACTGGTAGAATCCCCCGTCGATTTTTCTGGAGTTTGCCGTCGTGATCACTTCCCGCCTTCGCACCCTGCGTGACCATATCCGTTGGGCCGTCAGCCGCTTCCATGGGGAGGATCTGTTTTTCGGCCACGGTACCGACAATGCCTGGGACGAAGCCCGGCAATTGGTGTTGGGCGCGCTGCACCTGCCGTGGGAAATCGCCGATAGCTACCTCGACTGCAATCTGGAAGAAGACGAAGTGGTTCACCTGCAGCTTTTGCTCAAGCGCCGCATCGAAGATCGGGTGCCGACCGCTTACCTGCTGGGTGAGGCCTGGTTCTGCGGCATGTCGTTCATCGTCGATGAGCGCGTGCTGATCCCGCGTTCACCCATTGGCGAGCTGATTGAAAATCGTTTTACCCCGTGGCTGGCCAACGAGCCGGCGCGAATTCTCGACCTGTGCACCGGCTCCGGCTGCATCGGCATCGCTTGCGCCTACGAGTTCCAGCATGCCGAAGTGGTGCTGGCCGACCTGTCGTTCGAAGCGCTGGAAGTGGCCAACCAGAACATCGAGCGCCATGGCGTCGATGAGCGTGTGTACACGGTGCAGGGCGACGGCTTCGAAGGCTTGCCGGGTCAGCGTTTCGACCTGATCGTGTCGAACCCGCCCTACGTCGACGCAGAAGATTTCGCCGACATGCCGGACGAATACCAGCACGAACCGGAGCTGGGCCTGGCCTGCGGTGATGACGGTTTGAACCTGGTGCGACGCATGCTCGCCGAGGCGGCGGATCATCTGACCGAGAAGGGCTTGCTGATTGTCGAAGTGGGCAACAGCCAGGTGCACGTCGAGGCGCTGTACCCGGAAGTGGACTTCGCCTGGCTGGAGTTCGAGCGTGGCGGCCATGGTGTGTTCATGCTCAGCGCGCAGCAGTGCCGGGAGCATCAGGCGTTGTTCGTTTCCCGCATTTAAAAAGCAAAAGATCGCAGCCTGCGGCAGCTCCTACATGGAATGCGTATTCCTGTAGGAGCTGCCGCAGGCTGCGATCTTTTGATTCAACGGTGCGTAGCAATCCAGATCAGCAGCCCCGCCTGAAACACCGCAAACGCCACCAGGCAGGTGATGGTGAATCGCAGCCCGGCGTCTTCGCGTTTGTACTTGCTGACTTTCTCTTCGTGTTTCTTGAGTTTGACTTCCTGCTCGGCCAGGTTCTGCTCGGCTTGCTGGAGCATCTGCGCCGCCTCGAGAATTTCCACGACCTGCAGTTTTTCGCTGTTCCACTCGCCAGAGAGGTCGCCGACCTTGACCGCCTTGACGCTGCCTTTCAAATGCTGGGCATCGGCATACACCACGTCGAACCCATGCACGCGCAAAAAATGATCGCGACGCAAGCGGGTGTCTTCGTTCAGTGCATCCTTGTTGTTCAGGTCAAAGCCGTCGACGGTGTAGGTCGGCCAGCGCTTCTTTGCCCAGTTGATGCCCTGGGCCGCCATGTAGCGGCCAATGCCACGGTTCAGCGGTTCAATCTGCAATCCGCTTTCCGGTCCGAAATGCACGCGTTTTTCGGCGTGATCGACCCACACGTCCAGATGATTCTGCTCCTTGCGTACGCGCTGGCCGGGCAGGGTGATGCTCATGCGCATCAGGCTGTGCGCCTTGTCGTTGCGCTCGGCATAGCCTAATTCGACAAAGCGCAATGGGCGCCCGCCAGTGTTGCGGTCAGTCTGCAGCGGCGCCAGACGGAGCATCTTGTGGTGCTCGACGTGGACGTCCGCCCAGGGTAGCTCGACCGCTGGCGGTGCGTCTTTTTCAGCGCTGGTGTCGGGTGAAGTCTGGGTGTCAGTCATAACGGCGAGATCCTGTCCAAGCTCAGCTTGTCGCCAACCAATGTGTTGGCGACAAAGGCTTATCGGCCGTTTTTTTCAAGACTGGAGGTTAACTGGCGCGAAGTCCGTCAATAAAACCGAGGATTCGCGTGCCCAGTTCCGCCGCCAGGGGTAACTGCGGGTCTTTATAGGAGGCCATCTGGCGTTTGACGTCGTTGGGCACGATGCGCATGACGTGGTTCATGCCCTCGATCAGCGCCAGTTCGGCGTCCGGTTTGGCTGCCTTGAGCAGCCTTGCGTCATTGACTCCGACCTGGATGTCGTTGCTGCCCTGGATGATCAGTGCTGGCATCTTCAGCTTGGCAAATGCCGTGGCCGGGTCCTGGCGGAACAGGGAAATCAGGTAAGGCTGCACGCTCGGGCGGAAAATCGCCTGCAAGGGTGGCGGCACATTGTCGTCGGGTTTCCCGGCCTTGAGGCTGTCGAGCAATTCATTGCTGCGCAGCATCAACGGTGGTGGCAGGCGATTGCCCAGTTGCTCGCGAATGACCTGATCCACTGGCCTTGCGCTGCCCGAGACAGAAATCACCGCGTCGGCATCGATGTCCGGCGCAGCGAGGCTGGCGATCAAGGCGCCTTCGCTGTGACCCAGCACGATCAACTGGCCGAAACGCGGATCGGTCTTGAGCTTGCGGCCCCAGGCCTGAGCGTCGGCCACATAGGCGTCCACCGTCAGATTGCGTTCATCCGGGGTGGCCGCCAGGCTTGCGGCCACGCCGCGCTTGTCGTAGCGCACGCTGGCGATGTTGTGTTTGGCCAGCACCCAGGCCAGACGCTTGAGGCTGTCATTGCGCCCGCCGTCGGTGTTGTTTCCGTCACGGTCCGTAGGGCCGGAACCGGAAATGATCAGCACAACCGGCACTCGATTGTCGGACTTTGGCAGCAACAATGAGCCGAAAAGCTCGCCGGTGCCGGTATCCAGGGTGATCGGTCGTTGCAGGACAGTCGCCTGGGCGAAGCCGGAAATCATTGTAAGGCTCAAGGCTAGAACTCGCAGCATCATCGCGCCATCATCAAGAAGATGCCGGTTGGACTCACAGGCACCCATAAGGTTCGAGGATGAACTACTTGGGTAGCCTGCGTATACTGGCGCGCATTACGTATTCAGGTTCATTTCACGGAGCGTCCTGCATGTCCGGCAATACCTACGGCAAGCTGTTCACTGTCACCACCGCGGGCGAAAGCCATGGCCCGGCGTTGGTCGCCATTGTCGATGGCTGCCCGCCGGGGCTGGAGATATCCCTTGAGGATCTGCAGCGTGACCTGGACCGCCGCAAGCCCGGCACCAGCCGCCACACGACCCAGCGCCAGGAAGCCGACGAAGTCGAAATCCTCTCCGGCGTGTTCGAAGGCCGCACCACCGGTTGCGCCATCGGCCTGTTGATCCGCAATACCGACCAAAAGTCCAAGGACTACTCGGCGATCAAGGATCTGTTCCGCCCGGCCCATGCCGACTACACCTACCACCACAAGTACGGCGAGCGTGATTATCGCGGCGGCGGCCGCAGTTCGGCCCGCGAAACCGCGATGCGCGTCGCGGCCGGTGCGATTGCGAAAAAATACCTGGCCAGCCAGGGCATCGTCATTCGCGGCTACATGAGCCAGCTGGGGCCGATTGAAATCCCGTTCAAGACCTGGGAATCGGTCGAGCAGAACGCCTTCTTCAGCCCGGACCCGGACAAGGTGCCGGAACTGGAAGCCTACATGGACCAGTTGCGCCGGGACCAGGACTCGGTCGGCGCGAAGATTACAGTGGTCGCCGAAGGCGTGATGCCGGGCCTGGGCGAGCCGATCTTCGACCGTCTCGACGCCGAACTGGCCCATGCGCTGATGAGCATCAACGCGGTCAAGGGCGTGGAAATCGGCTCCGGTTTCGCCAGTGTCGCCCAGCGTGGCACCGAGCACCGCGATGAAATGACCCCGGAAGGTTTCCTCAGCAACAATGCGGGCGGCATTCTCGGCGGTATTTCCTCCGGTCAGCCCATCGTTGCGCACCTGGCGCTGAAGCCGACATCGAGCATCACCACACCGGGCCGTTCCATCGACATCCATGGCAGCCCGGTGGAAGTGATCACCAAGGGCCGTCACGATCCGTGCGTGGGCATCCGCGCCACGCCGATTGCCGAGGCGATGATGGCCATCGTGCTGATGGATCACCTGCTGCGCCACCGTGGGCAGAACGCCGATGTGCGTGTGAGCACGCCGGTGCTGGGTCAGCTGTAAATGGCTGGCATCATGGTCGCAGCCGTCTGATGGCGACTGCGGCGCTCCCGTACTGGCGGCTCTCCAGTTTCTATCTGTTCTATTTTGCCTTGCTCGGTTCGACAGCGCCGTTTCTGGCGCTGTACTTCGATCACCTGGGGTTCAGCGCCGCGCGCATCGGCGAGTTGGTGGCGATCCCGATGCTGATGCGCTGTGTGGCGCCGAACATCTGGGGCTGGCTGGGCGACTACACCGGTCGGCGGCTGGCCATCGTGCGCTTCGGCGCGGTGTGCACGCTGCTGACCTTTTCGCTGATTTTCGTCAGTAAGACCTACGCCTGGCTGGCGATGGTCATGGCCTTGCATGCGTTCTTCTGGCACGCGGTGTTGCCGCAGTTCGAAGTCATCACCCTGGCGCACTTGCAGGGCCAGACCTCGCGCTACAGCCAGATTCGCTTGTGGGGCTCGATCGGTTTCATCATCACCGTGGTCGCGCTGGGCCGTTTGTTCGAATGGCTGAGCCTGGATATCTACCCGGTGGCGCTGGTGCTGATCCTGGCCGGCATCGTGGTCAGCAGTCTGTGGGTGCCTAACGCGCAACCGATTCAGGGTGAACGGTTGACCGGGGAGGGATTCCTCCAGCAACTGCGCAACCCCGGTGTGTTGGCGTTTTACGGCTGCGTGGCGCTGATGCAAATGAGCCACGGGCCGTATTACACGTTCTTGACATTGCACCTTGAACACCTGGGTTACAGCCGGGGCGTGATCGGCATGCTCTGGGCGGTCGGCGTGGTCGCTGAAGTTTTGATGTTTCTGGCCATGAGCAAGATCCTCGCGCGGTTTTCCCTGCGCCGGGTGCTGATGGCGAGTTTTCTGCTGGCAGCACTACGCTGGTTGCTGCTCGGGTCGTTGGCCGAATTCCTTTGGGTATTGCTGTTTGCCCAGGTACTGCACGCGGCGACATTCGGCAGCTTTCACGCCGCTGCCATTTCATTCGTGCAACGTAGCTTCGGCGCGCGCCAGCAAGGCCAGGGCCAGGCGCTGTATGCCGCGTTGGCCGGCACCGGCGGTGCGTTGGGCGCTTTGTATTCCGGCTACAGCTGGAATGCCCTCGGCGCGGCATGGACCTTTAGTATTGCCAGTCTCGCAGCCGTCGCGGCTGCCGTTATCATTGCCACACGTATGCAAGAGGACAGGCCATGAGCCTTACCCGTGAACAACTCGCCCAGGAAATCATCGACGCCGGGCGTTTTCTGTATGGCCGCGGCTGGTCGCCGGCCACCAGCAGCAATTACTCGACCCGCCTGTCGCCGACCGAAGCCTTGCTGACCGTCTCCGGCAAGCACAAGGGACAACTGGGCATGGACGATGTGCTGGCCACCGACCTGTCGGGCAACAGCCTGGAGCCGGGCAAGAAACCGTCCGCCGAAACCCTGCTGCACACCCAAGTCTACAGCTGGCGCCCGGAGATCGGTGCGGTGCTGCACACCCACTCGGTGAACGCCACCGTGCTGTCGCGCCTGACGTCGCAAGACTTCATCGAGTTCGAAGACTACGAACTGCAAAAGGCCTTCAGCGGTGTGACGACCCACGAATCCCGGGTGCGCGTGCCGATTTTCGACAACGACCAGGACATTGCGCGCCTGGCCGCCAAGGTGCAGCCTTGGCTCGACGCCCATCCCGATTGCGTCGGTTACCTGATTCGCGGCCATGGCCTGTACACCTGGGGCGCGCGCATGAGCGATGCCCTGCGGCAGATCGAGGCCTTTGAATTTTTGTTCGAGTGCGAGTTGAAGATGCGCTCGCTCTTTAAAGCATGAACCGTTAAGGAGTTGCCCAGATGAGCAGCCTGTCCGTCTATCACGTTTCCAGTCCTGAAATCCCCAACAAGGTGCTGACCCATTTCGAAGACATCGCCTCGACCCTGGCCGAGCAGGGCGTTCGTTTCGACCGCTGGCAAGCGGCGGCGAAGATCCAGCCGGGCGCCAGCCAGGAAGAAGTGATCGCCGCCTACCAGGAGCAGATCGACAAGCTGATGACCGAGCACGGTTACGTCACTGTCGACGTGATCAGCCTCAACAGCGATCACCCGCAAAAAGCCGAACTGCGTGCCAAGTTCCTCGACGAACATCGCCATGGCGAAGATGAAGTACGATTTTTCGTCGCTGGCCGTGGCCTGTTTACCCTGCACATCGACGATTACGTCTACGCGGTGTTGTGTGAGAAAAACGACCTGATCTCGGTGCCAGCCGGAACCAAGCACTGGTTCGACATGGGCGAACATCCGCATTTCGTCGCGATCCGTCTGTTCAACAACCCGGAAGGTTGGGTAGCCAATTTCACCGGCGAAGACATCGCCAGCCAATTCCCGCGCCTGGAGGACTGAGTCGATGCCGATCAAAGCGATTCTCACCGACATCGAAGGCACCACCAGCGCGGTGAGTTTTGTGTTCGACGTGCTGTTTCCCTACGCTGCCAAACACTTGCCGGCATTTGTCCATCAGCACGCCGAGCGCGCCGATGTGGCAGAGCAACTGGCTGCCGTGCGCCGCGACGGCAACGAACCGAACGCCGACGTCGAGCGGGTCATTGAGATCCTGTTGGGCTGGATCGCTGAAGACCGCAAGGCCACGCCGTTGAAGGCGTTGCAGGGCATGGTCTGGGAACAGGGCTATCAGGCCGGGCAGTTGAAGGGGCATGTGTACCCGGACGCCGTTGACGCACTCAAGCGCTGGCATCGGGACGGCTTTCAACTGTTTGTTTACTCGTCCGGCTCGATCCAGGCCCAGCGGTTGATCTTCGGCTGCTCGGAGGCAGGGGATCTCACGCCGTTGTTCAGTGGTTACTTCGATACGACGTCAGGGCCCAAGCGCGAGGCGCAGTCCTACGCCAACATCAGCCAGGCGATCAGCATTGAGGCGGGGCAGATCCTGTTTCTGTCGGACATCGTCGAAGAGCTCGACGCGGCGCGCACGGCGGGGATGGCTACGTGCGGGCTGGCTCGCGAGGGTGGGGAACTGGCGGGGCATGTCACCGTGGACAGCTTTGCGCGGATCGATCCTTCAGCGTTCTAAACACCGGACAACCTGTGGGAGCGGCGGTACGGCGATCCGACTTGCTCGCGAAGAGGGCGTGTCAGTCAACATCAACGTTGAATGACACGCCCTCTTCGCGAGCAAGCCCGCTCCCACATTTTTTTCTCATTTTTTTATAGTGAGTGATAGGTCGGCAGCGCAAACCGTTGCTGGCTCTGCAGCATGGAAATCTGCGGCAGTTCACTGGCTTGTTCGGCGAGGTCGCGGCGAATCGCACTGATGACCCACGTCAGTTGGTCGCCATTGTGCAACTGCTGGTAGGAAATCGAACGCTTGAACACTTTGCCTTCGCCGCCGCTGAGGGTCAGCAGGATCCCACCGTCAGGGCGGGCCTGGGTGGTGACTTCGAAGTTGGAGAACAGGGACGAAAATTTTTCCTGAATCAGGTTCATGTCTTTCAGCTCCGTTAGCTCTTGAATGGCAAGCATACGGAGAGGGTTGCAGTGATTGTGCCAGCCTTGGTTTTCTATAAATCAATATATAAAACAACAAGTTAGTATCGTTGGTGATTTTTGCTTTCGTGCATTCTGCATGAACGGCCATCGTGCATCCTGCATTTTGCGCGGTCGCTCGGCGATTCGATGGAACCATTGCGTGTGCGAGGGTTCACGATTGGCCCTGTATCAACCGCGGATCAAGATCGCAGATCAAGATCGCAGATACAAAACATTTCAAAAACCGCGTGTACAGCTCAAGAACCGTTGACGTATTTTCGGGCTCAGTCATCGCAGCCCGACAATAAAAAGATCGAACGGGAGCAACATGAGTCGCACGTCGAACGACACGATTACCTGGGGCATGATGCTCCGCAAGCTGCCTTCCATTGCCAAGGCCATCCCCCGGGTGGTGAAGGGCATGAAGGCCGCCAACGTCAAGGACCCGACCCAAGCGTGTGGTTTGGGCTGGAGTTTCGAGCAAGCCACGTTGCGTAACCCGGATGGCCCGGCGCTGTTGCAAGGCGACGTAACGCTCAGTTACTCCGAGGTCAACCAATGGGCCAATCGCATCGCCCATCACCTGATCGGCCAAGGCATCGGCAAGGGGGATGTGGTGGCGGTCTTCATCGAGAACCGCCCGGAACTGCTGGTGACCATACTGGCGGTGGCCAAGGTCGGCGCAATCAGTGCGCTGCTCAATACCTCCCAGACCCGCGACACCCTGGTGCACAGTGTGAATCTGGTGGCGCCGGCGGCGATCATTGTCGGTGAGGAGTTGGTCCCGGCGTACCTCGGAGTGCGTGACCGGGTGTCGATCAAGGCTGACCGAACCTGGTTCGTCGCCGATCAGGACACCTCGCGCCAACCGGGTATCGCGCCTGAAGGTTTCATCAACCTGATGACCGTCAGTCTCGACGATGGCAGCGACAACCCGGCCAGCAGCCGGCAGATTTTCTTTGATGATCCCTGCTTTTATATTTACACCTCGGGCACCACGGGGTTGCCCAAGGCGGGCGTGTTCAAGCACGGACGCTGGATGCGCAGTTCGGCGAGCTTCGGCATGATCGCCCTGGACATGCGCCCCGACGATGTCGTCTATTGCACTTTGCCGCTGTACCACGCCACGGGCCTTTGCGTGTGCTGGGGTTCGGCCGTCAGTGGTGCCAGCGGGTTCGCCATCCGCCGCAAATTCAGCGCCAGTCAGTTCTGGAACGATGCGCGCAAGTACCGGGCGACCACCATCGGTTATGTCGGCGAATTGTGCCGCTACCTGGTCGATCAACCGTCCAGCGCCGACGACAGCCGGCACGATGTGAAGAAAATGATCGGCAACGGCTTGCGGCCCGGCGCCTGGAACGAGTTCAAGACCCGCTTTGCGGTCAATCACATCTGCGAGCTGTACGCCGCCAGCGACGGCAACATCGGTTTCACCAACATTCTCAATTTCGACAACACCATCGGTTTTTCCCTGATGTCCTGGGAGCTGGTTGCGTACGACCACGACAGCGGCGCGCCGATTCGTCAGGCCAATGGCCTGATGCGCAAGGTCGCCAAGGGCGAGCAGGGGTTGTTGCTGGCAAAAATCGACGACAAGGCACCCCTGGACGGCTACACCGATCCGCAGAAAACCGCCAAGGTTGTGCTTGAGGATGTGTTCGAAAAGGGCGACCGCTACTTCAACACCGGCGACCTGTTGCGCAACATCGGCTTTGGGCATGCGCAGTTTGTCGACCGCCTGGGCGACACCTACCGCTGGAAGGGCGAAAACGTCTCGACCACGGAGGTCGAAAACATCCTCCTGCAACACCCGCTTATTTCCGAAGCCGTGGCCTATGGCGTGGAAATCCGCAACACCAATGGCCGGGCCGGGATGGCGGCGATTACCCCGGCCGAATCCCTGGCAACCCTGGATTTCAGCGAGCTGCTGGCCTTCGCCCGCGAGCAAATGCCGGCCTATGCGGTGCCGTTGTTCCTGCGGGTGAAAGTGAAAATGGAAACCACCGGGACGTTCAAATATCAGAAGACCCGACTCAAGGACGAGGCCTTCGACCCGGGTAAAACCGGCGATGATCCGATCTATGCCTGGCTGCCGGGGACGCAGACTTACGTGCAGGTCACGGAGCAGTTGTTGTCCGACATTCATGACGGCAAGTACCGCTATTGAATCTGGCTATGGCGGCCCATGAGAAAAAACAAGTGACAGTGCCGGGGGCGCTCGGGAAACTGTCGGCTTTTACGAATGACAGAAAAGGGAGTGCCCAATGTCAGACAAAAGCCGCCAGATGACCCCCGAAGAAGCCGCCGAATTCACCGAACAGGTATTCAACAAGGCACGGGAGGGCGATGCGGCGATGATGGCCGCGCTGCTGACCAAGGGTTTACCGCCGAACCTGCGTAACCACAAGGGCGATACCTTGCTGATGCTGGCCGCGTATCACGGTCACGTGGACACGGTAAAAGTCCTGCTGGAGCACAAGGCCGACCCGGAGATCCGCAACGACAACGGCCAGAGCCCGATTGCCGGCGCCGCCTTCAAGGGCGACCTGGCGATAATCAAGGCCTTGGTCGACGGTGGCGCGCAGGTTGAAGGCTCGTCCTTCGATGGCCGCACGGCGCTGATGATGGCGGCAATGTTCAACCGCGTCGAAGTGGTCGACTACCTGATCAGCAAGGGCGCCGACCCGAAAGCCAAGGACGCCAATGGCATCACCGCGCTGGAGGCGGCTAAAACCATGGGCGCTTCCGATACCGTTGCGCAGCTTGAGAAGCTGATTGGCTGATTGCTTTAAAAGATCGCAGCCTTCGGCAGCTCCTACGGGTGTACGCCACTCAATGTAGGAGCTGCCGAAGGCTGCGATCTTTTTTGGGCATTCGAATCTATCCTTGCGGTATCCTTCGCGCCCTCAAAATTCACCTCGCTACAGGATCCTCCCCATGAAAGCCGCACTCGTCGAACTCATCAGCAAAATCAGCTCCGGGTGCATGGGCGAAGACGAAATCCTCAAGGTTGCGGACGAAGCGGCCCGGGCATACGCCGATCAGGATGCTTTTCTGAGCGCCAATCCGGACATCAACTACGACGAAACCTTCCCGATCCCGCTGGGTGAATGGGTGGTGGTTGGCAGCCTACCGGAAACGGTACTGTTCCAGGCTGACACCTACATGGACCTGTTCGCCCAGATCGTCGCCTCATTCGGCCCAGGGGTGGAGTTCAATCTCAAGCCCAAGCAACTGGCCAAGACCGAAGCCCTGACCGCGCTCAACCGCATCCAGGTGCAGATGAGTAGCATGAACAAGGAAAATGGTGGCTACACGCTGATGAATTTCAGCCAGTTGCTCGATGACGAATTGCAGGTGGTCCTGGTCTACGGCAATGACGTGCCACGGGTGCTGGAATTGTGCGCAGAAGCGGGCATCGCAGCCGCGCCATCCCTGGAAGCCCTGAAAGTGGCGATCCACGTCTGACCCAGACACTGTCAATAAAAAGGAATCCTCGCGACGAGCGTCTATCCTGAGGGGGCATATCACTCTTTGGGAGCGTCACCATGGGTTCCACGTTCAACAGCCTGGTTGCCTTGATCATTTTTGTCCTGGACATCTGGGCCATCATCAACGTCTTCAAAAGCAGTGCCGAGACCGGGATGAAAATCCTCTGGGTACTGCTGATCGCGCTGTTGCCGGTACTGGGACTGATCATCTGGGCCATCGCCGGGCCGCGGGGCAATGTCAAACTCTGACGGATTTCCCACAAACAACACCGACCCTGTGGGAGCGGCGGTGCGGCGATCCGACTTGCTCGCGAAGAACGATTACGCGGTTCGCCGACAAACCGAGTTGCCTGCTTCGCGAGCAAGCCCGCTCCCACAGGATTGTGGCAAGTCGAACAAGTGAGGTTCGACCTGTCATGTTCCGCGACGTAGAATGCGCGCCTTTCCCGGCCAATCGAGACACTCGATTGGCCATCATGGGCGGGTAACCGTCCGTTGCCACCCGCATTCATCGGAGCACTTCCCATGAGCAACACCCCGACCAGCGACTACCTGGAAACCCTCTACGAAGGCTACGGCCAGCGTTTTCGCATGGAAAAACTGCTGCACGAAGTGCGCACCGAGCACCAGCACCTGGTGATCTTCGAAAATCCGCGCATGGGCCGCGTGATGGCGCTGGACGGCGTGATCCAGACCACCGAAGCCGACGAATTCATCTACCACGAAATGCTGACCCACGTGCCGATCCTGGCGCACGGTGCGGCCAAACGCGTGCTGATCATCGGCGGCGGTGACGGCGGCATGTTGCGTGAAGTGGCCAAGCACCGCAGCGTCGAGCACATCACCATGGTCGAGATCGACGGCACCGTGGTCGACATGTGCAAGGAATTCCTGCCGAATCACTCCAAGGGCGCGTTCGATGATCCACGCCTGAACCTGGTGATCGACGACGGCATGCGTTTCGTCGCCACCACCACTGAAAAGTTCGACGTGATCATTTCCGACTCCACCGACCCGATCGGCCCGGGTGAAGTACTGTTCTCGGAAAACTTCTACCAGGCCTGCCACCGCTGCCTGAACGAAGGCGGCATCCTGGTGACCCAGAACGGCACGCCATTCATGCAGATCGAAGAAGTGAAGACCACCGCCGGTCGCCTGCGCAGCCTGTTCCCGGACTGGCACTTCTATCAGGCCGCCGTGCCGACCTACATCGGTGGCTCGATGACCTTCGCCTGGGGCGCCACCAATACCGCTTATCGCAAGTTGTCCCGCGAAACCCTGCAACAGCGCTTCACGGGCAGCGGCATAGTCACCCGCTACTACAATCCTGAAATCCACATCGGCGCCTTCGCCTTGCCTCAGTACGTGCTGCAGGCGGTGAACAAGCCAAGCAACGACTGATAGGTTGAAACACAAAACCTGTGGGAGCGGCGGTGCGGCGATCCGACTTGCTCGCGAAGAGGGACGGTCAGCTGAAATCAAGCTGGCTGACACACCGCTTTCGCGAGCAAGCCCGCTCCCACATGGTTTGCGCTTGGTGGGTTACAAAGGGTGTTGAGAGTGATTTTCACATCCGTCGACGTGTTTGACTCGGCGGAACAATTAGTCAGCTAACAAGGTCGAGATAGAGGTAAGCCCATCCATGGGTTTTATCGAGGAGGCACCAATGCAAAAGTGGAAAGTCACTTTCGTGGATGATCATGGCGAAACCATCGACGAAGTCTTTGAGTGCACCGAGCGCCCGGACTACGAGCGTGCTGCCAAGCTCATCAAGGCCCGGCTTCTTCCTGTCGCCGCCGAACTGGATCTGAACGATCTGGAAGGGCGGACCAATGACGCGAGCGTCAAAGAGCTCAAGTCCCAGAACAGCATTCAAATCCTCGACATTACTCCAATCTGAACGATAGCTGTCGCATTCATATCCAGGCCTTGGCAGAGGCTCTATCTTGAGGCTACTCTGCAAGCGAGATCAGCGAATGAATCGCTAAGGTCTGGTCTTGTCAGCTCCATGCTTGTTTCCCGCCGGCACATCGTTTGCCGTCGCTCGCGCTGTTCGGTTGCGGGTGAGGGAGTACGGAAAGTCTATCCATCGTTTTGAGGAGGACGTTTCATGAGCACAGCCTATCAAGAAGACATCAGCAGCAGTGTGCTGCGCCGCATGAAAGAAGGCGGTTTTGACTTTTCCCGGTTTCATCCCATCGAGTTCTACGCCATTTTCCCGGACGAGGAGCGGGCACGCAGGGCGGCAGGTCATTTCCACCGTGGTGAATCCCTGGATGCGCAAGTCAGTGCGCGCGACGACGGCGCCTGGGCGCTGGAACTGTGCAAGGTCATGTATGCCACCTACGACGATATCGGCGACTTCGAACAGGGTTTCGAAGCAGTGGTCGAGCCTCTGGGCGGCATTATCGAAGGCTGGGGTGTGAAGCAGGAGGTACGAGGGCGACTCGCATAACCTTATGAACAGTGACAACCAGCAATGACGGCTGACCTTCGGGTTGGCCGTTTTCATTTGTGGGCGTTGGACACCAAAAAAAAGCCGCCAGGGCAGGCGGCTAAAAGGGAAGTTCGGTGAGCTTTTCAGCGAATGCCTGGATTATCCGCATCCGTTGCCGGGCAGTGAAATCAACTCTGGCTATGCTGGTGATAGGCGACCACCACGCCTTGCAATGAAGCGGGGGCGATCAGGTTGGGGCATTTACCGCACAGGATTGGTGCGGCGCGTGCGCGTTGATTACCCAACTGATTGAAATTTAAGCGTTTATGCCGATGGCACGGGCCTTGCGAAGGTCTGGACGTCCGAGTGACAAGGAGTACGGCATGATCCGCACCTATTTTGATGAGATGTACGATGCCGGCGGACAGGTCCGCCCGCATTATCGGGAGTTTGCCCGTTGGCTGGCCGAGACGCCTGACGAGCTTCTGGCACAACGGCGACGCGAGGCCGATCTGCTGTTTCATCGCGCCGGGATTACTTTCACGCTCTACGGTGATGAGCAAGGGACAGAGCGCCTGATTCCCTTCGACACCATCCCCCGCAGTATCCCCGCCAGCGAATGGCGGATAGTCGAGCGCGGGTGCATCCAGCGGGTCAAGGCGTTGAACATGTTCCTCGCCGACCTTTACCACGAGCAGCGCATCATCAGGGCCGGCATCATTCCGGCCGAGCAGGTGCTGGCCAACGAGCAGTACCAGTTGGCGATGCAAGGGCTGGATCTGCACCGCGATATCTATTCGCACATCTCCGGCGTCGACCTGGTACGCGACGGCGACGGCACCTACTACGTTCTTGAAGACAATCTGCGAACACCGAGCGGCGTCAGCTACATGCTCGAAGACCGCAAGATGATGATGCGCCTGTTCCCCGAGCTGTTCGCGGCGCAACGCATTGCCCCCATCGACCACTACCCGAACCTGCTGCTCGATACCCTGAAAAGCTCAAGCCCGATCGATAACCCGAGCGTGGTGGTGCTGACGCCGGGGCGCTTCAACAGTGCGTTCTTCGAGCATGCGTTCCTGGCGCGGGAAATGGGCGTGGAGCTGGTGGAAGGCGCGGACCTGTTCGTGCGTGACGACAAGGTCTACATGCGAACCACCGACGGGCCGAAAGCCGTCGACGTGATCTATCGTCGCCTCGACGATGCGTTCCTCGACCCACTGGCATTCAACCCGGAATCGATGCTCGGCGTGCCGGGGCTGCTGTCGTCCTACCGTTCCGGCAACGTGGTGCTGGCTAATGCCATCGGCACGGGGGTGGCGGACGACAAGTCGGTGTACCCGTTCGTTACCGACATGATCCGTTTCTATCTCGATGAAGAGCCGATCCTGAAGAACGTTCCTACGTGGCAATGCCGTAATCCCTCTGAGCTTTCCCACGTGCTGGCCAACCTTCCAGAGTTGGTGGTCAAGGAAACCCAAGGCTCCGGCGGGTACGGAATGTTGGTGGGGCCGGCGGCGACGGCGGCGGAAATCGAAGCTTTCCGCGCGCGGATCATCGCCAAGCCCCATGCATATATCGCGCAACCGACGCTGTCGCTGTCGACCTGTCCGACCTTTGTCGAAAACGGCATTGCGCCACGCCATATCGACTTGCGGCCGTTTGTCCTGTCGGGTCGTGAAACCCGGGTCGTGCCCGGCGGCTTGACCCGTGTCGCCTTGCGCGAAGGCTCCCTGGTGGTCAACTCCTCCCAGGGCGGCGGAACCAAGGACACCTGGGTGGTCGAGGATTAAAGGAAGCCTGTCATGTTAAGTAGAACTGCCTCGGATCTGTATTGGATGTCACGTTATCTGGAGCGGGCGGAAAACCTCGCCCGGATGCTCGATATCAGCTATTCGCTGTCGCTGATGCCGCAGGACGGTCGCGGCGACGGTTTGCACGAACTGGCCATGCCGCTGTTGATCACCGGCACCCTGGACGATTACCTGGAGCGCCATGGCGAGCTGCATGCCGAACGCCTGCTGCATTTCTTTGCCCTGGATGCGGCCAACCCGGCGAGTATCTACAGCTGCCTTGGTGCCGCACGTGCCAGCGCCCATGCGGTACGTGGGCGCATCACCGCCGACATGTGGGAAAACATCAACGCCACCTGGCTGGAAATTCGCGGCATCGCCGAACAAGGCCTAAGTCGCTACGGCATGAGCCGTTTCTGCGAGTGGATCAAGGAACGTTCCCACCTGTTCCGGGGCGCGTCCTACGGCACCATCATGCGTAACGATGCGTTTCGCTTCATTCGTCTGGGGACCTTTATCGAACGGGCGGACAACACCTTGCGCCTGCTCGATGCCCGCTACGAAATGGCCGGCGACCAGGCCGAAGCGGTCAGCGATGGCACCGCTCACGCGTATTACCAATGGAGCGCGTTGTTGCGGGCGTTGTCGTCGTTTGAGGCCTACACGGAAATCTACCGCGACGCCCCCGGCGCCCGGCATGTTGCCGAATTGCTGTTGCTGCGGGCCGATGTACCGCGATCCCTGCGCGCCTGCACCGAAGAAATCGACCAGATCCTCGCGCAATTGCCGGGGGCCAACGGTCGTCCCGCACAACGCCTGGCGGCGGAAATGGACGCACGCCTGCGCTACACCGGCATCCATGAAATTCTCGAAGAAGGCCTGCACGCCTGGCTGACCGAGTTCATCCCGCTGGTGCGCCAGTTGGGTAACGCGATTCACAGTTCTTATCTGGAGGCCGCATGAGACTTTCCATTAGCCACGAGACCACCTATCACTACGAAGACAAGGTGCGGGCGAGCATCCAGTATCTGCGCCTGACTCCCCACGACAGCGAGCGCCAGCACGTGCTCAGCTGGCAGCTCGACCTGCCGCGTCCGGTGCGGGCGCAGCTCGATCCGTTCGGCAACATCCTGCATGTGCTGACCATGGACGAGCCCCACGAGGCGATCATCATCGGCGCCCGTGGCCAGGTCGATATCGACGAATGGCGTGAGGCCGAACACGAGAGCCAGTCGGCACTGCCATTTCTGCGCTTTACCCGTTTGACCGAAGCCGACGCCGCCCTGCGGGCGTTTGCCGAGAAGGAATGCAAGCAACGCCGCGACCGCACGGCGCTGATCGATCTGATGCACGGCCTCAACCAGCATATGACCTACACGCCGGGCTCCACGGAAGTGGATACCAGCGCGGCCCAGGCCTTTGCCGGAGGCTCCGGCGTGTGTCAGGACCACACCCACGCGTTTCTCGCCTGCACCCGCAGCCTGGGCATTCCTGCGCGGTATGTGTCGGGCTACCTGTACAGCGAAAACAGCGAACATCTGGCCAGTCACGCCTGGGCGGAAGCCTGGCTGGATGATGCCTGGTACAGCTTCGATGTGACCAACGAACTGGCCCGACCGGAGCGGCACCTGAAACTGGCGGTGGGCCTGGATTACCTGGATGCCTGCCCGGTGCGCGGGATGCGCCGGGGCGGCGGGTGTGAGCAGATGCACGCCAAGGTGCTGGTTTCACCGACGCCGGTGCCGGTGATTTCTGTGCAGCAGCAGTAGGCGCGATACCAAGGAACCTTGTGGGAGCGAGCTTGCTCGCGATGGCGTCATTTCAGTCAATACTTTTGTGACTGATACACCGCTATCGCGAGCAAGCTCGCTCCCACAGGTACGATGTTGTTACGGCTTCACCTTGCGCCCAACCATATGCTGCAAATACCCCACCAGCATCCCCAGATCCCCATCCGGCAACACCTCGGCCGGGAACCCGGGCATCTTCGCCTGCGGCCACTGACGCAAACTTTGTGGATCGCGAATGTAGCGCTTGAGGAAGTCCGCGCCGAAGTACTCGGTCGGGTTGTACGGAATATTCAGGTCCGGCCCGAATTGCGCATCCCCGGCGCCATTGAGTCGATGGCAGGCCAGGCAGTTCTTCTGGAACAACGCAAAGCCCTTGTTCACCGGATCATCCGCCTTCAATGCCGGATCGGGCAGCAGGGCAGGGAAGCGCTCGGTGACGGGCGCCAGGCGTTTGATGCTTGCCACCTGGAACGGCCATTGTTCGGGGCTGATATTGCCTGCCTGCGGATTGCTCCAGACCAGATAGAACGGTCCGGCGCCCGGCTTGCCTTCCGATAGCGGTGGCCAGGGTTTGGCTGGGTCTTCAATCGCCAGCCACGCCTGTGCACCCTGGGTTTTGAGCAACGGCGCGGCTGTCATTTCGGCGGCAAAGCCATCCAGCGCCACGGCCTGCAGGTGGTCTTCAGGCTTGATGCCGTCCAGCAGTGCGGACAGCGGCACGGCGCGGTAACTCATGTCCCGCTTGTAGGAAACGTCGTTGCTGATGTTGATGGTTTGGACCTGAGGATGCTTGAGCAATTGCTCGGTCTGCCAGGTGCGACTGTTCGCGCCCAGCTCCAGGTTCAGTTGTGCGGCATACAGGGGCGAGCCGAACAGCGTGGCCCCAAGCAGAATGAGCATTTTCAAGTGATCGCCGTCCATGTCGTGCAGGTGCCGCAAAGATTGGCACAGCCACGCTGGCCCGGGTAGCGGGCCAGTCACATTTTGAGAGTGGCAATTCAAAAACTGTGACGCCGTATCTTTTAGACGCGACTAGCCGATGACCTTGGTCAGGTTCGGCAATATCAACAACAGCGTGGTGGCGAAAAGGATGAGCCCGGCTTGACGAACTTTCGATTGTTTGAACATGGCTTGACCGCCTTTTTTGTTATTTCCTGATGCCTGCCCGCATAGCTCCATGATGGCAGCGCGTTGCACTTCCTGTAGTGACGAGCGCCTCGGCAAAACCCGACGACAACTTCGTACAAGTTCACCTTAGAGCCCGCGTTAAGCTTGGCTTAGATCCATTTCGTATGGTGTTCTTGCGATTCGCTTTTAAAAAGGCATGAGGCATATTGCCAGCTTCTTTGGCGCCCGTTGGCTAGACAGCTTGGTGTCCTGAATGGTAGCTGACTACCGTTCGTCTGAGCGTGAGCGTCAACTTCTGTGAGCGCTGCGGTCATTGAATCAAACGCGGCTCGGGCCAAGAGTGGGCACTCGGTATTTACCCACCTGCACTGCGGTTCGAGGACGTCATGACCCAAGCATTGATTTTCGACGCGTTACGCACGCCCCGTGGCAAAGGCAAGGCTGATGGCGCCTTGCACAGCGTCAAACCGGTGAACCTGGTGGCCGGTTTGCTCACCGCACTGCAGCAGCGCACGGCACTGGACACCAGTCAGGTCGATGACGTGGTGCTCGGCTGCGTGACACCGGTTGGCGATCAAGGTTCCGACATCGCCAAGACCGCCGCTCAAGTGGCCGATTGGGATGTCAGCGTGGCGGGGGTACAGATCAACCGGTTCTGTGCTTCGGGGCTGGAGGCTGTGAACCTCGGCGCGATGAAAGTGCGTTCAGGCTTCGAAGACCTGGTGGTGGTCGGTGGTGTCGAGTCGATGTCCCGGGTGCCGATGGGCAGCGATGGCGGGGCCTGGGCGCTGGACCCGGCGACCAACCTGCACAGTCACTTCACGCCACAGGGTGTGGGTGCCGACCTGATCGCCACCCTTGAAGGCTTCAGCCGTCAGGATGTCGATGCCTATGCGCTGCATTCCCAGCAGAAGGCCGCGCGGGCGCGAGCCGACGGTTCGTTCAACAAATCGCTGGTGCCGGTGCAGGACCAGAACGGCATCATCCTGCTCGATCACGATGAGTTCATCCGCGCCGATTCGACCCTGGAAGGCCTGGGCAAGCTCAAGCCGAGTTTCGAGATGATGGGGCAGATGGGCTTCGATGCCACCGCGCTGCGGGTCTACAGCCATGTCGAGCGGATCAACCATGTTCACACCCCCGGCAACAGCTCCGGGATTGTCGATGGTGCGGCGCTGATGCTCATCGGCTCCGAAGCCAAGGGGCGGGCTCTGGGCTTGCAGCCCCGGGCGCGGATTGTCGCCACGGCAGTCACCAGCACCGATCCGACCATCATGCTTACCGGCCCCGCGCCAGCGACCCGCAAGGCGTTGGCCAAGGCCGGGCTGCGGGTCGAAGACATCGATCTGTTCGAGGTCAACGAGGCGTTCGCGTCGGTGGTGTTGAAATTCATCAAGGACATGGCCGTCGATCCGGACAAGGTCAATGTCAATGGCGGTTCAATCGCCATGGGCCACCCGCTGGGCGCCACCGGTTGCGCCATTCTCGGCACGCTGCTCGATGAACTGGAAGCCCGACGCCTGCGCTATGGCCTCGCGACCCTGTGTGTCGGCGGCGGCATGGGCATTGCCACCATCATTGAACGCCTCTGAGCCCGGACTTCAAGGAATCCAGTTATGAACGAAGCTATTCGTTACGAAAAAGGCCAGGACCAGATCGTCGTCCTGACCATCGACATGCCGGGCCAGAGCGCCAATACCATGAACGCGGTGTACCGCGAGGCCATGGCGGACTGCGTTGCGCGCCTGGTGGCCGACAAAGACAGCATCGCCGGTGTGATCATCACCTCGGCCAAGAAGACGTTTTTCGCTGGCGGCGACCTCAACGAACTGATCAAGGTCGGCAAACCCCAGGCCAAGGCCTTCTACGACATGGTGCTGAACCTCAAGGGCCAGTTGCGCGCCCTGGAAACCCTAGGCAAGCCCGTGGTCGCCGCGATCAATGGCGCTGCATTGGGCGGCGGCTGGGAAATCTGCCTGGCCTGTCATCACCGTGTGGCGCTGGACAACCCGTCGGTGCAACTCGGCCTGCCGGAAGTCACCCTCGGTCTGCTGCCGGGCGGCGGAGGCGTGGTGCGCATGGTGCGCATGCTCGGCCTGGAAAAAGCCCTGCCTTATCTGCTGGAAGGCAAGAAGGTGCGGCCACAACAGGCATTGCAGGCGGGGTTGATCGATGCGCTGGCAAGCGATCACGAAGACCTGTTGGCCAAGGCGCGGGAATGGATTCTGGCCAATCCGGCGGCAGTGCAGCGCTGGGACGTGAAGGGCTACCAGATTCCGGGCGGCACACCGTCAAACCCGAAAGTCGCCCAGATGCTGGCGATTGCACCCTCGATCCTGCGCAGCAAAACCCAGGGCACGATGCCCGCGCCAGAGAAAATCCTCTGCGCGGCGGTCGAGGGCGCCCAGGTGGATTTCGATACGGCGCACCTGATCGAAACCCGCTACTTCACCGAACTGACCACCGGCCAGGTCTCGAAGAACCTGATCGGCACATTCTGGTTCCAGCTCAACGAAATCAATGCTGGCGGCTCGCGACCTCAAGGTTTTGCGCCTTATGTCACCCGCAAGGTCGGCGTGCTCGGTGCCGGGATGATGGGCGCCGGTATCGCGTTTGTCAGTGCATCGGCGGGAATCGAGGTGGTACTCAAGGACATCAGCCTCGCGGCGGCTGAGAAGGGCAAGGCGCATTCGGCGGCGCTGCTGGACAAGAAGGTCGCTCGCGGACAAATGAGCATCGAGCAACGCGACACCGTTCTATCACGCATTCAAACCAGCGAAAGCGATGCCGACCTGGCCGGTTGCGACCTGATCATCGAGGCCGTGTTCGAGGATCGAGATTTGAAAGCCAAGGTCTCGTTGGCCGCGCAGAAGGTCGTCGGCGCGGACGCGGTGATCGCCTCCAATACCTCGACCTTGCCGATCAGCGGCCTGGCGTGTGCCGTGCCCGACCAGAGCAAGTTTATCGGCCTGCATTTTTTCAGCCCCGTGGAAAAAATGCCGCTGGTGGAAATCATCAAGGGCGCCAATACCAGCGACGAAACCCTGGCACGCGGCTTCGATTACGTCCTGCAAATCAGGAAAACCCCGATTGTGGTCAACGACAGCCGCGGTTTCTTCACCTCAAGGGTGTTCGGCACCTTCACCAATGAAGGCATCGCCATGCTGGGCGAGGGCGTGAGCGCGGCGATGATCGAGACTGAAGCGCGCAAGGCCGGCATGCCGGTAGGGCCGCTGGCGATCTCTGACGAAGTGTCCCTCAGCCTGATGAACCATATCCGCCTGCAAACCGCCAAGGACCTGCAAGCAGAAGGCAAACCGCTGACAGAACACCCGGCATTTTCCGTGATTGACTTGCTGCTCAATGAATTCAAGCGTCCGGGCAAGGCTGGCGGCGGAGGTTTCTACGAGTATCCGGCGGGCGGCCAGAAACACCTGTGGCCTGAATTGAAAACCCGCTTCGAGAAAGCCGACGGGCAGATTTCGCCCAAGGACGTGCGTGATCGCCTGCTGTTCGTGCAAGCCATCGAAACCGTGCGCTGTGTGGAGGAGGGGGTGTTGACCTCGACGGCGGATGCCAACGTTGGCTCGATCTTCGGCATCGGTTTCGCCGCCTGGACCGGCGGTGCGCTGCAGTTCATCAACCAGTACGGCGTGCAGGACTTTGTGGCCCGCGCCCAGTATCTGGCCACGCAGTATGGCGAGCGGTTCGCGCCACCCGCCTTGCTGCTGGAGAAGGCTGCCAAAGGGGAGGCGTTCTAAGGGGGAGATGATGCATTTCTGGGCTTGCCTTGTCACAGCGTTTCAAGGCAGGCTCTGGGGTGTGCATTATTCCCATCACGTGTCAGGTATTTTTTATGTCGTTACGCATCTGCATTCTGGAAACCGACCACCTGCGTCCGGAATTGGTTGACCAATATCAGGGCTACGGGCAGATGTTCAAACACCTGTTTTCGCAGCAACCGATTGCCGCCGAGTTCACCGTCTACAACGTGGTGCAGGGTGAATACCCAAGCGACGACCTGACGTTCGACGCCTACCTGGTGACGGGCAGCAAGGCCGACTCCTTCGGCACCGATCCGTGGATCGAAACCCTCAAGAAATATCTGCTGACCCGCTACGAGCGCGGCGACAAGTTGCTGGGCGTCTGCTTCGGTCACCAGTTGCTGGCGTTGCTGCTCGGCGGCAAGAGCGAGCGTGCGACCCAAGGCTGGGGCGTCGGTACCCACAACTACAAGTTGGCCGCCAAGGCGCCATGGATGAGCCCTGTGCGCGAAGAGCTGACGCTGCTGATCAGCCACCAGGACCAGGTCACGTCGTTGCCGGAGAACGCCACGGTCATCGCTTCCAGCGATTTCTGCCCGTTTGCTGCCTACCACATCAACGACCAGGTGCTGTGCTTCCAGGGGCATCCGGAGTTCATCCACGACTACTCCCGCGCCCTGCTTGAAATTCGCCAGCAGGCACTGGGTGAGCAGGTCTATTCCAAAGGTATCGCGAGCCTGGAACAGGAACACCATGGCACCACGGTTGCCGAGTGGATGATGCGGTTTGTCGCGCACAAGCCAGCAGCCAAAGCGGTATAAAAGCTAAAAGCTTCGCGAGCAAGCCCGCTCCCACAGTGGTTCTTTGGTGTTGCAGAGATCCAATGTGGGAGCGGGCTTGCTCGCGAATGGGTCCCCCGGTTTTCAATGTAGACACACAGCCCTACAGCCACCCCGATTTCTTGAAACTCGCCCACAACCCCAGACAACCCACCGTAATAAACCCCAGCACCCCGAAATACCCGTAGTGCCAGGTCAACTCCGGCATGTTCTGGAAGTTCATCCCGTAGATCCCCGCCACCGCCGTCGGGAAGGCCAGGATCGCCGCCCAGGCCGCAAACTTGCGTTGCACCACGCTCTGGCGCGAGGCTTCCAGCAGTACCCCGATTTCAATCGTCTGGCTGGCAATATCCGCCAGCGTCGTCAGGTCTTCCATTTGCCGCGTTACATGAATCTGCACATCGCGAAAATACGGGCGCATGTTCTTGTCGATGAACGGGAAGCTCAGTCTCTGAAGTTCCTCTCCTATCTCGATCATCGGGGCCACATAACGACGCAAGCGCAACACATCACGGCGCAGGCCATGCAGCCTCTGGATGTCGTAGTCATTCAGCGAGCCGCACAACACATTGCCTTCCAGCTCATCGATCTCCGCGTGAATGGCTTCGCCCATCGGCTGGTAGTTTTCGATCACGAAATCGAGGATGGCATAGAGTACGAAATCTTCCCCGTGCTCAAGCAATAGCGGACGCGCCTCACAGCGTTGACGGACATGGGCGTAGGATGCCGAGTGACCGTTGCGCGCAGTAATGATGTAGCCATTGCCGGCAAAGATATGCGTCTCGATGAACTTGAGTTTGCCTTCATCCCGGATGGGCGAATACGTCACGATGAACAGCGCATCGCCGAAGGTTTCCAGTTTCGGTCGGCTGTGTTTTTCCAGGGCGTCTTCAATCGCCAGTTCGTGCAGGTTGAACTGGCGTTGCAGGTTGTAGAGTTCCTCGGCGTTCGGCTCCTCAAGGCCGATCCAGACAAAATGCCCGGGCTTTGCCGCCCAGGCGGCGCCTTCGTCAAGGGTGATATTGGTGACTCTCTTACCGGCGCTATAAACCGCAGCAGCAACAACTCTACCCATGATGGTGGTTCACTTCTTATGGCAGCTTTCAATTGGCAGCAAATGCAATGGCAGTGTGGATCAGCTTAGCCTCGCAGTGTTTGAGAGTCAGTTAAATCTGCCGAGTTCTGGGCAAAGATGCGCAGGCAAAAGAAAACCCGCACCAGGCGGGTTTTGTTTTTCAGGCGGCTTGCAGTTGCCGGTCCATCGATTCGATGCATTCACGCATCTGCTCGCGGCACTGGGCGATCAGCAGGGGCATGTCGTCCAGGCTCAAACCGGCGGTGGGGATCGCCGGCAACGAGCGAATCAGGATTTTCCCGCTGCGCCAGCGGTTCAATTGCATGTGTTTGACGTAACTGCTGACACACACCGGGACAATCGGCACCCCGGCGGCAATGGCCATCTGAAAGGCGCCTTTCTTGAAGGGCAGCAAGTCCTCACCCAGGTTGCGCGTGCCTTCCGGGAAAACCCAGATCGAGGTGTCTTTGTTTTGCAGGGTGTGGGTGGTGGTCAGCATCGACTGGCGCGCCTTGTGCGCATTGCCACGGTCGATCAGTACATTGCCGGCCAGCCAGAACAACTGCCCGAACAACGGTACCCACTTCAGGCTCTTTTTGCCGATGCACACGGTACGGCGCGGCACCACGTTGCCGAACACAAACAGGTCATAGTTGGACTGGTGATTGGCGATGATCACGCAACTGTCGGGTTTATCCATCAACGGCCCGACTTCGGCCTTCACCCGCAAACGCAAAATACACATGGCCGGCCATGCGTACAGGCGTGCGCACAGGCGGCTGTTATCCGGATTGAATGGTCGACACAGGCCGAGAATCACTCCCAGCACGCCCGCCACGATAAAGTGCAGGCCCATCAATGACATACGGAACAAAAACAGCATCTACAGGCCCCACCGGGACAAAAGGTGGCGCAGTGTACGGATGTGCACTGTATTCGGCAATTGCTCCCAGGGAAGTGGGAGGTGGCCGATGTTTGAGCTGATGTTTCCGACTATTTGGTCAGATGCGGTCTAGAGCGTTTACAGACGTTTAACACGGATATGTATGAAAAAGCCCGACACGACGGTCGGGCTTTTCGTTGCAGCAGATCCGGGCTTAACCCAAATGTTCCTGGTCCTGGATGATCGCGTTGTCCAGGGCCTCCAGAAGCGCTTTGCGCACTTTCAGTTTGGTGTTCTTGTGCGCAGTCATGTTGATCTTCTTCAACTGACGAGCCGCCGCCAATGCCGCGCCTTGCAGTTCTTCAGGCGAAACCACGACATCAAGGAAACCGGCCGCCACGGCGCCTTGTGGATTGAACATCTCGCCGTTGACCACCGAGCGCTGCAACGCCACTTTGTTCAGGCGGTCACGGGCAATCTCGATGCCCGCGTGGTGCATGGTCATGCCAATCTGCACTTCGTTCAGGCCAATGCTGAACGCGCCTTCTACGCCGATGCGATAGTCGGCCGACAACAGCAGGAACGCGCCCTTGGCCACCGCATGCCCCGGGCACGCTACGATCACCGGGAAGGGGTGCGACAGCAGGCGGCGGGCCAGGGTCGAGCCGGCGGTCACCAGTGCCACGGCTTCCTCGGGGCCGGCCGTCATCACCTTCAGGTCATAGCCGCCAGAGAGAATGCCCGGCTGGCCGGTAATGATCACCACCGCACGATCGGTCACGGCCCGATCCAGCGCAGCGTTGAACTCGGCAATCACATCCGGGGAGATGGCATTGACCTTGCCATTGCTCAGGGTCAGGGTCGCGATACCGTCTTCGAGATGGTAGGAAATCAACTCACTCATGACGCTATTCCTTTCAATAAAGTTGGGCAGACGTTACCCACCGCCGCAGGCCAGGTAAAGCGCCGTGACTGACCCGCCAGTCACCCTTTGCCCGCCCGCCAGGCGTAGCCCGCCGTGCCTGCTGCGCATTCCCGTCTATATAGAAGAGGGCACGAAGCCGGAGATTGGCCGGTTTGCCATGGCCCGGAACGACCGGAAACGCTGAATCGCGTTAACCGCATGAAAATTCTGAAAAAAATGTTTGCCATCGGAAATGCTTTCGACTACATTAGCGCGCCTCGACAGACAGAACTTGTTTGAAGAGATACGGTGAAGTGTCCGAGTGGCTTAAGGAGCACGCCTGGAAAGTGTGTATACAGGAAACTGTATCGAGAGTTCGAATCTCTCCTTCACCGCCAAATTCTGTAAACACAAACCCCCGACTTTCCTGGAGAAAGTCGGGGGTTTGTGGTTTTTGGCGTCTGAAAAAGAGCGATAGGGAAATGCTGCCGGATCATGTTCCCGTTCGTATGCCCCATCTACTCCGCAATCCGGCCCCAAATACATCATCGCGCCGATATCCAAGCCAAAACGAAGCAAGCGTAAGGTCCTTCGCAACTCACGGAGCTCTCCTACAGCCAGAGCGAGGGCGCCTCGATATGCTGCTTCCTATGCATGACACAGTTTTTGAATAGGGTTTTGCGCAAGAATGAGCATTGAAATAAAGAGCATGATCAAGGCTGCCGTGTTGATTTTTGCGGTGTGGCTTGCGCAGTTTCTCGAGCACGAGACTCTGACGGCTTTAATTTTTACGACTGTATTTTCATGTGGTGGGTATTTTGCTTTTTGCAACCGCAAGAATATCAGTGCTTTTGCAAAGAAATGGCCAAGCTCCCTGGCCTACACAGCAATCGTTTTTTACATTTGTAAAATCGTAGCGGAGAAAACCATCAACGCTACCACTGGAATTGAAGTCGAAAATATCAGGTACGCCTCGACAATCGGTGGTGTCATTTTATCTGTACCCATTTCACTGCTGTTGATCAGCATTTGCATGCTCGTCTGTTGGCAGATGAAGGCGTTGTTTGGTGTGCCGATTGGCGCGTCTGCCGAAGAACGCGTTCCAGGGCTGAAGATCTTCTTCATCGGGACCCTGATGGGAGCCGGCATGCTCGCTTCATCACAAGTTGATCCTTTAATCCGGTATGCGGTTCTCGCTGACGCGTCCAAGGTCACGACCTGCGGGCCAGTGGAAAATGACGTTGTCTACATCCGAAAAAACCCGGATACCTGTTCCAGAATCCACGTGAATCTTTTTAAGGGCATCTATGACTTCAGCGATGTACCGGCGAAATCCAACTGAAAGTTCAGAGGAGGGCGGGGCGTTCATGGCGCGTGGTTTCCATGGACAGCGCATCTATGTCGACCCGAAGGCCGAGAGGGGTCATCGTCCGCTACGCATCCCACCCGGTGGCCAGCAACTCGGCCAACGATCCCGTTACCTTGCCGGCGTTTGATGCGTTGGCTGAATATCTGAACAGGAAGGAGCATCAATGATCATCACCACGACCCACGCCATCGAAGGCCGGCAAATTACCGCCTACCTGGACATTGTCAGCGCCGAGTCGGTGCAAGGGATCAACGTTGTCCGTGACGTGTTTGCCGGGATGCGTGACTTTTTCGGCGGGCGCTCCCAGACACTGGAGCGAGCGTTGAAGGAAGCACGCATTCAGGCCACCGATGAGATCAAGGAACGGGCGCAGGCGCTTCAGGCGGACGCGGTGGTCGGGCTTGATTACGAGATCAGCATGCCGGCCGGCAAGGGCGGGATGGTCGTGGTGTTTGTGACCGGGACGGCGGTCAAGTTGCGGTGAAAGGTCAGAAGCCATTCGTCGGTCACGGGAAAATCAGAACGGCAGGTCCGTTAGTGACCGACTAGTCTGAAACACCTTGGCGATTGATATTCTTTCAGGCAAAGGGCTTGCCGGTGTCGATCGCGCGTTTTGAAAGGGGTGAAGAGATGGCTGATCCATATATCGAGGACGATGGCGCAGAATTTCCGATCAACAACTCCGTGCGGTGTGGTCAGACCCAGTATGTGGCCAGTTTCGGCGAGGACCAGACTGAGATCGACAAAATCAAGACCAGGGCGTGCCGGGTACTGAAGGGCAAATTTTTACCCAAGGTGACAGCACCGGTCCGGAAGTAATCGAGCGTGAGGCAGACCCCGTCAAAGAGCGGGGTTTTTCATGCCTGAAAAGTTTTATGACATTTTTTTGAAGGGGGTGATTTTTCACAAACTTTTCACAGTGCCCTCCTTAATCTCGACTCATCCGTTAGAAAGCAACACCTGGCCCGTTTCCCCAGCGGGCTTTTTTTTGTCCGCGATAAAACCTTTTCGGTAAACGCTGTCCAACCGTCGCCAATCGCGAAGTTGGACCGGCGTGCTGGACTTTATCCGCGCAAAAGCATTCAATCTCGCCCCCCTTTTTGTATACCCCTATTTTTTGAGGTTTATGTCATGCGTTTAACACTGCCCGCTCTGGTTCTGGGGCTTCTGGTTGCTCAAGGTGCAATGGCTGGCGACGGCACTGCCGCGCTGGGCGGCGGCTTGGGCGGCGCATTGGGTAATGTGGTCGGCCAGAAGATGGGCGGCAGCACTGGCGCTGCGATTGGTGCGGGTGTCGCTGGTGCGGCGGGCAGCGCAGTTGCCGCCAAAAAAGGCCATCGCACCAGCGCTGCCATCGGTGGCGGTGTCGGCGCGGCCGGTGGTTCGGTGATCGGCAATAGCCTTGGCGGCAAGTCCGGTGCCACCATCGGTGCAGGCCTGGGCGGTGCATTGGGCGGCGGCGTAGGCAGCAACCTGGCCAATGGTCACAAGCGCCACTGATCCTGATACGGATTTGAAAAGAGCCCGGCTTGATGCCGGGCTTTTTCTTTTATGAACGTTTCTCGCAGCAGCAACTCAAATCTTCCATACCCTGGAAGAATGCGAGGCGTGCCATGAACCCGGAAACCAACGGCAAAAAAAACGGAAGCCTGAATGCTCGGCTATTGATGGTGCCTGCGATTGTTTTTGGATTGCTGGTCTCTCAGGTGGCGCTGGCGGGAGGTAATGGAGATGCCGCGGTAGGCGGTGGTCTTGGTGGGGTGTTGGGCAACGTTGTCGGTGGCCAGGTGGGCGGCAGTACGGGTGCAGCGATTGGTGCAGGTGTCGGCGGAGCGGCCGGCAGTGCGATTGCCGCGCCCAAACGCAGTCGCACCGAAGCGGCGGTAGGCGGTGGTTTGGGCGCGGCGGGTGGATCGGTGGTCGGCAACAGTCTTGGCGGCTCGACCGGATCGGCCATCGGCGCAGGCCTCGGTGGTGCAGCCGGTGGTGCGGTCGGCAATGATCTGGGGAGTGACAGCGGTCATTCCCATTCCGGTAACGGTTATAAACACTCGAACAAGCACCACAAAAAGCATCACTAGTTAAGCGAGGCATCCCATGACTGCGAAAAGCGAAGGCAAGGAAGAAAAGGGCCCGAGCGGACTGCCGTCTATCAACGATCCCGGCAATGAAGATCCGGGGTCGCTGATGGATGATGCGACGGTGCCGCTTAACGATGCTGATGATTTGGGCGATGTGGGAAATATCGAGTTTGACGATGAGGAAGAAGACGAAGATTGATCGAGCCGTGCTGGCTGATTAACCGGTTGTCCAGCTGAACGAACACGTCCGTCGCCCGTTCCTCGCCAAGTCGTGGCCTGCATTTCAGGTCACACGAGAGGTGAGCTATGAAGACTGATCGGAAAGTCCCCGACGTTGATGAAACACCGGAGTATCCGCTGCCGTCGCCTACCGACTCCTTGAGCCGCGACCAACGACCGCCGGACGATGATGATGCAGGTGTGGAGCAGGTTCCGAGCGACGATGATGACGATGATATAGAGGCCGACCCAGAAGAACGGGACGATGGCGCGGGTGAGCCAGCCATTACGAGGCGACAGTGAGCCAGCCCGGGGCCGATTGCTTCGTTAAGGCGTCGGTCCGAGGGATTCAAACCCGGTTGAAAACATTTCCCGGAGCTCCCGTGAGTCTCCGTGAAGCACGTATTTATTTGATCGTTCTGGAGAGGGCGCATCAGGCTCTCCCTCATCAACTTTTACCCCTCCTTCCTCATACGGCGCCGAGCATCCTGGCTTGTACGCCCACGGACAATTCCCGCCCAGCCCCAGTGGATCCAACCACCCCGTCGGGTTCCGGGTGTACCGATAGGGGTTCAACCCACCGGCCAGCTTGACCGGATCCTGCGTCAGATAGCGACCGATGTCGGGATGGTAGTAGCGATGGCGGTTGTAGTGCAGGCCGCTCTCTGCGTCGAAGTATTGCCCCTGGAACCGTAGCG
Organism: Pseudomonas sp. S2_F07; assembly: GCF_054668325.1. Lineage (NCBI taxonomy): Bacteria > Pseudomonadati > Pseudomonadota > Gammaproteobacteria > Pseudomonadales > Pseudomonadaceae > Pseudomonas > Pseudomonas sp. S2_F07. The sequence continues at coordinate 5,791,719 of NZ_CP162758.1, forward strand.
GTTGTTCGAGTCGCTCGCCGTCGCTCACTTCGCGGAGTTTGCCGTGGGCGGTGTATTTCGTCGACCAGACGATGGCGCCATCGTAGCTGGTCAGTTCCTGCGGGGTGCCGAGATGGTCGAGTTGGTAGTAGAACGGGCGGACGTCTGCCCGGCCCTTGCCGTCGAGCAGCGCCAGCGGGCGGAAGCTGCCGGGTTCGTAAACGTAGCTGCGGTAGTGCCAGGGAGCGCTTTCGGCGATGAGCTGGTCGCCTTGCCAGAAGAGTTGCGTGGTCTGGCCGTCGACGGTTTTGCGGATGCGCCGACCGAAGGCGTCGTAGCGGTAGCTGACACTTTTACCGTCCGGGGTGTTGACGCCAATCAGGCGGTGCTGGCTGTCGTAGGTGTATTGGGTGACCTGGGGCGGCATACCGCGGCGTTCACGGATCAGGTTGCCGAAGGCGTCGTAGACGTAGTGGCTGTCGCAATGGCGGTGCAGGCGGTTGCCCTGGAGCACGAACGGGCCCGGACGGCCGTGGATCAGCAGGTTGCCGGCCGGGTCATGGGTGAAATTCTCGGCGAACTGGTCGCGGGCGTGGCGTACGCCGGTCAGGCGGTCGAGCGAATCGTATTGATAGTGGCGTTGGCCCTGACGGCTGTCGGCAATCTGCAGCAGATTACCCTTGGCGCTGTAGGAATACTCGCGGTGGTACAGCGGTCGTTGCTTTTGGCTGACCGTATGGACCTGCAAGCGGCCCTGCTCGTCGTAGGCGTAATCGCTGAGCAGCAGACCCTGTTGGCGTTGCTGTTCGCGCCCGCGGACAAAGCGGTGGCTGGTCAGGCGCGTGCCATTGAGATCGATGGCAGTGAGGACGCCCCCCTTGGCGTGGTGGTAGACAAGGACACAGTCGTCCGGCAGGCGCAGCCGCTTGAGCCGGCCGCAGGCATCGTAGCCGTAATGCAGGGTGCCCCAACCCTGATGCTCGGTGATCAGCCGGCCCTGGCGGTCGTACTCGAACGCCAGCGGATGGTCCTGACCGTCATCGACGCCAACCAGTCGCCCACAGTTGTCGTGGTGGTACTCGACCTTGATCCCGTCGGGCAGGGTCTTTAGCAATAAGCGCCCGGCGCTGTCACGTTGGTACTGTGTGACGAGTTGCGAACCGTCGTCGCCGAACTCGGTTTTTTCCAGCAACCGGCCATTACCGTCATACGCATACGCGGTACGACGGCCATCGAAGCCGGTTTCCTGTCGGATCAATCCGCCGGGCGTGTAGTCCAGCCGATAGGTGTCGCCGACCTCGTTTTCGATCTCGGTGAGCAACAGTTGCGCATGGTCGTAGCCGTACTTCAGTGCGCTGCCGTCGGGATTGATCCGACGGCTGACCAAGTGCAGGTCGTCGGCGTATTCGTAACGGGTTACCCGTCCCAGTTCGTCGGTTTCGGCGGTGACCTGGCCATAGGCGTTGTAGCGATAGGCTCGGCAGGCACCGGTGGGCAGCGTGGTCCTGATCAGTCGTCCCGCGGCGTCTGACTCATAGCCGGTGACGGTACCGTGTTCGTCCTGCCGGGTAATCCGCCGGCCCAGCACATCGTAGGAAAAGGATCGCAGGGCACCGTCCGGCAAGATCTCCTCCAACAGTTGCCCCAAGGCGTTCCAGACAAACCGGTGACCGCTCTGGTCGGGGAATCGAATTGTCAGCAAGCGCCCCTGCGGGTCGTAGATATAGCGAGTGATCTGCCCGTCGGGATCGGAGACGGCAGTGATGTCACCCCGGGCATTGCGCTGACAGGTCCACGTCGCCTGACCACGGGTGAGTGTGCGCAGGAAACCGTGGCGATAGTCACAGGACATGGGCGTCTCATCGGGCGCAAGCTGCGCGACCAACCGGCCGACTTCGTCATACTGGTATTCGGTGACGGCACCGAGGGCGTCCTGCTCGGCGATCAGGTGGCCCTGATCGTCGTAGGCCTTGTGCAGCTCTGCGCCGTCGGGCCCGACCTGGCGCACCAACCGTGCGCGATCGTCATGAACGTAAATCTCTTCGCTGCCGTCGGCGTTGTTCACCGTCACGCCGCCTTGATCGTCCCAGGCGTAACGCGCCTCCATCTGCATAAACGAGGCCCAATGATGGATGCAGCGGACTGCTTTGCCGGAGCGTTCCCACGCCCAGAAGAAGCTCGCACCGCCGGCCAGTTGCCGTTGCAGGATGACGTGCCGTTCGTCGTAGTCATAGCGTTCGCTTTCACCTGCGGCGTTGGTTGCCTCGATCAAGCGCTGGCGGGCGTCGTAGCGGTAACTGACCAGGGTCTGTTCGGTGCGCCAGGTGTTCACCTCGGGGTCGCCGCGCTGAAGCACCTGGTAGTCGACGGCCACCAGGTGCTTGAGGTCGTAACGCAGCAATAAGGCGCGGTCGGCGCCGTTGTCCAGGCGCTGGATCCGGTCACAGCGGTCCCGTTGCACCGTCAGGCGGTTGCCGTAGGCGTCGCTGATCGCGCTGAGCCGGCCGTCATGAAAGTGGTAGAACCGCGCGCGGTCGCCGGCCAGGGCGAGGATCAGTTCGTCCGGCTTCCCCCCGAGGTAAATCGTCGCCCGCGACAGGTTGTTGTGGATCACCGGGCGCTCCGTCGTTGGTCGTGGAAACGGCGTGCGACGGTTTTCGGGGTCGATCCACAGCACTTGCTCGCCGTGGAGTTCCAGGTGCTGGGACAGCGAATTGCTCCAGCCAAAACCGAGGCCGTTGTCGATTTCGACGGCGCTGGTGCGGTAGAGGCGGGTGAAATCGAAGGGTAGGATCCCGTCGAGGGTGCCGTCGGTCAGGGGCAGCAGTCCTTCGCCGGTAACCATCGACACTGTGCCGTTATGGGTGGCAGTGCGCTCGATGGTGTCGGCGCTGTCGCCGTTGGGGTTTTTCGCCTGTCTGGAGGCGTCCTCGTGGCGTTCATGCCTGCCGGAGCCAAGTGTCAGGGAGCCGCTGGCGGGGCATGCCAATACCTCTTGGGGATCGAACATCTGCTGTCTTTCGCTTGGCGGAGTGTGGAGCGCGAAACTCTGCGGGGGATCGGCAAGGAAAGAAGTCGGGAAAGGTGGCGCTTGCTGTAGGGCGATTCGCTTAATCGCGGAGGACCATTGGGCGTCGAACGGGATTTGATCATTGCCCTGGACCGGCGGCGCTCGCTATGCTGCTGAATCCTTTAATCCATAGGGCATCGGCCGTACCTGAGCTGCCCCGGATGCCTTAGAAAACGGATCAGATGCGATGAATGCACCACTGAAAGCATTCGGCCCGATCAGGGCCGTGATTTTCGATATGGACGGTCTGTTGCTGGATACAGAGGGCATCTACACCGAAGTCACGTCCATCATTGCCGCGCGTTACGGCCGGACGTTCGACTGGAGCATCAAACAGAACATCATTGGCCGGGGTGCGGGCGATCTGGCGCGCTATGTGGTTCAAGCGCTGGACTTGCCGATCACGGCGCAAGAGTTCCTGGTGATCCGCGAGCCGCTGATGCGCGAGCGTTTTCCTACAGCACAGGCAATGCCCGGCGCACAGGAGCTGGTACGGCATTTGAAAGCCAACAATATTCCCATTGCCGTGGGCACCAGTTCCTCGAGCCAGTCGTTTGGCCAGAAAACTACCTTGCATCGCGACTGGTTCGCCTTGTTCGACTTCATTGTCACCGCCGATGACCCCGAGGTAGGCGCGGCCAAACCGGCACCGGATATTTTCCTGACGGCGGCGCGGCGCCTGGGTGTTGCACCGCAAGATTGCCTGGTGTTCGAGGATTCGCCCTTTGGTGTCACTGCGGCGAAAGCGGCGGGGATGACGGCGATTGCGATTCCGGATGCGGCAATGGCCGACGCCAGGTACGCACATGCCGATGGCATTCTTCGTACGCTGAAGGCGTTTGTGCCGGATGCATTTGGTTTGCCGGCGCTTGAATGGGCCTAGCTAAAAAAAGACGGGTCGACACTGGCAAATATGGGAGCGGGCTTGCTCGCGAAGGCGGTGTGCCAGGCAATATTGATGTCGTCTGATTCACCACTTTCGCGAGCAAGTCGGATCGCCGCACCGCCGCTCCCACATTGGGTTTGCGTTTAACGCTTCAGGCGCCGAAACCACCGTCGATGGTCAGGCTGGCCCCGGTGATGTAACCGGCTTCAGGGCTGACGAGGTAGGCGACGAAGCTGGCAATCTCTTCGGCCTTGCCGTAACGGCCCACGGCCATCAACGGGATCAGGCTTTCCGCAAAGTCACCCTCGGCCGGGTTCATGTCGGTGTCGACCGGGCCCGGTTGGACGTTATTGATGGTGATACCTTGCGGGCCGAGATCACGGGCCAGGCCTTTGGTCAGGCCGACCAGTGCCGATTTGCTCATGGCGTACGGGCCACCACCGGCGAACGGCATGCGGTCGGCGTTGGTGCTGCCGATGTTGATGATGCGACCACCCTCGGTCATGTGCCGGGCGGCGGCCTGGGTGGCGATGAACACGCTGCGCACGTTGATGGCCAGGGTCTGGTCGAAGTCTTCGAGTTTGAACTCGGCCAGTGGTGCTACCGCCAGTACGCCGGCATTGTTGACCAGGATATCCAGGCGACCGAAGGCTTCTACCGTGGCGGACACGGCACCGCGGATGGCGTCGGCGTCGGCGCTGTCGGCCTTGATGGCCAGGGCCTTGCCGCCTTTGGTGGTGATGCTGTCTTGCAGTTCTTCGGCCTTGGCCGTGGAACTGACATAAGTGAAGGCAACGGTCGCGCCTTCAGCGGCCAGGCGCTTGACGATGGCGGCGCCGATACCGCGGGAACCACCTTGAATCAATGCCACTTTGCCGCTGAGGTTCTGAGTAGTCATGTCGATCTCCAAATCCCGAGGCGAGATGTCCCGGTTGATGGAGCCTAGTATCGATTCAGGATTACCTGCTGTGTAGACCATAATTGCGATAGTCTGTATAAACCAAAAGTTTATAGTGGCGCCTATGGAAACCTTCAGCAGTATCGAATGCTTTGTGCGCAGTGCCGAGGTCGGCAGCTTTGCTGAAGCGGCGCGTCGCTTGAGCCTGACACCGGCGGCGGTGGGCAAGAGCGTTGCCAAACTCGAGGCGCGCCTGGGTGTCAGATTGTTCCAGCGCAGTACTCGCAGCCTGACCCTGACGGAAGCCGGTCAGTTGTTTCTTGGTGAAGTCAGCGGCAGCCTGCACACGATCCAGAATGCCGTGGCCAATCTCGCCAGCGCCGGAGGGCAGCCGGCGGGCACCCTGAAAGTCAGCATGGGGACGGTATTCGGCTGCCTGTACATTGTGCCGATGCTCGGCGAGTTTCTGCGACGATTCCCGGCGATCAACCCGGACTGGCACTTCGACAATCGCCAGGTCGATCTGATCGGGCAGGGTTTCGACGCGGCAATCGGCGGTGGCTTCGAATTACCCCAGGGCGTTGTTGCACGCCGACTGAGTCCGGCGCATCGGGTGTTGGTGGCTACGCAGGACTACCTGGAGTCACATGCGGCGATCAGCGAGCCAGATGACCTCAAGCACCATGACGGGATTCTGATTCGTTCGCCGCAAACCGGTCGGGTGCGCTCCTGGCAGTTGACCCATCGCAATCAGCAACACAGTCCGTTGACGCTCAAGGCGCGGATGACCATGAGCGATTCCGAGGCCGCCTGCGCCACGGCCGCGCAGGGTCTGGGCATTGCGCTGGTGAGCATGCCGTTTGCCGCGGGCTATCTGGAGTCGGGCAGGTTGCAGCGGGTGTTGCCGGACTGGTACATCGACGACGGCTACACCTCCATCTATTACGCCGAACACAAACTGCTGCCCGGCAAGACCCGGGCGTTTGTCGAGTTCGTCATTGAGCAGTTTGCCGAGCGGGGGTTGGGGCAGAGGTTTAGTGCTGTTTGAGCCAGTCTTGAAACCGGGGAGCGGCCATCGCGAGCAGGCTCCCACAGAGGGGGATTTCACAAGGCTTGGGATCAGGCTTTTGACTTGCTGATGATATTCCCCGCATGCAGCCCGCATTCCTTCTGCGTCGCTTCTTCCCACCACCAGCGGCCTTCGCGCTCATGCTGGTTCGGCAGTACCGGGCGGGTGCAGGGTTCGCAGCCGATGCTGATGAAACCGCGTTCGTGCAGGCTGTTGTACGGCAGTTCCAGCATGCGGATGTAGCCCCAGATCTCTTCGCTGGTCATTTGTGCCAGCGGGTTGAACTTGTACAGGGTGCGTTCCGGTGTGGAGAACGCGGTGTCGATTTCCATCACCGCGACGGCGCTGCGAGTACCGGGGCTCTGATCCCGACGCTGGCCGGTGGCCCAGGCCGTCACGCTGGACAGCTTGCGGCGCAGCGGTTCGATCTTGCGGATGCCGCAGCATTCACCATGGCCATCCTTGTAGAAACTGAACAGGCCTTTCTCCTTCACGAAGGGTTCAAGTTTCGTGTAGTCCGGCGACACCAGTTCGATGTCGATCTTGTAGTGCTCGCGCACCTGATCGATGAAGCGGTAGGTCTCGGGGTGCAGGCGGCCGGTGTCGAGGCTGAACACCTTGACGTTCTTGTTCAGCTTCCAGGCCATGTCCACCAGCACCACATCCTCGGCGCCGCTGAAAGATATCCACAGGTCATCGCCAAACTCGGCAAATGCGAGTTTCAGAATGTCCTGGGCGGACTTGTTGGCATAGGTCGTGGCGAGTTCCACGACGTCGAACGTTGGGCTCATCAGGGCGGCTTCCTACAGGTCGGTGGCGCTGGGCGCTCTATATGGGGTCGATGGTAACAAAAAGCTGCGCGGGCCGGGGCATCCTCTGCGTTGCGCAGGCAGGCCCGAGTCGCTAGAGTTCGGCAATCTTTTTGCTCGCTCGACTCAATAATCAATACAAATGGGAGTGTCTTGTGGAAATTGCCTGTCTGGATCTTGAAGGTGTGCTGGTTCCGGAAATCTGGATCGCCTTCGCCGAAAAAACCGGGATCGAATCCCTCAGGGCCACCACCCGGGACATTCCCGACTACGACGTGCTGATGAAGCAGCGCCTGCGGATTCTCGACGAGCACGGTCTGAAGCTCTCCGACATCCAGGAAGTGATCGCCACGCTCAAGCCGCTGGACGGCGCCATCGAGTTCGTCGACTGGCTGCGCGAGCGCTTCCAGGTAGTGATCCTGTCGGACACCTTCTATGAGTTCTCCCAGCCGCTGATGCGCCAACTGGGCTTCCCGACCTTGCTCTGCCATCGCCTGATTACTGACGACACCGGGCGAGTCACTGACTATCAACTGCGTCAAAAAGATCCCAAGCGTCAGTCGGTCCTGGCCTTCAAGAGCCTCTACTACCGGGTTATCGCGGCGGGGGATTCCTACAACGACACCACCATGCTGGGCGAGGCCGATGCCGGGATTCTGTTCCATGCGCCGGACAACGTGATTGCACAGTTCCCGCAGTTCCCGGCGGTGCATACGTTCGAAGCGCTGAAGCAGGAGTTCATCAAGGCTTCGAATCGCTTGTAGGAGCTGCCGCAGGCTGCGATCTTTTGATCTTGATCTTAAAAAATCGAAAGATCGCAGCCTCGTTTCACTCGACAGCTCCTACAGGGGTAGGGTTTCAGAGGTTCTGCAGAGTTTCGAGCAACACCTTCACCTTGGTGATCGACTCCTGATACTCAGCCTGCCACTCCGAGTCCGCGACAATCCCGCCACCGCCCCAGCAACACACCTGCCCGTCCTTGACCAGCAAACTGCGGATGGCGATGGAGCTGTCCATCTCGCCGCGTACATCGAGATACAACAACGAACCGCAATACAGTCCGCGCCGGGTCGGCTCCAGTTCGTCGATGATCTGCATGGCGCGAATCTTTGGCGCGCCGGTAATCGAGCCGCCCGGGAAGCTGCCGGCGATCAGGTCCAGAGCGTCGCGCTCATCCGCCAGTTCACCGGTGACGCTGCTCACCAGGTGATGCACGTTCGGATAGCTTTCCAGGCTGAACAGTTCCGGCACCCGTACCGAGCCGGTGCGGCAGGTGCGACCGAGGTCATTGCGCAGCAGATCGACAATCATCAGGTTTTCCGCGCGGTCCTTGGGGCTGGCCAGCAATTCGGCGGCGTTCGCGGCATCTTGCCCGGGCGTCAGGCCCCGCGGGCGAGTGCCCTTGATCGGGCGGGTTTCCACGTGGCCCTGGCTGATTTTGACGAAGCGCTCCGGCGACAGGCTGAGTACGGCATTGCCATCAGGCAAGCTCTGGAAGCCGGAAAACGGCGTCGGGCAAGCAGCGCGCAGCGCGCAGTAAGCGGCCCACGAATCACCCTGGCAGGGTGCGCGAAACCGTTGGGCGAAATTGACCTGGTAACAGTCGCCGGCCTGAATGTACTGCTGGATGCGCTCGATGGCCTGTTGATACTCATCGGCGCTCAAGTCGGCAGTCATCGGGGTGAGCAGTTTGAAGGGCGCGACCTCTTGCGGTGCAGGCTGGCTGAACAGCTCGATCAGGCGCTGACACTCGCTGTCGGGCAGGGTCGGGTGGAACACCAATTGACTGGTCAGCGACAGGTGATCGCTGATCAATGCCCAGCTGTACAAACCGAAACGCGCGTCAGGCAGTTGCAGGTCGTCAAGGGCCTGGCTCGGCAGGCGCTCCAGATGTCGGCCGAAGTCGTAACTCAGGTAGCCGATCAATCCACCGGCAAACGGCAACTCGTAAGGTGCTGGCAGAGTGGCTTCGCCCAGGCGTGTCAGGTTATCGCGCAGGCGTTGCAGGAAAGCGTCGCCACTTTCGTCGGGCGATACCGTCAGTTGTTCCAGTGGCCAGGCGCTGAGCAGGTCATAGCGACCGCGGTCGGCGCTGGGGCGGCCACTGTCGAGCAGGACGGCGCCAGGGGCATGGCGAATCGCCGCGAAATATTCGGCGGGGTTGGCGCGATAGGGCAGCGGGTGTACGGAGCAGGTCAACATGGGCGGGGGAAGTCAGCCATCGAGGCGGGGTGGCGATTGTAGACCTCTGTAGGATTTGGTCCTAGAGGGATGTCGGAAAGAGGCATATTGGTAACGGCCGAAATGTAACTCTGTGGCGAGGGAGCTTGCTCCCTCGCCACAGGGATCAGCCTTCGACCGCGGGAATATGCCCAAACATCTCCTGCACAAACGCCACGCGTTCTTCGACCGTTTCGGTCACGCCACGGGCCTTCAGGTCTTCCAGTCGCGCCTCGACCGCATGCGTACGCAGCGTCAGGCCGCAGTCATTGGCAATCTGGATATTCAGCCCCGGCCGGGCGTTGAGCTCCAGAATCAGCGGGCCTTTTTCCTGGTCCAGGACCATGTCGACACCGATGTAGCCCAGGCCGCACAACTCATGGCAGCCAGCGGCGAGTTTCATGAAACCGTCCCAGTAGGGCAGTTGCACGCCATCTACTGCGTTCGTGGTGTCCGGGTGTTTGTTGATGATGTTGTTCAGCCAGGTGCCGCGCAGGGTCAGGCCGGTGGCCAGGTCCACGCCGACACCGATGGCGCCCTGGTGCAGGTTGGCCTTGCCGTTGGACTGGCGCGTCGGCAGGCGCAACATGGCCATCACCGGGTAGCCCATCAACACAATGATGCGGATGTCCGGCACGCCTTCATAGCTGATGCTCTTGAAGATCTGGTCCGGAATCACCCGGTATTCGATCAGCGCCCGGTCGCGGTGACCGCCCAGGGAGTACAGGCCGGTCAGGATGCTGGAAACCTGGTGCTCGATTTCCTCATGGCTGATGATCCGGCCGGATACCGTGCGATAACGTCCTTCAAAGCGGTCGGCGATCACCAGGATGCCATCACCGCCAGCGCCCTGGGCCGGCTTGATCACGAAGTCACTGCGTGCGCCGATGATCTCTTCGAGATTGTCGATTTCCTTCTCGGTGGAAATCACCCCATAGAGTTCCGGCACATGAATGCCGGCGGCGATGGCGCGTTCCTTGGTGATGATCTTGTCATCGACGATCGGGTACAGGCTGCGCTTGTTGTACTTGAGCACGTAGTCTGCGTTGCGCCGATTGATCCCCATGATGCCCCGGGCTTCCAGGGCCTTCCAGGTCTTCCAGAGGCCGAACATCAGGCGTCAGCCTTTTTCAGGAAGGCCTTGAAACGCACCAGTTCAGTCAGGCGATAACCGCGATAACGACCCATGGCCAGCATGAAGCCCACCAGGATCAGCAGGATCGCCGGGAAAGTGAACACGAAGTACACCAGTTCCGGCACGGTCATGATCAGGTGCGCCAGGGATGCGGCGAACAGGGTGCCGATCGCCACTTTCATTGCATGGCCACCGCCGCGTTCTTCCCAGGTGATCGACAGGCGTTCGATGGTCATGGTCAGGATCACCATCGGGAACAGCGCCACCGACAAGCCGCGTTCCAGGCCGAGTTTATGGCTGAACAGGCTGATGGCCGCAATCAGCACCACCACGAACGTCAGCACCACCGACAACCTGGGCAGCATTTGCAGTTTCAGGTGTTCGAGGTAGGAGCGCAGCGACAGGCCCAGCGCCGTGATGATGGTAAACAGCATGATACCGAAGCCGAGCTGGGTTTCGCGGAAGGCCAGGGCTATCAGCACCGGGGTGAAGGTGCCCAGGGTCTGGATGCCGATCAGGTTACGCAGGATCAGGATCACCAGCACGCCGATCGGGATCATCACCATGATCATGAAGGTCTGCTGGGTTTGCAGCGGCAGGCCGTACAGCGAGTACTCGAGGAAGTTGGCGTCGGTGTTTTCGTCGGTCAGCTTGGCCAGGCGAATGGCGTTCATTTCGCTGTTGTTCAGGCTGAAGGTCACGTTGGCTTTCTTGCCGCCATCGACGGTGATCAGGTTTTCGTCGCCGCTCCACCACAGCAGGCGGTCGGTCGGCAGGCCCTGTTCACCGGTTTCCGGGTTGAAGTACAGCCAGTCGGTGCCGTTGAAGCTGCGCAGCCATAGTTCCGGCATTTGCGGCTGGTCGGCCACCAGGCGGATGGTGTGGACCTTCTCGATTGGCACGTGGGCGATGGACAGCAGCAACTCGACGATTTTTGCCTTGTGCGCCGCGGAGGGATCACCGGCCAGCAGCAGTTTCACGTTGTCGTCGTTGGGGTTGTTGACGCGCTTGATGGCTTCGCCGACGAAGGTTTCGACGTCGGCCGAGTGCTGGCGAATCGGTGCGAGCAGGGCTTCGGCGGCGATTTTTTCCGGGCCTTCGATGGTCATGCTGTCGCGAAAGGTCGGGCCTTTGATCTTGGCTTTTTCACCGGAATAACGCTTGGTCAGCACCAGGCGGTAATACAGCGTCTGGTTGCCTTTGGCCCGGCGTGCCGACCAGGTGACCTTGCGGTTGCCATCGACCCGGTTCACCGCCACGCCGTAGTTGTTGGAGATGAAGCTCTCGTTGAGGCTCACGAAGTCGCGGCTCAGCGGAGGCACGAACATCTGGATCTTGACCGGGTCCTTGGCGCTGGCGACGAACTCGACCTTGGCGTCGATGTTCCACAGGTCGTCGGTGGCGTCTTCGGTCACCGGGATGCCCAGCACGAAGATCTGATAGGCCGTAACTGAAATGCCCAGCACCACCAGGATGGCGATCAGCAGTTTCAGGTGAAGGGTAAGAGAGCGCATTTGAATTACTCGGCGGTATGAGCGTCGGTGGTGCAGGCAGGTTTGCCGGCAGCATATTTAAGGCTGGGGTCGACCAGTGCATCGAAGCGCTTGAGCGCTTCGGAGCCAATCAGTAGCGGGTATTGGAAAGCGCTGCGGTCGGTCAGGTTCACTTCGATGCTGCGCAGGGCCGAGCCCATGCAGATATCCAGTTCGATCACCGGGCGGGCGGTGTACTTCTTGCCTTCCTCCGGGTCGTAGTCGCCGGCCCGGCGCTTGATCTTGCTGACACGGGCCAGCGGGCGTTCGATCGGGTGCGAATGGGCGGCGTCGATGGCCAGGTAAAAGCGCACCCATGATTCGCCATTGCGTTTGAAACGTTTGATGTCCCGGGCGCTCAGGGAAGCGGTTTTCGCCCCGGTGTCGAGTTTGGCCGCCACTTCCAGGTCGATGCCATTGAGCGATGCGTACTCATTGAGGCCATACACGGTCTTTTCCCCGGCCATTGCGAAGCCGGGCAGGCAAAGTAAATAAAGGAAGCTTGGGAAGGGCTTGAGTCTCATAAATCCTGGTGCGCAGCGGTCCGACTTGATTCAAGGCCCTGGCATCGCTGCGCAAGCTCCCTCGTATGCCTGGCAGGGTTTTATGACAGGCAGTGCAGATGTGACAAACAAATGCGGGCGGCATTCTAGCACGGTGGTTTGGTGGCGCCAGCGCTGGCCGGTGGCTATAAATAGACGGGTTGCTTCGTTGTGGTGCAACCGGTTATCAGAAGATTGTCGACAATATCTATTTATCCTTTGACTGATTCGCCTGTATTCGTTAGTTTTTACGGCATTGGCTTTCAAGGTGTCGACAATATGCTGGATCAACTCGATCCCCCGGTTTCTACGCAAGACGATACGGAGACGCTTTCCGAGAACGTCTTCCGACGCATTCAGGCGGCTATCGTCAAAGGCGATATCGCGCCGGGCAGCAAAATTTCCGAACCGGAACTGGCGCGTACCTACGGCATCAGCCGTGGCCCGTTGCGCGAGGCCATCCACCGTCTGGAAGGCCAGCGCCTGCTGGTTCGCGTGCCGCATGTCGGCGCACGGGTGGTGTCGCTCAACCACGCCGAACTGATTGAGCTATACGAAATCCGCGAATCCCTGGAAGGCATGGCCTGCCGCCTGGCCGCCGAGCGCATGAGTCTCGAAGAAATCGACGAACTGCGTCGGGTCCTGGAAACCCACGAGCGCGATGAGGCGTTTCAGGCCGGGAGAGGCTACTACCAGCAGGAAGGCGATTTCGACTTCCACTACCGGATTATCCAGGGCAGCGGTAACCGCACCCTGACGCAAATGCTCTGCGGCGAGCTGTATCAACTGGTGCGTATGTACCGCATGAAGTTTTCCAGCACGCCCAATCGCCCACACCAGGCGTTCGCCGAGCACCACCGAATTCTCGATGCCATCGCCGACCGTGACGGTGAACTGGCCGAGTTGTTGATGCGCCGTCACATCGGCGCCTCCAAACGCAACATCGCCCGTCATTACCAGGACGGCGCCAACCCGACAGCCAAACGAGGTGAGTCATGAGTTTGAACAAGAGCACTCCAGGCCAGCGTTTCCGCGATGCGGTCGCCAGCGAGCATCCATTGCAAGTGGTCGGCGCGATCAACGCCAACCACGCGCTGCTGGCCAAGCGCGCCGGTTTCAAGGCGATCTACCTGTCGGGTGGCGGGGTGGCTGCCGGCTCCCTCGGCCTGCCGGACCTGGGCATCACCGGCCTGGATGACGTACTGACCGACGTGCGCCGCATCACCGACGTCTGCGACCTGCCTTTGTTGGTGGACGTGGACACCGGTTTCGGTTCCTCGGCCTTCAACGTGGCCCGTACCGTGAAGTCGATGATCAAGTTCGGCGCGGCGGCGATTCATATCGAGGACCAGGTCGGCGCCAAGCGTTGCGGCCACCGTCCTAATAAAGAGATCGTGACCCAGCAGGAAATGGTCGATCGCATCAAGGCGGCGGTCGATGCCCGTACCGACGACAGCTTCGTGATCATGGCCCGTACCGACGCCCTGGCGGTGGAAGGCCTGGAATCTGCCCTGGATCGCGCCGCTGCCTGCATCGAAGCCGGCGCCGACATGATTTTCCCGGAAGCCATCACCGAACTGGACATGTACAAGCTGTTCGCCAGCCGCGTGAAAGCGCCAATCCTGGCCAACATCACCGAATTCGGCGCGACGCCGCTGTACACCACCGAGCAACTCGCCGCTGTCGACGTGTCGCTGGTGCTGTACCCGCTGTCGGCCTTCCGCGCCATGAACAAGGCCGCGGAAAACGTCTACACCGCGCTGCGCCGCGATGGCACGCAGGCGAATGTCATCGACACCATGCAGACCCGCATGGAGCTTTACGATCGCATCGACTACCACACCTTCGAGCAGAAGCTCGATGCGTTGTTCGCCGCGAAGAAGTAAGTCGAATAACTCCCTAATAAATTCAAGAAACTGGAGGCAGAAATGGCCGAAGCAAAAGTACTCAGTGGCGCCGGGCTCCGTGGCCAGGTTGCCGGGCAAACCGCACTGTCCACCGTGGGCCAGTCGGGTGCCGGTCTGACCTATCGTGGTTATGACGTTCGTGAACTGGCGGCTGACGCACAGTTCGAAGAAGTGGCCTACCTGCTGCTGTACGGCGAACTGCCGAGCAAGGCACAACTGAATGCCTACATCACCAAGCTGAGCAAGCTGCGTGACCTGCCGCAGGCGCTCAAGGAAGTGCTGGAGCGCATCCCCGCCGACGCCCACCCGATGGACGTGATGCGCACTGGCTGCTCGTTCCTGGGTAACCTGGAGCCGGAGAACAACTTCTCCGAGCAGCACGACAAGACCGACCGCCTGCTGGCCGCGTTCCCGGCGATCATGACCTACTGGTATCGCTTCAGCCACGAAGGCAAGCGCATCGATTGCGTGAGCGACGAGCAGTCCATCGGCGGCCACTTCCTGCACCTGCTGCACGGCAAGAAGCCGAGTGAACTGCACGTCAAGGTGATGAACGTTTCACTGATCCTCTACGCAGAGCACGAATTCAACGCGTCGACCTTCACCGCGCGTGTTTGCGCATCGACCCTGTCCGATCTTTACTCTTGCATCACCGCAGCCATCGGCTCGCTGCGCGGTCCGCTGCACGGCGGCGCCAACGAAGCGGCGATGGAAATGATCGAGCGCTTCTCGTCGCCGGAAGACGCGATCAAGGGCACCCTCGGCATGCTCGAGCGCAAGGACAAGATCATGGGCTTCGGCCACGCGATCTATAAGGACAACGATCCGCGCAACGAAGTGATCAAGGGCTGGTCGAAAAAACTCGCTGACGAAGTGGGCGACAAGGTGTTGTTCCCGGTGTCCGAGGCCATCGACAAGACCATGTGGGAGCAGAAGAAACTGTTCCCGAACGCCGACTTCTACCATGCCTCGGCGTACCACTTCATGGGCATCCCGACCAAGTTGTTCACACCGATCTTCGTCTGCTCGCGCCTGACCGGCTGGGCCGCCCACGTGTACGAACAACGTGCCAACAACCGCATCATCCGTCCAAGCGCCGAGTACACCGGCGTTGAACAGCGCAAGTTCGTACCAATCGAACAACGCTGAATGGTGGAGGTCGGCACCGGGATCTGAAATCAACGCAGATCCCTGTGGGAGCGAGCTTGCTCGCGATGACGGGCTGACATTCAACATCAATGTCGGCAGTTACATCGCTATCGCGAGCAAGCTCGCTCCCACAGTGGATGGTGTGAACTTCAAGTCTGGTGCCAGGCCCCACCTTTTGTAACTACCGTGACCGAGTCCTGACGATGAACACTGAATTTCGCAAATCGCTGCCCGGCAGCCACCTGGATTACTTCGACGTCCGCGCGGCAGTCGAGGCGATCCAGCCTGGCGCCTACGACACCCTGCCGTACACCTCCCGTGTGCTGGCGGAAAACCTTGTGCGTCGCTGCGACCCGGCCACGCTCACCGAATCCCTGAAGCAATTCATCGAGCGCAAGCGCGACCTCGACTTCCCGTGGTTCCCGGCCCGCGTGGTGTGCCACGACATTCTCGGCCAGACCGCTTTGGTCGACCTTGCCGGCCTGCGTGACGCCATCGCCCTGCAAGGCGGCGATCCTGCGCAAGTCAACCCGGTGGTGCCGACCCAACTGATCGTCGACCACTCCCTGGCCGTCGAGCGCGGTGGCTTCGATCCGGAAGCGTTCGAGAAGAACCGCGCCATCGAAGACCGTCGAAACGAAGACCGGTTCCACTTCATCAACTGGACCAAGAAGGCGTTCAAGAACGTCGACGTGATCCCGCCAGGCAACGGCATCATGCACCAGATCAACCTGGAGAAAATGTCTCCGGTGATCCAGGTGCGCGACGGCGTGGCGTTCCCTGACACCTGCGTCGGCACCGACAGCCACACCCCGCACGTCGATGCGCTGGGCGTGATCGCCATTGGTGTCGGTGGCCTGGAAGCCGAAAGCGTGATGCTCGGCCGCGCCTCGTGGATGCGTCTGCCAGAAAGCGTTGGCGTCGAGCTGACCGGCAAGCTGCAACCGGGCATCACCGCCACCGACATGGTGCTGGCGTTGACCGAATTCCTGCGCAAGCAAAAAGTGGTTGGCGCATGGCTGGAATTCTTCGGCGAAGGCGCGTCAAGGTTGACCCTTGGCGACCGCGCGACCATCTCCAACATGGCTCCGGAATACGGCGCCACCGCGGCGATGTTCTACATCGACCAGCAGACCATCGACTACCTCAAGCTCACCGGCCGTGAAGACGAGCAGGTGCAGTTGGTCGAGAACTACGCCAAGACCGCAGGCCTGTGGGCCGACAGCCTGAAGGGCGCGCAATACGAGCGCGGCCTGACCTTCGACCTGTCCTCGGTGGTGCGCAACATGGCTGGCCCAAGCAACCCGCACGCCCGTGTCGCGGTTTCGGATCTGGCGGCCAAAGGCATCTCCGGCCAATGGGAAGACGTGCCTGGCCAGATGCCGGATGGCGCGGTGATCATCGCCGCCATCACCAGCTGCACCAACACCAGCAATCCGCGCAACGTGATCGCCGCCGGCCTGCTGGCGCGCAACGCCAACAAGCTCGGCCTGACCCGCAAACCATGGGTCAAATCGTCCCCGGCACCGGGTTCGAAAACCGTCGCGCTGTACCTCGACGAAGCCGGCCTGACCGATGAGCTGGACAAGCTCGGCTTCGGCGTCGTGGCCTTTGCCTGCACCACCTGCAACGGCATGTCCGGCGCACTGGACCCGGTGATCCAGCAAGAGATCATCGACCGCGACCTGTACGCCACTGCCGTGTTGTCCGGCAACCGTAACTTCGACGGCCGGATTCATCCGTACGCCAAGCAAGCGTTCCTCGCTTCGCCGCCACTGGTGGTCGCTTACGCCATCGCCGGCACCATCCGTTTCGACATCGAAAAAGACGTGCTGGGCGTGGTCGACGGCAAGGAAATCCGCCTGAAAGACATCTGGCCGAGCGACGAAGAAATCGACTCGGTGGTGAAGGCCTCGGTCAAACCTGAGCAGTTCCGCCAGGTCTACATCCCGATGTTCGCCATCCACGAAGACACCGGCCCGAAAGTCGCGCCGCTGTACGACTGGCGTGAAATGAGCACCTACATCCGCCGTCCGCCGTACTGGGAAGGCGCGCTGGCCGGCGCTCGTCCGCTCAAGGGCATGCGCCCGCTGGCGGTACTGCCGGACAACATCACCACCGATCACCTGTCGCCATCCAACGCCATCATGCTCGACAGCGCCGCCGGCGAATACCTGGCGAAAATGGGCCTGCCGGAAGAGGACTTCAACTCTTACGCGACTCACCGTGGTGACCACCTGACCGCGCAGCGTGCGACCTTCGCCAACCCGAAACTGTTCAACGAAATGGTTCAGGAAGACGGCAAGGTCAAGCAAGGTTCGCTGGCCCGCGTCGAGCCGGAAGGCAAAGTGATGCGCATGTGGGAAGCCATCGAGACCTACATGGATCGCAAGCAGCCGCTGATCATCATTGCCGGTGCCGACTACGGTCAGGGTTCGTCCCGCGACTGGGCAGCAAAAGGCGTGCGTCTGGCCGGTGTCGAAGCGATTGCCGCCGAAGGCTTCGAGCGCATTCACCGCACCAACCTGGTGGGCATGGGCGTGTTGCCGCTGGAGTTCAAACCAGGCACCAACCGCCATACCCTGGCGATTGATGGCAGCGAAACCTACGACGTCATCGGTGAGCGCACCCCGCGTGCCGAGCTGACGCTGGTGATCCATCGCAAGAACGGCGAGCGCGTCGATGTGCCGGTGACCTGCCGCCTCGACACCGCTGAAGAAGTGTCGATCTACGAGGCCGGCGGCGTGTTGCAACGCTTCGCCCAGGACTTCCTCGAAGAATCGGCGGTTGCCGTCTAAAACGCTGCACAGGCATGGGACTTTGAGTCCCATGTCTGTTTCTGGATTAGGAGTAACGAGCACCATGGTTCACGCACCGCAGATCAAAATTCCCGCCACCTACATGCGCGGCGGCACCAGCAAAGGCGTGTTTTTCAGTCTCAAGGATTTGCCTGAAGCGGCCCAGGTTCCAGGCCCGGCCCGCGATGCCTTGTTGCTGCGCGTGATCGGCAGCCCCGATCCGTACGACAAGCAAATCGACGGCATGGGCGGCGCGACCTCCAGCACCAGCAAAACGGTGATCCTGTCGAAAAGCACCCAGGCTGATCACGACGTCGATTACCTGTTCGGCCAGGTTTCCATCGACAAGCCTTTCGTGGACTGGAGTGGCAACTGCGGCAACCTGACCGCGGCAGTCGGTTCGTTCGCCGTCAGCAACGGTCTGGTCGATGCCAGCCGCATCCCGCACAACGGCGTGGCCGTGGTTCGCGTGTGGCAGGCCAACATCAGCAAGACCATCATCGCCCACGTGCCGATCACCAACGGTGAAGTGCAGGAAACCGGTGACTTCGAGCTCGACGGCGTAACCTTTCCGGCCGCCGAAGTACAGGTTGAATTCCTCGATCCAGCAGCGGATGAAGAGGGCGGTGGCGGTTCGATGTTCCCGACCGGCAACCTCGTGGATGACCTCGAAGTACCTGGCGTCGGCACCTTCAAGGCGACCCTGATCAACGCCGGCATCCCGACGATTTTCGTTAATGCCGAAGACATCGGCTACAAAGGCACTGAGCTGCAAGGCGCCATCAACGGCGATCCGAAAGCCCTGCTGATGTTCGAAACCATCCGCGCTTACGGCGCGCTGCGCATGGGCCTGATCTCGAACGTCGACGAAGCGGCCAAGCGGCAGCACACGCCGAAGGTGGCCTTCGTCGCCAAGCCGGCGGATTACGTATCGTCCAGTGGCAAAGCCATTGCGGCGGGTGATGTCGACCTGCTGGTGCGTGCGCTGTCGATGGGCAAGTTGCACCACGCGATGATGGGGACTGCGGCGGTGGCAATCGGCACGGCGGCAGCGATCACCGGCACGCTGGTTAACCTCGCGGCAGGCGGTATCGAACGCAACGCGGTGCGCTTCGGCCATCCGTCCGGCACTTTGCGCGTCGGCGCAGAGGCCAGCCAGGTCAATGGCGAATGGACCGTGAACAAGGCGATCATGAGCCGCAGTGCGCGGGTGTTGATGGAAGGGTACGTTCGTGTACCGGGTGATTCTTTCTAACCAACACAAACCCTGTAGGAGCTGCCGAAGGCTGCGATCTTTTGATCTTGATTCTAAAAAACAAAGTCAAAAGATCGCAGCCTTCGGCAGCTCCTACAGTTGATCTGATTTCAAAACAAGAAAGCAGTGATACACCGAGATTCCTGAGCCGAGGTCCCATCAACGACCCACTTCATAGAGTGAATCGAACATGAGTGCCAACGTCGACCTGAACAACCGCCCCGACTACGACAAGGTCCTGCAGGACATTGCCGATTACGTCCTCAACTACAGGATCGAGTCAATTGAGGCGCTGGATACCGCGCGCAACTGCCTGATCGATACCTTGGGTTGCGGTCTGCTGGCCCTGCGTTTTCCCGAGTGCACCAAGCATTTGGGGCCAGTGGTAGAAGGCACTGTCGTGCCGTTTGGCGCCCGGGTGCCGGGGACCAGTTATCGACTCGATCCGGTGAAGGCGGCGTGGGACATCGGCTGCATCGTGCGCTGGCTCGACTACAACGACACATGGCTCGCGGCGGAGTGGGGGCATCCGTCGGACAACCTCGGCGGTATTCTCGCGGTAGCCGACCATTTATCACAAAAGCACCTGGCGAATGGCGTAGCACCGCTGACCATGCGTACAGTGCTTGAAGCGATGATCATGGCCCACGAGATTCAAGGCGTGATTGCCCTGGAAAACTCGTTCAACCGTGTCGGCCTCGATCACGTCATTCTGGTGAAAGTGGCCTCGGCCGCAGTCACCGCCAAGCTGATGGGGGCCAATCGCGAGCAGTTGTTGTCGGCGTTGTCTCACGCCTTTGCTGACGGTCAGGCATTGCGCACGTATCGGCATGCACCGAATGCCGGTTCGCGTAAATCCTGGGCGGCGGGGGATGCGTCCAGTCGTGGCGTGCGTTTGGCGGACATGGCGATGCGCGGCGAAATGGGTATACCCGGTGTGTTGAGTGCCAGGCAGTGGGGGTTTTACGACGTATTGTTCAGCCACAACAACAATGATCTGGCGCTCAAGCCTGAAGACAAACGTGCGTTCAGTTTCTCGCGACCGTACGGCAGTTATGTGATGGAAAACGTGTTGTTCAAGATCAGTTTTCCGGCCGAGTTCCATGCACAAACGGCCTGTGAGGCGGCGGTGATCCTGCACCCGCAGGTGCGCAATCGCCTGCATGAAATCGACAGGATCGTCATCACCACTCACGAGTCAGCGATTCGCATCATTTCCAAGGTCGGCCCACTGGCCAATGCTGCTGATCGCGATCACTGCATCCAGTACATGACTGCTGTACCGCTGGCTTTCGGCAATCTGGTTGCCGAGTACTACGAGGATGATTTTCACAAGGCGCATCCGATCATCGATGTGCTGCGCGACAAAATGGTGATTGTTGAGGAATCGCGGTTCACCCGTGAGTATCTGGAGCCCGATAAACGCTCCATTGCCAACGCGGTGCAGGTGTTTTTCAAGGATGGTTCGAGCACGGAAAACGTCGTCGTGGAATACCCGATTGGGCATCGTCGGCGTCGGGCTGAAGGTATTCCGTTGCTGGAGGAGAAATTCAGGGCGAACTTGCTGACACGATTCGCGGGGCAGCGCAGCGAGGAGATTTTCGCGCTGTGCAAGGATCAGCAGAGGCTTGAAGCGACAGCGGTGAACCGGTTTGTGGATTTGTTTGTGATCTAGGAGACCGCGTTATCGTTCTTCGCGAGCAAGCCCGCTCCCACAGGGGATCTGCTGTGAACACAAAATTTGTGTATGACAGAAATCCAATGTGGGAGCGGGCTTGCTCGCGAAAGCAGTAGATCAGGCGCCGGAGAGCTACTTGAACCGCCGCTCGACGCCTTTCTCCACAAGTATTTTCGCGGAGATTTCTTCCACCGAAAAATGCGTGGAGTTGATGTGCGGGATGTTTGCGCGGCGGAACAGGTTCTCGACCTCACGCACTTCGAACTCGCACTGGGCGTAGCTCGAATAGCGGCTGTTGGGCTTGCGCTCGTTGCGGATCGCGGTGAGGCGGTCGGGGTCGATGGTCAGGCCGAACAGCTTGTGCTGGTGGGCGCGCAGGGCGGAAGGCAGTTGCAGGCGTTCCATGTCGTCTTCGGTCAGCGGGTAGTTGGCTGCGCGGATGCCGAACTGCATCGCCATGTACAGGCACGTCGGCGTCTTACCGCATCGCGACACGCCCACTAGTATCAGGTCGGCCTTATCGTAATAGTGCGTGCGGGCGCCGTCGTCGTTGTCGAGGGCGAAGTTAACGGCCTCGATACGCTCCATGTAATTGGTGTTGGCGCCGATGGAGTGGGACTTGCCCACGGTGTAGGAAGAATGCTCGGTCAGTTCCTGTTCAAGCGGCGCCAGGAACGTCGAGAAAATGTCGATCATGAAACCATTCGAGGTTGCGAGAATCTCACGAATGTCCTGATTGACGATGGTGTCGAAGATAATCGGACGGAAGCCGTCGGTTTCGGCGGCTTTGTTGATTTGTTGTACCATGGCCCGCGCTTTGTCCACGTTGTCGATGTACGGCCGCGTGACTTTGCTGAAGGTAATGTTTTCGAACTGCGCCAGAAGGCTTTGACCCAGGGTTTCGGCGGTAATGCCGGTACCATCGGAGATAAAGAAAGCAGATCGTTTCATTTGCACCTTGGGCCTTAAGCTAGTGACGAATCTTGGATATGATAGGCGCGATTTGCCGGCCGCCATTGGCCCGCATTCTCACTTATTTTCCAGGTCCAGGCCATATAACCGGCAAATGCTCACTTAAGCAGCCGGTTTCTGAGCTTTTCCAACACAGTTAGTGGAGAGATCACCTTGGTAGAGTACGTAGTTTCCCTCGATAAGCTCGGCGTCCATGATGTAGAGCATGTGGGGGGCAAGAACGCATCCCTGGGCGAGATGATCAGCAACCTTGCAGGTGCCGGTGTATCGGTGCCCGGCGGCTTCGCCACAACCGCTCAGGCTTATCGTGATTTCCTGGAACTGAGCGGCCTGAATCAGCAGATTCACGATGCGCTCGATGCCCTGGACGTCGATGACGTGAATGCCCTGGCCAAGACCGGTGCCCAGATCCGCAAATGGATCATGGAAGCCGAGTTCCCTGAAAAATTGAATGCCGAAATCCGTACCGCGTTCGCCACGCTGTCCGCCGGCAACCCTGAGATGGCCGTGGCCGTGCGTTCTTCCGCCACCGCCGAAGACTTGCCGGACGCATCCTTTGCCGGCCAGCAGGAAACCTTCCTGAACATCCGTGGTGTCGAAAACGTCATTCGCGCCGCCAAAGAGGTGTTCGCCTCGCTGTTTAACGACCGTGCCATTTCCTATCGCGTGCATCAGGGCTTCGACCACAAGCTGGTGGCCCTGTCCGCTGGCGTGCAGCGCATGGTCCGCTCCGAAACCGGCACCGCCGGCGTGATGTTCACCCTCGATACCGAATCGGGCTTCCGTGACGTGGTGTTCATCACCGGCGCCTACGGCCTGGGTGAAACCGTCGTACAAGGCGCGGTGAACCCGGATGAGTTCTACGTCCACAAGGGTACGCTGGCTGCCGGTCGTCCGGCCATCCTGCGTCGCAACCTGGGCAGCAAGGCCATCAAGATGATCTACGGCGACGAGGCCAAGGCCGGTCGTTCGGTCAAGACCGTCGACGTGGACAAGGCTGAACGCGCACGTTTCTGCCTGACCGACGCCGAAGTCAGCGAGTTGGCCAAGCAGGCGATGATCATCGAGAAGCACTACAAGTGCCCGATGGACATCGAGTGGGCCAAGGACGGTGACGACGGCAAGCTGTACATCGTGCAGGCCCGTCCGGAAACCGTGAAGAGCCGCACCCAGGCCAACGTCATGGAACGCTACCTGTTGAAAGAGACGGGTACCGTGCTGGTGGAAGGTCGTGCCATTGGCCAGCGCATCGGCGCCGGCAAGGTCCGCATCATCAAGGACGTGTCCGAGATGGACAAGGTCCAGCCAGGCGACGTACTGGTTTCCGACATGACCGACCCGGATTGGGAACCGGTCATGAAGCGCGCCAGCGCGATCGTCACCAACCGTGGTGGCCGTACCTGCCACGCGGCGATCATCGCCCGTGAGCTGGGTATTCCTGCGGTAGTGGGTTGCGGCAACGCCACCCAGCTGTTGAAAGACGGCCAGGGCGTGACCGTTTCCTGCGCTGAAGGCGACACCGGTTTCATCTTCGAAGGCGAACTGGGCTTCGACATCAAGAAGAACTCCGTGGACGCCATGCCGGAGCTGCCGTTCAAGATCATGATGAACGTCGGCAACCCGGACCGCGCCTTCGACTTCGCGCAGCTGCCGAACGCCGGTGTGGGCCTGGCCCGCCTGGAGTTCATCATCAACCGCATGATCGGCGTGCACCCCAAGGCATTGCTGAACTACGACGGCCTGCCGCAGGACATCAAGGACAGCGTCGACAAGCGCATCGCCGGTTACGACGATCCGGTCGGCTTCTATGTCGAGAAACTGGTTGAAGGCATCAGCACCCTGGCGGCTGCGTTCTGGCCGAAAAAGGTCATCGTGCGCCTGTCGGACTTCAAGTCCAACGAATACGCCAACCTGATCGGCGGCAAGCTGTACGAGCCGGAAGAAGAGAACCCGATGCTGGGCTTCCGCGGCGCCTCGCGTTACATCAGCGAATCGTTCCGCGACTGCTTCGAACTCGAATGCCGCGCTCTCAAGCGTGTGCGCAACGAGATGGGCCTGACCAACGTCGAAATCATGGTGCCGTTCGTCCGTACCCTGGGTGAAGCGAGCCAGGTGGTCGATCTGCTGGCGCAAAACGGTCTGGCCCGTGGCCAGAACGGCCTGCGTGTGATCATGATGTGCGAACTGCCGTCCAACGCCATCCTGGCTGAAGAGTTCCTAGAGTTCTTCGACGGTTTCTCCATCGGTTCCAACGACCTGACCCAGCTAACCCTGGGCCTGGACCGTGACTCCGGCATCATCGCCCACCTGTTCGACGAGCGTAATCCGGCGGTGAAGAAGCTGTTGGCCAATGCCATTGCCGCGTGCAACAAGGCCGGCAAATACATCGGCATCTGCGGTCAGGGTCCTTCGGACCACCCGGACCTGGCCAAGTGGCTGATGGAGCAGGGCATTGAAAGCGTATCGTTGAACCCGGACTCCGTACTGGAAACCTGGTTCTTCCTGGCAGAGGGTCAGGCGCAGGCTTGATCCTGTAGGAGCGACGGTGCGGCGATCTGACCTGCTCGCGATGGACTGCAGAACAGCGCGTTTTTTCAGCATGAACGCGTTATCGTTGGCGACCATCGCGAGCAGGCTCGCTCCTGCAATGATTGGCAGTGTGGTCGGTGAACGCTGCCTTTGAGATTCAAGCAGGGCGGGCTCCATCTGGATGCCGCCCTTTTTTGTGCAAGAGATTATGCAAAGCAGCAGCAACCTATTTCCTGTCGCCCTGATCAGTGCCGAACGGCGCGGTGATCTGAGCGAAGATGTCTATCGATTGAAACCCGGTAACAGCCCCGACTTCACTGTCGAACTGGCTGTGACACGCCTTGGCATGGCCGATGAGTCATCCTCCCGTGGCGTGCCGGTGATCCTGCTGCATGGCAGCTTTTCCAATCGCCGGTTCTGGTTCTCTCCCAAGGGCCTGGGATTGGGCGCTTACCTGGCTCGCCTGGGGTTCGACGTCTGGATTCCGGAAATGCGCGGTCACGGCCTGTCCCAGCGTAACCACGACTACCGCAAGAACCGTGTCGCCGACTACGCGCGCTATGACCTGCCGGCCATTGGCGCGTTCGTGCGCGAACAGAACGGGCAGGTGCCGCACTGGATCGGTCACTCGCTGGGCGGTACTACACTGGCCGCAGCGCTGGGTGGCGAGTACATCGGTGAGCCGGTCGTGGCCTCGGCGGCGTTTTTCGGTACACAAGTCAGCCGCACCTACTGGCCATTGAAGATTCCGCCAGTGGAGTGGAGTGGTCGCTTCATTCTCAAGCGCTTTGCCCAGTTGTCCGGCTCAAGGCTCAAGCGCGGTCCGGAGGACGAGCCTATCGGCCTGGCCCTGGAAAGCATGCGCTGGTTTGGCCTGTTCGGGCGCTTCGGTGATGCCGACAAGGACTGGTGGGCAGGCCTGGCCGAGGTCAAGTTGCCCGTGCTGGCGGTCAGTGCCGCGGGCGATCATCAGGACCCGGCGTGGGCGTGTCGCAAATTGTTCGAGCAGTTCGGCTCCGAGCACAAGCAATTCATCAACCTGGGGCGCGAGCAGGGCTTCGGCGACAATTTCGGTCACGTGGAAATGCTCGTCAGCAAGGCAGCCCAGGCTGAAGTCTGGCCTTTGGTGACGCGCTGGTTGGCTGATCAGCAGACACCTTTGCCAGGCGCGCAACAGGATTTGGCCGCGGCAATCTGAGCCTGACGCTCTAACAAGGGCATTTCGCTCCGGTCGGCTTGCGGCTAAGATATGACGCATTGAGCTGTTCCGGTCACAATGCGTGACTGAGCCATCACCGATGTTCGTGCTGTCTTCCTCTTCACAGGAGTTTCTCGATGATCCATTACCTCACGCCTGACCTGTGCGATGCCTATCCGGAACTGGTGCAGGTGCTGGAACCGATGTTCAGCAATTTCGGCGGCCGTGATTCCTTTGGTGGCGAAATCGTGACCATCAAGTGCTTCGAAGACAACTCGCGGGTCAAGGAGCAAGTCGAGCTCAAGGGGAATGGCAAAGTGCTGGTGGTAGACGGTGGCGGTTCCCTGCGTCATGCGTTGCTGGGTGACATGCTGGCCGAGAAAGCCGCGAAAAACGGTTGGGAAGGGCTGGTGATCTACGGTTGCATCCGTGACGTCGATATCATCGCACAGACCGATCTGGGCGTTCAGGCCCTCGCCAGCCACCCGAGGAAATCCGACAGGCGCGGGCTCGGCGATCTCAACGTTGCCGTGACCTTCGCCGGCGTGACTTTTCACCCGGGCCATTACATCTATGCGGACAACAACGGCGTGATCATCTCGCCCAGCCCGCTGCAAATGCCTGAATAAAGCGCTGGTCGACCAAAGGAGTGCGGATGTTCGAGGAAGAAAACGCGCAATGGGGGCTGGTGCATGCCCTGGTGCTGGACGGTAAAGGCGGCGCGCGTTCGATTGCCCGGACTGAACTCGATGACTTGCAGCTGCAGGCCCATGAAAGCCTGTGGCTGCACTGGGATCGCAGTCATCCGCAAACCCGGACCTGGTTACGCAAATCCAGCGGTCTGAGCGAATTCAGCTGTGACCTGTTACTCGAAGAAAACACTCGTCCGCGACTTTTACAGCTTTCCGACAGCGAACTGCTGCTATTTTTGCGCGGGGTCAATCTGAACCCCGGTGCTGAGCCGGAAGACATGGTGTCGGTGCGGATCTTCGGCTCTGCCCAGCGTGTCATTTCCCTGCGTTTGCGTCCGTTGCGTGCCACTGACGAGTTGTTGGTGCAACTGTCCGAGGGCAAGGGGCCGAAAACTGCCTCCGAACTCATCCTTTGCATGGCGCAGTACCTCACCAACAAGGTGCAGGATCTGGTCAGCTGTCTCTCGGAAGTGGTCGATGAGGAAGAAGAAAAGCTGGATGCCGACGAACGGTATACTCCTGAGCACGGATCGGTTTTGCAGATTCGTCGCCGGGCGGCTGCGTTGAAGCGCTTTCTTGCTCCGCAGCGGGATATTTTCGGTCAACTGACGCGGATCAAGTTGCCCTGGTTCGTCGAGGACGATGGCGATTACTGGAACGAATTGAACAACAGCCTGACTCGTTATCTTGAAGAGCTGGAATTGACCCGGGAGCGGGTGGGGCTGGTCCTGGAGGCTGAGGACCGTCGCTTGAACGTGCGTATGAACCGCACGATGTACCGCTTCGGGATCATCACCGGGATCTTTTTGCCGATGAGTTTTCTGACCGGGCTGTTGGGGATCAATGTCGGTGGAATTCCTTTCTCTGCCAGCCCCTACGGCTTTCTGATCGCCTGCCTGATGATGGTCTCGGTGGCACTGGGGCAGTGGTGGTTGTTCCGACGTTTGCGCTGGGTCTGAGGGAAGCCATGTGACCAGACCAACTCTGACCGCGTCTCCCACAGACATCACGAGAGGTGCGTATGCACGATCCGTTTGAACAGTCTTTGCGCGACATGCTCAACGCCTCACCGTCTACCCGGGACGACGATGCGTGCCTGGGGCGTGTGCTGAAAACCGCCAACCGCCAGGTCGGCGCCGGTGATTTGTTCAGTCTG
Source organism: Pseudomonas sp. S2_F07 (assembly GCF_054668325.1). NCBI lineage: Bacteria > Pseudomonadati > Pseudomonadota > Gammaproteobacteria > Pseudomonadales > Pseudomonadaceae > Pseudomonas > Pseudomonas sp. S2_F07. Next base: position 5,819,193 of record NZ_CP162758.1, read on the forward strand.
CTGGGGCGCTGGTTGCCCGCACTGATGATCGCCCTCAATAACGGATCGGCCCATGTCGCGCCGGTATCCCGTCTTCGTAAACCTGCTGCCCGCACTGCTGATAAGGCTGATTGAATATGGAACTTGATCTCTGGACTCAGAGCCTCGTCACTGCAATGACTGCGTTGTGGACCAAGGTTGCGAACTTCATTCCGAACCTGTTCGGCGCACTGGTCGTGCTGCTGTTGGGTTTCGTCGTGGCCAAGCTGCTCGACACCCTGCTGTCGAAATTGCTCGCCAAATTGGGCCTTGATCGCTTGATGGGTGGCACCGGCCTGACCAAGTTGCTGTCCCGCGCAGGGTTGCAAGTTCCTATTTCGACCCTGATCGGCAAGATCGTCTATTGGTTCGTTCTGCTTATTTTTCTGGTTTCTGCCGCAGAATCCCTTGGCCTTGAGCGAGTTTCAGCTACGCTGGACATGCTTGCGTTGTATTTGCCGAAGGTGTTTGGCGCGGCGCTGGTGTTGCTGGTAGGTGTCTTGCTGGCGCAACTGGCCAACGGTCTGGTGCGTGGAGCGGCAGAAGGCGTGGGTCTGGACTATGCTTCAGGGCTTGGGCGGATTGCTCAGGGCCTGGTGATCATAATCAGTATTTCGGTTGCGATCAGCCAGTTGGAGGTCAAGACTGACCTGCTGAACCATGTGATTGTGATTGTGTTGATAACCGTTGGTCTGGCGGTAGCGCTGGCCATGGGGTTGGGAAGCCGGGAAATTGCCGGCCAGATTCTTGCGGGAATCTACGTGCGTGAGCTGTACCAGGTTGGGCAACAAGTGCGTGTTGGCGAGGTCGAAGGCCAGATCGAAGAGATCGGCACGGTTAAAACCACATTGCTGACCGATGAGGGTGAGCTAGTCTCTCTTTCCAATCGGATCCTCCTTGAGCAGCATGTGAGTAGCCGCTAACCCGGCAAACCCTGCTAATGTATGCCGCCGCAAAATGCCTGCTCACGCTGGCTGCGGCGGACATTGACCTGACTGTCGGCCCGACTTGTTTTGAATAAAGCCCAATCGTTATCCATGCGCTACGACCCCCGCGAGCTCTCTGATGAGGAGTTGGTCGCGCGCTCGCATACCGAGCTGTTTCACGTAACGCGTGCCTATGAAGAACTGATGCGGCGTTACCAGCGAACATTATTTAACGTGTGTGCACGATATCTTGGGAACGATCGCGACGCAGACGATGTCTGTCAGGAGGTCATGTTGAAGGTGCTGTATGGCCTGAAGAACTTCGAAGGTAAATCGAAGTTCAAGACATGGCTATATAGCATCACGTACAACGAGTGCATCACACAGTATCGAAAGGAACGGCGAAAGCGTCGCTTGATGGACGCATTGAGTCTTGACCCCCTCGAGGAAGCGTCCGAAGAAAAGACGCCGAAACCTGAGGAAAAAGGTGGACTTGATCGCTGGCTGGTGTATGTGAACCCGATTGACCGTGAAATTCTGGTGCTACGATTTGTCGCAGAGCTGGAGTTTCAGGAGATCGCAGACATCATGCATATGGGTTTGAGTGCAACAAAAATGCGGTACAAACGCGCTCTAGATAAATTGCGTGAGAAATTTGCAGGCATTGCTGAAACTTAGTTCAGCGCAAATATCTCTTACGCGTAGGCAAGTTCTGTTAGACTTGCCGCCGAGTTGTCCCCCGGTTTGCGGGACTGCTTCACAATCACCAGATGGGGATTTAACGGATGAAACTGAAAAACACCTTGGGCTTGGCCATTGGTACTCTTATTGCCGCTACTTCGTTCGGCGCATTGGCACAAGGCCAAGGCGCAGTTGAAGGCGAGCTCAACTACGGGAAGAAGTACAACGACAGCGTTAACAACGTTGAAGACGGCTACACTCCTGGCGCCTCCATCGGTTACTTCTTGACCGACGACGTATCGTTGAACTTTACCTACAACAACGACGACTACACCCGTTCGAACAACGGTACTGGCAATCAGAAAATCGAAGGCGACCAGTTTGGTCTGAACGCTCAGTACCACTTCAACAACGCTGGCGACGCTCTGCGTCCTTACGTTCAAGGTGGTGTTAAGCACGGCAGCATGACCAACGTAGCCGCTGACGGCCACACCGGTCGTGACCAGTCGACTTTCCTGACTGCTGGCGCTGGCCTGAAGTACTACTTCCTGGAAAACGTCTACGCTCGTGCTGGCGTAGAAGCTGACTACAAGCTGGACAACGGCCGTTGGGACTACATCCCGTCCGTAGGTCTGGGTGTTAACTTCGGTGGCGGCAACAAGCCTGTCGCTGCAGCTCCAGCTCCAGAAGTTTGCTCCGACAGCGACAACGACGGCGTTTGCGACAACGTTGACAAGTGCCCGGACACCCCGGCCAACGTAACTGTTGACGCTGATGGCTGCCCAGCTGTTGCTGAAGTCGTTCGTGTAGAGCTGGACGTGAAGTTCGACTTCGACAAGTCGGTAGTCAAGCCAAACAGCTACGGCGACATCAAGAACCTGGCTGACTTCATGAAGCAGTACCCATCCACCACCACTACTGTTGAAGGTCACACTGACTCCGTCGGTCCTGACGCTTACAACCAGAAACTGTCCGAGCGTCGTGCAAACGCCGTTAAGCAAGTTCTGACCAACCAGTACGGTGTTGAGTCGTCCCGCGTTCAGTCCGTTGGCTACGGCGAATCCCGCCCAGTTGCTGACAACAAAACTGAAGCTGGTCGCGCTGTTAACCGTCGCGTAGAAGCGCAGGTTGAAGCTCAAGCTAAGTAATTAGCTCGCAGCTCTGAAAAGCCCGGCTCAGGCCGGGCTTTTCTTTGTCTGCGATTTGGTGAAACGGGTGAAACTACGCTGACTGATCTGCCGTCATCACAGACAAATCATGCTGCCACAGGGATTGAGTTGCACTGGCTGCCACTGCACCGATCACCATTATGGCAGGGCTTTTCAGTTGGAATCTGTAGGCAGCTTCATCCATGTCTGTGAGAGTGCTCCGACATTCCCGTTGATGGGGCAAGGAGGCGTTTTCAATCATGGCCACGGGCGTATCCGTCGCCATGCCGCCGGCCAATAGCTGTTCCCGGATTTCACCGAGCTTGGCCACTCCCATGTAAATCACCAACGTCGTTCCGCCTTGGGCCAGTGCCTGCCAGTTCAATTGGCTGTCGTCCTGGGTGTGTGCGGTGACCAGCGTGACACCACGGGCGACACCGCGCAAAGTCAGCGGAATATCGCATTGCGTTGCCCCCGCCAGCCCGGCAGTGATGCCGTTGACCAACTCGGCTTCGACCCCACGCTCACGCAACCACTGCGCTTCTTCTCCACCGCGACCGAAAATGCATGGATCGCCGCCCTTGAGCCGTGCCACGCATTTACCTTGCCGGGCATAACGAAGCATCAGGCGATGGATGAACGCTTGCGGGGTGGAGCGGCAGCCGCCGCGCTTGCCCACCGGGATGATCCGCGCCCCGGGGCAATGCTCGAGTACCGCGACATTGACCAGGTCATCGATCAGCACCACATCTGCCTCGCGCAAGGCGCGTACCGCTTTCAATGTGAGCAACTCCGGATCACCCGGGCCCGCACCTACCAGCCAGACTTTTGCACTCATAGTGTTTTCCTCACGAGAAGACGGTGACTGGCTGCGCCGTGGCAGCCAGCAGGCGTTTGATTTCCGGAACGCAGGACCCGCATTGCGTGCCGCAACCCAGTTCTTGCTTGAGTCCCTGCAAGTCCAGGCCACGGCTGATGCCGGCGCAGATCGCGTTCTGGCCGACGTTCTTGCAATTGCACAGGATCTTGTTCGCGTTGACGGGCGCGTCGAGGTTGCCCGGTGGTGCGCTCAGCGGCGCAAGCAGCCAGCGCCGCAGTTGCTGGTCCGCGCGACCTTCGAGCCACAACCCCTGCAACCAGTGCTGGGCAAGGGTTTCCCCGGCCAGTCGAATGGCAGTGATCCGGCCATTTTCGATTCGCACGCGCTTGCCAATGGCCCGCCGAGGATCGTCGTAAGCCAGCACCGGGCCATCATCGAGTGCCAGGTTTTTATCGATTTCGCTTAGCAGCTCTGCCGCAGGCGCTGAAGTATTGGCCGCCCTTATAAGCAGGGCCGGGCGCTCACGACCAACCAGGCTGAGGCTGACGTAGGAAAACGCCTCACAAAGCGGCCGTAGCGTCTCAAAATGCCGTTGAACATCACCCTCGATCAGTGCGAACAGTTTCCAGGGCAGATCCACCGGATCCAGGCGAACGCCGCTGTGTTTAAGTTCGGGCTGTTTCGACAAAGGATCGAATGCGGGCAGGGTGAGGCTGTTCACCCCGCCCTTGAGAAAACGGTCGCCCCAATGCATCGGCAAAAAGGCCTGGCCCGGACGCACGCTGTCATCGCTGGCAACTGCGACGATGACTGCGCCACGCCGACTTTTCAGGCTGACCAGATCCCCCGGCTGCAGGCGATGGCGACGCAGTTCGTCCGGGTGCAGGCTCAACTCCGCTTCGTTGACATGGCCGAACAACTGCGCGGCGGTGCCGGTGCGGCTCATGCCGTGCCATTGATCGCGCAGGCGGCCGGTGATCAGGGTCAGCGGGAAGCGTGCATCCCGTTGCTCTTTGGCGGCGCGGTAGGGATCGGCCACGAACTGTGCGCGCCCATTGGCAGTGGCGAATACCCCGTCGACGTACAGCCGGGCCGTGCCTTCAACGGCACCCGCAGGGAAGGGCCACTGCTGTGGGCCGAGACGATCGAGCAGTGCATGGCTGATACCGGACAGATCCAGGTCGCGACCTTGAGTCAGTTGTTTGTATTCGTCAAAGACCTGAGCGGGATTATTAAATTCAAACAGGCTGGTTTGGCCGGGGCGCAGATGTTTTTCCAGGCGTTGTGCGAAATCTACGGTGATTGCCCAGTCCGGCCGCGCCTCACCCGGTGCGACAATTGCCTGGCGTACGTGGGAAATGCGCCGCTCGGAGTTGGTCACGCAACCTTCCTTTTCCCCCCAGCTGGCGGCGGGCAGCAAAAGGTCGGCGAACTTCGCGGTTTCAGTGGTGCTGAAGGCTTCCTGCAACACCACGAACGGGCAGGCTTGCAGCGCTGCGCGCACGGCCGTCTGGTCCGGCATGGATTGCGCGGGGTTGGTACAGGCGATCCACAACGCCTTGATCTTGCCATTGCGCACTTGCTCGAACAGTTCGATTGCGGTGAGCCCGGGATTTTCCGGCAGTTGCTCGATGCCCCAGTAGGACGCCACTTGCTCACGGTGTTGCGGATTGGCGGCGTCACGGTGGCCGGGCAGCAGGTTGGACAAACTGCCGGTTTCCCTTCCGCCCATGGCATTTGGCTGACCGGTGAGGGAGAAAGGTCCGGCGCCGGGACGACCGATCTGCCCGGTGGCCAGGTGCAGGTTGATCAGTGCACTGTTTTTCGCGCTGCCGGCGGTGGACTGGTTAAGCCCCATGCACCACAGCGACAGAAAGCTCGGTGACGTGCCGATCCACTCGGCACACTGCTGCAATTGCCCGAGACTGATTCCGCAGAGCTGCGAAACCATTTGCGGCGTGTAGTCACGCACCAGGCTTTTCAGCTCGGCCAGGCCTTCGGTGTGGTCGCGGATGAAGTCACGATCGATCCAGTCTTCCCACAACAGCAGATGCAAAATCCCATGGAACAGGGCGACATCGGTGCCCGGCAAGATCGCCAGGTGCAGGTCAGCCAGATCGCAGGTGTCTGTGCGACGCGGGTCAATGACGATGACCTTCATCTGTGGCCGGCGGGATTTGGCGGCTTCCAGCCGGCGAAACAGCACCGGGTGGGCGTAGGCCATGTTGCTGCCGACGATCATCACGCAATCGCTCAGCTCCAGGTCTTCGTAGCTGCAGGGCGGGGCGTCGGCACCCAGGCTGCGCTTGTAGCCGACGACTGCCGAGGACATGCACAGGCGCGAATTGCTGTCGATGTTGTTGGTGCCTACCAGGGCACGTGCCAGCTTGTTGAAGGCGTAGTAGTCCTCGGTCAACAGTTGCCCGGAAATGTAGAACGCCACGCTGTCCGGGCCATGCTCGGCAATGGTTGCGGCAAATACACTGGTGGCATGATCGAGGGCGGTATCCCAATCGGTGCGGTGACGGGCCAGGCCTTTACCGAGGCGCAGTTCGGGGTACAGCGCCCGCGCCGTCAAGTCGCCGGTCAGGTGCAGGGTCGAGCCCTTGCTGCACAGTTTGCCGAAATTGGCCGGGTGCGCCGGGTCGCCGCTGACGCCGAGGATGCGTGAACCGTCGTGCTCGATCAGCACGCCGCAGCCGACCCCGCAGTAACAGCAGGTGGATGCAGTGATCTGGCGGTCCATCAGCCTGCATCCCGCAGGGCCAGCATCACCCGGCCATTTTCCACCCGGGCGAGATGGTGGTGGGCACAGCCGATGTCCGGGGCCAGGGCTTCGCCGCTTTCCAGGTCGATTTGCCAGTTGTGCAACGGGCAGGCCACCCGCTTGCCGTAGACCAGGCCTTGGGACAACGGGCCGCCCTTATGCGGGCAGCGGTCGTCAAGGGCGAACACTTCGTCGTCGCTGGTACGAAAAATCGCGATGTCTCCCTTTGGCCCGGCGATGATCCGCGAGCCCAGGGCATTGATCTCTTCCAGTGCGCAGATATCCAGCCAGTTCATGCCAGCACCTCCAGGTTTTTCACGGGGATGACGTCGAATTCTTTTTTCAGCTGGGGCTGTTCCAGGCGCTCCTTCCACGGGTCCTGTTCGAACGACAGGGAGAATTGCAGGCGATCATTGAGCGCCTTGCGCCGCTCCGGATCTTCCAGCACGGCTTTCTTGATGTGTTCCATGCCGACCCGTTGCAGGTAGTGCACGGTGCGTTCGAGGTAGAAAGCTTCTTCGCGATAGAGCTGCAGGAATGCACCGTTGTATTCGCGCACTTCTTCGGCGGTCTTGAGCTTGACGAAGAACTCCGCGACCTCGGTCTTGATCCCGCCGTTGCCACCGATGTACATCTCCCAGCCGGAGTCCACACCGATAATTCCCACATCCTTGATACCGGCTTCCGAACAGTTGCGCGGGCAACCGGAGACAGCCAGCTTCACCTTGTGCGGCGACCACATGTTGAACAGGTCATGTTCCAGTTCAATGCCAAGTTGTGTGGAGTTCTGGGTGCCAAAGCGGCAGAACTCGCTGCCGACGCAGGTTTTCACCGTGCGGATGGATTTGCCGTAGGCGTGGCCGGACGGCATGTCCAGGTCTTTCCAAACCCCTGGCAGGTCTTGTTTGCGAATGCCCAGCAAGTCGATGCGCTGGCCACCGGTGACCTTGACCATCGGCACGTTGTACTTGTCGGCGACGTCGGCAATGCGCCGCAGCTCTGAAGGATTGGTCACACCGCCCCACATCCGCGGGACTACCGAATAGGTGCCGTCTTTCTGAATGTTGGCGTGGGCGCGTTCGTTGATCAGGCGCGATTGTGGATCGTCCCTGGCTTCCCCTGGCCAGGTGGAAATCAGGTAGTAGTTGAGCGCCGGGCGGCAGGTGGCGCAGCCGTTGGGTGTGCGCCAGTTCAGGTAGCTCAGGGTGCCGGCGATGGTCAGCAGGTGCTGCTCGCGGATGGCCTGGCGGATTTGCCCGTGATTGAGATCGCTGCAGCCGCAGATGGCCTTTTCGCTTTTCGGCTTGACGTCCGCCGCGCCGCCCACGGTATTGATCAGGATCTGTTCGACGAGCCCGGCGCAGGAGCCGCAGGAGCTGGCAGCCTTGGTGTGTTTCTTGACGTCGTCGACACTGAACAGCCCGTGTTCCTGAATGGCCTTGACGATGGTGCCCTTGCACACGCCGTTGCAGCCGCAGACTTCGGCGGTGTCGGCCATGCTCATGGCTTTGTCCTGGCCTTGATGTCCTACGTCGCCTAAAGCGTTTTCGCCAAACATCAGATGATCGCGGATCTCGCCAATGGCGTGATTCTCACGGATCTGCCGGAAATACCAGCCGCCGTCTGCCGTATCGCCGTACAGGCAGGCGCCGACCAGCACGTCATCCTTGATCACCAGTTTTTTGTAGACCCCGCCGATCGGGTCCGAGAGGGTGATGGTCTCGGTGCCTTCACCGCCCATGAAGTCGCCGGCGGAGAACAGGTCGATGCCGGTAACCTTCAATTTGGTCGAGGTCACCGACCCCTTGTAGGTGGCAAAACCGAGTTGGGCGAGGTGGTTGGCGCAGACCTTGGCCTGTTCGAACAGCGGCGCCACCAAGCCATAGGCGATGCCGCGGTGGCTGGCACACTCGCCGATGGCATAAATCCGTGGGTCGTAGGTTTGCAGTGTGTCGTTGACCAGAATCCCGCGGCTGCACGGAATGCCGGATTTCTCCGCCAGTTCGGTATTGGGGCGGATGCCGGCGGCCATCACCACCAGGTCGGCGGGGATGATGTCGCCGTTCTTGAATTGCACCGAACCGACCCGGCCGTTGCCCGCGTCGTGCAAGGCCTGGGTTTGCTCGCACAGGCGAAAATGCAGGCCGCGAGATTCCAGCGCGGATTGCAGCAACTGGCCGCTGGTCTTGTCCAGTTGCCGTTCCAGCAACCACTCGCCGATATGCACCACGGTCACGTGCATGCCCCGCAGCATCAGGCCGTTGGCGGCTTCCAGGCCGAGCAGGCCGCCACCGATCACCACGGCGTGCCGATGGGTTTTCGCGGTGTCGATCATGGCCTGGGTGTCGGCGATGTCGCGGTAGCCGATCACGCCTTCAAGGGTATTGCCGGGAATGGGCAGGATGAAAGGTGTCGAGCCGGTGGCGATCAGCAGGCGATCGTATTCGGCTTCGCTGCCGTCTTCGGCAATGACCCGGCGCTTGACCCGGTCGATCTCCACCACCTTGCGGTTGAGCAGCAGCTTGATGTTGTTTTCCAGGTACCAGTCCAGGTCGTTGAGCACGATCTCTTCGAAGGTTTGTTCGCCCGCCAGCACCGGCGACAACAGGATGCGGTTGTAGTTGGTGTGCGGTTCAGCACCGAAGACCGTGATGTCGTACAGCTCAGTGCTCAGTTTGAGCAGCTCTTCCAGGGTCCGGACCCCGGCCATGCCGTTGCCGATCATCACCAGTTTTAGTTTTTTCATCAGGTTCTCCGGGGAGCTCAGGCCTGCCTCATCAGGGTTCAGGCCATGCTCGACAAATTTTGCGCAAACAAAAAAAGGCGTCCCGCTAGTTGCCTAGCGAGGACGCCTTTGTCCTGGTCCCGTTCTCTCGGGAAGTGCAACCTTCGTCGTTGAAGCCTGCGCTGTATGTCTGTTGCAAGAGGTAATGCAGCGGTTATGCCAAGTCGCTCAAAACCCGTGTTTGTTGGCTTTTTCCCCGTTCACAAGGGCGGATACCTGAGGGAATGCACCGATTCAAGGCGCTTTGCCCGCTAATGGAGCGCAACCACCAGCAGCACCAGGTTCAGCAGCAAGGACACCAGCGCCAATGTCCGCCAGACTTTCAGTGGCTCGCGTTCCAGCAAGGGCTTGGGACGCACGCTCAAGCTGCGGCGTTCGCCCTGTTCCATCAGCAGCAGCCATTCTTCCGCCGTTTCGAAACGCTGGTCGGGGGCCGCCGCCACGGCGCGTTCCAGGCTATGGGCGATCCAGTCCGGCAGGTCGGGCCGGTAGCGGCTGGCGTTGACCGGGAGGCCAAACCTGGGGCGTTGGAACGCTTCGATTTCGCCATAGGGATAGTGCCCGGTGAGCAGGAAATACAGGGTCACACCGACGGCGTACAAGTCCTGCCGTGGCGTCGGTACTTCGCCGCGAAAGGCTTCGGGTGCAATGTAACTGGGTGTACCCGGCAGCGCCCAGGGCAGGTCTTGCGAGAGACCGGGGCAGTAGGCCAGGCCGAAATCCAGCAGGCGCAACTCGCCATCGTCCCCCAGCAGCAGGTTCTCCGGCTTGATATCGCGATGCAGGATCTGCCGCCGGTGCAACAGGCCGACCGCTCGCAGCAAGCGTTCGGCGATGTCTTGCCACTGGGGCAGCGGCAAGGGGCCGCTTTGCTCATGCCGTTGGGCCAGGGTAGCGCCCGAATATTCTCGCATCACGTAGTACAAATGCTGACGCTGACTGGCGGCATGGACTTCAGGAAAGTGTCGACCGGCCACGCGTTTGAGAAACCATTCCTCCGACAGTAATGCTTGCCCGGCCTGGTGATCGTCGTGCAGGCGCCCGGGCAGGGTTTTCAGCAGCCAGGGTTGTTGCTGGCTGTCGCGAACGCGATAAAGCAGCGATTGCTGGCTCTGTGCGACGATCCCCTCGACCTGCCAGCCCTCGAACGCCTGACCCGGTTTCAGGGCGGGCGGCAGTGGCCATTGCTGCAAGTGCATCAATGCATCGCCAATGCTCGCTTCGCCCAAGGCATCGACCCGTACCAGCAAGGCGCTGGCGTTGTCCTGGCTGCCCGCCAGGTGCGCGGCATTGACCAGGGTTTGCGCAGCGCTGTGCAAGTCCGGTTGGTCCCGCAGGATCGCGGCAATGGCGGTATCGCCCATGACGGCCCAGACGCCGTCGCTGAGCAGGACGAAGCTTTCATCGGGGCGCAACTCACCGTCGAGAAAATCCAGCACCAGGTGTTGATCGAGCCCCAGTGCCCGTTTCAGCACATGCTGCATGCCCGGCTGGTCCCAGACGTGATCCTCACTGATTCGCTGCAATTGGTCGGCGTGCCAGCGATACACCCGGCAATCGCCGACATGGGCCAGGGTAAAACGCCGGCCACGCAGGACCAGCGCACTGAGGGTGGTCAGCAGCGGTTGTCCGCCGCCATTGGCCTGCAACCAGCGGTTCTGCGCCAGCAACAGACGATCGAGCGCCTGTGCGACGCTCCAGGTTTCCGGCGTGGCGTAGTAATCCAGCGCCAGGGCCTGCAGCGTCGAACGGGCGGCCAGACCGCCATCGACGCACTGGCTGACACCGTCGGCAATCGCGAACAGGTAACCCTTGCTCGCGGCCAGCGCCGGAGCCGGCGTGACCAGGCGCAGGGCATCCTGGTTTTCCTCGCGGGGACCGATGGCACTGGCTTCGGCGAAACTCAGTTGCAGGCTCATCGAGGCCTCAGACCCGCGCAGCCGTCACGGCGGCCGAACCCCAGGTGGTTCTCCAGCGACGTTTCACGCCGTGCAGACCGAACCAGGCCAGGACGCCGAGGCTGGCGAACAACCACAGCGCCAGTTGATAGCTGCCGGTGCTTTGCTTGATCGCGCCCATGCCGGCCGCGAGGGCAAACCCGCCGATACCGCCGGCCATGCCGATCAGGCCGGTCATCACGCCGATTTCCCGGCGAAAACGCTGGGGCACCAACTGGAATACCGCGCCATTGCCTGCGCCCAGACCGAGCATGGTGCAGACGAAAAGTGCCAGGGCGGCGTAGGAACTCGGCAGGTTGAAGCCGACCACGGCAATGCAGGTCGCCGCGACGGTGTACATCGCCAACAGGGTCCGAATGCCGCCAAACCGGTCAGCCAGTGCACCACCCAGGGGGCGCATCAGGCTGCCACCGAACACGCAGGCAGCGGTGTAGTAGCCGGCAGTCACCGGGTTCAGGCCGTACTGGTCGTTGAAATAACCGGGCAGGGCGCTGGCCAGGCCGATGAAACCGCCGAACGTCACGCTGTAGAAAAACATGAACCACCAGCTGTCACGATCACCCAAGGCCTTGAAGTAGTCGGCCATGGATTTGGCTTTTGGCCGCTCGGGGGCATTGCGGGCCAGCCAGGCGAAGACGACCAGGGTCAGGATCAACGGAATCAGGGCAAAGCCGAACACGTTGCTCCAGCCAAACGCCGCCGCCAGCACCGGGGCGATCAATGCCGCGAGGACCGTGCCCGAGTTACCCGCGCCGGCGATGCCCATGGCCTTGCCTTGATGCTGCGGCGGATACCACTGGGAGGCCAGGGGGAGGGCGACGGCGAACGAAGCGCCGGCCATGCCGAGGAACAGGCCCAGCAGCAAGGCTTGCTCGTAGCTGTGGATCCCGAGTTTCCAGGCGCCGAACAGGGCGCAGATCACGATGACCTGGCCGATCAGGCCGGCGGTTTTGGGCGACAGGCGATCAGCCAGCATCCCCATCACGAAGCGCAACACCGCCCCGGCCAGAATCGGCGTGGCGACCACCAGCCCCCGTTGCTGTGTCGTCAGCTGCAGGTCAGCGGCGATCTGCACCGCCAAAGGACCGAGCAGGTACCAGACCATGAAACTCAGGTCGAAATAGAGGAACGCTGCGAACAATGTGGGTGTATGGCCGGATTTCCAGAAGCTTGAATTCATTGCGCACCTCAGCTGTGAAGAGTCTCGAAAGGAGTCATGAGCTTGCAGGTGGGGCGCCGATACGGCCGCACCACCGGCCCCGTGCTCTGGGGCCAAAACGAAAAAACGCCGCCACCCGATCCGCCAAGGGCAAATGAGGTGAGCGACGTCTTTGTCGTAGGTGGGGCAACCGCCGTTGGTTACCTGTAGTGATTACCTAGCCAGATCTGTGCCATATCGGAAATTTGTGTAAAGCAAAAAAATCGCAGCCTTCGGCAGCTCCTACAGGGGAATCTGTGCACCCCGTAGGAGCTGCCGAAGGCTGCGATCTTTTGTTGTTCAACCCAATAATTCACTCATGGCAATAATCTGCTCCGCCACTTGAATCAGCTTCTGCTGGCGGCTCATCGCCTGGCGGCGCATCAGTGTGTAGGCCTCTTCCTCGTTGCAGTCCTTCATTTTCATCAGCAGCCCCTTGGCCAGTTCGATGCGCTTGCGCTCGGCCAATTGCTGGTCGCGGGCATGCAACTGGGCGCGCAAGGCCTGGTCACTCTCGAAGCGTGCCATGGCCACATCGAGAATCGGCTGCAGGCGTTGTGCGTGAATGCCTTCGACGATGTAGGCACTGACCCCGGACTTGATCGCCTGGCGCATCACATCGGGGTCGTGTTCGTCCGTGAACATCACAATCGGGCGTGGCTGGTCGCGCGTCACCAGCACCACTTGTTCCATGACATCGCGGCCCGGTGACTCGGTATCGATCAGAATTACATCCGGACGCACCGTTTCGACGCGTTCGGGCAAGTCGATGGTCAGGCCGGATTCATCGATCACTTCGAATCCGGCTTCGGTCAGGGCGGCCTTCAGGCGTCCGACTTTTTTGGCGGTGTCGTTGATCAGCAGGATACGCAGCATGTTCGTGGTCTCCTGTCAGCGGCTGGCGGATCGGTGCGAGCTGTCGCTCATTGCATGCAGTTTGAAACTGCGGGCATAACCGGCCGGGTCCGAGCCGTCCCAGATTTTGCCGTCGATCAACTGACTGCTGCGCATTTCCCCGGCTGACGAAGCGACGCCGACGGCACGGGCGGCTTCACGGTAGAGGTCCAGTTGCTGGACCTGCCGGGCCACCGCGAGATAGTCCGGGTCATCGCGCAACAAGCCCCAGCGGCGGAACTGGGTCATGAACCACATGCCGTCGGACAGGTACGGCAGGTTGACCTCGCCGTCCCCGTGCAGGCGCAGCGCGTGCGGGTCTTGCCAGCGGTGGCCAAGGCCGTCGGCGTATTCGCCCAGAAGGCGCGGTTCGATGCAGTCCAGTGGTGCGTCAAGGTACTGCGCGGCACTGAGCAGTTGTGCGGTGCTGCGGCGATTTTCGGTGCTTTCTTCGATGAAGCGGCTGGCTTCCAGAATCGCCATCACCAACACCCGGGCGGTATTGGGGTATTGCTCGACGAACGCACGGGTGCAGCCGAGGACCTTTTCCGGATGATCGGGCCAGATGGTCTGGGTCGTGGCCAGGGTGAAACCGAGGTCCTGTTGCACGGCGCTGGCGGACCAGGGCTCGCCGACGCAGAAGCCGTCGATACGCCCGGCCCGCAGGTGCGCGACCATTTGCGGTGGCGGTACCACCACGCTGTCGACATCCAGCAGTGGGTGAATGCCCTGGCTGGCGAGCCAGTAATACAACCACATGGCGTGGGTGCCGGTGGGAAACGTCTGGGCGAAGGTGAGTTTTGAGCGAGTTTGGTGCACGTGCCGATCCAGTGCTTCAGGACTGGTCACTCCAAGCGCCTGCAGGCCGTGGGACAGATTGATGCTCTGACCGTTCCGGTTCAGGCCCATCAACACGGCCATGTCGGTCGCGGCCACGCCACCGATGCCCAGGTGAACGGCGTAAATCAGGCCATAGAGGCTGTGGGCGGCATCGAGTTCGCCGCTGACCAGTTTGTCCCGCAGGTTGGCCCAGGACGATTGCCGCTTGAGGTTCAGGGTCAAACCGTGGGGCTGGGCGAAGCCCTGTGTGGCGGCGACAACCACAGAAGCGCAGTCGCTCAGGGCCATGAAGCCGAGATTGATTTCGGTTTTTTCCGGGGCATCGCTGCCATTGACCCAAGCCAGGGGGCCGGCTGACGGTTCGTTCATCGCGTGTTCACCTTGCAAAAAAAACGTCGTCCCGAGTTCTTGCTTGAGCAGGCCGGGGACGACGCCATTGTCTTTGCACACATTCGGTCGTTGGCATGGGTGCTGGTGCCCAGAGTGGTGCAAGGCATATGCCATTATCCGTTGATTTGATCACGCGCCTCGCTTGCCACCCCGTTGCCCGGCTATAATCGCCGCCTCAATTCGCCGCCAATCGAGTCAAATCCGCCCATGTACACCCTGGCCCGTCAGCTGTTGTTCAAACTCTCCCCGGAAACCTCCCACGATCTGTCCCTGGACCTGATCGGCGCGGGCGGGCGTCTTGGGCTCAACGGCTTGCTGTGCAAGGCCCCGGCGAAGCTGCCGGTGAATGTCATGGGCCTGGATTTCCCGAATCCGGTAGGTCTGGCCGCCGGCCTGGACAAGAACGGCGCAGCCATCGATGGTTTCGCCCAGCTGGGTTTCGGTTTTGTCGAAATCGGCACCATCACGCCGCGTCCGCAGCCGGGTAACCCGAAGCCACGTCTGTTCCGCTTGCCGGAAGCCGAGGCGATCATCAACCGCATGGGTTTCAACAACCTCGGTGTCGATCACCTGCTGGCCCGCGTGGCGGCGGCCAAGTACAAAGGCGTGCTGGGCATCAACATCGGCAAGAACTTCGATACGCCGGTCGAGCGTGCCGTGGACGACTACCTGATCTGCCTGGACAAGGTCTATGCCCACGCCAGCTATGTGACGGTCAACGTCAGTTCGCCGAACACGCCGGGCCTGCGCAGCCTGCAATTCGGTGACTCGCTCAAGCAGTTGCTGGCCGATCTGGCCGAGCGCCGCGCGGAACTGGCATTGCGTCATGGCAAGCATGTACCGCTGGCGATCAAGATCGCGCCGGACATGAGCGACGAAGAAACCGCACAAGTTGCGCAAGCGCTGATCGAAACCGGGATGGATGCCGTCATCGCCACCAACACCACCCTGAGCCGCGCAGGCGTCGAAGGCATGGAGCATGGCGAAGAAGCCGGTGGCCTGTCCGGCGCACCGGTTCGTGACAAGAGCACCCACACCGTGCAAGTGCTGGCGTCGGAGCTGGGTGGGCGTTTGCCGATCATTGCGGCGGGCGGCATTACCGAAGGCAAGCACGCGGCCGAGAAAATCGCAGCGGGCGCGAGCCTGGTGCAGATCTATTCGGGCTTCATCTACAAAGGCCCGGCGCTGATTCGTGAGTCGGTAGACGCAATCGCAGCGCTACGCTGATCCCCTGTAGGAGCTGCCGAAGGCTGCGATCTTTTGATTTTAGAAATCAAGGTCAAAAGATCGCAGCCTTCGGCAGCTCCTACAAGGTAATGGGGTATATGGGACAGGCATAAAAAAGGGCTCCTTGAAGGAGCCCCTGGGCCGGAGCCCGCCGTCCGGATGGGACGTGCGTGGTTAATTCAGTACAAAGTCAGATTGTCGTGTCGGAGTGTTGTGCCCTGTAATTAGCCGACGGCGTGAAGTTCGTTGAGTCTGTGGATTCCCGCAGTGCCGGTCATACCGTCCCAGTTGTCGCCGCGTCCTTCTCGCCAGCCGTTGATCCAGGCTTGACGTACCGACGGTAGAGTAAATGGGCAAAGCTCACGGGATTTACCACCAACGCCATATTGATATCCGCGCAAAAATGCTCTTTCCAACGGATCACGCTTAAGTCTTCTCATAGGGTGTTGCCCTCACTTGTTGACTGTATTTATCGCGTCGACCTCTATTGAGGTCTGGCAGAAAAACTCTGCCGTTGGGGGCTCGTTGCCGGCGTGACGAGCCAAGGTGTTGGCGTCATTGCGGCGCCAACCTGTATTGAGTTCTAACCAATGCGTCACATCGAGGGAATGATCGTTTTGTCATAAGGACGTAACCGTTCATGTGCTAACGCCATAAGTAACAGAGCAGTTGTAGCGTATTTATTGGCCAAACCCCGGTATGATCGGCTCTGCGCTGGATGATGGGCTTAATCCTTTACTGAGAATGGCTCCCGTTGCCGGGAAGCACTATTCGACGAAGGGTCGACTTATGACATTTTGTTGCATCAACTTTTTTATCTGTCCTTGCATCTAAGCTCATTTAACCCGGGCAGCAGGGGTGGAACGGCACACCTTCGTGCCACGCGGGCGTTCTTCGAGAAAAGCGCCTGATTGAAAACCGGACCGGCAATGCGTTGCCCGGTCACTCAGCTAAAGGTTCTGGAATTCCCATGTCCGATCGTTTCGAACTCTTCCTCACTTGCCCAAAAGGCCTTGAAGGCCTGCTCATCGAGGAAGCCGTCGGGCTTGGCCTTGAGGAAGCGCGGGAGCACACCTCTGCCGTGCGTGGCATGGCCACCATGGAAACCGCTTATCGCCTGTGCCTGTGGTCGCGCCTGGCCAACCGCGTGCTGCTGGTGCTCAAGCGCTTCCCGATGAAGGACGCCGAAGACCTGTACCACGGCGTGCTGGACATCGAGTGGCAAGACCACATGCTCAATGACGGCACCCTGGCCGTCGAATTCAGCGGCCATGGCTCGGGTATCGACAACACCCACTTCGGCGCGCTGAAGGTCAAGGACGCCATCGTCGACAAACTGCGCACCCCGCAAGGCGACCGTCCGTCCATCGACAAGCTCAACCCGGACCTGCGTATTCACCTGCGCCTGGACCGTGGCGAAGCCATTCTGTCCCTCGACCTGTCGGGTCACAGCCTGCACCAGCGCGGCTATCGCCTGCAGCAAGGTGCGGCACCGCTCAAGGAAAACCTCGCGGCCGCCATCCTGATCCGTTCCGGCTGGCCACGTATCGCGGCCGAAGGCGGCGCACTGGCTGACCCGATGTGCGGTGTCGGCACCTTCCTGGTGGAAGCGGCGATGATCGCTGCCGACATCGCGCCGAACCTGCGTCGCGAGCAGTGGGGCTTCACCGCCTGGCTCGGTCACGTCCCGGCGCTGTGGAAAAAATTGCATGAAGAAGCTTCTGAGCGCGCAGCGGCCGGCCTGGCCAAGACACCGTTGTGGATCCGCGGCTACGAAGCTGATCCGCGACTGATTCAACCGGGTCGCAACAACGTCGAGCGTGCCGGCCTGAGCGAGTGGATCAAGATCTACCAGGGCGAAGTCGCAACTTTCGAGCCGCGTCCGGACCAGAACCAGAAAGGCCTGGTGATCTGCAACCCTCCGTACGGCGAGCGTCTGGGCGATGAGGCGAGCCTGCTCTACCTCTACCAGAACCTCGGCGAGCGCCTGCGTCAGGCCTGCCTGAACTGGGAAGCAGCGGTGTTCACCGGTGCGCCGGACCTGGGCAAGCGCATGGGCATCCGCAGCCACAAGCAGTATTCGTTCTGGAACGGCGCCTTGCCGTGCAAGCTGCTGCTGATCAAGGTGTTGCCGGACCAGTTCGTCACCGGCGAGCGTCGTACTCCGGAACAGCGCCAGGTCGAGCGCGAGCAAGCCGCCTATGATCAGGCGCCGAACGAACCGCAAGAACGCAAGTTCAACAAAAATGGCAACCCGATCAAACCGACGCCGGCACCGGCTCCGGTGGTCGAGCAGCCGCGCCTGAGCGAAGGCGGGCAGATGTTCGCCAACCGCCTGCAAAAGAACCTCAAGGCCCTGGGCAAGTGGGTCAAGCGTGAAGGCATCGACTGCTACCGCGTCTACGATGCCGACATGCCGGAATACTCCATGGCCATCGACCTGTATCACGATTGGGTCCACGTCCAGGAATACGCCGCGCCGAAATCCATCGATCCGGAAAAGGCCTCGGCGCGCATGTTCGATGCCCTGGCGGCGATTCCGCAGGCGTTGAACATCGACAAGAGCCGTGTGGTGGTCAAGCGCCGCGAGCGTCAGAGCGGCACCAAGCAGTACGAGCGTCAAGCCGCTCAGGGCAAGTTCGTCGAAGTGAATGAAGGCGGCGTGAAGCTGTTGGTCAACCTCACCGATTACCTGGACACCGGGTTGTTCCTCGATCACCGGCCGATGCGCATGCGGATTCAGAAAGAGGCCGCTGGCAAGCGCTTCCTCAACCTGTACTGCTACACCGCCACCGCCAGTGTTCATGCGGCCAAGGGCGGAGCGCGCAGCACCACCAGCGTCGACCTGTCGAAAACCTACCTGGACTGGGCGCGTCGCAACCTTTCGCTGAACGGTTTCTCCGACAAGAATCGTCTGGAGCAAAGCGATGTGATGGTATGGCTCGACGCCTGCCGTGACGAGTTTGACCTGATCTTCATCGACCCGCCGACCTTCTCCAACTCCAAGCGCATGGAAGGTGTCTTCGACGTGCAGCGCGACCAGGTGCAACTGATCGACCTGGCCATGGCGCGCTTGGCGCCTGGCGGCGTGTTGTACTTCTCCAACAACTTCCGCAAGTTCGAACTGGAAGCCAATCTCGGCGAGCGCTATGCGGTCGAGGAGATCACCGCGCAGACCATCGATCCGGATTTTTCCCGTAATGCCAAGATCCATCGCGCCTGGAAAATCACGGCGCGTTGACACTTGATTTGATTGGATCCACAGAGCCTTGATTTTCAAAGGCTCCTGGATCCCATCAGTGCTGGTCAAGTTAGTGGCTAATGGCTATAACTCAACTCACGACCAAAGGGCTTTCCCGCACCTGGCGTTTTGAGTTGCGTTCTATGTCGTTGCATGCCGTGCGCCCCAGGATCCTGGGTTTTATCAGCGAAGATGCCTCGGCCTGGTTGGTCGCGCTGCTGGTATTGCTGGTCGGCGGGGTGCTCACCGGGTTGCTGGCGTGGTCGACACTTAATCTGTTTCACCATCAATTGCGGCAACGCTTCCAACTGCTGGCCAGTGAACGTTACAGCCGTATCGAAGAGCGTTTCGAAGATCAGGAGCAGCGCCTCGACGGCCTGCGCCGGTTTTTCGCCAATTCCGATTCGGTGTCCCGAGCGGAGTTCGATGGTTACACCCAACCTTTGCTGCTGCGAACCCAGGCGTATTCCTTTGCCCAACGGGTCACTCGTGATGAGCGGGCGGCGTTCGAGCGTCGGGTGCGTGACGAAGGCTTGAGCGGCTTCACCCTGAGAGAACTCAACGCCGCCGGCCAATTGCAACTGGCCGGCGAGCGAGATGAGTACGTAGCGGTGCTGTATAGCCAGACGCAAAGCAAACTCGGAGCACCCCTCGGTTACGACTTGCTGGCCCAGCCGCTACGGCGTGCCACGCTCGATCGGGCCGATCAACATGGCGCCATGGCGGTGTCGCAACCGATGCATCTGGTGAGTATCGAGCCGGCTTATGCGCGTGGTGTGCTGCTGGTTGCACCGGTCATGCAGCGCAACAGTCAGGGCCACAGCGCCATGAAGCCCTTCGGTTATGTCATGGCGGTGATCAGCATGCGCCAGTTGCTGGCGGATGGACTGCCGGAAGCGGGCCGCGACTATCTCTCGGTGCGCATCCTCGATTTGTCGATCGACGAGCAGCACGAGGTGCTGTTCGAGTCGCCCAACCCGCCGGCCATCAGCGACCTGTCGTCCACGCGCCTGTTGCGCATGGCCGACCATGACTATCAAGTCGATATCCAGCCCAGCGCCGCGTTCGTCAAGGCCAACCATTCCTCCGTCACCAGTGTGGTGGTGTTGGGTGGGTTGCTCAGCGTGATGCTCAGTGCCTTGCTGTATGTGTTGGTCAGCCAGCGGCAGCGGGCGTTGAAACTGGTCGAGCAACGCACCCAGGAACTGCGCGACCGAGAGCAGGAACTGCGTGGCACCCATGGTCAGTTGCGTGGCGTGCTGAATGCCGCCACCCAGGTCGCGATCATCGCCACCGACCTGCGCGGCGTCATCAGCACTTTCAATGCGGGTGCCGAGCAGATGCTTGGCTACTCCAGCGCCGAGGTGGTGGGGCATATGACCCTGGAGAGTCTGCACCTGCCCCGGGAACTGGTTGCTCGCTCGGCCGAGTTGAGTGCGCGCTATGGCAAACCGGTGCCGACCTGCCAGGCGATGCTGGTCGAAGGCGACGCGCAGGGCGACCATGAGGCACGGGAATGGACGCTGGTGCGCGGCGATGGCAGCCATTTGATGGTCAACATGCTCGCCACGCCGATGCTCGATGAACAAGGCCTGTGGGTCGGGCACCTGGCGGTGTGCATCGACATCACCGAACGCAAACGGGTCCATGAGGCGCTCGCGGCGCGGGATCTGTTGTTGAAGAAACTCAGCGCCCACGTCCCCGGCGGGATCTACCAATTCAAGATGGAGTTCGACGGGCGTTTCAGCGTGATCTATGCCAGCGACGGCATTCGCGAGATCTACGAGCTCGAACCCGACGTGCTGCTGCTCAATGCCGAAGCGATCTTCACCCGGATTCACCCCAAGGACACCACCCGTGTCCGCGCCTCGATCCGGGCCTCGGCCGACACCCTCAGCCCCTGGCGCGAGGAGTACCGCGTGCAATTGCCACAACGGGGTCTGCGTTGGGTACGTGGCGAGGCCACGCCGGAGGAACTGCCCGGTGGCGGTGTGCTGTGGCACGGCTACATCTCGGACATTTCCGATATGAAGCGGGTGGAAGAAGAGTTGCGCGCGCTGTCGGTCACCGACTCGCTGACCGGTATTCACAACCGGCGTTATTTCCAGGAACGCCTGACCACCGAAATGGCCCGGGTCGAGCGCGGCGGTGGGGATCTGTCGGTGATCATGCTCGATATCGACCATTTCAAGCGCATCAATGACCTGCATGGCCATGCCGTCGGTGATCGGGTGTTGCAGGCCGTGTGCCAACGGATCGGCCACCGGCTGCGTCGCACCGATGTGTTCTGCCGCCTGGGCGGAGAGGAGTTCATGGTGTTGTGCCCGGATAGCGGCGGCGAACATGCCTATATGTTGGCCCAGCAATTGTGGCAAGGCTTGCGCAGCTCACCGATTGAAGGTGTCGGTACGGTCACCGCCAGTTTCGGGATTGCCAGTTGGCGGGTCGGGGAGGGCGCCGATGCCTTGCTGTTACGCGCGGATTCGGGGGTCTATGCGGCGAAGCAGGCGGGAAGGGATAGGGTTGAGGGGGAGATGAATTAACCTGCGGTGAGCTGAAAAGATCGCAGCCTTCGGCAGCTCCTACAAGGTTATGTGTATACCTGTAGGAGCTGCCGAAGGCTGCGATCTTTTGATTTGCCGGGTTACAACACCGAAGCCGTTTGTGGCACTTTCGGTTGGCGGTACAGGTCCAGCAGCACCTGATCGAGCACCGAAGATGCGCCGAACGGAGCCTTGTCGTTGAGGATCGCCACCACCGCCCAGGTGTTGCCATTGACGTCGCGACTGAAACCGGCAATCGCCCGCACGGTGTTCAGGGTGCCGGTCTTGACGTGGGCTTCACCGCGCATGGCAGTGGTCTTCAGGCGTTTGCGCATGGTGCCGTCGGTGCCGGCAATCGGCATCGAACTGATGTATTCGGCGGAATACGGGCTGTGCCAGGCCGCTTCGAGCATCGAGGCCATTTCCCGGGCGCTGACACGCTCGGCACGGGACAGGCCGGAGCCGTTCTCCATCACCAGGTGCGGCGCGGTGATGCCCTTTTTCGCCAGCCACTGACGCACGACACGCTGGGCGGCCTTGGCGTCGTCACCATCGGCATCGGTACGGAAGCGTTGGCCGAGGCTCAGGAACAACTGCTGGGCCATGGTGTTGTTACTGTACTTGTTGATGTCGCGGATGATTTCCGCCAGGTCCGGCGAGAACGCCCGGGCCAGGACCTTGGCGTCTTTCGGGGTTGGCGCCAGCACATCCCTGCCCTGAATGCTGCCACCCAGCTCTTTCCAGATCGCGCGGACGGCGCCGGCGGTGTAGGTCGCGTGGTCGAGCAGCGACAGGTAAGTCTGCGAGCTGCAGCCTTCACCCAGTTGACCGCCGACCGTCACGGTCACACTGCCGTCGGCCTGTGCCACCGGGTTGTAACGCACGCCACCGGTGCATTGCCTGGAGTTGAGGGCCTTGACCTGGTTGTCGATGCGGATGCTCGCAATCGGCGGTTCCACCGAGACCAGCACCTTGCCCGAGTCATTGCGTGCGACGAAGCGCAGCGCCTTGAGGTTGACCAGCAGCGAGTCGGGTTTGACCAGGAACGGCTTGTTCTCGTCGTTGCCGTCGTCATTGAACTCCGGCAGTTGCGGTTGTACGAAGAAGGTTTTATCCAGCACCAGGTCGCCGGTGACCTGGGTGACGCCGTTGGCACGCAGGTCGCGCATCAGCAGCCAGAGTTTTTCCATGTTCAGCTTCGGATCGCCGCCACCCTTGAGGTAGAGGTTGCCGTTGAGAATGCCGCCGCTCAAGGTGCCGTCGGTGTAGAACTCGGTTTTCCACTGGTGGTTCGGGCCGAGCATTTCCAGCGCCGCGTAGGTGGTGACCAGTTTCATGGTCGACGCCGGGTTGACCGACACGTCGGCGTTGAACACCGTCGGGGTGCCGGGGCCGGTGAGCGGGATCATTACCAGCGACAGGGCGTTGTCCTGCAACTTGCTGGCTTTCAGGGCTTTTTCAACGTTGGGCGACAACGCGGTATTGACGGGAGCGGCGCAAACGGGAAGGGCCAGGGGGAGAAGAAAACCGGCCAACAGCAATGGACGCAAAGATTTGATCATCTGAAATAAAACCCTACAGCCGAGGGGAAAAAAGATGAGGGCATGGAGATAAATTCCCTCAATGGTCATGAAAGTGTCGGCATTATGCCCCAAGGTGTCACAGCTTGTGCCGTGCGCAGGCATTCTGATCGGCTATTTTTTTACCGACGGTAGGCGTGGTGGCCCAGAGAGTCAGGCAATCGGCGGCTTAAACTGCTAAAGTGCCGCCCGTTATTACTTAAGAGGATTGTTCCAATGGCGACTAACCGTTCCCAGCGTCTGCGCAAAAAACTGTGCGTCGATGAATTTCAAGAGCTGGGTTTCGAACTGAACCTGGATTTCAAAGAAGATTTGGCTGATGAAGCCATTGATGCTTTCCTCGACGCGTTCCTCAAAGAAGCCATGGAAGCCAACGGTCTGGGTTATGTTGGCGGCGACGACTACGGTCTGGTTTGCCTGCAGAAGCGTGGCTCGGTCAGCGCTGAACAGCGCGCTGCCGTTGAAGCCTGGCTCAAAGGCCGCACCGAGCTGACCAGCGTTGAAGTCAGCCCGCTGCTGGACGTCTGGTACCCGGAAAAGCCGATCAATCCGGTAGCTTGATGTTCCAGTAAAAACGGCGACCCAAGGGTCGCCGTTTTTTTTGGCCCGGTTTTGTGTATTTCAGGCCTTGCGCCAGTTCAGAATCACCAGCGTCACCACCCCGGCGACAATCCCCCAGAACGCCGAGCCGATGGAAAACAGCGTCAGCCCCGATGCCGTGACCATGAAGGTGATCAGCGCCGCTTCACGTTCCTTCACTTCGCTCATGGCGATGCTCAAGCCGTTGATGATCGAGCCGAACAGCGCCAGCGCCGCAATCGACAACACCAGTTCCTTGGGCAGCGCGGCAAACAACGCCGCGAGCGTCGCACCGAACACGCCGGCGATCCCGTAGAAAATCCCGCACCAGACCGCAGCGGTATAGCGCTTGTTGCGATCCTCATGGGCGTGCGGTCCGGTGCAGATCGCTGCGCTGATCGCCGCGAGGTTGATCCCGTGGGAGCCGAACGGTGCCAGCAGCAAACTGGCGATGCCGGTGGTGGTGATCAGAGGCGAGGCGGGCACCGTGTAACCATCGGCGCGCAATACGGCGATACCGGGCATGTTTTGTGAAGTCATGGCGACGACAAACAACGGGATGCCGATGCTGATGGTTGCCGCCAGGGAGAAGTGCGGCGTGGTCCAGACCGGCGTGGCCACTTCCAGGTGGAAATCGCTGAAGTCCAGCAGCCCCATGAAGCCTGACAATGCCGTGCCGATCAGCAATGCCGCCAGCACCGCATAGCGCGGCGACAGGCGCTTGACCACCAGATAAGTGACGAACATCCCCAGTACCAGGGCAGTGCGGTGTTGTGCCGCGACGAAAATCTCGCTGCCGATCTTGAACAAAATCCCCGCCAGCAGGGCGGCGGCCAGGGAGGCCGGAATCTTTTTCACCAGTCGTTCGAAGCTGCCGGTCATCCCGCAAATCGTCACCAGCACCGCGCAGGTGATGTAGGCGCCGATGGCTTCGCCGTAAGACACGCCGCCGAGACTGGTGATCAGCAGTGCGGCGCCGGGGGTCGACCAGGCAATGGTGATCGGCGTGCGATAGCGCAGTGACAGGCCGATGGAGCACACCGCCATGCCGATCGAGATGGCCCAGATCCACGAAGAAATCTGCCCGCTGCTGAGGCCCGCGGCTTGCCCGGCCTGGAACATCAGCACCAGGGAGCTGGTGTAGCCGGTCATCATGGCGATGAAGCCGGCGACGATGGCCGAGGGCGAGGTGTCGGCCAGCGGGCGGATTTGCGTGTGGGTGGCGTCGTTCATGACGGTGGTGTTCCTTTTACAGATGAAGATGTCCGCAGCAACGCTGAACTCTGTGGGAGCGGGCTTGCTCGCGAAGAGGACGTGTCAGTCAATATTGATTTAGCTGACAGACCGCATTCGCGAGCAAGCCCGCTCCCACAGGAATTACGTTACGAAGGCGGATTCTGCGAACAAGCCTAAACTCAAAAGTAATAAGGCGTTGCGATACAGCCGAGGCAACATTCAGCCGTACAGTCGTGTTGCCACCTTCCATTGTGTACAATCGCAGTGTTTTTTACGCGATACTTGCCAGCGACCCACTGTGCCGTATTACAGTCGCGGTCAATTCGCCGCAGTTCTTCCGACTCGAGTGCCCATGAACGAACAGTTGCAACCCCTAAAGAAACAACCGCGAGCAGGCAAAGCCGGCCGCAGCGGTACCCAGGACGATATTGTCTACGCGCATATCTTCGAGGCCATCCTCGAACAGCGTCTGGCGCCCGGCACCAAGTTGAGCGAAGAAGCGCTGGGGGAAATTTTCGGGGTCAGCCGCACCATCATTCGCCGTGCCTTGTCGCGCCTGGCCCATGAAGGCGTGGTGCTGCTTCGTCCGAATCGTGGCGCCGTGGTCGCCAGCCCGAGCGTCGAAGAAGCCCGCCAGGTGTTCATGGCCCGCCGTCTGGTGGAGCGAGCGATCACTGAGCTGGCCGTTCAGCACGCGACCGCCGAGCAGATTGCCGAATTGCGCCAGATGGTCAACGACGAACGCGACAGCTTCTCCCGTGGCGATCGTGGCGCCGGCATCCGCCTGTCGGGTGAATTCCACCTGAAACTGGCCGAAGCTGCGAAAAACGCGCCGCTGATCAGTTTCCAGCGCAGCCTGGTGTCCCAGACGTCGCTGATCATTGCCCAGTACGAAAGCGGCAACCGTTCCCATTGCTCCTACGACGAGCACACCCAGTTGATCGACGCTATCGAAAAGCGCGACTGTGAACTGGCGGTGAACCTGATGATGCATCATATGGATCACATCGACAGCAAGCTCAACCTCGACGAGGAAAGTGCTTCGGATGATCTGCATGCGGTGTTCTCGCATTTGCTGCAGACCAAGAAGCCGGGGCGATCGACCGCGAAGCTCTGATAGAAAAAGATCGCAGCCTTCGGCAGCTCCTACAAGGGTGTGCGTACACCTGTAGGAGCTGCCGAAGGCTGCGATCTTTTTTCAGGCAATAAAAATCCCCCGGGCTGAAAAGCGCCGGGGGATTTTTTTATGCCCGCAAAAAAACTAGCGCTGATGCACCAGATTTCCCGCCGCATACGTCTGCTGAACAGTCCGGTCATCCCCCAGGGTCATCAACACAAACAACGTTTCGGCGATGTTGTTGGCCTGCTTCAGGCGATAGCTCAGCAGTGGCGTGGCGTGGTAGTCCAGCACCAGGAAGTCGGCGTCGGTGCCCGGTTGCAGGGTACCGATCCTGTCTTCCAGGCGCAGTGCGCGGGCGCCGCCGAGGGTGGCCAGGTACAGCGACTTGAACGGGCTCAGGCGTGCACCTTGCAGTTGCATCACTTTGTAGGCTTCGTTGAGGGTTTGCAGCAGCGAGAAACTGGTGCCGCCGCCCACATCGGTACCGATGCCGACATTGAGCTTGTGCTTCTCGGCCATCGGCAGGTTGAACAGGCCGCTGCCGAGGAAGAAGTTCGAGGTCGGGCAGAACGAGATGGCCGAGCCGGTTTCCGCCAGTCGCGCGCACTCGTCATCGCACAGGTGCACGCCGTGGGCGAACACCGAGCGCTCGCCGAGCAACTGGTAGTGGTCGTAGACGTCCAGGTAGCCCTTGCGCTCCGGGAACAGCTCCTTGACCCACTCGATTTCCTTGAGGTTTTCGCTGATGTGGGTCTGCATGTACAGATCCGGGTATTCGGTCAGCAACTGGCCAGCGAGTGTTAGCTGTTCCGGGGTGCTGGTTGGCGCGAAGCGTGGGGTGACCGCGTAGTGCAAGCGGCCCTTGCCGTGCCAGCGCTCGATCAATGCCTTGCTTTCGACGTAGCTGGATTCGGCGGTGTCGGTCAGGTAGTCCGGGGCGTTGCGGTCCATCATCACCTTGCCGGCGATCATCCGCAGGTCGAGCTGTTCGGCGGCTTCGAAGAACGAGTTCACCGATTGCGGGTGCACGCTGCCGAATACCAGCGCAGTGGTGGTGCCGTTGCGCAGCAGTTCCTTGATGAAAATGTCCGCGACCTGATCGGCGTGGGCCTTGTCGGCGAACTGGCTTTCGCACGGGAAGGTGTAGGTGTTGAGCCAGTCCAGCAACTGCTCGCCATAGGCGCCGACCATGCCGGTTTGCGGCAGGTGGATGTGGGTGTCGATGAAGCCGGGGGTGATCAATGCATCCTGGTAGTGAGTGATTTCGACGTCAGCCGGCAGGGTCGGCAGCAGTTCGCTGGCGTGGCCCAGGGCGCTGATCTGGCCGTTATCCACAACCAGTAAGCCGTCTTCGAAATACTCGTAGGAGGCTTCGATGCCCACGACGGCTGGGTCGGCGATGCTGTGCAGGATGGCGGCGCGGTAAGCTTTGCGAGTCAAAGGCATGAGATTCTCAATTCGAGGCTTTCAAGTTTGCGGTTTGGCTGCGGCGTGACGCGGGCAGCAGTTTGGCAATCGGTTCGGCGCTGGACGTCTGCTGGCCGAAGTTCGCGTTATAGGTGGCGATGATTTCGCCGGCGATGGAGATGGCGATTTCCACAGGCAACTTGCCTTTGACTTCGCCGATGCCCATCGGGCAGCGCATGCGTTGCACGACGCTGTTGTCGAAACCGCGGTCGCGCAGGCGATGTTCGAACTTCACCCGTTTGGTCTTCGAACCGATCAGGCCGAAGTAGGCGAAGTCGTTGCGCTTGAGGATCGCAGCGGTCAGTTCGAGGTCGAGTTGATGGTTGTGGGTCATCACGATGCAGTAGCTGCCGGCCGGCAGGTCATCGATTTCATCCACCGGTTCTTCGCTGACGATCTTGCGCACGCCATGGGGGATCTGCTCGGGGAACTCATCTTCCCGCGAATCGATCCAGCGAACCCGGCAGGGCAGGCTGGCCAACAGTGGCACCAGGGCGCGGCCAACGTGGCCGGCACCGAACACGGCGATCTGCGCTTGAACCTGGCCCATCGGTTCGAACAGCAAAACGGTTGCACCACCGCAGCATTGGCCAAGGCTGGCACCGAGGCTGAAGCGCTCCAGATGGGTGTCCTGTTTGCCGCTGGCGAGCATCTCGCGGGCGATCTTCATGGCCTTGTATTCCAGGTGCCCGCCACCGATGGTGTCGAAGCTCTGGTTCGCACTGATGACCATCTTCGAGCCAGCGTTGCGCGGCGTCGAGCCGAGCTCTTCGATGATGGTCACCAGCACGCAGGGCTCACCCCGGTTTTGCAGGTCGGCGAGGGCGTCGATCCAGTTGTACATGTTCACCTCGACATCTGTGTGTCTGTTAGTCCGCCATCGCGAGCAAGCTCGCTCCCACATTGGATTTGTACAGGTCCATCAGTCAGCACATAACCCTGTGGGAGCGAGCTTGCTCGCGATAGCCGCACCTCGGTCTTAGAGCGAAGCCAACTCGGTCTCAGCCTCGACAGCCTTCGCCGCCTTCAACTGGCGCATCTGCTCACAGCCCCACAACACTCGCTCCGGGGTTGCCGGGGCGTCGATTTTCGGTTGATGTCTGTAATCGCCCAGGCTCGCCACGGCGTCCTTGATCGCACACCACGAGGCGATACCGAGCATGAACGGCGGCTCGCCCACGGCCTTGGAGTGGAACACCGTGTCTTCCGGGTTCTTGCGGTTCTCTACCAGCTTGACCCGCAGGTCCAGCGGCATGTCCGCCACGGCCGGGATCTTGTAGCTGGCCGGGCCGTTGGTCATCAGCTTGCCCTTGTTGTTCCACACCAGCTCTTCCATGGTCAGCCAGCCCATGCCCTGGATGAAACCGCCCTCGACCTGGCCGATGTCGATGGCCGGGTTCAGCGAGGCGCCGACGTCGTGGAGGATGTCGGTGCGCAGCATCTTGTATTCGCCGGTCAGGGTGTCGACCAGCACTTCGCAGCACGCGGCGCCGAAGGCGTAGTAGTAGAACGGCCGACCACGGGCCTGGCTGCGGTCGTAGTAGATTTTCGGGGTCTTGTAGAAGCCGGTGCTCGACAGCGACACCTGGGCAAAGTACGCCTGCTGGATCAGTGCTTCGAAGGTCAGGATGTGATCGCGGACCCGTACGTGGCCGTTGTGGAATTCCACGTCTTCTTCGCTGACCTTGTACTGGCGCGCCGCGAATTCCACCAGCCGTTGCTTGATAGTTTCGGCAGCGTTTTGCGCGGCCTTGCCGTTCAGGTCGGCACCGCTGGAAGCAGCGGTTGGCGAAGTGTTCGGCACTTTGTCAGTGTTGGTCGCGGTGATCTGCACGCGGTCCATTTCCACCTGGAACACTTCGGCCACGACCTGCGCGACCTTGGTGTTCAGGCCCTGGCCCATTTCGGTGCCGCCGTGGTTGAGGTGGATGCTGCCGTCGGTGTAGACGTGCACCAGGGCACCGGCCTGGTTGAGGAAGCTGGCGGTGAAGGAAATACCGAATTTCACCGGGGTCAGCGCCAGGCCTTTTTTCAGGATCGGGCTGTTGGCGTTGTAGCGACGAATCGCTTCGCGACGCTCGGCGTACTGGCTGCTTTCTTCGAGTTCGGCGGTCATCTCTTCGAGCATGTTGTGCTCGACGGTCTGGTAGTAGTGGGTGACGTTGCGCTCGGTCTTGCCATAGTAGTTGGCCTTGCGCACGGCCAAAGGATCCAGGGCCAGATGGCGAGAAATGGCGTCCATCACTTCTTCGATGGCGACCATGCCTTGCGGGCCGCCGAAACCACGGTAGGCAGTATTCGACGCGGTGTTGGTCTTGCAGCGGTGACCGTTGATGGTCGCATCGCCCAGGTAGTACGAGTTGTCCGAGTGGAACATCGCCCGGTCGACGATCGACGCCGACAGGTCAGGCGAGCAACCGCAGTTGCCGGCCAGTTCCAGGTTGATGCCGTGCAGGCGGCCGGTGCTGTCGAAGCCGACGTCGTACTCGACATAGAACGGGTGACGCTTGCCGGTCATCAGCATGTCTTCGACCCGTGGCAGTCGCATCTTGGTCGGCTGGCCGGTGAGGTGCGCGATCACCGCGCACAGGCACGCCGGGCTGGCCGCCTGGGTTTCCTTGCCGCCGAAACCGCCGCCCATGCGACGCATGTCGACGACGATCTTGTTCATCGACACGTCCAGCACTTCGGCCACCAGCTTCTGCACTTCGGTGGGGTTTTGCGTGGAGCAGTAGACGATCATGCCGCCGTCTTCGGTCGGCATCACCGAAGAGATCTGGGTTTCCAGGTAGAAGTGCTCCTGGCCGCCGATGTGCAGCGTGCCCTGGATGCGATGTTCGGCAGTGGCCAGCGCCGTGGCCGAATCGCCGCGTTGATGGGTGTGGCTGTCGAGGACGAAGTGGCGCTTGCGCAGGGCTTCGACCACGTCCAGCACAGGTTCCAGGTCTTCGTATTCGATGATCGCGGCCATGGCCGCCTTGCGCGCGGTTTCCAGATCTTTCGCCGCCACGGCGATCACCGGTTGACCAACGAACTGCACAGTGTCGATGGCCAGCAGCGGATCGCCCGGTAACAACGGGCCGATGTCTTTCAGGCCCGGTACGTCTTCGTGGGTGATGGCGATGCGCACGCCTTCGAAGGCGTAGCAGGGCGAGGTGTCGATGCTGATGATCCGGGCGTGGGCGCGGTCCGACAT
Organism: Pseudomonas sp. S2_F07; assembly: GCF_054668325.1. NCBI lineage: Bacteria > Pseudomonadati > Pseudomonadota > Gammaproteobacteria > Pseudomonadales > Pseudomonadaceae > Pseudomonas > Pseudomonas sp. S2_F07. The sequence continues at coordinate 5,849,807 of NZ_CP162758.1, forward strand.
GCGCGCATAGACGTGCAACTGGTTCGCAAACTCCAGGCGGTCGTCGATGTATTGCGCCTCACCGGCCACATGCTTGGCGGCGCTGTCGTGCTTGACGCTGCGGCCGACACCGGTGGTCAGGTCCTTGGCGAACAGTTCAGCCAATTCGGCTTGGGTCTTCTCTACGGCGTGATGATTAGACATAAGCGGTCACCCGGGTCTCGATGTGCGGTGTTTGCAGTTCGATGAAGTATTTGCGCAGCAGGTTCTGCGCGCTGAGCAGGCGATATTCCTTGCTGGCGCGGAAGTCCGAGAGCGGCGTGAAGTCTTCGGCCAGGGCAGCGCAGGCGCGTTCGACAGTGGCGTTATTGAATGGCGAGCCGAGCAACGCGGCTTCGCAGGCAGCGGCGCGTTTCGGGATGGCCGCCATGCCGCCGAAGGCGACGCGGGCTTCAGCGACGATGCCGTTTTCCAGGCGAATGTTGAAGGCGGCGCAGACTGCCGAGATATCGTCGTCCAGGCGCTTGGAAACCTTGTAGGCGCGGAACAGTTTATCGACGCTGGCGCGGGGCACGATGATCTTCTCGATGAACTCGCTTTCCTGGCGCGCCGTGACGCGGTAATCGATGAAGTAATCTTCCAGCGCCAGGGTGCGGCGGGTCTCGCCTTTGCACAGCACGATCTGCGCACCGAGGGCGATCAGCAGGGGCGGCGAGTCACCAATCGGCGAGGCGTTGCCGATGTTGCCGCCCAGGGTGCCCTGGTTGCGGATCTGCAAGGACGCGAAGCGGTGCAGCAATTCACCGAAGTCCGGGTACTCGGCATTCAAGGCCTCGTAGCAATCGGACAGGGACGTGGCGGCGCCGATTTCCAGGCGATCGTCAAAACGGTCGATGCGCTTCATCTCGGCGACGTTGCCGACATAGATCATCACCGGCAGGGTGCGGTGGAACTGCGTGACTTCCAGCGCCAGGTCAGTGCCGCCGGCCAGCAGGCGGGCCTGTGGATAAGCGTCGTAGAGATCGGCCAGGTCGGTCACGGTCAGCGGCACCAGGCAGCGTTTGTCGCCGCTGTTGAGTTCGCCGATATCGGTCGGGGCAATGGTTTTGAGGCGTGCGATGGTGTCGGCCTCGCGGGCGTCGAACTGGTCCGGTTGCTTGGCGCAGCAGGACTGCTCGGCGGCTTCCAGGATCGGCCGGTAGCCGGTGCAACGGCAGAGGTTGCCGGCCAGTGCTTCGTGGGCCTTGGCATGATCCGGTGCATCGCTGTTCTTTTGCAGGGCAAACAGCGACATCACGAAGCCGGGGGTGCAGAAGCCGCATTGCGAGCCGTGGCACTCGACCATGGCTTTCTGCACGCTGTGCAATTCACCCTTGTGCTTGAGGTCTTCGACGCTGATCAGTTGTTTGCCGTGCAGGGACGACACGAAGGTCAGGCACGAGTTGAGGCTGCGATAGCGAATGTGTTCGCGGCCGTCATCATCGGTCTGCAATTCGCCGACCACCACGGTGCAGGCGCCGCAGTCACCGCTGGCGCAGCCTTCTTTGGTGCCGGGCTTGCCGACATGGTCGCGCAGATAATTGAGCACGGTCAGGTTCGGGTCCAGGGCGTGCTCGCTACGGAGTTCCTGGTTTAGTAAAAACTGGATCACGGAAGGCCTCGCAGACTCATTATTGTTGTTAACCGATAGGAACTGAATTTAGCAGGTCTGACTTTTCGGTCAATGGTTTTCTGACTTAAAGGTCAGGAAATTACAATTTGTCGATCAACCACCTGTTCCTTAATTATTGTCGCTGGTTCGATAGCCTGCCTTTTTGCTTGAATTTGCTTGAATCGTGCCAAAAACCTCCGGGCAGGCACTCCGCCCTGACGCAGCAATTGCGCTACACTGCGCCGCTTGTACAGATCAAAGAGTTTGAAGGACAACCATGACGTTCAAGGCGCCGGACAGCCTCGCCGAGCAAATCGCTCACCACCTCGCCGAACGCATCATTCGCGGCGAAATGAAGCCCGGGGAGCGCATCCAGGAACAGAAGGTCACGCTGGCCCTCAATGTCAGTCGTGGTTCGGTCCGCGAGGCCTTGCTGATCCTCGAGCGTCGCCATTTGATCGCGATCCTGCCGCGACGCGGTGCCCACGTTACCGAGCTCACGCCACACAAGGTGCAGAGCCTGTGCACGCTGATGAGCGAGCTCTATATCCTGCTCGGCAACTCAGTGGCCAGCGGCTGGAAAACCCAGGCCGACATGGCGCCTTTCGTACAGATCCAGCAACGCCTGACGGCCAGCTACGAGCGTCAGGACATCCGCACGTTCGTCGACGACAGCTTCAATGTGATGCGCGCCGCGTACCCGTTCGCCAACAACCCGTACTTGCAGGAGACCGTCGAGAATCTGCAGCCGGCCATGAGCCGTGCGTATTTCCTCGCGCTGGACCTGCGCAAAGCGTCGATGAGCGAATTCCTCGAGCTGTTCGAACGCTTGCTCGCTGCTGTGCTGGCCCGTGACTTTGTGCAGATTCGTGAAGTGCTGACGGCTTACGCCCAGCGCAGTTGCGATCTGGTGATCTCAGCACTGACGGACGCCTGAGGGTGCGGCTCAAGTGCATCAAGCTGGCGGGGTTCAAGTCCTTCGTCGACCCGACCACGGTGAACTTCCCCAGTAACATGGCGGCGGTGGTCGGGCCCAATGGCTGCGGCAAGTCGAACATCATCGACGCCGTACGCTGGGTGATGGGCGAGAGTTCGGCGAAGAACCTGCGCGGCGAGTCGATGACCGACGTCATCTTCAACGGCTCCACCAGCCGCAAGCCGGTGAGCCAGGCGAGCATCGAACTGGTGTTCGACAACTCCGACGGCACCTTGCTCGGGGAGTACGCCGCCTACGCGGAAATCTCCATTCGCCGCAAAGTGACCCGCGACAGCCAGACCACTTATTACCTCAACGGCACCAAATGCCGGCGCCGCGACATCACCGACATCTTCCTCGGCACCGGGCTTGGCCCGCGCAGCTACTCGATCATCGAGCAGGGGATGATCTCCAAGCTGATCGAGTCCAAGCCCGAAGACCTGCGCAACTTCATCGAAGAAGCCGCGGGCATCTCCAAGTACAAGGAACGCCGGCGCGAGACGGAAAACCGCATCCGCCGCACCCACGAAAACCTCGAGCGCCTGACCGACCTGCGCGAAGAGCTTGAGCGGCAGCTCGAACGCTTGCACCGCCAGGCCGAGGCCGCCAAGAAGTATCAGGAATTCAAGGGTGAGGAGCGTCAGCTCAAGGCCCAGCTGTCGGCCCTGCGCTGGCAGGCGCTGAATGATCAGGTCGGCCAGCGTGAAGCGATCATCGGCAACCAGGAAGTTTCTTTCGAAGCCCTTGTGGCCGAACAGCGCAATGCCGATGCGAGCATCGAGCGCCTGCGTGACGGGCACCACGACCTCTCGGAGCGCTTCAACCTGGTGCAGGGGCGCTTTTACTCGGTCGGCGGCGACATCGCCCGGGTCGAGCAGAGCATCCAGCACGGTCAGCAGCGTTTGCGCCAGTTGCAGGATGACCTGAAAGAGGCCGAGCGCGCGCGCCTGGAAACCGAATCGCACCTGGGTCACGACCGCACGTTGCTGCTGACCCTCGGCGAAGAGCTGGACATGCTCACCCCGGAGCAGGAAGTCACCAGCGCCGCCGCCGAAGAGGCCGCCGCCGCGCTGGAAGAGTCCGAAACCACCATGCACGGCTGGCAGGAGCAGTGGGATACGTTCAACCTCACCGCCGCCGAGCCGCGCCGTCAGGCCGAAGTGCAGCAGTCGCGGATCCAGCAGCTGGAAACCAGCCTCGAGCGCCTGGCCGACCGCCAGAAGCGTTTAGGCGAAGAGCGCGCCTTGCTCTCGGCGGACCCGGAAGACGCGGCGATCATGGCGCTCAGCGAGCAGCTTGCCGAATCCGAAGCGACCCTTGAGGATTTGCAGACCAGCGAAGAAGCCCAGGTCGAAAAGCTCGAGCAGTTACGTCAGGAGTTGCAGCAGGCGCTGACCGCGCAGCAGCAGGCACAAGGTGATTTGCAGCGCCTCAACGGTCGGCTGGCCTCCCTCGAAGCCTTGCAGCAAGCCGCGCTCGATCCGGGCACCGGCACTGCCGAATGGCTGCGCGAGCAGAATCTTGCGAATCGCCCACGCCTGGCCGAAGGCCTGAAGGTTGAGGCCGGTTGGGAGCTGGCGGTGGAAACCGTGCTCGGCGCCGACCTGCAAGCGGTGCTGGTGGATGATTTCAACGATTTCGATCTGTCGGGCTTTGCCCAGGGCGATCTGCGTTTGCTCAGCCCGGCCAGCGATGGCGTCCGGATGCCGGGCAGCTTGCTGGACAAAGTCGAGGCGCAACTCGATCTGTCGCCATGGCTGGGGCAGGTCAAGCCGGTCGACAGTCTGGAACAGGCCTTGGCCTTGCGGGGGCAATTGGCTGCCGGGCAGAGCCTGATCAGTCGTGACGGTTACTGGGTCGGACGGCATTTTCTGCGGGTGCGTCGGGCCAGTGAGGCGGAAAGCGGCGTGCTCGCCCGGGGGCAGGAAATCCAGCAACTGGGCCTTGAGCGTGAAGAGCGCGAAGCCGCTGTCGAAACCCTGGAAACCCGACTGCAGAATCTCAGGGCGCAGCAGCGTCAGCAGGAAAACGGTCGCGAACATTTGCGCCGTTTGCTGCAGGACGAAGCGCGTCAGCAAGGTGAATTGAAGGCGCAATTGTCCGCCGGCAAAGCCAAGGCCGAACAATTGACCCTGCGCCGTACCCGTCTCGACGAAGAGCTTGTCGAACTCGATGAGCAGCGCGCGCTGGAACACGAAAACATCGGTGAGGCGCGCCTGCAATTGCAGGAAGCCCTCGACAGCATGGCGCAGGACACCGAGCAGCGTGAGTTGCTGCTGGCCCAGCGCGACAGCCTGCGCGAGCGCCTGGATCGTGTGCGTCAGGAAGCGCGGCAGCACAAGGATCACGCCCACCAGCTGGCGGTGCGCCTGGGTTCGCTCAAGGCGCAGCATGATTCGACACGCCAGGCGCTGGAACGTCTGGAGATGCAGTCCGAACGCCTGACTGAAAAGCGCGAGCAACTGAGCCTCAATCTGGAGGAGGGCGAAGCACCGCTGGAAGAGCTGCGCCTGAAGCTCGAGGAGTTGCTCGACAAGCGCATGACCGTCGACGAAGAACTCAAGACCGCGCAGATCGCCCTTGAAGACGCCGACCGCGAATTGCGCGACGCCGAGAAGCGCCGTAGCCAGGCTGAACAGCAATCGCAGTTGATTCGCAGCCAGCTCGAAACCCAGCGCATGGAATGGCAAGCCCTGACCGTGCGCCGCAAGACCTTGCAGGACCAATTGCTGGAAGACGGCTACGATCTCCACGGCGTACTCGCGACCTTGACGGCCGAGGCCAGCGAGAAGGATGCCGAGGAAGAGCTCGAGCGCATCGCCGCCAGGATCCAGCGTCTGGGCGCGATCAACCTGGCGGCCATCGATGAGTACCAGCAACAGTCGGAGCGTAAACGTTATCTGGATGCCCAGAACGACGATCTGGTGGAAGCCCTTGAAACCCTTGAGAACGTGATTCGCAAGATCGACAAGGAAACCCGCAACCGTTTCAAGGATACCTTTGATCAGATCAATGGCGGTTTACAGGCGCTTTTCCCAAAAGTTTTCGGTGGCGGCCGCGCATATTTGGAACTGACGGGCGAAGATTTACTCGATACAGGGGTAACAATCATGGCGCAGCCGCCCGGAAAGAAGAACAGCACCATCCATTTGCTCTCCGGCGGCGAAAAAGCCCTGACCGCATTGGCCCTGGTTTTTGCGATCTTCAAATTGAACCCGGCGCCGTTCTGCATGCTCGATGAGGTTGACGCGCCACTGGATGACGCTAACGTTGGACGCTACGCGCGATTGGTAAAAGAGATGTCACAGACAGTGCAGTTCATCTATATCACCCACAACAAGATCGCCATGGAAATGGCCGAGCAACTGATGGGGGTGACGATGCACGAACCCGGTTGTTCACGCCTGGTGGCGGTGGATGTCGAGGAGGCGATGGCGATGGTGGACGCCTGAGTCGTAGTTGTAGGAAAGAGGCTTTACGGTGTGTAGGACTCTTTTCCTGGCTTCGACTTGCTGGCCAATCGACATATTCGCGTCAGCCAAGGCGGTAGACGGTGTAAAGTTGCCTTTGGTCGTGCTAGTTTAATGTCAATTTTTCGTATACGTGGGCAAAACGCCTGTCAGAACATAGAGTTGGCGCCACGTTTTAAAGCGGTTTGCAGGTTGTAAACCCCTTATTTTTCAGCATTTTTTATAGAGGCACGGGATTACATGGAAATCGGTCTGCGCGAGTGGCTGATCGTCATCGGCATTATTGTCATTGCCGGTATTCTTTTCGATGGCTGGCGCCGTATGCGCGGCGGCAAGGGAAAACTGAAGTTCCGTCTTGATCGAAATCTGTCCAATCTGCCGGACGAGGACAGCAGCGCCGAGTTGCTGGGCCCGCCGCGCGTGCTGGATGCACATAAAGAGCCGCAACTGGATGAGCAGGACCTGCCTTCGGTGAGCATGCCGGCCCGCGAGCCTCGCGAGTCGGGCTCCAAGCGCGGCAAGCGTGGCCACAGCGAGCCTTCCCAGGGCGACATGAACCTCAGCCTGGATCTGGACGGTGGCCCGAGCTTCAGCAGCCGCGACGACGATTTCCCGGACGACACCAAGTCCGCGCCAGCGGTCAACGACAAGGATCAGCCGCAAGCCGAAGAAGTGCTGGTGATCAGCGTGATCTGCCGCGACGCTGCCGGCTTCAAGGGCCCGGCGCTGTTGCAGAACATTCTGGAGAGCGGGTTGCGTTTCGGCGAGATGGACATTTTCCATCGTCACGAAAGCATGGCCGGCAACGGCGAAGTGCTGTTCTCCATGGCCAACGCCGTCAAGCCTGGCGTTTTCGACCTGGACGACATCGACCACTTCAGCACCCCGGCGGTGAGCTTCTTCCTGGGTCTGCCAGGTCCTCGCCATCCGAAGCAAGCCTTCGACGTGATGGTGGCTGCGGCACGTAAATTGTCCCAGGAGCTCAACGGCGAACTGAAGGACGACCAGCGCAGCGTACTGACCGCCCAGACGATCGAGCACTATCGTCAACGCATCGTGGAATTCGAACGCCGCGCCCTGACCCAGAAACGTTGACTGAAATGGTTATTCCCGCGCGGTGCGCGGAATAATCGGCAAAACAGATTGAGCAGCCTCGGCTGCTCTTTTGCTTTATGAGAGAACACCCATGACCGCCGCCAAGAACCGTATTTTAGAGCTGCGCGCAGAGCTGGATCAGCACAACTATCGTTACCACGTGCTCGACGAGCCGAGCATTCCGGACGCCGAATACGACCGCTTGTTCAACGAGCTCAAGGCTCTGGAAGCGGCCAATCCCGAACTGATCACCAGCGACTCGCCAACCCAGCGAGTGGGCAGCGAGGCGCTGTCGGCGTTTACCCAGGTGCGTCACGAAGTGCCGATGCTCAGCCTCGGCAACGCCTTCGAAGAAACCGACATGCGTGAGTTCGACCGCCGGGTGAGCGAAGGCCTGGATCTGCCGGCCGGCGATCTGTTCGGTGGCGGCGCAACCGTCGAGTACAGCTGCGAGCCCAAGCTCGATGGCCTGGCCGTCAGCCTGCTGTATCAGGATGGTATCCTGGTGCGCGGCGCCACCCGTGGCGACGGCACCACCGGCGAAGACATCAGCGTCAACGTGCGCACCGTACGCAACATCCCGCTCAAGCTGCACGGTACTGGCTGGCCGGCGACCCTGGAAGTGCGCGGCGAAGTGTTTATGTCCAAGGCCGGTTTCGAGCGGCTCAACGCCACGCAACTGGAAGTCGGCGGCAAGACCTTCGCCAACCCGCGTAACGCGGCGGCAGGCAGTTTGCGCCAGCTGGATTCGAAGATCACCGCCAATCGCCCGCTGGAGTTCTGCTGCTACGGCATTGGCCAGGTGTCGGCGGACATTGCCGATACGCACATCGGCAATTTGCAGCAGCTCCAGGCCTGGGGCATGCCGATCAGTCATGAGTTGAAGCTGGCGCACGGTATCGCCGAGTGCCTGGATTACTACCGCGACATCGGTGAGCGTCGCAGCGCGCTGCCGTATGAAATCGACGGCGTGGTGTTCAAGGTCAACAGCATTGCCTCCCAGCGCGAACTGGGCTTTCGCGCCCGTGAGCCGCGCTGGGCCATCGCCCATAAATTCCCGGCGATGGAAGAACTCACCGAACTGCTCGATGTGGAATTCCAGGTCGGCCGCACTGGGGCGGTGACGCCGGTGGCGCGTCTGAAACCGGTCAAGGTCGCCGGTGTCACGGTGGCCAACGCCACACTGCATAACATGGACGAAGTCGCGCGCCTGGGCCTGATGATCGGCGACACGGTGATCATCCGCCGCGCCGGTGACGTGATTCCGCAGGTGGTGCAAGTGGTCATGGAGCGCCGTCCGGAAAACGCCCGGCCGGTGCAGATTCCGGAACAGTGCCCGGTGTGCGGTTCCCATGTCGAGCGCACGCAACTGATCAAACGCAGCAAGGGTCGCGAGACGGTCAGCGAAGGTGCGGTATATCGCTGCGTCGGTCGTCTGGCCTGCGGTGCGCAGCTCAAGCAGGCGATCATCCATTTCGTTTCCCGTCGCGCCATGGACATCGAAGGCCTGGGTGAGAAGAGCGTCGAGCAACTGGTCGACGAAGGCCTGGTCAGCTCGCCGGCCGATCTGTACGCCCTGACCTTTGAGCAGATCGTCGATCTGGAAGGCTTTGCCGAACTGTCGAGCAAGAACCTGCTCGGCGCCATCGAAGACAGCAAGAAGCCGGGCCTGGCGCGGTTCATTTACGCCCTCGGGATTCCCGATGTCGGCGAAGAGACGGCCAAGGTCCTGGCGCGCTCCCTGGGTTCGCTGGAGCGGGTGCAGCAGGCCTTGCCGCAGGTACTGACGTACTTGCCGGATGTTGGCCTGGAAGTCGCGCACGAGATCCACAGCTTCTTCGAGGACGCGCATAACCGGCAGGTGATCGCTGATTTGCTCAAGCATGGCCTGCAGATTCAGGATCAGGGCGAGTTGGGTGCCGAGTTTTCGGCGAGCACCACCCTGGGCGGTTTCCTCGACAAGCTGCATATCCCCCTGGTCGGGCCGGGCGGGGCGCAGAAACTGGCGGACAAGTTCGGTTCGTTGCAGGCGGTGATTGGCGCGGATTGGCTGGATATGCGCCAGGCGCTGCCGGAGAAACAGGCCAATTCGGTGCGCGAGTTTTTTGCGGTCGAGGACAATCGCCAGCTGGCCGAAGCGGCGGAGAAGCAACTTGCCGATTTCGGCATGCATTGGCAGAGCGAGAAGAAAGTCGTCGAAGGTTTGCCGCTGGCCGGGCAGACCTGGGTGCTGACCGGCTCGCTGGAGCTGATGAGCCGCGATATCGCCAAGGACAAACTCGAAAGCCTCGGCGCCAAGGTCGCCGGCTCGGTGTCGGCCAAAACCCATTGCGTGGTGGCAGGGCCGGGTGCCGGTTCGAAGTTGACCAAGGCCAATGAGCTGGGGCTGAAGGTGCTGGATGAAGAGGCGTTTGTGGTGTTCTTGAAAGGTCACGGTATTCAGGTTTGACGCCCAGGATCGCAGCCTGCGGCAGCTCCTACAGGAGAACGCATTTCTCTGTAGGAGCTGCCGCAGGCTGCGATCTATTGATTTTTCCCACAATAAGCATGGGAACGATCATCTCTCGGGAATGATCTAGTCTCTGCAAGCCTCAGGGGGAGATCGCCATGTACCCGTTCTTCGAGCAGCTCAGCTCGCGCATCGCCGCGCCGTTCACGGTCGAAAATTCGCGCAACAGCAAGGTCTGGTCCTGTCGTTGCGGGCAGTCGCTGTTCTTTCGCAACAGCCAGTGCCTGGCCTGTTCGGCGGCATTGGGTTATCAGCCGGAGCGCAGTCGCCTGTCTGCGCTGCAACCGGGTGTGCAGGCGGACACCTGGCTGCTGGATGCCGATCCCGGGGCTGGCCTGTTTCGCCGCTGTGCCAACCTCGACTCCCCGGCGGCCTGTAATTGGTTGCTGCCGGCCAATGACCATGACGTCTTGTGCATTGCCTGCAGCCTCAATCGCACCATTCCTGATCTGTCGATAACCGACAACCACGAGCGCTGGCGCAAGGTGGAAACCGCCAAGCGACGTCTGGTCGCGCAACTGCTCAGCCTGGGGTTGCAGGTGACTCCCAAAACCGTCGATGAAGACACGGGCCTTGCCTTCGACTTCATCGGCGTGGACCTCGAAGGCAAACCGCCTACCACCGGACACGCCAATGGCCTGGTCACCCTGGATATCAAGGAAGCCGACGATGCCCACCGCGAACAGGTGCGAGTGCAAATGCACGAACCCTATCGCACGCTGCTCGGGCATTTTCGTCACGAAGTCGGGCACTACTACTGGGATCGATTGATCGCCAATGGCCAATGGCTTGAGCCTTTTCGCGGAGTGTTCGGCGATGAGCGCGCCAGCTATGCCGAAGCCCTCGAACGGCATTATCGGCAGGGCGCACCGCTCGACTGGCAGCAGCACTACGTCAGCGCCTACGCCACCATGCACCCGTGGGAAGACTGGGCCGAAACCTGGGCGCATTACCTGCACATGATGGACGCAGTGGATACCGCGCTGGGGTTTGGCATGAGCGCCCGGGAAATGGACTTCGACTATCAGCCGTTTCCGCTGGATACCCTCTACGATCCGCGGCATCCCGACGGCGCGGCGTTCCTGTCGTTCGTCAATGCCTGGATAGAACTGGCGGGCATGCTCAACGAATTGTCACGCAGCATGGGGCAGCCGGATTTCTATCCGTTCGTCCTGCCGCCAGCGGTCATTGCCAAGCTGCACTTTATTCACCTGGTGATTCAGCAGGAGGGCGGCAGGGCGGACGAGGTGTTGGCGCAATAGGATCAAAAGATCGCAGCCTGCGGCAGCTCCTACAGGTGTACGCCGATCCATGTAGGAGCTGCCGCAGGCTGCGATCTTTTAAGGCCAGCGCATGTCCTTGAAGCAGCTCATATTTTTTAATATCCCCGAACGGTTGTAACTTCGTCTCAGATAGGTACAATGGCGCGGCTCGCCGACAGGTGAGCGTCGTTATGGTGACCCCATCGGTCCCCCCGCAACGATTACCCGTGAACCTGGTCAGATCCGGAAGGAAGCAGCCACAGCGGGAACATTGTGTGCCGGGGTGTGGCTGGTGGGGTTACCACCTTAACGCCACGCGAGTGTTCTCTCGCGTTATCTTTCTGAAATCAGACTTTCGCTAGCTGCCAGGATCTTGTCCGAGGCGGTTTTTTGTCGTTTGCGGTTTATCCACAGCCGCAGGCTCGCCACCGATATACAGCCGAACAATCGCATCGATCTCCCCGGACATCTTCATCCGCCCCAGGGTGCGCAGGATGCTCTGCACCGGGATCTTCGGGTCGTTGCGAACGTAGCAACCGATATGGTTTTCCTGCAGCACTGCCACGCCCTGCAGTTGCTGCTCCGGCAACAGGCGGTGATTGAACCAGTCCAGGCTCCATTGATTGCTGACGGCATAGTGATTGCGGCCGGCCAGGAGCTTTTCCAGCACTTGTTCCTGATTGCGTGCGTCGTCGCGCTGCAGTTGGCCGGTGTCGAACAGCGGCTGCAGGGTCGGGTAGTTGTAGCCCAGCACGGTGCCAATGGACTGTTGCGGCAAGTCGGCGGGTTTGACCGCGCCGGGCGGCGCATGCAGGGTGATCAATACGTCCGGTTGAGTGAAGAGCGGGATGCTCCAGAGATAATCATCAGGCTGATCGGGCAGCCACGATTGCGTGACATAACAGCGGACATCGACCTCGCCTTGCTCCATGGCACTTTGTATGCGCCGGCGCGGCAATACATGGAATTCGGCCGGTACGCCGACCTGGGTCGCGAGGCTGAGCATCATGTCATACAGGATGCCCTGGGTCGGTTTGCCCCGTTCAAGCTGCACCATGGGCATGCTCCAGCTGTCGGGTATCACGAAGCGCAGCGGTGCTTGCGCAGCCACGCCGTCCAGGCTGATCAACAGCAATGCCCCCAAGGCCAGCCGCATAAACACTCCGTTAATAGCCCCCGATGTGCAGCTTAGCCACAATACACGAGCGCACCGGATGCAATTTGTCCCTTGCTCCGCTAGCATTAGCCGCTTCTGCTTCCTTCGCTGCGACGGTTTTCGATGAGTTATCAGGTTCTTGCACGTAAATGGCGCCCGCGCTCGTTCCGCGAAATGGTCGGCCAGACCCATGTGCTCAAGGCTCTGATCAATGCCTTGGACAGCCAGCGGCTGCACCACGCCTACCTCTTCACCGGTACCCGTGGGGTCGGCAAGACCACCATCGCGCGGATCATTGCCAAATGCCTTAACTGCGAGACAGGTATCACTTCAACCCCCTGTGGCGAGTGTTCGGTGTGTCGCGAAATCGACGAAGGCCGCTTTGTCGACCTGATCGAGATCGACGCCGCGAGCCGCACCAAGGTCGAAGATACCCGCGAATTGCTCGACAACGTGCAGTACGCCCCGAGCCGTGGGCGCTTCAAGGTCTACCTGATCGACGAAGTGCATATGCTCTCGAGCCATTCCTTCAACGCCCTGCTCAAAACCCTTGAAGAGCCGCCCCCCTACGTCAAGTTCATCCTGGCGACCACTGACCCGCAGAAACTTCCTGCAACGATTCTGTCGCGGTGCCTGCAGTTCTCCCTGAAGAACATGACGCCGGAACGCGTGGTCGAGCATTTGACCCACGTACTGGGCGTCGAGAACGTGCCGTTCGAAGACGATGCGCTGTGGTTGCTGGGCCGTGCCGCCGACGGGTCGATGCGTGATGCCATGAGCCTGACCGACCAGGCGATTGCCTTCGGTGAAGGCAAGGTCATGGCCGCCGACGTGCGTGCGATGCTCGGGACCCTCGATCACGGGCAGGTCTACGACGTGCTGCATGCGTTGATCGAAGGCGATGCCAAGGCGTTGCTCGAAGCCGTCCGCCACCTGGCCGAGCAAGGCCCGGACTGGAACGGCGTGCTTTCGGAAATTCTCAATGTGCTGCACCGCGTTGCCATCGCCCAGGCCCTGCCGGAAGGTGTCGACAACGGTCACGGCGACCGTGACCGGGTGCTGGCGCTGGCCCAGGCGTTGCCGGCCGAAGACGTGCAGTTCTACTACCAGATGGGCCTGATCGGTCGCCGCGACCTGCCGCTGGCGCCGGATCCCCGGGGTGGTTTTGAAATGGTGTTGCTGCGGATGCTGGCGTTCCGGCCCGCAGACACCGCGGATGCCCCGAGGCAACCGCTAAAGCCAGTGGGGATCAGCCAGGCCACAGTTGATTCCGCAAACTCAGTGGCTGCCGCGCCGGTTGTTGCGCCGGTAGTCGCTGCGGCCGTTGCGCCTGTAGCGGCTGCGCCAGTGGCAGCCCCAGCGCCTGCACCGGAACCGGAACCGGAACCGGTTGTGCCGGTCGTTGTGCCAGAACCTGCGCCGGAACCAGCGCCTGCGCCTGTGGTTGAAGCGGCCGTGGTCGAAGAGGTGGTCGACCTGCCGTGGAATGACCCGGTCGAGCCTGCGCCCATTCAGCAACCGGCGGTGGAGCCGGTGCTGGAAACCGCCAGCGAACAACCCGAATTGCCGCCGATGCCGTTGCCGACGCCGGACAGTGTGGTGCCGGACGCTCCGGAATGGGCCGCCGCGCCGATCCCGGAACCCTCGGTGGCCGCCGTCGATGCCGCGACGCCGGGCATGGACCTGGATGACGAGCCGCCGCTGGACGAGGACTACATCGAGCCGGACATGGATTCGGCCTACAGCTACCTCGACGAACTGGCCAGCGAGCACGCCGCCGACCCGGCTCCGGAGCCCGAACCCGAGCCCGCGGCAATGCCGGCTACCGGTCTGGCCCTGCAATGGCTGGAACTGTTCCCGAAATTGCCGATCTCCGGCATGACCGGCAGCATCGCCGCCAACTGCACGCTGATCGCGGTGGATGGCGACAATTGGCTGATGCACCTGGACCCGGCCCACAGTGCCTTGTTCAACGCCACGCAACAGCGCCGTCTCAACGATGCGCTGAACCAGTATCACCAGCGCACGCTGACCCTGAGCATCGAGCTGATCAAGCCCGAGCAGGAAACCCCGGCACAAGCGGCTTCGCGCCGCCGCGCCAACCGTCAGCGCGAGGCGGAGGAATCGATCCACGGTGATCCGTTCATCCAGCAAATGATGCAGCAGTTCGGTGCGGTGGTCCGTAACGATACTATTGAACCTGTCGACGCCCTGGTCACTCAGGGCTAATAACTGAAGGCACCCGGCCGCATGGGCCGGGCGCTGTTTTAATCCAAGTACTTTTGAGGTGATTACCATGATGAAAGGTGGCATGGCCGGCCTGATGAAGCAGGCGCAGCAGATGCAGGAAAAAATGGCCAAGATGCAGGAAGAACTGGCCAACGCCGAAGTCACCGGTAAGGCCGGTGGCGATATGGTCACCGTGGTGATGACCGGTCGTCATGACGTCAAGAGCGTGACCATCGACCCGAGCCTGGTCGAAGGCATGAGCGAAGACGACAAGGAAATGCTCGAAGCGGTCATCGCCTCCGCGGTCAACGATGCCGTGCGCAAGATCGAAGCCAACAGCCAGGACAAGATGGGCAGCATGACTGCCGGCATGCAACTGCCGCCGGGCATGAAGCTGCCATTCTGATTCGCCTTCAGGCGGCAGATGAGTTACAAAAATGCCAGGCATAGCGCCTGGCATTTTTGTTTCTGGCTGACAGATATGTGTGGCTGACATGCCGCCATCGCGGGCAAGCCCGCTCCCACAGGTTTTGTGAACGCCGCAAATCTTGTGGGAGCGGGCTTGCCCGCGAAGAAGTCGCCTCGGTTCACCTGAATAAACATCGAACGCCATACCGCCACAAAGGTCTGCTCCCTATATCACTGAACCTCATCGATCACAGGAGACGCTGCCATGTCCGACCCCATGACCCTCAATCAACGTATTGTCCTGGCCTCTCGCCCGGTGGGCGCGCCAACGCCGGAAAACTTCCGCATGGAACGGGTGGCACTGCCGGACCTGGCCGATGGTCAGGTGCTGCTCAAGACCATTTTCCTGTCGCTGGACCCGTATATGCGCGGACGTATGAGTGACGCGCCTTCCTACGCCGCGCCGGTGGAAATCGGCGAAGTCATGACCGGGGGCGCTGTCAGCCGGGTCGAGCGCTCGCTCAATCCGAAGTTTCAGGAAGGTGATCTGGTGGTCGGTGCCACCGGCTGGCAAAGCCACAGCATCAATGACGGTCGCAGCATCATTCCTATTCCCACGCTGCCAAGCCCTTCGATGGCCCTTGGGGTACTGGGTATGCCGGGCATGACCGCGTACATGGGCTTGATGGACATCGGTCAGCCGAAGGCCGGCGAAACCCTGGTGGTTGCAGCGGCGTCCGGCGCGGTGGGCTCGGTGGTCGGCCAGGTGGCGAAGATCAAGGGGCTGCGCGTGGTGGGTGTGGCGGGTGGGGCGGACAAGTGCCGTTATGTGGTCGACGAGCTGGGCTTCGACGCCTGCATCGACCACAGGAGCGCGGACTTTGCCGACGAACTGGCGCAAGCCTGTCCCAAGGGCATCGACATTTATTATGAAAACGTCGGCGGCAAGGTATTCGACGCCGTGGTGCCGTTGCTCAATCCCAAGGCACGGATTCCGCTGTGTGGCTTGATCGCTTCCTATAACGCCCATGAGGCGCCGAGCGGCCCGGATCGCCTGCCACTGTTGCAGCGCACACTATTGACCAAGCGAGTGCGCATCCAGGGCTTCATCGTGTTCGATGACTATGGTGATCGCCAGCCGGAATTCCTCAGTGCCATGGCGCCCTGGGTACGCGATGGCAAGGTGAAGTTCCGCGAAGATGTGGTCGATGGCCTGGAACAGGCGCCCGATGCGTTCATCGGCCTGCTGGAAGGGCGCAACTTCGGCAAACTGGTGGTCCGGGTTTCCCGGGACTGAGTAATTCACGCTGCAATTTGACGCTCAACCGAGGCGCGGGTATAAACCGCGTCTCGTTGTTTTGTCGGACTTTTCCACCATGAGCTTCAGCCCTTTGATTCGCCAACTGATCGACGCCCTGCGAATTTTGCCAGGCGTGGGTCAGAAAACCGCCCAGCGCATGGCGTTGCAGTTGCTCGAGCGTGATCGCAGCGGCGGCTCGCGCCTGGCGCTGGCCCTGAGCCAGGCCATGGAAGGGGTCGGTCACTGCCGCTTGTGCCGTACGCTGACGGAAGATGACCTGTGCCCGCAATGCGCCGATACCCGTCGCGACGACACCTTGCTCTGCGTGGTGGAAGGGCCGATGGACGTCTATGCCGTGGAGCAGACCGGTTTTCGCGGGCGCTATTTCGTGCTCAAGGGCCATCTGTCGCCGCTCGACGGCTTGGGGCCGGAAGCCATCGGCATTCCCCAGTTGATGGCGCGGATCGAAGAGGCCGGCACGTTCGCCGAAGTCATCCTGGCCACCAACCCGACCGTGGAAGGTGAAGCCACGGCGCACTACATCGCCCAATTGCTCAGCAGTAAAGGCCTGATCGCCTCGCGCATCGCCCACGGCGTACCGCTGGGTGGCGAGCTGGAACTGGTGGATGGCGGGACGCTGGCGCATTCGTTTGCGGGGCGTAAGCCGATTTCGTTGTAATCGCATCAAGCCGAAAAGATCGCAGCCTGCGGCAGCTCCTACAGAAAGACACCGATCCCCTGTAGGAGCTGCCGCAGGCTGCGATCTTTTGATCTTCTATCTGTCTCTTGTAAACCAAGCAAGCGCTCGGTTAACTTCACTGACCCCTTCAGTGGAGCTCGCCGATGTCTGCCTTTCAGGAATACTTCGACCCCAGCCACCAATTGGTCCGCGACAGCGTCAGACGTTTCGTCGAGCGCGAGATTCTTCCTGATATCGAGCAGTGGGAAGAGGCCGAAAGTTTTCCTCGCGAGCTCTACCTCAAGGCCGGCGCCGCGGGGATTCTCGGCATTGGCTACCCGGAGGCTTACGGAGGCAGCCACGAAGGAGATCTGTTCGCCAAGGTTGCCGCCAGTGAAGAGTTGATGCGCTGTGGCTCTGGCGGGCTGGTTGCCGGCCTGGGGTCGCTGGATATCGGCTTGCCGCCCATCCTCAAGTGGGCCCGGCCCGATGTACGGGATCGTGTGCTGCCCCAGGTGCTGTCGGGAGAGAAGATCAGCGCCCTGGCAATCACTGAGCCCGGGGGCGGCTCCGACGTCGCCAACCTGCAAACCCGTGCTGTGCGCGACGGCGATTTCTATCGGGTCAGTGGCAGCAAGACTTTTATCACCAGCGGTGTGCGTGCGGATTTCTATACGGTTGCGGTGCGAACGGGCGAGCCAGGTTTCGGTGGCATCAGCCTGTTGCTGATCGAGAAGGGCACGCCAGGTTTCACCGTAGGACGGCAGCTGAAGAAAATGGGCTGGTGGGCGTCAGACACCGCTGAGTTGTTCTTCGATGATTGCCGAGTGCCTGTAGGAAACCTGATCGGCGCCGAGAACATGGGCTTTGCCTGCATCATGGGCAATTTCCAGAGCGAACGCCTGGCCCTGGCGTTGATGGCCAACATGACCGCACAACTGGCGCTGGAAGAGAGCCTGAAGTGGGCGCGCCAGCGCGAAGCCTTTGGCAAACCGATCGGCAAGTTTCAGGTGATCAAGCATCGCCTGGCCGAGATGGCGACCGCGCTGGAAGTGTCCCGGGAATTCACATACCGCCAGGCCGCGAAAATGGCGGCGGGGCAGGGCGTGATCAAGGAGATTTCCATGGCCAAGAATTTTGCGACGGATACCGCAGACCGGATCGTCAACGATGCGGTGCAGATTTTGGGTGGGCTGGGTTATATGCGCGAGAGTCTGGTGGAGCGGCTGTACCGCGACAACCGGATCCTGTCGATTGGCGGCGGGACGCGGGAAGTGATGAACGAAATCATCAGCAAGCAGATGGGGCTGTAATGCAAAAGATCGCAGCCTTCGGCAGCTCCTACAGGATCAAAGCCATCCCAATGTAGGAGCTGCCGAAGGCTGCGATCTTTTGATCTTTGTTACTTATCAGTCAACGCAAACTGCGTCAGGCAGAACGTAGGAATGCCCATGTCTTCCAGACGCTGCGAGCCACCCAGTTCTGGCAGATCGATGATCGCCGCCGCTTCATGCACCCGGGCGCCCATTCGGCGGATCAGGTTGGCGGCGGCGATCAGGGTGCCGCCGGTGGCGATCAGGTCATCGAACATCACCACCGAATCCCCTTCGCACAGGCTGTCGGCATGCACTTCCAGGAAGGCTTCGCCGTATTCGGTCGCATAGCCCTCGGCCAGTACGTCAGCTGGCAACTTGCCTTGCTTGCGGAACAGCACCAACGGCTTGTTCAACTGATACGCCAGTACCGAACCGATCAGGAAGCCACGGGCGTCCATCGCGCCGATGTGGGTGAAGTCAGCCTCGACGTAACGGTGGGCGAAGCTGTCCATCACCAGGCGCAGGGCCGTGGGCGACTGGAACAGCGGGGTGATGTCGCGAAAGATCACACCCGGTTTCGGGAAGTCGATGACAGGGCGGATGAGGGATTTGATGTCGAAGGAGTCGAAGACCATCGTGGTGTCCTGGCAGGGCTGCAAACGGCGAAGTATAACGGCGGCTGAACCCTTTCGCTCAGCCGCAACGTTTTGTTTCAGCCTTCCAGTGAACCACCGGCCAGGGCGCACAGCTGGATCGGGTCGATAATCCGGATTTCCTTGCCTTCTGCCGCAATCAGTTCGTTTTGCTGGAAACGGGTAAAGACCCGGGACACGGTTTCCACTGCCAGGCCCAGGTAGTTGCCGATTTCGTTGCGCGACATGCTCAGGCGGAACTGATTGGCGGAAAAACCCCGGGCGCGGAAACGTGCCGAGAGGTTGACCAGGAAGGTGGCGATGCGTTCGTCGGCGGTCTTTTTCGACAACAGCAGCATCATCTGCTGGTCGTCACGGATCTCGCGACTCATCACCCGCATCAGCTGACGGCGCAACTGCGGCAATTGCAGGGCCAGTTCGTCGAGGCGTTCGAAAGGGATTTCACACACCGAGGTGGTTTCCAGGGCTTGTGCCGATACCGGGTGCTTTTCGGTGTCCATGCCCGACAGGCCGACCAGTTCGCTGGGCAGGTGGAAGCCGGTGAGCTGTTCTTCACCACTGTCGCTCAGGCTGAAGGTCTTGAGGGCGCCAGAACGGACTGCGTAGACAGAATCGAAGGTATCGCCCTGGCGAAAGAGAAACTCGCCTTTTTTCAGCGGCCGGCCGCGTTTGACGATTTCGTCCAGCGCATCCATGTCTTCCAGATTCAGCGAAAGTGGCAGGCAAAGAGGGGCCAGGCTGCAATCCTTGCAATGGGCTTGATTATGAGCGCGCAGTTTTACTGGCTCGGACATTTCTTCAATCCTTGTGGGAAATCACACATAAGACGTAAGGGTAACTCACCATAGGATATCGAGGCCAGTCTGAGGCGCTTGCTTGCAGAATTAGATTACCCGCGAAAAGCGCTGGCGGCTGTGTTGTTCCAGATACGCGTCGAACACCATGCACACCGAGCGCACCAACAGTCGCCCGGCGGGCAGGATGGTGATCCGGTCGCGATCGAGTTCGATCAGCCCGTCTTTGGCCATGTCTTGCAATTGCGGCCAAAGATCGCCGAAGTAGCCTTGGAAATCGATGTTGAAGGCCTGTTCGATCGCGGAAAATTCCAGGCTGAAATTGCAGATCAGTTGCTGGATGACCGCACGCCGCAGCCGGTCATCGGCATTGCACAGCAGGCCGCGGCTGGTGGCCAGTTGTGACGTGGCAAGGACGTTCTGATACTCGGTCAGGTCGCTGCTGTTCTGGCAGTACAGGTCACCAATCTGGCTGATCGCCGACACGCCGAGGCCGATCAGATCGCAATGACCGTGGGTGGTGTAGCCCTGGAAATTGCGTTGCAGGGTCGATTCTTCCTGGGCAATCGCCAGTTCATCGTCGGGCAGGGCGAAGTGGTCCATGCCGATGTAGCGATAGCCGGCGCCGGTCAGTTGCTCGATGGTGCGCTGCAGCATTTCCAGTTTCTGCGCGGGTGTCGGCAGTTCATTGCTGTTGATGCGCCGTTGGGGCATGAAGCGTTCCGGCAAGTGGGCGTAGTTGAACACCGATAACCGGTCCGGTTGCAGGTTGATGACCTCTTCGACGGTGCGGGCGAAATTCTCCGGTGTCTGTCTCGGCAGGCCGTAGATCAGGTCGATATTGATCGAACGAAACTGCAAGGTACGGGCGGCATCGATCACCGCGCGGGTTTCTTCCAGGCTTTGCAGGCGATTGACTGCGCGTTGCACCGCCGGGTCGAGGTCTTGCAGGCCGATGCTGACCCGGTTGAAACCCAGTTCGCGCAGCAGGCCCATGGTCGACCAGTCGGCCTCGCGCGGGTCGATCTCGATGCCGTAGTCGCCGGAGTCGTCGTCCAGCAAATTGAAGTGTTTGCGCAAATGCGCCATCAACTGCCGCAGTTCGTCGTGGCTGAGAAAGGTCGGCGTGCCGCCACCGAAGTGCAGTTGCTCGACTTTCTGCGTAGGGTCGAGGTGGCAGGCGATCAACTGGATTTCCTGTTCCAGGCGCTGCAAATACGGCTGAGCCCGGCCTCGATCCTTGGTGATGACCTTGTTGCAGGCACAGTAATAGCAAATGTTCGCGCAGAACGGCACGTGCACGTACAGCGACAACGGGCGTTGGGCCTTGCGGCTGTCGCGCAGGGCATGGAACAGGTCGAAGGTGCCGACCTGGCTGCTGAATTGCACGGCGGTCGGATACGAGGTGTAGCGTGGTCCCGCCAGGTCATAACGGCGGATCAGATCGGTGTCCCAACGAATGGCGTCGAGCATCATGCGGGCATTCCCCCCGGATAGGCTGGCAGTGTCAGCCACTTTATGCGAGGGCGGGGTGGGGCATCTTGATTTACATCAAGATCAAAAGATCGCAGCCTGCGGCAGCTCCTACATGGATCGCGTACACCTGTAGGAGCTGCCGAAGGCTGCGATCTTTTGCTTCTAGTGCCCCATCAACCAATGCTGATGCGGCCCCGGCAAGGTCCAGATGCCGAACAGCATCACCAGCAATCCGCCCGCCATCCGCACACTGCGCTTGCGCAACACTGCGGTGACGCGCTCTGCAGCCAGGCCGGTCGCCAGCAAAACCGGCCAGGTGCCGAGCCCGAACGCGAGCATCAACAAGGCACTGTCCAGTGCGTTGCCCTGGCTGGCCGACCATAGCAAAGTGCTGTAGACCAGACCGCACGGCAGCCAGCCCCAGAGCGCGCCCAACAACAACGCACGGGGAACGTTCGACACCGGAAGCAAGCGGTTGGCGACTGGCTGGATATGCCGCCACAGGCCGCGACCGAGGCTTTCGATACGGGTCAGACCGCTCCACCAGCCGGCCAGGTACAGGCCCATGGCAATCAGCAGCAACCCGGCGAGAATACGCAGGAACATCGCCGCCGGGCTGTTGGCCACGGCCCATCCGGCCAGACCGATCAACAGTCCGGCGCAGGCATAGCTCAGGATCCGTCCCAGGTTGTAGGCCAGCAGCAGGCGGAAGCGCCGGCTGCGTTGTTCCTTGGGAATCGCCAGGGTCAGCGCGCCCATCAAGCCGCCGCACATGCCCAGGCAATGGCCGCCGCCGAGCAAGCCGAGGATCATCGCAGACACCAGCAGAGGCGCCAATTCAAGCATGGGGCGGGGCCTTGTCGTCCGTTTTGGCCGGTTGGCCGCTGGCCTCATCGACGGCGGCGGTGTGGTTCGGGTCCTGGTCGTCGAACAGGATGCTGTGGGCCGGGCCGTCGAGGTCGTCGTACTGACCGCTGTCCACCGCCCAGAAGAAGATATAGACGGCGATGGCCACGATCAGCAATGCAGCGGGGATCATCACGTATAGAGCAGGCATCTGGACTCCATGCCCGCGCGGCTCAGGCCGGCAGCGGGCGGGTTTCTGGCGTGGTGCTGGCGGCGGGCGCGCTCGGCATGCGAGTCAGGCGCAGCGCGTTCAACACCACGGTCAACGAACTGATCGACATGCCCACCGCCGCCCATACCGGCGTGATCCAGCCGAGGGCGGCGAAGGGCAACATGAGGCCATTGTACAGCCCGGCCCACAACAGGTTCTCGATAATGACCCGACGGGTGCGCCGCGCCAGGCTGAAGGCTTGTACCAGCGCGTCGAGGCGGTTGGACAGCAACACGGCATCGGCACTGGTTTTCGCCAGGTCGGTGGCCGAGCCCATGGCGACGCTGATATCCGCAGCCGCCAGCACCGGCACGTCATTGACCCCGTCCCCGAGCATCAACACCTTGCGACCTTCCTTGTGCAGTTGTTGCAGGACCTGCAGTTTATCGTCCGGACGCAAGCCGCCACGGGCTTCATCGATACCGAGTTCCGCGGCCACGCTGGCGACCATCGGCGAGCTGTCGCCGGACAACAACAGCGTGCGCCAGCCCCGCGCCTTGCACGCGGCCAACAGCGCGGGCGCATCGGCCCGCAAGCGATCATCGAGGACCAGCCAGGCCAGCGGCCCCCGGCTGTCGCCAAGCAGCAACCATTGGCCGGCTTCTTCGGGCATCGACGGCACCATGGCGCCGCTGAGTTCGCAGACGAAACGCGGTTGGCCGATGCGCAGGCGGCGCCCATCAACCAGCCCCTCCAGGCCAAGGCCCGGTGTGCCGTGGACTTCTTCGGCAGCCATCGGCGCACGACCGAAAGCACGGGCAATCGGGTGCTCGGAGCGGTTTTCCAGGGCGGCGGCGAGGCCCAGGCATTGATCGCTGTCGAGCGCTCCGAGGGGGCGGATCGAGCGTAACGCCAGGCGACCTTCGGTGAGGGTGCCGGTCTTGTCGAAAATCACTGTGTCGATCTGGTTCAGGCCTTCCAGCACATGACCACGGGTCAGCAACAGACCGAGTTTGTGCAGTGTGCCGGTGGCAGCGGTGAGGGCGGTCGGCGTGGCCAGCGACAAGGCGCACGGGCAGGTCGCCACGAGCATCGCCAGCACGATCCAGAAGGCCCGCGATGGGTCCAGTTGCCACCACAACAGGCCAATCGCGGCAGCTGCGATCAGCGACAACAGCAGGAACCATTGCGCGGCGCGGTCGGCGATTTCCGCCAGGCGCGGCTTTTCGGCCTGGGCACGATCGAGCAGGCGAACGATGGCCGAGAGGCGAGTGTCCTGGCCCAGGGCCTGGACCTCGACGGTCAGTGCGCCTTCGACGTTCATTGTGCCAGCGGTGACCGCGTCGCCCAGGGTACGGGGTTGCGGCAGGTATTCGCCGGTCAGCAGCGACTCGTCGACACTCGACTGGCCGTCGAGGATCTTGCCGTCAGCCGGGAGAATGGCGCCCGGATGAACCAGCACCTGATCGCCAATACGCAATTCACTGAGCAGAATGCGTTCGCTCTGGCCATCGGCTGTCAATCGCAGGCACGAGGCGGGCAGCAGATTAACAAGCTGTGCGGTGGCGGCGGCGGTGCGTTCGCGGGCGCGGCGTTCCAGATAACGCCCGGCCAGCAGGAACAGAGCAAACATGCCGACGGCATCGAAATACAGTTCGCCGACCCCGGTGATCGAGGTCCAGATCCCGGCAATGTAGGCGCTGCCGATGGCCAGCGACACCGAAACGTCCATGGTCAGGTGACGGGTGCGCAGATCGCGCATGGCGCCTTTGAAGAACGGCGCGCAGCTGTAGAACACAATCGGGGTGGTGAGGAACAGCGCGACCCAACGCAGGATAGTGTGCAGTTCCGGGCTGAGGTCGATGTTGAATTCAGGCCAGGTGGCCATGGTTGCCATCATCGCCTGGAACCACAGCAACCCGGCCACGCCGAGCTGGCGCAGGGCCAGGCGGTTTTCGCTGGCCAGTTGTTCGCAGGCTTGGTCGGCCTGATACGGGTGTGCGGCGTAACCGATGTGGCGCAGCTCGCTGAGGATCTGGCTCAGCGGCAATTGCCCGTCGGCCCAGCGCACGTGCAGGCGATGGTTGGACAGGTTCAGGCGCGCTTCGTCCACCGCCGGCAAGGTGCGCAGGTGTTTTTCGATCAGCCAGCCGCAAGCCGCGCAACTGATGCCTTCCATCAATAGTGTGGTTTCGGCGAGTTCACCGTCGTGGCGAACGAAGGGTTGCTGGACATCGGCACGGTCGTACAGCGCCAGTTCGTCCACCAGTTGCACCGGCAACGCTTCGGGGTTGGCCGAAGCTTCGCTGCGGTGCTGGTAATAGCTTTCCAGGCCGCCGGCAACAATGGCCTCGGCCACGGCCTGGCAACCCGGGCAGCAGAATTCGCGGGTTTGCCCCAGGACCGCAGCGGTGAAGCGGCTGCCGGCCGGGACGGGGAGCGCGCAGTGGTAGCAGGGGGTTGGGGTAGTCATCAAATATTCCGTAGGAGCTGACGAGTGAAACGAGGCTGCGATCTTTCTGGATTGATTAAAATGCAAGATCAAAAGATCGTCCGAACGCGGCCCGAGCCTTCGGCAGTTCCTACAGGTCTTCGGCACCTTGCAGCGGTTCGTCACCCAGCAGCAGGTCCTTGTCATGGCTGACCATTTCTTCTTCGAACATGCGCCAGATGTGCTCGTCCTGGGTGCCGAGCAATTCGACAAAACGCCGGCCTTCGACCTTGTCGCCCAACTGGCCGATGTAGCGGCCCTGTTCGGTTTCGCTGCGGGTCAGGGTGATCTTGCGATCCTTTTCCGGCTGGGTCGGCGAGATCAGGTTCAGCTCCAGGGTGCCGGGCTGACTGTCGCCGCTCAGGCGCAGGTCAACCTCGCCGGTCATGCCGTCGAGATGAACGCTGGCGCGCATTTTCAGGGTCTGGGCCAGCAGCTCGCGGTCGAGGGAGCGGTTGATGCCTTTGCCGGCCTCGTAGTAGTTGTCGTTGACCAGGTTGTCCGGGTTCTTCACCGCGATGGTCACCATGGACAAGGTCAGGGTCACCGAGCAGGCCAGGATCCCGATGATGATCCACGGCCAGAGGTGCTTGTACCAGGGACTTGCGGCAGTTGCTGCGGGCATGTTCAGTTCTCTCAACGATTCTGTGGGCCGATGAACCGGCTCTTGGCTTCAATGCGGACGCTGTCGTCATCGGCGTCCTTGAGGATGAATTTCACCTCGTTGGTGCTCGACGGCAGTTTTTCCGGTGCGACGGACAGTTCGGCAGGCTGGCTGACGATCTCGCCGGCCGCGACCTTGATCTCGCGTCGACCCTGCAATTTGAGATCCGGCAGGCCGGAGGCTTCGAGCAGGTAGGTATGGTCGCGCTGGTCCTTGTTCATGATTTTCAGGCTGTAGACGTTTTCGATCCGCCCTTCGGCGTTCTCGCGGTACAGCACGCGGTCCTTGCTGACATCGAAGCCCACCAGCGCACGCATGAAGAATGCCGTCACCAGCAAGCTGATCATCGCCAGCAGCACAATGGCATAGCCAATCAGGCGCGGACGCAGTTTATGGGTTTTCTGCCCGGACAGGTTGTGCTCGGTGGTGTAGCTGATCAGCCCGCGCGGGTAATCCATCTTGTCCATGATGGCGTCGCAGGCATCGATGCAGGCGGCGCAACCGATGCATTCGATTTGCAGGCCGTCGCGGATATCGATACCCGTCGGGCAGACCTGGACGCACATGGTGCAATCGATGCAGTCACCCAGGCC
Organism: Pseudomonas sp. S2_F07; assembly: GCF_054668325.1. NCBI lineage: Bacteria > Pseudomonadati > Pseudomonadota > Gammaproteobacteria > Pseudomonadales > Pseudomonadaceae > Pseudomonas > Pseudomonas sp. S2_F07. Next base: position 5,875,565 of record NZ_CP162758.1, read on the forward strand.
CTGGGCCTTGTAGTCGATGCCTTTTTTACGCGGGCCACGGCCTTCGCCACGGCGCGGGTCGTAGGAAACGATCAGGGTGTCCTTGTCGAACATCACGCTCTGGAAGCGTGCGTACGGGCACATGTAGATGCACACCTGTTCGCGCAACCAGCCGGCGTTGCCGTAAGTGGCGAGAGTGAAGAACCCGACCCAGAAGTACGACCAGCCATCCGCCTGGCCGGTGAAGAACTCGAACACCAGTTCGCGGATCGGCGAGAAGTAGCCGACGAAGGTCATGCCGGTGACGAAACCGATCAACAGCCACATGGTGTGCTTGCTGAGTTTGCGCAGGAGCTTGTTGGCGCTCATGGGCGCCTTGTCGAGCTTGATGCGTTGGTTGCGGTCACCTTCGGTGACTTTTTCGCACCACATGAAGATCCAGGTCCAGACGCTTTGCGGGCAGGTATAACCGCACCAGACCCGTCCGGCGTACACGGTGATGAAGAACAGGCCGAAGGCGGCGATGATCAACATGCCGGACAGCAGAATGAAGTCCTGGGGCCAGAAGGTGGCGCCGAAAATGAAGAACTTGCGCTCCGGCAGGTTCCACCACACGGCCTGGTGACCGCCCCAGTCCAGCCATACAGTGCCGAAATACAGCAGGAACAACAGGGCTCCGCCGGTCATCCGCAGGTTGCGAAACAGGCCGGTGAAGGCGCGGGTGTAGATTTTTTCCCTGGAGGCGTAGAGGTCGACGCTATTGTTCGCATTCTTTGTGGGTGGAGTGACGTCGTGTACCGGAATCTGGTTGCTCATCATTGCATCCCACGGCAGTGGAAAAATGCCTCGGTCAGTACGTGCCGACCGCGGTCAAAAAGGAGTGTTGCAGTGGCGCAATGATACGCCTCTCGCTCTAGCCTGCGGGTGCGACCTTTGGTCACGTTTGGCAAAATCATTTGATGGTGTAATGACTTGAATCAATTGACTTGAGAATTATGGACGGTTTTGCGCATGTCGCCGGTCATTCGGTCCACGGGTAGAAGCGTTACTACTGTGTGCGGCGATCGACAACCTCGAAGTAGGTGCCGGGCATTACCATTGGTCGAAACCATTGGACACTGCCGAACAAACAAAAGGGCCCCGCCAATTCACATTGGCGGGGCCCTTTTTTGTTGCTTCAAGCGTTTGCCTTACTCGGCGTCCGCTGCCTTCTCGCCGTGAGACAGGCTGTAGACGTAAGCGGCCAGCAGGTGAACCTTGTCGTTACCTTGCAGCTGCTCTTGCGCAGGCATCTGGCCCTGACGGCCGTAACGGATGGTCTGCTGCAGTTGAGCGAAGCTCGAACCGTAGATGAACGCTGCCGGGTGAGTCAGGTTAGGTGCGCCCATCGCCGGGGTGCCTTTGCCTTCCGGACCGTGGCACGCCACGCAGTTGGTAGCGAACAGTTTCTGCCCGGCAACCGGGTCGGCCTTGGCGCCGTCCGGAAGCTTGCGGCCATCGAGGTTGGTCAGGACAAACGCGGCCACGTCGGCCACGCCTTGCTCGCCAATCACTTCAGCCCACGCAGGCATCACCGCGTGACGGCCGCCCATGATGGTGGTCTTGATGGTTTCCGGCTCGCCGCCCCAGCGCCAGTCGGCGTCGGTCAGGTTCGGGAAGCCATAGGCGCCCTTGGCGTCGGAACCGTGGCAAACCGAGCAGTTGGAGGCGAACAGGCGGCCACCCATCTTCAGGGCTTGCGGGTCCTTGGCCACTTCTTCGATTGGCATGGCCGCGAACTTGGCGAAGATCGGACCGAACTTGGCGTCCGACCTGGCCATTTCCTTTTCCCACTCGTGAACGCCGGTCCAGCCGGTCTGGCCGTTGGCGAACGCGGTCTGCTTCTCGTTATCGAGGTAGTTGTAACCCGGCAGCAGGCCTTTCCAGTTGCCCAGGCCCGGGTACAGCACCAGGTAGCCGAGGGCGAAGATGATGGTGCCCACGAACAGCATGAACCACCATTTCGGCAACGGGTTGTCGTACTCCTCGATCCCGTCGAAGGAGTGACCAACCGTCTCGTCGGTTTGCTCGGCGCGCTGACCCTTGCGGGTGGACAGCAGCAGCCAGGTCAGGGCGAAGATGGTGCCGAGACTGAGGACTGTGACGTACAGACTCCAGAATGTAGTCATTCTTTGTTACTCCTAGAAGCTTGCTCGACGTGCTTGATGGCTTCGGGATCATCCGCGAAAGGCAGCAAGGTAGCGTCTTCAAACTCCGACTTGCGCTTGGGACTGAACACCCACAGTGCCAGTCCGATGAAGGCCACCATCACGACAACGGTGCCCAGGCCACGAATCATCCCGATATCCATCCAGATCACCGTTTGCTTTTGATGATGGTGCCCAGGCCCTGCAGATAGGCCACCAGCGCGTCCATTTCGGTTTTGCCCTTCACAGCATCCTTGGCGCCGGCGATGTCTTCGTCGGTGTAAGGGACGCCGAGCGTGCGCAAGACTTCCATTTTCTTGGCGGTGTCTTTGCCGTCGAGCTTGTTTTCCACGAGGAACGGGTAGGCCGGCATTTTCGACTCGGGCACTACGTTGCGCGGGTTGTACAGGTGCGCACGCTGCCAGTCATCGGAGTAACGACCGCCGACACGGGCCAGGTCCGGACCGGTCCGCTTGGAACCCCACAGGAACGGGTGGTCCCAGACGCTTTCACCGGCGACCGAGTAGTGGCCGTAGCGTTCGGTTTCAGCACGGAACGGACGGATCATCTGCGAGTGGCAGCCGACACAACCGTTGGCGATATAAACGTCCCGGCCTTCCAGTTCAAGGGCGGTGCGGGGCTTCATGCCCTCGACCGGCTTGTTGGTGACATCCTGGAAAAACAGCGGAACGATCTGGGTCAGGCCGCCGATGCTGACGGCGATGACCATGAAGAAGGCCAGCAGGCCAATATTCTTCTCGACTGCTTCATGCTTCATCAGTGAGCTCCAACTACGGCAATCTGTTCGGCGGCTTTGGCTTCAGCCGGGTTCGAGGCGCGTACGGTACGGAATACGTTGTAGGCCATGAACAACATGCCGGTGGCGAAGAACGCACCGCCCAGGGCACGGACGATGAAGCCCGGGTGGCTGGCTTGCAGCGCTTCGACGAACGAGTAGGTGAGGGTGCCGTCATCGTTGATTGCACGCCACATCAGGCCCTGGGTGATGCCGTTGACCCACATCGAAGCGATGTAGAGCACGGTACCGATGGTCGCGAGCCAGAAGTGGGTGTTGATCAGGCCGGTGCTGTGCATCTGCGCACGACCGAACAGTTTCGGGATCATGTGGTAGACCGCGCCGATCGAGATCATTGCAACCCAGCCCAACGCGCCGGCGTGTACGTGGCCGATGGTCCAGTCGGTGTAGTGCGACAGGGAGTTCACGGTCTTGATCGCCATCATCGGCCCTTCGAAGGTCGACATGCCGTAGAACGCCAGGGAGACGACCAGGAAGCGCAGGATCGGGTCGGTGCGCAGCTTATGCCAGGCGCCCGACAGGGTCATCATGCCGTTGATCATGCCGCCCCAGCTTGGCGCCAGCAGGATGATCGACATCGCCATGCCCAGGGACTGAGCCCAGTCCGGCAGTGCGGTGTAGTGCAGGTGGTGCGGACCTGCCCAGATGTACAGGGTGATCAGCGCCCAGAAGTGCACGATCGACAGGCGATAGGAGTAGATCGGGCGTTCGGCCTGTTTCGGCACGAAGTAGTACATCATGCCCAGGAAGCCGGTGGTCAGGAAGAAACCCACGGCGTTGTGGCCGTACCACCACTGGATCATCGCGTCCGTCGCACCCGAGTAGGCCGAGTAGGACTTGAACAGGCTGACCGGCAGCGACATGTGGTTGACGATGTGCAGCATCGCGGTCACGACGATGAACGCGCCGTAGAACCAGTTACCCACATAAATGTGCTTGGTCTTGCGCTTGACGATGGTGCCGAAGAACACCAGGCCGTAGGTGACCCAGACAATGGCCAGCAGAATAGCCAGGGGCCATTCCAGTTCCGCGTATTCCTTGGTGGTAGTGAAACCCATCGGCAAGGTAATGATCGCGCCGACGATCACCGCTTGCCATCCCCAGAAGGTGAAGGCGGCGAGGCTGTCGGAAATCAGTCGCGTTTGGCAGGTTCGCTGCACGACGTAATAAGAAGTGGCAAACAGTGCACATCCACCGAAGGCGAAAATCACCAGGTTGGTGTGCAGCGGGCGCAGGCGTCCAAAGCTCGTCCATGCCAGACCGAAGTTCAACTCCGGCCAGACCAGTTGCGAGGCAATGAAGACACCGAGCCCCATGCCAAGGATCCCCCAGACCACCGTCATGATGGCGAACTGGCGGACTACCTTATAGTTATAAGCAGTCGGACTGATTGCTGTGCTCATTCTAAGGTTCCACGGTTTGGGTGTTTTATTAGGATTAAAAATCGGCCGCAAGTATGGAGAAAGCAAGGGGTCATTGCAACGCGCCATGACCTGGGTCAATGCTTTCAAAAGCTGATTCTGCGGCCTTTCCATGCGCCGCGTAAGGACAAATTTGCCCGCGGGCAAAACGTCCCGGCGGACTGATCAGGCGAGGGGGTCAGGTCGGATGTAACGGGGTGTGTTCAAACGCAACGTTTGGCTGACCGGAGGCAACTGGCGCGACAGCCGGTATCTACCAGCCTTTGCGGCCTGTTCATCGGGCAGATTCGTCGAACACATCGTTCAGGGTCGACCTGGAACCGGCACCGGCCAGTCCGCATCGGGGGAAGCTTAGACCCGAATCCGGTGATCCGAAAGAAAGTCTGCGGGAGGGTGCGACAATGGGTCGCAAAGGGGCAGGGAACTGCCGCATCCGGGAGAATGCGGCAGCAGAGCGGTCGGGATTTATTTGCGGTTGTCTTCAGCCTGCAGGCGCTCGGTATTCAAACCGTGGGACAGGCTGTACACATACGCGGCCAGCAATTGCACCTTGTCATTGCCCAGCAGTTCGTTCTGCGCCGGCATATGGCCCTGGCGACCATGCCGAATCGTCTGCTCAAGCTGCGTCAGGCTTGTACCGTAAATGAAGCCGGCCGGGTGCGTCAGGTTCGGCGCGCCCATGGCTTCAGTGCCCTGGCCGTTTGCGCCATGGCAGGCGACGCAGGTGGTGCTGAAGGCTTGCTGTCCGGCTTGCAGGTCGACTTTGCTGTCGGCGGGCAGCGGCAGGCCGGCCAGATCATGGCGCACATAAGCGGCGACGTTTTTCACACCTTCCTCACCCAGGACTTCACCCCAGGCCGGCATCATCGCCATCCGGCCACCCATGATGGTGGTCTTGATGGTTTCTGCGCTGGCGCCCCAGCGCCAGTCGCTGTCGGCCAGGTTGGGGAAGCCGAATGCACCCTTGGCGTCCGAGCCGTGGCACACCGAACAGTTGGAGGCAAACAGGCGGCCGCCCATTTTCAGTGCCTGCGGGTCCTTGGCCACTTCTTCCACGGGCATCGCCGCGAATTTGGCGAAAATCGGTCCGAACTTCGTGTCAGCCTTGGCCATTTCCTTTTCCCATTCATGCACCCCGGTCCAGCCGTTTTCGTAGCCGGGGAGGATGCCTTTCCAGTTGCCCAGGCCGGGATAAAGGATCAGGTAGCCGACGGCAAACACCAGGGTGCCAACGAACAGCATGAACCACCATTGCGGCAGCGGGTTGTCGTACTCCTCGATGCCGTCGAAGCTGTGGCCCATGGTCTGGTCGACACTGCCCTTGGTTTCGCCCTTGCGGGTGCTGAGCAGCAACCAGGTCAGGCCGATCAGGCTGCCGATGGTCAGTACGCAGATCCACGTACTCCAGAAGGTGGTCATGGCCGGGTACTCCTTGTTGCTGATTCTTCAGTGATGTCGGGTTGTGGCTCGTCGGCGAAGGGCAGCAGGCGCGCTTCGGCGAATGCCGGGCCGCGCTTGCCGTTGAATACCCACAACGTCAGGCCGACGAAGGCCACGAACACCACGACGGTGCCGAGGCCGCGGATCATTCCAGTGCTCAATTCAAACATTGCTCACCTCTTGCTCTTGATGGCAGTGCCGAGCACTTGCAGGTAGGCGACCAGTGCATCCATCTCGCTCTTGCCCTTGAGGGAAGCGACGGCCCCGGTAATGTCCTCGTCGGTGTACGGCACGCCCAGGGTGCGCATGGCCTTGATCTTGGTTTCGGTATGACTGCTGTCGAGCTGATTGGCCACCAGCCACGGGTAGGCCGGCATCTTTGACTCCGGCACGACATTGCGCGGGTTGTACAAGTGCGCGCGGTGCCAGTCATCCGAGTAGCGCGCGCCGACCCGCGCCAGGTCCGGTCCGGTGCGTTTAGAGCCCCACAGGAAGGGGTGATCCCACACGCTTTCACCGGCCACCGAGTAGTGACCGTAGCGTTCGGTCTCGGCGCGGAACGGCCGGATCATCTGTGAGTGGCAGCCGACGCAGCCTTCGCGGATGTAGATGTCGCGACCTTCCAGTTGCAGTGCGGTGTAGGGCTTCATGCCTTCCACCGGTTTGTTGGTCACGTCCTGGAAGAACAGCGGAACGATCTGGGTCAGGCCGCCGATGCTCACCGCCAGGATCATCAGCAGCAGCAACAGGCCGACGTTTTTCTCGATAGTTTCGTGTTTCATGGCGGACTCCTCAGGCCATCTGCGCGGCAGCGGCGACTTCGGCAGGCTGCGAGGCCCGCACGGTGCGCCAGGTGTTGTAGGCCATCAGGAACATGCCGCTGAGGAAGATCGCGCCGCCCACCAACCGCACGACGAAGCCTGGGTGGCTGGCCACCAGGGTTTCGACGAAGGAGTAGGTCAGCGTGCCGTCTTCGTTCACCGCACGCCACATCAGGCCCTGGGCGATGCCGTTGACCCACATCGAGGCGATGTAGAGCACGGTGCCGATGGTGGCGAGCCAGAAGTGCGCGTTGATCAGGCCGATGCTGTGCATCTGCTCGCGGCCGAAGACTTTCGGGATCATGTGGTACAGCGCGCCGATGGAGATCATCGCCACCCAGCCCAAGGCACCCGCGTGTACGTGGCCGATGGTCCAGTCGGTGTAGTGGGAGAGGGCGTTGACCGTCTTGATCGCCATCATCGGCCCTTCGAAGGTCGACATGCCGTAGAACGCCAGCGACACCACGAGGAAGCGCAGGACCGGGTCGCTGCGCAACTTATGCCAGGCGCCCGACAGGGTCATCATGCCGTTGATCATCCCGCCCCAGCTCGGCGCCAGCAGGATCAGCGACATCACCATGCCCAGCGACTGCGCCCAGTCCGGCAGCGCGGTGTAGTGCAAGTGGTGGGGGCCTGCCCAGATGTACAGGGTAATCAGCGCCCAGAAGTGCACGATCGACAGGCGATAGGAGTACACCGGACGCTCGGCCTGTTTCGGCACGAAGTAGTACATCATCCCGAGGAAACCGGCGGTGAGGAAAAAGCCTACGGCGTTGTGCCCGTACCACCATTGCACCATCGCGTCGGTGGCACCGGAGTACAGCGAGTAGGACTTGGTGAAGCTGACCGGCAATTCCATGTTGTTGACGATGTGCAGGATCGCCACGGTGATGATGAACGCACCGAAGAACCAGTTACCGACATAGATGTGCTTGGTCTTGCGCTGCATGATCGTGCCGAAGAACACGATGGCGTAGGCGACCCAGACAATGGTGATCAGGATGTCGATCGGCCATTCCAGTTCGGCGTATTCCTTGGAACTGGTGTAGCCCAGCGGCAGGCTGATGGCCGCCAACAGAATCACCAACTGCCAGCCCCAGAAACAGAACGCGGCGATTTTCGGTGCGAACAGCCGGGTCTGGCAGGTACGTTGTACTGAATAAAACGAACTGGCGAACAGTGCGCAGCCGCCGAAGGCGAAGATCACCGCGTTGGTGTGCAGCGGGCGCAAGCGGCCGAAGCTGGTCCACGGCAAATTGAAGTTGAGTTCGGGCCAGACCAACTGGGCAGCGAGAAAAACCCCGAGCCCCATGCCGACGATGCCCCACACCACCGTCATAATGGCGAATTGGCGGACCACCTTGTAGTTGTAGGCGGTACTGATAGAAGTGTTCATGGTTCCCCATCCACGGTTCAGCCGAAGTGAGCGCACTCGCGCAAGGCAGCGCACCCTTCGGCCGGAGTTATAGGCAGACTAAAAGCGAGGCAAGCATGGACAAAGGGCACAATGCCGGTATTGACGGGGATCAATGGGCGCAGTGCGTGCGGGATCATGGATGGTTGTGGAACGCCGCCGCTGGCAAGGCTGCCGCGACGCTGATCCTCGCCCATGGCGCCGGCGCACCGATGGACAGCGACTGGATGAGCGACATGGCTGCACGCCTCGCCGCGCAAGGCCTCAACGTGTTGCGCTTCGAGTTTCCCTATATGGCGCAGCGGCGCCTCGATGGCGGCAAACGCCCGCCGAACCCGGCGCCGAAACTGCAGGAGTGCTGGCGCGGGGTGTATGCCCAGGTGCGACGTCATGTCACTGGGCCGCTGGCCATCGGCGGCAAGTCCATGGGCGGTCGCATGGCCAGTTTGCTGGCTGATGAGTTGGGCGCGGATGCGCTGGTGTGCCTGGGGTATCCGTTTTATGCCGTGGGTAAACCGGAGAAGCCGCGGGTTGAGCATTTGGCCGGACTGAAGACGCGAACCTTGATCGTGCAAGGTGAACGCGATGCGCTGGGCAATCGGGAGGCGGTCGAGGGGTACGCGCTATCGCCGGGTATCGAGGTGTTCTGGCTGGTGGCGGGGGATCATGACTTGAAGCCGTTGAAGGCTTCGGGGTTTAGCCATGAGCAGCATTTGGCGGCTGCGGCGGGGAAGGTGGTTTCATTCCTTCAGTGAAAGATGTGGTGTTGCAAATGGCCTCTTCGCGAGCAAGCCCGCTCCCACAGGGTTTTGCACTGTACATAAATTCAAGCCACACCAAATATCACTGTGGGAGCGGGCTTGCTCGCGAAGAGGCCTGTCCAGGCGATATACATTTCAGACTGGCAATAAAAAACCCGGAAGTGTTCACTGTCCGGGTTTTTATCATTCCAGCAGCAATCAGCGGTTAAACCGCTCCACCAACGAATACTGTGTATTGGCAGTCTTGGTCAGCTCTTCACTCAACAACGCCGAGTTCTGTGCCTGTTCCGAGGTCTGGTCTGCCAGTTGCGAAATGTTGCTGATGTTGCGGCTGATCTCTTCGGCCACGGCGCTTTGCTCTTCGGTCGCGGCGGCGATCTGGGTGGTCATGTCGGTGATGTTGGCCACCGCTTCACTGATCCCCACCAGTGCCTGGTCCGCTTCCAGTACCCGCGCCACGCCTTCTTCAGCTTGACGGTGCCCGGCCTCCATGGTTTGCACGGCCGTGCTGGCGGTTTGCTGGAGCTTGGCGATCAGCGCATGAATCTGCCCGGTGGACTCGCTGGTGCGTTGCGCCAGTTGACGGACTTCGTCGGCCACCACCGCAAAACCACGACCCATCTCGCCGGCACGGGCCGCTTCGATGGCGGCGTTCAGCGCCAGCAGGTTGGTCTGGTCGGCGATGCCTTTGATCACATCGACCACGCCGCCGATTTCGTTGCTGTCCTTGGCCAGTTGGGTCACGGTCACGCCGGTTTCACCGACCACCACCGACAGGCGCTGGATGGCTTCGCGGGTTTCCCCGGCGATGTCACGACCGCGACCGGTCAGGCGATTGGCTTCCTGGGTGGCGTCGGCGGTGCGTTGCACGTGGCTGGCGACTTCCTGGGTGGTGGCGGCCATCTGGTTGACCGCGGTGGCCACCTGTTCGGTTTCGACCCGTTGACGTTCCAGGCCGCTGGAGCTGTTGTGCGCCAGGGCGTCGGACTGTCTGGCCTGATCGGTCAGGTGTTCGGCCGTGTCCTGCAGACGCGTCAGGCAGGTTTTCAGGCGTGCTTCCTGGCTCAGGATGGACATTTCCAGGCGCGCCTGGGCGCCGCGACTGTCGGTGTACATCTGTGCGATCAACGGATCGGAGGTGGTTTGCTCGGCCAGGCGCAGCAAACGCTTGAGGCCTCGCTGTTGCCACTGGAGGCCCATCAGGCCCAGCGGCACCGAAAGACCGGCAGCCAGGGCAAACCCCCAATGGGAGTTCAGCGATGCACCGATCATGAAGCTCAATTGGCTGACCAGGATGAACGGCAGCCAGTCCTGCAGGATCGGCAGCCATTTATCCGAGGAGGGAATGGCCGACTTGCCCTGGTTGATGCGTTGGTAGAGCGCTTCGGCGCGGCGGATCTGTTCGGCGGTGGGCTTGACCCGTACCGACTCGTAACCGATCACCTGTTTGCCTTCGAAAACCGGTGTCACATAGGCGTTCACCCAGTAATGATCACCGGTCTTGCAGCGATTCTTGACAATGCCCATCCATGGCAAGCCTTGTTTCAGCGTGTCCCACATGTGGGCGAACACCGCGGCCGGGACGTCGGGGTGACGGACCAGATTGTGCGGTGCACGGATCAGTTCCTCTCGGGAAAACCCGCTGATCTCGACGAAAGCGTCGTTACAGTAGGTGATCATGCCCTTGGCATCGGTGGTGGAAATCAACCGTTGCTGAGCCGGGAAGGTCCGCTCGCGTTGTGTAATTGGCTGGTTGTTACGCATGGCTTTTTTAATCCGCAAGGCTTTCAAGTGCTATATCGGCGAAGCCGGCGGATTGTTGAGCTTATTTTTCGATAATCAGCGATGCGTCGCAAAATGACCCTTGCGTCAGCCGGCGAGCATCGGATAGGTGAACAGACCGAAATGCAGCAGGTTCAAGCCAAAGTGACTGGCAATGGCGGCGCCCAGCCCGCCGAACCGGTAGGCCAGGCCATAGCCGACCCCGGCCAGCGTTGCCAGCAATACCCACTGCCATCCTGCGCCGATATGGGCCAGGCCGAAGACCAATGACGCCAGCAGCAGGGCGAGAAGTTCACCGTAGGGCCGGTCTTTGAGGTGTCGGCTCAGGCCGCCCTGAATGTAGCCACGGAACAGCGCTTCTTCGACCAGCGTCACTAGCAGCAGATTGTTCAGCAACCACAGCCAGGCTTGATCCGGCCATTTCGGCGACCAGGCGATGACCCCCAACAAGAGCGCGCCGCCCAATGCCAGCATGGCGCTCAAGGTCAGGGCCAGTGCGGTGGCATACAGCGACAACCGAAGTGAACGGCGACCGACAATCCACGGACAAACCAGTAACAGCCAGAAGCCGATCAGCGGTTTGTCCAGGTTCAGGTGCATGGCGAATGACACGGCATCGTCGGTAAAACGCTGGGGATCGATAACGCGACCGTTATAGAAGCCGGGTAGCCAATGCGTCGCCAATGCCAGGGCCAGGACGATGAACAGGCCGTGGCCGAGGTAGCGGGCAAAAGGGATGTCGCGTTGGCGGACGGCGACACCTGCGACCAGCAACAGGAACACCGAAATTGCCGAGAGCCAGCCGAGATGGCCGTAGGTCAGCGCCAGGCCGTAGCCGAAGGAAAGCAGGGCCAGAAACGTCCATGGCAGGGCAATCATTTGAAGTCCTTAGAGATGAATAGCTTTTGTGGCGAGGGAGCTTGCTCCCGCTGGGCTGCGAAGCGGCCCCAATAACAATCAACCCGGTGTGCCAGATGAAATGCATCTGCAGGGCTGGCGACTGCTTCGCAGTCGAGCGGGAGCAAGCTCCCTCGCCACAGATGGGGGGTGTCCTGAGGGCTGCGATTATAAGCGCAGTCCAAATACAAACACCGCCCGAAGGCGGTGTTTGTGTCGGTCGTCCGTTACGAAGCGATCAACTGCCGCAACACGTAATGCAGAATCCCTCCGGACTTGAAGTACTCCACCTCATTGAGCGTATCGATGCGGCACAACACCTCGATCTTCTCGCTGCTGCCGTCTTCGCGGGTGATGACCAGCGTCAGGTTCATCCGTGGCGTCAGCTCGACGCCGGTCAAGCCGAGGATGTCCAGGGTCTCGCTGCCACCCAGGTTCAGGCTCTTGCGGTTCTGATCCAGCTTGAACTGCAATGGCAGCACGCCCATGCCCACCAGGTTGGAGCGGTGAATTCGTTCGAAGCTTTCGGCGACGACCGCTTTCACCCCTAGCAGGTTGGTGCCCTTGGCGGCCCAGTCGCGACTCGAGCCGGTGCCGTATTCCTGGCCGGCGATCACCACCAGTGGTGTACCTGAAGCCTGATAGCGCATGGCGGCGTCGTAGATCGACATTTTTTCGCCGGTGGGAATGTAGCGGGTGTTGCCGCCTTCCTCGCCGCCGAGCATTTCGTTGCGTATGCGGATATTGGCGAAGGTGCCGCGCATCATCACTTCATGGTTGCCACGCCGCGAGCCATAGGAGTTGAAGTCTCGCGGTTCCACGCCTTTGTCGCGCAGGTATTGCCCTGCCGGGCTGTCGACCTTGATGTTGCCAGCCGGGGAGATGTGGTCGGTGGTCACCGAGTCGCCCAGCAGTGCGAGGATCCCGGCGCCGCTGACATCCTTGACCACGGGCGGCGGGCCGCCGATGTCGTCGAAGAACGGCGGATGCTGGATGTAGGTCGAGTCGTCCTGCCAGACATAGGTCGCCGCCTGCGGAACCTTGATCGCCTGCCATTGCGCGTCACCGGCAAACACTTCGGCGTATTCCTTGTGGAACATGGCGGTGTTCACCTGATTCACGGCGTCGGCAATTTCCTTGCTGCTTGGCCAGATGTCCCGCAGGTAAACCGGGTTGCCATCCTTGTCATCGCCTAGCGGCTCGCGGGTGAGGTCGGTGCGCACCGTGCCGGCCAGCGCGTAGGCGACCACCAGCGGCGGGGAGGCCAGCCAGTTGGTTTTCACCAGCGGATGCACCCGGCCTTCGAAGTTGCGATTGCCCGAGAGTACGGAGGCCACGGTGAGGTCGGCTTGCTGGATGGCTTTCTCGATGGGCTCCGACAGCGGCCCGGAGTTGCCGATGCAGGTGGTGCAGCCATAGCCGACCAGGGCAAAGCCCAATTCATCGAGGTATTGGGTCAGGCCGGCCGCCTTATAGTAGTCGGTCACCACTTTCGAGCCGGGGGCCAGCGAGCTCTTCACCCAGGGTTTGCGTTTCAGGCCTTTTTCCACAGCCTTCTTCGCCACCAGCCCGGCCGCCATCATCACGCTGGGGTTGGAGGTGTTGGTGCAGGAGGTGATCGCGGCGATGACTACGGCGCCGTTTTTCAGGCGATAGGTCTGGCCTTCGTAGTCGTAATCCGCTTCGCCGGCCATATCGGCATTGCCGACGGCAACACCGCCACCGCCTTCGCTTTCCAGGCGGCCTTCTTCCTTGCTGGTGGGCTTGAATTGCAGGTCGGTGAAGTCGCTGAATGCTTGCGCGACGTTGGGCAGCGACACCCGGTCCTGTGGACGTTTTGGTCCGGCGAGGCTGGCTTCAACGCTGGCCATGTCCAGCGCCAGGCTGTCGGTGAAGGCGGGTTCCTGGCCGGGCAGGCGCCACAGGCCCTGGGCCTTGCTGTAGGCCTCCACCAGTTGCACCGATTCCAGGGGCCGGCCGGACAGGCGAAGGTATTCCAGCGTAATGTCGTCCACCGGGAAGAAACCGCAGGTGGCGCCGTATTCCGGGGCCATGTTGGCGATGGTCGCGCGGTCGGCCAGGGGCAGGTCGGCAAGGCCATCGCCGTAGAATTCGACGAATTTGCCCACCACGCCTTTCTTGCGCAGCATCTGGGTCACAGTCAGCACCAGGTCGGTGGCGGTGATGCCTTCCTTGAGTCTGCCGGTGAGTTTGAAACCGATGACTTCGGGAATCAGCATCGATACGGGTTGCCCGAGCATCGCCGCTTCCGCCTCGATACCGCCGACGCCCCAGCCAAGCACGCCGAGGCCGTTGATCATGGTGGTGTGGGAATCGGTGCCCACCAGGGTGTCGGGGAAGGCATAGGTGCGGCCGTCCTCGTCCTTGGTCCAGACGGTGCGGGCGAGGTATTCAAGATTCACCTGGTGGCAGATCCCGGTGCCCGGCGGCACTACGCTGAAATTGTCGAAGGCACTCTGGCCCCAGCGCAGGAACGCATAACGTTCGCCATTGCGTTGCATTTCAATGTCGACGTTCTGCTCGAAGGCGCTGCTGCTGGCGAACTTGTCGACCATCACCGAGTGGTCGATCACCAGGTCCACCGGCGACAGCGGGTTGATCCGCTGCGGATTGCCGCCGGCCTTGGCCATCGCCGCACGCATGGCGGCCAGGTCGACCACCGCCGGTACACCGGTGAAGTCCTGCATCAGCACCCGCGCCGGGCGGTACTGGATTTCGCGGTCGGAGCGACGCTCCTTGAGCCACGCGGCCAGTGCCTTGAGGTCGGCGCCGGTGACGGTTTTTTCGTCCTCCCAGCGCAGCAGGTTTTCCAGCAGGACTTTCAACGACATCGGCAGCTTGTCCAGGTCGCCCAGGCTTTTGGCGGCATCGGGCAGGCTGAAGTAGTGGTAGGTCTTGTTGCCGACTTGCAGGGTCTTGAGCGTATTCAGGCTATCGAGGGACGGCATTGCGATCACTCCTTTGAGTCCGCACGGCTACGGACAGAGGGGACGGGCAGAGGACTAAACCTAGTCCTCTTTGCTGCTTAAGGCTAATAACTGGACTCTATCGCTGAGTCCGGGGTTCCGAAGTCGGCTATCATGCGCGGGTTTTCGTGACAGGCTTTGCTTCAACGCAAGCCTGGGCATCGCGCAGTGGCCGAAATTCCTCGCCATTGCCCAGGAGTAAGAATGAACACCCTCTTTATGCATTGCCGGCCGGGCTTCGAAGGCGAAGTCTGTTCCGAGATTTCCGACCTCGCCGCGCGCTTGAACGTGGCCGGATATGCCAAGGCCAAGGCGGCAACTGCCTGCGCCGAGTTTGTCTGCACCGAAGAAGACGGCGCCGAGCGCCTGATGCGCGGGCAGCGTTTCGCCGAGCTGATCTTTCCGCGCCAGTGGGCTCGGGGGATCTTCATCGATCTGCCGGAAACCGACCGCATCAGTGTGATCCTTGCGCATATGGCGGACTTTCCTCTGTGCGGCAGCCTGTGGCTGGAAATGGTCGACACCAACGACGGCAAGGAACTGTCGAACTTCTGCAAGAAATTCGAAGTGCATCTGCGCAAGGCACTGATGGCGGCCGGCAAGCTGGTGGAAGATGCCCACAAACCGCGTTTGCTGTTGACGTTCAAGAGCGGCCGCGAAGTGTTCATGGGCCTGGCGGAGTCGAACAACTCGGCGATGTGGCCGATGGGCATTCCCCGTTTGAAGTTCCCCCGCGAGGCCCCGAGCCGCTCGACGCTGAAGCTGGAAGAGGCCTGGCACCACTTCATCCCGCGTGACCAGTGGGACGAACGCCTGCATGGCGACATGACCGGCGTTGACCTGGGTGCCGCCCCCGGTGGCTGGACCTGGCAACTGGTCAACCGCGGCATGCTGGTGACCGCCATCGACAACGGCCCGATGGCCGAAAGCCTGATGGACACCGGTCTGGTGCAGCACTTGATGGCTGACGGTTTCACCTTCAAGCCCAAGCAACCGGTGGACTGGATGGTCTGCGACATCGTCGAGAAGCCGGCGCGCAACGCTGCGATGCTGGAAGAGTGGATCGGCGACGGCCACTGCCGCGAGGCGGTGGTCAACCTCAAGCTGCCGATGAAACAGCGCTATGCCGAAGTGAAGCGCTTGCTCGAGCGCATTGCCGATGGCTTCAAGGCCCGGGGCATCAAGGTGGAGATCGGCTGCAAGCAGCTGTACCACGACCGCGAGGAAGTGACCTGCCATTTGCGCCGGCTGGATGTGAAGAAGCCGAAAACCCGCTGATCACGCAAGTCCCTGTGGGAGCGAGCTTGCTCGCGATAGCGGTGGGTCAGTTGAAATCAATGTTGACTGACCTGACGCCATCGCGAGCAAGCTCGCTCCCACAGGGTACGGCGTTATGCCATAGATGACGTTACACCCGGCAATGCGCGACAATGCCGGCCAGTTTCAGGAGTGAATCATGAGTGAAATGCTTGATACGCCGGTAGACGGCACCCTCGACGCCACCGGCCTCAACTGCCCCGAGCCGGTGATGATGCTGCACCAGCACATCCGTGACCTGGTGCCCGGCGGCCTGCTCAAAGTAATCGCCACTGACCCCTCGACCCGTCGCGACATTCCCAAGTTCTGCGTGTTTCTCGACCATGAACTGGTGGCGCAGCACGAAGATGAGGGCACCTACCTCTACTGGATTCGCAAGAAGTCTGTTTAACGGTAGCCAAAAAAAGACCTGCAAAAGCAGGTCTTTTTGTTTGTGCAATCAACCCGCCGAGCGGCTGTTACGAATCCGTCGGCGCGCACTGAGCGTCAGGCGGATCGACAGCATCAGCGCCGCACAGCTCAAACCGGCAATCAAGCCTTCCCACAGCCCGCTCGGGCCGCTGGCCGGACCGAACAAGTCGGTCAGTCCCAGCACGTAGCCGACCGGCAGGCCGATGCCCCAATAGGCGAACAAGGTCAGGATCATCGTCACCCGGGTGTCCTGGTATCCACGCAGCGCACCCGCGCAGATCACCTGGATGGCATCGGAAAACTGGTACAGCGCGGCGTACACAATCAACATCGACGCAATCTGGATCACGGCCTTGTCAGGCGTGTAGATCGACGCGATAGGTTCGCGCAGGAGCAGGATCAGGGCCGCCGAGAACGCCGCGAACACCAGTGCCGCGCCGAGCCCGACCTTCGCCGCGAAGCGCGCCTGCCAGGGATTACCGGCTCCCAGTGCCTGGCCGACGCGCACGGTCACCGCCATGCCCAGCGAATAAGGAATCATGAACAGCAACGAGCTGATATTCAGGGCGATTTGATGCCCGGCCACCACGGTGGAGCCAAGGCTGCCGATCAACAGGGCAATGACCGCGAAGATGCTGGACTCGGCGAACACGGCGATACCGATCGGCAGGCCAATGCTGACCAGACGCTTGATCACGGCCCATTTCGGGCGGTCGAAGCGTACCAGCACACGGGTGCGGGCATAGAAGGGGGCCCAGAAGGTCCAGCCGGCCATGCTCAACGCCATGAACCACATCACAATGCCGCTGGCCCAGCCGCACCCGACGCCGCCCAGGGCCGGTGCGCCGAAATGGCCATAGATCAACGTGTAGTTCAACGGGATGTTCAGCAGTAGCCCGCACAAGCCGATGACCATGCTCGGGCGGGTACGGCCCATGCCATCGCTGTAGCAGCGCAGCACGTAATAAAACGCCATGCCCGGCAAGCCGAAGGCGATCCCGTGCAGGTACCCCATGCTCGGCTCGATCAATTGCGGATCGACTTTCATCCAGTGCAGGATTGGCTCGGCGCCGAGCAGCAGGCCACTGCCGATCAACCCGACACACAGTGCCAGCCACAGCGCCTGGCGTACCAGCGGGCCGATTTCGTCAAGTTGCCCGGCGCCAAAGCGTTGCGCGACCTTGGGGGTGGTGGCCAGCAGGACGCCGGACATCAACAGGTAGACCGGAATCCAGATCGAATTGCCCAAGGCCACCGAGGCCAGGTCCCGTGGGCTGACGCGGCCGGCCATCACCGCATCGACGAAGCCCATGGCCGTGGTTGCCAGTTGCGCGATCATGATCGGCAGGGCCAGGCTGAGCAGGCCTTTTAGCTCCAGGCGAACGGGGGTCGTCCGCGCCGGAGCAATGGCGGCGGTATTCTCAATTACAGGATTCAATGGCGAAACGTCCAAAAGGTATTGATGCACAGGCGCGCATTCTACGCGTTGACGCGGCAGTCAGGAAAAGACCCGTGTTACCGATTTGTAATCAAAACCTGTGGGAGCGGGTTTGCTCGCGAAGGGGGAGTGTCAGTCACCATTAATGTTGCCTGGCACACTGCTTTCGCGAGCAAGCCCGCTCCCACAAAGTAACTTGCGCTTCAGACACAAGTGAACAATGCCCGCTGGCCCACCACCCGCATCTACGCCTAAACTGCCGATCCGCCAAAGGAGCCTGCCATGCTGATTGTTGCCGACGAAAATATCCCCCTGCTCGATGCCTTCTTCGAGGGTTTCGGCGAAATCCGCCGGGTACCGGGTCGTGCCATCGACCGCGCCACGGTCGAGCAGGCCGATGTTCTGTTGGTGCGTTCGGTGACCAACGTCAATCGCGCTCTGCTCGAGGGCAGCAAGGTGCGCTTTGTCGGTACGTGC
Organism: Pseudomonas sp. S2_F07; assembly: GCF_054668325.1. Classification (NCBI taxonomy): domain Bacteria; kingdom Pseudomonadati; phylum Pseudomonadota; class Gammaproteobacteria; order Pseudomonadales; family Pseudomonadaceae; genus Pseudomonas; species Pseudomonas sp. S2_F07. The sequence continues at coordinate 5,893,713 of NZ_CP162758.1, forward strand.
ACCATCGGCACCGATCATCTGGACCTGAATTACTTCAAACAGGCCGGCATCACCTGGTCCAGCGCACCGGGCTGCAATGCCCGTGGCGTGGTCGACTATGTGCTCGGCAGCCTGCTGACCCTGGCCGAAATCGAAGGCGTCGACCTGACCCGGCGTACTTACGGGGTGGTTGGTGCTGGCGAAGTGGGTGGGCGGCTGGTCAAGGTCCTGCAAGGCCTGGGCTGGAAAGTGCTGGTGTGCGATCCACCTCGGCAAGCGGCGCAAGGAGGGGATTACGTCAACCTCGAGCAGATCATCGATGAGTGCGACGTCATCAGCCTGCACACGCCATTGACTAAGCAGGGCCAGCAATCGACCTGGCACTTGTTCGATGAACAACGTCTGAATCAGCTCCGGTCCGGCACCTGGCTGATCAACGCCAGTCGCGGGCCGGTGGTCAACAACGCGGCACTGCGCGATGTGCTGCTGGAGCGCGAAGACCTGCAAGCAGTGCTCGATGTCTGGGAAGGCGAGCCTGAGGTCGACGTGGCGCTGGCCGAGCTCTGCGTGCTGGCAACGCCACACATTGCCGGTTACAGCCTCGACGGCAAGCAGCGGGGCACCGCGCAGATTTATCAGGCGTATTGCGATTTCCTCGGGCAACCGGCCCGCGTCAGCCTGGGCGATTTGCTACCGGCACCGTGGCTTTCGCACGTGACCCTCAATGCCCAAAGCGACCCGGCCTGGGCGTTGGCGATGCTGTGCCGTGGCGTGTATGACCCGCGTCGTGACGATGCCGATTTCCGTCGCAGCCTTGTCGGCAGTGTCAGCGAGCAGCGTGCGGCATTCGATGTGTTGCGCAAGCAATACCCGTCGCGCCGCGAGATCGACGGGTTGCAGGTGCGGATCGAGGGGGATGCGCCGCAGTTGCAGCGTATTGTGGCGGCGTTGGGGGCGACACTGGTTTAAAGACCGCATTGGCCTTATCGCGGGCAAGCCCGCTCCCACAGGAGCCGCGTTGGATACAAATGTTGTGTACGACCCGGATCCCCTGTGGGAGCGGGCTTGCTCGCGAAGGGCGCGCCACAGTCCCGGATTGGATAAGCAGGCATAAAAAACCCGGCCAACAATGGGCCGGGTCAAGAAGACGGTGGCTATATCACTTTTGTTCGGCAGGTTTGACCAATCGCTTTTCCAGTTCGCTGCAAGCTTTCTGGATCATTTCTTCAGTGATCGGTACTTCGCGACCCTGCTCGTCAATAATCGAGCAACCCAGAGACTGGTCTGGTTGCGTGCGGATCACTTGAATCTTGTCATCGCTGCTGTGTTGCAAGGACATGGCCTGTCTCCTCATCAGGTTGTTAGCTCACTGTAGAACCGCCAGGTGACCGGGCTATGACAACTCCCTGCGATCTTTCCGGGGGGACAGAACCAGTCCAGCAGAAATGCCTTCGCCTGGCTACCCGAACTTTAGACCAATAGCGTCTAGCCTCTAGTGTTGGTGGACATAATCAACCGGACTCATTGTGATTTGCAGCGAGCCACCCCATTGAGCGGTATAGGCTGACCCTAATGACTGCCTTGTCCAGGATAATTACGATGCTCTCTGCCCGTCACCGCCGTGCCATTCGCCTGGCCAGCCGTTTCATTGCGCCGTATCGCTGGCAGGCCATTGGCGCCTTGCTGGCGTTGATCGCCACCGCCGGCATCACCTTGTCCATGGGGCAGGGCATCCGCCTGCTGGTGGACAAGGGGTTCATGACCCAGTCACCGCACCTGCTCAATCAGTCCATCGGTCTGTTCATGGTGCTGGTGGCGGGGTTGGCGATCGGAACCTTTGCACGGTTTTACCTGGTGTCGTGGATCGGCGAGCGCTGCGTCGCCGACATCCGCCGCAACGTGTTCAATCACCTGATTTACCTGCATCCGGGGTTTTACGAAGACAATCGCAGCTCGGAAATCCAGTCCCGCCTGACCGCCGACACCACGCTGCTGCAATCGGTCATCGGCTCTTCGCTGTCGTTGTTCCTGCGCAATCTGTTGATGGTGATCGGCGGGATCATCCTGTTGTTCATCACCAACCCCAAGCTCACCAGCATCGTGGTGGTTGCCTTGCCCTCGGTGATCGCGCCGATCCTGATCTTCGGGCGCCGGGTGCGTAACCTCTCACGCCTGAGCCAGGACCGGATTGCCGATATCGGCAGCTATGTGTCCGAAACCCTGGGCCAGATCAAGACCGTGCAGGCCTACAACCATCAGGCCCAGGACGAGCGCCGGTTTGCCGTGACCGTGGAAGAGGCGTTCAACACCGCACGCAAGCGCATCTTCCAGCGGGCCTGGCTGATTACCCTGGTGATCGTGCTGGTATTGGGCGCGGTCGGGGTGATGCTCTGGGTCGGCGGCATGGACGTCATCGCCGGGCGGATTTCCGCCGGCGAGCTGGCGGCGTTCGTGTTCTACAGCCTGATCGTCGGCAGCGCGTTCGGTACCTTGAGCGAAGTGATTGGCGAGTTGCAGCGGGCAGCCGGCGCGGCCGAGCGGATTGCCGAGTTGCTGCGCTCAGAAAACATCATCCTGGCGCCAGTGGCGGGCGCGGTGAAACTGCCTGAGCGTGTCGAAGGCCAGTTGCAACTGCACAATGTGCGTTTTTCCTACCCGTCGCGGCCGCAAAGCTATGCTGTCGACGGCTTGAGCCTGACCGTCAATGCTGGTGAGACGCTGGCGCTGGTCGGGCCATCAGGGGCCGGTAAATCCACGGTGTATGACTTGCTGCTGCGATTTTACGACCCGGCCGAAGGGCGCATCCTGCTCGATGGCGTGCCATTGACTCAACTCGACCCGCTGGACCTGCGCCGCTGTTTCGCCCTGGTGTCGCAAACCCCGGCGCTGTTTTTCGGCAGCATTGAAGAAAACATTCGCTACGGCAATCCACAGGCGACCTTGGCCGAGGTGCAGGAGGCGGCAAAAATCGCTTACGCCCATGACTTTATCGAAGCCATGCCCAACGGTTACCAGACTCATCTGGGGGACGGCGGTCTCGGCTTGTCCGGTGGCCAGCGCCAACGCCTGGCCATCGCCCGCGCGTTGCTGGTGGACGCGCCGATCCTGCTCCTGGACGAAGCCACCAGCGCCCTCGATGCCCAGAGCGAACACCTGATCCAGCAGGCGCTGCCAAGCCTGATGAAAAACCGCACCACCCTGGTGATAGCCCATCGCCTGGCCACGGTGAAAAACGCCGATCGCATCGCAGTGATGGATCAGGGGAAGCTGGTAGCGGTGGGCACGCATCAGGAGCTTATCGCCAGTAATGCGTTGTATGCGCGGTTGGCGGCGTTGCAGTTTAGTGATGGACATGAAGCGGCATGAATGACTACTGATGAATGACGCCCGGTTCGGGCATTATGTCGTCCTCTGTTATGAGCCCGGATGAGGATATGAGCCGTTATCAACCACCGCTGACCTTGACGACGAAAATGTTGTCGCTGATCGCCGATATCAGCGAACAGATCGGTCAGCTTACGGCTATGGACGAACGCCTGCAGACACCTCAGTTACGTCGTGGCAATCGGATTCGAACGATTCAGGCTTCTTTGGCCATCGAAAACAATTCGCTGAGCATCGAGCAGGTGACTGCCGTTCTGGCAGGGCAGCGTGTGCTGGGGTTGCCTCGGGAAATCCAGGAAGTACGAAATGCGTTTGCTGCTTACGAAGCCATGCCTGATTGGCAGCCAAGTAGCCGGACCGATTTACTGCGTGCCCATGAATTGCTGATGGGCGGATTGATTGATGAATACGGGCAGTTTCGTCGAACCGGCGTGGGTATCTATCGTGGCGATAAGTTGATCCATATGGCGCCGCCGCCGAGTCGCGTTGTGCACTTGATTGATGATTTGTTGGCGTGGCTTGGTGCCTCGGACTGGCATCCGCTGATTACCAGCTGCGTCTTTCATTATGAATTTGAGTTCATCCATCCCTTCGCTGACGGTAACGGACGTATGGGACGCCTTTGGCAAACCCTGATACTCAGTCAGTGGCGCCCGGTATTATCTTATTTGCCGGTTGAGGCCGTGATTCGGGATCAGCAGGAGGCGTACTACGCGGCATTGTCGGCGGCCGATCTTTTGGCCGAATCAACGCCTTTCGTAGAGTTCATGTTGCGAGCCATGAGCCTTGCACTATCGGAGGCGGTACAGGGTGAGCCAGAAATCGACCCAGTAACCGACCCAGTAAGCGACCCAGTAGAGAAGTTGCTTTCTGCGCTGCATCTTAACGGTCCGCGAAAGATCAGCGAATTGATGGCTGACATCGGATTGGTGCACAAGGCGACCTTTCGGACTAACTATCTCAGGCCTGCATTAGCGGTCGAATGGATAGAGATGACCCATCCTGAGTCGCCAAGTAGTCCAGCACAAAAGTATCGCCTGACCCAGCTTGGAAAACAGGTCTTCGCACGGCTCAAGTCGGCAAAGAAATTCTGAGCAACAAAAAAAGCCCGCATCTGTGATGCGGGCTTTTTTTGCGGGTCGATTTGAATCATTGATCGTCGAAATACCGCTCATGCCAGTCCACGATCGGCTGTGGTGAATTGAGCTTCTCGCCATAGATCACCGAATACGACAGCACGTTTTGCACATACTGGCGGGTTTCGTCGAACGGAATGCTTTCCACCCACACGTCGAAACTCAAGTGATCGGCGCCGCGCAGCCATTGGCGCACTCGGCCGGGGCCGGCGTTGTAGGCGGCGGAGGCGAGGACGCGGTTGCCGTTGAACTGGCTGTGCACCTGGCTCAGATACGCGGCGCCGAGCTGGATGTTCTTGTCCGGATCCAGCAGTTGCTGTGGCGAGCTGTAGGGAATGCTGAACTTGCGCGCGGTTTCCTTGGCGGTGGCGGGCATCAGTTGCATCAGGCCCGAGGCGCCGACCCCGGAGCGGGCGTCGTCCATGAACGCACTTTCCTGGCGGGTGATGGCGAACGCCCAGCTCGGATGCAGGCCGCGGTTCTTCGCTTCACGCACCAGCGTATTGCGGTGGGCCATCGGGAAACGGATATCCAGGTCATCCCAATACTGGGCCTGACTGATGGTGCGGATCGCCGGGAAATACCATTTCAGGTCGTAGGCCAGTTTGGCCTGGGCGACCATTTCGTCGCGGCTGAAGTGGCGGCTGACGTGGTACCACTCGCGGCGACCGTCGACAATTTGCCCGCGAGCGTGCAGTTCAAGGGCGCGACGCACGCCGGGAGTGTTGCGCACCTTGTTGATGGTGGCCTGGCTGAGTACCAGCGGTTTGTTGAGCAGCGAGTAGGGCGACTGTGAGCGATCGGCGGCGAGGAAGCCATAGAAGTCGCGTTCGCGGGCCAGGTTTTTATAGAGTGTCTGCGCTTCCGGATTCTGCGGTTGCGCCAGTTCCAGGCTGCGGGCCTGCCAGTAACGCCAGCGGTTGGTGGTGGCCAGGTCCTGGGGCAGGCGGCGGGTCAACTGGTAGGCATCGTCCCAGCGCGCCAGGCGCAGGAGCAGGCGCAGGCGCCATTCGGAAACCGTGTTGTCGCGCAGTTCCGGATCGTATTTGGTCATGACGTCCAGGGCACGACCGTCGAAACGTTTGGCGAGGCTCAGCCCGATTTCCCGGGCGATCGCGACTTTTTCATCCCGGGAGAAATGCATGCTGCTGGCGTAACCGTCGAGCAGGTTCATGGCCCTGTCCGGATCCTGGCGAGCCAGGCGGCGCAGGCCGAGGCTGACCACGTCGGACATGGCTTCATCGGCCGGGGCGAAGCGTGACGGCTGGTTGAGCAGTTCCGGTTTCTGCGCCACGTCCACCAGCAAGCGACCGCGAGGTGCGAGGGTGGTCATGCCATTGACCAGGCTGTTGGCCAGCGGATAGTTGCGCGCCTGGGCGGCGAGTTTCGCGCGTTCCCAGCGTTTTTGCTCGGTCAACTGGCCATCGGCGGCCCACATGCCGAACAGGGCATCGCAGGCTTCGGGCTGGGATTTGCCGGTCAGCCAGAGCTTTTCAGTGTTGGCATAACCTTCGGCCTTGAGGTTGTGGCTGATCTGGTACTGCGCATTCAGGCAGTCCAGTTCGGTGAAGTTCATTTTCGGGTCGTAATACTTGACGAAGGTCGCCCAATCGCCCCGGTCTGCCAGCCAGCGCAACCAGCGCAGTTTCATCCAGTTGGCCTGGGGCAGGTCGCCGTGTTCGGCGAGGAATTTCTCGATTTCGGCGTTGCTCGCGGTTTTCAGGCGCGCGGTCAGCTCGTCGTACGCCAGGTAGGGTTCCAGCGGATAATCGGCGAGGGCCTGGCTGTAACGGAAATACGGGCCGCTATCGCCCTTGGCCAGGGCGCGCTTGGCTTCATCGTAATACTGGCGTTGGGTGGACAGGTCCACCGCCTGGGCGGATTGAACGGCAGCGGCAGACAGTAAAAAAGCAGATAAAAGATTGAAAAGGCGACTGCGCATGAGACGTCCGGGCAGAGAAAAATCATGACAAGCGCGGGCCAGGCCCGCGCTGAATTGTCTGTAGCTTAGCCTTTTGCCAGCAGCCGGTGAAAGCTTTGCGGGTCTTACCGCATCAGTTCGCAACATTTGTCCTTCAGAGTGCTGCGAGAGTGAAATTGCCGGCCTTCTGAAGCCTCAAGTCAGGTAGAATGCGCGCCCGGTTTTTGGAGAAGCTCATGACCCTGCTCAAATTCAGCGATGTGTCCCTTGCTTTCGGCGCTATGCCGTTGTTGGACAAGGTGTCCTGGCAGATCGCCCGTGGTGAGCGGGTGTGCATCATCGGCCGCAACGGCACTGGCAAGTCCAGCATGATGAAGCTCGTCAAGGGCGACCAGAAGCCCGATGACGGCTCCGTTTGGCGCGCACCCGGGCTCAAGATCGGCGAATTGCCGCAAGAATTGCCGGTGGCCGACGAGCGGACAGTGTTCGACGTAGTGGCCGAAGGCCTGGATGGTGTTGGCGCCTTGCTCGCCGAATATCACCACCTGAGCCAGAACATCGTCACCGACGCCGATCTGGATAAACTGATGCACGTCCAGCACGACCTCGAAGCCCGCGATGGCTGGCGTTTGCAGACCCTCGTCGACAGCACCTTGAGCCGCCTGCAACTGCCGGCCGACAAGACCCTCGCCGAGTTATCCGGCGGCTGGCGTCGTCGCGTCCTGCTGGCCCAGGCCCTGGTGTCCGAGCCGGACCTGCTGCTGCTCGACGAACCGACCAACCACCTGGACATCGGTGCCATCGCCTGGCTTGAAGAAGCGCTGAAGGATTTCCAGGGCGCCGTGCTGTTCATCACGCACGACCGTTCTTTCCTGCAGAACCTGGCAACCCGCATCCTCGAACTGGATCGCGGTGGCCTGATCGACTGGAACGGCGACTACGCCAGCTTCCTGGTGCACAAGGAAGCTGAACTCGCTGCCGAAGCCACTGCCAACGCGCTGTTCGACAAGCGCCTGGCCCAGGAAGAAGTGTGGATTCGCCAGGGCATCAAGGCCCGTCGCACCCGTAACGAAGGTCGTGTCCGTGCACTGAAAGCCTTGCGCGTCGAGCGTAGCGAGCGTCGTGAGCGTACCGGCAAGGCCAACATTCAGCTCGATACCGCCGACAAGTCCGGCAAGCAGGTCATGGTGCTCGAGAATGTGAGCTTCGCTCACCCGGGCGGGCCGTTCCTGATCAAGGACTTCTCCATGGTGCTGCAGCGTGGCGACCGTATCGGCCTGCTTGGCGCCAATGGTACCGGCAAGACCACCCTGCTGAAACTGATGCTCAGCGGCTTGCAGCCGACCAGCGGCAAAGTTGAAGAGGGCACCCGGATCGATGTCGCCTACTTCGACCAGTTGCGCCATCAGCTGGATCTGGAAAAGACCGTGATCGACAACGTGGCCGAAGGTCGCGACTTCATCGATATCGATGGCCAGAGCCGCCACGTGCTGAGCTACCTCGGCGACTTCCTGTTCAGCCCGCAGCGTGCCCGCACGCCGGTCAAGGCGCTGTCCGGTGGTGAGCGTGCCCGTCTGTTGCTGGCCAAGCTGTTCAGCAAGCCGGCGAACCTGCTGGTACTCGACGAACCGACCAACGACCTCGACGTCGAAACCCTCGAATTGCTCGAAGAGGTCTTGCTGACCTTCAACGGCACCGTACTGATGGTCAGCCACGACCGGGCATTCCTCGACAACGTGGTTACCAGCACTCTGGTCTTCGAAGGTGAAGGCAAGGTTCGCGAGTACGTCGGTGGCTATCAGGACTGGCTGCGTCAGGGCGGCTCGCCGCGCCTGCTGGGCGTGACCGAGAGCAAGTCCGGCAAGGCCGACCTGAACTCCGCGGTGGTGAAGGCCGAGCCTGCGCCGGTTGCGGCAGCGGTCGAAGCGCCAGTGGCAAAGAAAAAGCTCAGCTACAAGTTGCAGCGCGAGCTGGAAGCGTTGCCGGGGCAGATCGAAGCCATGGAGCAGCAGATTGCCGCCGTTGAAGCGCAGATGGCGGATGCCGGTTTCTACCAGCGTCCTGCGGCCGAAACGGCAGCGGTGATTGCTCAGTTGGAGCAATTGCAGGCTGAGCTCGACATCATGGTCGAGCGTTGGGCCGAGCTGGATGCCTGATTGATCCTGCAATAAAAAAGCCCGGCGCTCAGTGATGAACGCCGGGCTTTTCATATGCAATGCGATCTGCGGGCTGCCGTAGATCCAATGTGGGAGCAAGCCCGCTCCCACAATGATTTGTGTTGTCAGCTTTTGGTTTGCAGGCGTACAGCAAGCACATCGCAAGGCGCGCCGTGCAGCACGTCATTGGCGGTGGAGCCCAGCAGCAGTGCCAGGCCGTGCCGGCCATGGCTGCCCACCACGATCAGGTCGCAGGTTTGCTCCTTGGCCAGGTGGTGGATCTCCTGGCGTGGCTGGCCGTAGGTCAGGTGGCTGTATTCCCTGGAGAGCTCCGGATATTTCAGGATCAGGCGGTCAAGACGCTCCTTGGCCTGATCGAACTGCTGTTGTTGCAGTTGTGACAGGTCCATCGGCACGTCGCCGCCGAAGGCCATCGCCATCGGCTCGACAATGTGCACCAGCGACAATTTCGCACCGTTGCTCACCGACAGTTCGCGAGCGCGGTGAATCACAGGGTCGCACTCTTCGGTCAGATCTACAGCGACCAGAATATGGTTGTAGGGCATGAGGTGCTCCTCCTGAGGGATGCAATATTGGTAAGTATGGCTGGTTTCAAGCGCATTGGTTCCAAAGTGACACAATGGGCTCATTCAAATTCGGGAGTACAGATATGACGGTCTGGATAGTGGTGTCAATCCTGTTGGTGGTGCTGAGCCCACTGGCATGGTTGCGGCCGTCGCGAGTTCAGAGCGGGCGAATAGCCTTGCGGATGGAGGCCCGGCGCATCGGACTGGCCATGCAATTGGCACCTCAGGAGTGGCCACACTGGCTCAGCCAGGAGCCGCCGAGCCCTTGCGCCCAGTACCATCGTCCGCGGCGCGGCCGTCAGCCGACGTGCTGGAGTTACTGGCAAAAATCACCGGGTGTCTGGGTCAATCAGTGGCAGGAAATCTGTGAAGATCGTTCGTTGCTCGATCATTTCGAAAAATTGCCAGGCAATGTCTTCAAGGTCGAGGCCGACAAGCAAATAATCGCCTTGTATTGGGGCGAGAAGGGCGAGGCCGAGGTTTTGCAACGGATCGATGCCACCCTCAAGGCGCTGGCCTGACACCGCAGCCAGTAAAAATCATCAGGCAATAAAAAGCCCGACAAAATCATCGGGCGGGTTGGCCAGGCAGGCCGGTAATCGGTGTTGGCTGATCTTACGCTGGGCATTCGCCAAAAGCGTTCACAATTTTCCTCCAGGTTTCGCCAGCGTAGCTTGTTAAACACGGGCTGCAGCGAATTAGGGCGAATTTTCTAACAATTGATTCTATGAATGACCTTGCATGTTTCGGCGTGTTTAAGGTCTTCGCAGTACGGATATGACCGGAAAGTCGCGTTTCAACCCGTGTTTTGGGCGATTGACAATTGTCGGAAATTCCGTGAAGGTGACGTACCCAAATCAAACGGGCGTATGAATTGAGCGTTTGTATTTCAGACCGCTCCTACAGAATCCCGACTATCGCGTTGGCGGGTGTGCCGGGGGAATGGGCGTAGCATTGACGATCAACGTCCCTGCCAAGCCGTTCGCCTGCGTCCGACGTGTACTGTTCAGCTTCCATATCGTGGAGATCAGTTGATGATTTACGAAGGTAAAGCCATCACGGTTAAGGCTCTTGAAAGTGGCATCGTCGAACTGAAGTTCGACCTCAAGGGTGAGTCCGTCAACAAGTTCAACCGTCTAACCCTGAACGAACTGCGTCAGGCCGTAGACACCATCAAGGCAGATGCTTCGATCAAGGGCGTGATCGTCAGCAGTGGCAAGGACGTGTTCATCGTCGGCGCCGACATCACCGAATTTGTCGACAACTTCAAGCTGCCGGATGCAGAACTTGTTGCTGGCAACCTCGAAGCCAACAAGATTTTCAGCGATTTCGAAGACCTCAACGTCCCGACTGTTGTTGCCATCAACGGCATCGCGTTGGGTGGCGGTCTGGAAATGTGCCTGGCGGCGGACTACCGCGTCATGTCCACCAAGGCCAAGATCGGTCTGCCGGAAGTCAAGCTGGGCATCTACCCAGGCTTCGGCGGTACTGTGCGCCTGCCGCGCCTGATCGGTGCCGACAACGCCATAGAGTGGATTGCCGCCGGCAAGGAAAACCGTCCTGAGGACGCGCTGAAAGTCGGCGCCGTCGACGCAGTGGTAGCTCCTGAGCAGCTGCAGAACGCCGCGCTGGAACTGATCAAGCGCGCCATCTCCGGCGAGTTCGACTACAAGGCCAAGCGCCAGCCGAAGCTGGAAAAACTCAAGCTGAACGCCATCGAACAAATGATGGCTTTCGAAACCGCCAAGGGTTTCGTGGCCGGTCAGGCTGGCCCGAACTACCCGGCGCCGGTTGAAGCGATCAAGACCATCCAGAAAGCCGCGAACTTCGGTCGCGACAAGGCGCTGGAAATCGAGGCTGCCGGTTTCGTCAAGCTGGCCAAGACCTCTGCCGCGCAGAGCTTGATCGGCTTGTTCCTGAACGATCAGGAACTGAAGAAAAAGGCCAAGGCCTACGACGAAATCGCCAAGGACGTGAAGCAGGCCGCCGTACTGGGCGCCGGCATCATGGGCGGCGGTATCGCCTATCAGTCGGCTTCCAAAGGCACGCCGATCCTGATGAAGGACATCAACGAGCACGGTATCGAGCAGGGTCTGGCCGAAGCCGCCAAACTGCTGGTTGGCCGCGTTGATAAAGGTCGCATGACCGCCGCGAAAATGGCTGAAGTGCTCAACGGCATTCGTCCAACCCTGTCCTACGGTGATTTCGGTCACGTGGACCTGGTGGTGGAAGCGGTCGTCGAGAACCCCAAGGTCAAGCAAGCGGTACTGGCTGAAGTCGAAGACAAGGTCAAGGAGGACACCATTCTGGCGTCCAACACCTCGACCATTTCCATCACCTTGCTGGCCAAGGCCCTCAAGCGTCCGGAAAACTTCGTCGGCATGCACTTCTTCAACCCGGTGCACATGATGCCGCTGGTGGAAGTGATCCGTGGCGAGAAGTCCAGCGAGTTGGCGGTTGCCACCACCGTTGCCTACGCCAAGAAAATGGGCAAGAACCCGATCGTCGTCAACGACTGCCCGGGCTTCCTGGTCAACCGTGTCCTGTTCCCGTACTTCGGCGGTTTCGCCAAGCTGGTCAGCGCCGGTGTGGACTTCGTCCGTATCGACAAGGTCATGGAAAAATTCGGCTGGCCTATGGGCCCGGCCTACCTGATGGACGTGGTCGGCATCGACACCGGTCACCACGGTCGTGACGTGATGGCTGAAGGCTTCCCGGACCGCATGAAGGACGACCGTCGCTCGGCCGTCGACGTGCTCTACGAAGCCAAGCGCCTGGGCCAGAAGAACGGCAAGGGCTTCTACGCCTACGAGACCGACAAGAAAGGCAAGCAGAAGAAAGTCGCCGATCCCTCGGTACTGGAAGTGCTCAAGCCGATCGTTTACGAACAGCGCGAAGTCACCGACGAAGACATCATCAACTGGATGATGATCCCGCTGTGCCTGGAAACCGTGCGTTGCCTGGAAGACGGCATCGTCGAAACCGCTGCCGAAGCCGACATGGGTCTGGTCTACGGTATCGGTTTCCCTCCATTCCGTGGCGGTGCGCTGCGCTACATCGACTCGATCGGTGTGGCAGAGTTCGTTGCCCTGGCTGACCAGTACGCTGACTTGGGCGCGCTGTACCACCCGACCGCGAAGCTGCGCGAAATGGCCAAGAACGGCCAGAGCTTCTTCGGTTAAGCGCCCCCAACTAGAGTGAGAGTGAACTTATGAGCTTGAATCCTAGAGACGTCGTGATTGTCGACTTCGGTCGTACTCCGATGGGCCGCTCCAAGGGCGGCATGCACCGCAACACCCGCGCCGAAGACATGTCGGCGCACCTGATCAGCAAACTGCTGGAACGTAACGTCAAGGTCGACCCGAACGAAGTGGAAGACGTGATCTGGGGCTGTGTGAACCAGACCCTGGAGCAGGGCTGGAACATCGCGCGCATGGCGTCGCTGATGACCCAGATCCCGCACACCTCGGCCGGCCAGACCGTCAGCCGCCTGTGTGGCTCGTCCATGAGCGCACTGCACACTGCCGCGCAAGCGATCATGACCGGCAACGGTGACGTTTTCGTGGTGGGCGGCGTCGAGCATATGGGTCACGTGAGCATGATGCACGGTGTCGATCCGAACCCGCACATGTCGCTGTACGCGGCGAAAGCCTCGGGCATGATGGGCCTGACCGCGGAAATGCTGGGCAAGATGCACGGCATCACTCGCGAACAACAGGACGCTTTCGGCGTGCGCTCCCACCAACTCGCCCACAAGGCGACCGTGGAAGGCAAGTTCAAGGACGAAATCATCCCGATGCAGGGCTACGACGAGAACGGTTTCCTGAAAACCTTCGACTACGACGAAACCATTCGTCCGGAAACCACCCTGGAAAGCCTGGCGGCTCTGAAGCCGGCGTTCAATCCGAAGGGCGGCACCGTGACAGCCGGTACCTCGTCGCAGATCACCGATGGTGCCTCGTGCATGATCGTGATGTCGGCGCAGCGCGCACAGGACCTGGGCATCCAGCCTCTGGCGGTGATTCGTTCGATGGCGGTGGCAGGTGTGGATCCGGCAATCATGGGCTATGGTCCAGTACCGGCCACACAAAAAGCATTGAAGCGCGCGGGTCTGGGTATCTCCGACATCGACTTCTTCGAGCTCAACGAAGCTTTCGCCGCACAGGCCTTGCCAGTGCTGAAAGATCTGAAAGTGCTCGACAAGATGAACGAGAAGGTTAACCTGCACGGCGGCGCGATCGCCCTGGGCCACCCGTTCGGTTGCTCCGGTGCGCGTATCTCCGGCACTTTGCTCAATGTGATGAAGCAGAATGGCGGTACCTTCGGGGTAGCCACCATGTGCATTGGTCTCGGCCAAGGCATCTCCACCGTCTTCGAACGCGTTTAAGCGTCTCGTTGATGGAAGCCGGGGCCAAGTGCCCCGGTTTTTGTTTTTCCGGATTTATTTTTGTTTTTATTTTGAAAAAATTCAGCGAGGGCCAAAGCATGCCGATACAACCTGGGCTCTACCAACATTACAAAGGTCCGCAGTACCGCGTATTCAGTGTTGCGCGGCATTCGGAAACCGAAGAAGAAGTGGTCTTCTATCAAGCCCTGTATGGCGATTACGGCTTTTGGGTGCGTCCCTTGAGCATGTTCCTGGAGTCCGTCGAAGTTGACGGCGAACAGGTGCCACGCTTTGCTTTGGTGCAGGCCGAAGAAAGCCTTTTCAACAAGCCATAAGCTGGGTGCGCGCAAAACCCTGCGCTTGACCTCACCTTGTTGCCACTATATATAGCGGTGCCGCGTCAGGCGCCAACCGCCTTTCACTTCTCGAATTCAGGAATTTTCTGATCCATGGGCAAATCGCTGGTCATTGTGGAATCCCCGGCTAAGGCCAAGACCATCAACAAGTATTTGGGCAACGAATACGTGGTGAAGTCGAGTATCGGCCATATCCGAGACCTGCCCACCAGCGGTTCGGCTAGCGCCAGCAAAGAGCCAGCCGCCAAGCGCGGCAAGGCTGCCGCGGGTGAAGTGCCGGCACTGTCGCCGAAAGAAAAAGCGCGCAAGCAGCTGGTCGCTCGCATGGGGGTCGATCCGGACCATGGCTGGAAAGCCAAGTACGAGATCCTCCCGGGCAAGGAAAAGGTCATCGAAGAGCTGCGCCGGCTCGCCAAGGATGCTGACACCATCTATCTCGCAACCGACTTGGACCGCGAGGGGGAAGCCATTGCCTGGCACCTGCGCGAAGCCATCGGTGGTGACGACACCCGCTACAAGCGCGTGGTGTTCAACGAAATTACCAAGAAGGCGATCCAGGAAGCCTTCTCGAAGCCAGGCGAACTGGATATCGACCGCGTTAACGCCCAGCAGGCGCGTCGTTTCCTCGACCGCGTCGTGGGCTACATGGTTTCGCCGCTGCTGTGGGCCAAGATCGCTCGCGGTCTGTCTGCCGGTCGCGTGCAATCGGTTGCCGTGAAGCTGGTGGTCGAGCGCGAACGTGAAATCCGTGCGTTCATCCCGGAAGAGTACTGGGAAGTCCACGCCGACCTCGGCACCGCCAAAGGCGCGACCGTGCGTTTCGACGTGGCTCGCGAAAAGGGCGAAGCCTTCAAGCCGCTCAACGAAACCCAGGCCATGGCTGCACTGGAGAAGCTCAAGGCTTCCAGCTACAGCATCGTCAAGCGCGAAGACAAACCGACCAGCAGCAAGCCGTCGGCGCCGTTCATCACCTCCACCCTGCAACAGGCCGCGAGTAACCGCCTGGGCTTCGGTGTGAAGAAAACCATGATGATGGCCCAACGTTTGTACGAAGCCGGCTACATCACTTATATGCGTACCGACTCCACGAACCTTTCGGTTGATGCCGTGGCAATGGCGCGTACTTATATTGAAGGCGAGTTCGGCAAGAAGTACCTGCCGGAAACCCCGAACGTCTACAGCAGCAAGGAAGGCGCACAAGAGGCTCACGAAGCGATTCGTCCGTCCGACGCCAATACCGAGCCAAGCAAGCTGTCGGGCATGGAGCGTGACGCTGAGCGCCTCTACGAGCTCATCTGGCGCCAGTTCCTCGCTTGCCAGATGCTGCCGGCGCAATACCTGTCGACCACGGTCACTGTGGGTGCCGGCGACTTCGAGCTGCGCGCCAAGGGCCGCATCCTGAAGTTCGACGGTTACACCCGCGTCATGCCGCAAATCGCCAAGCCAGGCGATGACGACGTACTGCCGGACATGGCCCAGGGCGACGCGATGAAGCTGATCAAGCTTGATCCGACCCAGCACTTCACCAAGCCGCCGGCGCGTTACTCGGAAGCCAGCCTGGTAAAAGAAATGGAAAAACGCGGCATCGGTCGTCCTTCGACCTACGCGGCGATCATTTCGACCATCCAGGACCGCGGCTACGTGGCGCTGCACAACCGTCGTTTCTACTCGGAAAAGATGGGTGACATCGTCACCGAGCGTCTGGCGGAGAGCTTCTCCAACCTGATGGACTACGGTTTCACCGCCGGCATGGAAGAGCATCTCGATGACGTGGCCCAGGGCGAACGCGACTGGAAAAACGTGCTCGACGAGTTCTACGGCGACTTCAAGAAGAAACTCGAAGTAGCCGAAAGCCCGGAACACGGCATGCGCGCCAACCAGCCCGTCATGACTGACATTCCGTGCACCACCTGCGGCCGGCCGATGCAGATCCGTACCGCGTCGACCGGTGTGTTCCTCGGTTGCTCGGGCTACAGCCTGCCGCCGAAAGAGCGCTGCAAGGCCACCGTCAACCTGGTGCCGGGCGACGAAATCGCCGCGGACGACGAGGGTGAGTCGGAGTCGCTGGTGTTGCGTGGCAAGCATCGCTGCCCGATCTGCAGCACGGCGATGGATGCCTACCTGCTCGATGAAAAGCGCAAGCTGCACATCTGCGGTAACAACCCGGATTGCGATGGCTACGAAATCGAAGAGGGCACTTATCGCATCAAGGGCTATGAAGGTCCGAGCCTGGAGTGCGACAAGTGCGGTAGCGAGATGCAGCTCAAGACCGGCCGTTTCGGCAAGTTCTTCGGTTGCACCAATGCTACTTGCAAGAACACCCGCAAGCTGCTGAAGAGCGGTGATGCGGCGCCGCCGAAGATGGATCCGGTGAAGATGCCTGAGCTGAAATGCGAAAAGGTCAACGACACCTACATCCTGCGCGACGGTGCATCCGGTCTGTTCCTGGCCGCCAGCCAGTTCCCGAAAAACCGCGAGACCCGTGCTCCGCTGGTGATGGAAATCATCCCGCACAAGGACGAGATCGATCCGAAGTATCACTTCCTCTGCGAAGCACCGAAGAAAGATCCGGATGGCCTCCCGACTGTGATTCGTTACAGTCGCAAGACCAAGGAGCAGTACGTGCAGACCGAAGTCGACGGTAAGCCGACTGGCTGGAAAGCGTTCTACGACGGCGGCAAGTGGACGGTCGAAGACAAGCGTCCGGCTGCGAAGGCGTAAAGCGTCGCGGCACTGAAAAGGCCGCATGAGAACCCTCGGGTTTTCATGCGGCCTTTTTTGGTGCTCCTGCAAAGAAGGGGGGCTTGCGGTTGGATCGGCTGATCCTCGACACTGTCCAACCTGCATGAAGCAATTATTTCGTTGTGGAGGCTGCCGTCATGGCCCACGAACTGTATACCCGCACCAATCAGAAGATTTATTTCGCCGGCTTGTCGCTCGAAGCGCTGGCTCGCACTGAAGAGGGGCGGGCGATGAATTCGCTGGCGCTGATCCAGGCCGGACGCGAATCCACGCTGTTTCACCTGTACGGTGCGCTGTTGGGCCTGTGTCACGAAATCGCCGGTTTCTATCGCTTGCCTCAGGCCAATGCGCCCCGTGCAGAGATGTTGCTGACTCGCGAGGTGCTGGACACCATCGCCATTCCGGAAATGGCTGAGCTGGTCGAACTGGCCAATAATCCGGAAACCTGGCTGGCCAAGCTGTTGGCCGCCCATGCTGCATTGTTTCAGCCGCCACGCGCGCCTCACAAGCCGAAAGGGGACGTGACCCAACCTCTGATCCAGGCTGTCAATCTGGATGAAGAGGAGGCACCGCAAGAGCTGAGTCGGGAGGAGCTGGAGAGCTGGCGTCAGAATCTGAAAGGATTGGCGATCCGCTTTCGCGAAGGCCTGAACGAGTGCTGACAGAAACAGTTTTGGGACGGCATCTGGTCAAGATCCCGAGCGAAGCCTGGCCGATGCCTATATAATCCCCGCCTTTCGTGGAGAACAGTCCTTTATGCCAACGTCCTTTCTAGAAATTGTCGAGTTACCAGACGGCCGTATCGAGCTGCGCAGGGCCGAGGACGAGGGTTCTCTGGTTACTTTGGATTTCTCCGAGGACGCCAAGGCATTCCTGCAAGGGCAGCACGTGGAAGTCGCCAAGGCGATGTTGAGCGTGGGTGTTCAGATGGCCGGTCGCCTGGTTGAAGGCGAATTCGACAAGGAAGAGGGGTCGCGGGTTCTTCATTGACCCCCCGTCTGTCGCTTTTCTTGATGTCGTTACTCATCGGCTTCTCTGTCCCTGGAGAAGCCTTGCGCGGTGAAGCGCGCGTCTTGTCTGCCGGTTAACCCAGTCGAATATTCAGGCTTTGAGCGTCCCCGGTGCGGGCGGCGCTGATCAGTTGTTGCCGCGATTGGGAGCTCAACGGGTTGATCCAGCTGACCACCGTGTGGCTGCGACCCAGGCGCAGGGCTTCGCAGGTCAGTTGCTGGGCGCTCTGGGTGCCCCGTGGTTGCAGCAACAGAATGCGCTCGCGGTTGAGGCCGGCATCTCGCAGCCAGGCTTGAGTCAGGCTGGCGGGCGGTGCGATCAGTGTCAGCCAGCGTGCGTCCTGGTCCTGGCTCAATTCCCTGAGGATCGGTGCCAGGAGGCTCAGGCAGTTCCCGGCTGCACCACGCAGTGACAGCTCGCTGAAAACGTCAGGTTCGGCGCTCCAGGGGGACTCGACTACGTCTTTCAGGATCGGCGCCAATGGCTGTGCCATGAACGCTTCGAACAACGGCAGTTGGGTTTGCTGTGGTGATGTCTGTGGGAACTGCATGGTGCCTCCTTTAGCGGCGAATGACGCCGACACTCAAGCCTTCGATCACCAGTTCCTGGTCTTGAAGGTTCACTTCAATAGGGGCGAACTCGGGGTTCTCGGCGATCAGCCAGACTTTGCTGCCGTCACGCTTGAAGCGCTTGACGGTCACTTCGTCGCCGATTCGCGCAACCACGATCTGGCCGTTGCGGGCTTCGCGGGTGGTGTGGACCGCCAGCAGGTCGCCGTCGAAAATGCCGATATCCTTCATGCTCATCCCGTGGACGCGCAGCAGGTAGTCGGCGCGCGGATGGAAGAAGGCGGGATTGATGTTGCAGGATTCTTCGATGTGTTGCTGCGCAAGAATCGGAGCGCCGGCCGCGACCCGGCCAATGATCGGCAGGGTGGAGTCGTCGGCCTTGGCTTCGAAACCGGGGATGCGAATGCCACGGGAGGCGCCAGGCGTCATTTCGATTGCACCCTTGCGAGCCAGTGCCTTGAGGTGTTCTTCCGCCGCATTGGGCGACTTGAAGCCCAGTTCCTGAGCGATTTCCGCACGGGTGGGTGGATACCCGTTGTCTTCCAGGCAGCGCTTGATGAAGGCCAGAATCTCTGCTTGTCGTGGCGTCAGCTTTAGCATATCGATCGCTCTGTTTTTTTATACAGTGACTGGGATTATATACAGTGAGGCGATCTTGGCAATGCTCCTTTTTTCAGTCGCCGCCGGACGGTCAAACAGTCAGTGGATTGAAGCTTCGCCGTTGTGTGGTTAAATGTCTGACCGACCATTCCCGAAACGAACTGCCAGACTTGACAATGCACAGGCTGAAACGTATGTTTCAAACAAGTGTTTGTCAGGCGGAGTAGCCATGGCCCAGTCGGAAACCGTTGAACGCATTCTTGATGCAGCCGAGCAGTTGTTCGCGGAAAAAGGTTTCGCCGAAACCTCGTTGCGTCTGATCACCAGCAAGGCGGGTGTCAACCTGGCGGCGGTGAACTATCACTTCGGTTCGAAGAAGGCGTTGATCCAGGCGGTTTTCTCGCGGTTCCTCGGTCCGTTCTGCATCAGCCTCGATAAAGAGCTGGAGCGGCGTCAGGCCAAGCCTGAAATCAAGCCGACCCTCGAAGAGTTGCTGGAAATCCTCGTCGAGCAGGCGCTGGTGGTGCAGCCGCGCAGCGGCAACGACCTGTCCATCTTCATGCGTTTGCTGGGGCTGGCGTTCAGTCAGAGCCAGGGGCACTTGCGGCGTTATCTGGAAGACATGTACGGCAAGGTGTTCCGCCGCTACATGATGCTGGTCAACGATGCGGCGCCGCGTATCCCACCTATCGAACTGTTCTGGCGTGTGCACTTCATGCTGGGTGCGGCGGCGTTCAGCATGTCCGGTATCAAGGCCTTGCGCGCGATTGCCGAAACCGACTTCGGCGTGAACACCTCGATCGAGCAGGTCATGCGCCTGATGGTGCCGTTCCTGGCTGCCGGCATGCGCGCCGAATCCGGCGTTACCGACGCGGCCATGGCCACTGCCCAGCTGCGTCCGCGTAGCAAATCGACACCGGTTGCCGCCAAGGTTTAACCGCGCACGGGTGGGCGCGGCAGCTGACATCCGCTAAGCTAACCGCCCATGCCGACTCTCGTTTTGAACCCGTTTCCCATTGATATCGCCGACCTGCCGGGCACAGCGTCTGGCGGCGAATTCGTGTGGGCCGGGTTTTCTGTTATCAAGGAATTTCTATGACTGCTGGCTTGCAAGGCTCGTTGATGGTGGACGTCGCCGGTACCTGGCTGACCGCTGAAGATCGCCAATTGTTGCGCCAGCCCGAAGTGGGTGGCCTGATCATCTTTGCCCGTAACATCGAGCATCCGCGTCAAGTGCGCGAGCTGAGTGCGGCCATTCGCGCCATTCGTCCCGATCTGCTGCTGGCGGTGGATCAAGAGGGCGGCCGCGTGCAGCGCCTGCGCCAGGGTTTCGTGCGCTTGCCCGCCATGCGCGCCATTGCCGACAACCCGAACGCCGAATACCTGGCCGAGCAGTGCGGCTGGATCATGGCGACCGAAGTGTTGGCCGTTGGTCTGGACCTGAGCTTCGCCCCGGTGCTCGACCTGGATTACCAGCGCAGCGCCGTTGTCGGCACTCGCTCGTTCGAAGGTGATCCCGAGCGCGCGGCCTTGCTCGCGGGTGCATTCATCCGCGGTATGAACAGCGCAGGCATGGCGGCTACCGGCAAGCACTTCCCCGGCCACGGCTGGGCTGAAGCGGATTCCCACGTCGCGATCCCCAACGACGAACGTAGCCTCGACGAGATTCGCGCCAATGACCTGGTGCCGTTTGCCAAACTGAGCAAGCAACTGGCCGCGGTCATGCCGGCCCACGTTATTTATCCACAGGTCGATTCCCAGCCCGCCGGTTTCTCCCGACGCTGGTTGCAGGACATCCTGCGTGGCGAACTGCAGTTCGATGGCGTGATTTTCAGTGATGACCTGTCCATGGCGGGCGCTCACGTGGTCGGCGATGCCGCCAGCCGTATCGAAGCGGCGCTGACTGCCGGTTGCGACATGGGCCTGGTGTGCAACGACCGTGCGGCCGCCGAACTGGCCTTGAGCGCTGCGCAACGCCTGAAGGTCAAGCCTTCCGAGCGCATTGCACGGATGCGCGGCCAGTCGTTCGCCAGCACCGAATACCGTCAGGACCCGCGCTGGCTGGCCGCTGTCGGCGCGCTCAAAGAAGCTCAATTGATTGATTAAGGACTGTTCGTTATGACGGTTTACGCGATTATCGGTGGCACTGGCCTGACTCAACTCGAAGGCCTGAGCATTCGCCAGTCACTGGCAGTGGACACGCCTTATGGCGCACCTTCGGCCGAGGTTCAGATCGGCGAGTATGCCGGCAAGGAAGTACTGTTCCTCGCGCGTCACGGCCATCCCCATCGTTTTCCGCCGCATCAGGTCAACTACCGCGCCAACCTCTGGGCGCTGAAGCAGGCCGGTGCCGAAGCCATTCTGGCGGTCAATGCCGTGGGTGGCATCCATGCCGCCATGGGCACCGGGCATTTTTGCGTGCCACATCAGTTGATCGACTACACCAGCGGTCGTGAGCACACCTACTTTGCCGATGACCTGGTGCACGTCACCCATATCGACTTCAGCTATCCCTATAGCGAACCGTTGCGCCAGCAACTGATTGCGGCATTGGCGGTGGAAGGCGTGGGTTACAGCAGTCATGGCGTGTATGCCTGCACTCAAGGGCCGCGACTGGAGACAGTGGCTGAAATCGCCCGACTGGAGCGCGACGGCTGCGACATCGTCGGCATGACAGGTATGCCGGAAGCGGCCCTGGCCCGCGAGCTGGAACTGGATTACGCCTGTCTGGCGCTAGTGGTGAACCCGGCGGCGGGCAAGTCGACGGCGGTGATTACCATGGCCGAGATCGAGCAGGCGTTGCATGACGGCATGGGCAAGGTGAAATCGACGTTGGCGCGGGTGCTCAAGGGCTGAGCCCCACTTGATACCGCGTTGACCCCATCGCGAGCAAGCTCGCTCCCACAGTGTCCGCGTCGAACACAACTTTTGCGGACATCACTGAACCTGTGGGAGCGAGCTTGCTCGCGATGGCGGTCTAAAAAACGCCGAAAGTCTCAACGTTTTTCGAGGTTTTCCGGCAGCGGCGCAAACAGCGCCTCGATATCATCGTTTTGCAGCTTCCAGTCCCCGGCCTTGCGCCCATCCAGCACACCGGCCGCGAGGTCGGATTTTTCCTTTTGCAGGTGCTGAATCTTTTCTTCCACCGTGCCGCGCGCGATCATTTTGTAAACGAACACCGGCTTCTCCTGGCCGATGCGATACGCGCGGTCGGTCGCCTGGTTTTCCGTCGCCGGGTTCCACCACGGGTCGTAATGAATCACCGTGTCCGCCTCGGTCAGGTTCAGGCCAACGCCACCGGCCTTCAGGCTGATCAGAAAAATCTGACGCTTGCCGCTCTGGAATTCCTTCACTGGAGTACGGCGGTCGCGGGTCTGGCCGGTTAGCAGGGCGTAGGCCACGCCGCGTTTGTTCAGTTCGTCTTCGATCAGCGACAGCATTGAAGTGAACTGCGAGAACAGCAGGATTCGTCGACCTTCCTCGAACAATTCCTCGAGCATTTCCATCAGGCTGTCGAGCTTGCCCGACGTGCTGCCACGGCTTGGCGGGGTCGCCTCGTTGACCAGGCGCAAATCGCAACACACCTGACGCAGCTTGAGCAGGGCTTCGAGAATAATGATCTGGCTGCGGGCCACGCCTTTGCGGGTGATCTCGTCGCGGACTTTCTTGTCCATGGCCAGGCGCATGGTTTCGTACACATCACGCTGGGCCTCGTTGAGTTCGACCCAGTGAATGATCTCGGTTTTCGGCGGCAACTCGGTCGCCACCTGTTCCTTGGTGCGGCGCAGCAGGAAAGGTTTGATCCGACCGTTGAGGTGCGCAAGCCTGACTTCGCTGGTGCGTTTTTCAATCGGCACGCGGTAATCGCGGTTGAAGCTTTTGACGTCGCCCAGCCAGCCGGGCAGGAGGAAGTGAAACAGTGACCAGAGTTCACCGAGGTGGTTTTCCAGCGGCGTACCGCTCAGGCACAGGCGCTGTCGGGCATTGAGCTCGCGGGCAGCCTGGGCGGCCTTGCTGGTCGGGTTCTTGATGTATTGCGCTTCATCCAGCACCAATATGTGCAAGGGCTGCGCCGCCAGGCGTTCGACATCCTTGGGCAGCAGCGCATAGGTGGTCAGGATCAGATCGTAGTCAGCCAGCTTGTCGAAGTGCTTTTTGCGGCCGGCACCGTACAGCGCCAGTACCTTGAGCTGCGGCGTAAAGTGCGCCGCTTCGTCGAGCCAGTTGGGGATCAGGCTGGTCGGCATCACCACCATGCACGGCCGATCCAGGCGGCCGGCGTTTTTCTCGCTCAGCACATGGGCCAGTGTCTGTAGGGTTTTGCCCAGGCCCATGTCGTCCGCGAGAATTCCACCCACCTCCAACTGCCGCAGTGATTGCATCCAGCTCAAGCCTTCGAGCTGATACGGACGCAGCGTCGCATTCAGGCCTTCCGGGGCGATGGCCGTGTGGTCCTTGATGTCGCGCAGGCGCTGGGCAAAGGTGCGGATCTGTTCGCCACCCTCCCACAGTAGCGGCATGTCTTCCAGCGGGTTCAGGCGCGTGGCATCGGCCTTGCTCAGGCGCAGCGTGGTGTCGCCGGGCTCCTGCAGGTAGAACTCGCCAAGGGTGGCCAGCACCGGTTTCAAGCGGCCGAAGGGCAGGGCGACTTGTAATGGGCCGTGCTCGGAATTCGGGCGATTGGGGATATTCACCAGGATCAGCTCGTCGTCGCGGCGTCGGGCGAGGCGTTCCGGGTTGAGGATTTCGGTGTGGGAGCGCATCAGGTTGAGCAGGATCGGCAACAGGCTCAGGCGTTCGCCGTTGACGATGATCCCCAGTTCCAGGTCGAACCAGTCGCGCTCCGGCGCTTGTTCGACGGTGGCGTACCAATCGTCTACCGCTGTCAGGTCGAACCCGAAGTCCTCGTCGATCTGCAACTCCCAGCCCTGGGCGCGCAACTTCGGCAGTTCATTGAGGGTAAAGGTCAGCCAGGCGCTGTCATTGACCATCTCGAACAGCTCGCCGGCGCTTTCCGGCAAGGCCTTGCTTTGCCGGGTGGCGACTTTGAAGCCGAGGATTCGCAGCTGTTCCCGGTAGGACTGTTCCACGTCCGGGTGGCGTTTTATCCGCAGCGTCTGGGTTTCCTGGCGAATCAGGATGTCGGTGTTTTTCTGCCCGCTGACGTACTCGTCCAGGTAACTGAAAGACAGCGCCGCGCGATGCTGGATGTAACGCTGCATTCGACCGTTGCGCGGTTCGAAGGCGCTAAACTCGATGCTCGCCAGCCATAGGCGCGGTACCGGTTGCACATTGTCCACCAGCACTTGCGGCGGGGCTTTCGGGCTGCGGTTTTCCAGGACGGCCTGGAGCTTTTCCAGGAGTTCGGCGTCTTTGGCGGCAGCGGGGTAGTCGAGGGTTTCCTGCACTTGCAGGAGCACCGCCGCGCAATGTTTGCAGTTGCTGTGGACCGGGCAGGAGCAGGTGGCGTCGACCATCAGCAGCGTGCCTTTGGCTGACTCGCGCAGGCGAATGGTCTGACGGTAAACGTTACCGCCAGAGCCTTCACACGCGGCGACGATGGTTGCGTCGCCGGCCTCGACGATCCTGACGCGATTCTCCAGCGCGTAACGGCGACCACGCTCCAGGCTCTGTTCCTTGAATCGGCTGACCCAGGACGGTGCGAGGGGTTTGCTCAGGGTCGCGGACATAGGGAATCAGTCCGGAATTTCTTCGGGAGCTGCTCGGGGTGCGGGGGCGGTCAGCGAGGTGATCTTGATCAACAGGCCGAGGTGGCCGTTATCGAGAAAATTCAACTGGCCGTTCTTGGTGTGGCTTTCCTGTTTCAGGCGCTCGCTGGCGGTCACCATGCCATTGGCATCGATCTGGTTGACCCAGAAATCGGCGTCGACGTCGGTAAAACGTCCCAGTTTCATGTTCAGTGTGCCCTCGATCGGGAACTGACCATATTGTTCCTTACCGTCGCTGACCGCCACTTTGCTGGCCGTTTCACCGAGGGGTTGTTGCCAGGCCTTGTGCAGCAACACCGTGTAGTCGGCGCTGCTGGTGAGTTTTTCCACCTCGCCATTGAGGCTTGGCGTGCGCAGGCTGTCGGGGCTGACCGGTTGGGCGCCCGCCGCCCAGTCTTCCGGCGCGGCGCGGCTGACAATCGCCGGCACGGCGTTTTGACGGACCAGAATCATTTCGACCTGATACAGGTCATCGGCAAATGCCGTGGGTGCGACCAGCGTTGGCATCAACAGGGTCAGCAGGGTCAGTGAGCGAAACAGGCGCATGCGGCGTCCTTCAAGCAGTTTTCGGAACGAGGCGCTCGAACAGCGCCTCTACAGTATTAAAGCGCTCTTCCGGGCGCTCCATCGGAACCATGAACTTGAACATCGTGGCGCCTTCGAATTTGTAGCGTTTTGGCTGGCTCTGGATCAGTTTGATCAGGGTCAGCGGGTCGACCGGCGTCTGTGCGGCGAACTCGACGCGACCGCCCTGGGGGCCGCCATCGACTTTCTTGATGCCCAGTTGCTCGGCCTGCAATTTCAATGCAGTGATACGGATCAGGTTCTTGGTCGGTTCCGGCAACAGGCCGAAACGGTCGATCATCTCCACCTGCAAATCCTTGAGGCCGTCCTCGTCGGTGGCCGAGGCAATGCGCTTGTAGAGAATCAGGCGGGCGTGGACATCCGGCAGGTAGTCTTCCGGAATCAACGCCGGTACCCGCAAGTTGACTTCCGGACCGCCGCCGAGCGGTTGATCGAGGTTCGGTTGCTCGCCCTTGCGGATCGACTTCACCGCGCGCTCGAGCATTTCCATGTACAGCGTGAAGCCGACAGCCTGGATCTGCCCGCTCTGGCCGTCGCCGAGCAGTTCGCCGGCGCCACGGATTTCCAGGTCGTTGGTGGCGAGCACGAAGCCCGCGCCGAGGTCCTGGGTGTTGGCAATCGCTTCCAGGCGCTTTTCCGCGTCCGGGGTGATTTGCTGGCGTGGCGGTGTCAACAGGTAGGCATAGGCCTGGTGGTGGCTGCGTCCGACCCGGCCGCGCAATTGGTGCAACTGTGCCAGGCCGAACTTGTCGGCACGCTCGATGATGATGGTGTTGGCGCTTGGTACGTCGATGCCGGTCTCGATGATGGTCGAGGCGATCAGCACGTTGAAGCGCTTGTGGTAAAAGTCGCTCATCACCTGTTCGAGTTCGCGTTCGCGCATCTGCCCGTGGCCGATGCCGATCCGTGCTTCCGGCACCAGTTCGGCGAGGTCGGCGGCGCATTTCTCGATGGTCTTCACGTCGTTGTGCAGGTAGTAGACCTGGCCGCCACGCAGCAACTCACGCAGCAAGGCCTCTTTGACCGTGCTCTTGTTCTGTTCCATGACGAAGGTGCGGACCGACAGGCGGCGGGCCGGCGGCGTGGCGATGATTGACAGGTCGCGCATGCCCGACACCGCCATGTTCAGCGTGCGCGGGATCGGCGTGGCGGTCAGGGTCAGGATGTCGACTTCGCTGCGCAGGGCCTTGAGCTGTTCTTTCTGGCGCACGCCGAAACGGTGTTCCTCGTCGATGATCACCAGGCCAAGGTTTTTGATCTTCACGTCGTCCTGCAGCAGCTTGTGCGTGCCGATGACGATGTCGATCTTGCCTTCGGCCAGGTCCGCGACTGCCGCATTCACTTCCTTGGCCGACTTGAAGCGGCTCATCACTTCCACGGTTACCGGCCAGTCGGCAAAGCGGTCGCGGAAGCTGTTGTAGTGCTGCTGGGCGAGCAGGGTGGTCGGCACCAGGATCGCCACCTGGCGACCGCCGTGCACGGCGATGAACGCGGCGCGCATCGCCACTTCGGTCTTGCCGAAGCCGACGTCGCCACATACCAGGCGATCCATCGGCCTGGGCGCAAGCATGTCTTCGCGCACCGCGTCGATGGTGGTTTGCTGGTCCGGGGTTTCTTCGAACGGGAAGCCGGCGCTGAAGGTGGCGTAGTCGGCCTTCGGGTCGGCGAAAGCGTAGCCTTCGCGGGCGGCGCGGCGGGCATAGATGTCGAGCAACTCGGCGGCGACGTCGCGCACCTGTTCGGCGGCTTTGCGCTTGGCTTTCTGCCAGGTCTCGGAACCGAGGCGGTGCAGTGGGGCCAGGGCATCGTCGCTGCCGGTGTAGCGAGCGATCAGGTGCAGGTTGGCCACCGGTACATAAAGCTTGGCGCCTTCGGCGTATTCCAGGGCGAGGAATTCAGCGGCCTGGCTGTCGATTTCCAGGGTCGCCAGGCCCAGGTAGCGGCCGACGCCGTGGTCGATGTGCACCACCGGCGCACCTTCGCGCAGCTCGGTGAGGTTCTTGATGACGGCATCGTTGTTGGCATCGGCGCGCTTTTCGCGGCGACGGCGCTGCATCACGCGCTGGCCGAACAACGGGCTTTCCGCGACAAGGGCCAGGGCCGGGTCATCGAGCAGCAAGCCTTCGTCGAGCGGGGCGATGGTGATCGCCAGGCGTTCCTTGCCGGCGACAAAGTCCGGCCAGCTGTCGACGGTTTTCGGTCGCAGCTTCAAGCGTTCCAGCAGTTCCAGCAACACTTCGCGGCGACCTGCCGATTCGGCGGTGAACAGCACGCGACCGGGGAACTGGTCGAGGAACTCCGCCAGTGCCGCCAGCGGTTGGGTGGCCTTGGCTTCGATGGCCAGGTTCGGCAGCTCGCGAGCGGGGAAGCGCTCGCGACCGCCACCGCTTTCCACATCCTGTTGACTGGCCACCACGCGCGGCCAGTTCTTCAGGCGCGCGAAGCAGTCTTCCACCGGCAGGAACAGTTCGGCGGGCGGTAATAAAGGACGGGACGGGTCGACGCGGCGTTCTTCATAGCGATTGCGTACGTCGTTCCAGAAGTTTTCCGCGGCCTGTTCGATGCCGGGCAGCGAGAACACTTGGGTGTCCTGGGGCAGGTAATCGAACAGCGTCGAGGTTTCTTCGAAGAACAGCGGCAGGTAGTACTCGATGCCGGCCGGGGTAATCCCGCTGCTCAAATCCTGGAAAATCGGGCAGCGGCGGAAATCGACATCGAAGCGCTCGCGAAAGCGCGCCTTGAAGCGAGTGACCGCTTCTTTTTGCAGCGGGAATTCCTTGGCCGGCAACAGCTTGACCGAATCAACCTTGTCGATCGAGCGCTGGTTCTCCGGGTCGAAGGTGCGCAGGGTTTCGATTTCGTCGTCGAACAGGTCGATGCGATACGGCAGTTTGCTGCCCATCGGGAACAGATCGATCAGCGAGCCGCGAACGGTGAACTCGCCGTGCTCATACACCGTATCGACGTAGCGATAGCCCGTGGCTTCAAGCCGGGTGCGCATTTGCTCGACGTCGAGCTTCTGGCCGATGTCCAGCACCAGGCTGCTGCCGAGCAGGAATTTGGTCGGCGCGAGGCGATGCAGGGCGGTCGTGATCGGCACCACCAGCACGCCATGGCTCAGTTCCGGCAGCCGGTACAGGCTGGCGATGCGCTGGGAAATGATGTCCTGGTGCGGCGAGAACAGGTCGTAGGGCAGGGTTTCCCAGTCCGGAAAGTGCAATACGGGCAAATCCGGGGCGAAGAAACCCAGCTCCTGTTCCAGCCGTTCGGCACTTTGGCTGTCGGCGGTCAGCAGCAGGGTAAAGCGCTTGGCAGCGCTGGCGGCCTCGGCGATGGCCAGGCTCAGGGCGGCACCGGGCAGGTTGCCCCAGTGCTGTTTACCTGCCGCGGCAGGGAGAAGCGGTAGACGCAGAACGGGCACGGAAGGTTGAGCTCCAAGCGTTGCGACAAAGTCGGCAATTGTAGCGGTCAACGATGCCGCCTGTCAGTTGCTGACTGTGTCTAAAGCACGGGTTTGGTGAAATGTAGTGGTAAAGACAAAATCCGGCGTTTTTTTGCCATGAATTATTGAATATGTAGTGGCAAAAACAACGAGTGTTACGGAGGGTTACGGATAACGACGCGCGGCCTCCAAAAAATTGACTGCGCTGAAAGCCCCGGTTTTATTGGGTTTGCGCGGGGCGTAATTTTTTTGAACGACGAATTGTTACGTAAAGCACGACGGGCGCGCATTGCTACCGCTGTCACTCGGCGGCATAATGTAGCCCCTTTTTTCTGCCCCTACATGTGGAAGGTTCCCGTGACTCAGAAGCCCGACCAGTGTCTTGGTGAATGGATCGACCGTGAAGCACTCGCAGAAGCGATGATTCCGCTTATCGGTCAGCTCTACCGCAATAACAACGTGGTGAGCTCGATCTATGGCCGCAGCCTGATCAATCGTTCAGTCATTGCGATTCTCAAAGCTCACCGCTTTGCTCGTCACCGTCAGTCCGACGAAAGCGAGCTGTCCGTCCACGAAACATTCCCGCTGATCAAGGCGATGAGCGAACTCAAGCTCGGCGCCGCTTCGGTGGACCTGGGCAAGCTGGCGGCCAAGTTCAAGGCCGAAGGCAATGGCCGTACTGCCGAGCAGTTCGTCCGTGAAGAACTGGCTGACGTGGTTGGCCAGCAAAACGCATCGGCCCGCAAAGGCACCGACGTTGTCCTCTACGGCTTCGGTCGTATCGGCCGTCTGCTGGCGCGCATCCTGATCGAGAAAACCGGTGGCGGCGACGGCCTGCGCCTGCGCGCCATCGTTGTCCGCAAGGGCGCCGAGAACGACCTGGTCAAGCGTGCCAGCCTGCTGCGCCGCGACTCGGTCCATGGTCCGTTCGATGGCACCATCACCATCGATGAAGCCAACAACACCATCACCGCCAACGGCAACCTGATCCAGGTTATCTACGCCAAGAGCCCGGCCGAAGTCGACTACACCCAGTACGGCATCGAAAACGCCCTGATCGTCGACAACACCGGTGTATGGCGTGACGCTGACGGCCTGGGCCAGCACCTGGCCTGCCCGGGCGCTGCCCGCGTGATCCTCACCGCACCTGGCAAGGGCGCGCTGAAGAATATCGTGCATGGCATCAACCATGGCGAAATCACCCCTGACGACAAGATCATCTCGGCGGCTTCCTGCACCACCAACGCCATCGTGCCGGTGCTAAAGGCAGTCAACGACAAGTACGGCATCGTCAACGGCCACGTCGAAACCGTTCACTCGTTCACCAACGACCAGAACCTGATCGACAACTTCCACAAGGGTAGCCGTCGTGGCCGCGCCGCGCCGCTGAACATGGTTATCACCGAGACCGGTGCCGCCACCGCAGCCGCCAAGGCGCTGCCAGTGCTCAAGGGCAAGCTGACCGGCAACGCGATTCGCGTTCCTACGCCGAACGTGTCGATGGCCATCCTGAACCTGAACCTGGAAAAGGCCACCACTCGCGAAGAGATCAACGAGTACCTGCGCCAGATGGCCATGCACTCGGACCTGCACAAGCAGATCGACTACGTGAGCTCCCAGGAAGTGGTTTCCACCGACTTCGTTGGCTCGCGCCACGCAGGCGTAGTGGACGCTGAAGCGACCATCACCCAGGATAACCGCGTTGTTCTGTACGTCTGGTACGACAACGAGTTCGGTTACAGCTGCCAGGTGGTTCGCGTGATGGAAGACATGGCCGGTGTAAACCCGCCAGCATTCCCGCGCTAAGCCTTTAGCTGCACATGAAACGCCCCGGCCTTGGTCGGGGCGTTTTTGTTTGTGCGCTCCGCAATAAATACGCTTTAGAAACAGTCCTGTAGGAAAAGGATCGTTTCTATTGGCGAAACTTCTGAATCATTCTTTTGACCCTGCCGTGAGGATCGCGACGCTGTTAGCGTCCGCCGCATTATTTCTGAACACCCTTCCTGGGATATGGATTTTGAAATGAATGCACCCATGCAGCCTTTGTATACCAACGATGTTTCCCCAGAGTATCTGCGCAGTCTGGACAATCCACACTTCACTGAGCAGCAAATTGCGCAATTCCATGAGCACGCCCAAGTGGTTGTGCGTCAACAGCAGGCTTACATCGACGCTCATCCTGCTATCGCAATCTTCCGGTGCGCAACCGAGGGCAGCCACACCCGTAACGGCGGGGTGATCCAGCAAGGGACGGGGCCGCTGGAGTTCAAGTTGGAAAATGGACGCTCGGTGCGCGTAGCGCGAACAGGCGACTACGTCCTGTATGCCGATGGCAGTACGGCGCAAATCATCACCGGCGCAGGGCAAGACAACAATGATGTGGCGCTGGTCGGCAGCATGCTCAGCAATGGCGACGAAATCATCAATACACCGCAAGGCGGCTACGTGTTTATTGCGCGCGAAGGTGTGTCGATGGGCGAGGATTTTTTGCCATCGGTCGCGGATTGAGTGACGAAGTCTGGCGCTGTCCAAAGCTGTCTCAGTGCTGCGTTGCTTAAATGCTCACGCAGCTGATGGTCGAAAACTTTCTGGACTCGGCCGGAAGTAACGGAGAAGAAATTCAATGAAAGAAGGACATTTCATCGGTCTGAATGACCGAACCACTTGTGGTGGCAAAGTTCTGGATGGTGACACCCGGATCATGATGTATGGCGTTGCCCACGCCTGCGATGGTGATCGAGTTACCTGTGGAAAAGACGGGAAGACGTATCGGATCGTCGGTGGTATTTCGCACATGATCAGTCATGGAAAGCTCATGGCTGGTACGCTGGACAGTTACAGTAATTGCCCCTGTAAAGCTCGACTGATCCCCTCCGTAATGACGGCCACGTATCAAAGCAACGCAAGCCCTGCACAGCCGGCCACCAGGGCTGCGGGCTCATCGGCGGCTCCGGCTGAAAACAGCTTTACGGCCAAACCTCAGGTGGTTGATCTGAAGCTGGCAGATAAAATCTCTGCACCACCCGGCGACCTTGGTGGAAGCGAAGCCTGTAACCATCCAGACCAGATGGAAGAGCTTGCCAGCTACATCGCAGGTGAGATGAATAGGAACATCAAGCATCCGTCCGTGTTGAAAATGAAAGAGCTGATGAGCTACGACAGCAGCGCGCAAGCCAGGAAATTTCGGGCGTTACCCTGGTACGCCAGACTGGCTGGACCACCAAATTTCAACGGAATTGCATGGACGAAGAAGCTTGAGGCGATGGCGATCTGGACGAAGCAGGTGGGTCAGAATATGGAGTGGGATCACAAGCCGAAGCTTCGGGCTATGTACAACGATGACGTCCGGCACAAGCAAGGCCGATATGACTACTACTACGATATTTGGTCGAACATCCATTATGGGTACGTCGGCATAGTAGGTGGGCTTTCACAAAGCGTATTGTTGGATGGTGCGGGAGTTGAGCAAATTGGCTCGGACACAAAAAGGTGGATTGAAGACCATAAGAAATACCCAGGCCCGCATCTAACTGCGAGTCTAGTTGACGGACTACGGGCATTTGACGATATAGCCGATAGGGTGGCGATAAGTATTGGTGTGAAACTCGCCAGTCAATACGCAAATGGCGGGGTGACAGCCAAAATCATCATGAGCGAAGTTTTGGCAGTCGCACCCGAAAATTGGGGGGATGGAGTTCGTGAGCACTCCTGCACGTAAAAGAGGTCAATCTTTTAAAAGGTGGTTGTGGATTCCGATTGTGTATCTGGCCATCACCCACTGGGATATTGCGCTACCTACGGTTACTATTCACTATCCCGAGAGCGGGAGGGAGGAGCTCAGATACATCTGGAATGTCCAAGACCGGGTATACAAAGGAGGGATGCAACCCGGCGGAGGCACAGTCGATAATGGTCACCTGTTTCCGGATGATAATTTTTTTATGGAAATCTCCTGGTGGAGCAAAAATGTTCGTGCCCACTGCGTCAACATAACCCCGAAGTGGCCTAATACGGATATCTATCTTGATGCCAATGGTGATATTGATCTCAGCGAAGGCAGTGGCACTGATTCGGATCGCTTGAAACAATGTATCACAGATACCGCGAGCCCCTGAAAGATGCCAAGTTCTGAGGGGATCGGCTTCACAAGATTATCAGTATCCCAAAATGTAAATAAAAGGGTGCTGCTTTTGTTTATGCGTAGACTGCTAGCAATATTGCTTCTGATATATTTTGTCTGGTATGTCTCCGTGCCAAGGGTGAAAGTCTATTTCTCAGAGGAGGGGGGCGGAAAGTTGGAGTTTGTTCTAAATACTCAGCACGATATATTTCGAGGAGAAATCTCCCCTGGCCAATCTACAGGAGGTCCCGGCCATATTTTTAAAAATAATGATTTTTTCATGCAGTTCGACTGGACTGTCTCAGGGAAAAGTCATTGCGTAAGGATAAGTCCTAAGTGGCCAACGACCAGTATATATATTGGAGCAGATGGAGCTCTCGATAGCGGTCACACTAGTGCAGCCGATTCAGATCGATTAACGGAATGCCCTCGGCAATGAGTACAGGATCAAAAAAACGCTCCGACCTTCATTCTACGGTCAGCCCTTGGACTGAATTGTGACCATGGGAGGATAAAGTGTCGATAAACATCGGTTTAAAACTCGCCAATCAGCACCCTGATGGCGGGATAACTGCGCAGATAATTATGAGTGAAGTGTTGGCAATTGCTCCGGAAAACTGGGGGGAAGGAGTCCGTGTCCACGACTGCAAGTAAATCCCGGAGGCGGTATAAGCGATGGTTGTGGATTCCAGTTGTGTTTTTGGCCATCACTCATTGGGATATTGCGTTACCTACTGTGACTGTTCACTACTCCGAAGATGCTCGTGGCGAACTTAAATACATATGGAACGTGCAGGACCGTATTTTCAAGGGGCTTATGCAACCCGGAGGCGGTACGCGTGATTATGGCTTTCTGTTTCCGGATGAGAATTTTTTCATGGAAATTTCCTGGTGGAACGATGGCGCGCTCCGACATTGCGTCAACGTAACCCCTAGGTGGCCCAATACGCATATTTACCTCAATGCCAATGGCGACATTGATTACAGCGAAGGCAGTGGCACGGATGCGCATCGACTGAAGCAATGCTTCACGGATACCGCAAGCCCATGAAGAGTAGTGAGATGCACAACTTGTAAGGTGAATCTAGGAGACGGAGTCCGTGTCCATTCCTGGTAATAAACCTCGGTCGCGTTACATTCGGTGGCTATTGATTCCGTTGATACCACTATTGCTGCCATTGGTGGTTCTTCTCTTGATCGCCCTCTGGCAAATTATTGTGCTGCCCGCCGCGACGGTTCATTACTCCAAGAATGGCGAAGGCGAATTGCGGTTCATCTGGAATGTACAACGCCGGATATACAAAGGTGGTATGCCCCCTGGCAGCAGCACACGCGATCATGGTTTTTTGTTTCCAGATGAGAAGTTTTTCATGGAGATCTCTTGGTGGAACGATAAAGATCTCCGACACTGCGTAAATATCACCCCGACATGGTCCAATACGCACATCTACCTTGATGCCAACGGCGATATTGATCGCAGCGAAGGCAGCGGTACGGATTCGCATCGACTAAAACAATGCGTCACCGATACCGCGACTCCATGAAAAGACCCCGTTTGCAGCCATTGCAGTTCGGTCAAGAACTTTGTAGGAGCGAGATTACTCCGGGCGGTGTTCCGATGATGGAGCCAAGAGCGCTGCGTTTAACCAGTAAACATGCGTTATCGTTGACGACCATCGCGAGCGAGCTCGCTCCTACAGGGATTGGTGGTGTTTGCGCGGTCGTGATCACACCAGCGATCCAATGTGGGAGCGAGCCTGCTCGCGATAGCGGTCTGACAGAAATATCAATGTTGACTGTGATGGCCTCTTCGCGGGCAAGCCCGCTCCCACAGTTCTATCGCATAATGGCTGGCCCTGGCGGCGTGTCAGGGGATGTTTCGGGGAGCTCGGGAATTGTTGATCAGGTGGCAGGGGGTGGCATTTTTGCTGCTCGGCGCACTATCAGGCTGTGGTAACGGCGACGCCCTCGAAAGCTTTGGCGGCCCGACCATGGGCAGCACTTATTCGATCAAGTATGTACGCCATGCCGGTCTTCCGGCGCCGGACGTGGTCCGCGTCCAGGTTGAGCAGATCCTCGCTGACATTGACCGGCAAATGTCCACTTATCGCAGTGACTCGGACATTGAGCGCTTCAATGCATTGCCGGCCAACCGCTGTCAGGCGATGCCGGCCTCGATCCTCGAATTGGTCCGCGTGGGCGAGCAGCTGTCAGTGCAAAGCGACGGTTCCTACGATCTGACGGTGGAGCCGTTGCTCAATCTCTGGGGATTTGGTCCGCAGGCCCGTGGGGAGAAAGTCCCGACCACCGAAGCCCTCGCCGAAGCCCGCAAGCGCGTCGGCCATGAACACTTGCGTATCGAGGGCGACCGGTTGTGCAAGGACGCTGCCGTCGAGGTCGACTTCAACAGCATCGCCGCCGGTTATGCGGTGGACACGATTGCCGCAAGACTCGAGACGATGGGCATCCACGACTACCTCGCCGAGGCTACGGGCGAGCTCAAGGCCTCCGGTAAGAAAGCTGACGGTTCGCCATGGCGCATTGCCCTGGAAGAGCCGCGGGATGACCGGCAGGTGGCCGATCGGGTCATTGTCGTCGACGGCTATGGCCTGTCCACTTCCGGCGACTACCGCAATTATTTCGAGCAGGACGGCCAGCGTTTTTCCCACACCTTCGATGCCCGCACTGGTGCGCCGGTCTCACACACCCTGGCATCGGTCACGGTAATTCATCCTTCCGCGTTGATGGCCGATGGCTTATCGACGCTGTTGCTGATTCTCGGCCCGGAGCGCGGTTGGGACTACGCAGAAAAACACGATATCGGCGCATTTTTTGTGATTCGTGCCGATACAGGTTTCGTCACACGCAGCAGTCACGCTTTTGAGCGCCTCAGTGGCAAAAAAACCGAATGATTTCGGCGATTTGAGCATTGAAAACTGGCGTTGTAGCGCAGGCAAAAGTAGCCTACGACGCGACCAAGGGTTAATGTGCGCGGCGTTGACGCTTCTATAGACTGTGTCCGGGTTCTGCACTGGCCCCAAATTGTTCCTTCATGCCACGCATTGGCGTGATTTAGCCGCAGGTGCCGAGGGTGCCGCGGCCTGTTCTGAGGAGTACGCATGGCTGTCTACAACTACGACGTGGTGGTGTTGGGTTCCGGCCCGGCAGGGGAAGGCGCGGCAATGAACGCCGCCAAGGCAGGGCGCAAGGTGGCGATGGTCGATAGCCGTCGCCAGGTCGGCGGCAACTGCACTCACTTGGGCACCATCCCGTCCAAGGCACTGCGTCACTCGGTGCGGCAGATCATGCAATTCAACACCAACCCGATGTTCCGGGCCATTGGTGAGCCGCGCTGGTTCTCGTTTCCGGACGTGTTGAAAAGCGCCGAGAAAGTCATCTCCAAACAAGTCGCTTCGCGTACCGGCTACTACGCCCGTAACCGCGTCGACGTGTTCTTCGGCACCGGCAGCTTCGCCGACGAGCAAACCATCGAAGTGGTCTGCGCCAACGGCGTGGTCGAGAAGCTGGTGGCCAAGCACATCATCATCGCCACCGGTTCGCGTCCTTATCGCCCGGCGGACATCGATTTCCACCACCCGCGTATCTACGATAGCGACACCATCCTCAGCCTCGGCCACACCCCGCGCAAACTCATCGTTTACGGCGCTGGCGTGATCGGTTGCGAATACGCTTCGATCTTCAGTGGCCTGGGCGTATTGGTCGAACTGGTGGACAACCGTGGCCAGTTGCTGAGCTTCCTCGACTCGGAAATCTCCCAGGCGTTGAGCTATCACTTCAGCAACAACAACATCACGGTTCGCCACAACGAAGACTACGACCGCGTCGAAGGCGTGGACAATGGCGTGATCCTGCATCTGAAGTCCGGCAAGAAGATCAAGGCCGACGCCTTGCTCTGGTGCAACGGCCGTACCGGCAACACCGATCAGCTCGGTCTGGAGAACATCGGCGTCAAGGTCAACAGCCGTGGCCAGATCGAAGTCGACGAGGCGTACCGCACCTGCGTGCCGAACATCTACGGCGCCGGTGATGTGATTGGCTGGCCGAGCCTGGCCAGTGCCGCCCATGACCAGGGTCGTTCGGCCGCCGGCAGCATCGTTGATAACGGTAGCTGGCGCTTTGTGAATGACGTGCCGACCGGCATCTACACCATTCCGGAGATCAGCTCGATCGGCAAGAACGAGCAGGAGCTGACCCAGGCCAAGGTGCCGTACGAAGTGGGCAAGGCGTTCTTCAAGAGCATGGCGCGGGCGCAGATCGCCGGCGAGCCGCAAGGCATGCTGAAGATCCTGTTCCACCGTGAAACCCTGGAAGTGCTGGGCGTTCACTGCTTCGGTTATCAGGCGTCGGAGATCGTGCACATCGGTCAGGCGATCATGAACCAGCCGGGTGAACTGAATACGCTGAAGTACTTCGTCAACACCACGTTCAACTACCCGACCATGGCCGAAGCCTATCGGGTAGCTGCGTACGACGGCCTCAACCGGCTTTTTTGACGGGCTCCGGCCGGTGGCCTGAGCCGGCCGGGGAGACCGATTTCAGCAATTCTCGAGCGTGGCAGTGGCCAAACCGGGAAAGTCTGTAATCAGGCTGTCAACGCCGAAGTCGGCGAGTCTGCGCATCAGCGCGGGCTCGTTGACGGTCCATACCGACACATGCAGCCCCTGACGCTGCGCCTTTTGCAGGCGTTCCGGCGTGCACAGGGTCCAGTTCAGCGCCAGAATCTCACAGCCATAGCTGGCCGCGACCTTCAGCGGGTCGAGCCAGGCATACTCGGCCACCAGCCCGCGGGACACGTCCGGCACCAGTTCCAGCGCAGCCTTGAGCACTTCACGGGAACTCGAAGTGATGGTCACCTTGTCCATCAGGCCATGACGCTGCGCCATTTCACGGATTGCCAGCACGGTGGTCGCGGCACGCATCCTCGATGCGCTTTTGACTTCCAGCTGCCAGTGATCGAAGTCGCATTTCTCGAACAGTTGTTCCAGCGTCGGAATCGGGCACGGCTTGATCCAGCCCGGGCCACCCTTGCGTGCGTCATACGTCACCAGCTCGGCCGCCGTGTGTTCGACGACCTTGCCGCGACGGTCAGTGGTGCGCTTGAGGGTCGGGTCGTGGATGACCATCAGCTCGCCGTCCATGGACAGGTGCAGGTCCAGTTCGCAGCGACGCACGCCGTGCTTGAGACATTCCTGAAAGCTGGTCAGGGTGTTTTCCGGTGCTTCGCCCTTGGCGCCGCGATGGCCGTAGATGAGGGTCACGGTTCTTCCTTAAATTAATTGCCTGATTCTAGTTGGTCGCGGGCCAGGCGTCGTTCCTGGGCCTGCTTCTGCAAGATGTGGCGGGCCAGCAGTTGGCGTTGGGCGTCGGTCAGGTGTTCGAACTCGGTACCGACGTCATAGCCGTCGTCCTTGCGGTCGCAATGGGTGACGCGGGCGCGCAGCAGCAGGCCCAGGGCTTGCG
This sequence comes from Pseudomonas sp. S2_F07, assembly GCF_054668325.1. Classification (NCBI taxonomy): domain Bacteria; kingdom Pseudomonadati; phylum Pseudomonadota; class Gammaproteobacteria; order Pseudomonadales; family Pseudomonadaceae; genus Pseudomonas; species Pseudomonas sp. S2_F07. The sequence goes on from NZ_CP162758.1 coordinate 5,931,898, forward strand.
GCATCAGCACCAGTTTGACCGACAGGCGTGCGCCGGCGGCAAGGGGCGATGGATGCTGAAAGTCGATGCCGCCTTCGGAGATGATCACCGGCTGCGGTTCGCCGATCTGCCCGAGCACGGTGATGGCGATCACCTGGCTCAGCAGGTCGATGCGTTTGTTCTGGGATTTGAGGAACGCCGCGAGGTTGCGGTCGCGTTCGCTGATCTGGCGCAACAGGTGTTGCGACTCGAATTCGCTCAGGTGCAGTTCGCTGAGCAAGTTGAAGAGTGGGGAAGCATCCTGCAACACTTCCTGGCCTGTGGCTTCAGAAGCGGACAGGGGCCGAATTTCCAGTGCGATCGTATCCTCGATACGGTAGTATTCGCGGCGATCTTCTTCATCTAATGTCGACATGGCGAACCCATGGTAGCGGCGGTGGTCTGAGTGTAAAGCTGGTTATCGACCCCCGCCACAAGGACGTTCCTTTTCCCTCCGAACAAGCCCCGACATGTTCAGACCTCTCTTCGTATTTATCGGCACGCGTTACACCCGTGCAAAGCGTCGCAATCATTTTGTGTCATTCATTTCCCTGACTTCGATGATCGGGCTCGCCCTTGGCGTGGTCGTGATGATCGTGGTGTTGTCGGTGATGAACGGCTTCGATCATGAAATGCGCACCCGCGTGCTGGGCATGGTGCCCCACGCGACCATCGAGTCCGGCGAGGCCATCAGCGATTGGCAAAGCCTGGCCGCGAAGGTCAAGCAGAACCCGCAGGTGACGGCCGTGGCGCCGTTTACGCAAATGCAGGGTTTGCTGACCAACAACGGCAAGGTCTCGAAGGTCCTGCTCAATGCCATTGACCCGGTGCAAGAGCGCCAGGTGTCGATCATCGATCAATTCATGACCCAGGGAAAACTCGACGACCTGGTGCCGGGTGAGTTCGGCATCGTCATCGGTGACAAGGCCGCGGCCAAGCTCGGGGCCGCGATTGGCGACAAGCTGACCTTCGTCGCGCCGGAAGTCACCGTGACCCCGGCCGGGATGTTCCCGCGCATGAAGCGCTTTACCGTGGTCGGCATCTTCCATGTCGGCGCCGGTGAACTCGATGGCTATCTTGGCGTCACCAACCTGCAGGATCTGGCCCGGCTGCACCGCTGGAAACCGGATCAGGTCCAGGGCCTGCGCCTGAAGTTCGACGACCTGTTCCAGGCACCGCGCACCGCGTGGAGCATCGCCCGCGATCTCGGCGAAGACCGCTTCTACGCCCGCGACTGGACCCGTACCCACGGTAACCTGTACCAGGCAATCCGCATGGAAAAAGCCATGATTGGCCTGTTGCTGCTGCTGATCGTTGCCGTCGCGGCGTTCAACATCATTTCCACGCTGGTGATGGTGGTGAACGACAAGAAGGGTGACATCGCGATCCTGCGCACACTGGGCGCCACGCCGGGCACGATCATGCGCACGTTCATGGTGCAAGGCACCGTGATTGGCGTGGTCGGCACGGCCATTGGCGCCGTGGTCGGGATCTTTGCCGCGCTGAATGTCAGCGCCGCGATCTCGGCCCTCGAAGGCTTGATCGGGCACAAATTCCTCAACGCCGACGTGTATTTCATCGATTACCTGCCGTCGCAAGTGCAGAGCCAGGACGTGGTGATGGTCTGCTCTGCGGCGTTGGTCCTGAGTTTCCTCGCCACCCTGTATCCAGCCTGGCGTGCCGCGCGCACCCAGCCTGCGGAGGCGCTACGTTATGAGTGAGTCGGGCATGAGTGATAAAGCAATCTTGAGCTGCCGCAGCCTGGGCAAGTCCTACGAGGAAGGCCCGGAATCGGTGGAAGTGTTGGCCGGCCTGCAACTGGAGTTGCACCCGGGAGAGCGTGTGGCGATTGTCGGCAAGTCAGGCTCGGGCAAAAGTACCTTGCTCAACCTGCTGGGCGGCCTCGATACCCCGACCAAGGGCAGCGTCTGGCTCGACGGTGAAGAACTGTCGGCGCTGAGCGAGAAGAAACGCGGCCTGCTGCGCAATCGCGCCCTCGGCTTCGTGTACCAGTTCCACCACCTGCTGCCGGAATTCACCGCCCTGGAGAACGTCTGCATGCCGCTGCTGATCGGCAAGACCGCGATCCCCGAAGCGCGCCAGCGTGCCACGGCATTGCTGGAGCGGGTAGGGCTGGGCCATCGCCTGGAGCACAAACCGGCCGAACTGTCCGGTGGTGAGCGCCAGCGCGTGGCCATCGCTCGCGCCCTGGTGAACAATCCGGGCCTGGTGATGCTCGACGAGCCGACCGGCAACCTCGATTCCCACACCGCCCAGGGGATCCAGGACTTGATGCTGGAGCTCAGCACCTCGATGCGCACAGCGTTCCTGGTGGTGACCCACGACATGAACCTGGCCCGCCAGATGGATCGCGTCCTGCACCTGCAGGAAGGTTGCCTGACTCCCATCTGATTGGCTTAAACCCGATGCCTGAAAAGGCGTCGGGTCATTTATTTCCATACGGTGCCCCAGCGAATGTTCAGACCGTTATCGATCTTTATCGGCACGCGCTATACCCGCGCCAAGCGCCGCAATCGCTTTGTTTCCTTCATCTCGATGACCTCGATGATCGGTCTCGCCCTCGGCGTGCTGGCGATGATCGTGGTGCTGTCGGTGATGAACGGCTTCCAGCGCGAAATGAGCTCGCGCATCCTCGGCATGGTGCCCCACGCCACCATCGTCGGCGTCAATCCGATTGATGACTGGAAGCCCGTGGCGGCGGCCGCGATGAAAAACCCGCAAGTGACGGCGGCGGTGCCGTTCACCGAGATGGAGGGCATGCTGTCCTACAAGGGCACGATGCAGCCGATCCAGGTCAGCGGTGTCGACCCGGCGCTGGAAGGCCAGGTGTCGATCGTTGCCAAGCACATCGTTCAGGGCAGCCTCGAAGCCCTGAAGCCGGGCGAGTTCGGCGTGGTGATCGGTGAGATCACGGCGCGCCGTTTCCGCTTGAATGTCGGTGACAAGATCACCCTGATCGTGCCGGAAGTCAGCAATGCGCCGGGCGGCATCACCCCGCGCATGCAACGGCTGAACGTGGTCGGCGTGTTCAAGGTGGGCGCCGAACTGGACGGCACCATGGCGCTGATCCACATGGCCGATGCCGCGCAGATGCAACACTGGGAGCCGAATCAGGTGCAGAGCGTGCGCCTGGCGGTGAAGGACCTGTATGCCGCGCCGCAAGTCTCGAACGACATCGCCACGGGGCTGGGCGCCGCCTACAAGGCTGACGACTGGACCCACACCCAGGGCAGCCTGTTCAGCGCGATGAAGATGGAAAAAACCATGATCGGCCTGCTGTTGCTGATGATCGTCGCGGTGGCGGCGTTCAACATCATCGCGACCCTGATCATGGTGGTGAACGACAAGGGCGCGGACATCGCGATCCTGCGCACCATCGGCGCCACGCCCCGGCAGATCATGGCGATCTTCGTGGTGCAGGGCACGGTGATCGGCATCGTCGGCACCCTGATTGGCGGTGTGTTGGGCGTGATTGCAGCGCTGAACGTCAGCCAGATCGTGGGCTGGATCGAGCGGGTCAGCGGGCAGCACATCTTCAGTTCCGACGTGTATTTCGTCAGCAACCTGCCGTCCGAGCTGCAAGGCGCGGATGTGGCGCTGATTTGCACGGCGGGGTTTGTCATGAGCTTCCTGGCCACGGTTTACCCGGCCTGGCGGGCGGCGAAGATCGAGCCGGCTCATGCGCTGAGATATTCGTAACCAGTAACACCGCCTTCGCGAGCAAGCCCGCTCCCACATTAGATCTGAGTCAACTCGGTCAACTGTGGGAGCGGGCTTGCTCCGGGCGGCGTTCCGACGAAGAGGCCGGTACTGCCAGCCTCAATCCCCCCTTGGCAACTCGATCACAAACCGCGTCCACCCAATCTCCGATTCACAACGAATCTGCCCGCCATGGGCGCGGATGATCGACTGGGTAATCGCCAGTCCCAGTCCCGCATGTTCACTGCTGCCTTCGCGGCGCGCAGGATCGGCCCGGTAAAACCGGTCAAACAGGCGCGGCAATAAATCTTTGGAAATCTGTTGGCCCGTGTTTTCAACGGTCAGGCGCAACTGTTTTGGCTGATCGACGATTCGCACCCGAACCTCACCATCGGCCGGCGTAAAGCGCAGTGCGTTGTCCAGCAGGTTCGACAGCGCCCGCCGCAACATGCTGCGGTCACCTTCGATGCGGGCATTGCCGTCACGACTCAGTTTTACCTGCGCGTCTTCGGCCAATGGCGCAAAGAACTCCAGCAACAGATCCGCTTCCTCCGCCAGTTCCAGTGGCTCGCATTTGGGCATTAACAACCCGTGATCGGCTTTCGCCAGGTAGAGCATGTCGTTGACCAACTGCGCCATCCATTGCAGCTCTTCGAGGTTGCTGTGCAGGGCTTCGCGGTAATCCTCGATGGGGCGAGGGCGGGTGAGGGTGACCTGGGTATGGGTCAGCAGGTTCGACAGTGGCGTGCGCAGTTCATGGGCAATGTCGGCGGAAAAGGCCGACAGCCGCTGAAACGAGTCGTCCAGGCGTCCGAGCATGGCGTTGAAGTTGTGAGACATTTCCGCCAGTTCCGGCGGCATGTTTTCCTCAGGCAACCGCGCGTTCAGCGATTGCGCGGAAACACCGCTGGCCACCGCGCTGATCCGCCGCAACGGGCGCAAGCCGCTGCGTGCCGCCCAGGCGCCCAGCAGTGCGGTGGCCAGGGCTGACAGGCCGACGGTCAGCCAGATCAGATGCTGCATGCGTTGCAGGAAGTGCTGGTGGTGGGTGATGTCCAGCAGCAACGTCAGTTGCGGTGAGTCGGGTTTGTCGGCGAAAAGCGGCGCATTCAGGACGCGGTAATCCATGCCCTCATGGCTCACCGTCGATAACCCGGGCTGGCGCGGCAGTGCCTGGGGAATGTTGGCCGAGCTGTCATACCAATGCTGGCCGTCGCTGCCGGTGATTCGCAGGGACAGGTCCGCCTGCCGGCTCAGTTCTTCGGCCAGTTTCACCTCGCTGTCACTCGACTGAAGGTCGTGCAGGGCCCGACGCAAGCCAATCAGCTTGCCGTCCAGCAATTGCTGGTCGAGCTCAACGAAGTGCGCCTCGCTGGCGCGACTGAACAGCACGCCGGCGAACAACGACACCACGGCGGTGCACGCCGCAAACAGCAGCGCCAGGCGGCTGCTCAGGGAGAGGCGGCGCATCAGGCCGGGCGCTCTTCAAGGACATAGCCCATGCCGCGCACGGTATGAATCAGCTTGTTGGGGAATTCATCGTCGATCTTCAGGCGCAGGCGACGGATCGCCACTTCGATGACATTGGTGTCGCTGTCGAAATTCATGTCCCACACCTGGGACGCAATCAGCGACTTGGGCAGGACTTCGCCCTGGCGGCGCAGGAGCATTTCCAGCAGGGCGAACTCCTTGGCGGTCAGGTCGATGCGCTGGCCGCTGCGTTCGACCCGGCGCCGGATCAGGTCCAGGCGCAAGTCGGCCAGTTGCAGGCTGGTTTCCTGCGGCGTGGCGCTGCCGCGGCGCAACAGGCTGCGAACCCTGGCCAGCAGTTCGGAGAAGGCAAACGGCTTGACCAGATAGTCATCGGCGCCCAGTTCGAGGCCGTGAACCCTGTCTTCCACGGCGTCCCGGGCGGTCAGGAAAAGTACCGGCGTGTCCAGGCCGGCGCTGCGCACCGCTTGCAGGATCTGCCAGCCATCACGACCTGGCAGCATCACATCGAGAATCAGCAGGGCATATTCGCCGCTGAGGGCCAATTGCTGGCCGGTGTTGCCGTCGGCTACCAGTTCGGTGTTGAACCCGGCCTCGGCCAGGCCCTGGCGCAGGTAATGGCCGGTTTTCGGTTGGTCTTCGACGATCAGCAGTTTCATGGGCGACTCTTGGCAAGTGGAACGAACGCTTTATACCGTGGGCAGCATTGGCACAGGGCAACCTGACAAAGTTGTAATCTGGCTGTCAGGTTACGGGCAGTGGCAGCAGTTTAGAGTTTTGCCCATGCTGAGCCTTATCTTGTTGGAGTATGACGATGTTTTTACACAAAACCGTGGCGCAAATCCTGTGTTTGCTGGCGCTGAGTTCGCCGGTGTGGGCGGACGCCGGGCATACCTTCGATTTCGGTCAGCCGGCCCCGGCGGCCAAGGCGACCCGCAGCATCGAGGTGGTGATGGAGGACATGTCCTTCACGCCGCGGGCCATCGACATCAAGGCCGGGGAAACCGTGCGCTTCGTGCTGGTCAATAAAGGCCAGTTGTTGCATGAGCTCAACCTGGGGGATGCGGCGATGCACGCCAAACACCAGCAGGAAATGCTGCAGATGCAACAGAGCGGCATGCTGACGCCCACCGGCATGAAAGCAATGGACCACGGCAACATGGCCGGCATGGATCACGGCAAAATGGACCACGGCATGAAGCATGACGACCCCAACAGCGTGCTGGTGGAGCCAGGCAAGACCGCCGAGCTGACCTGGACCTTCAGCAAGGCCACCAGTCTTGAATTTGCCTGCAACATTCCCGGTCATTATCAAGCCGGCATGGTCGGCAAATTGACTGTCAGTCAGTAAGCACTCAAAGGCGGGAGCAAAGGCTGATAGAATCCGCTGATTCTTCAGTCAGGTTTCCGTCATGCATCCCGCAGCCGAACATTCGCCGCTGGGCAAGTCCAGCGAATACATCGCCACCTACACGCCGTCCTTGCTGTTCCCGATCCCGCGCACCGCGAAATGGGCGGAACTGGGCCTGACGGCGCAAACCCTGCCGTACAAAGGCGTGGACTTCTGGAACTGCTTCGAGCTGTCCTGGCTGCTGCCTTCGGGCAAGCCGGTGGTGGCGATCGGCGAATTCAGCATCCCGGCGGATTCGCCGAACATCATCGAGTCGAAGTCGTTCAAGCTGTACCTCAACTCCCTGAACCAGACGCCGTTCGCCGATACCGCGAGCCTTGAGGCGACGCTGGCCAAGGATTTGTCGGCGGCTGCCGGCAAGCCGGTGGGCGTGCGTATTCGCAGCCTCAAGGATGTCGAGAACGAAGGCGTCGTGGCCTTGCCGGGCGTGTGCATCGATGAGCTGGATATCAGCGTCAGCAACTACGAGCATCCACGGCCGGAACTGCTGCGTTGCGATGATTCGCGCATTGTCGAGGAGAGCGTGCACAGCCATTTGCTCAAGTCCAACTGCCCGGTGACCAGCCAGCCGGACTGGGGCAGCGTGGCGGTGGAGTACCGTGGCTCGGCGCTGGATCACGCGAGCCTGCTGGAATACATCGTCAGCTTCCGCCAGCACTCGGACTTCCACGAGCAGTGTGTGGAGCGGATATTCCTCGACCTGCAGCGGTTGCTCAAGCCGGAGAAACTGACGGTGTATGCGCGTTATGTGCGCCGTGGCGGGCTGGATATCAACCCGTATCGCAGCACTGAAGAGGTGCAACTGCCGAACCATCGTCTGGTCCGTCAGTAAAGATCTAATGTGGGAGCGGGCTTGCTCGCGAAAGCGGTGGGTCAGTCAACATCATCGTTGAGTGTGAAGCCGCCTTCGTCGGAGCGCCGCCCGGAGCAAGCCCGCTCCCACAGGGGATTTGTATTGCCAGGCGCAGAAACGAAAAAGCCCTGCTGGCGATAGCAGGGCTTTTTTTATCAGCAGGGTTCAGATCCCCATGTTGGCCAAGGCCTGCCCGATGTTGCGCAAGGTGCCAGCAAGGGTAGGGTGTTCGAGTTCGAAGCGTTCCACGGCCAGGTTGACGCCATCGGCGAGGCTGGAATCCTGGGTTTTGGTTTCGAGCTCAAGCTTCAACTCGATCTGTTGCATCAGTTCGTGTAGCTCGGCGCGTTCGGCTTCAGACAATGGAGGATTCTGTTCCAATTGCTCGCGCAGGGCATTGAGCTGTTCTTGCAGTTCGCGGGCAGGCATGGCGTTCTTCCTTCTTTAATCGATAGGCACTGGCATAGACCATGGCAGCAGGCCAAAGGTCGATGGCTGACCTTTAGATTAATCCACTCGCGCCCAACGTGCATGATCTCGATCAGGGCTTTTCGCCCTTGAGCCGACGCAAGCTGATATCCGCCAGGCAGGTGTCGAGTTCACCGAGATGATCGATCACCGAATGCACGCCCAGGCCGAACAGTTGCATCGTCGCCTTGGCGCGTTTGATGTCGCGTTCCTGCGGGGATAAGGCTTGCCATTGCTCGGGCGCCAGGCCGCACAGCGAGCCGCAGGAGGCCAGGCCGATGGTCCACAACCCGGCATTGAGCCCCGCTTGCAGCAAGCGGGGTTCGCCGCTCACCAGTACGCAGCCGTCGAGTCGCTCGACGTTCAGGGTCATCAAGGCTTGCCAGCAGGCATTCGGGGCGGGCCATGGGTTGTTTGTTGCTGGATGTTGCGAAGGTTTGATCCATTCCGGCAGCGCAGCGGCCAGGGATTGGCTGAGGGCAGGGGGCAGTTCATCGAGCCAGGCGCAGGGGATCTGCTGGCGCTGCAAGCTGCGCAGGCTATCCAGTGCGCCGGGAGTGGCCTCGGCGTGTTCGGCCGAGTGGCTGCCGTGCCTATGCGTGTGCGCGCCGAAATCCACCAGGCAGCCACTGAGGCCGAACAGTACGGCGGTCAGGCTGGGTGCGGTTTGGGGCAAGGCTTCGGCGAGCGGCATGTGGACGTCCCTGAAATAGCCTGAAGGCTAGTGGGCGACGGTGACAGTTCAATGACAAGGATGTGAATCGCTCACACTTGGCACGATTGTGTTTGTGTGGATCTCGTGCAAAGTGCGTTAAACGGCGTTTACGTCTTATACTTGGCAACTTATTGCCTGGGCCAAGTGCCCGAGCCGGTACAAACCAAGGAGTTTTTTTCTATGCGCTGGAGCAATCATCTAGCCAGGATTTGTGTATGCGCCAGTGTGATGCTGGTTCCGTTCGTTGCCCAGGCAGCCACGGAGGATGATCCTTGGGAAAGCGTCAACCGCCCGATTTACAAATTCAACGACGTGATCGACACCTACGCGCTCAAGCCCCTGGCCCAGGGCTACCAGTACGTGGCGCCGCAGTTTGTCGAAGACGGCGTTCACAACTTCTTCCAGAACATCGGTGATGTGCGTAACCTGGCCAACGATATCCTGCAGGCCAAGCCTCGCGCCGCAGGCGTTGATACCGCACGAATCATTTTCAACACCACTTTCGGTTTGCTGGGCGTCATTGATGTCGGCACCAAGATGGGTTTGCAGCGCAATGACGAAGACTTCGGTCAGACGCTGGGTTACTGGGGTGTCGGCAGCGGTCCTTACTTGATGCTGCCGCTGCTGGGGCCAAGCACCCTGCGTGATGCGCCGTCCAAGTACGTCGACAGCTATACCGGTGCTTATCGTTACGTAAACGACGTTCCGGTGCGTAACTCGTTCTACGCGCTGGACATCGTCGATACCCGTGCCAACCTGCTGTCGAGCGAGAAGCTGATCACCGGCGACAAGTACACCTTCATCCGTAATGCGTACTTGCAGAACCGTGAATTCAAGGTCAAGGACGGTCAGGTCGAAGACGATTTCTAATCTCGACCGATAAACTGAAAAAGGCGGCCATCAGGCCGCCTTTTTTGTCTGCGAAGACCGGCATGGGGATGTCATCGCGCTTTTTGCTGTAGTCACGAGGGGTTTGACTCATGGGTTCGAACCTTCCATTGGGTTACGGATTTGCCTGTTCTTATAACTCTCGGTGATTTGACAAATAAAGACGTCAAGCGACCATCGGCGTGAGCTTGAAACGCCCCGCGGATGGGAGTACCGTCTGCGCCTTAGAAGGGCACCTCTGGTGAACATGTGTGTAGGGCAAATGCCCGAAAGCGGTGCGACAGAGAGGCTAGAAAGCGAATCCAGTAGTCAGTGCCGGGCCAAAGTCCCCGCCTGCTACGCCAACCTAATTCTGGCGCCGTTTGCCCACATGCCAAAAACCAGTGCCACGCTGCTGATAATCGATGATGACGAAGTAGTGCGCGCGAGCCTCGCCGCCTATTTGGAAGACAGTGGTTTCAGCGTCTTGCAGGCCAGCAATGGTCAGCAGGGTCTTCAGGTATTCGAGCAAGACAAGCCCGACTTGGTCATCTGCGATCTGCGCATGCCGCAGATGGGCGGACTCGAACTCATTCGCCAGGTGACCGAACGGTCACCGCAAACCCCGGTGATCGTGGTGTCGGGTGCCGGCGTGATGAACGACGCGGTCGAAGCCCTGCGCCTGGGCGCGGCGGACTACCTGATCAAGCCTCTCGAAGATCTGGCTGTGCTCGAGCACTCTGTGCGCCGGGCCTTGGATCGTGCGCGCCTGCTGCTGGAGAACCAGCGCTACCGCGAGAAGCTGGAGAAGGCCAACCGCGAACTCGAAGCCAGCCTGAACCTGCTCCAGGAGGACCAGAACGCCGGTCGCCAGGTGCAGATGAACATGCTGCCGGTCAGCCCCTGGACCATTGACGAGTTCAAGTTTGCTCACCAGATCATCCCGTCGCTGTACCTGTCGGGTGATTTCGTCGATTACTTCCGGGTCGACGAGCGCCGGGTCGCCTTTTACCTGGCGGACGTTTCCGGTCATGGCGCCTCTTCAGCCTTCGTCACCGTGCTGTTGAAGTTCATGACCACGCGCTTGCTGTTCGAGTCCAAGCGCAGCGGCACCTTGCCGGAATTCAAGCCTTCAGAGGTTCTTGGTCATATCAACCGGGGCCTGATCAGTTGTAAGCTGGGTAAACACGTCACAATGGTCGGTGGAGTCATCGACGAGGAGACCGGTTTGTTGACCTATAGCATCGGCGGTCATCTGCCGTTGCCAGTGTTGTACACGCCAGACAGTGTTCGTTATCTGGAAGGGCGTGGCCTGCCGGTGGGCCTCTTCAACGAAGCCACCTACGAAGACCACGTGCTGGAACTGCCACCGACGTTCAGCCTCACGCTGATGTCTGATGGCATTCTGGACCTTTTGCCAGAACCCACACTCAAAGAAAAAGAGGCGGCGTTGCCCCAACGGGTCAAGGCTGCGGGCGGCACCCTGGATGGGTTGCGGCAGGTTTTTGGATTGGCCACGCTAGGGGAGATGCCGGATGATATCGCCCTGTTGGTGTTGAGCAGGAATCTTTGATGAGTACCGGTAGAATCCAGTTCGCCGAGCAGGATGGCACCTTCGTCCTGAAGTTCGTCGGTGAAGTTCGCCTGACCCTGTGTTCGGCGTTGGATGCGACTATTGAGCGGATCTTCAGCGCGTTGAATTTCAACACGATCGTGATCGATCTGACCGAAACCCGCAGCATCGACAGCACCACCCTTGGCCTGCTGGCCAAGCTGTCGATCCTGTCGCGGCAGAAGGTCGGCCTGCTGCCGACCGTCGTCACCACCCACGAAGACATCACGCGTCTGTTGCAGTCCATGGGCTTCGAGCAGGTGTTCAACATCGTTGACAAGCCAGTGCCGTGCCCGGAATGCCTGGACGACCTGCCAGACCAGGATCAGTCCGAAGAAGTGGTGCGGATCAAGGTGCTTGAAGCGCACAAGATCCTCATGGGGCTGAACGACACCAATCGTGAAGCTTTTCATGACCTGGTGAATGCGCTGGAGCGTCACTGATTTCCTGAAGTGATGTGGGTCAGCCTGGCCCACAAAACTCCAATTCCAACTTCAATCTCCTGTGGGAGCGGGCTTGCCCACGAAAGCGTCAGTCCGTTCACCGCGATGTTGAATGCGAGGCCGCCTTCGCGAGCAAGCCCGCTCCCACATTGGTTTTGCACTGAACGCACGAATCGATTTCAACCCATAATCCCTGTGAGTGCGCTCACAAAAAAGGGCGAACCTGTGAGGGTTCGCCCTTTTTGCATTACACCCGCTCAGATCACAGCTTGGCTTGCAACAACGCCTCGAGCTTCTCCTGGTCCCGCGCAAACTGACGAATGCCTTCAGCCAGTTTCTCGGTCGCCATCGCATCTTCGTTGGACAACCAGCGGAACTGCGATTCGTTGAGGCTCAGGCGCGCTTCACCGGCATGGCCTGGCACCAGTTTGCGCTCCAGCTTGCCGGTATCCGCGGCCAGCTTGTCGATCAGGTCCGGGCTGATGGTCAGGCGGTCGCAGCCGGCCAGTTGCTCGATCTGCCCCAGGTTGCGGAAGCTCGCCCCCATGACCACGGTCTTGTAGTCATTGGCCTTGTAGTAGTTGTAGATGCGCGTCACCGACTGCACGCCCGGATCATCCGCGCCGGTGTAGTCGTTGCCGTTGGCTTTCTTGTACCAGTCGTAGATACGGCCCACGAACGGCGAAATCAGGAACACCCCGGCGTCGGCGCAGGCGGCGGCCTGGGCGAAGGAGAACAGCAGGGTCAGGTTGGTCTGGATGCCTTCCTTCTCCAGGATCTCGGCAGCGCGGATGCCTTCCCAGGTGGAGGCGATCTTGATCAGCACGCGGTCGCGGCCAATGCCGGCCTTGTCGTACAGCTCGATCAGGCGATGCGCCCGCTTGAGCATGGCATCGGTGTCGAACGACAGGCGCGCATCCACTTCGGTGGAAATGCGGCCCGGGATCACTTTCAGGATTTCTTGCCCCACGGCCACGCCAAAACGGTCGCTGGCCAGTCCCACATCGCCCTTGCAGTCATGGACGCAGGCGTTCAGCAGCTCGGCATACGCAGGAATGGCCGCGGCCTTGAGCAGCAGGGAAGGGTTGGTGGTGGCGTCCACGGGTTTAACGCGAGCGATAGCTTCGAAGTCGCCGGTATCGGCAACGACGGTAGTCATTTGTTTGAGTTGTTCCAGCTTGGAAGTCATGGGCGTGCTCTGTCCTATGGGTCTGATGACATTACCCGAGCGCTGACAGCCACTCAAGGGCGTGTACGTGTATCGACGGCCCCTGCGGCAACAACCGGAATACAGTTGTTTGAAAGGCGGGCCCGGTATTGATCAATACGATGCCGAAACGCGGCACAGGTTCCAGGCAACTGACCGTCAGCACCCCGTGGACGTACCTCCTACTGCGGATTCAGCTGGGTAGAGGCTGCCATTTTTGCTGGTTTCGCTTGACCGTCGGAGGTCAGGAAACCGAAATTTCGCTCTCGGTCATTGCTGCCCGTTTCACTGTTTTTCCACTCGTAAATCGATGTCAGCGGGATGTCGAGCTTCTTGACGTCGGCGATGAAGGTGCTGATTTTGCTGGCCTGCGCTTCGATCCCGCCGTTGGAACTGAGCGAAGGAACGCCCCATTCACTGATGACCCCCGGTAGATGGAAGTTTTGCTGAATAAACGCCTGGGTCTTGCTGATCTGTGCGCCCGACATGCCGTAGGGGTGATAAGAGATCGCACTCAGGCACTGGGGGTATTCACTGACGATTTTTTTCAGCGCCAATGCTGACGTCGTGCCGGCACTCGGTGCCCGGGCGAAGCCAAAACCGATCAGCGGCGTCGATTGTGGTTGTTCCTGCAGCGACTTGCACAGGGCGCTCATGAACGGAACAAAGGTCGTGTCGAGATTTCGGGTTGGCCAGTACTTCGCTAGGTCCGGTTCGTTCCATATTTCAATCGCGACGAGCTGTGCGCCGTATGACTGCTCCAGCCCTTTCACCGAACTGGCGAACGATTCGCCGGCAGCGACGAGTTCGCTGGTGTTGTCGGGCGCGGAGGTCAGCGCCTTGGTCGAGCGTACGGTCATCAGTACCGGCAGGTCGGCGGACTTGGCCGCGGCGAAGGCATCGCTGATCTGCTTTTGATACGCAGCGCCGCCCATGCTGTTGGTCCACACGCCAAAGCGCACGAATCCGAAGCCAGCGGCCTTGATTTGCTCGGCGTCGGTGGGGGAGAAGGTCTGGATCTTCACCTGGACACCGATGGTTTTGTTGGCGGCAAGCAGGGGGAACAAGTCGCTGGCGTCAACCTGGCTGGCTGCACCCAGCATTAACAGGGTTGAAGCGGTGAGCCGTTTGAGACGTGCTGATTTCATGCCTGCACTCCTGGCGGGTAATGACATTTTCCAATGATTGATTCGTTACTTTCATTTGGATGCTCGCGAGGGTGCCAAGTGCGCGAATGTTATTTTTTGTCAGGTAGTTAGTTCCGGAAAATCACAGTTATTTTTGGTCCGGTAATTCTGGTTGGGTGGCTTTTGGGGGCTGTGGTACTTAATGCACTTGTATTAACAGGGCGAATCTATTTCTCAGTGCCGCAAGGTCTTTTGGGTTCACTAAGCCCACTCGAAATGTTGGCATATTGATATTACACGGGAAAGTAACCTTGTTCAGAAAGATCCTTGTCGTCTGCGTGGGCAATATCTGCCGAAGTCCGACAGCAGAAACTTTGCTGCGTAACGCGCTGGCCCCTTCAGCGATCTCGGTCACCTCGGCGGGCCTTGCCGCACGGGTTGGCGAGGCCATGGAACCGTCGGCCCTCCAGGTTCTGGAAGACCACGGGCACAACGCCCAAGGGTTTAAGGCGCGGCAAATTACACCGGACATCGTCAATGAATCAGACCTGATTCTGGTCATGGAAAAAGAGCATGTAAAACAAGTACTGAAGATTGCCTCTCATGCCAGGGGCAAAGTGTTTCTGCTCGGCAAGTGGCAGAGCGAGCGAGAAATACAGGATCCGTATCGTCAAGGAAAGGCCGCTTTTATTCATGCCCATGCATTGATTGAAGATGCTGTTAGCTCATGGGCGCAGCGCCTCGGACATTGATGAATATTCTTCAGATCAGTGAATGGTAAGAACAGACTTATGCAGTTACCGTCAGTAATCGGCACCCGTGACAACGATCAAGACAGCATTGATCTTCTCGGCATATTTGGCAGTTTGGTCGACCAGAAATGGTTGATCGGCGCGCTCACCGGTGCCTTCATGGCGACCGGCGTTGCCTATGCGGTTTTGGCGACTCCCGTGTACCTGGCGAACGCGCTGGTGCAGGTCGAGCCGAAGAAGAACGACATGCTCGGGTTCTCCGATCTCAACAGCATGCTCGGCGGGCAATCGCCGTCGGTGACCGAAATCGGCATCATCAAGTCCCGCGCGGTGATCGGCAAAACGGTCGATGATCTTCGCCTTGATATCGACGTCACCCCCAACACCTTCCCGGTCATTGGCGGCTTCCTCGCCCGACGTTATCGCGGCGAGACCGAGTTCAGTGTCGCGGCGCCGCGCTTGGGCCTGAACAGCTACGCCTGGGGCGGTGAGCGTCTGGAGATCAACCGGCTCAATCTGCCGAAAGAACTGCTGGGCAAGAAGCTCACGCTGGTCGCTGGCGAGCAGCATCGATTCCAGTTGTTCGATGAAAACGACAACTTGCTGGCCGAAGGCGTCGCAGGCGAAGCGTTCAAACAGGACGATGTAGAGGGGTTGATCGCTCAACTCTCGGCAAACCCTGGCACCCGTTTCGAAGTAGTGCGCAATCCACGGATCGTGACCATCCAGAGTTACCAGGATGCGCTGGATATTTCCGAGCAAGGCAAGGAGTCGGGGATCATCCGTTTGGCCCTGGCCAGCAGCGACGCGGCCGAGGCGGTGAAAATCCTCAATAAAATCGCTTCGTTGTATGTGCAGCAGAACGTGCAACGCACGTCGGCGGAAGCGGCGCAGAGCCTGGAGTTCCTGCAAGGCCAACTGCCGCAGGTCAAACGCGACCTGGCCAAGGCCAGCGATGCACTCAATGGTTATCAAACCCGTGGCAAGACGGTCAACATTTCCCTCGAAACCCAATCGGTGCTGGAACAGGTCGTCAGTCTGGACACCCGTATCTCCGAACTGAAAATGCAACAGGCGGAGATGGATCGCAAGTTCACCAAACAGCATCCGGCGTACCGCGCGCTGATGACCCAGATCGGCGAATTGACCCAGCAGCAGAAGGCGCTGGAGGGCAAGGCCCAGGACCTGCCTGCCACGCAACAGGAACTGCTGAACCTGACCCGCGACGTGGAAGTGGCGTCGCAGATCTACACGCAACTGCTGAATAAATCCCAGGAGCTGGACATCGTCCGGGCGGGGGCCGTGGGCAACGTGCGATTGGTCGACCCCGCAGATGTCGACCTGACCAGCCCGGTCAAACCGAAAAAAGCCTTGATCGTGCTGATTGCAACCTTCCTCGGCGCCTTTTTCGGCGTTGCGCTGGTGTTGCTGCGCAAGTCCCTGAGCCGGGGCCTGGAAGGTCCGGAGGCCATCGAGCAACTCGGTTTGCCGGTGTACGCGTCGATTCCCTATAGCGCCTTGCAACAGGAAGAGGACAGCAAAAAAGGTCGCGCCCGGGACGGCGCGGACAAGCCGGCGTACCTGTTGGCCCTGCGTAACCCGACGGACCTGTCCATCGAGTCGATCCGCAGTCTGCGCACCTGTCTGCACTTTGCCGGGCTGGATTCGACCAACAACCGGATCATGATTTCCGGCCCGAGCCCGCAGGTCGGCAAAACCTTCGTTTCTTCCAACCTCGCGGCAGTCATGGCGCAGAGCGGACAGCGGGTGGTGCTGATCGATGCCGACATGCGCAAAGGCCATCTGCACAAGACGCTGAACACACCGATCACCAATGGCTTGTCGGACCTGTTGGTCAAGCGCTGCAGCATCGAGCAGGCGATCAATAAAGTCGAAGTCGACAACCTGCATTTCATCAGTCGTGGGCAGGTCCCGCCCAATCCTTCAGAACTGCTGATGCACGTCAATTTTCGTGAGCTGCTGGCGCAACTCAGTGAGCTGTATGACGTGGTGATCATCGACACGCCACCGCTGCTGGCGGTGACGGATGCGGCGATTGTCGGTCGTGACGCGGGGATCAGCCTGATTGTCACGCGCTTCGGGGTGAACCCGGCCAAAGAGATCGAACTGACGATTCGTCGATTCGCCCAGAACGGCATCGAGTTGAAGGGCGCGGTGTTCAACGGCGTCGAGAAGCGTGCGGCCAGTTACTACGGTAACGGTAGCTACGGCTATTACAACTACGAATACGCGTCCGACAAATCCTGAGTGTCAGCGATTGTCCTTTCATGTTTGAAGTGGGTGAGTTGTGAAAAAAATACTGCACGTGGCAGAGACGATCAAAGGTGGCGTCGCGACGGTGATCCGCACGATTTCGGCTTCGCCCGAAGGCGACGCGGCAAGCTATGAGCTGGTCTATCTGGTCCCGCAAGATCAGGAAAAGGAACTGCACGGGATTGCCGGGCAACAGATCCGCACCTTCGCCCGGACCGGACGCAATGTGCCGTCGTTGCTGCGCTTCGCCTGGCGACTGACCCAGGTGATGCTCAAGGAAAAACCCGATGTCGTGCATTTGCATAGCACCTTCTCCGGCGTCATCGGGCGTTGTGTGTGCGTGCTGTTGCGACCTTGGCGCAAGCCGAAGATCGTCTATTGCCCCCATGCCTTTTCGTTCCTGATGGAAAGCTCGCCGACCAAGCAGAAAGCCTACGCGTGGATCGAGCGGGTATTGCAGAAGGTCACCGACGTGATCATCTGCGTCAGCCAGTACGAGCTCGACAAGGCCGCGCGGTTCGGCATTGAGCGCAAGCGCATGAAGCTGATCTACAACGGCATTCATCACAAGGATGAAGCGCCGAAAGCCAGCAATCCCGAGCCGATTCATCTGCTCTTTGTCGGCCGCCTCGATTATCAGAAAGGCTTCGACGTGTTGCTCAAGGCTTTCGCCAAAGTCCAGCGCAGTGATCTGAAACTGACGGTGGTTGGCAGCGCCGTGAACGAGGATTCGGTCGAGTGTCCGCCGATGGAAGGGGTTGAATACCTGCCGTGGGTGACACCGAGCGAAGTCCAGGCGCTGTACCGCAAAGCCGATGCGCTGATCGTCCCGAGCCGCTGGGAAGGCTTTGCCATGGTGCCGCTCGAAGGCATGGCCATGGGCTTGCCGGTGATTGCCAGCAACTGTACGTCACTGCCCGAACTGGTCACCAACGAGGTGTCCGGCTACGTCTTTCCCAGCGGCGACCACCAGGCGCTGGCCGATGTACTGAAGAAAATCCAGAAGCCGCGGTTGCTCGACCTTGGCAGCGAAGGGCGCAGCATCGTCCGCGAGCGCTTCAGCGCCGCGTTGATGATCCGCCAGACCTATGACCTGTATCGCGCCCCCACTTTTTAAGTAGAACTCAAGCTTATGAACGTAACGATTTTGCATGGCTACAGTGCGTCCAACTCCGGTGACGGTCTGCTCGTGGATCTGGCCATTGCCCTGGTGCAGCGAAACTTTGGTGACGACACTTCGATCAGTGTCGTGGCCTCCGATCCAGAGTCCTTCAGCTACTTGCCGCACCCGCGTTTTGACGCGCCGGTGATGGCGGCCAAGGGGTTGGGGCGGGTCAAGCAGGCGGTGTTCCTCAACCAGTCCTACGCCGGTCTCGCTGACCTGTTGAAGAAAACCGATTTGATCGTCGGCGTCGGTGGCGGCTACATGCGTTCCAAAAGTGCCTTTGAGCACATCAAGTTGAAACTGGGCCACGCCAAGCAACTGGAAACGGCGATCCTCAGCAAAGTGCCGTCGGTGTACCTGCCGCAAAGCATCGGGCCGTTCCACGGCGAGAGCAGCAAGATCGTCGAGCACTACGCCAGCGCCGATGCGGTGTTCGTGCGTGACAACAGGTCGTCGGCGATTTTCGATGCCTGTGAAAATGTCTACCGCGCGCCGGATCTGGCGGTCCAGTCATTGGCCAGCAAGATCCTCATGCAGCCCAAGTTCACCCGTTGCGCGTCATCGCCGGCAACGGTGTGCGTGGTGCTGCGCAAGCCGCCGGAGTGGAGCAAGGAAAAGAAGGTCGCCTACGTGGCCAACTTGAAGTTGCTGCTGCAACGCTTGAAGAACAAAAGCAAAGTGGTTTGCGCGGTCCAGAGCGCCGTTCGCGGCAACGATGACGGTGCGTTCTATCGCGAGTTGGGCATTACCGAAGACCTGCTGCCGTTGAAGGCCACGCTGGCCAAGTATCAGCCGGACCTGGTGATTTCCGTGCGCCTGCACGGCGCCATCGAGTCGCTGCTGTCCGGCGTCCCGGCGTACCACATCAGCTATGAGCGCAAAGGCTTCGGCGCCTATCAGGACATGGGCGTGGAAGACTGGGTGATCAACGGCGGCGACATCAATGTCGATACCATCATCGACACGGTCTACGCGCCGAACGCACTGTCCGGTTTCGGCAAGCGCCTGACCGACACCTGCCGCGAGATTGAGGCAAAAACCGTGGCCATGGACGACATCATCAAAGGTATCGTTCGATGATATTTCGGCTACTGCTTCGCGGCGGGGCATTGGGCGCGAAGTTTTTGCTGGTGCTGGCGATCACCCATTTCCTCGGTTATGAGGCGCTGGGCTTTTACGGCGTGGTGGTCGCCGCCTCGTTGATTGCGTCGAAGTTCTACAGTGTCGGCTTCAGTTCGGAAATCAATCGGTTGATCAGCGTCGGTGGCAGTTCGCGACGGGTCGTCGACAAGGTCCTGCTGCTGTACCTGGCCGTGGGGCTGTTGTTGTCGGTGGTGACGGTGTTGGTGTATTCGCTGTTCCAGGCAGTCGAGGCAACGACCGCGCTGATCCTCTGCGTGACCCTGGTTCTGCTCACTGAACACCTGTCGTTCGAAATCAACTCCTTCGTGTTTTCCGCGCAGAAAGCCACGGCCGGTGCGCTGCTGTTTTTCATCAAGACCGGCCTCTGGGCGCTGTTGGCGGTGGGCGGGATGATGCTCGGCTGGGTGTCCGGGATCGCCAGTGTGCTGTGGCTGTGGGTTGTGGCCAACGTGCTGGTGATCGTCGCCGGTTACTTGATTGTGGTGAACGTGCACAAGGGCCGGGTGAGCGGGACGCTGGCCACGGCAACCGTGTGGAAGGCCGGGTTGCCGTTCTATCTCGGCACAGGCTTGATCGCGTTGAGTCAGTACGCCGAGCGCTTTCTGATTATCGACATCGAACCCTACGCCAGCCTCGGTAAATACGTGTACGCCTGGTCGGCGGCCAATACCTTGCAGGCGCTGTCCTATGCGGTGGTGGCGGTGGTCGGCATTCCGGTGCTCGCCAAGCGCTTTCAGGCTGATCAACAGCCGTTCACTGTCCGGCAATTGTTCGTCAACAAATGGGTCATGCGCTCGCTGGTGGTATCCGCCGCGGTGGCGGTGCTGATTTATCTGTTCTTCAACGTTGTGCTTGATTACGTCGCCACGAGTGTTCCTCGTCCGGACAACGCAATCCTCGGCGTGTTGATTTTTTCCTTCGCCCTGCGTGCGATTGGCGACATCGTCTGGGGTGGTTTGATTGCCTCGAAGAACAGTCGCGTGTCGCTGGCCAGCGCGGCGATTTGCCTGTTGGTTTCGGTGCCGGTCAGCTACCTGCTGATCAAGCACTATTCGATTTATGGCGCTGCCTGGGGCAACGTCTTTGCGATCATCGTGCAACTCGGCGTGATTGCCGTGTTGACCCGTGTGACTCGGCCGAAAGGGGCTCTGGCATGGGGTTGAAGCTGCCGTGCATCGAGTTTCGCGGCAAGAAACTCGATTCCTCTATTTCGTTCCTGATCCTGTTCACCGGGTTGTTTCTGTCGGTGGCCATGCCGCTGCTGATTCCTCGCGATCCTGGCCCGGATGCCATGACCTTGTGGTCGTCCTACGCGCGGGCCGACAACTGCAATTTCTGGAACCCGTTCTCGCCGGATCGCTCTTCCTATGAGTGTTCGGCGTTTCTGCTGCGGCCCACGGGGATCAATCTGACCAATGCCTGGGCCTATGGCATGTTCTGCAATTTTTTCCTCACGGCGATCCCGGTGGTGGTCTTCCGGCGCATGCCGCTGGCGATCTTCGGCACGCTGTGTCTGTGGGGCATCGTTCGTTCGTTCTTCCTTGAGAACCTGACCAAGGAAATCATTGTGTCGGTGGCGGTGTTGAGCATTTTGCTCAGCTCCTTGACGCGCAAATATCGCGGCGGATTTTTCTTCTCGGCAGTGATCTACGGCGTGTTGATCCGCCCCTACTGGATTCTGTTTTCACTGTCCTGGGTCGGCGTCTGCGTGATGAAGAAGTATGTCTCGCGCTTCACTTTCTTCCTGATGCTGTTCCTGTTCTACCTGGCGGTCGCCATGGCGATCCAGGTGGCGCTCGGGTTTCCGGTGTCGTCGATTCGCGCCAGTAACAACGAACTGCGCACCGCGGGTGAGGAGGGGTCCAAGTCGTTGATCGTCTCGTGGCTCAGCGGCAGCGACTTTGTCTCGCAGGCACTGGACTCGATGATCATCTTCTTCCGGCTGTCGTTCCCGGTGGAGCTGATTCTGCTGTCCGGGCCGGGCCAGGTGATCTTCGTGGCGTTGATGATCATGACCGCGTTGCTGCTGTTCAAAGTCATCACCTCGACCGATTACAAAGGTGCGCCGATCCAGACCAAACCCAAGGAACTGATCGCGATTCCGCTGGCATTTTTGCTGGTTCAAGGCCTGTTCGAACCGGACTTCGGCTCCTTCGCCCGGCACTTCTCGATGGTGGTGCCGGTGTTGTTCGTCGGCCTGGGATTGATGTTGCGGGCAAACAAGCCGGTGCAAGTTGAATCAAGAATTCTGAATTGAGGCAGGTGCTTTATGTCGAGCAAGAAAAAGTCCCTGGAGATCGAAACCCTGCGTGGCCTGGCGTGCCTGCTGCTGGTGCTCTATCACGTCATCGGCCCGTTGGGTGGCGGCTTGAAGATAGACCTGGGCTCGCCGTTCCGGGTGATCGCCGACTCGATGGTGTATGTGCGCATGCCGCTGTTCACCTTCATTTCCGGCTATATCTACTCCATCTACAAAATCCGCGGCAATGACTTTTCCGCGTTCTTCAGCGGCAAGGTGCGACGCTTGATCGTGCCGCTGTTCTGCGTGGGTGTGCCGTTCTCGGTGTTGCAGGCGGTGGGGCCGGGTGTGAACAAGGACGTCGGTGTGATCGACGCGTTGTTGTCGTTCTGGGTGCCCGTCAACCACTTCTGGTTCCTGCAGGCGGTGTTCATCATTTTCATGTTCGTCGGCCTGCTGGAGTGGCGTGGTTTGCTGCGTTCGGCAACGCGCTTGTATCTGCTGTTTGCCTTTGCGGCGGTGTTGTTTGTGCTGCCGCCGTTCAAGCTCGATGCGTTTGGCATTAATGGCGCGATCTACCTGCTACCGTTTTTCGTGGCGGGGATGATTGGCCAGGAAAACGTCGATGCATTGAAGCAACGGTTCAAGGTGATCGGGCCGTTGGTGTTTGTGTTGATCTCGCTGACACTGCTGTACGTGGCGGCGGTGGATCGCGAGTTGATCGTCGACCGCCGCAGCCTGATCGGTTTGACCGTGGGTTGTGTGTCCTGCATTGCGTTGCTGTCCAGTGACATGCGCTCGAAGTGGCTGACCTGGCTCGGCGGGTATTCCTACGCGATCTTCCTGTTCCATGTGTTGTTTGCCGCCACTTCGCGGTTTGTCCTGGGGCGTTTGGGCGTGAAGGACGAAAGCCTTCTGGTGCTCGGTGGCCTGGCGTGTGGCTTGCTGGGGCCGGTGGTTCTATCGATGGTTTTCAGTCGATTCAACGTCACCTCCGTGCTGTTCCTGGGTGAGCGCGCGGCGGCTAAAAAAACGCCGGCAAACGCCACCCCGGTGCCCCAGACTTGAGGTTTGTCCGAGTGAAGGAAGCGATGCATGTTGGCAGTTGATGAGGTCCAGCCTGTTGCGGCGTCAGTGGTCGAAGTCGGCGACGCTCGCGAACGGTTTGGCCAGTGGCGCGAAGGCAAGGGCGGGAAAGTCCTGTCCATCTCGGTGATCGGCGACAGCTACAGCGCCGGGCAGGATTTCTATCTGAACAAACTGGTGCAGCGGCTGGCCGGGGAGGCGGGTTTCGCCGGCCCCGGCTATGTCGGTTTCAACCACGGCGCGGCACTTGGCGGCACGCACTTCAAATACAGCCGCAGCAGCGAAAAATACTTCGGCGGTGACTGGCAGGTGTCCGCCCTTGGCCAGGCCAGCCCCGACAGTCGTACCCTTGCCGGAGGGCCTGGCGCCTGGCTGGAGATCGATGCCAGCCCGACACCGGCCATCAACACGGCTGTCACCCAAGCGAAATTGCTTTACCTCGGCAATGGCGAACCCAATGAGGTTCGCTACCGCTGGGCACCGTCGCAATCCTGGCAGCCCTTGACGCTCGCAGGCTCAGGGGTACAGGAAGTGCCACTGCCAGGCATGTCGGCAGCGAAAGACTGGTCGTTCCGGCTGGAAGTGGTGAAAGGCGCGCCAACGCTCTTCGGCCTGTGGATGAGCAACGACCAGGGCGGCGTGCGGGTATCCAAACTGGCGGCGTCCGGCGCGGCGTCCGCTGACTTCTACCACGGCGATGGCCGTTGGCAGGCGCAGTGGAAGACGGTGGTGTCGAAGATTCCCGCCGACCTCTACCTGATTATGCTGGGTGGTAACGACCAGGGTTTTGGCGTGAAGCCCGAGCAGTACCTGAAGAACGTTCAGGGTTTGGTGGGGATGGTCCGCGAGATTCAACCGGCGGCGAGCATCAACCTGATCCTGCGTCAGGACACGACGCGTTCCAGTGCCTACCCGATGTCGGCCTATGCGCAAGTCCTGGAACCCTGGGCGCGCAAGGAACATCTTGGTTACGCCAATCTGCAGTGCGCATTCGGCACTGACTTCAAGCGCTATGCCGCCACCATGATCGGCCCGGACAAGATTCATCCGGTTCCGGCCACGGGCGGGCGAGTGATTGCTGATTATTTCTATCGTCTGATCGTCGGTGACAATACCGGGAGATCAGCACAGGACACCTGCGACGCGGCACTGTAGGAGCGAGCTTGCTCGCGATGGTGGTGTGTCAGGCGATGTGGATGCTGGATGTGCCGGCCTCATCGCGAGCAAGCTCGCTCCCACAGGTTTAATGGCTATACGCAAAATCTGCGAACTACCCAAATCACTGTGGGAGCGAGCTTGCTCGCGATGGTGGTGTGTCAGGCGATGTGGATGCTGGATGTGCCGGCCTCATCGCGAGCAAGCTCGCTCCCACAGGTTTAATGGCTATACGCAAAATCTGCGAACTACCCAAATCACTGTGGGAGCGAGCTTGCTCGCGATGGTGGTGTGTCAGGCGAAGTAGATGCTGGATGTGCCGGCCTCATCGCGAGCAAGCTCGCTCCCACAGGTTCAATGGCTATACGCAAAATCTGCGAACTACCCGAATCATCGTGGGAGCGAGCTTGCTCGCGATGGTGGTGTGTCAGGCGATGTGGATGCTGGATGTGCCGGCCTCATCGCGAGCAAGCTCGCTCCCACAGGTTTAATGGCTATACGCAAAATCTGCGAACTACCCAAATCACTGTGGGAGCGAGCTTGCTCGCGATGGTGGTGTGTCAGGCGAAGTAGATGCTGGATGTGCCGGCCTCATCGCGAGCAAGCTCGCTCCCACAGGTTCAATGGCTATACGCAAAATCTGCGAACTACCCGAATCATCGTGGGAGCGAGCTTGCTCGCGATGGCGTTGTGTCAGGCGATGTGGATGCTGGATGTGCCGGCCTCATCGCGAGCAAGCTCGCTCCCACAGGTTCAATGGCTATACGCAAAATCTGCGAACTACCCAAATCACTGTGGGAGCGAGCTTGCTCGCGATGGTGGTGTGTCAGGCGAAGTAGATGCTGGATGTGCCGGCCTCATCGCGAGCAAGCTCGCTCCCACAGGTTTAATGGCTATACGCAAAATCTGCGAACTACCCGAATCATTGTGGGAGCGAGCTTGCTCGCGATGGTGGTGTGTCAGGCGAAGTAGATGCTGGATGTGCCGGCCTCATCGCGAGCAAGCTCGCTCCCACAGGTTCAATGGCTATACGCAAAATCTGCGAACTACCCGAATCATCGTGGGAGCGAGCTTGCTCGCGATGGCGTTGTGTCAGGCGATGTGGATGCTGGATGTGCCGGCCTCATCGCGAGCAAGCTCGCTCCCACAGGTTTAATGGCTATACGCAAAATCTGCGAACTACCCAAATCACTGTGGGAGCGAGCTTGCTCGCGATGGCGTTGTGTCAGGCGATGTGGATGCTGGATGTGCCGGCCTCATCGCGAGCAAGCTCGCTCCCACAGGTTCAATGGCTATACGCAAAATCTGCGAACTACCCGAATCATTGTGGGAGCGAGCTTGCTCGCGATGGTGGTGTGTCAGGCGATGTGGATGCTGGATGTGCCGGCCTCATCGCGAGCAAGCTCGCTCCCACAGGTTTAATGGCTATACGCAAAATCTGCGAACTACCCAAATCACTGTGGGAGCGAGCTTGCTCGCGATGGTGGTGTGTCAGGCGAAGTAGATGCTGGATGTGCCGGCCTCATCGCGAGCAAGCTCGCTCCCACAGGTTTAATGGCTATACGCAAAATCTGCGAACTACCCAAATCACTGTGGGAGCGAGCTTGCTCGCGATGGTGGGGTGTCAGGCGAAGTAGATGCTGGATGTGCCGGCCTCATCGCGAGCAAGCTCGCTCCCACAGGTTCAATGGCTATACGCAAAATCTGCGAACTACCCGAATCATCGTGGGAGCGAGCTTGCTCGCGATGGCGGTGTGTCAGGCGATGTGGATGCTGGATGTGCTGGCCTCTTCGCGAGCAAGCTCGCTCTTACAGGACAGCCGATTCGAAGTGCTCCAGATGACTGAGCAGCTCTGCGGTTTTTAGCGGCATCAGCTGCGTAGCGCACCGGGTCTCCACGTTGATGATGATGGCTGGGTCGTTGCAGCAAATGCGCACCCGGAATCGCCAGTCGCTGAAAATCACTTTCAGCCCATCGCGGTCATCGATTTCCAGCGCCTGCCCGCGGTAAAGCCTTTTCAGGTGAGCGAGCAGGGGATAGGGGTCGCGCATTGGCCGGCGGATGTCTCCGGAAGAGGGAAACATACCGATCCGTTCCACCAGCAGAGTGGGGCCGAGCCAGGACTGGTTGGCGCTCGGCAACCGCTGATGTCGCGATAACGAGGACATCACTCCGAGGTTGCCCACCTCCATTTCAATGTATGCCGAGAGCTTTTTAATGTTCATGGTTGGCCTGCCTGAATGAAGAGTGGGCGTCGGGTGCTGGAGCCGTCTTAGCGGCCCTTGAGGTACAGGTTTTCGTAGCAGAAGTTGGTCGCCTGCAGGTAACCCTCGGCGTCGCCGCAATCGAAGCGCAAACCCTTGAACTTGTAGGCCAGCACGCAGCCGTTCTGCGCCTGTTTCATCAGCGCGTCGGTGATCTGGATCTCGCCGCCTTTACCCGGTTCGGTGTCGGCGATCAGGTCGAAGATATCCGGCGTCAGAATGTAACGGCCGATGATCGCCAGGTTCGACGGGGCGTCCTGCGGGGCCGGTTTTTCCACCATGTTGTTGACCCGGTAGATCCCGTCGGAGATCGGCTCGCCGGCTATCACGCCGTACTTGTGGGTCTGGTCGCGGGGGACTTCCTGGATGGCCACGATCGAGCAGCGGAATTTCTTGTAGAGCTCGATCATTTGCGTGAGGACGCCATCACCTTCCAGGTTCAGGCACAGGTCATCGGCCAGTACCACGGCGAAGGGTTCGTCGCCGATCAACGGAC
Source organism: Pseudomonas sp. S2_F07 (assembly GCF_054668325.1). Taxonomy (NCBI): domain Bacteria; kingdom Pseudomonadati; phylum Pseudomonadota; class Gammaproteobacteria; order Pseudomonadales; family Pseudomonadaceae; genus Pseudomonas; species Pseudomonas sp. S2_F07. Next base: position 5,958,405 of record NZ_CP162758.1, read on the forward strand.
GGCCGCTGAGAATCGCGTGGCCCAGGCCCTTCATTTCCACCTGGCGGGTGTAGGAGAAGGTACAGGTGTCGATGAGCTCGCGGGTTCCGGCCAGGAACTTCTCTTTCTCGGTGCCGCGAATCTGGTGCTCCAACTCGTAGCTGATGTCGAAGTGGTCTTCCAGCGCGCGCTTGCCCCGCCCGGTGACGATCGCCATGTGTTGCAGGCCGGCGTCCCGTGCCTCTTCGACGGCGTACTCGATCAACGGCTTGTTGACGATCGGCAGCATTTCCTTGGGCATGGCCTTGGTCGCGGGCAAGAAACGAGTGCCATAGCCGGCAGCGGGGAACAAACATTTACGAATCATAAAAGTATCCTGGACAGTCATGGAACACAGCCAACGGGTGCGCGCAACAACGAGTGATTGCAAGTTTCAATGTTTATTGAAGGCTTACTTTAATACCTGAGTCTGGCCACTAGTGGCAAATAGCAATGTGCGGATAACACGACAATGTTATGAGATGTCGGGTTGATAGTTGTTGGTTATTTTTAGTCGGTATCTGTTGATAGTGGTGCGTGCGTCGGAATGCTAATAAGTATTCCGCAATACAGTTTGGCCTGAAAAAATATTTATTGCCAGTCGTTGAACTAATTTTGTTTTGGGTTGTTGTCGCTCTTATTTGTGTGGTTCAGCACACAGCTTTAACAAGAGGGGCTTGACACGCAACTTCGCACTTTTCCCACTATGGACCGCGCTATGAAAATTCTGGTAACGGGTGGAGCTGGATATATCGGTTCGCACACCACGCTCGCACTGCTTGAGGCAGGCTATGAAGTTGTTGTGCTGGATAATCTTTGCAACAGCAGCGACGCGGCATTGCACGCGGTGGAAGCCATTTGCGGCAAGAGTGCGCTGATGATTCAGGGTGATGTGTGCGATCGGGCCTTGCTGGACCGGATTTTCCAGCAGCATGCCATCGATGCCGTCCTGCACTTTGCCGGTCTCAAGGCCGTGGGCGAGAGCGTGCGCAAGCCCCTTGAGTATTACGAGACCAACGTCAGCGGCAGCATCACGCTGTGTCAGGCGATGGCGGCTGCCGGGGTGTTTCGCCTGGTGTTCAGTTCGTCGGCCACGGTATACGGCGAGCCGGAGCAGATGCCGATCCGCGAGGATTTCCCCACGGGCATCCCGACCAATCCCTACGGTCAATCCAAGTTGATCGTCGAGAATGTGCTGCGCGACCTGGCCTTGGCCGAGCCGCGCTGGAGCATCGCGCTGTTGCGTTACTTCAACCCGATCGGGGCGCATGACAGCGGCCATCTGGGCGAAGACCCGAGTGGCATTCCGAATAACCTGGTGCCCTACATCAGCCAGGTGGCGGTTGGCAGCCTGCGGGAGTTATCGATCTTCGGCAACGATTACCCCACGGTCGACGGTACCGGGGTGCGGGACTACATCCACGTCGTGGACCTGGCGGACGGCCATCTAAAGGCCTTGCAGTCCATCGCCGGGCGTACCGGCATTCATACCTGGAACCTCGGCACGGGCGATGGCTACAGCGTGTTGCAAGTACTGCGGGCGTTCGAGCAGGCGTGCGGTCAGCCGGTGCCCTATCGAATGATGCCGCGTCGCTCGGGTGATATCGCCGAGAGCTGGGCCGACCCTTCCAAGGCGGAGAAAGAGCTGGGCTGGAAGGCCACGCGCAACTTGCAGGACATGGTCACGGATACCTGGCGCTGGCAATCGAATCACCCCAAAGGCTATCTGGGATGATGGCGTTTTAGCCAAATGTTATTTCCGGTCAGGTTGTTAGATATCGTCGGGAAAATACACTGGTCATGCCTTTTGCAAGTCCGTAGATATAAACCTGCCGTTCGACTTTTATCAGTTGGGTAAGACTGTGAAAGAACAACGGATCATGTCCGCATTTTTCGCGGACTTGAACTCTACCACCTCTAACGCACTACCCGATTTCGATCGGGTTGAATGTTAGAAAGGAGTTGATATGAAGAAAGTGATGGCAATTGCCCTGTTGACGATGTTGAGCAACTGGGCGTCCGCGGTAGAAGCGCCGCTTACAACTGCGACCAATGTATTGGGTAACGTGGCGGCGACTCAAGCCACTGCAGCCAGTACAGCAATGGTCGCCAGTGCTGTAGCAGCGTCCAACAGTGGTGGAAGTGCAAACGGCGGTACGACGGGTACGACAGGTACCACGGGTACAACCGGCACGCACAACTAACTGAAACATCTGTTGGTGCAGTACAAGGTCGCCCGATGCAAATCGGGTGACTTTGTTTTTAGATTCGCCCTTGAATAGCGTAGTGCCATTATGACTCGTAGTTTTTCTCTTTTAATGTTGGCAAGCATCGCTTTACAAGGTTGCATGTTTTCCCCCGGCCAATACCTGAGCACCAGTGATATCACGCGCCAGGGCGCCAGCGAGAGCAGCCGGGTCGAGCTCATTCCGATCACGCCCAAGCTCATCGCCATGAACAGGGCCACGCAAAAGCGTGAGTCCGTGCCGACGGAACTGTTGGCGGCCCCGGCCGAGTACCGCATCGGCAGTAACGATGTCCTGTACATCACGGTCTGGGATCATCCGGAGCTGACCGCACCCTCCGGCGCGCAACAGCAGATCGATGCCAACGGTCGCCTGGTGCGTGCCGATGGCACGCTCTACTACCCGTTTATCAAAGAAGTCCAGGCGGCCGGCAAAACCGTCCAGCAACTGCGATCGGACATCGAAGCCAGGCTGTCGGCCTTCATCGCCGAACCGCAAGTGGATGTCGCCGTGTTGCGCTTTTCCAGTCAGAAAGTCGTGGTGACGGGCGCCGTTTCGAAAGCCGGTCCACAAGCGATTTCCACCAATCCGCTGAGTGTGGTCGAGGCCCTCGGTTCTGCCGGTATCGATACGACGAGTGCCGACTTGTCCGGCCTGTTGCTGACGCGAAACGGGCGGGTCTACACGCTCAATCTCGACACGCTCAACCAGCCGGACTCCGAGTTGCAGAACGTTTACCTCAAGGGTGGCGATCAGTTGTATCTGCCGTACAACGACAAAAAGCGCATCTACGTCATGGGCGAGGTCAACCAGCCCCGCGCACTGAGCTTCAAGACCGCCACCATGAACCTGTCCGATGTGCTGGGCTCGGTCGGCGGATTGAGTCAGACCACCTCCAACGGTAACGCCGTGTACGTGATCAGAGGTGTTGAAAACCTCGATGTGGAGCCGGCGAAGGTCTACCAGTTGCAAGCCCAATCACCGACCGCCATGGCGCTGGCCACGCACTTTGAAGTACGTCCCCAGGACGTTGTCTACGTAGGTCCTGCCAACGTGACTCGCTGGAATCGCTTCGTCAGCCAATTGGTGCCGTCGGCAGCGATTGTCGGTACGGGCGCATCCGCGGCGAAGAACATGAGTGAAGTCAGCAGCAACAGCAATTAAGGCCGGGTCCGATCGTGAGAACGTTGAATGTTGGCGTCTGCTTGATAGCGGCCTTGATGTTGTGTGGCTGTAACCCGCTGATGGTCGCTTCGGTGACCAACCTCAAGTCGGCGGTGTCGGGGCCGGATGAGCTGGACGTGACGGCGGCCCAAGTGGCGGATGTGCGCTATCCCCAGCTCAAGCTGACCACGCCGTCCGGTTCCGGCGTGCTGGCGCTGGTGCGTGAGCGCGACGACCTGCAATTCTGGGTCGCGTCCGGCAAACAGGTTCTGCTCATGCGCGATGGCCTGGCGGTGCGCAGCATCGGCCTGGGCCTGGACGGCGATCTGGACGGCACGCGCCTGGCTGACGTCTCGCCCTTCAAGCAAGGCCTCCATCAAGTGCCCGATGGCTACACCAGCCAGCGCTGGATCGACCTCTATCAGGGCCAGGAAGTCGGGGTGACCTTGAACAGTCGCTTCTCCCGCAAATCCATGGAAACCCTGGAAATCCTCAACAAGGAATACGCCGTGCTACGTGTCGATGAGCAGATTGACGCGCCGGCCATCGGCCTGCGTGCGACCAATCGTTACTGGGTCGATCCCGTTGACGGTTTCATTGTGCAGAGTGAGCAGCAACTGACCTCGCAGTTGCGGGTCAAGATCGTGCAACTGACCCCAGACCGCAGGCATGCCCGGTGAAGCGGGTCAGGGCTCTATCGGCGTGCCTGCTGTTGATCACCGGCATCAGCCATGCAGCGGTCACCGTCACCGGTGACGTTGCCAACCCGGGGGCGGTCGAGCTGCCGGCGGGCGGGCGGTTGCTGGACGTGATCAGCGTGGCACAACCCAATGCCGAGAGTTACTGGTTGGCGGCCGTACTGCTGCGTAAATCCCTGGTCGAGCAACAGACCCGACTCAAGGTCGGGGTGCTGTTCGATCTGGACGTGTTGCAGCGCATGGCCATGCTTTTCGACAGGCCGAGCCGGGCTGCCCTGGCGGTGCGGTTGGCCGAGCAAGTCAGGCGCATGCCGGTCACCGGACGCCAGGTAGCTGTCCTGGACCCGGTCGCCGTGGAAGTCGGGTTTGCCCGCAACATTCGCCTGGACGACGGCGACCGCCTCATCTACCCGTTGCGGGTCGACGAAGTCGAGGTGCTCGGCGCTGTCGCCGAGTCGTGTCGGTTGCCCTATCAAGCGCTGCAAGAGGCCCGCGATTACCTGCGGGGTTGCACGCCGCTGGCCGATGCGGACGCCGATTACCTGTGGTTGATCCAGCCCAATGGCGTCACCCGGCGCGTCGGCATTGCCCACTGGAATCGCGAGAGCGGGCAGATACCGGCCGCCGGCAGCAAGATTCTGGTCCCGGTCAAAAACGATGACCTTGATCCGCCTATCCCTGAACTGAATCAGCAGTTGGCCGAATTTATTGCCACGCAGCTGGCTGAGGTGGTTCGTTGAATTTACGTTTTGCAGCCGTATTGTTATTGCCGTGTGGTCTGGCTCATGCAGAACCACGCATTACCCAGAATGATTTCGGTGGCGCGGGCTTGTTGCAAACGCCGACGGCGCGCATGGCGCCGGCCGGTGAGTTGAGCCTGAATGCCAACCGCACTGACCCCTACAGCCGTTACAGCGTTTCACTTCAGCCACTTGAGTGGCTGGAAGGCTCGTTTCGCTACACCGCGATCACTAACCGCCCTTACGGCCCCGAATCGTTGAGCGGCAACCAGAGCTATAAGGACAAGGCGGTCGACCTCAAGGCCCGCCTGTGGGAAGAAACCCATTGGGCGCCCGAAGTGGCCTTGGGCTTCCGGGACATCGGTGGTACAGGCCTGTTCTCCAGTGAATTCGTGGTGGCCAACAAGCGCTACGACAATTTTGATTTCAGCGCCGGCATTGCCTGGGGTTACCTGGGCAACCGCGGCGACTTCGAAAACCCGCTGGGCTACGTCAGTGATCGCTTCAAGACCCGGCCCGACAGCGAGGGCACCGGTGATGTCAGCGCCGGGGCCTATTTTCGCGGCAGCCCATCCTTTTTCGGCGGCGTGAGCTACCAGACACCCTGGGACCGGCTCAGCCTGAAACTCGAATACGAAGGCAACGATTACAAGCACGAGCCGAAGGACAACCAGATCAAGCAGGACTCGCCGATCAACCTCGGCGCGGTGTTCAAAGTAACTGACTCGATCGACCTCAGCGCAGCCTGGGAACGCGGTAATACGGCAATGTTCGGCGTCACCTTCCACACCAACTTCGCCAGCCGCAAGGCGCCGGCGAAGACGTTCGATCCGCCGGCTGAACCCTTGCCAGCGAAAGCGCCGAGCACCGGGATGGATCAGGTCAACTGGGCCGATGTGTCCCGGCGCCTGCAGCAAAATGCCGGGTACAAGGTCGAGCGTATCAGCCAGCGCGATTCCGAGTTGATCGTGTATGGCGAGCAGCAGCGTTACTTCCATTCGGCCAAGGCCGTCGGCCGCGCGAGCCGGATCCTGGACAACAGCGTCAACGACGATATCGACTGGTTCACCGTGGTGAACAAGCGCTACGACCTGGCGCTTGAAGAAACCAGCGTGCCTCGGCAAACCTTCCGCGAAGTGATCAACAACGAAGAGCCGTTGCAAGCCCTGCATCGCACCACCGAAATCAATCCGGCGATGCCGCACAACGAGAAAACCCTCTACACCGAAGCGATGCAGCCATTCGCTTATGGCGTCGGGCTGGGCTTCAAGCAGAACGTCGGTGGCCCCGATGGCTTGCTCTATCAGTTCAGCGCCGACGCGGACGCCGAGTACCGCTTCAACCGCAACACCTGGTGGAGTGGTTTGCTCAGTGCCAACCTGATCAACAACTTCGACAAGTTCACCTATGACGCACCCAGCGGCTTGCCCCGCGTGCGCACGGACTTGCGCCAGTACATGACCACGTCGGATGTCACCATGCCGTTGTTCCAGGTCAGCCATGCCGAGCAGTTGGACAAAGACCTGTATGGCATGGTGTACGGTGGCTACCTGGAGTCGATGTTTGCCGGCGTCGGGGGCGAGGTGCTGTTCCGTCCGACCGGCGAGCGCTGGTCGGTGGGCGCGGACCTGAACTACGTGCGCCAGCGCGAGTTCGACCAGGGTTTTGGCTTGCGTGATTACTCGGTGTTGACCGGCCACATCACCGGCTACACCGACTTGCCCTACGATACGCTGGCAGCCGTCAGCGTCGGGCGTTACCTGGCTGGCGACTGGGGCGGCACGCTGGATATCTCGCGAGAGTTTTCCAACGGCGTACGCTTTGGTGCCTGGGCAACCATCACCACCGCAACCGGTGCTGAATATGGCGAAGGTAGTTTCGACAAAGGCATCTACCTGTCCATTCCGTTCGACGAACTGATGAGCATGTCGACCATGCGCCGTGCCAACCTCGTCTGGTCGCCACTGACCCGGGACGGCGGTGCACGGCTCAATCGCAGCTACCAGTTGCACTCCATGACCGACAGCCGCGACGACGACATGTTCTACCGCAACTTCGAGAAGATCACTGAGTAACCTGTAGGAGCGAGCAGGCTCGCGAAGGCGTCGGCACATTCAGCATTGATGTTGACTGACCCGACGCTTTCGCGGGCAAGCCACGCTCCCACAGTGGTCATTTGGCGAGCCGAAGACCCAGACAACCCCCAATCCCCTGTGGGAGCGGGCTTGCTCGCGAAGGCGTCGGCACACTCAGCATGGATGTTGACTGACCCGACGCTTTCGCGGGCAAGCCACGCTCCCACAGTGGTCATTTGGCGAGCCGAAGACCCAGACAACCCCCAATCCCCTGTGGGAGCGAGCTTGCTCGCGAAGGCGTCAGCACATTCAGCATTGATGTTGACTGACCCGACGCTTTCGCGGGCAAGCCACGCTCCCACAGTGGTCATTTGGCGAGCCGAAGACCCAGACAGCCCCCAATCCCCTGTGGGAGCGAGCTTGCTCGCGATGGTGTCAGTACATTCAGCATTGATGTTGACTGACCCGACGCTTTCGCGGGCAAGCCACGCTCCCACAGTGGTCATTTGGCGACCCGAAGACCCAGACAGCCCCCAATCCCCTGTGGGAGCGGGCTTGCTCGCGATGGCGTCAGTACATCCAGCATTGATGTTGACTGATACCCCGCTATCGCGAGCAGGCTTGCTCCTACACTGGTCTTTTGGTGATCCATAAATCCGGGCAGTCCCAAATCACAGCCACAAAAAAGGGGACTTGCGTCCCCTTGCGGTGTTGCCTTGTGCAGCCCTAAACCTTCAGTAGATGTCCTTCGACAACAAGGTGAACGGCGTTTTCACCAGAATCTTCAGGTCCAGCCACAACGACCAGTTGTTGATGTACTTGAGGTCGATCTCGACACGCTTCTGCATCTTGTCGATGGTGTCGGTCTCGCCGCGGCAACCGTTGATCTGCGCCAGGCCGGTGATGCCCGGTTTGATTCGATGGCGCGCCATGTAGGCGAGAATCTTCCCGGAGTAGTAGTTGTTGTGCGCGACGGCGTGAGGGCGCGGGCCGACCAGCGCCATTTGCCCTTGCAGCACGTTGAACAGTTGCGGCAATTCGTCCAGCGAAGTGCGACGGATGAAGCGTCCGACGGCGGTGATACGCGAGTCGTTGCGGCTGGCCTGTTTGACCTCATGGTCATCGTGCACACGCATGGAGCGGAACTTCCAGACCTGAATCACTTTGCCGTTCCAGCCATGGCGGTCCTGCTTGAAGAATACCGGGCCAGGGGAGTTGAGCTTCACGGCCAGGGCGATGACCAGCAACACCGGGCTCAGCAGGATAATGGCCAACAGGGCCACGCTTTTCTCCACCAGGCTTTTACTCAGCGCGGCGGTGGGCCGGCTGGTCAGCGGACTTTCGTTCAAGTAGATCGCCGGCAGGCCGTCCACGACTTTCACCGAGTGATTGAGCAGCGTCAGGCTGTTCAAGTCCGGCACCCAGACCACGTCAACGTTGGCATCCAGCAAATCGACGTACATGGCTTCGATTTTTGCCGCTTCCGACAGGGGCAGGGTGATGTACAAACGACGGATGTCATGGGTCTTGATCAGTTCCAGCAGGTCTTCCTGGGCGCCGACGATGCTGGGTGCGCCCGGCTCCAGTGAGGGAGGGGCGCCGTTGCTGACCAGGCCCACCAACGGCAGGTTTTCGAGGTCGCTCAGCTTGTTCGCCAATCCCAGCGCCAGTTCACCGGTGCCGACGATCAGGGTTTTATGCTCGCTTTTGCGTGACCGCTGGTAGAACTTCGAGAACGCATGCAGCGGCGCATACAGCAACGCCTGGCCGAGGAAACCGTACACCGCCCAACCCAGGATGACTTGTCGGGAAAACAGCTCATCGGCCTTGCAGATAAACGCGATGCACGCCAGCGCGGCCATCGTCATGGACCAGCCCATGAACAGGCGTCCCAGCCCTGACAGATAATTGTCTCTTTTGCGGTACACACCGCTGAACGTATAAGCCGGAACCGAGGCCAGTACGGCGAGCGTTGCGCACATCCGGTAATAGAACTCGACCGTTCCAGTGTGCCGCTCGGCAAGTATGAACAACAGGGAAACTACAAAGCCCTGTGCCAGCGCCCATTGCCCCCAAAAGGTAAGTCCCTTGAGGCCGGTGTTTCGATTGATACTAAGAGTAAGATCCATACAATATCCCCAAAAGACGTCCATTCAGGTTTCGACAGTTGAAATCCGAGTTGTTAAACAGACTTGTTATTGTTGTTATAGCGAGTGTCCTGAGGTAACAACGTCGATATGCCGAACTGTCGTCAGTCAATAGACTAAGTTATTGGCGGAGATGCTGTCTGACGAGTTCTAACAAGGTGGCAAAGTGCCAACTATCAGAATTTTAGAAAAAGCCGAGCGTTAGAAAAGGTCGAATGGAAGAGGGTGAATAATTAGAGTGGTCTTTGGTATTGTAGGAGGGGAGGGGATGAGGGCGGTCTGACTAGCGCGGAGGTTGAAACCAAACAGAGTGCTTTTTTATTATTGTAGTCGCACTGTTTCTGTTTGTTTTATTCGCTAAGGGTGGAGGTGTTTACGCCACGACTTCCTGGATCAGGCAATAGCCACGATTTCTTACTGCGCGAAACAGTCGTTCACCGTTACTGGCCATTTTGAATTTGTCTTGCAGCCGACTCAGGCACATTTCCAGGCCACGATATTGTTCTGGCTCCCTGCCGATGCTGAGGATCAGTTCGTCTCGACTGACGACACGCTCTTCATGGTGCAGCATTTTCTTTACCAGCGCGGCTTCCAATCCGGTCAGGCTGATCTCGACGCCCTCTTTTACCAAGGCGCTTTGATCCTTGTCGAGTTGCCAGGCTTCGCTGTAAGGAGTGTCGCCCTCAATGGTTTGCGCAATATCGTTGGCTGCTCCGGTCGTTGCCGGCATGCTGTGGAATGGATTCGTCGATTGCGCTGCCAGCCATTCGGATTCCAGGGTCGCCAGTAGTCGCTGTGTATCATGTTCGATACTGCGCGCTACGTTTTTCCTTGAAACGCTTGGGTAGCTGAACTCCATCAGCACAGGTGCGGAAGAGGGTGAAGCAACGCCTTCAATAAACATTTGTGCCTGGGAGGTGCCAAACGAGTTGAAGCGCTCACTGGACAGGATGGTCTCAAGTTCACGCTGCGACGTTGTGCTGTGGGTCACGACGACAAAGTATTTCCTTGGGAGGGTTGTACTAGTTTCCATGTCTCTCTCCTGAAGTACACACCAAATTTGGCTAAAAGATGATCGGCAGGGGAGCAATGACTCCCTGGGAAGTAGTCGAAAGGCAGGGTCTGGGCCCAAATTTGGCCCTCGATGGGTTCCACTCGATCTGCTGCTATAGAATAAACTTTTATTGTTATGGTTAGATGTTGCCACGGTCATGGAATCGATAAGTGCCTTTGGTATGAAATACAAGAAACGCTGAAGCCGAGGTCTTTGTATGGTTGATAAAGTTGATGCTAAAGCGCCATCTTTTCGGTGTGTCAGAGAGTTGAAATCAGTCCCCTCATCAACCGGTACCCATGCCCGCGGATGCTCTGGATAGCGTTTGTGCCATAGGTGTCCTTGATTTTTCCACGAAGGCGACTGATCGATTTTTCCAGCGCCCTGGGGTCATAAAAGTTGCTGTTGAGCCCCATGATGTTGGCAATTTCATCGTGACTTAGTATGTGGTTACTGGTTTGTGCAAAGGCTTCCAGGATCTTCATTTCCGCAAAGGAGATGTCCAGCTTCTTGCTGGTGCCCAGTAGGCAAATACGGGTAGGGTCCAATATCAAATTGATATCTCTTTGCCATTCTTCACTGCTGAAGAACTCGGCGAGCAACTCAGAGCTTTCATCGGAAAGGGTATTGAACTTGATGCAGTAGTCGGCCCCCGCAAGATAGTACTTGATCTTGTTGTAGGTGCCTCGGCCCGTGATGACCGCGCAAATGATGGGTTTCAAGTTGCCGTTGCGCAGGTTTTCCACTAGCGCGAGGCTTTCCTCGAGGGCCTGGGGGCTGTCGATGATGATGAAGATGGCGCGATACGAACCAGAGCGTTCATTCTTCTTGAATGAACTAGTGTAGGAATTGGCCTCTAGTGCCATATCGGTCCGCACATGCCTTGCGACTAGCGCTCTAAAATGTTCAGCCACGCCACGGGTACGACCCAGAGTGAGAACTCCGGGTTCATCGTTTGTCTGGCGCTGGCTTCTAGTCGCTAAGTTCCCTGTAAGCATCATGCATTGACTCGAATAGGTGCTGACATCGGGATGTTAAAGCACCGGTTCTCATCTGTGACTGACAATTGGTAACATTTACGCGAATTTTAGACGTGGCTCCCGAGTTTTTTAACAATACTTAAGCTTTTCAAGCTTTTAGTTGATTTTCTCGGCGAACTGAACTAGTGGAATATCGTCGTTAGATGGTGGCAATATGGAATTGTGCCACTATTTTGAAACGATGGCGATTAATTTTTTATGTCCTTTTGCCACTGTTTGGCCCACTACGTGCCACCATTCATGCCAAGGTGCTGAATCCACTAAGAAACACAAATAGTGTGAGAGCGATCACACTTTATTGAGTGGCGAGACTTTTTTCCACTAAATACCTAAATATATTTCCAGGGTGTTCGTACTCGGACGATTATTAACATGGCTTGAGTGTGCCTTTTAATAAGACATATTCTCCCTCGCTACATCAGATAATGGGTGTGGATGTGTCGAATGTTTTGCTTGAGCTACTCAATATCTGAGTGCAGTTGACGGATCGTTCCCAAAGAACGGTCTGATGGAGGATTGATGGATTTCTGGACCCTTTTCAAAGTGTTGATCCTGGGCGCGGTAGAGGGCCTGACTGAGTTTTTGCCGATCTCCAGTACGGGCCACCAGATTATTGTTGCGGACTTGCTGGAATTTGGCGGTGAACGCGCCATGGCGTTCAATATCATTATTCAGCTGGGCGCAATTCTTGCCGTTGTCTGGGAGTTTCGCCGCAAGATTACAGAGATCGTCAAAGGACTGCCGACCCAACGCAATGCACAACGATTCACTCTGAACTTGCTGATCGGTTTTCTTCCGGCCGTGGTTCTGGGTGTCCTGTTCGCCGACCAGATTCATCACTACCTGTTCAACCCGATCACCGTGGCAGTCGCCTTGGTCGTGGGCGGCATTGTCATGTTGTGGGCGGAGCAGAGAGACCACGTGGTGCACGTCGACCATGTCGACGACATGCGTTGGTCGGATGCGCTGAAGGTAGGCTTCGCGCAATGCCTGGCGATGATCCCGGGCACTTCCCGCTCCGGATCGACCATTATCGGCGGCTTGCTGTTTGGCCTGTCGCGCAAGGCCGCCACCGAGTACTCGTTCTTCCTGGCAATGCCCACCATGGTCGGTGCGGCAGTGTATTCAGGCTACAAGTACCGGGAGTTGTTCCAGGCCGGCGACCTGCCGGTTTTCGCCCTGGGCTTCGTCACAGCGTTCTTCTTCGCCATGATCGCCGTACGCGGCCTGCTCAAGTTCATTGCGAACCACAGCTATGCCGCCTTCGCGTGGTACCGGATCGTTTTCGGACTGTTGATCCTGGCAACCTGGGCATTCGGTTGGGTGAACTGGACGGCAGCGGCCGCCAACTGACAGGCGAGCCAGGCGGATCAAACCGCCTGGCTGAAATGGCGAGAACAACCGGGCATTAACGCCCTTCAAGCAACCCGGCAGCTTGATCCAGCAGGGCCAGGGGCTCCTTGGCCTTGTGGATATCCACCGACAACAACTGCCGAAACTTGCGCGCCCCCGGGAACCCGGTCCCCAGCCCCAGCACATGGCGAGTGATGTGGTGCATCGAACCGCCGGCGTCGATGTGTGCAGCGATATACGGCCGCAACTGCGCCAGTGCTTCGGCACGGGTGATCACCGGCGCCGTGCTGCCGAACAGCTGCTGGTCCACCTCGGCCATCACATAAGGGTTGTGATACGCCTCGCGGCCCAACATCACACCGTCGAACGTCTGCAAATGCTCGTGGCAGGCCTCCAGCGTCTTGATCCCGCCGTTGAGGATAATCTCCAGCTCGGGAAAATCCGCCTTCAACCGCGCCGCCACGTCATAACGCAGGGGCGGGATGTCACGGTTCTCCTTCGGCGACAACCCCTCCAGAATCGCAATCCGCGCGTGCACGGTAAAACTGGTGCACCCGGCATCCCGCACCGTGCCAACGAAATCACACAGCTGCTCGTAACTGTCCCGCCCGTTGATCCCGATACGGTGCTTGACCGTCACCGGAATCGACACCGCATCCCGCATCGCCTTCACACAATCGGCCACCAGTTGCGGATGCCCCATCAGGCACGCGCCGATCATATTGTTCTGCACCCGATCACTCGGGCAGCCGACATTCAGGTTCACCTCATCGTAACCATGCTCCTGCGCCATGCGCGCACACGCGGCCAGGTCCAGGGGAACACTGCCACCGAGCTGCAGGGCCAGCGGGTGCTCGGCTTCGTTGTGCCGCAGGAAACGCTCGTGATCGCCATTGAGCAGGGCACCGGTGGTGACCATTTCGGTGTAGAGCAGGGCGTTTTTCGACAGCAGGCGCAGGAAGAAGCGGCAGTGGCGGTCGGTCCAGTCCATCATGGGCGCAACAGAAAACCTCCTGGATACCGAATCTGTTGGGGAGGCTAGGTTTTCTGCGGGTTTCGTCTGCATTTAGCTACTTCTCATTTGCTGCTGTTTGCCACTGTTTTTGCTTGTTTTAGAAAGGTCGTTGCTACAATGTAGCAACTCAAACCTGTCGTGTAGCAAAATTCATGGGATCAATCACCGTTCGCAAGCGCAAGGATGGTTCTGCAGCGTACACCGCGCAGATCCGTATCATGCAAAAGGGTGTGACAGTTTATCAGGAAAGCCAGACGTTCGACCGTAAGACCACGGCTCAGGCCTGGATCAAGCGGCGCGAAACGGAGATGGCCGAACCTGGTGCGATTGCCAAGGCCCATCGTAAGGGCGTGACGGTCAAAGAAATGATCGAGCGCTACCTCGGGGAGTATGAAAAACTCCGGCCACTGGGCAAGACCAAGCGCGCCACCCTCAAGGCTATCAGCGAAACCTGGCTGGGTAAGCTCGAAGACAAGGACATCACCAGCCAGAAGCTGGTTGAGTACGCCAACGACCGGATGCAGAGCGACGGCGTTCAACCACAGACCGTTGGCAACGATCTGGCACACTTTGGCGCGGTGCTATCTATTGCTCGGCCCGCTTGGGGATATGAAATCGATCCCTTGGCCATGCCGGACGCACGCCGCGTGTTGCGCAAGATGGGCGCCGTATCCAAGAGCAAGGAGCGAGGCCGCAGGCCCACGCTGGAAGAACTCGACAGCATCCTGGCCTACTTTGTCGATATGCGGGCACGTCGTAAGCAAGAGATCGACATGGTCCGGGTGACTGCTTTCGCAATGTTTTCCACGCGTCGACAGGAAGAGATCACCCGGATTCGTTGGGACGCCATGGACGAGGCTCGCCAGTCGGTGCTGATCACCGACATGAAGAACCCCGGGCAGAAATATGGCAACGATGTTTGGTGCCATGTTCCGGACGAGGCGTGGAAGATATTGAAGTCCATGCCGAAGATCGCCGACGAGGTGTTTCCATATAATGCCAGATCCATATCCGCGTCCTTTACCCGGGCCTGTCATTTCCTCGAAATCGAAGACTTGCATTTTCACGACCTGCGCCATGATGGCGTGAGTCGGCTGTTTGAAATGGGGTGGGATATTCCGAAAGTAGCCAGCGTGTCGGGCCACCGAGATTGGAACTCGATGCGACGCTATACGCATCTGCGGGGGAATGGCGACCCGTACAAAGATTGGCCGTGGTTGGAGAGAGTGGTAACTGGCCCCGTGATTGGGGCCAGGTCGCATTAAGACACTCGGTGTATACCTCGGCCCATCAGTTTTTCGTGCTCGGCCTTAGCCTTGGTGTGCTGAGCGTCGAGGTAATCAGCCAGGTCAGACAGGTGGACGCCTCGCGCTGATTTCTGGCTGCTCTCCATTGGCACCAGTGTTAGGTCTATCTGGCCAGCCGCGACCTTGAGCTTCATTTTCTCCGGCGTCAGATGGCTGAAATAGTCAGCGCAGACACGCTCAAGCGGGATGATTGCCTGGCCGTTGTACTGGGCCATTAGCAGAAAGGCCGTATTCATACTGCACCTGTCATCGACTTCCCGGCTGTGGCCAGTTCGTCGTCAAGAGCAAAGACTTTCTGCATCAAGTTGAGCTGGGTGTGTTCGCCGTTCACACTGCTAACTTGGTCCCAGTGTTTGCTGGTGACGCCAAGCCGCTTAAGGTTGCTCGTGTAGATGTAATGCGGGGCGGTCCCCCCCGCCAGTATTGATTTCCATATGCCCGGTTCAGGGGGCAGTTTGTACCACTGGTTATGCACGCAGAGGCTTGGCTTTCGTACTTTGGACTTGAACGGTTTCTTGTCCAACTGCACGAACGGGGTCACCGCCAGATAACGATCAATGCCGGCGCGCTGGAAGTATTCAGCTAAAGTTGGCGTTTGCATTCGTACCTCCCCAGCCGAGCAGGCTGATGTCGATGTTCTTTTCCTGAAGCATTTTCAGCGACAGGAACAACATCGGACGGCCGCCACCCATACCGGCAAACGGCTCGTACTTCATGTAATAGGGCTCTTCGGTGATCAACTTGAGGAACTGCGCACCGGTGTTGATCACCGGCGTGGTACGTTCGTTGACGTTGCAATAGCGGGTGTAACTGGCATGGGACAGCACCGGGTCGAGGATCAGGTACTCGGACGTTACGGTGTAGTGTAGGCCTTCGTTCAGGTACGCCATGCCGGTGCCAGTCTCATCTGCGCCGCGCGAAATCGCCACCATGACCCCGATCTTTTGCATGACCAGATCAATCTCACTCTGTACATAGCCGTCGCCGTCGCCGGCAAACCTTTCGATGACCGTCTTGATCACTGGGTCGAGGGTCTTGAGGGCGGTGAACAAGCGCAATTCCTCGCAGACTTCACGCAACAGCCAGAGGCCGATCAGGACCACCTGCAGCGAGTAGCGTGGGCGGTCGTCCATTCCCTCGGGCAGTAGCGTGGAGGCCTTTTTCATCAGCCCGTCGATGACTTCGGGCGGGGTAATCAGCGCCTTGGCCATGAGCGCCTTGCCCAAGCGGCGGATGTCTTCGCGGTGCTTGCTGGCCTGGAAGAAGTGTTCCCGGCACTGGCCGCGCTTCTTTTTGGTCAGATGAACCTGAATGCTGCGCTCTTGGATTGCCGGTACCTCGATCTCTTGCTCAGAAATCACGATCAGCGGTGACGACAATGGAATGGCAATGGCTTCGGCATTGGTGCGCCCCAAGTTGCCTTTGCACAACCGGCCTTTAAGAGTTGCCTCGCCGTTCCAGGCCTGCTTAATCCGCTCCCCCACATCCTTGTAGCCCCTGGAGGTCATTTTGGATTTGTTGAACTCTTCGACGATGCGCGGAATCGTCGTGGTGCTGGACAGGTATTCGAGCATGGCGTAGGGCGAGGTCGACGGGGCGCTGACCCCGGTGTCTTTCTCCATGTAGTCGGTGCCATTGAGCCAGGTGATGAGGCCGGCGGTCTTCGACTTGCCAGAACCCGCGCTGCCCCACAGGCAGAGAATCGGGAACTGGCTGTGCAGGTGCATGAAATGGGTCTTGAGGTGCGCCGCGGTGCTCCAGCCGATTAGCAGGCCGACCTCGTGTTTCTGGTTGATCTTGAGTAGCCAGGTCAGCGCCTGGTCTGCCGCTTGATCGGCGCGTTCCGCCATCGAACAGTGCGCGAAATACGGGCGGGCCAGCAGGTTGCCAAGGAACTGGTGGGTGCCGCGCACCTTCTCCGAGTTCACCGACATATCCGGTTCGACATAGGTGAAAACGGGGCTGTTGTCGACGATGTCCAGATGGACCCCTGCGGTATAGACCTGGAAGATTTCTCCCACGTCGTTGACCTCTCTAAAAACAGCAAATTTGATCTTCTGAATGTCGAGGTCAGTGCCCTGAAACGTCAGGTCAGTGATGCCCTCGAATTCTTTCAGAAAGGTTGAACGACCGGAAAAGGCCGGCTCTTTAAAAATGATCTTGCCCAAGTCATTGCCATTCTGCAGGACTGCCATGCGGGTGCTGATACGGCGCGGGTTACCGCTAGCGGCTGAGGTTTGGAAGGAGTGAAGTAGCCTGTGCGTTCGACTTACGTCTATTGGCGAGCTGTAAATACATGCCGATTTGCCCCCTTTCGAGTGGCTGTTTCTGGCCAATTACGAAATCCCCGGCAGCTCGTATAGTCTTGGCATAAGCCTCATCGAAACCAAAGCGCTACCGGACGACTTGGAAGCGAATCTCGAATTTATTGGCAAAGGGAAATGTTGAGTGTTCAAAGATCAGGTCATCGAGCGGTTTCACCAAGAGTTCGGCAACCCGGACCGAACCACCGTGAAAGTCACCGCCTTCAATACTGCGGGACTTGGGGTAGTAGTTCAAACAGACCAACCCAATCGCGAAGATGCCGCGTTTGTTTGGCTGCCTTACCCGCCCGACGATCAACCAGTACCGGAAATAGCCCTGGAATACGCGGGCGACTCAGGACGGCATAGCGGCACCCATGCTTCCGCGGGCCTGGAAAAAGGACAGCCTGCGCTCAAGTTGATTTTGAGGTCCGATGCCGAGCTCAATGACGTTGTGGCATATATCAAGGCCTTTGCCGCCAAGGTCGTCCTGCCTTCGGTGAATGCTGCACCTCGGTCTAGCGCCTCGAGCGAGGCTAGCGCCGAAGGCGTGCTTATCCCCGTCGATATGAAGAGTATGCCTGCACCAAAGCCCGTCGCCCCGCGCAGGGAGGCTATTCCCCGGGCCGTGCAGCGTGAAGTCTGGCAACGGGACGGCGGAGCTTGCGTACAGTGTGAGTCTCGAAAGTTGTTGTGTTTCGACCATATCGTCCCGTTTTCCCACGGTGGCAGTAACACTGTCAGAAATCTGCAGTTACTCTGTGAACCTTGCAACCTGTCCAAGGGTAACCGGATCTAGAGAATTAGCAGGAGATAGTTGGATGGACATTGCGCATCAGCGAGTTTTGGAGGGGGAGGTCTTTGAAGCGGTTCGCTCTCGCTCGCCCCTGGTCGGAAAACAGATCATCAATCTAGGTTCGTTTAGCGTCCTTTTCGAGGGCGAAACGTCTGACTCGGTGTATCGATTGTCTTCCGACAACGCCACCCATGACTTCGCAGCAAAGGCGAAAAAGTTCGGTATACCAGGTGTAGTCCGACTATTGGCCGATTATGGCGCCGTCGCGCTTTATCAAAACGATGACTGCTACCCCGACTACCTTTGGTTGGCCCATCTAGAACATCTGGATAGCCTAGAGACTTACCCTAATCAGCAAGCGGCCGTCGCGCGTCTCTTGCTGCATCTGACCGATAGTGATGACGGAGACCTGCTAGCCTCACCGGAAGACAAGCACGTTCTGTTGGCAAAGTTGGACGATGCCCCTATCGAGCCTTGCACGCGACAGGCCGTCGAAGCCATGCAACGCCTGCTCCCTGAATACATTGCGGAAACAGACGTTGACGTGGATCTTGGAGCCAGCAATTTCATGGTCTGCGCACTGACAGGTGACGTGGTATTAAGCGATCCAGTCAGCGGGCTTTCCAACATATCGGAAGAGCACCGTAGACGCTTGTTAGCGGAGGGGATTGTGGTAGAAGTCCAGCAATGAGTGAATCCCCCCAGCTTTTCTAGGCATCACGATAGGCTTGCGTTGGTCGCGACAGGCCGAACTCGATCCTTTGCTGCCGCTCGATGGCGTCTAAGCGATCAAGGGGTAACTCACATAAAACAGCATGCGCCCGTACTTCCTAGCGAGAGGCTCATAAATTTGTATGTTTTCACGCGCCATACGAAAGGCCATTAAACGAGTACACGCTAGCTAGACTTGCAGAAGGCATATAAATTAGGTTATTTCGAAATTCATTGTCCAAAAACGATAAACAAGCATGTCATGTAATGCCTTTGCTTAATGTGCAAAACTCAACTAAAAATTTTCGATTCAAGGTTAGCGCTCTTAACTTTTATCGCAGTCGAAGCGACACCTTAATAAATATAATCGACGCCTAAGTTTCAACTATCGATAGAATATTACTATTTGCGAACCAGGTGCTTACGTACGAAACTCCATCCCTATGTTGCGAGGGGTAGGCAATGCAGACAAATCAGCTTTTGGAATTTGAGAGCAGCTTTGTCAGAGGGCCTAGCATCATTCGCTTTGCATTAGATGATTTCCGGAATTCCGTTTTGTCTCATAACCCGTACGACCAAGAATTCAACAGGCTTACCGCTTCACTCCAGGCCGTCGCTCTCAAGGTCAGAGAGAGCCGAGGATTATACGAAATCTATGACCCGGCTAATAGGCTGGCATTGGAGCAGGCTGTTATTACGGCGCAGAAAAGATATGCCGAAGTGACGTCGATGGTTAAGGCTTGCGCTAAACATCAGCAAAAACTGGATGAAGAGCGAGAGCGTGCCGAAGCGGCCGTCGACGCCCAAAAATGGAGTGTCAAAGGCTTGCTAAATGGCAGCAGTTCCAAGCTGAGGCGGGATCGTGATGAGTCAAAGGTGAGGGCCGTCAAGCAATTCAAGGATCTTGAACATGCCCGCAAACAGGAGTCTGACGCGCGTCAGAACCTTTACGACTTCCAGCAAGAGCTCAAGGTGTTCCTAGAGCACTCTACATATCACGACGCCTATGGCGAAGCACTGGCCTATCACGAAAAGGAGCAAGCGGAGCTAGTCGCTAGCCTGAGTAAGGTCCGTGTCCCCAAAGAGGCCTTAGACCTAGAGTTACAACCCCTGGTGTCCGATTTAAACGCTTTGCGCAATAGCATTGGCGCTCTGGGAAGAGACATAGCCAATGCAGAGCAGCTTGAATCTGAGCTCACTAAAGCCACAGATGGGAGCGAAAGGCGGCTGGTCCACGAAAAATCTCAGAATCAATTCAATGAGAGCCAGCCGCGCAAGGTCATAGATCGCTGTAATAAAGAACTCAAAAAGTTTGAAAGAAGCTACAAAAAACTCATCAGCAGGCAGGGCGATATCGTGAGACGTCATACCATGACGATTGAGGGCATCGTCATTGATGGTAGCAACCTGTGCTATATGCAAAGCGATTTCATTGGAGCGGCAGCCGTTGTGGCTGTAGCCGATCAACTTGCTGAGAGGTACCCGGTCACCGTGGTATTCGATGCCTCCATTCGTCGGAAGCTGGGTATGGGGCATGATGAGATTCGTAACCTGTTTAGCGACAAGGTAAACGTCTATGTCGTGGCCACGAAAACCAAGGCCGACAACCTGATTCTGAAGGAGGCTGCTGGGGCCAACTACTGGGTAATATCGAACGATAGGTTCGTGGAGTTCATGACTGAGCCTGTGGTGTTCGAGAACCGAGTTATTCGCCACGAAATCACCAACAAGGCCGTCTACATCAACCAACTAGGGCTTCAAATGCCGCTCAGACCGGACGGCAGTTTCAGCATAGCTTCGGATAACACACCAAATACAAATTGAGTTAGAGAGATGTTGCAGGGTTGACGGGAAGACTGAGAACTCGCCGCCGCGTGCTAACACGCCTGATCTAATAAACCTCGATCACAGGTAGACCGATTGACCATGATTCGTCAGTGCCCAAAGTGCGGTAGCTCTAATTGCAATTCCCTTCAGGTCCTTCACGAGGCTGATAAACTGGATAAGTCGCTGCAACCGCCAACGAACTTTGGTATTAGGACATTCCTTATCTTGGTGATCCTTGGTGGGGGACTGATTTTTTTTCGCCTCCCTATCACGATAGCTATTGGTGGATTTCTTCTCCTCTTGGCGTTGGGAATGGTATCGGGTAGGAAGGACACCTCTAAGAAGTATCTAGTATGGACAAGGTCCTATCGCTGCAACGACTGCAGCAAGGTCTTTGAAGCAAAAAAATAGGGTTCAATGCAGCTAGGCGATGGATCGGCGCTGATCTTCTATGTGACTTCGAGTGTCCGTTTCTGACCGATTCTGTTGAAAAAGTCGGTCCGCCAAGACTCCCTGATCATTGACTGGTGAAAAAGCCTTTTTTTGCACGCTGCTACGTGAAATTCGAGTCCAGATGCCTCTGCCAAAAGTAAAGATTTCAATCTCGGACGCGTACTTTTCTGATGCGCAAACCATAGCCGACTTTTTCAACAGAATCGGCCGATTTCTGCCTGCCGCGAAGGGCATCAGTTGCCCCTTTGCGGTCGTTTACCTACAAACCCTCCGGAGCTGCTTTCAGGATGAAAAGTCCTGCTGCGGAACTAACCCTGTATCGAACATTCGTAGGCGGGTGCCTTCAGATCTTATTCAGAGGTTCGAGCCCAGAAAAAAATTGCAAGACTATGCCTCAACGATATTTAAATGCCATCATCTGGACTAAATACTGGCTTATGAGGAACGTTGATGAGCACTGGAAGCTCCGAAAAACTTCGCGACTTTTTTGATCGCCTTCGTAACCTGCCCCCGCCTACCTCAGCTACTAAGATACTTACGTTGAGTCCGGTCCATCTTTCTGGATTTTTCCACGCCTTGCGGGCTTTACCCCCGGACGCACTGGCGCTCAATCGCATGGCGCTAACTCCGGCAGAGATCGATGTGTGCTCTTTGGCCGTCTTATTCGACGGCATGCGCACCCCGTTCCAATACCTACGGGCTGCGGGCGGATTCTGTAATCCATGGCGAATCGCCCGGCTGGGTAGGGACGAAGTGCGCAGTACGGCGGTGCTTGCTTGGCTACTTGACCCCGCTGGTGATCATGGTCTAGGCGATGTGCTACTAGGCGCTATGATGGCACGGGTGCATCGCACTCAGATGCAGATTCCGCATGCACCATTGGGCCGTGTCAGCGTAATACGTGAGGCCTGCCTGAATAGCGATGGTAACAATAGGGTAGATATCGAACTTCGTAGTAACAGTCTAGGTGGAGCTTTTTATCTGCTGATTGAAGCAAAAATTGATGCGCCCGAGGGGGCGGAGCAAATCCTGCGATATGTCAAAGCAGCAGAATTAGGCGCCGGCAGCCTACCATGGGCCGTCATCTATTTAACTACGGATGGTCGTGCATCGCGGAACATCGTCGAACTGGACAGCCGCCGAGTGGTTAATCTTTCATGGAAGGAGCTGGCTCGCGTATTACTGCGTTCACTTGATTGCATGGCAGTCACTAATCCGGCCTTTCAGGGATTCAGTTACCGGCTGGCTGAAACTTTCCTGCGCCATGTGCGCGCTTTTTGATCGAGGAGTCTTTCATGAATCACAACAAGCAAGCTGGTCGCATGATTCTCGGGGATTTGCAATTATTTAACCAGGCTGCCGTTTTGTTCGAACAAGAACTTGAGCCAGAGGTCCTGGTTAATTTTTCTGAATTGATCCAGACGTGGGCTAATGATCATGGTTGGAGCTCTATGGTCGACGGTGAGGATATAGTTGGTTATTGGATAGCCCCACCAAAATGGAGTTTTAAAGATGAAAAAGGCGGTGATAGGGCTAATCCTTGGTATGAGATCGCAACCGTAGAAGAAAGCCAAAACTATTGTCTTGCCAATCTTTGTGGTGTCGCCTCAACGAGCGTGAGTCTGTGGTTTTCTGTGGCTGAGAAAGACTTGGGTTTTGAAGGCAAGAAGGCTTGGAAAAAATCCCTGCAAATAGTCGCTCAAAAGTATGCCGATTATCTAAAACCACTCGGATTCATTTATGACGATCCGTACTTTCATCTTCCCCTCAAACTGGACCATGCCAAGCTTGCCGATGCGTGGGGGGATGACAGCTACGATGAATTGTTCGAGCCGCTGATCGCCGTGCTTGATGCGTTGGAAAAGGCAGTGCCGATATTCGATGAGATGATTGTCGAAATGCTAACTTGTCAACATTGAAAGGGGTCGCTCTATTAGCGAGGAGTCGTCGGAAGTGTTTTAAAATTACACTCCCTATACTATGTGCGTGGCAGTAAGCTAATCCTGAGCTCTTAAATCAGCCGGATAAAGGCCAGCGGAATTTTGATTATGTGCGGAACAGGCGACGCCACCTTTGCATCAAAATAATTAAGGATAAATATGTCGAGCAGTAGGATAGAAATAAAGTTTGTTTGCGGTGCAAGCAAGAAAAAATTGTTTTCCGGGAGCGCAATTTACCGTTCCAGCAACGCTAGTGCCGACGTGCTCCATTGGTACAATAAAGTCGTGATCATCGAGTCGAGCAGAACAACGACGCAGCAGCAACCACTCAAGCAGCATAACAGCACATTCTACAAACAAATTATCAAAGCAATATGCCTGTACTACGTCTTGGAGCGAAATCCCAGGCCTATCCGGGAAATTGCGATAACTCAGTATGTTGGCAGTGCTCGGGAAAAACGGCATTCGCTGGGCCAGAAAGATCTAAAGCAGATAGTCTCCAAGGGGACTGATTTGGCAGCCCTACAGGCGATTGTCCACGCAAAGGCTGCTTTGCTTCTAGAGGAGACATTAAGAGGGCGAGCGGTGCTTTATGCAATAACTCATCTCATTAGGTCATTAGACTCAAACAGTCCCTTTGATCGTTTCGAGCGGCTTTGGCGCGCTTTCAATGCGCTTTATCGCGCCTTCGCGAAAAAGAGTAGCGATCACGAATGTCATGTGGCTTTAAGGGATCATATCCAGCAATTTCCCCAGCTTTTCCCCCTATCGCTAAAGCAAGTATCCCCACTTACGACCGTTAATATACGGTTGCACTTGAGATGGGTTCAGATGATTCAGAACAATCACGGAACGATAAAAAAAGCCGCCATGTTGCGAGACAGCATTTTGAGGGTTGAGGATCATCGTATTCTTGAGATCTACCGTGATTCTTTAACTGTTCGTGCAGCACATCTGAATTCTATAGGTGCTATGCCGGCAATCCAGTCGCATATTGCAACACACACACATTTACGGACAATCCGCGATTCCGACGTTCTGAGTACTCTCTGTGTCAAATACATGTACTTTGTACGTAATAAGATTGCACATGCAGAACGGCCTGATCACAGTTTTTCTTTCCTGTCGGGATCGGACGAGGAAGTAGAAATTCAGTGGCTGATCCCAACCTTGGAAGCGCTAGTGATCGATCTTGTCAACATTTCGGATACTTTTTAACGACGTCAGGTGGGCGTTGCCGATTGTCCCTTCTGGCCGATTGTGTTGAAAAAATCGACCCGGCTTGGTTACCCTTGCATTGAGCGCTGAAAGCGCCTTTTTTTGCACGCTGCTACGTCAAATCTGTGTTGACCCTTCTACGCAAAACACGGATTTCAATTTCAGACGCGTACTTTCCTGCCGTAGAAACCGAAGCCGACTTTTTCAACACAATCGGCCGATTACTGTCTGTTGCGTAGGGCCGCAACCGACCCAGGCTGTGTGAAAACGTTTTTGAGCAGGTTTGGTAGTAGCTAGGACTCGAGCGAAAATCGTGTTCCTACGCAAATTTTCGGGCTGCTGATAAACCAAACGCTGGCAGATTTTACATGGCACCGCAGACTTCAAAACGGCGCATGTGTTTTCACACAGCCTGGACTCATATCGGGCGTTCTTAATAGCGTCCGATTCTGCTTGTACCTCAACGCGTACGAGTGCGGGTGTCTCTACAGAACCTTGGGTGTCGAGTGCCGCTGTCCACCTATTCAAGAAAGGTTTGAGGCATTGGGGGCAAGTTATCAACAAGTGCGGCAATTTGCTGGCGATGCCGCAAGTGCACCATCGGGGTCTGTGGGCCTATGGGGCCAGACGTACCACCTCGATATCTGGGCGGGTAGCCTCGATCGAAATTCCACACGAAGTTCAGAAAGGTAAAGAACGCCCGGTCGAGCTTCTCTGTCCAACCTGCTGCAAGGTCAGACCGAGGACGTTTCAATATGCTGCGCATGATCACCCGGGTGAAATAGATGAGTCGCGGTGTATCGAGCCAGATGATCAAGTCGGGACGGGGCAGGCGAAGATCGAAGGTACGCTGGGCATAGTTGCCTTCACAAAGTAAGCGTCTGGCGAACACACCTATGAATGTGTTGAACCGAAGATAAGGGCATCAGCATTTCAATTGTCCATAGGCTCGGGCCATGACTTCCCAGGTTCTCGCGTCGGCAGGAATCAGATGCTCAATACGCAGCGACTCCATCGTAATGTCGAGAGGCATGCCAAATGTTGTAAAAGTTGACATGAATTTCAGTTCCCCGTGCCTTGAGTCGAGCCGCGTCAGTACCAACGGAGGCAGTTCGTTTGTCAACGTGGAAGCCTCTTGAGGCATGGGGAGGCTTTTCAGAAGCGTAGCGAGCCCCGGGTTGCTCAGGGCCTCTCTAGCTGCCCTTTGCCAAGCAATCAATCTGATTTCCTCGACGTTGTTCAGATGATCGCCCAACCCTCCAGGCTCCAGCAGCGTTACCAACAGATTTAGGCCTTCTGCCGCATCGGCACTCAGGCCGACCAGATCGAACAGCACTCCAGTGCTGGCGTTGGCTGCCAATATCTCCCACTGACTCCCCAAGACAATCGCTGGTGCGGGGTTGTTGGCATGAAGGAGGTGAGTTATAGCGTCACGAACAGCCTCCATGCTTGGCGAGGTAAGAGGTGTTGCTTCGTAGCGCGGTGCATAACCACTGGCGAGAAAGACACTGTTGCAGTGCTCTAGAGGCGCATCGAGTGCCATGAGTAGGTTATGCAGAGTGCCTGGGCTTGGCTTGGCGCGCCCTGTCTCGATGCAGCTGAGGTGGCGCTGAGAAATACCTGACATCAAGGCGAGGTCGAGTTGGCTCAATTTTGCCTGACGTCGCAGTTGACGCAACTGCTCACTTGCAGTGATGGAGGGTGTCGTTCGAGGAAAAGGTCGGGGGCTCATTGTTCGACTCTGACGGCGCGAATTGGCTGAGTCCATGACCTGTGAGGTCATTGATCTCGTCGTGACAATATCACTACCTTGTCAGCGTTGATCATCGCTTCTTGCTCAAGGAGGACAAATGAAAAGACCCTACCTCTCACTTGCCACATTGGTGATTTTTTCCTTGTATACGGCGGGTACCATGTTCGTTGCCGATCAATCGCTCATCGACTTCGGCCTGGAGTTAATATCCAGCCCGGACACTGCCCAAGTAGTTATTGACCTTTACCTGCTCGGCGTCCTCGCTTGCATCTGGATGTATCGGGACGCTCGTTCCAAAGGCCGATCTGCGGTCTCTCTTGTGCCTTACTTTCTGATAACGGCAGTCTTCGTATCGATTGGCCCATTGCTTTACCTCGTTATCAACGGATTCGCCAAGAAGAAGCTGCCTACGGATAGCACCGGTTACAGCATCAATATTTCGCGCAATCTCGACTAAAAGGAATGAAGAGGAAGTCCGTTGGCGTTTGGCAATTCCTTTGTTTCTAGATGTCCGGCCAACACGCCTTGCGTGATTGAATGGGCGCCCATCGATGCGGCAGCAACTCCGTAATCTCACTCGCCCGCTGCGTCGGCAGGCGAGTCAGAACATCCTTCAAGTAAGCATACGGATCATGCCCGTTCATGCGCGCAGACTGGATCAAACTCATGATTGCTGCCGCCCGTTTGCCGCTGCGCAGTGACCCGGCGAACAACCAGTTGGAGCGCCCAAGTGCCCACGGTCTTATCTGATTTTCGACCGCGTTATTGTCTATGGGCACAGCACCGTCATCGAGATAGCGCGTCAGTGCCATCCAGCGCTTGAGGCTGTAATCCAGAGCTTTGGCGATAGCCGACCCTTCGGGTACAAGGTCGCGCTGGGCCATCATCCAGGTATGGAGTGCGTCGATAAGGGGCCCCGCTTTTTCCTGACGTACTCGCCAGCGTTCTTCGTCGGTCATCTCCCGCGCCAGCCGTTCAATTTCGTACAACCCACCAATTGAGTGCAGCGCCTGCTCGGCCAGTTGGCTTTTGTTCGTCGCGTGCAGATCAAAAAACTTGCGGCGGGCGTGGGCCATGCAGCCGATTTCAGTGATGCCTTGCTGGAAGCTTGCTTTGTAACCACCAAAATCATCGCAAACCAGCTTGCCATTCCACGCGCCAAGGAAGTTGCGTGCATGCTCTCCCGCACGGCTTGGACTGAAGTCATAAACGACCGCCTTGAGCGCCGAATATGGCGTAGTGCAGTAGGCCCAGACATAAGCACGATGCGTTTTCCTCTCACCCGGGGCGAGCATCTGCACCGGCGTTTCGTCAGCGTGGATCACGCCTTGAGCAAGCACTGTTTCGCGTAGCGCATCGACCAAGGGCTGGAGCTGCACACCGGTTTGACCGACCCATTGCGCCAGTGTCGATCGGGCGATGGCGAAGCCGGCGCGGCCAAAGATTTTCTCTTGCCGATACAGCGGTAAATGGTCGGCAAATTTGGCCACCATCACGTGAGCCAGCAGCCCTGCCGTCGGGATGCCCTTATCGATGACCTGGGCGGGAACCGGTGCCTGAGTCAGTGTTTCACACTCGCGGCAGACCCATTTCCCGCGCACATGCTGCTCCACCGTAAACACGCCCGGCGTGTAATCCAGCTTCTCGCTGACGTCCTCGCCAACCCGCTGGAGCTGGCAGCCGCAGGCGCATTGGATGTTGTCGGGTTCGTGATAAATCACGGTACGCGGAAACTGCGCAGGCAAGGAAACACGCTTGGGCTGCTTGCGTGGTTCAGCTTGCGCAGCCGGCGGATTCAACGCCTTCAGCTCGGCTTCAATGGCCGCGATGTCGGTGTCGAGCAAGTCGTCGAGCAAGCTGCCTTGGTCGGGACTCAATTGCTCACTGCGCTTGGCAAACTTGTTACGTTTGAACCAGGCGATTTCGTGGGTGAGTTGCTCGATGATGGTTTGGTCGCGGTCGTTCTTCTTGCCCATCCTGTCGACTTGCTGTCCGAGCGAATCAACCTGGGACAGCAACTGCGCAGCGAAAGCGCGCAGTTGGTCGGGGGTCATCTGATCGAGATTGGGCGAGGAAGTCATGCCCTGGATTTTACCAAAGCGGATCGCCTGCGGCAGCAGGCCGAGGCGCTAATTACAGCTTCTAGAGCAATGTGATTGCACCGCCAGCCCCAACGCGTTGCCAAGGCAGACCGAGCACCAAAGCCTGAAGTTGCTCGGCATCCAGCTCCATCTCGCAGCCTAGTCGAATGCCTGGCCAGTGAAACTTTCCTTGGTTCAATCGACGAGCAGCCAGCCAGACGCCAATCCCGTCATGCACCAGCACTTTCATACGAGTGGCGCGGCGGTTGGCAAACAGATAAGCACAGTGCGGCTTCGCCGCACCGAACACCGCGATCACTCTGGCTAACGCGGTCTCGGTGCCGGCACGCATGTCCATGGGCTCGGTGGCAAGCCAGATGGCGTCGATGCGAATCATTGCGTGAGTCCACGGACAAAGCGAGCGCAGCCTTCAGGATCAGACATCGGCCATTTCACCGTGATCGATTGCTCGCCAAGCGGCAGCTCAATAATCGCCAAAGCTTCCGTCTGCCGCTTGGGTGCAGCTCTCAACGGAACGAAAGCCGGCAACGCTGCTGGCGGCTGGTCTCGGTAAAGCGGCAGCCACTTGCGGATCATGTTGGCGTTGATGCCGTGGCTGATGGCGACGCTGGATAGGGTTGCGCCCGGTTGCAGGCATTCCTGAACAACCTGGGCCTTGAAGGGTTTCGGATAAGAGCTTCGATGGCGCATGGAACTCCTGACGTTAAGGCCGATAGCGTCCGCTTAAAAATACGCGGACACCATCGCCCTTAATGCTGGAGTTCGGAAGGTGACTTCCCCAGACGCTTACTTCACAAATCCAGGCAGTCGGTGCGATCGCTTCGCTGACCCGTGCGCGAAACTGCTCAGCGTCGGGCTCCCAGAACAGTGTGTCCAAGTGCACCACGGGCAGGCCAAGTCGCTTACCGAGGGCGCGGGCGAGGGTAGATTTGCCGCTACCAGCATTGCCCAGAATTACAATCCTTTGCATGGTCGGACTTCCTGTCGCGAAAAAAGCCGGCAATAGTGCAGGTTTCGGGGCATCAGTTAAAGGCTGATGAGGCGACCGCACCTCAGGAATGAATTTTTTTGTCAACTGCGCTATTTGCAGGTGTTAGAGC
Source organism: Pseudomonas sp. S2_F07 (assembly GCF_054668325.1). NCBI lineage: Bacteria > Pseudomonadati > Pseudomonadota > Gammaproteobacteria > Pseudomonadales > Pseudomonadaceae > Pseudomonas > Pseudomonas sp. S2_F07. The sequence goes on from NZ_CP162758.1 coordinate 5,987,465, forward strand.
TCTCTCTCTATCTGGGGGGAGCATCCGACACAAGCAATAGTAGACTTTTGAAACTGGATCAGTTGGACGTCAATTAAAAATGAGTAGGCGAGACGACAACGGTAGAGAGCTTTACAGACATTTCGATGCCTCAAAGAGGCTTCTGTATGTTGGAATCTCTCTGTGCACCATCTCTAGGCTGTCGCAGCACCGTCGGTCATCTCGATGGGCCAATGACATCGTCTATATTGAAGTCGAACGATTCCCCACCAAGGAGTTGGCTGTCGAGGCCGAAAAACAAGCGATTATTCTCGAAAACCCGATTTGGAATGTTATTCATAAGCCCGTCGAGGAGTCTGGAGGGCTATCGGCGAGCACTAAAGGCTCGAGAAAATCTAGGCATACGATCGATCTCTTTGATGTCTCTAATGTGGCGCGCTGCCTGCGTGAAACTACCAGGTTGGTCTCTCGTACTGTTAATTTCGCTAAAAACATTCGCCTAAGCGGATCTCCCGAGACTGATACGTTTGTCAGCTTAATTCTGGATTTGAAAGAAGGGGTACTGTCAGACGAACTGCGCCTGAAGGAACTCTTTGAGGTCGAATCGCCCGAACCCGCACCGGCGGAGCGGTTTAGATTGATAGTACAAGCGACGTATCATGAGCCCGGCACCATTGTTGATCAATGCGGTTTCACTCTCATCACCCCCTATTGGCTGTCCCAAATGTGCGAGCGCTTCCTGGGGCGGCGTGACGATTTTGATAACTCGTTTGATCTGGATATCCAGCCGGCGGTTGCCGAATTCACACGCATGTTCGAGTCATTGGAGTTCGAAACATGCCTCCAAGTCACGCCAGATTGATGGAACAGCACTTCCTTTCATACCCTTCATCATTTGCCACGATTGGGACCCACCTCAAGTAGTGCTAGCCGTTTTGTAACGTTGCATACATTGACCAGAGCAGCTGTTCCAAGGCGGGTGGTGGATATCAGGCATTGTCTGAGAGATGTTCAGTAGTGTTGCCGCTTGATCAAGACAACGTAACGGGTGCCGGGCGCCAGCTTCGATAGAGGAAGGCACGTCTTGGCCAAGCTGCCCCACCAGCATTGGTTTCTGGTAACCCAAGCTAGTGATTACTATTTGGTCATTCAATCACTTGTGGCAACGGCAGCTTCTGGCCGAGTGCTGTCTGTCGTGAGATAGCAATCAAAAAAAAACTACCGTCAAACGCGTTGGTGTTCAAGGTCGGAATGGAATAATTGAGCGTTCAATTTTTACATTCTTATAGGAGTTCGCTTTTAGTAAATTTGCAATAGACGCATAATTTCGCTCAAAGTCGACGCCGGGACCTACAACAATGCGTTCTATAGGTAGTCTAGGCTCATTGTCGTCTGTAAGTAGCCCTAAAGACATTGGTATATAGGGTATCAGATCGCTCCCCTTTGCTCTAAACTTTAGGGGGCGTTCATTCGTAAAGTTGTCAACGCCCTCGCTGGTGTGGCTGCATATCAAGCGGCTTTCTTGCTCTTCACTATAGCCTTGATGTTTAAAAGACTTCGCAATAACGTTTAATGTGGTTGCCCACTCTCCATACATCATATCCTTCCACTTGGCAGTGGCAGATACGAAAAGTTCGAGAAGATCAACGGCAAGATCCATAAATTGGTCATCGCCATAAACCACATCATAAAAATGAGCAATCTGCGGGTGTGGCGCACCGAAATCAAGATTCAGACCAATCGCGTAGCCTTTACCGAAGTCGCCATACCCCCGCCATTGGCTAAGCAGATCACCATTGGCCGAAAGACTGACGCAGAAGGCAGGATAATTTGAGCGTGGGGAGTGGAGAGCATCTTTTACACCCTTGATGATTTTCTGCTCGGTGTCACTAACTCCCCCCGGCTTCGAGGCCATTAGTTCCAGTAGCCTTTCGGGCAAGTAAGTCCCTTCCGACGGATCATTCAGGAAGCGAAGGTCAGTCGCCCACAACCGACCATTTTGAATAATGCCTAATAAACCTGCTGCATCAGTATAGTGGTAACGAAGCCCATTTTTTCGCCAGCCATACTTAGGGGTGTCGTGGTTCTGACTTAAATACCCGAGAAGCACCATCATGTGGGGGGATTCAATCACTGCCTCGCGAGAGAACATTTTATCAAGTTTGTTCATTGAGTACTTGCTTTTATCATTCAATTTAAAGCCCCCATTTATCTTGGCTATCACTAAAACATTTTCGTAGGTTTCTATTGACCATTCAGCCAATAGTAAGTGGTTTGGCCCATTGGTGAATCTCCGATATTTTATCGAAGTATGCTTGTCATTTCCGCCTTGAGCTCGAAATGGACTGGTCAAAGCGCGTCACCGCTGGCCGTAGTGGTTCGGAACCAAGTAGTCACGATGGACGGCACCCAAAGCTGACGGTGACGACAGTCAGAAATCGGCCACAAGTAGCCAGTCAGATACGTCTATGAAACTAGGGACGATTCAATTCGGCCTTTACCTATAGCTGGCATCTGAAAAAATGCTTTCGAACTCTGGACAAGTCTTTAAAAAATAAATTCCTCCTCCCTTTTGTCCTACGTGGTCATCGGTAGATAAATCTTATCTCCTCATGAACCTTCCATTTGTCGGCTACGCCTGTGATCGGCTTGACGCTACCAATAGCCACAAGATTGGTTATGGAATGCAGGATATCAGCAGGGGAGAGGACGTTCCGCTCGTACTTTTTCGCGTGCAGGTCGGCATAGGCCTTAATATCTGCAAGTTTGGCGATCAAGCCATCATTGATGCCAGCTTGCCACATGGCCAAGATGGTTATGGCATCAGACTCGGTCAACTGGACGTTCAGATTTCGACTAAGGCTACGCAACACCATCAACAGACCCAGCGGTAGCGTCCACCAAGTGTTTATTGACTCGAGAGTCAGCGCCCCCCCAGCTATGGTCTCAAGCAACAGACCTAAATCCAGCCTGATATTACCCGGTTTGGTGCTCCTCCCCCTCCTCTGGCCGACGAGTTCATGACAATCATCTCCATGAACTGTGACTCTTCTTCTGGTGGCGATATCCGTATGGTAGAGTCCATCAGCTTGCGAAGCGCGTCTTCTAGCGCTGTTTCGGGAATACCTGCCAAACGCATTTCTTCTCTGAGCAGCTTCTCGATCTCTGCTTTTATTTGTTCTTTCCTTGTGTAATCCCAGCCCATAACCCTTCCTTTGACGTCGAGTGCTTCATCAGGTAGGCACGCTGCTTATTCGATTGAAATGCGTGCACTGATGGAACGCTATTCTTTTGCCATTATTTTGTCCATCAGGCCTCTGGCTTAAGTCCACGCGCATTGTTCGACTATTGCCTCCTCCAACCTAGGGAGTGGCCCCGGATTTCCTAGGCACTCGATGACGGCTTTTGGCCGAAAGTGGTCTATCGAGATACTTTATAAGTGGCAATCACTGGGATTGCCGGCTGCCACCGAAAATGCCCAATTCAATCACGGCTAGCTTTGCTAAACAGGAAGGGGTTTGGGGTAATTAGGGTGGATTCAGGACCGCTATAGACCGTAGTACGCTACAGCAGGAGAGCGAAAGTACCGTGCTTTATAGTCTGGATGCAGTCCTCACTGATGCGTGAAGAGGTTCGAATCCCTTGCTCAGTTTTACTCCAGCGCAGCGGTCATGATTGCTGGCCTAGTTTGAGGAATCGCTTAGCGTCATGTCTGGGATGCCAGTCCGGTATGTCATGGATTGGACAGACTTTCGTGTAAAAAATAGCTCTTTAGGGGTTATTTCAGCCTTTTTCATTGCTTGCTTTTTGCTGCAGCAAGGATGTTTTTGTTTTTATGATGCTGAAATATAACGAAATATTATTTTAGTCGGTCCAATCCATCATAGGCGCGACGGAGAAACGGCGGGAGAGCGGGGCAGGTGTGGCGGTGGCTGCGGACATGGGGGATCTGGAATCGGTGAGGCTGGGAGGTGGGGAGTTTATCAGGAATGGGCTTGTGGGGCGCGAACGGGTCCCAGGACGATTTAACGGGCGTTGCGTTGCCGACATTTCGACTGTTCCTGAACCGGAGCTGTCGCAGCGCTAAGTTTCATCATGCCTGGCCATTAACCTGCATAGGATCCAGGCCAAAGCTCTTCAATCTGCTTCCACACCCACAGGAACCTGCAAAATGATCGCAAACCTGATCAAAGTCTCGCTGATCGCGGGCGTCGTGCTGTTGAGCGCCTGTTCGGGTGTGAGTACCGACGACCGTTATCCGGATGACTCGCAGTCGTCTAACGGTTTCGGTCCAGGGCCGACCCACAACCCCAACCAACTGAATTTACATGGCAGTGCGCTCGGCAACAGCTTCGGCGAGTACAGTTCGGGGTTGTTGCGCGACGATTGACTGGTGGCACAACGGTGGAGTGATTTCCACCGTTGCGCTTCGGGTGAGACTCAGACGAACCTCAAGCCTTCAAAAGGATTCCAGCCTTGCGAACCTTTTACCTGTTTCAGGTAGTAGGCGTAGTTGGCGCTCAATCCGTACATAAGTGCAAAAGCGACGTTCATGCCGGTGTCAAGGGCCTTGGGCGCTTCTTCATAACCCAGCAGGGTGAAAATCAATGCCAGGGCAAAGGAAAGGGCAACGATGATCGCGATGATTGCCAGGTTCTTTTTCCACAGCCCAAGTACGAAGAAATAGATCGGCCCGAAAAAAAACGCGATGAAGTTCAGGTTGATCAGGATGCGCTTGCGCGCTGGCAACTGTTTGAAAGCCGTTTTGAATTCGGGGCTTTTGGGGCTGCCGTGTTGATCAAAAAAAGCGAAACGTTCTTGCCATTTCGGGCTGGCGTTGTAGGTTTGCAATTCATCCGTGCTGCTCATTGTCTGTCCTTTTTTTGAGGGGGCTGCTCGGTCGAGGCATCGACCGAGTTTTCGTTCGGTGCGTGTCAACGCGTCTTGCATATGACCGGCTTGCTACCGGTGCGATAGTAGTTTTAATCATGTAACGATATTTAACAAGCCATGAGGTAGAGCCTTGGCGGGCTGTTGGCGCGTCACGGCTTGCGGGACAGTCGATCAGGCGGCGGTCTCCATTTCAGTGGCGGGCACGCCGTTATTTACCCCCAGGCACCGCCAGCCACTGGCGCAGGATCTTCTGGTAGTTGCCTGTTGCCTTGGCCAGGTGCAGCCACTGATCGACGTACAGCTTCCAGGTGATGTCGTCGCGGGGCAGCAGGTAGGCTTTTTCGCCGTATTGCATGTAGTGCGTGGGGTTGACCGCGCACAGGCCCGGCTTGAGCTTCTGCTGGTACAGCGCCTCCGAGGCGTCGGTGATCATCACGTCGGCTTTTTTATCCAGCAATTCCTGAAAGATGCTCACGTTGTCGCGCAGTTGCAATTGCGCCTTGGGCAGGTAGGCGTGGACGAAGGCTTCGTTGGTGCCGCCGGCGGGTTCGACCAGGCGAACCGTTGGCTGGTTGATCTGTTCGACGGTCTGGTACAGCGCCTGGTCTTCGCAGCGCACCAGGGGGATTTTGCCGTCGACGTCGAGGATGCTGCTGAAGAAGGCTTTTTTCTGCCGTTCCAGGGTGACCGAGATGCCGCCCATGGCGATGTCGCACTTGCCGGCGAGCATGTCGGGCATCAGGGTTTTCCAGGTGGTGGGCACCCACTCGACCTTGACGCCAAGGCTGTCGGCCAGGGCGCGGGCCATGGCGATGTCGATGCCGGAATATTCGCCGTCCTCGGCTTTGAGGGTGTAGGGCTTGTAGTCGCCGGTGGTGCAGACGCGCAGTTGTCCCTGTTGCATGACGCTGTCCAGGTGCGAAGGTTCTGCCAGGGCGCCAAGGGAGAGTGCGAGCAAGCCGCCGAGCATCATTGCTCTTTTGATGTTTTTCATTGTTATCGGGCTTTTGTGCTGGAGTGGTATTGAAGCGGGGAGTGTAGTGAAGTTTTCATGGGTGTGAAAAATCCGGTTCGGGAAGATGTCGTTTTTTAGTTAACCCATCGGACTACGCTCGCACGCGAAAAAACCACACACACAGCGGGCCTCCACTGCGCAAAAAAATACTTCTTGTAACTACCGTTGTAGGAAATGGGTTGTTGGTTATTGCGAAAATTCCTATTCGTTCATTTGGCTATGCCAGTGTATTGCTTTCAGCACGCACTCCACCGTCTTATTCGTCGTCGTCCAATCTTCTCTTTGCTCAGCACTTCTGCCGAGAGGGAAGGCAACTCAAACCGATGACGATAAGGAAGTGGCAAATGAATGCACCTGTGCACCCCTTGTATACCAACGAAGTTTCTCCTGAATTTCTCCGCAGTCTTGACGCCCCAAATTTCACTGAAGAGCGACTTGCGCACTTTTGCGACGAAGCTTTGGCAGTTGTTCGCCAGGGGCAGGCATACATGGAAGCTCATCCCGCTCACGCCATTTACCGAATCGCGACTGAGGGCAGTCAAACCCGCGATGGCGGGGTGATCAAGCAGGGAGTTGCTCACCTGGAGTTCACATTAGAGAGCGGCCAGAAAGTACGGGCGGCACAGAAAGGCGACTACGTCGTGTACGCCGATGGGCGTACGGCGCAGATCGTCACGGGCGCGGGACAAGGAAATAGCGATGTGGCGCTGGTCGGCAGTCGTCTTTGCAATGGAGACGAGATCATCAACACCTTGCAAGGCGGTTGTTTGTTGGTGGGACGTGAAGGTGTAGCGATGGCCGAGGATTTTCTGCCCTCCATCAAGCAGGAAGAACATCAATGAACGAGGGACATTTCATTGGTCTGGATGACAAGACTACCTGTGGTGGCAAAGTCCTGGATGGTCATACCGGCGTCATGATGTTCGGTATCGCCCATGCCCGCGAAGGTGATCGAGTCAGCTGTGGCAAGGATGGCAAGACTTACAAGATCGTGGGTGGCATTTCGTACATGATCAGTCATGGCAAAGCCTTGGCGGGCACGCTGGACAGTCATAGCGATTGCCCCTGCAAAGCCCGGCTGATCCCTTCGATGGTCACGGCGACCTATCGCAGCGCCAATTCTGCACCGCGAACGGGCAGGAGCGTTGTGCAACCCGTTTCCAGTGCGGCAACCAGTCAACCGGCCGCGCCACGCCAGCCTGGTTTCGCCCCTTCGAACCCTCCAGCGCCTGCGATATTCGCCCGCGCGGAACCTCAAGAACCGGGCTTCTATGTGGTGCCCAAAAGCATGACCCGCGAGGCCATGGAGGCCACACTGTTCGCCACACCCGATGCCGTCGTGATGCGCAAGTTTCGAGCGCTCAATCCTGAGCGAGGCGATATCAAGGCCGGTTCGCTGATCGTGCTCGGCGACCCGAACAACCACTCCTGCACCTATCAGGAAGCGCAACTGATGCAGGCCGCGCAGCAGGTCAAGTTGGCCCTCGATCCCCTGACGCCGGACGAAGCCGAATTCATGTTCCGCCACGGTGCTGAAATCGCCAGTTTTACCGGCCGTACCTCGACCTGGCTTGGCGTCAGCGCGGTGGTGATGGAAAAACACCTGACCCGATTGCGCGACACCCTGCAAGCCATGGAGCGCCTGCATCAGGACAGCTATCGTCAGCATGGCCACCTGCGGTCGCCGCAGTTCTTCGCCGAGCGCCAGCGGCTGCTCGCCCAACTCGATGCTCATCTGCTGAACTCCACTCGCCTGCGTGGCCAGACTACCTTGGGCGATCACCCGAAGCTGAAGACGGCGCTCGGCATTTCCAGTCGCAGCCTGGTGCACCATTGGGACAAGGCCGGGGCGCCGGGGCAGATACCAGGGTATTCCACTCATGTGAATGCAATCAGTCGGGCTGCCAAGTACATGAGCACCGGTGGTTACATCGGGATTGGCATTGGCGGAGTTTCGTCGTTGCTGGCTATTCAGGAGGTTTGTGTTGGTGACTCTGGAACTGCGTGCGAGAAGGTCAGGTTTACGGAGGGAGGAAAGTTTGTTGGGTCCACCTTTGGTGGCGTTGCGGGTGCAGAGATAGGTAAATATGTCAGTGGACCTATCTGTCTGGCACTTGGAGTATCTACCGGAGTTGGAGGAGTTGTCTGCGTCGCGACCTTGATAGGTGCTGGAGCATGGGTGGGTACGACTTATATGGGGGATGGAGGTGAGTTAATGGGTGAAATTTTATACGAGAAAACCCATCCATGATGGGAAAGGGTTTTTGGATGTCTTGGCTAGCTTTTTGGCTTCTAGCCGGTCCGATCTTGCTGGCCATTGCGAGCACTGCATACAGTCTGTACCTCAGATGGCGTTACCTTGATGCCATGCTGGAGGCCTTAAAAAATAGTCGTTATGTCCACACCTGGGGGCCAGGTTTGCGGCAGCAGGGGTGGTTTGGGGGCCTCTTGCTAATAGCAAAAATCGCCGGGATGGTGACTATGCCAAGGGTTTCAATCCGCATTGGCGAGCTGGACCCCGAGGATATTAAAAACTTTCCCCCACATCTAAAGCGTCTTTTGAAAATCAAAGCGGTAATGCTGGTAGGCATTGCTGTTTGGGGATTCATTGCGTATGGGCTGATGAAGTTGGAGTGATATTTGGGGCTATCACCTCAAGCTTAAAACAGCCCTCGGCATTTCCCGTCATAGCCAAATGGACCTCTGTGACAAGGCCGGGACACTGGGCAAGATAAGTTAAAGCAGGACTGCGAAATTCGAACGGCACCGGAAGGTGCCGTTTTTTCACCGCTATGAAAAATCAACGCCCCCTAAAGATGGCTCACTCCATTTCCGGACTCAACGTCCCCAACCACGCCACCAACCCCACAATCAAAAACGCCGCGGCCATTTCCACCACCACACTGCGCCGAAGCGCATGGGCTGCCACGCGATACTGGCCCTCCCGCAACGACCGCTCCAGCAAGGGGCCAAGATGAAAGCGGTTCAGCGCCGCCAACGCCAGCATCCCGGCAAACAACAGCACTTTGATCGCCAGCAGAACTCCGTACTGGCTGAGTAAAACCTCATCGAGTTTCGGCCCGACGATGAACAGGTAGTTCACCACGCCCGTGACGGTGATGATCAGAACGACCAGCGCGCCGACAAGCTCAAATCGCCTGACTGCGCGAGCCAACAAGCGTATGTGTGCTTCGGTTTGCAGGGCCCGGGGTTGCGCCATCAACGCAAACGCCAGCAGCGCACCGAGCCAGGCGCCGGCGGCCAACAGGTGCAGGATGTCCGTTGTAAAGTGCCAGAAACGGCGGCTGCCTTCGTCCATGGCGCCATGCCCGTTCCAGGCCAGGCTGGCGAGGGAGATGCCGCCGGCCGTGGCGGCGATCACCAGGCTGATGCCGGGGGCGCGTGGGTTGAGCATCAACGCCAAACCCGCGACTGCTAACGCAATCATCCGCACGGCCCAGGCCAACCCCGTGTCTGTCTCGGACAGCATCATTTCGAGGTGAGGGCGCAACTCGGTGACGTCTGATTCGCCGCTCATGGCGCGGACCATCAGCACCATGCCCGCGACGGACAGCAGTGCACCGAGCCCGACTGTTGCCGTCGACAATCGGTGGAAGGGAAGCACTGTCCCGGATAGCCGTTCCTGTCCCTTGAGGCTGTAGAGCCCGAACAGCGCCACGCCAAACAACAGCATCAAATCCACATACAACACAAACCGCAGCACGACGTTGGCCGAGTCGCTCATCGATCATTTCACTTTGAAGGTGACGTTGCCGGTGATCGGGTGGGTGTCCGATGACACCGCACGCCATTCGACCTTGTAGGTGCCGGCAGCCAGGGGGGCTGTCGGGGTGATGAACATGGTTTTTGGATCGCTGCCGCCGCTGACCTTGGCCTTGACCGGCATCGGGGCGTGGGCCATGCCGGCCATTTCGGTCATCAGCAGTTTGGCGCCGGAAAACTGGGTGACGAGGTTTTCCGAAAAGTGCAGTTCGATCTTCTCGGGTGGCGCACCTTCCGCGCCATCCGCTGGGGTGGAGGCGAGCAGTTTGGGGTGTGCCTGAGCGAGGGTGCTCATGAGCAGGCCGCTGAGCAACGCGATAACGACGGCGGTGGGTTTGATGATGCGCATGCAAGGTCCTTTACCGCTTGAAGCGGTTGTTGTTGATTTTAGGTGAGTCTGTTCAGAACCACATCCGAATACCGAGCACCAGGCGGGTTTCGCCGCGGTCCTCGCCTTCGTCGTTGGCGTAGTCGGCGGTGTTGCCGTAGGTGCGGTTCCAGGTCACGCCGAGGTAGGGCGCGAATTCCCGGCGGATTTCGTAGCGCAGGCGCAAACCCGCCTCGGTGTTGGACAGCCCCGAGCCGATGCCCCGTTGTGGATCGTTTTTGCCGTAGGCGTTGAGTTCGACGGTCGGCTGCAGGATCAGCCGATTGGTCAGCAGGATGTCGTAGTCGCCTTCCAGCCGCACGGCGCTCTGGCCGCCTTCGCCGATGAAGGCCGTGGCTTCGGCCTCGAAGTTGTACAGCGCCATGCCCTGCACGCCGAACGCGGCCCAGGTTTGCGGGGCGCCGGGTTTGAAGTCCTGGCGCACGCCGCTGACGACGTCCCACCACGGGGAAATGGCGTGGCCCCACAGGGCCTGGATTTCCGCGTCCTCGGTCACGCCGTTGGTGCGTTCGCCTTCGGAGCGCAGCCACAGGCGATCAATGTCGCCGCCGACCCAACCGGACAAATCCCAGGCCAGGGTGCTGCCGTCATCGGCGTCCTGCCATTCCAGTTTGTCGGCGAGGAAGAATGAATTGAGCGTGCTGTCATGTACGTGGTGGCCGGCGGGATCGGCATACACCGCCGCGCGATCGGCGTCGGTCAGCACCGGGATTGGCGTACGGCTTTCGCTGGGGGCGGCGGGCTGCATCTGGCCCTCGTCCATGGTTTGCATCTGATTGTCGTCCATGCCCTGCATCTGGCTGTGGTTCATCAGGCTGTGATCCATGCCTTGCATGTCATCGCTGGCGGCCATCGCCGTCGAGGTCGCGAGGGCCAAAAAAAACGGGGTGAATCGAATCATGGGGTGCACCTCATTCTTCCACGCGAACTTCACGGAACATGCCCATTTCCATGTGGTACAGGAGATGGCAGTGGTAGGCCCAGCGGCCGAGCGCATCGGCAGTGACCCGATAGGTGCGCCGGGAGCCCGGTGGCATGTCGATGGTGTGTTTGCGCACCATGAACTGGCCGTTCTCGTCTTCGAGGTCGCTCCACATGCCGTGCAGGTGGATGGGGTGCATCATCATTGTGTCGTTGACCAGCACGATCCGCAGCCGCTCGCCGTATTTGAGGCGCAGGGGCTCTGCATCGGAGAACTTCACACCGTTGAACGACCAGGCGAATTTTTCCATGTGGCCGGTCAGGTGCAGCTCTATGGTGCGGCCGGGCTCGCGGCCGTCCGGGTCTTCGAAGGTGCTGCGCAGGTCGGAGTAGGTGAGCACGCGGCGCCCGTTGTTGCGCAGGCCCATGCCGGGATCGTCGAGTTTCGGTGAGGTGGACATGGCTTGCATGTCCACCAGCGGGTTGTCGGTTTCCGAGGCCGGGTGGGACTGCATGCCGGGCATGTTGCTGTGATCCATGCCTGCCATGCTGCCGTGGTCCATGCCGCCCATGCCCATGTCCTCCATGGTCACCAGGGGGCGCGGATCCAGTGGCGGCAGTGGCGCAACCTGTCCCGCTTTCAGCGCCAGGGTGCCCCGTGCGTAGCCGGTGCGATCCATTGCCTGGGCGAACAGGGTGTAGGCCGCTTCGGTCGGCTCGACGATAACGTCGAAGGTTTCCGCCACGGCAATGCGAAACTCGTCGACGCTCACCGGTTTGACGTGCAGGCCATCGGCGGCGACCACGGTCATTTTCAGGCCGGGGATGCGCACGTCGAAGTAGCTCATGGCCGAGCCGTTGATGAAGCGCAGCCGCAGCTTTTCCCCCGGGCGGAACACCCCGGTCCAGTTCGAATCCGGCGCCTGGCCGTTCAACAGGTAGGTGTAAGTGGCGCCGCCGACGTCCGCCAGGTCGGTGGGGTTCATCTTCATCTCGGCCCACATCTTGCGGTCGGCGACGGTCGGCCCCCAGCCTTTTTCGCTGACGTCGTGGATGAAGTCGCCCACGGTGCGTTTGTTGAAGTTGTAGTAATCGGACTGTTTTTTCAGGGTCTTCATCAGGCCGACCGGGTCTTCATCGGTCCAGTCGCTGAGCATTACCACGTAGTCGCGGTCGTACTGGAACGGCTCCGGGTCCTTGGCGTCGATCACCAGCGGGCCGTAGACCCCGGATTGTTCCTGAAACCCCGAATGGCTGTGATACCAGTAGGTGCCGTTCTGGCGCACGGTGAACTGGTAGACGTACATGCCGCCCGGCTCGATGCCCTTGAAGCTCAGCCCCGGCACGCCGTCCATGTTCGCCGGCAGCAAGATGCCGTGCCAGTGAATGGAGGTGTTGTCCTTGAGTCTGTTGCGCACCCGCAGCGTCACCGTATCGCCTTCACGCCAGCGCAACAGCGGGCCGGGGATGCCGCCGTTGATGGTCATCGCGGTGCGCGGGCTGCCGCTGAAGTTGACCGGGGATTCACCGATGAACAGCTCGAAATCATTACCGGCCAGCACCTGGGGTTCGCCGGGGCTGCTGATCGCCCAGACCGGCGTGCGCCATAACCCGAGGCCGCCGAAGAGCCCGCCGATGGCCAGGCCTTTGACGAAGGTGCGTCTTGAAGTGTGGGAGTGCATGCCGTGTGTTCCGCCCGTCAGCCTGTTGAACTTGTCGACTAGTCTAGCGGGCGGTGCTTTCAGCAGGCTGAGGCGAAGATTACAGTTTTGACAGGTTGGGCGTCGTTTTCTGGCTTGAAGTGGACTTTTCCCTCGAGGCCACGGTGTCGCCGCCGCAGTTGATGTAGGACGACGACTTCAGCCAGCGTTGGTCCGGGTAGTAGGAAAACAGCAACTGCCCGTCCTTCATCGAATCAATCAGCCGGTGGGCAATCGCCGGTCTGACGGCGGGGCAACCCAGGCTGCGGCCGATACGGCCATTGGCGCGGGCCAGCACCGGGCTGACATAGGGCGCGCCGTGAATGACGATGGCCCGGTCAAAGGCGTTGTCGTTGAAGCCGGGCTCCAGGCCTTCCATGCGCAACGAGTAACCGTTCTGGCCGAGGTAGCTTTGCTGGGTGCGGAACAGGCCGAGGCTGGTGGCGTGGCTTTCGTTGCGGTTGGAAAACAGCGTGGCCATGTTTTCACCGCTGTTGCGACCATGGGCGACGAGTTCGTGAAACAGCAACTTGCGCCGCTTAAGATCGAAGACCCACAGGCGTTGTTCGGTCGAGGGCAGGGAGTAATCGATCACCGCCAGTCGTTGGGCGGGGGCGACACCCTGGGCGCGGCTGCATTGGGTGGCGCGAACGGCCAGGGCAATCACTTTGGCGTCGGCGCCGGGTGCTGCTTTGACCAGCGCGTTTTCAAGCGAATCGGCGTAGGCTGACGTTACTGAAAGGCACGTCAGTAAAATGGCAAATAAAAGGCCAAAGCGGTTTAGCGCCATAGTCGGGTCTCATCATGATAATTTCGAGTCTAGCAGCGAGTGGAAAGCTAGCCGTTTGAAACGGAGGATTAAGGATTATCCATGGTGCAATTAACAAGGTCATTCGTCATAAGCCGCATATTTTTTATGGGCTTTCTGATCAGCGGTGCGGCGTTTGGGCAAACTTCGCCGATTGAGCCGGTATCTGCGCCGAGCAGCACAATCGATGCCGCGGCGCCCGACGACGCGGTCGGCCAAGCGATTCAGGCGACGCTCGAACCGCTGCGCTCGGCCTTTCCGCCGTTGCTCACCTCCAGGCGCCATCAGCGTGTGGATGTCAGCCGGGTGGTGCTGGATTTCTATATGCATCGCAACTATCGCGCCGCGTGGACGGACGATCGTGACGTGGCGCAATTGCTCAAGAGCCTCGAAGACACCCGGATCGACGGCCTGAACCCATCGGATTTCCGCATAGCCGAACTGGCCCAGGCCCATGAATCGCTGGTGGCGGCCATGCCATCCACGGCGCAACGGGCGATGTTCGACATGGCGGCGACCCGCACCTTCATCACCGCGCTGCTGCAACTGCGACGGGGCAAGGTCGATCCGTCGCGGCTGGACATTCACTGGAATTTCGAACCTGCCGGCGGCGATGCCCACGAGGACATGAACAATCTGTTTGCCGCCCTCGATGCCCACGACGTGGCGCGTGCATTCGCCGATGCACCGCCTCAGGAAGAGATTTACCGCAATTTGCGTGAAGGCCTGGCCCGGTTGCGTCAGGTCCAGGATGCGGGCGGCTGGCCGAAAGTCACCGAAGGTCAATCGCTCAAGCCCGGTATGGACGGGGTGGCGGTCTCACAACTGCGCGCGCGCCTGGTGGCGGGCGGTTACCTGGACCCGCATCTGTCGAAAAAAGCCGGCTACGACGATAAGGTCATTGCCGCGGTGAAGAAATATCAGGCCGAGCAATACCTGGGGGCCGATGGCGTGGCGGGGGCGGCGACGCTGGCGGCACTGAACGTGCCGGTCGCGGCGCGGATCGATCAGGTGCGGGTCAACATGGAGCGCGCCCGGTGGCTGTTGTACAAGCTTCAGGGCACCTTCGTGATCGTCGATATCGCCGGCTACAAGGTGGCGATGTACCGCGACGGTCTGCCGATCTGGCGTTCGCGGGTGCAAGTCGGTAAACCGGTGCGCAGTACGCCGGTATTCCAGGCCGAAATCACCTACATCACGTTCAACCCGACCTGGACCGTGCCGCCGACCATTCTCAAGCAGGACGTGATTCCAAAAGTCCAGAACGATCCGGGCTATCTGGCGGCCAACCGGATTCGCGTGCTTGATCGCGAAGGCAATGTGCTCGATCCGTCGAGTGTCGACTGGAGCAACCCGCGGGGCATCCACCTGCGTCAGGATGCTGGCCCCGACAGTTCGCTGGGGCAGGTGGTCATCCGTTTCCCCAACGACTATGCGATTTACCTGCATGACACGCCGCACCGCGAACTGTTTGCCAAAACGGTCCGGGCCACCAGTTCAGGCTGCATCCGCGTGGAAAACCCGCTGCAACTGGTCGAGTTGTTGTTCAACGACCCGGTGCGCTGGAACAGCGCCGGCATCCAGAAGCAATTGGCCAATGGCCGGACCGAGAACGTCCTGCTGCCGGTGAAAGTGCCAGTGTTGTTGGCTTACTGGACCGTGGACTTGAGCAATGACGGGCGGGTGACGTTCAAGCCCGACATTTATGATTACGATGCCAGGGTGCTGCAGGGCCTGAGTCAGCCTACGAAGTTGCCGGCCCTGGACTTGCGTCGTGCAGAGATACCGCTGGTGGTGACGGGGCAGAACCAACAGTAACGAATAACACCGGGCATTGTGGGAGCGGGCTTGCTCGCGAAAGCGGTGTGTCAGCGCGCCCTGAGGCGATTGACACGACGCCTTCGCGAGCAAGCCCGCTCCCACAGGATTTGCGGTGGGTGCCCTTTTTACAGCGCCAACCCTTGTTGCACCACCACAAGCAGATCGGTTTCAGTCAGCGCCACCGCATCTGCCTGCGCGGTGGCTTGCTCGATCGTTTGTAGCCACCAGTGTGTTTCACCGTGTTCATCCACGGTGCGCAACAGGGCGAGTTCATTGCCTGCGGTGTGGATTTCGACCCGCCCCTCGCCATCGGTGGTGAAGCGTGCAACCGGGTCAAAGGTAATGCTGTGCTCGTTGCCGGTGATCACCAACTGGTCGATGGCGTAGTCGTAAGCGTCGCCATCGGGGTGACTCTCGAACACGTGGGTGGGGTTGCGCCGCAGGACCAGGCCCGCTTCGGTCAAGGGCAGCAGCCAGGTTTCTATCCGCTGATACAGTTCGTAGACCAGGCCCGGCCAGCCATCGATCGCCTGATCCGCGCTGGTCAGCCGTGTCTGTTTCAATTTTGCAGCGAGCTCGTCTGCTTTGTTCATGTCGATTCCCTGTATTGAGGTCTGTCTAATCGTAGCTCGTTGATGCGCAGGCAGTGTTTGCCCTGGGTCATGTTCGCAGCTCAGGCAGGGCAGGCGTGATACCGCTGGGCAAGTGGCCACCCATTTGTCCTGGATAACCCCGTAAACTACGCCCCACGAAGACTGAGGGCTTCGGGTTGTTGCCCACGCCTTGCCCCCGACAGGATGAATTTTTGCCCACGCGCTTTAACGACCTGGACCACACCCCTGGCATCGCATTGAAACGCATACCGCTGCGCAAGGCCGCGGTATTGTTCATTGTGACGGTGTGCCTGTGCCTGTGCGGTTTGCTCTACCTGCAACTGGAACAGTCCCGTCGCCACGACCTGAGCCTTGCGCAAGTGGCGTCTTCGAACCTGACGCGGGCCATGGCGCAGCAAGCCGAAGATACCTTCATGAAGGCCGACCTGGTGCTGACCAGCCTGGTGGACTGGATTCAGGTCGATGGTTTCGGCCCGGACCAGCGGCCACGCTTGCAGCAGACCTTCGCCCGGCGGGTGCTGGCGCTGGATCAATTGCACGGCATCCTGCTGTTCGACCAGAAGGGCCAGTGGGTGGTGACCTCGTTTGAAAACCTGCCCCGGGGTCCCGGCGTCGCCGATCGCGAGTACTTCAAGTATCACCAGCAGAACGTATCGTCGGTGGCGCATATCGGCCCGGCCATCCGCAGTCGGGAAAACGGCGAGTGGATCATTCCGGTTTCCGGGCGGGTCAACGACAGGAACGGGCACTTCCAGGGCGTATTGCTGGCCGGCATCAAGATGTCGTACTTCGACCAGTTCTTCAAAAGCTTCAGCCTCGACGACAACGGCTCGATGTTTCTCGGCCTGACCGATGGCACGTTGTTGGCGCGCCGGCCTTTTGTAGAGGCGCAGATCGGCGTTTCGCTGGCCCAGAGCGAGATCTTCCAGAAGTTCCTGCCGCTGGCCACCTCCGGCAATGCGATGTTCGCGTCCACCATTGATGGTGTGACGCGCATGTACGGTTACCGACAGCTGGAGGGCTATCCGCTGGTGGTCGCTGCTGCGTCATCCACGGACTCTATTCTCGCGGGCTGGTACGACACGGCGTTTCGCTCCAGTCTCATCGTTGCCGTGGTGCTGCTGGGTGTGGGGCTGTTCGGGTGGGTGTTCCTGCATCAGGTGCGTGTTGGCGAGCGGGTCGAGTCGGATTTGCGCAGGGCCCAGCAAGCGCTGGAACTGATCGCCACCCACGACAGCCTGACCGGGCTGGCCAACCGCCGACTGTTCGAGCGGGCGCTGGACGTCGAGTTTGGGCGCGGTGCCCGGCAGGCCAGCCCGTTGAGCCTGATCATGCTCGATATCGATTACTTCAAGCGTTACAACGACACCTACGGCCACGTGGTGGGGGATCACTGCCTGGCCGAAGTGGCGCGCGCGCTGAAAAGTTGCTGCCAGCGCAAGGCCGATCTGGCGGTGCGTTACGGCGGCGAAGAGTTTGCGGTGCTGCTGCCGGACACCGACATCCATGGCGCCATGACGATTGCCGAGCATATCCGTCGCAGCGTCATCGACAGGCACATCAGTCACACCGGCTCGCCCAACGGCTATGTGACGGTCAGCCTCGGTTGCTATTCGTTTGTGCCGTCGGGGCGTGACAGCATGGATGTGTTTGTCGAGCGGGCGGATGCGGCGCTGTATCAGGCCAAGCATTCGGGGCGAAACCGCGTGGCAACCTTGTCGATGGCCGGTGGTGTCGAGGCGTTGATGCGCTCCGACCGCTGAAGTGCCGTTGCTGCCGATGGTCTGTCTCCCGGACCAGGCTCGATTGATCGTATAGAGTTCGGTTAGCGCTGCCGAACCCGCCGGCGGTCAAGCCGATGCAAGCCTCGGGCGACCAAGACCCTCAACGACTGCAGGTCATTGGCGGCTTTGGCCTGTCCAGCTACCCGTTCCGCCGCCAGCTCCGCCGGTTCCGCCACCGGGCGCACCGGTGCCACCGCCCGCGCCACTGCCCGGACCATTGACGCCGGTAGTGCCGCTTGAGGAGCTGGGGCCGCGACTGCTGCTATTGCCCGAGGGGGCACTGGGGCGGTTGTTGTCTGGCAGCAGGGTTGAATTGCGGGTCGCGCCGGGTGCCGTACCGGGCGTGCCAAGGCTATCGCCGGACGCCGCAAAGGTGGCCAGGGACGTTGCCGACAAGCATCCGGCCAAGAGCAACGAAGTCATTCTGATGTTCATCATGGTCGTCTCCCGGAGTGAGTCGTTACCTGATGTTGGTGTGACGGGGCACGCGGTTGGTGCTGACCGGATGACGAGCGGCTGTCTCAGCGCCGGCCATCATCTTCCAGCTTACGCTCAAGGGTCTACGCCCCCGAGATTGGTGACGCAACCTCCGAAACGTGCTGCTGTCACACGTCAGGCATCTCGCCCTCAGGAGTGTCCATTCATGAAGAAACTGCGGATTGCCACGTTCAACGTCAATGGCCTGCGCGCACGGCTGCCGAATCTGCTGGCCTGGCTTGAGCGGGAAAAACCGGACATCGCCTGCCTGCAGGAGTTGAAGGCGGTGGACAGCGCATTCCCGGCGGCTGAACTTGAGGCGGCCGGCTACGGCGCCATCTGGCAGGGGCAGGCGTCCTGGAACGGCGTGGCGATCCTGGCGCGGGATGCGCAGCCGCTGGAAAGCCGACGCGGATTGCCCGGCGATGACAGCGACAACCACAGTCGTTATCTGGAAGCCGCTGTCCACGGGGTTCTGGTGGGTTGTCTGTATCTGCCCAACGGCAACCCGCAACCGGGGCCGAAATTCGAGTACAAGCTGGCGTGGTTCGAACGGCTTATCCGTCATGCGCAGACACTTCAAGGCAGCGAACATCCGGTGGTGCTGGCGGGCGACTACAACGTGGTGCCCACCGACCTGGACATCTACAACCCGCGCTCCTGGCTCAAGGACGCCTTGCTGCAACCGGAAAGTCGCGAGTGCTACCAGCGGTTGCTGGACCAGGGCTGGACCGATTCGTTGCGGCACTTGCATCCGCAGGACCGGCTCTACACGTTCTGGGATTATTTTCGCCAGCATTGGCAGAAAAACTCGGGGCTGCGCATTGATCATCTGCTGCTCAACCCGGCCCTGAGTCCGTATCTGCAAGACGCCGGGGTGGATGCGTGGGTGCGCAACGAGCCCCATGCCAGCGACCACGCGCCGACCTGGATTCAATTGGGCTCGCACAAGCGGCGTTGAGTTTTTTCATGCCGGGTGATTGGCTAAATCAATTGTCGGCGACAGTGCTTGATCCCGTATACATAGCGGCCACTGGCGGAACAATCCGCCGCTTGCGTGCAAAAGGATTGAACGATGAGCGAGCCACGCCTGACCGACCTTGTCTTGTATCTGCGACGCCTGGGCTTCGATGCACCTCCGGCACCGACCCTGGAAACCTTGCGCCAGCTGCAATTGCGCCATACCGGCGTTTTCCCGTTTGAAAACCTCACCACGTTATCCGGCGAACCGGTGCTGATCGACTTGCCGTCCATCGAGCAGAAGGTCTTGCACGATGGTCGTGGCGGGTACTGCTACGAACTCAACAACCTGTTCCTGGCCTTGCTTCAGGATTTGGGTTTTGACGCCCGTGCCATCAGCGGCCGGGTGGTGATGGGCCAGCCGGAGGGTGCCTGGACGGCCCGGACCCATCGCCTGAGCCTGGTCATCATCAATGACGTGCGCTACATCACCGACGTCGGCTTCGGCGGCATGGTGCCGACCGCGCCCCTGCTGCTTGATACTCGCGCCGAACAACCCACCCCGCACGAGTCGTATCGCATCGACCTGCACGTCGATGGTTTTACCCTGCGCGCCAACGTCGCGGGCGAATGGCGAGCGATGTACATCTTCGACCTGCAACGCCAGGAAGACATCGATTTCGCTGTGGGCAACTGGTACGTCTCGACCCACCCCGAGTCGACTTTCGTCAAGCAGTTGACGGTGGCGCGCACCGGGGAGGGATGGCGGCGCACGCTCAACAACGGCAGCTTCGCGATTCACCGGATTGACCATGACAGCGAGCGGCGGGAGGTGACGGATGTTCAGGAACTGATTGGCCTGCTGGGCAGCGAGTTCGGCATTCGCGTACCGGAACAGGCGCAATTGGCGCGGACGCTGGAACGATTGATCACTGCACCCCGGTAGCTGGCTGATCCTGGATATCACCAAGGGCTGATCCGATTGATCGGCCCTTGGTGTTTCAGGGCCGGACTCCCGGCTCCATCACCCGTTGAATTTCGCGCAAGGCCTCTGCCAGTTTCTGCTCCAGGCCCTTGAGTTCGGCAGGGGTCAGGGGTTGCTTCAGGTGCGCGCGCTTGCCTTCGTTGAGCAAGGCTCGGCGCAAGGTATTGTTAATCGCCGTCTGGTAACCGTACCCCTCGTTTTCCGCCAGAGCCCGGGCGGCTTCGATGACAGCGTCATCGAGCATGATGGTTATGCGGGTCTTGCCTTTGGCGGGCACCACGGCCCCGCGCCTGGCGTTGCTGAAATCG
Organism: Pseudomonas sp. S2_F07; assembly: GCF_054668325.1. Taxonomy (NCBI): domain Bacteria; kingdom Pseudomonadati; phylum Pseudomonadota; class Gammaproteobacteria; order Pseudomonadales; family Pseudomonadaceae; genus Pseudomonas; species Pseudomonas sp. S2_F07. The sequence goes on from NZ_CP162758.1 coordinate 6,007,901, forward strand.
TATTCGTCTTTCATCGGTCATGCCTCCAGGTACTGACGGCGCTCGCTTTTGGTGGCGATGCGCGCGGAAATGATTCGAACGAAATTCGGATCGCGATGGGTGTACGCGACGACCAGCAATCGGCCTTTGGCATCCAGCCCCAGGGTGATCCAGCGTTGTTCATCATGGTGGTTGTCCTCGATGGTCAGCGCTCGTTCGTCATGGAATACCGGTTCAGTCTCTGCGAGGCTGATGCCTTGGTGCTTGAGTTTGTTGGCTGCGTTCTTTGCCTTGTGGAACTGAATTTCGAATGGCTTCATTATGCATACTTTATATGTATATAGAAGGGGCACACCTTACCGATGGTCGCCAGGAATTCAAAAGACTAGTCAGCACCCGGTGGTGGGCGGCGAGGGATGTATTTCGAGGTTTTTGGCGGGGCCGGGAGGGTGGGGATCGGGCGGAAATGGACAAGTATCCATTTTGTGACCGACAAGTTGTATACAACTCTATAGACATTTGTCCTATGTCTTGCATACAGTGTGCGCATAACAAAAACCAGGGAACCCCCCCACCATGAAAACGCCCCATGTTTCACACCAACGGCCCGAGGACGAAAACCTAGGGATCGGCGCGAATATGGCTTATGGCCTGCAACATGTTCTGACCATGTATGGCGGTATCGTCGCTGTGCCATTGATCATCGGCCAGGCGGCCGGGCTCTCGCCAGCGGACATCGGTTTGTTGATTGCTGCTTCATTGTTTGCGGGGGGGCTGGCAACGCTGCTGCAAACCCTGGGTCTACCGTTTTTTGGTTGTCAATTGCCGCTGGTGCAGGGCGTATCCTTCTCTGGCGTCGCGACCATGGTGGCGATTGTCAGCAGTGGTGGGGAGGGCGGGTTTCAATCGGTGCTGGGGGCGGTGATAGCGGCGTCCCTGATCGGGTTACTGATAACCCCGGTGTTCTCGCGTATCACCAAGTTCTTCCCGCCGCTGGTGACCGGCATCGTGATTACCACCATCGGCCTGACGCTGATGCCGGTAGCCGCGCGCTGGGCAATGGGCGGCAACAGCCATGCGCCGGACTTCGGCAGCATGGCGAACATCGGTCTGGCGGCGGTAACGCTGGTGCTGGTGCTGTTGCTGAGCAAAATCGGTAGCGCGACCATCTCCCGCCTGTCGATTCTGCTGGCCATGGTCGTCGGCACGGTGATCGCGGTGTTCCTCGGTATGGCGGATTTCTCCTCCGTGACCCAGGGCCCGATGTTCGGCTTCCCGACGCCGTTCCACTTCGGCATGCCGACCTTCCACTTCGCTGCGATCCTGTCGATGTGCATCGTGGTGATGGTGACGCTGGTGGAGACCTCGGCGGACATTCTTGCCGTCGGCGAAATCATCGGCACCAAGGTTGACTCCAAGCGCCTGGGCAACGGCCTGCGCGCCGACATGCTGTCGAGCATGTTCGCGCCGATCTTCGGTTCCTTCACCCAGAGCGCCTTCGCCCAGAACGTCGGCCTGGTGGCGGTCACCGGCATCAAGAGCCGCTACGTGGTGGCCACTGGCGGTCTGTTCCTGGTGCTCCTCGGCCTGCTGCCGTTCATGGGCCGGGTCATCGCCGCCGTACCGACCTCCGTACTGGGTGGCGCCGGCATCGTGCTGTTCGGCACCGTCGCGGCCAGCGGCATTCGGACCTTGTCCAAGGTCGACTACCGCAACAACGTCAACCTGATCATCGTTGCCACCTCGATCGGCTTCGGCATGATCCCGATCGCGGCACCGAGCTTCTACGATCAATTCCCGAGCTGGTTCGCAACCATTTTCCATTCGGGCATCAGTTCGTCGGCGATCATGGCCATCGTGCTGAACCTGACCTTCAACCACCTCACCGCCGGTAACTCCGACCAGCAATCGGTGTTTGCGGCCGGTACCGAGCGAGTGCTGCGTTATCAGGATCTGGCGGCGTTGCGTGAAGGGGACTACTTCAGCGACGGTAAGCTGCACGATTGCGACGGCAAGGAGATTCCGGTGGTTGAGGTGGGCCACGAGCATGGCGAGCCACGGGCGGCGCACGTGAAAAGCAGTGAGCATGTCTGACGCTCACTGCGACTGAAAAGGGCCGATCTGTTGAATAGACAGATCGGCTTTTTGCTGTCGGTTTGTGACTATAAAACTAATTGGTCACAAGTTGTCAGTCTTTGATAGGGTGAGTAAGCTGTACTCATGAATCAGCCATCAAAATCTTCCTCTTCGCCTAGCCTCCGTGGCCCGGCCGATCACGACATTCGAGACCAGATTGTCGCAGCGGCCAATGAACATTTCAGTCAGTACGGCTACGGCAAAACCACGGTTTCCGACCTGGCTAAGGCCATCGGGTTTTCAAAGGCCTACATCTACAAATTTTTTGATTCCAAGCAGGCGATCGGTGAAGCCATCTGCGCAAATTGTCTGGCAGAAATCGTCGCGGCTGTGGAGCAGGCAATCAATGTAGAAGACCTGTCGCCGACGGAGCGCTTTCGACGCTTGGTCAAGACGGTGATCGCCACAGGTGTGAATCTGTTCTTCAACGACCGAAAACTGTATGACATTGCAGCGTTCGCGGCGTCGGAAAGCTGGCCCAGTACGCAGGCTTATGACGCACAGATCAAACGCTTCGTGGCGCAAATCGTGCGAGAGGGGCGAGAGATTGGCGAATTTGAACGCAAGACTCCGCTGGATGAGACAGTAGAAGCGATACATCTCGCGCTGCGACCATTCGTCAACCCTTTACTGCTGCAGTACAACCTCGATTTCGTCGAGGAGGCGCCCACGCTCACCTCCAATCTCATCTTGCGTAGCCTCATGCCTTGACCTTCGGCTAAAGGTTTGCGGCATACCCGGGTAAGCACCAGATCATCAAAACGGCTTTTAACTTTGCCCTTCTTCCCATCCATCGAAGGGCATTTTATTTATCTTTTTTGTGATTATTTATTGAGTTGGTCACTTCGCTCCTATCAGGTCATCGTGTCGCAACAGGCTGGGCTTCAGGAGGTTGCCAGCCACCACCTAGCGACTTGAATGCCGCAACCGCCGCTCGTGCCGATTCCGTTCGTGCTTGAGCTCGGGCATCAGAAGCCTGCAGCAACGTCTCGTCAGCGTGCAGGACATCGATCAGGCTGGCCGTGCCTTTCTCATAGGCAATGAACGACGATTGGCGAGCCTGTGTCAGAGACGCCTCTCCAACAGTGAGGGTGGTTGCTTGAGCTTCCCGATTCACCAGTGAGGAGAGCGCGTTCTCGACATCCTCGGTGGCACGCAGTACGGACTGACGGTAAGCGGCCAGGGTTTCGGTCTCCTGTCCCTTGGCTTGGTCGATTTGGGCGTTTATGCGACCGAAGTCGAAGAGTCTCCAGCGCAGTCCCAATACGCCCGCCGACTGGCTGGCGCCGCCGGTAAAAAGGTTGCCTGCGGAGACAGCCGTGGCACTACCCAGCAATGCGCCAAGGGAGAATTTCGGGTAGTACTCAGCAATCGCCTCTCCGATGCGTGCGTTTGAGGCTGCAAGATGGCGCTCAGCCACAATGAGATCTGGCCTGCGGCGCAGCAAATCGGCCGGCGTTCCCATTGCCTTTATCTGCGGCGCTACCGGAATGCTCCCCGCACTTGCCAATTGCGTGCGGTGAGTGCCTGGCGGCGTGCCGAGCATGACATCCAGCGCATTCATCGCAGCATCCAGTCCGGTCTGCAGGGCCGGCACTGTTGCTTGGACCTGCGATAGCGCCCCCTCGGTCTGGCGAACCTGATAGTTGGCGGCGAGCCCCTTGCTGTAGAGCAATTGGACTTTCTCTAACAAATCCTGCTGCGTTTTGACTTGCCTATTCGCAATGTCCAGCCGGGTCTGCAGTCCGCGGATAGTGATGTAGATATCAGCGGTCTGCGCGGCGATGGCCAATCTTGTGGCAGCGACGCCCGCCTGGGAAGCCTGGTACTCGGCAAGAGCAGCCTCGTGTCCGCGGCGCAATCCGCCAAAGACATCTGCCTCCCAGCTGGCATCGAGGTTGGCCTCGTAGGAACTTGCGTACCGATCATTGCCAGGTGTTGAGTTCAACACCTGGCCGAGCGGCGTCTCGATTGACTGGTAGGAACGCGCGGCCTGTGCGCTGATGTTCCCTGAGGGGAGTAAAGCGGCATTTGCAGCACCTAGTCCGGCCCGCGCCTGTGTGACTCGCGCCGATGCCTGCGCCAGGTCCAGATTCTGCTCAAGCGCCTTGGAGATGAAGTCGGTGAGCACTGGATCACCAAAGCCTTCCCACCAGGCTACAAGGCTGGCCGGCGTCGCTCCACGCCGCTGCTCGACAGAAGACTGACCCAAGTAACGATCCGAAAGCGGAGCGTCTGGACGATGGTAGTCCGGACCGACCGCGCAACCTGCCAATAAGCCGGCGCTGACCAAAAGAGCGATGGGGCGGAGGGGAGGCATTGAGATTCCTTCAATAGAGGATATTTGTGACCATAGTACGCAATAGTCACAACCTGTCAATTGAGGTGATTTGAGCGAATTTTGGGTTTTCTCGTTGGTGGCGCCGTTTATGTGTTGAGCTTGAGACGCTGAATGTTTCATGGTTTGTGACCATTGACACTTATGGTCACTAGACTGAGAATGGGGCACTCGTCCTATTTTCAAGTAAGGGAACCTATGCGCCGGCTTCGACCTTTCCCTATTGCCGCTTGCTTGTTGCCTCTCGTCCTGACGGCATGCGGCGACTCATCCACCGTTGAAGATCCACGCACGCATGCTCCTCTGGTCAGGTCCGCAGCGGTTCAGGGTTCCTCCGGCGCCTCACGTTCTTTCACGGGGGTCGTGGCTGCCCGCGTCCAGGGCGATCTGGGTTTTCGGGTATCAGGCAAGGTGCTTGAGCGTCTGGTTGACACCGGTCAGACCGTTAAACGTGGTCAGCCACTCATGCGCCTTGACCCAATCGACCTGGGATTGCAGGCGCGAGCACAGCAAGAGTCAGTCATGGCTGCTCGGGCGCGAGCCAAACAGACAGCAGATGACGAGGCGCGATACCGCAGTCTGGTTGCCGCAGGCGCTATTTCTGCATCGGCCTACGACCAGATCAAAGCCGCGGCGGATACCGCAAAGGCGCAGCTTAGCGCCGCCCAAGCGCAGGCTGATGTAGCCCGTAATGCTTCTGGTTATGCGGTGCTGTTTGCGGATTCCGACGGCGTTGTGGTGGAGACGCTCGCCGAGCCCGGACAAGTTGTCGGCCCGGGGCAGCCCGTGGTTCGATTGGCGCGGGCAGGGCAGCGCGAAGCGATCGTGCACCTGCCCGAGACGTTGCGCCCCGCAGCAGGATCCACCGCGCAGGCGACGCTTTATGGCAATGCCACGGATGCTGTTACAGCGAAGCTGAGATTGCTTTCTGATTCGGCCGACCGAATGACACGTACCTTCGAGGCGCGGTATGTGCTTGAGGGCGCGCTGGCCAATGCACCGATAGGTTCGACCGTCACGCTTCGGATCGCTGAAGGCGCCACGCAAGGGCAGGGGCTGCAAGTACCGATCGCTGCTGTCTATGACCCAGGCCAAGGCACTGGCGTGTGGGTCATCGCCGGTACACCGGCGAAGGTGGCCTGGCGACCTGTACAAATCCTGGGTTTGAGCGACGATACCGTGCGAGTCGCGGGCGACCTTAAAGTCGGCGAGCAGATCGTAGCGTTAGGTGCACATCTGTTGCGCGAAGGTGAAGAGGTGAGATTGCCTCAACAGGATGACGAAAAAGTTGCCGGGGGTCGTCCATGAGCGAGGGGCGCTTCAATCTTTCCGCGATCGCCGTTCGTGAGCGCTCTGTCACGGTGTTTCTGATCTTCCTGATTGCCGTTGCGGGCATCCTGGCGTTCTTTCAACTGGGGCGTGCGGAAGATCCTCCGTTTACGGTCAAGCAGTTGACGGTCATTACCGCGTGGCCGGGCGCCACGGCGCAGGAGATGCAGGATCAGGTAGCAGAGCCACTTGAAAAACGCCTGCAAGAACTGAAATGGTACGACCGCACGGAAACCTACACCCGTCCTGGCCTGGCCTTCACGATGGTGTCACTGCTCGATAGTACGCCGCCCTCGCAAGTGCAGGAGGAGTTCTATCAGGCGCGTAAAAAACTCGACGACGAGGCCAGAAAGCTGCCGGCGGGTGTCATCGGGCCAATGGTCAACGACGAGTTTTCGGACGTGACATTTGCGCTTTTCGCCCTGAAAGCCAAAGGCGAGCCGCAGCGACTGTTGGTGCGAGATGCAGAGTCGTTGCGCCAACAACTGTTGCATGTGCCCGGCGTGAAGAAGGTCAACATTATTGGGGAGCAGCCCGAACGTATCTTTGTTTCCTTTTCGCATGATCGGTTGGCCACCTTGGGTGTCTCTCCTCAGGACATCTTTGCCGCGCTGAATAATCAAAACGTGCTCACGCCCGCCGGTTCGATCGAAACCAATGGGCCGCAGGTCTTCCTCCGGCTGGATGGCGCCTTCGATAAGGTGCAAAAGATTCGTGACACGCCCATTGCGGTTCAGGGGCGCACGCTCAAGCTCGCCGACGTGGCGACGATCGAGCGTGGGTATGAAGATCCGGCAACCTTTCTCGTACGCAATAATGGTGAAGAAGCCTTGTTGCTGGGGATCGTGATGCGTGAGGGCTGGAACGGCCTTGACCTCGGCAGGGCGTTGGACGCGGAGACGGTCAAGATAAATGAAGGCATGCCGCTGGGCATGACGCTCTCCAAGGTCACCGATCAATCTGTAAATATCGATTCGGCCGTCGGCGAGTTCATGGTCAAGTTTTTCGTCGCGCTGCTTGTGGTGATGCTTGTCTGCTTTCTCAGTATGGGCTGGCGTGTAGGCGTTGTGGTCGCCGCGGCTGTGCCGTTGACGTTGGCCGTGGTGTTTGTGGTGATGGCGGCCACGGGAAAGAACTTTGATCGAATTACCCTCGGTTCGTTGATTCTGGCGCTCGGACTGCTGGTGGACGACGCCATTATCGCTATCGAAATGATGGTGGTGAAAATGGAAGAGGGCTACGACCGCATCAAAGCTTCCGCGTACGCCTGGAGTCATACGGCCGCGCCGATGCTTTCCGGTACGCTAGTGACGGCTATCGGCTTTATGCCCAACGGCTTCGCGCAATCGACAGCCGGCGAGTACACCAGCAACATGTTCTGGATCGTGGGCATTGCCCTGATTGCCTCCTGGGTGGTTGCGGTCGCTTTTACCCCATACCTGGGGGTGAAGATGTTGCCGAACATCAAGAAAGTCGAGGGTGGTCACGCGGCCATCTACAACACCCCTAACTACAACCGCTTCCGCCGTGTTTTGACGCGAGTCATCGCTCGCAAATGGCTGGTGGCCGGCACTGTCATCGCTTCGTTTGTCGTGGCGATCCTCGGCATGAGCCTGGTCAAGAAGCAGTTCTTCCCGACCTCGGACCGTCCCGAGGTATTGATTGAAGTGCAAATGCCTTATGGAGCCTCCATTGAGCAGACCAGCGCGACCACGGCCAAGATAGAGACCTGGCTACAAAAGCAGGATGAGGCAAAGATCGTCACGGCCTATATCGGGCAAGGCGCGCCGCGCTTCTATCTGGCGATGGCGCCGGAACTCCCTGATCCGTCGTTCGCCAAGATCGTGGTGCTGACGGACAGCCAGGAGGAGCGCGAGACCCTCAAGTTCCGAATCCGCGAAGCGGCGGCTGAGGGACTTGTCCCAGAAGCGCGTGTCAGGGTGACTCAGCTTGTTTTCGGGCCGTACTCGCCATTCCCTGTTGCCTACCGGGTGATGGGACCTGATCCATCAAAGTTGCGCGAGATTGCGGGCCAGGTACAGGACGTGTTGCAGTCGAGCCCGATGATGAGAACCGTCAACACCGATTGGGGACCGCTGGCGCCGACGCTGCATTTTGCTCTGGATCAGGATCGCCTGGAGGCGGTGGGGTTGACGTCAAATTCAGTCGCGCAGCAATTGCAGTTCCTGCTGGCCGGAGTACCGATCACCGCGGTTCGTGAGGACATTCGTTCGGTGCAGGTGGTTGGTCGCGCAGCGGGTGATATCCGGCTCGATCCCGCCAGGATAGAAGGCTTTACGCTGGTGGGTGCGGCGGGGCAGCGGATTCCGTTGTCTCAGGTGGGAGCGGTCGATGTGCGTATGGAAGATCCGATCCTGCGGCGTCGTGACCGCACGCCGACCATCACTGTGCGTGGCGACATTGCCGAAGGCTTGCAGCCGCCAGACGTCTCGGGCGTGATCATGAAGGAGCTGCAGCCGGTCATCGACAAGCTGCCTGGCGGATATCGGATTGAACAGGCGGGTGCAATCGAGGAGTCGGGCAAGGCCGGTAAAGCGATGTTGCCGTTATTCCCGATCATGATTGCCATGACGCTGCTGATCATCATTGTCCAGGTGCGTTCGATCTCGGCGATGATCATGGTGTTCCTCACCTCGCCACTGGGATTGATTGGCGTGGTGCCGACACTGCTGATCTTCCAGCAACCGTTTGGGATCAACGCTCTGGTCGGCCTGATCGCCCTTTCGGGCATTTTGATGCGCAATACGCTGATTCTGATTGGGCAAATCCATCACAACGCGCAAGAAGGGCTGGACCCGTTTCACGCAGTGGTCGAAGCCACGGTACAGCGTGCCCGCCCGGTACTGCTGACAGCGCTGGCGGCCATCCTGGCATTCATTCCGCTGACACACTCCGTCTTCTGGGGGACGCTGGCCTACACGCTGATCGGAGGTACGTTCGTCGGAACCATCATGACACTGGTGTTCCTGCCAGCGATGTACGCCATCTGGTTCAAGATCCGTCCAGACAATACGGGTCAAACGGAGGCAGCGAATAAGCAGGCAAGCCTGGTGGACAGGACGCCACCCCGTCCTCTCGCCACTCACCTGAGCACCAAGCTCTACCCTTAAAACGGGTGGTACCCACCGGGATCCCACAGAACGCCAAAACGAAAAAACCCGCCTGAGAAGGCGGGTTTTTCGGTGGTTTCAGAAATTTTGGAAGCTTTCTCTGGAACCTTGTCTGGCTCCACGACCTGGACTCGAACCAGGGACCCAGTGATTAACAGTCACTTGCTCTACCAACTGAGCTATCGCGGAATGGCGCGTATCTTACTGATTCAAAAAGAGAAGTCAAGCATCGAATAACAATTGGCGCGAATCAGCGGGATGGGCGGTGGTTTGGTGGCGATTGACGGTTACCAGGATGGCCCCAGAGGTCTACCATGGCCACCCGGAAGTGGTGACACGCGCTGCCGGCCATTCGCCGAAAAGGTACGCGCCATGAATCATTTGACCCTCACACCTCGATACCACGGGGTGCGCCGATGAGCATCTCTCAGATCAGCCTGCCCAAAGGTGTCGGCCCCCACGCCGAAAAGTTGTTCGACGCCATCATCCAGGCCGGCACCGCTGAAGCATTGAACCGCGCTGGCGGCAAGGCCGAAGGCTTTGTCCTGGGCCTGGAAAGCACCAAAGCGATCAAGAGCCAGGTTGCGGAATCGCTGTATGTCGCCTACGACGACGCTGCCACCCAGCGTGCGACCGAGCTGGCTTAACCGCCGAAAGTAATCGTGGCAAGCATCAGCTTGGCGTAGAGCGCCGTGGCCCCCAATTGCACCAGCCACAGGGCCAGGCCGCCAAGAAACACACCGGCGGCCACTTGCATCACCAGGTTGTTGCCGCGTTTGGTCGGGACGCGGGGGGTGAAGTGATCCAGGTCATCCAGATCATCGCGGTCGGCGCGCAGGTCATCGTTTTTCATTTGAGTTCTCGGGAATGCTTCGTACACAAATCCTGTGGGAGCGGGCTTGCTCGCGAAAGCGGTGGGTCAGGTTGTACAAGTATTGAATGTACTGCCGTCTTCGCGAGCAAGCCCGCTCCCACATTTTGACTTGTGTGGAGTTTAGAGGGCTGCGTCGTTGCGTTGAGAATTATCTGAAGCAAATAAAAAAACGGGAAGCCACATGGCTTCCCGTTTTTCATTTCAAGGCGTAATCAGATGACCTGGACGATAGCGTCCGTCACAACCTTGATGTTGCTCTGGTTCAGCGCGGCCACGCAAATGCGGCCGGTGTCCAGGGCGTAGATGCCGAACTCGTTGCGCAGGCGGTGAACTTGCTCAACCGTCAGGCCGGAGTAGGAGAACATGCCGCACTGGCGACCGACGAAGCTGAAATCACGCTGAGGCGCTTTTTGTGCCAGCAGGTCGACCATCTGGGTGCGCATGCCACGAATGCGCAGGCGCATCTCGGCCAGCTCGGCTTCCCACTGGGCGCGCAGTTCCGGGCTGTTCAGTACTGCAGCGACAACGCTGGCACCGTGGGTCGGCGGGTTGGAGTAGTTGGTGCGGATCACACGTTTGACTTGCGACAACACGCGCGCGCTTTCTTCTTTCGATTCGCTGACGATCGACAGGGCCCCAACGCGCTCGCCGTACAGCGAGAACGACTTGGAGAACGAGCTGGAAGCGAAGAAAGTCAGGCCCGATTCAGCAAACAGGCGCACGGCGGCGGCGTCTTCGTCGATGCCATCGCCAAAGCCCTGGTAGGCCATGTCGAGGAACGGCACGTGGCCTTTGGCTTTAACGACTTCCAGGACGTTCTTCCAGTCCGCCGGGCTCAGGTCCACGCCGGTCGGGTTGTGGCAGCAGGCGTGCAGCACAATGATCGAGCCGTTTGGCAGCGCGTTCAGGTCTTCCAGCATGCCGGTACGGTTCACGTCGTGGGTCGCGGCGTCGTAGTAACGGTAGTTCTGCACCGGGAAACCGGCGGTTTCGAACAGGGCGCGGTGGTTTTCCCAGCTCGGGTCGCTGATCGCCACGACGGCGTTCGGCAACAGTTGCTTGAGGAAGTCGGCGCCGATTTTCAGTGCGCCAGTACCACCAACGGCCTGGGTGGTGATGACGCGGCCAGCGGCGATCAGCGGCGAGTCATTGCCGAACAGCAATTTCTGCACAGCCTGGTCGTAGGCAGCGATGCCGTCGATTGGCAGGTAGCCACGGGAAACGTGTTGAGCGGCGCGAATGGTTTCGGCTTCGACAACGGCGCGCAGGAGTGGAATTCGCCCCTCCTCGTTGCAGTAAACACCGACTCCCAGGTTGACTTTGTTGGTCCGGGTATCGGCGTTGAATGCTTCGTTGAGGCCCAGGATTGGATCGCGTGGTGCCATTTCGACAGCGGAGAACAGGCTCATTATTGCGGCGGCTCTGAATGGAGTGTGGAGGGACGTGTCGCGCTCCAGCCGAATGCACTAGAGCGGTGCACAAACGGGGAGCTAGTATAGAGGCCATCGGCGATGGCTGGCGACAGGCGAATCAACATTTCGGGTAAGTTTTTCCTATTATTTCTCGACCGGTAGTCGAATGGCGTCGGCAAAGGTTTTGCGCGATGTAGGACGTTTGCCTTGAAAGCGCTGGCAATCGGCTCCACATTGAGCACAATCCAGTTTTTTTCGGGCGACATCGGTCGTTTGCGGTCTTTCTCGTTCGTGCCGGTTTTACCGGCAAGAGTGATCCAGAGGTATTTCATGTCTGAATTCCAGCTAGTCACCCGTTTCGAGCCCGCCGGCGATCAGCCGGAAGCCATCCGACTGATGGTCGAGGGCATCGAGGCCGGGTTGGCGCACCAGACGCTGCTCGGTGTGACCGGCTCGGGCAAGACCTTCAGCATCGCCAACGTGATCGCCCAGGTGCAGCGTCCGACCCTGGTGCTGGCGCCGAACAAGACCCTGGCGGCGCAGTTATACGGGGAGTTCAAGGCGTTCTTCCCGAACAACGCGGTGGAATATTTCGTTTCCTACTACGACTACTACCAGCCGGAAGCCTACGTGCCGTCCTCGGACACCTTCATCGAGAAGGATGCGTCGATCAACGACCACATCGAGCAGATGCGTCTGTCGGCGACCAAGGCGTTGCTTGAGCGCAAGGACGCGATCATCGTCACCACGGTGTCCTGCATCTACGGTCTGGGCAGTCCGGAAACCTATTTGAAGATGGTGTTGCACGTGGATCGCGGTGACCGGCTCGATCAGCGCGAACTGCTGCGACGCCTGGCCGACCTGCAGTACACCCGCAACGACATGGATTTTGCCCGTGCGACCTTCCGTGTGCGCGGCGATGTGATCGATATCCACCCGGCGGAATCCGATTTCGAAGCGATCCGCATCGAATTGTTTGACGATGAAGTGGAAAGCCTGTCGGCGTTCGACCCGCTGACCGGCGAAGTGATTCGCAAACTGCCGCGCTTCACCTTCTACCCGAAGAGCCACTACGTAACGCCCCGGGAAACCCTGATGGGCGCGGTCGAAGGCATCAAGGTCGAGTTGCAGGAGCGTCTGGAATACCTGCGCTCCAACAACAAACTGGTGGAAGCCCAGCGTCTGGAGCAGCGCACCCGTTTCGACCTGGAGATGATCCTCGAACTGGGTTACTGCAACGGCATCGAAAACTACTCGCGCTATCTGTCCGGCCGCGAAGCCGGCGCGGCGCCACCGACGCTTTACGATTACCTGCCGGCCGATGCCTTGCTGGTGATCGACGAGTCCCACGTCAGCGTGCCGCAGGTCGGTGCGATGTACAAAGGCGACCGTTCGCGTAAAGAGACCCTGGTGGAATACGGTTTCCGCCTGCCGTCGGCGCTGGACAACCGGCCGATGCGTTTCGATGAGTGGGAACGCATCAGCCCACAGACGATTTTCGTCTCGGCGACCCCGGGCAACTACGAAGCCGAACACGCTGGCCGCGTCATTGACATGGTGGTGCGCCCGACCGGGCTGGTGGACCCACAAATCGAGATTCGCCCGGCACTGACCCAGGTCGACGACTTGCTGTCGGAAATCAGCAAGCGCGTCGCTCTGGAAGAGCGGGTGCTCGTCACCACGCTGACCAAGCGCATGGCCGAGGATTTGACCGATTACCTGGCCGACCACGGCGTGCGCGTGCGTTACCTGCACTCGGACATCGACACCGTGGAACGGGTCGAGATCATCCGCGATTTGCGCCTTGGCACCTTCGATGTGCTGGTGGGCATCAACCTGCTGCGCGAAGGCCTGGACATGCCGGAAGTCTCGCTGGTGGCGATCCTCGATGCCGACAAGGAAGGCTTCCTGCGTTCCGAGCGCTCGCTGATCCAGACCATCGGCCGGGCGGCGCGTAACCTCAACGGTCGGGCGATTCTGTATGCCGACCGGATCACCGGCTCCATGGAGCGCGCGATCGGCGAAACCGAGCGCCGTCGCGACAAGCAGATCGCCTTCAACCTGGCCAATGGCATCACCCCCAAAGGCGTGTTCAAGGACGTCGCCGACATCATGGAAGGCGCCACCGTACCCGGTTCACGTAGCAAGAAGCGCAAGGGCATGGCCAAGGCTGCCGAGGAAAACGCCCGGTACGAGGCCGAATTGCGCTCGCCGGGCGAGATCGCCAAGCGTATCAAGGCCCTGGAAGAGAAGATGTACCAACTCGCCCGCGACCTGGAATTCGAAGCGGCGGCGCAGATGCGCGACGAGATTGCCAAGTTGCGCGAAAGACTTCTGACGGTCTGACACAAATTCTGTAGGAGCTGCCGAAGGCTGCGATCTTTTGATCTTGTTTTGAAAGGAACAATCTAAAGATCGCAGCCTTCGGCAGCTCCTACGGTAATTTGCGGTGAGTCAATGAGCCTCACCCGCCTTCAACCCTTCCGGCAATTTCCTGGTCAGCAACACCGCCACCATGCTGATCCCCAACGCAATCCCGACAAAGTGAAACGCATCGTTATAGGCCATGATCGACGCCTGTTGGTGGGCGATCTCGCTGAGTTTGCCCAGGGCTGCCGTTTCGTTACCCAGCCGGTCAGCCAGCGAGGCAATCCGTTCAGCCACCTGCGGATTGCCCGGCACGATGGATTCACGCAGGTAGTCAAAGTAAACCTTGGTCCGCGCATCCAGCAGGGTGGCGAGCAGGGCGATGCCGATGGCGCCGCCGAGGTTGCGCAGGATGTTGAACAGGCTCGAGGCCGACCCCGCGTCTTGCGGAAGAATGTACGCCGTGGCGATCAACGAAATGGTGACCATGATCAGCGGCTGCCCCAGGGCACGGATGATCTGGATCTGATTGAACTGCGGCCCGGCAAAGTCCGGGTTCAGCACGCCCGAAGAGAAGCTCGCCAGACCGAATAGCCCGAAGCCCAGGGTGCACAGCCATTTCGGCGAGACGTATTTCATCAACTTGGGCACCAGCGGGATCAGGAACAGCTGCGGCACGCCCATCCACATGATCACTTCACCGATCTGCAGGGCGTTGTAGTTCTGGATCTGCGCCAGATAAAGCGGCAACAGGTAGATCGAGCCGTACAGCCCGACCCCCATCCCGACACTGGAAATGCTCGATAAGCCAAAGTTGCGATTGCGCAGGATGCCGAGGTTGATCAGCGGATTGGGTTTGGAGGTCTGCACGATCACAAAACTGATCAGGCTGACCAGTGCGATGCTGCCCAGGGTTACGATCAGGCTCGATTCCAGCCAGTCCTTGCGATGGCCTTCTTCCAGGAACACCTGCAAGCAACCGAGCCCGACGCCGAGGGTGAGAATGCCGGCGTAGTCGGTGCTTTTGAGCAATTCCCAGTGGGCTTCTTTTTTCTCCAGGCCGTACATCAGGCCGGCGATCATGATCAGGCCGGGCGGGATGTTGATGTAGAAGATGTATTCCCAGCCCCAGTTTTCCGTCAGCCAGCCGCCGAGGGTCGGGCCGATGGAGGGCGCGAATGTGGCGGTCATGGCGAACATGGCCATGCCTTTGGCGCGGTGGTGTTCCGGGAGCTTGATCAGGGTCAGGGTGAACGCCAGCGGAATCAGCGCGCCACCGGTAAAGCCTTGCAGGGCGCGGAACACGATCATGCTTTCCAGGCTCCACGCCATGGAGCAGAGCAGGGATGCGACCAGGAACCCGAGGGACACCCACACCGCCAGGCGTCGCGCCGACAGCAACTGCACGAGCCAGGCGGTGAGCGGGATCATGATGATTTCCGCCACCAGGTACGAGGTGGAAATCCACGAACCTTCTTCCAGGGTCGCCGACAGCGCACCCTGGATGTCCTTGAGCGAGGAATTGGTGATCTGGATGTCCAGCACCGCCATGAACGCACCGAGCATCACGCTCATCACTGCAATCCAGTCCCGCCGGGTCGGTTCGCCGACCGGGCGGATCAGTTGATCACCGGCCATCGTCAGGGGCGTCTTTGTGGCTCACTTTGGGGGTGACTTCTTCAGGGGTGTCCTTGATGTTCACCTTGGCGGTGACCGACATGCCTGGGCGGATCTTGCCGCGCAGCGGATTGTCCGCGGCGAAGGTCAGTTTTACCGGAATCCGTTGGACGACTTTGGTGAAGTTGCCCGTGGCATTGTCCGGTGGCAACAGGCTGAACTGCGCACCCGAGGCGGCGAACAGGCTGTCGACCCGGGCTTTGATCGGGGTGTCGCTGTAGGCGTCGAAGGTCAGTTCGGCTTCCTGGCCGGGTTGCATGTGGCCAATCTGGGTTTCCTTGAAGTTGGCCTGAATCCAGATGTCTTCGTCCGGCACGATCGACAACAGGTAAGCGCCGGCCTGCACGTATTGGCCTTCGCGGGCTGCACGCTGGCCGATCAGGCCGCTGATGGGCGCGTGGATTTCGCTGCGGGTCAGGTTCAGTTCGGCCTGGGCCAGGTCGGTTCTGGCGTTGGCGATCTGCGCGTCGAGGCGTTTGATTTCCGCATTCAGGGCATTGACCTGCTGGCGCTGGCCTTGCGCGTCGGCCTGGGCCTTGGCCACTTGCGAGCGGGCGATGTGGTTGTCGGCGGAGAGGGTGGTCACCCGTTCTTCCGAAATAAAGCCTGGTTTGCGCAAGGTCTCGGCGCGGGTCAGGTCGATTTGCGAGCGACCCAGGCTGGCCTGGCTGGATGCGACTTGCGCTTCGCTGGCGGCAATCAGGCTGGCCTGCTGGGTCAGTTTACTCTGGGCTTGCAGGCGCTCGGCCTCGCGGGTGGCCAGGGCGGCATTGGCGCGGTCGACCGCGAGGCGGAAGTCGTCGCCTTCGAGTTTGACCAGCAACTGGCCTTTCTCGACATGCTGGTTGTCCTGCACCAGCACCTTATCGATACGCGCGCCCAATTGGCTCGACACGCGGGTGATCTCGCCCTGGACATAAGCGTTGTCGGTGCTTTCATAAAAGCGCCCCTTGAACAGCCAATGGGCAAACAGGCCCCCGGCAATCAACAGGACAATCAGCAGGAACGAGAAGAGGCGACGCTTGAGTTGGGCAGGCATGGGGCAAACTGTAGTCGAGAAATTGTAAGAGAAGTTATCAGCAGGCAAATCTGGCATACAGCCGATAAGCGGTAAATGCCATCGGCTGATATTCGGCCATTCACCTCCCTATACGGGCGTTACAGACGCAACCTTGGCTTAAATGCCCTGTTCACTGGAGCCGGGCGGGTGTCGCCTGTTACCATTCGCGCCTTGTTTGAACTTCGCTTTTATTCTTTTCGAGACATGCCATGACCACCGTCCGCACTCGCATCGCGCCATCGCCTACCGGGGATCCCCACGTAGGTACCGCCTACATCGCCTTGTTCAACTATTGCTTTGCCAAGCAACACGGCGGTGAGTTCATCCTGCGGATCGAAGACACTGACCAGTTGCGTTCGACCCGCGAGTCCGAACAGCAGATTTTCGACGCCTTGCGCTGGCTGGGCATCGACTGGAGCGAAGGCCCGGATGTCGGCGGCCCGCACGGTCCGTACCGTCAAAGCGAGCGCGGCGACATTTACCAGAAGTATTGCCAGCAGCTTGTAGAGCTCGGTCATGCTTTCCCGTGCTTCTGCACCGCCGAAGAGCTGGACCAGATGCGCGCCGAGCAGATGGCTCGCGGTGAAACCCCGCGTTACGACGGCCGCGCGCTGCTGCTGTCCAAGGAAGAAGTCGACCGTCGCCTGGCCGCTGGCGAGCCCCACGTTATCCGCATGAAAGTACCGAGCGAAGGCGTCTGCGTGGTGCCGGACATGCTGCGTGGCGACGTTGAAATCCCGTGGGACCGCATGGACATGCAAGTCCTGATGAAGACCGACGGCTTGCCGACGTACTTCCTGGCCAACGTGGTCGACGACCACCTGATGGGCATCACCCACGTATTGCGTGGCGAAGAGTGGCTGCCATCGGCACCGAAGCTGATCCTGCTGTACGAGTACTTCGGCTGGGAACAACCGGAGCTGTGCTACATGCCGCTGCTGCGTAACCCGGACAAGAGCAAGCTGTCCAAGCGCAAGAACCCGACCTCGGTGACCTTCTACGAGCGCATGGGCTTCATGCCTGAAGCGATGCTCAACTACCTGGGCCGCATGGGTTGGTCGATGCCGGACGAGCGCGAGAAGTTCTCGTTGCAGGAAATGGTCGACAACTTCGACCTCAAGCGTGTGTCCCTCGGCGGGCCGATCTTCGATATCGAGAAACTGTCGTGGCTCAACGGCCAGTGGCTGCGTGACCTGCCGGTGGAAGAGTTCGCCGCGCGCGTGCAGAAGTGGGCGTTCAATTCCGAATACATGATGAAGATCGCACCGCACGTGCAGGGCCGGGTCGAAACCTTCAGCCAGGTGGCACCGCTGGCCGGGTTCTTCTTTGCCGGTGGCGTGAACCCCGATGCCAAGCTGTTCGAATCCAAGAAACTGTCGGGCGATCAGGTTCGTCAGTTGATGCAGTTGATCCTGTGGAAGCTCGAAAGCCTGCGTCAGTGGGAGAAGGACAGCATCACCGCGACCATTCAGGCGGTGGTCGAGTCCCTGGAGCTGAAGCTGCGTGATGCCATGCCGCTGATGTTCGCTGCGATCACCGGCCAGGCCAGCTCTGTGTCGGTGCTCGATGCGATGGAAATCCTCGGGCCGGACCTGACCCGTTTCCGTCTGCGCCAGGCCATTGACCTGCTGGGCGGCGTGTCGAAGAAAGAAAACAAGGAATGGGAAAAGCTGCTGGGCGCCATCGCCTAAGCGCATTTGACCTTGTGCAGGAGCTGCCGAAGGCTGTGATCTTTTGATCTTGCTTTCTGGTTGCTCCGAAAAGATCGCAGGCTTCGCCAGCTCCTACGGGCCTGCGCTCTTTCCCCAAACCCCGGATTTCCGGGGGGAGGGCGGTAAGTGGTTGTTATGTCGGCAAAAAATTTTAAATTTTTTGAAAAATAAGTTTGACAGGCTTTCGATACGCCCTTAAGATTCGCCCCGTCCTCAGCGATGACATCAACGATGAGGGGCTATAGCTCAGCTGGGAGAGCGCTTGCATGGCATGCAAGAGGTCGACGGTTCGATCCCGTCTAGCTCCACCAATTTACACTTCGAGGCCTGGCCACACCGGCCTTGAAGCGATCAACACTCAGCGTTGATCAGTTGTATAGAAGGGTTTGCGTCCCCTTCGTCTAGTGGCCTAGGACACCGCCCTTTCACGGCGGTAACAGGGGTTCGAGTCCCCTAGGGGACGCCAGTTTTACAGAAGCGATGTTGCAAGATGTCGCTCCGCCGCGAGGCGAAAAATCCGGGGCTATAGCTCAGCTGGGAGAGCGCCTGCATGGCATGCAGGAGGTCAGCGGTTCGATCCCGCTTAGCTCCACCAATTTTACAGTTCAAGGTCTGGCCACACCGGCCTTGAATCGATCAGCACTCAGCACTGATCAGTTGTATAGAAGGGTTTGTGTCCCCTTCGTCTAGTGGCCTAGGACACCGCCCTTTCACGGCGGTAACAGGGGTTCGAGTCCCCTAGGGGACGCCACGATTACCCGCTCTGCGGGATTTTATAAGGGTCATTCAATTATTGAATGGCCCTTTTGTTTGTCTGGCGTTTGGCCAAATTCCTCCTTTTCCCAAAAAAACTGTTCTTCAGACCAGCGGTCACACCCATGACTTGCTAAAATTTATTATGAGAATAATATTTCAATCGTAATATTCGGAGGCAACGATGAACGATAAAAAAGCTCAAACCCGCGAGCGCATCCTCAAGGCTGCCAGCGCAGCGCTGATTCAGCGCGGCCCGGCCGAGCCAAGCGTGGGCGAAGTGATGGGCGCGGCGGGCCTGACGGTCGGCGGCTTCTACGCCCACTTCGAAAGCAAGGACGCGATGATGCTCGAGGCGTTCAGGCAATTGCTCGGTCACCGCCGTGACCTGATTGCCGACATGGACTCGGAGTTGACGGGTGAAGAGCGCCGGGCGCTGGTGGCGGCGTTTTATTTGTCGCGCAAGCACCGTGATTCCTCCGAATCGGCCTGTCCGATCCCGGCATCGGTCGGCGAACTGGGGCGGTTGCCGGAAGCGTTTCGTGTTGCGCTCAATGAGCATGTGGAGCTGATGGTCGCGCAGTTGGCGGCCAGCCCCGAAGAAACCGAAAAAGCCCTGGCCGACATGGCCTTGATGGTGGGTGGGCTGGCTCTGGCGCGAGCGCTGGGGCCGGGAGAGTTGTCCGATCGATTACTGCGCGCCGCCAAATCGGCAGTGCGCTGACCTGAAGGCTGCGGCCTGAGGAGAATGCGATGAGCGCGTTAAAGTGGGTTCGTGGCGTTAATGGCACCTTGGGCTGGTTTGCCCCGAAACTGGTCGCAAGCAAAATGCGACAGGCGTTCATGACGCCACGGGATCTGCCGCTGCGTGACTGGGAGCTGCCACTGTTGGCCAGGTCCGAGCGAATCACCCTGCGTTTCGGTCTCTCGGCCTTGCGCTGGGGCCAGGGCCCGGCAGTCTTGCTGATGCATGGTTGGGAAGGGCGGCCCACGCAGTTTGCCAGCCTCATCACCGCGCTGGTCGATGCCGGTTACTCGGTCGTGGCTCTCGATGGTCCGGCCCACGGTCGCTCGCCGGGCAGCGAAGCGAATGTGGTGCTGTTCGCCCGCGCCATGCTTGAAGCGGCCGCCGAACTGCCCCCCCTGCAAGCGGTCATCGGCCACTCCATGGGCGGCGCCAGTGCGATGCTCGCGGTCCAGTTGGGCTTGCGCACCGAAACCCTGGTCACCATTGCCGCTCCGGCGCGGATTCTCGGCGTGTTGCGTGGCTTTGCCCGCTATGTCGGGCTGCCACCGAAGGCCCGCTCGGCGTTCATTCGCCAGGTCGAGCAAGACGTTGGCATGCGAGCCGCGATGCTGGATGTCGCGCACTATCAACTCGACATGCCTGGCCTGATTGTCCACGCCGAAGACGACAACTTCGTCCTGGTGAAGGAATCCCAGCTGATTCACGAAGCCTGGTTCGACAGTCGCTTGTTGCGTTTGAAGGACGGTGGTCATCAGCGAGTGTTGGCTGACCCGCAGGTGATTGATGGCGTGTTATCACTGCTGGCCGGGCGCAGTCTGCAATCGCGCCAATCCGCCTGAGCTTCCGTTACACTGCCCCGGTCGAAATTATCTGACCAGGGAGTCGGGCATGGGCTGGGATCGGGAAACGCCGTTCATC
Source organism: Pseudomonas sp. S2_F07 (assembly GCF_054668325.1). Classification (NCBI taxonomy): domain Bacteria; kingdom Pseudomonadati; phylum Pseudomonadota; class Gammaproteobacteria; order Pseudomonadales; family Pseudomonadaceae; genus Pseudomonas; species Pseudomonas sp. S2_F07. Next base: position 6,028,335 of record NZ_CP162758.1, read on the forward strand.
ATTGATCTGCAAGTGAGCGCCGAGGACATTGACGGGTTGGGGCATGCGAACAACGCGGTCTACGTGACCTGGCTCGAGCGCTGTGCCTGGCGCCACTCCCAGCGCCTTGGCCTGGACCTGGTCGAATACCGGCGGCTGGACCGGGCCATGGCGGTGGTGCGACACGAGATCGATTACCTGGCGGCAGCCTATGAGGACGATGAGTTGCAATTGGCGACCTGGATCGTCGATTGGGATCAGCGCCTGAAAATGACCCGGCACTTCCAGTTGATCCGCCCCAGCGACAACACCACGTTATTGCGCGCGCAGACCACGTTTGTCTGCATCGAACTGTCCACCGGCAAGCCCAAGCGCATGCCGACTGAATTCATCGAGGGCTATGGCCCGGCGATCCGGGCGCAGGAGTTGGTACAACCCTGACTTCATGTGGGAGCGGCGGTGCGGCGGTCCGACTTGCTCGCTCCCACAATGGATCTGCGATGTTCTGCAGATTTTCTCTGAACCCAGTAAACTGCCGCACGTTTTTCCTCGAGTGTGTTTTTCATGCAAATTGCTTTGGCGCCCATGGAGGGGTTGGTCGACGACATCCTGCGCGATGTGCTGACCCGCGTGGGTGGTATTGACTGGTGCGTGACCGAGTTCATTCGGGTCAACGACCAGTTGCTCACACCTGCCTATTTCCACAAGTTCGGCCCGGAGTTGCTCAACGGTGCCCGGACGGCCTCCGGTGTGCCGCTGCGTGTGCAACTGCTCGGTTCCGACCCCGTGTGCCTGGCGGAAAATGCCGCGCTGGCCTGCGAGCTGGGTTCCGAAGTGATCGACCTGAACTTCGGTTGCCCGGCCAAGACGGTCAACAAATCCCGTGGTGGCGCGGTATTGCTCAAGGAACCCGAACTGCTCAACCAGATCGTCGAGCACGTCCGTCGTGCCGTCCCCGCGCACATTCCAGTCACCGCCAAGATGCGCCTGGGCTTCGACAGCCCGGACGGTTCGCTGGTGTGTGCCACGGCCCTGGCCGAAGGCGGCGCCGAACACATCGTGGTGCATGCGCGGACCAAGGTCGACGGCTACAAGCCGCCAGCGCACTGGGAATGGATTCCGCGGGTGCAGGACGTGGTCAAGGTGCCGGTGTTCGCCAATGGCGATATCTGGAGCGTCGAAGACTGGCGGCGCTGCCGCGAGATCAGCGGCGTGGAAGACATCATGCTCGGTCGCGGCCTGGTTTCGCGTCCGGATCTCGCCCGGCAGATCGCCGCGGCGCGGGCCGGTGAGGAGGTGGTCGAGATGACCTGGGCCGAGCTGCTGCCGCTGATCCAGGACTTCTGGCTGCAAGCCAAGGCGCAGATGACGCCACGCCAGTCGCCGGGTCGCCTGAAGCAATGGCTGGCGATGCTGACCCGCAATTATCCCGAGGCGGTGGAACTGTTCACCGTGCTGCGTCGTGAGACCGAGCTGGATAACGTCTCGCGTTTGCTGGGGCTGCCGGTGGCAGAGGCGGCCTGAAACTTTTTACAAAAAAAGCAGAAAATAATCTCTTGAAATGCAATCAGCGATCCCTATCTAAGGATTACGCGATGCCGAATTCGGGTCGCGGAGACAAAAAACCTTGCTGATTGTTTTCAGGAGATTTGCATCATGGCTACTACATTATCCCTGGCCCCACTGTTCCGTTCCTCGGTAGGTTTCGACCGTTTCAACGACCTGTTCGAGACCGCCCTGCGCAACGAACCAGGCAGCAGCTATCCACCCTATAACGTGGAGAAACACGGCGACGATCAATACCGCATCGTCATTGCCGCAGCCGGTTTCCAGGAAGAAGATCTGGAACTCGAAGTCGAGAAGGGTGTACTGACCATCAGTGGCGGTAAACGCGACGCGAACGAAGACGTCACTTATCTGTATCAGGGCATTGCGCAACGTGCCTTCAAACTGTCCTTCCGTCTGGCGGACCACATCGAGATCAAGGCTGCCGGACTGAGCAACGGTCTGTTGAGCATCGACCTGCTGCGGGTGATTCCGGAAGAGGCGAAAGCCAAGCGCATCCCGATCAACGGGACGCAAAAGCCGGCTCTGCAACACTGAGTCAGAGCCAGAGGTCGGGCTGGGTGAGCGTCACTCAACCGACTGACACCAAAAGACCCCGACTTGTCGGGGTCTTTTTTTGACTCAAGTCCAGCCGTAGCGCACCAGGTGAAAGAAGATCGGTGCCGCAAAACACACCGAGTCCAGCCGGTCGAGCATGCCGCCATGACCTTCGATCATGTGCCCCCAGTCCTTTACGCCACGGTCGCGCTTGATCGCTGACATCACGATGCCACCGGCGAACCCCAGCAAGTTGATCAGCAGGGCGATGAACAGTGACTGCCAGGCAGTGAACGGCGTGATCCACCACAAGGCGCAGCCGATCAGTGAGGCCAGCACAACGCCGCCGACAAAACCTTCCACTGTTTTGGAGGGCGACAGTTTCGGCGCGATCTTGCGTTTGCCGAACAACTTGCCGCACACGTATTGCAGCACATCCGACATCTGCACCACGATCACCAGATAAGCGATCAACAGCAGGTTTCGCCCTTCATAGCTGGCGATGTCCAGCGTCAGCAGGGCGGGCACGTGGGACACGCAGAACACGGCGATCATCAGGCCCCACTGGACCTTCGAGGCGCGCTCGAGGAAGTGCGTGCTGTCGCCGCCCAGGGATGCCAGGATCGGCAGCAGCAAAAACACGTAGACCGGGATGAAAATCGAAAACAAACCGTACCAATCGTAGTAAATCAACAGGTACTGCAGCGGCAACGCCAGGTAAAAGGCCGCCACCAGTGCCGGGTAGTCGCTGCGACGTGTCGGCATGAGGGTCATGAATTCGCGCAGGGCGTAGAACGACACCGTGTAGAACAGCAGGATCACCGCAGTGGTACCGAGCCAGAAGGCCGCCCCGATCACCAGTACCATCATCCACCAGGCGTTGATGCGGGCATTGAGGTTGTCGATCACCGGGTTGGGGGTGCCGTGTGTACGTCGCTTGAGCACGAAACCGATCAGCGAAGCCAGCAGCAGAAACGCGCCGATGCCCGCGAACAACATCAAGGTCTGTCTGTCCATGTCAGGCATGCTCCCCGGCCAGGTTCAGCAGCGCTTCGCGACTGCGCTCGAGAAACTGCGTCTTGCTTTCTTCTTCGCTCAGGTTCAGCGCGGCACCAAAGCTGATGGTGCACAACAACGGTAGCGGCAGCACGCGCCCCTTGGGCATGACGCGGTTGAGATTGCCGATCCACACCGGGATCAATTGCGCCTCGGGGTACTTTTTCGCCAGGTGATACAGCCCGCTTTTGAACGGCAGCAGACCGTCTTCGGGATTGCGTGTGCCTTCAGGGAAGATGATCAGCGAATCGCCGTTTTCCAGGGCGTCGAGCATCGGCTGCAACGGATTCTCGGCAGCATCCTTGCGCTCACGGTCAACCAGCACGCCATTGAACACGCGGTTGATGATGTACCGACGCAGTGGGCTTTTGAGCCAGTAATCGGCGCCGGCGACCGGTCGTGTGATGCGACGCAAGGTCGGCGGCAGCGAGGCCCATAGCAGCACGAAATCACCATGGCTGCTGTGGTTGGCGAAGTAGATGCGCTGCACCGATTGCGGCGCGCAACCGAGCCAGAGGCTGCGGGTACCGGTGAGGAGGCGCGCGGCCGAGGTGATGAGCGTGGCAATCACGGGTTCCAGCATGAGAACTCCTTATCCGGCAAAGTTCAGCCAAGGGCCGGCCAAGATGAAAAACAGGGTCAACAGCACCTGTGCCGCCACCAGCAGTGCCTGGCGGTGCAACAGCTTCAGGGCGCCGGTGATACGTTCGCTCCAGGGGCGCCCGCCATGCTCGGCGGGCTGCAGATTCAACGTTGTCAGGGCTTGATCCAGGGACAGGGTGTGCTCGGGAAGATTTTCAGCTCGCTCGGCAAGGCGTTGGAACAGATCGGCATCGAATGCCACCCGCAGCGCCCAGTATTTTTGCCCCAGGCCGAGCAACAGCAACCCACAGCTGCAGGTCGCGCTCCAGAACCCCTGGTCGGCCAGGAGGGACTGGCTCAGGCCGAACAAGGCGCCCAACAGGGTAAGCCCGTTGGACAGTCGATCCAGCAAGTCGCCACGACGCAACAGACTGGCTGTCACTTGCAGCTGCATATCAATGGACAATGCTACTCTCCATGCGGGTCGCTACCTGCTCCAGGGCTTTTCGTTGAAGGGGACCCAGAACAATCCCTGGACGCGCGCACTGGATCAGCCGGATAGCTTCATCGACGCTGGCAGCCCGCCCGCTGTGCAGCAGCCACGCCGCTACCGCCGTGGCGCTGCGCGAGTAGCCCAGCGCGCAGCAGACCAGCAGCGGGCCTTGCTGGCGCAGGCTTTCGATGTCCAGCGCCGCCTCCTGGCATTGCGCGGCTGTGGGAGCGGTCAGGTCCAATACAGGCAGCGATCGGTAGGCGACGGAGCCCGGGTTCAGTGACAGTTCGGCACAGAGGTCGAGCACGGCGGTGAAAGCACTATTCTTGAGCTCTTGGTGTGTCGGTATGCGTCCGAGCCAGACGTTATCGAGTACTTGATCGGGATCTGGATCCTTGCGGGTCCACAGGCGCGAATTGAGCCAGGCGGCGGCCAGATAGGGGGCCAGTAGCCAGCGGGCAGCAGCTGACAGGCGTCCGTTGGCCCGTTTCTGAAAGCCGCCCGTGTTCAGCACCGCGTAATTGAGCGCCACCAGCAACAGCGCCAGCGCCGGCCAGAGCAGCCACAGCCAAACTCCCCCCAAGAAAAAAGCCGGGACAGTGAAAGCCGCCGCCCCCAGCACGTAATACAGCGCCAGTTTCCAGCGTTTTCCCCGGGGCGCCAGACGCGCGGTTTGCAGGAGGGAGGAGCCCTCCAGCGGCCATAGCCAGACACACAGCCAGCCGAGCATCACGCCGGTGGGCAGATCGATGAAGTGGTGCTGGTAAGTGGTTAATACCGAGATCCCGATCAGGGCGAACCAGCCATGCATCACCGTGCGCCAGATGCCCTGCAAGTGCCGCTGATAACAGGCCCAGAGGATCACCAGCAAGGCGATGTGCAGCGATGGTGCCTGATTGAACGGCTTGTCAAAGCCGGCAAGGACATCGAACAGCCAGCCAAACACGCCATCCAGTTCGGGTCGGGCGAAAGTGAAGCGCAGCGGCCATATCAGAAAACAACTGACGGCAATCGCCTGCGCGGTCAGCAGGCGCAAGGCATGGCGTTTTAGTTCCTCGCGGCTGCGGGGCAGCAGCAGGGATAAGCCGTACAGCAGATCAATGGACCAGTAAGGGACAATGGTCCAGGCCCAGAATGGCATGTGGTTTTCCCAACCGAACACCAGGCTGCCGACATCGTCGCGCTGGTCGGTGACCCAAGTGGCGAAACCATAGGTGCCGAAGAACAGCGGCGCCAGTAGCAATAGCCAGAGCACTGCCGATTTGAGCAAGCCAGGCTCGGGTGCCGCCGTTGCAGTGAGCTGCATCACGACACCCGTTGCGCGAGGGCCACGCTGAAGATGCCCCACTCATCGACGCGCAGGTCGATCCTGCGAAAGCCGGCGGCCTCCACCAGTTGGTCCATTTCCGCCTGGGTGCGGCGGCGCATGACCCAGGCCTGGCCTTCACGGTGACTGGTCAAGGCGCGGGCGATCAGCTCCAACTGCGGGTGCCAGGGTTGACCGGTATAGACCAGATAGCCACCGGGTTCGACGGCGTCGGCCAGGCCGGCGAGGGAGGCGCTGACCATTTGGTTGTCGGCGAATAACTCGTACAGACCGGATACCACCGCCAGGGTCGGCCTGGGCTCCAGTGCAGTCAGGTCGGCACGGTCGAAAGCATCGCCCTTGACGAATCGTGCGATCCCTTCCAGGCCTTTTTCGCGGATCAGCGCACTTCCATCACGCACATTGATGTCGCTGTAGTCGCGCAACAGAATCGACTCGGGCAGCGGGCTGACACCCTGCAAAGCTTCGAGAATGTAGCGCCCGCGTCCGGCGGCGATGTCGACAATGCGCACTTCGCGATCCTGGTCGCGTAACTGCTGCATGGCCAGGCGCAGCAACTCTTCGACATTCAGCTTGCGTTGGCGAATGCCGCGCCAGCCGATGGAGTTCAGGTAATTGCGGTCGATCATGCGGCCGAGACCGGATGTGCCGGTGGGGGTGTTGCGGTAGACGTAGTCCAGGGTACTGCCGGAGTCGAACCCGGTGTCGAACCCCAGCTTGATCCCCGACGACAGCTGGCTGCCCAGGCGCATGCTGGCGCGGGTTATGCGCCAGTACAGGTCACGCAGGGAGTTGTGCGGCAGTGGTGCGGCCAATGATTCGGATTCGGCGCAGGTCGGGCCCAGGCGGTCGGCGGCCAGCAGGGAAGGGCGGGCATTGGGTTGGGCGAAATTCTGCAGGATGAAGCGGCGTGCGCTGGCGACGGCGGGGCCGCGATGCTTTTCGCCCAGGGTGTCGTGGAAGAAGCCCGGCAGCACATGTTTTTCCTTGTGCAGGCTGCCCAGACGATCGAAGAACTGTTCCTGGGGTTGGCGATGCACCACGAAATCGGCGCCGGAGATCAGCAACTGAACGGGTATCTGAATCGCCTGGGCATCGGCCACGACCCGTTCGGCAGCTTTGTAGAGACCGAGCAGGACATTCACGGAAATGGCCTTGGTGATCAGCGGGTCATTGTCGTAGCTGGCGACGCGTTGCGGGTCATGACTGAGGAACCGCGCCTTGACGTAGCTGTTGACGAAAAAGTTGCCGCGCCACTTGCGCATCAGCGCCAGCCCCTGGCGGGCGAAAGGCACATAGAGCTTGACCCTGAACGCCGGCGACGCCAGCACCAGCGAGCGTATGCGTGGTGCGTAATCGTGGGCCCAGGTGGCGACGATCACCGCACCGACGCTTTGGGCGATCACCGTGAGATTTTCCTCGTCAATCTGGTAAGTCGCCTTCAGGTGCTCGCAGAAGGTCTGCACGTCGCGCACGCTGGTGGCAAAGCCCGGGCTGTCGCCACGGGCGCCCGGCGAGAGGCCATGGCCTCGGGCATCCCAGGCAAAGAAGTCGTAGCCGGGCAAGTCCAGTTCATCCACCAGGTGGGCAATGCGCCCCGAGTGTTCATGGCCGCGATGAAACAACAGCACGGCCTTGCGCGGTTCGTCCGGGGCCCGGGTGCCAGGCCAGTATCGGTAAAACAGTTCCACGCCATCATGGGTGGTGAATGTCTGCTGGCGAGCTTCGCGCATTGCCAATTCCTTAGGCTGAAGAGCCATCTTGTTGTGCTTCCTTGAGGCCCTGGCGGACCCGGTTTACCAGGGTGCAGAGCAACAGCGCCGCGATGATCGCGAACACCCCATTGATCCAGAAAGCGTTGATCCAGCCCACCGCGATGCCGGTGGCCACGACCCCCAGCACGAAAGCCCGGTCACTTTTACCCATGGGCCCGTCATAGCGCCGTGAGGCACCGACCATTGGCCCCAGCACGCCGCTGTACTCGCTGAACAAGGCGAGCAAGGTCGCCAGCAGCACCAGCCACAGGCTGACGTCCGGCAACAGGGCAAAAGGCAGGATCAGCGCACAGTCTGCGGCGATATCGCAAAGCTCATTGAGGTAGGCGCCCAGGCGCGACTGTTGGCCGAATTCCCGAGCCAGCATGCCGTCGATGGCGTTGAGCGCCATGCGCACGATCATCCAGACGGGAACCAGCACAAACACCCAGGGGTGATGCACGAACCCGGCGATCATCGCGCCCACCAGCACCGAGCCAATGCCCGCCAGCACTGTGATCTGGTTGGCGGTGGTGCCGTTGTCGAACAAGCGTCGGACCAGAGGGCGCAGGAGGTTTTGGAAGGCAGGTTTGATCTGGTAGATGCTGGGCACGTTGATGGGGTCTCAGCCAGTGGGGGTGACGGTGATTGAGTGTAGATGGCATCTTGCGAGACCGGGGCTGGGCGCTGTACCGATCAAGCGCAGCCGCAGGGTCAGGGATTCGTCCATGGCCTAGCCAGTGCCAGCGTGATGAGGTAGCGCTCTTGCGTGGGACGCTTTTTGTCCTTGAAGCGATGAACCACCAGCATCACTTGATATTTGTCTTGCGCATGCCAGTAGGAGGTACCGCCCTTGTTCACGTCGCGCAATCGGGCTCGCCATTCTGGTGTGTCGGCGAATGGTGGGTCTTCCTCGATTCGGATCGGAGTCCAGCCGGCTGCGCGCAATTGGTCTTGCAAATCCAGTACGACCTTGAGGGTGTCGTCGAGCAGTAGTGGCTCGATTTGTGGAGACATGCGGACATTGCCGACTCGCTCATCATCGAAACTTACGCTGAGGAAGCGCGCCAATGGGGTCACAAACCCGTATTGAGGGTCTATGAAACGCAGGCGAGCATCAGTACTGGGGATGTCGAACCAATAATGCCCAGGGATAGCTGGACCTATGGTTGCAGTGGAGCGCTGGCGCATATCTTCCCAAGGCTCGCCAATCATCAGGGCTATTTCCGCTTCATCCGACAGGACTTCAATCGCCGCCAACGTCAGGAGGACCGCGCCAGCCAGTGCCAACGCACCCCGTCGCTAGCCTATGCACTGCAGCAAACTCATTGCATGCCCCGTGATCGGTGGATTCCCAATGTGATGAGATAGCGTTCCTCGGTGGGACGCTTGCTGTCCCTGAAGCGACTGACCACCAGCATCAGTTGGTACTTGTCACCTGCTCGCCAATAGGCTGTACCGCCTTTGTTGACATCGCGAAGTTGGGCTCGCCATTGCGGGGTGTCGGCGAAGGATGGGAAGTTCTCGGTTCGGACAGGTATCCAACCAGCGTTGCGCCATTGCTCCTGCAAATCCAGCACGACTTTGAGGGTGTCGTCGAGCAGTAGTGGTTCGATTTGCGGGGACATGCGGACACTGTTTATCACCTCCTTGTTGTAAATAATCGTAAAAAAGCTGGCTAGCGGGGTTACGAAGCCGTACTCGGGATCCATGAAACGCAGACGGGCATCCGTCTTTGGAATGTTGAACGACACCTGCCCGGGAATAGCCGGACCGATGGCCGCGCTGGAGCGCTGACGCATAACCTCATAGGGCTCACCTAGGAGTAGAGCAATTTCCGGTTCATCCGACAGGACCTGAATCGCCGTTGCTGTCAGGAGGGCCGCGACTGCCAGCAACGAGAAGCTGCGGCGCCAGCCCAAACGATGCAACAGACTCATCGCACGCCACCACCGACGGCAATCTCCCGAATCGACTGCTCAATCCGATCGCGCTGGTCGCTATGCAGCAGATCGTCAAACTGCGCCGCGGCCTTGAGCACGAAGGCCATGCGCCGCTCGACGTCAGCCAGGTCGGCGAAGGGAAAGTTGCTAAACCCAACGGTGCGCCCGTCCTCGACGGGACGGCACTGACTGGCCAGGGTCAGTTCAATGGCCTGAGCAGCCCCGGAAGGAAGGTTGGTGACGTAGGAGAAATGGTTACCGCGCAGCAACCATTTCAGTCCAGTGTCGTCGTACATCGCCGGTTGCAGGATGTTGACCTGCTCGTGCGTGGCAAGAAACGCCACACTTTCCGCGATATTGCCAGCGTCAATCGCCTCGAAGGCCAGGAGGATTTCATCATGGTCAATCCCGAACTTCAGCGTTTCCTGTCCGACCGGCCACAGTACCGGATGCTCACCAGTGCCATAGATGTTCTTCCGTGAAGCCAGGCAAGCCTTCAACGCCTCCAACCCCCGCTCCGCATAAAACACATGCAACGGATACACATCCAGGAACAGCGTGGTATTGCCCATGGCCAGCATCTCGTGCACGAACCGGTACATCCGTTGCGCGAGGGGCAACGCACTGTCGACACCCCAATGGGTGAAGCCCCACACCGGGTTGTCGCGGTTGGCCTGTTCGTAGTCGCGCTGGCGCTGTTCAAACTCCCGAATCGTCGCCCGCTTTTCCCGCTCGCTGGGGCTGAGCAAACCCACCAGCCCTTGCCTGGCGCTGTCCCTCAACTGCTGCATCGTCTCTTCTTCAGTCTGCATCTTGTCGATCGACTCCGCCGCGTGCAGCAGGCCGCAGCCCACCTGCTTGGAGGCAAAGGCCGCCAGCCCCGCCCACTGGAAGCGCTGATCATGACGCCACAACTGCGCGTACGCTGCGTTGATTGCCTTGTTGCGCGCTTTCGGGTCGGTGATCAGCCTGCCACCCGGCGCCACGACGTTTTCGACCCGTTGCTGGTAGCCGCGCCAGAGGTTCTCGCAGGCCGTTCCCGGCCGTTCGCTGAAGGTCGGCGTGGCAGTCTTCGCTGCCGAAGCAGGCCCGGACTGGCGAGGCGCGACCGGATTGGCAGGGGCAGGAGGAGTCGCGGGTTGAGGGACGGCCCTGGCTGTGGGGGGCGCTGGAGTAGCCTGAGAGATATAGCTGGTTATCGTAATCGAATGCTGCAGCGTGGCTTTGCAGGGACAACTGCTGACACTGTCCAACGTGCCGGCTACGGGCCTGCCGTGACTATCAATGAACGAGACACCACCCTGGATTTGAAAGAATTCGCTGCTCTTGCCGCAAGACACCCGGTCCCCTTCGCGGGCATGGGCGAAGCCAAACATCGTGATGCGGGTATCGCCCTCCAGCACCTCGCCGCCGCAGCTGGTCTTATCGCCCTTGCGAATGAAATATCCCTTGGCCATTGCATCAACTCCTGTTTTTTCGCGACTTGAGCGAGCCGCCCCAAGGGCCCGCCAGCAAGCACATGGTGCCGGCTCCCGAGTGAAAATCGAGGCATGGCAACGTGCGGCGCACAGGGTCAGCGCCGGAGAAATAAACGTAAATAGGATGTTTCCGAGATGCGTGTAGGAAATGGGGATGAATGGCTTTTTTCAACGGTCGTACGACGATTAGGGTGATGGAGCCGCGTTTTTCCAATCAGCCCGCGTCATCGTTAGCGTGCATCGCAAGCAAGCTCGCTCCTACAAGGGGGTGTTATTTCAATAGTTTTTTAAACTCCTCCACCGGCAACGGCTGGCTGTGCAAGTACCCCTGATAGAAATGGCACTCCAGCCCCTGCAGGAACTCAAGCTGCTCCGCTGTTTCCACCCCTTCGGCAATTACCTTCAAATCCAGGCTGCGGGCCATGGCGACGATGGCGCGGATGATCTCGGCGTCGTTCGGGTCGCTGGTGGCGTCGCGGATAAACGACTTGTCGATTTTAAGGGTATCGACCGGCAAGCGCTTGAGGTAGGTCAGTGAGGAGTAGCCGGTGCCGAAGTCGTCCATGGCGAAGCTCACGCCGAGTTTTTTCAGGCGACGCATTTTGTTGATGGTGTCTTCCAGGTTCTGGATCACGATGCCTTCGGTGATTTCCAGCTTCAACAGGGAGCAGGGCAGGCCGTAGCTGGCCAGGCTTTGTTCAATTCGTTCAACGAAGTCGTTCTGGCGGAACTGGCGCGGGCTGATGTTCACGCACAGGCTGAATTTGTACGGATTCACCAGACCGTTGTCGATCAATTGCTTGAAGGCCTGGCAGGCTTCGTCGAGGATCCAGTTGCCGACTTCCAGAATCAGCCCGCTGTCTTCCAGCACCTTGATGAACTCGTTGGGTGACTGCGCGCCGAGCTCTGGATGACTCCAGCGCACCAGCGCCTCGGCACCGACGATGCGGTCGCCCCGGGCGTCGACCTGGGGTTGGTAATGCACGCGAAACTCGCCCCGGGAAAGCGCCAGGCGCAGGTCGGTTTCCATGCGCAGGCGTTCGCTCGCGGCCTTCTGCATGGTGTTGTGGTACATCTGCGCGGTATTGCGCCCCGAGTCCTTGGCGCGATAGAGCGCGATGTCGGCGCGCTTGAGCAGGTCGGTCGGAGTCGAGCCGTGATCGGGGATCAGGGCAATGCCGATGCTGGGCGTCACTTGCAGGCGCTGGCCGTCGAGGAACATCGGCTCGGACAGCAGCTCGCGGATGGTGTCGGCCACTTCGCGAACCTGATCGCTGACCTCGCTGCGCGAGCCTTCGAGGCCGCTGAGCAGGACCACGAATTCGTCACCGCCCAGGCGCGCAACGGTGTCCTCCATGCGCACGCTGGCCTCCAGGCGCGCGGTGATGATTTTCAGCACCGTATCGCCCACCGGGTGCCCGAGGGAGTCGTTGATGTGCTTGAAATGGTCGAGGTCGAGGAACATCAGTGCGCCGCGCAGGTTATGGCGTTTGAGCAGGGCGATCTGCTGGCTCAGGCGGTCCATCAGCAAGGCGCGGTTGGGCAGGTTGGTCAGTGGGTCGTGGTAGGCCAGGTGGCGGATCTGCGCTTCGGCGTTTTTCAACAGGCTGACGTCACGCGCGGTCAGCAGCAGGCAGGCGGTTTCGTTGAGGGTGATCGGTTCCACCGAGACTTCGACGGTGAGCAGTTCGCCGCGCTTGTTGCGCCCGAGCATTTCCTGGTGATGAACCCGGCCCTTGATCTGCAATTCGGCCAGTAGCGCCGAGCGTTGTTTTTCTTCGGCCCAGATCCCGACCTGATACACCGTGCGGCCCACCACTTCCTCGGCGCGGTAGCCGGTCAGGCGGCAGAAGCCGTCGTTGACCTCCAGATAGCGCCCGGTGTCGCGCTCGGTGATGGTGATGGCGTCGGGGCTGGAGTGGAAGGCCTTGGCGAATTTCTCTTCACTGGCCTTGAGCGCCGCTTCCGAGCGCTGTTGCTGGGTGATGTCGCGCAGCGTGGTGACGATGCAGGGCTGGTCGCCGACGCTGATCTGGCGGCTGGAAATCACGCAAGTCAGGGCCTGTCCGTCCTTGTGCTGGACCAGAATGGCCACGTTGTTCAGGCCTTGTTCGCGGATCACTTGTTCGATCCGTCGCAGGCTTTTCGCCGAAGCGTCCCACAGGCCGATTTCGTCGGCGCTGCGGCCGATCACATCGGCGGTGCTCCAGCCGAAGGTCTGGGTGAAGCTGGAGTTGATCTCAATGAACTGGCCGGAGTCCTGGCGGGTGACGCAGATCGGATCGGGGCTGACCTGGAACAGCGTGGCGAATTTTTCTTCGGAGGCCACCAGCCGTTGTTCACGCTCCACTTGGTCGGTGATGTCGAGCAATGTGCCGGCCATGCGCACCGGCACGCCGCTGTCATCACGGTAGAGGCGGGCACGGCTTTCCAGGTAGCGCGAACTGCCGTCGGGCAATTGCACGCGGTAGGTCAATTGATAGTTGCCGGCCGGGCCTTCACGCAGGCTACGGTAAGCGTCGCGCATGGTGTCGCGTTCTTCGCCGGGCACGCCTTCGAAGAACTCGTCGAAGGACTCGTGGAAAGGTTTGGCGTCCAGACCGTGCAGTTGGGCGGCCCGTGCCGATCCGTAGAGCATGCCGCTGGGAATGTGCCAGTCCCAGGTGCCCAGTTGCGCCGAGTCCAGGGCCAGGTCGAGGCGTTCCTGGCTGTCCTTGAGGGCTTGTTCGGCGACTTTGCGTTCGGTGGTGTCAAGGAAAGTGCTCAGTAGATAGGGCTGGCCTTCGAGCTCGACCTTTTGCGCACTGAGGATGCCGTCGTGGATCTGGCCATTGCTGGCGCGAAACTGCACTTCCATGCTGACCAGGTCGCCTTTGGCTTTGGTGGCCTTGACCAGTTCGTCCCGTTGCTCGGGGTGTACCCACAGGCCCAGCTCCAGGGTGGTGCGGCCGATTGCATTCTGTACCGGCCAGCCGAACAGGCTTTCGAAATACTGGTTGGCTTCGGTGATCAGGCCGTCTTCCTGGCGGGTCAGCAGGACCATGTTCGGGCACAGGTGGAACAGGGTGGCGAAGCGTTTTTCCGAGCTGCTCAACGCCTGTTCGCGCTGGCGCTGGTGGGTAATCTCGCGGATCACACCGATCATCCGTGGCCGGCCGTGCTTGTCGGGCAAGAGGCTGCCGCTGATTTCCAGCCAGTGCAGGCTGCCATCGGGCCAGCGGATGCGGTGGTGCATCATTTGCTCCAGCGGCGCGCCAGCGATGACCGCGTGGAACGCGCGAACGGTTTTCGCGCGATCTTCCGGGGGCAGCAGGTCGAGGTATTCCAGATCCGCTGGCAACGGTTTGCGGGGGTCGAAGCCAAACAACGCCTGCGTACCCCGGGACCAGCTGATCTGCCCGCGCTCGATATCCCAATACCAGGCACCCAGGCGCGCGCCGTTGAGCGCGGCCAACAGTTGCGAGGCACTTTCCCAGCTCTGTTCGGAGTTTTTCGGGTCAAGTGCCTGTATACGCGGCATAGGCGGAATACGATCAACAGATTTGGGCATTGGCAAGCCTTAGGCTGAATGGGCGTTTGGCACGGGAATTCGCGGCTCTATAGGAGTAGCACAACTTAGCCTTGAGTCCCTGGCGGATCGAGTTGAGCATCCAGCAGCGCCATGAAGGCCCGCGCGGCGTTCGACAGTGTCCTTTCCGTGTGCAGGATATAGCCTAGCTGGCGAGTGAGTTGTATGCCCGGCAAAGGTATGCGCGCCACCTGCTCATCGAGCATGGTGCGCGGCAAAACGCTCCAGGCCAGGCCGATCGAGACCATCATCTTGATGGTTTCCAGGTAATTGGTACTCATGGCGATGTTGGGCGTCAGGCCCTGGGCTTCAAACAGCCGCTGCACAATGTGGTGGGTGAAGGTGTTGCCGCCGGGGAAGACCGCCGGGTGTCGGGCGATGTCCGCCAGGCTGACCTTGCCGTTATTGAGCAACGAATGCTCCGGGGCAACCACGAAATCCAGCGGGTCGTCCCACACCGGGGTGGCCTGGACCAGTGCATGGGGTTCCGGTGCCAGGGTAATGACCGCCAGTTCGGCGCGGCCATGGAGAATTTCCTCGTAGGCCACTTCCGAATCGAGGAACTGAATATCCAGCGCCACCTGTGGGTAGCGTCGGGTGAACTCCCTTAATAAGGGCGGCAAACGGTGCAGGCCGATGTGGTGACTGGTGGCCAGGGTCAGACGGCCGGTCACTTCGCCCGTGAGGTTGGTCAGGGCACGGCGCGTATCATCGAGAACATTGAGAATCTGGTAGGCCCGCGGCAGCAGGGCGCGCCCGGCCTCGGTCAGGCTCACTTCACGCCCCAAACGATCGAACAGGCGCACCTTCAATTGCTGCTCCAGCCCGGCGATGCGTTTGCTGATCGCAGGCTGGGTCAGGTGCAGTCGTTCGCCGGCGCCGGAGAAGCTTCCGGTCTCGGCGATGGCAATAAAAGCATTGAGGTTGGCCAGGTCCATGGTTGTATTCCACTTGGTTATCCAAAGCATAAAAAATATGAATTTGAGTTATTTAATGTAACCCCATAGGATCAGCCTCACAAGCCAAAGGGTTATTGAGCACTTCAAGACCCGGGGCATAGAAACAAGCTGATGAGGAACCGTCTGATGGCCGGCAAAACGCTCTACGACAAGCTCTGGGATTCGCATTTGGTCAAGCAGCGCGACGATGGCTCCGCGCTGATCTACATCGATCGTCACATCATCCACGAAGTGACCTCGCCGCAAGCCTTCGAAGGCCTGCGTCTGGCCGGGCGCAAGCCATGGCGCATCGATGCCAACATCGCGACCCCGGACCACAACGTACCGACCACGCCGGAGCGCAAGGGCGGCATCGACACCATCGTTGACCAGGTCTCGCGCCTGCAAGTCCAGACCCTCGACGACAACTGCGATGAATACGGCATCGTCGAGTTCAAGATGAACGACGTTCGCCAGGGCATCGTCCACGTCATCGGCCCGGAGCAGGGCGCGACCTTGCCGGGCATGACCGTGGTCTGCGGCGACTCCCACACCTCGACCCACGGCGCGTTCGGCGCCCTGGCTCACGGTATCGGCACCTCCGAGGTCGAGCATGTGCTCGCCACCCAGTGCCTGGTCGCCAAGAAAATGAAGAACATGCGGGTAGTGGTCGAAGGCCAATTGCCGTTCGGCGTGACCGCCAAGGACATCGTGCTCGCCGTGATCGGCAAGATCGGCACCGCCGGCGGTAACGGCCACGCCATCGAATTCGCCGGCAGCGCGATTCGCGACCTGTCCGTTGAAGGCCGCATGACCATCTGCAACATGTCCATCGAAGCCGGCGCTCGCGTAGGCCTGGTGGCTGCGGACGAAAAGACCGTGGCTTACGTCAAGGGCCGTCCATTTGCTCCGAAAGGCGCGGAATGGGAACTGGCCGTTGAAGCCTGGAAAGACTTGGTGTCCGATGCCGATGCGGTGTTCGACACCGTCGTTGAGCTCGATGCGACCCAGATCAAGCCGCAAGTCAGCTGGGGCACTTCGCCTGAGATGGTGTTGGCGGTGGACCAGAACGTGCCGGATCCTGCGAAGGAAATGGACCTGGTCAAGCGCGGTTCCATCGAGCGCGCCTTGAAGTACATGGGTTTGACCGCCAACCAGGCGATCACCGACATTCAGCTCGACCGCGTGTTCATCGGTTCGTGCACCAACTCGCGGATCGAAGACCTGCGTGCCGCGGCGGTGATCGCCAAGGGCCGCAAAGTGGCCTCGACCATCAAGCAGGCCATCGTCGTGCCGGGCTCGGGTCTGGTCAAAGCCCAGGCGGAGTCGGAAGGCCTGGACAAGATTTTCCTCGAAGCCGGTTTCGAATGGCGCGAGCCGGGTTGCTCGATGTGCCTGGCGATGAACCCGGACCGTTTGGAGTCCGGCGAGCATTGCGCCTCGACCTCCAACCGTAACTTCGAAGGCCGTCAGGGCGCCGGTGGTCGTACCCACCTCGTCAGCCCGGCCATGGCCGCGGCCGCCGCTGTGAACGGTCGTTTCATCGACGTCCGTGAATTGATCTAAAGGAGCGCAGCATGAAAGCTTTTACCCAGCACACTGGTCTTGTCGCGCCTTTGGATCGTGCCAACGTCGACACCGACCAGATCATCCCGAAGCAGTTCTTGAAGTCGATCAAGCGCACGGGCTTCGGCCCGAACCTGTTCGATGAATGGCGCTACCTGGATGTGGGCCAGCCTTACCAGGACAACTCCAAGCGTCCGCTGAACAAGGACTTCGTCCTCAACGCCGAACGTTACCAGGGCGCCAGCGTGTTGCTGGCCCGTGAGAACTTCGGTTGCGGCTCCAGCCGCGAGCACGCGCCGTGGGCGCTGGAAGAGTACGGTTTCCGCAGCATCATCGCGCCGAGCTATGCCGACATCTTCTTCAACAACAGCTTCAAGAACGGCTTGCTGCCGATCATCTTGAGCGATGCCGAAGTCGATGAACTGTTCCAGCAGGTCGAGGCCAATCCGGGCTACCAGTTGCAGGTCGACCTGCAAGCCCAGACCGTGACCCGCCCTGACGGCAAGGTGTTGAGCTTCGAAATCGATGCGTTCCGCAAACACTGCCTGCTCAACGGCCTGGACGATATCGGCCTGACCTTGCAGGACGGCGATGCGATTGCGACGTTTGAAGCCAGGCATCGTGCGAGCCAGCCTTGGTTGTTTCGCGACGCTTGATTTTGCGTAAGGCGTAATGACGCCATCGCGAGCAAGCTCGCTCCCACACTGGATTGCGGCGTTCACAAAACCTGTGGGAGCGGGCTTGCTCGCGAAGACGGTAGCTCAGACGACATAAGGCTAAACCCCAAAAAGGAAGTCCCCATGACCAGCACCGCCCAGCACAGCCAGGTAGTCCAGAAGCAATTCGGTGAACAGGCTTCGGCCTACCTGAGCAGCGCCGTACACGCTCAAGGCACCGAGTTCGCGCTGCTACAGGCCGAACTGGCGGGGCGGGGCGATGCCCGGGTCCTGGACCTTGGGTGTGGTGCCGGTCACGTGAGTTTTCACGTAGCCTCATTGGTGAAAGAAGTGGTGGCCTACGACCTGTCCCGGCAGATGCTCGACGTGGTGACCGCTGCCGCTGTCGACCGTGGCTTGAGCAACGTGACCACGGTCAATGGTGCCGCTGAGCGCCTGCCGTTTGCCGATGGCGAATTCGATTTCGTCTTCAGCCGCTATTCGGCGCACCATTGGAGTGATCTGGGCGTGGCCCTGCGTGAGGTGCGTCGAGTCCTGAAGTCGGGCGGCGTGGCGGCGTTCGTCGACGTGTTGTCACCGGGTAGCCCACTGTTCGACACTTACCTGCAAAGCGTCGAAGTGCTGCGCGACACCAGTCATGTGCGCGATTATTCCGCCGGCGAGTGGTTGCGTCAGGTCAGCGAGGCGGGGCTGCACACCCGCAGTACCACTCGTCAGCGCCTGCGCCTGGAGTACAACAGCTGGGTCGAGCGCATGCGCACGCCTGAAGTGATGCGCGCGGCGATCCGCGAGTTGCAGCAGTCGATGGGCAATGAAGTGCGCGAATATTTCGAGATTGAGGCCGATGGTTCGTTCAGTACCGATGTACTGGTGCTGATGGCTGAACGATAGAATTTTTCCGGGTGCGTCCATGGGCGCACCGACTGATGACATGAGGAAAGCATGAGCAAGCAGATTCTGATTCTCCCAGGTGACGGTATTGGCCCGGAAATCATGGCCGAAGCGGTCAAGGTGCTGGAATTGGCCAGCGACAAGTTCGCCCTGGGTTTCGAGCTCAGTCATGACGTGATCGGCGGCGCAGCCATCGACAAGCATGGCGTGCCCTTGGCCGACGAAACCCTGGAACGTGCCCGCGCGGCTGACGCCGTATTGCTGGGCGCCGTTGGCGGTCCGAAATGGGATGCGATCGAGCGTGACATCCGCCCTGAGCGCGGCCTGCTGAAGATCCGTGCGCAACTGGGCCTGTTCGGCAACCTGCGTCCGGCGATCCTGTACCCGCAACTGGCCGAGGCTTCCAGCCTGAAGCCGGAAATCGTTTCCGGGCTGGACATCCTGATCGTTCGCGAATTGACCGGCGGCATCTACTTCGGTGCGCCACGCGGTACCCGTACCCTGGAAAACGGCGAGCGTCAGTCCTATGACACCCTGCCGTACAGCGAAAGCGAAATCCGCCGCATCGCCCGTGTCGGTTTCGACATGGCCATGGTCCGTGGCAAGAAGCTGTGCTCGGTGGACAAGGCCAACGTACTGGCCTCCAGCCAACTGTGGCGTGAAGTGGTCGAACAAGTGGCCAAGGATTATCCTGAAGTCGAACTGAGCCACATGTACGTCGACAACGCCGCGATGCAGCTGGTGCGCGCACCGAAGCAGTTCGACGTGATCGTCACCGACAACATGTTTGGCGACATCCTGTCCGACCAGGCCTCGATGCTCACCGGTTCCATCGGCATGCTGCCGTCGGCGTCCCTGGACACCAACAACAAGGGCATGTACGAGCCGTGCCACGGTTCGGCGCCGGACATCGCGGGCAAGGGCATTGCCAACCCGTTGGCGACCATTTTGTCGGTGTCGATGATGTTGCGTTACAGCTTCAACCAGCAGGCCGCGGCCGATGCCATCGAGAAAGCCGTCAGCCTGGTGCTGGATCAGGGCTTGCGCACCGGTGACATCTGGTCGGCCGGTTGCACTAAAGTCGGTACGCAGGAAATGGGTGACGCAGTAGTCGCCGCGCTGCGGAATCTGTAATCTCTCGGGCCCGCTGCCAAATTCAAGACAAGGTAGCGGTCCACATTTCAAGAAGGTGTAGTTGCGATGAAACGTGTAGGTCTGATCGGTTGGCGCGGCATGGTCGGTTCCGTGCTCATGCAGCGGATGCTGGAAGAGCAGGATTTCGATCTTATCGAGCCGGTGTTTTTCACCACTTCCAATGTCGGTGGCCAAGGCCCGTCCGTGGGCAAGGACATTGCTCCGCTCAAGGACGCTTACAGCATTGAAGAGCTGAAAACCCTCGACGTGATTCTGACCTGCCAGGGTGGCGACTACACCAGCGAAGTCTTCCCCAAGCTGCGTGAAGCCGGCTGGCAGGGTTACTGGATCGATGCCGCTTCCAGCCTGCGCATGCAGGATGACGCGGTGATCGTTCTGGATCCGGTGAACCGCAAGGTCATCGACCAGCAGCTGGATGCGGGCACCAAGAACTACATCGGCGGCAACTGCACCGTCAGCCTGATGCTGATGGGCCTTGGTGGCCTGTTCGAGGCTGGCCTGGTGGAGTGGATGAGCGCCATGACCTATCAGGCGGCATCCGGTGCCGGCGCGCAGAACATGCGTGAACTGATCAAGCAAATGGGCGCGACCCACGCCGCTGTTGCCGATCAACTGGCCGATCCGGCCAGCGCGATCCTCGACATCGACCGTCGTGTGGCTGAAGCCATGCGCAGTGACGCGTACCCGACTGAAAACTTCGGTGTACCGCTGGCCGGCAGCCTGATCCCATGGATCGACAAGGAACTGCCGAACGGTCAGAGCCGCGAAGAGTGGAAGGCCCAGGCCGAGACCAACAAGATCCTCGGTCGCTTCAAGAGCCCGATCCCGGTCGATGGCATCTGCGTGCGCATCGGCGCCATGCGCTGCCACAGCCAGGCGCTGACCATCAAGTTGAACAAAGACGTACCGATCGCTGATATCGAAGGACTGATCAGCCAGCACAACCCTTGGGTCAAGCTGGTGCCGAACAGCCGCGAAACCAGCATTCAGGAGCTGAGCCCGAACAAGGTCACCGGCACCCTGAACATCCCGGTTGGCCGTCTGCGCAAGCTGAACATGGGTTCGCAATTTGTCGGCGCGTTCACCGTCGGCGACCAGTTGCTGTGGGGCGCGGCCGAACCGCTGCGCCGCATGCTGCGGATCCTGCTCGAGCGTTGATCGTTTGATGCAATGAAAGAACCCGCGCCTTGAAAGAGGTGCGGGTTTTTTTATTGGCCGTTAAAAGATCGCAGCCTTCGGCAGCTCCTACAGGTGCTCGCATTCCTTTGTAGGAGCTGCCGAAGGCTGCGATCTTTTGTTCTAAATTGCCGAACCGCCAACCACCCGGTAAAGTGCCGCTCCCCCCGTTTCGCCAGAGGTAAAACCCATGAGCCAGACCATTGATATTGCCGTGATCGGCGCCACCGGTACTGTCGGCGAAACACTCGTGCAGATTCTCGAAGAGCGCGATTTCCCGATCGGCACCCTGCACCTGTTGGCCAGCAGCGAATCGGCCGGCAGTTCGGTACCGTTTCGCGGCAAGAACGTGCGGGTACGGGAAGTCGATGAGTTCGACTTCAGCAAGGTGCAATTAGCATTCTTTGCCGCCGGCCCGGCGGTTTCGTTGAGTTTCGCTTCCCGCGCCAGCGATGCCGGTTGCTCGGTGATCGATCTCTCCGGTGCCTTGCCGGCCGAAAAGGCGCCGCAGGTCGTGCCAGAGGCCAACGCCCAGGTGTTGGCCGGTTTGAAAAAGCCCTTTCAGGTCAGCAGCCCAAGCCCGTCGGCCACCACGCTGGCAGTGGTGCTCGCGCCACTGATGGATTTGCTCGATTTGCAGCGCATCAGCCTGACCGCGAGCCTTGCGGTATCGGCCCAGGGCCGTGAAGCCGTGAGCGAGCTCGCCCGGCAGACCGCTGAACTGCTGAATGTGCGGCCGCTGGAGCCGAAATTCTTTGATCGGCAGATGGCCTTCAACCTGTTGGCCCAGGTCGGCAAGCCGGATGAGCAAGGTCATACGTTGCTGGAAAAACGCCTGGTACGTGAGCTGCGTCAGGTCATGGCGCGGCCTTCATTGAAGATTTCCGTCACTTGCATTCAAGCCCCGGTGTTTTTTGGCGATAGCTATAGCGTGACCCTGCAGTCCGCGAGTGAAATCGACCTGGGGAAAGTCAATGCGGCCCTGGAAGATGCGCCCGGCATCGAGCTGGTGGAAGCCGGTGATTACCCGACCCCGGTGGGCGATGCAGTAGGGCAGGATGTGGTCTACGTTGGTCGGGTTCGTCATGGTATTGACGACACGTCGGAACTTAATCTGTGGCTGACGTCAGATAACGTACGCAAAGGCGCGGCGCTCAACGCTGTGCAACTGGCCGAGTTGTTGATTAAAGACCTGCTGTAAAAGATACTTTGCAACAATTTGTCGAATGATTCCTCGCGAGCCTATGCTTGCCGGAGTACTGAAGGCAGAGCCACTCTGCGGGGCTTTGCCGGGCATCAATGAAATGATCGCGCGCGACGACCCTCGCCGTTGCGCGCAATGCCTTACGGCAGCGACTATCAATACCTTCTCGCTGGCCGAGGAATGTTCAAACTAAGGATGAGCTAATGGTTCAAGTTCGCAAACTGGTGTTAGCAATAGCGGCCGCCTCGGCGCTGTCCTCCGGTATGGCGCATGCCCTCGGGCTCGGGGAGTTGACCCTGAAATCGACGCTCAACCAGCCGTTGGTGGCAGAAATCGAGCTGCTCGATGTCAAGGATCTCACCGCTGCCGAAGTGGTGCCGAGCCTGGCTTCACCAGAGGATTTCGCCAAGGCCGGTGTCGACCGCCAGGCATTTCTCAACGACTTGACCTTCACCCCGGTGCTCAACGCCAGCGGCAAAAGCATCCTGCGCGTGACCTCCAGCAAGCCTCTGTCCGAACCCATGGTGAAGTTCCTGGTTCAGGTCATGTGGCCGAACGGCCGTTTGCTGCGCGACTACAGTGTGCTGCTCGATCCGTCCAAGTTCTCGCCGCAAACCGCTGAAGCGGCTGCGCAGCCGACGTCAACGGTTGCTGCGCCCGTCACCGGTGCGACCAAGCCGTCGCAATACACCACCACGCCGCGCGATACCCTGTGGGAAATCGCCGCGAAGGCGCGTAATGGCGGTTCGATCCAGCAAACCATGCTGGCCATCCAGGCGTTGAACCCGGATGCCTTTATCGACGGCAACATCAACCGCCTGAAAACCGGCCAGGTGCTGCGCATGCCGGACCAGGCACAGAGCACGGGCCTGCCGCAAGCCAAGGCCATTGCTGAAGTGGCCGCGCAGAACAAGGCCTGGCGCCAGGGCCGCCGCTATGTGGCGAAACCCGGGGCAGGGCAGCAACAGCTCGACGCTACCAATCGCGCTCGCACCGAGGGTGCTCCCGCGCAGTCGGCCACCGACAAGCTGAGCCTGGTGTCTGCAGAATCCGGCAAGAACCCTGGTAAAGGGGCGGCGGGAGATGCCAAGGCCCTCAGCAACAAGCTGGCGGTGACCCAGGAAAGCCTCGACACCAGTCGTCGTGATAACGCCGAACTGAAAAGCCGCATGGCCGACCTGCAAAGCCAGGTGGACAAGCTGCAACGCTTGATCGAGCTGAAGAACAATCAATTGGCCAAGTTGCAAACCGAGGGTGCTGCGACTGCACCAGCGGCTGCGACCGCGCCGGCAATGTCGGCCGAGCTGGCTGCCAACCCGGCCACGGCACCTGCTCCGGCTGAAACTGCACCGGTTGCGCCTGCGCCCGAGGCAACTCCGGCGCCGACCGAGAAGCCTGTCGAGGCGGCACCGGCGGCATCCGACGATCAGAAATTCAATGAATTGCTGACCAATCCGGTGCTGCTGGGCCTGGTCGGTGGCGGTGCGGTGATTCTGCTACTCCTGCTGCTGTTGCTGGCGCGTCGCCGCAAAGCCCAGCAAGAAGCTGAAAAACATCTGCGCATGGCCCGTGCCCTGGCCGAAGAACAGCCGTTCTCGGCCGATCTCGACTTGCCGGAAAGTAGCTTCGATGGCCTGGAAGTTCCACCGCCGAGCGTGAAGCTGGCGACTGCTCCGACGCCAGCTCCCACGCCCGCGCCGGTGGTTGCACCGGTGGTGATGACCACGCCGATCGCCGCGCCACTGGTGGCGCCGGCTGCCGAACGTTCCAGCGACGTGCTGGGCCAGGCTCAGTCGCACATCAATGCCGGTCGCCTGAACCAGGCTGCCGCGTTGCTGGAGGACGGTGTCAAGCAAGAGCCCAAGCGCAGCGACTTGCGCCTGAAGCTGATGGAAGTCTATGGCCAGCAAGGCGACCGCGATGCGTTCGTCGGCCAGGAGCGTCAGTTGGTGGCCAATGGCGACAACTTCGCCCAGGTTGAAAAGCTCAAAAACCGCTTCCCGGCCATGGTGCTGGTGGCTGCCGGTGGCATCGCTGCAGCCGCCGTTGCTGCGGAGCTGGACGCGCAATACGTCAAGGACCTGTTGCTTGATGAGCCGCAAGCACCGGCGTCAGAGCCAGAGCCAACACCGTTCGAAGATGACCTCGACAGCGCCTTCGACCTGAGCCTGGATGATCTGGACGCGATTACACCTGTGACGCCTGTGCCTGCACCGGAGCCTGAGGTGGCAGCACCAGCGGACCTGGACGAGTTCCCGCTGGACGACGATCTGAGTTTTGAGTCGGTGTTGCAGCAGCAGACTGAAATCAAGGAAAACCTCGACGATCTGTCGGACTTCGACCTCGACCTGGATCTCGGTGCGCAACCGTCGCCGGCGATGCTGGCAGAAGACGATTTCCTGCTGGATCTGGATGAGGGTGTGAAGGATTTTCCGGTTGCCGAAACCCCGGCTGTTCCTGAGGTCGCGCTGGATGACCTGGAATTGCCGGCCGATTTCGATCTGTCGCTGGCCGACGAACTGGACGAACTGGGCACGCCGGATGCGTTCGCGGCAGAGCTGGATGTTGTCAACGCCGAGCTTGAGAGCCTGTCCAGCAGCATCGGCGAGCCGACCTTTACCGAAGCGGATGCCGCACTGGATAGCGATGATGACTTCGACTTCCTCTCGGGCACTGACGAAGCCGCTACCAAGCTCGATCTGGCTCAGGCCTATATCGACATGGGCGACAGTGACGGTGCTCGCGACATCCTCAATGAGGTAGTAAGCGAAGGCAGTGCCGAGCAGAAGAGTGAAGCCGAGGAAATGCTTTCGCGCCTGGCTTGAGTGATCGGCAGGTTGTAAAAAAAGCGGCAGCCCATTGAGGCTGCCGTTTTTGTTTGACCGATGAGTTGATGTCGTTTGCTGTGGCGCCTTCGCGGGCAAGCCCCACAGGTTTTGTGAACGCCACAGAACCCTGTGGGAGCGGGCTTGCCCGCGAAGGCGCCGGAACAGTCAATGGAGATCCCTCTGGCATCCCCGCCCGGCGGCCTTATAATGCCCACCTTTGGTACATCATCAGGCTGTCCCTCCTTGGCAAATATAGATAACCCGGCCGCCGAAATGGCAGCCGACGGCTTTTTCCGGATCGCGCTGGGCGTCGAATACAAAGGCTCGCGCTACCGCGGCTGGCAACGCCAGGCGTCCGGGGTGCTTACCGTGCAGGAAACCCTCGAAAACGCCTTGTCCAAAGTCGCCGACTCACCCGTTTCGCTGATGTGCGCCGGGCGTACCGACGCCGGGGTGCATGCCTGCGGGCAGGTGGTGCATTTTGACACCCGGGTCGAGCGTTCGATGAAGGCCTGGACCATGGGCGCCAACATCAACCTGCCCCACGATGTCAGTGTCAGTTGGGCCAAGGTCATGCCGGCGCACTTCCATGCGCGGTTCAAGGCCATTGCCCGGCGTTATCGCTACGTGATCTACAACGATCAGATTCGCCCGGCGCACCTGAACGAAGAAGTGACCTGGAACCACCGTCCGCTGGACGTCGAACGCATGGCGGAGGCCGCCCAGTACCTGCTCGGCACCCATGATTTCAGTGCTTTTCGCGCCGGTCAGTGCCAGGCCAAGTCGCCGATCAAGGAGTTGCATCACCTGCGCGTCACCCGTCACGGCAAGATGATCGTGCTGGATATTCGCGCCAGCGCGTTCCTGCATCACATGGTGCGCAACATTGCCGGCGTGCTGATGACCATTGGCGCTGGAGAACGCCCCGTGGAGTGGATGAAAGAGGTGCTGGAGAGCCGGATTCGACGGACCGGTGGCGTGACCGCGCATCCATTCGGTTTGTATCTGGTGCAGGTCGAGTACCGTGACGAGTTCGAGTTGCCCGAGCGTTACATTGGTCCACACTTTCTGACCGGCTTCTCGGAACTTGGCGGCTGACGCCCTCGAATGCTTTTGTTACCATCCGGGACTTTCCCGGATTTGTCTTGGAGTTGTGTCGACATGTCAGCCGTTCGCAGCAAGATCTGTGGGATTACCCGCATAGAGGATGCGCTGGCAGCCGTCGAGGCCGGGGCGGACGCCATCGGATTCGTGTTCTACGCCAAAAGCCCCCGTGCGGTGACGTTCCAGCAGGCGCGCTCGATCATCAAGGCGCTACCGCCGTTCGTGACCACCGTGGGCTTGTTCGTCAATGCAAGCCGGTGCGAATTGGGCGAGCTGCTCGATGCGGTGCCCCTGGACCTGCTGCAATTTCACGGCGATGAAAGCGTGGCCGAGTGCGAAGGCTGGCACCGCCCGTACATCAAGGCGCTGCGGGTCAAGGCGGGTGATGACATCGCCGCGGCCTGCGATGCTTATGCCAGTGCCAGCGGAATTCTGCTCGACACCTATGTCGAAGGCGTTCCCGGAGGAACCGGCGAGGCATTTGACTGGTCATTGATACCGCAAGGCTTGAGCAAGCCGATCATTCTGGCGGGTGGTCTGACGCCGGATAACGTCGCCGAAGCGATTGCGCGCGTGCGGCCTTATGCCGTGGATGTCAGCGGCGGGGTAGAGGCGAGCAAGGGCATCAAGGATCACGCAAAGATCCAGGCATTTATCAAAGCGGTACGCGGTAGCACCTGTTGATGTGACGGCTGGCAGACTGCCGCCGTCCACTGCACTGTACAAAGCGGATGCACTGCACACAGCAGGCAGATCCGAGGGTTTTTGGTTGCACGCAGGTCATGTTTCGCGCTGACCGTGGCAGTCCATCGACCCTCTTCGCACACATGAATTTAGCGCTAGGGCATACACGGGGCCGCGAACCAGAGCGTTCGGGCCGCCGGTACTGGAGAAAGAAAGCATGAGCAACTGGTTAGTAGACAAACTGATCCCTTCGATCATGCGTTCCGAGGTCAAGAAGAGCTCGGTGCCTGAAGGTCTTTGGCACAAATGCCCGTCTTGCGAGGCTGTGCTGTATCGTCCGGAGCTGGAAAAGACCCTGGACGTTTGCCCCAAGTGCAACCATCACATGCGTATCGGCGCCCGTGCCCGTATCGACATCTTCCTCGATGTTGAAGGCCGTGCCGAGCTGGGTGCGGACCTTGAGCCGGTTGACCGTCTGAAATTCCGCGACGGCAAGAAATACAAGGACCGCCTGACCGCTGCACAAAAGCAGACCGGCGAAAAAGATGCGCTGGTTTCCATGAGCGGTACTTTGCTGGGCATGCCGGTGGTGGTTTCGGCGTTCGAGTTTTCCTTCATGGGCGGTTCGATGGGCGCCATCGTCGGCGAGCG
Organism: Pseudomonas sp. S2_F07; assembly: GCF_054668325.1. Classification (NCBI taxonomy): domain Bacteria; kingdom Pseudomonadati; phylum Pseudomonadota; class Gammaproteobacteria; order Pseudomonadales; family Pseudomonadaceae; genus Pseudomonas; species Pseudomonas sp. S2_F07. Next base: position 6,055,492 of record NZ_CP162758.1, read on the forward strand.
TTTCGTGCGCGCCGCCAACTACGCCCTGGAAAAACGTTGCCCGATGATCTGCTTCGCCGCTTCCGGCGGTGCGCGGATGCAGGAAGCGCTGATTTCCCTGATGCAGATGGCCAAGACCTCCGCGGTGCTGGCTCGTCTTCGCGAAGAAGGCATCCCGTTCATCTCCGTGTTGACCGATCCGGTCTACGGCGGCGTTTCCGCCAGTCTGGCGATGCTGGGCGACGTGATTGTCGGCGAGCCGAAGGCATTGATCGGTTTTGCCGGTCCGCGCGTGATCGAGCAGACCGTGCGTGAAAAACTGCCGGAAGGCTTCCAGCGCAGCGAGTTCCTGCTGGAGCACGGCGCCATCGACATGATCATCGACCGTCAGGAACTGCGTCCGCGCCTGGGCAACCTGCTGGCGCAAATGATGGGCCTGCCGACGCCGAAGTTCGTGGCTACACCCATCGAGCCGATCGTGGTTCCACCGGTACCTGCCAACCTATGACCCAACGTACCCTTGGCGAATGGCTCGCCTACCTTGAACAGTTGCACCCTTCGGCCATCGACATGGGCCTGGAGCGGTCGCAGCAGGTAGCGTCCCGCATGGGATTGGGCAAGCCGGCGCCTCGGGTGATCACGGTCACCGGGACCAACGGCAAGGGTTCCACCTGTGCGTTCGTGGCGTCCTTGCTGCGGGCCCAGGGCTTGAAAGTGGGGGTCTACAACTCCCCGCACCTGCTGCGGTACAACGAGCGGGTAACGGTCAATGGCATCGAAGCCACGGACACCGAGCTGTGCGAAGCCTTTGCCGCGGTAGAGGCCGGGCGCGGCGACACTTCCCTGACCTACTTCGAAATGGGCACCCTGGCGGCATTCTGGCTATTCCAGCGCTCCGGGCTCGATGCAGTGGTGCTGGAAGTCGGACTGGGCGGTCGTCTGGACACGGTCAACGTGGTGGATGCCGACATGGCGCTGGTCACCAGTATCGGCGTCGATCATGCGGATTACCTGGGTGATACCCGGGAGTCCGTGGCCTTCGAGAAGGCCGGTATTTTCCGTCAGGGCGCGCCTGCGCTCTGCGGCGATCTGAATCCTCCACAACCTCTGCTGGACAAGGCGCGCGAGCTCAGTTGCCCGTTTTTCCTGCGGGGGCGCGATTTTGACCTCGGTGTGACCGATCACAACTGGCAGTGGCGCGGTGTCGATGGGCAAGGGCGCGCGGTTGAACTGCGCGACCTGCCACTGCTCGATCTGCCGATGGAAAACGCTGCGCTGGCGTTGCAGGCGTTCCTGCTGCTCGGCTTGCCTTGGGTGGATGCGCAGATTATCGAGGCGCTGCGGGCAACGAAGGTGGTCGGTCGTCTGGATCGCCGTGAGTTCGAGTGGCAAGGCAAGCGCTTGAATCTATTGCTGGATGTGGGGCATAACCCCCATGCGGCGGAGTATCTGGCTCGTCGCCTGGCCAGTCGCCCGCCGGTCGGCAAGCGTCTGGCGGTGTTCGGGCTGCTGGCGGACAAAGACCTGGGTGGTGTTGTCGGCGAATTGAGTGCTAGTGTCCAGCACTGGGCCGTTGCACCGCTGGATTCGCCTCGGGCGCGTCCGGTTGCGGATCTGCACGCCGCGCTGCAAGGTCTTGGTGCGTCGGTCACGTCATACGGCAGCGTCGCGGCCGCCCTGGAAGGGCAGTGCGCGCAGGCCACGAACGACGACGAAATCCTGTTGTTCGGATCATTTTATTGTGTCGCCGAGGCCCTTGAATGGCTGGCCCGGCGCTCCACGGAGGAAGCGGCAAATGGCATTGCTGGATAAGGCATACAAACAGCGCATGGTTGGCGCCCTGGTGTTGGTCGCGCTGGCGGTGATTTTTCTGCCGATGCTGTTTTCCCGCCAGGACGAACAACGCCAGGTGACGGTCGAAGCGCCTGCGGCTCCGCAGGCGCCGGCGATGCCCCAGGTGCAGGTCGAGCCCGTGGTGGTGCCTGAGCCGCAATCTTTACCTCAGGAGCCCGTGCCGAGCGATGACGAAATCGCCCAGCAGGAATTGGCGGTGCCAGCTGTTCCGGTCGCTCCAGCGCCAGCAGCCAAGCCGGCTGTGCCCGCGCCGGTCCCGGCATTGGCGGCCAAGCCTGCAACAGCGCCGGCCCAGCCGATCACCGCGGCACCGGGCAAGCCGGACACCACGCAAAGCCGTATCGATGCCAATGGCTTGTCCGTCAGTTGGTCGGTGCAACTGGCCAGCCTGTCGAACCGTGAAAGCGCAGAGAAACTTCAGAAAACCCTGCGCAGCCAGGGCTACAACGCCTACATCCGTACCGCCGACGGCAAAAACCGGGTGTTTGTCGGGCCGTTGATCGAACGCGCTGAAGCCGATCGGCTGCGTGACTTGCTGAACCGCCAGCAGAACCTCAAGGGGTTTGTGGTGCGCTTTCAGCCGGAACGTGGCTAAAACTATCGCCTCGATATGAAATGCACTGACAATCGCAGCTTACCGATAAGCATGGGCTCTGCTAAAATGCGCCGCCTTATCCGTCTGTAGGCTGCACTGTGCCATTTACCTGGGTTGACTGGGCGATCGTAGCAATCGTCGCCATCTCCGCATTGATCAGTCTGAGCCGCGGCTTCGTCAAAGAAGCTCTGTCGCTGCTGACCTGGATCATCGCAGGAGTCGTAGCCTGGATGTTCGGTGGCTCACTGTCCGAGTACCTCGGCGGGTACATTCAAACGCCATCGGCACGTATAATCACGGGCTGTGCCATCATGTTTGTCGCCACTTTAATCGTAGGCGCAATGATCAATTATCTTATCGGCGAACTGGTTCGCGTCACCGGGCTCTCCGGGACCGACCGATTCCTCGGCATGGCCTTCGGCGCCGCGCGTGGCGGGTTGCTGGTGGTCATCGCCGTCGGGCTGTTGAGCCTGGGGCCGGTACAGCAGGACGGGTGGTGGAAAGAGTCACAGCTCGTGCCAAAATTTCTATTGGTTGCAGACTGGTCCAAAAACCTGATCCTCGGGTGGAGCAGTCAGTGGCTTGCCAGCGGAATCAGCGTACCCGCTGATATTCCGTTCAAGGAGCAACTCTTGCCGACGGCCAAAACGCCTCAGTGAGTAGTGCTCAGTTCAGATCCATTAAGTAGGGGTTGCGTCGCATGTGTGGCATCGTCGGTATCGTCGGTAAGTCGAACGTCAATCAGGCGCTGTATGACGCGCTAACCGTCCTCCAGCACCGCGGCCAGGACGCTGCCGGTATCGTGACCAGCCATGATGGCCGGTTATTCCTGCGCAAGGACAACGGCCTGGTGCGTGACGTGTTCCAGCAACGTCACATGCAGCGCCTGGTCGGTCACATGGGCATTGGCCATGTGCGTTATCCAACCGCGGGCAGCTCGACTTCGGCTGAAGCTCAACCGTTTTACGTCAACTCGCCTTACGGCATCACCCTGGCGCACAACGGTAACCTGACCAACGTTGAACAACTGGCCAAGGAGATTTACGAATCTGACTTGCGCCACGTCAACACCAGTTCCGATTCGGAAGTGCTGCTCAACGTGTTCGCGCACGAACTGGCCCAGCGCGGCAAGTTGCAGCCGACCGAAGAAGACGTATTCGCCGCCGTCACCGACGTGCACAACCGTTGCGTCGGTGGTTATGCCGTTGTAGCGATGATCACCGGCTACGGCATCGTCGGCTTCCGCGACCCGCACGGCATCCGCCCGATCGTGTTCGGCCAGCGTCACACCGACGAAGGCGTCGAGTACATGATCGCCTCGGAAAGCGTTTCCCTGGACGTGCTGGGCTTCACCCTGATTCGCGACCTGGCACCGGGCGAAGCGGTCTACATCACTGAAGAGGGCAAGCTGTACACCCGTCAGTGCGCGACCAACCCGTCCCTGACGCCGTGCATCTTCGAGCACGTCTACCTGGCACGTCCGGACTCGATCATCGACGGCGTATCGGTCTACAAGGCCCGCCTGCGCATGGGTGAGAAACTGGCCGAGAAGATCCAGCGCGAGCGTCCGGATCACGACATCGACGTGGTCATCCCGATTCCGGACACCAGCCGCACCGCCGCGCTGGAGCTGGCGAACCACCTGGGCGTGAAGTTCCGCGAAGGCTTTGTGAAGAACCGCTACATCGGCCGGACCTTCATCATGCCGGGCCAGGCCGCACGGAAAAAATCCGTACGCCAGAAGCTCAACGCCATCGAGCTGGAATTCCGCGGCAAGAACGTGATGCTGGTGGATGACTCCATCGTTCGCGGCACCACGTGCAAGCAGATCATCCAGATGGCCCGCGAAGCTGGCGCCAAGAACGTCTACTTCTGCTCCGCGGCACCAGCGGTTCGCTACCCGAACGTCTACGGCATCGACATGCCGAGCGCTCACGAGCTGATCGCCCACAACCGTACGACCCAGGACGTGGCTGACCTGATTGGCGCTGATTGGCTGATCTATCAGGACCTGCCTGACTTGATCGAAGCGGTCGGTGGCGGCAAGATCAAGATCGACAAGTTCGATTGCGCGGTGTTCGACGGCCAGTACGTCACCGGCGACGTCGACGAGGCTTACCTGAACAAGATCGAGCAGGCACGCAACGATGCCTCCAAGGTCAAGACGCAGGCAGTCAGTGCGATCATCGATCTGTACAACAACTGAGTTTCTACCGGCCCTGAGGGGCCGGTTTTGTATCTGGCAAAAAATACTTTCATCTATCAAGAGCAGGGCAAGGAGTGACAGCATGAGTCAGGAATGGGATGCCGGTCGGCTGGACAGCGACCTCGAAGGTGCAGCGTTCGATACCCTGGCCGTACGCGCCGGTCAGCACCGCACGCCGGAAGGCGAACACGGTGATCCGATGTTCTTCACTTCCAGCTACGTGTTCCGTACCGCTGCCGACGCCGCTGCGCGTTTCGCTGGCGAAGTGCCGGGCAACGTTTATTCGCGTTATACCAACCCGACCGTACGCGCCTTCGAAGAGCGCATTGCCGCGCTGGAAAGCGCCGAGCAGGCCGTGGCCACCGCCACCGGTATGGCCGCGATCATGGCCGTGGTGATGAGCCTGTGCAGCGCTGGTGATCATGTACTGGTGTCGCGCAGCGTATTCGGCTCGACCATCAGCCTGTTCGAGAAGTACTTCAAGCGTTTCGGTATCGAAGTCGATTACGTGGCCCTGGCGGACTTGTCCGGTTGGGATGCGGCGATCAAGGCCAATACCAAATTGCTGTTCGTCGAGTCGCCGTCCAATCCGCTGGCCGAATTGGTCGACATCGCCGAGCTGTCGAAAATCGCCCACGCCAAAGGAGCGATGCTGGTAGTCGACAATTGCTTCTGCACTCCGGCGTTGCAGCAGCCGCTGAAAATGGGCGCGGACATCGTCGTGCACTCGGCCACCAAGTTCATCGATGGCCAAGGCCGTTGCATGGGGGGCGTGGTTGCCGGTCGCAGCGATCAGATGAAAGAAGTGGTGGGCTTCCTGCGTACCGCCGGGCCGACCCTGAGCCCGTTCAACGCCTGGATCTTCCTCAAGGGCCTGGAAACCCTGAACCTGCGGATGAAGGCGCATTGCGCCAACGCCCAGCAACTGGCCGAGTGGCTGGAGCAGCAGGACGGCATCGAGAAAGTCCATTACGCCGGCCTCAAAAGCCATCCGCAGCACGAACTGGCGCTGCGCCAGCAGAAGGGTTTCGGTGCGGTCGTCAGTTTTGAAGTGAAGGGCGGCAAAGAGGGCGCCTGGCGCTTTATCGATGCCACGCGCCTGATTTCGATCACCGCCAACCTGGGTGACAGCAAAACCACCATCACCCATCCGAGCACCACTTCCCATGGTCGCCTGGCGCCTCAGGAGCGTGAAGCGGCGGGCATTCGTGACAGCCTGATCCGCGTTGCGGTCGGCCTGGAAGACGTGGCGGACCTGCAAGCCGATCTGGCGCGCGGCCTGGCTGCGTTGTGATCGAGTTGTCTACACCGACCACTGGCTCAAATGGCCGCGTAGCGCTGGTGACCGGAGCTGCGCGGGGTATTGGCCTGGGGATCTCGGCCTGGCTGATCAGCGAAGGCTGGCAAGTCGTGCTGACGGACCTGGACCGCGAGCGCGGTTCGAAAGTGGCGAAAGTGCTGGGCGACAACGCCTGGTTCATCGCCATGGATGTCTCGAATGAAGGGCAAGTCGCGCTGGGCGTGGCCGAGGTGCTCGGCCAGTTCGGGCGCCTGGATGCGCTGGTATGCAACGCAGCGGTTGCCGATCCGCACAACATCACCCTGGAAAGCCTCGATCTGTCTCACTGGAATCGGGTGTTGGCGGTGAACCTCAGTGGGCCGATGTTGCTGGCCAAGCACTGTGCGCCGTACCTGCGCGCTCACAGCGGCGCCATCGTCAATCTGGCTTCGACCCGCGCCGGGCAGTCGGAACCCGACACAGAGGCCTATGCGGCGAGCAAGGGCGGTCTGTTGGCCCTGACGCATGCGTTGGCCATCAGCCTTGGTCCGGAGATCCGGGTCAATGCGGTCAGCCCTGGCTGGATCGACGCGCGCGATCCTTCGGTACGGCGTGCCGAACCGTTGAGCGAAGCCGATCATGCCCAGCATCCGGCGGGCAGGGTGGGCACGGTTGAGGATGTGGCGGCGATGGTGGCCTGGTTGTTGTCGAGAAACGCCGGGTTTGTCACCGGCCAGGAATTCGTGGTCGATGGCGGCATGACCAAGAAGATGATTTACAGCGAGTGATACTGGCGTTGAATGTATCGCCCTCATCGCGAGCAGGCTCCGGGCGGCGTTCCGACGATAGCGGACTGATGGTTGCCGACACTGGCCGGAATGAAATGATTTTGTCTTTTTCAGAAAAACTTCAATCCTGCTATTGACTTAGGTTCGCTACCTGCGTAAATTTCGCGGCCTCGGAGATGCAAACGGGTGATTAGCTCAGCTGGGAGAGCGTCTGCCTTACAAGCAGAATGTCGGCGGTTCGATCCCGTCATCACCCACCACTTCCGAGATACTTGCGAAAGCAAGAGGTAGGCTGAAATGCCTCCACCGACGCGCAGCGGTAGTTCAGTCGGTTAGAATACCGGCCTGTCACGCCGGGGGTCGCGGGTTCGAGTCCCGTCCGCTGCGCCATATTTTCCGAGTCAGGCATGTTCTGATTCGAGATTGAAAAGCTACTGAGTTTTCAATCAGACCGAGTTACTTGGGCGCAAGTCCAAAGCGATACGCAGCGGTAGTTCAGTCGGTTAGAATACCGGCCTGTCACGCCGGGGGTCGCGGGTTCGAGTCCCGTCCGCTGCGCCATATCTGCCCCGAGGCCCACTGAACGCCTTGGAGCTACGAAGAAACCATTGGTTACTTCGAGTCGATAGCAAAGACCCTGGTCGAAAGACCGGGGTTTTTTGTTTCTGCGATTTGGCTTTTTCTCCTTCCTCATGACCCTCACGGTTTCGCATCCGCCGACCACGCGCGGATGGCCAGTGAATTCCGTTGTCTCTTGAAAACTCCCCTCAATAATCCACAGCCTCGATAAACCGGCGCCGCGCGGCCGATATCTCGGCCTGTCATCAAATTATTCAAGTATTTACCGGGTGCGATTTGCACAAAGGACTTGGTTTGAGTTATCAACACTAATTAGAATGAGTCGCATTTATAATATTTCTTCGCGCAGGGTTCCTTTAGATGAGTGATGCAGCGTTGCCGCCGGAGCAAACCTTCCACGACCTGTACCGCGATCACCGGAGCTGGCTCGAAGGATGGTTGAGACGACGCATGGGCAACGGCAGCGACGCTGCGGATCTGAGCCAGGACACCTTCGTTCGTTTGCTCGCCAGCTCTCAGCGCATCGCCGACCTGCAAGAGCCTCGCGCCTACCTGGCGACAGTCGGCAAGCGGCTGCTGGCCAACTTCTACAAGCGCCGCAGCCTGGAGCAAGCCTATCTCGATGCATTGGCGTTGCTGCCCGAGGACTGCGTGCCGTCCCCCGAGCAACGCTGGATCCTGCTGGAAACCCTGCAGGCCCTGGACGAATTGCTCGATGGATTGCCGGGCCCGGTACGCCGAGCGTTTCTCTTGAGTCAGCTGGAAGGCCTGGGCTATCAAGAGATTGCCGAGCGCCTGCAAGTATCGGAACGCACGATCAAGCGCTACATGGCTCAAGCCTACGAACATTGCCTGCTGGTGGACATGTGAACGGTTCGGCACCTTCGGCCCAGGCCCGGCAAGTCGTGCGGGCCGCCGCGCAGTGGCTGGCCCTCATGGAATCCGGCTGCGCCAATGAGCAGGATCGGGCGCAGTTGCAGAGCTGGCGCGATAGCCATTCCAGTCACGAGCAGGCCTGGCAGAAAGCGCAACTCTTGCGCCAACGCTTTGCCGACCTGCCACCGGCCCTTGCCATGGCCAGTCTGGGCCGGCCACAAGCCAGTCGACGTACGGTGCTCAAGCGCGCTGTCGGGGCGGTGGCTTTGCTGCCGACTGCCTGGCTGATCAGTCGACAGTTGCCTCTGGATGCCTGGAGTGCCGACCTGCGGACCGCCACCGGGGAAAGCAAAAAGGTCCGGTTGGCCGACGGCAGCTCTGTGCAACTGAACACTGCCAGTGCCGTCGATATCGACCTCAAGCACAGGCGCCTGACCCTCGTGGAAGGTGAAATGGCACTGAATGTGCCCGGGATCTCGCCGCTGACGATTCTCACGCACTTCGGGCAAGTGGTCGTCAGTCAGGGCGAGGTGTGTGTTCGTCAGGGGCAGACGGGCTGCAAGGTGCAAGCGCTCAAAGGCACGGTGCAGTTGCAGCCTCTGCACGGACCGGTCTTTTCGTTGCGCGGTGGCCAGCAAGTCAGCCTTCAAGCGGCGGGTGTCGGTGCCGTGGAGCCATTTGACGTGCTGGCCCCGGGCTGGCGTGAGGGTGTGCTGATGGCGCAGAACCAGCCCTTGGGGGATTTTCTGCGCGAACTCGGCACCTATCGTCTGGGCGTGTTGCGTTGGGAGCCCGAGCTGGAATCGCTGCGCATCACCGGCAGTTTTCGCCTTGAAGACACCGATCGCATTCTGGCTCTGCTCGCGGCCAGCCTGCCGCTGGAAGTGCATTCGCGTACGCGTTACTGGGTAACGCTGGTGCAGCGCAAAAATAGTGTTTAAAGCGTGTCCCCTTTTTTCGCCTCGCTTGTCATTCAAGGTAAGCGAAACGAAATCAGAGAGATTCACAATGCCCGCAGTGATGTCTTGCAGTATGCGTCCGGCTCCATCCAGGTTGCGCCCGTTGTTGCACTTGAGTCTGTTGTTGAGCCTGAGTGCCTGTCCGTTGTTCATCTCTGCCGGTTGGGCCGAAGACGCGCCGCGCCGCAGCTATCAGGTGCCAGCCGGAGGTCTCGACGCTGCGCTGACCCGTTTCGCCGGGCTGGCCGGGGTCAATCTGTCAGTGGACCCGGCACTGGTGAGCGGGCGAACCAGCCCCGGTCTTTCCGGTGACTTCGCGGTGGAGGAGGGCTTCGCCCAACTGCTGCAGGGTTCCGGTCTGCAACTGCTTCCAGTGGGCGAACAGGCGTACATGCTGACCCCGGTGCCAACAGGAAGCAGCCTGCAATTGGGCGCTACTTCTATTTACGCGACGGCAGACACGGCGCACGGTGATCCATATGCCGGCGGGCAGGTCGCACGCCGTGGGTCGCAAGGCTTGCTGGGCTCGAAAGATTTCATGGAGACGCCGTTCAGCGAGACCACCTACACCAGTGAGTTGGTGAAAAACCTTCAGGCGCGTACCTTGGGCGACCTCGTGGCCAGCGATCCCTCGGTTCGCGCCACCAACCCGGCGGGTGGGCGGTATGAGCAGTTCACCATTCGTGGAATGAGCCTGTTCAACAGTGATGTCTCCTACAACGGTCTCTACGGCATCCTGCCGACTTACTCCATTGACATGGAGATGGCTGACCGCGTCGACATCCTCAAAGGCCCGAGCCAGCTGATCAATGGCATCTCGCCGCGGGGCAGCGTGGGTGGCGGGATCAACGTGGTGCCCAAGCGCGCAACCGACGTGCCCATTACGTCGTTTACCGGCAACTATGCTTCCGACAGCCAGGTCGGCGGGGCCGTGGACATCGGTCGGCGCTTTGGTGAGGGAGACATGTTCGGTGTTCGTTTCAACGGCGTGAAGCAGTCCGGCGACACCGAATGGGATCACCAGAGCGTTGACCGCGAGATGGCTGTGCTGGGCCTGGATTTTCGCGGTGAACGCCTGCGGCTCTCGACGGACATCGGACATAACGAGCGGGACACCGATGCCCCGCAGGAACGCGTGCAGGTGGGTGCCAACGCACAGGTTCCGCACGCCAGCGATGTTCGCCACAACTATGCGCAGCCGTGGAGCAAGGCGCGGACCAAGGACACCTTCGGTACGGTGACCGGCGAGTACGATGTCAGCGATTCTGTCATGGTGTACGCCGGCGCGGGCGCGCGTAAAAGTAATCATGACTTCCTCCGGCACGCCGTAGCGGTCACCAACGACGCGGGTAATTTCAGCGTTCTGCCACGTGACTTCACCCGTGACGAAAATGTCCGGACGGCCAACGCCGGGGTGCGCAACTGGTTCCATACCGGTCCGGTGAGCCATGAAATCAACCTGGCTGCCAGCTATTTCTACATGGACTTCGAAAACGGCGGCGCCCGTTATGCCGCTGCCCCGAGCAACATCTACAACCCGGTGCAAACACCGACGCCTGTCACTCCCACGCGCCTTGATTCCGAGGTGTATACCGAGAACCGTTCCAGCAGCGTGGCGTTGTCCGACACATTGGGTTTCTTCGATGACCGAGTGCTGCTGACCATCGGCGCCCGCTGGCAGCGAGTGCAGGTTGACGACTGGGCGGATAATGTCAAAGGCGATACGGGCTACGATGAAGAAAAGGTTTCGCCCTCGGGCGGCATCCTGTTCAAGGCCACCGACAAGCTCTCGTTGTATGCCAACTACATGGAAGGCCTCAGCCAGGGCAAGATCGCGCCGTCAACCTCGGTGAACGAGGACGAGATCTTCCCGCCGTTCATCAGTCGGCAGGTCGAGGTCGGTGCCAAATATGATGCGGGTGCGTTCGCCATTACCACCGCGGTATTCCGGATCAAGCAGCCAGCTTATGAAACCAACGCCACGACGCGGGTTTTCGGCCCGAACGGCAAACGCGAAAACACCGGTGTGGAAGTCAGTGTGTTCGGTGAGCCGCTCAACGGTTTCCGCCTGCTCGGCGGCGTGATGTACATCGACAGCGAGTTGACCAACACCACCAATGGTACCTTTGACGGCAACCGCGCTCCTGCCACGCCGGAGTACAACGTCAACCTGGGGGCCGAGTGGGACGTGCCAAGTGTACAAGGCCTGACCCTGATCAGCCGCGGCATGTATTCCAGCTCTCAGTATCTGGACCAGTCCAATAACAAGGAAATCGACGCCTGGACGCGTTTCGACGTGGGCGCTCGCTACGCCTTCAAGGTCGAGGAAAAGAACATCACCCTGCGGGCCAATGTCGAGAACGTGGCTGACAAGCGCTACTGGAGTTCCGCCGGGGCCTCGGATGACAGCGAGCCAGGATTGACGCTCGCGACGCCACGAACCTACCTCCTTTCGGCAACCGTCGACTTCTGAATCGATTCAACCGTGCGTTGCGCCACAGGGAAGGGCGCCGCCGAGTTGTGTCATGCATCGATTGCAGAGGACCAGAGCATGCCCAGTCTCACTAACCCACTCAAGAACGAACAGGTCAAAACGCCCTCCAGGCGCACGCTGCTGCGCCTGTCCCTGGGCGTGCTTGCACTGAGGTTTACCCCATCGGCGTGGGCTCTGGCCGACGCCGCGCCGCTGCGGGTGATCACCCTGTTTCAGGGCGCCACCGACAGCGCCGTGGCGTTGGGCATCACACCCTGCGGCATCGTCGATTCCTGGAGTGAAAAGCCCACCTATCGCTATCTGCGCTCGGCGCTGGAGCCGGTGCCCCATGTCGGCCTGGAAACCCAGCCGAGCCTTGAGGACATCGCGCTGCTCAAGCCGGACGTGATCATCGCCTCGCGCTTTCGCCATGAGCGCATCGCACCCTTGCTCAAGCAGATCGCCCCGGTGGTGATGCTGGAGGAGGTGTTCGAATTCAAGAAGACCCTGGCACTGATGGGCCTGGCCTTGCACCGCCAGCAGCGGGCCGACGAGGTGTTGGCCCGCTGGCAGTTGCGCACGGCACAACTGCGCCAGCAACTGCAGCACACATTCGCCGGGCGCTGGCCACCCACGGTGTCGATTCTGGATGTCCGTGAAGACCATATCCGCAGTTATTTGCCGGCCAGTTTTCCCGGTTCGGTGATCACCGAGCTGGGGTTTGGCTGGAGTGAGGCCAGTCAGGCGGCGAGCGGAGTATCGATCAAGCTCACCAGCAAGGAGAGTCTGGCGGTGGTCAATGCCGACATCTTCTTTGTCTTCTTGCGCGCGGAGAAACCGGCAGTGCAGCGAAACTATGAAAGCCTGGTGCAGCATCCGCTGTGGCAGCAAATGCGTGCACCGCAACAGGGGCAGGTATGGCGCGTCGACGGGGTGGCCTGGAGCCTGTCGGGCGGGATGCTCGGGGCGAACCTGATGCTCGATGATGTGGCGCGGCTGGTCACGGCGGATGCGGCCTGATGAGCAATGGTTTGAAACTGTGCTGTGCCGGGGTCGTGTTGCTCCTCAGCAGTGTGCTGAGCCTGGCAGTCGGAGCGACCTGGATTCCGCTTTCGCAAATTGCCGCTGCCTTCGTGCATCCCGACCCGCTCAGCGTCAGCCATGTACTGGTGACCACCACACGCCTGTCGCGCACCTTGATGGCGATGGCCGTGGGCGCGAGCCTGGCAGTGGCGGGGGCCTTGATGCAGGCGCTGACGCGCAATCCGCTGGCGTCCCCCGGCTTGTTCGGGATCAATGCCGGCGCGACTTTTTTTATCATCCTGTGTTCCTCGCTGTTTTCCCTGTCATCCCCGGATGCCTGGCTGTGGTGCGCGTTCATCGGCGCGGCCGTGGCCGGCAGCCTGGTGTGGCTGATCGGCAACATGGGGCAGGGCAGTCTCAGTCCGTTGCGCATCGTGCTGGCGGGGGCGGCGATGGCCGCGTTGTTCTCCGCATTCAGCCAGGCGTTGCTGGTGGCCAATCAGGATGGCCTGGACACGGTGCTGTTCTGGCTGGCGGGCTCGTTGACCGAGCGTAGCCTGTCGGTCGCCGCGCCAATGCTGATCTGTGGCGTACTCGGGCTGTTCGGCGCGATGTTGTTGGCGGGGCAGGTTAACGTACTTAACGCAGGCGAGGAGATCGCCACCGGCCTGGGTCAGCGAACCGGATTGATCCGGCTGCTGATGAGCGTGCTGGTGATCTGTCTGGCGGGCAGTGCCGTGGCATTGGCCGGCAGCATCGGGTTTATCGGCTTGCTGGTGCCGCACATGGTGCGCAAGGGCTTGTCCATCGATCATCGCTGGTCGCTGCCGGGGTGCGCGCTGCTTGGGGCGATAGTCCTGCTACTGGCGGATACCTTGTCGCGGGTGTTGATCCTGCCGCAGGAGGTGCCGGTGGGCGTGATGACGGCGTTGTTCGGCGCACCGTTTTTCATTCTGCTGGCCCGGCGTGGAGGCCGTTATGGATAAGGTCCTGACCTGGCGCCGTAGCGGGTTTTCCCGGCGGATCAATGTCGCCACGTTGTGGCGGTTGCTGGCGGCGTTGATGGTCACGGCGCTGATCATGCTCGGCTCACTGTCATTGGGCAAAGTCATGCTGTCGCCGTTGGAGGTTCTGCGGATTCTGCTGTCGAGCCAGGACCCCAGCCTGACGTTCATCGTCGAGCAACTGCGCTTTCCGCGCGTGCTGCTGGCGGCGTTGGTAGGGGCGGCGTTGTCGGTGTCGGGGCTGATTCTGCAAAGCATCATCCGCAACCCGCTGGCGTCGCCCGACCTGCTGGGTATCACCAGTGGTGCCAGTGCGGCGGCGGTGTTGTATCTGTCGTTTTTCTCCGTCGCACTGGGCCAACAGTATCTGCCGCTGGCGGCGATGTCCGGCGCGGGGCTGGCGGCATTGGCGATCTATCTGCTGGCCTGGAAACAGGGGGCTTCACCGCTGCGCCTGGTGTTGATCGGGGTCGGTATCAGCGCGATGTTGACCGCCGCGACCACCTTCATTCTGGTCTTCAGTCCGCTGACTACGACCCTGTCGGCTTATGTCTGGCTGACCGGCAGCGTGTACGGCGCCAGTTGGCCGGAACCGCTGGCGCTGGGTCGCTGGTTGTTGGGTATTTGCCCGCTGCTGGTGCTGCTGGCCCGGCAGGTGATGGTGCAACAACTGGATGACCAACTGGCCCAAGGCATTGGCGTTCGCGTGCAGTGGTTGCGCGCCGGTTTGTTGCTGGTGAGCGTGGCATTGGCCGGTGCGGCGATTGCCTGGGGCGGGGCAATAGCCTTTGTCGGGCTGATTGCACCGCACATTGCCAAGCGTCTGGTGGCCCCGGGGTTCGGCGGTCAGGCGGTGATGGCTGCGCTGGTCGGGGCGAACCTCGTGGTGCTGGCCGACCTCGCCGGGCGTGTGCTGTTTTTGCCGCTGGATCTGCCGGCCGGGATTTTTGTCGCCGTGCTGGGTACACCCTTTTTTCTCTATTTGTTGATCAAACAGCGTCATTGAGGAATTCAACGTATGACGTCGATTGCAAGTCGCGGCCTGACCCTGAGTTATCAGCGCCAGGTGATTATTGACGCGCTGGACATGCAACTGCCCCAGGGCAGGATTTCGGTACTGATTGGCAGCAACGGCTGCGGCAAAAGCACCTTGCTCAAATCCTTCGCCCGACTGCTCAAGCCGCAGCAGGGCTCGGTGATTCTCAACGGTGTGGATATCCAGCAAAAGTCCACGGCTACCGTGGCCCGTGAGTTGGCCATTTTGCCCCAGACCCCCAGCGCGCCGGAGGGCATCACCGTCAGGCAGTTGGTGGCGCTGGGGCGTTATCCATATCAGAGCTGGATGCAACAGTGGTCGGCGCAAGACGAAGCCATGGTCAACCGCGCACTGGCGCAAACCAGTCTGCAGGCCCTGGCGGACCGGCCGGTGGACGCGTTGTCCGGTGGCCAGCGCCAGCGTGCGTGGATTGCCATGACCCTGGCCCAGGACACTGGCATCGTGCTGCTTGATGAACCCACCACCTTTCTCGACCTGGCGCATCAGATCGAAGTGCTGGACCTGTTGCGCGACCTTAACCGGCTCGAAAACAAAACCATCATCATGGTGCTGCACGACCTCAACCTGGCCTGTCGTTACGCCGACCACATGGTTGCGGTGCACAACCGGACAGCCTTTGCCCAGGGGCGGCCCGACGAGGTGTTGACCGAGACCCTGGTCAAGACCGTGTTCGACCTCAATTGCCGGATCATTCCCGATCCGTTCTTCGGGACGCCGTTGTGCATTCCGTTTGGCCGGGAGTTGCCGCAATGAATCTGGCCTGTCATTTCACTGCGTCGGAGTGGGCGCTGTTGTCCGGTGGCTTGCGGCTCAAGGACCGCGACGAGCGCGACCCGTTGCGTTCGCTGATGGCCCGGGACTTGTTGCAGGAAGACGTGTGCGAGCAACTGCTGGATGCGCTGGGCCCGGTGATCGGCTCGCCAACCCGGGCGATCACGGCCTCGCTGCTGGGCAAGCGCTTGTCGTTTCTGGCGACTGGCGCCTGTTTGTATGCGATGTCGGTGTATGACAAAGGCCTTTTACTGACACCTGACAACACAGTGATCGAATACGGTCACGATGAGGGGCTGTGGACGTCTTCAATGCCGGTGCATCACGGTCAGCCGCTGACCTATGGCCTCAATGAGCGCGAGGCCTGGCGGGAAGCCTTGGTGCAGGGACTGTTCGCCGGACTGCTGAAACCGCTGTGGCAAACCTTCAATCGTGTCACCGGAGTTTCCCGGCGCATCCTCTGGGAAAACACCGCCGTGCGCGTTTATTCGCTGTATGAAAAACGCATGGCGAAAATCGACGACCCATCGATACGCGAGCGCTGTGAAGCGGATTTCAATTGGCTGCTGACACAAGCCGAGCCTGCGTTGTTCGGTCTGGATTACAACCCGCTGAGCCATTTCCGCCGACCGCCGACGCTGGTGGACGACGGGCAGCGCAGCATTCGCTTTCGCCGAACCTGTTGCTTTTATTACCTGGCCACCGAACCCGCAGACTACTGTTCGACCTGTCCGTTGCTACGTCCGGGGAAATGCCGATGAGTGACCGGATCGACCCTCGCCAGCAAAGGAATAGCCGCTGTTCAACGACCGACGCGATCATGATGCTGTCGGAAACTGCATTGCGCGACTATCTTGAAATGGGCTTGGTGATGGCGCTGGATGTCTAGATGAAGCCCTTCGGGTTGTTGTTGCGCAGGGGCGAGCACATCAGCCGGGAGTTGGGGTTGTTCATCGATCTGCTGCGTCGAAAAGTCGCGGTTTTTTGATTCCTTGGTCAGTTTTTGGTTTTCCGCGAAGGCATAAGCCTATAAACTTAACCTTTCGGTCAGCTTTGCACTGTCAACAACAGCCCTTTGCATCGTCGAAAAGGGCTTCTGCAAGACTCGAGATTTCCAGAACATAACCAGAAGGGCGGACCCCATAACCGCCCAGAGGATGATCCATGTCCAACCGTGATATATCCCGGCGCTCGTTCCTTCAGGGCGGGCTGGTAGCGGGTGTGAGCGTGACGCTCACACCATTGAGCAGCCAGGCGCTGGCCGCCTTGATGGAGAGCAGCGTGACCGTGCCGTCCGAGCAGTGGCTCGGCAACAATGGCAAGGCGCGCGCCCGTAACGATGCCTTGTCCAAGGTCTGCGGCAGCAAGGTCTTTGCCCGCGACATTCGCGCCAAGGACATGCCGGGTTGGCCGCAGCAGCAAGGCCACGCCATGCTGCTCAAAACCATCAAGGCCGACTACATCTTTGCAGGCATCGACCTGTCGTGGCTCGGTACCGAGTTGCAACCGGACCGCATCGTCACCGCCGAAGACCTGGTCAAGGACGGAATCGTGTTCCCTGAGGAGCACGCCCCGGATCCGCTGTTGCCGGCCGGCAAGGTGCCGATGTTTATCGGGCACCCGGTGGCGATCCTGATCTGGAACGATTTCGAGCGCTTCCGTCAGGCCAAGAACCAACTCAAATTCAATGACAAGGCAATCCGCTACGGCGAGAAAGCGCCGTTCTACGAAGGCGATCCTTACGGCAGCTTCCGCTACGTGCGCGTCGGCGGTGCGACCTCGGCGGACGAAGACGAGTTCGCCAGCCTCAAGGATTCGATCCTGTTCCCGATGCTGAAAAACCGTCGTCCGGTGTGGAACTCCCAGCCGAACCTGCACGGCAACCTGACCGAGCGCGGGTTGTTCTACGCCGACCGCATGAAGCAGCAGATCGATACGCCGCCGGACAACTGGCTGGTATTCGACGAGCGCTACAAGACCCCGTCGATCGAACCGGCCGCCCTGGAGCCGGACAACGGCAACGGCTGGTACGACCCGGCGACCAAGACCCTGCATTTCGTGGTGGCGACACAGTGCCCGCTGGAAACCGCGACCGAGACCGCGAAGATGATCGCGCCGTCGCGTTTCGGCCTGGCCAACCTGAACATGCACCCGGGTTACACCGTCGGTTATGGCTCCAAAGACCACAACATTTTCGTCTACTACGCAGCGCTGGCGGCGTTGTACGGCGCCGGTGTGCCGGTACGCCTGGCCAACGACCGCTACGAGCAGTTCCAGAGCGGCATCAAGCGTCACCCGTTCGACATCCGCTACCAATTGGCGGTGGACAAGAACGACCACAGCTTCAAGATTTTTCGCTCCGAGATGAGCGTCGACGGTGGCGGGCGGATCAACTACAGCCCGTCGGTGGCGGCGGTGGGCGCCACGGCGGCACAGTCGATCTACTACATGCCGCAGAACGATCTGCAGGTCACGGCCTATCACTCCCGCGCCGTTGAAGCCGGGTCGATGCGTGGCTACGGCACCCTGCAGAGCATGGCGGCGACCGAGATGATGGTCGACGAAATCGCCGGTCGCCTCGGTGTCGATGCCATCGAGTTGCGCCGCAAGAACGCACTGCGCTCGGGTATGAAGAACACCCAGGGCGCGATCCCGGCCGGTGCCTTGCGCCTGCACGAGATTCTCGACAAGGCGGCGGTCCACGACACCTGGAAAAACCGCGACGCGATCAAGAAGCAACGCGAAGCCGCCGATCCGGACAACTGGTACGGGGTGGGTTTCGCCATCTGCCAGAAGGACTTCGGTACCGGTTCCGAAGCGCCGATGGCCAGCATTGAATTCACTGCCGAAGGTCGCATCAGCCTGCGCCACATCGGTATCGAAATCGGTACTGGCATGTCCACCTCCCAGGCCATGGTCGTGGCCGATTTCCTCGGTATTGCGGCGCACGAAGTGAAGACCGGCGAAACCGAATGGAAAGAGTTGCAGCTGGTCAGTGGCGGCAACCCGTACATCATGAGCCAGGCCGAGCAGGACAATTTCCTGCGCAACCCACGTTGGGTCGGCAAGGTGGCTTCGGCTTCGTCGGCGACCAACTCGGCGTACTACTTCAGTCACGCCACCCGTGAAGCGGCGCGCGTGCTGTTCAACCACGGTTTGTGGCCAGCGGCGATGGAGATCTGGCGCCAAGGCCCTTACGGCGGCCAGGCCAACCCTTACGTGGTGCGCCGCGAAGACGCCCATTGGGTCGACGGCAAGCTCACGGCCAACGGTATGGAGCCACTGCCATTCGCCATGCTCGCCAAGCGCGTTCACGAACGTGGCCTGGTGAGCGGCGCCACCGTGCACGGTTTCAACCGCTGGAGCTGGGCCGAGGCCGAGTTCAGCATCGACGGCGTGCGTGAGCGCTTGCCGCTCGACGGCCTGGCCGTGAAGTACGGCGACGGTGCACCGAAGGCGAAGAAGGCGCAGATGAGCAGCGCCGGTTTCCATCTGCTGGATCGGCAGGGTATCGCCTACCCGGCAACCCAGTTGAACAACGCGGCGGTGACTTACTACAGCCCGGTCGCGACGTTGGTGGAAGTGAAGGTCAACAAGGGTTCGAACGAAGTGTCGGTACTCAACCATCACTCGTGGGTCGAGTGCGGTCGGGTGTTGGTCGAAGAACTGGTCAGGGGCCAGCTCGAAGGCGGGATCGCCATGGGCATCGGTCACGCGCTGATGGAAGAGATGCCGTTGTACGAAGGCGGGCCGGGGGAGGGGGACTGGAACTTCAACCGTTACCGCCTGCCGATGGCGCGTCACGTTGCGGTGTGGAAACAGACGGCGGACATCCTGCCGCCACTGTCGCCGAGCGACCCGTCCAAGGGCATCGCCGAGGTGGTGATGATCCCGGTGGTCGGCGCCATCGGTAACGCCGTGGCCCATGCCATCGGTAAACGTGTCCGCGACCTGCCTATCACTTCTGCACGCATCAAGGAGGCCCTCAATGGCTAACCGTCCGCTTCAACTGACCCTCAACGGTCAATCCGTCGGCCCGGTGGACATCCCTGATGACCTGCCGATGATCGACTACCTGCACGAATACAAGAACCTCACCGGTTCGCGCCTGGGCTGCGGCCAGGGCATCTGCCACGCCTGCGTGGTGATCGTCGACAACCCGGACGGCACCAGTGAAGAAGTGCGCACCTGCATCACCGGCGCACACTATTTCGAAGGCAAGAAAGTGCGGACCATCGAAGGCCATGCGACCCGCGACGAGCAGGGCAAGGTCACCGAGCTGAACCCGATCCAGCAGCGCTTCGTCGATGAATTCGCCTTCCAGTGCAGCTACTGCGCGCCGGGCTTCGTCAATGCCGCGACCGTGCTGGTGGAAAAGCTGCAGCGTCAGCCGATCGTCAAAAGCCAGCTGGAAAAAGTCATCGAGGACAGCCTCGGTCATCACATCTGCCGTTGCACCGGGTACGTGCGCTACTACAGCGCCACCCGCAACGTGCTGACCGATCTCGGCCTGGTCAAGGAGGGTTAAGCATGAAGCTTCTACTTAGCCGCCTGGCGTTGGCGGTTGGTCTGGCTGCGCCTGTGATGGCAGCTCACGCCGATGATGCGCAGATCAAGCAAGGCGAGTACCTCGCCCGCGCCGCCGACTGCATGGCGTGCCACACCGCGCCGGGTGGCGCGCCCTATGCGGGCGGCCTGCCGATCGTGTCGCCGTTCGGCACGATCTACGGCACCAACATCACTCCGAGCAAAGAGCACGGCATCGGCCTGTACAACGATGACGAGTTCTTCGCCGCGTTGACCGAAGGCAAGCGCCGCGACGGGGCGAACCTGTATCCGGCGATGCCCTACACCTCGTATCACCTGATCCCGCGTGCGGATTCCGATGCGATTCATGCCTACCTGAAAACCGTCGAGCCGATCGAGCGTGCCGCGCCAGTCACCAGCCTGAGCTTCCCGTTCAACGTGCGCCCGGGCCTGATGGGCTGGAACATGATGTACGGCAAGGACGTGAAGCTGGAGCCGGCTGAAGGCAAGAGCGAAGCCTGGAAGCGCGGCCAGTACATGGTCGACGTGCTGGGTCACTGTGGCGAGTGCCATACCCCACGCGGCCTGCCCGGTGCGATGCAGATGGACAAACGCATGACCGGCGGCATTCTCAATGGCTATCTGGCGCCGAGCCTGCTGGCCACTGACCTGGCGGCCCGTGGCTGGAATCATCAGGACCTGAGCTCGTTCCTCAAGCACGGCATGAGCGCCCAGGGCACGATGTTCAACGAGATGTTCCCGGTGTTCCACAACAGCACCCAGGGCCTCACTGATCCTGACTTGGCGGCGATGGCGACCTTCCTGCTCGGCGATCAGCCACCGGCGGCGAAGGTGCTCACCGAAGTGCCTTTGGACAAGCTGAGCCCAAGTGCCCAGCGCGGCCGTCAGGAATATTTGAATGTCTGCGCCGGTTGCCATGCACCGGGCGGTGAGGGCAAGCCGCACATCGCCGTGGCCATGCGCGGCAACACCACGCTGCGCCTGGAAGATCCGCGTAACCTGGTGCGGGTGATCGACGACGGTATTGGTGAGCAAAAGTTCTCCGGTTTCGAACACATGCAACCGATGCCGGGGTTCGCCGCGAAATTGAGCGACGAACAGCTCACGGACCTGCTGAACTACCTGCGACAAGGCTGGGGCGGTCAGCCGAATGATCTGGCTGTAAACGACGTGCAGAAGTTGCGGGCCGATGCGCCGCCGCTCGAGCACAAGGCCCACTGATATGCAGCATCTGGATCTGCAAGTGGTGCGCCGGGCGCTGGAGTGGTCGGCGGCCGGTCAGCGCATCTGGCTGTGTACGGTGCTGGCCACTTACGGCTCGGCACCGCGCGCACCGGGTTCGCTGCTGGCGGTAAACACGCAGGGGCACTGGATTGGCTCGTTGTCCGGTGGCTGTGTCGAGGAAGACTTTCTCGAGCGAGTCGCCGAGGGCGCGTTTCTGGAGCCGGTCAGCGTTGTTCGTTATGGCGAAGGCGACGACCCACGCTCGCGCGTCAGCCTGCCCTGTGGCGGGGTGCTGGATGTGCTGGTCGAGAAGCTTGAGGCCGATTGCGAGGTGCAAGCGCATCTGCGGGAGCTGGAGTCGGCGCTGTTGGGCCGGCGTCGGTTGATCCGCGAAGTCGATCTGCAAAGCGGTGCGCGCAGTCTGTTCGATGATCGTGAACAGGGTGTGCGTATCGAGCGTGAAATCGACCGGGTGCGCGTGCGCGTCGGCGCAGCCCAGCGCTTGCTGCTGGCGGGGTATTCCAGTGTCGCCCAGGCCTGTGCGGAGTTTGCCGTGGGGCTTGGGTTCGAGGTGATTCTATGTGACCCGCGGGACGAAGTGCTCGAAGGCGTCGTGCTGGAAAACGTGGAGATTCGTCGCCAACTGCCTTCGGTGTTCATTGCCGACGGCGGGTGCCACAGCGACACGGCGGTGGTGGCGTTGACCCACGATCCACGTATCGATGACCTGGCGATGATGGAGGCCGTTCGCACCGAGGCGTTTTACATCGGTGTGATGGGCTCCATGCAGACTTCGCAAAAGCGCTTCGAGCGGTTGCGGCGTATTGGTGGACTGGGGGATGTCGAGTTGGGGCGGATTCATGCGCCAATCGGCTTGAACCTGGGCAGCAAGACGCCAGCCGAGATTGCCCTGGCGGTACTGGCGGACATCCTGCGGATTCGCAGCGGTATCCCACGGGACCGGCTTTAAGATCAGAAGATCGCAGCCTGCGGCAGCTCCTACGCAGAACGCATTCCCATGTAGGAGCTGCCGCAGGCTGCGATCTTTCGATGTTGATCTAAACAAAAGGCCCGCATCGCAGCGGGCCTTTTGTTTTAGCAGTCAGTACCCGAATCTATCCCGCAATCCGTAATACCACGCACCCAATGCCGCAAACGGTGTGCGCAGCAACTGGCCGCCCGGGAACGGGTAATGGGGCAGGTCGGCAAACGCATCAAAACGTTCTGCCTGGCCGCGCAACGCTTCAGCCAGCACCTTGCCCGCCAAATGCGTGTAGGTCACGCCATGACCGCTGCAACCCTGGGAATAGTAAATGTTGTCGCCCAGCCGTCCGACCTGAGGCAGGCGCGACAACGTCAGCAGGAAATTGCCCGTCCACGCGTAATCGATCTTCACGTCCTTGAGTTGCGGGAAGGCCTTGAGCATCTTCGGCCGGATGATCGCTTCGATGTTCGCCGGATCCCGCGCGCCGTACACCACGCCACCACCGAAAATCAGACGCTTGTCGCCACTGAGGCGGTAGTAGTCGAGCAAGTAATTGCAATCTTCGACACAGTAATCCTGAGGCAGCAGGGTCTTCGCCAGTTCTTCACCCAGGGGCTCGGTGGTAATCACCTGCGTGCCGCAAGGCATCGACTTGGCGGCCAGTTCCGGCACCAGGTTGCCCAGATAAGCGTTACCGGCGACGATGATGAATTTCGCCCGGACCTTACCCTGCGGCGTGTGCACTACCGGATTCACGCCGCGCTCGATGCGCACCGCCGGCGACTGCTCGTAAATCGTCCCGCCCAGGGACTCGACCGCGGCCGCTTCACCCAGCGCCAGGTTAAGCGGATGGATGTGGCCGCCACTCATGTCGAGCATCCCGCCGACGTACTGATCACAGGCGACCACCTCGCGGATGCGACGTTGATCCATCAACTCGAGCTGGGTGTGCCCGAAACGCTCCCACAGGCGCTTCTGGGATTCGAGATGACCCATTTGCTTGGAGGTCATCGCGGCGAACACGCCACCGTCCTTCAAGTCGCACTGAATGTCGTACCTGGCGACCCGTTCACGAATGATTCGCCCACCCTCGAACGCCATCTGGCCCAGCAACTGGGCCTGCTTGGGACCGACCGTGCGTTCGATGACATCGATATCGCGGCTATAGCTGTTAACGATCTGGCCGCCATTACGCCCGGACGCCCCGAAACCTACCCTGGCGGCTTCGAGCACCGTGACCTTGAAACCGTTCTCCAGCAGAAACAAGGCAGAGGATAGCCCTGTGTAACCGGCGCCAATCACACAGACATCGGTCTCCACGTCATCCTGCAACGCCGGGCGCGGCGGAACCGCATTGGCCGATGCGGCGTAGTAGGACTCGGGGTAGGGAGTGTTAGCCATCCGGCAGCCTCTGTTTAATATATTTTACGAGTGCGTTGATCCTACCCGAGTTGAAAATCCCCCGCCAGCCACCCGGAAAATCTTCTTTGTAGCGGCAAAATTAAATATTTTGCATATTCATAGGGTTAGCGCGAAAAAAGGTGTTGACACCCCTCCGGAATTCCGTAGAATGCCGCCTCACAGCAGGCACGTAGCTCAGTTGGTTAGAGCACCACCTTGACATGGTGGGGGTCGTTGGTTCGAGTCCAATCGCGCCTACCAAACAAAATCCGCTCTGCTGGGCGGTCTGGAAGGGCTCACCGAAAGGTGGGCCCTTTTTTGTTGTCCAAAGAATCGTTACCGATCTTTGGGGAAGCGGACTGTGGAGTTATGTCTAGTTCATGGATTTTCAATCCACAAGTCATTGCGTGTTTTTGCTGAACATTGCATTCGGCTGGCAATCACTTCGCGGTATTTGAAAGATGAGATGCCCGGATCAGAAAAGTAGTGCCGGGCCATCAAGGCGCGACGATTGCTGAGCGGATGCCGGATGATTGCCGGGTAAACCGTTCAGATCGTCGCCAGCCTCAGTAGGTGTCAGAGGGCAAAGGTAGCTGCAAGGCCATGGTGGCCTTCCTGGGCTCCCGCGATCAGGTGCAGTGGGATGTTCTGTTGTACTTCAATGGACGGTACTTCGAAGCTCCCTACGATCTGGAGGTGGCGCTCGCTCAGTTCGGTCGACTTTCCTGCTTGTTCCTTGGCCATTCTCGCGTGGTTCATTGCGATTTCGTTGAGCGTTGACACGTTACATCTCCCGGTGACTGACCAAGCGTATCGCTGGCGTCCTTAAGCATTGATTGAATGGCTGCGGCGTCAGAATCCTGTCATTGCGGCGCTGCTACGGGCGATCTTAGCAAGCCTCAAGCCATGGATAGGGGCGAATTCCTCGTTGTGTTCTGGCAGGCGACGAATGGCAGGTGACTGTGAATGATGGTCCGGATTTTTTGTCATTCAGGCGTAAACTGGCAATGCGACCTTATCAAAAGGAGCCGCCTATGAACGCCGATCAAATGAGCAAGCAGGCACCTGTGGACACGGCTGTCTGGGATCGATATTTCTGCGCTGCATTGATTGCCGAAAGCAATCTGACTGCCCCGATTGTGGGCGAGGCTACTCATGAGGACAGGCAGAACCTGTTGATCGAGAGGGCCAGGGTCCTCGCGGATAAAATGATGCAAAACCGAAGATAATCAGAGCCCAGCCGTCGCGCTGGGCTCTTTGCATGCGGGCTTATGCACCGATGCTGACGCTGTGCGCGTTGCGGTTCAGGCGATCAACTCTACCTTGCCGCTCGCCAGGCGATAGATGCCGCCCACGATCTTCAGCGCGCCTTTGCTCTGCGCATCAGTCAGCAATGGCGAGGCCTGTTTCAGGCTGTTGACCGAATTCTTGACGTTTTGCGCGGTGGCGTTTTCCATCAGGTTCCCGGGCTGATTGAGTACTGCCTCGACTGCTGACTTGAGTGCGTCAGTCAGTTTCGGGATATGGCCGGGGAAAATCGTCTGGTCCTTGACCGCCTTGATACCGGCCTCGATGGCGCCGCAGCTCTCATGCCCGAGTACGAGAATCAGCGGGGCGCCCAGTACGGCAACGCCGTATTCAAGACTGGCCAGGCCTTCCGGCGTAACGAAGTTGCCCGCGACGCGGATGGAGAAAAGATCGCCGCGCGCAGTGTCGAACGCATATTCCGGGGCGATCCTCGAGTCGGAGCAGCTCAGCACGGCCACGAATGGATTCTGGCCGGACACCAGGGCCTCTCGCTCTGCCTTGAAGTCGTGGGTTGTGGAAGTGCCGCCTACATATCGTGCATTGCCCTCCATCAGTCTTTTCAACGCCATGTCGGGACTGATTACGTTTTGTGGTTTGGGTGGGGCTGTCGCTTTTTCGGCTGCCAGGATGATCTTGCCGGGCAGTGTGCCGGTCAGCAGCAGGGCGCCTGCGCTCAATCCGGCAAATTGAAGAAAACGACGACGGCCTGTTGTGTTTGAAGCAGAGCTTGAATCACATGATTCACACATGATTTTGTTTACTCAGTTCAACGCGGTGGGAGTGAGTTGCTGTTGGGGCGGGTACCGTCGCGGACGCTCAATACCAGCGCAGTGGAGTCTAGTTGGTCTGTCGTATTGTGCTCCGGGCATTGTCCCTGGATGCCGTGCACGCAGCCATTTCATGGGCTACTACTGACAGGCTCATACAACTTCGACCTGGCAGGGGTTTCTCTATGCTGACTCACTGGTTTCTGGCGGCGGTTCATCTTCTGGCATTTGCCTTGGGATTCTGGGCGGTGCTGGTTCGAGGCACGGCTTTTCGGCGCTTGGCCGATGGGGCTGCGGAGGTGCGCAGTGTTCTGATGGCGGACAATATCTGGGGTATTTCAGCTGTCGTTTTATTGATCAGTGGCGGGATGCGAGCGTTTGGCGGGTACGAGAAGGGCACGGACTATTACCTGCATCAGCCGTTGTTTCATCTGAAGATGTCGCTGTTCGTCCTGATCTTGCTACTGGAAATCGCGCCTATGGTGACACTGATCAAGTGGCGGATAGCGCTTGCCCGTAAAGTGTCGATCGATACCGGCCGTGCGAAGCTGTTTGCACGGATCAGTCATATAGAGGCGCTGCTGGTGCTGCTGATGGTGGTAGCGGCGACGGGCATGGCGCGAGGCGTGATGCTTGGTTGACCGCGCAGTGAACGCATCCTTCCCTGGGGCAAACCAGAAAAGTCTGACAGCAATAGAGTAAAACTTGCCGCTAGTATCGACCCCTGGGGTTTGAGTGTGGCGAATGAGCAGGGCGATGGGGTGCTGAATCTTTAGCCAGCCGTGATTCCGGACTGAACGGGCTGGCTACTGACTGCAACAGGATTCAGGATTGCGGCTTTTCCGGGGCGGTCAGGCCGGCCTGAATGCGCTGGTAAATTTCTTCACGATGCACTGCAACGTCCTTCGGAGCGTTGATGCCGATCCTGACTTGCTGGCCGCTTACGCCGAGGATGGTGATCGTAATGTCATCACCTATGTTTATGCTTTCACCGACTTTGCGGGTGAGTATCAGCATGGTCTTCTCCTTGATTGCTTTGTGGGGCACCTGATTCGGACAGTGCAGAGGTCGGTGTTATGTATAGATTAGTGCGAAGTCTCGCGGTTTGGGTGCCTCTTTCTGACGCGCAGATGCGGCATTAATTCCCAAGGCGTAACTATACAGAGGCCGCAACCATCATTCTCGTTGTTTTAAGCCCATTTTGCGGCACTCGCGAAGTATTCATGGGTGTTAAAATCGCCGCTTTATGCATTTGGAGGGAAGCGTCGTGCGCAAAATGGTTTTGGTCATCGCGATATTGGCATTGGCGGGATGTGGCGAGGGCAGCACTGTGGATGCGCCGAAGCCCAAGCCAGCCATGGCGGCCGTACCCGCGCCGGTATCCGGCCCCCAATGGGATCTTGAGGTGCGAGGTGAAACCCCTCAGGCGGTCAGCGATTTGAGTGGCTGGCTGATCGAGCACAGTTTCATGTCCAGCGTCGTCAAGGAGAATGGCAATACCCGAGTCCTGATGGGGCCGTTCAATTCGAAAGCCGAGGCTGAAGCCAAGCAGGATGAAGTCCGCGCGGCGCTTACTCGCGCGAAGAAGCAGAACATCGAATTGCTGGTGCTTGAGCGTCCGGTCGCTCAATAACGTTCTGTACCGCAGGCGTTGAAGAAACAAAAAAGGCCTCGGGTGTTTAACCTCGAGGCCTTTGTCGTTTCAGGTGTCCCGTTCCGGATTCAACCGCAGGCCTTCATGTCTACCGGGCCGACGAACTCGTTGCCGCGCCCCATGACGCACCCCACGCTCTGGTTGCGTTGGCGTTCCCAGGCCTGTACCGGATAGGTCTTGTCCCAGGCTTCGTACAGTTGCCGATCCTGTTTCGACAGGCGCAAGCCGTACTGCTTGCTCATGTAGAAGTAGGTCCGGGCGATCATGCCGCGAATGGAAGGGCGGGGCATGACTTTCTTGGCCTTGAAGTCGATCTGGGTCAGGCATGAACCATATTGCCCCGACTGCTCGGGCAGCCAGCCAAAGCTGAAGTTGCTGCGATCGCCATTGACCTCGCCAATGCTGGGCACCAGGTTGTGCAAGTCAGCCTCGGCCTTCTGGTAAATCGGGTCGTAGCGGGTGCAGTTCTTGCGACCGCCCGCTTGCCAGCACTGGCGTTGATGACCGATTTGCCAGGCCGGAACAATATGCTCCCACTCGATGCGGGATGCGCGTTTGGCATTTTTACGCGGCACGTAACCGCAGGCGGCAAGGTTCACCCGGTTACCGGTGTACTTGCAGCCACAGTAAAACTCGGTGGACTGGGGCGCGTAGAGCTTCCAGGCGACCTTTTTCGCTTCGGTGAAGGTGCGCGGCGCGTCGGCTTGCGCACCCATGACAACAAACAGAAACAGCAAGGCAAACCAGCGGACACTCATCGACTCAATCTTCCTTCGGCACAACCCAGAAGATCTGCACGCCGCCATCGTCGCGATAGGCGAGGGTGACGTTGTCGTTCTCGTCGATTTCTTCCAGCAAGCGTTCCCATTCATCCACCGGTTCGTCAGGCAGGCGGAAGATCAATGCTGCCCTGGCCTTTTGTGCGGTGGGAGAGTTGATGATTTTCTGAACGCGCAGGCCCATGCGTACATAGGTGTCAGGAGAGGTAGAGGTGGTGTCCACGGAATTATCCTTATTAAGCTGTACGTGCATACAGTATTTAACTGTAGGCCATTTCGCAACTGCTTAAAAACCAAGAAAATCCTCTGACAGCGATTTGTTCCGTTTGGCGTAAGGCGAAGGGAGTTTTTTTGTAAGATCCAGCGGCAGCCACTCGCCAAAACTGGCGAATGGCGCACGGGGTGCCCGACCGGATCCGGTCGGGCGAGGGCAAATCAGTATTCCCAGAACATCCGTTGCAGTTCTTTGCTGTCGTTGGTCTTGGTCAGTGCGACCATCGCCAGGATCCGGGCCTTCTGCGGGTTCAGGTCGTGGGCAACGACCCAGTCGTATTTATCGTCAGGCTGTTCGGCGTTGCGCAATACAAAGCCACCGGCGTTGACATGGGAGGAACGAATGATCTGCACGCCGTCCTTGCGCAGGGCTTGCAGGGTAGGGACTACCCGCGAGGATACCGAGCCATTGCCGGTGCCAGCGTGGATGATGGCTTTGGCGCCCGATTGAGCCAGGGCCTTGTAGGCGGTATCGCTGACGTTGCCGTAGGAATAGGCGATCTCGACGTCAGGCAGGCTCTTGATGTTCTTGATGTCGAACTCGGAATCCATGGTGTGGCGCTTGGCTGGCAAGCGGAACCAGTAGGATTTGCCTTCGACCACCATGCCCAGCGGACCCCAGGCGCTTTTAAACGCTTCGGTCTTGATGTTGATCATTTTGCTGACGTCGCGACCCGACTGGATTTCATCGTTCATGGTCACCAGCACGCCTTTGCCCCGCGCGTCTTTGCTGCTGGCCACGGCCACCGCGTTGTACAGGTTCAGCATGCCATCGGCGGACATCGCGGTACCTGGGCGCATGGAGCCCACGACGATGATCGGCTTCTCGGTTTTTTCCACCAGGTTCAGGAAGTACGCCGTTTCTTCAAGGGTGTCGGTGCCGTGGGTGATCACGATGCCATCGACGTCTTTGCTGTCGGCCAGTTCGGCTACGCGACGACCCAGTTGCAGCAGGTTTTCGTTGGTGATGCTTTCGGAGGCGATTTGCATGACCTGTTCGCCGCGAACGTTAGCCAGTTGGCTCAGTTCTGGGACGCCGGCGATCAACTGTTCAATGCCGACTTTCGCCGCTTGATAGGTCGCGCTGTTGGCGGCGCTGGCGCCCGCACCGGCAATGGTGCCGCCCGTGGCCAGGATTACCACGTTGGCCAGTTTCTGTTGGGTTTCGGCTTCTTTGGCCTGAAGGGCAGTGGGCAGAAGCAGCAGGAGGGCCAAGGCGCCCGGAACAAAGGTCTTAAGTGCAGATGTCATTATTTTTCTCTTCTAGTTGTGAGACGGTGCAGATGCAAGTTCATCTAGATACGCCCCAGACGAACCTGAACGCTGGGGGTGTGAGGGAAAAGCAGGATCTGTACCAGTAATACTCAGAATCGAAAAAACACGCTTAAGTTAATGATTTGTAATGGTATTGCTGTTTGTGTCAGGTGTGGTTTTGAGTCTGGATGTTCGGATTGCCGAACATATGCAGATTTTGCGTTCGGCTCTCCGAAACGGATTGCAGTTCTGTTTAAGATTTCAACGCGTCAAATCATCAGTGACCATTAAAGAAACAGCCGCGTCGGTCGATGCTCCTTCAAGGGATCTTTTTCTTCAGGAGTTCACATGTCGTTATCTGTTGGCATTCCCAATGCCGCCGGCATCACCATCGGTGGCAAATCGGCCACTACCCTTCGTGCCTTGAGCGACGCGACAGCTGATGCGGCTGCTCAAGCGCCGGGTGCAAAAAAAGCGACGGCAATCAGGTCAAGACGGGCCCGGTTGGTCTGGGGGGGAGTGCCGGCGCACAGGCCGAATCGCAAACCAGCGATAACACCAGCGTGGCGGTGAAGGTCTTGCTCAAACGCCTCAAGGAATTGCAGCAGCAATTGCGTGAGCAACAACAGCAGCTGGCGCAAGCCCAGGCGGCGTCCTATCCGAGTCCGGAAGTCAAGACCACCGCGGTAGCGGCCATTCAGGGGCAGGTTGCCGACACCAACGGCGCCATCCTGCAAGTGAGTGCGAGCCTGATCAAGGAGCTGGCCAAGGGTTCCGGCACGGGATCGGTGGTCAACACCACGGCATGAGTTGAATGCCGTTTTTTCGCCACGCATCTCTGAAAGCATTTTTCAGGTCGTTGACAAAATCCGGCAGGGTTCGCATAGTTTGGTTCACGCAAACGTTTGCGCGGCTCCAATGATGGCTTTTCATCGCGGTGGGCCGTGAAGCTTACGCCAGCGCAAGC
Organism: Pseudomonas sp. S2_F07; assembly: GCF_054668325.1. Classification (NCBI taxonomy): domain Bacteria; kingdom Pseudomonadati; phylum Pseudomonadota; class Gammaproteobacteria; order Pseudomonadales; family Pseudomonadaceae; genus Pseudomonas; species Pseudomonas sp. S2_F07. Next base: position 6,086,095 of record NZ_CP162758.1, read on the forward strand.
GTTGCTCACAATAATCATAAGATCGGAGTGAACCCATGAAGCTGCCATTCGCTGGACGTCTTCTCGCTGTCGCTATGCTGGCTGCCGCATCCGCTGCATTGCCTGTCTCTTCGGCTTTTGCTGAAACCGCTGAAAAGCCGAAAGTCGCACTGGTCATGAAATCCCTGGCCAACGAATTCTTCCTGACAATGGAAGATGGCGCCAAGGCGTACCAGAAAGATCACTCCGGCGAATTCGAGCTCATCTCCAACGGCATCAAGGATGAAACCGACACCGCAGGCCAGACGCGCATCGTCGAGCAGATGATCCTGGCCAGGGTCAATGCACTGGTGATTGCACCGGCAGACTCCAAGGCCATGGTCCCGGTGATCAAGAAAGCCATCGATGCCGGTATCACCGTGATCAACATCGACAACCAACTGGACCCCGCCGTCGTCAAAAGCAAAAACATCAATGTTCCGTTCGTAGGCCCGGACAACCGCAAGGGCGCACGGCTGGTGGGGGATTACCTGGCCAAACAGCTCAAGGCCGGTGACGAAGTCGGCATCATCGAAGGTGTGTCCACGACCACCAATGCCCAGCAGCGGACCGCGGGTTTCAAAGATGCGATGGAGGCGGCGCAGATCAAGGTCGTGTCCCTGCAATCCGGTGACTGGGAAATCGACAAGGGCAACAAGGTCGCCGCGTCGATTCTCAGCGAATACCCGCAAACCAAGGCCCTGTTGGCCGGCAACGACAGCATGGCGGTCGGCGCGGTATCCGCGGTGCGCGCCGCGGGCAAGGCCGGCAAGGTGCAAGTGGTCGGCTACGACAACATCAATGCCATCCAGCCAATGCTCAAGGACGGTCGCGTGCTGGCCACCGCGGACCAGTTCGCGGCCAGACAGGCGGTGTTCGGCATCGAGACTGCATTGAAGATTCTCAAGGGCGAGAAGGTCGAAGGCGGCGCCAATGGCGTGATCGAAACGCCGGTAGAGCTGGTCACCAAGTAACCTTCTGGCAACGCAACGGCGCTCGTCCAGCCGGACGGGCGCATGGAGAGTTTTTATGTCAGTTTGCGCTCCGGACGCTGTCCTCTCGGTCAGCGGTATCGGCAAGACCTACGCCCAGCCGGTTCTTACCGGCATCGACCTGACGCTCATGCGCGGGGAAGTGCTGGCGTTGACCGGCGAGAACGGTGCAGGCAAAAGCACGCTTTCGAAGATTATTGGCGGGCTGGTCACGCCGACCACCGGCCAGATGCGGTTTCAGGGGCAGGACTATCGTCCGGGTAGCCGGGCTCAGGCTGAAGCGCTGGGTATCCGCATGGTCATGCAGGAGCTCAATCTGCTGCCGACCTTGTCGGTGGCGGAAAACCTGTTTCTCGACAACCTGCCCAGCAAAGGCGGCTGGATCAGTCGCAAGCAGTTGCGCAAGGCGGCCATCGAGGCCATGGCTCATGTCGGGCTCGACGCCATTGACCCGGACACCCTGGTCGACGAACTGGGCATCGGCCATCAGCAAATGGTCGAGATCGCCCGCAACCTGATTGGCGATTGTCATGTGCTGATTCTCGATGAGCCGACGGCAATGCTCACTGCCCGCGAAGTCGAAATGCTGTTCGAGCAGATAACCCGCCTGCAGGCGCGCGGCGTATCGATCATCTATATCTCCCATCGCCTTGAAGAGCTGGCGCGGGTCGCGCAGCGCATTGCCGTGCTGCGCGACGGCAACCTGGTCTGTGTCGAGCCGATGGCCAACTACAACAGCGAGCAACTGGTCACGCTGATGGTTGGTCGCGAGCTCGGCGAACACATCGATATGGGGGCGCGCAAGATCGGCGCTCCGATGTTGACGGTCAAGGGCCTGAGCCGTGCCGACAAGGTTCGCGACGTGTCGTTCGAAGTCCGTGCCGGAGAGATTTTCGGGATATCCGGTTTGATTGGCGCAGGGCGCACCGAGTTGCTGCGCCTGATCTTCGGTGCCGATATCGCCGACAGCGGCACGGTTGCCCTGGGGGCGCCGGCGCAGGTCATCAATGTGCGTTCGCCAGTGGATGCGGTCGGGCATGGCATCGCGTTGATCACCGAAGATCGCAAGGGCGAAGGCCTTTTGTTGACGCAATCGATCGGCGCCAATATCGCCTTGGGCAACATGCCCGGCATCTCCTGCGCGGGCGTTGTCGACAACGATGGCGAGAACGCCCTGGCCCAGCGTCAGATCGACGCCATGCGCATTCGCAGTTCCGGTCCGGCACAGTTGGTGTCCGAGTTGTCCGGCGGCAATCAGCAGAAGGTCGTCATCGGCCGTTGGCTGGAGCGCGATTGCTCGGTGCTGCTGTTCGACGAGCCGACCCGCGGCATCGACGTCGGCGCCAAGTTCGATATCTATAACCTGCTCGGCGAGTTGACTCGCCAAGGCAAGGCGCTGGTGGTGGTCTCCAGCGACTTGCGCGAGCTGATGCTGATCTGCGACCGGATCGGCGTGCTGTCGGCCGGGCGCCTGATCGATACCTTCGATCGCGACAGCTGGACCCAGGATGAATTGCTCGCCGCTGCTTTCGCCGGCTACCAAAAACGTGATGCGCAGCTCGTTGAAGCCGCGCCTAGGGATCTTCCATGAATACCGTTTCTTCCGCCGGCAAACGCAGTGGCAACTTCTACGGCCTGGGCACCTATCTGGGCCTGGCGGGTGCCTTGTTGGCGATGATCGTGCTGTTCTCGGTGCTGAGCAGTCATTTTCTGTCCTACGATACTTTCAGCACCCTGGCCAACCAGATTCCGGACCTGATGGTGCTGGCGGTCGGCATGACCTTTGTGTTGATCATCGGTGGCATCGACCTGTCGGTAGGCTCGGTGCTGGCGCTGGCGGCCTCGACCGTGAGCGTGGCGATTCTCGGCTGGGGCTGGGGCGTACTGCCGGCGGCGCTGCTGGGCATGGCCGTCGCGGCGCTCGCCGGTACCGTCACCGGCTCGATCACGGTGGCGTGGCGGATTCCGTCGTTCATCGTGTCCCTGGGCGTGCTGGAAATGGCTCGCGGGGTGGCGTACCAGATGACCGGTTCGCGTACGGCCTACATCGGCGATGCGTTCGCCTGGTTGTCCAATCCGATCGCCTTCGGCATTTCGCCGTCGTTCATCATTGCGTTGCTGATCATTTTCGTCGCCCAGGCCGTATTGACCCGCACGGTGTTCGGTCGTTACCTGATCGGGATCGGTACCAACGAAGAGGCCGTACGGCTGGCGGGGATCAACCCCAAGCCATACAAGATCCTGGTCTTCAGCCTGATGGGGTTGCTGGCCGGTATTGCCGCGTTGTTCCAGATTTCTCGCCTGGAAGCCGCCGACCCGAATGCCGGCTCCGGTCTTGAGTTGCAGGTGATCGCGGCCGTCGTGATCGGCGGGACCAGCCTGATGGGCGGGCGCGGTTCGGTGATCAGCACGTTTTTTGGCGTCCTGATCATTTCCGTGCTGGCCGCGGGGCTGGCGCAGATCGGGGCAACCGAGCCGACCAAGCGCATCATTACCGGTGCGGTGATCGTGGTGGCGGTGGTGCTGGATACTTATCGCAGTCAACGCGCAAGCCGGCGGACCTGAGTCATGGCGACTATCAAAGATGTGGCAGCCCTTGCCGGCATTTCCTACACCACGGTTTCCCATGTGGTGAACAGGACCCGCCCGGTCAGTGAAGAAGTCCGGATCAAGGTCGAGGCGGCAATCCAGACCCTCGACTACGTCCCCAGCGCCGTGGCCCGTTCGCTCAAGGCCAAGACCACGGCGACCATCGGCCTGTTGGTGCCCAACAGCCTGAACCCGTATTTCGCCGAACTGGCCCGGGGTATCGAGGATTACTGCGAGCGAAACGGTTACTGCGTCATCCTGTGCAACTCCGACGACAATCCGGACAAGCAGCGCAGCTACCTGCGCGTGCTGCTGGAAAAACGCATCGACGGCCTGATTGTCGCCTCAGCCGGTGGCGACAGTGGCCTGGTACAAGGCCTGAAAGGCGTCCGCACGCCCATGGTGATCGTCGACCGCGGACTGGACGGTGTCGATGCGGACCTGGTGCGTATCGATCATGAATACGGCGCCTATCTGGCGACCCGACATCTGCTGGAGTTGGGGCACCGGGATATCGCCACCATCAGCGGGCCGGAAAACACCAGCGTGGCGCAGATGCGACTGGCGGGTTATCGCCGGGCCTTGAAGGAGGCGGGCATCGAAGTCTCGTCCGGGCGCATGCTGGAAAGCGATTTCACCAGCACCGGCGGCTACAGCGCCGCCGCGATTCTGCTGGAAAGCAATCCGCCTAGCGCCATTTTTGCCGCCAACGACATGATCGGCATCGGCGTGCTGCGGGCCGCCGCCGAGCGCAATATTCGCGTGCCGAGCGAGTTGTCGGTGATCGGCTTCGACGATATCCAGATGAGTCGCTATGTCTACCCGTCGTTGACCACGGTCGGGCAATCGATCCTGCAGCTCGGCGAAATGGCTGCCGAAGTGCTTTTACGGCGGATCGCCACGCCGGGCCTGGCGACCGATCAGCGGATCGTGACGCCGAGTATCGTCATACGTGAATCGACGGCGCCGCTGGCTGGCGTGTTTGCCCAGTGCCGTTGAAAACAGAAAGTCGTTGAAACAAAAAGCCATTGAAAACAGAAAGCCGCTGAACCCACAGCGCCGCCGAAACAGAATCGATGAGTAGCAATGTATGCCAGCAAAAGTAGTGGTGATAGGCAGTTTGAACATGGACCTGGTGACCCGGGCGCCACGCTTGCCCAAGGGCGGTGAAACGCTGATTGGGCAGTCGTTTACCACCGTCTCCGGCGGCAAGGGCGCCAATCAGGCCGTGGCTGCGGCGCGGCTGGGGGGCCAGGTGTCGATGATCGGCTGCGTGGGCAATGACGCTTATGGTGAGGTGCTGCGCGGGGCGCTGTTGGCCGAGCAGATCGATTGCCAGGCGGTGAGCATCGTTGATGGTTCCAGTGGGGTGGCGTTGATAGTGGTCGACGACAGCAGTCAGAACACCATCGTGATCGTCCCCGGCGCCAACGGGGCATTGACCTCTGAAGCCATCGACCGTTTTGATTCGGTGATACAGGCGGCGGACGTGCTCATCTGTCAGCTGGAAGTGCCCGATGCTTCCGTTGGCCATGCGCTCAAGCGCGGTCGCGAACTGGGCAAGACAGTCATCCTCAACCCGGCACCGGTCAGCCGCCCGCTGCCGTCGGACTGGTACGCGTCCATCGATTACCTGATTCCAAACGAAAGCGAAGCGTCGGCACTGAGCGGTGTGTCGGTGGACTCCCTCGAAACTGCGCAAGCCGCGGCGACCCGCCTGATTGCCCTGGGCGCCGGCAAAGTGATCATCACCCTCGGTGCGCAAGGTTCGCTGTTTGCCGATGGCCATCGCTTCGAACATTTCCCCGCGCCCGTAGTAAAGGCTGTCGATACCACGGCGGCCGGCGACACGTTTGTCGGCGGTTTCGCTGCGGCACTGGCCGCGGGTCAAGATGAGGCGCAGGCGATCCGCTTCGGACAGGTGGCCGCGGCGCTGTCGGTCACCCGTGCTGGCGCGCAACCTTCGATTCCCGTCTTGAGCGATGTACAGGCGTTTAAAACCCCATGAAAAAGACACCTCTGCTCAACATTGCGCTATCGCGGCTGATCGCTTCATTGGGGCATGGCGACCTGGTCGTCATCGGTGATGCCGGGCTGCCGGTTCCACCGGGCGTTGAATTGATCGACCTGGCCCTGACCCATGGCATTCCGGATTTTGTCAGCACCTTGAAGGTGGTGCTCAGTGAGATGCAGGTCGAAAGCCATGTGCTGGCTGAGGAAATCCTGGATAAAAAGCCGTCGGCCCTGGTCGCGCTGCAAGAGCTGGACGGCGAAGGTGCGTTGGGGCGGCGCGAGTTGCTCACTCATGAACAATTCAAGGTCCTGAGCCGACAAGCCAGGGCGATTGTTCGTACAGGCGAATGCCAGCCGTACTGCAACATTGTGCTGGTCGCCGGGGTTACGTTTTGACGGGCTGTCCGCGTTTTGATGTCCCTGGCACAAGGCGTGCGCCCCGTATCGCTATGCTCAGAAACTGCACCCACTGCTCCGGAGCCTGCTGCTTTTGACCTTGAAGACCGCAACCAACGCCCACGCGGCCCCAAAGATCGACCTGATCATCGACACCGATCCGGGGGCTGACGACGTCGTTGCCCTGTTGTTCGCCCTGGCATCGCCGCAAGAGCTGAATGTCCGGGCATTGACCACCGTTGCCGGCAACGTTCGCCTGGACAAGACCTCGCGCAATGCTCGACTGGCCCGCGAGTGGGCGGGGCGCGAAGAGGTTCCGGTCTATGCGGGGGCGCCGAAACCCCTGGTGCGCACACCCATCTATGCCGAGGATATTCATGGCCAGGAAGGGTTGTCGGGCATTGCCGTGTATGAGCCCGGCAAAGGCCTGGCCAAGGGCAGTGCCATCCCTTATCTGATCGATACCCTTAAATCTGCCGAGCCTCACAGCATTACCATCGCCATGCTTGGCCCGCAGACCAACCTGGCCCTGGCGTTGATCCAGGAGCCGGGTATCGTTCAGGGCATCAAGGAAGTGGTGGTCATGGGCGGCGCGCACTTCAACGGCGGCAACATCACGCCGGTGGCCGAGTTCAACCTGTTCGCCGATCCGCAAGCGGCCGAAGTGGTGCTCAACAGTGGTGTGAAGCTGACCTACCTGCCGCTGGATGTGACCCACAAGATCCTTACCAGCGAAGCGCGCCTGAATCAGATTGCCGCGCTGAACAACAACGCCAGTCGTCTGGTGGGCAGTATTCTCAATGAGTACATCAAGGGCGACATGGAGCACTATGGCCTTCCGGGCGGCCCGGTGCATGACGCCACGGTTGTCGCTTACCTGCTCAAGCCGCAATTGTTCAGCGGTCGTTCGGTCAACGTGGTGATCGACAGCCGCGAAGGACCGACCTTTGGACAAACCATCGTCGACTGGTATGACGGCTTGAAAGCGCCAAAGAATGCCTTCTGGGTAGAAAGCGGCGATGCCCAGGGCTTCTTCGATCTGCTGACCGAGCGCCTGGCCCGCCTGAAGTAAGCATCATCTGCCGCAGGCGCTTGCCTGCGGGTTTCACTCCCTCGCGCTAACTGCTCAGGTCTTTTGGTCCGACAGGTGTTTCTCGAAAATCTGCTCGATGAACGATTGGGCGGCTTCGGTTCCAAGGTCCCTGACCAGAAGGTCGATACCGATAATGGCGAGCTCTTCCGTGCTGCTTGGGCTGTAGGAGCTGTGGCCGTCTTGCCACTTGGCCTTGATGTCAGCGTCGATGCTTACGGTGGTCATGATGGCGCTCGTGAAGTCGGGGAAGTCTGAGTGCCGAGTTAACCATTTTGCGGGGCTTTTGACACGCCGACTTAGGTATGAAAGGAGGGCTATGCGACACTTGGCCTTTGTCGAATATTCAAGGAGCACGTTGTGCAGATCGATTTGAACTCCCCGGATGGCCTGACCCTCGAGGCGGTGCGTCAGTTGCTGGCCGGCGCCAGTGACGATGAGCACACCCAGTTGCGGGTCACCAAGGGAGGCATCGCCTACATCTCCTCGGGTGTCGTGGGCGGTACCGATATCGACGGCTTGTCGTTCCGGCTCGAAACCTGGGCCAAGGGCTCAGGTTATGTCGGGCGGGTCGCGGCCAGCGATGAAGTCTGGGTCATGCAAATCTTCAATGCCTTGAAAGAGAACTGGCCCAATCCTCCTTACGACTACATCGACGTCTATTGAGCGTCGTTCATATTCAGTCACGATTCAGTGGTTAAGGGCAGGGCGACGCTCAGGCAGAATCGCGGCTCGTCCGGATCATGGGCAGGGTGCTCCCTGTGAAACCAAACGCCAGTCTGGTTGTCGCACGATCTCAGCTTAATCATTGAATAAGGAGGCTTCATGCCTTGGAAGCTCGCGTCATTGGGTACTTTGTTGGCCGTTGCCACACTGGCCGGTTGCAGCACTCCCTCTACGGAGTCGGCAACAACGGATGTTGCGACAACTGACACGGGTCACAGTCGCTGTGAGGCAAAGGCTGCCGAGTTCACTATCGGTAAACAGGCATCGCCGCAGCTGCTTGAGCAGGCGCGTACCCGCGCAGGGGCGCAAAGTGCACGGTTCCTGCTGCCAACCGATATGGTGACGCTGGAGTACCGCTCCGATCGCCTGAACCTGAACACCGATGCCAGCCGGGTAGTGACGCGCGTCAACTGCGGCTGATCGTTCGGCTTTTGTTTCAGCCATAAAAAACCCCGTCACATGGACGGGGTTTTTTTAGTGCGCCTGGAAATTACTCTGGGCGAACTTGAGCAGCTTGCATACCCTTTTGGCCTTTCTCAGCCACGAAGGAAACAGTCTGGCCTTCTTTCAGGCTTTTGAAACCGTCGCTTTCGATAGCTTTGAAGTGTACGAACAGGTCGTCACCGCCACCTTGAGGAGTGATGAAGCCGAAGCCTTTTTCATCGTTGAACCATTTAACGGTGCCGGTTTGGCGATTAGACATGGTGTATCTCCAAGAAACATATATTTTCAGTAGTACTGTGCTGCTCAGGCCAACTGGGCACACCCGGGTATCATAGTCGAAATGTTCGCTTTGGGAGCCCCCCGGGCGAGCTGTTTGCCTTGCTGTCGAGCGGTCTTTGGTGCTTCCTATCGCTGGAGGCCCCGTTTTAAAAGGCTTTCAGCCGAAAGAAAAGACGAAAAAAAGCTGTAAAACCTTCAAAAAATCTCAGTCAAAGTGACATTCGGTCTGTTTTTTCGGTCAGTGCAGGTGAAAAAATCAATGCCAGACGCTTATTTCTTCGCCCCGGTATCGACCCTGCAAGTGGCGATTTTCTGCATCGCCTGATTTGCCAGTTCTTGACTTGCCTTGCCGTCCATCAATGCCTGAAGGTCTTTGGCAGGATAGGATTTGAGCTGGTCGGCGCCGCAACCACAGACGGCTTTTGCCTTCGCATCACCGATCTTTTGTGCCGCTGCAGGGACGCATTGCGCCATGTATTTCTCGCGCTCACCCTTTGGCCAATCGGCGTGGGCGGCCAATGGCAGCAGCAGAACGATGGGGGCAACTACGGCGAACAAACGGTTCAGACGCATGCTGGGATGCTCCTTGTGGGTCAATGACGTGTTATCTGAGGGGCGAAGCGGTGTTCAAGTTCAGCACTCTGGCATAAAAATGCCCGATTTGCCCCCGTACAAAGTCTGTGTGCATCGACGACCGTTCATCTGTGCTAGCATGCCTCGCTCGGGCGTTTGCAGGCTCCGGCGGACCTTCAGTCCCGGTAGCGGCAGATGCACGATTAACCCTGATTTGAATCCCAGTCACTCTGGTTCGGTTTTCCGGTTGGCCGCAAGGCTCCTGCCGCTGTAAGGCAGGCGTTCGTCATTGAATGGCCTGGACCGGATCTTGTACTGGCTCATCCCAACCCACGTGACCTTTGGTAGGGGTCACCACTAGGAGAGGAGGCGCCATGCCAACTATTACTCTTCCCGACGGCAGTCAACGTTCATTCGATCACCCGGTTTCCGTAGCCGAGGTCGCCGCATCCATTGGTGCAGGCCTGGCCAAGGCCACCGTTGCCGGCAAGGTCGATGGCAAGCTGGTCGACGCCAGCGACATCATCGACAGCGATGCGTCGCTGCAAATCATCACGCCAAAGGATGAAGAGGGGCTGGAGATCATTCGCCACTCTTGCGCCCACCTGGTTGGCCACGCGGTCAAGCAGTTGTACCCGAGCGCCAGGATGGTCATCGGTCCGGTCATCGATGAAGGTTTCTATTACGACATCGCCTTCGAGCGTCCTTTCACTCCGGACGACCTGGCGGCCATCGAACAGCGCATGCAGCAGCTGATCGAGAAAGATTACGACGTGATCAAGAAAGTCACTCCGCGCGCCGAAGTGATCGAAGTGTTCAAGGCCCGTGGCGAAGACTACAAGTTGCGCCTGGTCGAAGACATGCCGAACGAGCAGGCCATGGGCCTGTACTATCACGAAGAATACGTCGACATGTGCCGCGGTCCGCACGTGCCGAACACCCGCTTCCTTAAATCCTTCAAGCTGACCAAGCTGTCCGGCGCCTACTGGCGCGGCGATGCCAAGAACGAGCAATTGCAGCGCGTCTACGGCACCGCATGGGCGGACAAGAAGCAACTGGCGGCTTACATCCAGCGCATTGAAGAAGCCGAAAAGCGCGATCACCGCAAGATCGGCAAGCGCCTGGGCCTGTTCCACACCCAGGAAGAGTCTCCGGGCATGGTGTTCTGGCACCCGAACGGCTGGACTTTGTACCAGGTGCTAGAGCAGTACATGCGCAAGGTTCAGCGCGATAACGGCTACCTCGAAATCAAGACGCCGCAAGTCGTTGACCGCAGCCTGTGGGAGAAATCCGGGCACTGGGCCAACTACGCCGACAACATGTTCACCACCCAGTCGGAAAACCGCGACTACGCGATCAAGCCAATGAACTGCCCTTGCCACGTGCAGGTGTTCAACCAGGGCCTGAAGAGCTACCGCGAGTTGCCGATGCGCCTGGCCGAATTTGGTGCATGCCATCGCAACGAGCCGTCGGGTGCCTTGCACGGCATCATGCGCGTGCGCGCGTTCACTCAGGACGACGCCCACATCTTCTGCACCGAAGAGCAGATGCAGGCCGAGTCCGCTGCGTTTATCAAGCTGACCATGGACGTCTACGCCGATTTCGGCTTTAAAGATGTCGAAATGAAGCTGTCCACTCGTCCGGAAAAACGCGTCGGTTCCGACGAACTTTGGGATCGCGCCGAAGCTGCACTGGCCGCAGCCCTTGATAGCGCGGGCCTGCCGTACGATCTGCAGCCGGGCGAGGGTGCGTTCTACGGTCCGAAGATCGAGTTCTCGCTGAAAGATTGCCTCGGTCGCGTCTGGCAATGTGGTACCCTGCAGCTCGATTTTAACCTGCCTGTCCGTCTGGGAGCCGAATACGTCTCCGAAGACAACAGCCGCAAGCACCCGGTCATGTTGCACCGGGCGATCCTGGGGTCCTTCGAACGCTTCGTCGGAATCCTGATCGAACACTACGAGGGTGCATTCCCTGCGTGGCTGGCGCCGACCCAGGCAGTGGTGATGAATATCACTGATAAACAGGCCGATTTTGCCGCTGAAGTTGAAAAAACCCTCAACGAAAGCGGATTTCGTGCCAAGTCTGACTTGAGAAATGAAAAGATCGGCTTTAAAATCCGCGAGCATACTTTGCTCAAGGTTCCTTATCTCTTGGTTATCGGAGATCGGGAAGTCGAGATGCAGACTGTCGCTGTGCGTACTCGTGAAGGTGCTGACCTGGGCTCGATGCCCGTCGCCCAGTTCGCTGAGTTTCTCGCGCAAGCGGTTTCCCGGCGTGGTCGCCCAGATTCGGAGTAATTATTATTAAGCGTGAAATGAGACAAGATAAACGAGCTGCACCGAAAGCCCCGATCAACGAGAATATCTCGGCACGCGAGGTTCGGTTAATTGGGGCTGAAGGTGAACAGCTTGGGATTGTGTCAATTGAAGACGCGCTTCTTAAGGCTGAAGAGGCCAAGCTGGATCTGGTGGAAATTTCCGCCGATGCAGTACCCCCTGTTTGCAAACTGATGGACTACGGCAAGTCGATCTTCGAAAAGAAGAAGCAGATTGCTGCGGCCAAGAAAAACCAGAAGCAGATTCAGGTTAAAGAAATCAAGTTTCGTCCAGGGACGGAGGAAGGGGATTACCAGGTAAAACTGCGCAACCTGGTACGTTTCCTGAGTGATGGGGACAGGGCCAAGGTATCCTTGCGATTCCGCGGCCGTGAGATGGCCCACCAGGAGCTGGGGATGGAACTCCTCAAGCGAGTTGAAGGTGACTTGCTCGAGTACGGTTCGGTCGAACAGCATCCTAAGATGGAAGGACGCCAGCTGATCATGGTCATCGCCCCGAAAAAGAAGAAGTAATCAACAGGGCACGGCAGGCCTTCTGATTATGTTTATCAACTGAATGCGGAGTATCCGAACATGCCAAAAATGAAGACCAAAAGTGGTGCTGCTAAGCGGTTTCTGAAAACTGCTAACGGTATCAAGCACAAGCACGCTTTCAAGAGCCACATCCTGACCAAAATGTCGACCAAGCGTAAGCGTCAACTGCGCGGTAGCAGCTTGCTGCATCCGTCTGACGTGGCAAAAGTCGAGCGCATGCTGCGCCTTCGTTAATTTTAGTCAAGAATAGAGGAAGTAACTCATGGCTCGTGTAAAGCGTGGCGTCATTGCCCGTAAGCGTCACAAAAAAATTCTGAAACTTGCTAAAGGCTACTACGGCGCACGCTCCCGCGTATTCCGTGTTGCCAAGCAAGCGGTAATCAAGGCAGGCCAATACGCCTACCGTGACCGTCGTCAGAAAAAACGTCAGTTCCGCGCTCTGTGGATCGCTCGTATCAACGCTGGTGCTCGTATCAACGGTCTGTCCTACAGCCGTTTCATCGCCGGCCTGAAAAAAGCGTCCATCGAGATCGACCGTAAGGTTCTGGCTGATCTGGCAGTGAACGAAAAAGCGGCGTTTGCTGCGATTGTCGAGAAAGCTAAAGCCACCTTGGCTTAAGTACCCCCGACAGTCACCCGGCCTCGCATCTGTGGGGCCAGGTGTTAAACGTCATAAATAGGGGAAGAGCCTTCAAGCTCTTCCCCTATTTTGTATCTGGAGTCTGTACATGGAAAACCTGGATGCGCTCGTCTCTCAAGCTCTAGAGGCTGTGCAAAGCGCTGAAGATATCAATGCCCTGGAGCAAATCCGGGTTCACTACCTTGGCAAGAAGGGTGAATTGACTCAGGTGATGAAGACCCTGGGGAATTTGCCGGCAGAAGAGCGTCCGCAGGTCGGTGCGCTGATCAACGTTGCCAAGGAGCGTGTCACAGAGGTCCTTAATGCGCGCAAGGCATTGTTTGAAGAAGCCGATCTGGCTGCCAAACTCTCTGCCGAGTCCATTGACGTGACCCTGCCTGGCCGTGGTCAGACCTCCGGTGGTCTGCATCCGGTTACCCGCACTCTGGAACGCGTCGAACAGTTCTTCACCCGTATTGGCTACGGCATCGCCGAAGGCCCTGAGGTCGAAGACGACTATCACAACTTCGAAGCGCTCAACATCCCAGGCCACCACCCGGCCCGGTCGATGCATGACACCTTCTATTTCAATGCGAACATGTTGTTGCGCACCCATACCTCGCCGGTACAGGTCCGCACCATGGAGTCGAAACAGCCGCCGATCCGCATCGTCTGCCCAGGCCGTGTATACCGCAGCGACTCCGATATCACCCACTCGCCGATGTTCCACCAGGTCGAAGGCCTGCTGATCGATCGTGACATCAATTTCGCCGACCTCAAAGGCACCATCGAAGAGTTCCTGCGGGTGTTCTTCGAAAAGGAACTGGCGGTACGTTTCCGTCCTTCGTACTTCCCGTTCACCGAGCCATCGGCTGAAGTCGACATGGAATGCGTGATGTGCAGCGGTAAAGGCTGCCGCGTCTGCAAGCAGACCGGCTGGCTGGAAGTGATGGGCTGCGGCATGGTTCACCCGAACGTGCTGCGCATGTCCGGGATCGACCCGGAAGAGTTCTCGGGCTTTGCCTTCGGCATGGGCGTTGAGCGTCTGGCCATGCTGCGTTACGGCGTGAACGACTTGCGTCTGTTCTTCGACAACGACTTGCGGTTCCTCGCGCAATTTCGCTAGTCGTAACGAATTCTTAGGAGAGCAGGATGAAATTCAGTGAACAATGGCTGCGTGGCTGGGTTAGCCCGCAGGTAAGTCGCGACGAGCTGGTTGCTCGTCTGTCGATGGCCGGTCTTGAGGTCGATAGCGTTACGCCGGCCGCCGGTGTTTTCAGTGGCGTGGTCGTTGGCGAGGTGCTGAGCACCGAGCAGCACCCGGACGCCGACAAGCTGCGTGTGTGCCAGGTCAGCAACGGTTCGGAAACCTTCCAGGTTGTTTGCGGTGCGCCAAATGTGCGCCCGGGCCTGAAGATTCCTTTCGCCATGATCGGCGCCGAGCTGCCGGGCGACTTCAAGATCAAGAAGGCCAAGCTGCGTGGCGTTGAGTCCAACGGCATGCTGTGCTCGCAATCCGAGCTGCAGGTCGGTGAAGGCAATGACGGCTTGATGGAGCTGCCGGCCGATGCGCCGGTGGGCGAGGATTTCCGCGTTTATCTGGACCTGGAAGACGCCAGCATCGAGGTCGATCTGACCCCGAACCGTGGCGACTGCCTGTCCCTGGCCGGTCTGGCCCGTGAAGTGGGTGCACTGTACGCCGCTCCTGTGGTCCGTCCGGTGGTGGCCTCGATTCCTGCCGCCCACGACGAAGTGCGTTCGGTAGAAGTGCTGGCGCCCGCCGCGTGCCCGCGCTACCTCGGTCGTGTGATTCGTAATGTCGACCTGTCCAGGCCTACGCCGCTGTGGATGGTTGAGCGCCTGCGTCGTGCAGATGTGCGCAGCATCGACGCTGCCGTCGACATCACCAACTACGTGATGCTGGAACTGGGTCAGCCGCTGCACGCTTTCGATCTCGCCGAAATCAACGGTGGCATCCGTGTGCGCATGGCCGAAGAGGGCGAGAAGCTGGTACTGCTCGACGGTCAGGAAGTCAGCCTGCGTAGCGATACGCTGGTGATTGCCGACCACTCCCGCGCACTGGCAATCGCCGGTGTCATGGGTGGCGAGCACAGCGGTGTCTCCGCGACCACCCGCGATGTGTTCCTGGAAAGCGCTTTCTTCGACCAGATCGCCGTAGCAGGCAAGGCCCGTTCCTATGGCCTGCACACTGACGCATCCCATCGCTATGAGCGCGGCGTTGACTGGCAGCTGGCCCGCGAAGCCATGGAGCGCGCGACCGGCTTGCTGCTCGATATCACCGGTGGTGAAGCGGGTCCGATCATCGAGACCGTCAGCGAACAGCACCTGCCGAAAATTGCTCCGATCACCCTGCGTGCCCAGCGCATTACCCAGATGCTGGGTATGGAAATGGACTCGGCTGAAGTGGAGCGTCTGCTCAATGCCTTGGGCCTGACCATTACTGCCGACGGGGCAGGGCAGTGGCGTGTAGAAGTGCCAAGCCATCGCTTCGATATCAGCCTGGAAGTCGACCTGATTGAAGAACTGGCACGCCTGTACGGCTACAACCGTTTGCCAGTCCGTTACCCGCAAGCGCGTCTGGCGCCGCAAGCCAAGGCAGAAGCCCGTAGCGACCTGCCTGAGCTGCGCCGACTGCTGGTTGCCCGTGGGTATCAGGAAGCAATTACCTACAGCTTCATCGATCCGAAACAGTTCGAACTGTTTAATCCGGGTGTGGAGCCTTTGCTGCTGGCCAATCCGATCTCCAATGACATGGCCGCCATGCGTTCGTCGCTGTGGCCGGGTCTGGTCAAGGCGCTTCAGCACAACCTGAACCGTCAGCAGGATCGCGTGCGTCTGTTCGAAAGCGGCCTGCGTTTCGTTGGTCAGCTTGAAGGTTTGAAGCAAGAGCCGATGTTGGCAGGCGTTGTTTGCGGTAGTCGTCTGCCGGAAGGCTGGGCGCAAGGTCGCGATACCGTCGACTTCTTCGACGTCAAGGCTGACGTGGAAGCGGTGCTGGGCTTCGCCGGTGCCCTGGATGCGTTCACTTTCGTACCGGGCAAGCACCCGGCGCTGCACCCAGGTCAAACCGCGCGCATCGAGCGTGACGGTCGTCTGGTCGGCTTCATTGGCGCGATCCACCCTGAATTGTCGAAAACCCTCGGTCTCGACCGTCCAGTCTTCGTCTTCGAGCTGGTTCTGGCGGAAGTGGCGTCGGGCAAAATGCCTAAATTCCACGAGTTATCGCGCTTTCCTGAAGTGCGTCGTGACCTTGCACTGATTGCGCACAAAGACGTTGCAGCCACGGCTGTACTGGACGTAATCCGTGAAAATGCAGGCGAATGGCTGACAGACCTCAGGCTATTTGACGTGTATCAGGGTAAAGGCATTGATCCTGATAGAAAAAGCCTTGCAGTCGGCTTGACCTGGCAGCATCCATCGCGCACTCTTAATGACGATGAGGTGAATACCGCAACGCAAAACATCCTCACCTCGCTCGAACAAAGGTTGAACGCCACGTTAAGGAAGTGACGTATGGGGGCTCTGACGAAAGCTGAGATGGCGGAACGTCTGTATGAAGAGCTGGGCCTGAACAAACGGGAGGCCAAGGAATTGGTCGAACTGTTTTTTGAAGAAATCAGGCACGCTCTCGAAGACAACGAACAAGTCAAATTGTCCGGTTTCGGCAATTTCGACCTTCGGGACAAACGCCAGCGGCCTGGCCGCAATCCGAAAACGGGGGAAGAAATCCCGATCACGGCTCGCCGTGTGGTCACCTTTCGTCCAGGGCAGAAGTTGAAGGCCCGAGTTGAGGCTTATGCTGGAACCAAGTCATAACGACGAACTCCCCGTCATCCCGGGCAAACGCTACTTCACCATTGGTGAAGTCAGCGAGCTGTGTGCGGTCAAACCGCACGTGCTGCGCTACTGGGAGCAGGAGTTTCCTCAACTCAACCCTGTCAAACGCCGCGGAAACCGCCGGTATTATCAGCGCCAGGACGTGCTGATGATCCGGCAGATCCGCGCGCTTCTTTACGATCAGGGGTTCACCATCGGCGGAGCGCGCTTGCGTTTGTCCGGTGATGAAGCCAAAGACGACACCACCCAATACAAGCAAATGATCCGCCAGATGATCGCCGAGCTCGAAGATGTTCTGGTGGTGCTCAAGAAATAAATTCTCGCTTTTAAATACTTCCAGTTTTCAAAAGCTTGCGATATATTCTTGAGCGTTCCTCGAGGAGAGGGACGAGTTTCACGCCTAGTCGGGGCGTAGCGCAGTCCGGTAGCGCACTAGCATGGGGTGCTAGGGGTCGAGTGTTCGAATCACTCCGTCCCGACCATATAATTCAAGGGGTTGCGAGATTTTATCTCGCGACCCCTTTTTATTTTTGGTCGTTTTTACCCCTACAAAACGACTGGCTCTGGGTGGAATCTTCGACGGTGAGATTAAGATCGCTATCTGTGCCGTGGGCGTTGGTGCCTGTGTAAGAGTGAGATGGCGGTATTTGGATGTATCTCTGTGAACGTTAGTGGCTCCATTGCCCGATGGTTACCGATCGCGACCAAATGCTTTGGCTCGATTGCTGCTTTCAATGAGCAGCAGTTTGACCCTCAAAAACGAAAGAGCTTCTGACATTTCTCACATCACACACCGACGATAAATTCTGCTTCGAGTAGCAATTGATACGGAAGTAAAACTGCTTATAGGTTGCTGAACCTAACTCTGGTCGCTTCAGCGTATGCCCTAATCCACTCGGAGGTTCTCATCACATGCGGTTTACTCATGTGCTGTCGATTGACCACGAGGAACTCCTTCAGGCGGTTTGTTTTCCTCAATAGTAGAACCGGCCACAACTCCCCTCGTTCTGGTGCCTCAGCAGCATAGTACTTCCAGCCGAGTGCCACGCCATGGCCATAAATGGCGGCATCCAACAGGGTTGAATAAGTTGAGTAAGACCTCACCAAAGTGGGAATGGGCTTATCCAGTTCCTGGTTCGGTAACCATTGCCTCCAGTCCATTAAGGGACTGTGGTGGTTGGCTAGCTGCAGACGCGGAACAGAGCAAAGGTCTTCAATCTTCTTGATCGAATGCTGACGCAAGAATTCTGGGCTCGCGACAGGCAGGATCACCTTTTCCAGCTTCAGCAAGACATCTGGATTGGCTGCGTAGAAGTCGCTGAGTACGGGTAACAGCCAGTTTGACGCTGCGACACTGGTACGCAGCCTGACCACGCCACTTTCTTCCACCGCAGGGCGCAATGCCAAGGCTGTGTTCTCGATGTTGTTGAAAGCAGCCGTCACTGAAATGAGCAGTTTCCTCCTCGCGTCAGTGAGTTCCAGGCGTGTGCCAAACCGGACAAACAGTGAAACCCCAAGGGTGTGTTCAAGCTCCTTGATCTGACGGTTGATCGCCGGTTGTGAAATTAGCTGTTCCTCTGCGGCGCGCGTGAAATTGCAGCGCCTGGCCGCAGTTTCAAATGCAACGCGTCGGTTCGCGCTTTATGTCTTCTCCGCTCATCCGACGGGCAGCGCTCCCCGGTTACATGAGCGACTGTTACTTTGTTTTGAGGGTGTGCACAACGGGAGGGGGCATGCGTCACCGATACTTCAGCTAGAGTGGACGGGTATGCTCACTTCAGCTGACCCGTTCAATCTCAAATTCATGCGGCGCTGCCCATTCCCTGCACTAGCATGATCTCAGCGATGATCGGCACCGGCGTCATCAAGTGAGTGCGCATCATGGTGCTGGCCCGTGGCGCATCGCGCGCCAGAATAGCTTCAACCAACGCGGCATGTTCCTTGCGCTTCAACGCCAGGGCTTCTTCGGAGAAGACCGTCCGGGTCAGCCAAAGGTGGCGGTAGCGTTCGGCCTGGTCAAACAGATAACCGCGCGCCTGTAACAGGTGTTTTGAGCCACAACCGGCGGCGATAGCCGTATGGAAGGCCTTGTGCCGTTCGTCCCAGACATCCAAGACCTGCTCTCGGGTTTTGACATCCATAACTTTCGAGAGGGTATGGGACTGGGCAAGGATCTGCGCCTCCCAAGCGTCGTCACCGCGCTCAATGGCCAAGCCTACGATCATCGCCTCGAGGTTGGCGCGGGCATCGTAGATGTCTTGCATTTCTTTCAACGACATGGGCGCGACCCGGTAGCCCTTCTGGCTGATCACCACCACCAGATGTTCGGCCACCAATTGCGAAAGCGCCTCTCGCAGCGGGCCAACCCCCAAGTCATAACGCTCCTTGAGCCCGCTCATGAGGAGCTTCTCTCCGGGCTTGAAGACCCCGCGAATGATGTCCTGTTTGAGTCGCTCATACCCGCTGAATGCAGAGTTCTGCTTGGGGGTGAGGCTATCCAAAGGTACTGCTCCTGAAAACGACAAGGTCCAATCATACCTAAACATCTGTCATACGAAAAACATAAGACGGAATGGTGTTTTGTCGATCATAAATAAAAATGTAGACATTTTAAATTTATGACGATATTTTTGCTCTGAGCCTGATCCGCATCAATGCTGGAGGGGCCAATCCCTACCTTCTGCCCAGGAACTGCCATGAACGCCTTTACGCAAATTCAGGACCTTGTGATGCCACTGCCATCGGAGTGCAAGGGTTTCACTCTCACCCCTTCCAGCCAGTCACCGCGCCTGCTTGAGCTGAAATTTGCCAAGCAAACCGTCGACGCGTTCATAAAGGCGGTGACGCAATGGCCGGTCCAGGCTCTGGAGTACAAATCGTTCCTGCGCTTCCGGGTTGGCCAGATACTTGACGAGCTGTGCGAAGGCACCCTGCGCCCGGTGTTGATCAACACCATTCTCGACCGCGCCACCGGCGGCATGCTGATCACGCCGGAGGGGTTGAACGAAGTGTCCCAGGCCGATGACATGGTCAAGTTTTCCTCGGCCGTCGCGCACTTGATCGGTCGCTCCAACTTCGATGCCATGAGCGGCCAGTTCTACGCGCGCTTTGCAGTGGTCAACACCGACAACTCCGACAGCTACCTGCGCCAGCCACACCGGGTCATGGAACTGCACAACGACGGCACATTTGTTCAGGAGCGCACTGACTATGTGCTGATGATGAAGATCGACGAGCAGAACATGGAGGGCGGCAACACCCTGCTGCTGCACCTGGACGATTGGGGAGACCTGAATCACTACTACACGCATCCGCTAGCCCGCCGTGAAATGCGCTTCACCGCGCCACCGAGCAAGAACGTGCGTGAAGACGTGTTCCATGCGGTGTTCGACAACGACGCCGAAGGCCGCCCGACAATGCGCTACATCGACCAGTTCGTGCAGCCCAAGGACTTCGAGGAAGGCATTTGGCTGACCGCCATGAGCGAATCCCTGGAAGGCAGTCAGGAGAAGGTTTCGGTACCGGTGCCGGTCGGAAGCTTCGTGCTCGTCAACAACATGTTCTGGCTGCACGGCCGTGACCGCTTCACCGCCCACCCGGGCCTGCGTCGTGAGCTGATGCGTCAGCGCGGCTACATCAGTTACCAAAAAACCATGTACCAGCGCGGCCAGTAAGGTTTGCCAAACGCTGAAGTGACGAGGGCCACCTCATGTGGCCCTTATCGCGCTTCTAACAAAAACGTAATACAGGTGGGTGCAAGCTAATGGCTGCGTACGACTTCATCATCATCGGTGGCGGCATTGTGGGTATGTCCACGGCCATGCAACTGGCCCAGGTTTACCCGGACGCAAAAATCCTCCTGCTAGAGAAAGAGTCCGGCCCGGCCAAGCACCAGACCGGCCACAACAGTGGCGTAATCCATGCCGGCGTCTACTACACCCCGGGCAGCCTGAAGGCGCGCTTCTGCCTGGAGGGCAACAAGGCCACCAAGGCCTTCTGCGACAAGCACGGCATCCGTTACGACGAGTGCGGCAAGCTGCTGGTGGCCACCAATGAGCTGGAAATGCAGCGCATGAGCGCGTTGTGGGACCGCACCGAAGCCAATGGGCTGAGGCGTGGATGGCTGTCGGCCGCCGAGCTGCGCGAGCGCGAGCCGAACATCGTCGGCCTGGGCGGTATCTTTGTGCCGTCGAGCGGCATCGTGAACTACGCCGAAGTCACCGCGGCCATGGGCCGAGAATTCGAAGCCTCCGGTGGTGAGATCCGCTACAACAGCGAAGTCGTCGCCATCGACGAGCGTCCCAATGAAGTCGTGGTCCGCACCGACACGCTGGAGCACCACGGGCGCTTCCTGATCACCTGCTCGGGCCTGATGGCTGACCGCGTGGTGCGCATGCTCGGGATCAAGCCCAACTTCATCATCTGCCCGTTCCGCGGTGAGTATTACCTGCTGCCCAAACAGCATAATCAGATCGTCAACCACCTGATCTATCCGATCCCGGATCCGTCCATGCCATTTCTCGGCGTGCACCTGACCCGCATGATCGACGGCACCGTCACTGTCGGCCCCAACGCAGTGCTGGCGATGAAGCGCGAAGGCTATCGCAAGACCGATTTTTCGCTGTCGGACATGTTCGAAACCCTGACCACCCCGGGCATTCTGAAGGTGCTGATGAAGAACCTGCGCCCCGGTCTGATCGAGATGAAAAACTCACTGTTCAAGGGCGGCTACCTGAAGGAAGTGCAGAAGTACTGCCCGAGCATCAACAAGAGCGACCTCACCGCCTACCCGGCCGGTGTGCGCGCACAGGCGGTCTCGCTTGGCGGCAAGTTGATCGACGATTTCCTGTTCGTCAACACTGCCCGTAGCGTCAGCGTCTGCAACGCCCCGTCGCCTGCAGCGACCTCCGCCATCCCGATCGGCGCATACATCGTCGACAAGGTCCGTGAGCAACTAGCAAGTGCCGGTGTCAGTTTTGTCAAACCTGCCAACTCCACTCGGACCGCCCCGATGGCGGCTTCCGGCGCAACCCGCTAATGAGGAATTTCGCGTGCAACTCAACGATCAGAAACTGTTTCGCCAGCAAGCCTATATCGACGGTGCCTGGGCAGATGCTGACAGTGGCCAGACCCTCATGGTCAACAACCCGGCCACCGGTGAAATCATTGGCAGCGTGCCGAAGATGGGGGCGACCGAAACCCGTCGTGCCATTGAAGCCGCTGACAAGGCGCTACCGGCCTGGCGCGCCCTGACCGCCAAGGAGCGCGCCAACAAGCTTCGCAAGTGGTTCGACCTGATGATGGCCAACCAGGAAGACCTGGCCCGCCTGATGACCCTGGAGCAAGGCAAGCCACTAACCGAGTCCCGTGGCGAAATCGCTTATGCCGCTTCCTTTCTGGAGTGGTTCGGCGAAGAGGCCAAGCGCGTGTATGGCGACATGATCCCCGGTCACCAGGTCGACAAGCGCCTGATGGTGCTCAAGCAGCCGATCGGTGTCACCGCCGCCATCACTCCGTGGAACTTCCCTTCGGCGATGATCACCCGCAAGGCCGGTCCGGCCCTGGCCGCCGGCTGCACCATGGTCCTCAAGCCGGCCTCGCAAACGCCTTACTCGGCCCTGGCCTTGGCCGAGCTGGCCGAGCGCGCCGGCATTCCGAAAGGCGTGTTCAGCGTGGTCACCGGCAGTGCCGGCGAAATCGGCAGCGAGCTGACCGGTAACCCGCTCGTGCGCAAGCTGACCTTCACCGGCTCCACCGAAATCGGCCGCCGGCTGATGATCGAGTGCGCTAAGGACATCAAGAAGGTGTCGCTGGAACTGGGCGGCAATGCACCCTTCATCGTCTTCGATGATGCCGACCTGGACGCCGCTATCGAGGGGGCGTTGATCTCGAAGTACCGCAACAACGGCCAGACCTGCGTCTGCGCCAACCGTCTGTATATACAGGACGGTATCTACGACGCCTTCGTCGAAAAACTCACCGCAGCCGTGGCCAAGTTGAACATTGGTAATGGCCTGGAAAACGGCATCACCACCGGCCCCCTGATCGACGCCAAAGCCATGGCCAAGGTTCAGGAACACATTGAAGACGCTGTGAGCAAAGGCGCTCGCGTGGTCGCCGGTGGCAAGCCGCACGCCCTGGGCGGGACCTTCTTTGAGCCGACCGTGCTGGTCGATGTTCCGCGCAACGCCGCCGTCGCCAAGGAAGAAACCTTCGGCCCACTGGCGCCGCTGTTCCGCTTCAAGGATGAAGCCGATGTGATCGCCATGGCCAACGACACCGAGTTCGGCCTGGCCTCCTATTTCTATGCACGCGACCTGAGCCGTGTGTTCCGTGTGGGCGAGTCGCTGGAGTACGGCATTGTCGGCGTCAACACCGGGATCATCTCCAACGAAGTGGCGCCGTTCGGTGGCATCAAGGCCTCGGGTTTGGGCCGTGAAGGCTCCAAGTACGGCATTGAGGACTACCTGGAAATCAAATACCTCTGTATCGGCGTGTGATCACGGCGGACATTCATCAAGCGTCAAGAGGGGTGGAGATGAACACCCACCAAAGCCTGTAACAACGCCATATGGCCGCCATTCCCCGGAGTTCCTTAACATGAATCGCTCGTATCTTTCGCTCGCCGAAAAGGATGTTCAGCATCAACTGCACCCCTACACGGATGCGCGACTGCACCAGGAAGTAGGCCCGCTGATTATCGAGCGTGGCGAAGGCGTTTACGTCTATGACAATCAGGGCAAGCGTTATCTTGAAGCGATGTCGGGTCTTTGGAGTGTGGCGCTGGGTTTCAGTAATGAGCGTCTGATCAAGGCGGCAGAGCAACAGCTACGTAAACTGCCCTTTTATCACCTCTTCAGCCACAAGGCTCACACGCCCAGTATCGAATTGGCCGAGAAGCTGATCGAGCTCGCCCCGGTGCCGATGAGCAAAGTCTTCTTCACTAACTCAGGCTCTGAAGCCAACGACACCGTCGTCAAGATGATCTGGTATCGCAACAATGCCATCGGCAAGCCTGGCAAAAAGAAGTTCATCAGCCGTCACAATGCGTATCACGGCATTACTGCTGTCAGCGCCAGTTTAACCGGGCTGCAGGTGAACCAACGTGGTTTTGACGTGCCGTTGCCCGGCTTCTTTCACGTTGCTTGTCCGCACCACTATCGCAATGCCAAACCTGGCGAGACCGATGAACAATTTGCTGATCGCCTGGCAACCGAACTGGAAAATGTCATCCTCCGGGAGGGCCCGGAAACCGTAGCCGCTTTTTACGGCGAACCGCTGATGGGGGCGGGCGGCGTGATCGTGCCTCCGTGCACATATTGGGACAAGGTTCAAGCGGTGTGCCGCAAATATGACGTGCTGGTCGTTGCGGATGAAGTGATTTGCGGCTTTGGTCGTACCGGTAAAATGTTTGGCTGCGAAACCTTCGGTATCAAGCCGGATGTCATGGTGGTTTCCAAGCAACTATCTTCTTCGTATCAACCGATCGCGGCAGTCCTGATCAACGATAAGGTCTTCGAGGGGATCGCCGATCAGAGCCACACATTCGGTACTCTGGGCCATGGCTTCACCGGCAGCGGCCACCCGGTTGCGACTGCAGTTGCGCTGGAAAACATAAAAATCATCCAGGAAGATCGGCTTGTCGAGCGCGCCTGCGAGTTGGGCGAACAACTTCAGGCCGGACTGGCTCAATTTGCTGATCATCCGTTGGTAGGGGAGGTCAGGGGCTGTGGACTGATCGCCGCTGTAGAGCTCGTTGCGGATCGTCGGACAAAGGAGCCGCTGGATACGGTTGGGAAGCTGGGGCGCTACCTGGCGGGACGTGCGCAGGAGTACGGCATGATCACAAGGGCGATGGGAGACTCGATCGCATTCTGTCCACCACTGATATCCACGACAGAAGAAATACAGTTCGTGGTTGATACGTTCAGCCGTGCACTCGACGACACTGACCGTTGGTTTGGTCTGGGTGTCAACCAAAGCATGTGGCATCAGTGGGAAGGCTATACGCACAACTCCTGATAGCGCATCTCGGTGTCATGAAGGTGTATCGATCATCGGCGCGGCCCAAGTACTGGTCGCGCCACCATCTTCGTTTCGTGAGTAAAAAATGATTCTTCACGGATTACCGGGAAAGACGCTCTTGATCTTCATGAAAAAGAGCTCGCTATCCCGGTTGCAGCGGCCTCGATTTGAGTGCACCCCTCTGGCTCCATTCTTCGAAAAATGATCTGACCTCGACGCGGGTTTTAGTCGGGCGCGACAGGCCCGGCTGGCAGGAAAATGTGTGGCATGAAACGTCAGAGTGCTTGTTTCAGTTGTTCACGGACTTCGTGAAGAACCCCAGTGGCTGCGCGACCACCTGCGGCTCCTTCTACAGGTGGTGCTCTACCAGCGCCGCGGCGAGAGAGCACAGCTTTGCCAACTCGGTTGAGATGACTCTTGTGCAATTGCCTGATGGAACAGGCGGCCAGAATGGGGGCCGCTTTCAGTAGCGGAGTACATGGCGACCTCCTGCCATCCGTGGGAGGAGCTTTCATTCAACGGGATTCTTCCTGCAGCGCATGGGTTGAACTTTGGTTCTTCAAACCAAGATGGAGTCTTGATCAAAACCTTGGGACAGGTCGCTCCACGACACTCCAATATGACGATGTGTCGATAAGGCTCAGGACGCGACCCTGTTCTTTGTCCAGGCTCAGGGGGGCTCGGATCAAATCACCGGCCAGCCAACTCGGTGTGTTAGCCGCCAGCACCCGACCTTCCGCATTAAGCAACAGTGCCTCGTTACTGACTCGCATGAGGCTGCGCACGAGCAAGGGTTCCAAAGAATGTAGAGAAATATCGGCAGCGGCTACGCCAACAAAGCGATTTTCAAAAAAAATAGGGACTGAAAAAGCAACGATATACAGCTCCGTACCGTACAAATCCACAAACGGGCCATCAATGGAGGGTTGCCGGGTTTGCTGCGGACGGGTGTACCACGGCATGTGTAAGTAATCGTAGAAGCGGTCGCTACGGCTATTAAAATTCAGCGTCAGAGGCTGGATCTCTTCTTTTTGGGTTCGGCACAACCATTCCAGATGCATTCCGCGGCCTTCCAGCTCACCAGGAGCGAATACCACGCCGGCACCATGAAACTTGAGGTTCTCCGAGTTCAGGATTTGCCGAATAATCGGCAGCAATGGCTTCAGGTCGCCTTGGCTGGGGCGCTCCTTTTTGCTACACGTATGCTCCCAAATGCTCAATACCGCGGCGCTCATATCGTTGAGCCCCTTGAATACGTTACTTACGGAAGCATTGATTAACGTGGCACATTGGGACAGCTCGTTTGCTGACATTTCGTTAGCCATGGCTCTACCTCATGACTCAGAGAAGACAATGCGGTGCCTGCAGTCGACGGGGTATGTGACACCGAGCTGCATAGCGAGCGAATAATTCAGCAAGTTTCGTTCCATTCATTAGTCGCCTTCTGCCATTTGTTGTAGTCGTAGGGTGCTTAGGCGGCGAACGCCTCGTGTTACATGTGCTTCTGCCAGTGCGCCGGCCAGATTGGCGTCGTTCGCTACGATGGCTTCCAGGATAGCTCTATGTTCCCGCTCGACGGCCTGTGGGTCTGGTTGGCCGGCAAACGGCAGCCATAACAGTTCCCCAAGTTCTGCCTGCAAGCGCGCTTCGCTGTGAGTCAGGCGCACAGACTGCGCTGCCACGGCTATTTCGATATGGAACCTGGCGTCGGCTCGGCGGCGCTCTCGCCGCTCTTGAGCGTTGGCCAGGGCGTCGACAAGGCTGCTCAGCTTTGCATGTTGCTCAGGCCCGGTGCGCTGGGCCGCCAGTCGGGCGGCGGCGCCTGAAATGGCAGCGTGCTCATCGGCGAGGTCACGCAGTTCAAGCGTGCTGAATTCACGCAGTTGATTGAACAGGGCCTGATCTGAGGTTTGCGGTGCGGCGCAGATGAAGCTCCCCCCGCTGCGTCCGCGCCGGGTTTCGATAACCCCGCGCTCTCGCAAGCCTGCCAGCGCGTCCCGCAGCGTAACCGTGGCGACGCCGAGCTGGGTGGCCAGGGCACTTTCATTGGGGAGCTGTTCGCCTTCTGTGAACAACCCCAGATCGATCATTTCTATCAGGCGACGGGTAACAGACTCCGTTTTACCTTCCTGGTTAAGGCGTATGAGGCTTGAAGTAGGGCTCATGGTTGATTCATTCATGGGCGGCGCCGTTTTACGCCTGTGGCAATAGTCCGATATAGCGTCAAGCGCGTCCGGATGTGTGTTTCTTTTAAAATTCTATTTCATATTTAATATTATTTTTGTACGTATTCGTGGGTGGATTCTAGAATTTTGGCGCATGAAAAGTCAAAAAAATCACCTAATGTTCATTTTTTTGGGGTTCTCACGGGTTAAAAGATATGGTTCCATATGTTTAAGGCGATTTGAGATCGCATCCATCCGAACCCAGGAGCACTTTTAACCATGAGTCAGTTGACCCGATCAGAGTGGGAAGCCAGAGCCAAGGCGCTGAGCATCGAAGGGCGAGCCTTTATCAATGGCAAATATGTGTCGGCCAGTTCAGGTGCAACCTTCGAGTGCATAAGTCCTATCGACGGGCGTGTGCTTGCCCTGGTCGCGAGTTGCGATGCGGCGGATGCCGATTTGGCGGTAGCCAGCGCCCGGTCGGCGTTCGAGTCCGGCGTCTGGTCACGCCAAGCACCTGTAATGCGCAAGGCAGTGATGGTGCGATTTTCCGAATTGTTGCAGGCCCATGCCGAAGAGCTGGCTCTGCTGGAAACATTGGACATGGGCAAGCCGATTTCCGATTCGCTGTCCGTCGACCTCCCGGGGACCATTGACAGTATTCGCTGGTGCGGTGAAGCAATCGACAAGATCTACGATGAGGTGGCAGCGACCTCAGTCGATCAGCTCGGGCTGGTTACCCGGGAGCCGGTTGGAGTGGTCGCTACTATCGTGCCGTGGAATTTCCCACTGATGATGGCGTCCTGGAAGTTGGGGCCGGCGCTGGCTGCCGGTAACTCGGTGATCCTCAAACCCTCGGAGCGCTCTCCGCTGACCGCTATCCGCATTGCACAGATTGCTCTGGAGGCGGGTCTGCCAGCAGGTGTCCTCAACGTTCTGCCGGGCTATGGCAACACCGTGGGCAAGGCGTTGGCCTTGCACGGTGACGTTGATACCTTGGCGTTTACCGGGTCTACCCAAGTGGCCAAGCAGTTACTGGTTTATGCGGGTGAGTCGAATATGAAGCGAGTCTGGCTCGAGGCCGGCGGCAAAAGTCCCAACATCGTATTTGCGGATGCCCCCGATCTGCAGGTGGCGGCCGAAGCAGCAGCTGCTGCCATCGCCTTCAACCAAGGTGAGGTTTGCACTGCCGGTTCACGTTTGCTGGTGCAGGCATCGATCAAAGAGCGTTTTGTACCGATGGTTGTCGAGGCCATGAAGGGCTGGAAGCCGGGGCATCCTCTCGACCCTGATACCAACGTCGGCGCTATGGTTGACGGCCGTCATCTGGATGGGGTGATGCAGTACATCGAAGAGGGTCAAGCGCAAGGCGCGCGGCTCTTGCTCGGGGGACGCGTGGCACGGGTAGAAACCGGTGGCAGTTACGTAGAGCCAACCCTGTTCGACAACGTCAGCAATTCGATGAAAATCGCCCGGGAAGAGATATTCGGCCCCGTACTGTCAGTCATCGAATTCGACCAAGCAGAGGATGCGATACGCATCGCCAATGACACCCCTTACGGACTGGCAGCAGCCGTCTGGACGTCTGACCTGTCTCGAGCCCACAACATGGCCCGTGCACTTCGTGCCGGGAGTGTTTGGGTCAACCTCTATGACGGCGGTGACATGATGGCGCCGTTCGGCGGCTTTAAACAGTCCGGTAATGGCCGTGATAAATCCCTGCATGCCTTTGATAAGTACACCGAGATCAAGGCCACCTGGATACAACTCTGAGTCAACTCTGGTTAATCGCGCAACGGATGGGATGGCACCGTCCGATCAACGCCTATTAAAACAAATTCCTTTTTGAAGGATGTTGCAATGAACAGCTCAATTAGCGCCAAGGTAGCTGTAGATCAAGACGCGGAGCAACTCCGTGCCCTTGGGTACACCTCAAATTTCGAACGTAGTATGAGTCTGTGGCAGAACTTTGCCCTTGGATTCACCTATCTGTCCCCGGTGGTAGGGGTCTACACCTTGTTCGGCCTGTGCTTGGCCGCCGGCGGGCCACCAATGTTCTGGTCCTACCTGCTGGTGGGGTTCGGCCAGATGCTGGTGTGTCTGATTTTTTGCGAAGTGGTATCTCAATACCCGATTTCCGGCGGCGTCTATCCTTGGGCCCGTCGTCTGGTTGGCAAGAAGTGGGCATGGATGGTCGGGTGGATCTATGCCATCTCTCTGTGTGTCACCATTGCCGCCGTCGCGCTGGGGGCTGGCCCCTACATCGCAAACCTACTAGGTTTCGAGTCGTCGCCGGTAACTAACACGTTGGTCGCGCTATTTTTGACGGCGACGGCGACGGTCTTGAATCTCAGTGGTACCAAGCTATTGGCGCGGGTGGCGATGTTCGGTTTTCTCTGCGAACTAGTCGGGGCTTTGTTGATCGGTGGCTACCTGCTGATCTTCGAGCGCCACCAACCCTTGAGCGTATTGTTCAACACCTTTGACATTTCCATCGATGGGGCCTATTGGCCAGCCTTCCTTACGGCCTCGTTGGCTGGGATGTTCCTCTACTACGGCTTTGAAGCCTGCGGCGATGTTGCCGAGGAAACCCCTAATCCTAGCCGCCAAGTTCCAAAGGCGATGCGGATGACTATTTGGATCGGCGGCGCCGCCTCGATCTTTGCGGCCCTGGCGTTGATCCTTGCAGTTCCAGATATGGCTGCGGTCATTTCCGGGCAAGACAAAGACCCGATGTCGACCATATTCGGCAGCGCGTTCGGTCCTGTGGGTTCTCGGGTAGTCATGGCGGTCATTACGGTTTCGTTCGTTTCCTGCGTGCTGAGTTTGCAGGCATCCGCCAGTCGTCTGCTCTATGCCTATGCTCGAGACGAAATGCTCATGGGCAGTAATGTGCTGAAAAAACTCTCGCCTACGACACACGTCCCGACTGCAGCCCTGGTGGTGTGTGGCGTGCTGCCCGCGATCATTGTGTGTGTAGGCTTCTACCTTCAGAACGCTATTGCGCTGGTAGTGAGCTTTGCCGCCATCGGTATTTACCTGGCGTTCCAGATGATTGTTGGCGGTGCACTGTACGCCCGTATCCGTGGGTGGAAACCCAAGGGGCAATTCACCATGGGGCGTTGGGGTTGGATAGTGAACATCGCTGCTCTCTGCTACGGCATGTTCGCGATCATCAATATGTCCTGGCCGCGTACCCCGGATGCGCCTTGGTACGTGAACTACGGCATCGCACTTGTCGGTGCCATCGTCATCCTTGTCGGTGTCCTATACATGACCCTGTTTCGTCCCTATGAAAAGGGCAAGGCACCAGCTTCGGATGCCTGGAAAAACCGCTAACTGACATCAATGCCTGCCGCTAAGCGCGGCAGGCAAACTGATCTTCTAACAATAAGGTTGAAGGCTATGACGTCTCGAATCCACTCACTACTGTTCGGGCTGTTTTTGGTTCTGGCCAGTCATGCAAGTTTTGCGGCAGGCCAAAACGATACTCTCAGCGTAATCCATGACTATATGAAGGCTTGGAATGCCCACAATGCGGATGCCGCGGCCGAGTACTTCTCTGATAACGTTGAGTTTCTAGACGCCTCGGTGGGCACACCTCAGGTTGGCCGCGAAAACGCAAAGTCCCAAGTAATTCAGGTGTTCATGCAGGCGGTGCCGGATCTGCAATGGAAAATGCTCGGCGAGCCGATTGTCAACGGTGGGAGCATTGCTTTCGAATGGGAGTTCAACGGCACCAATACCGGCCCCTGGAGTGCCGAGACCCCAGCCACTCAGCGCCCACTCAGCTTTAAGGGCGTTAGTTTCATACGTCTCGATAACGGCAAGATTCTCACGCAGCATGACTACTACGATGCCCTTGGTTTTAACAAGCAATTGGGCTGGTAACGGGTTATTACAGTTTGCCCACAGATGTATGGCATGTTTGAAGGGCTGGAACAATTCCGCAACCTGGCGACCCAATTGCAGTGTATTTCAATCTCGTGTCATCCCTCGAGTGAGCTGAGATGGCGCTCCGCGTTCCCTAACTTTTCGGTGCTTCAGTGCTGACGATGGATAAAGGGAAACAAGCGGTGGACGGCATGGTCGTTCGGGTAGTTATTTGCAGACACTCGGCGCTAGTATTCCATACGCACGCATGCGCGATCGTCCGTCCTGATACGACGGCCGATTTTGCCGGAACACTTGTAGCGCTGCATGGCACAAGTGGATGGCTTTGTGGCATATCGCGACTCAGGCCTATCGACATACCTAACCACCAGCCCATGAGTTCTAACCTTACCCAACGTTCAAGGGGGGCGCCCGTCATGTTTGGTTATTTGTGGTAAATGCGGACCCTGTTCATGGCGCCGGCACTACGCCGCGCGCCATGAGCGAAGATCGAAGCATTATTCGACTGTCGCCGTCTCGGCCACACGTTGAACCGTGGCCGGTTTTAACGGCGTTTCGGGCAACGTCTCTGGCGTATTCAGGTCACGGGCAAAGGTCCTGTCGTTTTCGCCACGGAAAAAGTTCTTGCCGTAGATCAGCAAGCACAACACCACGCCGATGGCGAATGCCCAGCTCGCGCCCTTGATTGCCAGCACCGCGCCGATCACCCCGGCGATACCCAGGTCACGCTGGCTTCGCGCTTCCAGGATGCCCAGACGCACGCTGACATAACCTTGGATCAGCAGGGTCAGGGACAGCGCGACGCCCAGAATCGGTTGCACCAGGGTTACCACTGGCAACAGCAGCAACCCGGTATTGGTCCCCCAGCGGAATGAGCCGACACCGCCAATGATCGAACCCATTGCCTTCGGCCCACCCTTGAAACGTTCGATGATCACCACCAGCATGGCTGCCCACTTCGGTCCGCACATGGCGACGTCGGGGCCGAAGATGCTCATGATGGCGTTGCGTCCGCCGAAGATCAGGTGCGCGCGGTCCGGGTTGTAGTCGATCTCCTGGTCGGTGCGGATCTGTTCAGCTTCGTCCAGCAGTACCTTGGCGCTGAGCACGTCGCCGAACACGATGATGTACACCGCCAGCACCGTTGGAATTGCCGAGATGAACATCGACAAAGGCGGCATGCCGAGACCGAACACCGTGTAGTGGGTCCACAAACCAATGAAGTCCGGCTGGCTGATGCCCCATTTAATGGTCGGCCACGGCGCCTCGTTGAAAAGTGGCGCGATGACCACCGCCAGCAGGACAATCGGAAGGATGCCGAGCTTGGCGAAATTCCACCAGAACGCGTTCTTCTGCTTGAGTACCTGGAAGTGCTGGGAAAAAATCAGGTAGAACGCCAGGCCCACCGCGATGGAGATTGTCCATGGGAACGCGTCAAACTTGCCACCCACCTGAAACACCGCGATCACGGCACTCAGGCCCGCGCCGACGATGATCCCGGATTTCATGGCTGCCGGTATGTAGGTGAACACGCGTTTCGCCATCCCCGTGGCCCCCAGCGCAATGGAGAACACGCCGAGCATCAATTGAAACGCAATCAAGGCATGGACCCGTTCCGGGCCGACCGGAAAGGTTGCGCAATAGGCCATTAACAGCGGCACCGCCGGGGTGATCCAGCCCGGTACGGTCGGGTCGCCGAGCAAGTGGTGGGTGAGGTACAGCAAGCCGTTGAGCATGACCACCGCCAGTGCCACTTCGAATGGCATCCCGAGTAATTCGGTCATCAGCGGGATCGCCGCCAGGTCGACTGCGCACATCAGCAAACCTTGCAGGTAGTCCGGCAACTCGAACTTGTAGTGGATAAAGGGCAAGCGCACCTTGAACGGACCAAGGGCAATGTACGGACTTTCGTATCGTGGTTCAGGGGAACTGGACATCGGCTGCACCTGTTTTATTGATCTTGTAGGGTGAGCGCTCGATGGGGCATCGAGCGCTGAACGGTTTGAGGGCCCCAATCAAAACGCCGAGCGATAGATTTTCTCGATATCGATGGCGCTCAGGCGGCGCGGGTTGTTGCGCATCAGGCGCTCGATCTTGCAGGCCTCTTCGGCCATGGCCGGGATGGCGTCCTCAGGAACGTCAAAGGCGCGCAGGCTTTTGGGAATTTCCACCGCCTCACACAGATCGGCCATGGCCTGCACAGCGGCATCGGCGGCTTGCTGGTCGCTCAGGCGGGACACGCGCAGGCCCATCGCTTCGGCGATATCACGGAAGCGCTCGACACAGGCCATCTTGTTCCACTGCATTACGTGCGGCAGCAGCAAGGCATTGCTCACGCCATGGGCGATGTTGAAGCGACCGCCCAACGGGTAGGCCAACGCATGCACCGCGCCGACGCCGGCATTGCCAAAGGCCATGCCGCCCATGAGGCTACCGGTGGCCATGTCTTCGCGAGCTTGCAGGTCGGCCGGGTTGGCATAAGCCTTGGGCAGGGCCTTGGCGATCAATTTGATGGCGCCCAGTGCCAGTGCGTCGGTGATCGGCGAGCGATTTACCGACAGATAAGCTTCGATGGCGTGGACCAGGGCATCCACGCCACTGGCGGCGGTGACGCTGCGCGGACAGGTCAGGGTCATGGCCGGGCTGACCAGGGCGACATCCGGCAGCAGGTAGTCGCTGACGATGCCCTTTTTCAGTTGCGCTTGCTTGTCGGAAAAGATCGCGACGCTGGTCACTTCCGAGCCGGTGCCGGCGGTGGTCGGAATGGCGATCAGGGCAGGGCCCTTTTGCTTGACCAGGTCGACGCCGAACAACTCGGCCAACGGGCCGTCATGCCCGGCGAAGGCCGAGACGCCTTTGGCGATGTCAATGGCGCTGCCGCCTCCGAGGCCGATCAGGCCGTCATAGCCGCCTTCGTGGAAGGCGCGGGTGCAGTCTTCTACGATGGCGATCTCCGGTTCAGGCTTGACCTGATCAAAGACGCCGTAGCGCCGACCTCCCAATTGCGCAAGGGTAAGGTCTACCGTGCCGGACTTGACCAGCACCGCATCGGTGACGATGAGCGGAAAGTTGATATTCAGGCGGGTGAGTTCAACGGATAGCTGTTCGAGGGCGGCTTCTCCGGTAATCAGTCGATTGGCGATTTTGAACGCTGAGGCAGTCATTGGCTCGTCCTATGTAGTTGTTGTTTGCGCAAGGGCGTGTCAACCGGACATAGCGAATGGCGTGCCAGAATGCGCAAAGCCCCGGATGGCGGGGCTTTGCGGGAAACAGGCGGGATTAGTGCAGGGGAGTTGCGATCAGTATCCTGATCGCCTGGGGGCTGTTTGATTCAAATACTAATCAAACGTTGTCAGTCAGAGTGTTCCCAGCGCTTCATTTTTTGCACCACGGTGGCCTGGCTCACGCCCAGGGCCTTCGCCGCCAGGCGGGTGGTCTTGTGCAAGCGCAGTGCCGCGCGAATCGCCGCGCGTTCGGCGTTCTCGACAATCTTGCGCAGCGGCAGGCGGCCCTGGTCGGTGTCCTGTGGGCTGAGGTTGAGTATCTCTTCGGGCAGATCCAGCGCCTCGATGGTGTCACCCGGGGTGGTGACCACCAGCCGCTCCACCACGTTGATCAACTCACGGATATTGCCTGGCCAGGCGTACTCACACAGCAGGTCGAGTGCTTCCAGGCTCCACTGCACCTGGCGTGCGTAACGGCCGTTGCAGGTCTCCAGGTAGAAATGCAGCAGCGCCGGGATTTCCTCACTGCGCTCGCGCAGGGCGGGAATGTGGATGGGGACGACGTTGAGTCGGTAGTACAGGTCCGCGCGGAACAGCCCCTGTGCCACCCGCTGTTTGAGGTCATGATGGGTGGCGCTGATGATCCTCACATCCACTTCCTTGAGCTCCAGCCCGCCAACCGGAATGAAGCGATTTTCTTCGATCACCTTGAGCAGCTTGACCTGGACCGGTAACGGCAGGTCGCCAATTTCGTCCAGAAACAACGTCCCGTGGTGGGCCAGTTCGAGCAGACCACGCTTGCCTTTCGGCCCGGCGCCGGTAAAGGCACCGGGGACATAGCCAAACAGTTCGGCCTCAATGAGATTCTCCGGCAGCGCACCACAATTGAGTGCCAGAAACGGCTCCTTGGCACGGGGGCCGGCATTGTGGATGTATTGTGCGACCAGGGTCTTGCCGACACCTGTTTCGCCTTGCAGCAGCACCTTCACCGAGCTGCTGGCCACCTGGCGCGCCAGGGCGAAGACCCGGCCGGAAACTTTTTGGTCCGCCACGGGCAGGGAGTTCAACAGTTCGTCGCGTTGACCGGCATGCAATTGCGCGGTGCTGTTGCGCAGTTGTTTGAGCTGATGCAGTTCGTCACGCTCATGCTTCATGCGCAATAACTCGGTCATGTCGCGTACGGTGCTGACCACGTAACGGATGCGTTTGGCGCTGTCGAAGATCGGTGTTGCGCTGACCAACAGCTTTTTCCCATGACTCACGCTCTGCATTACCGAAACGGGCAAGCCTTCGCGTAAAACCCGCAAGGTGGCGGACTGAGAGATCGTCCCTTCATTGACCAGCACTTGCATGGAGCGCCCCACCAGTTCGGCACTATTGAGGCCGGTCAAACGTTCGTAGGCCTTGTTGACCTTGAGTGTGTTGCCATCGCCGTCGGTGATGTAGACGCCGTCGTGCAGGGCGTCCAACAGTTCTTCGAAACTTGCGTCATTGACGTTCATGCAGGAATCCAGGACAGCATAGTGGGGTGTTTAAAGCGTTAGCTTAATGCGTCACCCCGGTCATGTTCGATCGATCGCTGCGGTTTTTTAGCCAGTCCGCCACCGCAGCGATGAAGATCGGAACGATCAGCAGGATGAACAATTGCTCCGGGTTCCATTTCAAGCCCAGCAGCAGACCGCCGTCATACGCGACGAACACCGCGGCGAACACCGCGACGCCCGTCATCCAACTGATCCCCCCGTGAAGCGAATGCGTGTGTGGTAGTAGTTGGCAGCCATGGTCGTCCAGCTGGTGTTGGTCGAGTTGATGCAGTACTCAAGAAGGAACACCAGGGTCATCAGGCCGTATAGATTCAGATCGAGCCTGGCAATTGCCAGCGTCACCAGCGCGGCCCCCGACAAGGTGCCGATCAACACTTTATGAGCCTTGAACCGGTCCATTTCCCAGCCGATGACGATGATCCCCAGTATGCCTCCGGCCTGGAACATGGCACCCACCATGGCGCGCTAACTGGCGCGCTAACTGGCGCTGAAACCTTTGTCGGTCGACGTTACGTGGTACAGGCTGACTCACTGCTCCTCTAGGCTTCGCTGCCGCATCCTGGCATGGGCTCGATCGCGTCGCATGCGTAGCCAATGATGCGCGGCTGCTGCCGCACCAATGCAGGTGTCTGGCGCAACGTGCCAACCCTGGCCTCGCCCGCACCGGTGGTGCTAATGAAGACCACAGCGGTGACATCTTGGGTAGTAATAGGCGCGAATTACAAATATGCAGCCGATGGTAATTCTACCGAGGCGTCAGGAATCGCTGGATAAGTTTGTGTATTTGTTGAGACGCTATGGTCGGGCTCTATGCTCGCGTCGATCACGGGTTGGCAATGCCGAGCTTCAGCGCCACTTTCAGGCACTGTCTTGCACTGAGCTTTTGAAGCCGTGACCCCAAGCGACGATTAGTTCAGCATTTTGTCAATTCTGGCGTTAGGAATACTCTTTATGGTCAGTTCCAGTTCATCCCAGTCGATGCAAGATTTCAGTCAAAACTTGCGCCTTCTCTGCGGATATTATAAGTCGGTGGCGAAGGTGTGCCGCTCCCTTGATATCAACCGCCAGCAGTTCAACAAATACTTGGGGGCGCAAGCGACTCCCTCGTCCTTTACCCTGCGCAAGATCTGCACTTTTTTTGGGGTGGATGAGGAGGAAATATTCTCCGAGCATGAATCCTTCCGCGCTCTGCTCAACAGGCAACGCACGGCGCGAGAGCCGGACAGTGCGGTACCAGCCGATTTTTTCCCGAGCTCCGCGCAGGCGTTGTCGAAGTACCAGGGTTACTACTTTGTCTATTTGATGTCGCCTGCCGCGCCGGGGGAGGTGATCAAGTCGATTACCCGCTTGACCCGCTCCGGCGAAAAGATCCTGAGTAAAACCTACGAGCGGATGAGGCTGGGCGATGACCAGCTGAACAGTTTCGGCATCAATAAATATCGTGGGTTCTGCTTTGCCTCATCGGATCTGATTTACATCGTCGAGCGCGAGTACCTCTCGTCCCGGGGCTATATCTGGTCAGCGCTTTATCCCTCCTACCGCAGTCGTTTCCGTTTTCTCAACGGCTTGGTACTCGGCGTTTCGGGTGACAATTTCCGCCGTCCTTTTGGTGCCCATATCGTATTTGAGCACCTAGGCGAATCGATCGACCTGCGTAACGCTCTCACCAGTTGCAGCTGTTTTCCGATTGATGCCCCTGAGATTCCCGACGAGGTGAGGTCGCGGCTGCTGGTACATCCATCAGAAGGTGAGTTCAACCTCGTCCCTCCGCTGTTTTAGTCTTTTTTAAAATTGACGCTAGGTGACGCTTTGGGGCGTCACCTGGCGTTTTTTTCTTCGTGCTCGCGAAATTGAGCTGGCCGTGCGGCAGATCGATAATGCCATACACCACTCAAATGTCAGTTTCGTTAACGGCCAATCACATTATTCATTCCAGTTGAATGAGTGCCTGTTTCTACAAGTGATCCGCTGCGCCCGCCATAAAAATAAGAGGAACACCTATGAAATTCAAAAGAACATTGATGGCGGGGTTGATGGCGCTGTCCATTACTGCGCCATTGACCAGTGGTTTGGTGTATGCGGCAAACAATACCTTGGTTGTCGCTGATCGAGCCTCTTTCAAGGATTGGGATCCAGCCTCGGCCTTTTCGGAGGAAGTGCGGGTACTGGGCAATATCTACGAGACACTAGTGGTATATAACGCGCCAGGCAGTGCTGAGGAGTTTTCCCCCGGGCTTGCCACGTCTTGGGAAAGCAGCGACAACGGCAAGACCTGGACCTTCAAGCTGCGGCACGGCGTTAAATTTCATGACGGTTCGGCCTTTAATGCCGCAGCGGTCAAAAAATCCATTGATTACGTCAAGGAGCTGAAACAGGGTGCTGCATTTGTATGGAAAGGTCTGGATGCCGTCGAGGCCCTCGCTGACGATACGGTAGTGCTCAAGTTTAAGAGTCCCACTCCGGCCAATCTGATCGCGGCAGGTCAGTATGCCGCTTACATCATTGCTCCGGCGGCGGTGGAGAAAGGTCATGACTGGATGATGGCTCCCAACGCCATCGGTACCGGTCCCTACAAACTTGGGCAGGTCGAACAGGGCCAGCAAGTGGTGCTTGAGCGATTCGATGGCTACTGGGGAGGTTGGAAAGAAGGGCAATTTGATCGGGTTATCGTGAAGGTCGTGTCCGAAGCCGCCACTCGTACCCAGATGATCAAAAATGGCGAGGCCGGTGTCGCTTGGGATATCCCTCTTGATCAGCTCAAGGTGTTGGGAGAGAACCCCTCCATCAAGGTGAGCACCGCGCCTTCGTGGAAGAACTTTCAATTTTTGATCAATACCCAGAGGTACCCTACGAACAACCTGGCATTTCGTCAGGCGCTGCAGTACCTCTGGGACTATGAAAGTGTCACCAAAGATATTTTGCATGGTTACGGCAGCGTTCCCAAGGGGCCTTTGCCCACCAGTATCTGGGGGCATGCCAGCGTGCCTATGGCCTCTTACGATCTGGATAAAGCCCGACAATTGTTGGAAGCCTCCGGTGTACCTAAGCAGGACTGGAAGGTCTCGATGCAGTACATCAGTGGCATCTATGCAAACGCTGCTGAACTATTCCAGGCGACGGCGTCTCAGGTTGGCGTTGAGGTGGAGTTACTCCCCGGCGAGTGGGGTGTGATCTGGGATAAGGCAAAGAAGCTGGATACCGCTCCCAACATGCAATCTATGGCTTGGTGGCCGACGTATCCGACACCCAGCGATTGGCTTTTCAGTGAGTTCCATACAGAGAAAACCACGCTATTCAATCTGTCTCACTACAGCAACCCAAACTTTGATCAGTTGATCGAAGAGGCGGCGGCGTTAGAAGGCAGTGATCGGGCCAAGTCTACTGAAAAGTACGTGCAGGCCCAGCAGCTACTGGCCAAGGACGCTCCTGCGATCTGGTACGCCGACGTGCAGCAGATACGTGTCTCCCGCAAAGACATCAAGGGTATGGAAAAGAGCCTGAATCCTGCTTATGAGGCGATTCTCTACTACAACCTGAATCGCTGAATGCTGAGTCGTCCTTGAGGAAGTGGTACGTGTAATACCTGATTTGCCATGTAAATCGATAACCAGGCAGTTAGTTAATTTGCCTGGTCATTCCCTCAAGGGTTAACCCGCTTTTGGGGTTTTTATGTAGGGCGTAAGAAGTCAGGGTCAAGTTTTTTAGCCACAAGGGGTATTCCAAATGGCGAAGTATATAGCTCAGCGATTGATAGTGATGTTCTTCATTCTTTTGGGAGTGTTGACCATCACCTTCGTTCTGAGCCGAGCTCTTCCGGGTTCCCCGGTAGAAATGATGCTGGGAAACCACCCCACGGTGGAGCAGATTGCCGTCGCACGGGAAAAACTGGGGTTGGATAAGCCTCTGCCGATCCAATACTTCAATTACATCGGTGATCTTCTGCGAGGTGATTTTGGCACTAGTCTGCGCACCGGGCGGCCGGTGGTGGAGGAAGTGGTCAGGCGGGTTGGTGCGACTTTTGAACTGACATTCCTGGCGATGTTCTGGGTGGTGGTGCTAGGGGTGCCGATCGGTGTCATCTCAGCGGCGCGGCAGAACTCAGTGGTCGACAATGCGGCACGAGCGGGGTCCATCGCCGGGACGGCGTTTCCAGTTTTCATCCTGGCCATGGGCTTGCAGTTACTGTTCTACGGCAAGCTCAACTGGCTGCCCCTGCAAGGACGTATCGATGCTTCCATTCTTCTTGATAGCCCTTTTGAGCGTGTGACAGGCTTTTACCTGATCGACACTCTGCTGGCCGGTAATTTCGTAGCACTGTGGAGCGCCATCAAACACCTGACGCTACCCGTGCTCACCCTGGTCATCGTGACCTTGGCCACTGTCACCCGGATCACCCGCAACATGATGGTGGAGGTGCTATCCGAGGAGTACATCCGTACGGCCGTTTCTTACGGTGTACCCAAGTGGCGTATCCATTACGCCTATGCCCTGAAGGCGACAATGATTCCGCTCCTGACAGTGGTGGGCCTGACCTTCGGTTACCTGCTCGGTGGTGCGGTAGTGGTTGAGTTCGTTTTCGATTGGCCCGGCCTGGGCGGCTTCGTGGTGTTTTCGATTGCCCAGAATGATTTCCCCGCTGTGATGGGGGCCACCCTGGTGCTGGCCACGACGTATCTGTCGATCAACCTGATCGTTGATCTCTTGTATCACCTTGTTGATCCGAGGTTGCGAGTCCAATGAGTATCCAAGACGTATCCCTGTCCATGCCCTCGCGAGCCCCATCATGGCGTATCAAGGCCTTGGCGTTTGCCAGCGATAACAAGTTGTTTGTATTCGGCGCGCTGTTATTGCTGCTGATTATCCTGGCAGCAGTCTTCGCTCCCTGGCTTGCACCTTATGAACCGAACAAAATTGTCTTTTCCCAGAAATTGCTGGCACCCAACTGGGCACATTGGATGGGCACCGACGAGTTTGGTCGCGACATTCTTTCACGGGTGCTTTATGGCGCACGCACCTCGCTGATCATCGGAGTGAGCGTGACTCTGATTGCGATGCTGATCGGGATTCCGATTGGGATTGTTTCCGGTTACTTCGGTGGTCGAGTTGATACGCTGCTGATGCGTTTCTCAGATGTGTTTCTGGCCTTTCCACCGCTGTTGTTGCCGATCGCTATCACCGCTGCGCTGGGATCGGGATTGGCCAACGCCATGTTAGCGCTCGCTGTCTCTTGGTTTCCCTGGTACGCGAGGATTATGCGCGGTGCGGTAGTACGGCTTCGTTCAGAAACCTATATCCATGCCGCCCGTTCCATGGGCGTCAGTCACTGCCGTATCTTGCTTCGTCATGTACTGCCCAATGCCACCACGCCTGTGATCGTGCAGGGCTCCATGGACTTTGGTTACACCATTCTCGCCGCTGCCTCGCTGAGCTTTATCGGGCTGGGGGCCAAGCCGCCCATGATCGAATGGGGGCTGATGGCCGCAGCGTCGCGCTCGCAGTTACTCGAGAATCCCTGGACGGTGTTGTTTCCCGGAGTGGCGATTTTTGTCCTGGTGCTGGCCGTCAACCTGGTAGGTGACGGGCTGCGCGATGTGCTTGATCCAAAGAAGGGGATGCGCTGATGATCGACGAATCCTTGCAGTATTCGACTATTGAGCGTCTCGCCGCTGCGAATAACGACGCAGCTCAAGACCTGGTGCTGGAAGTGGAAGGGCTGACGGTATCCTTCCCTGGTTTGTTCAAGACCGTACAGGCCGTACGCGGCATCGACCTTAAGATAAGGCGCGGCGAGATCCTCGGGTTGGTGGGGGAGTCGGGCTCGGGCAAGTCAATGACGGCCATGTCCTGCCTTGGATTGATGCCTGAGGCCGCTCGGCTGGGAGGCAGTGTCAGGGTCGCCGGACAGCAGATTAACGGCGCGTCGGCGTCGCAGCTGGCGGTTTTGCGTGGCGGTGGCGCGGCGATGATCTTCCAGAATCCGATGAAGGCGCTCAACCCGTTCTTCACCGTCGGGCGGCAGATGATCGATGTCATCGGCTGCCATCGGCAACTGAGTAAGGCAGAAATCCGCGCCGAGGCGCTGAGCTCGCTGGAAGCGGTGAGCATGCCCGACCCCTCTCTAGCGCTAGCCAAGTACCCGCACCAGATGTCTGGCGGTCAGTTGCAGCGAGTGGTGATTGCGATGGCGCTGGCCTGTCGGCCAAAACTGTTGATCGCCGATGAGCCGACCACGGCGCTGGACGTCACAGTGCAGGCGCAGATCATCGCCCTGCTGCGCAAGCTGGCACGGGAGCAGGACCTGGCGATTCTGTTTATCACCCACAACCTTGGGGTAGTGGCTTCGCTCTGTGACCGGGTGGCGGTGATGTATGCCGGCGAAGTGGTGGAGAGCGGTCCGGTGGGCGAGGTGTTCAAGCGACCTGCACACCCCTACACCCTGAAGTTGATGGGCACCGTGCCCAAGTTGGGGCAGGGACCCCAAGCCCTGGGCTTCATCCCGGGGCAGGTGCCGAACATGGCGGCTCCCCCGGCTGGCTGTGCCTTCAACCCACGTTGTGAACGCGCCACCGGACGCTGCAATCACGCTGCGCCGAGGGTTGTCATCGGCAATGAGCACTGGGCAGCTTGCCACAACATATTGGTCAAGGTGTGAGGCTTCTTTGAAAGGTAAACGGCTATGAATAACAACAAACAGCCCGCACTGTTGAGCGTCAATCAGTTGCACAAGACCTACGCCAGCCGCGACGGCCTGGTGACCGCCATCGACCACATCAGCCTGGAGGTGCAGGTCGGTGAGACGGTCGCGCTGGTGGGGGAATCCGGTTGTGGCAAAAGTACGGTTGCCGCGACCTTGCTCGGTCTGCTGCCAGCCGATAGTGGGCAAATTCTGGTCGAAGGTCGGCCGCTGCCCACTGATGCCAGGGAGCGGGGCAGGAGCTTGAGTATGGTGTTCCAGAATCCCTACGCCTCGCTGAACCCAAAAATGACGATTAAGGCGATTGTTGCCGAGCCGCTGAAGGTTGCCTTTGGTTTGCGCGGTAGCGCCTTGCACGCGCGCATTCTCACGCTGCTGGGAAATGTGGGGATGGGCGAGGAGCACATGGAGCGCTATCCCCATGAATTCTCCGGTGGCCAGTTGCAGCGTATCGCTATCGCCCGGGCCCTGGCGCTGGAGTCAAAACTGCTGATCCTCGATGAGCCTACGGCGGCGCTCGACGTGTCGGTCCAGGCCCAAGTGCTGCAATTGCTCAAGACGCTGCAGACCGACAATGGCCTGAGCTACCTGTTTATCAGCCACGACCTTGCGACGGTCGAGTATCTGGCGCAGCAGGTGCTGGTGATGTACTTGGGGCGCATCGTCGAGGCCGGGCCTGTGGAGCAGGTGTTTGGCCGACCGCGTCATCCCTACACTCGTGCGCTGCTCAATTCAGTGCCCTCCATCGACCCGGAGCGCCGTGACCAGTTGCAAATCCTGAGTGGCGAGATCCCCAGCCCCTTGAACCGGCCTGCCGGG
The DNA here is from genome assembly GCF_054668325.1 of Pseudomonas sp. S2_F07. Lineage (NCBI taxonomy): Bacteria > Pseudomonadati > Pseudomonadota > Gammaproteobacteria > Pseudomonadales > Pseudomonadaceae > Pseudomonas > Pseudomonas sp. S2_F07. Next base: position 6,128,926 of record NZ_CP162758.1, read on the forward strand.
TGCCACTTCGCGCCACGTTGCCCGCGGGCCAGTGAGCGTTGTCGCCGAGAGGTGCCAGCCGAGACCCAGGATTACGGCCACCGCTTTTCTTGCCACCACCCTCTGAACGATGAGAGCTGAACCCCTATGTACAATAAAAAAGACATGACCGCTCCCGGCATTGGTTATCAGGACCTAAGTTTGATGCAGGGCTATCCGCCGTCCCGGGAAAAGCAAGTCGGCCTGCATAATTGGGACAGTCCGCCCTATAACCGCTGGTCGTTCCAGCACATGAGCCAGTTGTTTCCGGTGGCCGCTATTCATCGCAGTCCCGGGCCGGTCACCGAACTCGAGCGCAACGAACGCTCACTGGACGACGTACGTTTCCAGCGGGTCGACGGCGGGCAAACCGATCTGGCGACCTTCTTGACCGATAGCTACACCGATGGTTTTTTGGTGCTTCATCAAGGCAGGGTGGTTTCGGAGCAGTATTTCAACGGTATGCAGCCGCACACCTTGCATCTGTTGCAATCGGTATCCAAGACCGTCGTCGGTAGCCTGGTCGGCAGGTTGATCGGCCAGGGCAGAATCGATCCCCAAGCGCGTGTCAGCCACTATGTGCCCGAGCTTTCGGCAAGCGGTTATGGCGACGCCCGGGTACAGGATCTGCTGGATATGCGCACGGGAGTGAGATTCAGAGAGGACTACACCGATCCGGATGCTGAATTCATCCAGTTGGATATCGCCTCGGGTTGGCGTGAACGGGGAGAGCGGGAGTCACCTGACAGCATTTATGGTTTGTTGAAGTCGCTGAGTAAGGACCGTGAACATGGCCAGTTCTTTGAGTATCGCTCAGTGGATACCGACGTGCTGGCCTGGGTCTGTGAGCGGGCCTGCGGCGAGCGGCTCCCTGTTTTATTGAGCCGGGAGATCTGGTCAAGACTGGGGGCAGAGCAAGACGCGAATATCACCCTCGATTGCGTTGGAACTGCATTGGCCGATGGCGGGATGAGCGCCACGCTGCGTGATCTGGCGCGCTTTGCCCAGATGTATCTGCAGGGTGGACATTTCAACGGTCAACAGATTGTTCCAGAGGAGTTTGTGCGTGCATGCGGCCGTGGTTCCACACCGGCTTTTGAAGTCCTCTATGGGTTCTATGTCAAACACTTTCCTGACGCCGCCTATAGCAATCAGTGTTGGGTGCTGGACAGTGAACAGGGTACCTATTCGGCGCGAGGAGTATTTGGGCAGAGTATCTATTGGGATCCGGCTTCTGAAGTGGCAATCGTAAAACTTTCCAGTTGGCCGGACTTCATCAACTCAGAGTGGACGTTGAATACCTTCCGTGCTTGTGCAGCTGTGGTTGAAGAACTGCAACGCGACTGACGCGGGTGACCGCGGTTTGTCACGCACCTCCCAGCCTTGGTGAAGAAGTGCAAATTGCAGGCTCGGCATAGCTACACCCAGACCCGGCTGAACGCCGGCGGCTGACCCTCCCGGCCCTCACTTGAACGCTGTTTGCAGCCTTCGTTCTGGTGGGCCCTACCCCTTTCATCCAGACCGCGCTTTTGCCGTGGCCGGGATGAGTGTTGCCAACAATAAAATAAACAAGAGACGGAGCGACCATGAACTTGAACACCACCCGGGCCTTGCGCTCATTGACCCCGCTGGCGCTGTTGGGGGCGCTTTCCACCCCAGCGATGGCGATCCAGGTCACCGACAACCTCGATCTCGGCGGTGCCGTCCGGGCGCGTTGGGACTATGACCCGGATCGTGACATCCAGAAGTTCAACTTCGACACCGCGATCCTCAGCGCCAAGTACAACTCCGATACCTGGATCGGCGAGGCCCAATACCGTTTCTACGGTCGAGCCTACCCTTATGAGTACACAGAGAATGTCGGTGACGTCCAGTTCGCCGAATTGGCGTGGATCGGCTACAAGTTCAACCCCGACCAGCAGGTTCAAGTCGGCCTGAACCAGCTGCCGTTCGGTTTGCAGCCGTACTTCGGCAGCACGTTCTACCAAACCCTGGGCAGTGTCATAGGACTGGAAGACATCGAAGAAGTCGGTGCCAAGTACATCCAGCAAAGCGGCGACTGGAATATTCAGGCCGGTTACTACCTGCGCCCCGCCTGGCAGGGTAAAGGCACTAGCAACGGTGAAACCTACTCCACCGTGGTCTCCGAAGCGGACAGCTATGTCACCGACGGCAGCAATAACCAGGAACGCAACACAGTGGTCCTGCGGGTGGCCAAGGCGCTGGACCTGGGGCCGTGGAAGTCCGAAGTCGGGATCTCCGGCCTGACCTCGTCCCTGGAGAACCGCGACACCAACAACGATGGCCGGCGCAATGCCATGGCGGTGCACTACGTCGGCAAGAACGGCCCATGGGGCGTGCAACTGCAAGCCGCGCGACAGCAGATGTCCCCGCGCAACCCCGGCACCGATGAATTGGTGACTTTCGGCAGTTACGACGCCACCTTCAACGTCGCCAGTCGCGGTAACTTGTACGTGGCGGATGTGAGCTATGACGTCAGCGGCAAGTATCTGTTCGATCAGATCAGCGGTGTGAAGCTGTACGCCAACTACAGCGCCTTCGATAAATCCGCGGACGATTTCAAGACCTCGCAACGGATGATTTTCGGCACGTCGTTCTCCCTCAGCAAACTATGGATCGCCACGGAGTGGTTGTACGGCAAGAATGATCCGGTCATCGGTGGCGGCAGCCTCACCCAGAGTCTGGGGGCTGGTGGTAGTAACCAGTGGGAAAACCAGTTGTACATGAACATCGGGTATTACTTCTAATCCGGATTTTTTGGCAATAGCCCTAAAGTCCTCTTCGCGAGCAGGGTTAGCGCATAACCTGTGGGAGTGAGCCTGCTCGCGAACTCGTCAGCCCATCCACTGATAATCAGATAGTCCCAACAAAGCAATCACCACCCGAAGAAGAACAATAAACCGGCCCGATGTAACAGTAGTAAGGTTCAGAAAAGGCAAAGCCCCCGAAGGTTCGCGGCCCTCGGCCAGACGCTGGGGAGTACCGAAAAAGGTGTGGGGACTTTTTCGGGGATTCACTAATTTCGGTTTGGCTCTGTAAGGCACCGTTTGCAGCGAGCGCCAGTAGAAGACTCAGCAAATGCTGGGCTTTATGCCCATTTCAAGCATGGGGTGCTAGGGGTCGAGTGTTCGAATCACTCCGTCCCGACCATAGATTTTTCATGCCTGCAAAATTACCCCCACATTTACTCCCACGGTTATCCTGGATCTAGCCTTGAATCGACGCCCGCCGTTCCGACGGACGTCCAATCGGGCTATAGAAATCGGCGAGGTAATGGCCAGCGTTGATGCTCGCGCCGAATTGACCCACGAGCTGAAGCAAGACTGACCCCCCTCTAAACCGGCACAAATTCCGCATAGGCAATGGTTCGAGAGAGCACATGCGCCTGGCAATCGAATTCTTCGAACGTACCTGTGGCAAACGTCCCGTGGGCTGGTATTGCCGATATGGCGCTAGCGACCCCGCATGATGTCGATCGGGCTGCATCCACGCATGGTGGGCCGTCCCGGGAAAGTAAGGGCGATCAAGCAATTCATCGAGTATGCCAGGCAGTACAGCGATGCCTGGTTTGCTACGCGCGAAGAAATCGCCCGTGCCTGGCTTGAACGAACTTGATTGCGTGGTGATCACGCCGGATCAAAAAAATGATGCGCTGCTCGACAGAAGTCGCAATTCAATCCCGAGCAATCTTGTCATTTGCCAAGGCTTAGGGCAGGGTCGATACCACTGAGATCTCTGCCAAAGGAGTCACCCTATGTCAAAGCTATATCCCAGTATCGATCCCGAGGGGCTGGTCGAGTACTCAGTGGTCTACACCGACCGCTCGCTCAACCACATGTCGCAGTCATTTCAAGGCGTGATGAAGAACATTTCCAGGACCCTGAAACAGGTCTACAACGCCCAGGCTGTTGCGGTGGTCCCGGGCAGCGGCACATTCGGCATGGAAGCGGTGGCGCGACAGTTTGCCACCGACCAGCAGTGTCTGGTGATACGCAACGGCTGGTTCAGTTATCGCTGGAGCCAGATCCTTGAGATGGGCAACATTCCGGCGGCTACTACGGTGCTGAAAGCCCGACCGGTCGACACCGGTCGCCAGGCTGCCTACGCCCCACCCCCTCTGGACGAAGTGCTGGCTGCCATTGCGGCTTCGAGGCCGCAGATTGTCTTCGCCCCCCACGTTGAAACCTCATCAGGGATTATCCTGCCCGACGACTACCTGCGGGCCGTCGGCGACGCCGTGCATGCGGTGGGTGGCCTATTCGTGCTGGACTGCATCGCTTCAGGCACGCTTTGGGTTGATATGCGCAAATGCGCAGTCGACCTGCTGATCAGCGCGCCGCAGAAAGGCTGGAGCGCCTCCCCTTGCTGCGCCCTGGTGATGCTCGGTTCTTTGGCCCTTGAGCGCATCGAGCAGACGCAAAGCAGCAGCTTCGCCTGCGACCTGAAAAAGTGGCTTCAGATCATGCAGGCCTACGAACAGGGCGGGCATGCCTACCATGCGACCATGCCCAGCGATTCCCTCGCGCGGTTTAACGAGGTGATGAAAGAGACGCAAGCCTACGGTTTCGAAAAGGTCCGCGGCGAACAACAGGTCCTGGGTGATCGGGTGCGCGCAATGTTGAGCGGCAGAGGCATCAAAAGCGTGGCCGCAGCCGGCTTTCAGGCCCCTGGCGTAGTGGTGAGCTACACCGATGATGCCGACATCAAGAGCGGCAAGAAATTTGCCGAGCACGGCCTCCAGATCGCCGCCGGAGTGCCGTTGCAATGCGACGAGCCGGCCGACTTCCAGACCTTCCGCATCGGTCTGTTCGGACTCGAAAAGCTGCACAATATCGAGCGCACGGTCAGCACCCTCGCGCAGGCACTGGACGAGGTGATGATTAACTGAACCGGTATTCGACACCGTTACCACAGTGGTCTGGGACATGTTGAAAACCACGGGCGCCAACAACGATCTGGCCATGGCCTGTGCGGCAGTCGATGTGTGGATGCCGGGCATCGAACTGTACAGGTGGCGCCTCTTACACACCGTCGTACTGATACACGGTCGCACTCCAATACTGGCTGTCGTTACGTTTTTGCCGAGCCCAACCGTCAGCGACCAGTTGATTGGCGATCATTCGGTTCATAAAACCATGACCGAGCAGCAGAACCGGTCCATCACTGGCAAGGGACTGCAATCGTTTGGCTGCCGTGCTGGCGCGGATCCTCGCAGTGCTGGCGGATTCGACGTTGCGTGAGTAACCGCACAGCCATAAGACTCGAAGGATAAATGCCCAGGTAAACGGCGATAACCGTGGCAGCTTCCAATGACCACAAGGTAGTTGTGCTTCGCAGAAAAGTGCGTCGACCAGTGCAGGCTTCAGGCCGAGCGCCTGGAGGGAGGTCAGCGCACGAGGCGCGCTGCTTGAAACAATCACCGTGGCGGTTGCGGCGAGTTGCATACTGGCAGGCGGGATCGGGTGGTGGGTAATTTCGGATCGGTTGTATTGCTCGATCCATTCTTTCATCTCGATCGCTGAGATTTTGTCGGTAGCGGCCAGTTTTGGCTGGCCGTGACGCATCAGGATTATTTCCCTGTTCACAAATTTACGTCCTTGTTCTGGTGCGTGGTAAATGACCAGTAAGTGCGGTCTCGGGAGCTCAAGGTACGCCTCGTGTGCCAGCACCGTGGTTTTCAAACCAGTCGTGATCACGGTACCACGCCACGGTGTCAGTGATTGTCAGCTCTAGCGCCCGGAAACTCAGGCCAAGCTCCTGTTCACTCTTGCGATGGTTGAAGCAGGTGCGGTCCTTCTCTCGTACCAACAGGCGCAACGTGGCCATGCTCAGCAGAATGGGCTTGCCGGTAAGGCGTGCATAGATCTCCTGCACAGCCGCCAGGGTGTATAGAAACGGCAGCGGTAGTTGTCGAACGGGCGTCTTGACGCCCGCTATACGTCCTAGAACCGGGATCAGCTGACCCATCGTCATATGCCGGCCCGCCGCGAGATAGCGCTCACCTCGTCGGCCATGTTCGGCTGCGGCAATCAGCGCCGATGCCACATCACGGGCATCGACAACGGAGAAGCTGCCAGGGATCAGCCCGGGCAACTTGCCGTTCACGACATCGTTGACCAACTGTCCCGAAGAGGTCGGGCCAATGTCGGCAGGGCCCCACATCCAACCGGGCAGGACCATGCAGGCATGCATCTCGGGATGTGCTTCCAGGAATGACAAGACGACACGGTCGGCGAGGATCTTGCTGCGGTAGTAGTCATCCGCGTCGGCGTCGGCCCGCAGACATGTCTCATCGATGGACGCGCCAGGTGCGCCGTCGAGCACGGCAATGGAAGACGTATGGACGAACCGTCGTATACCGGCGCGGTAGGCCTGGTGAATCAGGTCCCGCGTACCGGCGACATTGATTTTTTCGAGTTCCTGCCAGTGCCTGCCACCCTTGTAGTTATCGCGAAAGAACGCCGCGGTGTGAAACACCGTATCGCAGCCTTGCAGCGATGCGGCGAATGCGTCGACATCGGCCATGTCACCCACGACCAGCTCCACACCCGGCAGATTGTTGAACTGCTGTTCACCTTTGGCTCTTGAGCGGACCAGGCCTTTGACCCTGTAGCCACGAGCGACCAATTCACGCACCAGGTTGTTGCCCAGCAAGCCGGTTGCTCCAGTAACAAATGCGCTGCGCATGGCTCAACCCTCACCCTGTCCGGCTAACGGCATCAACACCGCACTGTCGAAGAAGACCTCTTCACGGATGGCCAGTCCGTCTTTGAAGGTGAAGTGTGCGGCGTAGTGCACGGTAATATGGCGTCCATGGGGTGCAATCACCCGGCCTGGCAGCACCAGGGGGGCGGCGAAGGTGCCGGTCAGCAGGGCAGTCAGCGCCAAACGATCGTCAGCGACCATGAATGGGGTGAAGGTCACTTGGGCATCGGGGAATGCGTAGAACAGCGCAGTCTCTCTTTTGCGCATGGATTCACGACCGGCTTGAACCCCCATGCCATCGACGTAGATGAAGTCTTCGCAAACCAACGCAAGCATCGCCTCCACATCACGGCAATTGAAGGCTCTTGCGGCGCGTTCCGCATAGTCGTTGGGGCCAGTAGTCATACAATCCATTCCATTCGTTTCGAGGGCCTGTAGATATACCTTTGAGGCCTCCCTCGAAAAACAGCGACTACTGCATAATGGATTTGCACATATGCAGACCAGGGAGGACAGGACGCATGGCGTTGCAAGCAAATTGGGACGATCTTCGTCTGCTGTTGGCAGTTTCGCGGCGTGGCAGCTTTCTTCAAGCTGGCCAGTTGCTGGGTATTGCGGCGTCTACGGTGTCCCGCCGCCTGACCCAACTTGAGGTCGCACTGGGCGAGCCACTCGTCGAGCGGGGCGTTGAAGGATGCTGGTTGACCTCACGGGGCCAATCCCTCGTGGAAGTTGCCCTGGCCGCGGAAACTGGCTTGAGGCGTCAAACCGCTGCTGGCCTATCCGGGGTACACACAGAGTTATCTGGCAGTGTCCTGGTCAGCGCAGGAGAGGGGTTCTCGTCTTGTGTGCTGGAGGCCGCGAGTCGCTTCACTTCTCTGCACCCGCGTTGCTCGGTGGAGCTGATGGTAACAGCCGACTTTCACAAGATCGTCCGCGGCGTGGCAGACATTGCTGTACGTACAGCTCATCTGGGTGAGCCGTCGCTGATTTATCGACCAATAGGCCGGCTCGCCTACGGTGTTTTCGCTGATGCAGGTTATCTGAAGCGGTTTCCAGGGGTGACCCCGGCCACTGCGGTCAATATTGCCTTGCTTCCCCCGCTGGACATGTTGCCGCAAATGCGTGCGGCAAAGGCCGGTGGTCTGGACCGCGCGCAGATCAGTGTGAACGCGTTCGCGGTTCAGCTCGAATCGGTGAGGCGAGGAATGGGTGTGGCAGTACTGCCCCGTATTCTGGCAAAGGACTTGATCGAGTTGTTCCCGGATCTCCAACTTCCAGATATGGAAGTCTATCTGGTGACCCGGCCTCAGGCATTGAAACAGGCTCACATCAAATGTTTTTTTGCCATCCTGGAGCAGGTGCTGCTCGAAGCCCTCTCCATGGAAAATGTCGAAGGTTGCCTCTCTGGGGGGGACCATGAGTATCGGAAGAATAACGATGCTATGAGGACGCAGGACTAAAGATGCCGACTGAGGACGGAGGGTATGGCGGCGGAAAAATTACGCTTTTTTTACGATGGCTTTTGTTACTCGCAACGATACTGGCCGGGAAAATTGACATTGCCTTTATGCCTCGCAACTCTCGGCTTCTTCGTCTTTACCCTCAAGATTTCCTTAGGATGTTCAATGTTGCTTGCGGGGGAGTAGAAGGTGGTGCGGGTCTGTCGCAGGCCCTTCAGAACGAGTGATCACTTGGCTGTGCAAGGACGACGGTCTTTACGACTCATCTGAATTTGATGGCAGTTTCACTGTAGTCCACCGGCCTTGAATTCTCACGGAATGCGTTTTCGGCCCTCAATACTCGAGACGTAGAAAGTGAGCGAAACATCGCCCCATGCCATTGAAAAACCCCATCGCAAATCTTCAGCGGCGGGACTGCTTATCGCTGCTGTCGGAGTGGTGTATGGAGATATCGGCACCAGCCCCCTGTACACGCTAAAGGAAGTGTTTGCCGGTCACTACGGTGTCCAGGCCAACCACGATGGCGTGCTGGGCATTCTATCGTTGATCTTCTGGTCGTTGATCTGGGTGGTCTCGATCAAATACGTGTTGTTTATCCTGCGGGCCAACAATCAGGGCGAAGGCGGCATCATGGCGTTGACGGCGTTAGCCCGCCGCGCGGCCTTACCTTATCCGCGCATGAGCAAGGCACTGGTGCTGCTCGGTCTGTTTGGTGCGGCACTTTTTTACGGGGACAGCATGATTACCCCGGCTATTTCGGTGCTCTCTGCGGTTGAAGGACTACAGCTGGCGTTTGATGGAATAGAGCACTGGGTGGTGCCTTTGTCATTGATCGTGCTGGTGGCGCTGTTCTTGATACAAAAACACGGCACGGCTCGCATCGGTATCCTGTTCGGCCCGGTGATGGTGCTGTGGTTTGTGGTGTTGGGTGCACTGGGGATCTATGGCATTTTCCAGCGACCGGAAGTACTGCAAGCGCTCAATCCGTACTGGGGAGCGCATTTTTTTATCGCTCATCCGGGAATCGGTGTGGCCATCCTTGGGGCAGTGGTACTCGCGCTCACGGGCGCCGAAGCACTGTATGCCGACATGGGGCACTTCGGTCGCAAGCCCATTGCCCGTGCTTGGTTCATTTTGGTACTGCCAGGACTTCTACTCAATTATTTTGGTCAAGGTGCCTTGATCCTGGAAAACCCTGAGGCGGTGCGCAATCCATTTTATTTGCTTGCGCCGGGCTGGGCATTGCTGCCAATGGTCGCACTCTCCACACTGGCGACCATCATCGCTTCTCAAGCCGTGATCTCAGGCGCATTTTCCCTGACCCACCAGGCCATCCAGCTTGGGTATGTCCCTCGCATGTTTATCCAGCACACCTCCAGCCAGGAGCAGGGGCAAATCTACATCGGCACGGTCAACTGGGCGTTGATGGTCGGTGTTGTGCTGCTGGTGCTTGGTTTCGAGTCTTCCAGTGCTTTGGCCGCCGCTTATGGGGTCGCTGTGACGGGCACCATGCTGATCACCACCATCCTGTCCTCGGCCGTCGTCCTGCTGCTATGGAAAACCCCGCGCTGGTTGGCCATTCCGATGCTGCTCGGTTTTCTGCTGGTAGACAGTCTGTACTTCGCGGCCAATGCACCGAAGATCTTCCAGGGCGGTGCGTTCCCGGTGATTGCCGGCATTGGCCTGTTCATTTTGATGACGACCTGGAAACGGGGCCGCAAGATCATTGTTGAACGGCTGGACGAAACCGCGCTGCCTCTACCACTGTTCATCAGTAGCATCCGCACGCAGCCTCCTCATCGGGTACAAGGTACGGCGGTGTTTCTGACGGCCAGGTCCGATGCCGTTCCGCATGCGCTGCTGCACAACCTGCTGCATAACCAGGTTTTGCATGAGCAAGTGGTGTTGCTCACCGTGGTGTCTGAAGACAGCCCTCGTGTGAACGCTGATCGACGGTTTGAGGTTGAAGCCTATGGCGAAGGATTCTTCCGGGTCAGCCTGCACTTCGGCTTTATCGAGGAGCCCGACGTCCCCTTGGCGTTGAGTCTCTGCCACTTGGCCGAGCTGGACTTCAGCCCGATGCGCACCACCTATTTCCTGAGCCGTGAAACGGTGATCCCGACCAAGCGCATCGGCATGGCCCGTTGGCGAGAAAGCCTGTTCGCGTTTTTGCTGAAGAATGCCAACAGCAATCTGAAGTACTTCAAATTGCCGTTGAATCGGGTGATCGAGTTGGGCACGCAGGTTGAGATGTAAAGAGTCATTGAGGACCATCAGCCCTCCGTGTTGAGGGTTGAACCAGCGCCTTCGAGCGACCCTGCGGTTGCTCGAAGGCGCTCTGGTCACTTCAGGTTGCCGCTGAGGAACTGCCGCAGACGCTCACTCTTGGGGTTACCCAATACGTCCTCGGGCGCACCCTGTTCTTCGACCTGCCCCTGATGCAGGAACAGCACCTGGTTCGACACTTTGCGCGCAAAGCTCATTTCGTGAGTCACCATGATCATGGTGCGGCCTTCTTCGGCCAGCCCCTGGATCACCTTGAGTACTTCTCCCACCAGTTCAGGGTCCAGGGCTGAAGTCGGCTCGTCGAACAGCATGATCTCCGGTTCCATGCTCAGGGCACGGGCAATGGCGACCCGTTGCTGCTGACCACCCGAGAGAAACGCCGGGTATTGATCGGCCACCCGTGCCGGTAAACCGACCTTGTCCAGGTAGCGCCGGGCGCGATCCTCTGCGTCCTTCTTGCTGACGCCCAGCACCCGGCGTGGGGCCATGGTGATGTTCTCAAGCACGGTCATGTGGCTCCACAGGTTGAAGTGCTGGAACACCATCGCCAGGCGAGTGCGGATGCGTTGCAGTTCATTGGCGTCGGCCACGCGCATGCCGTGGCGGTCATGGACCATTTGAATCGGCTGGTTGTCCAGGCTCATGGCGCCGTCGTTGGGCGTTTCCAGGAAGTTGATGCAACGCAGAAAGGTGCTCTTGCCCGAACCACTGGCGCCAATCAGGCTGATCACATCGCCGGTCCTGGCGTTTAGCGAAACGCCCTTGAGGACTTCATGGTTGCCATAACTTTTGTGCAGGTTTTCAACGCTCAGTTTGTACATGAACAAGCATCCTGAATTAGTGAGCCGGGCCGAGGAAAGACAACCAACGGCGTTCAGCCAGGCGGAACAGGCCGACCAGCGCAAAAGTGACTGCCAGGTAGATCAACGCGGCGATGCCGAACGACTGGAAGGTCAGGAAGGTCGCCGAGTTGGCGTCCCGCGCGACTTTCAGGATGTCCGGAATGGTCGCGGTGAAGGCCACGGTGGTCGAGTGCAGCATCAGGATCACTTCGTTGCTGTAGTAAGGCAGCGAACGACGCAAGGCTGACGGCATGATCACGTAGGTGTAAAGCTTCCAGCCGGTCAGGCCGTAGGCTTTGGCCGCTTCGACTTCGCCGTGGTTCATGCTGCGAATGGCCCCGGCGAAGATCTCCGTGGTGTAGGCGCAGGTGTTCAGGGCGAAGGCCAGGATCGTGCAGTTCATCGCATCGCGAAAGAACGCGTCCAGCACGGGCTGAGCACGCACCGCGGCCAGACTGTAAATGCCGGTGTAGCAAATCAGCAGCTGGATATACAGTGGCGTACCGCGGAACAGGTAGGTGTAGAACTGCACCGGCCAGCGCACCCAGACATTGTCTGAGACCCGGGCAATCGACAGAGGGATCGACATCACGAAGCCGAAGAAGATCGAGGCGCTGAGCAGCCAGAGGGTCATGGCCAGCCCGGTGATGTGATTGCCGTCCTGGAACAGGAAAGGTTTCCAGTACTCCTGTAGAAGTTCGATCATCGCACGGCCTCCCGGGTACCTGCGGCGTAGAAGATTTCCATCCGGCGCAAGACGTAGTTCGAAACGGTGGTTATCACCAGATAGATCAAGGCGGCCAGAATCAGGAAGAAGAACAGCTGATAGGAGCTCTTGCCCGCGTCCTGGGCCACCTTGACCAGGTCGGCCAGGCCAATGATCGACACCAGCGCCGTGGCCTTGAGGATCACCATCCAGTTGTTACTTATACCCGGCAGGGCAAAACGCATCATTTGCGGGAACACCACCAGGCGAAAGCGCTGAGCGCGGGTCAGGCCGTAGGCGGTAGCCGCTTCCATCTGCCCTCGCGGTACGGCAAGGATGGCGCCACGGAAGGTTTCGGTGAAATAAGCCCCGTAGATGAATCCCAGGGTAATGACCCCGGCGCTAAAGGGATTGATTTCGATGTATTCCCATTCCATGAAATCGGTAAACGAGGTCAGCCAGGTTTGCAGGCTATAGAAGATCAGCAGCATCAGCACCAGGTCCGGCACCCCGCGGATCAGCGTGGTGTAGGCCTGCGCAGGGACGCGCAGCAGCGCTGATTTCGAAAGCTTGGCGCTGGCGCCGATCAGGCCCAGGCCAACGCTTACCAACAAGCACAGAAAGGATAATTTGACAGTCATCCAGGAGCCTTGTAGCAACAGCGGGCCGAAGCCCTTGAGGCTGAAGCCTGACAGCCCAAGAATCTGCAATAGGTTTTCTAGCATTGAGCAGCCCTACGTCAATCAGAAAAGTGCCCATCCGAAAATGGGCGCAGGGTCATTATTTGCCGCTGTAGAGATTCAGATCGCCAAAGTGCTTCTGCTGGACGGCCGCATAGGTGCCATTGTCGTGCAGTGCCTGGATACCTTTGTTCAGCAATGCCTGGAGTTCGGCGTTGCCTTTGCTGAGACCCACGGCGGTTTTGGCTGGCAGCAGGGGGCTTTCGATCGGCGCGCTGACTTGGAAGTCGGCGCCTGGCGGCGACTTCAGGAAGCCCAGTTCGGCTTGCAGCATGTCCTGGATTGAGGCATCGAGGCGTCCGGAGACCAGGTCAGCGTACACCTGGTCCTGGTTGGCGTAGGCTTGGGTCTCTACCCCGGCCTTGTCCAGCACGGCCTTGGCGTAGGCTTCCTGGATGGTGCCTTGCTCGTAGCCGACTTTCTTGCCCTTGAGGGAGGCCTGATCGGTGCCGATGACCACGCCTTTCTTGAATACCAGCGCGGTCGGGCCAGAGAACAGCTCGTTTGAGAAATCGATAACTTTCTCGCGCGCTGGCGTGGCGGTCATGGAAGAGATCACGCCGTCGAACTTGTTGGCCTTGAGGCCGGGAATCATGCCGTCGAAGTCGCTTTCGACCCACTTGCACTTGACCTTCAGCTCTGCGCAGATCGCGTTACCCAGGTCGATATCGAAGCCCACCAGGCTGCCATCGGCGGCCTTGGATTCGAATGGCGCATAAGAGGGGTCGACGCCAAAGCGCAACTCTTTGTACTCCTTGGCCAGCGCAGAACCGGCAGCCACACACAAAGCTAATGCAGAAAGGGTGAGAAATGCTTTTTTCATTATTTTATTCCCAGGGACCATCGGAAGCGCTTGTGACGCAAAAGCATATTGACTGTTTGGCAAGATGTCTTATGCACACGCAGATACTTGTACAGACAAGCATATGCAATCACCCGGCCAATTCGCGCAGTGGACGTTTGAGAAAGCGCGTACAGCGCTCTGGGCTGGGCTTTTCAGGCAAGTGAGTGCAGGGCGGGAGGCCGCCTGCGAGGCTGTTACCAAAGCAGTTTTTTACACCCGGCTGGGGTATGGGGTAACAAAGTGTGAGATCAAGGACGTTGATTTTCAGGCAGTGTGGATTTTTGAAGGTGTACATATCCGTTGCTGCGGTAACCGCCGCTCAGGGTTGCGCCCTTACGGCGGGTCACTTGTAAAAACGGAACGCCGCCCGGCCTCACGAGGGGCGTGTCCCGCAACAGCAACCGAGGCGGCCTACCGGCCGGCCTGGTTGCTGGGTGCGTTCGAATTTTCCTGGCTCAATCCTTGATGCTCCAGCAGCACCGACGGTCAGCACGACGAAGTTCAACGCTCAGCGCGCTGGAAATAACGCCAGAACAGTAATGCATAGACGATGTCACCCGATGCCGCTACTGGCAATGGCCAGGGGATGCTGCCCGCCAGCCAGTGACCATAGACCACCACAACAAACAGTACTTTCAGGATAATCCCGAGCAGGATATAGGGACGATACTGCAGCGGATCGCGAGCGATCATCCAATAGGCCCAGCCGAATATGATAACCAGGCACGTGGTGAGTTGAATGAAGAGGGTTGAGGTGGGGGTAATTTGCAGCCCCAACAGTGCAGCTACGGGTCGCAGAGCCACAAGTAATGGAAGACCCGCGAGTACGTTGAAACAAGCGGCAGAAATAAACAGCTTGCGGGTATAACTGTCGGTCATGGAATTGTTCCTGAGAGGTGGTGACGCTTCGCGTCGCGCTGAGACATCTTGTAACTTCCGGGCCTCAGCCAAGCAGCTTGAGTAATGCCGGATAGCTATTGGGGAACAGCCTGCTTATCCAGAACAAGGTGCTCGACTTGTTCCCTGTGATAATGCGTTTGGTTCCTTTGCGCAGCCCCTTGATGATGTCGCTGGCACAATCCGCCGCTGGCGTCAGCAGCATCTTGTCTGCCAGTGCCGTGAACCTTTCTTCTGTTTTGCCGGCGGCCTTACAACGTCGTCCGGACTTCTCGATATTGGTTCGAATTCCTCCGGGGTGCACACACACGGCGCGCACGCCGCTGTCCTCAAGTTCCGACCAAAGCGCTTCGGTGAGACCCCGTACGGCGAACTTCGACATGTTGTAAGCGCTTTGCATCGGGAAACCCACCAGGCCAAATACGCTGGAAATGTTGACGATGCAGCCTTCTCGCTGGGCCTGCATCATCGGCAGGAACGCTTTGGTACCGTACAGCACGCCCCACAGGTTGATACCGAGTTGCCACTCGTACTCATCGATGGAGGTGTTGGCAACTGTCCCGATGACTGCGGCACCTGCATTATTGATGACGAAGTGCGCCGTGCCAAAATCTCGCTTTACCTCGTCGGCATGGGCCTGGAAGGCGTCCCAGGACGATACGTCCAGGAGGTAACCTTTCGCTTTGCTGGCGTCAGGCAATAGCTTCATGGTTTTGTCGAGACCCACCTGGTTGATGTCCGACAGGGCGACATGCGCGCCAGCTTCCACCATCTGGATAGCCAACTCCCGACCAATGCCGGATCCTGCACCGGTGATGACGACTACTTTGTTTTGGAACATGTTTTTATCCTTCTTGTTTTGATTGGTTTGGCCACTACAAATTTTTCTGACAAGAACTATTTGCTGAGAATGTGGATCGCGACGGCTGCCTCCTCAATACCCTGCAAACCGCCGCCGTTCTCCTGGATTGCATGGCGTGCGCCATATACCTGGCGTGCGCCAGCCTCTCCGCGCAGTTGCGTCACAAGTTCGTAGAGTTGTCCGATCCCGGTAGCGCCGAGTGGATGGCCTTTCGATTCCAGGCCACCTGAGGTATTGACCGGGATGCGCCCGCCCAGCGTGAATTCGCCACGTTCAGCCGCAGGTCCGCCCTGACCGAACGGGACCAGGCCCAGGTTTTCGACCTGAATGATTTCGCCCATCGCCGAGGCGTCATGGACTTCGGCGACATGCATGTCTTGCGGCCCCAGGCCCGCCTGTTCATAGGCCTGGTTAGCTGCCAGGTGACCGACGTTCAGTTCCGGCTGATCGAGCCGGCGATGGCTGAAGCTACGGATGACGCTGGCCGCTATCTTGATGCAGCGGCTTCTGTCGGCACCGATGCGTGCGAGTCCTTCCTCGGTGCACAGGATGGCTGCTGCTGCACCGTCCGACAGCGGCGCGCACATTGGCAGGGTGAGCGGATAAGTGATCGGAGGGGCGGCAAGGATTTCGTCGATACCGAAGGCTTTGCGAAATTGCGAGTAGGGGTTATGGACCGAGTGAGTGTGGTTTTTTGCCGACACCGCTGCGATCTGCCGCTGCGTGGTGCCGTAGGTTTTCATATGCTGGCGGCACAATGCGGCATAGATGGCCATGAACTTACTGTAAGGCTTGTCCGATTCCGACCCGGCGGGCGGCACTACACCTTCGCCCATTTTTACCAGCGTCTGATAATTCTCTTCGGCGCGAGATACGTCCCAACCAGCCTCGAACAGCGAGAGGGCCTTCAGTTTATCCGGGATGTTCATCTTTTCCGCACCCAACGCCAGCGCGATACTGGCTGTACCGGCCTTGAGACTTTGCACGGCCAAATTGAAGGCTGAGCTACCCGAAGCGCAGGCATTCTCGATGTTATAGATAGGAATGCCTTCAATACCGATCTTGCTGAACACGACCTGACCCGGGATCGAGAGCTGGCCTTGCAATGGGCCATTGGTCATGCCGGCATAAAACGCGATATCGAGATCGGCGGCAGTGCAGTGGGCGTCCTTCAATGCGCCCTGGAAAGCCTCGCGTGCCAAGTCGTCGAGGCTGCGTTCGATGTGGCGACCGAAGACGGTCATGGCGATGCCGGCGATATAGATATTGCTCATTGAAAATTCCTTATATTCAGTGGGTCAGTGTCCAGTTCGCACCCCACGGCGTGGTTGACGTTGGGTGCGCCTGGGCAGCGGCTTACTGAAGTTGCTGGTCGTTACCAGGTTCAGGCAGGCGTATCTCGGCCACGTGCAGGCCGAGGTTGAAATCGACTCGATTTTTTCCCGATCGGGTCGTTCGACGGGCCTGAGATCCGCGGTTGTGTCAGATCTTGCGGGCCGAGTTTTTCCAATACGGCTGACGCAGTTCTTTTTTCAGCACCTTGCCCACCGGACTACGTGGCAGGCTGGTCGTGAAGTCGACCGACTTCGGTGCCATCACGCTGCCCAGCCTGGCTTTGCACAGCTCGATAAGCTCCTGCTCGGTGGTTTCCTGGCCTGGGTTGAGCTCGACCACGGCCTTGACGGCCTCGCCCCATTTTTCATCGGGCACGCCAATCACGGCACAGTCCTGAACCGCCGGATGTCCCCACAGCACTTGCTCGACCTGGCTGGGATAGACGTTGAAACCGCCGGAAATGATCATGTCCTTTTTGCGATCGGTGAGGTGCAGATAGCCTTCGGCATCGATATGGCCGATGTCGCCGGTATGCAGCCAACCGTCGACGATGGTCTCGGCGGTCTTCTCCGGCTGCTTGTAGTAACCCTTCATGATCAGGTCGCCGCGCACGCATATTTCACCGGTTTCACCGCGCGGCAGGATCTGGTGGGTATCGCTCATCACTTCGACGCGGACCAGCGGGTTAGGGCGGCCGACCGAGGACAGGCGTTCGTCGTCGGCGAATTGGCCGTCCACCAGATGCTCGTCAGGACGAAAGTTGGCGATGCTGGCCGGTGCTTCGGTCTGACCATAGCCGCCGGTCATGACCGGGCCGAAAATCTCGATAGCTTTCTTCAGCTTGTCTACCGACATGGGAGCCGCGCCGTACATCAGGTACTTCACCGAGGAGAAGTCCAGCTTCTCGATGCCGGGAATTTCCAACAGCCTGTAGATCACCGTTGGCGGCAGAAAGAGCTCGCTGACCCTGTGCTGCGCAATGGCGTTCAACATCAATGCCGGATCGGGTTTGGTAATGACCACTACAGTGCCACCTTGCGCCGTGCAGGGTACGGACAACAGGCCGGCAGTGTGGGTCATCGGTGCGGCGGCCATATTCACCGGCTTTTCACCATTGCGATAAGCACAGGTCAGCATGAAGTGGGCGATGAACGTCTGCACGCTGCGGTGGGTGTTCATCACGCCCTTTGGCGTGCCCGTAGTACCACCAGTGGGTGAGATCGCCACCACGTCGTCCATGTCATAAGCGACTTCGGGACGGCTCGCCGGCTGGCCGGCACTCCATAGCTCCAATGAAGGTGCATCGACAGCGTCGGCATCGATACAGATCCAGTGTTTGATCTTAGGCAGCCTGGACCGTAGCTCGGCGATGATTTGCGCGAAATCGTTCTGGTAGAACATCACCTCGCAGTCGAATGCGTCGAGGAGGTAGTGATTCTCTTCGCTGGAATTGCGCGCATTGACTGGAATCCAGGTCATGTTGGCGCGCCATAGACCCAGTGTGCAGGCCCAGGCGGTGACGTCGTTACCTGACCAGACGGCACCCTTGGTTTCCTTCGGCAAGCCCAGTGCGAGCAACTTGTTGGCGATGCGACACGAGAGCTCGCCGATTTCGTTGAAGGTGTAGGAGCGCTCGCCCTGGATGTAGGCGACCCCGGCAGGGTTGATGCCCCAGCCGCGATCGTAAAAATCGATGATGGCCATAAATGGTTCCTGTGCCGGTAATCAGAGTTTGGTAACGGTGGCACGGGCCAGGCCGCGCTCTTCCAGGAAACCGAGCAGATAGCGGTGTCCAAAAGCCTTGGAACCGGAAGCGAAGCCGACCTTGTTGGTGTCGTCGTCGAGCAGCCTGATCGCCGCCGCGGCCTGTAGGGCACCGGTGGAAATGTAGGGTGTGACGCCATGCACGGTAGCGCGCACGGCGGACAGGTGACCGCGGCCGATAGCGATGTCGACGCTGCGTTGCAAGGTGGTGCGTTCGCGGGGCGGCATACTCGGCGTGGTGGCCTCTACCAGGCTCTTCACCACCGCGTCCTGCTGCTCCTTGGACAAGTGCTTGTATTCCGCTTCCCACTTCTGGCTCAGGCCATGCACCATTGGCATCACATTGTTGTCGTAGAAACCGACCGCGGAGGTGCAGGCGCGCACGCGCGGATCATGCTCGAAGTAAATCGGCAGCGAGGTTCCGCCCCAAGGCAAGCAGAAAACCGGCTGCATGAAGTTGGGGTCGACAATGTTGAACGAAGCGGTGGCGGGGTGCTGCACCAGCTTGTTTTCCCACAGGTAGAACTGCTCCCGGTGGAACAATTCGAAAATCGAGGCCGCCGAGCCCAGGCTGACCCCGGCGACATCACGCGGGCCGCGGCACAGGGCGGCGGTTTCCAGCACGTCGATACCGGGAGTTTCCAGCGCCAGTTCGGCGGCGATCTCGGAGAAGCTGAACATGTAGGACAGCGATGGCGAAACCAGCAGGCCAGCCTGACGATAGAGCTCGCCAAATTGCTCGCGAACCTGACGGACGTAGCTTTGCTCGCCGGTGGTATCTATGTGGTGGCAGCCGGCCTTGAGCGCGGCCTCGACGGTGGTCAGACCGAAGTTGACGAAGGGGCCAACGGTGTTGCAGACCACTTTGGCTCCCTTGAAGGCGGCGCTCAGCGACTCGACGTTGTGCTCGGCCTCGATGATTTCATAGGTCGCGGACTCCAGGCGTACCACACGTTGCGCCATCATTTCCTGCGCGCGCTTGGCATCGCGCGCCACAGCGGTGAAGGGGATGTTCTGGTCGATCAGCCAGTCCATGGTCAGCATGCCGGTGTAGCCACTGGCGCCATAGACAACTACGGGGAATTTAGCCATTTCTATTATCTCCAAAGTTTATTGTTAGTCGGGTTTTGGATCAGTACTGGGGCCAGCCGTCTTCGTAGAGCTCCTGGACAAGGAACCCAAGGCGGGTGGTGAGCATCATGTTCTCGCCGTCCTCGATCAGCGCGGCGCGGGCATCGCGGAACAACTTCTCCATGGGGTACTCGCGGGTCAGGCCGTTGCCACCAAACAGCTGCAAGGCATCGCTGACCACGCGCATGGCCTCTTCGGTCACGGTGACCTTGCTGGAAGCCGTGGCACAGGGGTGCCCCTGCGGGGACAGGCGCGCATAGGCCAGGGAGCGGCGGGCGACAGCCCGGCAAAGCTCGACACGACGCATCATGTCGCCGATGCGGTAGCGGGTAAGCTGGTGGTTGATCAGCAGTTGGCCACCCTGCTTGCGCTCATGGCAGTAGGCGAGGGCCAGTTCGAAGGCGGAACGTGCCACGCCGGTGAACCATTGCGCCATGTGGGTGCCGGCGAACGACCAGGTCGAAGCGACGTTGCCGTAGTACTCGTCCTGCAAGGCCACGGCGAAGCGCTTGGGAATCCGCACGTTGTCGAAATACACCTCGCCCTGCGGCAGCGCGCGTTGGCCGATTTTCTCCAGCGGCTTGCCCTTGCTGACACCGGGCAAGTCCAGGGGCACGATGACGGAGATGCCATAGGGCAAGCCATTGGCATCGTAGAAGCCGTTGCCATAGTCGGCGGTCATGTAGGCCAGAGCCACCTGGGCCACCGCGCCGTTGGACACCCAGGCCGAGCACTGGCCGTTGATGACGATCTCGTGCTCGCCGACCTTGGCGAAGAGATTGCCCTTGTTGCCCAACTGCCCCGGCACCCAGTCGCGCTGCATGTCGAAGGCGCCGGCGTCAGTGCCCTTGTCCGGATGGGTAATCATCCAGCAGCCGATTTTCCCGGCACTCAGATCGATCAGCTCTTGGTTCCCTAAGGCCTTGGCCATCTCGTTCGGGAAGGTGCTGACGCCCAGGGAAACCGCCAGGCCGGCATCGCCCCAGCCCATTTCCTCGCCGATCATAGACTCGACGCGTACAGCCGTTTCCGGCGGCAGTTCGGCCAGCAGATCGGAACTCAGGCCCAACTTGGCGGCTTCGCTGAACAGGCTGTAGTACGGCGAGCCGGGGGCGACCACCTGCTCTGCGGTCATCTTGTCGAGTTCCTGGCCGAGGGGACGCATGAAATCCCTGGCAAAGCGATGCACGCTGTCCTGGATGCCGCGCTCGACCTCGTTCAGGGGCGTTTCAAAGCCGGTTATTGAAATGTCAGGCAGGTTGATCCGGTTGCTTAGTTTCATGATGGGCCTCGTCATATCACTCGGTTTTTCTTATGGCCTGCACTCTGGTTTCGAGACGCGTCAGGCGTCGGCCGGCAGTTCGCCGGCGGCGATCAGCGTGGCGCGCGTGGCCTCGACGAAAGGCTCTACGGTGTCGACGAACAGTTCTTGCAACGGCGTCCCCTTGAACTCGGGGAGGAAGGTCTTGTTCCAGTGGCCGCACAGCGACATGCCCGCTGGGGTATCGACCATGGCGACGCCGATCGCCAGCAGGGTCTGGATGGCACCGGGACGGGAAGCCGCGTAGGCTGCGCGCCACTGCTCGGGCGTCAACTCGTTACGCTCGATCGGGCGCCCCATGGCTTGTTCGCGCGCGGCCAGTAGCTCGTTCCACGAACACCAGGCCGTGGCCGCGACTGGACAGATCGCATTGCGCGAGGCCGGGTGGGCCAGCACATGCGGAATGATGCGACCGACATCCGCGCCGGTCGACCAGGACAGCCTGGCGTCGGGATCGCCCATCACCATCACCGGCTCGAGCATGTAGTACTCGATCCAGGCACCAGCCGGAATGATGGTGTAGTCCATGCCGGCCAATTCGATCATGCGCCGGATGAACGCCTTCTGCCGGGCCATCAAGCGGTGCGTGGTGTCGGTCTGCCAGAACTGCTCGAACTCGTAGATCGCGCCGTACTCGGATGGCACGAAGCGTTCGACCCCGGCTTCCTTGGCGGCAAAGATCAGCGGCATCTGCGATTCGGTGGCGTAGAGGGGGACGCAGGACACCAGGTAGTCGGTGCCGCGCAGCGCCGGGACCAGCGCTTCGGCAATGGTGACGTCGACCTCCTTGATGGTCACGCCCTGACGCGCCCATTCGGCGTACTGCAGCTGTTTTTGCGCCTCACTCTTGCTGATGCCCGACGATGAGCGTTCCATCTGGCCGGAGCGGCGCGCCAGTACATTGATATTGACCAGGCCCTGGCGAATGAACTCATTGACGCAGGCGATGCCCGCAGTCCCGGTGGCGCCGAATACAGTGACGGTCTTCTTGCTCACGCTGTTCTCCTGGCTGTGATCAGTTATGCGGGCGAGCGGTTGTGCCCGCCTCGCATTAAGGCGAGTGGCGGAATATTTGGCCGATTATTGTTCTTCCCGACATCGACAACTCACCTGAAAAGCGGTCATATTTGTCAAAATATGCTCATCCCGAGATGCCCATGAATCCGCAGCAACAGGTCCATGAAACACTGGGATTGCCCTTGCTGGGCGGCCTGGTGTGCAGTGAAATCCCCTTGTATGCGGAGCGCTATTTCCTGCATACGACTGATTTATCCGTCCCGCCCGTTGACTTCATGGCCCTGCTGACCCAGTTCGGTGGCTCGCGGGCGGATGAGGGGGCAGGGGGCGAGTTGCGCTCAACATCGATGCCCCGCTTGTCAATGCTGCTGCCTGCAGGTTGTGCCACTCAATGGCACTATTCCGGCAGCATTGATTTCGCGGTTTTTTATCTGCCCGAGCGCACTGATGGCGTGTTTCGACAATTGCGTGAGCTATGCGCTGGCGCGCAGGCGCCATTGCCCGTCAGTGATGGTTTGGTGAGCGCGGCGGCCCGGCAATTGATGGATGAGCTAAGTCTTGGGAAAGGGGCTGATCAGGGGTTCATGGCAAGATTGGCCATGGTCATGCTTGAGCAGGTGTATCGTGCGCTACGAGTTGACGCGAGCAGAGGTATTTATCCGCCGCATATTCATCTGGCGCGCCTGCATACGGTACTGGTCTTCATTCGCGAGCATCTGGGGCAGGAACTGTCGATCAGCACGCTGGCTGGCCAGGCGGGTGTCAGCCCGGCTCATTTCCGACGGCTGTTTCAGCGCGCCATGGGTATGCCGCCCCATCGCTATGTGATGAATGTACGACTGGAACATGCACGTGATTTGCTCATGCAGACCGATCTACCTATTTTGCATGTGGCACTGGAGTGTGGTTTCAGTTCTCAGAGCCACCTGACGGCAGCGTTCAAGGTTGCGCACGCCAGTACACCGGCCGAATACAGAGCCCTGGCTGGAAGGTAGCGGATTCTTTTGCGTGGCGAGCAGGTCACGGCACCGAAAGTACGCAAGCGGCTTGCGTTGGATTGCACCGGGGTTCAAACCCCCGGACCATTCCATGGTAGTGTTCGACCGTTTGGAACTGTATCCAGCGACCTTCAGACGCTCCTTGGGTAGGCGTCTATCAACCACCAGGGTCTGAAAGAAATGGATTGCATAGAACCCCAACTGATCCTCAAAACCACACCGCCGCGTAGTCAGAAATCAGCACGGATGCGAAACCGCCTGGGTATCCAGACCCAGGAACTGACAGACAAAGTGGTGATCGCCGTTCAAGCGCCGGCAGGCTTCGGCAAAACCTTTCTGCTGACCCAATGGCGTCGTGAATGTTTGTCTCACGGCGCCGTGGTGGCCTGGATGACGCTGGATGCACAGGATGATGGTGCGCGTTTTGTCCAGGGGCTGGGAGTTGCCATGGCAATTGGCAGCGGTCGGCCATCGTTTGCCCGCGCATTCGAACCTATTGCGGGACTGGGGCGTGACGAACAGGAAGGGCTGACGCAGTGGTTGGCGGAAGTGGCCGATCTGGGTAGCGAAACCGTATTGATTCTGGATGAAGTGGATACCCTGCCCGAGCTGACGATCCGTTACTCCCTGACGTACCTGCTGCACAACGCGCCGGCCAATTTGCGCATCATCATGGCCTCTCGCACACGGTTGAATCTGCAGGTGGCGGACCTCGCGGCAAGAGGGCTTTTCACGACGATCATGACTGCGGCTTTACGACTGAATGTGGAAGAGGCGATCGCCATCCTCAATGACCGTTTCGGCACAAGGGTTGATGCCGACCTCTGCGTGCGACTGCACGAGATAACCGAAGGCTGGCCGCTTGGTCTGCAATTAGCGATTTCGGCGTTGGAGAAGAGCCCGAATCGGAGTGCGGCAGTCGAAGAGTTGTCGACTTGCCTGGGTGATATCCAGCGTTATTTCGTCGACAGTTTACTCGCACATCTTCGGGAGGAGCAGGTTCGCTTTCTGACCGGCATTGCAGTGTTGGAAATGGTCCAGCCCTTGTTATGCGAGGCGCTGACGGGCAACGCTTGCTCGGGTGAGTTGCTGAAGGAGTTATGTGCCTCGACACCGATTTTTGTTGAAAGCATCGACAGTGACTGGGTGCGCATCCATCCATTGGCGCGGGAATTTCTGCTCGGTCGTTTTGCCGACTTGCCGTTGGAGGAACGTCAGGGTTATCACCGGCGCGGTGCTGTGTGGCTGGAGCACCACGGTTTCCTGGAGCAGGCCGCCCGGCAATATCTGTTGGCCGGCATGCCCCAACCGGCCTATACGTTGATCGGCAATTGCCTGTACGAAGTCATGTTGCAAGGGCAGTTCAGTCGGGTGCTGGAGTGGGTCGAGGAGCTTGGTCCCGCTGACGTGTTGTCGCATCCGCGCATCTGCCTGGCGGCGGCCTGGACTTTAGCCATGGGAGAGCGTCAGGCAGAAGCCGCGCAATTGATTGCTGCCATTAAACAGCATCCGTCCGCCGACGAGGCGACACGTTGTGAAGCGGCCGCCATCGCCGCCGCCGCCGCCTACTTTGCGGACCATCCGGATCAATCGCATGAACTCATCATGCCTTGGGTCGATCGATTGCCTTCATTCTCGATCAAGGTGCAAGCGATTGTCGCGAGCCAGATCGCCCGGCTGACGCTGTTGCAGGGACAACCGGAGAAAGCCCGACGAATCCTTCAGCGAGCACCGCGTTACGCGGCTAGTACTGGCCTTGATGCCATACGCGGGTATGGCGAGTGGGTGGTCGGTCTTGCCTATTTATACGAGGGTCGAATGGTGTCGGCGCGTACTGCGTTGCACGACAGCCTGTTGCATGCCGAACGGGACATCGGTCGGCGCAGTCCGGTGGCGGTCATGTTAGCGAGCGCTCTGGCGACGGTGTTGCTGGAACAGGGGGAAGTCCAGGAGACCGCTACGGTGCTGGCGAACAGGCTGGATATCGTTGAGCGATTGGCCTCTCCCGATGCGATTGTGCAGGGTTTCCTCGCCGCCTCTCGACTGGCCTCACTTCAGGGGCAGGGGCATCGCGGGCAGGATCTGCTCGAGGCGTTATTCGCCCTTGGAGAAGAGCGAAATATTCCACGATTCTGCATTGCCTCCCTGGGAGAGCAAATACGCCTGCATGCCTTGCAGGGACGCAGCGATACCTGTCAGGCATTATGGCGCCGGCTGGACAGTTTCACGCCGGTTATTGCCCGTGAGCGAGCAGGGTTGCTGGGTCCGGAGCTGGACTTGCTGGCCGGGGTAGCCAACGCTTATGCCTTACTGGCTCAACGTGACTGGGAGGCGATGCTGGCGGTGCTGGACAGGGTTGGCGAAACAGCCGAATACCTGCGTCGTGGGCGAGACATCGTGCAGATCAAGCTGCTCAGGGCGCTGGCACTTCGGGCGACCGGACAGGGCGGCACCGACTATTTGCTGGAGGCTGTCAGCCTCGCGCAAGAAAACGGTATGTTACGCGTGGTGCAGGACACCCATCCGGACCTGATCAAATGGAAGCAGACGCTCCAGCGTGATACCGTCAATTTGCTTGCGGCGACCTCTACGCCCGCACCTGTTCCGCGACCGGAATCCACCCCCTTGAGCGTGTCCCCGAGTCGTCTCTTGACGCCCAAGGAGCGCGAGGTGTTGCAGCTATTGGCTCGCAACCTGTCCAACAAGCAAATCGCCCTGGCGCTGAATGTCGGCGAGGAAACCGTGAAGTGGCACCTGAAAAACCTGTTTGGAAAATTCCAGGCCGGCACAAGACAGCATGTAGTCGCGCGCGCATACATGCTGGGAATTCTCGAGACAGCGAGCTGATGCGAACTCACCACCCGAGGTGATCCGTTCGGATCATCCTTTAACTCCCCCCTAATCCGATTTCCAGCCACCCCCCAGTCAATGGGGGGGTACGCTTTTCGACTTCGCAATAGTCTGAATCCACAAAAGCACCAACGTATCGGTGAGTGGGAGCAGGTTTATGTCTGTAAAAGTG
Organism: Pseudomonas sp. S2_F07; assembly: GCF_054668325.1. Classification (NCBI taxonomy): domain Bacteria; kingdom Pseudomonadati; phylum Pseudomonadota; class Gammaproteobacteria; order Pseudomonadales; family Pseudomonadaceae; genus Pseudomonas; species Pseudomonas sp. S2_F07. The sequence continues at coordinate 6,154,898 of NZ_CP162758.1, forward strand.
CTGATCGCCGGTGCAGCAATGGTGCCGTTTCTACCGCTGGGTGGCTCTGACAGTCATGCGGCATTGGCGGGGCAAGCCATTCGTGCAGCGCTGGCCGATGCGCGGATCGACTATGACCTGGTCGACCAGGTGTTTACTTCCTGCGTACACGCAGAAGCCGGTATCGCCGAGCAAATGTTGTCGCAGATTGGCTACTCGGGGGTGCCGACTTTCAGCCTCGGCGATGGCTGTGCGTCGGCCAGTAGTGCTTTCCATCTGGCCCGCAATAGCCTGCTGTGCGGCCAGGCTGAATGTGTCCTGTTGGTGGGTGTCGAGTGCATGCCGGCACACATCTCCAATCGTGAGTTTTTCGGTTTGAAAGATCTCGCTCGCGATGAGTCGGCAACGCTCAGGCAGGATGAGAACCCCATCGGCTTTATCGAGCGTCGACAACAACCGGCGCTGCTGTTCGCGGCCCAAACCAGTTGGTTATTGACACGCATGGGCATTGCTCAAAGCAGCTTCGATCAAGTGCTTGAGCGGGCACGGGCCCAGGCCGGGCGCAATCCCTACGCCGTGTTGAACCGAGTGCCGGATCGCGACGGCTGGCTCCCGCCTTATCTGTGCCCGCCCGCCTGCGGTGCGGCGGCCATCCTGCTCTGTACCCCGGCCTTCGCCCTGCGTTTCGGCGCTCGGGCGGACGTCACCGTGTTGGCCAGTGTCAGGGGCAGTGACAGCGCTTCAGAGCAGGAAACGGGTTGCGTGCTGGATGTGCTCGGACAGGCGACCACCCGGCGAGTCGCGCAGTTGGCCTATCAGCAGGCGGGCCTCGGTGCGGAAGACATCGACGTGGTTGAACTGCACGACCAAAGCGTCGGCGACTTCATGGTCAATAGCGCCGCGCTGGGCTTTTGCCGGGAGGACGAGATCGATCGATTCGTGCAGCAAGGACACCGCCTGAAAGGACAGATGAATGCGGTGTGCCCATCGGGTGGCTTGCTGGGACGTGGTCACGCCCCGGGTGCCACCGGGTTGGCGCAACTGGTCGAGTTGGTCTGGCAACTGCGCGGCGTGGCCGACGGCAGGCAAATTGCTGGTGCCCGCACGGCTTTACAACATAGCACCGCCCTGGGCCGGGCGGTGTCGGTCACCCTTTTGCAGCGCACCTGAGAGGAGGCTCACTACGCCGTGATTCAACCCATGACTTTTCGTAAACCATAGAGCAGGTGGCAAGCTAGATGAACAAAAATAATAAGATCTGCCATGCAAACCTTCGCAAAGGGTTGTTGGCCTCCGCCATTCTCACCGGCCTGGGCATCGCGCCCGTAGGGGCTGTGGAGATCAACACGGGGAATGAAGACTTTGCGGTTCGCTTCGACAACACGCTGAAGTTCAACTACGCCCAGCGCGTGGAAGCCCCCAACAGCAAGTTGGCCAATTCGTGGAACAACAATGACGGGGATCGCAACTTCTCCTCCGGCAGTCCCGTTTCTCAACGACTGGATGTGCTGACCGAACTGGACGTGGTTTACAAAGAAAAAGTCGGTTTCCGTGTCAGCGCCAACACCTGGTACGACCACGCCTACGACGATATTGGCAGCGATAACGCCTCGACCAATCAGCTCAACAACGGTAAGCCGGACTCTCGTCATCAAAGCGGTTACGCCGATCGGTATTACAACGGTCCTTCTTCGGAAATCCTTGATGCCTTCGTGTTTGGCAGCACGGAAGTCGGCGATGAGTCACTGCTCAGCGGCAAGCTCGGCAAGCACACCGTTTACTGGGGTGAAAGCATCCTCGCCTTTGCCCATAGCAATAGTTATGGCCAGTCCGGTCTGGATATTTCCAAGTCGCTGGCGGTCCCGGGAACAGAAGCCAAAGAACTGTTCATTCCGCGTAATCAGTTGTCCACCAGCCTCACGGTCAACCCGGAACTGACCCTCGCCGCGCAGTACTTCCTGGACTGGGACGCCGCGCGGTTGCCGGAGTCGGGCACTTATCTGGGGTTCAACGACGGCATTCAAAATGGCGGGCACAACCTGTCGTTGATCGGCGGCCGAAACCCGCTGTTCGGCACACCTGGCCCACTGGGTGCCAACCAGTTTTTACGGCTGTCCAACGGGCATACGTTTACCCCGGACAACCAGGGTGACTTTGGCCTGATGGCCAAGTGGAGCCCGGAATGGCTGCAGGGTACGCTGGGTTTCTACTACCGCAAAACCTCCGACATTCTGCCCAACCTGGTGTTGCAGCCAACGGCGGTCGGCCCTGCGCAACTGATCTCCGGCAATGCCGGCAGCTACAACCAGTTCTATGTCGACGACATCGATATCTACGGTATCAGCCTGTCGAAAAGCATCGAAGGTGTCAGCGTCGGTTTCGACCTGAACTATCGCCACAACATGCCGCTGGCCAGCGTGCCGGCAACGGTCAATCCGGTAGCCGGTGCTGCCGGTTTGCCTGGCTTCATCAGCAGCTTTGATGGTGATAACGGCGTGGCCCGGGGCAACACCGTGCACGCGGTGCTCAACGGCTTGACCACTTTCGGTGCGACACCGGTCTGGGACAGTTCGACCTTGCTGGTTGAAGTCGCCTACAGCCGCTGGCTGGACGTCACCGAGAACAAGCAGCTGTTCAAAGGCGAAGACTGGTATCGCGGTGTCGACAAGGTCACCAAGGACAACTACGTCCTGGGCGTCAACTTCAACCCGACCTGGTATCAGGTGTTCCCCGGCATCGATATGTACCTGCCGGCCAACTACAGCGTCGGCCTTGCGGGCAACTCGTCGGTTCAGCTCGGGGGTAACAAGGACTCCGGCAGTTACTCGGTGGGCGTTGGCATGGACGTGCACAACCAGTACCGGTTTGACCTGAAGTACGTGGACAACTTTGGTCCGTTCGACACCTGCGGCTCAGCCGGTGGTGCAGGTGTACAGGGCGAGGGTGCCGCACCTGGGGCCAACGGCCAATACAACTGCGTACCGGGGCAGACCACTGCTTTTGGCGGTACTCAGCCTCAGCTCAAGGATCGGGGCATGGTCACTTTGACCTTCAAAACGACCATTTGATCGAAGTCTTTGCTTGATAGCAGGAGTCACTCCATGAAGTTCGTCAATACGCTTTTGTTCACTGCCTTGACCGTTGCCATCGCGGGTGCGGCACACGCAGCCGTGTCCCCCGATGAAGCAGCCAGACTCGGCAACAGCCTGACAGGCGTCGGCGCTGAAAAGACCGGCAATGCCGACAACACCATTCCGCCCTACACCGGCGGTCTCACTACGGCGCCGGCCAGTTTTCAACCGGGTAGTTCGTTCCGTCCGGACCCTTATGAGGCCGACAAGCCACGCGTTGTCGTCGATGGCAAAAACGTCAGTCAATACACCGACAAACTGACCGCAACCACGCAAGAACTGCTCAAGCGTTACCCGACGTTCCGGGTCGATGTGTTTCCGACTCATCGCAGCGTTGCGCTGCCTCAACGGTTGCTGGATAACACCGCAAAAAACGCCGTCGGCACTAAAACACTCGAAGGCGGGGTAGCACTGGAGAACGCGTTGCCGGGCGTTCCGTTCCCGATCCCGAAAGATGGCTATGAGGCCATGTGGAACCACTTGCTGCGGTATCAGGGGTATGCCACCAATTTGAAATATGACTCCTGGAACGTCGACAGTTCCGGGAGGGCAATTCTGGCCACGTCCGGCAATGCCTATCTGGAATACCCGCTGTACGATCCCAAGCGTATGGACCCGGCGAAAGAAACGGATCTGTTCTTCAAGACCAAACTCTACTACCAGGCCCCGGCCCGTCGCGCAGGCGAAGCCATCCTGGTGCAGGATGCCGTCAACCCTCTGAAAATGGAGCGTCGTGGCTGGCAATACCTGCCAGGTCAGCGCCGCGTGAAACTCGCACCGGATATCGCCTACGACACGCCAAACCCTGGCTCGGCCGGCGCTTCGACCTATGACGATGCCTGGGTATTCAACGGCGCAATGGACCGTTACGACTTCAAACTCGTCGGCAAGAAGGAAATGATCATTCCTTACAACACGTACAAGTTGAACTATCACAAGGTTGCTGCGGATATCACCACGCCGCATCACGTCAATCCGGACCTGATGCGCTGGGAGTTGCACCGCGTGTGGGTGGTCGAAGCCACGCTGAAACCGGGCAAACGCCACATCTACAGCAAGCGCACCTTCTACCTCGACGAAGACAGCTGGATCGCCCTGGCTTCGGATGAATATGACGCCAGCGGCAAGCTGTACCGCGGGTCCTTTGCACACATGGCATACAGCTATGACGTGCAGGCGCCGAACTCCGATAACCACATGATTTATGACCTGGTCTCTGGCAGCTACAACATCACCGGCATCTACGGGCCGTACGGCGGCGTCAAGTACATCGACCCGCTTTCGAAAGCGCAATGGGCACCTGAGTCATTGGCCGGCACGGGTATTCGCTGAGCCATAACGCAGGTGTTTTCTTGTCGCCGACAGTGTGTATCGCACTGTTCGGCGGCTTTTTTGCCGAGTAGACCTCATGAATACATTTAGATGGATTGCGCTCACTGCGCTAATTTTGGCGTTGGCTGCCCCATTCACCAGATCCGTCGTCGCCGCTGACTTTGTCGACGTGCTGTCGAGCCCCGCGATTCAGAGTGACAAGGCGATTGGCGGGGTGTTCACCGGGTTGACCCGTGCAGGTCAGCGCCTGGTCGCCGTGGGCCAACGCGGCCATATTTTTTATTCCGATGACAACGGCGTCCGCTGGCACCAGGCAGAAGTGCCGGTGAGTTCCGATCTGGTGGCCGTGCATTTTCCGAACCCGACGCAGGGGTGGGCGGTCGGGCACGATGGCATTGTGTTGCACAGCGACAACAGGGGTGAAACCTGGAAGCGTCAGCTCGATGGCCGTCAGGTGGGGCAGATCATGCTCGAACATTTTCAGAAGCAAGAAGGGCAACAGCCCAATGATGCGTTATTGGCCGAGGCTCAACGAATGGTCGATGAAGGGGCTGACAAACCTTTTCTGGACGTTTGGTTCGCCAATGATAAAACCGGATATATCGTCGGCGCGTTCAATCTGATTTTCCGCACTGAAGACGGCGGCCGAAACTGGGTTCCGTTGATGGATCGCACCGACAATCCGGGAGCACTGAATTTCTACGGGATACGAGCAATCGGCGATGACCTGTTCATTGTCGGCGAACAAGGCCTGGTATTGAAACTGGACCCGGCAACGCAACGCTTCATCAACCTCCCGACGCCCTACGGCGGCAGCTATTTCGGCATCACCGGCAAGCCGGGCTCGGTGCTCGTTTATGGCCTGCGGGGCAATGTTTATCGCAGCGTCGATCACGGCGTGAACTGGGACAAGGTTGAAGTGGGGCTGTCCTCAAGCATCACCGCGAGCACGATCACCGCCGACGGCCGAATCATCCTGGTCAGCCAGGCCGGGCATGTGCTTGTCAGCACCGACGACGGCGCCAGTTTCACGCTAAAGCCACAAGACCGCCTGGGGCCCGCTGCTGCGGCGCAGGCCATCGCATCAGACGTCGTGGTGGTCGCGGGCGCACGGGGCTTGCGCCAGTTGCCCTTCGAATGAGCCCACATCCCACATAATAAAAAGAGACGAGCCACTTCATGGGTAACTACAACCTCGATACGATGCCGGTGATCCGAGAGCTGAAGGGCTTCGATGCACGCTCCGGCAATGTCCTTGAACGCCTGATTTTCAACAACCGCCTGCTGGTGGTGCTGACCTGCCTGATCGTGACGGTATTGCTGAGCTATTTCGCGGCCACTGGGCTGACGCTCAATGCCAGCTTCGAAAAGATGATTCCGCAGAGTCAGCCGTACATCAAAAACTACCTTGAGAATCGTCAGGCGTTACGCGGGCTGGGCAATACGGTTCGGGTGGTGGTGGAAAACACCGACGGCGACATCTACGACCCGAAATACCTGGAGGTACTCAAGCAGGTTAATGACACCTTGTTCCTGACCCCGGGCGTGGACCGGGCCTGGATAAAGTCATTGTGGACGCCTGCCGTGCGCTGGACCGAGGTCACGGAGGAGGGCTTCCGTGGTGGCCCGGTCATGCCGGACTCCTACGACGGCTCGGCCAGTGGGGTCGAGCAACTGCGCTTGAACATCGCCCGTTCCGGCATCATCGGCAGTCTTGTCGGCAATAATTTCAAATCGAGCATGATTGTGGTGCCGCTGCTGGAGAAGGATCCGGTCACGGGCGCCGCAATCGACTATCACCATTTTTCGCGGATGCTTGAAGAGCAGCTACGCAACAAGTTTGAGTTTGCCGGCAGTAGCGCGGTACACCTCGCCGGTGAAGAGGGCAAAGGCCCGATCAAGATCCGCGTGATCGGTTTCGCCAAACTGGTGGGCGATCTGATCGATGGCCTGATGCTGATCATGATGTACTTCGGCGCCGCAGCGCTGATCGCTACTGCCATCATCTTTGGCTTTACCCGTTGCGTGCGCAGCACCGCGCTGGTGATTCTGTGCTCGGTGGTTGCGGTGGTCTGGCAACTGGGCCTGATCACCTTGTTCGGTTATGCACTCGACCCGTTTTCGATTCTGGTGCCGTTTCTGGTATTCGCCATCGGGGTATCCCACGGTGCGCAGAAAATGAACGGGATCATGCAGGACGTCGGACGCGGTACCCATCAGTTGGTCGCCGCGCGTTACACCTTCCGCCGTCTGTTCCTGGCCGGACTGACCGCATTGCTGGCCGATGCCGTGGGTTTTGCGGTACTGATGCTGATCGACATTCCGGTGATCCAGGACCTGGCCGTCACCGCCAGCATTGGCGTGGCGGTGCTGATCTTCACCAACCTGGTGCTGCTGCCAGTGCTGCTGTCTTATTGGGGTGTCAGTCCCAAGGCGGCGGCGCGCAGCCTGCGTCAGGAACGGCAGGAGGTGAATGGAAAAGGGCTGGGTAATGTGTGGAGCCTGCTTGACCGCTTTACCGAGCGTCGCTGGGCGACGGTGGCGGTGGTGGTGGCCGGGTTGCTGGCGGCAGGTGGCTTCATGGTCAGCACGCAGTTGAAGATTGGTGATCTCGATCCGGGCGCACCCGAACTGCGCGCCGACTCACGTTACAACCGCGACAACGCCTACATCACTGCCAACTATTCGCTGTCCAGCGACCAGTTTGCGGTCATGGTCAAAACAGCCAGCGAAGGTTGCCTGAAGTACGAAACCCTGGTGGAAGCCGATCGTCTCGGCTGGCTGCTGCAACAGCAACCGGGCGTGCAGACTACCGTGTCGCTGGTCAACGCTGTGCGCCAGATCACGGCGGGTTCCTATGAAGGCAACCCGAAAATGCTGACCGTAGCGCGCAACCAGAACGTGCTCAACTACGGCGCGCAGCAGGCCTCGGTGAACAACCCGGAACTGTTCGACAGTGACTGTTCGATGATGCCGGTGATCGCTTATCTCTCCGACCACAAGGCCGAAACCCTCGATCACGTGGTCAAAGTGGCCGATCAGTTCGCCCGTGAACACAGCAACGACGATCGGCAGTTCATGCTCGCCGCCGGTAGCGCCGGGATCGAAGCGGCGACCAATATCGTCGTGCGCGACGCCAATCGCACCATGTTGTTCTACGTGTATGGCGCGGTGATCGTGCTGTGCTTCATCACCTTCCGCAGCTGGCGAGCGGTGGTGGTGGCGGTCGTGCCGTTGATGCTGACGTCGATTCTCTGCGAGGCGTTGATGGTCTGGCTGGGCATGGGCGTGAAGGTCGCGACCTTGCCGGTGATTGCCTTGGGTGTCGGCATCGGTGTCGATTACGCGCTGTACCTGCTCAGTGTTCAGTTGGCTCAGCAGCGTGCCGGTCTGTCGTTGACCGAAGCCTACAAAAACTCCGTTGCGTTCACCGGCAAAGTGGTGGCGCTGGTCGGCATCACCCTGGCGGCGGGCGTCATCACCTGGGCCTGGTCGCCGATCAAGTTCCAGGCCGACATGGGCATCCTGCTGACCTTCATGTTCATCTGGAACATGGTCGGCGCCTTGGTGCTGATCCCGGCGCTGTCGTATTTCCTGCTCCGTCGTGCTCCTTGAAGCGGCTGCTTGCATGCTTTATCCGCTCGGCTACCTGTGAGTCTCTGCCGCTTCTGAAACATCGACATCAAACAAGAATAAAAGGAACACAAACCATGCTGGGCTTGATGCAAGATCAACCGCTGTTGATTTCTTCCGTTCTGGAACATGCGCTGAAGGCGCATCCGTACACCGAAATTGCCTCGCGCATGGCAGATGGAGCGGTGCATCACTGCACTTACGCCGACATCGGCGAACGCGCTAAACAAGTGGCCAATGCGCTGGTTGCGTTGGGTGTACAACCCGGCGACAGAATCGGCACCCTGGCCTGGAACGGTTACCGGCATATGGAATTGTATTTCGGTGTGTCGGGCATGGGCGCGGTACTGCATACGATCAACCCGCGGCTGTTCCCCGAGCAGATCGAATTCATCGCCAACCACGCCGAGGATCAGTACCTGCTTTTCGACCTGTCGTTCGCTGAGTTGGTCGAGCAGATCGCGCCGCGCCTGAAGACAGTCAAAGCGTTCATCGCTCTGTGTGAGCGGGAGCAAATGCCGGCAATCGATGTGCCTGGCTTGATGTGCTACGAAGACCTGATCGCCGGGCAGAGCAATGACTTCATCTGGCCTGAGTTCGATGAGCGCACGGCGTCGTCCATGTGCTACACCTCGGGCACCACTGGCAATCCCAAGGGTGTGCTGTATTCGCACCGTTCTTCGATCCTGCATTCGCTGGCGCTGTGTACCTCGGATGGTTTCGGTCTATCGGCGGCGGATTCAGCGTTGTTGGTCGTGCCGATGTTCCACGTCAATGCCTGGGGTATGCCGTATGCCGCCGCAATGTGTGGCGCAAAATTGGTGTTACCGGGCGCCGCACTTGACGGCGAGAGCCTCTACACGCTGATGCGGGATGAACAGGTGACCCTGGCGCTGGGTGTGCCGACGGTGTGGATGATGTTGCAACAGCATGTCGAGACACAGGCTTTGCAACCGGCGACAGAGCTGTGCCTGAACCGGGTGGTGATCGGCGGAGCCGCCGCGCCGCGCAGCCAGGTCGATACGTTTGAAACCCGTTTCAATGCGCGTGTTTTGCATGCCTGGGGGATGACCGAGATGTCCCCGCTGGGCACCATCTGCAATCCGCTGCCCAAACACCGTGATGCTCCGCTGGAAGCAGTGCTCGACCTGCAGGCCAAACAAGGGCGGGCGTTGTTTGGGGTGTCGATGAAGATTGTCGACGAGCAAGGCGCTGAACTTCCGCGAGACGGCAAGGCAAGCGGTCTTCTACTGGTCAAGGGACCATGGATCGCCAGCCAGTATTACGGCGGCGAAGGAGGGCAGATTCTTGATGGCGAGGGCTGGCTCGATACCGGTGACATCGCAACGATCGACACTGACGGCTACATGCAGATCACCGACCGCGCCAAGGACGTTATCAAGTCGGGTGGCGAGTGGATTTCCTCGATTGATCTGGAAAATGCCGCTGTCAGTCATCCGGCCGTCGCCGAAGCGGCGGTGATTGGCATCCCTCATCCCAAATGGCAGGAGCGGCCGTTGCTGGTGGTGGTGCTCAAACCTGGTAGAACCGCGAGCAAAGACGATCTGCTGACGGTGTTGCAAAGCCGCGTGGCGAAATGGTGGCTGCCGGACGATGTGGCCTTCGTCGAAGCGCTGCCGCATACCGCCACCGGCAAATTGCAAAAGATGAAGCTTCGCGAACAGTTTCGCGACTTCAGATTTCAGAGCTGAAAGGCTATTTATCCAGGGGCACGATCAGCGGGCCGGCGAAGGCCTGCATGATCAACGCCACGGGTTGGTTGTGGCTGACCAGTTGGGCCATGGCGTTCATGTAGGGCGTCAGGTGACGAAAGTATTTCTTGTAGCTCGGACACAGGTAGTTCAGACCCGGCTCGCCATTGGGCGCATTCATGAAGCGGTTTTTCGGGCATTCGCCATGGCAGGCGAAGCGGTAATCGCACTGCTGGCAATACGTCGGCAGTGTCTCTTCCTTGGCGGCGCCAAAGGCTTGTTGCGCAGCAGAGGCGAGTAGCACGGCAGGATCATCGGTCTTCAGGTTGCCCAGCAGATACTCGGGATACATGTAGTGATCGCAGGAGTAGACATTGCCATCGTGTTCCACGATCGCCGCTTTGCCGCAGCGCGGGCTGAACAGGCACACCGAGGCCGGCAGCTGGCACCATGAGGCCAGTGCCCATTCGAAGTTCATGACATGAACCTCCCCGACATCCTGGCGCACCCACTCGTCAAAAATCGTGATGAGAAAATCGCCATAGGCCTCGGGGGCGACCGTTTGCTCCGTCACCATCGCGGGCTCCGGCACCACGTGCAAGCGCAATTCCGGCGGGATAGCGAAATGCAGACCCAGACTGACCTGTGAGGCACTGGGCTTGCGTTCCACCACGGGGTTGAACTGAATATGACGAACGCCCTCAGACTTGAGGAATCGATAGATTTCCAAGGGAAATCTGGCGACATCGCGCGCCACGGTAACCAACACATTGAAGTCGACGCCATGCTGCTTGAGCAGTTCGAGACCGTGCATCACGTCATCGAAACTGGAGCGTCCGCGCTTGTCGGGGCGATAGAGGTCGTGAACGAATCGCGGGCCATCGAGGCTGATCCCCACCATGAAGCGTTCACGGGCGAGGAACGCGCACCAGTCGTCATTGAGTAACGTGCCATTGGTCTGCAGCGTGTTGCGAATGACTTTGTTCCCTGCGAACTGGCGTTGATACAGGACCGCTCGTTGAAAAAATCCAACCCCAGTAACGTCGGTTCGCCGCCTTGCCAGGTAAATTCGACCTCAGGCGTGGGCTGGGCCTCGATGTAGCGCTGCACATACAGACGCAGCACCTCGTCGGTCATGCTGAAGCGTTCCCGAGGGGGGTAAAGCTGTTCTTTTTCGAGGTAGAAACAGTAGCTGCAATCGAGGTTGCAGATCGGCCCGACGGGTTTGGCCATGAGATGCAAGCCCTGGGGCGGGGTTTCGTGGGTAGGCATGGGGCAGGGTCCGGGAGTCATCAGTCTGCCGCCCGGTTATCCGGGCGGCATTGAGGGTCAAGGCAAATACGTCACGTGTACATCCTTGACCTTGCCATTGAATGCGAAGGGCGCACGCTCGAAATAGTCCAGGGTGACGGGGGAACCGAGGTCTTGAGCGACGTCGAAGGTTTCGCTGGCGGTGAACGTCAGTGCCGGAGTGAACGGTGTCACCCCTTTGGCGGCTTCCTGCCCGTCAAGTCGCAAGCTCAGATTGGCCGGCGCTCCGGGCTTGGCTGACGACAGGGTCGTTAGCACTTCGATACTGACTTTGCCTGCGGGTACTCGTTCGGCCGAACGCAGTTTCACTCGAGAGATAGCCAGCGCGTTGTACTCGTAGTTCAGGAAACCGTCATCCATGTACAGGCTGACCCCGCCACCGATTCCGCCCAAGGCATACAACACGCCGGTGGCGTTAGCTGGAACCTCGGCGTCGACGACAACTTTGCTGTTCTGATTGCGCAGGTTCGGAGCCGCAAACTCCGGAAAGCGCTGGACACGATCACTGAAATGCCATTCGCGTTGGCTGCTGGAGATTCGTGCAGTCGGATCGAGGAAGGGGTAGAGACCGGCACCAATCGGATAGACATGGTTAGCCTTGGCCTGCACGTCAAACTCGGCCTTCAGCTCCGCAAGTTTTTCCGGATTGCTCGCGGCTACGTCGTTGGCCTGGGAGTAGTCGTTTTGCAGGTTGTAGAGCGACCATCGGTCATTCGCCGGATTCCAGCCCATGAACTGCGCAAAGCCTTGCACCCAGGGTTTGCGCGGGCCAAAGACCGAGGCCATCCAGCCATCCTTGTAGACGCCGCGACTGCCGAAGACTTCGAAGTATTGCACTGGTTTTTTCGACTTCACCTGAGCGTCGTTGAAGGTGTAGCGCAGGCTGACGCCATCCATTGGGTCCTGAGCGATACCGTTGACCTCTTTGGGTGGCGTGATCGACAGCACGTCGTAGACCGTCGGGGCAATGTCGTTGACATGGTGAAATTGCGCGCGAACTCTGGCGTCGGCCTTGATCTGTTTCGGCCAGGAAACGGCCAGCGGCGTGCGCGTACCACCGAAGTAGCCGGCGACCAGTTTAGTGCCTACGAATGGCCCTGAACCTGCCCAGGCCCACGCGGCGTTGTACATGCTTTCAAGTTTAGGACCGCCGAGCGCGGACAAGCCGCCATACATCTCGTCGAGGACTTTCAACTGCTGCTCTTTGGGAACTGGAATCCCGTTTTGGGCCAGCAACTCATTAATCGTGCCCTCCATCCCCTCGGAAGAAGCGCCGTTGTCGCTGAAGACATAGAAGATCAGCGTGTTGTCGCGCTTACCTTCACGCTCCAGTTCGTCGAGGATCTTGCCGGCCTGCGTGTCGGCATGTTCCAGGAAGCCGGCATACACCTCCATCAACCGTGCCTGATACTGTTTCTGTTCGGAAGACAAGCTGTCCCAGGCTGGGAGCTCCGCCGGGCGTGGGGTGAGGACGGCGTCCTGCGGGATAAAGCCCAGGGCTTTCTGGCGAGCGAACGTCTGCTCCCGATAGGCGTCCCAGCCACCGTCGAACTTGCCTTTGTATTTATCGGCCCATTGCGCATTCACCTGGTGCGGACCATGTACGGCACCCGGTGTCCAATACATGAAAAATGGTTTTGCCGGCGCGTAGGTCTGATGGTCTTGCAGCCAGTTTACGGCCTGATTGGCGAGGTCTTCGCTGAGGTGATATTTCGGATCTCGCGCCGGTTCGATTGGCGTTGTGTCGCGGTACAGACGCGGTTCGTACTGAGAGGTTTCGCCGGCCAGGAAACCGTAGAAATGTTCAAAACCGTAGGCCGTCGGCCACGTATCGAAAGGACCGGCCGCCGTGGTATCCAGGGGTGGTGTGTTATGCCATTTGCCGAACGCGGCGGTGCTGTAGCCATATTGCTTGAGCACCTCGGCCATGGTCGCCGAGCTTTTGGGGATCTTGCCGGTGTAGCCTTCCCAGTCAGTGGCCAGCTCTGCGATGACGCCGTTGCCAACCCGGTGATGGTTGCGTCCGGTAAGCAATGCGGCGCGAGTAGCGGAGCTGATGGCAGCGGTATGAAAAGCGTTGTAGCGCACACCACTGTCGGCGACTCGACTCAGGGTCGGCGTATGGACTGCGCCGCCGACGGTGTCGGACTGCGCGAAGCCGGCGTCATCGAGCATGATCACCAGGATATTGGGGGCCTCGGCAGGAAGCCGGGATTGCTGCTGACGTTTCTGGTGCTTGGATTCTTGCAGCGTCGGTTTGGCGTCACTGGCCGAAGGCGTCGGCGGGAAGGGCAGCGAGTCTTGTGCGGAAGCGACCGAGCTGGCCAACAGTGCGCAGAGTTTCAGGGTGAAACGTCCGGCGGGTTGCAGCTTCTGGGACATGAGTGTCTCCGTTTTTTATTCATTGCAACGACGCAGCCGCCCGGTCGAACACCGGACGGCCGAGAGATTGGAGAGCTGCTCAGACCGCAAAACTGGTGATGTCTTTGGGCTCGATATCATTGGCTTTGCAGAACGCCAGGTAACGATCCACGCTGGATTTCCAGTTCTCGATGGCCACGACGTTGTTGTTATCGTCGTAATACAGCAGGTCGCCCTGGGTGATGTTCAAGGTGATCAGTTCATCGCCATATTCACTCAGCACGATCGGCGTATGGCTGGAACCTGCGGTTTCGAACACCACGCCGCCCGGTTTTGAGATCCAGTCGTGCTCCAGGTATTTCCAGCCACCCTTGATGGTGTAAACGATGACCGTGCCGGAGTGATGGTGCTTGGGCAGAGAAGACCCGGCCGGGGCCTTGAGCAGGGTGATGGTTTCCCCGCGAACCGGGTCGCACTTGATGTATTTGATGAAGATTTCATCGCTGTAAGGTGCGAACGGAACCCACGGCAGGTCCTCGTCGTTGATGGAGGAGGTGTCGATGTTTTCATAAAACATGCTTGTTGTTCTCTGTTGGACGGTGGAAGGATTTACACGGTGCGTTAAGAGCATCGTGAACAGGCCGTGCTCACACCGCCCCCCTCTTGAGGAGGGGGATCCATCCAATGGCGTTGAATTGCGGCATACGGAGTGCCGTGCAAATAACGCCAAAACAACAATATCTACGGTTTGCGGCCACCGTTGGCCTTTGGGTGATCAAAGCGGACGTCAGGGCCTCTGTGAAACCCTGACGCCCCGGTTCAGCGGCGGCACGCCAGCGCCGTCCGCTGTACCGGTCGTTAGGTGCTCAATTGATTTTAACGATCGCCGGCGGACTCCACGTGCCTTTGCCAGGCGGCAGGACGGAAGGGTTTTCCGTCTTCGGCCAATACAGGCGCATCACCATGTAGATCAGATCATTCGGTGCGGGCAGCCAGTTGCTTTCCTTGTCCGCGCCGGGCGAGTCCTTCTGGATGTAGAGCGTCAACGAGCCGTCTGCATTCTTCTTCATGTCGGGTAGCATCGGCGAGTTGATGAGGTAGCGATTGACCGGATTCTTGATCAGCAGTTGCGACTTGCCGTCGTACATGGTCACCGACCAGAAGGCGTTGACCGGCGGGAGCTGTCCAGCGGGAAAAGTGATCGTGTAGTTGTGCTTGCTGCCGTCAAGCGGCGTCCCGTCGGACAGGATCTTGGCCATCGGATACGTGGCCTCTTCGGCGTCGTTGGCATAGATGCCTGCTTGTGCGATGGCGGCGCGCTTTAGCCAATCACCCTTGTAGAACGCGGCATTACCGCCGGAACTCACGATGTTCCAGCCATTGACCTGTGTGCCGAGATGATTGACTGCATCCTGAACCTTCGCATGCCCAGCCTGCATGCCCGAGACCACAGCGGCCTTTTGCTCGGCGGAGAGGTCCTGGAAGTTGAAGTCCTTGCCGGCGCCAATGCCCAGACGGGCCAGCTTCGCGCGGATCGCCACTTCATCCGGGGTGGCCGGGGCAAACTGCAAGGCAAAGCCCAGATACTTGAAGAAGTCGGTCTTGGCCAGGGCCTTGTCGAACTTCGGAAAGTTGATCGCCGGCGCGGCAGGCGGCGCGGGCTGCTTGAGATAAGCCGATAACGGCTGGGCCGCATAACCGGACTGGATCTTTTCGACGTTTGGCATGTCCGCCGGATTGAAGAGCTGGGTGCGAAAGATCGCGAAGAGGAGTTGTGTTTGGGAGTGAAACACCTTCTTGATGCCAGGCGGGGTCACGCCTTTCCAGTCTGGGCCGACCAGCATGTAATCGCCGGCTTCGCTGCCGGTGGTACGGCTGCCGATGTAACCGAAGTTGTTGGTGTTGTTATCGATGAGCTGCACCGAGTAGTACCGCGGTTTCTCCACCGTCGGTACCGAGAGCACGATCGGCTCGCTACGCAGGTCCATGAACATCAAGGAATACGGCGTATCGCTGTTCGGCGAGACGATGGCCGTGTCCTTGTAGGTGAAGACATTGTGCATGCTGTGGATGTGGTTGAACGGTGCCTTGTACTGGCCTGAGTTCTTGTCCACGGCATAGTCGTACATGGTCGCGTAGTTCATCACGATGGGCAGACCGTAGATGTAACCTTCCTCGGCGATGGCTTTTGTTTCGGCGGGAGTGATGTCCGCTGCTTGGGCGTGCGTAAATCCAAAGGACGCGAGCAATACCATTGCACAGCCAAATGTTCTCGGTAGTGTGGTTATCATGAACTTGAAACTCCATTTTTCGCATTAGATGGGATTAACTGCTGATCAGGGGATATTCAGTGTCGCGTTTGCTCACGACTTGATATCTCATAACGCTCCTTTTCTTGCTGTAAGTCTTTGTTTTTTTCTGAAGCTGGTCGGCGCAAGCGCGACGCTGATCGAGGAGAACCACGACGGATGACAAGCTCAGACTGCTCGGTCAGTATAAGCAGCAAATCAAACTACGCTGCTGACATGAGAACAACTTGTCCTCTGATGCTAAAAGTAAGTCTTACGGATAGTTTCACTTAGGAAAAAGTAGCGTGTACGCCACCCGAAAGCCCCAACCGTGTGCACCATCCTCAGGACTGTCCGCCCAGTATCGCGGCCCTACCTGAAGGCTCATGGGCTGCTTGCCGACTTTGAACAATTGCGTCACGAACAGGTTGATCGGCACATTCCACTCCCTGGCTTCCCAGTCGTAAGTGGATTCTGTATTAATGCCAAAACTGGTGTACGACGCTGTGGTATAGACCAGAAAGGGTTGCAGATATGTCTGATTGACCTTCTCCTTGTCATTGGCCGGGTTGTTGTCCAGCGACCAGATGTGGTTCGCCAGAATACCGTTCGTCCAGCCGTTGGCCTGCTTCAACGCCACCGCTGTCGGTCCAATCCCCCATTGTTCGCTACTCAGTAGCTCATCACTACCGGTCGGTAACAACAACGCGGGGCCTGCACCCCAGATCCAGCCGTCCTCGGTGGGCCTTTTGGGAGAGAAAAAGAAGCTTTGCGTGGTGTCGCCCACTCCGCTTTTATCGGCAATGCCCCTCGGTGCCAGTCCATGCTGATCAATGACCGGGAGGATCGTGCGAGAGATCAGATTCCAATCGTCATTAAGTGTGAAGGGTAAAACCGGCTGGATATTGGTGACGCTCTGGATTCCATTGCCAGAGGGCCCCATTTTCTGATTCCAGTTGTATTGGATGGGCAAGCTATACAGTGCCGCGACTGGATTTAATGACTGTTTGGCCAGCTCCGCCTGATCGTCGGCCTGACTGGAAACGGAAATACCGAAAACCAAAGACGATAGCAAAAGTCGTTCAATGTACTTGTTCATGCGAATTCCTTGGATACCAATCGCCCCGGGCCCCTCGACTATCAACGGGAGCCTTCTAACGACAAGCAGAAGTTACTTGAATACCTCAATCTCAGTGGGCCGTACTTAACTGAAGCACAGCGAACAGCCACCCATTCTGTTGTTGATACGTCTTGTATTATGCCGAGGTTACTTACTTTACAAGTTTAACTTCTCCAATCAGTCATGTATTTGTCGGGTCTAGGCAGGAGGGCGTAAAGTTTACCGTTGCCGGTGGGAGGTTTTGCAGGAGCGAGCTTGCTCGCGATGGTCGTTAACGAATCGCGTGTTTACAGAATAAACGCAGCGCTCTTGAGTCCATCACGAGCAAGCTCGCTCCTACAAAATTTGTTAAGAAGGCACGTACGGTGTTTTACGAATCCGAACAGTCAGCCTTAACTGCCTTGCGGCACAACGCGGGCATCATTGCCTGAGCCCTGGATATACACCTTCGAGCCCTTGGTCAGGGACGGATTGATCGGTTGGGTCACCGATACCAGCACGCCACTGTTGACCCGCACGATGATTTGTTGCGCCTCGATCGGTTGGTCATATTTTTTCTTCTCGGCGTAGTTACCGCCAGCAGCACCGGCGAGCGCGCCGGCAACCATGGCGACGTCACGCCCGGTGCCGCCCCCGATCAAGCTGCCAACCGCCAGGCCGCCAAGACCACCGAGTACGGCGCCGACACCACTGTCGTGATTGGTCTGCATCTGCGTCAGCGATATCTGCTCGATCTTCCCTGAGCGAATCTCGATTTCACCGGCGCCGCCATCGGTTGACCCGACGGCGGAACAGGCACTTATCAGCACCGTCATCAACGTGACTGACAGCCAGGACAGGATTACTTTCATTGCGATGCACCTCGTTATTGGTATTTGATTGCAATGCTTGAGCCAACGTCTGTTGGCAGTTCAATCAAGGCTTAACTGCGAATGAACGCCCAGAGATCGACGTTCAACTTGTCGATCGCCGCTTTGAAGTCCTGGGCGGTGATCTTCTGGCTTTCGTTTTCCAGCGTTGTACCAAACACCTTGCGGACTACCCTGGCGACCGTCTGGTTGGTTCTCGCATCGATAATCTCGGCCTCGATGAACAAAGTGCTGTCCTGATCACGGTGGCCGGTGGCGGCCTGTGTTGCTCCGACTACGGCGGCGATCGGCACCACTTCGTACCATTTCATCCCTTCGTTTTCGGCATTCACCCCGGTGATCGCCGCACGCATCAGCAGGGTTTTGGAACTCGCTGACGCGGCGCCGGTATTGGAAACCACACGGTATTTCTGACCCAGGGTGCCTTTGACCTTACTGGTCATGTAGTTCTGGATGTCGGTCAGCGTTTGCTGGTTGACCCGCTCATCGGGCTTGGGCGCGGGATAGAGCTCCAGCTTGTTGAACACCACTGTGTCATAGGCATTCGGGTTCCACGACGGACTGACCCAACGCATTGTTGTGCCGCCGCTTGCCGTTTTGACTTCCTGCAAGTTGTTGTAGTTGGACAGGTAGCCCGAGTATTGCTCGACTTCAGTGACTTTCGATACGCAGCCGGTCAATAACAAGCTGCTCAGTGCAGCACTCGTTATCCATTTGTGCGAGAAGCTCATATAACGGTACTCCTTGAGGGATGTGTTCCTGAATGTCTTTTATTCAAGGTCAGACTCTGTGGACTTAGCCCTTTCGGAATAGGGCCCACTGGATCTCAGCCTGAGCAATCGAGCGACTGCTTGCTAACTGCAAGCAGTCGCAAGCGTCGCGTTACTTCGATGCCACCACTGCCGGCGGCTGCCAGCTGCCGCTGCCTGCGGGAAGAATTGAAGGCGGCGTGGCCTTCGGCCAATAGAGGCGCATCACCAGATAGGCCGTGTCGTCAGGCGCGGGCAACCAGTTGGACTCCTTGGTCTTGCCCGGCGAATCCTTCTGGATATACAGCGTCAGTGAACCGTCCGCGTTCTTTTTCATGGCCGACAGCATCGGCGAATTGATCAGGTAGCGGTTGATCGGATTCTTGATCAGCAGTTGGCTCTTGCCGTCGTACATGGTCACCGACCAGAAGGCATTGACAGGCGGCATTTTGCCGGCAGGGAAGGTCAGCGTGTAGTTGTGCTTGCCGGTATTCAACGTCTGGCCATTGCCATCGGTACGCGTAAAGGGGTACATCGCCTCGGCGGCGTCATTGCCGTACAGACCAGCCTTCGCCGCGCCAGCCCGCATCAGCCAGTCGCCTTTGTAGAACGCCTGGTCGCCGAAGAACGCGCCGACGCTCCAGCCGTTGATATTCTTCATTCCGTTCGAGAGGAACTTGTCGACCTGCTCGTCGCCGGCCTTCATCCCGAGCAGGACCGCGGCCTTGTGCTCGAGCGAGAGGTCCTTGAATTCGAAGCTGCGACCGGGGCCTACGCCGATGCTGGCCAGCTTCGCACGGATCGCCTTGTCCTCAGCCGATGGCGGCACATACTGCAGCGCCGCCGACAGGTACTCGAAGAAGTTGGCCTTGATGCCCTCCGTGGTGGCCGGCACGAAAGCGATCTTCGGCGCATCGGGCGGCGCGGGTTGATGGAGGAAAGCGGACAGCGGCTGGACCTTGTAACCCGCCTGCACCTTCTCGACATTCGGCATGTCGGCCGGATTGAACAGCTGGGTGCGGATCAGCGTCAGTGCGAAAGGGGTCGTGGAGCTGAACACCTTGTCGATGCCTGGAGGTGTCGCACCCTTCCAGTCGGGGCCTGCAATCAAATAGCTCCCGGGTGCGCTGGCCGTGGCCCGACTGCCGATGTAGCCGTAGTTATAGGTGTTGCCGTCGATCAGTTGCACCGAGTAGTAGCGTTTTTTGGAGACGGCCGGCACGGTGATCACCAACGGCTCGGCGCGCAGGTCGGTCCAGAGAAAGGAGTACGGCGTGTCGCTGTTGGGGGTAATGATGGCCGTGTCAGCGGGGGTCGCGACCTTATGATCGTGGTGCAGTTGGTTGAAGGGGGCCTTGAACTGGCTGGACTTGGAGTCCACCGCGAATTCGTTCATTACGGCGTAGTTCATGACCAGCGGCAAGCCGTAGATAAAGCCTTCCTCGGCGATCGCCTTGGTTTGCTCCAGACTCGGCGCGGGAACGCCCTTGGCCACATCGGCCTTGTCGGCCTGTGTGATCGGATCGAGCTTGCTCGTGCACCCGGTGAAAAGCGTTGAACCTACGACGACCGCCGCAGCCAATGTCCAGCCACTGTGAGACTTCCTGTTCATTTTCACCTCGTTAGTTTTGTACAAGCCGGTGTCGTGAGCGTTCATGCCCACGGCTAGATACTAGGCATGACACCTGAAACGCTCTTGGATTTTTCTCAGTAGCGCCAAGTCATGTTGCCAGTCAGGGCTTGAATCCAGGCGTTGTCGAACTCGCCTGAGACACGATTGCCTGACAACGTTTTTTGCTGATCGACGGACATGTCCCCCATCCACACCGTGACCCAACTGAAATTCACGTCTGTCTCTTTATTCAGTGAATAAGTAAAGCCTGTGGCGAAGCGCCAGGCGGCGCCCATGGGCACGGTGAGCGTACGATTACCGTCGGACACGGCGGACGTGTCATAGGCGACACCGAAATCCCAGACCCAGTCCTGGTTCATCTGGTATTGAGCGCCAAGCGCCAATTGATACGTGTCTTTGTAATGCGCATCGATTGAAGCGGCCCGGGAACCGGTTCTGGACGTGTCTACGTCAATGCCGATGTCACCGAATTTCGACCAGTCCTGCCAATTGACCGAGGCCAGAACGGCCCATTGCGTATCCAGTTGCTGGTACAGGCTGAGGGTCGCCGTTTGCGGTACTTTCAGGTCGATTTTGGTGTTGAGGCTGTTGAGGCGACTCACCAACGGAGCACTGCTCTTCACATCCAGGCGATCCTCGAAGTCGAGGTCAACCTGACTGGTGTAAGCCAGGCCAATCCGGGTACCGGGCTTTGGGGCATAAATCACGCCTGCGTTGGCGCCGTAACCCCAGGTGCTGTCCCGGTATTTGTATTGGCCGTCACCCCGTTGTGTCAGTCCGAGCGGCGCCTGATCGATGGCGGCTTCGCTCTTCAGCATCCCGTACATGGCTTTGAGTCCGACGCCGACGGACCATTGATCGTTGAAGCGATAGGCGACACTGGGTACCAGTGACAGTCCCGCAATACTCGCGTTCTGCACGAAATAACGGCCGGACCAGTCATTGTCGTAGTTTACAGCCAGACCGAAATCGCCATAGGAGCCGAAGCCGACGGACCACCGATCATCCAGTTGATGGCTGATGAAGAAACTGCCACCCGGTATGGGATCGAGCGCGTTACCGCTGCCAGTGCCCGGCGTATTGGTTTCACTGTCCCGATCGAACGATAAGTCACCAAAAAGAACCTGAGCGCCAGCGGAGATCTGTGTTCCGCTGAGGTAGCTCAAGCCGGCGGGGTTGCTGGCAATGGTCGAAGGGCCTTGTGCCCGGGCCGCTGCACCGGCATTGGCCAGTCCGACGTTGTCGGTGGCGATTTCGTACAACATCAGGCCACCGGCAACACTTCGGCCACTGGTCAAGAGTGTCAGCGCACCAAGAACAGTAATCGACAACACACTTTTATTTAATTGCATGAAATCCCTCTCTATCAGATCACTCAGTCTATGTCGCTTGCATCGCCCCAAGGCCTGGGCATCGTCTTTTATTCGTGTGGCCTTCTTGAGTGTCTGCGCGGAACTCCACCCGCAGGTGCAACTAATCGCCAACCTCATGAACAACACAAAAAACCGAAGATCAGCTTTGCAATCAGCCTGTTGTTGCGTTCACTTTACGGCAATCATCAGAAAGGCACCTTGCATTTTCGGACAGTGCGCGCGGTATCACGGGGGTATGGATGTGGTTGAATCAACCCCCCATGGAGGCTACCCCAGCCCATTTCTCCAATGCTGTGGTGACGTATTTGTCCACGTTTTGAATGCACGGGAGAAGGCGTTTGGATCCTGGTATTGAAGGGTCTGGGAGATTGTGGATATCGGCAAATCCGTATCTTTCAAGAGCTGCCGCGCGAAGTTGCTTCTGGAGTCGGTGATCAGTTCTTTGAGGTGAGAACCTTCCGCACCCAGCCGGCGTCGCAGCGTTCTTTCATTCAATGAGAATTGACTGGCGATGTGCTTGGAGTTTGCCTGTCCTTGCAATAATAGAGCGTATGCCTGACTCTTTATTTTTTCTGAAATCGTCAAATGTGACGTGGCGCTCGAAATAGTCAGTTTAAGTAGATGGTGTAAGCGTGGATTCGCCGTACATTGAATTTGTCGGAGTTGCTGATTGTTTATTACAAGTCCGGAAATGCTTGCATTGAACTGAATATTGCAGCGAAATTTTCTGATGTACGGGGTGATGTCTGATGGCTTGCGATATGAAAACTGCACACGAACGGGCGTCCAGTTAGCGCCTAATAAGGCCCGCAGCATTTGGAGGCCAACCATGACGGCAGTGTCAACAAGTAATGATTGATTGGGCAGGTCGTGGCGATAAATGACATATCCCAACAAACTGTGTTGGCCCGCCAAGGGAAGAAGCAGTGGGGTCGCGCCACGATCATAGAGATTGGCATGCCCGACCAGGTCGTTCAATGCATCGCCTGGTGTAGTCGCAAGACGCATAAGCTGACCCACCGGACCCAAATTTTCCAGCGAAAAGCGCTCACCGATCAGCAGGCCAATATGGGGGCACTGAGTGTGTTCGAATGCCGTGTTGAACAGACGAGCAACGTCCATGTAGGCGAGATGGTTGTCTTCATATGCAAATTGCTCAAGGCTGATACCAGCGTCTTTGAAAACGCCTCGCGAGGAACCCCCTATCGCGTCAACTACTTCCGGGAACCTACGGAATGGGCTTGTACTAATTTCTCCCGGCCCGCCCATTCTTAATGATGATTTTTTGGAGGGCATATTAGCTCGCTATCATTCCTGAAACTGGCGCATTGGCCACGTTGGCGAACATCTGATACATGACGAGCAATAGAGCGTAGCGCCCATGAGCCGGCGCCTGGCACCTCGCGACCGTTCTGCGCCGCCCCTCAGTCCTTGGGCCGAATCATCGAATACACGAGTCGTGCGCATTAATTGAATCCAGAAATACATAATATTCAATACATTGGTTTTAGCACGGATGCGCTTTTTTTCAAGTGGTCCATAGAGACTATGTTTCCCCCTAATAGCCGCTTCCATACATCGACGAAGCTAGGTTAGAGGGCATTAGTGCACTTCTTCTCTTCGGCATAATCATGATGCAGGTAGTGGCGTCTCACCCGCGAGCCGGCCAGCACATGGTTTTGACAGCGATCGATGACATCCAGGCTGACCCCCAAGCCCTGCATCATGGTCGCGCCGGTACGGCGCAGATCACGCGGCGTCCAGTCACCGTACTGGCCGTCGGAAAGGACCAGCGTGTCGTCGTGAGGCCGTTGTTGCAGGGCGAAGGGGGTCTCTACGTTAGCCGCGGTGTATGCCTGTGCCTTGGACGTTGCTGGACTCTCGTAGAGCAGAGCACCGCTGGAACTCAAGTAAATACTAGCTTTGTTTATTCGACGGCCTTGACCATGTCTTCGATGACCTTCTTCGCGTCGCCGAACACCATCATGGTCTTGTCCAGGTAGAACAGCTCGTTGTCCAGGCCGGCGTAGCCGCTGGCCATCGAGCGTTTGTTGACGATGATGGTCTTGGCCTTGAACGCTTCGAGGATCGGCATGCCGGCAATCGGCGATTTCGGATCGTTCTTGGCGGCCGGGTTGACCACGTCGTTGGCGCCCAGCACCAGCACCACGTCGGCCTGGCCGAACTCGGAGTTGATGTCGTCCATCTCGAACACCTGGTCGTAAGGCACTTCGGCCTCGGCCAGCAACACGTTCATGTGGCCGGGCATACGACCGGCAACCGGGTGGATCGCATACTTCACGGTCACGCCGCGATGGGTCAGCTTCTCGGTCAGTTCCTTCAGTGCATGCTGAGCGCGTGCCACCGCCAGGCCGTAGCCCGGCACGATGATCACGGTGTCGGCGTTGGTCAGCAGGAAGGTCGCGTCGTCAGCCGAACCGGATTTCACCGGACGGGCTTCTTTGGAACCCGCCGGGCCGGCCGCCTCTGCCGTATTGCCGAAGCCACCGAGCAGCACATTAAAGAAGGAGCGGTTCATCGCCTTGCACATGATGTACGAGAGGATCGCACCGGACGAGCCCACCAGCGAGCCGGCGATGATCAGCATCGAGTTGTTCAGCGAGAAGCCGATGCCCGCCGCTGCCCAGCCGGAGTAGCTGTTGAGCATCGACACGACCACTGGCATGTCCGCGCCACCGATCGGGATGATGATCAGCACGCCGAGCACGAAGGCCAGGGCCAGCATCACGGCGAAAGCGGTGTAGTCACCGGTGAGCATGAAGGTCACGCCCAGGCCCAGGGTGGCCAGGCCCAGCAGCAGGTTCAGCTTGTGCTGGCCACTGAACTGTACCGGTGCCCCCTGGAACAGGCGGAACTTGTACTTGCCTGCCAGCTTGCCGAAGGCAATGACCGAGCCGGAGAAGGTGATTGCCCCGATGGCGGCACCGAGGAACAGTTCCAGGCGGTTACCGGCCGGGATCGCGTCACCGAGCTGCTTGACGATGCCCAGCGACTGCGGCTCGACCACGGCAGCCACGGCGATGAACACCGCGGCCAGGCCGATCATGCTGTGCATGAAGGCGACCAGTTCCGGCATCTTGGTCATTTCAACGCGTTTGGCCATGATCGAACCGGCAGTGCCGCCGATCAGCAGGCCGACGATCACGTAGACGATACCGTCTTGCGCCAGCTCGGAGCCCAGCTTGTAGATCAGGCCGACCGTGGTGAGGATCGCCAGGCCCATGCCGAGCATGCCGAACAGGTTGCCACGACGCGACGTGGTGGGGTGCGAGAGGCCCTTGAGCGCCTGGATGAAGCAGACCGAGGCGATCAAATACAGGGACGTAACCAGGTTCATGCTCATGCTTGCTGCACCTCAGCCTTGGCTGCTGTTGCGGTCTTGGCAGCCGGAGCTTTGGCCGCTTTCTTCTTGAACATTTCCAGCATGCGGCGGGTCACCAGGAAGCCACCAAACACGTTGACGGCGGCCAGGGCCACGGCCAGGGTGCCCATGGTCTTGCCCAGCGGCGTCACGGTCAGCGCCGCTGCCAGCATGGCGCCGACGATCACGATGGCCGAGATGGCGTTGGTCACGGCCATCAGTGGCGTGTGCAGTGCGGGGGTGACGTTCCAGACCACGTGGTAGCCGACATAGATCGCCAGCACGAAGATGATCAGGTTGTAGATACCGTGAGAGATCAGCATGTCTTCCATTGTTTTTATCCTCAGCCGTTCTTGCGCACGATCTGGCCGTCGCGGCACATCAGGCACGCGGCGACGATATCGTCTTCAAGGTTGATCACCAGTTGTCCTTCTTTATCGAACAACAGTTTCATGAAGTCCAGCAGGTTGCGGGCGTACAGCGCCGAAGCGTCAGCCGCCACGGCGCTGGCCAGGTTGGTCGGGCCAACGATGGTCACGCCATGTTCGACGACCACCTGATCGGCCACGGTCAGCGGGCAGTTGCCGCCCTGGGCCGCCGCGAGGTCGATGACCACCGACCCCGGCTTCATCTGGGCCACGGTTTGCGCGCTCAACAGTGTCGGTGCCTTGCGGCCGGGAATCAGCGCGGTGGTGATGACGATGTCAGCCTGCTTGGCGCGTTCGTGCACGGCGGCGGCCTGGCGCTGCATCCAGCTGGCCGGCATCGGGCGGGCGTAACCGCCGACACCGACGGCGCATTCACGCTCTTCATCGGTCTCGTAGGGCACGTCGACGAACTTGGCGCCGAGGGATTCGATCTGCTCTTTTACCGCCGGACGCACGTCAGACGCTTCGATCACCGCCCCCAGGCGTTTCGCCGTAGCGATCGCCTGCAAACCGGCCACGCCAGCACCGAGGATCAGCACGCGCGCCGCTTTCACGGTGCCTGCCGCGGTCATCAGCATCGGCATGAAGCGAGGGTAGTGGTGAGCGGCCAGCAACACAGCCTTGTAACCGGCGATGTTGGCTTGCGACGACAGTACGTCCAGGCTCTGAGCGCGGGAGGTACGCGGCGCGGCTTCCAGGGCAAAGGCGGTAATGCCGCACTCGGCCATTTTGGCGATGGTTTCGTTGCTGAACGGGTTGAGCATGCCCACCACAACGGTGCCGCTTTTAATCAGCGCCAGCTCGCTGTCGCTGGGCGCGACCACCTTCAAAATCAGCTCTGCAGCAAACGCGTCATTGGCGCTGCCAATGGTTGCGCCTGCCGCTTCATAGGCACTGTCGACAACGCTGGCATTAATGCCGGCGCCGCTTTGTACAGTGACCTTATGGCCCTGGCCGATCAGCTTCTTGATGGTTTCCGGGGTTGCAGCAACCCGTGTTTCACCGGTCTGGGTTTCGAGAGGAACACCAATGTGCACGTCAAATCTCCTGCGTGATCTTATAGAGTAAACCCATGCACTACGGATAAATGGGGACGGCCGATCAGCGCAATTGCGCCAGATCAGAACGATCAATCATCCGAACACTGGCAAAAGTCGATTCGTTTCGTGCCTGGTCTAGCGCTGTCAGCGGTCTGGTCGATGACTGCTGCGTAGTCGCAAGCGTTGCAGGTTTGCGACTCAATTCAGAGTTGGAACGTTCGTCGCTTGGTGGAACACCAAAGTACTCGCGATAGCATTTGGAAAAGTGTGGTGTGGACACGAAACCGCATACATACGCCAACTCGATGAGCGACAATGATGTTTGCTTAAGCAGTTGTCGCGCCCGAACAAGACGTAATCTCAGGTAGTAGCGTGACGGCGTACAGTGGAGGTATTTCTGAAATAGCCGCTCTAGCTGTCGACGTGACAGATCAACGTATTCTGCTAGGTTATCGAGGTCGAGCGGTTCCTCGATATTGGCTTCCATCAACGCGACGATCTCCTGCAGCTTGGGTTGATGAGTTCCCAGTACATGCCTAAGCGGAACGCGCTGATGGTCTTGTTCATTGCGGATGCGCTCGTAGACAAACATATCCGAAATGGCCGCCGACAATTCACGGCCATGATCGCGGCCGATCAGATGCAACATCATGTCCATTGGCGCTGTTCCGCCGGAGCTTGTGAATCGGTTCCGGTCGAGGGTAAAGAGGCTCGCGCTGATGCTGACTCGCGGGAAAGCTTCCTGCATGGCAGCCAAGCATTCCCAATGCACGCTGCACTCGTAGCCGTCGAGCAGCCCGGCTTTTGCGAGCGCCCAGCTGCCGGTGCACACACCTCCCAACCGTCTGGATTGACGCGCCAAGGCTTGCAGCCAGGTAATGTGCACGCGGGTAATCACGCTCTGGATTCCAACACCACCGCACACGATTACAGTGTCCGCCACTAATGGATTGCTCCATGAAGCATCCGGAGTGATCGGCACGCCGTCACTGGCCCAGACAGGCTCTCCACCGGGGCTGAACGTATGCCAGCGGTATAGCTCTCGCCCCGACAACTGATTGGCCATGCGCAATGGCTCTACCGCGGACGCCAGGGAAATAAGTGTGAATTTATCCAACAGCAGAAAACCAACGGATTGAGTCGTACCGTCGGACACGGTGGAGTTCGATGACATCGTGGTCATGTCCTCACAAGGAGCGATTACGGCCTGAGACACAGGAGCTTGTAATACTCCCCAGCCTCGGCGCAGGGAGTATCGGGTTCGGCGCAAACACCTCCTGGGGTTTTATCCCACTGACGTCACCCTCGCAGCCTGCGCAGGGTGACGCGACGTCACAAGGCCAATAAAGGAAATCGCCAGCGCCAGTCCAATGGTTGTGCTCACTTCGGTACGGTGCTCCGGGGTGATCATCATGACCGCCAGCGCTGCGCAAATGAACACGATCACCAGCCACGTCAGCCACGGGAACAGCCACATGCGAAAGGTCAGCTCGACGTTCTGCCGATGCAGCATCCCACGCATGCGCAACTGCGACACCGCGATGGCCAGGTACACCAGCAAGGCAATCGCGCCGGAGCTGGCCAGCAGGAAGTCAAACAGCCCGGCGGGCATGAAGTAGCTCCACACAGTGATCGCCGCGCCCAGCACGGTGCTGGCGATGACCGCTGCCCGCGGCACGCCTTCGGATGAGGTCGCCTTCAGCGCCTTCGGCGCATCGCCACGACGGCCCAGCGAGTAAAGCATGCGCGAGGCAATGTAGATCGAGGAGTTCATGCAGCTGGCCACGGCAATCAGTACTACGATGTCCACCATGAACTTGGCATGAGGAATGTTCATGATTTCCAGGGCCCGCTGGTAGGAGCCTACCTGGGCGAGCAGCGGATCGTTCCAGGGCACCACGGAGATGACCACGAAAATCGACAACAGGTAAAACACGCCGATGCGCCAAATCACCGAACGCGTGGCCTTGGCAATGTTCTGCGACGGGTTGTCGGATTCGGCGGCGGCGATGGTGACGGCTTCAGTACCAATGAAGCTGAACATGATGGTGATGAAAGCGCCGACTACCGCCGACAGGCCATTGGGGGCAAATCCGCCATGCTCGGCCATCAGCCCGCTCAAACCGCTGACTTCCCGATCGGGCACCCAGCCCATCAACACGGCAAAACCCACGGCGATGAAACCTATGATCGCCACGACCTTGGCCATGGCGAACCAGAACTCGAATTCGCCGTACTTGGAGACACTGAACAGATTGGTGATCACCAACGCAATGATCGACACCAGGGCGAACAGCCAGGCATCGATCTGGGGAAACCACTGGTTCAACACATGGCCGGCGGCCAGTGCTTCGATAGGGATAACCAGCACCCAGAACCACCAGTACAGCCAACCGATGGTGAAGCCTGCCCAACGACCTATTGCCTGGTCGGCATAGGTGGAGAACGAGCCGGTGTCCGGGTTGGCCACCGCCATTTCACCTAGCATGCGCATGACCAGAACGACGAGCAGGCCGGAAAATAGATAGGCCAGCAGGACGGCTGGGCCGGCAGCTGCAATGGCATGTCCTGAGCCAACGAACAAACCGGCGCCGATGATACCGGCGATTGACAGCATGGTGACGTGACGAGGCTTGAAGCCCTGCGCCAATTGGCCATTCGAATCCTTGGAGCTCGGGCTGATCATTTTTTTACTCTTTGGCGATCGACATTCAAGCGTTCTGAGTGAGGGGGAGGCGATCATGGGGGCTTGCTGTTGCCCCTCCTGAAAGCGACAGTCCTCAACGCTACTGTTCTATAAGCTCTGTCACTGCGATGTGACCAGCGCAGTGAAAAGTTGCGCCACCTTACCCGGCTTGTCCGACAATCCAGATACCTGATCGCGCCACCTCCGTGCCTGATATCGACACGGGAAACTTTGCACTCGCAGTAGAGGCCGGAGGTTTGGCAGCCGCGCGCGATCAAGGAAAAACTCACGTTATCGGAGTATTGAATGCCGATGTCGCACCTGAAAGAGATCGTTTCGTTGCCGCAACTGACCTGAATCTGCGCCATCACAGCCATTAAAAAAAGCGGCCCTTTGGCACCGATAACATCGTTTCTCGGCGGCGCTGCTTTTCAATATATTGGCCGCCAGATCCGGTGAGTGACTCAACATTCGCCCCCCTCAGTGCGAGTAGTCTTTATGAATAAAAAACCAGGCAACGCAGGGTTTGTTAATGCGGGTGCGGGAACCCGTGCCGTGTGGGGTGGGGAGCAAGTCAGGCATCCCTACAACGCCACCCAAACCCCCATCGTAGTCAGTGCTGCATATGGTTACGACGACATAGATGTCTGGTACGACGTAGCGTTGGGCAAGGCCCCCGGCTTTATTTACAGCCGTATGAGCAACCCGACAGTCGAGACCCTTGAGGCAAAGATTCGCGAGTTGGAGCAGGCCGAATCCGCCGTGGCTTTCAGCAGCGGGATGGCGGCGATCAGCAGTGTGCTCTACACCTTCCTGGCCCATGGCGATCGGGTGGTGTCGACCAAGGACAGCTATGGCGGCACCAACAAGATTTTCGAAGAGTTCCTGCCGCGCACCGGTGTGAACGTGACGTTGTGCGAGACATTCGATCACGAAGAAATTGAACGCGAAATCGCCAAGGGTTGCCAATTGGTGTATCTGGAAACGCCAACCAACCCGACGCTGAAAGTACTCGATATCGAGCGTCTGGTGGCTGCGGCCAAGCGCGTCGGAGCCATTGTGGTGGCGGATAATACCTTCGCCACGCCGTTGAATCAGAACCCCCTGGCGCTGGGTGTGGACGTGGTCATTCACAGTGCCACCAAATTTCTCAGCGGCCACGGTGACGTGCTTGGCGGTCTGGTGTGCGGTAGTGAATCACTGATGGCCAAGGTGCGTCATTACCGGGAAATCAATGGAGCGACGCTCGACCCGTTCTCCGCCTACCTGATCATTCGCGGCATGAAAACGTTGGTGCTGCGCCTGCGTCAGCAGCAACGCAGTGCCCGCGCACTGGCCGAGTACCTCTGCGTCGAACCCTTGGTGGAGTCGGTCAATTATCCGGGTTTGCCCGGCCATCCGAATCATGCGGTGGCGTGCGCGCAAATGTCCGGCTTCGGTGCAATCGTCAGTTTTGTCGTGGTGGGCGGCATGGACACGGTCAAGGTGCTCTTGCCACGACTGCGATTCGCCCACTGCGCGGGCAATCTCGGTGCGGTGGAAACCATCTACGGTCCGGCGCGAACCACCAGCCATGTCGAGAACACGCTGGAGGAACGACTGGCCCTGGGTATTTCCGAAGGGCTGGTGCGGGTCTCTGTCGGCATCGAGGACACCGATGATCTGCTCGACGACCTGAAACAGGCATTTGCATTTGTCAGGGGGGCGGGCAACGAACCCGCACAAGAAAGTACCCAGATTTCAATCAATGAAAATTGCACCGAAGTTGCAGGCTGAAGCGTTAGCGCTAAACCTCACTACAAGGATGTGAGTGGGGCGTTCATGAAGTGGAATAATAATAAAACTTAGTGGCGACCTGTTTTTACTCTGCCCAATCAGTCATTGCAGACGTTAATTCGTGCCCTAATAACTTTCATGAGAACAACCATGTCCATAAAAGAAGAACAACTTCATTCGCGTTCCGGTTTTAAACAGGAAATGCAAACACGGCATATTGTCATGTTGGCGTTAGGCGGGGTCATCGGTACCGGGCTGTTTCTCACGTCCGGGTATACGGTTAACCAGGCCGGTCCCTTGGGCGCGGTGATCGCTTACATCATCGGCGCGCTCATGGTTTACATGGTGATGATGTGCCTGGGCGAACTGGCGGTGCAGATGCCGGAAACCGGTTCATTCAGCACTTACGCCACCCGATTTCTCGGGCCTGGTACCGGCTATACCGTGGCTTGGTTGTATTGGCTGACCTGGACGGTGGCCATCGGTTCTGAGTTTACCGCCGCCGGCATCTTGATGGTGCGCTGGTTCCCGGATACACCGGTGTGGATCTGGAGTGCGCTGTTTGCGGGCCTGGTGTTTCTGACCAATGTGATTTCGGTGCGCCTGTTCGCTGAAACCGAGTTCTGGTTGTCACTGGTTAAGGTGGTGACCGTAATAGTGTTTCTGATGATCGGCGGTGGCGCGATTCTCGGTCTGCTGCACATCGAACAGGGCCACAGTATCGGGTTGAGCAACTTCACTCGCGAAGGACTTTTTCCTACGGGAGTCATGCCGATAGCCATGACGTTATTGGCGGTGTCTTTCGCGTTCTCCGGCACAGAGCTGATCGGTATTGCCGCGGGGGAAACCAAGGACCCGCAGCGCAATGTGCCGCGTGCCATTCGCACGACGGTGCTGCGCCTGGCGATCTTTTTCGTGGGGACCATTTTCGTCCTGGCGACGCTATTGCCCCGAGAACAGGCCGGCCTGGTAGAGAGTCCATTCGTGACTGTGTTCACCTACATCGGGATTCCCTATTCAGCAGACATCATGAACTTCGTGATCATCAGTGCCTTGCTGTCGGCCGCCAACTCCGGTTTGTATGCCGCGTCACGGATGATCTGGACGCTGAGTGACCAGGGTCACCTGCCCAAGCGATTCTCGGCACTGACGCGTATGGGCACGCCGCTCAACGCGATCATCATCAGCATGGCGGGTGGGGCTGCCTCGTTGCTCAGCAGTGTGTTCGCCGCCGATACCATCTATCTGGCGCTGGTGTCGATCTCCGGATTGGCGGTCGTAGTGGTATGGATGAGCATCGCTGCGAGCCAGATTGCTTTCCGTCGTCACTATGTGGCCAACGGCGGTGACATCCGCGACTTGAAATTCCGTGTCCGGGGTTATCCATGGGTGCCGTTGGGAGCGCTGGTCTGCTGCAGTCTGGCGTGTGTCGGGATTGCGTTCGATCCGGAGCAGCGAGTGGCGTTGTACTTCGGTTTGCCCTTCATCGCCTGGTGCTATTTCGTGTATTACATTACCCGCAAAAGCCGCGAGCGACGCTTGTCGGTTGCCCCCTTGGCACAACCGTCCGACGCGTTCTAGTCAGCGTCGACGGGATGGGCAAGCGTGCTCGGTGGAGGGGGCGTCCCAGAGGTTCAAGCCATGAAGCAAAAGACGCTACCCCCATTGAACTGGCTGCGGGCATTCGAGGTGTCTGCCCGCTGTTTGAACTTCACCCATGCCGCCGAAGAACTGTTTTTGACCCAGGGCGCAGTCAGTCAGCAGATCCGCCAACTGGAAAGCCATCTTGGGGTGGCACTGTTCAAGCGCTTGCCCCGTGGCTTGGGACTGACCGAGGAAGGCCAGGCGTATCTGCCGGTGGTGCAGGATGCGATCACGCGACTGGCAGTGGGGACCAACGAAATTTTTGGCCAGCACAAACGTCGGCCGATCAAGGTACGTGGCAGCCTGGCGTTCTTCGTGCATTGGCTGGCGCCCAAGCTGGCGGGGTTTAGCCAGGCGCATCCGCATGTCGATATCCGCTACATCAGCAATATCTGGGTAAAGGAGCTGGACGGTGAGGATGACATGGAGATTCGCTGGGGCCACGGTCAGTGGCCCGGCCTGGTGTCGCAGCGCCTGACCTGGGACACGTTGTTCCCGGTCTGCTCGCCGGACCTGATGGCGAAGTCGCCGCTGACGGTCCCTTCGGACGTATCGCACCATCCGCTGTTGCATGTTCTGGGTTACGAAGAGGGTTGGGGTTACTGGTTGAACATGGTCGGTGCAGACACCGTCGACTCTTCGACCGGCATGCAGTTCGACACATTGATCTCGACTTTGCGCATGGCC
Source organism: Pseudomonas sp. S2_F07 (assembly GCF_054668325.1). NCBI lineage: Bacteria > Pseudomonadati > Pseudomonadota > Gammaproteobacteria > Pseudomonadales > Pseudomonadaceae > Pseudomonas > Pseudomonas sp. S2_F07. The sequence goes on from NZ_CP162758.1 coordinate 6,188,032, forward strand.
GAGTTAGGTCAGGGGATTGCCCTGGCCCGGTCCTCGATGGTGGAGGAGATGCTTCAGGATGGACGGCTGGTCGAACCCTTTACCCAGCGTATCGAAGCCAGCGAGTCTTTTTACCTTGTGCGCGGTTCCGGGGCCGAGCAGCACCCGGACGCGGTGATGTTTTCCACCTGGCTGGTCGAGCAGGCACATCGTTTCAAATGAATGGCCGGAGCCAACCATGCGTTATGTGAGTACCCGAAATTCGGCCGTGCAGGTCGACTTCGAACAGGTCGTATTGTCTGGCATTGCCGAGGACGGTGGGCTGTTCGTACCGCTCGAACTGCCGCTGTTTGAAGCGCAGGACATCGCCAACTGGTCGACCTTGCCCTATGACGAACTGGCCTACAGGGTGATCAGTCCGTTTGTGGGAGAGGCGATCCCCGAGACAGACCTCAAGCGCATGCTCAAAGAGGCCGGTAGTCAATTCAGCCATCGTTCCCTGGCGCCATTGCATCAGGTCGATCGTAACGAATGGGTGCTGGAGCTGTTCCACGGCCCGACTCGCTCCTCGAAGGATTTTGCCGCTCAATTGCAGGCACGACTGGTGCCGTATTTTCTGCGCAAGCGCGGGCGTCGCGGGGTGGTGATCGGTGCCACCAACGGCGATACCGGGCTGGCGGCCATCGAGGCGTTCAAGCACTGCGAGGACACCTCCGTGGTGGTGTTTTACCCGGAGGCGGGCGTACCCCGGGACCAACTCCAGCATCTGCAAGCAGCGGCGCACCCAGGGGTCTATCAGTTCGCGGTCAACGGCAGCTTCGACGAGTGTCAGAACATCGTCACCCGGCTGTTCCGACAATGGCCGTATGAGCAGCACGAGGTGATCAGTTTCAACTCCAGTAACTGGGTCAGTGTGTTGGCGCAACTGGTGTTTTACTTCCATGCCGTGTTGCAACTGGGAGGCGGCCAGCGTCCGATCGGTTTCAGTGTGCCTGCGGCGAGTTTTGCCGAAGTGTATGCAGGCTACATCGCGCAAAAAATGGGCCTGCCAATCACCCAGATGATTGTTGCGACCAACCAGAATGACGCGTTGCACCAGTTGTTTCAGAAGAACCACTACAGCAGGTCACGAGCCAACAAGACGCTTTCGCCTGCCATGGACCTGTCGATCTTTTCCAATCTGGAACGGTTCCTTTGGGAGCTCTACGGGCATGACGACCAGGCGGTGTGTGCCCTGATGGAGGGGTTCGAATCCAGCGGCGAGATGGTCATCGCCAACGAGTTCTGGTTGCAGGCGCGGATGATCATCGACTCTTACGCAGTCAGTGATGAGCAGACGCTGACGGAAATCACCTCGCTGTATCGCGACACGGGATACGTCATCGACCCGCATACGGCCACTGGCGTGCTGGCCGCCCGGTTGTATCGGCGAAGCCTGGTGGCGCCAATGGTGACCCTGGGGGAAATCTCACCGGTCAAGTCGGCGGCACTGCTTGGCGAGTTGGGCATCAGTGTGGCGGGGCTGCAGCCTGAGGTCACGACACAAGGACAGGCGCAGGTTTACCGGATTCAACCGGACGACCTCGACACCATCCATGAGCGGCTCGGCGCGCTGTGAAGGCGCGACAACAGGAGGCCAAGTGAAGCGAATTCTGGACCCTCTCGATGAACACATCATCGCGCAACTACAGCTCAATGCCAGGGCTGCACACGCCGAACTGGCGGCCAAGGTCAATCTGTCACGCAATGCGGTGCGCCAGCGCATAGAAAGACTTGAACGCGACGGGGTAATACAGGGGTATACGATACGCACGGGGGAGGGGCGACAAGCCACGTCGAACATCAATGCGGTGATTTTCGTTTACCGCTACGACCGGATGCGGGGGGCGGAAGTGTTGCAGGCGCTGCGGGCCATTCCGGAAGTCATCCAGTGCGATGTCATGAGCGGCGAGTTCGACCTGATGCTGCGGGTGGGCGCTGCGAGCCCACAGCGGGTGCACAAGGTCTGGACTGAAATTGCCGCGTTGCCCGGGGTGGAAAATACCGTGACCTCCTTTGTGCTGTCGTCTGTCGTATAGCCCATTTTTCGTATTGCTAAAAGCCAACCTGTGTTGGCTTTTTTTATGGCTGAAGCATTGTCATGACGGTGGTCAAAACGCCCACAAAATAGAGCAAATTGACCTATTTCACTGCCCTGGGCCCAGCCCTAACCTAGTGCCCAACAACCCATCACCCGGATCAAGGGCATAACAAAATGACTGAATACAAATTGGCGCTGGTTGGCTTTGGCGGTGTTAACCGGGCATTGGCTCAGCTGATTGCCGAACGTAACGAACAGTGGAAAACAGAACTGGGTTTCACCCTGAAAATCGTCGGCGTGACTGACTTGTTTCTCGGTTCGGTGATTGGCCGCGAAGGGCTGGACGCCAATGTGCTCGCCCAATTGCCGGCAGTCAAAGGTGCATTGGCGCAACTGCCGGGTGGCGACGTCACAGCCCTCACTGAAGCGGTGATCAAGGATTGCGGCGCGGACATTATTGTTGAAGCCACGTTTACCAATCCGGTGGACGGTGAACCGGCAACTTCGTTCTGCCGTTGGGCGCTGGAGGGCGGCCAGCATGTCGTCACCACCAACAAGGGCCCGATCGCCTTGCACGGCGCCGAGCTCAAGGCACTGGCTCGACGCAAGCATGTCGCCTTTGAATACGAAGGCTCGGTCATGAGCGGCACGCCGGTTATCCGCCTGGCCAGGCAGGCGCTGGCCGGCAGCTCCATTGTCGGTTTTGAAGGAATTCTCAACGGCACGTCCAACTTCGTGCTCACCAGCATGGAAGGCGGCCTGGGGTTTGCCGAGGCCGTCAGCAAGGCTCAGGAACTGGGTTACGCCGAAGCCGACCCGACGGCGGATGTCGAGGGTCATGACGTACGCCTCAAGGTGGTGATCCTGGCGAATGAACTGTTGGACGCGAAGCTGACGGTCAGCGACGTCACGTGCAGCGGCATTTCGTCCCTCAGCCTTGGCGACATCGAAAAAGCCCGGCAGGACGGCGCTCGCTGGAAGCTGATCGGGTCGGCGATGCGCCATGCCGACGGCTCGATCAGTGCCAGTGTCGAACCGCGGCTGTTGAACAACGACCATCCGCTGGCCAGTGTTGGCGGCGCGACCAATGCGGTGTCGTTTACCTCGCAACTGCTCGGTGCGGTAACAGTTTCGGGGCCGGGAGCAGGGCGTACGGAAACAGCGTTTGCGCTGCTCTCGGACATCATCAGCATCCATCAATCCATTGCCCGCAACCAGGAGTAAACCCTGTGAAATTATCGCGCCTGGTTCTGGATATCGTGGAGCCGCCCATTGAAGTCTTTAACGCCTATGACGGTTCCCTCATAGGTAGCGTGACGAATGTCTGTGCGTCGCAAGTTCCGCAGTTGTTGGAGACGGGACGCAGTGGTGCACGAGCGTGCGCCGCGTTAGCGCGTCATCGTCGGGCGCGCATTCTTGAGCAAGCCGCAATCAACATCGAACAGGATGCCGGTGTGTTTGCCAGGCTGATCGTCGACGAGGCCGGGAAGACCCTCAAACAGGCGCAAAAAGAGGTCAAACGTTGCGTCAATACCCTCAAGCTGTCAGCCGAGGAGGCCAGGCGCAATGCCGGGGAGGTGGTTCCCTTCGATGCTTATGAAGGCTCCGAATCGCGTCAGGGCTGGTTTTCTCGCGAGCCCTTGGGCCTGATCGTGGCGATCACGCCGTACAACGATCCGTTGAACCTGGTGGCGCACAAACTCGGTCCGGCCATTGCGGGCGGTAATGCGGTGATTCTCAAACCCTCCGAGCTCGCGCCATTGTCGGCCATTAAACTGGTGTCTTATCTGGTCGCGGCAGGCTTGCCTGAATCAGTGGTTACCGTCGCCACCGGCGGCGCGGAGCTGGGCAAGGCGTTGGTCGCCGCCCGTGAGGTGCGGATGATTTCCTTCACCGGCGGTTTCGTCACCGCAGAACAGATTGCCCGCACGGCCGGGTTGAAGAAACTGGCCATGGACCTGGGCGGCAATGCGCCGGTAATCGTCATGGACGATTGCGACCTTGAGGCCGCTGTCGAGAGTTGCGTGTCCGGAGCCTTTTGGGCAGCGGGGCAGAACTGCGTAGGCACTCAGCGCTTGCTGATTCAGGCGTCGATTTATGAAGCGTTCCGAGAGCGTTTTGTCAGTCAGGCCCGCGCGCTTGTGGTCGGCGATCCATTACTGGCCGTTACCGATATCGGCCCCATGATTACCGCGCAAGCCGCGCAGAATGCCGAGCAAGTGGTAAACGAGGCCCTGCAAGAGGGCGCCACGTTGCTCTGCGGCCATCGGCGTGAAGGATCGTGCTATGCCGCCACCGTGTTGGAAAACGTCGATCATGCCAGTCGACTCTGGCGCAATGAAGTCTTCGCACCGGTGGTGGTACTGCAATGCTTCGAGAGTTTCGATGAAGCCATCGCGTTGGCCAATGAGCCCGAATACAGCCTGCATGCCGGGATCTTCACCAATGATCTGGCAACCGCGATGAGCGCCGCACGGAGGATCGAGGCCGGGGGAGTGATGATCAACGACTCTTCCGACTACCGCTTCGATGCGATGCCGTTTGGCGGTTCCAAGTACGGTAGCCTGGGCCGGGAAGGGGTGCGTTTTGCCTACGAGGAAATGACCCAACCCAAGGTTGTGTGCCTTAACACGTTGGGTTAGTCGATTCGCGATAAATGGATCAGGTCGTATGGCATTGGGTCGGTGTGGTCACCGGCCCAATGCGTTTTGCTGAATGGGGAGAAGTAAAAGGTGGAGTATTGCCACTGAGCTGAAAGTCGCCAAGAAATTCGCCGGCAGGTTGTATATGGAATAGTGGGTTAAGCTGGAAGCAGGCAACGTGAGAACACAAACGGTCTCTCATCATGGATGGATCAAGATGAAACTGATTTTGGTTTTGCTTGTTGTTGGTCTGTTGGCTTGGAAGTTTTTCCCTGAATTACAGTCCTGGTTTGAGGCTCGGCCATCGAGCCCCCAAAGAATCTCTGCGGTCTTGATTGCGCCAAAGCCTGTTTCGGCTCCAGTCAAATGCGATGGGCGCAAATATTGCTCGCAGATGACTTCATGCGCAGAGGCCACAAACTTTCTGCAAAATTGCCCAGGAATGGAAATGGATGGCGACTACGACGGGATACCTTGTGAGAAGCAGTGGTGCCGGTGACTACTCGCCGCTTATCGCCAGGCTGCATGAGTTCCTGGCACAGGTCCGCATCCGCTACATCCTGGCAGCGGTTGCGATGATCTATGCCTGAATTCCAATATCACCCTGTGCAGCCTGTAACGCTCGCTCTTCGGTCAGCGGCATGAAAACTGGCTGCGTATTGCTGGCGTGCAAGTAAAGAAAGTAGTGCCCTGAGTCGTCCAGCAATACCCGGTACAGCTCTGATGGCCGAAAGTTGTTACCGATATAAATACTTTCCTTGAGGATCTCGAAAGACTTGAGCCCATGCTCTCGCATCGTAGTTTCAAAGGCTTCGTAGAGACCTTCTCTGCGGCGCCGATTGTTTCGAGCATTCAGCTTGAAAAAAATCACCATCAGCACGGCATAGCTGAAAAGGAGTATCACAAGGGCGCTAGTTCGCATGGGGGGAGCTCCATGTTCTCTCAATCGCTGTGCATCTCAGTGTAGGTGCGTTTATGGTGGAATCTGCAGCTCATCCCAAGGTGACGGCGCAAGCGCCGGGCCTTTGGATTCCTGGTTTAGCAGGCCCATATGTCACCAACATCTCAAGCGATGGACGTAACGGCTTGAACAGGGATTGCTCACCATGCAGGAACTGCGAGCTGACCTTCCCATTCAATAATGAAAACAGAACCCGGCCACCGGGCCGGGTTCGGAACGCAAGGCCCCCTTAACGCCGATCCAGCCAGACCGTCTGTGCATTACAGAATTCGCGCACCCCGAAGTGCGAGAGCTCCCGGCCAAAGCCGCTCTTCTTCACGCCACCAAAACTGACACGCGGATCGCTGGCGCTATAGCCGTTGATGAATACGCCGCCGGTTTCAAGTTCGCCTGCCATCTGTCGGGCAAGTTCGGCATTGCGCGTGTAGAGGGTGGCGGTGAGGCCGAACTCGCTGTCATTGGCCAGCTCCAGCGCATGGGCGGCGTCTCGGGCCGTGATGATTGAGGCCACAGGACCAAACAACTCCTGTTTGAATGATGTCATTTGATCGGTCACGTCGCCGAGTACGGTGGGCGCATAGTAGTTGCCGGGGCCTTCAGCCTTGTTTCCACCCAACAGCAGCTTCGCGCCTTCTTCCAGTGTGTCGCGCACCTGTTGATCCAGTTCGTCGCGCAGGTCGAAGCGAGCCATCGGGCCGATATAGGTGGTGCTGGCCAGTGGGTCACCGACAACCAGTTGTCGGGTGGCTTCGACGAACTTGCGGGTAAATTCCTCGACCACGCCTTGCTCGACAATCAGGCGTTTGGCGGCGGCGCAGACTTGCCCGGTGTTTTGATAACGCCCGATCACGGCGGCTTTCACCGCCTCATCGAGGTCGGCGTCGTCGAGCACGATAAATGGGTCGGAGCCACCCAGTTCCAATACGCATTTCTTCAGTGCTGCTCCCGCCTGAGCACCGATGGCCATACCCGCACGTACGCTACCGGTGAGGGTGACGGCCGCGATGCGTGGGTCGGCGATCGCCTTGGATACACCTTCCGGGGTGACGTTGATGACCTCGAAAACACCTTCGGGAAAATCCGCTTGCCTGAAGGCCTCCAGCAGCAGGTAGGCGCTACCCATGACGTTTGGCGCGTGCTTGAGCACGTAGGTGTTGCCGGCGAGCAGGGTGGGGACCGCGCCGCGCAGGACTTGCCAGATGGGGAAGTTCCACGGCATCACGGCGAGAATCGGGCCGAGGGGGCGATATTCAATGCGTGCCTTACCGCCTTCAACCAGGGTCGGTTCCGGGCTCAGCATGGCGGGGCCGTGTTCGGCGTACCACTCGCACAGCTGCGCACATTTTTCAATTTCACCGCGGGCCTGGGCAATCGGCTTACCCATTTCCTGGGTGATCATTTTCGCCATGGCCTCTGCATTGTTGCGCAAGGCCTGGCCGAGGTTGATCAACAGCTGCGCGCGCTGTTCAACCGGTTTGCCGCGCCAGGCACGAAACCCGGTAGCGGCCCGCGTCAGCGTGGCCTGCAGTGCCGAATCGGATTCGAAAGGGTAATGGCCGATCTGCTCGCCCGTGGTCGGGTTGATTGAAATGGCATGGGTAAGGCTGGATACGTTGGTCATGGCACCGTCCTGCGAGGTAGGAATGTGCTCAGGGTATGGGGCTATATGTTTTCTGGAAACTGAATAATACTGAGCGTAACGTTCACGTTTGGAGAATGACTTGGATCTGGTTCAGCTCGAAATTTTCAAGGCTGTCGCCGAGCACGGCAGCATCAGCGTGGCCGCCCAGCATATTCACCGGGTGCCATCGAATCTCACGACCCGAATCAAGCAGCTTGAGCTGGACCTGGGTGTGGACCTGTTTATTCGCGAGAAGAGTCGCTTGCGCCTGTCGCCAGCCGGCTGGAGCTTTCTGGATTACGCTCGGCGCATTCTCGACCTGGTTCAGGAGGCGCGCGCCACCGTGGCGGGTGAAGAACCCCAGGGAGCCTTCGCCCTGGGTTCGCTGGAAAGTACTGCCGCGGTACGTATTCCAGAGCTGTTGGCCGCCTATAACCAGAAGCACGCCAAGGTCGAGCTGGACCTGTCCACCGGCCCCTCCGGGACCATGATCGATGGGGTGCTGTCGGGGCGGCTGGCCGCTGCATTTGTCGATGGTCCGGTGTTGCATCCGGCGCTGGAGGGCGTGCCTGCATTCGAGGAAGAAATGGTCCTGATCGCACCGCTCAACCATGAGCCGATTCATCGGGCCAAGGACGTGAATGGCGAAAATATCTATGCCTTCCGCTCCAACTGCTCCTATCGCCATCACTTCGAAAGCTGGTTCGCCGATGGCGCGGCGGTGCCCGGCAAGATTTTCGAAATGGAGTCCTATCACGGCATGCTGGCCTGCGTCAGCGCCGGTGCCGGCCTGGCGCTGATGCCCCGCAGCATGCTCGAAAGCATGCCTGGATGCACGACGGTCAGCGTCTGGCCGCTGTCGGAGTCGTTCCGCTATCTGCGCACCTGGCTGGTGTGGCGCAGGGGAACGGTGTCGCGGAGCCTGACGATGTTTGTGCGTTTGCTTGAGGAGCGCGGTGTGGCGTTGATCGATAAATAGTGGAAAGTTAACGGTCAGTGCCGAAAAACCGGATAATGGCGGCCAAATCGTTTAGCTCGTTATTCTGGTAATCGCACATGGAAATCAAGGTCAACTTTCTCGACAACCTTCGACTTGAAGCCAAGTTCGACGACTTCACGGTGATCGCCGATCAGCCCATTCGCTACAAGGGCGATGGTTCGGCACCGGGGCCGTTCGATTACTTCCTGGCTTCGTCGGCGTTGTGTGCGGCGTACTTCGTGAAGTTGTACTGCGAGACTCGCAATATCCCCACCGAAAATATCCGCCTGTCGCAGAACAACATTGTTGACCCGGAAAACCGCTACAACCAGATTTTCAAGATTCAGGTTGAATTGCCGGCGGACATCTCCGCCAAGGACCGCCAGGGGATCTTGCGCTCCATCGACCGTTGTACGGTAAAGAAGGTGGTGCAAACCGGCCCTGAGTTTGTGATTGAAGAGGTCGAAAACCTCGACGCCGATGCCCAGGCGTTGCTGATGCCGCACTCGACTTCTGAAGCGGGCACCTACATTGTGGGCAAGGACCTGCCGCTGGAGCAAACCATCGCCAACATGTCGGGCCTCCTGGCCGACCTGGGCATGAAGATTGAAATCGCTTCGTGGCGCAATATCGTTCCCAATGTGTGGTCGCTGCACATCCGCGATGCGCACTCGCCGATGTGTTTTACCAACGGCAAGGGTGCAACCAAGGAAGGTGCGCTGGCATCGGCACTGGGCGAGTTTATCGAGCGCCTCAACTGCAACTTCTTCTACAACGATCAGTTCTGGGGCGAGGACATCGCCAACGCGGCGTTTGTGCATTACCCGGACGAGCGCTGGTTCAAGCCGGGCCCGAAGGACGAACTGCCGACTGAAATCCTCGACGAGTACTGCCTGAAGGTCTACGACCGGGATGGCGAGTTGCGTGGCTCGCATCTGTACGACACCAACTCCGGCAACACCCAGCGTGGTATTTGCTCACTGCCGTTTGTGCGCCAGTCGGACAATGAGGTGGTGTACTTCCCGTCCAACCTGATCGAAAACCTGTTCCTGAGCAATGGCATGAGCGCCGGCAACACGCTGGCCGAAGCCCAGGTGCAGTGCCTGTCGGAGATCTTCGAGCGCGCGGTCAAGCGCGAAATCCTCGAAGGTGAAATGGCCCTGCCGGACGTGCCGCAGGAAGTGCTGGCGAAATACCCGGGCATCCT
>NZ_CP162758.1:6202500-6327549 GCF_054668325.1 Pseudomonas sp. S2_F07
TGGAGGTATCAGAAGTGCGAATGCTGACATGAGTAACGACAATGGGTGTGAAAAACACCCACGCCGAAAGACCAAGGTTTCCTGCGCAACGTTAATCGACGCAGGGTTAGTCGGTCCCTAAGGCGAGGCTGAAAAGCGTAGTCGATGGAAAACAGGTTAATATTCCTGTACTTCTGGTTATTGCGATGGAGGGACGGAGAAGGCTAGGCCAGCTTGGCGTTGGTTGTCCAAGTTTAAGGTGGTAGGCTGGAATCTTAGGTAAATCCGGGATTCCAAGGCCGAGAGCTGATGACGAGTGTTCTTTTAGAACACGAAGTGGTTGATGCCATGCTTCCAAGAAAAGCTTCTAAGCTTCAGGTAACCAGGAACCGTACCCCAAACCGACACAGGTGGTTGGGTAGAGAATACCAAGGCGCTTGAGAGAACTCGGGTGAAGGAACTAGGCAAAATGGCACCGTAACTTCGGGAGAAGGTGCGCCGGTGAGGGTGAAGGACTTGCTCCGTAAGCCCACGCCGGTCGAAGATACCAGGCCGCTGCGACTGTTTATTAAAAACACAGCACTCTGCAAACACGAAAGTGGACGTATAGGGTGTGACGCCTGCCCGGTGCCGGAAGGTTAATTGATGGGGTTAGCTAACGCGAAGCTCTTGATCGAAGCCCCGGTAAACGGCGGCCGTAACTATAACGGTCCTAAGGTAGCGAAATTCCTTGTCGGGTAAGTTCCGACCTGCACGAATGGCGTAACGATGGCGGCGCTGTCTCCACCCGAGACTCAGTGAAATTGAAATCGCTGTGAAGATGCAGTGTATCCGCGGCTAGACGGAAAGACCCCGTGAACCTTTACTATAGCTTTGCACTGGACTTTGAATTTGCTTGTGTAGGATAGGTGGGAGGCTTTGAAGCGCGGACGCCAGTTCGCGTGGAGCCAACCTTGAAATACCACCCTGGCAACTTTGAGGTTCTAACTCAGGTCCGTTATCCGGATCGAGGACAGTGTATGGTGGGTAGTTTGACTGGGGCGGTCTCCTCCTAAAGAGTAACGGAGGAGTACGAAGGTGCGCTCAGACCGGTCGGAAATCGGTCGTAGAGTATAAAGGCAAAAGCGCGCTTGACTGCGAGACAGACACGTCGAGCAGGTACGAAAGTAGGTCTTAGTGATCCGGTGGTTCTGTATGGAAGGGCCATCGCTCAACGGATAAAAGGTACTCCGGGGATAACAGGCTGATACCGCCCAAGAGTTCATATCGACGGCGGTGTTTGGCACCTCGATGTCGGCTCATCACATCCTGGGGCTGAAGCCGGTCCCAAGGGTATGGCTGTTCGCCATTTAAAGTGGTACGCGAGCTGGGTTTAGAACGTCGTGAGACAGTTCGGTCCCTATCTGCCGTGGACGTTTGAGATTTGAGAGGGGCTGCTCCTAGTACGAGAGGACCGGAGTGGACGAACCTCTGGTGTTCCGGTTGTCACGCCAGTGGCATTGCCGGGTAGCTATGTTCGGAAAAGATAACCGCTGAAAGCATCTAAGCGGGAAACTTGCCTCAAGATGAGATCTCACTGGGACCTTGAGTCCCCTGAAGGGCCGTCGAAGACTACGACGTTGATAGGTTGGGTGTGTAAGCGCTGTGAGGCGTTGAGCTAACCAATACTAATTGCCCGTGAGGCTTGACCATATAACACCCAAGCAATTTGCTGCTCCTAGTTGAAGAAACGAAAGAGGCCAGATTGCGGTGTGTGAAGACGAAACGAACCGAAAGTTCGAGATACTCACAAAACACCAAACTATCGCATACCCAATTTGCTGAAGCGAGGCCAACCGGCCACGACTCAGTACCCGAATTTCTTGACGACCATAGAGCGTTGGAACCACCTGATCCCATCCCGAACTCAGCAGTGAAACGATGCATCGCCGATGGTAGTGTGGGGTTTCCCCATGTGAGAGTAGGTCATCGTCAAGATTAAATTCCGAAACCCCAATTGCGAAAGCAGTTGGGGTTTTGTTTTTGTCCGCAGGAAATGAAATTACTGCCCCAACCGCTCCAGCGTGTGCTCCAGGGGATCCAGTGACACACAGATAAAACCATCAAGCGGTCGATTGAGTTCCTCTACCAGCAGGATGGTTGCCCCCGTCGACAAGGCACACATCAGCAATACGGCGACAATGGTGCCGTTGCAGGGTGCAAACAGACCGAACGAGCCGAAGATAATCCCCAGCCACGTCACCAGGATCACCAGCATCACCGGTGGAATCGATTGATTGGCCTGCAACAGGGTCAGCCAGCGGGCGGCAAACACGGTGTCCATGTCTTGCAATGCCGAGGCTTTCAGCGTGCGCTGATCATCGTTGCCAGGCGTCAGTGATTCGACCTGGCGTTGCAGGCCTTCGGAGCGACGGATCATTTCGGGGCTATCGAGTTCTGCAATCTGATGGTGGTCGCGGGTCGCGAGTACTCGGGTGACTTCGGCGTAGTTGTGCTTGAGTTCGGTGCGGATGCCCTGGGTGTCGGTGCCGTAGCGGGCCAGCAAGCGGTCGAATTGAACCACTTTCGCCGCAGCGCCCTCCAGTTCGGCATTGGCCGTATCGAATGTGCCTTTGGCAGAGGAAACGAGCAGGCCGAGAACCAGCGCCGACATCGTTGCGATGAGGCCGGTGGCCAGCTTCACCACCGCCACGGAGTCGTCGCTCAGATGATGGCTCGGTAATCGCTCCCTCACGTACGAGCCCAGCAGTGCGCTGGCGGACAGACACGCGAAAACGATGAGGGCGATCACCACGTCATTCAAATTCAACCTCCGTTGACGCTGTCTTCCAGGGGAGATATCTACTGGTACTTGATCACGATGCCCTTGAGTTTGCGTCCTTCGATGGTCGTCACGTCGCGAGCCCACAGCGGCCCGCTGGCATAGGCACCCACCGCCTGAATGTGGTCATAGACCACCACCACTGCATCGCCACCGAGTTTGGCGGACTCTTCCCGCAGCTTCTGTTCGACTTCGGTAATCGGCGGGGCGGGGTCGATGCTGGCGTCGATCAACACTTCACCCAGGCGCACATGCGGACGCAGAGGCTCCGAGCGCAGCACGACTACATGGTCCGGCGATGTCGGTGCTGGATGTTCTACGCCGACATACGCGGTGGTCTGTGCGTCGACAGTGGCGCAGCCATTGAGGGTCAGCAGGCCGGTGATCAGTCCACCGGCCAGTAGCAAGCATTTGAAACGGGTGGGCCAGGACAGGTCGTGGGCCGGCATAGTGGGTTCGCTCCTCTGGTTCGCTGCTATCCATGTGGCTAGTTGACGGTAGCAGACGGGCCGGGAGTTGCCAGAACGCCCAACCTTTTCAGGTTGGGCTTTTTAGTGCCTTGAAGACGGTCAATCGACTGAGGTCTTTCACTGATCCTTTTCGCAATTGACCATCCACGACACACCAAAGCGGTCGACCAGCATGCCGAAGCGCGCCGCCCAGAACGTGGTCTCCAGTGGCATTTGCACAGAGCCACCGTTCGCCAGCGCATTGAAGACCCGCTCGGCCTCGGCAATGCTGTCGACGTTGAGTGAAATCGAACAGGCACTCATTTTATCCACGGGGCGATCCGGTGTGGTGTCCGACCCCATGATCGCCTGATCGCCCACGATCAGACGGGTATGGATGATCAGGTTGTGCAGATCCTTGGGGAAATGTTCACCAGCCGGCGTTTCGCCGAAGGTCAACATGGCTTCGATCTGACCTTGCAGGCACTGCGCGTAGAACGTGAAGGCCGCTTTGCAGTCGCCGTTGAAGATAAGGTAGGGATTGATTTTCATGGTCGGCTCCAGGTGTTCGAGTACATACATCGGTTTGGACGCCGGTTTTTTCGGCGAATTCCGATTGTGTCGAGCCGACAAGCAAAGCGCTAAATCTTTGTCGAAGCTTGTGTTTCTTTAGATGTTTTTTCAATAGGACGCGCGAGGCTTATCGCCTCCGGCACGCGCCGTGGCGCCAGCACACGTTCGATGGCACCGCTGACCATGCTCTCGAGCAGCTCATCACGTTCCTGCTCGTCCAGCACATGTGGCGTCAGCCAGCTGGGAGCGCTGTTGAGCAGGGCGCCAATGGCATGCCCGGCCGCCAGCTGACCTTGCTCGCTGAAACGCGACTTCGCGCCCAGCATCCTCAGCAACGTGCGTTCGTATTGCTCGCGCAATTGCCGGACCCGAGCCTGCTGCTCTTCGTTCAGGCAACCGCTGTCGCGCTCCACCAGGCGGAAATGCCAAGGCATCTCCCGATACAGGTTCAGATGGGCGCGGATCAGGCTGTTGAGCTTGTCGCGCTTGCCCGGGGCTTTTTGCTGGATACGTCCCAGGGTAGCCAGCAGTTCCTCGTAGAATTCCTCGATCAGGTCGAGCAGCAGATGCTGTTTGCTGGGGTAATGGTGATACAGCGAGCCCGGGGAGAGCCCCAGGCACGTCGCGAGCTCGCGCATGCCGACCTGGCCGAACCCCTTGCAGGCAAACAGCTCCAGGACCTTGTCCCGGTACTCGGCAAAGCGCGAGCAACGCTCAGGCATAGGCATGGAAGCCGCGCCCCGTTTTGCGTCCCAGGTAACCGGCGGCGACCATTTCCTTGAGCAGTGGCGCCGGGCGATATTTGCTGTCGTTGAAACCGTCATAGAAGGCTTCGAGGATCGACAACAGGGTGTCCAGGCCGATCAGGTCCGCCAGGGCCAATGGGCCGATAGGCTGGTTGCAGCCCAGGCGCATGCCGGCGTCGATGTCTTCGGCGCTGGCCAGGCCTTCCTGGAACACCAGGATCGCTTCGTTGATCATCGGCACCAGGATCCGGTTGACCACGAATCCCGGACGGTTACCCGCCGTAATCGCGGTTTTGCCTAGAGTGGTCGCCATGTCCAGCGCCAGTTGGTGGGTCACGTCACTGGTTTGCAGGCCACGGATGACTTCGATCAGGCCCATCACCGGCACCGGGTTGAAGAAATGCAGGCCGATGAAGCGCTCAGGCTGGCTGACACTGGCGGCGAGTTGGGTGATCGACAGCGACGAGGTATTGGAGGCAATGACGCATTCGTTGCTGACCTGCGCGGCGATCTGTTGCAGCACACGCAGTTTCAGGTCCAGATTTTCAGTGGCCGCTTCGATGACCAGTTGCGCGTCACCCAGGACGCTGTAATCGGTGCTGATGCGAATTTTGTCGAGGGTGGCCTGTTTCTGCTCCACCGTCAGGGTTTGCCTGGCGATCTGCCGGTCCAGGTTTTTACCGACCGTTGCGACGGCTTTTTGCAAAGCGCTTTCGGATATGTCCAGCAAGGTCACGTTGAAACCGGCCATGGCGCAGACTTGCGCGATACCGTTGCCCATGGTGCCCGCACCGATCACTCCGATGTTTTGCAGATTCATCTTCCCATCCTTCGATCAAACCCTGCGATACCTTGGCCGCGACGGCGGCCGAAGGCGTACTATTGCCGCGAGTCTAGAGCCGGCAGGGCGGTTGTCCTATGCCAAAACTGTTCAACGGCACTGATGTTTTTTGCCATTCGGGTGATGAGAGAGAAGCGAACCAATGCGGGAAAAGGACTCGGTTGCCGCCTATTTCGTGCAGGCAATGATCCATGGGCTGAGGGATGATCCGCAGCGCGTGACGGCCGTGCTCGAACAGGCGGGCATTGATCCGGCGGTCATGCACCAACCCACGGCGCGGGTGCCGGCCAACGCGTTTGCGGCGTTGTGGCTGATCCAGATCCGCGAGCTCGACGATGAGTTTTTCGGGCTCGACTCCCATGGCATGCCGCCGGGCAGTTTCGCCCTGATTTGCCGTGCCCTGATTCAGGAGCCCGATCTGCACAAGGCCATGCGTCAATGCCTGGCCAACTTCGGCTTGTTCCTGCGAGACTTTCGCGGCTCGCTCGCGGTGCGTGGCAAGCGTGCGGTGATCAGCCTTGAAACCCGCTCGACGGACAACGACGCCAGCCGGTTTGGTGAAGAAACCTTCCTGGTGTTGATGATCAGTCTGCTGTGCTGGCTGGGCGGGCGGCGCATTCCCATTGATCGTGCGGACTTCCGCCATTCGCGCCTGTCGCTGGGTGACGACCGCCTGCTTTGGGGCCCCAACCTGACCTTTGGTGCCGAGCGCACCGAAATCGAATTTGCCAGTCACTACTTGCGCCTGCCAGTGGCTCAAGACCTGGCGTCGCTGAAAGTGTTCCTGCGTACAGCGCCACAATGGCTGGTGATCCGCTTCCGTAACCAGCACGGACTGGCATCCCAGGTCCATCAGCGCTTGCGCGGCAGTCATTACAGCGAGTGGCCGACGTTGCAGGCCTTTGCCCTGGAACAGCACCTGAGCCCCAGCACCTTCCGCCGCAAACTGGAGCGTGAAGGCTGTTCCTATCAGGAAATCAAGGACGAAGTACGCCGAGGCGTGGCCTTTGAACAACTGCGTCAGAGCGATGCGAGCATCAGCGATATCGCCGAGCAACTGGGGTTCCAGGAACCCAGCGCCTTCCATCGGGCGTTCAAGAAGTGGACCGGGGAAAGCCCCGGGCGCTATCGCGCCCGTTATCAGGGGGAGCAGGGCGCAGGGGCCGCCATCCTTCAGGAACCCTGCGAGCCCTGAGCCATTGTCGGTCCGGTAGCAGGACTTCAGGGCCACCGGGTTCGGTGATTTCGATCAGGGTCATGGTCTGCGGGAGTGTCATTTCATTTACCTGCATTGAGCGTCAAGGATTCGGTCGAGCGACTGAGCAGTCGGCTGCCCAGTTCCAGCAACAGCGCTACAACGATGGCGCCGGCGGCAATCACGAACATCAAGGCATGATGGCCGCCACTGGCGTTGAACAGCACCGAGTAAGCGAACCCCGAGAGCGCCTGGAAAGTAGCGAACGACACGGTGGCGCGACTCCAGGCAACCTGTTGCTGATGATGCCCGGGGATCAGTTCATGCACCCGCGCCAACGCCAGCGGCACGATGCCTGGGGGGAAGGAGCCGAGGATCACCGCCAGTAAAGCCAGCGCCACGAACGAACTGCTGATCGATAAAAGGCCGACTGCCAGCGCCTGCAGCACCAGCACGATGCGGATACCGGTTTTCGCGCCCAGATGGTCTGCCAGAAAGCCGTAGCTCACCGGCCCGATAATCGCGCCCAGGCCGTACATCACCCAGATCAGCGCGCCGACATGTGCCCCGGCATTGAGCCCACGGGCGACGTAATCCACCAGGAACACCATGGCCGGCACCAACCCGGCCGCCATGAATGCGTATTGGGCGAACAGCAGGTAAACGTTCGGGTCGGTGGGGGACGACGGTGCATTCGACGGCGTTGCGGTAGTCGGGTGCGCAGTTGTCGGCCAGCCAAACCAACTGGCAGCCGTGAGGATCAAGGCCAGCAGGCCCAGGCCGAACCAGGTTTGCTGCAAGCCGAGGCTCAGCAGTGGCGGTACGATCGTCCCCGACCCGGCGATGCCCAGGCCGATACCCAGGAATATCGCGCCGCTGGCCAGGCCTTTGCGGGCCGCCGGGACCCGGGGCAATACGGTGGCCGCCACCAACACCATGATCGCGCCACCGGCAATCCCCGACAGCAGGCGCCAGCCGAAGAACCAACTCACCGACAACGGAAAGCCACAGGCGAAAAACGCCAGGGTCACCGCCAGCATCATCAGGCGCAGGGCGGTCTTGTTCGAGGTCCGGCGTGCCAGGGGATGGCCGATCAGTGCGCCGATCAGGTACCCCACCAGATTGGCGGCGCCGAGGTACACCACGTCACTGGCGGAAAACCAGTGGGCCTGGATCAGCGAGGGAATCAGTGGCGTGTAGGCGAAGCGCGCCAGGCCGATGCTGACCAGGCTGGCGCAGAGGCCGGCGAAGATCGGCAGCCAGATCGCGCCGGGCGCCGGGGTAAGGGGAGGCGATGAACTGTGCATGTGCATTGTCCTGTAGGGTCACTCTGGCCTTCAGCATATCGAGGTTTTACGAAGCATTAATGCAGCGATTACGCGCTATGCTGATGCGTAATTGCATCGTCAGGAGAACGTGATGAATTGGGATGACGCCCGGGTATTTCTCGCGGTTTGCCGCGAATCCACGTTGCGTGGTGCGGCGCGGGTGTTGGGGGTCGACCAGGCCACGGTCGGCCGGCGCATCACGGCGCTGGAAAAGTCATTGAGTGCGACCTTGTTCCTGCGCACATCCGAAGGTTATGCGCTGACGGCTGTCGGCGAAGCGGCACTCAAGGCCGTGGAGAAAATGGAGCATTCGGCGCTGGAGCTGGAGCGCCAGATCCAGGGCCTGGACGATCGCTTGACCGGCACGGTTCGGGTCAGTACCACCGACTCCCTGGCGATTGATTTCCTGATCCCGGCGATTGCCCGTTTGCATCGGCAACACCCGGATGTACGGGTGCAACTGGACGCCACCACGCAGATTCTCAGCCTGGCAAAACGCGAAGCGGACATCGCCGTACGCAACACCCGGCCGGAAAACCCTGACCTGATTGCCCGGCGTATCGCCCGTTGGCCGGTAGGGCTGTTTGCCTCGCAAGCCTATGTCGACGCCCACGGCGTGCCGGAGCCGGACTCGGCGTTCGCCGGGCATGACCTGGTGGTGTATCAGCCGTACTTGCAGGGCAACAAGGACCTGACGCTGGTCTCGGAACCGGTGGCGCGCGGGCGGATTGTCGCGAGCCTCAGTTCCAGCCTGCTGGTGCGTCGGTCGATTGCGGCGGGGATCGGAGTCGGAGAGATTCCGGTGTACATCGGGGAGAAGGAGGGGTTGGTCAGGTTGTGGCCGGAACGCTCGCGTCCGATGCCCTATGACATCTGGCTGGTGACCCACGCGGACCTGCGGCATACGGCCAGGGTCCGGGCGGTGATCGATGAGATTGTCGCGGGGTTCGCCGGGACCGGCGAGTAATTCCAGGTGGCACAAATCCTGTGGGAGCGAGCAGGCTCGCTCCCACAAAGGTGTTATGGCATTTGCGGCAGTTCCTGTGGGCGCAGGTCGAACACCAGCACTTCAGCATCCACGCCGTTGCTCAAGGTCAGCATCTGTTCATCACGAACCCGCACACCGTCGCCTTCCTGCAACAGCACACCGTTGAGTTCGACGCTGCCCCGGGCCACGTGCACATACGCGTAGCGGTTGGCGGCGAGCTCCAGGGTGGCGCTTTCCTTGCCGTCGATCAGGCCGGCATACACCCGTGCATCCTGACGCACCTTGAGCGAACCCTTGGCACCGTCCGGCGAGATGATCAGTTGCAGGCGTCCGCGTTTCTTCTGGGTGCTGAAATGCTCTTGCTGATAACGCGGTTTGGCGCCGCTGACGTCGGGCACGATCCAGATCTGCAGAAAGTGCACCGCCCGGGTGCTCGAGTGGTTGAACTCACTGTGAGCCACGCCGCTGCCTGCGCTCATCAGTTGCACGTCGCCGGGGCGGATCACCGAACCGGTGCCCAGGGTGTCCTTGTGTTCCAGGGCACCTTCAAGCACATAGGAGAAAATCTCCATGTCGCGGTGCGGGTGCTGGCCGAAGCCTTTGCCGGCGGCCACACGGTCGTCGTTGATCACCAACAGGTCGGAAAAGCCCTGCTCTTTCGGGTTGCGATAGCTGGCGAAGGAAAAGGTATGGAACGACTTCAACCAGCCGTGATTGGCCAGGCCACGATCCGAGGCTTTGCGAAGAGTCAGCATGATGAAATCTCCTGTGGGGACGTGAATTCGTCCGAGTGAGGAGAAGGTTAATGGTTACTGGCTGGTGCAATAAGTAGATGAAAATTGAAATACTGTCTCGAACAGGTTGACAGTTTATGAGGGCGAATCAGCTATTCTTTTCCAACCTTTACGTTGTACTTAGCCATAATGCATGGCAAGAATCCTGTGGGAGCGGCGGTGCGACGATTCGACTTGCTCGCGAAGGCGTCGTGTCAGGCTAAATGATGGTGAATGACACACTGCCTTCGCGAGCAAGCCCGCTCCCACAAGGATTGGTGTGCCGACCCTATTGATCCCAGTGAATTCCAATCCATGAAAACCGTGGCAATGGTGCTGTTTCCCGACTTTCTCCTGCTCGACATGGCCGGACCCATGGAAGTGTTTTCCATCGCCAATCGATACCTGAAACCCGACGATCACTACGTGCTGTCGACCATCGGCACCGAGCCCGGCGCATTGCGGGCGTCCAATGGCGTGAGCGTGCACGCCGACCGGCACATCGACCAGGCCTGCGAGGGTTTTGATTTGCTGTTGGTGCCCGGTGGTCCCGGTGCCTACAACGAAAGGCATCCGCCATTGCTCGACTGGCTCCGGCACAACGTCAGCCGGTCCGCCGCTTTTGGCTCGATCTGCACCGGGGCGTTCGTGTTGGGGCATGCGGGTTTGCTCGACGGCTATCGCGTCACCACCCACTGGCACTACACCGAGCGGCTGATCAAGGGCTTTCCGAAGGCGACCGTCGAGACCGATCAGATCTTCGTCCAGGACCGCAACCTGATCACGTCCGGTGGCGTCACCGCGGGGATCGACCTGGCCTTGTCGGTGGTAGCCCAGGACCACGGCAAGAAAGTCGCCCAGGACGTGGCCAAGGTGTTGCTGGTGGTCATGAAACGCCAGGGTGGGCAGGCGCAGTTCAGCCCGTTGATGGCGGCGGTGGCCCCTCATGAAACGGCGATTACCCGAGTGCAGAACCATGTGCTCGAACATCTGGATGAGACCTACAGCATCGAACGCATGGCCGGTCTGGCCAACATGAGCCCGCGTCATTTCGCCAGGGTGTTCGCCCGGGAAGTGAACATGACGCCGATGGAGTTTCTGCAAAGCGCACGCATCGACTGCGCCAGGAACCTGTTGGAAACCAGCGAGTTGCCGCTCAAGACCGTGGCCTTCAAAAGCGGCTTCGGCAGCGTGCGGCACATGCGTTTTCTGTTCAGTGAGAAACTCGGCCTGACCCCGACCCAATACCGCGAGCAGTTCAGCTAGCGCGCGTGTCCGTCATGCGCACCGCAATGGCCGTGACGCTCCCTCCGTGGCAGTTGTACCGTCACCGAGGCCTGCCAAGATACCGCTGAACTCATTGCAAGGACGGTGCGGAGCCTGGGCTGGAAACCAGGATTGCCGCGGGTGACAGCCCATGAACAGCCTCAGAGATTTGAACAGCGAAGCGGTGCTGCAATTCGGACCCTACGCTTTCCACCTCAGTCAGCGACTGGTGCTGCAGGGCGATCGACCGCTGCGCCTGGGCGGCCGCGCCCTTGACGTGTTGCAGGTGCTGGTCGAGCACGCAGGCTCGGTGGTCAGCAAGCAAGAGTTGATTGCGCAGGTCTGGCCGTGCTCCGTGGTCGAAGAGATCAACCTGCGGGTGCACATTGCCGCCCTGCGCCGCGCCTTGGGCGACGGGCAGAACGGCCAGTGCTACATCGTCAATATTCCCCAGCGCGGCTACAGTTTTGTCGCCTCGGTACAGCATTCGCCGCAGCCCGTAGCGTTCCCGAGCGAGACCTTGAAAAAGCCCCTGCACAACTTGCCGGCGCGGCTCACGCCGATCACCGGGCGCGATGCGGTTGTCGGCAGCCTCGTGCGGCAGTTGCCGGTGCGCCGATTCATGACCCTGGCCGGGCCTTGCGGGATCGGCAAGACCACCGTGGCGCTGCGCGTGGCCGAACTGTTGTTGGAGCACTATCGGCACGGTGTGTGGCTGGTCGACCTGGCGGCGATCGAAGACCCGGCGCACGTGACCGATCACCTCACACAAACCCTTGGGCTGGAAGTCGGTACCACGCTGGAGGCGCTGGCGCAGCGGCATGCCTTGTTGGTCCTGGACAACTGCGAACACCTGCTCGAACGCTGCCGGACGTTGATCGAGACGCTGCTGGCTGCGCTGCCGCGACTGTCGATCCTCGCCACCAGCCGCGAGCCGCTCAAGGCAGCGGGCGAAACCGTCATGCGTCTGCCACCGCTGGCGGTGCCGCCGGCGTCCGCGCTGCGCAGTGTTGCCGAGGTCATGGGCTATTCGGCGGTGCAGTTGCTCGTCAGCCGTGCCCGAACTCGTCAGCAAGGGTTCACCCTGCGTGAGCAAGACCTCAAGACCGTACGGGAAATCTGCCGACGCCTCGATGGCCTGCCGCTGGCGATTGAGTTGGCGGCGGCGCAAATCGATGCGCTGGCGCTGGTGGGGTTGCAAGCGCAACTCGATAACTGTTTTCAGTTGCTGTCCCAGGGTCGCCGCACGGCCGTGCCCCGGCACCAGACGCTCAAGGCTGCGCTGGACTGGAGCTACGAACGGTTGACTGCCGTAGAGCAAACCGTGCTGCAGCGACTGGCGGTGTTCAAGATGGCTTTTACCCAGGATGCCGCGATAGGGGTGATCAGCTGCGACGCGTTGCCGGTCGCCGAACTGATCGAGGTGCTGGACAACCTCACACTCAAATCACTGCTGTCCCAGGAGCAGGGCGGTGGTGTGACCCGTTACCGATTCCTCAACACCACCCGCACCTACGCCCTGGAAAAACTCGAACACAGTGGTGAGTTGCGCGCCCTTGAAACGCGTTATGCCGGTTACGTCAGTCAAACGAGCCGGCCTTCAGGCGGGCAGGTGGCATTGCAACTCGTCGAGTAGCCGGCGAACGGACATCAAGTCGGGCGTGGCGAAACCTTCGGTGTAGCGCTGGTAGATCGGGGCCAGCAGGTCATACGCCCTTTGGCTGTGTCCCTGACGCTGCCACAGTTGCGCCAGCGAGGTGGCGCTACGCAGCTCCCAGGCCAGGGCACCCTGGGTCTTTGCCACGTTGAGTGCCTTGAGCAGCACGGTTTCTGCCGTCGCGGCTTTGACCGGGCAATCCGTTGCCAGCAACGTGCTGGCCCAGGCCCGCAGAATCTCCGCCGTGCTCCAGTCCGAAACACCGCTTTGCGCACGTTCGAGCAGATCATGGTCGACACAGGTTGAATCCAGCGTGACCATGATGTCCTTGATCAAACCGACGCTTTGTCGACCGATGGGCTGCACCTCGGTGCCGCCGATCACCCGCGCGTAGTGTTGCGCCCAGTCATGGAACAGCAGCACCGAGTGTTTCTGCGCCTGTTGCAGCAGCAGGCGCAGGAGTTCGCGGGCGCTGCGGGTGTCGCCGTTGTAGTGGGCGATCAGGCAGCCGGCGAGCGCCAGGGTGTAGCAGATCGACGTGCCGTGGTTGATCTGGAGCGCGATGTCCAGTGCCTGCCGGGCTGCGCGCCAGGCCTGTTCCGGTTGGCCTTGCAGCCAGAGGATGCGTGCGTGGATGGTCAGCGCCGCGACGCTCTGGTCGTATTGCACGCCGAAGCCATGGGTGAAACGGTTGAGATGACCGCTCTGGGCCATGCGTTGCAGCACCTGTTCGGCATGCTCGCCGGCTTGTTGCTGATCGCCGCAGAAGTGCAGGGCGAGCACCCGCAAACGATGCATGCTCAGGGACATCAGGGCGTCGTCATGCAGCCCCAGCCGATCGAATTGCCGGCTCTGTTCCAGGGCCATCTGGTATTGGCCGCAACTGAGATTGACCGTCAGGTGTCCGGAAATCGCCCGCAACTGACCGGCCACATCATTGAGTCGGCTGGCCAGGACTCTGGCACTGACAAACGCGCCAATGGTTTCGGCGCTGGCGCCTTGAGCGTGATAACAGGCACTGCCCAGGGCCAGCTTGAGAGCCATCTGCAAGCGCGGGCAAGGTTGGGCAGACTGTTCGAGCAGGGCCAGCGCCTTGCGCACATAACCGCCGTGTTCCTTGAGCAGTGACAGCTCCTGCCACAGGGGCGTGGACGCCGCGGCCAGGCGTATCGCCAGTGCCTGCGGCCCTTGCGCGTGCAAACCCCAATCGAGGGCCGCGCGGATGTCCTCCAGGGCCCGACCATAGCGTTCGAGCCACAGGCCGGTCGGGGTTTTCTCCCAGTCGTCCTGCGCCTGTTGCATCAGCGCCAGGCAACGTTCGGCATGCCGCTCCCGAGTGCCGGGCAGGTCGGTGGTTTGCCCGAGTTTTTCCAGGGCATAGCTGCGGGTGGTGTCGAGCTGGCGGTAGAAGACATCCTCGTCGCCCACCTCGACGTTCAACAGGGACTTGGCGACCAGTTGGGTGATCGAGCCGAACACTTCGCGGGGTTCGATGTGTTCGCCGACAATCACCGCCGCTGCCGACTCCAGGGTGAAGCTGCCGCGAAACACACTGAGTCGGCGCAGGCAGGTCTTTTCGCAGGCGCTGAGCAGCTCGAAGCTCCAGTCCAGTGTCGCGCGCAGGGTCTGATGGCGTGCCAGGGGCGTCTGGCAGGGCTGGGTCAACACCCGAAAGCTGCTTTGCAGTTGCGCCAGCAAGCCGGGCAATCCGAAGTTGCCCACCTGCGCCGCCGCCAGTTCGATGGCCAGTGGAATGCCATCCAGTCGGTGGCAGATCTCGATCAACAGCGGCAGCTCATCGTCCGTCAGTTCAAAGCTGTCATGGCTGGCCATGGCCCGCTCGACAAACAGTTGCAGGGCGGAAAAGGTCATGGCCTGGGCGCGGTCGAGGACGGCGATGGGCGGCGGGCAGTCGAGTGATTCCAGGCGCTGGACGAATTCCCCTTCGGCCCGCAGGCTCTCGCGGCTGGTGGCGAGAATATGCACGTGCGGCGCACTGCGCAGAATGTTTTCGCAGAGCTGGGCGATGGCGTCGACCAGGTGTTCGCAGTTGTCGATGACCAACAGCATTCGCCTGTCGCGCAGACAGTCGGCAAGACCGCCCAGGGGCTGGTCGTCGTGCAGGGCCAGTTCGAGCAATGTCGCCAGGTGGCCGTCGATCATCAGCGGGCAGTTGATCGGGGCCAGGTCCAGCAGGCGAATGCCGTCCGGGTAACGACCGATCATTTGCTCGGCGACTCGCAAGGCCACGGTGGTCTTGCCGATGCCGCCGGGGCCGACGAGGGTGATGAAGCGCTGGCGTGGCAGTTGCACCACCAGATTGTCGACCAGCGTCCGCCGGCCGATCATGCGCGTGCGACGCACCGGCAGGTTATGCCGGCCCGGTGTGGGGGCGGTGGGCGCCGACAGTTGCTCGGCCTGGTCCAGTGAGTGCGGTGCGACGAAGCTGTACCCGCGCTGGGCCACGGTGACGATGTAGCGCTGGCCGGCCTGACCGTCGCCGAGCGCCTTGCGCAACGCGGCCATGTGCACCCGCAGGTTGATGTCTTCGACCACGCTGTTGGGCCAGACCCGAGCGATCAGTTGCTGCTTGCTGACCACGTTGCCGGCGTGCTCAAGCAGGATCAACAGGATGTCCATGGCGCGTCGGCCCAGGCGTAGAGGCTGGTCGGCCTCCATCACCAGGCGTTGGTCGGGGTAGACCCGGTAGGGACCGAAATGCACAGCCTGTTCGGGGGAAAGGGTCAACGAGTCGCTCCTGCTGCATCCGTCTAGTACGCGGTTTTCGAGCATATTCCTCAGGTTTGTTACAGAGCGCAATGCGCCGCCCGGGTGACTGAAGGGGCAGGCATTGACTCTAGCGTATCGGCCAGTGGCTGTCGGTCCCGAAAACATTGGGTGCGACAGATGGGCAGGACGTGCCGGGGCTTTTTGCGCGCCAAGGAAAATTAACAACGTTTAACTCGTCCTGCGTCCGCTCTGCGTCCAAAACTCTCCTTCTTCAACTTCCACTGAAGGCAGGGATGAAATGTCAGTCAGCCGCGAGCCGCTCCCACTAAGGACACAGCAATGAGCAACGTGGTGGTGGTCTATCACAGTGGCTACGGGCACACCCGGGTCATGGCCGAAGCCGTTGCCGCGGGCGTGGAGCGGCACCTGGGCAGCACCTGCCAGTTGATCCCGGTCGAGGAAGTGGACGGGCACTGGGCGCGGCTGCACAGCGCCGACGCCATCATCTTCGGCGCGCCGACCTACATGGGCAGCGCCTCGGCGGCCTTCAAGGCGTTCATGGAGGCCACGGCGGCGTTCTACCTGACCCAGCCCTGGCGCGACAAACTCGCGGCGGGCTTCACCAATTCCGGCAGCCTGTGCGGCGACAAGCTCAACACCTTGCTGCAAATGGCGGTGTTCGCCGCCCAGCACTCGATGATCTGGGTCGGCCTCGACCTGCTGCCGGCACGCTCCAGCACCGGCGCGTTCAACGGCCAACTCAATCGCCTGGGCAGCTCGCTGGGCGCCATGGCCCAGTCGAATGTCGAGCAATCCCCCGACGATGCCCCTCCACCCGAGGATCGCTGCACCGCCGCGCACCTGGGCGAGCGTGTGGCGCGCCTGGCGGATCGCATGAACCCGCTACCGGTTTGATTCACCCCCCAACGTTAAGGAAGCATCACCCATGAGCACCTTCACTACCCGCGACGGCGTCGAGATCTACTACAAGGACTGGGGCACCGGTCAGCCGATTGTCTTTAGTCACGGCTGGCCGCTCAACGCCGACAGCTGGGAATCGCAGATGATCTTCCTGGCCTCCAAGGGCTTCCGGGTCATCGCCCACGACCGTCGTGGTCATGGGCGCTCCAGCCAGCCGTGGTCGGGCAATGACATGGACCATTACGCCGACGACCTGGCGCAGTTGATCGAGCTGCTGGACCTGCAAAACGCCGTGCTGTTCGGCTTCTCCACCGGCGGTGGCGAGGTGGCGCGTTACATCGGTCGCCATGGCACCGGCCGCGTGGCCAAGGCCGGGCTGATTTCCGCGGTACCGCCGCAGATGCTCAAGACCGAAGCCAACCCCGGCGGCCTGCCGCTGGAAGTGTTCGACGGCATTCGCCAGGCCTCGCTGGCCGACCGCTCGCAGCTGTACATCGACCTCGCCAGCGGCCCGTTCTTCGGCTTCAACAAACCCGACGCGAAACCGTCCCAGGGCATGATCGACTGGTTCTGGATGCAAGGCATGATGGCTGGCCACAAGAACGCCTATGACTGCATCAAGGCGTTCTCGGAAACCGACTTCACCGAAGATTTGAAGAAGTTCGACGTGCCGACCCTGGTGGTGCATGGCGACGCGGATCAGGTTGTGCCGTACGAAGCGGCGGGCGTCTCCTCCGCCAGGCTGGTGAAGGGCTCGACCCTGAAGATTTACCCGGGCGCCCCTCACGGTTTGACGGACACCCACAAGGACCAGCTCAATGCTGACCTGTTGGCGTTCTTGAAAGGTTAAAAAGCACAGATCAAGAGATCGCAGGCTTCGCCAGCGCCTACACGCCAGCGTGTATACCCGTAGGAGCTGCCGAAGGCTGCGATCTTTTGCTTTTAAGGCCATGCACCACCTGACAGCGCCAGGAAAACGGATTGATGCCTTCGCTGCGGGTGAAGATGTGGCAGAAGTGCGCCTGATCGCAGAAACCGCATTCGAGACTGATCTGCGTGAGGCTCAGGCCGGTGTATTGGATCAATTGCTTGGCCAGGGCAATGCGCTGCTGGCGAATCCAGTCCTGTGGCGAGAGGCCTGTGCTGCACTTGAACGCGCGCGAGAAGTGACTGCGCGACAGGGCGCAAGCCTGTGCCAGTTCAGTGACTTCCAGGCTGTCGCCCAGACGCTCGAGGATCAGTTGTTTAACCAGTTTTTCGCGTTGTGGGCTGAGGCCGCCGGTGTGGGGCTTGCGCGGTTCGCTGGCAGGTGCGCGGGCGGTGGTGTGCTGTGGGTAAGCCATGGCCATTGTCCGGTCGGGGAGGAAAAGCGCTGGCGCCCGGTTCGAGCGATCAGCACCGTTACTCTGGAAAAAAACAGTTCTGCGCTGAGGGCTTCATTGTTGGAGGCGGCCGATGCGGCTGACGAGTTAAACGTTGTTAATTCCATGCCCGAGGGTGTGAACACAGCACATCGTTGCAAGTGCGGGCAGCGGCGATTGGCACAAGATGCGCACAATGGAGCGGGCTATAACGGACCGCCGCTTGGCCTGGAAAGGTAATCAGATGAAACGGACATTGCAGGGAACGCTCGGCGCCATCGGCCTGGCGCTGATATCTGCCGGCGCACAGGCCCAGGCGCCCGCGCAGGTGGGCACGCAAGTACCCGGATACTTCCGCCTGGCGCTGGGGGATTACGAAGTGACGGCGCTGTTCGACGGCTACAACGATCTGTCGCCCAAGCTGTTGCAGGGCATGAGCCAGGACCGGATCCGCGCACTGCTGGCCCGTCGTTCGATTGAAACCCCGGGGGTACAGACCGCCTTCAACGCCTTTCTGGTCAACACCGGTAAACAGCTGATCCTGATCGACACTGGGGCAGGGCAGTGCATCGGCCCTACCGCCGGCCAGTTGCCGGCCAACCTGCAAGCGGCCGGCTACAAACCGGAGCAAGTGGACGCCATCCTGATCACCCACCTGCACCTTGATCATGTCTGCGGCCTGGTGGACGGCCAACAGCAACCGCTGTTCGCCAACGCCACGGTGTATGCCGCCAAGGCCGAGGCCGACTACTGGCTCGATCCGCAGGCATTGGCCAAGGCACCGGAAGCGGCCAAGGGCTACTTCAAAATTGCCCAGGATTCCACCGCGCCTTACGTGGCCGCCGGCCGTTTCAAGACCTTCACCCCCGGCCAGTCACCGCTACCGGGCGTGGTCGAGGCGCAACTGGAAGCCGGGCACACGCCGGGCAGCACCACGTACCGTTTCACGTCTCAAGGGCAAAGCATTCTGTTCATGGGCGACCTGGTGCACAACCTCGCCGTGCAGTTCCTGCATCCTGAGGTATCGATCGGTTTCGACGTCGACAGCCAGCATGCGATCAAAAGCCGCAACCAGGTGTTCAGTGCCGCTGCCGCCAGCAAGACCTGGGTGACGGCGGCGCACCTGCCATTTCCCGGTATCGGTCATATCACCGCCGAAGGCAAGCATTTCCAGTGGGTGCCGGTGGAGTACGGGCCGTACAAACGAGCGGCAAACGTACCGTTGATCGAGTAAAGTCGACAGCTCTCGCGCCTGGCCGAACATACAAGGAACCCGAGTCTATGAACCGTAACGATCTGCGTCGCGTCGACATGAACCTGCTGGTGATTTTCGAGGCCCTGATGTTCGAAAAGAACCTGACCCGCGTCGCGGAAAAACTGTTCATGGGGCAGCCGGCGGTGAGCGCCGCGCTGGGGCGTTTGCGCGACCTGTTCGACGACCCGTTGCTGCTGCGCAACGGTCGTGGCATGGAGCCGACGGCGCGGGCGCTGGCGATTCTCAAGGAGTTGCAACCGGCGATGGACACCATTTCCGGTGCGGTCAGCCGGGCCAAGGAGTTCGATCCGGCGACCAGTTGCGATGTGTTTCGCATTGGGCTGTCGGACGATGCCGAGTTCGGTTTGTTTCCGCCGTTGCTGCGTCAGTTGCAGGAGGAAGCGCCGGGCATCGTCGTGGTCGTGCGGCGGGCCAATTACCTGTTGATGCCGACGCTGCTGGCGTCGGGGGAAATCTCGGTGGGCGTGAGTTACACCACGGATCTGCCGGCCAATGCCAAGCGCAAGAAGCTGCGCGATATTCCCTGCAAGGTGCTGCGCGGTGACACCCGTCCCGGGACGCTGACCCTGGATGAGTACTGCGAGCGGCCCCATGCGATGGTGTCGTTCTCGGGGGATTTGAGCGGCAATATCGACCTGGATCTGGCGAAGGTCGGGCGCAGTCGTCGTGTGGTGCTGGGGGTGCCGCAGTTCAGTGGGTTGCGGGCGTTGCTTGCCGGGACCGAGATGATTGCCACTGTGCCGGATTATGCGGCGTGTGCTTTGGTCGAGGGGTGTGGGTTGCGGGCTGAGGATCCGCCGTTCGAGATTGAGGCGGCGCAGTTGTCGATGGCCTGGAGCGGGGTGCATGACAATGATCCGGCGGAGCGGTGGTTGCGGTCGCGGATTGGTCAGTTCATGTCTTTGGCTTTGGATATTCCCTAGTTGTTGACCTTGGCGGCCTCTGGGCCGACCAGGTTCTTGGGTGATTGAGTACATATCCGTTTCTGCGGTCACGGCCACTTATGGTTCCGCTCTTACAGCGGGTCACTTTGGCAAACGCCCCAAAGTAACCAAAGGTCTCGCCCCTTACGTACGGCCCCTCGCTAAGGCTCGGGGTTCCTTCGCTCCGGCATTCATCCGGGGGCATTGCCCTCCGGTCGGCTTCGCTTCGACCTACATGCAATGAGTTCGACTGCGTCGAACGGCGCTGCGCGCCCATCCCCGGATAAACACCTGCGCTCAGCCTTCCGAGGGGGCGGGTGGATCAAGATCAAGAGCTGCAGGCGAGCTAACGCTCGGCCTGATGAGTGGTGAGAAGCGGCGCGGTGTGGGCTGCTCTGCCTTTGCTCTTCTGTGGGAGCGACGGTGCGGCGATCCGACTTGCTCGCGATGACGGCCTGCCAGCCGACCAATCTCTCACAGATGTACTCAGTACCTGTGGGAGCGGGCTTGCCCGCGAAGACGGACTGCCAGCCAACCAATCTCTCGCAGATACACACAACTCAAACTGTGGGAGCGGGCTTGCTCGCGAAGGCGGCCTGACAGCCAACCAATCCCTCACAGATGTTGCCGATCCAATTGTAGGAGCGAGCCTGCTCGCGATAGCGGTGTATCAGTCAACACCAGTGCCGTATGTGATGCCGCCTTCGCGAACAGGCTCGCTCCCACAGGGAATGTGCCGCGTTCTGACAGCCCTGTTTAAAAGCCGTCAGCCTCTATTCCTGAAAGCCACACCGCCTTGCGTCGTTGCCTACAACTACGCCAGAATCCGCCGGCTTGTGAGTCTTGTACCCGGTCTTTATCGTTTCCCGGTCGCTGCAAATTCAGCGACCGGGTTTAGCGACCCGACCAGGTATAAGCGCAACAAGGCTCCAGTCTGCAATTTTCGACATGGTGGCTGTGCGCGGGAGACCTTCGGGTCTGCCGGGTCTTATACCTCCCGGTTCGCTAACCTGCGTACAGCTGCCACCCTTACTTGTTTAGCGACGGGTTTTGGTGGTTTCACCAGGTATAAAGGAGCTCCGCCATGTGCAAACCAACCCCCAATCCCCCGCAATCCGACGACGTTTCCCCCTACGACTCGCTCGACTCCAGAAAGCTCCACGAAGCCGCCGACCGCGCACTGGATCACTACCTCAACCCCGCAAAAGATCCGGCTCCATCGCACAAACCCAGCACGATGTTTGTCATCGCCCCCGACATCAACACCGAAACGCTATTGGCCCACGCCTGCGAATCCCTGGCCTCGGCCAGCATCATGGCCAGTGACCTTGCGGGATTTCTGCAAAGCCCTCATCGCAACGCGCTGCTGGGGATTGCGCAAATCATCATGTTGGGCGAACTGGCGGTGAACCGGGCGCTGGATAATCTCGACCCGCAGGAATAACCCGGTAGAAGCAACAACAAATAAACCTGTGGGAGCGAGCTTGCTCGCGATTGCGGTGGGTCAGTCAACATCCATGCTGAATGTGATGCCGCCATCGCGAGCAAGCTCGCTCCCACAGGGTTCTATGTCGTTTGGTCGATCTCGGTCTTCCCGCAAACAGAGCACGTACATTCAATTTTTCCTCCCCCCGTCCCGGCACTATCAAGTCCTGTCCCGGCGTATCGATGCCGGTGGTTTTTTATTTGTGCGGGTAGGCCATGGACGCTTCGCGACGCGATGATCGGGCGCAAGACTGGGGGCTGCTGTTCCTGCGGGTCAGCGGCGGGTTGTTCCTGTTGTGGGTACACGGTTTGCCCAAGCTGTTTCACTACAGTGCCGAGTTGCAGAACATCGAAGACCCTTTCCATCTGGGCGCGAACCTGACGCTGCTGCTGGCGATTTTCGCCGAGGTCGTGTGCCCGCTGCTCATCGTTGCCGGGTTGCTGGCGCGTATGGCGTGTTTGCCTATTCTGTTTTTGCTGTGTGTGTCGATGTTGGTCGTGCATCCGCAGTGGACGCTCTTCGAAGGCCAGTTCGGCTGGCTGCTGCTGATTGTCTTCACCAGTATTTTCATCGCCGGGCCGGGACGGCTGGCGCTCAATGTCCGTTTCGTCGGAGCCTTGCGTTATGTCTGATCTCAATCGCCGTGAGCCGGCCAGTCCCGGACCTGATGAGGTGGTGACCCTGATCGTCAAGCACCGGGTCAAGGCCGGTTTCGAAGTGCCTTATGAAGCCTGGCTGCGCAATATCGTCAAGGTGGCCGCGCAGAACGTCGGGCATCTGGGGGTGGACGTGGTGCGCGGCAAGAATGCCGGCCTCGATACCTACACCTGCGTGCTGCGCTTTTGCTCGACCGAGGCAATGCAGAACTGGCTCGACTCACCGCAACGCCAGGAACTGGTCAACGAAGCCGCGCCGATGCTGGCCGATGGCGACCAGACCGAGGTCAATCCGGTCAACGAGTTCTGGTTCTCGCCCCAGGCCGAGGCCGGTACGCCACCGCCGCGCTGGAAGCAGGCCGTGGTAACGCTGCTGGTGATCCTGCCGCACACCCTGCTGGTACCGTTGCTCTGGGGGCCGCTGCTACGGCTCAACGCCTTGCTCTCCAACTACGTGGTGGCCACGTTCCTGATCACCCTGACCATCGTGCTGTCGGTGGTTTACCTCTTCATGCCCATGGCGACGCGTCTGTTCGCGCCCTGGCTGTCTCCCGCTACTTTGCACGAGGAACCGTGATGAACGCCGATCTGATTCTGTTCAATGGTCAATTCCATACCGTTGACCGTGAGAAACCGCTCGCCAGCGCCGTGGCGATCAGCGACGGGCGTTTTGTCGCGGTCGGCAGCGATGCCCAAGCCATGGCACTGCGTGGTTCGGGCACACAAGTGATCGACCTCAAGGGCCGCTGCGTGATCCCCGGGCTCAACGACTCGCACTTGCACCTGATCCGTGGCGGCTTGAACTACAACCTGGAACTGCGCTGGGAAGGTGTGCCGTCCCTGGCCGATGCCTTGCGCATGCTCAAGGAGCAGGCCGACCGTACGCCGACGCCGCAATGGGTGCGGGTGGTCGGTGGCTGGAACGAATTCCAGTTCGCCGAGAAGCGCATGCCGACCTTGGCGGAGCTCAATCAGGCGGCACCGGATACGCCGGTGTTTGTGCTGCACCTGTACGACCGCGCCTTGCTCAACCGTGCCGCGTTGCGCGTCGCCGGTTATACCCGCGACACACCGAACCCGCCGGGGGGCGAGATCGTGCGTGACGCCAACGGCGAGCCGACCGGCATGCTGGTGGCGCGGCCCAACGCGATGATTCTGTACTCGACCCTGGCCAAGGGGCCGAAGTTGCCGCTGGAGTATCAGGTCAACTCGACCCGCCAGTTCATGCGCGAGCTCAATCGCCTGGGCCTGACCAGCGCCATCGATGCTGGCGGCGGTTTCCAGAATTACCCGGATGATTACCAGGTGATCGAGCAGTTGGCGAAGGACGAGCAACTGACCGTGCGCATCGCCTACAACCTGTTCACCCAGAAGCCCAAGGAAGAGTTGACCGATTTCAAGAACTGGACCGGCAGCGTGAAGCTGCACCAGGGCGACGATTTCCTGCGGCACAACGGCGCCGGGGAAATGCTGGTGTTCTCGGCGGCGGACTTCGAAGACTTCCTCGAACCGCGCCCGGACCTGCCGCAAACCATGGAAGCCGAGCTGGAGCCGGTGGTGCGCCACCTCGTCGAGCAACGCTGGCCGTTCCGTTTGCACGCCACCTACAACGAATCCATCAGCCGCATGCTCGATGTGTTCGAGAAGGTCAATCGCGACATTCCGTTCAATGGCTTGCCGTGGTTTTTCGACCACGCCGAAACCATCACCCCGCAGAACATCGAGCGGGTGAGGGCGCTGGGTGGCGGCATTGCGATCCAGGATCGCATGGCGTTCCAGGGTGAATATTTCGTCGAGCGTTACGGCGCGAAAGCGGCCGAAGCCACGCCACCGATCAAACGCATGCTGGCCGAAGGTGTGCCGGTCGGCGCCGGTACCGACGCGACGCGGGTGTCGAGCTACAACCCGTGGACCTCGCTGTACTGGATGGTCAGCGGTCGCACCGTCGGCGGTATGGAGTTGCACGCCGAAGGCCTTTCACGCCTGACGGCGCTGGAACTGTTCACCCACGGCAGCGCCTGGTTCTCGTCGGAGCAAGGCAAGAAGGGCCAGATCAAGGTCGGGCAACTGGCCGATGTCGCCGCCCTCAGCGCGGATTTTTTCAGCGTCGATGAAGAGGCGATCAAGTGGATCGAGTCGGTGTTGACCGTGGTCGGCGGCAAGGTGGTCTACGGTGCCGGTGACTTCGAGAAACTCGGGCCGGCCAGCGTGCCGGTACTGCCGGACTGGTCGCCGGTGGTGAAGGTGCCCGGTCACTGGCGCCCGACGTCGCCGATGCAGGCCCAGGTTCACCATTGCAGCGGCCCGTGCGCGGTGCATTCCCACAGTCATGAACGGGCGCGCCTGTCGAACGCGCCGGTCAGCGATTTTGCCGGTTTCTGGGGTGCCTTTGGCTGCTCGTGTTTTGCCTTCTGACTCTTTTAAAAAAGCGCCGGCCCAACAGGTCGGCGCTGACTGCGACAACCATCCATCAAGGAGTTTCCAATGAGCAACGTTCCGTACAAACGCCTGAACAAAGACGATGCCGTGGTTTTGCTGGTCGACCACCAGACCGGTCTGATCTCGCTGGTACAGGATTTCTCGCCCAACGAGTTCAAGAACAACGTGCTGGCGCTGGGCGACATCGCCAGGTTCTTCAAGCTGCCGACCATCCTCACCACCAGTTTCGACAGCGGTCCGAACGGCCCGATCGTGCCGGAGCTCAAGGCGCAGTTCCCGGACGCGCCGTTCATTGCTCGCCCGGGCCAGATCAACGCCTGGGACAACGAAGACTTCGTCAAGGCGATCAAGGCCACCGGTCGCAAGCAACTGATCATCGCCGGTGTGGTGACCGACGTGTGCGTGGCGTTCCCGACCCTGTCGGCCATTGCCGAGGGCTTTGAGGTGTTTGTGGTGACCGACGCTTCCGGCACCTTCAACACCACCGTGCAACAAGCGGCCTGGGCACGCATGTCGGCTGCCGGTGCGCACCTGCTGAACTGGTTCTCGGTCGCCTGCGAGCTGCAAGGCGACTGGCGCAACGACATGGAAGGCCTGGCCAACCTGCTGTCCGAGCGCCTGCCGAACTATCGCAACCTGATCAACAGCTACATGAAATTTACTGCGCAGTAATGGTTGTGGCTGCTGGCTTTGGCCAGCAGCCTTTAAAAGATCGCAGCCTTCGGCAGCTCCTACTTCGGAATGTGTTTCCCTGTAGGAGCTGCCGAAGGCTGCGATCTTTTTCTTTCAACGGTTTTGTAGCCAACTCAAAAACCCACCTTTCCTGACCGCCACCGGCTTGGCCATCAACGCCATCCGGCTGTTCTGCTGGCGCACTGCTTGCAGCTTGTTCAACGCCCGGTCGACTTCCCGTCGTTGCGCCATGCAACTGCGGGTCAGGGATTTGTCGAGGCGGTAAATGATGCTTGAAGTCATGGCGGTGAACCGTGCCTGGGATGGCGTGTCGGCGAGGATGCTTTGTTCGCCCATGACTTCGCTCGGCCCCATGCGCCCGGCTTCGATCTGCGTGCTGCCGTCGGGGACGGTGGCGCTGACCACGCCAGTGGCGATGACGAACAGGCTGTCCGGTACTTCTTCCAGATCCAGCACCACTTCACCGGCCGTGTATTGTTGCGCCACCATGTTCTGGGCCAGGCGATCACGCTCCTCGGCGCTCAGGGAACGGAAGATTTTCACTTCATCGAGCAAGGCCCGTGCGCGGGTCGACGGTTCGATCACGCCATCGGGTTGCCGGGAAATGCCTGCCGCTTCGAGGTGCCGATGGGCCAGGTCGAACAGTTGATTGCGCACTTCACCTTTTTTGCCCAACTCGGCGATAAAGCCGCTGGCCACGTATTCGGACATGGTTTCGCCGGCTTCCTTGAGCACGGCTTTCGGCGCCGGATCGAGCAGCAGGCTGCTGCTGCCTTGCAGAGTGCGGTCCAGGGCGTCGAGTACCCGACGCGGGCGGATGTGGTTGGGCACTTGAATGCTGATGGACACACCGTGCAGGTTGAACGGGCGGCTGAGGTTGACGATCTTCGCCTTGGCCGCCACCGAGTTCGGCACCACCGCGGTGCTGCCGGCGCTGGTCAGCAGGTGGGTGGCACGCCAGTCGATGTCCAGCACCTTGCCTTCAATTCCGTCGATGGAAACCCGGTCATCGACCTGATACGGCTTGGTGGTGTTGAGCACGATGCCGGAGAACACGTCGCTCAAGGTGCTCTGCAATGCCAGGCCCACCACGATGGCGACGACGCCGGAGGTCGCCAGCAAGCCTTTCACCGGCAGCTCCAGCACGTAGCCGGCGGCGGCCACCACGGCAATCAGGAACACCAGTGCGCCGATGACATCCTGCAACAGCCGGCCGCTGTGGCCGATGCGCTGCATCAGGGCCAGGCCGATCACTTCGGTGAGCACCCGCGCGGCGTACAGCCACCAGAGAATCCCCAGTGCCGTGGCCCCCAGTTGTGCCACGGGATCTTCGGCAAACAAGGGTGCCTGCAACGGGCTGACACCGGCGTTGATGAGCACCGCGCTGAACAGCACAAACAGCGCCAGGCGCACACCGACCCGGCTGACGCGATGCTTGAATGGCGCGAGGTGCCAGAGCAGGGCGTCGACTACCAACAGCAGTGCGCTCAGGGAAAGCAAATGCTCAAGGAGCAAGGACATGGGGAACTCCATTTAAATGCTTGCGGCAAACAGATCGCAGATCCTTCGGGGAAGGTGATTTCAGTGCGGTGAACGAAGATTAATGGTGTGCCATGAAGGGAAAAAGCGGCTATAAAGTGTTTGACTGTCAACCGGGAGGTGACAATGAACCCCTTCGAAGATATGCGCATTTTTTGCCAGGTCATGGACTCCGGCAGCTTCACGGCGGCCGCCGATCAATTGGGGCTGTCCAAGCAGTTTGTCAGCCGCCGCTTGATGCAACTCGAAGAGCGCCTGGGCGTGCGCTTGCTCAATCGCTCGACCCGGCGCCTGGACGTTACGCCCCTGGGGCAGAGCTATTACGAATCAGCCTTGCGCCTGCTCAGCGAAGTCGAACAAGTGGAGCAGGGCATCGCCGGCCAGACCACCGAGCCACGGGGAACCATTCGGGTGAGTGCGCCGCTGTCGTTCGCACTGGCCCATCTGGGCTGCCTGTTGCCGGTGTTTTTGCAGCGCTATCGCGACGTGACGGTGGAGATGGATTTGAGCGATCGCCCCGTGGATTTGCTCGGTGAGGGCTACGACCTCGCGCTGCGCATCGGCACACTGGAGGACTCGACACTGATCGCCCGACGCATTGCCTCCATTGAGCGGGTGTACTGCGCAAGCCCGGCGTACCTGGCCGAGCGCGGTACACCGCTCAAGCCTGAAGACTTGCACAGTCACGACTGCCTGCCGTATGGCCATGGTCGACAGGTGCAATGGCGGTTTGCGGGGCAGGGCAAATCATTGAGCGTCAATGTCAGCGGGCGGATGCGCGTCAACAACGGTGAACTGCTCAAGGATGCGGCGATCGCCGGGCTGGGGATCACGTATTTGCCTACGTTCATTGTCGGCTCGGCGTTGAAGGATGGGCGACTGGTGGAGGTGCTGGAGGATTTGCGCCCCGAGCCGCTGACGTTATCGGCGGTCTATCCGCAACACCGGCAGAGTTCGCGGCCGGTGCAGGCGCTGGTTGAGTTCTTGCGCGAGGAACTGGATCAGTCTGAGGGTGGGTTGTAATGAGATGGTTCACACAATCTATTGTGGGAGCGGCGGTGCGCCGCTCCCACAGGGTTTTGTGTTGTATGGGAATCAGCTGGGATCAGCTCCTTTTGTCATCACCGGGTTCGGCATGGACACCACGGTCATCACCGGGCTCGCCATTGGCATGGACGCCACGGTCATCGCCGGGCTCGCCATTGGCATGCACGCCACGGTCATCACCGGGCTCGCCATTGGCATGAACCCCATGGTCATCGCCGGGCTCATCATGGGTGCCGCTGCGACCTGAGGACGAGGCCGTTCCGGAGTGACTCGAACCGCTGTTGGCACTGCCATGGCCGCTGTTGCTGCCATGATCGCCACTGTGGCCGCTGCCGCTGTTGCCGCCACTGCCGCTTCCACCGTGACTACCGCCACCACCACTGCCGCCGCCACCACCGCTACCGCCACCTCCACCACCACTTCCTCCGCCACCACCGCTACCGCCGCCTCCACCACCACTTCCTCCGCCACCACCGCCACTACCCCCACCATCCTTGGCCTGAGCACTGGAAACTCCGGACAGGCTGTCCGGAATCAATACGGTAGACGCCGACAGAACCGCGCCAATAGCTACTGCCAGTAAAAGCTTATTGATGAGCATGTCGTTCTCCGTCTTTTTTATTCAGATTGGAACGTTGATGAACATTGCAATGTGCTGCCTTTTTCCCCATGGGAACTAGATGAACAGTTCAACGCACCGATTTATTCGGCTGGAACGTTGAAAAAGAATGCGATGCACGGCCGGACCTGCTTCTAAAGGGTCAACTCCAAAGGGTCAGTGAATGCTCGAGGCCAGTTCGAAAATCGGGATGTACATCAGGATCACGATCACCCCGATCAGCAGGCCGATGAAGGTCATCAGCAAGGGTTCGAACAGCCGCACGAACCATTCGATCCAGCGGCTGATTTCTTCGTCGTAGAAGTCGGCGCTGCGCTCCATCATTTGCCCGAGGTTGCCGGACTGTTCGCCGGCACGCAGCAGGCGCAGGGACACGGGGGTCACCAGGTGATTGAGTTCCAGCGCGGCAGAGAGTGATTGCCCTTCGCGCACCCGGTCGCAGGCCTGGTCCAGGCGCGTGCGGGAGGCGACGCTGAGCAGGCCACGGACCATGCCCATGGCAGTGACCAGAGGGATGCCACCTTGTAGCAGAATCCCCAGCGAACGGTAGAAGCGCGCCAGTTCATACATGAAGATGCGCTGGTGCACCGCGGGGAGTTTTTCGATCAGTCGGTCCAGCCCCCGACGAAACGCCGGCTGGCGCTGGAGCAGGGTGAGGGCGACGATGATGGCCAGCAAGCCACCGAAGAATTCACCCTGGTGGGCGTGCAGGAACATGCCGCTGCTCATCAGGATCTGCGACATCCACGGCAGGTTCGACCCCAGCCCTTCAAACACCAGGCTGAAGCGCGGTACGACATACCCCATCAAAAACAAAACCACGCCACCGCCCACCACCAGCAACAGCAAGGGGTAGATCGAAGCGCTGATGATCTTCTGGCGAACCTCGTCCATGCGCTGGCGATAACTGACATAGCGGCCCAGGGCATCGCCCACGGCGCCGGTCTTCTCGCTGGACTGCACCAGCGCCACGTACAGCGGAGGAAAAACCGCCGACAACTGGCTCAGGGCCTGGGAAAACGATTTACCCTCGTAAAGCAGGCGAACCAACTCGTTCAAGGTCTTGCGAGCCTGTGGCGCGTTTTCCTTTTCCGCCAGGCTTTCCAGTGCATCGATCAACGGCAGGCCTGCGTTGAGCAGGGTGGTCAGTTCCTGGCTGAACAACACCAGGTTGAACGTCTCGCGCTTGTGCAGGCGCAACGCGCGCCAATGTCGCTCGGCGTGCAGGCTGACCACCCGCAGGCCCTGGTCTTCGACGATGCGCCTGGCTTCGCTGTGCCCCGGTGCTTCGACGGTCATCGAGACGACACCGGCCTTGCCAACGGCCTTGAGATGAAAGCGCATGGTCGCCATTCCCGTCAGTTCCAGTTGGTGACTTCGGCGTTCTCGCCTTCGCCACCGGGCTGCCCGTCCTTGCCCATGGACAACAGGTCGTACTCGCTGTTTTCACCGGGATAGCGATAGGCGTAGTTGCGGCCCCAGGGGTCTTGCGGGAGTTTTTTCTGCAGGTACGGGCCGGTCCAGCGCGGTTCGTCGGCGGGGGCGGTGACCAGCGCCTGCAAGCCTTGTTCGGTCGATGGGTAATGGCCGACTTCCAGGCGGTAAAGGTCCAGGGCTTTGCTCAAGCCCTCTATTTGCGCCTTGGCCACTTTCACTTCGGAACGGCCCAGTTGGGCGAAATACTTCGGCGCCACGATGCCGGCCAACAGCCCCAGTACCACCAGCACTACCAACAGTTCGAGCAAGGTGAACCCGCCTTGGGGTCGCCGGGCATAAGACAGTCGCTGATTCATGATGACCTCACTCAGTCGGCAGCAGAGTTGCCATGTAGTTGCATGCAATTGCCATGCTCACGATTGCTGACCCTGGCGCGCCCCCCGTACTACGGGCCTTCTCGCTTACGGCACAGTGCTTGCGTATGGCTGGTGCACGACTGGCCATTGGGGCAATTGCCCCAATTTTCGGGGCCGGAAGGGGAGGTATAACAATGAAAACACTCACCACCGGATTACTGGGTCTGCTTGTACTGGCCGGCGCCGCACAGGCCGATGTGTTTGTTTCCGTGGACGCCAATGGCAGCTACGTCCTGTCCAACGTCCACCGCCCCGGACGCCACTATGAACGGGTGATTCGTGAGCCCGATGCGGCGGTGGTCAGCCTCGATCAGCAACCGCAGATGATCGCCGCGCAACCCTATGCCGAGCTGGTGGCGGCGGCAGCCACGGCCAACGAACTGCCGGCGGCGCTGATTCACGCAGTGATCAAGACCGAATCGAGCTACAACGCCCGCGCCACCTCACCCAAGGGTGCTCGCGGGCTTATGCAGTTGATGCCCGACACAGCCCGCGAAATGGGTGTGACCAATGTCTACGACCCCAAGGCCAACATCCAGGGCGGCGCCCGCTATCTCAAGCGCCTGATGACGATGTTCGACAACGATATCCGCCTCGCCGTGGCGGCCTATAACGCCGGCCCGCAAGCGGTGCTCAGCCGGGGCAACGTGGTCCCGCCGTTCGCCGAGACCCAGCGTTATGTGCCCAGCGTGCTGAACCAGTATCGGCGTTTGCAGGGGTTGCCCGCGGATGCGCCGCTGTGATCGAAACCCCCGGGGGATTTTTCCCCAATAGTGGGGAATGATGGCCCCGGCGAAAAAGTGGGGGGATTGGGTGGGGTAAATCCCCCGACCTATCAAGTCGTAATTATAACAAGCTGATTAATAACGTATTTTTTTGTGGCATGCGGATTGCTCCGGTCGATTTGTCGAGAAGTGGCAATACACCACCAAGAGGAAACAGACATGGACCGATTCGCGCATCGCGGCCTGCTGACGTTCTGCCTGTTGGTCTT
The DNA here is from genome assembly GCF_054668325.1 of Pseudomonas sp. S2_F07. NCBI lineage: Bacteria > Pseudomonadati > Pseudomonadota > Gammaproteobacteria > Pseudomonadales > Pseudomonadaceae > Pseudomonas > Pseudomonas sp. S2_F07. The sequence continues at coordinate 6,233,654 of NZ_CP162758.1, forward strand.
CGGTATCGACCAGGCGCCGGCACACTCGGTGGACGAGCACACCGGGCACGATATGTCGGCCAGCACCGCCAACCCGGAGACCGCCCGGATCAGGTTTGCCGACGTGACCCTGCTGGACCAGAACGGCAAGGTCGTCAGCCTGGAAAAAGACCTGGTGAGCAACAAGATCGTGGTCATGGGTTTCATCTACACCAACTGCACCACGGTCTGCCCGGTGGTGTCCTCGATTATGGGCAGGGTGCAAAAACAGTTGGGCGCGCGGGTCGGCACCGAGGTGCAACTGGTGTCGATCAGCATCGACCCGCAGCGTGATGATCCCCAACGGCTGAATGACTACGCCCGCACCTTCCAGAAGGGGCCGGGCTGGAGCTGGCTGACCGGTTCGCCGCAGTCGGTCGATGCCACCCTCAAGGGCCTTGGCGCCTACAGCGGTGGCTTCGAGAACCACTCGCCGCTGATTCTGGTGGGGGACGGCAACAACCGTTCCTGGACCCGCTACTACGGTCTCACCGACCCGACGGAGCTGGCCCGGGCCGTCGAGAGGCTCAGAGGCGAACGCAACGCCCACGCCAAGCACACCGCCATCGCCATGGAGCATCAGCCATGAGCGCCCTCGACAGGAAAACCTGCTTGCCCTGCACACCCTTGCAGGGCCAGAACGGCAGCACCTTTATCTCCCTTACCAGTGATCCGCTGCGTAACACTGTGGCGGTACTCAAGGCTTGCACCTTGAAACAGGGCATCGATGGGCCCCACTGGTTTTTTCTTACCGAAGACAAGGTGCAAATGGACCTTGTATGGGGGCGCATCGACCAGATCCTGCCGACCCCCGCGCAACACTCCACCCGGTGGATCGTCGGTGACGCGGCGAACAGACGCTGGAGCAAAATCCGTCCCGTTGCCCCGGTCGCGGAGCCACGGCCATGAATACTGCCCTCGTCCTTGGCCTGCTGCTCTTCGGCGGCATCGCGTTCACCGCCCAGGCACTGCCGCTGAGCCTCAGCGAAAGTGCCGGGAAACGGTTGTACCACGAAGGCGTGTCGGCCAACGGCGATCCGGTCATGGTCCGGGTCGGCGCAGCGGGCATGCTGCTGCCGGCCAGCCGCCTGCCGTGCGCCAGTTGTCATGGTGAAGATGGCCTCGGGCGCCCGGAAGGCGAGGTGCGCCCGCCAGACCTGCGCTGGTCGAGACTGGCCAGCAGCCAGGGCCAACAGCACATCAACGGCCGCAGTTACCCGGCCTACAGTGAAACCACCCTGGCGCGGGCGGTGCAGGAGGGGCGCGATCCGGGCAACAACCAGCTCGATCCAACGATGCCACGGTTCGTGTTGTCGATGATCGATCAACGCAACCTCACGGCGTACCTCAAGCACCTGGCCGCCGACAGCGACCCGGGCCTGGCCCCAGACAGTCTGCACCTGGGCACGTTGTTGCCGGGTTCCGGACCCTTGGGCGAGGAGGGCATCACGGTGGCGGCGGTGCTCAACGGCTGCGTGGCGCGCATCAACGAGGCGGGCGGAATTCATGGCCGGCAGTTGCGCCTGACCATCCTCGACCCCGGTGCCGACCGCGCCAGTGCCGAAAAGGCGCTGGATCGGTTGATCGACGAAGAGCAGGTGTTTGCCCTGATCGCACCGCTGGCGCCGGCATTGGACGGGAGCTTCGCCGTACGTCTGGAACGGGCCGGCATTCCCCTGATCGGGCCGCTGTCCTTGCAAGGCACGCCCTATACCAGCCCGCAGATATTCGAACCGCTGCCGGGCCTTCGCGAGCAATTGATCGCCCTGGCCGACTACGCCAGGGCCAGCCTGCGGGTGCTTCAGGGGCCGACGCTGATCGCCTACCCGGACGAACCCGGCCAACGTCTGGCGGCGCAAGACCTCAGCAAATACTTGCAGGGGCACGCCTGGCAAAAGGTCAGCCTGCAAGCCTACGACCCGGCCGGGGATGATTTTCCCTTGGGGTCGCGCTCGGTATTTTACCTGGGCAGCAGCAGCGGCTTCAGTCGCCTGGCCGAGCGCTTGCAAACGGCGGGACAGGTGCCCTACCTGTTCGCAGCCTCGAACCAGGTAGCGGGCAATCTGACGCAGATGCCCAGCGGATTTTCCCGGCGGGTGTTCCTGGCCTATCCGTTCGTGCCCAGCGACTGGACCCTGGCCGGGCGCCTGGCCCTGACCCAGCTGCGCGAACATCAGGGCCTCGGTGGCCAGCACGCGGTGCTGCAAGTGGGCGCGTTCAGTTCGATGATGCTGCTCAGCGAAGGCATGAAGCAGGCCGGGCGCAATGCCAGTCGCGAGAAGCTGGTCAGTGCTCTGGAAGGCCTGCGTGACTTCGATACCGGGCTGACGCCACTGATGAGCTTTGGTCCGGGCCGACGCCTGGGCCTGAGCGGTGCCCATATCGTCACGGTGGATCTGCCGGATCAGCGTTTCTTCCTGGTCGCGCCCTATAAACCCATTGCTGCCAAGCCCTGACCGGAGGCCGATCATGAAACTCGATACCACCCGGTGCAGACGCTTTCACTGTCGAAATCGCACGGCTACGCTTAACCGGGAAGAGGGCGTCGGCGCCATTGCGCTCGCGCAATCGAATCGAACGGATTGACGATCAATAGGGGGTTTCCCCAACAGTGGGGGAAATAAATCAGTGCCAATCAGGTCGCTTTCCCCGTTTCTGGGGGATGGAGTTACGGTACGAAAAGGCATTGTTTTTAAATTCAAGGACATGAAGTCCTAAAATTACCGGCGCCCAGCCTGGCATGAAGTATGCGTTAGTCCTGTCAGGGCGCGCACTCCGTCAGGTTCAAATCCCGGACCTGCGGTTTCAAGGAGTCCACCTTGTTAAACAAAGTACTGGTTGTTGATGACGAACAGTTGCTGGCGGAGAACCTCCAGGGTTACCTGCAGGCGCAAGCACTGGAAGTCCGGATTGCCCACGACGGTGCGCAAGGAATCGCTGAAGCTGACGATTTCGCGCCCGATGTGATGGTGTTCGATTACCGCTTGCCCGATATGGAAGGCTTTCAGTTGCTCGATGCCGTCCGCCAGAACAGGAAGTGTCATTTCGTGCTGATCACAGGGCACCCCACCGCGGAAGTTTGTGAGCGGGCCCGGCAACTGGGCGTCAGCCATATCCTGTTCAAGCCGTTTCCATTGGCGGAATTGGCCCGTGCAGTGCTTGATCTTCTGGGCAGGCAACGCGAACCCAAAGCGGGAGTGAGCACTTGCGAAGGCTTTGTCGAACGACGCCAGAGCAGGACCGAGAGTTTCCCGTTGCAGTTGTACGACGGTAGTTGGGTGCTGGCAGATCGCCGAAAAAGTACATCGGCCACCAAGGCGCCAGACGACGAACAATTGCTCACCGGGGAGTAGTGGCGCGACAAGACGTTTCGGCCTGCGCCGAAATGGCTCGCCGCGCCGACAGGGCCCAAAGCCCCGGGCGTTGGAGAGCAAGCCATGGACCGTCTATCCCTTGCCGTAGAACCGGCGCAACCGGAATGTGCACCGACTCGTTTCAGCAGTGAGCAACTGGCCCAGGCCCGGGCCCCGGCCACCAGTTCCGGCGAGCGGATGCTGGACGCCCTGGGGGGACTGTGCGAACTGGCTCCCATGCCCTTCATTCAATGCCTCGGCGTAACCCTGCACTACCCGGTGCTCGACACCGACAGCCTGTTCAATTCCACCCCGGTGTTCGACCGGGTCACCCTGGCTCAATGCCTCAAGCGCGAATTCACTCTGCTGCGTCATAACGATGCGGTCATCGGTGTGTTCGCCGACCCTTTCGACAGTGCGCGCCTGGCCTGGATCGATGAATGCCTGCAAGGCGCGCCGCTGTATCTGGTGCATGCCGATGACCTGAAGGCCTACCTGGCGCGTCACGAAGAAAGCTTCCATGCGGTGGAGTCGCTCAACGCCCAGAGCGACGCCGGCGCCGAGATCGATAACCTGCAAAGCCTGTCCCTGACCAGCATCAGCGAAGATTCCAGCGTTGTCGTCAAACTGGTCAACTCGACCCTGTACGACGCGCTGAAAATGCACGCCAGCGACATCCACCTCGGCACCACCGGCAGCGGCCTGGTGATCAAGTACCGGATCGACGGTGTGCTCAACAACATCAGCAAGATCCAGGGCAACGAATTCGCCGAACAAGTGATTTCCCGGGTCAAGGTCATGGCCGAACTGGACATCGGCGAAAAACGCGTGCCTCAGGATGGCCGCTTCAAGATCGGCATCAGCGGCCGGCAGATCGACTTCCGGGTGTCGATCATGCCGAGCATTTTTGGGGAAGACGCGGTGCTGCGGGTCCTCGATAAACAGGACCTGGCGGACAAGGTCTGCGGTGTGCAATTGCAGGCCCTGGGTTTTGAAGAAGAAACCTTGCGCCAGTTGCGACGGCTGGCCGCCGAACCCTATGGCATGGTGCTGGTGACCGGGCCGACCGGTAGCGGCAAGACCACCACCCTGTACGCGATGATCACCGAGATCAACCACGGCGTGGACAAGATCATCACCATTGAAGACCCGGTGGAGTATCAACTGCCGGGCGTGCTGCAGATCCCCGTCAACGAGAAGAAAGGCCTGACCTTCGCCCGGGGCCTGCGCTCGATCCTGCGCCATGACCCGGACAAGATCATGGTCGGTGAAATCCGCGACCCGGACACCGCACAGATCGCCGTGCAATCGGCGCTCACCGGTCACCTGGTGTTCACCACCATTCATGCCAACAACGTGTTCGACGTGATCGGCCGTTTCACCCAGATGGAAATCGATCCCTACAGCCTGGTCTCGGCTCTCAATGCCGTGCTGGCCCAGCGTTTGATCCGCCTGGTCTGCACCAGTTGCAGCAGCCCCTACAGCCCGACCCAAGAAGAACTGGAGGTCTCGGGGCTCGATCCGCAAAAGGTCGCTCACTACCAGTTCGTCCACGGCAAGGGCTGCGGGCATTGCCGGGGCACCGGTTATCGCGGGCGTAGCGCGATTGCCGAATTGCTGCATCTGGACGACGAATTGCGGCAAATGATCGTCGAGCGCCAGCCCATTTCGAAAATCAAGGCGCACGCCTGCAAGCGTGGCTTGCGACTGTTGCGCGAGTCGGCGCTGGAGATGGTGGAACAAGGCCGGACGACGCTCGAGGAGATCAATCGTGTCACTTTTATCTCGTGAGCAATTTGTCGCCGTGCTCGGCGCCAACGGTGTTGGCCTGGGGCAACGGCAGGGTGCTGCAACCCACTGGCTGGGCAGCGTCGGCTACATCGACGAAGGCTTCCAGGCCTGGACGGTGGCCCTCGATACCCTTGACCGCTTGCTGGCCGAACACAGCGTTGCCAGGGCGGAACTGACCGTGGTGATCTCCGGGCACTTCAGCCGCTATTGCCTGGTGCCCTGGAGTGAGCAGATCAGCAGCCCGGCCGAATTGCTCGGCTTCGCCCACCTGTGTTTCGAAGACCTCTACGGTGCCCCGACGCAGCCCTGGAGCCTGGTGCTCTCGGCCGAACCCGCCGGTTACGATCGCATCGCCACCGCGCTGCCACAGGACTTGCTCGAACGCCTGCGCGCCCTGGTCCGTGCTCGCGGTTTGCGCCTGCGTTCGGTGCAGCCGTATCTGATGGTGGCGTTCAACCATTTCGATAAAAGCTTTGAAGCCGGGGACTTCCTGTTCGTGGTCGCCGAACCGGTGCGCAGCGTGTTGCTGCTGGCCCGGGAAGGACGCTGGACCTCGGTGCGTTCGGTGGGCAGCAGCGACAGCGATGCCGCGCTGACCGCGCTGATCGGTCGTGAAAACCAGTTGCAGGCTTCCACCAGCGAACGGCCGTTGAATGTCTACCTGCATGCACCGGCGCGCATCGATTCGCCTCCCGACGTGCCCGGCGTGCAGCTGCGCAGCCTCGAAGAAGACCGGACAGCCGCACGCGATTGCCTGTACCTCATGTCTCGGGCGGTGGCCTGACATGCGCCCCCTGATGCTCGACTTTCAGCCGCGCCGCCGTGCAGGCCCCTTGGGCTGGAGCCTGCTGGCCGGTGGCGTGGTGCTGACATTGACTTGCCTGATGGTGCAACAGCACCTGAGCAACGAGGCCGAACAGCAGCAGGGGCATCTGCAAACCACGCAGCGAGTGCTCACCGGCGATACCGGCAGCAAACTCAGCCTGACCCCGGCGCAAATTCGCGAGCAGGCGCATAACCTGGCGGAAATGCGCAAGGTCTCCCAGCAGTTGCGCCGCCCCTGGGAGCGCCTGTTCGCCACCCTTGAAGCCATGCCGCGGGACAACATTGCGCTGCTGACCCTGACCCCGGACGCCCGCAAGGGCCAGGTGCGTATCAGCGCCGAGGCGCTGGACCTGGAAGCCATGCTCGATTTCCACCGTCGCCTCGAAGCCAGCGACGAGCTGTCCGACGTGTCGCTGCTGAGCCACGAAATTGTCGCCAACGTGCCGGAACACCCGGTGCAGTTCAACCTGTCGGCCACCTGGGAGATCGGCGATGCAAATCCATAAATTGATCGTCCACGAATACCTGCAAGGCCTGGGCGTTCCGGGGCTGGCAGGGATGACCATGCTGGTGCTGGCGCTGAGCTATGGCCTGGTAGGTTTGCTGCCGGACTGGGAGTCGCTGCAAAGTCTCAGCCAGCAGACTCGCGAAGCCACCGAGTACCTGGCCAAGGTCGAAGACGGCAGCGTGGCCGCACCGGTGGTGCCGCAGCGCCAGCTCGACGACTTCCGCAGCAAGTTGCCATCCCAGCCCCAGGCCACCGTGGCCATCGACAAGATCTATGCCCTGGCCGCCCAGGAGCGCATCACCTTGTCCCGGGGTGAATACTCCCTGGGCGTGGACCCCAAGACGCACCTGGCCCGTTATCAGATTCTGCTGCCGGTACGTGGCAGCTACCCGCAACTGCGGCGTTTCCTGCACGCCTTGCTCGGCCAGTTGCCGGCAGTGGTGCTCGAGGATGTGGAGCTTTCGCGCAAGAATATCGCCGATACCGACCTGACCGGGCGGATCCGCATGACCCTTTACCTGTCGAGGTCATGATGAATACCAAACGCGTGGCGGGTTGGGTGGCGTTCTTCGGTGTAGCGGCAGCGCTCGCCTGGCTCCCCGAATACTTCAATCAGGCCGACGACAGCGACCTTGCGGTGGCCACCGTGGCTACCCCAGTCAAGGGCAAGACCCCGGGCGCACCGACGGCTGCATCGAGTGCCGCTGCGCTGACGCCGATCAAGGACCTGAGCCCGGCAGGCGACCTGTTCGCCGCCCGCAGCTGGATAGCGGCGCCGGCCCCTGGCACCGTCACTGAACAACCGGTAGTCGTTACTCCGGTGGTGCAAGTCCCCACGGCACCACCGTTGCCCTTCCAGTTTGTCGGCAGGCTGCATGACCATTCCGATCTGCAGGTGTTCTTGCAGAGCGGCGAAAAAATATACGTCGTGCGCAAGGGGGATGTCATCGACGAAACCTGGCGGATCGAGCGGATTTCCGAGAAGGAACTGAGCCTGGTCTACCTGCCTCTGCGTTTGGCGCAGACTTTGTCTGTGGGGAGTACGGAATGAACAAATCCCGTTTGTTGATGAGCCTTTGTCTCTGCGCTGGGCTGGCCGCATGCAGTTCCGCGCAGCTCGCCAAGGATGAAGCTTCGGCCCTGATCGAATCGGGCCAGTACGAAGCCGGTCTGGCCCGCATCGAAGAGGGATTGCGGGAAAACCCTCGCGATACCGATTTGCACATGGCCCTCAACAACGGACGGGCCCTCGCCGTGAAGTCGCTGCTGAGCCAGGCCGACATGGACCGCACCCAGCGTAATTTCGCCGGGGCCCGCATGACTTACAGCCGGGTCTTGAATATCGAGCCGAACAACCGTCGCGCCCAGGACTCCCTGCGCCAGCTCGACTACCTGCGCAGCATGGATGAGAAACTCGAACTGGCCCGTGGCGACCTGCGTCGCGGTGACATCTACGGTGCCGACCGCCAGGTCAAGCAGACTCTCGAACTGGACCCGAAGAACGAAGGCGCCCTGGAACTGCAAGACAGCATCCGCCTGGTGCAGAGCCGCAACGTGGTGCAGTACCCCCAGCTGCGCACGCGCCTTGACCGGCCGGTGACTCTGGAATTTCGCGATGCCAACCTCAAGACCATTTTCGAAGTGCTGTCCCAGGTCGCCGGCCTGAACTTCATCTTCGACAAGGACCTGCGCCCGGACATGAAAGCCACGATCTTCGTACGTGACGTGCGTATCGAAGACGCCGTGGATCTGCTGCTGCAACAGAACCAGCTGCATCAGAAAGTGGTGAATGAAAACACCGTGCTGATCTACCCGGACTCGCCGCAGAAGATCAAGGATTACCAGGAACTGGTGATGCGTACCTTCTACCTGACCAGCATCGATGCCAACACGGCGTTGAACATGATCAAGACCATGCTCAAGACCCGCGACGTGTTCGTCGATGAGCGCCTCAACACCCTGACCATGCGCGATACCGGCGACGCGGTGCGCATGGCGGAAAAACTCCTGCAATCGCAGGACCAGTCCAACCCGGAAGTGGTGCTGGAAGTGGAAGTGATGGAAGTCGCCCGCCAGCGCATTCTCGACCTTGGCCTGCAATGGCCCAACACCTTTGGCGTGGTCAACAGCGACGGCTCGGCGGTGACCCTTCTCGATCAGCTAAAAGGCATCAACTCCGGCCGCATCACGATCTCGCCATCGCCCCAGGCCAAGATCAATGCCCAGGACAAGGACATCAACACCCTGGCCAGCCCTGTGATCCGGGTCAGCAACCGCGAACAGGCGCGCATCCACATCGGTCAGCGTGTGCCGATCATCAGCGCCACCTCGGTGCCTTCGACCCAGGGCCCGGTGATCACCGAAAGCGTGACCTACCTCGACGTCGGTCTGAAGCTCGAAGTGCAACCCATCGTGCACCTGAACAACGAAGTGGCGATCAAGATCGCGCTGGAAGTCAGTAACGCCACGCCGCTGACGCCGACCGCTCAGGGCACCATTCCGGTCCAGGTCGATACGCGCAACGCCCAGACCACTCTGCGCCTGCATGACGGAGAAACCCAGATCCTCGCCGGGCTGGTGCGCAACGACCATGGCAGCACCGGCAACAAGATCCCCGGCCTGGGTGACATTCCCGGCCTGGGTCGCCTGTTCGGCAGCAACAAGGACGACGTCAGCAAATCCGAACTGGTGTTGTCGATCACCCCACGGATCGTGCGCAACCTGCCGTACCAGAGCCCGTCGGACATGGAATTCCAGACCGGTACCGAAACCAGCATGCACATCCAGGCACCGGACCGTTCGATGAGCACGACGGTTCAGACCAACCCCATGAACGCACCGATCGCCACCACCGTTACCGTTGGGAAGCCTTGATCATGAACGCCTCGCAACGCGGTTTTACCCTGGTCGAAGTGGTGGTGACGCTCGCCTTGGTCGGCCTGCTGGCCGGCATGGCCGCACCGCTGACCGAGACCGTGGTGCGCCGGGGCAAAGAGCAGGACCTGCGGACCGCGCTGTACCAGATCCGCGATGCCATCGATGCTTACAAGCAGGCCTTCGACGCCGGCTACATCGAGAAGTCGATCGACAGCAGCGGCTACCCGCCGAACCTGCAAGTGTTGGTCGAGGGTGTGCGTGACACGCGCAGCCCCAAGGGCGCCAAGTTCTACTTCCTGCGGCGCATCCCCCGTGACCCGCTGGCAGTCGTCAAGCGTGACGACGAGGGCGGCTGGGGCCTGCGTTCCTATGACAGTTCGGCTGAGAACCCGCGGGAGGGCCAGGACGTCTTTGACGTTTACTCCAAGGCACGCGGCAAGGGTCTCAATGGCATCGCCTACCGAGAGTGGTGAGCATATGCGTCGGCAAAAGGGCTTTACCCTGATTGAACTGATGGTGGTCATGGCGATCATCGCGACCTTGATGACGATCGCCTTGCCACGCTACTTCGGCAGCCTGGAGGCCTCCAAGGAGACCACCCTGCGCCAGAGCCTGTCGTCCATGCGCGAGGCACTGGATCACTATTACGGGGACACCGGGCGTTATCCCGACTCCATCGAACAGCTGGTCGAACTGCGCTACCTGCGCAACCAGCCGCTGGATCCGATTGCCGAGCGCAAGGACACCTGGGTCATGGTCGCGCCACCGGATGGCGTGGCGGGCGGGGTGTCCGATATCAAGAGTGGGGCCAGCGGGAGGGCGCGCGATGGCAGCCTTTATTCCGAGTGGTAAACCTGCGAACCAGGATGGCTTTACCTACCTGGGTGTGCTGTTTCTGATCGTCGTGCTGGGCATGGGCCTGGCCAGTGCCGGCGAGTTGTGGGCCACCGCTTCTCGCCGTGATCGGGAAATGCAGTTGCTCTGGGCCGGTACGCAGTATGCCCAGGCGTTGCGCAGCTATCACCGCAGTTCACCCGGTATGGCCCAGTATCCGAAAGAGCTCAAGGACCTGTTGCAGGACGAGCGTTTCCCGACGGCCAGGCATCACCTGCGGCAGTTGTACCCGGAGCCGATGACGGGTGGCGAGTGGGAGCTGATGCGCGATTTGGACGGGCGGATCAGCGGTGTGTATTGCCCGTCCGAGCAGAAGCCGCTCAAGCAAGAGAACTTCCCCAGCCAGTGGGCGGACTTCAAGGGCATGGCCAGTTACAAGGACTGGCAGTTCGTGGCCGAGAAAGTCGTTCTCGATGGCACCGACGGGCCGCCGAAAGAACAGTCCACCGGGCCCCAGGCATTGCAGCCTTGAACCTCGGGAGCGGGTTTGACAGGCAACACATTTCCGCCAAATGTACCCGGTCCAATTGTGGGAGCGGGCTTGCTCCGGGCGGCGTTCCGACGAAGGCGGCCTGACAGCCGACCTGTCTTTTGTTGACCGTGTACATATCCATTGCTGCGGTAACGGCGGCTTATGGTTTCGCCCTTACGGCGAGTCACTTTTTTTACAAGCGCCTAAAAAAAGTAACCAAAAAAACGCTCGCCCCGAACGTACGGCCCCTCGCTAAGGCTCGGGGTTCCTTCGCTGCGGTATTCATCCGGGGGCATTGCCCTCCGGTCGGCTTCGCTTCGACCTACATGCAATGAGTTCGACTGCGTCGAACGGCGCTGCGCGCCAATCCCCGGATAAACACCTCCACTCAGCCTTCCGAGGGGGCGGGTGGATCAAGATCAAGAGCTGCAGGCGAGCTAACGCTCGGCCTGATGAGTGGTGAAAAGCGTGGTGTACGCCGCTCTGCCTTTGCTCTTCTGTGGGACCGAGCTTGGTCCGGGCGGCGTTCCGACGAAGGCGGCCTGACAGCCGACCAACCTCTTGCAGTCATACCCGGATCAACTGTGGGAGCGAGCTTGCTCGCGATGGCGGCCTTACAACCAATGATAATCCTTTGGTTCATACCAACAATGTGGCGAGGGAGCTTGCTCCCGCTCGGCTGCGCAGCAGTCGCAAATCCATTCAGCGGGGGCTGACTCGCAAACCGCACTGTCTGATCTCGGGGCCGCTTCGCAGCCCAGCGGGAGCAAGCTCCCTCGCCACAGGATTTGTGTACGCCCTTCAGACGTTTTCCAGCATCGTGATCAACTGCTCCGGCCACACCGTTTCTCGGGTCTCTCGCAGTTCGGCTACGGACCACCATTTATGGTCCGCCATTACCCGGACTTCGTTAGCCGTCCATCCCTCACGGGACAGGCGTTCACTGTCGGTATGAACCACAAAATACCGTTCAACCGACAGCACCGTTTCACCACTGGGCAGCATCATCGGAAAACGCCGCTCTGCAACGCTGGCTCCCACGGCAGCGACATTCAGTCCGGTTTCTTCAAACAGTTCACGAACCGCCGCAGCCTCGAAGGATTCTCCTTGCTCAAGACCTCCACCGGGTGTCGCCCAGTGGCTTTGGCCAGCGAGGGCATCGTTTTTGTGTTGGAAGTGAAACAGCAGAACCTGTTGCGAGGGATTGATCACCAGCAGTCTGGCGGAATTGCGCTGGCGCATTTTTTCTTTCCATAGAGTGCCGCGAATCGCAGCTTTCACTGCGGTTCGCGACGGTAAAGCTCATGTCGGCATTTCTACACCGAATTAGTTACGCAACGACTCGATAACACGGCACATAAGCCGCGCCGCCCGGCAGTTTCATGCGGTGCTGGGCGACGAAGGCTTTGAGCAGCAGGTCCAGCGGTTGCATGATCGCCGCGTCGCCACGGATCTGGTACGGCCCGTGGTCTTCGATCAGGCGGATGCCCTTGTCCTTGACGTTACCGGCGACGATGCCGGAGAACGCACGGCGCAGGTTGGCCGCCAGTTCGTGGGCGGGCAGGTCGAGGCTCAGTTTCAGGTTGGCCATGTTTTCGTGGGTCGGGTCGAATGGGCGCTGGAAGCCTTCGTCGATTTTCAGCAGCCAATTGAAATGGAACGCATCGTTGCGCTCGCGGCGGAACTGCTTGACCGCCTTGAGGCCCTGGGTCATTTGTCGCGCCACTTCGGCCGGGTCATCGATGATGATCTGGTAGTGCTGCTTGGCGGCGTCGCCCAGGGTGGCACCGACGAACGCGTCCAGTTGTTCCAGGTACGGCGCAGCGTGTTTCGGCCCGGTGAGGATGACCGGGAAGGGCAGGCCTTCATTGCCCGGATGCATCAGGATGCCCAGCAGGTACAGGAACTCTTCGGCCGTACCGGCGCCGCCGGGGAAGATGATGATGCCGTGGCCGACGCGGACGAAGGCTTCCAGGCGCTTTTCGATGTCCGGCAGGATCACCAGTTCGTTGACGATCGGGTTCGGCGCTTCGGCGGCGATGATCCCGGGTTCCGTCAGGCCCAGGTAGCGGCCGCCGTGGATGCGTTGCTTGGCGTGGGCGATGGTCGCGCCTTTCATCGGGCCTTTCATCACACCGGGGCCGCAACCGGTGCAGATGTCCAGGCTGCGCAGGCCCAGTTCGTGGCCGACTTTCTTGGTGTATTTGTATTCTTCGGTGTTGATCGAGTGCCCGCCCCAGCACACCACAATCCTCGGCTCGACCCCGGGACGCAGGGTGCGGGCGTTGCGCAGCAGGTGGAAGACGTAGTCGCTGATGCCCTGGGAGGTGCTCAAATCGATGCGTTGGCTGTCGAGTTCATTTTCGGTGTAGACGATGTCGCGCAGGGCGCTGAACAGCATTTCCCGGGTGCTGGCGATCATTTCGCCGTCGACGAAGGCGTCGGCCGGGGCGTTCAGCAATTCCAGGCGCACGCCGCGGTCCTGCTGGTGAATGCGGATTTCAAAATCCTTGTAGGCTTCAAGGATGGTCTTGGCGTTGTCGACATGGGCGCCGGTGTTGAGGATGGCCAGGGCGCACTGGCGGAAGAGGGTGTAGGTGCTGCCGGAACCGGCTTCGCTCAATTGCTGGACTTCCCGTTGCGAGAGCGTTTCCAGGCTGCCTTTGGGACTGACGGAGGCGTTGATAACTTGGCGTTGGGTCATTCAATGATCCTTAAAACGATGTCATTCACACAGCAACTACGAATGGCATCCGAATAATGTGTATTCATGAAAGAAGATGGCACGAACTGCGCGGTCTTGCCACGTCCCCCGCTTGACGATGAAAAGATGAAAAGGCGCCCCAGCATAGCTAAATCCCGCGCAGAGGCGATAATGGCCCGCTGTCTTTTTGCCTCAGACCCCTTTCAAGCTCAGGAAACCCGACGCAATGTTCGAAATCCAGCCGATGAACGCCCAGACCTACCGGCAACAGACACGGCGTAGCACGCTCATCATTGCCCTGATCTTTCTGGCGCTGGCGATGGTGCTGTCCACGGCGGCGGTGGCCCTGTTCGGCACGCCGGGGGGCGACAACCTGCGCTTCAACATTGGTGGCGTGTTTGTTGCGGTGCTGGCAATGGCGGCGTTGATGCGCAAAGTGTTCTGGCGCCAGGAGTGGATGGCGCCGGCGGTCTACAGTTGGCAACTCAAGCGCAGCCTGATGAGCGTTACCAATGTCATGCATCATGTAACGGCGGCCGTGGAAAAGGGTGATCCGGTGGCGATGAAGCTGTTGCGTTTCTACCATTTGGGGTTGAACCAGATGCATCAGCTCGATGGCAACTCCAGCGACCATGGCCAGTTGCTCCGCGAAATGGATCAGCACAGGGAACGAATGCAGGCGCTGGGTATCGATACCGAACAGACGCGCCTGGATCCGGCATGGCTGGAGGCGGTAAAGCCGGCCAGGGGCTAACATCATGGCGAGCCTGGATCAGGCATAGTAAGCAAACGCGGCGATCAGGAAGGCTCGTCCGTCATAGACCCTCAGGGAGCAACATGGGACAACCATCGATCCACGATCATATTGAAATGCTCCGGCCAGTCGTGCCCCGTCTCAAGGTCCGCTCGGCGGTGATCCTGCTGGTGGCGGTGTGCCTGTCGATGGTGGTTATCGTGATCTGGGAAGCCTGGAGCTCTCGCCAGTACCGCCTGCATGACAAGGAAGTGGCGATGTCCAACCTTGCGCAGACCCTGGCATCGCAAGCGCAGGCCACGATCAAGCAGGCCGACACGCTGCTGTTCACCCTGGTCGATCGTCTGGAACACGACGGCGTGGATAAATCCCGGCTGCCGCTATTGCTCAACGCCCAGCGCAGTGAGTTGAGCCAACTCCATGGTGTCTTTGTTTTCGACGAAAATGGGCAGTGGGTCGCCAATTCCAATGGCGCCGGCCAGACCGGTGTCAACAATTCCGACCGCGAATACTTCATCTTCCATCGCGATAACCCCAGCCGGGGGCCGCACATCGGGCCGTCGATCAAGAGCCGTTCGAGCGGTGAATGGATCGTGACGGTTTCGCGCCGGGTCAATCATCCCGACGGCAGCTTTGCCGGGGTGGCGCTGGCGTCAATCTACCTCAGCCATTTCCTGCAGCTCTACGACAGCATCGACATGGGCAGTAACGGCGTGATCAACCTGATCGCCGACAATGCCAGCGTTGTCATTCGCCGACCCTTCAAGGAGGCGGACATCGGCACCAGCCTCGCCAAAAGTCCGTTGTTCACCCAGTTGTTGCCAAAGGGTGACGCGGGTACGGCCACGATCAAGTCGATCATCGACGGTGTCGAGCGGGTAATAGGGTATCGCCGGGTCGAGGGTTATCCGCTGATCGTTTTTACCGCGTTGAACAAGGATGAAGTGCTCGGCAGCTGGCGCAAGGAGACGCTGCTCAGCACCGGCATCGTCACGCTGTTGCTGGGTTTTATCGGGGTACTGGGGTTTCGCCTGATCAAGCTGATGAGGCAGCAGAACCTGGTGCAGGTCGAGTTGCTGGACACCCAGGACAAGCTGCTGGAGGTCAATCGCAACCTCGAAGGCCTGGCCCTCAAGGACGCACTGACGGGGCTGGCCAACCGTCGTCAGCTCGACGCTTTCATCGATGCCGAAATGGGCCGTGCCCGACGCAACCAGTCCGAATTGGCTTTGCTGATGATTGATGTCGATCATTTCAAACCCTTCAACGACCGCTACGGCCACCTGGTCGGTGATGAGTGTCTGCGCAAGGTCAGTGCGATCATCACGGAAAACATCAAGCGCCCCGGTGACCTGGCCGCCCGCTATGGTGGCGAAGAGTTTGCCGTGGTGCTGCCCGGCACCGACTACGTGGGGGCATTTCTGGTGGCGGAGAAAATCCGCCGCGCGGTACTGCAGGCCGACATTGCCCACAGTGACAGCCCGGAAGGTAGCGTAACCGTCAGCGTCGGCGTGTGTGCCAGCAATGCCGCGTCCCAGATCCGCCCCGAAGACCTGATCGGTGCGGCAGACAAGGCGCTATATGTGGCCAAGGCCAGTGGGCGCAATATGAGCGTGATTGCCAACTGAGGGGCGGGCGCCAGTCTAACCGGTCCGTTCCCTGGACCAGCCACCAGCCCAGGACGCGACCGTCGGGTGGTTGAAGATTCAGGCGGCCCATCGCTTGATCAATCGAAGATAGACCAGCACATTGATCAGCAACACCACGGCGCCCAATCCCAACTGAATGTCGGGGGTCAGTCCCGCCGGGTAAATCACCGGCCAAATGTAATGCTCGACGAACCCACCGCCATAGCCGGTTTGCCCGGCTTCATGGCGCATGTGGTTTTCCCAGTCGGTCAGCGGGCAGGGCAGGTGGAAGAATTCCACCGCCATACCCCACAACGCAGCGGGCGGATGCCACCAGATCAGGTGGCGCCATTTGAGCACCAGCAACCCGCCGAACAACACGAACACAATGAACAGCAAGTGGAACAGCATCAGCCCATCGGCGGCGATTCGGTACAGCATGTCGGTGCCCCTGAAGGCTGAACGAATCGCTCCATGGTACTCGGGCCGCAGGCCGGCGCTCTATCGATGGTCGCGATCCAATGCCCTGAGCACGTCCTTCAAATGCTCGGTCATCGATTCACTGCTGCGTTGCATGGGCGCGCGCAGTTCGTCTCCGATCAAGCCTTGCAGGGCCAGCGCGGTTTTCACCGGGGCGGGGTTGGGCTCCAGGAACAGGCTATTGATCAGCGCCAGCAAACGGAAAAACGTGGCGCGGCCCTCAGCCAATTGGTTGTCGCGGATCTGCCGGTACAACTGCACGAACAGTTCCGGATGGACATGCGCCGACGCGGCAATCGCGCCTTTGGCGCCCAGGCACAGGGCGTTGAAGATCTGGTTGTCTTCGCCGCACAGCACGTCGACAAGGCCGCTATTGAGCAGGGCGAGGGTGTTCGAAAAATTGCCGCCGCAATCCTTGATGGCGACGATCCGTTCGTGGGCGACGATGTTGAGCAGGGTCGCCTGTTCGAAGGCCACGCCGGTACGGTAAGGGATGTCGTAAAGGATCAGCGCAACGCTGGAGGCATCGGCGACCGTGCGGAAAAACGCCTCGAGGCCGGCCTGGGAGGGGCGGATGTAATACGGCGCCGGCACCAGCAGGCCAGCCACCGGGCGCTTGAGGATCTCGCTCTGGAACTGCAACATCTCGGTCAGGTTGTTACCGGCCAGGCCCATGACCACCCGTTGCGCCGGCACCAGCTCCAGCACCGCATCGAGCACCGCCAGTTGCTCATGCTTGCCCATCGCCGCCGGTTCGCCGGTGGTGCCGCAAACGATGAGGCCGTCGACGCCTTTTTCCAGCAGATGGCTGACCAGCCGGCGCAAGCCGACGAAATCGATGGCGCCGTTGTGGAAGGGTGTGACCAGTGGAACCCAGATACCTTGAAACGCTGACATGCACTTTCTCCTGATGGTTGACCGATTTCGTCACCGTCAGGGGCATGGAAGGAGAGTAAGCAAGGGGAGGGTGGTCCGTCGCGCTCAATGTCCTGTCAGCTCATCTGACGGGACAGCGCGCCCCGGTCACATGAGCGACTGTTTCTTCGATTTGAGGGCGTGCGCAACGCAACCTTGCGCCTTGGCAATCAAGCCAATGACGGAAGAGTCGAGATTGAAGGTTGCGGACATACTTGCTTACACCCTGAGTGAGGCGCTCAGTTTTAAAAGCCGGAGCGCCATTTGTCAATCACGAAAATCAGCGTACTCGGCGCGCATCCGGCCATTGTGCTTGGCCTTGTAGAGCAGATGATCGACCTGTTCGACGAATTCCAGGGCCGTCGCATGCATCGACGCCAGGGTGGTGCCGACGCCGAGGCTGATACTCAGCAGCTTCGACACGTTCGAGAATTCATGGGGGATCTGTTGCTGGCGAATCAGGTGCAGGCATTTGTGCGCCACCAGCCGCGCAGACTCGGCATCGGTTTCCGGCAGCAGCCAGACAAATTCTTCACCGCCGATCCGCGCGATGAAGTCCCGTGGCCGGTTGGCCGCCAGGGACAAGGTTTGCGCGACGCGGCGCAGGCATTCGTCGCCCTTGATGTGGCCGTAATGGTCGTTGTACTGCTTGAAGTAGTCGATATCCAGCACGATCACCGACAACGGCAAGCCGGTGCGCTGGGCCGTGTTCCACTCGCGCTCGAGCACTGTGTCGAACATGCGCCGGTTGGCGATGCCGGTCAGGCCGTCCTGGAAGGAGTACTCCTCAAGCTGCTTTTGCAGGCGGATCAGGTGCTCTTCGGTTTTCTTGCGCTCGCTGATATCGAACATGAAACCCACCAGCGCCTCGACTTCGCCGTCCTTGCGCACCACATGCACCACATCGCGGATCCAGACGTACTCGCCGCTTTCGGTGAGTGCGCGATAGTCGGCCTCGTGATCGATACCGGCGCGCGACTGCGAGACACAGAAGTCCATCACGTAGTCGCGGTCATCCGGGTGCATGCGCTCGACCCAGTCATTGACCGAGGCCCAGCTGTGCTGCTTCCAGCCCAGCAGCTCTTCGATCTGTGGCCCGATGTAGCTGAACGTCATGGTTTTCCAGTCGATGCGCCAGGGAATCGCCCGGGTTGACTCCAGCAGGGTTTTATAAACGTCGCTGTCGGTTTCCACTGAACTCATGAAGGGCCTGCCTCGAGGAAAATGCAGGGCCATCATGTTGCTAGCACTTTGGCGAATCAAGCGGGCAGCCGATGAATGGCACGCCGCGTATCAGTGAGCAAGATTGTTCAAGCCTTCGGCAGCGACTGCTGGCACAGTCCGGGGTCTTTCCCTGTCTGTAGAATGTTATGTCCAACTCAATCATGCCGCGCAGTGCCTTTTTGCGTGGCGCAGCGGCGATCATGCCGTTGTCCCTGGCCACCGCGCCCTGGGGTTTGCTGGCCGGTTCCATGGCCATCGAAGCCAATCTCACGCCCCTGCAAGGCCAGGGCCTGTCGAGCATTGTGTTTGCCGGTGCGGCGCAACTGGTGGCCATCGGCATGCTCAAGGGCGGGGCCGGGATCTTTTCGATCCTGCTGACCACGTTGCTGCTGACTTCGCAGCATTTGCTCTACGGAATGAGCATGCGCTCGGTCATTTCGCCCTTGCCGGGGCGCTGGCGCGCGGGCCTGGGGTTCTTGCTCACCGATGAGTTGTTCGCCCTGACCAGCCAGCACGACAAACAGCAGTTCAACCGCTGGTACGCCCTGGGTGTGGGCCTGACGTTCTACATCGCCTGGAACCTGTTCAGCCTGGCGGGCATTGTGCTTGGCAGCAGTATTCCCGGCCTTGAACACCTGGGCCTGGACTTCTCCATCGCGGCGACCTTCATCGCCCTGATCACCCCGGTGGTGCGCAATGTGCCGACCGTGGTGTGTGTGGCGGTGTCGCTGTTCTGTTCGGTGCTGTTCAGCTACTGGCAATGGGGCTCGGCGCTGGTGCTGTCGGGACTGGCGGGCATGACCGCCGGGTTTGTCTGCAATAAATTCTACGGTGGCCGCATATGATGGTCTGGGCAGTGATTATCGGAATGGGCGTGTTGGTGTTCCTCAACCGCTATGTTTTTCTGGAACCGCGACTGCCGCTACGCTTGAGTAGCAATGCCCGGCAGTTCCTGGGGTTTGCCGTACCGGGCATGTTGACCGCCATCTGCGGGCCGATTGTGTTCATGCCGGAAAAACAGCTGAATCTGCACTGGGACAATCCCTATCTGATCAGCTCGCTGGTGGCTGTCGTCCTGGTGCTCTACACCCGTAATACGTTGCTCAGCATGCTGTTGAGCATGGGCTTCTTCTTTTTGCTGCGCTGGTGGCTTTGAGCAGGGCAGGGGAACTGATCTAAGCTTAAGTTGATGACCGATCCCTTCAGGAAGAGAGGTGAACATGGCCAATGAACCCAAGCAACCGGACCTGGAAGAAGACGAGGACGAACCCACGGAAGAAGAGATTGAGCAACAGAAGCGTTCGATACCGGACTGGAAGCATCCTGACGACGGTAAGGAACTGTCAGAGCCTGATCGCAAGTTCTGACCGGCACGGGAATACAACGAAGCCCCGCCTTTGAGCGGGGCTTTGTCGTTATTGACAGGTTCATGGAACTTCCTTGATCAGCGCGGCGCCCTGGTTCCTGACATTGCCAACGGCCCTGTCAACCTTGTACCACTCGAACACATCACTGACCTCGCCCTGGGATAACGCCATTTCCTCGGCTCGTTCCTTGGGCGTGGCAGGGTCCAGCCATTCCCGCGCCAGCTCGGGCGAGAACACCACCGGTCGGCGGTCATGCACGTCAAGCAGGCCGCCTGCGCTGTCGGCCGTCAGGATGACGAAACCGTCGTGCTCCCTGTGAGGCGCTCCGCCGATGGGGTACTGGCCGATGGCCGCGCAGAAAGCCGGGGCGCGATTGCGTCGTCGAATCAACCACGGTTGTTTGTTGCCGTCGCCGGCGTCGACCCATTCGAACCAGTTATCAATCGGGCAGATCGCGCGATGGGGCCAGATCGCCCGGAAGTACGGGCCGTGGGCGACTTTCTCGACCCGGGCATTGACCGGCTCCGTGCGATCCGTTGCCCAGTGCGGTCGCCAACCCCAACGCACGGCGTCAGCGTGCAGCCGCTCGTTCTCCAGGTGCAGCAGGGCGAGTTGCGTGGTGGGGGCGGCGTTATAGTGCCCCAGGGGTTCGTTGCCGACGTGATTGATCAGCGCGTCGGGGATGCTCAGCACCGCTACGAAGTCGTGGATTCCACGGTATTGCGACAGTCGTCCGCACATGGCCTGACACTCCGGTTAAGACGCTCCGACCGAAGCTTTGAGTTTAGTAGCTCGTGACGAAACGGGCCTGGCAAGCACCGGAACCAAACCCTGTGTACCCTATCCAACCTCGACCCGTCGTCTCGATGCGGGCCGACGACGGATGAGCGATCGAAGGATCCTTGCCCTTTGAAGTATCGACCGTGATGGTCTGGCCCAAGGCATAAGATGAAACCATTGTTCAAGTGTTTAACGGTGTGTGCCCTGGCAGTGGGTCTGCTGGGCTGTATCGCCGCACCGATCGAAATGACTCCCCGGACCGAACAGCGTTTGCAGGCGCAACCCCCCATCCGGTTTCTGCTGACCTTCGATGACGGTCCCAGTGCATCGAGCTGGTGGAACCCGACCGTCACGGTATTGGAGAGCCTGGCGCGAAATCCGCTGCAGCCGGACATCAAGGCCGTGTTCTTCGTGCAAACCCGCGCTCCGCGAGCCGGTGGCAGCGAATTGGGCCGGGACATCATGCGTCGTGAACATGCCGAAGGTCATATCCTGGGCTTTCACACGGCGACACCCTGGCACACCAATCATCGCTCCCTTGACCCGCCAGCGTTGGAGCAGGCCCTCACCGATGGCAGCGCCGACATCGCCGCGATTACCGGCGCCCGGCCAACCCTGCTGCGCCCGCCATTCTGGAACTACGACAAGCGTACCTTCGCCGCTTATCAGCAGCATGGCCTGCATGTACTGCTGACAGATTTGAGCGCCAATGACGGCAAGATCTGGGGCTTCAATGCCAGCCCCCGGCGCCGGTCGCACATGCTGCGTTCGATGTCCGAAGTTCGCGAACGCATTGCCCGCGGTGAATTGCCGGTGGTCGATGGCGTGATTCCGGTGGTGGTGACCTTCCACGACCTCAACCGCTATACCGCCCGGCATACCCGTGAGTACCTGCAGATTCTGCTCGACAGCGCCCGGGAGACCGGGGTGAAAACCGCCGACAAGCCGTTTTACGACGATCAGGCCGCGCTACAGCGGGCGGCCATGGCACGAACCGTGCGCGACGGTTCGCAGCCGGTCGAATTGCCGGGGTTCTGGAACTGGATCTGGGGGGGTAATTCCCACTGAAAGGCTGGAAATGCGAGGGGTATAACAAAATTGACGGCAATTTACTGGCGCAAAATCGGCAAAGTGTAACTATGCTGAAACGGCTCCAATCGAATTGACTGTCGCCCGAGGGACCGGCCATGCTTCCGATTTCAGTGCTTTGCAACATCGTAGAGTCCGGTTTTGAGCCGCTGTCGTGCGAGTGCACGGAGAATCTCGGACTGCTGCGCATCGAAGTCTGCGACCCCGTCACCAAGCGAGTGGAGCTGTTGATCAGCGGCGTGTCGACGGCGGAGCTGACCAGCGTGCGCGCCATTTCTGACTTTGTCGGCGAATTGCGTACCGAGATGAAGGCGGGGCGCCGGGCGTTTGCCGGCTGATTGTTGTCAGCCTCGCGGCAACAGCTCATCAATCATCCGCAAACAATGGTTCAACCCCGGCGAGACATCGCCCACCCGTCGGCTGAGAATGATCGGCGAAGTGGCGTTGTCCTCCAGCAGCGGGGTGAAGCCGATGTCGTCGCGGTGCAGCAACTGCACCGAGGCCGGTACCAGCGTGACCCCGATTCCTGCCCCCACCAGCCCGATCGCCGTTTGCAGTTCGTTGGTCCATTGCGCGACGTGGATGCTCACGCCGTAGGATTCGAACAGGGCAATCACATGGTCGGCGTAACTCGGCCGTGGATTGCCGGGGTACAGCACAAAGGGTTCCCTGGCCAGATCCCGCAGGCTGATGGGCCCTGCAAGTAATGGATGACCGGCGGGCAGGGCGGCGACCAGGCGGTCCTCGGTGAGCACGGTCTGGATGATGGCCGGGTCGTCGATACGGATCCGGCCGAAACCGATGTCGATGCGCCCGGCCTTCAACGCCTGCACCTGTTGCAGGGTGGTCATTTCCGAAAGCCCCAGCTCCAGTTCCAGCGGTTCTCCACTGCGTAACCGCCGGATCAGTTCCGGCAGCACGCCGTACAGTGTCGACGGCGCAAAACCGATACCCAGCCAGGTTTTCTCACCCAGCCCGATGCGGCGTGTGTTGTCGCAGACCTTGTTCAGTTGTTCGAGCAGGGCGGTGGAGTGTTCATGGAAAAACCGCCCGGCGTCGGTCAGCTTCAGCGGCCGGCCGCGCTCGAGCAGCATCACCCCCAATTCGTCCTCCAGCTGCTGGATCTGCCGGCTCAAGGGCGGCTGGGCGATGTGCAGCAACTCGGCCGCGCGGGTGAAGTTGAGGGTTTGAGCCAATACCTGGAAGTAACGCAGGTGCCGCAGTTCCATGGAGCCTCCAGCCAATCAGTTGCATACCTTTAAGGTATCAAGTCAGACCAATTCTATATTGGCTTCAGGAAAAAAGCCGTACGAGAATCGATTCCAGAACTTCAAGAACCTGACGGGTATCGAAATGCTTGCAACAGCCATTGAGTCGATCGAGACGATCATCGTCGATCTGCCGACCATCCGCCCGCACAAGCTGGCGATGCACACCATGCAGAACCAGACCCTGGTGATCATCCGCGTGCGTTGCGCCGACGGCATCGAAGGCATCGGCGAATCCACCACCATCGGTGGCCTGGCCTACGGCAATGAAAGCCCGGACAGCATCAAGACCAACATCGACACGCATTTCGCACCGCTGTTGATCGGCCAGGACAGCAACAACGTCAACGCGGCCATGTTGCGCCTGGAGCGCAGCATTCGCGGCAACACCTTCGCCAAATCCGGTATCGAAACCGCACTGCTCGATGCCTTGGGCAAACGCCTCGGTCTGCCGGTCAGCGAATTGCTCGGCGGCCGTGTTCGCGATGCACTGCCGGTGGCCTGGACACTGGCCAGCGGCGACACCGAAAAAGACATCGCCGAAGCGGAAAAAATGCTCGACCTGCGTCGCCACCGCATCTTCAAACTGAAGATCGGTGCCGGTGAGGTCAACCGCGACCTGGCCCACGTCATCGCCATCAAGAAAGCCTTGGGTGACCGCGCCAGTGTGCGGGTTGACGTCAATCAGGCCTGGGACGAAGCGGTCGCGCTGCGGGCCTGCCGGATTCTCGGCACCAACGGCATCGACCTGATCGAACAACCGATCTCGCGCAACAACCGCGCCGGCATGGCTCGCCTCAACGCCATGAGCCCGGCGCCGATCATGGCCGACGAATCCATCGAATGCGTGGAAGATGCGTTCAATCTGGCCCGCGAAGGCGCGGCTTCGGTGTTCGCCCTGAAGATCGCCAAGAATGGTGGCCCCCGTGCCGTATTGCGCACCGCCTCGATCGCCGAAGCGGCCGGCATCGCCCTGTATGGCGGCACCATGCTTGAAGGCGGCCTGGGCACCATGGCCTCGGCCCATGCCTTCGTCACCCTGAACAAACTGGCGTGGGACACCGAACTGTTCGGCCCGCTGTTGCTGACCGAAGACATTCTCAGCGAACCGCTGGTGTATCGCGATTTTGAACTGCACGTGCCGAACACCCCGGGTCTGGGCCTGAGCCTGGATGAAGAGCGCCTGGCGTTCTTCCGCCGCGACAAGACCATTCATCAAGCCTGAGGAGAGCATTATGCTGTTCCACGTAAAAATGACCGTGAACCTGCCGGTCGACATGAATCCCGAAGCGGCAGCCAATCTCAAGGCTGACGAAAAAGCCCTGGCCCAGCGTCTGCAAGAGCAGGGCAAGTGGCGCCACCTGTGGCGCATCGCCGGGCACTACGCCAACTACAGCGTGTTCGATGTCGACAGCGTTCAGGAACTGCATGACCTGCTGATGCAATTGCCACTGTTTCCGTACATGGCCATCGAGATCGATGCGATGTGCCGGCATCCTTCTTCCATCCGTGACGATGACCGCTGAGCCCAGCCTGTTCAGCGCGCTACGCTAATAATTACAAGATGAGGAACCCAGAATGAACGTCAAGATTTCCCACACTGCCGAAGTCCAGAAATTTCTCGAAGAGGCCAGCGGCCTGCTCAACGACGCCGGCGACCCACGGACCAAGGCACTGGTCTACCGCATCCTGCGTGATTCGGTGAACATCATCGAAGACCTGGCGGTGACCCCGGAAGAGTTCTGGAAAGCCGTCAACTACCTCAACGTGCTGGGCGCGCGCCAGGAAGCCGGACTGGTGGTGGCCGGTCTCGGTCTGGAGCACTACCTCGACCTGCTGATGGACGCCGAAGACGAGCAGGCCGGCAAGTCCGGCGGCACGCCGCGTACCATCGAAGGTCCACTGTACGTGGCGGGCGCGCCGCTGTCGGAAGGCGAAGCACGTCTGGATGACGGCGTCGATCCGGGTGTGACCCTGTTCATGCAAGGCCGCGTATTCAACACCGCTGGCGAACCTTTGGCCGGCGCCGTGGTAGACGTCTGGCACGCAAACACAGGCGGTACCTACTCGTACTTCGATACCACGCAGTCGGAATTCAACCTGCGTCGCCGCATCGTTACCGACGCCGAAGGCCGCTATCGTTTTCGCAGCATCGTGCCGTCGGGCTACGGCTGCCCACCGGACGGTCCGACCCAGCAACTGCTCGATCAACTGGGCCGTCATGGCCAGCGCCCGGCGCACGTACACTTCTTCATTTCCGCGCCGGATCATCGCCACCTGACCACCCAGATCAACCTGGATGGCGAGAAGTACCTGCATGACGATTTCGCCTACGCCACCCGTGATGAGCTGATCGCCAAGATCACCTTCAGCGATGATCAGCAGCGTGCGGCGGCCCACGGTGTGAGCGGACGCTTTGCCGAAATCGAATTCGATTTCACCCTGCAGTCCTCGGCCCAGCCTGAAGAACAGCAGCGCCACGAGCGAGTTCGCGCACTGGAAGACTGATCGCACGACCCTGTGGGATCACCACACTGTGGGAGCGAGCTTGCTCGCGATAGCGGTTTAACATTCAACATCCATGTTGACTGGCACTCCGTCATCGCGAGCAAGCTCGCTCCCACAAGGTCTTGCGATAACACATCGATGCGAGCACTGTTCTGGAATGATCCGACGCAACCTATAACAACAACGAGAGTGACCTGATGATGCAAGCGCAACTGTTGAGTCAGCGTAGCCGGGTGTTCGACCATGCCGACCCTTACGCGGTGTCGGGCTACGTCAATCAGCACGTCGGCAACCATTGCATCCTCATGCCCCGTGCGGGCCAGCCACTGGCCAGTCTCGATCATCGCAAGTTCGCCAGCCTCGACCTGTGCCGCATCAGCTACGGCGCCAGTGTGCGCGTTACGTCCGGTGCGCTGGACAGCATTTATCACCTGCAAGTGCTGCTGCGCGGCAATTGCCTGTGGCGCGGCCACGGCCAGGAGCATTACTTCGCCCCCGGCGAGTTGCTGCTGATCAACCCCGACGATCCGGTGGACCTGACGTACTCCGACGATTGCGAAAAATTCATCCTCAAGGTCCCGACCCGTTTGTTTGAATCGGTCTGCGATGAGCAGCGCTGGCGCTATCCGGGGCAGGGCGTGCGGTTTCTGGAAAACCGTTATCAGCTCAATGAACTGGAAGGTTTCGTCAACCTGTTGGGGATGATTTGCCAAGAGGCCGAGTCCACCGAGCAGATCCCCAGGGTGCAGGAGCATTACACGCAGATCATCGTCAGCAAGATGCTCAGCCTGATGAAAACCAATGTCTCTCGCCTGGAACTGGGCTCGCAGACGGCCACGTTCGAAGCGATTGCCGATTACATCGCCAATAACCTCAAGCAGGACATCGACAGCGAAGAGCTGGCGCGCCAGGCGCACATGAGCCTGCGCTCACTGTATGGCCTGTTCGAGCGCAATGCCGGCCTTACGCCGAAAAACTACCTGCGCCAGAAACGCCTGGAACGCATCAACGCCTGCCTGAGCGACCCGACCTGCAACGTGCGCAACGTCACCGAAGTGGCGATGGACTACGGGTTCCTGCACCTGGGCCGGTTCTCCGACAGCTACCGCAGGCAGTTCGGCGAGTTGCCGTCCGATACCCTCAAGCGTCGTCACTGAATCAATATTCCCTGTAGGAGCTGCCGAAGGCTGCGATCTTTTGATTTTGTTTTTTAAGACAAGATCAACGGATCGCAGCCTTGGGCAGCTCCTACGGGCTTATCTGCACAAAACGGATAAAGGTCTGCACCCCGCGGATATTCCAGCCTGCCTCCCCGTCCTAGCATGACCCCTGCCTGAACAATAACAATGGAGGCGGCGGCCATGACCCTGCGACCCGAATACGTGCATTCCCTGCTTGAAGACGATCCCGAGCAGGGCCTCTATCGCTGCAAACGCGAGATGTTCACCGATCCCCGGTTGTTCGATCTGGAGATGGAACACATCTTCGAGGGCAACTGGCTGTACCTGGCCCACGAAAGCCAGATCCCCAACATCAACGACTTCTACACCACCACCATGGGGCGCCAGTCGGTCTTCATCGCGCGCAACAAGGACGGTGTGCTCAACGCTTTCATCAACGCCTGCAGCCACCGTGGCGCGACCTTGTGCCGGCACAAGTCCGGCAACAAGAGCTCCTACACCTGCCCGTTCCACGGCTGGACCTTCAACAACTCCGGCAAGCTGCTCAAGGTCAAGGATCCGGCCAACGCCGGTTACCCGTCGAGCTTCAACTGCGAAGGCTCCCACGACCTGACCCGCGTCGCGCGTTTCGAGTCCTATCGCGGTTTCCTGTTTGGCAGTCTCAAGGCTGATGTTTTGCCGCTGGTCGAGCACCTGGGCGAATCGGCGAAGATCATCGACATGATCGTCGACCAGTCCGCCGATGGCCTGGAAGTGCTGCGCGGTTCCTCCAGCTACATCTACGAAGGCAACTGGAAGCTCACCGCCGAGAATGGCGCCGACGGCTACCACGTCAGCTCCGTGCACTGGAACTACGCGGCCACCCAGAACCAGCGCAAGCAGCGCGAGGCCGGCGACAGCAATCCGACCATGAGCGCCGGCAGCTGGGCCAAGCAGGGCGGTGGTTTCTATTCCTTCGACAAGGGCCACATGCTGCTCTGGACCCGTTGGGCCAACCCCGAAGACCGTCCGCTGTACGAGCGCCGCGATGAACTGGCGCAAGACTTCGGAAAGGCCCGCGCCGACTGGATGATCGAGAATTCGCGCAACCTGTGCCTGTACCCGAACGTATACCTGATGGACCAGTTCAGCTCGCAGATCCGCATCGCCCGGCCGATCTCGGTCAACCGCACGGAAATCACCATCTACTGCATCGCCCCCAAAGGCGAGAGCGACCACGCCCGTTCCAGCCGGATTCGCCAGTACGAAGATTTCTTCAACGTCAGCGGCATGGCCACGCCAGACGACCTGGAGGAATTCCGCTCCTGCCAGACCAGCTACCAGGGCAGCGTCACCACCTGGAATGACATGTCCCGGGGTGCCGAGCACTGGATCGAAGGCGCTGACGAGGCCGCGAAAGAGATTGACCTGCATCCGCTGCTCAGTGGCGTGCGCACCGAAGACGAGGGTCTGTTCGTGCTGCAACACAAATACTGGCAGCAGACCATGCTCAAGGCCCTGGCGGCCGAGCAGTCGAAGCTGATCGCCGTGGAGGACGTGCAATGAGTATTTCCTATGAAGCGGTGCGCGATTTCCTCTATCGCGAAGCGCGCTACCTCGATGATCGTCAGTGGGACGAATGGCTGGAACTGTACGCCCCCGACGCGACGTACTGGATGCCGTCCTGGGACGACAACGATGAATTGACCGAAGATCCGCAGCGGGAAATCTCGCTGATCTGGTACGGCAACCGCACCGGCCTGGAAGACCGCATCTTCCGCATCAAGACCGAGCGCTCCAGCGCCAGCGTGCCGGACACCCGCACCTCCCACAACATCAGCAACATCGAGCTGCTCGAACAGGCCGACGGCGTGTGCAAGGTGCGCTTCAACTGGCACACCTTGAGTTTTCGCTACAAGACCGTCGACAGCTATTTCGGCAGCAGTTTCTACACCCTCGATGTGCGCGGTGAGAACCCGCGGATCTTGGCCAAGAAAGTGATCCTGAAGAACGACTACGTTCGCCAGGTCATCGATGTTTATCACTTGTGAGACTGCCGTCATGACCCATTCCATTGCGTTCAACTTTGAAGACGGCGTCACCCGGTTCATCGACGCCAACGTCGGCGAAACCGTGGCCGATGCCGCGTACCGCCAGGGCATCAACATCCCGCTGGACTGCCGCGACGGCGCTTGCGGCACCTGCAAGTGTTTTGCCGAAGCCGGTCAATACGATCTGGGCGAGGAGTACATCGAAGACGCCCTCAGCCCGGAAGAGGCCGCGCAGGGTTTTGTCCTGACTTGCCAGATGCGTGCGCAGAGCGATTGCGTGGTGCGGGTGCCGACGTCCTCCGAGGTCTGCCGCACCCGTCAGGCCAGCTACGACGCCACCATCAGCGCCGTGCGCCAGCTGTCCGACAGCACCATCGCGCTGTCGATCAAGGGCGAAGCCCTGAGCAAGCTGGCGTTCCTGCCAGGGCAATATGTGAACCTGGGGATTCCTGGTAGCGAGCAGACTCGTGCCTATTCGTTCAGCTCGTTGCAGCGCGATGGCGAGGTCAGCTTCCTGATTCGCAACGTGCCCGGCGGCCTGATGAGCAGCTTCCTGACCGGCATGGCCAAGGCCGGCGACTGCATGAGCCTGGCCGGTCCCTTGGGCAGCTTCTACCTGCGCGACATCCGTCGGCCGCTGTTGCTGCTGGCCGGTGGCACCGGGCTGGCGCCGTTCACCGCGATGCTGGAGAAGATCGCCGAGCAGGGCAGCGATCACCCGCTGCATTTGATCTACGGCGTGACCCACGATTTCGACCTGGTGGAAATCGACCGCCTCGAAGCCTTTGCCGCGCGCATCCCCAACTTCACCTTCAGCGCCTGCGTCGCCAGCCCCGAGAGCCAACACCCGCTCAAGGGCTATGTGACCCAGCACATCGAGCCGAAGCACCTGAACGATGGCGACGTCGACGTCTACCTGTGCGGCCCGCCGCCGATGGTCGAGGCGGTCAGCCAGTTCATTCGCGAACAGGGCATCGCGCCGGCCAACTTCTACTACGAAAAGTTTGCTGCCAGCGCGGCTTGAGTCGCACACGAACTCCCGGTGTCGGTAAAGACCCAATGTGGGAGCGGGCTTGTGTTTCGACCGATACATCGTCATTGACCGATGAGGTACACATGAACAGATTCCACGAAAAAGTCGCCCTGATCACCGGCGCCGCCCAAGGCATCGGGCGGCGGGTGGCCGAGCGCATGGCCGCCGAAGGGGCGAAGCTGATCCTGGTGGATCGCTCCGACCTGGTGTTCGAAGCCCAGCAGCAGTTGGCGTCAACCACCCAGGTACTGGCCCTGACCGCCGACCTCGAGCAATACGAGGAATGCAGCCGGGTGATGCAAACCGCCGTCGAGTGCTTCGGTCGCCTCGATGTGCTGGTCAATAACGTCGGCGGGACGATCTGGGCCAAACCGTTCGAGCACTATGAAGCCTCGCAGATCGAGGCCGAGGTTCGTCGTTCACTGTTCCCGACCTTGTGGTGTTGCCATGCCGCGCTGCCGTTCATGCTGGAGCAGGGCAGTGGTGCGATCGTCAACGTATCCTCCATCGCCACCCGTAGCCTCAACCGTGTGCCCTACGGTGCGGCAAAGGGTGGGGTCAATGCCTTGACCGCTTGTCTGGCGTTCGAAACCGCCGGTCGCGGCGTGCGGGTCAATGCCACGGCGCCGGGCGGCACCGAAGCGCCGCCGCGACGCATACCCCGCAACGGTGCCGAGCAGAGTGAGCAGGAAAAACTCTGGTACCAGCAGATCGTCGACCAGACCCTCGACAGCAGTCTGATGAAACGCTACGGCACCCTGGATGAGCAAGCGGGGGCTATTCTGTTTCTGGCCAGCGACGATGCGTCCTATATCACCGGCATGGTCATGCCCGTGGGCGGTGGCGATCAGGGCTGAGGCGAGCGGCGAACAACCCCTTCGGCGAACGGAGTCATGGTGATGAGTGACAAACCCACGATCGTGCTGGTCCATGGTTTCTGGGGCGGTGCCGCCCACTGGAACAAGGTCATCGTCAAGTTGCTCAGCCGGGGTGACACGCACATTCGTGCCGTCGAGTTACCGCTGACGTCCCTGGCCGAGGATGCCGAGCGCACGCGCAAGATGGTTGCCCAGGTGCCCGGTCCGGTGCTGCTGGTGGGGCATTCCTATGGCGGCGCGGTCATCACTGAAGCGGGTGATTTGCCGAACGTGGTCGGGTTGGTGTACATCGCCGCGTTCGCCCCGGACGCTGGCGAAAGTCCCGGCGGCATCACGCAACGGCACCCGCCTGCGGCAGCGGCAAACCTGACCCCGGATAGCGACGGTTACCTGTGGGTCAAGCCCGAGCTCTACCACGAGAGCTTCTGCCAGGACCTGCCGGCGACCGAAGGGTTGGTCATGGGCCTCACCCAGAAAGCACCGCTGGCGAGCACCTTTGGCGACACCATTGGCACGGTGGCCTGGAAGAACAAGCCATCGTGGTATCAGATTTCGACCGCAGACAGGATGATCGCGCCTCAGAACCAGCAATGGATGGCGGCGCGGCTCAACGCCCGGGAGATTCTGACCTTGCATGCCAGCCACGCATCATTGGCTTCGATGCCCGCCGAAGTGGCGGCCTTGATCGACAGGGCCGCGACGGCGTTGGCCAAAGGCTAGGGCCTACAGGCGGCGCACAAAGGTGCCGACAATACTGCGCATGGTGTCGCTGATGTTCAGGTTGTGGACCGCATCCAGAGGGTGCCAGATGCAATCGGTGATTTCGTTCAGCGGCCGCAGTTGCTCAAGGTTCAGTACCGACGCCTCGAATACGTGATGTCGGGTGTCGTCCGATTCCAGCTCCAGCACGTACACCAACTCGTCGACCCGCAAGCCGGTTTCCTCCAGCAGCTCGCGAACGGCGGCATCGGCGGCGCTTTCACCCCGTTCAAGCTTGCCGCCGGGCAACGTCCAGCGTCCTCCACGCTTGCGTACCAGCAGTACATGCCTGTCTCGCTCGCAGATGATCGTTGCGCGTACTTTCATGGATTACCCGATGTCCGTTGTCATGGAAAAGGCATGCAAATGCAGCATTCGGGCCAGGGCCGCGATTGTGCTGCTATCTGGGTAATTTGAGCGGCCGACGCGACGAAAAGTGCAACCGAAAGAAGGAATTTCCATGGCGACGGCTGGTCGGTATTTTGGACAAGGGTGGGTGTAAGGTTAGCAAGTCAACCTGATATCACTGCCCAAAAGGAGGTGACTATGAGTGTTCCGATGCTGAACAAAATGCACATGAACGGTTACGACGTACTCAGTGTGAACCACGGCCCCTGGCGGGTGTGCACCCAGGGCGACCGACTGGGCTCGTTTGCCAGTCGAGAAGAAGCACTGGCGTTTGCCGCTTCGTTGCCCGGCTACAGGGCGCGTACTGGCAAGCCTGCGGGCAGCCATCAGACAAAATGAAATCGGGCCAGAAGCCCCGGTTCTCCGGGGCTTTTTCATGATGCTACGACGCTAGTAGCCACCACCTCCACCGGCGCGGGAGGGCTCCCGGGCCTTAAGCTGCGTATTGCTCCATTGCGCGCAGGTCATGAAACTCTTGTGGTCGACCATGCCCCGGCCGTCGAAGCTGACATTGAACGCTTGTTGATGGCCGGACTGAGTCAGCCTGTAGTCAAAGCACGTGCCGGGTTCGGCGGTACGGTCGCTGACCGTCAGGGGCTGGCCGCCGATTTGACGGACTTGCTCCTGGGTCATGCCGGTGTCGACTTTCGCGACCAGAGGCTGGTCCTGGTAGATCGAGTTGGTGCTGCAGCCTGCCAACGCGGTCAGTACGACGACCAGCGTAAATAGAGGCCTGTTCATGGCAGCGCTCCCGCTATTGAGCCTTGTTGCGGCTAATAACCTTGGCTTTCACTTCCTCGGCGTAGCCGGACAGTTTTGCTTCATCGCCCTGAAACAAGGCGCACAGCTTCTGAACGGCTTGCGCGTCGATGTCATTGCCAAGCAGGCGCAATTGCTGCTCGATGCGCAACAGCTCCACGGCCGACCAGCGCAAATCTGACGCAAGCCCCTGCAGATCGCGCCGAAGTTCCTGTTCCGATTCGTTAAGCCACATAATGACCTCCTGAATGCCTCATTCAGGAATTCTAGACCTGTTTACCGGGCCGGATGTTATGTTCGTCTGATTGAGCGGGGTTTCCTTTGGTCGGGGAAATAAACGTGAACATGACAGTACGCTTTCCTGCTTTATCTGAAAGCAAGGAACTAACCGGGCAAAGTGATATCAATGAAAGTCGCCGAATCGTTGGGGATGGCTGTAGGGACGATGGCGAGCTACATTTTCTTTTTTCGAATTAAAGGAAGCAGCATGCGGATGTTGATGGGAGGGGTCGCGCTGGCATTACTGGCCGGGTGTTCGTTGCCGGCGTCGCTGGTACCGGGCGAGCCAAATGTCAGCAAGCAGAGCGAAAAAACGCCAAAAGAGTATGCGGCGTGTGTGTTGCCTGCCTGGAAAAAGGAAGTATCGAATACCACTCAGGTTTCGATATCCAATGGATACCGCATCACGGCGCCCAGCGTGATCACGGCCGACGAAGTGCTGGATATCGTGAAATACAAGGACGGCAGCCGGGTTTCGCTCTATCAGGGGCCACCTTGGGCCAAGTCAGGCGACCTGCGCAAAATCGTGCGCGACTGTTTGTAAGCGAGGGAGGGTGAAAATCGGTCACCGACCGTTTTTCGACTCAATTGAGAAAAAACCGGATGCCTGGCGTGCATCCGGTTTTTTTTGCGTGCCATTTGCCTGTGTGAAATTTACCGTGTATTTTTTCATGAAATTAAAAATACAAAATTTCACGAGGCCGTATGTTTCAGCAATCCACCCGGCATGTCGCCAGTTACTACGCCCATA
This sequence comes from Pseudomonas sp. S2_F07, assembly GCF_054668325.1. Lineage (NCBI taxonomy): Bacteria > Pseudomonadati > Pseudomonadota > Gammaproteobacteria > Pseudomonadales > Pseudomonadaceae > Pseudomonas > Pseudomonas sp. S2_F07. The sequence continues at coordinate 6,267,187 of NZ_CP162758.1, forward strand.
CCTGCGCCGATCGTCTGGTCGATCGAGCCGCACTGGAAGGTGAGCAAGACACCGAAGTGCTGATCATCGGGGCCGGCTTCAGCGGATTGCACACGGCTTTGCGCCTGGCGCTGGCCGGCAAGCGCGTAACTTTGCTCGAAGCCAGCCGGGTGGCCTGGGCCGCGTCCGGGCGTAATGGCGGGCAGGCGATTCTTGGTTGGTCGTGCGACATGCCACCGCTGGAAGCGGCACTGGGTTACGAACGGGCGCGGCGCCTGTGGGACGGCATGCGCTGGGCCGCGCGGGAACTGCGTGACTTGCCTGGCCGCCATGAGTTCGATTGCGACTACCGCGCCGGTCATCTGTGGACCTCGGTAATGCCCCGTCGGGTAGGCCTGCTGACCGAATGGCAACACGAGGCCAGCCACAAATGGGGCCACGACAAACTGCAATTTATCGAGCGCAGCGAATTGCCCCGGTGGGTTGCCAGCGAGCGTTATCAGGCCGGCCTGTTCGATCCCGAAGGCGGGCATCTGAATCCGCTGAAACTGGCCCTGGGCCTGGCCGATGCGATCGAACGGGCCGGTGGCCGCATCCATGAGCTAAGCAAGGCGCTGAGCTATGGCGAGGAGGGCGACGGGTTTGTGGTGACCACCGAGCGTGGTCGTATTCGCGCCGATGTGCTGGTGCTGGCGTGCAACGCTTACCTCGATCGACTCGATCCGCAACTGGCCAGTTGCGTGTTGCCGGTCGGGACCTATCAAGTCGCGACCGCGCCGCTCTCCAAGGAGCAAGCTACCGCCCTGCTGCCAAGCAACGTGTGCGTGACCGACAACCAGTTCGTACTCGATTATTTCCGTCGCACCCCGGATAACCGCCTGCTGTTCGGCGGTGGTTGCACTTACCTGGGCGGCATGCCCAAGGACATCGCCGCCGCGACCCGGCCGTTCCTGGAGCGCGTGTTCCCGCAACTCACCGGCGTCGATCTGGAGTTTGCCTGGGGCGGCCACATCGACCTGACCCTCAAGCGCACGCCGGATATCGGCCGGCGTGGCGATCTGTACTGGATGCAGGGGTATTCCGGGCATGGCGTGCTGCCGACACTCGCCGCGGCGCGGGCGGTGTCCGACGCGGTACTCGGCCAGCCCGACGAATTGTCCCTGTACCAGGGCCTGAACAACGGCAGTTTTCCCGGCGGAAAATACCTGGCCGCGCCACTGGAAGCCATCGGCAAGGCCTGGTATCGACTGCGCGACAGCATTTGAAGCGACACTTTTCTGGAAGCCTCTAGATGGACATGCAAGAAGAAATCTCGGCGCTGGCGATCCTGATCCAGGACCTGCGCAAGCACAAGAAATACACCCTCAAGGAACTGGCGGACAAAATCGGTCGTTCCGTGGGGTTTCTATCCCAGGTCGAGCGCGGCCTGTCGCGCCCGACCGTGGCGGACCTGACCGCCATCAGCGAAACCCTGGGGGTGCCGACCACCTATTTCTACAGCCTGCCCAAACCCATGGCCTTGTCCTGGGTCACCCGCCCGGACGAACGCCGCACGCTGTACTACGCCGACGGCATCACCGACATCCTCGTTTCGCCAAAGATGCGCGCGTCCTTTTCGATGCTCGAAAGCCAGCTCGAACCCGGCGCCAGCAGCGGCGACCGGCACATGAAGGACAGTTCCGAGCAGGGCGGTTATGTCCTGGAAGGGCAACTGACCCTGTGGCTCGACGACAACGAACCGGTGACCCTGCATCCCGGTGACAGCTTTCAACTGGCAAGCCATGCGCACTGCCGCTACGGCAACCTGTCCGACCAACTGACCCGCGTGCTTTGGGTTTACACCTGATAACAACAAGGACCAAAACGATGGATGCTGTGTGCTCTGAACTGCTGGCCGAGGTTCGCAACTTCCGCCACTGCAACCCCGAAGTGCGTTACGTCGACCTGATATCCCTGGACATTCCGGGGCATTTCTACGGCAAGCGCTACCCGATCGAGATGCTGGAAAAAGTCGCTGCCGGCAGTGCCCTGAAGCTGCCGCAGAACTGCGTGCTGCTCGGCACCCAGGGCGGACTGTTCAAGATCGGCGATTACTGCTTCAACGATGGTGACCCGGATGCACTGCGCCGTTTGGTGCCTGGCACCTTGAAGTTGGTGAGCTGGGAAAAGCAGCCCTTGGGCCAGATGCTGATCACCTCCGACGGCACCGAAAAACCCATCGAATTCGAACCCCGCGAAGTGCTGGCGCGGGTGCTGGAGCGGCTCAAGCGCAAGGGCATTTTCCCGGTGGTGGCCTTCGAACTGGAGTTCTACCTGTTCGACAGTCGCTTGAAGGACGGCTTGCCGCAATTTCCCCGTGATGAGCTGAGTGGCGATGCCGACGATCAGCCGAACATGCACATCGAACGCCTGTCGCGCTTCGCCCCGGTGCTCGATGAAATGGTCGAGACCGCGCGAGCCCAAGGCGTCGATGCCACGGTGATCACCGCCGAACTCGGCCCGGGCCAGTTCGAAATCAACTTCGGCCATTGCGATGACGGCCTGCGCGCCGCCGACTGGGCTGCCCTGTTCTGTCGCAGCACCCGGGGCGTGGCGCTCAAGCACAACTACCGCGCCAGCTTCATGGCCAAACCCTACTTGCAGCACCCCGGCAGCGGCATGCACGTGCATGTCAGCCTGTATGACCAGGCCGGCAACAACCTGCTGGCGGCGAACGGCCAGCGGGCGCTGCGCCATGCGGTGGCCGGTTGCCTGGATGTGTTGCCGCACTGCATGCCGATCTTTGCCCCGAACCACAACGCCATGCGCCGCTTGAGCGGCACGGTGAACGTCGCGTCCCGCGCCAGTTGGGGCTTCGAGGATCGCGATGCCTGCTTGCGTATTCCGGAGTCGGACATCAAGAACCTGCGCATCGAACATCGCCTGGCGGGCGCCGATGCCAACCCCTATCTGGCGTTGGCGGCGATTCTGGTGGGGCTGGAGCAAGGCCTGGAAGGGGAGCGCGAGCCGATTGCACCGCTCAACGAAGACCGTGGCAGTGGCATCGATTTTCCGTTGGAAATGCTTGAAGCCGTGCAGTCCATGCAAAATCATGCATCGCTGCGCGAAGGCTTGGGGGCGGAGTTCGTGGACGTCTATTGCGAAAACAAGCGTCAGGATCATCTGGCATTTCTGCATGACATCAGCGCGCGGGAGTATCGTTGGTTCTTGTAGTCGCCCTTAAAAATATGTGGATATTGAAGGGGTTAGAAGGATTAGTAACCGGATAGTGAATAAAAATATCTTGTTACAGACCGAAATATTCCGTAATATCCGCGCCGCGTTCACCACCACGGTTTATGCATTTTTAAATCCCGGGCGTCCATCAGCTGCCTGGGATTTTTTTTGCCTGAGATTTGAGACCGCAATGGCGCCCCCTCATGGCTATCAGCCGAGCGGCCGGACAGGCGGGGTTTGTCTCGATTCAATGCACTTGACCACTGGCCGTCTCCGGTCGATTGGCTGAGGAAGTGTCACAGCCGATCAAGGCCGCGGCCAATATATAGATCAGTAAATACTCAGGCTTCACCGAACAATATCCATTCGATGTTTTCCTCTTTGACGGTCATTCGGTCGGCGAGCAAGAAGCGGCTAAGACGATGCTGAACATTCAGGGTCGGCATGATCTCGCCCTTCTCGAAGCGCCGGGGCTCGCCTTTTTCCAGGCGCGACCAGGATTGACCGGCGATACTTTCCGCCAGCCAATAACCGGTATGCGTGCAGGCTTGGCCGCTGATGCAGGTCGGTCTTTTGATGTAGTCGATCTGTATAAAGGCCGAGGAGCCTGGCATGGGCCGGCCGGTGGCGGGTTCGAGGACTTTGGCCTTGGCCAGTTGGTGAATCAGTGCTTCGCTGGGCTTTTCTGGTGGGACATTGGCCAGGCGTTCTTCGAGCCATTGGAGCTTGCCGTCCCAAGCAGGCAACGTGGCAGGCGGCAGTGGGACGATCTCGTTGATCTCGGGGACTTTGGGATTGGCGTAGGAGTAACCCGAGAGGATTTTCCAGATTTTTTCGTAGCGATCGGCGCGTTCGAGGTCTTCCTGTTGGCCCAGGTAGTACATCCGATCATCCGGCTCCGGACCACGGAAGCCTTTGCTCAAAAAAGAAGTCGAAGTGCTGTCACCGGCCGCTGCCCCGTGCTGGAATGCTTCGAGTGCTTCCTGATAACGCCCTTTCGTCGATAAATTAATACCTAGTGCTCTTGCCGCTTTGCCGTTTCCTTGCTCCCCAGCGCAACGGCGCATTTGCCGGGCAACGTCCGGGGCAATGTTGATCGGCGCCAACTTGTCTGCGACATAGGCTTGAGCTAGCGGATTACCTTCATCGGCGGCTTTGCGGTAGTAACGCAACGCCATTTCGTGATCTTTCTGTAGTCCCGCCGAACCGTTCTGCAGGAAAATGCCGACAAAGTAATATCCCGTTGCCACTCCCGCGTTGATCAGTTGCTCACTCATGCGCAAATGCTCTTCGCCACGGAGTCCGAAATACCCGCGCATGGCACCGTTCTGCAGATTGATATTGGCCTTGTAGTGACCGTTCTCACTGGCGATGCGGTACAAGCGCTCGATCTCCGCATCAACAATCTTGTCCTGCTTGAGTTGGTTGTTCTTTTGCAACCAGCGCGCGTAATGGAACAGCACATCGGCCTCAGCGGGCGGCGCCGGAATTGTTTCGTGTTGGCAGGTGAAGGCGAGATCAACGTTGATATCGGTGAGCGGGTTTACAAAGTCCACCGACAAAGGCTCGGCACTGTTGGCGCCACAACCGGTCAAGGCGATGAGTATCAAACAGCTCCATAAATACTCAGACCTCACCGAACAGTCTCCATTCGATATTTTCCTCCTCGACCGTCACACGGTCGGCGAGCAGGAATCGGCTGTGACGATGCTTGACGTTCAGGGTCGGCATGATGTCGCCCTTCTCGAAGCGCCGGGGCTCGCCTTTTTCCAGGCGCCACCAGGATTGACCGGCGATACTTTCCGCCAGCCAATAACCGGTATGCGTGCAGGCTTGGCCGCTGATGCAGGTCGGTCTTTTGATGTAGTCGATCGGTATGAAGGCCGAGGAGCCGGGCATGGGCCGGCCGGTGGCGGGTTCGAGGACTTTGGCCTTGGCCAGTTGGTGAATCAGTGCTTCGCTGGGCTTTTCTGGTGGGATATTGGCCAGGCGTTCTTCGAGCCATTGCAGTTTGCCGTCCCAGGCGGGTAACGGGGCGGGCGGCAGCGGGAGGATCTCGTTGATTTCGGGGACTTTGGGATTGGCGTAGGAGTAGCCCGAGAGGATTTTCCAGATTTTTTTGTAGCGTTCGGCGCGTTCGAGGTCTTCCTGTTGGCCGAGGTAGAGCAAGCGGTTATCTGGCTTAGGGCCACGGAAGCCTTTTTCCAACCGGCCGGCAGCACCGTCGCTACCAGCTACAACGCCCATCTGGAAGACCTCAAGCGCTTCTTGGTACTTTCCTTTGTTCTTAAAGTGGACACCTAGGGCGACGGCTGATTTACCGTGACCTTGTTCAGCTGCGCAACGGCGCATCTGCCGCGCAACATCCGGGGCAATATCAATCGGCGCCAACTTGTCGGCTACAACTGCCTGAGCTTGCGCATTGCCCTGATCGGCGGCTTTGCGGTAGTAACGCAAGGCCATTTCGTGATCTTGCTGCAACCCGCCTGCGCCGTGCTGCAAAAAGATACCGACAAAGTAATATCCCGTTGCCACTTCCGCGTTGATCAGTTGTTCACTCATGCGCAAATGCTCTTCACCACGGAGTTTGAAAGTACCGCGCATCGCACCGTTCTGCAGGTTGATATTGGCCTTGTAGTGGCCGTTCTCACTGGCGATGCGATATAAACGTTCGATCTCTCCATCGACGGTCTTGTCCTGTTTGAGTTGGTTGTTCTTTTGCAACCAGCGCGCGTAATGGAACAGCACATCGGCCTCGGCGGAGGCCGTGGGGATCTGCTCGTGCACACAGGTAAAGGCCATATTGGCCTTGGCTTCAGTCAAAGGGTTCAAGGGCGCTTCCTTGGTCGAAGTAGAAGTAGGATTACTGGTATCGCAGGCGAGCAGCAGCAGGCATGACAACAACAAGACCCGTCGCATCAGTCGAGGTCCGACAGGTCTGATTTACCGAAGTAGAACTCAACGACGGGGGCACAAGGCACATCCTTGTCTTCCTGAAAGTCTTTGTTGTCGTCGATGATCCACTGCCAAGCTTCGAACGCTTCCTCCGGATCATCCTGCGCGCCCAATCCATTCGTATGCATATCCCACAACCGCCGCCGCATCGCCTGCGTCACACTCGCCCATTCATGCGCAATATTCAGTTCGCTATCGACCTGCATGCTGCGGGTATTGATGTTGGCCGAGCCGTGAGTGGTGAACACATCGTCGACGATCATCAACTTGGAGTGGATGTACACTGGCATCCAGGGCTTACCGGCGGGCGAGTCGGGGGCAACCAGTGAGCACACATGGACTTTCAGGCCGGAGAGTTCCGGGAGTTGGGCAAAAGTCTCTTTCTCGATTGCCTCGATTTGGCTCTGGAGTGCGGTTTTGCGCCAATCGTTGTCTCGATTCTTGCTCCGCTGAGCTTCCTTGGCCTTGTCGCTGAGATCGGTTCCGCCCAATGCGTTGGTGAGTTTCGTCAGCGTGATCAGGGCATGCTGCTCCAGCCGTTCGCCCAGGCTGGTTTCCAGTGCGGCGGCGTCAGCTTTTGCCTGTTCAATACGCCGTAACTTGGTGATTGCAGGCATGGTATGGCCGCGCCCGAGGCTTTCGAGCATGCGCTGGGTGTTCACGGTGCCGGAGCCGATGCCACCCTCGCTGGCGTTGGTGATTACAAACAGGTGCAAGGGGCCGTGTATGGCGGGGTCGCGCCCGGCCTTGGTCTGGCCGGCGGCAACGGCCTTGATCAATTCGGCCAGGGGCGGCCAGCGGAAATACTGGTTTTCGATGTAGATGAACTGGGTCGCGTTGTTGACCGCCTGCAGGTACAGCTTCTCGATGTCGCGCTTGCCCTCCTGGGCCTGGGTGCGCAGGATCTGCGCGATCTGTCGGGTGGCTTGCGGGGCGCATTGTTGTTGCGGCCCGATCTCTTTGGCTTGGCGCAGGTCGAGCAAGTCCTCGCCGGTTTCCTTGCGCCAGGCGCTGGCGAAGTTGTGGTGCAGGTGTTCCAGGATCGGCCCACTGACCTGGCTTGAAATGTCCTGACGTGGGGTATCGCCACGCGGGCCCTTGTTGGGGGCGGGTTTGGTGTCCTTGTCACGGTTCACCGCCAAATGGTCATTGGTGTCCCAGTACTCGTCGAGCATGTTATGACCCATCACGAAACCGACGGCGCGGTCCGGCAGTTCATAATCGACGAGAACGGTTTTTTGATGATGGGTCGCTGTCGCCGTCAGGATGAATTGCGTGGTGGCGCTGACCTGCGGGTCGAGACTTTTGTATTTCGCCTGATGGGCTATTTCGGCCCTCTCAAGTACGCTGAAACCGCGACTGACGAACACTGGAGTGCCGCGAGCCGCCAGATGCGCAGCGGCCATGTTGTCGGCAAGCGCACAGTTGGCAAACCACTGGCGGTCATAAGCATATTGCTCGTCCGTGGAGGGTTGCATCGCCCGGTCGTATATCCGGTACGGGCCTTTACCGGGCAGATTGGATTCGTCGGCAAAGCCCGCGCTGTTAAACGGCATTTCCCACCCCAATATCCGCACCTTGACGCCTTCGCGAGCCATGGCCATCAGCAATTCACCGATACGCGGCGATATTCCGTCGCGGATGAAATACATCGACGGCTGAAAGCCCCAGCAGATGATGTCGACAGTTGCCTTGGCCTGTGAAATGGCCAGGTGCACGGCCCGAAACGTCTCTTCCCCATTGATCAGCGGTTGATACGTCGCCATGGCGGGAGGGTATTCGGTATTGCGCACATACCATGGCGGGGTACAGGTCACCTCTTGGGTGTGCTGGAGTGCGACCGGTGTGACGATCTCGTATTGGCTCATGGTGTTTTCCCTTCCTGATCACCAGCGCCTTCCATCACCGTGGCATACAGGCCGCGGTGATCGGTGTGCGATATGGGCTGGCTCACCTCGGCGTGGGCTTGCGAAGGGTGGTTGTGCAGGCCACGATTGGCGAGTTCCGCCTGCTCGGCGTTGCGGTATTCCGTGGGCACCGGAATCTGGTAGGTCACACCGTTGGCCATCACCAACCGGTAGCCCTGCGTGACGACCTGATGGTCGATCGACAGTTGCCCGGTCTTGTCCAGCACACCCTGCTTGAGCACTGCGCCGTCGGCGTAGAGCGTATAGGGCATGCCCGCCCCGTTTTGGCTGGAGGCATTTGGGGCGGGTGACAGGTTGAATCGTAAGGTCTGTCTGGACAGACTTTGCGGATAGTCCGGATGCGTGGCCTTCATGCTCGCCGGACCGCTGTACTCGAAATGCGCCGCCTTGACGTTGTGATCGCCCGCCGTGCCCGACTCGATGCCACACGTCTCCAGGGTGATGTAGCTGCCCCCGCCGTTGAGGACGATTTTCTTTTTCGCCGTGATGTGGATTTCATCTTCGGTGCTGGTGATCTCCAACCCGTGCCGTGCGATCAGCTCCAGGCGATCGTTCTGCGCCTGCACCCTCACCGGGCCCTGATTGGCGATCAGCTTGATCCCCAGCTTGCGTACGAACAGGCTCAGGCCCTGGCCGACGCCGATGAACAGGCGCTTGACCACGCTGGCATGGCGGTCGCCGAGCGCGGTGTAGGGTTCGGCGTAGTGATAGGCCTCGCCGTAGGTGCCCTTGGCGCCGCGCGTCTGGTCGATGTCGCCGTCGAGGTACGCGCGGGCGTCCCGGTGCTGGTAGGCGCGGATGTTCACGTGCTGCTCCACCACCTGGTGTTCCGACTGCAGGGCCCAGACGCTGTCCTCACCGCTGCTGCTCAACCCGCAGAGCGGACGCAGCGGCAACTCGACGTCGAACTGGTAGGCGCGCGGGGAGTCGTGGAATTCGACGACGTCGATACTCAGGCGTTCGTCGCTGGTGAAGCGGTACCAGATGCCGACTTCGGCCAGCAACCGGGCAATGAAGGCCAGGTCGCTTTCGCCGTATTGCATCACCTGCTCGCGCCGGGGGTATTCGCGGTGCAGGTGGAAGAGGAAGTCCTGGCCCCTGAAATCGTGGCGACTGCGCAGGATGTGCTCGACGATTTCCGGCACCGACCGGTGCTGGTAGATCCGGTATTGCCGGCCCCGCGCGAGCAGCGCCAGACGCGGTTGCAGGGTGACTTCGTAGCGTGCCTCGTCGACGGAACCGGACAGGCGTTTGAAGCCACCGATCACCCCGTGCAAGCCGCGCAGCGGCTTGACCTCGGACGGTTCGAAGATCAGCGACGAGACCTTTTCCGGCAGTGCGTGCAGGCTGAAGCTGGCTTGTTGGCCAAGCATGAGCTCGGCGTCGATGTCGAGTTGGCTGGAGGTGAACTCGATGTGGTAGCTGAACGGCTGGCTGAGGTGTTCTTCGCCGTGGAAGGCCAGGACGTCGAGGGGGGCGTCCAGCTCCCGGACCCAGAGTGTGTGGCGGCTGTGGTCGAAAAAGGTACGCGGTGCGTTGGACAAAATCAGGCCTCCCTGGGCTGTTGAAGCGGACGGGGAGGCTTCGTTGCCTCCCGCGTTCAAGCGCTCGACAGCTTTCAGGAAGGTAAAAAAGGGTGATATAGGACGCTTCCGACGCTCGCGTAGGATGCATCCGAGTGTTGATGCTGCGTACCTGTAGGACTGTTCGCGGCTGGCGTTTGATGGCGTCCAGCCGTTGGGGGGGGGGCCGGAAGCAGAAGATCAAAAGATCGCAGGCTTCGCCAGCTCCTACGGGGATGTACGCCTTACATTCGTAGGCGCTGCCGCAGGCTGCGATCTTTTATGCCGTCAAATGCTGATGACTACGCTGGCACGCTGACGCGCGTGGTCATTTTCATCAGCCAGTAATAACTCAACGCCGGCACCAGCAACCCGACGATCCACGCCAGATCCACCCCATCCAGCGCCGTGGCCACCGGGCCGACGTACAGCGTGGTGTTCATGAACGGAATTTCCAGGGCAATCGCCAGCAGGAAACTGCCGCAGGCAATCCGGTTGACCCGTCCGTAGATCCCGTTCAGGTCGAAGATGTCGTCAATCCGGTACTGGCCTTTGCGCAGGCAGTAGTAGTCCACCAGATTGATCGCCGTCCACGGGATCAGGAAGTAGCTCATGAAGAAGATGAAGTTGAGGAAGAAGCTGATGAAGTCGTCCTGACTGATGGTGCACAGGGCCGTGGCCACCAGGCTGATCAGCAGCATGAACACGCCGCGCACCCGTGGCGTCACCTTGAGTCGGGCGAAAGGTTCGATCACGGTGATGGTCGACATGAACGCGCCGTACAGGTTGAACACGTTGATCGACACCTGGCCGTAGACGATGAAGGCGAACAGCAGCACCGCGCCAGGGCCGAACAGACCGGCGACATGCCCGCCGACGTTGCTGGAGAAGTCGCCGATGCCGACGCTCAGGATCGCCCCGAGAATCATCATCCACGCACCGCCGCTGACCGTGCCGGCGTAGCTGTACCAGAACACCTGGGCGGTCGGCGTGTTGCTCGGCAGGTAGCGCGAATAGTCGGCGACATAAGGCGCGTAGGACAGTTGCCAGGTTACGGCAATACTCACCGCCACCAGGAACTTCGATAGCGAGAAGCCTGTTGGCAGCCACTGTTCGGCCGGGATCGGCAACTGCAAGGCGAGCACCGTGGCGGCGACGAACACCACCAGCGACAGAATCGACAGCAGCTTCTGCAAGCGGTGAATCAACCGATAGCCATAGAGCGCGACGATGAAGCACAACGCGCCGATCAGGTAGATATTGCCGGACATCGGCAGCGGGCTGACGGACTCCAGCGCCTGGGCCGCGAGCAAGGTGTTGCTGACGAAGAAACCCAGGTAGATCAGCATCACGAACAGCAGCGGCAACACCGCCCCCAACACGCCGAATTGCGCCCGGCTCTGGATCATTTGCGGAATGCCCAGCTTCGGTCCCTGGGCCGAGTGGGAGGCCATGAAAATCGCCCCGAGCAACGAGCCGATGATGATCGCCAGCGCGCTCCAGAACAGGTTGAGCCCCATCACCACCGGCAACACGCCGGAGGCGATGGTGGTGATGTTCATGTTGGCGCCGAACCAGATATAGAACAGCGAACCCGGCTTGCCGTGGCGTTCGGTCTCGGGGATGAAATCGATGCTTCTTTTTTCGACTTGCATGGCGATCACTCCTGAGTCCGGACGAGACGGGATTGCAGACGGGCGATGGTGCTTTGCAGCTCATGGGGCTGGTGGGCGAACAGGTCCGGCTGCTCGGGGATCAGGCTGATGTAATCGCGGCGTTCGAGGGCGCGTTGGCACTCGGTGGTGGTGAGGATTTCCAGTGCGTAGACCCAGTTGGCCAGGATCAGCAGGGCCGAGTAATGCCCGGCCTCGGTGGTCGTGGTGCAGGCATCGCTGACCAGGCGCACGCGATAACCCAGGGCGAAGGCATCGAACACACTGGTGAGCACGCAGACGTCGGTCAGCACGCCGCAGACGATCAGTGTGTTGACCTCCATTGCCTTGAGTCGGGCATCGAGGTCGGTGCGATGAAAGGCACTGTACCGGCCCTTGTCGATGATCAGCTCACCGGGCTGCGGCCTCAGCGACCCGATGATTTCCACTTGCCGGGTGCCGGCGCGGTAACTGCCGGGGCCTCCGTCGGCGGCCAGGGGTTCGCCGTGGGGCAGGTCACTGCCATCGGCCTGATTGATGTGGCGGGTATAGATGACAGGCGTCCGCTGATGGCGGGCGGTATCGAGCAGGGCGGCGGTATGGGCGACCACCCTGTCGAGGTTTTCCAGGACGAAGCCGTCCTCCTGCTGCATGTCGATGATCAACAGCGCGTTGTTATTGTTCATTGGGCAAACCTGATCAAGGCGAAACACGATGCACCGTACGCGCCACGCAATGGCGAGACGCGGGGTGCGTGATTGGCTGTTCGGGTGGGCTCAGTGAACTATTTGCCAGAAACCGTTCTGCTTGGCCGAAACGCTGGCGCGCAGGCGCTTGAAATGCAGGTGCGAAGCGGTCCATTCACCGCGCAGGTAAGCCCGCGCGGCGCCGGAGGGAAGGGCGAGTGATGGGAGGCGACCAGTCATCATTGGAATCGACCCTTGTGGGAACTCGCTCCTACCGGAACGCTGGCACCACGTGCTTGATGAACAGCTCCAGGGATTTTTTCTTTTCCGCGTGGGGCAGGCTGTTATCGCACCAGAAGCTGAATTCGTCGACCCCCAGTTCCTGGTAGTACTTGATGCGCGGAATGATTTCTTCCGGGGTGCCGATCATGGCGGTCTTGTGCAGGCTTTCCAGCTCGAACTCCGGGCGACCGGCGAATTTCTCTTCCGGGCTCGGCGCGAGGAAGCCGTTGACCGGGGTGGTCTTGTTGCCGAACCAGGCATCGAAGGTGCGGTAGAACTTCGAGATCGCCTTGGCCCCGACTTCCCAGCCCTGTGGATCGTCGGCGGTGTGCACGTGGGTGTGACGCAGCACCATCAGTTGCGGGCGCGGCACGCCAGGGTTGTTATCGAGCGCGGCCTGGAACTTGTTCTTCAGGTCGAGGACTTCCTCGTCGCCTTTCATCAGCGGCGTGACCATGACGTTGCAGCCGTTGGCCACGGCGAAGTTGTGCGAATCCGGGTCGCGGGCGGCGATCCACATCGGCGGGTTCGGCTGCTGGATCGGCTTGGGCACGCTGGTGGAGGTCGGGAATTTCCAGATGTCGCCGTCATGGGCATAGTCGCCGTTCCACAGTGCCCGCACCACCGGGACCATTTCCCGCAACGCCTGGCCGCCGGAGGACGCCGGCATGCCGCCGGCCATGCGGTCGAACTCGATCTGGTAGGCGCCACGGGCCAATCCCACTTCCATGCGCCCGTTGCTGATCACGTCGAGCAACGCGCACTCACCGGCCACCCGCAGCGGATGCCAGAACGGCGCGATGATGGTGCCGGCACCCAGGTGGATGGTGGTGGTCTTGCCCGCCAGATAAGCCAGCAGCGGCATCGGGCTTGGCGAGATGGTGTACTCCATGGAGTGGTGTTCGCCGATCCACACGGTGCTGAAACCACCGGCCTCGGCCATCAGCGTCAGTTCGGTCAGGTCTTCGAACAACTGGCGGTGGCTGACGCTTTCGTCCCAACGTTCCATGTGTACGAACAGGGAAAACTTCATGACGCTTACCTCGGATCTATTGTTGTCGGCCGGTCGATCGCGGGCCTGTTGATTTTTGGTATACCATAATACGAATTGAAGAGCAAAAGATCGCAGCCTTCGGCAGCTCCTACGGGCGATATGCGTTTGCCCCTGTAGGAGCTGCCGAAGGCTGCGATCTTTTCAATGGTCAGGCCAGAACGGGCAAAGCGCCCATCTTGCCGTGGCAATACACCAGCGGGCCGGCATTCTGGTTGGGCACGATCAGGTTCTTCACCGCACCGACCATGATGGCGTGGTCACCACCTTCATATTCGCGCCACAGCTCACATTCGATGACCGCCGTGGCGTTGGCCAGAATCGGGTTGCCCAGTTCGCTCAACGTCCACTCGATCCCCTGGGCCTTGTCCTTGCCCTTGCGCGCGAAGGCATAGGCTTCGTTTTGCTGGCCGCCGGACAGCACGTGGATGGCGAAATGCTTGTTCTTGATCAGGACCGGGTAGGAATCGGAACTGTAGTTGGGGCAGAACAGCACCAGGGCCGGGTCCATCGACAGCGAGCTGAACGCGCTGGCGGTCAGGCCGACGATTTGCCCGTCGTCATCCAGGGTGGTGATCACGGTCACTCCGGACGGGAACGACCCCATGACTTGTTTATAGATGGCGGCATCGATCATTGGACGGTCCTCGGGTGCTGTGGTGCGTTTTTATGTGTTTGTAGGTCTGATGGTATACCGTAATACGTCGATTGCAAGGTCTTTTTGGGTGAACCGATAAACGTAAGGCTTTCGTCTTAAGCCCAATGATTACAGGGCTTTCAGCTAGTCAGTGCTGGCGCGCTTCGGGCAGGATGCCGGCTCAGATGCTTGTTTAAAGACCGGATCAGTCTTGTGTAAAGTTTGGAATACCATAATATGGTTCGCATCTGAGGGGCGGCCAGAGAGTCCCCCCGGTTTGGCTTCATACAAAGATAAGAACAGACAAACTCGAGTTCATGCACATGTCCCAGATGTCCCGGCAAGACCCGTTGATCGAGAACCACACGGTCGACTACGTTCCACTCGCAGAGCGCCACGGGAAGGCCCGCGATCTCTTCACCCTGTGGTTCAGCACCAACATCGCGCCACTGCCCATCGTCACCGGCGCCATGGTGGTCCAGGTGTTCCACCTCAACCTGTTCTGGGGGTTGCTGGCAATTGCCCTCGGGCACATGGTCGGCGGCGTGGTGATTGCGCTGGCGTCGGCCCAGGGGCCGTGCATGGGCATCCCGCAGATGGTGCAGAGCCGTGGCCAGTTCGGCCGTTATGGCGCGCTGCTGATCGTGTTCTTCGCGGCGTTGATCTACATCGGTTTCTTCATTTCCAACATCGTGCTGGCGGGCAAATCGATTGTCGGCATTGCGCCGTCGGTTCCGGTGCCGGCCAGCATCCTCATCGGCGCCCTCAGCGCCACGGCCATCGGAGTGATTGGCTATCGCTTCATCCATACCCTCAACCGTATCGGCACCTGGGTGATGGGCAGCGCCTTGCTCGCGGGTTTCCTCTATATCTTCGCCCATGATCTGCCGGCGGACTTCTTCACCCGCGGCGGGTTCAACCTGTCCGGCTGGCTGGCCACGGTGTCGCTGGGCATCATCTGGCAGATCAGCTTCTCGCCGTACGTGTCGGACTATTCGCGTTACCTGCCGGCGGATATCGGCATCACCCGGCCGTTCTTCGCCACTTACCTGGGGGCGACCCTGGGCACGATCCTGTCGTTCACCTTCGGCGCCGTGGCGGTACTGGCAACCCCGGAAGGCACCGAGGCGATGGCGGCGGTCAAGCAGTCCACCGGTTGGCTGGGGCCGATCCTGATGGTGTTGTTTCTGCTCAACATCATCAGCCACAACGCCTTGAATCTGTATGGCGCGGTGCTGTCGATCATCACCTCGATCCAGACCTTCGCCAGCCAGTGGACGCCCAGCATCAAGGTGCGCGTGGTGTTGTCGAGCATCGTGCTGGCGGGCTGCTGCGTGGTGGCGCTGGGGGCCTCGGCGAATTTCATTGCGCAATTCATCGGCCTGATCCTGGCGCTGTTGCTGGTGCTGGTGCCGTGGGCCTCGATCAACCTGATCGACTTCTACCTGATCAAGCGTCGTCGCTATGACATCGCCTCGATCTTCCGGGCTGACGGCGGTATCTACGGGCGCTTCAACCTGCACGCGATCATTGCCTACTTCATCGGCATCATCGTGCAACTGCCGTTTGCCAACACATCGTTGTACGTCGGGCCGTACGCCAATCTTGTGGAGGGCGCGGACCTGTCGTGGCTGGTGGGGCTGGCGGTGACGTGCCCGTTGTATTACTGCCTCGCAACACGAAACCAGTCGCAGCAAAGCCGCTCGGTCGAACTCGGCTACACCGACTGAGGCAAATCCTTTCGTGTTCGTCTGAAAATGCCCGGCGCTTTGTCGGGCATTTTTGTTTTCGGCAATCGCTCAGCAATGATTGAACGCATTCAGGCCGCGTTGTACCGCCGGCCTGGCTTCGACCGAGTCGAACCAGCGCGAAAGTTGCGGAAGCTCTTTCCATTCCAGTCGATCACGGAACGCTGTGACGATGGTGAACGCCGAAATGTCGGCCATGGAGAACTGCTCTCCGGCCATGAATCCGGCAGCCAGAAAACATTCCGCGTAAGTCAGTTGCTCGATCACCCGCAGATCAATGATCGCCGCGGCCTTGTCCTGCCCCGCCTGGTGCAGGAAAAACGCCGCATGGCTGGGGGCGATGACATCGGTCACGAAAAAGAAATAGCGGTCGATCACCCGGGTGCGCGCAGGTCCCGGCTGCGCCGGTGCGAGCCTTCCGGGGGCAATGGAGTCGGCGTACTGGATGATGGCGTTGGACTGGTTGATGACCAGCGGCGGCGCTGTCCCGTGATCGATCAGGGTCGGGACCTTCCCGGCCGGGTTAAGTGCCAGGAAGGCCGGCCCACGATGCTCCTGTGCGTACAGGTCGAGCCTGCGTGCGGTGTAGGCGATGCCCGACTCTTCCAGGGCAATCGCTGCCCGCAGGCTGTTGCCGGTGTTCGCGCCGTAAAGTTCGATTTGATCGTTCATGGGTCATTGCTCCTGTTGGGACAGGCAAGCAGCCACCGAGCACCGCCGACGATGTCAGTATGGTGAAAATCCGCCGCACCGATATACAAAAACAGTGATCGTCCATATCCCTGCGCGACAAGCCTTATCCCTGCACGAAAACTACTTTCATCGCGTTTGATAATAGCCTCTCGAAATGTTTTAAGAGTTTCACAAGCCAGTCAGTCAACCCTCACCCCGAACGTACGATGCTCATGCCACTCATCGAGCGCGCCTGTTTTCGCGCCCGTGTTGAGCGCTGTTGCGTGGGCGGCAACCGGGTCCTGCCTGGCGGTGAAACCTTCAAATAACGATAAGAAACACCCAGGAGCACCCTATGTTCAAACGAGCCATCCCCACCGCAGTCTTGCTGGCCACCAGTTCGGTGTGCGCACAAGCGGCTGACACCGCAAGCCATGGTTTCCTGGAAGACAGCAAGGCCAGCCTGTCCATGCGCACCCTGTACTTCAACAGCGACAATCGCGATGGCAGCGCGGCCCCTTCGAAAACCGAAGAGGCGGCCCAGGGTTTCGTGTTGCGCTATGAGTCCGGGTTTACGCAGGGCGCGGTGGGGTTCGGGCTCGATGCCCAGGCATTGCTCGGCATCACGCTGGACAGCGGCGCGGGGCGCCACGTCGGCAGCGGCATGATTCCCTCTGACGGCGACGGCGCGGCGGCCGCCTGGAGCAGCTTCGGTCCTACGGCGAAGATGCGCCTGGCCAGGACGGAATTTCGCTACGGCACCTTGCTGCCGAAATTGCCGATCCTGCTGGCGAACGATGCCCGTGTGTTGCCGCAATCGTTTACCGGCGCGCAGATCACATCCAACGACATCGATGGCCTGACGTTGACCGGCGGTGTGCTGGAGCACGCGGTAGGGCGTGCCTCGACGGACCGCACAGGCCTGTCGGTCGCCGGCAGCACGCAGGACAGCAACAAGTTCTACTACGCCGGCGGCGACTACAACCTCACCAGGAATCTGAAGACCCAGTATTACTTCGCGCAACTGGAAGACTTCTACAACCAGAACTTCCTCGGGCTGACGCACATCCTGTCCATCGACAGCGCGAGCTCACTGACCACCGACCTGCGCTATTTCCGCACCACGTCGAGCGGTGCCAACAGCTCTGCCGCCGGCCGCGCGCAAGGCTATCGGGTGTCGGGCTATACCGACGACAACGACGGTGAAATCGACAACAGCACCTGGTCTGCGATGGTCACCTACACCCATGGCGGGCACGCGGTGTCGGTGGGGCATCAACAGGTGGGTGGCGGCAGCAACTTCGTCCAGCCCAACCAGGGCAGCCTGGTGGACAAGGGGGCGGGCGGCGGCAGTGTCTACCTGCCCACCGACAAGATGATCCAGAACTTTGCCCGGGCCGGCGAGCAGACCAATTTCGGCCAATACACCTACGACTTCGCGCCCTTGGGCGTGCCGGGCCTGAAAGCCTCGATCGTGTATCTCAAGGGCATGGACATCAAGGCGCAAAACGCCAGTGACCAGTCCGAGTGGGAGCGCGACATGACCCTGGACTACGTGTTGCAGTCGGGCACGTTCAAGGGGGTGGGGTTCTCCTTGCGCAATGCCAAATCGAACACTGACGCGGGCCGCAATGTGGATCAGAGCCGGTTCATCATCAACTACACCTTGTCGTTGTTGTAGGTGAGCAACGAGATAGAACAGAGGGTGATTGTGGCGAGGGAGCTTGCTCCCGCTGGGTCGCGCAGCGGCCCCCATTATTCGCTCATATACCGCGTCGGCAGGATGTGCGACTACTGCGCAGCCGAGCGGGAGCAAGCTTCCTCGCCACAGGGGGCCCGGCTCATTCAGGAACCCGGTTTGTCTGTTTCTCGCTGAAGCGCGGTGGCTCATTGACTGCGTTCACACCCTTGTCCCAAAGCGCAACCAACCCACCGAAAGTCCCGACATAGGCCGTGCCATCCGGTGCCAGTGTGATCGGCGACCAGTTGTTGTCGAACGCCTGGCCGACCCCGCTCAACGCCTTGAATCGGGTCTGGCCGCTGTCGAAATCCAGCGCCATCAGGTACCAGGCGTTCTCGCCGTCGGGCTGCGGCTCGAAAGTGTAGAAGTACAACAGGCCGTTGCTCACCGAGAGTTTGGGGACCACCGAAGGCGACCGCTCCTTCGATTCCCAGACCCGGTCGCAGCCCGACTCATCGGTGCGGATGTCGATGCGGCTGATGCCGCCATGCACGGCCTGCCAGTCCTTCTGCGCGAAGGCGCTGGTGTAGCCGGCATTGTTCTCGAGGATGATCGAGCGCCCCCAGCCGATGGCCGAGTTGTCGGTGGCCGAGGCGTTGTTGTCGAACACCGGCAGCTTGCAGATCAGTCGGTTGCCGGCGTAGTCCTGCTCGCGACGGTAGACCAGCAGGTTGATGCGCCCGTCGCTGTTGTCGGTGATGGTGACGTAGCGCTCGCCGAGCAGGGTCGGGGTCGTGCCGCTGCCCTGATTGATCGCCCCGACCTTGCGCCCGGTGCCACGGTCGTAGACTTCGCGCCAGCCTTGCACGGGCTTGCCATCGGCATCGGCGGCGAAGCGGTACATGGCGTGGTCGGACACCAGATAGACGCCATCGGCCGCCACCGACATGCCGTTCTGGATTTCTTCGTTGGCCAGTTGGATGCCCTGGACCTTGCCGGTGTTCGGGTTCAGGGTACCGATGCGCCCGCGTCGGGTGATCCACCAGATCAAGCCCTGATGATCAGGCATGACCCCGGTAATGGGATCGCACTCACCCTTGGGAAACCAGGAAGTAGGGCGCACGCAATCGTGGGGAACCTTGTCGCTCAGGTCCCAGTTGTCGACCTCTTCGAACGACCACGCACCGGATTGATCCTGACGATGCACCACGCGCTGGATGTGCTGCTCGGCATCGGCGATGACCACGCGATTCTGTTCGTCGACATAGAAATAGGCGCCGGAGGTGTCGGCCATGATCTTGTCCGGGTCCAGGGTAATCAGCGCGTGGAAGGTCGACGGACGCGGCGGCAGCGGGTAGCGGGCCAGCAGCTTGAGAGTGCGCGGTTCGAGCAGTTGCAGTTCGAACTGCATCAGGTTGGCGCACAGCACCACCAGGCGACCCTGCTGATCGAAGGTATGGATCGGGCACATGCCGCCGGGCTTGCGACTGCCGTCGCGGCTGCTCACTTGCATGTCGCCGCCCAATGGACCGGGGCCGGGGTGCGAGTCGGAGCTGTAGCCATCGGCATGCATGTAGCTGCTGCCGTTGCTGGCCATGAAGGGGTTTGCGGGTATGGCGCCGCTCAGCGGTCGAGGGACAGTGGCGCTGCCGATCAATGCAGTGGCATTGCCGGTGCTGGCCAGCGGTTGTGGGTCATAGGGTTCGGAACAGGCGCTGAGCAGGCCGAGCAGGGGCAGGGCAAGCAGGAGTGGAGCACGCATCGAAGCCTCGCGATCTTGTTATTGGTGTGATGCGCAATAAGCAGCAAGGAGACTGCCCGGGCATCGGCTGTTTGGACTAACCCACGGTGAAGTGCTTCGCGCCGCTGATCAATGCGGACACCTATTTTGGCCATTTCGGTCTCCTTTTGGCCTGCCTCACGCTGTGAACCGACCACGCCGTCAGCAAGAATCAGACGCGGGTGGCTGAGTCGGCAACCCGCATTGAAACCACAACCAGACGCTTCACTTCCTTGCCCTTGGCTATTTTCAAGGCCGCTGCCGTGTACAGAACATAAAAACCATCGAACTCACGCCACACTTGGGGAAACGATCCATGGACTCAATGAAACGCATACTGGGCGTCACCGTTTGCGGACTGTCGCTGCTGGCCAGTGCCGTGCACGCCGAACAGCGCGAATTGCGGGTGTACAACTGGGCGGACTACATCCTGCCGTCGGTGCCCAAGGATTTCGCCAGGGACACCGGGATCAAGGTGACCTGGGACACCTTCGACACCAACGAGTCCCTGGAAGCCAAGCTGCTGACCGGCAACTCGGGTTACGACCTGGTGGTGCCGTCGAACCAGTTCATCGAAACCCAGATCAAGGCGGGCGTGTTCCAGAAACTCGACAAGTCCAAGCTACCGAACTGGTCGCACCAGGACCCGGCCTTGCTCAAGCTGCTGGACAAGAACGACCCGGGCAACCAGTACGGCGTGCCCTACATGTACGGCACCGTGCTGATCGGCTTCAACCCGGCCAAGGTCAAGGCGGCGCTGGGCGAGAATGCACCGGTGGACAGCTGGGACCTGGTGTTCAAGCCCGAGAACATGGAGAAGCTCAAGGCCTGTGGCGTCGCCATGCTCGACTCGCCGTCGGAGATCCTGCCGCTGGCCCTGCATTACCTGGGGCTGGACCCGAACAGCCAGAACCCCGATGACTACGAAAAAGCCAAGGCGCTGATGCTCAAGGTTCGCCCCTACGTCACCTACTTCAACTCCGCCAAGTACATGACCGACATCGCCAACGGCGATA
Source organism: Pseudomonas sp. S2_F07 (assembly GCF_054668325.1). Taxonomy (NCBI): domain Bacteria; kingdom Pseudomonadati; phylum Pseudomonadota; class Gammaproteobacteria; order Pseudomonadales; family Pseudomonadaceae; genus Pseudomonas; species Pseudomonas sp. S2_F07. The sequence continues at coordinate 6,288,032 of NZ_CP162758.1, forward strand.
TCTGCGTGGCCATCGGTTACTCCGGCAGCTTCTATCAATTCGGCAATCGCGCCAAAGAGGCGGGCAACGGCGTGGTCGTCGACTGGCGCCTGCCGAAAGAGGGCGCACCGATCTGGTTCGACACCTTCGCCATCCCGAAAAGCGCGAAGAACGTCGCCGAGGCCCACGAATTCCTCAACAACCTGCTGGACCCGAAAGTCATCGCGCCGATCAGCGACTTCCTCGGTTACCCGAATGCCAATAAGGACTCGCTGGCGCTGATCAACAAGGACATCACCGGCAACCCGAACCTGACACCGACCAGCGAGGCCTTGAAGACGCTGTACGTCGTGCAGCCATTGCCGCAAAAGCTTGAGCGGGTGCGTACGCGGGTCTGGACCAGTATCAAGTCCGATCAGTAACAGCGAGAAATTGTGTGAGATCTCTGTGGGGCACAGATTTTGTGTACACCACATGACCCTGTGGGAGCGGGCTTGCTCGCGAAGGCAGAGTGTCAGTCAATGCATATGTCGACTGATCCAGCGCATTCGCGAGCAAGCCCGCTCCCACAGTTTGTTCTGTGTGGGGCTCAGCGAAAGAATTCGCCCGGTGTTTCGCCGAACTGCTGACGGAAGGCCGCGATAAACGCCGAGGTCGAATCGTAGCCACAGGCCAACGCGACGTCGGTCACGCGCTCGCCCTGCTCCAGTGGCGTCAGGGCGCCAAGCAAACGCAAGCGCTGGCGCCAGGCGCGAAAGGTCAGGCCGGTGTCGCGCAGGAACAGGCGACTGAGGGTTTTCTCGGTGACGCCGAATTGGTCGCTCCAGTGACTGAGGGTGGTCTGTTGCTCCGGGTGCGACTCCAGGCTTTGGGCGATTTGCCGCAATCGGCTGTCCTGGGGCAGGGGTAGCATCAGGTCGATCTGCGGTGCCTCAGCCAACTGATCCAGAATCACCTGGGCCAACCGACCGTGCGGTCCGTCCTGATCGTATTCCACCGGTATCTGACTGAAGGCGCGGATCAACTCACGCAACAAGTCGCTGACCCCCAACACATGACACCCCGGCGGCGCCCACGTCGAGACACTGCAATCGATGTACAGGCTGCGCATCTCCGTGCGCGGCGAACTGAACACCCGGTGCGGCATGCCCGCCGGAATCCACACCGCACGCTCCGGCGGGGCGACGAAGCGCCCGGCGCCGGTCTGTATTTCGAGCACGCCCGCAATCGCATAGGAAAGCTGCACCCACGGATGGCTGTGGCGCCGGGTCAGGGCGCGATTGGGCAGCGATTCGGTACGGCCATAGAGCGGTCGTGGCAGGCTGGACAGCCCGGGAATACTGCGTCGAACACTCTTGTCATGTCCTTTAGGCGGCATCAGCTGGCTCATCGGCGTTAGTCGGTAATTCCCAGTCACGTTAGAGTCGCTTTCACGTACTGGCAACCCCCGGATGATCAACCCCATGACTCGCCCCCGTCTGTTACCCGACAACTTCACCCTGACCCTGATCGGCGTCGTGACGCTCGCCAGCCTGCTGCCCGCCAGCGGTCAGGTCGCGGTCGGTTTTGGCTGGCTGACCAACATCGCCATCGCGCTGCTGTTTTTCCTGCATGGCGCCAAGCTGTCCCGCGAATCGATCATCGCCGGTGCCGGGCACTGGCGCCTGCATCTGCTGGTGTTCAGCCTGACCTTCGTGCTGTTCCCGCTGCTCGGCCTGGCGCTCAAGCCGCTGCTGTCGCCGCTGATCGGCAATGACCTGTACATGGGCATGCTCTACCTCTGCGCGCTGCCTGCCACGGTGCAGTCGGCGATTGCCTTTACCTCCCTGGCGCGGGGCAACATCCCGGCGGCGATTTGCAGCGCGGCGGCGTCGAGCCTGTTCGGGATTTTCCTCACGCCGTTGCTGGTGGCCCTGCTGTTGAACGTGCACGGCGAAGGCGCCTCGACCCTCGACGCCATTCTCAAGATCAGCGTGCAGTTGCTGCTGCCGTTCATTGCCGGGCAGATCGCTCGGCGCTGGATCGGCAACTGGGTGGCGCGCAACAAGAGTTGGTTGAAGTTCGTCGACCAGGGGTCGATTTTACTGGTGGTCTACGGCGCGTTCAGCGAGGCGGTAATCGAAGGCCTGTGGCAGCAGATTCCATTGCTGGATCTGGTCGGGCTGGTGCTGGTTTGCTGCATCGTTCTGACGCTGGTGTTGGTGGCCGCGACCGTACTGGGCAAGGCGTTCGGTTTTAATCAGGAAGACCGCATCACCATTTTGTTCTGCGGTTCGAAGAAAAGCCTGGCGACCGGGGTGCCGATGGCGCAGGTGTTGTTTGCCGGCAGCACCATTGGCTTGCTGATCTTGCCGCTGATGCTGTTCCACCAGATTCAACTGATGGTCTGTGCGGTGCTGGCGCAGCGTTATGCCAAGCGGTCGGAATCGATTCCGGAACTGATGGCTCAGGTTGATCCTTGATCGGCAAGCAATGGCGGCTCGAGTGAGCCGCCACGGTTTTACGATTTACTGCTTGCCCGCAACCAATGGCGGAGTACGCGGCGGGATCATGCGTTTGCTGCCGGTCGACTCGAACGCCGATGCCAGGTGCAGCAGCGACGAGTCGTCATAGGCACGACCGGCAAAGGTCAGGCCGACCGGCATGCCGATGTCCGGCATCACGCCCATCGGCACGGTGACCGTTGGCACGCCCAGGTGACGGATGGCGAGGTTGCCATTGGCGACCCACACGCCGTTGCTCCAGGCGATGTCCGCCGATTGCGGATCGACATCGGCATTCGCCGGACCCACATCGGCCACCGTCGGGAACAGCACCGCGTCGAGCCCCAGGCGATCCATCCAGTCTTCCAGATCGATCTTGCGGGTTTTTTCCAGCCCGCGCAGGCCGTCCGGCACCGTGCTGATCTGGTCCCACGGGGTGATGCCGCGCTCGGCCATTCGCACGTATTCGTCCATGCCTGCGGCCAGGTCGCCCTCGCGGTTGGGCAGGGTGCCCGGGTCGTGAGGGAAGATCTGCGGGCCGTCGACATCGACGAGGCGATTCAGTTTGGGATCGCCGTTGGCTTGCAGGAAATCATCGAAGGCCCAGGCGGTCAGGTCCCACAATTCATGGTGCAGAAATTCTTTGGAGACGATGCCACGATTGAACACGGTCGGCGCACCAGGACGATCGCCTTCGCAATTGGAAACCAGCGGAAAGTCCACTTCGAGCACTTCGGCGCCTGCGGCTTCGAGGGCCTTGCGCGCCTGTTCCCAGAGCCCGATCACCGAAGGACGGGTATTGATGCGCTGGCCGGTCGGGCCACCAATGCCCGGTGCTTCGGACGTACCGGCTTCAGGGTCGGCGTTGATGTACATGCGTGGAATGCCGAACTTCTTGCCTTTGAGCGCATCACTGTTGGCGGCCAGCGCCGCGTAGGATTCAGGGCGTACCGAAGAGGATTTCGGGATCGGCACCCAGGGTTGCAGGCGCCACAGGTCGCCGCGGGTGTCCGGGTCGTCGGCCACCACCACATCGAGCACTTCGAGCAGGTCGGCCATGGTCCGGGCAAACGGCACGACCACGTCCATGGTCGGGGTCAACGGCCAGTTGCCGCGTACCGAGATCACCCCGCGCGAAGGGGTGTAGGCGCACAAGCCATTGTTCGAGGCCGGGCCGCGCCCGCTCGACCAGGTTTCTTCCGCCACACCGAAGGCCGCGAAACTGGCGGCAGTGGCAGTACCCGCGCCGTTCGACGAGCCGGAGGCGAAAGGGGCGGTGAGGTAGTCAGCGTTGTACGGGCTCTCGGCGCGGCCGTAGACGCCGCGCTGCATCCCGCCGTTGGCCATCGGCGGCATGTTGGTCTTGCCCAGGCAGATCGCCCCGGCAGCACGTAGGCGTTCGATGGTGAACGCATCGCGATAGGCGACCAGGTCCTTGAAGGCCGGGCTGCCGGAAGCGGCGGTGAGGCCCTTGACCAGATAGCTGTCCTTGGCGGTGTAGGGGATACCGTCCAGCGCTCCCAGCGTCTGGCCCTTGGCACGACGGGCGTCGGACGCCTGCGCTTCGGCCAGCGCCTCCGGGTTGCGCACCACGACCGCGTTCAGCGCGGTAGGCGTTTCGGGGCCGTCATAGGCGTCGATTCGCGCGAGATAAGCCTGGACCAGTTCAACCGAGGTGGTCTGGCCGGATTCGAGCGCGGCGCGCAGCTCGGCGATGGAAACTTCAGTAACTTCGATCATGCTGCCACCGCCGCTTGCAGGTGGAGGGTCCCAAACACTTCACTTTTCTCGAAATGGACTTTCATATCGTTATTCTCGTTGCACTGTGTGGCACGACAGGGTCGGGTGTTAAAAATACTGAGCACCATTTAGCATTAAACCGGGATTTTAGGAATCCGTTGTCCAATTTATCTTACAGGCGACAGAAAAAAGGCCACCACAACCCGACGTTGTGGTGGCCCGAGGGTGACTCATTATAGTGGCCCGCGCGCGCAGGCCAATGGATCAGTGAGCGCCGGCAGCCTTGTTCAGGTCGCTTTCGGCCCATTCGGTGTAGACGCAGGCATCGGCGGTGGCCCAGCGCACCCGCACCGGGTCGCCTGCCTTGAGCGGCATTCCGGCGGCGGACAGCGCCTTGACTGTCATCGAGGTGCCGCCAGCAGTGACCACGCTGCAGGTCTGGCTTTCGCCGAGAAACAACACTTCCACGACCTTGGCCGAGACTTCGTTCCAGCCGGCGGCCAGGGGTTCGGCAAGGGCTTGTTCATTGCTCAGGGCCAGGGCTTTTTCCGGGCGCACCATCAGCAGCACGTCCTGATCGGTTTGCAGGCCGGCGGTCAGGCGAATCGACAGCGGCTGCCCTTCGAAGGTCGCCACCGCATTGCCCTGGGCCTTGAGCTTGAGGAAGTTCGAGTTGCCGAGGAACGAGGCGACAAAGGCGTTCGGTGGATTCTGGTACAGGTCGTAGCCGCTGCCCAAACCGACGATCTTGCCGTGGCTGAAAATCGCGATGCGCTGGGACAGGCGCATGGCTTCTTCCTGATCGTGGGTCACGTAGACGATGGTGATGCCCAGGCGTCGATGCAGCTGACGCAGTTCATCCTGCAAGTCTTCGCGCAGTTTCTTGTCCAGTGCGCCGAGGGGTTCGTCCATCAGCAGGATGCGTGGTTCGTAGACCAGCGCCCGGGCAATGGCGACCCGTTGCTGCTGGCCACCGGACAGTTGCGAAGGGCGGCGATGGGCAAATTGCTCAAGTTGCACCAGCTTGAGCATCGCATCGACCCGGCGCTCGCGCTCGGCGGTAGCCAGTTTGCGGATGGCCAGCGGGAAGGCGATGTTGTCGCGTACCGACAGGTGCGGGAACAGCGAATAGCGCTGGAACACCATGCCGATATCGCGTTTGTGCGGCGGCACGTTCACCAGCGACTGGCCATTGACCAGGATCTCGCCGCTGCTCGGGGTTTCGAAGCCGGCCAGCATCGACAGCGTGGTGCTTTTACCCGAGCCGCTGGAGCCGAGGAAGGTGAGGAATTCACCGTCCTTGATGTCCAGCGAGATGTTGTCCACGGCGGCAAAGTCGCCGTAGTGCTTGTTCAGGTTACGCAGGCTGACCAGGGGCTTGTCATTTTGCTGCGCGGAATCTTTGATCACTGCACTCATGTCGTACTCCTGGCGCTCAAGCGCTGATTTCGTTGCGCCGGCGCAGAGCGGCGGCGATCACCATGACCAATACCGAGAGGCCGATCAGCAGCGTCGAGGCGACGGCGATCACGGGCGTCAGGTCCTGGCGCAGGGTGGTCCACATTTTTACGGGAAGGGTTTGCAGGGTCGGGCTGGCCATCATCACGCTCAGCACCACTTCGTCCCACGAGACGAGGAAGGCGAAGAGGGCGCCGGCCACCATGCCCGGACGGATCGCCGGGAAGGTCACCTTGAACACCGCTTGCAGGCGCGAGGCGCCGCAGATCACCGCCGCGTCTTCAATCGACTGATCGAACAGCTTCAGTGAGTTGATGATCGAGATGATGGTGAACGGCAAGGCAACTATGACGTGGCTGACCACGAAGGCGAACATGGTCCCGGTGTAACCCAGTTTCAGGAACAGCGCGTACACCGCCACGGCGATGATCACCAGCGGTACGATCATCGGCAGGGTGAACAGGCCGTAGAGCATTTCCCGGCCGGGGAAGCGGCCACGCACCAGGGCGAACGCGGTGGGCAGGCCCAAAGCGACGGCGAAGAAGGTGGTCAGCACCGCGACCTTGAGGCTGGCCATGGCCGCGTTCATCCAGTCGGCGTTGGAGAAAAACTGGCCGTACCATTTCAGCGTCCAGCCCGGTGGCGGGAACACCAGCCATTGCGACGAACCGAACGACAGCAGCACGATGAACACGATCGGCAGCAGCAGGAACAGACCGATCAGCCCGGTGGTGGCGTACAGGCCGAAGCGCATGCGCCGGCTCATGGCATTGGGGGTCAGGAGCATGACGGCTTACCTCGCGTTGCTGGCGCCAACCGGGGATTCCGGCTGGAGCTTCAGGTAGAAGTAGAACAACACCAGCGTGATCACGATCAGCAACGCGGCGCCGGCGCTGGCCAGGCCCCAGTTGAGGAACGACTGCACCTGCTGAATGATGAACTCGGGCAGCATCATGTTTTGCGCACCGCCCAGCAGTGCCGGGGTCACGTAGTAACCCAGGGACATCACGAACACCATCAGGCCGCCGGAGAACAGCCCCGGCCGGCACAGCGGCAGGAACACCCGGAAGAAGTTGGTCCAGGGGCTGGCGCCGCAGATCGAACCGGCCTGCAGGATCATCGGGTCGATGGCCTGCATGGTCGCCTGCAACGGCAGCACGATGAACGGGATCATGATGTAGCTCATGCCGATCACCACGCCGGTGAGGTTGTGCACCATCTCCAGCGGTTGATCGATGATGCCCATGGCCATCAACGCCTTGTTGATCACCCCGGAGGCTTGCAGCAATACCAGCCAGGAGTAGGTGCGGGCGAGCAGGCTGGTCCACATCGACAGCAGCACGATGTTCAGGATCCAGCGACCCCAGCCACGGGGCACCAGGGTGATCGCCCAGGCCAGCGGGAAGCCCAGCAACAGGCTGAACAGGGTCACCAGGCCAGCCACCGAGAAGGTGTTGAGCAACACCCGGGCATAGGCCGAGTTGGCGAACAGTTGTTCGTAGTTACCCAGGCCCGGCACCGGTTCCAGCACGCCGCGCAGCAGCAGGCCAATCAACGGCGCCAGAAAAAACAGGCCGAGAAACAGCAGGGCGGGCACCAGGTTGCTTGCGCCACGCCAGCGCTGCGCCAGGGAAGGGGATTGCGTCATCACAGCTGCCTTGGCGGGGGCCGAACCGGCAGCGCCAGTGGCGCTCCCGGTGGCAGTGGATGGACGAGACGCGGTTGCCGTCATTTTCATTTGACCAGCCATTCGTTCCACCGTGTCGCGATGGCCGGACCGTTCTTGGCCCAGTACGCGAAATCAAGAGTGATCTGATCCTTTGCGTAAGCGGTCGGCAGGTTTGGCGCCAGCGTCGAGTCCAGGCGCTGCACGCTGTCGACGTTGACCGGGGCGTAGGCGGTCAGGTTGGAGAAGTCCGCCTGGCCCTTGGCACTGCTGGCGTTGGCCAGGAACTTCATCGCCGCGTCCTTGTTCTTCGAGCCTTTTGGAATGACCAGGATGTCGGCCATGACCAGGTTCTGCTTCCAGCTTACGCCGACCGGGGCGCCGTCTTCTTGCAGGGCATGAATCCGGCCGTTCCAGAACTGACCCATGCTCGCTTCACCGGAGGCCAGCAGCTGCTGCGACTGTGCGCCGCCGCCCCACCAGACGATGTCTTTCTTGATGGTGTCGAGTTTTTTGAACGCGCGGTCCAGGTCCAGCGGGTAGAGCTTGTCCGCCGCTACACCGTCGGCCAGCAGCGCCAGTTCCAGCACGCCAGGGCTTGGCCATTTGTAGAGGGCGCGTTTGCCGGGGAAGGTCTTGGTGTCGAACAGCGCGGACCAGTCCTGAGGCTTGTTGGCGCCGAGCTTGCCTTCGTTGTAGCCGAGGACGAAGGAGAAGAAGAACGAGCCGACGCCATGGTCGCTGACAAAGCGCGGGTCGATCTTGTCGCGATCAATGACTTTGAAATCGAGGGGTTCGAGCAAGCCTTCGGCGGCGGCGCGCAGGGCGAAGTCGGCTTCGACGTCGACCACGTCCCACTGCACATTGCCGCTCTCGACCATGGCCTTGAGCTTGCCGTAATCGGTCGGACCATCCTGCACCACGGTGATGCCGCTGGCCTTGCTGAACGGGTCGGCCCAGGCCTGCTTCTGCGCATCCTGGGTGCTGCCGCCCCAACTGACGAAGTTGACGCTTTCAGCCGCCAGCAGTGCCTGGCTGGTGACGCTCAGCAGTCCCGCAAAAAGAACCGCGGTCGCACGTTTGTTCAACACCATTTTCACGCCCTCATTGTTGTGTTTATGAGCGGGGCTTGGAGTGCCCGCCTATCGGGAGCAGTAGGTCCGTCGAGTCAGTGCTGACTGTCCGGTCTATGGAATATCATATTATGGTATTCCAAGCTTTGTGCAAGCACTTTGCCGTACCGGCTATCAGCCGAAAGTGGTTTTTTTGGCTCTGGGGATTGGTCTGAGCCTGTCAGGCAATGCAATCCCTTGTGGGAGCGAGCTTGCTCGCGATGAGGGCGTGTCAGTCGATACAAGTGTTGACTGTCATACCGCTATCGCGAGCAAGCTCGCTCCCACAGGGGGCATCACTCGGTGAATGGAATGCTCTCCACCACCTCCAGGTCATACCCGGTCAAGCCCGCATATTTCAGCGGCGGGCCGAGGTGGCGCAATTTGCCGACTCCCAGGTTCTGCAGGATCTGCGCACCGGTACCCACTTCCGAATAAATCCGTGACTGCGAACGGCTGAACTGCCGGGGCGGCTGGGTCAATTGCGGCACCCGTTCGAGCAACGCCTGGGAGGATTCGTGGTTGGCCAGCACCACCACCACGCCGTGGCCTTCGGCGGCGACACGCTGCAAGGCGGCCCACAAGGTCCAGTTGCTCGGCCCGCTGTATTCGGCACCGACCAGGTCGCGCAATGGATCGATCACATGCACCCGCACCAGTGTCGGTTGCTCGCGGCGCAGATCGCCCATGACCATGGCCATGTGGACACCGCCTTCGATGCGATCCTCAAAGGTGATCAGACGAAAGGTGCCATGCACGGTCGGCAGGTCACGTTCACCGATGCGCACGATGGTGTGTTCGGTGCTCAGGCGATAGTGGATCAGGTCGGCGATGGTGCCGATTTTGATCCCGTGCTTGCGCGCGAACACTTCCAGGTCCGGGCGGCGGGCCATGGTGCCGTCGTCATTCATCACTTCGACGATCACCGAGGCCGGCGTATGGCCGGCCAGGCGTGCCAGGTCGCAACCAGCTTCGGTATGGCCGGCGCGGGTCAGCACGCCACCCTCCCGAGCGCGCAACGGGAAGATATGGCCCGGTTGCACGATATCGGCGGGGCCGGCATGGGCGGCGACGGCAGCGGCCACGGTGCAGGCGCGATCTGCGGCGGAAATACCGGTGGTCACCCCGACGGCGGCCTCGATGGACACGGTGAAGGCGGTGCTGAACACGCTGCCGTTGCTCGGCACCATCTGCTCCAGGCCCAGGCGCTTGCAGTGCTCGTCGGTCAGGGTCAGGCAGATCAGGCCCCGGGCTTCACGGGCCATGAAGCTGATCGCCTCGGGTGTGCAGCAGTCGGCGGCCAGCAACAGGTCGCCTTCGTTTTCCCGGTCTTCATCGTCGACCAGCAGGACCATTTTGCCGAGGCGGTAATCTTCGATGATTTCTTCGATGCTGTTGAAGGCCATGCTGGAGTCTCGGTATTTGTTGGATTGGTAATGTGGTATACCATAATACAAAATAAACCGAGAGGTCACTATGAAGGCTTACTGGATTGCTCATGTGGATGTCACCGACCCTGATCAATACAGCCAATACACCCGGCGGGCGCCCCAGGCGTTTGCCCTGTATGGGGGGCGGATCCTGGCGCGGGGTGGGCGTAGCGAGGCGATGGAAGGCCGGCCTACGCCGCAACGCAGTGTGGTGATCGAGTTTGATTCCTATGAGCAGGCGGTGGCTTGCTATCGGTCGGCGTTGTATCAGGAGGCCAGGGGGTATCGTGAGGGGGTCGCTATGGCTGAGGTGATTATTGTCGAGGGCGTGGTGCCGGTCTAAAAAGTGACTGAGTACATATCCGTTTCTGCGGTAAAGGCGACTTATGGTTTCGCCCTTACGGCGAGTCACTTTTTACAAGCGCCTAAAAAAAGTAACCAAAAAAACGCTCGCCCCGAACGTACGGCCCCTCGCTAAGGCTCGGGGTTCCTTCGCTGCGGCATTCATCCGGGGGCATTGCCCTCCGGTCGGCTTCGCTTCGACCTACATGCAATGAGTTCGACTGCGTCGAACGGCGCTGCGCGCCAGTCCCCGGATGAACACCTCCACTCAGCCTGCCGAGGGGGCGGGTGGATCAAGATCAAGAGCTGCAGGCGAGCTAACGCTCGGCCTGATGAGTGGTGAGAAGCGACGCGGTGGTGTGGGCTGCTCTGTCTTTGCTCTTCTGTGGGAGCGAGCTTGGTCCGGGCGGCGTTCCGACGATGGCGGCCTTATGGCCGACCAATCTCTTTCGGCTAAACGCATTCCCCCTGTAGGAGCTGCCGCAGGCTGCGATCTTTTGATCTTGATTTTCCGCACCCTTCGACATTGTCAAAAATCAAAAGATCGCAGCCTCGTTGCACTCGACAGCTCCTACAGGGAAACACGCACACATCAGAACCAGGCCGGCCGGTAGGCCGCCTCGGGCGCTGGTGATGCTGGCTCGCAAGCTTGCTCGGGTGGTATTCGCCTTGCTGAAAGGGCAAAGCGAATATCAGCCAAAAGCCAGTTGAGGGCTTTCCCTCAACCATAGAATCTCCCACAGGGGACCGCATCCGCAGAGATGGAAATGCACACCTTCAGAAATTAACCGAGGCCCCCCGCACTCCCCCGATGATTATTTTTTGTCGGCCATCGCTTGCGTGTCCCGCCCGATAGTTGGGCACCGTGTCCAGGCTGAGCAAACCTGACCGGAGCCCAATAATGATAAAAAAACGCTCGGCCATAGCCGGAGTCCGTCCGCGGCTTCACCGGCTTGGCCACTCTCGCCCGCAACCCCTTGCGCTGGCGATTCTTGCCGTACTGACGGGGCCAACCTACGCCACCACATTCGACATCAACGAAGACTGGAGCCTGTCGACCAGGACCAGCCTGAGCCTGGGCAGCAGCTGGTCGACGCAAAACCCCGACAAAAGCCTGATGACCCGCGCCAACGCCTTGCAGGCCCAGGGCGTGAATGCCAATGGCACCAGCGTCAGCGCCGACGACAACCGGCTGAACTTCGAGAAGGGCGACACCATCTCGCAACTCTTCAAGGGCCTCACCGATGTCAGTCTCGACGGCCAGGGCCAGGGCGCGTTCATTCGCTTCAAATACTGGTACGACCATGCCTATGAAACCGGCAATGGCCGCTTCAAGGATTTCGACGATTCGGGCTGGGACAACCTGTCAAAATTCAAGGGTTTCGAGGTCCTCGATGCCTACGTCTGGAAAGACTTCCAGGTGGCCGGGCATCCGCTGAACGTGAAGGTCGGTAACCAGGTGCTGTCCTGGGGCGAAGCGCTGCTGATCCAGAACGGCATCAACGTGATCAACCCGCTGGACATCTCGGCGTTCAACCGTCCCGGCGTGGAAATCAAGGAAGGCCAGTTGCCGGTGGAGATGGTCTCCTTCAGTTTCGGCCTGACCGACAGCACCAACCTCGAAGGTTTCTACCAGTACAACTGGCGCCCCAGCGTACTCGATGGTTGCGGCACCTTCTTCGCCAGCAGCGATGTGATCCAGCCGGGTTGCGGGCCACTGTACCTGAGTCAGGTACAGACCGATCAACAGATGCAGGCCGCCGGTTTGTACGCCACGTCCCGGGGTAACGAATCGCCCTCCGACAACGGCCAGTTCGGCTTCGCCCTGCGCCAGATGATCCCGGCGCTCAACGATGCGGAAGCGGCGATCTACTACATCAACTATCACTCGCGGTTGCCGTATTTCACCATTGACGCCAGGAACACCGCCTTGCCCGGCACCTTCCCCGGTGGCATCCAGGGGCCGAGCTATGCGGCGGCCTTCCCGGAAAACATTCACCTTTACGGCATCAGCCTCAATGGCGTCGAGCCGGTCACCGGGATTTCCCTGGCCGCTGAGTTGAGCTACCGGCCGAACATGCCGATCGCGATCAACGCGCCTGACGTCAACGTCGCCGTGATTTCAGGGCCGGGGGGCAGTTCCTGGTTGCAGTTGCCGCCAGGCTTCAGCACCACCAATGGTAGCCAGTTCGATGCGTGGGAACGCAAGGGTGTCTGGCAACTGACCGGTTCGGCCACCCAGGCCATCGACAACGTACTGGGTGCCACGCGCCTGAGCCTGTTCGGTGAAGCCGGGGTCGTGCACATCGACGATCTGGGGGACGAGCGCCTGGGCCGTAACGCCGCGTTCGGCCGCAGCGCCCCGCGCAACGGCACGGCGTGCAACACGGTAGCTTCAGGCGTGACTAACCAATACTGCACCGACAAGGGCTTTGCCACCGATTGGTCGTGGGGTTATCGCCTGCGCGCCAGCCTCGAATACAGCGATGTGTTGCCGGGCATCAACCTGATTCCCGCCGTCAACTGGCGGCATGACGTCTCGGGCTATTCCTACGATCCGCAAGGGCCGTTCCAGGAAGGCCAGCAAGCGCTGGGCGTGAGCCTGACCGGCGTCTACATGAACGATTACAGCGTGGAACTGGCCTACAACACGTTCTTCGGTTCCAACGACTACAGCACCCTCGACGATCGCGATTTCGCATCCGTCAGCTTCAAGGCAGACTTCTAAGGAGAACCGTTATGCGTATGCAATTGTGCGTGCTGGCCCTGGCCTGCACCGTCGGCCTGGCCCAGGCCAAAGGCATCGATTCGGCGGCACTGGGCAAGACCCTGACCCCCATGGGCTCGGAAGTGGCGGCCAATGCCGACGGCAGCATTCCGGCCTGGACCGGCGGCCTGGGGAGCAACGCCGGCACCGTCGACAGCAAGGGCGGCTACAGCGATCCGTATGCCGCCGAGAAACCGTTGTTCACGGTCACGGCAAAGAACGTGGCGCAGTACGAGAAGTTTCTCAGCCCCGGGCAAATCGCGTTGTTCAAGCGTTTTCCCGACACCTACAAGATGAACATCTACCCGAGCCATCGCAGCGCCAATCTGCCCAAGGAGGTACTGGCGGCCAGTCGTGAGAACGTCGCCAAGACCAGCATGGCCGACGGCGGCAACGGTTTGCATGACTATGCCAGGGGCATTCCGTTTCCGTTGCCCACCGAAGGCCTGGAGGTGATGTGGAACCACATGACCCGTTATCGCGGCGGCAGCTACGAGCGCATCAGCAGCGCCGCGCTGGTGCGTGAAAACGGCGCCACCAGCTACGTGCGCAACCAGTCGCTGATCAACTTCGCCGACACCGTGGGCGGGCTGGAACCCAACTCGAACATTCTGTTCATGTTCAAGAGCCGGGTGCTGGAACCGGCGCGCTTGTCAGGCGAGGCGGTGCTGGTGCATGAGCCGATCGACCAGGTCGCCGAGCCGCGTTCGGCCTGGCAATATCTGCCGGGGCAACGTCGCGTGCGTCGTGCGCCGATGATCGCCTACGACAACAGCGCCCGTTACAGCAACGGCCTGATCACCGCCGACAACATCGACGGCTACAACGGCGCGCCGGACCGTTTCGACTGGAAACTGGTGGGCAAGCAAGAGCTGTTCATCCCTTACAACAGCTACAGGATCGGCAGCCGCGACCTCAAGTACGACGCCGTGATCAAGCCCAACCACGTCAATCAGGACCTGGCTCGCTACGAGAAACATCGGGTGTGGGTCGTCGAGGCAACCCTCAAGCCCGGTGCCCGGCACATCTACGCCAAGCGCCGCTTCTATGTGGACGAAGACAGTTGGCAGATCGCCCAGTCGGACCAGTACGACAGCCGCGGTGAACTGTGGCGCAGCGGTGAACTGCACGCGATCCAGCAGTACGACCACGGCTTCACCTATAACGTGCTGGAAACCTCCTATGACCTGATCTCCGGACGCTACTACGCCGGCGGCCTGGCCAACGAAGAGACCGAGCCGATGCGCGTGGGCTTCGCCGCCAAGACTGACGACTACACCCCGTCGGACCTGCGGCGCTGGGCCAAGTAACCATTCGCCAAACCACCACAAATCCAATGTGGGAGCGGGCTTGCTCGCGAAGAGCGAGTGTCAGGCGGCTGCAATGTTGCATGGCACACCGCTTTCGTCGGAACGCCGCCCGGAGCAAGCCCGCTCCCACAAGGGGACGGGGGGATGATGTTTTTGTATCTGCCAAGGAGATCTGCCATGCGCTATTGGATATCCGCTCTGGCCCTGGGCGCGAGCCTGGGCACTGTTCACGCCGCAACCCTCGACCGACAGCAAGCGAAAGCCCTGGCCCAGGAAGCCTACGTGTTCGCCTACGCCACCGTCGAACACGACAAGGTACTCAGCGCCATCGCCGCTAAACTGCCGTTCAACCATCTCTACAGCGAGCCGCGCCTGCTCGGCCCGCAAGACGACAAAGTGGTGTCGCCCAACAACGACACCTTCTATTCCCGCGCCTTGCTCGATCTGCGCAGCGAACCGATGGTGCTGGACGTGCCGGCCGTGCAAGGCCGCTACTACAGCTTCCAACTGGTGGACATGCGCACCGACAACCTCGACTACATCGGCACCCGCGCCACGGGTGAGCAAGCGGGGCGCTACCTGATGGTCGGGCCGGACTGGAAGGGGCCAGTGCCATCGGGTTTCAGTGCGGTGATTCGCTCGCCGAGCCGGCTGGTCTTCCTGTTGGGACGGACCGAGGTCAAGGGCGAAGCGGATCAGAAAGACGCCGCACAAGTGCTGAAGGGCTACGCCTTGCAACCGCTGTCCAAAGTCAGCGGCAGCGCGGCCCCTGAACCCTTGGCACCGCTGCAACTGCCGGCGTATGCGGACACCAAGCAAGGGCCGGCGCAGGCGCTGTTCAGCACCTTCAACGCGCTGGCTCCCTTGCACCAATGGACCGCCAGCGAACAACAGAAACTGGCCCGTTTCGCCGTCATCGGCGTGAAGCCGGGGACCGCATTCCAGGCCCCGGAAGACTTGAGCGAAGCCGTCGCCCAAGGCGCCGAGGCCGGTCGCGAACTGGTCCGCGCAGCCTCCAGCCAACTGTCGGTAGAACGGCAGGGCTGGTTACCGTCGCCGTCCAACGTCGGCAAATACGGCGGCGATGACCTGACCCGTGCCGCAGTCGCCTGGCGCTACATCTACGCCAACGATGCGGTGGAAGCGCAGTACCCGATGGCGTTGCACGATGCCCAGGGCCAGGCGCTCACCGGCCAGCACGCCTATCGCCTGCATTTTCCCGCCGGGCAATTGCCGCCGGTGAATGCGTTCTGGTCGTTGACCCTGTATGACGGCAAAACCCAGTTGCTGGTGGCCAACCCGATCCAGCGTTACGCCCTGGGCGACCGCAGCCCTGGTCTACAATACGATGCCGATGGCGGCTTGACCCTGATCCTGCAAGCCGATGCGCCCAAGGCTGCGCCGCAGGGCAACTGGCTGCCGACGCCGCAAGGTCCGTTCAACCTGCTGTTGCGCCTGTACCTGCCCAGGGGCGGGGCACTGGACGGGAGTTATCAGTTGCCGACGATAACGAGGATCGAATCATGAACCTGATTTGCAGTCGCCGCCGGGTGCTGGGCGGCATGGGGGTATTGGGCGGCAGCCTGATGTTTCCACGCTGGTTGCTGGCCGCCGATTCCGATGACCCTCGGCAGATTGCCAAAGAGGCGTGGATTTACGCCTACCCCATGCTCATGCATTACCAGACCATGGAAAAACAGGCGCTCAACCCGGCTGCGCCGGAGTATGTCGGTGGCTTCAACCGCTTTCGTCATTACGGCGAGTTGTTTACCCCGAACAACCGCGACATCGTCACGCCGAACAACGACACACCGTACTCCTGGGCCTGGCTCGACCTGCGCAGCGAACCCCAGGTGTTGAGTGTGCCGGCGGTCGATGACGAGCGCTATTACGTGCTTCAACTGGTCGACCAGTACACCCACAACTTTGCCTATGTCGGTGTGCTCAGCACCGGTCGCGAAGCGGGGAATTACCTGATCGCCGGACCCGGCTGGCAAGGCCCGACACCGGATGGCGTCAAGGCCGTGCTGCGCAGTGAAACCGAAATCGTCATGGTGCTTGGAAGAACGGGTCTGAAAAACGCCGGGGACCTGCCGGCGGTGCGGGCCTTGCAGCAGCAATACGGTCTGGTTTCGTTGCATGAATACATCGGCAGTGCGCCGCCCGTGGCTGCGCCAGCCATTGACTGGCAACCCTGGGACAGCAAGACCGGGCTGGGGCTGGAGTTTATCCCGGCGCTCAACCAGATCCTCAGCCTGTGCCCCACGCAGCCGTCCGAACAAGCCTTGCGCGCACGCTTTGCCCGGATCGGCATCGTGCCGGGCCAGGCTTTCGACCCGGCGACGTTGCCGCAGGCCACGCGCCAGGCACTGCTCGCCGGGATTCAGGACGCCCGGGCGCAACTGCAAACCGCCGTGAGCCAGGTACGCACCACCCTCGGCCTGTTCGGCACGCGCGAAGCGCTGAACGGCAATTACCTCAACCGCGCAGTCGCGGCGAATGTCGGCATCTACGGCAACAGCGTGGAAGAGGCCTTCTACACCGGCACTCGCCTGGATAACCAGGGGCAACCCTTGCAGGGCGGGCGAAGCTATCGCCTGCGTTTCGCACCGGGGCAATTGCCGCCGGCCAGCGAGTTCTGGTCGCTGACCTTGTATGACTTGCCTGACCGGCAACTGGTGGCCAACCCGATCAATCGCTACTGCCTGAGCAGCCGGGATCATTTGCAAGAGGATTCGGACGGTGGGTTGACGTTGGTCCTGCAGAGCGCCGCTCCGCCGGAGCAGAGCAACTGGTTGCCGACGCCAGCGAGCGGGGCGTTCAGCCTGGTCCTGCGCCTGTATGGACCCGGGCAGCAGGTGGTCAATCAACGCTGGCAAATGCCAGCGATTGAAGTGGTTACTGCCTAAGCCGCCTCGCTTTTGCTTTTGCTTTTGCGTTTGCTTTTGACCTTCTTGCCCCCTCGAGAGGCCGAGCGCAGGTTCTGCGCAGTGGGCAACCCGGCATGGATGCCGGGTTAGCCGCCCCCGGCCATGGATGGCCGATGGCGGCGGGCCCACGGAGCAGGACCGGAGCGAGGGGATGCCGAGCCTAGGCGAGGCACCGAACGTAAGGGGCAAGAGCCCTTGGTTACTTGGGGTCGGGCGGCGTTCCGTTTTTCCAAGTAACTCGCTGTAAGAGCGAAACCGCCAGAGGCCGTTACCGCAGCAATGGATATGTACACCCACAAAACAATCATCGCCTGACACATAGCCATCGCGAGCAAGCTCGCTCCCACAGTGGATCTGTGTCGTTCACAAATGCTGTGAGCTGCATGGGTTCCAGTGGGAGCGAGCCTGCTCGCGAAGGCGATATCAAGGCGTAACGATATTGAACTGCGGCGCAAACGTATCGAGGCTGCTCATCAACTCCCCAAGCTTCTTGCCATTGCCCTGCAACTTGATCAGGCCTTTCTGCATCGCCGTCGGGATATCCAGTTGCTTGAGGCTGATCTGTTCCAGGGTGGCCTTGCTCATGGTCACGCTGGCATCCGCCTGGGTGTTGAGCCCGGCACGGTGGGTCAGCACGCCATTGCGCAGGGTCAGGTTGAAGTCCTGGTTCAGGTCATCGAAGGTCCAGTTCAGGGTCAGGTCATGGCCTACGGCCTTTTCACTGTCCAGGCGCACCGCCAGGAAGTCGAAGAACATCTGCGGGCTCATCGCCCGCACCATATCCACCGAAACCGAAGTGCCGGCATTGGCTGGCACGCCGTTGCGCAGTTCCATGGCGCCGGTCAGGTACATGTTGCGCCAGGTAGCGTTTTCACTTTGATAGCCCATTTGCTCCAGTGCCTGGGCCTGGGCTTTGCGGGCGTCGCCGTTGTCCGGATTGGTGAACAGCAACTGATTGCCCAGTTGCGCGGCCCAACGGTATTCGCCCTTGGCCATTGCTGCCTGCATTTTCCCCAGCACCGCCGCTTCGCCGCCCATGGCTTCGACCGAACGCTTGGCCGTTTCTACCGGCGGCAGCGGATTGAGGTTGGCCGGGTTACCGTCATAGAAACCCATGTAGCGCTGATACACCGCCCGGGTGTTGAAACTCAGTGAGCCGTAGTAGCTACGGGTGTACCACTTCTGGTCGAGGCTGCCGGGCAACTTCTTGATCGAGTCAGCGATTTCCAGCGGCGTCAGGCCCTGGTTCAGCAGGTGCAGGGTGCGGTCATTGAGGAAGGCGTACATGTCGCGCTGGTCGGCGAGGAAGGTGCGGATGCGCTCGCCACCCCAGGTCGGCCAGTTGTGCTGGGCGAACAACACGTCGCTCTTGTCGCCGTAACGCGCCAGGCTGCCGTCCAGGTACTCGGCCCAGGCCTTGGCGTCGCGTACTTGGGCGCCGCGTGGGGTGAGGATGTTGTGCATCATTTGCGTGGCGTTTTCCGCCATGCACAAGGCGCGCAACTGCGGCAGGTACAGGTTCATTTCCGCCGGCGCCTCGGTGCCCGGGGTCAACTGGAATTCCACGTCGAGGCCGGCGATGGTGCGGGTTTCCAGTTCCTTGTCGATCAGGTCGGTGGGCGGGATCAAGGTGACGGTGCCGCCGCTCGGCGTGCTCTTGCCCAGGCCGGCGTCGACCTGGCCTTTTTCGCCACGGGGCAGCAGGCTGCCAAACTGGAACTGCGCGCGGCGGCTCATGGCGTTGCCGGCGTAGACGTTCTCGCTCATCACGTGTTCCATGAACCCGGCGGGGGCGAACACCTTGACCTTGCCGGCCTTGACGTCGGCTTCGTCGATGACTCCGCGCACGCCACCGAAGTGGTCGACGTGGGTGTGGCTGTAGATCACCGCCACTACCGGTTTGTGCGGACGGTTCTGGTAGTACAGGTCCAGCGCCGCCTTGGCGGTTTCGGCCATGGTCAGCGGGTCGATGATGATCAGCCCGTCGTCGCCTTCGATGATGGTCATGTTGGCCAGGTCGAGGCCGCGCACCTGATACAGCCGGGGGCTGACTTCGAACAATCCGGCATGGGCACTGAGTTGGGCCAGGCGCCAGAGACTCGGGTTGACCGACTCCGGGGCCTTATCCTTGGCGAGGAAGTCATAGGCCTGGATATCCCAGATGACCTTGCCCGAGGCGTCCTTGACCTGGCCCTTGAACGGCGCGATCAGACCCTTGGTGACCGACTCGTAGTCGGTGCGGTCGGTGAAGGGCAGTTGCTGCAGCACCGCGGCGTTACTGGCGGTGGTTTGCGGGCTGGCCGCGACCGGTCCATCGGCGGCGACCACCGATTGCGCAAGGCAGGCAGTGATCAGGCAAGCGAACAACCCACGAGGGCTCAAGGTGAAACGAGGCATGGCGTCTCCGTTTTTTATCGTTATGGTTAGACCAGCGTCGAGGGTAGGGCGGGGTTCAGCCGGGGCGATCATCAGCAACGGACAAAAAACATTCAGGGCCGCTATCCTTGGGCCATGCATATCCAGCAGGTTGACCCATGCTTGAAGTCCATGGCGTTTTCAAAAGCTACGCCACACCGCAGGGGCCACTGCCGGTGCTGCAAGGCGTCGACCTGACGCTCAAGCCCGGCAGCAGCCTGGCGCTGATGGGCGAGTCGGGCAGTGGCAAAAGCACTTTGCTGCACCTGATCGCCGGGCTGGACAAGGTCGATCGCGGCAGCATCCGCAGTGGCGAGCATCGCCTGGAACAGATGAATGAAGGGCAACTGGCGAACTGGCGGCGTACGGAAATCGGCCTGGTGTTCCAGCAATTCAATCTGATCGGCAGCCTGCGGGTCGAAGACAACCTGGCGATTCAGGCACGCCTGGCGGGGCGTCATGACCCACGCTGGCAGGCGCACCTGGTGCAACGCCTGGGCTTGGGCGATTTGCTGCGGCGCTATCCGGAGCAACTGTCCGGCGGCCAGCAGCAACGGGTCGCGCTGGGCCGGGCGCTGGCGGCGCGCCCGCCACTGCTGCTGGCCGACGAGCCCACCGGCAGCCTCGATGAAACCACTGGTGCCGAGGTATTGCAGTTGCTGCTGGAATTACTCGAGGACAGTCCCACCAGCCTGTTGATGGTCACCCACAGTCCCGGCGTGGCGGCGCGGCTGGCCAAAAAAGCCCTGCTGTGCGGCGGTCGCCTGGCCGGTGCGGGTGAGCGCTGACATGCGCATCTTTGGCGAAACCCTGCGCGCGCTGCTCAGCCACTGGCGGCAGCATCCGGTGCAGTTTTTCAGTGTACTGACCGGGTTATGGCTGGCTACCGGTCTGTTGACCGGCGTCCAGGCACTCAACAGCCAGGCCCGTGACAGCTATGCCCGCGCCAGTCAGTTGATCGGCGGCGAGCCCCAGGCCAGCCTCGGTGCACCCGGCGGCGGCACGTTCCCCCAGCAATGGTTTATCGATCTGCGCCGCGCCGGGTGGCCGGTGTCACCGGTGCTGCAAGGTCGGGTCATGCTCAAGGGGCACGAAGAGCAGCGTTTGCAGTTGATGGGCATCGAGCCGGTGTCGCTGCCGGCGGGTGCGGCGGTGGCCGGACAGGCCCTGGCGATTGAACAGGTGGTCGGCTTTTTCAGTCCGCCGGGCAGTACCTGGATCTCGTCGCAGACCTTGCAGGCACTGGGATTGCGTGAGGGAGACCGGCCACTGAACCTGGCGGGCGTGGCACTGCCGCCGCTGCAGGTGCAGGCTGACATGGCGCCCGGTGTGCTGCTGGTGGACATCGGTTTTGCCCAGCAGATTCTGGGATTGCCAGATCAACTGTCGCGGCTGCTGTTACCAAAGGATTTCACCGCGTCGCTGCCGGAGCCGTTCAAGGGCCAGTTGCAACTCAAGCGCGCCGACGAAGAAAACAACCTGGCGCGCCTGACCGAAAGTTTCCACCTCAACCTCGATGCCCTGGGGGTACTGTCGTTCGTGGTCGGCCTGTTTATCGTGCACGCCGCCATCGGGCTGGCGCTGGAGCAACGGCGAAGCCTGCTGCGGACCCTGCGTGCCTGCGGTGTGAGTGCGCGGATGCTGATCGCTTGTCTCGCCGTCGAATTGGCTGGATTGGCCCTGATCGGCGGCGTGGCCGGGGTGGTCAGCGGCTACCTGCTGGCCGGCGTGCTGTTGCCCGATGTCGCCGCCAGCCTGCGTGGCTTGTACGGCGCCGAAGTGGCGGGGCAGTTGAGCCTCAGCCTGTCGTGGTGGTTCAGTGGTATCGGCTTGAGTCTGATCGGCGCGTTGCTGGCCGGGGCCAACAGTCTGTTGCGGGCGGCGCGTCTGCCCTTGTTGGCGCTGGCCGACCCGCAGGCCTGGCATGAGGCCCACGCACGCTGGTTGCGCCGCCAGGGTTGGGTGGCGGCTTTGGCCGGGGTGATTGCGCTGCTGGCGTTGATTTTCGGCGACAGCCTGATCAGTGGCTTCGTGTTGATGGCGGCGCTGTTGATTGGTGCCGCGCTGGCCTTGCCGGTGATGCTCAGTTGGCTGCTCAGTCTCGTTTCGCAGCGCAGTCGCTCGGTACTCGGCCAGTGGTTTGTCGCCGATTGCCGCCAGCAACTGCCGGCGTTGAGCCTGGCCTTGATGGCGCTGCTGTTGGCCATGGCGGCGAACATCGGTGCCGGTAGCATGACCGCAGGCTTTCGCCAGACCTTCAGTGACTGGCTCGAACAACGGCTGACGGCCGAGCTTTACCTCAATCCCCAGAACCCGGCCCAGGCCCGGGAGCTGCACAGCTGGCTCAATCAGCAGCCGCAATTGGCGGCGGTGCTGCCCAACTGGCAGGTTTCGATCCAGTTGCAGGGCTGGCCGACGGACCTGTCGGGGATCATTGACCATCCGACCTATCGCCAGCACTGGCCGTTGCTCGAGACCTTGGGCGACAACCCTTGGGAGCGGCTGGCCAAGGACGATGCGGTGATGCTCAGCGAACAACTGGCCCGGCGCCTGCACGTGCAACTGGGCGATCACTTGACGCTGCCGACGCCCACCGGCCTGTGGTCGCCACGGATCGTCGGGATCTACGCCGACTACGGCAATCCCAAGGGCCACATACTGGTGAACATCAGCCACCTGCTGCGCGGCTGGCCGCAATTGACACCGAACCGCTTCAACCTGCGCATCGAACCGCCGTCGATCCCGGCGTTCGTCACGGCATTGCAGGCGCGTTTTACCCTGGAGGACAGCCGCATCGTCGATCAGGCGCGGCTCAAGGGCTGGTCCACGCAAGTCTTCGAGCGCACCTTCGCCGCCACCGCCGCCCTCAACAGCCTGACGCTGTGCGTGGCCGGGGTGGCGCTGTTCATCAGCCTGTTGACCCAAAGCCAGAGCCGTCTCGGGCAACTGGCGCCATTGTGGGCGCTGGGCGTGACCCGGCGGCATCTGATGTTGCTCAACCTCGGGCAAACCTGGTTGCTGGCGATCTTGACCCTGGTGTTGGCGTTGCCGCTGGGCATCGCCCTGGCGTGGTGCCTGGACACGGTGATCAACGTGCAGGCCTTTGGCTGGCGCCTGCCGTTGCGGGTGTTTCCATTGCAACTGTTGCAATTGATGGGGCTGGCGCTGGTGGCGACGCTACTGGCCTCGGCCTGGCCGTTGTACCGTTTGTACCGCACGCAACCGGCGGACCTGCTGCGTACGTTTGCCCATGAAGATTAAGGCCTGCGTGTTACTCCTGGCGCTGCTGGCGAGCGGTTGCGATCAGCCGGCACCGGAGCAAAAGGGCTTTGCCGGGCTGGGTACCCAGGCCGCTGCGTTCACCCCGGTGGTGCCCGGTCGGATGTTCAGTTTCCCGGCGGATCACGGCCCCCACGACGGCTTTCGCATCGAATGGTGGTACGTCACGGCCAACCTGCAGGACGATCAGGGCAATGAATTCGGCGTGCAATGGACCTTGTTCCGCAGCGCCCTGAAAGCCAGCCCCGAGGTGGCGGGTTGGCAGAACCAGACGATCTGGCTCGGCCACGCCGCAGTGACCTCGGCGACGGCACATCACGCGGCCGAACGTTATGCCCGTGGCGGCATCGGTCAGGCCGGTGTCAGCGTTGCGCCGTTCAATGCATGGATCGACGACTGGCAATTGCGTAGCCAGGCGACTGCCGACGACCCGTTGGCTGACGTGCTACTCAGTGCCCGCGACCGGCGATTCAGCTACCGGCTGAGGTTGACCCCGACAGGTCCGCTGGTGCTTCAGGGGGACCGTGGCTTCAGCCAGAAATCAGAACAGGGTCAGGCCTCTTACTACTACAGCCAGCCGTTCTTCCGGGCCAGCGGCACCCTGGACATCGACGGCAAGACCTTCCAGGTCAGTGGCCCGGCCTGGCTCGACCGGGAATGGAGCAGCCAGCCCCTGACGGGCAACCAGACCGGTTGGGACTGGTTTTCCCTGCACCTGGACAGCGGCGAGCAGGTGATGCTGTATCGCATGCGGCAAAAGGACGGCGAGCCTTACCTCACCGGCACCTGGATCGACGCCGGGGGCCAGGTACAATTGCTGCATGCCGGCGACATCATCCTCACGCCGCAAGACACCGCCCGGGTTGCCGGGCGCACGATGCCCATTCGCTGGTCGATCAACATCCCCGCCAGACACCTCGATATCGCCATTACCGCGCTCAATCCCCAGGCCTGGATGGACTTGCGCATTCCGTACTGGGAAGGCCCGGTGCGCCTCGGCGGCAGTCATGCAGGGAGTGGCTATCTGGAAATGACCGGGTATTAGTACCCTGTGCCACGAAATTCAGCGGTCTGCCGCGACCACTTGCCGAACAGCGTCTATGCTCAGCGCACACATGGCGTTGAGCCCGTTTTCAACGCCGTCTGTTGCCATCTATCACAGGGAAAGTTCTGCCTATGAAACGCCATGCACTGACCAAAGCCATCACCCTCGCTACCATGTTGTCTGCCGCCAGTTTTGGCGCGGTTGCCGCCGATATCCCATTGTCCGAAGTCGTTGTGGCTGATCAGGTCTCCACCAAAGTCGTTTCGGTTGATGCCGCGAACCATTCCGTGGTTCTGAAGGGCCCGCAGGGCAACGAGTTCCCGGTGCAATTGACCGACAAGGCGAAAAACCTCGATAACCTCAAGGCCGGCGATACGGTCGACATCACGGTCACCAGCGCCGTTGCAGCGTACCTCGACACCGATATCGACAAAGGCCTGCCCGGCACCGCCGAAGCCATCGGCGAAATCCGCGCAGCACCCGGCAGCGCCAATCCGGGCGGCGAAGCTTACCGCCAGGTGAAAGTGCAGCTGAAAATCACCCACATTGACCTGAAGAAAAACCAGGTGACCTTCGAAAACCCGGAAGGCAAGTCCAAGACCGTCGACGTCAAACGACCTGAAGTCCAGGCCAAACTCAAGGACTTGAAAGTCGGGCAAAGCGTCAACGTGGTTTATACCGACGTATTGACGGTGACCAGCCAACACTAATATTGAGTAATGGTTCTATACAGGCTGATTATTTTTGTGCAAGTTTTGTATAGGAATAATCAGCCCGTAATGGCCGAACAGGTGAGTTTGTACTGTCGTGTTGCATAGTATTTAAATCGACATCTTGTTAAACATTGTGTCGATAAATTTCATCTTTGTGGCACGGACATATCAGTCCGTTTCTACTAAAATGCTTTCCGTTCGCCCAGTGTCAGGGCTCTTTACCAGTGCATGGATTGCCGAGGCCATTGCACTGGGCGAACACTTTATTTGTTGTATTGAAGGTTTTGGATATAAAAAAACGGGCGGCCTGCAGGTCGCCCTTTTTTATTGAGTTGTAACAAGCCCTTCAGCCTTGTTTTTTATTGACTTGAACAACATCGGCCAACGCGGCGAAACACTGTTCGATCGAACGCCGCTGGCTCTCGGCATACAGTTCCAGTTCATCGATCGTTGAACGCCCCAGGGCCTGTTCGAACGCCTGCTGGTTGGCATGGGCGCCGTAACGGGTTTGTGCCGCATCCCCCAGGTTTGACTGAAAAATCCCCGCCGCGCTGACCGGCAGGAAGTCTTCGTACACCAGCGGTTCAACCCGCAGGTATCCATCGCTGAGCAGGTCTTCCAGGGGCGTGCTTTTCAGGTCGCCCGCCGTCATGCCTTTTTCCGTCACGAAGTAGCGGAAGTAAGCCAGGCCCTGTTGGCGCATGCCTTCCCAGGTGTCAGGGAACTCGCTGAAATGCTGTGCCATCAGGGCGTTGTAGCGTGCGGCGTTGGCTTCGTTGGGGAAGTCCTCGAGTTCATCCCGTGCGGCATTGAGCAAGCGGTCGTAGAGTGCGCGACCTTTGGGCGTGAGGGCGGCACCGCGCTGTTCGATCTCACCGAACCGGGCACTGTGGCTGCCGCGAGCCTCGCTTTGATCGGTGAAGGCAATCGGCTCGTCCAGGGCCTTGAAGCTGGTCTGGCGCAGCAGGATCGGGCACTGGCGGCGAGGCGGGCCTTCGATCACCGCTTTGGGGGTGATGCCATGGGCCGGCATCTGCGCCTGGACGATGTCGATGTCCAGGGTCCGCGGTGTCAGGTGGTTGATGTGCGGGCCCTTGAACGCCACCACGTCGGCGATCAGACGATGCTGGGCGCTGAGCTGTCGATACTGTTCGGCGGTGACGGTGGCGCTGTGGTGCCAGCGAAAGGTTTCCAGTGCCTGTTCGACGAACGCCTGGGCTTCCTGCTCGGTCAGGCCACCCCGGGATTCGGCGCGTTCGACGAGCGTGAGGGCCGTGGGGGTGAAGATCGAGCGCTGGTCGAGCATCGACTGGGCGAACGCTCGCAGCTCCTGGTCTTCGATCAATTCCAGGCGCAACAGCGAGGTGAACACCCGGAACGGGCTGACTTGCAGCGATGCTTCATGCACCGCGCGAAACGCCGTTGAATGCACCGGCACGCCGGCCGGTGTCAGGTCGTAGTAACCCACCGGTTGCATGCCCATCACCGCGAACAGGCGGGCGAGGGTCGCCAGTTCGTCGGCGGTGCCGACGCGGATCGCCCCATGACGCTCCAGGTCCAGGCGCTCGATTTCGCCGGTGCTGGTGAGCTGCCGCAGGATTTGCCCATCGCTGTCCAGCACGTGACGGTTGGTCTGTTCCACCAGTTCCATCAAAGCGCCGTACAACGGCACCTCCTCGCGGTACATGTCGGACATCGCTTTGGAGAAGCGTTGGCGGATCAGGTCAGGGCTGATGAAGTTCGGGTGGTTCATGAACAGGATTCCTGGCGCGGTGACGTAAAGGATGGACAAAAGATCGCAGCCTTGCGCGACGCCGACAAACGAAGTTTCTGACGAACTTCATTCTGTAAAGGACTGTCAGGGGGCGTTCTCAATTAGTTTCCCCACCTGAGAACGCCCCCTAGTGCAGTCGTTGATCCTGTGGGCTCTCCGAACGCAGCGATGCCAAAAACTCGCGATACAGGCGCGCCGAGCCGTAGGGCGCTTCCACCATGGGCATGTGCCCGATGGCGTCCCAGATATGCACGCGCAGGTCGGCGATGCCCTTGCTCCAGACCGCCACGCTGCTGACATCGATCAGCCGGTCCTTGCGTCCCCACAGCAACAGCGCCGGGGCGGTGATGTCGGGCAGGCGCGGTTCCATCGGCGGGCTGGCGCGGAATTCGTGGAAGATTTCTTCCAGCTCCTCGCGGGACTGTTCATAGCGCTGGGCGACGGCATCGAGCACCAGCTTCGGTACCCAGGGCGGCGAAGCCATGGTCATGGCGTAGAAACGCTGGAATTCTTCCCGCGAATGAATCAGAAACGGGTTGTGGCCCTTGGCCAAATGCCGTTCAAGGTCACTGGGCTCGGGCGAAGTGACCCCGGCCGGGTCGATCAGGGCCACCGACACAATGCGCTCCGGATACGTGGCCGCGAGCCAGGCCGCCATGTAGCCGCCCATGGAGTTGCCGATGACATGGACTTTCTCGACTCCACACACGTCCAGCAGCTGGATCATGCGCTTGGCTTGCAGCGGGATGTCGTAGCCGCCGCCCGCCTTGAAGCCGGTTTCACCATGGCCGGCGATGTCCGGGATGATCACCCGATGGCTGCCGACAAAGTGCCGGGCGAAACGCAGCCAGAGGTTCTTGTCGGCGCTGAAGCCATGGAGCATCAGCACACTGCTGGTGGCCTCGTACGGCCCGCCTTGCCAGGTCGAGACGGTCATTTCGGGGATGGGCACGACGATCTTGTGCAGCCGGTACAACTTGGCCTCGGCCGCCATGCTCAAGTCATAGAGCCAGTAGCCGATGGCCGGGTAGGTCAGCCAGCTCCAGGCGACGAACACTACGAGAACGACGAACAACAAAAGCATCACGCGTCTCCCTTCTATCTGCTCAGGACAATATGTGATCGGCGGGTTTCAGCGCTCGGGTCAAGCGATGAAAGCTGAAGCTGAATCCCGGAAACATGGCAATCACATGACCGCTCTTGCTTTGATACCAACTGTGGCACCCACCGGATTTCCACACGGTGCGTTCCATTTCCCGGTGGATCATTTCAGTGTAGGTACGTTCCGCCTCATGGCGAACTTCGATGCTGCGTAAACCTTGAGTCTTCACGGTGCGAATGCAATCGAGGATGTAATTCATCTGGGATTCGATGATGAACAGCGCCGAAGTGTGGCCGATGCCGGTGTTCGGTCCCGTGACGATGAACAGGTTGGGAAAGTCGGGCAGGGCGGTGCCGAGGTAGGCCCGCGGGTACTGAGCCCAGACCTCCTTGAGACGGGTGCCGTCCTTGCCCGTTACCGGGTAGGAAATCACCCCGTCGGTGGCATCGTAGCCGGTGGACCAGACGATCAGGTCCAGGTCGATGTGCTGGCCGTCCAGGGTCACGATGCCGGTTTCGTCGATGGACGCGATGCCTTGCTCGCGCCCGTGTAGCGTCACGTTACTGCGCGCCAGGGTCGGGTACAGCGTGCTGGACAGGATTACCCGTTTGCAGCCGATGGTGTAGTCCGGAGTCAGCTTGCGCCGCAGTTCGGCGTCCGGCACCTGGCGTTTGAGAAAGCGCAGGGCCTGGCGCTGGACCATGTGCACCGCCGGTTTCGAATACTTGAAGGCAATCACCCGGGTTTCGAATTGCCAGTAGATCCCCCAGCGCAGCAGCTTGTAGGCCGGCTTGAATCCCAACAGCCAGCGCTGGAAACGGCCAAAGCGGCGGTCAGCCCGGGGCAGCACCCAGTGAGGCGTGCGCTGGAATACATGCAAGTGCCCGACGTCCGGAGCGATGGCCGGAATGACCTGGGCCGCACTGGCGCCGCTGCCGACGATGGCCACGCGTTTTTGCCGGTAGTCGTAGTGGTGATCCCAGTTGTTAGTGTGGAACGTCTTGCCCTGGAAGCGTTCCTGTCCGTCGAAGCGCGGGACCACCGGTTGACTCAGCGGCCCGGTCGCGTTGATCAGGAACTGCGCGCAATACGTGCCTTTGTCGGTTGTGTATACCGTCCAGCGTCTGTTGGTGTCGTCCCATTCGACGCGCTCGACATTGGCGCCCAGTTCCACCTTGTCGCGCAGGCCGAAGTGTTCCACCACGTGGCGGGTATAGCGGTGCAGTTCGGCCTGTTCGGCGAACATTTGTTTCCAGTGATACGGAGCAAAAGACAGGGAGTACAGTGGCGAGGGCACGTCGACTGCCGCGCCGGGGTAGGTGTTCTGGCACCAGGTGCCGCCGAAGAAATCCCGCCGCTCCAGCAGGCGAAAATCGTCGATGCCGGCCTTGAGCAAATTGATTGCTGCACATTGGCCGCCAAACCCGCTGCCGATGATCAATACTTGAAAGGTCTGCATGGGCCTCCTCTTATGGTCATCGATCAACCCCTTCTTTCATGTATAGCCGTTTCCGGGGTGAGGCTTTTGCTTTTATGTGAGCGTGATGTCGCGATATTCAGCCTGTCAGCCGGTGATGGCTATTTAATCTCACCCTGATAGACTCCAGCGCACAGGCACAGGCTGTAATCGCATTCCGTCGAGTGGCACAGAGGCCCTATGGCAAAAGCGGGAGGAAAAGGATCTTCATTGGCCAGGAGGCTCTATACATCGCGGACCCTGGGGTTGGCCCTGGGGTTGGTGTGCGTGAGCGCGGCAATGTATCCACTCGATCCGGCGCCCTGGGTCTGGGGTTTCATGTGGTTCAATGGCCTGGTCTGGCCGCATCTGGCTTACCAATGGGCGCGCCGGGCCAGGACGCCCTATCATGCCGAACACCGCAATCTGCTGATCGATGCCTTTCTCGGCGGCTTCTGGATTGCCGCGATGCAATTCAATCCACTGCCCAGCGCGACCACCATTTCCATGATGGCCATGAACAACGTGGCCATCGGCGGCTTGCGCTTCCTGCTGGCCGGGACAGCCGCGCAAATCCTCGGCGTGCTCGTTGGCCTGCGGATTTTCGCCCCGGCGTTCATTCCTGCCACCAGCGCAGTGCAGCTCTATGCCTGTTTGCCGTTGCTGTGCCTGTATCCACTGGCGCTGGGCTGGATCTGCTTCCGCCAGGCCCATACGCTCGGCTGTCAGAAGCGTGAACTGCTGGCACTGAGCCGCACCGATAGCCTGACAGGCCTGCTGAACCATGGCACCTGGAAGGACCAGCTGGAGATCGAGTTCCAGCGTTGCAAACGCCAGCAAAAAGGTGGGGCGATCGCCCTGATCGACATCGACCATTTCAAGGCGATCAACGACACTTACGGCCATGTTGCCGGCGACATCGTCTTGCGTCAGTTGAGCAAAATGCTCAAGCAGAACCTGCGGGCGACTGATGTGGCAGGGCGCTACGGCGGTGACGAGTTCTGCGTGATCCTTCCGGACCTGCCCCTGAACCGCGCCATCGCCGTCATGGATGCCCTGCGTGATCGCTTCGCCACCTTGGGCTACGAGCAGAATCCGGCGCTGAAAGTCAGCCTGAGCATCGGCCTGGCGTCATTCAACCCGGCCCACGCCGACGCGACGCTTTGGCTCAATGACGCCGATCATGCGTTGTATGAAGCCAAGACCACCGGGCGCAATCGAGTGATCTGCTGCGGTAACGGCAAACCCCATCGCGAACTGCTCGACTCGGTGTGACTGTCTAGCGCAAGACATTTGTGCCCGCGATGACGGGGTGTCAGTCGGCAGGGATGCTGGATGTGATGGCCTATTCGCGAGCAAGCCCGCTCCCACAGTTGATTTCTGTTGAACACAAATCTTGTACTCACTCCGAATCCCTGTGGGAGCGGGCTTGCTCCGGGCGGCGATCCGACGAAGGCGGCGTGTCGGTTTAAACGGTCATTCCTTGACGCTCATGAATTCTTCCGCGAAGCGGATGTATTCCTCGGGTTGCGTGTAGGTGTGCGTCAGCTCGGTGGCGCTCAGGTCCGAGGTCTGGGTGAGGATCTGGCGTTGTTCGCGCAGGCTGTCGTAGGTCGCCTTGATCGCGGCGAAGTAGGCGCCATGGCCGTCGATGGTCACGCGCACACCCAATTCGGCCAGGCGCTTGTCATCGCGTAGCAGCGGGTTGCCATAGGTCACCAGCATCAGTGGCACGCTCAGGTGCTCGGCGATCTGCTCCAGATGGTCGAAGTCCTTGATGCCCACCATGCAGATCCCGTCGGCGCCGGCGCTCTGGTATTGCCGGGTGCGGCTGATGATTTCCTGCACCGGCAGAATCCCGGCATGGGTGCGGGCGATGATTGCCATTTCCGAATCGCAGCGGGCTTCGAGCGCTGCGCGGATCTTGCCGACGCCTTCGGCGACCGTGATCAGGTCGGTGGATTTGCGGCCGAACTGCGCGGGCAGCAGGGTGTCTTCGATGGTCAGCGCGGCGACGCCGGCCCGTTCGAGTTCGACGATGGTGCGCATGACGTTGAGCGCGTTGCCGTAGCCGTGGTCGGCGTCGGCGATCACCGGCAACTGGGCGACACGGCCGATGCGGGTGGCCTGTTCAGCGAATTCGCTGAGGGTGATCAGGGCAAAGTCGGGGGCGCCCAGCACTTGCAGCGAGGCGACCGAACCGCCGAGGATCCCGACTTCGAAGCCCAGGTCGGCGGCGATGCGGGCCGACATCGGGTCGAACACCGAGGCCGTGTGGTAGCAGGTGTCGGAGGCGAACAGTTGGCGAAAATTGCGGCGCAAGTCTTGATGGGAAAGCCTGGACATATGAGTTCCACCAATGGAATGGAATGGAAGGGCTTGAGCAAAAGTGTCAACGCCGAAGAGATAAAAGGCTATCACGCGCGCCAGGGGAGAATGATGACGAATTTGCTGGATCAGGCCGATTGACGTCGCAGCGATGGAACTGATAAGTCACGCCGCCACAGCCTGTTGCCGCTGGTCAAGCAGCGGTACGGCGCGCACCGAGTCACCGGGTTGCAACTGCAGGCGCTTGGCGGTCAGGCGATCAACCACCAGGCTATTGCCCACCTGTCGGGCCGGGGCGCAGGTAATGCGACAGTTTTCCAGGCGGCGGTTGTGAATCAGCCAGAGGGGCGCTTTCTCGTCCGGCGAGCCGATGGCCAGTGACAGCGGCCGGCTGTCGCGCACGGTGCGGATCGCGGAAACCGGGGCTTCGATGACCGGCCCGCCGTCGAAGATATCGATGTAGCCCTTGTGGGCAAAACCCTCGGCGCTGAGGATTTTCAGGGCCGGTTCGGTATTGGGGTGGGCCTTGCCGATCACTGCCTGGGCCTGTTCGGTGAGCAGGCAAGTGTACAGCGGCTGGCGCGGCATCAGTTCGGCGATGAAGGATCTGTTGCCCTGCCCGGACAAGTGATCGGCGTGGCTGAATTCCATCTTGAAAAAATGCCGGCCGAGGCTGTCCCAGAACGGCGAGCCGCCGCGTTCGTCGGCACTGCCGCGTAGTTCGGCGATGATCCGGTTGCCGAACAGCTGGGTAAACTCGGCCACAAATAACAGGCGCCCGAGGGAAAGCAAACGGCCGTTGCTGCCCTGACGCTGATCGGGGCGCAGGTACAACGAGCAGATCTCCGATTGCCCGGTCAATTCATTGCTCAGGAACAGGGTCGGGATCTGGCGCTGGATGCCCAGGTCCACCGAAGCGCTGACTGTCAGTCCGACCCGGTAGTTGTACCAGGGCTCGCGCAGGCCAACACCACCCGTCAGGGCGCTGACGCCCATCACTTGTTGCTCGTCGTCCTCAAGCACGAATAGATAATCGGCATCGGCCCGATCGACCTGCCCGGCGAAGGTGCGTTGGGCCCAGCGAATCCGGTTGGCCAGGCGTTCTTCGTCGGCCGGCAGGCTGGTAAGCCCCGGAACGGCCTGACGCACCAGCGTGAACAGGGCGGGCAGGTCGGTGATCTGGACCGGACGAACAATCATGCGGTGGTTCCTTGTGCGCGTGTGCCCGGGCGTTGAATCTGCTGAGTGTTCACAGGGCAACCAGCCTGATGGGGCTGCCCTCGGTCACCTTCAGCGCCTCGCACATGGCGGTGTCCAGGGTCACGGGTTGCCCGGGGATGTAATCAAGATCGGCGACGATGGCCCGATAATCCTTCAGTGAATCGTTGCTCACCAGAAATCTGCCACGAGCATCGATCACCAGGCCAGGCTGGGTTACGCCGCACTGGCTGTGGGTGATGGAGCGAATGCCCGAGGTGCGCGCGAAGAGTGTCGGGCCGCCATCGAACAGATCGATGTAGCTGTTGGTTTCGAAGCCTTCCCGTTCGAGGATATCGAAGGCTTCCTGGCCATCGGGGTGGATGCTGCCGATGCAGTCCTGTGCCGCCTGGGGCAGCATGGGCACGTAGATCGGATACTGCGGCATCAGTTCGGCGAGAAAGCTGCGGTTTTGCAAGCCGCAAAGCCGTTCGGCCTCGATGTAGGGCAGGTCGAAGAAATGCTTGCCCACGGCGTCCCAAAATGGCGAGTGGCCTTCATCACTGCTGTAGCCGACGATCTCGGTGATCACCGTGTCGGAAAAACGCCGGGCGTGGGCGGCGACGAACAGCAGGCGCGCCCGCGACAGCAGTTCGGAATGCGCGCTGCGCACCTGCGCGGCATCGATATGGAAGCCTCGCAGCAAGGTGTGGCCACTGAGGTCGTGACACAACGACAGGGCCGGTACGCCGTGCTCGATGTTCAGCTCCCGCGAGGCGCTGGTGAAGTGCCGGTTGCGCAGGCTGTAGAACGGCTCGTTGTACCCCGCCGTGGCGAGGATTTCCGAGCAGCCGGCCAGGTGCCGTGTCGTCAGGTCTTCGAGTACAAAGAAATAGTTTTCCGCGCCGTGCGCCTCGACGTCCTTTTCGAACGAGGCACAGGAATCGAGGATTTTTTCGCGTAACCGTTCGCTATCGTCTGGCAGGGACGTGACGCCCACGAGGCTTTCACGTGCCAGCCTCTGCAACTGGGGCAGGTCGGCCAACTCGACTGGACGCAAGACCAGCATGGAGACACTCCTGTATCAAACGATTCGGCGATCGAGCCGAACCTGACTATCACTGTCGGTTTTTCCACACATTAAATCGGTGGTCGTCTGAACGTTGTCAGGCGCCACGCTTTTTCTTATCGGATATTTCCTGGGATCGACCGCATTAAACGAGGAACAGGCGGCTCGGCCGCAGGCGATGCCTGGCCAGGTGCTTTGAACGGGGGGTCGACAAAAGGCATCCGGGCTCCTGCTGGATGAACGTGGCAAGTGTTTTAACAGTCCGTTGAAAGGAGTATTTGATCATCGCGTACTGCCTGTCTAGTGAATTTTCATGTGCTTTGCTCGTGCCCGAAAAAGGGGCGAAATGCCTGTACCAAAGGGCTACGGCGATGTCGTAAAGTCTTGTAGGCGATTGCCTGCGTTGCGGTCAGCCATGACAGAAAATCCGGCAGGAAATGACTGAAGGAATCCGTTTCAAGCAGGAAAATTAAACACCCCCCGGGCCTGCTGTGTTGCGGCACAATTGCGCGATGGCGGTCACCTTACGCCCGTTCCTTTCCACCCCGGAGTGATTGCTGGTGCAGGCAACCCGTTTAACCCTGATTTGCCACGCGCGAACCGTCGCACAGAAATTGGCGCGTTTTCCTCTGGACGAACCTCTGGAGATGGATTGGCAAGCGCTCAGGCTGTCCCGTTGCAAACAGTTCAAGGGCGCTCCGCGTCTTGTCTGCGGCCCGGAGTTGCGCACCCGGCAAACCGCTGAACTGTTCGGCAGCGCACCGGAGATTGTCGACGCCTTGAGGGACTGCGACTTCGGGCGTTGGGGTGGTGTGCGCATCGGTGAGCTGCAAAAAACCGCAGCCCTGGTGCTCCAGGATTGGCTGGACGATCCGGCTTCGGCGCCCCACGGTGGTGAGTCGCGGGTGCAACTGGAGGAGCGGGTTGGCGCGTGGTTGACAACCTTGCAATCGACGCCGGGGCACATCGCTGCCGTTACCCATCCCTTTGTCATCCGTGCCGCGCTGACGCAGGTGTTGCAGGGGGCAGCGTCCAGCCTGATCGACGTCGAGCCCCTGTCGGCTGTCGAGTTGCGGTTCCATGGTTGCTGGCGGCTGCGTTTGCCGGGCACCGACCCCGAGGACTTGCTGTGATGAAAAAACTCCTGGTCATCGGGATCGGTGCCGGCAACCCCGACTACATCACGATGCAAGCAGTGAAGGCGTTGAATCAGGTCGATGTTTTTTTTCTCATGGATAAGGGCCAGGACAAAGACAAACTCATCGATCTGCGCCGCGAAATCTGCTCACGCTACATCACCGGCCACGATTACCGTTTTGTCGAAGCCCACAGCCCTGAGCGCGAGCGCGGTGAGGTGGACTACAAGACCAGTGTCGACGACTTGAACCTGGCCAAGCAACAAACCTTCGAACGGCTGATCAACGAGGAGCTTTCCGACAGCCAGTGCGGCGGTTTTCTGGTGTGGGGCGACCCCGCGTTGTACGACAGCACGATCCGTATCCTTCAGGCGATCCAGGCCTCTGGCGCCTGTGGGTTCGAGTTCGAGGTGATCCCCGGCATTACCAGCGTCCAGGCGTTGGCGGCCCGACACAAGGTGCCGCTCAACCAGATTGGCCGCTCCGTTGAAATCACCACCGGCCGGCGTCTGGCGGCAGGGCAGGTGAGCGATGCCGACAGCCTGGTGGTGATGCTCGATGCTCAGGATGCTTACCATCAGGTGGTGGATCAGGACACCGAGATTTACTGGGGGGCCTATCTGGGGACGCCGGATGAAATCCTGATCCGCGGCAAGCTCAAGGATGTGGCGGATGAAATCGAACGGGTGCGCAAGGCTGCAAGGCTGGCCAATGGCTGGATCATGGATACCTATCTGTTGCGCAAGCCTTGATCGGTCGGTGACCGGGCTGACGCCTTCGCGAGCAAGCCCGCTCCCACAGGGATCTGCTGCACTGCACAGTTGGTGTGAACAACACAAAAACCTGTGGGAGCGGCGATGCGGCGATCCGACTTGCTCGCGAAGGGGCCCTTGAGAACAGCTCAAGAAATAGCATTACTCCCACGCCCAAACCGCTCCCGATACACCGAAGGCGGTACGCCAACCACCGTTCGAAAGGCCACCCGGAAGCTTTCCACCGAACGATAACCACAACGTTCGGCAATCTGCTCGGTGTTCTGGTCGCTGCTTTCCAGCAGTTCGCGGGCGCGGCCCAGACGTTCGTGCTGTAACCAGGTTTTCGGTGACTGGCCGCTGGTTTCGGTGAAGCGACGCAGGAAGGTGCGTTCGCTCATGGCGGCTTCACTGGCCAGGTCGCGCACCTCCAGCGGCTCGTGCAAACGCTCACGTGCCCACTGCATGACGCGGGAAAGATCGCTACGCGGTGCAGGACTGACCGGCGTTGGAATGAATTGCGCCTGGCCACCGCTGCGTTGCGGCGACATGACCAGGCGCCTGGCCACGGAATTGGCCACCTGGGTGCCGAAATCCCGTGCCACCAGGTGCAGGCAGGCATCGATGCCTGCCGCGCTGCCGGCGGAGGTGATCAATTGGCCGGAATCGACATACAGCACGTCCGGGTCCACGAGGATGCCAGGAAAGCGCTCGGCCAGTTCCGAGGTATAGCGCCAATGCGTGGTCGCGCCGTGCCCGTCGAGCAACCCGGTGGCGGCGAGGACGAAAACACCGGAGCAGATCGACAGCAACCGCGCCCCCCGGGCATGGGCCTGGCGCAGGGCGGCGATCAGTTCCGCCGGCACCGTGGCGCTACGGTCGCGCCAACCGGGAATGATGATGGTGCGGGCATTGGCGAGCAATTCCATGCCGCCATCGGCCAGTACCTGGATGCCGCCCATGGCACGCATCGGGCCTTGATCGACCGCGACGATACAATGCTCGTACCACGGAAAATCGAATTCAGGCCGTGGCAGGCCGAAGATCTCCACGGCAATGCCGAACTCGAAGGTGCAGAGGCCGTCGTAGGCCAGAATCGCGACCGTTCCTGGGGTGGGGTGCATTTGGCGGAAAGTTCCCGGTAGGTGTCTTGTACGCCACTGTAGCCGCAAGCGGCTGGCGGATAAAGTCTTCCCACACCCACCGCTTCTTTGGAGTAGAGCCCATGACCAGCCTGGTCCGCGAAATCCCCGCTGCCCCTTCGGCCATCGCCCTGATGCATTTCAGCAACCGTCTGACCTTCGAAACCGATTGTTCCGACGTCCACGGCAGCCAGCAGGCTGGCGAAGTCGATTTCATTCTGGTGGATGTTCGTGGCCCTCTGGCGTTCGAACGCGGGCATGTACCGGGAGCGATCAACATTCCCGGGCGCTTGCTGAATGCCGAAGGTTTGGCGGGTTATCCGAAAAACAGCCTGTTCGTGGTGTATTGCGCCGGGCCTCACTGCAACGGTGCCAACAAGGCGGCGGTGAAACTGGCGGCCCTGGGTTATCCGGTCAAGGAGATGATCGGCGGCGTGACCGGATGGCTGGATGAAGGGTTTGAGTTGAGTGCCGGGGTGCCGCGGCAAACCAGCCGCGTGGTCGGTTGCGAGTGTTGATGTAACCGAAAAGATCGCAGGCTGCGCCAGCTCCTACATTGGATTGCGTTGCCTGTAGGAGCTGGCGCAGCCTGCGATCTTTTGATCTGCATTATTCATTTCCCGCCGCCCACCACTCATCCAGTGTCGCCTGCAACCACGCCAACACATCGGCGTAGGCCGCATCGTCCTGCGGCTCCCGAGGCAACGGCGACTCATCGCCAAAGTGCGCATTGAGCATGGCCACCGACTCGGCGTTCCACTCCGGATGAAACTGCAGCCCCAGCCGCGTCGGCCCGGCGCGGTACATCTGCTGCACGCAGTGCGCGCTGCTGGCCAACAGCTGCGCGGCAGGCGGCAGGTCGATGGCGTCTTCGTGCCACTCCAGCACCTTCAGCGTTTGCCCATCGATAAAGCTCACGTTGGTCCATCCGGTTTCGGTCCGGTCCATCCGCCGTACATTCCCGCCCAGGCTCAGCGCCAGCAACTGTGCTCCCAGGCATATCGCGAACACGGCCGCGTGCTGATCCAGCGAGCCTCTGAGCCATTGCCGTTCGGCTTCCAGCCAGGCCGGGCCGGCATTGGATTCATAAGGCCCGCCCAACAGGATCACCGGATCGGCGCTGACCGGCGGCAATTGGCCGAGGTCGGCGCGAAACACCTTCAGCGCCAGCCCTCGGGATTCGGCCCAGATGCCGATGGCGCCCGGACCTTCGGCGGGGTGGTGCTGGATCAGGTTCAACGTGGGCATCAAGCTACTCTCGATGGGACACAAGGGCGCTCAATGTGCCGCAAAACACCGGGCATAGCCAGTCGACCCGTTCTGTCGGATGACGCCTGAAAACCTGGTCATGGCGCGTTCACCTCGACGCCTCCCTCCGGCTGCCACTTTTCTGTAAATATTTGTCGCCTCGGCGTAATTTGCCCTCCTGTAGCCGCTCTAGACTGCCGGCCACTTCGGCTCCCGCTCACAAAGCGATGACCGAACGCTGCCAATCGAAGCTGCCAATAAAAGCCTCCGCACACAGGAGTTATAAATGAAGAAGCTAGTGATGTTCGGTGCCCTGGCACTGTCGATGTTGTCCCTGACCGCCGTGGCCGAAGACGCCAAGCCGATCCGTATCGGTATCGAAGCCGGCTACCCGCCATTCTCGATGAAAACCCCTGACGGCAAACTCACCGGTTTCGACGTGGATATCGGCGATGCGCTGTGCGAGCAGATGAAAGTCAAGTGCACCTGGGTCGAGCAAGAGTTCGACGGTTTGATCCCGGCGCTGAAGGTCAAGAAAATCGACGCCATCCTGTCGTCTATGACCATCACTGACGACCGCAAGAAGAACGTCGATTTCACCATCAAGTACTACCACACCCCGGCACGCTTCGTGATGAAGGAAGGCACCGACGTCAAGGACCCGCTGACCGAGCTCAAGGGCAAGAAAGTCGGTGTGCTGCGCGCCAGTACCCACGACCGCTTCGCCACTGAAGTGCTGCAACCGGCGGGCATTGTCCTGGTGCGCTACGGCTCCCAGCAGGAAGCCAACCTGGACATGGTCTCCGGCCGCATTGACGCGCTGCTGGCCGACTCGGTCAACCTGGACGACGGTTTCCTGAAAACCGACGCCGGTAAAGGTTTTGCCTTCGTTGGCCCAGAGTACAACGATCCGAAATACTTCGGTGGCGGCGCCGGCATTGCCGTGCGCAAGGGCGATACCGCCCTGGCCGAGAAATTCAACACAGCGATCACCGAAATCCGCGCCAACGGCAAGTACAAGCAAGTGCAGGACAAGTATTTCAAGTTTGACGTTTACGGCGAGTAATCCAACCGTTTGGAAAAGTGGCAACCGTCAGACGCGGTTGCCATTTTTTTTGTGCTTCTTCTATTGAAACGAGATACCTGTGGGAGCGGGCTTGCTCGCGAAGGCGTCGTGTCAGGCAACAGAGATGTTGAATGTACCGACGCCTTCGCGAGCAAGCCCGCTCCCACAATGGTGACCTTGCTATTCAGGAGTATTTCCATGCAACGCATCGACCACAAACTGCCCTGGAGCCACTTGGGCAGCGAGCGCACCCTCAGCGTGTTCCGTTATGGCGCGGGCACGCGCAAGGTGTACATCCAGGCCAGCTTGCACGCCGACGAATTGCCGGGCATGCGCACCGCCTGGGAGTTGAAGAAACGCCTGACCGAACTGGAACAACTGGGACAATTGAAGGGTGTGATCGAACTGGTGCCGGTGGCCAATCCCATTGGCCTCGACCAGCACTTGCAAGGCAGCCACCTGGGGCGCTTCGAGCTCGGCAGCGGCAAGAACTTCAACCGTTCGTTCGTCGAACTCAGTGCGCCGGTGGCCGAGTTGATCGGTGATCGCCTGGGTGCCGACGCCCAGGCCAACATCGCG